>NZ_JBDFLL010000002.1:262500-265000 GCF_047237705.1 Neobacillus canaveralius | reverse complement strand
CTGTGGATTGACACCATATGGTGTCAGTGGTAGGAGAGCGTTCTAAGGGCGTTGAAGCTAGACCGTAAGGACTGGTGGAGCGCTTAGAAGTGAGAATGCCGGTATGAGTAGCGAAAGACGGGTGAGAATCCCGTCCACCGTATGCCTAAGGTTTCCTGAGGAAGGCTCGTCCTCTCAGGGTTAGTCGGGACCTAAGCCGAGGCCGAAAGGCGTAGGCGATGGACAACAGGTTGATATTCCTGTACCACCTCTTTATCGTTTGAGTGATGGGGGGACGCAGGAGGATAGGGTAAGCGCGCTGTTGGATATGCGCGTCCAAGCAGTTAGGCTGGTAAGTAGGAAAATCCGCTTACCGTGAAGGCTGAGCTGTGATGGCGAGGGAAATATAGTACCGAAGTTCCTGATTCCACACTGCCAAGAAAAGCCTCTAGCGAGATAAAAGGTGCCCGTACCGCAAACCGACACAGGTAGGCGAGGAGAGAATCCTAAGGTGTGCGAGAGAACTCTCGTTAAGGAACTCGGCAAAATGACCCCGTAACTTCGGGAGAAGGGGTGCTTTTTGAGGTGAATAGCCTCGAAGAGCCGCAGTGAATAGGCCCAGGCGACTGTTTAGCAAAAACACAGGTCTCTGCGAAGCCGCAAGGCGAAGTATAGGGGCTGACGCCTGCCCGGTGCTGGAAGGTTAAGAGGAGGGGTTAGCGCAAGCGAAGCTCTGAATCGAAGCCCCAGTAAACGGCGGCCGTAACTATAACGGTCCTAAGGTAGCGAAATTCCTTGTCGGGTAAGTTCCGACCCGCACGAAAGGCGTAACGATCTGGGCACTGTCTCAACGAGAGACTCGGTGAAATTATAGTACCTGTGAAGATGCAGGTTACCCGCGACAGGACGGAAAGACCCCGTGGAGCTTTACTGTAGCCTGATATTGAATTTTGGTACAGCTTGTACAGGATAGGTAGGAGCCTGAGAAACCGGAGCGCTAGCTTCGGTGGAGGCGTCGGTGGGATACTACCCTGGCTGTATTGAAATTCTAACCCGCACCCCTTATCGGGGTGGGAGACAGTGTCAGGTGGGCAGTTTGACTGGGGCGGTCGCCTCCTAAAGAGTAACGGAGGCGCCCAAAGGTTCCCTCAGAATGGTTGGAAATCATTCGCAGAGTGTAAAGGCACAAGGGAGCTTGACTGCGAGACCTACAAGTCGAGCAGGGACGAAAGTCGGGCTTAGTGATCCGGTGGTTCCGCATGGAAGGGCCATCGCTCAACGGATAAAAGCTACCCCGGGGATAACAGGCTTATCTCCCCCAAGAGTCCACATCGACGGGGAGGTTTGGCACCTCGATGTCGGCTCATCGCATCCTGGGGCTGTAGTCGGTCCCAAGGGTTGGGCTGTTCGCCCATTAAAGCGGTACGCGAGCTGGGTTCAGAACGTCGTGAGACAGTTCGGTCCCTATCCGTCGTGGGCGCAGGAAATTTGAGAGGAGCTGTCCTTAGTACGAGAGGACCGGGATGGACGCACCGCTGGTGTACCAGTTGTCTTGCCAAAGGCATCGCTGGGTAGCTATGTGCGGACGGGATAAGTGCTGAAAGCATCTAAGCATGAAGCCCCCCTCAAGATGAGATTTCCCATAGCGTCAAGCTAGTAAGAACCCTGAAAGATGATCAGGTTGATAGGTCAGAGGTGGAAGCGTGGTAACATGTGGAGCTGACTGATACTAATCGTTCGAGGACTTAACCAATTTTTAAAAGCGAACTCGTTTTACAAACTTCTTCTGATTATCTAGTTTTGAGGGAATGATACCTCAATTAAATAGTCTGGTAATTAAGGCGAGAAGGTCACACCCGTTCCCATACCGAACACGGAAGTTAAGCTTCTCAGCGCCGATGGTAGTTGGGACTTTGTCCCTGTGAGAGTAGGACGTTGCCAGGCTGTATTATATGGAGGATTAGCTCAGCTGGGAGAGCATCTGCCTTACAAGCAGAGGGTCGGCGGTTCGATCCCGTCATCCTCCACCATAGTTTTTTCACGATAGTGAAAGTAACTTTCCATATTTTTTCACGATAGTGAAACAAATTACATTCCTCATGTGCCGGGGTAGCTCAATTGGTAGAGCAACTGACTTGTAATCAGTAGGTTGGGGGTTCAAGTCCTCTCGCCGGCACCATGCTTCTTTCTGAGGCTGTGACATCTTACGATGTCAATATAAGTTTAGGAAATTTTCCTTATTCGAGCCATTAGCTCAGTTGGTAGAGCATCTGACTTTTAATCAGAGGGTCGAAGGTTCGAGTCCTTCATGGCTCACCAAGTTATTTTCGTTAGAAAATAACCAAAGTTTTTTCACGAAAGTGAGAATAACTTTCCATTTTAATATGCGGGTGTGGCGGAATTGGCAGACGCACCAGACTTAGGATCTGGCGCCGCAAGGCGTGGGGGTTCGACTCCCTTCACCCGCACCAAGTTATTTTCGTTAGAAAATAACCAAGATTTTTTGCAAAGCAAAATAATC
>NZ_JBDFLL010000002.1:190000-257500 GCF_047237705.1 Neobacillus canaveralius | reverse complement strand
AGGGTTGGGCTGTTCGCCCATTAAAGCGGTACGCGAGCTGGGTTCAGAACGTCGTGAGACAGTTCGGTCCCTATCCGTCGTGGGCGCAGGAAATTTGAGAGGAGCTGTCCTTAGTACGAGAGGACCGGGATGGACGCACCGCTGGTGTACCAGTTGTCTTGCCAAAGGCATCGCTGGGTAGCTATGTGCGGACGGGATAAGTGCTGAAAGCATCTAAGCATGAAGCCCCCCTCAAGATGAGATTTCCCATAGCGTCAAGCTAGTAAGAACCCTGAAAGATGATCAGGTTGATAGGTCAGAGGTGGAAGCGTGGTAACATGTGGAGCTGACTGATACTAATCGTTCGAGGACTTAACCAATTTTTAAAAGCGAACTCGTTTTACAAACTTCTTCTGATTATCTAGTTTTGAGGGAATGATACCTCAATAAAATAGTCTGGTAATTAAGGCGAGAAGGTCACACCCGTTCCCATACCGAACACGGAAGTTAAGCTTCTCAGCGCCGATGGTAGTTGGGACTTTGTCCCTGTGAGAGTAGGACGTTGCCAGGCACAAAAAGCACAACCTGATTAGGGTTGTGTTTTTTTGTATTGTTCGAAAATTACAGGATAGTAGAATAAATTTTGAATCCCTTGAGCTTTTACCCGATAGAAGGAACTAAAATCTCTTTTTGTTGCCTTTAAACTAAATTTTTAAAGGAAGGAGGGAACCAAACCCTCCTATTGACTACCTCAAACTTGATTTTCCTAGGATAAAGGGAATCAAAACCTCACAAAGCTTATCTACCATTACTAACTACCTAAAAACAAATTTATAAACCAATACAGGTTTCACACCTGCGAAATATGGAGAAAATCATTAGTAGCATGTTGTTTGCAACTACATAAAATTTTCAGTATAATTAATGTCAAATATAGTCAAAGTCAGAAGAAGGAGGTGGGAAGATGAGAAACATCTCCGATATTATTGAAAAGTATTTAAAACAAGTATTAGAAATGAGTGAAAAGGAACACGTTGAAATCAAGAGAAGCGAGATAGCAGATAAATTTCAATGTGTACCATCACAAATAAATTATGTCATTAATACGCGCTTTACCATTGAACGAGGGTATATCGTAGAGAGTAAACGCGGGGGAGGCGGGTATATCCGAATCATGAAGGTTCAGTCCCATGATTTAGCCGACTTAATTGACCATTTGTTGTCGCTCATTGAAAATCGTATCGCACAAGCTACGGCAGAAGATGTTATTTACAGACTGGTCCATGAGGAGATAATTACAAAACGAGAGGCAAAAATAATGTTAAGTGTAATTGACCGTTCAGTCCTTTATATTGATCTTCCATTCCGAGACGAATTACGTGCAAGAATGTTGAAAGCGATGTTAACATCATTGAAATATAAATAATCTATACCAGCTAGAGAGGTGAAATAAAAATGATTTGCCAGGAATGTAATCAAAGGCCTGCTGCACTCCATTTTACAAAAATCATCAACGGTGAAAAAACCGAGGTAAACCTTTGTGAAAAATGTGCCCAAGAGAAGGGCGAGATGTTTATGATTAATGGAGGATCAGGCTTTACTTTTAATAACCTATTAGCGGGTCTATTAAATATTGATCCTACTGTTCAAAAACAAAATCAAAATACGTTTCATCAAGAAGAAGTACTTCAATGTAATAAATGTTCAATGACATTTCCGCAATTTATTAAAGTCGGACGTTTCGGATGTGCCGATTGCTATGAAACTTTTAAAGAGCAGCTTCCACCCGTCTTAAGGAGACTTCACAGCGGAAATTGGTCCCATAGCGGAAAAATACCAAAGCGAATTGGCGGAGGAATTCACCTCAAAAAGCAGGTTGAAAATCTTAAAAGTGAACTAAAAGAGTTAATTCAACAAGAGGAATTTGAAAAAGCTGCTATGATTCGAGATGAAATCCGTACAATCGAGAAAGAATTACCTGGCAGAAGTAAGGGAGGGGAATAACGTGTCGCTTGAACGTTTTATCAATCAAGCAGTCAGCTCGTGGATGAGCGAGGAGGGACCTGATTCAGATATAGTCCTTAGTTCCCGAATCCGTTTAGCCCGAAACTTTGAGAACTATAAATTTCCAACATTATTTTCGCATGAAGAAGCACAATCGATTATTTTGAAAATGGAAGAAATCCTGAGTGAATCTAACTTTACAAAGTTTGGGCAAATGGAGCTTCTGAAGATCGATGACATACAGCCTCTCCAAAAAAGGGTTTTGGTAGAAAAGCATTTGATTAGTCCTAATTTAGCAGAAGACTCACCTTATGGAGCGGTTCTATTAACCGAAAATGAAGAAGTTAGTATTATGATTAATGAAGAGGATCACATTCGCATTCAGTGTTTATTTCCTGGGCTGCAACTAACGGAGGCATTGGAGGCTGCGAATGAAGTAGATGATTGGCTGGAAAGCCACATTCACTTTGGGTTCGATGAGAAGCATGGATATCTAACAAGCTGCCCTACAAACGTAGGAACCGGACTTCGTGCTTCAGTCATGATGCACTTACCAGGATTGATGTTAACACAGCAAATCAATCGTATTATTCCGGCAATAAATCAACTGGGTTTAGTTGTAAGAGGGATCTACGGTGAGGGGAGTGAAGCGCTTGGAAATATATTTCAAATCTCCAATCAAATAACTTTGGGTAAATCCGAAGAAGACATTTGCCGTGACCTGAAAGGTGTAGTGAGTCAGTTAATTTCACAAGAAAGGTCCGCTCGTGAAGCATTACGCAAAACTTCAAACATACAATTAGAAGACAGAGTGTTTCGTTCTTATGGTGTATTATCCAACTGTAGGATTATTGAAACAAAAGAGGCTGCAAAATGCCTATCTGATGTTCGACTAGGAATTGATATGGGATACATTGATCATTTGCCTAAGAATATATTAAATGAATTGATGATTTTAACACAGCCTGGATTCTTGCAGCAGTACGCAGGCGGGCATTTAAGAGCAAATGAAAGAGATATAAGACGAGCAGCATTAATTCGAGAACGAATAAAAATGGAGTCAGATAAAAGGTGAGGAGGAATGGAATATGATGTTTGGCCGTTTTACTGAGAGAGCTCAAAAGGTTTTAGCTTTAGCACAAGAGGAAGCAATTAGACTTGGACACAACAATATTGGAACTGAGCATATTTTATTAGGTTTAGTCCGTGAGGGAGAAGGCATCGCCGCAAAAGCACTTTATGGACTTGGATTAGGTTCTGAAAAAATTCAAAAGGAAGTGGAATCGTTAATCGGGAAAGGTCAGGAAGCATCCCAAACGATTCACTATACACCAAGGGCTAAAAAGGTAATCGAATTATCAATGGATGAAGCTCGAAAATTAGGACATTCCTATGTTGGAACAGAGCATATTCTACTTGGTTTAATCCGTGAAGGTGAAGGTGTTGCTGCAAGAGTCCTTAATAATCTGGGAGTAAGCCTAAATAAAGCGCGTCAACAAGTACTGCAATTACTAGGCAGTAATGAATCGGGCGGTCATCAGGGAGGGGCATCAGTAAGTGCTAATACTCCAACCCTTGACAGCCTTGCTAGGGATTTAACAGCAATTGCTAGAGAAGGAAGTTTGGACCCTGTTATCGGAAGAAGCAAGGAGATTCAACGGGTAATTGAAGTATTAAGCCGCCGTACAAAAAATAACCCTGTGTTAATCGGCGAACCAGGCGTAGGTAAAACCGCTATCGCTGAAGGCCTTGCACAGCAAATTGTAAATAATGAAGTACCGGAAATTCTTCGTGATAAGCGGGTTATGACGCTGGATATGGGAACCGTAGTAGCTGGAACCAAATATCGCGGTGAATTTGAGGACCGTTTGAAGAAGGTAATGGACGAAATCCGCCAGGCAGGTAACATCATTCTCTTTATTGATGAATTACACACGTTAATTGGTGCCGGAGGAGCAGAAGGAGCGATTGACGCTTCCAACATCCTAAAACCTTCACTAGCACGTGGAGAGCTTCAATGTATCGGTGCAACCACACTGGACGAATACCGCAAATATATTGAAAAGGATGCCGCATTAGAGCGTCGCTTCCAGCCAATCCGTGTTGACGAACCAACGGCTGATGAGTCCGTACGTATACTAGAAGGTCTTCGTGATCGTTATGAAGCCCATCACCGCGTTTCAATTACAGACGAGGCAATTGAAGCAGCGGTAAAATTATCTGACCGCTATATTTCTGACCGGTTCCTTCCAGATAAGGCAATTGATCTGATTGATGAAGCGGGATCAAAGGTTCGCTTACGTTCATATACGACACCTCCAAATTTAAAAGAATTAGAAGTAAAGTTAGAAGAAGTACGCAAAGAGAAGGATGCTGCCGTCCAAAGCCAGGAATTTGAAAAAGCAGCCTCTCTAAGAGATACAGAGCAGCGTCTTCGTGAGCAGCTTGAAGAAACAAAGAAAACGTGGAAAGAAAAGCAAGGAAAAGAAAACAGCGAAGTGACTGTTGAGGATATTGCAAGTGTGGTTTCAAGCTGGACGGGAATACCAGTTTCCAAGCTGGCACAGACAGAAACAGCTAAGCTGCTAAACTTAGAGGAACTCTTACATTCACGAGTAATTGGTCAAGAGGAAGCAGTTAAGGCTGTTTCAAAAGCTGTCCGTCGTGCGAGAGCAGGCTTAAAGGATCCAAAACGTCCGATTGGCTCTTTTGTATTCCTTGGTCCTACTGGTGTAGGTAAAACCGAATTGGCTCGAGCACTTGCTGAAGCTATGTTTGGTGATGAAGACGCCATGATTCGAATCGATATGTCAGAATACATGGAGAAGCATTCTACTTCCCGTTTGGTTGGATCACCTCCAGGATATGTGGGTTATGAAGAAGGCGGTCAATTAACGGAAAAAGTACGGAGAAAACCATATTCCGTTATCCTGCTTGATGAAATTGAAAAGGCACATCCAGACGTGTTTAATATTTTACTGCAGGTCTTAGAGGATGGCCGCTTAACTGATTCAAAAGGAAGAACGGTTGACTTCCGAAATACTGTTCTGATTATGACTTCTAACGTTGGCGCAGAGGCCCTAAAACGCAACAAATATGTCGGCTTTAATATTCAAGATGGAGAACAGGATTATAAGGATATGAAGGGTAAGGTTATGGAAGAATTGAAAAAGGCCTTCCGTCCTGAATTCTTAAACCGTATTGATGAAATCATTGTCTTCCATGCTTTAGAGAAAAAGCATCTTGGAGAAATTGTTACTCTATTATCTGATCAGCTTGTAAAACGACTAAAAGAGCAGCATATTTCTTTAGAGTTAACCGAAGCAGCTAAGGATAAGATATCTATCGAGGGTTACGACCCAGAATACGGTGCACGTCCATTACGCAGAGCAATTCAAAAGCATATTGAAGACCGCCTCTCTGAAGAACTGTTAAAAGGCACAGTATTAACAGGGCAGCATGTTATAATTGATGTTGATAATGGTGAATTCTTAGTTAAAACGGCAGAAAAAACGCCTCTAACTAAATAACCAGATCCATTAAGTTTTAGAACAACTAAAAGGGGTACACGTTATAAGTCTCGACCGTGTACCTCTTTTTCTATTTAGAGTCAGGAGTAGATTGATATGGTCAAACGAAAAACGAAGTTCATGTGTCAGGAGTGTGGGTATGAATCTCCTAAATGGTTAGGAAAATGCCCTGGCTGCGGCGAGTGGAACAAGATGGTGGAAGAAGTTGAGGTGACGGGTGGAAATAGAAGGGGCGCCTTTGCTCATTCTCAGGGAGTATCCACACTAGCGTCGAAACCAACACCAATTACAGCCATTGAATCATTGTCGGAACCGAGGATTCTTACCGATTTAAATGAGCTTAATCGAGTTTTAGGCGGTGGAGTAGTTAAAGGATCACTGGTTCTAATCGGTGGTGACCCTGGTATCGGTAAATCGACTCTCCTTTTACAGGTATCCTCTCAGCTTGCGAATAAAGGGAATCAGGTCTTATACATATCCGGCGAGGAATCGCTGAGGCAAACCAAGCTTCGAGCAGAAAGACTAGGAATTAAATCTGAAAATCTCCTCGTGTATGCTGAGACCAATTTAGACGAAATAAATCGGACCATTGAAAATACAAACCCAAGTTTTGTTATTATTGATTCGATTCAAACTGTTTTTCATCCGGAAGTAACATCTGCACCAGGGAGCGTTTCACAAGTTCGTGAATGTACATCTGAATTAATGAGGATTGGGAAAACGAAAGGAATTGCTATTTTTATTGTTGGTCATGTAACAAAAGAAGGTTCCATAGCTGGACCAAGGCTGCTCGAGCACATGGTAGATACTGTTCTCTACTTTGAGGGCGAGAGGCACCATACTTATCGAATTTTACGTGCAGTAAAGAACCGCTTTGGATCAACAAATGAAATGGGTATTTTTGAAATGAAAGAATTTGGACTTGATGAGGTTGCAAATCCTTCAGAAATTTTCCTTGAAGAGAGGTCACAAGGCGCGGCCGGTTCCACTGTGGTTGCTTCAATGGAGGGTACACGTCCTGTACTTGTCGAAATCCAGGCTTTAATTTCTCCAACAAGTTTTGGAAACCCAAGAAGAATGGCAACAGGTATTGACCATAACCGTGTTCCATTATTAATGGCAGTATTAGAGAAGCGGATGGGAATGCTGCTTCAGAATCAAGATGCGTATTTAAAGGTCGCTGGGGGCGTTAAATTAGATGAACCAGCCATCGATTTAGCGATTGTTGTAAGTATTGCCTCAAGCTTCCGTGATAAACCTACACGTGCCACGGATTGTATTATAGGCGAGGTTGGGTTAACAGGAGAAGTGCGAAGGGTCTCCAGGATTGAACAGCGTGTTCAGGAAGCTGCAAAGTTAGGGTTCGAACGGGTTATTTTACCCGCAAATAATTTGAGCGGCTGGCAAGGTCCAAAAGGTGTAGAGTTAATCGGCGTTTCGACTGTAGCAGAAGCTTTAAAAGCAGTGTTAGGGGTGTAGAGCATGGAAAATAAAAAGCTGGGTGAACAAACTGTAAGTGAGGTTCTACAGTTTATTGCCCCAGGTACACCTATTCGTGAAGGAATTGATAATGTATTAAGAGCAAATACTGGCGGGCTTATTGTTGTTGGTTACAATGATAAGGTTAAAAGTATTGTTGATGGCGGATTTCAAATTAATTGTCCTTTTTCACCAAGTTATCTATATGAGTTAGCAAAAATGGATGGTGCGATTATCCTAAACGATTTAGGGAATACCATTCTTATTGCGAATGCCCAGCTTGTTCCTGATTCTGATATATCGGCATCGGAAACAGGTATGCGCCACCGTACAGCTGAACGAGTGGCCAGGCAAACAAAGGCCCTTGTCATTGCTATATCTCAAAGAAGAAACGTCATAACCTTATATCAAGGGAACTTCCGTTATGCCCTTAAAGATATTTCTGTGATATTAACCAAGGCAAATCAAGCGATTCAAATGCTGGAAAAGTATAAGGTCGTCCTTGAGCGAAGTATTGCCGGGTTAAGTATTTTGGAATTCGAAGAATCGGTTACATATAACGATTTCTTACTCGTTCTCCACCGATTTGAAATGGTGCTAAAAATTAAAAATGAGCTTATAACTTATTTAAACGAATTGGGCACGGAAGGCAGGCTTATCCGCTTGCAAATGAATGAAATATTGACAGATCTAGAAGAGGAAACCGCCCTGATTATTAAGGACTATGCCATTGATAGAGAGGTCAAGTCGAGAGATGTTCTCAAACGAATGCAGGTGTTAACTAGCAATGGGACACTAGATGATATCGCAATACTGAAACTAATGGGGTACCAAGGATATATTCCACTTGATGAAAATAAACATCCTCGGGGATATCGTATTCTAAATAAAATTCCTCGTCTTCCAATTGTAATCATTGAAAACATTATTACGAGTTTTGGTGCTTTTTCAAAAATTATTTCAGCCTCTGTTGAAGAATTAGATGATGTTGAGGGAATTGGTGAAATTCGTGCAAAGAAAATCAGGGAAGGCTTGAGATTAATTAAAGAGAGATTATATACAGAGCGGCATTTATAGAATTCTATTAGGTGTAAGGAGCAAGTTTACGTTTGTTTGACAGAGGTTTTTTCCAGTGCTACCCTATGAAGAGAAAAATATATTTTACTATATAAAGTTAACTTTCATGTTTTAAAATTCGCACTTTGACTAAAATAATCAATAAACGAAGGTTTCATTTTTGGGAATATGTTTATAATGAGTAGAGGAGGTGAAGGAATGTTAAAACGTATTGTTCAAGCATGCTTTCTTATAACTGGAGGTACGCTTGGAATATTGCTAATTCCACAATTACTAAAAGTAATAAATTTTGATGACATTCCAATAATCAGTAACTCATATGCAACGGCTATTATAGGTGCTATTATTTTTTATCTTATTACTTTTTGGGCAGTAGATTATGTACTAGAGTTTATTAAATGGGCAGAAGACTCACTGGTAAAAATCCCAGTAACAGACGTGATTTTTGGCAGTTTAGGCTTAATCTTTGGCTTATTAGTCGCCTTTTTAATCGGCTTTGCTCTAAATGCCGTTCAAGTACCTATTCTTAATGCTGTCGCTCCTATTTTGCTGACATTATTATTTGGATACCTGGGCTTTCAGGTAGGATTTAAGAAAAGAGATGAGTTGTTAAATCTTTTTGGAAGCCGTGGAAAGAAGAAATCCGGAGAAGAGGACGCTGAAAAGTCAGAGGGACAATCATTAAAGATCCTAGATACAAGCGTTATTATTGACGGTCGTGTCGCTGACATTTGTCAAACAGGCTTCCTTGAAGGCACAATTGTAATTCCCCGCTTTGTACTCGAGGAATTACAGCATATTGCTGATTCATCCGATGTCTTAAAGCGGAACCGCGGGAGACGAGGCTTGGATATTCTAAATCGAATTCAAAAGGAATTAGCAATAAAAGTAGAGATTTATGAAGGCGATTTTGATGAAATTCAAGAAGTGGACAGCAAGCTTGTGAAACTAGCGAAGATAACAAATGGAATGCTTGTTACAAATGACTTTAATCTCAATAAAGTGTGTGAATTACAGAGTGTTTCTGTATTGAATATTAATGATTTAGCCAATGCCGTAAAACCCGTAGTACTGCCTGGGGAAGAGTTATCTGTACAGGTAATTAAGGATGGTAAAGAATATCATCAAGGTGTAGCATATCTTGACGATGGAACGATGATTGTGGTTGAAGAAGGAAGAGAATATATCGGAAAAAGAATTGATGTTCTCGTAACAAGTGTTCTTCAAACCTCTGCTGGAAGAATGATTTTTGCAAAGCCAAAATTATTGGAAAAGGCACTTTAGCTGGACAGACACAAGACAGAAAGAATAGAATGGAGTTTTATTATGGCTTATCAAGTCATTATTCCGGCCGCTGGTCAAGGGAAGAGAATGGGTGCAGGGAAAAACAAGCTTCTGTTAGAACTTAATAATATACCTTTATTAATCCATACCTTAAGGGTCTTCGAGGAAGATCAGTTGTGTCAGGGAATTATTTTAGCTGTAAATCCACTCGATACTGAGGAGTTTAAATACTTATTAAATAAGTATAAGGTGAAGAAGGTGATGGATTTAGTTCCAGGTGGAAAAGAACGTCAGGATAGCATTTATAACGCATTGAAAACAATAAAGAACGATGGAATTATTCTTGTTCATGATGCCGCTCGTCCTTTTATTCTTAAGGAACATATCCACCGATTACTAGATACAGCACAAGAAACAGGTGCAGCAATCATTGGAGTGCCAGCAAAGGATACCATGAAAACAGTAGGGAATCATGTGGTAATGGCAACTGTCGAAAGATCCAGCTTGTGGGCTGTTCAAACCCCACAAGCTTTTCGTTTTTCTATTCTTTTTAAGGCCTATGAACATGCCGAGAAGGAACACTTTATTGGTACCGATGATTCCAGTTTGGTAGAACGAATTTCGCATCCAGTGACAATGGTGGAGGGAGATTATGATAATATCAAGCTCACTACCAAGGAGGATTTATTTTTTGCACAGGCAATATTAAAGAAAAGACAAGGGAGTTATTAAAATGTTTCGAATTGGACAAGGCTTTGATGTGCACCAATTAACTGAGGATCGACCACTCATCATAGGCGGCATTACCATCCCCTATGAAAAAGGACTGCTAGGTCATTCGGATGCAGATGTATTATTACATACTATCTCTGACGCGTGTCTTGGGGCGATTGGTGAAGGGGATATTGGAAAGCATTTTCCGGATACAGACCCAAACTTTAAGGATGCCGATTCTGCTAAGCTTATGGAGCATGTTTGGCAGCTCGTAAAAGATAGAGGGTATGAACTTGTTAACGCAGATTGTACGATTATTGCCCAAAAACCAAAAATGGCACCTTATATACAGTCGATGAAAGAGAGAATCGCAGAATTATTAGATGCTTCTCCCGAACAAATCAATGTAAAGGCAACAACAACAGAGAAGTTAGGCTTTACAGGGCGAGGTGAAGGAATAGCTTCACAAGCTGTGGTTTTGTTAAAAAAGGTTAACATATAGTCTTTATTGCTGAAATCTACAATGGTAAAATAAATCAGATATAAGAAATCAATGGTATATGGAGGCATAGTAATGTCAAATGAAGTTCGTGTAAGGTATGCTCCAAGTCCAACTGGACATTTACATATTGGAAATGCCCGTACTGCATTATTTAATTATTTATTTGCCCGCAACAAGCAAGGTAAATTTATTATCCGTATTGAGGATACAGATAAGAAGCGAAATATTGCTGGCGGAGAAGAAAGTCAATTAAAATACTTAAAATGGCTGGGTATGGATTGGGACGAAAGTGTTGATGTCGGCGGTGAATTTGGACCTTACCGACAGTCGGAAAGAAATGATATTTATCAAACCTATTACAATCAATTACTAGAAAATGGTCATGCTTATAAATGCTACTGTACCGAAGCAGAAATTGAAGCAGAGCGGGAAGAGCAGACGGAGAGAGGAGAAACTCCTCATTATTCAGGGAAGTGCCGCCATTTAACAGCTGAAGAACGTGCAAAATTAGCAAGCGAAGGACGCGAGCCAAGCATTAGAATCGTAGTGCCGGCAGGAAAAACCTACACCTTTGATGACATGGTAAAAGGAGCTGTATCCTTTGAATCAGAAGGAATGGGCGATTGGGTTATCATCAAAAAGGATGGAACACCAACTTATAATTTTGCGGTAACTGTTGATGATTATCTAATGAAAATTTCGCATGTACTCCGCGGCGATGATCACATATCTAATACTCCAAAGCAGCTAATGGTTTATGAAGCATTAGGCTGGGAGCCGCCGATTTTTGGTCACATGACACTAATCGTGAACGAAAGTAGAAAGAAGTTAAGCAAACGAGATGAATCAATTATTCAATTTATTGAACAATATGAGGAATTAGGCTATCTGCCAGAGGCTTTGTTTAACTTTATTACGTTACTAGGCTGGTCTCCAGCAGGAGAAGAGGAACTTTACTCTAAAGAGGAAATTATTGATATTTTCGATGCAAATCGCTTATCGAAGTCACCGGCTTTATTTGATACCAATAAACTTACATGGATGAACAACCAATATATGAAAAAGGTTGAGGTTGACCGAGTTATAGAAGTATCTATGCCACATTTAGTCAAAGCTGGACGTTTAGGTGAGAACTTGACTGAAGAGGAGCAACAATGGGTGAAAAATTTAGTTTCGCTTTTACAGGAAAAAATGAGCTATGGTGCAGAGATTGTTGAACTTTCCGAAATGTTCTTTAAAGATGAAGCTGAATACGAAGAAGACGCTAAGGAAGTTTTATCAGGGGAGACCGTTCCTCAAGTACTTAAAGCATTTTCTGAGGAGCTTGACAAGATGGAAAACTTTAAAGCGGACGAAATTAAGGCGGCGATGAAGGCAGTTCAAAAATCCACTGGCCAAAAGGGGAAGAATCTGTTTATGCCAATTCGTGCCGCTGTTTCAGGTCAAACCCATGGACCAGATTTACCTCAAACGATTGAGCTTTTAGGAAAAGAGAAAGTTTTAAATAGAATTCAAGGAATTATTGGTTAACATCGGCGCCAAAATGTAATATAGTAAAAGAAATAAACTTTCTATATGAAAAAGTGTAGATGAGGAAAAGTAAAGTATGACGCTTTAAAGAGAAGACCATCACCGGCTGAAAGTGGTCTAAGCCTCTCATGTTTGAAAATGCACCTCTGAGTCCCATTTTGAAAAGATGAAAATCTGTGTAGATATGGGCGGAACCTTTCCGTTAACAGGTAGAGTGAGATCATGAAAGCTCCTAGAAGCCTATCGATCTAATCAGAGTGGAACCACGCCGAACGCGTCTCTGTCGTAATGACAGAGGCGTTTTTTGTTTTTTTCAGAAAGATATGGGAATTATTTTACACAAGAAGCTTCATTACATTTAAGGGGGAAATGAAATGTTCAAAAGGATGAGGGAGGATATTGCGGTTGTTTTTGAACAAGATCCTGCAGCAAGAAGTTACCTAGAAGTTATCCTAACCTATTCAGGTTTACATGCAATCTGGGCCCACCGAATTGCACATGCATTCTTTAAGAAAAAGTTTTATTTTCTTGCACGGGTCATTTCTCAAATAAGTCGCTTTTTCACAGGTATTGAAATCCATCCTGGTGCAAAAATAGGCAGGAGATTATTTATTGACCACGGTATGGGAGTTGTCATAGGGGAAACTTGTGAAATTGGTGATAATGTAACGGTGTTTCAGGGCGTGACACTTGGGGGAACTGGGAAAGAGAAAGGAAAACGTCATCCCACCATTAAGGATAATGCGTTAATTGCAACAGGTGCAAAGGTGCTCGGTTCTATCACGATTGGCGAAAATTCTAAGATTGGTGCTGGATCAGTGGTCTTAAAAGAAGTGCCGCCGAATTCAACCGTTGTTGGCGTTCCGGGACGGATAGTAATTCAAGACGGCAAGCGAATCGGCAAGGATTTAGACCATTGTAATCTACCTGACCCTATTGCAGATCGGATTAAGGATTTACAAGCTGAACTAACGGAATTAAGAACAGAGTTAATTAAATTAAAGAAAGAAAGGAATAAAGTGAATGACCATACAACTGTATAATACTCTAAGCCGTAAGAAAGAAAAATTTGTCCCGCTCGAAGAAGGAAAAGTAAAAATGTATGTTTGCGGCCCGACTGTCTATAATTACATTCATATCGGTAATGCTCGTCCAGCGATTGTTTTTGATACCGTTCGCCGTTATTTTGAATACCGGGGTTATGACATACAATATGTGTCAAATTTTACAGACGTAGACGATAAATTAATCCGTGCTGCTAATCAGCTTGGAGAGGATGTTCCAGACATAGCAGATCGTTTCATCGAAGCTTACTTTGAAGATGTAACGGCATTAGGCTGCAAAAAGGCGGATATCCATCCACGTGTCATGGAAAATATGGATATTATTATTGACTTTATTGATCAACTGGTCAAAAAGGGTTACGCCTATGAATCTGAAGGAGATGTTTATTTCCGGACAAGGAAGTTTGAAGATTATGGCAAACTCTCACATCAATCAATTGATGACCTGCAGGTTGGGGCCAGAATTGAAGTTGGTGAGAAGAAACAAGATGATATGGACTTTGCCTTATGGAAAGCCGCAAAAGAAGGAGAAATCTTTTGGGAAAGTCCTTGGGGTATTGGACGACCTGGCTGGCATATTGAGTGCTCGGCAATGGCAAAAAAATACTTAGGGGAAACAATCGATATTCATGCTGGCGGACAAGATTTAACGTTCCCGCACCATGAAAATGAAATAGCCCAATCAGAGGCACTTACGGGAAAAACCTTTGCCCGTTACTGGATGCACAATGGGTATATTAATATTGATAATGAAAAAATGTCTAAATCGCTTGGAAACTATGTTTTAGTACATGACATTATCAAAATGCATAATCCGCAAGTTTTGCGATTTTTTATGCTATCCGTTCATTATCGGAATCCAATTAATTACAGTGAAGAGTTGTTAGAAAGCACAAAGGCAGCTTTTGAACGATTAACAACCTCTTATCAGAATCTACAGCATCGCAAGGAATCAAGTACAAATTTAACAAACAATAATCAAGAATGGTTAGAGAAGATAGAGGCATTACAGGATGAGTTTATTAAAGCGATGGACGATGATTTCAACACAGCAAAAGCGATTTCCGTTTTGTTTGATCTATCGAAGCTGGCTAATTACTACCTATTAGAAAAAAATACAGCGGTAGAAGTAATTGATAAATTCACCCAACAATTTAACGAGTTATTCAATGTCTTAGGTCTGACGCTTGAAACAACAGAATTGCTAGATGAAGAAATAGATGCATTAATTGAAAGAAGAATCCAGGCACGAAAAGATCGTAATTTCCAGCTATCTGATCAAATAAGAGATCAATTAAAGGAAATGAATATTATTTTAGAAGATACACCGCAAGGTACGAGATGGAAAAGAGGCTAATTCATGCTTGATTATCAAGAAAAAGTAAATGCCAATCAATTGAATAGTCTTGCCTTAGCTTATTTGGGTGACGCTGTCTATGAGACATATGTCAGACGTCACCTCCTGCAAAGCGGGAAGGTAAAGCCCAACCATCTACACCGCACGGGGACAACCTATGTTTCCGCAAAAGCACAATGCCAGGTACTATTTCGGATGATGGATGAAAACCTCCTGTCAGAGGAGGAGCTTGCGGTAGTCAAGCGGGGGCGGAACGCCAAATCGGGCACTGTACCTAAAAACACTGATGTCCAAACCTATCATTATAGCACTGCATTTGAAGCATTAATGGGTTTTTTATATTTAACCGAGAAAATAGAACGTTTAGAAGAACTTATCGTAAAGTCCTTTGAGTTTGTGGAAGAAAAGAAAGGAGGAACAAGCGAATGAACGAAAATAAGGATTATATCATTGGAAAAAATCCTGTTATGGAGGCACTTAGATCCGAAAGGGATATCAATAAGATTTTGATTGCAGAATCTTCACAGCGCGGTCAGATGCAGTCGTTAATTCAATTAGCAAAAGAAGCCAATGTTATCGTTCAATTTGTCCCAAAGAAAAAAATTGACCAGATATCTGATGAAAATCATCAAGGGGTTCTTGCTTATGTAGCAGCGTATCAGTACGCAGAAATGGACGATTTATTTGCAGCTGCAGAGAAGAAAAACGAATCTCCATTCTTTTTGTTATTAGATGAAATTGAGGATCCTCATAATCTTGGTTCCATCATGAGAACTGCAGACGCAGTCGGAGCACATGGAATTATTATTCCAAAAAGAAGAGCGGTTGGCTTAACGGCAACAGTGGCAAAGGCTTCAACTGGTGCCATTGAGCATATCCCAGTTGTCCGCGTTACCAATATGGCGCGTACGATAGATGAATTAAAGGAACGCGGTATCTGGATAGCTGGTACGGACGCGAGTGCGAAGCAAGATTATCGCCAATTTGATGGCACGCTGCCACTTGGTCTTGTCATTGGGAGCGAAGGAAAAGGGATGGGCCGTCTGGTTAGAGATAAATGTGACTTCCTTATTAACCTGCCGATGGCTGGAAAGGTAACATCATTAAATGCGTCTGTTGCAGCCGCGTTATTAATGTATGAGGTATACCGCAGGCGGCATCCTCTAGAGGGATAAAAATGGATATCTTGCTTGTCGATGGATATAACATAATCGGGGCGTGGCCTGAGCTAAGGGCATTAAAGGACCATGATTTGCCTGCGGCTAGGGACCGCTTAGTAGAAAGGATGGCAGAATACCAAGCTTTTTCAGGCTATCGCGTCATTGTTGTATTTGACGCCTACTATGTACAAGGAACTGAAAAGAAATATAAGAATCATAAAGTAGAGGTTATTTTTACAAAAGAAAATGAGACAGCTGATGAGCGAATTGAAAAGTTGGCGATTTCTTTAAACAACCGTAGAACGCAAATACATGTGGCTACTTCCGATTTTACAGAGCAATGGGCGATTTTTGGACAAGGCGCTCTAAGAAAGTCTGCAAGAGAATTGCTTATAGAGATGTCTTCGATAGAAAAAGGAATCGAAAAAAAGGTAAAAAAAATTCAAGAAAAAAGACCAGTCTCGAAAATACCGATTAGTAGCGAAGTGGCAGAAATTTTTGAAAAATGGCGCAGAGGTCAAAAGTAAGCGTTGACGTTCAAAAGTTACGGACAGTATAATAATACTATCTATGCTTGTTCGGTGGAGGGGGATCTTAATTGGGTACAGACTTCGGGGAAAAAGGCAACGAGCTATTTTTTTCAATGGAAGACGAGGAAATTGTTGATCTAGTGCACCAAGGTAATAGTGAGGCACTTGATTATTTAATTCACAAATATCGTAATTTTGTACGTGCAAAGGCCAGATCCTACTTCCTAATCGGAGCAGATAAGGAAGATATAGTTCAAGAAGGAATGATAGGGCTATATAAGGCTATCCGTGATTTCCGTGAGGACAAACTCACATCTTTTAAAGCGTTTGCAGAGTTGTGCATTACCAGACAAATCATTACTGCTATCAAAACTGCAACAAGGCAAAAGCATATACCGCTGAATTCCTATGTATCATTGGACAAGCCTATCTATGATGAAGAATCGGACCGCACCCTTATGGACGTCCTATCCGGCGCAAAGGTTCTTGACCCGGAAGAATTGATTATAAACCAGGAAGAATTTGATCACATTGAAGTAAAAATGACTGAATTATTAAGCGACCTAGAACGGAAGGTATTGGCACTGTATCTCGATGGACAATCGTACCAAGAAATATCAGAAGAACTGAACCGTCATGTAAAATCGATTGATAATGCCCTACAGCGCGTGAAAAGGAAATTAGAACGATATTTAGAAATTAGAGAATTTAGCCTTTAATTTTGAGACAATGACAAATATATGAATCCGCTAACACATGCTGTTGACAATAATTAGGACGCATGTTACATTTTTAAAGATATATTAGATGGATGATGAAGGTGTTTTTGATGAGTAAAAAGATTATTCTGGCATGTGCTGAATGTGGTTCACGTAATTACTCCACCCATGCAAACCAGTTGCAATCAGAACGATTGGAATTAAAAAAGTATTGCAAAACATGCGCCTCCCATACAATCCACAAAGAAACAAAATAAGTTTAGTCTATACTAGCAATGTTATTCCGATAGTTGGAGGGTTATAGATATGCAACGCTTAAAGAAATTCTTCAGTGATATTTTCCGTGAAATGAGAAAAGTTAGTTGGCCAAAACGTAAAGAACTAACACGCTATACTATTACGGTTTTCTCAACAGTTGCTTTCTTCGCATTGTTTTTTGGTGTCCTAGATTTAGGCATTTCAAAATTGATTCGACTTATTCTTGAATAATAAAAGATATTTCATGGTATAATGGTAACTAATACAGGAAATTTTATGTAAAGCCCGTTTTACGGGTTTTTTCATTTGTCTAGAAAGTTATTTTAAAGCAAATGTTGATATTGGCACGCTGTTGATTTGCGCGGAGGGCACGAAGACTCCTGCAGGAGTACGGAGCAGGTGAGACCCCACAGGCGCTCGCGCCGAGGAGGCTCACCGCAACGCCTGCGGAAAGCGAAGTGCCCGGAGCGCAAATCAACAGCATTACTATAAAGTACGGGGAGGGATGGACGTTTAGTCCTCTTGAATGGAAAAGAATTGGTATGTATTACATACTTACTCAGGTTATGAGAATAAAGTAAAAGCAAATCTAGAAAAACGTGTTGAATCAATGGGTATGACAGATAAGATATTTAGAGTTGTTGTTCCTGAAGAAGAAGAAACTGAAATAAAAAACGGGAAAACGAAGGTAGTTAAGCGAAAAGTATTCCCTGGCTATGTACTTGTTGAAATCGTAATGACAGATGATTCATGGTACGTAGTACGAAATACTCCTGGTGTAACAGGGTTTGTTGGTTCCGCTGGTGCAGGATCAAAACCTACTCCACTTCTTCCCGAAGAAGTTGTTGGAATTCTAAAACGCATGGGTGTCGATGAAAAACGCATCGATGTTAATTATGAAATTGGAGAAACTGTACGTGTGAAGGAAGGTCCATTTACAAACTTTACAGGGACAGTGGAAGAAATGGATAAAGACAAGGCAAAACTAAAAGTTCTTGTTAATATGTTTGGCCGTGACACCCCGGTAGAACTAGAATTCACACAGATTGAAAAGCTATAAAATAAAGAAATATTAATTGGAAATTGAAAAAAACTTGAAATCACTTTTAAAAAGTGGTAATATTTCATAGGTCAGTATGTCTCTTTTGAGACTAGACTTTTGATAAGATCTTTATCTTTATATAAAGACAGATACCTGAGTGGGAGGGCAAAAACCCTATTACCACATCACGGACTTTAAGGAGGTGTGTCTCGTGGCTAAAAAAGTAATTAAAGTTGTTAAATTACAAATCCCTGCTGGGAAAGCGAATCCTGCACCACCAGTTGGACCTGCATTAGGTCAAGCCGGTGTTAATATCATGGGATTCTGTAAAGAATTTAACGCTCGTACAGCAGATCAAGCTGGATTAATCATTCCTGTTGAAATTACGGTTTTTGAAGACCGTTCATTTACATTTATTACGAAAACTCCTCCTGCTGCAGTTCTTTTGAAAGTAGCAGCTGGAATCCAGTCTGGTTCTGGTGAACCAAACCGTAATAAGGTAGCAACAGTTAAGCGTAATACAGTACGCGAGATTGCGGAACAGAAAATGCCTGACCTAAACGCTGCAAGCGTTGAAGCAGCAATGCGCATGGTTGAAGGTACTGCTCGCAGCATGGGAATCGTTATCGAAGACTAATCCATGCAAACTGTTTTTTGTAATGAAGGGGGTTGCGTTACTAGCGCAACCTTTATTCGTGACTAGCTGCGGCGCCTAGCCCCTCGGGGTCATAAGCCAATCCGTCCAGAAGGTTAAAGAACAACCTTCCAGCCGGCTCGTCTTATGCCTGTCGGGGCTGGACAAGGCGCCTCCGCTTTAATAAGTGGGAGTTATTAAACGTTAAAACCACAATCTAGGAGGAAATAAAAATGGCTAAAAAAGGTAAAAAGTATTTAGAAGCTGCTAAGCTTGTTGATAATACAAAAGCTTACCCGGTTGCTGAAGCAATTGAACTTGCGAAGCAAACAAACTTTGCTAAATTTGATGCGACACTTGAAGTTGCATTCCGTTTAGGAGTAGACCCTAAGAAAGCTGACCAACAAATTCGTGGTGCAGTCGTACTTCCGAATGGAACAGGTAAGACTCAACGCGTATTAGTATTTGCTAAGGGTGAAAAAGTGAAAGAAGCAGAAGCTGCTGGTGCAGATTATGTTGGCGATGCAGAATACATCACTAAAATCCAACAAGGTTGGTTTGAATTTGATGTAATCGTAGCTACTCCTGACATGATGGGTGAAGTTGGTAAACTTGGTCGTACATTAGGACCAAAAGGTTTAATGCCAAACCCTAAAACTGGTACAGTAACATTTGATGTAACGAGAGCGATTAATGAAATTAAAGCAGGTAAAGTTGAATACCGTGTTGATAAAGCTGGAAATATCCACGTTCCAATCGGTAAGTCATCTTTCGAAAACGAAAAACTTGTTGAGAACTTCAAAACTATATTCGATACAATGTTGAAAGTTAAGCCTGCAGCTGCGAAAGGTACTTATATGAAGAACGTAACCGTTACTTCAACAATGGGTCCTGGCGTGAAGGTTGATCCTTCATCAGTTACAGTTAAGTAATTTATTACCAATTGACAATTATAGATCTATTTTATATAATCTATTTTGTTGTTTAAATAAAACATTTGTACTGAAGACAGCAGGTGCGTTTACGCTTAATTCCCTGCCGAGGTAATGCGATAGAATTGGCTGAAATCTTCGGCTATTGTATGCACCTCCATGTCTGACTTTTGATGTGGAGGTTTTACTTTGCCTGGTATAAATGTAGAGAATCTACAGGAGGTGTAAAGATGAGCAGCGCAATCGAACAAAAGGTTCAAATCGTTGATGAAATTACAGCTAAGTTAAAAGCTAGTGTTTCAACAATCGTAGTTGACTACCGTGGGCTAACTGTTGCTGAAGTAACTGAACTTCGTAAGCAACTTCGTGAAGCTGGTATCGACTTCAAAGTTTACAAAAACTCTATGACTCGCCGTGCAGCTGATGCAGCTGAACTTTCAGAGTTAAACGCAGCATTAACTGGTCCGAACGCTATTGCGTTCAGTACGGAAGATGTAGTAGCTCCAGCAAAAATTCTTAACGACTTTGCTAAAAAGCACGATGCACTTGAAATTAAAGCTGGTGTAATCGAAGGCAATGTAGCAACTGTTGAAGAGGTTAAAGCTCTTGCAGAACTACCATCACGCGAAGGCTTGCTTTCTATGCTACTCAGCGTACTACAAGCTCCAATCCGCAACCTTGCTCTTGCTACAAAAGCAGTTGCAGAACAAAAAGAAGAACAAGGCGCGTAAGTTAACTGAAAAGCAGAAGCTGGACAAACTTATCGCTTAACCATTATGGAATGAAAACTAAGGAGGAACATTAAAATGACTAAAGAACAAATCATTGAAGCAGTTAAATCTATGACTGTTTTAGAACTTAACGATCTAGTAAAAGCAATCGAAGAAGAATTCGGCGTAACTGCTGCTGCACCAGTAGCAATGGGCGGAGCGGCTGTAGCGGCTGTTGAAGAGCAAACTGAATTTGACGTAATCCTAGCTAGCGCTGGCGATCAAAAAATCAAAGTTATCAAAGTTGTTCGTGAAATCACTGGTCTTGGTCTTAAAGAAGCAAAAGATCTTGTTGACAACACTCCAAAAGCTGTTAAAGAAGGCGTATCTAAAGAAGAAGCTGAAGAACTTAAAGCTAAACTTGCTGAAGTTGGAGCTAACGTTGAAGTTAAGTAATAAACTGATAAAAAAGCTCGCTGTATAAGCGGGCTTTTTTTCGCTATCTTAATAGCGGGAGCGCCTTGGCGCATCCGCTAGATATTAGATTTTTTCCCCTTGGTAACCTCATTAATCAACACTCCTCAGGAGGTGAGCTTATTGTCTGAGCATTACTATTCTCGCACCCAAAAGGTTGAAAGTGATCCAAAATATTGGGACTTTACCTTAAGGGATCAGCTATTCCGTTTTAAAACAGATAACGGAGTATTTTCTAAGAAGGAAGTAGATTTTGGCTCCCGCTTATTAATAGAAGTTTTTGAATTACCAAGTGTAGAAGGACCTGTTCTTGATGTTGGCTGTGGTTATGGTCCTATTGGACTTTCGCTTGCCAAAAGTTATCCGGACCGACATGTACATATGATTGATGTTAACGGACGGGCGATTGATCTGGCAAGAGCGAATGCTGTGCAAAATTCGGTCCATAATGTCGATATTTATGAAAGTGATACATTGGTAAATGTTAAGGAATTTAAATTTGCAGCTATCTTAACTAACCCTCCAATCAGAGCGGGTAAAAAAACAGTACACGATATTTTTGAGCAAAGTTATGAGCATTTAGTTCCTCTAGGTGAGCTTTGGATTGTAATTCAAAAGAAGCAAGGGGCACCATCTGCGATTGAAAAATTAAAAAATTTATTTACCACAGTTGAAACTATTGACAAGTCTAAAGGTTATTTTATTATTAAGGCTGTAAAATAGTTGACTTGAATTTGTCAAGTGTGTTAGCATTATAAAATGCCATCATAATATTTTCCGATTTATTCCTGAAAATACTTAATTTATAAGTATAAAATCAGTTTAAGACGGAAAAGATGACAAAATAATAGTCAAAATGTGAAAATGTGGTTTTTAAGAAATAAAAACCCTTTTTCTTTTTTTGTCTAATGGAGGACCTCTTGAGGTTCTTTCATAAGACCAAAATATATGTTTAATAAAAACGCTTGATTTGAGGGGTGAATCAGTTGACAGGTCAACTAGTTCAGTATGGACGACACCGCCAACGAAGAAGTTACGCACGAATCAGTGAAGTTTTAGAATTACCAAATCTAATTGAAATCCAATCCTCTTCATATCAATGGTTTCTTGATGAGGGTTTGCGTGAAATGTTCCAGGATATTTCACCGATTGAAGACTTTACTGGTAACCTATCACTAGAATTTATTGATTACAGCCTTGGCGAACCAAAGTATTCTGTTGCGGAATCGAAAGAGCGGGATGTTACATATTCTGCACCATTGCGTGTTAAAGTACGTCTTGTAAACAAAGAAACAGGCGAAGTAAAAGATCAAGATGTTTTTATGGGTGATTTTCCACTCATGACGGAAACGGGTACGTTTGTCATTAACGGGGCAGAACGTGTTATCGTTTCTCAGTTAGTACGTTCACCGAGCGTATACTTTAGTGGAAAACTTGATAAAAACGGAAAAAAAGGATTTACTGCTACAGTAATTCCGAACCGCGGCGCTTGGCTGGAATATGAAACTGACGCCAAAGATGTCGTATATGTCAGGATAGATCGTACTCGGAAACTGCCCGTTACGGTTCTTTTGCGTGCACTTGGCTTCGGATCTGATCAAGAAATCATTGAATTGATTGGAGACAATGAGTACATTCGAAATACTCTTGAAAAGGACAACACTGAGGGAGTAGAAAAAGCGCTTCTGGAAATTTATGAGCGTCTTCGCCCAGGTGAACCTCCAACTGTAGATAATGCAAAGAGCTTATTGGTATCAAGATTTTTTGATCCAAAAAGATATGATTTAGCAAATGTAGGTCGTTATAAAATTAACAAAAAGCTTCATATTAAAAATCGTTTATTTAACCAGCGTTTGGCTGAATCTCTTGTTGATCCTGAGACAGGTGAAATTATTGCAGAAAAAGGCACGGTTCTAGATCGTAGAAACCTTGACAGAATTATCCCTGCTCTCGAAAAGGATGTTAACTTCAAGGGCTTTAATCCTGTCGGCGGTGTAGTTGAGGAAGAAATCATTCTTCAAGGAATTAAAATCTATGCACCAAATGACGATGGTGAAAAAGTAATCAATGTTCTAGGCAATGCCTATGTTGCAGAGCCAATTAAAAATATTACACCTGCTGACATTATTTCTTCAATCAGTTATTTCTTTAACTTATTGCATGGTGTTGGTGATACAGACGATATTGACCATTTAGGAAACAGACGTCTACGTTCTGTTGGTGAATTGCTGCAAAATCAATTCCGTATTGGTTTGTCCCGTATGGAACGTGTGGTTCGTGAAAGAATGTCGATTCAAGATACTGCTACAATCACACCACAGCAGTTAATTAACATTCGTCCAGTTATTGCGTCAATAAAAGAGTTCTTCGGAAGCTCCCAGTTATCGCAATTTATGGACCAAACAAACCCGCTTGCGGAATTAACTCATAAGCGTCGTTTATCTGCGTTAGGACCTGGTGGACTAACACGTGAACGTGCAGGATTTGAAGTACGTGACGTTCACTATTCCCACTATGGCCGTATGTGTCCAATTGAAACGCCTGAGGGACCAAACATTGGTTTGATCAACTCACTTTCATCATTTGCGAAGGTTAATCGTTTTGGCTTTATTGAAACTCCATATCGCCGAATTGACCCTGATACTGGGAAAGTTACAAGCCGAATTGATTATTTAACAGCTGATGAAGAGGACAACTATGTTGTGGCACAGGCGAACTCTCGACTTGGTGACGACGGTACATTCATCGATGAAGATGTTGTTGCGCGTTTCCGTGGTGAAAACACTGTTGTAAAACGTGACCGTATCGACTATATGGATGTATCTCCTAAACAAGTAGTTTCTGCAGCGACAGCTTGTATTCCGTTCTTAGAAAATGATGACTCAAACCGTGCGTTGATGGGTGCGAACATGCAGCGTCAAGCCGTGCCGCTTTTGCAGCCGGAAGCACCAAGAGTTGGAACAGGAATGGAATATGTTTCTGGTAAAGACTCCGGAGCAGCAGTTATCTGTAAACATGAAGGAATCGTTGAGCATGTTGAGGCACGTGAAGTTTGGGTGCGTCGTATTAATACTGTCGATGGTCAAGAAGTTAAAGGTGACCTTGATAAATATAAAATGTTGAAATTCATTCGTTCTAACCAAGGTACTTGTTATAATCAACGCCCAATTGTTGCGGTGGGTAACCACGTAACAAAAGGTGAGATTCTAGCGGACGGTCCTTCTATGGAACTTGGAGAACTAGCTCTAGGTCGTAACGTTTTAGTTGGTTTCGTTAACTGGGATGGATACAACTATGAAGATGCGATTATTATGAGTGAACGCCTTGTAAAAGATGATGTTTATACTTCTATTCATATTGAAGAATATGAATCAGAGTCTCGTGATACAAAGCTTGGACCAGAAGAAATCACACGTGATATTCCAAATGTAGGTGAAGATGCTCTTCGCAATTTGGATGAACGTGGAATTATCCGTACGGGTGCAGAAGTAAAAGATGGTGACTTGCTAGTTGGTAAAGTAACACCTAAAGGAGTTACGGAACTAACTGCAGAAGAAAGATTACTACACGCTATCTTTGGTGAAAAAGCACGAGAAGTTCGTGATACTTCACTAAGAGTTCCGCATGGCGGTGGCGGTATTGTACTTGATGTTAAGGTCTTTAATCGTGAAGACGGCGATGAATTGCCACCAGGAGTGAATCAGCTAGTTCGCGTCTATATTGTTCAGAAGCGTAAGATTCATGAAGGGGATAAGATGGCTGGTCGTCATGGTAACAAAGGGGTTATATCCCGAATATTGCCAGAAGAAGATATGCCATATTTACCAGACGGTACGCCAATTGACATTATGTTAAATCCTTTAGGGGTTCCTTCACGTATGAACATCGGACAGGTGCTTGAGCTTCACTTAGGTATGGCTGCTAGAGCACTTGGAATCCATGTTGCTTCACCAGTATTTGATGGTGCGCGTGAGGAAGATGTTTGGGGAACAATTGAAGAAGCAGGTATGGCTAATGATGCAAAAACTGTATTATATGATGGTCGTACTGGTGAACCGTTTGATAATCGTGTGTCTGTTGGCGTTATGTATATGATTAAACTTGCACACATGGTTGATGATAAATTACATGCACGTTCAACTGGACCTTACTCACTTGTAACCCAGCAGCCACTTGGCGGTAAAGCACAATTTGGCGGTCAGCGTTTTGGTGAGATGGAGGTTTGGGCGCTTGAAGCTTACGGTGCTGCGTACACACTTCAAGAAATTCTGACTGTTAAATCAGATGACGTTGTTGGTCGTGTGAAAACATATGAAGCGATTGTAAAAGGCGAAAATGTCCCGGAACCAGGTGTTCCTGAATCATTCAAAGTATTAATTAAAGAACTTCAGAGTCTTGGAATGGATGTGAAAATCCTTTCAGGTGATGAAAAAGAAATTGAAATGCGCGATACGGAAGATGAAGATGACTTACAGCAAGTCGATACATTAAATATTGCTCCAGAAACACAAACATTTGAATCTGAGAAGGTTGGTTCAAAGGAATAAGACTTAGCTGAAAGCGCACGTTGCGCTTTCAGCTAATGATTGTCTAGATAGAAAGGGAGGTAGGCCCCTTGCTTGATGTTAATAATTTTGAGTATATGAAGATTGGTTTGGCATCACCAGATAAAATCCGTTCTTGGTCTTTTGGAGAAGTGAAAAAACCAGAAACCATTAACTATCGTACATTAAAGCCTGAAAAGGATGGTTTATTCTGCGAAAGGATTTTTGGTCCTACAAAGGACTGGGAATGTCACTGTGGAAAATATAAACGTGTCCGTTACAAAGGTGTAGTGTGTGACCGATGCGGTGTTGAAGTAACACGTGCAAAGGTTCGTCGTGAACGTATGGGGCATATTGAGCTTGCAGCTCCTGTCTCTCATATTTGGTATTTTAAAGGCATTCCTAGCCGTATGGGACTAGTTTTAGACATGTCTCCTAGGGCGTTAGAGGAAATTATTTATTTTGCTTCCTATGTTGTAACAGAATCAGGAGATACAGCTCTTGATAAGAAGCAACTTTTATCAGAAAAAGAATATCGTGCATACCGCGAAAAGTACGGTAATAAATTCCAAGCTGCCATGGGTGCTGAAGCGATTAAAAAGCTTCTTTCTGATATTGATTTAAATAAAGAGGTTGATGCATTAAAAGAAGAGTTAAAATCAGCTCAAGGTCAGCGTCGTACTCGTGCGATTAAACGCCTTGAAGTGTTGGAAGCATTCCGAAACTCTGGAAATGAGCCATCATGGATGATTCTTGATGTTCTTCCTGTCATCCCTCCAGAACTTCGTCCAATGGTACAGTTGGATGGGGGAAGATTTGCAACATCTGATTTAAACGATCTATACCGACGAGTGATCAACCGGAATAATCGTCTAAAGCGTTTGTTGGATCTTGGTGCACCGAGTATTATTGTTCAAAACGAAAAGCGTATGCTTCAAGAAGCAGTAGATGCGTTAATTGATAACGGTCGTCGCGGCCGTCCAGTAACTGGTCCAGGTAACCGTCCGTTAAAGTCACTTTCTCATATGTTAAAAGGAAAGCAAGGTCGTTTCCGTCAAAACTTACTAGGAAAACGTGTTGACTATTCTGGCCGTTCTGTTATTGTAGTTGGTCCAAACTTAAAAATGTACCAATGTGGTCTTCCAAAGGAAATGGCTCTTGAGTTATTTAAGCCATTCGTTATGAAGGAATTAGTAGAAAAAGGGTTAGCCCATAACATTAAATCTGCAAAACGTAAGATTGAAAGAGTATCTCCTGAGGTATGGGATGTACTTGAAGATGTTATTCGTGAGCACCCAGTTTTATTAAACCGTGCCCCAACACTTCATAGACTTGGAATTCAGGCATTTGAACCTACACTTGTTGAAGGAAGAGCGATTCGCCTTCACCCTCTTGTATGTACTGCATACAATGCGGACTTTGATGGTGACCAAATGGCTGTTCACGTTCCGCTTTCGTCTGAAGCGCAAGCAGAAGCTAGACTTTTAATGCTTGCAGCTCAAAATATCTTGAACCCTAAAGATGGAAAGCCTGTTGTTACACCATCCCAAGATATGGTACTAGGTAACTATTACTTAACTCTTGAGAGAGAAGGCGCTGTCGGAGAGGGTATGATTTTTAAAGATACTAACGAGGCATTAGTTGCTTATCAAAATGGCTATGTTCATCTGCACACTCGTGTTGCTGTCCATGCTGGTTCATTAGGAAATGAAACGTTGACAGAAGAACAAAATAATAAGTTATTGATTACTACGGTAGGAAAACTTATTTTTAATGAAATTCTTCCGAAATCTTTCCCATATATTAACGAACCAACAAGACAGAATTTAGAAGTTGAAACACCTGCAAATTATTTTGTTGAAAAAGGTGAAGATGTTAGAGCTAGAATTAAAGAAATGCCGTTAGTGGATCCGTTCAAGAAGAAAATCCTTGGTAATATCATCGCCGAAGTATTTAAGCGATTCAAAATTACTGAAACGTCTAAAATGCTAGACCGAATGAAGGACCTAGGATTTAAATATTCTACAAAAGCAGGTATTACTGTCGGTGTTGCTGATATCGTGGTATTACCGGAAAAGCAAGAAATCTTACATGAGGCACAAAGCAAGGTTGATAACGTTATGAAGCAGTTCCGTCGTGGATTAATTACTGAAGACGAACGTTATGATCGTGTCATTGCTATTTGGAGTGCAGCGAAGGATACCATTCAAGGAAAACTGATGAAATCGTTGAATAAAACGAATCCAATTTTCATGATGAGTGACTCCGGAGCCCGTGGTAACGCGTCAAACTTTACACAGCTTGCTGGTATGCGTGGATTGATGGCCAACCCGGCTGGACGTATCATCGAATTACCGATCAAATCAAGTTTCCGTGAAGGTCTGACCGTATTAGAGTACTTTATTTCTACACACGGTGCGCGTAAAGGTCTTGCCGATACAGCGTTGAAAACAGCTGACTCTGGTTATTTAACACGTCGTCTTGTTGACGTAGCTCAAGATGTTATTGTCCGTGAAGATGATTGTGGAACTGACCGTGGATTATTAATCCGTTCATTGAAAGACGGTACCGAGGTTATCGAAGGATTGGATGAACGCTTAATTGGCCGTCATGCTCGTAACCCAATTAGACATCCTGAAACGAAAGAAGTGTTAGTTCCTGAAAATGGACTTATCACTGAAGATCTTGCTGAAACAATCGTTGGTGTAGGAATTGAAGAGGTTAAAATTCGCTCTGCATTTACATGTAATACCCGTCATGGTGTATGCAAGAAGTGTTATGGCCGTAACTTGGCTACAGGTCAAGAAGTTGAAGTTGGGGAAGCAGTTGGTATCATTGCAGCCCAATCAATTGGTGAACCTGGTACACAGTTAACAATGCGTACATTCCATACAGGTGGGGTTGCAGGAGACGATATCACTCAAGGTTTACCGCGTATTCAAGAAATTTTCGAAGCGCGTAATCCTAAAGGGGTTGCAGTAATTTCTGAGATTGATGGTGTGGTTGTCGGTATTAATGAAGGTCGTGATCGCCAGCATGAAATTATTGTTCAAGGTGATATTGAATCACGTACTTATAATGCTCCGTATACAGCACGCTTGAAAGTTGCCGTTAATGACCAGGTTGCACGTGGTCAGGAATTAACTGAAGGTTCTATTGACCCTAAAGAGTTAATCAAGGTAAAAGACGTTAATGCTGTTCAAGAGTATCTGCTACGCGAAGTTCAAAAGGTTTACCGTATGCAGGGTGTTGAAATCGGTGATAAGCACGTTGAGGTAATGGTTCGACAAATGATGCGTAAGGTTCGTGTAAGTGATGCAGGTGAAACGGATGTACTTCCTGGTACACTTTTAGATATTCATCAATTCACAGATGCAAACGAAAAAGCATTGTTAGCCGGTAAATTACCAGCTACTGGACGTCCAGTATTGCTTGGTATTACGAAAGCATCACTTGAAACAGATTCATTCCTGTCTGCTGCATCTTTCCAAGAAACTACAAGAGTTCTTACAGATGCTGCAATCAAAGGCAAGCGCGATGAATTACTTGGCTTAAAAGAAAATGTTATTATTGGTAAACTAGTTCCAGCTGGAACAGGTATGCAAAGATACCGTAAGGCTGAACCAGTTTTAAGAGATACAACTTCTGAAGAAACAGTTGCTATCGATTAAATAATCCAGGCGGTACTTGCTTTTTTTGCAGGTACCGCATTTTATGGAAAATTCTTCAGAAAAAATAATTTTAAGTTTTGTTGACTTCTATTTTAGAAGATGTTACTATATCAAAGGTGCTCCTATTCACCTGATACTTTGGAGGATATGAAAAATGTCTTATGAAAAAGTATACCAGGCAACTAAGATTGTTATAGGAACTAAACAAGCAGTTAAAGTACTAAAGGATGGGTATTCTTGTGAGCTGATCATTGCAAGTGATGCTGAAACAAATGTTACAGCGGCGGTAGTGAAACTTGCTCAAGAATTGAACATTCCGATTATCTATGTTGACTCGATGAAAAAACTCGGGAAAGCATGTGGAATAGAAGTTGGTGCTTCAACTGTAGTAATTATCCGTTAAAAACTGTTTTTGTAGATAGAAGATCTGCAAGAACTTTGTTTTTGCACAAAAATGAACCACCTGGATGTGTGGGCTTACAAATAATGAAGGGAGGAAAAGTAACATGCCAACTATTAACCAATTAGTGCGCAAGCCTCGTCAATCTAAAGAGGAAAAGTCAAAATCACCTGCGCTTAACAAAGGTTACAACAGCTTCAAAAAATCACAAACAAATGTAACTTCACCACAAAAACGCGGAGTATGTACTCGTGTTGGTACAATGACTCCAAAGAAACCGAACTCAGCGTTACGTAAATATGCTCGTGTACGTTTGACAAACGGTATTGAGGTGACCGCATACATTCCTGGTATCGGCCACAACCTTCAAGAACACAGTGTTGTTCTTATTCGTGGAGGACGTGTAAAGGATTTACCGGGGGTACGTTATCACATCGTACGTGGTGCTCTTGATACGGCTGGGGTTAACAACCGTATGCAAGGTCGTTCTAAATATGGTACTAAGAGACCAAAAGCAGCTAAGAAATAAAACAGTTTAAATAGAAAGCTTGTTTGAAAGGAGGAAATTAAATGCCACGTAAAGGTCCTGTAGCAAAAAGAGACGTGTTACCAGATCCACTTTACAATTCAAAATTAGTTACTCGTCTAATCAACAAAATGATGGTTGACGGTAAAAGAGGTAAATCACAAGAAATTCTTTACTCTGCATTTGAAACAATCCGTGAACGCTCTGGCAAAGAGCCAATGGAAATTTTCGAAGCAGCGATGAAGAATATTATGCCAGTACTAGAGGTAAGAGCTCGCCGTGTAGGTGGAGCAAACTATCAAGTACCAGTTGAGGTACGTCCTGATCGTCGTACAACTCTTGGTCTTCGTTGGTTAGTAAACTATGCGCGTCTTCGCGGTGAAAAAACAATGGAAGAGCGTTTAGCGAATGAAATTATGGATGCAGCTAACAACGCTGGTGCATCTGTTAAGAAGCGCGAAGATACTCACAAAATGGCAGAAGCAAACAAAGCGTTTGCTCACTATCGTTGGTAGGATTACCTTTAATATAAAAACTTTCATACTAGGAAGGAGAAAGACCCATGGCAAGAGAGTTCTCCTTAGAAAACACTCGTAATATCGGCATCATGGCACACATCGATGCCGGTAAAACGACGACCACTGAGCGCGTACTTTATTACACTGGTAAGATTCATAAAATCGGTGAAACACATGAAGGTGCTTCTCAGATGGACTGGATGGAGCAAGAACAAGAACGCGGAATCACAATTACATCTGCAGCAACAACTGCTGCATGGAAAGGTCATCGCGTAAATATCATCGATACACCAGGACACGTAGACTTCACTGTTGAAGTTGAACGTTCACTTCGTGTACTTGATGGTGCGGTAGCGGTCCTTGATGCACAGTCTGGTGTTGAACCACAAACTGAAACAGTTTGGCGTCAAGCAACAACTTACGGTGTACCACGTGTAGTTTTTGTAAACAAAATGGACAAAATCGGTGCAGACTTCTTGTATTCAGTAAAAACAATACATGACCGTTTGCAAGCGAATGCCCATCCGATTCAACTTCCAATCGGTGCTGAAGATGAATTCTCTGCAATCATTGACCTTGTAGAAATGAATGCAGTATTCTACAGTAATGACTTAGGTACCGATATTGAAGTGCGTGACATTCCTGAAGAGTATCTTTCTTTAGCTGAAGAGTGGCGCGAAAAGCTAGTTGAAGCAGTGGCAGAACTAGATGAAGAGTTAACTGAAAAATACCTTAGTGGTGAAGAAATCACTAAAGAAGAGCTAAAAGCGGCTATTCGTAAAGGTACTGTTAATGTTGAATTCTACCCTGTTATATGTGGATCTGCTTTTAAAAACAAAGGTGTTCAGTTAATGTTAGATGCAGTTATTGATTACCTTCCATCTCCATTAGATGTTCCTGCAATTAAGGGTCATGCACCGGATGATGAAGACGAAGTCCTTGAACGTCACTCGAGTGACGAAGAGCCATTTTCAGCTCTTGCATTTAAAGTTATGACTGACCCTTATGTTGGTAAATTAACGTTCTTCCGTGTTTACTCTGGTACTTTAGAATCTGGATCTTATGTTCAGAACTCTACTAAAGGAAAACGCGAACGTGTTGGACGTATCCTGCAAATGCATGCAAACAGCCGCCAAGAAATCTCAAAGGTTTTTGCTGGCGACATTGCTGCAGCTGTAGGTTTGAAAGATACTACTACTGGGGATACACTATGTGATGATAAGAATCTTGTTATTCTTGAGTCAATGAACTTCCCAGAACCAGTAATTCAACTTTCAGTAGAGCCAAAATCAAAAGCTGACCAAGATAAAATGACAACTGCATTACAAAAGCTACAAGAAGAAGATCCAACCTTCCGTGCACATACTGACCAGGAAACTGGACAGGTTATCATTGCCGGTATGGGAGAGCTTCACCTTGATATCTTAGTAGATCGTATGCGTCGTGAATTCAAAGTAGAAGCTAACGTAGGTGCTCCACAAGTTGCTTACCGTGAAACATTCCGTGCTTCTGCACAAGTTGAAGGTAAGTTTGCACGTCAATCCGGTGGTCGTGGACAATATGGCCATGTATGGATTGAATTCTCACCTAATGATGAAGGTAAAGGATTCGAATTCATTAACGGTATCGTTGGTGGTGTTGTTCCTCGTGAATACATCCCAGCAGTTCAAGCTGGTCTTGAAGATTCCTTGAATCGTGGAGTTCTTGCTGGATATCCTTTAGTTGATATTAAAGCTAGATTGTTTGATGGTTCTTACCATGATGTCGATTCATCCGAGATGGCATTTAAGATTGCTGCGTCAATGGCTCTTAAAAATGCGGCTTCTAAGTGTAAACCTGTAATCCTAGAACCTATGATGAGGGTTGAAGTTGTAATCCCTGAAGAGTATCTTGGAGATATTATGGGTCAAATCACTGCACGTCGCGGACGCGTTGAAGGTATGGAAGCACGTGGTAATGCACAAGTAGTTCGTTCTCAGGTTCCACTTTCAGAAATGTTTGGTTATGCAACAGCACTTCGTTCTAGTACTCAAGGACGTGGAGTATTCTCTATGCACTTCGATCACTATGAAGAAGTTCCAAAATCTGTTTCTGAAGAAATTATCAAAAAAAATAAAGGTGAATAATTGATTTTCACCTTTTAATAAAGTATAACTACTTATGTAACAATGGAAACTGTGAAATTAGGACAACCTATTTACAGTTTCCATCTATATACTTAACTTTTTTAAATTAAAGGAGGATTTTCCTAATGGGTAAAGCTAAATTCGACCGCTCTAAGCCACACGTTAACATTGGTACAATTGGTCACGTTGACCACGGTAAAACAACTTTAACTGCTGCAATCACTTCTGTTCTTGCTAAAACTGGTAAAGCAGAAGCTCGTGCATATGATCAAATTGATGGTGCTCCAGAAGAAAGAGAACGTGGAATCACAATCTCTACTGCACACGTTGAGTACGAAACTGATGCTCGTCACTATGCACACGTAGACTGTCCAGGACACGCTGACTATGTTAAAAACATGATCACTGGTGCTGCTCAAATGGACGGTGGTATCCTAGTTGTATCTGCAACTGATGGTCCAATGCCACAAACTCGTGAACACATCCTTCTTTCTCGTCAGGTTGGCGTACCTTACCTTGTTGTATTCATGAACAAGTGTGATATGGTTGATGACGAAGAACTTCTTGAATTAGTAGAAATGGAAATTCGTGATCTATTATCTGAATACGATTTCCCTGGCGATGACACTCCAGTTATCAAAGGTTCTGCTCTTAAAGCTCTAGAAGGTGACGCTGCATGGGAAGAAAAAATCTATGAACTTATGACTGCTGTTGATGAGTGGATTCCACAACCAACTCGTGACACTGACAAGCCTTTCATGATGCCAGTTGAGGACGTATTCTCAATCACTGGTCGTGGAACAGTTGCTACAGGACGTGTTGAGCGTGGTGTAGTTAAAGTTGGTGACGTAGTTGAAATCGTTGGTTTCACTGAAGAGCCAAAATCTACTACTGTAACTGGTGTAGAAATGTTCCGTAAGCTTCTTGATTTCGCTGAAGCTGGAGACAATATTGGTGCATTACTTCGTGGTGTAGCACGTGAAGAAATCGAGCGTGGCCAAGTTTTGGCTAAGCCGAAATCAATCACTCCACACACAAAGTTCAAAGCACAAGTTTACGTACTATCAAAAGAAGAAGGTGGACGTCACACTCCATTCTTCACTAACTATCGTCCACAATTCTATTTCCGTACTTCTGATATTACTGGTATTTGTAATCTTCCAGAAGGCGTAGAAATGGTTATGCCTGGTGACCACATCGAAATGACTGTTGAGCTAATCGCTCCAGTTGCAATCGAAGAAGGTACTAAGTTCTCAATCCGTGAAGGCGGACGTACTGTAGGTTCAGGTTCAATCACAACTATCACTGAATAATATTAAATTCAGTTATATCAAGAAGCAGTTGGATGACGATCCAGCTGCTTTTTTTTATTGAGAAAAACGTGTTTCTTCTATATATAAATGAAAATAGAAATTTCAATTAATAAAACGTTTTTATAGGTTATTTTTGGAGAATGACATTTACTATTGAAATTGTGTTTGCAGGTCGCTATAATAGTAAAAGTGTGCTAAGCGTAACGAAAAATAAATTTATTAAAAAAATGTTGCGTTTGCCTAACCTTTTATGTATAATAGACAATGTTGGTCTTTGACTGCGATGATGTGAAAGGTTGCTGACACACCCGGCCGCTTTGCCATGGCGAGTGTGTGGGAAATTTTCACTGAGAATGTCTATTTTAAAAATAGGCGAATAAAGGAGGGAAAATAATGGCAAAACAAAAGATTCGTATCCGTTTAAAAGCTTATGATCACAGAATTCTTGATCAGTCTGCAGAAAAAATCGTTGAAACAGCAAAGCGCTCTGGTGCAGCCGTTTCTGGTCCAATTCCACTTCCGACCGAAAAAACTATTTACACCATTCTTCGTGCGGTTCATAAGTACAAAGATTCTCGAGAGCAATTCGAACAACGGACTCATAAGCGTCTAATCGATATCGTTAACCCAACTCCACAAACAGTTGATGCGTTGATGCGTTTAGATTTACCATCCGGTGTTGATATTGAAATTAAACTTTAGTAAAAATAAATAACCAAATTATCTAGGAGGTGTGACTTAAATGACCAAAGGAATCTTAGGAAGAAAGATTGGTATGACTCAAGTATTTGCAGAAAACGGCAATTTAATCCCAGTTACTGTAGTTGAAGCTGCTCAAAACGTAGTTCTTCAAAAGAAATCAGTTGAAAGCGACGGTTATGAAGCTTTACAAGTTGGTTTTGAAGACAAACGTGAAAAGTTAGCTAACAAACCAGAAAAAGGACATGTTGCTAAAGCAAACACTGCTCCTAAGCGCTTCATTCGCGAATTCAGCGGAGTTGACGTAACAGGATATGAAGTTGGTCAAGAAGTCAAAGTTGATATTTTCGCTGCTGGCGATGTAGTAGATGTAACAGGAATCTCAAAGGGTAAAGGTTTCCAAGGCGTAATCAAACGTCACGGACAATCACGCGGCCCAATGGCTCACGGTTCACGTTATCACCGTCGTCCTGGTTCAATGGGACCTGTAGCTCCAAACCGTGTATTTAAAGGTAAATTATTACCTGGTCGCATGGGTGGAGAGCAAATTACTGTTCAAAATCTTGAAATCGTTAAGGTTGATGTTGAGCGTAACTTACTATTAATTAAAGGTAACGTTCCTGGACCTAAAAAAGCATTATTAAAGATTAAAAGTGCGGTAAAAGCGTAATATCTTCATAAGAAAGGAGGAGCAAAAGAATGCCTAAAGTTTCATTATTTAACCAAAGCGGATCTCAAGTTGGTGAAATCGAACTTAATGATTCAGTATTTGGTATCGAACCTAACCAACACGTGTTATTTGAAGCGATTGTTATGCAAAGAGCTTCTTTACGTCAAGGAACTCATAAAGTAAAAGTTCGTTCTGAAGTACGAGGCGGTGGACGTAAACCATGGCGTCAAAAAGGAACTGGTCGTGCTCGTCAAGGTTCTATCCGTTCTCCACAATGGCGCGGAGGTGGTACTGTATTCGGTCCAACACCACGCAGCTACAGCTACAAATTACCTAAAAAGGTACGTCGCTTAGCGATTAAATCTGCACTTTCTTCTAAAGTATTAGAAGAGAATGTATTAGTATTAGAAAGCCTTGCTTTCGATGCTCCAAAAACAAAAGATTTCAAAACAGTATTAGGTGGTCTTTCTGTTGAGAAGAAAGCACTTATCGTTACTGCTGACCTTGATGAAAATGTAGCACTTTCTGCTCGTAATATTCCTGGTGTAACAGTTGTAACAGCTGACGGAATCAATGTTCTTGATGTAGTAAATCATGATAAATTAATCATGACGAAAGCTGCAGTTGAAAAAGTAGAGGAGGTGCTTGCATAATGGATGCACGCGATATCATTAAGCGCCCCGTTATCACTGAACGTTCTACTGACCTAATGGCTGAAAAGAAATATACGTTTGAAGTTGATGTGAGAGCTAACAAAACTCAAGTTAAAGATGCGATAGTTGAAATCTTTGGCGTGGAAGTTGAAAAAGTTAACATCATGAACTATAAAGGTAAATTCAAGCGCATGGGTAAATTCGGTGGTTACACAAACAAACGTCGTAAAGCAATTGTAAAATTAACTGCTGATAGCAAAGAAATCGAATTCTTTGAAGCATAATAAAAACTAACAAGAAGAGGAGGGAATAAAATGGCGATTAAAAAGTACAAACCTACCTCTAATGGTCGTCGCGGTATGACAGTTTCTGATTTCGCAGAAATCACAACTAGCACACCAGAAAAATCTCTATTAGCACCTTTAAAGAGAAAAGGCGGCCGTAATAACCAAGGTAAGTTAACTGTTCGTCATCAAGGTGGCGGTCATAAGCGTTCATACCGTATCATTGATTTCAAGCGTAACAAAGATGGCATTCCAGGACGCGTTGCCACTATCGAGTACGATCCAAACCGTTCCGCAAATATTGCATTAATCAATTATGTAGATGGTGAAAAGCGTTATATCCTAGCTCCTAAAAACCTAGTTGTAGGTATGGAAGTTATGTCTGGCTCAGAGGCAGACATTAAAGTAGGTAACGCATTACCATTAGCAAACATCCCTGTTGGTACAGTAGTACACAACATCGAATTAAAACCAGGTAAGGGTGGCCAATTAGTTCGTTCTGCTGGTACATCTGCACAGGTTTTAGGTAAAGAAGGAAAATACGTACTTGTACGTTTAAATTCTGGTGAGGTTCGTATGATTCTTGCTGAGTGCCGCGCAACAATCGGTCAAGTAGGAAATGAACAGCACGAACTTATCAACATTGGTAAAGCAGGACGCTCACGCTGGTTAGGCAAACGCCCAACAGTTCGTGGATCTGTAATGAACCCTAACGATCACCCACACGGTGGTGGTGAAGGACGTTCACCAATCGGACGTAAATCACCTATGTCTCCATGGGGTAAACCAACTCTTGGATTCAAAACTCGTAAGAAAAAGAACAAATCCGATAAGTTTATCGTACGTCGTCGTAAAAAATAACGGGGTTGAACTACGGTTCAAAGATAGAGCCGTAGAACAATCACGAAGGGAGGTTCATCCATGGGTCGCAGCCTTAAAAAAGGACCATTTGTTGATGATCATTTAATGGTTAAGATCGAAAAGTTAAATGAAACTGAAGGTAAGCAAGTTGTTAAAACTTGGTCACGTCGTTCTACGATCTTCCCACAATTTATTGGCCACACTATCGCTGTTTATGATGGTCGCAAACACGTGCCTGTATATGTTACTGAAGACATGGTAGGACACAAGCTTGGAGAATTCGCTCCAACTCGTGCTTACAAAGGCCATGGTAATGATGATAAGAAAACAAGACGTTAAGAGAGGAGGGCATCCAAATGCAAGCTAAAGCTGTTGCAAGAACAGTTCGTATTGCTCCTCGTAAAGTACGTCTAGTCGTAGATCTAATTCGAGGAAAGCAAGTTGGTGAAGCGGTGGCGATTTTAAATCACACTCCAAAGTTTGCTTCTCCAATCGTTGAAAAAGTATTAAAATCAGCTATGGCAAATGCCGAGCACAATTATGAAATGGACGTTAATAGCTTGGTAGTAACTCAAGCTTTTGTAGATGAAGGACCAACGTTGAAACGTTTCCGTCCACGCGCAATGGGCCGTGCAAGCCAAATCAACAAACGCACTAGCCACATCACAATCGTTCTATCAGAAAAGAAGGAGGGATAACCTGTGGGTCAAAAAGTAAATCCAGTCGGTTTGCGTATCGGAATCATCAAAGATTGGGAATCTAAATGGTACGCTGGTAAAGACTTCGCTGATCTTTTACACGAAGACCTTAAAATTCGTGAGTACATCACGAAGCGTTTGAAGGATGCTTCTGTATCTAAAGTTGAAATCGAACGTGCAGCAAACCGTGTGAATGTAACAGTTCATACTGCTAAGCCTGGTATGGTTATCGGTAAAGGCGGTACTGAAGTTGAAGCACTTCGTAAAGCTTTAAATCAATTAACTGGCAAGCGAGTTCACATCAACATTCTTGAAATTAAAAGAGCTGATCTTGATGCGAAACTAGTTGCTGAAAATATTGCTCGTCAATTAGAAAATCGTGTATCTTTCCGCCGCGCACAAAAGCAAGTAATTCAACGTGCTATGCGTGCAGGAGCAAAAGGTATTAAAACAATGGTATCAGGTCGTCTTGGCGGAGCAGATATTGCCCGTTCAGAACATTACAGCGAAGGAACTGTTCCACTTCATACTCTTCGCGCTGATATCGACTATGCTCATGCTGAAGCAGATACTACTTATGGTAAGCTTGGCGTAAAAGTATGGATCTATAAGGGAGAAGTCCTTCCTACTAAGAAGAAATCTGCGGAAGGAGGCAAATAATATGTTATTGCCAAAACGCGTTAAATATCGCCGTCAACACCGTGGAAAAATGCGTGGTAACGCTAAAGGTGGCACTGAAGTAACTTTCGGTGAATTCGGCTTACAAGCAACTGAAGCTTCATGGATCACTAATCGCCAAATCGAAGCTGCACGTATTGCAATGACACGTTACATGAAACGTGGCGGTAAAGTTTGGATTAAAATATTCCCACATAAGCCTTATACTGCAAAACCTCTTGAGGTGCGGATGGGTACTGGTAAAGGTGCACCTGAAGGATGGGTAGCAGTTGTTAAACCAGGAAAAGTAATGTTTGAAATTGCTGGTGTTTCTGAAGAAGTAGCACGTGAAGCACTTCGACTTGCTATGCACAAACTTCCTATTAAATGTAAGTTTGTAAAACGTGAAGAAATTGGTGGTGAATCAAATGAGAGCTAATGAAATTAAAGACCTTACCACTGCCGAAATTGAACAAAAAGTTAAATCTTTAAAAGAAGAGCTTTTCAACCTTCGCTTCCAATTAGCGACTGGTCAACTTGAAAATACAGCTCGCATTCGTGAAGTACGCAAAGCGATTGCTCGCATGAAAACTGTGATTCGTGAGAGAGAAATCAGCATTAACAAGTAAAAACCCGAGAGGAGGTTCACACAATGAGTGAACGTAATCAACGCAAAGTTTACACTGGGCGCGTCGTTTCTGACAAAATGGATAAAACTATTACTGTTTTGGTCGAAACACAAAAAAAGCATCCTCTTTACGGTAAACGCGTTAAATACTCTAAAAAGTACAAGGCTCATGATGAGCAAAATGAAGCAAAAATCGGCGATATCGTACGTATCATGGAAACTCGTCCGCTTTCAGCTACTAAACGCTTCCGTTTAGTTGAAATTACAGAAAAAGCAGTTATTATTTAATTGTTCGGATTAATGCTCTATTCCGAAGGGAGGTTACACACATGATTCAACAAGAATCACGTTTAAAAGTTGCTGATAACTCTGGTGCTCGTGAGGTTCTTACCATTAAGGTTCTAGGTGGTTCAGGCCGTAAAACTGCGGGTATCGGTGATGTTATCGTATGTACAGTAAAACAAGCAACACCTGGTGGCGTTGTTAAAAAAGGTGACGTTGTTAAGGCTGTTATCGTTCGTACGAAAAGCGGTGCTCGTCGACCTGATGGATCATACATTCGTTTCGATGAAAACGCATGTGTAATTATCAAGGATGACAAGAGCCCACGTGGAACTCGTATCTTCGGACCAGTTGCTCGTGAACTTCGCGATAACAACTTTATGAAAATCGTATCCTTGGCTCCAGAAGTACTATAATATAAATTCAATTGCCTTTAAGGAGGTGCTTACGAATGCATGTTAAAAAGGGTGACAAAGTAAGAGTTATCTCCGGTAAGGATAAAGGCAAAACAGGAGTAATCCTAGCAGCCTATCCTAAAGATAGCCGTGTACTAGTAGAAGGTGTAAATATCGTGAAAAAACACGCTAAACCTTCTCAAGTGAATCCACAAGGCGGAATTATGAGCTTTGAGGCACCAATTCATGTATCAAACGTTATGCCTATCGACCCTAAATCAGGTAACCCAACTCGTGTTGGTTACACAACGGTTGATGGTAAAAAAGTACGCGTAGCAAAATCCGGTGAAGTATTAGATAAATAGTCTAAATTTTAGAAGGGAGGTACAATAAGTGAACCGCCTAAAAGAAAAATTTGTTAAAGAAGTTACTCCTGCTCTAATGAGCAAGTTCAACTATAAATCAGTAATGCAAGTTCCTCAACTTGATAAAATTGTTATTAACATGGGTGTTGGTGACGCAGTAGCAAATGCTAAAGCATTAGATAATGCTGTTGAAGAACTAGCTACTATTACAGGACAAAAGCCTGTAGTAACTCGTGCTAAGAAATCAATCGCTGGCTTCCGTCTTCGTGAAGGCATGCCAATTGGTGCAAAAGTTACACTTCGCGGTGAGCGTATGTACGAATTCTTGGATAAATTAGTTTCTGTTTCTTTACCTCGTGTTCGTGACTTCCGTGGTGTTTCTAAGAAATCATTCGATGGTCGCGGTAACTATACATTAGGTGTTAAAGAACAATTAATCTTCCCTGAAATTGATTACGATAAAGTAAGCAAGGTTCGTGGTATGGATATTGTTATCGTAACTACTGCTAACACTGATGAAGAAGCACGTGAACTGTTAACTCAATTTGGAATGCCATTCCAAAAGTAATCGTTAAATAATGGAGGCGAAAACGTGGCTAAAAAGTCAATGATTGCGAAACAAAAGCGCACGCCTAAATATGCAGTACAAGAGTATACACGCTGCGAACGTTGTGGCCGTCCACACTCTGTATACCGTAAATTTAAGCTTTGTCGTATTTGTTTCCGCGAATTAGCGTACAAAGGACAAATTCCTGGTGTTAAAAAAGCTAGCTGGTAAAACCCAATTCTGGGAAGGAGGTAAAAATAATGGTCATGACAGATCCGATTGCTGATTTGCTTACTCGCATTCGTAATGCGAATATGGTGCGTCACGAAAAGTTAGAAGTACCTGCTTCTAATATTAAAAAAGAAATCGCTGAGATCTTAAAGCGCGAAGGTTTCGTTCGTGATGTCGAATTTATCGAAGACAATAAACAAGGTATCATCCGTATCTTCTTAAAGTACGGTTCTAATAACGAACGTGTTATTACAGGTCTTAAGCGTATAAGCAAGCCTGGACTTAGAGTCTATGCAAAATCTACTGAGGTGCCACGTGTCCTTAACGGACTTGGTATCGCATTAGTATCAACTTCAAATGGTGTTATAACTGATAAAGAAGCTCGTGCTAAACAAATCGGCGGAGAAGTATTAGCTTACGTTTGGTAATATTGTTTCTGAATGAATGGAGGTGCACTAAATGTCTCGCGTAGGAAAAAAACCTATTGAAATCCCTACAGGTGTTACGGTTACTTTAAATAATAGTACCGTTACTGTTAAAGGACCAAAAGGCGAACTTACTCGCTCTTTTAATCCAGATATCGAAATTAAAGTTGAGGAAAACCTTATTACGATCACACGTCCATCTGACGTGAAAGAACACCGCGCATTGCACGGAACTACTCGTGCGGTAATCGCGAACATGGTCGAAGGTGTTTCCAAAGGCTTCGAAAGAAAATTAGAATTAATCGGGGTTGGATACCGTGCTCAAAAGCAAGGTAACAAACTTGTATTAAACGTTGGATATTCTCATCCAGTTGAAATTGAACCAGAAACTGGCCTTCAAATCGATGTACCTGCTAATACAAAGATTACTATTACTGGTACTGACAAAGAACGTGTTGGTGCATTAGCTGCCAATATTCGTCAAGTTCGTCCTCCAGAGCCTTATAAAGGCAAAGGAATTCGTTACGAAGGCGAATTTGTTCGTCGTAAAGAAGGTAAAACTGGTAAGTAATGCCGCATAGGTAAACGAAAGGAGTGACGTAAATGATTACGAAGCTTGACAAAAATGCTAGTCGCAAGAAGAGACATGCTCGTGTTCGTGCGAAACTTAGCGGTACTGCTGCTCGTCCACGTCTAAATGTGTTTCGTTCTAACAAGCATCTTTATGCTCAATTAATCGATGACATGAGTGGAACGACATTAGCAAGTGCTTCTACTATGGAAAAAGATCTTAACCTTGAATCTACAAGCAATGTTGAAGCAGCTAAGTTGGTCGGAGAATTAGTCGCTAAACGTGCGGTAGAAAAAGGTATCTCTGCAGTTGTCTTTGACCGTGGAGGATACCTTTATCATGGACGTATCCAAGCACTAGCTGATGCAGCCCGTGAAAACGGCTTACAATTTTAATAGACAAAGGAGGGACACATAAATGATACGTCGTATTGATCCAAACAAACTTGAACTAGAAGAACGCGTTGTAACGGTTAACCGTGTAGCGAAAGTTGTTAAGGGTGGTCGTCGTTTTCGCTTCACTGCTCTAGTAGTAGTTGGGGATAAAAACGGTCATGTTGGTTTCGGTACTGGTAAAGCTCAAGAAGTACCAGATGCGATTCGTAAAGCAATCGAAGATGCGAAGAAGAACTTAATCGAAGTGCCAATGGTTGGAACTACTGTTCCTCACCAAGTTATTGGACGTTTTGGTGCTGGTGAAATTCTTCTAAAGCCTGCTTCTGAAGGTACAGGAGTTATCGCTGGCGGTCCAGTCCGTGCTGTTCTAGAATTAGGCGGGGTAGGAGATATCCTTTCTAAATCTTTAGGAACTAACACTCCAATTAATATGGTACGTGCAACGATCGATGGTTTAAAACAATTAAAACGTGCTGAAGACGTAGCCAAGTTACGTGGTAAATCAGTAGAAGAACTACTAGGGTAAGGAGGGAAATCAAATGGCAAACAAACTATTAATTACCCTCAACCGCAGCGTAATTGGTCGCCCTGAAGACCAACGCGCGACAGTTACTGCTCTAGGTTTACGTAAATTAAATCAAACAGTTGAGCACCAAGATAATGCTGCAATCCGCGGTATGATTACAAAAGTTGCTCACCTTGTAACAGTAAAAGAACAATAATTGATTGTTTTCTTTCATAAGGAGGTGCCAATATGAAACTTCATGAACTAAAGCCTGCTGAAGGTTCTCGTAAAGAACGTAAACGTTTAGGACGCGGTATCGGTTCTGGTCAAGGTAAGACTGCCGGTAAAGGTCATAAAGGTCAAAATGCTCGTTCCGGCGGTGGTGTCCGTCTTGGATTCGAGGGTGGTCAAACACCTTTATTCCGTCGTTTACCAAAACGTGGTTTTACAAACATCAGCCGTAAAGAATTTGCGATTGTTAACCTTGATGTTCTTAATCAGTTTGAAGAGGGTACAGAAGTTACTCCAGAACTTCTAATTGAAACTGGTGTTGTTAAGAATGAAAAAGCAGGAATTAAGATTCTTGCAAAAGGGAACGTAGAGAAAAAACTTACAGTTAAAGCTCATAAATTCTCCTCTACTGCCAAAGAAGCAATTGAAGCTGTAGGTGGAACTACTGAGGTGATCTAATGTTCCAGACAATCTCCAATTTTATGCGCGTGGCTGAAATTAGAAGAAAAATAATATTTACTCTTTTAATGTTAATCGTATTTCGACTAGGCAGTTTTATTCCTGTTCCAAATGTAAATGCTGAAATTTTGGCAGCACAAGATAAATTAAGTGTTTTTGGGATCTTAAATACCTTTGGTGGTGGAGCGTTGCAAAACTTCTCCATCCTTGCTATGGGTATTATGCCTTACATCACTGCTTCCATCATTATTCAACTTTTACAAATGGATGTAGTTCCGAAATTTACGGAATGGTCAAAGCAAGGAGACGCTGGACGTCGAAAGTTAGCTCAGTTTACACGATATTTCACAATTGTGCTCGGCTTTATTCAGGCTCTAGGTATGTCTTATGGCTTCAATAATATGGCGAGCGGTCAATTGATTAATAATCCTGGAATTGGTACTTATTTATTAATAGCGGTTGTTCTAACAGCTGGTACATCATTTTTGATGTGGTTAGGTGAGCAAATTACAGAAAAGGGTGTAGGAAATGGTATTTCCATCATCATCTTTGCTGGTATTGTTGCAAGTATACCTAATACAGTGAATCAGATTTATGTACAGCAGTTTGAAAATGCTGGTGAGCAATTATTCCTCCGTATTGTTACGGTTCTTTTAATTCTCTTAGCAGTTATTGCGATTGTTGTAGGTACTATTTTCATTCAACAAGCAACAAGAAAGATTCCAATCCAGTATGCGAAACAAAGAGCTATTAACGGACGAAATGCAGGGGCACAACAATCCACTCATATGCCGTTAAAAGTAAATGCTGCTGGTGTTATCCCTGTAATCTTTGCAGTTTCCTTTATTGTAACTCCGAGAACCGTTGCTTCATTTTTTCCTACTAATGATGTAACCCTTTGGATTACAAGGGTATTTGATTATTCCCATCCGATTGGAATGACTTTATATGCTGCTCTGATTATTGCTTTCACGTATTTCTACGCATTTATTCAGGTTAATCCTGAACAAGCAGCTGAAAACTTACAAAAGCAAAGCGGCTATATCCCAGGTATTAGACCGGGCAGGAGTACACAGGAATACTTAACTCGCGTATTATATCGTTTAACCTTTGTAGGTGCGCTTTTCTTAACAGTAATTGCGATTCTGCCAATCATTTTTATTAATGTGGCGAATTTACCGCAATCAGCTCAAATTGGGGGAACAAGCTTGCTAATCGTGGTTGGTGTTGCACTCGATACGATGAAACAGCTTGAAGCGCAGCTAGTTAAACGTCATTATAAAGGCTTTATTAAATAAATGGTTTCGGGGACATATGTTCCCTAAACCAATAAATAGCACGAGGGGGAACACGTGTGAATTTAGTATTAATGGGGCTTCCGGGTGCTGGAAAAGGTACTCAAGCCGAACAAATCGTCGAACAATACGGCATCCCTCATATCTCTACTGGAGATATGTTCCGTGCAGCGATGAAAGAAGGAACAGAATTAGGGTTAGAAGCTAAGTCTTTCATGGACAAAGGCGAACTTGTTCCTGATGAAGTAACAATCGGCATTGTTCGTGAACGGGTAAGTAAAAATGACTGTAGTAATGGCTTTTTACTTGATGGTTTTCCGAGAACGGTACCTCAAGCAGAAGCTTTGGAAAGTCTTTTATTTGATCTAGATAAAAAGATTGACTATGTAATTAATATAAATGTAGATAAAAGTATTTTAATGGATCGTTTGACAGGTCGTCGTATTTGTAAAGAATGCGGCTCAACATATCATTTAGTATTTAATCCTCCTGCAAAAGAGGGTCTCTGCGACAAATGTGGCGGTGAGCTCTATCAAAGAGCAGATGATAATGCTGAAACCGTTCAAAACCGATTAGACGTTAACATCAAACAACAAGAACCGTTGCTTACTTTTTATGAGACTAAAGGTTACCTGCGCACAATTGATGGTCAGCAGGATATTAATAAAGTATTTGCTGATATCCAGCAATTGGTCGGAGACTTACGTTAATGGCCATTAGTTTATTCGTGAATCGACTCTCGAACATCTCTTCAATAAGCTACAAAAGTATGTGGATGTAAATGGCTTTTCTATTGTACCGAGTATGTAGGACCGAGAGTTGGGCAAGACTTACATGTGGAATTTGAAATTCCATTTAATGTAGAATTTACTTGCGGACAGAAGTCGAACATTATGTTAATATTAAAAGGTTGCTATTGTTTTGTACCTAAGAAAAGTATTTGCGATACATTTTTGAATGTAAAAATTGAAATGAGAAGGGAGACGAATTAATGGCCAAAGATGATGTAATTGAAATTGAAGGTAAAGTATTAGAAACTTTGCCAAATGCAATGTTTAAGGTAGAATTAGAAAATGGTCATACCGTGCTAGCTCATGTTTCTGGTAAAATCCGAATGCACTTCATTCGCATCCTTCCGGGTGACAAAGTTACTGTTGAGCTTTCTCCATATGACTTAACACGCGGAAGAATTACTTACCGCTTTAAATAGTTGCTTGCACTCCGTATTACTAAGGAGGTTAGGATAATGAAAGTAAGACCATCTGTTAAGCCGATCTGCGAAAAGTGCAAAGTTATCCGTAGACGCGGTAAAGTCATGGTTATCTGTGAAAACCCTAAACATAAACAAAAACAAGGTTAATCTTGAAGGAGGTGCGCTAACTAATGGCACGTATTGCTGGTGTAGATATTCCACGTGAAAAACGTGTAGTTATCTCTTTAACTTACATTTATGGTATTGGTAAAAATACTGCACAAAAAGTATTAGCAGAGGCTGGTGTTTCTGAAGATACTCGTGTGCGTGATCTAACAGAAGACGAATTAAACAAAATCCGTGATATCATCGACAAATTAAAAGTTGAAGGTGACCTTCGCCGTGAAATTTCTCTTAACATTAAGCGTTTAATGGAGATTGGCTGCTACCGCGGATTACGTCATCGTCGTGGTTTACCGGTTCGTGGACAAAACACGAAAAACAACGCTCGTACACGCAAAGGTCCTCGTAAGACTGTTGCGAACAAGAAGAAGTAATCGGCAAAGGAGGTTATTTAAATGGCACGTAAAACTAATACACGTAAACGTCGTGTTAAAAAGAATATTGAATCAGGTATTGCACATATCCGTTCAACATTTAACAATACAATCGTAACAATTACTGATGTACATGGTAATGCAATTTCTTGGTCTAGTGCAGGTGCGCTTGGATTTAGAGGTTCACGTAAATCTACTCCATTCGCGGCACAAATGGCTGCTGAAACTGCGGCTAAGACATCTATTGAACATGGTATGAAGACTTTAGAAGTTACAGTTAAAGGACCTGGTGCAGGTCGTGAGGCTGCAATTCGTGCGCTACAAGCTGCAGGTCTTGAAGTAACAGCTATTAAAGACGTTACTCCTGTTCCTCATAACGGATGCCGTCCACCAAAACGCCGTCGTGTTTAATTTTTCTGTATAGATTTTGTATCCTGCGTCTATAATGGGATATGATACTAATTTTTTCCGTTCATACAGAAGAATTATTCCAGTTGTTGTGCACAAAACGGGAACGTATACATGGGGGAATTTCGATTAGCTAAGTTACTAGTCGAGGTTTCGACGTTTTGAAGGAGGGTTATTTGATGATCGAAATAGAAAAACCAAAAATCGAAACGGTTGAGATCAACGATGATGCCAAGTACGGGAAGTTCGTCGTAGAGCCACTAGAGCGTGGATATGGTACCACTTTGGGTAACTCCTTACGTCGTATCCTTTTATCTTCACTCCCAGGTGCCGCTGTTACATCGATTCAGGTCGATGGGGTACTTCATGAGTTCTCAACAATTGAAGGCGTCGTAGAGGATGTAACATCCATCATTTTAAACATTAAAAAATTAGCTTTAAAAATCTATTCTGATGAAGAAAAAACTCTTGAGATTGATGTTCAGGGTGAAGGACCTGTTAAAGCTGGAAACATTACTCATGATAGTGATGTTGAAATTTTAAACCCAGATCTTCATATCGCTACATTGGCTTCAAGCGGACATCTTCGTATGCGTTTAACGGCTAAGCGTGGTCGTGGTTATACACCAGCTGAGCAAAATAAGCGTGAAGATCAGCCAATTGGTGTAATTCCAATTGATTCTATTTTCACTCCTGTTTCACGTGTTCAATATCAGATAGAAAATACTCGTGTGGGTCAAATGACAAACTATGATAAGCTAACGCTTGATGTTTGGACAGATGGAAGCACAGGGCCAAAAGAAGCTATTGCTCTTGGTTCAAAGATTTTAACAGAGCATTTAAATATTTTCGTTGGTTTAACTGATGAAGCTCAAAATGCTGAGATTATGATCGAAAAAGAAGAGGATCAAAAAGAAAAAGTCCTTGAAATGACGATCGAAGAACTTGATTTATCAGTTCGTTCATATAACTGCTTAAAGCGTGCAGGAATCAACACTGTTCAGGAACTAGCTAATAAGACTGAAGAAGATATGATGAAAGTACGTAACTTAGGCCGCAAATCACTCGAAGAAGTGAAGGCGAAACTAGAAGAGCTTGGATTAGGCTTACGTAAGGATGACTGATTAGGTCAACTCCTACTTTAAAACTAATCCGTTTAATGACTTCAACAAAGGAGGGAACCCTTCATGGCATACAGAAAGTTAGGACGCACAAGCGCACAGCGTAAAGCTATGCTTCGTGATTTAACTACAGACTTAATTATCAATGAGCGCATTGAAACAACAGAAACTCGCGCGAAGGAACTTCGTGGTACTGTTGAAAAAATGATTACTTTAGGCAAACGTGGTGACTTACATGCTCGCCGTCAAGCTGCTTCTTACGTACGTAATGAAGTTGCTGATGCTGAAAAAGGTCAGGATGCACTTCAAAAACTTTTCACTGATATCGCTCCTCGTTATTCAGAGCGCCAAGGTGGATATACTCGTATTATGAAAATGGGACCACGCCGCGGCGATGGTGCACCAATGGTAATTATCGAGTTAGTTTAATACCTTTAACAGACAACAAGGGCGCTGGACAGTTTAGTTACAAACTTGTTCTTGAGCCCTTTTTCTGTAAGATAAACTTTATATAACAAACGAACCAAGCCAAAAAGAGTGTTATGATGAGCGTGACCCTTATTAAGAAGGGCACTTGCAGGAGATTTTTAATTTCTCCTGGGAAAGATGAATGTAAGCCTTTTACTTATCTTTTTCGCGACTCGTCTAGCTCATGCACCTCCTCCCATTTCTTTTTAGAAATCCCGTTTATGCGGCAGAATTTATTCGTAATTCTGCCTGAGGGGCGAGGTGCAGGCTTTTTTTGTGTATTCTTTGAACTTGGCATAGAAATGTATGAATAGTTGAGTTGAGAGGAGAAGTGTTATGAGGGAGTCAATTGTTTCTTTAAAGAATGTGTCTTTTCAATATGAGAACCAATCCAGCTATGCTCTTCAGGATGTAAGCTATGACATCCGTGAAGGTGAATGGTTAGCAATTGTCGGTCATAATGGATCAGGTAAATCAACTATGGCAAAGCTCTTAAATGGCTTACAATTTCCGCAGAAGGGCGAAATTATTGTTTGTGGAATTAAATTAACAGAAGAGTCCATTTGGGAGATAAGAAAAAAATTAGGAATGGTCTTTCAGAACCCTGATAATCAGTTTGTTGGTACAACTGTGCAGGATGATGTGGCTTTTGGTTTAGAAAACCATGGAATCCCAAGGGATGATATGATCTTAAGGGTTGAAGATTCTTTAAAGAAAGTCAAAATGGACCATTTTCTTAATCAAGAGCCGCACCATCTATCCGGCGGGCAAAAGCAACGGGTTGCGATTGCTGGCGTCCTTGCCTTGAGACCTTCAATCATTATTCTCGACGAGGCGACATCGATGCTCGATCCGAAAGGCAGAGGCGAAGTCTTAGAAACTGTACGAGCTTTAAAGGAAGAGAAATCCCTAACTGTCATCTCTATTACACATGATTTAGAAGAAGCGGCTAAAGCTGATAGAATTATTGTGATGAATCAGGGGCAAGTATACCGTGAGGGCAGTCCAGAGGATATATTCTCAATGGATGATGAATTGATTCATCTTGGGCTTGATATACCTTTTTCTATCAAAATGAGTAATGCATTTCGTGAAAAAGGGATTGACCTATCGAAGCACTATTTATCGGAAGAAGAGTTGGTGAATGAGCTATGGACATTTCGCTCCAAAGTATAGAGTACCGTTATCAGGCAAACACTCCTTTTGAACGTTTGGCCATTAAAGATGTGTCTATTGAAATCCCAACAGGAACATATATGGCGTTAATAGGTCATACTGGTTCTGGAAAGTCTACTGTTTTACAACATCTAAATGCATTGCTGCTGCCGACAGAAGGAACCGTGGTGATTGGGAACCATGAAGTCAAAGCTAAACAGAAAAATAAGAATTTAAGAAAGATTAGACAAAAGGTCGGGATTGTTTTTCAATTTCCAGAGCATCAACTATTTGAGGAAACCGTTGAAAAGGATATTATCTTTGGTCCTATGAATTTTGGTGTTTCAGAGGCAGAAGCAAAAGAAAGGGCTCGGCTTGCTTTACAACAAGTTGGGTTGTCCGAGGAGATATTAGAAAAGTCCCCATTTGATTTGTCTGGTGGTCAGATGCGCCGCGTTGCTATTGCAGGTGTTCTTGCCATGGAGCCTGATTGTCTCGTTCTAGATGAGCCGACTGCTGGTTTAGATCCTCGAGGCCGTAAAGAGATTATGGATATGTTTTATTCACTCCATAAAGAGAGAAACCTGTCTACTATACTGGTAACCCATAGTATGGAGGATGCGGCTAGATACGCTGATCAAATTGTTATTATGCAGCAAGGACATGTCGTAAAACAAGGAACACCTCTTGAAATCTTTTCGTCCGTTTCTGAGTTGGTTGAAATGGGTCTAGATGTACCAGAAGTTGTCCGTTTCCAACGAAGTCTAGAAGAAAAGCTTGGGATTAAACTAGGAGCCACCTATCTTTCAATTGAGGAGCTTTCATCTGCAGTTACAGTATTGTTAAGAGGTGCACCAGTATGATGGAAAAAATGATCATTGGGAGATATGTTCCTGCAGAAAGTCTAGTTCATCGAATGGACCCTCGTTCAAAGCTTATTATTATTTTCTTATTCGTATGTGTTATCTTTCTTGCAAATAACTTTTTTACCTATGCACTAATTGGTATTTATACTTTTTTAATGCTCGGCCTGTCTCGAATTCCCTTTCGTTTTTTATATGCGGGTTTAAAACCAGTTCTCTGGTTAGTGTTGTTTACTTTACTCTTACAAGTGTTCTTTACAAAAGAAGGAAGTTTATTGTATGAGCTTGGTCCAATAAAGATTTATGAAGAAGGAGTCAGACAGGGGATTTTTATTTCGATGAGATTCTTTTTCTTAATCTTGATGACCAGTTTGCTGACATTAACGACAACGCCAATAGAAATAACGGATGGGCTGGAAACTCTGCTGAACCCATTGAAAAAAGTCCGCTTTCCCGTACATGAAATGGCCCTAATGATGTCTATTTCACTACGGTTTATTCCAACCTTAATGCAAGAAACTGACAAGATTATGAAGGCACAAATTGCTCGAGGAGTGGAGTTTTCAAGTGGTCCCGTGAAAGAAAGAATTAAAGCTGTCATTCCTTTACTAATTCCTCTGTTTGTTAGCTCTTTTAAGCGTGCTGAGGAGCTTGCTATTGCCATGGAAGCAAGAGGGTACCGTGGAGGCGAAGGAAGGACAAAGTACCGTCTCCTGAGCTGGAAACTTGCTGATACGCTGCAACTTTTGATTCTTGCTATTCTTACGATATTATTATTCCTACTACGTTCATAATGGAGCTTAAAATGAATCGCTATAAATGCATTATTTCCTACGATGGTTCTGGATTCTCCGGATATCAGGTTCAGCCAAAGAAACGGACTGTTCAAAGTGTAATAGAAGCTGTTTTAACTAAAATGCATAAGGGTAGCCCTGTGAAAATCTCAGCCTCTGGAAGAACAGATGCTGGGGTCCATGCAAAAGGTCAGGTGATTCATTTTGATTCACTGTTGTCCCTCCCTCAGGAAAAGTGGGAGATAGCCTTAAATTCTATGCTGCCTGAGGATATTTCGGTTCTCTCAGTTGAAGCTGTGGACCAATCCTTTCATGCTCGTTTCGATGCCAGCGGAAAGGAATACCGTTATTTTCTGAATCAATCACCGAGAAGAGATCCATTTCAACGGAATTTTGCTTTTCATTACCCATATCCTTTGAATCTAGGAGCTATGAGAGCAGCTTGCAACCATTTACTAGGTACACATGATTTTTCTAGTTTTTGTTCTGCAAGAACGGAAGTAGAGGATAAGGTTAGAACGATTGAGACCATTGAAATATTACAAGACGGGGAACACATTAGCTTTCGTTTCATAGGAAACGGATTTTTATACAATATGGTTCGAATTTTAGTAGGAACCTTAATCGAGGTTGGTTCCGGTAAGCGGAAGCCAGAGGAAATAGTAGAGATTTTAGAAAAACGGGATCGCTGTTACGCTGGGAAAACCGCGCCAGGACAAGGTTTGTATCTTTGGAAAGTATTTTATTAAAATAAAATAAGTAAACAACTCATCCTAGTGTAACATTTTCTTGACTTTTAGCTCTAAAGAACTTATTATATTATATGGTTGTGTTTTTAATCCCACGATTAAGCCCCGGAAAGTCTTCATCGTGATTGAAAATATATGAACTTAAAAAAATTGACGCACAATGGCGTTATCATTTATTCCCGGAACAGAATAAACGATAACAGCTTATGATGGTGCGAAAAATAATCTTTATGGATTTAAATTAGGAGGGAAATTCATGCGTACAACGTTTATGGCTAACGCCAACAATATCGAGCGTAAATGGTACGTGATTGATGCTGAAGGCAAAACTCTTGGACGTCTTGCTTCTGAAGTAGCAGCAATCTTACGTGGTAAAAATAAACCAACTTTTACACCACATGTTGACACTGGTGATCATGTTATCATTCTTAACGCTTCTAAAGTTGAATTAACTGGTAAGAAATTAACTGACAAGATCTACTACCGTCACACAATGCACCCAGGTGGTTTAAAAACTAGAACTGCTCTTGAAATGCGTACAAACTATGCTGAGAAAATGATCGAGCTTGCTGTTAAAGGTATGCTTCCAAAGAATTCTCTTGGCCGTCAAACATTCAAAAAATTACACGTATATGCTGGCGCAGAACATCCGCACCAAGCACAACAACCTGAAGTTTACGAACTTCGCGGTTAATAAAGAGGGAGGGAATTAACTTGGCACAAGTTCAATATATTGGTACTGGTCGTCGTAAGAGCTCTGTCGCACGCGTGCGCTTAGTTCCAGGTACAGGTAAAATTACAATTAACGGACGTGACATCGAAGAATATATCCCATTTGCAGCTTTACGTATGGTTGTAAACCAACCATTAGTTGCTACTGAAACAACAGGCAGCTACGATGTTCTTGTAAACGTAAGCGGCGGTGGATACACTGGTCAAGCTGGCGCAATCCGCCACGGTATTGCTCGCGCATTACTTCAAGCTGACCCTGAATACCGTCCAACTTTAAAGCGTGCAGGTCTATTAACTCGTGACCCACGTATGAAAGAACGTAAGAAATACGGACTTAAAGGCGCTCGTCGTGCACCTCAGTTCTCAAAACGTTAATCTTCAATACTTCAAAGGCTTCCAACCAATTGGTTGGGGGTCTTTTTTATTGTAAATAAATGCTTTCGGTCACGAAATTATTGACCTTAGCTTGTCATTCGGATAAGCAAGTCTCAGTGGAGGGCCACACTCTCTGGTAAATACTAATTTATTTTTATTAATATTCATTAAATCTAATCCTCTTCCTTTTGCCGTATATGCCATTTTTTTAAGAGTGAGAGGGGGGGTTTACTTAACCAAATTGATTAACCGTCTAGATTGCCCCGTCTTGGGCGTTAGAATATAGAATTCAACATTACTGTGAAAAGGTGTTCTCCATAAACGAAGGGAACCTGCAATAGCATTGCTAACCAAGCTGTTCAAAATAGCCATTTTATTATAATTCCACAGCTTGTAACTTACCCCAGGTAGGTTAACATGGAAAATTTCAGGGGGTTGATGTAGTAATACCTCAAGGTTACTAATCCCTGAGATCCGGGAATACTCACTCCAGCAAATTTATCAAATTATGAAGCCAAGCAATTTTGCAAAAATTATTGCTAGGCGCTGTCACATTTGTAGCGAGGTCTGGAAAAATTATGAAACTGGAAGCATAAGGCTATTCTGCTCAATACACAGATAGTAAGTTTACCGAAATAGATAATCCAATACCTATTTAAACCGACACGATTTTTGACTTAGCTTAGTCGAAGTTTGTATTTTCAGGGATATATTGGGGTACTATTCTTCATATACAATCGTATGGTTAGGCGATATACGTTCATAAAATATAACAAAACCATTATATCGCCATGCGATATGGTTAAACCTCAAAATGAGATTGATAATGACTGTACTGTATCGATTTGATAGAGACCCTAATACAATGATAATGTGATTCTAAATTAAGTTAAGTAGGATTACTGTCTCTTTTTTTATGTATCGCTAGGCGATATGCGTTCATAAAATATAACAAAACCATTATATCGCCGCGCTATACGGTCAAACCTCAAAATGAGATTGATAATGACTGTACTGTATCGATTTGATAGAGACCCTAATACAATGATAATGTGATTCTAAATTAAAATAATAGGATTACCTTCTCTTTTTTATGTATCGCTAGGTGATATGGCTCTTGCAAATTTCTCTATATACCTTCATTATTTAGCATAAAAAAGGTGATTTGAAATGCGAAATGATATTCAACCGTATGAACGCTCTTTCTCTTCCAAGGAAGTGGCAGGTGAAGCTGGGGTTGCAACACCTACTGTTCGGAAGTATGGCCAAATCCTAGAGCGGAATGGCTATGTGTTTTTTAAAGAAGGAGATCGTCGTATTTTTGTTCAATCCGATATTGAAGCGCTTATAGCGTTACGCGATACAGACAAGCCCCTAGACGATACGGCTAAAGAAATTGCCCGGCAACAAAAAGAAAGATTAGAAGGATTTAGTGAAACAGAGATTGCGGTAGCCGATACATATGAGAATTTACCTCAAGACCCCAATCACTTAAAAGAAATATTATCCTATTTAGCCAATGAACTTGCTGCCACACGTGAAATGAATGTCCAAGTGATAAACGATATGACAGATCTTAAAACTACCGTTTCGAGGCTAAAGCAGGATCATCATGATTTAAGTTCTAACATTTCAAATTCAGCACAAAAAACTCAAATTAGGATAGATAAATTATCTGAACAAGAAAAGATCCATTACGAAGCATTGCTGGAACAGGAAAAACAAAAGAGCGAATACTTACAAAAAGAATTACAAAATCTTCGGGAAGAAATGAAAAAAGAGTGGCTTTCTCAAAATGACTTTAATAAACGTTTAGAGAAAGCGATTCAAAAACCTAAAGATAAGTGGGAGTGGATTTTCTCCATTTTCAGTAAGAAAGGTTCTTGAGGCTAGAGGTACTCTAATTTTAAAGACTCCCAATCAATTTGATTGGGGTTCTTTTTTATGTAAATATGCAGCTTTTACTTAGAAGATATCTGTAACATGAAAAAATTTTGTAGACAGATAGAATAGAGCAATGTATATTATTATTTAAATATAACACTTTAGTACTTAAAAGCGTTTTAGTGCAAAAGTAAATAAGTGCCTGCAGTTTTAGTAGAATTGTCATTAGCAGCAATAAGAGACCGGATGGAAGGTGTAAATTCGGGCAATGATAAATTTGAAATACAGCTGCCTTGAACGGGCAAATTTTTTAAAGAGGGCGGGAAGCAATTCCTGCCAACTAGGGTGGTACCGCGAAGTTCCTTCGTCCCTATAGTCGAAGGGGCTTTTTTGCGTTTATTTTTAACTTCTTAGGGGGAGATTTTTATGGAGCAACAACAAAAGGTTCTAACCATTCGACCAGTCGAAGCGGCATTTATTGCTGTACTTTTAATGGGGATTGTCGGTTATCTAATTATCGGCATTAAAGTAGTTCCACAAATTGCAATAATCGCAGGGATCGCCCTGTTGCTTATATATGGTGCTGTAAAGAAAGTAAACTTTCTTGAACTTGAAGCAGCTATGGCAGATGGAGCAAAATCTGGAATAGCCTCGGTCATGATTTTCTTTTTTATTGGGATGCTAATCAGCAGCTGGATGGCCAGCGGTACAATTCCGACGTTTATTTATTTAGCTGTCGATCTAGTCTCGGGGAAATTTTACTATGCTATTGTTTTTGTAGTAACTTCTATTATCGGAGTAAGTATCGGAAGTTCCTTAACAACAGCTGCAACATTAGGAGTAGCCTTTGTTGGGGCCAGTACCGCACTTGGCATTTCCCCAGTAATTACTGCGGGGGCAGTTGTCTCCGGAGCGTTCTTTGGGGATAAAATGTCGCCTTTATCTGATACGACAAACCTTGCTGCGAGCATCGCAGGTGTAGATTTATTTGACCATATAAAAAATATGTTATGGACCACAATCCCAGCCTTTATTTTTTCGCTAATTGTTTATGTAGTGATTTCTCCAACGGAAGCGGAACAAAACATTAAACAAATGGGAATCCTTAAAGGGGAATTAATCACTCTAAACCTTGTACACTGGTACTCACTTCTGCCCTTTATTATCCTAACTATACTGGCTGCAAAAAAAGTACCTGCGATCGCGACGCTTTCCGCGGGCATCCTTTCCGCTCTTTTAATTTCTGTTTGGATGAATGGAGGAATAGACAGCAAAGGATTATTTGATTTACTCTATTCCGGTTACAAATCTGCAAGTGGAGTCCAAGAAGTCGATTCCATGCTGACAAGGGGCGGAATGGAGAGTATGATGTTCAGCATATCAGTAATTTTGCTGGCACTAAGCATGGGAGGACTTCTCTTCAGACTGGGCATTATTCCGACACTTATCTCGCTTTTACAAGTTGTATTAACCCGTGTTTCCCTTTTAATTAGTACAACTGCCGGACTTGCGGTAGCTGTTAATTTTATTATTGGGGAGCAATATTTATCAATCCTGTTACCTGGAAATGCTTTTAAAGAACATTTCAAAAAAGCTGGCTTAGAACCGAAGCATCTTTCAAGGGTGCTCGAGGATGCCGGAACGGTCGTCAATCCTCTCGTCCCATGGAGTGTCTGTGGTGTGTTTCTGGCTTCAGTCCTCGGGGTGCCTGTAGCTGAGTACTTTCCGTTTGCATTATTTTGCTTATTTTCACCATTGCTAACATTAATTTATGGTTTTACAGGTTTTACTCTTCCGAAACACGGAAAAAAATACAGTCCTAAAGTTTCTATTCGTTTCCCACAGTTCCTAAAGCGTTAATTATTAAAGAACTCCCGACCATTTTAGGTTGGGGGTCTTTTTGTATTTTAAGAAAAATAGTTCTTTTTGACATTATCCTGACTTATTTGGGCGTTAAAGTAATAGTACAAGATCAAGAGCCTAATCGTGTTTTTAAACACTTTCGACGGTAAAACCATTCCACAAATTGCCGATGAAGTGAGAGAACAAAAAATATTTAAGTTAGCAAAAGACCTTGGAATCTCTACTACAGATAAATCAATACAAGAAATAATGAGTGAAATTAAAGAAAAGGACGCTGCGAAGTTAGAAGAACTACTAGGTAATGAGTCATTCGGAATGTTTGGCAAAGGATTGGGTGGCTCTGGACATAGAGGTGGTGGACATGGCGACGGTATGCATAAAGGCGGAGAAGCACAACAGGGAGTGAGCGGCACGGCTGCTAGCAGCACGGGAGTTTAAAATATACTAGTCAAATCCTCAGGTATTCCACCCGAGGATTTTCTAGTATAGTTAAAGAAATTGGAGGTTGTTCAGATAATGAAAACCATTTTGGTTGTGGAAGATGAAAAGACAATCTCGAGAGTATTAGCTGTGTACTTACAGCATGCAGGCTATTATGTCGTACAAGCTTATGATGGAGATGAAGCATTTCGTTTATTTCATGAGAATTCCCCAAATCTTGTATTGCTTGATGTGATGCTGCCTGGGAGAGATGGCTGGAGTATCCTAGGGGATATTAGAAAAGTAAGTGCATGTCCGGTGATTATGCTAACGGCTCTAGGGGATATTGATTACCGATTAAAAGGGTTAAATCAGGGAGCAGACGATTATATAACGAAGCCATTTGTCGGTGAAGAAGTTATTGCTCGTGTCCATGCTGTACTAAGGCGTTCAGCCAATGTTTTTGATACCGATAATAGTAAGCAGTTTGGCAGCTTAAAAATAAATCTTGATGCTCATATCGTAACCATTAATGGTGAAGAGGTAATCTTAACCCCAAAAGATCTCAGTTTGCTTATCTATTTGGCGGAGAGACCAAATAGAACATTTACAAGAGATGACCTTATCGACAGTGTCTGGGGAATGGATTATGAAGGAAGTGATCGTGCAGTGGATTTAGCGATAAAGCGGATTCGACAAGCATTAAGTGAGTGGCCTGTCTCGCAAGGTGAAATCCGGACTCATCGCGGATTGGGGTACCAATTCTGTGTTTACGAAAAATAAAAAAAGAACGACATTACTTAAGTACTGGACAACGAGATACCTTGTTACTCTTATAATTGGATTAATCCTGTTAGGTGCTGGATCTTTATGGTGGATTCAAACAACCACCTTGGAAAATCGTCTGAATTTAATGGAATATTTAGCGGTTGAAACCGCAAATCGAGTGACTCAGGAGAATGGAATAATGGAAGTAGACCCATTTTTTAATCGTATGCTGGAAGAAAGAGCTAGAGTTCTCCAATTAGAAAAGGAGCCAGAGCTTTTTATTACAGACTTAAGTGGGGAAGCCATTTTTTCAAGACCGCGCCATATGAGCCCTGGACGAATGGGACCGCAGAGTCAAAATAGCATTGATATTCCTAGCGAAGTTTTTCTGAATAAAGAAACCATACAAAAGGTGGATGTAGAAGAAATTGGTGTGATGTACGCTGTCAGATCCCCTATTATGGAAAATGACAACCAAATTGGCTGGGTTGTATTAATGCAAAGTGCAGATGAATTGTCAGATGTGAATCAAGAATACCGGCTTTTATTTATTTTATTAGGCGGCTTAGGGGTATTAGGGTGGCTAGTGATTTACCTGCTCTCGAGGAGAATACTTAAGCCGATTCAAGATGTTGCTCAAGCAGCTGCTCAAATTAAAGAGGGAAATTATGATCTCAATCTGAATACGGAATCAAGTGAACAGGAAATATATGAACTCGTCAGTTCCTTTGCAGAGATGACGAATCGCCTAATGCAACTTGAAAAACTTCGGGCTGAATTGCTAGCTGGTGTTACGCATGACCTCAAAACACCTGTAACCTCCATTAGTGGGCTTGTTCAGGCCGTGCGTGATGGGGTGGTTACCGGTGAGGAACGGCAAGAGTTTCTTGATATAACGCTAAAGGAAGTCACAAGGCTCCAAAACATGATTGAAGATTTATTAGATTTTAATTCATTAGCTGCTGGGGCTTTTTCAATCAGAATCGAAACTTGCAATATGAATGAGCTTGTTCAGAACATCGTTCGTGAATGGGGTGTCATACAGCCTCAACCTATTAATTATCAAGTGAATGTACCTGATGTAACCCTGTATCGGAACATCGATCCATTGCGGTTACAGCAAATTATGATTAATCTGTTAAACAACTCATATCAGTCGCTTGATGGCAAGGGTTCAATAATCGTAAGGCTCTCAGAGAGCGGTATTGACGTAAAAGATACGGGATTGGGGATTCCTGAAGCAGAACAGCCTTATGTTTTTGAAAGGTTTTTCCGTGGAGAAAAGAAGAAATTAAAGGTAAGAGGCCTTGGATTGGGTTTACCTTTCAGTAAAATGCTCGCGAAAGCCCTTGACGGGGATTTAATTTTAACCGAAAGCAGCAGCAGGGGAAGCACGTTTTCAATAATTTGGAATAAAGGAGACCTGATGCGATAAAAATTGGCAATCGAAATCGCTTTTGAATTTGAATTACTTATGCCCAAGGGATGAAGAATAGTCCTAAGAGGTGAAAAGCGAGTGACTGTAATTACTACCTTTAAAGAAAAGCGTCGCGATAAACAAATAAAATACGAGCGGTCCGTTCTAAAGGACTTGTCTGTTAAAACGTTAAAGGAGCGGGTGCAGCAATATTTTGGATCATCCAAAATTGCGTCGAGTTTTATCATGAATACAGGAATTGAAGAGGCTTGTTATGATGTAGCATTAGAAGCCTACTTATTAGGGGCTAAATTTAGCAAATTTGGGTATTATGGTGAAAATATAGATGATGTACGAAAACGTTGTTATAGAGAAGAGAAGCATTTAATTGATACACTCTACAATTTTCTCCTTTATTGGGGTAATGGGGAAGAGGGAACCATGAGCGAAACGCTTTATTATTCCTGCGAGGGTTATATCGATACATGGTGGAAAGAAGGGTATGAAAAAGCTCAGAGACGCCGCAAGCTGCGATTACATTAATGGAATAACTTGATGAAGAACCAGGATTAGATAATCCTGGTTCTTCATATTTCTTCCTGTTCTAAACATGTCCCTTGTCCCATATAGTTAAGTGAATAGGGACGAGCGGGAAGGAATGATTTCGGTGTCAAAGAAAAAATTAAAGGTCATTGGTTTTTCTGTTGGCTTACTTCTTTTATTTCTGATATTACAATATGATTTTGTTAAAGAGAATACATGGGGTGATTCTTGGAATCTTCCTCTATCTGGAAAAATCATATTACTTGACCCAGGACATGGCGGTCCAGATGGGGGAGCTGGAAGTTCCAAAGCGTTAGAAAAAGACATTGCCTTGGATATTTCATTAAAAGTCAGAGACTATTTGCAGGAACAGGGAGCCTTAGTGGTCATGACCCGTGAAATAGATAAAGATTTGGCTGATGAAGGCACAAAAGGATATAGTAGAAGAAAAGTGGAAGATTTAAAAAAGCGTTTAAAAATGATAAACAACTCCGATAATGATCTTTTTGTCAGCATTCATTTAAATGCGATTCCTTCATCAAGATGGAGTGGAGCGCAAACCTTTTATGCACCTCATTTTAAGGAAAATGCCAAAGTCGCAAAATTTATTCAGGATGAGCTGATCGTTAACTTAGAAAATACGACAAGAAAAGCAAAGCCAATTAATTCTGTTTACATTTTAAAGAATGCTAAAAAGCCTGGGGTACTAGTAGAAGTAGGCTTCCTCTCAAATCCAAATGAAAGAGAGCAATTAAAAAAGGATGCCTATCAGGAGAAGATAGCAGCTTCCATATATCAAGGTGTTCTTCGGTATTTTACCAATGAAAAGGAATTAAAAATAGAAGATGAATAAAGGTGTTTAATCACCTTCTTTTTTTTGGAATTATTATGGAAGTGATTCATTTAACTGTTTATAGAAAAGAATATGGTATACTGAAAACTGGAAACGAATTCATAGGGTGAGGTGTTTGTTTACATGTTAACAGAAGTAAAAGTCCGTGAAGTACTAGGCAGCTTAAAAGAACCATTTTTACATAAAACTTTAGCTGAATTAAATGCTATTGAAGAAATAAAAATCAAAGAAGAGAAAAGCCATGTCAGTGTAAAGTTGCAGATTGCAAAAACTGGTACAGCTGAACAATTACAGCTTCAAACACAAGTGGTTAATTTGCTAAAAGAAGCTGGTGCCCAAACGGTGGGAATCCGTTTTAGTGAGCTGCCAGAGGCAGTATTAGCGGAACACCGCTCTGCTGCAAGCGAATCTGAAGACCAGGGATTACTTTCTTCTAATAAAACCACATTTATCGCAATTGCAAGTGGTAAAGGCGGAGTAGGAAAATCTACTGTATCTGTAAACCTTGCAGTGGCACTCGCACGACTAGGTAAAAAAGTCGGTTTGATTGATGCCGATATTTATGGATTTAGTGTTCCGGACATGATGGGAATTACGAAAAGACCGGTCGTTAGAGGCGAAAAAATACTGCCTGTTGAGCGCTTTGGCGTGAAAGTAATTTCAATGGGCTTCTTTGTAGAGGATAATTCTCCAATCATTTGGCGCGGGCCGATGTTAGGAAAAATGCTTAATAGTTTCTTTAATGAAGTCGAATGGGGAGAAATAGAGTATCTATTATTAGACTTACCTCCTGGAACAGGGGATGTCGCATTAGATGTTCATACGATGCTTCCTGCTTGTAAAGAAGTAATCGTAACAACACCACATCCCACTGCAGCGTTTGTAGCAGCACGTGCAGGTGCTATGGCATTACGAACCGATCATGAAATTCTAGGTGTTATTGAAAATATGGCGTACTTTGAAAGTAAGCTAACAGGTGAAAAAGAATATGTATTCGGTAAAGGCGGCGGTGATAAACTAGCTGAGGACCTGAACACTGAAGTCCTTGGTCGCCTGCCGCTCAATCAGCCTGATTGGAATGACGATGATTTTGCACCGTCAATCTATCAAGAAGACCATAAATTAGGAAAAATTTATTTAGAAATTGCTGAAAAAATGACAAGTCGTTTGAAAAAGTAAAAAATAAATGCCTCTTCCAATAAGTCGGAGGAGGCATTTATTTCATTTAGCACTAACACTACTTTTTCTCTTCCGCTTTCTGTGTTTCTTCTGCTGCTTTTAACAGTAATTCCTGAATTTTTACTTTATAAAGAGGGCTTTCAAGTGTTTCGGAAATGACGGTTTGAAGATGTTCTCGATATTCCTTACTTTTAAGCGCATCGGCCATTTCCTTTTGAATTTCAGGTTCTTTAAAAACTTCAATCATCATGGCTCTATACTCAGGGTCCTTCATTAAGTCCTTCAATAGTTGTTCATTCTCGGTTCTCATGTTTTTTGCTACGCCCTCGGCGAATTTGGCATCACTAAAGGTTTTTTTCCAAATTTCTGTCGCAGCCTCGGAGGTTAGGGTTTGTTGAATGGTATCAGACACCACTTTTTGGTCCATTACTAGTGTTTCTTTCATTTTTTCATCAGACATAACCTCTTGAAGTGCTTTCTTGCCATCATCTGTTTTAAGTATATCAACAACCATTTTCTTTGTTGCTTCATAATCTATTTGTTCTCCACCGCTAGCTTCAGGAGATGCACAACTAGACAGAAGCATAGTGATCAGCAAGGGGAGCATCAGCTTTTTAACCTTCATTTAGAAAGCTCCTTTCACATAATAGTCCTTAATTTTTAGGATGAAGAAAAGCGCCTTAGATTATGCGTACAGATATTGAAAAGATGGATTTTTTATAATTGGATTGGTACAATCATAATGGTATTTATTTTTTGTTATTGGAGGATAATTGTGTGACGAGTCGTATTTGGGTTAGGCTGTTTATGACTACGCTATTAATTGGCGGAATTACATCAGCAATTGTTGGATTTATTATCAATTGGAATGATTATGTGCATTATTTTACCGAATTTCGAATCATTAATATATTATCCGCCCTTTTTTGGTTTATTTTATGGGGTTTTCTTTATAGTGTTGTTAGTCAGATGGGCTTTTTTGCCTATCTTACTGTCCACCGTTTTGGATTAGGTATCTTTAAATCCGTATCACTTTGGAATGGAGTTCAAGCGGTTTTAACTCTATTTGTGTTATTTGACCTCGTGTATTTACGCTATGAGACCTTTGCGAAATCAGGGGACAGCCTCTTACCATATGTCGGGCTGGCAGTATTGTTGCTAATCCCTGCATTGGTGATTGCATGGTATAAAGCAAAACAAACAAATCGTGAAGCATTTATTCCAGCACTCTTTTTTATGATTGTGGTAACGGTTATAGAATGGTTCCCTGTGTTACGAGTCAATGAGTCAAGCTGGATTTATCTCATGTTGTTTTCCTTACTAGCTTGTAATGCTTATCAAATATTAATTCTTCATAAACTAAATATGCAATCGCAGCAACATAGACAAAGTAGGCAATCTTCTGAAAATAAGATAACAAAGTCTCCTAAAAAATTAAGCAAAAAAACCGTCCATTAAAGTTAGATGGACGGTTTTTTGTACCTATTTTATTTCCTTTGAATCGACGACTCCATTAGCAATTAGTTGTGAGACCGTAACCAGTTTAAAGCCTTTACCCTGCAAATCTTGAATAATGCCTGGTAAAGCATTTGCAGTCTGCTTAGCTGAATCTGACGCATGGAGAAGAATGATGTCACCTTTATCAGCCTTCTTAACATTTTCTTGAATCTGCTTTACTCCAGGGTTGGTCCAATCCTTAGAATCTACACTCCAATGAACCATGGTGTACCCATACCTTTCTGCTATTTTTAGGGAGCGTTGATCAAAATGACCAGTAGGAGCACGAAGAAGCTTGATATCTTTAATATTTAATTTTCTGAAGGCTTCTTTTGCTTTTGAGATATCTTTTCCGATTTTAACATCTTCTAGTTCTGGATAATCTTCATAGGCATATCCAAGAATTCCAATTTCATATCCTTCCTTGACAATCCTGCTGACAATATCGGGGTGACGCTCAGCCCATGAACCAGCTAAAAAGAAGGTTGCTGCTTTTACATTTTCTCTCTTTAATACGTCCAAGATTGGTTCTGCCTTTTCATCACCCCAGCCAATATTAAAGGTAAGAGCTATATCCTTCTCACCTCGATAAACAGCTTTAGGACCATCCTTTGTTGAAAAAACAGGGGTTAAAGAGAGATTTCCCATAAATAAAAACAATGCAGTAAAAAAAGCAGCAATTACTACTAAAAGAATTTGTTTTACAGATCTACCATTTAACACAAAAAATAAATTCATATATACCACCTCGTCCATTGCTATCCTTGTCTCATACCTATGCGAATTTTTAAATTAATATGATTAAGAAAATTAATTATAAATTTTACTAATTTGGAAAAGACTACTATAACTACATAATTCATAAAGGGTGATTTAATGTTTGGGCTTCTCATTAATGAAAAAGAAGTAAAAGAGATGGAATACTTGATAAAGCGTGAGATGGATGAAATATTATTTGATTTAAAAGATGATCGTATTGACCATATAGTAAAGCGCGCTATGGAAGAGCGGTATAAGATTTTATTTACGTTATTCAAAAGAGTAGCCTCACCAAATGAATGTTTAAAGTACATGAGAAGGGATAATAAGAGCAGGAAGAAAGGATAAATAACACTTTTAAAAAAGTAAGAAACTAATTTAATATATTCTGTTGACTTTTAAATAAACTCTTGGTATATTAATAAACGTCGCTGCTGACGTAAATCAAATAACTTAAAAAAAGTTATTGACTTAAAAAAACAGCTGTGATAAATTAATAAAGTCGCTTTTGGGCGGCACAATGAATTTGCTCTTTGAAAACTAAACAAACAAGAACGTCAACAAACAATTTTTTAGCTTTTTATAAAAGCTAAGCCAACGTAACAAAATGAGCTATATCAACTTTCTTGGAGAGTTTGATCCTGGCTCAGGACGAACGCTGGCGGCGTGCCTAATACATGCAAGTCGAGCGAATCTTGAGGTGCTTGCACCTCTTGGTTAGCGGCGGACGGGTGAGTAACACGTGGGCAACCTGCCTGTAAGACTGGGATAACTTCGGGAAACCGGAGCTAATACCGGATAATCCTTTTCCTCTCATGTGGAAAAGCTGAAAGTCGGTTTACGCTGACACTTACAGATGGGCCCGCGGCGCATTAGCTAGTTGGTGAGGTAACGGCTCACCAAGGCGACGATGCGTAGCCGACCTGAGAGGGTGATCGGCCACACTGGGACTGAGACACGGCCCAGACTCCTACGGGAGGCAGCAGTAGGGAATCTTCCGCAATGGACGAAAGTCTGACGGAGCAACGCCGCGTGAGCGATGAAGGCCTTCGGGTCGTAAAGCTCTGTTGTTAGGGAAGAACAAGTATCGGAGTAACTGCCGGTACCTTGACGGTACCTAACCAGAAAGCCACGGCTAACTACGTGCCAGCAGCCGCGGTAATACGTAGGTGGCAAGCGTTGTCCGGAATTATTGGGCGTAAAGCGCGCGCAGGCGGTCCTTTAAGTCTGATGTGAAAGCCCACGGCTCAACCGTGGAGGGTCATTGGAAACTGGGGGACTTGAGTACAGAAGAGGAAAGCGGAATTCCACGTGTAGCGGTGAAATGCGTAGAGATGTGGAGGAACACCAGTGGCGAAGGCGGCTTTCTGGTCTGTAACTGACGCTGAGGCGCGAAAGCGTGGGGAGCAAACAGGATTAGATACCCTGGTAGTCCACGCCGTAAACGATGAGTGCTAAGTGTTAGAGGGTTTCCGCCCTTTAGTGCTGCAGCTAACGCATTAAGCACTCCGCCTGGGGAGTACGGCCGCAAGGCTGAAACTCAAAGGAATTGACGGGGGCCCGCACAAGCGGTGGAGCATGTGGTTTAATTCGAAGCAACGCGAAGAACCTTACCAGGTCTTGACATCCTCTGACACTCCTAGAGATAGGACTTTCCCCTTCGGGGGACAGAGTGACAGGTGGTGCATGGTTGTCGTCAGCTCGTGTCGTGAGATGTTGGGTTAAGTCCCGCAACGAGCGCAACCCTTGATCTTAGTTGCCAGCATTCAGTTGGGCACTCTAAGGTGACTGCCGGTGACAAACCGGAGGAAGGTGGGGATGACGTCAAATCATCATGCCCCTTATGACCTGGGCTACACACGTGCTACAATGGATGGTACAAAGGGCTGCAAAACCGCGAGGTTAAGCCAATCCCATAAAACCATTCTCAGTTCGGATTGTAGGCTGCAACTCGCCTACATGAAGCCGGAATCGCTAGTAATCGCGGATCAGCATGCCGCGGTGAATACGTTCCCGGGCCTTGTACACACCGCCCGTCACACCACGAGAGTTTGTAACACCCGAAGTCGGTGGGGTAACCGTAAGGAGCCAGCCGCCTAAGGTGGGACAGATGATTGGGGTGAAGTCGTAACAAGGTAGCCGTATCGGAAGGTGCGGCTGGATCACCTCCTTTCTAAGGATAATGCAGTCCTTGTGGACTGATAAACTGTTGATGCGTTACTTGTTTGTTTAGTTTTGAGAGTGCAATCTCTCATTTTAATTCGTTCTTTGAAAACTAGATAATCGTAAGAAGAAGTCAAAGTAAAACCGAGAATCGCCACATTAGTTTTTCTCTCTTATTAATAAGAAGAAAATAACCTTTTAGGTTAAGTTAGAAAGGGCGCACGGTGGATGCCTTGGCACTAGGAGCCGATGAAGGACGGGACTAACACCGATATGCTTCGGGGAGCTGTAAGTAAGCTTTGATCCGGAGATTTCCGAATGGGGGAACCCACTGCTCGTAATGGAGCAGTATCTTTACCTGAATACATAGGGTATTGAAGGCAGACCCGGGGAACTGAAACATCTAAGTACCCGGAGGAAGAGAAAGCAAACGCGATTCCCTGAGTAGCGGCGAGCGAAACGGGACATAGCCCAAACCAAGAGGCTTGCCTCTTGGGGTTGTAGGACACTCAACATGGAGTTACAAAGGAACGGGGTAGATGAAGCGACCTGGAAAGGTCCGTCATAGAAGGTAAAAACCCTGTAGTTGAAACTTCGTTCCCTCCTGAGTGGATCCTGAGTACGGCCGGACACGAGAAATCCGGTCGGAAGCTGGGAGGACCATCTCCCAAGGCTAAATACTCCCTAGTGACCGATAGTGAACCAGTACCGTGAGGGAAAGGTGAAAAGCACCCCGGAAGGGGAGTGAAATAGATCCTGAAACCGTGTGCCTACAAGTAGTTAGAGCCCGTTAATGGGTGATAGCGTGCCTT
>NZ_JBDFLL010000002.1:142500-187500 GCF_047237705.1 Neobacillus canaveralius | reverse complement strand
CACGGAAGTTAAGCTTCTCAGCGCCGATGGTAGTTGGGACTTTGTCCCTGTGAGAGTAGGACGTTGCCAGGCTTTATATTGTTCCGCAGTAGCTCAGTGGTAGAGCTATCGGCTGTTAACCGATCGGTCGTAGGTTCGAGTCCTACCTGCGGAGCCATTTTTATTTTATGAATATTGGCTATGCTTCCATAGCTCAGTAGGTAGAGCACTTCCATGGTAAGGAAGAGGTCAGCGGTTCGAGCCCGCTTGGAAGCTTACCTTCTTATTTACTATATGGCCCCTTGGTCAAGTGGTTAAGACACCTCCCTTTCACGGAGGTAACACGGGTTCGAATCCCGTAGGGGTCACCAAAGTTTTTTCGCGATAGCGAAAATAACTTTCCATTATACGGAGGATTAGCTCAGCTGGGAGAGCATCTGCCTTACAAGCAGAGGGTCGGCGGTTCGATCCCGTCATCCTCCACCAATTTAATTTCACGATAGTGAAAATAACTTTCCATATTTTTTCACGATAGTGAAACAAATAACTTTCCATATGTGCCGGGGTAGCTCAATTGGTAGAGCAACTGACTTGTAATCAGTAGGTTGGGGGTTCAAGTCCTCTCGCCGGCACCACTTTTTTATAAAGTGGAGGGGTAGCGAAGTGGCTAAACGCGGCGGACTGTAAATCCGCTCCCTCCGGGTTCGGCGGTTCGAATCCGTCCCCCTCCACCAGTTATATTTTTATGAAATGTTGGACAAACTAGTTAATGTCCTAAACATTGGGCTATAGCCAAGCGGTAAGGCATCGCACTTTGACTGCGACATGCGTTGGTTCAAATCCAGCTAGCCCAGCCAAGAGCCATTAGCTCAGTTGGTAGAGCATCTGACTTTTAATCAGAGGGTCGAAGGTTCGAATCCTTCATGGCTCATCTATTAACAAACTGACCCCAAGAGGAATTTTCTCTTCGGGTCTTTATCTATACTAGTCTATACGGGGCCTTAGCTCAGCTGGGAGAGCGCCTGCTTTGCACGCAGGAGGTCAGCGGTTCGATCCCGCTAGGCTCCACCAAGATATTTTCACGATTGTGAAAATAACTAAAGTTTTTTGCGAAAGCAAAATAACCATCACACTACATAAAAACTTCGCCTTAAATCACTTTGATTTAAGGCTTTTTTATTTTAAAAAAAAAGAAATATCTCCGTATATATATACATAATCTTGTCGAGTTGAGTCATTGTGTTGAAAGCGGTTAAAATATAGGTAAAGAAGGGGTTGGAGGTAGAGTATGAGAAAACTATCAATAATTGGAATGCCGATGGATTTAGGTCAAATGAGACGTGGAGTTGATATGGGACCTAGTGCTATCCGTTATGCGGGGATAAATGAGAGATTGAAACCACTATTTAATGAAATTCATGACATGGGTGACATTCCGATTGGAAGGCCAGAAGTGGTTATCGATAAAGAATCTAACTTAAGAAATTTAGATCTCGTAGCTGAAAAAAGTACACTACTTGCAGAAAAGGTAGATGAAGTCATTCAATCTGGTTCATTCCCGCTTGTTTTGGGTGGGGACCATAGCATTGCGATTGGAACATTAGCAGGTGTATCCAAGCATTACACCAACTTAGGAGTTATCTGGTATGATGCACATGGTGATTTAAATACGGCAGAAACCTCGCCTTCTGGAAATATACATGGTATGCCTTTAGCAGCAAGCCTAGGAATTGGTCACCGTTCTTTAACAAATATAGGAGGATATGCCCCAAAGGTAAAACCAGAGCACGTGGTTATCATTGGTGCAAGATCTCTTGATGAGGGTGAAAAAATCTTAATCAAAGAAAGAGGCATAAAAGTTTACACCATGCATGAGATTGACAGACTTGGGATGGCAAAAGTGATGGAGGAAACGATTGCCTATCTAAAAGAAAGAACAGATGGTGTTCACTTATCCCTAGATTTAGATGGTTTAGATCCAAATGATGCCCCAGGTGTAGGAACTCCGGTTATGGGCGGTATTAGTTATCGTGAAAGTCATTTGGCAATGGAGATGCTTGAAGAAGCGCGGATTATTACCTCAGCAGAATTTGTAGAAGTCAATCCTATACTAGATGAAAAGAATAAAACGGCAAGGGCGGCTGTTGAATTGATGGGCTCCTTATTTGGTGAAAAATTACTATAATCAGTATTTCAAGCAGCTTTCCATGAAAGCTGCTGTTATTATTCCTTCCGCTATTCCTTCCCACAGTAAAAAACTTTTAAGCTTCCTTTTATCCAAAATAGTAAATTTTTGTTAATATAAAAAGTATGTAAGAAAGAAATGATTTATATTGAAACCTTTTTGCTATTTATTCGTAAGATTGTATAGCTGTATTGGAGCTGAGAAAAATAGATGGAAGCCCTTATAAAAAAAAGAATTAAACAGGTAATAAAAGGCGATCAAGATGCTTTTGCTGAAATTGTTGAGATTTATAGTAATAGTATTTATCAGCTAGGTTATCGAATGCTGGGAAATCGCCATGAAGCAGAAGATATTGCACAGGAGGCCTTTATCCGTGCATATGTTAATATCAAATCATTTAATCAGGATCTAAAGTTTTCGACTTGGTTATTTCGGATTGCAACAAATTTGTGTATAGACAGGATAAGAAAGAAAAAACCCGATTACTATCTTGATGCGGAAGTCTCGGGAACGGACGGCCTCACGATGTACTCACAACTGGCATCCAATTCCCCCTTGCCAGAAATTGAGTTAGAAAGTCTTGAACTTCAAGATTCCGTTCAAAGGGAAATTTTGAAGCTTCCTGAAAAATACAGATCTGTTATTGTTCTAAAGTATATTGAAGAGTTGTCTTTAAATGAAATAAGTGAAATTCTTGATTTGCCGTTAGGTACAGTCAAAACGCGGATCCATCGTGGGCGCGAGGCGTTACGTCAACAATTACGTTATGTGTGATAAGAGGTGAACACGTTGAAGTGTGATGAAAAAATCGTTGTGTTAATGCACGAATATTTAGATGAAGAAATTGACCCAGAAAATGAGATGATTTTAAGAGACCACCTCAAAAGCTGTAAGGACTGTGAGACTCTGTTCAATGAATATAAGAGGACTATTGCGGTTGTAAAAGGAACTTCAAGAATGCAGGCACCGCCAAATTTTACGGCAAAGGTAATGGCCAGCCTGCCAAAAGAAAAGAAAAAGGTTGGCATGCAAAGGTGGTTACGAAATCACCCGTTAATTGCTGCCGCGTCATTATTTTTAGTTCTTATGACAGGAAGTCTATTTTCAACTTGGAATCAAGACCGTGAATTTTCTGTTACAAAACAAGAGAATTTAGTTGTTGAGAACGGTACTGTGATTGTTCCGGAAGGAGAAGTAGTCAAAGGTGATGTCATCGTCCGAAACGGAGAGCTGAGAATTGAAGGTGAAGTACAGGGCGATGTCACGGTCATTAATGGGGAACCGTATTTAGCTTCTGCTGGAAATGTAACTGGACAAATAGAAGAGGTTAATGAGGTCTTCGATTGGATCTGGTATCACATGAAAAGGATTGCTTCTGAGGTAATTGATATCTTTAATGAAGGTGAAGAATAATAGTAAGAAGTCACTCATAGGAGTGATTTCTTTTTTAATGATATGTCTAAGAATGATTAATAATAAGTACATGTTTAATTTATGTTATAATAAATAGGTTATTAGTTAGACAAATTTACGGAGGAAAAACAATGCCGTTTTTTGAGGATTTTACTATATGGAAGTATTTAGCTAGTATTGTTGATATTCTCCTTGTTTCGTGGGTCATTTATAAACTGTTAAACCTAATAAAAGGAACAAAAGCTGTACAATTATTAAAAGGAATTGTTGTTATTCTCCTTATAAGAGTTGTTAGTGAGTTTTTTGGTCTAAATACGCTGAGCTGGTTAACGCAGCAGGCGATTGATTGGGGATTCCTAGCCATTATCATTATTTTTCAGCCTGAACTTCGGAGAGCCCTTGAGCAATTAGGCAGAGGACGCTTTTTTTCACGAACTAATGGCCCTGATGATGAGGAACAAGAGAAAATGGTTGAAGCGATTGTTAAGGCCACAGACTATATGGCAAAACGGCGCATAGGTGCCTTAATTTCCATTGAACGGGAAACAGGGATGAGTGATTACATAGAAACAGGTATTCCACTAGATGCGAAAATTTCTTCTGAATTACTCATAAATATTTTTATTCCAAATACACCACTGCATGATGGCGCTGTAATTATTCAAAAAAATAATGTAGCCGCCGCTGCTTGTTATCTTCCCTTATCCGAAAGCCCTTTTATCTCGAAGGAGCTTGGTACAAGACACCGTGCTGCTTTAGGAATAAGTGAAGTCACAGACAGTATTACCGTAGTGGTTTCTGAAGAAACCGGAAATATTTCTTTAACCAAAAATGGGGAGCTTCATCGAAATTTAACTTTAGACGCATTTAAAGAATTGATTTCTCATGATTTAATTATCACAAGTACAAAAGTAAAACCGGCTTCTTCAGCTCGTTGGAACTGGAGGGGAAAAAATAATGGATAAACTGATGGATAATCCCTGGTTTATTAAAATACTGGCGTTATTATTGGCCATACTACTTTATTCTGCTGTCCCAAATTCAGGGGGGAAAACAACAGAAATAAATGTACCAGGGGATAATACCACAGAGACCTTAGCAGATATTCCAGTAAAAGCTTATTATGACACCGAAAATCTTGTAGTTTCAGGAATTCCTGACACGGTAGAAGTAACCATCGAAGGTCCAATGCCTCATGTTAAGTCAGCAAAGGCTTTAAAAAACTTCGAGGTATTTGTAGATCTAACCAATGCCAATATAGGTAATCAAAAGGTTAAATTCGAAGTAAGCGGGTTATCTGACAAGTTAAAAGCAACAATCAAGCCAAGTTCTGTAACTGTAGCAGTCCAGGAGAAAGTAACAACTGAATTTACGGTAGAGGCTGAATTTAATAGTGACTTGATAAAAGACGGTTATTCAGCGGGACAACCTACTGTTAAGCCTAAGAAGGTTAAAATTACAGGTGCAAAAGATGTAATCGACCGAATTACATATGTAAAGGCGGCGCTTGAAGGTAAAGACCTTCTTGATAGCACAGTCTCAAAAGAGGCCCAGGTACAAGTACTTGATAAGGACTTAAATAAACTAAATGTAGTGGTCGAGCCTGCCATAGTAGAGGTCACTATTCCGATAAAAAGCAATGATAAAACAGTACCTATTAACATCGTGGAAAAAGGAACACCACAAGAAGGAATTACGATTGAATCAATCGACTTGAATGTAAAAGAAGCAGTAATTTCAGGTGCAGAGGATGTACTAAAAGATACTGATAATGTCCGAGTCGAAGTCGATGTAAGTAAGATTAGTGAAAATACGACGATTACTTTACCAGTGATTATCTCAAATGGCATAACGAAAGTAACACCTGAAACAGTAGAGGTCACCGTTGTGGTTAAAAAAGAGGAAGAGACCACTGTATCAGGTATCCCTATAAATATTAGGGGTTTATCAGAACAATATGAAGCGGTAATTAATGACCCTTCCAATCAATTAGTAAATTTATTGGTCTTTGGCACAGGTGCACAAGCCACAGGACTTGGACCAAACAACTTCAATATTTTCGTTGATTTAACAGGTTTTACAGAAGGTAATCATAATGTTCCGATTCAAGTCGATGGACCACCGAATGTAAATTGGCAACCTGATAAATCGTCTGCAAAAATTACAATAACGAGAGAAAACGCATAAAACACAGCAGTATACATGATAAGGAGCGATTTTGATAATGGGAAAATACTTTGGTACCGATGGCGTCCGCGGAGTGGCGAATAGTGAATTAACACCTGAATTAGCATTTAAGCTTGGGCGTTTCGGTGGGTTTGTATTAACAAAGGATAAGGACAGACCAAAGGTGCTAATCGGTCGTGATACCCGTGTTTCTGGACATATGCTTGAAGGGGCACTGGTAGCTGGATTACTTTCAATAGGTGCAGAGGTAATGCGCTTAGGTGTCATATCAACACCAGGTGTATCCTATTTAACAAAAGCGCTGGGTGCTGAGGCGGGAGTAATGATTTCTGCTTCCCATAATCCGGTGGCAGACAATGGGATTAAATTTTTCGGACCTGATGGATTTAAACTTTCGGATGACCAGGAATATGAAATTGAAGAATTAATCGATATGACAGATGATCAATTACCAAGACCAGTTGGAGCAAATCTTGGTCAGGTCATGGATTATTTTGAGGGCGGACAAAAGTACCTGCAATACTTGAAAAATACAGTGGATGAAGATTTCTCAGGTATCCATATTGCTTTAGATTGTGCCCATGGAGCTACATCTTCTCTTGCGACACATTTATTTGCTGATTTGGATGCGGATATCTCGGTGATGGGTGCCTCACCAAATGGCATTAATATTAATGCTGGAGTTGGTTCGACACATCCAGAAGCCCTGGCGGTAATGGTAAAAGAGAAGGGTGCCGATGTGGGTCTATCCTTTGATGGTGACGGAGACCGCTTAATCGCAATTGATGAAAAGGGTAATATTGTAGACGGGGACCAAATTATGTTTATTTGCGGTAAGTATATGAAGGAACATGCCCGTCTAAAACATAGTACGATTGTTTCAACAGTAATGAGTAATTTAGGATTTTATAAAGGTCTAGAAGTACTTGGGATTCAAAGTGTTCCTACAGCTGTTGGTGACCGCTATGTGGTGGAAGAAATGAAGAAAAATGGATTTAATCTCGGTGGTGAGCAATCCGGACACATCATTTTCTTGGATTACAATACAACAGGAGACGGCTTATTAACGGGGCTTCAATTAGTTAATATTATGAAAGCAACGAAGAAAACTTTATCTGAATTAGCTGCAGATATGAAAAAATACCCTCAGAAGCTGGTTAATGTTCGTGTAACAGATAAGCACCATGTCACGGATAATGAAAAGGTAAAAGCGATTATAGAGCAGGTAGAAGCAGAAATGAATGGAAACGGACGTATCCTTGTTCGTCCATCTGGTACAGAACCGCTTGTTCGTGTAATGGCAGAGGCACCAACAGAAGAATTGTGCGAATCCTATGTAGGTCGAATTGTTTCAGTAGTAAAGGCAGAAATGGAATTAAAAGAATAGAGATACAAATAGGTATGCATAAGGGAACTTAACAGGACCTTTATGCATATTTTATTATATAATTGGTAAAGTCAAACATCTTTACCTTTTATTATTTAGTTGACGAATTTTGGAACATCAGTTACGATTAACTTGCTTGTTTTTAAAAGCATAAAATATGGAAAAGGAGGATAGTAAATAACAACGTATTTCTAAAGCGCCTGAACTAACCAAGGTGGGTTAGTTGACGAGGAGGAGGTTTATCGAATGTTCGGCGGATACCTCCCGGTTGAACGCACAACCGATTGTTTCTTCTTTAAAACATCAAGGCAACTTGGTGCACAAAGAGAAGGAAATGCGCATACTAAAAATAGCAAGAAAAAGTAAAAAGGTATATACAGATACCTTTCAAAAACAGAGATAAGGGGGCAAGGTGAGCCTCCAAAAGCATTCTTGCCCCCTATATCAGGGAGGAAAAGAAAAAATGTGTGGAATAGTTGGATATATTGGATTAAAAGATACGAAAGAAATCTTACTAAAAGGCTTAGAAAAGCTCGAATATAGAGGATATGACTCAGCAGGTATTGCTGTAATGAACGAAAATGGAGTTCATGTTTTTAAGGAAAAGGGACGTATTGCTGATTTGCGTGAGATAGTAGACCTAGATGTTATGGCTAACATCGGGATTGGTCATACCCGCTGGGCTACACATGGTGTACCAAGCAAAACAAATTCCCATCCGCATCAGAGTACTTCTGGACGTTTTACATTAGTTCATAATGGTGTCATTGAGAATTATGATCTTTTAAAGCGCGAATATTTAGCTGATGCTACGTTTGTAAGTGAAACTGATACCGAAGTTATCGTTCAGATGATTGAAAAGTTTGTCCACGAAGGCTTAGACGTTTTAGAAGCATTCCGTAAGACACTTACCCTTTTACATGGTTCATATGCCCTCGCGTTATTGGACGAACAAAATAGTGATACGATTTTTGTTGCAAAAAACAAAAGTCCATTACTTGTTGGATTAGGGACAGACTTTAATGTTGTTGCAAGCGATGCGATGGCAATGCTTCAAGTTACGAATGAATACGTTGAGTTAATGGATAAGGAAGTTGTAATTGTTAAAAAGAACAATGTAACCATTCAAAACCTTGCTGGGGAAACTGTTACTCGTACTTCTTACATTGCAGAATTGGATGCAAGTGATATTGAGAAGGGCACATACCCTCATTACATGTTAAAAGAGATCGATGAACAGCCTGCCGTTATGCGTAAGATTATTCAAGCATACCAAAATGAACAGGGTCAATTAACAATCGACGCTGATATTATTTCTGCTGTGAATGAATCTGACCGTATTTATATTGTCGCAGCTGGAACATCGTATCATGCAGGTCTTGTTGGTAAGCAGTTTATTGAAAACATCGCGACTGTTCCGGTAGAAGTGCATATTGCCAGTGAATTTGTCTACAACATGCCTCTTTTAACCAAGAAGCCGTTGTTTATCTTTATTTCACAAAGCGGCGAGACAGCAGACAGCCGTGCTGTGCTTGTGAAAGTAAAAGAAATGGGATATCCAACGTTAACGATTACCAATGTTCCTGGTTCAACTTTATCGCGGGAAGCGGATTTTACACTGCTGCTGCATGCGGGTCCTGAAATTGCCGTGGCTTCTTCAAAGGCTTACACTGCTCAGCTTGCCGTATTGGCGATATTAGCAGAAGTAACGGCCAAAAGCCAAAATATCAATGTTAATTTCGATCTTGTACATGAACTAGGTATTATTGCAAGTGCAATGGAAGCCCTTTGTGACTCAAAAGAACTATTTGAGCATATTTCAAGAGAATTCCTTTCTGTAACACGTAATGCCTTCTTTATCGGTCGAGGTGTTGACTATTATGTCTGCTTAGAAGGTGCCTTAAAGCTAAAAGAAATCTCCTATATTCAAGCAGAAGGTTTCGCTGGCGGAGAATTAAAACATGGCACGATTGCTTTAATTGAAGAAGGAACGCCAGTCATTGCACTAGCGACTCAAGAAGGCGTGAATCTAAGCATCCGCGGTAATGTTAAAGAAGTAGCAGCACGCGGAGCTAACACCTGCATCATTTCGATGAAGGGACTAAACATGGACGAAGACAGCTTCGTTATTCCTGAAGTACACGAATTATTAACACCACTTATCTCTGTAATACCAATGCAATTAATTGCCTACTACGCAGCCCTACACCGTGATTGCGACGTTGACAAACCACGTAACCTCGCTAAATCTGTGACAGTTGAGTAGGGGACAGAATAAATAATCGGTAGGAACGGGAGTACTCTCATTGGAGTAATGCCCGTTCTTTTTTTTGTCATATTTTTAATCCTGTCAACAATCATTATGACAAAATGCATTTTTGTATAAATTGATACAAATTTGAAAACGCTTTACTATTAAGATAGAAAGTTCAACATATAAGTTGGAGGGGGAAAAGAAAAATGAATCAAGTAGAAGTTAAAGATAAATCAGATGTAAAAGTTAAAATACAAAAGTTCGGTAGTTATTTAAGTGGTATGGTCATGCCGAATATTGGTGCTTTTATTGCTTGGGGTCTAATCACAGCATTGTTTATTCCAACAGGATGGTGGCCAAATGAGGATTTGGCCAAATTAGTCGGACCGATGATCACATTCTTGTTACCGCTGCTTATTGGTTTTACCGGTGGGAGAATGGTTTATGACATCCGGGGTGGTGTTGTTGGTGCCACAGCGACCATGGGTGTTATTGTAGGGACAGATATTCCAATGTTTTTAGGAGCCATGCTCATGGGCCCTATTGGTGGATATGCCATTAAGAAGTTTGACCAATTAGTTCATGGAAAAATCAAATCTGGATTTGAAATGCTGGTAAACAATTTCTCCGCAGGTATTATTTCAGGTGTTTTAACTTTAATCGCATATAAAGCGATTGGTCCAGTTGTTGCTGGATTAAGTAATGCATTAGCTGCTGGTGTTGAAGCGATTGTGAATGCAAACTTATTGCCATTAGCGAATATCTTTATTGAACCAGCAAAAGTTCTCTTCCTTAATAATGCGATTAACCACGGTATCCTAAGTCCATTAGGAATTGATCAGGCAGCAGAAGCTGGAAAATCAATTCTATTCTTACTAGAAACAAACCCTGGTCCTGGTTTAGGTATTCTACTAGCTTATTGGTTATTCGGTAAAGGAACAGCAAAACAAACAGCACCAGGTGCAGTGATTATCCACTTCTTAGGAGGTATTCATGAAATTTACTTCCCATATATCTTAATGAAGCCAGCACTTATCTTAGCGGCTATGGCTGGTGGTGTAAGTGGTGTATTCACTTTTAACTTATTCAATGCAGGTCTTGTAGCAGCTCCATCACCAGGTAGTATTTTCGCCCTTCTTGCGATGACTCCAAAAGGTAACTACATTGGTGTATTAGCTGGGGTTCTCGTAGCGACAGCCGTTTCATTTGCAGTAGCATCTTTAATCTTAAAAACAAGTAAAGCAACAGATGAAGACCTATCATCTGCAGCGGCGAAAATGGAAGAAATGAAAGGTAAGAAAAGTTCAGTTTCTTCTGCCTTAACTACACAAGCTTCTGTTAATCCGGAAAATGTAAATAAAATTGTGTTTGCTTGTGATGCAGGTATGGGTTCGAGTGCCATGGGTGCTTCTATTTTAAGAAACAAAACACAAAAGGCAGGATTAGACGTAACGGTTATTAACACGGCTATTAACAGTCTGCCAGCAGATGCAGATGTTGTAATTACCCACAAGGATCTAACTGATCGTGCAAAAGCAAAACTACCAAATGCAACACATATTTCTGTAGAAAACTTCTTAAATAGTCCAAAATATGATGAACTTATCAATAATTTAAAGAAATAATCCCACCAAGAGCCTAGCTGATATAAGTTAGGCTCTTGTTATTTTAATTATGTCAACAATCAAAATGACTAAATTGTTTTTTTGTCTTGTTGTATAAGGGTTCGAGTGGGGATAAAATAAAATTAAGAGGTATAATTATTTGATTTTGGCAACATTATAAAGTGGTGAACCAAGACTCTATACCTAACACGGAGTGAGGGCAATGTATATTTCCGCAAGAGAAAGGCAAGTTCTTGAAATCTTGTTAACTGAAAAAGATGAAATCACCGTGAAAGACCTCGCAGACCAAATTGGTGTGAGTGGTAGGACCGTTCATCGTGATCTGAAAAATGTTGAGGATATCCTGATGGAATACGGTCTTACCTTACAAAAAAAATCAGGTGTCGGTGTTCAAGTCGCTGGAGATAAAAATAAAATACACGAATTAGAGCTGTTTTTATTCAATCTCTTTCATACTGAATATACTCCAGATGAAAGACAAACGATTATCTTGTGTGAGCTCCTTGAATCAAATGGACCAGTAAAGCTGCTCGGACTAGCCAATGATCTAAATGTCACCATTGCAACAGTTAGTTCAGATTTAACAAAACTAGAAGAGAGATTACGAAATTTCGGATTGTCGCTTATTAGAAAAAGAGGTTATGGTGTGGAAATCGAGGGGGATGAGGGGGCTAAGCGAAGAGCAATGAGTAACCTCATTTCTGAGTACTTGGATGAGTCCGAAATCCTTTCACTCGCCAGAGAAAATATCCAAAAACGTTCAACCCAACAGATCAATACGATATCTGAAAGACTATTAGGACTAGTTGAAAAGCAAAAGCTAGTAATTGTTGAAAAAATTGTCGAGTCAATCGTTCAAGAATTGCCTTTTACGATGGCTGACAGTGCCTATATAGGTTTAGTCGTCCACTTGGCACTGGCTGTTGAACGAATCCAAAAGGGTGAAGGAATCAACATCAATCAAGACTATCTTGAAACCCAGCAACTATCTAAAGAATATAAATTCGCTGAGAAGATTGTCACCGAATTAGAACAGGTCTTTAAAATTAAGATTCCGAATGCTGAAATTGCTTATATTACAATGCATTTAAAGGGTGCCAAGCTGCGGCATGATAATGAATTTCTAATCGAGGATTCAAGCTTTCAAATTGCCATTAAAACTAAGAATTTAATTAAATTGGTCGGCAATCGTGCTGGAATTGATTTATCAGGGAACCGTTCACTATTTGAAGGCCTAGTCTTGCACCTCAAGCCAGCCATCTATCGAATTAAACAAAAAATGGGAATTAGCAATCCGTTAATTGATAAAATCAAGAAGGACTATACAGAGCTATTTTCAATCGTCAAAGATGCTGTGGAACAGGTGCTTCCTGAATTTTATGTACCGGATGAAGAAATTGGCTATCTCGTTATGCATTTTGGAGCCGTCATCCAAGGAAGTAAGGAACTTATAAAATTAAAAGCATTAGTTATTTGTTCAAGTGGTATCGGGACATCGAAAATGCTGGCCACTAGATTACAAAAGGAATTTCCTGAACTGCAGGATATAAAAAATGTATCAGTGATGGAATTTAAAAAAATGAAAACCTATGATTATCCGTTAATCATTTCAACAATTCCTATTCCTGATTATCACTTGGACTATATTTTGGTCAGCCCTATCTTAACAAAAGATGAAATTGAAAAGATTCGAAGCTTTATCAGCCAATACAAGATTGATACTCGTTCCGAGAAAAACTATTCTATTCCCTTAATTCATAGTTATGGGGAGAAAAATGTATATAAACTTATAGAAGAAATGAATAGCATTAAGGAATATGCAGAGGCAATTACAGTGATTCTTCAAGGGTTTAAGGTAATGGAAGTAAATCATTTGGATTCTATAGATAAAATTTTGCAGTTTGCTGGACAGAAATTATTTGAGAATGGCCAGATAAACAACACTGAAGCAGTTGTGGAAGCTATCGTTGAGAGAGAAAAAATAGGGGGACTGGGAATCCCAGGTACTGAGATGGCATTATTTCATGCCCGGTCAACCCATGTGATTAAACCTAGCTTCACCATCTACACTATGAGTAAACCATTAGTATTGGCTGGTATGGATCAAGTATCAATGGAAATGAAGGTTCTTCTCCTAATGTTATCACCTGAAGAAGCAACTGAGAGAGGATTAGAAGTCTTAAGCTACTTAAGCTCGGTATTAATTGAAAGCGAAGAAAGTATTTCTGTGTTTCAGTCAAATAATCAGGACAGAATAGTAACATTGCTTACATCAAGATTTAATCAACTTTTTAACGAGAAATTAATGGAAATAAGGAGTGTATAAATATGTCAAATTCAATTCTATCATCCGAAAATATCTTATTAAATGCAACAGTTGGTTCAAAAGTAGACGCTATTAAATTAACAGGCAGTATCCTTGTTGATAATGGGTATGTTGACCCTAGCTATATTGGAAAAATGCTTGAAAGAGAAGAGCTAACTTCTACTTACATGGGTAATTTTGTTGCCATTCCACATGGTACCGAGGATTCAAAGCCATTTGTAAAAGCGTCAGGAATTTCGGTTGTTCAAGTTCCCAAGGGTGTAGATTTTGGCGGTGGTAATACCGTTAAGCTGCTGATTGGAATTGCTGGGAAAGATAACGAACATTTAGACATCCTTTCTAAGATTGCCATTGTCCTCTCTGAAGAAGAAAATATTGATACGCTTGTCGCAGCCCAGTCTGCAGATGAGATCATTTCAATTTTTGAAGGGGTGAACTAAGATGTTAGCAGTTCACTTCGGGGCCGGGAATATCGGCCGCGGCTTTATAGCGAATTTACTCTTTCATTCAGGCTATGAAACTTGCTTTGTTGATGTGAATAGTGAGATTGTAAATTTACTTAATGAAAAGAAAAAATATCGTGTGGTTTTGGCAGAACCCTCTCAGGAGGAGACCTTGGTTGAGAATGTAAGAGCGATTAATAGTGCACAAAACCCAGAAGAAGTTATTGCAGCTATTGCTGAGGCGGATCTTGTTACCACAGCCATCGGACCTAACATTCTTCCATTGATTGCGAATTTAATTGCAGAGGGTTTGCGAAAGCGGGTTGCTGTATCGGATAAACCGCTAAATATCATCGCCTGTGAAAATATGATTGGCGGCAGTTCACTTTTAAAAGAAAAGGTTTTTGAAAAACTAGCAACTGAGGAACGAGTTCAATTTGAAGGCCGCTTTGGATTTCCTGATTCTGCTGTTGACAGAATTGTTCCGAACCAAATCAATGAAGATAAGCTAATGGTAAAAGTTGAGCCCTTTTATGAATGGGTAGTGGAAGAGACTAAGATTGTTGGTGTAAAACCGGAGATTAACGGAATTACATATGTTCATGAGTTAGTACCGTATATTGAGCGAAAGCTATTTACGGTTAATACTGGACATGCGCTCGCCGCCTATTTTGGCTATTATTTTGGTGTCGACACTATTAATAGTGCAATGGATAATGCTAAAATTAGCTCATTAGTTGAAGGTTCTTTAATGGAAAGCGGCGAGTTCTTAGTTAAAAAATATGGCTTTGATCAAGAAAACCACAAAAATTATATACAAAAAATACTCAAGCGCTTTTCTAATGCCTATATTGTTGATGAAGTAACGAGGGTGGCCCGTTCACCAATCCGTAAACTGGGAGCAAACGACCGTCTCGTAAGCCCTGCAAATCAATATTTGAACATTGTTGGAAAGGAACCAACTTATCTATTAAAGGGAATTGCTGCTGCTTTGTTATACGATTTCCAAGGGGATGAGGAAGCGGTTAAGGTCCAACAAACTATTACTGAAAAAGGAATAGAGTCAGCTATTCAGGACTTTACTCAACTTAAGCCAGAATCTCCATTGTTCAAAGGAATCGTTGAGCAATACCAAAAATTGATAGACCAAAAATAAAAATATCTATGGATACCGAATTTATAGGTATCCATTTTTTTTTATGAGGTTCGGTCCCAAACTAAGAGGAGTTTTATGATTTTTTGCTATAATCTTTCTAATCGTTTTCCAGGCCTCTATATACTACACCAATCAAAGTAAATATTAGTCGTACATTCTGAGCTGGAAAAAGTGGCTACAAAAAAACAATTTAGAAAATTCTTGACACTTTTCCATCTGGAGTGGTATTATTTTCCCCTGTGACAAAAAGGAGGGGAAATAGTTGATAAAAGTAGAAGGCATAACGAAATCCTTTAAAGTGGCAAAGCGCTCCACTGGCTTGCTGCAAGCCACCAAGTCCCTTTTTTACCGGGAGCATACGATTGTAGAGGCTCTAAAAGACATCACCTTCACGATTGAACCTGGTGAAATTGTCGGTTACATTGGTCCGAATGGTGCTGGTAAATCAACAACGATTAAAATCATGAGCGGCATTTTAGTTCCTGATGGGGGAAAGTGCAGTATCATGGGCTTTACACCTTGGAAACAACGGGTCGAGTATGTTAAAAATATTGGGGTTGTCTTCGGCCAGCGCTCCCAGCTTTGGTGGGATGTTCCGGTAATCGATTCATTTGAACTATTGAAGGATATTTACAACGTCCCACAACAAGAATATAAAACTACGTTAGACTTGCTCATCGAAACACTAGAATTAAAAGACATCATAAACTCTCCGGTCAGGCAACTTAGTTTAGGACAGCGGATGCGCTGTGAAATTGCTGCTTCCCTTATACATAATCCTCAGATTCTATTTTTAGATGAACCGACCATTGGACTTGATGCCGTATCGAAAATAGCGGTCCGCCAGTTTATCAAAACTATAAATCAAGAAAAGGGCGTAACGGTAGTTTTAACGACCCATGATATGAATGATATAGAAGCATTAGCCAACCGTGTGATCTTAATTGGTAAAGGCAGTTTGCTTTATGATGGGAAATTAGAGGAATTGAGAAAACGTTTTGGAACGCATAAAACGATTACTGCAGACTATCGTAAAAATACCAATTCTATAGATATACCTGGGACATCCATCATCCACTGGTCTCCGGAACATGCTGTCCTAAGCATTGATACAGAACAAATCCTAACCTCGGATGTTATTACACAACTATCCACAAAGGTGGACCTATTAGATGTGACGATCGAATCACAGCCAATCGAAGATATTATCGTCCAGCTTTATAAGGAGTTCCAAATATGAAAGTATACGCTTCGGTCCTAAAACTAAGGCTGTTAATTGGTATGCAGTATCGGTCTGCTGCACTGGCCGGGGTAGCGACCCAATTCTTCTGGGGATTTATTTCGATTATGGTTTTTGAAGCGTTTTATCAATTCACCACTGAAACACCGCCGATATCCTTAAAAGAGCTAATCACTTATATATGGCTGCAGCAGGCGTTCCTTGCGTTTATCATGCTTTGGTTTCGTGATAACGAATTATTTGATCTTATAACAAGCGGCAATATTGCCTATGAACTTTGCCGGCCAACCGAATTATATGGATTTTGGTACGCAAAACTTCTCGCACAGCGGTTATCGAGTGCGCTATTACGCTGCTATCCCATCTTACTGGTGGCGTTCTTTTTACCAAAGCCCTACAACATGACACTGCCTCCAAATACGATAACCTTCATATTATTCGTTATTACTCTTTTATTAGGCTTATTACTCTTAGTAGCCATTTCGATGTTCTTATATATTTCTGTTTTTATAACTTTATCTCCAATGGGCTCACTTTTATTATTCGGAGTTACCGGAGAATTCTTTGCTGGATTGATTATTCCCATCCCGCTAATGCCTTTGTGGCTGCAAAAAATTGCTTATGTCCTGCCATTTCGTTGGACCGCTGATTTTCCATTCCGTGTTTATTCAGGACATATCGTACAAAGTGACGCCATAATAGGTGTTTTTATTCAACTTGGATATCTTCTTGGGCTCCTATGGTTAGGGAAGTTAGCGCTTAACAGCGTATTAAAAAGAGTAGTGGTACAGGGAGGATAGATGGAGATGAGTCTATATTTTAAGTATCTGCTTATTTTATTTAAATCACAAATGCAATACCGTACATCATTTTGGCTTTTATCGATTGGGCAGTTTTTCATCCCTTTCTCTGTTTTTGCGGGACTATACTTTTTGTTTGAACGTTTTGGGCAAATAAAGGGCTGGGAGTTTTTTGAAGTGGCACTATGTTTTGCTGTAATTCATTTGGCATTTTCATTAAGCGAGTGTTTTGCACGCGGATTTGATACTTTTTCGAGTTTAATCATTAAGGGGGATTTTGACCGAGTTCTTGTACGACCACGAAGTACCTTCCTTCAAGTCCTTGGGTCAAAATTTGAATTTACACGGATTGGCAGGCTGCTTCAAAGTAGTATCGTTCTCATTTGGGCTTTGACTAATCTACCCATAGAATGGAGCTTAGTAAAGGCAGTGACCCTTTTTTTTATGATTACTAGCGGGGTATTAATATTCACAGGTATCTATATACTTGCTGCAACAATGTGTTTTTGGACCGTGCAGGGGCTGGAAGTGGCGAATATCTTTACAGATGGAGGCAGAGAGATGGCTCAATACCCATTAAATATTTATCAAAAATGGGTAGCCCGAATATTCACCTATGTCATCCCTTTTGGCACCGTAAATTACCTTCCGCTAATGTTTATTCTTGGAAAAACAAATGGGGATGAGATACTTTATATGCTGACTCCACTGGCAGGCAGCCTTTTTATTCTTCCTTGTTTTCTCGTCTGGCAGATTGGAGTCAGGCACTATCGATCCACAGGGTCTTAAGTAAGCAGTGGGAGTACACTGCTTACCTTTTTTTAGCCATATTTTCCTGTGCCATTTTGACAAGCTCACGAACCATGCTTCCGCCTAATCTGCCGCCGACCTTACCGGCTTGCTGTGAAGTGAGCTGGCCATTGTAACCTTTCTTTAAAGGAACACCAACCTCCTCGGCGGCTTCAAATTTGGCGTCTTCAGGATATTGTGCCTGGACGACCTTTGCTTTTAATGCGTCCAGTCCATTTCTTGACTCAGGGACGAGAATTTTATTTCTATTTCTTCTGGCCATGTTATCCCTCCTTTGTGGGTAGGATGCCCAATTTGAAAAATAATCAGCTTCCACTAGATAAATCCTTTTTTATCCAGTATAATAACAACAATCAAGTCGGAAAAAATCAGTGAAAAAGAGAGTAGTTCTCTGGGAAGTCAAAGCGAGTCAGGGATGGTGTGAGCCTGATACGAAACAGAGGATGAAACGCACTTTTGAGATGTTTGCCTGAAAAGTAGTAGGGCAAACCGGAGTAGTCCTCCGTTAACAAGCCAAGCTGGTTCTTTTAGAACAAGTAGAGTGGTACCGCGAGTTAACTCTCGTCTCTTCAACATAGAGACGGGAGTTTTTTGTTTTAAAGAAATGGTTGTGTTACAGAATACTGTTGATTTTAGAACCTGTTGATTGGAGCGGAAGGCGCTCGACTCCTGCGGGATGAACGAGCTGAGTGAGACCCCGCAGGTCGGGACGACCGAGGAGGCTCACGGGCGAGCCCGCGGAAAGCGTAGCGCCTGGAGCGCAAATCAACAGCCCAATTTAACACAGCCAAAGAGATAAATTGGAGGTCAAAAAAATGAAGTATAAACAGGAGTTTGCAAAGATATTATTTGAAGTACTAGACCAGGAAATCCACGTGAAAGACCTGGAAGTGATAATTGAAAAACCTAAAAATCAACAGCATGGTGATTTAGCCTTTCCTTGTTTTACACTAGCAAAACTAAAGAGAAAATCGCCAACTATTATCGCTCAAGAGTTAAGTGGAAAAATCAAATCACCCACGATCGAAAAGGTAGAAGTGGTGGGAGCATATATCAATATCTTCTTAAATAAAAAAATAGTCTCCGAAGATACGGTTGCTGATATTATCCATCAGCAGGAGAAGTATGGAGCTTTAGATATTGGCAATAACCGTCCTGTAACTATTGACCTTTCATCCCCGAATATCGCAAAGCCCTTCTCGATGGGCCATTTGCGTTCAACCGTCATTGGTAACTCTTTAGCATTCATTGTCGAAAAATGCGGATATAAACCAATCAGAATCAACCATATTGGGGACTGGGGCACTCAGTTCGGTAAGCTCATTACCGCGTATAAACTTTGGGGAGAAGCTGAAAAGGTCAAACAGAACCCTATTAAGGAATTACTAACGCTATATGTTAAGTTCCATGATGAAGCAGAACGTGATCCATCACTTGTGGAACAGGGTAGAAACTGGTTTAAAAAACTTGAAGACGGTGATGAGGAAGCTGCAACGCTATGGCAGTGGTTTCGTGATGAGTCCTTAAAAGAGTTTTCAAGAATCTACGAATTGATGAATGTCCAATTTGATTCCTATGCAGGAGAAGCTTTTTATAATGATAAAATGGACACTGTTGTCAAGCTTCTAGAGGAAAAACAATTGCTAGTAGAATCTGACCAGGCTCAAGTCGTTGAACTATTAGACGAAGAATTGCCTCCGTGCTTAATTAAAAAATCTGATGGAGCTACCCTTTACGCAACGCGTGATTTGGCAGCCGCCCTTTACCGGAAAGGAATCTATGACTTTGATTTATCTCTGTATGTGGTTGGTAATGAACAGAGTCTTCATTTTAAACAGTTAATTGCTGTGTTAGAAAAGATGGGATACGGATGGGCTAGTAAGATGGTCCATATTCCGTTTGGGATGATGCTTAAAGATGGAAAGAAGATGTCAACGAGAAAAGGGAAGGTCGTCTTATTAGAGGAAGTCCTAAATGAATCAATCGCAATGGCAAGACATAATATTGAAGAAAAAAATCCTAACCTCACAAACAAGAACACAGTAGCAAGACAGGTGGGGGTAGGGGCAGTTATGTTCCATGACTTAAAGAATTTTAGAATGAATGATATCGAATTTTCACTAGAAGAAATGCTTCGTTTTGAAGGAGAAACAGGGCCTTATGTCCAATATACTTATGCAAGGGCGTGTTCCATTTTACGTAAAGCAAACTGGAAACCAGAAGATACTGTACAAACAACATCTCCATCCTGGGAAAAAGAATGGAAGGTTGTTAGTCTGCTTACTGAGTTTACAAATGCGATTAAAAGAGCGTATGAACAGTTTGATCCCTCCCAAATTGCCAAATATATTGTGGACCTCGCACAAGCCTTTAATAAATATTATGGCGAGGTAAAAATTCTAGAAGATGGTTTGAAACAACAAGCCCGCTTAGCACTTGTCTATTCTGTGACAGTAGTTCTAAAGGAAGGGCTTAGATTATTAGGGATTGAAGCGCCTGAGGAAATGTAATTGAAATAGAAAAAAGAGTGGAGGAATAATAGAATGAGCGAACTTTTGGTTAATAATATGGAGTTAACAAGAAGTTTCTTTATCAAGAATGTGGATGTAGTTGACGAGAGTATAGTCGACGTACAACCTGAAGGATTTAACAACACCATTCATTGGCATATTGGACATGTGTTAACAGCTACCGAGACTTTGCTATTTGGTCTTCCGAAAAATTCAACCCATTTACCAGCAAACTATATGGAGCTATTTTCAAGAGGGACGAAACCAGCTGACTGGAAAGGGGATGTTCCTTCAGTCTTTGTCTTAGTAAGCCAGTTAAAAGACCAATTAAATAGAATGAAGGAAATTCCTGTTGAAAACTTAAGCGTTAAGTTGAAAGAGCCATTCCTTGGTCAGGAAACCTTTGGGGAGCTCATAAATTTTGCACTCTTCCACGAGAATTTGCACTTGGGGCATATTCAAGCAATGAAACGAGTTATTGAAACCAAAAAAAAATAGAGAATCATTTATTAAACCAATCCACCCTTATCGGGTGGATTTTTTTTGTTAAGAGTAAGAAAAAGGACGGATGGAATAATAAAAAAGTGAAAAACCTGAATTTTACTACTATCTTTCATTCAATTGACAGAAGTAAACGGTACCATTATACTCATTTTTGTGATTCTAGAAATGTCGATATTTGTCGAAATTAATAGTATTTTCTATCTCATTACATTACATGATTGATAGAACATCAAGAATAGGAGGGGAATATGTTTGAAGTATTTGCTTTTTCTAGCAGCAATTATTATCATCTTTTTGCTAGCCTATATTGCTAGTAACAATAAGAAAAAAATTAAGGTTAAACCGCTTGTCACTATGCTTGTATTACAGCTGATTTTTGCCTTTTTGCTGCTTAATACTGAGGCTGGATTTGTGATTATTACAGCTGTCGCTACAGTGTTCGATCATCTTTTAAGCTACGCAGCTGAGGGAATAAACTTTGTTTTTGGAGGAATGGCAAATGAAGGTGCTGGACCATTTTTCATAAATGTCCTGCTTCCTATCGTGTTTATTTCCGTTTTAATCGGGATTGCGCAGCATATCAGGATTCTTCCAATTATTATTCGCTATTTTGGGATTATATTAAGTAAGGTTAATGGTCTGGGTAAGCTAGAATCCTATAATGCAGTAGCTTCTGCTGTTTTCGGTCAATCAGAGGTATTTATCTCTGTAAAAAAACAGCTCCCTTATATACCTGATCACCGCCTTTATACATTATGCACATCAGCGATGTCAACAGTATCTGCCTCAATATTAGGGGCATATATGACGCTGATTGATCCGAAATATGTGATTACCGCTTTGGTACTGAACCTATTTGGCGGTTTCATGATTGCCAACGTTATTAATCCGTATGAGGTTTCACCGGAAGAAGATATAATTGAGATTCAAGAAGGAGAAAAACAAACCTTCTTCGAAGTCCTTGGGGAATATATTATGGATGGATTCAAGGTAGCTATTATCGTAGGAGCAATGCTAATCGGTTTTGTGGCTTTAATTAGTATGATTAACCATATATTTGAAGCTGTTTTTGGAATTAGCTTCCAAATGGTCTTAGGTTATATTTTCGCGCCACTGGCATTTATCGTTGGAATACCGGCAGTCGATATGGTCGAAGCAGGTACGATTATGGCCACCAAATTATTATCAAATGAATTTGTGGCGATGATGGATTTAGCGAAGATTTCAGATTCTCTATCAAGTCGCACAGTTGGCATTATTTCTGTGTTTCTTGTATCATTTGCGAATTTCTCCTCGATTGGAATTATTACGGGTGCAGTGAAGGGTCTTAATGAGGCGAAGGGAAATCAAGTAGCAAAGTTTGGATTAAAATTACTATATGGGGCGACACTCGTAAGCTTACTAACAGCGGCAATTACGAGCATAATGCTATAAAAAACAAGGCTGCCTGGATTTACTCCAAGCAGCCTTATTTTATTGAATAGCAGGTTTTGCTTCTTTTACTTCATTTATATATTTCTCAGCTTTTTCTGTGTCATATTGCTTTTCCCATTTCGACATGACAACCGCAGCAAGTGAATTTCCGACAACATTTACTACCGTTCGTGCCATATCTAAAATACGATCAATCCCAGCGATAAATGCCAAGCCTTCAAGCGGTATTCCAACTGTTCCTAAGGTAGCTAATAAAACAACGAACGACACACCAGGAACCCCGGCAATCCCTTTTGACGTTACCATTAGTACAAGCATAAGCGATATTTGCTGGCTGATGGAAAGATCAATGCCATACATTTGTGCAATAAAAATCGCTGCTAATGCTTGATAGAGGGTAGATCCGTCAAGGTTAAATGAATACCCAGTTGGAATGACGAAAGCTGTGATGGCCTTAGGGCAACCAAAGCGCTCCATTTTTTCCATTACTTTAGGTAGAACTGCTTCAGAGCTGGCTGTTGAATAAGCAAGAATTAATTCATCTTTAAGAATACGGAATAGGTTAAAAATATTAACACCGACAAGCTTAGCAACAAAACCTAAGACGACTAGAATAAAGAAGATCATTGCTCCATATACCGTAAAAATTAATTTGCTTAAGGGAATTAATGAAGAAACCCCAAAGGTGGAAACTGTTACCCCAATAAGGGCAAAAACACCGAAAGGAGCAAATTTCATGATTTGATTTGTCACATAAAACATGGCTTCAGCTGTTCCTTGGAAAAAGGCCAACACTGGTTTTCCTTTCTCACCAATAGCGGCGACTCCGAGACCAAAGAAGACAGAAAAGAAAATAATGGCAAGCATATCTCCTTTTACGAGTGATTCAAATAAATTTTGAGGGACAATATTAACAAATGTATCGGCGAAACTGTGAGTTTCCACTTGTTCTGTTGTAGAAACATAGCCGCCAATATCCTTCTTGCTCAAGTGTTCCATATCAATACCAGTACCTGGATGAAATAGATTGGCTGCGCCTAATCCGATTATGATCGCAATGGTAGTAATAATTTCAAAATAAAGAATGGTTTTACCGCCTAAGGACCCAAGCTTTTTAATATCGCCTACACTAGCAACCCCAACAATTAACGAAGAAACTACGATTGGGATAACAATCATTTTTATTAAGCGGATAAAGATGGTACCTATTGGTTGTAAATATGTTTGCACCTCAGGGTTTCCGTAAAATATTGCACCTACAGCAATCCCGAGGATTAATCCGACTAAAATTTGCCACGCTAAACCAAACTTTTTCAAAGTATCAATCCTTTCGACTTAAATCTATTGTTTCCGACAAAAAACATGTATCTTGTCTATTTTATTTTCTAACCTGTTTAATTGTCAAATGAAGCTTTGATGACAAAAAAAACAACCACCGAAATCAATCAGTAGTTGTTTTTTTTGTTTTCTTTATTAAGAAGTAAATAACACCAAGAATAACGGCACCGATAATAATAGGCATCGTATACTGCGCAGCATATTCTTTAATATGCGACCAATTTTCACCTAACGCATGTCCTAAATAAAGGAATAGGATGGTCCAGGGAATAACGGCTGCTACCGTATAAAGCGTAAATTTTGTCGCAGACATTTTAGCAATCCCAGCAGGAATGGATATCGCATGCCGGACAACTGGAATAAATCGGGCAAAGAAAATGACGCCGACTCCATATTTTCGAAACCATTGTTCAGATAGGTCAATTTGCTTCTTTTTAATAAAAACATACTTCCCGTATTTTTCTAGGAATGGACGTCCACCGTAGTAACCAGCCCAATAGAGAAACAACTGTGCTAGGGTTCCACCAATGGTTCCTGCAATGACTGCGCCTGGATATCCGAGGATCCCCTCAGAAATCATATAACCGCCATACCCTAAGACTATTTCACTTGGAATAACTTCTATCATTAACCCTAGTGCAATTCCGAAGTAACCTAACTCTGATAAGAACTCTAAAACTGAGAAAATAAATTCTTTCATAGTTCACCTTCACCTTAAATATTTTCGCTTTTATAAGTTTATAACAGTTTAGGGAAGAAAGAAATAAAAACAGCGGATTTTCCCGCTGCTCCAATTTTAACTGCTTAAGGACCTTGAGGATGAGAACATGTAGTTACGATGATGGAAGCGAATGCTGTAGACGATTCCCATCGCAAACATATTACCCATCAATGAACTCCCGCCGTAGCTGATAAACGGTAAGGGAATCCCTGTAATCGGTAGCACCTGAATGGTCATGCCGATATTTTGGAATACATGGAAAGTAAGCATAGAGATAATCCCTGTACACACATATGTATTAAACGGGTCATTCGTATCTAACGCCGTTTTAATTAAGTGATAGATTAATAGAAAGAACAGTCCAATGACAATGCTGCCGCCTACAAAACCATATTCCTCACCAATCACACTAAAAATAAAGTCTGTGTGTCCTTCAGGAATGTACACTTCCCGATTGCCAAATCCTTTTCCGGTTATCAGTCCAGACCCAATCGCACTTAATGATTTCAACAGATGATAGCCAGAGCTGCTTGAATGATTAAACGGATCGAGCCAGGCATAAATTCGATTGAATTTGTATTCTTGTACATGTAAATATTTTTCAAGTATGTCAGGTCTTTGGACGACCAAATAAATAATAAAAACAGCTAATGAAGCACCGGTACTAAAGATAGGTAAAATAATCTTCCATGTGATACCCGATACTAAAATGAATCCGACTAATATCGACAATAGGACAAGCGAAGTGCCTAAATCATTTTGCTTCATAATAAAGATGATTGGCACAAACGTAGTGATTACCAACTTAAGTAATAACCAAAAGTCTCTTTTAAATGTTTTCTCAAGATATTTCTCTTGATGCTGTGTTGCGACAGTGCTAAGTGCTAAAATCAGAAAGGTTTTGACAAATTCCGATGGTTGAATCGAACCGAGAGGTGTAATAAACCAGCTTTTGGCACCATTTCTAATGGGAGCAATGCTTTCAGGGGCAGCCAGGACACCAATAAGTAACAAAAGTCCAAATCCATACAAGTACCAGGAAAGCCGCCTATATTGATAATTGTCAAAAAGAATGGTAATGGAAATGATCGCTGCACCAACCACATACCAGAAAGTTTGCTTGACTAAGAAATTTTCATCGTACTGACCAGCTGTTTGTGCACTATAAATTCCTAAACAACTAACGAGAAAAAATAGAAACAAAATTAATGTTAACGTCCAATCAAAGCGATCCACTTTTTTTGTGAGTTTTTCCATATGCCACACCCAATTTTTGTCTGTTTATATAGTGATATGCTAGCAAAGAAAAGATTTGGTAACAATATATTTAGGAAATTTATTACAGGAACTTTACTATTATGACGATTCTTCTATAGAATATGTTTCATAAAAATAAAAACACGGTCTAATGGACCGTGCTTACATGAGATAGTTTAGAAACATCGTTGCAATTCCAAAATAAGTGAGTAAAGAAAAAATATCATTAATCGTCGTAATTAACGGACCGGAGGCAACCGCTGGGTCAATATTTAATCGAAATAAAATCAGCGGGATGATCGTACCTGCAAGGGTGCCAATAACGAGCGTAAAGAAAAGTGAAACACCGACCACTGCACCTAAGATAAAGCTTCCTTGCCAAACATAAGCAATGATTGATATAAGGATGGCGCAGGTAATCCCGATTGTCACACCGACACCTAGTTCACGGGCAATTAAGCGAAGGATGACTCCTTTTTCAATATCATGGGTAATAAGTCCTCTTACAACAACTGCTAATGATTGGGTACCAGTATTACCTGTCATTCCTGCGATCATAGGCATAAAAAAGGCTATGGCGACAACCTGATCAAGTGTATTTTCAAACCTTGAGATAATGCTGCCGGATATGAGCCCGATAAATAAAAGCAAAATGAGCCATGGAAGTCTCCTGCTAGCCGCGACAAATGTTTTTGTATCAAAGTCAATCGATTTACCAGAGGCTGATAATTTTTCTATATCCTCATTTGCTTCTTTAATGACGACATCAATAATATCATCGACGGTTACAATGCCGACAAGTAAATTACCCTCATCCACTACGGGAATGGCAAGAAAATCGTATCGTTCCGTCATACGTGCCACTACTTCTTGGTCCGTGGTGACAGAAACCGAAATGACGCGTTCATACATAATATTATTAATTTTCTCATTAATATCTGCCAATAGTAAATCGCGATATGAAACAACACCAACCAGCTTTCTCTGTTCATCGACGACATAGAGGTAGTTAATGGATTCAGCAAACTCAGCAAACGTTTTTAACTTTTCGACTGCTTCTCTAACTGTATAGTAACTTCGAATCCACACAAAGCGATTGGTCATCAATCTTCCTGCTGTTTCAGGAGGGTAATTCATGATATCGGTAACGGCTTTAGACTCTTCTACCTTCATACCAGAGAGCAGTGACTCTTTTTTCTCTGGTGATAGTTCATCTAAGAGCAGTGCCAAATCATCATTGTCCATTAAATCAAGGACCTTGCTGGACTTCTCAATCCCTAGCTTATTTAATACCTCAAGCTGTTCTTCCTTTTCGAGTTCCTGCATCAGGTCAGCGAGGACTTCAAAGTTTAAAAATAAAAGAAAACGGAGTTTATGCTTTTCTGGCAAATCTTCATATATTTTTGCCGTATCATAAGGCTGCAATTCCTCGAGGATCGTTATAAAGTCAGTCTTTTTGTTTTCTTTTAATAATTTAATAATATGGAGAGTTATTTCGTCTTGCGTCATATCTTTAATCATTCGATGCACGCTCCTTCCTAACGGTGCGTTTTAATCTCTCTATACATGTATGTAAAAAATGATTTGTTGATAATCCTGCAGTATATACTAGTATCGAGTTTAAAACTAGTATGTGTTATTCACAAGGTAATAAAGCTAACTGTTTCAAAAGTATCACAAATATCTTTTGATTTGTAAAAGAATTGAAATAAGCTATTTGGACTATTAATGATAAAATAGTGGAAGATTGGTTAATATTGGTTTGCACTTTAATGAGTACTTTTTCTCATTATCATAGATTTTATTTTCCTGATCGGAGGAGTTTGGCTTTGAAAAAGCACCATCAAGACATACAGGATCTCGTCTATGTCCACCTAAATCAAAATGATCAGTATGTACTATCTTACGGTATTGAATTTGCTGAATTTGCTGCTGCTTTTTCGGGAACAATGAATCATTTGTTATTATTAAAACATCGTTTTGAAGACGGTGATTTTAATATGCATACTCTGCTCGAATATTGTCCGGACGAGAGAATCAAAAGTTTAGCTGCTGAAGATATCTATGGCTACGGTGATTTTTGCTGGATTGACTTTGTTGAAGAAGAAGGATTAAATGAACTAACAGGACAGGAAATGGCGGAATTATTATATTTGGGGCACCAAAAGCAGCATTTAAAACTGCCGTTTTATAATAAGCTTGGAAACCGTTTTGTTTATTTGGCACACGATGATGGATTCTTTAATAAAGTATATTACCGAAGTTTTAAGGATTTTTTTCATCTTTTAAGTTATGCCCTTTCCATTAAATTGGGAGAATTGAAGCTAGAAAAGACACTTTTAGGACTTAGAAAGAAACGTACATATCCACCTATTAATAAGGAAATTCTCCTATCTTTAACGCCTTTTATAAAAGAGGGTATTTGTATTTCCTTACGAGATGTCGATCATCAGCGCAACAAGCTGGAAATCCCCATTTGGGTAATCGGTGATTTTGCCTCAATGGATGATATGTACGAGGAATATCAACAAATCTCAAGCGAAAACTGTCATGCTAAATTCATCTTTGATAAAAAAACAAAAGAATGGAAGCTTACCGTTATCTAATCTCTCCATTTCTCTGGGGAGATTTTCTTTGTGTTAGTGTAATCGGTAGTTTTTAGCCAAGCTGTAGGTTTCATAAAATAATAAAAGTGATAAAATAAAATCGTGAATGCGAAAATGGAGGTTTATTATGAAAACAAAAATTGGTTTATTATACGGAGGTAAATCCGCTGAACATAAAGTATCGTTACAAACAGCTCTTGCGGTCATAAAGGCGCTCGATCTTGAAAAATTTGATATTCATCCGATTTACATAAATGTAGAAGGTCAGTGGATAAAGGGGCCACAGCTAACTGCTCCGGCAGAAAATGTTAAGGCACTAGAATTTTCAAATGAAAATCAGTTATCACCTTTATCATTGGCACCAACTCTTTTCAGTAGCAATGAAAAACAGCATAACGAACCTTTAGATGTCATTTTTCCACTGCTCCATGGACCAAATGGTGAGGATGGAACGGTACAAGGTTTATTGGAATTATTAAACCTGCCATATGTCGGCAATGGCGTATTAGCTTCCGCTGCTGGTATGGATAAAGTAATAATGAAAAATGTATTTGCTCAAGCTGGTCTTCCTCAAGTAAAGTATGTTGCTTTCATTCGAGCCGAATGGGAAAAGACGAAAGAGTCGGTTTATGCAAAAGTGGAAGAGCAACTTGGCTACCCTTGCTTTGTAAAGCCGGCAAACTTAGGCTCAAGTGTGGGAATTAGCAAATGTATAAATAGAACGGAACTAGAGGCGGCATTTGTAGAAGCGTTTCAATTTGACCGAAAAGTGATCATTGAAGAAGGTGTCACTGCCCGTGAAATTGAAGTAGGTATACTAGGAAACGACGATCCAAAGTGTTCGATTGCTGGTGAAATTGTTCCGAAGAAGGATTTTTATGATTATAAAGCGAAATATGAAGATGGTGATACCGCTTTAATCATACCTGCAGATGTTACCGAAGAAGAGTATCAACAAATTAAAGAGATGGCGATTCAAGCCTTTAAAGCGTTGGATTGCTCAGGCCTTGTACGCGCAGACTTCTTCTTAACTAAGGACGGTAAAGCTTTAATAAATGAAGTGAATACAATGCCGGGTTTCACGCCATTTAGTATGTTCCCTCTATTATGGAAGCATACTGGTGTTGAATATCCACAATTGATTGAAACCCTAGTTAATCTTGCAAAAGAAAGACATGCCGAAAAGCAAAACATTAAATATACCTTCTAGATTACAATGACACGGCGCAGTGCCGTGTCTTTATTAAAATTCCCAAACAACTGGAGGATTGACATGATAAAAAGAACCATAAAGCAGATATCAGATATGATCTCTGTCAAAAATGAGATTCCCTCATTTGCTGAAATTGAAATCACTGGTGTTTCAATCGATTCTAGAAAAATTGAAATTGGAAACTTGTTTGTACCTTTTAAAGGGGAGAACTCAGACGGGCATAAATTTGTAGAGGATTCCTTGAAAAAGGGAGCGGCCGCCGCACTATGGCAGAGCGATGTACCGAATCCACCCCTCCATTTACCGATTCTTATTGTTGAGGATTGCTTAGTCGCATTACAAGAATTGGCGAGAGAATATCGCAAACAATTACAAGTTAAAGTAGTTGGAATTACAGGTAGTAATGGGAAAACCACGACAAAGGATATGACGTTTTCCTTGCTATCCACTACCTATAAAGTTCAAAAAACCGAAGGGAATTATAATAACCATATTGGATTGCCTTTAACCGTCTTAGGTCTTGACGACGATACGGAAATTGCTGTTCTAGAAATGGGCATGAGCGGCAGGGGGGAAATTGAATTCCTTACAAAACTTGCTTCTCCGGACGCAGTTGTGATTACCAATATCGGTGAATCCCATCTTCTTGATTTAGGATCAAGAGAAGGAATCGCTGAGGCTAAGCTAGAAATATTGCAAGGTCTAAAAGATGGCGGTTTGGCGGTGCTTCATGGTGATGAGCCCCTGCTAATGGAACGAATTAATAAATTTAAAGGAAATGTTAACCTGCAAACATTTGGAAGAACGGAAAGAAATGACTTTTTTCCTACTGAAATTGTTCAATTAGATCAAGGAAATATGTTTAAAATCAATAAGTCCCCGGAAAGTTTCGAACTTCCTGTATTGGGTACACATAATATATTAAATGCTCTTGCCGCAATGATTATTGCCCATTACTTTGATGTGCCATTTGAAAAAATGAATGAAGGTCTAACCAGCGTTAAACTAACTAATATGCGGATGGAGCTAGTTGAAGGCAGTCATGGTGAAAAAATCATTAACGACGCCTATAATGCAAGTCCAACCTCGATGATGGCTGCGATTGAACTAGTATCAAATCTAAAGGGTTATGAGAAAATTATCTTAGTCCTTGGTGACATGCTTGAGTTAGGGCCACAAGAAGAACAATATCATCTGCAAATCGGTGGGGGATTGAATCCGGATAAAATAAATTTGTTGTTCACCTATGGAAAGTTAGCGGAACATATGGCGGAAGGTGCACGATCCACTCTGGGAAAACAAAGAGTCTTCTCCTTTACGGATAAAAATGAGTTGATCGAAGTGTTGAAGCAGCATGTAAACAACGATACGTTAGTTCTTGTAAAGGCTTCAAGAGGAATGAAACTTGAGGAAATTGTCACTGCCTTACAACAAAAATAGGCTATAAATGACCAAAAATTAGACCGTATGCTAAATGCTGTTAATGGAACACTAAAGAAAAATAATTCATTCAAAGCAAAGTAGGTGGAGAGTTTTGATTGGTTGTTTATGTATTCATGGGTTTACAGGGGCACCATATGAAGTAGAGCCGCTTGCTGAGTATTTAACTAAGCATACGGACTGGATCTTCAGTGTCCCGACTCTTCCTGGACATGGCGAAAATCTTTCACTAAAAGATATCCATTATCAACAATGGATTGAACATGCAGAGTCTGAATTAAAGAAATTGATTGAAACCTGTGATCAAGTTTATGTAATAGGTTTTTCCATGGGTGGCATGATTGCAAGCCTTCTAGCTGCAAAATATCCTGTGGACAAGCTTGTACTACTTAGTGCAGCTGCTTATTATGTAAACCCAAAACAGATGGCAAGTGAAATTAAATCGATGATCGTTGATTTATTCAAAGGAAACTTAGAAAACAATGAATTTTTTCAGCGCTACAAAAGAAAAATAAAAGCAACTCCCATAAAAGCTACTTTTCAATTTCGCAGACTTGTTTCTTACATCAAACCACTTCTACCTCAAGTAGAAGTGCCAACGCTAATTGCACAGGGAGAATGTGACGGAATCGTCCCTCCTAAAAGTGCTGAATACTTATACCGGACAATTAGTGCAAAAACAAAAAGGCTTACGTATATTAAAGATTCTAGCCATCATATTTGTCACTGTGAGGAAAAAGAGGCCCTATTTTCCCAAGTATATGACTTTTTGATGGAGCGGTCCTGCTGATATGGGAGCTGTAAGAAAACCGCATTAATTGCAATCTACTAGTAATAATGTTATGATTATCAGCAACGTGTCTAAAGAACGATGAATAAAGGGCATACTCCTTGAAGGAGAATGTCTTTTTTTGGTAAAATATAGATGTTACCTACTTGCGGCATTTTGATGCGTGTCTAGCTGCAGCGCCTAGGGGCTCGACCGCTTCAGTCCAACGTTGAAGTCAATTGCGACTTCCTCGTCAGGCCCTACAACGCTTTTCGCCCCAGAGCGAGACGTTTTACGCATTTCTGAGTATCGGGCGAAAATATTCAGCACAATAAAAATATTTTCACATAGATGAAGGAGAATGAAAACATTGACAAAGTTTGAAGATTTAGGCCTAAGTCAGGCTACTTTAGAAGCTGTCCTCAAAATGGGTTTTGAGGAAGCAACACCAATCCAGGCAGAAACAATTCCAATGGGCCTACAAAATAAGGATTTGATCGGTCAGGCTCAAACAGGAACTGGTAAAACTGCTGCATTTGGTATTCCTTTGGTTGAAAAAATTGATGTGAGCAAGGACGCTATTCAAGGAATCATTATCGCTCCTACCCGTGAGCTTGCCATTCAAGTTTCGGAAGAGCTTTATAAAATCGGTTCTGGTAAAAGAGTCCGCGTTTTATCTATTTACGGAGGACAGGACATTAGCCGCCAAATCCGTTCATTAAAGAAATTCCCACATATCATTGTAGGTACTCCTGGTCGTGTATTAGACCATATAAATAGAAAAACAATGCGCTTAGATACAGTTAATACTGTAATTCTTGACGAAGCAGATGAAATGTTAAATATGGGATTCATTGAAGATATTGAAACGATTCTTGCTTCTACACCGTCAGAGCGTCAAACTTTACTTTTCTCAGCAACAATGCCAGCTCCGATTCAAAGAATGGCAGAAAAGTTCATGAAGGACCCTCAAATTGTTCGTGTCAAGATGAAAGAAATGACTGTTCCTGCTATTGAGCAATTTTATCTTGAAGTTATGGAAAAGAATAAATTTGATGTCTTAACAAGACTTCTTGATATTCAATCACCAGAGTTAGCGATTATCTTTGGCCGGACGAAACGCCGTGTGGATGAATTATCTGAAGCATTAACCTTAAGAGGTTATACAGCAGAAGGGATTCACGGAGATTTAACTCAGGCGAAACGTATGCAAGTCCTTCGGAAATTTAAAGAAGGAACAATTGATGTATTGGTAGCAACCGACGTGGCAGCGAGGGGTCTAGATATCTCTGGCGTAACCCATGTTTATAACTTTGATATTCCGCAGGATCCAGAAAGCTATGTACACCGTATTGGGCGTACAGGACGTGCGGGTAAATCTGGTATGGCACTAACATTCATCACACCGCGTGAAAAGTCTTACCTATCAGTATTAGAAAGAACAACGAAGCGTAAGATGGAAAGAATGACTGCTCCTACACTTGATGAAGCGTTAGAAGGTCAACAACGAGCAGTAGTTGATAAAATTGTGCAAACGATTGAAGGAAATAATCTTCAATATTATAAGAGAGCTGCCAACGAATTACTTGAAGAAAATGATGCTTCAACTGTCATTGCAGCTGTTTTGAAAATGTTAACTAAAGAACCTGATCAAACACCAGTTAAGTTAACAGAAGAAGCACCAATGCATTCTAAGAGGGACAGAAAGCCGCAAGATCGTGACCGTAGAAGAAGAGACGACAATAATAGAAGTTATAATTCTTCACGCGGCGGAGAACGCAGCGGTGATCGTGATCGTAAAAAGGCACCTGGAAAGCCAAGAACAGGTGAAAAACGCACAGCTGGAAAATCAAAACCAAGAAGCTTTAACCGATAATAATGATGATAGAGAGCATGGGCATAATGTCCAATGCTCTCTTTTTTTGTTGGGGGCGGCGAAATTGAGCTGGTTTCAGTTTGAATGGGCGGTTGATTCGGACGAGGGCAAGCTTAACTTATAAAGCTTTATTTATTTTACAAGTGTATATTGGGAACAGTAATGGTAACAGCTTGTTAGGAGTGATTGAGATGATCGTTAAACTTGGATATGTTGCAATGAGCGTTGAGCTTCAGAATGCCTCGCCCTCCCAAACCATGACGTTTGCACAATTTAGTAAAATAAAAGACCGAGAAGCTGCTATTCGTAAGCTAGAGCGTATAGCAGAGTCAAATATAGATCATTGCCTTAGGCTATTAAAACACAATGTTGGAAATCAAATACATTTCTTTCGTCTAAGCTCCCGATTAATCCCGCTCGCTAATCACGAGGAGCTGTTGGAGTGGGATTATATGAGACCCCTGAAGGAACCTTTAAAAAGAATTGCTGACTACCTTAAATTGCATCCAATGCGAATTGATTTTCACCCTGACCATTTTGTTGTGCTTAATACACCTAACAAGGAGATACTCTCTAACGCGCTAAAGACACTTGTTATGCACAAGAAGCTGCTTAAAGGCATGGATATAGATACAGAACATCGCTGTGTACTTCATGTAGGCGGCGGCTATGAGGATAAGGAAATGGCACTAGAACAGTTTATACATAACTGGGGATACATCCAGCCAAGCATTCAAAAGATGATTATGCTCGAAAACGATGATACAACCTTTACAGTGAAAGAGACGCTGTATCTTTGCGAAAAGCTAGGAATACCGATGATATTTGATTATCACCATCATTTGGCTAATCACGAAGAAGTGGAGTGGGAGCAAGACTGGGAACGAATTGTCACTACCTGGAGGGAATCTCCGCTTCCGGTTAAAATGCACATATCAAGTCCACGTTCAAATAAGGAATTTAGGGCACATGCTGATTTTGTTGATCCAGAAATGTTTTTGGAATTCCTAAATACGATAAAAGGAACCGTACCGGAGATACATTGCATGATAGAAGCTAAACAAAAGGATGCAGCTCTGTTTCAATTGATGAGTGACCTGAGAGACCTGAACGGCATTAAAGTAATAGACCAATCAAGCTTTATAATGGAATAACAAGGATGTTTCCTTCCCCGTTCCCGTGTATACTTAAGAGAAGGCATGGTGAAGTGGAGGGGAACTATGATACTAGAGCCGCAAAAACGAATATCCGTAAAAGCATTAACCGTATGGAGAATCTCAGGTGCGATAAAAATTTTAATCAGCTGGATCTTAGCCGGCGCTGCTATCTTTTTATTACATATCTTTAATGGTCCATTTTGGATATCACTTTTATTAATAGCAATGGAACTTATTTCTACGTATTTCATCATTTATTTATTACCGTCACTAAGATGGCGACGCTTCCGATATGATGTCAGGGAAGAGGAAATTGAACTACAGGAAGGAATCTTAATTGTTAAGAGGACTTTGATTCCGATGATTCGGGTACAGCATGTTGATACCGTTCAAGGACCAATTTTACGCAAATATCAGTTGGCCTCAGTCATTATTAATACCGCTGCAACAGCTCATGAAATTCCTGCATTAGAAGAGAGTGAAGCCGAAGAAATAAGGCACTTTATTTCTAATCTTGCAAGGGTGGCGGAAGAAGATGTCTGAACCGAAAAGGCTTCATCCTATTGTAATACTGATAACGATTGGTAAGCGAATAAAGGATTTAATTTTTACCTTTATCGCATTGTTTTTCATATGGAATAAAGGTGATGAAAGAGATTTGCTGCTTTTTGGGGCTTCGGCTATTGCGATTATAGGAATTATTCTGGTCAGTATATTTTCATGGCTTCGCTATTCCTATAGATTAGAGGAGAATGAACTGCGGATAGAATATGGCGTTTTTGTCCGCAAGAAAAGGTATATTCCATTGGAACGCATCCAAAGTCTTGATATTTCAGAAGGACTCCTTCAGCGTTTGTGCGGGATGGTAAAGGTTCAAATTGAAACAGCTGGCGGAAGTGGGAACGATGAAGCAGAGGCAGTTCTTTCAGCCATCTCCAAGGAAGAAGCACGGTATATACAAGCATATGTTGCTGGTACTAAAAACTCTTCTGAACCAAAAGTTCACGAAGACCCTAGTCAGGTCGTGTATAAAATTACACCGTCACAGTTAATTTTACTTTCACTTACATCAGGAGGAGTAGGAGTCGTTATATCAGCTGTATTGGCATTTATGTCTCAGTTAGATGACTTTATTCCCTATGAAAAAATATTTCGAGGAATTGAACAATGGGTAGTGAGCAATCTAATTTTAATTATCCTTCTCATTTTTGCAGGACTAATAATTGCTTGGATCCTTGCTCTTTTTGGGACAATGTTGAAATACGCCAATTTCCATGTCACGAAAACAGAACATGATATAGTTATTTCTCAAGGTTTATTAGAAAGAAGGCAAATTACTATTCCGTTAACACGAATTCAAGCTATAAGGATTAATGAAAATATTGTCCGGCAATGGCTTGGTTACGGGTCTGTCAGCGTTGATAGCGCTGGTGGTTCGGCAAGTAATAAAGAAGGCTCGAAGGTATTGCTCCTTCCACTTGTTAAGTTGAAGGACATTGAGCATATTTTAGGCCCTTATCTGACCGAATATCAATTCACCTCAAGTTTTACCTCCGTTCCTAAAAGAGCTATGAACCGTTATATTTTTAGAAGCTGGTATATTGCGGTTCCGGTTGTTGTGGTTTCGATTGTTTTTCTCAAGGTTTGGGGGCTTCTTTCGTTGATTATTCTTGCCCTGGTAACATTTTGGGGAGTATTAAAATATAAGGACGCCGGCTGGAGTTTGGGAGAGAAGCAATTAAATTTTCGTTACCGATCTATGGTACGGACCACTGTATTCGTTAAGAAAAATAAAATTCAAAGTCTAGAAATGAGAAATAGTTATTTTCAAAGAAGAAAGGACCTTGCCACACTAGAGGCTTTTGTGAAAGTAGGTTTTGGGGGTGCCGGAGGTCGTGTAATCGATATGGACCGAATGGATGTGAAAAAGGTCTACACTTGGTTTTCGCGGGAAGCTGAAAAAAGGGATTGAACCAAATAATGGCTCAACCCCTTTTTTTATTATAAAGAATAGCTCCTAGTAAAAATCCACCTAATAAGCCGAATATATGGGCAGTAATATTAATATTAGGCTGTAAGAAGGTCATAATCAAGCTTAGCGCACAAATCACCAGTATGATTTGCGAGTTTTGCTGGGAGAGCATATGCTTACGGAAGAGAATGATGCTAATATAAAATCCGAATAATCCAAAGATGGCTCCACTTGACCCAACATGTACATAGGTTAATGGTTCAAGCAGCAGTGTAGCGACATTAGCTAGAACACCAGAAACAAGATAGACCAATACAAATTTACCTTTACCTAGCAGCCTTTCTAGTGCTGGACCAAAAAGGACTAATGAGAAGCTGTTAAATAAAGCATGAGTAAAACCACCATGCATAAAGATGGGGGTTACCAGTCTCCAATATTCCCCTTCCGTAATATAGAGGTTTACTCCCGAAAAAGTGGCCTTAAACCAAAAGTTTGGAAAGATAGGTAAAGCGGTAAAAAGATATAATAGGAAATGGATGGCAATAATAGTAGAAACAACTGGATAAAAGCGGATAAATTCGCGAAAACTCTCTGTTCTCGTAAACATAATAACCTCCTGAATGGACTTTCTTATATAATAGACTGAATTAATGTCCTGTTGTACTATTATGCATATTTTATCTTAATTAGAAGGGATACCTGCGAATGATTAAAGGGATTGGGATTGATATTATTGAACTTTCAAGGATTGAAGATATTGTCACTAGACAACGGAAATTGATTGACCGCATACTGACTGATAATGAAAAACAAACATTTGAACAGCTGCCGGATCGTAGAAAGATTGAATTTCTGGCAGGAAGGTTTGCGGCGAAAGAAGCCTATTCAAAGGCTGCTGGGACGGGAATAGGGAAGGAACTCTCGTTTTTAGATATTGAAATTAAGACGGATTCATTAGGCAAGCCCTATATAGTAAAACCTGAAACAAATGGATTTCTTTCTATTTCACATAGCAGAGATTATGCTGTTGCACAGGTAGTTATTGAAGAAAAGTAGAAAAAATGATGACTAGGCGCTTACACTTTTCTTTCAAACCTTTATCATATTCCAAAAGGTTGTCTCATATATTCATAGGGAAATGGGAGAGACAAGTCTTCTTTAAATTCATATGAAAATGAGACAAGAAGGGGTTGGAGGAATTGAAGAAAAGGTTGTTGCTTGTGATTACGGGGTTACTGGTCGTTTTTTTACTAGCAGCCTGTGGCTCTAAATCAAAAGAAGATGTTGTGGAAGAGCTAAATGGAAAACTAAATGATCTTTCGGGTTATAAGGTAGATGCCAAGATGACGTTGAAAATGGGCACCGATTCACAAGTGTATAACGTAGAGATCTGGCATAAGGATCCAACGTTTTACCGTGTAAATTTAAAAAATGCTGAAAAAGACCAAAGCCAAATGATTTTACGAAATAATGAAGGAGTATTTGTATTAACTCCTGCTCTTAAGAAGAGTTTCAAATTCCAAAGTGATTGGCCGCAAAATAGCAGCCAGGCCTATTTATACGAATCATTAATTAAAGACATCGTTGAAGATAAAGAAGCGAAGTTTTCTTCTACGAAAGAACACTATGTATTTGAAACAAAAACCCGCTATCAAAACAATAGTATGCTGCCAACACAAGAAATTAAACTAAACAAAGAAGACTTATCACCTGCCGTTGTAAAAGTGATGGATCCTGATCGAAAAGCTCTTGTGACAGTGGAATTTTCTAAAGTGAAATTCAATGCAAGCTTCGATGACAGTGATTTTGATATGAAAAAGAATATGACTCGTGCTGATCTTAATCTGCCTGTGATGGCGGATAGCAAGGACACAGCATTTACAGTTAAATATCCTACAGCCGATTTAGGTGCAAAATTAGTGGATGAAAAAGAAGTGAAGCTTGAAAATGGTAAGCGCGTCGTTTTAACATATGAGGGTGAAAAGTCATTTACACTCGTGCAAGAAAAGGTAACAGTGAAAGAAGCTTCTACATCACCGACATATGTAGATGGAGATTTAGTTGATTTAGGTGTTACCATCGGTGCTGTTTCTGAAGGTTCGATTACTTGGACCATGGATGGGGTTGACTACATGATTGCCTCAAACGAATTAACGGAAAAAGAACTCGTTGAGATTGCAAGAACAGTCCAAGGCGATGTCGAAAAATAGGATTTAAGGATACAGGCTCTTTATAGGGCCTGTTTTTTGTTTGACAATTAAAATAAGTAGTTTGATAATCAATAAGGTAAAATTAAAATATGATAAAAGTGACTTTAGTTAATTAGGAAGTGGAATTATGACAGAGCAGGGCTTTTTTTATAGAGATACATGGGCAGAAGTCGATTTAGATTGTATTCTCGCAAATGTTGCCTCCGTTAAAAAACTTTTGCCGCCCAAAGTGGAGATCATAGCTGTAGTGAAAGCAAATGCATACGGACATGGAGATGTTCAAGTAGCTGAGAGTGCGCTGAATGCGGGAGCGACCTATTTAGCAGTAGCATTTATGGATGAAGCAATTGCCTTAAGGAATAAGGGGATAAAAGCGCCCATTCTAGTCTTGGGTGCTACACGTCCAGAGGATGTAGAGCTGGCAGTGACATTGGATATCACCGTTACAGTGTTCCAAATGGAATGGGTAAAAGCGGCTCAGCCCTATCTTCCAGATGATAAAGTACTTTCCGTTCACATTAAGTTAGATACGGGGATGGGGAGAATTGGAATCCGAACCAAGGAAGAGTTGGCGGCCGTTGTAGAAATGATCTCTAATGATGACCGAATTCATATTGAGGGGATATTTACACACTTTGCAACAGCAGATGAAGTAGATTTAACTTATTTCGAAAAACAAATGCAGTTATTTCATGATTTATTATCTGTTTTAAAGGAACGTCCAAAGTACGTGCACTGCAGTAATAGTGCAGCAGCGTTACGTTTCTCCAAGGCTAATTTTAACGCTGTTCGACTTGGTATTGCTATGTATGGATTAACACCCTCTCCTGAGATTGAACCAGAGTTACCTTTCTCTCTTAAGGAAGCTTTCTCCCTCCGTTCAAGGCTTGTTCATGTGAAAAAACTGGATAAGGGTGAGAAGATAAGTTACGGTGCTACGTATGAGACTGAGGGAGAAGAGTGGATAGGTACGATTCCAATCGGTTATGCAGACGGATGGATTCGTCGTCTCCAAGGGCAGGAAGTATTGGTTGAGGGGAAAAGGGTTCCAATGGTTGGAAGGATTTGCATGGACCAATGTATGGTAAGATTACCACATGCCGTTCCTGTTGGGACGACCGTTACCTTAATTGGTAAACAGAATGATGAATTCATTTCTGTGAATGAAATTGCGCAAAAACTAGAAACAATCAATTATGAAGTACCTTGTATCATCTCAACTAGAGTACCCCGTCTATATAAACAGGGTGGGAAAATTGTCGTATTAAAAAATTATCTACTTCACGAATAAGTGCTAATAATGAAATTGTAACATATTTATGATAATGCGGAATTTTAGTGCATAAAAGGTAGTTTGTTTGGCCTATAATACAGTAGTATTATAATTAGTCTATGCATTTTGGGCATTAAGTGGTATTATTAAATATGGTAGATAGAAAAATTGGTGTGTAGTGATGGTGGAGGTGTATGTTTGTGTCTGAATCCGGCGCAACTACGGAAATCTTAGTAAAATTACCGCAACATCTTTTAACCGAGTTAGATGGTTTTGTGAAATTAGAAAACGTTAACCGGAGCGAGTTTATTTATCAAGCAACTAAAATGTATTTACGCGAACGAAAAAAGAGACAAATTCGCGAATCCATGAGACGTGGATACATGGAAATGGCGATGATCAATTTAACAATTGCATCGGAAATGTTTCAAGCAGAATTTGAGGCAGAACACACAGTTGAACGTCTTGTAAGCGGAGGGTAATCCCTTGATTGTCAAGCGTGGTGACGTATATTTCGCGGACCTATCCCCAGTTGTTGGTTCTGAACAAGGCGGCGTCCGTCCAGTACTTGTCATACAAAACGACATCGGGAATCGGTTTAGTCCCACAGTTATTGTTGCAGCGATTACAGCACAAATTCAAAAAGCGAAGCTTCCCACTCATGTAGAAATTGATGCGAAGCGCTACGGTTTTGAACGAGATTCAGTCATACTTTTAGAACAGATTCGTACAATTGATAAACAGCGGTTAACCGATAAAATAACCCATCTCGATGACGAAATGATGGAAAAAGTGGATGAAGCCTTGCGAGTAAGTATAGGTCTCATCGAATTTTAGCATGAATGCACGCTCTTTTTAGAAAGAGCGTTTTTTTATACGTATGCTCTAACCTCATATTTGTTTCTGCTTTTAGCAAGCTACTTAGCTTGCTATTTTTTTATTTATAAGAAGAAACGGCTCCTTTAATGAATCGAATGAGGTAATTTGATACAATATGGTAATAGGAATGGATGGAGGTTTGTGAAGTGAATGATACAGTTGTGAAAGATGAACAGCTTCTTGGGAAGGTGGCCGCCGAGTTAGCCATACCCCAAAAGCAGGTTAAAAGTGTTATTTCTTTATTAAATGAGGGTAACACCGTGCCATTTATCGCCCGCTACCGTAAAGAAATGACGGGAGCGCTTGATGAAGTCCAAATACGAGATATTCAGGAACGCTGGCAATACATACAAAACCTTGAGCAAAGGAAAGAAGAAGTACTTCGGACTATTGCGGAGCAAGGTAAACTAACGGACGAACTTACACATAAGATAACAAAAGCAGAAAAGCTTCAAGAAGTTGAAGACCTATATCGACCGTATAAACAAAAGCGACGTACAAAAGCAACTGTTGCAAAGGAAAAGGGTTTAGAGCCATTGGCAGAATGGTTATTAACTTTTTCGATGACGCCAATTGAGGATAAAGCAAAGGAATTTTTATCTGATGAAAAAGAAGTTCTTACTATTGAAGATGCGATTTCCGGTGCAAAAGATATTATTGCTGAGATGGTATCTGATGATGCGGAAAGCCGTAAATGGATTCGAAATGAAACCTTTAAGTCCGGGAAAGTGGAATCAACAGTAAAAGACGCAGAGAAGGACGAGAAGAAGGTTTATGAAATGTACTATGAATATGAGGAGCCTGTAAATAAAATCGTACCCCATCGAATCCTTGCGTTAAATCGCGGTGAAAAGGAAGATATCTTAAGGGTATCTATAAAAATGAATAATGACATTATCCTATCCTACCTAGCAAGAAAATGGGTTCGTGCTCAGCATTCACCAGCGGCATCATTTGTTATAGAAGCAATTGAAGATAGCTATAAACGTCTGATCCAGCCTTCGATAGAAAGGGAAATTCGCAGTGAGCTAAATGATAAAGGCGAAGAGCAGGCCATTCATATTTTCTCTGAAAATCTGCGTAACCTGCTTTTGCAGCCGCCATTAAAAGGAAAAGTAGTTATTGGTGTAGACCCTGCGTATCGGACAGGCTGTAAGCTTGCTGTTGTGGATGAAACCGGTAAGGTGCTAAAAATTGATGTCATTTATCCGCATCCGCCGGTATCAAAGACGAAGGAAGCAAAAGAAAAGTTCATTCGAATTCTTCGTGATTATAATGTAGAGATGGCCGCGATAGGAAATGGAACGGCCTCCAGGGAAACAGAACAGTTCGTCGCTGATATCCTTAAGGAAATGGATGAAGAAATCTTTTACTTAATAGTTAATGAAGCGGGAGCCAGTGTGTACTCTGCATCAGATATAGCAAGAGAAGAGTTTCCGGATTTTCAAGTGGAAGAAAGAAGTGCAGTTTCCATCGCGCGTAGATTACAGGATCCGCTTGCTGAGTTAGTAAAAATTGACCCTAAATCAGTAGGTGTTGGTCAATACCAACATGATGTTACGCAAAAGCGTCTATCGGAATCGCTGCATTTTGTTGTCGAAACAGCTGTAAACCGTGTAGGGGTGAATGTGAACACAGCCTCCGCGTCCTTGCTCCAATATGTAGCGGGATTAACCAAAACTGCAGCACATAATATTGTGAAGAAAAGGGATGAAGAAGGGAAGTTTACGAGCAGGGTCCAATTAAAGAAAGTCCCGCGACTTGGAGCAAAAACATACGAACAAGCAATCGGCTTCTTACGGGTATTAGATGGGAAGCAGCCTTTGGACAGAACTGGAATTCACCCGGAGAACTATGATGAAGTGAAAAAACTATTAACTAGTCTAGGTTTTTCAGCCAAGGATTTAGGAACGGCTGAATTACGGGATGCGCTTAGTGGAATTGACCTTAAAGCTGTGTCTTCTGAACTGGCTATTGGGGAACTAACGCTAAAAGATATTATCGATGCACTAATAAGACCAGAGCGCGATCCTCGTGACGACTTACCGCGTCCGTTATTGAAAAAGGATGTCCTTAAATTAGAAGATTTAAGTGCCGGATTGGAGCTTCAGGGTACGGTTCGAAATGTAGTAGACTTTGGAGCCTTTGTCGATATCGGCGTTAAGCAGGATGGATTAGTCCATATTTCTAAGCTAAGTAATCGTTTTGTAAAACATCCATTGGATATTGTATCTGTTGGTGATGTCGTAACCGTTTGGGTAGACTCAGTGGATATGAAAAAGGGTAGAGTAGCATTAACAATGCTGCCTCCGTCTAAATAAAGGAATAATAATAGATGATGACCATTTTTTTATAGATGGTCATCTTTTTTAGTTGTTTAAATGGACTTGCAGAGTCCATGATGACCAAAAACAGAGAGAAACCGAAGAAGTGGTAACCAATAGAGGCTATTGGCTACCGGTACAGATACTGGTTCCCTTATGAAATGTTTTTTTTTCTGTAAAAAAACCAGCACTGGTTTAACAGTTTAATTTGGTATCGGTCCTTCTCGTAGAAAGCTCTTTTCATCTGGTTTTGGAACCAAGTCGGCATAGTTAACCCTCCCGAAAAGTAGATCATTAAAGGTATATACAATATATGCTATAATAGGTTGTCACGTTCGCTTTAAAAAGGAGGGGAATCTAAATGGAGGATAAAGAACTACAAAAACTGGTTGAAAAAGTCTCAATTGAATCTTTTGGTAAGCCATTTAGGCATAAAGCCTCCTTTAATAGCAGGCTCCGATCCACTGGGGGAAGGTACCTGCTTGGGACCCACAATATCGATATTAATAAAAAATACTTAGACCAACTAGGATTAAACGAACTAATTGGCATCATTAAACATGAACTCTGCCATTACCATCTTCATATAGAAGGAAGAGGATATCAGCACCGTGATTCCGATTTTAAAATGTTATTAAAAAAAGTAGGCGCACCGAGATTTTGTAGTCCGCTACTAGACAAACCTAAGAAACGCACCTCCACAAAAATCCTCCTGTATCAATGTACAACATGCCATCAGCAATATAAAAGAAAACGAAGCATTAATACAAGTCGTTACGTGTGTGGCAAGTGTAGAGGTAAGCTGGTAAAGGTACAAGAGCTAAAAGGAGAATAAGGAAATATATTGCAACTTATTTTATCAAAAAATCGTATTGACTTTATAATACAACCTCATTATAATGTAAAGAGTCGACAAGGTGATTCAGCTTGTTCGGTTGAAGAAACATCATATTATTCCGCAGTAGCTCAGTGGTAGAGCTATCGGCTGTTAACCGATCGGTCGTAGGTTCGAGTCCTACCTGCGGAGCCATTTTTATGGGGAAGTACTCAAGAGGCTGAAGAGGCGCCCCTGCTAAGGGTGTAGGTCGGGTAACCGGCGCGAGGGTTCAAATCCCTCCTTCTCCGCCATAAAAATTTAAGGCCCCTTGGTCAAGTGGTTAAGACACCTCCCTTTCACGGAGGTAACACGGGTTCGAATCCCGTAGGGGTCATCAGGGACGGGAGATGAATATAGCTCATTTCCTGTTTCTTATCTAAAACATTAATTTGGTCCGGTAGTTCAGTTGGTTAGAATGCCTGCCTGTCACGCAGGAGGTCGCGGGTTCGAGTCCCGTCCGGACCGCCATTTTTATGAAATTATAATATTGGGCTATAGCCAAGCGGTAAGGCATCGCACTTTGACTGCGACATGCGTTGGTTCAAATCCAGCTAGCCCAGCCAAATCATAACATCGCTGGAAAGGCTTCAGCGGATTTTGCGAAAAATACCGAAAGGTATTTTAAGCAATTGTGAGCCATTAGCTCAGTTGGTAGAGCATCTGACTTTTAATCAGAGGGTCGAAGGTTCGAGTCCTTCATGGCTCACCAAGTTATTTTCGTTAGAAAATAACCAAAGTTTTTTCGCGAAAGCGAAAATAACTTTCCATTTGCGAAAGCAAAATAATCTTTAAATATATGCGGGTGTGGCGGAATTGGCAGACGCACCAGACTTAG
>NZ_JBDFLL010000002.1:0-137500 GCF_047237705.1 Neobacillus canaveralius | reverse complement strand
GTTCGGTCCCTATCCGTCGTGGGCGCAGGAAATTTGAGAGGAGCTGTCCTTAGTACGAGAGGACCGGGATGGACGCACCGCTGGTGTACCAGTTGTCTTGCCAAAGGCATCGCTGGGTAGCTATGTGCGGACGGGATAAGTGCTGAAAGCATCTAAGCATGAAGCCCCCCTCAAGATGAGATTTCCCATAGCGTCAAGCTAGTAAGAACCCTGAAAGATGATCAGGTTGATAGGTCAGAGGTGGAAGCGTGGTAACATGTGGAGCTGACTGATACTAATCGTTCGAGGACTTAACCAATTTTTAAAGGCGAACTCGTTTTACAAACTTCTTCTGATTATCTAGTTTTGAGGGAATGATACCTCAATAAAATAGTCTGGTAATTAAGGCGAGAAGGTCACACCCGTTCCCATACCGAACACGGAAGTTAAGCTTCTCAGCGCCGATGGTAGTTGGGACTTTGTCCCTGTGAGAGTAGGACGTTGCCAGGCTGTATTATCTTAAATATGTGTGTATAATTTGCTGTTTTTGACACAAACTATATTAGTGCACATATAATACTAGAGAAATAATTTTTATTGTCGCGGGGTGGAGCACGTTCGAATAAGCTTCTTCGAATACTCTACAGCGCATCGATTGAGCCACTTCTTGAGTAGTCTTTCTGAAATCGAGGCGGTCTTTCAAGCATAGGGCATGGTCAAAATAGTTTCATTTATATTGTCGCGGGGTGGAGCAGTCTGGTAGCTCGTCGGGCTCATAACCCGAAGGTCGCAGGTTCAAATCCTGTCCCCGCAATTAGTTATTTCAAGAAAAATACTTGAAATAACTTTGGTCTGGTAGTTCAGTTGGTTAGAATGCCTGCCTGTCACGCAGGAGGTCGCGGGTTCGAGTCCCGTCCAGACCGCCATCTATATCTTTAAAAACACGAAACGATGTTTCGTTTTTTTTATGCCTTTTTGCTTAAATAGTAAAAGTTAGGTAAAATACATAGTGAATGGACATCCTTAGGAGCTTTCCTAAGGTTTTTTTTTACAAAAAATAAGGTAGAATGTAGATAGCGATAGGCTATGTTAGAATAAAAGGTGATTATATGAATCAGTATGAAAAATATACGAAAGACCCCAGTGAAACGTTCCAGCTGGCTTCTAATCTTGCAGGGCTCCTGCAGCCAGGTGATGTTATTTGTCTGGAAGGAGATCTAGGTGCAGGTAAAACCACCTTTACAAAAGGGTTAGCACAGGGACTGGATATTAAGAAAACCGTTAACAGTCCGACCTTTACGATAATAAAAGAGTATAGGGGCAGACTGCCTTTGTATCATATGGATGTTTACCGGGTTGCCGATTCCTACGAGGATTTAGGTTTCGATGAATATTTTGAAGGTGAAGGGGTAACCGTTGTAGAATGGGCACATTTAATTGAGGAACAGTTGCCTGACGAATTGTTAACCATTTATTTATATCACGAGGGTCCGGAAAGAAGAAAAATTGTATTTGTTCCGAAGGGAAAAAGATATGAGCAATTATGTAAGGAGATTTTTCTAAATGACCATACTAGCGATTGATACTTCTAATTATCCATTAGGGGTTGCGCTTATAGAAGATAATCAAGTTATTGGCGAATATATTACTAACTTAAAGAAGAATCATTCTGTTCGAATTATGCCAGCGATTCAGACATTAATGAAGGATTGTGAGAGAACTCCAGCACAGTTAACGAAAATAGTGGTGGCGAAAGGTCCAGGCTCTTATACTGGCGTTCGAATTGGTGTTACAATCGCCAAAACATTGGCTTGGTCATTAAAGATACCATTGGTTGGCGTGTCTAGTATAGAAATTATTGCAGCTGGTGCCGGGAGACACTTTGATGGTTATATATCACCCCTTATTGATGCGAGAAGAGGGCAAGTCTATACAGGACTCTATGAATACCAAAGTGGGGAGCTTACAACCGTTAAAGAAGACCGCTTAGTATTGTCAGCTGATTGGGCAGCTGCATTAAAGGAAGTAAACAAGCCCATTTTATTTGTTGGGAACGACCTGACGCTTCATCAAGCTGTGATAGAAGAAACACTAAGTTCTCAGGCAGTGTTTGCGGCGATTACGGAGCATAATCCGCGTCCTTCGGAGCTGGCGTTATTAGGCAAAGATAAACAGGGGGAAGACATACATTCCTTTGTTCCTAACTATATCCGTTTAGCAGAGGCAGAGGCGAAATGGTTAGAGGCAAATGGGAAAATATTAAAAGGATAGGATTAAAGAAATATGGTAGATTCTTTTGTTTTTCGATATATGAAGGAAGAGGATATCGATCAAATTTTAGAGGTGGAACATGCCTCTTTTGCTACACCATGGAGCAGAGAAGCTTTTTATAATGAAATTTATAATAACAAATTTGCAGTTTATATCGTTTTGGAAGAAGACCAAAAAATTATTGGTTATGTTGGTGCATGGGTTGTAATTGATGAAGCACATATAACAAATGTTGCAATCCTGCCTTCCCATAGAGGCAAAAAACTCGGTGAAGCATTGCTTCGCAAAATGATGACTGTGGCGAAGGATATGGGAGCAAGAAGCATGACGCTTGAAGTAAGAGTGACAAACAATGTTGCACAATCTCTTTACCGTAAGTTAGGATTTCAAAATGGCGGCATCCGGAAAAATTATTATACAGATAATCAAGAAGATGCCCTGGTTATGTGGGTGAATATATGAAAAAAGATCAGTGGATTATGGGAATAGAAACAAGCTGTGACGAAACAGCAGTAGCCATTATTAAAAATGGCAGGGAGATTACAGCAAATGTCGTTGCTTCTCAAATTGAAAGTCATAAGCGATTTGGCGGAGTCGTACCTGAAATTGCCTCTCGTCATCATGTTGAACAAATGACGATTGTTATTGAAGAGGCTTTGAAAGAAGCAAACCTTACACTGCCTGAGTTGGACGCCATTGCAGTAACAGAAGGACCAGGATTAGTAGGTGCCTTGTTAATTGGTGTAAATGCAGCGAAAGCACTAGCATTTGCCCATAACATTCCACTTGTTCCTGTTCACCATATTGCTGGACATATTTATGCAAACCGTCTAGTAAAAGAACTTACCTTCCCTCTTCTTTCCTTAGTAGTATCTGGAGGTCATACGGAGCTAGTCTATATGAAGGAACAGGGGCATTTTGAGGTCATTGGTGAAACAAGGGATGACGCTGCAGGTGAAGCCTATGATAAGGTGGCGAGGACCTTAAAACTCCCTTATCCAGGTGGACCACACATTGACAGGCTGGCTCAAGAGGGCAGCGATACGCTTAAATTGCCTAGAGCTTGGCTAGAAGAAGGTTCATATGATTTTAGCTTTAGCGGATTAAAATCAGCGGTTATTAATACTGTCCACAATGCTGAGCAGCGTGGTGAAATAATCGCACCCGAGGACCTTGCTGCAAGTTTCCAGGAAAGTGTCATTGAAGTATTGGTGAAAAAGACAGTAAAAGCGACCGGGGAATATAAGGTTAAGCAAGTGCTCTTAGCCGGTGGTGTAGCAGCTAATAAGGGTCTCAGGAAGGCATTAGAACAAGCCTTTTCAACTAAATCTGATATAGATTTGGTCATTCCGCCATTAAACTTGTGCACGGATAACGCAGCGATGATTGCTGCAGCTGGAAGTATTATGTTTGATAAAGGAATTCGAGCAGATCTGTCATTAAATGCAAATCCTGGGTTAGATATTGAATTATACAATTAGAGTAAAGTCCTTCTGGATTAGAAGGGCTTTTTTGTTTGGAGCAAAGAATATTAATGGCTTCGAATAGTTTCTTTACGGAATGTGAGCGAAAAGGGAGTGATCATGAAAAATTCGTTCACAATAAATTACTAACCAAAATCCCACGCTTTATTGAGTGTAAATCACACTTTTTTGTGGATAACTTTTTTCTAAAAATTGTGTATTGCATGAATTATGTGGGTAAGTCACCATTATTTTGTGGGTAATGTGGATAAGTAGAGCTTTTTTTGTGGATAATGTGGAAAAGTAGCCAGAGGGTTGTAGAAATAAGTTTTCATATGTGTATAAACTTGTGGAAAAGGAAATTTGGGAAATAAATTTAAGGGTTTTCCACGAATTTTGTCGACTTTTAAGTTAATTTGTAGAGTTCTCAACTTAGCTGGTAAGTGAATATAGTAGATAAAACAAGAATGCAGGAAAGTGGGGATAGGGGTGAAAAGAAATTTCTTTTTAGGGATCTTCATCGTTCTTTTCTTTGGTTTAACGGGATGCAGTGTAGATATAAATATATCAACAGATGATAAGAAACCAGACGTGATTGACAATGGAAATACTCAAGAAGAGGAAGACCAAAAACAGTACGAAAACAATGCATTTAAAGAAGTAAGTGTTTCAAAATCGAATGGTAACGTAATAGTAAAGGGAAAGGCAAGAGTGTTTGAAGGTGTTTTTCAATATGCCGTTATCTCTGGAACTGAGATATTACAAGAAAACCATTATCAAACAGAGGGTGCACCTGCATGGGGAAGCTTTGAAATTACCATTGATAAAGAGTTATTAACGAAAGAAAAGGTTTCAATCGAGCTATTTGTATATTCAGCAAAAGATGGATCGAAAACCGACATCTTAACTATTCCCTTAAAATAAGGGCTTGGATATCATATCCAAGCCCCCTTTTTATTATTCGGCCAGTTCAGCCCATTCGTCCATTAACTGTTCGAGCTCAGACTTTGCCTTTTCATTTTTAATATTAATTTCTAGCACTTTCTCATGGTCCTGAAAAATTTCAGGCTCACATAACTTTTCGTCGTTATCCTGGATAAGTGCCTCCAACTCTTCTATACGCATTTCTATTTCTTCTAATTTTCTCTTACGCTGACGCTCCAGCTTTTTACTTTCTTTGTCCTGATGATAAGAATTTCTCTCCTGAACTTCGGAAGCTGTCTGTTTTTTTATAACGGTTGTGCTCTCTAAAGCCTTCAGCTCCTCCTCCTCCAGCTTTTTCTCCATATAATAGTCATAGTCACCAAGATACTCTGTACTACCATTTGAACTAAGCTCCAGGACCTTGGTGGCGATTCTGTTAATAAAGTATCGGTCATGTGATACAAAAATAATCGTTCCAGGGTAGTCGACTAGTGCATTTTCAAGAACCTCTTTACTGTCTAGGTCCAGATGGTTCGTAGGCTCGTCCAATATTAGAACGTTTGCCTTCTCCAGCATTAATTTGGCTAGTGCCAATCTTGCTTTTTCACCACCGCTTAAAGTAGAAACAACTTTTAATACATCGTCACCCGAAAACAGGAAGTTACCCAAGACTGTCCGTATTTCTTTTTCATTTTTTAATGGCCAATCATCCCAGAGTTCATTAAGAACACGCTTATTCGAGGTCAACTCTGCCTGTTCTTGGTCATAGTACCCAATTGCTAGATTTGCACCATATCGAATCGTACCAGCCAGTGCCGGCAGTTTTTTGATGATGGTTTTTAAAAGAGTAGACTTTCCAATTCCGTTTGGGCCAACTAAGGCAATGCTTTCACCTCGATAAGCATGCCACGAAATATTCTCAGATACTTTTTGTCCATCATAACCAACTGCCAAAGAGTCAACTGAAAGTACATCATTTCCAGTTTGTTTATCAATTTCAAATGAGAAGGTGGCAGACTTTTCATCCCCTAATGGTCGGTCCAAAACGTCCATTTTCTCAAGTTTTTTCCGCCGGCTCTGAGCTTGCTTCGTCGTAGACGCACGGGCTAGGTTTCGCTGGATAAAGTCCTGAAGATTAGCAACCTCTTGCTGCTGCTTCTCATATAGCTTTAAATCGCGTTCATAATTTGCCGCTTTTTGATCTAAATAAGCGCTATAGTTTCCGATGAATTTTTGAATTTGCCTCCGTGAAACTTCATAAACTTGTGTGACCACTTTATCCAAAAAGTATCGGTCATGGGATACGATTAAAATAGCCCCATCATAGCCTTGTAGGTATTGCTCCAGCCACGTAAGTGTATCGATATCGAGATGGTTGGTAGGCTCATCCAATATTAATATATCGGGCTTCGTTAAAAGAAGTTTACCTAAAGCTAGACGAGTCTTCTGACCGCCGCTTAAGCTGGATATCATCAATGAGTTATTATGAAAATTTAAGCCGTGGAGGATAGAGCGAATATCCGCTTCGTACTGATAACCACCCTGTTCTTTAAATCTCACTTGCAGTTCATCATATTCTTTTAGTATTCGATCGTAGCGGGCACTATCCTCCATAGCGGCAGGATCCGACATCGAAACCTCTAGCTGTCGAAGAGATTTTTCCATACCTCTAAGCGATTCAAAAACCGTTAGCATTTCATCCCAGATGGATAAATTCGATTCTAATCCGGTATTTTGGGCTAAATAACCAATGCTTACTCCCTTTGGCTTAATGATTTCTCCGCCATCATGTGACAGGTGCCCAGCAATAATTTTTAATAATGTCGATTTCCCTGCACCGTTTCGCCCCACAAGTGCAACACGGTCCCGAGTTTGTAATTCTAGTTTTATATTCGATAAAATTAGGTCTGCACCATAGTATTTTGCTAGTTGATTAACTTGTAATAATATCATTGTTTTTCACCTCTATTACTAAATTAAGTGTACCTTATTCCAACCATGACGGCAATAAAGTGCCATGGTGTTGGAAAAAATAACAGAATATCCGGAAAGAAAAAAATGTAAATTTTTCATCATTCGCTCAAAGTTTCACAGACAAATTGTGAAAAATATAGTATGATTTTTTGTGGGAGGATATTGTTTATGTCTGAATTTACTCATTTTAACGAAGAAGGAAGAGCGAAAATGGTGGACGTTAGCGATAAGCCAGAGACGGCTCGTTCGGCACTTGCTCATTCCAGCATTACGGTTAGTAAAGAAATTTATGATAAAATAACAAATAATGAAATGAAAAAGGGCGATGTTCTTGCTGTGGCTCAAGTTGCTGCTGTTATGGGGGCAAAGAAAACATGGGACTTAATCCCGATGTGCCATCCTATACCTTTGACAGGAGTCAATATATCCTTCTCATGGGAAAAAGAAAACGAGTCTGCTTATACATTAAATATAGCCGCTGCAGTTAAAACAAAAGGAAATACAGGTGTTGAAATGGAAGCGTTAACAGCTGCATCCACTTGTGCGCTGACTGTTTATGATATGTGTAAGGCAGTGGATAAGGGTATGGTAATTGGAAAAACCTATTTGGTCGAGAAAACCGGCGGAAAAAACGGAGATTTCCATAGGACGGAACAAATTAGATAAATGATTAAACTATCTATAGGGGGTGGGAGAATATGAGTAATGAGACGATGAAAATACCACAAGCGACAGCAAAACGGCTGCCCTTATATTATCGATTTTTAAAGAATCTGCATTCTTCCGGTAAACAGAGGGTTTCGTCAGCAGAATTAAGTGAGGCAGTGAAGGTGGATTCGGCAACGATCCGCCGGGACTTTTCATATTTTGGAGCCTTAGGAAAAAAGGGATATGGCTACAATGTCAATTACCTATTAACCTTCTTTCGGAAAACACTAGATCAAGATGAATTAACAAAAGTAGCGTTAATTGGTGTAGGTAATCTTGGTACGGCCTTTCTAAATTATAACTTTTTAAAAAATAATAATACAAAAATTGAATGTGCTTTTGATGTTGATCCGAACAAAATGGGAACGACAATCCGGGATGTACCTGTGTATCATATGGATGAGCTCGAGAAGGTTTTAAGTAATGATGATATTCATGTTGCCATCCTGACGGTACCTGCTCCAGTGGCACAGGTAATTACAGATCGACTTGTAAATTCCAATATTAAAGCGATATTGAATTTTACACCTGCAAGATTAAATGTTCCTGCCTCCATTCGGGTGCATCATATCGACTTGGCAGTCGAATTACAATCACTTATTTACTTCCTGAAACACTACCCTACAGAGGAAGTAGAAGAATAAAGTAAAGTAAAAGACCTTTCCACTACGTAAAGTGAAAAGGTCTTTTTTTGGCTGTAATGTTTAAAAGCCCGTTTTAAATCGTTATTTCTTTATTTTGTCTTTATATCTATTGTAAAAGAAAATCATTCTTAAGCCAGATCCGAAGTCAAAGGTAGCAAGTATAACGAGCAGGTAACTGAAAAATCCCCATCCGTTTAGGGTGACATCTTCAATCGCAAAATAAGTAAATAAGCAGCCAAGAACAATATAAATGACTCCGGAAAACAAGGGTGAACGTCTCATAGAAAGCCTCCGATAAAGTTTTGAATACCTTCTGCCTCACGAAGAATTTTATCAATGTCATCTTTATATACTGACTGCATGACGACAACTAATGTATTCATGGCAACATGGGCAAAAATCGGTACAAGGATATGTTTTGTTTTTACATAGAGAAATGCAAAAGTAAAACCCATTGCCGAATAGAGAAGTACATGATGCGGCTCCATATGGGCTAAGGCAAAAATGACAGAACTGATTAGTGCTGAGAAGAAAAAGTTAAACCGTTTGTGGAGAGCACCGAAAATAATTTTCCGAAACACGATTTCCTCTAATATGGGTCCTATTACTGAACTAACTAAGATGGCGAGAGGAAAGGACTCAATGATGTTGAGAATTTGCTGTGTGTTTTCTGAGCCCATCTCAACCCCGATAAGCCGTTCAATATTCGCAGCAAGAGCTTGGGCAAATAGGGCTAGGAATACACCAAATACAGCCCAGACGGCAGAAAAGCCAAAGGAACTGCCTCTTTCGTTCAACCCTGGTTTCTTTAATTCTGTGCGTAATAGAAAAAGAATAATAACTAGTGCAAGGGTGAAGCTGAAAATTAACCAGTAGGGGACAACGAGCCCTTGGTCCATTCCTAAATATCCAAATAGGAACATAAGTCCAGGAATTCCTGCTAGGCTTGATAACTGCATGGCTATATAGACAATTAAAATAATCCAATATTCCCTTTTCAAATTAAAAAATCTCCTTTAAGCAGCTAATAAAAATATTTTACCCTATTCTACATTCTACTAATAATCGTAAGGTTGTTTCAATTTTAAAGATTATCTTTAACAACTATGTATATTCCTTGGTGTATATCACATACTTGTAAAGTTGTAAAAAATAATAAAAAATTACTGCTTCATACTTGCAAAATTTTTTTCCATTTATTATTATAAGAATTGTGTTAGCACTCAAGTAAAGAGAGTGCTAATAAGTCAGAATTACATATCTATTTGAGGAGGTTGTTTGATTTGTTAAGACCACTAGGTGATCGTATTGTCATTGAGCTTGTCGAATCAGAAGAAAAAACTGCAAGCGGTATCGTGTTACCAGACTCAGCTAAGGAAAAGCCTCAAGAAGGAAGAGTTGTTGCCGTAGGTACAGGCCGAGTGCTTGAAAGTGGCGAACGTGTTGCTCTTGAAGTTTCTGTAGGCGATCGTATTATCTTCTCAAAATACTCAGGTACAGAAGTAAAGTTTGAAGGCAACGAATATTTGATTTTACGCGAAAACGATATCCTTGCTGTAGTTGGCGAATAAGGATTTTTTAAAACAATATTGAGTTTAAAAAATACGAGGAGGTTTTTTGAACATGGCTAAAGAAATTAAGTTTAGTGAAGATGCACGCCGCGCAATGCTTCGTGGTGTTGATGCGTTGGCAGATACAGTAAAAGTAACTCTTGGACCAAAAGGACGTAACGTGGTTCTTGAAAAGAAATTCGGTTCACCGCTTATTACTAATGACGGTGTAACAATCGCAAAAGAAATTGAATTAGAAGATGCATTTGAAAATATGGGTGCTAAGCTTGTTGCTGAAGTAGCTAGCAAAACAAACGATGTTGCTGGTGACGGTACTACAACTGCAACCGTTCTTGCTCAAGCGATGATCCGTGAAGGCTTAAAGAACGTAACAGCTGGTGCTAACCCAATGGGTATCCGAAAAGGAATTGAAAAAGCAGTTACAGCTGCTGTTGAAGGCTTAAAGGCAATTTCTAAACCAATCGAAGGCAAAGAGTCTATCGCACAAGTTGCTGCTATTTCTTCTGATGATAAAGAAGTAGGTCAATTGATTGCTGAAGCGATGGAGCGCGTTGGTAACGACGGCGTTATCACAATCGAAGAATCAAAAGGCTTTACAACTGAATTAGATGTTGTTGAAGGTATGCAATTTGACCGTGGATATACATCTGCTTACATGGTAACAAACACAGACAAAATGGAAGCTGTTTTAGAAAATCCATATGTCTTAATCACAGACAAAAAGATTTCAAGCATCCAGGAAATCCTTCCTGTGCTTGAGCAAGTGGTTCAACAAGGCAAGCCATTATTATTGATTGCTGAAGATATTGAAGGTGAAGCACTTTCTACTTTAGTATTGAACAAACTTCGCGGAACATTCAATGCAGTTGCTGTTAAGGCTCCTGGTTTCGGTGACCGTCGTAAAGCAATGCTTGAAGATATCGCTGCATTAACTGGCGGTGAAGTAATTACTGAAGAGCTTGGCCGTGAATTAAAGACTGCAACTATCGCATCTTTAGGACGCGCTTCTAAGATTGTTGTAACAAAAGAAAACACAACAATCGTTGAAGGTGCAGGAGATACTGCTGCAATTGCTTCTCGTGTAAATCAAATCCGTGTTCAATTAGAAGAAACTACTTCTGAATTTGACCGTGAAAAATTACAAGAGCGTCTAGCTAAATTAGCTGGCGGTGTTGCCGTAATCAAAGTTGGTGCTGCAACTGAAACTGAATTAAAAGAGCGCAAGCTTCGTATCGAAGATGCTTTGAACGCAACTCGTGCTGCAGTTGAAGAAGGTATCGTATCCGGTGGTGGTGTTGCCCTTCTTAACGTATACAACAAAGTTGCTGAAATTCAAGCTGAAGGCGATGTAGCTACTGGTATTAACATCGTATTACGTGCGATCGAAGAGCCAGTACGTACAATCGCTCACAATGCTGGACTTGAAGGATCTGTCATCGTTGACCGCTTAAAGCGCGAAGCAGTTGGAACAGGCTTCAACGCTGCAACTGGTGAGTGGGTAAACATGATCGACGCTGGTATCGTTGACCCAACTAAAGTAACTCGTTCTGCACTTCAAAACGCTGCATCCGTTGCGGCGATGTTCTTAACAACTGAAGCAGTTGTTGCTGACAAGCCAGAACCAGCTGGCGCTGGCATGCCTGACATGAGCGGTATGGGTGGAATGGGCGGCATGATGTGATAGCTGCTCAAAGCCTTGATATATAAGGGTTTCTAAGCGATTTGCTAACTAACAAAATGCTAACATAATGTAAAAATAAAAGAGGCTTTTCATTAGTTGTTCAAACTTTTGAGAAGCCTCTTTTTTCATATTTTGCGTAAAGTGAAGGTAAACATTTTTCGTAATTTGATCATCTGTATGACCTTGCCTGTCCAGGATTTGTTCTAGCGAGAAACCAGCCTCGGTAAGAAGTGAAGTATGTGTATGCCTTAATGAATGGGGTGAATATTTTGATGACGATAGGATATTCATATTGTCCTTCCAACCATTATCCTTATCAACATGCAGATAGATTAGGCCGGATATTTTTATGGGTCTACCTTTACTTCTTTTTACCTTCTATATGAGAAATCTACAAAATATTGCAAGAGGACCAAACGTTTGTACGTTGGTCTTTTTACTATCATTTTTTCATCTTACGTTGTAGTCTTGCAATTTTTTGTTGGATTTTTATTAAATTTTCTTCGGTGTCACGAATTTGGTGTAGAACATTGATTTCTTGTTGTTTCATCATTTCTAGTCGTTGAGGGAGGGTACCATCCCCCTCCATTGACCAATCTACAAACTGCTTAATGTCCTTGATTGGCATTCCGGTATTTTTTAAACATAAAATAATTTCCAGAAATTTAAGCGCATCTTCATCAAAAACTCGATTCCCTTTTTCAGTTCTTTTGAGAAAAGGGAACAGTCCTTGATTATCATAGTACGTAATTGAGAAATGGATAAATGATTGATTTTTGCAACTTGTCCAATCGTATAATTCATAGGCTTATTCCTTATGGTGTTTACCAAGGAATTATCCCATTTTTATTTAGGATTTTCCCATTATAATTTGTTTCGCTTAAAGCGTATTTAACAATGATTTGTGCACCTTCCGCAGGTGTTTTACCTCCTGGAGCATTACCATTAAGGTCAGTGGTGGTAAAACCAGGTGTAACCCCAAAAATTTCAGGTCCGTTCGTACCAAATTCTTTACCAAAGGCTAATGTTAAAGAATTAACTGCGGTTTTTGAGGAATTATATCCTAGTATATTAAGATGACCTGCTTCACCATTGTCAAACATCGTTTGGGAAGCCATATCGGTAGTGAGGTTTATAATTTTCCCACCCTGAGATTTTTTTACTAGTGGTAAAAATGTTTGGATCATCTGAAATGTTCCAAAGAAGTTAACAACAAATTCTTGACGCAGGGTTTCTAATTTTAATTCACTAGGCAAAATACCGAAATCGAGTGCAATCCCTGCGTTGTTTATTAACAAATCTAGCTGATCCGTAACTTCAAGGATTTTATTTTTTGAGTTTTGAATGGATTGTGTGTCCGAAATATTAACTTGAACAAATGAAACATTCGAAAAGCCTATAGATTGTACAGCTTTTTGTCCGAGTTCTTCATTGCGAGCTCCTAAAAATACGTGATAATTCTTTTCTGCTAATTGACGGACAATCTCATACCCAATACCTTTATTTGCACCTGTTACAAAAGCGGATTTTTTCATATTTTATTACCTCCAATGTTTATGTTAAGTAGATACAATTAAAAAGATACAACCTAAACCTAAGTTGAGGTCAAGGGCTTTTTTAGGGAAACGATAAAATCCTTTTTATCAGTAACAATATTCTTATTAAAACAACAAACTTGGTGCCCCTAAAAGAGTATTCCAGGCTTGATTAAGCTCATACTAATATCCCATAATTTCTGAGCATAATCCTGGTCATTTGCAGCTTCAGTAGTTTCTGTTTCTTTACAGTTAACAAAGAATTTGCCGCTAACGCCAAGAACATCAGGGGAGGAAGCAAGATAGACCGGTGTAACCGCACCTTTTTTCGGATTAGATGAGAACGTTTTGAATATCGTCCGCAGGATCCAAGGCATGTCATGCATAAGATTAGAGCGGATAATTCCAAGATGCAGGCTGTTAACGGTAACACACTTTCTATCAAACCTCTTTGAAAATTCCTTCGTAAATAAGATTAAACCTAATTTAGTAGGACCAACTGCTCTGAAAAAAGTATAATTTTGTTTGGTCATAAGGTCATCAAAGTTCATTTTAATTCCGTTGTGCTTGGAGGCTACATTAATAATTCTTCCTTCACCACTTGCTTCAAGAGACTCAAGTAAGAGGTGAGAAAGGATAAAATGAGATAAATAGTTTGTGGCAAACGTGGTTTCAATGCCATCTTCAGTTTCAGAACGTTTTGCTAAAAAAACTGCTGCATTATTGATTAAAACATCTAACTTGTTATACTTTTTCTTAAATTGATCCGCTGCTTGTTTGACTGAACGCTGAGATGATAAATCAGCAAGAAGGAGATCTATTTGGGTATTACCTGTTTCTTCAATAATATCTTGAATCGCTTTTTTTCCTCGTTCCTCATTTCTGCATAATAGAACAATTGTTGCTCCTTTTTTAGCTAATTCCATTGCTGTTGCTTTACCAATCCCTGAGTTGCCTCCAGTAATTAAACAAATTTTCCCCTTCATTGATTTCTCTCCTTCTCCAAGCAATTCAATATTATTTTTTTTCAATCTTTCCAAACGTTTTTCCATGGATGGCGTTTAAAACAGATTCAGATGCAAGAAAATCATGTGGGAATCCCAAGTCAATTTTGCTAGCTTCATTTAATTGGGTAAGATGTGTTTCTGAAAGACAGAAAGCCAAGCTTCCAAGATTGTCTTTCATTTGTTCTTCACGTTTTGCACCAATTAGCGGAATAACGGTACCAGCTTGTTGACGGACCCAGTTTATTGCAATTTGGGCAGGGGAAACTGCTAGTTCTTTTGCAATTTCTTCCACAACTGCAGCAATCCCCCGGTTGTGTTCATTTAAACGTGCACTTTGAGGAGATAATCTCCCTTTTTCAGCTGAAGGATTACTGTATTTTCCCGTTAGTGCACCGCCAGCCATTGGTGCCCATGCAGTAACTCCGAGATCTAAAGCGCGTGCCATTGGTAATAAATCTCTTTCTGGAGTTCGCTGCAACAAATTGTACTCCACTTGCAAGCCGATAAACGGAGTCCAACCACGGAGTGTGGACAGCATATTAGCTTGTGAAACAATCCAAGCAGGTGTATCCGAGACTCCTACATAAAGAATTTTTCCGGAACGAACTAAGTCGTCAAGTGCACGCATCACTTCTTCGACCGGTGTCATGAAATCCCAAGCATGAAGCCAAAGTAAATCAATATAATCGGTTTGAAGCTGTTTTAAGCTCTTTTCAACGGATTGAACGAGATTTTTTCGATGGTTGCCGCCGCCGTTTGGATCGTGAGGACGAGTGTTCAGTGTATATTTAGTAGCAACGACAAACTGTTCACGCTTTTCACGAATAAATTCCCCAACATATTTTTCACTTGTTCCATTCGTATAATTAACAGCTGTATCAATAAAATTCCCACCAACTTCAACAAAAGCATTGAAGATTTTTTGGCTATCTTCCTTAGAAGCACCCAATCCCCATTCTTCCCCAAACGTCATTGTACCTAAAGCTAATTCAGATACTCGTAAGCCGCTTCTCCCTAACAATTTATAATTCAATTTTAGACCTCTTTTCTAAAAGTTATTTTTTAGATGACGTACAAGCTCTTCAGCACTTTCTCGGACTTGATCGTTCGATAAAAAGCGTACTCCCTGCACCGTAAAAGTGGGCAAGAACCGCATACCCGTCAAGTTAGCTGTTGCTTGGAAGGGTTTGGTTAGTTCGCTCATGCTATAATGATTGTATCCACCAGCTTGATAGGCTACTTCAGGTCCACCAGTGGAAATGGCTAACAAAAACTCTTTGCCGCGTAATTTCGTTCCTTCTGACCCATAAGCCCAACCGTAAGTAAGAACCAAATCCTGCCAATGTTTTAACAAAGCGGGTGAACTGTACCAGTAGAAAGGGAATTGAAAAACGATACGTTCATGCTCCAATAGAAGTTGCTGTTCTTCTTCCACATTAATCTCAAATGTAGGGTAATGCCCATATAGATTATGGACCGTAACATTATCTTCTTGTTGAAGACGGTTCATCCACGTTCTATTTACCTTCGATCGTTCCAAGTTTGGATGGGCTACAATAACTAATGTTTTCATATTGATCACCTTTCAATTGTTTGTACACGTAAACAAAAATTATGAAAAGGTATTTCAGTAGAAGAAATACCTTTATTTTATTTATTTTAATTAAGCTTCTATTAAGGATGGCTGAAGAATGTGATTTACATATGCTTTTGCACTTTTTTCAAGTTGTTCATCTGTGACATGCATTACACCATTCAGAACAAATAACGGCATAAAACGGGTACCTATGAGGTTACTTGTTTGTTGTAAAGGAGTTGTTAAGGTCTCCATGGTAAAATGATTGTAGCCAGTAGGCTGATAAGAATCTTTTGGTCCAAAGGTTGAAATCGCAAGACCTAGTTCTTTACCGTGAAGCTTGTCGCCGCCTTCGCCATATGCCCAGCCGTAGGAAAGCACTTCATCCTGCCATTGCTTTAGCAAAGAAGGCGTGCTGTACCAGTAGAATGGAAATTGAAGAATAATACGGTCATGTGATTCTAAAAGGCTTTGTTCGTGTGCTACGTTTATTTTCCCGTCTGGGTACGCTTCGTTAAGAGTATGAATCGTAATTTCTTCGTGTTTTTTCAATTCCTGCATCCAAGTCCGGTTAATTCGAGATTGTTCCAAATTAGGGTGGGCGATAATTACAAGAGTTTTCATTAGTTATGCTCCTTTTGTCTAGTTTTAAAATTGGTTTTACTTATTGTTTCATTGGGAGTATTTTTACATTTGTACATACAAATGTAATGTTAAAAAATTTTACTTTTCTTCAAATATAATTTCTGTCTCCGTTTGATTTTCATACATACTATAAAAAGTATTCGCAATATTTTCAGGTGAGAAATAGGTTCCTTCTTGTACAAACCCTTTAATCGTTAATGTTCCAACATAAATTCCTTTAGGTCTCAATTCTTGGTGCAAGCTGTATGCTAAATTGCGAATACCTGCTTTTCCAATCGCTAATGAAGCGTATTCAGCATAGGGGTGAAGAGCTAATCCACCGCCGGTTAACAAAATTGTTCCATTTTCCATATGGGGAATCACTTCTTTTACACTGTTAAGAGCTCCAGCTACACTGATTTTAAAATCTTCCACTAATTGACCCACGCTTAATGTGGTTGGTTTGCCGGGTCTTCCTGCAGCAGCATTGTATAAGAGTATATCTATTTTTCCATAAGTTTTAATTACCGAATTAATGGCTGCTTTTAAAGATTCTACTGAAGAGATATCCCCTGGAAATCCTTGTGCTGCAATCCCATCATTTTTAAGTTCATTTTCATATTTCTGTAATGACTCCATATTGCGGGAAATCAAGGCAACATTAAAGCCTTCTTTTCCGAATTTCCTTGCTGTATTTATGCTAATTCCTGGTCCAGCACCAACAATTAGCAATATTTTTTCTGACATAATTAAGCCCCTTTTATATTTGTATATGCAAATGAAAGATTAAAAAAAATTACAGTTCTCTTTCTAACTTATTGCTCGCTTCATGAAGTGTTTTACTTAAATCTTTACTGAACTCGCGTCCTAAGATTTCAGAATAGCTGTCAAACAATTCTTTTAGAGAAACCCGAAACTGCAGGTACACCTTTTCTCCTTCTTCTGTTAAAGAAATCAGTGTTTGTTTTCCATCCATTTTTCTGGTGACCAGGTTTAATTTTTCAAGTTTATCAATAAACCTCGTACTTGTGGAAGGTGCAATAGATAACTTATGACATAGTTCCTTCTGTGTAATTTCCGGATGGAACTTCACAATCATGATCATGTAAAGATAGGAAGGAGCAAGATCACCAAAGTCAAATGTTTTTTCGGTTAATTTTGTAATGTTACGAGCAAACCTGCTGGCTGTAAAGTAAAGACAATGTATTAATACTTGTTCTTCTTCAATATTCATGTAATCAATCCTTTTTTTCATTTGCATATACAAATTATCACGAAAATATGTTAAGGTCAACTAAATCATTTTTCTTGTTTCCATCAGAAACAGTATAGATTATAAACTTTGTTCCAAAACTTATTATGATTGCATGAAAAGGATGAGATAAATGAAAGCATTGCTATTACGTGATAAAGGTAAATGGAAAGACATGAAGGTAGAAGAAGTCGAAACACGAAAACCAGGTCCGGGTGAGATTTTAGTAGAGGTGTGTGCAGTTGGGTTAAATCCTGTTGATTATAAAACAGCTATTGGTGGCAATCCAAATTGGTCTTATCCTCATATTCTTGGTTTAGATGTTGCAGGTAAAGTGGCAGAGATTGGTGAAGGGGTCACTCAGTGGAAAAAAGGTGATCGAGTAGTTTATCATGGCGACCTCACAAAGAAAGGCGGCTATGCGGAATATGCTGTTACCACTGCCCATACTGTTTCTCGAATTCCAGACGAAGTAACTTTTGAAGCTGCTGCTGCTTTGCCGACAGCGGGGTACACAGCATACCAATCGTTATTCCGTAAACTGCCAATGGATCAAGTTGAAACCATTTTAATACATGGCGGTGCGGGCGGAGTAGGGGGATTCGCTGTTCAATTAGCCAAAAATGCAGGCAAAAAGGTGATTTCCACTGCTTCCAGTCATAACCATGAGTATGTAATAACACTTGGTGCAGATTATGTCATTGATTACCATGATGAAGATGTGATCGCAAGAGTGATGGAAATTACGAATGGTCGCGGTGTTGATGCATTGGTGGATGCAGTAAGCAGACAAAGTGCAACGGATTCACTAGATGCTCTTGCCTTCTTGGGACACATTGTCTTTATTTCAGGTGCACCTGATTTTACCAAAATAAAACCTTTCACAAAATCGGTTTCTTATCATGAAATCGCCCTCGGTGCAGCACACCAATCTGGTAGCCGAAAGGCTCAACAAGACCTGGGGAAAATGGGTGAAGAAATGCTTAAGTTAGTTAAAGAGGGTAGAATTTCACCTATGGTAAATGAAGTAATAAGCCTTGAGGAAGTTCCAGATGCTTTATTCTGTCTATCTGAACGGCATGTTAAGGGTAAAATTGTAGCAAAAATAAAATAAGTTATGTTAATAATTTGTCGCAATTCGGAGATATCTTGATACAAAAACAGATTTTTTAATTCAATTAAAGAAAGCGTTTCTGCATTCAGCAGGAACGCTTTTTGCTAATGTGCCAGTTAGTACCATTATGTAAATAAGAATTGATAATAGATTAGAAATTAGAAATTAGAAATTAGAAATTAGAAATTAGAAATAGGAATTGGTTCCTATTAAAAGATAGGACCCAATTTTCATGAAATAGGAAACATTGGTAATACAAATTTCATTATTTTAAGTAAATAATAGTAATACAAGATATTGTGGAATAGAACAAACTGAAGAATAAAAAGAGACATACCAAGATATAGGAGTAGGTTGCATGCAAAATAAATTGCTTTATACTATATTAATTTCCTTATTCCTTATCTGTTTGGCAGGTTGTCAAACAGATAAGGATATTTACATAAAAAATAGTGAAGTATTTATACAGCCTAATGATCAAATGGTTCGCTTAAATGGAAAATGGGATTTTTATAGTAACCAATTATTGTTACCAAATGATATCCCTAAAATAAATCATTTAGCTGTAGATACAATGGAGGTCCCTGGAACTTGGGATAAAAGAAATGGTTATGGTACTTACCATTTGATTATCCATTTTCCTGAAAATAAAATAGGAAAACCCCAAGCCTTGTACTTGCCCAAAATTTACACTGCTAATCGACTCTGGATCGATGGAGAACTTGTTTCAGAAATTGGGAAAGTAGCCATGACAGAAAAGGGGAGTGTACCCTTTGGCAAGCCGAGTGTTATTTATTTTAATCCATCTCAAAAGGAGGTCCATGTATTATTACAGGTTTCAAATTATTATCATCGGAAAACAGGAATAACAGGTTCCGTATTTTTAGGAAATCCCAAAAATATTGAAGAAAAAATGAAGTTGAAAACTTTTCTTGAATGGTTTAGCATTGGTGCACTAATTGCGATCGGTATAAATCAATTAAATCTGTACTTCAATAGAAGAAAAGACTCTGTATCCTTATATTTTAGTTTGTTTTGTCTTTTAATAGGGATACGGGTTTTATTAGTTGGGGATTCCTATATCTTTCACATATTCCCAACTTTAAGATGGGAATATGCTTTCAAATTAAACTATATCATTGTATTTTTATGCCTTCCTCTATTTATAAAATATTTTTCTGCACTTTTCCCTAATGAAATGAGAAGGACATTTCTAGCAATTTCAGTTGTGTGTTCATTGTTTTGTATCCCTATTGTGATTTTTACTACCCCGAAAATTTTTACAAATACTGTTTATATTCTATATTTATTATTACTATTTTTAATTCCATATTTCTTATATGTATTAATAAAAGCTATCATCCAAAAACATGAAGGTGCGAAGGTAATAGGAGTGTTGTTTGCCGTTCTAATTGCAACAGTTATTAATGATCTCCTTTATAATGAACAAATGATTCATACCATGCTTTTAATGCCAATTGGATTAGTAGCATTTTGTGCAGCTCAGTCGTATTTGGTTTATAAAAAGTTTTCAAAAGCATTTGAGGATGTGGAAATTCTTTCAAGCGAACTCGAAATTACACAGAAGGAAATAGTTTTTAGATTAGGAGAAATTACTGAAACAAGGTCAAGAAACAGGTAATCATGTAAGACGTGTTGCAGAATATTCCCAATTTCTTGCATTAAAATATGGTTTACAAAGTGATGAGATAGAGTTATTGAAACTTGCCTCACCTTTGCATGATATTGGTAAGGTTGCTATTCCTGATTCAATTTTGAATAAACCAGGTAAATTAACGAATGAAGAATTTGATATCATAAAAACTCATACAGAAATAGGGTATCAAATGTTAAAACATTCAAACACAAAGCTTATGGAAACAGCAGCAATTATTGCTTATACCCATCATGAAAAATATGATGGCACTGGGTATCCTAGAGGTTTAAAGGAGCAAGAAATCCCTTTGTATGGAAGAATTACAACAGTATCAGATGTTTTTGATGCTTTAAGTTCTGAGAGGGTATATAAAAAGCCTTGGGAAATCAAAGATATTATAGATTATTTCAAATGTGAAAAAGGAAAACATTTCGATCCTATTCTAGTAGAGATAGTCCTTAATAATGTGAATGAGTTTTTAAGAATTAAAGAAAAGTTTAAGGATTAAATGATTTGAAAAGGAGAGGTTCATGCGAAAGGAGGCATAGGGGCGGAATGAATTAAGATAGGAACTAAATCATTTGGAAATAGGAATCATTGGTAATATCTATTTTATTATTTAAAAGGGGACAATATAAATTACTTGGAAAGAGTATTCCATAAAGGGAAACATTAAGCTATTCCTTAAAAGGCAGCTTAATATGGAGGAATAAAATATGGCCACATTATTACGAAAACCAGCAACAGTTTTTATAACTGCAATTATTACTTTATCCTATTTGTGGATTTATTTTTTTATAACCATGTATACATAAGAGCGATTGGAGAGTTTACTTTTTCTTTTATCGGTTATGTCGTAAGCCTTGTTTGGATTCTTAAAACATTTTATGTAAAAAAAAAGAAAAAGATGAAGGTTTTTATTTTTGGCTATTCTTAGGGTTGGGCACAATTCCATATATATTAGCGTGGCTAAATTGGGCTTATTAATATTTACTTTTGCGTATAAGCGTACCCTATCCTGATATGGCTGATTATTTTTGGTTACTAGCGTATAATATGGGCTTTTGCTCTGATTTATGAATTGAACAACGTAGTAAATAAGAATGAAATTATCCGATACCTTATTTTGATATTTGCATTTTTATGATTGTTGTCTCCGCATTAATTTGGGAATTGCTTTTATCAGATATTCTTTTTAATTTAAGTGGTAACTTTATAACAGGTTTCGTTGGAATTGCTTATCCTGTGATTGACCTCTATTTGTTATTTATTTCCATTTTATTGTACTATACAACAAGAAGTAATAATAAAAGAACTATTTTCACTTTTATTTCAATCTGCTTTTCTTTTCAAATTGTTGCTGATTTTATTTATGTTCATCAATCTTTTGAGGGGACATATGAATTTGCAGGATGGATTGACCCTCTCTGGACTTTAATAAAAATGTTTAGAAAAATTAAAAATGAAAGAATTGTTCCCACACCCACCGTAGTTATTTAAGAGGCAAAAAAGATATTGGTGAACATTTAATTGATCAATACAACATGCTCTTCCATTGTGTTGCTTTACGTTTTTTCCTAATCACATTCATCTAAAGTAAATGCCATGTTTTTAATATAAAGAATAAGGTATATGAATAATAGAAAATTTCACATATCGTTGTTCCTATTGAAAAATTTCACAAAGAAAAGTAGAATGGTAATTGTATTATAATATGTAAATTAATTTACACATAATTTTGTTTTATGGGGTCAAAACATTGTTTGAATAGATTAAAATTACAATAAAAATGGTTAAGATGAATGGAACGTGATGTTATGGCAAAAGTAACTTTGAAAGAGATAGCAGATGCAACTGGTTTCTCCGTTGCTAAAGTATCTAGGGCAGTAAATGAAACGGGGGCAATAAAAAAAGTAGATAAAGAAAAGATATTAAAAGTCGCAGAAGAACTTGGTTATAACTGTAAATCAAAACAAGCTAAAAACGAACCATGTGAGAATTCTGACATCGCTGTATTAATTCCAAGATTTGATTCGTATCAAACATCTGATTTTATCCAAAATTTAAACTCTATATTGCTTCAAAAACAATATAAAATTGATTACTACACGGTGGAAGGAACTCCTTTGGAAGAGTCCAAATTGTTGCGCTCTATCATAAACAAAAATTATAGTGCCATAGTGTATAAGCCACTAAGGGTTCATGAGGAAGTTCAGGCGGTTATCAATGAATCTATGGTTCCAATATTTTCTTATGGGCAGGTTTATGGAAATTGTATCAATATTAACTATAATAATTTTTCATTAATGTATGATTTAACAAAAATAGCAATTGAAAACAGAAGTAGGAAGATTTTATATATTGGAACATTTAAGACAGATATTGAAGTGGGTTTTAAAAGGTTTGAAGGTTTTTTACAAGCGGTAACAGAGTCGGAAGTTTCCTATCAGTATATGGAATGTAGATGTGATATTGAAGAATCGTACAAACTTTCGAAGACGACTGACTTTAGTCTGTATGATGCAGTTATTTGTGCTACCGACAACTTAGCGTTAGGAATTCATAGAGGACTTTTAGAAAAAAATATCTGGCCAGGTAAAAATATTTTGCTATCAGGTGTTGGGAACAATAAAATAACTAGGGTAGTTACGCCATCCCTTACAACTGTTGATCTGGATAAAAACTCAGTGGTAGAATTTATTCTCGAACGGTTAGTCAAGGAGCAATTTACTTCCGTCAATTATATAGTTCCCTATGAAATCATTCGCAGGGAGTCCATGTAAGGTCATGTTGAGTTTTCAAAACATGGCTTTTTTTATATAAAAAACTCCCCCATAGGTCCTTTGATGGGGGAGTATTCCTTTTGAAGCTAGGATCTGCTGTTATTAGGCTAGAGCAGATTCTAGTCCAATAGTTAAATCATATTTTAAAATAACTGAGTCGATGTCTTCTCTGATTTTTTGAATGAAACCTGCAAGTTCTTCCACTTTTGTAGGATTTTCCGGAATTGCTAAAGGTGCTCTTGTATAACCTGAATATTTTCCTTGTGCATTCAGTGCAAGGTGAGAACAAATAGTAGAATCCGTGAATAATACTTTTGATCTAAATTGGGAAAGGAGTGTATATGCCTCCACTTTTGCTGTATAGTTATCTGTTTTGAAAATTTCTTTCACTTTATAATCAACATCAGGGACATAGTTGGTCATCCCTCCAATAATGGTATCTGCCCCCATTTGGCTCCAAGTTAACCAGCAATTTTCTGTTCCAAGAATCACATGAAAATCTTTATTATGAATCATTGCATCGTAATATACGGCCGATAAGAATTTAAAATCTACTGATGCATCTTTGAGGCCTTTCAAACCAATCTCTTGAAGTCTGTTTACGAACTTTAAAGTAAACATATAGCCTGATGTATTAGGGTTATTGTAGGCGTAAGCAGGAATGTTAACCGACTTAATAATGGCTTTGAAATAATTAAATATTTGTTCTTCATTATATTTATTGTACCAAGGTGGCACAGCAGCTACGGCATCAAATCCCATCTTTTCCGCTTCTTTTGCCAGGAAAACGGCAGTTTCTGTATCTGGTGCACCAACGTGGGCAATAATCGATCTATCCGGATAGTTTTTCTTTGCTTCTACCGCAATATTAAATAGAGTAATTCTTTCCTCTTTAGTCATGAGTGGGCCAAGTCCATATGAACCAGTGACAAATAAACCATCCACCTTGTTCTCAAAGAGATCCATCCATAAATTCAATGTAGCTTCTTGATCAATCACATTATTTTCATTAAAAATAGTAATACAAGGGGAAATGACTCCAGTAATTTTACTCATATTATGTAACCTCCAATTGTTTTTCTTTAACTCACAACTGGATTATAGAAAAATTTTCAGTATGAGTCAACAAAAAAATGAAAAAAATTTATATATTTTCAATAAATATTGCAAAAATGATGTTAATTAGTGAAAAAATTGTGAAAAAATAGAGTGATTAGTGAAAAATATCTGAAATGCTATTGATATTATTTTCAGATGAAGTTAATATAAACATTGAAAAAGAAAGCGCTTTTCTGAAAAAGTCAATTAAGGAGGATACAGTAATGAGTAGTGTAACAATCGGGCTTGATGTTGGAACTTCAGCTTTAAAGGTAAGTGTCTATTCCATAACAGATGATAAACTGGTTGAAAATTTTTCAATGAAATATCAAGAAGATGAAATTGGAATAGGAATTTCTACGGTTAATAAATTTGTTAACACCATTATTACAGCTATTAATAGGGTTGCAGAAACTAATAATGTTCAATCAGTAGCATTATCAACACAAATGTATTCTTTTGTTGTTAGACGTAATGAGGAGGATATTGTTTATCAGTGGAATGTCCCTTGGGAGAAAGATCCTAGAGTGGAGAAGATACTTGAGCGATTTACAGACCGCTCAGGCTGTCCAACTGATACATTGTTTCCTGCTTATAAAATTTTATCTGCAAAAAATGATCCAAATTTTAAAGGTGAAATTATGCCTTTTGGACTTCAGGAAGCGATTGTTAAGCAGCTGACTGGCCATCTTGCTGGAGACTACTGTAATTTATCTTCCTATGGGTTCCTAGATGTTGTTAATAGAACATGGAATGAAGAACTTCTTAAGTTAGCTGGGTTTTCAATAGAAGATATGCCAGAAATTAAAAAATTTAACCATTCTGTGGGAATGATTGTTCATCCTGAGATTCATGTTGATTACCCAATATACCTTGCTTGTGGACTGGGAGATGGCCCATCCGCTTCCTATGCTTCAAGTGGAACTTCCTCCATGGCTGCAAATATTGGAACTTCCATGGCTGTAAGAGGCTTTGTAAAGGATATTTCCAAAATTGATTTTAATAAAGTATGGACATACGTGGTTGATGAAGAAACTTGGGTTGTTGGCGGTATAAGTTCTAATGGGTCTTCAGTATTAGATCACTTTAGAAAAATAGATATTCTAAAAGATTGGGAGCTTGACCCAAGTAATGCTGACAATTCAATCATGGTATACCCATGGAAATATGGAGAGAGGACACCATATTGGTCAAGCTCTTTAAAAGAAACGATTGTCGGTGGAGGAATGGATACTACTAAGAATGACTATAGCTGTGCGATCATTCGTGGCGTGGCTTTCTCAATTGCTTCCATGTATAACGAAGTGTATAAAGTGGTAAGCGAAAACAAAGAAATGTTAGTGGTAGCTGGTGGCGGGGCCAAATCCGAAATTCTTATGGAGTATCTTGCAGGTACCTTACCAGTTCCGATTGGTATTCTTGGAGATTTCGATTATTTAGGATCTTGTGGGGCTGCTTTTGTGGCTGCTGAGGCAATTGGTCTCACACCAAGTAAACGGAAAAACCTGTATAAAATCTACAATCCAACCATAAAATACGCGAAATTATACGGTCAATGGAAAGAAAATGGGGATAAACTAGCAAAATTCTATGATACGGTGGACGTTAATCAACAGGAGGTTCAATTAGTATGAGTTTAGATCTAGTTGCGGGCTATCAAAAAATATTTACCATTATTTTACTTATATTATTAGGCTTTGTTCTGAAAAAGAAGAATGTCATCACACCAGCCCTTCAAAAGGGGATAACGGATTTATTAATTAAAGTCATCATTCCTTTTGCTGTATTTAACTCATTTTTAGCTCCGTTTGATTGGGGAAAGGCAAAAACATCTGTTGCCCTGATTATTATAGCCATTATTTTCTATCCAGCTATGCAGCTGATCATTACAAAGATTTTATATGTGAAAGCACCAAAGGATGCAGATAAAAAGAGACTTTTTCAATTTGATACTACTTATTCTAATGCTGTTTTCATGGGATACCCATTTGCACAGGCGCTCTTTGGAAATGATGGATTATTCTTTGCGTCAGTTTTTAACTTACCTTATAATATATTTTTATGGTCAATTGGATTTGCTCAATTTACGAAACAACCAATGAACAAAGATGGAATCAAAGCAACTTTTACTAATCCCGTCATTATTGCTTGTTTATCAGGATATGCGTGGTGGTTGCTGCAAAACTTCGTTCCTGCTTCTGCTGATATTGTGCTGACTCCAATAAAAGATGTCTTTGGTGCAGTTGGTGCGACCAATACCCCTATTTCTATGATTATTATTGGTGCTATGTTGGCAGACTCTAAGATTGGTAAGGTTATAGCGGATAAAGAAGTTTGGTATTTTGCTTTCAATAAACTTATCTTAATTCCTGGTTTAGTATTCAGTCTTTTGTATTTTTTAGGCTTCCGTGATTGGATCCTAGCTATTCCTACCGTGATTGTAGCGATGCCAACATGCGCAACAGGTGGTATCCTTGCAGGGCAATATAATATTCAAAAAGAACTTGCGGCATCATTAATCACTTTTACAACAGTGCTCTCAGCCGTAACCGCTCCGATTTGGCTAATCGCCATCTTAAATGTAATGAGCTAAAGGAGTTTTTACTATGAAAAAGGTTGTTAGTTTAGCAAGATCATTTGCCAAGCTATCTGATGAACCCATCCGTTTGCTTGAAAATGCAGGATTTATTGTGGAAATAAAAAGGAATCATCAAGTCTATGATGAAGAAATTATTGCTAGTTTAATAGGTGAAGCGGATGCTTGTATAGTCGGTTCGGATAAAATTGGTTCCATTGTCTTTGAAAAGTGTCCGAATTTAAAGGTCGTTTCAAAGCATGGCGTTGGATTAAACAATATAGACCTAGCCCTAGCAAAACAGCAGGGAATTATCGTCACCAATACCCCTGGGGCAAACAGTCAAAGTACTGCAGAGTTGGCATGGAGCTTGTTAATGGCTGCCAATAGAAATCTTTATAATGAGGCAAGGGGTATAAAGGAAAATAAAGGGGATTACAAAGCATCGGTCCTTCAAAATGATTTACATATTAAAACATTAGGGATTATTGGATTTGGCCAAATCGGCGAAACGATTGCCAGAATTGGTAAAGCATTTTGCATGGAAATAAAGGCCTACGACCCATTTAAATCTTTGGGAATAGTAGAAAAAGATTATGGAATCGTTGAGATGGTTTCTTTGGATAAGCTATTTGAGTCTTCGGACTTCATTTCAGTTCATGCACCTGCAACGAAAGAAAACCATCATATGATTAATAAAGCAACGATAAGTACAATGAAGGATGGAGTTATCATTGTCAATACTGCTAGAGGAGAACTAATTTGCGAAGATGATTTATACGAAGCCCTTATTAGTGGGAAAGTTAAAGCGGCAGGATTGGACGTTTTTGAAGGGGAGCCTCCATTAAATAATAAGTTGCTTGAACTTGAAAATGTTATTGCCACACCCCATATTGGAGGTCAGTCTATTCAGTCTAGCATAAAATTGGGAATACAAGCTGCACAAAACGTAATTAAATATTTGAGCATTGTAGAAACTAAATAAAAACGTTTTAAGTTAATTGACATCTTTGCGGATACATTAAGAAAAGGACAAATCAGACTGATTTGTCCTTTTGATGTGCCAGGCATGTGCAAAATCTATATAAATCGGGGATTTTACAAAAGTCAAATATTTCATACAAACCTTGCAATACCTTACTTGGAAATCCAAGGTTTGAAAAGTATATTTAATAAATAAATCTATTGACTTCTAATGCAATTTGGCCGGGTTTATAACCAATACGGATATTACGTTGGTTTTATAGTAGATGATGATAGGGTTGTAAGAGATACTTCTAAAATACCAGAAGTTAAAGTGTTAGTTCCGTTAAAACCAATAAAACCAATTCAATTAAACCCTTAAAGCGTTTAAGAATTTCTCTGCTGAATCCTTGTATTGATGTATTTCAGGATTCAAAAACATCAAACAAATACTTTCTACGCAAGCAAATAAAATCATTCGATAATTTGTTGGGTTATGGTATAGTTGCTGTGGACGGAACATTTTAGGATATTAATAGATACAATAAGGATTCAATACTCAATGAATACGGAAACAAGTATGGTGTTAATTTGCCATTCAACCAATACTCTAATAATCCTTCATTCCGTTTCATATCATAGTTATAACCGAACTGTGAATAATTAAAAAGTGTTTAAAGTAGACAGTGAATTACCGTTAAAGATGTTGCAGACAGAATTAAGTAATAATTTACAACATTTTGGAGGGATAAATATGAAATATAAAAAATATAAAGTAATTGATGAAGAGCTTTCAATACTAGGGCTAGGAACTTGGCAATTTTCTGGAACACAGGATTGGGAACAATTTGATATGATTGAAGCAATTAAAATCGTTCATGCAGCGATTGATAGAGGTATTAATTTCGTTGATACAGCTCCTGTTTATGGCTTAGGCCATGCTGAAACCGTTGTTGGAAAAGCAGTAAAAGGAAAAAGAGACAAAGTATTTTTAGCAACAAAAGTAGGTCTTGCTTGGAATGAAAACAAAGAAGTTCGCAATAACTTAACAAAAGAAAACATCTTTAAAGAAATTGATGATAGTTTAAACCGACTCCAAGTTGATTACATAGATTTGTATCAAATTCACTGGCCAGATCCGAATACTGATATTCGTGAGTCGATGGAAGCTCTAGCTCTATTAAAGGATCAAGGGAAAATTCGCTACATTGGAGTTTCCAATTTTTCGCTTGATTTAATGAAACAGGCAATGGAAATTACAGAGGTTGTATCACATCAAGGTTTATATAATATATTTGAACAAAACGCAGATACTTATCATGGAATTACATTGAACTATCAAGTGAAAGATTCATTATTATCCTTCTTAGAAGAAAATAATCAATTTTTCTTGCCATATAGTCCATTAATGCAAGGGTTGCTTGCTGGAAAAACACAATTTGATACAGGTGTAACAATTAATAATCCAAAGCTTCAAGGTAAGGTAGTAAACAATTACATCAAAGCTGCTAAAGAAGTTGAAACCGTTATCGATAAGCCTATTCATGAAATTGCATTAAATTGGTTAATCTCACAGAATCAGGTCGGTCCTGTTATTGCTGGTGCGACAAAAGCAGAACACCTGGAAAAAAATCTTGATTCCTTATCATGGCAGATGAATTTAGAGCTATTTAGAAAAATTAATGAAATAGTTTCAAGGATAAAATAGGAATCTAATTGATGTGTTTAATAAAAAATAGGCTTGATTGGGTTCTGGAGTGGACTTGAAACGGCACTCATATTTTCAGTGTTATAAGACAATGTAAATCTATATTAGTGGCAGAGGAATCAAAGGGAGTATATAATTATCAAATTCAATATATTCATATATTTTCTTTAATAAGTAAAGTAATGAAACAAATTACTAAAAAGTGCCTTATTTTGAACAAGGCACTTTTTCTCTTTATTAAATGCACTATTTTGTTTTCGAAATTCAGTGAAAATCTAGAGCTCATATATAATAGTTCCCTTTCTCGAATGAAACAGTCATTCCTTGTTTAGTATCTTCTTAGAAAATCTTTGTCCTTCCGTACTTATAAAATAATCATAGTATTCATCATAGGTATACCATTTTTCATCTATGATGCAAGTTATAGTAGGTTACTTTACATAAACGAAAGTTAGGAGTATTTCTTTCTCTTCTTGATAAGACCTTCGAAGTCTATCAATATTGCCTCTAACTTGAAGACCTAATCAGATTCAAATACTTTGAAAATAAATTTTGAAAAATAATGATTAAATATTCAAAAAATAAAATTGACAATTGCTTAAACAGTTGATATATTAATTACAAGGTCACTGGTAAAGACAACTTAACGTCACGCTGACCTGTCAGGATGACAGGATATTAATGTAGATGGGGTGAATTAATTGTTATTAAATGATTCTATTAATAAAGAGAGTCCGCTGCCACTTTATTATCAATTAAAAGAATTAATAAAAAAGGAAATAGAAGAAGGGAAATTAACACCAGGAGAAATGATTCCTTCTGAACGAGATCTCGGGGAAAGATTTGAAATTAGCAGGCCGACAGTACGGCAGGCAATTAATGAGCTAGTAAATGAAGGAATCCTAAATCGGAAAAAGGGATTAGGGACTTTTGTTGCAAAACCAAAAATCAGTCAGCAATTCCTTGAAAATCTAACTAGCTTTCAAAATGAAATGAAAGCAAAAGGGCTTCCATATTCAACGAAGGTTATTGAACAAAAGGAAGTTCTATCATCACCAGAATTAGAAAGCGTGTTCGGAGAGGGTTATTCTTCTTATATTTTTATAAAAAGATTGCGTTATATCAAAGATAATCCAGTGGTTGTTGTTTCTACTTATATACCAAAACAGTTAGCTCCTGATTTGATAAATGCAGATTTAACAAATGCTTCATTGTACGAAACTCTTCAATTAAATTATAACTTGAAAATTCAAAGAGCTCAGCGGGTAATGGAAGCAGTAGTTGCTTCGGATGAAGATGCAAAATGGTTAGAATTAGAAAAAGTGTCGGCTGCTATGTTTATTAAAACAACAGGATTTTTGGAAGATAACCGAATCTTTGAATATTCATTAGCCCGTTACCGAGGAGATTTAACAAACTTCACCGTCAACTTATCAATTTAATGATGTATAGATAGGGGGGATTCATGTGAGGAGTCGCTATATACTTGCACATGACATTGGCACTACTGGAAATAAAGCCACTTTATTTTCAGAAGATGGTTCAATTGTTGGGAGTACTTTCAGTGGGTATGATACTAATTTCCAAATGATTGGTTGGGCGGAACAAAATCCAAATGATTGGTGGAAAGCAGTCTGTGAAACTACGAAACTTTTAATTCGAAAATCTAGGATTGACGCTCGTTCGATTGCTTGTGTTACATTCAGTGGTCAAATGATGGGGTGTGTCATTGTCGATCGTGAGGGAGAACCATTACGTGATGCGATTATTTGGGCAGATATGAGGGCTGAGGAAGAAGCACATAAACTAAGAGAAAACTTGGGAATGAAGGAAGTCTACCATATAACAGGTCACCGGGTCAGTTCTTCCTACTCAGGTGCAAAGCTGGTTTGGGTTAAAAATAACCAGCCGGAAATTTTTCGTGAAGCCCATAAAATACTTCATGCAAAAGACTTTCTTGTACATAAATTAACCGATGTATTTGCTACCGACTACTCTGATGCATCAGGAATGAACATGTTTGATATTAGAAAAAAAGAATGGTCCTCAGAAATTTTACAGACATGGGAAATAGATGAAGGTATTTTACCTGACGTATTTCCTTCAACTCATATTGTTGGAGGGGTCACTCAAAGGGCTGCTCAAGAATCTGGGCTTATGCCCAATACACCTGTTGTCATTGGTGGTGGAGATGGTTGTTGTGCAGCAGCGGGTGTGGGTGTTGTTTCCAATGGTGATGCCTTTAATTATATTGGTTCCTCATCATGGATTGCCTTAGCAACAGAAGAACCTATTTTTGACCCTGAAATGAAAACGTATACATGGATCCATCTTGATCCTACAAAATATTCTCCTAATGGAACGATGCAAGCTGCGGGAGCATCTTATCAATGGGTACGAGATCAACTTTATCTAAATGAGAAGCAACAGGAAATTCAAAATGGAAAAAGTGTTTATGATTTCATGAATGATACAGCTTCATTATCTCCACCTGGTTCGAATCGTTTGCTTTACCTTCCATATTTAATGGGGGAACGTTCTCCAAGGTGGAATCCAGATGCTAGAGGTACTTTTGTCGGCCTTCATATCACACATAATCGCGCTGATTTGACAAGAGCAGTAATGGAAGGTGTAACGCTTAACTTAAAGGTTATTATGGACTCATTTTTAAATGCTGGAGTAAATATAGAAAAAATGTGGGTATTAGGTGGTGCTGCAAAAAGTAAGCTGTGGAAACAAATTTTTGCAGATATTTATGGAGTAGAGATCATGGTTCCACATTTACTTGATGAAGCCACATCAATGGGTGCTGCAATTGCCGGAGCTGTTGGAGTTGGAATTTTAAAGGATTTTGAGGAATCGAAGAAATGGGTTCATATAAAGGAAACCATTATGCCGATTCGGGAAAATCAGCTAATCTATCAGAACTTATACAGAACCTCCAATCAGGCGTATGAGCAGCTTGTCCCCGTCTATGAACGATTATCTACAATTTAAATTTTCTAAATATTAGTTGTAGATTAATATTTAGAAATTGTCAAAAAAAGAATGGAGAGAAAATTGAAAATGACTAAACATTTTAAACCTTTTAACACACTTTATATTGATTCTCAATCTATCTTAGAGCCAAAAGGGAAAGAGATAACAAGAAGACTTTCAGATATGGTCGAAATGTATCAGGATCAAGAGGCAGCCCAAGCATTGTTAGATGAAAATCCCCTTATCTATGAAGTATTTAATGTAGAAGTTCCCGAGAATATTGAGCATATCCAGCACTGTATCACGGTTTTATATCCTGGAAAAGTCGGAGAAGAATTCTTTATGACAAAGGGCCATTACCATGAAATATTGAATAGAGCCGAAATTTATTTCTGTTTTAAAGGTGAAGGTAAACTAGTAATGCAAACCCAAGATGGTGACTATGACGAGTTGGATATGAAACCAGGGACCATTTCTTATGTCCCCCCAAATTGGGCACATCGTACTGTAAATACAGGGAATGAACCATTTGTATTCTTTGCAGCTTACCCTGGAGATGCAGGTCATAACTATGGCGAAATTGAAAAGATAGGGTTCAAAAAGGTAATAGTTAATGAGGCAGGCACAGTAAAAACGGCAGATAATCCTCGTTACCAATTTTCATAGATTTAAAGTTTAATAGAAGCCAAAAAGTATTTTGACCGTTAGAGAATAATAAATGTGGAGGTAATTCTTTTGAAAAAAATACTAATTACCCCAAGATCCTATGGCTTTTTTGATGAGGGTCAAATCTTAAAGCAATTTGATCCCAATCAATTTGAAATTTTAAGAGAAATAGGTCCGTTCAGGGAAAACGAACTCGCAGAGAGATTGAAAGGCGTTCACGCAGCCATTGTTGGAACTGATCAAGTGACAAAAAAAGTGCTAGAAGCGGCTGATCAATTGGAATTAATCGTAAAGTATGGAGTAGGTCTTGACAATATTGATTTAGAATTCGCAAAGGAAAAAGGAATTAAAGTTGAAAATACTCCTGGAGTTAATACAGAAGCAGTAGCCGATTATACCTTTGGTCTCTTACTATCTTTAGCGAGACAAATTCATATTAGTGATATGGAAATTCGACAAGGTCTTTGGAAAAAGCGAACAGGCACTGAAATCTATCAAAAGACAATTGGAATTTTAGGACTTGGTGCGATAGGGAAATCGATTGCTAGACGCGCATATGGATTTAATATGAAAATACTAGCATATGATCTTTATCAAGATAAAAGCTTTGCTAATCAATTTGAAGTCACTTACTGCGAATTAGAAGAGATTATTGAACAAAGTGATGTAATCTGTATTCATTTACCTCTAAATAACGAAACAAAGCACTTAATTAATAAAAATAGTCTTGCAAAAATGAAACCGAATACATTTATTATCAACACAGCCAGAGGTGGAATTATTGATGAAAAGGCAATTTATGAAGCCATAAAAGAAAAGAGAATCGCCGGGGCTGCTATTGATGTATTTGAAGAAGAGCCACTAAAGAATTCCCCTTTAGCAGAACTAGAAAATATCATTCTAACACCACACAATGCCTCAGCAAGCGAAGAAGCAACTCAGCGTATGACAACCCAGACTACTGATAAAGTATTGAGATTTTATCAAGGCAGGGGAGAGCTAATTGGAAATCTACATTGATACAGCAGATTTAACAGAAATTAAGCAAGCGATGACTTTATCGATTTTAGATGGAGTTACAACTAATCCTTCCATTCTCTTAAAGCAAGGTGTCTCATACAAGGAACGCTTGGCTGAAATCAATGAAATAGTGGATGGGAAGGTTTGGTACCAGGTCGTAAGTGACAATTCTATGGAAATGGTTAAGGAAGCCCAAGAGGTTGCAGCTTTATTAAGCCAGCCAGTGATTAAGCTGCCGATGGGAGCGGAGTCCCTTAAAGCTTCCAAAATTCTATCGGACCAAGGAATAGAAACGAATATGACTCTAGTGTTTTCGGTAGCACAGGCAATCCTATCAGCAAAAGCTGGTGCAAGTTACGTTAGTCCATATGTTGGAAGGATCAATGATATTGGCTGGTCTGGACATCAGTTAATAAAAGATATCGCACAGATGTATTCCATTCAAGGATTTCAAACAAAAGTAATTGGTGCTAGTTTACGAGGAACTCAAGATATAGTTTCCATTGCGGAACTTGGTGCAAAGGCTGCAACCATGCCTTTCAAGGTATTGATGCAAATGTTACATCATCCCATGTCAGACATAGGTCTGATTCAATTTAGGGAGGATTGGAAAGCCTACCAAGCCCAGCTTATAGAAAATTTCTAAAAATAATAGTTATATCTACTAAAATATTTAAAATTTGGAGGGGAATTTATATGAAGATTAGAAAAAAAGTAGGTTCAATGATTTTAGCAGTTTCTTTAATGGGTGGATTAGTAGCTTGTAGTCAATCATCTAATGGGAAAGATTCAAAGGAAGAAGGCAACGAACCTCGTGATATTGCAGTCATTATCAAAGCAACGGATTCTGGATTTTGGCAAACTGTATTACGAGGTGCAAAGGCGGCTGGAGAAGAACTTGGAGATAAAGTGAAAATTTCGACTGATGGCCCCCCGTCTGAGGCAGATATTGATAAGCAAGTATCGATTTTAGAAAATATTATTACCAGTCAGCCGGATGGGATTGTTATTGCATCAACAAGCTCAGATGCAACAGTACCGGGAATTGAAAATGCAATGAGTCAAGATATTCCAGTTGTTTTAGTTGATAATCGAGTGAATACCGATCAGTTCGTGAGTTTTCTTGCAACGGATAACCTTAAGGGTGGAGCGATTGCAGCTGATAAATTGGTTGAAGAATTACAGAAATCAGGAAAAGAATTAAAAGGAAAAGTAGCAGTAGTCAGTGCGATGGCTGGTGTACAGGTATTAACGGATCGTGATAAAGGATTTATTGACCGTTTGAAGGAAATAGCTCCTGATATCAAAGTTCTTGATACCCGTTATGTTGACAATGACATTACAAAAGCACTTGGTACAGCACAAGATATTATTACAAGTAACCCTGATCTTCTTGGATTCTTCGCTGATAATAATCACACTGGAATCGGTGTAGCGCGTGCGATTTCAGAAGAGAACTTACAAGATTCGATTCCGGTAATTGCATACGATTCTGACGAAGAGCAAATCAATTCTTTAAAATCTGGTGCGATTGACTATCTAATTGTACAAGATCCATTTGGAATGGGTTACAAAGGTGTCATGAATGTGATCGCGAAACTTGAAGGAAAAGAAGTTGAAAAAGAAGTAGATACGGGTGTAACAGCAGTGTCAATGGAAAACTTCGAGGATGAAGAAGTGCAACAGTTATTGTATCCAGAGAAGCGATAAGAACATAAATGCGCACACCCTAGAGTTCTGGGGTGTGCGCGAATCAAAAGAGGGGGAATCTGCTTGAATAAGCCTCTAGTCGAAATGAAAAAAATAGTGAAAAAATTTAAGGGTACTACTGCTCTTAAGGGAATAGATTTTGAAATCATGCCGGGAGAGATTCATGCGCTGCTTGGTGAAAATGGTGCAGGTAAAAGTACATTAATTAAAATTCTGACCGGCGCTTATTCTCCCGAAGAAGGCGAAATTATTGTTAAAGACCATGTTTTCCAGTCTATCCCTGTAAAAGAGCTAGAGGATCTAGGGATAGCGGTAGTGTATCAGGATTTAAAATTGGCACCTGAGGTATCCATCATGGAAAATATTATGATGGGAAAGCTGCCGAAACACTTCGGATTATTTGTAAATAAAAAGAAAGCAATAAAGATTACAAAAGATGCACTGATAAAAGCCGGTATCGGTAATATTAACCCTAACGAAAAAGTAGGTCATCTTAAGATGGCGGATCAAGAAATTATCGCAATTGCAAAAGCATTATCTAAAAATGCCAATCTATTAATTCTTGATGAACCAACGGCTCTTTTAGCAGAGGACGATGTTCAAAAGCTGTTTAAAATTTTGAAGGAATTAGTTAACCAAGGAGTTTCTATTATTTACATTTCCCACCGCTTAGAGGAAATATTCCAAATATGTGATCGACTTACCGTTTTACGTGATGGCAATAAAATCTGGACGAAGCCAATTACTGAAGTCAATAACGATATGCTAATCGATGCAATTGCAGGTAAGATGCAAAGTGAAGGGGATGCTTACTATACTGCTGAGATAAAGGAAGACTTAATCGAGTTAAGGAATTTTTCGAATGAGCCCTATTATAAAGAAATTTCATTAAAACTTAAACAAGGTGAAGTGGTTGGTTTATTTGGTCTAGTAGGAGCAGGAAAAACTGAATTACTTAAAGGTATTTATGGATCAATTCCGCCAAAATCAGGGGATATTCTGGTTGAGGGGGAAGAATTTCATCCCAAAAATCCTCGTCACTCTATTAAAAAGGGGATTGGTTTTGTAGCTGAGGATCGCAAAACGGAAGGGTATTTAACGAGAATTTCTATCTATAAAAATGTCAATATTTCATCCTATAAAAAAGCTTCGACCCTTGGATTCACGTATTCAAACCTTGAAAAGAATCGAGCTTTAGAGATTATGAAAGACTTTAATGTGAAATATAGTTCTTTAGAGCAGGATATTGATGATTTAAGTGGAGGAAATCAGCAAAAAATTGTAGTTGCAAAATGGAAAGGGACAGATATTAAGGTATTGCTGCTTGATGAACCAACAGCAGGGATTGATGTTGGGGCACGGCGAGATATTTTTAAGGTTTCAAGGCAATTTGCAGATGAAGGGAAATGTGTATTTTACTGTTCATCCTATTTGCCAGAACTACTCGAGGTTTGTGATCGAATCCTTGTAATGAGTGAAGGGTTGATTACGGGTGAATTTAAGCGATCTGAAGGGTTTGTCGAAAAAGATATCATGACAGCAGCATATGCTTAGGAATGGAGGGGTAAACCATGGCAGAAAAATCTATTGTTGTCGAACAAGAAACGGTTGGGTTAAAGAAAATTAAGCTGAATTATAAATTAATATTTTCGTTATCACTACCTTTAATTTTATTTCTAATGTGGCTAGTAATCTCATTCTTAGAACCAAGATTTTTCACTTTGAATAATATATCAAACCTGGGAAGGCAAACAGCGATTATTGCTATCGTTGCTATTGGTCAAACCTACGTCATTATTACCAAAGGGATTGATTTATCAGTAGGATCTACCTTAGGGATATCGTGCATTACATCTGCAATGTTACTTGTATCTGGTGTTTCAATCTTTATGACATTTGTAATCATCTTGGCTATGGGATTATTGATTGGATTATTAAATGGTTTCATTATTTACGATATGAAAATTACTCCGTTTATCGCGACTTTGGGAACGATGACGATTGTCCGAGGTGCCACACTTTTATTCAGTGAAGGCAAGATTATATCTGGTGTTCCAAGAGAATTTATACAAATTGCTAATTCAGATATTTTTGGCATTCCATATTTGATTGTTATCCTATTTATCATTTCAGTCATTTTTATGGTCATTTTGCGTTATACAGTATTCGGGAGAAACTTATTTGCTATCGGAAGTAGTGATGAGGCTGCACGTCTTTCTGGGGTAAGTGTAAGAACAACAACGTATGGAGCTTATATGATTTCTGGTTTACTTTCCGCTCTCGCTGGATTATTGATGACCTCACGCTTAGCAAGTGGTGTTCCTACTGCTGGTACATCCTATGAGCTTGATGCAATTGCCTCCTCTGTAATTGGTGGTGCAAGCTTATTTGGTGCCCAAGGAAGTGTAATCGGTACCATTATTGGATCATTGATTATGTCTACTCTTCGTAATGCTGGGAACCTGCTTCGAATTGAACCATTTTGGTTACAAATTGCAATCGGAGCACTGTTGATTATCGTTGTTTTCTTTGATCAAATCCAGAAAAAACGCAGCTAATAACAAAGAAAGCTTATAAAAGGAGAGTCTTTCCTTGAAACCATATGTGCAAACCGTTTTAAATCAAAAAGCTGCTAGTGACATTGGCTTTTCTCAATGTCATGAGCATTTATTTTTAGCAAAAGGAAAGCCTTCAACACTGAACAAGGTTCTATTGATTGACGATTACGGTCTTACTTTAGCTGAGGTGGAGGAATACAAAAGAAATGGTGGGACACTTCTTGTCGATGCACAACCTCTTGGCTGTGGGAGGATGGAAGAGAACTTAGCCTGTTTATCAAGGCAAACAGGTGTGGATATTGTTGCATCAACAGGTTTCCATCGCCTTGATTTTTATGAGGCAAACCATTGGATATTCAAATTTGATGAAACAAAATTGGCTGAGATATTTATTTCAGAAGCTCTGAAAGGGATGTTTGTTGGGTCTGATTACGGTGAGCCTGTCAGTCAAATAACTGCTAAAGCAGGGATGATTAAAACGGCTGTTAGCCCTAATGGTATTGAGCCTAGAAATGAAAAGATGTTCAGTGCTGCAGCTGAAGCCCAGCTTCAAACAGGATTGCCAATCATGGTTCATATGGAAAAAGGAGCGGACCCTTTTCAGGTTATCCGTTATTTTGAAGAACGTTCTGTTCCATTGGATTCACTAATCCTTTGCCATCTTGACCGTACCCATTTTGATTATCAATTACATAAAGAGATTTTAGCAACTGGTATTTTTGTAGAGTACGATACCATCGGTCGGTTTAAATATCATGAGGATTCTATGGAAGCAATATTGATTGAAAACATGATTGAAGCTGGATATGTGCGGCAAATACTTTTAAGTTTAGATACAACACGTGAGCGTCTTGGCGCATATGGTGGCTCGATTAGCTTATCTTACTTACTTAAAAAATTCATACCCTATTTAATAGAGCGTGGCTGTCCTGAATCATTGATTACTATCATGACAATCGAAAATCCTAAACAAGCGCTTTTAGTAAGAAATAATTGTGGGTAATAAGTTGAAAGAAGGCGAAGAAATGAAACTTGTGAAAGCAGAAAAACCAACTTTTTATTTTATTGGTGTTACGACACAGCAATCGTCCATAATGAAACTATTTCCTTTATGGGCCAAGGAAATGGGAATCGACGCTGACATTAAAGGTATTGACATTCCGATTCATGCAGATAAAACAGAATATCAACAAGTAACAAGGTTTCTAAAAGATGATGAATTATCGCTAGGTGCACTGGTTACTACCCATAAAATTGACCTTTATGAAGCGGCATCACATCATTTTGATTACCTGGATCCTTATGCGGTAAATTTCCATGAATTATCTTGTATTTCTAAGAAGGATGGACAATTCAGAGGATTTGCAAAGGACCCAATTACAAGTGGATTATCATTAGAGGCTTTCATTCCTGAGAATTATTGGAAGGAATACCGTGGAGAAGTGTTCATTATGGGCGCTGGAGGTAGCGCAATTGCTATTGCTGCGTATTTATTAAATTCCGAAAATGGGGAAAACATTCCTAGCAAAATATATGTAAGTAATAGAAGCCAACCTAGACTTGATTCAATGAAGGATATTATAAATAAAATTAATCCAGATGCAAATATAGAATATCTTTTAGCCCAAACGGCCGAAGACAATGATAAGATCCTAGCAAAAGTAAAAGAGCATTCATTAATTGTAAATGCAACAGGATTAGGAAAAGACCGTCCAGGCTCTCCACTTTCAAACGGTTGTCAATTTCCAAAAAATAATTTTGTGTGGGAACTCAATTATCGTGGTGATTTACTATTTTTGCACCAGGCAAATGAGCAAAGAAATGAAATGCGTTTACATGTTGAAGATGGTTGGATTTACTTTATCCATGGGTGGTCCCAAGTCATTGCTGAAGTATTCCAAATAAATTTGGATGAAAATAAATTTAACAGATTAGTACAAATTGCAAACTCACTTAGGAATTAAAAAGCTTGGAGGTAAAGGCATGGCAACGAAAGAAGCTATATTAAAAGAAATAATCGCAAAAAAGGTAGTTGCAATTATTAGGGCAGAAACGTCTCAAGAGGCATTTGATATTTCGGAGGCTTGTATTGAAGGTGGAGTATCCATTATCGAAGTTACCTTTACAGTTCCGCAAGCAACACGTGTAATTGAAAGATTAGTAGATAAATATAAAGATAGTAATATTGTAATTGGTGCAGGAAGTGTTCTTGATTCAGAGACAGCAAGAATCGCAATGCTATCTGGTGCTGAATTTATTGTCAGCCCTTATTTGAATGATGAGACAGCAAGAATTTGTAATCGTTACCGGATTCCCTATATGCCTGGAGTCATGACTATAAAAGAATCGTTACAAGCATTAGAGCAGGGAGTAGATATTTTGAAATTATTCCCTGGAGAAGCGTTTGAAATGAGCACGATTAAATCAATAAAAGGACCCCTTCCCCAAGCTCAACTGATGCCTACTGGAGGAGTAACAGTTGATAATGTTGAACAGTGGCTTGAAGCTGGCGCTGTTGCAGTTGGCTTAGGTAGTTCATTAATAAAGAGTTCTAAAAAAGGTGATTACTCTGAAATTGTAAATCGTTCCCGTGAACTTTGTGAGAAAATAAAAAAATTTAAGGATATGAAAAGTAATGGAATTAATCATATCTCAATCTATTAAAACACTTAATGATTATTGTGCAGGTTTACTTTCAAAATGTATAAAGGAAAAGAATAATGCGAAAATAGGCCTGGCAACGGGGAACACTCCTATTGGAATCTATCAATCCCTTGTTTCTCTTTTTCAATCAGGAGAAGTTGATTTTACAAATGTAAGAACATACAATCTCGATGAATATCTAGGATTACCGAAAAGCCATCCTTCTTCCTTTTATTCGTTTATGAGGAAGCATTTGATTGACCATTTGAACTTAAAAGAAGAGCATATCAATATTCCCCATGGTAATATAGCTTCTCCAGAACAGGAGTGTATAAGATATAATCATATCCTTGCTCAAGCCGGCAAATTTGACGTACAAATTTTAGGCATCGGGTTAAATGGGCATATTGGTTTTAATGAACCAAGTGCTGCACTTTCACCACATACGCATATTGTTAAGTTAACGGAAGAAACCAGGAGGGTGAACTCCCCGGCTTTTTCTTCCTTCGATGAAGTACCAACACATGCTATTACCATGGGAGTAGCAAGCATACTTCGCTCAAAATCGATTCTATTTATGGCCTTAGGGAAAGAAAAATCTAAGATTATGAAACAAGCCTTAGAAGGTCCAGTTACAACACAATGTCCTGCTTCACTTTTACAGCTGCACCCTAACTGTACAGTATTTTTAGATGAAAAAGCTGCATCGGAATTGGATGTAAAAAACGATTTTTATGATGTTCAATATATTTAGATGTATCATTTTTGTTAACCTTGGTCTTCATTACAACTTGTAGGTCCATGTTGGTGTAATTAATATTGATGAAAAAGCCTTACGAAAACAATTTTTGTTTTCGTAAGGCTTTTTTTGTAAAAATCTTATCAATATAATGGATAATTACTCAGCGAAGAGATTTAGATTCCCTGATCCTCATTTAGCTGTCATAGTAATTCCTGTAATTTTCCACACTTCATTCTCATTTAGTAAAGAAAATGATATTCCCCTCCTAAAGTCAATTTATGATCCCAAAATTTATTTGGATGTTCATGAAATGCTTGAAAATAGGCTTTACAAGTGGCAGTGGATTGATCTTGCAATTCAGTGATATGATTGGTTATGATATGCAGAGTCATTTTATATTTAGATAAAGCTGGATCACAATGCTTTATTAGAGCATTCACGTCAAGCTTGGCTGGCTCTCAGCCTGTTAAGGACATGTAATCAATGGTTATTTGAGCAATCCCTTGATATATAAGGGTTTTTGAGTTGAATGTTAACATTTTGCTAACGCAATCCAATAAAAAACGGTTAAATATCGTTAAAGATGTTACAGACAGAAATTAGCATAACCTTGAAATACCGCACTTTTCGTACACAATGTTAAAGATATTACACACTCTCACCTTACGGGCGGCATGATGTAATAAGGGGTTAAAAACCTTATTGCATCAACGTTTAATTCAATATTTCGGTTTTGTTTGTGCTCGTGTCCTCGGATAAGGATATTTTGGACAATGGAAAACCGTTCAAATGAAAAGGTCTTTCATCAGTTTACTAAACTGATGGGTGGCCTTTTCGTTCGTATTGGCAGTCATATATTTCTTAGAGATTACCTTGACCTAATAGTTTCGATTTCCTCAGTTGTATGTGAGTAAAGCCCATTTGTTTAAGTAGATTTGATTCATCCATTATAGAATCAGCTTAGGTTAAAAGAACTCTTTCTTTGTTAAAGAAACGAAAAATCGACAAAAAAAATAATAGTAATGTAGAATAATGTCTATGTGGGTTATGATGCCCTGCCTTTTTGGAAGGGGGTGAAATAATGAACATACGGCATTTATTTATATCAGGTCTAATTGTTGGAGCCGCCATGTTTTTACCGGGCAATGTCTTTGCTGAAGAGAACGAACTTATTGGACTGCAGAATTCTCAAAAAGCTCCTGGACAAGTTAGTCCTTCAGTGGGAATTGATAACGCAGCAGTAAAATCAGACGTTCCGGCCAAGGAAGAAGCTATAGTGGGACCCGCAGCTGTGAAACCAGATGTGCCGGCCAAGGAAGAAGCTATGGTGGGACCATCAGCTGTGAAACCAGACGTTCCCGCCAAAAAAGAAGCTGTGATGGCATCTAATCCCTCTATGAAAAATCAAGGTGGGATTAAGCAGCAGCAATCTAAAGTCCCTCCTAACAATCCAGCTTCCCAAAAGTCAGCTGCAGCATCACAAAATTTGCATGATCAGGCAAAAGGTCATGTGCAGTCTGCTTTAAATAAGACTGAAAAGGCCGTTAATGAGGCTCGCGATCCTGAAAAAGTGTCAGCTGTTCAGGAACATAATAATGGATTAGAAAAGAATACGCCGACTCCTAAAAATGGGTCTGGAAATTCTGATTTAGATTCTTTACATAATTCTGAAACTGAAGTAAAAAAACAAGTCTCCCCTGCAAGTTTTGAACCTCAAGGGAAGGACACAGTTTTATCAGTAGTCAAAAAGGAAAGTCGTTCTGAACCCCTTTTGCAGGAGTCACTAGAAAAGAGTGGTATCCCATCAGCTGAGGAAAAGATTCCAAAGGTCAGTGAGGTGCCGACCCTAACTCAGCGGACGGGCACTAACGGGGGACCATCAAATGACCGGGGCAGTCAGGGATTAAATACTATAAGTTTTCTAGATAAATGGTTTGTATGGAATCCATATTATGAAATCCAGCTTGTCCAATCTTATCTCTCTCAGCATACATGGTTGAATAATCAATGGGTGAATGCTCCACCTTCACCACCACCAATAGCAGCTCCTTTTTACTTAACGTTTACTGTTAACTTAGCCACAGGTAACGATAAATAAAGGAGCAAAATTGGAAATGAAACATTATTCTAAACCATATAAACTTATTAAATCTTTTGTATTAACTGGAGTATTGTCATTTGGACTTATGGCAGGAGGCCCTTTTACTGCGGCGGCTGAAATTGATAAAGCCAAAGTGGAGCCTGTTCAAGCTGCGCAAGCAAACAGTTCCGTAAATGTACATGCTAATGTAAAAGGAAACCCTGCAGTTCCTGCACAAGATACGGATTCTGTACAACTTGAGTCTCCCGTGCAACCTGAAGTTCCTGCTCAGGATAAAGAAGTAAAAGCTGAGAGTCAACATAAGGAAAAAGGTAGTATCGGAAAATCACAGGCAAGTATACATGCCAGTGAAACAGCTAAAGAGAATGCCTCAGAAAACTCTGCCATCTTTTCCGAAACACCAGTAGCAGAATATAATGAAACTTCCGAAAACCCAAATGACCTTTCTAATCCTTCAGTGGCAGAATTGAACGAAACGGATGCTACAGAGGAATATTTTTTCGGATCAGATTCCGCTACATTAGCGAATCCTGAAGGACAGGATTTTTATATAGGGAAGTTAGGCTTTGGGAACAATGTGCAATTTGATGCAAGTACAGGCGGTGCAATTTATTTCAGTAGCGCTAGAGCACAGGATGCTACCTATGTTTACGGTTACTGGTTTTTATCCGGTATGCAAACTGCGCCATCAGAAATGTCGGCAAGCGATTGGGGTGTACATCAGGCCAAATTAGCATTACAAGCCTATGAAACTATGAAAAGTGTATATGGTTCAAAAGTTAGACCTGTTATCTTTGTTGATGTAGAACCGGCTCTAACCGGTATGAAAGACTATGACTATGCAAATAATCAAATGATTTATAACGCATTTGTGGATTATCTAAATCAATATGGACAAGGTGTTAAACCTGGTACCTATTCATCTCCAGGGAGCTGGGAACGCACAATGGGGGACTTTTCACCAAGCACTCCAGGGGCTTATTGGGTCGCTTATTATCCGAGTGACATTCCTACAAATTTGACAACAAGCAATTCAGATTGGCTTAATTTCCCTGGAACAAACGAAAAGGCAGAAATTTGGCAGTACTATGGTGGATATGATGACTATAATGTAGCTTGGAAACTACCATAAACGAAATATAAGGCAATAGCAAAAACCACTTCCAATAAAAAAATTAGGAGTGGTTTTTTGTGTTTTTAAAATTTGCGTATCAAAAGGATACGAAAAAGTGATTAGAGATAAAATGAATAAAAATATTATACTTGTAAAATAAAAAAGTATCATTTACTATTATATATAGTAATTACTACATATTGATGTCTGTGTTTATATAAAAAACTATATATAGTATTTGTCTGAGAATAAGATGCGATAATCGCTTAATAGGGAATCCGGTGGGAAGCCGGAACTGCCCCCGCAACTGTAAATGCTGACGAAATAAATGACCACTGTATAAGATAGCTTAGTTTTAGGTGCTTATATGGGAAGGGTTTAAAGTAGGAGGACGCATGAGTCAGGAGACCTGTCTTATTTTGATTGTTTCAACTTCTTCGGGGACTTGAGAAGATGAAATGGTGGCCAAAAGAAGAATGTAATTCTCCATGATTCTTTGTGATGTTATCGTTTCATCTATCCGCTCAGGTTCCCTGGGTGGATTTTTTTGCGCAAAGGGAAGGAAAACGGATTAAAACTGTGGTTCGGTCGTGATTTATACGAAACGGGTAAAAAATAAAGTAGAGTTGTTCGATAGATTTACACTTATTTAGATTAAACAATAATCAGAAACGGTAGTGGAAAAAATGGACAAGTTGTTAGAACAATTTGATGAAATCGTTAACAGCAGTAATCAAGATCTAGTTCAAGAAAATGCGAATGTAGATGGATTGTCCCCCATGGGTATGATGGGGCTGTTTGCCTCTGCATCAGCAAAACAATATACCGTAGAAAATCTTTTATCAGAGGATATAAAGCAGGCCTATTTAAATGGTTATATTCATATTCACGATCTGGATTTTTATGCCAGTGGAACAACAACCTGTTGCCAGATTCAATTATCTAAACTATTAAAGAATGGATTTGATACAGGGCATGGACATATGAGGCAGCCAAAATCCATTGGGAGTGCAATGGCATTAACAAGTATTATTATCCAGGCTAATCAAAATATGCAGCATGGTGGACAATCCATTCCATGTTTCGATTACGATCTTGCTCCCTATGTTCGGATGACATTTAAAAGAAAGCTAGAGTTAGTTAAAGAGTTGGCTGTAGGTGTTAGGGAAGAATATTTGGTAAATAAAGCTTGGGATTTAACCGATAAAGATGTATTTCAAGCATGTGAGGCATTTGTACATAACAGTAACTCCATGCATTCACGCGGCGGTGGCCAAACACCTTTTATTTCAATTAATCTTGGAACGGACACATCGAAGGAAGGAAGAATGGTTACACGAAATCTTCTCCTAGCTACACAAAAAGGATTAGGAAATGGTGAAACACCTATTTTCCCTATCATCGTTTTTAAAATAAAAGCAGGCGTAAACTTTAACGAAGTAGATCCAAATTATGATTTGTATCGCTTATCATTAGAAACAACAGCGATAAGATTATTTCCAAACTACGTATTTGTTGATGCGCCTTTTAACCTACAATACTATGATGGAACACCAGGATCAGAGATTGCGACGATGGGATGTCGGACACGTGTGATTGGGAATGTAAATGGAAAGGAAACGTCAGTGGGAAGAGGAAATCTTTCTTTTACAACAATCAACCTTCCACTACTTGCAATTGAATCTGACTCATTAGACGATTTCAAAGTAAAACTAGAAAAGTATACAGATCTTTGTATTAAACAACTATATGAACGCTATCTCTACCAAGCTTCGAGGACACCCTCACATTTTAAGTTTCTATATGGGCAAGGGGTTTGGTGGAATGGGGAAGAATTAGATCCCCAAGAAAAATTAACTGAAATCCTTAAACAAGGGACGCTTTCTGTTGGCTTTGTTGGCTTATCAGAAGCACTTGTGCAATTAACCGGTAAACATCATGGTGAAAGTGAAGCATCCTTCAAGTTAGGATATGATATCATCCAATACTTACGGTCGAAAATGGACCAAGCTATAATAGATTATGGCTTAAACTATTCTTTATTAGCTACTCCTGCGGAATCTTATGCCGGAAAAGCGCTAAGGGCAGCGAGAGCTAAACACGGAGTAATACAAGGTGTAACAGATCGGGAGTATTTTACAAATAGCTTCCACGTGCCAGTTTATTATTCGATTCGTGCTATTGATAAAATCAAAATCGAAGCTCCTTTCCATAATTTAACGAATGCTGGGCACATCACATATATTGAAGTGGATGGCAATGCATCCCGTAATATTGATGCACTCGATACATTAGTTCGAGCTATGCAAAAATATGGGATTGGATACGGAAGTATTAATCATCCTGTAGATCGATGCACTAAATGCGGTTTTCAAGGAATCATTGATAATGAATGTCCGAAATGTGAAAATGATGATGAAACAAAGATTGAACGGATTAGAAGAATTACTGGATACTTAGTAGGTTCATTGGATAGATGGAATTTAAGCAAGCAGAATGAGGAACGTGATCGATTGAAACATCAGGTAGCGAGTGTCAAACATCCTAAACAGTCTAACAAGGAGCTTAGATGAGAATATTAAACATCCTTCATGACTCCATTGTTGATGGGGTAGGATTGAGAACGGTGATTTTTTTTGCTGGTTGTCCTCATCACTGCAATGGCTGTCAGAATCCAGATTCATGGAACTATAGTAATGGAAACGAATGGACAGAAACAGAGGTTTTTGTAGAAATCCTGCAAAATGAACTTTCTGACGTAACCTTCAGCGGCGGCGAACCTTTTCTGCAAGCAAAGGAAATTGCTCCCTTGGCAAATAAATTGAAACAAGAAGGAAAGAATATTTGGTGTTATACAGGCTATTTGTATGAGGAATTATTGAAAAATCATGATCATGCTGCACTGCTTGAACATATTGATGTATTAGTTGATGGGAGATTTAATTTAACGAAGCGAGACCTATCTTTATGTTATAAAGGAAGTTCAAATCAACGGATTATTAACGTTCCAAAAAGTCTTGAAAATAAACAAGGAGACTTGATACTGGAATTTCATTAACTAATTACAAGCTACTTATAGAGGTTGAAATCCTTTTCCATCCTTTACTCTTTTCACTTGCTCCAATTTCACAGTTTCCTTTACCCTGGCTAGAAAAAATAATAATATTGTTAGGGTACGATGATAGCAATTATCGCACTGTATTGAATTTAGCTAGGAATTAAATGACAAAAGCAAAATAATAATTGGAGAAGGTCTTCCATCAGTTTGTAAAACTGTTGGGAGGCCTTTTCTTTTTGCACATTTTTATTGTTGGATGATTAAGTAGTTTTCGCCTTCACAATATTGAAACACCTATACTCCTTTAACACCATTACAATAAAGGAAAGTCATATAAATTAAAGGGAGCCATTTCTTATGAAGTTAAAATTAAACCTCCCCCTGCGTTATAAAATCACGTTTCTAGTATGTGGGGTAAGTATTCTATGTTTATTAGTAACGAATTATTTTATACAGAGAAATTTTGAGCAAACCATCATCGCAAATATAGAAGAAAAAGCAAAGGTGGTATCTAAAACAGCTGCACTTTCTCCGGTTTTTGTCAATGGACTAAGCGGGAAAATAAGTGATCCAGCCATCCAACAATATGCGGAGAAAATGCAGAAGGCAGCAAGTGTTTCTTTCCTTGTTGTCCTAGACATGAATGGAATTAGAAAGTCCCATCCCCTGCTAAGTAAAATTGGCAAGAAATATGCAGGCGGTGATGCAGGGGAAGTTTTTAAAGGTCATGAACATATATCAATTGCCAAGGGAACATTAGGAAAATCGTTACGATATTTTACTCCAGTATACAATCAAAACGGCAAGCAAATAGGAGCTATTTTGGTAGGTATTTTAATAGACGATGTGGAGCGGCAAGTCGCAAAGAGTACAAGAGTGATCTTTTTCAGCATGATATTAGGAATTTTCATTGGTTTAATTAGTGCGATTGTTTTAGCAAATAAGGTGAAGAAAATATTATTTGGAATGGAACCAGTAGAAATAGCCCATCAACTCGAGCAAAGGAGTGCAATCTTGGAGTATGCACGTGAGGGGATTATCGCAGTTGATCAATCCTCAAGAATCACACTCCTCAATAAGGAGGCTTCCAGATTAATAAAGTTAATGGGAATTTATAACGATCCAATTGGAATGGAAATAGGACAGGTGATGCCTCAGTTTCAGTTGTCCTCATTGATAAGCGGCGGAGAAAAATTACTTGATAAAGAATACTCGTTTCGGGGTATTGTCATTGTTGCCAATATTGTGCCCATTTACGTAAATCAGCAAATCACTGGGGCTGTAGCCACTTTTCGTGACAAAACAGAAATCAAACAATTGGCTGAACAGCTTACAGGAGCAAGAGAATATGCGGAGGCACTAAGGGCACAAACGCATGAATTCATGAATAAGCTCCATGTCATCCAAGGATTGGTCACAATGAAAATTTATGATAAGCTGACTGATTACGTAAAACAAATCTCTCACTCCTTTCAAACCGAGGTTGGCTATTTATCGAAACGAATCAAAGACCCTGTTATTGCAGGATTTATCATTGGTAAAGCCAGTTATGCGAGGGAAAATGGAGCACAGCTTAAGGTCACAGAAAATAGCTATATTCCAAAATCAAATAATAATGATGTTATACAAGATTTAGTCACCATCCTAGGAAACCTAATTGATAATGCAATAGATTCCTTACAGGGCTGCAAAGAGAAAAAGGTGGAGGTAGAGGTGCGTCCGGTTGAAAACAATCAACTATCAATCATAGTTTCTGACACAGGAATGGGAATGAATAGGGAAGTTCAAGAGCAGGTACTTGAAAAAGGCTTTTCCACAAAGGGAGATAACCGAGGAATAGGACTTTATTTGGTCTTTGAAACGATTAAGAAGTTAAATGGAAAAATGACGATTTCATCCGAACACCAACTGGGAACGACAATTCATATAACGATTTCATTGGAGGGAAAGGAGCAGGAGTTATGATTAAAACGGTTATAGTAGAAGATGATCCGATGGTAGCCGAAATCAATCGCCGTTATTTAGAACAAATCGAGGGATTTGAGCTTGTTGGAATGGCTGGAACTATAGAAGCTGCCCTATTTATCCTGGAAAAGAAAGAAGTTGAATTGCTTCTGCTGGATATTCATATGCCGGGAGAAAATGGCTGGAATTTAATGTCGAAAATCCGCGGCTTAGGAAGCGAAATGGACGTCATCGTTATTACTGCTTCTTGCGACAAGGAAAGCATCAAGAAAGGGCTCCGATTTGGTGCAGTAGACTATCTAATTAAACCGTTTGAGTTTGAGAGATTCCAGTCTGCACTCATTACCTATCAAAAAGAACAAAGAGTGATGGATGATCAGGATCAGCTTAATCAAACGGATTTAGACCAATTATTACTTCATAAAGAACAATTGGTTTCAGAGGCTTATGAGCTACCAAAAGGGTTGACAAAAGACACACTTTGTAAAGTGTGGAAACAGGTCATCAAAATGGGCAGGGGCACTTGCTCAACAGAGGAGCTTGCCAGTAAAACTGGCATATCAAGAGTTTCAATGAGAAAATATGTCCATTTTCTAGCGGACATTCAAGTTCTGGAAACGGAAATTGAATATGGCGCAGTTGGTCGTCCAGTGTATATGCACAGGATGACAACTGATGCCGGAAAAATAATGGCTGCCCGGCCGCTTAGTGAAAAATGTTTAAAGTGCAATGAAAAGGTGTGTATTAAATGATAAAAATTCCAAAGCAGTATCTCCCTTTCGAATGGAGGTACTGCTTTTTTACTTATATGAGATAACGTTAAGAACTTTAGTTACATAAGTTTTTAACAACTTCCATAAACTATAAACAGTCTGCCAAATCTATTATTCTTGAATTACAGATTTAAGAATAATATAGGCGACGGGGGATGGTTAAAAATTTTATATCCGTACAGTTCAGCCGCTTTATAGGAAACTTCTAATCTTGGATTAGCAGTTATTTTATTAAAGATGTTTGTGAAGGAATTCACAATATTGAACAATTTGTGAACAAAGCATTTTAAACCAAAAAGGAGTTGAAATGATGGCTATTCCTATTTCGAAATTACAGCAGCAACAGAAAAAAATTCAAGTAAAAGAAAAGCTTCCTGCAGAGGTAAAACTAGTTCCATTATTAATAACCGTGGGAATTGGAGCGATTATTTGGTTCATTCATCCGCCGCATGGCTTGTCAGACCAAGCATGGCACTTACTGGCGATATTCGTGGCGACGATTGTCGGCTTAATAATCAAGCCGCTGCCAATGGGAAGTGTTTCGATTTTAGCCTTAATGGCGACCGTCCTAACAAAGACACTTACGATCGAGCAGTCACTTAGCGGGTTTCAAAATACAACGATTTGGTTAATTGTCATCGCCTTTTTCATTTCACGAGGATTTATTAAAACAGGATTGGGTACAAGGGTTGCTTATATGTTTGTTAAAAAGTTCGGGAAAAGAACGCTTGGATTATCGTATTCACTGATTGCCAGCGACTTAATTTTATCACCGGCTATGCCATCGAACACCGCTCGTGCGGGCGGCATCCTTCTCCCAATCATCCGCTCTCTATCCGTGGCCTACGGTTCAAAGGTAGGAGACGGAACGGAAAGAAAAGTGGGAGCATTTCTAACTAAGGTTGCTTTCCAAGGTGACATGATTACTTCAGCTATGTTCCTAACCGCGATGGCGGCTAACCCTTTGGCAGCCCAAATTGCCGGAGATATTACAGGAAAGCACATCAGCTGGATGGGCTGGGCAACAGCAGCCATCGTCCCTGGTCTACTTAGCTTAATCTTAATCCCTTATGTGATTTATAAGCTATATCCGCCAGAAATTAAAGAAACACCACAAGCACCGCAAATGGCAGAAAAGAAATTAAAAGAAATGGGTCCATTGAAAAAAGAAGAGTACTACATGATCGGGGTATTCCTCTTGATCTTAGCGCTTTGGATTTTTGGAGCCAACTTAAACATCAGTGCAACTACAACGGCCTTTATTGGTTTAGGAGCACTGCTCGTCACACAAGTCCTTTCTTGGTCGGATATTAAAAAAGAAGAAGGAGCTTGGGATACGTTAATTTGGTTCTCTGTCCTTGTTATGATGGCAAGTTTCCTAAACGAATTAGGATTAATTCCATGGTTTAGTGAAACCATGCAAGGTGCCGTAGACGGTATGCCGTGGATGTGGACATTAATTATTCTGTCTGTTGTCTATTTTTACTCTCATTATTTCTTTGCCAGCAACACCGCCCACGTCAGTGCGATGTACTCTGCTTTCCTTGCGGTATTAGTTGCAGCTGGAGCACCGCCGGTTGTATCGGCTTTAGTGTTAGGTGTATTTAGCAACTTATTTGGCTGTATCACTCATTATAGCTGCGGGCCGGCACCGGTATTTTTCGGAAGCGGATATGTGTCCCAAAATAAATGGTGGTCGCTTGGATTCATTATTTCCATCATTCATATTGTCGTCTGGTTAGGCGTCGGCGGACTGTGGTGGAAAGTATTAGGTCTTTGGTAAAGCAGTGTTGGAGGGGGAGAAGAACATTAGATCAACTTGTTGCTTTGAAAGCTTAGAGACACGGCAATCGCTCGAACTTTACCATAGAGCTGATGATAATTATGAGTTATGGATTCCATACTTGGTCTGTACAAAATGCGGATCGATTAACCTTCAATATATAGATGAAAGTGAAGAAAAAAAGGTTGCTAAGATAACAGGAGGAGAACGCAATGCGAGAAATATCAGCGAAATTAATTACCAAAACAGTAAAAGAACTTTGTATGCAAGCGGCTTGTGACCTTCCGGAGGATGTAGAAGCTCTAATTGCGGCAGGTCTGGAAAAAGAAGAATCACAGTTTGGTAAATATAGCTTAGAAAAGATTTTAAAAAATGTAAAATTAGCGCGTGACGAACATGCCCCTATGTGCCAGGATACCGGCATAACCGTCGTATTCGTTGAGGTTGGCCAAGATGCACGGATTGTTGATGGTGATTTAAAAGCCGCTATCAATGAAGGAGTTCGTCAGGGATATGAGGAAGGCTACCTGCGTAAGTCGGTAGTAAAAGATCCGGTGTTTGACCGCAAAAACACAGGAGATAATACGCCTGCAGTCATTCATGTGGATATTGTCCCAGGGGACAAAGTAAAGCTTGAGGTGCTTCCCAAAGGCGCAGGGAGCGAGAATATGGGAGCCGTTAAAATGTGCAAGCCAGCTGAGGGAGTAGAGGGCGTGAAAGACTTTATCGTCAACTCGATCACACAAGCTGGGGGAAACCCTTGTCCACCGGTCATTGTCGGAGTCGGCATCGGCGGTACTATGGACAAATGTACGTTACTCGCGAAAAAAGCATTGGCAAGAAAAGCAGGTGAACCGAATCCTAATCCAGCTTATGCAGAGATGGAAGCGGAGCTCTTGGAGCGGATTAACAAGCTCGGTATTGGACCTCAAGGCTTTGGCGGAAAGGTAACGGCTCTTGCTGTTCATATTGAAACATATCCAACTCATATTGCCATGATGCCTGTCTGTGTAACATTAAACTGCCATGCAGCACGTCATAAAGAAGCCATTTTATAAGGGGTGCAGAACATGACAACGATTAAAAAATTGACTACACCATTAACATATGAACAAATTAAAGACTTACGGGCAGGCGACCAAGTATCGATCACCGGCGTCATCTACTCAGCAAGAGATGCTGCTCATAAAAATATGGTTGATGCCTTGAAAGAGAATCAGCCTCTTCCGATCGATGTCGAAGGACAAGTCATTTATTACGCTGGACCGACTCCTGCTAAACCGGGAAAGGTAATTGGTTCCTGCGGCCCGACGACAAGCGGGCGGATGGATGCTTTCTCTCCGCAAATGCTCGACCAAGGCTTAAAGGGCATGATTGGTAAAGGCCCTAGAAGCCAAGAAGTGATTGAATCGATGAAAAAAAACGGAGCCGTTTACTTTGCGGCCATTGGCGGTGCGGCAGCCCTGATTGCCGATACGATTAAAAAAGTAGATATTGTTGCCTATGAAGAACTAGGCCCAGAGGCGATCCGCCGCATGGAAGTGACAGATTACCCTTGCATTGTCGCAGTGGACAGTGAAGGAAACGATTTATACAAATTTGGAGTAGAGAAATATAGAATAGTAGATTAAAACATGAATCGAGGAGAAACAACCATGCTAAGCTATGATGTCGTAATTGTAGGAGCGGGTGGGGCTGGTATGATGGCAGCCCTCTCCGCCAGTGAGGACAAAAACCTACGCGTCGCTTGCCTTTCAAAAATTTTCCCAACACGTTCCCACACGGGAGCGGCACAAGGTGGAATTAACGCAGCAATGGGCTATCGGGATGCCAAGGATTCTCCTGAAAGTCATTTTCGCGATACGGTCAAGGGCAGTGACTTTTTAGCCGACCAGGATGCGGTTGAATTTTTCACCACAAATATGCCAAAGGTAATTTCTGAACTCGATTATTTTGGTGTTCCTTTTTCAAGAGATGAGAATGGCCGGATTGCCCAGAGGCCATTTGGCGGTGCTTCCAGCCCAAGGACTTGCTATTCAGCAGATAAAACTGGACACGTTATCCTGCACGCCCTTTATGAACAATGTTTGAAAAATGGCGTCCAGTTCCACAACGATTGGTACCTGTTGTCCCTTTCTGTGGAAAATGGCAATTTTGAAGGAATTGTCGCAATGGATATTCGCAGCGGTGAAATCCATGCGATACAAGCAAAATCTGTTGTGATTGCCACCGGCGGCTTTGGCCGTGTGTATTGGAGCCGAACCACGAATGCTATAAATATGACAGGTGACGGAACCGCAGCCTGCTTTAATGCAGGAATTCCATTGAAGGACCCGGAATTTGTGCAATTCCACCCAACCGGTCTAGCATCTACGGGTGTTCTTTTATCAGAAGCCTGCCGCGGAGAAGGCGGCTATTTAATCAATAAGGATGGCGAGCGTTTTATGGCTCGCTATGCTCCGGAAAAAATGGAGCTTGGTCCGCGTGACCTAGTGTCAAGATCGATTGAGACCGAAATTAAAGAAGGTCGCGGTTTTGGTGAAGGAATGGGCTCCTATGTACTGATGGACCTTCGCCATTTAGGCGAAAAGAAAATTATGGAGCGCCTGCCACAGGTTAGGGAACTGGCGTTGGATTTTGAAGGTGTCGATTTGGTTAAAGAACCGGTTCCGATTCGTCCGAGCTGCCATTATACGATGGGCGGAATTCACATCAGTGACTTTAGGACTTGCAGTACGCCGATTGAAGGCATTCATGCTGCAGGCGAATGCTGCAGTGTCTCGATTCATGGGGCCAACCGGCTTGGAGGCAATTCCGTGGCCGACGTTGTACTCTTTGGAAAGTACGCTGGATTGGGTGCAAAGGAAAGTGCGAAGCGTCGTTCGTTTACTTCTACGGAAAAGTTGCTGCGTGATACAGAAGTGTGGGTGGAGAAGTTCAACAGCATCCGTCAGAAAAAAACGGGTATTAATATGTTCAAGATTCGCGATGAGCTTGCGGAAACGATGTGGAATAATGTAGGTATTTTTAGAACGGAAAGTGATATGGAAAAGGCTTATCGAAAAGTGTCCGAGCTTCTGGAAGAATATAAAGAAGCTATGATTGGAGATTCCTCTGAACAGTATAATATGGCCTTTATTAATTACGTAGAAATCGGAAATATCTTGAAGCTGGCTAAAGCCATTTCCATGGGAGCGCTGAACCGTAAAGAAAGCAGGGGTTCTCATTCTCGTGCAGATTACCCGACTCGTGATGATGCTAACTTCCTTAAACATACAATGATTTATCAGGATGGGGACCAATACCGTTTGGAATATAGCCCGGTGAAAATTACGAAATATCAGCCGGAGGAGCGAAAATACTAATGTATACTAACCTATATTTTACAATTAAGAGATTTGATGGCGAAAGAGAATGGTATCAGGATTATGAACTGCCATTTGAAAAAGGAAAAACCATTTTATGGGTTTTAACCACCATTCGGGAACAGCTTGATCCAACTCTCGCGTTTACATCCGCTTGCCGGCATGCCATTTGTGGAAGCTGCGCAATCAGAATCAATGATAATGCATTTTTAGTTTGTAAAACCTCACTGGATGAGGTGCTCGAGACGTTCCAGACGAATCGGCTAGTATTTGATCCATTAAATAACTTTGAAGTTATCAAGGACTTAGCTGTCGCTTGGGAGCCTAAAATGGAGAAAATGGAGAAAGTCAAGCCGTGGATTATTCCTTCTGAGAAAGGCAGCAAAGAAGATGGATTTATTCAGAGTGAAGAAGACTTTCATCAGATTGCAGCCCCAACGGATTGTATCCTGTGCGGAATTTGTACTTCTGAATGTAATCAGCTAGCAGTCAATGATGGTACGTATTTAGATCCATTTATCCTAAACCGGGCCTACCGCTTTGCCGTCGATTCAAGGGACGCTGCCCCACAAGAGCATATTATGCCGGCTTTTGAAAATGAATTATGGAAATGCCTGCATTGCATGCAATGTGTGACGAAATGTCCAAAGGGAATTCCGTTAACCGAGCAAATTTCTTATCTTCGCCAAGAAACGATTAAGATGGGGGAGGTACGAAACCAAGGTGCAAAGCATGCCTTTGCATTTCATGATGACGTTAAGAAAAAAGGCCGTTTAAATGAAGTCATGCTCCCGGTCAAAACAGATGGTTTAATCACAACTGCGATGACCAAGGTACCATTTGCCCTAAGGATGATTCGGAAAGGAAAAATAAATCCATTCCATATACCAAAAGAAGTAGAAGGGATTAAGGGTGTCAGAGAACTTTATAAGTTTGCACAGGAGGTAAGTGAATCATGAGATACGCATTTTTCCCAGGATGTACGCTCGAGTCTGCAGCAGAAGAGCTGATGATTTCTACGAAAAAAGTAGCTGCGGCTCTAGGAATCGAATTAATTGAACTGAACGGCTGGACTTGCTGCGGCGCGAGTCATATTCAGGATGTCGATGACCTTTTAGCCACATCCATCAATGCCCGAAATATTGCTTTGGCAGAAGAGCTAAAGGTGGATAAACTTATCACCGTTTGTAATACGTGTACCTTAATGCTTCGTACGGCCAAGTTGAAAATGGATAAAAATGAAAAGATGCGTTCCAAGGTGAATGAAGGTCTTAACCGGGCGGGAATGGAGTATAAAGGAACCGTTGAAGTCACTCATTTACTTTGGGCATTAATCCAAGACTATGGTTTAGAAAATCTAAGGGCGAAGGTGAAACGTCCGTTGACGGGCTTAAAGGTAGCCAACTTTTATGGCTGTCACATCCTGATGCCGCCAAATATCATGGGGTTTGAGAACCATATGAACCCACAGTCAATGGAAATGGTTGCTAGTGTATTGGGTGCAGAAAGTGTTGATTTTGATCAGCGTCTTGCCTGCTGCGGATTCCATGCTGTTTTTCCAGCCGAACGGGAAGTAATGGATCTTACAGGAAAGAATTGCTTATCACCTAAGGCGCAAGGTGCCGACTGTATTGTTACCCCATGTCCTTTGTGCCAAATGCAGCTTGATGCTTATCAGCCGGATGCACAGAAAGGCTTTGGTGAAGATATTACGATGCCAATTCTTCACTTGCCGCAGCTGATCGGGCTGGCATTAGGGTTCTCTCCAGAAGAGCTTGCCATTCAAAGGCATGTTGTTAACGCAATTCCGATTCTTAATGAGGTATTGGTTTAGTCAAGGTTCTAGTCCGCTAAAAGGGGGGAGTTTCTATGCAATATGTTTTGGAAAAAAGAGCGAAATTGGTGGGGAAAATGGATAAAGGAAGTCTCTGGCTTCTAAATGTCCATGATGATTGGATTCATGACCAGTATGGTGAAAGCTATATTTTTCATGGGACGATTTATTCTTCTCGCGACCCATTTCATCCATTGTCGACATCGATTACCGGCTATTTTCAAGATGAAGACACGAAGAAATGGATTAAGGTTCGGAATGGTGCAGCAGTCTTTAATCCAGAGAACATGGCTGACTCTTGGGCGGCTAGACTTGAAGACTTCATTAAAATTAAGTTAAAAACCGGTGTTTATAAATACTTTAAGAAATAGGTTCACAAATTAGAACATATGGGTGCTTCACCGAATCCATAGAAAGTAAGACGTATTTATTAATAAGTTATAAAAAAGCTTCTCAGTAGTTTTTCAAACTTTGAGAAGCTTCTTTTATTACTTTCTAAAGTTACAAGACTATACCAAAGTTAATATCTTACGCAAATGGAAAATTTCTTTGACCCAAACACTTTTTTTATTTACAAAAAGCGCCCTGCTGGTTTCAAGTACTATAATAAATTTTGACAAATTTCACTAACCAAGTGGAAGTGTGTTTGGGAGGGGCAACTTTGATTATCACACTTACAATGTTCTTAATAGGTATTTTACTAGGGTTTATTGGGGCAGGAGGATCAGGTTTTATTATTGCTCTTTTAACCGTTGTTTTTGGAGTGTCAATCCACACAGCGTTAGGTACGTCTCTTGCTGCTATGGTGTTTACTACAATGTCTGGAGCTTATAGCCATTACCGGCAGGGAAATATTGATTTGAAAGCAGGAATTACTGTAGGTGTTTTTGGGGCGATTTTGTCATATCTTGGTTCCAAGATTGCCGTATGGATTCCGGTCCATTCACTCCACTTCCTTACAGCGGGAATGCTATTTCTATCCGCTATTATGCTAATGATTCGCCTTTTTATTGTAAATAAGCTTAAAGAAACAAATAAAGGAGAAACTAAATCAACTGGCAGCTTTTTATTTAGGGCAGCTGCAGTCGGTATAGTATCTGGTATTTTATCTGGTACGTTTGGTATCGGGTCGGCTCCATTCATTCAGCTTGGATTGATGATGGTGCTGGGTCTTTCTGTACAAAAATCAGTCGGCACAACGATGCTTGTTATTCTTCCGATCGCTATGGCAGGCGGGACAGGCTACTATTTTGAGGGTTACTTCGACGTTCTGCTTTTGGTTCAGGTGCTTACTGGAACGATGATCGGTTCTTATATTGGAGCCAAATTTACCAACAGTGTGCCATTGCTAATTTTAAAAAGTGCTATGGTTCTCACACCAATTATGGCGGGTGCAATTTTGCTGATTCGATGATTTAAAATAGAGACTGCTTGAAGCTTATTTACTAGCTTAGCGGTCTCTTGTCATTTAATGGAATAGTCATATTCATTTTATAATTTAGCAAATGCCTGGAGGATATCATGAAAAAAGCCAAATTAAGTTTACAAGCCATTATTATTATATTTGTATGCATTGTCGTCGCTTTATCACTTGGAATAACTGATTTGCTAATAAGCAAAGGGATTACCTCTAGTGTGGAAGAAACACAGAGAGAAAAGGCCCTGAATGTTGCAAGGATGGTTGCCATTAGCCCACAAGTGGTTGGGGTTCTTGAAGGGGAAAATAATCAGGAAGAAGTTCAAGATTTTTCCAATCGGGTAAAAGTTTTAACGAAAGTTAACTTTGTTGTGGTTATGGATATGAAAGGAATTCGGCATTCCCACCCGGATCCCGGTAAAATTGGAAAGCACTTCAGGGGTGGAGATGAAGGGCCAGCCTTACAAGGTAAGGAGTACGTATCGATCTCAAAAGGCTTACTTGGCCCATCAATGCGGGCGTTTACTCCAATTATGAATTCACAAGGAAAACAAGTCGGTGCAATCGCAGTAGGAATTTCATTAGAAAATGTAACAAAGGCGGTACATAAAGGTCAGATGGGTATGGTTATTGGCACCTTAATCGGAATAATGTTTGGGGTAGTCGGTGCGGTGGGACTTGCGAGATACATCAAAAAAATCCTTTTAGGACTCGAACCATTCGCTATTGCTAAGCTGCTTGAAGAGCGAAGTTCCATGCTGCAGTCTGTGCGAGAAGGAATTATAGCTATTGATCAGGAAGGGAAAATTACCCTTGTAAACAGGGCAGCTAGTAAGCTTTTTAAAAAAGCTGGGCTTAAAGGAAATCCTATGGGGATGAACATTGAAGATTATTTGCCAGAGACTCGGTTAACTCGCATTATAAAATCGGATGAAACGGAGTTAGACCAAGAACAGAACTTGCATGGGGTAAGGATCCTAGTAAACAGGGTGCCGGTTGTTGTTGAAAATCAACCGGTGGGAGCAATCGCTACATTTCGTGATAAAACCGAGGTTCAAGTTTTGGCCGAACAGCTCACTGGTGTGCGCAATTATGCGGATGCTCTTCGAGCACAGGCGCATGAATTCATGAATAAACTTCATGTCATTCTTGGACTGGTTCGTACAGAACAATACGAGACACTCGCTAACTATGTGAGTGAAACGGTTAACCACCGTGAAACGGAAGTGGGCTTTGTAACGAAGAAGGTCCTTGATCCTGTTCTTGCAGGATTTCTGATTGGAAAGCTAAGCTTTGCAAGAGAATCAGGAGCTTCACTATCAATTGATTGCACAAGTAAACTTTCCAAACCAGCGGACCAGAAAATTACACATGAGCTAATTACAATCATTGGAAATCTCGTCGATAATGCAATGGAGGCAATTGCGAACTGTCCAAACAAAAAGGTCGAACTAAAACTGGATTACGCAGAGGATATCTTAACAATTGAGGTTAAAGACACAGGGATGGGAATGGCACAATCAATCCAAAATAAAATACTGGATAAGGGCTTCTCTACGAAAGGAGATAACCGTGGGTTTGGATTATATCTTTTGGCACAGGCGGTTGAAAGGCTTGAAGGGGACATGATAATTTCGTCCAAGCCTGGTAAGGGAACTAATTTTGCTGTGTATATACCTTATAAAGTAGGGGATGAATAGAAATGATCAGTGTAATGATTGTCGAAGATGACCTGATGGTAGCAGAAATCAATAAACAATACCTTTCCAAAATGGACGGGTTCCGTTTGGTTGCAACAGCCAATTCAGTAGATGAAGCGATCCGTTTGCTAAAAAAGGAAGAAATACAGCTTATTCTTTTGGATAATTTTATGCCGGGAAAGCTTGGACTTGAGCTGTTGGCGTATCTTCGGAAAAATGACCTTGAAATTGATGTAATCATTATTTCTGCTGCTTCGGACTTAGAGCGAATCCAGAAGGCATTGAGGTACGGTGTTGTAGATTATATAATTAAACCTTTTGAGTTTGAAAGGTTTAATGCTGCTCTAGCTAGTTACCAGCAGAAAACTATGTTTATCGATAAACAAAAAGCTGTTAGTCAACAGGAACTTGATAATTTTCTTTTAAACAGAGAGGAACATACAATAGCAGAGGAACTTCCAAAGGGGCTAACAAAGGATACATTAAAGCAGGTATGGGAAGTGGTTCAGGAGTTGAAGGAAGGTCCTTTTTCCACTGATGAAATAGCAAATCTTGTAGGCATCTCAAGAGTCTCTGCTAGAAAGTATCTTAACTTCCTTAGGGATTTAGGAATCCTTGATGTTAAGGTTATCTATGGAACCGTCGGAAGGCCAGTTTATCAGCATGAATATAATCAATATAAAGAGCATTTAATTAAAAACTTTCTGTAAGCAGTGATTGAAACTGCTTACTTTTTTTATTTACAAGAAGAATTACTAAACTTTCATAAACTATGAAAACGTTTTATCTGAGAATATGATAGACACATAACATATTAAAGGGGGATTACTTGTGGCACAAACTGCTAGAAAATTGGAACCGATTACACCGGTTGCTGAGGCTATTGGTGAAAAAAGTTTATACACAAAGATATTCGGGTTGAATATTGGCGCTGTCCCACTTCCGCTATACATTATTATTGCAGCTGTTGTCTTTTTCGCAACGGTTTATGAAGTATTACCGGCAGATATGATCGGGGGCTTTGCAATTATTATTACTATGGGTATTCTGCTGGGGGAAATTGGGATGAAGATCCCTGTCCTAAAAGATATTGGCGGTCCAGCTATTATGGCGCTACTTATTCCATCGATTTTAGTCTATTTTAGTTTTATTAATGATACTGGGATCAACGCTGTTACTCAGTTAATGAAAACCTCAAACTTCCTTTATCTTTATATCAGTATATTAGTAGTAGGAAGTATTCTTGGGATGAACCGTAAAGTCCTGCTCCAGGGCTTCTCTAAGATGTTCGGCCCGCTTATTCTCGGTACACTCGCTTCTGTAGGTGTTGGAGTATTAGTTGGCATGTTGTGTGGATACTCTGCAAAACATACATTGTTCTATATCGTTGTTCCTATAATCGGTGGGGGCATCGGTGAAGGGATCCTGCCACTTTCCATTGGTTACGGCCAGGTTCTCGGAGCAGCTCCAGAAACATTTGTGGGCCAATTGATTCCGGCTGCTGTTATCGGAAATATTGCGGCAATCATTTGTGCAGGTCTCCTTTCTCGTCTCGGTCAAAAGAAACCACACCTAACTGGCAAGGGTGTTTTGGTTAAAACAAAAGGCGGAGATGGTATTACTGAATCCGCAACCATTAATAAGCCAGTTGACTTCCCGCTGATGGGAGCAGGTCTCTTAATGGCGTGTACATTCTTTATCCTTGGAGGACTTGGACACATGTTATTGGGAATGCCAGGCCCTGTACTTATGATTGTTGCTGCTGCATTGGTAAAAAGCCTTAAGCTCATGCCGGCAAAAATGGAACAAGGTGCCTACCATTTGTACAAATTTGTATCATCAAGTCTTACCTGGCCATTGATGGTCGGACTTGGAATGCTATACATTCCACTTAAAGACGTGGTAAAAATCGTTACTCCTTCATACGTAATTGTTTGTGTTGCTGTAGTGGTTGCGATGGTCACAACTGGTTACTTTGTTGGAAAACTTATGAAAATGTATCCTGTGGATTCTGCCATTGTTACAGGCTGCCATAGCGGTCTTGGAGGAACAGGAGATGTTGCAATCCTCTCAGCTTCTAACCGTATGTCATTGATGCCTTTTGCCCAAATATCTACAAGACTTGGCGGAGCATCTACTGTTATCCTGGCAATCATGCTGCTAAAGCTCTTAAGCTAACTTTAAACAAAGATTAAAGACAGGCAGCAAATAGCTATTTTTTTAAAGAAAGAAGGAAATTTCATGAATGTTCATGAGAATATAATTATCACAACATTAAGAGGAAAAGAGATTCTCTCTAATCCTTTTTTGAATAAAGGAACGGCTTTTACTAAAGAGGAAAGGGAAGAGCTTGGACTCGACGGCCTGTTACCACCCCAGGTGCTCACCCTGGATGAACAGGTGAACAGAGCTTATGAGCAATATTCTATGCGGACGACGGATCTGTTTAAAAACGGTCTTCTCTATGATTTATATAACCGTAATGTTGTTCTGTTTTACCGACTTTTGAAAGAACATTTAGCAGAAATGCTTCCTATCATCTACACTCCTACTGTCGGGGATGCAATCAGGTCATACTCCCATAGCTATCGTCGCCCAGGTGGCTTATATCTTTCAATTGAGAATCCTGAGGGCATCGAAAAGGCATTTTCTAATCTTGGACAACCTAAAGATGGCATTGATTTAATCGTCGTTACCGACTCCGAAAGCATTTTAGGTATAGGGGACCAGGGTGTAGGTGGTATTAATATTGCGATTGGTAAACTTGCCGTTTATACAGCAGCAGCCGGTATTGATCCAAGTCGTGTTCTGCCAGTCGTCCTGGATGTTGGTACGAACAATCAGGATTTGATTAACGGTCCCTTTTATATCGGTAACAAATTCGCGCGTGTTCGCGGTGATCGTTATGATGATTTCATTGATTTATTCATTCAGACTGCAAGAAAATTCTTTCCAGAAGTACTTCTTCACTGGGAGGACCTTGGCAATGTGAATGCCCGAAAGATCCTGGACAAATACGGTGACAAGATCCTTACCTTCAACGATGATATTCAGGGAACAGGTGCAGTTACTCTTGCTGCTGTAATGTCTGCATTGAAAATATCAGGTACTTCTATGAAAGAGCAGCGTATTGTTGTTTTCGGGCCAGGGGCTGCCGGTATCGGTAACGCTGATCAAATAGCAGATGCTATGGTTCTTGAAGGGCTGACCAGAGAAGAAGCCCACGACCGTTTTTGGGCTATCGACTATCGGGGTTTACTAACTGATGAAACACCAGATGTCCTTAATTTCCAGAGACCTTATGTAAGAAAAGCGGAAGAAGTAAAGGACTGGGATAAGGATGAGGATGGAATCATTTCATTAATAGAAGTAGTTCAGAGGGTGAAGCCAACGATCTTAATCGGTACTTCCGGACAAGCCGGGGCTTTCACTGAGGAAATTGTTAAAGAAATGTCTAAACACATCGAACGCCCAATCATCATGCCTATGTCGAACCCTACTTCCTTGGCTGAGGCAGTTCCGGATAACCTGATCAAATGGACAAACGGAAAGGCTTTAATTGCAACCGGCAGTCCGTTTGCCAATGTAGAACACAACGGCGTTTCCTATGAAATTGGACAGTCTAATAACGCATTTGTATTCCCAGGTCTCGGATTGGGAGCTATTGTTGCAAAGGCTGAAAAGATTTCAAAAGGAATGTTTGCAGCAGCTGCTTATGCGGTTGCAAGAATGTCAGACACTAGCACACAGGGGGCATCTCTCTTGCCACCAATTGAAAAACTTCATGAAGTTTCAAAATACGTAGCCATTGAAGTAGCCAATGCTGCAATACACGAAGGAATTTCAAGGGCGGATATCCAGGATATTGAGGCTGCTATTGAAAATGCTATGTGGAAACCTGAGTATAAAAAAATAAACAGCGTGGGCATTTGGACAAGAATTTAAAAACTAATGTGAAATAAAGCGCAAAAACATTTTAGGAAAAGGGAGAGGTATCATGAACACATTGCGTGACAGAGCTTTACAAATGCACCGGGACAAACAAGGGAAATTAGAAGTGAAAGCTAAGGTAGCGATTAAAAATGAAGATGATTTGAGTCTAGCGTATTCACCTGGTGTTGCGGAGCCGTGTAAGGAAATATATGAAGATCGAAATAAAGTATATGAATATACGATGAAAGGAAATACCATTGCAGTTGTTTCAGATGGTTCAGCAGTATTAGGGCTGGGTAATATTGGCCCTGAAGCAGCGATGCCAGTCATGGAAGGAAAAGCAGCTTTATTTAAAAGTTTTGCTAACGTGGATGCATTCCCTATTTGTTTAAATACACAAGATGTTGATGAAATAATTGAAACGGTAAAGCGTCTTGAACCAACATTTGGCGGAGTGAATTTAGAAGATATATCTGCCCCAAGATGCTTTGAAATTGAAGAACGTTTGAAGAAAGAAACAAAAATCCCCATTTTTCATGATGACCAGCATGGTACAGCAATTGTTACTCTTGCTGGATTAGTAAATGCTCTTAAACTAATAAATAAAAAGATAGAAGAAATAAAAGTGGTTATTAATGGTGCGGGTGCAGCAGGTGTTGCCATTGCTAAATTGCTATTAAGTTTTGGCGTGTATGATGTCATTTTATGTGATACAAAAGGTGCAATTTATGAAAATCGCCAGTTTGGCATGAATCCATTTAAAGATCAAATTGCCAAGCAAACAAACCGTAACAATGCAGAAGGAAGCTTAGAGGAAGTCGTTGTCGGTGCAGATGTCTTTGTTGGTGTATCTGCTGCAGGTGCAGTAACAAAGGATATGATTAGAACAATGAGAAGAGATGCTATTATTTTTGCTATGGCAAATCCTATTCCGGAAATTATGCCAGATGAAGCAAAAGCTGCTGGAGCAAAGGTAATCGGCACCGGACGCTCTGATTTTCCGAATCAGGTCAATAATGTGCTAGCTTTTCCAGGGATTTTCAGAGGTGCTCTAGATGTTCAAGCGACACATATAAATGAAGAAATGAAAAAGGCTGCAGTATATGCCCTCTCTTCACTCATTTCAGAAGAACAACTATCAGAAGACTTTGTGATTCCTAGTCCTTTTGATGACCGTGTTGCTTCAGCGGTAGCTAAAGCTGTTGCAACTGCAGCAGTAGAAACAGGAGTAGCGAGGAAATCCTTTGTAACCTTGTAAAAATAATAAATCTAGGTATCAGGCAACCTAAATGGACAAATGTCTTTATAAGGATGAGATTGTCAACATCATTAAAGCGCTTCAACCGGTGAAATTAACCTAGTGTATTAATTAACAGAAGCGATGCTTAAAAATAATAGCATCGCTTTTTATATGGATGAATCTTTGATTCGAGTAAGTTAATTCTTTCATTCTATTATTATTTAATCCTATTTATTTTGATACTATAAAAAGTAAAGACTTAATAAGGTGCTTTTTCTGTATTAGTGATAGGTTCAGATAAATATATAGGAGGAGAAAACAATGAAATCAGAAGTGATTAAGTTTTATGAGGATCGAGAAGATGTAACCTTAACAACCTATGTGATTTCAGATTCGCCGGAATTATTAGGAGGTAATAAGCGGCCTGCAATTATTATTTGTCCAGGTGGAGCCTATTTATCTTGTTCCGATAGGGAAGGCGAAGCGGTAGCACTAAGATTTGCAGCCATGGGATATCATGCATTTGTTCTTGTTATTCAACTTATATGGGAGGGGAGTTTGGATTTCCTGATTTTCAAAAAGAATTGGAAGTCAATGAAAAAAGCATACATCCTGCACCTATGAGAGAAATTGGAAAAGCAATGCTCGTGCTAAGAGAACATGCTGATGAATGGCTAATAGATGTTGATAAAATTGCTATCTGCGGATTTTCAGCGGGCGCGCACAATTGTGCAATGTATTCGGTGTACTGGGATAAGCCAATCATCCATGAATATTTCAATGAAAAACCGGAAGCGTTCAAACCAGCTGCTACAATTCTTGGGTACACATTAAGTGATTATCTTCTTATGCGTTCCTTACCAAAAAGCCCTATAGATCAGAAACTGTTTGAAACATCTAATCTTGCGTTTACAGGTAACAAAAATCCTAATGAGGAAAAGCTTAAAGAAGTAAGCCCAGCTTTACATGTATCAGAGAGTACCCCACCTATGTTCTTATGGGCTACATCAGAGGATACATTGGTTCCAGTCTAGCATACATTAAAGATGGCTACTGCTTTGGCAGATAAAAATATTCCTTTTGAAGTTCATGTTTATGAGAAAGGTCCACACGGCTTAAGTCTTGCTACACAAGCAACAGCACAGGCAAAAAGCCAAATCTATCAAGATGCCTCAAGATGGATTGTAGAGGCAGAAGCATGGTTGGAAAAGAGATTTGCATTGGAATTGCCAGAAGTCACACCATGGGAATTAATGGGACAAGGCAGGGAGTAACATTGTAAATTTTATTTGATAATTGAATTGGATTCTACAATTAGTAATCCTTATTTACATTATCATACCAATATATATCCAATATATATTTTAGGGAAAAAGGGCCAGTCCCCCAGACTGCTAAAATGCTAATGCGGGGGTGACTGGCCCACTATCCCTAATAGATAACTCTTAGGACAACATCCATTAGAATTTATCAGTATCCACACTATTTCTGTCAGAAGTGGTTTCAATGTCCGTAGCGTCTCCCTCTTGGGTCACTTTTGCTTCCTCACGCTTAATATTTTCTGTTACCTGTTGGGTTTCCGTAACTTGTTTCTTGCCAATCACCAGTTCTTCAGCAACGACGGGTTTCTTTGTCACTTCTACTTTCTCCTCAACAATTGGAACGCGGATGGTTTCTTCATCGCCGATTGGTATGGTTGTGTCTGCTTCTGCTTCAGTATTGTCGACTGACCTTCTTTCTACATAGACCTCATCATGTGTTACCGGGACATTTACTGTTTTCTGTTCTTCAACCACATCTTTTTTTACCTCTACCTCACCGGTCTGAACACGTTGTTTATTCACATCCAACTGTTCTTCCCGCAGCTCTAGTGATTGCTGCTTATCTGTGTCAAAAGTATCAACAAGACCTGTTTGATTACGAGCAAAATCTTCTGTAGAGATACGGTCGGCAGCGCTAACGTTCTCTAATCCTTTTTCAGCGAGAAGCAGAATCATTCCGGATTTGATATCCTCTTCGTATTTTAACGCATCTGCTTCACTAATACCTTGAGCAATCAAATGATCATAATAGGTATTTCTGCCGTCATTTTGGACGGTATTATCCACAAATGGGGTAAACAGGCTTGCTAAGAACCCTAGGTGGTCTTCTGAAGGTGGATTATTCCTTGTGGTTATTTCCTGAGAAGCCACCCCTGTTTCCTCTTCGATGGTGGAAGGGACATCTGCTGTATTGGCAATAATTGAAAAGTCTTTTCTGGAATATCCTTCGTTTTGGAACACCTCAATGGCCTGAATTACTTCATCACTGGAATTATAAACCCCTAAAACTGTTTTACCCATAGTTATAGCCTCCATTTCCCTTTTTGTTTTTTGTTTGCTGATAAAGCATACAAAATATACTTACCCGGTTTAACACCAGTGCAAACAAATTTTCTCTGCATGAACAATCCTCCAGGGGTCTTTTAGATTGATCTTTTTGGGGAAAGCTGCTGTTTTTAACGGGACGGGGGCTGATGTTATACTCAAATCTAAATTAATTAAGCAATTTTAGATATTTTCTCCCTTTTTGTGGATAGATTCCTTCGGTTTGAAACCACTCCCAGAGCAAGGTGCCGCTCTTTCGGCCAATACAGCCACTCATAATAAGTTCAGGAACGATTAAATGGGTCGGCAAGCCTTTTACATAATAGGTTATGTTTGTGTTAAATTCTTTTAATACAGTAATCTGGTCAATGATACTTGTGACCTCAAAAAGGCTATCCCATCTTTTGGTGCATTGCTTGAAACTCTGGTTAGCTATTTCGATTTGTTGTTCGGGGCTAAAATCTTTCTGATGGAGTTGTGGGAAGTCTCTTAAAAAAATGGTATTCAGCACTTGCTCACATACTTTCAGGTCGGAAATTGCCTCCTTTGAATACTTATCTACAACTGCAAACCATGTTGTGCCAACACGCTTATCAAGCCACTGGATAAACATCTTTAATTGGGAAAGGAAGGTTTCTACTTGTTTTTGATCAGGGGTAATTCTCATAACATGAGGAAAGTGGGTGAAAATCAGTTCTTCCCAGAATGGTCGTTTGCATTTTTTCCATGAGGATGGACAGTCATCTTCCAAAACGGTGGTCATAAAGTTTGATAAGATACGGAGAAACTCATTGCGGTCTTTGTCATAGGGGCGTATAAGTTTATAGTCGATAAAATCCTTGCCATAATATAAAAAGTGTCCTCGGTACCTCATGTCAAATTCAGCACTTATCTTTATATTTTTTAATAGATCTTCACGCTCTTTTGGATTTTCAAAATGCTTCATTAATACTTTCACTTGCATTCCATTCTCGTCACAAATATCCTTCGTATTGTTGCTATTCTTCATAAATCAACCTGCTTCCATAGTGAATTGTTTTTTGGAAAAGAAAAGAGAGGGTTAAAGGAGAATTTTGCTGGGACTACTTGTAGTATATACTTCTCATAAACGTATAGAATGGTTGAATTATGTAGCTTTTGTGAAATTCACTAACATTTTGCTAACGCAATTCAGTGAAAAACATTAAAATCCCGTTAAAGCTGGTATGATACTGATTGCCCAAACCACTTTTCAATATAAAATTTCCACATATATTTCCTCGACAATAAATTTTTTTAGTAAATAGATAATAGCTTGATTTAAAAGAGTTTACAGCACTTTTAAGCAAACGATTAGTTAGTATACAATTTGTTGCTATTTGCTGGAATATGTATTCTACTAGTTTCTATTGTCAGTTTTGAAGAAAATTCCTAACAACCACAACTATTATTCGACAGTTATTTCTCTTGAAAACCGCCCTAAGTAGTTTATTTAAAGAGTTTACCCACTTTTCAATCAAACGTTTAATTTGCTAATTTAGTTTTAACCAAACGATTGATTAGAAAAGCTCTAAATGCTGTTAATCATGTGTTTAATCCACCTTAGTCAGGCAGAATTTGTAGAGAAGTTGACTATTAAAAAACGGTGGTAAACATTTTAGCTTTATTGATAGATTTATATCCCTGCGTTCAGATGGGTATTTATTGGTCCATGGTGGACGGTGCCATTTATGTTACTATAATGATATCGAAATTGAAATGTTATGAGGTAGAGTAATGAATACAATTGTAGATATTGCCAAGCTTGCAGGTGTGGCAAAAAGTACGGTTTCTCGGTATTTAAATGGCGGGTCAGTTGGGGATGCGACAAAGAAGAAAATTGAGCATGCCATCAAGGAAACCGGGTATATTCCAAATCCATTTGCGCAGAGTTTAAAAGCGAAGAAAACGAATATTATTGGCACGATTGTCCCGAGACTTGATTCCTTTGCTTCTTCACAAACGTTAATTGGCATCGATGAACAATTAAAAAAAATGAATTATCAGATGCTTATTTCCAATACTAGTCAAAATTTAGAGCGAGAGATTGAAAGTATTTATAGCTTTGCTAATCAAAAGATGGCGGGGATTATTTTGCTTGCTACTGAAATCACCGAACAGCATATCCATGCCTTTGAAAGTGTTAAGGTTCCAGTACTGTTAATTGGACAAGAACATGAGGACTTTCATAGTCTGATTCATGATGATTTACATGCTGGCTATGCGATGGGGCGGTATGTTCTTGAAAAAGGATATCGGAAAATTGCTTATTTAGGCGTAACTGAACGGGATATTTCAGTAGGCGTGAAACGAAAGCAGGGTTTTAAAAAGGCGATAGATGAAGTAGACGATTGTGATGTTCAATTCTATGAGACATTATTCAACATTCCAGCTGCACAAGCCAGTGCAAAGGAGATCATCCATGGATTTCAGCCTGACATCTTTGTTTGTGCAACTGATAATATTGCTCTTGGTGTTTTGAAGGCATCATATTCAGAGGGGATTACGATACCACAGGACTTAGCTGTTACAGGCTTTGGCGGCTATGATGTGACAGGAATCATTCATCCGGGGATTACGACGGCGAAGTTTTTTTACAAAGAAGCGGGGGAAACCGCTGCAAGACATATTGTTGAGTTAGTCAATGAACGGTCTGTGGAAAAAGTAACACTTTCTAAATTTGAAATAATTGAGCGGGAAAGCGTTGACAATTTCTTTAATGCTCCCCTATAATAAAGATATCGGAACCGGTTCCAATAAAGAGGGCCTATTTCACTTGGTAACAATTGAATGTGGTTTCTCTTTTAACCAGTTATTTTTTTAGTTAATTTCGGAACCGGTTCCACGTTTGAAAAGATTTATTTTTTTGGTTTTTTATGGAACCGGTTCCTATTACGGATGAAAAGAGGGGGATTAAGATGGATCATAAAAAAATTGCTCGGGAAGTACTGGATGCCATTGGCGGTACGGAAAACGTATCAGCTGCAGCGCATTGTGCCACACGCTTACGTCTTGTACTAGATGATGAATCAATTGTTAATCAAGCTGCGTTGGACAACATGGATGTCGTGAAAGGGACCTTTTCAACAGGAGGTCAGTTTCAAATTATCTTAGGGTCTGGAACAGTGAACGAGGTCTATAAGCACTTGGCGGAGATGTCAGGTCAAACGGAAATGTCAACGAGTGATGTAAAAGACGCAGCGACGAAGAAACTGAACCCAGTTCAGCAATTTGTCAAAATGCTGTCAGACATTTTCGTTCCGATTATTCCAGCGATCGTAGCTGGCGGTTTATTAATGGGGATTAACAATGTCTTAACTGCTCCAGACTTGTTTATTGAAGGAAAATCCTTAGTGGATGCCAATCCAGAAATGGCTGATTTAGCGGCACTTATTAATACATTTGCAAACGCTGCCTTTGTCTTTTTACCTATTTTAATTGGTTTTTCAGCAACGAAACGGTTTGGTGGGAATCCTTTCCTTGGGGCTACTCTTGGAATGTTAATGGTTCATCCAGACCTATTAAATGGGTACGGTTACGGTGCAGCAGTACTGAATAATGAAGTCCCAGTTTGGAATCTTTTTGGTCTAGAAATAGAAAAGGTAGGCTATCAGGGAACCGTACTTCCTGTACTAGCCGCTTCTTTTATTCTAGCAAGAATTGAAACTTCCTTACGTAAGGTTGTTCCATCTGCTTTAGACAACCTATTAACACCGTTATTGTCTATTTTTATTACCGGGGTTTTAACGTTTACTTTGGTAGGGCCGCTGACACGCTCAGCTGGTAATCTATTAACAGATGGAATTGTCTGGTTATATGACACAACAGGTGTCATTGGCGGGATCATTTTCGGTTTACTTTATGCACCAATTGTTATTACAGGTATGCACCATAGCTTTATTGCGGTAGAGACACAATTGCTTGCAGATATCACGAAAACAGGTGGATCATTTATCTTCGTCATTGCGGCGATGTCAAACATGGCACAAGGAGGAGCGACTCTTGCGGTACTAAAAACAACGAAAAATGCCAAGATCAAAGGAACTGCTTCAGCAGCTGGTATCTCTGCTTTACTAGGGATAACAGAACCAGCAATGTTTGGGGTTAATTTGAAATTACGCTATCCATTTATCGGGGCAATTATTGGTTCTGCGGTTGGATCTGGCTTTGTTACATTGTTCAAGGTTAAAGCGACTGCACTAGGGGCAGCAGGTATTCCAGGGGTCATCTCAATTCGCCCAGATACGATTATTTCTTATATTATTGGTATGGCCATCGCATGTGCCGTAGCTTTTATCGTCACACTTGTTTTAGCGAAAAGGGAAGAAAAAAAAGCAGGTAAACAAACATCTGATCAAGCAGCAGCATAATAAAATAATGAAAAGGAGAATCCCGTGATTCTCCTTTTGCGCATTAGGAGTGAACAGCATGGAATGGACAAAAGAGCAGCGATATAGAACCTTGAACGACGTGTCCGAAGAGGAAATCCAAGGGTTAGCCAAACTAGTGAGTCAATGCCCATGGCGCCAGTCTTTTCATATACAGCCGGAGACAGGATTGTTAAACGACCCGAATGGATTTAGTTTTTTTAATGGGGAATATCATTTATTCTATCAATGGTTCCCGCTCGGACCGATTCATGGGTTAAAGCATTGGTATCATACGAAGTCTAAAGACTTGGTACACTGGGAAAATGTTGGAATGGGTATTGAGCCGTCGAATCAGTTTGATAGTCATGGGGCATATTCCGGAAGCGGAATTGAGCATGATGGGAAATTATACTTCATGTACACGGGCAATACTCGTGATGAAGATTGGAATCGGCATCCCTATCAATGTTTGGCTGTGATGACTCGTGATGGAGGCATTGTCAAAATGGATGCACCGGTAATTACAGAGGTTCCTAGCGGCTATACTGATCATTTTCGTGATCCAAAGGTTTGGAAAAATGGGGAACTCTTCTATGCTGTGATTGGCGCTCAAAGGGAAAATGAGACTGGAAGTGTTGTTTTATATCAATCTAGGGATTTAAAAGATTGGAAGTTTATGGGCGAAGTGAAGACAGGGTTAGGTGAAGATTTCGGTTATATGTGGGAATGTCCGGATTACTTTGAGATAGAAGGGCAAGGCGTATTCCTATTCTCTCCACAAGGGTTAAAAGCAAAAGGTGATAGCTATCAAAATATTTATCAATCAGGGTATGTAATTGGAAGTCCAATAGATTTAGAAAATATGGAATTAAAGCATGGTGCGTTCCATGAGCTGGATCGTGGTTTTGATTTTTACGCACCGCAAACAACGGTGGATCACCAGGGAAGGCGGATTTTAGTCGGCTGGATGGGATTACCGGAAATCGACTATCCTACCGATAAAAATGGTTGGGCACACTGTTTAACACTTCCTCGTGAGTTAACAGTTAAAGGAGGAAAACTCATTCAGCAGCCAGTCGATGAGCTGAAATTGCTTCGCGGGAAAAAGGTAGAAACTAGTCAAAAGGTTGAAAATGAAGCGATTTGTTTGGATAACTTTGAGGGAGACGTGTATGAGCTTCTTGCGGAATTCTCTAATAATACGGCTGATGAGTTTGGTTTGGAACTCCGGGTTGGAGAAAATGAGAAATCCGTAATTAAATATGATCGTATTGCGAAAAAGGTTGTGTTTGATCGGACTGAGTCAGGTGAACCCTTTGCTGAGGAGTTTGGTACCGTTCGGAAGTGCACGTTGGACGCTGAAAAGATTTCGTTCCGTATCTTTGTTGATGTTTCCTCTATTGAAGTGTTTGTAAATGGTGGAGAGGAAGTATTTACCGGAAGGATTTTCCCTGGTAAAACTAGTAATGGAATCACTGTGTTTTCCCGCGGTGGCCAAACGAATGTACAGGCTGTTAAATGGGATATTAAGTAAGCTATACGAGAGGTGAGGAAATGGGAAAGCTTTTTTCGATTGGTGAAGTGTTAATTGATTTTATTCCTCTTCAAAAAGGGGTGGCCTTAAAGGATGTTATCTCCTTTGAGAGAGCTCCAGGAGGGGCACCGGCAAATGTCGCTGCTGCCGTTGCCAAATATGGGCAGAAAGCAGCGATGATTTCTAAATTAGGCAACGATGCGTTTGGCGACTTTTTAGTCGAAAAGCTTGTCGAGGCTGGTGTTGAGACGGACAAAGTATACCGGACTAGTGAGGCGAATACGGCCTTGGCTTTTGTCTCATTAAAAGAAAACGGGGAACGTGATTTTTCATTTTACCGTAATCCTTCTGCTGATTTATTGTTAAGCAAAGAGGAAATCGATCCAGCTTGGTTCCAAGCGGGGGATATTCTCCATTTTTGTTCGGTTGATTTAGTGGAAAGCCCGATGAAACAGGCTCATAAAAAAGCAATTGCTGCTGTTTCTGCTGCGTGTGGCTTGGTCAGCTTTGACCCAAATGTGCGGCTGCCGCTTTGGGAGAACCCTGAGGAATGTCGCAAAGCAATTCTAGAATTTTTACCGTCTGCTGATATCGTTAAGGTCTCTGATGAAGAGCTTGAATTTATTACGCGTATAAAGGATGAATCGGTGGCGATACAATCGTTGTTCGTTGGAAACGTGAAGGCGGTAGTCTACACAAAGGGAGCTGCCGGGGCGGATCTGTTTTTAAAGAATGGAAGGTTTGAATCGGGTGGATATTCTGTTGAACCAGTGGACACAACCGGAGCGGGTGACGCGTTTATTGGCGGATTTTTATATCAATTGCTAGAATTGCAATCAAATCCGGAAAACCTTGAAGAGGTACTGCGTGACCACCAAGAACATATCCTCAAATTTGCCAATGCTAGCGGTGCACTTACTACAACAGGAAAAGGAGCTATCTCTGCACTGCCGAGTAAGAGGGAAGTTGAAGAGCTTATGTGATAGGATCGGAGCGTGACCAAGGGGACGGTTCTTGTGGCAAGAACTAGATTCATAAAAAACCATAAGAACTGTCCCATTTGCTTCTTTACGAGAAATCTAAATAGTGGATTATCGTAAGTGGTGCTATTAATGAATTACGAAATTTAATTATCGTATGAAATCAAAGAGGTAGGTTTTTGGGGTAAAAAAAGATCCTCATTTTTCTTAGAGAATCAATTTGAATCAGTGGTTGTCAATAAATTCTTTAATTGTAGCAGGGTTTACGGAGTTAGGATTGAGTGCAAAAGAAGCTAAAACTAGGTATTTTCCATAAGTACCGATAAACTTTTCAAATTTTTTCATTTAAATTACCACCTTTCAAAATTTATACTCTTATTATCGTTTATAAACTTTCTTTTGACAAAGCTCTAGAAAACGGAAACATTTATCTAAAAAGCGGTTACAAATCCAATGGTTTTTCATTGTTTTTCTTATTAAAAAGGGAGTGAGTTTTATCCTCCTGAGTGGGAAGAAAATTGTTGATAAAGGAACCATTGAAAACGCCTAGGTCTTCAGGCGTTATTTTTTATAAATTTTGGAGGACTACCGGTACAAAATAACCAATTTCTTCTTTTTTATAGAATAATAAAAAAATAGCTTTTATAATAAATAGGAAAATAGAGGGAATGCACTAAGGGTGGACCGAGGGGACGGTTCTTGTGGCAATAACTAGGTTTATAAAAAACCATAAGAACCGTCCCCATGGCACCTGGCAACCCAAGAGCAGGTGATGATGTGAGTATTAACGTTAATTTAGCCGCGTCGCAGGCAAATAAAATCAACGATTATTCCTCTAAACTAATTGAGGTTAAAAATAACTTAAATAGGGTGAAAGGGGATCTCAACAACGGTTGGAACGCAAAAGAAATGGTGTACATAAACCAAAGTATTGACAGTATTAATCAAGAAATTGCAGCCCTTTCCTCAAAACTAAACTCTATCGGATCGGATGTCCTCTCGGCTGCACAGCAGATTCAGCGTAAAGAGGAAGCTGAAGCAAGAGCAAAAGCGGAGGCAGAAGCAAAGGCAAAAGCAGAAGCAGAACAAAAAGCGAACGCCGCTGGAAATTAACTGAAAAGGTAACTATAGGAGGTGCAAAACATTGCCGCCCATAAAGATTCAAACAGATTATGTTAAACAGACTGGAGCCAGTATTGGTCCAATGTCACAAAAAGTATCAGAGGTTAGTGATGGTTTAAGCGTTCTAAGGTATTCAATTGATCATGAAATCATGAATCGGGGGAATTTACGTTCAAGGTTCAATGCTGCTATCACGTCAGCTAATCAATTAGAGACGCGGATAAAAAACTTGGACCGGTTTATTGCTCAATCCATGGATCAGTATTGCCGGACAGAAACGGAGCTAACCAAAAAATCGGAATCTGCCTCAACCCCTGAATCTAAGAAATCAACCATCGCAGATATCTTAAATGTCTTTAACTACATCAATGGAAAACTTAGTATCGGGGATGCAGCCTTAGTTGGAACACAACTGTTCACAATCGCACTTAGTGCTGGGATTTCACGGAAGCTTAAAATTAATTACATAGGCGGGAAGCCAGGGTTTTGGAAGAAAATTAAGGGTGATTATAAATTTACAGTTGGAGCTCATCCATCCTGGAAGAGTAGAGGAAGAGGAAGATATGACTCGAAGTTGGCTCGTGCCATTTACAATTTTTCAAAATCGAGCCCTACGAATCCGATTGTAAAGCAACTTCAAAAGATAGCAGCTTCTTATAATAATCCTTCAGCTCTATTAAAGCATGCTGCTGGTTTTCCAAAGAATTTGAATCTGTTAAAAGCAGATACTTTATCGGGTACATTTCAAAAACGAATAACGACGGGAACAAAGGAAATTGCTGAGCACCTAATCGATGCAAAGGGATGGACCAAGGTAGCAAAGAAAGTCCCATTGGCTGGCATGGTAATTTCAGTTGCTGCCAACGCTGCGGAAATTTGGGATCCTGACAATGCGGATAAGACCCGTGGAGAAAGAATGGGACGAACATTTGCTGGAATTACCAGCGATTTAGTCGCAATCGGAGCAGGGGCTAAGGTCGGTGCAATGATTGGCAGTGTGGGCGGACCAGCCGGAATCGTAGTGGGCGGTGCCGTGGGTGCCTTAGTCGGTGGAGTCGGAAGTATTGTCTTTGAAGACCAGATTAAAGATGTTGGCGAAAAGCTTGGAGGAGCAGTTGAAACAGGAATAAAAGATATTGGTGAGGGGATTAATAACACCTTTAAATCCGTTGGAAGCTGGTTCAACTAGAGAACAGGGGACGGTTCTAGTGGCATAACTCGCTTTAAAAAAAGCCGCGAGAACCGTCCCTGTGGTTTTTGTGGTTTTCTTGACAACAAATCTCAGAATAAAGGATAAGGAAAGAAAAATGACTTTAGAAACATTGGAACGAATCGAAGAATTACTAATCTATTTTCTCGGAGTTCAAGTAATTTTCAGTATCTTAGTATTTTTACTTGGCAGGATCATGCTTGATGTGTACGAGGCGGGTGTTTCTGAAAATCCAAAAACGGTATTTCAACGGACGTATACGTTTGTGATCAATGCTTTTTTTGGTATAGGACCATATCTGAACAAGAAATTTTTAAAGTACTCTTTTTTTAAAAGAAAGTTCTTTATGTTAATTTCTATTATTGTCCAACTTTTTGCCTCTGTTATTGTTTATTATGGGATTAAATATCTGCTTCGGGCGATTTTTCTATAAACGCTATGGACCATAGGGACGGTTCTTGTGGCATAACTAGCTTTGCGAAAAGCCATGAGAACCGTCCCAGTGGTCTTTAACTAGCTTTGCGAAAAGCCATGAGAACCGTCCCTATGGTCTTGGTCTTCATAATGAAAAAAGGAATGTGAAATAAATGGATTATATTATGACTTGTACATCTGCGGAGCTTGCCCTCTTAGTAACGCTTAGTGGATATCCTGGTGTAGCAAAAGGTATTGCGGAGGCTTCTGTTGGAGAGAAAGGTCCAAAAGAGTGGGAAGCGATTATGGAGGTGACTACTCACCAATTAATCCTAAAGCAGCTCTGGGATGACGAAAGAGAGTTAAAGGGAGAGATTCCATTAAAGGATGAAATTCAGCAATTTATTCAGAGCTATGTTGAATCGAAATGGATGATTCGCTGCTCAAATAAGGGACAATCCAACATTCTAATGTTACACCATATTGAAAACGATACATGGATGTCTCATATCATCGATCGGGACATTATCCATGAATTCGCCTATATCAAAGGTGCAGATATTCCAAGCATAATCCGAAACTATTATTCTTTTTCGGAAGAGGGTATTGAAAGAGCCCAGATGTTTCATCTCACCGATCAGGCATTTGATTTGCTTAGTGAAAATCAAAACGCAGGTAAAGTAAGGAAACTAAGCAGTTTTTCACCTATAGAAGAGCAGAGCTTTCGATTGTTTCTCGATGATTTAGAATCAGAGGGCTGGTCTCTTTATAATATTTCAATGTTTCATAATCCAAGTATTGAAAGAGACCCGATTCTTGAAAATATTGTCTTCTTTCTTCCCGCAGCGAAAGGGATTTGGGTCGTAGAATATACGGACCATCCAACCGCACCAGTAAAGGTTGAATTAAATACATTTGAGCAGTGGTGTGATTTGTTAAATGGTGTAGGGCTTGAAGCTTCAAGTGTAAATAGATGATAACGAAAATCCATATGAGAACTCTCATGTGGATTTTTTTTATGGGACCAATGGTTCTTTATTCTTATCTCATTTTTGAAAAATCACTAGGAACAAAAGGCTAGAATGGCTCTGTATCAGTCATTGAGAAGATTGGAATGGATTTGTCAAATTGTGTCTAAAGTATGACGGACCAAATGAAAAATTGCTTTATAATAACAAATATAGGAAATTGTTTCTACTGGAGCAGGGAGAGAATTGTTTTGATAGTAACGCTGTTTGATAGAGGTAAAGCCTTTAATCTTGTTTTACCTGAAAAAATAACCGGGAGATACGTTCTCTCTACGGTTGATAAAGATGATAATACGATGGATTTAATTGCTGTTGAAGCAGATAACGGCAAGTGGTATGTAAAATCAAATAAATATGCCTACCTGAAAGGCGCTGCTGGAGAAAAGATTGGAAAAGTCCCAGTAGAGCCTTTTATGACGTATACAATCTACCGTGATCAAGATTCGACTGCACTATTATATGTGGAACCAGCAAGTGAAGGACGAAATGAGTTTACTAGACATATGGCTTCAGCCGATGTAATTAGGATTGGGCGAGCCAAAGATAATGATATTTGTTTTACCGAAAAATTGGTATCCAGCTCACACTGTACCGTTAAATATGATGGGAAAGGTCAAGCTGTAATTCGGGACAATGATAGTTCAAATGGTACATATGTCAATGGTGAAAGAATAAAGGAAAAATTGCTCTCCATTGGTGATGTGATTTCTATTATGGGCTTACGGATTATTTACAATGGACGATTACTTTCGTTAAATAACCCTCATCAATTAGTGTTATTAAATCGAAATGCTTTTAAACCTTTTGTTGTTGACCAGCCAATTGTCAAAGAGGAAGAGGAGCTCGATGATTTTCTAATTGAAGAAGAACAGGATGATTTGTTTTTTCGTTCACCGAGGTTTAAACGGGATATTGAGCGAAAGACCATTAAAATTGATCCCCCGCCGCAACAAAATAATTCCGAAGAAACACCGTTAATGCTGATGCTTGGTCCGTCGATTACGATGGGGATGGCGTCTCTGTTCACAGGACTATTTGCGGTTCAAAATGTCATGAGAACAAATGGTGACATAATGTACGCGATGCCTACACTTGTGATGTCATTTAGTATGATGATCGGGATGATTCTTTGGCCGATTTTAACAAAAAGGCATGAGAAGAAAAGGCGGATTGAACAGGAGAAAATCCGGCAGGAAAAATATAGTAACTACATAGAAGAGATGAAACAGGTGGTGGCGGACGAATGCAAGTATCAGAGTGAGATCTTGCATGAAAACCATATTCCCCTTTACCTGTGCTTAAAAAGGATTCGCAACCGTGAACGTAATTTATGGGAACGCACAATAGGACAAAATGACTTTCTTAAAATAAGAGTCGGTCTAGGTGATTTGCCGTTAGAAGCGGAAATCAAATATCCTGAAAAGAAATTTACGCTTCTAGATGACAATCTCCAGGATGAATTATATCAATGGGTAGAATCTCCTCAAATCGTAAGACAGGTGCCTGTCACCATATCACTTATGGATGAGCCCGTTACCGGGATTATTGGGAAAAGGGATACTGTTGTTGAGTTTGCTAAAGGGATTATTTTTCAATTAGCGGCATTACATAGTTACGACGAATTAAAATTAGTGTTTCTTTACGATAAAGAAGAACAAGAGTGTTGGAAGTTCGTTAAGTGGCTGCCGCATGTCTGGGATGATGCAAGGAGTGTTCGCTTTATTGCCACTGACGCCAATGAAATAAAAGAGCTTTCTGCTTATTTTGAAAAAGAGATCACCCATCGAGCAGCCATGGCTGATAGTAAAGAAGCAGCTATTAAGCAGCATTATGTTGTTTTTTCAACGAGCAAAGAGTTAGCAGGAAAAGCTGAAATGGTGAATTTACTTTTAAAAGAAAAGAAAGAGATCGGCTTCAGCTTAATTACTTTATATGACAGTTTGGAAATGCTGCCGAAAGAATGCACCAACGTCGCTCTGCTTAATGATAACACTAGCAAAATATTTGATAAAGACGATATCTCAGGGAAGGTTCAAAATTTTGTTGCCGATATTTTTTTACAGCAGGATGCGGAACCAATCGCTGTAGAGTTGGCCAATATCCAGCTGGCGTCTTCTGTGAAAGCCTACACACTTCCTGATATGATCACCTTTTTAGAAATGTTTGGCGTTGGAAAAGTCGAACATTTAAATGCGCCAACGAGATGGAAGGAAAATAATCCGACACAGACGATTGAAACACAGATTGGTGTCAATCAAGCGGGAGAGCCGTTTAAACTTGATCTTCATGAAAAATATCATGGACCACATGGATTGATTGCGGGGATGACCGGATCTGGTAAGAGTGAGTTTATTATGACGTTCATTTTATCGTTAGCGGTAAACTACCATCCGGATGAAGTCGCCTTTATTTTAATCGATTATAAAGGCGGCGGGATGGCCAATGCCTTCCGTAACCTGCCGCATTTAGCAGGGACGATTACCAACCTTGATGGTGCAGCCGTCAAACGGTCACTCATTAGTATTCAAAGTGAGCTTAAGCGACGTCAAGCTATTTTTAGCGAAACAAGCAGAAGGCTAAATGAGAGCAATATTGATATTTACAAGTATCAAAAATTATACCGTGAAGGTGCTGTTTCAGAGCCATTACAGCATTTATTCATGATTTCCGATGAGTTCGCCGAATTAAAAACACAGCAGCCTGAATTTATGGACCAGCTGGTCAGTGCCGCACGAATTGGAAGAAGCCTGGGTGTCCATTTGATTTTAGCGACGCAAAAGCCTTCCGGGGTGGTCGATGACCAAATTTGGAGTAACAGTAAATTCCGTATCAGCTTAAAGGTGCAAGAAAAGGCGGATAGTATGGAAGTCATCAAACGACCGGACGCAGCTGAACTTTCACAAACCGGACGTTTCTACTTGCAGGTCGGGTACAATGAACTGTTTGAACTTGGTCAATCGGCATGGGCGGGGGCGCCGTATTACCCCGCAGATAAGATGGAAAAAACAAAAGATGACGGGATTACTGTAATTGATAATTTAGGACGCGTACTGAAATCAGCAAGAATTGATAAGCGGAAAAATACAGTCACAAAACCAGTGAGTCAAATTGATGAGGTCACCAATTATCTGGCAAATCTTGCAAACCAAGAAAATATTAGGGTAAAACAACTATGGCTGGACCCAATTCCAGCTAACATCTATCTGGATGAATTAAAAGAGAAGTACCGTGAGACAAAATCGCAGGGGTTTGAACTAAATCCTGTGATTGGAGAATATGATGACCCAGCAAATCAACGCCAGGCTTTGTTGAGGCTGCCAATCTCTCAAGAAGGCAATACCGTTGTATATGGGGTAGCTGGAAGCGGGAAAACAACCTTCTTGACTTCGCTTATCTATTCCTTGATGGAAGAACACACGCCTGAAGAAGTAAATCTCTATTTACTAGACTTTGGGTCAGAAACCTTAAGCTGGTACCGTGAGTCCCCGCATGTCGGCGATGTAATGCTGTCACATGAAGGCGAAAAAATCGACAATCTCTTTAAAATGATGGCGAATGAAATCGCAGCAAGAAAGAAACAATTCGCAAATTATGGAGGGGACTTTAAAACCTTCAATCAGCAGTCGAACGAAAAAGTGCCATCGATTGTGCTGATGATTCACAATTACTCTGCTTTTTCAGAGATGTATGAACACCATGAGGAAGCCATTTCATTTTTGACTCGAGAAGGAACGAAGTATGGGATCTTTTTTCTAGTAACAGCGTTAAACACAGGTGCAATTCGATACCGGCTTCTGCAAAACTTCAAGCAAATGTATGTATTGCAGCTAAATGACACCACTGAATATTCTGGTGTGTTAGGCAATGTTGATGGTGTTTATCCATCGAAAAATAAGGGAAGAGGAATTTTCAAAACAGAGAATGTTTATGAATTCCAAGTTGCTCAAATTTCGAAAGAAGCTAGTGACTTGTACGGCTTTGTAACAGGTTATTGCCGTAAGTACCAGCAGAAATGGAACAGGAGTTCAGCAAAACGAATTCCGATTCTTCCAGATAAAGTAGATATCAAGTATTTAAAGGATGCAATCCGTTTTAATCCAACAAACATAATTCCAATTGGGGTCGAGAAGGACTCATTAAGTATCTATTCTTATGACTTTACTGCTTCAGAGGTCAGCCTTGTAACTTCGCATGCAGGGGATGAATGCTCAGCCTTCATGCAGGGACTTGCGGAAGTCATCACAATGAAGGACAACAGAGAGGTAATTGTCCTGGACGCTGATGGCAGCTTTGTATCTGACAGCCGCCGCATGTATCAATATGTGACTGGGCTAAAACCATTAGAAGAGATGATAGTCAATTTATTTACGACATTGGTATACCGCAACAACACTTCAAAGGATGCCATTGACGAAGGCAAGCCAGTCCCGGTGTTTGAAAACATTACGTGTATCATTCATTCATTCACAGAGTTGAATGCACAGCTCTCCGATGATGGAAAAGATAAATTGAAGGTCTTTTTAGAAAGAGTAAATGGACTCAACGTAACGGTTATCTTCTCAGATACAGTCGAAAAATTAACCTCATACACCTATGAATCGTGGTTCCAAAAACAAGTTTCACTGAGTGAAGGTATATGGGCCGGAAACGGTATCACAGAACAATACACGCTAAAAATCAATAAAATTACCAATGATATGTATGGTGAACTACCAGAGGATTTCGGCTATGTAGTGAACAAAGGAAAAGTAAAGCTAGTAAAACTCCTGACCACTGCAATTCGTTCAGAGGAGGCGGTGCAATATGCATAAGATTTTAGTCGAGATATATAACCCGGCTTCAAACAATACTTATGACGTATTTATCCCGCTGAAAAGTCCTGTATTTGAAGTTGTCCATCTGCTGACACATACAATCTCCGATCTTTCACAAGGGCATTACAAGGTCACAGAGCAAAGTGTTTTATGTGATCAAATGACCGGAAATGTATTTGATATCAACAGGACCATCGAAGAACTTGGTTTAAAAAATGGTTCCAAGCTGATGTTACTGTGATTTGTGAGTATCGAGAGCAATGGTACGGCGCGAGATTGTTCTACTTAAAGTCCTCCTATAGGAAGGTGCACAATGAAAATAACTAAGAAGGTACAATCAATCCTTCTACCCTTTGTTTTATTAATAGGAGTGACGGGCTGTATGAATGGAAAATCTTCAGAAGACAAAATACTATCGTACTTAGAAGAAACCTATAAAGAAAGCTTTGAAGTGGAAGTCTTTAATGAAGGCAGCACCATGCTTAAGAATATGTACGGAGGAGATGACATGATTGTTCATCCGAAGGGTAAACCAGAGCATGTCTTTTTAGCCGGTGAAGATAGAGACCATGAAGGAAAATATTTTGACACCTATGTGTTATCAAAATGGGCATATGAACTGACGAAAAAGCTTGAGCCTAAAATCAACACACTTTTCCCTGGGGTTGCTGACTATCGTGCATTGATGTATGTAGAGGATGGAAAATACGACCCGTCCATGAAGGATATGTCCGTTTATGATTATTTTGCAAAGGTCAACCGTGATGCAGATGTTATTGTCACGATGGCGATAAAAACAGCAACTCCGCCAACCGTTAGTGAGTATAATGAGGCTGTTTATCAAATGTTACAAGAGCTTAAAACCTTAAATGTGCAATCCTATGGCGTGACAGTAGGATTTGTCGAACAGGATGCAGATATGGCCGACTATATCCGGACTTCACAGGTCAACAATTTGCAATGGTCGAATTTGAAGTCCAAGGTGTACGGAACGATTATGGTTGATAGTTTTGCGAATATTACCGATTCGAAGCAAATTGAACAGTATTATGAAATGTTCGAGGAGTAAGCTGATGGCACTTTAGCATTTAAATGATGAAGAAAAAATACACTTCTGCAATTGTCATACTTTAATCTGCTAAAAGGGCGTTATAAAAGCAACGGTGCCGAAGAATGTGAGTGTTATGGCAATCAACGATTTAAGGGATTTCTTTAATTCAGTTCGAAGGAATATGAAAATTATACTTAATAGAAAGTCGATGCAGTCAGCGGCATCAACTTCCCTGTCAAGCCTTATTTGCAAGTGAATCCAAATTGCCGCTAAAGGAAGGTGCACAATGAATATAACTAAGAAGGTGCGATTCATCCTTCTTCCATTCGTTCTATTAATAGGAGTGACAGGTTGTATGAATGAGAAATCTTCAGAGAACGCGATACTGACATATTTAGAAGAGACCTATAATGAAACCTTTGAAGTGGAAACCTTTCATGAAGGAAGTACCATTTTTAAAAATATGTACGGTGCCGATAAAGTGATCGTGCATCCCAAGGGTAAGCCTGAGCATGTCTTTTTAGCAGGTGAAGATAGAGACCATGAAGGGGAATATTACGATAACTATGTGTTGTCTAAATGGTCAGATGAACTGACAAAAAGGTTAAAACCTGAAATTAGCAATCTTCTGCCAGAGGACGCTGAATATAGAGTTTTGTTATTTGTCGAGGATGGAAAATATGATAGCTCCATGAAGGATATGTCAGTCGATGATTATTTAGCAAATGTAAATAATGTTGTAAGTATTGAGTTAAAGGCAGCCATTAAAAGTGCAGGGAAACCAGATGTAACCGACTATAATGAACCGATTTATCGGCTGTTACAGGTGGTTAAACAAATGGATGTGAAATCAAGCCGTGTTTCAGTGGGATTTGTTGACAGCGCAGCGGATATTTCTGATTATATTAGAACCTCAAGTGTTAACAATACACCTTGGTCAAATTTGGATGCGAAGGTTTATGCAACCATCATGGTTGATAAACGATTTGCGATATCTGATCCAAGCCAAATAGAAGAATATTATAAAGAGTTTAAGGAGTGATTCCATTGTCACTTTCTAACTTAAATGATGAAGAGAAAAATGTTCTTCTCCAGTTATCTTATTTTGACTTACCAGGGGATTTAACAGGCTTGACTGTTAAGGAAATATGGGAAGAAGCAATGCGAACTCCTAACAACGGTGGTGAGGCCAGAAGAATCAAGCTTGAGGAGTATTTTTCTTCCGATAGATACGAAAACACCAAGTTGGCTGGGGTTAAGCTCCAGGGGTATCAGAACAACAATCCAACTATGGGTGGCGAGTCGGAATCAGGCTTTGTTGGCTACGCATGGGGTGACAAAACAGGTAATGCAGCTGCGGTTTATCGAGGCAGTGAAGATTTTAAAAATTGGGACCATTTTAAAACAGATTGGGTATCAAATGGATCTGCGGGAATTGGAAATGTAATCGAACAGCAAAGGGAAGCCAATCACTTCTATGAGGAATTTGTAAAGGATGCAGAAGGAGAAAAATTAATAGTTGGTCATTCTAAGGGTGGCAATTTAGCTTCATATGTTTTTGTAAACAACTTATCTGATAACCCTTGTGGCTATGTGGTCAACGGGGCTCCATTATTTTGGCCAAGTTTAACTGAGGAACAACAAAAGGCATTAAAAGGTAATAAATTTATTTTTATTGCTTATGAAGGTGACTTTGTACATGATCTAGGGTTTGCACCTTATGTGGATAAGACAGTTTCGATTAATAAAGAGGACTATGATGATCCATTTTATCCGCATTATGAAACGAGTGTAAATTTTGTTAATGGCTCATTTGAAAAGTCTCGACAAGGATCAATTTTTTCACCTAATGATATTAATACAGAGGCAATTAAGTTTGCGATTGTTAATGCGGTAAATGGAGTAAGAGAAGCCTATAAGGCAGCGTTAGCCATTACAAATTCAGCATTAATGGTTATTCATGCAACCTGGAAAGGGATGCAGGATGCAGCGAACCTAGTGATTGATAGTTGTGTTGCGTTGGTCAGAGGATTAGAGAATGTAAGTGTTAAGGCAATTATCGATTTGAGGAATTTTTTTGATTCCGTTCGTAAGCATACGAGATTTTTGCTAAATAGAAGGGGTGGTGCTGCGAGCGGCGGCAGTTTCCCTGTCGAGCCTAATCTTCAGGTGAATCTGCAACGGTTAGCTTATTACGCAGAGCGGCTGCAAGTAATAAAACGAAAAACAAACAGTTTAAATAGCAGGATCGATGATTTGTATTTTGAAGCCGGACTCTTTGGTTTGGACAACGTGTTAAAAGCAGATATGTTAACGACGTTTAACGGCACGATCAATCAAAATATTACCTATCTGAATACTGTGAAAAATCTACTGGAACGAACTGAATCCATTTTGGGTACGAAAGCGCGGTCTATAAAGTGATGGTTCGGGGGAAAGCAATGGATAAAAATGTTCAAAACAAGGTTAATAGCATTATTGTAGAAATAAATGAGATTGCTAGAGAGCTAGAGGATATTTCACAGGGTCTTGGTAGAGAGTTTAAAGGAATTGGGGCGATGAAGAGTGCCTCAAGCCTGCAGCAAGCTGCGAATAAGTACCGTAATGTGACGCATGAGTTAAGGAAAATCTAGCCCATCCAGGTGATGGGCACTTTAAAGGAGGTGAGAAGAATGGCAAGAACAATCACAGTTGATCCAGCAAAGCTAGACACTGCTGCTGCAAAGATTGACCAGCAATCCGCTGATTATGAGCGAGTTTATAAAGCTCTTTTCAACGAGGTTGAAGGGATGCAGGCTGCTTGGCAAGGTACTGATAACTTAGCTTACGTAAACCAGATTAAAGGATTTATGGATGATTTCAATCAGATGACGAGCTTAATGAAACAATACTCTGAATTCTTGAAAGTAAGTGCCCGTACTTATCGTGACACTCAAAATGAAGTCATTAATGGAGCAAAACGTTTAACAAACTAATAGAGTCATAATGAATGTGAGGTGGTAACCATGGCAGTAGAAGGAATCAAAATATCTCTGAATGAGGTTAGCAGTACAGCCAATCAAATCCGTAATTTAAACCAACAATTAACAGGCAGATTGGATGAGATGAAGCGAGAAATGAATGCATTGGCGAATTCATGGAATAGTGATGCATCGAATACGATTCGTAATAACTTCAATGCACTTACACCAAAGTTTGATAACTTCCGTGAAATTGTTGACAGTTATGCAAAGTTTTTAGATCAAACTGTAAATGCCTATAACTCTACAGAATCCGCAATCAACAGCAACGCGAGTGCATTTAAATAAGCCTGCAGGTTGTATTGTTCCTAACTCTCTTTTTAGAGGAGAGTTAGGAACAACACCATTTCGGAGCAAATAATAACGGGTAGTGTTGAAACCCTAAAGATGGAGACGATAGAATGAAAACCGATTTGGATAAGCTTTTTTCAGGGACACTTACGAAAAAACAATTGATGACTCATTTGGTCAACATCTTTGACAGTTTAGCTGAACTAGAGAAAACAGGTGTAGATTTTGAAAATATTCTGCTAGACAAGAAACATATTTTTCTTGATCACTTTTCAAATAGATTAGTATTTATGCATCTTCCCATAAAAGATAATGTCTTTGAAAAGGTATCAATGAGTGAATTTTTAAAAGAATTGATTGCCTCTACTACCTATGATGAAAATGACGACTTACAGTTTTTTATCAAGCTTCATAATTATCTAGCGGGTACACCGGCATTTCAGCTGCAGGAGTTTAAAGAAAAACTGTTTGAGTTTTCCACCGGACGGAAACAGAGAAAAGAGGCTGCACCCGAAACGAAATCTAAATTTTACAGTCCAGGTTTCATCACACGTGCATTGGCAATTGATGATGAAGGGACGACAGTTTTAGGGGCATTTTCTGAACCGGACGAGTATGAAGAAGGTACCACGGCATTAGGGGTAGACAATAGAATTTTGTCAAAACCATTCCTTTTAGAGATGGAAACAGGTGAAAAAATTGATGTAACCAAAGAAGTTTTTAAAATAGGAAGAGACCCAGAACAAGCCGATTATGCTTCAAGAAATAAAGTGGTAGGTCGGATTCACGCAGAGTTGGTTACCTCTGATGGCGAATATTTTCTAATTGATAAACATTCAAGAAACGGCAGCTATCTTAACGGAGTTAAACTTTCTCCAAATGAAAAGATCAAAATTAAACACGACGACCTTATTAAACTTGCTAATCAGGAATTTGTCTTCAAGTTATTTTAAAAAAGGAGGTTAGCCAATGTTATTTTTAACAGCGCATCATACGGATGTCGGTATCAAAAAGGAGACAAATCAAGATGCCCTATTGCTAAAGACAGCTAACACTCCGAAAGGTCCAGTCGGCCTCTTCATCGTTTGTGATGGGATGGGCGGTTTGTCGCACGGGGAATTGGCAAGTGCGACGGTTATTAGAGGAATGGCAGAGTGGTTCGATACGGAAATGCCAAGACTCTCGCGCTCAGAGAACATCGAGGAAGAAATCTTTTCAGATTTAGAAAAGTGCATTAAATATTTGAACGAGAAAATACTTAACTACGGCGAGACAAGAAAAGTGAAGTTAGGGACAACCATGACAGCCTTGTTAATCTTCCGCCATAAATATTATATTGCACATATCGGGGATAGCCGTGCCTACAGCATTTCTAACTCCTTAAACCAACTAACAAAGGATCAAACATTAGTAGCGAGGGAAGTGGCACGTGGGAATATTACGGAAGAGCAGGCGAAAATAGATCCACGCCGAAATGTGCTGCTGCAATGTGTCGGTGCTACAACGGAGATTGAAGTTGATTTTTCAAAGGGTGATGTTCATCCGGACACGGTGTTTATGTTATGTTCGGATGGATTTTACCATCAAATCTCGGAGGACGAGTTAGCGCTGAATCTTAATCCAGAAACGATAAAGAACGATCAGCAATTAAAGGGTAAAGTTGTTCAGTTAGTTGAGTTAGTAAAGGCAAGGAAAGAAGTAGATAATATTTCAGTTGTAGCAGCAAAAGTTTTGTAAGCAGCGGGGGCGTTTTACTTGATAGAAATTGGATCGGTAATCGATGAAAGATATGAAATATTAAAGGAAATTGGCCGCGGTGGCATGAGTATCGTTTATTTAGCGATGGATAACAGACTGAACAAATCATTAGTCGTAAAGGATATTCGGAAACGAGCGACTAGTAATAACGAACTTCTCATCAACAGCCTGATTGTCGAAGCCAATATGCTCAAAGTTCTTGATCATGGAGCATTGCCAAAAATCTACGATATTATCGAATCGGAAGGCGATATCTATGTGGTCATGGACTATATTGAGGGCGAGTCTTTAAAAGAGAAACTGAAACGAGAAAAGACCATTTCAGCGAAACAGGTAATTGATTGGGCTAGGCAGCTGAGTGAGGTTTTAGAGTACTTACATACTAGGAAGCCCTACCCGATTATTTATCGGGATATGAAGCCAGATAATATTATGCTTACCCCTGAAGGGAAAATTAAGCTGATTGACTTTGGAATCGCAAGAGAATTCAAGACCGAGAGTTCTACGGATACAACCAACCTAGGAACGAAATCCTATGCCGCACCCGAGCAGATGTCAGGCAAACAGACGGACGCGCGCACGGATATCTATAGCTTAGGGGTTACCATGTATCATCTTGCCACCGGTAAGAGTCTAAATGAACCGCCTTTTGAGCTTAAGCCAATCCGTCATTGGGACGCAACCCTGCCTGAAGGCCTTGAACATATTATTAGTAAGGCGACACAGTCGGAACCAGCCAACCGCTATCAAAGCTGCAGTGAGCTATCCTATGACCTTGAAAATATTAACAAGCTGACAGCAGGGTATAAAAATAAGCTGAAGAAGAAGCTCTCAATCTTTCTTGTACCAGTCGTCTTGTGTCTTGCTTTTATGACAACAACAGTGTTTGGCTATAAAGGCGTGAAAAATACGCAGTTCCAGGATTATATGAGCTTGGTCAATGATAGCTCGGTTTATTTAATGGACGGCGAGGACAAGAAAGCTATTGAAATGTTAGAAAAAGCGATTACGACGGTCGACAAATCCCGAGCAGAAGCATATACCAATTTACTAGATTTATATATCAATCGAAATGAGACAGATACGGGTTTAGCAAAGATTGAAGCCTATATTGATGATGAGTATGGAGACATCCATGAGAATAATGAGGTCCGCTTTAAAATGGGGATGACCTATTTTGATGTCAAACGTAACTATTCGGAGGCCTTAAAGCATTTTAATCAAGTCGATCCCGAAGTAATTCCAGACGCACAGTATTATGAGGCATTAGCGACAACGATGATTTCGATGAATATTGACTATAAAAAGTTCTCTGAAAGTCTGCTTGAATTTGAAAAATTCAATGATCAGCTGCCCAATGAACGAAAGAAAGTTGATAACTATAATTCTTTAGCGAATATCTATATCTCGTATAAGGGACAAATTTCCGATGCCAATACAAAAGCAATTGAAATCGTTGAAAAAGCCTATGAAGTTCTCCGTTTAGTCGAAAATGAGAACTTATTGATCAAGTATGAATTGGATTTTGAACAAAAATTAGCGCAAGCCTTCTATAGCAGAGGTGTTAATTCAAAAGACAAAGTAAGTGCAAAAGAAGATTATGAGCAGGCCATACAGCATTATCAAAACCTTTTGGATTTAAATGCGAGAAATGAAGAAGAAATTGTAGTGAAAATAGGTGTGATATATCAAGAAATGGGTGAACCAACCCGAGCAGTTGAGCAATTTCAAAATGCGATAAAAAACTATCCCGAAAGTATCGATGCATATGTTAAACTCGGTAATTTATTGTTAGATATCGAACAAAGTAAAGACGATGGCAGCCGAAATTATCAAGCTGCGCAACTCATTTTTGAACAAGCAAATACGCTGGATGGAGCAGGAGAGGATGAAGCTTTTAAAAAGCTAGTAAGGAGGTTTGATAACCTTAGTATTAATTAGGAAGGGGAAGGAAAATGGAGTACCAGATTATGCTTTATGGAGGAATGGCCTGTACGATCATTACCTTGATCATCTCGATTATTCTCTACGTCAAAATGGGTATAGCGCAAGTAGTTGAGGACTTAACAGGTATAAGCCTTCGGAAAAGATTACATAAAAAGAAAAAGGTCATGGATGAATCAAATGAAAAGCGGCAGACAAAAGAAATTATGTTAAAAAAGCAGTATGCCGGGGAGGCTGCAGCTAGTCAAGAGACGGAACTAATGAGCAGTGAGATTGAGGAAACAGCCTTACTTGCTGCTGGATATATCGAAGAAACCTCTTTGTTAACAGTCGACTTGGATGAAACAACACTTTTATCTGAGGATGTAGAGGAAACTTCATTATTACTAGAAGAAGACTTTTTCAAAAAAGAAGTAGATGTGATCGTTGTTCATTCCACGACGATCATCTAAGGGGAGTTTAGTAGAATGGCAGATAGTATAGCTAGAGGCTTTAAAAATAGAAAGAAGGTCATCTGGACATTAACGATTAGCCTTTTGCTTATTTCAGTGTTCGTATTTAGTACAAATGCATTTTCGCTGGATGGGGCAAAGAGATATATCGTGTTTAATGAAGACAAATGGGATATGGAGTCAATGGACCAGCCCGACTGGATGACGAATAAAGATAGTATCACCTTTAAGGTAGATTTAAAGGAAGACTTTGAAAATAACAGTCAGGGTGAAGGTGTTACGGAATTTGAAGCACCGTTTGCTGTTAAAGCTGCTTACCAAGGCATTGAAATCACAACAGCAAAAATTGAGGGAATAAAGGATCCCGAGTTAGGTTTTTTAGGGGAGTATTTGGTTACGATTCCATTACAGCCTGATAGTCCAGAGGGCAGCTTACATGTAAATGTGGAATTTGCTGAAGAGAATTCATGGAATATCCCTGCTTCAACAAATACATTTTCCATAAATCGAGATGCCGTTAAACCTGTAGTGAATGTTACATCTTGGTTCGAAGATGGAAAATTTAAAGACGGAGAGTTTACGAACAAGCCAGTCTCGATGAGTATAAAAGTAACCGACAGCAATTTCATTTCTGGAAAGGATACGATTTCAATTTTAAAAGATGGTATTGCCTACGAACCTGCACAAGCACCTGTCTGGAATGAAAATGAAACGTTCTTAACCCTTGATAATACTGGGTTCTATGAAGTGACGATTGTTGCCGCTGATAAAGCAGGAAATAAAAGTGAACCAGCAAAAGTGAATTTTGGTATCGTGAAACAAGGTCCACGATTAACGATAAAAGATAAAAATGACAGTGGTTTTTATAAACAAGTTGAGCTAAAAGTTGAAAGCGACATTCTTATTTATGATGCAAGTGCGACAATTGAGAAAAGTATTAATGGCGAAAAGACAACAGAAGTGAAAAATTTCGAGAGAAAGGGTAAAAATGCTGTCCTTTCCCTCACGGAGGATGGAGATTACAAGGTAAGTGTTACCGTAAAAGATCGGCAAAATATCGATCCAGGACATCAGTTAGGAGTCACAAGTTTTACAATTGATCAAACAGCACCGGCACTTGCCATTAACGGTGTTAATGATCATGGTGAATACAGTGATTCTAAAGAAGCTGAAATAAGTGTGACGGATGAGAATGTCGATGAAAGTCTAACACAGCTTAAAGTAACGGCAGGAAACCAAGTAACAACCTATTCGGGGGAAGAGGCCTACAAAAAAATTTCTTTCACCGAGGAAGGTGTTTATATACTTGAATTGAGCGCCACCGATAAAGCCGGGAATACCGCAGCTAAAAAAGTGAAATTTGTTATTGATAAGTCTGCGCCCGCACTTGATATCACTGGTTTAAATGAAGGGGAATTTTTCAACTCCGATAAAAGTAAAAAGGAAGTAACACTATCAGTTGAGGATTTAACCCTTGATTTGACTCAAACTAGTTTAAAAGTGGAGAAAGACGGAGCAGAATATTCAGAATCAATTCAGTTAAATAGCGTAACAGAATCAAAAGCTGAGGCAAAACATACCTTTACCGCTGAAGGAAAATATAAGATTACCCTCACATCAACCGATAAACAAGGACAGGCTGCACCAGCAAAATCAGTTTCTTTTACAATTGATAATACCAATCCAAAAGCGGTGGTTACCCTTGATGGTACGGTGATGGCAGAAGATGAATTAGTGGTTGATGGCGAGAAAACAGTAAAAATATCGGTAACAGATAAGCATCATGAGTTTTACAATGTTTCGGTAAAGAAAAATGGAGAGGAATTTAAGATTAATCCATTTGTTCGAGACGGTGAAAATGTTACAACGGAACATTTATTTAAAGAAGATGGAGTCTATGAAATAACAGTAGATTCTACAGATAAAGCTAAAAATAAAAATGTATTAACGAAAACAATTACGATTGATACGGGTAAACCAGATATTCAATTTAAAGGTGTTAAACATCAGGCACATTACAATAGTGAAAATGTGGATGTTACTGTAACCGTTAATGATTTCACATTTGATAAAAACAAGACAACCCTTGAAATGACAAGAACAAATGGCAGTCAGGTCACCGAACTCAAACCTGGCAACTGGGACATCTATGATTACTTAAAGTGGCTTTATAAAGGTGAAATGAACCTTTCTTTCGAAGAGGAAGGTATTTATCAACTTAAAGTAACCGCAGAAGACAGATTTGGAAAAGTAAGTTCTAAAACGATAGAGTTTACCATCGACAGAACTACACCAAACATTGATATCACTGGAATTAACGAAGGTGCTTTTGTTAAAGGCGGTGACGTTGTCATCGGGGTTAACGAATACTACTATGAAACAAACAATGTAACCGTTACGGTTCAGAAAGATGATAGTCAAAAAGAAGAAACGTTTGTGAATACAGCTGAAAAATCCGAGCTACCATTGAAATTTACTGAAGATGGAGATTATCAGATTACAGTAAGTGCAGAAGACAAGGCTGGAAACATAGCCTCTGACACGAAGTTATCATTTACGGTCGATACGATAAAACCGGTAATCGATATTATCGATATGGAAACCAACGAAGCGGTGGAGAACCATTCATACGACGCTGAGAGCAAAAATGTACTAATCGAAGTGAATGAACATAATTTTGCGAACAACAAGGTCCAGTATGAGGTAATCGAAAAAAATCCAGTTACTAATGAAAGCAAAAGTGTTTGGATCGGTGAGTGGAGAAACTTTGCTGAAATATCCAGCATTAGCTACAATTTTAAAGACAACTTTGAGTATTTCATCAAAGTGATTGCGGAAGATGCTGCCGGAAACACCGCAGATGAAAAATCCGTAACTTTTACCATTGATATGATCAATCCGCTATTAGCAACTGATGGTATTGAGAATGATCAGAATTACCAAAGTACGACCGCAGCATTTTGGGTAAAAGATACGAATATCGACATATCCAATACAAAATTAAACGTGTTAAAGGATGGAGAGCCTTATAGCATTGGTGATATTGCCTTAAGCTATATAACAGAAGGTGCACTAAGCTATACGTTTAAAGAAGAAGGAAATTATTCTGTGACGTTGGAATCAACTGATAAAGCAAAGCGAAAAAGCGTCCATGGACCGATTAGTTTTATTATTGATTCAACAAAGCCTGTTGTAAAAGTGGAGGGCGTGGATGATCACTCCTTTAACCCGGAGAACAAAAACGTAACAATATCCGTTAATGAGAAGAATTTTTCAACAAATAAAGTTGAACTAGCGGTAACAAAAGATAACAAGCCATATAATTTTGGTTCGTTTATTACAAATCAAAAACAGCTTTCCGCCCTTGGTCATAATTTTTCCGAGGATGGGTTGTATGCAATCTTTTTAAAATCGACAGATAAGGCTGGCAATGGTCCTGTCACTGTTAACAGGACATTCACGATTGATAAAACAAAACCGACTATTGAAATTACCGGCGTCAATCAAGACGCGTATTACAATGAGGATAAGCGGGTTAATGTCACCATTCGTGACGAAAACTTAGACATTAACAAAATAACCGTTACAAGAGATGGTGCCCGTTATAATGCCGGCGGCTTCTCTGTCAGCAATAACACGGCGGCGCTTAGCTACAATTTTAGTGAAGAGGGAGACTATCATGTCTTGGTAGAAGCTACAGACAAAGCGGGAAATAGCTTCACGCAGCAAGTGAGCTTCACGATTGATAAGACGAAACCAGTCATCACCCCTAAATTTAAAGGGCAAAGTAGAGTCATTAAAGACGGTGAATATATAAACGAAATTTTCACACCGGAATTTGCCTTAGATCAGAAAGATGATTCAATCGTTTCCGTTACATTAAACGGTGAGAATGCCGGCAGAACGGCCCCGACTGCATCGAAGGAAATGGCGTATCACTTTACTGTTTTGGCACGTGATAAAGCGGGAAATGAAACAACATTGGAAATCAAGTTTACTGTAGATACGACAAAACCGGCATTATCCATTTCCGGCATACTTGATGGATTCTTTAATGAGAACCTAGAGCCAATTGTTACGTATTCTGATATTCACTTAGATGCAAGTAGAACATCTGTAACGTTAAATGGTGCTCCTTACAAAAACGGAACGAAACTTGAGTTGGAAAGAGACTATGTTTTCAAAGCAACTGTAACAGATTTAGCAAACAATGTAAGTACGAGAACAATCGTCTTTACGATTGATAAAACATCACCAGTCATCAAGTTCAAAGAACCTGTTTCGAACAAGTATTTTAATAAGAATTTAATACCTGATCTGTTGATTGAGGATTTGAACGAATATGACATCATTGCCCTAACCTTGGACGGCAAGGAATATAAACTTGGCGATCCGATTACTTCTGAAGGTAAACATGTTTTGTTCTTTGAAGTAAAGGATAAGGCAGGTAATATTAAGCAATTAAGTGTCGAGTTTATTATTGATAAAAAAGCTCCAAAGGTAATTTACGATGGAATTAAGCAGAATGAGCAATACTACGAGGCTGTTAAAGCAGCGATTCGCCTTGATAATCCGAGCGATACAATTAAATCCATTCTGGTAAATGGCAAGTTGCATCACTTTGATAAAACAGCGGATGAGAATGGTGTTGCCGTCTTTACGTCTACTTTCTCAGAAATTAATTCGTATGAAGTGGAAGTGAATGCGGAAGATTATGCTGGAAATAAAACGACTATAGTCATTCCGTTTGAAATTGCCGAGAAGACTGCTTTAGTGAAGTTTTATGAAAATAAACCATTGTTTGCAGGCTCGTTAATTGGGCTCTTCGGAATAGTGGGCATTGGGATTACTGCTTTGGTTAGAAGAAAGAAAACAGTAGCAGTTGATGAATAAAATCAGCGGAGGGCTGTGAATGATAAGACTATCATTCACAGCCTTTTTTTTATCCAACATTCGGGAAAACGAATTAATTGTAGTCTATCATTGACCTTGTATGATATTAATCTGTCAATACACGAACATTAAATTATAAACAAAAAATAATATTCGCCTTTTGGGTTGCCAAATAGTCTTTTATTCTTTATAATCGTAAAAGTGTAAGAGATAAATAAAACAGAATCCAGAATGGTGTTAAACACCATTCAATAATACTTTTTTGAATTGGAAAGCGAGGCCAGATATGACGCAGCGAAGAGTACCTTATCTCATCTTGGCTCCAGGATTGATTCTCTTGATTTTATTTTTGGTGTTACCTCTTATCTCAACCATTTTCCCAACATTCTTTAATGGAGGGTTTACCTTTTCAAATTACACTTCATTCTTCTTGGACGAGTATAATTTTGGTATTTTTTGGCGGACGATAAAGATTTCACTGATTGCAACACTGATTTGTGTAGTGTTAGGAGTTCCGACTGCCTACTACATTTCCCAAAGTCCAAAAAAATGGCGCGGTCTATTAATGTCGATCACATTGTTTCCGTTGTTAACGAATTCGGTTGTGCGGAGTTTTGCATGGATCACAATCTTGGGACAAGACGGTATTTTAAATAATGCTTTGATGAATATTGGCTTACTTTCTAAGCCGCTTACGATGCTTTATACAGAATTCGCCATTGTCATTGGCTCTGTGTATCTCTTCCTGCCATTAATGGTCATTACGTTAGTGGGAATTTTAGAGAACATTGATTCTGAAATTATGGAGGCAGCAGAAACGTTAGGCGCCAATCGATTGATTGCTTTTGTAAAGGTAATCCTGCCATTAAGTGTGCCGGGGATTATTGTTGGCAGTATTTTAGTTTTCACAGGAAGCTTGACAGCTTATACAACCCCGCAATTATTAGGTGGGAATCGAAACATCATGTTAGCTACCTTTTTATATCAAAATGCAACTGCACTAGGAAACTGGCAAGGTGCAAGTGTCATTGCTTTGATTATGATTGTGGCGACTTTAATTGTGATGAAGTTATTCAGCTGGATTGCGGGACGCATGGATAAAAGAGGTGAGGCGAGTGCGTAAAAATATCGGTTTAAAAATCTTTGCTGGCCTGGTTTTTGCATTTTTGTTAGTTCCTTTGTTCATTATCATAGTGACCTCTTTTGGAACAAACTCAACTATTCAATTTCCGATTAAAGGTTTTACCCTTGATTGGTATAGTAAGGTATTTGACAATGAAGCATTTATGGACAGCTTCTTTCTTAGTCTGCAAGTAGCATTTTTTGCGACTCTCTTGGCATTAATTATTGGAGTTCCAGCTGCTTATTCTTTGGCACGTCACAGGGTGTTTGGACGAAATTGGATTAAGAGTTTTTTCCTTTCTCCAACAATTGTACCTGGCTTGGTTGTTGGCTATGCTATGTATCAATTTATAGTCATTAAGTTTCAATTTCCTATCATCCAAGGATTGTTTTTAGGTCACTTCTTAATTTGCCTGCCTTACGTTATCCGGGTGGTTGGTTCAACAATTGAACAGCTTGATTTTTCAATTGAAGAAGTTTCGTGGACGTTAGGGTGCACAAAATTACAGGCTTTTATAAAAGTGGTATTACCGAACATTACCTCTGGTATTTTTGCTTCATTTATGTTGGCATTCATTAATTCTTTCAACAATATACCTGTATCTCAGTTTTTATCAGGCCCAGGTGTAACCATGCTGCCAACTAGCTTAATGAATTATATCGAATACAACTATGATCCATCTGTATCTGCTTTATCAGTTATTTTAATGCTTGGTACGATTGTCCTTATGTATGTTATTGAGAAGACGCTAGGGTTAGCAAGTATTTCATAGGAACAACCAGATGTTAACATCGAAGGGGGTAAAACAGCATTATGTCCTATGTAGAACTAAAAGATATTCGTGTGAGCTATGACAACAAAGCCAATATTTTAAAAGATTTAAATTTATCGATTGAAAAGGGCGAATTGGTTTCCTTGTTAGGACCATCAGGCTGCGGGAAAACAACCACTTTACGTGTTATTGCCGGCTTAATTGAGCCGAATGATGGTGAGTTTCTTGTTGACACTCAAAACTTAACGAAGGTGCCCGTTCATAAACGTGAATTTGGAATGGTATTTCAAAGCTATGCATTGTTTCCCCATCTAACGATTAAGGAAAATGTTGCGTTCGGCTTGAAATTACGTAAGGAAAAAAAGAATTCCATCGATAAAAAGGTAAAAGATATTTTAGCGATTACAGGATTAGAAGAGCTGGGCGACCGTTATCCTAAACAACTTTCAGGCGGGCAGAGACAACGTGTAGCTTTAGCGCGCGCCTTAGTCATCGAACCAAAGTTACTATTATTAGATGAACCATTAAGCAACTTAGATGCTAAATTACGCTTGGCAATGCGTATCGAAATTAAACGGATTCAAAGGCAATTAGGCATTACATCTGTGTTTGTAACACATGATCAAGAGGAGTGTTTCTCGATTTCAGACAGAGTTGCTGTTATGAATAAAGGGGTAATCGAACAGTTCGACACACCTGAAGAAATTTATAATAATCCAAAAACGGAGTTCGTGGCCCGTTTTATCGGGTTTGAGAACTTCTTTGAATTAACACCAACAGAAGAATGGAACTATAAAGCTATTGATGGAACAGTTTTTCATAGTACTCGCGATTGGGAGCCGGGAAAGCATACGGGAACCATCCGTCCGGATGATATTGAGATATTGGTAAAAACTAACGAGAATACAAATAATACGGTGTCAGGGATTATAAAAGTCCGTACGTTTCTTGGTAAGTCATACCAATATGAAGTCGAAACACCTATTGGCAAATTACTTGCAAATAAAACAGATGATGTGGTCTATCAAGTTGGAGACGAAGTTACATTATCCATGCCATCCCACAAACTAATCATAGTTTAAAACATCCAAGAAAAGGGGAGAACAAAATGAATAAGAAATTAGGTTTAGTAAGTTTAACTTTAGTGACAGCTAGTATCCTTGCTGCATGCGGCGGCGGTGATGACAAATCTGCAAGTAAGGAACCAAAAACATTGGTCATCTCAACTTTTGGTTTGGAAGAAGATAAAATGCAAGAAGATGTCTTTAAACCATTTGAAGAAAAATACAATGTGGACATTGTGTTAGAAACGGGTACAAGCTCTGAGCGATTAACAAAATTGAAAAGCAATCCAAACTCAACTGTTGATGTAATAGAATTGTCGCAATCAAATGCGGCTGACGGTGTATCAGCAGATTTATTTGAAAAAATCGACAGCTCTAAAGCTCCAAATATGGACAACTTAATCGATAGTGCAAAAGATTTAGCTGCAGATGGTTCTGGCCCAGCCTACACGCTGAACAGTATCGGGATTGTTTATAATAAACAGACTGCAGGTAAAGAAATTAAGGAATGGGATGATCTTTGGGATTCTTCTTTAAAAGGGAAAATCTCGATTCCTGACATTACTACAACATTTGGTCCAGCAATGCTATATGCAGCAAGCGGTCACGAGAATGTTGACATTACAACTGATGATGGAAAAGCTGCATTTCAAGGTATCACTGATTTAGCTCCAAACGTTGTAAAAACGTATAGCAAATCTTCTGATTTAGCCAATATGTTCCAATCAGGAGAAATTGCAGCTGCTGTTGTCGGTGACTTTGCAGTTCCGATTATTACAGAATCTAATCCAGATGTAGCCTATGTTGTTCCGGAATCTGGAACCTATGCAAACTTTAACACGATCAACATCAACAAAAACTCTAAAAACAAGGACTTGGCCTATAAGTATATCGATTGGAGATTAAGCCAGGAAGTTCAAGAAAAAACAGCTGTGTCTCTAAATGAAGCTCCAACAAATAAAAATGTAGTACTAGACGAAGAAACGGCTAAAAATAAAACGTATGGTGATGTGGCAGAACGTACAAACAAAGTGGATTCATTATTCGTAAATAAAAACCTTGAATCTTGGATTAATCAATGGAATCGAATTTTGAATAAATAGAAACGCTAGTAAGTAGAAGGGCTAAGGATAATTCTTGGCCTTTTTCTCTTTTATAAAGGAATCAGGGTGGGGGAACATAAATGAAAGTCGATTTAGCAATTGTAAATGCTCAAGTTTTTAATACATTTTCCAAAAGGTTTGAAAAGAAAAATGTATTTATTGTTAAGGGTAAATTTTACTATATAACGGCTGATGAAATAGACGATTGTCAGGCAGCTGAAGTAGTTGACGCGAAGAATCAGTATTTAATTCCTGGCTTAATGGATATTCACATGCATATTGAAAGTTCGATGACTTCCCCTTCTATTTTTTCAGAAGCAGTGTTAACCCATGGAGTAACAACGGTTATCGCTGATGCCCATGAAATTGCGAATGTGTTTGGTATGGAAGGGCTGAAGGCGTTCTTTTCCCAGCCAAGTGCCATGGATATTTTCTATGCGATCCCTTCCTCTGTTCCTTCGACGACACCAGAATTAGAAACAACTGGCGGTTTTATTGGTGTTGAAGAAGTAAAACAGCTCTTGAAGCATCCAAAAGTAATGGCACTAGGGGAAGCGATGAACTTTAATGGCATTGTTAATGAGCCCAATTCTTTGATTCGGCAGATTTTACGTGCAGTTCAAACAGAAAGGCCGTTTATGCCTTTAGAAGGGCATGTTCCGCGGGTTTCGGGATTAGAATTATCTAAGTTCTTATATGCAGGTATAACGGCAGATCATACCCATCAATCGCAAGAATCCATTTATGAGAAAATCACCAATGGAATGTTTTTAGAATTTCAAAAGAAATCAATTACTCCAGAAAATATGCAAGTGATTGTCGAAAATGACTTCTATGAATATATAGCAATCATAACGGATGATGTGATGGCGGACGACTTGTTGGAAGGACATTTGGATGCTAATGTGCGATTAGCCATTTCATCTGGGATGCCAGCTGAACAGGCCATATATTGCGCTACTTATACACCTGCAAGAAGAATGGGATTTCAGGACCGGGGTGCGATTGTTTCAGGCTTTAAAGCTGATTTTCTATTGCTGAATGATATTGAATGCTTTGAAATTGGGGCTGTCTATAAGGATGGAAAATTGGTATATACACATGGAGATGACATCAAGTATCCAGCTGTGAAACCTAATTTTCCAGAACACTTCTATAAATCATTGAATTGCAGGGCATTAACGCCAGAGGATTTACGTTTCAAGGTGACGGCATCGGAAAAGGCAGTAGTCAACGTGATTAAAATTTCGGAAATAGGTACATTTACTGAACACGTACAGCAAGAAGTTAGGGTCACAGATGGATGTTTAGATTGGGAGAATAGCGGGTTAGCCTTAACCGTTGTGATGGAGCGATATGGAAAAACAGGTAACATCGCCTACGGATTTGTTGATAAAGCTCTATATGAAAAAGGAGCTGTCGCCACTACCTGGGCTCATGATCATCATAATTTGATGGTAATGGGAACGAGCTCCGAAGATATAATAGCCGCGCAAAAACAATTATTGGAAATGCAAGGCGGTTATGTTGTGGCACAAGGCGGGGAGGTTCAAGCAGTTTGCCCATTGCCGGTTGGCGGTATTATTAGTGACGCGCCGATACAAGAACTAGGTGCGCAATTGATGGGTGTTCGTCAAGCGATGAGTAAGCTAGGCTACCGCAACAGCAATGAAATTATGTCCTTCTCTACTTTATCTTTGCCGGTTTCACCCGTTATCAAAATTACCGACAAAGGGATGATGAATGTGCGATCTCAAATGATTATCCCGCTGGTTGAGGGTGAACAAATTTGAAGACAGTGATTAAAAATGCTTGGATTTTAACCATGAATGAAAAGATGGAACAGTTCCCAAAGGGCTTTATCATAACAAATGATGAGAAGGTAGTAGATGTTGGCGCAATGGATTCACTGCCAAGTGACATCGCCTATGACAAATGCATCGATGCCAAAGGGGCTATTTTGCTGCCTGGTATGGTGAATACTCATACTCATATCGGTATGATTCCGTTTCGTTCATTAGGAGATGATTATCCAGACCGTTTACGCCGCTTTTTATTTCCGTTAGAAAATGAATGTATGAATGAACGGCTGGCATACACGAGCGCAAAATATGCCATTGCTGAAATGCAGCTTGCTGGTGTGACAACATTCTTTGATATGTATTATTTTGAACAGCAATTGGCAGAAGCCGCAGAAGAAATGCATAGCCGTGGTATTTTAGCAGAAACAGTCATAGATACAGTTACGGTTGATGTACCAGAGCCAATGGGTGGTTTACTGTATGCTCAAGGTTTTCTACCGAAATGGCAAGGGAATAGGAGGATTCAAGCATCAGTAGCACCGCATGCCCCCTACTCCAATACAATTGAAGTCCTCCAGCAGGCCGACGCTTTGTCTCGAAAGTACGATGTGCCATGGATGATGCATGTTAGTGAAATGGACTTTGAAATGGAAAAGTATCGTAAAGAGCACAATCAAACTCCGATTGAATTTTTAGAGGAGATTGGCGTATTAAGTCCAAGACTTGTAGCTGCACACTGTATTCATTTGTCAGATCATGATATTGAGTTATTGAAGAAGTATGATGTTAAAGTGGCTCATTGTATCGGTGCTAATACTAAATCTGCTAAAGGTGTAGCCCGTGTTCGGGATTTATTAGCTGCCGGTGTAACAGTTGGGCTGGGAACAGATGGACCAAGCAGCGGGAATACCTTGGACTTATTCAGTCAAATGCGATTGTTTGCCAATTTTCATAAAACGTTTTTAAAGGACCGCAGCGCCTTTCCAGCTGAGGAAATTGTAAAGTTAGCAACTATCGGAGGGGCGAACGTGTTAGGTATGGAGAAGCAAATTGGCTCTATTGAGGCAGGGAAACAAGCAGATTTCATCCTAGTTGAAACCATTTCAGTCAATATGTTTCCTATTTTTGATCCCTATTCCGCTTTAGTGTACTCGGCTAATGCTGGTAATGTTAGAGACGTATTTATCGCTGGGAAGCAAGTGGTTGCGGGGAAAAAATTAGTGGATTATGATGAAATTCAATTAAGAGCAGAGCTTGCGGAAGCTATGGAGCAATGTGGATTTATAACAAAAGCATTAAAAGCAATGGAGAAACAATAATGGTACATGATAGTATGACATTTCCACAAAACCACTAGGTAGAACCTACTAATATATATTCTTTATGTTTCAAAATCTCTATGGTGGATATATTAATCTACATCATCATTAAAGGAGGTTTTTTTACGTGGAGAATTTACTTCAAAATCAAGTTGCATTTGTAACAGGGGCTGGCTCAGGGATAGGTAGGGCTGCTGCTCTAAAGCTTGCTCGTAATGGGGGAAAGATCGCATTAGTAGATTTGCATAAAGAAAACGTGGAAGAAGTGAAAAACCAAATCGTAGAAATGGGAAGTGAAGCGCTTGTATTGGAAGCAAACGTTTCTCATCCAAAGGAAGTAGAGGATTGTTACAAGAGAACGATTGATCAGTGGGGAAGACTAGATGTTGTCTTTGCTAACGCAGGGATTAATGGGGAAGTTACACCCATAGAAGACTTGAAGCCCGAGGAATGGGACTTAACAATTTCCAATAACTTAACGAGTACCTTTCTAACGGTAAAATATGCAATCCCGCATTTGAAGGAAAATGGGGGAAGTATCATTATTACTAGTTCCATAAATGGGAACAGGACTTATAAGAATATTGGAATGTCTGCCTATAGTACATCCAAAATTGGCCAGATGGGCTTTGGGAAAATGGCAGCTCTTGAGCTTGCCAACTATGGTATTAGAGTTAACATAATCTGTCCAGGAGCAATTGAAACAAATATCAATGAAAACACATGGAAAGAAAACGAAAAACTAAAAAAAGTGGAAATCCCCATTGAATACCCAAATGGAAACCAACCATTAGAACACAAATCAGGAACAGCCAAACAAGTCGCCGACTTAGTACTATTTCTTGCTTCCAGCCAATCAAACCACATTACCGGAAGCGAAATCTACATTGACGGAGCGGAATCCCTCTTATAGGTGCCTGTCACCGCAAAAAGACAATACACAAAAAATGTCTACCTCCAGTGGACATTTTTTGTGTGTTATTAAATTTGATAGTCTGCCTATGCCTATAATTAGGTTATCTTACTCTTTAGAATGATGGCAGGCCCAAACTGATACGCTGCCGCCGTTAACTGGGAAGGTGGCATATCCATTTTCTTCAATAGTAATTTGGTCATCCCTTGAGTTTGTTAGGTCTGCCCAAGTTTGTCCAGCCTTTCTTTCACCTACATACATTCTTTTCTCGCCACCTTCTCCATTGGAGATGACGACTGCACATCCTGAGTGTTTATTTTCTTTAACACCTAGCCGAACCCAGCCAATGGTGTTAGGATCGTCAAAGTAATCATGCTGCTCTCCGTATGCTTTATCGTACCTAGCATAGAGGAGGCGATCGAGGATTTCTTGTTTTCCTTCTTCCGGTTCCGGGCCGGAGATTCCGTAATAATCCCCATAGAAGAGACATGGATTTCCATCTTTTCTAAGGAGAATCAGGGCATAGGCACTTGGCTTAAACCAGTCCTCCACCCAAGATTCAAGGGATTCTTGGGGCTGAGTGTCATGATTATCAACGAAGGTAACAGCATTTTTTGGGTGGGCGTTTACAAGGGTATTATCGAAAATGCTGGTTAAATCAAAATCACTGCCTTTTTTAGAGGCTTCATACAGTTTATAATGCAAGGGGACATCAAACAAATCTATCTGATAATCGACATGGTCAAGGTATTTCTGGCAGGCATGTAGATGAGTTTTCCAGACTTCTCCAACAAAATAAAAATCATCGCCTCGGTGTTTACGCATCTCCTCTGCAAATTCTCTGATGAAATGGTGATTAATATGCTTGATTGCATCAAGGCGGTAACCATCGCAGTTAAGGGTATCGATAAGCCATTTTCCCCATGCTATCATTTCTTTTTTTACTTCAGGATTTTCATAGTCAATATCTGCCAGCATTAGATAGTCATAATTTCCGTTTTCATCATCTACATGTTTACTCCAACCCTTGTTATCTCCAAGGATTTTATATATTCCAGATTTCTCTGTCTTTTCATCATAATCAGTTCCGTTAAAATGCTCATATCCCCATTCAAAAGAAGAATATTTTCCCTTACGCCCTGGAAATGTAAATTTTGTCCAAGCTTCTATGTCAAAGGGTTCAGATATTTCCTCGTTCCGGTCCTCCTGATCCACTTCAATAACTTTAATTAATTCCGTCTCGTCAGCACCTGCTTTATGGTTCATAACTACGTCTATGTAGACTTTGATTCCGACATCTTGAAGTGCTGCTATTGCTTCGATTAGTTCTTGTTTAGTACCGTACTTTGTCCGGGTGGATCCTTTTTGATTAAATTCACCTAGATCGTATAAATCATATGGAGCATATCCATTATTCTCAGGTGAAGATGCTTTTGTCACTGGTGGTATCCAGATGGAGCTAATCCCTTTTTCTTGTAATTCTGTTGCCATTTCCTTCAGACGTCTCCAATGGCTGCCATCTGGCTCTAGATGCCACTCGAAAAATTGCATGATTGTGTTGTTTCTTTCCATATTCTTATCCTCCTCCTTGATCACCAATCAATAGATATATGATTACATACCCAGATTTACAAAAAACAAATCCTATAAAAATAGATGGTAAATATTACCCTAAAAAAATATACGTTTTTAATATACTAATTTGTTTAATAGATTAAAAAACTATGATAAAATACTCGTTATTCATAGTAAATTAATAGGAATTATATTTTTAAGGTTAATTCAAAAGATTCATATTTTCTTCGAAGGGGTGGGCATAAATGGGTTCTCATGTTTTGGATTTAAGAATGCTGCAAAATAATTTTAGTACAGAAGAAATGCGTTCTGTTTGGAATGATGAAAATAGATTGCAAAAGATTCTTGATGTTGAAGCAGCATTAGCATTGGCAGAAAGTGAACTTGGAGTTATTCCAGAGAAAGCTGGAAAGGCTATTAAGGACGCTGCTAAAATAGAAAACTTTGATATTGAGAAAATTGCAACTGAGGCGGCTAAATTAAAACATTCTTTAATGGCGACGGTCAATCATCTGCAATCACTGTCAGGAGAATACGGCGAATATGTTCATTATGGCGTAACCACACAAGATGTGACCGATACGGGTACTATTCTCCAACTGAAAGAAGCAAATGAGATTCTTAAGCGCGATATTAAGAAAGTAGCAGAGCTCTTAATTGGTTTGGCTTCCAAGTATAAGGAAACACCAATGCCTGGAAGAACACACGGAATGCAAGGATTACCGACAACGTTTGGCTTTAAGCTTGCTGTTGTATTAAGTGAGTGTGAACGTCATTTAGAAAGATTAAAGGCTGCACAGGAGCGCGTATTAACCGGAGTCCTTGCTGGCGGTGTTGGTACGTATGCTGCTCTAGGAAGTATCGGTCCAGAAGTTGAAGCGCGAGCGTTGGAACTTTTAGAGCTGAATACCCCTAATATCTGTTGGCATTCTTCTCGAGACCGAATTTCAGAGTACGGTTCTGTGCTTGGGTTAATCAGTGGTTCACTCGGTAAACTAGGGAATGAATTCTATAATTTAATGCGTACAGAAATTGATGAAGTAGAAGAACCATTTGCAGCAGGGAATGTTGGCTCGACCACAATGCCGCATAAACGAAATCCTGCTATTTTTGAAGGGATTGCAAGTTTAACCAGACCAATCCTCCATAGTGTGGCATTGCTGCATGAATCATTAATGATGGAACATGAAAGAGATGCGATGAGCTGGAGAAGTGAATGGATCGCTTTACCTGAGATTTGTTTATACTTATCCGCACAGCTAAAAAGTACCATCACTGTTTTACAAGGGCTTGTGGTAAAGCCAGAAAATATGATGAGAAACCTGGAACTCCAAGGTGGACTTGTCCTTTCTGAACGTGTCATGTTTGCATTATCTGAAAAAGTAGGCAAACAATCGGCACATCACCTCATTTATGAAATAGCAATGGAATCGACTGAACAAAAAATTCCGTTTAAAACGCTTCTTATTCAAAATGAAAAGGTAAGTGCAGTCCTATCTGAGGATCAAATTAATCAACTTTTAGACCCAAGTCAGTATATTGGGCTGGCAAGCCAAAAAGTAGATGAAGTCATTGCGTCAATCAAAAATGGAGGAAATTTAAGTGAGTAATGTGACCTTCCATCAAGCGACAAATGAGGATATCCCAGCACTACTCGATTTATCCTTACGAGGCTATGCTTCTATCCGTGAATTAGGAATTCATTTTGCTGCCGCAACTGCAGATGAAGAATTAGTCAGAAAAAACATTAATGAAAATATTTGTTTTTATATGAAAGACGGAGAAGAAATTGTCGCCACTGCTTCTATCCGCATGCCATGGAGCAGCCATCATGGACCATACGAAATTCCGCATATCTGGTGGGTAGCTGTGGCTCCTGAATATAAACGAAAAGGCTACGCAACAAAACTATTAGATTTTATTGAGTATGATTTTTTAAGAGACAAGCTTCATTGTCCATCGGTATCCCTTGGTACTGCAAAGGAACATCCGTGGCTTGCTGAAATGTATTTAAGCCGCGGGTACAAAGAGGTTGGCGAGACTGATTTAGGAAAAGGTCACACAACTGTTTATTTAGAGAAATTGTTATTAACTAAAACATATAAGAAAAGGTAGGGAACATCATGAAAAGAAAAATCGCTTTAATTATTAGTATGGCACTTTTATTATTTTTAGCCGCTTGCGGTGGTACAAATGAACAATCAAAAGATAGTGGAAAAAGTGAACAAAGTGAAGAGAAAAAAGTAATTCGTGCCGGCTCGACAGCACAAAGCTATCCAAACGGATATGAGGAAAATGGTAAGTTGATTGGATTTGACGTGGAAGTGTTCGAAAAAGTTGCAGCAAACCTTGGCTATGAAGTGGAATGGGTTAAATCTGATTTTGCTGGTTTAATGGGCCAATTGGAAACAGGTAAAATTAATACAGTTGCGAACTTTGTTGCAGTAACAGCTGAAAGAAAAGACAAATATAACTTCTCTGAAGCATACGCATATGCAGGGGCTACGATTGTTACACATAAAGACAATGATTATGACAGCTTAGAAGATTTAAAAGGAAAAACAGTTTCTGGTGTACTTGGATCTAACAATGTTAAAAACTTAGAAAATTATGATCCTGAAATTATCCCAAAAACATATGAAACACGTGACGGAGCTATGAATGATGCAATCAATAAACGTGTAGATGGATACGTAAACTCAAAATCTTCTTTAATTGCGGAAATTGCAAAAGGCGACCTGCCGTTGAAATTTGTTGGGGACCCATTTGTGTATGAAGATATCGCTTTTCCTTTTGTTAAAACGGAAGAAGGCGAGAAATTAAGCAAAGAGTTTAATGCTGAAATTCAAAAATTACGTGAAGATGGAACGTTAACAGAATTATCAAAGAAATATTTCTCTGGTGAAGACATCACAGTTAAGCAATAATCTGGAGGTATAACATGGAATTTAAACTAGATTTCGGCTATCTAGTCGAAATTATCCCAGAGCTTTTATCATTCATACCTCTTACGCTGTTTCTTGCTGTCATATCGATGATCTTTGCTATTATCGGCGGTTTGGTTTTAGCCTTAATAATAAGATCTAATATTCCAGTCCTAAAACAGTTAGCAACGGTATATATATCGTTTTTCCGTGCCATTCCAACATTGGTACAATTGTTTTTAATCTATTATGGGTTACCGCAGATTTTTCCTGCGTTAACTGCAATGACTGCCATTACGGCGGCCATTTTAGGGCTTAGCTTAAAACAGGCAGCCTTTTTAGCGGAAATATTCCGAGCAGCTCTTAATTCCGTCGATAAAGGACAAGTGGAGGCATGCCTGTCCGTAGGAATGACAAAAGCACAGGCTTTTCGCCGGATTGTCTTGCCTCAAGCAACGCGAAATGCGATCCCAGCGACCAGCAACATTTTTATCGGCTTAATTAAAGAAACTTCCCTAGCGTTTACATTAGGGGTAGTTGAATTATTCGCACAAGGGAAAATTATAGCGGCATCGTCTCTTAACTTCTTTGAAACTTACTTAGCTTTGGCGTTACTATATTGGTTCTTGATAATTATATTTACAATGATCCAGCAGGCGCTTGAAAAACGAATGGAAAAACCTTATATATCGTAAAGGAGTTTTACCATGATAACTGTTACAAATCTGAAAAAGAGGTTCGGAGAAAATATCGTTTTAAATGGTGTCGATTTGCATGTTAATCGAGGCGATGTATTAGCGATTATCGGACCATCTGGATCGGGAAAATCGACGTTACTACGCTGCCTGAATTTATTAGAAATGCCGGACGAAGGAACTATTGAAATTGGCGATACAAAAGTGGATGTAACGAAAATGAGCAGAAGGGAAACTCATCTGCTTAGACAGGAAACCGCAATGGTTTTCCAAAACTATAATCTTTTTAAAAATAAAACAGCTTTACAAAATGTCACGGAGTCATTAATTGTCGCGAAGAAAATGGATAAGCAGGAAGCTGAAAAAATAGGAAAAGAACTTTTAATCAAGGTTGGTCTTGAGGATAAGTTCCATCAGTATCCTGCTACCTTATCAGGAGGGCAGCAGCAGCGTGTCGGGATAGCCCGTGCGCTGGCTGTGAACCCGCATGCGATTTTATTTGACGAACCGACTTCAGCACTTGACCCAGAATGGGTCTCTGAAGTACTTCAAGTAATAAAGAATATTGCACAGCAAAATACTACGATGATTATCGTAACGCACGAAATGAAATTTGCTGAAGAAGTGGCTAATCGCGTAATCTTTATGGCAGATGGAAACATAATAGAGGAAAATGAACCGAAAGAAATTTTCCATAATCCGAAAAATGAAAGAACGAAACAGTTCTTAAAAACATTGAAAAGAGATGAGTAACAACCATGAATATGTCTCATGAACTATTAAGTGATTTGATAGAAAAACGAAGATATTTGCATGAGAATCCAGAACTTGCGTTTGAAGAGTTTAATACGACTGAACATATAAAAAAGTGGTTAATGGAGCATGGTATTTCTATCCTGCACCTTGATTTGGAAACAGGAATCGTTGCTGAGGTAAAAGGGGCATTTGATGGTCCGACGATTGCAATCCGTTCTGATATTGATGCTTTGCCAATCAACGAAAAAACGAATGTACCTTTCAAGTCTAAATTCGAAGGCAAAATGCACGCGTGTGGTCATGACTTCCATACTGCTTCAATTTTAGGGGCAGCAATTCTTTTAAATCTTAAAAAGGAAGAGTTGCATGGTACAGTCAGATTTATATTTCAAGCTGCAGAAGAAGTTGCCCAGGGTGCAAAGAAATTTGTTGAAAAAGGTGCATTAGAAGGAGTCTCTGCCATTTTTGGTATGCACAATAAACCAGATTTGCCTGTAGGAACCATTGGTGTGAAGTCAGGTGGTCTTATGGCAAGTGTGGATAAATTTGAAATAAAATTTATCGGTGTCGGCGGTCATGCAGGAATTCCGCATAATTCGATTGATCCTATCGTTATTGCCAGCCAATATGTAACTGCTGTACAATCGATTGTTTCTAGAAGAATGGATCTGTTTGATAATGCTGTCGTTAGTATCACAAGCATTCATGGCGGCAACACATGGAACGTTATTCCTGATGTGGTGACGCTTGAAGGTACAGTCCGTACATTCCAGCCTAAAGCACGTGAAGCGATTCCTGGTTTAATGAAGAAGTTGGCTGAATCCATTGCTGAAGGAAATGGAGGTTCAGTTGAATTTACCTGGGAAGATTATTTGCCAGTTGTAAATAATGATTCGAAATTTGAAGAAATCATTCGCGCGACTGTAGTTGAAAGTGGTTATCAGGTTGCAGAGGCAGTACCGAGCGCGGGCGGAGAAGATTTTGCCTTTTATCAAACTTACATTCCAGGCTTTTTTGTTTGGATGGGGGTTGATGGGCCGGAGGAATGGCACCATCCTGAGTATGATTTGAAAGAAGACGCTATAAAAGTTGCTTCCGAGTTTTTCGCAAATTTAGCGGTTAAAGTTTTAAAAAATGAGTGATTTTACTAAATATATTGTTGGGTTGATTCAAGCCACTCCTGATTATGAAAACCTGCGGATAGAAACCAAAAGGAATTTAAGAGATGGAGTTTTTGACTATTTTATTTCTTGTTATGCAAGTGTAAAATATGACCCAAACTTTCAAAATGTATTGAATACCGCAATTTACAGCAGCCTTGATAAGGCTGCTGTTGTTGGTACGGAATGGAAGGTCCATCCTTTTGATGCGTGCCTAATCAACGGATACTCGGCACATGCCTTAGATTTAGATGATGTTCATTCCGAGATACGCGGACATCCCTCTGCTGTTATTTTAAGCTTATTATTGTCGTTATTTGAAGAAAAGAAAGATATGAATTCTTTCTATCAAGCTTATTTGATAGGGGTTGAATTCATGACCCGTTGCGCTAAGCTATTGGGCACGGAGCATTATGAAAAAGGGTTTCATACAACAGCAACAGCGGGAGTTTATGGAGCGGTTGCTGCCGGGGCACATTATTTGAAGTTTTCTGCCGATAAAATGGCTCAAGCTCTTAACTTATGTGTATCTAAAATCAGCGGCTCCCGAAGTCAATTTGGGACAATGATTAAACCATTGCATGCTGGATTAGCCGCGCAGAATGCATGGCAAGTTCTCCATTTTGTTAAAAATAATGTCACCGGAAGTGAAAATACCATTCTTTCAGAAAATGGATTGCTTTCTATGTACGAGGAAAATAAGAAAGATCCATGGCTGCTTTTTGAAAAATGGGGAGAATCATGGGCGATTGATACCCCTGGATTGTGGTTTAAATTATATCCTTGCTGTTCGGCAAATGCGCATGTGATAGATGCGGTGAAGGATATTAAAAGGAAACACAGTTTTGCCGCGGATGAAGTTGCCTCTGTTGATTTATTCTTTCCTCCTAAGGGGGACGCTGCTTTGGTTCATACAAGCCCTGAAAATGGGGAACAGGGTCGCTTTAGTGCTGAATATTGCACAGCACTGTTGTTGTTAGAGCGAGAATTATCTATCGAAAACTTTACTGTGGACAGTATTTCTGAAGAAGTTCAAGATGTTATGCAAAGGATAAAACGAAACTACGATGGAAACATTCCTATAAGAGAGGATAGTTATCCTAAGGGTAGATATTGTATAGCTGAAATTATTCTGAAAAATGGTCAAAAGTTTGTTTCAAGGGTGGACGCTCCGACTGGTTCGCCAGCTAACCCACTCGAATTCGAAGATCTATTAAATAAAGCCTCGAATTTATTAGGCAACGAGGCCGAAAAATTAATCAACATCTTTTCTGCAGAAGTGGTATCGTTTGGAAAACTATTATAAGAGATTATCATTTTAAACTGCCTGTTCCTATAGTCAATAGGGATAGGCTGTTTTTTATAGGATCAAATGAAACTAAGCCTATTTACAATTCCTTATCATTAATTTACTGAATTTTTACGAAAATCCTATTTATCCTTAAAACTATTAATTTAATCTATTACTAGATTCATAATTAATAGTTGAGGAGAGATAGTCAGTGAATAATGAAACTTCTAAAAATAGCTTGAACAGAAGAGACTTTTTAAAAGCGGGAGGAATGGGTACACTTGCCCTTACACTGGGGTCAACAGGGGTACTAGCACTTGGTTCAAAAGCATTTGCGGATACGGCGAATAATCCAACCAGCGGTTTTGGTGGTTACGGTCCTTTGGTACCGGATCCGAATGGAATTCTCGACCTTCCAAAAGGTTTTCATTACAAAATTATCTCTGAAGAGGGAGAGATAATGTCTAACGGGACAAAAATTCCAGGCGCATTTGATGGAATGGCAGCTTTTGAAGGTCCAAACAATACGACCATCCTTGTTCGTAATCATGAATTAGGGGCAGGGCCAGCATTTGGAAGAAATCCGTATGATGCAAATGCTCAAGGCGGTACAACGGCTCTAGTTGTAGGAGCTAATCGCGAAGTTATTAAAGAATATGTAACGTCTTCAGGAACAATCCGAAATTGTGCTGGTGGTGCAACACCTTGGGGCACTTGGCTGACTTGTGAAGAAAACCGTTCCACGGGACACGGATATGTATTCGAAGTAGATCCACAGCAGCCGGAAAACGATCTGTCCAAAACTCCAATCAAGGAGATGGGCCGTTTTGCACACGAAGCCTGTGCAATCGACCCATCTACAGGATATGTATACTTAACTGAAGATGCGAGCCCAAGCTACCTTTACCGTTTTATCCCAAATAACACGAGCCAAAAGACTGGCGCGTTACAAGAAGGCGGTACACTGTATGCAGCTGCGATTGAAGCGGTAACTGATCCAGCAGCAAGCACTTTTAAAACTGGCCAATCATTTAAAATTGTTTGGAAGAAAGTAGATCCTCATATGTGCCGTGAGGAAGCAGCTGCACAAAACTGCATTAAATTCTCAAGACTTGAGGGAGCGTTCTTCCAAGAGGGTGTTTTCTGGTTTGATGATACCTCTGCCGGCGACAAAAAACTTGGCCGTGTTTACCGTTATATTCCTCACACTAATACATTGGAGCTTTTCTATGAGGGAAATGATGCACGAGAAATGGAATATCCAGATAATATCTGTATGACTCCATGGGGCGATCTGTGGTATGCAGAAGATGGTTCAGGTCAAGATCGACTTATGGGAATCACCCCAGAAGGCAAAGTCTATCCTTTTGCCGCCAACCGTTTAAGTGATTCTGAATTGGCAGGACCAACCTTCTCCCCTGATGGAAACACGCTTTTTGTTAATATTCAAAGTCCAGGTCAAACCTTTGCGATCTGGGGACCGTTCCAACGCAGAAACTCCGCGCGCGCAAGAGAAATGTCCTACGCTGCTCCTGCCAAGCTCACGCCGCAAGTTTCGGAAAAAGTGGCTAAGGCTGCCGAGGCGCAAGGTATGTCCGTTCTAGAAGCAGCAGCTTTTGAACGACATGGCATAAAGTTATAAATAGTAATAAACAATTTAAAGGCACAAAAAAGCAGAGATCAAGATTCCTTGGTCTCTGCTTTTTGTTTCTTATAATTCTTGCCCGTTTGTAGAAATAACGTTTTTGTACCAGAAGAATGATTTCTTCTTACTACGGTCAAACGTACCACTTCCATCATCATGCTTATCAACATAGATAAAGCCATAACGCTTGGACATTTCGCCTGTTGACGCACTTACTAGGTCGATACAGCCCCATGGAGTGTACCCCATTAATTCTACACCATCTTCAATGGCTTCACCCATAGCATCGATATGGCTACTTAGATAATCAATACGATAATCATCATTGATTGAGCCATCTTCTTCAACCTTATCATAAGCACCAAGTCCATTTTCTACGATGAAAAGTGGCACTTGATAACGATCATATAATTGGTTAAGAGCGATGCGAAGTCCAGTAGGATCGATTTCCCAGCCCCAATCACTTGCGCTTAAGAATGGGTTCTTAACGCCGCCAATTAGGTTACCTTGTCCAATTTCCTCAGGTGTTTTATTCTTTTTGTCTGTGCGTGACATATAGTAGCTGAATGAAATGAAATCAACAGTACCTTCCTTAATGATTTCTAAGTCACCCTCTTTAATTTCAAGGTTGATGCCGTTTTCTTTAAAGAAACGATTTGCAAACGTTGGATATGCTCCTCTAACCTGTACATCACCACAATAATTGTTAAATAAACGTTCTTCTTGTAGTGCATGTAACACGTTTTCAGGATTGCAATCATAAGAATAGGTTGGTGCATAAATAAGCATACAGCCGATTTGACTTCCAGGAATGATCTCATGTCCTGCTTTTACTGCAAGGGCACTTGCTACAAATTGGTGATGTAGTCCTTGGAAGCTATCTTGTAACTTTGTTTCTTCCGTCTCTGGTGAGAAACCAAGTCCAAGAAGTGGCATGTGTGTAGCGCCGTTGATTTCATTAAATGTTAACCAGTATTTTACTTTGTTTTTATAGCGGTTGAACAATGTTGTTGCATAACGCTCAAAGAAGCCGATCACTTCACGGTTACGCCAGCCGCCATATTCAGTGATCAAATGAAGCGGAATCTCATAGTGAGAAATCGTAACAACCGGTTCAATATTATACTTTGCTAATTCATCAAATACACGATCATAGAACGCTAAACCTTCTTCATTTGCTTCTAACTCGTTACCCTTAGGGAAGATTCGGCTCCACGCAATACTCATTCGGTAAGTTTTAAAACCCATTTCAGCAAAAAGAGCGATATCTTCTTTATAGCGGTGATAAAAATCAATGCCATCATGGTTTGGATAAACATATTTTTCATTATCGATTTTAAAATCAAAACCGGTTTCTCCAATAACCTTTAATCTTACTTTTCCACCAGGCATAACATCGGCAAGGTTCATCCCTTTGCCGCCTTCAAGATAAGCACCTTCTAATTGGTTAGCAGCTGTCGCGCCGCCCCATAAAAATCCTTCTGGAAATTGATAAGTTGATTTATTCATACTAGTATCCCTCCATTTTTTGGTGGTTACGCTTCTAATGACTAAAAGGCAAATAAAAAAACCTAAACCACGTAATGAAGACATAAAAGTCTCATAGTTTACGAGGTTTAGGTTTTGCCTGCATAACCAGTAACAATCCTAAAAAGGTTGTTTTGTTTAATTGCGTTTACTATAACATGATTTTTTTGGTCAAGCAAGTATTTTGTAAACGGTTATTTTTTGCCCTTATATATATAAATAAGAGGCTTATCGGATATCTATAAAATTATTAATTTTTTTAAAAGAAAGCGTTGACACATACCAAATACCCGTGATAAATTACACGTATCAAATAAAACTTAATAAAATTCCTTTGCAGGAATGTTACCTTAAGTGGGCATAACCTGATCTGATTAGAAAACACGCACAAGAATCTCGTGTGTTGTTTCTAATCGGATCAGGTTTTTTATTTGAAAAATATATATCAAATAAAAGAAGGAAGGTATAAAAATATGAAATACGAACAGTTAGCAAAAGATATACTTGCAAATGTCGGTGGAAAAGAAAACGTTAACAGTGTGGTTCACTGTGTTACACGTCTTCGCTTTAAGTTAAAGGATGAAAAGAAAGCAAATACAGAAGTGTTAAAAAATATGGATGGTGTTGTTACCGTTATGAAAAGCGGAGGACAATATCAGGTTGTTATTGGTAACCATGTTCCTGATGTGTATGCCGATGTATTAACTGTAGGTGGTCTTGGTACTGTTAGTGAAAGCAGTGATTCAAGCAGTGGTGAAAAAGTTGGTTTGGGTGCAGCTTTCATTGACATGATTTCGGGTGTTTTCCAACCAATCTTAGGTGTTTTAGCAGCAACAGGTATGATTAAAGGTTTCGCGGCATTAATCCTAGCTTTAGGATGGGTTGAAGCAACTTCAGGCACGTATCAACTAATGAATCTTGCTGGTGATGGTTTATTTAACTTCTTACCAATTTTCTTAGGCTATACAGCGATGAAGAAATTTGGCGGATCACCGTTTATTGGGATGGCGATCGCCGCAGCTTTAGTACACCCAACATTAGCAACATTAACAACAGGGGAAGCTTCAACAGTTCTTTTCAAAGGTACACTCTTTGAATCACCAATACACATTACATTCTTTGGAATTCCTGTAATAATGATGAGTTATGCATCAAGTGTTATTCCAATCATTCTTTCTACGTTTGTGGCTTCAAGAGTAGAAAAAGGGTTAAAGAAAATCATTCCAGATGTTGTAAAAACTTTCGTAGTTCCATTCTTTACAATCCTTATCATGGTACCATTAACATTCCTAGCAATCGGACCGATCTCAACATGGGCAGGTAGTTTGTTAGGTGCAGCGACTGTATGGATTTATGAGTTAAGCCCTCTTGTAGCAGGTTTAATTCTAGGCGGATTCTGGCAAGTGTTTGTTCTTTTCGGTCTTCATTGGGGTCTTGTTCCAATCGCATTTAACAACTTGGCTACTATCGGTAACGACCCAGTATTAGCAACAACCGTTATGGTATGTTTTGCACAAATCGGTGCAGTATTAGCCGTTATGCTAAAAACGAAAGACCAAAAATTAAAATCACTTAGCTTTTCATCTTTCATTTCAGGTATTTTCGGTGTTACAGAACCAGCTATTTACGGTGTTACATTACCGCTTAAGAAACCATTTATCATGAGCTGTATCGGTGGTGCAGTCGGTGGCGGTATCATCGGTGCTACGGCGGGAAAATTATGGATGTTCGGTGGAATGGGTGTGTTCGTTTTCCCAGCCTTCATCAAACCAGGTGCAGGACTTGATATGAGTTTCTATGGATCAGTTATTGCATTAGTAGCAGGTTTCGCAGTTGCATTTATCTTAACATTCTTATTTGGCGGAATTAAGCAAGAGAAATCTTCAAAAGCTACAAAAGAAACAACAACTGCTTCAAAAGAAGTTGCAGCAACTAAGGTTCAAGACGAAGAATTGGTAAGCCCATTAAACGGGAAAGTATTAGCTTTATCAGAAATTGAAGATGCAGCATTTTCATCTGGTGCACTAGGACACGGTGTAGCGATTGAACCAAGTGAAGGGAAGTTACTTGCTCCTGTATCTGGAACGGTATCCGCATTATTCCCAACCAATCATGCGATCGGAATTACAACTGACTCAGGTGCAGAAATTCTCATGCATATTGGAATGGACACAGTTCAATTAGAAGGAAAGTATTTCAAGGCCCATACTACTCAAGGTGAATATGTGAAAAAAGGTCAATTATTAATTGAGTTCGATATCGAGCAAATTAAAAAAGCAGGTAAGCCGTTAACGACTCCTGTTGTTGTGACTAACCACAAGGATTACAGTTTAGTGTTAACAAATCAGAAGCAAGTCAAAACAGGTAATCAATTAATTAACCTAGTGACGAATTAATCATTTTTATTGAAGAAAGGAAAGGTTATCTTTCCTTTCTTCCTGTCGTTTAAGAAAGGAAGGATCATATGGCTTTTCCAAAAGGATTTTTATGGGGCGGCGCGATTGCGGCAAACCAGGCAGAAGGTGCTTATTTAGCAGATGGAAAGGGATTAACAACGGTTGATTTGTTACCAACAGGGAACAAACGCTGGGAGATTATGTTTGGGAATCTGCCTTCGTATGAACCACTAGAAGGTGAATTTTATCCTTCACATGAAGCAATCGACTTTTACCACACATACAAAGAAGATATTGCTCTTTTCGCTGAAATGGGCTTCAAAGCATTGCGTTTATCGATCTCTTGGGCAAGAATTTTCCCGAATGGAGATGACGCAGAGCCGAACGAAGCTGGACTTCAATTTTACGATAATGTTTTTGATGAACTCTTAAAATATGGTATCGAGCCCGTGGTAACGATTGCTCACTTTGATGTTCCGGTTAACTTAGTAAAGAATTATGGCAGCTGGAAAAATCGCAAATTGGTTAGCTTTTTTGAAACATATGCTACCACTCTTTTCAAGAGATATAAGGACAAAGTTAAGTACTGGATGACGTTTAACGAAATCAATATGCTTCTCCACTTGCCGTTTGTTGGAGCGGGCCTTGTTTTTGAAGAGGGAGAAGATAAAAAACAAGTGAAGTATCAAGCAGCACATCACCAATTGGTGGCAAGTGCATTAGCGGTGAAAGCTGGCCATGAAATCATTCCTGACGTGAAAATTGGCTGTATGCTGGCTGCGGGTCAAACTTATCCGTATTCATGTAACCCTGATGATGTTTTCGATGCAATGGAAAAGGACCGTGATTCCTTCTTCTTTATCGATGTGCAATCTCGTGGCCAATACCCAGGCTATGCAAAGAGATTTTTCAAGGACAACAACCTAACCATTGAAATGGAAGAGCAGGATGAAGAGTTACTAAAGAATCACACGGTGGATTATATTGGTTTTAGCTATTATGCAAGCCGCACAACAAGTACAGATCCAGAAATCAATAAGACCACTGCAGGTAATGTTTTCGGTTCAATTGAAAATCCGTACCTGGAAAAGTCCGAGTGGGGTTGGACGATTGACCCGAGGGGCTTCCGTATTACCGCGAACCAATTGTATGACCGCTACCAAAAGCCTCTGTTCGTTGTTGAAAATGGCTTAGGTGCAGTCGATGTTCCAACAGAAGATGGAACTGTTAACGACGATTACCGTATTGAATACTTAAGAAAGCACGTGGCAGAAATGTCTGAAGCGATTGAAGACGGCGTTGAAATTCTCGGGTATACAAGCTGGGGTCCAATTGATCTCGTAAGTGCATCAACTGGTGAGATGAAAAAGCGTTATGGCTACATTTTTGTGGACAAGGATAATGAAGGAAATGGGACACTCAAGCGTTCAAAGAAAAAGAGTTTTGAATGGTATAAGGATGTCATTGCAACAAATGGAGAGAATCTATAGTATAATGTAGGAAAGCTGTTATGGCTTTCCTTTCTTTTGAATATCCAGATTATTAACGATCACTATTCAAGTTATTAAAACCATATTTAACATATATAGGTGGTCAAATGAAAATAGCCAAAGTATACAATAATAACGTCATAAGTACGTTTAATGAAAAAAATGAAGAGTTAGTTGTCATGGGGAAAGGTCTTGCTTTTCAAAAAAAACCTGGAGATCTTGTGGACAAAGAAAAGATTGAAAAGATTTTTGCTTTGAAAAATGAAGATATCTCTGAGAAATTTAAGACCCTTTTATATGAAGTACCTGCAGAATATATGGAAATCACAGAGGAAATTATTAAAATTGCAAAAAGCAGGCTCGGGAGAATTCTTAACGATAGTATTTATATCTCTTTAACGGACCATATTCACTTTGCCGTTGATAGAAACCAAAAAGGCTATGACATAAAAAATGCTTTATTGTGGGAAATCAAAAGGTTTTATAAGGAAGAGTTTTCAATCGGTTTAGAGGCAATAAAATTGGTTAATGAAAAGATAGGTGTACTCTTACCGGAGGATGAAGCTGGTTTTATTGCGATGCACATCGTTAACTCAGGATTGAATGAGGAAATGCCAAATGTCGCTAATATTACTAGGGTAATGCAAGACATCTTAAACATTGTAAAATATCATTATAAAATAAATTTTGATGAGGAATCATTAAATTATTTTCGATTTGTGACGCATTTGAAATTTTTTGCCCAAAGGCTTTATAGTAAAAACTATATAGAGGACGATGACCCTTTTCTTTATGAGTCCTTTAAGCAAAAGCATAAAGAGGCTATTGAATGTACGGAAAAAATCAATGATTACATCGTAAATCAATTTGAACATAGTCTCACGAATAATGAAAAATTATATTTGGCTATCCATATTCAGAGAGTGGTACATCGCTAATTTTACGAAAAAAGGCCATTCATCAGTTCGTCAAACTGGTGGATGGCCTTTCTTCGCATTAGTGAATATATTATGTCTCGCCATATCTGGCTATTAAATAATTTACTACATCTTCCAACCTGGCCTTGCGGGCACCTTTCACCAAAATAGTAGTTCCTGGGGATAAATTAGTAAGGGCTTGAAATAGCATTTCTTTTTGTTCAAAATGAATAACTTTGTCTGGAGACATTCCTTGTTCCTGTGCTGCTTGTGAAATGAACATAGCAAGCTCACCAGTAGTATAAAGGTAATCTACTTTTTTCATGGCTGCATATGAGCCTACTTCCAAATGTGCTTCCTGTGTGATGACTCCTAGTCCTTTCATGTCTCCCAGGACAGCGATTTTTGTTCCATTCATGCCTACATTGGTCAGGACGTCAATTGCTGCTTTCATTGCATCTACATTTGCACTGAAGGTATCATCGATTATGGTGATATTATTTTTAAGTTTTTTAGTAGCCATCCGCATTACAGGCTTGTTGTACTGTTCCAAACCTCGAGAGATTTCCTCTGGCGTAAAGCCTAGCAGGTCACCAATAGCAATCGCAAACAGAGCGTTATATATGTTGTGAACACCATATATTGGAATATGAAAGGGGAAATGTGCTCCCTTTAGTTTTACACGAAAATTCATCCCGCCTTCTGAATACTCCATTCTTTCAGCACGGTAGTCTGCTTGTTTATTGATTCCGACTCTTATTAGGGTTCCAGGAAAGGAATCAATGAGCAAGTGCATAGAATTTTCGTCATCTGCGTTGAATAAGAAAATACCAGATTGGTCCATATGTTGAATAATTTCCGATTTGGCCGCCGCCAATTTTGTTACGTCGCCGCCAAAATTGCCTATATGAGCGGTGCCGATATTCGTAATCACGCCAATATTAGGTTTAATAAACCCGCAATGTTTTATAATGTGCCCGAAGTAAACAATACCAAATTCAACCACCACTGCCTGATGTGAATCTCTGAGCCTCTTTGCGCTTTTTTCCGTATTGATAAATGCGTTATTTACATCTCTGGATTCGTATATGTTCCATCGTTGTCTTAAAATCGAAGCGATCATCGATTTTGTCGTCGTTTTCCCAGCACTCCTCGTAACCGCAATGGTTGGTCTTTGATTGCTAGGAAATAGTTTTTTGTCCATCTTTTTGCCCCCAACACTAGTCATGATGTTATTCAGCAATAATAGATTATGCAGCTCAAAGATTATCAGTGTGGGATTTTATTTAGTTTTTGAATATTGCATTTCTTTTTACAGGAATTTCCCAAAGAAAAATAGAATACAAGAGATATAGTGTTGTATAAAGCTAGAATTGAGGAGGATATTACGTGGCCCTTGAACATATGAACCCAATTATAGAAAAAATTCTATTAAACATTGAAAAGGTGATGATTGGAAAAAGGAATGTAGCTGAGCTCAGCCTTATTGCTTTATTAGCAGAAGGGCATGTACTGCTAGAGGATGTACCTGGTGTTGGGAAGACGATGATGGTCCGAGCTCTTGCCAAGTCTGTAAATGCTAACTTCCGCAGGATTCAGTTTACTCCTGACTTATTACCATCAGATGTAACGGGAATTTCGATTTATAACCCAAAGGAAATGGAATTTCAATTCCGGCCAGGACCATTGATGGGGAATATTATTCTTGCCGATGAGATTAACCGGACTTCACCAAAGACTCAGTCAGCTTTGCTTGAAGGAATGGAAGAGGCCAGTGTAACCATTGATGGTGTCACCCATCGACTGCAGAAGCCATTCTTTGTCATGGCGACACAAAATCCGATTGAGTACGAAGGGACTTATCCGCTGCCAGAAGCACAGCTGGACCGCTTTTTATTAAAAATGAAGATGGGTTACCCCGAAGTCGATGAAGAGATAGAAGTTCTAAATAGAGCTCAGAAAGTCCCGCCGATTGAAGACCTTTATCCTGTGGTTGATCTCGAAGGTCTACAATCACTGCAAAAAGAAATAAAAGAGGTTTATGTCGATCAAACGATTAAGCGCTATATTGTAGAAATCGTTAACCTGACGCGGAAATTCCACTCTGTCTACCTCGGCGCCAGTCCAAGGGGCTCCATTTCGTTAATGAAAGCTGCACAAGCCTATGCTTTTATGTATGGTCGTGACTATGTTATCCCTGATGATATCCAATATTTAGCACCATTTGTTTTATCTCATCGGATTATTTTAAAATCAGAAGCAAAGTTTGAGGGGTTGACAGCGGAAGAAATTGTAAATCGAGTGATTGCAAGAATTCCTGTTCCTGTCCAAAGGCTTGTGAAGTAAATGAAGAAATTATGGATTCCATTCAAAAAAGTATGGAAGTTTGTCGTCTTATTATTTTTGATTCTGCTTACCTTTTCATATGCAATGTTTCAAGGCGGTTTTGTAAGCTGGTTTTTATTTTATAGCTTCTTACCTTTTGCCCTTTATTGTATCGGCTTATCCTTTTATTCTTTGAATGAACTGAAAATAACTCGACAAATACCTAAAAATGATTACAACGCTGGTGAACCGTTGAAGGTAATTGTAACCGTAAAGAGAAAATCATTTTTTCCTATATTTTATCTGCTGATTGAAGATGATGTAGATGACAGCCTAAAGCATTCCCAGCAGAAAAAGAAGGCAAAGACACTAGTATTGCCGGGTTTTAAAAGGGAATTTTCCTATGAATATGTCATCGAAGAACTTCCGCGGGGCGAGCATAAATTCAAAGGTTTTATTGTGCGAACAGGTGATATTTTAGGCTTAGTCGAGAAAGTAAAATCGCAGACAAATGAAAGTAAAATCATTGTCTACCCAGCATATACAGAGTTATTGTACCGCTCCTTTGAAACCCATTATGATCAAGGAATGACTGCGTCAAGAGAACGGGTACAGCGTGATACCACATTGGCGATTGGTGTTCGGGATTACCAGCCCGGTGATCGGTTTTCATGGATTAACTGGAAGGCCTCTGCAAAACGAAATGAAATCATGACAAAGGAATTTGAACAGCGTCAATCCCACGATGTATTTGTTGTGATGGATTGCGCACCTGATCAACAGTTTGAAGCAATCGTTTCCTTTACAGCATCTTTATTACGTGCCGTTTTGAAAAAGGGTGCACAGATTGGGCTCTTGACCATTAGTCGAGAAAGGGCATCATTTCCTATAAGGGGCGGAGAAAATCAACTGCACCAGCTTTTCTATCATTTAGCAAAGATAGAAGCAAAGAGTCCTTCCTCGTTTGAAAAAGTGTTAGAGACCGAGGGGATGTTTGTTCAACAAACAGTATCCTTCTTACTAGTAAGTGCCCAATTAACAAAGCCTTTACTAGAGAAGGCTGGCTACCTAGGGCAAAGGAAAGGAAAGATTACTCTTTTTCTCATAAAAGGGGAAAAGGAAACTCCTACACAAGACGAAAGATCATTGATTGCGTTGGCAAACGCACGAAATATACGAGTAATAATGGTTCATGAAGGTCATTTTGCATCTGCCTTTTCGGAGGTGAATTTGCGATGAAAAGAGATTTTCAGTCATTTTTTTTATACATGTTTGGTTTTTTGCTTTTGTGGGAATGGCTTCGTCCTATCGAGCAATTAACAACTACAGATCATATTGAAATGTTTGTGATTTTTATCCTGTTATCCTTTACATTAGCTTTCTTGAGGATGAAGTGGATTTGGCAGACGATCATAAAATTTTGGTTTATCTTCTTCTCAGTAAATATGTTTCATTATGATGAAGGGTTCTTTCAATTCAGCTGGTTTACATTTTTTACTGATGATTTGACCACAAATTTCAGTAGGATTATTGCTCGCAATTGGTTAGGGTTGACCAATGAATTCAGGACATTTTTGTTGTTTATTCTTCTTTGGTTAATGGTGTACTTAGTTCACTACTGGCTTTTGAATCGGAAAAGAATTTTTATTTTCTTCTTTATGACGCTCATTTATATTACTGTATTAGATACATTCACACTTTATAGTGCAACAACAGCCATTGTCCGAACCGTCGTAGTTGGTTTTGCTGTTATGGGAATGTTAACCTATTACCGAATTCTTGCTAGGGAAAATGTATATGGTGATTCGGTTGCGGCACGAAAATGGTTGAGACCGTTAATTATAATGATTGCTTTTAGCGTTATAATTGGAATTATATCTCCAAAATTCGCACCCATATGGCCAGACCCTGTTCCATATCTTAAGGCTGCCGGCAATAAAGGCGGTGAGGATGGAGTTGGTAAAGGGATTGCTAAAGTAGGTTACGGCACAGATGATTCCCGTTTAGGTGGTCCTTTTATTGGGGATGACAGTATCGTGTTCCGCACAGAAGCAGTCGAAAAGAATTACTGGAAGGTAGAAACAAAGGACCATTACACAGGAAAAGGCTGGATTCCATCTGAATCAACTCCTTTGACAATTAGCGGGGATGATTTAATTCCTGTTTTCCCTATTCCTTCTGATGTAGAAACACGGGATGAGAATGCCTCCTTATTTATGTTCATGGACTATGACCACCTCATTTATCCGGCTGGTATCCAAAGGGTGCAATTTCAACGCAATTATCTTTTAGAAATCGATTCAACAAAGGAAAAAATCTCAATCTTAAACAGAATTAACTCGACCCCTATCGCGCCGGATTCTTATTCAATAGAGTATAAAGTTCCGAAATATCAAGCAACTGAGCTAAGAGAAACAACTGGGGCAGACCCTGAACAGATAGAGGCAGAATTTCTCGCACGCTATACGCAATTGCCTGATAATTTGCCTGATAGAGTTAGGGAGCTAGCTGTGAGTATTACGGAAAAAGAAACAAATTGGTTTGATAAAGCAAAAGCTGTGGAGCGTCATTTCGGCGGGTCTGGGTTCACTTATAGTCAGAGTGATGTAGCTGTTCCAGGAGAAAATGATGATTACGTCGATCAATTTTTATTTGAAACAAAAATAGGGTATTGTGATAATTTTTCGACCTCAATGGCGGTTTTACTTAGGTCACTAGGAATTCCTACACGGTGGGTTAAAGGTTATACTGGCGGGGAGTTTCTAGAATACAGTGAAGTCGAATCTTCGAAACAAATTTATGAAATCACCAATAATAATGCCCATTCCTGGGTTGAAGTTTATTTTCCTAACCAAGGATGGGTACCGTTTGAGCCAACAAAGGGCTTCACGAATAGTGTTTCGATCGATTTTACAAATGATGATGGAACAACTCCTGCTGTCGAAACAACTGCTCCGGCAGCACCAAATCAGCAGCAGGACCTGGAGGAAGATAGCGGCAGTTCCGAGAAGACTGAACAAACTTTTTCATTTAATGGTCTCTGGCTTAGCATTAACATATTCTTCAATAAAAATTGGAAATGGATTTTCATTTTAGCTGCGATAGTTGTTGGTGCAGTTGGTCTAATCTATAGGTTACGAGGAAAGTGGCTGCCGCGTTTATATTTGCTTCAGTTCCGATTAAGAAAAAAGGATGAAAATATAGGTAAAGCCTATCTAATCCTTCTAGATCAATTAGAGCGTTTCGGCTTAAAACGTAGTGAGAATCAAACATTGAGAAATTACGCCCGGTACATTGATACCTTCTTTGCGTCTAGAGAGATGTCAAAGCTGACGGATAGGTATGAGCAATATCTATACCATCAAAAACTTCCTGAGGGGAGCTGGAAGGATACACGGGAATTATGGGAAAATTTAATTAAAAAGACAATTGCTTGACCGATAAAACAACCTATTGTTACAATGAATTCTGACTTTTAATTAAATAGGTTTGTTTTTCCTTCATATATCCTCGAAAATAGGGTTCGAAAGTTTCTACCGGGTCACCGTAAATGGCCTGACTATGAAGGCAGAAAATTCGGTTATAGCTAATGTGAGAAAACTAGAGTTCTGCCTTCCTGGTTTATTTGGAGGGGGAATTTTAGTTTTTTTTTGTTATTAAAGTAAATACTAACCTTATTATTTTGGAAGAGGTGGCCGTGTTGACAAATACAGATATGATTGTGGTTTTAGACTTTGGAAGCCAGTATAACCAGTTAATTACACGCAGGATTCGTGAGTTCGGTGTATATAGTGAACTACATCCGCATACCATTACTGCTGAGGAAATTAGAAAAATGAATCCTAAGGGAATCATTTTTTCAGGCGGACCGAATAGTGTTTATGATGAGAACTCATTCCGCTGTGATGAAGAAATTTTTGAAATGGGTCTGCCTATCTTAGGGATTTGTTATGGAATGCAATTAATGACTGTTCATTTTGAAGGGAAAGTTGAAAAAGCGAAGAACCGTGAATACGGGAAGGCAGTGATGAACCTTCAAAATCAAACGAAGCTATTCAATGATATGCCACAGGAGCAAGTGGTTTGGATGAGCCATGGAGATTTAGTTGTTGAAGCACCAGCTGGATTTACAGTTGACGGAACAAACCCATCTTGCCCAATTTCGGCGATGAGTAATGAGGACCGAAAATTATACGCTGTTCAATTCCACCCGGAAGTTCGTCATTCCGTTTATGGCAATGAGCTGCTTAAGAATTTTGTTTTTAATGTGTGTGAGTGTAAAGGCGATTGGTCAATGGGTAATTTCATTGAAGTGGAAATGGCGAAAATCCGTGAGCTGGTTGGCGATAAGAAAGTACTTTGCGCACTCAGCGGCGGAGTAGATTCCTCTGTAGTTGCTGTACTTATTCATAAAGCGATTGGTGATCAACTAACTTGTATTTTTGTTGATCATGGTTTACTTCGCAAGAATGAAGCAGAAAGTGTTATGAAGACCTTTGCTGAAGGCTTCCATATGAATGTTATTAAAGTGGATGCGAAAGAACGTTTCTTATCTAAATTAGAAGGTGTATCAGATCCGGAGAAGAAGCGGAAAATTATTGGCAACGAGTTCATTTATGTTTTCGATGATGAAGCAACTAAGCTTGAAGGAATTGAGTTTTTAGCTCAAGGAACACTATATACTGATATTATCGAAAGTGGAACTGCTACTGCTCAAACAATTAAATCTCATCATAATGTTGGCGGATTACCTGAAGATATGCAATTTAAATTAATTGAACCATTGAATACCCTTTTTAAAGATGAGGTCCGTGCGCTTGGTACTGAGCTTGGAATTCCGGATGATATTGTTTGGAGGCAGCCATTCCCTGGACCAGGTCTTGGAATTCGTGTCCTGGGAGCGATTTCTGAAGATAAACTTGAAATTGTCCGTGAATCTGACTGGATCCTCCGTGAAGAAATTAAGAAGGCGGGACTTGATCGTGAAATATGGCAATACTTTACGGTACTTCCAGACATTCGTAGTGTAGGAGTTATGGGAGATGCCCGCACATACGATTATACAATTGGTATCCGCGCTGTTACGTCTATTGACGGAATGACGTCTGATTGGGCACGTATTCCATGGGATGTGCTCGAAGTTATTTCGACTCGGATTGTTAATGAAGTAGCACATGTTAACAGAGTGGTCTATGACATTACCAGCAAGCCGCCTGCAACCATTGAGTGGGAATAAATTTAAAATAATACTTCTAAAAGCGAACGTTTTTAAATATATTTTTAAAAACGTTCGCTTTTTATATTTACAAGTAGGAAGATCCTTGGTAATATAATGGGGAAGTAAATAATTTGTCGATTTAACTCGTATAATATTGGGAATATGGCCCAAAAGTTTCTACCGAGCCACCGTAAATGGCTTGACTACGAGGCAGTGTTTAAAACGAGGTTTTTCCTCTGTTATTTACACTTGCCCCAAGTCAAGCGTTCCGGTAGATATCGGAGCGTTTTTGTTTTTTTAAAAGAATATTGATAGGGGGAAGAGTAAATGCAAAAATATTTTATGTTTAAAGAATTAGGGACGAATTATCGTCGTGAGATTATAGGCGGCATAACAACCTTTTTGGCAATGGCCTATATATTAGTGGTTAACCCGCTAACATTGACACTATCAAGTGTACCGGACTTTCCAGATGCACTTCGAATGGATTATGGAGCGGTATTTGTAGCAACGGCCTTAGCTGCAGCAATCGGATCCATTGTGATGGGATTACTCGGTAAGTATCCACTGGCATTAGCGCCTGGTATGGGATTGAATGCATTCTTTGCTTATACAGTTGTATTAGGAAGCGGCGTTCCATGGCAGCATGCATTAGGTGCAGTATTCATTTCCGGTGTATTTTTCTTTTTATTAACGCTAACTGGTTTACGTGAGAAACTAATCAATGCGATTCCGATAGAGTTAAAGCATGCCGTTGGTGCAGGTATTGGTTTATATATTACGTTTATTGGATTACAGAGTGCAGGTATTGTAGTAAATAATGATGCAACACTGGTTGGATTAGGTGATTTAACAGCCGGACCAACATTACTAGCTATTTTCGGGATTGTTGTAACGGTAATTCTGATGACTAGAGGAATTAACGGAGCAGTATTTTTCGGAATGATTATTACTGTTATCGTAGGAATGATCTTTAACTTAATTGATACACCCGATAAAATCGTCGATACTGTTCCAAGTTTAGCACCTACATTTGGAGCTGCATTTTCTTCTTTTGGTGATAGTTCATTTTACACAATGGGAATGCTTGGAATTATCCTGACTTTACTGTTTGTTGATTTCTTTGATAATGCTGGAACACTGGTTGCGGTGGCAAATCAAGCCGGAATGATCAAAGACAATAAATTACCTCGTGCAGGAAGAGCGTTACTTGCTGACTCAGTAGCAACAACTGTCGGTGCGGTACTTGGTACTTCAACGACAACATCTTATATTGAATCATCTGCTGGAGTTGCAGCGGGTGCAAGAACAGGTTTTGCTTCACTCGTTACAGCAGCATTGTTTATTTTATCATTGTTCTTTTTCCCGTTATTATCAGTAGTTACAGCAGCAGTTACAGCACCAGCATTAATTATTGTTGGCGCCTTAATGGTTGGTTCATTAGGGAAAATTGAATGGACGAAATTTGAAGTGGCTGTACCAGCCTTCCTAACGATGATTGCCATGCCTCTGACATATAGCATTGCTACAGGTATTGCCATTGGGTTTATTTTTTACCCAATTACAATGATTGTTAAAGGGCGTACGAAAGAAATTCATCCAATCATGTACTTGTTCTTTGTTATTTTCATTCTATACTTCATATTTTTATAACCTGAGTCGAAGAGTCTGTGATGATCACAGGCTCTTTTTTTTAATACTGTGAATGAATTCACAAAATATTTTTATTTTTTGCAAAAAAAAGATAAAAATTTCCATTTTACTTCTGTATGATTAAGGGTGTAAGGAAATGAATGGAAAGGAAGTGTTGAAGGTGAACATACTAAACGTTCAGGAGCTGCGAAAAAGCTTTGGAAAGTTTGATGCCGTGAAGGGAGTGTCCTTTTCGGTAGAGAAAGGTGAGTCCTTTAGTTTGCTTGGTCCAAATGGTGCAGGAAAATCCACAACAATTAATATGCTTACCGGGTTATATCCTCCGACTTCAGGAAGTATTCAAGTAACAGGTGTAGATGTCATCAATAATCCAAAACTTGCACAGAAATCGATTGGGGTGGTGCCTCAGGAAATTGCTCTCTATGGTGCTTTATCAGCCAGAGAGAATTTAAAGTTTTGGGGAAGGATGTATGATTTATCTGGAAAAGCACTTGATAAAGCTGTTGATGAAGTCCTTGAAATCATTGGGCTGACAGATCGGGCAAAAGACAAAATTAATACCTTTTCAGGTGGAATGAAGCGAAGAGTAAATATTGGTGCTGCAATTTTACATAAACCAGAAGTATTGATCATGGATGAACCAACAGTAGGAATTGATCCACAGTCAAGAAATCATATTCTAAATACGGTAAAATCCTTAAATCAAAATGGAATGACGATTATCTACACAAGTCATTACATGGAAGAAGTGGAATACCTTTGTGAACGAATTGGGATTATGGATCACGGGGAGTTAATTGCCTGCGGCACCCTTCGCGAGTTGAGGGAGACCATCGGTGATCGGTCAAGAATAATTATCTCTATGGATAAAGGATTTTCAAAGGATATTGAGATTGGCAGTTTAATAAAAAATCTAGTTTTGAAAAAGGATGTCCTGATAAAAGACAATTTGCTTACCGTTTTTCATAAAGAACCACATTTGGTTTTAAGTGATTTGATCCAGTTGGTAACTAAAACCGGGACGAAGATTACATCGGTAGAAATTGTTGAACCCAACCTGGAAAGTGTCTTTTTGCATTTGACTGGAAGAAGTCTGAGAGATTAGGGGTGAAGATGATGACTTCCTGGTGGCTGGCTTGGAAAGATTTACTGCTGGTCGTTCGTGATAAGCAGGCGTTATTAACGTTAATAGCGATGCCTCTTCTTCTAATTGCCATTTTAGGGGCGGCATTTGGCGATATGATGGATGGGGATAAAGATGTAACGATTAAGAAATTCACATTGGGAATTGCTAATTTAGATCAAGGGCAGTTAGGTGGAGTTTTGTCAGAAAAGGTCTTTAAGCAGGAATTAGCTGATCAGATTGATGTTGAATTTTATCAAGAAGATGAAATGTATGAAAAAATTAAGAACCATAAACTTGATGTAGGAATCGTTATCGATGAGGATTTTACAGCTTCGTTGATGACAGGAGTACAGGCGAGTACAAAACTAATTACAGTTCCTGATCCCGGTATTAAGGCAACAATCGTATCAAGTGTAATTGAACAATTTGCTCAAACAATACCAATCGAAGCAATGGCAGCAAATGTGGCACTGCCTGTTAAAAGTGATGTGTCACTAGATGAGCCTAGTCAAGATCTCCTCAATGTAACATCTAGTGATGCGGACACAACTCCAGTGAGTTCGTTTCAGTACTATGCTGCGGCAATGGGTGTGATGTTCTTACTGATGACCGTTGTTCAGGGTGTTTCAACAATGATTCTCGAAAAAGAACAAGAGGTCTTTAAACGTTTGTTGATATCCAATTTAACCTACATAAACTACTTAACTGGAAAAATGATTGGTTTAATTGTCATTTCCTTCACGCAGGCTTTTGTCATTATCATTGGTACAAGGCTTCTTTTTGGCGTTAACTGGGGGGATTCAGTTTCAGGAGTAGTGATGATGACCTTTGCATATGTCATTAGTGCTTGTGGTTTGGGTGTGCTAGCCGGCTCCTTTATCAAAACGGAGAAGGCTTTTAATGCTGCTGGAATGTTAGGAACGCAGATATTCGCTGCTTTAGGCGGAAGCATGGCCCCGTTATATATTTTTCCAGATTGGTTCGTTTCCGTTTCAAAAATATTGCCGAATGGACTTGCGCTCCAAACCTATCTGGATTTAATGTCTGGTGCCACGTTTTTTGAAGTAATTCCTGCTGTACTGAGCTCGATTGGCTTAGGTATACTATTTTTTGCGATTGGCTTATTTCGCCTTTCAATCGAAAGGAGGAGGAAGTATGCGTAAGATTTGGGCAATAACTTGGCTGCATTTAAAAGAGCTTTTTAAATCACCGGGTGCTTTAGTTATGATGTTTATTTTACCTGGGTTATTTAGCTGGATCTTTGGTGGGATCGCCATCAAGTCGGAGCAAACAAAACCAATTGTAGATGTTGTTTTGAATAAAGAAGAACACAGCACTGAAATATTCAACCTATTGAAGAAGAATGAACATTTTAAGTGGAACATAGCAACAGCTAAGCAAGCAAAAGAAAATGTAGAAGAGCAGGATACAGTAGCAGCGGTTATCATCCCTTCAAACATCCAAGAAAGAATCATAAATAAACAATCGTTGTTTGATATCCTTTTGCGCAGTAGAACAGAAGATTATCTTGCTTTAGAGCCCCATTTGGAAGGGACAGCGAATTTAATTATTCGCGTCCTTAATATTGCGGAGACAACAGATTCATCCACGCTGCCAGATTTACTGGAAGCAGTCGCACGGGGTAAAGGTGTTATCATTGAAAAACAAACGATACAAAAGGACAATAACAACGCAGTGGAAATAAATTTAATGTTTGTAGGTTTTTCGATCATGTTTATGATGTTTGGGCTATCTGGTGCAGCGTCTACTATTTTGGATGAACGAACTGGGGGAACATGGTCACGGCTAATGGTAGCTCCGGCACATAGGCTGCAGATAAGTTTAGGTTATCTAATTGCTTACTTCTTAATGGGCTGGATTCAATTCGCTGTATTAATGGCTGCAATGAACATTATGTTTGACGCAAATTGGGGGAACTTAGCCTATTTGATTCCTTTTGCTTCATTGGTGATTTTATGTGTGGTTGGTTTTGGCCTTATGATTGCTGGAATTGTAAAAACAAAACAACAAGCAGGTGCAATTGGCGCTGTGTTAATCGTAAGCACGTGTATGCTTGGGGGTGTTTATTGGTCTATTGATCTAGTTCCAGAATTTATGCGAAAAATTTCTTTAGTCGTTCCTCAAAGCTGGGCAATGTCAGGATTTAAAGAAATCATCAGTGGCAGCCTTCATACCAGTACACTAATAAAGGACACACTTGCTTTGCTTGGATTTACTGCTGGTTTCTTTTTAATAGCGATAAGAGGAATCACGTATAAGTAATTGTGTCGAATATTGTCGTTGACTTCTTGATTTGACTCTTATAACATGAGAATACTAAGGTAATTCGGAAAAAATGGGGAGGAAGGCAATGCCAAAGCTATTAATTGATAAAGTATTAAATAATAATGTTTTGATTGCCGAACATCCTTCCTATGAAGAAGTTGTCTTAATCGGTAAAGGAATAGGCTTTAATCGGAAACAGGGAGATTTTATTGAAACAGATTCAGTAGAAAAATTATTTGTTCTTAAAAATGAAAAAGAACAACAAAATTATATTAAATTGCTTCCTTTTATTGATAATGATCTACTAGAAGTAATTATATCTGCTATTGGACTAATCAAACAAAGGACCCATACACAGTTAGATGAGCATATCCATGTTGCATTAACTGATCACTTAATGTTTGCAATCAATAGAGTATCTAAAGGTATGGAAATGAGTAATCCGTTCCTGGTAGAAACGAAAACGCTCTATCGGCATGAATATGAAATTGCTGCGGAGGTTGTTGAATTTATCAAAGAAAAAGCAGGGATTTCTCTGCCTGTAGGGGAGATAGGTTTTATTGCTATCCATATTCACAGTGCCATGACAAATAGAAACTTATCTGAAGTTAATCAACATTCACAGCTGGTCAGCAGGCTGGTAAAAATGGTGGAAGAGCAATTTGAAATTGATATTGATAAAGAGAGTATTGATTATATGAGGTTGGTGCGTCACCTGAGATTCACCATTGAGAGGGTAGTGAAAGGGGAAAAAGTAGAGGAACCAGAAAAAATAAATTCCCTATTGAAACAAGAATATCCTGTGTGCTATAATCTCTCATGGAAGCTCATTAAAGTGATGCAACAAACATTAAAAATGAAAGTATTCGATGCAGAAGCAGTGTACTTAACGATGCATTTGCAAAGAATACAGAAAAAATTTAAATAGTTATATTTTTTACGTGTTACTGATTCGATCAGGCATGAGTGAAAAGTATTGATTGAAACCATGGTTTTTGGGTAATCTATACCCGTAGCCTCATTTCAATTGAACTTTTACTCATGCCTTTTTTTGTGTTTTCACGGTAAATGAAAACGCTTAATGAGCTTATAAAAAATTGGAGGTATATATTATGTTTAAACAAGCTTTTGGTGTCTTGCAAAAAGTCGGTAAAGCACTAATGCTCCCTGTTGCGCTATTACCTGCTGCAGGTATTTTACTTGCTTTGGGGGCTGCACTTAGAAACCCAGCACTTATAGAGTTAGCTCCTTTCCTAGACAATAGCACAGTTGATATGATTGCTGCTGTTATGCAAAAAGCCGGGGATATCATCTTTGGTAACCTTCCGCTCCTATTTGCGGTTGGTGTGGCAGTTGGTTTAGCTGGGGGAGAGGGTACAGCCGGCCTAGCGGCAATTATTGGTTACCTAATCATGAATGTAACGATGGGTACAATCCTTGGGATTACAGCGGAAGATGTAAATGGTCTAAACTACGCAAATGTTTTAGGAATTCCGACACTGCAAACAGGAGTGTTTGGTGGGATAATCGTCGGTATACTAGCTTCTGCAATGTACAATAAGTTTTATGAAATCGAATTACCATCTTATTTAGGATTCTTTGCAGGGAAACGTTTTGTACCTATTATTACAGCAGCGTCTGCTCTTGTCTTGGGTTTATTGATGATTTTCATTTGGCCGCCAATTCAAAATGGACTAAATGCATTCTCACAAAACATGGTACATGCAAACTTAACAATTTCTGCTTTTATTTTCGGAGTAATTGAACGATCATTAATTCCGTTTGGTTTACACCATATTTTCTATTCACCATTTTGGTATGAATTCGGAGAATATACAACGAAAGCAGGAGAAGTGGTTCGTGGAGATCAACGTATCTTCATGGCACAAATTACAGACAATGTTAAAAATTTAACAGCTGGAACATTTATGACAGGGAAATTCCCATTCATGATGTTTGGTCTTCCAGCAGCAGCATTAGCGATTTATCATGAAGCGAAGCCTGAAAAGAAAGTTTTTGTCGGAGGGTTAATGGCATCTGCGGCCCTTACTTCATTCTTAACAGGTATTACAGAACCAATTGAATTCTCGTTTTTATTTGTAGCACCGATATTGTTTGGTATTCACGCAGTCTTTGCTGGTTTATCATTTATGGTTATGCACATGTTAGATGTAAAAATCGGGATGACTTTCTCCGGTGGTTTAATTGACTACATCTTGTTTGGATTAATTAACCCGCAAACAAATGCCTGGATTGTTATACCGGTAGGTCTTGTGTTTGCAGTTATATATTACTTTGGTTTCAGATTTGCGATCCGTACTTTTAATTTGAAGACTCCTGGACGTGAGTTAGAGGAAGAAGAAAATCAAGCGCCAACTGGTAAAGCAGGTTCTGGGGACTTGGCTTCTAACATTTTGGATGCAATGGGCGGTAAAGGAAACATAGCTCATTTAGATGCATGTATTACCCGTCTCCGTGTATCGGTTAATGACATTAAAGATGTTGATAAGGACCAATTAAAAAGACTTGGTGCAGCTGGTGTTCTAGAGGTAGGTAACAATATTCAAGCAATCTTTGGACCGCGCTCCGAAACCATTAAGGGACAAATGAAAGATATAATGGATGGTAAAAAACCTCGCACAACAGTAAAAGCACCTGAAAAAGGTGTAGAACAGCAAATCGAGGAAATTAATCCAGAAGCACTACAAACTGCGCGTAGTAATGAAGATGAAGGATTTATGGCTCCTTTAAAAGGCGAATTAAAACCAATTACAGAAGTGCCTGACCAAGTGTTTGCGGGTAAAATGATGGGAGATGGCTTTGCGATTGTCCCAGTAGAAGGTACAATTGTATCACCTGTAAGCGGGAAAATAGTTAACCTATTCCCAACTAAACATGCAATTGGAATCCTATCTGATACAGGCCGCGAAATCCTAATCCATGTTGGAATTGATACGGTGAACTTAAAGGGTCAAGGATTTGAAACCTTAGTATCTGAAAATGATATTGTTGACCAAGGTCAGCCATTACTAAAAGTTGATTTGGATTTCATTAAAGAACATGCTACATCAATCATTACGCCAGTTGTCTTCACTAACTTAGCTGAAGGTGAAAAGGTAGTGATTGAAAAGCCAGGTCAAGTTGATCTGAAACAAACAGGAATTATTAAAATCACGAAATAAGGTGAAGCCGGCTCTGAGTATCAGAGTCGGCTTTCTTCTATATATAGAAGCTGAATACGTAAAGTGAAATTAATTTCAATATACTGTTGACGTCGATTGCTAATGGTGTTATTATATTTTAGCAGTCGTTAATGACGAGTTAACAACACGCAGGTGTTAAAAACTTTATTTAAAAAAGTGTTGACGCGAAGTTAACGAAATGATATATTAATAGAGTTGCTTCTGAGCGAAGTTGTTCACGAAGTAAATGAAGAAATAATTGTTC
>NZ_JBDFLL010000001.1:5820000-5822575 GCF_047237705.1 Neobacillus canaveralius | reverse complement strand
GACGCAGGAGGATAGGGTAAGCGCGCTGTTGGATATGCGCGTCCAAGCAGTTAGGCTGGTAAGTAGGAAAATCCGCTTACCGTGAAGGCTGAGCTGTGATGGCGAGGGAAATATAGTACCGAAGTTCCTGATTCCACACTGCCAAGAAAAGCCTCTAGCGAGATAAAAGGTGCCCGTACCGCAAACCGACACAGGTAGGCGAGGAGAGAATCCTAAGGTGTGCGAGAGAACTCTCGTTAAGGAACTCGGCAAAATGACCCCGTAACTTCGGGAGAAGGGGTGCTTTTTGAGGTGAATAGCCTCGAAGAGCCGCAGTGAATAGGCCCAGGCGACTGTTTAGCAAAAACACAGGTCTCTGCGAAGCCGCAAGGCGAAGTATAGGGGCTGACGCCTGCCCGGTGCTGGAAGGTTAAGAGGAGGGGTTAGCGCAAGCGAAGCTCTGAATCGAAGCCCCAGTAAACGGCGGCCGTAACTATAACGGTCCTAAGGTAGCGAAATTCCTTGTCGGGTAAGTTCCGACCCGCACGAAAGGCGTAACGATCTGGGCACTGTCTCAACGAGAGACTCGGTGAAATTATAGTACCTGTGAAGATGCAGGTTACCCGCGACAGGACGGAAAGACCCCGTGGAGCTTTACTGTAGCCTGATATTGAATTTTGGTACAGCTTGTACAGGATAGGTAGGAGCCTGAGAAACCGGAGCGCTAGCTTCGGTGGAGGCGTCGGTGGGATACTACCCTGGCTGTATTGAAATTCTAACCCGCACCCCTTATCGGGGTGGGAGACAGTGTCAGGTGGGCAGTTTGACTGGGGCGGTCGCCTCCTAAAGAGTAACGGAGGCGCCCAAAGGTTCCCTCAGAATGGTTGGAAATCATTCGCAGAGTGTAAAGGCACAAGGGAGCTTGACTGCGAGACCTACAAGTCGAGCAGGGACGAAAGTCGGGCTTAGTGATCCGGTGGTTCCGCATGGAAGGGCCATCGCTCAACGGATAAAAGCTACCCCGGGGATAACAGGCTTATCTCCCCCAAGAGTCCACATCGACGGGGAGGTTTGGCACCTCGATGTCGGCTCATCGCATCCTGGGGCTGTAGTCGGTCCCAAGGGTTGGGCTGTTCGCCCATTAAAGCGGTACGCGAGCTGGGTTCAGAACGTCGTGAGACAGTTCGGTCCCTATCCGTCGTGGGCGCAGGAAATTTGAGAGGAGCTGTCCTTAGTACGAGAGGACCGGGATGGACGCACCGCTGGTGTACCAGTTGTCTTGCCAAAGGCATCGCTGGGTAGCTATGTGCGGACGGGATAAGTGCTGAAAGCATCTAAGCATGAAGCCCCCCTCAAGATGAGATTTCCCATAGCGTCAAGCTAGTAAGAACCCTGAAAGATGATCAGGTTGATAGGTCAGAGGTGGAAGCGTGGTAACATGTGGAGCTGACTGATACTAATCGTTCGAGGACTTAACCAATTTTTAAAGGCGAACTCGTTTTACAAACTTCTTCTGATTATCTAGTTTTGAGGGAATGATACCTCAACAAAATAGTCTGGCAGCAATGGCGAGAAGGTCACACCCGTTCCCATACCGAACACGGAAGTTAAGCTTCTCAGCGCCGATGGTAGTTGGGACTTTGTCCCTGTGAGAGTAGGACGTTGCCAGGCGAAAGACTTTTAGTCTTTTGATTCTCTTTTAATAGAGAAAAAGATAAAAACTTTATATTGCATTAATACACCAACGGTGTTATTATTGAAAAGCTGCTTCGTGAAGACATTCAATATAAAAACTTAAAGTGATTTTATGTTGACACTAATGAATCAGCATGGTATGATGGTTTTTGTCGCTGTAAATAATTGCTCTTTGAAAACTAAACAAACAAGAACGTCAACAAACAATTTTTTAGCTTTTTATAAAAGCTAAGCCAACGTAACAAAATGAGCTATATCAACTTTCTTGGAGAGTTTGATCCTGGCTCAGGACGAACGCTGGCGGCGTGCCTAATACATGCAAGTCGAGCGAATCTTGAGGTGCTTGCACCTCTTGGTTAGCGGCGGACGGGTGAGTAACACGTGGGCAACCTGCCTGTAAGACTGGGATAACTTCGGGAAACCGGAGCTAATACCGGATAATCCTTTTCCTCTCATGTGGAAAAGCTGAAAGTCGGTTTACGCTGACACTTACAGATGGGCCCGCGGCGCATTAGCTAGTTGGTGAGGTAACGGCTCACCAAGGCGACGATGCGTAGCCGACCTGAGAGGGTGATCGGCCACACTGGGACTGAGACACGGCCCAGACTCCTACGGGAGGCAGCAGTAGGGAATCTTCCGCAATGGACGAAAGTCTGACGGAGCAACGCCGCGTGAGCGATGAAGGCCTTCGGGTCGTAAAGCTCTGTTGTTAGGGAAGAACAAGTATCGGAGTAACTGCCGGTACCTTGACGGTACCTAACCAGAAAGCCACGGCTAACTACGTGCCAGCAGCCGCGGTAATACGTAGGTGGCAAGCGTTGTCCGGAATTATTGGGCGTAAAGCGCGCGCAGGCGGTCCTTTAAGTCTGATGTGAAAGCCCACGGCTCAACCGTGGAGGGT
>NZ_JBDFLL010000001.1:5495000-5812500 GCF_047237705.1 Neobacillus canaveralius | reverse complement strand
CAGTGGTAGGAGAGCGTTCTAAGGGCGTTGAAGCTAGACCGTAAGGACTGGTGGAGCGCTTAGAAGTGAGAATGCCGGTATGAGTAGCGAAAGACGGGTGAGAATCCCGTCCACCGTATGCCTAAGGTTTCCTGAGGAAGGCTCGTCCTCTCAGGGTTAGTCGGGACCTAAGCCGAGGCCGAAAGGCGTAGGCGATGGACAACAGGTTGATATTCCTGTACCACCTCTTTATCGTTTGAGTGATGGGGGGACGCAGGAGGATAGGGTAAGCGCGCTGTTGGATATGCGCGTCCAAGCAGTTAGGCTGGTAAGTAGGAAAATCCGCTTACCGTGAAGGCTGAGCTGTGATGGCGAGGGAAATATAGTACCGAAGTTCCTGATTCCACACTGCCAAGAAAAGCCTCTAGCGAGATAAAAGGTGCCCGTACCGCAAACCGACACAGGTAGGCGAGGAGAGAATCCTAAGGTGTGCGAGAGAACTCTCGTTAAGGAACTCGGCAAAATGACCCCGTAACTTCGGGAGAAGGGGTGCTTTTTGAGGTGAATAGCCTCGAAGAGCCGCAGTGAATAGGCCCAGGCGACTGTTTAGCAAAAACACAGGTCTCTGCGAAGCCGCAAGGCGAAGTATAGGGGCTGACGCCTGCCCGGTGCTGGAAGGTTAAGAGGAGGGGTTAGCGCAAGCGAAGCTCTGAATCGAAGCCCCAGTAAACGGCGGCCGTAACTATAACGGTCCTAAGGTAGCGAAATTCCTTGTCGGGTAAGTTCCGACCCGCACGAAAGGCGTAACGATCTGGGCACTGTCTCAACGAGAGACTCGGTGAAATTATAGTACCTGTGAAGATGCAGGTTACCCGCGACAGGACGGAAAGACCCCGTGGAGCTTTACTGTAGCCTGATATTGAATTTTGGTACAGCTTGTACAGGATAGGTAGGAGCCTGAGAAACCGGAGCGCTAGCTTCGGTGGAGGCGTCGGTGGGATACTACCCTGGCTGTATTGAAATTCTAACCCGCACCCCTTATCGGGGTGGGAGACAGTGTCAGGTGGGCAGTTTGACTGGGGCGGTCGCCTCCTAAAGAGTAACGGAGGCGCCCAAAGGTTCCCTCAGAATGGTTGGAAATCATTCGCAGAGTGTAAAGGCACAAGGGAGCTTGACTGCGAGACCTACAAGTCGAGCAGGGACGAAAGTCGGGCTTAGTGATCCGGTGGTTCCGCATGGAAGGGCCATCGCTCAACGGATAAAAGCTACCCCGGGGATAACAGGCTTATCTCCCCCAAGAGTCCACATCGACGGGGAGGTTTGGCACCTCGATGTCGGCTCATCGCATCCTGGGGCTGTAGTCGGTCCCAAGGGTTGGGCTGTTCGCCCATTAAAGCGGTACGCGAGCTGGGTTCAGAACGTCGTGAGACAGTTCGGTCCCTATCCGTCGTGGGCGCAGGAAATTTGAGAGGAGCTGTCCTTAGTACGAGAGGACCGGGATGGACGCACCGCTGGTGTACCAGTTGTCTTGCCAAAGGCATCGCTGGGTAGCTATGTGCGGACGGGATAAGTGCTGAAAGCATCTAAGCATGAAGCCCCCCTCAAGATGAGATTTCCCATAGCGTCAAGCTAGTAAGAACCCTGAAAGATGATCAGGTTGATAGGTCAGAGGTGGAAGCGTGGTAACATGTGGAGCTGACTGATACTAATCGTTCGAGGACTTAACCAATTTTTAAAGGTGAACTCGTTTTACAAACTTCTTCTGATTATCTAGTTTTGAGGGAATGATACCTCAACAAAATAGTCTGGTAATTAAGGCGAGAAGGTCACACCCGTTCCCATACCGAACACGGAAGTTAAGCTTCTCAGCGCCGATGGTAGTTGGGACTTTGTCCCTGTGAGAGTAGGACGTTGCCAGGCAAAACGAAACACAACCTGATAAGGGTTGTGTTTTTTTGTGTTGTCCAAAAGGACAAATTAGGAAAGATAGTATGGTAAATGGAGAATCGTGACCGTGAGGCGACACTTTTAGAGAAAAGGGTAACGAATAGCTGCTATTCGTGCCCATAGGGCGACACTTTTAGAAAAGTCGGTAACAAATAATCCTTGAAATGCCCTTTTTTATGGAAAAGGTATTATAACTACATTTTGATTCCCTCATCTAAGGATTTTTATCATAGGAGGTAACCAAAGACCTGTTTTGATTCCCATAACCCGGACTTCCCATAAATCAAGGGAAACAAAGCTCGCTTTTGATTTCCATAAACTCAATTTTTCAAGAGAAGAGGGAATCAAAAACCCTTTTATTGATCATTGCACCTGATCTATCACTTCCTAATGGGTCCTTCCATAATACCAATTAAAATACTCTCTAATTAAAGGTAAAAGAAGGATAAATAGGTTGGAATAGAGAAATCAGTTGTTACTAACCTTAATCATCAGGAGGAAAATGATTCAATGAAACTAGTAACCATTAAAAAAGAAGGTAAGCACGTGTTAGGTGTGAAGATTGAAAATGGCTTAATTGACCTTGAAGAGGTATTAAAAGAGGTTCCTAATAAACAGATACATACAAATATCATGGATGTAATAGCGGGTGGTCATGAGGTCATTTCTGTACTCCAAGACTATATAGCAAACCTGCCAACTGAAAGTAAAACAAATTACACTATAAATGAAGATGAAGTTAAGTGGGGACCATGTGTCACGCAGCCAAACAAGATTATTTGTGTAGGTTTAAATTACCGCAAACATGCGGATGAAACAAAGTCTCCATATCCAGAAGTACCTATATTATTTAGTAAATTTAATAATTCATTAACCGGACATAAATGTGAGATAGCAGTGCCAAAAGTGACCCAAAGGCTGGATTATGAGGTTGAATTAGCGGTTGTAATTGGGAAGGAAGCAAAGTATGTAAATAAGGAAGATGCTTTAGATTATGTATTTGGCTATTGTACAGCTAATGATTTATCAGCACGTGACCTGCAGAAAAGAACACACCAATGGTTACTTGGAAAAACATGTGACGACTTCAGTCCGATAGGTCCGTATCTTGTCACAGCCGACGAAGTAGGTGATCCTAACAATTTAATATTAAAAACGTATGTGAATGGAGAGAAACGTCAAGATTCGAATACATCTGATATGATTTTTAATGTAGAAGAAATTGTCAGCTATATTTCGCAGCACATGACTCTTACACCTGGTGATGTCATTCTAACTGGCACTCCAGAGGGTGTTATTATGGGCTACCCATTGGAAAAACGAGTTTACTTGAAAGCTGGTGATGTGGTAACCGTTGAAGTTGAAAAATTAGGTGCACTGACTAATAAGTTAACTGAAGAAAAATAAATTTTTTAGTAAAATAATACTAGCGTTAGACCTGTCAAATGGCAGGTCTTTTTCAAATGTAATGAAAAATTTCTTAAAGAAGGTTAAACTAACAAAATACAACTTTTTATCTTGGCTAAGATATGAAAAGGAGGGGCATAGATGTTAGAGAATAGTTTTATGATGGTTGTGATTATCCTAATTATCAACATTGTTTATGTTTCATTTTTTACGATAAGAATGATTTTAACGTTAAAAGGCCAGCGGTATTTGGCGGCTTTCTTGAGCATGATAGAAGTCGTTATCTATGTTTTAGGTCTTGGTCTTGTTTTAAACAACTTAAATGAAGTTCAAAACTTAATTGCCTACGCCGTAGGATATGGGATCGGTGTCATTGTAGGGATGAAAATTGAAGAAAAGCTGGCTTTAGGCTATATTACCGTAAATGTAATTACAAAGGAATATGATAAAAACTTACCTAAAGTGTTAAGAGAGAAGGGATTCGGGGTTACCGATTGGGCTGCTCATGGGCTCGAGGGAGATCGAATGGCACTTCAAATTTTGACACCAAGAAAGTTTGAACTCAAATTATATGAGACGATAAAAAGTTTGGACCCAAAAGCATTCATCATCTCCTATGAACCTAAGGCTATTCATGGAGGGTTTTGGGTAAAATCTGTGAAAAGAGGGAAGTTGTTTTCATGAGTAAAAAGAAAATGCAATTTGAAGTACAAGAAAATGAAAGTATTGACTCATGCTTAGAGCGGATGAAAAAACAAGGGTATATGCCGGTTCGCCGTACGGAAAAACCAATTTTTCAGGAGGTAGTTAATGGAAATGTTACTACCTATGAACCGGTCGGAAGGCAGATTGTATTTGAAGCCATCCGCGCGGAGTAAAAACGAACAATAGATTTTATTAAAATAAAATCGTTCGTTTTTATTGACCATTTGCCCCTAAAATTGTAATATAAAGGTGTCAAAAAAATATATAACGTAACACCCTCGTATAATAATGGGAATATGGCCCGTAAGTATCTACCCAATTACCGTAAATGATTGGACTATGAGGGGAAGTGGAAATGCCTGAAACGATACTCGTTTCATGGTCATTTACTGTGCCGATAACAGCCCGGACAGACTGCTTTCTCTCATTTCTTGAAATTGGGGAAGTATCTGTTTTGGGCTTTTTATATTGGTAAAGTAAGAAAAGCGGAAGCGCCTAGGAAAAATGCAGTACAATTTTTCCTTGCTGCTTGCGCTAGACAAAGGGGAGAGAACATGAATCCGATAGTTGCGGTAATAATGGGGAGCAAATCTGATTGGGAAACGATGAAGCATACCTGTGAAATCCTAGACCAATTAGAGGTTCCATATGAGAAAAAGGTGGTTTCAGCACACCGTACTCCTGATTTGATGTTTGAATTTGCTGAGAATGCTAGAGTCAGAGGAATTCAGGTAATCATCGCAGGTGCAGGCGGTGCAGCTCATCTGCCAGGTATGGTGGCAGCAAAGACGACATTGCCTGTAATTGGGGTTCCTGTTCAATCGAAGGCATTGAATGGAATGGATTCTCTATTATCGATTGTACAAATGCCTGCAGGGGTACCAGTGGCAACAGTTGCGATTGGTAAGGCAGGGGCAACAAATGCTGGATTACTGGCAGCACAAATTGTATCGATTAATGATTCAAAAATACAAGAAAGACTAGAACAAGTTCGCTTGGAGTCCAAAAAGACGGTAATAGAAAGTAGTGATCAGCTTGTCTAATAAAACTATTTTACCGGGTCAGACAATAGGAATAATTGGCGGCGGTCAGCTGGGCAGAATGATGGCACTTTCAGCAAGAGCAATGGGTTACCGAATTGCTGTATTAGACCCTGTTGAAGATTCTCCTTGTGGGCAAGTGGCAGATTATAAGGTAATTGGGGACTATGATGATTTAGAGGCGATAAGGGAACTAGCTGAAGTAAGTGATGTTATTACCTATGAATTTGAAAATATTGACGCTGCAGCGCTTGAATGGCTTTGCAATCACGCATATGTCCCACAGGGTAAGAGTTTACTTGAAGTTACTCAGGACCGAGTGAAAGAAAAAGCGGCTATTGCAAACGCAGGTGTCCAGGTGGCACCATATGCCGTGATCAATTCGGTGAATGATCTTCATGAACATTGTGAACGACTTGGTTATCCAGTTGTATTGAAAACAGCACGAGGCGGCTATGACGGTAAAGGGCAAGTTGTTCTTAAAAGTCATCAGGATATTGAAAAAGCCGTGGTGCTTCTTGATAACGGACAATGTATTCTAGAAAAATGGATTTCTTTTACGAAAGAAATTTCCGTCATTATCACAAGAAATTCAAATGGTGAAACAGCAGTATTTCCGGTTGGAGAAAACATTCATCAAGATAATATTCTTCACCAAACGATTGCTCCAGCACGGATTAGTAAACTAGCGGAGGATAAGGCTATTCAATCAGCGATACAACTTGCTAATGCTCTTGAGTTAGTAGGTACACTAGCGGTTGAAATGTTTTTATCAGCGGGGGATATGATATACATAAATGAACTCGCTCCTAGACCGCATAACTCAGGGCATTATACGATTGAAGCATGTGAAACATCACAATTCGATTCTCACATCAGGGCTGTGTGTAACCTGCCTCTTGGAAAGACAGAGCTATTAAAGCCTGCGGTCATGGTTAATATATTAGGAGAGCATGTTCAAAACGTGTTAGATAGTCTAACAAAAGTAAATGATTGGAAAGTTCATCTTTACGGTAAAAAAGAAGCAAAATTTAAAAGAAAAATGGGGCATGTAACAATTCTGTGTGATTCTGTTGAAACTGTCCTTGAAGAAGTTGAGAAAAGTTTGATTTGGGAAGAAAAAAGTCTGGAGGCCAAAAGATGATTGATCGTTATACACGACCTGAAATGGGTGCGATATGGACAGAGGAAAACCGCTTTAAAGCATGGCTAGAGGTTGAAATACTTGCATGTGAAGCATGGGCAGAGTTAGGTGAAATTCCGAAAGAGGACGTAAAGAAGCTTCGTGAAAATGCATCCTTTAATATTGATCGGATTAAAGAAATTGAAGAGGAAACAAGACATGATGTTGTTGCCTTTACTCGTGCTGTATCCGAGACACTAGGGGAAGAGCGCAAGTGGGTACATTACGGTCTAACTTCAACGGATGTAGTTGATACTGCAAGTTCTTACTTATTAAAGCAAGCCAATACTATTATCCGGAAGGACCTTGAAAACTTTATCGAAATCCTAAAGAATAAAGCGATTGAACATAAATTTACCGTCATGATGGGTCGGACACATGGTGTACACGCTGAACCGACTACTTTTGGATTAAAGCTTGCTCTTTGGTACGAAGAAATGAAACGTAACTTGGAACGTTTTAATCATGCAGCTGCTGGCGTTGAGTTTGGTAAAATTTCCGGTGCAGTTGGAACGTACGCTAATATCAACCCGTTTGTTGAACAATATGTGTGTGAAAAACTGGGTACACAGCCGGCACCAATCTCAACTCAAACCTTGCAGCGCGACCGTCACGCACACTATATGTCAACGATCGCTTTAATTGCGACTTCGATTGAAAAGTTTGCGGTTGAAGTTCGTGGATTACAAAAAAGTGAAACGCGTGAAGTTGAAGAGTTTTTTGCAAAAGGACAAAAAGGATCATCCGCAATGCCTCATAAACGAAACCCAATTGGTTCTGAAAATATGACTGGTTTGGCGCGTGTGATTCGCGGCTATATGATGACAGCCTATGAAAATGTTCCATTATGGCATGAGCGGGATATTTCACACTCATCTGCAGAGCGAATCATTTTACCAGATGCAACGATTGCCTTGAACTACATGTTAAATCGTTTCGGCAACATCATTAAAAACCTAACTGTGTATCCAGAAAACATGAAACGTAACATGGATCGTACACTTGGGTTGATTTATTCACAAAGAGTACTCCTAGCGTTGATTGACAAAGGTTTATCACGTGAAGAGGCGTATGATACGGTTCAACCCAAAACAGCGGAATCATGGGAAAATCAAGTGCCATTCCGCAGCTTGGTTGAAGGCGAATCGAAGATTACGAGCCTGCTTTCAGCTGAAGAAATTGCTGACTGCTTCGATTACAACTATCACCTTCAGCATGTGAATACGATTTTTGAACGATTAGGGTTGAACGACTAAAAAAATAGATGGGGTGCACGAGCACCCCTTACTTATCAAAAAGATTCCCAATATTGGCAATTCAGGAGGCGTTCTTTATGAGAGAGCTTTTATATGAAGGAAAAGCAAAGCGAATTTTTAAAACAGATGACGAACAGACGGTTTTAATTGAGTATAAGGATTCGGCTACGGCCTTCAACGGACAAAAGAAGGCAGATATAACTGGTAAAGGGCGTTTAAATAACGAAATTACTAGTTTGCTATTTTTAAAGCTTAAGGAACAGGGAATTGAGTCGCATTTCATTGAAAGAATTTCAGAAATAGAGCAGCTGGTGAAAAGAGTTACAATTATTCCTTTAGAAGTTGTCGTTCGCAATATCGCTGCTGGAAGTCTTTCAAAAAGATTAGGAATCGAAGAAGGTAAAGAATTAACAAAGCCGCTCGTTGAGTTTTATTTAAAAAATGATGACCTTGGCGACCCATTACTAACCACTGATCATATTTACGAATTGAACATAGCAACAAAAGAGGAACTAACCGTACTAAAAGAGAAGGCACTAAAAATTAATACAGTTTTATCAAGCTTTTTTAACGAATTAGGAATTAATCTTATAGACTTTAAACTTGAGTTTGGTAAAGACGCTGAAGGCAGCATTCTTTTAGCAGATGAAATTTCACCAGACACTTGCAGACTTTGGGACAAAAAGACGAATGAAAAGCTCGATAAGGATGTATTCCGTCGCGACCTTGGTAGTTTAACAGAAGCGTATGAAACCATTTTAGCTCGATTAGGGGGAAAACAGCATGTTTAAGGTAAAGGTATATGTCACGTTAAGAGAAAGTGTACTAGATCCACAAGGTAAGGCAGTAACACATTCATTACATTCATTAAATTATCCGGAAGTATCCGATGTACGAATCGGTAAATATATGGAACTAACAATCGAAAAATCAGAGCGCGACCTTGATGAAGTGATCAATGAGATTTGCAGCAAGCTATTAGCAAATACAGTCATTGAAGACTACCGTTATGAAGTAGAGGAGTGTGTTCCTCAGTGAAGTTTGCAGTCATCGTTTTTCCAGGGTCTAACTGTGACGTAGATATGTACCATGCAATTAAGGATGAACTTGGTGAACAGGTTGAATATGTATGGCATGACACTGAGAGCTTAGATGAGTTTGATGGGATCTTGCTTCCTGGCGGATTTTCATACGGTGATTATTTACGTACAGGAGCGATTGCGCGTTTTAGTAAGGTCATGCAAGCAGTCGTAAAAGCAGCAGAAGCAGGGAAACCGATTCTAGGTGTCTGCAACGGATTCCAGATTTTATTGGAAGCAGGATTACTGCCTGGGGCCATGAGACGAAATGAAAGTCTATCATTTATCTGTAAACCGGTTGAATTAAAGGTAGTGAACAATCAGACGATGTTTTCTGCTGCGTACACGCAAGGTGAAACCATTTCAATCCCTGTAGCTCATGGGGAAGGAAACTACTATTGTGATGAAGAAATTCTTGCTAAGCTCAAAGAAAATAACCAAATCGTTTTTACTTACCAAGATAACCCGAACGGAAGCTTAGAAGATATAGCCGGCATTATCAATGAAAAAGGAAATGTCCTTGGAATGATGCCACACCCTGAAAGAGCCGTTGATGAGTTATTAGGCGGCGCAGATGGACTTAAATTATTTCAATCGATTGTAAGAAGCTGGAGGGAAGCAAATGTTGTTAAAGCATGAACCAAGACCAGATCAAGTGAAGTCAGAAAAACTTTATCAGCAAATGGGCTTATCCGATGAAGAATTCACCCAGGTTGAAAACATTCTTGGCCGGACACCGAACTACACTGAAACAGGCCTTTTCTCGGTTATGTGGTCTGAGCATTGCAGTTATAAAAACTCTAAACCAGTCCTAAGAAAATTCCCAACGACAGGCGAGCGTGTTCTTCAGGGACCTGGGGAAGGTGCCGGAATTGTCGATATCGGTGATAATCAAGCGGTTGTGTTTAAAATCGAAAGCCATAACCACCCATCAGCCATCGAGCCATATCAAGGGGCGGCTACAGGTGTTGGCGGGATTATCCGTGATATTTTTTCAATGGGTGCACGTCCAATCGCACTATTAAACTCACTTCGTTTCGGAGAACTTGATGAATCTGCAAGAGTACGCTACCTATTCAAAGAAGTTGTAGCAGGTATTGCAGGGTACGGTAACTGCATCGGAATCCCGACGGTTGGCGGCGAAATTCAATTTGAACCATGTTATGAAGGCAACCCTTTAGTGAATGCGATGTGTGTTGGTTTAATCGATCATAAAGATATTAAAAAAGGTCTTGCACAAGGTGTCGGCAATACAGTGATGTATGTTGGAGCGAAAACAGGCCGTGACGGAATTCATGGAGCAACGTTTGCTTCTGAAGAATTAACAGATCAGTCAGATGAAAACCGCCCGGCGGTTCAAGTGGGCGACCCATTCATGGAAAAGCTTTTACTAGAAGCCTGCCTTGAGTTGATTCAATCAGATGCCCTTGTCGGCATTCAGGATATGGGTGCTGCGGGATTAACAAGTTCTTCAGCGGAAATGGCAAGTAAAGCTGGAATGGGTATTGAAATGAACTTAGACCTCGTTCCACAGCGAGAAACAGGTATGACTGCATATGAAATGATGCTTTCTGAATCACAAGAGCGTATGCTGATTGTTGTTACAAAGGGAAGAGAACAGGAAATCAAAGATCTATTCACAAAATACGATCTTGAAGCAGTAGCGATCGGTACAGTAACAGATGATAAAAAACTACGTTTGCTGCAACATGGAGAAATCGTTGCAGATGTGCCAGTAGATGCGTTAGCTGAGGACGCACCAGTTTATCATAAGCCATCAAAAGAACCAATTTACTATCAGGAATTTCAAGCACTGGAATTGGAAGTCCCACAGGTTGAAGATTTGAATGAAACATTGAAACAAATTCTTAGCCAGCCTACAGTTGCAAGCAAGGAATGGGTTTATAATCAATACGATCATATGGTTCGTACGAATACAGTCGTTGCACCCGGATCAGACGCATCTGTTGTCAGAATCCGCGGAACCCGTAAGGCATTGGCAATGACGACTGATTGTAACTCACGCTATGTGTTTTTAGACCCTGAAGTTGGCGGTGCTATTGCGGTTGCTGAAGCGGCACGTAATATTGTTTGTTCGGGTGGAGAGCCATTAGCAATTACGGATAACCTCAACTTTGGAAATCCAGAAAAGCCAGAAGTGTTCTGGCAGATTGAAAAAGCAGCAGATGGAATCAGCGAGGCCTGCCGCGTTCTTAATACTCCAGTTATTGGCGGAAACGTCTCTTTATATAACGAAACAAGCGGAACAGCGATTTACCCAACACCAGTAATTGGAATGGTTGGCTTAGTCACTGACCTTGATCATATTACGACTCAAAACTTTAAGACTAGTGGAGACCTTATTTACTTAGTCGGAGAAACAAAGCCAGAATTTGGAGGCAGTGAGTTACAAAAACTGCAAAATGGACGAATTTTTGGTAAAGCTCCTGAACTTGATGTTCAACTAGAAAAAGAAAGACAGAACCAGGTGTTGGCTGCTATTCGTGCAGGAGTAGTTCAATCAGCACATGACCTTTCTGAAGGTGGTCTAGGTGTTGCGGTTGCGGAAAGTCTTTTTGGCCAAGAACAGCTTGGGGCAACCATTACGATTGAAGGTAACCCAGTTACTGCTTTATTTAGTGAAACACAATCCCGTTTCCTACTAACTGTTAAAAAAGAACACCAAGCAGAGTTTGAAAGTTTAGTAGCGGCAAAATTGATTGGTGAAGTAAATGATACAGCGCAGTTAAAAGTAAATGCTGAGAATAAAACGATTTTAGAAGCTTCAGTGAACGAATTGAAGGATGCCTGGAAAGGAGCTATCCCATGCTTGCTGAAATCAAGGGATTAAATGAAGAATGTGGAGTCTTTGGTGTCTGGGGACACCCAGATTCCGCACAGCTTACCTATTATGGGCTTCATAGTCTGCAGCACCGTGGTCAAGAGGGTACTGGTATAGTCGTATCCGACGGGGATAAGCTTAGAGTTGTCAAAGGTGAAGGACTAGTTTCTGAGATTTTCACAGCCGACGTGATGGAAAAGTTAAAGGGAACCTCTGCCGTTGGGCATGTTCGTTACGCAACAGCAGGAGGCGGCGGATATGAAAATGTCCAGCCCTTGCTGTTCCATTCTCAAACTGGAAGTCTTGCCCTTGCTCATAATGGGAACCTAGTCAATGCCAATTACTTAAAGCATCAGCTCGAAACACAAGGCAGTATTTTTCAAACAAGCTCAGATACAGAAGTTTTAGCCCATTTAATTAGAAGAAGTGGATTTTCGGATATTAAAGATCAGGTGAAGAATGCACTTTCGATGTTAAAAGGAGCATATGCCTATTTAATCCTAACAGAGAATGAACTTATGGTTGCGTTAGATCCCAATGGGTTAAGACCTTTATCGTTGGCATGTTTAGGAGATGCTTATGTGGTTGCTTCCGAAACTTGTGCTTTTGATGTCATTGGAGCCGAATTTATTCGTGATATTAGACCAGGAGAATTAGTAGTTATCAACAAAGATGGTATCTCCTCTGAACAATTCGCTTTCAACTCGACAAAGTCGATCTGTGCGATGGAATATGTTTATTTTTCAAGACCTGATAGTAATATTCAAGGAATCAATGTTCATACAGCCCGTAAAAATATGGGAAAAAGATTGGCAGTAGAAGCACCAATCGAAGCGGACGTAGTTACTGGTGTTCCAGATTCTAGTATTTCTGCAGCGATTGGCTATGCAGAAGCCTCGGGTATTCCCTATGAAATGGGATTAATTAAGAATAAATATGTCGGCAGAACCTTCATTCAGCCAACTCAATCATTACGTGAACAAGGGGTAAAGATGAAGCTGTCTGCTGTTCGCGGTGTTGTTGAAGGTAAACGTGTCGTCATGGTTGATGACTCCATTGTTCGTGGAACGACGAGCAGGCGAATCGTCAGTTTGCTAAAAGAGGCAGGTGCCACAGAAGTGCACGTTGTCATCAGTTCACCTCCGATAAAGAATCCATGTTTTTATGGAATTGATACATCATCGAAAGAAGAATTAATTGCTTCAGATAAATCAGTCGAAGAAATTAGACAGCTGATTGGTGCTGATTCCTTAACGTTCCTAAGTACCGAGGGGATGGTAGGAGCGATTGTCAAAACGGAAGGAACAGAAGGTTTTTGCCTTGGTTGCTTTACTGGTAACTATCCAACTGAGATTTATCCAGATACACTCCAATATTACTACCAAAAATAGGAGGGAACATCATGGCGAATGCTTATACACAGGCAGGCGTAAACATCGAAGCAGGCTACGAGGCTGTAGAGAGAATGAAAAAGCATGTACAAAAAACAGCCCGGGCTGGCGTAATAGGTGGCCTTGGCGGCTTCGGTGGTATGTTTGATCTATCGTCACTGAATTTGAAAGAACCAGTTCTTGTATCAGGAACAGATGGTGTTGGTACCAAGCTGATGATTGCCTTTTGGATGGATCAGCATGAAACGATTGGCATTGATGCAGTAGCAATGTGTGTCAACGATATCGTTGTTCAAGGCGCAGAGCCATTGTTCTTTTTAGACTATATTGCTACCGGAAAAGCAAAGCCTGAAAAAATTGAAGCGATTGTCAAGGGCATAGCTGATGGATGTGAGCAGGCAGGCTGTGCACTTATCGGCGGGGAAACAGCTGAAATGCCTGGATTATATAGTGAAAATGAGTATGATCTTGCTGGATTTACGGTTGGGGCCTGTGAGAAAAGCCAATTGATCACAGGGGAAACCATTCAGGCCGGAGATGTGTTAATCGGATTAGCATCAAGCGGAATCCACAGCAATGGCTACTCACTCGTAAGAAAGGTGTTTAACAATTGGGCGTTAACAGAATATGTTGACGAGCTTGGCTGCACCTTAGGCGAAGAATTATTAAAACCAACGAAAATCTATGTAAAACCGATTCTATCTGCGTTGAAAAAGTTCAACTTAAAAGGGATGGCTCACATTACCGGAGGCGGTTTTATTGAGAATATCCCACGGATGCTTCCTGATGGACTTGGAGCAGCCATCTTAGAAAAAAGCTGGGACATCCCGCCGATTTTTAATTTAATTACGACTGTTGGACAAATTGACCAACAGGAAATGTATAATATCTTTAATATGGGTATCGGCATGGTGATTGCAGTGGATAAGGATATCGCTGCAGATGTAATGGATCACTTAAAGCAATGCGGAGAAACTGCCTATGAAATCGGTGTTGTAACGGCAGAAGAAGGTATTAGTATCGGTGGCCGCCGATGAGAAAGATTGCTGTTTTTGCCTCAGGAAACGGAAGCAATTTTCAAGCGATCATCGATGTAGTACAAACTGGAGAGCTAAAAGCTGATATAGCTCTTCTTGTTTGTGACAAGCCAGAAGCCTTTGCGGTGGAGCGTGCCAATGCCGCTCGTATCCCGACTTTCGCTTTTAGCCCAAAGGAGTATAGCTCCAAAGCAGCTTATGAAAGTGCAGTTTTGGAGAAATTAGCAAGTTATGGCGTTGAGTTTATTGTTCTGGCCGGTTATATGAGGTTGATTGGACCAACATTGCTCGGAGAATATGCAGGACGAATCGTTAATATCCACCCATCGCTTCTTCCAGCTTTTCCTGGTAAAGACGCTATTGGTCAAGCACTGGCTGCAAAAGCGGAATGGAGCGGAGTTACCATCCACTACGTTGATGAAGGAATGGATACTGGGCCAATCATTGTCCAGGAACGCGTCCGTATAAGTGAAAAAGAAACAAGAGAGAGTCTGCAAAAGAAAATACAAAATATCGAACATAAGCTTTATCCATCTATCCTGCAAATGCTGTTAACGAGAGGGGAAGTTCAACATGACGAAAAAGCGCGCACTTATTAGTGTTTCTGATAAAAATGGTATTCTTGAATTTGCTAAAGAATTAGTCAGCTTAGGTTTTGAAATTATTTCAACGGGCGGAACGAAAAAGGCACTGCAAGAACAAGGTGTTCCTGTTCTCGGAGTGAGTGATGTTACTGGTTTTCCGGAAATATTAGAAGGACGTGTTAAAACGTTAAATCCGTTCATTCATGGGGGCTTACTAGCCAAGCATGATGACGAACAACACCAAAAGCAGCTTCAAGAACATAGTATTGACCCTATTCAAATTGTTTGTGTTAACCTTTATCCTTTTCAACAAACCATTGCAAAGCCTGATGTAACAACAGAGGACGCGATCGAAAATATTGATATTGGCGGTCCAACGATGTTACGTGCCTCAGCAAAAAATCATCAATATGTAACTGTGGTCGTTGACCCTGTTGACTACAATAAGGTGATTGAGGAATTAAAAGCAGATGGTAAAACGACGCTAGAAACACGTAGAAAGCTCGCGGCAAAGGTATTCCGCCATACTGCAGCATATGACGCATTAATCGCTGAATATATGACAGACCTTGCACAGGAAGAAACACCTGAAAAATTAACCGTTACATATGAGCTAAAGCAATCGCTCCGTTACGGGGAAAATCCACATCAAAAAGCTTCTTTTTATAAAAAACCACTTGGTTCTACGTTCTCGATTGCTAATGCGCAGCAGCTTCATGGAAAAGAGCTTTCTTATAATAATATTAACGATGCAGACGCGGCATTGCAGATTGTGAAGGAATTTACAGAGCCTGCAGCAGTTGCTGTTAAGCATATGAATCCTTGCGGAATTGGTACTGGAAAGAATAGTTTTGTTGCTTTTGAAAAAGCATTTGCGGCAGATCCTGTTTCTATTTTTGGCGGAATTATTGCTTTTAATAGTGAAGTGGATGCACAGACAGCTGGCAAGCTTCATGAGATTTTCTTAGAAATCATCATTGCACCATCGTTCTCTGAGGAAGCATTAACGATTTTAACAGCGAAAAAGAACTTACGTTTATTAATGATTCCATTTTCAGGTGCAAAAAAGCCAGAGATGAAGTTAACAACTATCGAAGGCGGACTGCTTGCGCAGGAACAAGATCGTTTTACATTAGAAAATGCTACAATCTCTGTACCAACAAAGAGACAGCCATCGGAGCAAGAGTGGGAAGCATTAAAGCTTGGCTGGAAGGTAGTAAAACATGTGAAATCGAATGCAATTGTCGTGACGAAAGAGGATATGACAATTGGAATTGGTGCAGGTCAAATGAACCGGGTAGGTGCGGCTGAAATCGCCTTAAAACAAGCAGGTGAAAAAGCTGAAGGTGCAGCACTCGCTTCTGATGCCTTTTTCCCAATGGATGATACCGTCGAAGCCGCAGCAAAAGCGGGAATTACGGCAATCATTCAGCCTGGCGGTTCCATCCGCGACGAAGATTCCATTAAAAAAGCAGATGAATATGGAATTGCTATGGTCTTTACCGGAGTTAGACATTTTAAACATTAAAATGAGGTGAAATGGATGAAGGTTCTAATCATTGGTCGAGGCGGAAGAGAACATGCACTGTGCCGAAAGGTTAGCGAAAGTGCACTTGTGGAAAAAGTATTTGTCGCTCCTGGTAACCACGGGATGGAAGATGTCGCAGAACGTGTTGCGATTGACGAAAGTAACCATGAACAACTTATTCAATTCGCGACAGAACAAGGAATTGGTTTAACAATTATCGGACCAGAAGTTCCTTTGCTTGAAGGGTTAGCAGATAAATTTGAAGCTGAAGGTCTTGCCGTATTTGGACCGAAGAAATTGGCAGCTGAAATTGAAGGCAGTAAATCGTTCGCAAAGGAAATCATGAGGAAATATGAGATTCCTACAGCTGACTATGCTGTATTCACCAATTACGAGGAAGCAAAGCAATATATTGAAGAAAAAGGCGCTCCAATCGTTATTAAAGCAGATGGGTTAGCAGCTGGAAAAGGCGTTACAGTGGCGTTAACTTTGGAAGAAGCATTACAAAGTGCGGAAGAAATGCTCGTTGGGCAAAAATTCGGTGAAGCTTCAGCACGGGTGGTCATTGAAGAGTTTCTAAGCGGAGAGGAATTCTCTCTTATGGCATTCGTGAATGGGGAAGTGGTTATACCACTGGAAATCGCCCAGGATCATAAACGTGCTTTTGATGGTGATCAAGGTCCTAATACAGGTGGAATGGGTGCATATTCTCCTGTTCCTCATATTGCCAATGAGACAGTTGAAACAGCAATTGAAACGGTCCTTAAGCCTGCGGCAAAAGCAATGGTTCAAGAAGGAAGAAGCTTCTGTGGGATTCTTTATGCTGGTTTAATTGCTTCGGATAAGGGTCCAAAGGTTATTGAGTTTAATGCACGCTTTGGCGACCCGGAAACACAAGTAATTTTACCAAGGTTAAAATCCGATTTGGTACAGACTATCTTAGATGTTTTAGCCGGTGGTGCTCCAGAGTTAGTTTGGGATGAACAGTCGATGGTTGGAGTTGTTGTTGCAGCCAAAGGATATCCAGAAACTTATGAAAAAGGTGCTGTTCTCAAAGGATTAGCTGATTTCTCTAATGGAGTCTACACCTTCCATGCAGGAACAGTTAAAAACCAATTAGGTGAATTTGAAACTGCTGGAGGAAGAGTTCTCTTAGTTGGTGCGAAGGCCTTAACTTTAAAGGAAGCGCAAGATAATGTTTACCGAGAGCTTGACAAATTATCCTGTGATGGAGTTTTTTATCGAAAGGATATTGGTTTCAAGGCTATCGGGCGCGTTTTCTGTTAGAGCGGCGGATAAACACAAATAAAAGAGCAATAATACCGCCGATTAAGCTGATAATCACAAACGACATATCTAATAAATATTCCCAAAACATGATAGATTATCTTCCTTTCAAGGGCTGACCAACTACGGTCAGCCCTAACTTTTTTGTTGATTGGCAGCGAATTGTTACCGTTGCTTCCTAAAAAGCAATTAAAGGGGCACGATTAGTAGAGAATCGTTACCTTAAACTTCAAAAAACCGAGGTAAAGGGAACCATTAGCGGAAAATCGTTACCATAAACTCCAAAAAGTCGAGGAGAAAGGCACGATTCCGGAATAATCCGTAACTTTTATTGAAAAAAGAACATAAATTTAAGTTGGGTTATATGGCAGCACTTCATCAACCTCTCCAGCATCTCCGCTGTTTGACCCATCACCAAGTGCCAATGGTTTCTCCTGTTCCATTTCCTGATATCTTTCAAATAGCGCTGTCACAGGGCAAAAACGGACTATGCCTTCTGCCACCTTCATTGCTCCGCATATTGCCATAAACAAATAGGAATCTCTCCAAGGAAACTTCACCATTTTAGCTGTACTCCAAGAAAGGATTGTAAGCCCAATTGTAATCCTTATTAATGCATTCAGGATCCCGATATTTTTAGTAACGTTCACATCGTTCACTCCTTCACAATAATTTTACAGCAATTATCCAATTCTTTAATGCGTTAAACAATAAAATATGTTAGTATAGATGTACATTAATTTTTGTAAGGGCTTTCTTTACTTATAAATCAACATTCTTACTAGATAAATAGCTTCTGAGAAAGGGAGGGTATTGTATGCTTGAACAACGTTATCGATGGAAAAATAAACATTTACGCATGCATGTATCCGTTTTAGATGGAAAAACTTCACCAACCATGTTATTGAAAAATGCCTTATATTTAAATCAGACATTTCGCAAGTGGATGCGCGCGAATATTTGGATATATGAAGATAGAATTGTATATGTTGGCGAGAATTTACCGTCGAAATTGGAAAACTGTGAAATCATTGACTGTACAAATGAAATTCTTGTTCCAGGGTATATCGAGCCACATGCCCATCCTTATCAATTATATAATCCCCATTCTCTGGCGGCCTATGCATCCCAATTTGGAACAACGACAATCATCAATGACAATATGTCATTGATTATGCATTTAAAGAAAAAGGAAGCGTTTACTTTATTGAACGACTTACGTTCCATCCCGACAACGATGTTTTGGTGGTGCCGGTTCGATCCGCAAACGGAAATCTTAAATGAAGAAGATGTTTTTTCACATAGCAATATTAAATCGTGGTTAGAGCATGACGCTGTTCTCCAAGGCGGTGAACTGACTGGCTGGCCTAAATTGTTAGACGGCGATGATATGATGCTCCATTGGATTCAAGAGACAAAACGGTTGAACAAAAAGATCGAAGGACATTTTCCAGGTGCGTCAGAGAAAACATTAGCGAAAATGATTCTCTTAGGTGCTGATAGTGACCATGAAGCCATGACAGGTGAAGAAGTATATGACCGCTTAATGCAGGGATATATGGTTTCATTGAGATATTCTTCCATTCGGCCTGACCTGCCAGACTTGCTTGATGATATGAAACGTTTAGGAATTCAAGCCTATGATCGGTTAATGTTTAACACAGATGGTTCAACATCCACGTTTTATGAACAAGGTATCACTGACCAAATGATTCGGATTGCCATTGATAAAGGTGTCCCAGTGATCGATGCTTATAATATGGCTACGGTCAATATTGCGCGTTATTACAATATTGACCATCTACATGGTAATATTGCAACTGGCCGTGTCGCAAATATCAATTTCCTATCTAGTATTGAAAATCCAACACCTCATTCTGTACTTGCAAAAGGAGTATGGGTAAAACGTGACGGACAAGTGATGGACGCTTATCATTCCATTAATTGGGATGAGTACGGTCATAAGCCAATGGAATTGGACTGGAATCTAAGTATTGATGATTTACAATTTTCAATGCCATTTGGAATTAAGATGGAGAATTCAGTTATTACGAAGCCGTATTCCATTGCGATTGATGCCTCATATGATGAATTGTCACAAGACCATGATGAATGTTTCTTTTCTCTGCTAGACAGGAATGGAAAATGGAGGATTAATACATTATTAAAAGGATTTGCCACAAATCTTTCTGCACTGGCAAGTTCATTTTCCAATACAGGTGACATTATCTTAATTGGAAAAAATAAACGTGATATGCTTGCAGCCTTTGATAGGATGAAGGAGTTAGGCGGCGGTATTGTCATGGTTGAGGAAGAGAAAGTGGTATGTGAGATTCCATTAAAACTTAACGGAATTATGTCAAACCTTCCGATTAAGGAACTAATAAACGAAGAAAAGAAATTACTGGTTGAATTGAAGGAACGTGGGTACTCCTTCTCAGATCCTGTGTACAGTTTGTTATTCTTTTCGGCTACTCATTTACCTTATATACGAATCACTCAACAGGGTATGTACGATGTAATGAACAAAACTGTTCTCTTTCCGTCGATAATGCGTTAAACTATAAAAGTAATTATATAAATAAAACCGCTTCCAAGAAAAGACGATAGGAGTGTTTTAAAAAATGAAGAAATGGGCTGTTGCCTTAACAGCAGTTCTTTTATTGCTCTCCGGTTGTACAGATAAAGAAAAGTCTAATGGACCAAAACAGCCGGAAAAAGAAGAAGTTAAAGAAGTGATAAAGGAAGAAGTAGAGAATGAACTCCCTTTTCACTACCCATTAACAGGGGTGGGTTCAGAGACTGAGACAGATGGAAGAGCAGTAGCGGTAATGATTAATAATCATCCAAAAGCGAGGCCTCAATCTGGCTTACACAAAGCGGATGTTATATATGAACTTCTAGCAGAAGGTGATGTTACTCGATTCCTTGCTGTTTTCCAAAGTGAAAAGCCGGATAATATGGGTCCAGTTCGAAGTGCGAGGGATTATTACATTGATCTTGCAAAAGGTCTGGATGCTCTTTTTATCGCCCACGGCTATAGTGAAGAGGCAAGAGAATTGCTCGAAAGCGACTTTGTTGATAATTTAAATGGTATGGTCTATGACGGTACATTGTTTAAAAGAGCCAGCTTCCGCGTGGCACCTCATAATTCCTATATTACGTATGATAATGTCTTAAAGGGTGCCAAGGAAAAGAACTACTCGATGAATCAGTCTCCGCCCGAGTTTCAATTTTTATCAGAGGAAGATAGTAAATCAGTGACCGGGGACGAAGCGAGTTCAGTAATGATTTCTTACTCTGCTACCGGGGTTTTCAATTCCACCTACGAGTATGATGAATCAATTGGAAAATACAAGCGCTACTCTGATGGGGCGCAAACCATAGATTATGAAACGAAAGACCCCATTCTGGTAGATAATTTGTTTATTGTTGAGACCACTCATGAAGTCATTGATGACGCTGCTCATAAGGAAATTGATTTACAATCAGGGGGATCTGGTTACTTACTGCAAAAGGGTAAGGTAATAGAAGTAGAATGGAAAAATGATAATGGATTAATTGTTCCAATAAGAGATGGAGAAGTTGTTCCGTTTGTTCAAGGAAAGACTTGGGTAAACGTGGTTCCGGTGAATCCTGGAATGCAATCAAGCGTTTCATTTAATGTAAAATAATCTTAACTAATTAAAGGGGTAAAATATATGCAAATTAATAAGTTACGTGGAAAAGAGCTTGACCAATTATTTCAAGCTGTTCTTTCACTGAAGGACCTTGAAGAATGCTATCGCTTCTTTGATGATTTATGTACCATTAATGAAATTCAATCATTAGCACAGCGCTTAGATGTAGCAAGAATGCTGCGCGAAGGAAATACCTATCATAAAATTGAAACAGAAACAGGTGCAAGCACTGCCACCATTTCCCGTGTGAAACGATGTTTGAATTTTGGTAATGACACATATGAAATGGTATTAGAGCGGATCAAAACAGAGAATGTAACTGAAGAAAAATAATCCAAACCGAAGAGCCTACTCTTCGGTTTTTTATATGGGTACATTTTCTATAAAGGAATTTAGTGTTTTCTTTTTTTATCTAAGTGGCTAATGCTATAATGGTGTAATGTACGATGAATGGGAGGATCTTGGGATGTACGATTTTCGCGAGTGGCGCCATGTGTTTAAACTCGATCCAGATAAAGAGATAAGTGATGAACAGTTAGAAAGAATATGCGAATCAGGAACAGACGCGGTAATGGTTGGAGGAACAGATGGGGTAACTCTTGAAAAAGTCCTTGATCTAATGGCCCGAATTCGCCGCTACACCGTTCCTTGTGTCCTCGAAGTTTCAAGTATTGAAATAGTTACCCCTGGATTTGACCTTTATTTTATTCCGACAATTTTAAATAGCAATGATACAAAGTGGATAACTGGACTGCACCATCAGGCAGTTAAAGAATTTGGTGAAATTATGGATTGGGATGAGATTGTAATGGAAGGCTACTGCATATTGAACGAAGAATGCAAAGCCGCAAAACTGACATCTGCCAATGCAACTGCTTCAATAGAAGAAGTAAAGGCATATGCGATGATGGCAGAGAAAATGTTCCATTTACCAATCTTTTATCTTGAATATAGCGGCACATATGGAGATGTAAAAGTAGTATCTGAGGTAAAGAAGGTCCTTCGGGAAACGGTCCTGTTTTATGGCGGGGGAATTTCAACGCTTGACCAAGCAGCTGAAATGGCTGAGCATGCGGATGTTATTGTGGTTGGGAATGCGATTTATGATGATTTCGACCAAGCTTTATCAACAGTTAAAAGAGTACGATGAAAATTTGCTTAATTGAATAGAAAGAGTTAAAATAAGAACAAATGTTTGGTATGGTGGTGAAGGAATTGCAATACTTATCAGAAAAGCTTTTAAATGGTTTAAACCCAGAACAACAAAATGCAGTAAAAGCTACGGACGGACCGCTTTTACTTATGGCCGGCGCGGGCAGTGGTAAAACGAGAGTACTAACTCATCGTATCGCTTATTTAATAGTAGAAAAACGTGTAAATCCTTATAACATTTTAGCGATTACCTTTACAAATAAGGCGTCTCGTGAAATGAGAGAACGTATTGGAAAAATGATGGGCGGAGCAGCAGAAGAAATTTGGATTTCCACGTTTCACTCGATGTGTGTAAGAATACTGCGCAGAGACATCGACAGAATGGGCTTTAACCGGAACTTTACAATTTTAGATACAGGCGATCAGCAATCCGTGGTAAAAGGAATCCTTAAAGATAAGAACCTTGATCCTAAAAAATACGACCCGCGGGCAATTTTAGGCGCAATAAGCTCGGCAAAAAATGAATTAATCGACCCGGAAGAATATGCAAAAACTGCTGGTGGCTATTTTGAACAAACAGTCAGCGATGTATATACAGAATATCAAAAACGGTTACGAAAAAATCAAGCACTCGACTTTGATGACTTGATTATGATGACGATTCAACTTTTCCAACGTGTACCAGAAGTACTTGAGTATTATCAGCGAAAATTTCAGTATATACATGTCGATGAGTATCAGGATACAAACAGAGCACAGTATATGCTGGTTAAATTTCTCGCCAATCGTTTTAAGAACCTATGCGTAGTCGGGGATTCCGACCAGTCGATTTATCGTTGGCGTGGAGCAGATATTGCCAATATCCTTTCTTTTGAAAAAGATTATCCGGATGCAAAAGTCATATTACTTGAACAAAACTATCGCTCTACAAAAAGGATTCTCTTAGCCGCGAATAAGGTAATCGAAAATAATGTTACCCGAAAGGCAAAGAATCTGTGGACAGAAAACCCTGAGGGAAATAAACTTGTTTACTATCGTGCAGATAGTGAGCAGGGTGAAGCGCAGTTCGTTGCTGGAAAAATTAAAGAATTAACCCGCGAAGGCAAGTACACGCTCTCCGACGTGGCAATCCTTTATAGGACGAACGCTCAGTCCCGTGTAATGGAGGAAGTGCTGTTAAAATCTAATATTGAATACAGCATCGTCGGCGGAACGAAGTTCTATGACAGAAAAGAAATCAAGGACATGCTAGCCTATTTAAGGCTTATTTCTAATCCGGATGATGATATCAGTTTACAGCGTATTATTAATGTGCCAAAACGTGGAATCGGATCTAGCTCAGTAGACAAAATGGCCAATTTTGCAGCAATGCATGATATATCTATTTTTGAAGCGCTGGATTCTGTTGAGTTGCTGGGACTAAGTCCAAAAATCACCAAGGGTGCCAGAGAATTTAGAGATTTAATTAAAAACTATACGCAAATGCAAGAGTTTTTATCTGTCACGGAACTGGTTGAGGAAATTTTAGATAAGTCGGGTTATCGTGAAATGCTGAAGGCAGAGAAATCAATCGAAGCCCAAAGCAGATTAGAGAACTTAGACGAATTACTATCTGTAACAAAGAACTTTGAAGAAGTGAGTGAAGATAAGAGCTTAGTTGCCTTCTTAACGGATTTGGCATTAGTTGCTGATATTGATTCGTTAGATGAAGACGGTGAAAAAACAGACTCCATTACTCTTATGACCCTGCACTCTGCAAAGGGATTAGAGTTTCCAGTCGTCTTTTTAATTGGATTGGAAGAAGGAGTTTTCCCTCACAGTCGTTCATTAATGGAAGAAGCTGAGATGGAAGAAGAGCGCCGCTTGGCATACGTAGGAATTACTCGGGCAGAGCAAACTCTTTTCATCACAAATGCTCAGATGAGAACGTTGTTTGGGCGTACAAGCATGAACCCTGCCTCACGGTTTATCAGTGAAATTCCAGAAGAACTGCTAGAAGGCGTGGAAAAAGAGGAACGAAGGAATGCTACGTTTGGATCAAGAGGTGGAACCTCGTTTGGACGAAGTGCCTCTGGATCAACCGGAACCTCTTATGGGCGAAGCGCCTCTGGATCAACCGGAAGCTCTTTTGGACGAAGCACATCTGGTACAACCGGAACTTCCTTCGGTACACCAGTTACTAGAAAACCAGTTATGAGACCAATGGCTGCTTCTACTGGCGGGGATACTGTCGGCTGGAGAGTCGGCGATAAAGCTGAACATGGTAAATGGGGCATTGGTACAGTGGTAAGTGTTAAAGGAGAAGGCGAAGGAACAGAACTCGACATTGCATTCCCAAGCCCAACCGGTATTAAACGCCTGCTTGCGAAATTCGCTCCTATAACAAAAAAGGTATAAAGAAAAGCATAAGCCCCTTGCCCCTAGGCGCTGAAGTTAGAACAATAAAAAGAATTGCCCCTATTTTGGGGCTATTCTCGTATTATTTTACAATGAAAGGGCTGGATGTATGGACCTTCAAACAGCGGAACTGAAAATCAATGAACTAAGAAGCCTATTAAATCAATATGGCTACGAATATTACGTACTTGATAAACCTTCAGTACCTGATGCAGAATATGATCGTTTAATGCAGGAACTCTTAGAGATAGAGGCAAAATTCCCAGAATTAAAAACGCCAGAATCACCTTCTGTACGTGTTGGCGGCGATGTGCTAGTCTTTTTTGAAAAAGTAGAGCACCGAACTCCAATGCTAAGCTTGGGTAATGCCTTTAACGAACAGGATTTAAAAGATTTCGACCGCCGTGTTCGTCAGGCTGTCGGAGATGATGTCTCCTATGTTTGTGAATTAAAGATTGATGGTCTCGCTGTCTCTTTGCGCTATGAAAATGGCTTGTTTATTCAAGGCGCAACCAGAGGAGACGGAACCATTGGTGAGGATATTACCGCAAATATAAAAACGATTAAATCCATCCCTCTCCGCCTGCGTGAAAATGCAACATTAGAAGTTCGCGGCGAAGCTTACATGCCGAAGCGTTCCTTTGAAGCGTTAAATAAAGCAAAGGAAGAACGCGGTGAAGAGTTAGCTGCAAATCCACGAAATGCAGCAGCTGGATCATTAAGACAGCTGGATCCAAAAATTGCTGCAACAAGGAATCTTGATGTTTTTCTATATGGAATCGGCGGCGGTGATGTAAACGCAGCATCCCATAGTGAAGGTTTAGATTACTTAGATCATCTTGGTTTTAAAACAAATAAAGAGCGTCGAAAGTGCCCAACGATAAACGAGGTAATTGAGTATGTTAGCAGCTGGGTTGAAAAGCGCCCGCATTTACCATATGAAATAGATGGCATTGTGATTAAAGTGGATTCCTATGAGCACCAGAGTAAACTTGGAACAACGGCGAAAAGCCCACGCTGGGCGATTGCCTTTAAATTTCCTGCTGAAGAAGTCGTGACAACTCTTTTAGATATTGAATTAAGTGTGGGAAGAACAGGTGTGGTCACTCCAACAGCGATTCTAAAGCCTGTTAAGGTAGCTGGTACAACCGTTGGGCGTGCCTCCTTACATAATGAAGACTTAATTCGCGAAAAAGATATTAAGATTGGCGACCAGGTGGTTGTTAAAAAAGCAGGAGATATTATTCCTGAAGTAGTCAACGTGCTTGCTGAACAACGAACTGGAGATGAACGTGACTTCCAAATGCCAACACATTGTCCAGAATGTGAAAGCGAGTTAGTCCGATTTGAAGGTGAAGTTGCGTTACGGTGTATTAATCCGAAATGCCCGGCACAAATCCGTGAAGGATTGATTCACTTTGTATCACGTGACGCGATGAATATTGATGGACTTGGTGAAAAAGTAATCAGCCAGCTTTTTGCGGAAAAATTAATCTCAGATGTTGCAGATATTTATAAACTAACCTTTGATCAGTTAATAGCCTTAGAAAGAATGGGTGAAAAATCAGTTACAAATCTGTTAAAAGCGATTGAAGCATCAAAAGCAAATTCATTAGAAAAGCTATTATTTGGTCTCGGTATACGCCATGTTGGTGCAAAAGCTGCAAAAACACTTGCGCAAAGCTTTAATACGATGGACAAACTAGCTTTTGCAACAAAGGAAGACTTGATTGCGATCAATGAAATTGGCGATAAAATGGCAGATTCTATTGTGGCATTTTTTGACCAGGAAGAGGCAGTGGAACTGTTAAAGGAACTTGCTTCCGCAGGAGTTAATATGGAATATAAAGGGGCAAAACCAGTTTCTGTAGAAGAATCTAACAGTATCTTTGCAGGGAAGACAGTTGTTCTGACTGGGAAACTGGAACAGCTCTCTAGAAATGAGGCCAAGGAGAAGATTGAAGCCCTTGGAGGGAACGTATCTGGAAGTGTCAGCAAAAAAACGCATCTTGTTATTGCTGGTGAAGATGCTGGTTCGAAGCTTACTAAGGCCGAGGAGCTGGGAATTGAAGTGTGGGACGAGGAGAAGCTTTTAGTAGAATTAAATAAATAAGAGGTGTAATCAAAGTGAAAAAACTTTCATTGCTCGCTCTTTCCCTTTTCTTACTGCTTAGTGGATGTGCACCGAACTTTCAAAAGCAGGAGAATGTTGTCAAGACAAAAGAAGAGGCGGATGAGAAAGCAATTATTCCGAAATATAATATTTCCGACAACTATTATCGGACTATTTTACCGTTTGAACCTGGGGAAGCACGCGGATTGATAGTTGGAAATATTAATACTAGATATGACATTAATGAATTTGAAACAGGATTGATGAGGATTGCTCAGCATCAATTCGACCCCAAAACCTACTTGTTCCGTGAAGGACAGGAGTTAAAACGTAATAACGTTAGATTGTGGTTGAACCGAAAATTCACACCCGCACAATTAAGTGCAGAGGGTTTAAAAGAAGAAGAAAACATTGGTTTAAACCCGCTTATGGAGGACGCTGCAGATTTTCAGCAAGGGAATAATAATAGTCCTATTTATTTAGCCCACATCTTAGAGCATGATTATCTCATTAAAGGAGATAACGATACGGTCAAATTGGGTGGTGTCGTGATTGGCCTAGCACTAAATTCTGTCCATTATTTTCGTACTGCAGTAGGTGAACCCTACTTTGAGCGGAAGATTGAGTTTGCTGAAATGGAACGGGAAGGGAAAAAGATTGCCGAAGAGGTCCTTAAACGTCTGCGGACCATGAAGAATTTAAAGGATGTTCCGATTACCATTGCATTATTTGAACAGCAAAGCAAATCATCTGTGGTGCCTGGAACCTTTTTCACCTATACCAATGTCGATAAAGGAAGCTCCACAATTAATTCATGGGAGCCAGTGGCTGAAAAGTATTTCCTATTTCCATCGACTGAGGCACAAGAGGCACACCGTGATGATGTAACTGCATTTTTAAATTTTAAGCAGGATGTGGAAGAGTATTTTCCAAACTTTAATGGTGTAATTGGCCGAGCCTTCTATATTGGTGATCAATTTACTGATTTGGATATCACTATTCCGATTCAGTTCTATGGAAAATCCGAGGCAATTGGGTTTACTCAATATGTAACAGGGCTTGTTCTTGAGCATTTTCCAAATTATATATCGGTTTCGGTAAGTGTTACATCCGTTGACGGACCAGAGGCATTAATCGTCCGTAAAGCAAATGAGGCCGAACCGTTTGTGCATATTTATTAACCTAGCGGAAATTATTTAAATTTAAAAAATCTTTATTAATAAAGGACAATACATATTTTATATGACTAATATGTATTGTCCTTTTGATTATTATTTGCACAGCACTTCAAGAAAGTTACTGATAAATGTTACCCCCAGATTGTTTAAACTCTGTAGCTTTTTCCTTCATACCCTTTTCGATAGCTTCATTCGCATCAAGCTTGTTTTCCTTCGCGTAATTACGAATATCTTGAGAGATTCTCATGCTACAAAACTTTGGTCCACACATTGAACAGAAATGTGCCGTTTTTGCACCTTCTGCAGGTAACGTCTCATCATGATATTCCAAAGCTCGTTCAGGATCTAATGATAAATTAAACTGATCTCTCCAACGGAATTCGAAACGAGCTTTTGATAAGGCATCATCCCTTTTGTATGCCCCTGGATGTCCTTTTGCTAAATCAGCAGCATGTGCAGCTATTTTATAAGTTATAACACCTTCACGTACATCATCCCGGTTTGGTAAACCTAAATGTTCTTTTGGCGTTACATAACAAAGCATAGCCGTACCATACCAACCAATCATGGCTGCACCAATCGCAGATGTAATATGATCATAGCCAGGAGCTATGTCAGTTGTAAGTGGACCTAGAGTATAGAAGGGAGCTTCCTTACAAACCTCAAGTTGTTTGTCCATGTTTTCTTTTATAAGGTGCATAGGTACGTGTCCTGGACCTTCAACCATTACCTGTACATCATGCTCCCAAGCAATTTTTGTTAATTCTCCAAGAGTATCTAATTCCGCAAATTGTGCTTCATCATTGGCATCAGCAATTGAACCAGGACGTAGACCATCTCCTAAGGAGAATGCAACATCATAAGTTTTCATAATCTCACAGATTTCTTCAAAGTGAGTATATAAAAAGTTTTCTTTATGGTGGTGAAGACACCATTGTGCCATAATAGATCCACCTCGAGATACAATACCTGTTAAACGCTTTGCTGTTAACGGAACATATCGCAAAAGAACACCAGCGTGAATGGTGAAATAATCCACGCCTTGCTCCGCTTGTTCAATTAAGGTATCACGATAAACCTCCCATGTTAGATCTTCGGCAATACCATTTACTTTTTCAAGTGCTTGGTAGATAGGAACGGTTCCTACAGGAACAGCTGAATTGCGAATTATCCATTCCCTTGTTGTATGAATGTTTTTACCTGTTGATAGGTCCATAATATTATCAGCACCCCACCGTGTGGCCCATGTCATTTTTTCGACCTCTTCTTCGATGGACGATGAAACAGCAGAATTCCCAATATTTGCATTGATTTTAACATGGAAATTCCTTCCTATAATCATAGGCTCTGCCTCTGGATGATTGATATTGGATGGAATAATTGCCCGCCCTCTTGCAACTTCTTCACGCACAAATTCAGGTTTCATATTTTCCCTTAATGCGATAAATTCCATCTCAGGTGTGATGATGCCCTTCCTTGCATAATGCAGCTGTGTGACATTTCTCCCTTTTTTTGCACGTAATGGTTTACGCTTTAAACCTGGGAAAACGTTATGATTAGCACGAGGATCTTTCTTATCCTTATACCCATTGTCTTCAGCCTTAATTTCTCTTCCTTCATATTCCTCCACATCCCCTCGTTCATGAATCCATGAGCTTCGAAGAGCGGGAAGGCCTTTTGTAATATCTACTGAATAATCAGCATCCGTATATGGCCCACTTGTATCATAGACCCGAATTGGCGGATTTTCTTCTTCACCAAAGTTGCCTGTTGTAGGACTAAGTTCAATTTCCCGCATTGGTACCTGGATATCGGGTCTTGAGCCTTCAATATAAACCTTTTTACTACCTGAAAAGCTAGACATAATGGAAATGCGTTTTTCGTTTAATGAAGTTGTTGACATAAAGTAAATCTCTCCCTGTTTTTAAAATTAAAGGTCGAGATCTAGAACAAAACGAGTGGATGAAAAGTAATGAAGTACATAAAAAAAGCCGAGTCCAAAAAGGATGGACCGGCTTTGTATGTAGAAGTTTATTCAATACATGATGACTTTTTCTAACTTCCCCACGCTAGTATGATCTAGATCAGGTCCAAAGGGTCAAGAAACTTTAACGTGTTTCTCTCTCAGCCCACCTCATTGGACTCCCCTAGTTATTTCTATTCAATTTGGTTTTAGTATACATGAGTCTTAAGTAAAATAAAAGGAATATTAAAAAAAATATAAAAAACGGTTGATTAAAAGACCGTATTTTAATTGGAGATAGTTTCCTCCTCTAATTATAGTAAGGTTAACGTAACGCCAGGTCTTTTTTGCCCAAATATGCTTTAATGGCTATCCGTTGATACGTGTAAAAGAAACATGTTAGAATGAACGAGGATATAATGTTTTTTAATACATAGGAGGTTTTGAGACATGGTACAACCATATAAGCATGAACCATTCACAGACTTTACAATTGAAGAAAACCGTCAAGCCTATCTCAACGGGATAAAAACAGTTGAAGGTTATTTAGGCACAGATTATCCACTAGTAATCGGCGGCGAAAAAATTACAACAGAAGATAAAATTGTTTCTTATAATCCCTCAAATAAAGACGAAATAATTGGAAGCGTTTCAAAAGCTAGCAGAGATCTTGCGGAACAAGCAATGCAGGCAGCCGTTGAAGCATTCAAAACGTGGAAAAAAGTGAAAGCCGAAGTCCGTGCAGATGTATTATTTAAAGCTGCGACGATTATTCGTCGCCGTAAGCATGAGTTCTCTGCTCTTTTAACAAAAGAAGCAGGTAAACCATGGAAAGAATCGGATGCAGATACTGCAGAAGCGATTGACTTCCTTGAATATTATGGCCGCCAAATGCTGGCAATGAAAGATGGCGTTCCCGTTAATAGCCGTCCAAACGAATTTAACCGTTATAATTATATTCCACTAGGTGTTGGAATCATCATCTCACCTTGGAATTTTCCATTAGCAATTATGGCGGGTACAACAGTAGCCGCAATCGTTACAGGTAATACGGTACTATTAAAACCAGCTTCTACTACTCCGGTTGTTGCAGCGAAATTCGTTGAAGTAATGGAAGAAGCAGGTCTGCCTAAAGGGGTATTAAACTTTGTACCAGGAAGCGGTTCGGAAGTGGGCGACTACTTAGTAGACCATAAAGATACTCGTTTCATCAGCTTCACAGGTTCACGTGACGTTGGTCTGCGTATATTCGAACGTTCTTCAAAAGTGAATCCAGGCCAAGTTTGGATGAAGCGATTGATTGCTGAAATGGGCGGTAAAGATACGATTGTTGTTGACGCGGAAGCAGATCTAGAGCTGGCTGCACAATCTATCGTGGCAGGAGCATTTGGCTTCTCAGGTCAAAAATGTTCAGCATGCTCTCGTGCGGTTATCGTTGAGGATGTTTATGATGCAGTATTAAACCGTGTAGTTGAGTTAACGAAGGAATTATCAGTAGGTGACCCAACTGAGCAAGGGACTTTCATGGGACCAGTGAACGACAACAATGCTTTCAAGAAAATCATGGAATATGTTGAAATTGGCAAGCAAGAAGGTAGGGTATTGACTGGCGGCGAAGGCGACAATTCAAAAGGCTACTTCATTCAACCAACTGTAATTGCAGACCTTGCTCCTGATGCACGTATCATGCAGGAAGAAATTTTTGGACCAGTGGTTGGTTTCACAAAAGCTAAAGATTTCACGGAAGCAATTGAAATTGCGAACAATACCGAGTATGGCTTAACAGGTGCCGTTATCACGACTAATCGTGAACACCTGGAGCAGGCTCGTGAAGACTTCCATGTTGGTAACCTATACTTCAATCGGTCATGTACTGGGGCAATTGTTGGTTATCAGCCATTCGGCGGTTTCAACATGTCTGGAACTGACTCCAAAGCAGGCGGTCCAGACTACTTATTGCTTCATATGCAGGCGAAAACTACATCAGAGATGTATTAATATCACATTTTTACCCCTTCTCGGCTGAGGAGGGGTTTTTATTTGTTTGATTATGACAATAATGTGAACTGATTCACAAACTTCCGTTGATATGTGACGTACTTCACAAATTTTCTAGAACTGAACATTTACAATGTAACTATAGAGAAAACTTAAATAACGTAAATTCATAAATTATCAAATATAAGGAGCGATCCGACATGAAAAAACTAGTGATGATTGGGAATGGGATGGCTGGCGTTAGAACGATTGAGGAAATTCTTAAACTTTCACCAAATCAATTCGAAATTACTATTTTTGGACAAGAGCCACATCCTAACTATAATCGCATAAAGTTATCGAATATTCTTCAAGGTGATACAAACTTTGAAGATATCATTATTAATCCACTAGACTGGTATAAAGAGAATAATATTCAGTTATTCACAGGAGAAGCAGTAACAGAGATCGATGTTGAGGCAAAGAAGGTCATTTCCGACCAGGGACGTGACGTAGAGTATGATGAATTAATTATTGCTACAGGTTCTAACTCATTCATTCTGCCTATTCCAGGTGCGGACAAAATTGGCGTTACCGGTTTTCGTGATATAAAAGATTGTGAAATGATGATCAAGTCAGCGGAAGATTATAAAAAAGCTGTTGTAATTGGAGGCGGGCTTCTTGGACTTGAAGCAGCACGAGGGTTAATTAACCTTGGAATGAAGGTTGATGTCGTACACTTAATGCCGAATTTAATGGAACGACAGTTAGACCCAATTGCTTCTAGTCTCCTAAAAGCAGAGCTCGAATCTCAAGGCATGAAATTTTTGATGGAAAAGGAAACCGTTGAAATCATAGGGGATGAGCGCGTTGCTGGTCTTCGTTTTAAAGATGGATCTTTTGCGAGAGCGGATCTGGTTGTAATGGCCATCGGGATTAAGTCCAACACCATGGTAGCAAAAGAAAGTGGAATTTTTGTAAATCGTGGAATTGTAGTCAATGATTTTATGGAAACAAGTGCACCAAATGTGTATGCAGTGGGTGAATGTGCAGAGCATAGAGAGATTGTTTATGGGCTGGTTGCACCATTATACGAACAAGGGAAAGTTCTTGCAGAAAGAATTTGTGGGAAAGAAGCTGCACCATATGCAGGCTCAGTAACTGGAACTCAACTTAAAGTTGCTGGAGTGGACCTTTACTCAGCCGGTGAGATTTTTGAAGATGGTACAACAAAATCAGTTATGGTCTATAACGAATATGAAGGGATCTATAAGCGGGTTTTAGTTCGTGATAACAGGATTGTTGGGATTGTCCTTTATGGCGATACCAAAGATAGTACGAGATTGTTCCGAATGCTTTCGAAAAAAGAAGATATCACAGGAATCTCGATTTTTGAATCGCAATGTTCAGCTGAAGGCGGTAGTGGTGATATTGCTTCCATGCCGAATGATGAATTGGTGTGTGGCTGTAATGGCGTGACAAAAGGAGCCATTGTTGATGCGATTAAAGCACAAGGTCTGACAACTCTTGATCAAGTAAGTCACTGCACGAATGCTGGCCGTTCTTGCGGGCGTTGTAAGCCAATGGTAAATGACATTCTAGCTTATACACTAGGGGATCAGTTTGACGCAGCCGCTGCACAGAAAACGAGCATTTGCGGATGTACAACCATCAGCCGTGAAGAGTTGGTTGCTGAAATTAAAGAAAAAGGTTTAACGAGCGTTAAAGAAGTTATGAACGTTCTAGAGTGGAATAACGAGGAAGGCTGTACGAAATGCCGTCCTGCGATTAACTACTACCTAGGTATGATTCACATGGATGAGTACTTGGATGACCGTGACTCCCGTCTTGTAAACGAGAAAATGCATGCCAATATCCAAAAGGATGGAACATACTCAGTTGTACCAAGAATGTATGGCGGTGTAACGACTGCTGCCGACTTGAAAAAGATTGCCGAAGTGGCAGAAAAGTATGAGGTTCCACTTGTAAAACTAACTGGCGGACAGCGGATTGGCTTGTTCGGAGTAAAAAAAGAAGATCTTCCAAGTATGTGGGAAGAGCTGGATATGCCATCTGGCTACGCATATGGAAAAACACTTCGTACTGTCAAAACTTGTGTGGGAGCACAGTTCTGCCGCTACGGAACACAGGATTCAATGTCATTGGGAATCGAACTAGAGAAGAAATTTGAACGTCTTGATACTCCTCATAAAGTAAAAATGGGTGTGTCAGCCTGCCCTAGAAACTGTTCAGAGGCTGGGATTAAGGATATCGGTTTTGTTGGAATCGATGGCGGCTGGGAAATTTATGTAGCTGGTAATGGCGGTGTCGACCTCCGTGCAGGTGATCTTTTAGCTACGGTAAAAACAGAAGCGGATGTAATGGAAATGACCGGTGCCTACCTGCAATACTACCGTGAAACAGCTAATTACTTGGAACGTACTTCTAAGTGGGTAGAACGTGTCGGCCTGGATCATGTAAAAGAAGTCCTAGCAAACGAAGAAACAAGAAAAGAATTAAATGATCGTATGGACCAAACGTTGAAGAAATACATTGAGCCTTGGAATGAGGCAATTGAAAGTGAACAGATTAAAGATAAATACTATACAAAACACACTGTTAAGGCTGGAGAGTGATTATAAATGATCGAAACAAAAACTCGGACTCTAGTTGCTGCGTATTCTGACCTGCAAGTCAAGGCTGGATATTCTGTAAAAATAGACGATAAAGAAATCGCCTTATTTAAAGTAACAAATGGTAAGGTTTATGGAATTGAAAATAGCAGTCCGCATCCAAAAGGCGGGGTCTTAACGGAAGGTCTAGTAAGCGGTGAATATGTTTTCTGCCCAGTCTATGATTGGAAGATTTCCTTAAGTGACGGAAAAGTCCAGGCACCAGACGAAGGTCAAGTAAAAACCTATCAAGTGGAAGTCGAAGCGGATAACGTTTATATTATTATATAAGGTCTAAAAGCGACAAAGTTTAAGGAAAAAACTTTATATAAAGAGTTTGGAAGGATGGCTGCAGGATGGAAACAGGAAAAGTATTTTTAGTAGGAGCAGGACCAGGTGACGTTCGATTAATTACAGTAAAAGGATTGGATGCAATTAAGCAGGCTGAAGTTATTTTATATGATCGGCTTGCGAATCCAAAGCTTTTGGAGTTTGCTACAGAGGATTGTGAGCTCATTTACTGTGGAAAATTACCTGACCGCCATATATTACGCCAAGAGAATATCAACGACCTTTTAGTAGAAAAGGCGCTGGAAGGTAAAGTGGTTGTTCGGTTAAAAGGCGGAGATCCTGGTGTTTTTGGCCGTGTTGGTGAAGAAGCAGCAGCCCTAGCTCTCTATCAAATTCCATTTGAAATAGTTCCTGGCATTTCTTCGGGGATTGCAGCCCCCCTTTATGCAGGAATTCCTGTTACCCATCGCGAGCATGCAGAATCGTTTGCCGTCGTTACAGCGCATGATAAATCTACAGATGGCAAACCGGTACTTGATTGGGAAGGTCTTGTCCGTGGAGTCGATACCATCGCTTTTTACATGGGTGTTGGAAATCTGCCGTTTATTTGTGAAAATCTGATTGCTCACGGAAAGCCTTCAAGTACTCCGGTTATCTTAATTCACTGGGGCACATTTGGCCGCCAGAAAACCCTTCAAGGAACCTTAAGTGATATTTCTAAAAAAGTGCTAGAAGCTAAGTTTAGCAATCCGTCGATTATACTTGTGGGAGAGGTTATCTCCCTTCGTGAAAAAATTAGTTGGTTTGAAAAAATGCCATTATACGGCAGACAAATTCTTTTAGCCCGTACTAGTGAAGGTGCCAGCGGTTTGGTAAAGGGATTAATGGAACAGGGTGCGGATGTTATCGAATTTCCAAAATGGAAAAAGACCATTTTACCTGTAGAGGTAGGGAATGTCACAAATTACGATAAGATATTGTTCACATCCCCTGAAAGTGTCGGAGAATTTTTTGATGCAGTCATTGAAAAAGGAATCGATATTCGAAAAATAAAGGCTGAATTCTATGGGCGCTCAAGCAAATCTATTAAGGCCTTAAAAGAACGTGGAATTATCGCTAGCCTCACCGAAGACATGCAGCAAGAAGGAAGTTTGCTGGTGGTCGGAGACGATTGTAATTATGGTGTTGAAAATGCTGATTTCTTAGTCACGAGTAAAAAAGAGCTCGACCAGCAGTTCCTGCCAATTTTTCAAAGAATGCTTGAGGAAGCTGAAGTGAATACAATGGTATTTCCAAGCGGGGCATCAGTTGGTGCATTTATTGAAGGCTTAAAGAAATGCGGTATTGACGTGTTCGACCTGTTGAAAGATGTCCAGGTGGTTTGCATGGGACAGCATACAAAAGAGCAGGTTGAACGTGCCGGATTAGTTTCAGTAGGAATGCCGGTTTCTCCAACCCGTGAAGCGTTGGTCGAATACTTAATTCAGTATCCGATTGTATAGGAAAGGCAGGGTGCATACTTGAATTCGAATTATCCGATTATGTTAAGGCTTGAAGGTAAAAAGACAGTGGTTGTAGGCGGCGGCAAGGTGGCAGAACGGAAAGTTACTGGTCTGCTTGGTACAGGCTCGCATATCACCGTGATTAGCCCTAATGCTACAGATGAACTTAAAAGGCTAGCTAGTTGTGGAATGATAGGGTGGCTTGAAAAATCATTCTCAAAAGAAGACATAGAAGGTGCATTCTTAATTTTTGCCGCAACGAACAACACTGAGTTAAATCAGTTTATAAAAATGGCAGCAAGTGACCAACAGCTTGTCACCATTGCCGATGACCCGGAAGGATCGGATTTTCATGTTCCCTCACATATTCAACGGGGACGATTGAGTATTGCGGTATCAACAGGCGGAGCCAGTCCAACACTGGCAAGGCAAATAAGGGAACAGCTGGAACAGCAGTTTGATGAAGGATTTGAAGACTATCTAGAATTTTTATTTTCAGCAAGGCAGCGAGTTTTGAAAGAAGTGAAAGATGGCTCAAGAAAACGAAAAATATTATCGGCAATTGCTAGTCGAGAGTTCTTGAATAGCCCAAATCGTGAGGCTGACTTTTTTCGGTTATTGCATAACAAAAGAAAATGACGTGTGAATTAATTTCACACGTCATTTATTTTACAAATTTATAACATCGTTATCGTATTCTTCCAATTGTTCTTGTAAATTTAAAATGTAATTCATTATCGCTATTCTCACTATCGAAGGGTAATATCGATTATTTAACTCATGTTCACATTCCTCTAAATCCATCTTTTTTACAGCAATAATTTTGGTTAGCTCTTCAACGCTCATTCATAAACACTCCCCATTTTGATCTTTCCATCCATAATCCAACCATCATATTCTCCTAATCTATTTCTATAGCTTCAGCATGGGCAAACTTTTAATAGTTTATACATCATTTTTCTTGTATAAAAAGTTCATGATAAGGCGAAAAAGATAGCAAAAAGCTTGTGAGGGTGAATTATGAACGAGAAAATAATCCATAGCTATCAAATCCTAGATCAGTTACGTTTACCGCACGGTTTGTATTTAGCTTCATCATCCCAGGACTATCAATATGTTTGGTTACGTGATTCCTTTTATATGTCACTGCCTTATTTGAATCAAAACAATCAGATTTATGAGATGACCTACCACCGAATTCTGGACATATTTAGAGAATACGAATGGAAGCTGGATATTCATACCGTTCAAAGACCGAGGGAGCAATGGGAATACCTTCATTCCAGGTACTCTGCTTCCGAAGTAAGGGAAATCGATACCCCATGGGGACATGCTCAGCATGATGCCATAGGAGCGATACTCTGGGGGATTGGAATGGGCCAACAGAAGGGCAAAAGGATCATTAGAGATGCAAAGGATCATGATATCGTTCAAAAGCTGGTTGGCTATTTAGGTTGTGTTCGATATTGGGAGGACGCAGATAATGGAATGTGGGAGGAATGGAGAGAGGTCCATTCAAGCTCTGTAGGGGCATGTGTTGCTGGCCTTCAAGCAGTGAGAGATATCGTATTTGTTCCCGGAGAATGGATTACCAATGGATGTGAAACTCTATCGAATATCTACCCGCAAGAAAGTAACCAGCGCCCCTTTGATTTAGCTCAACTGAGTTTAATTTATCCATATCGGGTTTTGGCAGTGGAAGAGGCGAAAGTGGTGGTTGACCAAATTGAAACGCACCTTTTACGGGAACGGGGGGTAATCCGCTACAAGGGAGATTCCTATTATTCAACCATTGAACATGAAGGAAGGCATCACGATCTATCCTTTTATTATGGTACTGAGGCAGAGTGGACATTTGGATTGCCTTGGCTGGCATTATGCCATTTAGAATTAGGTAATGTCAAAAAGGCTAAACAGTATATAGCCCAAACCGAAAACGTAATGCTTCCAGATGGCAGCTTACCCGAATTGTATTTTGCTCAATCGGAAAAGTACAACACTAATACCCCATTGGGATGGGGAAGCGCTATGTATATCCTAGCTAAAGAGCGATATGAAGGACTAATGTAATAAGGAGAGGCTGCCTGAGATATTTCGGCAGTCTCTTCTTAAGCTATTCGAACGTAGTTCACTGTCATGGAGTTTGTTAAGCAGATAAACGAAGGAAAATGCAGGTAAAATAAAAAATATGCAGGTAAGCAGTTAAAATCCGCAGGTAAAGGTGTCATTTTGGCTGGTAAGAAGAATTAAAGCATCTGGCTTACTATTATAAAAATAGGTCTTATGTATTATTTTGCCTATTTTTATAAAATTTTCTGAAAACTAGTTCCATTTTTAATTTTTGTGTTATATAATACATCACAGAGCAAGGTACTGTAGTATAACAAAGAGGTGAATCGTTCATGTCGACGCAAACAACAGGTATTGAAGTAGTTGGAGCTCTCAAAGCGCACTACGATGAGATTTTAACCCCCGAAGCGCTGAAATTCATTGAGGAGCTTGAACAAAAATATGGAGCAAGGCGAATTGAACTGTTGCAGTACAGGGAAAAACGCCAAGAGGAAATCAATAGCGGTAATCTTCCGGATTTCCTTCCCGAAACAAAGCAAATTCGTAATGGTGACTGGACAATTGCGCCATTACCAAAAGACCTTCAGGATCGCCGTGTAGAGATTACCGGACCAACCGATAGAAAGATGGTCATCAACGCTTTAAATTCGGGTGCAAAAGTTTTTATGGCGGATTGTGAAGATGCTACTTCACCAACCTGGGAAAATATCGTCGAGGGACAAATCAACTTAAGAGACGCAGTAAATCGGACGATTTCCTATGAAAATCAAAATGGAAAAAGATATGTGCTGAATGATGAAACGGCCGTCTTGTTTGTAAGACCGCGTGGACTTCATTTAGAAGAAAAACATGTGCTGCTTAATGGCAAGCCCATTTCTGGGAGCTTCTTTGATTTTGGACTGTACTTTTTCCACAATGTGAAAAATCTGCTGGCAAGAAGAACTGGTCCATATTTTTACCTGCCAAAGTTAGAAAGCCATTTAGAAGCACGACTATGGAATGATGTGTTTGTTTTTTCGCAAAACAGGCTTGGAATTGCTCAAGGAACAATTAAAGCAACTGTCTTACTTGAAACCATTATGGCGGCATTTGAAATGAATGAAATTCTATTTGAATTAAAGGAACACTCGGCGGGCTTGAACTGCGGCAGATGGGATTATATTTTTAGTTACTTAAAAAAACTGGGTAGTCATGAAACAATCATTCTGCCAGATCGATCCCAGGTAACCATGACTGTACCGTTTATGCGTTCCTATTCATTGCTTACCATTCAAACCTGTCATCGCCGGAAGGCCCCAGCGATAGGAGGGATGGCGGCACAAATACCAATTCGCGATAATCCTCTGGCAAACGAGGAAGCATTTGCGAAGGTTCGTGCTGACAAAGAGAGAGAAGCACGTGATGGTCATGATGGTACATGGGTAGCACACCCAGGTCTTGTTCCAGTTGCTTTAGAAGTATTTGATAGAGAAATGCCGGTAGCAAACCAGATTCATACAACGAAACAGCAAAAGATTACGATAACCGCAAGTGATTTACTCGAGTCACCAGGCGGTAAGATTACCGAAGAAGGTGTCCGCGTTAATATCAATGTGGGGGTTCAATACATTGCTTCGTGGTTATCGGGAAGAGGAGCTGCACCCATCCACAACTTAATGGAGGACGCGGCAACTGCTGAAATCTCACGGGCTCAAGTTTGGCAGTGGATCCGCCACCCAAAAGGTGTACTCGCAGACGGCAGAAAAGTAACTGTAGAAATGTATGAGCAATTAAAGGCCGAGGAATTATCGAAAATTAAGGATGAGATTGGCTTGCCTGCCTATGAGAATGGCCGTTTTACTGAAGCTATTGAGCTGTTTGACAGCTTAATATTAAATGATGAATTTGTAGAGTTTTTAACATTACCCGGATATAAGCTTTTATAAAAAATTTTAATAGATTAATAGGAGGAATTTAAAATGACAAATTCAAGAGCCAAGGCATTACAAGAAAGCTGGGAAATGGATAAGCGCTGGAATGGGATTACAAGACCATATACAGCTGAAGATGTTATCAAACTTCGTGGATCGCTTGATATTGAGCATACATTGGCTAGACGTGGAGCAGAAAAGCTTTGGAAGCAAATGACTGAAGAAGACTACATTAATGCTTTAGGAGCACTAACAGGCAATCAAGCGGTACAGCAGGTCAAAGCTGGATTGAAAGCCATTTATCTCAGTGGCTGGCAGGTTGCTGCCGACGCTAACCTATCTGGACATATGTATCCAGATCAAAGTTTATACCCTGCAAACAGTGTACCAAGTGTGGTAAAACGAATTAATCAAGCTCTTCAGCGTGCTGACCAAATCACCCATTCAGAAGGCGATAATTCTATCGACTGGTTTGTGCCAATTGTTGCGGATGCAGAAGCAGGCTTTGGCGGGCAGTTAAACTGCTTTGAATTGATGAAGGGAATGATTGAAGCAGGAGCAGCGGGTGTTCACTTTGAGGATCAGCTTTCTTCTGAGAAAAAGTGTGGTCATTTGGGTGGTAAAGTCTTATTGCCAACACAAACGGCGGTTCGTAACTTAATTGCGGCTCGTTTGGCTGCTGACGTTATGGGTGTTCCAACCGTATTGGTTGCGCGGACAGATGCCAATGCTGCTGATTTAATTACGAGTGATATTGATATGAACGACGCAGCGTTCATTACAGGTGAGCGCACTGCAGAAGGCTTTTTCCGAACAAAAGCAGGACTTGACCAAGCGATTGCGCGCGGCTTAGCTTATGCACCATATGCAGATTTAATCTGGTGTGAAACATCTGAACCAAATATTGAGGAAGCTAGACGTTTTGCTGAAGCTATTCATGAGAAATTCCCTGGAAAAATGCTTGCCTACAACTGTTCTCCGTCCTTTAACTGGAAGAAGAAACTTGATCAAGATACGATTGCCAAATTCCAGCAAGAGCTTGGGAAAATGGGCTACAAGTTCCAATTCGTAACACTTGCAGGCTTCCATGCCTTGAACCACAGCATGTTTGAACTAGCTCGTGGCTACAAAGAGCGCGGTATGGCGGCATACTCCGAATTACAGCAAGCTGAGTTCGACAGTGAGCAATACGGCTACACAGCAACAAGACACCAGCGCGAAGTAGGAACAGGCTACTTTGACCAAGTGTCAATGGTGATTACAGGCGGAACATCCTCTACAACTGCGTTAAAAGGGTCTACAGAGGAAGAGCAGTTTACAAAGTAATTGAAGTGGTAAGACCCCTTCTCCCATGGGAGAGGGGTTTTTGCTTATTTAATAGGCAGGTTACTGGTGGATGGCGGGAATTAGTTGCGGATAGCAGGAATTAGTTGCGGATGGCAGGAATTAGTTGCGGATAGCAGGAATTAGTTGCGGATAGCAGGAATTAGTTGCGGATGGCAGGAATTAGTTGCGGATGGCAGGAATTAGTTGCGGATAGCAGGAATTAGTTGCGGATAGCAGGAATTAGTTGCGGATGGCAGGAATTAGTTGCGGATGGCAGGAATTAGTTGCGGATAGCAGGAATTAGTTGCGGATGGCAGGAATTAGTTGCGTATAACAAACTATAATTTCGTAAAGATGCCGCCATTTTGGAAATGAACACTTTTTGGGGTATTATCATACATAATAATAGCCTTTTTAATGGAGTTGATCTTTTTGAAAAAGCAGAGCGTGGATGAAGTCCTTCAACAGGGAATTCATGGTCCTTTGGAAACGAAGCCGGACGAAAGACGGAAATTTTTAGGAACATTACGAGAACGAATTATTCTTGCTCTTAAGAAAAACCAAGTGGCTGAACCAACGATATACCCTCAAGTGGAGAGGGAAATGAAAAAAAATCCACAGGCGAATCTCTTATTAAATGGAAATATCGAGTACGCAGCGTTATCCAAATACGTAAAGTTGGCAGCCAAACACAACATTGACCATAAAATTGTAACCAATAAGGAACGCGATACAGATATCGGCCTGCTGCTTGCTATGGACCATGCAATTGATAAGGAAGAAATTTATATCACGCAAAAGGAAATTAGTCAGCCTGAACCCCCAAAAAGTAAAGGACTATTTGCAAAATTATTTAAACGATAAAGGGCAAACAACTAAGCAGTCAGTTAGACTGCTTTTATTTTTTATTGGGTTAATAGGAGGAGGTACTTCGACCTAAAAATGGATATAACTGGAATTATATAAAATATTGGAATATTATTATTATAATGAGATTACCATTTGGGTCTATTAATATAAGGGGGACAGATTACTCATAATGGGCACGAAAAGAAAAATGGTCAGGTAAGAAGGTGGGGTTTCTATTCCCTATTACTTTTTACTAGAGATTACTAGATTACTAACATCTGGCCAAATCTAGGAGGAGAGAATTATGAGAAGAGGTAAAGTTCTTTTTATCGCAATTGTTCTAATGCTTATTCTTACGGGGTGCAAATATCCAACACTAGAAAAAGCCATTGCTGAGACAATTCCATTCGAGGTTCAGGAAGTTTTGTACAAGACAAAAAGTGATGGAATAACAATCGTCTTATACACTACGCAAGCAGAAGGAAAAGAAGTGGAACATATAAAAGAGCCGGTACTAGGTGTTTCTTTCTTTGAAGGGAACGATAAAAAGGGATGGAAAAATGATGGACCAAATGGCTGGGAGCATGCAGAAAGCGAAACCTATTCCATTTACAATGAAAACTATACAAAATATGATGATAAAGGGAATGTTCTTAAAGATATTTACGTTGTGTTTGGAGAAATCAATAGTGAGAATATCACGGCCATTGAAATCGCCAACCAGGGTACTGAGGAGTATAAAAAAGCAAAGATGATTGAGAAAGATGGAAGACGCTACTATGTGGGAATAGGCATCCGCCCGCAGGTTAGAGCTTTAAATGGTAATGGTGAGGTTATTCCTCAACAATAAACAAATACATAATTCAGGGAGCAAAATGCTCCCTTTTTTTTATGGCTAGCAATCTAAAAAGAATTTAATATGCCAATACTGATGAAGGAATCATTGCGGTGAAGCGAAAAAGTTTGGTATTATCAATAGTAAATTAACTAAGACATAAGTGATTGGAGGAATGAAAAAAATGACACGAATCTCAAACGAGCAGGTTAAGCATGTAGCCAACCTAGCGAGGTTAGAAATATCGGAGGATGAAGCTGAAATCTTCACAAAGCAACTTGACGCTATCATTACATTTGCAGAACAGTTAAATGAGCTCGACACGACAAATGTTGAACCGACTTACCATGTACTCGATATGAAAAATGTTTTCCGAGAGGACATTAAGGAAAAGGGATTACCGCGTGAAGAAGTATTAAAAAATGCACCAGATCAACAGGATGGACAAATTAAAGTACCTGCAATTATCGGGGAGTAAGGAGGAAAACGTGAGCTTATTTGATTATAAAGTTTCAGATCTTCATGAACTTTTACATAAAAAAGAACTAAAAGTGGCAGATCTCATTGATGAGTCGTATAAACGTATTGCTCAGGTGGATGGCAAGGTACAAGCTTTTTTAACATTGGACGAAGAGAAGGCGAGACAAGCGGCAAATTCACTAGATGAGAAGCTTAACGCCAACTCCACAAGTAACTTGTTATTCGGAATGCCAATTGGCATTAAGGACAATATTGTCACAAAAGGACTTCGGACAACCTGTGCAAGTAAAATTCTAGAAAACTTTAATCCTATCTACGATGCTACCGTGGTTCAAAAGTTACAGCAGCATGAAACCGTAACAATTGGAAAGTTAAATATGGACGAGTTTGCAATGGGCTCTTCAAACGAAAATTCCCACTATCAAAAAACACGAAATCCGTGGGATCTAGACAGAGTACCAGGCGGTTCATCAGGCGGCTCTGCTGCTTCCGTTGCAGCAGGTGAAGTCCTGTTTTCACTAGGTTCGGATACAGGTGGATCCATCCGACAGCCGGCGGCTTTTTGCGGAGTGGTAGGGTTAAAGCCAACTTATGGACGAGTATCCCGTTTCGGACTTGTGGCATTTGCCTCGTCTCTTGATCAAATTGGTCCTATTACGAGAACAGTTGAAGATAACGCCTATCTTTTACAAGCAATATCTGGATTAGATCCAATGGATTCAACTTCAGCAAATGTGCAAGTACCGAATTTTATATCTGCATTAACTGGCGATGTAAAGGGGTTAAAAATAGCGGTACCGAAAGAGTACCTAGGTGAGGGTGTGACTGACGCTGTCCGCCAGTCTGTGATGGATGCATTAAAAGTCCTTGAAAAACAAGGAGCTGTTTGGGATGAGGTTTCCTTACCTCACTCTAAATATGCATTAGCAGCCTATTATTTGCTTTCATCTTCAGAAGCATCCGCCAATCTAGCCCGGTTTGATGGCGTTCGTTATGGCTACCGGACACCAAATGCTGATAATTTACTTGACTTATATAAGAAATCAAGATCGGAAGGTTTTGGGGATGAGGTAAAACGCCGTATTATGCTCGGTACCTTTGCATTAAGTTCAGGTTATTACGATGCCTATTATAAAAAAGCACAGCAAGTCCGTACGCTCATTAAGAAGGACTTTGAAGATGTTTTTGAAAAATATGATGTCATCATTGGTCCAACGACTCCAACTCCGGCGTTTAAAATCGGTGAAAATATTGAAGACCCATTAACCATGTATATAAATGATATATTAACAATTCCAGTGAATCTAGCAGGAGTGCCAGGAATTTCTGTTCCGTGTGGATTTGATAATGGATTACCGCTAGGTTTACAAATCATCGGTAAGCATTTTGATGAAGAAACCATATACCGAGTCGCACATGCATTTGAACAGGCAACAGATTATCATAAACAAAAGCCAGGATTATAGGGGGTGAATAAGATGGAATTTGAAACAGTGATTGGTCTTGAAGTTCATGTTGAGTTAAAAACGGATTCAAAAATCTTTTCGGCAAGCCCAAACCATTTTGGTGCAGAGCCGAATTCGAATACAAGCGTAATCGACCTTGGTTATCCAGGGGTATTGCCAGTCCTTAATAAAAAAGCAGTAGAATTCGGAATGAAGGCAGCAATGGCCTTGAATTGCCAGGTAGCCACTCATACGAAATTTGACCGTAAGAACTATTTTTATCCAGATAATCCGAAGGCGTATCAGATTTCTCAATTTGATAAGCCAATTGGGGAGCATGGCTGGATTGACATTGAAGTAAATGGCTATACAAAACGAATTGGAATCACAAGGATACATTTAGAAGAAGATGCAGGGAAACTCAGTCACGGGAATGGCTATTCATTGGTGGATTATAACCGCCAGGGAACACCGCTTGTGGAAATCGTATCTGAACCTGATATCCGGACACCTGATGAGGCCTATGCTTATCTTGAAAAATTAAAATCAATTATCCAATATACTGGAGTATCTGATTGTAAGATGGAGGAAGGCTCTCTTCGCTGTGACGCTAATATTTCCATTCGTCCAGTTGGTCAAGAAGAGTTCGGAACGAAAACAGAGTTAAAGAACTTAAACTCTTTCAATTTTGTTCGGAAAGGATTGGAATTTGAAGAGAAGCGTCAGCGTGAGGTTGTGTCAGCAGGCGGAAAAATCGATCAGGAGACACGTCGATTTGATGAAGCGACAGGTGCTACCTTACTTATGCGGGTAAAAGAAGGATCAGATGATTATCGTTACTTCCCGGAACCAGACTTACTTGATATCTATATTGATGAGGAATGGAAAGCTAGTATTGCGGCTGAAATACCAGAACTTCCCGATCAGCGGCAAAAGCGCTATGTAGAAGAGCTGGGATTACCTGTCTATGACGCCAAGGTACTAACTGTAACGAAAGAAATGGCTGATTTCTTTGAAGGAGCAGTAGGAGCAGGTGCTGAGGCGAAATTGGCTTCCAACTGGATTATGGGGGATGTTTCTGCATACCTGAATTCTGAGGGTAAAGAACTTCATCAGATCGCATTAACACCTGAAGGCTTAGCTAGTATGATTAAGCTAATTGAAAACGGAACAATTTCTTCCAAAATCGCAAAGACTGTTTTTAAAGAATTGATTGAAAACGGCGGCGATGCTGAGAAGATTGTTAAAGACAAAGGTCTCGTACAAATTTCAGATGAAGGAACACTGTTGAAAATCATTTCAGAAGTTCTCGATGCGAATCCACAATCCGTTGAAGATTTTAAAAACGGTAAAAATAAGGCAGTTGGTTTCCTCGTTGGGCAGCTAATGAAGGCAACAAAAGGACAAGCAAATCCACAAAAAGTAAACCAATTATTGAATCAGGAATTAAGCAAACGATAAATATATTCGGCTGGCAGATATCATTCTGCCAGTTTTTTTGTCGAAAATATCTCGACAATTATTATTTAAAGATTTCCCAGGAAACTCACTAAACATAGGGAATTATATAAAACTAATCAAACGTTTAATTAGTCGACACCAATCATCCCTTTTTTTTAAGGGAAAGCTTTTAATAACAAGGGTCTCAGCCTATATTAATCAAACGTTTGATTAGTATAAACGCTGGGGAACAATGTCGAATTGCTATCCATTTGCAGACAATAATGATAATCCATCTGATTCGGGGTCACATATTGACAATAAATTTAATGAGAATTGCGCAAAAACCCTCTCGTCTAAGCATTTCATCGCTATTTAATCAAATGATTAGTTAAATGACATGAATCTACCATTTTCCAAAGAAAAATCCTTTAATATTAGGGATTAAATCAAAACTAATCAAACGTTTGATTAGCTAGGAAAAGGAGAAACTTGACGGCCAGATAGACAAAAAATGCCCGGATAGTGTTATCCAGGCATTTCAAAAAGTTCTATTCCTTTTTTAATAAGCTTACACTTTCATCAAATTCTTTTTCAATGTCTTCATTTTTCTTGTACGTAAGTAAGCTGATGATATAAGAAACGATTAAGTTAAAAGCAAAACCTGGTACGATTTCGTAAAGTCGATCACCAAGTCCAACGTTTTTCCATACGATAACGGTTAACGCGCCCACAATCATACCGAAAAGAGCACCCCAGTTAGTCATCTTCTTCCAGAATAAGCTTAGAATAATGATGGGACCAAATGCAGCTCCGAAGCCTGCCCATGCATATGCTACAAGGTCTAGGATGGTGCTGTTTTGATCAAGAGCAAGGATTGCCGCAACAACTGCTACCAAAAGAACTGCCATTCTTCCTAAGAAAACGAGGTGTTTGTCTGAGGCCTTTTTGTTCATGACTACTTTGTATAAGTCCTCCACAAGTGCACTCGACGTAACGATTAATTGTGATGAAATAGTACTCATAATAGCTGCAAGAATCGCGGCTAAAGCAAATCCAGCGAATAAAGGATGGAATAGAATCTGACTTAGTTCAATAAATACTGCCTCTGGATTCTCTAATACATGTTGAGGATTATTATGGAAGTAAGCAATTCCAATGAATCCAGTAAAGATGGTACCTAGCAGTGAGAAAATCATCCAGCCCATTCCAATACGGCGTGCACTTTTGGTTTCTTGTATCGTTGAAATGGCCATGAAACGCACAATGATATGCGGCTGACCAAAATAACCAAGTCCCCAGGCCATTGCAGAAATAATTCCTAATGTTGTTGTTCCTTTAAAGAAATCAAGGTATGTTGGGTCAATAGCTCGAATCGTATCAAACGTTTCTGCGGGACCCCCTACTGTGAAAATTCCAATTGCCGGAACAAGAAGGAGAGCAATGAGCATCATTAATCCTTGAATAAAGTCGGTGTAACTAACAGCAAGAAATCCTCCGAATAATGTATAGGCAATGGTAACACCGCCAACAATTAAAAGTCCTGTCAGATAGCTCGTTCCAAAGGAACTCTCAAAAAAGACTGCCCCGGATACTAAACCTGAAGAAACATAGAACGTAAAGAAAATCAGAATAACGATACCAGATACAATCCGCAAGAGCTTGGTGTTGTCTTTAAAGCGGTTTTCTAGGAAACTTGGAATTGTTATAGAATCATTTGCTACCTGAGTATAGGAGCGAAGGCGAGGTGCCACCAATAACCAATTAAGGTATGCTCCAATGGTTAAACCAATAGCAATCCATGCGTCGGCTAAACCCGTTACATAAATTCCTCCTGGCAATCCCATTAATAGCCACCCGCTCATATCTGCAGCTCCAGCGCTTAATGCTGTGACAGCAGGTCCTAGTGACCTTCCTCCAAGCATATAGTCTGTTAGATTGCTAGTTTTACGATAAGAATACCAACCGATAAAAAGCATCATCGCAAGGTAAATTCCAATCGAAACAAGCTGTAGTGTTTCGTTTGACATAATTTTCCCCCTTTATTATGTTGAAAAATAATTGAAATAATATTTTTTATATATAAAATATTCTACCAACTGGATATAACTATATCCACTAGTATTTTTTTACTTTCCTAAAATAGGTTAAAGTACTCTTGGAATATTAGTAAAAAAGGTAGAAATCCTTTCATTTGTAACGAAGAAATGAAAGGGCTATGATAAAAGAAATAGAAGGGAGTGTTTAGTTTGGAATTAAATTCTTGGTTTCAAAAAGGGTTAACGAAAGATGAGTACATAAGCTCAATGACTCGGAATAAAGAAGAAATGACTTCTATTTATGATCGCTTCGAGTTAACACAAGATGATAAAAAGCAACTTGAAGCAGTCCAGTCAAAGAAATTACGCGCAATTGTTCTAACAGAGGATTGGTGCGGTGACGCCATGCTTAACAATCCAGTATTGCTTAGATTGGCTGAAGCTGCTGGAATGGAGGTCCGGTTTGTTCTGCGAGACCAGAACCTTGAACTAATGGACCAATATTTAACGAATGGCACCTCTAGAGCAATTCCTATTTTTATTTTCATTGATCAAGAAGGAAATGAAGTGGGAGTATGGGGACCACGTGCACCTGAAATGCAAGCTCTTGTAGAAAAAGGCCGAGGAGAACTGCCGGATAAAGACGCTCCAGATTTCCAAGAGAAACAGATGGCTTTATATAAGCGTCTAGGTCAATCTTATCAGACTGACTCATCGATTTGGCAAACCGTTGCAAACAGTATTATGAAAGCTTTTTTATAAAATTTGAAAATCCCTGGCTGGTTGGCCAGGGATTCTTTTACATCTTAAAGTTGTTATTTTTTGGAGGAATACGGTCATTGATAAGATTTTTATCATTTATTTTCGGTTCAATTCCTAGGATAAGGTTACGAATATTAGAGCGGTGAAGGTAAATTAAAAATAAAGTAAAGAATGAGAATATAAGTTCAAAATCTTGTTGAGGAGAAATGAAAGAGTAAATCAAAAGGCTGAGACCAACTGAGATGGAGCCGAAGAATACATACTTAGTTAAAAAAATCACCAAAAAGAACGTTACATAAGCGATCAAGGCCAATGGGAAATTTGCTACTGCTAAGGTTCCGGCAGTAGTGGCAATAGCTTTTCCACCACGGAAACCAGCAAAAATAGGGTAGCAGTGTCCTACGACTGCCATCAGACCAAAGTAAAGTGGTTCAACATCAAGGTTAAAGTGTAAAGGCAGGTAAGCAGCAAGTGCTCCTTTACCAATATCAACAAGTACCACGATAATAGCAGATCCTTTGCCAAGAACCCTTAATGTGTTGGTGGCACCAGGATTTTTACTGCCATGGTCGCGAATATCAACCCCGTAAACCAGCTTGCCCACAATTAGCGCAGTCGGAATGCTTCCAATCAAATAAGAGGAAAGGAGCAACAACCAAAGCATATCATCATTCCTTTGTCAGAGTATCTTCTATAACAATAGCATTTTACCATACTTCAATGGTATTATTTTAATAATTCCTAAATTAGGAAATATTAAAGGGGCGGCTAGCATGGAACACATCGATTTTGGTCAAGTTGCTAAAAGTTATGCGAAAGCAAGAGAAGATATTCCCGTAAGTTTAATGGATAGTCTTTATGTCCGGGGGATTTTTTTGGATGGGAAAAAGGTTGCGGATATTGGCTGTGGGACAGGATCCTTAACAAGAAAGATCGCTATGAGGAAAGCAGATGTTACTGGGATAGATCCATCAAAAGAATTGCTTCAACATGCAGTGGAGTTAAATAAGTCAAAAAATTATACCATTCCATATCTGCACGGTACTTCTGAGAATACTGGTTTAGATGATTCTCAGTTTGATATAGTAACGGTTATGCGTGCCTGGCACTGGTTTGACCGTGAAAAGGCAATTGCAGAAATGAAGCGAGTATTAAAAGCAAAAGGGACACTAATTGTTATAGATTCTGGTTTTCTTGCAGGGTCATCAGTTGTTGAAAAGACTTTCGAAGTGCTAACTAAATATGTAAGTGATGGACTTAAACCTGCAGGGGCAAAGGCAGAATCCAGCCAGAGGATTAACGGCTTTCCGGCAGAGTGGTTCCATGAATGGCAAAGCAATGGTTTCGAGTTAAGGGATTTTTATAAACTCAACTATAACATTACCTTTACAAAGGACACATGGGTAGAAAGAGTGGAATCCATCTCCTGGCTTGCAGGGTTAGTAAAGGATGTTAGGAATAAGGCGCTAAAGGATTTAACTGAATCCTTATCTGACCAAGAAACGTTCGTAATTCCACACGAATGTAATGTTTGTATATTAAGGCTTCAAGAATAAAGTTATTCCTTGGACGTGCGACTAGCTCGCACGTTTTTTTATGCTACTATTTTACCTAGAATAAAAAATAATTTTTAAAAAGTGTAGGGGTTTGTAAAATCAATTCGTCTATTAAGGTGAAGGTCAGATAGAAAGGGGGAGAGAGCGATTAGTGATTCAGTATTAATACAAAAAGTAATGGACGGCAGTGATCATGCCTTTCGCCTTTTGGTTGAGAAGTACCGCAATGATGTGTTCCGGACCGTCTTTGCTGTTCTTCGTGATCAAAAGGAAGCAGAAGATGCCGCTCAAGAAGTATTTATGAAAATATATTCCTCTCTCTCCCAATATGAAAATCAAGGCTTTAAGACTTGGATGACCAGAATAGCCGTTAATCATGCCATCGATATGAAGAGGAAGCAAGCACGAAGAAAAGAAGAAGTGATGGAGGCTTTGGAACAGCAGGCACTTGGCACTCCAAAGGATAGTGTTGAGAAAGAACTCATCGTTAATGAAAGACGAAGGCTTGTAAGAAATAAACTGGATGAGCTTCCCGAGAATTATCGTGACGTCATCTATGGTTTCTATATAGCGGAAAAAAGTTATCAGCAGATGGCTGAAGAACAAAATGTACAAGTGAAGACAATTGAAACAAAGCTTTACAGGGCAAGGGTTTGGATGAAAAAGAATTGGAAGGAGGGCGATTTTTCATGAAGCATTATAGTTATGATGAGTGGTTGAGCTATGTGAAAGACGAAGTCATCGGCACGATCCGAGAGGAAATCGAAAGTCATTTATATACATGTGACCAATGTCTAGAGCATTATTTACAAGCTGTTTCAGAACATGAATCATCACTTCCAGTTCTATCAAACGAGAACAGTTTTACAGACCTGGTAATGGCGGAGGTTTCTAAGCAAAAAGAGTTCACAGAAAGTCCGACAGCAGTGAAACAGCCAGTTAAAACGAAAAAGTCATTCTATCAACAGGCATCTTTTCACTATTTAATTGCAGCCGCTGCAACACTATTGCTTACTTTTTCAGGAGTGTTTCAATCACTTGCCACCTATGCAAGTGCGGTAGAGGCACCACAGCATAGTAAGGAGAAAAAGCATACAGTGACAGAAGGCGTTATTGATAAAACATTTGCATGGATGGACTCACTAGAAAAAAAGGAGGCAAATAAGAAATGAAAAGTTCAACAAAAGCTTTAACCTTATCGCTTTTCCCAGGCCTCGGTCATATTTATTTCGGAAACATGATTCGTGGTGTGCTTTATTTATTATCAGTGTTTGGATGTGCATTGTTTACAGTATTATTTCTTGCAAGTGGTGTTGGCGAAGAGACCATCATTCCGTTTATGATTGGAATTTTCATTTACTTAATCAGCTTTATAGATATGGGAGTACAAATTTCCAAACAAAAGAAAGCATTAATAGCGTCTAATCCTGCTGTACCGCAAATACAAGCGACACAGGATTCAGAGCGGTTCTATACGATAGTACTTTCGTTTGTCCCGGGATTAGGTCATTTCCAGCTGGGACTGATGAACCGAGGACTCACCTTGTTAGCTGCATTTTTAGGACTTGGTGTTATGGTGATTTTCATAACGGCTCTTAGCAGTCGTTCAGAGTTTCTCGTTTTCTTAGCGGGCTTGCCAATTATATGGGTGTATGGCTTTTTTGATTCCGTACAGCAATTAAACAAGAAACAGCGTGGTGAGGAATTGGTTGACCGTACCATATTCGAAGACTTTGAAACACGAAGAGAAGATGGAAAAAAGAGCAAATCGATTGCCACCTTTCTGTCAATTTTCCCTGGTGCAGGGCACCTTTATCTAGGTTTACAAAAACGCGGCATTCAGTTAATGGCAGCTTTCCTGTTTTCAATCTATATTTTAGATATTTTACGTCTTGGTATTTTCTTGTTCTTGATACCGATTATCTGGTTCTATAGCTTTTTTGACGCCATGCAAAAGGTTTCCAAATATGGTGAGGAAGAAATTGAGGATGTTCCGATTATTTCTTACTTAATTAATCACCAAAAATGGGTTGGAATTGGTCTAGTCGTGCTGGGGGTTTATTACCTATTCATGAATGTGGTTATTCCTGTCTTTGCCCCAATGTTATCAAATCTTATCCAAATTGATTTAGTGTATTGGGTCCAAAGTTATTTTCAAACGGGGATTGTTTGTGTGCTGTTAATTGGCGGCGGCATTAAGCTTTTATCAGGGAGCAAGCAAAAAAGGGAGGAAAAAAGATCATGAAAAGGTGGAAAAACACACTAACAGGGGTGCTCTTAATCGGGGCAGGTATTGGGTTCCTTTTTAAAAAAAGAAAGGAGGAGCAGGCATGAGGACATGGCGTGTTGGCACGTTTTCAATGGGGGCCTCGCTCGTTTTTCTTGGCCTCTTCCTTTTTCTTTCACGTTTTTTAGGATTTGATTTAGTTCATGTGATGTCGGCTTGGTGGCCAATTTTGTTAATTGTTCTTGGAGTTGAAATTCTCCTCTACTTATTTTTCTCGAGGCAGGAGAAGCCTATTTTAAAATATGACTTTGTCAGTATTCTTTTTGTTGGATTGCTAGGTATGGTAGGGATACTATTTGCGACCCTTAGTGCAACGGGGATTATGGGGAAAGTGGAGGAAGTGGTTGCAAGGGAAGAAATGTCTTTTGAACTGCCGGACTTTTCTCATCAGGTGGATGACAGTATCAAACGTGTTGTCTTAAAAACCGTAGGTTATCAAACAACGATTGAAGCAACGGATGAAAAAGAAGTGTCAATGTTTGGAACGTACCGGACACAGACAACGAAAAAGAAAAAGCTCCTAACAAGTGCGGATGAATATGTGTATGCAAACAGAAAGGGAGATACTCTTTTTATAAATGTTAAGACACTTCCGAATGAATTGGGACCTTTTTATAGCCATCAAGAAGTTTCCTCAACCATTCTTATCCCAAAAGGGGTAAAACTTGAGGTAATTGGAAACGGAAATGAGATTACGTTAAACCCGCGGGATCTTGAGAATGACTGGAGTATAAATGGTGCCTCTTCACTAAATATAAAGGTTGTAGAAAACAGCAATTTGAATATTGCAGCACTTGGTGTAAGTGAAGTAAATGGTAAGGATGGAGCATGGAAGATAACTGAAAAAGTGGACCCGAATGTTGAAGGAGTAGAAAGAGACGCTGTATACCAATCCGGTGAGGGTACCTATCATATTAATATCACCAATATTCCTTATGTTAGTTTAAACTCGAATTAGTTCACATCTTATTTTTTGCAAAAAAATAAAAAAAAGGTATGATAGTAGACGGCAGAGTTATGGACAGAATAATATTTGATGCCTGGGTTAATAATTGTAAGCCAAGGGGTAAGTTGGTAGAATATAGAAGAGGTCCATAAGAAGCCATTTATTGATTTCATAAAAATAGGATGATGAAACATGAAAAGAGCACGATTAATATATAATCCTACTTCAGGGCGGGAAATCCTTAAGCGCCATCTAGCAGAGATACTAGAGAAACTTGAGATTGCCGGGTATGAGGCCTCTTGCCATGCGACGACGGGTGCAGGTGATGCAACGGCAGCCGCTCGGATAGCAGTTGAACGACAATATGATGTTGTCATTGCTGCTGGAGGTGACGGCACCATAAATGAAGTAGTCAACGGACTTGCGGAGCAGGAGTTCCGGCCAAAATTAGGAATTATTCCAGCTGGTACAACGAATGATTTTGCAAGAGCTCTCCATATACCCAGAGATATTGGTGCAGCGGTCGATATTATCACCAAAGGTGAACGGATTCCGGTGGATATTGGCCGAATTAATGACCGTTATTTTATTAATATCGCTGGTGGCGGCAGAATCACGGAGCTTACATACGAGGTTCCAAGTAAACTTAAGACGATGCTTGGGCAGCTTGCATACTATTTAAAAGGGATGGAAATGCTTCCTTCCATTAAAGCTTCGGATATAAGTATTGAGTATGATGGTAAGCTTTTTGAAGGGGAAGCAATGTTGTTCCTTGTAGGGCTGACCAATTCTATCGGCGGATTTGAAAAGATTGCTCCGGACTCTTCGATTAATGATGGTCTATTTTCATTGCTGATTTTGAAAAAAATTAATTTGGCCGAATTTATTCGAGTTGCAACGTTAGCCATTCGCGGTGAGCATGTGAATGATCCGAATGTTATATATGCAAAAGCGAGCCGGATAAAAGTCCATTCAAATGAAAAGGTACAATTGAATCTTGATGGTGAGTTCGGTGGGTTACTGCCTGCAGAGTTTGCTAACTTGTACAGGCACTTAGAAGTATTTGTCCCACTTGATGACATTCGTCCTCTCGATAAACCAACAGATTGGGTACCGGGTCAGAGATATAGCTGAAAAAGTCCGTTCCGACGAGGAATGGGCTTTTCTTTTTTAAAAAGGTATTTTACTATTTACACATTCGATGTAAGTAATCCTGATTTCAAAATCCTACTTTTTGTCTATAATCAGCTAGGTCATAAGATACTTACATATTAAGCTTAGGCTTGTTACTATTTAATGGTAATTACTAAATATTCTGTGTTTTAAAGTATTATTAAAAAATGAAACCCATTTCATAAAAAAGTCAAAAATACTACATTGGAACTTTAGCTGGAGATTGAACAGTTAAATTACTTCTAAGCATATTAGAGGAGGTGTATGCCAAGAGCTAATTTTCACAGAATATAGGTAACCCAATTTGTTTTCTACCTTTTGTATTAATTTTTATGAAACCGATTTCATTTTAAAGTTAGGATTAAAATTTTATTCGAACAAATCATTCTGGAAGTTTATTTACAATAAGACTGGAGGTTTATTATGTTTCGAAAATTTACTAAACTCGGGTTAGGCATTTTTCTTCTCAGTTCTACCCTTTTTACTGGAGGAGCTTCTGCCATTACTAATACACCAGTAGCAGACCGTGAGCCAATGAACACGGAAGTAAAATCCATTGATGGAACGAACGTTTTGTACCAATATGGTGAACCAGTCCCATCGTTTGATACTTGGACACAAGAAGAGCCGAGTAGAAACTACTTATCACTTGATGGGAAATGGAAATTTGCGATGGATCCCGATAGCCAAGGGATGACTGAAAAATGGTACCAAAAGGATTATAATGATTCAAGTTGGCAGCAAGAAAAGGTGCCAGGCAGCTGGGATCTTTATGATACACCTGGGTTTGGTACATACGATGGTTCGAATTTTGGTGAAGGAACGGCATTTTACGATGGCGATGCCTGGTTCCGGACACATTTTTCACCTGATGCCAGTTGGAAAAATCAATTCGTAAAACTTAATTTTCTTGGCGTTAACTATCGTGCATGGGTTTATGTGAATGGTCATTTTGTAGGCGAGCATGAAGGTGGAAATACCCCGTTTGCGCTTAATGTTAGTGAGTATTTACAACCAGGGAAAGATAATGTGATTGCGGTTCGAGTACATCGCAGAGCAGACTTTGATTCTTATACCAGTCCGGATGCGAAGCCTGTTACAAATGACGTGGAACTGCCATACAAACCTGTAGACTACTGGAGATATGCAGGAATTACACGTAGTGTCTATTTGGAAGCAACATCAAATGTAAATGTTAGTAAAATCCTTACTTCAACAGGTGATCATACTTTAACAACAAAAGTGGTTGTATACAATCATGGAGACAAAAAAGTAGATCGTCAACTAGTTGTAGATCCAGGTGAACAAACTGGTGGAAAGCCTAAGTCACAGGAAATAGAATTAAATCCAGGCGAGGTAAAAGTGGTCTCAATGGATTTTGATATTAAGAGTGCAAGCTATTGGACACCGGAATCCCCTAATCTTTATGAAGTAACTGCAACTCTTTATAAGGGAAAAGGTGAAGGTCAAGTTTCACAGAATGGAATTGGCTCTGTTGATGACAGCCTTTCAACAACTTATGGTATGCGAACAATTGCTACAGAGGGTAGTAAATTAACCTTAAATGGAGAACAGGTATTCTTGAAAGGTCTTAACTGGCATGAGGAAACAGCTGCAAACGGCAAATCTATGACAATTGAAGAGTATGATACCGAGTTGAATCATGTTCTGAATGTAAATGCAAACTTTATTCGTAACAGTCACTACAACCGTCACCCATATGTATATGATTTTGCTGATAAGCATGGAATAATGGTATTGGATGACGTTGATAATATGTGGCTAGATACGAAGCAAGAAGCGTTACAAACAAACTCATATGGTCTTTCAAGATCACTAGTATTAAGTATGGCGTGGAATCAAATTAATCGCCCTTCTGTTATCATGTGGTCATTACAAAATGAGTCTCAAATTTGGGATGATGAGCAAGTTTACCGTGACTGGCTTTCGGATATGAAGAGTGCTGTCAAAAGTGTTGATATCCAAAACCGCCCTGTCACATGGGCATCTGGAAGCAGTTGGGATCCAGCCTATGACTTGGCAGATGTCATCGGTTTGAATGAATACTTCGGTTATTTCTATATGAAGGATGAGGACCTAGGGACCACGTTAGAGGCGGTTCATAGAAACCATCCAAATAAACCGATATTAATTACGGAAAATGGAACGTGGGCCTATGCAGAAGAGGAACTCAAACATGGAGAACCTACAACGTCCGGAACTGAAGAATGGCAATCCGCTAAATTCCTAAATCACTGGAACCAGGTAACTGATTCTACTCGTCTAGATTATATGGCCGGATATACGTTCTGGGTGTTAAAAGATTATAAACAAAGGTTAGGTTATAACCAACAGATAAATGGGATTTCTACCATGGGATTAATGCGATTCGACAACGAAGAACCACGCTTGGTATATGAAACCTTTAAAAACGCAGCAAATCCATTTAAATAAGAGTTTTTGTACTATAAAATCTAATCATTTATAATCCTGCAATACTTAAAAAAGGTAAACACAATTTAGTTATGTGTTTACCTTTTTTAATTTCATATAATCAAAAGGGACTTGAATGGGCATTAGGGTATTTTGAACAACGCGTTCCATTGTGGAGCGGGCTTTTTGAGTTTAGAGGAATAAAAGGTTCTTGCACAGAAATATTTATAGGATGAAAGGGAGGTATCGAAATGGTTAAAAAAGCATTAATTAATATCGATTATACGTATGATTTTGTTGCAGATGGAGGGGCATTAACTTGTGGAGAGCCAGGGCAGGCAATTGAAGAGAAGATCGTTCAGTTGACTCGTGAGTTTATTAATAATGGTGATTATGTTGTTTTTGCTATCGATGTTCATAATGAAGGTGATTCCTATCATCCAGAAACAAAACTATTCCCGCCGCATAATATTCGTGGAACTTCAGGTAGAGATTTGTTTGGTGGGCTGCAAACACTTTATGAAGAGAAAAAAGAGCGTGAAAATGTATATTACATGGATAAAACACGGTACTCCGCTTTTGCTGGCACCGCTCTTGAAATCAGGCTACGTGAACGGGGAATTTCAGAGCTGCACCTTGTTGGGGTATGCACAGATATTTGTGTTCTTCACACTGCCGTAGATGCATACAATAAAGGTTTTAAGATTGTAGTCTACAAAGAAGCCGTTGCTTCCTTTAATCAAAAGGGACATGAATGGGCATTAGGGCATTTTGAACAATCACTTGGAGCGCTGGTTAAATAGTTTTTATAATGGTAAAATTATTTAATATGTTGAAAAAGTAGTTGTTCGGAGGGTTATGATGAAAAACATTTATCAGGATGATAGCTTAGCACTGCATACTGATCTATATCAGATCAATATGGTAGAAACGTATTGGAGAGACGGAAAATATAATAAACGCGCAGTATTCGAATTGTTTTTTCGTAAGCTTCCTTTTGGGAATGGTTATGCGGTTTTCGCTGGCTTGGAAAAAGTCATTCAGTTTATCCAAGGCTTCCGCTTTACAGAAGATGATCTGGAGTATTTAAAAAATGAAGTCGGCTACCAAGATGACTTTTTAGACTATTTAAGGGGAATGCGCTTTACGGGTACCATTCGCTGCATGAAAGAAGGCGAGCTTGTTTTTGGAAACGAGCCGATTTTAAGCGTAGATGCCCCGCTTTGTGAAGCTCAGTTGATTGAAACAGCACTACTTAACATCATTAATTACCAAACATTAATTGCGACAAAGGCTTCTCGTATTAAACAGGTGCTTGGAAGTGAAATTGCTATGGAGTTCGGTACTCGCAGGGCGCAGGAAATGGACGCGGCCATTTGGGGAACGAGAGCTGCATACCTTGCTGGATTCGATGGAACAAGTAATGTGCGGGCGGGTAAATTATTTCAAATTCCTGTTTCTGGTACACATGCTCACTCGATGGTTCAAGCCTATAAGGACGAATATATTGCCTTCAAAAAATATGCTGAATCTCATAAGGATTGTGTCTTTTTGGTTGATACATACGATACTCTTAGGTTGGGTGTTCCGAATGCAATTAAAGTCGCTAAGGAGATGGGCGATTCTATTAATTTCATAGGAATCCGTTTAGACAGCGGTGACCTTGCTTATCTTTCAAAGGAAGCACGAAAACTGCTTGATGAGGCAGGATTAAAGGACGCAAAAATCTTTGCTTCAAGTGATCTCGACGAGTATACGATTCTCAACTTGAAGGCACAAGGTGCAAAAATAGACAGCTGGGGCATTGGGACAAAGCTTATTACCGCTTACGAGCAAGCGGCACTAGGGGCTGTCTACAAGATTGTTTCGATTGAAGATGCGGACGGCAAAATGGAGGATACGATTAAAATCTCTTCCAATCCGGTAAAAGTCACGACACCTGGGATTAAGAATATTTACCGTATTATCAATAATAAGAATAACCATGCTGAAGGTGACTACATTGCGCTCGAGGATGAAAAACTGCCGGAGAAGCGCCTGAGAATGTTCCACCCAACGCATACTTATATGAATAAAATCGTGACAAACTTTACCGCAAAAGAGCTTCATGAAGTGATTTTTGAAAAAGGTGAGCTTGTCTATGAAATGCCATGCCTCGAGGAGTCGCGTGACTATTTAAAGCAAAACCTAGACGCCCTCTGGGATGAGTATAAACGTACAATGAATCCGGAGGAATATCCGGTCGACCTCAGCCAAAAATGCTGGGATAACAAAATGAGGAATATTGAAGAAGTAAAAGAAAAAGTGGCTGAAATGAAGGCAGAATAGGTAGTGTAAGGCATCCATTATTAATTGGGTGTCTTTTTGTATGAAAAATAGGTTGAGGGTTTATCACAGGAACCCGCGAGAATTCTCACGAATAAATAGGAAATCCCACGGGATTATGTCTAAAACCCGCGGGACCATCTCAGTTTATTTTTGTTTAAAGAAATCCATGAACGCATGGTAAATTTCTATGCCTTGAAAGGTTAGCATACCAGCTGCAGTTACTGAAAAAATACCAATCATAACAAAACGAATCCACATCATTTATTCCTCCCCTTTGTGTAAGTTTTTAACTTATCAATTTAGGGGAGAGGATTACATAATTGGATTGATGAAAAACCGGGATTAGAAAGATGGAGTTCCTGGTGTGGTTATCAGAAAAGATTCTGTGAAGGGTGACTACGACCAATGAGATTAGGCAAAGTACTTTGACAAAATCAAGATAAAATAAATGTTTTTCCTCATCATCCGTTTGTGTTTTTATACTCCAATCATCAATCAAAAGCACAGCTTTATTTGAATGATGTGATTGAACGAATAGATTGGAAGTATGAAGAACGGAAAATGAAATGAAGGCAAGCAGCAATGCGATGGGAAGAAAATATACCTTCTTTATCGTAACCACCTCCTTCCATGGGATTGTTATTATTATAAACACTATCACCATATTGTTAAATTAAAATGCTCCGACAATTTACGCGATAAGAATTTGATATACATTCATAATATGGCGGATTTCGCAATTAGACTGGGTTTGTGGTACAATCTTGCTAGTCAAATCGGAGTAAAGGAAGTAAATAATGAAGAAGACGATACCGGTTAAAAAAAATGATTATATAGATGTGGTATTTGAAGATTTAACTCACGATGGTGCAGGGGTCGCAAAGGTGGAAGGCTTCCCGTTGTTCGTACCAAACGGGCTGCCTGGCGAAAAGGCGCAGGTTAAAGTGATTAAAGTGAACAAGGGATACGGCTTCGGGCGTTTGATTGAAACTTATGAAAAAAGCCAATACCGTGTAGAAGTTCCTAACAGTGAGATTCATAAATATGGCGGCTGCCAGCTGGAGCACATCAGCTATGAAGGACAGCTGAAATATAAAGAGAATCAAGTGCGTCAGGTCCTGACAAGGATCGGAAAACTAGAGGATGTAATCGTCCACCCAATCTTAGGGATGGACAACCCATGGCATTATCGAAATAAAGCTCAGGTACCTGTTGGTGAAAAGGATGGAAAGCTGATTGCTGGTTTTTTCAAGCCTAGAAGCCATGAAATTGTAGATACTGATGAAAGTTTGATACAACTTCCTGAAATAAACGAAGCTGTGCAGGCAGTGAAGGGAATATGCAGTGAACTTGGGATATCAGCTTATCATGAAGAGTCACATAAAGGTGTTCTGCGACACATTATGGCCCGTTATGGACAACAAACAGGGGAACTAATGGTGGTGCTTGTTACCAGAACCACGGATATTCCAAAAAAAGACAAACTAGTTGAGGAAATTGTTGCACGCCTTCCAAAAGTGAAGTCGATTGTCCATAACGTTAATTCAAAGCGTACAAATGTAATCCTTGGCGAAAAAACAACAGTACTTTGGGGTAATGAAGTTATCTATGACACGATTGGTGATGTGAAATTTGCCATTTCTGCTCTTTCTTTTTATCAGGTAAATCCTGTTCAAACAAAGGTTCTTTATGATAAAGCGCTTGAGTACGCAGGGCTCAGTGGGGAAGAGTCAGTCATCGATGCCTATTGCGGAATCGGAACGATATCACTGTTTTTAGCACAAAAGGCAAAGAAGGTCTTCGGAGTAGAAGTGGTTCCAGAGGCGATTGAAGATGCGAAACGGAATGCAGAGTTAAATGGAATGACAAATGTAGAGTTTGCAGCCGGGGAAGCGGAGGTTGTGATTCCTAAGTGGTATAAAGAAGGGAATTCTGCTGATGTGCTTGTCGTGGACCCGCCGCGCAAGGGCTGTGATGAGACATTTCTGCAAACGATTATTAAGATGAAACCTAAAAAGGTTGTCTACGTATCCTGTAATCCAGCTACCTTGGCACGGGATTTGAGGATCTTAGAAGATGGTGGGTATAAAACTGTGGAAGTGCAGCCGGTGGATATGTTTCCGCAGACTACACACGTTGAGTGCGTATCGCAGTTAGTGTTGAAATAGTCTGCGATCACCACTCAAGCCATTGTGAGGCAGTGGCAAAGGTAGTTTTGAAAGAAGAAGCAGAAGCCTGATAGGTTTCTGTTTTTTTGTTTTTGAGAGCAGAAGGTGAATTAGATAAAAATTGTAGAATTAATTTATCATGTAATAAGCATCTCTGAAAATATAGACACTTATTACATGAAAGATCGATTTTGCGTGTTATGGATCATCTTGGTCTAGTTATGACTAAGTTATTCTATTTATTGATGACATATTACAAATCAAATCTCTTAAGAGAGAATAAAGAAATATCAAAACTACTTTTCCCTTTTTGCGCCAGTTGGCCGAGCACTTCTCCCATAACGCTACCAAACTTAAAGCCGTGGCCGGAAAAACCGCATGCAATGATGATATTTTCATGTTCAGGGTGATAATCAATGATAAAGTGATTGTCACTTGAGAGGGTATATAAGCATGTTTTTCCTTGTTTTAATTCTCCATTTGCTTTAGGCATATAGGTTCGGAGGAAGAATCTTAGGTCCTCTTCATCTGTTTCGTATTGACCAAAGTTCTGTTTGTGTTGGTTAGGATCAATAGCTTGACCTCCATCTGATCTTCCTATCTTAAGGCCTGCTCCGTCTTTGCAAGGAAATCCATAACACATATTCGTATCGTCCTCTACGTAAAAAGAGGGGAAGTTGGTGATATCGTAAAGGTCTGCAGGGGCGTCAAACCAGCCGAAGGCTTTACGGGTTGGCCGAATAGGGAGATTTAAGTCTGGTAATAGTTTGGCTACCCATGCTCCTGCTGTAACAATCACTTTTTTCGCATAATAAACCTGGTTTTCAGTTGAGATTTTTATATTGTTCATTTCTTCCATCTCAATTTGCTGTACGGGTGTATTTGTAACAAGTTTTGCTCCATTATTAATGGCGATTTCTTTATAAGCTTTAATGGCATTCTCACTATAGATGAGGCCTGATTCTGACTCAAAACAACCAATAAAATGATCTGGTACTGAAAAACCTGGCCATCTTTCTTTTATTTCTTTGCTATTTAGAATATCTAATGGCAAATCATATTTATTAGCAGCCTCAATCGTTTCTTGAAGAAAGGAAGAATCTTTTGGACCTAATCCAAGAACACCGGTTTTTTCAAAGATTTTATAGGTGGTGTGCTGTTCTAATTCCTCCCATAATTGTTGTGCACGTTTTACTAGTGTTACATACTGTCTGCCTTCACCATAAGCATGTCGAATCATACGGGTATCTCCGTGATGGCTTCCATGATGATGTGGTGGGTCGAAAGCATCGATTAACACAGTGTTTACTTTCTGTTGAGCTAAAAAGGCACCGGCAGCTATTCCCATTGTACCAGCACCAATAATTGCTACATCAAAATAGGCTTCTTCTTTCAAGTTCATTTCTCCCATCTTTTTATCCTGAATTCTCAAAATCTATAAGATTTAGTGTTATACTAAAATCAGATTATTTAGTGAATTGTACATAGTGAAAAAGTAGTTGACAATAGTATTAATATTAAATATTATCATAATATACAAAAAATAACATAAAAAATGAATAACTTATCACGAGAGACCGAGGGACAGGCCCGACGACGTCCAGCAACCATCATTCCATGAAGGATGAAAGGTGCTAAATCCTGCAGAGTGTTTCATTCTGAGAGATAAGGTTTAGATAAAAAGCCTCTTTCTGATTGGAAGAGGCTTTTTTATTTTATTGTTCTGTTTCCGTTTTAGTGATTTGAATTGGATATAAGTAATGACTTAGATTCTTATTCAATAATAATAATAAATTTATTTTAAAGGAGATAGTAAAATGAAAAAGAAATCTAGGTTATTGTTATCAAGTATTGCACTAGTAGGTTTGGTTAGTATATTAAATGGTTGTTCCTCTAAAGAAACAACAACAGCAGATGGAACGGAGGAAAAGGTTATTTTAGTTGGAACTCAAAATGATTATCCTCCTTTCGCTTATGCGGATGAAAGTAATGCACTTATCGGATATGATATCGACGTAATAAAAGAAATTGATGAAAGATTAGAGGGGTATACCTTTGATTTTGTTGCTACTCCATGGGACAGTATGTTTCTTGCACTAGAATCAAATAAAATTCAGGCAGTTGCCGACCAGGTGGCGAAAACATCTGAACGTGAAGAGAAGTACTTGTTTACAGACGAATCTTATTTTGCTGCAGAAACCGTTATTGTTGTGAAATCAGGTCGAACAGATATTCAAACAGTAGAAGATTTAGAGGGGAAAAAAGTTGGAGCTTTAGCTGGTGATTCTTATACATTATTACTTGAAGAACATAATAAAAAAGCAGAAAATGATATTATTTTAAAATATAGCGAAAGTGGAACCCCTTCAGAAATTTTACAAGATGTACAAAATGGACGTGTGGATGCCTATGTAAATGACCCAATTATGATTCATTCTGTTATAGAAAAATATAATATAGATTTAGAAGTTGTAGGACAGCCTATCGTGAATGATAAGATTGGAATTGTTTTTAAAGATGGAAAGCAGGGAGAAGAGTTAAAAGGATTAATTGATCCTATTCTAAAGGAACTCAAAGAAGACGGTACATTAGCTGACCTGTCAGTCAAATGGACGGGTGGAGAATACATCCCTGAATAAGGCTGTAAAGGGAGGAAGAAATGGAAAATTTATTGGATATTCATTTTTTAATAGAAAGCTTTCCTGCGATAGTTGCACGATTACCTATTACAATTGGAATTGCCGTAGGTTCGTTGATTATTAGTTTATTTATTGGGCTTACTACAGCACTGATAAAAATTTATCGGGTACCCGTATTAAAGACAATCTCTTCTTTTTATGTCTCTTTTATTAGAGGAACCCCTCTCTTAGTGCAGATATATCTTGTGTTTTATGGAATACCAAAAGTGATTTACTTTTTTCAAACTGAATATGGATGGATCATGAATATTGATGTAAATATCATTGCACCGGAAGTATATGCTTTATTAGCCTTTTCAATTAATTTAGGTGCTTATTTGTCTGAAACGATACGATCAGCGATTGAATCTGTTGATCGTGGTCAGTTTGAGGCAGCCAGAGCTATAGGGTTGAGTCCCACTCAAATGATGCTGAAAATTATTTTCCCGCAGGCTTTATCGGTAGCCATACCTAATTTAGGTAATATGTTTATCAGTACAATTAAAGACACTTCTCTAGTCTTTATTATTGGGGTTATTGATATCATGGGACAAGCCAAAATTCTTGGTTCTCGTGGTTTAGCCTTTTTTGAAGTCTATATAGCAGTTTCTATTGTTTATTGGATCATTTGTATTATAGTCGAGAGATTGCTAGTTATAGTAGAAAAGCGTGCCCGGAGATATGAAAGAGGGGTTATCTCATGATTAAAGTGGAAAATCTCCATAAATATTTTGACCAACAGCATGTGTTAAAAGGAATAAATTTTTCCGTTAATAAAGGAGAGGTTGTTTCTATTTTAGGACCAAGTGGTTCAGGGAAATCAACCTTATTACGCTGTATCAATTTCTTAGAACAACCTACAAAGGGCATCGTTGAAATTAGTGGAAAGAGAGTAAATATTGAATCCGCTAGAAAGGTAGATATTCAGTCTTTACGATTATCCACAGGAATGGTCTTTCAACAGTATAACTTATTTAAAAATTTAACAGTGTTACAGAATGTCATGATTGGCTTAACAAGTGTGAAGAATATAAGTTCGAATGAAGCGAAGAAGGTAAGTGCAGAAATCCTAGAAAAAGTTGGTCTTCAAGATAGATTGGAGCATTATCCAGTACAGCTATCTGGTGGACAACAACAAAGGGTTGGTATTGCTCGAGCACTGGCGCTCAATCCAGAGGTTTTATTATTTGATGAGCCGACTTCATCGCTTGATCCAGAGTTAGTTGGGGAAGTGTTAACTGTTATAAAAGATGTAGCAAAGGAAGGCAATACCATGCTGATTGTCACACACGAGCTTAATTTTGCTCGTGAAATTTCTGATCGAATTATCTTTATGGAAAATGGAATGATTCTTGAAGAAGGAACAGCAGAACAAATGTTTACAAATCCAAGTGTTGAAAGAACGAAGCAGTTTATAAGTAAAGTATTAAAAAGGTAGGCTATTTTACTAGGAAGAAGGATAAGTAAAATGAATCCGATAGAACAGATCTTAGAAAATTATCCAATTATGATTATCGATGGAGCAATGGCTACAGAGCTTGAGAATTATGGGTGTAATCTAAATGACCGTTTATGGTCAGCAAAGATATTAATGGAAAATCCAGAGCTAATCAAGCAGGTTCATTTAGATTATTTTAAAGCGGGTGCAGATTGTGCCATAACAGCTAGTTATCAAGCTACTATTGAAGGTTATGAGGAAAGAGGGCTATCTGAAAAAGAGGCCGCTGATTTAATTAAAAAGTCTGTTCAACTTGCTATTAATGCACGTGATGAATTTTGGGATAATACCGAAAATCGGAAGAACAGACCTAAACCAATAGTGGCTGCATCAGTCGGTCCATATGGTGCCGTTCTTGCGGATGGTTCTGAATATCGTGGGGATTATGTATTAAATGAGGATGAACTAGTTTCTTTTCATAGAGAGAGAATTAGAATACTAGTTGAAGCTGGTGCTGATATCCTAGCGTGTGAAACCATTCCATGTCTGATAGAGGCTAAAGCAATAACAAGGGTGATAAGAGAATTCCCAGAAATCTACGCTTGGATTAGTTTTAGTGCAAAAGATGAGCTTCATATTAGTAATGGAGAAAAAATGTCTGATTGTGTGATGTGGCTAGAAGGGGAGAAGCAAATAGCTGCCATTGGTATTAATTGCTCATCACCAGATTTTATTGATTCATTAATTAAAGAAATAAAAGGCAAAACTTCTAAACCAATTATTGTTTATCCAAATTCAGGTGAAGAATATGATGCTACGAATAAAAAATGGAATGAAGGAGCTTCTTCTAAACAATTTACCATGTGCACTCAACGCTGGTACGAAGAAGGAGCAAAAATAATAGGTGGGTGTTGTAGGACGAAACCTGAAGATATAAAAGCTATTAACGATTGGGCACGTAAGTAGCTTTAACTTACGGGCGGCATGAGGTAATTACCACTAAATAATCTTTAAGCACTTTCCTTAAGTAAAGGGAAAGTGCTTTTTCTATGTTTCTCAATTTTTTTAAGGAAAGCATGCATAAAAAAATATTTATTATTAATGTAAACTTTTCTCTACGTAATACGTCTTGTAGACGGGAGGACGATAATGGATGGAATTAAAAAGAATCATGAACTTAATGTAGAACTTAATATTGTGTATAGATACCTACTTAAGGTTGGCATTCCAAAGATGGATGCGGAGGATGCGGTTCAGGAAGCTGCATATAAATATCTTCTTTATTTCGATTCAATCAAGAACTCAAAAATACGCAGTTGGTTAATACGGGTTGCGTTAAATTTCTATTATGATCAATGCCGTAAGCAAGGGAGGTTTGAGTTGAACTTAAACGAAGAGCTTTTGAAAGTAGATATAAAAGAGCTTCCTGAAACAATCTTTCTAAAAAAGGAAAGGAACAGTGAGCTTGGAAAGGCACTCTCACAGTTGAAACCTCATTTTCAAGAGCTGTTGCTGTTAAAATATCAATCAGGACTTACATATGAAGAAATTTCAAAACTATTAGAAATAAGAGTTAGTTCCATAAAGACGAATTTATTTAGGGCTAGAAAAAAGCTAGAGGAAATTTATAAGGAGGCAGCCTATGAGTGATAAGCGTGAACCCAAAAATGGTGAGGAAATCGATTTTATAAGTAGTCCTTCCATACAGAAGGCCATCAAAAAATCAAAAAGGAAACAAACCATTAAGTATGTAACCATTACAGTTCTTACGACGACTTTATTATTGACCATTCTTTTTATGGGCAGTCAATATATTTTAACAAAAAGAATACAGAACCAAGATATGTTTTATGAAAGTGTTCACGGAGCAAATATTTCACCTGGAGGAACTTCCTATAATTACAACCTTTTTAGTATAACTGCAGAGACAACCTACCGTAAAAACATAGGTGACCGTTCTATACTTTGGGATAAAAAGATTGAGAAAATTCCTCTAATCGGAAGAATTGAAACACTAGAAAAAGGAAGCGGAATGACAGAAGTCAATAGCCTAAATCCAGAAGCACAAAGATATGTTCGTTATAATGATTTCAACAATGAAAGAAAGATAGATTTTTATTATCCAGGGTTGGAATATGACTATTTGCCTCACGAACTCGATATTGCCGTTGGGTTGGATGAGAATACGTTAATCGAAGTGGCCCTTTCTTTTAAAGAACCAATGACCATTTCAGAAGTGGCAAATAAGCTTGGAAAAGGAAATGTCAATTGGCTTTGGGTTGATACTACTTCAGCCTCTCAAATGGAAAGAATGGAAAGAGAGCTAGATAGTGATAGTTTGAAGACTAAGGGAGGAGGAGGTGCCTTTGGGTTTGCGGTTATGCCTGAATATCCTTACTCTGAAGAAAGTGGGGAAGGGTTCGTCGGAATGCTGGAACAGTTGAGGGATAAAGGTATCCATAAAAGTACAATTAAGGAAGCCTTGAAGGGAATTAAAGAAAATACACAAGCGACAAATGGAAAAGTCCGTTTAAATGGAGCCGTTGTAACAGGTACTCCAGTTGAACTTAAACGGTTTCAGGAACTTGACTTCATCCGAGCATCTGTCCTTGGCGCTACAATCGATAAATATTAATTGTAAATTAATAATGGTTGAACCTGTTAGCCGGTATTAAAAGTGAGGCGGCTGAGAGTGGACCCTCTTTAGCATTACTAATACAAACATCTGGGATATTATGCAATCGCGTCCGGATTTTTAGTTTAGATCCATTGATTCCAATTGAAACATTGATTCAACTGCTTAAAAAACTCACCAGCACCACATGTGTTGCCAAATACACTCCGCACACGTGGAAGCCGTCACTAAACTTGTATTAAAAGAAGGTAACTGACCCATACGTGAGTTGCCTTCTTATATTTCTTGCGATGGATTTGCGGCTCAGGGATTCCCCTTTTTAATTCTTAGGCAGAGGATTTATTATCCTCTACCTATTTTGCTTTAGACCTGCAAATGGATCATTATTATGAAGGGGTGAATTTGATCACGCAACGAGCAATTCTATCTTTTCTTTATATTTTTAATGACTGAGCAGATAATTTTTGGTTGAACACATCCGATAAGTAGTCCTCTACTGTTAAGTACAGCAATCCGTTGCCTTCGAGTTTTGGCGAGTTTCCTAGAGGAACTGTTCTCTTAATTAATTGTGCATATAGCTCAGGCTCTGTCAGATTACGCTCAAAGTTTTTGTTAGCTACATCTTTTATGAGGGCAAGTGCACCGGATATATGCGGTGTTGCCATTGAAGTTCCGCTGAGCCTAGCATATTGTCCGTTTATATACGTTGAAAGGATTTCTTCGCCAGGAGCCACTAAGTCGACTTCATTATTCGAATTTGAAAATTCAGATGAGCGTCGTTTTAGATTAATGGCTCCAACGCTAATCACTTCATTGTAAGAACCGGGATAGGAGAATTCATCTGAGGAAACCTGTCCATCTCCCTCGTTTCCAGCTGCACAAACGACTAGAATTTGATTAGTGATTGCGTTTTGAATCGCTTGATGCAATTCAGGTACATCCTCAGAACCGCCAAGGCTCATTGAGATGATAGCCACCTTTTGTTCAACTGCATAATTAATTCCTTTTATAATCCAGTCGTATTGTCCTGATCCATTTTTATTGAGCACCTTTAAAATCAGTAAGCTTGCTTCAGGTGCAACCCCAATGACTCCGTTGTTATTTTGGGCGGCAGCAATTGTCCCAGCCACATGCGTTCCATGACCATTATAGTCAGTGTATAAATCAGGGTTCCCATTATCATCATCTGTAAAATTACATCCGCCAATAATCCGTTCACTCAAATCCGGATGGGTGATATCGCACCCTGTGTCCAGTATTGCCACTGTGATTCCTTTACCTTTCGATTTCTCCCAGATTTTTGGAGCACCAATCATATTAATACCTTCAGGCACCTCAGATACCACTTCGACGACTTCATTCACTTGATACGGAATTAAACGTAATCTTTTCTCCATTTGTATCCCTCCTGACAGAATTAGTTTTCTGTGTATTCTAGGGAGTTGCTAATAGTTTAACAATTCAGAATATATTTAAACAGTTACTTTAGTTGTGTTTTTATCGAACTAACGTTCTTGTTGAGCGTAATTTAATAGACAAATTTATAAAACTATATTGTGGTTTAACGAAAGGTTGAAACATTTTTATCTAGCATGAAAGAATCTTAATAGAATTAGCATAAATGTTATCCATTCTTATAATGAAATCCCAAACCCCTATGTTAAGATAATGCAAAGCCAATTTGAGTTATTGGCGAAACATGGGCCAGTCCTTTTTGAATGATTACATGTATAACAGGAGGTCTCTTTATGAAACAAAAAATAATTGCAATGTTGCTTGCGATATCAATGCTTCTTTCTATTCCTTCTACGAGCTTTGCAGATTCAGTCGAAGGAGATGTCATGGTTTCATTAGGAGAAAATCTAACCGAGCAGCAAAAAAATGATATGTTAACAGAGTTAAAGGTACCAGATAACGCACAAATGATTACAGTATCCAATAAAGAAGAGCATGATTATTTAGGGGAGTTTATTCCTAAGTCACAAATAGGTTCCCGTGCGATTTCATCAGCAAGTATTACAATGGGGGCGAAAGATTCCGGGTTAGAGGTTCAGACAAACAATATTACATGGGTTACGGATGAAATGTATATCAATGCATTGACTACAGCCGGTGTAAAGGATGCAGCTATACAGATTTCCGCTCCGTTTGAAGTATCAGGTACAGCTGCTTTGACAGGAATTATGAAAGCTTATGAGGCGACAACGAATAAAGAAATTCCGGAAGAAATAAAAAAAATGGCAAATGAAGAAATGGTGAAAACCGCCCAGCTTGGTGACTCGATTGGAGCTGACAATGCTGCTGCTCTCATGGGAAAAGTCAAGGATGAAATCGCCAAGAATGAACCGAAAACAGAAGCTGACTTGCGTGCGTTAATTGAACAAGTGGCCGCAGAGCTTGGGATTACATTAACAGATGGAGAGTTAGATATGTTAGTAGACTTCTTTAACCAACTGAAGGCGATGGATATTGATTGGAATCAAGTAAAAGAACAGTTAAGTGTGACCGCAGAAAAAGTCTCGACATTTTTGCAATCTAAAGAGGGGCAGTCATTCCTGCAGAAGTTGCAAGATTTCTTAAATCGCTCGCTTGATACGATTCGTGAACTCACTGCTTAATGTACACAAATAAAACTTTTAATGCCCCTCTTTATCGAGATGGGGCTGTTTTACTTGTTTAATATTGACAATTTTCTCTCTGCTTTTGAGATAAAAAGCTGATATGTGAAAGGATCATACTGAATCTAATCAAGCGTTTGTGTAATGTATTTTTATGGCGAAAAAAGTTATTTTCACAATTCCTGCAGATGATTAGCGAAAAACGTTACTATTTCCTCGACAATAATTTCTCCTCAAAACTAGCCAAGGTCCGTTTTTCAAAAGGGTTCTTGGACATTTAATCAAACGTTTGATTAGGAGATGCTGTTCGAATTTTGTTGAATACTGAGATGTATTTGTAGATTTGGTAATAATAAAAGGAGAAATTAACACTAGAAGGTGGATTTTCTATGGAAAGAATCATTTTGTGGGCATTGTTACTAGTTGGAATTACCCTATTAATATTCAGTTTAAGAAAGCCCTTCATTAAAGACTGGATTTTAATTTTTTTATTGAATGCTTATCTTTCAACGTTTATTGGCGTTCTTGTTGTAGAAGAAAACATGCTTGAATATCCAATAAGGTTTTTAGATAACTATTTCACTTCGAGCCTTCTGTATGAATATCTTCTCTTTCCCGTTGTTTGTATTTACTTATATCAAAAAACGTATCATTCCAGCTTTAAAGCCATTTTTCTATATTGTTTATTGTTCACCTCTGCCTTAACAGTCATTGAGGTTCTATTTGAAAGATATACCGATTTAATTGAATACCATACATGGACATGGATGCACACATTTATTAGCACCTTTATTCTAATGTTTTTTATCCGCAGTATTATGCAATTAATAAATCAAAAGGTAAGTTAAATTTGAAAGAAATCCGGCACAATGAATGAGCTGGATTTCTTAAGTCTCCTTCCCCTAAGGTGATGAAAAGACTTTTCGAAAGTGTCTGTTCAAACAATCTTCAGGTCATCTTTGACCCAGTAAATTATTTAACAATAAGTACATCGTATTAAATATAACACTTTACAAACGTTGAATTTGTTACGTATTTAACTAAAGTTGGACGCAGAAAACGTACAACTTTAAACAATATTTTGAAGAATAGTACAATTGACATAACAGCAGCGCCGTGCCTATAATACAAGCTGGTGTGTTAATAATAGTATATCAGTTTGGAGTGACAATATTGGAGAAGACAGTTACAACCATTAAAGAGATAACAGCTAACCCTGCTCCACTTGGTTTAATGGGATTTGGTATGACAACAATCTTGTTGAACATTCATAATGCAGGATTTTTTGCATTGGATGCAATGATTTTAGGAATGGGAATATTTTATGGTGGCCTAGCACAAGTAATAGCGGGCATCATGGAATTTAAGAAAAACAATACATTTGGAACGACAGCATTTACATCCTATGGCTTTTTCTGGTTATCATTGGTTGCATTAAAAATGATTCCACTAATGGGATACGGGGAGGCAGCCAGTTCTTTATCAATGGCCGCTTATTTATTTATGTGGGGACTTTTCACGTTATTCATGTTTGTTGGAACATTGCGTATTAATAAGGCCCTTCAAGTTGTTTTTGGAACACTTACGATTTTATTTTTCTTATTGGCGATTGGAAATTTCACAGGATCTAGCTTGATTTTAAATATAGCCGGATATGAAGGAATACTTTGCGGTTTTACAGCAATCTATGCGGCTATGGCACAAGTACTAAATGAAGTATATGGAAAAATCATTCTGCCAATTGGTGAGAGTAAAGTCCAAGAGCGTTTAGCGGATGATTCTAAAATTAGAAAAGCCAGCTAGTTATTCTATTAATAATCATTTTAGCGAAAAAAACTATGACATAACGACCCTAATCTCGCAAAAAAACTTTTGCGATTTTGGGGTCTTTTTAATCTCAAACACTTGTTCTGTCTTATGATTAACACGTTGTTTATATAAATTGTGGTATGATACTTCCTAAGAGATTTAGGAGGGCCCAAACATGTCTTCGGAGCGAAGCAACTGCTGTATTTAATGAGTTAGAAACCTCTTGAATATCGGTGCCTGTCACCCATTTTCTAAAAATGAAACATCCACATCAAAGAGGCACCGGAGGGAAGGAGAGTTATGTTGCAATTTAAGAGGATTTTTCATGCAGTGAGGATTTTTTTTGAACGGAATGTTTGGCTTAAGGTTAAGGGGAGTATTCGTTATAAGTTAATGGTTTTAATGCTTTCGGCGATGATTTTGCCTTTACTTATTTTAATTGTCTTTTCGATTAATGTTTCGCAGCGCAATTATGAAAAGGAAGTTGTTACTTCCAATGAGTCGAGGATTATTTTAGCGGGCAAGTATATAGATGAGAAGTTGAATGAAAGTGATAAACTCTTGTTTTCAAGTCTACTTGATGACAAATTAATACCAAGTATTAGCCGAAGCAATGAGGGAGATATTCCACTGGATTATAATACGCTCGAATATATCCAAGACAAATTGTACTCTACCTATTATCGAAATGACTATATTGATAGTATTTCGATTTATGCTAAGGAAACTCAAAAAGTGTATATGTTGAAAGAGGATGAATTCCATTTATTAAATCTATCCACTATCGATGGGACAAACTGGGACGAATTAAAGGTTAGTCCTCATTATGTTTTTAAGAGCGGGCTTCCACAAGAGAATTACTCCCTGACTCGGAGCATTATTCGGTTTGAGGACCGTGAAATCGTCGGGGGGATATCCTTTGATATTAACTGGAATACAATCGACAGTGTGATTGAAATGTTGAAAACTGAACAGGATAGCTCCGTTTACTTACTCAATAAAGAGGGTCAAATCATTTATAACCCTAACGCTGATGACAAGATAACTTTAGATATGCAACAAATCCTCCAACAAATCGATACTAGTAAAAACGTAAACTACCTAAAAACGGAAAGCAGTTATGTTTTTTTCAAAAAGGCTTTTAACTCTCAGGTAACAATTATAAAAGTAATTCCAATGGCCATCATTATGGAAGGTGTAACAATGACTTTTGTATATGGAATTATGATTAGTATTATTTCTATCATCATTACGGTTCTTTTATCGATTTATATGTCATTGAAAACCACAAAGCCGATCATTCAATTAGTGGATGCCATGAAGGAAGTCAGCGAAAATAACTTTGAAGTGCACATTAGAACAGATCGAAATGACGAAATAGGGCTGCTGGAAAAGAATTTCACAACAATGGTTTATAGAATAAAAGAGTTGATAGAAAAAGAGTATAAAAGTGAAATTGCTACTAAAGAAGCTCAGTTTAAGGCATTACAAGCACAAATTAACCCTCACTTTTTATACAATACACTCCAGTTAGTGGGCGGAATGGCAGTTGCACATAACACTACTACTATTTATTCAATCATTGGTGCACTAAGTGATATGTTTCGCTACATTACAGGGAAGCAAGGAGACCTGGTCGATATCGCCCATGAAATCGAACATATAAAAAATTACCTCTTTATCCAGGAGCAGCGATTTGAGGGGAGAGTAGTAACTGATATTTTTGTGGAAGAAGGTACAGAAAATTATATAATCCCTATGCTGATGATTCAGCCTATAGTAGAGAATGCATTTATTCATGGATTTGAACAAAAAACGGGGATCTGGAAATTATCTATTGAAGTCCAAAAAGTTTTTGATGATCTCGAAATTATCATTTCAGATAATGGCATCGGGATACCTGTTGAGCGATTGACAGTGCTGCAACAGCAAATAAATCATATCTCTAATCCTTTAAATACCAAAGGAAGTATTGGCATATTAAATGTGGCTGCAAGGATCGAATTTTATTTTGGTGAAGATTCTGATTTTGAAATTTCAAGTGAAGTTGGAAAAGGAACACAAGTCATAATTAGATTTCCTGCGATGCTAAGGGAGGCAACAGCATGATTAAGGTATTAATTGTCGATGATGAGAAATGGACACGTGAAACCATAAAAGAGTTTGGTCATTGGGAGCAGTATGGAATCGAAGTAATGGGTGAAGCGGCTGATGGACAAGAGGCGTTAAGGTTGATTGAACAAATGTCACCGGATATTGTTATCACAGATATGAAAATGCCGGGTATTGATGGCCGGGAATTACTTCGAATCGTGGCAGAACGATACCCGCAGATAAAGCTTATCGTGGCGAGTGGTTATGACGACTTTAACTATATGCGACAGGCAATCCTTTCTAAGGTGAATGAATATTTACTAAAACCGATTAATGCAAGGGAATTAAACCATGCTCTTGAAAAGTGTACAAATGAAGTGAAAAATGAATTAAGGTATCAGTTAAAAAAGTCGCTTTCGTTTGTGAATAAGGATACCTCTGCTTTGATCTTAGAGTATAAAAAAAACATCACATCCTTTTTGGAAGAATTAAACCTTGAAGGCTTTGAAAACAGTATGCAGCGTTTTATGAGCGTCCTTCAAAAAGTGGAAGGGCTTGATACCAGTGTCCTAGCTAAAATTGAACATGATATTCTCTTATTATTAGAGGAACAAATGATCAAAAATAATTGCGATTTCTTAGTGGTGTTTGAACATCATAAGGACCTGATGAATGAAAGCGGCAATACACTTGATTCCATTATCAATAAACATATGGTTCTTGGGAAAAGCTATATCGAATATATGCTCCATTTGAAAAGAAAGAAAAGCAGAGTGGATTTGGAAGAAATAAAAGAATATATTGATCGAAATTTTACAGATTCACATCTTTCATTGGAGATTTTAGCTAACAAGTTTTTTGTAAGTAAAGAGTATTTAAGCAAAGCCTTTAAAAGAATGTATCAATGCAATATCACAGAATATATCGTAGGACGGCGTATGGAACAGGCCAGGCAATTAATCGATAATAATGAACTGCAAATAAAGAGTATTGCGGCCATGGTTGGCTATGAAGATGTGACTTATTTCTATCGTGTCTTTAAAAAGTATTTTAAAATTTCTCCGGGTGAAATGAGGCAAGGTTAAAAAAGTCCAAATGTAAGCGCTAATATTTTCAATTTTCAGTTTGAAGTTAAATGATTAATATTGATTTATAAGCTAAATATTAATCAGGGGGTTGTAAAAAATGAAGAAAGCGTTTTCTAAGTTTCTTGTTCCGTTGCTGGCCATTGGGTTGTTAGCAGGTTGTAACTCTAATGATACGGCTTCTAGTAACAGTGATGAAAAAGCAGGAAAAGAAGTAGAACTTAAAGTTTTTATCGGACAACCACGATTTAAAGAACAATATGAAACCTATTTGGACCAGTTTGTGAAGAAGGAAAAGGAAGAAAAGAACATCGATGTAACCATCAAGCTGGAATTACCAAACGTTAACCAAGCGTCACAGCTTCTAAAAACAAGATTGGCATCTGGTGATAGTCCTGACATATTCAGTCTTCATGCAGTCAATGACATCCCGCTATTTCATAAAGCCGGGTATTTAGAAGATTTATCAGACGAGCCGTTTGCGGATAAACTTTATGACACTGTTAAGCCGGCTGTCACCACTACTGATGGAAAAGTGGTTGCTGTTCCTTTGGAAACACTTCAATGGGGATATTTATACAACAAGAAGATTTTTAATGACTTAGGTTTAGAAATTCCACAAACGATTTCTGAAATGAAAGAAACGGTTGAAGTATTAAAACAAAACAAAATCACACCATTTTTGTCAACGTATAAGGATGCCTATATTCCGCAATTATTCTTACCATTAACGGTAGGTGGAACGATTGGTACGGAAGCTCCTGACTTTATAAAGAGTATGAATGAGGGTAAAAGTTCATTTGAAGAAATCAAAGACATGTTTGCCATCATGGATTTAACAAATGAAAATGGTACAGACCGTGCATTTGAAAATGGACAAGACCAAGGTGCATCGGATTTTGCTAATGGTAAAGCAGCGATGTGGGTACAGGGACCATGGATGTCAGAATCAATTTTAAAAGCGAACCCAGACTTTGAATTCGGAGTTGCACCGCTGCCAATCAACGATAATCCTGAAGCTACTTTGCTAAATCTTAGTACTTCAACTTCCCTTGCGGTTTCCAAAATGAGTAAGAATAAAGAGGTTGCCAAGGACTTTATCAATTATGTTCTAGATGAGCAGGATTCAAGTGCATTTTATGAAAGCCTAGGATTTAATGCAGTTTCTGCTGTTCATACTTTTGAACCATTCCCATGGTTAACAGAATCAACGGAATATGTGTCACAAGGAAAAGCGGTTCAAGATCCAGCAATCCCAATCGCTGTTAAGGATGAGTCGCAAAAGTTGTTCCAGAGTTATTTTGCGGGTGATGCTTCTAAGGATGAAGTAATCAAAGGATTAGACCGTGCATGGGAGCAATTCAATAAGAATAATAAGTAAACTAAATCATCATTAGCCAACGATAAAGGCAGCTTTCTAGCTGTCTTTATCATTATCAAAAACAGCCGAGCGAGGTGTGGGGAAATGTCACAGCTAGGAAAACAAAGCAGTGAATTGGTAATCGAACAGGTGCAGCCGAAATTGAAATTCAAAGCATCATCCAGAACGAAGAAGCAAAAAGCTACACTTAGTTTGATATTATTTGTTCTACCAGCATTTATATTTTATTTTGTGTTCTTACTCATTCCAATGGTTGGGGCAGGGTTTTATAGCTTTACTGATTGGAATGCGTTATCCCAAACTTATAGTTTCGTAGGATTTAGTAACTATATTGAAGCATTTAAAGATGATCCGGATTTTCGTCACTCCTTTTTCTTTACGTTAAAATATACAGCTTTCATGTTTGTTTTTCAAAATGTGATTGCGTTGCTCCTAGCATTATTTATTGAAACGCGGGTAAGGACGAAAGGTTTTTTCCGAACTCTCTTCTTTATGCCGAATATGTTAAGTCTCATTATTAGTGCGTTAATGTTTTCGTTTATTTTTTCAAACGTCCTTCCTGAACTATCACAAAAAGCGATGTTACACTTTCTTGATCAACCATGGATTGGTGATGCAAGATTCTCATTCTACTCCATTCTCATTGTTTCATTATGGCACGGAATCGGTTATATGATGGTCATTTACATGGCCGCACTTCAAGGAGTTCCGTCACATCTGAAAGAAGCAGCGATGATTGATGGCGCTAATCCTTTCCAGCGATTGATTCACATAACAATCCCAATGATCATGCATGCGATTACGATTTGTGCCTTCTTGACTCTAAATGGAGCATTTAAAGTATTTGATGTGGTTTATGCACTAACGGCGGGTGGACCAGGAAGATCCACACAGGTAATGGCGCTGAATATTTATGAAGAAGCCTTTTCTAATAATTTTAGGTATGGTTATGCCAATGCCAAGGCTATGATTCTCTTTTTCATTGTTTTAGTCATTACGTTAATTCAAACAAGAATGTTGAAAAAGAAAGAGGTGGAAGCATAATGAAAAGAATGTTTGGGGTTATCACTACACTCATACTGGCTCTTTTTGCCGCCATTTCGTTTTTCCCTATCTATATGGCCGTTATTAATTCCTTTAAAACACAAGGGGAAATTTTCGATTCCGTTTTGAATTTGCCTACTACATTACATTTTGAGAATTATACCGGTGTATTTGAGCAGCTTGACTTATTTCATAGCGCTGGAAATACAGTGATTGTTACGGTGATTGGATTAGCGGGGATTGTAATTTGTGGATCGCTAGCTGGATATAAGCTTGCTAGAACTCCAGGTAAACTAAGTAATTTTATCTTCACCTTATTTTTAGCTTCGATGCTTGTTCCTTTCCATTCCATCATGATTACCTTGACCAAAGTTGCTAAGGGTATGCAAGTTCAGGGATCCTTATGGGGGTTAGGGTTAATTTATATCGGACTTGGTGTTAACATGGCCATCTTTTTATACCACGGCTTCGTGAAAACAATCCCGAAGGAGCTTGAAGAGGCAGCTAGGATTGATGGATGTAATGATTTTCAAATCTTCACGAAGATCATTTTTCCACTTTTGAAGCCGATTACGGCGACCATCCTGATTTTAGATATTTTATGGCTATGGAATGACTTCTTACTTCCGTTGATCATGCTGACGGATGTTAATAATTATACACTGATGTTATCGGTAAATATGTTATTTGGGCAATACAATAGTGATTGGCCAAAAATCCTTTCTGGTCTTATTGTCACCGCCCTGCCAGTGGTAGTCTTCTATGCAATCTTCCAAAAATACATCCTTAAAGGAATTGCAGATGGAGCGATTAAATAATTTTATAGACTAGATAGTTAGAAGGAGATTAGATTATGAAGCAATTGTTATATGGAGTGGCGTATTACGATGAATATATGCCCTTTGATCGATTAGAAACAGATATCCAGATGATGAAAGATGCAGGAATCAATGTCGTCCGTATTGCAGAGTCCACGTGGAGTACCCATGAGCCACAAAACGGGGTTTTCGATTTTTCATCCGTAGATCGTGTATTAGAGGCGATGCATAAAGCTGGAATGAAAGTCATTGTGGGAACACCCACTTATGCCATTCCTACTTGGATGGTGAAAGAACATCCCGATGTTTTGGCCATTACTCCAAGGGGACCGGGAAAGTATGGGGCTCGTCAGATTATGGACATTACGAATCCTACCTATCTTTTTTATGCGGAAAGAATCATTCGAAAATTGATTGATCGTGTAAAAGATCATCCTGCGGTTATTGGGTACCAAACGGATAATGAAACAAAGCATTATGACACATCCGGTCCCAATGTTCAGCTATTATTTGTAAAATATATGAAAGAAAAGTTTAAATCGCTTGATGCTGTAAATAAGAAGTTTGGTCTTGATTACTGGAGTAATCGCATTAATAGTTGGGAAGACTTCCCATCAGTTGTTGGAACGATTAATGGCAGCTTGGGGTCAGAATTTGCAAGGTTTCAACGTCAACTTGTTACCGATTTTCTAGCTTGGCAGGTTTCCATTGTAAATGAATACAAGAGCAGTGACCAGTTTGTCATGCAGAACTTTGACTTTGAATGGAGAGGTTATTCTTTCGGGATTCAGCCAAGGGTGAATCACTTTGAAGCAGCGAAGGCTTTTGATATTACCGGAGTGGATATTTATCATCCATCCCAAGACGATTTAACAGGAATTGAAATTTCCTTTGGTGGAGACGTGGCCCGTTCGACAAAGGGAACGAATTATCTGGTTGTCGAAACAGAGGCACAAGCTTTTACAAATTGGACGCCATACCCTGGTCAACTTAGGCTGCAAGCATTCTCTCATCTCGCTTCAGGAGCGAATATGGTAGCCTACTGGCACTGGCATTCTATCCACAATTCTTTTGAAACCTATTGGAAAGGGCTATTAAGCCACGATTTTGAACCGAATCCCGTTTACCATGAAGCGAAAACGATTGGCAGGGATTTTGAAAGACTTTCTCCAAAGCTAGTTAATCTGAAGAAAAATAATAAAGTTGCGATACTTGTTAGCAATGAGTCATTAAGTGCTATCGATTGGTTTAAATTCAATGGTAAGAGTTCGAAAAACTACAATGATATTGTTCGAATGATGTATGACGAACTTTATAAAATGAATATTGAGTGCGATTTTGTGAATCCCACTAGTGAAAACTTTAAAGACTATCAGATGTTGATTGTCCCAGCTTTGTACACGGCACCTGATAGTTTACTAGAACGTTTAAACGAATTTGTGTTAAACGGCGGACATATTGTTTACACCTTTAAGAGTGGATTTACTGATGAACATGTAAAAGTAAGAACCACCCATCAGCCTGGGATTATTAATCAAGCATGCGGTGTTTATTACAGTATGTTTGTAGAACCGAAAAATGTATCGTTAAAAGATGATCCTTTCCAGGTGGGATCTGAAAATAATACTGTGGGTACCTGGATGGAACTTCTTACTCCAACAACAGCTGAGGTTCTCGCTTATTATGACCACCCGCATTGGGGGAAATATGCAGCGATCACGGAAAACCGGTACGGCAAGGGTATGGCAACCTATATTGGTTGTATACCAAGTCAAGCAATTATGAAAGAAGTACTACGGCATGCTGTCAAAAAAGCCAATTTATGGGGTGTAAATCAGGAACTTTCCTTCCCGCTTATTATCAAGGATGGGATGAATCAAGACGGAAAGTTGCTTCATTATTACTTTAATTATTCCGAGGAGCAACATTCCTTTACGTATCCTCATCAGCAGGGAAGGGAATTGCTAGCGGAAAGTAAGGTAGAGACGGGCCAAAACTTAGATATCGAACCTTGGGGCTTAGTTATTATAGAAGAGTCATAGATCACTGATGTTAATAAAAGGTTCTGTTGTGATTCACATCGGGACCTTTTATTATATGTCAATTTTGGAGGGATAACGATGGAGAAAAAATTAATTCAATGGGTGTCAACAACAAAGGAAGCTTATTGGAACACGCAAGAGGTAGTTCAAACAGCGACTGGTCCTGCCAATTTGTCTTTGACTAATCAAACTGATCGGATTATTGAAGGTTTTGGCGGATGTTTTAATGAACTAGGTTTTACCGCATTAGAAAATTTGCCAGAAGAAGAAAGAAGCCAAGTCTTTGATGAGCTTTTTTCACCTGATGGTGCGTGTAAATTCAGTATTTGCAGGTTGCCGATTGGGGCAAGCGATTATGCCTTGGAATGGTATAGTCATAATGAGGTAGATAATGATTTTACTATGGAGTACTTTAACATTGAGCGTGACCGGAAATATTTAATACCCTACATAAAAGAAGCGCTGAAGCGAAATCCAGACATGAAACTATTTGCTTCTCCATGGAGTCCTCCCACTTGGATGAAGTTCCCTAAGGCTTATAATTATGGAAAGCTTCGGTGGGAAAAAGAAATACTAGAGGCATATGCGTTATATTTTGTGAAATTTATAGAAGCTTATGAACAAGAAGGTATTAAGATTCACCAAATTCATGTGCAAAATGAAGTAGTTGCCGATCAGAAATTTCCTTCTTGTGTGTGGTCCGGGGAAGAACTTCAAGAATTTATCCGCGATTATTTAGGACCAGCCTTTGAAAGACATAATATCGATACGGAAATTTGGCTTGGAACCATCAATGGAGTTGTGAACGAGCTTTTTCAAAAATCATCCTCAGATTACGATCAGATGGCGAATGTCGTACTCAGTGACCCTGAAGCAAAAAAATACATTAAAGGTGTCGGCTATCAGTGGGCAGGGAAATATACAATCCAACAAACGGTACAAAGCTATCCAGAACTGCGTTACATGCAGACAGAAAATGAATGTGGAGACGGAGAAAACACATGGGATTATGCTCAATACGTCTTTAACTTGTTCCGACATTATTTTGTGAATGGTGCAAATGCCTATGTTTATTGGAACATGGTATTAGAACCGTTTGGACTTAGTACATGGGGATGGAAACAAAATTCTATGATTACAGTCGACCCTGAAACGAGAGAAAGTATTTATAATCCTGAGTATTATGTGATGAAACATTTTTCTCATTTTGTCGATTCCCATGCCGTAAGGATCGAAACCACAGGAGCATGGACTGGGAATACAGTGGCATTTCAAAATCCAGATGGTTCTAGAGTAGTAGTCCTAGCCAATCCGTTTAAAGATCAACGAGACCTCTTTTTATCAAATAATAATACAACCTATCGTATTACATTAGAGCCTGATTCTTTCAATACATTTATCATTAATAATGAGTAAATATGATTCTCTTGAAAATAAACCCTGGAATTTAGTTAGATGTAGCATTGAGTATAAAGGTCCCATACTGAGGGGCCTTTTTTTAATAGGAACCTTTGTGTTCCATAGTGAATTCCATTCGTCTTTTAGTTGATTAACTCTACATATTGTTTAAGACATTCCTCGTGCCGCGTTTTCTCCTTTAACATTAACATTTCATGGGCATTATGTGTCCCATTCCCTTCATTGCACTGAGGATATTCTCCTCATTACTCTTAGTTTTTCTAATAGAATTCTAAAAATAATCACTTTTACTATATATATGGTCTAAGCGTACAATTGTTTTGAGAATAGTCAAGAGTTTAGGAGGGAACGCAGTGGGAAATCGATATATTAAAATTAACGAGAATGATAACGTTGCCATTACAGTGAATGCAATTCCAGCAGGTACCATTATCATGGATGATATTCTAGCAAACCAGGACATTCCCCAAGGGCATAAAATTGCATTATGCAATATTGAAGAAGGTCAACCAATAATCCGATATGGTGTCACTTTAGGATATGCATTACATTCTACTAAAAAGGGTGATTGGATCAATGAACATATGTTGGAACTTCCAATTCCTCCAGCTTTAGATGAAATGCAGTTTGCAACAAATTTAGTAGAAGAGTTACCTGAACCGCCAGCAAGAACGTTTATGGGTTATCCAAACAAGGACGGAGAATATGCTGGAACAAGAAATATATTGGGAATTGTCACAACTGTTCAATGCGTAACAGGTGTATTAAATAACGCGGTAAAAAGAATAAAAAAAGAACTTCTTCCAAAATATCCAAAGGTAGATGATGTTGTAGCGATAAACCATGCCTATGGATGCGGAGTTGCCATCAATGCCCCTGAAGCAATAATCCCAATTCGGATGCTGCAAAACATGGTCAAACATCCGAATTTCGGTGGAGAGACGATGATCATCTCTTTGGGATGCGAAAAACTAACATTAGACATGTTATTGGATTCGGAATATAACACTTCAGACAATGTGGTAACGTTTCAAAACGAAAATGGACATCAAGCTATCATGGCAGAAATTATGAAAATGGCAGAAAATAAATTGAAAAGATTGAATGAAAGAGTTCGGGTTGAACTGCCTCTTTCTGAGTTATGCATTGGATTACAATGCGGTGGAAGTGATGCCTTCTCAGGTGTAACAGCGAATCCTTCAGCCGGATATGCTGCCGATATGTTAGTCAATGCGGGTGCGACCGTTATGTTCTCTGAAGTAACCGAGGTCCGTGATGGTGTCCATATCATTGCAGAGCGTTGTGTAAACGAAGAAGTTGGGAAGAAATTAGCTGACGAGATGAAATGGTATGATCAATACCTGAATAATGGTCAAGTCGACCGTTCGGCAAATCCGACTCCTGGAAATAAAAAGGGCGGTCTATCGAATATTGTTGAAAAGGCAATGGGTTCGATTGCTAAATCTGGTTCATCTCCGATTGTAGAAGTTCTTTCACCAGGAGAAAGACCAACCAAAAAAGGTATGATTTTTGCAGCAACTCCAGCCAGTGACTTTGTATGTGGCTCGTGCCAGTTATCCAGTGGAATGACGCTCCAAGTTTTTATGACAGGACGTGGAACTCCATACGGCTTAGAGGCTGCACCAGTCATTAAAGTATGTTCAAGAGATGATATGAAAAATATGTGGCAAGATTTAATCGATGTCAATGCAGGGCCAATTGCCACAGGTGAAGCAACCATTCAAGAAATTGGAACTCAATTATTCAACGAAATTATTGATGTTGCCAGCGGCAGGAAGCAAACTTTTGCAGAACAATACGAAATTTATAATGATTTTACTCTATTTAATCCAGCACCAATAACCTGATTAAAGGATAAATACATTTTGTGAAGGGAAACAACATTAGCTGTTCCCCTAGAGAGACTCTTAACTTTCGTTGAGATGAGCTTTTTTAAGGAATCTAAAAAGTTTATTTTTATGAAAGTTTTGGATGGTTAAAAAAGGGGTACCCAAGTGAATTATTATTCATTGGGTACCCCTTAATCTTAAGTTAAAACACTTTCGTAGTCCAATCCTCACAATTCCAAATATCGGTCGCAATTTCACGATAGAAATCTGGTTCGTGGGATACCATCAAGATACTTCCGCGATATGCCTTTAAGGCACGCTTCAGTTCTTCTTTTGCGTCAACATCCAAGTGATTGGTAGGTTCGTCTAGAATTAATAAATTGGTTGCTGTGTTAATAATCTTACACAAGCGAACTTTGGCTTTTTCGCCACCAGAAAGGACTTCGACTTTACTTTCAATATGTTTCGTCGTTAGTCCACATTTAGCAAGAGCAGCTCGGACTTCAGCCTGATTCATACTTGGGAACTCGCTCCAAATCTCTTCAATACAAGTGTTGTAGTTGGACTGTTTAACTTCCTGCTCGAAGTAACCAATGTGTTGATACTCACCACGCTCCACTTTACCTGAAATTGGATCAATTAAACCAAGAATACTTTTTAAAAGAGTAGACTTACCAATACCATTTGCACCTACGAATGCAATCTTTTGTCCGCGTTCCATTTTCAAATTCAGAGGGCGGGAAAGTGGTTCATTGTAACCAATAACAAGATCTTCAGCCGTGAAAATATAACGACTAGCTGCTCGAGCTTCTTTGAAGTTAAACTCTGGTTTCGGCTTCTCTTTCCCCAATTCAATAACTTCCATTTTGTCGAGCTTCTTCTGACGAGACATCGCCATATTACGAGTCGCAACACTTGCTTTGTTACGAGCAACGAAGTCCTTCAAATCAGCAATTTCTTGTTGTTGGCGCTTGTAAGCAGACTCTAGCTGTTGCTTCTTCATTTCATGAATATTTAAGAAGTTATCATAGTCACCAACATAGCGATTCAGCTCTTGGTTTTCCATGTGATAGATCAAGTTAACAACATTGTTCAAGAATGGAATATCATGTGAAATCAAGATAAATGCATTCTCATATTCCTGAAGGTAGCGCTTCAACCATTCGATATGCTGTTCATCCAAATAGTTCGTAGGCTCGTCTAGTAATAGGATTTCAGGCTTTTCTAGCAAAAGCTTAGCTAGCAAAACTTTCGTACGCTGCCCACCGCTAAGATCATCTACATCTCGATCGAGTCCAACATCGTCTAATCCTAGACCACGAGCAACTTCCTCAACTTTTGAATTGATTTGATAGAAATCATTACTATCTAACGTTTCTTGTAGCTCTCCAACTTCTGCAAGCAGTGCATCGATATCAGCACCTTCATCACCCATTTTTGCATAAAGTTCATTGATTTCTGCTTCCGCATCAAAAAGATATTGAAAGGCAGTACTCAAAGCGTCACGCATCGTTGTACCTTTTTGAAGTACAGCATGCTGGTCTAAATAACCAACACGAACTTTTCGTGACCACTCAACTTTCCCCTCGTCGGGCTGCAACTTCCCAGTAACAATATTCATGAAAGTAGACTTACCCTCACCATTTGCCCCAACTAGTCCAACGTGCTCTCCTTTTAAGAGACGAAAAGACACATTATTAAAAATCGCACGATCACCAAAACCGTGGCTTAAATTTTTTACGTTTAATACGCTCATTTTTTTAACCCCTTATCTAATGTCACATGTGGATATCATACTAGATTTTTTCTGCTTTTTCTATCTTGAAGTTGCTTTTGCATAAAAATGGAATTCGATTTTTGGGCTAGTTGTTATCTTTTAACGTTTCCTGCAACGTATGAACACTTCCATTTGAATGACTCAGTTAAACTGAAACGTTACAACTCAGGGGCTAAGGTACCATTTTTTCGTTTTTGATGAAGTAGTGATTGACAGGTTAGATGATTTCCCCGTAAAGTTGCTTATGATGCAAATGAATACGGAGGAATACAAAAATGCAATTCATTAATAATCTACTTCTGGATATGGAACTAGACCCTAGATTAGTAGAATATCTTTCGATTATCATCAAGATTCTGCTAATAGGGTTTATCTGTATCGCAGCAAATTTTATTTCAAAGAAAATCGTGATCAGAATCATTACTCGTATCGTAACAAACTCCAAAGTCAAGTGGGGTCCAATCATCTTGGATAGGCAAGTTTTTCGAAAGTTATCCCATATTGTCCCTTCGATCATTATTTACTCGTTTTCATCAACCTTTCCAACCTATCAATCAACCATTGAGAAATTGGCCATTGCCTATACTATTATTGTAGGGTTGGTGTTTATACAAAGCTTACTTAATACATTTAATGATATTTATCAAACCTTTGAGATATCCAAAGTTAAGCCTATTAAAGGATATATTCAGGTGGTTAACATTATTTTCATGACTATAGGGTTTATCTTAGTTATCTCGAACCTAATAGGAAAGAGTCCTCTTATTTTATTAAGTGGTATTGGTGCTCTCTCGGCCGTTTTGATGTTAGTATTTAAAGATTCGTTATTAGGACTAGTGGCAGGAATTCAGTTGACGGCCAATGATATGGTTCGGGTTGGTGACTGGATTGAAATGCCAAAGTATGGAGCAGATGGTGACGTTATTGATATTTCTTTAAATACCGTAAAGGTTCAAAATGGGGACAAAACGATTACAATGATACCCAGCTATGCCCTTATTTCCGATTCTTTTAAAAACTGGAGAGGGATGCAAGGATCCGGTGGAAGACGAATCAAACGCGCATTGTATGTAGATACCAGCAGTATCATGTTTTGCACAGAGGAAATGATTGAGAAATTTGTAAATGTTAATTACCTATCTGACTACATTATTCATAAGGAAAGGGAAATTGCTGAGTACAATGCCAAAAATGGTATAGATAGGAACAATCGCGTGAATGGAAGAGCCCTTACCAATATTGGTGTATTTAGGGCGTATATCAGCAATTACCTCAAAAATAATCCTGGAATCAATCAGAATATGGCCATAATAGTGAGACAGCTGGCACATAATGAACACGGATTGCCTCTGGAAATTTATGCATTTACCAATGATGTACAGTGGGCCGTTTATGAAACGGTACAATCTGATATCTTTGACCATCTATTTGCTGTTGCACCAGAGTTTGGACTAAGAGTATTCCAGAAGCCATCTGGGGCTGATTTAAGAAACATGGTAGAAGAATCGAGCAACAAAGCTATGGTTGGTGAAAAAAGCTATTGAAATAATTAATCACCCTGACCATGGGGACGGTTCTTATGGCTTTTTTGGTTATGACACTAACCTGAACCATGAGAACCGTCTCTGCGGCATCCTCCCTGCAGCATTCAGCTGCACACAAAAAAAGCTCAGAGTATGCCTCTAAGCTTTTTTGTGCTATTTGAATTGTGATATTGAAGTATTTATAATCGAATGTTTCTTAAGCAGCAGTGTTTTCATTCATTTTCATCAGTGTACCATAATAAATAACATGGCTAAATTCCTCATCTTGCTTTGGAATACTGGAGACGATAACCTCGTAATTAAATTTACCATAATCTGAGAGTAATTTAATCAAAGCTTTCATTTAAATTCCCCCTTTGAGATTTATATGGTTATCATAATGTAAATGTTATGAATGCTCAAATTCGATATTTTGCTTTGTAAGCGTCTATCAACACATGTTTTGGCCGTTTTATTCTTTATATGTCACTATTTCGCCATATTTTGTAGAAGAGAATCATTCTGTTTCATTTTTTTATCAAACACTTTTTGTGATTTTGTATATATAAATCAATAAATCAATAATCTGTTTATAAAAAACTTGTCCATGCAGTAGTACAGATAAGTGACCAAAGCAAAAGGTGTTTTGCATCCTTACAATTTTACTTGTATCTATGAAGGCTTCCGCTGGTTAAATAGAAGATTTCACAGTCAGCTTTTGAAGTTAATGAGGAAGGAACCCTTTTTCCAGACTAAACGATATCCAAATGAGTCTTCTTACGTGGTTTCGGAAAGACTTGATCTAGCTTGTCTAAATCTACTTGTGTTAATTGAATGGAAGCTGCAGTAGCATTTTCAATAACGTGTTCTTGTTGGACAGCTTTCGGAATAGCAATCACATCATTCGTACGTAAAGCCCATGCTAGAGCAATTTGAAGAGGCTTTACATGATGAGCCTTTGCTATTTCATTAATAGTAGAATTCGTCATTATTTGTTTTCTTAATGTGCCACCTTGAGCAAGTGGACAATAAGCCATGATTGGCATGTTCTGTTCGCGTTGCCAAGGGAGTAAATCAAATTCAATTCCTCTAGATCCTAGATGATATAATACTTGATTCGTTACGCAATTTTTCCCTTGTGGTGCACTTACTAGCTCTTCCATATCAGCTGTATCAAGGTTTGAAACACCCCAACGTAAGATCTTCCCTTCTTTTTTCAATTGCTCCATGCCGTTAATCGTTTCCTCTAATGGAATTCCACCTCTCCAGTGTAAAAGGTACAAGTCGAGACGATCGGTTCCTAAATGTTGCAAACTTTGTTCACAAGCATGTGCTATGGATGATAAACCAGAATTATGAGGGTAAACCTTTGACACTAGGAAAACATTATCTCTAAGTCCCTTAATTGCTTCCCCTACTAAAAGCTCGGCGCCACCTTCTCCATACATTTCAGCTGTGTCAATTAATGTCATTCCTAATTCGATACCTAGCTGCAATGCTTGAATTTCTTGCTCTTTTACTCGTGGATTTTCACCCATGAACCATGTACCTTGTCCTAGTTGAGGTACTACTGTTCCATCCCCTAAAGTTACCTTTTTGCTTTCCACGTGACTTCTAATAGCTGCTATGGTCTTGTCATCAAGTGTTTTCAATTCAACCTCTCCTTTTACTAAAACATATTGTACTAGACCATGGGGACGGTTCCGATGGCTTTAGTTGTGACACTAACCTTTAATTGAACCATCAGAACCGTCCCTGCGTCATCTGCGTCATCCTGTGTCATCTGTCAGAACCGACCCAGAGTCATCTCTTACTAAATTTTGGCTTCTTTTCCTATCTTTAATTTATTTTTATGTCAGTTCTTGGGATAAATTAAGGTTCTTCCATGTGGAACTACTGTCCATTATAAACCTTTTTAGCGTTATGGTTATTGGTAAGATATTTTCAAAAAAGGTAACACGGTTTGCTTAGGGAGTATTGAATTCACTCTGTCTCTATATTCTATAAACAATAAAGTGATTTATATCATTTCGTTTATCTTAATCTACTACTAACATAAGATTAAATACCAAAAGGGAGTAGACAGAAATGAAGTTAGGGGAAATCAGAGTAAGTCCTATGTTATCTGGTGTAATGTGGAAAACAGTCTCGGAAGCATGTAATCTGGCATGTGATTATTGCTACTATAGTAGATGCAATGGAAGACCTGACAACATTAAGAAAATTGAGGATGTTGTCCTTGAAAAATTTATACGTGAATATATGGCAATAAAAAAAGGAGCTGTCCCTTTTGCCTGGCAAGGTGGGGAACCATTATTAGCGGGCCTTGACTTCTTTAAGAAAGTTATACGATTACAAGCAAAGTACGCTCCCAAAAACACAATCATTAGTAATGCGATTCAAACGAATGGAACATTAATCAATCAAGAATGGGCGCAATTTTTTAAAAAGTATAACTTTTTGGTAGGGGTTAGTTTGGATGGACCTGAAGAACTTAATGATGCTAGAAGAGTGACTGGGTCAGGAAAGGGCAGTTTTAAGTCTATTATGAAGGGGATCCAATATTTAAGAGAGGCAAATGTAGAATTTAATATATTAACTGTCCTACATGAAAATAATATTACTAAAGCTAAGGAATTAATGGACTTTTATAAAAAAGAAGGCTTTAGCTTTATTCAATTTATCCCGTGCATGGATTTTCAATCTCAAGAACCCGGTCAACCGGGTAAATACTTAATAACTCCACAGCAATATGGAGATTTTCTCTGTGAAGCGTTTGATATCTGGTATAATGATGGGCAACCTGAATTATCCGTTCGATTCTTTGACAATATGCTTGCGGCATACCTACATCAGTCCGCAGAAGCTTGTATTCATCAAAAGACCTGTCCTAAAATGCTGGTTTTTGAACAAAATGGTGACGCCTATCCTTGTGATTTTTTTATTGATGGGCAGTATAAACTTGGAAATATAAAGGAAGATTCTTTAGAGAGTATCATCAATAATGAAAGAATGGATCATTTCTTATTACAAAAACCCTCTCTTCCTGAACAATGTAAGTCTTGTGAATTTCTCCATTTATGTCATGGAGGGTGCCCAAGAAACCGTATAACTGAAAATAATCTGACAGGTGTAGAGTTTTTTTGTAAGAGTTACAAACAAGTGTATCAATATGCGCATGAAAAAATGTTGATCCTTTCCAAGAATATAAAGAAACAAAGAATTAACGAGACGAAAGCAGCAGGCTATCCATTACCAGCGCGAAACGAAGATTGTATATGCGGCAGCGGCAAGAAATACAAAAAATGCTGTGAACCACTTTTAAGTTGAATATGAATAGAGAAAGAGGCAGCTGAGCTGCCTCTTTCTCTGTTTTGGATAGATGAAAATAATAATTTTGAACAAATTTGGTAATCTATTTCTGTTTCAGAGCCGATTAGATAATTTACATAAGTAAGGGCAGGCGAGTTATAACGTTCTATTATAGCCTATGCATTTATTGCAATTTATCTTATATAGTAAACGTGATAACGTATCAATGTCGATAAAATAAACATAAGTAGTCTAGTCTTTTTTACCGAAAAATGAGGGAAATAATGAGGTTATTTAATCAAATTTATTCCCGCGAAGACATTGAATTTTATGGGGTATAAACAACGGTAATACCCACTAATATGGTGGGAATAAATGCGAACTTGAATAGTAAACAGATAGTAAGTTTCAAATCTTATCATGGACTGCAAATGGTAAATATGTTTTTTATTCTTATAAGATTTCCTTTATAATTGATTGTTAATAAAAGGTGACATTCAATCAAATGCTATTGGAAGAGTATTTTTAAGTATGGGGAGGGTTACAAATGAAACTTGAGGATCTAATAAAAGAAAAATATACTTCGTTTACTGAGGGAGAAATTGCGATAGCAAGATATTTATTGAATCATACAGAAGAGATTCCAAAGCTAAATATAAATCAACTAGCTAAAAATAGTTTGACATCGAAATCATCTGTATTAAGATTTGCTCAGAAATTGGGGTTTTCTGGGTTTACAGAGCTTAAAAATTTCCTGAAATGGGGAAACTTTTTTTCTGAGAATCCAATAACATACAGTGAACTAGGTGATCTTTTAGGAGAGAGTATTCATAAAACAATAGATAATTTTAAGAGTATGAATCTCAATAACATTCATCAAGCCATTGATGAATGTGAACATATTTATTTAATTGGAACAGGACTCTCACAGCAAGGTATGGCAGCGCAAATGCAAAGAATATTCCTAGGGTTAGGTAAAGAAATGCAAGTTCTTCCTATAGGGATGCAGGCTACTCTTTATCAATTAATGATTGAAAGAATGGGTGAAAAAGACCTGCTAATTGTTTTTTCTGGGTCCGGTAATAACCCAATCTTAAAGGAAGAACTAACAACTCCCATTCTTAAAAATGTAAAAATATTAGCAATCACTTCTAATGGGGATAATTGGTTAGCTAATCATTCCACTTTTAGTATTACTGCTCAAGTGAACTTAGATAATACTATATCTAATTTAATTTCAATCGCCAGCCCATTCAATGTCATTATTGAAATGCTAGCTTATAGTTATATAAAATATAAAAATTTATAGTAGTGCTAATATATGTGTCATTGACTTTCAGTTAGCCTACCTTTTGACGTAAAAAACTGGATATGCATCGAATCCAGTTTTTTCTCTTTTTTAATTAATAGTATTTTCCCAAATGATGAAACCGTTTCCCAAAAGGTTTCCGAAACCTATTATTCACTTTGGTATTAAAATATAATCCGATGTAAGGCGCTTTCAGTCTTAACTAATATAGATTTGAGTTAGAGGAAAGAGGAGAGTCTATTATTAAATCAATAAAAGGGGAGAAGGGTTCATTATGAAATATGAACAATTAGCAAAAGACATCATTAAAAATGTCGGCGGCAAAGAAAATGTAATTAGTTTAGCCCATTGTATTACTCGTTTGCGTTTTAAACTCAAAGACGAGAGTAAAGCAAATACAGACGTCTTAAAAAATATGGACGGCATCATCACGGTCGTACAAAGTGGCGGACAGTATCAAGTGGTTATCGGCAATCATGTTCCGGATGTCTTTAAAGTAGTCCAAGATGTTGGCGGGTTTCAAACTCAAACAACTGTAGAAGAGGATGGAAAAAAACAAGGTTTATTTAATAGATTTATTGATATGATTTCGGGTGTATTCGCACCTACATTGGGCTTACTAACCGCAACAGGGATGATTAAAGGATTTAATGCCTTGTTTGTTGCATTGGGCATGTATACCAATACAACTGGAGTCTATCAAATTTTAAACGCTGTAGGCGATGCTTTGTTCTACTTCTTCCCTATATTTTTAGGTCTCACAGCTATGAAAAAGTTTAATGGAAGCCAATTTATTGGGATGGCAATAGGAGCAGCGTTAGTTTACCCGGCATTATCCGGTTTAAGAGCTGGAGAGCCACTTTATACTTTATTTGAAGGTACGATGTTCCAATCACCGGTTTATATTACCTTCCTTGGGATACCGGTTATTTTAATGTCTTATTCATCTTCTGTTATTCCGATTATCATTGCCTCATTTGTTGGAGCAAAATTGGAAAAATTCTTTACAAAAGTAATTCCAGATGTTGTTAAGACCTTTTTAGTTCCGTTTTTTACATTGTTAGTCATTGTTCCGCTGACATTTATTGTGATTGGACCAATTGCAACATGGTTAGGTATGCTTTTGGGTAACGTATCAGTCTGGTTTTTTGATTTAAGTCCTGTATTAGCTGGATTTGTAATCGGTGGATTCTGGCAATTATTCGTAATGTTTGGGCTTCATTGGGGACTTGTTCCAATCGGAATCAACAATTTAAGTGTATTAGGCAGTGATTCGTTATTAGCTTTTACTTCTGCTACATCAATGGCAACAACTGGTGTTGTACTTGCAGTATTAGTTAAGACAAAGCAGCAAAAATATAAATCACTAAGTTTACCAGCTGCTATTTCATCTCTCTTTGGTGTATCAGAACCAGCGCTTTACGGTATTACACTTCCATTAAAAAAGCCTTTTATTATTACCCTGATTACCTCATCAGTTGGTGGAGCGATCATGGGGTTAATGAATACAAAAATATATATGATGGGCGCTGGGGGAATCTTTGGCATCCCATCAAAAATTAGCCCAACTGAGGGCATCACTATGGGATTCTGGGGCGGTATTATCGCAATGTCCGTCAACTTGGTATTAGGCTTTATGCTAACCTACTTCTTTGGTCTTGGTAAGGAAAAGAACGAGGCGGAGTCTGCTAACGACAAGGGGTTGAATATGAACCCTAATAAGAGTGAAGATATTTCCAGCCCACTTAAGGGAGAAGTAAGATTATTGTCAGAAATAAAAGACCCTGCCTTTGCCTCTGGTGCACTTGGGCAAGGAGTCGCTATTGAGCCGGCTGAAGGAAGATTAGTTTCTCCTGTTTCTGGAACCGTCTCAGCCATATTCCCAACAAAGCATGCTGTCGGTATAACAACAGATGATGGTGCAGAAATATTGATTCATATTGGAATGGATACTGTACAACTAGAAGGGAAGTTTTTCTCTGCACATATACAACAGGGGGATAGGGTGGAGAAAGGCCAATTGCTTATAGATTTTGATATTGAAGAGATTAAGAAAGCAGGTTACTCGTTAACAACACCTGTCGTTATAACAAATACTGATAGGTATGAACAATTTATAGCAACTGCGAAAAAACAAATTAATCATGGCGATAGCTTAATCACACTAGTCTAATTTATTTTTGAAGGAAGGTATGTAATATTACTTTCCTTCAAGTTATTTACAGTAAGTAACTGTGATAAAGTGAAAGGAATGAGTAAGAAGTGAAAGTAATACAGGTTATGTTTGACACCTTAAGAAGAGATTATTTAACACCCTATGGCGGAACAGAGGTAGGTACACCTAATTTCAAAAGGCTGGCAGAAAAATCTGTTCGATTTGATAACTTCTTTGCTGGAAGTTTACCATGTATGCCTGCTCGCCGCGAACTTCACACAGGGCGATACAACTTTCTTCATCGGTCATGGGGGCCAGTGGAGCCATTTGATGACTCGATGCCAGAAATTTTAGCAAATAATGGCGTATATACTCATTTGGTAACGGACCATAAACATTATTGGAGAGATGGAGGTTCTACTTATCACCCACGATATTCTTCTTATGAATTAATCAGGGGTCAAGAGGGTGATCGCTGGAAGCCGAAGGTAATAAAGAATGTAGAAATCCAAGGACTAGAAAACCTGCACCCTAACTATAGGGAAAGGAAAATAGGCAGCATCTCTCAGGATTTGGTTAACCGTGAATATATGAAAAGAGAAGAAGATCATCCACTCAGTAGGACGGTAGAGGCAGGACTTCACTTTTTAAGAGAAAATAAAGATGCTGACAATTGGTTCTTACAAATAGAATGCTTTGATCCCCATGAGCCGTTTTTTGTACCAAAGAAGTATTTGGATATGTGCGGTATTTCCGATGAATATAATGGCTGGATCACGTATACACATGATGATTTTTCGAATGAAAAAAGACATATGGTACAAGGGTATTACAAAGCACTAGTCAAGATGTGCGATGAATATTTGGGGAAAGTGCTGGATTATATGGATGAATGGAATTTATGGGAAGATACCATGCTCATTGTTAACACAGACCACGGCTTTTTATTAGGTGAACATGAGTGGTGGGGGAAAAATATTATGCCTTTCTATAATGAAGTCGCTCAATTGCCATTTTTTATCTGGGATCCCCGTTTAAGGGTAAACAATGTTCATTGTGAACATTTGTCCCAGACAATTGATGTCCCTGCTACCATTTTAGAATTTTTTAATTTGCCAATTCCTGAGGATATGGATGGAAAGCCACTTTCAGCAATTATAGAGGAGGAACATCCAAATCATGAAGACATATTGTTTGGTGCCTATGGAAGCAGTATAAATATCTCTGATGGGAAATTCGTTTATATGCGGTTTCCAAGTCCAAACTATGAGGGGAAATTATACGAATATACCTTATCACCTATGCGAATGGAAAGACGTTTTTCGCCAAAAGAGCTTGCTACTATTACGTTAGAAGATACGTTTACCTTTACAAAAGGAATCAGAGTGTTAAAGGTTGAATCTGATACTAGTATGATGAAAAGCTATCAAAGATATCAAAATAGACTTTATAACTACCAAGAAGATCCAAAACAAGAAAATCCAATCCATGATTTTAAGAAAGAATTCGAGATGATTCAGAGAATGAAAAGCTTGATGAAGGAAAATGATGCCCCACAAGAGCTTTATGCTTATTATGGGCTTGATAAGATTCATACCGAAAACGATCTGATAAAGGAATATGAAATCCTAGATAAAGAAAAATCAATATTAATAAATGGGCTTAGATTTAACAATAGTGGTACCAAAGAGGGATACTTATTATTACAGGGTATAATTAATGGACAGCAGAAGGAAGATTTAACAAATTATTTTATAGCGCTGGGACAGAACCATATTATTGATGCTGAGGAACTTCAACTTTGGGTAGAGGGAAATGTGAACAAGGAAGTACAACCCTTTACTACCTATCAATTAAATATGGCTTTAAGAATTGATTAAGTTAAGAGGGGTCCTCTATGAGTAGGGAGATTACTAAGTCATGTTGTTCAATCAATAGGAGTGAAGGGAAAAAAATTGCAGAAAAAGAGGAAAGGGACGCTAAGAGGGATTCTATCAACGATCAACCGACCAAAACAAATGGACAAATGATCCTGATTCCAGGTGGTACCTTTTATATGGGGGATTCATTCCAAGAAGGTTTTCCTCAAGACGGAGAAACGCCCGTAAAGGTAGTTGAGTTATCTCCTTTTTATATGGATGCTTTTGTTGTAACGAATAAGGAGTTTTCTAATTTTGTAGAGGATACTGGTTATATTACTGAGTCAGAGAAATATGGTTGGTCTTTTGTGTTTTATCAATTAGTTGATAAGGATAAGGCTAAGTTAGTTGAACCATCAAATCAATGGTGGTTACCAGTTAAAGAGGCTTATTGGTCGCAGCCTGAAGGGAATGGTTCTACCATTGAAAATCGCATGAACCATCCTGTTGTCCAGGTGACATGGAATGATGCAATGGCTTACTGTCAATGGGCCGGAAAAAGGCTACCTACTGAAGCAGAATGGGAGTTTGCTGCAAGAGGGGGATTAGCTAAAAAGCGCTATCCTTGGGGGAATGAATTAACACCTGATGGAGAACATCGCTGCAATATTTGGCAAGGGTTATTCCCTACTTATAACGATATGAGCGACGGTTATTTAGGGACAGCACCTGTAAATACGTATAAACCAAATGGTTATGGACTTTATAATATGTCCGGAAATGTCTGGGAATGGTGCGCTGATTATTTTGATCCTAGATATAATCATGGTCAAGAAAAAGATCCCAAGGGGCCAAAGAGGGGTAGAAATCGCTCCATGAGAGGCGGGTCATTTCTTTGTCATGATTCTTATTGCAATCGATATCGCGTTGCTGCACGTAATTCCAATCCACCTGATACTTCTTCAAGTAATTTAGGGTTTCGATGTGTCGTTGACATTTGATCTGTATGTTTATGATAATTTTGATTCGTTGGAGGCAAATTCTTTTTGCCTCCTTTTAGTTACCTAGAAATAAAAAGGTAGTATTTTTTATGAACATAGAAATTACTCGACTGATTGGGATGAATTATTTTTAAAAGCCCGGGGTAATGTATATGATCGTACATCCAAGGACGCTGGCATGATTTTAGGAGGGGGATGGGTGTTGAACCTTCCAATTGCATAGTAAAACCTAGAAGTGCAGCACAAACTTCAAATTCTTTGACAATGCTAAAACTGGGAGAGAGTAAAATATTTTATATAGAAATCGAAATAAAAGTGGTCTTTACAAGTTTAGTATAGGTGTCTAGGTTATATTATATGCAAATGATGAAAAAAAGCTGTGAAATTAAATTTTAAGTTTAAAAGAGGCAGATTTCACCTGCCTCTTTTAATTGTTTTGGATTGAAGTTAATAATAACTCCGGATAAAATTAATAAAATCCTTCAAACCTGTTTTCTTAAACCGATTTGATTTTTGGACCATCCATAAATCTCTTGAAATATTGAAGTTTTGGACTTTTAACTCATGGAGAATACCGTATTTTAACTCCTTAGCAACTGTTAACTTTGGAAGAATACTAACACCTAAGTCCGCTTCCACAGCACTTTTAATGGATTGGTAACTTCCTAGCTCCATTGCACTATTGATTTTTTCTAATACTCCATATTCTTGTAAGGAATTCTCTACAATTTGCCGTGTTCCGGAATCAGATTCTCTCCAAATCATCTTTTCTTCAGGCAATTCTTCAATATTAATCTTGCCCTTATTCTTCCAACGGTGCTGGGATGATGTAACTAAAATCAACTCATCATCCGTAAATTTTTCTGTAATAAACTCCTCATTCTCTACGGCACCTTCAACAAAGGCGATATCAATATCATAGTTTTCTAACTTTGATAAGATATTCGGAGTATTACCGATGGATAGGCTAAACTTTAATTCAGGGTAGTTTTTGCTGAAGTTGCCAAGCAAACCTGGCAGTAAATATTCCCCTATGGTTGAGCTTGCTCCCACATTAAGCACGGTTTCTTGGTTTGCGGTTACCTCTTGAATCGCCTCAAAAGATCTTTTTGAGTATTGAACGATTTCTTTTGCATAAGGATAGAGGACTTCTCCAGCCACCGAAAGGGTCAACTTACCAGCAGTTCTTTCAAATAATTTCGCTCCATATTGTTCCTCTAATTGACGAATCTGCCTCGTTACAGCAGGCTGTGAAACGAAGTTTAAACGGGCTGCCTTACTAATACTTCCTTCGTCGACTACTAGACAAAACATTTTTATACTGTCTAAATTCATTCTATCCCACCTTAGTTATAATAAGGCTACATCTATAAGTTATACATCTGCTACACAACGGAAACCAAGGTGCCCTGATGAACTATCAGGTGTATTGGAGGTGCGTGCAGCTACGCGGTACCGGTTACAGTATGACTGATGGCACATATACGAACCTCCACGCATCACTTTTGTTTCCCCGGTTGCAGGTCCCTCGGGATTGGTTCGCCCTCCTCTATTATGGATGCTTCGAGTAAACCAATCAGAACACCACTCCCACACGTTGCCGGAAACATTGTAAAGACCATAACCGTTAGGAGGAAAAGATTTAGCGGGAGCTGTTCCTGCGTAACCGTCCTCTTTGGTATTTTGCTTTGGGAAATTTCCTTGCCAAATATTGCAGTAATGTTCACCATTCGGAGTAAGTTCATCCCCCCATGGATACATTTTTTGCTCAAGACCTCCACGAGCCGCAAATTCCCACTCCGCCTCTGTTGGCAATCGCTTACCAGCCCATTTGCAAAAGGCATCTGCGTCATTCCAAGATATATGGACGACAGGGTGGTCCATCCGATTTTCAATAGTTGAGTTAGGTCCCTCCGGCTGGTACCAATAAGCACCTTTGACACCATACCACCAAGGCGTATTTACTACTTGTTGTACTTGAACAGAGGGGTTTGGAGAAAGGAAACCATAAAATACGAATGACCAGCCAAACTGTTCCGCTTCTGTTTTATATCCTGTCGCTTTAACAAATTCGTTAAATTCAGCATTTGTAACAGCATAACTGTCTATTAAAAATGGTTTAACTTTTACTTTTCGTACCGGCCCTTCGCCATCTGTGGGGAATCCTTCTTTTGAATCCGTCCCCATTAAAAATTCCCCACCAGGGATAAACACCATTTTTTCCTTAAATACTGTTTGTTCACTTTCTTGAATCGTCTGAGTAGTTAATTCGCTTTCCTTGGAGGCAGCTAGTCTTTTTACGGCACAGCATGACATTTTCACTTCGTTTGCCATCATTTCACTTCCTTTTTACTAATTCATTTAAGATTGTTTTTACAGAATGACGTTCAATGATGTTTGAATTAACAATAACTTCTTTAGTGAAATTTTGGTTACCCTGCAAATAGTCAAAAAGAAGCTTTGTAGCTTCGACAGCCATTTGATAAGCAGGTACATATACGCTTGTAACAGCTGGAAAGAATTGTTCCCCAGCCTGGAAATTATGTTCGACTGTTATGAGTGAAACATCATCAGGGACTTTTAATTGTAAGTTGTTTAAATAGTTAATGGTCTGTTGGACTTTGGCTATATCTTGAACCAATAATCCTGTAGGTTTTTCGTTTTGAGTAAAGATCGTCCGTAATGTCTCTAAATAGGAATCAAGGTTTCCTGAGTAACTGAAAAGTTCAACCTTAAGATTGTCATCATTTTGGTCCATTTTAAATTCACGAATAATGGACTCCATTAAATTTTTTTCTGAAGAGATTACAGCCACATGTTGATGATTCCGTTGATAAAAGTACTCCAATATATCTTTATTGTATTGTTTATATTGGGCATATACATTCAGGCCAGCATTGTTAAAGCGTTTTTCACCAATGTATACCACTGGCATTTTAAGATTAAGCAGCTCAAAAAAAGACGAACAGTCAACGGGATTAGCACCTAATATAAGTCCATCTATTCTTTTCTGTTTCAAAAAAGAATAGTATTGAGGTTTACATTCATCCGCCATGATCTGTTCTCTTCCGTTCATTTCGTTAATTAATAGTAGGTGATAACCATGTTGAATTAAAACCTCATTCACGCCATTGATAAATTCCAAAATATACGTATTGGATATAGACCATTTTGAATCAAGTAGAGAAGGAAAATATAATCCAATTAATTTTGTTTCATTATTGGCGAGATTTTGTGCCATTATGTTAGGTGTGAAATTTAGCTTTTCTACTGCATCGTATACTTTTTTTTCTGTTTTACTGCTAACATATCCGCTCTTATTTAAGACCCTCGAAACGGTAGAGATAGAAACACCAGCTAAATTAGCTACATCATAAATCGATACTTTCATTTTAATCACCATTTATTTTTTTTATAGAAGTAGAAGTGCCTTAAAATGTGGAAGCGCTTCTATGTTTATTGATTTAAATGTAACAAAAAGTATGATTTTGGTCAATTGCCTATAACAGTTTGTTATACCCTATAAAATAAAAAGTTGTTGAAAAAGATTAATTTCTCTGATAAATTTATTGCTAACAAGGAAATGTAGAAGCGCTTCCATAATTTAATCTTCCAGTGGAAGCGTTCATTTTGATGATTTATAAAAGCGCTTTTATATATGGAGGTGTTATAAGGCTAAATAATCTAATTTTAATAAAACTAGAACTGGAGGCAAAATAACATGCGCGCTATCATGGTTATGTTCGATTCACTTAATAAGCACATGCTCCCTAACTATGGATGCGATTGGACTCATGCACCGAATTTTAAAAGGTTAGAAGAAAAAACAGTTGTGTTTGATCAGTGTTACGCTGGAAGTTTACCCTGTATGCCAGCAAGGCGTGAATTACACACAGGTCGTTATAACTTCCTACATCGGAGTTGGGGGCCAATTGAACCGTTTGATAACTCCATGCCGGAGCTTTTGAAAAAAAATGGTGTATATACTCATTTAGTCACCGACCACCAGCATTATTGGGAAGATGGCGGAGCGACTTACCACCCAAGATATAGTTCTTTTGAAATGATCAGAGGACAGGAAGGAGACCCTTGGAAGGGTCACGTCAGAAACCCAGAATTTCCTGAAACCGAAACATCTGAATCACTTGCGAGTTCTAATATGTATAGACAAGACGTTATTAATCGCAGCTATTTTCAATCTGAAGAGAACCACCCACAGGCAGTTACATTCTCTTTAGGGATGGACTTTATCGAAAAGAATAAGAGTGAGGATAATTGGTTTTTACAGCTTGAGACATTTGATCCTCATGAACCGTTTTTTGCTTATCAGCAATACAAGGATTTGTATCCTCATGAATACAATGGAAAGCATTTTGATTGGCCGCCGTATTATTTTGTACAAGAGCGTGAGGAAGTAGTAGAACATGGTAAGTATGAATACGCTGCGCTTTTAAGTATGTGTGATCATTATTTAGGGCGAGTCCTCGATTTGATGGATCAACATGATATGTGGAAAGATACAATGTTGATAGTGAATACCGATCATGGCTACTTATTGGGTGAACACGGATGGTGGTCAAAGAGTGTCATGCCAGTTTACCAAGAAATAGCTCACATTCCGTTATTTGTTTGGGATCCTAGACTTGGGATTAAAGGAGAAAGAAGACAATCCATTGTTCAAACCGTGGACTTAGCTCCAACTTTACTTGACTTTTTCGGAGTATCATTACCGGAAAATATGGATGGGCAGCCATTGAGACAAACCATTCAAACTGATCGGCCAATACGTGAAACCGCTTTATTTGGCTACCATGGGGGCCATGTCAATATTACGGATGGAAATTATGTTTATATGCGAGCTCCGGTTTCATCAGAGAATAAACCATTATTTGAATATACACTGATGCCAACGCATATGAGAGAATTGTTTACAACTGGTGAATTACAAAATATCGAAATTCAAGAACCATTTCCATTCACAAAAGGGTGCCAAGTAATGAAAATCCAGGCTGGAAAGGGATTTATAAACCCATTCCAATTCGGATCGAAATTGTTTGATTTAACAACTGACCCAAAACAAAAAGAGGAAATTGAGAATCTTGAGATAGAATTGAAATTTATAAAAAAGATAGCTGAGAAGATGAGAGAAAATGACGCACCAACAGAGCAATATGAAAGATTAGGGATTCCAGAAGACGGAATAATGACAGTTGAGGAGTTAATGGTTCAAAAAATAGCCATTCATAAGGCTGAACAATTAAGCGTTTTGGAAGACTATCAATGTGATAGGGCTGCACAAAATCAAATAAAAGCCTTACTAAATATTACACCAGTGAACTTACGCCAACAAAAATTAACTGAATTTAAAGAATTTATAGCCGGTTCGCACTCCAATGAGATCACCATAGACGTAGTTATGCAATATGTCGATTCGGCTTTGCCAAAAGGTGAAAAAGAAAAAGCAAAGTACTTCGTAGAGTTAGCCGGACGTACAAGCTAAGGTTTTATATGATACCCATAGAGGAGGAAAGCGTATGAGTTCACAGAATGTTAGTGTCAAAAAGAGTGAAATACTTTTATATTCTTTTGGTGGATTTGGGTCAAACCTGTTATTTGTTTTTACAACATCTTTCTTGATGTTTTTTTATACGGACGTTTTCAAGATATCACCTGCCGCTGTTGGTACCGTATTTTTAATAGTAAGGCTGATCGATGCCTTTTTGGATCCTTTCCTAGGTATAATGACAGATAGAACAAGAAGCAGATGGGGAACATATAGACCTTGGCTACTATTTGGTTCGCCTCTATTAGCAATGATGACTCTCTTATTATTTACTGCTCCTGATCTAAGTCCATCAGGTAAAATAGCTTATGCAATTGCAGTTTATATAGGGTACTCTTTTGTATCTTCTGTTGTGAACATACCCTACCATGCATTGAGTGCATCAGTCAGTAACGATACGACTCAAAGGAACTGGATTGTAACAGCGAAGAATTTTATGGGTAACCTTGGAAGTCTAGTGGTTTCCGCTTCAGTATTACCTTTAGTTGCGCTTTTTGGAAGCGGTTCAAAAGGTTGGTTTTTTGCGACACTCCTTTTTTCAATATCATCCATTTTTTCTTATTGGCTTTGTGCTCGTGGTGTAAAAAGCCATGATAACAACGAGGTGAATATTCAGAGGATTTCAAAATCAGATAATACTCATCCTTCAATGAAAGAACAACTGAAATTAATTTCGACAAATAGACCATTGACCATTCTTTTACTTGCAACTGTCGTTAAGATGGCTGCATTGATGTCTACAACTGCAATAGCTATTTATTATTGGCAATATAACATAGGCAGACCTGATTTATATTCCCAATTATTTATTTGGGGAACCGTATTAGCCGTTCCAGCCTATTTAATTACACCATACTTAGCTAAAAAGATTGGAAAGAAAAATCTATACAATTATAGTTGTGCGATCACGATTATTCCATCTGCAATTTTATTGTTTACTCCTCCTCAGTATGTAGCGAGTATCTTTATCCTTTCGGTTTTTGTAAAGGTTTTAGGGCCATTTACTACAGTATTGCCTTGGATGATGCTTCCAGATTGCGTTGACTACGGGAGATTGAAAACAGGTATTAATGGTTCCGCAACGGTTCATTCCATGATGATATTTATTAATAAGGTTGGGGCAGCAATTGGAGGTCTCCTTTCTGGGGTACTACTAGGGGCAGTGGGTTATGTTGCCGGACAGCAACAGTCACCTGAAGTTTTAAACATGATTAATTATGTATACTTCCTTGTACCAATCATCGGATATGGCCTAGGGCTAATCATTATGAAGTTCTATCCCATTACAAATGCATATCATTCGGATCTATTAAAGGAACTTGATGAGAAGGAAAATCAAACCAAAGCAGTAGTCTAAAATTGTAATGAAATCATCCCAAAAAATCTCATGGTGGATAGTCGAGAGATTTTTTGGGGTTAGATTAAAGGAGCAAATTGTATATGAATAAGAAAAAACCCCATATTATATTGTTTAACCCTGATCAATGGAGAGGCGATGTGTTGGGCCATATGGGCAATCCTGCTGCAGTGACTCCAAATTTAGACGATTTTGTCGATAATGATGCCGTTTCGTTCAGCAATGCATTCTGTCAAAACCCCGTTTGTACACCTAGCCGATGTTCGTTTATGTCAGGATGGTATCCGCATGTTAGGGGACATCGGACCATGTATAATATGATGAGCCCTGAAGAGCCAGTTTTATTAAAAACGTTAAAGGATGATGGCTATTTTGTTTGGTGGGGCGGGAAAAATGATCTTGTTCCAGCGGAAAATGGATTCGGTGCTTATTGCGACATAAAATATGTGCCTGAACGAAAACCGAAGCCTATGTTTGGCGGAGCGTTTGATGGAAAGGGGGATAACTGGAGAGGCTTGCCAGGCAGTGATACGTATTACTCCTTCCTTGTAGGCGAACTTGATAAGGGAACAGACGAAGAGTACTATTATGACTCAGACTGGGCTAATATTCTAGGTGCCATTGAGCTTATAAAAAATGCACCGCAAGATCAGCCTTTATGTATCTATTTGCCGATTCTCTACCCGCATCCGCCATATGCAGTAGAGAAGGAATGGTACAATCTTATAGATAAGTCCCTTTTACCAGAACGAATTTCTGCTGAAACACTATCCGATGAGAAACCATCTATGCTTTCCGGATTGCGAGATAGGTATAATATGCAAGGTTGGTCGGAGGAACGCTGGACCGAGCTCCGGGCTACTTATTATGCTATGTGTTCACGTGTGGATTTTCAGTTTGGATTGTTGATGGAAGCACTTAGAGAAGCGGGGATTTATGACGATACGGCAGTGTTCTTCTTTTCGGATCATGGTGATTTCGCAGGGGATTATGGACTTGTTGAAAAAACACAGAATACTTTTGAAGATTGCTTGACTAGGGTCCCGTTTATCGTAAAGCCACCAGCAGAAAGCGCAGTACAACCAAGAGTCAATGATGCTCTTGTAGAATTGGTTGATTTAACTGCAACAGTGCATCATTATGCAGGGATTACTCCTGATTATACCCAATTTGGCAGGAACCTAGCTCCTGTTATTGCAGGAGAAACGAATAGCCACCGAGATGCTGTATTTTGTGAAGGGGGACGTCTTCATGGAGAATTCCATTGTAATGAGTCGGCACCTGCAAATGAAGATCCGTCCATGTTGTATTGGCCAAGAGGAGAGATGCAGCGAAGCGAAGGGCCGGAGCATACGAAGGCGACCATGATTCGTACCAAAAAGTATAAATATGTACGAAGATTCTATGAATCGGATGAATTATATGACCTTGAACAAGATCCTTTGGAAACTACAAATAGAATCAAAGATAGGGACTTAGCAGATGTCCTAATTGAATTAAAAGAAAGACTGTTGGATTTCTATCAAGAGACCTGTGACGTGGTACCTCATGTGAAAGCCGCAAGAGAAATGTCAAAGTGATTTCAAGAAGTTAGTATTTTACTAATTTTAAATTACTAAGTTCTGATTTTCTATATGTTCAGTAGCTTTATTTAACTCTTGATTTACATTTATGGAGATAGTCCCAATAGATGCCTCTATTGGGATTCCTTATTATATGTCAATTATGTGATTTTGGATTTTTTAAAGAATTTTCATCAGGAGGATACCTATGTATTTAGTAATCGATATTGGAGGAACATTTGCTAAGTATTCCCTTATGGACTCGGCAGGGAATATAACCACAAAAAATAAAAGGCTGGCACCAAGAACGAATTATACTGATTTTGAACAAATGCTTTTTTCTATTATTGAAGAGCAGGATTTAACGACGATAAAAGGGATTGCAATCAGCTGCCCAGGTACGATTGATACGGAAACAGGCACTATTTATTACGGAGGGTCTTTCCCATTCTTACATGAGGTAAACTTAGCTAAAGTCATCACTGAAAAGTACGGAAAAGAAGTAACGATTGAAAATGACGGAAAATGTGCGGCTCTGGCGGAATTATGGCTGGGCAGTGTAAAAGGAGCAAAAGATGCCGTTGTTATGGTGCTAGGCACCGGTGTAGGCGGTGGTATTATTATAGATGGAAAGATCCACAGAGGGATTAACCTTTCTGCTGGAGAACTGAGTTATGTCATGAATCGTATAGATCCTGTTACTAGGGAAGCTAGTTTTTTTGGATTGGATGGCTCCGCTGTTGAAATGGTTCGTAAAATTGCTGAAAAGAAGCAGCTGGAAGATGTAACAGATGGAGTAGGGGTATTCGAATTTATTAACGAGAATGACAGGGAAGCAATGGAGGTTTTTGACGAGTATTGTATAAACATAGCCTCTCAAATCCTTAACCTGCAGTATATTCTTGATCCTGAAGTTTTTGCGATTGGCGGGGGAATCAGCGTCCAGCCTATATTGTTGGAACGAATTAAATGGGCTCTCGAGGAAGTGAAAAAGGCAAACCCGTTGCACATGGCATCGCCTAATATCGTATCTTGCAAATTCAGGAATGATGCGAATCTTTATGGTGCCTTATATCATTTCTTTATAAGTAATGAAAAGCTTGTCCTTAACTAATGATTCCTCTAATAGAAAGAGAAGTTGCACCGATAAATATCATGTTGGGGGCATGAACACAAATATACCGGATAGTTCACAGTGAACATTGTCATTAGCTGAGTGTACGATATTTAGTTTGTTAAATTTTCTCAAAGTAAACAAACCAATGATATTTTGAAAAGGGGCAGGAATGCTTCTTTTTTTTATGAAGAACTATTGAACAAGTATAAACAACTAGATTCTATATTCAATTCTAATTTTTCCATTTCAAGTGGAAAAAGTGTGAATTGAAAGAAAACGTAAAAAAATAAATAATAAAGGCAGAAGAAAAACTATTAAAGTAATCATAAAAGGGGGAAAAAACATGTTTGATAAAGTAATGGGTTTTATTGAAAGATTTATGGCTCCTGTAGCTGATTGGGCATCTAACAACCATTATTTAAGGTCAATCATGACCGCAACAGTGGCAACGATTACATTATCAATCGTTGGAGCACTAGCAGTAATTATTGGAAAACCACCTGTACCACAAACTGTCATGGAGTCTAGTAATTTTTTTGCAGGTTGGCTGCAAGCTTGGGCACATTGGGGAGAAAACAATTTATGGTTACGTGGAATTAATGATATCTCTACGGGGATTACTGGAATCGCGTTTACCCTAATCCTTACCTATAACCTGGCAAAACATTATAAGCTAAATGAAGCTGGTTCAATCATTATTAGTATGATGGTCTTTTTCTTAATTGTGGGTCAGCCAACAAGTGTATTGATTAACGAGGTTCCAACATTACAGGTTAATATGTCTGCATTTGGTGCAATCAGTATCTTTACTGGAATAATCATATCTAGCTTAGTCATTGAAATCATTAGATTCTTTGAAGTTAAAAAAGTCGGTTTTAAGTTTCCAGACTCAGTACCACCATTTGTTAAGACATCATTTGATTCTATCTTACCAGGGATTGCTTGTGTAACTGCGTTTGTTGTAATCGATAAAGTGCTTATGAGCCTTTTCGATTTAAAGTTACCAGGATTAATTACTACCATTTTTGGTCCATTAGTACAAAATTTTGACAACGTTTTCTTAGTTGGTTTTTTTATGTTACTGATTAATTTATTCTGGTTTATGGGGATTCACGGTGGCAGTATTGTTACGCCAATCATTTTACCAATTGAGCTGCAAAATATTACTGAAAACCTTAATAATTATACAAATGGTCTGCCATATGACAAAATCTTTACAACACCGGTTATGTTTGGCTTTATCATGATTGGTGGTGCCGGCCTTTTTGCATTAGCTGTACTTAACTATTTCAGTAAATCTAAAGGGCTTAAACAAGTTGGGAAAGTTGGTATCATACCTGCTATCTTCAATATTAGTGAACCCACATTGTTTGGATCACCAATCCCATATAATACTTATTTATTTGTTCCCTTCTTAATGGTTCCTGTAGTGAATACAGTAATTGTCTATACGGCTATTGATTGGTTGAATTTATTTAGCCCGCCGATTCTGAATGTTCCAGCACAAACACCAGTTATCCTAATTGCCATGGCTGCATCAACATCTGTTAAAGCAGGTCTTGTAGCTCTTTTCACTATTATAGTGGACTTAGCAATATATTTTCCGTTCCATAAACGTTTTGAACAGAAAATGATAGAAGAAGAGAAAGCTGATGAACTAGAAATAGCAGCAAAAGAAGCTGCGAAATTAAAGGCAATAAACTAGCTAGTCTCTACTATAAGAAAGAAGGTTTTTATATGAGTAAAGCAACAGAGGTAAATTTAGAGCAGATTTGTTTAGAAATAATTTTAGCAAGCGGTAATGCCCGTGGCTACTTATTAGAGTCTATGGAGTATTTAAAGCCAAGAAACGAGGAAAAGATTAAAGAATTGTTTGAACTAGCTAGAGTTGAATTAAATAATGCTCATAGAAGTCAAACGGCACTATTATCCAAAGAAGCTAATGGGGAAGATATAAAAATGACTGTACTTTTAGTACACGCACAGGACCATTTAATGACTACCATTACTATTCGTGATTTAGTAGAAAAATTTGTGGAGGTTTTGTAAAATGAAAATTTTATTAGTATGTGCTGGCGGAATTTCAACAAGTATTCTTGAAAAAAGCATTAGGGATTCATTTGGACCTGACAGAAATGATTGGAATGTAGAAGCTCACTCAGTCGATAAACTGTCTGAATTGATAAATGATTTTGATGTTGTATTATTAGGACCACAAATACGTCATAAATTAAGAGCTGTTAAGAAGATTGCAGATGAGAATGGAAAACCTTGTGATGTGATTGATAGCAGGGATTATGCTTTGGCAAATGGAGAAAAGGTACTAAGTAAAGCAGTTCAATTAGTTGGTGCATAACAATAACCAAATAAAGGAGGATAGTACGAACAAACAGATATTATATTAAAGAATATTAATATCTGTTTTTGTTTGTTTAAATTATGAAAAAACCAAATATTGTTTTAGTTGTAGCAGATCAATGGCGGGCAGATTCTATTGGATATACCGGTAATACAGCAACAGTTACACCAAATATTGATGAATTAGTGGAAGAAGGAGTTGCATTTTCGAATGCATACTGCCAGCTTCCGGTATGTGTACCTAGTCGAAGTTCATTTTTATCGGGGTGGTATCCTCATACAAAGGGTTTCAGAACCATGCACCATTTAATGGGTGACGAAGATCCTAATCTATTAAGGACCCTGAAGGAAAATGGTTACCATGTTTACTGGGGCGGCCGTAATGATGTGCTTCGATTAGACGCAGATGTAGATAAGTACTGTGATACTAGAAATGATAAATATTTAGAAATGTTTTCCAAAATGCGTGAACTAAAAGAAAAACAAACTACTATTCCTGTAACAGAAGAGAATAAGGAGCATGATTACTCCCATTATCGGGGTATTATTGATAATCCAAATAACCCTGATAAATTACAAATTGATAATGCTATTGAATTTCTAAACAATAAGGTTTATGGGGATGACCCATTCTGTGTATACTTAGCTTTGGCATTGCCGCATCCACCCTATCAAGTGGGAGAGGAATTTTATAATCAAATTAATAAGGGGCGAATCCCTGCACCAACTCGTTTAACAGAAGAAGAATGGGAAGCAAAACCTAGTATATTAAGAGGAATACGTGAAAATCAAAAACTATACAATTGGTCAGATGAACAGCTAAAAGAAATGAAGCATGTTTATTATGCTATGGGCACGGAACTTGACCACTATATTGGGGGTTTAGTTGATAAACTAAAAGAGAAAAATTTATACGAAGATACCTTATTCATTTTCTTTAGTGACCACGGTGATTATACAGGCGACTATGAAATCGCTGAGAAAAATCAGAACACATTTGAAGATTGCTTGACCAATGTGCCTCTAGTAATTAAACCTGCGAAAGGGATGGAGGTAAAACCTCGTGTGACGGATGCTATGGTGGAATTAATAGATATTCAGGCAACTTTGCTAGACTTACTAGAAATCACTCCTAATTATACACATTTTGGAAAATCATTAAAGGATGTTATTAAAGGGGAAGATAAACACCGAGATGTTGTGTTTGCAGAGGGCGGACGACTTGAGCATGAGGAACATTGTATGGATGCCGGCCATTCACCAGCAAATGAATACTGGGCTAGGACCATTGAACAAACGAAAATGCCACATCACGCAAAAGCAATGATGATTCGAAATGAAAAATATAAATACGTATATCGTTTATCTGAACAAGATGAGTTTTATGTATTAGACGAAGACCCAATGGAAAGAAAAAATCAAATAAATAATGCTCAGTTTTCCTCTATTATTGCACAGTTTAAAGAACGCATGTTAAAACACTTCTTTGAAACAGCGGACGTTGTACCACATCGACATGATAAAAGGTTTTAAATGGTAACTAAAAAGGGTGATATATATTGAACGTAACAAAGAAGGAAATCATACTCTTAAATTATTTTATAAAAAATACTGAATATATTCCTTTAAAGAATATCGTGTTTGATTTAGGTGTAAGTGATAAAACGATACGGAACATGATTCAGAGTCTGAATGAAGTGCTGAAGGAATATGAGGCTGAAATTGTTCTGAAAAGAGGGCAAGGATATAGGCTTTCTTCTAACGATGTGGAAGCAATTCAATCGATTATCGAGGCTTCTGAATATTCTTCTTCAGAAAATAACTTACAGGAATTAATCATTCAAGTATTTATTGAAAATAACACCTATATAACTATAGAAGAGATGAGTAACCGGTTCTTTATCAGTAAGAGTAAATTGAATAAAATGTTAATCAATATTAAGTCACTCTTTGATACCTATGGGTTAAAAATTATTTCAAAGCCTCATTATGGTTTGAAACTTGAGGGGGATGAGCTGGGGAAACGTATGGCGCTAGCTGCTTACGTTAATGAAACCCGTTATATAGATCACTCTACTAAAAGTTTCATTGAACGAACGGTTATAGAAGAAATAAAAAAAGAGGATGTTGTCTGCTCAGATGTAATGCTAAGAAATCTAGTATCCCAAATAGGAATAATGATAAAACGAGTAGAAAAGGGTTATAGCATTGTACTTCAACATAAAACAGAAATACAGGTTAATCTAGAGTATAGATTAACCTGTGCAATACTTAAACGAATAGAAGATACTTTTGATGTATCATTCTCTAATGCTGAAACTATGTACTTATATTCCTATGTAATCGGTCAAATTACAGTGGAAACACAGCCTGAGCTTAACCCTGAGAACCCCAAAATCAACATAATAATAGATGGATTCCTGCAACGAATTGAGAATATGTATGATATCTCATTGTGGAATGACCAAGAATTAAGAGAGGGTTTATTGGTACATTTACGTCCTTTAATTCAACGATTGAAGAGTGATATTCATTTGAAGAACCCGATCTTAAATGAAGTCAAGCAACAATTTTCTTTCGCGTTTAATCTTGCCGTTCTCCTTGCAGAAGAAATTTATCTCATTTATAAAAAAATACTAATTGATGATGATATTGCTTACTTATCAATGCACGTTGGTTTAGCATTGGAACGAAATGTGCATGAAGTAACACAAAAATATAATAGGATAGCGATTATTTGTACAACCGGAAAAGGAACAGCGCAATTATTGAAGTTTAAGATTGAAAGAACCTTCCCAAAGGCTAATAATGTAAAATCATTTTCATTATTTAATAAAGAAGAAGTGATAGATTTTAATCCAGACATCATATTTTCAACTGTACCTGTTGAGATGGATACAATACCTGTAGAGATTATCAGTCCCTTTTTTTCTGAGAATGATGAGAAGAAACTAATGAAATATCAGATGAAAAAGAACACAGAATTGGTGTTGGCTAAATATTTCGCAAAGGACCTTTTTAGCCCCGATTTACAAGCGCAAACTCAGAGAGAATCCATTTCAAAAATGTGCGATTTAGTTGGAAGAACAGGGATTACCCCTGCTAATTTTGAAGAGCTATGCTTGAGAAGAGAATTATTAGCCAGCACTTGTTTCGGAAACTTAATAGCCTTGGTTCACCCGATTGAGCTTTGCTCAAAAGTAACAAAGGTAGGAGTCGGTATTCTAAAAAAGCCAATCGATTGGGGCGGATTGCCAGTTCGTATCATCTTTACAATAGCTCAGGCAAAAAGTAATGAGGCGAGAGATTTACTATTATTTATTCAGAACTTGGTTCATAACCAGGAGATGATTATGCAATTGAGTGATGTAGAGGATTTCGAGGAATTTAGGAATGTTTTGTTAAAAGAATCTTAGTTTATTATAGAAAAGATGCCGGAATCGTTTTTAAAGCCGATAAATCCTACTCTAATTAAGGTAAAGTAACAATAGTGGTGAATGAGATCATAAATCAGATGTTCAGAGCTATTAAGATATTTTTTTTATAGGAAAGTGCCCCGATAGATAACTCTATGGGGTTTAATTTTTATATAAGAAGGAAGTAGAATTTTGAACCAAGGTAGTCTTATAACATTCCCTTATATCCTATGCATTTATTGCAATATACCTCCCTTCTCATTCGTGTTATCGTTATTAATAAGAACAAAATATATATTGAAATATACAGATATAAAGAAATCTGCTTCATCTTGATGAAAGAAAGGAGTTATTAATATGAAGGAAGAATGGAAGAAGTTATTTTTGATTTTCTGGACATTCTTTAAAATTGGACCTGTAACTTTTGGCGGCGGGTATGCGATGATACCGATTATTGAAAAAGAAGTTGTAGATAAAAAGAAATGGATCAAAACAGAAGAAATTACAGATGTATTTGCGATAGCTGGGTCAATACCCGGAGCAATCGCCATTAATTCATCTACCTTTATTGGTTATAAAATAGGGGGCATAAAAGGAGCAATTGCTGCTCTGATAGGAGTGTTTTTACCAACTTTTTTAATCGTCGTTGCTCTTAGTGTCATTTTTTTGCAGATTCAGAACAATCCTAAAATTGAAGCCGCCTTTCAAGCCATTCGTGCTTCTATAGTGGCCCTTATTGCTTATGCAGGTTATTTAATTAGTAAAACAGCGATTGTGGATAAAACCACAGTATGTATATCGTTAGGTTCCATGGCTATGTTGTTTTTCTCCCCGATACATCCTGTATTAATTATTTTATTTGGAATACTATTAGGTATTTCAGTTGTTAAGGTTAAACACATTATAGGTAATCCTGGTAAAACAGAAAAAGTAAAGCACCCTTCTACAGACGAACTAGAATGGTATATGGGAGATGGAATATGACATGATACTTATTCAATTATTCTGGGTGTTTTTGTTAATCGGTTTTGTCTCATTTGGCGGTGGGTATGCGATTATTCCTATGATTGAGATGGAGATTTTAAAACAAGGCTGGATGACAACTCAGCAATTTACCGATGTCATCGCAATTGCTAGTATGTCTCCCGGGCCAATTGCGACCAATAGTGCTATTTTGGTAGGTTACCAGGTTCAAGGAATCACAGGAGCAATTGCAGCTGGTTTAGGTATGGTGCTTCCGTCTTTAATACTTGTTATTATTATTGCGATGTTCTTTAAGAGAATTAGTAAAAATAAACATGTTGAATCAGCCTTTTATGGATTGCGGCCTATCATCACAGGTTTAATTGGTTACGCAGCTATTAAATTTGCTATTAGCAATCACTTGGTTTCTTCTATTTCGTGGTATTCATTTTCGTTGTTGGTGATATGCGCCTTGTCACTATTTGCTTTAATTAGACTTCGTATGCATCCTGCATTGGTTATTATTTTGTCTGGCATAGTAGGAGCGGCCATTTACAGTTAGTACTGAGATCTTGAAACAGTCTATGTTTTCCCCCATTGGTATTTACCATGGGGGATCTTTTTAATATATAATATATATTGAAAGGTGGAAGAACAATGAAACTTTACAGTTCAATACTTGACTTAATTGGAAAAACCCCAATTGTAAAACTAAATAAATTACCTGACCCAACAGGCGGGGAAGTGTACATAAAATTGGAATCATTTAACCCAGGAGGAAGTGTCAAAGACCGTGCGTCCATTAATATGATTGAACGTGCAGAAAAAGAGGGTAAATTAATTCCAGGAAAAAGTACCGTTATCGAGCCGACTTCCGGTAATACCGGGATTGGAATTGCGATGGTATGTGCGGTAAAAGGGTACCGTTGTATTATTACGATGCCTGATAACGCGACACTTGAACGTGTGAAGATTTTAAAAGCATATGGAGCGGAGGTTCATCTAACTCCAGCGAATTTGCGAATGCAAGGAGCGATTGATAAAGCAAACACTTTGGCTGAATCTATTTCTGATAGTTTTATTCCAATGCAGTTTGAGAATACAGCAAATGCTGATGCACATCGTGAAACAACAGCAGTAGAAATCTTAGAAGCTTTTGAAGGGAAATTAGATGCCCTAGTGTTGACAGCAGGTACAGGAGGAACGGTAACCGGGGTTGGGGAAGAGCTGAAAAGGCATATTCCAAACTTGAAAATATATGTTGTAGAACCGTTTGGATCCCCTGTGTTATCTGGTGGCGAACCTGGGCCGCACAAAATCCCAGGAACTGGACCTGGTTTCATTCCTACCATATTAAATCGTGCTATTTATGATGAAATATTGCTCATTAAGGATGAAGACGCCCAAGTTACGGCACGCCGGCTGGCTGCAGAGGAGGGGATTTTTGTAGGTGCCTCAGGAGCCTCCTCTGCGTATTTTGCAGTTGAAGTAGCAAGAAAATTGCCAACTTCAGCAAGAGTTCTCTGTATAGCTCCAGACACAGGAGAACGTTATCTATCTTCCGACTTATTTCTGGCTTGATTTTTTCCAAAGTGTTCTCAAGAAATGCTGTGGTTAAAGAGGTACGCATGTTTACAACCACAATATAATTAGAGTAGAATGATTACTTCTACTCTAATTTTTTTTGCATTATTTTGCGGTTGGTTAGCGCAATAGAGGTGATTAGATGTTTCATACCTATTCAGGTCAAACCATAGGTTTCGAGATAAAGTATAAACAGCGGACATCGATGAGCATTCATATAGATAGTAATGGGTATATTGAAATACACGTTCCTAAAGGGATATCGGATGATCGCGTTATTCAGGCGGTAGAGGAAAAGTGGGATTGGATTCAGGAGAAATTAACTGAAATGAAGGATAGAACGCGAGGGTTTAAGGCAAAGGTCTATGAACATGGCGAGAGCTTTCTTTATTTAGGAAAAGAGTACCCTATTCAAATTGCTCATGATATTAATATCCAGCAAGACTATGTTGTGTTTGAAGAGGAAAAGTTACATATATATGTGAAACATCTTGAGGATGAAAAAATAAAACAGGCATTAAAACGGTTTTACTATCAGCAATGTAAGATGTTAGTAGAGAAGACTATTAAATCTTATCAAAGTAATTTTAAAATAAAACCACGGTCGATTCGGATTACAGATAATAAAACAAATTGGGGAACATGTGATTCGAGGCAGCAGTTAACCTTTAATTGGCGGCTGGCGATGGCACCACAGAGTGTGATTGACTATGTAGTCGTCCACGAAATGTGCCATATGCTACACATGAACCACGATCGTTCCTTTTGGCGTCTTGTTGGAAAAATACTCCCTGACTATAAGGCGCAAGAGAACTGGTTGGCATTATCAAATTGGAAAATGACTGTTTAACATTTGGAACGGATATACTTGTGCTAGGCAAATAGCAATATTATTGGAGGTTTTTGCATGGAGAATAATGATATATTAATACGATTACGGTATGCGGTAGATATAAAAAATACAGATATGGTGGAGATTTTTAAACTAGGCGGCGTTGAAGTAACAAAGGATGAAGTACTAAAAATCCTTACCAAACCAAAGGACAGTTACGACGAAGAAGATTACTATGAAGATGATATTGTCGAAGATGAGGAGCATATTAAATGCACGAATAGTATGTTAGAGTCCTTTTTAAATGGCTTTATTACTTTTAAAAGAGGCAAGCAAGAACCAAAGCCAGGGCAGCCTGATACACCCTTACCTTCAAAGAGTAAAGAAAGTATTAATAACCAGCTGTTAAAGAAAGTAAAGATAGCGCTGGCATTAACCTCTGAAGATATGCTCGATATATTCGATAAAACGGGAGTAACCGTAACAAAAGGTGAATTAAGCGCCATGCTTAGAAAAGAAGGTCATAAGAATTATAAGCAGTGCCTTGATAAATACGCCAGAAACTTCTTAAAGGGATTAGCTTTAAAATATAGAGGATAAGTGTACTTTAGAGAATTCCAAACAAAGGCAGCCATAAATTGGCTGCCTTTTGCATTATAGAAATGGGCTCATTTTTCTTAACCAGTAATCACTGCAAATCATAATAAGGTCCCTAGCAGCACCACTTAGATAGCTGCCTTTTTTATAACAGGCGGCTAATTCCCATACGGGGTTTTGCTCAATTGAAAAATAGGAGACGTTAGAGTTGTTCTTGGCGTATGTGATTGGAAATACAGAACAGCAAATACCCTCAACGACCATGTTAAATAAAGTATGACAACTCCTAGTTTCTAAGAGAATATGAGGTGAGACGTTTTCTTTAGCGATGAGATTATCATAGATTTCACGAAGGGTAGAACCCTTTTGCATAAGGGCAAACGAATCATTCTCAAAACACTTTAAGCTTATTTTTGGCAGCTTTTCGCCAAGCTTTCCTCCCAAATGCGCAAGAGGATGAGAGATTGGCACACCTAAGATGATTTCTTCGGAACAAATATTGATATACTCATCATTCGTTTTTTGGGAGTTTTGTAAGGTTAAAAAGCCAATATCAATCTTCCCTTGTGCAATTTCATATTGCTGCTGTTTTACGGTCAACTCAATAGGCTCAATTTTTATGGCAGGGTACTTTTTATAGAAAGTAGGATAGATGGCAGCAAACATTTCTGTGCCACGTTCCGGTGTTAACCCCAAAGTAATAATCCCCTTCTTTGTATCTACGATATCATTGATCCGATTGTATGTTTCTTTTTTTATTTGGATAATTTTCTTTGCATTTTCAATATAGATCTCTCCAGCCTGTGTTAGGTGCCAATTGCTTCTTGAGCGAACGAAAAGCTGGGTTCCCAGCTCTTTCTCAAGCTTTAAAAGCTGTTGATTTAAGGCGGATTGAGTGATAAAGAGTTTTTCAGCAGCTTTCGTTATATTGTTTTCTTCGGCAATTTTAATCATATACTCTAAAGGCAGTATGTCCATAAAAGAATCCCCTCTTTACTCTTAATTTTATTAAGAGAAGTCGAAAAACTAACACTCTTTCTTTTTTTGTGATTTCAGATTACGATGAAATTAACTAAATAACAAGAGTAAAAGTGCCTTGCCCAGTTGTGGGAAGGCGCTTTTTGTTGTTCTGTGTGTTAGAATTTCTTAGGTGAGGTGTGAATAGTGGAGCAACTGATTTATACTCTTTTGGCATATATAAATAATTCTCTTAATAAGGATATAAATTATTACTTAGCAAAGAGTCTCTTGGAACAAATTCATAGTATTGAGAGTTTTTCATTAGATAGCGTTGCCGAGGCATGCAATGTGGCCCCTTCGACAATTAATCGTTTTTGCAAAAGGATTGGTTTTAAGAATTTTTCAAACCTAAGAAATAGTGTTGCTGTTCCAATGGGATCTTCTATTCATGAAAACGACGATATGGAATTAAGTACACAGATGTTTTATAAAAAATTAATTGAGAATATTGAGATGATTGACAATATCCAAATGTCACAGATTGATCGGATTGTAAACCAAATTAAGCAATCAAGAAGAATTGTGATCTTAGGTTTTGAAAAACATCAAGTTCAAGCAATGGAATTGCAAAAAAAACTTTTCCTTCTTGGAAAGCTATGCGAATGTGATACAAATCTATTTAAACAAATTGATGCATTATCTGATTTAACGGATGAAGACATGATTATCACGATCTCCATTCAAGGAAATATCCTTTCTAATCATTTTACCATCAGTGAAAAAATCAAAACCGCTAAAGGCAAGAAATTGCTCATTACATTTTCTAGTGAATTCGGTAATATGAATCTATTCCATGAAATTTTACAATGCGGCAGAATTGAGAATAGCAGTGTTAGCAGCTATACTCTATTGAGATTGTTTGATGTCTTAATCAATCGTTATCGCATTTTTTAGAAATCTAACTATGATTTAACTGGTCTTAAATAGACCAGTTTTTTTTGTTGGTTGATAGTATGATTATCTTATTCGCAAAACCTTTTGTATTAATGAGAATCATTAATGTATTAAGGTCAAAACTAATCATTAAACAATAGGAGGTACTGATATGAAAAAAACACATTTTCCAGAAGGATTTTTATGGGGCGGAGCAACTGCAGCTAACCAATTAGAAGGTGCCTATAATGAAGGCGGCAAAGGATTATCGATTTTTGATATGGTTACATTTATACCTAAAGAAGAACGAAGCAACGAAATTGAGATGGATGTCAGAAGTGAAAAAGAATTAGAAGAACTTTTAGCAGGAAAGGGTGGAGATAACTTCCCTAAGCGCCGTGGTATTGATTTTTATCATCGCTATCAAGAGGATATTGCTCTGTTTGCTGAAATGGGCTTTAAAACATTCCGTATGTCTATTTCTTGGCCGCGTATATTTCCAAATGGTGATGAATTGGAGCCAAATGAAGAGGGACTAGAATTCTACGACAAAGTGTTTGATGAATTATTAAAGTATGGAATTGAGCCTTTAGTTACTCTTTCACACTATGAAATGCCGCTTAACCTGGTACGAAAATATAATGGCTGGACTGACCGCAGCTTAGTAGATTACTTTGTTCATTATGCAGAAACTGTATTTAATCGCTATAAAGGCAAGGTAAAATACTGGTTAACGTTTAATGAAATTAATGTATCAACACTATCTCCATATATTGGAAGTGGTATTCTTATTGACCGTGTAGAGCATAAGGAACAAGCCGTGTATCAAGCTCTCCATCATCAATTTGTTGCAAGTGCACGTGCGGTAAAAGCTTGTCATGAAATCATGCCGGATGCCATGATTGGTTGTATGTTAGCCCGTATGGAAGTATATCCAGAAACTTGCAGTCCAGATGATATTTTAGCGGCATTAGAAGAAGATCAAAAGAATCTATTCTTCACGGATGTCCAAGTACGCGGATATTATCCAAGCTTTATGTTAAGTTATTTTGAAAAGAATAATATCAAAATTGAGATGTTACCAGGTGATGAGGAAATCTTGTTACAGCATCCAGTAGACTTCTTATCATTCAGCTACTATATGAGCATGGTGGCTAGTGGTGCGCCTGAAAAATTAAAAGAAAAAGGAAACTTTTTCAGTGGTATTAAAAACCCTTATTTAGAAGCATCGGATTGGGGCTGGCAAATCGATCCTAAAGGCTTAAGGATTACCCTAAAGAAAATGTACGATCGCTATCAAGTGCCTTTATTTATCGTGGAAAATGGTTTAGGAGCCTACGATAAAGTAGAAGAAGATGGTTCAATCAAAGATGATTATCGGATTGATTATTTACGCGCCCATATTGAACAAATGGGAGAAGCCATCAATGATGGTGTAGAAGTTATGGGTTACACAAGCTGGGGTTGTATTGATTTAATCAGTGCAAGCACATCGGAAATGTCTAAACGTTACGGATTCATTTATGTGGACCAAGATGATTACGGTAATGGTACATTAGAAAGAAAGAAAAAGAAAAGCTTTGATTGGTATAAGAATGTCATTGCCACTAACGGTGGAGATTTATAATTAAGATATATAGTTAAACTGTAACTGACTCAGATAAACTTGAGTCAGTTTTTCTGTTTATAAAGGGAAATAATATTAAGCCCTTAAAATATTTGTAGAAGCCCCTTTTTTCATTCTTTCCCTTTTGTTGGGAATAATGAAAGAAAAGGGCTTTTTCATTGAATTTCACATCTAGGAGTTGCTTTTATGTATTTTTTAATAAATCTAATAGGCTTTTTTGTTGTGATGGGAGTTGTATTTTTATGTTCGCCACAAAAGAAAGACGTTAAATGGAAAGCAATTTTCTCGCTTATTGTAGTTGAATTGTTAATTACATGGTTTATGTTAGGGACAACCATTGGCAGCTGGCTGATTAATCAAATCGCTGCATTCTTTACTTGGTTAATTGCCTGTGCCAGTGAAGGGATTGCATTTGTTTTTCCAAGTTCGATGGCAAATGAGACCATCGACTTTTTCTTCAGTGCATTATTGCCAATTATTTTTATTGTGACGTTTTTTGATATTCTATCTTATTTTGGTATACTAACGTGGATTATTGATAAGGTGGGTTGGCTAATATCAAAGGTTTCAAAAATGCCAAAATTAGAAAGCTTTTTCTCCATTCAAATGATGTTCCTAGGGAACACGGAAGCGTTAGCGGTAATTCGTAATCAACTGTCTGTTTTAAAGGATTATCGCTTACTTACTTTTGGAATTATGAGCATGAGCAGTATCAGCGGCTCGATTATCGGTGCGTATTTATCGATGGTTCCAGCTACATACGTTTTTAGTGCCATTCCATTGAACTGTTTAAATGCTCTTATAGTTGTCAGCATTTTAAATCCAATCATGGTGCCAAAAGAGGAAGATATTATTTACGAACCGCCGAAATCAGAGAAAAAGGATTTCTTCTCTACGATTTCAAACAGTATGTTAGTCGGTATGAATATGGTAATCGTGATTTTAGCGATGGTTATCGGATACGTAGCGTTAACAGCTGCACTTAATGGAATATTAGGGGTTATCATTGAAGGACTAACGATCCAAAAAATCTTTTCGTTTGTCTTTAGTCCATTTGCTTTTTTACTTGGATTGCCAGTAAAGGATGCCCTTTATGTAGCTCAGCTAATGGGAATAAAATTAGCAACGAATGAATTTGTGGCTATGATGGACCTGAAAAATCAGTTGGATACACTGTCGCCACATACGGTAGCGGTTGCAACGACATTTTTAACCTCATTTGCTAATTTTAGTACAGTGGGAATGATTTATGGAACGTTTAATTCCATTCTTTCAGAAGGGAAATCAGCGATTATTGGTAAAAACGTATGGAAGCTTCTCGTCAGCGGAATTGCTGTTTCTCTACTAAGTGCAATGATAGTTGGGTTATTTGTTTGGTAATAAAAATAGACAAAAGGTCCTAAAAGAGTGTGTTCACACCTTTTTAGGACCTTTTGTCATTAATTTTCTTGGATTTCTTTACGGTTTTTCTTAAACATCTTAGATAATACTTCATAAACAATTGGAACAACAATTAATGTTAATAATGTTGAACTGGTTAAACCGCCGATTACGGTAATACCAAGACCTTTAGAAATTAAACCGCCACCGCCTTGGCCAATTGCTAATGGGATTAACGCACCAATCGTTGCAATAGCTGTCATTAGGATTGGACGTAGACGTGTTGCACCTGCTTCTAGTACTGCTTCACGCATCGTCATGCCATCCCGTTCCATATGAATAATCCGGTCAACCAGTACAATCGCATTCGTAACAACGATACCAATTAACATCAATAGTCCCATCATAACAGATACTGAGATGGTTTCGCCTGCGATTAATAAACCAACAAATGAACCAATAACTGCAAATGGTAATGAGAATAGGATGGCAAACGGTGCGACACCTTCACGGAAGGTTACAACTAGGATAAAGTATACAATCGCAATGGCTGCAAGCATAGCCATACCAAGCTGTGTGAATGTCTCCGTCATATCTGCCTGGACACCGGCAACGCCGATGGTAACACCTTTCGGTAAGTCTAATTTATCAATTTCTTTATCTACTGCAGCTGTTGCCTTTGAAATATCCTTATCAAGGATTGTACCTGAAACAGTTGCATAGTATTCACCTTTGCTGCGAGCAAGTGTATTTAATGTTGTACCTTTTTCAACTGTGACCAGTTCAGAAAGAGGCATTGTCGTACCAAGAGCTGTCGGTACTTGTGTTGCTAAAATATCGTCAATGGATTTTGGCGTTGCAGCTTGTTCCTGCTGAACGATTACTTCTAGTTCGTTACCGTCCTTTTCAACCGTTGTTAATACATCTTGAGTTTTTGTCGGGTTTAACATCATAACGATTTGACCCGTTGTTAAACCATACTGCAGCAATTCATCTTGTTCTACGTTGAATGTATATTCAACGTATGCTTCCTCAGCACTTGAAGAAACATCTTCAAGACGATCATTTTTGCTCAGAACGCCTTCAACCATTTTTACAGCTTCATTTAGTTTGTCTAAATCTTCACTGTAGAACGTGTAGCTGACTTCGTTTGTAGCCATTGACGTAGGAGCGAAATTTTGAGACTTCCATTCGCCTGACTGTCCAATATTGAACACATAATCTTCAATTTCCTCACGGACGTCCGAAAAGTTTTCCATTTCAGGGTCGAAAATTAGGTACATTAACGCACCATCTCCGCCGCCGCCCATCATCGCAGCCATTGGATCTCCACTTTCCGTTACAGAAATCTGAACGATATCAATATCATCACGTTTAAGCATTTCTTCTTCAACTGCTTCAACGTTTGCTAATGTTTCATCCTTTAACTCGCCAGCTTCTGGCGTGTACGTTAAGTACATAACCTTTTCTTCTTCGCTTCCCATAAAGCTGAATCCGATTAATGGTGTTAACGCCAAACTTCCTGCTAATAACACAACGGCAATAATGGAGGTAATCACTTTATGGTTAAGTGTCCATCCAAGGATGCCCTTGTACCAGTTAGCCAATTTGCCAGCCTCTTTATGGCTGCTTTCTGTTTTTTCACTATATAAATTTTTCTTAAATAAGAAGTGTGACAACGCAGGAACGATTGTAATCGCAACAATTAATGAAGCTCCGAGAGCGAATGTCATCGTTAATGCGAACGGCATGAATAGCTCACCGACCATACCGCCAACGAAGATAAGAGGTGCAAATACTGCAACCGTTACTAATGTTGAGGACAGGATTGGTTTAAACATTTCAATTGTCGCTTCACGGACAAGCGCACGACCTGATAATTTTTCTTCTTTTAAATGAAGACGTCGATATATATTTTCAACTACTACGATTGAGTCATCGATTACACGGCCGATGGCAACCGTAACCGCACCAAGCGTCATGATATTAAGGGTAATTTCCATCCAGTTGAGCAAAAGGAATGCCATGAAAATGGAAACTGGAATAGATACGATTGAAATAATGGTTGATTTAAAATCACGTAAGAATAAAAGGATAATTAATACGGCAATTAAACCACCGAATAATGCCTTTTCAACCATTGTTGAAACTGATTTTTCAATTGGTGCACCTTGGTCGAGTGATACTTCAATGACAAGACCATCAATTTTTTCCTTTTGTTCCTTGATTAAATCCTTTACACTGTTTACAACATCCACAGTGTTTGCTTCTTGACCTTTAACAATTTGAATAGCAATCGCATTTTCACCATTTGTACGTGAAATCGATTGTACTTTACCAACTACTTCAATATCTGCGATGTCGCTAAGTTTCACAAATGGTAAAGGTTGGTTTGCAGATGGTGTTACAGGAATAAGCATTTCCTTTAATTCATCCGCTGTCATAAACTTCCCGTCGATTGCTACAGCTTGTTCGCCTTCTTCAAATTCATAAAGACCTAATGAAACTGCTAGGTCACTTGCTTGAATCATTTGTTTAACAGTATCTTCTTTTAAACCGTATTCAGCCATTTTTGCATCTTTATACGTAAGCTGAACTTCTTCTATATGTTGACCAGTAATGGTGGCAGAGGCAACACCATCGATTTTCTCGATTTTTGGAAGGATAATATCCTCAACGGTCGACGTTAATTCAACGATATCCTCTGTTGTGCTACTTACACTAAGTGCCATAACAGGCATCATGTTCATACTAATTGCCGTAATAATAGGTTCTTGGGCATTTTCTGGCAGCTTCACGGCCTCTAACGCAGATTTTAAGGCACGATTTGCCTCGTCCATATCTTCGCCGTATTCATATTCCACTTGAAGACTTGCCATATTCGCATTTGAATTGGAATAAACGGATTTTACACCCTTAAGGTTTTCTATCGCTTTCTCTAAAGGTTTTGAGACATCTTCCATTACTTGCTCTGGAGTGGCACCAGGATATACATCCATTACCATTAAGTATGGAATTGATATATCTGGAATTGTTTCCATATTCATTCTTGTACCTGAATATATACCAGAAACCGTAATAATGATTGTCAGTAACCATACTGCTAGTTTATTTCCTAGTACAAAGTTAACTAAACCTTTCACACTTACACCTGCCCTTAATTGACTTATCTAACCCATTTACTTATAATACTGACTAACCGGTCATCTGTCAATGATTGACCCTAGGAGTGAAGAATGAACGATGAAAAAACAATTGATTATGGAAAAAGCGATAGAACTCTTTGCTAAACAGGGTTTTGAAGCTACATCTGTCCAACAAATTACAGAGCATTGTGGCATTTCTAAAGGTGCTTTTTATCTATCTTTTAAGTCGAAAGATGAATTGATTATCGAGATAATCGATCACTTTATGATCCAATTCACCTCTGAGATTGACTATCTAGTCAGAAATGCAAAGGATGGAGAAAAACTTCTATATAAATTTTATTATGCGATATTCGACTCATTTCGAAAGCATTCTGATTTTGGGAAAATACTAATCAAAGAGCAGTCACGTTCTTTTAATGAGGATTTCATCTTAAAAATGCGTTACTACGACAGATTAATGGATAAAACCATTCTTTCGATGGTTGAGCGTTTATATGGAGATGCTGAAGTAAAAGAGATAAAATATGACTTAATATTTTGTATCAAAGGCTTTATGAGTATGTATTCTCAGCTATTTTTGTTTTATAACGTACCATTAGATTTGGATTTATTGTCAACGTCATTGGTGGAAAAAACAAATCTGCTTGCAAAAAACTCTACCGTTCCTTTTATTTCAAAAGCGCTGATTCAGGTGTTGGAAGAGCCGGCATTAGAGGATTTAACAAAAGAACAGATTCTCTTAATGTTGGATCAAGAAATAGAAGAAATGGAAGAGTCAGTAGAGAAGGAATCATTACAACTGTTAAAACAGCAGCTGCATGAACCAACATTTGGCCGGGCGATTATTAAGGGGTTACTAGAAAATATTCGAAATCATCCTCAAACCAAATGGATTTCTTATTTACTGGATAGTTTTTTTAATATGTAGTGTAAAAGGTGGGCTAACGGTGTTTAGTTTAACAGAGGCTGCAAAAACGGAAATACAAAACCGGTTGGAATTATCAGATTCTGCTAAGTTTATCCGATTACAAATGCGTAAAAGTTGTTTCATGAAAGTGAAAGTAACCGTAGAAGGAACGATGGAAGTTAATGATAGTGAGATGATAAAAGATGATCTTCATTTCATCATCGACAAAGGTGAATGTCATTATTTTCGTGATAAGAAACTGGATTTTATTCCAGATCAAACAGGTTTTAAACAGTTTGAAGTAATTTAATATTCTATAAACCAAAAAGAGCTCATTCTAAAAAAGATGAGCTCTTTTTATATTGCAATAGAAATACAGCCTGCTTATTAAGAATAATGAAATCAAATTTTATTGACATACTAGTAGTTGCGAGGTAGTATAAATACATCGATTAGATATTTATGAACGCCGTTCGATAATGGCGAATGAAAGAAGGATGGTAATGTCTGAACGCCTCATTCAATCGATTGAAAGGGCAGCTGATGTCCTTGAATTGTTTTTAACCACAAGCAGGGAGCTAAGTGTTAAAGAGATATCTGATAAGCTTCAGCTATCAAAAAGCACCGTCCATGGAATCATTAAGACTTTAGAACATAGAGGGTATCTCGAGCAGAATCCAGAGGATTTGAAGTATAAGCTCGGAATAAAGCTTTTCACATTAGGTAACTTCGTGGGTAAACATCTCGATATTGGTAACATAGCCAGACCGATTATTGCAGATTTAGCTGTTGAATTAAATGAAACCGTTCACTTGGTTACATTACAGCGTGATGAAGTTATATATATTGAAAAAGTAGAAGGCCCAAGAGCTCTTACAATCTATTCCCATATAGGAAAAAGAGCACCCGTTCATTGTACAGGTGTGGGGAAGGCAATACTTGCTCATTTAAGTGAAAAAGAGGTTGATAGGCTGTTATCAGCAGTAAGTTTAGAAGCATTCACAGAGTACACGATGACCGATGTTAACCAAATTAAAAAACATTTAGTTTCTGTCCGTGAGACTGGATATGCGGTTGATGATGAAGAAATCGAGCTGGGACTCAAATGTATTGCCGCACCGATATTCAATCATAAAGGAAATGTAATCGCTTCAATAAGCTGTGCGGCCCCAAAAATGAGACTTGATGAAGAGAAGCTTCCGAAAGTAATAGCGGGGATTAAGAGAGCTGCTTCCGACATATCAAGATCTTTAGGTTATAAAGGTAACGTCTTTTAAAAAGTAGTTAGTGTAAAGAAAAATATAAAAAGTAAAGTCTAGGAGGAGAATAATTTTGTCAAAAGTTAAAGTTGCTATTCTTGGCTCAGGTAACATTGGTACTGATTTAATGATTAAACTTGGTCGCTCGCAAATTTTAGAGTTGACTGCTGTGATTGGAATTGACCCGCAATCGGATGGATTACGCCGTGCGAGAGAAATGGGTTATGCAGGGGTAGACACTGGAATTGATGGATTTCTTGCAGATCCTACTTTAGAAGCTGATATTGTTTTTGACGCCACTTCAGCAAAAGCTCATCTTTATAATGCAAAAGTGTTAAAAGAAGCAGGTATTAAAGTAATTGATATGACTCCTGCTGCTGTTGGTCCATATGTATGTGCTGCTGTTAACATTGACGAGCATTTAGAAAAAGAAAATATCAATTTGATTACATGTGGCGGACAGGCAACAATTCCAATGGTTCACGCTGTAAATCGCGTAAGTCCAGTGGAATATGCGGAAATTGTTGCAACAATCTCAAGTAAGAGTGCAGGACCTGGAACGCGAGCAAATATTGATGAATTTACTGAGACAACTTCACGTGCGATTGAAGTGGTGGGCGGCGCTAAAAAAGGGAAGGCAATTATGATCTTAAACCCTGCTGAACCGCCAATCATGATGCGTGATACTGTTTATACCCTTGTAGAAGAAGGAACAATGGATGAAGAGGGTATCAGAAAATCCATTGCTGAAATGACAGAAGTCGTTCAATCTTATGTGCCAGGTTATCAGCTCCGTACTGAACCTATTTTCGAAGAAAATAAAGTAACCATCTTTATTCAAGTGGAAGGCGCTGGTGATTACCTGCCAAAGTATTCAGGAAACCTTGATATTATGACGGCTGCGGGCGTAAAAATTGCCGAAGAGTTTGCTGAAAATCTATTAAAGAAAGAAACCGTTTAAGCGGTAGAAAGGGGAAAATAAAATGACAAACGAAAGAGATATTCTTATCACTGAGGTTGCATTACGAGATGGAAGTCATGCAGTCTCTCACCAATATACAGTAGATCAAGTATTAAAGGTCGCAAAAGCATTGAATGATGCAAATGTTCCATATATCGAAGTATCACACGGTGATGGGTTAGCGGGATCATCCTTGCAATATGGCCTTTCACGTACAAATGAAATGGAATTAATTGAAGCTGCGGTTTCCGTTGCAGATAAGTCCAAAATTGCTGTCTTATTATTGCCAGGTATCGGGACCTTGCATGAATTGAAAGAAGCAGCAAATTTAGGAGCAAAAATGGCGCGTATTGCAACCCATGTTACAGAAGCAGACGTGGCACCACAACATATTGCCTATGCAAAAGAACTAGGGATGGAAACGGTTGGATTCTTAATGATGAATCATATGGCACCAGTTGATAAACTAGTTGAACAAGCAAAATTAATGGAAAGCTATGGAGCGGATACGGTTTATGTAGTAGATTCAGCAGGTTACCTCCTTCCAGGACAAGTTCGTGAAAGAATTCATGCACTTAAACAATCTGTAGGCATTAACATTGGATTCCATGGTCATAACAATTTATCTCTTGCGATGGCAAATACGCTTGTAGCGATTGAAGAAGGTGCTACTCGTATCGATGGCAGTGTTCGCTGCTTAGGGGCAGGCGCCGGTAATACACAAACAGAAGTACTTATTGCAGTTTGTGAACGGATGGGAATTAAAACTGGGGTAGATTTATATAAAATGATGGATTTAGCTGAAGACATCATTGCACCAATTTTACCTGTGCCGCAAGAAATTACAAAAGATAGTTTAACACTAGGGTATGCAGGCGTATACTCAAGCTTTGCTCTTCATTCTAAACGTGCTGCAGAGAGATATGGTGTTGATTCACGTGATATTTTAATTGAACTAGGCAGACGTAAAGTAGTTGGCGGTCAAGAGGATATGATCGTAGAAGTAGCTGCGGAAATCGCGAAAAACAAAAATCGTTAATCATTAATGTGAGATTAATAGATTGGTTGAGGAACTAAACGCCAAAAAAGTGAGTGAAGTGAGTATTTATTTTCTTGCTTCACTTACCATTTGTTATATTTGAAAACGTTTTATAAGTTTTTAAAGCTGTTTCTTCTTAGATACAGACATCCCAGAGTTAGAGGAGAAAAACAATGGAATTAGTCATTATACTATTAGCACTCGGAATGCTGATGTTTGTAGCATATCGAGGATTCACCGTTATCATTTTTGCACCTATTTGTGCATTATTTGCCGTACTTTTAACAGAACCCGGATGGATCTTGCCTTTTTACTCAAATGTATTTATGGGGAAAATGGTTGAATACATTCAGCTTTATTTTCCAATCTTCTTACTAGGAGCGATTTTTGGTAAAGTAGTAGAGATGTCAGGGCTTGCAAAGACCATTGCTTCTACTATTGTCCAAGTTGTTGGTCAAAAAAGAGGAATGTTAGCGATCGTTTTACTTGCTGCTATTTTAACATATAGTGGAATTAGCTTAGTGGTAGTAGCATTTGCAGTCTATCCATTTGCTGCACATCTTTTCAGAGAATCCAATATTCCAAAGCGTTTAATTCCGGGTACAATTGCTCTTGGTTCATTCACCTTTACCATGGACGCATTGCCTGGTTCACCGCAAGTACAAAACGTAATTCCAACAAGCTTCTTTGGAACAGATCTATATGCTGCACCTACGCTTGGTATTATCGGAGCCATTTTTATCTTCGTAATTGGAATGTGGTATTTAAACTCTCGTCGTATTAAAGCAGGAAAAGCTGGGGAAGGTTATGACAGCTTCGGTACAATTAAGGAAGACAATGAAGTAACGATGGATTTAGGGGAACAAGAAAGTATCGGACGTAAGATTTTTGCTTTTGTTCCTGTTGTTTTAGTAGCAGTTTTAAACAAAGTATTAACAACGATTATTCCAAAATGGTATCCAAATGGTTTCGACTTCGAAGCCATAGGAATGAGTTTTCCAAGCATTGATACTGCAAAGGTAATTGGAATTTGGTCGGTTGAAATTGCTCTTTTAGTCGGTATTATTGCAACAATTCTTTATAATCGTAAACCAGTATTGTTGAATTTTAAAGATGGAATGAAAGTCGGAGTAGCAGGTGCGCTTCTTGCTATTATGAACTCAGCAACAGAATATGGATTTGGTGCTGTCATTTCAAATTTACCTGGTTTTTCAATTGCAAGAGATGGAATTGCTAAAGTATTTGGTCATCCATTATTAAATGGAGCTGTTACCACCAATATTCTTTCTGCTATCTCGGGTTCAGCCTCCGCTGGTATTGCAATCACTCTTGGAATGATGTCAGATAAATATATTGAATTAGCGAACCAATTCGATATTCCGCTAGAAGTTATGCACCGTGTCATTTCCATGGCCTCTGGAGGAATGGATACACTGCCGCATAACGGAGCAGTTATTACGTTATTGGCTATAACAGGCTTAACACATAAGCAATCTTATCGAGATATTTTTGCTATTACCATTATTAAAACACTTGCTGCTTTCTTCATCATTGCAGTTTATCTATTAACTGGAATTGTTTAATTTCTAAATATAAATATTTAAGGAAATATTAATTGAATATTCCTAAATAAAAGTTTAATATTAAAGGTGGAAATAGGGATAAATGCTCTGTTCTACTAAAAATGACTCTTTTTATTGAGTTTGATAATTTACTATTCGGTAATGGGTTTCTAGATATAGACGCTAGAATTTAAGCCAAAATAAGACGTAGGAGTCTCTACGCTTATTTTGGCTTTTTTAAATGCTAAAAACGGGAGGGATGTTTCTGATGGATAAGGATGAAATGAAGCGATTAAACTTCTTACTTGGAATATATGTGGATGTTAATGTGGATAAAGATTTCTCTGTGCTTTCAAAAAAAACAGATCCATTTTTTATATTGAACATGTCTGGTCACCTGGTTTATGTAAATGAAGTCTGCGAAGAATTATTGCAATGTTCAAGAAATGACCTAATCAGTAAAAAGCTTAGTAATATTTTCATCTCGTCTGTTTTAAATGACACTCAAACGTTTTTTATTAAAAAGCAGCGTGAAAAACTAACCAATTTTGATTCTAAAATTAGTATGAGACCTGGAAATACAATGGACGTAAACGTAACCGCTTTCCCCATTCTTTTTAATGATGATGTAGTGGGGAGTTATGTTGTGTTAAAAGATATCACAATAATTAAGAGAGAGAGGCAATTGCTGTCAGAAAAACAAGCTGCGGCAGGTCAGCTGGCCGCAGGGATTGCGCATGAAATCCGCAATCCCATTACAGCTATAAAAGGCTTTCTGCAATTAATGATGGGGGAACATAAAGGGGAGAAAACCTACTATAATATTGTTGAATCTGAGATTGATCGCGTTGAAATGATTCTAAAGGAGTTAATGGTTCTGGCTAAACCAACCAAAATTAACTACCAACAGTTGAATATCCGCAATTTGCTAGATAAAGTTGTGACCTTGATGGAGTCACAGACATTATTAAATAATATTGAGGTAATTAAGAATTTCCATGCACTTGAGATAACCATTGTTGGAGACGAAAATCAGTTGAAACAAGTGTTTATTAACTTTATAAAAAATGCAATTGAGGCAATGCCAGCTGGTGGAAAAATTATCATTGAAGGAATAACCTTACTGGATAGAGTTCATATTCGAATCATTGATCATGGCAGTGGCATTCCACCTGAAATATTAGAGCGAATAAGTGAGCCGTTTTTTACAACAAAGGAACATGGCACCGGACTGGGGATACTTGTTTGCAATGAGATCATCGAGGAGCATAAAGGAAAAAGTAATATTTTTAGCAGCTCTGAAGGCACATGTATTGAAGTAATTTTACCAACTGTATAAACGATTGCAGTATAGTTAAAATAGTGTTAAAATAGCTATGTCTAATGTCTTGCTGTCATTAGTTTTAGAAGTCTTATATTTTCACATAAAAAACAATACTCGTATACTGTATGGTAAATGGAAGAAACTATTAATATAGTCGTCTGAACCGTGGCCTAACTTCTTTTTGAAGTTAGGCCTTTTTTATTTTTTGTGAAAGGAGAGGTATATATTATAGTTAATCAAGAGAATCTAGTATATCTCAGCAGCACGTTTAGCAAATTGCTTAAACGCAGCTTTGGAAAGGGGCCAGAGTCCTGTAATGTTTTCTTAAAAGGCAACAGATTTTACATTTATATGAGAAATTTTATGACACCTGTAGAGGAAGTATTGATTAATCAGGGTCAATTAGAACTTGCATACAATTTCCGTTCCGCGGTGCTTCATTCAGTTACTCAAGAGTTTATTCCAGAGGTAACAATGACTTTAGGAACATCCTTTGATTTTGTCTTTCATGATTGGAACTATGATAAAAACACAGGAATCCTTTTATTAGACTATGCTCAATCAAATTATGAGGAGAAGTTAGATAACAGTTTTCAAAATAGCCTATTCCGCTTAATTGAAAATGTAGGATCCTATTACCATAAAAAACCTGCCAGCTTGAATATAGTGAAATTCACACAAAATATTTGTGCAATCGAATCGAAAGATGTACTTCTGCCTCTTGAAAAATTAGTTTATGAAAATGGGAATTTAGATACACTGACCCAACATGCCAGGAACATAAAAGATGGATATTGGAAGAGAAAGGAACAATTTGAAAGTCTTTTTGGTCGTTTAATCGAGGATATGTTTATAATGTGGGACTATAAGAATAATAGAAATTATCTTGTTTTTATTTTTAACAAATTATACACAATGAAATAGCCTAAAGAAACATGTTGTAAAGAAGGAATTCCTAAAATACAATATGTTTTTTTATTTGTGTTTAAATAAATTTTAATAAAGGGGGCTTTCGTACATACTAAAGGAATATAAAGGCAAAATCCCCAGTAAGGAGTCAAAGGTAATGACCGATCAAAAAAAGGAAGAGTATATCAGCAGTTATATTAGTAAATTGTTGCGAAAACAATTTGGCAGGGGTCCACAAAGCTGTCAAACTACTGTTTCCAAAAATCATCTCGTCACTTATATACGTGGATTTTTATCTCCGATGGAGGATATCTTGTTAGAATATGGTCAGAACAAGTACGTGGATTATGCGAGAAACGTTATAATCACCCACCTTCTAGATGAAGTAAAAGGGGTAGTACAAGTTACTCTCGGTGTTGAGGTAGTAGAATACTATCATGATTGGAATTTGCCGAATAACTCAGGTGTCCTTATTTTTGAATTAGGTACAGATTCGGGGCAGGAATATAAAACAGATGTCGATATCCAAAGGGTAGAATTGGAAGTAGGACGAATTAGCTTCATGGTGGAAAAAGTTCCGGATAAAATAAAAATCTTTCCTATTTCACCTGCTATTTACTTAATCGAAAGAAGCGGAATTCTTATTCAAATAGAAAAAGCATTAATTGAAAGAGGATTCGAAAATGAACTGAGATTCACAAAGGATGAACTTGAAAAAAGTTATTTTCATCGCGATGGCCGATTTGAGGATATCTTTAATAAGTCAGTAATGGATATCTTTCTTGATTGGAATTTTAAGAAAGATAAATCCATGATGGCAATTATCCTGCGTTCATAAGGAAACCTAGCCTATTTTTAGCAGAAGAGAGCGTTTATCAAAGGAACACTCTCTTTTTTGGCCGATTGATTATATTTTTCTTTCTCTCATTTTTTTCTGTAAAGCATTTAACTGCTGCATTAACAGCTCATATTCTTTGAGCTCTATTTGACAGCTTTGGATTACCTCTGCGACCTTACTGGTAATAGTATGTTTCTCTTCTACAGCCTTCTCTTGTAAATAGATAAAAACTTTTCTTTCGTCTTCTTTGGAACGTTGTTTTCTTACCCATTCATTTGTTTCCATCCGTGAAACCATAGGAGTCAATGTTCCAGTTCCCAAATTCAACTTTTCCCCTAGTTCCTTTAATGTCACCCCATCTTGTTCCCATAAAGCCAATAAGACTAAATATTGAGGATAGGTTAAACCAAAAGGCTGGAGGACACTCGTATATAATTTGTTAAATTCACCAGCAGTCTCATATACAGCAAAGCAAAGTTGGTTTTTTAATGTCATGAAGTCTTTCAAGCAATCACCTTTTAGGATAATAATTTTTCTACATCGGTCTTCATTTTGGCGGGTTCTGTTGTTGGTGCATATCGTTCAATTACCTGGCCATTTTGGTCAACAAGAAATTTTGTGAAATTCCATTTAATGTTTTTAGAAAGTAGGCCTTTTTTCTGTTCCTTCAGGTAAGTAAATAAAGGGTCCGCCTTATTACCGTTCACATCGATTTTCGCGAAGATAGGAAAGGTTACCCCGTAGTTTAACTGGCAAAATTGCGTCGTTTCATCAATATTATCAAATTCTTGATTATTAAATTGATCACAAGGAAATCCTAAAATTTCTAAACCTTGCTCCTTGTAGGTATCATATAGTTCCTGTAAACCCTGAAATTGAGGAGTTAATCCGCACTTACTGGCAGTATTCACGATAATTAGCGGTTTGCCTTCATATTCTTTAAGAGATTTTTCCTCACCGTTGGTCATTCTTACTGAAAAATCATGGACTGTTTTCATTCAAATTCCTCCTGATGGATAGCGTGTAATTTATATCGTGTACGATTAAATCATACACGATATAGTTGAGTTTGGCAAGAACAAAAAAGCAGTATCCCAATTATGCTGGAATACTGCTTTAATAAAATTTAGCGAATACCTTTCATTAGTTCCTGAATTTTCGGAGCTAATGCAAATAGAATTATACTTAGTACGATAGCCGCGCCGCCGATGCTGCCAAAGTAGGCCATTTCATTCTCGGGAGAATAAAATTTAACAACCTGTGCATTAAGTGCCTGAGCAGCAGCACTTGCTAAGAACCATAAACTCATCGTTTGTGCTGAGAATGCTGCAGGAGCTAATTTTGTAGTTGCCGATAAACCTACAGGTGACATACACAATTCACCAAATACAACAATTAAATAACTAAGGACAAGCCACATTGGGCTAACCAGTGAATCCGTACCGCCAAGATATGCTGGGATAAGAATGACAAGGAATGACAAACCAGCAAATAATAAAGATAATGAGAACTTTTGAGGTACTGTTGGCTGGCGTTTTCCTAATTTCATCCATAATCCCGCAAAAATAGGCGCAAATACGATAATAAATAATGGGTTTAAAGATTGGAACCAAGCTGGTGATATATGAATTCCCATCCAATCTAGTTGAGTACGCTTATCCGCATAACTTGCAAGGATGGTTGAACCTTGCTCCTGAATGGACCAGAACATAACCGCTGCAATAAATAGCGGGATATAAGCGATAATACGGGAACGCTCTACCTTTGTTGTTTTAGGGCTGCGGTACATGACCACAAAATAAATAGTAGGAATTAAGATACCAAGAAATGTAACGATGTTAATGAAGCTGGCGAATGTTAAAACTCCCATTGGGATTAAAACAGCGCATAAGACAGCTAAAACAACGACTCCTAAACCGATAAATGTAAAAGTTTTTTTCTTCTCCGCTTTTGAAAGAGGGTTTGGAATAGTAGTACCTGCAAGACCAAGGTTTTTCTTCTTAGTTAATACAAACATAACAAGTCCAAGGAACATACCAACAGCAGCAACACCAAAACCTAAGTGGAAGCTATAATCCATCACACTTCCGACAATTAGTGGTGATAAGAAAGCCCCAGCGTTGATTCCCATATAGAAAATGGTAAACCCTGCGTCACGACGTTCGTCTGTTTCGCTGTACATTTCACCAACCACAGTAGAAACATTTGGTTTAAGTAACCCTGTTCCTAGTACGATTAAAACCATAGAAACAAAGAACATAGCAACACTGCCAGGTACTGCAAGGACAATATGACCGAACATAATCAGTATTCCGCCGTAGAATACCGCTTTAGATGTACCGAATATCCGGTCAGCTAACCAGCCTCCAATGATACCGGACATATAAACAAGTGATCCATAAATGGACATAATGGATAGAGCTAAGTTTTCGTCGATCCCTAATCCGCCTTTAGAAACTTCATAGTACATATAGTAAACTAGGATGGCTCTCATTCCGTAATAAGAGAAACGTTCCCAGAATTCTGTAAAGAAAAGAGTGAATAAGCCCTTTGGATGTCCAAAGAAACCTTTCTGAGGGACACTATCCACAATTTTCTGCCTATTATAATTCGACATAATTCTACCTCCCTTTATATTATATTATAATACTTTCGATTGTTTTCAATTGTCAAAAACTATTTTTGGTAAATTGGATACTAATCATTAAAAACATTGTTATAACAGGAATGTTGCATTTGATTAGGTGAAAAGAAAGTTTTTTTAAAATAATAATGCTATTTAGATAAGACGGATTATTGAAAAAACTAATTAGAAAAATGGTTGATAATTTCATTGAAAATGATACCGCTTTCACTTGTTTTTTACTCTTTTCATGGTATTATTGAATTAATAGTAAATAGTGATCACATGTTACTGATACGATCAGGCATGGTGGTAAATAAGAGGCGTTTTCTACCCTTTTATTGTACCCCCATGCCTTTTTTTATTTATTTTTTGGCTCTGTTAAAGAAAGATGTTGATTTTTCTCACGGAAATCCTTATGAAGGACTAAACTCAATGAGGAATCTTCTGATTTGTCTTTCATCAATTTTTTATTCCGTTGTACTAATAATCAACAATAAAAATTAACAAAGCTTATTTTTTAAAAGGGAAGGGGATAAGATTTCAGTTGGGCAGGTGATAATCGAGGATAATTGGGAATATATCTTAGGTTTCTTATGTAATCTTTTATTAAAGGGGGTGGTTGAGCTATAAAATATAGTGTAAGAATCTGTCCAGTGATTCCAATCTGGTGTAAGGATGGTTTTTGTGATTTCCATGCCGCAAAGCAATTATTATTTATTTTTACACTGTCTAAAGCAGTTTCAATCTTATAAAAGTGGTTGGAGTCAAACTGGACAAGAAAGCTAAATGCTATTTCTTTTATACAAAAAAATAGGGGGAATAAACAATGATGAAATATCTTCAAAGACTAGGCCGTTCCTTAATGCTGCCAGTAGCAGTTTTGCCTGCAGCCGCAATATTGATGGGTATCGGGTACTGGATTGACCCTATAGGCTGGGGTGCTGATAGTCCGATAGCGGCTTTCTTAATTAAAGCAGGGGGATCGATTATTGATAATATCCCAATTCTATTTGCAGTAGGAGTTGGATTAGGTCTGGCAAAAGAGAAAGATGGTTCGGCAGCGTTGAGTGGATTGGTGGCATTTCTGGTTATCACAACCTTGCTCTCATCAGATGTTGTTGCTATGCTGCAAGGAATCGATGCAGCAGATGTCGATCCAGCCTTTGGGAAAATTAAAAACGCATTTGTTGGTATTCTTTCAGGGGTGATTGCGTCTATCATGTTTAATCGCTTCAGCCATGTGAAGTTACCAGATGCTTTGGCTTTTTTTAGTGGAAAACGACTTGTTCCAATAATGACGGCAGTTTCAATGTTAGTTGTTTCCTTAGTACTGTTCTTTGTATGGCCAGTCATTTATACGGCACTCATATCTTTTGGTAAAGGGTTTAGTGAATTAGGTGCTGCTGGTGCAGGACTATATGGATTCTTCAATCGACTTTTAATTCCCACAGGATTACATCATGCATTAAACCAAGTTTTTTGGTTTGATGTCGCTGGAATCAACGATATCGGTAATTTCTGGGCTAGTAAGGGAGAAAAGGGTATTACAGGAATGTATCAAGCAGGTTTCTTCCCAGTCATGATGTTTGGGCTTCCAGCCGCAGGGCTTGCAATGTATCATACAGCAAAAACGGCTAAGAAAAAACAAGTGGCCTCATTAATGTTAGCTGCTGGTTTTGCCGCATTTTTTACAGGGGTAACAGAACCGCTTGAGTTTGCCTTTATGTTTGTTGCACCTGCATTATATTTTGTTCATGCTCTATTAACAGGACTTTCATTAGCGATTGCTGCGATGTTCCATTGGACGGCAGGATTTGGTTTTAGTGCAGGCTTGGTTGACTTTGTGTTAAGCTTAAAAATTCCAATTGCTAATCAGCCTTATATGTTACTCCTTCAGGGTCTTGTATTTGCAGTCATTTATTATTTCCTATTCCGATTCATCATTACGAAATTTAACCTAATGACACCTGGTCGTGAAGATGATATGGAGGAAGAGACAGAGGTAGGTCCAGTAGCAGGTAATAAATTTGCCTCGCTGGCAGCTAAGATTTATGAAGGCTTAGGCGGAGACGCAAATGTAACTTCGGTTGACAATTGTGTAACACGTTTACGTTTAGAAGTAAAAGATATGGATGCAGTCGATCAGAAGAAGATTAAATCAACCGGCGTTCCGGGGATTAATATTGTTGGCAAAAACAGTATTCAAGTTATCGTTGGCACAAATGTCCAATTTGTAGCGGATGAAATTGCAAAAATCCGTAAGGAAAAATAAGAGTAAACAAAAATCCGCTTGGACCTTATTTGGTTCAAGCGGTTTTTTTAACTATCTGTTGCGTATTCTTTCTATATGAATGGTGATATATCCAAGTTCTTGTTCAGGAAGGTGAATTCCATGGTTATTCTCAAGAAGCTTGGCTACTTTTTGTGAAGTTTTGTAGGAGAAGGCAAATTTTTTCTTTAGCATAGCAAGCATTTCTTCATCCATTATTGGCTGGGATACATCATTAACTCTGGATAGCGTAAATCTCAGATGAGTCATTAATCGCTGATAAGAAAGGTCATCTTCTTCTATTGATATGCTAAGTGTATTTTTTATGGTCTGAATCATTTCACCAATGATAGCAGTCTGCCGTAGTGTCTGCTTCATATCGCTGCTTTGGGGTTTTGAGGTATGAATGTGCAGTGCAATATAGGCTGCTTCATCCACTGGCATTTTTACTCCTGTCATTTTTTCAATATGTCTTATCGCCCACATACCGATATCAAATTCTTTTTTATAAAGGATTTTTATTTCTTCAAATAGTTTATTTTTCAGGTGAATGCCCTCTGTTGCTCTTTCTATAGCAAATGACAAGTGATCTGTTAGTCCGATATGAATATGTTCGTTTAATTTTAATCCCAGATTATCTTCTGCATAGGAAATAATATCTTCAGAAATAGAAAAATGTTTTTCAGGTATTTGCTGCAGAAGCTGTTGGAATTTCTCATTTTCCTTCATAACAAATAGCTTTTCAATTTTACTTGGATTTATGATGTCATTCTTTCCTTTGTCATAGGCAATTCCTGCACCAATTGCTATCTTTTCTTCATTGTTGTCTAAAACCACAACAGCATTGTTATTGAGGATTTTTTTTATTTTCACGAAACGACAGCTCCTTGTTACGCTATTACTTCCATCTTACATGTTAAAATAAAATGGGTCTACCTTTTAAAAACAAAGCTATACAAAACCGCATAAAGTAGGTAAACTAAAAGATAAATAACCAATAATTCCTATAAGAAAGGTGGGTTATGTTTGTCTGATGAAGTATGTTCTATACCAAGACCGCTTGTGAAAACAAACCAATGGGTGATTGTGATTAGTGCCGTATTAACGCTGGTTTTCGCTCAGGGATGGTTTTTAATAATCCCATTACTTGCAGGAATTTCAGGAATTGTTTTTAAATATAATCCCGTAATGAATATTGCAAAGCTTTTTCTAAGGAAAAAACCAGAAGAGTATATTCCGGAGGACTGGGAGCAGCAGCAATTTAATCAAAAAGTAGCTGTATTTTGTTTGGCTGCCGGATTCATAAGTTTTCTGCTTGGCTGGAATACAGTGGGGTATGTGTTCACAATTATGGTTGCAACCGCGGCATTTGTAGCTATCCTCGGATTTTGCATTGGCTGTTTTATTCACTACCAGTGGAAGATGTATAAGCATAAAAGAGCAATTAAATCGTAAAAAAACTGATGCAGGCTTCTGCATCAGTTTTTTTTACTATAAAGCCGCTTTTGTTTTTAGTGATTTCTTTTGCCATGTAAAGGTAATGAACAGTGTTATGACTAATAATACAAATCCCAATATGAATGGATAGGTAATTTTGACATCATATAGTAACCCCGCAAGTGTTGGTCCAAGTACGTTACCAATACTCATATAAGCATTATTCATCCCCATTGCAAAGCCCTGTTCGTTTCCTGCAAGCTTGGAAATCAACGTATTCAATACTGGGCGGAGAATAGAGGTGGATAGGAAAATAAACAGTGAAATAATAAAGAATAAAGAGTAGTTGGTAGCGAACAGCGAAAATAAGAATCCAGCTGCAGCTACAGCAATAAATACATTCAATACAGATCTTTCACCGTAACGATTTACAATTCTATCGACCACAAAGAGCTGAACAATAACGCTGACAACCCCGGTGGCTGTAACCATTACTGCAATATCTTTCGCGGATGATTGAAATTGATTATCAAGGTATAAGCCTATAACCGATTCGTAGGCAATTAATCCAAAACTCATTACGAGTGTAATAACAAGTGGAATAAAATAAGGCATTTTCACTGAGCGGGCAATTTTGCGTCCCATGGACTCATCGTCGTGAGGCATATCTGCCGAGTCTCCAATAGGAGCTGTTTGACTCTCTTTTAAAAGAAGTACGGAAAACAAGACAGAGACTAAAGATACGAGTGCTGACACTAAAATAGGAAATTTCAAACCGAACCCTGCCAGGAAACCACCAATTCCAGGGCCAACAACAATTCCAAGAGACATAGCTGCGGAAACTAGGCTATTTCCTTTGGCACGTTGCTCCATCGTCGTAATGTCTGCGATATAAGCAAAAATAGCAGGAACAAGCATTGCACAGCCGATTCCACCAACTGCACGAGAGGCATAAAGTACCCAAATGGAGTTGGACGCGTAAAAAATAAACATCGACAGAGTTAAACCTGCTAGTCCGTAAATAATCATCTTTCTGCGACCATACTGATCTGTCCATTTACCTGCTATCGGAGAAAAGATAAACTGAGCTCCGGCAAAGATGGCTATGAACAGGCCTGCAGCCGTTCCACCTTGATTAATGGACTCCAAATAGGCAGGTAATATGGGAATGATTATTCCAAAACTCCCGATTGCTATAAACATGTTGATCATCAACATGGTGATTTTCTTTCGTTGATCTCCTGTCATCAAGAAGCCACCTTTCTTACAAAAAATTACACCTATCTTTAAAGTGTATTCTTTTTCACTGCTTTCTATCTTATATAGGCGTACATGCTTTTGTCAAAGAGAAAGATTGTTATGACAAAAGAAATGGCGTCATAAATATATTAGAGAAGCATGAAAGGCAAGCAATATAGGAGGGTTTTATTTTTTGATAATTCTGTACAAACTGTTTCTAGAATTTGTTATTATTTATCATGAGGGTAAGTTTATATTTATGTAACAGATTAGGAGGAAGTAGTATGACGGGAACAATTGCGGTTATTATGGTATTCTCTATTCCAATCATTGCTATTTTGACGACACATTTTCAAAAGCAAAATAAATTCAAATATAAAATAATTCAAGGGGAACTTGAACTAGAAAAGCTAAAACATCAGAATTATTTAATTGAGACAGAAAGAATGAGACTCGAACTGGAGCATATGAAGCTTGAGGAGCCTCAGGATAAAATTAAATTAAGTTAAGTGAAATAATAAAAATAGGTTCTATCCATTAGATAGGACCTATTTTTTTGCGGGCTTGTAATCAGGATTTATCTTCAAAAGCGTTTCTTTATCGCAAATCACAAAAAGCTGGGCATCCTCCGGAACGGGTTCGTCGAGTTTCTGATTAATATGAAGGTTCCCTCGATCTGCTACAAGCGTTGCTCCTTTATTGAGCAAATCCTTAAAGGCATCTCGGTAGGTTTTCCATTCAGGCTGTTTCGATATTTCATACATAGCTTCTTTATATTGAGTGCTCATCAACTCAGAATACATGTTGGTAACACCATGGGAAAAGAGGGAGCGCACGGCTGCATGCGAGATCATTTCCTGTGTTGGGATAAATTCATCCACCTTTACTCTCTGGAATAGGTGAATATGCTTTTGATAAACAACCTCTGCTGTTACATGAATAGGGGTTTTTAATTTTTCTTCAATGGATGTAATGGCTGTAGCGATCAGCAGTGTTTTTCCATCAACGAGCATGGGGTCCTTTGATGCATAGCTGTCTTGTGTTATTTGGTCGGCAAAAATTATAACACCCTTTGCTTCAGGCAAATTTGCTTGAAACAGGGTTTCTTCATCGGTTGCATCACCGCGGACATAATACAATCGTTTCTCGACCATTGGTGCATTTTCTAGTTCATCAATTATGACAATATCAATGGATTTGTCCGATTTCAAAATTTCCTGGATAGCGAGCTTGGATTTGTCACTCCAGCCAATAAGGATGATATGGTTTTTTCCTGTATATTTCATTTTTCCACCAACTTTTAGTTTATCAAACAGATAGACTATTTTTATCATTTTTCCAATAAAAACGCTGACGAGCCCAATACCCGTGATATACAAAACAATCGTGAAAGCCTGGCCAAGCTGGGTGACGGGAGCATAGTCGCCAAACCCGACCGTGGCAAGTGTTGTCAGGACCCAATAAATAGCAGTAAGATAGGTCCCAAATGTCTCTGGTTCAATGTATAAAATAATATAGGCAGCGAATAAAACATATAAAATAAATATCGGAAAAAAGATTCTATTACGCAGCTTCGTTAAGTAGTATAGAAATTTTTTAAAGTACATCCCCATTTATTTCCTCCCTGTAGAGTCACCGACTAAACTTATATTCCCAAAAAAAGATAGAAAATAACCATGATTGGTTTTAGCTATCGGAAAGCTTATAATGATATCAATATTATTTGTCTTTGGGAGATGGAAGCCGTTGTCAAACAATTCATTGAGAGAAAGAAATATCGTATTTATAGGGTTTATGGGTGCGGGGAAAACCACCGTTGGGAAGCTGGTAGCAAAGAAGTTATACCGAGATTTTATTGATATTGATGAAGAAATTGAAAAAGAGTACAACATGCCAATACCGAAAATATTTGCCGAAATTGGTGAAAAAACGTTTAGAGAAAGGGAAAAAGAATTAATTCAAAATCTATGTGACTATAAGTTAAAGATTATTTCTGTTGGAGGGGGAGCATTCCTTCAGGAAGAAATCCGAAAGGTATGTCTTTCATCATGTATTGTATTTTATTTAGATATTACCTGGGATGCATGGAAGGATCGGTTAGGTTCAATAATTGACAGCCGCCCTGTTCTGCAAGGTAAGTCAATGGAAGAAATAGAAGAGTTATTTTACAAAAGAAAAGAAATTTATAAAAATAACTATCACTCAACGATTGAAATAAGCAATCAAAATATGGACGAATTAGCTGATAGTATTGTAAAAACCCTAAAATTATCTTGGGAGTTGCACGAAACCAAGTAAAAGGTTCGAGTGGAGTGGAGACGATGAAAAAAAACGTTACAGTTAGAGGATTAACAATAGGAGAAGGCGCACCTAAAATATGTGTTCCAATGGTTGGGAAAACCATCACAGAATTAGTAGAAGAAGCCTCATTTCTTAAAACGATTGACTTAGATGTTGTAGAGTGGCGTGTAGATTTTTTTGAACATGTGGAGGATATGGAGAAAGTAAAAGAGGCATTAAATGCAATCCGATCCATTCTGCTTGATACACCGCTCGTTTTTACATTCCGCAGTGCAAAAGAAGGCGGAGAAAAGGAAGTTAGCACAGAATACTATTTCGAATTAAATAAGGTGATAGCAGAGAGTGGTCAGATAGACATCGTTGATATTGAATTATTCAATGATGAAGAAGAGATAAACAAGCTACTTTCTGCAGCACATAGCAGTAATGTATATGTCATCATTTCAAATCATGATTTTGACAAAACGCCAGAAAAGGATGAAATCGTCTCTCGTTTACGCAAGGCTCAGGAGTTAGGCGGGGATTTACCGAAAATAGCTGTTATGCCGAGGAACACTGCAGACGTTTTGACCTTACTGGAGGCCACCAATACTATGTACCAGCAATACGCAGATAGACCGATTATTACAATGTCAATGGCAGGTAAGGGAGTGATCAGCCGTTTAGCAGGTGAAATATTTGGTTCTGCGTTAACATTTGGCGCTGCAAAGAAAGCTTCCGCTCCTGGTCAGGTGCCTGTCACCGAATTACGGAACATTTTATCAGTAATTAATAGACACATATAATCGTTTACTTTTTTACAAAAGTAATGCCCTATTTTTACGGACAGAAATGAGACATCCTCATTACTGTCCGTTTTTTTTTGCTTGAATTAATAAAATTTCTAATGCTTGGGTTGTTCCCTCAAAGACAGGTGACCATAGATTTTAGTGGATTTATTGAGGAAAAGGGTACAAACCCAATGCCTGTAACAGTGAGGATACATATAAATAAAGTACACTCTGACAATAGGGATAGATGGAAGGGGGGGACATGAGCGGACTTGGGCCTATGAGGAGGTAGAGTCATCTCATGAAACATCATGAAGAAATAGTTAGATTGGAAGGAGAAAATTATGATTCAACCTATGGTTTGGATGACCATTTTCGCTTTTGCAGCTACGCTCATCTTTATTCTTTGGAGACCTAGAGGAATAAATGAAGCCATTCCTGCCACAATTGGTGCAATTTTTGTATTAATCAGTGGAAGTGTTTCTCTTACAGACCTTGGAGTTATTACCGAAACCATCTCGGGTGCGGCCATTACCATTATGGCAACCATTGTTATGGCTATTGTTTTGGAAAGTTTTGGTTTTTTTAATTGGGTGGCAGAGAAGCTCGCTGCTAAAGCAAAGGGGTCAGGTATCCGCTTATTCTGGTATGTTAACCTTTTATGCTTTCTCATGACACTTTTCTTCAATAATGATGGAAGTATTTTAATCACTACTCCAATCCTTGTCATGTTGTTAAACAATATGGGGTTGAAAAATCATCAAAAAATCCCCTATTTATTATCAGGAGGGTTAGTTGCTACAGCCTCGAGTGCTCCCATTGGTGTAAGCAATATCGTCAACCTCATTGCCTTAAAAATAGTAGATATGGATTTGTATTTGCATACAGCAATGATGTTTGTACCGGCAACACTCGGTCTTTTGCTGCTAGTAGGACTGCTTTTCCTTCGCTTTAAAAAAGTAATCCCGAAAACTGTTCCTATTAAAGTATCCGGATTGACTCGAAGTTCTTATCATCCACTAAAGCCTAGTCCTGCTTATTCCACTGAAAAAGAACGGTCTCGGTTTATGCGGAATGTCCTTCTGTTCGTGTTTGCTGTACGTCTTAGTCTCTTTGCCGCATCATACTTTGACATCCCAGTTTCGTTAATGGCGGTTATTGGGTCTCTTGTTCTTTTAGGCTGGAGATGGGTTTATTTAAAAATTACACCGGTTGATATGCTAAAGAAAACTCCATGGTATATTCTTGTTTTCGCCTTTAGCATGTATGTCATTATTTACGGTCTGCATAATATTGGTTTAACCAATTTGCTTATTGATTATATGCGTCCAATGGTATCAGGAAGCCTGCTCCATGCAAGTGTGATGATGGGAGCACTATTAACGGTCCTCTCTAACATCTTTAATAATCATCCGGCACTCATGGTCGGAACGCTTACGTTAATGAATATGGACCTTAGCCCGCTTGCCTTAAAAGTCTCCTACTTAGCCAATGTGATAGGAAGTGACATGGGGTCATTATTACTGCCAATGGGAACACTTGCAACATTAATGTGGATGCACATCGTTAGAAAAGGAAAGGTCATGATCACATGGTGGGAATATGTAAAAATTACATTTGTTGTTATTCCTCCAGCGACATTGTTTACATTAGTTGTCTTATATTATTGGGTTTCATGGTTATTTGGAGGAGTACTTCAGTGAAGTAAAGAAACGATCAAAGGAGAATAAATGATGGTGTTTAAAGAATTAATGGGAAAAAATATTGAGATAGAGATTTCAGGTGGGAATTTTTACTCAGGTATATTAGTTGATTCTGGATTAGATATTCTTGTTTTATATGTGGGAAAAAGTGATAGGTTCTTTTATATTCCAACAGTTCATATTCAGCGGGTGAAAGAAGCAAAAGTGGACCAAAATTCGGTAGTGTACGAACCACCTTCAGAAAAACCACTTGAACCTGAATCCCAAACTATCTCATTTCGGGGAATATTAACGAATGCCAAGGGAAGATTTGTGGAGGTATATATAACAGGTAATAAATCAATTCATGGCTATTTGACGAGTATCATGAATAATCACTTCGTGTTTTACTCACCTGTATACAAAACAGTGTTCATTTCGATGGAACATGTTAAGTGGTTAATACCCTATCCGGAACATAGTACTCCTTATTCCATCAACAATCAGACACTGCCTGCAGCTCCTGCCTCCATTCCATTAGCGAGAAGTTTTGAAGATCAATGCAAAAAGTTAGAAAACCGGCTTGTGGTTATTGATGGTGGTGATAGCAGTGAAAAGATTGGCTTACTTCAAAAAGTCTGGAATAACCACTTAACACTAATTACAGCAGAAAGGGATATCGTGTACCGCAATTTGGAGCATGTTAAAACCATACATTTCGCGTGAAGGAAATGTAATAACTCAATCGATTTAAAATGGAAAGGAGCAGTATCTGTAAAAAAAAGCAAAAAAAATAATCCAAGCTTGTATGGCTGACAAGGAGGGATTATTCTTCGCTTTTAGTGTGATAAAGTTTAACCGTGGTATTAGGTGGTCCACGGTTTTTTTTTGTTATACTTATTTTAGTAATAATTTATGAATTGGTCATTTAATTGGTTCAGGTTCAGAAATAAAAATGTTGTTAAGGTGATTTGTAATGAAACACAACATTAGCCTCAATAAGAGGAGGGAATAGTTTGCCTCATAAACTATGGATAGCAGTAAATAGTATTTTAATTGTATTGTCGTTTATTTATATTTGGTTTATTCGTCCACATGACAGCAGTTTAGTGGTTTTGGCGCAATTTTTGGCACAAATAGCAATGGTTCTCTTTTTGATTAATATCAATATGTATTTCATATTCCTAGTTATTCGCAAAACTTCAGTAAGGCAGGTCAAAATACGTCTTGCGAAATTTTCAAGAGTTATGATGAAATGGCATATTTCAATAGCGGTAACTGCAACAACGATTATTATTGGTCATGCCGCTATCAATTTATATAAAATTGCCCCGGTTATTGGTTTTGATAACTTTAAAATCATCAGTGGGTATCTGGCTGTGTCCTTTCTGTTCCTTACTTTGGCTGCAGGGTATTTGCGTCATAAAAAGTCATCCGGATTTAGACGGAAATTCCATTTAACTACAGCCATGATCTTTTTTTTAATCTTCATTGTACATATGTTCATTCCAATTTAATGGAGGTGAGTTTGTTGAAGCCAACGAAAAGTACTGAACGAATAGAAGTTCTCGATTATTTACGGGGGTTTGCCCTGCTGGGAATAATCTTAGTAAATATCTTGCCGCTGTTGGCAGTTAAAGTGCCTGAACAAGGCACAGTGGATGCTTACTACCAAAGGTTTCTCTTTTTATTTGTAGAGGGTCGATTTTATACGCTTTTTTCTTTTTTGTTCGGTGTAGGCTTTTATCTATTTATCTCAAGAGCGAATGCGAAGGGGAAAAATGGCTACGTTTTGTTTTTGCGAAGGGTGGCGGCATTATTTATTTTAGGCTGGTTCCATGTTAAATTTCACACGGGCGAGGCATTGACCGTTTATGCAGTTACTGGTCTGCTTTTACTCCCATTTTACAAAGTGAAAAAAGAAATGAACCTTGCTATTGGTGTGATTCTGCTAATCGTACTCAGTTTAATGGCTTCGAAGTTGTTTATGGTTGTAGCGCTAATGCTGTTGGGGATAACTGCTGGTCAATATCGGCTATTTGAAGGATTGGCGGGGAAGACAAAAAGGGTGGCAATCTTTACAGCTATTCTGCTAATAGTTTGTATAACAGGACTCATTTATCAGTATCAACATGCGCCATCATATCCCTTTGGTTTTTATACAGGGATAGATGAAGTTACGTATCACTTTTTAAGTATAGGAATTATGATTGGACCACTTGTTTCCGCTTTATATGTTGGGGTGCTCATTCTGCTTTTGCAATTCCAGACTGTTCAGAAACTGTTATCCCCTTTAAAGAGCTATGGGCGGATGGCAATGACAAACTATATTTTTCAAACTGTCTTTATCTATGTAGCAGGCTATGTATTCAACTTGTTTGAGTCATTAACTTATCTCCAATCTCTACTGGTTTGTCTAACGATTTATGTTATTCAGCTTATCTTTAGTGTAGTATGGCTTCGTTTTTTTCAATTTGGACCACTGGAGTTGATTTGGCGTGTTGTCACGTATTTAGAGGTTCCTCCAATGAGGAAACGCGTTAAAATTGAAAGTCTCATAGATTGATTCATTTTTCATTATGAGAGCCCACTTCCACAAAAAAAGTGGCCTAATCGCACTACGATTAGGCCACTTTTACTAATTCTCTGTTTGTTCCTTGCGGAGATAATCTGAGTAATCCATGATGGATAAGGTGTTATCCATTCTTTCTTGAAGTCGATTGGTGTTTTTTGTTTTCTTCATGGTTTTTCGGTCATAGATGGAGGCAGGCTGCTTAGCACTTGGTGCTGTGTAAAAAGTTTTATCACTAATAAACGATCCTCCTGGCAGGTAATACCTCATTCCTAGCAGGTTCTTTTTATAGTGGAAAAGATTGTGACCAATCATCTGCGTATCGTGTTCTATGCCGAGTAAGTTTAATAGGGTCGGCATCAGGTCAATTTGCCCGCCGAGATGGGAATATTTTTCACCAGTAAAGATACCGGGTACTGTGAATAACACCGGTACAACAAAACGGTCCTGCATCGTATATTCATGACCTAGAACTTCTTTTAAAAGGGTTTTATCTGTTTCGGTAACAGGTGCACCGTGAAGACCAGAGTGATCACCATAAATCAGAATAACAGATTCATCATAGATTCCAAGCTTCTTTAGCTTTTTGATGAATAAGCCAATTTGTTCATCCGTATAGCGGACAGATTGAAAGTAGTTCCCTGCATACGTTTCTTTATAGTTTTCTGGTAAGTCTAGAAACTTGTATTCTTCAGGCATTTCAAATGGTGTATGGCTTGTGAGCGTAATAATATTTGAATACATTTTCTCGTGCGTCTTCAACTGTTTAGGAAGTTGTTCGTCCACAAAGTTAAACAGCACTTCATCCGCCGGACCAAAGCCGATTTCTTTTTCGTTTGGAATCTCATTACTTGTGTAAATATAATCAAATCCTAGTGCTGGATATAACTTATCACGACTCCAATAGGTAATATCATCGGCATGATAGGTTGCAGCGCCATAGCCATTCTTTTTAAGAGTCCTAACAAGTGAAGGAATCTCTTCACCCTCAAGGGTATTAACCGTTGGGTCCATGCCTTCAGGGTATAGGGAGGTATGCATGAGCCATTCAGCATCTGATGTGTTACCCGCCCCAATTTGCTGATAAACATGATCGAAATAGGCACTTTCTTTTAAGAGTGCATTTAAATTGGGTGTGATTTCCTGTCCATTAATCTTTTGATTAATGGTGAATTCCTGCAAGGATTCCACTTGAATAATAAAAACATGGCGGTTTTTTGCAAGTCCAAATGTGCTGTGTTGAGCAGCTGGGACATAGGTATTGCCTTTTAAACTTTCAAGTTCTTTTTCAGACATGTATTCCTGACTGGCAAAGGCTGTCCCAAGGCTGTTTTCATATGCTTGAACGAATTGAGATTGGATATAGCCATGCTTCTTTGCAAAATAAGATACATCAATTAACGGATAGCGAAAAGCGATAACAGTCATGATGAGTCCGATACAGCCAAAGCCAACTGCCCATCTCTTTGCTGAGGCAAAGGAGGTTGTCTTTTCTTTGAAAAACCAGATAAGCGGGACGATTAAGACCGTATCTAAGAAAAATAAAAAGTCATAAGGACTGCCGAGCAAGGCGACTGTGCCTCCAACTGAGTTGGATTGATAAATTTGTTTGACATCGTAATAAGATGGTACGGTTGAAAAATACCGAGTATAATAAACAACGACAATGAACAGAACTGACAAAATTAAGCTATAAAGCCATATGGCTAACCAGGTCCGTTTTTTGAAAAGTAGCATAAGGACCGATAAAACAAGAGCCCACATTGGAAACTCAACGAGTAGCACATGAAAAAATGATGTATTTTCAAAAACGACAACCTGGAAGGCATAAATTTTTATAAACAAAACAACCAATAGTAATACAATTGAATGATGTAAACCAGCACTCGAAATCTTATTCATAAAAAACACCTCAAAAAGATACTCTTCTCACTTAAACTTATCAAAACATCTACCGTACTATCAACTAATAATAGGTAAATAAATAATTAATTTTCTGAAACCTTAGGTTTCCCGGTGAAATAAATTTTCCAGTATGATATGATTATGCAGAATTTTGGCAAAAATAACTTTATTAGGAATTAAAAGGGGGAATACGATGGAGGTTAACAATCAGGGTACGGCATCCACTTCTACTGGGAATATATTTTCAAATCGAATTGTATTAGCCATTATGTCTTCAAACTTTTTACTGCAGTTAGGAATTTGGATAAGAAATTTTGCGATTTTACTATACGTAACCGATATTACAGATAATGATCCGGTTTATGTTTCATTGATATCGGTTGTTGAGTTTACCCCGATATTTATTTTTTCATTTATTGGCGGCACATTTGCGGACAGATGGAAGCCTAAATTGACGATGGTTTGGTGCGATCTGTTGTCTGCTGTATCAATTGGTTTGGTACTGTTGGCACTGCTTTTTGGCTCGTGGCAGGCAATATTCTTAGCAACGCTGATTTCAGCTATTTTATCTCAGTTTTCCATGCCTTCCGCAATGAAACTCCTAAAGCAGCATGTACCAGGTGAACAGCTGCAATCCGTTATGGCTATCTTCCAATCATTGATGGCAATATTCATGGTCATTGGTCCTGTGATTGGAACACTTGTCTATCAAAAATATGGAATTTTTATTTCGATTGGTGTCATGGGTGCGATGTTCTTACTTTCAGGACTGGTATTAATGTTCCTGCCACGTGATATAGAAAAGGAACAATCAGGAGTTGAAAATAACTTTAAAAAAGAACTAGCAGATGGTTTCCGCTATGTAATGTCAAAAAAAGTACTGAAATCAATGGGTGGTATTTTTGCAGTTTGTGGGTTAGCCGTTGGGTTGATTTCACCTTTAATGATTTTTATCACGATTGAAAAACTCGGGATGCCAAAGGAATCTCTGCAGTGGCTGCTGATGGCAAACGGTATTGGTATGTTAGCTGGGGGCGGAATTGTGATGGCCTTCTCGAAGAAGATTACTCCCCAGAAGCTGCTTGCAATCGGGATTTTTACCAGCATGCTGTTTACAGTTGGTATTGGCTGGTCAACAAGCTTTACAGTAACTCTTGTACTACAAGTATTGAATGGAATGTTCTTCCCTTGTATTCATATTGGCATTAACACTATCATACTAAAATATTCAGAAGAAGCATTTATTGGGCGTGTGAACGGTGTACTTAGTCCGTTGTTCATGGGGATGATGGTAATCGGAATGTCGGTTGCAGGTGTTGTGAAAATCCCGCTGACATTATCCGGTGTTTATACCGTTTCTGGTGTATTATTTCTGATTGGCTCCTTACTGGTTGTTCCGCTTTTCAAAGTAAAAGAAGAGGGAGTAAACCTCTCAATGACAGAGAAGCAGCCGCAGGCATAGAAATAAAAAGGTGCATAAGCTCAGCTTACTGCACCTTTTTTATGGCCTTCTTGATCGCCACTGGTTAATTGCTGCTCTGCGAATTCATGGTATAATTCATGTGACTGTGTCAATTCTTGATGAGTCCCGATTCCTGTGACTCGCCCTTTCTCGATGAAAATGATTTTATCAGCGTCCACAATTGTTGATAAGCGGTGAGCAATTACAAAGGTAGTACGGCCTTCCATTAACCGGGATAAAGCTTGCTGAACGATTCCTTCTGATTGGCTGTCTAAGCTTGCGGTTGCTTCATCCATCATTAATATTTTGGGGTCACGTAAAAAAGCGCGTGCGATCGCAATACGCTGCCGTTGACCGCCTGAAAGTTTTACCCCACGCTCGCCAACCTCTGTGTCCAATCCATCGGAAAAGGATTTAATAAATTCACTTGCATACGCCATCTCTGCCACTTTCCATAGAGTGTCATCTGAAATCGATGTACCATTTGGCAGCCCATAACATAAATTTTCGCGGATCGTTCCCGCCATCATCGCACTTTCCTGTGAAACATAACCAATTTGACTGCGCCATGCTTCAACGGATAGATCGGTTATTGGAATATCTCCTACCATTATTTTTCCGGAAGCAGGCTCGTAAAAGCGTTCTAGTAAGCCAAACATGGTGGTTTTCCCGCCTCCGCTTGGACCGGCAAAAGCAATCATTTCTCCTGGCTGTGCTTCAAATGATACATCTTCAAGAACCGGTTCATCATCGCTATAGGCAAATGAAACATGGCTGACGAGAATAGGTTTATTCGTGATGTCCAGCTTCAGACCTTCCTGACCTTCTTCTAAAGGCAGGTTTAAAATATCGATAATCCGCTCTGTAGCTCCTTTTGCTTTTTGTAACTGGGTAAAGAACATGGCGAAACTAGTTATTGGGAAAATGATTTGAAAAAGGTAAAGTAAGAAGGCTACCAGTGAACCAGTGGACATCGTTCCGTTGGCCACCCGCATGCCGCCGTACCCGATAATCATTACGATGACAATCATGACAACCAGGTACATGATAGGAGCGATTAATGCTGTGATTCGTGCTTCTTTTAAACCAAAACCGAGCAAATTGCCGATGCCTGTTACTCCTTTTGTCTCTTCATGGTGTTCTGCCGTTGATGCTTTCATTAAGCGGATTTCACTTAATGTTTGTTGAATGTTTCCTGTAAAGGCGGCAGTCTCATCCTGCAGGCCGCGGGAGATTTTGGCCATCTTCCTTCCGAGCGGCATCATTATCATAAACGTCAGCGGAACAGATATTAACATCATCAGTGTCATTTTCCAATCCATTATCAATAGAATGACGACCGCCCCAATAATGGAAATAATTCCTGAGATGAATTGCGGAAAATGGTTAGAAATTAAATCACGAACAACACTTGTATCGTTTACAATCCGGCTGACGATTTCGCCGCTCGATTGTTTATCAAAATAACTGACAGGTAAACGAATTAATTTTACCCACATTTTTTCACGCAGCCGGGCGACAATTTTTTGCCCGACAAAACTTAACAGGTAAATCGATACCCCGCTAATGATTGCTTGGAATATAAATGCCGCGCCAATTCCAATCATGAGCGGTACACTTAGCGAGGCTACAGAGAATCCATCTACTAAGTTTTTCGTCAATACAGGAACAAGAAGTCCTGCCAGTGTCGTAATAAGACTGGCGGATAATCCAATAATTAAAGCAGTTTTTGGGATATTAGCAGATAAAATAAGAGAGATAAATGGTTTTAAACCATCCTTGTTTTGTTTCATTTAGTATGACTCCAATCCTTATAAAAAGAATGATTTTCCATAAGCAATCATACGTTCATAAGGAATGTTATGCAAATGATAATTTAGTAAGATTGAGCGGTCTGGGCAAGCTCTAGGTATTATTTTTTTCAGTAATTGGTTTGAAGCTCGTCCATGAAATAAGAAGACATCTCTCGATTGGTCGGGAGATGTCTTTCTTTAGTGCTTAGGCTAGCTTTTCGAGCTCTGAAAATACTGCTTCGTAATCTTCTTTTTTGTCGGCTTTAAACGAGGTATTCATATAAGTAATAATTCCATCTCGATTGACAACAAACACAGAGCGGATGGCAACGCCGCCTTTTTCGTTATACACCTTATAGTCCTTTATCGTCTGCCTTTGCCAATCGGAAGCCAATGGATAAGGCAATGTCCCCATACTGGCAGCAAAAACCCTGTGTGAATGAATATGATCGGCACTAATTCCAATCACTTCTGCACCTAACTGTTCAAAACGTTTGTAATCCTCTTTCCAAGAGGCAATTTCTTTAATTCAGCCGGGAGTAAAATCCATTCCATAAAAGGCGACAACCAAGTTCGTCTTTCCCCGATAATCTGAAAGCGAAAGGGGGTCCTTTGTTGTTGCCGGTAATGAAAAATCAGGGGCTGCATTCCCAACCTTCAAGGTTGATTCCAAGATAACACCTCCATTCTTGAAACAATATCCTTTGCTAGGATTTCCATCTTCTTGAAAAATTACACAAAAAAAGATAGTGCACTGGCACCATCTAAGGGTACTTAATAAGAAATTGCCTCGCTTCCGAACTGGGTCCAGCTAGTGACAAAGCTTTGAAAATTGGCTGATTTATTCTGGTCTGGAAAAAAGGGATCATTAAAATACACGTTGTTTTGATCGTAGCCGGTGACTAGAACAGAATGCATTCTGCGGGTGATATTGATTTCTCCTTCTTTTGTTTTCCATGTTTCCCATTGCTCTTCTGGTAAAAAATTAAATGTACTGCCGACAATTACCCAAACTGGTTTACCCTCGTTTAGCTTTTTTTGCACGGAAGTAAAGCTATTTCCAGTTAGATTATCGATTTGACCGGGCAGATATTGGTTCGCAAGGTCTTCAATTACCTCGTGGTAAACACCTAATCCAGGTTGATTATAGGTATACATATTCCCGACAAATCCCTGATGAGGATTTCCGAAGTATCCATCACTGTGATAAGGAACCTTGGGAATCTCGTCTGCCAGAGTAAGTTTGTCAACGGAAACACCAGCAAAATTAAGTAACATCGCCAAACTGGTTACTTCACAGCCCCGAGGCAGTTCAGGGAATTGCAGCATTGTTGGAACAGTTAATAGGATACTTTGTCTCATTATGGTCTCCTTTCGATATACAACAACTGTCCGGTCAATATGAACATCAGATTTATATTCTGCTCTCGTTTGAATCGGGGAGTTAGAAGCATAGTAGATTGGAAGGATTAATAGGAGGCTTAACAATGATATCTTTTTTGAATGCTGATATTTCATGTAAGCAGCTCCTTTTTCTATTCGCCTAAACTATAAAACTCATATATTTAAAATTATCCAATAAAAGGGATTTCTCCTCACCGCCGAAAGGAGGAGAACTTAGGAATCATATATTACATTTACGAGTTTAGCACCTTCTTTATGTCACAAATTATTCAGAAATCACTGAAAATAGTTCTCACTAATCGGTTGACTTGAAAATTTTCACTGTTTATAATCAAATGTATAAGGCATTGATAATGATTTTCAGTGTCATTTATTTTGTCGCTAAATGAAAAACATTCTCATTTAGAATGATAATGATAGAAAAATAGAAATGTTGGGGACTGTCATGAAGAAAAGATATCTACTGCTAGCATTAATAGTCTTATCTGCTGCTTCCTTATTTGTTGGGGTTAGCAGTATATCTCCATTGGATCTGTTAGATTTCCAATCAGAGGAGACCCAAATTTTCCTTATCAGCAGATTTCCTAGGCTTGTTGCAATATTACTAGCAGGAGCTGGGATGAGTATTGCTGGATTGATTATGCAGCAGCTCAGCAGGAACAAATTTGTTTCACCGACTACTGCAGGAACACTAGACGCAACCCGGCTTGGTATCCTTGTTTCGATGTTGTTGTTTGCAAATGCAACCATGCTTGAAAAAATGGCAGTAGCCTTTGTTTTTGCTCTTGCTGGTACGTTTGTTTTTATGCAAATTCTAGATCGAATTAAGTTTAAAGATGCTATTTTCATACCGCTAGTCGGTATGATGTTCGGAAATATATTGTCCTCTGTGACGACTTTTTTCGCATATCGCGCTGACGTCATTCAAAATATGTCTGCTTGGCTGCAGGGAGATTTTTCAATGATTATGAAGGGCAGATACGAATTGCTCTACATAAGTATTCCAATTTTAATTATTGCTTATTTCTATGCAAATCGCTTTACAGTGGCTGGAATGGGTGAGGATTTTTCCAAAAACCTAGGGCTTGCCTATCGCCGTGTGGTTAATATGGGTCTTATCCTTGTTGCACTAGTAACAACAACGGTTGTTCTGACCGTGGGAATTATCCCGTTTTTAGGCTTAATTATTCCAAATATTATATCGATTTTTAAAGGCGATCACTTACAAAAAACATTGCCGCATACAGCACTCCTTGGGGCCATCTTCCTTCTGATTTGTGATATTTTGGGCAGAGTGCTCATTTATCCATACGAAATTTCAATCAGTCTTATGGTTGGGGTAATTGGAAGCGGAATTTTCTTATACTTATTGTTCCGGAGGAAGGCATATGCGTAACTCAATCAAACTACTAGTCTTTGCCTTAATTGCAGCCGGAGTGTGTGCCATCTATTTATTTCATGATTTAAACGGGAGTTTTGGATATGCCCTTCCGAAACGAACGATAAAAGTGCTGGCAATGGTCTTAACAGGAGTCACAATCGCTTATGCAACAGTGGTTTTCCAGACAATAACACATAATAAAATTTTGACACCGAGCATCATGGGGTTGGATTCACTCTACATGCTCCTGCAAACCTTAATTATTTTCTTTTTGGGCTCAGGACACATGATCATCGTCAATAAACAGGTAAATTTTTTAATTTCAGTTGTTGTAATGATCGTTTTTGCCCTGCTTTTATACAAGTTTTTATTTAAAAAAGGCAATCAGCCAATCTACTTTTTATTACTTGTCGGAATTATCGTAGGGACATTTTTCTCAAGTATCTCAACGTTTTTTCAGGTACTGATTGATCCGAATGAATTCCAAATCGTTCAAGACCGGATGTTTGCGAGTTTTAATAATATCAATTCAGACTTAGTTTGGCTGGCGATTGTCATCGTTGCTCTTGTGATGATTTATGCATGGCGCTTTTTAAAGTATTTAGACGTTTTGTCATTAGGCCGTGATACAGCAATCAATTTAGGGGTTCCATATGATTCAATCGTCAAAAAAATGCTTATTGTCGTAGCAGTCTTTATCTCCATCTCGACTGCTCTAGTTGGACCGATTACCTTTTTTGGCTTAATTGTGGCAAATCTATCGTATCAATTTTTCAAAACGTATAAACACAATATATTGATCACAGGGGCGATCCTTATGAGTGTCATTGCTCTGGTTGGCGGGCAATGGGTTGTTGAACGAGTCTTTACTTTTTCAACAACGTTAAGTGTGATTATTAACTTTATCGGTGGAGTGTACTTCATCTATTTATTGCTAAAGGAGAGGAAAGCAGCATGATACAAGTCCGAGCTTTGTCAAAGTTATATGGTAAAAAGTCTGTTGTTGAGGATGTGACCGTTGATATTCAGCCGCGCAAAATCACAAGCTTTATCGGTCCGAATGGAGCAGGTAAATCTACTTTACTATCAATGGTGAGCCGTCTTCTTGATTCAGATACAGGTGAAGTATTAATTGATAAAGCTGATGTGAAAAAGATGAAGTCAAATGATTTTGCTAAAAAGGTATCGATTTTAAAACAGTCCAATTATATGAATGTTCGCCTGACGATTCGCGAGCTCGTATCCTTCGGACGCTTTCCCTATTCAAAGGGGAGGTTAACAGAGGAAGACGAACGGATTGTTGACCAATCGCTTGATTACATGCACCTAACCGATATGCAGGACAGTTTTTTAGATGAGCTATCTGGTGGTCAAAGGCAACGCGCGTTTATCGCAATGGTTATTGCTCAGGATACAGAGTACATTTTGCTTGATGAACCATTGAACAATTTAGATATGAAGCATTCCGTCCAAATTATGAAAATACTGCGCCGTCTGGTTGATGAGCTTGGAAAAACAGTTGTCATTGTACTGCATGATATTAATTTTGCGTCAGTTTATTCAGATAGAATAGTTGCGATGAAGGATGGTAAGGTCGTGAAAGATGGACCTACAGAAGAAATTATTGAATCAGCCGCATTAAAAGAGATTTACGATATGGATATTCCCATTCAGAAAATGGATGGCTGCAGAATTTGCGTATATTTTAGTGCATAATAAAAGGAGAGATATGTTTTGAAAAAGTGGAGTTTTTTAGTTTTAATAGTTTCAATGATTTTTTTATTAGCAGCATGCGGGTCTAAGGAAGATAGTAAAGCAGAGCCAGCGGATGCAAAAACAGCAGGTTCTGAAAAAATGACCATTGAACATAAGTATGGGAAAGTTGAAATCGATAAAAATCCAGAAAAAATAGTGGTTTTTGACTTTGGTATTTTAGATACATTGGATGAATTAGGTGTGGAAGTTACTGGAGTTCCGCAAGCAGCCATTCCTCCATACTTAGAAAAATATGCAGATGAGAAATATACAAACGTCGGAAGTTTAAAAGAACCTGATTTTGAAGCGATTCATGCGATGCAGCCTGATGTTATTTTTATCTCAGCCCGCCAGGCTGAATTATACGAACAGTTTGCAGAAATCGCTCCAACGGTATATGTAGAATTAGACTATACGAAATATATGGAGTCATTCGAGAAAAATATGAACCTCGTTGCTGATATCTTTGATAAGAAAGAAGAAGTAGCCAGTGCTTTAGAAGAGATTAATGCAACCGTTGAAGCAGTAAATAAGAAAGCTTCTGCAAATGGCAAAAAAGGCTTAATCGTTCTTGCGAATGAAGGAAAAGTGAGTGCCTATGGACCAAGCTCCCGTTTTGGTATTATCCATGACGTTTACGGTTTTGGAGCAGCTGATGAGAAAATTGAAGTATCAACACATGGCCAAAGCATTACAATGGAGTACATTATGGAGACAAATCCAGACGTATTGTTTGTTATTGACCGTAACACAGCAGTAGGCGGTGAAGCTGGTGCTGAAAAAGTAATCGAAAATGAGCTTGTTAAAAAGACCACTGCCTTCAAGGAAAATAAGATTATTTACTTAGATTCAGATACTTGGTACCTAAGCGGCGGCGGATTAAAATCTGTCAAATTAATGGCTGAAGAGATCGAAACTTCATTATAGAAATTTGAGCCAGGTTCCTTACCTGGCTTAATTAATAAGGAGGGGATTTTATGTTTTATCAAGTTAGACGAATTGTAGTTAAAGAGGGATTTAGCGAGCAGGTGGTTGAGAACTTTTCAAACCGAGGCGGTTTGTTGGCAACTCGACCTGGATACATTGGCAGACAGATTTTGGTTAAGAAAGTTCGCCGTGGTGAAGAGGAAGTTATGGTTATGGTTCAATGGGAATCTGAAGAGGATTGGAAAAATTGGGAGAAGAGTCCCGAGCATATTGCCGGTCATAAGGCAAAGCCAAAGGCAGAGAAGCCTGAGTATATTGTTGAATCCAGTCATGACCTTTACTATGTAAAAGGTTAAGTTTAATTAAAGAGAGGCTGAAGCGTATGCTCACTTAATGTGAACTAAACGTGTCAGCCTCTTTTTATTATTCTTTTTCAATTTTGACGTTATGTTCTTTTGCCAGTTCATCCAGATTATTATTATAGTCTTCGATTTGTAGACGTCCTTCTTCAAGGAGCTGATTGGCTTCTTCAACCAAACTAGCATCTTGTTTTTCGAGTGCTTCCTTAATTTTTTCAAACGCACTAAATTGGAGTTTTGCACCAGCAAGGTAAATCTCATGGACCTCCTTCAGCTCATCACTTTCAATACTAACCGTCTCAAGTTCAGAAATTAAATCTGTATAAGTTGGGATAACATCGTTTACCAAGGCATCATACATGGTTTGATCATCTGTATAGTTGACCCCCGCAACACCTTCGTAAGCAGAAACAGCCTTCTCCTCCAGGGTTTGTGCCGTTTTCATCTCCTTATTTATATAATTTAGAATATCATCTTGAACCGGTCCTCCACAGCCAGCTAGAACAAGCAAAAGACCAAACAGAGCTACTGCCAACACTCGCTTCATTATAACCCCACCTCCACCCGACCATTATATGAACCACCGGAAGTCCACTATGTATGAGGAGATTGAAAATAGTCAGTTTTTAAATCCTTTTATTTTGTTACAAAAAACAATTAAATGCCTAACAATCTTTGTGCCAGTCCATCATTAGATAAAGAGACAAGATTAAATATGGATAGGATGAATGGAAATGGCGAAGAGGAACAGAGGGAAAACAATCAACTACCTGCCACAAAGAGGACGCGGGACATGCCCTTTATGTGGGAGGACGAGAATAAAGCTGTTATATCCGTTTAAAACAGAAAACAGCCAAACCATCAAAGTATGCAAAAACTGCAGAATTAAATAACAAAAAAAAAGTTCCTAAGGATGGTATCCTTAGGACTTTTTAATGACAACTGTCCACTTGGGGTGGAAAGTGTCCACGAGCGGTGCCTGTCACCATGATAAATCACCAAGATACTGTCACCAAGATACTTTCACCACTATGCAGTAATCTATAACTATATTCCTATTAAAATAATATTTATTCATTTTATTTCAGGAAAAAGGTTGGATAGTAATTTGTTTCCAGCAATATTAAAATAATTTTAAGTTATAAAAATACATAATTATTAATAAAAATACATATGGTTATGGGGGCTATTTTATGAAGAAGAAAAAAATTGCAGGTCTATTAGCAGTGAGTTTACTTACGGCTGTTCCCTTTTCTACAGGATTTGCTGAGGGACCGAAGTGGACAAACGTAAATGTATATGAGGAGCAGGATGGCAGCAAGTTTAATAATGAAAACTATGACTTTATGAAATTCTCACAAATTGGGGCTAAATTGACAGATATTGAAAAACAATCCAATCGTGTAAAAGTAGAAGTCCGCGGGACATCTGCTGATGGTCATCCACTTTATGTTGTAACGATTGCAGATCCAACTACACAAGGGAAGTTCGGAAAATTCCAATCTCTTAGAAAGCAAATGTTCAAGAATCCTGGAAAGGCCCAGGATTGGATTGCGAATAATCCTGATTTTAAAGTTCCGATTATGATTAACGGCTCAATTCATGGTACTGAGTTTGTGGGGAGTGACGCGGTTATCCAATTAATCGAACGCTTTGCAACACAAAATGATGCGGAAACGAAAAATATTTTAGAGAATAATATTCTTATTTTTAACGTCGTGCAAAACCCTGATGGCCGTGTCGACGCAACTCGTTTTAACGGGGATGGTATTGATTTGAACCGCGACTTTATCACCCAGTCTCAGCCTGAAACCCAAGAAACGGTGGAACTGATTAAAGAGTGGAATCCAATGGTGTTTCTTGATACCCATGGTTATGTGAAGAATTATGGACCTAACCTGCAGGGATTAATTGAACCTTGTACGCCGCCTCATAATCCTAATTACGAGTATGACCTTTATAATAAGTGGGCAGTGGATCAGGCAAAAGCAATGGAAGCAGAAATTATGGGAGACAAGGACAATTTTACAGGCAATTTGTATCAAAGTATGGAGGGTGTTTACGTACCACAGCGTGACGATGCTGCTGGCTGGGATGATTATCCGCCAATTTTCACTCCAATGTATGCGATGTACCATGGTGCATACGGTCATACGTTAGAAGCTCCGACAAATGACTTGGATGGGGTAAAATGGATGTATAATGCCATCATGGGTGCTTTGAATTTTGCTACCGAGAATAAGCAAGCCATGATCGCAGACCAAATTGAGATGTTCAAACGCGGCATTAACTTTGATCATCCTTTCCATGAAGAAGGATTCTTCCCTAATGCATACATTTTGCCAGTTGATGAAAAAGATCCAACGGTAACGAATAAGGCTGTGAAGCATTTACTTAATAACGATATTGAGGTAAAAGAAGCAACGAAAGCATTTACTGTTGAAGGAAAAACTTACCCTAAGGGAACGTATCTTGTTCAAATGGATCAAGCGAAGGCTGGTTTAGCCAATACAATGCTATGGGATGGTGAAGACATTTCAAACGATACGCCAACTATGTATGATATTTCTGCATGGAGCCTGCCGGAGCTTTGGGGCTTTGAGGCAGTTGAGACTTACAGTCCGGTAAACGTTACAGCTAAACAGGTTAACCAAGTTACTGTTCAAGGGACTGTGACTGGTAAAGGTCCTTACTTGATAGCTAATAGTTCTGTAAAAGCGGTTGAATTAGTTAATACCTTGCTAAAAGAGGGAGTAGCTGTATCACGCGATGCGTCGGGTGACTTTTATACAACTGCTTCAGCAAATACAATCTCTGCTGCTGTGAAAGAATCTGGTCTGCAGATTGGTTCGGTTTCGAATGTACCAGCCGAGGTCAGCGTGGTTTCAAGTTTACAGGTAGCGATTCTTAAGGATGGCGGTATGGGGAAAGCTCAGTCTCACAGCGGGACAAAGCTTGCCTTGAAGAGACTAGGTTTTGATGTTACAGAGGTGACACCTGTTGATGTAGCAGTGAAAGGGTTAGAAGGTTTTGATGTTTTTGTGTATAGTGGGACAGAAAGTCTTATTTCTACTAACTTATCTGCGGCAAACAAAGAGTTTGGATTCCAAAATCCGGAACAGCTTATAGCTTTTAAAGGAAATGTTAACAGTTTTCTTGACAATGGCGGAAAGTACATTGCAGTAGGTGCTGGTGCATCCCAGGCAACAGGGACTCTTGGATTGACTGACAACACAGTTAAAACTGCTGGATCGAACAGTAATGGAATTGTGAAGGTCGATTATCTTGGCAAAGGATTAACTGGAGGCTATGGTCAGGATGATGTTGGGTTCGTTTATCGCCCAGTTTGGTATCTTGTTAAAGGCAATGATGAAGTCGCTGCTACACTGGATAACTCTGAGGATTTCTTTGTAGCAGGACATTGGAGCAATAACAAAGCAGATGCACAGGGTCAGGCAATCATCGTAAAAGAGGAAAACAAAGACGTTACCCTTATTGGTTTAGAGGCAGGATTCCGTGACCACACTGACTACTTATTTAGACTCCTATCCAATGCTATATTTGAAAAATAATAATGAGTAAGGCCTGGTTCCACATTGGACCAGGCTTGTTTTTTATCCTTGTTAATTTTAGAAATAGAAAAAACTTCTAACTTATTAGGGAATTTTTCTATTCAAACTTTGGTGACATACAAGGTGTTGAATAACCATAGAAGTGGAATCCGTGCTTTTCAAGAATGGGCTTGCTCATAGGGCTGGCATCGACAATAAGTAACGGATAACCTTTTTCTGAAGCTTCACGTGCGCGGATTGCCAGCAGCGAACTGTAATAACCTCTCTTGCGGTAATCTGCCAGAGTTGAGCCTCCCCAGAGACTAGCAAATGGTGTGCCTTCATGAAGGTACATCCAGGCAGCGCTGACTATTTTTCCATTAACATAGGCTCCGTAGAGGGAAAGGTGAGCGGAACTGTCATTAAAGTCCCGAACAAGGCGTTGACCTAAATCTTGATAATTATCATTCCAAACTTCTTCCTCTAGTTTAATAATGTCCCAGATTTCCTGTTCAGTCGTAAGTCTTTTTACTTCAGGAAGGACCTGAGTATCAAGCAGCTGATTAGCCTCCGTTAAGTCAGAAATCATAAGTGCCTCTGATGCTTCAAGTGTGAAGCCCTTTTTCTGCAGTCTCTCCTTTAAATCCAAAGGCTGATCATAATCAAAAACCTTCCACTCAAACTGCTGCTTTAAGTTTTTATAGTATGCAATTTGTTCTTCTATGACTTTGTCGGCATGCGCTTCATCCATTTCCGAGTAAGATATAAAACCCGGTTCATTCGATAGTGAAACCTTTCTGACGACAGAATCGGTCCTTTCTCTTCGAGAATTCGGCTCTATTAGTCCAACCCTTAAGTGCTGGTTAAAAAGATCTAGTATTGTGACTCTGTCCATAAAAAACCCCTCCAAAAGTAATCAATAGGGAACAAATCAATCATATAACAATTTTTTCCTATTTAGTAGATGTTTTATTTTGGTTTTTTAAAAGATTTAGATATGATAGTACAGGATTGTATCCAAAAAATACAAAATGCGGGGAAATGATATGAAAAAAGTTCTGTTGATCATTGGGATTGGGGTTGGACTGGTCGTTTTATCACCATTTTTACTGTTAGGAGTATATGCTTTAGATTTTGTCTACTATGGAGCAAATGACGATAAAGCAGAAAAGGCTGCATTAGAATACTTGGAAGAAAAGTATAGTGAGCGTTTTGAAATTAACGACGTGGAGTACAATAAAATCTTAGGTGATGACGAGGGAGATTACACGCTTACTGTGCACCCAGTGGCAAATCCGGATATTACCTTCGGGGTAGATACTAGTGAGAAGTACCAAGTGATAAGGGATAGCTATAAAGAAAATAATTGGTCAGAACAATTTAGAAAAGAAATGATCCCACTCATTGAACCGATATTTAAAGGTACAGGGGAATTCTATGTCTATGGTTCTTTTCCTAGTGAGATAGAGGAGCAATACCGGATTGAGGACAGTTATCAAACCATTTATAATGAGAATTCTCATCAAAGCTACGAACGGATTCATATATTAAATTTCGACGATATCTTTAATAAGGAGAAAGAGTTTCAGCTGATATACCAGTTATGGGAAAGTGTAAAGGATAGAAAGTTTAACGATAATAATATTGAAATAGATTATTATCCCAATGCACTAAAGGAAAAACTTAAAACCTATCCAGATTTAAACGAATTTGAAAATGAACACCGGCAGGAAATGACCTACACCTGCAGATTCTCCAAACAAGAAACACAAGAAAAGCCAATAACAACACCAGGTGATATAGAAGCCTTTTGCAGACAAATGTAAGATGTGAAAGCTTTGATGGTGACAGGCACCGCCCGTGGACAGTGTCCATCTCAGGCGGACACTGTCATATTTAGTGAGGATTGGGCACTTAGCTCAAGCCTTTTTATTTTGAGGATTTTTTTTGAATGGTGCAGTGTTTGCTTGAGATATTTCTAGGAGTTGGATAATTCTTCTTTTTAATATCCATAATAATTACATTTAATTCAGTTGCATTCAGGGGGATATGTATGTTTTCTAAATGGCATATAAGGTGGACTTTTTCGATTTTTATTAGCTTTTCAGTTATGTTATCAAGCCCGATAGAAATATTTGAAGCTGAAGTTAATGAAGGTAACGAGGATATAAAAAATGTCATTTTTCTAATAGGTGATGGCATGGGAGTTTCATTCACATCGGGATACCGTTATTTGAAAGATAATCCAGCCACGTTAGAACTGGAATCCACAGAGTTTGGACCTTACCTTGTTGGTCAACAGACGACCTTTCCAAATGATCAAAGACATAATGTAACGGATTCTGCAGCTTCAGCAACAGCGATGGCGACCGGTGTGAAAACCTATAATGGCGCAATTGGAATTGGTAATGACCACTCTAAATTAAAATCAGTTATAGAGGCAGCTAAGGAAAAAGGAAAAGGGACAGGACTGGTTGCAACCGCACAAATTACTCATGGTACTCCTGCAGCATTTGGTGCTCATGTTACTCAGCGGAAAAGTATGAGTGCGATTGCTGATGATTATTATCAAGACCGAGTAGATGGTAATCATAAAATAGATGTTTTATTGGGTGGGGGGTCTGATTGGTTTATCCGTAAAGATAGGAACCTAGTGGAAGAGTTTGTTAAAGACGGCTACAGCTACGTAACAAACCTTAAAGAGATGACTAACGATGAAAGTGCTCAGGTGTTAGGTCTTTTTGCAAAAAGAGGGCTGCCGAAAATGATAGATCGGTCAAACGACAGTCCATCTCTTGCAGAAATGACCTCTTCGGCAATCCAGCGTCTGAATAAGAACGAGAAAGGCTTTTTTCTAATGGTGGAAGGAAGTCAGATTGACTGGGCCGCACATGACAATGATATCGTCGGTGTCATGAGTGAAATGGAAGATTTCGAGAAAGCATTTAAAGTGGCCATTGATTTTGCCAAAAAGGATGGACATACATTGGTTATCGCAACAGCGGATCATTCAACCGGAGGTTTCACGATGGGGGCCGAAGGACAATACAATTGGTTTAGCTCTGTAATAAAAACAGTTAAGCGAACACCTAACTATATGGCTTCTGAGATTGTTAATGGAGCGGGAGTTAAAGAAACGTTAAAGAAATATATTGAGCTTCCTTTAACAACCAATGAAATAAGATTAGTTGAAAGAGCTGCAAGAACACAAAAAGCAAGAAACATCGACAATGCCATCGAAGAAATTATTAACACCCGTTCCTATACAGGCTGGACAACCAGCGGACACACAGGCGAAGATGTAAACGTCTATGCCTACGGACCAGGAAGTGAGCGCCTGAGAGGCCAAATCGACAATACTGATCATGCCAAAATCATCTTTGATATTTTTCGTTGAGATAAGTGCGATCATTGGTGCCTGTCACCGAGCGGTTTACTCGGTGACAGGCACCGCTCGTGGACACTTTCCACCTCAGGCGGACAGTTTGTGATATGCAATTGTAACGTTTACTAATTTCTTCACAATGTGGTGCTCTTTTTTAATAAAACCAATTTTATAATGGTGATAAGAGAATAAAAACCAGAGGAGCACTCTATTTATGAATAAATTGGTGAAGGGCACGATTTTGACTCTTTTAATTTGTATGGGTTTGTCCGCTTGTGGGGAGAAGGAGAAGGTGAAGGCACCAACGAATTTGCAAACTGAGGAACAGAGTAAAGCACAAGGGAATGAAATGGATCCTGAGGAGCTGCTAACCAACCTTAGAAATCATACAACACTTGTACCAATTGGTGATGTACCAATCCCAGCGGATAATCCGATGAAGCCTGAAGTGCTTGAACTTGGGCAAATGTTATTTTTTGACCCGCGTTTATCAGGGAATAACGAGGTAAGCTGCCAAACTTGTCATGACCCGGATATAGGGTACGGAGACAATCAGCCTACTTTTGATAAGTTTACCGGCGGCAATGGAGCAAGAAATAGCCCGACGGTGATTAATTCCGGCTATTACAAATTTAATTTTTGGGATGGCCGAGCTGCGTCACTAGAGGAGCAAGCGCTGGGACCGATACGAAATCCAGATGAGATGAATCAGCCTCTCGATGAACTTATTAAAGAACTATCGGCTATCAAAGGATACCAGGAACGTTTTCAGGCTGCATTCCCTGATGGAATCAACGAGCAAAATATTGCCAAAGCTCTAGCCGCTTTCCAAAGGCAAATTGTTGTAAAGGATACTCCCTACGACAAGTTCCTTGAAGGGGATACAGAGGCTTTAACGAATCAAGAAGTCAACGGCCTCCGTTTGTTCACAGGAAAAGCGTTTTGTGTAACCTGCCATAATGGACCAAATCTTTCTGATAACAATTTTTACAATATCGGTCTCAATACAGAGGATAAAGGCCGCCAAGCGGTAACCGGGCAAGAAGGGGATTTAGGCAGGATTCGTACCCCAGGACTATATGGAATTACCCATACAGCACCCTATATGCAGGATGGAAGTCTTGCAACGCTTGAGGATGTAATTGACTACTATGACCGCGGCGGGGATAGCCATCCCAATAAGAGCTTTTTTATCCAAAAATTTATGAGCCCGATTGGTTTAACACAGCAGGAGAAGTCAGATTTATTAGCCTTTCTAAAAACCTTGGGTGGTGAGCCTCCAATTTTTACAAAGCCTGAACTTCCTTAATAATAAAAGTATAGTCCTGAGCCCCCTTGATTCGAAGAAGTCACAAGGGGCTCGGGATTTTATTTTATTGAGGTTTCCAACTTTTTTATTACCTTTTTATATTGCTTAATAGATGTTAATTTACCGGTATAGGATACTTGGTTTTGATGATCTAAGGAAATAAACATGATAGCAAGCTTAGGAAAAAATTTCTTTGATCGGAACCGAAGGTCTTTCCAATAAATGAAATAGCCGCTTTTTCTCTTTTGAACAAACGGGTAGGCGAAGTGGGTACTTCTTAAAAACCTTTCTACTTCAGGATGCTGACTGCTATCAATTACTAGTCCAGGGTAATCTGATTTTTTAGAAAAAGTATGCTCTATACATAGCTCTCCCATTAAGTAAGAACCGAATATAAAGTCCTGATTGGTTTCAATGATAACATTCCAGTGGAAAGGCGATGTTTTAGGGATCATTTTTACCCGGAGCGCACTTTGAAAATGCTGTGAAAGCATCCATTTCGTGTAATGTGTAAAAATGAACCGAGCCATTAAGTAAAAAATCATTGCAAGATAAATGAAAGTAAAGACTCTCCCAGTTTCAAAAAAAGGCAGGAGGCTAAATCCAAGAATATGGAGCATGATGATATATGGGTCAATTAATGGGAGGAAATCTAAGGACAGCCATTTTGTAGAAAATGGGCGCAGCGCTTGAGTCCCATTTACATTAAATATATCTAAAAGAACATGTAAGGTAACAGCAAGCAATATCCAAAAAAACAGGTGGAAAATTGAACTGCCTGGGAAGAAAGGCAAGGTAGCAGCTGTAGTAAGTATGCTCCATAATGGGATTGCAGGCAATGAGTGCGACCAGCCCCGGTGATTTTGGTAATAGCTGCTTTTACCCTTAAATCGATAGCAAAAATCGAAGTCAGGTGCATTGGAACCCACTACAGTCCCGACAAGGACAGCAGTCGATAATGCGCTATCATTTGCAATCACGGGGTCGATTTGAGCTAGAGCACCTAGGCCGAAGCCGAAAATAATGTGAGAAACTGTATCCATTCATATTCCTCCTTACCGAGAGTACTTCATGCATATATTTTCTTTGAGGGTTCATCGATAACGGCAGAATAATGGTTAAGCAGGTCTTCAAATATCTGATCCCACTTTTGTGTAAGTGCGTACTTCCTAGCATTTAACGACAGTTGATTCCGGAAAGAATCATTTCCTAACAACTGAACAATACGGTTAACAAAGTCTTCTGTATTACCCGGTTCACACAAATGTCCGGTAATACCATTCGAAATAATATGTTTCACTCCGCCAGCATTCGCCCCGATTACCGGTGTCCCACTAGCAAGAGCCTCTAACACAACATTTCCAAACGTTTCAGTAGGCGATGGAAAAATAAAGAGGTCTGTCGCTGTATAGGTCTCAGCTAATCCAACCCCTTTCAAATAACCAGTAAAGGTCATATTTGGCAGTGCAGCCATTCGGAGTTCTTCAAGTAAGGGGCCATCTCCGGCAATTAACCAATGTACCTGGTTATTCAACTCAGGTGGTAGTGAGTTTGCGATTTTCATAAGCGTTTTTAAATCCTTTTCGGGTGCCAGCCTGCCCACATAGGTAAGGAGGAATCTTTTAGAAATTCCGTATCTATTAAGGACAGACTCTTTTTGATAATTTGGATGATAAAGCTGGCAATCAACGCCTCTTGGAAAAATTTCTAAGTTTCTAAACCCACGATTTTTCAGTTTTTCCAGCGTATCAATTGAAGGGACAAAGAGCTTTTAAAAGGACTATGAAACCATTTCATGTATTTCCACAGCGGATTAGAAAGGAAGTCAAGGTCATAAAAATGTAAATAATCATTGAAATCGGTGTGATAAGATCCGACAATTGGGATGTTATATTTTTTTGCAAAATAAAGACCACAAAGACCTACCGTAAACGGAGTTGCTACATGAATCAAATCAGGTGAGAATTGCTCGATTTCTGACCTAACCTCAATAAAGTTTGGGAACGCTAATCGGCATTCGGGATATAGGAAAAAGGATCTGCTTTTTAACCGGTGAATATGATCAGAAACATATTCACTTGAAACAGGATTAGGTGCAAATACTTTATAGGAAATATGTTGACCCTCAAGATAGTTAGTAAACCTTTTGAGGGTTTGAGCAACCCCGTTAATATCCGGATAAAAGGTGTCAGAGAAAATTGCAATTTTCATATAAACCCCTCCTTCGCAGTTTCCATCAACATTTAGGTTAATAAATAATAGCAAAGGCTGCCGAAGAGCGCCCCGAGAGTTCCTCCTGCAATGACATCGGATGGATAATGCAGACCAAGATAGATTCTTGATAATCCTACGCATAGTCCTAGAGGAATCAGAACGGCGGCTAGAACAGGGTTTAGAATAACAAATGGAACAATGACTGAAAATACGGCTGTGGTATGTCCAGACGGAAAAGAATGATCCTTTAATGGATTTGGTAAAATCTTTGTTGTTTCAAATAATAAATAGGGTCTTTTACGAGGGAAAAGCTTCTTCACCATTTGAACTGGTATATGACTTAGCGTTAAGGATGCCGCACTTGATATCGCAGTAAGCCTGGTTGCACCCGTCGAAAAAATGATGAGTAACAGGGTTGTTACACTTATAAACAATGCCCCTCCTATTCCAGTAATCGTACGAAAAAAGAGATTAATAATTTTTTTATCAAAATGGCTATTAATCTCTTGAAAAACCATGCATTCGAAATGATAAAAGGATTGGATTATTCTCATCATGATTGTGTCTCCCTCTATTTTAAAGACGTTGGGCAGGCTTTACAGTCGATATAGATGGTCTTCCAATGGATACGTAGGTAATCGGATATCGTTGTATATCCTTAAGTGAATAGCAATTTCGCCCATCGAAAATAATTGGTTCCTTCATATAAGCGATAAACGCATCCAATGGAAGGTGCTTGATCTGGTCCCACTCAGTTGCAATGACAGCAAAGTCAGCCTCTTTCAGCGCTTCTCTAATATTGGTTGTGTACTCAATTGAATTTCCTAATAGCTTATGGGCATTGGGGATGGCAATCGGGTCATAAGCAGTGACCACTGAACCTTCTTCTAGTAATTCTTTAATAATAGTTAAGGAAACGGCTTCACGGATATCATCTGTTTCTGGTTTGAAAGCAAGCCCAAGTACTGCGACCTTTTTGTCCTTTAATGATTCGAGCATTTCTTTTGCCTTTCTCACTAGAAGGGAATGCTGATGCTGATTTACCTTAATGACGGATTCAAGCAATTCGAATCGATGTTGGACATTGCCTGCCAGTTGAACGAGTGCTTTTGTGTCCTTAGGAAAGCAGGAACCTCCATAACCAATTCCAGGCTGAAGGTAGGTCGGCCCAATTCGTTTATCCATTCCCATTCCATAAGAGACTTCCTCAATATTTGCGCCAACTTTTTCACAGAGATTGGCAATTTCATTGATAAAGCTTATCTTCGTAGCAAGAAAGGCATTGGAGGCATATTTAATCATCTCTGCACTTCGAATATCAGTGACAACTATCGGTATTTTTAATGGAAGATAGAGCCGCTCCATAATGGAGGCTGCCTCAGGGTTATCTGCGCCAATTACGATTCGATCACTTAAATAAAAGTCCATTATTGCACAACCCTCACGAAGAAATTCAGGGTTTGATACAACATCCACTTTAAGGTGACGGGGCTTACGATTCTGGAAAATTTGCTTGATGATTTCGTTTGTTCCAACTGGGACGGTACTTTTCGTACAGACAATGACATCATTTTCGATATTTTCAGCAATGTGGTAGGAAGCAATATAAATATAGGATAAGTCAACAGATCCATCTTTTTTTTCAGGAGTTCCTACTGTAATAAAAATGACTTCGGCATCACGATAGGCTTGTTTTGGGTTCGTCGAAAAGCGAAGTTTTCCGCTAGCGAGGTTTTTCTCTAATAAAGGTTCCAGTCCAGGCTCAAAGAATGGTGAGTACCCTTTTTCGAGCATTTCTATTTTCTCCTTTTGAGTATCTAAACAGGTTACTTGATGACCTGCTTCTGCAAAACAAACTGCTGTAACTAGCCCAACATTTCCTGCTCCTGCAACTGTAATCCTCATCTTATCCCTCCAAATAATAGCGTTTGCTTAATTTTATCTGAAAAGTTTGAATTTTTTCTTAATCTAGTGTTAAAAGAGTGTAAAGACTTTGTATAGTTGGAAGAGAATTAGTGATTTTACTGACCAAATAAAGTAAAGACCTGAGCCCTGGTGCGTTTTTTGCGAACGCAACATGGCTCAGGTCCCTATTTTGTGTAGCGGTTGGCATAGCTTGAGGCAACAAAAGCATTTGGCTTTATCTTTGGCTCCACCCCCATGGATTCCATTCGTGCTACCATTTCTTTCACAAATTCTCTTGTTTTATTGCGTTTTCCGGCTCCTATATCAATATGACCTTCCATGGTGAACGTGGCACCTTGATACACATAGGGAAGGACGATATTGATTAACCGGGTCTTTCTTTCCTCAGTAAATAACGCAACAATGTCCTCCGTTAATGACAGCTCGAAGGAAATCCGCTCGTGCAGATGAGTCATTTTTCTTGGAATTACGATCTTCCTAATGCAAGCCCATGCACCTTTGCCCTCATTTTGAATGACAATTCCCGTAATAAAAATGGTATGACGTTTATGGACCTGTGAATCCGTTCCAACCATTAAGCGATAATTCCCACTGGGTGCTAAATTCATGAACTTTACAATGTGTTCGAAAACCTGTTCAAACGACATACTTTTTTCACGCAGATTCTGAAACGAATAATCAAAAACCTGATAATTTTTCATTTAGAACACCACATCTTCCCTTTCGTTTAATAATTACTCTTACAATTCTTAATATTATTTTATGGAATAAAAATTATTCTTGTGCAGCCGTTATGGGACATGCTAAACATAAAATTATCTAATAGGAATTCCACTGTCCACCTGAGGTGGACAGTGTCTTTCTGTGGTGCCTGTCACCTTTTAATGTCACTTTTTTAATATTCACCTTTTAATGTCAGACTTTTTGAAAAGCATTGAAGGAACAAGTTCTTTTGATGTACTATGACTTTATTAGTTTTTTTGGGATAGGAGTGTGTAATGTTGACGGAAAATTTTGAAGGACAGATTTTGACTTGGTTTGAACATTTCCATGCTCATCCTGAGGTTAGCTGGAAAGAGGTTAAAACAACCCAGGCCATTGCAGATATTTTAGATAATCTAGGCGTTGAATATCGTCGTTTTTCTGATGTAACCGGACTTATAGCGGAGATCGGCGAGGGAGAAGAAGTGGTAGCTGTTCGAGCGGAAATAGACGCGTTATGGCAGGAGGTGGACGGAGTTTGGCAGGGGAATCACTCTTGTGGTCACGATGCGATTATCTCTATGGTTCTTGGAGCACTACTTTACTTGAAGGATCAGCGTCTTTCTAAAAAGCTGCGTTTTATTTTTCAGCCGGCTGAGGAAAAAGGGAACGGCTCGATTGCAATGATCGAAAGAGGGGCGATTGAAAACGTCAGCCACTTATTCGGCATCCACCTTCGACCAATTGAAGAGCTTCCGATGGGACGAGTTTCAGCCTCCATTCATCACGGAGCAGCTATCTTTTTGGAAGGAAAAGTACTTGGTGAAGACGCGCACGGTGCCAGACCGCACCAAGGCAAAAATGCACTAGACGTGATTGTTGGACTGCACCAGTTCGTCAAGTCTATTTATCTATCACCGTTCGAAGCCTATTCTGCAAAACTAACAAAAGTGATCGCTGGCGGAGAGAGCTTAAACATTATCCCGGGTTCTGCGGAATTTGCAATTGATGTCCGAGCTCAAAAAAATGAGGTTCTAGGAAAACTTAAGGACCAAATAGACCACGGAATTAACAGCTTAAAGGACCTTTATGGGGTAGATATTGAATGGAATTGGAGCGATTTTACTCCTGGGGCAGAGGTTTCTGCTGATGCCGAAGCAATTGCCGAAGAAGCGATTCTGAATGTTGCTGGTCGAGAGGTGCTTGCACCACCTGTTATCACGTCTGGTAGTGATGACTTCCATTTTTACACCATTAAGAATCCAAAACTCAAAGCAACCATGATTGGCGTTGGGGCAGACCTTCAACCAGGGTTACATCATCCTAAAATGACGTTTAATCCATCAAGCCTGAACATTGGGGCGCGTATTCTTGCTGAAACGCTGCTGAGAGCATAAAAAAGTGGGTGCCTGTTACCATATTAGTTGGTGACAGGCACCAATTTTTTATAACAAAGATTTAATTTCTCTGATTTGCTCGATATGCCGCTCTTCATGGAGATAAATTAAATCGACCCATTGGTCTAGAGGAGTATAACCAAAAAGTGGGTGCTTGGCTGATTTTTCGGCTAAAATTGACTTGTCTTCAAGCTGATTATAAAACTCCAAAAATAGGTTTCTTGATTGATTTAAAAGCTCTGTAATTTTCTCTAACTCCAACGGCTCATCGCCTGGGACAACCATATCAGGTGCCTTTGCCTTCTGAGAGCGGTCAACTGCCAGCTGAACAGGCTTCGGCTCTGCATTTTTCCCATTGCTTTTAGTAAGACCAAAAGAAATAGCTTGTGTAAAAACATTTTCGGTTAAATACAAATGATGGCATACCTGTGCAACACTCCATGTCTCCACACCAAGCTTTTTATTCAGCTGCTCATAGCTTAAACCAGAAATTTCATCTAATAACTTATTCCTTGTTGAAAGTAGAATCTCCATTACATTCTCCGTCATCGACCAACACGCTCCTCTACTAAACATACAATACTGTTTATATTCACCATGATAAAAAATATTCCTAGTCATACTGTAATCAAAAACTTAATTTCAATCGTCAACTATTATGAGAACTATAATAGTGTATGTCGCATAGTATAGAGTATAGTGTACGACGTACAGCATAAAAGCAACGGAGGTGGGCGGATGAATACCTTATTAAACTCATTAACGACAGAGCTAAGGAGGGGGACTTTGACATTAGCAGTATTAAGCCAGCTGCGCACACCACAATATGGCTATTCGCTTGTGCAATTATTAGAGCAGTGTGGGATTACGATTGAACAGAGTACACTATATCCCTTGCTTCGCCGTCTGGAAAAACAGGAGTTAGTCACAAGCAGCTGGGACACCACTGAAAGCAGGCCACGCAGGTATTATGTATTAACACCATTTGGAATAGAGATATTCCAGCAGCTAAAAAAAGAATGGGAAAAGACATCACATGAACTTTCCTTACTATTAAAAGGAGATGATACCGATGAGAATAATTGACCTTTATATTCAAGAGGTTACTCGCAGGCTCCCGGTAAAAAGTCGAGAGGATATTGCACTTGAACTTCGCTCAACGATTGAGGATATGCTTCCGGTTGATTACACAGAGGAAGAGGTTAAACCAGCTCTTGAAAAATTAGGAAACCCTGCTGTCCTTGCCAGCGGATACCTAGACCGTCCTATGCATTTGATTGGTCCCCGTTACTTTGATATCTATATCAATCTGTTAAAAATGATTCTCCCCATAGCCGCAGCCATAACCTTCATTTCCATAATTGCAGACAGTATTATTTCCTATCCTGAAGAAGAAGCAGTTTTAAACGTACTCTTAAATGCTATTGGTTTTGGTATTTGGAGGATATTCAGCACTGGTATTCAAGTGTTTTTCTGGTTAACAGTGGTGTTTGCAATCATAGAGCGTACAGACCATAAGAATAGACAGGTCCCATTAACACCATGTTTAAAAGAATGGACGCCTGAAGATTTATATAATATTCCTTATATCCCAAAGGAAAAAGCGATACCAAGGGTGGAAGTATTTCTTGGGATGCTTTGGACAGCAATCTGGGCAAGTGTCTATTTCAATGCAGCTAGTCTTCTGGGAGTCTATGAAAAAGGAAATAAGGGTCTCGAATTTATCATGCCGACTTTTAATCAAGAGGTTCTGTTGTCCTACTGGCCATTGGTGGTCATTGTAATCGGATTGGAGATTGCTGTAGCGTCCTATAAATTCCATAAAGGACAATGGACTGGGACAATGGCAAGTATCAACACAGTTATGCATGGTGTTTCTTCGATTGTATTTATCCTCATCATCAGTAATAATCAGTTATTTAATCCTGCTTTTGTTACGTATATAACTGACTTATTCAGTATTACAGGTGATGTCGGCACGTGGATTTTCTGGGGAGCCGTATTTACATTCCTATTATTCGCCGCCATCGATATTTACCAAGGATTTCGGAAGGCTAATCTAAAAAACTTAAAATAGAAAAAGGCATCATCCAAATGGATGGTGCCCTTGTTAGTTCTCCTGATTAGCCGTACGCATTTGTTTGTTTTTTACATAAAAAATAAAAGTAGTAACAATGCTTAGTAACCCATAAATTAAACACATTAGCTGCAGTCCAATAAAGTCTAGCAAGAAACCAGTCATCAGCAGAACGATTTGGAAACCAACTCGATCGAGCATATTGCGGAATGAGAAAAATCTTCCATGAAAATCCTTTGGTACTTTCGTTTGAAAAATAGTAGAAGCTGTTGGAAAAAAACAGCCTACTGAAAAACCAAAAACTAAGAATGCGGCGATGGTTACCACAAAAATATCCGCAAAATAAAGCAGAATCTGAGAAAAACCAACTAGGAGTGAACTGCCAAATAAAATTTTATAAGGTGAGATATAGTCGGTAATTTTTTTTATAAAAAAGGCTCCTATCATAAAGGAAATCCCTTCTGCAGCGTAAATCCAGCCTTTAATAGCAGAACTATCCTGCAATTCACTAATATTGATGACCAAAAGATTGAAGCCGCCAAGAAACAAAAGTGGAACAAGGGTCATCAATAGTGTCATAAACACAATTGGCAGCCCCTTGATTACTGGTAATACATTTTTAAAACTATTATTTCCAGCTGTAGCTTTTCTTGTTGAAGGTGTATCATTATTCTCTTCAAAGTTTAGGAACCAGGTTAGGATCAGTAATCCAAGGTAGGCCACTAAAGAACCAATATAGAGCATGGATAAGGGAAGGAGCACCAAGAGAATCCCTCCAACGGCAGTACCGACGATACGTGATAGGGTGGATACATTCATATGAACCCCATTGAGCTGGAGCAAATCCTTATCTTTAACTATAAGCGGTATCGTTGCTTGTAAGGCTGGAAAGTAGAAGGCAGCAGAAATCTGAATGGTAACGAAAAATACGAGCATCCACCAAACCGATCCAGTAGCGATAGCAATGAGCATGAAGATGACACTGATTGTACGTAATAATCCAGACCATAGCATGACCGTTTTCTTGCTCTTTTGGTCCGTAATTTTGCCTGCGTATGGACCAACGACAATACCTGCTACAAGTCCAGTAGCCATAAGGAGCGATTTTAAGAAATCAGAAGGGATCTTCTCCTGCATGAATTCTAAATTTCCGATAATCCCAAGCCATAAGCCAAGACCAGCGATAAATTCCCCCGTTAAAATAATCCAAACATTTCTATTTTTCCACATGTATTAGCCTCTCAATCTAGTATTCTACCTATTCACCATACTATAATCTTATGGAAAGTAAAATCCAGTATATTAATATCTGAAAAATTTTTATTTTTAAACAGTTGTGATTATGATATAAAGGTTTTATGAGTCTAATTGAAGGAAGAAACATATATGAAAAAAATACATATTTTACTTTGGGTAATGTTCATCCTCATCATTGGGGGATGTTCTAGCAGCCAAAGCCAAATCACTCCCTCTCCAAACGTCGAAAAAGGGAGTATTAATCTAGCAAATTGGAACTTCGAAACGAACCGTTTAGTAAAATTGAATGGAGATTGGGAATTTTATTGGCATGAACTCCTAATGTCTAATGATTTCAAAGCAAAAGAAACTCCAAACAAAACAGGCTACATTAAAGTACCAATGTTCTGGGGGAACAAAGTTGGTGAGCAGAACCTATCGGGTCATGGTTATGCAACATACCGAATGAAGTTGAAACTGGGTGAGCAGCAACAGGGACAATCACTAGGAATTTATATTCCGTTCGGCGTAGAGTCAGCCTATGAACTTTGGGTAAATGGGGAGCTATTAGCAACAGCGGGAAAAGTAGGGACTTCTAAAGAAAAGATGGTTGGTCAATATTATCCAAAGGTCGCTATTTTTGAGGCAAAGGCAGAAAATGAGATAATCATCCAGGTTTCAAATTATGTTCAACGAACAGGGGGATTATGGGACCCAATTACATTAGGTAATGCCGATGAAATGCTTCATTTTTGGAATAAGCGCCTTGCTTCTGAGCTTTTTGTAGCGGGAAGTATTGTCATGATTGGACTATATCATCTTGGTCTATTTCTCATACGTCGTAATGATCGCTCACCGCTTTATTTTGGATTGTTTTGTTTACTGTTTGGACTTCGGTCATTGTTTCTAGGAGAAGTATACATTAATCACCTTTTCCCAAATCTAGATTTTGATATATATAAGAAGTTTGAATATATTGGCCAGTACGCTGGACCGGCATTGTTCATCCTTTATGTTCAAAAGCTGTTCCCGTCAGACATCCATAAACGCATGGTACATGCAGCGGTGGTTATTTATGCACTGTTATGTACATTGGTAATCCTATTACCAGCTAGTCTATTTACTTACAGCTTACCCATTTCTCATTTGGTGTTAGCTGTTTACGCTCCTTACGTCATATTCGTATTTATTAAGGCAGCTATGTTAAGACGTGAAGGTGCTCTATTTTCCTGTTTAATGTTTCTCATAATGGCGCTGACAGTAATAAATGACCTTCTTTACTACAACAACATTATTGTGACTTTTGATATGGCTAAGTTCGGATTGTTTATCTTTATTTTTGCCCAGGCTTTCTTGATTTCGAAAAAATTCTCCAAGGCGTTTAAAACAGTTGAGAATTTATCTATGAAGCAGGCTAGAGACCTTCAAACCATTGATGAGTTAAATGAAGAAATTGAAAGTACTCAGCGAGAAGTGATCCTGACAATGGGAGAAATTGTTGAGACGCGTTCTAAAGAAACTGGTTTCCATGTCAAACGGGTAGCGGAATATTCCTGTCTCCTAGCAGAAAAATATGGTCTGCCAAAAGAAGAGGTTGACAGGATCAGGCTTGCAAGCCCTATGCATGACATTGGCAAGGTTGGAATCAGCGACGAAATTCTAAATAAGCCAGGAAAGTTAACTTCTGAGGAATACGATGTAATGAAAACTCATACGAATATTGGCTATGATATGTTAAAGCATTCCACCAGGTCTATTATGCAAGCAGCTGCTATAATTGCCTTGCAGCACCATGAAAAATATAACGGCAAAGGCTATCCGCGAGGACTTACAGGGGAGGAAATTCATATATTTGGAAGAATCACGGCTATTGCGGATGTATTTGATGCTTTATCGAGTAAGCGTGTCTATAAATCTGCATGGGACATGAACACAATCATTCAACTCTTTAAAGAAGAACGCGGCGAACATTTTGATCCAATTTTAACAGATCTATTTCTTGAACATTTTGATGAATTCAATGTCATATACGAAAAATATCGTGATGAGAAGGTATTTTAATAAGGAAAATGAGTGGTAAGGCTGCTCATTTTTTTTTGTGGAATTTTTTAATTACAAGATATACTTTTCACCAAGTTTTCACCATTGTCCTATAAACTTCAAACTATCAAGAACGAAAGGAGGAAAGATAGCGATGAATACTAGAGTTAAACTAGCCATTTTCTGGGGTGTAATTATAACTTCTGGACTGGTTGTAATTAATTTCTTCCTGCATCTTTTAGGAGGAAATCAAACCAATGTGGTGTTCCAAAATGGGTTTCGGCCTGAAGGGCGTGGGCACTTTGGCGGAAGGGGAGCTCACCAGTTTATGAATGGCCCTCATCCAGGAGGAGAATTTTCTTGGTTTGGACTTTTATTATTTCTGATTATTGGACTAGCACTTTTAGTTCTAATACTGAAATGGGTTAAAAGGAAAGCAAAAAATTCTGCCATGCAACAGTTTATTGATACACCTGTAGTAGGTTCACATATTCCAATTGTCAATCAAAATGCAAGTATGTTAGATCAGTGGGAAAAAAATTTAACTAAAAAAGGAGAATAAAGGAAATGGGTATTTTTAAAAGAGTAACAACAATTACGAAGGCTGAAATTAATGGATTATTAGATGGGTTGGAAAATCCAATTGCGATGTTGAATGAATATTCAAGAGAATTGGAACAGGAAATTCTAAAGGGCCAAAAAGCATTATCACAGCAATACCTTGTTGAGAAAAAACAAGCGGCTTTATTGCTAGATACGGAACAATTAATAGCAAAAAGAACGCGTCAGGCTAAACTGGCAATTGAACAAGAAGAGGAAGCAATCGCGAAATTAGCACTTCAGGAAAAATTACTTCATGAAAAACAGTTTGACCTCTATCAACAGCAATTCAATGCGATCAAAGAGCAAACACAAATTTTAATAGAAAAATTAAATGAGTTGAAGGAAACCTATAATGAATTGCAGCATAAGAAAATTTTATTAGCATCTCGGGCCAATGTGGCTCAGTCTATTAAACAAATTCAAAAAGCGACTGTTTCCTTCCAAACAGATAACATCGCAAGAGGAGTTGCACGTGCGGAAGAGCGTATTATGCTGATGGAGGCTCAGGTACAAGCTGGCAGTCAGTTCTCAAGCCCTTTAGCGCAGCATGATGCAGCATATCAAAATTATATAAGAGAAGAAGAGCTCGAACAGGAACTTGAGAAACTAAAACGTGAAAAAGTAACGTTGTAAGGATAACCAGAAAAAGGAAGCACTCTTTGTAGGATTGGTGCTTCTTTTTCTATATGGCTGTGTTAATGGATACTGATGACTTTAGAACCTGTTGATTGAAGCGGAAGGCGCTCGACTCCTCGAAAATGCTATCACATTTTCTTCGTGCGTGGGCAGATTCGAGGAAGTAAATCAAAGTCCTGCGGGATGTACGAGCTGAGTGAGACCCCGCAGGTGCGAAGCTGTAAGGAGGCTCACGGGCGAGCCCGCGAACCGCTCGCGCCTGGAGCGTAAATCAACAGCCTAATTTAACACAGCCTTTCTTTATATAAAGAGAAAGGAGATTTCATCGTGAGTACTACAAGCCTTATACTGTTATATTTGGCCGCGGCACTGGCTATTAGCAGGCTTCCTATGTTAAGAGTTTACTTTTCCCTATGTAATACACTAATTGAGAAGATCATTCATGTTCTATCAGTTGTGGTTACGAGAGAAGGAAAATCAAATAAAATTAAATTGTACAAAAACGGCTCAGGCGAGACGACAAGCATTGTCAATTCAAAAGTCCAAAAGGTAATGATTGTTTATATTGGGTATACGGGTACATTGTTATTAGCAATGGGGTTATTTTACTTACTATCATTAAATCAGTTTCATTTCGTCATTTATTTCTTTATCGGTCTAATGGTTATTTCTATTTTACTTTGGATTCGAAACCTTTTTGGGGTATTATGGGCGTTATCATTTGTCACAATATTAGCTGTACCACTGTATTTCAGCAATGAATTAGCGATTATGCATATAAGTATCTTTTTATCTTCACTTATTCTTGTTCAAGCTATCATAAATGCCTTCCAAGTAATAAGACAAAGTTTTAAAACCGAAGGAAAACCTGGTGCTTTAGCAAAAATAGTAAGGATTCCCGCGGTTATATGTGGAATCGCCCTTTTAGGTCAATCGCTCTATGCTGCTTATTTTATTTTCAATCATGTTCTAAATTTTAAGGTGGCTATGATAAGATTTGAGTTGTTGGAGATTTTCCAGACAATGGAGAAGTTTATCACCTGATAAAAGGGGTTTCCTGATTATGAATATTTTATTAGCTGAAGATGATTTGCAGCTTGGAGAATTAATTGTATATATGTTAACGAAGATTGGACACAAGGTAGAGTGGGTGATGGAAGGGGAAGATGCATATTATTATGCTTCCAACGCACACTATGATGTCTTAATCCTGGATTGGATGATGCCAAACGGCGATGGGGTAGATGTCTGCCGCAGATTACGGAAACAAGGATATCCGGGAGCCATCCTGATGCTGACTGCAAAGGATACGGTAGAGGATCGGATAGAGGGATTGGATTCCGGAGCTGATGATTATCTTGTGAAGCCTTTTGAAATAGGAGAATTGCAGGCAAGATTGCGGGCTCTTTCACGACGGAATTATGCGCCTCTATTAGAAGAGGAAATAAAGTTACAAGATCTAGTGCTGAATCGAAACGGTCATTTTGTTCGATTCGGGAGCGAAGAAATCCAATTAAGTCCCCGGGAGTATCAACTATTAGATTTATTGGTCCAGAATAAGGGTCAGGTCATCCCGCGAGAAGTGATTCTTGAGCGAATTTGGGGACTGGATTCTGATGTTGCGCCTAAGACAATTGATGCAACCGTTAAACTCATCCGGAAAAAGTTAGATAAGGCGGGGAAACAGGAGTTGATTCAAAGTGTAAGAGGGGTAGGGTATAAGCTTGAAAACTAATCTGCTTTCATTCTTCCACTTATTAACAAACCTTGGTGAGAAAGATGTTTTTAAAAGTACCCAAGGCCGGCTTACCCGTATTTATAGTGGATTGCTTATTTTATTTCTCATTCTCTTTATTATGATTGTTTATTCAGTGCTTTATTTTAGTATTCTCAGGAATCAGGAGACTGAACTTGAAACATTAGTGAAGCAGGAAGCAGGTGTCCTAGAGGATTATTTAACAACAAATGAAAAAAATGATTTTCGCGGAATTCAAAATCAAGAGGTCGTGTTTGCCGGAGTAAACCAGCTTTTTTATTATGTTGTGAATTCAAATGGAGAATTGATTATGGGAAACGAAGCAGACCAGCGAATTCAACCTGATGTGTTAGAAATGTTGAATCGAAGTGGCCTGAATGATGGAGAGATTCTAAAGGAAACACTTCATCTTGAAGGAAGTGAGAAAGGCAGAGGAAAACCGGGTGAATTTTTTCAGCGTGAGCCCGACAGAGATATCACCCTAATCATTGCCAGCCAATCGATTTACGATAAAGGCCGCTTTGTGGGTAAATTGTTTATTGGTAAGGATATTACTTTTGCCTATCAGCTGTTCCATTGGTTATTGATTATCCTTTTAGTAATTGGATTGGTGTTTGTTGTTGTGGCACTATTTATTAGTACTGCCATGTCCAAAAAAGCTATGATTCCGATTAGCAGGGCTTTTACGAGACAGCGGGAGTTTGTTGCAGATGCCTCGCACGAGCTGCGAACTCCTTTAAGTGTACTATTATCGTCTCTCGATGCGATTGAAATGACGATTGATACGAAGAAAGAGGAATTTGCCGGTAAACTGCTTTCAAATATGAGGCAGGAAGTGAAACGGATGACAAGTTTGGTCAGCGACTTGTTAACACTAGCACGTTCAGATTCAAGTATTATCGAACGGAGAACCGAGACGTTTGACTTTCTTCCTCATGCCGAGAAAGCGATTGAATCTGTCCAGTCACTTGCTGACACAAAGCAGATTAGCCTTCGTTTAGAAGCTCCTCATACATTGATGGCAAAGGGAGACCCGGACAGATTATCTCAATTACTATATATCTTATTAGACAATGCCATTAAATACACACCAAATAAAGGTGAAGTATGGCTCCTGCTTTCAAGGGAAGGGCAGGAAATGTGTATTAGTGTAAAGGATACGGGTATCGGAATTAACAAAGAAGATTACCATCGCGTTTTTGAACGGTTCTACCGTGCAGACAAATCCCGTTCACGGCAAATGGGCGGGCATGGATTGGGACTATCCATCGCCAAATGGATCGTTGAAACACATAACGGGACAATAAACATATCTAGTGAAGTCGGAAAAGGAACCGTATTTACTATTCGTATTCCACTGAATTAGTTCCTAAATTGGTGCCTGTCACCGCTCGTGGACACTTTCCACCTGAGGCGGACAGTCCCAATGTAAAATGCCTGATCCTTTATTTAGGGTCAGGCATTTTTTTCGGTCCATTTGATAGGTGTTTGCTGATGGTAACAGTTACTTTTAACATAAGAACTGATAGGATGACATAATACCATGTATCCCACCAGACGAGGCTGTGTAGGATTTCTGCTTTTTTCAGGATACCGTTCACCGTGTACATTAAAAGGGGGGTAAACACATATTTTAACCATTTAAACTCCCAATGACGGTTCGCTATCCATACGTAGAAAAGGCAGGCACATAAATAAAAGATGGAACCAAAGGCAGTAGTATCTTCAGATAGTTGGTCAAACCAGCCAAGTTCATAATATCGATTTGAAAAGAACATAATAGGTGTAAATTGGAAACTCGCTGAAATGGGACCAATTATTAAAAACAGTAAAATGTTATGAAGCTTTCCAGTCAAAGGATGGGACAGCAGTTGATCGAACACTTTTGATATAGGGAAGTAGAAGACAAGTAAGCCAAGTGCTGTGTAACCAATTTTCCACCAATTATGTGAATATATATTTAGCTGCAAGAATGTCCATTCAATCCCTGCAATAAGGCTAGTAAATAATATTATCCATATCCAATTCTTCCGTAAAGCACCAATAAATGTGGCTACGGCAGGTAATGCCAATGCATTCGAGGCAATGGCTCCCATATTACTATCATAATACGAATCATGCTTAATCAACTTAGGGAAATACTGATAGCTGTGACCGAAATTGTAAATTACAGTTTCTATTAAATATCCTAGACCAACCATCGCGAAAAAAAGCAGTAAACTCCTATTACTTCTTGTTGCTACATACACATAAATTAACAGAAGAATACTTAAGACCCCTAACCCCAGATACCAGTAGGAATTATACTCCATATTTAAATCTCCCTCTGTTTTCACTATTAGCAGCTAGTATTTATCAAAGTGGGGATTTTATTCAAATAGTTAGAACAAAAAACATATTATCCCGACTCGACTGGTAGGAATATATATACTAATATTCTCATAGACTAATTTACGCACCACGAAATATAAATAAAATAAGGGGGGAAACAAGATGAATGCATTTCTAATTATTGTGAATGTTGCCGTATTGCTTTTACTCATGGTTGGTTTGCGCATGATGGCAAAGAAGCATGTATCATTCTCAAAACGTGTATTCGCTGGTTTAGGGTTAGGTCTTATCTTTGGTTTTATTGTTCATTTAATTTATGGTGCAGATTCCGAGGTTACAACAGAATCAATCGCTTGGTTTAATATTGTCGGATCGGGTTATGTTAAGTTACTACAAATGGTGGTTATGCCGCTTGTATTTATTTCAATCGTAGGAGCCTTTACAAAATTAAAATTAACCAAGAATATCGGAAAAATCAGTGTTCTTGTAATTGGGATTTTACTTGGAACAACTGCTATTTCTGCAGCAATTGGAATTGGTACCTCATTAGGATTTGGTCTTGATGGTATACAACTGACTGAAGGTGAAGAAGAAGCGGCACGAAATGCTGCGTTAGAGGAAAGAGTGGGCACGGTTGAAGCTATGACCATTCCGCAGCAAATTCTTGAATTATTCCCGGCTAATCCGTTTTTAGATTTAACAGGTGCTCGGGCAACATCTACAATTGCGGTTGTTATCTTTGCAGCCTTTATCGGAATTGCTTACCTTGGGGTAAAGCGTAAAGACCCAGAACATGCTGAACTTTTCGCGAAAATAATCGATTCTCTATACGCAGTAACCATGAGAATTGTTACGTTAATCCTTCGTTTAACACCATATGGTATTTTAGCTATTATTACAAAGGTTGCAGCCACAAGTAACTATGACGCGATTGTAAAATTAGGGAAATTTGTTATCGCTTCTTATGTAGCACTTATTCTTGTATTTATAGTTCATTTATTGTTATTAGCGATCGCAAAAATTAATCCAGTTAATTTTGTGAAAAAGGCCTTGCCAACTTTAACATTTGCCTTTACTTCTCGTTCAAGCGCAGGTACACTGCCGCTAACGATTAAAACACAAACAAAAGACTTAGGTGTTTCTGAAGGGATTGCAAACTTTGCAGGTTCATTTGGTCTAACAATTGGGCAAAACGGATGTGCTGGCGTTTATCCGGCAATGTTAGCCGTTATGGTAGCACCAGCAGCAGGAATTGATCCGTTTAGCCCTGGCTTTATTCTTTCATTGATTCTCGTCGTTGCCATTAGTTCATTCGGTGTAGCAGGAGTGGGCGGCGGTGCAACCTTTGCAGCGCTAATCGTTCTATCTGTTATGAACCTTCCAATTGCTATTGTGGGTCTCCTAATCTCAGTAGAACCGTTAATCGACATGGGACGTACAGCCCTAAACGTAAGCGGAGCAATCACATCCGGAATACTAACAAGCAAAGCAACAGGTGAATTCGATAAAGAAGTATATCAACAACCGGATATTGTTGAAGCTTAAAATGAGTGTTTAAAATGGGTGCCTGTCACCAAGGTGATGTCACCTTTGGTGACAGGCACCGCTCGTGGACACAGTCCGTGTGGTGTGGACATTTTGGTAATTACTGGATAGTCGTTATGGCTATCCAGTTTTTTTTGGCTAAAAAACTAATTAAACGTTTGATTAAATCGGTTGATAAACTAATCAAACGTTTGATTAGACAGCACAGGACCCTTGGGAATAGTAGGTTTTTAAATGAAATGAGGAACCTATGTACAGTTCACTGATGAAGACGGTAATGAGTTTTTACTGAATGGGGTAAAAATAACCTCAACTAAAAAGGGCAGTTCCTCAATGTCCTAAACATTGTGGTGGCTGCCTTTTTATCAATCCCTTTTTCCTATTCCATGCATGATAAATTGTATAGTTTGCTCAATCTCAAGCTCATCATCCCAATCCAAATGAGGAAGAAGAACATAACGGGAGAATAAGAAGCCGAGTATATTGGTAATGGTTAACCGAGCGATACTTTCTGGCGGCATATCAACTAATAGCCCTTTTTCCTGATAGCCTATGATCACTTTTTCAACGGAGTTAAAGATATTTTTTGCGACGAGATCAAAAAATTGTTCACGCAGTTCCGGCTGAAAAGGAATCTCTTGAAACATGATTTTCACCACAGGCAGCATCCGGATGAGAAGGTCTCTTCTATTTTCAATCGTGGCACGCAGAAATTCTTCGACGGTTTCAAATTCCCGATCAAGTACTTTATTAAAGTCCTTAACCACCAATGGAGCAATGAACTTTGTCATTAACGGCGCCACAATCGAAACCAATAATTCCTTCTTCGTTTTATAATGCCGAAAGATGGTTCCTTCCGCTACTCCTGCCTTTTTAGCAATCTCACTAGTCGACGAAGCGGCATAGCCCTTTTCAGAAAAGGTTTCAATTGCGGCTACAATGATTTTTTTTTGCTTATCAGTCAATTTATCTTCATCAAATAACTGCTGCAGCATTAATTCTTCTTCAGTCATTGGTAACTCCTTTTTTTCATTTCAAAATGAACCATATCAAATTTTCCTGTATTTCTTCAATGCTACTATATTTAAAATAATGAAGACAAGGGCGAAGCCCAACAAGACGAATAAATCGTTTCTGATATCACTTAAACCTAGCCCTTTATACATCACATCAACTAAGGCATTTCCGCCATAATACATCGGCATGCATTTAGCAAGAATCTGCATCCATCCAGCCATAGACTCAAACGGAAGAATACCTGCAAAAAAGACCTGAGGGATGATAGCTATCGGAATAAATTGCATCATCTGAAACTCGGAATTAGCGAATGACGATAATAGAATTCCAAGTGTTAACGCCACTAATGCAAGGGTTAAATTGATAATGACAACATTCCAGAATGAACCTACAAGCGTTATATCTAATACATTTACAGCATACGTAACCACAATAATGGTTTGGATTACCGCAAATAATCCGTATCCCAACAAATAACCAAAAACAATATCTCTTCTTTGGATAGGTGTGGCCAGTAATCGTTCAAGAGTACCAGTCGTACGTTCCCGCAGCAATGCAATTCCAGAAATTAAGAACACGAAGAAGAAGACAAAGAATCCAACTAATATCGGGCTCAATTGGTCAAAAAAGATGGTATCCTTATTTCCATATATATAGGAAGTATTTACCTCAGGTGCTTTTACCTGGTCCATCTTAATGGGCACTCCTGGAAGTTTACTCTGAATACCCTCCATAAATGCAGATAAATTGGCTGCCTGCTCTTTTGCGTTCTCTGCCGCAATTGCCTGTTGCACCTTTATTTGTAAAGCCTTCGCTGCATTAGGCTGGTCATTAGTAAGGGTCAAAGTAATGTCCTCACCATCAAATTGTAGAACTCCGTCTAAGTCTTTTTCGAGTAAGAGGTTTTTCGTGTTTTCTTCTACTTGTAAAACGGAAATATTACTATCCTTTAATCTCTCAATTAATTTGTCATCTGCATTGATAACACCAAGTCTGGGATTAACGGTATTCCCAGAAAGCAGATAATTCATTAGGGTTAAAACGAGTAATGGAGCAACCATCATCAATGCTAAAGCCCGTTTATCACGCAGCATTTGGTGAAATATCCGTTTGACCATGGCTAATATTCTCATTGCTGCTTACCCCCTGCTTTTAAAAATACCTCTTCTAAACTTGTAATCCCGTATTGCTTTTTCAATTCCGAAGGTGACCCGCTTGTGATAATCTCACCATCACGCACCATAGCAAGACAATCACACTTTTCTGCTTCATCCATAACATGGGTAGTTACTAAAATCGTTTTCCCTTCATTCTTTAAACGATATAACTCGGCCCAAATGGACTGTCTTAGCTCGGGGTCAATACCGACAGTTGGCTCATCCAAAATAAGGACTTCAGGATCTTGTATTAACGCCACTGCAAGAGATAACCGGCGTTTCATACCGCCAGAATAGTTTTGAACCTTCTTTTTCAAATCTGTAGTCAGATTTACTAAGTCTGCTGCATATGCAATCCGTTCTTTTTGGACATCTTTTTTCAGTTTAAAAAGGGAGGCAAAGAAGGCGAGATTTTCCTCTCCAGTTAAATCGGTGTATAAGGCATCCGCTTGTGCCATATAGCCGATTCTTTGCAAAAGTTGTAGTTTTGGAACAGGTGTATTCAATACATGAACATTACCTTCACTGGGGGAATCCATGCCCACGATGATCTTTACCAGGGTTGTTTTACCGGAACCGGAAGGACCAATTAGCCCATAAATTTGGCCGGATTCAACTTTTAAGCTGATTTGATTTAGAACTAACTTTTTTCCGAAAGTTTTACTCACTTCATTTATGACTATAGTTGATGACATTATTAATCATTCCTCTCAAAATGAGTGATTACTCACTTTAATTATAACAAGTAAATTCCTTAGGTCAATAGGCTCCATGCATTGACATAACTAAAATTTTCCGCCTTTGTGGTATACTATTCTCACATAGTATCACGGAGGGTGAATGGATGGCGCGTGAACGGAAATTTAATACTGTAGAGTTATTTCATGAGGCGAAGCAGCTGCTCCTCCAGCACGGATATGACGGCTTTACTTTCAGTCTCTTGGCGGACCGGATGGAGGTTTCGAGGGCTGCTTTATATAAATACTACGACAATAAAGAAGAGTTAATTACAGACTTTATGATTTACGAAATGGAAGAATTTCTTCATGAATTAAAAGAAATTGAAAAACTTGAAGGTTTTGAAAGGCAATTCGACTTTCTGATTGATCTTATTTTTAAAAAGACCGAAGTACACGAATTAATCAGAGCTGCCGAGCACGTTATGGCAAGGATGGAGGCGACCCCTACAAATAAAGAAAAGCTGGAGAAGCTGCCATTAGATATGTACAAATTTTTACAGCGATTCATCTTAGTAGGTAAGGCGGAAGGAAAATTAAAAGAACATATTCCAGATGGTTTAATTATTGGATTTATTCTTCAAACAGTAGCAATTCCCAATCATTTTGGAATTCCAAAGGGTGTTTGGATTCATTCAATAAAGGAAGTTATTAGTCAGGGAATGTTCATGAATAAGTAATTGACACATGTGTAACTTTGAACGATAATGAAAGTGATATTTGTGTCAATTATTTTTTTGTTAAAAGTTACACAGGTGTCACTTATATTATCGTGAAGGAGAACGAGAGCATGAATTCATTCTTACAGCCGGTAACAGACCGAGTTACCTCAAAAAAAGGTATGTGGATTACGCTTGGAATCTGGCTCTTAGTAACCATACTGCTATCTGTCCTTGCCCCAAGTGCTAAGGAGTACGAGGTATCAAGCATTGACACTATTCCTGCAGACGCAAAATCTATTATTGCTCAGAATAAGGTCGATGAATATTTTAAAAATAATGATGGTATACCAGCCATACTGGTTTTTCAAAATGAAGGTAACAAGGTAGAAATATCTGACTTGAAACCGTTATTTGAAAAATTAGATCAAGTTGAGGGAATAAAAGAATATGTTCCTTTAACTAACTTGCCGCCACAAGCTACCGCAAGTTTTTTCTCTAAAGATCAAAGTACTTTGATCCTTCCAGTAACATTTGAATCTTCATTGGAGTCAAAGGAAATAAGAACCGCTCTAGAGGAAATTGATGAAATGGTTGAGAAAAGTACAGACTTAACATTATATACTACAGGTCCGGCAGGAATTGCGGTGGATTCTCTCAATCTCTTTTCCCGTGCTGACTTAGTTTTATTGTTTTCAACGGTTGGATTAATTCTAATCTTATTAATCGTGATTTATCGATCTCCATTATTAGCTTTGATCCCGCTGTTTGCAGCAGCATTTGTTTACCAGGTTGTGAATCAACTATTAGGTTTGATGGGGAAGGCTGGATTGCTGATTAGCAGCCAAACTTTTTCCATTATGACGATTCTTTTATTTGCAGCAGTTATTGATTATTCCTTATTTGTCTTCTCACGTTACCGTGAAGAATTGAAAAGATTTGAAAGTAAATTTGACGCAATGAAACATGCGATGAGAGAAACTGGAATGCCGGTCTTTTTCTCAGGGGGAACGGTTTTAGCGGCCATGTTAGTCCTGTTCTTTGCTGAATTTGGAGATTATCGTAATTTTGCTCCGGTGTTTGCTGCAGCCATGCTTGTTATTATGCTGGCTTCCATTACACTTGTACCTGCATTGTTTACTCTGTTTGGGAGAAAATCCTTCTGGCCTAAGATTCCTAGAGTGGGTGAAGAAACAGTTAAATCCAGTTCTGTATGGAGTAAAATTGGCAAATTTGTCGTGAAAAAACCAGTGCTTTCAGCTTCCATGATTGGTATCATTCTTCTAGCTTCAGCCCTAAACATGCTGAATTTGAATTATGAATTCGATACCATGAAGTCGTTTCCGAAGGATATGCCTTCAAGACAAGGCTATGAAATATTAGAGGGAAAGTTTGAAAAAGGTGACCTTGCTGCAACGACTGTATTGTTTGAAGCGAAAGAAGCAATTACATCTGAACAGCAAGCAGCATTACTCGAAACGCTGGCAGACCAAAATCTAGTCAGCAATGTTCGTCCGAATGGCACCACATCAGATAATAAGGTAATACAATATAGCCTCACATTTGAGGAAAGTCCATATGCAGTAGAAACAATGGATGCATTGGAGAAAATGCGAAACAATGAAGATAAATTAGTAGCACAAAGTAATCTGGACGGGGAGCTTTATTTTGCAGGAGAAACGGCAAAAAAAGTGGATGACCGTGCAACGAATGACAGGGATTTAATCGTGATCGTTTTGCTCGAATCACTTTTGATTTTTGCCATGTTGATTATTTTGACAAAATCATTTAGAATGCCAATCTATATGATGGGGACCATTCTCATATCCTTCCTGGCAGCAGTCGGTCTGGGAATGTTCTTAAGCAGTCTATTCTTTGATATTGACACCATCAGCAACCGTGTACCGCTTTATTCATTTGTCTTTTTAGTGGCACTTGGAATTGATTATAACATTATTCTCATTTCAAGATTTATGGAAGAACGGAAAAAGCACTCTGTGAAAAAGGCAGTAGAGATTGCTGTGGCAAATACAGGCGGTGTAATTTCTTCTGCGGGAATCATTCTAGCAGCAACTTTTGCTGTATTGATGACACAGCCAATCCAATTATTGTTTGTATTTGGCTTCATTGTCGCAGTAGGAATAATATTAGATACGTTCCTAATTCGAGGGATCCTTTTACCAGCATTGATCGTATTATTGGAAAAAGATAAACCAGACGCAGCACAGGAAGTTCAGTAAAAAAAGCAGTACCAAAGAATCCCTATCTTTGGTACTTTTTTTTCTGGGTTTAGATTCCATTTAAAATGAAAATTACATATGGTAATAGAGAAATTTCTAGTTTATGATAGAGTGAAAAGTATGATTTTTGGGGTGGGAGTTCATTGTTTTTAATAGATTATATAGTAAATGTTTCCGTTTTTTCACTCTTGGTTTGTACCCCATTAGTAATACGTTCTTTCATAAATCATAAACCCGTAAAAAATTTCCCTCTCTGGGCAGGCTGTTATGGAGGAATTGTTTCAATCATTCTCATTATGCTGTCTATCCATGAACAGGGGTATACCTACGATATTCGTTACGCACCTGTGATTCTAGTATTCGCCTACTTAGGTCCAGTTTCTGGAATGATAACAGGAGTATTCGGTTTACTCGCAAGACTGCTCTCAAGCGGACATTGGGACACAGCTATTATTGGCTGGCTATGGTTGATGTCAGGCTTCTCCCTTATGCATATGTACATAAAAAAACTTTCACCTATAAAAAGAACCGTTATTTTATCGGGAATTTATTTAATCATTTATACGATTACCGTTCCTATTATTTTTAATGTATTTAGAGATAAACCATTCTTCCATCTTCAATATGTATTCTTTGTTATTTTAGGCGTAATTATTGGGGTTTTACTGGTTGAATCCTACTTAAAGCTCTATAGGTTGAATAATAGATTAACAGATATGTATAAGATGGTTGAGGCAAGTGAAGCAAAGTACAGGCTGATTGCTGAAAATACTTCTGACTTAATTATGGTAATGGATAAAGATCATAATCTTACTTATTTCTCTCCATCCCATGAAATGGTTTTAGGTTATCAATCGAATGAATTGGAGGCGGTTAAAATATGCAGATTCATTCACCCTGATGATGTTGATTTGTTTAAAAGTACGATTGATGGAATGTTTCATCATAAAGAGTTTAAATCAATTGAATTTAGTCTCAACCATAAACAAGGTCGATGGATTGAATTTGAGTCCAGGTGTGTACCTGTAGAAGGAGAAAATGGCGAGGTTGAACATATTGTAATTATCAGCCGTGATATTTCAGAACGTAAAAAGGCAGAAGAAATTCTATTGCAATCTGAGAAACTATCGATTGTTGGTGAATTAGCGGCAGGTGTGGCACATGAAATCCGTAATCCCCTTACCACGATTAAAGGCTTTATACAGCTTTTTAAAAGGGAAAATGGTGCTGATGAAATAAACGACCTGCTCCTAAGTGAACTTGGACGAATTGAAACGATTACCAGTGAAATGCTTACGTTAGGAAAACCACAGGCTGTGCAGCTTCATCGGACGAATTTAGGAGATCTAGTTGAGAATACCCTTGAACTTTTGTCACCGCAAGCACATATGGAAAATATTCAATTCAATTTATGTGTCGAAGAAGGGGAGTTTTTTATAACAGGCGAGAAGAATCAATTAAAGCAGGTTTTCCTTAATGTTCTCAAGAACGCGATTGAGTCAATGCCTGAAGGAGGTACTATTCACATTAACCTGCATAAAGGTGAAAAGGGTGAATGTGTTCTTTCCGTTAAGGATGAAGGCTGTGGAATACCTGAAGAAATTTTACCTCGATTAGGTGAACCTTTCTATACTTTAAAAGAAAAAGGCACAGGACTTGGATTAATGATTTGTAATAAAATTATTAAACAACACTATGGAAGTATTACGTATCATAGTAAAGAACAACAGGGTACGTTAGTTGAAATTAAATTACCTCTGGCTAGTTAAATGAGAGGAGCGTTTTCCCACAGGGAAGATGCTCCTCTTTTTAAATTGCCTACCTTAAGAGAGGCTTCCACTAATTTTTAACTTGAAAAAGTTGATTCCGGAAATGCGGAAATTTCCGGAATTGCGGAATCTTCAATTCTCATTATTCCGTATTTCCGGAAAAAACTACTAATAATGTTACTGGTTTATAACTGTAACCAACTAGATAATAGTAATAAATAGTATAATAAGAAAGAAAATTACTATTATTTAGAATTTAAAAATAAAACTGGCATGGAACTTGCATTTATATAAACGTAGGCATTAAATGAAAACGCTTACGATGGGGGTATTTTGTTTGAAGCTTGTAAAATAAAAGGTTTAGGGGGATTTAAATGGATTTAATTGTTATTCTTTTGGCGCTTGGACTGCTAATGTTCGCCGCCTACCGTGGTTTTTCTGTTATTTTATTCGCTCCATTATGTGCAATTTTAGCTGTTTTATTTATTGAGCCGAGTCAAGTTTTACCATTTTTCTCTGGTGTATTTATGGAAAAAATGGTTGGATTCATCAAATCCTACTTCCCAGTCTTCTTACTAGGAGCGATCTTCGGGAAAGTAGTTGAAATGTCAGGGATTGCCGAATCCATTGCAAAGACGATTGTTCGTATATTAGGTGCAAAACGCGCCATGCTAACCATTGTTTTACTAGGTGCCATCTTAACATATAGCGGTGTAAGTTTATTCGTTGCTGTATTCGCTATTTATCCGTTTGCAGCTCAAATGTTCAGAGAAGCAAATATTCCTAAAAGACTTATTCCAGGAACCATTGCACTTGGTGCTTTCACATTCACCATGGATGCCCTGCCAGGAACGCCGCAAATACAAAATGTTATACCGATTGCTTTCTTTAAAACCGACATTTATGCGGCCCCGATCCTTGGTATCATAGGTGCAATTTTTGTTTTAACAATTGGCTTATTGTACTTGGAAATGAGAAGGAAAAAGGCAGAAAAAGCTGGAGAAGGATATTATGGCTTCGGTGCTGAGAATGCCGCGGCTTTAGCGAAAGACTTAATAGATGAAAAAGAAGACGGAGCACCTGATTTAACTTCCAATCAATCCGTTTTGAGACAAGTTTTAGCATTTATTCCACTTATTCTTGTAGGTGTTACGAATAAACTATTCATTACCATGATTCCTAAATGGTATCCAAATGGGTTTGATTTTAAAGCGATAGGTTTACCGTACACTGTTGACGTTGCAGCGAGTGCAGCAATCTGGGCGATTGAAATGGCATTGGTTGTCGGAATTCTGACTTCGCTTTTATATGATTGGAAGCGTGTAACAAATAAATTTAAAGATGGACTTAACCAAAGTATTGGCGGTTCATTACTAGCAACGATGAATACTGGTGCAGAATATGGATTTGGCGGTGTTATTGCTGCACTTCCTGGCTTTGCAAAAATCAGTGATGGAATCTCCACTACCTTCACAAATCCGCTGGTAAACGGTGCTGTAACAACTAGTACACTTGCAGGTGTTACGGGATCGGCATCTGGTGGTATGGGAATTGCGTTAGGAGCTATGGCTGATCAATACAATAAGGCCATTGCCGCAGCCAATATTCCACCTGAAGTTATGCACCGTGTGGTTGCGATGGCATCAGGTGGAATGGATACACTGCCGCACAATGGTGCGGTTATCACACTTTTAGCGGTAACAGGATTAACTCACAAACAATCCTATCGTGACATTTTTGCGATTACGATCATTAAAACAATAGCTGTTTTCTTTGTTATTGCAATTTATACTTTCCTAGGACTTGTATAGAATTCAAAAACATACGTTGTATTAGTAAGTAAATATTTTAGGAGGCTCAACATGTTAGTAGGAAAAGTAGCGTTTATTACTGGATCTGCAAGTGGAATAGGTTTGGAAATCGCTAAGACATTTGCACAAGAGGGTGCAAATGTGGTCATCTCTGACTTGAATAAAGAAAAAAGTGATAGTGTTGCAAATGAACTAAGAGAGCAAGGGTATGAAGCATTTTCTGCTCCTTGCGATGTCACGGATGAGGAAGCATTTAAAAATGCATTAGAATCAACTCATGGCAGATTTGGAAGAATTGATATTTTAGTAAATAATGCTGGACTTCAGTATGTTTCACCAATTGAGGAATTCCCTACTGAAAAGTTTGAATTATTAATAAAGGTCATGCTGACAGCCCCGTTTATTGGGATTAAACATGTGTTCCCAATCATGAAACAACAGGGCTTTGGAAGAGTCATCAATATGGCATCTATTAACGGAGTTATTGGTTTTGCGGGTAAGGCAGCTTACAATAGTGCGAAGCACGGAGTGATTGGGTTAACGAAGGTTGCGGCTTTAGAGGGTGCGGAGCATGGAATTACTGTTAATGCTCTATGCCCAGGTTATGTTGATACGCCACTTGTAAGAAACCAGCTTAAAGACTTATCTATCACAAGGAACGTTAGCTTGGAACGTGTAATTGATGATGTACTTCTAACCCTTGTACCTCAAAAAAGGCTGCTAGCAGTATCTGAAATTGCTGATTATGCTGCTTTCTTGGCTAGCGATAAGGCAAGAGGAATCACAGGTCAAGCCGTTGTTCTTGATGGCGGTTATACAGTGCAATAACGAAAAAGTTATCCTGCTCGGTTTACCGAACAGGATTCTTTTATTCTACTTGGTGATTAACCAAGCCTCTTTGATATAATAAACATAAACAAAACTACCAGGGTGAATAGATATGAAACCAGGAACGGAAAAAATTCCACATCATTGGATTGAAGAAATTATCAACCTTGCAGGTGAACGAATTGTTGTTGTTGATCGTGAAGGGATTGTTCTATATATCAATGAAGCCTATTGTGAATTTCTAGGCACCACGGTTGAAAAAGCTATAGGAAAGCCTGTTCAAGATGTAATTGAGAACTCAAGGATGCATATCGTTGCGAAAACTGGACAAAAAGAACTGGCGTCCATACAGCCCATAAACGGCAGTGAAATGATTGCAAACAGATATCCGCTTATCATTGATGGTGAATTAGTAGGAGCTGTCGGAACGGTTATGTTCCGTAATCCCGAAGATTGGTTATTATACAAAAATAAAATTCAGCACCTCGTTGAAGAAGTGAATTATTATAAAACAAAAGCTGAAAAAAATAGTAAAAGCAAATATTACTTTAGTAATCTCATTGGAAATAGTCCTTCTTTTTTAGCTGTTAAAAAGTTGGCTGAAAGAATTTCCGTCAGTCAATCAGCCGTTTTAATACTTGGAGAATCGGGTACAGGTAAGGAATTATATGCTTCGGCAATTCACAATAACAGCATGCGTGCTGACTACCCTTTCGTGCCAATCAATTGTGCGTCTATCCCGGAACACTTACTCGAATCCGAATTGTTCGGTTATGATGAAGGTGCCTTTACTGGTGCTAAAAAGGGCGGAAAGAAAGGTCATTTTCAAATAGCCAATCGTGGCACGATTTTTCTTGATGAAATCGGAGATATGCCGCTCGCGATGCAAAGTAAGCTTTTGAGAGTTTTACAGGAACGTGAAATACTGCCAGTCGGTGGTCAAAAATCAATTGCAGTAGATGTTCGCATCATTGCAGCTACACATCAGAATTTAGAGAAAATGGTCGAAGAAGGAACGTTTCGTCAAGATTTATATTACCGGTTAAATGTAATTAAAATTGAACTCCCCCCACTCAGGGAGCGTAATGGCGATGTTGAGTTAATAGCCAATAATCTATTAAGAAAATTAGAAAGAAAGTTTTATCGTAAAGGTATTAAGCTATCTTCTGAAGTAATAGAGAGACTGAATCAGCATAAGTGGCCAGGAAATATACGGGAACTCGAGAATGTTCTAGAAAGGTCTATCAATGTCTTAGACGGAGATACAATAGAAGTAGCGCACCTGCCATTATATTTACGAGATGATGAGACAGTAAGTATTCCCAAAAAATTAAACGAGATAGAATCAATAAACGTTGCGGAAAGGCATGTTCAGTCATTAAAAGAAACACTTGCACAAGCGGAAAAACAAGCAATCCAAAATGCTCTTTCTGTTTCAAATGGTAATAAACTGGAAGCAGCAAGGCTGCTCGAAGTTGGGAAAACGAAATTCTACGAGAAATGTAAAATCTATTCTATTCATTAAAGAGAAGGGTATCTTCCTAAACGGAAGATACCCTTCTCTTTGTGTAATGGTCAAAAATTTCGTATAACAAGTAAAATTATTATTATAGTGACGAAAAGTAAATTTGATAAGATTTATTTGAAAAGGCTTACAAGTAAAAAATGAGAGGTGAAGGAAAGGGAAAAGGTGTTTCCAGACGAAACTATTTGTATGGTTTAAAAAAAAGGAAATTCGGGGGGTAAATAATGAAAAGTTTAAAGAAAATACTTACTGCAGTAACGCTTTCTGCGACATTACTTGCGGCTGGTTGTTCAAGTGATTCTGCGAAAACCTCTAGTTCATCAGGTAGTGATGGAGACAAAAAAGAAACAGTTTCCTTTACATATTGGGGCGGGGACTTCGACAAGAAGCGAATGGAAGCCATTCGAACAGAATTCAATAAAGAGAATCCAGATATCAATGTAAAATTAATTCAGATTCCTTCTGATGGGTATGATCAGAAGTTATTAACATCTATGGCTGGCGGATCTTCATATGATGTTGTTCAGCTAGCAGAAGCATTTAATACTTATGCTGGCAAAGGAACATTAGAAGACTTGACTCCGTATATGGAAAAAGATGGAGTTTCTAAGGATGATTATTTCAGCGCAGGGATGGAAGCGTACTCATATGACGGTAAAGTCATGGCGATTCCTATGCGTTTAGGTGCAATGATCATGTTATACAATAAAGATCTATTTGATAAAAATGGTATCCCTTATCCGACTGACCAATGGACATGGGAAGATTTCCATAATGCAGCCCTTAAAATTACCAACAAACAAGATGGAGTTTTCGGTGTTCAAGGCGTTGGAACTTGGTGGGCAAACTACATGGCTTATGTTGAATCATTTGGCGGAAGCTTAATGACAGAAGACCATACTAAGTTTAATTTGGATTCACCAGAATCAATAAAGGGACTTAAATTCATGCAGGATTTAATCTATAAGGATAAAGCTGCTCCTCTTGCTAGTGATATACCAAAAGGCGTTGATTTATGGACAAGCGGTAAGATTGGTATGTTAGTAGATGGACCGTGGCATATATTATCAGCGATTGCAAACATTAAAGACTTCAATTGGGAAGTTGCTCCTATTCCTACAGGGGAGAAATTTACAACACCTTTATTCTCTAATGCGTTTGCAATTCCAAAAGGATCTGAACACAAGGATGCTGCTTGGAAGGTTGTAAAGTTTTGGACAGGTGAAGTTGGTCAAACCATTTTGGCCAAAGAAGGTGGAGAAGTACCTCCTTTAAAATCAGTAGCGAACTCTGATGTTTACCTTAAAGTTCATGGAGATGCAGTAAACCTTCAAGCACTTGTTACTTCAGTAGATGGTGCCTTCGTACCGCCAATTACATCAAAGTGGGGCGAAATCAACAAACTAGCAGATACTTACTTGGCTCCAATTTTTTCAGAAAATGCAGATGTTGAAAAACAACTTAAAGATATGAAGCCTCAAGTAGAAAAAATGCTTACTGAGGCCCAAGAGACAAAGTAAAAAAAATGGGAGGGTAGAGGTAGATACTTCTATCCTCCTAAAAGTTAGGAGGATTCTATGGTGGCAAAAACAAAACAAAACTTTTCTTCCATTTCAAAACATGAAAAGAGAAATTTCTGGATTTATATTTCACCTTGGATTATTGGTTTTCTAGCATTTACTGCTATCCCATTTTTTTCATCATTAGGTTTAAGTTTTATGCAGTGGGATATCATTACTTCGCCTAAATGGGTGGGGTTTGATAATTATAAAGAACTAATGGATGATAAGATTTATTTTTGGAATGCCTTACGTAATACAATCTTTTATGCGCTAGTAGGGGTTCCTCTCTCAGTGACATTAGGTTTGCTCTTATCAATCTTGCTTTCAAAAGAAATAAAAGGAATAAATGTCTTTAGAATTATTTTTTATCTGCCAGCAGTGTTCGGTGGAGTAGCTGTACTTATGTTATGGAGCTACTTGTTGTATCCAGGAACCGGAAATGGAGACGCTGGATTAATTAATGCAGTACTTGGATGGTTTGGAATTGAGGGTCCCGGCTGGTCTCAGAGTGAGTTTTGGGCTAAACCAGCAGTTATACTCGTAGGTCTATGGGGTGTAGGAGGAAGTATGATGATTTGGCTGCCAGCGTTAGCGGGTGTTCCTAAGGAACTTCATGAAGCAGCTGAAATAGATGGAGCTTCAAGATGGCGAAAATTTTGGAGTGTTACATTTCCATTGATAACTCCAGCAATTTTCTTCCAAGTTACCATGGGAATCATTGGCTCATTCCAAATATTTATGGAACCAAAGATTATGCCTGGTAATCAAAAAGCATGGACAGACAGTTTAATGGTGAATTTATTTGACAATGCATTTACATTTTACAAAATGGGATACGCTTCTGCAATCGCGTGGGTTCTGTTCATCATGATAATGGTATTGACTGTTATTAATCTAGTAGTCTCAAAGAGGTGGGTATACTATGAGTCAAACTAATACCGAGGCCATTTCACAAGTTCAAATCAATCAAAAAGCAAGTACGAGATCAAAACTTCCGAAGATTATTTTGCGGTCTTTACGGTATTTGGTGCTAACTTTAATTGCAGCTGCGCTGTTATTGCCTTTAGTTTGGACCATTTCGGCTTCATTAAAACCGTCAAGTGATATCTTCTCCGTTCCAATTAAATGGATTCCTTCTGAGTTTAAGTGGGATAATTATTCCCGAGTTCTAAGTATTTTCCCGATGTTTCAATATTCAGCTAATACGCTGATTATTACCATCAGCGCCATTATTGGACAAGTATTATCCTCCGTTTGTGTCGCTTATGGATTTGCCCGTTTTCGTCATCCGCTAGCTAATGTCATATTTCTTCTTGTATTAGCAACCATGATGATTCCCGGACAGGTAACAATGATTCCGCAGTTTTTAATGTACAAAGAATTTGGCTGGGTGGACACTTATTTACCACTAATTGTTCCCAACTTTTTTGCAGCTGCGATTAACATCTTTTTATTACGTCAATTTATTATGGGAATTCCAAAAGAATTGGATGAGTCCGCAAAAATGGATGGCTGCAGTTCCTTTGGAATTCTTACGAGAATTATCGCCCCAATGTGTAAACCAATTATTATCACGATCATGATTTGGACGTTTAACGCCAACTGGAATGATTTCATGGGACCGCTTATTTACTTAAATGATCCAGAAAAGTTTACATTACAGCTAGGAATCTATAGTTTAAATGCAGGCCAACAGGGCATTACAGATTATGGTATGATGTTTGCCGCAACGTTATTGGCATTAATTCCAACTCTTTTGCTATTCGCAGTAGGTCAGAAGTATTTTATGAGTGGAATCAAACTTGGTGGAGCACTTAAAGGTTAAAGGAGAAGTGATTCTATGAGTATACAAGATAAAACTAAAACAGGTGTTCAATTATCTAGTAAGGGTATTGAAATTAATGGAAAGCCAACGGTTATCCTTTGCGCTTCCCTCTTTTATTTTCGCATTCCAAGAGAGCTTTGGAAAGATCGTCTATTAAAAGTTAAAAAGGCCGGGTACAACTGTATAGATGTCTACTTTCCTTGGAACTTTCATGAAACGGAACAAAATAATTGGGATTTTAGCGGAGAGAAAGATATAGAAGCATTTATGCAGATGGCTGCCGAAGAAGGGCTCTATGTTGTGGCACGTCCAGGACCATATATTTGTTCTGAGTGGGATGGCGGAGCTCTTCCTTCTTACTTATTTTCTGATACAAATATTAGATTGAGAGATAATGATCCTGTTTTTCTAGCTCATGTTAATCGATGGTTTGAACAGATTTTGCCAATTCTAAAAAAATATGAATTGGGTGAAAAGGGAACGATCATCTGTGTTCAGCTTGATAACGAACTTGATTTTTATGGCTGCCAAGACCCTGAGGGTTATATTTCAGCACTCCGGGATATGGTGTTGGGGAATGGTTTAGAGGTCCCATTAATTGCCTGCGCGGGTCAAGGGGATTTATTCTTAGCATCAGGAAATTCAACGGGTGTTATCCCGGCGTGTAATTTATATCCAAATGATCGAGATCCAGAATTTGAGGCTAAGGTTCATGCATATGCAGATACCCTAAGCAGTGAAAATATACCATTAATGGTAACGGAAACAAATCGATCTCATTATTTACTGCGACGTTTATTGGCAGGTGGAGCAAAACTATTAGGACCCTACTTGCAGGTGTCAGGAACAAACTTTGGCTTTACGAACGCAGCTAATAATTGGGGAGATCCGCTCGCGCTATTGACTTCTGATTATGACTTTGGAGGTATGATTTCTTCTACTGGAGAAGTCCGACCTGAAGCATACGAAGGCAGATTAATGAGCCGGATCATACAGGCTGCAGGTGATTCACTGGCACTCTCCTCTTATACAAATGATCACAGTTTTACGCTAAGCGGAGCATCCTCATATGAGGTGACAGGACCTAATGTCTTGGCATTATATGGCGGCGGATATTTGTATTCACTACCTAATGTCAGTAATCAAGAGCAAACTATTTCCGTTCATATAGATGGTAATACCTTCCCGGAACAGACAAACCTGATGATTCCAGAGTGGGGCTGCCCGCTATTATTAGCTCAAACGCCGCTAAGTCATTGGGGTGTGCCTGAAGGAAGATTAGAATTTGCTTCTGCTGAACTGATTTATGCACAAACGGAAGGCAATCAAACTAACTTTGTGTTCTCTGTGCAGGGTGAGTCAGAGTTAGCACTTTTTCTTCCTAATTTGATGGAAATTGAAACGAACGGCGATCTCAAATTTAAACAAAATGGAGAACGAATTACCTTAACAGCTCATAGAAATGCTGCAGGCTCTGCAAAAATCCTCTTATCAACAGGGCAAAACCTTACAATCGACCTGCTTGTGCGTGAACAGGCACTTAGATTAAAGGAAGTACAGGCAGATGGGCAATTCATTTTTGAGGAGCTCATTGCACAAACAGAAGAAAAGGATATCCCTCAAATTCAGTGGTCAGTTGCTGCCTTAAATAACGGTGCACCTGAATTAGGAGGGAACCTTCAACAACTTGGCCCCGATGCTGAATGGTTGGAAAACAGAGGAGTATACAAAGGATATTCTTGGTATAAGGCTAAATTTAATTCACCAGAATCTAAAGCTGTATCAGGAGTTCTGCTTCAGGATGCAAGTGATATTTGTTCTGTTTATACGGACGACCAATATCATGGGACAGTTGTACCTGGTGGCGGAAGTTATTATCTTCCGTTTGAAGCTGAGAAATCCAGCAGGGAAATGAAGTTATTGGTTCGTTCAGAAATTTGGGGACATTCCAACTTTGATGATGCCCGGCTGCCTGCTTTTCGTCTGAAGGGGCAAAAAGGGTTAACGGGTGCTGTTGCCGTGACTGATATTATAAAATTAAACAGTAATTGGCGCTTTAAGGAAGTTCGCTCCTCTAATGAGCATCATTTATACACATCTTTATCTTGTGACACTAAAAACTGGCCGCTCATTGGCTGGGGTTCATGGATGACAGAACAGCATCCATCATATGGTTATTACAGAAAAAGTTTCTCACTATCTGACCAATCAGACACCTGGGTTCTTCACCTTCCGGGAATAAAGTCTCTCGTTACAGTTTTTATTAATGGGAACTTAGCAGGCAAGGTGAATCCATTAACCCCCTATATAGACCTTACTAAGTGGGTAAGGGGCGGCGAGGAAGTTCAGCTTACTCTATTTCTAGAAACCTATTATGGCTTAAGTAATGGATCTGTCATCCTTTACGAGGGTGTTAAAGCAGTAGATTGGGAGTTAACTTCTGCGGATGAAGCTTCTTTATGGAAACATGCTGTAAAGGCTAAAATCTTAGCAGTCCCCGCTGATTTACCTGTTGAGTTAGCTTCTGGAAGCAGTGCTTGGGCTTTTGGAAATCTTGATGGCATTGATACAACCAGCTGTTGGAAGGCAGTATCCAGCGGTTCAAATATGAAGTTAACATTGTATTTGAATGGTAGATTGATTGGCCGGATATGGAACCCATCGAGTACTGCGAGGCCGCAAATGAGAGGCGGAAATCCTGAATTGACCTTTATCCCAGGCCCATGGATTCAGAAAGAAGGTAATACATTTGCTATCTTGCTAGAGTCTATTGAACAAGGCGAACCTGGTGTTGTGGAAGAGCTTCGTTTCTTACAAGTGGAAGATGAATGGAAAAGCAGATAATGTAAAGTAGATATACATGCAACGTGGTAGTAAAAACAGTTAAGGAAGTGGATTAAATGTTTAAGGTAGATGGCTTAGTTCATCGTGTATGCACATGGATATATCGTTTTTCTTATTTAAACCTATTATTCTTAGTTAGTTGTCTCCCAATCATAACCATTTTTCCTGCTGCGGCAGCACTTTTTGGTGTGGTTAGACAATGGGTGAAAAAGAATGATCCACCTGTTTTTACTACTTACAAATTGCTTTTTGTTGAAAATTTTAAGCAGAGTATGATGATTGGTCCGGCTGTAACGGGACTATTTATGCTAATCTTTGCAGATTTCTATTTAATTAGTCGAATGCAAATAGGTATAAAGGAAATTTTATTTATTTGTTTACTGATGATCAGCTTCTTTTTATTCATTTCTGTTCTTTATCTATTACCTTTAATGGTTAATGGTTACTATTCATCCAAACAATTGGTGAAAAATGCTTTTCAATTAGCAATATTTAAGCCTTTCATATCTTTGGTGAATGTATTGACCATAATAGGCTTGATATTTATATCGCTTCGTTTCTCTTTTTTCTTAGTATTCTTCTTTTTCAGTGTTTCCGCCTTTATTACTTATTGGTTTTCTGAAAAGAAGTTTTTTCATGCTGCGTTAACAGTAAAGCAAAGATAAAAGTTTCTCTTAGATGGTAGGGGAGATTGTTTCATAAGGAGCAAATTGCTACCTAATTGAGACAATCTCCTTTATATTTACCAAATTCAAACCGCCCCCCCAAAAAATGGGATGTCAAATTATCTGATAAATAGTATAATAATTTATATAAATTTGTAGAATTGAGGGTTATTTTGTAAAGGTTTTCATTCAGAGTTAATCTCCGGGGGGATGAGGATGAAGAAGATTTGGGCTTTCTTGACAGGTGCCGTAATATTTTCAGTCCTAGTCACAGGATGTTCAGAAAGCGGTAAAAAGGCAGCGTCTGATTTGGAAAAAGACAATAAAGTCACGATTAAGTTCCATTCTCATGGAAATGAGGAATCCTACAACTGGAAGAACACCATTGAAGCTTTTGAAAAAAAATATCCAAATATCGATGTAGAATTAGTGATCCTTAGTGATAAAGGAGATACCCAGGAAGCAGCAAAGAAATTAGGTCTTGCAGCAGCGTCCGGAGAACAAATGGATGTTATCATGTTTAGTGAATCCGCTAGTTATGCCCAGAATGTAAGTATGGGTATGGCCGCTCCTCTGGATGAATTCATTAACGAAGAAGGATACAAAGTTACAGAAGAATATAAGGTCGATACTGAAATAAACGGGAAATATTATGCTCTGCCAGGTAAATTTAATCCTTGGTATGTTCTTTTAAATAAAGACCATTTGGATGCCGCAGGTCTTACGACCCCAAAGGATTGGACCTGGGATGAATTCATGGAATATGCAAAAGCCATGTCACGAGACGGGCATTACGGAACCTATTTCCATGGACCGCAGGATGGAAGCTGGTTGGAGTATATGAGACTCGCACTTGCAAGTGAGGATGAAGATACTGAATTTACTAAAGAAGAAGGGGAATCTAATTTGGGTCACCCCCTCTTTAAGAAGACACTTGAAATGAGAGTAAAGATGGAAAAAGAGGACCAATCAGCTGTTCCTTATGAGGAGGTCCTGACTCAAAAGCTTCATTACCGCGAACAGTTTTTTACTCAAGCTGCCAGCTCCATCATCATTGGAAGCTGGATAAATGCCGAGCTTGGAGGCACTGAGCTAAATCCATTAAGTTTCAATGTTACAGTTGCACCTTACCCGAAGAATGAAAAAGCTGATAAAGGTGGATATGCTCCAGTCACAACAGACTATATGGCGATTGCAGCGAAATCAGACCATAAGAAAGAAGCATACACATTTATCCGATGGTACACGACTGAAGGACAAATTATTCAAGGTAAAAACGTGCCATCTTGGAATAAGGTTAGTAATCATGATATTACGGTAATCATTGATAAAATACTTAATGGTACAAAAAATCCTGAGAAAATTGATAAAAAATCACTGATAGATGTATTAACAAACGCGAAATCTTCGAAGTTTGTTTCACCTGTTCCAAACCAGGCGGAAATTTATAAAGTACTAAACGAAGAATATGAAAAATTAATTTTTGGTGAACAAAATATTGATAGCACTATTGAGGTTTCCAAAGAGAGAGTACAAGAAATTCTTAACAACAATCATTAAACGATTTGTCTATCGAAAGGTTTTATCGTACCTGCGCAAACTCCGATATAGGAGGATTGAGGATTATGTGGAATAAGGTAAGGGAGCTGCTAGTATCATCAAGTTCTTTTCGTTTTAAAGTCATGTTCATTTCTATCATTTGTCTTGTCATCCCTGCAACTTTTAGCTTATTTATCTATAACTATTTAACGAAAGATACGATAAAGGAACAGGCACATTCAAATGCAAATAGGGAGCTCACCATTGCCAATGAATATGTGGAAAAGCTTCTTGAAGATATGATGTACATAACAAACTTTATACAAGTCGACGCAGAAATGAATACCATATTAAAGCGGAAAATTAAGAGTACAGAAAATCAAACTTCACAACAAAAATACGAACAGTTTTTAGCTGATAGCAAAATAATAAAAACGCTTGAAAATATTACATTGGTTGGAGGAAAGTCGTATGTGACGATTCTCCTGGAGAATGGTATTTCGTATACAAATTATTCTAACTATGAATTAAATCCCAAAGATATCTATAATGAAGATTGGTTTAAACAATTAAATAAAATAAAAGGCTATGAAACAGTGTGGATTAGAAGCCAGCCTACCATGTTTAAATCAGAAAAGCCGATTAATCCATATCAAATATCAGTTGCTAGAACATTAAGGGATGAAAATTTAAATATTTACGGCTATGTAATTGTAACCATAATGGAAAATAAGATTAACCAAATTTTCGAGAACATGAATGGCAAGGAAGAAATGATCCTTTTAGATTCTTCAAATCAAATTATATCCCACACAAACGACGATAGAATTGGAGAAAAGTTCAAATATGGTGATCAGCTTACAGAGGAAAACTCGTCAAATATATTCGAGATTTCAAAAAAAGATTATTTAATAGCTGAACAAAAAATCTCTTTTACCGACTGGAAGTTAGTATCGTTAATTCCTTATAAACAAGCAACAAGCAAAGTTAACGCAATATTCAATAAAGTGGTTGCGTTTCAAGTTGTATTTTTCACGATTTTTCTAATCCTTATGACTTATTTCTTGAGAACGATTACAAAGCCGATTGTTCGTTTAGGCAATGTTGCAGACTTAGTCCAGCAAGGTAATTTAAACATCCGCTCTCATATCAAAAGCAAGGATGAGATAGGCAGACTGTCCTCATCCTTTGATCAAATGCTAAATACCATCAATAAAATGATTCAGGATATAACAGCCACGCAGGAAAGAAAAAGGAAAGCAGAATTGGATATGCTTCAGGCACAAATCAATCCTCATTTCCTTTTTAATGTCCTTAACTCCATTCGAATGAAGGTCATGGTAAAAGGAGATAAAGAAAGTGCCAATATGATAAGTTCCTTGTCAAAATTACTTCGTATGACGATATCGAAAGACAAAGAAATCATCACGTTTCAGGAAGAGGTTCAAATCGTTTTGGATTTTATTAATATCATGAATATGAGGCAAAAGGAAAAGGTGAATGTAGAAATAACCATTCATGAAGAGGCTAATTTAATCATGATTCCAAGGTTTATTCTTCAGCCAATTATTGAAAACAGCATCATTCATGGTCTAAACCAGAGTGCAGGCATGATTATAGTCAATGCGGAAATGACGAAAAATGAAGTCACTATCATAATAGAAGATAATGGCGGGGGAATGGACGAGCAGACATTATTTCAATTAAAAAGGAAATTTATTCACTCTAACACCCTAGATAATAGCACGTCTAAAAATAATAAAGGTTTCTCGTCTATAGGAATATCAAATGTATTTGAACGAATGTATATGACTTTTGGTGAGGAATTCAAAATGGATATAAAAAGTGAATTAGGTAAGGGAACACAAGTCATTATGTCCATCCCTAAAGGAGGCAGGAGACCTAATGTACAAAGTAATGCTAGTTGACGATGACTATCCAGTAATAGAATTATTGTCTGAAACAATTGAGTGGGAGAACCTGGGATTAATGCTTCAAAGTACGCACGAAAATGGTGCAGCCGCCTTCGAAAAAGCTCTGAATGAGATGCCTGATCTCTTAATTACAGATATCGGCATGCCAAAGATGAATGGAATTGAACTAACTAAACGGCTAAAAGAGCTAAATCCCCATTTGCAGGTTGTCATTTTATCGTGCCATTCTGAATTTGAATTTGCAAAACAGGCATTAAGACTGCAGGTACAGGATTATTTAGTAAAGGACATGTTTGATCCAGAAGACCTGTGCAAGGTAATCAAAAAAATCGTAGATACCCTTGAAAAACAAAAAAAGAGAGACGTTAAGCAGGTTCAATTACAACAGTTGATAGATAAAAATAAGAACAGCATCAGGGAAGGATTTATTAAGAAAACCATCAATCAAGTATCAGTGGATGAAAAAGAGTGGGTAAATGAGGCTGAATCTTTAGGACTTCAGTTAGATCGAACAACATACACAGCTTCAATGGCGATGATTCTTGATTACAATGTAGAAAAAGAAAGATACCTATCAGAAGAAATATTAACTTTTGCGATACAAAATATTTTCTCAGATATTAATAAAGATTCTAAATCTGAGGCAGTTTTCTTTAGTATCGGGGCTAAGGAATTTATTCTGTGTTTTCCAGATCCACTAAAACGAAAAAAAGGCTCCTTTGATGAAAAACAAGAATGTATACAAAAGGTTCAACAAGCCTTAAAAAAATATTTTAATATTAATCTATCTTTTATGATTGGGGAGAGCTTCTCAAGCTTTACTGAATTGAGACATGAATTAATACTTTTACAAAGTGCAAAACACCAGCGGTTTTATATGCCTAAAGGAACGATCCAAAAAAGAAAAGTAGTACAACCTGAAAATGATGACTTATTTTCGAAATACGACGAAGCAGCTTCAGACTTTAGAGAGTTAATGGTTATAAAAGATGAGGGTATGATAACCTCTATTGTTACCAAATGGATAACCTGTATTGAAGAAAAGAAGTACCATCCTGAATTGGTGAAGGAATGGATGTTGAAGCTGCTTTTAGATTTTAAGGTTAAATTACAGGCACTGCAATTATTTCGTTCTGAATATATTGTGGAAGGTCTGCATAATAAGATTATTTCCAGTAATTATTTATGTGAATTAAAAGGCTTGCTCATTGACTTTTTCAAATTACTTTTGAAGCGTTCTGAAGCGGCATATAGTCAGACAAAGCGAAAGGAAATTTTGGATGCCATCGGTTACGTTTCTAGAAATTTAGAAAAGAGAATCAGTCTGGAAGAGGTATCCAGCTATTTGTTTATAAACCAAAGTTACTTTAGCCGCCTGTTCAAGAAAGAGGTTGGTGAAAACTTTGTTGAATTTGTTACCAAAATGAAGATTTCCAGGGCCAAGGAATTGCTTGAACAAACGACTGACTCTGTAGGGAAAATTTGTGAACGTCTCGGGTATGATAACCAAAGCTATTTTATTAAACTATTTAAAACGCATGTGGGGGTAACGCCTATTGAGTTTCGAGGCGGGAAGGTATCCGCAGGGTAAAGTCCAGATTCTTTAATGGACTGGGCTTTATTTTTCCGTAAACAATATTTGTCCGCCGCTAATAAGGATAAAAAGTAAAATTACTTGAGTGTTGAGTAAAAATAATTGCATTGTGTTAAATCTATTAAATATTATAATAGTTTGTAAGCGCTTTGAATTATGAATGAATAACACTTTGAAAGGAACTAAAATCCAAATGAGACATCATACATTTGCAAAAACACCTCCATTAGGCTGGAATAGCTGGGATTGTTACGGGGCAGCCGTTAGGGAAGAAGAAGTAAAAGGCAATGCTCACTATATGGCTGAACATTTAAAACCATATGGCTGGGAGTATGTAGTGGTAGATATTCAATGGTATGAACCAGGTGCAGTCTCTTCTGTATACCGCCCATTTGTACCACTGGAAATGGATGAGTATTCTAGGTTAATTCCTGCGGTAAACCGCTTTCCTTCTGCAGAAGGTGGTAAAGGGTTCAAACCCTTAGCAGACTATGTGCACAACCTGGGGCTAAAATTCGGTATACACATCATGCGAGGAATTCCGCGGCAGGCTGTTCATGCGAACACACCAATTTTAGGAACAAGCGTTGGGGCAAGAGATATAGCCCATCCAAATTCGATTTGTCCATGGAATACGGATATGTATGGGGTAGATGCAGCAAAAGAAGGGGCACAGGAATACTATAATTCCCTGTTTCAATTATACGCAGAATGGGGAGTAGATTTCGTTAAAGTGGATGATATTGCAGCCTCGAGGCTTTATCACATTCATGATGGAGAAATAGAACTGATTCGAAAAGCCATTGATCATTGTGGAAGAGATATGGTTCTAAGCCTATCACCAGGACCCGCACCACTTGAATATGCAGAGACTCTAAAAGCGAATGCCAACATGTGGAGAATGACGGATGATTTTTGGGATCAGTGGAACCTGCTCTATGGAATGTTTGAAAGATGTGAAAAATGGGTTGAGCATTCTGCTCCTGGCCATTGGCCAGACTGTGACATGCTGCCTCTAGGTCATATAGGCATCCGTTCTGTTGATGGGGGTGGCAGTGATCGCTGGACACGTTTCACCAGAGATGAACAAGTAACAATGATGACACTGTGGTCTATTTTCCGCTCGCCACTGATGTTTGGCGGAGAACTCCGAGACAATGATGAATGGACCCTTTCATTGCTTACCAATAAAGAAGTATTGGAATTAAATCAAAACAGCCATAGCAAACGATTTGTTTACCGTCAAGATGATAGAATCGTCTGGACCGCTAAAGATAGACAAGATCATACCTATGCTGCCCTTTTTAATGCAAGTGATGAAACGGCATTGGTACAAGTATCATTGGAACAGTTAGGACTTACCTCCTCAAAAAAATTGAGGGATATCTGGAAGCAAGAAGAACTTGGGCATGTCGAAGATAAGATCAGCCTATCTTTGCCGCCACATGGCTCTATGCTTCTTAAACTATACTGATTAAAGTCGAGCAAAGTCTTTAAGAAAAAAGACTTTGCTCGATTTTTGTGATATCTGGAAATTTTTTTAGGGTAGTGGGTTTCTTTACAGAATACTCCCAACATATTGTTTTCGAAATTGACTGGGTGATAGTTTTTCTAGTTTTTTAAAGACCCTGCTAAAATATGCCGATTGGGTGAATCCACAAACTTCTGAAATTCTATCCGTACTCCAATCTGTTGAAAGTAGCAGAATCTTTGCTTGGTCTATACGTATTTTATTAATATATTCAATCGGCGTACAGCCAAAGGCCTGGATCATACATCTTGCAATATGATTAGGATGGAACCTGAGGGCATGGCCAAGATCTTCGTAAGTAATCTTTTGGGCATAATTTTTCCTCAAATAGATGGCAGCTTTTTCTGCTACTGCAAATGCAGGCATTGAGTTCGCTAATTTCGTATGCGTTGAAAGCTCCTGAAGTAATTGTTGAAAAAGAATTTGTCGCTGCCATTCTCCAGTGTAGATTGACTCATGTTCAGAAGAAATAATTTTCGAGCAGAGATGTTCGATCGTTTCTAAATTTGATAATTTACAATACTGAGGCAGTGTAATTCCGAATGGATTTTCAACAAAGACGTTTCTCGACTCTTCAGTTACTTTTTCACCGTATTGGAAAGGTTTAGATGTCGTTAAGTCCTGCCAGCCTTTGGAAGCATTGAAATGAAACCAAAAAAAGTGAGTAATTTGATCACAGGGTGATATAGAAAAATGGTGCCGGTCGGGGTAGAGGATTAGCGTATCACCGCTGCTAACCTGAAATTGTTGGTCATCTTCACCCATGTGCAATCGTCCTTCTGTGACAACTAACAAATCAAAAACACCAATCTTGTTACGATTTATATGTGATTGTCCAATATCAAAAGTATTTTGACCTGCAGCAAGCAAGGTTGGCAGGGGAGGGGCAAATAATTGAAGCATTCCTATCTCCTTTTATGTTAGGATTGTGCAAATTTTTGTTATGATATTGCATTTTATTCTTTAATTATAACCATATAATAGGTTCATAAATGTTTTATTTTTGTTACTAAGAAAAAAAGATTAAAAGTTAAATATAAATACATATAAGGGGAAATGTGATAATAATATGTATTTATGTTTTACGCATCGGGGAGGGATGAAGTGAATGATGCAAAGCATTCGCTGGGTATGGGGGTATATAAGGAACTTTCGGATAAGGTTATTTAGCGGCCTTTTTCTAGCGTTAGTGGTTTCTGTTTTAAATATGCTTAACCCCTATTTCGCTGGGAAAATCGTGGATAAGGTTATTTATGGCCAAGAGAATGAACTATTATGGATTTTTTTAGGTTCAATGATTGGCGTAACTGTTATTAAAACAATCGTTCGCTATAATTACCAAATAATGTTCGAACGAGTCTCCCAAAGTGTCATATTCAACATACGGGAAAAACTATATGACACGCTTAACAAATTAGATTTTAGGTTTTTCGATCAGACAAAAACAGGAGATATCATGGCTCGAATGACAGGGGATATGGAGGCTGTCAGGCATTTTACCGCATGGACGATTTATATGATATTTGAAAACATTACAATCCTGCTATTTGCCATTGGGTTTATGTTCTATATTCATCCGCCGTTAGCTTTAGCCATGCTTGCGGTTACACCGATTATTGGATTCTTTGCAATGCGTTTATCCTTTACGGTCAAGCCGACGTTTTCAGCCATTCGAGGACAGTTTGCTAGGTTAAATTCAGTTGTACAGGAAAACATTAGTGGAAATCGAGTCGTAAAGGCCTTTGCTAAGGAAGGGTATGAAATTGAAAAGTTTTCAAAAGAAAATGAAGCATTCAAGGAGAAGAATCTTGACTCCTCAAGAGTCTGGGAAAAGTATTTGCCTATTCTCGATTCACTTGCAGGCGTATTAACAGTAGTAATGATTGTAGTTGGAGGATACATGGTCATTAATCAGTCGCTGACTATGGGTGAGTTAGTCACGTTTAATTCATTAATTTGGGCATTAAATAATCCAATGCGAATGGCTGGGTGGTTACTTAATGATGTCCAAAGGTTTGTTGCCTCGGCTGAAAAAGTGGAAGAATTATTAAATACAGAACCAGAGATAAAGAACGAAACAAAAAGCTACAATGTTAAACATTTCAAAGGTGTTGTGGAATTTGACCAAGTTTCATTTAGTTATGGGGACGAACAAGTATTGAATGATATAAACTTCAAGGTTAGACAGGGACAAACAGTAGGCATTGTCGGTCCTACAGGGGCCGGTAAATCGACATTGGTCAATCTTCTAAGCAGGTTTTATGACGCTTCCGAAGGGGAAGTAAGATTGGATGGACTTAATGTAAGGGACTGGGATATTCATAAATTGAGAAATAGCATGGCTACCGTTATGCAGGATATTTTTCTTTTTTCAGATACGATTGAAGGGAATATAGCTTATGGCAACCCAACTGCTTCCTTCCAAGCTGTTCAAGCTGCGGCCAAAATGGCAGAAGCGGATGACTTTATTTCAAAGCTGCCAGAGGGGTACGATACCATTATTGGAGAACGGGGAGTAGGTCTTTCCGGAGGACAGCGGCAACGGATTGCTTTAGCACGAGCGATACTAAAAAATCCATCTATCCTGATTTTGGACGATACAACATCAGCATTGGATATGGAAACAGAGCTGCGGATCCAAAGAACTTTAAAATCATTTTTAAAGGAAAAAACCTGCTTTATTATTGCCCATCGTATTTCTTCCGTAAAAGATGCAGATTTAATTCTTGTAATGGAAAATGGCACAATCATTGAAAGAGGGAATCATAAAGAATTGCTTGCGAAAAAAGGAAATTACTATAAAGTGTTTAGAAATCAAGTTGGAAACTTTGATGGTGTGCATGACTTTGAGGAGGTGAACTATCTCAATGGCGCGCAATAAATTTGATGTGGATGAAGAATTGGAATCTCCATTTAGTTTTATTCAGCTAAAGCGGTTGATGATTTATCTAAAGCCCTACAAAAAAAAGATTCTATTTACGGTTTTTATCATGTTGATTGCCAGTGGAGCAAACTTAATTGGGCCGTATCTAATTAGTAAAGCCATTGACGAGGAGATTCCAGGCAAGGATATAGGCGGCTTAATGGTTCTTGCAGGTGTTTACTTAATTGCCATTATCATTACTGGGATATGTATGAAATATAAAATTAGAATGATGTCCCAGATTGGGCAAAGTGTCATCGTCCAGATAAGGAAAGACTTGTTTACTCACTTACAAAAGCTATCATTTACCTTCTATGACAGCAGACCGCATGGGAAGATTTTGGTGAGGGTAGTAAACTACGTAAACTCCTTAAGTGATCTACTATCGAATGGATTAATTAATTTGATTACGGACCTTTTTAGTCTCTTTGTTATTCTAGGGTTTATGTTTGCGATTGACGTAAAATTAACCCTTATGGCGATGATTGGGTTTCCAATTCTTGCAGCGGTGATCCTGCTTATAAAAAATGCCCAGCGGAAGGCATGGCAGATGCTAAGTAACAAACAATCCAACATGAATGCTTATATTCATGAAAGTATTAATGGTATTAAAGTGACGCAGGCATTTACAAGAGAGGAAGAAAACAAACGGATTTTTAGTGAAGTATCTGATAGTTACAGAAGCTCGTGGATGAGGGCAGTAAAGATTCAGTTCCTTTTATGGCCATCGATTGAAAATATTTCAGTACTTACCACCTCACTCATCTATGTTGTCGGAATCTCTCTAATTGGTGATGGGGTAACAGTTGGAGCATTGGTTGCATTTGTTGGTTACATAGGGATGTTTTGGGCGCCAATCGCGAATATTGGGAACTTTTATAATGCAATCATTAATGCTACAGCATATCTAGAGAGAATATTTGAAATGATTGATGAAAAACCAACTGTTAAAGACCTTCCGATTGCGTCTGAGCTACCTTTGATAAAGGGTAAAGTAGAGTTTAAAGATGTTACTTTTGGGTATGAAGAAGGGGAAAAAATCCTTAAAAACATTGATCTCAGTGTGAATCCAGGTGAAACGATTGCTCTAGTTGGAGCTACTGGATCAGGGAAGACAACAATCGTCAGTTTGCTTAGCCGTTTTTATGATGTAAGCAGCGGTCAGATTGAAATAGACGGAGTTGATATTCAATCGGTAACCATTGCCTCTCTTAGAAAGCAGATGGGGGTCATGCTTCAGGATCCTTTTATTTTCTCTGGCACGATTATGGATAATATCCGTTATGGCCGACTTGATGCTACAGATGAAGAAGTGATTGAAGCAGCGAAAGCTGTGCAGGCTCATCCATTTATTAGTGGATTGTCTGAGGGCTATAAAACGGAGGTAAATGAAAGAGGCACAAGACTTTCTACTGGACAGAGACAGCTGATTTCGTTTGCACGAGCACTCTTAGCTGATCCCAAGATATTAATTCTTGATGAGGCTACGTCATCCATAGATACAGAAACGGAGCTTGCATTACAAAAAGGACTTGAAACACTGCTGGCAGGGAGAACATCCTTTATTATTGCACATCGTCTTTCTACCATTCAAAATGCAAACCGTATCCTTGTCATCGATAAAGGCAGAATCATAGAGGAAGGTTCTCATAAAGAACTGATAGGGAAAAAAAGTTACTATTGGAAGCTGCATCAATCACAGCATCAATCCTTAGATGCGGGATAACCAAAAGAGTAAGAGTGTTACGTAAAGTGACCCAATAGGGACTGTTCCTATTGGGTCACTTTCATGAAAAAAGATAGTCAAATTTTTGTATATATATATCAAAATACCGTTAATAGTTTCAACTCGCCCTATTTTATAATAAAAGGAATTGGAGTAGGAGGTATATATTTTGCTTACCACACAGCTTAAGAGTTTATTAGGTTCCGAAACTTCCCTATTGTTTCCTACTAAGGAATCCAAACTAAATTGGTGGAAAGATATTAGGGAAAATCCAGCTTATCAATTGCTTCTTAATGAAATTAGGGATGAAGGGGATAGACTTTTAAAAGAAAGTGATCCTGAACTAACGTTTTCATTGTTCAAAATTTTTGATGAAACCGGCTCCCGCCTAGAATTCGAAAAGGTATATTTCGAAAAGCGGAGACGATTAACGACCTTTGCCATTATGGTTTTACTTGAACCTGAACAAGACGAATATTTGACAGCGCTAGAAAACACGATATGGTCACTTTGCAATGAATATTCCTGGTGCCTGCCTGCACATTTACAAAATAGTCCGGAAACGTCGGTGAACGTTAATTACTCACTCTTTGAGCCGAGTAAGAGGGAGTATTCTATTGATTTATTTGCTGCTGAAACCGCCTTTTCGTTAAGTGAAATAGTAAAACTAACGGAGGAACATTTAAATCCGCAAATTTGTAAGCGCATTTATGAAGAAATATACAATAGAATCTTTTTCCCATTTAAAGAAAAAACCTTTGGCTGGGAGAAACAAACACATAATTGGGCGGCAGTATGTGCCGGATCCATTGGCTCGGCAGCACTGCATTTAATCCAGGACCAAGACGAACTTGCCATCATTTTGGAAAGGGTAATTGATGCAATGAGTTCTTACTTAAAAGGCTTCCAAGATGATGGGATATGCCTTGAGGGCTATGGTTATTGGCAATATGGTTTTGGATATTATGTCTATTTTGCAGATTTACTGAAAAAAAAGACAGAAGGAAGGCTGAACCTATTCGACTCTGAAAAGGTTCATCAAATTGCTCTCTTTCAACAACGGACCTTTTTAAATCGGAATCTCGTTGTTAACTTTTCAGATTCACTTCCGACAGCATCCGTTTTTCTCGGGCTGAGCCATTATTTAAGCAAAATTTATAGTGATTTCGAAGTTCCGGAAAACTCTCTTCGTTCACATTATACGGACGACCATTGCAGCAGATGGGCTCCGGCAATTCGGAATCTATTGTGGTTTGATGCAGATTCTGTTCCATTACCTTGGAGAAATGGCACCTATTTTTCAAAGGACTCAGAGTGGTTTCTTTCGAGGCACATTTGTGAATCGGGAGGTTTTGCATTTGCAGCAAAAGGCGGACATAACGACGAACCTCATAACCATAACGACACTGGCCACTTTATTCTGCAAGGTAATACAGAAGTGTTTTTTAAAGATCTAGGAAGTGGTTTATACAGTAAGGATTACTTTAGTGAAAAACGGTATTCTTATTTTTGTAATGGCTCCCAAGGGCATTCTGTTCCAATAATAAACGAACAATTTCAAACACCAGGGTCAGCAAAATATGCAAACATTCTTGATGTATTAATAGGGGAAGATGTTGATATCTATGAAATGGATATCGCAAATGCGTATGAGGTTAAGAGTCTTCAAAGATTAAAGCGAAGGTTTACCTGGGTAAAAACAAATCCTCCAAAACTGGTATTGGAAGACACTTATTCTTTTGTTGAGCAGCCACGTTCAATCGTGGAAAGGTTCATTACACCTGTATTATTAATAACAAAAACCGATGATGGAGTTATCCTAGAAGGAAAGAATAAAGTAAGAATTTCATATGATACGAGTCAGCTAAAACTAGAGACAAAACTGATTACTTTTATTAATCATTACGGTAAATCGGAAGATAATTTAGCCCTCGATTTTATTGTACTGCACCCTGAAAGGGAGTGTAGTGTCGAGTTGGTATTTCAATTTGAATAGGCGGGGTGAAGAGATTGACTGAACAACAGTGGATAGAAGAAGCTTGGGAAAAGGTAACGAATAAAATTAGCAGAACGAGTGAGAAAATAGGTGCGAATTTTCCTCATGCAAGCGAGAATGGTCAGTATGTACTTGCAGATCCTCATTGGTGGACTGCGGGGTTTTGGCCAGGAATTTTATGGCTTATTTATCGAGATTCAAAAGATGAGAATTTAAGAAAACTCGCTGAAGAATGTGAAGAAAAGTTAGATGCTGTTCAACGGGATTATTACAGACTCGATCATGATATGGGTTTTATGTGGACTTTGACCAGTGTCGCTAGACATAAAATCTTAGGTGAAGAAGAATCAAAGCGGCGTGCGCTGGTAGCAGCAAATCTATTAATGGGTCGCTTTAACCCAAATGGCAACTATATTCGCGCTTGGAACCCTTGGACAGAAGGAGAAGACAATAGTGGAATTGCCATTATCGACTGTATGATGAACTTGCCCCTCTTGTATTGGGCATCTGAAGTAACAGGTGATCCCAGATTCAAGGGTGTAGCAAAAAAGCATGCCGAAATGGTGTTAGATCACTTTATCCGAAGCGATGGGGGAGTTCATCATATTATTGTGTTCAACCCTGAAAGCGGTGAAAAGATAGAAGCGCTTTCAGGGCAGGGGTATGCACCAGAATCGGCATGGTCTCGCGGAACCGCATGGGCCATATATGGACTCACATTAACTTATCACTATACAGGCGAAGAAAAATACCTAGAATATGCCAAACGGGTTGCTCACTTTTTTATTGCCCACTTGCCGGAAGATTTCGTTCCAGATTGGGATTTCCGTCTCCCATCGGATGTAGCTTCGCCAAAGGACTCCTCAGCAGGAGCCATAGCTGCGTGTGGCCTGCTCTTACTTGCGGATAAAGTAGCTTCCACAGAGTCTCCTATATATAGGAAAGCAGGAGAAAGGATTCTTCAGTCCTTATATAACCATTACAGTGATTGGGAAGGTTCAGAAGAGGGATTGATTCTCCATGCAACCAGTCATTTCCCGCAAGGTAAATATATGGATAATCCGCTTATATATGGTGACTACTATTTTGTCGAGGGTCTAGCGTATTTAAAAGGGTTTAAAGAATTATTTTGGTAGATTGATAGCAACTGAAAAAAAGAACCAATTCTCTGTCAGGAGGGAAGTTTATGATAAAACTCAGGTTACCTATTCAGAAAAATCCACTTCAATCACGGGAGGATTTGAGTGAGGCTGTAAACCAAATTCTAAACCCGTTAAAACCTTTTTACTCCAAGGGGAAAACCCTCCTCCAATTAGGCAGTACAGGTGCGGGGTACCCGGATTCCTTAGCTGGAATGGAAGGGTTCTCAAGAGTATTATGGGGACTCGTGCCCTTGTTAGCAGGTGGAGAGAAATCGGAAATTTGGGATATCCACATTCAGGGCATAAAGAATGGTACAGATCCTTCTCATGAAGAATATTGGGGAGAAATCGCAGACTTTGATCAGCGTGCAGTAGAAATGGCGGCATTTGGATATGCACTCGCGCTCATTCCTGAAAAGATTTGGGATCCTTTAAGTGATTTGGAAAAATTCAATTTGTTCCAGTGGCTGAATCAAATCAACACCATCAAAGTTTATGATTGCAACTGGTTATTTTTCCCTGTAATAGTCAACTTAGGATTTAAAAGAGTTGGCTTACCTTATAATTCTGAAACAGTGAAAGAGAATCTTGATCGAATAGAAAGCTTTTATTTACAGGATGGATGGTATTCCGATGGGGTGAATGCTCACTGTGATTATTATGGACCGTTTGCCATTCATTTTTATAGCCTGCTTTATGCAAAATTGATGGGCAGTGAGGACCCGGAAAGGGCAATGGTGTACAAAAGCAGAGCAGCGACATTTGCTAAGGATTTTATTTACTGGTTTGCGAATGATGGTTCCGCCCTGCCTTTTGGGAGAAGCCTGGCGTATCGATTTGCACAATCTTCCTTTTGGAGTGCTCTCGTTTACGCAGAGGTTGAGGTGTTTCCGCTGGGCGTGATGAAGGGACTAATTCTTCGGAACCTCCGCTTTTGGTTTAGTCAAGACATCTTTGACCATAATGGACTGCTTACCATTGGCTATAGTTATCCAAATTTGGTCATGGCAGAGAACTATAATTCACCTTGTTCACCTTATTGGGCATTAAAAACCTTCCTGCCTTTAGCGTTGCCTGTTGATCATCCTTTTTGGAAGGTGGAGGAGGAGCCTCTTCCTTCATTAAAGGAAAAAGTGGTACAACACTCACCACGTTTTATCCTAAGCAGGAACGATGAACAAAACTATATTGCTGCATTTAATGCTGGGTATCAGCACACAAATGATCACTCTCATATTGCAGCGAAATATGAAAAATTTGTTTACTCCAATCTTTTTGGATTTAGTGTGCAGAAAGCAGAATGGGGACTTGCACAGGGGGCATTTGATTCGATACTTGCTGTCAGCGAGGGTGACAATATCTATAGAGGCAAAAGAAAGTGTGAGGAATATGAAGTAAACGATAATGTAATCTACACGAAATGGAAGCCGTGGGAGGATGTTGAAATTAAAACCTGGCTTGTTCCAGGGACCCCGTGGCATATCCGAGTCCATTGTATAGAGACAAGAAGAAACCTTGACGTTGCAGAGGGTGGATTCGCTCTAGGATTGGAGCATACCCAATATGTTGGGCAAAAGCCAGAGGAAATTACACATTTAAAAGAATGTGCGGCCATTTCACCTTGGGCTGTTAGCGGTATAAAGAACTTATATGGAAATGGCAAAGCAGAGCTCGTCTATCCAAATGCAAATACAAATCTAGTAAATACACGCACCGTTATTCCAACCATAAAGGCTAGTCTAAAACCAGGAACACATTGGCTTGTAAATGCCGTTTTTGGGGAACCAGGAAATGAGAACATTATGAACCAATGGGAAACCACTCCAAAGATTGAATTTGGGGAGGAAGGGATATACTTGGAGCTCGGAGAAGAGAAGATTATTATTCATAAGTGATGATAGAATGAGAGTCTGTTCACGCCGTTTTCGGATGCTATCTTAATAAAAAGACGTATGAATTGGCATACGTCTTTATCCTTTATGATTAAGCTCCGGAGCTGATAGATAGGCGGAAGAATTCCGCCTATCTAACAATTATAGTAAAAAAGGGCTCGAATAGACGGAGAGATTCCGCCTATTGGCTCGAAAAATTTGAAAATGGGAGTTTTTGCTTGGCATAAGCGGAAAACATCGGCTTATTTTCCTCGAAAACGAGCTCCATTTTGCATTTAACCGGAAAATCTCCGGTTATTTTATTTTTGCTGGTTACTCCGTTTTAAAAGCTGAATGAAATTTATTTAAAAAGTCAAAATTTTAAAAAACTTAGTAAAAATATTCGTATATCTAGGAAGATATTTTAGATAACCTAGTAGTTGTAAAGAGTTCAAATAAATTAAGGAGGGTAATAGTTTAACGTGGAAGAGTGAGAGAAAAGAAAAGGAGAATTGCAATGAAACCTAGATTAGGGATAAATATTGGTGAATGGGTGAAGAAATTATTGCTTTTGTTGTTAATTGTAAGCGTAATCACCAGTGGCTTTACACCATCTCATTACGTCCAAGCGGCCGACACAGAATTTGACTTCGACGCAAGTTCGCTAGATGGTGTCACAGTGGCGCACTACCCGCTGAATAGTTCTTATCAGTATAAAAACAAGTTGAATGAGAGTCAGCAATTGTCCGGCAGTGACGTGTCCTGGAAAACGGACTACGTTACATTGGTCAATCCGGGAAATGCAAACAATGGACATATTGCAGGCAACAATCCGGGAAACCCTGTAACGGGAAAGAAAATTTCTTTTTCGTTAAATATTAAATTAAATAAGACACAAACACGTTCTACCAGTGCGGTAAATACCCTCTTATCGTATGGGTCTGATAATAATAACAATCTTACGCTTCGGCCTTACTACAGTAACGGTATGGCTGCGGTTGTTCTTAAACGGAATGGGGCGGATTCCATAGTGGCATCTTTCCCGTCACCGGCAGCCGGTATGTGGCATAATTATACCATTTCGCTGGATGGTACAGCCGGTACTGGTAAGCTGATCGTCTGGGTCGATGGAGTTAAGGCAGCGGAGGTTGCTTCTAACGGGATTGGTGCGGACGAAATTGGCAATGGACAATTTCGACTGAACCGTACGATTGCTACCTTCTCCAATCTTGATTCGCATTACCGCGATGTGCGTGTATTTAAAGACGCACTTGATCAAGATGCTGCGACTTATTTTGCGAAGGAAATTCGCAGTTTTACATGGAACGACTTGCTCACATTGAAGCCGCTCACCGATGGGATGGTGGTTCGTGAGGATCTTGCGTTGTTTCGTGATCCCAACATTATCTGGACCTCAAGCGACAACAGCTTGATTGATCCAAGCACAGGTTTAGTAAATCGTCCGACGGAAGGCACGAGCGCAAAACAAGTCATTCTGACCATGAAATGGTTTGACTTCAGTCAGGAATACACTGTGACGGTGCCGTCGCTCAAATCGGAGCTTCAGGCTAAATACGATGAGAAGAAAGATACTATAAGAGGGGAATATACCAACGGAACATGGAAAACCATTACTCGGGCGCTCGATCATGCGAAAAAGATTTTAGCAGATGAATCTGCGCCGCAATGGGATATAGACCGGGCGGCTTTGCAAATTGATGAAGCCTTCAAATGGGCACAAACCGTTCAACCTGAAAATGTAGTGAACTATTCCACTGCCGGTGTACCTGTTGGAGAAACCTGGTACGATAACGAAGGGAATCCCATCCAAGCCCACGGCGGCGGGTTCCTTCAGCAAACTGCAGAAGACGGCAAGCCAATCTACTATTGGGTTGGGGAAAACAAAATTCACAACAGTGCAGTTTTCCATGCGGTATCGCTTTACTCCTCCCGCGATTTGGTCAATTGGGAATATGAAGGTAACATTCTTGACCAATTCTCTCAAACTGTAGAAGGCGCGGAATACGGACTTCTAAATAACAAATGGGAGCGTCCGAAGCTACTTTACAACGAAAAAACTAAAAAGTATGTTCTCTGGGGCCATTGGGAAACAGCGGGCAGCTATGCAAGCAGTCAAATTGCGGTAGCTACAGCGGATAATGTAGCAGGTCCGTATACCTTCCTTGGGCACTGGCGTCCAGGAGGTACCCTGCGTAACTGGCGTAGTGACAACGGTGTTTACTCCGATTCTGAATACTATAAGACAAGCGGAGACAGGACGACCGTTCCATCGAACGTGCAAGACGATGTGACTCAAATGGGATATATCTCCCGTGATTTTACAGTGTTTTCCGATGATGACGGGACTGCTTATCTGGTATCGTCGGAAGGACATTCCATGAGGATCCACCGACTAAATGACGAATATACAGATGTGGACTTTACGACCTACACCTTCAGCGACCCTGCTGCTAAGGCGACAGATTTTGAATCCTACAACTTCTATGAGGGTATCGGACGAGAAGCACCAGCGGTTGTAAGTACGGGCGATGGTTATTATTTAATTACCTCCGGACAATCTGGCTGGCTGCCAAATCAGAGTGCGATTAGCTATAATGCAGACATTACAGATCCACATGGCTGGACGCCAATAAAAGATGAGAATGGCAGGATACTTCCAAATTTCACCTTTGGGAACAACAGCACATACTACAGTCAATCAACCAACATTATGAAACTGACCAGATCGGATGGGTCAAATAGCTATGTTTATATGGGTGACAGATGGAGACCAAGTCAACTTTCCGATTCACGTTATGTGTGGTTACCGATTGCCTTCAACGAGGCAGAACATAATGCTTCGGCCACCTTCACAACAGGTTGGAAACTGAATGCAGAGACCGGAGATGTACAATTCCCTAAGGTTGAACTCGTTTCAGAAGGTAAGCCAGCAACCATCACTAATAATGATTCTGTTACTGGAATAGAGAAAGCAAATGACGGCATTACCTACAATCTTAATACATGGGGGGATACGAGCCATTTCTTTGGCGGCTTAGTTGCTCCGTATGAATATACGATTGATTTAAATGAAGTCTATGACTTAGCGCGAATTGACGTAGCCTATAGGCTATATAACGGTTCTGAAATGTACCACAGGTATCAGATTTTTGGTTCAACGGATAACGAAAATTGGACTGAATTGGTCAACAATAATACGAATATGTGGGCCGGTTTCACCTCGGATAAACTAAGTGGAAATTACAGGTATGTAAAGCTCAAGGTGAATGAGGTAAGGCGTGTTAACAACAATGCTCTCAGCAATGGTTGGGGAAGCGGGCTCGTTGAGGTTCAAGTTTACTCCAATGCCGACAGCACACCACCTGAGACGACAGCTGAAATGACCCCGGCAAATCCGGATGGGGAGAATGGCTGGTATAAAAACCCGGTTACAGTCACATTGAGTGCGACGGATACCAAGCCTGGATTAGATTCTACCTTCTATAGCTTGGATGGCGGAACTACCTTTGAAACTTATACTGCACCATTTGTGGTCAGTCAGGATGGGAATAATAATGTAAAATACTATTCGGTGGATAAAGCGGGCAATACTGAACAGGTACTTACTTTAGATCCAATTAGTCTAGACCAGACTCGTCCCGAAATCAATATCGAAGGTTTAGTGGATGAAAGCTATTTGGACGATGAAACCGTGACAGTGAATTACACGGTATCTGACAATATATCAGGTGTGAATCATTCGTCTGTGGTTGCGTTGTTGGATGGACAACCAATCGTAAATGGTACGGTTATTCCGCTATATAAGCTATCACTTGGAGAGCATGTTCTCACTGTGAGTGCGGTGGATCAAGCGGGAAATTCTGCTTCGGCAACAAGATCGTTTAAGACTAGCACAAGCATATCTTCCTTAATACAGCTTGTAAATCTGTTTCAATCTGACGGATCCATCAATAATATAGGAATAGTCAATAGTCTTATTATGAAGTTGCAAAACAATAACCTAGAAAGCTTTATAAACGAAGTAAAAGCACAAAACAACAAGCACATTTCAATTGACGCCGCAACCTACTTGTTGAGAGATGCCGAGTATCTTTTGAAATAAGTTGCAGCTATAGAATTGATTTTAAGGGCTGCAGTCATAGACTGCAGTCCAGATTTTTTTTTGAAAACCTTTTTGTTATTAGCTGCTATCTTCAATTCTCCCCAAATGGGGGAAAGTATTATAGAATAGGAATATTAATTATATTCACCATCCGGAGGGATAGGTTTGACAGTTGGGGAACGTGGAAGAGTACTTATAGTTGACGATGAACAATTAATTAGACAAGGCATTAAACATTATCTGAATTGGGAACAGGAAGGGTTTGAAATCGTTGGGGAAGCTTCAAACGGCAGTGAAGCACTTGAATTAATTGAGATGAAACAACCGCATATCATTATTACCGATATTGTCATGCCGATTATGGACGGTGAGGAATTAACAAGAATTGTTAAGGATCGTTATCCACATATTGAAATCATTATCCTAAGTAGTTTTGGAGAATTTGACTATGTCCGCTCTACCTTCCAAAGCGGAGTGGTTGATTATATTCTTAAGCCGAAACTTGATTCAAAGGGACTTTTAAAAGCGTTAAAGGCAGCTGCTGAAAGAATCCCGTCTCTTCAAACGATGGACAAGCATGTTTCAGTGGAGCTCTCCGTCGGGCAAATGATTCAGAAAATGATTTCAGGTTTTGAAGTTACTTATGATACCGAGAAGATTTCTGAAATATTTCATCATCACAAATTTTGTTTATTAGGTGTTGTGTTAAAAAGCGGGGAAACAGAACTGCCAAAACAGATAAAGGAGAAAATTGAAACAGAGTTTGGACGAGAAGAATTTTCGTTTCATTTCGAGCGAAATATCGTACTTGTGAATGGAGATGACTTCTCTAAGTTTATTGAGTTTGCATTGAAGCTTGGGGAGTCAAATAGCGAATATGGTTTTGCACTTAGTGAAACGTTCACGGATTTTTCGCAGCTAGTGGTAATTTACAAAGAAAGTCTAGCGAAATTATTAAAATATCGTTTTTATTTTTCTGAGCTGCCATTATTAATGAAACAGAACATGCCAATCCAGGAGCCGGTATGTGAAAGTTTCAATTTGGATTGGTTTACAGGTGAATTAAAGCGGAAGAATTTTGAAGGTGCCTTTCAGTACCTCCAGGAACATGTAGCTGCTTTATCGATATGTTATACATTAGAGGTTTATGAGTATAAGGCCTTTTTTGGGAACATTGTCTTCAACATTACGGTTCTGCTTGGAAACATGGAGTACGATGTAAAGGAATTAGATCATGCCAAGTACTCTTATTTTAAGGCGATTGAGGATGCACAAAACACAAAAGAGGTTATCGCTCAATTGAATAAATTTATTAATGAAGCAAAACAATGTATTTTCTCTTCCGAAAATCAAATCGACAATATCAATTTGAAAAGGCTTTTAGAATTTATCAAAGAGCATTACGCTGAGCCGATTACGCTTACAGAAGTAGCAAAGCATTTTCATTTCAACCCTTCCTATTTATCCAGTTACTTTTCAACTCATAAGGGAGAAGGTTTTATTGAATATTTGAATCGAATTCGAATTGAAGAAGCTTCCAAACTTCTTGTAGAGGGCAGGGCAAATATTTCTGAAATCAGTGGATTGGTTGGCTATTCCGACCACAGTTATTTTTGCAAAGTGTTTAAAAAAATAACAGGTCTATCACCAAGTCAATATAGAAGAAAACAAATCACGAGATAAGAGATGGTGAGCAGATGAGATTAATTCCTGAACGGTTTAGACATAACAACTTATTTATCACCATGTTTCTCATTAGTGTTATCATCGTGATCACCGTTTCAATAACAATAACATGGACAACCATTCGGATGTCAGAGGAATTCTTTTTTGAAAAATTTAGTATCACAAACGCGAAAGTAATGGATCAGGTAAAAGATAGCTTCGAAAATTATAATTATTCGATTGTCGTGGCTTCCAATCATATATTGCAAAGCGGATCCATCAAGAAAATTCTTACCGAAGAGGGTACGAATGTCCAAAAATTAAATGCTTATTATTCATTAAGCCAGCAGATTAAACGGATCGAGACGGGTTTTGATACGTACGAACCGGGGATCATTGTCACCGGTATTAATGGAACCATTTATGCAACCGACCGTACCTACTGGCCGATTACCGATGATGAGTTGAAGACGGGGAACATTACCCACAACACGCTTAAGCAACCGAAACGGTTAATGTACCAATATGACGAGCGTCCTGATGAAGAGGATGGACAATACATAGTCACTACAAAGGCGTTAATGGAACGGACTTCTGGAAGTGTTTATGGAACGATGTATTTTGCTATTAAAGAAAATGACTTCAGAAAGTTTTATTCAAGCTACACAAGTCCTGGTAATCATGTTTTCTTAGTTAGCAAATCAGGGGTTATTATGTCGAGCGACCAGTCAAATATGATTGGCAAACATTCGGAGGAACTGCTTCAATATGCACAAGAAATTGAGGCAGAATCAAAAGAGTACATCATTGAAGACTTTTTGGGAAAGGAACAAATCCTCTTGATGGAGTACCTTCCATCTTTTGAGATGTATATGTTTAATGTCATCGACAAAAATGTAACATTCGGCAACTTGATCGATAAGAAACAGATTGTACTGATTTCTATGGGTATTGTCTTTGTTGCGCTGATTATCGTGTTCCTTGCCTCAAGAAGAATGACGAATTCATTATCAAGGCTGGTAAAACAAATTGAGAATACTTCTAAGCACGAATTTGATGAGTATGTAACCGTTTCGGGGACGTATGAAACAAGGCAAATCGGCCATGCATTTAACTCCATGCTCGATGAGCTGCATGAGTATGTAGACCAGCTTGTTATCTCACAGAAGAATCAGCGGAATGCGGAACTCGAAGCCTTGCAGCAGCAAATTAACCCGCATTTCTTGTACAATACATTGACTTCGATTAAATTTATGGTTCAACATGGCGGAAAAGAAGAAACGGAAGAAACGTTTAATGCCTTGATATCCTTGCTGCAAAACACTATTGGCAATGTCAGCGAAACGATTACAGTTAAGCAGGAAATCGATAATTTGAAGAATTACGTGCTAATTAATCAAAAACGCTATGGTGACAGGATTAAAGTAAATTATTTTATTACATCGGATTGTATGGATTTGCAAATACCGAAACTGATTCTTCAGCCATTCATGGAAAACTCCTTTTTCCATGGATTTATCCGTAAGTCTGAAGGGTATATCAATGTTCTTGTTTGGCAGGACGGAAACACCTTGATTTGTGAAGTGCTTGATAACGGTGATGGAATGGAAGTTTCAGAGGACAGCACTCTTCCAGATACGAAGCGAAAAAAGCAGCAGTTCTCAGGCATTGGTGTACGTAATGTACATGAGCGAATTCAATTAATTTATGGAGAAGAATTTGGAGTGACTATCTCGAGTACGTTAGGAGAAGGGACAAAAGTCAGGATTACATTGCCAATTCAAAAATAGTTTTAGAATCTAAAAAAAGTACAAATTTTCAAATGTAACCGTGTTCAATAATCTGAAAATAGTACAAGGAATTAAAAATATCGTCCTAACAGTTAATCCCATGCTGGTGCTAACATAGAAAGTGTAAGGCGGACAGCGCTTACAATAGCAAATTAAAACACATGGGGGAATATCAATGAAAAAAGTACTTGCTTTATTTTTAGTAAGCCTACTGTTATTGACTGCCTGTTCTTCGGGGTCGAAAACAGAAGATAATTCCAAAACTGCTGAGGATTCCAATAAAATTACTGTATGGGCATGGGATCCAAACTTTAATATTAAAGCAATGAACATTGCAAAAGATACTTATGCTCAAGAAAACAAAGATGTTGAGATTGAAGTGATTGAAAACGCTCAAGATGACATTATTCAAAAGCTAAATACAAGCTTAAGCTCTGGTACTACAAAAGGGCTACCGAATATTGTGTTAATTGAAGACTATCGTGCACAAGGTTTCCTTCAGGCTTTTCCTGATATGTTCCACGAATTGACTGGTTCATTTAATGCAAAAGATTTTGCTGATTATAAAATTGCTCCAACAAGCTTGGATGGTAAAAACTATGGCCTTCCATTTGATACAGGGGTAACAGGATTATATGTAAGAACGGATTATTTAGAGCAAGCTGGATACTCAATTGAAGATCTGCAAAACATCGACTGGGACAAGTATATTGAAATTGGTAAGAAAGTAAAAGAAGTAACTGGTAAACAAATGTTAACACAAGATCCTAACGACCTTGGATTAATTCGTATGATGATCCAAACTGCTGGTTCATGGTATTTAGAAGAAGATGGTGTAACACCTAACTTAGCTGATAATAAAGCACTTAAAGCAGCGTTTGAAACATATAAAAAGCTTTTAGATGCTGATCTAGTGAAGCCTGTATCCGACTGGAGCCAATTCTTAGCTGGATTTAACAGTGGTGATGTGGCAACTGTTCCAACAGGTAACTGGATTACTCCTTCTATTAAGGCTGAAGAGTCACAATCTGGTAAGTGGGCAGTTGTACCTTTCCCTAAACTTCCTGGAGTAGCGGATTCTGTCAACGCTTCAAACCTAGGCGGAAGCTCTTGGTATGTTCTTAATGTACCAGGAAAAGAAAAAGCTGCTGAATTCTTAGGAAAAACATTTGGTTCAAGCGTTGAGTTCTATCAAACAATCAACACAGAAGTTGGTGCAATTGGAACGTATAAGCCAGCAACTGAAGGTGAAGCATACCAGGCTGCAGATGAGTTCTTTAGCGGTCAGAAAGTTATAGCTGATTTCGCAAAATGGACAACTGAAATTCCACAAGTAAACTTTGGTTTACACACATATGCAATCGAGGACATACTTGCAGTTGAAGCACAAAACTTTATTAAAGGTAAAGATCTTGATAAGGCATTAAAAGACGCTCAAGGTCAAGCTGAAACACAAGTGAAATAATTAAATAAGAGTAAGCCTCGGGTACTCGCCGGCTTCTCCTCTTCGGTTAAGTGGAGCGATTAGTGTCAGGCGAGTGTTTCGGGGCTTTTATATTAAAAAAACAAAACAGATAAAAACATAACTAGATAAGGAGCTGACTTGATGTGATACCTCCAAAAGCCACCCCCTCTATACAGACAGTTAGGTCCACTCGTGGACTAAGGGTTAAAAATACAGCCATCGGCTGGTCATTTGTAACGTTAGCTGCTGTGATGATTTGCTTGTTTTATTTTTATCCGATGATTCAGGCTTTCATTATGTCATTACAATCGGGCATGGGAACAAACTTAACATTTGTCGGCCTCGAAAATTATGCACGATTATTAAAAGACCCTGTATTTTTGACGACACTGAAAAATACAGTGATTTATTTAATCATTCAAGTACCAATTATGATTATTCTTGCTTTATTTATTTCTGTTTTACTAAATGATAAAGCATTGAAGTTTAAGGGCTTTTTCCGTACAGCCATCTTTTTACCATGCGTAACCTCACTAGTTGCATATTCGGTTACGTTCAAATATTTATTTGGGCAAGATGGTATTGTTAATATCATGCTAATGAAATTAGCTCTTATTTCAGAACCGGTTCAATGGCTAACAGATCCGTTCTGGGCAAAAATCACAATCATTGCTGCGATTACATGGCGCTGGACTGGCTATAATATGATTTTCTATTTATCTGCGCTGCAGAACGTCGATCAATCTATTTATGAAGCGGCGAAAATAGACGGGGCTTCACCGATACAAACCTTTTTCAAAATTACAGTTCCGATGTTAAAACCAATTATTTTGTTTACTTCGATTACTTCAACGATTGGAACGCTTCAGTTGTTCGATGAAGTAATGAATATTACAGCGGGTGGACCAGGGAATGCAACGATGACCATCTCCCAGTATATTTACAATCTATCCTTTAAATATACTCCGGACTTTGGCTATGCAGCTACTGTTTCATACGCGATTGTTATTCTAATTGTTATCTTCTCCATCATTCAGTTTAAAGTGGCAGGTGATAAAAATGCTTAAAAAAGTCTTCGGTTATGGGTTTCTTTCGATTTGTGCTATCATTTCAATTTTTCCATTTTTATGGATGATTGTCAGTTCAACAAATAAATCAGTTGACGTTACAAAAGGCAGATTGTTGCCTGGAAGTCATTTTATGGAGAACTTAACCAATCTTCTAAATACTGTTGATCTCGTTCCGGCCTTAGTGAATTCTGCGAAAATCTCAATTATCACTACGGTGATTGGCATGCTCATTGCCTCATTGGCTGGTTATGGGTTTGAAATTTACCAAAGCAAGGCAAAAGACTCTTTATTTAATTTCCTGCTGCTCTCGATGATGATTCCATTTGCAGCATTAATGGTTCCGTTATTCCGAATGTTTGGAACGATATCCCAAACAGCGCCGATGATTGGAATTGATACAATCTCCGCTGTTATTTTACCGACGGTTACCACCGCCTTTCTAATCTTCTTCTTCAGGCAAAACACGAAGATGTTTCCAAAGGATATACTTGAAGCGGGAAGGATTGACGGATTAACGGAGTTGGGTGTGTTTTTCAGAATTTATATTCCAACCATGAAAACAACTTACGCAGCAGCTGCGATTATAACGTTCATGGCAAGCTGGAACAGCTACCTATGGCCGCTTGTCGTGCTGCAGTCTCCAGAAAATCAAACCATTCCTTTGCTGATTTCTGTCTTGGGTTCAAGTTATTCACCTGACTACGGAGTCATTATGACAGCCATCGTTATTGCGACCCTGCCAGCAGCTCTAATTTTCTTTATTATGCAAAAGCATTTTGTTGCGGGAATGATGGGTTCTGTAAAATAGTAGATTTAGATTAATTTAGATAGGAAGTGTAATAGAAATGAAAACCACTCCAAGCTTAGATTGGCTTACAGATGTGAATGTATTTTCAGTGAACACGGTTCCTGCTCATTCCGACCATGTCTATTATGAAACATTGGCAGAGGCCAAGAGCGCTTCCCCAATGAAAATGCGTTATGAATTAAACGGAGACTGGAAGTTTTATTACAGTATTAATCCAGACCATAGACCGGTAAACTTTTTTGAGAAAGAATATGCTTGCGCTGGCTGGGGCGATATTACCGTTCCGGGACATATCCAACTCCAAGGCTATGGGCAGCCGCAATATGTCAACACGATGTACCCTTGGGATGGGCACCATGAGCTTCGTCCGCCAGAAATTCCAACTGATCATAATCCTGTTGGAAGCTATGTGAAATATCTTGATATTCCTGGAGCTATGCAAGGAAAACCAGTTTTTATTTCCTTTCAAGGTGTTGAATCTGCTTTTTATGTTTGGTTAAATGGTGAATTCGTAGGCTACAGTGAGGATTCTTTTACACCTGCCGAGTTTGACCTTACCCCTTATTTAGTAGATGGAGAGAATAAGCTGGCAGTAGAGGTTTATCAGCGGAGTACCGGCAGTTGGCTTGAAGATCAGGATTTTTGGAGATTTTCAGGGATCTTCCGTGATGTCTACCTTTACACAGTTCCGGAAATTCATGTTTCTGACCTGCATGTTCGTCCTGAACTTGATTCAACTTTTATAAAAGGGACACTTTCAGTCGATATAAAACTTCAAGGATCGGCAGTTTCCAAAATAGAGGCAGAATTAGTAGATGCCAACGGTGCTCTTGTTCAAACTGCCAAAGGAGAAAATATCGATGGCAAGTGGTCAATTACCATGCCTGTTGAACAGCCTGCACTTTGGAGTGCAGAAGACCCTTATTTATACAGATTATTCATCCAAGTCTATAACGAATCAGGCAGCTTGGTTGAAGCAGTACCACAGAAGGTTGGATTTAGAAGATTTGAACTCGTGAATAAAATCATGCACCTTAATGGAAAGCGGATTGTATTTAAGGGTGTCAATCGGCATGAATTTAATCCTCGCAGCGGTCGCGCCATTACAAAGGAAGATATGCTTTGGGATATAAAAACATTGAAACGTCATAATATCAATGCGGTTCGAACATCTCATTATCCAAACCAAAGCTATTGGTATGAGTTATGTGATGAGTATGGAGTTTATGTCATTGATGAAATGAATCTTGAAACCCATGGGTCATGGCAAAAGATGGGCGCGGTCGAGCCATCCTGGAATATACCAGGTAATAAGCCTGAATGGGAACCTATTGTCATGGACCGCGCAATCTCCATGGTAGAACGGGATAAAAATCACCCGTCTATCTTGATTTGGTCTTGTGGTAATGAATCATACGCTGGTGAAGTCATTTTAAATGTCTCTAAATATTTCAAAAAGGTTGATCCAAGCAGACTGGTTCACTACGAAGGAGTTTTCCATAATCGTGATTATAACGATACGAGTGATATGGAAAGCCGCATGTATGCAAAGCCAGCTGATATTGAAAAATATTTAAATGACAATCCAGAGAAGCCTTACATTAGCTGTGAGTACATGCATGCAATGGGAAATTCACTTGGCGGTATGTACAAATATACAGATTTAGAACAGAAGTATCCAATGTACCAGGGCGGGTTTATTTGGGATTATATTGACCAATCACTTTATAAAAAGGACCGTTACGGCAATGAATTCCTTGCATATGGCGGAGATTTTGATGATCGTCCGACAGACTATGGTTTCTGTACAAATGGGATTGTCTATGCGAACCGAGAGCTTTCTCCTAAAATGCAAGAAGTGAAATTCTTATATCAAGATTTCAAACTAGTACCGGATGGTACTGGTGTAAACCTAAAAAATGAGAGTTTGTTCTCCAATACTGCAAACTATGATCTCGAGTATGCTCTATTCCTAGAAGGGAAGGAATTGTATCGTAATAAACTACTGGCTGTGGTTGAACCGCAAAGTGAAGAACGCTTCGAGTTTGATATCCCTGAAGAGTTTGGTGTAGAACCAGGTGAGTATTGCATTCAAACTTCACTAGTTTTAAAGGAAAGTACCCTTTGGGCAGAAGAAGGGTATGAGATTGCATTCGGTCAGTTTGTTTACCAAGTGGGTACAAAAGGATTAGCGCCAGTTAACGGCGACTTACGGGTTGTCCATGGGGATGTCAATATTGGTGTTCACGGCCGTGACTTCACAGTGATGTTCTCAAAAGGTGCAGGAAGTTTAGTTTCATTGAACTATGCGGGCAAAGAGATGATCGCACTTCCGCCAGCTCCATTATTCTGGAGAGCTGCGACAGATAATGATCGAGGGTATTCTCAAGGTTTCCATTCTGGTCTTTGGTATGCAGCGAGCCTGGCGAGAAAGTGTGTAAATATTGAAGTTGAAGAAAAAGAGTCTCATGTGCGTGTAGGCTTTACTTATAAATTCTCCATAAATCATGAAATTGAAGTTAAGACAATTTACACAGTTTATTCAGATGGAAGTGTTAAGGTTCGGTCTGTTTATAAAGGGGCAGAAAATCTGCCGCAACTGCCAATTTTCGCAGTTTCCTTCAAGGTTCCTGCCGATTATGATCAATTAGAATGGTATGCAATGGGACCAGAAGAAAACTACTCTGACCGGGCTATGGGTGCTAAACTTGGTATCTTTAAAAACCAAGTAAGCGATAATCTATCTGGCTATGTAATGCCTCAGGAATCGGGTAATCGAACCGGTGTCAGACGAGTCAGTGTGACAAACCGTAATGGCAAGGGAGTAAGAATCTCTTCAATAACAGAACCGCTTGAATGTAATGTTAGTCCATATACGGCTTTTGAACTTGAGAATGCACAACATGTTTATGAACTTCCACCTGTTCATTATACCGTTGTAACAGTTGCCGGTAAGCAGATGGGTATAGGAGGAGACGACAGTTGGGGAGCGCCTGTTCATGATGAACACCTTATCAAGGCTGACGAGGACATGGAATTCGAATTTTTGATTCAAAGGGTTTGATTGTTGGGAAATCTTTGGATAGATAAATGAATAAGAGCAATCTATCCTTCTAAAAAACGTGTGAAATATAGAAGAGCCTGAAATGCTCAGGCTCTTTATTTTATATATAAGGAGCAGGTTATGCATATTTATATAAATCAAGAAAATCAGCAGTTTCATTTAACAAATGGTCAGGTAAGTTATATTTTCCACGTGATGAAAAATGGACAGTTAGGTCATCTTTATTATGGAAAGGCATTGCGGAATAGGAGCGATTTTTCCCATCTTCAAGTTTATGATGTTCCAACCGGTGCAAGCTGTCATGTGTATGCTGATGATCCATCATTTGTTTTGGAGACATTAAGACAGGAATATCCTGCTTACGGAAATTCAGATTTTCGTGAACCAGCTATTTCTGTCCAGAAAGAAAACGAATCTCATGTTCCAACTTTTACCTATGACTCCTTTAGTATGCTAGAAGGAAAACCACGGCTTGAGGGCCTGCCAGCAACGTACGGCAACGAAGCCAGTACATTACAAATTCTATTAAAGGATGATTTCCTTCAGGCGGAATTAACATTAAACTATACCATTTTTCCGGATAAGCCTGTGATTACAAGAAGTGCAACGCTGAGAAACTATGGCGGCGAGAATCTTGTAATTGAAAGAATAATGGGGGCAGCACTCGACCTCCCAGATAAGGATTTTATTTTTACTCATTTAGCTGGGGCTTGGGCCCGTGAAAGGCATGTGAAGGAACGTGTGCTCGAAACGGGTATTCAATCAATTTCAAGTTTACGGGGTGCCAGCTCTCACCATCATAATCCATTCTTAGCTTTAAGAAGACCGAATGCCACGGAGCATAGTGGTGAAGTGTACGGCTTTAACTTCGTTTATAGCAGTAATTTCATCATGCAGGTTGAAGTAGACCACTACGATATGGCGAGGTTAACAGTGGGAATTCATCCCTTTGGTTTTCAGTGGGGGCTCGCGCCAACAGAAACCTTCCAAACGCCAGAAGTGGTCATGGTTTATTCTGATCAAGGCTTAAATGGGATGAGTCAGGCCTTCCACCAGCTTTACCGAGAAAACCTAATTCCTGAACGATGGAAAAGGGAAGATCGTCCGATATTGATTAATAACTGGGAAGCGACATACTTTGATTTCGATGAAGATAAACTAGTGAATATTGCGAAGTCTGCCAGTGAATTGGGCATTGAGATGTTAGTCCTTGATGATGGCTGGTTTGGAAAAAGAAACGATGATACCTCCTCGCTAGGAGATTGGCATGTTGACTTTAATAAACTTCCGAATGGGTTAGAAAGCCTGGCAAAAAAAATTAATGATGCCGGGATGAAATTTGGTCTCTGGTTTGAACCGGAGATGATCAGTCCTAACAGTGAGTTGTTTAAAGCGCATCCTGATTGGGCTGTCGGGATGGCAGACCAGCATCGTACTTTAGGGCGAAATCAGCTGGTACTGGATTTCTCTAGACCTGAAATTGTTGATTATCTGTATGAAAAGATGTCCGGGATAATTAAGCAGACAAATTTATCTTATATCAAGTGGGATATGAACCGTAACATTACAGAGCCTTTCTCACAAAAATTAGCATCCAATCAGCAGGGAGAGTTTTTTCATCGCTATATTTTAGGTGTGTATTCTCTGTATGAAAGGTTAACGAGTGAGTTCCCTCATGTCTTGTTTGAATCCTGTGCTGGCGGCGGCGGGCGCTTTGACCCAGGAATGCTGTATTATGCGCCGCAAACTTGGACGAGTGATAATACGGACGCGGTCGAAAGGCTAAAAATTCAATATGGCACATCCTTCGCCTATCCATTGTATAGTATGGGATCGCATGTATCGGCGGTTCCAAATCATCAAACATATAGAGAGACCCCGCTGTCTACACGTGCAAATACGGCCTACTTTGGAACGTTCGGCTATGAACTAGATCCACACTCATTAACGGAAGAAGAACGGGAGGAGATTAAAGGGCAGGTTGCTTTTTATAAAGATCAGCGCCGCTTGATTCGCGAGGGCCATTTTTACCGTTTATTAAGTCCGTTCTCAGGTAATGAGACAGCTTGGATGGTGGTAAGTCCAGATCAGTCCGAAGCATTAGTTGGTTATTATAAGGTATTGGCAACACCAAATTCCCGGAAACATCAAACACTGCCTCTAAGTGGACTATCTGCTGATAAAGCATATGAAGTGAATGGGCGGACGTATTATGGGGATGAGCTAATGCAAGTGGGTCTTCAGCTTCCAACCGAGTTTAACGGAGTGAACATGCAATCCTCGAAACGAAGAGGGGACTTCCAATCAAACATATTTCATTTAAAAAGTACGGATGGAAATTTGGATTAATCTCCAGAAAAAGCAGTGTGTATAGGTATACACTGCTTTTTGATGTTTTTAGTAAAAATTTTAGTAAAAATAATAGATTTCTTTTACCTGATGTATTAAACTAAACATATAGCTTAAATAGTGGAGGGACGACAATGAACATCACAAAGTTAACAACTACATTCAGACATATATTTGAAGCTCAGCCTGAGCAAGCATTCTTTGCTCCGGGGAGAATTAATTTAATTGGTGAACACACAGATTACAATGGTGGTCACGTATTTCCATGTGCAATTACCTATGGTACTTATGCTGTTGCAAAGAAGAGAGAGGACAATCTTGTCCGCCTTTATTCAGTAAACTTTCCAGATAAAGAAATCATTGAGTTTGATCTAACGCAATTAGAATACGATAAACAGCATAATTGGGCAAATTACCCCAAGGGAATGATTCGTTATATAAAGGAAACAGGATTTTCAATTCCATCCGGATTTGAGTGTGTAATTGAAGGTAACATTCCTAATGGCGCTGGCCTATCTTCTTCCGCGTCTATTGAGTTATTAACTGGCGTGCTTCTAGACGGGTTGTTTAAATTAGGAATAGATCGCCTGGATATGATCAAGATTGGTAAAAAAGTTGAAAATGAATTCATTGGTGTAAACAGTGGCATTATGGATCAATTTGCGATTGGAATGGGTAAAGAGGACGCTGGAATTTTGCTGGATTGCCAGACTTTAAACTTTCAGTATGCACCGATTCAACTTGAAGGTCACAAAATTTTAATTATGAATACAAACAAACGCAGAGAACTTGCCGACTCGAAATACAATGAGCGCCGAGGAGAATGTGAAGTAGCGTTGTCGCTGCTCCAGCAAAAACTACCAATCGAAGCGCTTGGACAGCTTACTGAAGCCGAGTTTGATGAAAATCAATCATTAATCGCGAATGAAACCGTCCGTAAGCGTGCAAAGCATGCGGTATATGAAAATATGAGAACTTTAAAAGCTCTTGAAGAACTGAAGGCAGGGAACCTAGAGGCGTTTGGGCAGCTAATGAATCAATCGCATATCTCGTTAAGAGACGATTATGAAGTGACCGGAATTGAACTTGATAGCTTAGTCGAAGCAGCATGGAAACAGCCAGGGGTTATTGGTGCGCGCATGACTGGAGCTGGATTCGGAGGCTGTGCAATTGCGATTGTTGAAAATGGAGAGGTCGATAATTTTATAGCTGAGGTTGGCGCAGCATATCAGGACAAAATCGGCTATCAAGCGGATTTCTATGTTGCAAGTATTGGTGATGGAGCAAAAGAAATTCAGATGGAGGGTGCTATATAAATGAGTATTCTTGTATTAGGAGGTGCGGGCTATGTTGGTTCGCATGCTGTTTATCAGTTAATTGACCAGGGTTCTGAAGTGGTGGTTATTGATAATTTGCAAACAGGTCACCGAGACGCAATCCATCATAAGGCTCACTTTTATGAAGGTGATATACGCAGCCCTGAGTTTATGCGCTCTGTTTTTGAAAAAGAAAACATAGAAGCTATTCTCCATTTTGCAGCTAACTCCCTTGTTGGCGAATCGATGATTGAGCCACTAAAATACTTTGATAACAATGTGTACGGTACACAAGTTGTGCTTGAAATGATGAAGGAATTTAACGTAAAGCACATCGTCTTTTCCTCAACAGCGGCAGTTTATGGTGAACAGAGGGTGGTGCCAATTAAGGAAGAGGCAGCAACAATACCAACGAACACCTATGGTGAAACGAAACTGACTATGGAAAAAATGATTTCCTGGTGTGAAAAGGCATTTGATCTTAAGTTTGTATCACTCCGCTATTTTAACGTTGCCTCAGCAAGGAGTGATGGGCAAATTGGCGAGGACCATAATCCTGAAACCCATTTGATTCCTGTTGTATTGGAAGCTGCTTTAGGAAAAAGACCAGCTGTGACGGTCTTTGGTCAAGATTATGATACAGCAGACGGGACTTGCGTACGAGATTACATCCATGTTGAGGACTTGATTGAGGCGCATCTCCTTGCACTCCGTTACTTGCAAAATGGCGGGGAAAGTAATGTTTTCAATCTAGGCAGCAGTCAGGGATTTTCGGTAAAAGAAATTATCGAGACAGCTAAAGAGGTAACAGGTATTGATATTCCTGTCCAATTCGGCGAACGTCGTTCCGGTGACCCTAGTACATTAATTGCTTCATCGGAAAAAGCAAGACATGTGCTAGGCTGGAATCCAACAAGGACATCGATTCAACAAATTATTAGAGATGCATGGAACTGGCATCAACATCATCCAAATGGGTATGAGGGGTGAAGGGTATGATATATGAACGTATCCAACAATTAATAAATAGCGCCATTTCAGCTCAATTAATCGAGCCGGAGGACGAAATCTATGCCCGTAATCAAATTCTTTCCCTTTTACAACTAGTCGATTTTAAGGAATGTGACGCAGAGAGTGATATGGAGATACCTGATTTGCTCGAACAAATAGTTGATTACGCTTGTGAGCAGGGGATTATTGGTGATATCTTTGATGAAAAGGAAATCTTTTCAAGTAAAATCATGAACTGCTTTATGGCACGTCCATCGACCGTTAATCAGATATTTTTCGAAAAGTACAATCAGAATCCAAAGGAAGCCACAGAGTACTTTTATCAGTTAAGCAAAAATAGTAACTATATTCAGATGAAGAGGATCCGTAATAATATTGAGTATAAGGCTGGTACGGAATATGGTGAACTCGATATAACTATTAATCTTTCGAAGCCGGAAAAAGATCCTAGAAGTATAGAACTGGAACGTGCAGCGGAGAAAACAGATTATCCTAAATGCCTGCTTTGTGTTGAAAATGAGGGCTATGCTGGAAGAATTGGTCATCCCGCACGTTCGAACCACCGTATGATCAGGTTAAACCTTTTAGACAAGAAGTGGCTATTACAATATTCACCCTACGTGTATTACAATGAACATTGTATTGTTTTATCAGAGCAACATACTGATATGAAAATTAGTCATGTTACGTTTCAGCGGTTATTAAGTTTTGTGGAGCAGTTTCCCCATTATTTTGTCGGGTCAAATGCTGATTTACCGATTGTCGGCGGTTCTATCCTTTCACATGATCATTATCAAGGCGGACATTATGACTTTGCGATGGCCAAAGCAGAGGATGATTGTACATTTACATTAGAGCAGTTTCCAAAGGTTCAAGGATCTGTTGTCAAATGGCCAATGTCCGTCATTCGATTACGTTCGAAAGAAACTGGACCACTTGTGGAAGCGGGCGAGCATATTTTATCACGCTGGAGAAATTACAGTGACGAAACAGTAGGAATCTTTGCGAAAACAGGCCATGTCCCGCATAATACGATTACACCGATCGCACGTAAAAATCAGGAATTTTATGAACTGGATTTAGTCCTTCGGAACAATCGTACCAGCGAGGAACATCCACTAGGAATTTTCCATCCTCATCAAGACGTTCATCATATTAAAAAGGAAAACATCGGGCTAATTGAAGTGATGGGGCTCGCTGTATTACCTGCACGTCTAAAAGAAGAACTTGAGGAAGTTGAAAATTTCATTCTTGGAAAAACGGATTCCGTTGCACAATATCATTTAGAATGGGCTAAAAGCCTAAAAGTGGGCTATCAATCAGTTGTAACACCGTCAAATGTTGAAGCACTGGTCAGAGAAGAGACAGGGAAAAAGTTTTTAAAGGCATTAGAAGATGCGGGTGTTTATAAAACAAATGAAGAAGGAAAAGCCGGATTCAACCGCTTTATCTTGTCATTATCATAAAAAGCTTGCAGCATGGAAAATGGCGGAACGGCTCATATTTTTTGATATGAAGTAATGGAGTGGTAAAAAATGAAAATAGTAGATAATCTATTCGGTCAATATAATGGTGAGCCCGTGATGGAGTATACCCTGATTAATAACTCAGGGATGTCTGTTTCATGCCTGAATTATGGTTGTATCATTACGAAAATAATGGTCCCCGACCGCAATGGGAAGATTGAAAACGTAGTGCTTGGTTTTGAGCAAATTGAAGATTATGTAGATTTGAACCCGTATTTTGGGTCCATTGTTGGTCGAGTAGCTGGAAGAATTAATCATTCAGAGTTTGAGTTGGATGGAGAAGTATACAGGCTGACACCTAATGAGGACCCTAATCACCTGCATGGCGGTACGAAGGGCTTTAATTCGGTTATTTGGAAAACAGAACACTTTGAAACTGAGAGTGCAGTTGGATTGAAATTTTTCTATCGAAGTGTAAATGGTGAAGAAGGGTATCCAGGTAATTTGGATACGACTGTCACCTATCTCTTAAATAATCAAAATGAGTTAAGTATTAGGTATGAGGCTCGTACGGATCAAAAAACGATCGTTAATTTAACGAATCATTCCTATTTCAATTTAAGCGGTAATTTAAAAAGAGATGTTTCTGAGCATATTCTTCAATTGGATAGTGCTCGTTTCTTAGAGCTGGGTTCAGATTTGATCCCTACCGGTAAAATGATTGACTCTACTAATACGCCGTTTGATTTTAAACATGGCCATTTGTTAAAGTCAGGGATGAAATCCGATTATCCACAAAACGTACTTGCTGGTCATGGTTACGACCATCCGCTTCTTTTTTCAAAAAAGGGAGAAAACACAGTGGTTTTAAGTGAAAAAGAAAGCGGAAGGACATTGTTAGTTACAACGGATCAACCCTGCGTAGTCCTTTATACGGGAAACTATTTGGAAGGTCCTTATTCCATTTCTGGTGTTCGAGCGAGAAACCACTTGGGTGTGTGCCTCGAAACGCAAGGGCTGCCTGATGCAATTAATAAGCCTGATTTTCCATCAATCGTGTTAAACCCAGAGGATGTATACCATGCTGTGACTAAATACCGGTTTTTTTCTAATACAATAGGAGTTTGATTTATGGCTACGATAAAGGATATTGCAGAATTAGCAGGAGTATCGATCGCAACAGTATCCCGAGTATTGAATTATGATAGTACCCTATCTGTTGGTGATGAAACAAAAAAGAGGATATTTGAGGTTGCAGAGCAGCTTTCTTATAAGAAGAAACCAGCTAAAAAAATAGAGACAGGCAAAATCGCCCTCCTGCAGTGGTATACAGAAAAAGAAGAACTGGAAGATTTATATTATATGTCGATTCGTTTAGGAGTTGAAAATCAATCCAGGCAAATGGGCTTTTCTGTATCTAAGTACTTCCAAGATAACTTTGAGACTCTTAAACAAGATGAAATCCAAGGTCTTATTGCGATTGGCAAATTTAGTGATAAACAAATAAAAGAAATGGTTTCCATCACAAATAATATTGTCTTTGTGGACTTTTCTCCTGATGAAGAACAGTTTGATTCGATTGTTAGTGATTTTGAAAAAGCTACTAAAAAGGTCATCGATCATTATTTGGAGAACGGTCATGAGAAAATTGGTTTTATTGGCGGTAGAGAGGTCTTCAAAGATAAAACATCTCGAATCGAAGACCTTAGAGAGGTGACCTTCAAAACTTATTTAGCAGAAAAAGGGCTGTTCAATGAAGCCTTCATGTACGTTGGGGAATTCTCCGTTGCTGTTGGTCATTCACTCATGAAGAAAGCCATTCAGGAACATGGAGAAAACTTGCCGACAGCTTTTTTTGCAGCGAATGATTCTCTGGCGATTGGTGCGCTCAGAGCTTTATTAGAGGAAGGGATATCTGTTCCAGGACGTGTTAACATCATTGGTGTAAACGACATAAGCATATCCAAATATGTGTTTCCGTCATTGAGCACTGTAAAAGTCTATACCGAACTAATGGGAGAAACGGCCGTCAACACCCTTGCCGAGAAAATTGAAGGGCGACAAACAGCTAAAAAAATCACCATCTCCACCAAACTTATAGTAAGGGACAGCAGCACTTGATTGTAAAGAAAAAGCTCATCAAATTCTTATTGGTGAGCTTATTAAACTATTAAAATGCAACCGGTTGCAAAAATACTATTTAAAAGGGGAAAAGTTATGAATAAACAAGGACCAATTGTTAATGGAGAATGGGCAGATCCTTTTATATTGAAGGATGGAGATGATTATTATCTGTATCCTACAAAGGATAGTGACGGGTGGCTTTATGAAAAATTTCATGTATTTCATAGCAAAGACCTCATCAATTGGGATGGTCCTTACTTGGCACTTGATTTAAATGATGTAGAGTGGGCAAAAACAAGGGCATGGGCTCCAGGGATAAATAAATACAATGGAAAATATTATATGTATTTTTCAGCAGAGGCGCAGATCGGGGTAGCTATTTCGGATTCTTCAATGGGACCGTTTAAGGATATTTTAGGTAGACCGTTAATTTCTAAGAACGAATTTGGGTGCCAGAGTATTGATGCTGATTTGTTCATTGATGATGACAATCAGCCTTACCTATTGTGGGGACAAGGGAAGTGTTGGATTGTTCCTTTGGAGGAGGACATGGTTACTTTCAAAGCTGAACCTGTTCAATTGTCTACCCAATTTTATAATATTCGTGGTAAAGATCCAAATGTGTTTGATATTGGTGTTTATAATGAAGGACCTCATATGCAAAAAATTGATGGAAAGTATCTTCTTACCTGGAGCAATTATGATACACGTGATCCTAGGTATCAAATATGTTTTGCCAATAGCAGCCATATATACGGACCATACGAAATGCCAGAGGATAATAGAGTGACACAACCATCAGAACAATCCTTTGGGACTGGGCATGCTTCCATGACTGAATACAAGGGAAAGTGGTTCTTAGTTTACCACCGCCTAATTGACCCTGAAAAGTCATTGCTTCGTGAAACCTGTATAAGTGAAATTAAATTTATCGATGGTAAGCCAGTCGTGAATGTTGACCAACAAATTGTTGGGAAGGTAAGGTCAGAGCTGTGACCAATAAAAATACTTTAAGGGTCTTCACAAAAGAAAAGCGTGAGGAATTGGGAGATTTGTTTGGTATTTTTTTCGAAGACTTAAATCATGCAGCTGATGGTGGACTTTATGCTGAATTAATCCAAAACCGTTCGTTTGAATTTAATCCGATAGATAACAAGGATTATCATGCGTTAACAGCATGGGAAAAGGTAGAACGCACCCAGGCAAAAGTAGAGGTCACTGTTGAAGATTCTTATCCTATTAATGAAAAAAACACTAATTATCTTCACCTTGCAATTATTGAACCTGGAGAAGGTGCAGGTGTCATGAATCTAGGATTCAATACTGGTATCCCTGTGAAGCAGAGCGAAAACTATCTATTTTCATTTTATGCTAGATGTGAAACTGATTCTCCTAAACAGGTTACTGTTACATTAGAAGGTAAAGAAGGTAGAAGCTATGCAAAAAGTGAACTATCTATTACTTCGCGAGATTGGCAAAAATACGAAGCTAAGTTAACAGCAACTGAGACAGATTTTAGTAGTCGCCTTGTTTTGACATCTAAAGACAAGGGGAATTTATATTTTGATATGATATCCCTTTTTCCTGAGAAGACTTTTAAAAACCGTCCAAATGGAATGCGCGAGGATATAGCGCAGATGCTTGCTGATTTGAAGCCGAAATTTATGCGATTCCCTGGTGGTTGCTTAGTGCATGATGGCAGTATTAATGCAGATGATAGGGACTCGATGTATCGCTGGAAGAATACAATTGGAAATGTGGAACAGCGTCCTGCACGAAGAAGTAATTGGAATTACAATCAGACATTAGGGCTAGGCTACTATGAGTATTTTCAATTTTGTGAGGATATTGGAGCAAAACCGATTCCAGTATTGCCGGCAGGTTATGACCCACATCATCAACGTATTGTACCAATTGAAGAATTACAACCGTGGATTGACGATGCACTTGATTTAATAGAATTTGCTAATGGGGATACAACTACTTCATGGGGTGCAAAGCGTGCAGAACTAGGGCACCCGGAACCCTTTCATATGGAATATTTAGGCATAGGAAATGAAGAGGTGGGAGAACCATTTTTCGAGCGCTATGAATATTTTCATAAGGCCATTAAGGACAAGTATCCAGAAATAAAGTTAATTAATTCAAGCGGTCCCTTCGCAGCAGGTAGTGAATATGACAGAGGTTGGAAGTCTGCAAAAGAAAACAAATCAGATTTGGTAGATGAGCATTATTATCAGTCTCCAGAGTGGTTTCTAGCAAATTATCATCGTTATGATGAATTTAGAAAAAATGATCCCAAGGTTTTTTTAGGAGAATATGCTTCTTGGGGAAATACTTACTATAATGCACTTGTGGAAGCTGCCTTTATGACGGGGCTTGAAAAAAATGCACATGCAGTCGGGCTGGCTTGTTACGCACCAATGCTATGTAATGTTGATTATGTTAACTGGAAACCTGATCTAATTTGGTTCAATAACCATGATGTATATGGAACCGCAAATTACTTTGTCCAGCAGCTATTTATGCATCATCAAGGGGATTACACTTTGAAGGTTGAAGCAAATGACCTACAAAATACTAATCATTCTTTTTACCAGCCTATAGTCGGTACGGTCAATTTAGGAGATGGTATAACACCAGCACACTATTATGATATAAAAATAAAAAACAAAGACACAGGTGAAGAAAAATGTTATTCAAATTGCATGGTTGAAAACGATGTTGTTGAACTCGACCATATAGAATGGGAAAATTATCAACTCTCTCTAAAAGCTAAGAAAATAGGAGGCAACAGGGGGTTTAAGATCTATTTTGGTAGTTTAAATAATAAAAACCGTTTATTTTGGGAGATAGGCGGCTGGCAGAATCAAGATTCTATCCTTTGCTCGGTTGTAAATGGAAGAAATTCATGTCTTACTCAAAGCTTATTTACAGTTGAAATAAATAAGGAATATATTCTCGAATTAGACGTTACAGGAAGACAGATTCGTACGTTTATTGACGGATCATTGATAAATGAGACGGAAGATAAGCTGCCGGTTATAGAGCCACTTTACTATTCTGCCAGTGTAGAATCCTCAACAGGGGATATTATTATTAAAGTGGTAAATGTACAAAATACACCTTTAACAGCACAAGTAGTATTAGAAGGATTCAATAAGGATACGATTAAAGGAAGTATTTTTGAAATGTCAGGTTACGAATTAGACGATGAAAATAGTTTTGAAACACCTGGAAAAATAGTGCCAAATCAAAAAGACATTACCCTCTCAGACAATATTCTGGATTATCAATTTCCAAAGCAATCAATAACTGTATTTCGATTTAAATAATATAAAATGGAGATAACATTAAATGATTTTAAAGGGTAGTGATTACTTTGTGTTTAGTTTTGTTTGCATATAATGTACATTCGAAATATAAGTTAGTGGTTGCTGCGAATCGGGATGAGTTTTATCAGAGACCTACAGCTCCTGCTCATTTTTGGGAAGACGCTCCTGACATCCTCGCAGGACGAGATTTAGAAAAAATGGGTACGTGGATGGGTGTTACGAAAAGTGGGCAATTTGCTGCTTTAACAAATTATCGGGATCCCAATGAAGTGACAGAGGGAAAACGTTCACGTGGAGAACTTGTATTAGAAGCCTTAAAGTACAATGGAGATGTTTTAGAGTATATGAAGGGTCTGGCGAGAAATAATGAGGTATATCCTGGATACAATTTGTTGGCAGGAGATGGAGATAATCTATACTATTATTCGAATGTAGGACAGGAGATAAAGAAGTTAACGCCGGGGATTTATGGTGTCAGCAATCATTTATTAAATACTGAATGGCCAAAAGTGCAAATGGGTAAAGTTGGGTTAACAGAGATCGTAAACAATAAACAGTCTGATTTTGTAGAAAAACTTTTAACTCTACTTCAAAAAGCAGACCAAGCTCCGGATGAAAACCTTCCTAGTACTGGCGTCTCATTAGAATTGGAGAGAATGCTTTCACCAATGTTTATCAAGAGTGAAAATTATGGAACAAGAAGTTCCACTGTTTTATTAATGTCTGATAAAGAAATACATTATGTGGAACGTGTTTTTTCCAATAATGAAATAAAGGACCAGCAGTATACAATTAAACGGTGATAAAAAACTAATCAAACGTTTGATTAGATTGGTTGGTAAACTAATTAAACGTTTGATTAAGTGTTTGAATGAAATCATTCGGATTTATCGGGGGCTGTATCGGACTCCGCTCTTTTAGTTCCTTTGCTGACATAGGGCTTAGCATTTTTTGCTTTTTTAGCACCAGCCTGCCAACGATTCCAGCCTTTCTTACCTGTTCCTCTGCCTACTCCACTTTTCGCCTTTGCTTTGGGCATATAACCACTCCATCATAATTGAAGACAGGATCCTTTTGAAAAAGGTTATTGAGTCTTGTTCTCAAAAAAACCTAATGCATATTTAATACCTTCTTCAATTTCGTTTGTATCATAACCTTGTAAATCCTCATGAGTAATTTCCAGGGTTGTTCTTGATAATGAATAGCCGCTGTCTAAATTAATATCCAGCAGGACAAGAAACCCATTTGCCGTGTTCTTAATATTAATAATATCATAATCAAGTATAGGTGCTCCCGTTTGGTACTCTAAAGGTTCTAACTCTGACATTACCATACCTCCATCTTTACTTCTAGTCCATATTCGAACATAGGTTATACAAAAAGGGGTAAATATAAACATTTTTTTGCAGGAAATTCCTTCGCGATAGCTACAAAACCAAGAAGTGGAATAAATTGATATTTTATTTAATGAAAGAACAACTTTAGTAGTTATAATTAATATTAACGGAATATTTACATAATTATATACAAGACTCCCTGACTACAATACCACCTTTAAAAAGGAGAGATGTGCATGCAGCGGCAAAAGCTTTTAATTAATGGGGAAAGATTAAAGAATGAGCTTGAACGGTTTGCAGGCTTTGGCAGGACTGAGAATAATGGGGTAACCCGGCTGGCATTATCAGAGGAGGATCGTTTAGCGAGAAACTTCTTCCAAACATGCTGTGAAGAGTTAGGCTTAACTGTTAAGGTTGATGATATGGGCTGTATGTATGCAACATTAGAGGGCGCGGAGAATAAGCCTCCAATCCTGATTGGGTCACATTTGGATTCCGTAAAAAAAGGTGGCAGATTTGACGGTGTGTTAGGGGTTTTGGCGGGTTTGGAAGTAGTCCGAACACTTGTAGAAAATAATATTAAGCCACGCGTTCCGATCACTCTTGTTAATTTTACGAATGAAGAGGGAGCGAGATTTGAGCCTTCGATGATGGCATCAGGGGTGCTTTCAGGTAAATTTGATAAGAATGTAATGTTGAAAAAGATAGATTCCGCGGGGATCACGTTTGAGGAAGCACTTAAATCGATTGGCTACGTAGGTGAGGTAGAAAATCGTCTAAAAGAGGGTACAGCATTCTTAGAATTGCATATTGAACAAGGTCCGATTCTAGAAAAAGAAGCTTTGGCAATTGGCGTGGTCGAATGTGTGGTCGGCATGGCCTGCTATGATATTGAAATCACAGGTGAATCCGATCACGCTGGAACCACACCAATGAGTATGAGAAAAGATGCTCTTTTTGCCGCTAATAACTTTATTAATGAGATCCGCAGGGTATTAGGTTCGTTAGATGAAGAATTGGTATTTACAATCGGCAGGGTAAACGTGTACCCGAGTATTCATACCGTGATTCCGAATAAGGTAGTATTTTCCTTAGAGGCTAGACATAAAAATCCTGAGATTGTAAGGACTTTTAAAGAATTTGTAGAAGAGCTTCCAAATCGCGGCATAAATGAAGGCTGTGATGTAAAAACAACGAAATTATGGGAGAGGGATACGGTTTGGTTTGATACTGAAATCGTTAACCAATTAGAAAAATCATCACAGTCGCTGGGCTTTAGTAATAAAAGAATGGTCAGCGGTGCAGGACACGACGCGCAATTTATTGCCAGCCTTGTACCGTCTGCAATGCTTTTTGTTCCGAGTTTTAACGGGAAAAGCCATTGTGAAGAAGAACTGACCTCATGGGGAGAGTGTGAAAAGGGCGTAAACGTACTATTGGATACCGTTTTAGCGCTATTATCGAAATAACAGCAGACACCTGGTGAATGACCAGGTGTCTGTTCTTATTTATTTGTTCGATTCTTTAATAATCTCAGCGTAAAATTTAATTGCCTGTATAAAGTTATCCTTACTAATATGTTCGTTTGTACCATGCATTCTATTTAAGTCCAGAGAGGTGATTTGCACGGGCAAAAAACGATAGGTGTTATTCGAGATACTGTCATAGTGCTTGGCGTCAGAACCAGCAAACATTAAATAAGGAGCAATAATGGCGTCTTTATAGACATTTCTTGCTGCCTGTTGAATCGATTTAAATTCCCACCCGTCAGTCGAAGAAACCTTAGAAGCTTCACTTCCTGTAACAGTGACATTAATGGCTTCATCCTCGATGGTATCTTCGATGAAGGTTTTGACATCACCTAAAGAATCCCCAGGCATTAGACGGTGATTGATAATCGCAGTTGCTTTCTCAGGCAAAGCATTATATTGTTCTCCCGCCTGAAAAATGGTTGGGGCAATAGTGGTCCTAATTAGAGCGGCAGTCGCAGGCTGCTGCAATAGTATTTGTTCAATAATAGGCTCAAAGATAACTTTATTGGCAAAAACATATCTCATCGGAAAGCTCATTTCTGGTGCCACGTATTCAAAGAGGTCCTCACCGGGACCTTTAAGGTCGCCTTTAAACTGTGCATCTTCAAGCTTTGCTATTGCGCTCGCAATTCTGCCGATGTTGGTGTGGTCTTTCGGCTGAGAGGAGTGACCGCCGCTTCCTTCAATAGACAATTCCGCAGTAGCAGAGCCTTTTTCAGAAATTCCGACCACTCCTACTGGCTGGTCGACACCGGGAACCATGTTCTCGACAATCGCTCCACCTTCATCTAGTACGAAGTCAAAGGTAATTCCTCTGTCTTTGAGGGTATTAACAATCTGTAAGGCACCTTCATCTCCGCCAATTTCTTCATCAAAACCAAACATTAGATAAACATCTCTGGCTGGTCTGAAACCATCATTAATTAAAAATTCTACCGCTTCTAAAATTCCAATTATTCCTACTTTGTCATCCAATGTACCGCGGCCCCATATTTTTTCGTTTTCAACAGCGCCGCTAAAAGGAGGCTGTTCCCAATTTTCTTCAGTACCCTCTAACACAGGAACAACATCATAATGACTTGTTAAGCCAATGGGGTTTTTACCAGACTCTGCCCCTTTCCATTTATAAATAAGAGCATACTTATTTATTTTTTCTAATTCGAGTTGATCATGTACTGATGGATAACTCTCTTCTAAGAAGGAGATAAACTTATCAAATTCAGTAAAGTCAAACTTACTTCGCTCCTGATAGGATATTGTTTTATACGTAATGGCTGTTGAAAGGTGCTCGACAGCTTTAGCCTCATTAATCACAACTTCTGTTGGCTGGGGAGAAGGTTGCTTTGATTTAACCATCAATAAATTGAAAGTGGTTACAAAAATAAAAATTAAAAACAGTCCACCGATAATACCAAAGATCAGTTTTCGTTTTTTCATGATAGGATCCCTCCATTCTAATTTCTATATTTCAATACTATGAAGAGAAATCCCTTTATTTGTTATAGTAGATTTTTTATGAAGTAATTTCTATTGAGAATTGAACTACTATTTTAAAAATTCTTTGCAGTTTATCATGATATTTTGTATATTAATATAGTTATATTACTGAGTATTACTTAATTATCTCTTTATTTTTTTGAAATAAGGATTTGGAAAATATTATTTTATAGATTGGAGCACCACATGGAAAGAAAATTACCATTAAGAGAAATTATAGCCTTAGGCTTTTTTATGTTTGCCTTATTTTTAGGTGCTGGGAATATTATTTTCCCGCCATTACTTGGTCAGCAGTCTGGTGAATCCCTTTTGTCAGCTATTATTGGTTTTTTAGTCACGGGTGTTGGTCTGCCTCTTTTGGCTGTCTTCACCATCGCACGATCAGGCGGGGATTTAAATGACTTATCAAATAGGGTACATCCCACATTTGCAAAGGTCTTTCCGGTTATTATTTATTTAGCGATTGGACCATTGTTCGGATTGCCTCGTACGGGAACGGTAACGTATGAGATTGGAGTTGCACCATTCCTTCCAAACGAAAGCAGCATGGGGTTATTTATTTCAACATTCGTATTTTTCCTTATCACGTATTGGCTTGCACTTAATCCAGCAAAGCTAGTGGATCGTGTAGGAAAAGTTCTTACTCCGGTACTTTTACTATTAATCGTAGTAATTTCAATCAGAGGATTTGCGTCTCCGATTGGTTCCATTGGTGAGGCAGTAGGAAAATATAGAGACGGAGCGTTTTTTGGCGGTTTTGTCGAAGGGTATTTAACGATGGACGCGATCGCTGCTCTTGTTTTTGGGGTTGTTGTGATTAATCGTGTGCAGGAAATGGGAATAAAAACAGCGGCGGTTATTCGTTCTTATACGATTAAGGCTGGGATCATTGCAGGGATTGGGTTATCGTTTGTTTATATATCATTATCATTTATTGGTGCCACATCTGTAGATGTTGTTGGAATGCAGGAAAATGGCGGGGATATCCTTTCTTCTGTCACATCACTTTTATTCGGACCTTTTGGGTCCATCATTCTTGCATTAGTTATCACCGGCGCCTGTTTAACCACTTCTGTAGGTTTGGCTGCTGCATGTGGTGAGTATCTAAGTCAACGATTTACTAGACTTTCCTATCCTGTTGTCGTGACCATTCTTTGTTTATTTAGTTTTACAATGGCGAATCTAGGTTTAAGTCAATTAATTTCTGTATCTATACCACTGTTAATCAGTATTTATCCGATTGCGATTGTCCTGATTTTATTATCTCTATTGCACTCCTATATACCGGTGTCGAGGGCTGTTTATATAGGTGCAATCATTGGTGCGGGAATAATTAGTATATATGATGGCTTATCAATTGCTGGTTTTGAAATAGCATCCATTTCCACAGCATTTACTTTCATACCGCTTTATACAAATGGATTAGGATGGCTGGTCCCGAGTATTGTGGGCGGTCTGCTTGGGCTGCTTTTTCAATATGCAAAGCTTTTAAATTTGGCAACATCATCAAAATAAGAGACTAGGGCAGGTTCCCTAGTCTTTTTCATATTACCTGAATGACCTGTCAGCTGGAGAAGAAAATTACTGAAATGTAAAATAACGAAAAATCGTGAAATGATAAGAAAACTGGGTATGTTACACGTTTACATTGAGTTTGTTATCGTTTTTATGGCAGATGTTTCCGTTTTCCAGAGCTTTGTAAAAAGTGACACCTATGTACGATAATAAAGGTATAAATCATACAAAGGTGGTAATAAAATGAAAAAGGCAATTGAAAACTTTATGGATACTTACGGAAAATACATCGTTGCATCAACATTTGCTCAAAAACAATGGACTAAAAATGAATTAGAATATGTAGTAAGCTTGTTTAGAGACGATTCTCAAAGATAATGTTGAGATTCGTTTTTTTATTTGGTTGTAGTTTATCAGAACCTGTAAGGCTACTCTTTTTTTATTAACGCTACGCGATATGGAAGATTCCTTCTTTTACAGCCGGGTCATTTTCCATCAGTTCTCTTGCTTCTTCCTCAGAGTCAACTTCGAGAATAACAATCCCCATCCCAGATGGATCCATATTCAATGTCCTTCCAGCTAAGATAAGCTTTCCTTCCTGCACAACCCCCCTATTGTAATGCTTTGCTAATATGGTAATGTTCTTTATGTATACCTTGAAAATTTTATTTATGATAGAGGCCAATTCGAAAAAATGAATTGGCCACTTTTTTTAGGATTTCCACATTCGGACAGGCAATGACAAAAACAAGCGAGCCCAGTCCGAATCATCCGTCCGTTGAGGCAATCATAACAATACCAAAATACCATTTAACGGAAGTGTTGTAAAAAAATATAAAAAGGTGTAAAATTACACTAAAAGAAGAATATAAAAAGTTTTTAGGAGTGGTATTTATGGGGGGAAATAAGCTTCCAATATTTTTGTATTTTGGTGTAGTTCCACTTGTTATTTCATTCATCACACTGTTTATTACAACAAACAATTTTTTGATTAATATTATTCTGCCGCTTATTATTGGCGGGTGCATTGCAGGTGGGATTGCAAGTCGAACACTGCTCAATCCAGATGGTCATAGCCGACTCAGTTTTATTTTCCTTCTTCCGATTGTTTACACTGCGGTATTTTGGGCAATTTTTATGCTGATTAGCGGCGGGTTTCTCGGGGCAGATTCATGGTTATTTTATGGTATTTTACATATAGCTATGGCACCAATCTTTTTTATAACGATGTTAATGGGCGAAGGAAGATTGTTTCTTTGGGCGCCATTAGCATATGAACTAGCATTTGTGTTTACTATTTTCGTATCACTCCTCATAAAAAAGGTCCGTCCTGCTATTAACAAAAAGCAAGTAGTGACACTGTTGGCAGTATTCATCCTGGCAATGGGGACGGGGGCCGCAATTCAGTGGCAGCGAAGTAAGACGGTCCTGCCATCCTATGGCTTTGAGTATGGCGGCGGCTACTCATCTACGGACTTAATGCCTTATGATGTTACAAATCCAGCTAATATCTTACCTAAATTAGAAGCTTCTCCTACTTTTACAATAAAGAATTCTAGTGAAATGCCTAGATTAGACGGTGCAGAAGCAGCATACCCAGTCTATTCCGCTTTTGCTAACACAGTCTATGAAAACATCAGTAAAGTCGATAACGTAATGGAAATCGTCAGCTTCACAAATACAATTTACGCCTATGAACGGCTCTTGTCAGGTGAAGTGGACATATACTTTGGTGCAGAACCCTCGAAAGAGCAGCAGGAAATGGCAAAAAGGCGGGGGAAGGAACTGGTCATGACGCCCATTGGCAAGGAGGCGTTTGTCTTTTTTGTTAATCCGGATAATAAAATAAATAGTTTGGACGTCTCCGAGATTCAGAGTATTTATTCTGGGAAAATAAAGAATTGGTCCGAGCTTGGTGGACAGAATGAAAGAATAATAGCCTTTCAACGTCCGAAAAATTCCGGCAGCCAAACGCTGCTGGAAAAGATTATGGGTGACACACCGATTATTGAGCCTTTGAAGGAAGATGTTCCAGAAGGGATGGGCGGAATTATCGAACAAGTTGCGGATTATCGGAATTACGACAATTCAATCGGATTCTCGTTTCGCTTTTTTGCAACGGGAATGAGAGGAAATCCTGTTATTAAACTTCTTGCTATCAATGGAATCGAACCATCTCCTGAAAATATCGCTAGTGGTAAATATCCTTTTACTGCTAACCTTTATGCGATATCCTTAAAGAATAACACCAAGCCTGCCATTGAACCATTTTTGGAGTGGATGAAGGGACCTCAGGGTCAAGAAATTATCGAAAAAATAGGTTATATTAAAAATTGAGCTCGAATCGTATTATTCGCGTGAAAATACCATCCAGAATATAAAATTCATTGAGGCATGTCACAGGAACTATGATTAAATTAGTATAGTAGAAAAGCAACATGCTCCCTAAGATAAATCAGGGGATGTGCTGCTTTTTTCTTATTGCTAGTATTAATTACCAACACAAACATAGTGTTTTACCACTTTAGTTAGAAATAGTATTATAGAGAGAGGCTGAATTTTCTGAGATATCAGTGAAAGGGGAAGCATGTCAACAAAATTAGTAATTAAATATTTCAATAGAATTTCCGAATTGTTTAGAATGGGACATTTCTAACACTCGAACTTGCATAAACATACTATAACAAGAAGTAATTTGGAGGGGTTCGTGATGAAGGACTTCACAGTTGAATATTTCACCATGACGGAACAAGATGCAATTGAATATGCAAAAGCAATTAAACTTTTTCCAGAAGAAGCAGAATTGACTTGTAAAGAAATTGGTGATGGTAACCTAAACTATGTTTTTAAAATAGTAGATGTAAAAAACAATCAGTCAATCATTATTAAACAAGCGGGACCGGTGGCGCGAATCTCTGATGAGTTTAAACTTTCACCAGATCGGAATCGGATTGAAAGTGAAATTCTAGGACTCCAATACAAACTGGCACCCGGTTTTGTACCAGAAGTATACAACTATGATCCGATTATGAACTGCACGGTAATGGACGATTTATCCGATCATGAGATTATGAGAACAGCATTAATAAAACATAAAAAATTCTCACTTTTCGCGGACCATATTTCTACTTTTCTAGTGAATACCTTATTGTTAACATCTGACGTCGTAGTGGAACATAAGGAAAAGAAGGAACTTGTTAAGCAATTCATTAACCCAGAGCTTTGTGAAATATCTGAAGATCTGGTTTATACAGAACCATTTTATGATTGCCCTCGTAATGAAGTGTTTGAGGGGTCAAAGGAATTTGTAAAAGAGAACATTTGGAATGATAAAAAATTAGTACTTGAAAGTGCAAAGTTAAAATTTGAGTTTATGACAAATGCTCAGTCGTTGCTGCATGGGGATCTTCATACTGGCTCTATTTTTATAAAAGAAGATTCTACCAAGGTAATAGATCCTGAATTCGCTTTTTATGGACCAGCTGGTTATGATATTGGAAATGTGATTGCCAATCTCATTTTTGCCTATGCAAACGGCAAGTTTACTATCGAAAATGAAGAAACACAAGATGACTATTTAAATTACCTTGTAACCACTATTAAAGACGTTGTAAACTTATTTACTGATAAATTCAACAAAGCTTGGGATGAGAAAGCGACAGAACGTGTGGCAAGCTATGAAGGATTTAAGGAATATTACTTAGATACTATTTTAAGAGATACTGCAGCTGTGGCAGGACTTGAGCTTTTGCGAAGAATCATTGGGCTGGCGAAGGTGAAGGATTTAACTACCATTGAGGACCGTGAAGCAAGAATCCGTGCCGAAAAAATTTGTTTAACCGCTGGAAAAACATTTATATTAAACCGTGATTCCATTAAAACTGGAGCAGATTTTATCAATGTGATTCAATCTGCTGAACTTACATCTGTGAAAGGGGCATAAGCAACGTGCAAAACCCAGTTACTGTCATACAATCCGTAAGACTAGATGATGAGAATGATACATTAGTATTATTAGATCAAACCGTTTTACCAAACGAAACGAATTTCCTAGAATTAAAGGAAATGGAAGATATATGGGACGCTATTTATCAATTAAAGGTCCGCGGAGCACCCGCTATCGGGATTGCTGCTGCATATGGAGCCTATTTAGGAACAAAGAAATCGACTGCGGAAACATATGAGGCTCTTTTTGCAGATTTTAAGAAGGCGAAGGATTACTTGGCTACTTCGCGACCAACGGCTGTTAACCTGTTCTGGGCATTAAATCGGATGGAAGATCGTTTTAAGCAGGAAGCAGGGAAAAGTGTTGCTGAAGTGAAGGCAGCACTGAAAGAGGAATCTGAAAATATTCGTGCAGAGGATGAAAAAATCTGCGAAGCAATTGGAGAGAATGCATTGTCCTTGCTTGAGCCAGGCTGGGGATTACTCACCCATTGTAATGCTGGGACCATCGCAACGGCCAAATACGGCACGGCATTAGCCCCGATTTATTTAGGTCAGGAAAAAGGCTATAACTTCAAAGTCTATGCAGATGAAACAAGACCATTACTCCAGGGTGCCCGCTTAACAGCTTGGGAGCTGCAGCAGGCTGGAGTAGATGTCACATTAATTTGTGATAATATGGCTTCTATCGTTATGAAGGAAGGCAAAATTCAGGCTGTTCTTGTTGGCTGTGACCGTGTAGCTGTAAATGGTGATGCGGCAAATAAAATTGGAACATCTGGTGTGGCGATACTTGCAAAACACTACAATATTCCTTTCTATGTTTGTGCACCGCTATCTACAATTGATTTAGAATGCAAAACAGGGGATGACATTCATATCGAATTGCGTCCTGCTGAGGAAATTACAAGTAAATGGTATGAGAAACCGATGGCACCGGAGGGGGTTCAAACCTATAATCCGGCTTTTGATGTAACGGATCATTCATTAATTACTGGTATTGTTACGGAAAATGGTATTGCATACGCACCATATACCGAAAGCCTTCCGAACATGTTTAAAAAATAATACATTAAAGCTGAGTCTACATAGGCTCAGCTTTTCTTTTTTAGAACAAATTGACTTACTCCCCATAAAATAAGAATATTGATGTAGCAGGCTAATAATAAAGGAGCTCTATCATATGAAGGATAAGCAAACATACTATTCCGATAATGAAGCTAAGGAAATGATCTGTGAAATCGGAAGAAGGGTATACAACCGAAATTATGTAGCGGCGAATGATGGAAATATCTCAGTGAAAGTCGATCCTAACGAAATTTGGACAACACCCACTGGAGTAAGTAAAGGTTATATGACACCTGATATGATGGTAAAAATCGACCTTTCTGGTAAGGTCCTTTCCGGGAATTTGAAGCCTTCATCTGAGGTGAAAATGCACCTTAGGGTTTACAATGAAAACCCAGAAGTCAATGCTGTCGTTCATGCCCATCCGCCAGTTGCAACATCATTTGCAATAGCGGGGGTCCCGCTTGATAAACCAGTTTTACCAGAAGCCATTGTTCTTTTAGGGACGGTTCCGGTGGCACCTTATGCGCTGCCGGGAACACAAGAAGTGCCGGAGTCCATTGCTCCATATTGTAAAACACATAATGCGGTACTATTGGCTAATCATGGAGCATTGACATGGGGAAGAGATCTGATGGAGGCTTATTTTCGAATGGAATCCCTTGAACATTATGCGACAATCCTTATGTACTCCAACAATATTTTGAAAAAAGCGAATGAGTTAAATGGTTCACAAATTGCTGACCTGATAAAAATTCGAGAATCCATGGGGATAAAAGCAGGCGGCGTACCGATAAGTGAAGGGGATAGGAAAGAAAACAGAGAATAGCTAAATTACAAGAATCGCAAATTAGGAAAAGAAAAGGAGTACCCTCTTGCTTTATGATTTAGGTGAGGGGGAAAGAAGATGAGTTTATTAAAGAAAAAAGATCCGTATCAGGTTTATATTTACACCTGTTTCTTTTCGCAATTGTTTTTTACGTTTGTATTTACCGTCAACTTGTTATATCAAGTAGAAACTGTTCAACTTAGCCCATTGCAGTTGGTTTTAGTGGGGACTGTTTTGGAGGCGACTGTATTTCTTTTTGAAATTCCTACTGGAATTCTTTCCGATTTAAAAAGCAGAAAGCTATCTGTCATTATTGGCTTTTTCTTAATTGGGAGCGGGTTTATGATTGAGGGATTGTTTCCGGTTTTTACGGCAGTGATTCTATCTCAAATTATCTGGGGGATTGGCTATACCTTTACAAGTGGTTCTCATCAAGCTTGGATTGCCGATGAGATTGGGGAAGAACGTGCTTCATCAGCATTTGTTAAAGGGGCCAAGACAGGTAATCTTGGAAAAGTCCTTGCCATTCCATTAAGTATGCTGGCAGGTTATTATTTCCTTAATCTGCCGATCGTTTTAGGCGGTATTGGACTGGTTGTGCTATCCATCCTGTTAGTTTTCTTTATGAAAGAAGAGAATTTTAAACCAGCTGAAAAGGTGGAGAGAGTATCGGTTTGGAAGAACATTAAGTAAAATATGAGCCAAATTCTTTATTATTCTAGAGTGAATTATTTGATGAGAATCCTATTTTTGATTGCGTTATTTTTTGGTTTATACAGTGAGGGTTTTGACCGCTTGTGGATTCCACACTTAATTGAGCAATCAGGTCTATCAAATTTATCGGAGAGTCAGTTAGTTTTGTTAATGGGTGGGGTTCAATTCATTGTTGTTCTTTTTACACTTGCTGCCCTCCATTTAATTGATAATAGTTCCATCCACCAGCAGCTTAAGCATATATATGTGGCCCTTTTTATAGGGAGCATTCTAATTATTGGTGCATTAATTGGTTTTGCTTTTACCACCGCCGCTGTTGGTTTGTTGATTTTCTATATCATCATCCAAATTTCAAGAAGCTTTATGTATCCGTTAGAGAGTGTCTGGTTGAATAAAATCATCCCGGATTCTTCTACACGTGCGACCTTTTTTTCAGTCAAAGGCCAGGTAGATGCAATAGGACAAATCGGCGGTGGTCCTGTGATTGGCGTGGTCGCTTCAAACTTTACCATCAAAATTGCTGTAATGGTTAGTGCGATTATTTTAATGCCTGTCTTATTTTTATATAGAAATATTATGAAAAAAACTAGTATGAGAGGGTGAGACTTCACCCACAGGCTGTCGGGGAAATTCCCGACAGCCATTATTTTTTATAACCTTGACAATGCATAGCGTTTCTAATATGAGTGGCGCTTAAGGCGTTCGGATTGAGGACAAATCCTTGTGGGTAGGAAGTAAGATTAGTCCACAAGCCCCCGGATTGAGGACAAATCCTTGTGGGTAGGAAGTAAGATTAGTCCACAAGAGCCCGGATTGAGGACTAATCCTTGTGGATAGGAAGCAAGATTAGTCCACAATCCCCCGGATTGAGGACTATCCCTGTGGATAGAAAGTAAGATTAGTCCACAAGAGCCCAGATTGAGGACAATCCTTGTGGATAGACGGTAAGATTAGTCCCCAATCCTCTTGATTGAGGACAAATCCCTGTGGATAGGAAGTAGGATTAGTCCACAAGAGCCCAGATTGAGGACAAATCCTTGTGGATAGGAAGTAAGATTAGTCCACAAGAGCCCAGATTGAGGACAAATCCCTGTGGATAGAAAGTAAGATTAGTCCTCAAAAGACCTGAGTGAGGACAATCCTTGTGGATAGAAGGTAAGATTAGTCCCCAATCCCCTTGATTGAGGACAAATCCCTGTGGATAGGAAGTAAGATTAGTCCACAAGAGCCCCAGCTTAAGGACAAATACTGCAGTCAGGAGCATCAAATATCTTGTCAAATATTTTTCTGAAAAATAGATAGGTCAGACTCAGAGAAAATAAAAAAATACAGAGAAAAATGCCCTTTCCCGACAATCTAAAGGTGATGAGCTAACCTCTTTCTTTTATAGGAATATGAATCTCCATATAAATTTTTTCGTAATCCCAATGATGGCAATGTTCATCATAGTATTCAAAGTCATATGCCTCTTCGTCCACTTCATAAGATGATTGTGGGAACCAGTCCTCCAGTATATATTTCCATGTTCCTTTGATCGCTGAAGCAAACTTCTCAACTGCAACCAACGGAGTTCTAAATACAGCATAAGTAGCTGTTGGTATTTTTAATGGTGTCAGCTCATGAGAAAGCGAAGTATCATCGTCTAACTCTACAGCAAACAAATAGATAAACTTATCTTCTGCTGAGGAAGGGCTTAAATTTATACAGTACTCCCCATGCTTTTTGGGAGCAAGCGATTGATAAAGGAATCTTTCAATGGATCCGTCTGCCAGCCCTTCTTGATCCCAAATAGCCGGTGCATCTCTTGTATAAGATACATTTCCCATATTAATCTCGAATGTTTTACCTGCAACAGTGAAGGACTCCCGCTTTACAATCATTGGCTGCATCACCATCCCGCCTGTGTTCTTTTGATGAATAGAAATTAAATCTAATTTTTGCGGCAGTGATTTAGGGCAATGAATCTTATATAAACTGGGAGGACTGCCAAAGCATTTTTTAAAAGCTTTTGTAAAACCGGCATGGGTTTCAAATCCGTAATCCATCGCAATTTCAATAACTTTTTTTCCATTGACTAGTTCGTGTAATGCATACTGGAGTCTCCTTTTTACGACATAGTCCATTAAGGTATAACCTGTGTGCTTTTGAAAAACCCGATAAAAATGGTAAGGGGAATATCCTGCCATAGTCGCTAAGTTCTCTGGAACAAATTCGTCCTTAATATGTTCTTCAATATAATCGATTACTTGTTGCAGTAATAGTAACTGTTGGATAGCTATCACCTCAGATCTACTAAGCTTTTTTGATAACTGCATCGAAATTTAATGTGTTGAAATTCTCCGGGTTCTACTTCATTATAAGGATAGAGACATTTGTATAAGTATATTTTTTATGAAGGAAGTAGATTATGACGGAAGAAAATATAACCCGAATTGATTTGGATGGCAAAGAAATTATTTTAATTGGTACCGCTCATGTTTCGAAACAAAGTGTAGAGCAGGTGAAAGAGGTTATTGACCGAGAACGTCCAGATTCTGTTTGCATCGAATTGGATGACCAACGCTACAAGTCGATTATGGAAGGAAGCAAATGGAGAGAAATGGATATCTTTAAGGTTATCAAAGAAAAGAAGGCGACACTTCTTTTAATGAATCTTGCCATTTCTTCGTTTCAAAACAGATTAGCTAAGCAATTTGACACAAAGCCTGGACAGGAAATGATTCAAGGGATTGAATCAGCAAAGGAAATAGGAGCTGAGCTCGTATTAGCCGACCGTAATATCCAAATTACTTTTTCGAGAATTTGGAGCAATGTTAGCTTTTGGGGAAAAGGGCAGCTGCTAACTTCTATTTTCTACAGTATTTTCAATAAAGAGTCTATTTCAGAAGAAGAACTTGAAAAAATGAAAACGCAGGATACATTGAATGCCTCTCTTGCTGAAATTTCGGAAGCATTTCCCAGGTTAAAGAAGCCTTTAATTGATGAACGAGATCAATACTTGGCTCAAAAAATTAAGGAGGCACCTGGTAAGAAGGTGGTAGCTGTTTTAGGAGCTGCACACGTTCCAGGAATTACGAAAGAAATTCATAATGACCAGGACTTGCAAGCTTTAACAAAAATAAAACCAAAATCTAAAACACCGCAAATTATCGGCTGGGCCATCCCAGTGCTCATTGTTGCTCTTATTGCGTTTACCTTTTTTCTTAATCCAGCGGCTGGTATGGACCAAGCGATTAGCTGGATACTTTGGACCGGAATCACAGCTGCGGTTGGTGCTGCTGCAGCCTTGGCGCACCCACTGGCGATTTTGTCTGCCTTTATTGCCGCACCAATCACCACCTTACATCCATTACTTGCGGCAGGCTGGGTGTCTGGGATTGTACAAGCTTATATCAAACGACCGAGTGTCGCAGACTTTGAAACCTTATCAGAAGACGTTTTCTCCATTAAAGGCTTTTGGCGTAATAAATTTACGAGGGTCCTATTAGTCATCATTCTTACCAACATTGGAGGTTCGTTTGGAACCTTAATTGGGGGAGCAGACGTAATACGTACGTTCCTTAATAATTTGTAAAAGTGTTAAATGTCTACCACAGTACCGGGAACTGTGGTATTTTTTTATCGTTGTAGAAGGTTGTCGAACGTTTACTAGGTAATGGGTAAGCAGCTGAAGTAGAATAGAGGTAATAGACTAGTTTAAGGGGTTGGAAATGGTTGAATATCTATCTCATTCGTCATGGCGAAGCCGAGCATAATGTGGATAAAACCGTGATGGCACATACCCATGATTCACAGCATAGCTTAACGGAACTGGGACATAAACAAGCCAGGGTAACAGCTGAATTTTTCAAAACGATAGTCACTCCAAAGACTGTATTGTACAGTTCACCTTATTTAAGAACAATGCAAACCGCTCAGGCCATTCATTCTTTATTACCAGATAGCGTTCCATTTTACGAGAATCCATTAATACGAGAATGGGAGCTGGGGAATCTGTATGATTTTGCCGATCGTCCACCTGAAAAGAAGAAGGAGTTCAAAGCTGCGGGCCAATTCTACTTTCGCTTTCAAAATGGAGAATCACTGGCGGATGTGTACCTGCGTGCGACGATGTTCATGCATACGGTAGTAGAACGTGTGAGGCAGCAGCGACGGTATGAAAATGTTGTGATTGTCACCCGTGCAGCCTTTATTCACATGCTTTTAACGTTCCTGATGAATTGGCCAATAGAAGACTTAAAACATTTCAAACCAGTAGAAAATGCATCTGTAATCAAATTAAATGAAATAGATGGAGATTATCAGTACGAGAAAATTTTCGTGCCAGTCGTGGAAAACTAAAACACAAAATACACTCTCGTTCCATTCGAATGAGGGTGTATTTTTTTATATTATTTCCTTTTTTGAAATAATAAAGTTAATTTCTAAAATAACAAAATATTTATTTTTTAAGCTAAGAAATGCATTGGAAACGATTACAAGAAAATTTTTAATAATTTAAATTGACTGAAAAGTATAATTATATTATTATTCTAGTAATAACAAATCCTTCGTAAAACGAAAATTTAGTAAAACTAACCAGAAAGAAGGGACTCTATATGTCACAGATGTTAGCTTTAGTTATTCTTATGCTTATTTTATTTATTGGAGATTTAGTTGCCGTACGCACAAAGGCATGGGTACCTTCTATTTTTATTTGCGCGGTCTTGTTCCTTGGGGGATATTGGACCTTCTTCCCGCAAGACATTGTAGCACTGGCAGGGGTGCCGCCAGTGGTTGCAACCATGATGATGTACTTATTAATTACCAATATGGGAACTTTACTATCGCTTCAAGAATTGAAGAATCAGTGGAAAACGATTGTAATTGCTCTCTCGGGGATTTTAGGAATTATTGCAATATTATTTGGAATTGGAACATTCCTATTCGGCTATCAGACAGTTGTTGTTGCTATCCCTCCTTTAGTAGGTGGAGTTGTTTCTGCCCTAATCATGTCTGAAGGTGCAAAGGAAGCAGGGCTTGCTTCATTATCTGTATTTGCCATCGTGATTTATGTCATGCAGGGTTTTGCAGGATATCCGATTACTTCTATTGTTTTGAAAAAAGAAGGGAAGAGACTTCTGCAGCAATATCGCAGTGGACAACTTGCGGAAAAAGCACAAGGGAAAGCTGCTGTTGAAGTTGCGGCGGCGTCAGCGGCTGCGGCTGCTAAGCCAGAGTTAAAACTTTTTAAGAATATGCCAGAAAAGTATAATACAGACTTCTTTAAGTTTCTGAGGCTTTCATTGGTCGCATACCTAGCTTATCTAACTTCAACTCTATTAGCTCCAGTTGTTGCAGTCAGCCCATTTGTACTTTGCTTATTGTTCGGTGTAATTGCTACAAGTGCTGGATTCTTGGAGAAACAGGTTTTGCAAAAAGCGAATGGTTTTGGATTTGCCATCATGGCGCTTATGCTGTTTATCTTTGACGGATTAAAACAAGCAACACCAAGCATGATGCTTGAGATTATTTATCCACTTGTCGGTACAATCGTTTTAGGCGTAATCGGGATGTATATCTTCTCATTCATTGCCGGAAAGATTTTAAAAGTGAGTAAAGAAATGGCCTTCGCTGTTTCGCTTACAGCGTTATATGGTTTTCCAGCTGATTACATTATCACAAACGAAGTCATTAAATCCTTAACAGAAGATGAAAAGGAAAGAGAAATGCTGACCAGCAATATGTTGCCTCCTATGCTAGTTGGAGGATTCATTACCGTTACAATGGTGTCGGTCATACTAGCAGGTATCTTTGTAGGATTCTTGTAAGAAGGGATTGGAGTATATGGAAACAAAAATGGGAACAAATTTAGATCAAGTTCAGGCTAGAATTGAAGGCCATATAGATACATTGAGTGCCTTTACCGCTACACCGGGTAAAGGCACTACCCGGCTTACATATAGCCCTGAGGATTTGCAGGCACGCCAATATATAAAGACAAAAATGGAAGAATACGGTTTAACTGTTCGGGAGGATGGATTTGGTAATATTTTTGGGAGACTTGAAGGAACTTTTAACGATGCACCGAGTGTTCTTGTTGGTTCCCACTTTGACTCAGTTCCAAATGGCGGTTCTTATGATGGACCTGCAGGAGTTGTGGCAGGACTTGAAGTTGCGGCACTTTTTGCCCAAAACAAGTTAACGCCTAAATATCCTTTAGAAGTGATTGCTCTTGTTGAAGAAGAAGGGTCAAGATTTGGCGGCGGACTGATGGGTTCACGCGGAATCGTAGGATTATTAGATGAGGAAGGTTTTAATAGTTTAAAAGATAAAGATGGAATTTATGCTGTCGATGCCATGAAGAAAATTGGACTTGATCCTTCGCTTCCGAAAAAAAGAGATCCCAAAACCATGAAGGCATACCTGGAGCTGCATATTGAACAAGGACCGATCCTTGAAGAAAAAGGTATTCCTATTGGAGTCGTTGAATCGATTGTTGGTTTAACTCAATTAGAAGTAACCGTAAAGGGACAAGCCGGACATGCTGGTACCACTCCGATGGTTCGCAGAGCTGATGCGTTAGTCACTGCAGCTAAGATGATTGCACAATTCCCAGACCTTGCTGAATCGGAAGGGGAAGGAACAGTTATTACTACTGGGCGATTAAATGTATTCCCAAATGGGGCAAATGTCATTCCTGATAGGACAGTATTTACGGTGGACATCCGTTCAGGCAAGGAAGAAAATGTTTTGAATGTAATCCAAAAAGTGAAAGACTTAGCGGTTTTTTATAGCAAGCAAGGTATTGGGGTAAGTGTTGAGCAACTTTTATATATACAACCGAAAGGAATGAACAAGGATATTGTCTCTTTGCTGAAGGGAAAGAGCGGTGAACTTGATATTCCTAGGTGTTCCATTAACAGCGGCGCAGGTCATGACGCAATGGTCTTTTCTGATTTTACGAATGTAGGTATGCTGTTTATTCCGAGTAAAGATGGGTTAAGCCATTGTCCGGAAGAATGGTCCGATTCAAGGCACATAGCAAATGCTGTTCAGGTTCTATATGAAGCAGCCAAAAAGTTGACGGAGGCTGAATAATCATGATACATGCAAAAATAAAAGAAGCCATTCAAACATACAGCGAAGAATTAACAGAATTACGTCGAAAGCTGCATTCTGAACCAGAAGTATCGTGGGAGGAATTCAAAACTACTCAATTTGTCTGCGAGTATCTTGATGAATTAGGAATCACTTTCAGGAAAACTGAACCCACTGGTGTGATTGCGGAAATTCAAGGAGGCAGACCGGGCAAAACAGTGGCGCTGAGAGGTGACATGGACGCGTTACAGGTAGAGGAACTTAACAAAGATTTACCGTATGCCTCAAAGGAAGATGGAAAAATGCATGCATGCGGCCACGATGCACACACATCGATGCTATTGATTGCTGCTAAAGCTCTAAATGAAATCAAAGAAGAATTACCAGGTAATGTACGCCTATTGTTCCAGCCGGCTGAAGAAGTAGCAGAAGGAGCAAAGGCGTTGGTGGGGCAAGGTGCGATGGAAGTCGTTGATAACGTTTTTGGGATCCATATCTGGTCGCAGATGCCTACCCATAAAGTTTCGTGTACACCAGGACCATCGTTTGCTTCTGCTGATTTATTTAAAGTTACGTTCAAGGGCAGAGGCGGACATGGAGCCATGCCGCATGCATGTATTGATGCTGCTGTCGTCGCTTCATCCTTTGTTATGAATTTACAAACGGTTGTATCTAGAACCATTGATGCACAACATCCAGCTGTTCTGACGATAGGAAAAATGGTTGTCGGTACAAGGTTTAATGTAATAGCAGAAAATGCGGTAATAGAAGGAACAGTCCGTTGTTTCCATCCTGAAACAAGAGATTATATTGAAACTCAGCTTCAGCACTATGCAGAACAGGTTGCTGCACTATACGGCGCCACTGCAAAGGTGGAGTACATTCATGGAACCAAAGCGGTCATTAACGATGAATATAGTGCAAACTTAGTTCAAAAAGTTGCCTCGGTTGCGTTTGGGAATGATGTGGTGTACAACGAAAAACCTACCATGGGCGGTGAAGACTTCAGTGAATATCTCGCCCATGCACCAGGCAGCTTCGCCCTCGTCGGCAGCGGAAATCCTGAAAAAGACACACAATGGGCCCATCACCACGGCAAATTCAATATCGACGAAGACGCCCTCGCCACAGGCGCAGAACTCTATGCCCAATATGCATGGGCATACCTGAATGAATAATAGTTAACGTTGAAAAACCAATAACGGTGCCAATAACGGTGCCTGTCACCATCCGTGGACACTGTCCACCTCAGGCGGACAGTCGCTAAATAAAAAACAATGTTACGATTAGAAAAGGATACCGCGGTGGGCGGTATCCTTTTTATGCTGCTTGTACGGTTAAGTTGTTTGTTGTCTTAGTATTTTTTCAAATACGAGGTTACATAAATGGTAGTTACAATACGCATATACACAGAAAATAAACATGAAGGTAATTTTCCAGGTGAATAGGATTAATATCGTTAAGATTAGTAAGACAATAAGAGACAGTGTAACTAGTATATATCTGATTGAAAAGAAAAAGGAGTTCTTGAGTGCAGTCGTCCAATTAACATTGTAATTTGCAATGGTTGAAAAAATAAAAATGGTGATGAAAAGCATTACTAATCCAATTAAAGTTAAAATGGCTAAGAGCACATACTGGAAAGAAGCAAAGTTTTTCAATAACATAAAGTTAAGGGAAAATAGACCAGCAAAAATAATCCAGATAATCCCTAAGACAAAACTTTGTTTAAAGTTTTCTTTAAAGTATTGGAAAAAATTCCGAAAAACACTATAGTCTTTATGTATCACCCACTGGCGGATCACGCAGAACATTGCCACAGTTGCGGGGAAAATCGTGATGACCGGCAGGCAAAACAAAAGCCATAGGAGATTTAATTGGAAAAAGGCTGTTACAAATTCAAGTATTTTGAATAATTGTTTCATGTAAGATCTCCAAATTTCGTATTTGCTAGTAGTACTATTAAAATACCATACAACTTTTTAAAAAAGAAGTACAAGTTGTCTTTAAGGAGGACAGAATGGCGATTAAAGCAATTTTCTTTGACTTAGATGATACATTACATGATCACCTATATCCTTTTTCAAAAGCGTTTAAAGATTCATTTCCTCATCTTTATGAACAGATGGATGTTGTGTCATTGTACAAAAAATTTAGGGATTTCAGTGATTTGCTATGGAAAAAATATAGTAATCACGAGTTGACGTTAGAAGAACTCAGAATAGCTAGAATTGAGATGGCATTTGAATATTTTAAAAAGGGCATTAACACTGAACAAGCAAGTGAATTTCAAGCACAATATGAGTTGAATGGTGACAACCTCCAGTTATTTGCGGAGGTTCCGGAACTAATAAACGAGATCAAAGCTAAGGGAATACTTGTTGGTATCATAACAAATGGGCCAGTACAACATCAGTTCTCGTAATCGGAAAATTAATCTTAACAAAAAAACACACTTTCAAGCGTGTGTTTTTCTTTAACAAAGTTCGAAAGTCGCAATCACTATCATTCTTGTATAACCATATCCACGCTTTTTAACGGAGCAGTGGAATTTCTTACGACCAACTCAGGTTCATAAACAATAGACTGGGTATTATTTTCCTTTCCTTCTACAGCTGAAACGATTTTCTTTGCTGCTTCAATCCCCATTCCCATTTTAGGATGGGCGACAGTTGTTAGTTTCACTTCAAATGCCTCAGCTAAAAACGAGTCATCATAACCAACAATTGAAACATCATCTGGGACACTTATTTGATAATTTCTTAATACATCTAGAACCATCAGAGCCAATTGGTCATTGTAACAAACAATTGCAGTCGGCTTATCATCTGATGAATAAAACTTGTTTAATTGATCCTTAATTTTTTCGTTCATGTCCTCGGTCGAGTAGGAGATAACCATGTCTGGGAAGAACGTGATCCCGTGTTCCCGGAATGCGCGGATGAAGCCCTGCATACGGTTAACGCCTTGAAGATCGTCGGTTTTAAATAATCCAATAATCTTGCGATGACCAAGCTTAATTAAATGTTCAGTAGCAATATAGCCTCCATGTTCATCATTAACAACAATATGTGGAGGTGCTAACTGTGGATAAAACTGATTAATCATTAAATATGGAATGTTACGCTGTTCTAGTTCTAAATAGTAATGAATGTTAGGATTATAAACACTACTTTTTGTCGGTTCAACGATAAGTCCATCGATATTTCTGTTTAACATGGTTTGTAGGCACTGTTTTTCTTTTTCAATGTCGTTATCCGTACATGCAAACGTTAACGAATAACCTTGGGCCGTAAGGTAGGATTCAATTCCTCTAATAATAGAAGGGAAAATATAGTCGGAAATATAGGTTGTTATTACTCCGATATTTTTGCCATTCGTTTGAGCTGGCAGAACAGTTGGCTTTTTTTCTTCCTGTTTAAACGAACAAAAGGTTCCGGCTCCTTGTTCCCTATAAAGCCATCCCTCATGTACTAAATCCCCCACTGCTTGACGAACTGTATGCCTGCTGACACCAAACATTTTAACAAGTTCATTCTCTGAGTAGATTTTTTCACCAGGCTTAACCTTGCCACTGGTGATCCAATCTGTTATCTGTTCTTTCACCATATTGTACTTGGTTTTTTGTGCCATTGTTTCACCACTTTCTATATTACGTATAAGTATAACAATTAGAGTATTGGAGTATAGAATAAAAAAGAGATTACGATGTTTTAATTATACACTAATTATTATACCTTAAAAACACGTACGTACATAAGTAAAAAATTTATTAAAACATGATTGACATGTACGAACAGGTATATTACTATTTTAACTGTAGGGAATACGCTTTCATAGTTTTACAAAGAAACAAGAAAAACGTAATGATAATGCCTGTTGTTAAGTGCAAAAAAGTTACGGCGGAAGAATATTCAGGAGGGATTTTTATGTAGTCGCCTAACATGTACGTACAATGCACGCGCATATTTTTACAACGAATCAACTATTATTTCATTAAATTATGGTTGCGTTTTCAATTTTTTCACTAAATTGTTTTACTATTAAAATAGTTTTGGAGGGATTACCTTGATGAAATCAACAAAAAAGCTAGGTTCATTGATTCTACTTACTATTATGATTATCGGTTCCATCCTTGCTGGTTGCTCTAATAGCTCAGAGACATCAGGAAAAACGAAAGATGGAAAAACGGCTATTACATTTATGTTTAGAGGCCAGCCTCAAGAATTGAAAGCTTATGAAGCAACTGTAAAACGTTATGAAAAAACACATCCTGATGTGAAAGTGACATTGGTTCAAGTTGCTCCAGATCAATATGATACAAAGTTAAAAGCAGCGATTGCTGGTAAGAAAATTCCTGATGTTTTCTTCTATAACCCAGCTCAAGTAAAAGCATATGTAAACTCTGGTGTATTAAAAGATATTACTGAGTTCGTTGAAGGTTCAGAAAATGTAAACATCGAAGATATTTGGGAAAAGGGTATTGCTAAGTATCGTTTTGATGGCGAAACTCTTGGACAAGGTGCAATTTATGGATTGCCAAAAGATTTAGGGCCGTTTGCTTTAGGTTACAATAAAACAATGTTTGAAGAAGCAGGAATTCCACTTCCTGACAAAGATAAGCCTTATACATTAGATGAATTCATTAATGTAGCACAACAATTAACAAAAGATAAAAACGGCGATGGAAAAAGTGATCAATTTGGTGCCGGGTTTAACATTCAATGGGCATTGCAGCCAATTGCCTGGAGTAACGGTGCTGACTGGATAGATGAAACTGGCACAAAAGTAACAATTGATACTCCTGAATTCGCTGAAGCAGTTCAATGGTTTGCTGATCAACAAAATAAATACAAAATTACCCCTTCTATTGCGGAAGCACAAACACTTGATACTTACCAAAGATGGATGAAAGGCGAATTGGCTTTCTTCCCTGTTGGTCCTTGGGATATGGCAACATATGCAGAGCAATTAAAGTTTGAATATGACTTAATTCCATGGCCTGCAGGCAAAACAGGTAAACCTGCTGCTTGGGTTGGTTCTCTGGGTATTGGTGTAGGTGCTACAACTAAGAATGCGGAAGCTGCAGCTGAGTTAGCATTATACCTATCTGCTGACCAAGAAGGTAACCAAGCTTTAGTAGATGCTCAAGTTCAATTACCAAACAGCGTGACTGTTGCTGAGCAATGGGCAGCGGACACATCAATTAAGCCTGAAAACAAGCAAGAATTCTTAGATATTATTAACGATTACGGTCGTGGATTCCCAGCTGAAAAAACTTACACAGCTGAATGGTATGATGAATTCTTCAAAAACATCCAGCCAGTTCTTGATGGTAAGATGACAGCAGAAGATTATGTAAAAGAAGCGCAACCTAAGATGCAAAAATTACTTGATGCAGCAATCGCACAAGAAAAGCAAGCTAAGAAATAAGCAACAAACTGAACTTTGACACAGTGTAAATGGTGCTAGTTTTCTTGAAAACTACTAGCACCATTTATTCCTTTTATCTAAATTTTTTGGTGAAAAAGAAATTTAGAAAAAGGAAATGTGTCATCATTATAGCTTTTGAAAGGGTGAGGGAAGATGAAAACGACATCCAAACTGTATCGCACAGAGCAAAGATATGCCTATTTATTTATTGCAGCACCTGTCATAGGATTCCTCATATTCGCAATGGTTCCGCTTATTTATTCCATTTATGGTGCATTTACAAACTGGGATGGTCTAGGGTCAATGGACTTTATCGGGTTGGAAAACTTTATCAATGTATTCCAAGATGAGTACTTCTATAAGTCGATGTTTAACACGATTTATATGATGCTTGGTATTCCAATCGGTATTGTTTTAGCGTTATTACTTGCTCTAGCTTTAAATCGTGGAATTCCTGGAACCAATACATTTAGGGTTCTATACTATATTCCGGTTATCTCTTCTATCGCAGCGATCTCTATTCTATGGCAATGGGCTTACAACGGAGATTACGGATTAGTCAATCAGTTCTTAGCTATTCTTGGAATTGAAGGTCCTAACTGGCTGCAAAATACTTCTACGGTAAAACCGGCATTAATCATCATGGCGGTATGGAAGGGATTAGGTTATACAATGCTGCTATACTTAGCTGCCCTTCAAAGTGTGCCAAAATCATTTTATGAAGCGGCGAAACTGGATGGTGCTAATGCATTCAAAGCATTTTGGCACATCACTCTTCCTATGGTAAAACCTGTTACCTTCTTTATCATCGTAACCAACATTATTGGCGGGGCTCAGATTTTTACTGAAATTAACGTAATGACTCCAACTGGTGGTCCTGAATATAGTTCAGCATCCGTGGTGTTTTATATTTGGCAAAAAGCATTTGGTAACTTCCAATTAGGTTATGCATCTGCAATGGCGTTAGTATTAGGACTTTTCATCTTCATTATTACTTTAATCCAATTTAAGATAAACGAGAAAAATTCCTTCGAACTGGATTAATAACCGTAAAGTAAGAGAGTAATAGAGAGGAGCGTATAAAATGGAAGTTGCAGTTGCAAATAAAAAGTCAGTTAAAGCAGAACCTATGTCTGAAAAGAAGAAAAATAGAATTACCGACGCCGTGGTATTTATTTTCCTAAGCTTTGGAGCAATCTTCATGGTAGCGCCTTTGTTATGGATGTTCTCGACTTCGATCAAGACACGGGAGGATGTTTTTGCATTGCCTCCGGTGTGGATTCCAGAAACGATTTCTTTTGCTAAGTATTCTGAAATTTGGTCTATGGGACCGCTGCTTTCAGGTATTAGTAATAGCTTAATCGTCGCTGTATCGGTAACAGTGATTGGTACATTCACCTCAAGTTTAGCGGCATTTGCATTTTCAAAGTTGCACTTCAATGGCAAAAATAAAATCTTCATGATGTTATTTGCATCGGTTATGATTCCTTATCCAGTACTAATGATTCCGCAGTTCATCATGTTTTCTTCCATAGGATGGGTTGATACTTTACTGCCATTAATCGTCCCTGGATTTTTCGGAAACATTTTCATGATTTTCTTTTTACGTCAGTTTTTAACTAGTATTCCTAACTCGATCATTGAAGCTGCAAAGATTGATGGATGTTCTTATTTCCAAATCTTTTATAAAATCATCTTCCCGTTAATTAAACCTGCGGTAGCAGCGCAGTTGATTTTATGGTTCATGGGGATTTGGAATGATTACCTTGGACCGATTCTTTATCTGAACTCACCAGAGAAGCAGACACTACAGCTTGTAATTGCAAACTTTAATGCTTCATATGCGATCCAAAGTGATTATCCACTGATCATGGCTGCATCGGTTGTTGCGTTATTGCCAATGTTGATTGTTTTCATCGTCTTCCAAAAACAAATCATCGAATCGATTGCAATTTCAGGGGTAAAAGGTTAATACCACTAAATCAAATGCCTGTGCATTTTTTAGCTCAATAAAGATAGAAGTTAATAGAGAAATAAAAGAGCACTTATCAGAGTTACTAGATGATAAGTGCTTTTTGTTTAAAAAATACTCAAATACAATGGGAGTCCATCAATGAAACTTAAAACCAAAAATTCTTTAGTTGGGATTGTTATTTTAATATTGATAATCATAGGAGTGTGGCTTGTTGTGACTCTTGCCATACCTAAAACAGGAAATTTGTCTGGCGTTACATTACCAGCGGCCCCTGCCGATAAGCGGGTGCAAAATGTTAACGGTGATATCCTTTATAAGGAAAAGGATTGGACCACCAATTTTACTCATGATGCTTCGATTATTAAAGCAGATGGCTGGTATTATGCGTTTTCTACAGACTACATGGTAGGAACCCCGCCAAAACCCGGAATCCAAATTAGGAAGTCAAAGGATTTAATTAAATGGGAGTTTGTTGGGCGTGTGTTTGAACAAGTATCTACAGAGGCGTGGGAATGGACGAAAGGAACAACCTTTTGGGCGCCGGATGTGGTGAAATTGAATGATAAATATTATTTATACTACTCTGTCTCCTCTGTTGGAAAAAGGAACTCATATATTGGTGTGGCGGTAAGTGACTCTATTGAGGGCCCGTGGAAAGACGAAGGGGCCGTATTTAAAACCCAAGAGGGCGATGACCACAGTGTAAATGCAATCGATCCGGATATCGTATTGGATGAACAAGGTCAGGCTTGGATGGTTTATGGCTCTTATTTTGGCGGAATTTTCATCACAAAAGTAGATTCTAACACCGGAAAATTAGTCAATCCAAATGATGAGGGTACGATAGTGGCGCAAAGGAAAAATATGAATTACGGCATAGAAGGACCTGAAATTATTTATAACCGTGATACCGGTTATTATTATTTAACTGTATCTTATGAGTGGCTGGAGGATACATATAATGTCCGGACAGCTAGGTCGAAAAATATAACGGGACCGTATGTGGACTATAATGGCAACGAAATGATTGATACAACGGATGAATCCTTCAATACTGGGAATAAATTAGTAGGAGCCTATCGATTTGAAAATAGTGATGGCTGGCTGGGGACTGGTCATAATGCCTTGTTTGAGGAAGATGGGGAATATTATCTGACCCATAATGCCAGAGCGGGCGAAGATGTCTATTGGTCCCATTTACATGTCAGGAAAATGGTTTGGACCGATGAAGGCTGGCCAGTGGTTTCGCCGGAAAGATATGCAGGTGAAGCAGAACAAGAAATAAACGAGGAAAACATTATTGGCAAATGGGAACAGATTCTTCTCCCAAGATATGATGATAGTTTACAAGTTTCCCAGAATTTAAAATTAAAATCAAATGGGAAAATAGGTGAGGATAATAAGAGTCATTGGGCGCTAACGGGTGAAAACACACTAGAACTCACTATTTATGACCCTGGCAGAGCTCCTGATGATTACTGGAAGTACAAGTTGGAAGTGATTCCTGCTTGGGACTGGGAAAATTGGAACGGTACGCTTGTTTTCACTGGTTTAAACCAAGAGGGAACCGTTTTGTGGGGTAAAAAGACGGTTGAAAACTAAATAAAGAAGTAAAAGAGTAGGAAAAAACAACATGTTTTCCTACTCTTTTAACTTGTATGCAAAAAGTTTTTAAATAAATAGTAAAATACCTTGAAAAAATATTGATAGGTGGTAAAATCAAGTTAAAGGTTATACGTACAAGTTTTGAAAGTGACTACAATGTCGGTAACTTGTAAGGTGCGATAGATAGTGAAATGTCGAAAAATGACCATTCTTGTACGGATGACATACTAAACTTAATAAGCAGCGTTTAATTTTAACCTGAGTGAGATACGAATGTTGTTATTCACATTCTATTAAACTCAGAAAAATTTTTATTGATTATGTAAACGTATTCTTTCTAAAAGGCAGGGTGAGAAAATGGCTAAATATGCAATTGGTGTCGATTATGGTACACAGTCAGGAAGAGCCGTTTTAGTTGAGGTTGGAACTGGTAAAGAAGTTGCAACAGCTGTAAAACCGTACACACATGGAGTAATGGATGAGTTTTTACCAGATGGATCAACAAAATTAGAACATGATTGGGCACTGCAGCATCCCACAGATTATTTAGAAGTTTTACAGATTACCATTCCAGAAGTATTAGATAAGGCACAAGTTTCCCCGGATGATGTCATCGGATTAGGAATCGACTTTACAGCTTGTACGGTCCTACCGGTTGATCAGACTGGGACTCCATTATGCTGGAAGCCTGAATATAGTAAAAATCCACACAGCTATGTAAAGCTTTGGAAGCACCATTCAGCACAAGACGAAGCAAACCGTTTGAATGAAATTGCTGCACAACGTGGTGAAAAGTTCTTACAACGGTACGGCGGAAAGATTTCTTCCGAGTGGATGATTCCGAAGGTATGGCAAATTCTAGATGAATCACCTGAAATTTATGAAGCTGCAGATCAAATTTTAGAAGCAACCGATTGGGTTATTTCTCAATTGACTGGTCAAGTAAAGCGCAACAGCTGTACTGCGGGTTATAAAGCAATGTGGCATAAGCAGGATGGCTACCCGTCAAAAGAATTTTTTAAAGCGCTTGATCCTCGTTTAGAAAATGTTGTTGAAGATAAATTATCTACTGATATTGTTCCAATTGGCTCTAAAGCTGGAGAAATCACTGCTGAAGGTTCTAAGTTAACAAGATTGAACCCAGGTACTGCAGTAGCAGTTGCGAATGTGGATGCACACGTTGCCGTCCCAGCGGTAGGGATTACAGAACCTGGTAAACTACTGATGATTATGGGAACGTCTACATGTCATATTCTACTAGGTGAAGAGGAAAAGATTGTACCAGGTATGTGCGGTGTGGTTGAAGATGGAGTCATTCCAGGATATATGGGATATGAAGCTGGGCAATCCTGCGTAGGTGATCATTTTGAATGGTTTACTGAAAACTGTGTACCGGCAAGTTACTATGAAGAAGCAAAAGAAAAAGGCATCAATATCCACCAGCTATTAACGGAGAAAGCAAGTCAGTTAAACGTTGGTGAAAGTGGTCTCCTTGCTCTTGATTGGTGGAACGGCAATCGTTCAACACTTGTAGATGCTGATCTTACAGGCGTGCTGCTGGGACAAACATTATTAACAAAACCAGAGGAAATCTACCGTGCGCTGATTGAAGCAACTGCATACGGTACACGAATGATTGTTGAAACGTTCCGTGATAATGGTGTTCCGGTTAATGAAGTGTATGCTGCAGGCGGAATTGCTGAGAAAAATACAATGATGATGCAGATTTATGCAGATGTATTAAATATGAGTATTAAAATCTCTGCTTCCTCTCAAACGCCAGCACTAGGTTCTGCTATGTTTGGTGCTGTTGCGGCAGGCAAAGAACGCGGCGGTTATGACAGCATTACAGAAGCAGCTAAGGATATGGGCAGAGTCAAAGATTATGTATACCAGCCTAAGGCTGAAAATAAGGTCGTCTACGATCAGCTTTATACCGAATATGCACGTCTATATGATTATTTTGGACGCGGAGAAAATAACGTGATGAAAACATTGAAAAAAATTAAGAGTGCAAGCTCCTTAGAAAAAACGGAGGAGACAGTATGCTAGAACGACTAAAAAAAGAAGTTTTGGAAGCTAATTTGCAGCTTCCAAAACATAACTTAGTTACGTTTACTTGGGGAAATGTAAGTGGGATTGATCGTGAACAGAACCTTGTTGTCATCAAACCAAGCGGTGTACCTTATGATGAGCTTACGATTGAGGACTTGGTAGTAGTAGATTTAGAAGGAGAGATTGTCGAAGGAAATCTGCGCCCTTCATCTGATACACCAACACATCTTGCACTCTACCGTGCTTTCCCAACGATTGGCGGGGTGGTTCATACCCATTCGCCGTGGGCAACAAGCTGGGCGCAGGCAGGTCTTCCGATTCCGGCACTTGGAACTACACATGCAGACTACTATTATGGAGAGATTCCTTGTACACGTGAGATGACTCAAGAGGAAATTGATCGTGCCTATGAACTTGAAACAGGAAATGTAATTATTGAAACGTTTGAAAAATCAGGATTAGACCCTGTGGCAATGCCAGGAGTTCTAGTGTTTAACCATGCACCGTTCTGTTGGGGTAAAAACGCCAATCAGGCTGTACACAACGCAGTTGTGTTAGAAGAAGTAGCGAAAATGGCGCTGCATACCTTCCAGCTAAATCCTAGCGTAAACCCAATTCAACAATTCTTGTTAGATAAGCATTACCTGCGAAAGCATGGAAAAAACGCATATTACGGCCAAACAAAACAAACAACCAATCAAACGCTTTAATGGTTGTCTTATAGAATAACTGAAACACATATGTTGTTTGGATTTTGAAAATATTAAACTACTTAGGGGGATTTACCTTGTTAACGACAAAAGCCTATGAATTTTGGTTTGTAACTGGAAGTCAATTACTTTACGGAGAAGATGTACTAAGAGTAGTAGAAGAGAATTCAAAAACGATTGTAAGTGGTCTAGATAATGATTCAGCTGTTCCATATAAATTAGTTTTTAAATCAGTTGTAAAGGATTCGGATGCGATACGCCGCTTGATTCTTGAAGCGAATGCTGATGAAAATTGTGCAGGAATCATTACATGGATGCATACATTCTCACCTTCAAAAATGTGGATTGCAGGGCTTTCAGCTCTTCAAAAACCATATCTTCATCTAGCCACACAATTTAACCGGGACATCCCATGGAATTCAATTGACATGGATTTCATGAATCTTAACCAAGCTGCACACGGAGACCGTGAACATGGATTCATCGCCAGCCGCTTAAAGGTTAAACGTAAGGTGGTTGTTGGGCACTGGGAAAATGCAGAAGTTAGAGAACGTGTTGGCAGTTGGATGAGAACGGCAGCAGCTTTTGAAGAAAGTAAAAATTTAAAGGTTGCTAGATTTGGTGATAATATGCGCCAAGTAGCGGTAACGGAGGGTGACAAAGTAGAAGCTCAAATTAAATTTGGCTGGACAGTTAATGGTTACGGTGTTGGCGACCTCGTTCAACGCATGAACGATGTAAGTGAACAAGAGCTTGACCAGTTAATGGCTGAATATGAAGAAAAATATGATATTACACCAGAAGGTCTTACTGACGGACCAGTAAGAGACAGCATCCGTTATCAAGCCAGAATCGAGCTTGGAATGAAAGCATTCTTAACTGAAGGCGGATATAGCGCATTTACGACTACTTTTGAAGATTTACATGGTATTCGTCAGCTTCCTGGACTTGCTGCTCAACGTTTAATGGAGCAAGGGTATGGTTTTGCTGGTGAGGGTGACTGGAAAACAGCGGCACTCGTACGCTTGATGAAAATCATTGCTGGCAACGAAGGTACATCCTTTATGGAAGACTATACCTATCATTTTGAGCCAGGAAATGAAATGGCTCTTGGTGCACATATGTTAGAGGTTTGCCCAACAATCTCAGCTATCCGTCCTAAAATTGAGGTTCATCCGCTAGGAATTGGCGGTAAAGAAGACCCTGCAAGAATCGTATTTGATGGAAGAGGCGGTTCTGCGTTAAATGCTTCAATTGTCGACCTTGGACATCGTTTCCGTCTTCTTGTTAATGAAGTAGATGCCCTGCAACCAGAACAGGATATGCCGAATCTTCCTGTTGCACGTGTGCTTTGGAAGTGTCAGCCATCTCTTAGTCAAGCCGTTGAAAACTGGATCGAGGCAGGCGGAGCTCACCATACTGGATTCTCTTATAAAGTAACAACAGAACAGTTAAGAGACTTTGCAGAGTTAGCTGGAATTGAAATGGTTGTCATTAATAACGACACAAAAACAGAATCTTTTATTAACGAATTACGCTGGAATGACGTTATCTACCGTTAATTTTTAAACTAGGGGCTATTAGCAATAATAGCCCTAAGGTTTACCAGGATAGCTTTAATTACATAAACGACTGGAGGACTACTCTATGAAAAATAATGTCATTTTAAATGCCGATATTACAAAAGGCAAAATTAATAAAAATATATATGGTCACTTTGCAGAGCATTTAGGCAGATGTATCTATGAAGGAATCTGGGTAGGCGAAGATTCATCGATTCCAAATACAAAAGGTATCCGTAACGATGTATTAGCAGCTTTAAAGAATATTAACGTTCCAGTGCTTCGCTGGCCAGGCGGCTGTTTTGCTGATGAGTATCACTGGAAGGATGGTGTAGGTCCTAGAGAAAACCGTAAGCGTATGGTTAATACTCACTGGGGCGGTGTAGTGGAAAACAACCACTTCGGAACACACGAATTCATGCTATTGTGTGAATTACTGGAGTGTGAGCCGTATATTTGCGGAAACGTCGGCAGCGGTACGGTTCAAGAAATGTCTGAATGGGTTGAATATATGACATTTGAAGGTGAATCACCAATGGCAAACTGGCGCCGTGAAAATGGCCATGATGAGCCTTGGAAATTAAAGTATTTTGGTGTGGGTAACGAAAACTGGGGCTGCGGTGGAAACATGCGTCCTGAATATTATGCAGACCTTTATCGCCGCTATCAAACTTATGTACGTAACTATGGCGGCAATAAAATCTATAAAATTGCCGGCGGGGCAAATGTGGATGACTATAACTGGACAGAAGTGCTAATGAAGAACGCTCACTGGTTAATGGATGGTTTAAGTCTTCACTATTACACCATCCCTGGAGACTTCTGGCTTGGTAAAGGATCAGCCATTGATTTCCCTGAAGACGAATGGTTCATTACGATGAAGAAATCTCTTCATATGGATGAGTTAATTACAAAGCATAGTACGATTATGGATAAATATGATCCAGATAAGCGGATTGGCATGATCATTGATGAGTGGGGAACATGGTTTGATGTTGAGCCAGGAACAAATCCAGGATTCTTATATCAGCAAAACACGATCCGTGATGCGCTTGTAGCTGGCTTGCACTTCAACATTTTCCACAATCACGCTGACCGTGTTCAAATGACGAATATTGCTCAAACCGTCAACGTGCTGCAAGCGATGATTTTAACTGAAGGCGAGAAGATGATTCTTACTCCAACCTATCATGTATTTGATATGTACAAAGTTCACCACGATGCTGAACTACTTGCTGTTGATTCTACATTTGGTACTTATGAATATAACGGAGAAACGTTACCACAGGTAACCGTGTCTGCTTCGAAAAATGCTGAAGGTATCGTTCACATCAGCTTATGTAACATTGACCATCAGAACGAAGCAGTCTTAGATTTAGACCTTCGCGGAGTAATCGGTAATGAGACACAGGTTTCAGGAACAATCATTACAGCTGACTCTATGAATGCGCATAACACTTTCGAACAGCCTGAGGTTGTAAAACCTGTTGAGTTTACAGGTGTGAGTGTTGAAAATAATAAATTATCTATTAAACTTCCAGCAATGTCTGTTGTCACATTAGCGGTTGAATAATGAATGAGGGGGATCTAGCAGTGAGTAAGCAAAATCTATGTAAAGGCTGCGTTGAAAGTGTGATGGTAACAGAGGAAATCATCCAGGAGCTTGTTAAGGAAACGGAAGAAGACTTATCTGTTATCGTATCGGACGAAATCTACTCAGAACGATTAAAGATTTGTGAAAGCTGCCCATCTCTTCAATACGGTACCACTTGTGCTCATAGCGGATGTATTGTTCGTTATCGGGCCAAGTTTAAAAACAAGAGCTGTCCATTTGCTCAGAAAGCAAAATGGGAAAAGGTTAGTTAAGGACTCATAGTCTTATAGAAATGAAGCCGCTGCTTTTGCAAACTCTATCTTAAAAAAAGGAAGGACAGTGAACATGGGTAAAAATAAAGCAAAAATGATTCTAGAAAAAGACTTTAAAATCTCTGAAATAGATAACCGAATCTATGGTTCATTTATTGAACATTTAGGTCGTGCAGTATATGGCGGCATGTATGAGCCAGGACATCCTCAAGCCGATGAAAATGGATTCCGCCAGGATGTTATTGAAATGGTTAAGGAACTTCAAGTTCCCCTTGTCCGCTATCCGGGTGGTAACTTTGTTTCCGGATATAACTGGGAGGATGGTGTAGGACCAGTAGAAAGCCGTCCGCGTCGTTTAGATTTAGCTTGGCGTACAACAGAAACTAACGAAATGGGTACCAACGAGTTTATGAAATGGGCGCAGCTAGTCAATGCTGACGTAAATATGGCTGTTAACCTTGGAACCCGTGGTATTGACGCAGCTAGAAATCTAGTGGAATATTGCAACCACCCAGGCGGTTCTTATTATAGTGATCTTCGTATTTCTCACGGCGTAAAGGATCCCTACAAAATTAAAACATGGTGTCTTGGTAACGAAATGGACGGTCCATGGCAAATCGGGCACAAAACAGCTGCGGAATATGGCCGCCTTGCTCAAGAAGCTGCGAAAGTAATGAAGTGGGTAGATCCTACAATCGAGTTGGTTGCATGTGGAAGTTCAAACCGCAATATGCCGACCTTTGCTGACTGGGAAGCAACAGTTCTTGACCATACGTATGATCATGTTGAATTCATCTCTTTGCACCAGTATTACGGCAACCGTGACAATGATATTTCTAACTATTTAGCATTGTCTCTAGAAATGGATGACTTTATTAAATCGGTTATTTCAATTGCTGACTACATTAAAGCGAAAAAACGCGGTAAAAAGAATATTAACCTCAGCTTTGATGAATGGAACGTATGGTATCACAGCAATGAGGCAGATAAAAAAATTGAGCCATGGAGTATTGCACCACCTCAATTAGAAGATATTTATAACTTTGAAGACGCTTTATTGGTTGGATGTATGCTGATTACGCTTTTAAAGCATGCTGACCGTGTGAAAATTGCCTGCCTGGCTCAGTTGGTCAATGTAATTGCACCAATAATGACAGAAGAAAATGGACCTGCTTGGAAGCAAACTATTTTTTATCCTTATATGCATACTTCTGTGTATGGACGCGGCGTTTCACTAAATCCAATCGTAACAAGCCCTAAGTATGATAGTAAGGATTTCACAGACGTTCCTTATCTAGAGTCCACGGCTGTTTATAATGAAGCGCATGAAACATTAACCATCTTTGCTGTAAACCGTCATCTGGAAGAAGGATTAGAACTCGCTGTGGACATCCGTAACTTTGATGGATATGAAGTAGTCGAGCATATTGTTCTAGAAAACGACGGGAATCTAAAACAAACCAACTCTGCTAAAGGTACACCAGTGGCACCGCATTCTAATGGTAATGCAAGATCTGAAAACGGTGGAGTTAACGCGGTATTACCTAAGTTATCTTGGAATGTAATCCGCCTGGCGAAGCGTAACTAATATCACTTATTCCATACCTGTTCTGTTTACATTTGTTAACGGAGGAGGTATGGAATCATTTTTCTACGGTATCTATCGGAAGGAAGGGCTGAACGATATGAAGGTCTTGAAAGAGGAGTTTGGAAGGAAAGATAACCAAACTGTTTTTTTATTTAATCTCATTAATGATCATGGAGTAGAAATTGGTTGTATTAATTATGGCTGTATTATTACAAAAATTATAACTCCAGATAAGTACGGCAACTTTGAAAATGTTGTTATTGGATATGACACATTGAACGAATATGAAAAAGATACTTATTTTCTAGGCGCTGCAATTGGCCGCGTCGCCGGAAGAATAAAGGCTGGTTCCTTTGATATAAACGGGCAAACCTATACACTCGCAAAAAATGAAAATAATAATCATCTGCATGGCGGAAATAAAGGGTTTAACCAGATCGTTTGGGATAGTGAAGTCATCTTTAATGAACAGGAGATTGGCGTTCGATTCACTTATTTAAGCCCGGATGGTGAAGAGGGGTATCCTGGAAATTTAAAGGTTTCCGTTACTTACACCTTGAATAATGACAATGAACTCTTCATCCATTATTCTGGTGTGTCTGATGAGGACACATTACTAAATATGACAAACCACTCTTATTTCAATTTAAGTGGAAATTTAAAACGAGATATATTAAATCATACTTTGCAAATAAAATGCGATAAGTTTCTTGAATTAAATGATGAACTGCTTCCTACGGGAGAAATGCTGGATGTTAAAGGTACGGCATTTGATTTTACAACAGAAAGAATAATACAAACTGGAGTGGTATCAGACCATCCGCAAAATAAATTAGCCGGCGCTGGGTATGACCATCCATTTTTGTTGAATACACAACACGATCAAGAAATTGTCCTGAAGGATATCGAAAGTGGACGAACCTTAACGATTGAAACAGATGAAGCAGGTGTTGTTGTTTATTCTGGCAATCAGATGAAATCAGAAGGAGAGATTGCCGGGGTGCCGTCACGGAAGCACTTAGGGATCTGCTTAGAGACACAGGGATTGCCGGACGCAATTCATCACCCTCAGTTTCCTTCCTGGATTCTAGAAAAAGATCAAGAGTATTCGACGGTAACAACCTATAAATTTGGGACTTTAGAAGAATAGATTGCCCGATACTTTTTCGAGTGGAGCAGGAGGAAATTAAGTGGAAAATTATATTGCTGAACTCATGACTCTAGCGCAAACCTGTGATTGTGGAAATCACCATCACCCAATTCCAATTGAAAGAATCAAGATTGGAAACAGTGTTTACGAAGAACTTGCAGCATATGTAGAAAAAAAGGGATTTAAACATGCTGTCATAATCGCAGATGAAAATACCTATCAAGCTGCAGGCAAAAGTCTGTCAGAAATTTTAAAAGAAACAGGTATCAGCATTTCTCTTAGTGTCATTACCCCTGATGAAAACAAAGATGTTGTCGCTGATGAGCAATCCTTAGTTCAGGCATTGTTAGAGATACCAGTAGAAACGGACGTAATTATCGCTGTAGGTGCAGGGACACTCCATGATATTGCTCGTTTTTGCAGTACAAAAGTGAAAGTGCCATTTATATCAGTCCCTACCGCACCTTCTGTCGACGGCTTCACATCAATGGGGGCTCCATTAATTGTTAGGGGTGTGAAAACAACCTTCCAAATGTCAGCTCCGATTGCCGTATTTGCCGATTTATCTGTACTTAAATCGTCACCAAGAAAAATGGTTGCAGCAGGCTTTGGGGATATGCTGGCTAAATATACATCGCTTTCCGATTGGAAATTTGGCCACCTTGTTAAGGGAGAACCCTATTGTCCGCTAGTTGCCGCTATTACCCGTGAAGCTTTAGATTCATGTGTGGAGAAAGTAGAAAAGATTGCCGCAGCTGATGAAGAAGGAATTCAGATTCTAATTGAAGCTCTGATCAAATCAGGGCTGGCGATGCTTGTTTTTGGTCAGTCACATCCAGCTTCTGGAGGCGAACACCATCTCTCACACTACTGGGAAATGGAATTTTTACAGCGAAAGCGCCCTGCAGTGCTTCATGGAGCCAAAGTTGGTGTATCAACCGTACTGCTTGCGGAAGTATATAAAGAACATTTGCTTCCTTTACTATCTGAATCAGCTCGTTTACAGTCAGAAAACTTACAAGAAAACTTCAACGAAATCATGAAAATATATCAAGAGATCCCAACCCCCGAACACCTAAAAAATCTGTTAACACAGACAGGTGGGGAAATCATGCCGGAACAGCTGGGCATTGATGAACAGTTAGTTGCAGCAAGCTTAAGTGGAGCACATACTTTAAGAAATCGATTTACAGCTTTAAAATTTATGAATCTTGCTGCAGAAAGCAGCCCCCTCATACGTCGGTGATTTTTTTAAAAAGAAGGCTGTGTTAAAGCTAAATATTTATATTTGCACTCTGTTGATTTGCGCGGAAGGCACGAAGACTCCTGCGGGAGGACGGGGCAGGGGAGACCCCGCAGGCGCTAAGGCGCTGAGGAGGCTCCCCGGACCGCCCGCGGAAAGCGAAGTGCCTGGAGCGCAAATCAACAGACCTAATTTAACATGCCCAAAAGGAAAGGTGAAATATCATGCAAAAAGTTGAAACGTTGAAAAATCCTATCGTCGAGCAACGCGCAGATCCTTGGGTTTATAAGCATACAGATGGATACTACTATTTCACTGCTTCAGTACCTGAATATGACAGAATCGAAGTAAGAAGGTCAAAAACCATTCAAGGACTAGGCGATGCAGAACCAGTTATTGCATGGACTAAACATGAAGACGGAATCATGAGCGCGAATATCTGGGCTCCAGAAATTCATTTTATTGACGGCAAATGGTATATCTATTTTGCAGCGGCACGCAAGGATGCTATTTTTGACCATCGGATGTATGTAATTGAAAATGACTCACAAAATCCGCTCGAAGGAAACTGGGTTGAAAAGGGACAAGTAAGAACCGCTTGGGAATCATTTTCTCTTGATGCGACCACCTTTGAGCATCAAGGTAATTTATACTATGTTTGGGCTCAACAAGATCCTGAAATCGAAGGCAACTCAAACCTATACATTGCTAAAATGGCGAACCCTTGGACACTTACAGGTCCTCAAGTCATGATTACCACTCCTGAATTTGATTGGGAGAAAATTGGATTTTTAGTGAATGAGGGTGCTGCTGTTCTAAAAAGAAACGGGAAGATCTTTATTTCGTATTCGGCAAGCGCTACGGATTATAACTACTGCATGGGCTTACTTTCAGCAGACGAAGACAGCGACCTGCTCAATCCGAAATCATGGAAAAAATCGCCGGAACCTGTTTTCCAAACAAACGAGGAAAACAGCCAGTACGGTCCGGGACATAACAGCTTCACAGTTTCAGAAGATGGCAGTCAAGACATCCTGATTTATCATGCGCGTAATTACCGTGAAATCGTCGGTGACCCGCTTTGGGATCCAAATCGTCATACACGTGCACAAGTGTTCACTTGGAATGAAACTGGAACTCCTAACTTTGGCACTCCGGTACCAGACGCAAACTAAGTTTATTCAGTTGATATCATTTTCTATAAAGGGAGATTTTTATGGTAAGAGTAACAATCGACGAAGCGAAAAGAGCACAGGACCTCATTATAGAGCAAAGGGCAGATCCGTGGATTTATAAACACACAGATGGCTACTACTATTTCACTGCTTCAGTCCCTGAATACGACACAATTGAAGTAAGGCGATCTAAAACGATTAAAGGAATTGCAGAAGCCCAACCAGTGGTTGCGTGGCGAAAGCATGAAACGGGACCAATGAGTTCCCTTATTTGGGCTCCGGAAATCCATTACATTAACGGAAGCTGGTATATCTATTATGCAGCTGCGCCATCAAAGGAAATTGTAGATGGACTTTTTCAACATCGCATGTTTGTCATTGAAAATAAATCTGCTAATCCTCTAGAAGGCAGCTGGGAAGAAAAGGGACAAATCAAAACAGACTGGGAGTCCTTTGCTCTTGATGCGACTTCGTTTGAGCATAAAGGTCAGCAGTACCTTGTCTGGGCACAAAAGGATCCAAACATAAAAGGAAACTCAAACCTTTATATTGCTCCATTGAAAAACCCATGGACGATTCAGGGACCGCAAGTCATGATTACTAAACCGGAATATGATTGGGAAACGATTGGATTCTGGGTAAATGAAGGACCTGCAGTCTTGAAGCGGGACGGTAAAATCTTTATTTCATTCTCTGGCAGTGCCACGGATGAAAATTATGCAATGGGAATTCTGACAGCGGACGAAGACAGTGACGTGATGGATCCAGCATCTTGGAGTAAATCGACAGAGCCTGTGTTTAAAACTTGTTATGAAACAGGACAATACGGTCCAGGTCATAACAGCTTTACAGTCTCAGAAGATGGAAGCAAGGATGTCTTGGTCTACCATGTAAGGAACTACACAGAGATTGTCGGCGATCCGTTATATGATCCAAATCGTCATACCTGTGCGAAGGAATTTACGTGGAATCCTGATGGGACACCAAACTTTGGTTCTCCGAAGTAAATAAATGACGAACGATAAGGTTCATATCAGTTTCATGATATGAACCCTTTTCTGTAAAAGAAGGCGGGCAGCAAGATGGAAAGTTTACAAGATTCACAGGAAAGACGTTTGACCCTGCGTGCCATAACGTGGCCGATTTTTATCGAATTGTTTTTGCAAATGATTATGGGAAGTACAGATATCATCATGCTATCCCATATTTCAGATGATGTTGTCGCTGCAATAGGTGTAGCCAATCAACTAGTCTTTTTTGCAATTCTCCTTTTTAGCTTTACAGCTACTGGAACAGCGGTTTTAATCTCACAGTATTTAGGTGCTGGTTTGAAAAAAGACGCCAAACAAGCCTCGGCAATATCCTTAACTATCAATCTGGGTATTGGTTTAGTTGTGAGCGTATTGTTTGTGATATTTAAAGGTCCGTTATTAGATATTTTTCATCTCGATAAGGAAATAGCCATTATCGGATACGATTATTTATCCATAGTCGGCGGTACCTTATTTCTACAGGCTATGCTTGTCACTATTTCTGCCATTCTGAGGTCAAATGGCTTCACGAGGGAAGCGATGTTTGTATCTGTCATGATGAACCTCATCCATTTAGTTGGAAATGCCTTAGTCATTTATGGATGGTTAGGATTTCCTGAAATGGGCGTTAAAGGGGTGGCGATATCGACTGCTTTCAGCAGAGCAGCAGCATTAGTCATCGCGTTTTGGTTAATGTATAAGAGACTTCCAATCAGAATTGAATGGAATGATTATATCGACTTCCAAATGACGCATATTAAAAAAATATTAAAAATAGGCATACCATCTGCTGGAGAACAACTTAGTTACAATACGAGCCAGATGGCGATGACTGCTATTACGGCCCTTCTCGGTGCAGCAGCTTTGTCTACCCGTGTTTATACGTGGAATATTATGTCTTTTATTATGCTGTTTGCGTTAGCCGTTGGGCAGGGCACGCAAATTTTAATCGGATATCGTGTAGGAGCTGGTGATTTTGCAGGAGCCTATAAGCAATTACTAAAAAGCCTTAAAGTAAGTTTTATTATTACTATTTTTATAGCCATATTTATAGCTATTTTTAGAGAAGCTATTATGGGTCTTTTCACAGATGATCCAGAAATTATTAAGGTCGGGAGTACACTTTTATTATTATGTCTAATTCTTGAGCCTGGAAGGACATTAAATCTCATTGTTGTTAACTCCCTTCGTGCAACCGGAGATGCCGTTTTTACGGTGAAGATGGGTGTTCTTTCGATGTGGGGAATTGCCGTTCCGGTATCGTATTTACTAGGAATACAGTTTGGACTTGGTTTAGCCGGGGTGTGGATCGCTTTTATTGCCGATGAATGGTTTAGAGGAATCGTCATGTATTTTAGATGGAAAAGCAGGGCGTGGGAAAAGAATGTTCTTGTTGATAAAAAACAAGCAATTACTAGTTAAAGGTGATGGGGGAGACGTTAATGAAATACCGCAGACTTGGAAACAGTGGATTAAAAGTAAGTGAAATCGGATTGGGCAGCTGGCTGACCTATGGAAAATCAGTAAAAAATCAGACTGCTCATGATTGTATTCATAAAGCGTATGAACTAGGTATTAACTTCTTCGACACAGCGAATGCCTATGAAAGTGGAAAGGCAGAAGAAGTGTTGGGTGAGGCGTTAAAAGAATATACAAGAAGTTCGTACGCAGTAGCAACGAAGCTATTCTTTCCGATGGGCCCTGGACCAAATGAGCGTGGTCTATCAAGAAAACATATTGTCGAACAGTGTGACGCGAGTTTAAAACGATTAGGCTTGGATTATATTGACCTCTACCAATGTCACCGCTATGACCCGGAGGTTCCGATGGAGGAGACATTGTTTGCTCTTGACGATTTAATCAGGCAAGGAAAGATCCTTTATGCAGGTGTGAGCGAATGGAGCGCGGCACAAATTGAAAAAGCTGTTGGGATAGGCAAGGATTATCGATTAAGACCAATTATTTCTAATCAGCCCATTTATAATATGTTTGAAAGATATATAGAGGATGAAGTCCTGCCAGTATCAACAGAAAAAGGGATTGGACAAATCGTTTTCTCCCCGTTAGCGCAGGGAATCTTAACTGGTAAATATAAACCTCATACCGAAAAACCAGCCAATAGCAGGGGTGCGAATGATGCAACAAACTTTGTCATCAATAGCTATTTCCGGGACGATGTCCTCACAGTCGTACAGAAATTAAATGATTTAGCTTCTGAATTAGGGGTTACGTTAAGTCAGCTGGCATTGGCATGGATTCTCCGCCATCCGATTATAAGTTCGGCGATTATTGGTGCGAGCAGGACGGAGCAAATTGAAGAAAATGTAAAAGCGGTGGATATCAAATTGGAGCAAGATGTGTTACAAGCGATAGATTCAATTCTTGAAGCAGTAAAAGACTTTGCACCATTAAGATAGCGATTTTTTAACTAAAAGCGGGTGAGGTTTGTTGATGAAGGTTTATAAACAGGGGGAATCTTTAGTAAAAGAAATTACTGGCACCAGAATTTATGATGGTGCTATTTCGTTTTGGAATTTAGGGCAGGCAGGTATCTTGATTAAAGGCAGAGAGGAAGATGGTTTAGTCTGTATCGATCCGTATCTATCAAATAGTATTGAACAAGCAAATCCTGATACAGAATTTAAACGGGCCTACCCGCCTGTTCTCTCGCCTAGTATGTTGGAAAATGCAGATGCAATTTTGATCACTCACCAACATGATGATCATTTGGATTTTTCCACGTTAAGGGAAGTCGGACAAAATAGGATTGTTGTTCCAGCCCCAATCGTATCAATGGTCCAGTCAGAAACATGCTACAAGAACATTGTAGCAGCAAAAGGGAATGAATCTTTTCAAATAAAAGGATTTCAGATTACACCTGTTCCAGCAGCACATATTCGTTATGAAGTTGATCTACAAGGTAATCATCACTATTTAGGTTATTGTTTAGAAGTAAATGGTGTTCGCCTGTTTCATAGTGGTGACACAATCGTCACTCCGGAATTGATAGAAAAGGTAAAGGATTTCCAGCCCCATGTTGTATTCTTGCCGATTAATGGCGGGGACTACTTCCGTTCATCACGAGAAATTGTTGGAAACATGAGCTTCCGTGAAGCTGTGGAATTTTCAATTACGGTAGGTGCTGATCTCGTTATTCCGATTCATTATGATTTGTTTCCGAATAATCGGGATAATCCTGCTTATTTTGTAGATTACTTGTTTACTCATTATCCAAATCAAAAGTTTCATATGATGGCACCCGGAGAACGTTTTATTTATCACCTATAAGCAAGAGGTGGTAACGGTCGAGAATTCAAACACTTGGAGGAGTAAGATATGAATAACTCAAAAGGCTTTGATAACGTAAATTTTTACGACATAGAATGGGACCTCAAAGGCGATTTATGGGCCCATGATCCGGTTATAGCTAAGGAAGATTCTCGCTGGTATGTTTTTCATACTGGTAACGGCATTCAAATAAAAACGTCTGAAGATGGGGTTCACTGGAAGCAGGCAGGTCAAATATTTCCTTCATTGCCCGAGTGGTCTAAACAGTATGTACCTGAGAAAGAGGAGGAAAGTATTTGGGCACCAGATATATATTTCCACGATGGAACATATTATATCTACTATTCTGTGTCTACTTTTGGTAAGAATACTTCCGCCATCGGATTAGTAACCAATACCACGCTTAACCCTGATAATCCTGATTACAAATGGGTGGACAAGGGATATGTTATCCATTCAAGTGAGTCTGACAACTATAATGCCATTGATGCCAATTTGATTTTCGACCAAGAAGGTGTGCCGTGGTTGAATTTTGGTTCATTTTGGTCCGGTATCAAGCTCATTCAATTGGACCCTGTAACGATGAAGACAGCAGAGGGTGCGCAAGTTTTGTCTATTTCAAGCAGAACGGAACAGCCCAATACCATTGAAGCGCCTTTCATTGTCTACCGTAACGGCTATTATTATCAGTTTGTATCTTTTGATTTTTGCTGCCGCGGGATTGAAAGTACCTACAAAATTGTCGTTGGCCGTTCAAAGAATATAACAGGACCCTATTTTGACCAAGATGGTGTATCAATGATGGAGGGCGGAGGAACAATCATCGATGCAGGAGATGAAAGATGGATCGGTCCTGGACATTGTGCTGTTTATTTTTCCGGAGACTCATCCCTTCTAGTCAACCATGCTTATGACGCCTTAAAAAAAGGAAAACCAACCTTGCGTATTAAACCATTATATTGGAATCAAGAAGGCTGGCCGCATATCTGAGAATAGAAAAAGACTTTGGGACAGTATGATCCCAAAGTCTTTTTTACAATTACTGTGGTGCCAAGTTTAATTTTTGTTTTCGCTTATAAACTACCATTGATAATAACACACTGCACTCATATAAAAAGATTAGCGGGATGACTACCAAAATATCAGATAGGAAATCCGGCGGAGTAATTAAAACAGCAGTTACGATAAGCACAAAGTAGGAGTACTTGCGAATCTTTTGTAGTCTATATGGATTTAATACCCCAAGACTAGTCAAGAACATGATCACCACTGGAAGCTCGAATAAAAATCCAAAGGGCAGGGTCATATGCAGTAAAAACGTAAAATACTTTTCTGTGGTGAAAAAGGTCATAAACACACCCTCCGACATGGAGAGAAGGAACTGAAAAACAATAGGGAAAATGATAAAGTATCCGAAACTAATTCCAACAATAAATAAAAGGAATAAAGACGGTATATAAGCTAATGTTACTTTTCGCTCGGTATCTTTCAATGCTGGACGAACAAAAAGCCAAATTTGATAGGCTGCTATTGGAATACTCCCTGAAATTGCCACCACAAAGGATAGCATCAAGTATACCCATAAAATATCGCTTGGCCCTAAAATAGCTAGTTTTACCTCTAGGTCCTGAACCAGCCATTGATAAATATCTTGAACATAGACAAATGCTAAAATAAACAAAATCATAAAGGCCCCGAGTATAATGATCAGTCGTTTACGTAATTCTTCAAAATGGCCAATCAAAGCCATATCATTCTTTGACATCGAAAATCCTCCTTAGAAAAAGAAGACGCAAGCGCCACATTCTGCCTGCATCTTCCCGAGATAAGTGTTAAATAGTCTTTTCCTCTTTTTTAGGCTGTACCTTACTAGGGTCCTCATCGGAAACCAATTCACGTGTTGATTTTTTAAATTCCTTTAGGGTGGATCCTATAGCACGACCTAATTCAGGTAATTTGGAAGGTCCGAAAATGATTAATGCAATGACTAAAACAAGAATTAAACCAGGAATACCTATGTTCTGAAGCATAATTGTTGTATCCTCCTTTAGATAGCTTTTTTCGACTGATGACGCTGATAGATATATTGGAATAGCTTATACTTAGCTTTACTTTTACAAAGATGACAACGTTGACTTTCTTCCTCTGAAATTAGCTTTATATGAGGAACATACATATGCTCCAAGGCATCCTTGACGTGGTTTGAACAAACAAACATGATTGAGAAGTGCCCCTTCCACTTGATTGATTAAGATTGTTTTGTAAAATGGTTGTTAAAATCTTAAAGCCGATTTTAACGTGGAAATAGTTATTTTGAGCTTTTGGATTTAGTTTGCAGGCTCTTTTCTTATAAAATCTATTCTATTTTCTGCAGATACCTTTAGCATTAAATTTTGTTTGATAAGCAACAAAGTATAAGAAAAGAGCCTTATTTAAAGCTTCCACCTTGTACTGCAACTAAACAAGAACGTCCGAAAGTCTGGCCAGGGTATGGATTCCATGTTTCTGGATGCTGTACATCTAGGAACAATGTTTTTTCGTCTGGAGTTAACCATGGTCCTGTAACTTCACAGCCTTTTGGACCTGAAGCAAATTGGAAAGGTTCCCCGTATTCTTTTCCGTCAGTTGGTACCATGAATACTCCACAATTTTTATAAGCGGCATATTGATTTGTTTCAGTAGCAGCGTAATCTTCGACTACCCAAAGGTTGCCTTTGCTATCAAAGTGCAGGTTATCTGGGCAAGTAATCCCGCTTTGCTGACCGCCGGCTACAAATACTTCAAACGTGAACGATTCACTAGCATGGTCATCGTTTGCAGGAACAAAGCGAACAATTTGTCCATGGAAGTTTCCGTGACCTGTGTTGTTGGTTAGTGATAAGAAGACGGATCCATCATGTGGGTGGATTTCTACATCTTCTGGACGATCTAATTTTGTTCCGCCAACAGCAAGTCCCGCTGCACGAGCATTCGTTAAGACAGCGGCTTGATCAGCAAATTCTGGAGTTTGCAGCTTAGTATTTGTAGCGCGATCAAGGGCAATCCATTTTTGTTGGCTCATACTTGCCACATATAAGGTTCCACTTTCTAAAATATCAAAGTTCGCCTCACGATTTGCCGAGTTAAATTTCTTGCTGCTAATAAATTTGTAGAAACAAGCGTCCCCTTTATCATCACCCATGTAAACGACGACTCTGCCGTCATTGGTTAAGCCCATTGCAGTATTTTCGTGGGCAAAACGACCCAAAGCAGTATGCTTGCGGACAGTTCTTTCTGGATCAAATGGATCCACCTCAACCACCCAGCCATAATGGTTATCATTAAAATTTGGCCAGCCATAGTCATCACCATATTCTGTGTTTTCTTCACAAGAGAGGACGGTATTCCATAAAGTACGTCCGCCGCTGCAGTTTCCTAATGAACCAACGACAGTCGTTGCTCCACCTACATACGAGCTTCCACGTGCGGGACCAGTTAATTCAATGGGAGTATTACCATCAACACGTCGATTATATGTATCATCTAAAATAAGCTTCCATCCATCTTTTTCTTTTTTAACGTGGATAACAGAACCACCGACTGCTTCTTTTTCCATTTTGAGAAGCTCAGGATAGTTTGCTAAATTCTCCTTATTAAAAGAAGCTTCATTGATTCCTAATATCTTCATGTAGTTTCCTGGTTCAGGGAACTCATGATTTACCCAAATCAACCCTTCTTCGGAATTATTTCCGCCTTTTAAGCTATCGATTGGAAAATAAACAGTTAGGTCTGCTGCATCCCCAAATTTATCACCCTTAGAATTAATCACATCTCCATAAGAAGCAATAATTGAATAGTTGTATCCGTTAGGCAGTACCATATCGTTTTCCCATGAACGGCTAACTGGTTTGAACGGTGCAGTAAGTGATTTGCCCTTTCCTGAAGGCTGTCCATTCATTAAGTGGTTTCCAGTCATCGCATTCCCAGTTAAAGTTCCAATTCCTGATGAAGCGGCAACTAGTGCGGCAGTTCCACTTCCAACATAGGTTAAAAATAAACGGCGATCCATATAAGCATTCTCCCTTTTAGCTGATTTAGTATCTTTCTCCTATGATTATAGGGAGTACTTTCGCTAATGTTAATTAAGGAAGTGTAAAGAATTGTTAAGAAAACTTTAATTATTTTAATAATTTGTAAAATGTAATATGACTGTCGGAAAAACTAAATTTTTGACGAAAAATAAATTGTTACTATTTTAAGTGCGTTTAATTTGCAATAAATAATGGAACAGATTTAAATATAAGTGCTAATAATGAATTTCTTTTTTGAGTTAATGAATAATATAAATACAGTGTGATGGAGGGGATAAGACGATGGAGGGTTTTCATCAGAGTCCAAATATCTATAGCAGCGAAGTCAATTTGAAAGTGAAAAATTTAGACTATGCCCTAACTTTTTATCAAAACATTATGGGGTTTAAGGTACTGGAGAAAACAGATAGGAAAGCCGTTTTAACTGCTGATGGGAAAAAACCGTTAGTAACGTTAGAACAGCCTGAAAATGTGATACCAAAGGAAGAGCGAATGTCAGGACTTTATCACTTTGCTATTCTACTTCCAAGCCGTGCGGATTTATCTGTCTTTTTACGGCATTTTCTTGGTACAGAATACCCGCTCGGTGCCGCCGATCATTATGTAAGTGAAGCACTTTATATAACCGATCCGGATGGCAATGGGATAGAAGTATACCGAGATCGCCCTTCTAATGAGTGGACTTGGAAAAATGGCTTGGTAGATATGGCAACTGTGGAACTTGATGGGAATAGTATATTAGCTGAAAGTGATGCGGAATGGACAGGGCTGCCGCCGGGAACCATTATGGGCCATATTCACCTTCATGTGGGAGATTTGCAGAAGGCAGAAGAGTTTTATACAAAAGGGCTTGGATTTAATATTGTCAGCCATTATCCGCAGGCGGTCTTTTTATCAACAGGAGGTTACCACCATCATATTGCCATTAATACTTGGCAGGGAGTAGGGGCCCCAACTCCACCCGAAAATAGTGTGGGATTAAATTGGTATACGCTTGTATTTCCGGATAATGCGGCAAGAGAATCAGCAATTGAACGCCTGAAGCAAATAGGTACAAGTGTCGAAAAAGAAGCAGATTATTATGTAACGAGTGATCCATCAGGAAATAAAATACGCTTAGAACTAAAATAAATTTCCATCAATGAAATAATGAAAAGAGACTTGGGAAACCTAATGTCTCTTTTTTATTTGTTCTGTTATAGCATTAAACATTGTATAATAGATTTTGCCAAATCCTTTAAATATAGTCTTTTGAAAGGGGTTTCAAGTGAAAAAGCTTATTCTTGTTTATGTTATTTTAATTGGTGCCTTTCTAATATATTTAGTAAACTATCAATCGCAGGAAGTACCTGCAAGTTCTAATGGAAACGGAGAAGGACTGCAGGGTGATATAGATGAAAAATATGTCATGGTTACATTCCTTGTTGGAATTGATTATTGGAAAAATGTTGTTAAAGGATTTGAGGATGCTGCCCAAGCGCTTAATGTATCCGTAGAATACCGGGGTGCAACACAATATGACGTGAATGAGCAAATCACCGTTCTTGAACAGGTCATCGCTAGGAAGCCATCAGGTATTGCCATCTCTTCGATGCATCCAGATGCATTAAATGCAACCATTGACAAAGCGATCAATGCAGGGATACCTGTTGTCATGTTTGATTCTGATGCACCTTACAGTAAGGCTTATTCCTTCTTAGGAACAGATAATTATAATGCAGGTGTTACAGTTGCACATAAAATGGCCGGATTAATCGACAATACCGGGAAAGTTGCCGTTATCACCTTGCCAAATCAACAAAATCACATGGATCGCTCGAGAGGATTTCGAGAGACAGTGGAGAGGCAGTACCCTAATATTGAAGTGGTAGCGATTGAAGATGGAAAAGGTGATGAGTTAGTTTCAGGAAATTTGGCGGTTGGAGTTTTAAAAGACCATCCTGATTTACAAGGTGTGTTTGTAACAGAGGCAAACGGCGGTGTTGGGGTTGCTAAAGCAACGAAAACTTTAAAGGTAGACAAACAAGTAAAAATTATTGGTTTCGATACGGATAAACAAACTTTAGATCTGGTAAAAGAAGGACGTATATCCGCCACTATAGCTCAGGGGACCTGGAATATGGGTTTTTGGTCCTTACAATATTTGTTTGAACTTAAACATGGTCTGATAGAACCGAAAAGTGCCCAGTATATAGCCAATAATCAATCACCACCAAAAATGGACACGGGTATAACAGTTGTGACAAAAGAGAATGTTGACAGCTTTTATGCGAAGTAAGGCAACTTAGAAAAGAGTGATAATGTTGAAAAAAGTAAAATCATTTGAGATAAATGATTTACCTATTCGTTCCAAAATAATTGTCCTATTACTTGTAATTAGTATTCTCCCTTCTATAGCTTTTGGTTCCTTAGTAAATATGGCAGTAGATAAAATCATTGAAAAACAGGCATCTGAGCATACACTTCAATTAATTGGCCAGGCGAATAAATCACTAGAATCCTACGGAGAAACGATGCAGGATGTTTCTTATTTAATCTCTTTCAATCCAGATATTATTCGTTTTCTTCACGGTGATGAGGATCTAGATTCAAATGATAATTATCTACTCAAGAAATTCTTACAAGGTTTCACAACGGTTAATCCTGAAATTGCGGGAATCCTTGTGATTAATGAGGAAGGTAATTATCTTAGTAACGAGCTATACCCCAGAAATATCAAATCACTGACGGAAGAAAGATGGTATCAAGACGCCGCCCGGAATAAAGGTATTTTTAAATTTATCGGTCATCCTACAGACAGAAGCTTAAAATCTCATGTCAATTATACGGATAATGAAATTGTTTCAGGTGCACGGGCAATCGTAGATCCTGAAACAGAAAAGGTGATTGGTGTCGTCTTAATCGACTTAAAATTGCGGGTAATCTCTGAAATTATTGAGGATGTTCGCTTAGGTAAATCAGGGTATTTAATGGTTATTGATGATGAGGGTGAGGTCATTTATTCCCCACGAGGGTCGCTAGTAGATAGTATTCAGCTAAGTTGGTTTAAATCTGACTCTCCAAACTCCTTTTCAAAAAAAATAAATGGTAAAAACATGCAGTTTATTTATAGAAAGTCCCCTTTTACGAATTGGACAACGATAGGAGTATTTTCTACAACGGAATCTGTTATGGAGGTCAGGCAGGTTAATTTTTATATTATAAGCATTTTATTTATTGTTCTTGCATTTGTTATTGGCGTCTCCTATTATTTTTCCTATTCGATGTCAAGGCCGATCAATCAATTAAATAGTGTTATGAAAAAGGTCGAATCAGGAGATTTATCAATTCGTTATCGGGGTACCCGCGCGGATGAAATCGGGATGTTGGGAAGAAGCTTTAATAACATGATTGAACAGATTAATAAGCTTATTGCCTTAATGCAGATACAAGGACGGCAAAAGCGGGAGGCAGAATTACAGGCACTTCAAGCGCATATTAAACCACACTTTTTATATAATACACTCGATACAATTAATTGGATGTCTCGGAAAAAAGGGGCATTGGATGTTGCCGAACTCGTAGAATCTTTATCTCAGCTTTTTAGAATTGGTCTGAGTAAAGGAAATGACATCATTTCATTAGAAGATGAAATGGAACATATTCATAGTTACCTTAAAATTCAGAGTGCAAGATATAAAGATAAATTGAATTATAGTATTTCAATAAATCCTGAACTAAACAATATAAAAGTTGTAAAACTAGTGCTGCAGCCAATTGTGGAAAATGCAATTTATCATGGAATTAAAGAAAGGCGGGGCCCAGGGAACATTACTATTAGTGGTGAAGAAGCCCAGGGGAATTTAGTCCTTTATGTAAAAGATGATGGAGTTGGTATACCTGAGGAAAGGCTTTGTAAATTAAACGAAAGTTTGGCAGTTTCTTTTGATAGTCTTGAAGAAACAAGAAACCGGGAGGCAATCGGTTACGGTGTCATGAATGTACAGGCTAGAATTCGGTTAACCTTTGGTGAACCATATGGTTTAAGCATTGAAAGTGAGCAGGGGAAAGGAACAATCGTAAAGATACTGCTCCCACTTAATAGAAAGCAATGAAAACAAGGGGATGTTTTGTATGCATCAGCTTTTAAAGGTACTAATTGCGGATGATGAGCCAATTATTAGAGAAGGCATTCGAGATTCGATAGAATGGGATAAAATTGGGATGGCGGTTACAGCAGAGGCAGAAGATGGGGAAGAAGCATTAGAATTAGCATTAGAATATGAAATTGATATACTTTTAGCTGATTTGAATATGCCTATTATGAGCGGATTAACATTAATTGAGAATATTCGTAATAACCTGCCGGATTGCAGAGTAATCGTAGTTTCTGGATATGATGAATTTCGATATGCCCAAGCGGCCTTACGCTTGCAGGTAGATGATTATATTTTAAAGCCTATTAAACCTAAAAATTTAACAGAGATTCTTGAAAGAACGCGGAAAGAGATAAAAGCACAGGCGGCTAAAAGAAAATATTTACAAATAGCTTCCAATCAAATCTCACAAAATACATTAATCATACAGGAAGAGTTTTGTCGAAACTGGGTTGCTGGAAGCTTAACAGAGGAAAGAATTAAGGAGCAGCTCCATTTTTGGGGGCTCCCAGCGGAAGAACCTAGACTGTTAGCTATTGTCCGTAGTCAGGAATTAGAAAGTAGACAGCCGATCATGCAAGAAAGTGATAAAGAGCTATTTCTTTTTGGGGTTAAGAACATTGTGTTAGAGGTTTTGAAAAAGGAACATAAACTAGTTTTTGGTGAATCATCTGGATTGCTTTATATCCTATTATGGGGTCAGGAGTACGATGAATTATTTCGATTAATAGAAAAAAGTATCGAAACCTATCTACAAGTATCTGTGACTGTCTATTCAGAACCAGTAACGGGGGGATTTGATTCTGTTCCTACTGTTTATAAAGGATGTTTAAAGAAGTTATATGAGGAAGTTCAGGTTTCTCCAATTGTAAAAAGGGCGAAAAATTTTATAACAGAACATTATACGAATCCTGAGTTAACATTAGAAATGGTGGCACAACAGTTACTGGTATCGCCGGTCTATTTGAGCAGAACAATAAAACAAGAATTAGGAACATCTTTTGTGGGACTAGTGACGCATAAAAGAATCGAAAAGGCTATTAAACTATTGCATAAAACAGATTTACAAGTATATGAAATAGCAGAGCAAACAGGGTATGCTTCTCAGCATTATTTTAGTACGGCATTTAAAAAATTTGTAGGAGTATCTCCAAACCAATATCGAAGAGGCAAATCCTCACTGACAGAAACAATCGAATAGCAAGAAAAAAAGGTTACGAATTGGTAACCTTTTTTTTGTGCAAAAAATGAAAGCGTTTTAAAAAAGTTAATTTTTTATAAAAATAGTCATTTTTTTGAAAAGACTGGATTTGGCTGCACTGTTATTATTTCTCTAGAGACAGGAAAACACCTTGGCTCATAAAAACTATTTCAAAAGGGAAGTGGAAAACTAATGAAGAAAACGCTCTCATTAATCTTGTTGTTAACCATGATGTTCATGCTTGCTGCATGCGGCAGTAAATCGTCTTCTGGTGACGCCGAAAAAGGTTATGTAGGAATTGCCATGCCGACAAAGTCCTCTGAAAGATGGGTACATGATGGAGACAACATGGTAAAAGAATTTGAAAAATTAGGATATAAAACAGATCTACAATATGCAGAAGATGTTGTTGAAAACCAAGTTTCCCAAATTGAAAACATGATCACAAAGGGTGTTGACGTACTGGTTGTTGCTTCTATTGATGGTGAAGCACTAACCGACGTTTTATCAAAAGCGAACGATGAGAAAATCAAAGTAATTGCCTATGATCGTTTAATCAAAAACACAGAACACGTTGAATACTATGCAACTTTTGACAACTTTAAAGTAGGTGTACAACAAGGTTCCTACATTGAAGAAAAATTAGGATTAAAAGATGGAAAAGGCCCATTCAACATTGAATTATTTGCAGGTTCACCGGATGACAATAATGCATACTTCTTCTTTGATGGAGCAATGTCAGTATTACAGCCGTACATTAAATCTGGAAAGCTAGTCGTAAAGAGTAAACAAACTTCATTCGAACAAGCTGCCACTTTAAGATGGGACGGAGCAACTGCTCAATCCAGAATGGACAACCTATTAAGTGCTAACTATGCTTCTGAGAGAGTAGACGCAGTTCTATCACCATATGATGGTATTAGTATCGGAATTATTTCTTCCTTAAAAGGTGTAGGATATGGATCTGCAAGTCAACCGCTGCCAATTATTACAGGACAAGATGCAGAATTAGCATCTGTTAAATCAATTATTGCTGGTGAGCAAACACAAACAGTATTTAAAGATACTCGTGAACTAGCTAAGAAAGCAGTAGAAATGGCCGTTGCAGTATTAAAGGGTGAAAAAGCGGAAGTGAATGATACAGAAACATATGACAATGGAAAGAAAGTTGTTCCTTCTTATCTATTAGAGCCAGTGTCTGTTGATATCGAAAACTATAAATCTGTATTAGTAGATGGCGGTTATTGGAGCGAAGACGATCTTAAATAGAGAATCCTAGAGAATGATTTAGTGGTTTTTTCATAAGACCACTAAATCATTTATTACATTATGAAAGTGTGGTGTTAGAATGTCGGAGATTATATTAGAAATGAAGAGCATAACAAAAGAGTTTCCGGGCGTTAAAGCACTTGAGAATGTTAATTTGAAAGTGAAAAAAGGAGAAATTCATGCACTTATGGGCGAAAATGGTGCAGGGAAATCTACTTTGATGAAGGTATTAAGTGGGGTATACCCGATTGGAACGTATACCGGGGATATTCTTTTTGAAGAAAATATTTGCGAGTTTAAGGATATCAAGCAGAGTGAAGATTTAGGAATTGTTATTATCCATCAAGAGTTAGCGTTAATACCGGACTTATCAATAGCAGAGAATATTTTTCTAGGTAATGAACAGGCGAAAAAAGGAATTATCAATTGGAACGAAACGACGCTGAAAACAAAAGAACTGTTGGATAAAGTGGGCTTGTTAGAAAGTCCTCACACCAAAATTACCAATATTGGTGTCGGTAAACAGCAATTAGTAGAAATTGCAAAAGCATTATCAAAAAAAGTAAAGTTACTGATTTTGGATGAACCGACTGCGGCATTAAATGAAAATGATAGTGAGAATCTCTTGAATTTATTACTAGAATTAAAAAAACAGGGGATAACAGCTATTATTATTTCACATAAATTAAATGAAATTTTAAAGGTAGCAGATTCTATTACAATCCTTCGTGACGGGCAAACGATTGAAACGTTGGATGTTCATGGCGAAAACATTACCGAAGAACGTGTCATTAAAGGAATGGTTGGGCGTGACTTAACCAATCGTTATCCAAAAAGGGAGCCTAAAATTGGAGACGTAATTTTTGAGGTAAAGAACTGGAATGTCTATCATCCGTTACATAGTGAGCGGAAGGTACTGGATGATATTAATATTAACATTAAAAAAGGTGAAATCGTTGGGATTGCTGGTTTGATGGGTGCCGGGAGAACAGAGCTTGCGATGAGTCTCTTTGGTAAATCCTTTGGTCAAAAAATTAGCGGGAACATCCACTTGAATGGTGAAGAGGTCCAGTTTAAAAATGTCAGCCAGGCGATTAAAAAAGGACTTGCCTATGTGTCAGAAGATAGAAAAGGAAACGGTTTGATATTAATGGACGATATTCGAAAAAATATCTCCCTTCCAAGTTTGTTTTCAATCTCAAAAAATAATGTGATTAACGAAAATCAAGAAATCATCGAAACGGAGAAGTTTCGTCAAAAGTTAAATATTAAAACACCGAGCGTTTGGCAATCCGCAGGGAATCTAAGTGGCGGGAATCAACAAAAAGTTGTTTTAAGTAAATGGATATTTTCGAAGCCTGAAATATTAATATTAGACGAACCTACTCGTGGTATTGATGTTGGGGCAAAGTTTGATATTTATACGATTATTAATCAATTGGCAAATGAAGGGAAAGGTGTTTTAGTCATTTCTTCTGAGCTTCCGGAAATCCTAGGTATTTGTGATCGGATCTATGTAATGAGTGAAGGCAGAATCACTGGTGAAGTAGAAAGAAAAGACGCCACTCAAGAAAATCTAATGAAGTTTATGACGAAGATGAGGGGGTAAAAAGATGCAAACGTTAGTAAGTATGGCAAAGAAAAATTTAAGATCATCCAGTATGATTATTGCATTAGTATTTATTATGCTGCTCTTTCAAATCTTAACGGAGGGCATACTTTTAAAGCCTTTAAATGTAACAAACTTAATTCTACAAAACAGTTATATTTTAGTATTAGCGATTGGAATGGTATTAGTCATTATTACAGGACATATTGATCTTTCTGTAGGTTCGATTGCTGCCTTTGTGGGTGCTATAGCTGGTATTTTAATTGTTACCTATCATGTCTCTACACCCCTTGCAATCATTATTTCATTATTAATTGGGGCAGTCATTGGAGCTTGGCAGGGATTTTGGATTGCGTATGTAAAAATACCAGCCTTTATTGTTACTCTTGCAGGGATGTTATTGTTCAGAGGTTTAACAATGGTTGTCCTGCAAGGACAATCGATTGCACCATTTCCAAAGTCATTTCAAGGTATGAGTTCTGGCTTTCTCCCTGATTTATTTGGAGGAGGAGAAATCCACCTTTTAACTATTGTGATTGGTGTCCTATTATCGGTTATTTTAATTTTTACTGAATTGAAAAATAGAAGAACTCAAATGAAATATCAATTTGATGTTTCTCCAACAAGTGTGTTTGTTGCAAAACTAGCAGCTCTGGTAGCTATTCTTCTAGTATTCTCATATGTGCTTGCGACTTATAATGGTATTCCAAATATTTTAATAATCTTAGCTGTTTTAATTCTTGTTTACACATTTGTTATGAGAAAAACAATCGTGGGCCGTCATATTTATGCGATTGGCGGTAATGAAAAAGCAGCGCTGCTTTCTGGGGTGAAAACCAAGAGAGTAACTTTCTGGGTATTCGTTAATATGGGAGTACTTTCAGCGTTATCTGGGTTAATCTTTGCTGCACGTCTAAATGCTGCAACTCCGAAAGCAGGTAACCTTTTTGAACTTGACGCCATTGCAGCATGTTTCATTGGAGGTGCTTCTGCGTATGGTGGAATCGGTACTGTACCTGGCGCCATTATCGGTGGACTTGTTATGGGAGTTATGAACAATGGAATGTCATTAATTGGACTAGGTATCGATTGGCAGCAGGCTATTAAAGGATTAGTTTTACTAGCGGCTGTAGCATTTGATATTTATAACAAAAATAAAGCAGCTTAAATAAGGTAGGAGACAGTTTGCAGCTGTCTTCTTTTTTTGTTTTTACTGGAAAAATTTACAATAATTATTGTTTTTTGTAAAATAAAGCAGTATAGTACATTACAACAGTAATGTACTATACCAGAAAGGAGGAAAAAGGTTGATTCTTAATATGGACGGTACGAAGCCAATTTATTTGCAAATTTCCGAATGGCTGGAGAGAGAAATCCTGAACGGGAACTTCGAGAGTGATCAAAAAATTTATTCTCAGTATCAGCTTGCCGAGATGTTTACGATAAATCCGGCAACAGCGGCAAAGGGATTAACACTGCTGGTCGAAGAGAATATTCTCTATAAAAAGCGCGGACTCGGTATGTTTGTTTCAAATCATGCGAAGGAGATTATCTTGAACAAACGAAAAAATCAAACCTTAAAAAAGTTAGTTCTTGATATTGTGTTGGAAGCAGAACGGTTGAAGGTGAGCAGAGAGGAACTAATCCAAATGATTCAAGATGTAAATGTAGAGGAGGCAGGGGAATGAATATCATTGAGTGCAGAAGTTTAACAAAAGTTTATGGTGCAACAAAAGCGCTGAACAATCTTTCTTTTGAAATACAAGAAAATAAGATTACAGGTTTAATAGGGCGAAATGGCGCGGGCAAAACGACGCTTTTGAAAATCATTGCCGGTTACTTTAGAGAGACATCAGGTGAAATAAAGGTTTTTTCTGAAAGGCCTTTTAACAATCTATTGGTATCGGCCAATGTGATTTATATAAATGATCAAATGAACTTTCCGGCAGCATTGAGTTTAAAAGAAATATTAGATTTTTCCTCCACCTTTTACGAGAATTGGAACCACGAGCTTGCTGAACGCCTTTTTGACTACTTCTCCTTTCAGCCAACCCAGCAATATAACAACCTTTCAAAAGGGATGAAAAGTACCTTTAATATGATCGTAGGTTTATCTGCACGCTGTGCCTTAACCATGTTTGATGAACCAACAACCGGGATGGATGCGGCGGTAAGGAAGGATTTTTATCGGGCGTTACTTAAAGATTACATTGATTATCCCCGTACCATATTACTTTCAAGTCATCACTTAGATGAGATAGAGGATTTATTAGAGGATGTCTTGCTTATTAAAGATGGAAAAGAACTTCTTCATATAGAAGTAGAAGATTTAAAGGGATGGGGGATTGGGGTACAGGGGCCGACTACAGCTGTGAAAGAATGGATAAAGAATCGAGATGTCATCCACTCAAAAAATATTGGTCTTGACCGAATGTATGCAGTGGCTAAAAACATTATTTCTGAGTCGGATAAACAACATGCCCAAGCTTCTGGACTTTTGATTACTGCGGTTTCTACAAGTGATGTATGTGTGTATTTAACAAGCAAAACTAAAGGGGGAATCGATGATGTCTTTATCAAGGATTAGTTTACAGGAGGTTGTAAAAAGGCAATATACTTATAAACTTCGGGCATACATTCAAGTGTTCATGTCGCTTGTTTTTATTCAGGTATTAGGTATTTTGTTTCGTTTAATGGAGTGGGAATGATGGGTACCAGCAGTAATACGTTTGATATTTCTGTGCATTTCTATTCTGCTGATATTGTAGTCATTTTCACGCTGCTATGGGCATTCATTTCCGCCATTTTGATTACCACTCAGGCCTATCGAAATGATGATTTTGCGTTTATTACGAATAGATTGTCGAGTAACTTATCCAATATGCTGTTTTTACTGACGATAAGTTTAGTTGGAGGATTAACCGCGCTGCTGTCCAGTCATATAATGAGGATACTGATGTTTGTACTAGGTCAAAGTGAGTACCTATTTACACCCACTGCAGTGTCTGAGTGGATCATCGGTTTAATCGCTACGGTCCTTTATGTTTTACTTTTCGCTGCAATCGGTTATTTCGTTGGTACACTCGTTCAGCTTCATAAGATATTTGCTGTTTTGCTGCCAGTTCTCTTTTTTGGGATCCTGATTCTTGGTGCAGGCACGATGAATGAAGCTATTTTTAGAAACGTTTTTGTATTTATTTTTGAGGAGTCATCTCTCGCTTTATTTATCGTTAAAATAGGAGTTTTGGCTGCCTTACTTTTTTCGGGTTCGGCACTTCTTTCGAATCGTATGGAGGTGAGATAAATGTTATCATTTGTGCCGATAGTCATCGTAGTCATCATGGTAATTGCAATTACTTCTCTTTTGATCAATCTAACTAAGCGCAGCAGTAAGGCATTATTCTCCGGGAGCCGAATCCGCTGGATGTTTGTTGGCTATTTTAGCATTTTGCTCATTTGTACTGGATTGAGTCCTTTGCTGCCAAAGGGGGAAATCACCTATCAAAAGGTTGATGTCGATCAACTTGAAAGAGATAGCAACGAGTTATATGAGGCAGCGATTCAAGGGAATATTGAAAATGTGGATAGTAAATATATCGTAAAGACTCGCAAGTTTGATTATACTGAAAAACAGTTAAATATTGCAGTGGTAAATGAGGACTTTCTTAGCGCTTCGATTTTTGTGGAGCGAAAAACAACGAATGATGGGAAAATTGAGGCGCTCCATTATCAAACAGGTTCGGGCTTAAATGAGATGTCTATATCAGATTTAATGCAGCCGCTTGGAATCAATATTGATAAAAACATATTAATGCTTGAAAACCCTGAAAAAATAAGATTGGAATTCTCCCAATTTCAACAAGCATTCCCAATTAATCAATTCACCGGTAAAGGCGATTTCAGTGACACAAACAATTTCTATGGTGGAACAAGCATTCTTTACCTAAAAATTCCGAAAGATTTAGAACTTAATAACACATACGAAATTGATCTACAATACGTTGAATGATTACTGTCCGGTAGAAAAAACAAAAGCCTAATCCTTTATTTATTGGATTAGGCTTATTCATTAAGCAGTTTTACTTATTGGGAATTTCTTTTCCTTTGGCTTTTTAGAAGATACATACACTCCGCCTAAAATGAAAATAAATCCTGTGATCATGGATAAATGAATCTCTTCCTTAAGTATGATTGCACCCCAGAGCATTGCGGATATCGGCACAAGATATGTGACCAATGAGGCAAATTCCGGGCTTCCTTTTTGAATACAATAATAGTACAAAAGATAAGCAATGCCAGATCCAAAGACACCTAGACCCACTAATGCCCCAAAAATAGAAGGCTCAAGCATTATGGTAAAAATGGATGTGTCTGTGAAGAGTACCATAATGAAACTTAAAATTGCAGAAACTGTTAGTGTGCTAACGGAAATCATCGTAACACTTACATTTATTAAGTATTTCTTCGTCAGGTGTGTGGAAAAACCATAACAGAGAGTAGCACCGACCATCGTGATTAAACCAACAACCGACTGGTCCATAATATTCGTAACATCAACACCAGACAGTATGATGATTCCAAAGAAACCTAGTGCAATCCCTAACCACTGGAACAACCGTAATTTATTCTGAAAGATAATAAAACCTATAATCAGTGTCCAAATTGGTGTCGTAGCGTTTATTAATGAGGCATAACTGCTAGTAATTTTCGTCTCACTTAGCGCTATCAAATACCAAGGAATCGCATTATTGAGAAGTGAAACAAGAATAATCATTCCCAGCGGCAACCCTTTAAATCCCTTCCAGTCATTTCGAAAGGCAACAATCAATAAAAGAAGAACCGTTCCAAATAAACATCGCCCAAAAACCACTCCCCAAGCTCCGAGTGGATCCACTAAGAGTTTAATAAATAAAAAAGAAGTACCCCAAATTAAACTAAGTGTAAACAAAGCCCCATATAACCTAACCAACTTTTCTCATCCCCTATCCATAAACAACGATAAACCAGGTGCCCTGCATCGTCAATCACTATAATAATTATAAAAAGATTTGATATAATGGAAACCAGTGTGAATTTAAGGCTGTTTGTCACCATTTTTAAATATAAATGAACCCTGGAGAGGAGCGGGACTTTTGGATATTACGTTAAGTCAAAAACAGATAAAAGAAATGTGTGGAACTGTCTCCTTTAAACGAGGGGATTCTTTTTATAGATCGGGAAAAGTTTCGTTTGATTATATTAGCGATACTCGTTGTGAAGCGACTGTTAAAGGGACAGAAGATTTCTATGTCACGATAAATAAAGAAGAGAACGGGGACCTTCGTACGACATGCAGTTGTCCAACTCTCCTATCTGTAAAAAACGATTGTCAGCATATTGCGGCCGTATTGCTCGCCATTAATGACCCTCAACAGAACGGAATAGTGCCTAAAGTGCGAAATGGTGAACAGGTTGATCCTTCAACGAGTCAGGCGCTGACAAAAGGATTGCTCACTCTTTTTACAAATCAACCCAAAAGGCCAAGCAGGCATCAGCTCCATTTCGAGAATAGGCAGGTTCTGCGTGCAGAATTTCTATGTAAACCTGTGGATATTGGGAATGGGAGGAAGCTGTTAGGTTTAGAACTGAAGATTGAACATGAAAAAGTGGCAGATATCCGGCAGTTTCTCTCTCAGGTAAAAGAAGGGATGCCAAGTGCGCTTTCCGATACATTAATCTTTAATACAAGACTTCATTGTTTTAATAAAGAGATAGATGACGTGATGCAGCAGTTATTCCTCGTGATTCAAGATGAAAAGTCATACGTGAATGCAATGGCAGACAGCTTAGACGAATCATTCTCCCCTAATCTTTTGCTCATACCGCCATCATCTTTTAATCAACTCTTACCTTTGCTTGTAAAAGCTCCACTAGTGAAAGTTGAAAATGATGGGGAAACGTATGAAGGTCTCCATCTCGCGGAAAAAATGCTTCCTCTTCAGTTTAGTTTTACATCCTCAGAGGATGGAGGCTGCCATTTCAGAATAAAAGGATTGAATCATTTAACTGTATTGGATTCTTACCACTTTGTTCTATATAAGGGTAAGTTCATTAGGCTTGAAGAAACGGACAGCAAGCGATTGGCCAACCTTAAAGAAATGTTGGAAGCTTCAAAAACAAATCAAATTGAGATTCTGCCTGAACAATTGGATTATTTTATAGAAAACGTGGTTCCGGGTTTAAAAAGACTCGGTAAGGTTGAACTGCCTCAGAATTTAACGAGCACCCATAAGAAAACGCCTTTAGTCGCCAAACTTTATCTGGATCGTTTGAAAAATCGCCTGTTAGCGGGCTTAGAGTTTCAATACGGTAATATCGTGATTAACCCGTTAGATATCCCACGAGAATTGCAGAACGGACTCGTACTAATAAGGGACCTGGAAAAGGAAAATCAAATCATGCAGCTGATGGAAGAAAGCTCATTTGCTACCACAGACAGTGGCTACTACTTGCATAACGAAGAGTTGGAGTATGAGTTTTTATATCATGTGGTACCTAAGCTGCAAAAATTGGTACAAATTTATGCTACAACAGCAATCAGGAACCGGATTTTTAAAGAAAATACGATTCCGAGGATTAGAGTAAAGGTAATAAAAGAGCGAACAAATTGGTTGGAATTTAAATTTGATATGGATGGAATTCCGGAAAGGCAGATAAAAGAGGTTTTATCCGCGCTTGAGGAAAAAAGAAAATACTATCGGTTGCGGAATGGGGCGCTGCTCTCATTAGAAACAAGAGAATTTGAAGAAATCCAACGCTTTCTACAAGCCGCACCTGTCCAGGCGGAGGATCTTGAAGCAGGGTTGAATGTACCAATACTTCGGGGATTAAAACTGCTTGACTCTGTTGAAGATGACTCAACATTTACACTGGAGGATTCGTTCCGTCAGTTCTTGGATACCATCCAAAATCCTAGTAGTATGAAGTTTGAGGTACCGAAACTGGTTGCGCCAATTTTACGTGACTATCAAGTTCAGGGCTACAAATGGTTGAAAACACTTGCTAGTTATGGCTTTGGAGGGATACTTGCAGATGATATGGGGCTGGGGAAAACACTTCAAAGTATTACCTATATCCTTTCGGAGCTTCCTCGTGTTCGTAAAAACAAGCTGCCGATACTGATTGTCTGCCCAGCGTCATTAACCTATAACTGGCTTAGTGAAATCAAGAAATTTGCCCCAGGAGTGCAGGCTATCATTTTTGATGGAAGTAAAACAGAGCGTGCAGCTAAACAAAAGCAACTTTCTGATTCAGATATTATTATTACTTCATATCCTTTGTTGCGAAAGGATATACTCTGGTACGAGAAACAAACCTTTCATACCGTGTTTTTTGATGAAGCGCAGGCGTTTAAAAACCCAATAACGCAGACAGCTAGAACCGTAAAGAGAATCAATGCTGATTACCGTTTTGCGCTTACCGGTACTCCTGTTGAAAATTCATCCGAGGAGCTGTGGTCTATCTTTCATGTTGTATTCCCAGAACTATTTCAAGGGCTGAGGGATTTTAGCCACTTAACCAGGAAACAGATTGCGAGAAGAGTCCGTCCATTTTTACTGAGAAGGTTAAAGGAAGATGTGCTAGCAGAACTTCCTGAGAAAATAGAGTCTGTGGACTTAGTGGAACTACTGCCAGAACAGAAGAAACTCTATGGAGCTTATTTAGCGAAACTAAGACACGACACCCTAAAGCATTTGGATAAAGACACACTTCGAAAAAATAAAATTAAAATCCTCGCTGGTTTGACAAGGCTCAGGCAGATCTGCTGCCATCCATCTTTGTTTGTTGATGGATATAAAGGGAGTTCTGCTAAATTCGAACAACTGCTAAGAATCTTAGAGGAATCCAGACAGGCTGGAAGAAGAGTATTGATATTTTCGCAGTTCACCAAAATGTTGCAGCTAATCGGCAGGGAAATGGCGCTTCAAGGGCTGCCTTACTTCTATCTAGATGGACAGACTCCATCAGAAGAAAGGTTAGAATTCACAAATCGATTTAATACAGGAGAGCGGGACCTTTTTCTAATTTCCCTGAAAGCAGGCGGAACGGGTCTGAATTTAACTGGTGCGGACACTGTTATCCTCTATGATCTTTGGTGGAATCCAGCGGTTGAGGAACAAGCAGCGGACCGTGCCCACAGGATGGGACAAACAAATATCGTACAAGTCATCAAGTTGGTTGCACGAGGCACAATAGAAGAAAAAATGAATGAACTGCAGGAGAAAAAGAGAGAATTAATAGAGGAAATTATTGATTCGAAAGATAAAGGAACTTCTTCTCTAACGGAAGAAGATATTCGAGAGATATTGATGATTTAGATTTTTCAAAAAAAGCTAAAGGTTCCTAATAGTAAGGAAACCTTTAGTTTTTTTCGTTTTGTATGTGCTGCTATATTCGCCCGTTCAAGGAATATTCCAACAAGAACTAGATAAATAATAAGGATAAAGTATTGATCCTGTTAGAGGTACCTTTTTATACCGAATCATATGTTTAGTAAGACCAGGTAGACAATGTTAATCTAATTCTCATGTAACAGCTATAACTTTTTTAAAATAATTTTACATTTTGTCTTGATTTTTTTTATTCATGATAGTAATATAGTAAATCTCACTGGGAAACATTGAAAAACAAATTAGTTCTTCCTGTGTGCTTAGAAATAGTGTTGACAATACGGATGGTATTTAGTAAAATAAATTCTGTTGTCGATTTTGAAAAGATATTTTAATAAAGTAATTGACACGATTGAAGTGAGATGTTATATTGATATCCTGCTTCAAAAACATTGCTCTTTGAAAACTAAACAAACAAGAACGTCAACAAAAAATAATAGTTTCTTCTATAGAAACTAGCCAACGTAACAAATGAGCTAAATCAACTTTCTTGGAGAGTTTGATCCTGGCTCAGGACGAACGCTGGCGGCGTGCCTAATACATGCAAGTCGAGCGAACACAAGAGGAGCTTGCTCCTCTTTGTTAGCGGCGGACGGGTGAGTAACACGTGGGCAACCTGCCTGTAAGACTGGGATAACTTCGGGAAACCGGAGCTAATACCGGATAATCCTTTTCCTCTCATGTGGAAAAGCTGAAAGTCGGTTTACGCTGACACTTACAGATGGGCCCGCGGCGCATTAGCTAGTTGGTGAGGTAACGGCTCACCAAGGCGACGATGCGTAGCCGACCTGAGAGGGTGATCGGCCACACTGGGACTGAGACACGGCCCAGACTCCTACGGGAGGCAGCAGTAGGGAATCTTCCGCAATGGACGAAAGTCTGACGGAGCAACGCCGCGTGAGCGATGAAGGCCTTCGGGTCGTAAAGCTCTGTTGTTAGGGAAGAACAAGTATCGGAGTAACTGCCGGTACCTTGACGGTACCTAACCAGAAAGCCACGGCTAACTACGTGCCAGCAGCCGCGGTAATACGTAGGTGGCAAGCGTTGTCCGGAATTATTGGGCGTAAAGCGCGCGCAGGCGGTCCTTTAAGTCTGATGTGAAAGCCCACGGCTCAACCGTGGAGGGTCATTGGAAACTGGGGGACTTGAGTACAGAAGAGGAAAGCGGAATTCCACGTGTAGCGGTGAAATGCGTAGAGATGTGGAGGAACACCAGTGGCGAAGGCGGCTTTCTGGTCTGTAACTGACGCTGAGGCGCGAAAGCGTGGGGAGCAAACAGGATTAGATACCCTGGTAGTCCACGCCGTAAACGATGAGTGCTAAGTGTTAGAGGGTTTCCGCCCTTTAGTGCTGCAGCTAACGCATTAAGCACTCCGCCTGGGGAGTACGGCCGCAAGGCTGAAACTCAAAGGAATTGACGGGGGCCCGCACAAGCGGTGGAGCATGTGGTTTAATTCGAAGCAACGCGAAGAACCTTACCAGGTCTTGACATCCTCTGACACTCCTAGAGATAGGACTTTCTCCTTCGGGGGACAGAGTGACAGGTGGTGCATGGTTGTCGTCAGCTCGTGTCGTGAGATGTTGGGTTAAGTCCCGCAACGAGCGCAACCCTTGATCTTAGTTGCCAGCATTCAGTTGGGCACTCTAAGGTGACTGCCGGTGACAAACCGGAGGAAGGTGGGGATGACGTCAAATCATCATGCCCCTTATGACCTGGGCTACACACGTGCTACAATGGATGGTACAAAGGGCTGCAAAACCGCGAGGTTAAGCCAATCCCATAAAACCATTCTCAGTTCGGATTGTAGGCTGCAACTCGCCTACATGAAGCCGGAATCGCTAGTAATCGCGGATCAGCATGCCGCGGTGAATACGTTCCCGGGCCTTGTACACACCGCCCGTCACACCACGAGAGTTTGTAACACCCGAAGTCGGTGGGGTAACCTGGGACAAAACTTAACCTCTTATTAAATTATAGGAAGTTAAGTTTTGTCCTAGGAGCCAGCCGCCTAAGGTGGGACAGATGATTGGGGTGAAGTCGTAACAAGGTAGCCGTATCGGAAGGTGCGGCTGGATCACCTCCTTTCTAAGGATAATGCAGTCCTTGTGGACTGATAAACCGTTGATACGTTACTTGTTTGTTTAGTTTTGAGGGAGCAATCTTTTTCTGTGAGGATTAAACCGTTAGGTTTAATTCGAAACAATTCTCTCAAAGCTTTTTTTAATCGTTCTTTGAAAACTAGATAATCGTAAGAAGAAGTCAAAGTAAAACCGAGAATCGCCACATTAGTTTTTCTCTCTTATTAATAAGAAGAAAATAACCTTTTAGGTTAAGTTAGAAAGGGCGCACGGTGGATGCCTTGGCACTAGGAGCCGATGAAGGACGGGACTAACACCGATATGCTTCGGGGAGCTGTAAGTAAGCTTTGATCCGGAGATTTCCGAATGGGGGAACCCACTGCTCGTAATGGAGCAGTATCTTTACCTGAATACATAGGGTATTGAAGGCAGACCCGGGGAACTGAAACATCTAAGTACCCGGAGGAAGAGAAAGCAAACGCGATTCCCTGAGTAGCGGCGAGCGAAACGGGACATAGCCCAAACCAAGAGGCTTGCCTCTTGGGGTTGTAGGACACTCAACATGGAGTTACAAAGGAACGGGGTAGATGAAGCGACCTGGAAAGGTCCGTCATAGAAGGTAAAAACCCTGTAGTTGAAACTTCGTTCCCTCCTGAGTGGATCCTGAGTACGGCCGGACACGAGAAATCCGGTCGGAAGCTGGGAGGACCATCTCCCAAGGCTAAATACTCCCTAGTGACCGATAGTGAACCAGTACCGTGAGGGAAAGGTGAAAAGCACCCCGGAAGGGGAGTGAAATAGATCCTGAAACCGTGTGCCTACAAGTAGTTAGAGCCCGTTAATGGGTGATAGCGTGCCTTTTGTAGAATGAACCGGCGAGTTACGATTACATGCAAGGTTAAGTTGAAGAGACGGAGCCGCAGCGAAAGCGAGTCTGAATAGGGCGTATGAGTATGTGGTCGTAGACCCGAAACCAGGTGATCTACCCATGTCCAGGGTGAAGGTGAGGTAACACTTACTGGAGGCCCGAACCCACGCACGTTGAAAAGTGCGGGGATGAGGTGTGGGTAGCGGAGAAATTCCAATCGAACTTGGAGATAGCTGGTTCTCTCCGAAATAGCTTTAGGGCTAGCCTCACGTTGTAAGAGTCTTGGAGGTAGAGCACTGTTTGGACTAGGGGCCCTCATCGGGTTACCGAATTCAGACAAACTCCGAATGCCAAAGACTTATCCGTGGGAGTCAGACTGCGAGTGATAAGATCCGTAGTCAAAAGGGAAACAGCCCAGACCACCAGCTAAGGTCCCAAAGTTTACGTTAAGTGGAAAAGGATGTGGAGTTGCTTAGACAACCAGGATGTTGGCTTAGAAGCAGCCACCATTTAAAGAGTGCGTAATAGCTCACTGGTCGAGTGACTCTGCGCCGAAAATGTACCGGGGCTAAACGTAACACCGAAGCTGTGGATTGACACCGTATGGTGTCAGTGGTAGGAGAGCGTTCTAAGGGCGTTGAAGCTAGACCGTAAGGACTGGTGGAGCGCTTAGAAGTGAGAATGCCGGTATGAGTAGCGAAAGACGGGTGAGAATCCCGTCCACCGTATGCCTAAGGTTTCCTGAGGAAGGCTCGTCCTCTCAGGGTTAGTCGGGACCTAAGCCGAGGCCGAAAGGCGTAGGCGATGGACAACAGGTTGATATTCCTGTACCACCTCTTTATCGTTTGAGTGATGGGGGGACGCAGGAGGATAGGGTAAGCGCGCTGTTGGATATGCGCGTCCAAGCAGTTAGGCTGGTAAGTAGGAAAATCCGCTTACCATAAAGGCTGAGCTGTGATGGCGAGGGAAATATAGTACCGAAGTTCCTGATTCCACACTGCCAAGAAAAGCCTCTAGCGAGATAAAAGGTGCCCGTACCGCAAACCGACACAGGTAGGCGAGGAGAGAATCCTAAGGTGTGCGAGAGAACTCTCGTTAAGGAACTCGGCAAAATGACCCCGTAACTTCGGGAGAAGGGGTGCTTTTTGAGGTGAATAGCCTCGAAGAGCCGCAGTGAATAGGCCCAGGCGACTGTTTAGCAAAAACACAGGTCTCTGCGAAGCCGCAAGGCGAAGTATAGGGGCTGACGCCTGCCCGGTGCTGGAAGGTTAAGAGGAGGGGTTAGCGCAAGCGAAGCTCTGAATCGAAGCCCCAGTAAACGGCGGCCGTAACTATAACGGTCCTAAGGTAGCGAAATTCCTTGTCGGGTAAGTTCCGACCCGCACGAAAGGCGTAACGATCTGGGCACTGTCTCAACGAGAGACTCGGTGAAATTATAGTACCTGTGAAGATGCAGGTTACCCGCGACAGGACGGAAAGACCCCGTGGAGCTTTACTGTAGCCTGATATTGAATTTTGGTACAGCTTGTACAGGATAGGTAGGAGCCTGAGAAACCGGAGCGCTAGCTTCGGTGGAGGCGTCGGTGGGATACTACCCTGGCTGTATTGAAATTCTAACCCGCACCCCTTATCGGGGTGGGAGACAGTGTCAGGTGGGCAGTTTGACTGGGGCGGTCGCCTCCTAAAGAGTAACGGAGGCGCCCAAAGGTTCCCTCAGAATGGTTGGAAATCATTCGCAGAGTGTAAAGGCACAAGGGAGCTTGACTGCGAGACCTACAAGTCGAGCAGGGACGAAAGTCGGGCTTAGTGATCCGGTGGTTCCGCATGGAAGGGCCATCGCTCAACGGATAAAAGCTACCCCGGGGATAACAGGCTTATCTCCCCCAAGAGTCCACATCGACGGGGAGGTTTGGCACCTCGATGTCGGCTCATCGCATCCTGGGGCTGTAGTCGGTCCCAAGGGTTGGGCTGTTCGCCCATTAAAGCGGTACGCGAGCTGGGTTCAGAACGTCGTGAGACAGTTCGGTCCCTATCCGTCGTGGGCGCAGGAAATTTGAGAGGAGCTGTCCTTAGTACGAGAGGACCGGGATGGACGCACCGCTGGTGTACCAGTTGTCTTGCCAAAGGCATCGCTGGGTAGCTATGTGCGGACGGGATAAGTGCTGAAAGCATCTAAGCATGAAGCCCCCCTCAAGATGAGATTTCCCATAGCGTCAAGCTAGTAAGAACCCTGAAAGATGATCAGGTTGATAGGTCAGAGGTGGAAGCGTGGTAACATGTGGAGCTGAC
>NZ_JBDFLL010000001.1:5007500-5490000 GCF_047237705.1 Neobacillus canaveralius | reverse complement strand
GCTGGGTAGCTATGTGCGGACGGGATAAGTGCTGAAAGCATCTAAGCATGAAGCCCCCCTCAAGATGAGATTTCCCATAGCGTCAAGCTAGTAAGAACCCTGAAAGATGATCAGGTTGATAGGTCAGAGGTGGAAGCGTGGTAACATGTGGAGCTGACTGATACTAATCGTTCGAGGACTTAACCAATTTTTTAAGGCGAACTCGTTTTACAAACTTCTTCTGTATTATCTAGTTTTGAGGGAATGATACCTCAACAAAATAGTCTGGCAGCAATGGCGAGAAGGTCACACCCGTTCCCATACCGAACACGGAAGTTAAGCTTCTCAGCGCCGATGGTAGTTGGGACTTTGTCCCTGTGAGAGTAGGACGTTGCCAGGCAAGCCCCTATGGGGCAATTATTTTTTCGGATTTTTTGAGGAGGCCCCTTGGTCAAGTGGTTAAGACACCTCCCTTTCACGGAGGTAACACGGGTTCGAATCCCGTAGGGGTCACCATAGTTTTTTTCACGATAGTGAAAAATAACTTTCCTTTCGCGCTAACGGAAATAACCTATTATCAATTGGAGGATTAGCTCAGCTGGGAGAGCATCTGCCTTACAAGCAGAGGGTCGGCGGTTCGATCCCGTCATCCTCCACCATATAGTTTTTACTATCGCGGGGTGGAGCAGTCTGGTAGCTCGTCGGGCTCATAACCCGAAGGTCGCAGGTTCAAATCCTGTCCCCGCAACCAATTTAATTTAAAGGTTTAGTTAGTTAAACCTCAACTATATAATTTTGGCGGTTGTGGCGAAGTGGTTAACGCACCTGATTGTGGTTCAGGCATTCGTGGGTTCGATTCCCATCAGTCGCCCCATTTTATTTTCCTAATATTGGGCTATAGCCAAGCGGTAAGGCATCGCACTTTGACTGCGACATGCGTTGGTTCAAATCCAGCTAGCCCAGCCATTTTATTTTTATACGCGGGTGTAGTTTAGTGGTAAAACCTCAGCCTTCCAAGCTGATGTTGTGAGTTCGATTCTCATCACCCGCTCCAATTAAGGGCCTATAGCTCAGCTGGTTAGAGCGCACGCCTGATAAGCGTGAGGTCGATGGTTCGAGTCCATTTAGGCCCATAAATATTTTAAAAGAGTGATTGCTATTAATAGTAATCGCTCTTTTTTTGCTTTTATATTTCTACCTCTATTCGTAACCAAAGACGTCAATTATTCGGGTTGAAGGGAACGAATAGCCATTATAATAAAAGTTTACATATTTTTATTAAAGTTAAAGTCAATGTATTATTTGTAGGAGAAGATCGTGAATGGTTACAATAAGAGTGGGATATCAATTAGGGGCTTGGCACTAAAAAATGTGTTCACAGAAAGGGGGGTTCTATGATTTTTGATAAGTCGATAATAGAAACCATGAAAAAACGCCAATCGGTTCGAAACTTTGGTACTCAACACATCAAAGATTCTCATGCTAATAGAATTAACGAATACATAAGCAATGAAGACAACTTAGTTGGACCATTTGGGGGTAAGGGAAGAGTCGAGTTCATACAGGTAACCAACAATGTAAGTGATAAAGGTATTAAGCTAGGCACATACGGATTTATTAAAAATCCACAGGCATATTTGGCAGGAGTAGCACAAAACAGTAAATACTCTCTTGTTGAGTTTGCGTACACCTTTCAAAAAATAGTTGTCTGGTTAACGGAGTTAGAAATCGGTACTTGCTGGATGGGCGGTACATTCAACCGAAATTCGTTTGAACAGGAAATCCGGCTAGAGGATGGAGAGTTTATCCCCTGCATAACACCAATCGGCTACCCGAACCAAAAACAACGGGTTTTTGATAAGGCACTCCGGTATGTTGTAAAAGCCGATAATAAAAAACCATGGGATAAGCTATTTTATGATTCCACATTTGACGTGCCATTGAACAAAGAAAATGCAGGATTACTTGAAATACCAATTGAAATGGTTAGGATTGGACCTTCTGCATCTAATAAACAGCCTTGGCGACTTCTATTATCTAGCGATAAAAAGGTCTGCCATTTTTACATTGAGCATACACCGAATTATAGTTCGAAATTAGGATATGATATGCAGCTTTTAGATATGGGAATTGCCATGTGTCAGTTTGAATTAGCCTGTAAGGAATTAGATATTAAAGGACGATGGAGTGTGGAAAAACCATCCTTACTTCTCCCAAATGAGCAAACCGAGTATATTGTCAGCTGGAAAATCCATTAAAATGAAAGCAAGAATGGAGTAAGTAGAAATGCCTGTTATCGAGCATAAGCTGTTTATAAATGCGCCAATAGAGGTTTGTTTTGATCTTGCCAGGGATGTCAATGTTCATACTCAAACTACCTTTAAAACAAAGGAAAGAGCTGTTGGAGGTGTAACAAAGGGACTGTTGGAGGAAGGTGACAGTGTAACTTGGGAAGCTGTACACTTTGGTATTAAACAAAGGTTAACCTCAAGAGTAATCTTTATGGAAAAGCCTCATAGTTTTGTGGATGTAATGGTAAAGGGTGCGTTCAAGTCATTCATTCATATCCACCAGTTTATTGAAGAAGAAAAAGGAACGACAATGATCGATCATTTTCAATATAAGTCACGTTTTGGTCCTCTCGGAATCTTAATTGATAAATTGCTTCTTGAAGAATACATGAGAAGATTTATTGAAATTCGTGCAATAGAACTAAAGAAAATAGCAGAAATAAAAACTAATCAAACGTTTGATTAAATGGGTTGAGACCTTTACATATCAGCGCTTTAGAAGAATTAATCAAACGTTTAATTAACATAATAAAAATTTAGAAATTATGACTTTGATAATCAACTTTTCTTTTTTCAATATCCATAGCCGATACAATATATGCAAATCCATTCATTAAAAAGTAAATAACATTGGATTGTACCCGATCAGTTTCTCCTAAATAAGTATTTAAGATAATGACGACAGAGTATAAAACCACAAAAAATAGAGCGATTTTATTAAAGATTACCATTTAAACAACTCCTTTTTTAGGATACTTAGTTTATCATATTTTCGTTGAGCTAAACTTATGCAGGGCAAGAGGTATTTGGGATGGTTTCTCAGTAGCTTCTAACCTTTAATAATTTCCATGATAGACAAGTTGGGTAAATTTTATAAATCGAGCAATAAAAAACCTGTATTGAAGATACTTTGTTCATCGATACAGTTTTTTTGTGTACATAAGATTATGTTTATTGACTTATTGATACAGAGGTTCGTGGCCGTGCGGCTTTATACCATTGTTGGCAAAAAAAGAATATCAAGACAACTTCTACAATATCCCCGCCGTAATACATGATCATTCCTCCCATTTGGGCTTGTTCAATCGGTACACCAGCTGGAGGATAAGCATAAATGTACTTTGAAAGGATGCCATGGGCCGCTAACGATAGGATTAGCACAATACCACGTAAAATAAAACTATACCGGTGCGGTGTCGGATCAATATAGATAATTGAAATGGTATAGAGATATCCTGCTAAGAATATATGAAGATGGACAATTATATGAAGAAGGGCATAGTGATGCATCGCCGAGTACAGTTCTGTCGTATATAAAACTGTTAAGCCTCCAATATTGAGTATCGAGGCGACAACCGGATTACAATAAATCCCAACTGGGAAACTCTTTAACACACGAGATAGTTTTCTAGCGTGGCTAACACTTAGTGTTCTCATCAGAAGAGTCATTGGAGCAGCATGTGCCAGAAGAAGAGGCGCAAGCATTCCAAGGAACAAATGACCAACCATATGTGCAATGAAATTTTCATGAGAAAGGTTGGCGACAGGACCTATTAGTGCAACGGCAGCAGAAAGAACTCCGGATACCCAGCAGATGTATCGGTAAATTGACCATTGTTTATGACGTTGGTTTGAGACTAATCCTAATAGGAGATAAATCAGGATAGCTAAGACAAAGGGGAGAGCCAAAAGAAGTTCGTTCTGCAGCTCACTGCCATGATGGACATGGTGATGTTTCATTTAGGCTGTACCTTCCATCACTATTGCTTTCTGGCCAGTCCTAGAAACGATGATTAACCCAGCGATTACCATGATAGCCGCCAGTATGTTCCATACCCAATCATAAGGCGTAATTTCCACGTTATAACGAATTTGATGGATCCTCAATAATTTATGTTGAACCGTACCATCGAATAAATTAAACCCGCCTCCGCCTAAAAGAAATCCTCCAATCCATCTCTTTGGCCACCAAGCATTTCTTCGACGGAGATCGGAAATCAAAAATGCCCCAGCAACCGTTGAGAACCAGCTAAATGCGTGAAAAACTCCATCAGATACCAGTCCAATATCAGGGGTAGATTTATCATAAAAATGATGCCAGTGGAGGATCTGGTGGAAAACAGCCTCATCGATAAAAGCGACAAAACCGATCCCTAGTAAACAACCCGACAAAAGATTTCGTCCTAAGAAGTTCAAACGCTCATTATGAATATTAGTCATCTGATTTTCTCCCCCTATTCCAATTTTTACCTAACTATTAGTTTATCCTGACGCAATTAATTCCAAACCATAGGAATAGGGATTATAAGGCGAATGGTAATATTTGAGTATTAATTTTTAGAAAAAAAAACCTGCCCCACAGAGGGGCAGGAATGACAATCAGATTATACCAACGAGTCGATTGGCAGGACTTCTTGCAGCGCACTTTTTTCATCATCATTTAAAGGAATCATTGGCAGGCGGACATCTCCAACCTGGACACCTTGTATATTTAATGCGGCCTTTACAGGAGTAGGGTTTGGTGCCATAAATAATGCTTTCATAATTGGAAGAAGGCTGCGATGTAAAACGGCTGCTTCTTGGACGCGCCCGTTTTTAAACAGTGTGACCATTTCCTGCATTTGATTGCCAATGACATGCGAAGCAACGGAAACAACACCTGCACCGCCGATTGCTAGAACTGGTAGGGTTAGTCCATCATCCCCGCTGTACAAAGTGAATGTATCTGGAGTACGGCTAATGATTTCTGTCATCGCATCTAGATTGCCGCTTGCTTCTTTTACTGCCACAATATTACTACTAATTTCAGAGAGGCGGACAATGGTCTCAACAGAGATGTTTACGGCACAGCGTCCGGGAATATTATAAAGCATTACTGGTAACGAAGTAGCTTCCGCAATGGCTTTAAAGTGCTGAAATAATCCTTCTTGAGATGGCTTATTATAATATGGAGCTACAAGCATAATTCCATCAACGCCTGCTTCTTCTGCCTGTTTCGTTAAGCTGATAGAAGCTCTCGTGTTATTTGAGCCTGTTCCAGCAATGACAGGAACCCTGCCGGCTGCAACTTCGACGACGAATTTAAATAACGCTATTTTTTCCTCTGTTGTTAATGTCGGAGATTCTCCAGTGGTTCCTGCAACTACTAATCCATCAGTACCATTAGCAATTAAGTAATTTACTAGTGTTTTAGTTGCGTTATAGTCAATCTCTCCATGTTGATCAAATGGCGTCACCATAGCTGTTAAAACTTGGCCAAAATTCATCATGCTCACCCTTTACATAATTTTTAAGAAAAATTAGAGGTAGTTCAGGTCAATCAAAAGTAATCGCAAAAAAGCAGCAACGAAGGCTCGCTGCTGCAGTAGAAACATAATCAAAAATCGTTCCGTTGCGTAAGATAGCCCTCCATATAGTCACCTATATGACAGTTCTGTATTTATTCAATAGCAGAACCAGCGGTCTAGACAAATGAGTTTCTATCCGCTTCGGCAAATTCCCCTTTCCACAATCATCATAGGACCTCACTATCCTCCAATTGCGTACTTATGGTCTTTGCGCCTCTATCCTCACTTCAAAAGGTAATGAAGTAAGAAAATATTTAATTATTAATTAATATACCAGAAAATTCTATAAAATTCAAGAGCAAAGGTGCCTGTCACCACTCGTGGACACTGTCCGTGTGGCGTGGACAGTAAATTCCTATGGGCTGGAACTTTATTTTATCTTTTTAATGAAGACTACTTTTAGGTAGTCGGATTCTGGATAGTGTTTATTGGTTCTGAAGTCTTCAGGGAGTGAAAATTCTTCCATTAGTTTATAGCGTTTATTGGATTCCTTAAAGGCGGTATCAATGAATCCTTTAAATTTGTCCATGCCAAAGGAGCTGGCATTTGTTGACGCGAGGATGATTCCGTTATCCTCTGTGATGGAAATTGCTTCTTTTAGTAGGTTTTTATAATCCTTTTCGGCGCTGAAGACAAACTTTTTTGATCTTGCAAAGCTTGGAGGATCAAGAATCACGACATCAAACAGCAGACCCTTTTTCACTGCATATTTGAAGTATTTGAATACATCCTCCACGATGATATCGTGAGTTTCCGCATCAATTCCATTCACTTTAAATTGCTCAATCGTTTTACTTTTGCTTCGATTTGCGAGGTCAACACTGGTCGTTTTCGCTGCTCCACCTAAAGCGGCAAACACTGAAAACACACCGGTATAGGAGAACGTATTTAATACTCGTTTCCCTTTTGAATAGACATCTCGTAATGTTTTTCTTACATCCTTTTGATCTAAGAAAACACCGACCATGGCACTTTCATTCAAATAAACCGCGATATTGACGCTATTTTCTTTCACGATAATGGGAAATTCTCCTCGTTCGCCCGCAACGAAGTCATCTTCTTCAATGTACTTACCGCTTTCATCAAACCGTTTTTTCTGATAAATGGCCTTATACTTCACCAGATTCTTCAATGAATCTATGATAAACTCCCGAAAGTGATAGATGCCTTTACTGTACCAGGTAATGACGTAATAACCATCGAAGTAATCAATCGTTAAACCGCCAATTCCATCACCTTCGCCGTTATACACTCGAAAGGCTGTTGTTTCAGAACTCTGAAAAAAATGTTCTCTTCTTTCAAAGGCATTCTTTAGGGTCTTTTCAAAAAAACGATGATCAAACTGTTCTTTTTCCTTGTGGCTAAGCACCCAGCCAAGACCTTTATTTTGCTTCCCATAATAGCCTTTGGCTATAAAGTGGTTCTGTTCATCCACAAGGTTTATGGTGGACCCTTCTTCATCTAGAGCAGCAGGATCAATAATGGTGTCCTTTGTAATGAGAGGGTAGCCGTTCTTATATTTAGTAACAAACTTTGCTTTCACCTTTAATCTGACTTCTGTTTTCATGTCTTCATCCTATCCGTGGTATTTATCATTATTAGCATTGTAAACAAATATTTGTAAAATCAATCACAATCCATCAATCATAACATCTTTACGACTAGTGGTGCGTATTTCAGGATAGGGGACACATAAAAAAAATCCAGAAAGCTTCTGGATCTTGATTTTCTTTAGCGCGATTATTTTTTAAAAAAAGGGAGGAATGCTGCTCCACTTAGTGGGTGTCCACCGTTAAAGATGATTCATCAGGTCTCTTTCCGTTCTGTAAGTCGGCAAGTGTTAACCCAAAATTCATTTGTAAATGGGGATAATCTTTAAATTGTGCCCAGTCACCACCCCATTCAAAGCCTAGAGCTTTTGCCATTTCCACGACCTCGTCCCAATCTGATTTCCCATTCTGATTCCCGTCGTATTGCATATCCCAAATGACATTTTCTGTAGGGGTTTTTATAGCAAAGTCAATGGCAAGCCCAAAGTTATGAAAGGATTCACCGCCCCTAGCATGCGTTACGATATTTCCCTCTACTGTCCGGCCTTGTTCATAAAGTCGATCCTGATCCTCCGCACTGCGAAAGTCATCCGTAATTAAGATAACAATCCCTTTTTCGGCAGCTTGCTGGATTAACTGATTGCTCCGTTCCTTTACGATAGGATGGAGTTCAGTAGGGAAATCAGCAGATTCCATCGTTAACCAATTAAGCAAGTTAAGTCCTAAAGGGTTTTTCATAATGAAATATAGGATAAAAACAATAAATAATATGAGTGATAATTTCCCTCTCCAGTTAAGTTTCAAAATCGTATTCCTTTCTAACCTAAAAATCTCTCACTTTCTAAGACGAATAATGTAGACTCATTGTTTCAATTATTTGATTTCCTTATATTACAATTTTGTATAAAAAAAGATCCAGGTAAACTGGATCTTTACAAAGTTATTATTCAATTTATGCTTCTACTGACGTAACTTTCACTGTCCAATTAAATGGATCTTCTTTTTTACCAAGTTGTATCCCTGTCAGTTCATTATAGATATCTTGAGATAGCTGACCGATACGATTGTCATTGATGGTAATAGATTGTTCTTTCCAAGTTAGTTCACCAACAGGTGAAATTACAGCAGCGGTTCCTGCTCCAAAAACTTCCTCGACTTCACCGCGTTTGTGTGCGGCAAATACCTCTTCTATGGAAATCCTCTCTTCGCGTACAGGAATATTCCAATATTTTAGCAATTCAATGACTGAATCACGGGTGACACCTGGCAAAATACTGCCATTTAACTTTGGTGTTACCACTTCGCCATTAATCTTAAAGAAGATATTCATGCTGCCGACTTCTTCAACATATTTATTTTCTTTCGCATCGAGCCAAAGGATTTGGGCGTAGCCGCCTGCATCTGCCTTTTTTTGTGCCTTCAAGCTTGCAGCATAGTTGCCTGCTGTCTTTACATGGCCAACTCCGCCAATTACTGCACGAACGTATTGCTCTTCCACATAAATCTTAACAGGACTCAATTGGCTGCCATAATAGGCTCCAGAAGGGGAGAGGATGACGAGCAACTTATATTGATTGGCAGGTCGTACACCAAGATATGCCTCTGTTGAGAAAATAAAAGGACGAATATAAAGAGATGTCCCTTCACCATCCGGAACCCATTCTTTTTCTGTGGTAATTAATTGTTTAATACCTTCTAATAAAAACTCCTCATCAATTTGGGGAATGCACAGTCTGTCACATGATTCGTTGAAACGCTTCATGTTTTTTTCTGGACGGAAGAGCTGGATAGATCCATCCTTTGTTTTATATGCTTTCATTCCTTCAAAGATAGCTTGTCCATAATGGAAAACCATTGCTGAAGGCTCGAGTGTTAATGGCGCATATGGAGTAATTCTCGGATTAAACCAGCCCAGGTCACTATGATAATCCATTTCAAACATGTAATCACTGAAATACTTCCCGAAACCTAGTGAAGCGGTATCAGGCTTTGCTTGTAATTCTTCTCTTGGAATAAATGAAATCTCCTGTTTCATGCTCACACCTCATTTTTAATAATAAGTTCAGTTTTAAACATAATTCAATATTTCTAAACGGAATCATGTCGAAACCTCTGATAATTATATTTTTGAAATAGTAAAAATACTTTTCTATACTATACCATTATTTTTATTCAAACAGGTTAATTTTGATTTATTTTTGTCTAAGCAGTGACAATCATGGCTACTATACCCAAAAAACTCTGTCATATATGACAAATATAACTTGTGAGAAATTATTCATTTTTGTAATGTTAACCTCGTTACCATACTACTAATTTTAGTTATTACTATATAAATTAAGAGAATTTCATTGAAGGAAAGTGATAAAATGAACAAGCCTAAAATTGCATGGATTACAGATTCGACAGCTTCTCTTAGCAAAGAGTTTATTGAAAAGCACCACATTCATGTCATTCCCTTGCATGTTGTCATTAATGATAAATTTTACAAAGAAACAATAGATATAACTGAGGAAGATTTTTATAATCGAATGAAAAATGAGAATGGAAAATTTCAATCATCTCAGCCAAATATCGGAGACATTGTCGGCCTTTATGAAAAGTTAAAGGAGGATTATGACTTTGGTGTAGCCATTCATGCTTCCAGTACCTTAACTGGCACGTATCAAACCTCTGTTATGGCGGCGGAAATGGCTGGATTTAAATTGTTTGCCATCGATTCACATACCGGTTCCTATCCTTTATCCTTCCTGGTAAAAAGAGGTATAGAACTAGTTGAACAGGGTTTTGAAATGGGTGATGTTGTCGACCAATTAAATAAATTGCGGGAGCACACTCGATTATTTTTGGTACCATCCAACTTGGATCAGCTTCATAAGAGCGGCAGGGTATCTGGAAGTCAAAAAATACTAGCCTCACTATTTAATATAAAGCCGATTTTATCCATTGAGGATGGAGCCGCAAAGATTAAGGATAAAGTCCGAACTGAAAAGAAGGCGCATGCTTGGCTGGTAAATAATTTAAAGGAAGACCTAAATACAAAAACAGTTAAGAAAGTGGCGATTGTCCATGCGAACGATCGAGAAAAGGCGGATGGTCTTGAACAGGTTATAAATGAAACATTCCCAACGATCGAAACAGAGAAGTTAATGCTGATTACTGTTGCAGGTGTTCATACAGGTGTTGGCACACTTGGACTTTCGTGGGTTAATGAGTAAAAAAGTAAGAGACACCATATCCAATGTGATAAGGTGTCTCTTATTTAATATGCTATAATGATTTAGTCAGAAAATTTGTACCTTGCCTCATTCATCTTCTGTATAAGCTTCCGTTGTCGTGTCCCTGCAATCCCAGCATTCGGTTCGATTTCTCTCTGGGAGAGATAATTCGTTTCCACAAGAAATACAGATATCCATAAGACGAGACTCCCCTTTCTAGTGAAAATTAGGTTTTAAACTATATATATTCACCTATGCTTCATCTTATTCTCGACAATCCATTAAGTTTCTTGTAGTAGAAAAGACATAATTATTTTAGAATTGGTGCACAGAATACTTCATAATAATACATATATCTATAGACAAAGCAGGTGTAGAATGAGTATCGTTTTAGCATTATTGGCTGCCTTATTTGCTTCATTTACTGCAATTTTAGCAAAAGTAGGAATTGAAAATGTAAATTCCAACCTAGCGACCGCCGTTCGGACAATTGTGGTATTAATCATGGCTTTTATCATGGTAATGATAACGGGAAAGCTTGAGAAAATTTCTGCGATATCCACTAGCGCATTATGGTTTATTCTGCTATCTGGTTTTGCAACGGGCTTTTCATGGTTATTTTTCTTTAAGGCACTCGCCATTGGTGATGTTTCCAAAGTTGTACCGATTGATAAATCGAGTGTAGTGCTTACGATCATTTTTTCAATTCTGGTCTTAGGGGAGCCGGCAGAACCTCTAATAATGGCTGGGGGAGCAATCATAGCAATTGGAACGTTTATTTTAATTGGAAAAAATGAAGAAAAGAAACGATTTTCAGGATCACAGCGGTATATTGTGTATGCCATTTTAGGTGCTTTATTTGCGGCATTAACATCGATACTGGCAAAAGTGGGAATGGAAGATGTCGATTCCAATGTGGCTACTTTTCTACGCACAATTGTTATCCTGCTATTCTCCTGGGTGATAGTGTTTTTTCAAGGAACTCATAAGAAGTTGAAGGACATTTCGAAAAAAGGGTACCTCTTTTTAGTCTTATCCGGTGTGGCTACTGGCTTATCCTGGATATGCTATTTTGCTGCGCTCGCAATGGGGAAAGTTTCAATAGTAGCTCCGATTGATAAATTTAGCGTTGTGCTCACGATGATCTTGAGCTTTAGTATTTTAAAAGAAAAAGCCGCCAAACACACGATCATCGGCGGTATCGTCATAACGATTGGAACGGTGTTGTTGATTTTATAGGCTCAATGGGGATTAAGGCTTGGTCCAGGTTGTTTTTTAGGATCCCCTTTTTATAAAATTTTCTTTATCTGCCAAAATGATTCCTCCACCTGCAATTTTAAGTCACTTACCTGCATAGAATCTATTTTACCTGCATATATCGCTTATTTATCTGCCTAACAAATTCAGCCACTCAAACCCGACACAGAAAAAGCCAGGCTGCGGCCTGGCTAAGGTTTTTTTCTTCCGATATATGGATATTCCATCGGATCTTAGGATAAATTATCGATTCAGGTGCGGTTTTTGAGTTACCTTTTAAAAAAAAATCCTTTATCTGCCAAAATGATGCCTCTACCTGCAATTTTAAGTCGCTTACCTGCATAAATTCCATTTTACCTGCATATATCGCTTGTTTATCTTCCTAACAAATTCACCGGCAAAAGGTAATCCCGCTTACCTTTTTTAATAAACCTTATCACCGTTAAAAATAGAATTTTTCACAATAACATAATCTACATGGCGGATTGTGTCTAACTCTTTTCCTCCAGCATAGGAAATAGAGGATTGGAGGTCTTGCTCCATTTCAATTAAGGTATCCGTCAAAGAACCTTTGTGCTCCACGAGCATTTTCTTGCCTTCAACATTTTTTCGTTCACCTTTTTGATATTCAGACGCAGACCCGAAGTATTCTTTAAAGAGTTTTCCGTCTTTTTCAATCGTTTCACCAGGCGATTCTTCGTGTCCGGCAAAAAGGGAACCAATCATCACCATACAAGCACCAAACCGTATTGACTTCGCAATATCTCCATGGGTGCGAATCCCGCCATCTGCAATAATCGGCTTACTCGCTGCCTTTGCACACCAACGAAGCGCTGCCAACTGCCAGCCACCCGTTCCAAATCCCGTCTTAATCTTCGTGATACATACCTTACCAGGCCCAATTCCAACCTTTGTCGCGTCTGCACCTGCTCGTTCTAACTCGCGGACAGCCTCTGGAGTTCCAACATTGCCCGCAATCACAAAACTCTGGGGCAGATATTGTTTAATATGCTGAATCATCTTAATCACGGCATTGGAATGCCCGTGTGCAATATCGATTGTAATATATTCCGGAGAAAGCTGTTCTTCAGCTACCTGTTCAATAAAACGATATTCCTCCTCTTTGACTCCCACACTTATAGAGGCGAATAACCCACGCGACTGCATGTCTTTGATAAAATTAAGCCGCTTTTCTGGTTCAAAACGGTGCATGATATAAAAATAACCTTTTTCCGCTAAGAAGATCGCAATCTTGTCGTCAATGATGGTCTGCATATTGGCAGGTACCACAGGCAGTTTGAAGGTTCTGCTGCCAAAAGTAATAGAAGTATCACACTCTGTTCGGCTATTTACTACACTTTTTGCGGGTATTAATTGAATATCTTCATAATCGAATACACTATCCATAAGGGGCCTCCTCAAACAAAAATCATCAATGGTTTAGTGTGTTTGAAATGATTTCTTTTTATTCAATTTTAAAAAATTCCTCCTAATCTCTACATAAAAGTGTGGGTTAAAGGTAATTGTAAGCATGAACTCATTTTAGGAGGAATTGTATGAAGACATTTAAACTCATATTGGCCAGCTTATGTATTTCTGTGGTCGTTGCTGGGTGTAATATGAAAGAAGAGGGACGGGAAGCGGATCAGCATGGCGAGATGAGTAACCGCAATTTTGGTGCCTTAAATCCTGTTAAAAGTTTAGGTAATCCAGATTTAAACTTTATGAATACGAACAATAACAATAACAATAGCACCACCAACAATAGAAATGATTTTAGGGTGTTGGAGGTAGCAGAGGGGAAGGTACAGAACCTAGATGAGGTTAAACGTGCAAATGTCATTGCGGTAAACCGTAATGCCTATGTAGGGGTTGTTATGGATGAGGACTTCCATGGTGAACTTTATCCATACATTGAGGATCAAATTGCCCAACAAGTACGGGCAGCCGATGCCTCTATTCATAATGTATATATTTCAAGCAACGATGACTTTGTCAAACAGATGAGACAATATCGAGGCCAACTTCAAAGTGGAAAGACAGCCGATGATGGCGGATTTAATACAATGGTGCGCAGAGTTTTTAATAACCATCAAGGTATTAACCGGGACTAATTTGGCCGGAAAAATAAAGGAGAAAACATTTCTGAGTGGTAGAAATGTTTTCTCCTTTTGCTTTTTGGGGTGCCTTGGGGACGGTTCTCTTGGTCCATTTTAGGCATTTCCTAGTCGGTTAACTATAGCACGCCCTGGTAAACAGTAGCAAATAAAAGCCACAAGAACCGTCCCCACGGTCACCCTTGGCTCACATCAATCAACGTAACTTCATTGGTCTGATTTAAAGCATCCTTCAATACTTGTTCAAACTCATTTAATTGATGGGGTCTTACTCCTCTTATTCCAAAGCTTTCAGCAAGCTGTACAAAGTCGGGGTTTCCAAAGCCTGTACCAAAGCTTTTGCTGAATTTTTCCTCCATCATTTGTTCTTCTAATTTTAACCCATCATTATTTAAAACAATGACGATGAACGATAAACCTAAACGTTTTGCTGTCTCTAGTTCGGCAATATTCATCAAAGCCCCTCCATCTCCCGTAATGCAAATAACAGGGGCTTCTGGGGAGGCTAATTTTGCACCAATCGCACCAGGGATAGCAATGCCCATGGATGCTAATCCATTTGAGATGATAAGGGTACCGGCTTGTTTTGGCTGGTAGGTACGGGCAATGGATATCTTGTGGGTACCTACATCAGAAAGAACAATGGTGTTATCCGGGGCTAGTCTTTCTATAAGTAGTAAGATATTTTCTATCGATAATGATTGATTTTCTTTTTGACCTAGATATGAATCCATAATCTGTTCTTTTAAATTTCCGGATGGAGCCCATGGTTTGGAAATTAAAGCAAGTTTATTAAGCATTCTGAACGTCTCCACTAAATCTCCGACCAATTCCCCCTTGATAGGGTAGTATTCGTCCATTTCAGCCGGAAGAGCATCGATATGTAAAATGGGGCGCTGTTTTTTATTCCAATCCTTAGGGAGTTTTTCTACAAAGTCAAAACCAACAACAATTAATAAATCAGATTCCTCGATTATCGGTAAGACTTCATCCTTTTTATTAAAACCAAATGTAAAATAATTAAGAGGATGGTCTTTCGATAAAATCCCTTTTGCCATAAAACTATGGATAACAGGTGATTTAAGATTCTTTATAAATGTAGTGATCTCTTCAGCTGCCTTTTGTCTTATAACCATGTTTCCTACAATAACAAGTGGTTTATAACTCTGACTGATCATTGTAAGAGCATCCACAATCGCTTGTGACGTAGGTGTAGTTTTGGGAATAGGTGTTACGGGTATTGGTTTTGTTAAAGTCATTTGTGGCGCTAAGTTCTCTGGCAATTCAATTAAAACAGCACCTGGCTTTTCCATCTTTGCTGACCGAAATGCCTTACGGATGATGGCAGCTATGGTTTGTGGATCTTTGATTTGAACAGACCACTTTACAGCTGGTTCAAATAGTTTTACGATGTCTAAATATTGGTGTGATTTTTGATGCTGCCTTTCTAGACCGGCTTGTCCTGTAATGGCTACAACTGGAGAATGGTCCAGATTTGCACTTGCAATTCCGGTTATAAGGTTAGTGGCTCCAGGTCCTAATGTTGCTAAGCAAACGCCAACTTTGTTGGATAATCTCCCGTAAACATCTGCCATAAACGCTGCTCCTTGTTCATGACGAACATTTACAAACTGGATTTGTTTTGATCTGGACAAGGAATCCATCAGGTCGAGGGTTTCCTTCCCCATAATTCCAAAAACATACTCAACACCCTCATTTTCTAAGCACTGAACAAGTAAATCGGTTGCCTTCATAAGAATCTCCTTTCAAGCTGCATTTACCTATTTTCCCCTTTTAATTGCTAATAAAACAAAAAACTACTTCGGTGAGAAATAGTTTTTTAGCAGGTATATATTTTTTCAGCGAATACATTGGGGACGGTTCTTTTGGTCTAATTTAGTAACCATTAAAAGCCATCTGAACCGTCCCTGTTGTCCCATTTTATTTTAGCTTTTTATTGGTTTTACGAGTCTAGGCAGCAATCGTAAGACAAGTTCGAGCCAAAACCAACTATATACAAGAGAAAATGAGTAAATAATGATGAAATTCACGACTCTAAATTGAATTAAAAATGGACCTAAAACAGGAAATTGAATGAGATAGAGTAAGATACAAATCCCAACACATAAAAACAAGCCTGAAAGGCATATAACTTTCCATCCCTTGTTAAAAAGGATAAGCCCAAAACTGATTCCAAGGGCCAGCGCACCAGTCGTAAAAGGGAAGATAAAAAGCTCAGAAGGCTGAATGAGAAGCAATAAGAAAATGGTAAGAATATAGCTCAATATCCCAAATGTTGGTGAAATTAACATGCTTATGATTATGGGGGCACTGGAAAAAGGGCTAATGAGCATCCCGATTCCTGGAATGACTCCGCCTGCTGATTGCAAGATAGCAGCGATCAACCCCATCAACGAAGAAGCAACCAATTTAAAGGTGAAGCTTCTCCGATCTCTGAGGATAACGATAACTGGTAAGATTGATTTCTTTATGTCTTTATTCCAAAACATAGAAAAGCCACCCTTTTTGTTTTAAGTGAATGTGCATACTCCTGACAGAGAAATGAACATCTTGCTTTCTTTAAGAATATTCTTAAACCAATGTTTGTAGAATATAGGAAAAAGTGGGCAAACATACCAGTGGTTTCGCGATAACGGGAGGAAAGAAATTATGTATAACTCATATTCAAAAAAAGAGGAAGCAAAAAGAAGACCTTTCGCAGCCAGTGTTAACTATTACAATTATTTTATAACTTATTGAAAATCCTAAAAAGGAATCTCATCGTCTGATATATCCAATACCTGTCTCTTTTCAACAGGTATTTCTTCGTCACTACATATTTCATCACATTTTGGGCAACTGATGAATGTATCGTTCAGATGATAGCCTACATACCCATCTGTCAGTTCTTGGATATACCAAATGGTTTCCGAATCAATCTCAAATGTATAATCACAATGGAGGCAATAAAATTCCGCACTGCCATAATCTTCTTTTTGGACTTCTTTTTCTTCTTTTTCTTTTTACCCATATTTTTCACTCCATTTAATGCCAAATAATTATACAATAGTACTAGATTAAACGTTTGAAGTGGACAGAAAATTGATATTTTGTGAGGGGCAGAGCAATGAGTGCATATATACATCTTTTAAACTACATACCTTTTTTTGAAGATGAGAACATAGTATTTGCAGGTGGGAGGCGGGGTATCCACAATATGACGAAAAGCTGAAGGAATTCATTAAGGAAGTATATAGAACAGATTTAATGAAAAGTAACTATTTAGATTACTTAGATAAGAGGCTAACAGGCAGGGATTATGCTGCTGCTGTTACTTCAGCCGATTTTGAATTGTTAAGAGCAATCCTAACTTTTTATGTACGGCAAGATCGTTTTGTTGAAGGTGCATGGGCAACTTCTGCTAAAGAGGGTGTGTTTTTAAAAATTCTCTATCGATTAAAAGAATTAGGCGGATACCTGAAGGTCGATGATAGTAAATTGAAAGAGGCAATCAAAAAGGCGAAACTAGGGCTTGAGAAGTATATGAAAATAATGGATCTAGTAAATAGTGTAGACGTATCAAAAGACAAAGAATTCCAAAGAGCATTTAATGGCTTTTATCGAGTAAGGCAGCGGCCGCAGGCTTTTTATGATACCTTCTACTCCTTTATGGAAGAAAACAAAGGAAGCACACCATCATTTGGAAAAACTTTAAAGTACATTGAAAAAGAACTAGGAAGAATTGAACCATCCTTTTCAAGTAAATTAGTTGCGACCATCAATCCAGATTTTCCAATTTGGGATTCCGTCGTCCTGAATAACCTACAATTAAAGCCGCCAGCTTATTATAGAAAAGATAGAATGGAAGAGACGATTAGATTATATGAACGGATCATTGATTGGTATAAAGATTACCTTAAAGATGAAGAAGGACAGAAAATTATAGAGTTATTTGATGAAGAGTACCCAAACACCGGTATAACAGATATTAAAAAAATAGACTTTGTCATATGGCAAATAAGAGACAATCAATAGTTCGTTTACTATACAGAAACTACAGGAAGAGTCCTTATAGTAAGGTGTATACTCGCAGATACATTTAGGAAGGGGGTAAGGATACTTTGGATGAAAGAAATCTAGAACTAGCTAAACAACTGCGTCATGAACTGCACCAGCACCCTGAACTTTCGAATGAAGAGGTTTGGACGAAACAGCATCTAATCAATTTTCTAAAAAAGAATACGAAGCTGGAAATCGTGGATAGAGGACTTTGGTTTTATGCGATTTATCGAGCAGGTGAGGATAAAAAGAACATTGCTTTTCGTGCGGATTATGATGCACTTCCAATTCAGGAAATGATCGACATACCACACGCTTCCAAGAATCCAGGGGTATCCCACAAATGTGGACATGATGGGCATGCTGCTAGCCTAGCCGGCTTTGCCCTCGAAGTCGACCAATACGGTGCAGACAAAAACATCTTTTTCCTTTTCCAGCACGCGGAGGAAACGGGAGATGGAGCGATCCAATGTGCCACTTTTATTCAGGAACATAACATTGAAGAAATTTTTGCCTTTCATAATATGAGTGGAATGGCTTTTAACTCCATCAATGTCATCGACGGAACCGCCCATTGTGCGTCCAAGGGCATGACTATCCACATGGAAGGTTCTCCTGCTCATGCCAGCCAGCCTGAGAATGGAGTCAATCCTTCATTTGCTATCGCAAAGATCATTGATGCTATTCCAGAGCTTACCTCTCCTGAAAGCAATGAAGGATTGGTACTTTGTACGGTTGTTCAAGTAAACATAGGGGAAAGAGCATTCGGTTTAGCAGCTAGCAATGGTGAGCTTCTCTTAACCATCCGTGCTCTGTACGAAGCAGAATTAGATAACCTTCAGAAAAACCTTGAAGATCTTGCACGAGAGCAAGCAGAAAAGTACGGACTGAAGGTAAGCTTCTCCTACAACGATAAATTTCCGGAAACTGTAAACCACAAAGGAAGTTCTGACAAGATCCGTAAGGTAAGCCAAGAAAAGGGATTTAAGTTGGTTGAAATGAAGGAAACCTTCCGTGCCTCAGAAGACTTCGGCTACTACACGAAGTTGACCAAGGGGGCAATGTGCTACATCGGAAACGGTGAAAATTACCCTCATATTCACACCTATGAATATGACTTCCGTGATGAAATCATTGAAACTGCGGTTGAACTTTTCAAAGGACTTGCTGAAATTTGAGTACTCCGAGGCGAACAGTGCCAGGCATTGTTCGCACTTTTTTGCGCGAAAAACTTGTTTAATTTTTCACTCTGAAAATTTTCCGGATATCAGCACTAACCCGAAAAAACAAATGATTGTACCACTGCGTTATTTTTATATGTTGCACTATCGCAAATATTAAGATCTTCAAAAAGATAGACAGTTACTTCCTTATTGTCTGGATTAACGATCCAGTACTCGCTCACCCCACAAGACATGTACAGATCGAGTTTCTTAATAAGATCTTTTTTTCGTGTACTCTTCGAAAGTACTTCTACGACAAGTGATGGAACACCTTTATAATAGTCATCCAGATCACAAATAATCATAATATCGGGTTGAACAATATTAATGTTTTCGGTTGTTCTTCCAAGCTCAATATCGTATGGAGCGACCATCGGAGTACAATTTGTCTCTTGGAAAAAATTATAAAAGCCAAATAACTCAGTTATAACGATTTGATGAGCAGTTTTTGGCAAAGCGACCAAGTATATTTCTCCGTCAATATACTCGTACCTTTCATCGGACGACTGTTGTAAGTGAAGAAACTCATCAAAAGAAGCTTTCTTTCCAAGATAACTGTATTCTGGTGCTTTTTCATGGTACCTATCTGATACGTTTGTATATCCTGTTGCCGATTCTTTAATCGAAGTTAGTTTAGCGATTTCTAAACCGTTTCGTGTAATGACAATATCCTCTTGTGCCGCTAGCATTAAATACTTTCCGAAATTATTTTGTAAATCAGTTGAGCTGATGATCATAATGGGCACCTCCAATATTAGCTAAAATAATTTAGCTAATTGGATTGGTATATTTATATTTTCAAGTGAAATGAATTTATACCCCTATATTACTTTAGGTCCTTTCGTATTTTATTAATATAATTATAAAAAACACGAGGGGAATTATATGAATACACTAACTAAGGGAGCCCTTTCGATGGTATTAGCCGGTTCTGTTACGTTTTCTGTCGCCAACACCTTGTTAGGCGATCAGTCTTATATACGATTAGCAGAAGAAAATGCCTCAACCATAGCCGAAGACCCAAAAAAAGCGGATATAATTAACCAAGCAGAAAAAACGGTGAAAGACCAAACGCCGGCAACGAGTGGGACAGCTGAGCAACCCAATCTCGCTTCTAATGATGCTCCTATTCAAGTGGCTTTAAATAATCAAAAAGAGAGTGTTGTGGCTATAGCGGCCATTCCGCAGAATAACAAGGAAATAACCGAGGGTACTACACCAAAACCGATTAATACGAATCAGACCACAACATCAACACCTTCAGCACCATCGACACCTGTACCCACTTTACCGACAACACCTGTACCAGCACCTGTACCAGCACCTGCACCTGCACCACCACCAACGACGACGACGGGAAATAATGACACAAGTGCAGCAAATTATGGACAAGAAGTTGCTCAAGTTGCAAAGGAAAAGGCTGAGAGCCATCAAGAGAATAAAGGAAACAACGGCAAGAAAAATTAATTCTTTTAAAAGGATCACCTAATGATGGTGGTCCATTTTCCTGTGTTTTAAAAAAAGTCTTCCCCATATGAGGAAGACTCTCCATTACATATATTCTTTAACGTTAGCCATTGATGTTTCTTGAGTTACATTACCATTTCGTTTTAGTTTATTCCAACCAACGGTTACTCCCTTTATGGCTGAGAGGATGGATTTGATCACTACATATGTCATTAGCTGTTTGTACAATATACGTTGCAGAAACAATGAACTTAGTGGTTTTGGACTTTCTTTTTCCAAGCGAAACGCATATAGAGCAGTAAAGAAGTCCAATAAGTAAAAAAGAATAAATCCAATCACTGCTTTTTCAGGCTGTGGACTAAAAAGGGCAATAATGAACAATAGATCTGCAATTGGCGAGATGGTTTGATAAAAATATTGGAAAAGCCACATATTGGGGAGGCCAATATAACCTAATGTTTTGTGTTTTTTATTGAATAAAGCCCCACGATGCTTCCATAAGCATTGTAACGTACCATAAACCCATCGGTAACGCTGTTTTGCCAGACTATTAATATCCTCTGGAGCTTCTGTATAGGCATAGGCCTTTTCTTCAAATTCAATCTTTTTCCCATGACGTAAAAGGGTAAGGGTGATATCGGTATCTTCTGCTAGTGTATCCTCTTGAAAATAGCCTGCTTCTTCTACCTCCGTCTTTCTCCATGCACCGATCGCTCCTGGTACAACTGTAATGCAATTAAGCACGGCAAAGGCCCTTCTTTCTAAGTTAAAGCCTGTCACATATTCGATATGCTGCCAGTTAGTCAGGAGGTTCCCCTTATTACCGACCTTTACATTACCGGAAACAGCCGCTACATTTTCGTCTTTAAAATGACTAACAAGCAAGGAGATGGCATTTTCAGCAATGAGTGTATCAGCGTCAAGAGCCACCACAATTTCCCCGTTTGCCTCTTTGAAACCAAGATTAACAGCAGAAGATTTTCCCCCATTTGGTTTTTTAATTAATCTAACAAAAGGTTGGTTGGTATATGCTTCTTGGACCACTAGAGCTGTATCATCCTTGGATCCATCGTCGATAATCAGTATCTCAAAAGCTGGGTAATCGCTGGATAAAATCGAATCAATTGTTTTGCGAATGACCTTTTCCTCGTTATAAGCAGCAATCACAACACTGACAAAAGGGGTAAAGCTAGGGTCAATCTCAGTTTTTTTATATCTTTTTACTTGTTTTCTCGAAAGGATTACTAGGATAAACAACCGCAAGATTCCAATAAGGATAGCGGAGTAAAACAGGAAGATTAATCCTTCGCGCCAGCCTTGTATGACCATAAACACAGCCTTGTCATAGACCAAATAAGGGTTGTCCGGGTCAGTAACGGGCATGATCTGATGATTACTTTTTTCAATGAGATCTGCAACAGTGGTAAATGTATAGCCGCGCTTTTTCAATTCGGTGATAATAATAGGCAGGGCTTTTACCGTGTTGGAGCGGTCGCCGCCTGAATCGTGCAGCAAAATGATATTACCTTCTGGAAGTTGGTCGAGTACCTCATTGACAATTTTATCACTAGAATAACCTTGCCAATCCTCGGAGTCGATTAATTCTCCGACCATGGTATAACCTAACTTCTGAGCTTGTAACATAGGCAGCAATTTGTCACTTGAGTTCGGTTCGGCATCAGCCACATATGGCGGTCGGAACAGAGTCATCGAATGACCTGTAATACCTTGAAATAAACGTTGATTCGCATTTAACTCCATTCTTGTTTGAAACGATGTGATGGATTCAATGTCTGGATGGGTAAAGGTATGATTGCCAATTTCATGGCCTTCATTATGAATCCTTTTAACAAGTTCGGGATGCAACATCGCATTCTCCCCAACGATAAAAAAGGTTCCTTTTATCTGATTCTTGTTTAAAATGTCCAATATTTGTGGTGTATAGGCTGGGTCTGGGCCGTCATCAAAGGTAAGGACCACTTCCTTTGATTCCGATTTACCATACCGACCCACAACTAAAGGCATTGGTATTTTCCTGTAGGTTTCGTTTTCTATCAAACCATGTGCATCCACTTGAATTGTTCGTTTCCCATTTTCTGATGGGGATATCATTTTTAAAATCTCTCCAGACCCTGTATAGTGCACGGTCTTAGGACTGTCGATGGTTTTAAGGGCACTGGAGGGATTGTCCATTTCCTTTGGTTTCTTAATGAAATTCCAGATAGAAGGATCTTCAGAACCGAGACGCCAAACGGCTATTCCGCTGGAGCCTATATTAAAAGCTAATTTCATTTGATTGTAAAATGTAGCAGCATCTAAAAACCAGACCGTATGGTTTTTTCCATCTTTTTTGTAACGTACATACGGGTTGCCTACTTGTTTATTCCAATGGATTTGAAGATTTGTCCCGATTCCCAAATCCATGACATCCCCAAACGTCATTGGATTTGCTGGTTTATTGGAGTTTTCTTCCCAGTCGTAACCGTAGCTTCCCAAACCTACAATCAATTTTTCGGAAGGAATTTGAAGCTGATTTAAACTTTCTATTACCCAATCAGTAGCTGCAACGGGTCCAGGTTGACTGATAGAGTGGTGCTGGTCATATAGCATGACAATCATCCGATCAACATTCGCTACCAAAGAAGCATAGTCATAACTATTGTTATTTGGCGGGACATCCATCGATACCATGAGATCTTGTTGATGAAATGCCTCATAGACCTTTTCCATAAAGTCAGTGAAATTCGCTTTATCTTCTGGATGGATTTCTTCAAAGTCTATGTTGATACCGTCGAAGTCATTGGTTTTCACGTACCCCAACATATCTTTAATAAACAGATCCTCAGCGCCTTCAGTAGTAAATAACTTGTGTAGGATTTCGCCGTCCCATTTATCATTTATAAAATTATTAACTAATGGGAGAATCTCAATATTATGTGATTTTGCTTCTTCAACAATAGAATGGTCAGTGCTGTTTTTAAGGGTTAGGTCAGGAGTAAGCTGCAGCCACTCCGGTATTAATGTTGTAATAGAATCACTATTTTTTTTGAAAGAAGTTTTGCTGTTTTCATCCCAATTGACGTAAAAACCATAGATTTCTTGTTTGTTTGCCTTTTGTGTATTTGCCCCATCCTCAATTTCCTGTATAACAAGCGAAGGATTCGTTTTTTGAATCTGGGAATCAAGCTCTTCTTCAGTGAAATTTGTGTTAACTGGCTCGATTGCGCTCTCTGCTGGGCTCTCATTCAATTGCAGCTCAGGAAATACTGGATTCGTATTTAGGCTTTCAATAAAAATGGTTGATACTAACACTATTAAAATAGCAAAGCCTGCGCACATTCGTTTAATGATTGACCAGCGTCTTTTGGCTGGGTCAAGAAAAACATGCTCCAGATTTTGTTCCCTTTTTTTTAGGCCCAAATTGTAAAACCAGTGGAAGAAAAAATAGCAGACAAGTCCAATCAAGCCTCCAAAGGCACCTGATGTAATGATTTGTGAAGACTGTATTTTATTTTTTAAGGTAGAAAATATCCAGAAATCTTCCAAAAAGCTTAAATCCTGAATCGGTAAATGACGCAGGTTAGGAATAAAAATCGTAATCAACGTGCCAAGGAATAGGGCGATGATATTAAGCCGGAACAATAATGAAAAAATAAACAATAATGGAATTCTTAAATTATCTAAAGGTAAAAAGGCCAGAAAAAAACCAAGTGTACTCGCAACTGCTCCGGCATTCCCCGTAACAGGTGCAAATAATGATTTAACGATCCACCTAAAAATACGATCCATTTTAGACTCCTCCCTCTAGGTGTAATGGCGAAAAATATTTTAGTAGATTGATTAATTTTTCGACAAAAAATGACTAACATAAAAAACTTAGGTAATCGTTTTTAGGTTTTGGGGGTGGATTAAAAAAATTTAAATTTTTTTAATGGAAATTGAGGAGAATTAGAGGGAAAATAAAAACCTCCTTTTTATATTGAACGTTGAACCGTATCATAAGTAAATGATTTTTTTGAAATATTGTATTTGAAGACTTGTAAATTAAGGTTTCCTTTTTATAGGTATTTTGTCAGAGAATATTGAACTGCTTAGTAAAAGATAGTTTTCTGATAAAAGGAGGGATAAAAATTGGAATGGTCTAAATGCAATGAAGATTTCGTAACTGGTAAAATACAAAACTGAAGAGATAGTAATAGAAATAAAGAATCATTCCTATAGGAAAGTATAAAAAGCTAAGAGACACATTGAGTTATTTAAATAGGTGTCTCTTTTATTTTGAGAGGGTATCCTTTACGGTGAACAATACCACAAATGGTATTGCATAGAGTAAGCGAACAGTGCCTAGCTCTAATCGCGTTTTTTATGGGCAAAATGTTTTTAACTCTCCTGTTTAAATCTATAATTAAATTATTCAACAATCTAGAAAAGAGAGTGAAAGATAATGGCAATTTTAAAAAATGATTGGGCTCCTTTATTGGAAGAGGAATTTGAAAAAACGTATTATCAACAATTAAGGGGAAAATTACAGACGGAATATCAAACGAAGGTCATTTATCCCGATCAACATGATATTTTTAATGCGCTCCACTACACATCCTATAAAGATACAAAAGTAGTGATTATCGGCCAGGATCCTTATCATGGCCATGGACAAGCCCATGGTTTAAGTTTCTCCGTTAAACCGGGAGTGAAAATCCCTCCATCATTACGTAATATTTATAAGGAACTTCAGGATGATGTGGGGTGCTCAATTCCTAATCATGGTTACCTAGTGGAATGGGCCAAACAAGGGATATTAATGTTAAATGCGGTCCTCACTGTCCAGGCTGGAAATGCAAACTCTCATAAAGGTCTGGGTTGGGAGTTGTTTACTAATAGAGTTATAGAAATATTGAATCAGAGGGAGACACCTATCGTATTCATCCTTTGGGGGAATTTTGCGCAGCAGAAACAACAATTGATTACTAATTCCCATCACTTTATTATTAAATCTCCTCACCCAAGCCCATTTTCTGCTCATAATGGATTCTTTGGCAGCCGGCCGTTTTCCAAAGCTAATAGGTTTTTGAGGGAAATTGGGAGTAAGGAGATAGATTGGCAAATAAATAATATACAGGGGGAAAGATAATGCAAAATCTATAAAAAAACTAATACAATTAGCGCCCGATATTATATGGATGGTAGTGAAATACTGATTAATCAGGTTCCTGATAAAAATCCAAGGAAGTTAACTCCAAAAGAGTGCGACCGTTTACAAGGATTTCCAAAGAAGTTTTTAATACCAGTTTCAGATACCCAAGCTTATAGGCAGTTTGGGAATTCAGTAGCAGTACGAGTGGAGGAGTTAATAGCCCATAATATGGTTGGTGCAATTGAAAATAGTGTTGGGTTTCAATATATTACTAATCAACAAGAGTTGGTACACAAAAGATAAAAACAAAAAGGATTCCTTCAGTGAGGGAATCCTTTTTGTATTATAAACTCTTATGATTTTTAAAATTTGTACAACCCCAAAAATAGCCATTGTTCCATTTGGCAATTTCCCTAAAACCACTACAACCAATTCTAGTGCAGGATTCTCTTGCTATATTAGTAGTATCTATATGTTGTCCTACTATTATCTGTGTATTTATAAATGAGTTGGCAGATATTGGAATATAATCAACGGGTTTTTTACCTGATATATTAGTTTCTTTAGGTGCAGTAACATGGTTAGTTAATAGCTCCGAACTGGTTAATTGTTTATACTTCCAATAAAAAATATTACTAACCTTAGCACTATTAATTACATCAAATATTCCGTACTTCTTATCGCCGGTAGGATTATCTGCTATATAATGATAAACATTGAATCCTAAATTCATTAACCATCTAAATAATGCTGCCTGACCTTTGTTTATACCATAATGACCGCCACTGTCAGGATACTTAAATTTAATTTCCAAGACTGCAGGCCCGTCATCAAAAATAATAAAAGCATCAAGATTAACAGGGTAAGTATCAAGGCAAACAGTTAAAAAATAGTTGGCAAAGTAACGTTGTAGAGCAACTTCCTCAAGAAGATTTTGTGACTCAAAAAAAGAAATTGCTCTTTCCTGGTTAAAGATATTTCTTGTACTTTCCTCTGCTAAAAGTATATCTCTGTCTTGAGAATTTGAACCGTATTTTTCAAGAAATTCTGATTTGCTTATATAATTGCTCTTATCAATCTGTGTATCAAGGTTATATGGCAATAAATCTAAAAAATATAAATCGTTATTAACTAATAGTACATGGTAACATTGAATATTTTTCTGTGATAGTAACTTATAAATTTCAATATCAGCAGTTAAAGGGAAATAGCTGGATACATGAAACAAAATATATTGGCCAAAGTTAAAGGGGTTTCGAATACTCCACCAGCCTTTACTCATCCAGGGATTCCAATTTTTTGGTGAAGCGATATCTTCCATAAATAATTCTTCTACAACCATACCTTCAAGCAGTTTGTGTTTATCACGCTTTAAGAATTCTCTAATACTATCTTTATCTTTAAAATTAAGATTCATTAGTTCATAACCACCTATAATGATTTATTTTAGGCCGTAAATCTTCAAGTAAGAAGATATATGCAAAAACAATTTAAATTTTAAAAACTGTATTAACAAAATTATACAATTAAACAATAATTTCTAGCTATGGAATTTTTTATTATTCTGTATAAAGTGGACTTCCAATAAATCCTATACCTTTTTACTAGTAAATAATCAGTTTTTAACCTTGGATATATACATTTTTAAAGGAATATGTTTGAAGAAATGACATAAAAAAAGCAATACTAATATTACCTGGGTCTATTTGAAAAATACAAAAACCTATATAATGGAAATATCTTTACAATATGGAGGAATGTAAGTGCTTAGGGATCTAAATGAACTTGCTATGATGACAAGAGAAAATTATAGTAATACATTTTCTAACAACGATTTTAAACTTAGCAGAGATTTTAAAGAAAGATTTAGCCGGGTTATGGAAGTTAAAAATAATGCTATACAGTATTTTGACTATTCTGCTGAGATAACTATCAATACAGGAAATAAAATCTTTTGTCCTAACCAGTGGTTTTACCTAGCTACATTCGTTGTTACATACCTTAATGAGCTTTTTAATTATAAAAGGATATTAGAAGAATTGGCTAATAGTGGTGTAGACGGTATGGCAAGAGGAAGATTTATGGAAAAAGTAAAAAATGTAAAGGGTAAAGATATTGATGAAACTTCTCCTCAAATAAAAGAGGCAATTATCAATTATTTCGGTGAAGACACAATGAGTGCAGATTTTCTATGCAATTTTTTAACAGATTATGATTGGTGGTTAGGCAGCAAGACAATTGACAGAACCGACTTTTTTTATTCCCCAGTACTTAATTTACTAGGGGTTGTGAATGTGAGTCAGAGTTATATTGCAGAGATTGCCTCGTTTTTGGCCTCCGATTCAGAACTGATGAACAGCGCCCTGCATTTACAGGAACAGGAGTTTAGCCGTTCTGATGTCCTTCCGGGTGAAAACTTAATAGTTTATGGTGCACCGGGAACAGGAAAGAGCCATTATTTGCGAGAAAATTTTCCAAACAGTACCAGAGTCGTTTTTCATTCTGAGTATTCATATTATGATTTTGTTGGAAGTTATAAACCTGTTCCGGTTTACTTGCAGACAGACATAACTATTAGAAGATTAAATGGTGAGTCTTTTGGCAATGGTGAGCCAAGAATCGACTATCAATTTGTACCTGGTCCCTTCATTAAAGTATTATTATTTGCTGTACGGAATCCTAATCGTACATTCACTCTTTTAATAGAAGAAATAAACAGAGCAAATGCGCCGGTCGTTTTTGGTGATATTTTTCAGCTACTGGACAGAAAAATAGATGGAAGCAGTGAATATCTTATTCAGCCAAATCAGGATCTATATAATTATTTACTCTCACTTGAGGATATTGGTGATGTTTTTGCAGAAGGTTTATTTCTTCCTGCAAATATGAATATAGTTGCTACTATGAATAGTGCGGATCAGGGAGTGTATGTACTTGACTCTGCCTTTAAACGCCGGTGGAAATTTAAATACATGGCAATTAGAGAATTGGGATTTACACATGAAAATCACTTAATATCTTATGCAGGTGATACATTCCCATGGAGAGTTATTCTTTCGTCTATTAATAAAAAGCTAAAAGATCTTCAAATAAACGAAGACCGTCTAATTGGCCCATATTTTATTAGTCCGGAAGAGATTGAAGATAGCACTAACTTTTCATCGAAACTTTTAATTTATCTTTGGGATGATGTTGTCCGATACAAAAGGAGAGAATTCTTTAATCAGGATATTAAAACATATTCTGATTTAGTTGCAAAATTCTTTAACAATGAGGATATTATGAATATCGCAGAAGATATGTATCTATTGCTTAGTGAAGGACAAATTCAAGCAGAACTGGAAATTGAAGGAGAACAAGAGGATTTAGAAGGCCGCTCGGAAGATGTGATATCGGAATGAGGAAAGGACTCACATATGGCGGTGAAATAGAGTGGCAATAGAAAATTCATACCATATTTTTATTGAATATGAGGAATACCAAAATACTTTTTCAGAAGAACTCACCAGTATCTGGGCGAAAAAAGGCATTTGTGTTTTGCAAAGGGAGAAAATTATATTTAAAGTTACTGGACTGTTGGTTTATAACAACACATTTTTTGTTATTTTTCCGAAATCCTATAAATTACCTGCTTTGGTGTCAGAAGAAAAAAGTCATATTGAGGTATTAACGAAAGTCTTATTAAAATACAGAAAAGAAGCTGTATTAGAACCGCTGGAATCCGAATTGTTAGACGGGAAAAAGGGCCAAAACAGAGGAAACATTATTACAGTGTATCATCTCATTCAAGATTTCCTACAAAACGGATATTTAAAAAAGGAAATTTACGTAAAGGTGCCAAACCAGAACGGTAGGATTGATTGGCCATCAACTATCAACAAAAAACAGCCAGCTTTGTCGGGGAACTCTGTAATATATATGGATCCCATCTATAAGAAAACAAAGGTTGACCAGCAAAATTTATTGTTAAAACTACACAGATATTGTGTTTACCAAGGAATCAAAAAGTATGGTTGGTTATTGGGTTTATCTCCGGATTTTGTTGAACCAGAGAATGATGTACTGAGTAATTATGACTTGAGCTTTATATTGAGCTTTTTGAACAAAGAATTGAATAACACTTTTATTGAGAGAGAAATTAATGTATTAAATCTGCTTGTCCTATATTTTGCTGGAATCAACCCAGAGAACCCTGAAGAAAAACTTGAGACATTGGCTACACCTTACTTTCAAAATGTTTGGGAAGCAATGTGCAGTGTTAACTTTAGTAATCAATATAATTTACTCAAACAATTAATTCCTAAATTAAAATGGGAAATCGAAAGTCATGCACCTGTCCAGTCACAGAGGCCGGATTTAATGATTATAAGGGAAAAAACATTATACATACTTGATGCAAAGTATTATAACATAGAGAAAAACCTTCCAGGCTGGGGTGATATTGTTAAACAGTTGTTTTATGCTTATACTATTTTTACTAATATAAAGGCCAAAAAAAGCGACTTGCCCCACTTAAAATTGCATAATATCACCACAGTTTATAATGCTTTTTTGTTTCCATCGAGTGATTCAGAAGCTATAAGCTATACAGGAAAAGTTGAAGTTGAGGGTAATAACCAGCTTGGTAACATAAAGGCATTTAAGGTAAATACCTTTTTAATGATGAAGTGCTATATAGGGGTAGAAAAAATCTCCTATATTAATAATTTTATTAAAGTAAGCATGGAAATAACTTGAGTTGAGATATTTACCCATTGAATAAAGGCACTTGATATAATTGAAGGAGAAAGTCATCTTCTTAGGCCCTCTCCCTCCTGTATAATAAAAAAATCCATCGTACCAAAATGTTTTAAACATAAAAGCCCGAAATCATTTAATGACTTCGGGCTGCACTTATTTAAAATAATGAACATCCAAATTTGATACTGTTTTAACAAGTAAGGAGCGGTCTAAGAATCGATTGGTATGCTCTGCGCAAAGCGGGTCACCAGAACAAAGTCTTGCTTCATTAAGTGCTTTCCACAGGACATTGTGAAAAAGCCCTCCAAGACTTCCTTCTGCATCAGGAGTAGCTGTATAGATTAATATACCAGCCATACTTTCTAAAAATATCTGATATCGAATTTTTCTGTCCAACTCTGAGGATGGTAACAAGGTAGCTTCTATTAAACGGTTGAAAATGGACTTTATATTCTTTTAGATTAATAAAATGGTAGACAGAAGAATGAATGTTCGGTATAATTGTGTCAAAAAGAGGACAAGCTGTCCTTAAGGAGACACAATATGATTATTCAGGGAATTAAAGAAAAACGAGAACGCTTGGGTCTTACACAAAAAGAATTTTCAGATGCGCTTGGGTTAGGTAGAAATGGTGAAAGAACATTAAGAAGGTGGGAAAATGGTGAGTCCCATCCATCCCCATTAGAGTACAGGAGAATAATGGATTTTCCTGAAGAACCTCGTTTTCCTGCACCTGACAATCCCCGGTTCACGATGATCGATTTATTTGCGGGGATTGGCGGTATACGTTTGGCATTTCAAAGACAGGGAGGTAGTTCTGTTTTTGCATCGGAATGGGATAAACACGCTGTTAAAACTTATAGAATCAATTATGGTGAGGAGCCAAGGGGCGACATTACACAAATTCCAACCGCTGAAATCCCTGAACATAATATTCTTCTCGGTGGGTTCCCTTGCCAACCATTTTCACAAGCAGGCTTAAAAAGGGGTTTTGAGGATACAAGGGGAACCATTTTCTTTGAAATTGCACGTATTCTTAGGGAAAGAAGACCTCAGGCTTTCTTATTAGAGAACGTTAAGCAATTGAGGGGGCATAATAAGGGAAAGACATTAGAAACCATTCTTCGAGTTTTACAGGAGGACCTAGATTATACAGTGTATTATGAAGTACTGCGTGCAGGGGATTTTGGTGTGCCTCAAAACAGGGAGCGAATTTATATTGTTGGTTTTTATAATCCTCTTGGCGGTAGGGATATACCGTTTGCTTTTCCTGAACCAACTTATGAAATTACACGGGTTGGGGACATTTTAGTTAATAATCCGGATGAAAAATATACAATTTCTGATAGGTTATATCAGGGTCATCTAAGAAGAAAAGAGGAACACAAAAAGAAGGGGAATGGGTTTGGTTTTTCATTATTTAACGAAAACAGTCCTTACACCAATACAATAAGTGCCCGCTATTATAAGGATGGTAGTGAGATATTGATTAACCAAGGAGAAGGAAGAAACCCAAGGAAACTAACACCGAGAGAGTGCGCAAGATTACAAGGGTTTCCTGAGGAATTTGTTATACCAGTATCTGATACACAAGCATATAAACAGTTCGGAAATTCAGTAGCGGTTCCAGTGGTCGAAGCAATCGCAAGAAAAATGGTTAATGCAATTGAAGAGAGTGTTGGGTTTCAATATATTACCGACAAGGAGTCAATAACTGCAAGATAATATGCTCCTAATTCCCTTTAAATCGTTGCGGAATAAACTAACATAATACTACAGTGACTAATTAGAAGGACTGGATCACGATACCAGTCCTTTTTTCTAGGGTCAAATCACTTTTAATAAGCTCATGGACTTCCCAAAAAAATTCTTTATTTAGGCTAGGAGTTGTAAGGAGTCAAAAACATCAAGTTCTTTGCTAAAACTTGGATTTATGGCAATGTAATGGAGAACTTTAATATTAAGGTTTAATGCCCATTTTAAATACTATGTTAACGCTCAAAATAGTAGATACTAAAATTTTCAATTCTAGCAATTTCACCAATAAGTCTTTGGTCAAAATCATCGGTTATCGAATCTAAAATTACAACCTTTATATTGTTGGGAGTGGGAGGGGAATTAATAAAGCTATATAATTGACTTCTGTCATTATAAGAATCGGCAATTACCGCAACTATTTCATAAGATTCTTTGATAAGACTTTTTGAGTTTTCTATACTATTTATAAAATCATCTATAGTCTCATTTTCCTTTTGTCTAAAGTATATTACCGCAGTTTCCATGTGATTCACCACTTATTTCACTAATATTAAGTAGTGTTATTATAACTTACCTTTTAACTTAATTAAACCAAAACTAAAATTCTACCGATAATATCCTTATTAATATCTATGGGTTTGATTTTTTAGCCTTATGGGACTTTCATTGATTTACAACCTCCTCATCCGAACATCTCCTATTTAGATTTTTAAAATATGAATTTAAAATCAGGCAGTTACTTTCGTTGGTATTTAAACAAATAAATGGTGAGTCTGTATATGATTTCACATTAAGTTAAATACTATCGAAAAAAGCGATACAAGGGGTTATCATGATAGCACTTAAACCGATTAATTTAAGTTCACCAAAAACAGACATTACGGAAAGATTGACGTCAGCAGAAATAGCAAAACTTTGGGCAACTTATATGGGAAACAGTATGGCAAAATGCATTTTATCGTACTATCTACAACACGTAGAGGATGAGGATATTAAAACCTTATTAGAAAATGCATATCATTTAACTATGGATTTCATGAAGACAACGGAAGAAATCTTTAACCAAGAAAATTTCCCGATTCCTAAGGGCTTTGATGAAAAGGAAGATGTAAACCCAGGTGCACCTCGTTTATTCGAAGATCAGTTCTATGTCCATTACTTAAAATATACTGCAAAAGCAGGAATGAGTATCTATAACGTAGGATATCCACTTGTCTACAGGAAAGATGTAAAAGATTTTTTTAGGTATTGTATGGAGTCCACTATGGATTTAATGGACCAAATCAAAGCAATCTTAATGCATAAAGGATTTATAATGAAACCACCCCTTATTCCGGTTCCAGAAAAAGTTAAATTCATCCATAAGGATTTTTTAAATGGTTTCTTCGGACATGTACGACCGTTACATGCTTTGGAGATTACCCATTTTTACGATAATATTGAGAATAATGTTACAAGTAAAGCACTCATTATGGCATTTGCCCAAGTAGCAAGAGATGAACAAGTTCGGCAATTGTTTGAAAGAGGGAGAGACCTTACACAAACAAATTTAGAACGGTACATGCAAAAACTACACGATGAAAATTTGCCTTCTCCACCTCTTTTAGACCATTTAGTAACAAACTCAACGTTTTCTCCTTTTTCTGATAAGATCATGTTATTTCATAAGGCAGATATGTTTTCCATGAAATTAAGGGCATTTGGAAATTCAGTGGCTGTTAATGGAAGACATGATGTTGGGTTAATTTATACTAGATCGTTTGCAAAAATCTCCTTGTTTTGTGAAGAGGCAGCTAAACTCATGATCGAAAATGGCTGGATGGAGCAGCCTCCGTATGCAGCAGAGAGATAGAATTAAGATAATGATTTATTTCTTTATGATTTTAAGTCATGAAAGTGCCCCAAAAATGAATATTAGTAACAGTTGAAATCGCACTTCAAATACCAATAAAAGCGCTAAGAGTTAAAGTCCTCTGAGCGCTTTTATTGGGACACCTATTCTATTAAATCTACGTTCGCTGAACTTGTCATTATTTATTAAATTTTTTGTACTCATCAATATAGAAAGCTACATAACCGCAATTTGGACATACAGATGCTTTAGCCTTTGCAGAAACACTTTTGAAAAGTCCTTTCCCCTTTTGACTAATCTTAATTCCAGAAAAATCACCTTCAACAGTTACTTTACAATCTGTTATCATTTCAGTTTGGCATTGATGACAGATCCTTTTCATTATTAAATCCCCTTTTAAATCAAATTAAAGCTAAACCGCTTCGTTTCATCTCTTTACAATTTATATACCTATTTTATCATTTAATTACAATTTCACTTAATCCTTTCAAGTTGAAAGTCAATTGACAATCATTTTAATAACCCAAATAACAAGGTGACAATAGTTATTGTCACACTGTTATTTAGTGTGATATATGCTCTGTTATTTTGTGTGTCAAAAATGAATAAACGTTGAAAAGTAAGATTTTTTGAGGTATTAATTGTAGAATACTTATTGAAAAGTATTTTCAAAATTAGGAGAAAAACTAATTAAACGATTAATTAAATCAGGTGGTAAACTAATCAGACGTTTGATTAAGGGGTGTGAGACCTTGGTACAACAGGTTTTGAAAACTAATCAAACGTTTGATGAACAAATTCACCGGTCAAAGGACGGAAGGGACTATCATGAAAAAATTACAAACTTTTACGAAACAGTATCAAAAAGAAATGGGATGGGAAATTTCTGAGGAGAGCTATGCTAAGAGCAGAGATTCTCTTTTAAATAATTACATGCTGCTAACGACGGAGGTTGCCGAGGTAGCAGAGGAGCTGAGGAAAGCTTTTAATTTAACGGCTGCAAATGTTGAAAATGGTATGGACGAAGAACAGGCATTTGAGTTAGCAAAGAATCAGATTAAAGAAAATGTAGGCAAGGAGCTGTCAGACTGTCTGGCTTACATGCTGAAATTTTATAATTTTTTTGGAATCGATGCAGAAGAAAGCTTTTACGCCAAAATGAAAGAAGTTAAACACCGGAAGAATAAGGATTTGGTTAAACCAACGAAATAAAATCATTCACTTGGGACCACGATTTACTTTGAAAATGACCTATTTCAAGCAAGATACAAGAAAGGCTATCCAAATAAGCGATATTCATTACTAATCAAACGATTAATTAAATCGGTTGATAAACTAATTAAACGTTTGATTAAACAGGCTGAAGCCTTGGTACTGCTGCTTCTAAAAACTAATCAAACGTTTGATTAAAACTTTCTGACCGAGATAGACAATGTTACGCGAATTAAAAAGAGATGATCTTAGGTAAGACCACCCCTTTAACAAGTTGTTTAAACTGTGAGTTTCAACAACTGATCATTTTGTTCTACTGTTTCGCTTGTAGTCGCTTTAACGTCAATATATTGATCAGTATTTGTAATAACGACCAATGTAGTTGTTTCATATCCCTCAGCTTTTATTTGGTCCATTTCAAATTCAATGAGCAGGTCGCCTTGCTTGACATGATTACCTTGTTTTACATGTGGTGTAAAGTATTGTCCTTTCAATTTTACTGTATCAAGGCCAATATTAATTAATACCTCAGCTCCATCTTCAGACGTTATACCAACGGCATGTCCTGTAGGGAATTGGGTTGTGACCACGCCATCAACAGGTGAGTAAATTTTGCCCTCTTCCGGTTCAATGGCAATTCCCTTCCCTACCGTTTCGGTTGCAAATAATGGGTCGTTAATAACACGTAATGGAATGACTTTACCTCGTAAAGGACTCTTAATGATTTCCGGCTTTACCCCAAAAATATGTTGGGTAAAACCATCATCAACCTTTGAATTCTTGCCTTCATATCCAAGGAGATACGTTAAAAGGAATCCGATGACAAAAGCAGCGCCAATCCCAATTAAATATTCCCAAACTGGTGTAAACGCTGGAATAGAGAGTACACTTGGAAGGACAAAATCGTTCATCACAACTCCAACACTTCCATTGATCGCACCGCCTATTGCGGCAGCAATGATAACATATATCATGGTTTTGCGATAACGAAGGATGATTCCGTAATTAATCGCTTCGGTTGTTCCCGCCAATGCCCCAGGAACGATTCCACTTGCTGCTAGAGCCTTCAAATCTTTATCAGGTGTCTTCAGAAAAACTGCAATGCCTATTCCCACTTGAGCAAACGGAGCTGCCGCTGCCATGGCAATAATTGGGTCAGGACCAGTTGCGAGATTGACGATAGCTAATGGAATAATGGTCCAATGCAGTCCCATAATCGTCAGGAAAGTCCATGAAGCACCTAAAACTGCCCCTGCTAAAAGCCCGCTTTTTCCGCTTAGGAAACTAATCACCGAACCTAATCCTTCTCCCAAAAGTGTCCCAATAGGACCAAATATAAGCATGGTTAATGGAACGAGAACGATTAATGAGATCATAGGAGTGATAAACATTTGGATATCTTTATAAATAACTTTCTTTAAAAATCGATCTAAACCTGCATAAACAAACATGGCAATAAAGATTGGAAAAACAGTAGAAGAATAATCTGCTAATAAGACGGGAAGGCCAAAAAAGTCGAGAGTCTTCACATCGTTTTCTACAAGGTGCATAATTTCAGGAGTCAGTAAAGAGGCACCAATAACACCGCCTACATATCCGTTGGCACCTAGTTTAAGCGCAATGGAAATCCCGAGAAACAATGGCAGAAAATGAAAAATAGCATCTCCTGCAGCTGATAAAATAATATAGGCACCGCTTTCATTTGACAGCCAGCCGATTGTGTCTAAAACCGATAACATTGCTTTTAAGAGTCCAGCACCAGCGAGAACGCCGATAATTGGGGCGAAACTTCCTGAGATGATGCTTAACACTTTCGCCAATTTCGTTTTTTTCGATTGATCAGGATGATTTTGTTTTTGATTGCTCATAGTTGTTTTCACACTCCCATATCTTTTATCATTTGCTTTAGGTTCCTATTTTAATTTCAACTTAAAAAATACTTTTTACCGCTTTCATTTTCACTGTCATTGATTGAAACGGTCATGCAATATTAGTATAATGAATACAAAAATTTATCAGTAGGATTAATTTGATAATATCTGGACAGAAATAGTTTTTTTGCAACAGTCCATTTGGAGGAAGACACGCTGGAACCATTGAAGATCATCTCAACGGCAATGAAACTACAACATATAACCAATTTAAATACTTATGTATTGAATCAAAAACGGGAGCTTGTTTATTATCAGGAATTGATTTCGATCCCAGCATTCTTGCCAGGTTCAGGGGAGAGGGATGTTTTATTTTTGTATGACAAGGTGGAACAGCGAGGAAAGCTATATTCCTATATAAATGAATGGGACCTTCACTATTTCGGATATTCCTTCAGCCAAAAGGAGGAAGCCTATACCGTTATTATTGGCCCTTATTTTGATAAGACACCGAATCTATTCCTTTTGTCAAAGAATTATCGTCTCTCAAGTACACAACATGAAGATTTAAGGCTGATTGCAAATAAAATCTATATTCTAACTGTGGACCAGGCAAGCAGTTATGGAAGTGTCCTTCAGCAGTTTACAAACATGATGGAGCAGGAATTGGCCCCATTCGTTATTGTTTCTAATAAAATCAGCGGTTCTGTTAATCAGGAGGACCACCTTCACGTAGATGAAGAAGCTGACATAGTTAAATTGAGGTATAAGACAGAAAAAGATTTTATGTATGCTGTTGAACGTGGTGATAAAAATACAGCGTTAGCACTCATCAATTCCAAAAACATGCTGTTTTCCTTTTCGGAACGGTTTCCCAATCAGCCGTTACGCCGACTCAAAAATGTCGCGATAATCTTAAATACCCTGTTGCGTACGTCTGCGAGAAATAGTCAAGTACCGGCAATCATGATTCATCGAATCTCAGAAAAATTTGCTTATGAAATTGAAAATGCAAATCAAGTAGAAACACTGCAGCAATTAGAAGATCGCATGATTGAGGAATATTGCGATTTAGTTATCTCAAACACATTAAGTAATTACACATACATAACTCAACAGGTGATTGAGTACATCCATAGTTTTTATAATAAGCAAATCAATAAAGAAGAGTTGGCAGCAAAGCTGTCTACTCATCCTAGTCATCTCGCCCGAAAATTTAAAGAAGAAACAAAGATGACCTTAACGGCTTATCAGCAGATGTTACGAATAAACCAAGCTAAACACATGTTAAAGACAGAGAATCTATCCGTTGAGGAGATTGCCTGGACGATAGGCTACGAAGATCCTTCTTACTTTGCAAGAGTCTTTAAAAAAGAAACAGGCAAGACTCCCTCCCAATTTCGAGATGAAGATGGAGAATAAGCAAAGTAAATTAGAAAAACAAGTTATAGATCGAATAGGGAGATATATCATGAAATCGCTATTTTAAATAGCGCTCTAAATTTTTCCCTATCTTCTGCTGTAAACGGTTTTGGCCCCTTTGTACGCTTTCCGCTTTTTCGAGCCATCGCACTCAAATAGCGTGTTTGTAATAATTGGTCAATGTTTTCATTTGTATAGCTATACCCAGTATGGTGCAGAACCGTACACCCTTTTGCTAAACCTAGCGAAGCCAGACCATAATCCTGCGTAATGATTATATCTCCCTTTTTTGCTAACTTCATTATCCGATAATCCGCAGCATCAGCTCCAGAATCGACATAAATGGTTTCTACACCAGATGGTTGTTCCGCACTAGAAAAATGAGAAAAGCTAGTAACAAGAATAACAGGAATATCAGCATTCGTACCTTCGGAGATAATAATATCTTTTACCGGACAAGCGTCGGCATCAACATAAATTTTCATCATAACCACTCCTGTAATGATCGTTTAGAAATGCATTTTTGATGGAGGATAAATCGCGATTTAATCATTCCACCTTATTCATTTAATATACCACTATAGAATGAAGAAAAGTATTTCACGGTATTTGGAATACGACATGGAGTGAATTTTTTAGACAATGGACAAATTATCAGTGAAGTTATCAGCTTCGTTGAAGGGGGAAAAAGCATGAATGAAAAAAAACAAGTTGGAGAAAAAGCTGTAGAGTACGTGAAAGATGGGATGGTAGTGGGACTAGGTACAGGGTCAACTGCATATTACTTCATTTCAAAACTCGGCGAATTAGTCCAGCAAGGACTATCCATTAGGGGAGTCCCTACTTCTATGCAGACAGAACAACTGGCCAAAGAGCTAGGCATCCCCCTTGTTTCGTTCAATGAGATTGAGAAAATTGATGTAGCCGTCGATGGAGCAGATGAAGTCGATTCAGAGTTAAATCTCATTAAAGGAGGTGGCGGTGCCCTTTTAAGAGAAAAAATTATCGCTGCCTCAGCTAAAACTTTTATCATCATTGCGGACTCACATAAAAATGTAGATACATTAGGAGCTTTTCCATTGCCAATAGAAGTGGTCCCTTATGGATTTGAAATGACAATAAAGCATATCCAAAATCTTGGCGGGAGAACGAAGTTACGACAGTATCAGGGGAATTCGTTTTTAACAGATAACGGAAACTTTATTTTGGACACCAGTTTTCAAGAAATTAAGCAGCCAAAAGAATTAGAGAAAGATCTAAACCTCATACCCGGTGTAGTTGAGAATGGTTTATTTGTTGGAATGGCAGATGCTGTTATCACCATTATGGATAATTGTATTATAACTCAAGTCCGTAAAGAGCTTTAACTGACTGCCCAAAAAAGGTGCGAAAGTCCACTTTTTCAAAAATAAATGGCTGATGAAATTGACTGAAATTGCTTCGGTAGAATTATCAAAATTATGAAGAAATAAAAGGGGTTCTGCTATGCATTAGTGTAGAAAAATGCTTCAGTCGATACACTTTGTTCCTGTAAAAAGCAACACCAGTCATTGCAATGTCCTTCATAATACGCTATCGTTCTTTAGAGGAAGACGCTTTACTAGAAATTGTAGAAATATTAAGTTTTTGTGGACAAGCTGTCAAAAAGAGTTAAAATAAGCATATATTTATCAAAATTGGAGGAAAAAGCTAATGAAATTTTTTATCGATACTGCAAACCTAGAGGAAATCAAAAAAGCCTACAAAATTGGTGTATTATCAGGAGTAACAACTAACCCTTCCTTAGTAGCGAAAGAGGGCGTTAAATTCGAAGATCGTATTGCAGAAATCCTAAACGCAGTTCCAGAAGTTGAGTCCGTTTCTGCTGAGGTTACACCGAATGCTTTGACTGCTGAGCAAATGATTGCGGAAGCAAACGAGCTTATTAAAATTAACGGTGGCGATAAGAATATCACCATTAAATTACCAATGAATTTAGATGGGTTAGAGGCTTGCCGCTATTTAACAAAAAAAGGTGTTAAAACGAACGTTACCCTTATTTTTAGTGTGAACCAAGCATTGCTTGCTGCACGTGCAGGAGCTACATATGTTTCACCATTCTTAGGTCGTTTAGATGATATTAACGAAGATGGTGTAGAATTAGTTGCAAAAATCGCAAAAATGTTCCAAGTTCAAAACTTAGATTCACAAATCATTGCTGCATCAGTTCGTCACCCTGACCATGTTACACGTGTAGCATTGGCAGGAGCTCATATTGCAACCATTCCATTTAAGGTAATTGAGCAATTATCAAAACATCCGTTAACAGACCAAGGTCTTGAAAAATTTGCTGCTGACTGGAAAACTGTTTAAAAAAGTAAAAGGGGCTATCCAAAAGTCAGGTAAACTGACTTTTGGAAGCTCCTCTTATTTTTATAATAATATTTGCTGTTGACAAATCTAGAAAAAGATATACAATAAAAATATCTCAAATTCAAGATACTCTGATTCAAGACACGGTGTTTTAAGATAGTTGGGAAAGCTGTTAGATATAAGTCGAACAGACAAAAAAACAATAAGGGAGTGTTAATAATGGTGACTTTATATCTATCACCTAGTTGTACTTCATGCCGAAGAGCAAAAGCTTGGTTCGATGAACATCAAATTCCTTACAAAGAAAGAAACATTCTTTCTGAAAAACTCTCAGCTGATGAGATTAAGGATATTCTTCGTTATACAGAAGATGGCACTGATGAAATTATCTCGACAAAGTCAAAAGCTTTTCAGAAACTAAATATCAATATTGACTCTCTATCACTTCGAGAATTGTATAAACTTATCAATGAGAATCCTGGCTTATTAAGAAAACCATTAATTATGGATGAAAAAAGATTACAAGTTGGATTTAATGAAGAAGAAATAAGAAGTTTTCTGCCACGTAAAATGCGTTTATTCCAACTGGATGAAGTCTATAACTTTGAAGGGGCTCATTAAAGAAAAATAGCGATAAAAGCAAATTAATAAGTACGTATTGACAATATCTCGAATTCAAGATATATTGATTAAGGATATTTAAACAGGAGGTGTAAATATGGAACGGATATGCACAAACCAGCCATTTTTGCTGCTAATGCAAACCTCAAAAGCCATACAGGAACGGCTAAGAGATGAAATGTCCAAAAATAATCTAAGTATTACGGAGTTTTCTGTTTTAGAGGTACTTTACTACCAAGGTAAACAAACCATTCAGCAGATTGGAAATAGAATCCTGATCTCAAGCGGATCGATGACGTATGTGATAGATAAACTTGAACAAAAAGGAATCATAAAAAGAAACGACTGTAGAGAAGACAGACGAGTTATTCATATAACTTTAACGGCTGATGGAATGGAAATGATGGATAATATCATGCCGATGTACCAAGACATTGTTGATTCCTTTTTTGTAGATTTAACTGGTGATGAATCACAGTTGTTGGTCAACTATTTAAAAAAGGTTTGGAACAGAGTGAAGTAATAAATTTTTTTAGATTAATATCTCGAAATCGAGATAAATAAAAATTGGAGGAACATAAAATGATGAGTATTGGATTATTGATTATTAGATTAGTGATTGGGCTTTCATTCATGGCTCATGGTGCACAGAAATTATTTGGTTGGTTTGGCGGTTACGGCTTAAAAGGCACAGGAGGCTGGATGGAGTCGCTCGGGTTGAAACCAGGTGTAATGATGGCTCTTATGGCAGGATTAGCAGAATTAATTGGAGGATTATTGTTTACCTTGGGGTCCCTTACTCCTCTAGCTGGAATTATGATTGCAGCTACAATGGTAATGGCAATTGCTAAGGTTCATGCTCCAAACGGTTATTGGTCAACACAAAATGGATATGAATATAATTTAACAGTTATTGCCGTTGTCATTGGAGTAGCATTCATTGGACCTGGACAATATGCGTTGGATGCTTTTTTATTCTAAAACCTCTTGAATTAGAGAATCTCAATTTAGAGCATTTATCGATAATTTAATTTAGAAATAGACATCATACTATAAAAAAGGAGTGTTTTTAAAATGAGCAAGAAAACAATGGGTATTCATCATATCACTGCTATTGTAGGTCATCCTCAGGAGAATGTTGATTTTTATGCAGGTGTATTAGGATTGCGCTTAGTGAAACAAACGGTAAACTTTGATGATCCTGGCACTTATCATCTTTATTTCGGAGATGAAGGAGGAAAACCTGGAACCATCATCACATTCTTCCCTTGGGCTGGAGCCCGTCAAGGTACGATTGGTGACGGTCAAGTAGGAGTAACTTCATATGTTGTTCCTAAAGGTGCCATAGGATTTTGGGAAAATAGATTAGAAAAGTTCAAAGTACCTTTTACAAAAATGGAACGATTCGGTGAGCAATTTTTGGAGTTTGATGATCCACATGGCCTTCACCTTGAAATTGTTGAAAGGGATGAAGGGGAAATAAATAATTGGAACTTTAGCGGGGTAGCACCAGATGTTGCTATCAAAGGTTTTGGCGGAGCCACTCTATTATCTACACAGCCTAATAAAACTGCGGATTTGTTAGAGAACGTTATGGGACTTGAATTCGTAGGAAAAGAAGGAGATTTCGCCCGTTACCGTTCCGCAAGCGATATCGGAAATGTTATTGACCTAAAAATAAATCCAATTGGACGTGGCCGAATGGGTGTGGGAACTGTGCATCATATCGCTTGGCGTGCTAGTGATGACCAAGATCAATTGGATTGGCAAAAATATGTGGCAGCGAATGGTTACGGCGTAACTCCAGTACAAGACCGGAACTATTTCAATGCGATATATTTTAGAGAACATGGGGAAATTTTATTTGAAATTGCAACTGATCCTCCAGGCTTTGCACATGATGAATCTCAAGAAACAATGGGAGAGAAATTAATGCTGCCTGCACAGTATGAACCACACAGAGAACAAATAGAACGCGGTTTGCTGCCATTTATAGTAAGAGAATTAGACTGATTTTACGAAAGGGAATGATTTCTTTGCTTTCAATTGATCCAGCCTCTTTGTCTGAAAGAGAAAATTATAAATTTCTAGTCGGCAGTATTATTCCAAGGCCGATAGCTTTTGTTACCACGCTTTCGAAAGATGGAGTATTAAATGGTGCACCTTTTAGTTATTTTAATATTGTTTCGTCAAATCCCCCGATGATTTCGTTATCGGTTCAGCGAAGAGAGGGGCAGCCAAAAGATACGGCAAGAAATATTCTGGAGTCAAAAGAATTTGTGATTCACATAGTTGATGAACAGAATGTAGAAAAAATTAACCAAACAGCGGCAAGTCTTCCTCCTGATGAGAGTGAAATAGAGTTAGCTCATTTAACATCAGTAGAAAGTGTGAAAGTTTCCGTACCTGGTGTAAAAGAGGCCAAAATTCGAATGGAATGCTCTTTGGAGCATTCCATAGAATTAGGCGGTTTGGATTCTCCAGGGTGTGATTTTTTAATAGGGAGAATTGTTCAGTTTCATATTGAACAGGACATTTATGAAAAGGGAAGAATTGATCCTAAGGGGTTAGCCGCAGTAAGCAGGTTGGCTGGGAATAATTACGCCAAAATTGGTGAGATGTTTGAAAACGTACGACCTAATTAATTTCTATGTTGACTTTAATGTGTGCGTAGGTCACATGAAGGGGAGAGAAATAAATGCAGAAGACAGCAGGTATCCATCATATTACTGCAATGGTCAATGATGCCCAAAGGAATATCGACTTTTATGCTGGCGTGCTTGGGTTAAGGCTTATTAAAAAGACAATCAACTTCGATCGTCCTGAAGTGTATCACCTCTATTTTGGAAACGAGACAGGTGACCCTGGAACGGTTATTACCTTCTTTCCTTGGGAGAAGCAGTTAAAAGGAAGAATTGGAAAAGGGCAGGTTGGAGTAACGAGTTACATTATCCCAAAGGGAAGCCTTCCATTTTGGGAGAGTCGATTGAAAAAATTCAACATTGAAACGCAGGTCTCCATTCGCTTTGGAGAAAAGTATCTTAAATTTCACGACCCAGATGGCTTGCAGCTTGAACTTGTAGAAAGAGATGAAGGACCAATCAATCTTTGGGAATTTGGCGGTGTTCAAGCAGAGACTGCCATTAAAGGGTTTGGCGGTGCGATTCTCTACTCTGCTCAACCACATAAAACAACAGAAGTACTAGAAAATGTGCTGGGATTAGAATGCATTGGTCAAGAAGGTGATTTCCTAAGATTTAAGGCAGAGGGACATCTCGGAAACACGGTCGATATACAGCTGAATCCGACTGTCCGGGGTTTAATGGGGGCAGGTACTGTCCACCATATTGCTTGGAGAGCAAAGGATGAAGAGGATTTACTCAGATGGAGACTACTTCTTCAAGACAAAGGATACTATCCAACTGAAATTCGAGATCGAAATTATTTTAAAGCCGTGTATTTTCATGAAGAAGGGGGCATCCTCTTCGAAATCGCTACCGACCCGCCAGGCTTTTCAGTGGATGAACCGGTTGATGAACTTGGGGTAAAACTGATGCTACCATCTTGGCTAGAGTCAAAACGAGAAGAATTAGAAGAAACCTTACCGCCTGTTGAGTTAAGAGTTCTGGAAGGGGATAAATAATGAAACATATATATAATAAGGGTCAGAATCCTAAAAAACCAACGTTGTTACTGCTTCATGGTACTGGAGGGAATGAATTAGATCTGCTGCCGCTTGCAGGAATGATTGATGATGAAGCAAATGTATTAAGTGTTCGCGGGAATGTACTAGAAAATGGCATGCCTCGGTTTTTTCGCAGATTAGCTGAAGGTATCTTTGATGAGGAAGATCTTATTTTTCGAACAAAAGAATTAAACGAGTTTCTAGATGAAGCCGCCGAAAAGTATGATTTTGACCGCGATAATATTCTTGCAATTGGCTACTCAAATGGAGCAAATATTGCTGCGAGTTTATTATTTCACTATCAACATGCCCTAAAGGGTGCAATTCTTCATCATCCTATGGTGCCGCGAAAAGGAATTGACCTTCCGAATTTAACAGGGAAATCAATATTTATTGCAGCAGGGACAAATGATCCCATTTGTTCACCTATGGAATCTAAAGAGCTTCATTCTTTATTAGAAAAGGCACAGGCGAAGGTAGAACTTCATTGGGAAAATAGAGGACATCAACTAACTAGAGAAGAAGTAGAGGCAGCTGCAACTTGGTATCGACAACATTTTATTACTAAATAATAGAACTTAAAGGGGAATTACGAAAATGTTAAAAAATGAAATTGGAGCTCTTATTTTACGCATTACATTAGGAGCAATATTTTTTATTCATGGAGTTGTAAAATTTCAAGGCGGAATAGAGAACACAGCTGGCTGGTTTGAAAGTCTTGGCTTACCAGGAGTTACGGCATATGGAGTTGCTTTACTCGAAATGATTGGGGGCATCCTATTAATCATTGGATTGGCAACAAGACTAGTATCTGCCTTGTTCGCCCTATTAATGATTGGAGCAACAGTAAAAGTGAAACTTGCAATTGGGTTTTTAGGAAATGGTCAAATGGCAGGTTATGAATTAGATTTAGCGTTTTTAGCTATTGCGATATATCTTGTCATTAATGGTAGCAAGCTATTCTCACTAAGTAAATTAATCTTTCATAGGGATTCAACGAACGCAAAAGCACTTTAAAATAAATAGAAATTTAAAAACAGGTAAATTATAGGTGGTGTTACAAAATGGGTTTCTTATCTAACCCGTATGGAACAAGTGTGACAGTTGGTCAAGATGGTAAAATGATTGAAGATGTTCAAGCTGCTGTAAAACATCAGCAAAGCGTACTGTTACAGTTGCAGAATGGGTAAAAAAAGCGAACCAATAAATTTAAATCAATTAAAAAGCTAATCGGAGCCATTCGATTAGTTTTTTTACATAGAAAATACTTTTAAATTCGAAGGAATAGTAAATAATACCTAAAGAAATAATAGGGAGGATAATATATTTAAAGTATGGTTTTTAGGTCACTTTTAATAAATCTTATCGTGCTAACATTTTACAGTAAAGGAGAAAAACGATGACGATACAAGAACCTTTATTTACGTCCTCTGCAATCGCTGTTGGGGGAATTAGAGGTATTTGAATAACTTATATCGATTAGTTTTTTTGGAGGATGTTTTTATGGAAAAGAAACTGTTGAATTTACTTACTGCTTTGTGTTTAGTTTCCTTGCCGTTTTTATTTAAAGGAACTAAAATGCGAGAAAATCTAGTTATTTTCTTTTCAAAAGGAGTTATTGCGATTCTAATTGATGCTTATGTTGTTGGTACTAAAAAACTAGAATATCCAGTCCGTCCTTTTCCAAAGATTTTTAAGACTAACATCATTTATACAGTATTGTTTTTTCCACTTTTAAGTGTCATATGGGTTAAGCTGTCTTATAACGATAAGTTAAGTAAAATTCTTTTGAAAAGCTTACTATTTAGTGTACCCATGAGTATTGGTCAATGGTTCTTTGAAAAGAATACAAGGTTATTCAAATGGAAAAAATGGTCACCATTTCATACTTTTGCAAGTGTAAATTTTACTTTGTTTATTATAAGAGGTTTAGTTGGGTTATTAAAAAAATTAGATAAAGTAAAGAGTGCATAAATTTATCAAAAAGCAGCGTAAAACCCCTAGCTTTAGATATGGGGATATAAGCTGTTTTTTCTTGGTTAATTAGCTATGGGGATACTCATAGAGAGCTAAATCAAAGGAGAAATGAGGGAGAATGAAATTACTAGTCTTATTTTTACAGAAATACTAGGCTGGACAATCGAGGAAATGGAGGACATGGAACCATCGATTGAAACTGCTAATAAAAAGGGAGAACAACTTGCCTTATTGTATATGGATTCGGACAAGTTCAAAGAAGTAAATGATACTTTAGGGCATGAAATGGGAGATGGGCTCCTTAAAAAATTTGCTAATAGATTAATAAATAATGTAAGGTTAGCAATTATATATAAATCAGGAAATAACTTCTAAGCGTGTTTCATTGACAAGAATACTAGATTAATATATTATTAATTCGAGATATATGATTTGTAAATAATGAGATTAAAGATAAAAAGGAGAAATATATAAATGAATGTTTTAGTAGTCAAAGCAAATAATCGTCCAGCTTCAGAAGCTGTATCAAGTAAAATGTTTGAAACTTTTATGGAGAACTTAGAAGGTGTGAATGTCACAACTTTTGATGTTTTCACTGAAGATATGCCTTACTTTGGCCAAGATTTATTCAACGCTTTCGGTAAATTAGAATCAGGCGAAGAAATGACGGACCTAGAAAAACGTCTTCTTGCTGCAAAACAAAAAGCAATGGATGCTCTAACAGCAGCTGACTTGGTTGTATTAGCATTCCCATTATGGAACTTAACAATCCCAGCACCATTACAAACTTTCATTGATTATGTATACCAAGCTGGTTTTACTTTCAAGTACGATGAAAATGGTCAAGCAGTACAATTAATGACACACAAAAAAGCAATTATCCTAAGTGCACGCGGCGGCGTTTATTCAACACCGGAAGCAGCACCAATGGAAATGGCTGCAAATTATATTAAAAACGTTGTTGGCGGCGTATTCGGTATGGAAATTGTAGACGAAGTTATTATCGAAGGTCATGCTGCAATGCCAGCTCAAGCTGATACGATTATTGCAGAAGGATTAGAAAAAGTAAAAGATGCTGCAAAGAAATTATCACCGGTAGCTGTATAATATAAGGTAAACAAAAAGAAAGGCGCTAGGATATCCAAGCGCCTTTCTTTTTGTCTTTTATTCGAAATGTCGATTAATATTTTGACATGTTTTCATAAGGGGAGAAACAAGCTTTTCCTCATTCCCATAAAAACGTGCAGATGGAAGCGGAATGGAGACTGCACTCAGATTTCCCAATCGGTCTACTACAACAGCCCCGACTGCACATATTCCTTCGATATGCTCTTCTCTTGAAAAAGAAACTCCCACTTTACGAACCGTTTCTAATTCTTTTAACAGTTCATCCCGATTCGTAATGGTTTTATCTGTGTATCGTTTTAGCTCTGTCGGCAGCAGGTTTTCAACCTCAGTTATAGGTAGTGAAGCGAGAATGGCTTTTCCGTTTGCTGTGCAATGCAAAGGAAAAGAGGTACCAGGCTGTGAGGTTGCTTGTAGCGGGTGAGCCGCAATAATTTGATCAACAAATAGTACCTTCCCTTTATCTAATATAGATAGGTCGACCGTTTCATTAATCATATTAGATAGCTGAATTAAAAATGGTCTCAATTCTTCTCTTAAATCACTATGTACAGCGCCAGCAAGCCTCGCAATCTCAGGGCCAAGGCGAAATCCGCTGTTAGCAGATGCCGCTGTAACAAGGTTTTCTTGCTCTAATGCAGCAACAATTCTTTGGACCGTTGACCTGGCCAGGTCTACTTCTTTTGAAATCTGTGAAAGGCTTAATCCTTTTGGGTGCTCTCTAAGCGTCCGCAGTATGTTAGCAGCACGCGTAATAACTTGGATACTTGATGTTTTATTTTGATTTTGGTCATTGTCATTCAAGATATACACTCCATCCTTTAACCGATCTTATATAAAATATAAATTTAAAAATTTCAATATTAGCAAATACAAAAAAAGCCATACAACTATTTATAATAACAAAATTAAGAAGAAAGAATAATTGACAGGTTCTTTAATTATCATCTACACTATAATTAACCGCTACACGGTACAAGTGTACCACATTGTGGTTAATTATATGCTTTATATCTTTGTTAATCTGAATATTAATAAATATGATACTGAAATTATAGGGAAGTTTATTTGAGGGAGAGCGGTTAGAATGAAAAAGGAATTCGGGTTTGCTATTGTCGGAACTGGGCTAATTAGTGCTACGCATTATGAGCAAATTTCAGCGATTGAAGGAGCAAAAGTCGTTGCTGTATATTCCCGAAACGAAGAAAAGGCAAAATCACTTGCGGAAAAAGCAGGTGCAGACTGGTATACCGATTATCAAGAAATGCTAAAGAGAAAAGAGATTGATATTGTATCAATTATTACTCCAAGCGGCACTCATGCTGATATGGCAATAGAGGCTGCTCGTGCCGGCAAGCATGTAATTGTTGAAAAGCCAATGGATATTTCCCTTGAGAAAGCACAGCAAATGATCGATGTATGCCGTAAACATCATGTTAAATTAAGTGTTGTTTCTCAACATCGATTCGATCCATCATCCGTTAAGATTAAAGCAGATATCGATTCAGGCCGATTTGGAAAAATGGTCCTTAGGCAAGCCGCTGTCAGTTGGTATCGTCCTCAAAGCTACTATGATACTAGCAAGTGGCGGGGAACTTTGGAAATGGATGGAGGCGGCGTCTTAATCAATCAGGCCATTCATACGATAGATTTATTTCAGTACTTCATGGGAGAAGTGGAAAGTGTATATGCACATACAGCTGTATTAGCTCATGAAAGAATTGAAGTGGAGGATGTAGCTGTTGCCACGGTGAAATTTAAAAATGGCGGACTAGGTACAATTGTTGGAACCACAGCTGCTTATCCAGGTCTGTCAGCCCGCTTGGAGATGATCGGAACACTTGGTACCGCAGTGATTGAGAATGATCAATTAATGAAGCATTATCTACGAAACCCAAATAATGAAAGTGAGGCTATCAATTTAGCTAGTGTTGAAAATTATGATGGGGAAGATCGTGAACATACTTCAGTTGACCCTGCAGCACTAGATGGTGCTTCCCATCGTTTACAGTTTATTGATATGATGAATGCCATTCGGGAGGATAGAGAGCCGCTTGTAAATGGTGAGGAAGGATTAAAACCGCTAAAAATCATATTAGCTATTTATCAATCCGGACGTACTGGTCAACCTGTAAAAATGGAAGATATTTAACAAGTAATAGAAAAAGTATGCCAAAGTGCGTGCATTAAAAAATGTAATTGTTCCCTTGGACAGCAAAAATGAGGGTTTAAGGGAACAATACTTGGAGTATCGTTCCCTCCAACGGCGAAAGCTAGGGTTCAAGGGAGCGATAGTTGGAGAATCGTTCCCATCAACGGCGAAAACTAGTATTCAAGGGAACAATACTGGTTGGATAATGATCATCCTTTCGCTTTTCCTAACTAAAGTGTGCTATTATTTTCCATAATAACATGTAGGAAAGGATGGACAGGATGTCAATCGAAAGTGTAAAAGCCCATTTCAGGCAATGGGTCAGAGAACAAGATGTGATGGAATTTGACACATCCAGTGCAACAGTGGATTTAGCAGCTGAAACAATTGGAGTTATCCCAGCCCGAATTGCAAAAACTTTATCTTTTAGAGGAGAAGGGGAAAAAGCCCTTTTGATTGTCGCTGCTGGGGATGCGAAAATTGATAACAAGAAATTTCGCCATGCCTTTGGGTTCAAGGCCAGAATGCTGACTCCGGAAGAAGTGCTGGAGCAAACCGGCCATGCAATCGGTGGAGTTTGCCCATTCGGATTAAAAAATGAACTAGATGTTTTCCTTGATGTTTCCATGAAAAGGTTTGATACTCTTTTCCCTGCATGTGGCAGCACCAATTCAGCGATTGAACTAACGAATGAAGAGATTTATCGCTATTCATATGCAAAAGAATGGGTGGATGTTTGTAAAGGTTGGGAAGAACCTGAGCATGAAGAGAAGGTTAGCGTTTTTCAAACCTAGTAATAGATAGTCATTAGGGACAGGATCTGAGCATTCTGTTTGTCCAAGTATAAGTACTATGTACACACACCGCTGTGTTTCTGTAAATATCCTATTCTTATGCTTCTGTTAAACAAAATTACCTGTCATTTCACTGTCCTATTTTTTTTATATAAAATTGCTTGGGTGTCATACCAGCTATCTTCTTAAAGACTCTAGTAAAATGACTTTGGTCATGGAAGTTAAGTATTGTTGAAATTTCTGATATAGAATGATTTGTAAAGGTCATAAGGTTTTTAGCTTCCTCCACCTTTTCACGATGGATAAATTCACTTATAGAAAATCCCACCTCTTTTTTAAATAAAACAGATAAATAACTCGCATTCATTCCCACCAATTTAGCTAGTTGGGATAGTGTGATTTCTTTGTATAGATTGGCGAAAATATAACTCTGGCATGTGCTTACGGGTTTTGAGTATTTATGCTTTTTCTTATTTTCAACTAACTCCGCAAACTTAAGAAGAGACTTTCCTGTAAACTCTCCAACACTTTTGAGATCATTTAATTCCTCAAGGTTTTGTATTAAAGAATCACTAAGGTTATAGGCAATAATTTCGTTAAGCCCGCCTTCCACTGCAGCTCTTGTTGCCAAAGTTATACCAGCAATGGCTAAATTTTTCATATTCCTAATATAACTTCTTTTGGATAGTTGTCCGGATTCCATGTCGTATTGTGTAGTAAGAGTTTGTAAAAGTTCATCTTTCTTCCCTGCTTTAATTAAGCTAAATAACTTCTTCTCGGTTAGCGTATTTATAGTTGCTTTTTCATTTTGCCGCTTTTCTGATATTTGTACAATTGGTTCTTCGATTTTTACCTCATTCGTTTCTTCTAGATTTTGCTTTCCAAATACCTCGGCAATATCCACTTTCTTTCCGTAAATCATGTAATAAAGAGCACAACTCATATGAATAAAATCAATTTTTTTGATGACTGGCAGTGAAAGATAATATATTTTAATTTCTTGCCTTTTTGCCATTTGGTAAAAGTCATTCTCCATACTAATAATCGCTTCATCGGATAATTTCATATTCAGAACTGGTCCGGCAATTAAGAACCCATCGCGCAGACCATTGGTTGGAAGGGAAATGGAGAAATAATTTTCAAGGTATGGACTTTGGAAAAATGCAGGCATATCGGGTTGTTTTTTTTCACTGTGTACTTCGTATAGCCAACTGTTTTTTTGTGTATAAAATGGACTTTCAATATTTTGATTGGGAACTTGAAAGAGTAATGTCCCTTGATGATCGAAAATAAACAAGGGGATGTTAAATAACTCAAAAAAAAGCTTAGTTATATATTCTAAATCATCCAAATTTGTATTTTTCATTTTTCTTCTCCTAAATAAAAAAATCCAAAAATCATGCAATTTTTCCATAAAATATACCATAAGGAAACAAAATCTAGCAATATAATTTCTACATGGAAACGATTTCTTGAAAAAAAGGAGAGATAGGAATGAGTAGAAATATTAAAGCAATCATTTCTCAAATGTCGTTAGAAGAGAAAGCAAGTCTTTGTTCAGGATTAGACTTTTGGCATACAAAAGGGATTGAGCGCTTAGGGATTCCTTCTGTTATGGTTACAGATGGACCGCATGGACTTCGTAAACAGAAGGAAGGATCTGACCATCTAGGGATTTTTGACAGCGTACCTGCAACATGTTTCCCTTCCGCTGTAGGATTAGCAAGTACATGGAATAAAGAATTAATTAATAAGGTTGGAGTTGCATTAGGCGAAGAATGTCAGGCTGAAGATGTAGCCGTTTTACTTGGACCAGGGGCAAACATTAAACGGTCTCCACTTTGCGGAAGAAACTTTGAATATTTTTCAGAAGATCCGTACCTATCCTCTGAAATGGCAGCAAGCCATATTAATGGTGTACAAAGCCAAGGTGTTGGGACCTCATTAAAGCACTTTGCCGTAAATAATCAAGAGCATCGCAGAATGTCCACGGATGCCATTGTTGATGAAAGAACATTACGGGAAATCTATTTAGCAAGTTTTGAAGGCACTGTCAAGAAAGCGCAACCATGGACAGTAATGTCAGCCTATAACAAAGTAAATGGTGAATACGCATCAGAAAATGAATATTTGTTACATGATATTTTAAAAGAGGAATGGGGATTTGAAGGCTTTGTCGTATCAGACTGGGGAGCAGTAAATGAACGAGTGGATGCTCTTTCCGCTGGATTGGAACTAGAAATGCCGGCAAGCAATGGTATCGGAGAACAAAAAATTATTGAGGCAGTAACAAACGGAGAGCTTTCGGAAGAAAAGTTAGATCGAGCAGTAGAAAGATTTTTAACCATTATTTTTAAAGCTGTAGATAATAAAAAAGAAAACGCTGTCTATGATATAGAAGCCCATCATCATCTTGCTAGAGAAGTGGCAAGAGAAAGTATGGTTCTATTAAAAAATGAAGATAGTATCCTTCCTTTGAAGAAAGAAGGTACAGTTGCTGTTATCGGTGAATTTGCCAAGGCCCCAAGATATCAAGGCGGCGGAAGCTCTCATATAAAGCCTACAAAATTAGAAAATATTTTAGAAGAAATTGAAAACGTGTCAGGTGAAAATACCAATGTGTTATTTGCAAAGGGATACCAGCTTGATAGTGATGTTGTTAATAACGAACTAATCAATGAGGCCAAAGAGGTAGCTACTGGTGCAGATACAGTAATCCTTTTTGTTGGACTGCCAGATCGTTATGAGTCAGAAGGGTATGACCGCCAGCATTTACAGCTGCCAGAAAACCATGCTCACTTAATCGAAGCCATCGCAGAAGTAAATCATAATATTGTCGTTGTATTAAGTAATGGTGCACCGATTGAAATGCCATGGATTTCGAAAGTAAAAGGACTATTAGAAGGATACTTAGGCGGACAGGCACTTGGCGGGGCAATCGCTGATCTATTATTCGGTGATGCGAACCCAAGCGGAAAATTAGCAGAAACCTTCCCAAAACAATTAAGTGACAACCCATCTTTCTTAAACTTTCCAGGTGAGGGAAATAAAGTGGAATATAAAGAAGGCATATTTATTGGTTATCGATATTACGACAAGAAAAACCTGGAGCCGTTATTCCCATTTGGGTACGGTTTGAGTTATACAAACTTTGAATATAGTAATCTATCAATTAGTAATAAGGAAATCAAAGATACAGAAACCGTTACTGTGTCAGTAACTATAAAAAATACTGGAAGTGTGACTGGGAAAGAAATTGTGCAGTTATACGTTAGAGACATAGCAAGCACTGTAATCCGACCAGAAAAAGAATTAAAAGGCTTTGAAAAAGTGGAACTCGAGCCAGGTGAGAAGAAAGAAGTAACATTCCTTTTAGAAAAAAGAGCTTTTGCTTACTACAACGTTGAACTGAAGGACTGGCATGTTGAAACCGGAGACTTTGAAATTTTAGTCGGGAAGTCATCCCAGGATATAGCTCTTCGAGACAGCCTGCATGTCCAATCTAGTGTTCTACTTAAGACATCAGTTGATAGGAATACAACAATTGGAGATTTATTATCTGATCCACTACTTGCACCAATCGCTCAGAAGATGCTGGCAAAAATGAATGAGGGCAGCCCGCTGGCAAATGCAGCTCCAGCTGATGGTGCTGAAGCTGATATGATGGCAGCGATGATGAAATATATGCCATTACGAGCTATGGTTAATTTCAGTCAGGGTGCACTTACCGAAGAAATGCTATCAGGGATTATTCAGCAATTAAATAAACATCTGTATGAGGTAACTGTGTAAATCTCTTATAAATCTACCTCGATCCGGGTAACCGAATCGAGGTAGGAAAAAAATTAGCTTGAATCTTTTAAATTAAAAAATTTATTGGAGGAAAAAAACATGAAAACTGCAGTTACCCCATTTAAGCGTCTCGTTTCAGCGTTAACCATTTCAAATCTGGGTCTTTACGTAGCACTTATTCCCCTAATCATGTTATTACTTACTTTAAAACTGCAGGAAATCGCGCCTGACAACGTAGAGAGTTCAATGGGTACCGTTTTATCCATTGGAGCACTTGTTGCTATGATTGCAAATCCAGTGGCTGGTGCAATCAGTGACCGGACTCGTCTAAAATTCGGTCGTCGCCGCATTTGGATTTTAATAGGAAGTATTTTAGGTGGAGCTTCCATTTTAGGAGTAGGCTTAAGTAATGAGGTGTGGCAGGTTGTATTAACGTGGTCAAGTGCACAATTGTTTTTTAACTTTGTCTTAGCTGCCAATAATGCTTTAATTGCTGACCAAGTTGAAGTAACACGACGTGGTTCTATTTCAGGAATTTTAGGTGCTCTTAGTGCAGTGGCAGCCATTATTGGTATTACCTTAGTTAACAGCTTGGGAGAAGGTTTATTAAAATGGATCGTATTAGCTATTATTCCGATTATTTTTGCTCTTATCGCCATTAGTATGATAAAAGATTCAGGCGCAATCGTTTCTAAGGATAAAAGAAAAGAAAAATTTAGTTTTTCAAAAGTTATCCCTAATCCTAGGAAATATCCAGCATTTGGATATGCTTGGTTAGCTAGATTTCTTGTATTATTTGTTTCAGCAGTGGGTTCATTCGGGACATTGTTCATGGCACAACGCTTTCAGTTTTCCCCAGAAGAGTTAGGTAGTAAAGTGGCATTGCTGACGTCAATTAGTACAATTTTGATGATTATATCTAGTATTGGTGGAGGGCTTATATCCGACTATTTCAAACGCCAGAAACCATTTGTTATTGGAGCTGGCATTATAATGGGGGCAACTTTGATTTTACAAGCATTTACCTCCAATTTTACCATCTATCTCATTTTAGCTATTGTGTCAGCCGTTGGTACAGGTGTTTTTATGGGAGTGGATATGGCTCTTCTTACACGAGTGCTTCCAAATCAGGAAGACGCAGCAAAGGATTTAGGGATATTAAATATTGCAAACGCTTTACCCCAATCCATTGTTCCGGCGATATTACCGTTATTAATTGGAATTGGCGGGTATGAATTAGGGTTTTCTGTGCTCGGCGTATTGGGTATCTTAGGAGCGATTGCAGTCATAAAAGTTCCTGAAATGTCATCACAAGGAAAAAAGGCGAAGAACGTAACAGATCAAGCTGCTGAAGTAATCTAAATAATCCTTTCTTTATAAAAAATAAACCCGCTTACTAATGGTGCGGGTTTATTTATTAGACTACGTTTAGGGCTTATTTAAAAATAGTATCTTTACTTGGAGGGAAATGAAGAAATGCTAGGAATATGGAATACAGTTTTACAAACCCCATTTGCAAAAATGAAATTTGTTTTTACTATTGAAAAAGAGGATATTTATACTTTTGCCGTTAAGGAACCCGCTCAGTTAAACATGGTATTTGAAACGGTGGCGGTTGAAGGAGAGAAACTTCAAGCGAGGGGAAAGTACGTACTGCTATCAGAAGAGACAGTAGAGATTACACTTACCTTTACAGATGATTCGTTTAAGGGCTTCATAAATCTTCAACCTTTGGGAAATCTTCCGATTGAGGGTCAAAAGGGAGAAGGAGTCTCTTTAACACACGCACTACTACAAGAGGTAGAAAAATATAGAAAGTCTGAATCGGTAGTTGAAAGAACAGAACAGGAGATTCAGATAGAAGTTGAAACCATTTTAGGTAAAATGACTGTTCAGGAAAAAATCGGACAAATGAGCCAATGTATGGCATCCAATTTTTCCTTTGGGGGAGATGTAGAATCTGAGCCTGCTGAGAAGTTAGTAGCAGAGGGCAGAACGGGTTCTATTTTAGGTGCTTTTGATATTAATAGAGTTTTTGAGTTGCAAAAAACAGCTGTAGAACAATCACGGTTAGGGATTCCTCTACTTTTTAATGCAGATATTATTCACGGTCATCAAACTGTGTTCCCTGTGCCGCTGGCTTGGTCATGCAGCTGGGACATGGAAAGTATAAAGAGAGCGTGTGCCATTGCAGCAAAAGAAGCGTCTGCATCAGGCATTACTTACAATCATGGACCGATGGTGGACATCACACGAGATGCCAGATGGGGAAGAGTGGTAGAAGGTGCGGGTGAAGACCCATACCTGGGATCGTTAATTGCGAAAGCTCAGGTTGAGGGATTCCAAGGAGATAGCCTTCTTAACGAGGAAACAATTATCGCATGTTTGAAACATTTTATTGCCTATGGTGCTGTAGAAGGCGGACGGGACTATAACACTGTGGACATTTCAGAAGGAACATTAAGGAACGTCTATCTTCCGCCCTTTAAAGCTGGATTGGAAGCTGGAGCAGGCTCCGTCATGAACTCATTTAATATCTATCAGGGAATCCCAGTCGCAGGAAGCAAAGGGTTATTAAAGGATCTGTTAAGGGATGAACTTGGGTTTAATGGCATTTTGATTTCAGACTATGGAGCTATAGATGAAATTGCCGTTCACGGTGCTGCAAAAGATCAAAAAGATGCCGCTAAAATGGCTGTTGACGCTTCGATGGATATTGAAATGGTTACGACTGCTTATTTAAATCAGTTGCCTGAACTTCTTGAGGAAGGAAGAATAGATGAGAGTCAGTTGGATGATGCCGTAAAAAGGATTCTTACCTATAAGTTTAAAATTGGAATTATGGATGACCCTTTCCGTTATATTAGACCAGACAAAGAAGAGGAATATCATTTCTGTCAGGAGCATTTAAAAGAGAGCCGGGAACTTGCCAAAAAATCAATCGTACTCCTAAAGAATAATGGCGTTCTTCCTTTAAGAAAACAAAACGGAAAGGTCGCTGTTATCGGACCGTTTGCTAACAGCAAGGATTTACTGGGTCCTTGGCAATTCTCAAGATACAGTCAGCAAACAGTAACGTTAATGGAAGGAATAAAAGAAAAAGCTATTAATAAGGAAAGTCTGCTGTATGCGGAAGGCTGCAAAGTGGATGGTGAGATAGAAGGAGGTTTTGAGGAAGCACTTAGGCAGGCAAAGCAAGCGGAGATCGTCGTACTTGCTTTAGGTGAAAACAGTGAAATGTCCGGTGAGGCAGCTTCGAGAATGGATATTGAGCTTCCTGAAGTCCAAAGACGACTAGCAGAAGAAATGGTCAAATTGGGCAAGCCTACTGTCTTGGTTTTGACCAATGGAAGACCGTTGGTACTTGAATGGTTTGAGAAAAATGTAGATGCAATCGTAGAAACATGGTTCTTAGGCTCCGAAGCCGGTCATGCTATTTCTGATGTACTCTTTGGGGAATATAACCCTTCTGGAAAGCTTACTATGAGTTTTCCATACAAAACTGGACAGGTCCCTGTGTATTACAACCACTTTAAAACAGGAAGACCAGTAACAAATAAAAATCAATCAGAGAAGTTTATATCCAAATATCTCGATGGTCCAAACGAACCGCTTTATTCATTCGGTTATGGTTTAAGCTACACTTCCTTTAGTTATTTAGAAATGGAATTGGATAAACATCTAATGACATTTGATGATGAAATCCAGGCAAGCGTAATCGTAACGAATAACGGAACCCTCTCTGGTGAGGAAATCGTTCAGCTTTATATTCAGGATCTTTACGGAAGTGTTGTTCGTCCTGTAAAGGAACTTAAAGGATTTAAAAAGATCTATTTGAATCCTGGTGAATCTAAGAAAGTGACCTTCACAATAACAGAAGAGCACTTGAAATTCTATGCCTCCGACCTGAGTTTTAAAGCTGAATTAGGAGAATTCAAAGTATATATAGGTACTAATTCGAAAGAATTGAAAGAGGCAGCTTTTGAATTGGTAGAATAAACAATGGAATAGTTATCAGATAGGGGAACTTTTGAAACGCTTATGATTTTCAGAGTATGAGTTGTATTCTACGGATAAAATAGGTACAAGGATTTTTTGGGAAAACAAGTATATTAATTCATCGGTTTAACAGATTAAAGTATAAATTCGAATATCAGATACTACCTAAAAGTAGTGTTTGATGTTCGTTTTTATTTAATCATTAAATTTACTCGGCAGAAAGAATGTGAAATATTACACTTAAACTCCCTCAGTTTAATACGATTTTCTCCCGAATACTCGCTTATTCGCAGGATTTCATACCCGTTTGATTAGGTTTTACGGTTAAATGATATGATATCAGACCATTTTGGCTTCGTGAAGGCATAGTGAAATAAAGGAGTGCATTACTACTCCATATTTTACCATATGATGTACATGCTCCACGCCGTCCCTGGAGGCTTTCCCTCCCATGTCTCAACGGGTCAATTGCCCTATCATTCCTTCGTCATGCCTATCCAAGGGGTGGAGGCCAGTTTTGCTATAGGAATGGGTCTGTGCCCTTATGTTTAAGTAATCTGGTACTCCGTACATATTTTAAATCCTACGAATAAGACAACATTCGGTAAATTTAAGTTTACATTTGATCCAAAAGGGGATGACTAATCTACAATTCGGTAAGTTTATTAGGTGATAATAGTTTAAGTTTATCTGCACTATAAGATTCATTACGTCTAGAAATACCTACAAAAATCCTAGCCAACTTGCCAATTATCTTCATAATTGATTTCATTTTCTTCATTATCTTCATTTTCTTCAATTTAACATTATGAGTGTGTAATGCTTTAAATTCTGGATTATTCGCTACTAGACTCATGGTTGCCAGGAAGAGGAAACGCCTTAATCTCGACCTTCCACGCTTCGAAATAACAATTTGTCCTTTCCACTTACCCGAACTTGCTTCGGCTAAGTGTAATCCCGCATGGCGAAGTAGAGAATTACCATGGGAAAAATTACTTAAATCCCCAGCCTCACCTAATATGCCAGCTAAAGAAATTTCACTTATTCCTTTAATGGTAAGTAACTTCTTAGAGAATGGGATTTTATTTAATTCTTCGGTTACTTGTTTTTCAACTCACTCGAGTTGTGTTACAGATAAATCATATTCCTCTAATAGTTGTTCAAGGTGAAATTTATACGCATCAAGTGCTTGTCTAGTGCCTACGGATCTCCTGGCTACTTGGAGGAGTAATATGGCCTTTCTTAATCTAGGTTGCCTCTTCATGATTGATTTCCAACCTGTGATAACATCATGAGGCTGCATAGTTTCTAATTCCATTGGGGTTGGGAATAATCGAAGGGTTGCGATCGCACCTTTAGCTTTAATATCTTTGAATACCTGTCGTAGTTCTGGGAAAACAATATCTACCCAACGATTTAATTGATTAATAGAACTGACAAAGCGTTTAACAACTACATCACGGTTAGACATAAGAACCCTAAGTTTTTCGAATGCTTCCGATGTGTACCTAACTTCAGAGTAGTAACCGTTCTTTACCATATCAGCGATAACTAAGGCATCTTTTTTATCACTTTTTGATTGAGTATTATCACGATTTTCTTTATTCTTTTTTACTAAATGTGGATTTACCGTTACTACTTCAATATCTTGATTAGAAAGCCATTTTGAAAGATTAATCCAGTAGTGTCCAATAGGTTCCATACCAACGATAGCTTCATCTAGGTTATTTAATCTTTGAAGATTTTTAATCCATTTTAATAAACTAGCAAATCCTTCTTCATTATTTTTGAATGTAAGTGGATCTCCGACAATAATTCCACGGAAATTAACAGCTCGTGCTACATGTAATTGTTGAGCAATGTCCACACCAACAACGAGATGTTTAACGGAAATTCTTTCTATTAGTTGATTTTGATTGTTTTGCATTTTAAACTTCATAGTAGGGTTCCTCCTAAAGTTGTGAGTTAGAGTGGTGTCTATACTCATATCTTACTGAGGAGCCCTATTTTTTTCAAAGTCGAAAAATAACGATCTACAGGAATGCTAAACCAGCCAATAGTGTGTCAATATTTTTCAATAAAATCATAAATCTCTCATGCTATACTGAAAATGTGCATGCCAAATAACCCTCGTTAGTTTGAATTTGGAAGGTTTTGTGTTATTTAATTAGATATAGGTTTTAAGCTATATCTTGGAAAGGCATTTTATTTCTTAGTAGGGCAAATATCCAATGTAAAAGCTTATTTACACAGGCAATGACAGCTACTTTAAAGGTTTTTCCTTCTTCACGTTTCTTATCATAGAACTCTCGTACTTTTTCCTATCACGAGGAATGATTTCATCGCTTTGTTTTGCTCTTGCTACAGTCTAGTATCATAGAGGTTAAGTCGCATGATTTCTATCAGTTTCTGATAGGAAAATATAATTGACAGCGTTATCTTTTTCTGGTATTTTAAAACTAAAGGAACGTAACTGATTATACAGGCGTAACCAAAGAGCAAACACACTATCTATTTTGTGTGCCGCTTTTTTAGGTTGCGTCTTTTTTGTTGTTAATTTACCTAAAAGAGAGGAACTTCACAATGAAGGTCGTTAAAGTTTTTAACAATAATGTCGTTTTGGTAGAAAACAATAATAATGTTGAAGAGATAGTGACGGGAAAGGGAATTGGATTTGGAATTAGGGAAGGTGATGATCTTAAAGATATAAATATTACACAAAAATTTGTATTAGAAAGTAAAGATACAGTACATAAACTAGAAAAGCTTCTTAAACGAATAGAAGTTAAAGATATAGAGCTAGCTAGCGAAATTATACAATTGTATGAAAATGAAATAAGCAATAAAGTGAACGAAACTGCTTTATTAGCATTAGCTGACCATATTGGTTTTGCTATTACGCGAGCAAAGGAAGGGATGATTTTTCGGTCACCCTTAGAGTGGGAAATCAAACAGCTATATTCTAAGGAATACTCAACTGCACTTAAGGCTGTTGGATTAATGCAGGAAAGGACAGGAATTGAGATTCCAGAACAAGAAGCAGCATTTATAGCTCTGCATTTTGTAAATGCTTTAGATACAAATGATAGAGTGGAAGAGACAATCTTTATGACAAAGGTCATCCAGAGTATATCAAATATTATTAAATATCATTACGGCTTTGAGTTTAACGAGAAATCATTTTATTATACTAGGTTTATTACACATATAAGATACTTTATTAAGCGTCAATTAAATAATGAAGTAGTAACAAAAGAGAACTCTTCATTATTAAATGTTATCAAATTACAATATGAATATGACTATAATTGTGCAGTTAAAATTAAAGGTTTTTTAGAAAAACATTACCAATGGAAGATTTCTAATGAAGAAGTAGTTTATTTGACTTTACATTTGTATAAATTATCATCTGAAAAATAGGGTCGTAACTGGTAGAGCAGGCGTAACCTAAAGATTTAGTAAATGATTAGCTTTTATGAGCTAACACTTATTAAATCTTTTGGTTACGCCTTTATTTTTTTAAGGAGAGGAATTTAATTATGAGATATGAGAATGAGAGTAAAGAAATTATTGAGTTAGTTGGTGGGAAAAAGAATATAACCAACTTGGTTCATTGTGCAACAAGATTAAGGTTTAGCTTGAAAGATACTAGCAAGGCTAATAAAAAAGAAATTGAAAAATTGCCTTATGTTTTATCGGTAGTGAACAGTGGTGGGCAATATCAAGTGGTAATTGGCAGTGCAGTTTCGGATTACTTTTCCACTATACAGCAGTTGACGGGTCTTACTGACAGTTCAGATCAAGGGAAGAAAGAAAAGTTTTCACTTAATTCAATTTTTGAAATCGTTTCTGGTGCATTTTCTCCTTTAATACCAGCCCTGGCCGGTTCGGGAATGATTAAGGCTGTTCTTACGGTATTAACACAGCTTAACCTGTTGTCTGACGCTAGTTCTACTTATGCCGTATTAAGTGCTGCTAGTAATGCTATTTTTTACTTTTTACCGATCTTTTTAGGAATTACCCTTGCTAAAAAAATGGGGGGGAACATGTATATCGGTGGTACCATAGGTGCTGCTTTATTAGAGCCATCGTTTACGGGTCTTCTTGAAAAAGGACAAACTGACTTTCTCGGAATACCGCTTGAAGTAGTAAGTTATGCAACAACCATCTTTCCCATTTTTATCGCTATGGCAATTTATGTTTATGTTGATAGGTTCTTGAAGAAGATAATTTTTAAAGATATACAGCTTTTTGCAGTTCCTATGTTAGCTTTAATGATTATGGTTCCATTAACAGCTATTATCTTTGGGCCTTTTGGAACAGATATAGCCAATGCATTAGCTTCGGGTGTTACGTGGTTAATTGATAGCAGTAAAGTATTATCTGGTTTTGTTCTAGGTGGAGGTATGACATTTATGGTAATGTTCGGCCTGCACTGGGGGTTCACGCCAATAACACTTGATAACCTCAATAATCTTGGAGGAGATCCAATTGAAGGGATGGCTGTAGCAGCTGTATTTGCTCAAGTAGGTATCGCAATTGGATTTTACCTAAGAGCTAAAAAACACTCAAAAATGCGTGCTTTAGCAGGTCCAACGGCTATTACAGGTCTTCTTGCTGGTGTAACCGAACCAATTGTTTACGGGATTATTCTACGTTATAAACGCTTATTGCCGATAGTGGCTATTTCTGGTGGTTTTGGTGGAGCAATATGTGGAGTTACTAATGTAACTATGAATGCTTATGTTTTTCATAATGTTTTCTCTATACCAGTCTACACACCAACATTTGGTTATTTAGCTGGAATACTAACGGCTTTAATTTCCGGCGGGTTATTATCTTATTATTTCGGAGTAAAAAAAGAGGAGATGGAGGACTTCTCCTCTGAAAGTAAACCAAATGAAAAGATGCAAGATGTTGAAACAAATGTAACCTTGGTACATTCACCTGTAACGGGGAAAGTCATTCCTTTAGAACAGGTTGAAGATGATGTGTTTTCAAGTGGTGTGGCAGGTAAAGGTGTAGCGGTTATTCCCGAAGATGGAAAGATACTAGCGCCATTTGATGGAATAGTGGTCGTAGCCTTCCCATCCAAACATGCAATAGGGTTAAAATCAACAGCTGGTACGGAATGTTTAATTCATGTAGGTATTGATACAGTAAATTTAGAAGGAAAATACTTTGATGTATTAGTTTCAGCAGGTGATAAAGTAAAACGAGGTCAAGCCATCCTAACTTTCAATAAAGAGCAAATCTTAGCTGAAGGATATAAATTAACCACACCTGTCATTGTTACCGACCCGGAAAGCATGGAACGTATTAGCTATAAGGAAAAGAATGGTGATATTAATCCAAATAATCTGTTATTTACAATTGGTGCATAGGTAAAGGAGGAGCTTGTGATGAAAGATAACTTCTTATGGGGGGGCGCAATTGCCGCCCATCAAGTAGAAGGTGCATGGAACGTAGGGGGAAAGGGAGTAAGCATTGCTGATGTTATGACTGCTGGAACGAAGGATAATGCTCGTAAAATAACAGATGGCGTTATACCTGACACTTACTATCCTAACCATGAAGGAATTGACTTCTATGGACATTATAAAGAAGATGTAAAAATGTTTGCGGAGATGGGCTTTAAGTGCTTGAGAACTAGCATCGCTTGGACAAGAATTTATCCGAATGGTGATGAAAATACCCCAAATGAAGAGGGGTTAAAATATTATGATGAGTTATTTACAGAACTTTTAAGTTATGGAATTGAACCAGTTGTGACATTATCACATTTTGAAATGCCATACCATTTAGTAAAAGAATATGGAGGATGGAGAAACCGTAAATTAGTAGATTTCTTCAAAACGTTTTCTACTACAGTAATGGAGCGGTATAAAGATAAGGTTAAATATTGGCTCACATTTAACGAGATAAATAATCAAAGAATTTTAGATAACCCTATTTATTCTTGGACGAATTCTGGGATTATCTATACAGAGAATGAAAATAAACTTGAAACGATGTATCAGGCAGCCCATTATCAGTTCGTGGCAAGTGCATTAGTTGTAATGGAAGGAAAGAAAATTAATCGTGACTTCCAAATTGGTTGCGTATTAGCAGCAACGCCTAATTATCCATTAACAAGTGATCCAGAGGATATTTTGTTAGCTCAAAAAGAAGATGACCAACAGCTATTCTTTACTGATGTTCATGTTCGAGGTCATTATCCAAAACGTTTCGTAAAAGAGTGGGAAAATAAAGGTTATCAGTTAGACATAACTGAGAAAGATCTAAAAATTCTAAGTGAAGGAACGGTTGATTATATAGGTATTACATACTATCTGAGTAATACTGTTTCTGTTAGACCAGAAGCAAAGCGTTTAAAAGATGCCCTACTAGGAAATGATACGCTTGTTGAAAACCCATATGTTCAGGCAACTGATTGGGGATGGGCAATTGACCCAATCGGTTTCCGATATTACTTAAATATGCTTTATAACCGTTACGAGTTACCGATTTTCATTGTGGAAAATGGTTTTGGTTACTCTGATAAATTCGAGAATGGTCAAATTCATGACAAAGAGCGGATAGTATATTTACAACAGCATATTGCTCAAATGAAATTAGCAATTGTTGAAGACGGTGTTGATGTAATTGGATACACAGCTTGGGGTTGTATTGACCCGATATCGTTTACAACCGGAGAAATGAAAAAACGCTATGGGTTTATTTATGTAGACCGTGATAACGAAGGCAATGGGACGTTAAATCGATATAAAAAAGATTCATTTAAATGGTATCAACAAGTAATAAAAACAAATGGTGCAATCCCACGCGCTTGAGGATTAGTTTCGAAATATAATATAGAGCTTTAAACATAGGGCCCATACCTGCTAACCGTCTAATATCAAAATGAATTACCGTATCTTCAAACCACCCAAAGTTTTTTGTAGTAAGTTCCGGTTTCACTATTAACGCTACTTAATGAATGAAAAAACGTCTCACCCTTTGGGATAACTGGGGTGAGACGTTTTTTTATTCGTTTAAATGCTGTGCAAAACTTATATTAACACTAATGAATCTCTCTAAACATCATGTATCCACTGAAAGTACTCTAAACCAGCATAGTATGAGAAACTTTAAAACTCTTATGGAATGGTTTGCCTTTATCCACAAATGCCTGAACCTGACTTTCCCCTTTTGAAACATCTAGACCAATGAATGGATTCGTTCTAAACTAGAAATTTGCCAGTACCCCTAATTCCTCTATGTAGTGTCGCACTTTAATATTAAATAAAAAAAAGAGCATTGGTTTGCAAAACCAACACTTGTTTAAGATCTTTTCCGTACTATCGAATGAAGGAGGAGCTATCACTCAAATGTGAAGCTCGTCCGATTGATCGAAGCAAAGAATCGTACAGGATATTCAATCCTCCGACAAGTTCTGACAATATTCTCTAATTAATCTGGCCGCATATGTTTGACTGATTTGCAAATCCTTGGCCACGCGCCTAGAGCTTTTATTCACTTTATAGGATTTACGAACCATCTCTTTTTTTGCCAATTCGACTGCCTCATTAAGGGTAGTGGGGGCAGTATTTTCAATTCGGGCCAGTCCTTGGTTATAAATGCCTTCGGGCAGGTCATCGATACCGATGACATCATTGCTTACAATGACAAGCTTTTCTATTAGGTTTTCTAATTGTCTAATATTTCCGGGCCATGAATAATGGGTAAGCCATTCGAGGCAATTTTTAGAAATCAATTTGTTCAATTCAAAGATTCGATTAAATTTGTATAAGAAATTATAGATGAGCGGGACTATATCTTCTTGCCTTTCTCGAAGCGGAGGCATTTTGATATCCACTACGTTCAGCCGATAGTATAGATCTTCTCGAAACATTTTACTTTTTACCATATTGCTTAAATCTTTATTGGTCGCGGCAATAATCCGGATATCGACTGACTTTTCTTTATTGCCGCCAATGGGAATGAATTTTTTCTCCTGAATAACCTGCAGTATTTTAGCCTGAAGAGGCAAAGGCATGTCCCCTATTTCATCAAGAAACACCGTCCCCCCATTCGCGCATTCCAGTATTCCTTTTTTACCGGAACGGTTTGCATTCGTGAAAGAACCAGGTGTATAGCCAAAAAGCTCGGACTCCATTAATTCTGCAGGGATTGCAGCACAATTGATGGTTAAAAATGGGCCGTTCCTTCTATTTCCGTTTTCGTGAATATATTGGGCTAAGAGGCTTTTACCTGTTCCGGACTCACCTAGAATTAATATAGTAGAGTTTGCAGCTGCCACCTTCTTGGCAAACTTCAACACATTTTTCACCTTTTCATTATTTGTAATAATGCTGCTGCCAAATGGATCTTCAGCTTCTTTACTATTTTTTGAATCGTTTTCATTTACTTTCAGCATTTTGTAGCTTTGTAGTTCCCTTGCTGTCGTTACGATTAATTCTACTTCTTTTTGATCATTTAAAATAGGGACGACAGAGGTGAGCAGTTCAGCACCAAGGATTGTGGTTTGTTTAATCGTAATTGGCTCTTTTCTTTCCAGAACATCAGGGAAAATAGAGGGATACCAATAGCCTTTATCAGCTAATTCCATGCTCGCTTTTCCTATAACGTCTTCCTTATTTAACCCATAATGCTTCTTACACGCATCATTTACATAGATAATTTTCTTATCTTTATTTAAAACAAAGATTTCGTCAGAAGAATAATCTAAAATTTTTAAAAGCGCTTCCATATTTAAATCCAAATCGGTTAGAAAATTGGATAATGTCATGAAGTGACCTCCCGAAAATCATAGTCTGAGTTCAATGGAACTCAGATTGAGTTTGGTTGTATTCAGAAAAGTGTTACAATAGGCAAAAGTGTGATTATAATCACATCCACTCTAATAGTAGTCGAAATATTTTGAATTGTAAATAGCCGAAAAAGTGGCGGAAATAGGAAAATATCCTTGGGAAAGTCAGCCGGTGAACACAAATGGACTCACTTTCCCCTTTTTAAAACCTATTAATCTAGGCTTTTTAGATAAAAAGATAGTTGGCACGAAAATTGCAAATAATAAATTATGAAAAATACTTTAAAGGATTTGAATGACAAAAGGAGGAAAGACAAATGAAACCGTTAACAGGGAATACCCTGGAGCACACTCTCCCGTACGAAAATTATGTGAATCCGCAAATATTTGAAGAGGAAAAGAAAAAGATCTTTCAAGACAGCTGGATTTTAGCTGGACATACAAGCCAGGTGGAAAAACCGGGGGATTTTTTTACTTTTGATATAGCAGATCAGCCATTAATCATTAGCAGGGATAAAAACAATGAATTGAATGCCTTTTACAACATTTGCCCGCATAGGGGAACCAAAGTGGAAAAAAACGAGTGTGGAAATAAAAAGGTTTTCACCTGTACTTATCACGGCTGGACATTCCACATGAACGGGAAATTAAATAGGGCGCCAAACTTCGCTACAAATGAATTAGGAAACCATAGCTGTATGCCACAAGTAAAGCTTGAAGTATTCCAGTCCATGATCTTCATAAATTTGAACCCAGAAGCAAGACCAATGGAAGAAACGTACGGAGAATTTATGGCCAATCTGGAAAGATACACCTTCCTGGAGTCTTTGAAAAAGGTTCGGGTAAACCAAAGGATTATTGATGCTAACTGGAAAGCGGTTATTGATAATTACCTGGAGTGCGATCATTGTAAGATTGCCCATCCTGAGTTTTCAAAAACATTTGATATGAAAAATTACCACATCGATTTACATGGCAATTTCTCGTGTCAATATTCAGAGTTAACCAATAAATCGAATGAACAACAAGAAGATCACGCCAATTTCTATTGGGTATGGCCCAACTTGATGGTGAGCATTTATCCTGGAAAAGAAGGAAATATGACAATAAGTCAAATCTTGCCGCTGGCACCAGATAAATCACTTGCCATCTATAGCTACTACTTTAAATCGGATGAAATTAGCAAAGAGCAAGAGGAACTGATTCGTTTTGTAGATCAGGTAAGATTAGAGGATTTCGACCTTGTAGAGTTATTGCAAAAAGGTTTCCATACGAATGCCTTCAAGCATGGAGTGTATTCACCGACTGAGTATGCACTCAAATTTTTTCACAACCTTTATGAAGAAGCTATGAACGTGAAAGAAGGAATGCTTTAACGTAACCCTTCGTTTATATGAAAATAGATTTATATAGAAATATATTACTAGACATATTTGGAGGATGAAAATGAATAATCAAACAGAATTCACTGCAGTTGCAGAACCCAATGTTAAAGGTTACCAAACAGAATTCACAGTTGCGGACGCAATTGTAAAAGAGCTCTTGCAAGCAGGAGTGGAAGCAGTATTTGGAATCGTTAGTATTCATAATATGCCAATCTATGATGCGATCCTTAGGGAGGGAAACATCCGTACCGTTACTGCCCGTGGTGAAAGCGGAGCGGTCAACATGGCTGATGCCTACGCCCGTGCTACAGGGAAATTAGGCGTTGTCATCACTAGTACGGGTACTGGAGCGGGTAATGGTGCAGGTTCCTTGTCAGAAGCATGGAATTCAGGGACTCCTGTTCTGCACATTACTGGGGAAGCAGATTCCAATTACATTGGAACAGACCAACGTTATATTCACGAAGCTAAAGATCAGTTAAAAATGATGGAGGGTGCGAACAAAGCAGCATATTTATTGAAGCGTCCTAAGCAAATCATTCCGTTTATGCGTAAAGCGATCAAAGAAGCGCTCACTGTACCAACAGGTCCGGTAACGGTCTCTATCCCAACGAATTTTCAGGCACAGATTATTCCTAACAATCAATTGATTGAAATGGAAACGCCTCAAAACAAGGAAGTAAAGCTCAACATTCCTGCTGATGTTGTTGAAAGGATTGCCTTAGCAAAAAGACCAATCATTTGGGCAGGAAATGGGGTGATTGCTTCAGGTGCATCAGAAGAACTGCAAAAGCTGGTAGATAAAATTCAGCCTGGAGTCGTTACAAGTGAATCCGGAAAAGGGTCTATCCCGGAAAGCCACCCGCTTTGCATTGGTAACTTTGCGTTTTTCCCTCAAGTGGAGGAACTATTGAAAAAGTCGGATTTACTTGTTAGTGTCGGGGTCCGTTTCCGTGGTAGTGAAACGAATGGATGGACACTTCCGGTACCGGAAAATCATATCAATATTGATTTGAACCCTAATGCCTTTAATCGTAACTTTGATACATTGTATACACTGAACGGAGATGCGAAGGCAGTTTTACAAGAGATTAATAGTCTTTTGGCCAATAAGGAGATCCATCCTGAGGCAGATTATGTTGATGAAGTGAAATCAGTCCGTCAGGCTGTACGTGATGACCTTCGAAGCCAAATTGAGCCTTATGGTGAAGTGGCGGATATTATGCGTGAACAGCTGCCTGAGAATACCGTTTTGGTGACGGACGTAACGATCCCTGGATACACGTGGGGGAATAAATTGTTCGATATTTATGAACCAAGAGACTACCTCTACATGACAGGCGGCGGAATCGGACAAGGATTGCCAATGGCGATTGGCGCCCAAATTGGTCAGCCGGAAAAGAAAGTCGTCCTTATTGCTGGTGATGGTGGATTCATGGTGAATTCAAGTGAGATGATCTCAGCGATACAGGAAGATGCGCCGATTATCATTCTATTATTCGATGATGGGGGATATGGAATCTTAAGATACTATCAAGAAGCGGCATATGGCCGGCGTATATCTGTAGACTTGAAAAACCCTGATTTCGTCATGCTGGCAAAATCAATGGGATTCGAATCCGAGAAAGTTCGCTGTGTTGAAGAGTTCAAAGCAGGATTAGCAAATGCAATCGCAAGCAAAAAGCCTTATATGGTTGTAGTAGATGTAGAGGCAGTTGGAGTATTAGAATACAAGGATTCGGACGAATACATCGCCTCTTTCCGTCCAAAACAGGGATAGATTTTCGCCGTATTTAACGTTTATCCCCACTTCTAAAGCGGGGGGTGTAAGCCATACTGGGAGGTACAAAGCTATGACAAAAGAGTTAAAACACTATATAAATGGGCAATGGGTAGACTCAAGTAACCCGAACAAACTTAATATTATTAATCCCGCTACACAGAAAGTCATTGCCAGGGCACCGAGCGCTACTAAGGAAGAAACAGAAGAGGCAATCAAAATTGCAAAAAGAATGTTTGAAAGTGGTATATGGTCTGATCAATCTCCCGTAGCGAGGGCGGCTGTTTTACTTCAGATTGCAGATCTAATACAGGAAAACCTGGATGAATTAAGAGATTTAGAAGTACAGAATAATGGAAAAACGAAAAGAGAAGCAGAGTCAGATGTTGAAGAGGCCGTGAATACATTTCGTTATTATGCAGGTCTGCTTAATATGCCTAACGGCCAGGTTTATGAAACCTCCGGAAATATGCAGACATTAATCATTAAGGAACCGATCGGAGTTGCGGGATTAATTGTCCCTTGGAATTTCCCCTTATTAATGAGTGTATGGAAGATTGCACCGGCGCTTGCGGCTGGTAATAGTATCCTTTTAAAACCTGCGGAAATTACTCCGATGACAGCAGTAAAATTGTTTGAACTGATCGATCAGTCCGATTTACCAAAGGGAGCAGCTACCCTCATTATGGGAGATGGACCGGTTGTTGGCCAGACGATTGCTGAAAGTGTTGATGTAGATATTGTTTCCTTTACTGGAAGCACAGGAGTCGGCCGCCATATCATGCAGGCCGCGGCCGGTAATATGAAAAAAGTGTCCCTTGAGCTGGGAGGGAAATCTCCGAATATCATCTTTGATGATGCCGATTTGGAAACAGCACTTGATTACTCTTTATTTGGCATTTTCATGGGATCTGGTCAAGTTTGTTCTTCTGGAAGCCGGATTCTTGTCCAAGAAGGACTTTACGATGAGTTTGTTCAGAAATATATACAAAAGGCCAAAAAGATTAGAGTAGGTCCTGGTCATGATGAGCACTCCCAAATGGGGGCTATTGTTAGTGAAAAGCACTTTAAGAGTATTTTAAATTACATCCAGATTGGTAAAGAAGAAGGTGCGAATCTTGCTCTTGGCGGAAGTAGAATCGAGGGTAACGGTTTAGAGGATGGATTTTTCATTGAACCTACGGTCTTTACCGATGTAACGACCGATATGCGGATTGTCAGGGAAGAAATCTTTGGACCAGTTGTTACGATCCAGAAATTCAAAGATGAAGAGGAGGCAATCAAGATTGCCAATGACACAGAATATGGACTTGCAGGTGCTGTTTTCTCTACAGACCAAAACAAAGCCTTACGTATCATTAAAAAGGTTCGTGCCGGGATCACGTGGGTAAACGCCTACCATCTTACAAATATTCAAGCGCCATGGGGAGGATATAAACAAAGCGGTATTGGCCGAAGCCTTAGTACGTATGGGTTGGATGAATACCAGGAAACAAAACAGATTAACATTAATCTGGATCCTGCGCCTATTCGCTGGTTTGAATAGTAACTTATTTTTTTAAGGTATTAACAACATATTCATAGTGTTAATTGAATTTTTAATAGTGGCTGGATGGTGCTTGAAAGAAGAAATTCTTAGGAGGTATGGGAATGTCTAAACCATATTTAATTATTGAGTGGAATGATACACAAACGGACGCACAGGGGTGGCTTGTTGTTCATAATTTCGTGAAAGGATATACAGGCGGCGGTACGAGAATGCATCCGACCGTAACAAAAGAAGAGGTTGAAAGATTGGCTGAAGCAATGGCTTATAAATATGTAGCTAGTGACAGCGGAACGACTGGAGGATGTAAAGCTGGTATTAAGTATGATTATAAAGCTCCAGATGCGTATGCGGTCTTAAGAAGGTTTTTAATTGCCATGATGCCTTATATTGATAGCGGGGTATCTTTAGGAAGTGACCTAGGTACGAAGTACGAAGATGTACTAAAAATCTTTAACGAATTCGGCATCGACATCCCGCTAACCAATTCAATGAAACAAAATCCTGCGATCCTTCAGGGGATCAAGGATTTTGATGGACTGATGAAAACAAGAATTGATGGGTTGCTTTTAAATGATGCTGTCACAGGGTATGGTGTTGCATTTTCAGCCGATGAGGCTTGGAAGTTTAAAAATGGTAAAGACGGCGCGAAGGTTGTCATCCAAGGCTTTGGTTGTGTAGGGGCAAGCTGTGCATTAAAACTTTCCCAATTAGGTTACAACATTGTCGGCATTTCAGATGCGAACTTGTTAGTCACATGCGAAGAAGGATTGGATATTCAAAATCTTATTGACCATAAGAATATATATGGAGAAATGGACCAAGATTATTTTGAACCAAACTATACGGTAAGGCCGAACTCTGAGTGGATCGATGTGGATTGCGATATTCTTATCCCCTGTGCATTAGAGGACGTGATCAACAAGTCTAATGCTGATACTGTTAAAGCGAGTTTGATTGTTGAAGCGGCTAATATACCAGTATCTTCTGAAGGAGATGAAATCATTAAACAAAGAGGAATTGACATCGTTAATGATTTTGTTGCGAACCTAGGGGCAATTAGATTTTACGACGCTGTTATTTTTGGACTGGTCAAACCAGACCCGCAGGCAGTGATGGATGATATTGAAAAGCTATGCCGAAAAAATACCCATCAACTATTTTCAGAAGCGAAGAAACAAAACAGATATCAGCGGGATGTTGCGTATGAAATTTTTAAACCTGAGATCAGTGATTTATTAGAGTGTACAAGCATGTCTGAAAAGGAAGTCGTCAGATAAGCAGGTAATAAAATGGGTCATGATTTACCCTATTTCTTATGCGGATAGAAAAAATACAGGGGGAATTGGATGAAACCAGAACAAGGAAGTCAACCAAAAGAATTAAAACGTTCGATGAAAAGCAGGCATTTATTTATGCTTTCCATAGGGGGAGTCATTGGAACGGGTCTTTTCCTAGGATCAGGGTATGCGATTGGCGAGGCGGGGCCTTTCGGAGCGATTACCGCCTATTTATTCGGAGGCTTGCTTATGTACTTGGTCATGGTTTGTCTTGGGGAGCTATCCGTCGTAATGCCGGTTTCGGGGTCATTTCAAGCTCATGCAGAGCGGTTTATCGGCCCTGCCTCTGGGTTTATGATTGGCTGGACTTACTGGCTAAGCTGGGCCATTTATGTAGGACTAGAGTTTATTGCAGCCGGTTTGCTGATGGCCAGGTGGTTTCCAGATGTACCGGTATGGGTATGGTGTGCCGTTTTCTCCTTACTTTTATTCGGTATCAATGCCTTGACTACAAGAAGCTTTGCTGAGATGGAGTACTGGTTCTCTGCCATTAAAGTATTAGCTGTTCTCTTTTTTATTGTTGTTGGCGGGGCAGCGATCTTCGGTTTGGTTCCTATAAAGGGACAATCGGCCCCCCACCTTTCAAACTTTTTCGGTGACGGATTATTTCCAACAGGTTTCATTGGGGTCTTTATCTCAGTGATGACAGTCGTTTATTCTTTTATGGGTTCAGAAATTATGGGAGTTGCAGCGGGTGAGACAGAGGATCCCGAAAAGAGCATCCCAAAAGCTATCCGGAGTATCATCGTCCGTATTTTACTTTTCTATGTACTGGCCACTTTTGTCTTATCAGCCATTGTTCCTTGGAAACAGGCGGGGGTGCTCGAAAGCCCATTTGTTACTGTATTCGATATGACAGGAATTCCTTATGCGGCTGATATTATGAACTTTGTTATATTAACAGCGATACTTTCAGTGGGAAATACAGGTTTGTTTGCTTGTACGAGAATCCTTTTTTCACTTTCCCAAAGCGGTCAGGCTCCGCTGGCATTCGGTAAGGTAAACAAACGCGGTGTTCCTATGAATGCCTTGCTTGTGACACTCGCCTTTGCTTTGCTTTCCTTGCTTACTAGTATTATAGCTGAAGAAACATTATTTGTTGTCCTGCTTGCGATCAGCGGTGTTGGGGGAGTTGTTACATGGATGGCCATTGCGTTTGCACAGTATAAATTCCGCAAACAGTATATTGCGGATGGCGGAAAGCTTGCGGATTTGAAATTTAAAGTTCCTTTCTTCCCGCTGGTTCCAATTCTCTGCCTTATCATGTGTCTAGGAATCGTCGTGTTTACTGCTTTCGATCCGGCACAGCGGACATCACTGTATATAGGATTCGGCTTTGTTGTCGCCTGTTATGTTTTTTACTACTTTAAATTTACAAGAAAGAAAGTGGCTGCAACCGTCTTAACAAATGGGGAGCCTGATAAGATAGTGCAATAGATTTTAAAAAGTCTTAGTGGTGTATGGGTAAAAAATGGGCAACCAAAGATCAGAAACCTTTCCATTTCAAAGAGGAAAATGGTTTCATAGAGTTTTAATTATCAGAAGGTTCAAATATCGGCTCTTCCAAATAAAACATATCTGTTTACTGTATTACATTTATGTATTCTAAACTGGGATGGTGAAATATGAAGAAGGTTGTTTTTCTATTAACTTTAATACCAGCCTTGGGTTCACTTTTTGTCATTAATCGGGTGGAACCCTATGTATTTGGATTGCCATTTGTCCTTTTTTGGTCTATATGCTGGGTTGGAATGACATCTTTATTCTTGATCGTTGCTAATAAGCTGGATCCAGCGAATAAGGAGGAGGAAGAATTATGAACGCAGCCCTTCTAGTTATCCTCTTTTTCCTGGGATTGTGTATTTGGTTAGGGCTGCAAGCCCGAAAAGGGAAAGAAATGACTATCGAGCAGTGGTCTGTCGGGGGACGGGGTTTTGGAAGTCTTTTGATGTTCTTTTTATTAGCGGGTGAGATGTTTACCACCTATACATTTCTAGGAGCAAGTGGTGGTGCTTATCGATCCGGCATGCCTCCCACCATATACGCTTTTAATTGTTTTTACTTTGTAATCGCTTACTGGCTGCTGCCTCCTATTTGGAAGTATGCGAAGGAAAATAAAGTCCTATCCCAATCAGATTTTTACGAGAAAAAGTATAACAGTCAGGCACTTGGTATTCTCGTAGCGATCATTAGTGTTGTTGCTGTTATCCCTTACTTAGTAATGCAGTTAAAAGGCTTAGGAATTATTGTATCTGAAGCGTCCTATGGTTCTATTTCTCCTCACATGGCAATCGTCGTAGCCGTCATTGCTGTTACCATTTATGTAACAGTATCTGGGATGCACGGAGCCGCATGGACAGCCATTATTAAAGATATCTTAATCTTAGCTGTTATGGTCTTTATGGGATTTTATTTCCCTTTTCATTATTACGGCGGCATTGAGCCGATGTTTCAAGCAATTGATACCGCCAAAACTGGATTTTTACTATTCCCCGAACAAGGATTAAGCATTTCGTGGTTTGTTTCGGCTACGATTATGACAGCGCTGGCATTTTACATGTTTCCACATATGATGGCGGGAATATTCTCGGCTAAAAGTGGAAAATCGCTGCGTATAAATGCAGGGATAATGCCCATCTATCAGGTAATTATCGTTTTTTCTTTGATTATCGGTTTTTCTGGTGTTTTACAAGTGCCAGATTTAAAGGGGCCAGATACTGATTTAGCCTTATTTAAAATGGCAAAATTATCTTTTGACCCGTGGTTTGTCGGGGTCATTGGCGCAGCTGGGGCCATGGCCGCCCTTATCCCAAGTTCTTTGGTATTGACAGCGGTTTCAACAATTCTTTCTAAAAATATATATAAGGCATGGAAACCGAACACAACAGACAGGCAGCTGGCAAAGCTGGCCAAAAGGTTGGTGCCTGTTATAGCGTTGGTAACCCTTTTCTTTACATTTAGTGGAGGGGAATCGATTCTTACGCTATATCTTATGTCTTATAGCTTTATGGTTCAGTTATTTCCTGCTTTGTTTTTTAGCCTTTGGAAAAGGAACCCCGTTACCGTTCAAGGGGCCATCGCTGGAATGATTGTTGGCAGTATCATCGTCATTTATTCAACCATTACAGAAATGTCACTTGCAACGTTATTCCCATCATTTCCAAATGTCATTAAGGATTTAGATCTAGGATTAGCCGTATTAATGATCAATATTGCTGTAACGTTGGGAGTAAGTGTTATAACGAAGAAACCGGTGGTTAGAGCAGATGAAGACACTAATATTAGTAATCTAGCATGAAATAAAAGTAAAAAAGATTAATAGAAGAGTTTAGGAGGATTTCTCAATGCGCCATATGAATTACATTAACGGTCACTGGACAGAACCAACTACAAATGAATATAAAGAGAATCTTAATCCACATAATGGAGAAGGCTTGGGGGAATTCCCATCCAGTGCAGCAGCGGATGTTCACGATGCGGTAGCTGCTGCAAAAAATGCTTTTCCAGCTTGGAAAAAACTCTCCATTCAACAAAGGGCAGCGTATTTGCAAAAGGCCGCGGCTATTTTGAAAGAAAACATAGAGGAAATAGGACGGGATCTAATTAAGGAAGAGGGAAAAGCGTTTTCGGAAGGGATGGGGGAAGCTAATCGCGCAGTAAGCATCCTCGAATATTTTGCGGCTGAAGCACGGCAGCCGCTTGGAGATGTCATTCCGTCTGCGAGTGAGAAAACATTTTTGTATACGACCCGTACACCCCTAGGTCCTATTGGCTTAATTACACCATGGAATTTTCCCATTGCCATTCCAGTATGGAAGATGGCACCAGCACTTATATACGGAAATACAGTGGTGATTAAGCCTGCTGATTTAACACCGAAATCTGTCTATCACGTTATGAAAGCTTTTGATGAAGCAGGTCTGCCAGCAGGTGTCCTTAATTGTGTATTTGGCAGAGGATCTGTTATTGGGAATGAATTGGTGAACCACCCAGATATCAAAGCCATTTCTTTCACCGGTTCGAACCAAGTAGGACGGCAGATTCAAAAACAGGCTGTAGAACACGGAAAAAAGGTGCAGATGGAAATGGGAGGAAAGAATCCGCTAGTTGTTCTAAATGATGCAGATCTTGAAAGAGCGGTTGAAATAGCTGTAGGCGGAGCATTTAAATCTATCGGTCAAAAATGTACAGCAACGAGTCGTGTGATTGTCGAAAAAGGGATCTACGGGTCATTCCGTGATAGGCTTGTAAAGCGTACGAAGGAATTAACAATTGGTAACCCGCTTCACGAGGGAACCGTTATCGGGCCGGCGGTATCAAAAGCACAGCTTGATGGGGTACTCGAAATGATCAAAACGGGGAAATCAGAAGCAACACTGCTTTGCGGTGGAGAAATCCCGGAAGATGAAGAATTAAAAAATGGTTTTTATGTAAAACCAACAATCTTTGAAAACGTGCCTAAAGATGCTCGAATTGCCCGTGAGGAAATTTTCGGTCCCGTTCTTGCATTGTTTAAAGCCAAAGATTACGAGGAAGCGGTAGAAATGGCAAATGATACTGAATTTGGTCTTAGCGCAGCCATCTGCACAAACAACTTAACTTTGGCCCGCCGTTTCGTTGAAGATGCGGAAGTAGGACTTGTACATGTGAACTCGGAAACTTCGGGAGCAGAACCACAAATGCCTTTTGGCGGATGTAAAAATTCTAGTTCCGGCAGTCGTGAACAAGGAAAAGCTGCTATCGAGTTTTATACAGAAGTGAAGACTGTTTATATGGATCCAATGTAATTCTTACTACTCAACAAAGAAAGTCAAAATGGAGAGGGGTCCTTATGAATATGTATGATTTTGCAATAGTTGGCGGAGGAATTGTTGGTTTATCAACAGGGATGGCCATTTATGAGCGTTTTCCCAACGCGAAGGTAGTTGTCATTGAGAAAGAATCCGTTGTTGCGGAACATCAAACAGGGCATAACAGCGGTGTGATTCATTCGGGCATTTATTATAAGCCTGGCAGTTTCAAAGCTCGTTTTGCCCGCAAAGGAAGTAAATCGATGACAGTGTTCTGCCAAACACATGGTATAGACCATGATATTTGCGGAAAAGTAATTGTTGCAACGAAACAAGAGGAATTACCGCTTCTAGAAAATTTATATAATCGAGGGCTGGAAAATGAATTAGCTATTCATAGAATCGGTCCAGATGAATTAAAGGAAATAGAACCACATGTTAATGGTTTAGGAGCAATACGTGTTCCGATGGCCGGCATCGTAAATTATAGACAAGTTAGTGAAAAGTTCGCCGAAATTATCCAAGAGAATGGCGGAGAGATTCGTCTAAATACAAAAGTGGAGAAAATGCAAGAAGAATCGGATCAAGTAATCATTGAGACGAATCGCGGCACATTAAAAGCAGGAATGGTTATTAACTGTGCTGGGCTTCACAGTGATCGTGTAGCACTAGCAACAGGATATAAAACAGATATGAAGATTTTGCCTTTTAGAGGCGAGTATTACAAATTAAAACCTGAAAAGCGTTATCTTGTAAAAAATTTAATTTATCCTGTTCCAAATCCAAAGTTCCCATTTCTGGGGGTCCATTTTACACGAATGATCAGCGGTGAAGTCGATGCGGGACCAAATGCTGTGCTTAGCTTTAAACGTGAAGGATACAGAAAGACAGATTTTAATGCAAAGGATTTAATAGAATCATTAAGCTTTCCTGGATTATGGAAAATGGCAGGGAAATTTGCGAAGGAGGGGCTTGATGAATATATTCGCTCCTTCAGTAAGAAACAATTTACAAAAAGCCTTCAGGAACTGATTCCGGAAATCCAAGAAGATGATTTAATCCCTGCACCTGCTGGAGTCCGTGCTCAAGCATTAAGGAGCGATGGGAATATGGTGGATGACTTCCATATCATTCAAGGGAAACGAACGATCCATGTATGTAATGCACCATCTCCTGCTGCAACGGCTTCAATAGAAATCGGAAAAGAAGTTGTGAATAGAATACCAGAACAAACAAAGTTAAAAGAAGCAATACTCGTTTAAATAATTCCTTCGAGAGGTATGTCAATTATGCTGAATGGAAAGACTATTTTTATTGCAGGTCACGCTCGTCTGCCGCAAGGAATGGCAGCAAAAAGTGTCTTCGATACGTTAACAATCACAGCTGAAGTCGATCGTAAATATGGCGTAATTGTCGAGGCGTCTTGTACTCTAGCAACCGAACATGGGAGCGACTTTATTGGCCGTATATTAAAGGGCGTTAGTCTAAAAGATGGAGTGGAAGGTATAATTGAAGAAATTGAAACTTATTACCGAGGCAAGGCGACAAATGCTCTTGTTGCGGCATTAAAGGATCTAGACCTCCATTTCCATCAAATAAAAACGGAAGAAAAGCAGAATGTTCAAAATGTTTAAAATAATAAATTGACAATCTATCATATACAACGTATACTAAGAGTAGTCGAAATATTATTAATACTTCCACTTCCTGAATAACACCCTTTCAGATCCGTGGATAGATTATTATACTTGGAAACAGGAAATATAAATAACAATTAACTGCTAATTCATTGTGACTCTATTAACCATAGAGCTGTGAAGTGAATATAAGCCAGTTGTACATTGAGTCCCGCTTTTTTTGGGTACTTTGTGCAGCTGGCTTTTTATATTCCTTGGATTTCCATATTTTAACTATCTTACACAAAACTGGAGGAATAAAAAATGGTAATCGCAGAAAAACAAAGAGGGAAATTCGAAACAAAAACAAATAGGTATGAAGTGAAAGTTCATCCGCAAACAGACCGTTTATACCACATTCAACTTTCAAAAAAGGCCATTCAAGGGTTTTTGAATACCGTCAAAGCAGAGGATTATTCTGTCCAGCATTTAGAATATACACCCTATTCTCGTCTTATTGTCTCTTCTATTCTATTAGATCATGTTGGAGAAGAATTCGGCGAGTTACTTCGAAACATCGTTCATGACCGTGAATCTGGCGGATTTACGATTGGTTTGGATGGTGTTACCGAGGATACAGAAGAATACGTTATTTTCTCTACTGCTGTTTCTTATTTGTTAGGTTCATCAAACTTTGATTCCATGTCTGGTAAATATTATGCACGCTTTTCTGTCAAACATACCGATAACAGTGACTCCTATCTCCGTCAAGCCTATCGCTTATTTACCCTTCATACGGATGGGACATTTGTAGATGAGCCGACAGATTGGCTGTTAATGATGAAAATAGTTGAAGAAAATGCACGCGGCGGTGAATCTCGATTATTACACCTTGATGATTGGAAAGACCTTGATAAGTTTTCAAATCATCCATTGGCAAGTCATAAGTTTACGTACAAAGCACCATCTAGTAAAAATGTAGATCAGGAAGTCCAGCGCTTAACCTTCTTCAATTACAATAATAAGCCTGGTGCATGCTTCATCGACCAATTTGTCTATCCTGAAACCATAGAAGAGGCTAAATACCTTCGTGACCTTTCACATTCAATGGAAACCGATGAAAGTGTTACAGAACTCGAACTTCCGGTGGGAGATTTAGTAGTTGTTAACAATATATTTTGGTTACATGGGCGCGCAGCCTTTGAGGTAAATCCCAACTTGAACCGTGAATTACTACGTCAGCGAGGACGTTTTCATCAGTAATCGTTCCGAGTGAAAAGCACCATCGGAATTATGTCAAAAGGCCAATTATCTTTTTCTTGGAGTGATTATGAGTGACACAGTTTAAACATTTATTTAGTCCAGTTGAAATTGGCCATACAGAATTGAAAAATAGGATTCTAAGTACGGCACATCAAACCAATCATGTTAAGAATGGAATCCCTACATTGGATATGACTGCCTATCATGTAGAACGTGCCAAGGGCGGTGCAGGATTACTTATACTAGAAGCCGCCGCTGCACATCCATCGGGAATGCTGACAACCAAAACAATTGCTGGATATGATAAAAAGATTGTCCCTGCTTACCTGGAGCTTTCCAATGAAGTGCATAAATATGGGACGAAAGTATTTTCACAATTATTCCATGGCGGCAGGGAAGTTGTTTCAAGTGAGTACCGGAATGCGGCCTGGGCACCATCAGCGGTTCCGAGCCTCAGGTTCAGTACGATGCCGAAACCGATGAGTATGGAGGAAATTAAAGATGTAATTGAAGGATTTGCCCTGTCAGCTAAATGGGCGAAGGAAGGCGGGCTGGATGGTGTAGAAATCTGCTGCTCACACGGATACTTGCCTGCACAGTTTTGGTCGGTAGAGACCAATCATCGTACCGATGAATATGGGGGATCGTTTGAAAACAGAATGCGGTTTATTGTCGATGTGATGGAGCGAGTCTGGCAGGAAGTTGGGGAGGACTTTACGGTTGGACTCCGTATGAGTGCAGATGAAATGACCATGGATGGAACAACCGTAAAAGATGTCTTACAAATTGTCGAATATTTGGTCGAAAGAGTAAGAGTGGATTTTATTGATATCACCTCCGGAGATTCCAGTACATTTGCCGGATCCACCCATATTGTACCGCCATCTCCCATGAAGCATGGATATAACACACCCTATTCTTTCAAAATTAGAATGGCTGGTGCTGTACCGGTTTTCGTTGGCTCACGTATTGTAGATCCTGCCGAAGGTGAGAAGATAGTGGCAACAGGAAAAGCAGATGTTGTCGGCATGACCCGTGCATTAATTGTAGATCCTTACATGCCTAACAAGGCAAAGTCAGGCAATATTCAACAAATTGATGCCTGTTTAGGCTGCTTACAGGCTTGTATCGGGCATTATCACAATGGTTTAACCATCGGCTGTGTCCAAAATCCCTCAGCAGGCAGAGAAAATGAAGTGCAAACTCTTAAGGAAAGTCTTAGAGACAAGAAGAAAGTTCTTGTGATCGGTGCTGGACCAGCAGGCATGCAAGCAGCGGCTACATTAGATGAACTTGGCCATAACGTTATTCTGGCAGATAAAGCGGACAAAATCGGAGGATTATTGAATACATTAAAAAAGATGCCCTTGAGACATGAGCTTGCTGAATCGATGCTTGATAATTATATGCGGAAAATATCTACTAGTAACGTGGAAGTAACACTTGGAGTGGCTGTACAACCAGAAGATATTAACAAAATTTCACCGGATGCCATTATCTGTGCCACAGGATCAAGACCGTATATCCCCGATATTCCAGGGATTCATGATCACCGTGTCATGACGGTGGAAGAGGTGTTTCATCATCCGAATAACCATATTGGGAAAAATGTTTTGGTATTTGATTTCGCCGGTGATTGGCCAGCCATAGAAGCGGCGATTGATTTGGCGGAAAAGGGGCATATTGTCTCGCTTATTACTGCAAGGCTGCATGCGGGCGAAGGCGTGCCTCAATACTTACGAAATGAATATTTAAAAAAGCTTTATCAACTAAACGTAAAAATTATGCCTCACTATGATTTAGGAGAAATAAATGGCGATACTGTTGTCATAAGAAATCTATTTTCATATGAAAAAGAGACAATGGAAAATTGGGATTCTATTATTCTTTCGCACGGTCGTGTACCAAATAGTGAACTATATGAACAAATGAAGAAATTAGCACCTGAAGTATGGCAAATCGGTGATTGCCTGGCGCCGAGAACAATAGAGGAGGCAACATTTGAGGGTATGTCTATAAGTTTGCGATTAGGAGTCCAAGACAATGGGAATTCTTCTATTTCAACTATTAAAGGGCTTCTAACGAAATAATAGTGTAACCTTCAAAGTTTTTTCAGATAACAGCTTGAATGTATGGGATGAGTAGGAGGTGGGAGTTTTTGAAAGGGGCTTTGGAAGGTATAAAAGTATTGGATTTATCGAGGGTACTGGCGGGTCCATATTGTACGATGATTCTTGGGGATCTTGGAGCAGATGTCATGAAAGTGGAGGCTCCGGGAGGCAGTGATGAAACGCGGGGTTGGGGGCCGCCGTTCCAAAATGGTGTAAGTGCCTATTATTTATGCGCTAACCGAAATAAGCGAAGTATCACCGTAAACCTGAAAACCGAAGAGGGAAGGGAAATCATTCGCACGTTAGCCAAAGATGCAGACGTAGTGATTAATAACTTCAAAACCGGTTCGATGGAAAATTGGGACTTGGACTATGACTCTTTGAAAGCGATCAACCAGAGGCTGGTATATTGCTCCATCACAGGCTTTGGCGAAACGGGACCATATCGGCATTTGCCGGGCTATGATTATATTATTCAGGGAATGAGTGGGCTCATGAGCATTACCGGGAATGATGAAAGTGGTCCAATGAAAATTGGCGTAGCAATGGTTGATATTTTAACAGGTTTATATTCTGCCATTTCAATTGAAGCAGCATTACTGGAAAGGGAGAAATCCGGACAAGGGCAAAAAATAGATATGTCGCTTATGGATACGGCGGTAAGCTCACTCGCCAATGTAGCAAGCAATTATCTTATATCTGGAGCAATCCCAAGAAGACTTGGTAACGACCATCCAAATATTGTGCCATACTCAACATTCAGAGCAATGGATGGAGAAATAATCATTGCAGTTGGTAACAACCGGCAGTTTGCCGCCCTTTGTGAAGTAATGGGAATAAGTGAAATTGCAGCAGATGAACGGTTCCATACCAATGAAGCAAGGGTTAATCATAAACTTGAACTCACGGGCATTTTAGAAAACCGGCTGCAAATCAAACCTGTCAATGAGTGGATGGAGCTGTTTTCGCAGCATAATATTCCGTGCGGTCCTATTACGATGATGGATCAGGTATTTCATCATCCACAAGTATTGGCTCGGGAGATGGTCGTTGAAGTGGACCACCCGGAAGCAGGTTCAGTCAAGCTAGTGGGCTCGCCCATTAAACTGTCAAGAACGAAGACAAAAATAGAACGTCATCCCCCGATTGCTGGGGAACATACAGTTGAAATCTTGCAGCAGGCGGGATATTCACAAGTGGAAATTGAACAATATAAAAAGAATAATATTATCCAAATTTACCAGGAGGCCTATACGCTATGAATTTTGAATTTTCGGAAGAGCAGGTAATGTTAAGAAAGATGGTTAGAAGTTTCGTAGATAAAGAAATTATTCCAAATATGAAAGAATGGGACGAGCAAGGGAAATTCGATCCGATTATTTGGAAACGATTAAGTGAGCTGGATCTTATGGGTGTTTGTATTCCTGAAGAATATGGCGGAAGCGGTATGGATTACAATTCACTCGCCATTGTTTGTGAAGAAATGGAAAGAGGTGATACTACTTTCCGTACCGCTGTATCTGTTCACATCGGCTTAAACAGTTTAACACTACTGCAATGGGGGAATGAGGAACAAAAACAAAAATATCTCGTTCCGCAGGCAAAAGGTGAAAAAATCGGCGCCTTCGGATTAACGGAACCGGGGGCAGGTTCAGACGTGGCAGCCCTTCAGACAACGGCAGTAAAAGACGGGGATGACTATATTTTAAACGGTTCGAAAACGTGGATATCCCTTTGCGATGTAGCGGATCATTTCATTGTGTTCGCCTATACGGATAAATCGAAAAAACACAACGGTATTTCCGCATTTATTGTGGAGCGCACCATGCCTGGTTTCTCATCAAAAGCAATAAAAGGGAAAATGGGTATCCGTTCTGGAAATACAGGAGAGTTATTCTTTGATCATGTAAGGGTTCCAAAGGAAAACCTATTAGGTTTAGAGGGCGAAGGATTTAAAATCGCTATGGCCGCACTTGATAACGGCCGCTTTACCGTTGCAGCAGGTGCTGTAGGCCTGATTATGGCGAGCTTGGAGGAAAGCGTAAAATATTGTCATGAGCGTAAAACTTTCGGCAAAGAAATCGGCCGGCACCAGCTTGTACAGCAAATGATTGCAAATATGGAAGCTGGATTGCAAATGAGCAGCTTACTCGTATATCGTGCCGGTGAGCTTAAAAATAAGGGAGTTCGTAACACAAGAGAAACATCACTCGCCAAATGGCAGGCTTGTGATTTTGCCAACAAAGCAGCTGATGACGCTGTTCAAATTCATGGGGCTTATGGATTTTCAAGCGAATACCCTGTTGAAAGATTCTTACGAAACTCAAAAGCACCTGTTATTTACGAAGGAACGAGAGAAGTCCATACGATTATGCAGGCTGAATACGTTCTTGGTTATCGTGTAGATAAGACGTTAAATAAAATGCTGCCGGCGTGGCCGTATGAAAAAGAAAAAGTTAAGAGCAGGTAAAGGCGTTCACAATGAAAGCATAGAATGAATGATAATAGACTTCCCTTGTTAACGGGGGGAGTCTATTACTATCTTTGATCGAACAGGTAAAATGTCCCTTAACGTCACAGAATTATTGATTTAGAGATTCATATTGTTTATACAAATCCTTTAACGCTGCAATTAGCGCGTGATTGGCTTTTCCTAAATAACCACTTTTTAACTCTTCGAGAGGCATGTCAACCCCATTTCTCAAACTATGGCCTTTTAGCAGTCTTGCAATATAATCTCTCCCATGTTCAGTTGCCAGCGTACATGAGGCATCCACAATAACCCCATAATATTTATCTATTTCTGCCGTAATAGTCAGAGTTTCATAAATACTTCTAGCTGCCATTCCCGAAGGTAACTTCGCATGTCCAGCGATAAATATGGTATTCATTCGAACACTCCCCTAAATGAAGATTTACTTTTAGAATAATATAAAATCGAAAAAATAGTAAGGATAATTACTGCACTCCATATAATATATAAGCGTTGTAGTGAATAAATACTGGAATAGCTTAGTTCCTTTGGGAGCTTGTCTATTTTATTTATTCGAAAACAAATAGCACCGTAACTACGGTGCAAATTGATATGCATTTTACTTTAAATTTTTAGTTGTAATTTCACCTTGGGAACCCGTTATGATTATCCAGGGTTCATCTTTGTAAGTGTTCTTATTTTAGTGGAATCCAAATCTCTGAATAATAATCAGGGCTTGATGGATTTCCATATGAGTAGACTTCTAAATCTGGTGTTCCTGCATGCTGATAATGACTGGATGGAAACCATTCCGAGATGATTTGTTTCCAAGTATTCTGCATAGCATCCGGCATTGCGCCGTGTAATTCAAAGACTCCCCACTTGGAAGCAGGAATCTCAAGTTCCAAAAGACCTTCAGGTGAGTCACCCTTATGCTCTGTACCGATCCAGTAATCCATTAATGGAGAACCAGGTGCGCGTTTATCGACGCATACTCCAAGGACACCTTTTAGTTGACCATTATTTAACTGAAATAATAAATCATTTGTTCCATCAACATGGACATCCTCCCACATTTTAGGGATCCTGGCTAAATTCTCCCCATTTTCACAGGAAAACTCGCGCTTTACACCGACAACTTTAAAACTCTCTTTTTCCACGATTTTGTAATTCATAGGATCTGCTCCTTTCAAATTCACCTGTATGGTCAGGCGGTTATAAGATATCAGCTTTCCCGTGTAATTACGTGCTTGACTAGGAGTTATTCCATGGTGTCTGCGGAAAGCTTTTGAAAAAGATTCGGGAGTGTCGTAGCCATATTTAAGGGCGACATCAATTATTTTACTATCAGATGTAGAAAGCTCTTGTGCTGCAAGTGTTAAACGTCTGCGACGAAGATATTCACCTACAGTTATGTCTGTTAGTACTGAAAAAATACGTTGAAAGTGAAACTCTGACACACTTGCTTGTTTCGCTATACTTTCAATTGGAAAATCATCAAGTAAATGTTCTTCCATATAATCGATTGCTTTCTGTAATGATTCTACCCATCCCATATCGCTCACTCCCTATGTACATAGTAACAACGTCTGCGATTTAAATCCTGTCATTTTCTGCTCTATTCTAACAGATATCATTTTTATTCGAATAATATTTCTGTTAATACTGATATTCTAAGGGTTAGAATTATCCCAACCTTTTCCTTTACTTCTCATTCTTTATTCCTGAAACGAAACTCACAATTTCCTATCTACAACTAAGTGAGGAAATGAAAAATAGTCAATAAGTCACTAAATATTATCCCAATAGGTGCTTAAAGATAATGAGAGTATGATATAAGTGGAGTAATTTTCCATAATCATTATTATCATTTCCAGCTGTTGTAGGTTCCTTAAGCGGCGGGGTGAAAAGAATAGGGGTTATATGATGCGTTTTTACTTGTGCTCGAAATGTATGCAGTATAGTGAGGATATTTCGGGAGAGTGGATCGATGGTAAGTTTTTTTGTGTGAATTGTGCTCCTCATGATTATAAAAATGATGAAGGAGAAAAATAAATACGTTACGAACTGAACCGTCTTTTTTAGAACTTATTAGACAAAATTTGACGAAAGAATTCTTAAATAAACGTTTAATTAAAACTTCTTCCAAGGCTCTTTAACATTAAACTTTTCCTTATTTCCTAGAAAATATTTTGTCGATTGGGGGAGTATCATAATCTTCTATCAATCTACATTCATAGACATAGAATTTGCACTTTCCAATAATCGACGTTTTTTATACTAATCAAACGTTTGGTTAAATATGGTGAGAAATAACCTAATTTAAAGAATATAATTCTTATTAGAAAAAATATGTGTCGAGATATGTAAAGTAAATAACAATAAATCGACATGTCCCTGTAATTCCTATGAAACAACCCTTTGGTAACCTATCATTATTATGCTGATTTTGATTAGGAGACCATAAAATGAGAAGGAAAAAAAGAAGAAGGCTGAAATGGAAAAATATAATAGGTTTATTATTATTTATTATACTGATCTCTGGCGGCCTTTATGGGCTTACCGTTTATAATTCTTTTAATAAGGCTGTAGCAACTATGCATGAACCACTCGATGACAAACAAAGTAATAAGAAGCAGCCTGAGGCATTAGAAAAGAAAGAACCATTTTCCGTTTTAATGCTTGGTGTGGATGAGCGTGAAGGAGATAGCGGTCGTTCTGACACGATGATTGTGTTAACAGTAAATCCAAATAATAATTCTGTAAAAATGCTGAGTATTCCAAGGGATACCATGACAGAGATTATCGGTAAGGGGAAAGAAGATAAAATCAACCATGCTTACGCATTTGGCGGTGTTTCAATGGCGGTAGATACGGTGGAGAGTTTCCTTGATATTCCGATTGATTATTATGTCAAAATTAATATGGAAGGCTTTAAGGATATTATTGATACAGTGGGCGGGATTAATGTCGAGAATGATCTTGCTTTTAAAGTAGAAAAATTTAGTTTTCCTGCAGGTAAGATTCATCTGAATGGCGAGGAAGCATTAGCTTTCATCAGAATGAGATATGATGATCCGAATGGCGACTTTGGCCGTCAAGAACGTCAACGGCAAGTAATTCAAGCAGTAATCAAAGAGGGGGCAAGCGTCTCAAGCTTATCAAAAGCTCCGGATATCTTTCAAGCGATTGGCAGTAATGTCAAAACGAATCTTACCTTTGAAGAAATGATTAGCATTCAAAAGAATTATAAAGAAGCAGGAAAAAACATTGAACAGCTGACCATTATATCAGAAGGGAAAATGATTGATAATATCTATTATGGAATTGTAACAATAGCAGAACAACAGCGCATTCAGGATGAATTGAAAGCTCAATTAGAAATGAATATAGATAGCTAATTTTATTTAGCTTGAAATTCCGAGTAAAGGACTGGCGATTATCATACCGGTCCTTTACTTTTTCTAAAACTATCATTGTAAAGAAGGTTTTTATTTACCGACAGAGAAATAAATCAAATACCTTTAGAGTGGAGATGAAAGAATATGTATATACCAAAATATTTTACTATCAAAGATGAAGAAGTTATCTATGATTTTATTGAAAAGAATAGTTTTGCTGCGTTGTTTTCTCAGCATGATGGAGAACCTTACGCCACTCATCTGCCACTGCTTTTGAATAAAGAAGAAGGTTTTTTATATGGACACTTTGCCCGGCAGAACGAGCAGTGGAAGGATATTGAGGGTCAGAATGTTCTTATCATTTTTCAAGGTCCCCATTGCTATATTTCACCATCCTGGTATGAGACCAACCAGGCAGTACCAACTTGGAATTATGTTGCTATACATGTTTATGGAGAATTGGAGATTATCGAAGATGAGAAGGAAGTATTTGAATCATTGGCAGACATGGTAAGTAAATATGAAAAACCAGATAGTTCCTATCATTTAGAGAACGTTAATGAAAATTATATAAAGGGCATGAGTAAAGGTATTGTAGGTTTTAAAATCAACATTTGCAAAATAGAGGGGAAAGCCAAACTCAATCAAAATCATCCTGCAGCTAGACAAGAACTAATTATTAAGCAACTAGAAGATAGTGATGATCAAAATGATCTACATATAGCACAACTAATGAAGAGAAATATTGAATAAAAGCCCAGATGCGATAATAATTAAGGCGGACAGTAGCATTCACTGTTCGCCTTAATTATTAGGGGAATGATAGGGACTGTTTTTTTACTAATTAATTTCCATACATAGAAGAATGAAAACATAAATATTAATATGAAGGGCAAGAAACATTCTTTAATAAGGAGGTGGGGGAAATTTGGAAGCAAGTGGAAGGAATGGAACCTTAAATCCTTATATCATATCCACTTTTCAGTCACTAGTTCATGCTATCATCCCACCCCATCTTAAACAAAAAGATTATAGTGGAACTGTTCATGTGGCCGGAGCACAGGAATTACATGTTTATGAGTATGTTATTTGGATATTAGATCATTCAATTGCTTTCCCTGTAAAAGAGCAGCTTAAGTTTGCTAATAGTTCCATGTCGAAATCCACTGCTAAATTGCTGGACGTAGGAGCGGCAAGGTTAATCCAAAAGGGGCAGATTCTTTACCCATTAAATGGAACCGCATATCCTAGCGGGGGTCCTTTCTCTGCACTTTCGCCAATAGATAGGTTAAGGGCGATTACCCTAATAGAACGACTAGACATTAATCTTGAAAACTTGAGCATTCCATACAAAAATAACCCGGGACTCGTTAGAAATATGATGGATGTACTAAATGAACTTCCCATGTTTGGACACTATTCAGAATGGACAGCGTATGGAACAACACGACTATTATCTCCTGAATATAGAAGAGTCGAATATTTTCCACCTGGATGGTTCCAGGCCCAATATCCAGGTCCATCCTTTGGATACCGGGATTTTCGGGGGTTCTTAGCAATCATCCAGCACAGGAAGGTGGATCATTAAATGGCTAATCAAGACGTGATTGTAATTGGTGCTGGGGGCGGAGGAGCGGTTATAGCAAAAGAGCTGGGTGAATTGGGATTAAAGGTTTTGGTTTTAGAAGCTGGTCCCTGGTACGGGAATAAAAAGTGGCCCACTCCAAATTTACAGCCTGGAGGAGTATCCAGTTCCACAAAAGATGACTTGGATGTCATGCTCTATAAGCAATTATTAAACAAGTTCGAAATGAATATGAATGATTTAGTTTCAGGAAGGTTTCGATGGGGCCCGGCGGATCGTAGTCGTCCACAATGGTTTCGTAACGCTAATCAAAAAGGCGTAATTTGGCAATGCTCCGGTGTTGGAGGAACCACCCAAACCTATACGGCTAACTGTCCCCGTGCCTATCCAGCGGCAATTGATAATGTCTGGCCGGTTTCTTACCTGGAACTTGTACCATATTATGAAAAGGTGGAAGCGACATTACCGGTGAACTTCGCGGCCACGACGGCAAAAGAAGAATTATTTTATTATGGTGCAAAGAAGGCAGGATGGAATTTGATTCCTACACTGGATGTAACAGGTCCAGGATATAGGCCGCAGCCGAATGCCATTTTGCCTCCCAATGAAAATATCACAAATCCAAACATCACTGACGAACAATTATCCTGGATGGAAGGCTGCACGCTTGCTGGGCACTGCATTAACGGATGTCCACATGGTCCATCTATTGAAAAAATTGCAAAACGGTCCACGAATGTCAGCTATGTGCCACTTGCTTTAAAGACTGGAAATGTTTGTATAAGACCTAATGCCTTTGTTATAAAAATATTAACAGAAAATAACCCGTCAAAAGGGCTGCATGCCATTGGAGTAACTATTAGAGATACCTGGACGGGGGAGCAGGAAGAGCTAAGGGCAGGAATCATTGTGATGGCTTCCGGAAGCATTGAAAGTCCACGGCTTTGGTTAAATTCAGGACTGCCTGATAATCCGTGGGTAGGAAGAGGGTTGGTTAATCATTATATGGATTGGGTATCCGGGATATTTGATGAAAATGATTTAATCCCAATATTGGGAACTTCAGATATTAACCCCTTTGTAGGGAATACATGCGGGGCTAGGATGGATTATCCCGGACTTGGAGCACTGCAGTCGGTTGGGATGAGTCCGGGCTTAACAGCTTCCTTCTATGCGGTGAGTGAGTCTGGATACTCTTTTTTAAACCAGCCTGGCATGAATGATTCATGGGATATAAAGGGGCGTCTATACGGCCATAAATTGGTAGAATCAATGGATTCCTACCGTAGAACGTTAAATATTTTAGTCAGTACCGATGATGAAGTGGACCAGCGGAACGGGGTTACTCTCGATCCGTTAATTCGTGACGAAAATGGATTTGTACCTGTTGTGAGCTACCAGCCAACTAAGCAGTCACGCAGGAAACGGAGTCAACTCGTTAATATAGCAGCAGACCTGTTAAGGAAGGCAGGGGCCAAAAAAGTAATTTGGACAAATTGGCCGGCAGGAATGATGATTCATATAGAAAGTACGATGCGTATGGGCTTCGTCGTTGATCAGGACTGCGAATCATTTCAAGTAAAACGGTTATATATCGCTGACAACAGCGTTCATTTTAATAGTCTTGGTGGAGTTAATCCTACCCTTACGACGCAGGCATTAGCTACTCGAACAGCGGAAAAAATATTTCAGAAGTATTTCCATTAGCATATTCATCTAATAAATGGATAAGCTACCAACATAATAATTAAAGTTTGGTGGGATTTCTTATATGAAAGTATTTGACCTAATTCAAGATATATTTCAACCATTTATGGATGGCGAGAAAAGACCTTTAAATGTGATGGAGGTTTCAAATTTATGGTTTTTTCTTTTAGGTACTGAAACAACGATGCGTAATGAGGAAATTGGCTATAATCTTGCTCAAGACCCGGAATTAAAACAAATTTTAAAGGATATAAGAGAAACCGTGCATATTCCGATTCGAGAAGAGCTTAAAGAGTTCCTCATGAAGGAAGGGGTCCCCTTTCCTCAGACGACGTCGGAAAAACCGATTGGTGATTTTAAGAGTATACCAGAGGGGGCTAAATTAAATGATGAAGAAATGGCTAATTTAATGTCATACAATTTAGCAATGGGAGTTAATTATGCTTCTAAAGGGCTTACTGAATCTATTCGAGCTGATGTTGGATTAATTTTTTCAAAAATTATGTTGAGGAAAACAGCAGCGGGTTTAACTGTAAAACAGTATTTGGATAAACATAAGTGGCTTCGGATTCCCCCTAATTACAAAGCATAGGTTTATAACGTAAATTAAGCCGCAGAAATTATCTGAGGCTTTTTTATTTGAAAAAATTAAATGCCCATTGACATTAATGTTTGGATTAACTAAAATTTATTTATTAATCAATAAATAAATAAGGATGGTAGCAAACGTGGCAGTACGAGAAGATAAAAAAGAAATCATCATAGAAAATGCTGTAGGGGTCTTCGCTGAAAGGGGGTATTATAAAGCCACCACTGCAATGGTGGCAAAGGCTGCTGGAGTGACACAGCCTTATGTGTTTCACTTTTTTGAAAACAAGGAAGAATTATTCAAGGCAGTAATCAATCGTGCTTTTGGACGCATCTATGATACTTTTGCTGAGGTTCAAGCACCTGCGGATGAGCTAATCGAAACGATGGGGCATGCGTTTGAACAAATCATCCAAACACATCGTGATGAAGTATTGATGGTTATGCAGGCACATGCCATTTCTGAGCCCGGGATTCGTGAGCATGTCAGCAGCTTGTTTCTCAGGATTTTTGAATCCTTAACTTTGAAATTTGATAAAGCAGGTATTCCAAATGCAAAGGAAACTGCTGCGCATTTTATTGGAACAGGGCTATTAATAACCTTAGCTGAAGTATTGAATCTGCCGCAATTAACTCATGGGAAAAATCATTGTTAAAAAAGAAGCGGGGCAACTCCCCTTTTTTTGAAGTTTTATTTATTGACTGATAAATAAATAAAGCGGAAATTTTTGTGGTCGATATTTTTTTGAAGTGCTATTTATTGATTGATAAATAAATCAAGGGAAGTAGGGATTTTTATGTGGAAGGTATTGAAAGGTAACCAAATTGAAAATGAACCCTCTGTTAAGCTTTTTGAAGGAGAACGAGCTCTTATAATCACAGGGTTAATAGGTTTTTTACTATCGGCGGGCATTTCTATTTTTATCATTTTTAACGACCCTATCATTGCACCAGAAGGGAATATGAGAGATGCTTTTTCTTTTAATGCTGCTATCGGCATGTTTATTCTATCTATCGCTGCCATCCTGCCCCTTGCGAGATTTGGAGCAAGAAAAAGAAAAGTGGTTCGCTGGCTCTTTATCTTCGCAAGCATATATTCATATACGATTGAAACACTTCAAAACTTTAGAGGCATTAATCCAAGATTTTCACGTGAAGGGACGTTAGTCGATATCGTTGCCGGAATGCTATTTGGGGTTATTTCATTAGTACTTGTAGCACTAACTATTGTGCTTATGGTTCATTTTTTACGTATGAAACAACCTCATGGACGTCCATTACTGATAATTGGGATTCGTTATGCATTTCTCTCAGTCTTAGCAGCAAATAGTGCAGGAATATGGATGATTCTTCTTCAAGACCGCCTTACAGGGGGAGCTGGTAATTTAATTGTTTTACATGGAGTAGGATTCCACGCATTACAAACGTTAATTCTCCCTGCCTGGCTTTTGGAAAAGGCACAGGTCAATGAAAAATATAAAAAGATATTGATTCATTCTGGCAGCATTGCTTGGATGCTCATGGTATTACTGTTAGGGATCCAAACTGCATTGGGGCAATCTGTTTTTGAGTTAAACATATTACCCGTCATTGCATTATTATTTTTCCTAATTTGGTTTGGAACTGTATGTGCAGCTAGTAGGTTTCTGATTAAAAAAAGAAGAGAAATCACCGTCACTGCTAAGGTACTGGATTGACCGAAATAAGAAGGCAGAGATGCTGGAGTGACCGTAAAGACAAATTCAGCGGGTCCTCGGTCACTGCAGCTTCTTGTATAATAATTTATTTTTTCCCCTACTAGTGCAAATATTGCTAAAATAATAAATAGAGTGGAAAGTGGGGGATTTCATGTGCAGACTCAGGCGTTTAAGTTTAAATTAAGCACGGTCATCATTTTCTTCGTTTGTTTAGTGGTACTTGTATCTTTAATGATTACGGATTTATTGATTAGTACTACCGTTAGTGAAAATATACGAAAACATCAGGAAGAGAAGGCGAGGATGGTTTCGAGGTCAATTGCAACCTCTCACCTTATTATCGAGGCATTAGAGGATGACCAAAAATCGATGGAAATCCAAGAGTATACGAAAAGTATTCAAGATGCAACTGACATGATGTTTATAGTCGTTATGGATATGAATGGAATACGGAAATCACACCGGGATCCAGAACAAATCGGGAAACATTTCGTAGGCGGAGATGAATTGGAGGCACTTAAAGGAAAAGAGTATGTATCAAGCTCCAATGGGACATTAGGCGAATCCTTACGTGCTTTTACACCCATCTACAATGTGACTGGTGACCAGATTGGTGTCGCTGCAGTTGGCATCTCCTTGGAAAGTGTAGAAGCAGCCCTGGGTAAAAGCCATCGAAGTATTCTCACAGTTACAGTACTAGGTTTGCTTGTTGGTATCATTGGTGCTGTTTTACTAGCTAGGTATATTAAGAGAATCCTGTTTGGACTCGAACCTTTTGCGATTGCCAAGATTTTTGTGGAACGGAGTACCATGCTTCAGTCTGTACATGAGGGAATCATTGCAGTTGATAATGAACAAACCATTACGCTGGTTAATCGATCAGCGAGGCAAATTTTTAAAAAGGCGGGGCTTCCTAAGGACCCGGTTGGAATGAAAATCCATGAGTATCTGCCTTCAACCAAACTTAATCAAGTTTTGGAGAAGGGAAAGCCTGAACTAGATGAGGAGCAAATGATTAACGGGGTTTCTATCCTGGTCAATCGAGTTCCGCTTTTTGTAAATGGCGAGGTGGTTGGGGCAATCTCAACCTTTAGGGATAAGACAGATATTAATCAATTGGCTGAGCAATTAACAGGTGTGAAAACCTATGCCGAAGCACTCCGTTCCCAGTCGCATGAATTTATGAATCGTCTCCATGTAATCCTAGGAATGGTTCAAATGAAGTGTTACGGTGAGCTATCTGATTATATTCGAACGTTAGTCGGCCACCACAACCAGGAGCTTGGAAACATTGCACAACTTATTAAAGACCCTGCACTGGCTGGCTTTCTTATGGGGAAATTAAGTTATGCCAGGGAAGAGCAAGTGGAGTTTAACATAGAGGTTCATACGACCATACCTGAGCCGGCAAACCCTATGATTACCCATGAGTTAATCACCATTCTTGGTAATTTATTAGATAATGCGATTGAGGCTATGGCTGATTCTATCGATAAAACACTTGATGTTACCCTTCATTATTCGGAAAAACTTTTAACAATGGAGGTTTTGGATTCAGGACCCGGAATTCCTGAAGAGATTCAAAGGAATATACTTAAAAAGGGGTATTCCACAAAAGGGGAAAACCGTGGCTTTGGCCTTTTTCTCGTTACAAAAAGCATTGAAAACTTAGGCGGAGAAATGACCATTGATTCTAAATCTTTGCTTGGAACAGAGATTCATATAACCATTCCGTATGAGGTTAAGGGGGGAAATCATGATTAAGGTTCTGATAGTGGAAGATGATCCGATGGTAGCTGAATTTAATAAACGTTATCTAAAAGAAATAAAAGGTTTTAGTTTATCTGGCATTGTTCATAAGGTAAAGGATGCCAAAGAGTTTCTTGAAAAGGAAAGGGTTAACCTCATTTTGCTTGATGTCTATATGCCAGGTATGAATGGTCTCGAACTGCTTCATTATATTAGAGAACGTAAGATGGCAGTCGATGTTATTCTCATCACAGCGGCAGCAGACAGAGAAAAAATACAAACAGCCTTGCGGCTTGGAGCAGTCGATTATTTAATCAAACCATTTGAGTTTGAGAGGTTTAGTCAGGCAATGGAGAGATACAAAGATAAAACTGCCTTATTTGAGAAAAAACAAGTTTTTAAACAGGAAGATCTAGATGAAGGGATTCTTCAGGGAGATCAAAGCCCTTCTAGGGAGATGACACAAACTTTACCCAAAGGGTTAACCAATAGTACGCTGCAGATCATTATTAATGTGATTAAATCGAAGGATGGAACCCTTTTTTCTACCGACGAGATTGCCGAAAGTACATATATTTCGAGAGTGTCAGTGCGAAAATACTTGAAATATCTAACCCAGCTTGGAGTTTTAGAGGAATCATTAACTTATGGAATTGGCAGACCGGTTTATTTTTACACATTAAAGAAGGACAAGCTAAATCAAGTATCTATGTATCTATGAAAAAGTGGCGATTGCCACTTTTTGTTTTTTCAAGAATATAGGGCTACGCCCACCAAGCCGGAAAGTAGAATGACATAAACTGGATTCCAGCGAAGTTTTAATAAAGCAAAAAGGGATAGTCCGAAGATGATAACTAAGCTTAGTGAACGGAAGGATAAATCAATGGTAATCAGGTTATTGGCTAGTACAAATTTAATTGCAGCAAAGATAATTAAACTCGTTACTAAAGGTTTTAAACCATAGAACATTTTCTCAACCACTGGATTATGGTGCAATTTTAAGAAAAAGGCTGCAACACAAATTACCAAGATTAGCGAAGGAAGTAAAATGGCAATTGCCGATACGAAAGCACCGCTTATGCCTGCTGCTGTATATCCTATTAAAATGGCACTATTAGAAGCAACAGGTCCAGGCGACATACCAGCAATTGCTATGATATTCGTCAACTGTTCTGAAGATATCCATCCGTATTCTGTTACAGCTGATTCAATAATAGGGATCATTGCATAACCACCGCCAAATGAGACAAATCCCATAATAAAAAAGGTTTGAAAAAGTTCCCACAACACCATTCCGTTCACCTCCTTATTCTTAAATCCCGGCACCCATGTAATATTCAGGGTCGTTTGCTGGGTCTTCTTCTTTACTATTCTTCATTTCAATCAAATAGCCTAACTTTTTCTTAATGGAAACGACGATTAATCCCGTGAGCGCTGCAAGAAAGATTGCTACAATTGGATGGATGAAAAATAGAGCTGGAACTCCCGCTGCCATAATGAAAAATGTAGTCTTATCAAATATCGCTGTTTTTGCTATTTTAATGGCAGCATACACAATGATTGCAACAATCGTAACGCGTATAGATACAAAGGCTGCTTCTAGCTTTGGATTATCAGCCATGTAAAAATAGGAAACTCCTAAGCAGAGAACGATTAAAAAAGTTGGCAGCGAAACACCAATCATAGCGGCTAAAGTTCCTCTTATCCCGCCAATTTTATAACCGATAAAGGTCGCTGAATTTACAGCAACAGCACCTGGAACTGTTTGAGATAAAGCAATAACATCCGTAATCTCTTCAGTTGTTAACCATTTTCTCTTTTCTACTATCTCTTTTATAATTAAGGGAACCATCGCAAATCCCCCGCCAAACGTCACAGGACTAATCTTAAAAAACGTCCAAAAAATCTCAAATACCAACTTCCATTCAACACTCATAAAAATCCTTCTCTCCACAAAAACTAAAGAAAGCGTGCTTTCTATGTATCTTGCACCATATATAAAGGTACCAAAATAAATAAGATGGGTAAATGGCAACAAATGTAATTTGGTGACCAACTTGGTGACAGGCACCGCCCGTGGACACTGTCCGCCTCAGGCGGACAGTGAAGGAAAGGGGAGAAGGGAATAAATGAAAAATGTGAGCCGGAGGGCTCACATTTTGTAGGGTTAGGCTGTGATTTGTTTTTTGCTTGATACCTCTTGGGTTGGTTTGAATTCGCCTTCTGTTTTGGAAATGACGACGGTGGCTACGCCGTTTCCGATGAGGTTTGTGATGGCGCGTGCTTCTGACATGAATCGGTCAACACCTAGTATAAGCGCCATTCCTTCTACAGGTATAGAAGGGAATACGGCCAGAGTGGCTGCTAGTGTTACAAAACCTGATCCTGTTACGCCTGCTGCTCCTTTTGAAGTCAACATTAGTATGGCAAGAAGCGTGATTTGCTGCCAAATACTTAGGTCCACTCCGTAGGCCTGAGCGATGAAAAATGCTGCCATCGAGAGATAAATGGAAGTTCCATCAAGGTTAAAGGAATAACCTGTTGGGAGTACTAAACCTACCACTGGCTTTGAACAGCCATATCTTTCTAACTTTTCCATCATTTTTGGCAGCGCAGCTTCAGAGGATGAAGTTCCGACTACCAAAAGGATTTCTTCCTTTATAAAAGCAATGAATTTGAAGATACTGAACCCGAACATTTTAGCAATACCGCCAAGAACGAAAACAATGAATAAAGCCATTGTAATATAAACGGAGCCCATCAATTTGCCTAGATAGAATAATGATTCAACTCCAAATTCTCCAATCGTGTAAGCCATAGCACCAAATGCTGCATATGGAGAAACCTTCATAATGATATTAACGATTCCGAAGAACACCTCAGCCGTTTTTTCAAAAAACTCAAGAACAGGTTTTCCTTTTTTACCTAAGTGGGCCAAAGAAGCTCCGAACAATATAGCTAAGAGAAGTACTGGTAATAACTCTCCATTTGCAAAAGCGCCTATAAAGCTATCAGGAATAATTGATAATACGAAATCCATAAACCCGTGACTGGTTTCGGCTGCTTTTTCTGTGTATTGGGAGATGTCGCCTTTTCCTGCTTCTGCGTCAATTCCTTTTCCGGCCTTAATAATATTAGCCACAATAATTCCGATTGCTAGAGCGATGGTGGATACGATTTCAAAATAAAGTAAAGCCTTACCGCCAATTTTACCAACTTTCTTTAAATCTCCCATACCTGCGATTCCAATGACGATGGTCAGGAAGATAATTGGAGCGATTACCATTTTCACTAGTTTAATAAAAATATCTGCAATAACCTTTAGTTGTGAGCCAATCTCAGGAAAAACAAATCCGACTGCAATACCAAGAAGAATTCCCAGAATTACCTGGGTAGTGAGACTCTTAAAATTAATTTTCATTCTCCACGCCTCCTATTTATGATTTTTGAAAACGATATCATTTTATTGAATTATCAATATATTATAATTCTGTGAACAATTAAAATAGTTTAAAATACTTTATAAATCGTTTTGTAATTAAAGTAAGCAGAAAGAGTCGTAAATAGTTTTTGATGGTAGGATAATGGAGGAGGCTGCTGCCATAGAAAAAGCTGCCTTAGGCAGCTCGTCTGAAAGATTATTGCTCCTTTTTACTTGCTGAGTCCTGAATAGAAACATTCTTCGGTCGTTCAGGATAACCTGCCTTGCCTGAATCATCCGGACCAGTTAGCTGGTTTCTTTGATTAAGGACCTTACCTGTAAATTCAATTGGATTATTTTTTGGCATTATTTACACCTCCATGAATAGTATGGTTGAAAAGTAAATGACAAATTCAACGATATTGTTTAGATTAAATCTATAGTTAAAGAGTGGGGGAGAAAAAATGACCGTACCAAAACATATCGTTTCTGCTGCAGCCATTGTTTTAAATGAAAAGAATGAGTTATTACTGATTAAAGGTCCGCGAAGAGGCTGGGAAATGCCTGGTGGTCAGGTAGAAGAAGGGGAATCCTTAACGGACGCTGTAATAAGGGAGACCAAAGAAGAATCTGGAATCGATATTGAGGTAATTAAGTTTTGTGGAATCTTTCAAAATATAGAGGTATCCATTTGTAACACATTATTTTTAGGGAAACCTGTGGGCGGGGAATTAACAACCAGTCCGGAGAGTTTAGAAGTAGGCTTCTTTCCAGTAGAGGAGGCATTGGAAATGGTCACTTGGAATAATTTTAAGCAAAGAATTGAGTATTGTTTAGATGAGAAAATGCATCCCTTTTATATTGGCTTTTGAAGATACATATAAAAAGTTAAAGCGGCACCTTCAACAGGTACCGCTTATTACCCACCGAAAAATAAATCGAGGATATTGGAAGCCTTTGATGAGTTCTTATTATAAAACTCGGAATACCCACAGTTTTTACAGAAGATAACGATAAACGTGTTGTGTTGAACATCGAATAGTTTTGATAATCCAGTCCCAGTCATGGCAACTTCTTTTTGTCCTGTTTCTCTAGACCCACATTTGATACATCCTTTTTCGCTCATTGAAATCCCCCCTGATATGAACCTTTCCCTTTATTTACGAAATGGATATCCAAAATGTTTCATAATAATCACACATTTTAGCTTGTACCATCACATGAAAAAAGGTAAAATGCAATAAAACTAGAAAAGAGGGATGAACGTGGCATTTGATGTTTCAATGTTAGGTATGGGGTATTTCAGCCTAGACGTCTGCAGCCGTTGATAAAAGTCCAAGTGAAATGGTAATCACTGACGATAAAGAGGAAACTTTCTACATAGTATCACGAGAAGTTTACGAAGATGGACCTAAGCAAGAAGGATACAAAATCATCGTTAACGAAGGAGAATAATATCTCTATTAACAAAAGAAGCGTAGATTAACACGCTTCTTTTTGTTTTGTAAAACTAATCAAACGTTTGATTAAAATTTGTAATAAAAGAATAGACCTCTAGGAAACCCTATATACAGGGAGGGGTTTTGCTATTGATTTTTTCTACAAAAGGAGATGCTCATAAGGTTTTTCTGCGTTTGAGAAGTACTGTGCAAAATGGCGCTGCCATCAAAGATTTGAAGGAATATCAAGAAATTGAAGATATCCAAACGCTTTACAAGTCGCTTGACAGCAATACCTTGCAATTAATTCATTACAGAATGATAAAAGAATATAACGGATCGGGAATGATTCCTATTTTGGTTTCCTCTGCGCCCTGGTTGTTACTTTTATTTTCAAAGCAATTATCTACCTATTTATTTCATGAGGGAAAATGGTTATGGGCTGGTTTTAGTATCCTTTACATTATTGTGCTTGCGGCCAGTGTGATTATCCACTTCCGCGAAAAAGCATGGGCCGCTTTTCATATGGAAATCATTCAGGATATATTAAAAGAAAGAAAAAATGACAAGGGGCAATCAGTTTAAGGTCCCTGTCATTTGCTTCCAGAATTAAACTTTTTTTATTTATTGAATATCTGATATAGTAGTCTTTAAGAAAGATAGGGGAGAGGAAGATTACACAATGAAATGTTTCTCAATCGATTTAGACGGTACTTTGTTAAATTCTGAACATGATATATCTGAAGCCAGCCTGCAAACTATGAATGAATTACTTGAAGAAGGTCATTCTGTTATTTTGAACACAGGACGTGCTTATGGCGATGTCATTAAAATAAAAGCGTTAGAAAATTTACAGATTCCTATTTTTTGTGTCAACGGGTCTGTTTTATTCTCGGAAGCAAGAGAGCTGTTATATGAGGCTACTATACCGCATGAAATGTATAAAGAGATTTTTTCTATATTAAAGGGATTAGGTGTTGGAATATTAGTCTATACCAATTATGGGGGATTTCCATCCACTTTACCCCCGCTTCATAAAAAAAGCAAAGAAGAACTCAATGTGCTTTTTGAAGAATTCAACTATGATGAAATTCTTGAAAAAGATCAGTTGAAAATTTATAAATTAATAGCTTTAACACACCATGATGAATTAGAAAAAGTCGAAGAGGTTAAGAAGGCTCTTGAGGGTAAGTTTGAAATTTCAATGGCTTCTTCATTCCCAAATAATGTGGAAATCACTTCAAATGAAGCACATAAAGGAAAAGCATTATTGAGATACCAAAAAATGATGAATCTAGACTTTGAAGAAATTTATGCATTTGGTGACGGTGGTAATGACCTTGCTATGTTCGAGGTAGCAACCACTTCGGTTGCAATGGCAAATGCTCCGCTTCATGTGCAGCAAAAAGCGGACATCGTTACAAAATCAAACGATGAAGATGGCTTTGCCCATGCAGTTCGTCATTTGCTTAATCTCCATACCGAAATACTAGTAAAGTAAGAAAAAGCCTAATTTCCCATAGATTAGGGAAATTAGGCTTTTTTTCGTTTTAATTTGTTACTGGCTTTTTCAAGAAGCCCATTAATAATGCAGACACAATAGCACCAATCACAACTGCTAATAAATACAGTAACCAGTTGCCGTCTACTAGAGGCATTACAAATACTCCGCCGTGTGGGGCACGAAGACCAATATTAAACATCATCGATAGACCCCCGGCAATGGCTGAACCTGCCATGACGGAAGGGATTACGCGAAGTGGATCAGCGGCCGCAAATGGAATTGCACCTTCTGTGATAAAGGATAATCCCATAATATAGTTTACTTTTCCAGCTTCTCTGTCTTGCTTGTTGAACTTATTTTTAAACAATGTAGTTGCAATCGCAATGGCTAATGGAGGAACCATACCAGCAGCCATGATGGCAGCCATTGGCGCATAAACTCCATTTGCTAACAATCCTGTACCAAACACATAAGCAGCTTTGTTAACCGGGCCGCCCATATCAAATGACATCATTAATCCTAAAATAATACCAAGTAAGACAGCGTTCCCTGTACCTAAACCTGATAACCACTCAGAAATGGCTGTATTTAATGCACCTACAGGTTTATTGACAACAAACAACATGATAAATCCGGTTAAAGCGATACCTAGTAATGGATATAAAAGAATGGTTTTAATTCCTTCTAAGGATGCAGGCATACCAGACAATACCTTTTTCAAACCAACAACTAAATAACCTGCTAAGAAACCTGCAACAAGTCCGCCTAAGAAGCCTGCGCCGCCGCTTGCAGCCATCATTCCTCCGACCATACCTGCTGCAAAACCAGGACGGTCTGCAATACTCATGGCAATAAATCCTGCTAAAATTGGAACCATTAAGGCAAACGCATTTCCTCCGCCAATGGTCATTAGTGCTTCAGCTATTGGATGATAGGTTGGATCATCTGGATTTGCTGCATTAATACCGAACATAAAGCTGATAGCGATTAAGATACCGCCGCCGACAACAAACGGAAGCATGTTGGAAACACCGTTCATTAAGTGTTTATAAATAGTCGAACCGATTCCTCTGCCTGTTTGTTCGCTTTCCTGACTGGATTTTCCACTGCCGCTATAGATAAGAGCGTCCTGCTTTAATGCTCTTTCTATTAATTCCTTTGGTTTACGAATCCCGTCAGCAACGGGTGTTTCTAATACATGCTTGCCATTGAAACGATTCATTTCCACTTTTGTGTCCGCTGCAACAATAACAGCAACAGCATTCTCAATTTCTTCTGCTGTTAAAACATTTTTTGCTCCTCCAGAACCGTTTGTTTCAACCTTAATATCAACACCCATTTCAGCTGCTTTCGCTTTTAGTGAATCGGCAGACATGTATGTGTGGGCAATACCTGTTGGACAAGCTGTTACTGCAACAATAAATTGTTTCTTACCAGCCATGGATTGTTCTTCTTCTTTTTCTTCCTGGTCATGGGAGTTAATAATTGTTAAGACCTCATCAGCACTATTAGCTTCTAAAAGCTGTCTACGTACTTCATCTTTTAAAAGAATCGTTGAAAGTCGAGAAAGTGCCTCTAAATGTGTATTATTTGCTCCTTCAGTAGCTGCAATCATAAAGAACAGGTGAGAAGGCTGACCGTCAAGAGATTCATAGTTTACACCAGCTGTTGATCTACCGAACGCAATCGCAGCATGCTTAACAGCGTTTGTTTTTGCATGGGGGATGGCAATACCTTCCCCAATCCCTGTTGTGCTTTGTTCTTCTCTTTTAATAATGGCTTTTTTATATTCTGAGCGATCGTTTAACTTACCTGCATTGTCTAAAACACTTACCAACTCTTCAATGGCATCGGTCTTTGTTGTACTAGTTATTGAAAGGTTGATTGTTTCTTTGGTTAATAGCTCTGTAATCCTCATCATCATTCTCCTCTTAGGTTTGACTTTTCTACTTGTACTTGAGGGAGCAAGCCTTCCATTTTTTCGCGTGTGCATAATCCGATTGAAAATGCAGTCGCACTGCCAGCTGCCACACTAAAACGAAAAGCTTCTTCTATTGATTTTGTTTTTTCATAGGTTGCGATAAAACCGGCTACCATCGAATCCCCTGCACCCACTGAGCTTTTTACATCGCCTTTTGGGCTAGTGGCAATGAAAGCTTGGTCCTTATTAATCAGGACAGCTCCTTTTTCGGCAAGAGACACAATTACGTTTTCGGCGCCTTGTCTTACAAGCTCTTTTGCATAAGGAATGACTTCTTCACAAGAGTTGATCACTGTATTGAATAAGTCACCCAGCTCGTGATGATTTGGTTTTATTAGGAAGGGGTTTAATGGAAGTACCTTCTTAAGTAATTCACCTTCCGCATCGACAACGAATTTCGTGCCAGTTTCATTACATAGTTTCACAAGCTCTTCATACGTACTTTCCGGCATAGTAGATGGAATGCTGCCAGCGAGAACAAGAATATCTTCGCTTGTTAGTTCTCTGATTTTTCCTTTTAAGGCTTCCAAGTTTTCTTTTGTAATGTTAGGGCCTTTTGCATTTATTTCTGTTTCTTTATCCGATTTAAGTTTTACATTTATTCGAGTATCTTCCGTGACATTCACAAAGTCTGTGTGAATTCCTTTGGATGTTAGGAATTTTTCAATGTATTCACCGGTGAAACCACCTAAGAATCCAAGAGCATGACTGTCAACGTCTAATCTTTTTAATACTTGAGATACATTAATTCCTTTTCCGCCTGGTAATTTGGTTTCATTTTTTGTTCGGTTTAACTCACCAAGCGTTACCTGGTCTACCTCTACGATATAATCAAGTGATGGGTTTAAAGTAACGGTATAAATCATGATGTAACCACCTTAATTTTAGTTTTGCTGTGATAGTGCTCCTGTATATCAGGATCTAGTTCATTTGTGATAATCGTGGCAAGATGTAAGTCAGCAATTTTTGCAAAGGCAATCTCTGAGAACTTGGATTCATCCGAAATCACAAATGCCTCACGCGATAATGACATCGCTAATTTTTTGACCATTGCCTCTTCAGGGTCGGGTGTGGTATAGCCAAATTGTGAGTGGATTCCGTTTACTCCCATAAAACACTTATCAAAACGATAATGCTCTAGACTATCTAATGCCCCGCGCCCGATTAGGGCTTTCGTTGATGGCTTAGCATAGCCGCCTATTAAAAAAGTTTTTATATTTTTGTCTAGTAGTTCATTTACGTGTGTTAATCCGTTTGTTACAACCACGATGTTCTCTGGAAGGGAAGGGATCATTTCAAATATAGTTGAACCTGCATCTAAATAAATACAGTCTCCTTCTTCCACTAAGCTTCCAGCGTAATGTGCGATTTGACGTTTTGGTTGAAGGTTTTTGGAGGATTTCTCAATCATGCTTGGTTCCTGCAGTTTTCCTTGAAGCCTTGCAGCCCCACCATGAACCCTCTTGAGAAACTTTCCTTGTTCCAACTGTATAAGATCTCTACGGATCGTTGACTCAGAGGAATTTGTTAATTCCACAAGTTCTTGAAGTTTAACAGAATTCTTTACCTTTAATGCTTCTAATATAATTTGATGGCGTTCTGGCTCTAACATTATTACCGCCTCCTAAAACGCTTTCATGATTGTTACTAACCTCATTTTACAATTGAAAACTGTAAAAATCAATCAAAAAGATTCAAAAGAATTCTTTTTCGTTCAAATAACACCAAATAAAAAAGGATGCCTCTTAGCATCCTTGTATCATATAGTATTTCCAAATTAATTTAAAATGGTTCTCTAATATTGTATCGACGTAAAATGGTCTCAATCCTCATGGCGGTACTCAAGTTTCCTAACACGCGAACTCTTCCAGTAAGCAGCGCCATCGTTCCGCTTTGTTTTCCTAATAAAAATTTTTTGAAATTATCGTACGATAACTGCATGGTGCAGGTTGGGGAGGTTTCTATTCCTTTTTTAATGGTTAGTTTTCCATCTTTAAAATAATGCTGATAGGTTCCTTTTTCTTCTCCATAAACATCATACTGTACGACAGCATCAAAACCTTTAATGGGACTGGGATTTTGATTGAAGATTTCTTCGATTCTTTCCATTAGGTCTTCTAAAGAATAATCTCTTATTGCTTTTGCCATTTAGCAATTCCCCCTAGAATTAGTAAAACCAAAGCATATTTCATAGTTTAATAATACTAATTGGGAAGTGTTAAGGTGGTGAACGTTTTACGAACTTTTTAGATTTTTTACGCTTTTAAGATTTTAGTTAAAAATATAGATATATTTGAAACCTTATTGAGTATAATACGTATATGTACAGTAGCGGAATTGAAAAAATTTTTATAGATAGGAAGAATAAAATTTGGGCACAAATATAATGGTAGTAGCAAATTATATCTATGATATTTATTATTGGTTAATTTTGATTAATATTTTTGGTTCTTGGTTCCCGCAATTTCAAACATCCAAAATAGGGTCGTTGGTTGGCAGGCTGGTTAACCCTTACTTATCAATCTTTAGGAAGTTTATCCCGCCGCTGGGTATGATTGATTTCTCTCCAATCATTGCGATATTTGCCTACAGCTTTATTGGGAGATTTGCTTTAGCGGGTCTTAGCCAATTGTTAATCATGGTCGGTGCATTTTAATAAAAAACGTACTAGAAATAGGGCTTTACTTACCTTCGTAAGTAAGGCCCTATTTCTGTCTTTTGGGTATCACTCAAATGGTAAAATAAGTTAAACTTAAAATAGTAAGATGCAAAGGGGAGATTATGATGAAGTCAGCTTTAATACTTGGGGGAACGCAATTTGTTGGCAAGAGGCTGGTACAATTATTAATCGATGAAGGGGTAGAGGTTACAGTCGCAACAAGGGGTTTCGCGTCCGACGCCTTTGGAGATCAAGTTTCTCGATTGATTATAAACCGTGAAGATGCACAGTCTTTAGAAAAAGCTTTTAAGGATAGGGCCTGGGATGTGGTTTTTGATCAATCCTGCTATTCCTCACAAGAAGCTCTTGATACGCTGAATGAACTAAAAGGAAAAGTTCAAAAGTATATCTTTACATCGAGTCAGGCAGTTTATGATTTTGGAACCAATCATGTGGAGGAAAGTTTCAATCCGTTCGTTTACAAGCCTGTTTTAAAATCCAGAAGAGATTACATAGGGTATGTTGGATATCAGGAAGCAAAACGAGCAGCCGAAGCGATCCTTTTTCAGAATGCTGACTTCCCGGTGGTTGCGGTACGTTTTCCGATTATTATTGGAAAGGACGATTATACGAATCGTTTACAATTCCATGTAGAGCATGTGAAAGAAGGAAAGCCGATGTTCATTGAACATCCTGAGTTTAGATATAGTTTTATTGACTCAGGCGAAGCAGCTTCATTTTTATTTAGCATTGCAAAGTCCGATTATCAAGGTCCCGTTAATCCAGGCTCTCCGGAAGATATCAGTTTAATTGAATTAATGGAGCTTATTGAAAATCTAATTGGCACGAAAGCCATAATAAGTGATGATGGTAATCCATCTCCTTATAATCTTCCTGGGGCGTGGTCAGTCAATACAAGTCTTGTAAAATCAATGGGGTACCGTTTCGTATCATTAGATAGTCTTTTAAAATCTTTAGTTCGTCACTATTCATAAAGGGGGAATACCATGAGTATTCAGAAAGCTACATTAAATGAACTTAATTTTTTAACAGAGTTATTTGATTCCTATCGGGTGTTTTATAAACAGGAATCTGATATCGAAGGGGCAAGAGCCTTTTTAAAAGAAAGATTAGTTAATGAGGATTCGGTCGTTTTCATTGCTTATGATGAGAGTAATCCGGTTGGCTTTGTTCAGTTATATCCGGCTTTTTCTTCTGTCAGTATGAAACGGTCTTGGATTCTTAACGATTTATATGTAAATGCATCTGCTCGTAAAAAGGGTTTTGGGGAGAAGTTAATAAAAAAGGCGATTGAATTTGCAGAGGAAACAGGTGCAAAAGGATTATCATTAGAGACAGGTCATGATAATGTCACTGCACAGAGCCTTTATGAAAAAATAGGGTTTAAGAAAGAGTCTAACTACTTTTACTATTTTTCATTGTAAAAGATATGGTTGTAAATTTCAGGAATTAACACAAACTACTCCTAGAGGGAATATATCCATCAAAAAGGAGGTAGTTATAATGAATAATAATGATCAAGATACAACGATTATATCTAACGATGCGCTGCGCGGAAAACCTTATCTGGATATTGACCGCGTCATTATAGAAGGTAACCCAAATAGCACTACTCATAATAAAAAGGAAAAGTGAGCATCTTTTATTTTTAATGTAATTTAAATTGACTTTTTCGAATTTATTGAATAATATATGGTTAAATTTATTTAATAAAGGCAAAGAAGAGAAAAAGTAGAATGACATGGTTTTTTCACAGAGAGCTTCGGTAGCTGAAAAGAAGCAAAAACACTCATTTGAACAATGGTCTCTGAGCTTCGTACTGAACATACTTTATTGTATTAGTAGGCTGCGACGAGTTTTGACACTCGTTATCTATGTCACAGTATAAGAGTAGATTTTTGTTACTCCGTACTTGCTAAGGCAAATGGTGTGAGCTATTTGCGAAATAAGGTGGTAACACGTGGATATCAAACCTCGTCCTTAACTTTTACAGTTAATGGCGGGGTTTTTTTATTTTTTCAAGGCTGTGTTAACTTGGCTGTTGATTTGCGCTCCTGGCGCTACGCTTTCCGCGGGCTCGCCCTGAGCCTCCTTACAGCTTCGCGCCTGCGGGGTCTCACTCAGCTCGTTCATCCCGCAGGAGTCGAGCGCCTTCCGCTCCAATCAACAGGTTCTAAAATCACTAGTCTTCTTTAACACAGCCATTATTAACTAGGAGGTTTTACGATATGAGTATTTTTATTGGAGGAGCATGGGCTTATGCGAACGGTTCTTTGCATCTTGGTCATATTTCAAGTTTGCTGCCAGGGGATATTTTAGCGAGATACTACCGTTTGAAAGGGGAACAAGTACTGTATGTTTCAGGAAGCGATAGTAATGGAACACCCATTACCATCCGCGCGAGACAAGAGGGAGTTGCACCTCGTGTAATTACAGATCGTTATCACCAGGAATTCCTCGATTGTTTTACAAAATTAGGATTTTCATATGATTGCTATACTCGAACGGACACTGAACATCACCACAAATTGGTTCAGGAGATTTTTTTAGATCTGCTTGAAAAAGGTCATATTTATAAAAAGGAAATTGAACAAACCTATTGTGAGGAATGCGCCCAATTCTTGCCGGAACGATATGTAGAAGGAATTTGTCCTGTTTGCAAAGAACCATCACGCGGGGATCAATGTGATCATTGCTCGACTATCTTAGAGCCCCTTGAGTTGCTGAATAGCAGATGCAAAATATGCGGACATCCCCCTACAACAAGATTCACGGAGCATTTCTATTTTGCCTTAAGCTCATTTCAGGCTCAATTAGAAAACTATGTACAAAAGGCGGAAAATAATAGGATTTGGCGGGAGAATGCTGTTTCTCTTACGAAGAGATATTTAAAGGAAGGTTTACAGGACCGAGCCGTTTCGCGGGATTTACCTATTGGAGTAAGTGTGCCTGTTGCTGGATATGAAGACAAGAAAATTTATGTTTGGATAGAAGCTGTTTCGGGATACTATACAGCCAGCAAGCTTTGGGCAAAGGAATCTGGCAAAGATGATTCAGCGTTTTGGAAATCATCTACTAATTCCTATTACGTTCATGGGAAGGATAATATTCCATTTCACTCTCTTATTTGGCCGGGGATATTAGCTGGACTCGAAAAGGAACCATTACCTACACATATTGTTTCCAATGAGTATTTGACTCTGGAAAAAAAGAAATTGTCGACCAGCAGGAATTGGGCTGTATGGGTTCCTGATATTTTAGATAGATACGATCCTGATTCTATCCGGTATTTCTTAACGATAAACGCACCAGAGAGCAGGGATGCAGATTTTTCGTGGAAGGAATTTATTTATAGTCATAACAGTGAATTATTAGGGGCATATGGGAATTTTGTAAATCGGACGTTGAAATTTATTACAAAGTCATTTGATGGTGTGGTTCCCGATAAGGTCATAACTTTAACTATTCAGGAGAAAGTCAATCATTTGTATGAAGAAACAGGACAATTAATTGAAGAAGCCTCTTTTAAACAAGGGTTAGAGAAAGTCTTCGAGCTAGTTCGGTTTTCTAATAAATACTTTGATGAACAACAACCGTGGAAGCAGGTTCATGAGAATGAGGAATCTTGCAAACAAACGCTGACAAATTGTGTTTATCTCATTGCTAATATAGCGCATATTTTAACACCATTTCTTCCCTTTTCGAGCGAAAAAGTTAAGGATATGCTCAATATTTCAATAACGAACTGGAAGCCTTTTTTTGTTAAACCAACCGTTATCACAAATGTCGAGCCGTTATTTGAAAGAATCGATCCATCTAGAATCGGAGAAGAGCTTGAAAAGTTAAACAAAAAAGCCCATAAACTTGCTTAATTATTATCTATCTTTTTTGAATTTTAGTAATATAGTTGGTATATGTAAAAGGAGGACGTCCCATGGAAATTAGACAACTAACCTCTTCAGATGCAGAAAAATACTGGAATCTTAGATTAGAAGCTTTACAGCTGGCCCCAGAGGCCTTTTTAACGAGTTATGAAGACGCTATAAAAAGAGAAAATCCGATTGCTCAGGTTGAAAGTAATTTTAAGACAGAAGGCAATTACACTTTTGGGGCGTTTGAAGCTGATGAGCTAATTGGTGTTGTAACTCTCCTACAAGAAAAGGCCGAGAAAATCCAGCACAGAGCAAACATCTTTGCGATGTACGTCACTCCAAAGAAACAAGGAGCAGGTGTAGGAAAAGCATTGCTCACGGAAGCGATCAATAAAGCAAAATCAATAGAAGCAATCGAAAAAATCAACTTATCCGTGGTTGCAAGCAATGAACCAGCGAAGAAGCTTTATACGAAACTTGGATTTAAAGTATTTGGACTTGAAGAAAAAGCGATGAAATTGAATGGAATTTATTTGGATGATGAACATAGGGTGCTGCATTTAAAATGAACAAACTTACTATTAGACAAGCAGCAATACAGGATTTATCAAAACTAGTACCTATTTTTGACGACTACCGTGAGTATTTCGGGCAGCAAAAAAACCCAGCACAGGTGGAACAGTTTCTATTCGAAAAATTTGAGCACCTTGAATCGGTCATTTTTATTTCACAGCTGCAAGATGAAGTGGTGGGATTTGCACAGCTCTATCCAGTCTTTTCTTCGTTAACCCTCCAACGTATTTGGCTGCTAAACGACTTCTTTATAAACGAGGAATTTAGGGGCAGTGGTGTTGGAACACAGCTTTTTGCCGAGGGAAGGAATTTACTCTATTAACAAGGTCGAAAGGTATAGAACTTTCGGTCGAACATACAAATAAGAAGGCATGGGCGTTTTGGGAGAAACAAGGATTTAAGTTAGATGAGGATTTTCGTTTTTATTTTTATAAACTATAAATAGAGGTGTATTTTATATGGTACAAAAAGAGCAGGGCAGCCTTGCTGCTGAAATAAGTGGAGATGGGTCGTTTAAACGGCAAAAAAATAGATTTAATACACCGTTTGGATTCGGTGAAGGCGAGCTTCCTATAGAGGCAGGACGATATCGTCTATTATGGTCAGCAGTCTGCCCTTGGGCACATCGATCAGTGATTGTCAGAAGAGTTCTTGGCTTAGAAGAGGCAATCAGTTTAGGTACGGCAAGCCCGATGCGGCCTAAACTTTCGCATGTTGACTGGGAGTTTTCTTTAGATGAAGACGGGGTAGACCCCGTACTTGGCATTCGCTATATGAGTGAAATTTATAAGAAGACTGAACCTGATTATGCTGGCAGGCCAACGGTACCTGTGATGGTGGATGTAAAGGAACAAAAGGTTGTGAACAATGATTATTTCAAGCTAACGAACTATTTAGAAACAGTCTGGTCTGACTTTCATAAAGAAAATGCCCCCAATCTATACCCGGAGTCTTTGCGTGGAGAGATTGATGCATTAAATGATGTCATCTTCCATGAAGTAAACAATGGAGTATATAAGTGTGGCTTTGCTCAATCTCAGGAAGCTTATGAACAGGCGTATGATACTCTATTTGCAAGATTAGATGAATTAGAGGAGCGTTTATCAAAACAACGTTTCTTATTTGGTGACTTTATTACTGACTCAGATGTACGGCTATATGCCACATTAATTCGCTTCGATGCGGCTTACTACTCAGCATTTAAGACAAATCGAAACCGAATTATTGATTTCCCACATCTTTGGGGTTATCTAAGAGATTTGTATCAAACTCCAGGTTTTGGTGATACCACTGATTTTGACGCAATTAAGAGACATTATCATCTCTCGAATCACATAGCTAGCAATGATCAAAAAGGTCATAATGGGATTTTGCCAAAAGGACCTGACCTTTCTGGGCTTAATACCGAACATAATCGTCAGTATTTAAGTAATAAAATAGAAAAATTTTTAATTGATTAGGAGAGCAGCTATGATCATTCGAGAAGCTTTGGAAAAGGAATTACCTTATATACGAGAGCAAAGAGTCAGCGCTTATGTTGAACATGCAGCAAAAATTCCTGAAGGTCATTGGCTGGCTCTAAAGCAGGCAATTTTATCTGAGGGTGATAGACTTCCAGGTGTGGAGAGAATAGTAGCTGAAATCGATGGGGAAATTGCAGGAAGTGTGGTTTTGTTTCCAGCTAATATTGATGCTTATGAAGGAAGTGTAGATGTACTGGATTATCCGGAGATTAGGATGCTGGCTGTTTCGCCAGAAATGAGAGGTAAGGGTGTTGCTTCTGCTTTAGTTGCTGAATGTATTGAACGGGCTAAAGCGCGGGGATATCAGGCAATTGGGCTGCATACCGGGGAATTTATGGAAACGGCAATGAAATTATATGAAACAATGGGATTTGAACGATTGCCACAATACGACTTTGAACCTGCTGATGATGGGATTATTGTAAAAGCCTATCGACTTTCTCTTCCTAAAGATTAAGGAGATGCCGTCCAATCTAAATAACCGAGAGCTTAGAGGAGATTCCCTAGCTCTCGGTTATTTCTTTGCTTCTGGCACCATTTTTATTTTATAGATAAAGTAATAATATTTATAAAACACAATCATCACAAGCATGAGCCGTATGAAAAAGCTATCTAGGATAAAAAAAGGAATGGCGATCATCACGTCAGCAAATAACAAAATCGTCAATTTTTGTTTTAATGTCATGGCCCTTTCTTTTACAAACGTCTCTAAATGACGTTTATAAAGAGTTGTCCCTTTAAACCAGTGCTCGAATCTTTCAGACCCCTTCACGAAGCAGTAGGATGCTAAAAGAAGTAATGGAGTTGTCGGTAACACTGGTAATACAAGACCCAAAACGCCTAAGCCGAGTGCGATAAAACCGATGATGATATAGAGGAATTTAATGATTTTACTCATGTTTGCTTCCCTTTCTGTCTCTTTTATCTATATTATATCATGTAAAAAAAGAAAGTTTTTTGACAGATTAAGTACATAAAAACCGTTTCAACCACCGTTATGATAAAATAGTGATGTCAAGTTAATGGGGGTTGATCAGATGACTTTCTATCAATTTATTGTCGTTTTACATATTTTTTCGGCGATTATGGGAATGGGTCCTGGGTTTATCTTAACGACCGTGGTAAAGTCGGGGAAAAACATGACAGAGTTAAGGCATTCCTATGCCATTCGACATAAACTTCATATTTTTGTAATGGTAGGCGGTACGCTTGTACTCATTACAGGTTTAATCATGGGATTCATGAATCCAAGCCTGTTTCGTATGGGCTGGTATGTAATAAGTCTTGTGCTCTTTTTAGCAGCACTGGCAATTGGGCCACTTGTCCTATCACCTAGATCTAAACCGGTTAAGGTTTTGTTAGCATCACAAAAGGGCGAGGATATTCCTGAAGAGTATTATCGTTTATCAAAAATACTGTTCCGCTATGAACATTTGGAAAATGCGATTTTTATCGTCATTATCGCATTGATGATACTAAAACCATTTTAATTAAACGCTGCAGGTTGCTCTAGTATGAATCAGATGCTTATAGTGACTGGAAAATGAAAAACGTAGGGGTTCCGGTAACTATAAGAGGCTTATAGTTACCGAAAGATGAAAAGGTTAAGGGTTACGGTAACTATAAGAGGTTCATAGTGACCGGTAGATGAAAAGTGTAGGGGTTACGGTAACTATAAGAGGTTCATAGTGACCGAAAGATGAAAAGTGTAGGGGTTCCGGTAACTATAAGAGGTTCATAGTGACCGGTAGATGAAAAGTGTAGGGGTTCCGGTAACTATAAGAGGCTTATAGTTACCGAAAGTGAAAAGTGTAGGGGTTCCGGTAACTATAAGAGCTTCATAGTGACCGAAAATTGAAAAGGTCAGCATTTTCGGTCACTAAAGCCACTAAAAGGAAACATAAAAGGTATGGTCATCCTCGACCATACCTTCTTAAAACTCAAAAAGCGGAAATAAAGATAAGATATCACTTCACCAATTCGCTTTTTAAACGATGTGTAGTTTTAATCACCATTTACCATATCCAATTACCTTTAGGAGAAACAAAAACAGGCTGGTAAGATTTTTTTATCTCACCAGCCTGAGGAATTAATTATTCCTTAGAGAAAACGTATTAAACCCACCAGAATGGGTCCCTTCTATCGTCTCTTCGACGATTACATCTTCTTCTATCGTCTCTTCTGTCGTTTTCCTCACGAACGATGACTCTATCAGCGCGGATAATAACTTCATCAGCGTTAATGACAACACGTCTATCTTCTCGTCTGTCATCTCTTCTATCATCGTTTCGGTCCATAGCACCAGCTACATCTCCATCGTTATTACGGCATCTTCTGTTGCGGTCTTGTACACCTGCAACATCATCGTCACGACGTCTTCTTCTAGACATTCAAATCCCTCCTTTCACACTCGTACTATAAAATATGCTTGTACAAAACTATGTGATTGGACAAATTAAATATTTTTTACCAGAAGGATGCAGAAGGAATTTTGTTTTAATTTGTTGAAATAAGGTAAAAATAGAGAATTGTCAGGATGGATGAGAGGAAGGTCAAAAATGGATATAGTAGAAAAGGCTTTACAGCTTGCAAGTAAAAGTCATGAGGGACAATATCGGAAAAATACGGATATTCCCTATATATCACACCCAGTTGCGGTCGGGATGATGTTATTAAAGAGCGGGTATAGTGAGGAAATCGTTGCAGCTGGAATATTACATGACACTGTTGAGGATACGCCGATAACACTTGATGAAATCAAAAGGGAATTTGGAGCAAAAATTGCTGAAATCGTTGAAGGCAGTTCAGAACCTGATAAATCACTTCCATGGAAGGCCAGAAAGCAACATACGATTGAATTTTTAAAGACTGCTTCCAAGGATATACGGGCTGTGGTCTGTGCAGATAAACTTCATAATATTCGTTCCATCATAAGAGATTATGAACACGTTGGAGAAGAGGTTTGGAGTAGATTTAATGCTGGTAAAGAGCAGCAAAAGTGGTATTACACAAATGTTGTAGATAGTTTAGGTGTACAATCTTCATTTGATTTACTAATAGAATTACGTAAAGAGGTAGACAAGCTTTTCGGGAGATGATATTTGGATGAAGGATTACAAGGTTCATACATATGAAGAAGCAATAGACGTAATAAAAGAGATTGGGTTTCTGCCTTTGGCAAAGCTTATCCCTGATTATCCTTCGCTAGACGGTATAACATTGAAAGAGCATTGGTATACTGGTTCTGAGCTGGATCCATGGATGTGGCGTGCGAAATTTCCTGGAGATGGAGCAGCAGCTTATGGAAAGTTTGTTAAAAAGAAATCCGTATTAATCTCTCCTGAATTGCTACCATTGATTCGTGTGATTTTGGGATCTTCACTTTCAGTAAAAGAACGGTATCTAGATGGGCTAATGTCAAGAGAAGCTGTCGAACTGTATACGCTGATTAGCGAGAACGAAGGTATAGATACAAGAGTTCTAAGAGTCGAGGCAGGAATGAAGGATAAAGAGAAGAAGAAGCCATTTGATTATGCCTTACTTGAATTGCAGGGCTCTATGGATATTGTTGTTTCAGGGACCAAGGCAAAGACAAACGAAGCTGGAGAGAAAAACGGCTGGAGCAGTACTTCATTTGAGACAATGGAATTCTGGGCACAGAATCATAGCATTAAGGACAGCACCTTCAAAGTGGAAGATGCTAAAATGATGTTAAAAGATCATTTTGCTGCCAGCTGCAGTTCGGAGGCAATGAAATCTATTAATAAAATATTTGGGTTATAGAGGAAATCGTGCTGATTTCCTTTTTACGTATTTTTAGCCAGCCGAGATACTAGCACGTCCACATTTCCCTACAATTTCATATTTTAATAAAAAGGAGATGAAAAATATGAGTTGTAGAAGGAAAGTGTTTCCGTTCTGTGTTTTTCCGGGGTATAGATGGTGTGGACCTGGCTGCAGCGGTCCAGGAGCACCTATTAATGATGTAGATTCCTGCTGCTACAAACATGACCTTTGTCTTACGCGTGGAAACTCCCCTTGTTACTGTGATAAAAAGTTTATGGATTGCCTTCATTCCAAAAGAAATCCCCTTACCAAAAAGGGCAGACAAGCGAATGTCATGTATAATTTTATGAAGCTAAAAACCAGTTTCACATGTGGTCATCAGAACAGATGCTAGACCAATCAATACTTGGTACACGCTTTTTTTTCTAAGGTAAGAATCCACTTATAGAAACCTAGTAAGATAAGCAGCAGTATAGGGTCAAGGATAGCCGCATGCCACAGTTTCCACCAGCCGTAATGAAAATATCCCCAAGGTTCAGGCAACAGGGTAATAACTTCATAGATTAAAATTGCAATTACAAAACAAGTAAAATATATTAGTTGTTTCATCCGCCCCTTTTTATATGGGAACCAATTTAGAAAAAACATATTTACTGGCGGAATGAGGAATACATGTGGGAGAATTCCTAGCCAGTCTAAATCTTTTTCAAAGTACCAGTAAGCATGATATTTGAATTCAATAAAAAGGTCGAAAAGCACTTGTAAGGCAACCGTAAATAACCAAATATGTAGAATTTGGTTCCCACTTAGTAATTTATTTGTTTTAAAACCCAAAAAATTAAAGGCGGCAAGTGCAATTAAAAGTCCTATCATGGAATTTCCCTTTTTTATTTCTTAATGTGCCCATCCATGTATGTGTTATGCAATAGGGTTGATAATTCGAAGAGTTTCAAAATAAAATTTTTAACTATTTTACAATATAATTTTCCTAATAATATGAATGATATAATAGTTGATAGAGTGTAGTTGGGAGATGAAATCATCGAATGTTAAAGAGATTTGAATCACTTAATGAGCTTAAGATACGCATTTATTTATGGGTTGTACCCTGTATTGTTATTTCCCTCATCTCTAATACGCTTCTACAAAAAGTAGATGGCGTAAACGTATTCGATTTTACTATTAATAACATTCTCTCAGTCTGGTTTATCATTAGTTGGTTTTTCCTATACAAAAGAATTTTTGTTCAATTTTTAGAATACTCCAATTTGGCATTAGTTAGTTATTATCATGTTACGACTTTTTTTGATGCGGTACGCAACTATATGGTTGTAGATGGAGGATCTCTTGGAGATTTTATCATCTGGATGCCAATTATCACCTTGTTCTTTTTCCTAACCCTGGGTACAAAACGAGGGTTATACTACTCCATCGTCATATTTCTTACAACCTTTGTTATGGGTATCGTGTATTTACACGTTCTTTCCTCAGAATCGATTGATTCGCTGGGTCAGTATTACTTTGCTAACCTAGTTTACATTATTGTTCTCTATTATGCTCAGCATGTCTTTAAGACTTATGCAGACCTTGAAATGTTTAAAAAGCACGCCTATTACGATTCATTAACGAGAATAGCCAATCGTCTGTTGATTGATGAATGGCTTGAAAAGAAACTCAAAGCTTTCGAGGACAGGAGAGAAGGTTTTTCAATCATTTTCTTTGATATTGATCATTTTAAGTCAGTGAATGACAACTATGGGCATAAAATTGGTGATGAAGTCCTCGTAGAGTTAGCGAAACTCATCCAGCACCATCTTACAAAACGAGAGCCTTTTGGACGGTGGGGCGGGGAAGAGTTCATTATCATCTCTAGTACGTCAGGGGAAGAAACTGTTAAGCTTGCGGAGGATCTAAGGAAAGTTGTGGCTAACCATCATTTCAAAGTGGCGGGAAACCTTACAGCAAGTTTTGGGGTTACCCAGTCTAAACCAGGTGACAGTATCGATTCTTTGTTGAATCGTGCTGATAAAGGATTATATCAATGTAAGCATTGTGGAAGAAATCACGTTAGCTTTATTAAGTAAAGGTTAGTGCCAGCACTAACCTTTTTTTGCGCATTTTATGTTTTTGTGTATTTTTAATAGGCAAAAAAGGAGCCTGGTACATGGGTACCAGGCTAAATTATGGGAAGTTTTAAGAATTAAGTTCCTTAAACCTTAAGACTCAAATAAGTTATCTTTATAATAGGGAAAACATTTGTAGAAGTTATAGAGAAGTTATGTGGAATTTGTGAAGATGACATGATAATAAGCCAAAAAAAAGGATTGGTACCCGGGTACCAATCAAATTATGGGAAGTTTTTAAGAATAAGGTTCCTAAAACCTAAGTCTCAAATAAGTTATCTTTATAATAGAATAAACATTTGTAGAAGTTATAGAGAAGTTATGTGGAAATTGTGAAGATGAAATTTTTTTCTTACTGAGTGAAAATGGATTAAATATCTAATAATAAATTGACGGGTTAAATTTATTATTAGGAGATGTATTGAATGAAACATTTATCAAAAATCTTTGTTTTGTTTCTCTCATTTGTATTAATCTGCCCAGTATTGACAAATGCTGAAGGGAACGAACGGGCTGAGCGACAAACGCAGCCACTTAGTCAAAAAACTGTCCAGCTTAGGGTTGATATGAGGGAACTTTGGAAGGAACACGCCTTTTGGACAGAAAAGTTTGTAACTAGTTACATAGCAGGTCTAGAGGACCAAAAGCCAGTGCTAACAAGATTATTGAAAAATCAGGACGATCTTGGGAATGCAATTAAACCTTATTATGGAGAGGAAGCAGGTAACAAGCTTGCACAGCTGTTAAGAGGACATATTCTAATTGCCGGTAAGGTAGTAGCAGCAGCGAAAAGTGGAAATCAGCCTGATTTCAAAAAATACAGTGATGAATGGTTTAAAAACGCAGATGATATTACAAACTTTTTAAGTGCTGCAAATCCCAATTACAATAAAAAAGAATTAAATGAAATGATGTATATGCATTTAAGATTCATTACAGAAGGTGTGGCGGCCAAACTTAATAAGTCTTGGAATCAGAACATAACTGCATTAGACAAAAATCAAAATCATCTAATGCATATGGCGGATTTCCTTACAAACGGAATTATCAAACAGTTCCCAAATAAGTTTTAAAAAATGGAGCCCCAACTTAGCGGTTGGGGCTCCATTTTTTAATGCGGTAAAAATGCAAGCTGATAAAAGAACAATACAGCGAAAACATATAGAAGTGGATGAACCTCACGCCATTTTCCTTTAGCTATTTTCAGCAGCGGATAACTGATGAAACCTAGTGCAATTCCGGTGGCAATGCTCGATGTTAGCGGCATGGCCAGAATCACAAGAAATGCCGGAAAAGCTTCATCTAATTCGTTCCATTTAATTTTTGCAATGCTTCCCATCATCATACTGCCGACAATGATAAGGGCAGGAGCGGTAATGGCAGAAATCCCTGAAACAGCACTGACAAGAGGTCCAAAAAATGCCGATAGAATAAATAAAACAGCAACTGTTAGGGAAGTTAACCCTGTCCGTCCTCCTGTGGCAACTCCTGATGTGGATTCAATAAAAGCTGTTGTTGGGCTTGTACCAAACATGGCTCCGATAGATGTTGCAACAGAGTCGGAAAGTAATGCTTGACGGGCACGTGGGAATTTTCCATTTTTCATTAAACCAGCCTGATTTGCAACACCAATCATTGTTCCGGTGGTATCAAAGATTGTTACTAAAATGAATGAAAAGACCACTGCATATAAACTATGCCCAATGACATCACTTAAAGCTGTAATAGGGTCTCCTACAATTAACCCTTCAGGAAGGGTTGGTAATGAAACAAAGCCTTGATCAAATGAAAGTTGGTTCGTAAAAAAGGCAATGAATCCTGTAATAATCATTCCCAAAAATAGAGCACCATTGATTCGCAGCACCATCAGAATGAGTGTAACTGCTAAACCGATGATTGCCAGCAGTGCTGAAGGAGATCTTAGATCACCTAATCCAACAAGGTTGGTAGGATGAGCAATAATAATGTGTGTAAGTCTCAGACCTATAAAAGCAATAAATAAACCTATACCTGCTGTAATCCCATGTTTGAGGTTATCTGGAATCGCATCGATTAATTTTTCTCTTAAGGGTGTTAAAGATAAGATGACAAAAATAATACCGGCGATAAAAACAGCTGCAAAGGCTGTTTCATAGTTAATATTGTGCCCGCCGCCAACGACAGAATAGGCGAAGTATGCGTTAAGCCCCATACCTGGCGCAATGGCAATTGGATAATTTGCAAACAATGCCATCCAAAGTGTCCCAACAACTGCAGAGATAATCGTTGCTGTGAAGACTTGTTCAAATGGAACACCTGCATCAGCAAGAATGACTGGGTTAACAACAACAATGTAGACCATTGTAAAGAAGGTTGTAATACCCGCGAGTAGTTCTGTTTTTGTATTTGTTTGGTTTTCTTTTAGTTTAAACATAAGGTTCCTCCAAAACACGAACATTTATTAATAACCTTTATATAATATTCGTTTTTAATGAGATTTTCAAGCATTCCTTGAAAAAATAAAACAGCCACAATCTTTAAATGTGACAAATATATATTTAACCCCAAACTTCATCAAGAGTTTCCCGAAACAATTGATTCAAAACATCAGTAGGATCTGATTTATTTAAAGACACTTCCCTTACATATTGCTCTAAATGCTCAATCTCAGTTTCAACGATGTGATTGATGAACTCAGTTCTAGGATTTGGATCGAGAACTTCTCCAGCCTTTTTAAGCTTGATTATATCGCCAAGTACTATTCTAAGTTCATGGGATGGAAGGATATCCTCGGTCAGTTGAGTAAATTTAATAGGGGGAAATGCATGGTGCTTTTCTATCCACTTAGCCGCGAACAGTGGCCGGAATATGTTGAAATATCTTTTTATTTTAACTTCCCCTCGATTTAAATAATCTCTATAATTACCTTTTGCCATTTTTAAATAATGATGAATGCTAGCAATGGGAGAAAAGATTTGACTTTCTAACTTTTTCATTTTATTGATGGCAGAGTACTCTTGGTAGTAAACGATATTTGAATGAAGCCATTCCAGCAGCGGCGGATTCGATTTGCGGAATAACCGTAATGCTTTGGCTAGCTCCCAGCCATTCAAGTCTAGAAGTTTGTCTACTTGGATTGAGATTTTATCATGCTTCGGGACTTCCAGCACGTCGCGCCTTTGGTCGATTGAGAGATACCATTCCTTTTTATGAACATAAATAAATCGGACATCATAGTCGCTATCTTTAGAGGGAAAACCCCAGGCTCTGCTGCCTGATTCACAGGCATAAAGGATTTTAACATCATACTCTTTTTCGATCTGTTTAAGGACCAATAAGATGTGTTCTTTCAATTTGATACCTCATTTACTTATTTTGTAACTTTCTTAAAAAAATCAATTTACCATGATTAATGTCATCTTAGCACTTTGAGAGCCATTCTCCTAACCACTGTATAGGAGGGTCTAGGGAATAACGTCCTTATTGTTGAATATATAACAATAGGGCATTAATCCTTTTTTAGTTTTTAAAGGCTGTGTTAAACTAGGCTGTTGATTTGCGTTCCAGGCGCGAGCGGTTCGCGGGCCCGCCCGTGAGCCTCCTCGGTCGTTCCGACCTGCGGGGTCTCACTCAGCTCGTGCATCCCGCAGGACATTGAATTTCATCCGCGAATCCGCCCACGCACGAAGAAAATGCGATAGCATTTTCGAGGAGTCGAGCGCCTTCCACTCCAATCAACAGGTTCTTAAATCAACAGTATCCTTTAACACAGCCTATTTAAGAGGAGGAGATGAGATGGTATCGAGGCAATTGATTATCTATTTCCTGCTTTGTATAATTGCAATTTTCATGGTTAGGGAATTTTCATTTAATCCTGAGTCCTTTTCTAGTAGCCGTAATTCAGTCATCTTTATTTTTCCATACGTATTGTTGACATTTTCCCTTTTTGGGTATGAATTGTTTCTAAAACTTAAGTATGCTTCATTTAGAGTAGGTACTTGGCGGAAAATGATTATATGTTCCTTTATCGTCATCCTTGCAGCAAGTGTGTTAGAATTTGTATATTTTTCCGAGTTGATTCATAAGTTTAGCAGACCGCCTACAAGGGTAGAATCGCGAATTTTCAGCTATACATGGTTAAACCAATACACAAATACGGTCTTTGTTAACTTTTACACCTTCCTCATGTATGCTTCTACAGTTACGTTCTGCACATCATTAATAACGTTGGTTAAAAAGTAATCGACTATTATCATGAAATCCTTCCGTTTTACCTCAAAGCAATATCTATAATGCCATTTTTTTTAATCTTTTAATCTTTAAAAAAACTTTCTTCCTAAACACAAATGTTTTTTGTTGTTGTTCTTATGAGATTTGCCATATAATAGGGTTATAAAATGTTCACATAATTGTCAAATTTGTTTTATTAATATAATTGAAAATTGTTAAACATAATCGGTAGATATGGAGGGAACGGGAATGATTAGAATGGCTGTTGCTGGTGTCTTGGGTTTTGTTTTAATTTTTATAGAATCGATGATCGTGATGAAAATTAAAGGGTATCATGGAATCGAATTTGGCGGGTTAGCCCCATTTATTAATGTTTGGGCGATGAATTTCTTTTTAGTATTTGCTATCCTTACGCAAATCACTAATTGGTATCAGGATCGTACAGGATTTGAAAATGCAGAAGAAGATAATATTTATTAATAAAAAAAGTGCCTCTATCAACATGTGATGGAGGCACTTTTCGTTATGCGTGTTGTTTTGCTGATTCATTACCTTTGAAAACAGTTTTACGGATGAATGGAACCACCCAGCGGTCAAGACCAAAACGACCTGCGTTGTATCCAGCTGTTAGGATGATGAAGCCTAAGAAAATGTCAGTTGGATTATGAGATACAGTTCCTGCTAAGAAGAAAGAAAAGTTCATTACTAGACCAAAGAACATCGCTGCTGTTGTTAAACATCCTAATAAAAGTCCTAAACCAATTAATGTTTCGCCCCAAGGAACGATGGTGTTGAAAACATCAATGTTTGGAAGTGCAAAGTTACTTAAGAAATCAACATACCAACCATAAAGCACATTTCCTTCTGGACCTGATACTGGTTTCGCGATTGCACCTTTTAAGAAGCCAGAAGCGTCGAACCCGCCGCCTGTTAATTTTCCTAAACCAGCTGTGAACCAAGAATAACCAAGGTATAAACGAATGACAGTCAAAATAACTGCAGAAATTTTATTTTCTCTTAAAAATTTGTTAAACATAAAGCATTCCGCCCTTCAAAAATTAGTTTGTATTTGATAGTTACACTATATAAGATTTTACGAGTTAACAACACGAGCATAGTGATAAGTTCACACTTTGTTAAAAATGTTTTGTCAGAATCTTGAACAACTTGTTGAAAATTACTTTGCAGCTGTTAGGCTGTTGCTTTTGCTTTGCTGCCTTCAGTTTTCATTGTTTTACGGATGAATGGAACTACCCAGCGATCTAGACCGAAACGACCTGCATTATAGCCAGCAGTTAAGATGATGAAACCTAAGAAAATGTCAGTTGGGTTATGAGATACAGTACCAGCTAGGAAGAAAGAGAAGTTCATCACTAAACCAAAGAACATTGCTGCTGTTGTTAAACATCCTAATAAAAGTCCTAAGCCGATTAATGTTTCGCCCCAAGGGACGATGTGGTTGAAGAAATCAATGTTTGGTATTGCAAAGCTATCTAAGAAGTGAACATACCAGCTATAAACCATGTTGCCATCTGGACCTTTTACTGGATTAGCAACCGCTCCTTTTAAGAAACCAGAAGCATCGAACCCGCCACCTGTTAATTTTCCTAAACCTGCTGTAAACCAGGAATATCCGAGATATAAACGTAAGACTGTCAATATTCCAGCCGCAATTTTGTTTTCTCTTAAGAAATTCATAAACATTATAAAGCCATCTCCTTGTTAAATATGTTTTAAATATTTATTACACTGCTAATATAACAAATTAATCTTGAATTGAGGATAAATTGATCACTATTTCACATATCTGTAAAAAAGATTTGAACAAATTGTTAACAAGGGTTTAATACCACTGAAATCACAAGTTTTTTAAAAGGTTCTTGTTAAAACTAATATCATTAGTTATAATTTAACTAATGATATTAGTTAAGGGGGTTTGGGATTGTGAGATTGCTCAATAACGGTTTTTTATATCAGGTAACTTTTATGGCAAGTGTTTTTCCGGTTAATTGTTATTTGGTCGAGGAAGAGTATGGATTAACTTTGTTGGATGCAGCCCTGCCATTTAGTATGAAGGGAATTTTAAAAGCATCAGAAACAATTGGAAAGCCGATTACAAAAATAATTTTGACTCATGCACATGAGGATCATGTGGGTGCGCTTGATAGGTTAAAGGAAGCACTGCCAGATGTACCTGTCTATATTTCAGTGAGGGATAACAGAATAATGAATGGTGACACATCACTTGATAAGCACGAGCACCAAACACCGATTAAGGGAGGTGTCCCCAAACAATTGAAGACTAGAGCTAATGTACTTTTAAAAGACGGAGACCTGATCGGATCGTTGGCAGCAATTGAAACCCCAGGACATACACCGGGCTCGATGTCTTTTATTGATACCCGCACGAAAGCCTTAATTGCAGGGGACGCCTATCAAACTAGAGGTGGGATAGCAGTTGCAGGAGACGTAAAGCCGTGGTTTCCATTTCCAGCCTTTGGTACATGGAGCAAGGAGACTTCTTTAGCAAGTGCAAAAAAGTTAGTGAGCTACCAACCTGTGCTTCTAGCAGTCGGACATGGTGAAATGTTGGAGAATCCAATCGGGGAAATGGAAAAGGCCATTAACCGTTTTGAACAGAAATTAATAGTAGGGAGTTAGAGATGGATGTCACCAAGACCAAAGGTTGGACTTGAATTAACAGAGATTTTGGAAGCAGCAGCGGAGTTAGCGGACCAATTTGGAGTGCAAGAAGTTACCTTGGCAAATCTAGCGAAGAAATTAGGAATCCGTCCGCCTTCTTTATATAACCATTTTGATGGACTGGGCGGATTAAGAAAAGAATTGGCCATTTATGGGATAGAACGGCTATATGAGGTATTAGCCCAAGCAGCGATTGGTGTCGCAGGAGACGAAGCTGTAATCATGCTAAGTAAAGCTTATGTTAATTTTGCCCGAAAGCATCCTGGGATTTATGAGGCAACGTTGATGGCACCGGATATGGAGGATGAGGATGTTCAGATTGCGGGTTCTAAGATAGTTGAGCTCACCCTCCGCGTTTTACAGGCTTATAAATTTGAAGGGGACACTGTTTTACATGCAGTCAGAGGCATCCGGAGCATTTTACACGGGTTTTCTTCATTAGAAAAGAGTGGTGGCTTTAAGATGGCGTTAGATTTGGATGAGAGTTTCCAGATGATCATCAAAGCTTTTATTAATGGGATACGGAATCAGTAGAGGACGTAAGCATAGAATTTCCATTATTAGTTAAGAAAGGCTTGCCAATTGGTGAGCCTTCTTTTTGTTAAAAATGTTATAATAATTCTATTAATTAATTTCAAAGGAATGAAATTTATGCGGAAATTTGAGAAACTAGGTTTAGTATTGGATGTTGAAACGACTGGATTAGGTCCGACTACCGACGAAGTAATAGAACTTGCACTGAAATTATTTTCTTATAGAACAGATACAGGTGAGATTCAGGAAATTATTGAGGAAGATTCTTTCTTGCGCGAACCACTTACCAGTTCTGCAAGAAGGAACTATGACCGTGCATTCCAAATTCATGGTATTCCCTATGAAATGGTAGCAGGGAAGAGTTTTATGGATGGTAAAATAAAAACTTATTTCCATCGTGCAGATACTGTATTTGCGCATAATGCTTCCTTTGACCGAAGCTTTCTATTTCATATGTATCCAGAAGTGAATGATTTAAAGTGGTACTGTACAATGCGCGGTGTTAAATGGAAGAACTATGGTTTTCCAAATGGTAAACTTCTAACCCTATTACAGGCGCACCAAATTACAAACCATCAAACACATAGAGCACTTGACGATATTACATACCTCATGGACCTGCTCAGAAAAACCAGTCCGAATGGAAATCTCTATCTTCAAGAAGTACTCGAAAATGGACCAATGAGAAAATACCAGCCAGCAGCCTCGCGAACCAAAATGGGATCATAATAGGCAAAAACGAAACAGACCAAATCTCAGCGATTTGGTCTGTTTTTTTGTGGAGTGTCCGTGTTTCAACTGTCCACCTGAGGTGGACAGGCACCACAACTGCACCACTATAAATATCTTTCTTCGATGATTTTGCAATGGTGCATTTGGTGGCCTGCGATGATGTAGGCGATGGATCGAGTTGTGATTTCCATTCCGTTTGCGTTGCCTTTGTTTTCCCATGCTTCAGTGGGAAGGTTTTGGATTAGGGTGATGGTTGCGTTTCTGACTGCTTTGAAGTCTTCTAGGATCGTTTTCACGGATAGGTTGTTTGTTTGTGCTGCCTGGACATATTGGTTCTCTTCAAACCCAGCTAAAGGTGTTTGATCGCCCCGGCCCACACGCAAAAGGCGGTAGCTCATGATTCTTTCGGTGTCGGTTATATGGCCGAGTACTTCTTTGATACTCCATTTGCCTGGTGCATATGATTTTAAACTGACTTCTTCTGAAATACCTTCGAAAAGAGAAACTGTCTTTTCAAGATTTACTTTTAACAACTCTACTAAGTCACTTTCAGGAACTAGGTCAACATAGGGTACATAATAATCGGGATATTCATTTTTTTCTGGACGTTGGAACATAAGATTCTCTCCTCCTATTTTTAAACTATACAGCAAGCCTACCATAATATTTGTAATAATTGAATAATTGGAGGCAGGATTAATGGTGCAGAAAACTGACAGTATTTTTAATGAAAAATTTTTTATAACCGCTTACAAATTATTATTGACGAATATTGTCGAGGGTGATATTCTATGTATACAGTTAGTTTGTTAGTTCACTAAACAAATTAATTGGGAAATTTAAACACTCTCGAGAAGGTAAAAAATAGTATTAAGTATTTTTGTAAAGGGATTCAGAAAAATAAGCCTAAAATTGTCTTAGCAATTATTAAAAGGGTTTTCATTATTATTTTAGAAAGATTTATTAGGAGGGTTAAAGATGGCTAGAGCATTGCAACAGAAAGTAGAAACCCCACAAAATGTTGGGCAAGCAGTACGTCCATTTGGGATGAAAGATAAGATGGGTTATTTATTCGGTGATTTTGGAAACGATTTCTTCTTTATTCTAGTTGCAGCATTCTTAATGGTATTCTATACAGATATTTTCCATATCAATCCAGCTCAAGTAGGTCTATTATTTATGATTGCACGTCTTTGGGATGCTTTTGCTGATGTAACATGGGGCCGTTTCATTGATACTAGAAAGGCTACAGCTCAAGGTAAATTTAGACCATGGATCTTTAGAATGTCATTTCCGCTCGTTATCTCAGGAATCTTGATGTTTGTACACATACCTGGCATGTCTAATGGATTTTATCTTGCTTATGCATATATAACGTATATTATCTGGGGAACATTATATTCTACTGTTAATATTCCTTATGGCTCAATGGCTTCTGTTATCACAGCTGATCCTGTTCAACGTACAGCGTTATCAAGCTGGAGAACATTAGGTGGTAACCTAGCAGGTTTAATTATAAACGTGGCTGGCCCAATGATTTTATTTGTAAACAATAGACCGGATGCGAATCGCTTCCTAATCGCTGCATTACTTTTCGGCGGTCTTGCAATTGCTTGTTACATGGCTTGCTATAAATTATCTGTTGAACGTATTACACTGGATGAAAGTAATAAACAAAAGGTGAACTTAGGCACAACAATGAAGGGCCTTGTTAAAAACAAACCATTAATGGTGTTCCTTGTTGCAGCTTTAACATTCATGATTGTGTTTATGTTAATTGGTACGGTTAACGTATATCTATTTAAGGATTATTTCGGAAATGCGAAAGCGTTAAGTATGGTTGGTTTACTTCAATCAGTTGCAGTATTCGTGGCAATGCCATTTGTACAGCCGTTAGTAAAGAAATTTGGTAAAAAAGAAGTGGCTTCAGGCGGTTTATTATTAGCTGCTCTTGTATATGCAGTTTTATATTTCCTTCCAAGCTTATCAGCAATGCAATTTATCGGTGTTTTAACAATTGCAATGGTTGGTTACGGTGTTTTTAACCTTGTTGTTTGGGCTTTTGTTACTGATGTAATTGATTATCATGAATATTTAACTGGTTTGCGTGAAGATGGAACCGTTTACTCCATTTATTCAATGGCTCGTAAAATCGGTCAAGCGGTTGCTGGCGGTGTTGGTGGTGCAGTAATTGCAGCAGTAGGTTACACTGCTGGTGCACAAACACAAACTGAGGAAACTTTACAAGGAATTCATACACTTGGCACTTTAGTACCTGCAGTGGTACTGGGTGTAGTATTCTTACTGATTGTGTTCTTATATCCATTAAACAAAAAGCGCACTGAACAACTTGCAATTGATTTAGCTGAAAAAAGAAAAGCATAATATTTAATTAAAGATAAGGTTGTTATGTCTGTTTCATAACAACCTTATCTTTTTTTGCAATATTGAGCTGTATAAACTAGTCGATAAATATATGCTGATTCCACATCTATGAACGGTTGGGGAATGTATTCCTAATAAAGAAACTCGCCAATTTGGCGAGTTTTACTTATATACCATAACGATGCCAATACGACTGTCGTTTCGGTACGTATTTTACGGTACCCTTTCTGAAGTTGAAAGGGGGTTCTTTGTTAGATTAACGAACTATAGATTAAATGTTAACGCTTGCATTTTTATTTGATTGGCTAAATTTTAGATTCAACATCGGAACCTCTAAGAAATGTTTAATTGCAAGAGCACAAGCTCCAAGAACAGCAGAGTTTCTGCCAATTGAAGAAATCTGTAATGCACGGTAATGGCTAATAGAAGAATTCAAATTTCCTCTTATTTTATCGAGAGCATTCGGATACATCCGTAGAAGCTCGCTATCAAGCACAAGCACATCCGGATTGTACATGTTTATCATATTATTTAAACCAATAGAGAGGTAGAAAATAAATTGTTCCATCAATTGATGTACTTCTTCGTCATCCCCATCCAGCCATTTTTGGATATCTTCGTAGGTAACAGAATTCATTTTCCTTGTTTCTAATAAATGCTTGAATAGTGCATTTTCTGATGCATATCTTTCCCAGCAGCCTTTATTCCCGCAATTGCATTGTATTCCATTTGGGACAACAATCATATGGCCAATCTCGCCAGCAAACCCGTCATGTCCGCGAAAGAACTCGTTGTTCATCATCATTCCTAAACCAATACCGGAATAAAGAGTGGCTGATAATAAGTTATCTGTCTCATGATGCACATATACCCGCTCAGCAAAAGCACTTAGGTTCGCATTGTTTTCTATAAACACGTTGATGTCGATGTGTCTTTCAATATCATTCTTAAGAGATATATTATTCCATCCTAACCGTGGTACATAGTGAATGGTTTCATCTTTTCCAACTAGACCATGAATGGCAATAACAATTCCAATAATTCCATATCGACTGTAAGCGTATTCAGATTTATAGGCTTTTATATGCTCAACTAAGAGATTCAATATCTCTCTGTAGTCAGTCGTATTTGTTTCAATCCTTTTGGAGTTGATAGGAGTTCCCGTAAGATCAGAAACCGTAAATGAAATATGGTCAAAATCAAGGTCAATGCCAAGAGCATAGCCTGCCTCACTGTTAATAGAAAGCATAATAGGTTTTCTTCCAACTGTATAATGCTCAAGTTGTGTTTCTACTATAAGATCTTCTTCTATTAAATCAGCAACCTGTGCTGAGATGGTTGCACGTGTAAGTGCGGTAACTTTTGATAAATCTGCCCTAGATATTAAACCTTCTTTGACAATCTCTCTAAGAATAATCGAGCGATTGATTTTTTTTATATATGACGCGTCACCGGTAATCATTTGCATCCTCCATTCGAGCCGCTTTTCTACTATAACAATAGTATAACAGGTAATCTCATATAGGTCTCTGTCGATTAGCAAAAAATTATAAACTGCCAATTGACTTAACAAAATAAACGTGATAAGTTAGTAATGTAATTAATTTGTTTACTAAACAAATTAAGAAATATCTTTTCTTGAAATTATTTAATAAATTTGTAAGGGTTTACAGAAAATAGTAGTTATTGGAGGGTATCGAAATGAAAAACTTTTTAGAAAAAGACTTCTTGTTAGATACAGAAACATCCATAAAGTTATTTGAAAATGCAGCAGAGGGGTTACCGATTTTTGATTTCCACTGCCACCTAGATCCACAAGAGGTTTGGGAAAATAAGTCATATGAGAGTATTACTCAACTATGGCTAGGCGGAGACCACTATAAATGGCGTACAATGCGTATGAACGGTATTGGCGAGAAATACATTGCTGGTGATGGTTCTGATTGGGAGAAATTCGCTGCTTGGGCAGAAACGGTGCCAAACCTAATCGGCAACCCGCTTTATCATTGGACTCACATGGAGTTGAAAATGTTCTTTGGAATTGAAAAATTACTAAGCCCATCAACTGCACGGGAAATTTACGATGAATGTAATGAAAAGCTAAAAACTTCAGAATACACAGCAAGAGCTTTTATTGCGAAATCAAATGTGAAATTTATTGGGACAACAGATGATCCTAATTCCACATTGGAATACCATCGTTTATTAAACAATGATGAAACTTTTGCTCCCATTATTGCACCAACTTTCCGTCCAGATGGAGCTCTATTCATCGAGCGTCCTACATTTGTAACTTGGATTGAGAAATTAGAAGAGGTTTCAGGAATTAAAGTAGATTCAATAGAAGGTTTCTTGATTGCACTTGGGCAGCGTGTTGATTTCTTCCACGAAAATGGCGGTCGTGCGTCTGACCATGATATTCAAAAAATGGAATATGTAGAAACCACTAAGGAAGAAATTGAGGTTATTTTCAAAAAAGGGTTGCATGGTGAACAGCTTTCTAATGAAGAACTAATCGCTTACCGTTGGTTCCTTTTAACTGAGCTTGGAAAAATGTATGCTGAAAAACAGTGGGTCATGCAGCTTCATATGGGTGCATTAAGAAATAACAATACAAAAATGAAAGAGCTAATTGGTCCAGACACAGGATTTGATTCTGTCGGTGAATCAAATTTTGCTGAAGGTATATCTAAATTCCTTGATACTCTTGAACAACAAAATGCTTTACCAAGAACAGTATTGTTTAACCTTAACCCGAAAGATAATCCAGTTCTAGCGGGTATGATGGGGAACTTCTATGAAGAAGGCGTTCCTGGTAAAATTCAATTTGGTTCTGGCTGGTGGTTTAATGACCATATCGATGGAATGGAAAGACAAATGAAGGATCTTGCAAACGTAGGTCTGTTGAGCCATTTTATTGGTATGCTGACTGATTCACGCAGCTTCCTTTCCTATGCGCGACATGAATACTTCCGTCGTATTCTTTGCAATCTATTAGGTGAATGGGTAGAAAGAGGACTAGCGCCTAATGATATGGCATTCCTTGAGCAAATGGTTAGAAATATTGGATACAAAAATGCGGAAAAGTATTTCTTAGAGCGTTAATTCAGATACTGTTACTGGACTTCATGATGTAGAATTGTTATGTTTATACTATTATGTCGAAAGTCATCTAGCAATATCATGAAGTGTTTGACAAAAGTACGAGTGAACATTGCTAAATAGGACTAGGGAAGAAAGAGGGATAAAAATGTCTAAACAACAAATTGGTGTCGTAGGGTTGGCAGTCATGGGTAAGAACCTTGCTTTAAATATTGAAAGCCGCGGTTATTCTGTCGCTGTTTTCAACCGTTCTTATGACAAAACAGAAGAATTTCTAAAAAACGAGGCTGAAGGAAAAAACTTTGTAGGTGCACGTACTGTTGAAGAATTTGTAGATTCTTTAGAGAAGCCTCGCAAAATTTTATTAATGGTTAAAGCAGGTACGGCAACGGATGCTACAATTGACTCCTTGAAGCCATTTCTTGAAGAAGGCGATATCCTGATTGATGGCGGAAATACATTCTTCCAAGATACAATCAGACGAAATAAGGAACTAGCAACTGCTGGATTCCATTTCATTGGAACAGGTGTTTCAGGTGGAGAGGAAGGCGCATTAAAAGGTCCTTCTATCATGCCTGGAGGTAAAGAAGAAGCGTATAACCTTGTTAAACCAATCTTAGAAGCCATTTCTGCAAAAGTAGAGGGCGATCCTTGTTGTACGTATATTGGTCCAAATGGTGCAGGTCACTATGTGAAAATGGTTCATAACGGAATTGAATATGGTGATATGCAATTAATCTGTGAAGCCTATTTTATTTTGAAAAATGTACTTGGTTTAGAAGCGCAAGAGCTTCATGAGGTTTTTGCTGAATGGAATAAAGGTGAATTAGACAGCTATTTGATTGAAATTACAGCTGATATCTTTACAAAAGTTGATGAAGAAACAGGTAAGCCAATGGTTGACTTAATCCTTGATACTGCTGGTCAAAAGGGTACAGGAAAATGGACAAGCCAAAATGCTTTAGACTTAGGTGTTCCACTTCCAATTATCACTGAATCTGTATTTGCCCGATTTATTTCTGCAATGAAGGATGAGCGTGTTAAGGCAAGCCAGGTTCTTAATGGACCAGAAGTTAAGGCATTTGAAGGCAATAAAGAAGAATTAATCGAAGCAATTCGTAAAGCATTATATATGAGTAAAATTGTTTCTTATGCACAAGGTTTTGCACAAATGCGTGCTGCGTCTGAAGAATATGATTGGAATCTTCGCTACGGCGATATCGCAATGATTTTCCGCGGCGGTTGTATCATCCGTGCGCAATTCCTACAAAAAATTAAAGACGCGTATGATCGCGATCCTGAATTAAGAAACTTATTATTAGATCCTTACTTTAAAGAAATCGTTGAAAATTATCAGCAGCCATTACGTCAAGTTCTTGCTGTTGCAATTGAACGTGGTATCCCAGTACCATCATTTGCGAGCGCAATTGCTTACTATGACAGCTACCGTACTGAAACACTTCCTGCGAACCTGCTTCAAGCACAACGCGACTATTTTGGTGCACATACGTATCAACGTATTGATAAAGAAGGAGTATTCCACACAAACTGGATGGAATAATGGTTCTGTAAAAAACACCTGCAAAAGGAGACAAAAACCAGCTTTAAAAGCTGTTTTTGTCTCCTTTTTATTTGTCTGGAAACTGTAGTAAAAAAGCAATATCAGTCAAATAATAAAAGATATTGAGCAGTTTTAGAGAATGTTTTTTGTGTTTATCTGCAATATAATATAAATATGTTAAGTGAACAAACTATTATGTTAACGCTTACTTATAAGGGTGTGGAAGCAATGGAAAAGTTAACTAGCTCTTCATTTAGAAAAAGAATAATGGATGAGTGGATCTACGGTTTCTACCGTATTCAAGGAGTTGACTTTTACAACTTTAATTTTCACTCACATCAAGAATATGAGATTTACTTTTTTCATTCAGGTGATTGTAAGTATTTAATAAACAATCGGATATACGAGTTGCAGCCTGGTGATATCATCCTTTTAGACGGTATGACTTTGCATAAAGCAAATCCAGGAACAGACAGTACGTATACAAGAAGTATGATTCATTTTTCACCTTTATGGCTGCAGGAATCATTAATTGGACTTGGAGTTCCTAATTTGTTGGATCCGTTTAAAAAACTTCATAATTGCTTCCTTCGTACAGGCTATGATGAATTTGGACAATTTGTTGATGGCAGGATTAAGGAAATAGCCAGTTCGCTCACTCATATTGATGAAGAAATGCAGCGGACAGGTAAGAAAAATGATTTTATCGAGGCTGAAGTAAAACTTGAGTTGATTCAATTATTGATGGGGATATATAAAAGAAGTCAAAATGAATTGTCTCAAGTGACGAGTAAAAGGTCAGAAAAGGAACTTCATGCAGAGTCTATTGCCTCTTGGATTAACGATCATTATTCTGAAAAAGTCAGTTTAGACAGAATTGCAGCGGAACTAAGTCTAAGTAAGTATTATGCATCACATGTCTTTAAAGAAGTTACTGGCTTTACAGTGATGGAATACGTAATGGCTTGCCGGCTTAACCAGGTAAAGTATTTGTTGGAAATGGAGCCTGATCAATCACTAACAGATGTTGCACGGACAACAGGATTTGAGAGTGTAGCCCATTTCAGCCGTTTTTTTAAAGAGAAGGTCGGCACCACTCCTTCACAGTATCGAAAAACAAAACGCAGGTAGCCATAAGGAGGAAAAAAATAAATGAATCAAGATTTACTGATTTCAGGATTTTCAGATGAAATCTCATCTGACTTTGATACCCAGCTTGAGGTTGTCTCAAATTTAGGAATGAAATATATCTCGTTACGTGGCATTGATGGGAAAAATATTGGTGATTTTACAGTAGAGGAAATTAAAGAAACTGTTCAGCCGAGGCTTCAAAAAGCTGGAATTAGCGTTTCATCCATTGGATCACCAATTGGAAAGGTATTTATCAATGATGAAGAAGGCTTCGCGAAACAAAAGCTTATGTTGGACTCGCTTTGTCAAATTAGTAACTTTCTAGATTGTAAATATATAAGAATCTTCAGCTTCTATATTCCTAAGGGTGAGGATGCGGATCAATATCGTAGCCTAGTTGTTAGCAAGCTAAAAGAATATGCTGCAATTGCAGAAAAATACAATGTGATATTACTGCATGAAAATGAAAAGGATATCTTTGGTGATATCGGCACACGCTGTCATGAAATTTTAACAGAAGTTGGATCTCCTTACTTTAAAGGAATATTCGACTTCGCTAATTTCGTACAGTGCGGTGATGACACACAGGAGTGTTACGATCTCTTAAAAGATGAGATTGTTTATATACACATAAAGGATGCTGTAACAACTGATAGCCAAAATGTTGTCTGTGGAACTGGTGATGGCAAAATTCCAGAACTCTTAGCTAAATTTATTAAGAGCGGCTATAAAGGCTTTTTAACTCTCGAGCCACATCTCGTTCTCTTTGATTCTCTAAAGGATTTAGAGCTCGAGGATGCGACCGAAATCATCAAGGACAACAAAGGGTTGGATGGTGCCGGCGGATACAAGCTTCAATATGAAGCTTTACTAGAAATTCTTAACAAAATTGAAAGCGAGGGAATGTAATTATGGCTAATGTAAGATTAGGGATTATTGGATTAGGTGCAGAAGGTGGAATGTATGCTAATTTCATTTCTGAAGGCAAAGTTAAAAATATGGTGATTGGTGCGATCTGTGACAATGATCCTGCTAAAAAACAAGTAGCAGAAGAGAAGTATCCTGGTGTTCCTTTCTACGATAATTATATCGAAATGATGGAAAGCGGTGACGTTGATGCGGTCGTTACAACTGTTCCGCATTACCTCCATCCAGAAATGGGAATTGAAGCATTAAAACGGAATATCCATGCATTAGTGGAAAAACCAGCTGGTGTTTATACAAAACAAGTTCAAGAGTTAAACGACTTTGCAGCAACAAAGCCTGAAGTTAAGTTTGCTATCTTCTTTAACCAGCGTACTAATCCACTTTATAAAAAAGTAAAAGAACTTATTGATAATGGTGAGATTGGCAGCATTCGCAGTACCAACTGGATTATTACTACCTGGTGGAGACCGCAAGGGTACTACGATCAAAGTGAATGGAGAGCAACTTGGGGCGGAGAAGGCGGCGGTGTCCTTGTAAACCAAGCGCCACACCAAATTGACTTACTTCAATGGATTTGCGGCATGCCGAAAAAGGTTTATGCAAAAATAAACTATGGCTCTCAGAGAGATATTGTGGTTGAAGACGATGTGACTGCAGTATTTGATTATGGAAATGGTGCTACTGGTGTATTTGTAACTCGTACACACGATGTAGTAGGGACAGACCGTTTAGAAATCGTTGGAGATAAAGGGAAAATTATTGTAGATAAAAGTAGTAAAGTTACCATTAAACGTCTTGTAAAACCTGAAAGTGAAATGAGCGCAACAATGAGCATGCAAGATGTGATGAAGATTTTCATGGGCGGCAGCCAAGATGATGTTTTCTCTGAGGAAGTACTAGATTTTGGTAATGTTTGGGGCGAACAGCACATTGCAGTATTAGAAGACTTTGCTTCTGCGGTTGTGGAAGGAACTCCATTATTAGCTCCAGGCAGCGACGGAATTAATGGTGTCAGACTTGCAAATGCTATGCACCTGTCAAGCTGGTTAGGCAAGGAAATCGAAGTACCATTTGATGAAGATTTATTCCTAGAAGAATTAAATAAACGTATTGCTGAAGAAGGTAAATATCCGGTTAGAAAGTAATCTGACAAATGAAACGAACTCATCGCTAATAGAGCCTTGAGTTCGTTTCAAATGAAGGGGAGAAGCAAATGCTGAAAGTAGCAGTTATAGGGCTGGGGACGATTTCACACATCCATATTCCAGCGATAAAAGCTAACCCAAATGCTGAATTGGTGGCTGTCTGTGATAATGATGAAACATTATCAAATTCAGTACCAGGAGCAAACTTTTACAGTAACTATGAAGTATTGCTAGAAAACGAAGACTTAGATTGTGTTCATATCTGTCTGCCCCATTACCTGCATTACCCTGTTACGAAGGCTTGTGTGGAAAAAGGTGTTCATGTTTTTCTAGAGAAACCATTGGGTCTGAACAGTGAAGAAGGGCTTGCTCTGGTGAAAATAGAGGAAGAGAACAAGAACGTTAAAATCGGTGTCTGCCTGCAAAATCGCAACAATGAATCATTTGAAAAGCTTCAAGAAATCATCCGCTCTGGTGAATATGGTCCTATTAGAGGAGTTAAGGGTCTAGTAGCTTGGTTTAGACCAAAACAATACTATGACATCCAGCCGTGGCGCGGGCAATGGAAATATGCTGGCGGTGGAGTGATGATTAACCAAGCGCTGCATACGTTAGACCTCATGCAGCTGGTTGGCGGTGAAATTGAATCGATTAGAGGTTCAGTTGATCAACTATTGGATTATAACATCGAAGTGGAAGATACGGCTTCCGCACGATTCCAGTTTAAAAGTGGAGCTAAGGGGTTATTCTTTGCTACGAATGCAAATGCAGATAATTCTAGTGTCGAACTTGAGGTTCTTTTTGAAAAAGAAAGGCTCATAATCAAGGATAGCATTCTGACAAGAGTGAATGAAGCAGGTGAAAAGGAAGAGTTGATGGAGGATGCCAAGCTGCCAGGTTCAAAACATTATTATGGAGCTAGTCATGCAAAAACCATTAATCAATTCTATTCCGCAATCGTCAAAAAAACAGAAGACTATATTCATGCAAAAGATGCACTAGCTTCAATTGCGATAATTGATGCGATTCATCTGTCATCAGAGAAAAAACAATCAATAAAAATGGAGGTATTTCAATGAATAAGGGAAAAATCGGCGTTCAAATGATGATGCTTAAGGGCAAAGTTGAAGAGCTAGGTGCCTATGAAACAATGAGAAAAGTAAGTGAGCTTGGATATCACGCTGTTGAAGTTTCTCAAATCCCTATGACACCAGAGAACGTAGCGGAGATAAAAAGGGCGAGCGAAGATTTTGATATTAAGATTGCGGCTCTTTCTGCTGCGGTAGAGCCAATGCTTCCTGGAATGCCTGGTGAGACATTAACAAATGACTTTGAAAAAATCGTAAACGATTGCAAGACCCTTGATTGTAATTATTTGCGAATTGGCATGATGCCGTTAATGGCTATGGGGAATAAAGATACAATTATGGAGTTTATTGGTAAAGCTGAAGCAATGGCTCACAGATTAGCGGAGCACGGAATTGAATTGTATTACCATACACACCACTTGGAATTCCAAAAATTTGATGGTGAATATTTATTGGATATTATTAAAAACAACACCGCTAAGCTTGGATTTGAATTAGATGTTCACTGGATTCAAAGAGCAGGCGTAAATCCTGTGGAATTTGTTAAAGGATATGCCGGCCGTATTTCACTCTTACACTTGAAGGATTATCGAATTGGACAAATGGATTTAAGTGAAATTGACTTCAAGAAGGATATGGCTAAATTCTTTAACATTTTCACGAATACAATTGAATTTGCTGAACTCGGTGAAGGAAACCTTGATATCGAAGCAATCATGGAAGCTGGACTTGAGAGTGGTGCACAGTATTTCTTGGTAGAACAGGATGATACGTATGGACGCGATCCATTCGAATGCCTTGAGGTTTCTGCTAATCACTTGAGAAAGCTAGGATATGCTAACTGGTTTTAACAGAGTGAAATAGGAAAATACACAAAAGGCAGTGCGTATCCGCTGCCTTTTGTGCTGGAATAATTCCACTGAAATATTTGTTTTATCATTAGAAAACAATATGAGTAAAAAAAATAGAATAATAAAGCAGGGTCAGATAATGATTATTGTATCTCGGTGCAATATAATTACCGTAGGTAAACAAAGAATTATATTTAGTAACGCTTACTTCTAAGGTCATTTTAGGGAACTAAATACGCTGATTGGTTTTAATATAGTAAAAAAATAAAAAACAGAAATGAAGTAGAATTTCGCCTCCTTTTTTTATCGGGGAAATTTGGTACCTTTATAGCATTTTTAGGTATTTTCTTACGAAAAAAGGTATTCTATCAATAAAATATTTAGAAAATTAAAAACATATTGACTAAATATAGCCGAGATGATATTCTTAGTTTAATAATTAGTTCATTAAACTAATTAAAAAATAGAATAATATTTTTCTAGCAATTATATTTTTTTATTCATAAATGAAAGGGTTTTCATAGAAGGGAGTGGCATGTAAAGGGGAATTATTTTTTTGATGAAATAAGTATAAACAGGGGAATGGTTGATTAATTTTTCTAACATTCAAAATAATGAAAGCGGTTAACTACAAGGGGGCGCAATTATGTCAAATGTAAAAGTGGATCAATACAACACTGCGAAATTATGGCAAATAGGGTTGTTTACTTTAAATAATACCTCATCAAATCTTCACTTATTTGTATTAGGTTTTGTCACTTATTATGCAACTGGAATAGCTGGACTAGCAGTTATGGTGGTAAGTTCACTATTAATGGCGGCGCGGTTATTCGATGGTATCATCGATCCGGCGATTGGCTATATCATCGATAAAACAGAGGGGAAATTCGGTAAGTTTACGCCGCTGATTGTTATCGGTAATATCATTTCAGCAGGTACAATCCTAATTATCTATAATGTAACGCATCATTTACCAGCGTCTGCACAATTTCTTTTCTTTACTGCGATGTTAATTGTGAATAAAATTGGTTATTCATTGCAAACAAGTGTTACAAAGGCTGCGCAAACGGTTTTAACAAATAATCCAAAGCAGCGCCCATTATATGCAATTTTTGACGGAGTTTATAATGCAGCACTTTTCACTGGCGGACAAATTTGGGTTTCAGCTGTTCTAGTAGCTAAGCATGGCGGGTTTAATCTTGGTTTGTTTACGGAATTAAATGGCTATGGACTCCTTCTTTCTGCAGTATTTGCGGTACTAGCAATCGTAGGGATTTGGTCAAAAGATAAGAAAGAATTCTATGGATTAGCGGAAGAAGGAACACAAACGACTCTTCGTGAATATTGGGGAGTTATTAAAGGAAACAAACAATTACAATTGCTTTCACTTTCGGCGTCTTTTGATAAATTAGCAACGAGTATCGGTCGTTATTCTGTAGTCGGAGTTATGTTGTTTGGTATTTTGCTAGGAGATTACGCACTAAGCGGAAAAATTGGTCTTATTACACTAGTACCAACATTAGTGATTACTTTCTTAGTAGTGGGAATTGCAAGAAAGACAGGTTTAAAGAAATCCTATGTTACTTCAGCATGGATTGGGATGCTTTCCTACTTGGCATTGATTGCTCTATTCTTACTAGTTGATCCTTCAGCGGTTTCACTATCTAGTATTGGAATTTCTACTATATTATTCTTAGCCCTATATTCTTTAGCCATTGGATTTGCAAGTATTCCAACAACGCTTGTTGTTCCTATGATTGCTGATGTTTCGGACTATGAAACACATAAATCTGGACGGTATTTACCAGGAATGATGGGCACGATTTTCTCATTCATTGATCAGCTCGTTTCATCATTAGCACCAACAATCGTAGGTGTAGTGGTTGGTTTCATTGGTTACAAAGAAAAATTCCCTGAGGTTGGGGAAGCGGTAACAACACCATTGTTTGTTGTTACCTTAATACTAGCATTCGGTTTACCAGCGCTATGTTTGTTAGTATCTATTACAGCAATGAAATTCTATAAACTAGATCATAAAGAAATGGAAAAAATTCAATCTGGTATTGCTGAAATGAAAGCAAATGGGAAAAAAGATAATAAAGTTGCAATTTAAATAATTGGAAATTTGAAACCCTGGCGAATGCTGGGGTTTTATTGCATAAAAAAACCAATTCACATTTTATTTTCGTGAATTGGTTACGATTGGTTTATGCTTTTCAAGTGGTAAGTAATCTGTGTTTTTCTCACGCTAACTTTTAATTTTGTGATTCATCAAAAGCTAAACTTAACTCTTTAACATCTAAAAAGTTCTTAATCGCTAAGGCACATGCACCCATACTGCAAGCATTTTTACCGAACTCTGAAATCTCTAGTTTTCGATATTGACCCACGGTAGATGTTAAATGGGCTTTAATTTCTTCTAATGCATTCGGATATAATCGAAGCAATTCACTATTAATTACTAAAATCTCTGGATTATAGAGGTTGATAATATTGTTAAGCCCATATGAAAGAAACTTAATATAATCTTTCATTAACTTTTTTGTAGCGGGATCCTCTTCGCTTAACCAATGATCAACTTCATCATAGGAGACATACTCTTCATGATGAAGTTTTGACAATTGCTTCAAAAAGCTTGATTCCGAAGCGTATTGTTCCCAACAACCGTGATTTCCGCATCTGCAGGGAAGACCATCAGGTACAATAATCATATGACCAATTTCACCAGCATAGCCATCGCAGCCCTTTAGCAGCTTACTATTTACCATAATTCCCAGCCCGATACCTGAATACAAACTAACAGATAATAAGTTTTCACTTTGATAATGTTTATAGACGATTTCAGCAAATGAACATAGGTTTGCGTTGTTTTCAATATAAATATTGATACCGGTTTCATTTTGTAAATCTGCCTTTAATTTTTTATTATGCCATTGATGATGTGGGACAAAATAAATACTTTCATCGTTATTGACGATACCATGTATTCCAATTACTGCTCCTATTAATCCATAGGGTGCATGGGAACATCTTTTTTTATAGTGTGCGATTCGTTCCACCAACAGTTCTACAATTAGGTTGTAATCAGATGCTTCTATTTCATTAGACTGTGTATCCACCGATGTGCCACTTAAATCAGATAAGGTGAATGTTATGACCCTATTATCTAAGTCTATTCCTAAAGAATATCCTGCTTGCTGATTAATCGATAACATAATAGGTCTTCGTCCTAGATTCTTATGTTCTTGGTGGGTTTCAATAATTAACTCTTCTGCTATTAATTCTGCTGCCTGCACAGAAATAGTAGCTTTGTTTAAGCCGGTAATTTTTGCTAAATCTGCTCTAGATATCATGCCATGTTCAATTATTTTACTAATAATTATGGATCGATTTATCTTTTTAATATATGAAGCATCTCCCGTGACCATATTAATCACATCCTTTTAAATTTCTAGAGAAAAGATAAATATTTTGGTCTGCATATTTATTGACGTAAACTATCCATAATGATATTATACAGGTAATTAGTTTGTTTGGTAAACAAATTAAATTGCTATTTTAAAAATTATTTTCCAAACAAATCATTTTTAATTCCTTTTGTAAGGGATTACACAATTTTTATTAGATGGAAAAAGTAAATACATGGAATAATATCCCTTGAGGAACACTTAAGTAGAAAAGGAGTGAAACAGATAAATGGGTATTCTGCAGGACTTATTAAAAGATATTCCAGTGCCAAAAATGGCAAAGGTAAAAGTGAGATTTGATGATAAGAAAATCGATAATTTAGAACAAGCTTTGATGGGGAAATTACAACAAGAGCATATTCAGGCATCGGTTCAGCCTGGAATGGAAATAGCTTTAGCAGTTGGAAGCAGAGGACTTGATCGTCTCGTAGAATTAACTGCAGTTACAGTTAAATTTCTAAAAGAACTTGGTGCAAAGCCATTTATTGTTCCTAGTATGGGCAGTCATGGCGGTGCCACAGCTGAAGGACAGCGTGAGGTACTGGCACATCTTGGTGTAACTGAAGAAAGTGTTGGCTGTGAAATTCGTTCTTCCATGGAAGTGGTAAAAATCGGGGAACTGCCAAATGGATTACCTGTTTATGTTGATCAATATGCGGCAAACGCAGATGGTATTGTCGTGATTAACCGCATTAAACCGCATACTGCATTTCGAGGCCCGGTTGAAAGTGGCATTATGAAGATGATCAGTATTGGGTTAGGGAAGCAGAGGGGTGCCGAGGCTTGTCACCAATTAGGCTTCAAGTATATGGCTGAAAACGTACCTGCGATGGCAAAGATGATTATGGAGAAAAAGCCATTTCTTTTTGGTGTAGCCACGATTGAGAATGCATTTGATAAAGTCGCAGTGGTGGATGTGCTTTCTCCTGAAGAAATTATTGAGAGAGAAGCAGACCTGCAGGCGAAGGCGAAAGAGTTATTACCAAAACTTTTCTTTGAACAATTAGAGGTTCTTGTCATTGATCAAATTGGAAAAAATATCTCCGGTGATGGGATGGATCCGAATATTACTGGTCGATATCCTACTCCTTATGCCCACGGAGGACCAGACGTAAACAAAATGGTCGTCCTCGGCTTAACACCGCAAACAGAGGGAAATGCCAATGGTGTCGGAACTGCTGATTTTACAACACAGCGTTTAGTTGACCGTATGGACTTGGAAGTAACTTATGCAAATGGGTTAACTTCTACTGTTGTAGCACCAACAAAGATTGCTACTACATTGCCAAATGATCGTGAAGCGATACAAGCGGCTGTTAAAACAAGTAATATCTTAGATTTTACAAAAGTAAAAATGGTCCGCATTAAAAATACGTTAGAGTTGAGTGAAATTGAAGTATCAGAAGCGTTAGTGGACCATGTGAAACAACATCCAAACATGGAACTCATATCAGAGCTTTTTGAACTTCCATTTGATGAAAAAGGAAACTTATTTTAAAACTAGGGAGAGTTGAAGCATGACAAATTTATTCGATTTATCAGGGAAAACCGCGGTAGCAATTGGAGGAAATGGCGTATTAGGTTCAGCGATGGCAAAAGGCTTGGCTGAACACGGAGCTAAAGTTGCCATCGTTGGCCGTAACTTAGAAACAGCAGAAAAAGTCGTTAAAGAAATCGTAGAAAATGGCGGAGAAGCAAAAGCATTCTCAGCAGACGTAAGCTCAAAGGATTCTTTAGTACATGTTGCTAATGATATTGAACAATGGTCTGGCGGCTGGGATATTCTATTGAATGCACCAGGAACAAACAGCCCAACACCGTTTTTTGATTTAGATATGGACGAATACGATAAAATTATGGATATTAACTTAAAAGGTATTGTAATGACTTGCCAAATCTTTGCAAAACGCATGATTGAGCAAGAAAGAAAAGGAAGCATTATTAATATTTCTTCTGTTTCTTCTACGACGCCATTATCAAGAGTATTTACCTATTCTGTTTCAAAAGCTGGACTTAATAGCGTAACTCAATTTTTAGCTCGTGAATTTGCTACAAGCGGAATCCGTGTAAATGCCATTATTCCTGGATTTTTCCCCGCAGAACAAAACCGTAAAATTTTAGACAAAGAAAGAATTGAATCCATCATGGGTCATACTCCAATGAAACGCTTTGGTGAAGCGGAAGAACTTCAAGGTGCTACCGTTTTCCTTGCATCTGATAAAGCATCAAGTTTTGTTACAGGTGCATTACTTCGTGTTGACGGCGGTTTCGGAGCGATGACAATTTAATTCTTGGACATATGGTGAATGTCCATTTAATATGTTAAATAGTGGATTATTCAGAAAGTACGTGGGGGAGATGAGACCTTGCTAACAGAGAAATATAATAAATTACAGTCCATTCTCCGGGACATGGAATCAGTCGTTGTAGCATTTTCAGGTGGCGTAGATAGTACATTTCTACTAAAGGCAGCTGTTGACACATTAGGGGAAGATCATGTCTTAGCTGTCACAGCAGATTCGGAAACCTACCCTTCCAGCGAATTGGAAGAGGCCAGGGTTTTAGCTGAAAAAATTGGTGTTCGGCATCAAGTCATTGAAACCTCTGAATTAGCGATTCCTGGTTATGCAGAGAATAACAAAAATCGTTGTTACTTTTGTAAAAGCAGCCTATTCGATCATCTGCTGCCAGTAATGGAAGAAAAGGGATTCCATAATGTGATTTATGGGGTTATCGCCGATGATATGAATGAACATCGACCAGGAATGCAAGCAGCGAAGGAGAAGGGCATACGAGGCCCGCTGCTAGAGGCAAATTTGTTTAAACAGGAAATCAGAGAGCTTTCACAGCAGTTTGATTTGCCTACATGGGATAAACCATCCTTTGCCTGTCTATCTTCAAGGATCGCTTATGGGGAATATATTACAAAAGAAAAGCTGACAAAGGTTGAGCGAGCAGAAAGCTTTTTAAAAAGTCTTCGTATTCGCCAGGTGCGTGTTCGCACCCATGATGAGATCGCTAGAATTGAAGTAGAACCAAATGATATGAAAATAGTTCTGGAAAATCATGATTCCATTGTTCAGGAGCTTCAGGATTACGGATATAAATATATTACTTTGGATTTGCTAGGGTATCAGAGCGGCAGTATGAACAAGGTGTTATCGTAATAAAAGAAGAAGGCTTTGGAAATTTCCAAAGCCTTTTCTAACATAAATGTCAACATTGATAGTTGAAAAGGAAGATGAAACGTTATGTCAAGAGAGTTTGTAATGGGACTAGATATTGGAACTACAAGCGTAAAGGCGTGTATATTTGATATCAAAGGAAAACTAATAGCGGAAACCGAGAAAATGAACAGCTTTCATTATCCAGAGCCAGCTTGGTCTGAACAAGATCCAATTGAAATCGAACGGTCTGCCGTTTTGGCCATTAAGGAAGCGATTGAAAAAGCAGGCATTAATAAAGATGAGTTAATTGCACTTGGGTTTTCAGCAGCAATGCATTCACTTCTTTGTGTGAATGAACAGGGTAAGCCGATTTCTCCTGGGATCATTTGGGCAGATGGAAGAAGCTATGCTCAGGCACAAGCAGTAAAAGGGACGATTGGGAGCAGCGTTTATTCAAAAACAGGAACACCTATACACCCAATGACTCCATTTAATAAGCTCTTATGGATGAAAGAAACAAACTATGAACCCTATAAAGAAGCGGCGTATTTTATGTCAATTAAGGAATATTTAATCCAATGTTGGTTTGGTCAAAGAGTCATTGATTATTCAATGGCTTCTGCTACAGGGTTATTTAATCCTGCTGCGCTTGATTGGGAGTCTGAATTGCTAGAAATGACAGGGATTACTAGGGACCAGCTTTCTGAAATCGTGCCGCCTACTAACGTGTTGTCCGGTATTAAAAGAGAAATTGCCGATGAGATGGGGATTAGTCCAGAAATGCCATTTGTAATGGGTGCGGCGGACGGCCAACTGGCAAACTTAGGAATTGGCGCCATTTTACCTGGAGAAGTGGCGGTTTCCGTTGGGACAAGCGGCGCAATCAGGCAAATCAATAAAGGGGTAAAAATTGATGTAAATCAAGAAACTTTTTGTTACTCCTTTACGGCTGATTCAACGATTGTAGGAGGACCGACGAATAATGGCGGCATCGTCTTACAATGGTTAAAAGATCTTCTCAATGACAAAAGGGATTTTTCAGATTTCTTAGGGGACGCAGAGAAGGTAGCTCCTGGTGCAGAGGGTATTCTGTTTCTGCCTTATTTGAATGGAGAAAGAGCACCAGTTTGGAATCAAAAGGCAAAAGGCAATTTTTATGGAGTTTCGATTACCCATAAGAAAGAACATTTTATCCGCGCTGTCCTAGAAGGGATTACCTTTAATCTTTATCAAATCGGCAAAGCGCTGGAAAGGTTGGCTGGCGAACCGGAAAAAATCTACGTTAACGGCGGATTGGCGAGGTCACCACTTTGGCTGCAAATGATGGCTGACATCTTTGAAGCGGAGATTTATGTATCCGAAAGCCACCACAGTGCCGCATGGGGAGCAGCCTGGACCGCTTTAGTTGGCATTGGCAAAGTAGATTCTTTTGAAGATATCAAAAAGAATATACCGATGGGTGATCCAGTGCTACCAGATAAGGAAAATAGTAAAGTGTACAAAGCGCTTTATGAAAACTATGAGAAGCTTGCTAGGGATATGGTGAAGTATTTTTAAATGAGCGTTATTGTTAAAAACTTTTTAGGGACAAATCTCGTATCGCGTGGTGGAGATTAGTCCTCAATAAGGGGTCTTGATGACAAATCTGTTTCGGGGGACTGGAGATTAGTCTTTAATAAAGGGTCTTGGGGACAAATCTTGTATCGCGTGGTGGAGATTAGTCCTCAATAAGGGGTCTTGAGGACAAATCTTGTATCGCGTGGTGGAGATTAGTCCTCAATAAGGGGTCTTGAGGACAAATCTTGTATCGCGTGGTGGAGATTAGTCCTTAATAACTGGTCTTGAGGACAAATCTTGTATCGCGTGGTGGAGATTAGTCCTCAATAAGGGGTCTTGAGGACAAATCTCGTATCGCGTGGTGGAGATTAGTCCTCAATAAGGGGTTTGAGGACAAATCTGTTTCGGAAGACTGGAGATTAGTCTTTAATAAAGGGCTTGGGGACAAATCACGTTACGGAACCAAAAGATTTGTCCTTCATCAAGATAATGAAGGACAAAACCCATCAAGAAACCCAAAGATTTGTCCCTCATTAAGGTCATGAAGGACAAAACTCATCAAGAAACCCAAAGATTTGTCCCTCATCAAGGTCATGAAGGACAAAACCTATCAAGGAATCAAAAGATTTGTCCATCATCAAGGCAATGAAGGACAAAACCCATCAATAAACCAAATGATTTGTCTTTCATCAAGGCTAATCTATAGAATCACATTAGAGTAAAAGGGGGGAATTCAATGCTTGAAGAGATTTTAAAACAAGTTCAAAAAGGAACCCTCAGTGTTGCGGAAGCAAAAGATCAATTAGCGACGTTTGAGAATTTGGGATTTGCAAAAGTTGACCACCACCGAAAGAAACGACAGGGCTTTCCAGAAGTGGTCTATGGCGAAGGGAAAACGGCTGAACAAATTATCTCCATCATCACAGCATTAAGGGCTAGAAACAATCAAGTCATGGTAACAAGAATTTCAGAAGAAAAAGCAGCAATCGTCCAGCAAGCTTGTCCTGAATTTACATATCATGAAATCTCTCAAATTCTTTTTTGGAAAAATCAAAAGGAAGCGATAGAAAACACTCAAGGTTACATTGCAGTTGTCGCTGCAGGAACCTCTGATTTACGGGTAGCAGAAGAAGCAGCGGTTACTGCAGAAATTCTAGGAAGTAAGGTCCATCGTATTTATGATGTTGGTGTAGCAGGAATCCATCGCCTATTAAATCATGCCGAAGAAATTCAAAAAGCCACAGTTTCTGTAGTGGTAGCTGGTATGGAAGGGGCACTGCCGAGCGTGGTTGGAGGACTTGTTTCTCATCCCGTCATTGCCGTCCCTACAAGTGTCGGCTACGGGGCTAACTTTAATGGGTTATCGGCTTTACTGACGATGCTGAATTCATGTGCTTCTGGAATTAGTGTTGTAAATATTGATAATGGTTTTGGCGGAGGATATAACGCTGTATTAATTCATCAACTTGCACAAAAAGGGGAAAGAAATGAAGACACTTTATTTTGATTGTTTTTCAGGAGTAAGCGGAGATATGGTGATTGGTGCACTCATAGACGCAGGTGCTGACCCGGTCAAATTAGTAGAAGAATTAAAGAAGCTAAATATTGAAGATGAATACGAATTAGCATGGAAAAAAGTCGTTAAAAATGGGATTACGAGTACAAAATTCGATGTGCTGCTAAAAAATCAACACCACCATCATCATGACCATGGACATTCACATAGCCACGATCACGATCATGACCATGGACATTCATTTAGCCACGATCACGTTCATGATCATGACCATGGACATTCGCATAGCCACGAACACGCTCATGACCATGACCACGAGCACGCACATACACATGATCATGCTCATGACCACGAGCACGTACATACGCATGATCATGCTCATGATCACGAGCACGCACATACGCATGGCCATGCTCATGACCAAGGGCACGTTCATACACATGACCACGATCATGACCACGGACACGCGCATACGCATGATCACGAGCATACCCATGACCACCATCATGACCATGCACACACACATACGCATGATCACAATCATGACCATGATCACCACCATCATCATGATCACCGATCATATAAAGATATTGTTCAATTAATTGAAGAAGCTGATTTTTCTCAACAAGTAAAAGATATTGCGTTAAAGGTATTTAAAAAGATTGCTGAGGCGGAAGGGCATATTCATGGTGTTCCATTGGAGAAGGTTCATTTCCATGAAGTGGGTGCAGTAGATTCAATTATTGATATTATTGGTGCTGCCATCTTAATTGATCAATTACAAATATCCGTCATCAAATCATCACCGATTCCTGTTGGCACAGGGAAAATTCGCATCGACCATGGAATCTATCCAGTCCCAGCACCAGCAACACTCGAGATTTTAAAAGGAGTCCCGATTGAACATTCAGAGGTGAGATTTGAGCTTACCACACCAACCGGAGCAGCAATCGTGGCTGTATTGGCCGAGGAATTCTGCTCTATTCCTTCAATGAAAGTTCGCTCAATAGGTTATGGTGCCGGGACAAAAACGTTTAAAGACCATCCGAATGTAGTTCGAGTCATCATTGGCGAATAAGAGTAACTGGGGATATCCCCACCTTGAAATGAGAGGAGTATTTAATTGAGTTCTCATCCTCCTAATTTTGAACATATAGATGACCAGATGATCAAAATGGAAGTTAACCTAGACAATATTCCTGGAGAATGGCTAGGTTATGTCATGGATTTGCTTTTTGAAGCAGGGGCAAATGATGTTTTTTATACCCCGATTTATATGAAAAAGAACCGACCAGGTATCTTGCTTCAGCTGCTTTGTTCTGTTGAAAATGTAAGTAAAATGAAGGAAATACTTTTTAAAGAAACAACCACACTTGGTGTACGCTATTATCCTTTAACGGTTCACCGCTTAGAAAGAGTTTTCAAAAAAGTGGAAACTGAGTGGGGACCTGTGACTGTAAAAGAAGGGATACTGAATGGAATTGCCGTGCAGCGTGCACCGGAGTATGAGGAATGTAAGAGCCTTGCACAACTCCACGATATCCCTTTAAAAAAGGTCTATGAACAGGTTTGGAAGAAAATCGATAGCTAACATAAACACAGAGGCTGTCCCAAAATATTTGGGGCAGCCTTTTGTTTTTAGCAATGTCACTTTTTACTGGATTTCCCCCTTTTAGACCATATTGACGCTATTGAAGGTGAATGTTAAACTGAAATTAATTAATTAGTTTATTAAACAAACAATAACTGTTCAATTCTGATTATAAATGAAAGGGTTTTCTGAATTTTCCCTAAACCTAAAAAAATCACAAATTTATCTAAAAAAACAATATTTTAAATCACCCCCTCGATTCGTAAAATGTTAAGTAAGAAGTAAACGTTTTCAAAGAGAAGGGGGGATTCACTTGGATTATATCAAAAAGCTATTTAAAGTTATTGACTCTATTTTCGAAAAATTCACTTTACTATTTTTAGTAGCGTTGATTTTTGTAGTAACAACACAAGTTATGACACGGAAATTATTTAATTTTGTATTCTTTTGGTCCGAAGAAATTACATTACTCCTGCTTGCTTGGTTTGCCTTTATGGCCATTGCAATAGGCTTTAGGGAATATATTCATTTAGGTATTGATTCCTTCACAAACCTATTTCCTAAATCGTTTAATAAAGTCTTAGATAAAATCATTAGTGCTTCTATTTTTGCTTTTGGTTTTTACCTGGTAGTTCAGGGGTGGGAATTTACATTGTTGACGGCAGAATCAACTCTTCCAGCAACAAAACTTCCAAGTAGTATCACATATTTGGCTATGCCAGTTACGGGTGTTATGATTTGCGGTTACTCGCTCCTGCAATTCTTCAATATTAACACAACCAGACATAAGGATTTGGAGGAGGGTTTATAAAATGGACACAAACACAATCGGAATTATTATCTTACTCTCAAGCTTTGTTATTCTAGTTCTGCTTCGGTTTCCGATTGCTCTTACGCTTGTGGCATCGTCCTTGCTAACAGTAATCTATATGAAAATTCCGCTTCCGGTTATTGGACAGCAAATGGTTCAAGGAATGAACTCCTTTTCCCTGCTAGCCATCCCATTCTTTATCCTGACAGGACAAATTATGAGTGAAGGGGGACTGGCATTAAGAATCGTAAATTTTGCGAGTTTACTAGTGGGTAGAATACGCGGTGGACTTGCAATGGTAAATAGTGTGGCTGCCTTGTTCTTTGGCAACATCTCAGGGTCTGCAGTCGCAGACGTTTCATCAGTCGGATCTGTCATGATTCCAATGATGAAAAAGAAAGGATATGAAGCAGATTATGCTGTTGGTGTTACCATCGCATCTGCTATCCAAGGTGTAGTTGTACCTCCGAGTCATAACTTGGTTCTTTACTCGTTAGCAGCCGGGGGCGTGTCCATCGCCAGTCTATTTATGGCAGGTATTGTACCTGGATTCATTATGTTAATTTCGCTTATGATAACAGGCTATATTATTGCTAGAAAAAGAGGATATCAGAAAGCGGACCCAGTGCCCAAATCACAAATCGGCGGTATTCTCCTTCACGGTCTTTTATCCTTAAGTCCAGCTGTCATTATCCTAGGCGGAATCATGAGTGGCTGGTTTACAGCCACTGAGTCAGGTGCGTTAGCATGCTTATATTCTTTTATTCTAGCATTTGTCATTTATAGAGAAGCACCAATCTCAAGTATTTGGAAAATACTCACAAATACAATGAGGACGGTTTCAATGGTATTTTTCTTAATAGCTGCATCCGCCTCCTTTGGCTGGATACTAGCCTATTTGCAAATCCCTGCTATGGTGACAGACCTGTTCTTAAGTGTTTCTGATAATCCAATCGTTATTTTATTGATTATTAATCTCTTATTGCTTCTTCTAGGTGCACCAATGGACATGGCTCCAATGATTTTGATTATGACACCTATTCTTCTTCCTGTTGTTACAAGTTTTGGGATGGACCCTGTCCATTTCGGGATTGTACTTATCTTAAACGCAGGTATTGGCTTATTAACACCGCCAGTTGGAACCGTTTTATTTGTTGGAGCGGCGATTGGAAAGGTCTCGATCCAGCAAGCAACGAAAGCGATGATGCCATTTTTCTATGCTTTACTAGTTGTTCTGTTAATTATCACCTATATTCCAGAGGTTGTTATGTGGCTGCCAAATATGTTAGTCGAGTAGCCTGGGAAAAATGGTGAAGATTATATAAAAAATTAAAAGGGGTGTAGATTTTGATCAGTAAAAAGTTTACAGGTATTTTAGCCGCAACACTTTTAATGGGCTCAATCCTTGCTGCATGCGGCGGGAAAGAAACAACTAATACAAAGAGCGAAGGGAACAAGGAAGAAGAAAAACCATCCTATACATTCCGTTTAGCAGACAATCAGCCGCCAGATTATCCGACAGTCCTTGGTGACAAAAAGTTTGCTGAATTAGTAGAGGAAAGATCAGAAGGCCGTATCAAAATTGAAGTCTATCCATCTGCGCAATTAGGCGATGAAAAATCAGTACTTGAACAGGTACAGCTTGGGGCTATTGAGTTTACTCGAATCAATTCCAGTCCACTTGCTGAATTCAATAATCAGTTTACGCCACTAGGACTTCCTTATGTATTTGAGAGTGAAGACCACCTTTGGAACTTCTTAAATGGAGAAATGGGAACTAAATTACTAGATGGACTTGAGCAATCTAAGATGAAGGGTCTTGCCTTTTATGATTCAGGATCACGTAGTTTCTACTCGACTAAACCACTTAAAGGTGTAGAGGATTTAAAAGGACAAAAGATTCGTGTACAACAAAGTAAAATCAATATTGATTTCATGGCGGCATTAGGAGCAAGTGCTACTCCAATGCCTTATGGGGAAGTATTCAGTGCCCTTCAAACTGGAATTATTGATGGAGCAGAAAATAACCTGCCAAGTTTAGACTCTTCTAACCATTATCAAGAGGCTAAAAACCTGATACTTGACCATCACCAACGTATCCCTGAAGTTCTTTTAATTAGTAAAGTAGCTTGGGATAAGCTTGACGCCGAAGACCAAAAGCTTATTAAACAAGCAGCTCTTGATTCTGTTGAAACACAAAGAGCAGAGTGGGATAAGTATGAAGAACGTTCTGAAAAGAAATTAAAAGATGCAGGTGTTACATTCACTGAAGTCAAGGATCTTAAACCTTGGACAAATGCTGTAAAGTCTATGAATGAAGAATATACAAAAGAATTTAAAGAAGTAATGGATGCAATAGAAAAAGCACGTCCATAATCCGAATCAATAAAAATGCCTAGCTGGTAAGTTTCACCAATTCCCGGCTGGGTCTTTTCTATTTTGATTTTAGGTAAGAATAGATAGGAAGTGAAAAAATGCAACAGCATAGGGGAAAAATAGCAGAATTTATTAAAGAGTATGTTCTCTTAAAGAATCAAACATTAATGGTGAAGCTTTGCATTTTTTCTAGCTTTCTCGTGATCTTGCCTGTTCTTTCAGTAGGAATTATCTCCTATCATCGATCCTCCGCTGAATTGGAAAACGAGCTCCGGCAATATAGCGGCCAAGTTATTGGTCAAGTAGAATCACATATTGAATATTATTTTCAAGAATTTGAGATTACAAGCTTAAAAATTATAAACTCTCCGGAATTATCCAGCCTATTTAAACATGAAAAAAGTGACCATATAGTGGTATCAGCCAGGGACACACTTAAGTATGCTGCGTATTCTCGAGCAGATATTTCTAACATCACTGTTTTAGTAGATGACGATATTGTTATCGATACCCTCGGGGTAAATAACTTCTATCCTTCTACGAAAATAAAAGAAGAATATTGGTATTCATCGGTTCCTATGAACGGGATGCCTATGTTAGTAACTAGAACCCTTAAACTAAAAAATAAAGATCAGCCGGTTATTTCTCTTGTTAGGAGATTATACAACCCTGATACTCTCCGGCCAGTGGGAATGCTCGTTATTGACATAAATTTTAGAAGAATTGAGGAGATCTCCAACAAAGTAACGATTAGTAAGAACGGATATTTCTTTATTTTGGATTCAAAAGGACATTATGTCTATCATCCTGATTATTCGAAGCTTGGAAAAAAAGTAGAATTTAGCCAGCTCTTACAACTCGAAAATAACGAAAGCAGCACGCAAATTTTACAGAACGAGAGGGAGGATTTTGTCACTTATACTTATTCCTCAAATATAGGATGGAGGTTTTTTACAGCCGTACCATATAAAGATTTAACGGGAGGAATTATTCAAATCGGAAGAACCATTGTTTTGACAATAATCATCTCGTTAATGATTGCCTACACGATAGGATTTGGATTTGCAACAAGTCTGATCCGCCCGATTCGGCGCCTGAAGAGGTTTATGAAGGAAGTTGAAATTGGAAACCTTAGCGGTCGAGTCCCAGTGGATTCAAACGATGAAATTGGACAGTTATCTGCTGGATTCAATCATACGGTTGAAAAACTATCAGATTTACTTGAAGAAGTATACGTTTCCAAATTGAAAGAAACAGAAATGTCCCTTAAACAGAAAGAGATTGAAATAAAAATGCTTCAGTCTCAAATGAACCCTCACTTTTTATATAACTCTCTTGAAACCATTAGAGGGATGGCATTAGAAGAAGGTCAGGAAAATATTGCAATTATGTCCTTTTCCCTTGCGAAGTTGCTTCGGTATAATCTTAAAAATGATTCTTCCACCGTTAGTCTTGGAGAAGAAATTAGGTTTTGCAAGACGTATCTTCAGATTCAGAAGTTTCGATTCGAAGATCGATTTGAGTATGAGTTGGATATTCCTGAATGGGCAATGGAGCTTCAGGTAGTAAAGTTCTCACTTCAGCCAATAGTTGAAAATTGCTTTGTTCATGCCAACGGCCGAGGCTGTCAAAAGTTAAGAATTACGATAGCAGTCGTTCCCCATTCTAAATCTTCTTTTATGATTGCAGTAAGAGATACAGGCGTAGGAATTCCGGATCACATTTTAGATGAACTTACTAGAAAGCTTGAACAGAAATCGACAAACTCAGATGGGAAACATATCGGCTTATTAAATGTCCAACAGAGGATTCATTATGTGTTTGGCGCAGGTTTCGGACTTAGTGTTAGAAGTCAGTTGGGAGCAGGCACGGTGGTCGAGATGGAGCTGCCAATGAGGGAAAATACAGAAGAAAGGGAGATTGAATGAAAAAGATCTTGTTAGTTGATGATGAGAGATGGGTACGTACCGCTCTTAAGTGGACGATAAATAAATTGCATCTTCCCTTGCAGGTTATCCATGAATGCCAAAATGGATTAGAAGCATTAGATTGGATAAAGATGAATGAAGTGGACTTAATTTTAACGGATATCCGAATGCCGGTGATGGACGGTCTTGCTTTGGTTAAGGAACTTAATAGTCTAAATGGGGAATACGATGTGATTGTTATCTCTGTCCATGATGAGTTTCAGTTTGTTCAGCAGGCAATGCGAAGCGGTGTCACGGATTACCTGCTAAAACCGATCGAGGAGAATGAAATAAAGGTTTGTCTAGAGAAATGGCTAAATAAAAAAAGCAATGAAAGTAATACGAGTAAGCAGATGCTATCTGAGAATGAAAATCTTCCTTTATCAACAATCGATCGAATCTTGGAATATTTAGAGAAAACACCTTTAGATCAAATCACTTTAAAAGAAGCTGCAGAAAGTATTCATATCAATCCCAGTTACCTCAGTCAATTGTTCAAACAACAGCTTAATAAAAAGTTTGTTGATTATATTACGGAACTAAGAATTGAAGAAAGTAAGCGATTATTGCAAAATACAACCTTAAGAATGTCAGAGATTGCCGAAAGAGTGGGATATTCTGATTTAGCTTACTTTAGTAACAATTTTAAGAAGATAGTAGGAAGTTCACCATCAGAGTATCGGAATAACAACAGCAAAACCGGTGATGGTAATTTAATTAAAAGATAAGGTAGAGTCAGAAAGTATATTTCTGATTCTTTTTTTTATAAAAAGGGAAGAAAGTCATAGGTATTATTGACTAATAATTCAAAATATTAAAATATCACAAAAATACCTAAAAAAACTCGCTATTTAGCAGGATGCTTTGAATTATATCATTATACATAGATACGCTAACTTAGTTTTTGTAAACGCATTCAATTAAAAAAGGGGGAAGAAAAAATGGCTTCACTATCAAAGCAGATTAGAAAATCTTCAAAACTAAGAAAAAAACTCCTCGCAACTGCACTAACTCTATCATTAGTTGCGCCAGTGATTGGACCGCAGGCAGGATTTGCGGATGACCAAGGGTACACAGGTGATGAAGGGGAAGCAACTCCGTATGTTGGCCGAGGTGCAATAACAACTTTTAAAGTTGCAAAAGCTGAAGGCCAGCCAGAAATTGAAGTAGCAACTCAAGATAGAATTCTTGAAATCAGTGGCAAATATTTTAGAGATGCAAATGGAAATAAAAGCTTAGATGGTTATGAAGATTGGAGAAAGCCCGTTTCAGAGCGTGTAGCAGATTTGATTAGTAAAATGAGTCTTGAGCAAAAAGCTGGATTGATGTATATCAATACTCACACTCCAGTAGCTGATCCTGCAGATGGGAAATTTGTAACTGAGGCTAATGCTAGTATTGTTATTAACAAGAAATTACGCCACGTAATTTACCGTCTATCTCAAAACTTAGGCGATGTTGCCAATTATAATAATCAAATGCAGCAATTAGCAGAGGGTCTAGAGCTAGGGATTCCAGTGGTTATTACTTCAAATCCGAGAAACTCTGCCTCAACCGATTATACAAATATTACGAACACTCAAGACCAACATACTTTCTGGCCAGGAACATTAGGTTTAGCAGCAGCTGGAGATGTAGAAGCTGTTGGTGAATTTGCGGAAATTGCCCGCCAGGAATGGAGAGCTGCTGGTATTCGTAAAGTTTACGGATACATGGCTGACGTTGCAACAGACCCACTATGGGCAAGAATTGAGGAGACATTTGGCGAAGATCCAAAAGTAGTTGGCGACATGAATTATGAAATCATCAGAGGGTTCCAAACTGAAAAACTTGGTACAGACAGTGTAGCTATCACAGTTAAACACTTCCCTGGCGGTGGAGCTCGTGATGATGGGCAAGATCCTCACTTTGCAAACGGCAGCTTTAACATTTATCCTACTGAAGGAAGTTTGGAGAAGTATCATATTCCTCCTTTCCAGAAAGCGATTGAAGCTGGTGTAGCATCGGTTATGCCTTATTACGCTTATCCAAGTAATGATAGTGCTGATCAAGGGTTAGAACCATATAGTGAAACGCAGCAATTTGAAGAAGTTGGTATGACTCTAAATAAAGGAATCATCGATTACTTGCGTGAAGGTCTTGGTTTCAAAGGATATATTAACTCTGACTCTGGTGCTGTAGCTGGCAGTGCATGGGGTTACCTAGTAGATGAAAATGGAAATCCAATTCCAAATGTACAAAAAGTGGCCAAAGCATTAAATGCAGGAACCAATATTATTTCAGGTGGGTCAACACCAGAGCTAGTAATTCAGGCTGTTAACGAAGGTTTAGTAGATATATCAAAGGTTAACGAATCCATTACTTATACCCTATCAGAAATGATGACTCTGGGTCTATTTGAAGACCCATATGTAAATCCTACAGAAGCCATTGCTGCTGCAAACAATGAAGAACACAGAGCATTAGCCTATGAAGCGCATCAAAAGTCAGTCGTTTTAATGCGTAATGATAAAACCAAAGGTGAAAAACTATTACCGTTAACAGAAAAAAAGTTAGAAAATGTTAAGCTTTATGTTGAAGGATTTATTGGGGTTGCTCCAGGAAGAAATAATCCTAATCCCCAAAAAACTATTAATGAAGAATCAGCAAAACAAACTGCTGCATTTAATGCAGACTTAAAGAATATGCTCAAAGAAAAATTCCCTAACATTACGTTAGTAGATAGTGTTGATCAAGCAACTCATGCATATTTATATATTAAACCAACGCAATCTAACTGGGATAACAACCCACGTATTGATGTTAATGAAACAACAGGTATTCTTGAATTAGATCGAATCATTGAAATTCAAAAAGCTGTTCCGACCATTACTGCGGTAAACTATACTAACCAATGGCTAATTAACGAGCTTGAACCAAATTCTGCAGCATTAATCGGTACTTTTGGAACGCTTCAAGAGGCGGTATTCGATGTAATCACTGGAGAATTCAATCCTGTTGGTAAGCTTCCATTCGCTATTCCAGCCAGTGCGGAAGCAGTAGAAAAAGAAGTCGGGGATGTTCCAAGCTTTGCTCCTGAAGAATATAAACATTTCACTTATAAGAATAAAAGTGGTGACAAGTACGAATTCGGATTTGGTCTTTCTTACAACCAGAAAGTACCTGCTCATGCGGGTGAAACAGGAAAGCCTGACCATGCAGGTGAAACAGGAGTGCCGGCTCATGCAAAAAAATAAGAATTAGGTTGATATAAAAAAGAGATGCTCATTGGTATTGAGCATCTCTTTTTATACCATTTTTTCGAAATTAACGCGCTTGTTAATGTAATAAATAATCGGCATACCTACAGCCATTACAACAAATTCTCCTATTGCCACTGTTAGCCAAGTAAATAAGAATGGCAATTCGAAGGCAAGGTTTAATTCCCAAGCAATCAAGAACATAGTAAAGGTGAAGACAACGGTATTTACAATCATACGAGCCCAAATTCCTTTAATGAAACGTGCAGATACAATTGTAATCGATAAGGCTAATAATGATTGACCGACACCAAAGACGAGGTCATAGGCGACCATCGGTGAAAAGAATAGATTGCTCAAAAACACCCCAACGATGATTCCGAATATATACTTCTTATTGAAAACAACAAGATGATTAAACATTTCTGAAACACGGAATTGAATATTCGTAAAGCCAAAGGGAGCGATTAAGCCAGATACAGCAATATATAAAGCTGCTAATATCGCATTTACGACAAGTGTTTTTATTTTCATATATAGTTATCTCCTTAGTTTTTTTACGTGGGAGGTTCTCGAACCACGTTTTACTGACAAAGTAATATAGTAGTATAAAAGTAATTGCTAGTCAATTTAAAGTCTGAGATAATCTTTCAGCAAGGTATATTATATGCATTAATTATGGATAATATTTCCCCTTTCGAACATTCTAATAACTAAAAAAGGATATTCAATAAATCGATATAAAAAGAAAGATTATTACTTCAGGATATCCCCTTTTAAGTCTTCGTGCTATTATATTTGTGTGAATCATTTACTATGGTTGGATAGTATTCAGAATATTGATAAAATAGAAGGAGAGGGGGATCTAATGGAACCAATTATTGCTTTAGAAAATGTATCATTTTCATATAAAATCAATGAGACCCATGAAGTGTCTGTTCTTAAGGATGTCTCTTTTTCCATTTTTCCAGGTGAATATGTGGCTATTATTGGACATAATGGTTCGGGGAAATCCACATTATCTAAGCATTTAAATGGGCTCTTAACACCTGGCTCAGGAGATGTTTGGGTCCGTGGTCACAATACAAAGGACGGCAGCAGGAAGCTGGATATCCGCAAAGGTGTTGGAATGGTTTTTCAGCATCCTGATAATCAAATTGTTGCGACGATTGTCGAAGAGGACGTGGCATTTGGGTTAGAAAATATTGGCGTCCCTAGGGAAGAAATGAAGCAAAGAATCGATGAGGCTTTAAAGGTCGTGAAAATGTCTGAGTTTCGGAAAAGGCCGCCGCACCATTTATCAGGAGGGCAAAAACAGAGAGTTGCTATTGCTGGAGTGCTTGCCATGCAGCCTGAGTGTATCGTATTCGATGAGGCGACCAGTATGCTGGATACCTTTGGTAGAAATGAAGTCCTTCAGGTTATGAGGAAAATGAATAGAATGGGAATGACTATTATTACCGTTACCCATCGTATGTCTGAGGCTGCAGAAGCAGACCGCATTATTGTGGTGGAAGACGGGAAGATTGTGATGGATGGAAAACCTCGTGATATTTTTAAACATAAAGAGGTTTTAATGGAACTGCAATTAGATATTCCGGCTGTGAGTCAGATAGCTGAAATGGTTCATCATCAAATTCCAACTTTCTCCAAAGAGGTAATCCAAGAAGATGAACTGATTAACGAAGTAAAGAGAGTTTCAAAAGCAAGGAGTGGGGAGGTGGTCTAAATGCCAGGGAAGCAGATCATCGAAATAGAAAATCTAATACATACATATATGCAAGGAACGCCTATGGAACATAAAGCCTTAAAGGGGACAAGCATGGTGGTCAATGAGGGGGAGTGCATTGCCATTATTGGGCACACAGGCTCAGGGAAATCCACCCTCATCCAGCATTTTAATGGGCTGATTCGGCCAGATTCAGGGAAGGTCATCATTGATGGAGTAGATTTATCGAAAAAGCGTATTGATTTGAAAGCATTGAGGAGAAATGTAGGACTAGTTTTTCAAAATCCGGAGGATCAAATATTTGAAAAATTAATTGGTGATGATATCGCTTATGGTCCTTTTAAACTAGGATTACCCTTGAAGGAAGTCAGGGAACGGGTTAAATGGGCAATGGACATGGTCGGCTTAGACTTTGAGGAAATGAAGGATCGCCAGACGTTTGCCTTAAGCGGCGGGCAGAAGCGTAAAGTTGCATTAGCTGGTATCCTTGCGTTAAAGCCAAAAATATTAGTTCTTGATGAACCTACAGCTGGGCTTGATCCAAGGTCTCGAAATGAGTTGTTGGATAAGATAAAATCCTTAAATAAAATTGAAAACTTAACCGTCATTTTCGTATCCCACAATATGGAAGAAGTCGCTTATTTAGCAGATAGAGTTTATGTAATGGCAAATGGCAAGGCCGTGTTATCAGGTACTCCGGAAGATATTTTTACTGATAAGGAAAAATTGCAGCGTCACCAAATTGGTACACCAGAAACCGTACAGGCGCTGTACCGGCTCAAAGACCTTGGATACAACGTAGATACTTCTGCTTTTACGGTTTCGGAGGCAGCTGACGAAATCATAAAGGTTCTTACCAAGGGAGAGGTGGAGAATCATGGCAAGTGAATTTGAACTGTCTAGGAATATTACGATTGGTCAGTACGTACCGACTGGTTCTTTTATTCATCGGCTGGACCCAAGAATAAAGCTGCTATTGTTCACGATTCTTGTTTTAGCCATAGCCCTCAATACTAGTTATGTAGGAAATGCGCTTGGTCTGCTATTATCTATTTATTTATTCTGGGTCTCCAAAATACCAGTCAGTTATGGGTTATCGGGTATAAAACCTGCTATTCCTTTTATTATTATATTGGCAGTATTGCAGCTGATCTTTCAAGGCAATGTTTTTTCTGGTGGTACTGTATTCATTGAATATGGGTTTATCTTGATTACTAGTGAGAGTATTCGACTCGTAATCGTTTCGGCCGTGCGTTTTGTGGAAATCATTTTATTAAGCAGCGTATTAACGCTATCCACATCAACAACAGAATTAACCCATGCCATCCAAAGTCTATTAAGTCCATTGAAAAAAGTAAAATTTCCTGTCCATGAAATTTCCTTGATAATTACCATCGCGATACGCTTTGTGCCAACCTTTGCGATTGAAATGGAGAAGATGATGAAGGCTCAGGCATCAAGAGGGGCAGATTTCGGGTCGGGGGAATGGTGGAGAATCATTCAAAGAACGAAGGACATGCTTCCGATTATTATTCCTTTATTTAATATCGCGTTATCTCGAGCAGAGGATCTCATCTTGGCCATGGAATCTCGCTGCTATACTCCTGGAAATGAAAGGAGTGCCTATTCGGTTTATAAGGCAATCGGGCGTGATTATTTAGTGTTAATTATTGGGTTATTATTATCGTTACTATTACTTTTTTATCCGTTTCCATTTTAGAAGAAGTAAGAGTGTCAGAAGAAATAGAGGATGGATTCTGACATGATTTACTAAAGAAATCAACAAAGTTTCAGAAAAGAGCCTAGAAAAAGTAGAGGAGGAGAAATGAAATGAAGGGTACATTAACAATTCGAAATATTGTTATTGCTGGTGTGCTAGGTGCGGTTGCGATTCTTTTAGGTGTAACTCGGCTAGGATATATTCCCGTCCCTACCGCAGCTGGAAATGCAACGATCATGCATATTCCTGCGATAATTGGGGGGATAATGCAGGGACCGATTGTAGGCGCGATTGTCGGAATTATTTTTGGTGTGTCCTCTTTCTTAAATGCTACAGTTCCACTATTCAAAGATCCATTAGTGGCAATCCTGCCTAGAATTTTTATTGGAGTTGTCGCATGGCTTGTATATGTAGGAATTCGTAGGAAAAGTGAGTATCTGGCTATTGGGACTGCAGCCTTCCTGGGGACCCTTACAAATACGGCCCTAGTATTAACAATGGCAGTAGTTAGAGGTTACATGGGGGCAGAGGTAGCTTGGACGGTTGCTCTAACAAGCGGTATTCCAGAAGCAGTCGTTGGTACGGTTGTGACACTAGCAGTAGTTTTGGCATGGAAGCAAATAGGTAAAGGGAAAAAATCTAGGATTTCAGAAGATATATAAAATAAAAAATTAACCCATTGAGGCTTAGACTTCAATGGGTTTTTGATAAAATTGGGGAGTTGAACGGTGTGAAGCTTGTTAATTTTGAACAATCCATCGACAATCGGATTCTTAAGCGCGGACGTGAAGGGAAAATTAGATAATAAGAGCTAGGTTCTTTTTGTACTAATCAGTTTCACAAAAGAGATGAATTCAGAAAATGAGGGAAACTATGCTGCATCATGTTGAGATATATGTTTCAAACCTTGAAAAAAGTGTTGAATTTTGGAGTTGGCTGCTAACTGAACTTGGGTACGAACAGTATCAAAAATGGAAATTAGGGATTAGCTGGAAGTATCAAGAAACCTATCTCGTGTTTGTTCAGGCTGAAGAGAGGTTTTTGGATGTTCCTTATCACCGTTGCAGAGTAGGGTTAAATCCTCTTGCCTTTCATGCAAGGTCTAGAGAACAGGTCGATGAAATAACCGAGACACTAATAAAGAAAGAAATTCCCATCTTATACAGGGAGAAGCATCCATATGCTGGAGGATCAGAATATTATGCTGTTTTTTTCGAAGATCCAGACCGAATAAAAGTAGAAATAGTTGCCCCTAATTAAATGAAGGAATTTTTAAAATGTGATGTAAATCACGAAATTTCATCGCTTTTATCTTTATAATCAGTAATAAATAAAAGGGGTGTATGACATGGATTATAAATTTAAGTCTCTTTATAGTGAAATTGGCGGGCAGGAAACGATTGATAAACTTGTTGCAGCATTTTATCCGCGTGTATATGCGGATCCTGAATTAAGACCGTTGTTTGAGGGTGACATGGAGGAAATTATGAGGAAGCAAAGCATGTTTCTTCCGCAATTCCTAGGTGGTCCAGCGCTTTACAGTCAGGAATTCGGACCACCGGCGATGAGACACCGTCATCTTCCTTTTGAGGTTACACCAAGAAGAGCGCAATGCTGGCTTCGCTGTATGAAGGAAGCCTTTCAGGAAATAGGACTATATGATAAACCAGCGGGGCTTGCTTTTTATGATCGGTTAACACAAGTTGCTGGGATTATGGTTAATAGTCCTGATAGAGAGTAAAGGATCAAAGGGTTGTCCACAAAACTTGGACACCCTTTTTTTGCGAATAAATTTTGAGTGTTGACTTTGTGTGCGTTGAATTTGTTAGGCAGATAAACAACTCAAAAATGCAGGTAAAATGAGAATTATGCAGATAAGCGAATGAAATCCGCAGGTAAAGGAATCATTTTGGCAGGTAAGATAAAAAAGGTAATTAAAATCCATACTTGAATCCAGAATCTGGGTCTAATTTCAAGTGTAATTCCTATAAATAGGAATTTTAAATACCTGAGCCAGGCAGCACCTGGCTTTTTCAATGTTGAGTTTGGTACGTTGAATTTGTTAGGCAGATAAACAAGGCAAAAATGCAGGTAAAAGAAGAACTATGCAGGTAAGCGAATGAAATCCGCAGGTGAAGAAACCATTTTGGCAGGTAAGATAAAACGAGTATATAAACTCTATACTTAAATTCAGACTCAGCCTCTTAGGAATCCCCCTTCAGAATTCAATACCTGCCCTGTAATCCACTCTGCTTCTTCACTGGCAAGGAATGCAACGAGGCGTGCTGCATCTTCAGGAATTCCAACACGCGCTAATGGAAACTTAGGCAAGATCGCTTGCTTTATTTCTTCATTCATCCATCCAGTATCCGTCGGTCCAGGGTTTACTGCATTAACTGTAATACCAAGAGGAGCAAGTTCTGCGGATAAGGAAAGGGTAAAGGCAGATATAGCCCCCTTGGTTGCCGCATAAGCTAATTCACCAGGCATTGGACCAAGTGCTTGTCCGGATGTCAGGTTAATGATTCTGCCAGCAGGCATTGGGGAGTGTCTAAACCGACGGGCAAATTCTACAGATAACAGAAAAGTAGCTCTCATATTTACTGCATAATGGTCATCAAGTGTTTTTGCGTCTAAATTCATATATCCATCTCTTGTAGAATGAGCTGCATTATTTACTAGAATAGCAGGTAAACCCATTTCAGCAGTGACGGCCTCCAATACATTAAATGGTGCGCCCGGATCAGCCAAATCAATTTCTAAGTTGCCACAACGAACGCCATATTCCCGAATGTTGTCCTCAAATGTTTTTACCCAATCAGCATTTGAACCAAAATGGGTAAAGAAAATATCTGCACCTTCTGAGGCTAATTTTTTGCATATAGCGGCACCAATTCCATTTTCATGACTTACACCTGTAATTAGTGCAACATTCCCATTTAGTTTATAAATAAAAATCCCCCCATAATTTATAAAAAGCACATTAGAATTACAAGTGAATTCTAATGTGCCTTTAGTTATAATATTATTTTTTCAACTTAGCCCATGTTTCGTCAAGTGCTTTCATAGCTTCTTCTTTAGACTTTTGGCCGCCTACATATGCTTGAAGAGTTGCACCAAATTCCTGGCCAGCTCCATCAGGATATTTCATGAACTGCCATTGATATGCTTTGCCTTCTTTAGAATATTTAAGAAGGTCCGCACCTAGAGCACCGATATCTTCAGGATTGGCGTCAATCGTTTTAAAGGCTGGAATGTACTTGAATTCCTTTGTTAATGCTGTTTTACCTTCTTCAGATGTAACCATCCAATTTAAGAAATCTTTTGCTGCTTCTTTGTCAGCTTCTGGTGCTTTGTTGTAAAGAACCCAGTTACTAGGAACATCAATCATTAATTTATCAGATTGAGCCGGATCATCGCTAAGTGCTAACGGAATGAAACCAACTTCTAAGTCTGGATCTAATTTATCAAGCATTGGCTGAATCCAGTTACCTTGCTGGATCATAGCTGCTTCACCTGTAGCAAATAATGTTACTTGTGTATTGTAGTCAGTTGTTAAAGGATTCTTGTTGCCGTATTTCATTGTAAGATCTAAAAGCTTAAAGTAATTATCGAATTCTTTATTGCCTTCAATTTTAGCTGTGCCTTCATTTAGACCTTTGATAAAAGCATCTGGATCTTCTTGATAAGCAAACGGAACGTTCATGCCGTGGTTTGCTAATACCCACCATTCAGCATAACCGATTGAGAATGGTGTAATGCCGGCAGCATCTAGCTTTTTCGCTGCTGCTTCTAACTCAGAAAATGTTGTTGGAAGTTCCTTAATTCCAGCTTTTTCAAATAATTTTTTATTGTAGGCAAATCCGTAACCTTCCATATTAAAAGGCATACCGTATACTTTACCATCAAGGGTCATTCCGTCTAAAGTACCTTCAAAGGCATCCTTGATCCAAGGCTGATCAGATAAATTTTCAAATTTATCTTTCCACACTAGAGCTTCCTGGTCACCGCCATTTGTAAAAATATCAGGTGCTTGGTTAGAGGCGAATTTTGCTTTAAGAGCTGCAGCACCATCCGCACCGCCGCCTACAGTTTCAATGTTAAAGGTAACATCTGGATGCTGTTTCGTATATTCATCTGTTAACGCTTTCAATTGGTCTGCAATTTCAACTTTCCCTTGGAAGATATCAACTACTACTTTATCGTCCTTACCACCGCTGCTTTTTTTATCTCCAGAAGTACTGTCGCTAGAACATGCGCCTAAAAGAAGTGAAGCGGATAGTACACCTGCAGCCAATGAATACTTTTTGAATGCCATTTGGTTTTCCCCCTAAAATGATAATTATATATTTTTAAATCTCTGCTGTCTGTATGTAAGACAGCAGAATGTGTTCCCCTAAAAAATTACTTGATAGAACCGCTGGTAATTCCTTGGATAATGTGTTTTTGCATAGTGAAGAAGAAGATTAATAATGGAATAATACCGATTACTAATGCTGCAAGTGCTAAATCCCATTGCTTTGTATACTGCCCAAAGAAGAAGAATGTTGCCAATGGAATCGTTCTTAATTCTGGATCTTGAAGCACTAATGATGGTAATAAGAAGTCATTCCATATCCATAAGCTGTTTAAGATGACGATGGTGACTGTAATTGGTTTTAAGAGCGGAAAAACAATTCTCCAGAATACGCCAAACCGTGTACAGCCATCGATAATCGCTGCTTCTTCAAGCTCTAAAGGAATTCCTTTAATAAATCCGTGATATAAGAAGATGGTCATACCTGATCCAAAACCAAGGTACATGAAGACAAGTCCCCACATACTGTTTAATAGTCCCAAGTTACCAGCCGTTTTAATAAGCGGAATCATGAGCGATTGGAACGGAATGATCATCGCAGCCACGAATGTCATGAAAATGATATTGCTGATTTTCTTTTTGGTTCGAACTAACATGTACGCAGCCATCGAACAAAAGATAACGAGAACGATATTACTGCCAATTGTAATGATTAACGAGTTTTTAAATACAGTTAGAAAATTTAATTTTTCGAATGCGTTAACATAGTTATCAAACATCAACACTTTTGGCAGGGCCGATGTGTTGGTTAGAATCTCTGCAAATGGTTTCAAGGAGTTTGAAATCACATAATAGAATGGGACTAAAAAGACTAGACCGAGCAGGAGCGCAAGGATTTCAACAATAGATGTTCTCCATGTATACCTGTTGCCCATTAGGATTCAACCTCCTTTTTCTTCGAAATCGTAACTTGAAGGACGGTAATCGCTGCTACGACAATGAAGAAAATTAATGCTTTTGCTTCACCGATACCATATCGGTTATTAACGAATGCTTCTGTATAAATGTTAAGCGCCAGCATTTCTGTTGATTTAAATGGACCGCCGTTTGTCAATGACAGGTTAGCATCAAAGACTTTAAAGGATGAAGCGGTTGTTAAAAATAAACAAATCGTTACGGCTGGTGCAACAAGCGGCATTGTAATATGACGTAGAACTTGAAAGCGATTCGCTCCATCAATTCTTGCTGCTTCAATTAATTCCTGCGGTACGTTCTGCAGGGCAGCAATATAGATAATCATAATGTAACCTGCACCCTGCCAAACACTGACAATGACGATTCCCCAAAACGCAGTCTTTGCATCTCCTAACCATGCCAGCTCAAATAAAGGAATTCCAGTTAACTGACCAATGGAAACAAATCCTTTTACAAAAATAAACTGCCAGATAAATCCTAGGATTAATCCGCCGATTAAGTTAGGCATGAAGAAAACGGTCCGTAAGACATTTTTTGTTTTCAACTTCTGAGCAACCAATAAGGCTAATCCAAATCCAATTAGGTTTGTTAAGATGATGGCTACAACTGTGTATTTTGTTGTAAGTATGAATGACTGTTGAAATTGCTTGTCCTCTGTAAATAAGTATTTGAAATTATCTAGTCCGACCCATTTGACGGATCCTGTTACACCGTTCCAATCGGTAAATGCATAATAAATACCGGTAAAGAAGGGGATTAAAACAATTAGGATAAAAGCTAATAGGACTGGCCCGACAAATAGGGTAAATAATCCAGCGTCTTTCCATTTCTTCTTATTCAGAAAAGAAACAGAGTGAGAAACTTTCGTGCCTTTCTGATTTGTGAGGGCTGCCCCCTTAACTGTATCCAGCTTACTTTCGTTATTCATTCCCTGCACCTCCATAACCTTATTTTAGTGATTGTAGAAAATTATGAAACGGCTTACATTGACCACTAGGGTGGAAAATATTGAACAGGTCAAAATAATGAACTATTAATTGCTGCTTAAAGTTGTGCTACAATGTTCTAAAAATGCTGCAAGGGAGGACAGGTTAGTTTTTGAATAAATCAAGACTAACCAGGATTATATGCGATGGGGTATTCGGAAAAAGCTTATTATATTTTTAATGCTTGTAACCGTTCTCCCTTTTGGGACAGCGATTACCGTCACTTATTTTTATACGACCAAGTCACTTAATGAACAATCTGTTTCAACAAATCATAATTTGATTGTTAAAGGCAAGGAAGAGCTCTCGGTTTATTTGAACGATGTAGCACAAATGTCATCGGTCCCTTATCGATATACACCTTTTATGAATGTAATGCGGAATGGGGTCTCCTCCAACTTGGCTGTTAATCAGGAAGAAGTGCGCAGAGTGCTTGCCTATTTATTTAATACACGTCCCGAAATTGAACAAATGCACCTTTATATACATGAAGAAAAGGAATCTTTCACCAACTACCATTCTAGAATCAGCGGAAGGGCAACTTACGAAAATATATTTTCACACCCTTACTATGGGCGGTTAACAGCCATTGAGGGCTATTCTCTTATTGAACCTCCGCATGAGATTTATAGCTATAACAATATTTCCGTTATACCTAATTCGCAGAAGGTGAATGTATTAAGTTTTCATAATGTGATTCGCGATGTCCCGTTAGCGGATGTTTTGGGCTTTTTATCGATAGATATTAATCTTTCTAGAATCAGTGCAATCTCCGAACGATTATATACGAAAGACGACGAAGACCTCTATATAATGAATGAAAAGGGAATGATTATCTATTCTTCCAATGAAAATGAGATTGGAATGGAAAATAAAGAAACGTGGTTTGAGCAAGTGAAGAGGGAGCCGGAAGGAGGGAAAAGTTTTGAGTGGAAGGATGAGCAGTTTTCTGGTGTCATCGTCCATGAAAAATTTACAGATTCGTACAAGGACTGGTCAATCGTGAAACGAATCCCTTATGATGTCCTTTATAAAGGCGCCAGAGAAACCGCTATCATTAACATCTTGATTGGATTGGCTACACTTGTCTTTGCTTTACTGGGGACCATGTTTGTTTCCTTTAAGCTGACAGCTCCTATAAAAGTGTTAATCGGCAATATGAAAAAAGTGGAGAAGGGTGAATTCAAGGCTGATTTCGAATCATTAGGTACCGATGAAATTGGTATGTTGGGAAGGCATTTTAAATTAATGATTGCTAAAATAGAAGAGTTGATAGAGAGTGAATATAAATTGGAGATAGAAAATAAAGCATCGCAGCTCCGTGTATTGCAATCACAAATTAATCCCCATTTCCTTTATAATGCCTTTCAGTCTATTGGTACATTGGCACTAAAATTAAATGCGGTTCCGGTTTATTCATTGCTGACATCATTATCAACGATTATGAGATACAGTATGAATATGAAGGATGATATTGTTCCATTTACGTCCGAGTTGAATCATGTAAAATCATATTTATTATTACAAAAACAGCGGTTTGAAGAGCAGTTTGAATTTAAACTGAATATTGAAGAAGAAGTCAAAGCGATACTACTCCCAAAAATGATTTTACAGCCCGTGGTTGAAAATTGTTTTAAACATGGCTTTGATCAGTCGATAGAGAAAGCATGGATTCAAATTGAAGCATATCACGAGAATGACAAGATGATCTTAATTAGTATAAAAGATAATGGAATGGGTCCCAGCGATGAACAACTTGAAAAAATTCGCATGGAACTATTTTCCAACAATTCAAAAGCAGACATGCAAAGAGAAGCGATAGGGTTAAAAAATATTTATGACCGATTGCAGATTTATTATCATAATCAGGCAAACCTGTCAGTTAACCGGAATGAAGAAGGTGGTTTTACGGTTACCATCCAAATCCCAACAGTAATACCGAAAGAGGTGGAACATTCATGAAGGCGTTAATCGTTGATGATGAAAAACATGTGCGAGATGGAATTAAGATACTAGCACATTGGGAACAAGTTGGAATACGAGAAATATATGAGGCAGCAAACGGTGAAGAAGCTATTCAGCTTATTCAAACCATCCGTCCTGAGATCATTTTCTCTGATATGAAAATGCCAAAAATGGATGGAACTCAGCTTTTAGAGTGGATTAAAGAAAATCAGCCCAGCAGTAAGACGATTGTGGTGACAGGTTACGATGATTATCATTATATGAGAAAAGCCATCCATTTCGGCAGTACAGACTATCTCTTAAAGCCTATCGAACCGGAGATTTTAAATCAAACTTTGGAGAAGGCGGTTGGTGAATGGAGGAAAGAAGAAGCTGAAAGGCAGAGGAAAGAAACTAGCTCACTGCTCATTAATGAAATGGCGCCTGTTTATCGAGATCGCAAACTAACACAGCTAGTGAATAGTGACTATTTGCAAAAAGAACTATTCGAAGAATTCGGCTGGTTAAAGCAGTCTCGTGATTATATGGTAGCTTTAGTCCGAGTTAATGGAAAAACAATGAAGGCGTTTCAAGGAGATCGAGATTTAACTTACTTTATGATTTTGAATATTATTAATGAGATTATGAAGGAAAATAGCAGTGGAATTGGTTTTCGGTACTTATCTAAAAAGGGTGAGATCGTACTGATCTTTTGGGACAAGTTCGAGTTAGTAGAACGGATTTTAGTCAGCATCTATAAGACACTAAAAAATATGTTAGATATCTCTTGTCCAATTGCTGCCGGGAAACCTGTAAATACTAGTTCCAAGTTAATAGTCTCTTATCACCATGCCAGAAATGTTTTATTAAATAGAAATATATTGACAGCTAGTGAAAGAAGAGTCTATATGTCGGATATAGTGACAGCTCCCTCATTAAAGAGTTTGATTGTATATTCTTCAGATATAGAAATGGCAATTCAAACGGGAGAAATTAGGGCTTTTGTAGAATTAATGGATCGAATTGAAAAGGAAATTACAGAAAAGGAATATTTATCTGTAAGACAGGTGATAAATTTAGAAAATGAGTATATGGTCATTAGCAACAAATGGTTTAAGCATTACAATATTTCATTTAAGACATCAGAAGATATTGAAGAACGGGTTGATTTATTTTTCGATTCAAACGGCACGTTTAGCTTAGAAGAGTTTAAAAAGAGAAAAAAGCGGGAAATTGCCGTATTTTTGAAAAAGGTAAAGAAAAGCACACTGAAAAAAAATAATAATATCATAAATGATATTGAAAAGTACCTACAGGAAAATTTTGACCGGGATGTAAAGCTGCAGGAGATTTCAGATCATTTCTATATCAGTAGAGAATATATCTCTAGGAAATTTAAACAGGAATTTAACGAGAACATTTCCGATTACATTGTAAGAATCAGAATGGATAAGGCAAAATCACTACTGAAGAATAGTCAGTTAAAAATCTATGAGATTGCTAATATGATTGGCTATCAGGATGACAAGTATTTTCGAAAGGTATTTAAAAAGGTTGAGGGTATTACTCCGAATGAGTATCGAGCAGAAAATGTGAAACAGTGATAAGCAGAGTTAGGTTACTCTTTCTCTGCTTATTTTTTTTTCAATAGGAAAAAGAATGAATTTTTTGTAAATTAATATATGAATATTTCACTATGTTTATTTACATGACTTTAACCAAGTCTAAATGGTAACTACATAAGCGCTAAACATTTCCCCCGTACAATTTTATTTGTAGTAACAAACATAAAAAGGGAGATGGGAAAAATGAAAAAAGCATTTGTAATTGGAGCTGGCCTGACCTTTAGTTTATTGTTTAGTCCTTTTCAACAGGCCTTTGCAGCAGAAACAACTGGGGAGTTACGAAAAGTGGATAATGTAGCTCACCGTGGTGCAACAGGGTATGCACCGGAAAATACGATTGCCGCTTTTGATAAAGGCGTCGAAATGAAAGCAGATTATATTGAAATCGATGTCCAAAGAAGTAAGGACGGAGAATTGGTTATCATTCATGATAATACGGTTGACAGAACAACCGATGGTACGGGGTATGTGAAAGACTTGACCTTTGAACAGATTAGAAGTCTTGATGCAGGCAGCTGGAATGGCGAACAATTTACAGGTGAGAAAATTCCTACATTTGATGAAATTCTTGACCGCTATCATGGGAAAACGGGTATTTTAATAGAATTAAAATCACCTGAGCTTTATCCTGGAATTGAGGCACAGGTCGCACAGGAATTAAAAGATCGCAACCTTGATAAACCGCAAAATGAAAAGATTATTATTCAATCGTTTAATTTTGAATCTATGAAAATAGCAAACAGCTTGCTTCCAAAGGTGCCTATTGGTGTCCTTACATCCAATAGAGTCCACACAACAGAACAAGCTTTGCAAGAATTTGCAACTTATGCTGATTACTTTAACCCAAGCTATGGAATCGTATCAAAAGAATTGGTTGATCAAGTGCACGCACTTGGAATGAAAATTCAATCATGGACGGTTCGCAGCCATGAAGCAGCTCAATTTCTATTAGATATGAACGTGGACGGAATTATTACCGATTATCCTGATTTTGTAGATCCAAGAAAATAGGACAAACTATCGACAAAAGAGGGAAATCTTTCATCCCTCTTTTGTCTAGTATTCCTGACGTCTGTATACCCCTGGAGCAACGCCATACCTCTTATGAAATACTCTATGAAAATAAGGATAGCTTCCGAATCCACAATCCTCGGCAATTTGCTCAAGTGTCAAGGATGTGTATTTCATTCGTTCAATTGCAGCGGATAAACGGATTTCAAGGGCATATTCAATCATCGTTTTTCCAACGCTGCTTTTAAAAAGATGAACGGACCGAGAGATACTAAGACCAGCATGCTTAGCCACATCCTCGACTTTCAATGCGGTTGTAGCATGTTCTTCTATGTATCGCAGCATCCTTGTCACAGTATAGGGAACGTTGAAAGAAGGCACTGTTTCATTAATGGCCCGTTCTAAAGTTAAGCAGAGAGCTCGCAGCAAATAGCTTGTGAGCTCTTCGTTTTGGCTGGAGGTTGGACGGCGTTTTTCAATCATGATATGGCGCCATAGAACCAGCAGCTTATCATCCAAATCGATTCTGGAGACATCAGGCTTCTCGGAACGGTTCCACCATTCGTTCACCCATGCACCTTCACATACTAAGTGATAGTCGCCGCTTTTTTGGCCAGCATTTACTAGTAGTTCATAGTGATCCCCTGGTTTTATGAGCAGCAGGTCTCCTTTCTCGAGCTCCATTTTTCTCCCCTTCACTACTACCTCACATATGCCTTCTGTTTGCAGGCGGAAAAGATAAGAGGGGTATCCAGACTTATGCTGTGAGTGATATCCATTTGTGTGATAAGAATAGCCGCAAAATAATATGTTCGTTGTCATAAACAATCCTCTTTTTTTATAAAATAGCAAAATAGTAGATGTTTTGATTATATCATCTATGTTTAATTACTTTAACACCCTTTAATATGTAATCAAATAAGGAAGGTTTAAAGAAATGGGGGATAAGATTGAAAAATATTCCAATAGCTGTGCAAATGTTCACATTGCGAGAAGAAAGTGCCCAAGATTTTGCCGGAACGTTAAAAAAAGTAGCTGAGCTTGGATTTGATGGTGTTGAATTTGCCGGTTATGGCGGATTAACAGCAAAAGAAGTAAGAGTATTATTGGATGAGCTCGGTCTGCGAGCAGCAGCCAGCCACGTGCCGCTGGAAGAATTGGAAAACAATCTGTATCAAGTCATTGAAAATCAGAAAGTATTAGGAAGTAACTATGTGGTCTGCCCGTACTTAATGCCAAATAGGCGCAGCATTGAGGATTACAAAGCACTTATAACATTTTTAGATCAAGCTGGTGAAAAATGCCGTCAGGAAGGCATCACCCTTTGCTACCATAATCATGATTTTGAATTGGAGCGGTTGTCTAATGGCCAAACGATACTCGAAACCATTTTCGATAAAACACACTCTATTAATGTAAAGGCAGAGCTGGATGTGTATTGGTTGACAAAGGCCGGTGAAAACCCGGTTGAGTGGATCAATCGTCACCGGAATCGTACACCGCTTATTCATTTAAAAGACATGACAACAGACGAAGAGCAATTTTTTGCAGAGCTGGGAACAGGCGGGGTAGATATTGAAGCCGTACTGCAAACAGGCAAGGAAAACGGAGTCGAGTGGTGGGTAATTGAGCAGGATGTTTGCCGCCGTTCACCATTTGAAAGCATTGAAATCAGCATGAATTACTTAAAATCATTGAAGGATAATTAGGTCACTGAGTTCAATATTTTACACCCTATGTGTCAATGTAAGCCGTTTCATTATTTATCTCAATGATTAAAATAGAAGATAAAGTAAACTGAAAAGGGAGTTGCTTATATTGGTTCAAGTTACAGTATGGAATGAAAACCGTCATGAACAAAAAAATCCGGTAGTAAGGGATATATACCCTAACGGAATTCATGGTACAATAGCAGAATTTTTAAAAGAAAACGATCATCAAGTAAAGACCGCTACTCTAGACGAGCCAGAGCATGGCTTAACGGATGAAGTTCTTGCCAATACAGATGTATTAGTTTGGTGGGGCCATTTAGCACATGGTGAAGTAAAAGATGAAATTGTACAAAAGGTGCAGCAGCGTGTTCTTGACGGCATGGGACTGATTGTTCTTCACTCCGGGCATTTCTCCAAAATATTTAAGACATTAATGGGAACAAGCTGTGATTTAAAATGGCGCGAAGCAGACGAGAAGGAAAGACTTTGGGTCGTTAGCCCAAGCCATCCTATTGTAGAAGGTATCTCAGAGTATATTGAATTAGAAAAAGAAGAAATGTATGGGGAGCATTTTGATATCCCACAGCCAGATGAACTGATTTTTACAAGCTGGTTTGAAGGAGGGGAAGTGTTTCGCAGCGGATGTACATACAAACGCGGGAACGGGAAAGTATTCTACTTCCGTCCAGGTCATGAAACATATCCTACTTACCACAACAAAGACATTCAAACTGTCATTAGTAATGCAGTAAAATGGGCAGAGCCGGTAAAGCGCGAACGCCCAGTCTATGGAAATGCTAAACCACTTGAAATAATTGGAGGGAAATAAACATGGAAAAATTAAGAGTAGGTGTAATCGGCTGTGGGAGTATTGCCCAGCACCGCCATTTACCTGAATATAAATCTAATAACAATGTAGAAATTGTTGCTGTTTGTGATATCAATGAGGAGCGCGCACAAGCTGTAGCAGAAAAATATGGTGTAAAAGCCTATACAAACTATGAAGAGTTGTTAGCAAGCGGTTCAGTTGATGCAGTCAGTGTTTGTACTCCTAACTATCTTCATGCACCGATTTCGATTGCAGCATTAAATGCGGGTCTGCATGTTCTTTGTGAAAAACCAATGGCTACTTCAAAACAAGAGGCACAAGAGATGATAGCAGCAGCGAATGAAAACGGCAAAAAGTTAATGATTGGTCATAATCAACGGTTTGTACCTTCCCATCAGAAGGCCCGCAAGTTAATCGAGAGCGGGGAGATTGGTAAAATCTATAGTTTCCGCACGGCATTTGGTCATGGAGGACCAGAAGGCTGGAGTGTAGATGGCAAAGAAAGCTGGTTCTTTCAAAAGGAAAAAGCGTTTGTTGGTGCAATGGGCGATTTAGGCGTTCATAAGACAGACCTTTTACGATTTGTATTAGGTGAGGAAATTACTGAGGTCGGGTCTTTTGTTGAAACAAATGCGAAAGATTACGCAGATGTTGATGATAACGCAGTATGTGTCTTAAAAACAGAAAGTGGAGCTATCGGAACACTGGCTGCCAGCTGGGCTTATGTTAGTAAGGAAGATAATTCTACCATTATTTATGGAGAGAAGGCTATTCTTCGTTTAGAAGATGATCCAACTAATTCATTAGTGGTTCAATACGTAAACGGAGAAGTAGTGAAGTATGAACTTGGAAAAATACAGTCAAATGATGAGGGCGGTCAAAATAATTCCCATGTGATTGAGAAGTTTGTCGAATCTGTTATTTACGACCAGGCACCACCAATACCAGGTGAAGAAGGTATGAAATCACTTGAAGTAATTTTAGCAGCACTTCAGTCTAATGAAACAAAACAAATTGTAAAAGTAGGCGAATGATAAATAAACTACCGATCTTGATTATCGGGCAGATTATAATCGAATAGATGAGAGTGAGGGGAATCATTTATGAAACTAGGTGTTTTTACTGTATTATTTGCGGAAAAGTCGTTTGAGGAAATGCTCGATACTGTCAAAGAAGCTGGACTTCATGCTGTTGAAATCGGTACTGGCTGTTATCCAGGGAACAGTCATTGTGACCTAGACGGTTTATTAGAGAGTGAAGAGGCACGCAATCAATTCATTCAAAAAGTTGAGGAACGGAATCTAATTATAAGTGCGTTTAGCTGCCATGGCAATCCGATTTCGCCTGAAGCTGCATTTGCTAAAAACTCACATGAAACACTATTAAAAACGATTAAGTTAGCTTCGCTTCTGGGCGTACCTGTTGTAAACTGTTTTTCTGGTACGGCAGGAGATCATGAGGGAGCCAAATATCCAAACTGGCCGGTCACCCCGTGGCCGAATGAATATGGCTCAGTCTTACAATGGCAATGGGAAGAAAAATTAATCCCATACTGGAAAGAAGTCGGTCAGTATGCGAAGGAGCACAATGTGAAAATTGGGCTGGAACTTCATGGCGGCTTTTTAGTCCACACACCTTACACACTGTTAAAGCTTCGTGAGCAAACTTGTGATGCAATTGGTGCCAACTTAGACCCAAGCCATTTATGGTGGCAGGGAATTGACCCCGTTGCCGCAATCAAAATACTAGCAAAAGAAAATGCCATTCATCATTTCCATGCGAAAGACACATACATTGATCAGGAAAATGTGAATATGTATGGATTAACGGATATGCAGCCATATGGAGAATTAAGAACTCGTGCTTGGACATTCCGATCAGTTGGCTGTGGACATAGTTTAAAAGAATGGTCGGACATGATGAGTGCGCTTCGCACATATGGATATGATTATGTGGTGAGTATTGAGCATGAAGACGCAATTATGTCCATTGAAGAAGGATTCAAACGTGCCGTAACCAATTTGAAGTCAGTGTTAATTGAAGAGCCTGTTTCTCAAATGTGGTGGGTTTAGACATCAAGGAAAGGGTTGCATCTATGAATAAAAAATGGTGGAAAGAAAGTGTCGCTTATCAGGTATATCCCAGAAGTTTCATGGATAGCAATGGAGATGGGATTGGTGATTTAAAAGGAGTTACCTCCAAATTGGATTACCTGAAAGAATTAGGAATTGATGTGATTTGGCTGTCGCCAATGTACAAATCTCCTAATGATGACAATGGTTACGATATATCCGATTATCAGGATATTATGGATGAATTCGGAACAATGGCCGATTTTGATGAGTTGCTCGAAGGAGTTCATCGCCGCGGAATGAAGTTAATTCTTGACTTGGTCATTAATCACACAAGTGATGAGCATCCGTGGTTTATTGAGTCCCGCTCTTCAAAAAACAATCCAAAACGGGATTGGTACATTTGGAGTGAGGGCAAGGATGGTAAGGAGCCGAATAACTGGGAATCCATTTTCAGCGGGTCTGCATGGAAATATGATAAGGCAACTGATGAATACTTCATGCATATTTTTTCTGAAAGGCAGCCTGATTTAAATTGGGAAAACCCTGAGGTCCGGAATGCTTTATATGATATGGTGAATTGGTGGCTGGATAAGGGAATTGATGGCTTTCGTGTTGATGCGATCTCTCATATTAGAAAAGAACCTGGTTTCCCTGATTTGCCAAACCCAAATAATTTAGATTATGTCCCTAGTTTTCCTTACATGATGAACGTCGCAGGAATCGATGAATGGTTAACGGAGTTTTCTCAGAATACGGTTAAAAACTATGACATTATGACTGTTGGGGAAGCAAATGGTGTAGGAATAGATGATGCAGATAAATGGGTTGGTGAAGAAAACGGTTATTTTAACATGATTTTTCAATTTGAATTTTTAGGCCTATGGGATAAAAATGCAGAGGGATTTATCGACATTACAGCGTTGAAAAAGAACCTAACCAAATGGCAAAAAGGATTGGAAGGTAAGGGCTGGAATGCCTTGTTTATCGAAAACCACGACCAGCCTCGCCGTGTTTCAAGCTGGGGAAATGACAAGAAATATTGGAAAGAAAGTGCTAAAATGCTTGGCGCCATGTATTTCTTGATGAAAGGCACTCCATTTATCTATCAGGGTCAGGAGATAGGGATGACCAATGTCCAATTTCCTTCTATTGAAGATTACAATGATGTTGGGATGGTTAACTTTTATAAGGTGGAAACTGCAAAAGGCCGACCACATGATGAAATTATGAAAATTATTTGGAATCAATGTCGTGATAATGCGCGGACACCTATGCAATGGGATTCTAGTAACAAGGGCGGATTTACAACAGCGGACCAAACCTGGTTGGGGGTAAATTCAAATTACCGAGAGATTAATGTTGAAGCACAGTTAAATGACCCAGATTCTATTCTTTCCTTCTATAAGAAGATGATCGAATTACGAAAAGAAAATCCATTGTTTGTCTATGGAACATATGAATTGTTATTAGCGAACCATCCTAAATTGTTTGTCTATACCCGTAAATTAGGCGGAAAAAAAGCAATCGTCATTAACAATTTTAGTGACAAGCCAACAAGGTGCCAAATTCCAAAGAGTGTGTCTTATTCAAAATCGGCGCTAGTGCTTCAGAATTATTACGTTGCCGATAAAAAGCTCCGAAAAGAATTCACACTTAAGCCTTATGAAACTAGGGTATATTTATTGAAATAAAAAAGGGATTTAACATATGAAAAACGTAAGGAGTCAAGTCCTTACGTTTTTTTGTACGCATTTATTGTTCTATTGCTGTTTTAGTAAACCTCTCCCAAGGCTTTGACAGCCAGCGCTTTAAAGCGAAGCAGCCCCGGAGCCACTCATCAGCACCTTGAGCAAGCCATATTCCTAAAAGCCCCAATCCATAATGAACGCCCAATAAATAACTTAAGGATACTGCTACACCCCACATTGAAATAATACCGATAATCACGGGAAACCGAACATCCCCCGCAGACTTCAATGAGTTCATTAAGACGATATTCATGGCTCTTCCAGGTTCAACGAAGACAATGGCCCATAAAACAGGTAATCCAACCATAATTATTTCTGGATCCTTTGTAAATAAATCCAATATGGTGCCCCCGCCGATGGCGATGACTAATGATGTCAGTGTTGAAGCAAGCATAGCTATCTTCAATGTGCGAATTCCACGTTTTAAGGCACGATTAAATTGTTTACCTCCAATATATCGTGCTACTAAAATTTGAGTACCTTGTGCAATCGCCACTGTGAATAAAAAGCATAGCATGCTAATGTTTAATATATACACTCGCCCTGCTAAGGAGGCAGTTCCCATCCCAACAACAAAGCTCGTAATGACCACCTGTGATAATTGGTAGGAAAGATTTTCCCCAGCTGAGGGAATTCCGATCTCGAGCAATCCCCGAATATCTTTTTTTCGTGCGTTGAAAATGTCCTTGAACACTATTTTCAAAGAAAGTCTGCTATATAATAAATATAATAGAGCGCAGACAGCATAAGCTCGTGCCGCAAAAATCGCCCAAGAGACACCAGTCACACCTGTAATCGGAAGCCCGAATATTCCAGTAGTTGCAATGATGTTTCCACCAATACTTATTAAATTCATAATAATGGTAACCATCATTGATTCCTTAGTGTATCCATGACTGCGGAGAATCGCACTTAAAGCAAGTGATAAAGATTCGAAAAAAAGTGAAAGAGCACATATACGGACAAAGGTAAGTCCATAGTCGAAAACCGCTCCATGAACATCATATAATCAGAGCAGGTGTTCTCCCAAGAAAAACACAAAAATGGCAATCGTTATTCCAAACCAGAAATTCAGTCCGAATACGGAATACGATAACTGCCTTGCACGCTGAAGCTTTCCTGCACCAAGGTTTTGACTAATTAACACCGTTGCACCAATAGATGTAACATTAAAAACCAAAATGAAGATATTAAGCAGCTGGTTGGCAATACCAACACCAGCAACGGCTTTATCGGAGTAATGACTTAACATTAACGTAGCCACAATCCCCATGCCTAAATGAAGAACCAGCTCAATAAGGAGCGGCCAGGTAATACTGAATAAAGTCTGTTCTTGATATTTGTTGTTCTGTTCCTCCACGATAGTCTCCTGATTCCTATTGTATTTAAAAAAGTATGTTTAATTTTACTCTTATATGGATCAATTAGAAATAGGAAAATGGAAAAATAATAAGATTGTTATAAAGCCTTGGATTTGCTATTTTAAAACTATAACAATATTAAAATGGGAGACAACCATGCTAATAAAAGGGAAACTATATAGGTTTTTGTTAATCCTCATTTTTTGTTTATTGGTCTCTTTGGAGGCTGCTGATATTTTATTACCTAATTTTTTTCATTCTATAAAAATAACAGGCTACGTAACCATAGGTATATATCTGGTAGCGATCTTCACCCTGTTTCTTCTTACAAAAGAATTTGATCAAAAGGCAAAGGAACTTCAAAATAGTCAGCAAAAAATGAAAAATATTTTCGATACTCTAGATGTGGCAATATGGTCACATGATTTAAAAAGCGACACGCTATTAATTACTCCTGGGATTGAAAAGCTTTATGGCTACAAGTTGGAAAACTTCTATGAAAATACATACCTTTGGAAGGATGTTATTTATCCCGAAGATTTGCATGTTTTAGAAGAAAGGTCCAGGAAATTAGCGATTGGTGAAAATGTGACTAGCCAATATCGAATTGTCCGCCCCGATGGTGAAGTACGCTGGATTCAGGATAGCGGGATACCCACCTTTGATTCAAAAGGAGAGTTTGTTGATTTTAGTAGTGTATTATTCGATATTACAGACCGGAAAGAAAGTGAAGGTCTCTATCAAAGTTTAGTAGAGATGTCACCTGATATTATTGCCGTCATTTATGATGGGAAAATTGAATATATAAATGAAGCGGGCTGCAAATTAATAGGTGCTGAAAGTCAGGAGCAATTGATTGGTCAATCAGCAAAGAATTTTGTCGCTTCGCAAATCACGGATTTAATTAAAAATAAAGTATTCTCTACTGATAAGGTGGAAAATGAAAGATATAATTTTGAATTTCAAGTAAGGCGAATTGATGGTGAAAGTATTGATGTGGAGATGGCGGCTAGGTCGATTCTTTACGAAGGCCGATTTGCCATTCAGGTAGTAGGCAGAGATATAACTCAAAGGAAGAAATCGGAGCAAACGATAAAATTCATGGCCTATTATGATAGTTTAACTGGTTTGCCAAATCGCAATCAGTTTAGAAACCATCTAAATGAAGTTTTACAACAACAACAGAATAAAATGCACGCCGTTTTATTCTTAGATCTAGACCGCTTTAAAATCATTAATGATACAAAAGGTCATTCGGTTGGCGATAGTATTCTTCAAAAAGTAGCAGGCAGATTAGAGAAAGCCGTTCAAAATGAAGGACTAGTTTCTCGCCAGGGCGGGGATGAATTTATTATCGTCCTAGAAGATGTTGATAAAGAAAATGCTTCGCAAGTAGCTAAACGAATACTCAATGAATTTTCACTTCCATTTGAAGTTAATAATGAAGAGTTTTATGTCACGCCAAGTATCGGAATCAGTATTTATCCAACAGATGGAAACGATGAAGAAACCCTGATTAAAAATGCAGATACAGCTATGTACCAGGCAAAAGATCGTGGAAAAAATAACTATCAATTTTACTCAAATAATCTTGATGGAATCTCTACTTGGAAAATGAAATTGGAGAATTGGTTAAGAAGAGCAATGGAGCAAAATCAAATGACACTCCACTATCAACCCCAGTTTGACTTAGTTACAGGTAAGATTGTCGGGGTAGAGGCATTAATCCGATGGAACCATCCTGAATATGGCTATATTGCACCGTCTGAATTTATACCCTTAGCGGAAGAAACAGGACTTATTGTTCCGCTGGGCAAATGGATATTACGAGTGGCATGTGAACAGAGAAAAGCTTGGAAGGATGCAGGGTTCAATGATTTTCCTATTGCTGTAAACGTTTCAGTAAGGCAATTTCAGGATGAACATATCATTCACTTCATTTCGGACATGCTCAAGGAAGTTGGACTAGAGGCAAATTATTTAGAACTCGAAATCACTGAGAGTCTTATGCAAAATCTAGAGAACTCCACCATCATTCTAAATCAATTAAAGAGCCTGGGCGTTCTGTTATCGGTAGACGATTTTGGAACGGGCTACTCCTCATTAAGTTATTTAAAACATCTTCCCATTGATAAAATAAAAATTGATAAATCTTTTGTTGATGATATTATCTCTCATTCTAATCAAGGAATGATGGTGAAAACGATTATTGATATGGGTGTAAATTTAAAATTCATTGTCATCGCAGAAGGAATCGAAACGGAAGAACAAGTTAAGTTTTTAACACGGAATGCTTGTCAGATCGGACAAGGCTATTACTATAGTAAACCATTGTCTGCAGAGAAATTGGATAAACTTCTAATTGAGGATAAGGGTCATACACCATCATGAATGTAGGAAAAAGCTATATGTTTTAAAAGAGTCCTTCAATCTGAAGGTCTCAGGCTGTCGAGAAAGTTTCGACAGCCATTATTTTTCAATGCAGAAGTGCTGGAGTGACCGGAACTTATCTTGAAAAGAGATTTGAGTCGATGCAGCGGTGCTGGAGTGACCCAAGCCCGGCATGAAAAGAGATTTGGGTCATTGCAGAAGTGCTGGAAATATAAAAATGCCGAGAAAATACCTTTCTCGACAATCTGAGACCTTCAATCTGAAGGTCTTTTAATTTCCCCATTTTAAATGTATGGATAAGGTACAGCAACTCATTTGGCTGCTTGGATCTGGTTGTGTTGTAAGTTCAAAGGTCACACCGGTTGGCGTATATTTTGTCTCCACAGGTACTTTTAGACCAATCGTTTTCATTAACCTATCCACTTCGGCTTTATTCCCCAGCTGAGCAGCTGCCATTAACTTAACGTCAAAATCTTTATCGTCTAACCGGTTTAGCAAGATACTGCCCTGGCCAATTAATAACCGATAGGACTTAATGGACTTCGTGAAAACATTTACATCCACCGGTGGATATTGCCTGGTTATTGGGTAGTGGTAATGGTAACCAGGGTAAGCGGGGTGCGGCGGGTAAGGATAGTGGTAATAATACATCATAGTGCTCCTTCCATATTCAAGTCACACAAGGCATTATACGATATGAGTATTAGACTATTTTGGTTACATGGAAAGACATGGATAAGCGTCTTCTAGGAAATGTGGAAACTATTTTCGATGACCGAAATAATAAAAGTGTGATATTCTTATATAAAATAAAATGTCGAAGCTGCCTTAGGAGAAACAACTATGCTGATAAAGCTAAATAAACAACTAGAAAAAATTATGCCCTTAATTACTCCCACAAGTGTAGTATTGGGAGTTTTACTTTCTGTTTATATAAAAGATTTTTCCTATTTGATTCCTTGGATTTTTGCGTTTATGACATTTGCAGGAAGTTTGAACTCGAATTTCAAATCTCTATCAGATGCAGTCAAACATCCGCTTCCAATACTTGCTACGATGGTGTTACTGCATATCCTGATGCCAATATGGGCCTGGGGTGTCGGTCATATAACGTTTCAAGAGGATGTTTTTACGATTACAGGCATTGTGTTAAGCATGGCTATTCCTACTGGGATAACCAGCTTTATGTGGGTTTCAATTTATAAAGGAAATCTCCCATTGACCTTATCCATTATTCTTATCGATACTATTCTATCCCCATTGATTGTTCCGTATTGTTTGTCTTTCTTAATAGGGGAGAAAATTGAAATGGACTTTATGAGTATCATGCAAGGATTAGTTGGAATGATTGTACTGCCTTCGATTCTTGGAATGATGCTAAATCAGCTTCTAAAAAGGAATGTGACGAAAAAGTTAAGTGCAAACTTGGCACCTTTTTCAAAAATCAGCCTTGGCTTTGTAGTCATGCTAAATGGGGCAGTCATTGCACCTTATTTAAAAAATATTAATCTAAAACTAGTTAGTATCATCCTAGTGGTTTTTTTTATTGCATTAACCGGTTACCTATTTTCGTTTCTAATCGGTAAACTAATCAGAAGTGATCGAGAAACAGTCGTTTCTTTGACTTTTTCAGGTGGAATGAGAAATATAAGCGCCGGGGCTGTTATTGCTGTTACCTATTTCTCCCCGGCAGTTGCTGTACCGGTAGTTGTTGGAATGCTATTCCAGCAAGTCCTTGCTTCCTTAACCGGCCATTTTTTAGCCCGTTATTATGACAAGAAAACGATATATCTAGAACAAAGTCATGAACACTCCCCCACCTAAGCAAGCTTTGAGGAGGGGGGTTCTAATGTATCGAACCCAAAAAAACGGAACGATTAACACTAGCGGAGTTGACACATCGGCGATCTTTTTACGTCCAACCCCTCTATCCCATTGGTCTTTCCTTTGGGACTTCTTTTTTTATTAAACGGTCAATGTTTGTGGATGTAACAGCTGAACGGAATTTAATGTGATTTCCTTTTCAAGCAATCGCAAAATTCCCTTTTTCATTATGTTCGAAGCTCCATTTACATCTGCATTAAGAAGAGTGCCTTCTTTGGTTCGATATAATCCTCGTTTCTTTCGTTTTCCAGAAAAGGAGTGCTTCTTTCCATTTTCGTAAACAGGAACGTGATCTCCATCAAGGAAACTCGCTTTTGATGTGTAGGATTCTTCTGTCACCATGACTCTAATTCCACATTCCCTAGCTTTATATGTGATCATGCTAATAAGAGTACTGTGAGGAATATGAACAAACGATTGGTTGTTTTTCTTGCCAATGTTCACTTCTTGCTTCCAATCCTTATTTTGTCCAATGATGATAACAGAAACTTTTTCTTCTATCGCAGTTTTGACAATATGGTAACTAGCTTTATGGAATATGTCTTTAAGTTTTAAACTTCTATTTTGATGTAATTTCTCCAATCTATTGGAAGTAAAAGGTCCTTCCTTACTTTTCTTACCCTGATGTAAAATGCCAAGATAATGAGCTTTCATTTTGTTGTAGTATTGATTAATGGATTTAACGTTTTTGCCCTTTACCAAAATAGGTCTTCGACCAGTGTTGGTAACAATGGTTGCAAGGTTATCAATTCCAATATCAATCGACATATATCTTTCGTTTACCATCATTTCTTCTTTTGATTTAGGGACATCCACAACTAATTCCACTACATATTGACCATATTTAGGAATCACTCGAACCTGCTTTAGTTTTCCATTCATAACGCCTAGATTACCAATGTTTAGTTGTTCCTTTGTCTTTGGGAATTTCAAATACTTATTGTTTTTAACAACACAATCTTGGTTGGTAAATATCACTTCTTTTTCTTGAGACCGGCTGTATCCAGGAATTCTTGGTTTTCCTTTGAACTTAGTCGGATTTATCTTATACTCTTTTAAACTTTCAAAAAACGATTTCCAATTTTGAAACACTGTTTTCATCACGCCTTGGCTTGATTGAACAGGGAGTGACCGGTAATCATTTTGAACGATCACCTTAAAAAGAGCATCTAAAAAGTTGTAATCTACATATGGATTTCCTTTCGTAGGGGTCTTAAACAGATTGCACTTTACATCTTTTCTTGTTTCAGCCGATTTCAACTTTTCTATTTCCCTTTTCTTTTGAAAGCAAGTAATTGGACATCATTCATTTTGCCAATATTATCTTGAATGGTTGATAACACTTCTTTTTGAAGTGGTTGAAGTTCTTTGATTTGAGTTAAAGCTGTATAAACTTGTCTGTAGTAGAAATTTGTCGTGTTGTACATATTCTTCGCAAGCGCGCATGAAGTTTTAAAATAGGAATGCATACGATGCCCATTTTTTATCCGAATTTGATAAGTTTTATAGTGCTTTTCCATTATCATATTTTTCACCTCTAGAACATGTGTTTGTAGTTATATTTTACCAAAAACTACATCAAATGTCTCGTAGTATCACCTTAATTTTTAAGTTATTTAAATATTATAAAAAGTACCAATTCACCCCCTCCTTAAAACTTTCCGTTTTTGAAGAATTGGTACTCTTGATAGAAATGATTGAATTTAAAATTTTGGCACTTCCTTATAGAAGTGTCATTTTGTATGGCAAAGGGTTGTAATGGGAAAAGTAAACGAGAAAATTTTCGTTGACATGAAACCAAAAGGTTTTATATAATTCAAGAAGTGAAACCAAAAGGTTTTATATTAAAATGTGAAGGCAGGAGAAATAATTGGAGAATACATTACAAGATATTAAACAAACAGTTGTCATTAACGCACCAATCCAAAAGGTCTGGGAACAGGTATCGTCTGCAGAGGCTATTTCTGCATGGTTTATGCCGAATGACTTCAAACCGGAAGTGGGAGCAGAGTTTCATTTACAATCCCCATTCGGTCCATCTCCATGTAAAGTGACTGAATTTAATCCGCCTCATTCTCTTTCGTTCAAGTGGGATACGGAAGGCTGGTTTTTATCGTTTAGTTTAAAAGATTTGGGGGATAAAACAGAGTTCACCCTTATTCATGGCGGCTGGCCGCAATCAGACGCAATCATTGGCAAGGCTAACCAAAAAGCTTCTGATATTAGAAATCATATGGCTCAGGGATGGGAAGGTATCGTTCAAAAACTGCGCAAGCTTTTGGAGGACTAAGTGTCATCCTCAGCACAAAAGCATGATGTATTTCAAGCGATTGCAGACCCAACTCGAAGAGAAGTACTGCGATTGCTCGCAGAAAAGGAGCGCCCCATCTCAGAAATAACGGCCCATTTTCCAATGAGCAGGACAGCGATTGCTAAACATCTTCAAGTTCTTTCGGAAGCTGAACTAGTGAGTGGACAAAAGGTAGGGAGAGAAAAAATTTACCGGCTCCACCCAGAGCCGCTGACAGAGCTAAAGCAATGGCTATCCTTCTACGAAAAGTTTTGGGAGAACAAGCTGTCTATCCTTAAACATATAGTTGAAAACCCAAGCGATCATTCAATTGGGCTCATAGAACGCGAAGACCGACATAAGTAAATTGTCGGTCTTTTGTGTTCTGACAAGGCTGGGGTGGATGACATTAAAAAGAGTGCCGCTATTTTATTGACATCGTATAAGGATATATGATATTTAATTAATGTCGGGATTAGCACTCTTCGGGTAAGAGTGCTAATCGAAGTAAAATCTATCTAACAATTTGAATAAGGAGAGGTTTCTATGTCCAAAAAACAATTTAAAGCTGAATCTAAACGACTATTAGAAATGATGATTAACTCTATTTATACACACCGTGAGGTATTTTTAAGAGAGTTACTCTCTAATGCCAGCGACGCGATTGATAAAATCTATTACAAAGCATTAACGGATGACTCGTTAAACTTCGATAAGGACAGTTACTTTATAAAAGTAATTCCTAACAAAGAAACTAGAACATTGAAAATTATTGATACCGGGATAGGTATGACGAAGGAAGACCTTGAGAATAACCTTGGTACAATTGCGAAAAGCGGATCGTTAGCCTTTAAAAAGGAAACAGAACTAAAGGATGGCTATGACATTATCGGTCAATTCGGTGTCGGCTTTTATGCAGCATTCATGGTGGCGGACGTAGTTACTGTAACGAGTAAGGCATTAGGAAGTGAAGAAGCCTACAAGTGGGAATCTAATGGAGCAGAAGGATATACAATTGAGCCAGCAGAAAAAGACTCTGTTGGTACCGAGATTATTTTAACAATCAAAGAAAATAACGAAGATGAAAATTATGATGAGTTCTTAGAAGAGTACCGTTTAAAGTCTATTATCAAGAAGTACTCCGACTTTATCCGCTATCCGATAAAAATGGATGTGTCTAGCACGAGACCAAAAGAGGGAAGCGATAATGAGTTTGAGGAATATGTTGAAGAACAAGTCGTTAATAGCATGGTTCCAATCTGGAAAAAAAATAAAAGCGAACTAAGTGACGATGATTATGCGAACTTCTACGCAGAAAAACGTTACGGATTTGATAAACCTATTAAACATATCCATATAAGTGTTGACGGGACTATACGCTATAATGCGATTTTATATATCCCGGAAAAAACTCCATATGACTTCTACTCAAAAGAATTTGAAAAAGGCTTGGAGCTCTATTCAAATGGTGTATTAATAATGGACAAGTGTGCAGACCTGCTTCCTGACCATTTTAGTTTCGTAAAAGGAATGGTTGACTCTGAGGATTTATCTCTTAATATCTCAAGAGAAATGCTGCAGCATGATCGCCAATTAAAGCTTATCTCTAAAAATATTAACAAGAAAATTAAGAGTGAGCTGCAAAGCTTGTTAAAAAATGAACGTGAAAAATATGAAGAATTTTATAAATCATTTGGCCGTCAATTAAAATACGGAGTTTATAGTGAATTTGGTGCTAATAAAGAGGTATTGCAGGATCTAATTATGTTCTACTCTTCTAAAGAGAAGAAGCTTGTCACTTTAGACGAATACGTATCAAGAATGCCAGAAGATCAAAAATATATATATTATGCATCAGGTGATTCGATTGAAAGAATCGATAAATTGCCACAAGCAGAGTTTGTTTCTGAAAATGGCTATGAGATTCTTTATTTCACTGAGGATATCGATGAATTTGCAATCAAAATGTTAATGACCTACAAGGAGAAAGAATTTAAATCCATCTCCAGTGGGGACTTAGGAATTGAAGGCGAAGAAAACAAGAGCGATTCCGAATCAGAGGAGAAGGAATACAAAGAAATCTTTGACTATATGAAAAATATTTTAGAGGGTAAAGTCAAGGATGTCCGAGTTTCAAAACGCTTAAAGTCTCACCCTGTCTGCCTTGCAACTGAAGGCGACATCTCCATTGAAATGGAAAAAATCCTTGCTGCCATGCCAGATAATCAAAATATTAAAGCGGACAAGGTTTTGGAAATCAACAAAAATCATGAAGTTTTCCAATCATTAAAGGAAGCTTTTGATAATGATAAAGAAAAGCTAGATCTGTATACAAAGTTGCTTTACAATCAAGCACTGCTTATTGAAGGTCTGCCAATACAAGATCCAGTTGAATTTACGAATGATATTTGTAAGATTATGGTATAGTACGCCTAAAAAGCCATCCGCAGTGGATGGCTTTTTTAGCTTGTTTATTAAACTCTTTTAAACTCCCTTATACGCTTTCCGATAAATTTCAGCTAGTTCTGTTACTAATGGAAGCTTAGGGTTAGCAGTAGTACATTGATCTTCAAAGGCTTTATCTGCGAGGTAGTCAACCCTGCTTTCGAAAGTGTCAGCATCAATATTATTTGCTTCAATACTCATTGGGATTTCAAGCTCTTTTGCCAGGCGAATGATCGCTTGAACAAGGCTTTCAACTCCCTCTTCCGTTGTATTGGCAGGAAGTCCAAGTGTTCTTGCAATTTCTGCATAACGCTTATCTGCTACAAAGTGCGCATATTTCGGGAATGCTGTAAATTTATTCGGTTTAGCTGCGTTATAGCGAATGACATGTGGCATTAATATTGTATTTGCACGTCCATGAGCAATATGGAATTCTGAGCCTAGCTTATGGGCAAGGCTATGGTTGATACCAAGGAATGCATTCGCAAAGGCCATCCCAGCAATTGTTGAAGCATTATGCACCTTTTCACGTGCTAATTCATCATTGCCATTTCGATAGGCTCTAGGCAGATATTCGAATACAAGCTGGATTGCTTTCATCGCAAGTCCATCTGTATAATCATTAGCCATACAAGACACGTAAGCCTCAATTGCATGAGTCAATACATCCATTCCAGTATCAGCTGTAATATGTTTTGGAACAGTCATTACAAACTGTGGATCAATAATCGCTACATCTGGTGTTAATTCATAATCGGCGAGCGGGTATTTAATATTTGCTTCCTTATCGGTTATGACGGAGAAGGAAGTTACCTCCGACCCTGTTCCAGATGTAGTTGGGATCGCTACAAATTGTGCCTTTTCACCTAACTTAGGATATTTCACAATACGTTTACGGATATCGAGAAATTTCTGTTTTAAACCAAAGAATTCAGATTCTGGATTTTCATAGAACAGCCACATTCCTTTGGCCGCATCCATCGCTGAACCGCCGCCAAGGGCAATGATTACATCCGGCTGGAATTTAGCCATCATTTCGGTACCCTTCATGACTGTTTCAATGGATGGATCTGGTTCTACTTCTGAAAAAATTTCACAGTGAACATAATCAGGTCTTTTCCTTAAATAGTATAGTACTTTATCTACATAGCCTAGTTTCACCATTCCAGGGTCCGTTACAATGAATGCTTTAGAAATCTTCGGCATTTTAGCTAAATACTGTGTTGAATTTTTTTCAAAATAGATTTTGGACGGAACTTTAAACCATTGCATATTAACATTCCTTTGGGCTACTTTTTTAATATTGATCAAGTGAATCGCACCAACGTTAGTAGAAACAGAGTTTCCTCCATAAGAACCACAGCCAAGGGTTAGTGAAGGCATATAAGCATTGTAAATATCACCGATGGCACCCTGTGAAGATGGGGCGTTGACAATAATTCTTCCAGCTTTCATTCGGTAGCCATACTGCTTAATGACATTTTGGTCTTGGGAATGGATGACGGCAGAATGTCCTAAACCGCCAAATTCTAACATTTCTTCTGCTCTTTTTAGGCCTTCTTCAAGACTATTAACCTTGTAACAGGCTAGGACTGGGCTTAATTTTTCTCTTGATAGAGGGTATGCTGGTCCGACGCCGTCTAATTCAGCTACAAGTATTTTTGTGTTTTCTGGAACAGTTACTCCTGCCAATGCAGCAATTTTACTTGCAGCCATGCCAACAATATTCGGGTTAACCGCACATGAAATTTCATTAATTACTAATTTTTCAACTTTCGACTTTTCTTCTTCATTTAAAAAATAACAATTATTTGCAATCATCTCATTTTTGACTTGAGAATAAATCTCTTGATCAATAATAACGGCCTGTTCAGAAGCACAAATCATTCCATTGTCAAAAGTCTTTGATAAAATTAAGTCATTTACTGCTTGATGGATATTGGCTGATTTCTCCATATAGCAAGGGACGTTTCCAGGTCCAACGCCGAGAGCAGGTTTACCAGAGCTATAAGCAGATTTGACCATTCCCGCGCCGCCAGTTGCAAGAATCATAGATATTTTAGAGTGATTCATTAGTGCTTGTGTAGCCTCAATAGATGGCGTTTCAATCCATTGGATGCAATTCTCAGGAGCGCCTGCCTTTATCGCTGCATCCCTAAGGATTCTTGCCGCCTCGCTGCTGCATTTTTGTGCGGATGGATGAAAGGCGAAAACAATTGGATTTCTCGTTTTTATAGAGATTAGTGCTTTAAACATTGTTGTGGACGTTGGATTGGTTACAGGGGTAACTCCTGCAATTACACCAACTGGTTCTGCAATTTCAATGATTCCTTCATGCTCGTTTTCGTTTACAATGCCGACGGTTTTATCATATTTGATATTATGATAGACATATTCAGTTGCAAACATATTTTTAATGATTTTATCTTCATAAACACCTCGTTTGGTTTCCTCAACAGCAAGTTTTGCAAGCTGCATGTGCTGATCAAGACCAGCCAAGGCCATTTCCTTCACAATCGTATCAATCATTTCTTGATCAAAGCTGCGGAATTCCTCTAAAGCTTTTCGTCCGTTTTCTACCAAGGTATCAATCATGGATGTTACACTTTGCAATTCCTTGCCGGTTTTTTCTGCCACTGCCATTTTAATTCCTCCAATTATTCAAGACTTTGTGAAATATTTCACAAGATTATATAAAAAATAATAACTAACTAATTGATAGGGAATTACCTTGTTACTCACAAACTGGATTTCGCGGTATCTTTTCAAAAGAGATATCATTAAGTACTTTAGAGTATTTTTTTACGATGATGACAAAATTCACTGTCCAAATATAACATGGAATATTTTCATTATCTTTAAACATCATTGCCTCAAATTCATCACCAACAGTCTCTTCGAAAATTTCTTGTGTATAGGTTTCAGAATCTGTTGAGAAGGATTTCCATTCACATAGCATCATGTCTTATCACTCCTTGTGCTCTTTATGAATTTATAATAACACTGATTTTAGATAAAAGTTTGTGAAATATTGAACAAACTTTGAACTATTAACGATAATACCGAAAATGGTCCTTTTTACCTAAGTAGGGGGGAGAAGGAAAAAAAAACAGCCCTTAATCGTTGGGCTGTTAGTCTTCTAGCTTTTCTTTATCAAACCAAAGCAGTTCTTGATCCTCTTCATCGCCATTATAGTTGATAAAAATCTCTTCGCCTGCTTTTATGTCTTTGTAAGCAAAGAAGTCAAAGGAATGGTTTGGAAAATTAATCTCATAAGTGGCATTTGGCTGATAGGAATGATTAAATAGCATCCCATAACCTAAAAGAATACATGTGTGGTTGATCCCATATTCAAACGCATAGTCGGCAAGCAATGTTTTTTCGATATGTTCATGCTCAGCATTGGGATAGGCGATAACGGGTGCTTCATGGATAAGTTCACCCTTTTTAATATCACGTGTAGCGAATACTCCTCTATTGAACTCTCCGTCACTGATTTTTGAAGATTTTACTTCTATCATGTTCGTCACCTACATTTACTTTCTTGAAGTCAGATATCCTTATAGTTTGACAGGTAATGGCATTGAAAGCAACCATTTTTGGTTCTCGCATGATAGTGTGTCTAAAAAGCACGAAATTTAATCAGGACTGATGTTAATATGCTCGAATGTTGATACCTTAAATAAACCTTTATCAGTAAGTTTTATCTCTGGGATAACAGGAAGAGCTAAAAAGGAAAGGGTTAAAAAGGGATTGAAATGGTCGTTTGCTCCCAGCTTTTCAAGAGCAATGTGAAGGTTATTGAGACTGGCATATACTTTCCTGTAAGGGCGGTCAGACATTAAACCTGCAATCGGTAATTCTAATGATGCCAGGACTTGGCCCTCTTTAATAACCACCAGCCCACCTTGCATTTCTTTAATCGTATTGGCAGCTAAAATCATATCATCATCATTGGTTCCAGCAATAATGAGATTATGTGAATCATGTGCAATAGTGGTCGCAATTGCACCATATTTTAATCCTAAGCCTTTGACAATGCCTAAACCAATTTGCTTGGTCAAATGATGGCGTTCGATTACGGCAAGCTTTAACTGATCGCTACTCGTCGAGGGTTGGAAGAGCCCTTGATTGCATGTATCCACTTCCTCCACGATATGCCGTGTCACGAGACTGTTAGGGATGATTTCAATGATATTTGCTTTATTTATTGTTAACGGGATATCGAGATTCGCTTTTAAGAGGTCATTAAAGCGGACTGAGTTTCTTAGAGAATCACTGTCCTCCATATGGATGGTACTAATATCAGTAACCAACTTGCCATCCTGTACAACAGCTTTTCCGTCTTTATAAACATGTACGATTTTTAAAGTATCAAGATCTTCTACTAAAGAAAAATCTGCTTTGTAACCGGCCGCGATTGCTCCCTTATTACTAAGCCCAAAACATTCTGCTGCATTGATTGTACCCATTTGAATAGCGCTAATTGGGGATATTCCTGAGTTGATTGCCAGTCTAACGTTATGATCGATGCTGCCTTCGAGCACTAGATCATCTAAATGCTTATCGTCGGTAACAAATAAGCACCTCCGGGAATTATACCCATTTACTACCGGAATCAAATTCTGTAAATCTTTTGCTACAGTCCCTTCACGAATCATTAAATACATTCCACTCCGAAGGCGTTCTTTCGCTTCTTCCACTGTCGTACTTTCATGATCGGTCTTAATGCCCGCAGCCATATACACATTCAAGTCACTTCCAGATAATCCTGCAGCATGACCATCGACCTTTTTTTCGAACTGTATTGCGTCAGATATTTTGTTGAGCATATCATCCTCTGCATTTAGGACAGCAGGGAAATTCATGACTTCAGCTAATCCTAGGACTCGTGGATGTTGGTAAAGGGGTTTTAAATTCTCCGCTTTTAAAATAGCACCTGAGTTTTCAAAGCTAGTTGCAGGAACACAGGAAGGCAGCATTACATAAATATCAAAGGGAAGATCTTCGGAAGAATCTAGCATATATTGAATGCCAGCCGTACCCAGGACATTCGCAATTTCATGGGGATCAGCGATAACGGTCGTTACTCCGTGAGGAAGAAGGACCTTAGCGAATTCACTTGGCGTCACCAAGGACGATTCGATATGAACATGGCCATCAATAAAAGCGGGGACGACATAACGGCCCTTTGCATCAACAATATGTGTCCCGTCATATTGTCCAACACCTGCGAAATAACCATCGACAATGGCAATATCTCCTTCTATTATCTCTCCGTTAAAGACATCAATAATCCTGCCGTTTTTAACAACTGTATCCGCGGGTTCTTTTCCTGAAGCCACAGAGATTCTTCGGGCTAATTGTTTTTTCTCCATTGCTCGACACCCTCTAACTATGAATTAGTATTCTACTTTATTCTTTGAGCTTTCCCATGTTCGGAAGGGAATATCACCATCGTCCGGAAAAAGTTGCTTCATGGGTATTTTTCGATTTTCCATTGGTAATTCAAGTTGTTCATAAATGAATTGATCATCAAACCCGATCTTGGCCGCCTCCTGTTTCGTGCAGGCATAGTAAACGGCCTTTGGTCTCGCCCAGTAAATAGCACCAATGCACATTGGACAAGGTTCACAGCTCGTGTAGATTTCGCAATTCGTTAGTTGAAAATCCTTTAAATAGCTGCAGGCCGCGCGAATGGCCTGGACCTCTGCATGTGCTGTTGGATCATTAGAAGCGGTAACCTCATTACGTCCTACTCCAATTATTTTTCCATCTTTCACCACAATGGCTCCAAACGGTCCACCATGATTGGTTAGGACATTATTGAGCGCTTCTTCAATTGCCTTTTTCATAAAATGAATATCTGACATGGAATCTCTCCATTCTTTGGTATATTTTAATTCATTTACAAGCTATGGAGTGACACTAAGGTCCAATTATCTATTTAACTTGAAATTCATTATTCTATAACACACTAAGAATTTCTTCCTTGTTGTCAGGTTTATTAACACACTTTTTATCGCTGTGATGATTAAAAAAACTTGTTAGATTATATGACGCGTTTGTAGATACTATTTCGGCAATTCGATATTATAGTGAAAAATTGGCAGGACGAGTTTGCTGTGTTACCGATAGCTGACAAAAGCCTGAGCCATTTATGAAGATTCATAAATAGAGAGAGAACAGGTGATGTATTTTTAGGAGGTTCGGAATATATATAGTTTTAACTGTAAGCCATCTGAATGGTCATCAGCTGGAGGAAGAGAGGTGAGGTTATGGAGGAAGTAAATCTAATGAACAAGGAGGAGTTTGTACAAAAAGTAGGCTGGGTATTTGAACATTCTCCGTGGGTGGCTTCAGCGGCATGGGAAAGTATGCCGTTTGAATCCCGTGAGAACCTCTTACAAACGATGATTGATATTGTTCAAAATGCCGAGGAATCTAGGCAGTTAGCGTTACTTCGTGCACACCCAGATTTAGGAACAAGATTGCAAATGTCTGAGGTTTCTCAAAAGGAGCAAGCTGGAGCAGGACTTGATAGGCTTTCAAAGGAAGAGTTTGAGGAGTTTGTATTGTTAAATGAAATGTATGTAAATAAATTTGCCTTTCCATTTATTATGGCGGTAAAAGGGCAAAGCAAAGAAACCATTTTAGCCGCAATGAAGCAAAGGGTTGATAATTCCTACGAGGAAGAATATAACATTGCCTTACGTGAAGTGTATAAAATCGCTGGGTTTCGATTGAATGATATTTTCATAGGATGATTTGTTCATGATGATCGAAATTCTTAAAAAATAAGGTTGTTTTCGCATAGTTTGATGGTTAATTAAGGGTATTGAGGACAAATCTCAGGGCTAGTCAGAAGGATTTGTCCTTAATCAAGGGTATTGAGGACAAATCTCAAGGCCAGTCAGAAGGATTAGTCCTTAATCAGGTGTATTGAGGACAAATCTCAAGGCCAGTTAGAAGGATTCGTCCTTAATCAAGGGTATTGAGGACAAATCTCAAGGCCAGCCAGAAGGATTCGTCCTTAATCAAAGGTATTGAGGACAAATCTCAAGGCCAGCCAGAAGGATTAGTCCTTAATCAAGGGTCTTGAGGACAAATTTCCCAACCATTCAGAAAGATTTGTCCTCAATATAGGTTCAATCAACAAAGTTTACAAGAAGAGCCAAAAAACAAAAGAGTGGTAACCATGACCTGATTTTAAGCCTTTTAAAATGATAAAAGGAGGCTAAATACAATATGAAAAGAACGATGAGCTATGGGAAAGCGGATGTATGGGTTTATCGAACCTACGCTAAGCCGTTAACAGTGATTCGAAACATCCCCGAATCCACATTCGCAGGCAGAAATAACATTCTGTTTGGCATGAATGTAAAAGTCGCGGTTGAAGGTGAAGCATTTTTCCCCTCATTTAAAGATGGTGACAACACTCTGGTTGTTGCAACGGATTCAATGAAAAATTTCATCCTTAAGCATGCAGGAGATTATCAGGGAGCTACCCAGGAAGGTTTTCTTGAATTTGTCGCACACCGCTTTCTTGAAACTTACTCACACATGACAGGCATTACAATCTCAGGTGAACAAATTTCCTTTGAAGAGCTTCCTGTCCCGGCAAATGGCGGCTTTGAACCAAGTCCACTGGTGTTTCGCTATTCACTAAACGAACAAGCAGCAACCTCCATAGAAGTGAAACGTGAAAAGGATGAAATCATCACCACCAATCACCTAAGCAGTTTAAAGGGACTTAAGCTTATTAAGGTAAAAGGCAGTTCGTTTTACGGCTATATAAAGGATGAATATACGACATTGCCGGAATCCCATGATCGCCCGCTGTTTATCTTTTTAAATATTGATTGGCGTTATAACGACCTTGAGGATGCAAGAGGAAATACACCTGATGGCTATGTGGCATCAGAACAAGTAAGAGATATTGCGTACACCGTTTTTCATGAAGAAAACTCTCCATCCATCCAAAATCTGATTTACCGTATTGGTACTAGAATCCTAGAGCGTTTTCCACAGTTAGTAGAAGTACGTTTCGAATCTAATAACCGTACATGGGAAACGATTTTAGATGAAATTCCTGCCTCACAAGAAGGGAAAGTATTTACTGAACCTCGTCCCCCTTATGGTTTCCAATGTTTTTCGATGACCCGTGATGACCTAGAATCTGAAGGGGTCTCAAAGTAATGACAGGGAAGCTGACAACTCATGTCCTAGACACTAGTATAGGAAAGCCGGCTAGCGGTGTGTTAGTAGAGTTAGTACGTGTCCACTCGACCAAAGAGAAAGAAATCATCACATCTTCCTATACAAATGAAGATGGCAGATTAAATCAACCCCTACTGGAGGGGGAGCATATGAAAATGGGTATCTATGAACTTCATTTTTATATAGGAGACTATTACCGATATCGCGGAGCAGCAACTGGAACCCCCTCATTCCTGGATCGTGTTCCCGTAAGATTTGGTATTTCTGAACCAGATTCCCACTATCATGTGCCGCTTTTGATCTCACCGGGAGGGTACAGTACGTACCGAGGGAGTTAGGAGGAAAAATGAGTACTGAACTTTGGGTGAAAAACGGATATGTTTTTACTGAAGACGGGTTTCGGTATGCAAGTATCAGAATTATAGATGGAAAGATTGATACTCTCTATGAGTGCGATTCTGAGCCAATAAAAGAAAACAAAACCAATTCCATAGACGCAAGTGGATGCCTAGTCGTTCCAGGTTTTATTGATGCACATGTTCATTTCAATGATCCCGGTAGGACGGATTGGGAAGGAATTGAGACCGGAAGCACTGCCGCAGCAATTGGAGGAACGACAACAATCTTTGATATGCCGCTAAATTGTTCACCATCCGTAACAACCGTGAAGAGTTTACACAATAAAAGGGAGTATCTAACCTCCCAATCTTATGTTGATTATGCTTTGTGGGGCGGGATGACAAGTAATTCCATTAGTAATACCGAGGAACTCGCCCAAATGAGCGAGGGCATTATTGCTTGGAAGGCATTTATGTCTGAGAGCGGCATCGATGATTTTCCATATGTCCCGCCGCAACAATTAGAACAGGCTATGAAAATAGCAGCACAACAAAATAAAATCCTTGCATTGCACGCAGAGTGGGAGGAAGAGATTAATACCCTTACCACTTTTTATAAAAATCAAAACGCCCTCAACGAGCGTAAAGCCTTTCTAGCCAGCAGGCCCATATCAGCGGAAGAACAGGCGGTTAGTTACGCGTTAGAGGCAGCTGCAAAATATGGTACATGTGTCCACTTCGTTCATATCAGTTCAGCGAGAGTAATTAAACTCATTCAACAAGCAAAAAAAAGCGGAATAAACGTTACAGTTGAAACCTGTCCACATTATTTAATTTTTGATGAAGAAGATTTCCTTAAAGCTGGTGCCATCCTTAAGTGTGCCCCGCCGCTTCGGTCGAGGGAAGAGGTAGAAGGGTTATGGGAATGTATTTCAAACGGCTGGATTGATACCATTGGTTCCGATCATTCACCCTGTCTCTTTTCCATGAAAAACACTGATTCCATTTGGGAAGCATGGGGTGGAATCCAAGGAGTACAATTTACCTGGCTTGCATTACTGGATGAGGCATTGAAAAGGAAAATTCCACTTAAAGACATACTTCCTCTAGGCACTGCTAATGTTGCTAATGTGTTTGGAATATCGGGAAGGAAAGGAAGAATAGTGCACGGATTAGATGCAGATTTAGCCTTGATTTCATTAGATGAGACAACGATAGCGGATCAGCAATCGATTGCCTTTCGAAATCAATATTCTCCCTATGAAAATAGAAATTTTTTGTTAAAAGTAAAGAAAACCATTTTACGAGGGAAAGTCATTTATGACGACCAATTTGGGGTAACCCCAGAAAAGTATGGTCAGTATATACAGCCAAGGAAGTGAGTTTATGGGTCAATTCCCCATTAATCTAGAAGAGGCAATTGATTGGTTAGCTTCATTTGGGGGAGAACCAGATGGAGGAGGGGTAACTCGAACACTTTATTCCCAGCCTTGGAAGGATGCCCAGCAAGCTTTAAAGGGATGGATGGAGGATGCTGGGCTCGACACAACTTATGATTCTATTGGAAACTTATTCGGGAGATTGTCTTCATCCAATCCCAATGCCCCAACTATTTTAATTGGCTCGCATGTAGACACCGTCAAATCAGGCGGTAAATATGATGGTGCCTATGGAATTATTGCTGGAATATTGGCTTTAGACTTTCTAAAAAAGACGTATGGGACGCCAGCCATAAACCTTGAGGTGGTTTCTTTTTGCGAGGAAGAAGGCAGCCGCTTTCCGCTTGCCCTCTGGGGTTCAGGTATGATGACGGGAATTTATTCATTTAATGATATTAGTGAAATCAAGGATTCAGAGGGAATAAGCTTCGAGACAGCTATGATGGCAGCAGGATTTGGACTTTCCGAATACAGGGTCCGAAATGATATCCAAAATTTTATTGAACTACATATCGAACAAGGACCCACCCTTGAAAAAGTAGAAAAATCAATTGGCATAGTCAAAGCCATTGTCGGTCAAAAGCGATTCCGAATTACAGTGAATGGCGTATCTAACCATGTTGGAACCACCTCGATGAAATGGAGAAGAGACGCTTTGCATGGGGCGGTAAACATGATTCATGACTTATACGAAAGTGTGAAGAATTACGATGAAGATCTTGTAACAAGTGTGGGGCAGCTTTTTGTTGAGCCCAATGTACCTAATGTAATTCCTAATCATGTTCTGTTTACTGTCGATGCGCGACATCCAAACGAATCGGTATTAAGCTCTTTTTGTCAGCAATTTACTGAAATGTTTTCAACGCATGCTAAAAAACATGATTTAGATATAAATGTTGAGATGTGGCATGAAGTTCAGCCAGCCGAAATGGATGGTAAGCTTAATGAAATCATCCAAAACATCTGCACGAGCAGTACGATTCCCTTCCATTGGATGAATAGCGGTGCGGGTCATGATGCCCAGCTGTTTCCACGAATTTGTCCTACGACGATTCTATTCGTTCCAAGTCAGGGTGGGATTAGCCATTCACCACTCGAGTATACTTCAACAAAAGACTTAGAAACAGGTCTGGAGGTACTTAAACAATTATTACATCAATTAGCGTACAACCGCTAAAGGAGTGATATTTATGAATGATGATAAAGTAAAGATGGTGCAGTGGATACAGGATCACGAGGAAGAACTAGTTTCTTTTTTGAAAAAGTTAGTGCAAACAGCTTCGGATAATCCTGCCGGTGATTGTTTACCGATAGCCAGAGTTTTAGAGAAACAGCTTTCCGAGCTTGGGTTTGAAAATGTGTCTCTCCTCGAAGTAGACGAAGAAAGTGTAAATGCAAATGGGATGATTAGTATGGCTAATGTCCTCGCACCTACAGTGTTTGGTGAAGGGACAAATGTTGTTTTAAACGCTCACGGAGATGTTGTTCCCCCTGGTTTAGGGTGGAGTGTCGACCCATATGGAGGAGAAATAGTTGATGGAAAAATGTATGGGCGAGGAGTGGCAGTATCAAAGTCTGACATTGCTGCTTATACCTATGCGGTGCTTGCATTAAAACAGGTCAGTGCTCAGCTTTCTGGAAGGGTGGACCTTGCCTTTACGTTTGATGAAGAAACAGGAGGTGAAATAGGTCCCAAAAGGCTAATTGATCAAGGCTATATCAAGCCTGATCAAGCAATCGTGGCAGGGTTTACCTATTCGGCTGTAAATGCTCATAATGGCTGTTTGCATTTTGAAATCAAAACAACCGGAAAGTCAGCACATGCGGCCCTTCCGCATACAGGAATAGATGCAATTGAGGCGACTACTAAAATCTTACAGGTTTTATATGATTATCGTAAAACACTGGCTGAAAAGAATTCATCCATCCTGGGAATTGATTTTCCAACCTTGAATGTGGGACTCATTTCGGGCGGCATTAATACCAACGTGGTGCCAGATGAGTGCACCATAAGAGTGGATCGTCGATTAATTCCTGAAGAGGACTTTGTAGAAGCAGAATCTGAGTTTAGAGACCTCGTACATCAAGCAGTATCAGACATCCCTGGAATAAAAATTGAAATTAGGAAAATCCTTCATGCAAAAAGCTTTGGACCAGTTCCGAAAGAATCACCTTTGGTTCTAGCGCTGGCAGCAAACTGGCAATCGATTTTAAAAGAGCAGGGTGAGTTACCTGTTCACGGAGTGCCATTATATACAGATGCCCGACACTTCTTTGCTGCAGGAATTCCTACGATTATGTTTGGAGTCGGACCTAAAGTGTTAGAAGAGGCAAATGGACACCGTGCCGATGAGAATATTCGACTTTCTGATTTACAGGCTGCAACCAAGATCATCGCCTGTACCCTTTATGATTTATTGGCAGGAGGAAACCATGAAATTAACACAGCGTGAGCAGGAAAAATTAATGATCGTCGTTGCTGCCGACTTGGCAAGGCGTAGAAAAGACCGCGGATTGAAATTAAATTACCCTGAAGCGATTGCCCTCATTACCTATGAAATTATGGAGGGTGCTAGAGATGGTAAAACCGTGGCGCAGTTGATGAGTGAAGGGACAACGATTCTTTCCACCGAGGACGTGATGGAAGGAATACCAGAAATGATTCGGGATATTCAGATTGAGGCTACATTTCCAGATGGGACTAAGCTGATAACCGTCCATGAACCGATTCGGTAAATGTTAGTTTAACAGTAAAGGCGGAGAATGGAATGATTCCTGGAGAATACGTACTAAAAAAAGAGCCCATTGAATGTAATCAGGGTAGACCCGTTTCATTGGTGCTGGTATTAAATAAAGGGGACCGTCCTGTACAAGTAGGGTCCCATTTTCATTTTTTCGAGGTGAATGGTTCTCTGCAATTTGAACGCAAGGAAGCCTGCGGAAAACATTTAAATATTCCGGCGGGCACTGCTGTCCGCTTTGAACCGGGCGATGCAAAAGAGGTAGAGCTGGTTCCATTCGCTGGTAAGCGTGAAGTTTATGGCCTAAATAATAAAACAGATGGCCCGTTAGATCAAAGAAAGGGGGACCCTGCATGAGTTTTCGAATGTCAAGAAAGCAATACGCCGACATGTTTGGTCCCACTGCTGGTGATGCCATTCGACTAGCAGATACCGATTTATTTATTGAAATTGAAAAGGATTTTACGAATTATGGGGATGAAGTGAAATTTGGCGGCGGTAAAGTTATTCGCGATGGGATGGGACAGCACCCGCTTGCAACAAGAGCAGACGGGGCACTCGATGCCGTCATTACCAATGCTATTATTGTTGATTATACAGGGATTTATAAGGCTGATATTGGGATACGAGATGGAAGGATTGCAGGAATTGGAAAGAGTGGGAATCCACTACTTATGGATGGAGTGGATATGGTCATTGGGGTTTCAACGGAGGTCATCGCAGGTGAAGGAATGATTGTCACTGCTGGAGGTATTGATGCCCATATCCACTTCATTAGTCCTCAGCAAATTGAAACAGCGCTATCCTCTGGGATCACAACCATGATTGGAGGAGGCACTGGCCCTGCTACTGGTACCAATGCAACGACTTGTACCCCTGGTGAGTGGAATATTCACCGGATGTTAGAAGCGGCAGAAGAGTTTCCGATGAATCTTGGATTTTTAGGAAAGGGAAATTCCTCCTCTCTTGCGCCGTTAATCGAGCAGGTAAATGCGGGTGTCATTGGGCTAAAGCTCCATGAAGACTGGGGGACGACACCCTAAGCGATTGATCATTGCCTACGGGTTGCGGATCAATATGATGTCCAGGTTGCCATCCATACCGATACCTTAAATGAAGGCGGATTTGTGGAGGATACGCTGGCTGCAATTGGCGGAAGGGTCATACATACCTACCATACAGAAGGGGCAGGTGGAGGACATGCCCCAGATATCATTAAGGTGGCAAGCTATCCTTATATACTTCCTTCATCAACGAACCCGACTCGTCCATATACAAAAAACACATTAGACGAGCATTTGGATATGCTTATGGTTTGTCATCACCTAGACCCTGATGTACCAGAAGATATCGCTTTTGCTGACTCGCGTATCCGTAAAGAAACGATTGCGGCAGAGGATATTCTACATGACATGGGCGTATTCAGTATGATTAGTTCAGATTCGCAGGCGATGGGACGTGTCGGTGAAGTGATTACACGGACCTGGCAGACAGCGGATAAGATGAGGAAGCAAAGAGGTAAAATGGCGGAGGATACAGGAGTGGGGGATAACCTCCGGGTTAAGCGATATATCGCCAAGTATACGATTAACCCAGCGATTACTCACGGGATAGCCGATGAAGTTGGCTCCATTGAGGTTGGGAAATTGGCTGATTTGGTGATTTGGGATCCAGCTTTTTTTGGTGTTAAGCCTGAGATTATCATCAAAGGCGGCATGATTGCTCACAGTTTGATGGGAGACCCAAACGCTTCAATCCCTACTCCTCAGCCTGTCTTATACCGCCCGATGTTTGCTTCCTTTGGCAAGGCAAAGTACTCAACATCCATTACCTTCTTATCAAAAGCAGCAATAGAGCTTGGTGTTCATGTTAAGCTGGGGCTTAAAAAACAAATCAAGCCTGCACATGGAAGCCGTCAACTTTCAAAAAAGGATATGAAGCTCAATGCTGAAATGCCAAAGATTGAAGTGGACCCACAAACATATGAAGTCCTTGTGGATGGAAAACTAGTGTCCTGTGAACCAGCGGAAGTACTGCCGATGGCACAGCGTTATTTCTTATTTTAGGAGGAGAAAAGCTTTGATTATTACAGAAATCGTTGGAAACGTTGACGATATTTCGTCCGCTGGCAGGCATATAGAAAGAGTTTTTTTATCAAGCGATGACTTGGTAAAACGAATCCAGCGTGTGACAACTGACCATGGAAAAGAAATGGGAATCCGCTTAGTGGAGCCGAAGGATTTGATTGATGGTGATATTTTATATATGGACGAAAGAAATATGATTGTCGTTAGTGTAACAAGTGATGACCTTCTCGTCCTTCGTCCTTCAAGTATAAAGCAAATGGGCGAAATCGCCCATCAACTGGGCAACCGCCATCTGCCGGCACAGTTTGAAGAAGAGGAAATGCTCGTTCAATATGATTATCTTGTTGAAGAACTACTCGTCCAATTAGAGATTCCTTATACAAGGGAAGAAAGAAAAGTAAAAAAGGCATTTCGACATATCGGTCATAGTCATGGATAGTCAGCTTTTAAGCTTACTGCAATTAGGGGATTCAAATTTTCCTTCGGGGGCTTTTTCTCATTCCTTTGGTCTAGAAACCTATATTCAGGACGAAAGCGTCCATAACAAAGAAACATTTTTTGACTGGATTCGGATCTATTTGGAAAAACAACTAGCTTATACCGATGGGTTAGCCTGCCGATTAACCCTTGAGGCATTAATGAATCAGGAGGTTGCTGAGATATGGAACCTCGATCGAAGATTGTTTGTGCAGAATATGCCGGAAGAAACCCGGCAGGCGAATCGTCGGATTGGGGAAAGACTGGTGGTAATCGGAATCGATCTCTATTCCATCCCTTTATTACAGGACTATTTGAAAAAAATTCGGTTAAATGAAGCTTTTGGACATCCTGCGATTGCTTTTATGATTATCTGCAATTTTTTAATGATTGATAGAAATCAAGCCATTTTAACCTTCTTATATTCTACTATTGCCACTCTCGTTCAGAATGGGGTTCGGGGAATCCCTCTTGGTCAAACTGCTGGTCAAAGGATCCTATTAGAGATATATCCATATTTACTGAAGACAGTCAAAAAGATAGAGGTCTTAGATTTAGACGATTTTGGAGCAGTGGCACCTGGAATTGAAATCGCACAAATGCGGCATGAAAAGCTGCATGTGCGGTTGTTTATGTCATAAATTTTTGTAAAGAAAGAGGGAATAGGAATGGAACCAGTACGGATCGGAATTGGCGGACCAGTGGGAGCAGGAAAGACAATGCTGGTCGAGCGCCTAACAAGATATTTAAATAATGAATTTAAGATGGCCGTGGTAACCAATGATATCTATACAAAAGAAGATGCGCAGTTTCTAATAAAAAACAGTGTTCTACCTGAAGACCGAATTATTGGGGTTGAAACTGGCGGATGTCCCCACACCGCTATTCGGGAAGATGCCTCCATGAATTTTGCTGCAATTGAAGAACTAAAAGCTACTCATCCGGATTTATCAATAATCTTTGTTGAAAGCGGGGGAGATAACCTAGCGGCGACCTTTAGTCCTGAGCTTGTTGATTTTTCTATCTATATCATTGATGTCGCACAAGGGGAAAAAATTCCTCGTAAAGGCGGACAAGGAATGATTAAATCAGATTTGTTTATTATCAACAAGATAGATCTAGCTCCGTATGTCGGTGCCAGTTTGGAAGTAATGGAGGAAGATACGAAGGCAGCGAGAGGGAAGAAGCCTTATATCTTTACTAATTTGAAAACAGATACAGGGTTAAATCTCGTCGTAGATTGGCTTAAGAAAGATGCTTTATTGGCAGGATTGGGGTGAGTGGTTGTTCCTACAGGATTTCTAAGAATAGCTGCAGCACGGAAAAAAGAGAAAACGATTTTTAAAGAAACCTATACAGAGGGAGCTTTTAAAATCACCAGGCCAGTATATTTGACTTCAAGCGGAGAGGCATATGGGTACGTGATGAATCCTGGCGGCGGTTATGTTGACGGGGACTCTTATCAAATTTCTATTGTTCTAGAGGAGGAGGCGGAGGTGCTGTTAACTACGCAATCCTCCACTAAAATTTATAAAACAAGGACAAAGCCAGCTATTCAAGACATGGAAATTCATTTGAAAAAGGGAAGTATTTTTGAATATCTGCCAGACCCCGTAATCGCTTACCAGCATGCATGTTTTAAACAGAATCTGATTGTTCAGATGGAAAAAGGTGCATCTCTGGTTTGCTGCGATATTTTTACACCCGGCTGGGCCCCAGATGGCACTCTATTTCGCTATGATTTACTTCAATCGAAGATGGAAGTCTATTTGGAAAAGCAGCTTGTTTTATTTGATCATATCAAACTAGAACCAGATGAGGATATGACAGGAATAGGCTATATGGAGGGGTATACCCATTTCGGCACGATGATTATCTTAGATGAGCGGGTGAATAAGGATTTTTTAGGAGAACTCCATGCGCTGTTGGAGTCTCTGACCGAACATAGAATCGGTGTCTCCATGCTGGCGGTTCCGGGATTTACACTGAGGGTACTCGCAAACTCTACACAAGCTATAGAACATATTCAAGGTATTACTCACGAACTCATCAGGAAAAAAATCTTAGGGAAAGAACCAGTCTGTCTACGGAAATATTAAGAGTTTGGCACGTAAGATTTTTTGGATGTGTAAAGAGCCAACGCTTGGTGTTGGCTCTTTTGCTTTAAAACGTATGTGCTAAATCTTTAGCACGCGCGATGGCGTTTTCTTTGATTTCTTGTGCTTTGTCAGGCATTGCGTTATGCCCTTCAACAAATAATCCTTCAAAGGATGGCACTCCATAGAATTGCATCATAATATCAAGGTAGCGATGACCCATCTCCATAGCTGCAGCTGGTCCCTCGGAATAGATACCACCGCGAGCCTGAATATGCAAAGCCTTTTTGTCGGTTAACAGTCCAATTGGACCCTTTTCAGTGTACTTGAAAGTTTTTCCTGCAACTGATACCGAATCTAAATACGCTTTCATGACAGGAGGAAAGGAAAAATTCCATAATGGTGTTACAAAAATATATTTATCAGCCGAAATAAACTGCTCACAAAGCTCAGAAAGTCTGCCAACCTTTGATTTTTCATCAGCTGAAAGCTGTTCAAAGTCCGTACCAGAGCGAAGCTTACCCCAACCACTAAAAACATCAACATCTAGTTGCGGAATATTTTCTTTGTAAAGATCCACGTTAATAATTTCATGATCAGGATTCTTTTCTTTGTAAGAATCAATAAATGCTTTTCCTACTGCCATACTATAAGACTGAGTATCATCATGAGGATGAGCTGTTATATATAATACTTTTGTCATTTTCGTATCGATCCTTTCTGTATCTAGCATACATTCTAGTTTGTGCAATGAATGTTTATATATGCAGATACAAAAACAGGTTTTGACCAAAAATAAAAGGAATTTGCGATTTGCAAACTCCTTTTATTTTTTAGTTATTATTTTCGCTTAAGTAAGGGTTTCCACTAATGTTTGCGCGCATTTCATCCGTTATTGTAAAGTGCTCATTTACTGCAGAATTAGCAGCGGAACTTTCATTGTTTTGAATACTTCCATCATAATGAATTGGGTTATTTGTCATAGGTAAATTCACCTCCATTAATATAGTCTATACATAAATTCTACTATTTATTTACGATTATTAATAGGTAATTTTTAATATTCTAAATGTTATTTATACTGGTTATTATTTACTATTCACTAGTAATATATGGCGGGTTTCAAGAAGCCAGCCACTCTTTTGACAGCTCGAGCATATTGTTTTCCTTATTTAACCTTTCTCTGTTATTTATGATAAAATTTTTAAAAAAGGAGTCGGCTGTTTATGAAATTAATTGACCTGCATTGTGACGCATTACTTAAACTTTCAGAAGGAAAAGGTTCGCTGCGTTTTGCAGATGCGACAGAATTGCAGACGAATAAAAAAAGATTACATAAAGGGCAGGTCAAGGTTCAATGTTTTGCCATTTTTATTGAGCCAGACATTCCTTCGGACCAAAAATTTCAAGAGGCGCTTATACAAATTGATTATTTTTATAAGGAAGTGTTAGCAAAAAATCCTGATATGGTCCATATTAAAGAGTGGTCAGATTTTGAAAAAATCAATATCGGTCAAATTGGCGCCATGCTAACACTTGAGGGAGTCGACGCAATCGGCAACGATTTAACGAAGCTTCATATTCTTTATCAGTTGGGTGTTCGTTCAGTTGGTTTGACATGGAATAATGCAAATCTAGCAGCAGATGGTGCAGGTGAACCGAGGGGCGGCGGACTTACGATTTTTGGAAAAGAGATTGTTAAGTTTAATAATGAACATCAGATCCTAACAGATATATCTCATCTAAGCGACAAAGGGATCTGGGAGGTCATCGAATTAGCCAAGTATCCAATCGCAAGCCACTCCAATTCACGAACTCTTTGTCATCACCTTCGTAACTTAACAGATGAACAGGCGAAAGCGATGTTTAAAAGAAACGCCATGATCCATGTTATTTATTTTCCTCCGTTTGTAAAAGCAGAAGCAGGAGAGGTAACGATCTCTGATCTAATAAAGCATATCGATCATTTCTGCTCATTAGGCGGAGTGAACCATATTGGATTAGGGTCCGATTTTGATGGGATCGGGACATTTATAACCGACCTAGAGGACGCCTCAAAAACGCAGAATCTCATTAACGAATTATTGAAGCATTTTAAAGAGGATGAAGTGCGAGGATTTGCTTACCAAAACTTCCTTAACCATCGGCCAGGAGTGGTAGGATGAAGGTTAGACAGACCGGATTAACGGTTGGTGTGCTGCCAACTGGAAGAAAAAATTGCATAACCGATGTTGAGGGGGTAAAGGTAGGTCATGTAACGCTCGATTATCCCCTTGATGCAGGCGGAAAAGAGTATGCCTGTACGGGTGTTACAGCGGTATTGCCTCATGGTGGGAATGTATTTAAACAAAAAGTGACCGCTGCAAGTTATGTTATAAATGGATTTGGAAAAACCACCGGACTTGTTCAAGTGAATGAATTAGGACAGCTTGAATCTCCGATTATGTTAACCAATACGTTTGCTGTACCTGCGGTCACTCAGGGGACTTTAGAATATATGCTGGCTGAGAATTCTGAAATAGGTGAAACTACGGGCACGATTAACATAGTAGTTGGAGAATGTAATGATAGTTATTTGAATTCGATACGGAAATTTCCAGTTAAACCTGTGCATGCTATTGAAGCTATTAGGAATGCTTCCGATCATCAGGCAGAAGAAGGTGCTGTCGGGGCTGGAAAGGGAATGATCTGCTTTGGATACAAAGGCGGTATCGGTTCATCCTCTCGTACGATTGGAGAGTACACAATAGGGTGCTTAGTTCTCAGCAACTTTGGTAAAAAGGAGGAGCACCAGAAGTTTCGTTATTCAAAAGTGGAGGGGCTTTTGGATCCTGCAGATGGCTCTATTATTATTGTGCTCGCTACAGATGCCCCGTTAAGTGACAGGCAGCTTTTGCGTATTTCAAAGCGCTGTGGCATTGGTCTGGGTAGAACAGGCAGTCATTTTAGCCACGGCAGTGGTGATATCGTCATCGCCTTTTCAACAGCTCATAAGTCAGAACATTTTACGGATGAACTGGCGGAACATAGGCTCCAACTACGTGAAGATCATCCCCTGATGAATCAATTATTTACAGGAGCCGCAGAAGCAGTTGAGGAGGCAATCTTAAACTCACTGTCTCAGGCAGTCACAACAAAAGGAAGAGCAGGAAGAGTAGTAAATAATATCACCTTTACAGATGAGGAATGAATAAATGTATCTAACCATTAAAGAAACCGCAGAATATCTATCAATGCCAGAATCAAAAATAGAAGACCTAATCAAGCAGAAAAAAATCCGCGCCATTCATGACGGAGAAGGGTGGGTCATCAACAAAGAACAATTCAACACCCACCTAAAACAAATCGAAAAATACAAACACCTAATCGAAGATATCCTAAACGAACCCATCCCCGAAGACCTCGACATCAAAGACGAGGACTAAATTAGAATAATTATAATATGGTGCCTGTCACCGTCCGTGGACAGTGTCCACGTGGTATGGACACTGTCCTTATAAATGTAATAAGGAGGGGTTCTAATGGAGGGTTTTTTCTTGAAGAGGGTATATGAACCGTATGATGAGTCTGATGGTTTTCGGATTTTAGTGGATCGTATCTGGCCGCGTGGGATCTCAAAGGAGGCTGCTAAGTTGACGGCTTGGCAGAAGGAGGTTGCTCCGAGTCCTGAGCTTCGTAAATGGTTTTGTCACAAGCCTGAATTGTTTGAGGAGTTTCGCACTAAGTACATAGAGGAATTACGTACGGATGAACAGAAACAGAGTATTATAAATGACCTCATTACAATGAGGTCAAAAGGGAAAATTACACTCCTCTATGGTGCAAAGGATTCTGTATATAATCATGCGATTGTGCTGCAAGAGGAGCTAAACAGAATCACCGTTTAAGTAACCAGCAAAAGTAAGCGGAGGTTTTCCGGTTAAATTTAGAATGTAGCTTGTTTCGGGGAAAATAGGCGGAGGTTTTCAGCTTAAACAAAGAAATATCTCCCATTTTCAAATTTTTCGATCCAATAGGCGGAATCTCTCCGCTTATTAATCAGATCAGGTGCTTAACCTGATCACCCAACCGATAAGTGCGGACCCTATTGAACCTAGAAACGGGCAAGAGCATAATAAAAATTATGCTTCTGCTATTACAGTGCGAATAGACTTGCTAATTTGATAACTAAAATAACGACATTTACCTTGTCGTCATTAATATTTTTTATTGAACATAAGAACCAGTTAAATATGACCTTACACTTAAAACTAACTGTGATGATATTTTACTGTTTGGTTACTATTCCAAATGCTTTACGTTTGCTAACCCAATCTGCCCAAAGATAAAAGATTATATAAATGGGAAACGAGTAGATATATTCCCAATGTATCATCGTGTAAAATCCTATCAAGTTAAAGAAAGGTTCGCCAATGAATGATACTAAGGCACTATAAAAAATAGCTTTTATAAATGGAGATATTTCTGGCCTAATTTGCATTAACAATGTCATTGAAACTGGAAAAAGGCAAAAATCCCAAGGAATATATGAGGGGATAGAAGGTATTACTTTTCCTGTGTAGTACCAAGCACCAGATACAACACCTATAAAATCCATCCAGGAGGAAATAATTATTATAAAAAAAGCCGAAAACATAAAACGGGCCGTATTCTCTTTGTCTCTATATTTCCACCATATAACCCAAGGAATAATTGCAAGTCCTAAAGAAACCCACCAATCCCAATGTAAAAAGGTATGTTCCTTCCAAAAATCATAAAATTTATCGTTTACTTTATCTATATCTTTATAGAAATCTCCAACTATTTTTTCTTTATCCTTATAATTCATAGACACCATGCCCGCTATTAGAATTTTTAGCTTTGTGATACCTTTATTATTTTAGTAAGTAATAGGGAAATTATTCAAAATACTCCTTCCAGTTTTCCAATTAATCCACTGTTTTTATAATTGTTTTATATATGTTTTTTCCTATTGGACTCTAAAAGCGAACGGCTTAACATAAAAGGGACTCCACTTTTTATGCACGTATATCTATATTTTTTAGAGGATTATTACCTGAAATTCTTGAATATGTAAGATATATAAATAGTTTTTGGTAAGTGGTGAAGGTTACGTTAGTATTGATCAGGAAGAATATTATAAAGTACAGCCTGGGGATGCAGTGTTTTGGGAAAAAGACGAATGGCACGAAACGAAGTCAGATATTGGATTAACTGCTATTGTTATTCAAAGTAAAGAGTTAAATCCAGCTGATTTCATGCCTTTTAAATAACGCTATAACATTCGGAGTTAATCTTTACAGATACTACATGACAGTAAGTGTCGCTGGGAAAACTTCTATTAAGTAAACATTAGGAGTTTTAATATGAAAAATTATATTATTTTTTTCTGTGTTATTATAATTCTGTTTGGTACTTATACCGGTATTCGTGGTTCTTCCGCCAGTACCAAGGTGATTAACCTTGTAGCTCTCGGTGATTCCATCACACATGGAATCGGGGACCCTGCAAAAAAGGGGTATATAGAAGGAGTTAAAGTAAAATTAGAAGAAAAACATAAGGCTCCTGTCAAAGTGAACAACTTTGCTATACCAAGGTATCCTTCCGAAAAAATTCTTGAACAACTTCAGGATAAGAAAATCATTGCGCAAATAAGAAAAGCAGATTATATCATTCTTTATATCGGAACAAATGATTTTAGAAAGAGTGCCAATTATCAATTTAACCCACTTGATGTAAAACAAATAAATAAGGGCAAGGTTACATTCACCACAAACCTTTATAAAATCATTGGAAGTATAAAAAAAGACAATTCTGTCGCTCCTATGTTTGTCTTAGGTTTATATCAACCCTATGTTGAATACTCGAATCAGAAAGAAATTCTAGACACAATAAAACATTGGAACGATGAAATCGCCAAAGTGGCTGGTAATTTTGATCAAACCTACTTTGTTCCCACGCTTGATCTATTTCAAGACAAACCAAAAAGCTTCTATTTCAGTGATGCCTTACATCCGAATCCAGCTGGATATCAATTAATCGCGGATCGATTATCTGAGAAAGTATTGAAGGAACCTAGTTTTAAATAACCAACGAATAAGAAACTATAGTAAATATGTTACAAACAAAGGAGAAAGAGTAATTAAAATGATATCACTAAACGAGAAACCAGTTGTAAAAGCAGAAATGCTTATTCGCAAATCAGTTGAGGAAGTATATGAAGCTTTCATCAACCCTGAAATCACTACAAAGTTTTGGTTCACTAAAAGCAGTGGAAGATTAGAAGAGGGTAAAACCATTAGGTGGGACTGGGAAATGTATGGTGTTGGCGATGAATTAGTTGTTAAAGAATTGGAGCAAAACAAGCTAATAAGGATTGAATGGACCGATGGCACCCAGGTTGAGTGGATATTTATTCCCCGAGGAGTTAATCAAACCTTTGTTTCCATCACAAACTATGGCTTTTCTGGAAGCGGCGATGAAATGGTCGCTCAAGCCATTGATTCTATGGGAGGATACACAATGGTACTCTCTGGATTAAAGGCATATCTAGAGCATAACATTCAGTTAAATCTTGTAGCCGACAAAGCGCCAGACGCGAACATAAATCGGTAAGAGTAATCGGCGGCTAAATCCACATGGGTTTAGTCTGCCGTTTTTTAAACCAAGTTCAATCTATCAAGCTAATGAATGGGAAAGTTGGAAAAACAGTGGGGAAGAAATATGAGGCAAATTATTGCTCTTGGTGGCGGCGGTTTCTCAATGGAACCGGAAAATATATTATTGGATTCTTATATTCTTAAACAATCGGGTAAAGACAATCAGAAAATTTGTTTTATTCCCACTGCAAGTGGGGATTCAGAAGATTATATTCAAAGGTTTTATCAGAATACTTAGGTTCTTAAAAAACAATCTTCATAAAATTTGTTGATATAGTTCCTAATACTCATTTTTACGCTTTATTGTGATAAAGAAATAAAGAGAAAATAGGTATAATTCCCTACCATTTTAAGCAGTATATAGATGTTACTAGCCAATTTACATAAAGGGAGGAAATAAAACAATGACCAATAAGAATAATAATCGTAACCAACCGCATACAGGTGGAAGCAAAGCAGATACGGAATTCGGTGCGGAACAAGGACTAAGTAAGAAAGCAAGGAAACAAGCTGCAAGAGATAATAAAAAGAACTCATAATTCAAAGCAAAAAACGCCTCTCAGGGCGTTTTTTTAATTTCATATAACAAAGTAAAACACACATAAGAAGTGAGACATGCTCCCAAGCATGATAAAGATGTGGAAAATTTCATGAAAGCCCATGTATTTAGATTGAAGGAATTTTGGCTTAGCCCCGTATATGACACCGCCAATGGTATAAAAGATACCTCCAAGTATTAATAAAAATAAACCTTTTGAATCCATACTTCCTGCTAATGGTGAGAAAACAAACACAATCATCCAGCCCATAACAAGGTACAGTGCTGTTGAAATCCAGCGAGGACAATTAAACCAAACCATCTTGAATACCACTCCACTTAATGCCACCGCGGCAATAATAGAAAATAGGATATTACCAGTTGTCCCATTTAAGCTGATAAAACAAAATGGTGTGTAGGTACCTGCAATTAAAATAAAAATCATTGAGTGGTCAAGTCGTCTTAAAAAAGCAATTACATGATCTTTAGCTATTACCATATGATAGGTGGCAGAAGCTGAATAAAGGAGAATCATGCTGACGCCAAAGATGATGACAGCCGTAATGGCCATCGCTGATGAAGTCGTACTCGACACTTTAATTACCATCGCAAGAAGTCCTACAAAAGATAAAAGCGCTCCTGATAAATGAGTGAGTCCATTAATTGGTTCCCGTATATAATTACTCAAGTAATAACCCTCCTAATACAACATGTAGTTTTAATAACTACTTATAATAATACTCGTAAAACAGAATCTAGTCAACGGATAATTGTTACGATATAATGTTAATCAGAAAACAATTGGATCGGAGTTTTATGATGGATAAAATTATAGAAATACTTGAACAGCTTGGACTGGAAACAAACCTTTCGGTAGATGAAATACCGAATATTGATCTGTATATGGATCAAGTGATTCAGTTATTTGAAAGCAAATTTGCCGACTCGAAGCGAAATGCTGAGGAAAAGGTTCTTACAAAAACGATGATTAATAATTATGCAAAGGGGAAGCTCATTTTCCCGATAAAAAATAAGAAGTATTCCAAAGAGCATTTAATATTAATGAGTTTAATTTACCAACTAAAAGGTGCACTTTCCATTAACGATATCCAGGTAACACTGGATGGGTTGAATAAAAGGATTATTAAAGAGGATATAGAAATCGATTCTTTGTATAATAGTTATTTAGCTCTCTCCCAAAAAAATGTTGCTGATTTCAATATTGATATTAATGAACGGGTCAAGGATGTAAATGAAGAAGTAGCAAAAATGGAGGATCGGAACTCTGCCTATCTCGAGCAAGTACTTATGATTTCTTCACTCGTACACATGAGTAACCTATATCGAAAAGTGGCTGAAAAGTTGGTGGACGAAATTGTAGTAGATAAAGAAGGAAAGCGTCATAGATAATTATATCTTGGACGCTTTTTCAAATTGATTTATTTAATGCATATATCTTGTACATCTTTACCGATATCAATCACTTTTAAAGTTGAATCACGAACCTCGACGTGATTTATCGAAACTGAATCAGCCCGATTTTCTCCTCCGTAAACCTTGATAGCTGCACCTGCAATCTTAAAATCTCTGACTGAAATATTGGATAGATTCACATTCCTCGCACGGTACTGTATCGCAATAACAGGGTTGCCACTATAGTCATAATCAGGGTGGCCAATCAATGTAAAGTGGTTGATAATAACATTTTTATACGCTGACACCACTAGGCCCCTAGGAGTGGAGTATTTATATAAATCTGTAAAAACGGGTTTAATGGCAGCAAGATTCATAGCAGTAATATTGTATGCCGACTTTGACTCCGTATCTGTACTTTTATGATGTCCGATATGACGGAAGTTATAGGAACGGTTATCGTTTACAGAAATATGTCCAACGATTTGCACATTAGAGGCAGCAGATGAGTTTTGATGTGCTTTAATTTCAATGCCCCCAAAGCACCTTGCTGATGAATTATTAACTAATAGAACATTCCTAGAACCATCATCAATTTCGACCCCATTTGAATTTGAATAACCCTTCTGATGGGCACGGCCGCTAGGGTCACACATATGAGAGTTAGAAATGAAGATGTAATCACTATGATGGGTGGTAATTCCGTCATCTCCAAAACCATATCCATTTAGATTGTCGAGCCACACATATCGGCTGCCACCCTTGGCACGATATCCGTCTCCGGCATAATTGTACAAGGTAGAGGAAATATCAAAGCAATGAAGTCCCGGATTGATTGCTTCCACATCTTTTACCCAGCCATAGCTGACGTTTGCATATGTTAGACAGCTAGAATGATTGCCCCACGTACTCGTCTTTTTTACATACCCAAGCCTTTCGACATTCCAATCTAGACTCATTCCTTGCACATATATATGATGATTTCCTTTCCAATGATTGGCGTTGGTAATTAATCTTGTTCCTTTCGAGGCGCTCTCATGCAGTTTAATTGTTGTTTTTCCCTTTCCGGCCCCTACTAGGCATGTCCAGGAAGGAAGGCAAATGCCTTTTGTGATAAAAATCCCCTCAGGAATGTTTACCCTAACCCGGCCATTTCCAAGCGCTCTTTTAAAGGCAGCGGTGTTATCCGTTTTTCCATCCCCAATCCCGCCGTAATCCTCAATATTTACTTCCTTAATAATTCGACTCATTAACGTTTTGTACTCGTCATCCAATTTGGGTTTCCACTTAGGGAACACATTCCCATCAGAATCGACGTACAAAGGTGTAGGCTCTAAGATTCTAAATGGGCGAGCGAATAATCGAAAAATTTGCTCCATCATCCGTTCGAAAAAAGGAACTTTTATTGGTTCCTTGTTGAATTGTGGGGCAGGATTATTCTTTTTGCATTTTTGAAAAAGCTGCTCTGTTTCTTTGATCACTGCCTCTATATCTATTTGTTTTTCTGAAATAACCGATAGAAGCTCTCCATTTTTTCTTGCATCATGGTCTTTATCTAAAAACATCATTGTGTTCACTCCAGGAATTACTCTTTTTTAAAACTATTATTACCTATTATAGATGGAAAGCCTCTAGCAAAGGGAAAAACTGAACTTTTTGTGAACAAAGAGGTCGAGGAAATGGGATATAGAATATTTACTATGATAGTTATTTTTTTGAATGGGGGTACTAGCGATGAAATACAAAAGGACAATATGTTCACTTGTTATGCTCATTACCATATTTTCTATTTTTGCAACGTCATATGCCATCTTTTCGAATCAAGGGCAAGGAGAATACGAATATCAATCAATATTCGGTGAGACAGTATCTATTTATGGGAAGGGGCTCTACAGTCATGAATCCGTGTCAATGGCTGCACAAGCCATCGCTCAAGACTATGTTACACTATTTCTTGGCGTTCCATTACTGCTGCTATCATTCTATTTATATCAAAAAGGTTCCCTTAAAGGAAGTCTCCTGCTAACGGGGACGTTAGGATATTTCCTATACACCTATGCCTCTTACTCCTTTCTTTCCATGTACAATTCAATGTTCCTAATCTATGTGGCGCTTATGTCAGCCAGTTTTTTTGCCTTTATCCTCATGATGATGTCCTTTGATGTTGAAAATTTACCATTATTCTTCTCAGAAAAAATGCCGGTAAAATTCCTTGGAGGTTTCTTACTTTTTGTTTCCTTTGTATTTGGAATGATGTGGACAGGAAAGTTGGGTTTCCCGCTCCTGAGCAATACACCACCAGCAGATTTACAGCACTACACAACTTTTGTGATACAGGCACTGGACTTAGGATTTGTCGTTCCTGCAGGGCTGCTTGCTGGAATCCTGTTAATTATGCGAAAACCATTTGGCTACCTGCTGACCCCTGTGATTATTATTAAAGAGATTACCTTACTAACAGCGTTGACAGCCATGATTCTCCTCCAATTAAAGGCTGGAGTAGAGATAGGCTATCTGCTTATTTGGAGTGTTATTCTCTTTAATCTGTTGGTCGTATTCTGCATGATTCTAATAATGAAAAACATTAAAGAGAACGTGGAAAAACAAAGTACTGGCATGACTTTACATTAAAAAACAAAAAGGTTGAATATTTATTAACAACAAACAGCAAAATACTAACGTATGTTCGGAGGTGGGAAAAATGGAAGATAAGAATTATGAAAAAATTTATGAAGAATATAAACTGCAAAGTGAGCAGCAAGCGCAGATAGAGGCTAGTCAAAGCAACGCTGGTGGAAAAGAGGAATTCGTGGCGGTTAGGAAAAATGATGATGGAGACATCATCGCTTTCAAAACAAGCTCTGGAAGAGAACTGGATTACGTCACTGCTTTAACGGAAGCGAAAGCAGGTCAGATTGCCCACATTGATGTATTTCATAAATACGGCAGAGATATTATTCGAAGCCAACCTGATGGGATAAAAGAAAACAATCTTGATCGACTTCCCGAATTTTAGTGAGCAAAGGGAGTGGCACAACGTTGCTGCTCTCTTTCTTTTTTTAGAGAAAGGTTTTTTTACAATTAAATGGAATATAAATAAATAGTTGTGTTTTTTGGGGGGAGTAGGATGTTTTTTCTATTGCTAACAGCTATGATTATTTCATTTGTGGTCGGAACTACGTTATTAATTAATGGTGAAATGGTTTTTGGTATATTCGCAACAGTCCTAGGTGTTTTTTTCCTCCTGTTTATTCTGTTTTATTATGGAAGAAAGAAATATCGTAAAAAGAAATACGATTGTACGCCAGACTGTCCCACTTTTGATTGTGGACCGGACTGTGACGGAAAATCAGATTGTGGGGGACCTGATTGTGATTGTGGGCCAGATTGTAATTAATCTTAAGATGCTGATTGATATTGTACCTTGTCACCGGATGAAGTCTAGAAGCCTCACCATTAAAGGATATACACTGCCAATATGCGCAAGGTGCACGGGAATATTATTGGGATATTTATTTTTCCCTTTCCTGTTTGTCTTCGATTTATCTTTACCACTATGGCTGGGGATATTATTAAATTTTCCAATGGTTTTGGATGGATGGACACAGAAAAGGAATATTCGGATGAGTAATAACACCTTAAGATTATCAACAGGTATTGTGAGTGGCTTGGGTCAGAGCATTATTATCGTTAGTCTCAGTCAAAGTTTTATTTCGATTTTATTGTAAAAAAAGTAAACAACTATCCGTTTCATGCTCGTCCTAGAAAGCATAGTATATTTAAGGACGTTATGGAAGGAAGTATGTTCAATGTTGGATTCTTTGTTCGAGTTCTTGTCTCAACTATTCACATTGATTTACCAATTTATTTTATATATTTTAGAAACACTTCAAAATATTTTATAAAAGGCCTGAGAGTACCGGCCTTTTTTTTGTTAAAGTAGAATTATTAGAATGTAAAAGAGACAACTAGAAAACTAATTGAAGCAATTAGTGAATTAATCAAATAAAAGGAGACTGCTTATGATCACTCTATACATAACAAGGCACGGTGAAACAGAGTGGAATACTGAAAAAAGAATGCAAGGCTGGCTGGATTCAAATCTAACGGAAAATGGAATAAAAAATGCTGTATCTTTAGGTGAAAGATTAAAAGAAACAGAGTTAACAGCTATTTTTTCAAGTCCAAGCGGGAGAACGAAAGCGACTACCAGCTTGATACGGGGAGAAAGAGATATTCCTGTCATTTACGATGAGAATCTAAAGGAAATAAAATTGGGTCAATGGGAAGGAAAAACTCATTCATCCATTAAAGAATTGTATCAAACACAGTATGAGTCCTACTGGAACGCACCCCATCAATATACATCTGTTGGAGGAGAAACGTTTGAAGAAACAAGAGCAAGAGCCATTCAGGTATTAGATCGAATAAAAAGAGACTATAAATCTGGAAATATATTAATTGTTACTCATTCTGTTGTTATCAAATGTTTGTATTCATTTTTTAGGAACACATCAATTGAAACCTTATGGGACCCTCCCTATATGCATGATACCAGTCTTACGATTGTAGAAATGAATGAAAATGGTTTTAAACTGGTGTTAGAGGGAGATATCTCTCATCTGGAAACTGCAAATTTTATATAGATGAGCAGAGTGTGAAGCTTTAATAAAAAATTGGAGTGAGTGAGATTAATAGAATCAATCCATACAAAGCAGCGGAACTGTTTACCTTGAATCATTTTCCGAATTGTAACGGAGCCTTATTAGCAGGGAGTGTAGTTCGAGGTGAGGGCACAGAAACATCTGACCTTGATATAGTTATATTTGATAAGAATCTTAAATCTGCGTATAGAGAATCTGTCATTGAGTTTGGCTGGAATATAGAGGTATTCGTTCATAATTTAACTTCCTATAAAGAGTTTTTTAAAAGTGATTGTGAACGAGCAAGACCTTCCTTGCCTAAGATGGTTTCAGAAGGAATTGTGTTAAAAGATAGTGGAATCATAGAGGCTATTAAACAAGAGGCAAAAGATTTATTGGCGAAGGGTCCTGAAGAATGGTCAGCTGAAACCATAAGAATCAAGCGTTATTTTATAACAGATGCGCTTGATGATTTTATAGGTTGTTCAATGCGGGCAGAAGAAATATTCATAGCCAATACACTTGCTGAACTAGTTAGCGAATTTGTCATGAGAACCAATCGGCAATGGATTGGTACTTCAAAATGGGTAATTCGTTCATTAAGAAACTATGATGAAAAGTTTGCAGATCATTTTGTCGACGTGTTTGATACTTTTTATAAAACTGGAGATAAAAATAGGATTATCGTAATGGTTGATGATATCCTGAAGCCATTTGGCGGGCGGTTATTTCAAGGGTTTTGTTTAGGGAAATAGTTAACGATTTGGACAGGCGAAGCAAGACGCAGTGCAAAAATTCTACCAAACATTTCATAGAGGTGAAAAGATGAAGCAGCTATTTCAGTATAATTGGCAGGTACGGGAAGAATGGTTTAATTGGTGCAAGCAGTTTACAACTGAACAGTTATTGGAAAAAAGAGCAGGCGGCTTTGGCAATATACTACATACTTTATTGCATATTATCGTGGTTGAATATGATTGGATTAATGATTTAAATGGGGGAAAGGGGTTTGAATTTAAATTAGAGGAATTCAAATCCATTGATGATGTAATCAAACTCCATAATGACTGGCATGAAGAAGTTGAAAGGTTTGTAACAGAATGGAAGGAAGAAATGAGCAGTCAGATTTTAGAATTGGATGATGAAAGAAGTTTTACATATGGAGAGGTAGTAAATCACATTATCGTACATGAGATTCATCATATTGGACAATTATCGGTATGGGCACGTGAACTTGGTTCAGCACCCATTTCGGCCAATTTAATAGGAAGAGGTTTACAGTTCTAGTTTTTTAAATAGTAACTGGGAGACATGGGAGATATATGACAAAGAAAAGGACAATTTTTGGAGTAATTGTACTGCTGTTTTTTATTATTAGTTGGTTTTCGTATCAAAAAATTACAGACGACACCTATAAAGGGATGTCGATTATACCTGAAGAACACAAAGATATCCCATTATTCAAAGGACTAGAACCTACTGAACACCAATATATTATGAAGGGGAATCACTGGGAGGAGATTTATCATTTCTACAAGAAGGAACTTCCTGGGCTGGGTTGGCAAAAGGACTATATAGAATCTGCACTTGACGATCATGAGGCTGATAATGATGGGAGTAGATTTATGTCTCGCTGGAGAAAAGAAGATTTTGCTGGTGAATTATGGATTTCTGCTCATTACAATCAAAATGAGGACCAAACAGAAGTCATGTTTGATCAAACGGAAATTCTACAATCAACCACCTGGATTGAGGATGTTCCAGATAGTATTTGTATCTATCAAAGTCCAACTGCTCAAAACTGTACAGAAATTACAGATAAATCCAAGATAGAACAAATCACAAGGTTCATTAATGAAGCAATGGATACGAAAGAAGAAGTAGATTCCCGAAATGAAACAATGATAATAGATTTTACTGATATTAAAGTAAACGTTTTTTATGAAGATGAAAAAGAATTTTTCCTTCAATCTGAAAAGGGTACAAAATTGATGAAACCAGAGCAGGAATTTTTAGAACTTCTCATAATAAAATAATCTGGTTCATATCAGTATTAAAAATGGGAAAATCACACATACTTTCCTCATTAAGACACTTACCAGAGGAGTAGTAGAATGCATTGGTATGAAAAATTAAATCAATATTTTCCGGTTGAAGAAATGAAGTCTATAGAGCATATGGAAACTTTATTAAAAGAGCGTTCGGATATTTATCACAAAGATGAAGGTCCTAATCATGTTTTGATGTATTCAGAGTTAGAGGATTTTGTTTTTATTGACTATCTTTTTGTTTCGAAAGATGCACGCGGTCAGGGCCTTGGTCATAAGCTTCTCGAAAAAATGAAACAAAAAGGCAAGCCCATTATTCTTGAGGTTGAACCTGTTAACTATAAAGACAGTGATACAGGAAAAAGGCTCCATTTTTATAAGCGTGAGGGTTTTGAACATGCCAATTCCATCGGCTATGAACGAAGGTCGTTAGCAACAAATGAGATGAATAAAATGGAAATTCTTTATTGGGCTCCAAATAAAGAGTCAGAAGAGCTAATATTTGAAGCTATGCGAAAGACGTATAATAAAATTCATACCTATAAGGATCAGCACTTCTACGGAGAATCATACCAACCAGTTGAAGAGGTTTTGACCTTTAATGAAGATCCACAAAATCAAAATATCTTAGATGATTTATAACAAAAAGCTTTACCCCAATACGGGGTAAAGCACCTTAGGTTTTTAGAGGAATTAACAGGTCAACTTTCCTGTAAAAATGTAACCTTCCTAATCGAAACAGGGGCGTCCTTGTATGCTTGTAAAATACCATGCTCTTCAATTTGGTCTTTCATTACAGTCTTATATGGCAGTTTTACCTCCAATTCCCCTTTTAAAGGTGAGAAGGAAAGCGAAACCGTTTCTTGGTTTTCCCAATGAGCAACAATTGGCTTGTCCGTTACAAACGAAAATAACTGAGGAAACCCATTGCGAAAAAATGGGTGAATCCCTTTATTATCGCCAGGTTCATTTAGACTAATATACAGGGATAGATAATCACAAAATTTTAGTAGATCTAAATGGTACATTAGAGTTTCTTGTTTATGCTCATTTCCCGCTAATTGCAAATCCTTTGAAAGCTGTTCCTGTCTTTGCTTTTCCTCTTTCCAAAATTCCCTGACAACTTGCTCGCTTGAATCCTGAATGAACGAGGCATAGTGCAAACTGCATAAAAGTCCTGCATATTTGCTTAGTTTTTCTACTTCCTCTAACCCCTTTTTATAAAAAGTAATTTTGAGTGATAGTGGATAATCAATAAAAGAGTAAGGTTTCTCCGTTTTATCATTCCATACCGGAGACGAATCCATTTCGATCCAGCCTCGGTCATGTTCCTTGATTGCCAGCAGAACTTCTTTAGTACGGTTATCATCAAAAAAATAATCCTCTTTGCAATTCTGAGCGATAACGCCAGCAATTTGTGCGTGGTCATTCTGCGTTACCATAAGAAAGCTTTGTTCCCGTTCCAGTACAATCATTTTCTTAAATCCCTTTCCTTTGTGAAAACTGAACTTGTTCGGATTTCTCATGCTTCCTTTTGTATTTCCCTTAGCCAGTAGATTTAAACCAAAAACTTCCTGCGATCTTGATAACATAAGAAGGAAAAAAACTACCTAATAAAGAATTAACTATTTCGGCTAAATAATTTAAAAGTTAGAGGATTTTTACATAAAAGGTTCGTGTGCGTGGTCCGTCAAACTCGCAAAAATAGATTCCCTGCCACGTACCTAACAGCAATTGTCCGTTTGCAATAATAACATATTGTGAAGCCCCGACTGTACTTGCTTTCATATGAGCTGCGGTATTGCCTTCCATATGCCGATCGAGTTCATGATGCCATGGATAAACCTCGTCAAAGCGCCGAATCATGTCGTGTTTAACATCTGGATCTGCATTTTCATTTATGGTAATCCCGGCTGTGGTATGTGGACAATAGACAATAGCTGATCCTTCCCGCTGGTTAGTTTCTCTTATGAATGCCTCAACCTGCTGTGTGATTTCTATCATTTGATCACGGGTGTTTGTTTTTAACGTAAATTTTTTTAGCATAATATCATTCCTTTCTAATCAAAACACTAAATAAAGGTGGTAATTGTATTGTTCAGTCAATCCCCCTATGCCTGCCGAATGGAATGGGGCAGACGCGGCGCTAGAGAAGCGGCAGAACGCGGTGATATCATTATTATAGTCGATATCCTCAGTTTTTCATCGACTGTCGTATCCGCCTTACATTTTAATGCGGTGATTTATCCTTATCCCCCGTATGTTGATGGGAAAGAATACGCAAAAAAAGTGAATGCTGAATATATTTTGGGCAGAGCGGAGGCAGCAAAGGCAGGGAACCCAACATTATCGCCTGTTACTTTTACTGAAGAACATTCAAATAAGAAGTATGTACTTTCCTCGCTAAATGGTGCTTTTTGTACTTGGATTGGCTCGAAGGCAAAAGCACTTTTCGTTGGATCTTTATTAAATGCCGCTGCAGTTGCATCCGCGGCTAATCGATTAAGATTAAAAACGAAAGCGAACATAACAGTTATCCTTTGTGGTGAACAATGGAGCGGTGGGAGAGAAGAGGAAGATACCCTGCGACCTGCTATGGAGGATTATATAGGAGCCGGCGCTATTTTATCTTATTTGGAAGGTGAAAAATCACCGGAAGCAGAAGTATGTATGGGTGCATTCCTGCAGGCGAAGCCAAAATTAGATGCACTGATTTGGGATAGTGGAAGCGGCCGGGAATTACGTGAACGAGGATTTGCTGCAGATGTAGAGCATTGCAGCAGGTTAAATGTCTATCAAAGTGTTCCGATATTAAAAGAAGATCATTTTGTTTCTTATAATGGGGAGTGTAGCTAATGAAGCACCTTCGTATTCGGCAGTACCAGGAAGATGATTTTACTAGAATTCAAGAGTTAAACCAGAAGGAAGGATGGAGTAACTTAGTAGAGAAGAACGAAGATACAAAAGAGGCATGGAACCATTCAAGTGTATCGTTGGTTGTGGAAGCAGAAGGCGATGGAATCGTGGGTTATATCAGAGGTTTTACGGATACACGTATCACTTTATATATTTGTGAATTGTTAATTGACAAGAAGTACCGTGGAACAGGTATCGGGAGAGAGGTACTTCGATACGTTCATGCTCAATATCCAAGTACGAGAATGGAACTGCTTGCTTCAAGTACCTCTCATACTTTTTATGAAGGCCAGGGCTATCGCCCATTTTACGGATTCAGAAAGACCTTTAAAGAATAGGAGTGAAACTATAATGAAAAAAACTTATCTCATCAGGCATTGTGAGGCTGAGGGGCAGCCAGCGGAAGCACCACTAACAAACGATGGCTTTAAACAAGCTATCCAATTATCGGAATTCTTTAGAGATATTCCTGTAGACCGCATAATCTCTAGTCCATATAAGCGTGCTCTTCAAACGGTAGAACCACTTGCAAAAAGAATGAATCTGGAAATAGAAAAAAATGAGCTGTTAACAGAACGTGTACTTAGTTCCCAAAACCTAGCAGACTGGCTTGAAAAACTAAGAGATACCTTTGATGATTTTGAATTGAAATTTGAAGGCGGCGAGTCAAGTGGTGAAGCACAGCAACGAATCATTACCGTTTTGGAGGAAGTTCTGAAAAGTGAGGAGCTAAATACTATCATCGTCACACATGGAAATTTACTTTCCTTACTTTTAAATCATTATCAACATCAGTTCGGCTTTGAAGATTGGAAAAGTTTAAAAAATCCGGATGTGTTTCTTTTGAAGAAACAGGGTGAAACTGTAACATATGAAAGATTGTTAATGGAATCTAGCGATCAACTATCCTTGATTAAACCAACAATAGAGTTGAAGGATGAATACCTCTCATTCTATAAAGAATGGGTAGACAGCAAAGAAGATATGGTACCTTGGGTGATTCAAAAGGATCCGTCAGACTTTGAGGCAATGGTCCAATTTTTAAAGGATAATGAACAAGGACGTAATTTGCGAGAAGGTTGGGTTCCTGACTCAACATTTTGGTTAATTAATCAGGATAAAAGAATTCTTGGTGCTGTGAATATTAGACATCAATTAACACCGTTTCTATTGAATAGTGGCGGACATATAGGGTACGGTATTCGTCCTTCAGAGAGAAGGAAAGGATTTGCTACTAAATTATTGTCATTATCGATTGAAAAAGCTAAAGAGTTGGGAATACGAAAAGCACTTGTTGTATGCGATGAAGATAATACAGGTTCCTTTAAAACGATCATAAATAATGGTGGTATTCCAGATTCAGATTTCATCGAAGAAGATGGAAATATTGTTAAAAGATTCTGGATAGACCTATAATATTTCCAAATGGATTAATTTGAAAAGGATTGGAGCCATCATGGAAGCAAACAAAACAATAAATTCTATTGATGAATACATCTTACAATTTCCGAGTGAAGTGCAAGAAATACTACAAAAGATTAGGAATGTAATAAAGGAATCGGCACCAGATGCAGTAGAAAAAATAAGTTACCAAATGCCGACTTTTTACTTACATGGAAATCTAGTTCATTTCGCGGCCAATAAAAATCACATTGGATTTTATCCAGCTCCTAGCGGAATTGAGGCTTTTAAACATGAATTATCCGAATATAAAAGTTCAAAAGAAGCCGTCCAGTTTCCTAAAGACAAGCCGCTGCCCTATGGAGTAATTAGTGAAATTGTTAAATTTCGAGTTGCTGAAAATAAAAAGAAAGCAGAAGCAAAAATTAAAAAGAATAAATAGAGGAGGAACCAGTGGGAAAAAGAAAAGAGGAAATCAAAGTTGTGATTGGAGCAGGGGAGTACAATAATAATCCTGGTTGGATTCATACACAGGAAGATGAACTTAATTTAATCGATATTCATACTTGGAAAGGCAGGTTTGATGAACATTCTATAACGGCTATCCTAGCTGAACACGTCTGGGAACATCTAACCTACGAAGAAGGAGTAAATGCTGCGAAACTTTGTTTTGAATTCCTAAAGCCTTCAGGTTACATACGTTGTGCTGTTCCTGATGGATTTTTTCCAAATGAGGAATACCAAAATATCGTTAAAGTAGGTGGTCCTGGTCCCAAAGATCATCCTGTAGCAAGTCATAAAATTGTACATAACTATAAAACCTTATCTAAAATGTTTGAAAGTGCAGGATATAAAGTGAATTTACTTGAATATTGCGATGAGTACGGCAACTTCCATTTCAATGAATGGGATGGTAAAGATGGAGTTATTTTTCGTTCGAAAAGATTTGATTCTAGAAATCAAGGGGATCAATTATTATTTCCATCGCTTATAATCGATGCAATTAAACCTAAATTTAATGATGAATAAGAAAATTAAGAGGGCAGAAAAACCTGCCCCTCTTATGATTAAATTGGCTTCTTCCCTTGATATTTCATCTTAAACTCTGCTTCACTCATATTTGGATTCTTTCTAGGTGTTGTTTTATTAAGCGCCTTTTTCATTTCAACATTGGCATCGTCATTTGTATTATACTTTCCGTCCATATAAATCCCTCCTTTTTTAATTAGTATCAAACCTAAATCAATCGTTCATTCTTTTATTTTTATAAAAGAACAATTTTTACCTTTAAGAGAAAGATTTGTCTTTAATCAAGGGTCTTAAGGACAAATCGTAGCAGCGGCCATAAAGACTTTGTATGTAATCGATGGTCTTGAGAAAAGAGCACTTATAAAGATAAAGCATTAAGGATGTGATTGTAATGTTTCAAGCAACTCTTTTATTTATCCTTGCAGGTATAGCAGAAATAGGAGGAGGATACCTTATCTGGCAATGGCTGCGGGAAGGGAAGCCATCCTACTGGGGCCTAATTGGAGGAGTAGTACTAGCTTTGTACGGCGTGATAGCTACCTTTCAGGCATTCCCATCATTTGGACGAGTCTATGCTGCTTACGGGGGAGTATTCATTGTGCTTTCACTTTTGTGGGGGTGGGGGATCGACAAAAAGGCTCCTGATTTATATGACTGGATCGGCGGGGGAATCTGTTTAATTGGTGTTTTGGTGATGTTATTGGCACCAAGACAATAAAAAAGGCTGTTTCTGAAAGATATTTGTTAAAATCTTAAAGCAGATTTTAACGTGGAAATAACTATTTTGAGCTTTAGAATTTAGTTTGCAGCTCTTTTCTTAATAAATTTTTACTGTTTTCTACGGAAACTTAGTGCAAGCATTAATTTTGTTCCAAAAACATCAAAGTTTAAGAAAAGAGCATTAAAAAATGAGCTTGGATGTCCAAGCTCATTTTTTTATTTATATGAAAGCTCATATTGTGAAATTTTATCTTCATAGTTTAAAGTAACACCAATTTCGTCCCAGCCGTTAAGAAGCATTTCTTTAGGATATGGAGCAATATCAAAGGTAAACTCCAACCCTTGATTATCGGTAACGACTTGATCTTCTAGATTCACAGTAAGTGTGTACTCCTCGTCTTCTGCTTTACGCATAATACTTTGAACCTGTTCCTCACTTGCCTGAATGGTTAGAATACCATTTTTCACACAGTTATTTTTAAAAATATCTGCATAGCTTTGGGCAATAACTACTTTAAAGCCAAAGTCCTGAATCGCCCATGGGGCATGTTCACGAGAGGAACCACAGCCAAAGTTTTCTCCAGCTACTAAAATAGAGGATCCCTGATATTTAGGATGATTCATTGAAAAATCCTCACGTAGGTTACCATCATCATCAAAGCGCCAGTGATAAAATAAAAATTGTCCAAAACCGCTTCGCTCAATTCTTTTTAGAAATTGCTTTGGAATAATCTGGTCGGTATCAACATTGCTTCGATTTAACGGGCAAACGATTCCTGTATGAATACGTAGTGGTTCCATTTATAGTACCTCCTGTGCTGTGAACTTGCGAACATCGACGAAGTGACCTGCAACTGCAGCTGCAGCAGCCATTTCAGGACTTACAAGGTGGGTACGAGATCCGTTTCCTTGACGACCTTCAAAATTACGGTTAGAAGTAGAGGCACAGCGACCGCCTGGAGGAACGATGTCATCATTCATAGCAAGACACATACTGCAGCCAGCTTCGCGCCATTCAAAGCCTGCTTCTTTAAAAATTTGGTCAATGCCTTCTTTTTCGGCAGCCAATTTTACACTGAAAGAACCTGGTACGACAATTGCTTTCACCTTAGAATTAACCTTGTGACCGCGAACAACATCAGCCGCTTTACGCAAATCACTTAACCGTGAATTGGTACAAGATCCGATAAAGACATGATCAATTTCTACACTTGAAATCGGTTGATCCGCTACAAGTCCCATGTATTGAAGGGCACGAGAGATTTCATCTTTTTTATTCGCTTTTGCTTCATTATCTGGATTAGGAACAGATGCTGTAATCGGGATACACATACCTGGGTTCGTTCCCCATGTAACCTGCGGTTCAACTTCAGATGCCTCAATTTCGACCACTGCATCATATTGTGCACCTTCATCAGTCGCAAGTGCACGCCAATTAGCTACGGCTTCCTCGAAAGCTTCACCCTTAGGAACATGTCTGCGTCCTTTTAGATATTCAAAAGTTGTTTGATCTGGAGAAATCAAGCCCGCTCGAGCACCAGCCTCAATCGACATATTACAAACGGTCATACGCTCTTCCATTGAAAGGGAGCGGATTGCCTCACCTGTATATTCCATTACATAGCCAGTTCCAAATTGAACCCCAAATTTGCCGATAATCGCTAGGATTAAATCCTTCGCTGTTACGCCTGTTCCAAGGTTCCCATTTACCTTCACATTCATTGTTTTTGGAGGTGCTTGCCAAAGTGTTTGTGTTGCTAGGACATGCTCAACTTCACTTGTCCCAATTCCGAACGCTAGGGCACCAAACGCACCATGTGTAGAAGTATGGCTATCACCACAAACGATTGTTTTTCCAGGTTGTGTAAGACCAAGCTCAGGTCCAATTACATGGACAATCCCATTGTCTGGGTGTTGACGGTCTGAAAGTTCAACGCCAAATTCTTGGCAGTTCTCTTTCAATGTATCTATTTGTTTCTTTGAGATTGGATCCTTAATTACGTTTCGATCAAGTGTTGAAACGTTGTGATCCATTGTTGCGTAAGTAAGGTCCGGACGGCGCACCTTTCGTCCGTTCATTCGTAATCCTTCGAATGCTTGAGGAGAGGTTACTTCATGGACCAGGTGCAAATCAATATATAGTAAATCTGGTTTTCCGGCTTCTTGATGTACAACATGCTGCTCCCAAACTTTTTGAATAATATTTTTTGGTTTTTGCATAATGTCCTTCCTCACGTTTATAGATTTGGTGGAGTGGGGATAGTATATCCCCGGATAAATAGTTCGTTCCTTGATAAGGAGAAGCAGCTGGACTTATGAGCCCAGCTGCGAGTAATTTTAAACGTAACAGCTCATGATACATTTTGAGGCGTTTTGGGACTTAATATAATCGACAATCAGACGTGTCATTTCCTCTGTGCCCACTTGTCTTCCTTCAGGAATGTGAAGGTCGGCTGTGTGGAATCCACTATCTAACACAGACTGTACCGCGTCTTCAATTAATGTTGCCTCATCATTAAGTTGGAAAGAGTAACGCAGCATTAATGCTGCAGATAAAATCATTGCAGATGGATTGGCGATTCCTTTACCTGCAATATCTGGTGCTGAGCCATGAACTGGTTCATATAAACCAACTCCATCTTCGCTCAAGGATGCGGAAGCTAGCATTCCAAGTGATCCAGTTAACACAGAAGCTTCATCACTAAGAATGTCACCAAACATGTTCTCTGTCACAATGACATCAAACTTAGTAGGATTTGTAATCAATTTCATTGCAGCGGCATCAACCAATACATGCTCAACTGTAACATCTGGATAATTAGCTTTTTTCTCTTCCACAATTTCGCGCCACATTTTACTGGATTCCAATACGTTTGCTTTATCAACAGAAGTAAGGTGTCCACTCCGTCCTTGTGCTGCTTGAAAGGCTTTGTCTACGATTCTTTCAATCTCTTTACGAGTATAAGCAAGTGTATCAACGACAGTTTGACCGTTGTCACGGCGTTCGCTTGGAGTACCGAAGTAAATACCGCCTGTTAGTTCACGGACAATCAATAAGTCACTGCCTGCCACAACCTCTTCTTTCAATGGAGAAGCATGCAGCAAATTTTTAAATCCTTTGATCGGTCTTAAATTTGCATATAAATCTAGTGCCTTACGAATACCGAGTAATCCTCTTTCAGGGCGTAAATGGGAGGGGTTGTTATCCCATTTTGGGCCGCCAACCGCACCTAATAATACCGCATCCGCCTGCTTACAGGCGTCGACTGTTGTTTCCGGCAGGGGAGTTCCGTGAAGGTCAATGGCTGCCCCTCCGATTTCATGGGTTTCGAAGGTGAAACTGTGGTTAAATTCTTCAGCAATAGCGTTCAATACATCTTGTGCAGAATTAATAACTTCCTTGCCAATCCCATCACCAGGTAGTAATACAATACGTTTTTTCATTCGAAGCAACCTCCTCGTCATTTTTTTATATCGCCTTAGGAAAGGTTTTTATGCTTGCGCTAGTTCTGCTTGAGCCTGAGCAACAGCTTTTGTGTTGAATAATACACGGTTTACAGTATTTAAGAACGCTTTAGCAGAAGCTTCTAATACGTCCTGAGCTGATCCTCGGCCACTTACTTGTGAACCATCAACCGTCATTTTTACATGTACTTCAGCCAATGCGTCACGCCCTTGACCAACTGAATTTAATTTATAATCAGTAAGATGAATTTCTTCTTTAATTAGAGCTTCTAATGTATTCATTAGAGCTTCAACACTTCCTGAACCTGTACGTGCCGTTTCTACTCGAACACCTTCTGGCGTGTTCAGTGCAACTGTTGCAGTAGGGAGGTTAGCTGAACCATAATGAACCTGGAAAGCCACTAGCTCATATTTTTTAATATCAGCGACGGCTGTTTGGATGTCTGTTAAAATGGTGAACAAATCTTCATCGGTAACTTCTTTTTTACGATCGGTGAGCTGTTTAAAAGCTGTAAATGCTTCTTGAAGCTTTTCAGCTGATAATGTAAAGCCCATATTTTCAATTTTATCTTTGAAGGCATGACGTCCTGAATGCTTACCAAGAACTAAATCATTTGATTGAATACCAACCATCTCGGGAGTAATAATTTCATAGGTTAAGGTATTTTTTAATACACCATCCTGATGAATACCAGACTCATGAGCAAAAGCATTTTTTCCTACTACAGCCTTATTTCCAGGAACAATCATTCCTGTAAAGCGGCTGACAAGGTCGCTTGTGCGCTTGATTTCTTTTAATACAAGATTCGTAGTATAAGGGTATTTATCTTTTCTAATATTTAGTGCTACTGCGACTTCCTCTAGTGAGGCATTCCCGGCACGTTCTCCAATACCGTTAATTGTTCCCTCGACCTGGGTAACTCCATTTTCAATCGCTGCTAGTGTATTGGCTACAGCCATTCCTAAATCATCATGGCAATGACAGGATAGTGAGGCTTTATGGATATTTGGAACGTTTTCTCGAATATAACGGAACATGTAACCATATTCTGCTGGAGTGGCATAGCCTACCGTGTCAGGGAGGTTAATGACTGTTGCTCCTGCGTCGATAACCTTCGTAATGATTTTGACAAGAAAATCAAGATCTGAACGAGATGCGTCTTCAGCAGACCATTCGATATGAGGAAATCTTTGTTTTGCATATGCCACCATATCGACAGAGGTTTGAATGACTTCCTCAGGTGTTTTGAACAATTTATATTTCATATGAATAGGGGAGGTTGCAAGAAAAACATGCAACCTTGGTTCTGCAGCATCCTTTAATGCGTCCCACGCAATGTCAATATCCGATTTGGTTGCTCTTGCCAGGCCTGTAACGGAACTGTTTTTAATACTCCGGGCAATTGCTCTAACTGCTTCGAAATCCCCTTGGGAGGAAGCCGGGAACCCGGCCTCCATAATATTCACGCCAAACCTTTCTAGTTGTCTAGCGATTTCAAGTTTTTCGAGCTGGTTTAAATTCACACCAGGAGATTGTTCACCATCACGCAGTGTCGTATCAAAGATGTTAACGTGAACCATTTACCACAGCTTCTTTCTTTTGGTTTACAGGCTTTTTAATAAATGGCATTAATTCACGAAGCTCACGGCCGACAACCTCAATTTGGTGATTGTTTTCGCTGCGGTTAATCGCATTGAATTGTGGACGGTTAGCTTGATTTTCAAGAATCCATCCTTTTGCAAAGGCACCAGTTTGGATATCTGTTAATACATCTTTCATGCGTGCTTTTGTATCTTCGTTAACAACACGTGGTCCAGAAACGAAATCTCCCCACTGAGCTGTATCAGAGATAGAATAACGCATGTTTTCTAATCCTCCTTCATATAGAAGGTCAACGATTAATTTTAATTCGTGTAAACACTCAAAGTAAGCAACTTCAGGCTGATAACCAGCTTCTACAAGAGTTTCGAAACCAGCTTTGATAAGTGCAGTGGTACCACCGCAAAGAACCGCTTGTTCTCCGAATAGATCTGTTTCTGTTTCTTCTTGGAAAGAAGTTTCTAGTACACCTGCACGAGCAGAACCGATTCCTTTAGCATAAGCAAGAGCTAGGTCACGCGCTTGGCCTGTGTAGTCTTGATAAACTGCATATAATGCTGGAACGCCTGCACCTTCTGTATAAGTGCGTCGTACTAAATGTCCTGGACCTTTAGGAGCAACTAGGAATACGTCTACATCAGCTGGAGGTACGATTTGTGTAAAGTGAACGTTGAAACCATGGGCAAATACTAGTGCATTCCCAGCTTCAAGGTTTGGTTTAATACTTTCTTCGTATACCTTAGGCTGCATTTCATCTGGAAGTAAAACCATGATAACGTCAGCTTGTGCAGTTGCATCTGCAACAGATGTTACCTCAACACCATCTTCAACAGCTTTATCCCAAGACTTACCACCTCTTAAACCAACAACAACGTCAAATCCGCTTTCCTTTAGGTTTAATGCATGTGCGTGACCTTGTGATCCATAACCGATTACTGCGATTTTCTTTCCTTGTAAAACTGCCTCTTGAATATCTCCGTTATATAATACTTTTGCCATTATAATCATCCCTTCGAAAATGTTTATTTTATTTGAGAGTAGGTAGTTAACTCGTTAACCTGTGGTTGATGTCCGCGTAAGAATGCGGTTAGTCCTGTTCTAGCAATCTCTTTAATTCCATATGGGCGAAGCAAGTCAATCAACGCGTCAATTTTGTCTGGCCGGCCAGTGATTTGGATCGTTAAGCTATCTTTGCTAACGTCAATAATCAAGGCGCGGAAGGGGTCTATGATCCCGCTAATTTCACTGCGCAGCTGTGAACTGCCGGCTACTTTAATAAGAGCCAATTCACGTGCAACAATCGCTTTATCCGTAATATCTGAAACCTTTAAAACATCAATTTGCTTGTTTAGTTGCTTTGTCACTTGTTCGAGGCGCTGCTCATCTTCGACTTCAACCACCAAGGTCATTTTTGAAATGCCCTCGGTTTCAGTTGGACCGACAGAAATACTTGAAATATTAAATTGGCGTCTTTGTAATAGACCAGTGACCCGATTTAATACACCACTTCGGTCCTGAACGGTTAAGGATATAATCCGTTTCATGATGGTTTCACCCCAATCATTTCATGTATTCCTTTTCCAGGAGCGATCATCGGGAAGACTTTTTCCTGCTGAAGCACTCGGCAGTCCATTAAAACAGGACCGTCATATGCAAACACTTCAGGAAGTTTGGTGATTAATTCTTCCTTGCTATCAATCTTTAATCCTCGGATATGATAGGCTTCCGCAAGTTTTACAAAATCAGGGTGTGTCTGCAAAATTGATTCAGAAATTCGGTTGCCATGTAACAATTCCTGCCATTGTCGAACCATACCTAGGGCACCGTTATTAACAATGATGATCTTTACAGGCAGATTCTGTTCATAGATTACAGATAACTCTTGCAGCGTCATCTGGAATCCAGCGTCCCCAACTATTGCTACGACTGTACTTCCTGGAGAGGCCATTTGCGCACCAATTGCAGCAGGGAAGCCAAAGCCCATTGTTCCAAGTCCACCGGATGTAACCCAGCGATGCGGCTTTTCAAAGTTGTAATACTGAGCTGCCCACATTTGGTGTTGACCTACGTCTGTCGTAACAACAGCGTCTCCATTTGTTACTTTGTGAATCGCTTCAATCAGCCATTGAGGAGACATTCCGTTTGGATCATGCTTATACCATAATGGGAATTCTTCTTTATATTTACTTAATGTTTCTAACCATTCTTCATTTTCAGGTGAATCTGAGGTTTGGTTCATTAATTCAATCAAAGCTTCCTTTGAATCAGAAACAATTGGAATATTGGTTGGAACATTTTTGCCAATTTCCGCAGGGTCGATATCAATATGTGCTACTTTCGCATTTGGAGCGAAGTGCTTTAAATTCCCTGTAAGGCGGTCATCAAAGCGGGCGCCTATATTAATTAGTAGGTCTGACTCGTACATTGCCATGTTAGCTGCATATGTTCCGTGCATACCACCCATCCCTTGAGAGAGAGGATTGTTTGCTGGGAAAGTTCCAAGACCAAGAAGGGTGGTTACAACTGGAATCTTGTGCTTTTCAGCAAAAGCTGTTAACTCTGCAGAAGACTTTCCGTGAAGAATACCAGCACCTGCAAGAATAACCGGTTTTTTAGACTTCGAAATTGCATCAGCAAGTTTTTTAATCTGCAGCGGATTTGGTTTTGTTGTCGGTTGATATCCAGGAAGATTAATCGTTCCTTCTTCAGGAATCTCGAATAATTCTCCAGCAGAGATATCTTTTGGAATATCGATTAATACCGGACCTGGACGGCCTGTTGAAGCAATATGAAAGGCTTCTTTAACCATCCGTGGTAAGTCGGCAATGTCTTGCACCTGATAATTATGTTTTGTGATAGGTGTGGTAATTGCCATTACATCAGCTTCCTGAAATGCGTCGGTTCCGATCACACCTCTTGCAACCTGACCAGTGAAAATTACTAGAGGTAAAGAATCCATCATTGCGTCTGTAATTCCAGTCACCAGGTTGGTGGCACCAGGACCAGAAGTCGCTATTACAACCCCGGGTTTTCCTGTTATGCGTGCATAACCTTCAGCAGCATGAATGCTTCCTTGCTCGTGACGGAAGAGGACGTGCTTAATGGTGCCTCTCGCACGATAAATTGCGTCATATATTGGCAGAACGGCACCACCCGGATACCCAAAAAGCGTATCAACACCTTCATTAATTAATAAGTCAATGAGCAGGTCTGCACCGGTTTTTGGTGCCGTACTTGTTTGGAAATCCGGCTTTGCTTCTACTTTCACCTCGTATTCCCTCCTTGAAAATGTTTTAATCTTTTGAAAATATATCTAAGATTATACCTGAAATATATCGAAAATTATCAGAATAATTGAAGTTGGTGATATAAACCAAAAATTTATCGATATCTAATAAAAAGTAAAAGAAGGCCCTAATCTCCCCGAATAAACTGCAGAAAAAGATAAAAGCAGAATATATCGGGGAGAAAAGGCCTTCCATTTCTCGGTACCACCCGGTTTTACAGCATCCTCACGAATACTGCCTTTTGAAGCGACTTAATAAAACCATAACCGCTTCTTTTTGTAACAGGTGCCTAAGAGTACACCCGATTGAGCCTAATTAGTTAGAACTGTTCAGCTCAATACTCAGGGAGGATGTCGGAATAAGGTGTATTACTGGGCTTCCAGCAACCCCAGCTCTCTGAAAATACATGTTCTTATTCCTTTATTCCCGTCATCGATTTTGTCTATGAATTTTTCAAATCTACTGTAATGTCTTTAACCTCGGCAATTAAAAGGGAGCCTAAACCCTGAGTAGGTTAAAGCGACAGTAACTAAAACTGAGATTAAAACTAAATTATATCTTCATAACTCCGCCAGTATTGGCAGATGTAACTAACTTTGCGTATTTGGCTAGATAGCCGGTTTTGATTTTAGGCTCTGGCTTTTGCCATAAGCGTCTCCGTTCTGCTAAAACCTCGTCATCGACAAGTAGTTCAATGGATCTGGCAGGCAGATCGATTAGGATCTTATCACCATTCTCAATAAGAGCAATTGGTCCGCCTTCTGCGGCTTCCGGTGAAATGTGTCCAATTGATATTCCTCGGCTAGCACCTGAGAAACGGCCATCTGTGATAAGTGCAACTTCTTTACCTAATCCACGACCCATAATCGCTGATGTAGGGGCAAGCATTTCTGGCATTCCTGGACCGCCTTTTGGACCTTCGTAGCGTATAACTACAACGTGTCCTGCTTGAACAGTACCATTATTGATATTTTCTTGTGCTTCTTCCTGAGATTCAAAAACAATTGCTTCACCAAGGAAGGTTTGAATCGATGGGTCAACCGCACCGACTTTGATAACACCGCCATCTGGAGCAATGTTTCCATATAGGATGGATAGACCGCCAACAGGGCTGTATGGATTATCTTTGGTCCGAATGACATTTTCATTTGTTATTGTTGCATCCTTCACATTTTCAGCAAGAGTCTTACCCGTAATACTAATGCAATCTTGATGCAGTGCACCTTCTACTTTACATAGTTCATTAAGAATGGCACTAACTCCTCCAGCGCGATGTACATCATCCATAGAATAATCAGACGCCGGCATAATTTTAGATAAATATGGAACTCGTTCAGCAATTTTATTTATTTCACGTAGGTCATAGTCAATACCAGCTTCATGAGCGATAGCTAAGGTATGTAAAACGGTGTTCGTCGATCCCCCCATAGCCATATCTAAAGCAAATGCATTGTCTATTGCTTCTTTAGTGACAATATCTCGTGGTTTAATATCCTTTTTCACTAATTCAACTAAGTGTTTTGCTGCTTGTCGAATTAACTCGTGTCTTTCTTCAGAGGTAGCTACAATTGTTCCGTTTCCGGGAACAGTCATTCCTAACACTTCCATAAGACAGTTCATTGAGTTTGCAGTAAACATTCCAGAACAAGATCCGCAAGTAGGGCATGCTGCAGTTTCAATATCAAGCAGCTCCTGCTCAGTCATTTTTCCACTATGGTAGGCTCCAACTCCCTCAAAAACAGAAGTGAGTGATAGGTTTTTCCCGGTAGAAGATACACCGGCTTCCATTGGACCACCTGATACAAAAACGGATGGAACGTTGGTTCTAACTGCTGCCATTAACATTCCAGGTGTGATTTTGTCACAGTTCGGAATGTAAAATACACCATCGAACCAATGAGCATTAATGACGGTTTCAGCACTATCAGCAATAATTTCACGGCTTGGTAGGGAGTATCTCATTCCAACATGACCCATGGCAATTCCGTCATCTACGCCGATTGTGTTAAATTCAAAAGGTATTCCGCCAGCTTCACGAATCGCTTCTTTCACAATCTCACCGAAACGATTGAGGTGTTTATGTCCAGGAATAATTTCAATAAACGAGTTACAGACACCGATAAACGGTTTTTCTAAGTCCTTCACTGTTACCCCTGTTGCGTATAATAGGCTTCGGTGGGGAGCACGGTCAATCCCTTTTTTAATCATATCGCTTCGCATTTTTTTATCTCCTAACTGACAATGGCGTGGGTTGCTGATTCAGGATAACAAGCCACTCCGTCTGTTGTTACGATTTTTCTAAATTCTTCTAAAAGGTCGTTTGTAACGCTGCCTGGTTTTCCACTACTAATTTCGCGGCCATCGACTGCGATAACAGCAATGACTTCAACAGCAGTACCAGTTAGGAACACTTCATCAGCCACATAAACATCGTGACGTGTAAATGGAGATTCTTTAACCTCATAACCTTTTGCTCTTGCTACATCTATAATAGCGTTTCGGGTAATTCCTTCTAATGCCCCCAAGTAAACAGGCGGGGTGTAAATAACTCCATTTTTTACAATGAAGATATTATCAGCTGAACCTTCCGTTACATATCCTTGATCATTGAGCATTAATGCCTCTTGCACACCAGCCTGATTGGCTTCTAATTTAACAAGTATATTATTTAAATAGTTAAGTGATTTAACTTGCGGACTTAGTACATCCGGACGATTTCGTCTGCTCGGTACAGAAGCAATTTTAATTCCTTGCTCATAAAATTCTTTTGGATATAGTGCTAATTGCTCAGCAATAATAATGACGCTTGGTGTTGGGCAGGAGGAAGGGTCAAGTCCGAGATTTCCTTTACCTCGTGAAACAACAACACGAATATAGGCGCTTTCTAATTCATTTTTTCTGATCGTATCTACAATTAATTGTGTCATTTCTTCCTGTGTATAAGGAATTTTCAACATAATGGATTGTGCTGATTCGAACAGTCTTTTTAGGTGGGCGTCGAGTCTAAAGACGTTTCCGCTATAAACACGAATGCCTTCAAATACTCCATCTCCATATAAAAATCCATGGTCAAAAACTGAAACTACAGCATCCTCTTTCTTGACGAACTCTCCGCCAAGGAATATCCATTGACTTCCCAACCTAACCACTCCTTTTAGTCATACAACGCTTTAGAAAATTAAAACCTGTTGGAAAAAATTCCCATGCCTTATCACCTATTAGTGAGGATGATCCGGAGGCATGTTCTGTTATTAGAATATTTAATACAAATTATATTTTCAGTAATCTTACACCCAATCTAAATCTTGGTCAATATAAAAATCTGACAATTCAAATAAATCGGAAATGTTGTTAGCGTTTTCATCATTGTTAGATTAAGGTTGATGAGAAATTAAAATAGTAAAAAAATTTTTTTTGAGGGCTAAAAAGAAGAGTGAAAAGGAGCGATTTCTCACGGGGATTCTACTATAGTCGACTGAAAAAACAGACTGGATTTAGAAGTTAATCCATCATAAAGGAACGTGCATTAGTTTTTTACTATAGTTGTTTTTCTCTTTTTCTACTATCTAATTTTTGCGAGATATTCGTATACTTCACGAAGATTTTTATAACCCATGGACTGTGCCAACACTAAATGATGGCTCCAAATATGTGCTGTCAGTTTCGCATCCTCTAGGGCATGGTGCCGATTGATGACTTCGATTCCACATTGTTCGCAAGCTTCTTCTAGTGGAATAGATTTAATCATAGGATTTGATAAGCGCAGTAGAAAGGAAGTATCAATAATTCTGTGTTCAAATCTAGTTTTTAATAAATCCCACGTTAGTTTCTGCATAAAAGACTGTTCATGCTTGGAGTGGTGAGCGACAAGTGTATGATTCTTGATGAATTTGTAAAATTCCATTAGCACTTCGGATACAAAAGGTGCACTTCGTAATTCCTCATTTGTAATGTTAGTCAAGGTGGATATTTCTTCTGAAATAGGTTGTGGAGAATGTACCAGGGAATAAAAAGTTTCTGTATTCAAAAGTTCTTGGCCAGTCATTTTGATGGCGCCGATTGAGATGACACGATCTCCTTTTTCAGGATAGAAACCAGTCGTTTCTAGATCAAAAACAACAACCTGTAATTCCTGAAGTGGTGTGTCAAGGCAGTTGTTTTCTTTCATTTCTTTTTGCAGCTGTCGAATGAAAGAAATATTTTGCATATTGCTTTGCCCTTGAACACCTGCATAAATATTTGAACCAAGTCTGCCTGACATAGTCCTAAAAAATTGAATCATATCATTCATTCCCATTAGTCATCCTCCTTTTCTATTAAATTTCTAACATAACGGTACAGTGCTGTACCATTTTTCAGTATTTCTTTTACTTCTTCCTTTTGCTTTTTTGAGAGAGTCGAGATAGGCAGATAGTGGCTATTTTCGTAATTGTCTGGTTTTGATAGTGTTAAACGAAAGTTTAGTAATTTTAAGAACTGTTGTTTATATAATTCTCTCTTAATAGAAGGAAGTTCCATTTCGGACAGCTTTTCCAGCCTTAAAAGAGTAGAGGTTTCATGGATATTCCCTTTTATAGCCAATAATCGAATACCATTTACATATGGAAAAAGGGCTTTTTCTTTTATGTTTAAGGAGCCGGTATGTGTTCCGTGTGTTTCCACGAGTATTTGTCCTAGTACACCGATTCCCTTTTTTAGGTATAGTGTATTATTAAGCACTTTATGAAATAGGTTTTCTTTATGGATAGTTTGATATACTTCTATTTTTAATTTTTCCAGAAAACTTGCGTCACCATAAAGGGATCGTCCATCAATAAAGATTAATAAATGGCGAATGGCTTCCCAGTTTGAGTTATTGGACCAATTTACTAATTGCTGCCTCCATTCGGAAAGTGACTTACACCATAAGGGATTGCTCGCCATAACCTCTCCATCACAATAATCATATCCGGCAAGCTGCAGCCCCTGTGTGATTTCTTTCCCCAATGCCAAAAAATAATTGTTTATTTCCGTACCTTGCTGTAGATAAATAATGCCATGATCCTGATCGCTCCAAACGGATTGCTCAAACCGCCCAGCACTGCCCATCATGAAAAAGGTGAAGGGGCAGGGGAGGGGGCCATATATTTCTTCCGTGTGTTTGACCGAAACTGAAATGACGCGTTGGATGATTTCATCATGAAGCTGGTTTAACTGTAAATGATTGCGAGAGACCCATATGACTTGGTCATCACGGAATCTTCTAATCTCTAAGTAGCTGGTCATCCATTAAGTTACCTCCTTTTCAAAAAAGATAATTCCATCCCCTTTGAAGGGGATGGAGGGCTGTATATTAAGCGTTTAGCTTTGAATCTGGACTAATTAAAGTTTTTTCAGTCTTTACCATTTCAGGGTAACCATAGCTTCCGTGCTCACTCATGTCAAGACCGATAATTTCTTCTTCTTCTGTAACGCGCAAACCGTTCATAACGGCTTTCATAATGGTTAATAGGATAAAAGAAACGATAAAGGCAAAAGCTCCACTGCTTACAACTCCTAATGCCTGAACTCCAAGTTGGTGTAAGCCGCCTCCGTAAAATAACCCTGGCTGACCAACTGTTGCTAATTCTGGTGTTGCAAAAAAACCTGTTGATAAGGTACCCCATATTCCTGCTACACCGTGTACAGACAATGCTGCGATTGGATCATCAATTCTTTTGCTTTCAAAGAATCGAATGCTATAAAATACTAGGAAACCTGCAATGAACCCAATTAGGACTGCAGCCCATGTATCAACAAATGCACAAGAGGCTGTGATTGCAACTAAACCTGCTAAGGCACCATTCAACATCATTGGGACATCTGCTTTACCCATGACAATCCAAGAAATAATCATTGCTGCGATCACACCGGCACCAGCGGCCAAATTTGTGTTAACTGCTACGAAACCAAAGAAGGCACCGTCAACAGAAACTGTACTTCCTGCATTGAATCCAAACCAGCCAACCCATAAGAGTAATACGCTTAGTGCTGTGAATACTTGGTTGTGTCCTGCGAGATTGTTTGCTGAACCATCTTTATTGTATTTTCCAATACGAGGCTTTAGTATTAACGTAGCTGCAAATGCTGCCATCGCTCCTGTTAAGTGAACAACCGTTGAGCCTGCGAAATCTTGCTTACCATGTTCTGCTAACCAGCCGCCGCCCCAAATCCAGTGGGCAATCGGTGGATAAACAATTACTGAGAATAGTACCGCAAATACTAGGTATGCTCCTAATTTAGCTCTTTCTGCAAAACCGCCGAAGGCAATGGTCAATGATATACCTGAAAAGGCTAATTGGAATAAAAAGAAAACAGCTCCGGAAAGTGATAAACCTTCAATGTCATATCCTGAGTAGAAAAAGTCTGAGAAACCAATCAGTGCGTTTCCTGAGCCAAAAATTAAACCATAACCAACTGCCCAAAAAACAATGGAGCCAATACCAAATGTAAGTATTGTTTTCCCTGCAATATGTCCTGCATTCTTCATTCGGGTTGATCCAGTTTCTAGTAGAATGAAGCCTCCTATCATAAGTATAACAAGTACTGCTGCAACCATTACCCATAAACTGTTCATTAAGAATAAAGTATCCATTATTTCTCCCCCTTAAGTTCATGTTAATTTTCTTAACATTCGATGTATTTGTATTTTTACATGGATTTGATGTAGATTCTACAATTGTGTAAGGTTTCCTGACATTGTTTTTGAAAGTCTAAGTAAAATAAGTGAATTTTTCATGATAGCAGGCTAGGGGAGAGGGAACTTGCCGATGTTTATGTGTAGTTTTATGACAAAAAAAATCCATCCTCGATATTAAGAAGATGGTCCTTTTCGTAAACCGAATTGTGCATTTAATTGTCCTTGAATCATCTTACGTGTAACATCATTCTGATTTTGCTTTTTCTGAGCTCGAAGCATTTCTTTTCTAATTTCATGAGTTTGAACACCATCTTCAATCTTGTTGGCAATTTCCACTAATAACTCAACGTCTGCAAAGGAATATTTTCTACTCCCGCCAGAGGATCTTTCGGGAAAAATTAATTTTCGTTCCTCATAATAGCGTATTTGACGCTCTGAAAGACCGGTTAGATCTCTTACAATCCCAATCGTTATCACCTTTTTATCTTTATAAGAAGAATCATTCGCCATTTTTGATCTCACCACGCTCTACTGTGATTATGTTATATACCGTATTTTATGTTAATTTTTCTTACATTGATTGGATTATGATACTTGGTGCTTTAGTTGTTTAGTTTATTTTTTGGGGGGAATGTCTTTTTGAAAATAATCTGTAGTTCACTTAAAGTGAGGGAATGTAGATCATCGTCAGAAGCGTTATAAAGACCAGACTCAATTAATCTATTAATGTAAAATAGTTTAAGTGTTTCGACTCCTTTACGCAATTGATTTGTCATGCTCCTTCACTCCCTGATTATCGATTTTGAAGTGCTCTAATCAGCTCATGTGCACGTGAGCCCAGTTTTACCATAAGCTCTTCATACAATTCATCCCTTTGTTTATCTAGCTGAAGAATCTTTTCTGCTAATTTAATATCATTCGTCCTATACATCGGCAATCTCCCCTTATCTAAACAGTATGTATCCTAAAAGTTAACGAAATAATTTGAATTTGTCAGGAATTATGTCAGAAACACTGACAAGATATTTTATTTGCAAGAGGAAATCTTACAAATTAAAAAGAACCAGGCGTTAATCGCCTGGTTCTTACATACTTTTTAATATTCGCCATCGAATGGGGTGAATGGGAAGTTAAAACGTCTTTCCACTTGACGCAGGCGTTGATTGATACGTTGTACACGACGTTGAAGTTGGGCAACGTCACGTTGAAGTTGATTGATTTCTCTTTCCTGACGCTGATTTTCTCTTTCGAGCTGATTGACTCTGCGCTCTAATTGTTGTGGTTGTCTATCAGGATCATACTGGTCGTATTGGTTTTGTTGTGCATACGGATCCAACTGTTCATATTGATTGTAATCATACTGCACTTGCGGAACTTGATAATAGCCATAAGGATACATTGGGCAACTCTCCCTTTTTTAAATTAATACCATATAGATTATGTAGTCATCTGCGGAGAGTGTGGGCAGGTGCCTAGAAATATACATGACCTTAAATGAAAAGTGAACAGAGTATGATAATTATCTTTTTAATACTATTTTTATATTACTTTTTTAGCGTATTAAAACAGTAAAGTTTTGATAATAAAATATTGAATAAGTCAACAAAAAAGGTTATAATCACCTATATTCTAAAAATTTTAAATGTTTTAAAGATTGGTTTATTAAAAAAATATTTTGGGGGGTCAAGAATGAAGAAGGCAAAATATTTAGTAACGTTTATGGTCATGGCTTTTATGTTAATCCTAACTGCTTGCGGTTCTAGTGAAACCAGTGGGAATGGCTCAGATTCTGGTAAAGAAAAGAAAACTCTCCGCGTTGTAACAGACGCAGCCTACGCACCATTTGAGTATCAGGATAAAGGTGAAATTGTAGGATTTGATATTGATTTAATTAAAGCGGTAGCTAAAGAAGCAGGATACAAAATTGATATTGCTCACACAGGCTGGGATCCAATATTCGTAGAATTAGAGAAGAAAATTGCCGATATTGGTATTTCGTCCATTACAATTAATGATGATAGAAAGAAAACATATGACTTCTCTGTACCATACTTCTTATCTACCAATAAGATTATGGTTCCAGAAGGCAGTGATATCAAAAGTGCAGAAGATTTGAAGGATAAAACAGTTGCTGTTCAAAATGCAACAACTGGGCAGGAAGCGGTTGAAGGTCTTCTTGGTAAAAACAGTGATCAAATTAAAAAGTTTGAAAACAATAACTTAGCAATACTTGAGCTGAAGGCTGGAGGAGCAGATGCGGTTGTTGCGGATAATACAGTAATTGAAGAATATGCGAAAAATAATCGAAATGATAAATTTGTCATCATTGAAGATAAGGATGCATTCGCTCAAGAATTCTACGGATTAATGTTCCCAAAGGGAAGTAAGATAAAAGCGGATTTTGATAAAGCGCTAAACGAAGTGTTTGATAATGGAACTTATGCAGAAATATACAAAGAATGGTTTAAGGTAGATCCAGATGTACAATTGCTGAAAGACCAACAATAATAACGAAAATTGCGTAACTCTTAATAACTAGAAGTTACGCAATTTTTATTTGAAACCTAGTCTTACATAATTTAACAGAGTTTCAATGTCTCATAGGGGGATTAATTATGGATATTCAGTGGAATATTTTAGCGGAATACGCACCCTTTTTTCTTAAAGGGACACTGCTAACAATTGGACTATCATTAGCTGGTATTTTAATAGGGACAATACTTGGTTTGTTTATCGGGTTAGGGAAAATGATGAAAAATAAGTTTTTATCATTTCCTTTTAGCTTGTATATCACTTTGTTCCGTGGTACACCAATGCTCGTACAAATTATGTTGATTCATTTTGCCGTAGTACCTCTGTTTACAGGTGGTACAAATGGTATTGCTGCCGCTATTCTAACTCTGTCATTAAACTCTGCTGCATACATAGCGGAAATTTTTCGTGCAGGAATTCAATCAATTGATAAAGGGCAGATGGAGGCGGCCCGTTCTCTCGGTATGACGCATGTACAAGCTATGCGTTATGTTATCCTTCCACAAGCGTTTAAACGAATGATTCCACCGTTAGGTAATGAATTTATCGTCCTAATTAAAGAATCTTCACTTGCATCGTTAGTGGCAGCACCTGAACTCATGTATTGGGGACGAGCTATGCAAGGACAATATTTCCGAGTATGGGAGCCGTATATTACGGCAGCGCTTATTTACCTTGTTTTAACGCTTTCTTTAAGTTACGTATTATCGCGTCTTGAAAGGAGGTTAGCCACAGAATGATTAAAGTGAAAAATTTAAAAAAGTCATTTGGAGCTAATGTTGTCCTTAAGGATATTAATGTTACCGTTAAGCCCCAAGAGGTTGTAGTTGTTATCGGTCCATCTGGTTCAGGTAAATCTACCTTCCTGCGATGTATAAATCTACTAGAATCAATTACAGATGGACATGTCTATATTGAAGGTATAGATATTACTGATAAAAAATCAGATATTAATAAAATCCGGATGGAAGTGGGGATGGTGTTTCAGCAGTTTAACCTTTTCCCACATAAAAAGGTCATCGAAAATATTATGCTTGCCCCGATGAAGGTTAGAAATATTTCTGCTGAGCAGGCAAGGAAAAAGGGGTTAGAGCTTTTAAGAAAAGTAGGATTAGAGGATAAAGCTGAGGCGTATCCTGATTCCTTGTCAGGTGGTCAAAAGCAGCGTGTAGCGATTGCAAGGGCGCTTGCAATGGAACCAAAAATAATGCTATTTGATGAACCAACCTCAGCACTTGACCCTGAAATGGTCGGAGAAGTTTTGGAGGTTATGAAACAGCTTGCCAAAGAAGGCATGACCATGGTGGTCGTCACTCATGAAATGGGTTTTGCGAAGGAAGTAGGAGACCGTGTAATATTTATGGACGGCGGGCTTATCGTTGAAGAAAATACCCCAAATGAATTATTTGACCATCCAAAGGAATCTCGAACCAAAGCCTTTTTGAGTAAGGTTTTATAAAAACAGGAAGGCTCGGTGCCTCCCTGTTTTTTGCTATTCCTATATTTCAAAATCAAAAACGTCGACAATCTTATCTGCTTTTATACGATTTTGGCAGAGTCTAAATAGTTCGTCGAAGAATCCTTCTATGTCAGAAGGAGATTCAGGAATTTTGATATGTACCTTTCTTGAGCCGAACATTTGCTTGAAATAGGCTTTTCTTTGATCATTTTTCCCGTCACGTTTTAAAGGATTGTACATCCAAACAATATGAGGGATTCCATCCATTTCTTCAATGACCCTCAGTTCCGCTGCTGTCGTTGATTTATTATGCAGGTAAATGACTAAATAATAGTTGTCATTGCGGTGCCAATCGATAAATAGAAAATAGTAGCTAGTATCACTATCGACACGAGTAACTTCAAATCCAGCCAAAGTTTTTTTACCATTAGTCCATTGATGAAAACCAAGTAATGTTCTATTAACTGTTTCCATCAATTTAATATTATATTTGGCAGGTGTTGACTTTTTAATTAAATCTGCCAAATAAACAGCTTCAATCTTTTTCAAAGTGAATGCTCCTTGTCGTTAATTGGCAAAAAGTAGAAGTTTAATTGAAAGTATTGTATCCTAAATGAAATATAATTGAAACCAGAATAAAAAAATCGTTTGGTAAAATTAACATAATTGGGACTAAAAATGAGTAAGTAGTTCGTATTATATAAAGGAATAAATCTGCCTCTTTTCCATATGAATACAAAAGAAGTGGGGTAATTGGAGGGACAGTCATGACGTTAGAGAGTCAGTTAATTAATAAATCGTATTATCAAATGTATATAAATGAGCATGAAAATGTACAGCCGATACGTGTTTTAGGTGATGCATATCAGGAAGAGCTTCAAAAGGACCTGCCCAATTTAACATCTATTCGCTTTGCCCAAGGTGAAATCTATTTTCATAATCGAGACTTTGAAGCAGCCATTTTCAAATGGGAAAATATTGCCGGAGAACTCGAATTATGGGCTAGGAAAAATATTGCCGATGCCTATTATGAATCAGGTCTTCTCTCAAACGCAGAGGATCTTTATCTTTCAATTGAAACCAATGATCTTACATTGAAGACAGAAGTTGCTCTGCAGCTTTTTCACTCTACATTGATCGGGAAAAACGTGAGGAAGCCATTGAGATAATCAAGAGAACGATTGATTCAAACCCAGATTACCCAAATGTGACTGATATCGCACGTACCTATTTTGAGGATCAGCAGGATTGGGGCAATGCGATTGAGCTTGCCGTAAATGAAGCGAAACGGACAGGTTCAATCGATTGGTTTGAGACGGTGAATTCGTATGTAAAGAAAGACCTTACAAGAGGCTTGAATCCAAATTACTTTATACAGGCAATCTTTGAATTGTTTAGTTTAGATAAGAGTAAGTTTGAAGAGCTTGCAACTTCCCTTTGGAAAAGTTACAAAGACGAAGATTCATATTTTACATGGCTAAGAGAGGTAAATCATCTATTATTAAATCTCGATATTAGCCGAAATCATCATAATGAATCTCTTTCAGAGCTTCATTATCAAACCTATTTTAGATTAATAAATGGAGACTATTCCATTAAAACGCTAGAAGATCTAGTACCTGATCTTTTAACCAATTGGCTGCGATTAGCTGTTCCGAAGCATACAGTCATAGTATCTGCTGCGGTATTGTCATGGAATGAGCTTTTTCCTACAAGTATAAGCATGTCCATTGTCAGTGAGGCTGAAAATCTTATTGGTGAAACAGATAGTAATATTGACGAGTTAGAAGAGAGTTTAAGTCTCTTTGAGGCAATCATTAGTTGGGCAAACGCAAATGATATGGGTGAGAATAACCACTTAAAATGGATGGTTCAGCAATTAAATGATTTTGATACTCAACACCTATTCATTACAGGTTTGAGCGGATGTGGAAAGTCTACTTTCGTAAATTCCATCCTGGGTGAAGAAATTCAGGACAGTCCAACGTCATCACTTGTAATGTTCAAAGACGTTGAGGACCTAAATATTTATGAAATAACCGATCATGATACCATTACACTCGCAGATTTTACACATTTCCAGGAGCGAATGGATCGGCGCCGGAATGCACTTGAGTCAATTATCGAATTTCAACAGCCATTTCCAGTTTTATATGAGCAAAAGCTTGCTTTAATTGACACGCCAGGATTAAAAGGCAGCCGCCAAGAACGGTATGAAGTACTGCAATATGTCCAAATGGCCGATACGTTATTATTTGTGTTAGATGCAAATGCTCCATTTACCGAGATAGAGAAGGGTATTCTATCACAAATTAATGAGCTTGCACCTGATATTCCTGTCCACTTTCTCTTAAATAAGATGGATACGATTGTAAATGAGCATGATGCAATCAGGATATTCGATGAAACGAAGTCGAAGATACAGTCTTATTTACCTGAGGCGCAGGTATTTGCCTACTCTTCCCAATACGAAAGGGGACAGCAATTAGTTGAATTAAAGGGCTTTATCCAATCAATCAAAGATACTAGAAACATAGCAGATAAGCGCTTGGCTAAGCTTTTATTCTTCATACGGACTACGATTTCCAGACTGCTGCAAAAGAGGATTGATGTTGAGAATCAATTAATTGAGTCGGTCCGCTGGAATGAAGAAGTGGTAATGAAGTTAAATGGAGCTCTTAATCAATTAAAGGATGCTGAGGCGCAAAAAATCAAAGCGATCACAAGGTCATACCGTGGCATAAAGGAAAGTATTCAAAATGAGATTTCTATCGAAGTACCAAAAATACTTCAGGAATGCTCGGAGCTAATCAAAGAGGACAGCAACATTAGTACGATTCATATCGAGCTAAATGATGTGATGAACAATAGAATACAAGATTACCTAGAGCAAAGTGTTATGCCGAAGTATTATACAGCACTTCAAGAATGGATTAACAGCAGTAAAGAGGAATTCGAGCAAGGACAGGGATTTTTAGATGAGATGGCAGAAGGTTTAAATAGCTTATATGGGGAAGAGCGAATTAAGACAGAATGTGACTTTAAAGTACTTGATGATTGGCATCGGGATACGGATCGAATGACGAGCCGGTTTCAATTAGAAAAGGTAAATATCTTACTTCGCAACACTCCATCACAATTCTTATTAAAAAGTGCTGGGAAGCTTTTTGGGGCATTATCTCAAAATAAAGCCATGCTTTATAATAAATATAAAGCATTTGTGAAAAATGATAGCTATTCCGAATCCACTGAGATTGTTATTGAACGGTTTTTCCAACAGTTTGAGCTATTTGAAAAATCATTGGAAAGAGACATCACATTGTTCTTTAGACAGCCATTGAAGACCCTTAATGAAGAAATCGAAGTATCACTGTCTCAAATATCGATAAATCAAGATATCCTGAAAAAAATGAATACGAACCCAGAAATGTTCCGCGATCCATTGACACTATTTGAAGTTAGACTACGTCAATTCGAATGGGCTACTATAGCAGGCAAGGGTGTAAACATAATTTATTAATAAAATAAAGGGTGCCTCAGTTTATATGAGGCACCCTTTACCATTATACGAAAGCAGCTATAATGATTCCCATAATCGTCAATGCCACTACGTGATAGCCTGCACTAATGAAGAATAAAGTGTAGTTACGACTCTCAAAGAAAGTAGGGGATAATGCTCTAAATGCAGCAATTAAGCCAATCAGAAATCCGAATAAAGCTCCATCTAAAATGGTCACCGTATCTAATAACTGAATAAAAAGGGAAAGAACAACTGCAGTGAAAATCCCCCCGAGTGTGGTTAATCCGTATCCTACATAGGCCCCTTTTGGGTCAATATCCTCCATTTTCTTACCTAGAGCTTTTACCCAAATGTTAGAAAAAAGAATAGGAGAATACCAGAGTGCTCCGATCACCATATTGGCAATAACCGCCAGAATGATGGCTAAAATACTTATATTTGTGAACTCCAATCCACGTCCCCCCCTTTTGTCTTCCTATTTTTGGTGATTTATAGCATGATATTTTAAAAAAAACAAAACTATTTGGAACTCTTTCCAAAATAAAGGGTGCTTTTTAAAATAGGGTAGCCCCATGTATCTACAACCCTTTTGCCTCAAGCAAATTGAGCAATAAATCTGGCCGATTTGTCAATATACCGTCAGCCCCTGCGTCAATCAGTTTTTCCATGGTTTTTGGGTCATCGATCGTCCAGTAGTGAATTTCCAATCCCAGACGGTGTGCTCCATCAATTAACCTTTGGTCTGTTAAATCAAAGCCGCTATCCTCCACAGGGATTTGGAAAGCATCGGCTGTTGGTACATAAAGATTTCGTAGAAAGAATTTATGAAAGACAACAAAGCTTTTAACCTCTTGTTTGCCTGCTGAAATGGCGACACGGCCTTTTGCATACTTTTCAAATATTTGGATTATCTTTTGGTCGAATGAACCAATAATAATTTTATCTTCCATTTGATATTTTTCAATGAGGTCCCATAATTTCGAAGCAATTTCCTCTATTCTTTCAGGTGGATTATCGTCTTTTATTTCTATTTCTATTTTCAAGTCATTGAATGTTTGAAACATCTCATCGACCGTTGGGATATAGACACCCTTACCACGGAAACTATAGTCGCCTTCTAAGTCTTTAAAATGGTACCCTGCATCAAACGATTGAAGTTCAGCTAAAGTAAGGTCTGCTACATTGCCCTTACCGTTGGTAGTCCGGTCAACGCTGGGGTCATGAATCGTAACTAAATGACCATCCTTGGTAATATGTATATCCGTTTCAAGGACATCGACTCCCATGTTAGCAGCATTCTCAAATGAAGCCATTGTATTGGAAGGTGCCAACAACTCACCGCCCTGGTGGGCAATGACTAATGGACGATTATGATTAAAGAAGCTTTTCTGTTTGATTGGTTTGACTGGAAATAGATTAGTGACTAACAAGAAAATGATAATAGCTGAAACCATCATTTTTAAAGTTAAAAAGACTGTTTTCTTTCTCCTCGTTTTCTCTATTGTGGCGTGTTGCATAATAGTGCCTTCCTCCAGTTGCTCTCAAATGACATATATTCATAATACCTGAATTTACTGAAAAAGGTAATGATTACATATGAAAAATAGCGAAGATGAGATGAATTCATATTTTTATTTCTAGGGTTTTGTGCTATTATTTAGTGATACGAAATAAACTAAATTTTTCCTCTAGATTGGGGTGTTTCTTTGAAAGAACGTTTGTGGACTAAATCTTTTATTATGTTGATGGTTGGGAATCTGTTTGTATTTATGTCCTTCCAAATGCTTATTCCAACCTTACCGCCTTACATAAAATCCATAGGTGCAAGTGGGCTGGAAATTGGCCTAGTTACGGCATTGTTTTCCATCGGTGCTGTGCTAATTCGACCGTTTATTGGATTCATGCTTGAATACAAACATAGAAAACATCTCGTAATAATAGGAGCAGTCATTCTTTTCGCCATTACAATTCTATATCCAATCTCCAGCATTGTCGTGGTATTCCTTTTAATCCGTTTTGTGCATGGACTTGCGTGGGGGTGGTCAACTACCGTGAATGGTACAGCAGCAGTGGACGTAATTCCATTTTCCCGGCTGGGTGAAGGCATGGGTTATTTTGGGCTATCAAATACAATTGCTTATATTATTGCTCCTAGTCTAGGAATCTTCTTATACAATGTCACTACATTTACAAATCTAATAGCTATTTCTAGCATCTTAGGGTTTATATCTGTAGTGCTGCTTGCACTCGTACACTATCGAACACCTGAAGCTGTAGTAAATACTAAAAAAGAGGACCTTAAATTCTCCTACCTTGATTCATTAGTGGAGAAATCGAGCTGGTATCCTTCTTTTATTACCTTCATTATTTGTCTTGGTTATGGTTCTGTCTCAACCTTTATCGTCATCTTTGGAGAAGAAAAAGGCATTGATCAAATTTTCTTATTCTATATTCTTAATGCCATCGTTGCTACAGTGGCTAGACCCATTACAGGTAAGTGGTTTGATGAAAAGGGACCGATTGCAATGGTATTTATCTGTATCTGCGCTACCTTTATTGGGCTGTGGATCCTGTCTTATGCACAAACCAATTTTATGCTTGCCGCAGCTGGTGGACTATTTGGAATCGGCTTTGGCTGTGCATTGCCTATCTTGCAAGCCTGGACATTATCCATTACACCCGAAAATCGCAGGGGTGTGGCGAATGGAATGTTTTTTTCAGCCATAGATTTAGGAATTGGTTTAAGCGGAATGATTTTCGGAGCAATAGCTCTATTCACTGATACGGCAAATCTCTTCCGAATAAGCAGTCTATTTTTAATTATTGCTATCGTTTTAACTATGATAGAAGTTAGGAAAAAAAGAGTTACTCCGAAGGAAAGAATTGTATCATAAACAAAAGGTCAGTTCCTCGAGTTAAAGAGGAGCAGACCTTTTATTAAATTATTGAAGTAAATAATTTTTTCGCTAAAATATTCTAAATATTCTCTACTTTTGTTACAATAAGTTGGGGTGATTTTTTTATTAAAAGGAGGAAGAACATGAATGAATATCGGTAGTCTTTTATCTCAAAATGCCAGGAAGTTCCCGGAAGTTTTGGCCATTGAATGTGAAGGCCGGAATTATACCTACCGTCAATTTAATGAGGAAGTAAATAGACTTGCTCATGGTCTACTAGAAATGGGGATAAATAAGGGCGATAAAATAGCCTTGATGATGAAAAATTCGGATCATTTTGTGTTCACCTTTTTTGCAATTGCTAAAATCGGTGCAGTTGCAGTACCTGTTAATTTTCGATTAACCTCCTCCGAGGTACACTACATACTACAGCAATCAGAGGCAAAGCTAGTGGTTTGTGACCTTGAATTTGAAGAAATCATTACTACAGCAAAAGACGATAGTAATGTAGAGACCGTGATTACTATCGGCGAACCACGAATATTAGGCTACCGCTCCTATGAAAGCGCTTTATCTTCTGGTAAGAATGAACCCGAAATTGAGGTTTCTGAAGAAGATGATTTAGAAATCTTATATACTTCAGGAACAACAGGGCGACCAAAAGGTGCATTGTTTGATCATAAGAGGATTTTTAATGTGGGAATATCTGTAACTATTAATATGGGATTACGTCCACATGAGCGTATTCTTCATGTAGCACCACTCTTCCACTCTGCACAGTTAAATCTTTTCCTAATTTCGGGTGTTGCTTTAGGGGCAACCCACATCATCCATCGTGATTTTCATCCAGTTAAAGCACTCCAAATCATTCAAGAACATAAAATTACTCACTTCTTTGGTGTTCCAGCCATGTTTAATTTCATACTTCAGGTTCCAAATGCAGCTCAATACGATTTATCCTCCATCCGCAGATGTGGGTATGGTGCAGCACCGATGGCACCCGAGTTAGTGAAAAAGAGTATCCAATTATTTAAAACCGATCAATTTTACAATCTTTGCGGCTTGACCGAGGGTGGACCTGGAGGAATTCTGCTAGATCCAGAGGGGCATAAGCTTCATCTTGGCAAGGGAGGAAAACCTATTTTTCTAACTGAGACACGCGTTGTCGACGAACAAGGTAATGATGTTAAACCTAGTGTAGTAGGTGAATTCATTATTAAAAGCCCGATGGTTATGAAAGAGTACTATAAAAAACCGGATGAGACAAAAAGTACGATAAAAAATGGCTGGCTCTATACAGGTGATTTAGCAACGATTGATGAGGAAGGTTATATTACCCTTGTTGATCGGAAAAAGGACATGATTATTACAGGCGGTGAAAATGTTTATTCTGTTGAAGTCGAAGGGGTTCTTTTCGAGCATCCAGCTGTATTAGATGCAGCCATTATTGGACTGCCTGACGAAACATGGGGTGAGGCGGTATGCGCCATCATTGTTCCAAAAGAAGGGGCTGTCATTAATGAAGATGAGTTGAAAAGCTTCTGCCGTCAAAAGCTAGCAGGATACAAGGTTCCAAGAAGGATCTTTATTGAACAGCAGTTACCAAGGAATGCCTCTGGGAAAATATTAAAATATCAGCTTCGTCAAAAATTGAACCAGGTCAATGCTTAGCAGGTAAGCGGGTACAAATAGAAAGTGAGGCGTTCAAAATGAAACATCCTTATTTAACTGGAGACCATGAAATTTTTCGGAAGTCATTAAGGAAAATTCTAGAGAAAGAAGCTGTCCCTTTTTATGATCAATGGGAAGAGGAGAGAATGATTCCTCGCTCCTTATGGAGAAAAATGGGAGAACAAGGCTTCCTATGCCCGGATTTAGATGAACAATATGGTGGCAGTGGTGTCGACTGGGGATTTTCAGTGGTTATTAATGAAGAGTTAGAGAGAGTTGGGTCTGGTCTAGTGGGAATGGGCCTTCATAATGATATCGTTGTCCCTTATATCAATTCTTTCGGCTCTGAGGAGCAAAAACAGCGCTGGCTTCCCCAGTGTGTAACAGGGGAACTTATTACGGCCATTGCCATGACCGAACCAGGTACAGGGTCTGATCTCGCTAATATTAAAACTACAGCAAAGCTTGATGGGGACCACTATATATTGAATGGACAAAAAACCTTTATCACAAATGGAATTCAATCAGATTTAATTCTTGTCGCCTGTAAAACAGATCCTAATTCAGTACCAAAACATAAAGGGGTGAGCCTGCTCCTAGTAGAACGTGATACTCCCGGTTTTTCAAGAGGAAGAAAGCTGAATAAAGTGGGTCTTCATAGTCAGGATACGTCTGAGTTAATATTTGAGGATTGCAAAGTACCTAAGGAGAACCTGCTTGGTGAAGAAGGCAAAGGCTTCTTGTATATGATGGATAAACTTCAGCAGGAACGTCTGCTTGTGGCAATTGCAGCACAAACTGCAGCAGAGGTAATGCTTCAAGGGACGATTAACTATGTGAAAAGTCGTGAAGCCTTCGGAAAACCTGTCAGCCAATTTCAAAATACGCAGTTTAAAATTGCTGAAATGGCTACTGAGGTGGAGATGGGGAGAGCTTTTTTAGATCAATTAATAGCTGAACATATCGATGGTCGAAATGTGGTAACGAAGGTTTCGATGGCGAAATGGAGGCTTACGGATACCGCAAAGAAAATTGCAGGTGAATGCCTGCAGCTTCATGGCGGCTATGGATATATGGAAGAATACGAGATTGCGAGAAGATTCCGGGATATTCAAGTTTCAAGTATTTACGCTGGTACAAATGAAATTATGAAAACAATTATTGCTAAAAATTTAGGTTTGTAAATTGGAGGAGATTCGATGACAACCACTATTGGAAAGATTTTCGAATTAACGGTAAAAAGATATCCGAACAAGGAAGCGATATATGATGTTAGAAAAAACGTCCGTTATACGTACAAAGAATGGAATGAGCAGGTAAATCGCCTCGCAAATGCACTGGTAAACGAAGGCGTTAAAAAAGGTGACCGTGTTTCCACATTCATGTTTAATACAGAAGAATTAGGAACTGCATTCTTTGCCTGTGCTAAGATAGGTGCCATCTTCAATCCAATAAACTTCCGCTTAATGCCCGAAGAGGTGGCTTTTATTCTATCAGATGCAGCTCCTAAGGTTGTTCTTTTTGAAAAGGCGTTGGAGCCTGTTATTGCTGCTATTGAAAATCGTTTTGATGGGATTGCTTTTTGGTTTATTGACGAAGAATCGCCAGCCTATGCAGTAAGCTACCAAGAAAAACTAGCTGAGGTTTCGAACGTAGAAATCCATGCTGAAGTTAATGAAAATGACACTTATGCGTTTATTTATACTAGCGGGACAACTGGAAGGCCAAAAGGGGTCATGCATAGCCATCGAAATATGGTAGACCAAAGTATGCTATGTATTGCTGCCCAAAAGCTAGATTCAGAAGATGTTGGACTTGTTACCGCTCCAATGTTCCATTGCGCTGAGCTTCACTGTGCCTTTTTGCCAAGAATTCAGGCTGGAGCCCGAAACGTCATCCTTCACCAATTTAATCCGAAGATCATCTTACAATTAATTCAGCAAGAGAAAATTACGAAGTTTTTTGCAGCCCCTACTATGTGGAATATGCTGCTGCAAGAGGATTTAAGCCAATATAATACGGAGAGTCTGAAGCTTGGTTTATATGGTGCTGCTCCAATGGCACCGTCTCTTGTGCACGCTCTCCACGACCGGTTCGGTATCGGGTTAGTTCAAGCCTACGGGATGACAGAAATGGGTCCTGCTATCACCTTCTTATCCGAAAAGGATCAGCTTAGAAAGGCTGGATCAGCTGGGCAAGCTGCATTTAATCATGATATTCGCGTCGTTCGTACTAGAGAGGATGGTCCGTCAGAACCTGATGATGTGGTTCCAGTTGGGGAAACAGGCGAGATTATTGTTAAAGGTCCGTGCATGATGGCAGGCTACTTTAATCGTGAAGAAGCGACAGAAAAATCGATGTATAAAGGCTGGTATCATTCAGGTGATATCGGTTATCTAGACGCGGAGGGCTTCCTTTATGTCAATGACCGTGTGGATGACATGATCATAAGCGGCGGGGAAAATATTTATCCACGTGAGGTCGAGGATGTTTTACATGCGCATGAGGGTGTATTGGATGTCGCAATTGTCGGCCAGCCAGATGACCGCTGGGGTGAAACAGTTACTGCTTTTGTGGTGAAAAAGAACCCTCAGCTAACTGAGCAGGACCTGGAAGCCTATTGTAAAAACAGTGATAGTCTTGCAAACTACAAACGCCCGCGTAAATATGTCTTCTGTGAAGCATTGCCGCGTAATGCAAGTGGCAAAATCCAAAAATTTGTGCTGCGGAAGCAGTTAGAAGAGCTATTTACACAGGGATGATGATGAAAAGGTCGCTGAGCATGTCTCAGCGACCTTTTTCAGTACGAGATACTGCCGGATGGCGAGAAATACTCACGTATGGCAGAAAATACACTCGAACAACAAAAAAAGGTATAATAAGAGAAGATTAAATAGTAGAAGGGGGAGACGTTTTGTTATTTGAAAAAGCTCAACAATTGTTAGAATCTCATTTTGGCTATTCATCGTTTCGAAATGGGCAGGAGCTTGCTATCCAATCTGTATTAGCTGGAGAAAACACCATTTGTGTCATGCCAACTGGCGGAGGGAAATCAATTTGTTATCAAATTCCTGCACTTGTTCTACCTGGTACCACGATTGTAATATCCCCGTTAATCTCACTTATGAAGGATCAAGTCGATGCCCTCGTACAGGTAGGAATTCCTGCAACTTTTATCAATAGCTCACTAAATTACAATGAAGCCAATCAACGAATCTGGGAAGCAAAACAAGGAATGTACAAGCTCCTCTACGTAGCACCCGAGCGACTAGAATCTCGTGAATTTATTGAGGACCTTAAACAAATGGATATTCCTTTAGTAGCGGTTGATGAAGCACATTGTATCTCACAATGGGGACATGACTTTCGCCCAAGCTACCGCCATATCCAGCAAATGGTTCGAAGCCTTCCACAAAAACCGAATGTCATTGCTCTAACAGCAACAGCAACTCCAAGGGTTCGGGAAGATATCTGTGAAACATTAGACATCGAAGAAGAGAATTCAATCATTACTGGGTTCGAAAGAGAGAACCTTAGTTTTACTGTGATTAAAGGTCAAGACAGGCTTCACTTTATTAAAGATTATTTAAAAAAGAATGAAAAAGAAGCAGGAATAATCTATGCAGCCACCCGGAAGAACGTTGACCAGCTTTATGAAAGACTAAAAAAAGAAAATACCAACGTCGCCCGTTATCATGCCGGAATGGGGGACGCCGAGCGCATGAGCGAGCAGGATCGATTTCTAAAAGATGAAGCCTCCGTTATGGTTGCAACATCAGCTTTTGGGATGGGAATCGATAAGTCCAACATCCGGTATGTCCTCCATTTTCAACTTCCGAAAAATATGGAGAGCTACTATCAAGAAGCAGGCCGTGCAGGACGAGATGGATTAGAGAGTGAATGTATTCTCCTGTATTCCTCCCAGGATGTACAAGTTCAGCGTTTTCTAATAGATCAATCGAGCGACCGAACTCGGATGACGCAGGAACTGGAAAAGTTGCAGCAGATGGTCGACTATTGCCATACAGAAAACTGTCTGCAGGAATTTATTTTAAAATATTTTGGCGAAACAGAAACCGAGACATGCGGAAGGTGTGGGAATTGCCTCGATTCCCGTTCAAGCCACGATGTAACAAAAGAAGCGCAAATGGTCATGTCTTGCGTAATTCGAATGGGGCAGAGATTTGGTAAAACACTGACAGCTCAAGTACTAACAGGATCCAAGAATAAAAAAGTGACAGAAATGGGCTTTGACAAGCTTACTACGTACGGAATTATGAAGGAAAAAGGTTCAAAGGAAGTCAGTGATTTTATCGAGTTCTTAATCTCCCAGGAGCTAATTGCAATTGAACAAGGACAATTTCCTACAATATATGTTTCCCCTAAAGGAAAAGATGTCTTGCTTGGAAAAGAACAAGTCCATCGCAGAGAAACGGTTAAAGTTAGAGAAATTTCAAAGGATGACCCATTGTTCGAAACCTTACGTGAAGTAAGAAGGGCAATTGCTGAAACAGAAAAAGTGCCGCCATTTGTTATTTTTTCTGATGCTGCGTTAAAGGACATGTGTGCTAGACTGCCAAGGACAAACGAGGAATTTTTAAATGTAAGTGGAGTAGGGGAACTAAAACTGAAGAAATATGGACTTAATTTTATTCAAGCCATTCGTTCATTTTGCGAAGCACATCCAGACCGACAGTCAGAACAGATTCCAACTGCTGCTCCAAAAAAGCCAGCCAAAAAGTCTATTGGCGATTCGCACTTAGAGACTTTCCAGTTGCACCAGCAAAACTTATCAGTAGAACAGATTGCTGAAAAACGTGAGCTGGCACTGAGCACGGTTGAAAACCATTTAATCCAATGTGCTCAACAAGGAATGTCAGTAGATTTCACGAGGCTTATTCCCGCTGAATACCTTCAATTACTAGAAAAAGTAGTGGAAGAGGTTGGCAGAGATCGTTTAAAGCCCATTAAAGATCAGTTGCCTGAAGAAGTAAGTTACTTCATGATAAAAGGGTATTTATACTTTTTAAGTAAAAACAAATAGGAATAGAACAAAACACTGGATTGATCACACATCCAGTGTTTTTTCATTGTTTATAGATTATTAACAAAATTAGATTATGCGTAGCAAATTAATAATTTATTTGTCGTCTGTCGTGTTAATTTGTTGATATTTCCCGGGAATTTGTCGATAAAGAAACAGCCGAATGCAATCATACGGCTGTTATGATTCCTTATACTCATCCAAAAAGGGTTTATTAACAAAATGATACATCCAAGCCATTAATATACCTCCGCCAATCAAGTTACCAATCGTAACGGGGATTAGGTTATGGAAAACACCGCCCCATGAGATTGTACCTGGATGATTTAACACTAACGCAATAGCAAACGTACACATATTGGCGATGCTGTGCTCATAGCCGGAAATAAAAAAGCAGAACACAAAAAGCATCATCGAAAACATTTTTGGTCCATCGCCTTTTAGACCCATTGGGATAAAGAAGGCTAAGCAAACGAGCCAATTACAAAGAATTCCTCTAAAGAACAATTCCATCGTTGGAACTTGCATTTTCTTTTCCACAACACTCAATAAAAAGCCATTAACCGACGATTCTTCATAAAGACCCGTTGTAAAAATTAATAGTGCGAATACTGCTGCCCCTAAAATATTTCCAATGTAGCTGCTAACCCAGAGCTGGGTTACTTCTAACCATGCCATTTTTCCTCTTAGTGCTGCATAGGTATAATAAAAAGTATTACCAGTAAACAAATCTCCTCCGCCGTAAGCGATTAAAATAATCGCTGACCCAAATGTGAGAGCAGCCATCGGGTAGGCAAAAGGGGAATGTTCCAAATAAAAGTAGTTTCCAGTCTTAAATGCAACGATTACACCAAAACCGATAAACATACTTGCAAGCATGGCTCGTAAAATATACCGTAACAGGCTTTGTCTGAAAATTTTTACTTTCTTTAACGCCAGCTTTTCGACTTCACTTAAGAGTGGCATTTCCATTTTCTTTATCACCATCCATAGAGAACAAATTCTATCTTTTTAGTGTCAATCATAGTACATTAAATTATGCATGTATAGAATAATAGATAAATTAATAACATAAGTTTCTTAAAAATGCATTAAATTTATCCACAAAAACCATATTTCGACTATAATGAAGTAGTTTTTCTAATACTGATTTTAAGGAGTTTGCTATGTCCTATTTGAAAAAAATAACCCCTGAATATGATCCATGGGAAGCCTATAATGATATCAAGCAATACGGAAAACCTAAACTTACTAATATCGAATTCACGACAACTCACCTTTGTAATATGCGCTGTGAGCACTGTGCAGTAGGGTACACCCTTCAAACAAAAGACCCTGAAGCAATTCCTCTGGATTTGCTTTTGCATAGGTTAGATGAAATTCCAACCCTACGGTCCCTTAGTATCACAGGCGGCGAACCGATGCTTTCCTTGTCTTCTATAAAAAATTACGTGGTGCCAATATTAAAATATGCCCATGAACATGGTGTTCGGACGCAGATTAATTCGAATTTAACTCTTGATTTAGCACGCTATGAATTAATTATTCCTTATTTGGATGTTTTACATATCTCGCATAATTGGGGTACAGTAGATGATTTTGTTGAGGGTGGATTTGCTAGGATGGCAAACAAGCCTGATTTCAAACAACGAGAAAAGTATTTTAACAGAATGGTAGAAAACAGCAGGGAATTAGTAAAGGCTGGTGTAATGGTTTCTGCGGAAACTATGCTTAACAAACGAACATTACCTCATCTTGAGAAAATACATCGCCAAATTGTTGATGAGATGCTCTGTCAGCGACATGAGGTTCACCCTATGTATCCAAGTGATTTTGCTAGTAATTTAGAAACGTTATCCCTGAATGAAATTAGGGAAGCTATTCATCATTTATTAGATATACGTGATGAAAACGTATGGATGCTTTTTGGGACGTTACCCTTTTACGCATGCAGTCATCAACCGGAAGATTTAAAGCTGTTAACTAGACTCTTTCAAAGTCGAAATGTAACGGTTAGAAATGATCCTGATGGACGGTCACGTCTAAATGTTAATATTTTTAATGGGGATATTATCGTTACAGATTTTGGTGATACACCGCCACTCGGGAATGTCCTAAATACAAAGCTGACAGACGCGTATGAAAACTGGCAATCTTCTACGATTGCTAAGGAATTGAGTTGTCATTGTCCTGCTGTATCGTGTCTTGGTCCGAATATTTTAGTTAAAAATAGTTATTATCAGGAATTGGATTTTTCCAATCTCCAAAACAATATAAGCAAATAAAAAAGCAGGAGCTCCTGCTTTTTTTCTATTGACGTCTATTTTATTGATAAACAGAAGGTTTTTGATTAAACTTAGGAAATCATAAAAAGAAAGTGTAATGTGGTGAAGGTTAGATGGAAAATGAAAAAACACTTACATATGAAATTATGGAAGTATGTTTGCTTGCGGGAAAAATTATGCTTCAAAGCGGTGGAGAAACCTATCGGGTTGAGGATACAATGATGAGAATGGCCGCTGCTTTTGGAATCGAAAATTCGCACAGTTATGTAACTCCAACCGGGATAATTTTTTCTGCAGAAGGTACGGAGCCAACCAAGACGAAGTTGATTCGAATATCAACAAGATCTACCGACTTAAAAAAAGTAGCTATGGTAAATAGTATTTCACGAAGGATTACTAGCGGTGAATTAAATCTGGAATCAGCCCTAACACTTCTAAAAGAGCTCGATGCTTTAAATGTAACCTTTCCATTTATGGTTCAGGTTGCAGCAGCCTCAATTGCCAGCGGCTGTTTTATGATTATGTTTATGGGTGAGTGGATTGATTTTATCCCAGCTATGGTAACTGGAGGAGTAGGTTATTTCGGTTTTTTATACTTTCACCGGTACATATCTGTGAAGTTCTTCTCGGAATTTTTGGCCTCATTCATTATTGGTTTACTGTCCTTTTTCCTTGTAAAAATAGGAGCAGGGCAGCAGTTGGATAAAATTATTATTGGGTCCGTCATGACGTTAGTTCCAGGACTTTTAGTCACGAATGCAGTAAGAGATTTAATGGCGGGGCATTTAGTTTCGGGATTATCTAAAGGTGCGGAGGCATTGTTAACCGCTTTTGCTATCGGATCAGGAATTGCAGTAGTTTTATCTTTTTTGTAAAAGGAGGCTTAATGTGGATATCATTGGACAATTAGTCACTAGCTTTATTGCCACAGCCGCATTTGGCGTGATTTTTAATGCACCGAGGGAGACTTTAGTAAAATGCGGATTTGTCGGAATGGGTGGCTGGATTATTTATTATATAGCGGAAAAATATTCGGGAGATCCTGTTTTATCCACACTAGGAGCTACTCTTTTTGTGGGGATAGTCAGTCAGGAGTTAGCTAAGTTTTATAAAACACCGGTTATTATTTTTAGTGTTGCAGGAATCATTCCTTTAGTTCCTGGTGGTTTAGCATATGATACAATGAGAAACTTTGTCGAGGACGATTACTTTCAAGCATTAGCATTAGGTGCAAAAGTAACGTTACTATCGGGATCAATCGCATTTGGTCTTGTTTTTTCAGAAGTTATCAATCAAGTGGTACGAAAAATTAAAGGTGTAAGGATTTGAAATTCTAAAAACACTTGAAGAATTGGACGAAGGCAGAGGAATATCCTCTGCCTTCTTTTGCTTTGATCCAAAAGGGATCACTATTGTAACTTGTGATTGGGTGTGTTTCTTATATCTGCAATCGCAAGGTAAGTATTTATATATAATAAATGGTATTAAAAGACCAATTTGCCGCGGTTACTCTTCCACCTGATGGTTTTATACCTAAACGATGTAAGCCCTACCTCTCTTACATCCTTACGGCTCCGAAGCCGATCCAGTGTGAATAAGTTTTACTTTTAAAACATAAGCAGAATGCCAGAAAAAAATTCTTACATTGCGTTTATCTATCTATTACAAGTTACATGAAATCTAAAGCACAATTAATAATATTACACCCTGTCGTTGAATTTGTCAATATAATATCTCGCTAATATTATATTAGTGCCTATCTTTAAAAAAAGGAAATAGGAACCGTTAGTAGAAATTATAGTAATAGAAATGGAAAGGAGGGGGGGAAATGCTTTTTTTTCGTAAACTGTTCCTCACAGCCTCACGGTACAAATATCGAACAGTGATTCTGTTTACCTTGCTTTTTATTATTGTAAATGCAGAAATTATGCGAATTATAGAACCTAAGACGTTTGAAAGCAGCTTGCAAGCGGTGTGGTGGATTCTTACTACAATGACTACGGTAGGCTATGGAGATGTATATCCAGCTACTGAAGCAGGAAGAACTTGGGCTATGATTGTGGTGTATACAATAGGAATTGGTCTTTTTGGAACGGTTATTGGGGTGATTGTTGAGGGGGTCTCCCAGTATAAAAAGAGGAAGGAGGAGGGTAAGTTGTTTTATAAAGGTGAAAATCACTTTGTCATAATTGGCTGGACTGCCAAAAGTAAGAGTACGATTAAAGAATTATTTTTAGGTGATGAGAAAACGGATATCGTATTGATAGATGAAGTTGAAAAGACTCCTTTTGAGCATGAACGATTTCATTATATTCAAGGAAGTCCGACAGATGTAGAGACATTAAGAAAGGCACGAATTGAAAATTCCCAAGCTGTTTTGCTGTTTGCAGCAGAAGGTATTACCAATCCTGACTTAGTGGATGGAAAGACTCTTTTAGTTGCTTCGTCCATTGAACGTTATGATGATGGAACGGATAAAAGTATTTATACGATTGCAGAAATCGTCAACGAAAAGCATGTCGATAATTTTAAGCATGTAAAGATTGATGAGTTTATATTATCAAATGGGTCTGTGTCCAACCTAATGGCAAAGTCGGCACAAATGAAAGGAGCCAGCCACCTATTTACACAATTGCTAAGCAGACAGGATGGAGATGGGGGAAGTGATCTTTGGGAAGTCCGCGTAAATCTTGAGTGGAAAACCTATGGTGAAGCATATGAACAACTTAAAGAAAAAGGGGCTCAGCTAATCGCTGATCGGAATGATTTGAACATCCTCAAGAAATGGAATGAGCCCATCCCGAAGGAAGCTAGATTATTTATTATATGTGATAAGGATACATATCAAAAGCTATGAAAAAACGCGTCTAAGAAGACGCGTTTTTTCAATATGTCAAACATCCAGCAATAACAATCCCAATAGATACTGACAATAATAGTAGAAAAAGACCAACTGCAGTATTGTTTTCTTCAATGCTCTGGGATACGTTAAACCGACGAGGTGTGAGCCACTCGGTTAGATAAAAAACAATAATCTGTGCCGCGATTCCCACTGCCCCCCAAATGACCATATCTACTAGCGAGATGGAGTTAGCTAGTGCGGAATATAAAACAATTGCCAGCCCTAGAAGTCTACCGCCCAGCACATAACTTGCAGCTTTATTTCCTTTCGCCATTAAGGCGAATTCCTTTACCTTTGTGGTGATTTCCATTAAAAAGAGTCCAACGAGTAATAAAGCTAACGAAACAGCCAAATATATTAAGAAATCTAACAATTAAACTCCTCCTTTTTTATGCCAACTGGTAAGTAATAAGATTCATTACCTGTGATTTTTCCTCCCGCACGAATCCCGATACTGCTCGGTTTCCCAGCAATAAGGAAAGACCCAAATACCATAGATAGTTCTTCGATACCTTTTTCTGTTTCGAGTGAAACAACAGGAAGAGGGACATACGATTGATAGACAGGCAGTTCGTTATGATATGTTTGGAAGGGATTTTGAACATCAACTTTGCTGTGTGTATCCCATATGGTAACGGTATCTCCCTCCCTGCCGAATGATGGTTTCTGAACATAGGCAGCAGAACCTGAAAATCCATCTGCTTCAAGATAGGTAGGCACCATATATGTTTTTATCCAATCCCGTTCTTCCACCGTATAAAAGCCCTCTTGTTCTGCTAAGCCCCAAACTAGACATTGAATGGATTTGGGTTGTAGCAGGAAAGCTGAAACAGGATTTACAATTGATAATTTTCGGTCCTTTACAAGTTGTAATAATTCAACTCCAACTAAATCCCCACTATTTGGGTCTCGGTCCTCAAGCAAATGTTCTAGAGGATAGGTCTGCCGATATAAGACATCAATTGGTATACCCGCAGAATCTAAGAGTGCACCATCGGTAATTCTTAACTCTGAGATGGGGATGATTTGATTAGGGACATTACATAACTGACTTAAATACATCGTTGTATTCCAATCCTCCATATGGTCACGGTGGGCAGTGAACACCACATTAGGTGACTCATGGGCCTTTCCTGATTCAAGGACGGCTTTAGTGATACCTGAAGCTAGAAGCCGCTCTTGGTTTTCATTGGGATTACGATAATCGAATTCAGAACATACCTCCCCGTTGATTTTGAAGCATTCAACGATAAAAGTAGGGGTATCAGCATTAAACTCAAGCATTTTTACTCCACTGCTTGTCAAAGCAAAATCAAATCTAGAGATAATCGACTCAGGAAAAAGACTTTTTATCCGAAGAAATGGAAGACTTGCAGCAGGGAAACCAAGTTCAAGAAGCTGTTCGTCTTCAAGAGTGCGCAGGAGACCTGCGGTTTTAAAGAATATCCTGCCCATACGTTCCGTTGCTTCCTTCAAAAGGGCGTGCGTCTGTTCTGTAATGCTTTGAACATGGTAAAGACTGTATTCGCTTCCGTATAAGTTGGACCAAAAGTCAGGAAATCTGGAGTAAAATTGGTTTCGGTCCTTTGTATATGTGGACATGTGATTACCCTCCAAATCCACCTTTAGAGCCGCTGCCGAATCCGCTCTTAAAGCTAGAGGAAGATTTATATGACTTGTAAGCAGATGAATTTAACAAAGAGGATTTGCTTCTGAAAAACATCCCTCCGTAAAAGAAATGGCCATAGTAACTTGACCTAGTATCATCACATTGCCAAACTCCGTCATCATCATCCCATTCCCAGTCTGAACAGTCCGTGTCTTCTGGAACTGGGGGTAAGTCCTGTGCCTGGGAACAACCGGACAAGGTCGTTCCAGCCACAAGAGAAGTAAGAACGCCAGAGATTAACCATTGGGTTTTCTTCACCTTCTCACGCTCCTTTTAAATGTCTAGCGCATGCAGCCTGTGCAAGGCGCTTGTGCTTTTCTTCGTTATAATTACATTATAAAAGTAAATTTCAGGAAAACAATGGTAAGATAAAAGAAAAAGAAAAGAGGGATTCAAATGAGGTTGGAATATCGACTTGATGATGAGCTAAAACAATATCCTGCCTTGTGGAATTATCAAAATATTACTCCTGTTGAAGCGGTCGCAAGAATGACATGCGAATTCTTCGTAAAAGAAGGAGAGACATATGTGGTAAATGCCACTGCTATGGACCCGGATGGAACGGCAGTTTTGTATGTATCAAAAGATAGCTACACCAATGATAGCTCCGATACAATCTATTCTCACATTGGTTTTGAAGTCAGGGAACTGAAGGGCACAACATCTACATTAGTGGAAGGAAAAGATGTTTGGAGTCATGAAGAGATACTGGCAACGTTACATTCCGACATTATCTACCTTCAAAAGGACGGTAAGTTTATGGAGTTTGAACTTGACTCAAGGGAGATAGATGAGGATCGAAGATGCTACATTTTTTATGGGACATTTTCTGGTAAAAATCGATAAAAAATTACAAGAAATATAAATATGATGGAAGGATACTGAAGATTTATGTCGTATTGTTTTATCATATAGATGTTTCTTGGAGGCAATTACATGTTGGCGGAAAAACTTCTTTTGAATTTGCTGATTACAATTTCACCAGTTCTGCTTTATAGTGTTCTCACCGATAATAAAAGAAAACTCGATTCACCTGTTGTTTGCGGCATATTGCAGAGTATAGCAGCACTTACCTGCATGATTTTTTCTTATGCTAATTATGGTTTTAGTTGGGATTTGCGTTATGTTCCGTTAATCTTAGCCTTTCTGTATGCTGGTCCTGTTGCGGGAGGAATGGTTTTCACGACTATTTTTACAGCACGAATTATCATGGGTGGAGAAACCGTTCTTTTTGGTCTTGTGAATACCTTTTTAATTGCAATTGTGCCCTTCCTCATCATGAATAGATTTTGGAAATTCACCCCAAATAAGAGAGTACTTCTCACCACAATAATCGGTGCATGGTCCTTGCTTGTTTGCTTTTTATCCTTAACAGCGTTCCATAGCGTCCAAGGGCAGTCATTAACCTTCAATACGAAAATTCCAGATCTTCTAATCGTTGGAATAATTGATACAATTGCGGTCGCTATTGCCGCTAAGCTGAATGAGGGTTTAGTGGAAAAATCAAGGATGAAGCAAGAAATACAAAGAGCAGAAAAGCTTAATACATTAGGAGAACTTGCTGCTTCGATTGCCCATGAGGTGCGAAATCCGCTAACGGTTGTTAAAGGGTTTATACAGCTTATTCAGCAGGATGAGAAAGGGAAAAATTATGATTACTTATCTCTTGTATTAAGTGAATTGGGCCGTGCAGAGGCTATCATAAACGATTACTTAAACTTTGCGAAACCTCAATTTGAAAAATTAGAGGAATTCCCTCTGATTGATGTGCTATCAGAGGTCAAAATGCTTCTTGAACCTCTAGCTTTACAGCAAGGAGTCCAATTAGAGAGTAGTCTTGAGTCAAGTGCTTTTTACCTTAGGACTGACCGGAACCAGTTGAAACAAGCCCTTGTGAATTTAATAAAAAATGCGATTGAAGCAACACCTGAAGGTGGAATAGTAACCATAACCTATAAGCTTAAAGACCATCATGCATATATTAATATAACCGATACTGGGAAAGGGATGGATCATGAACAACTTGCACGAATAGGAACATTGTTTTATACGACAAAGGATAAGGGAACAGGTTTAGGAACATCTGTATCCTTAAGAATTATTGAAACAATGAAGGGAAAAGTATCTTACGAGAGCAAACTAGGTATTGGGACAGAAGTTACCATGATTCTTCCTGAAGGTAAAAAGGAAATCGTCAATTTTTGATATACAAAGCTAACCTGCTTATTAGTGGGTTAGTTTTTTTGTGTTGGAAGGTATTTACCCAAGTATACCTAAATGTTTTATTAATATAGTTATTGAGATAGTTAAAAATAGCTATAGGGTTATGTTTTAATGTCATTATTAGGAAAATGATTAATTTTTCAAAATATATTGCTTTATTAATAAATTAATTATATTATACCAATATACATTTTTGAGGAAGACATTTTCAGAACATTTCGACTTTATGTCGTGGAGGTAATAGACATGAGCTTATTTAGGAAAAAATCAATTACAGATTTAATTAGGGAAGTTGGACAAAAAGATATAACCTTGAAGAAAGAATTAGGTGCATTTGATCTAACGATGCTAGGAATAGGTGCGATTATTGGGACAGGAATATTTGTTCTAACAGGAGTTGCAGCGGCTGAACATGCAGGTCCGGCACTAATCATTTCATTTATTTTGTCAGGTCTGGCATGTGTATTTGCAGCCCTGTGCTATGCGGAATTTGCCTCAACCGTACCGGTCTCAGGCAGTGCCTATACCTACAGTTATGCGATTTTCGGAGAACTAATCGCTTGGATGTTAGGCTGGGTTTTAATCCTTGAATACGGGCTTGCTTCTTCTGCAGTTGCTAGCGGTTGGTCTGGTTATTTTCAGGGTCTTCTCTCGGGGTTTGGAATTCACCTTCCGAAGGCTCTATCAAGTGCGTATGATCCGGCAAATGGAACTTATGTGGACATACCAGCAATTGCGATAATCTTTATTATCACACTGCTTTTGTCACAAGGAGTTAAAAAGTCGGCACGGCTTAACACCATCATGGTTACCATTAAAATAGCTGTCGTGCTACTATTTATTGCTGTGGGTGTTTGGTATGTTGAACCTGCAAATTGGACTCCATTTATGCCGTTTGGTTTCTCGGGTGTTGTAAACGGAGCCGCAACTGTATTTTTTGCTTATATTGGCTTTGATGCTGTTGCTACGGCTGCAGAAGAAGTGAAAAATCCCCAAAAGAACATGCCAATTGGAATTATTGCTTCATTAATGGTTTGTACTATCTTGTATATTGTTGTCTCAGCTATCTTAACAGGAATTGTTCCTTATACAGAACTTGGAGTGAAAAATCCAGTTGCATTTGCCCTTAATTACATTAACCAGGATTGGGTGGCAGGTTTTATTTCTTTAGGAGCAATCACAGGAATTACAACCGTCTTACTTGTTATGGTCTATGGACAATCAAGGTTATTTTATGCAATTTCTCGCGATGGTTTGCTGCCTAAGGTGTTTTCAAAGATAGATAAAAAAAGACAAACACCGATTGTTAATTCGTGGATTACCTGTGTGTTAGTTGCATTTTTTGCAGGTGTGTTACCGTTAAATAAACTTGCGGAACTAGTGAACATTGGAACACTTTTTGCTTTTATGACCGTTTCCATTGGGATTTTATATCTTCGTAAAAATAAGCAAGCACCATCTACAGGCTTCCGTGTACCTTTTGTACCATGGATTCCTATATTGGCTTTCTTGTTCTGTGGATATTTAGCGCTTCAGCTTCCAGCTGTTACATGGAAAGGCTTTGGAATATGGCTTGTAATCGGATTGGTGGTCTATTTTGGCTATGGACGCAGACATTCGAAATTAAATAAAAATAAAGAAAGAATGAATAAAGCAAGCTAATTCATATTACTAAATCTTTAAGAGGACTTGGATTATTCCAAGTCCTTTTTACGTTATAGAAGTATTTTGTCGAATTTCATCGAATTTCCAAAAAAAACAAAAGGATTTTTTACAGAAAGGTGGTAAAATGGTAGGAGATAATTTGAATCATCTTTTAAAATGTATACCTAAGGGAGTAACAGAAATGAAAGTAAGCTCCACGAGCCCTAGATTAATTTCGGAAGAGACAAAAACAATAAAATTTTTTCTAGCACTTTTTTATACGTTTTTCTATGCATATGATATTTATTTGTACTATCTAGTGCCTTTCTATACGAAAGAAGGCAAGCTTGGTTTATCCAGTGATGGGTTAGGATTTTTGTTCCATATAGCTGTTCTTGCGCTTCTTCCTATAGCACTTTATTTTATCAAAAAGGGAAATCCTTATATTGTAAAATATATTTACCTTTTTAGTTATGCGGCAATTGAAACGATGAATAGTCTGTTTATATTTGTAGGTTCTGACAAACCTTATGGATCTGGAAACATTGTTGAATTGTTATTTGTTTTTTTCTCACCTATCTTCGTGAATAAAAAATACTTTTGGACTGCTTCTATATTTATGATAGGAAAATACGTAATTGTTGGAGTGATTTTACAAGAATCTAATGTTGTACTTCCAATAATTGTTTTCTTTATTCTTTCTGTTATAGCATATTTTCTATTAACACGGTTTACCTCGTATATAAGTTCTTTAACTTCAGTTCATTTAGAGCTTCGGCAAAAAGAAAAACTGGCAGTAATTGGACAGATGGCAGCTGGTATTGGTCATGAAATACGCAATCCCCTTTCAGCATTAAAAGGGTTTACCCAACTGCAGCAGGAGAGAAATCCAAATTCAAATGATTTTTATCCTATTATGATTCAAGAAATTGATCGTATCAATTCCATTGTTAATGATCTGATGTATCTTGGAAAGCCAAAAGAGATTAAATTCGATAAAGCAAATATTGAAGAAATTATTGCTTATACGTTATCGATTACTCAACAACAAGCTGAAAGGCATAGCGTAACGATAGAAACAAAAATTGCAGGACCATTGCCTCCATTAGATTGTGATTCTCTTCAGTTGAAACAAGTATTTATTAACTTGATAAAAAATGCGATTGAATCAATGCAAAATGGTGGTAGAATAACGATAAATGTGATGGTTTTAGACGGTAAAATGATGAATATTTCGATCCAAGATGAGGGATGTGGAATAGCTAAGGACAGCATTCCTAATCTAGGTGAACCATTCTTTACTACTAAAACGGACGGAACAGGACTTGGATTATTGGTATCAAACCAAATTATTCAAGACCATCAAGGAGAAATTACGATAAAAAGCAGTGTTGGAAAAGGAACAATGGTTAATGTAATAGTACCGATTTCACAGATTTCTGGAAATAAATAATTCTATAATTATACAAAAACTATCAATATAATATGTTACAACGGTATCTCCAATAAGATATAATGTAGAGGAATACAGAATTATATAGGTTCTTGTTAGAAATTGGAGGTAAATATAGGTATAAAAGTACTTATATCTTTTCAAATCATAACGAATTATATAATAAACATGTGTGAGAAATACGGAGGATTATATGATACCACATGAAGAAAAACGAACCGTTAAATGGTATTTATTAATATCATATATTTTAATAATAGGCTGGGATTTATTCTACTATTACTTTAGTCCTGAGTATATCGAAACGAATGAGGTCATTGGGCTTCCTAATAAAATATGGTATCTCAACTATATTGTGTTATTAGTCATACTGGGAATTGCCTATTATCTAAATAAGGTAAGTAAACAAGATAGGATTAAATATGTATTTATTGTCAGTTATTTAAGTGTATCTTTTCTTGTTGATATAGTATCATTTCATGGCAATAATGCCGGCTATACGAGTGGAAATGTAGTAGAGATATTTCTAATTCTATCGTTGCCCATTTTCTTAAATACGAAATACTTTTGGTCAGTTACACTTGGATTTACACTAAAATACATCGCTACGGGTATATTATTAAAAACATCCTTAGTAGTCGTGCCAATAGTATTGCTTGTAATTTTATCTGGATTGTCGTTCTTTTTATTAGTCCGCTTTCAAGGGTATGTCCGTGCACTCAGCACCTCCTATGATAACCAATTAGAGGGCATTGTAAAGGGAGTAATTGCCACACTTGAATTAAAAGATCCATATACTAGAGGACATAGTGAGCGTGTTGCCAAATATGCATTAATGTTTGCGAATGAAATTGGCAAGTTTTCAAAAGAAGAGCAAAAATCCTTTTATTATGCTTGTTTGCTTCATGATATTGGTAAAGTGAATATACCTGACCAAATATTAATGAAACCAGGTAAACTTACGAATGAGGAATTTGAAATCATTAAAACTCATCCCGTTGTAGGTGCAGAGGCTGTTAAGAATGTTGAAGGAATAAAAAATAGTATTTATGTCATCCGTTCTCATCACGAGCGCTGGGATGGTAAAGGTTATCCGGACCAATTAAAGGGAGAAGAAATACCTTTACTTGCAAGAGTGTCTGCAATAGCCGATGCATTTGATGCGATGACTTCATCTAGATCATACCGGGATGCAATGCCATTTGAAGAAGCGTATAACCGAATTATTAAAGGACAGGGTTCACAATTTGATCCGTTGCTGGTTGAAAAGTTCAAAAAGATTTATCCAGCATGGATTAAATTTCACCAAAATTATCCTTGGACAGAAAAATGGGAATTACTTAGGGAGGTGGAATAAATGAAAATCCGCAAGCTTAAGAAGGTTAAAACAACTTGCTGGTGGTGCATTTATACTGGTAGATAATATAATAAAGCAGGATGCAAGCGAAAGCTTTGCATCCTTTATTTATAAAAATTTAGTGGAGGAGCGGCTTTTTAGATGAACATCACTCTCCATTCGCGTATTTCTATTGTTCCTATTGATATTCACAAAGATAAAAAGAATTATATCGTCGAAGATAAGCTTTCTGGTGAGTTTTTTGAAATGCCTGAAATATGTATTGAAGCAATTAATATGATGAATCAAGGGTTGCAGTTGGGTGAAATTGAAACAACACTTTTGGATAAATTCCCAGAAGATGAAGTCGATTTAGTCGATTTTACCAATCAGCTATTTGAGCTGGAATTGATTGATCAGATTGATGGTGTAAAGATTGAAAAAAGGCAAATTTCAAAAGAACCATCGGGGATGTTATGGGTTTCTCCTAAACTAGGCAGATTCTTCTTTAATAAGTTTACCGTCTTCTTGTATAGTGTAATACTCGTATTAAATATAGTAATATTCATTGTTAATCCTTCATTATTTCCCCACCGAGATGATATTTTTGTTTTTGATATTATGGTTGTGAATGTAATCTTTTGGATGGCGTTTAGTTTTCTATTTGTGTTATTGCATGAATTTGGTCATGTTCTGGCAATTAGGGCACACAATCTTCCAACAAAAATGGAAATTGGCCACCGGATTTTTTTTGTTGTGCTGTTAACAGATATGTCTTCTATCTGGAGATTACCGCCTAAGGATCGGAATATTCTTTTCTTAGCAGGTCTCTATTTTGATTCCACTTTGCTTTTTATAGCGTTAATTTGCCAGTTGTTGTTTCCGAATAGTTCCGAGTTTATCATCGGGTTAATGCACCTTGCGGCCTTTGATATTGTTTTGAGAATGATCTTTCAATGTTGTATTTATATGAAAACAGACTTGTATTATGTCTTTGAGAACGTCTCGGGCTGTTACAACCTGATGGAAAATGCCAAGCAAACAATTAGAAAGCGGCTTTCATTTTTAAAATTAGAACAAATGGATGAGGTGATTTTTTCAGGTGAGAAAAGAACCGTTTCCTTCTACACACTCCTATATTTTTTAGGGTTTGTTATTACCATTTTCCTATACTTTAATTATTATATTCCAGAAATAATTCATGTGGGGGAACAGATTCTCCCTGGATTTGCAAAATCGCCAACAAGTTTACTGTTTTGGGATGCCGTAGTCTTTTCATTACAGGTCAGCATTTTTCTTATTTTGCTTCTATATTCTTGGCGGAAAAAATACCTTCTTAATAAAATGTGACAAAGATTTGTCTGAAAGTAAATTAATAGGGGTTTTTTCCCCGACGGATAGGGGAGTTCCCCTATATAGATAACACTAACGATTTTCTTACAATAAGAGTAAGAAAACTCGTTAGTGTTATTTTTTTAGGAGGAGCTAAAATGCAGACAAATACGCCAATAAATAAAAAATCGGAACACTCCATCAATAATGCTTTTGCATCTAAGTTTGCTAAATCTATGTTTTTAACTGTTTTAGCGATTGGTATTCTTTCGTTTATCGCAACTAGAATGTTCACACATGTTGATTTAAATCTGTACGGATATATGGTTGGAACCATTGTTTTTATCGGAGGATTTTTCTATCGCTTTATTGCATGGGGCGAAAGACCGCCAACTAAAATCTTAATCAAAAAAGGTTTAAAGCTTTTAAAAAGAAAAAGCACACCTAAGACTGCGGTTAACCATCTCGCCATCTATGACTTTATTAAAAACCGCGGATTGTACCGTTGGGTCCAGCACATTTTAATCGGCTGGGGCTGTGTGCTTGCTTGTTTGGTTACCTTTCCGCTCGTGTTTGGCTGGATGTACTTCACAATGGATGATAACGGCTATTACACGATCGTTTTAATGGGAATGAATCTTTTGGAAGTAAAGGCTGACGGAATTATTGCTTGGTTTTCCTATAATGCATTAAATATTGCAGCTATTATGGTAACGGCAGGTGTATGTATGGCTTTACACCGACGCTTAAAAAACATGCAGGCAAGAGCGGAACAAAAGTTTATCTACGACTTCCTGCCATTATATTTACTGTTATTTATTTCAATTACGGGACTATTATTAACCGTTCAAAATGTTTTCTTACATGGCTGGATGCAGCCGCAAATGTCATTAATACATCAATTTTCAGTAATCGTAACGCTCATTTATTTACCATTTGGGAAACTTGCTCATATTCCTTTCCGTCCGGTAAGTGTTTTTGCGAGGAACTATCGTGAGCACTACGCTGAACAGGAAGAGAAAAAGTGTAAGGTATGCGGAAATCATTTCGTATCTGTTGAACAGTCAAATGATGTTATTCAAGTATTGGGAGTAAATGCGATCGAATTTAACATGGAAGATGGCTTTAATCTTGCTGAATTATGCCTCCCATGCCGTAGAAAATATCGTATTTCAAGATTCTCAGGATTCGCAACGCACCAAGTGAAGGTTAAGGAGGCAAACCAGAATGCAAGAGGTTAATTTTAAGAACGAAAGAGATAAGTATTTTAAAGAAATTGAAAACTTAAACCATCCAAATGAAACATTAGTCAAAACACACTGCAGTTATTGTGCCATGCAATGTGGGATGAACTTAAGAGTAAATACAAAAACAAACAAAATTATCGGGGTAGAGCCGCGTTATGATTGGCCAGTTACTCTTGGTAAGATGTGCCCGAAAGGTGTTACTGCTTACCAGCAGGTAAATCATAAAGATCGTTTATTAAAACCGTTAATTCGTGATGATAAATCATTAAAAGGGACGAATAAAGGCTTCCGTGAAGCAAGCTGGGATGAGGCTTACGACCTTATCGTGAAAAAGTTCACCGAGCTCCAAACAACATATGGAAAGGATTCACTTTCCGTGTATAGCGGCGTTTCAATGACGAATGAAAAATGTTATTTAACAGGTAAATTTGCTCGTGTAGGACTGCAAACACGCTACATTGATTATAATGGACGATTCTGTATGGCCAGTGCAGCCGGTGGATTGAATCGTTCTCTGGGGATTGATAGAGGTTCAACCGTTCCATGGACAGATGTACATGAAACAGACTGTATCTTTCTTGCAGGAAGCAATACAGCAGAATGTCATCCAACATCCATGTTTCGTATCTGGGCAGTTCAAGAAAGAGGCGGCTATGTAATTGTTGCAGACCCAAGGGAAACACCAGTTGCAAGAAGAGCAGATGTCCATTTAGATTTAAGACCTGGTACAGATCTTGCACTTGCAAATGGAATATTAAATTTACTTATCCAAAATGGCTATGCCGATGAAGAATTTGTTAAAAATCACACCAATGGATTTGAAGAAACAAAGCAGCTTGTAAAAGAATTCACACCAGAGTACACAAGTGCAATAACAGGTGTGGCACCAGAGAAAATTATCCGTGCGGCTGAACTATATGGAAAGGCACCAAATGCTATTGTTATGTTCGCAAGAGGTATTGAGCAGCAAATTAAAGGGGTAGATAACGTTTCTGCTTATACAAATATGGCACTTGTAACTGGGAAAATTGGCCGTCCAAAAGCAGGTGTTGCGACGATTACAGGACAAGGAAACGGTCAAGGCGGTCGTGAGCACGGACAAAAGGCAGATGCTCTTCCAGGCTATCGAAAAATAGCTTATCCGGAGCACGTGGAGTATATATCTAAGGTTTGGGGCATCGAGCCTGAAGAAATGCCAAAAGAGGGTGTTTCTGCATTTGAAATGTTTGGTTTAATGAAACAAAAGACGATTCGTGCCTTATACCTTTTATGTTCCAATCCTGCTGTTTCTGCACCAGATTTAAATTATGTGCGTGAACAGATGAAAAACTTGGACTTTATGGTATGCGTTGACTTTTACCTTTCAGAGTCTGCTGAATTTGCAGATGTGGTGCTCCCTACTACAACATGGGCGGAAGATGAAGGGACAACAACGAATGTAGAAGGCCGAATTATTAAGATTAATAGAGCGCAAATGCCGCTGGGAGAATCTAAGCCAGACTGGCAGATTCAAGTGGAAATCGCAGAGCGCATGGGTCGCGGTAAATACTTTTCACACTTGAAAACCTCTAAAGATGTATTTAATGAACTTCGTGTAGCTTCAAAAGGTGGAACAGCTGATTATTATGGAGTAACCTGGGAAAAAATCGACAAGCAAGATGGAGTGTTCTGGCCATGTAAAGACGAAAGTGATCCGGGTACACCTCATTTGTTCTTAGATAAAAAATTCTATCATCCAGATGGAAAAGCGAAAATCTTTGCCTTACCTTACAGACCATCAGCAGAAGAACCGGATCAAGAGTATCCACTTCGTTTAACAACTGGTCGAGTGGTGTATCACTATCTATCAGGTAATCAAACTAGAAGAATACAATTCTTGCGTGATATGAGTCCAGAGCCTTTTGTAGAAGTACATCCAGAAACAGCACAAAAGTATGGTATTAACCACGAAGAAATAGTCCGCCTTTTCACAAGAAGGGGAGAGGCTTTTTATCAAGTAAAAATAACCGAAGCCATTCGTAAGGATACGGTGTTTGTTCCTTACCACTGGGGTCATGAAAAATCTATCAATATTTTAACAATTGGCGCACTGGATCCTATTTCAAAAATGCCGGAATTTAAAGCATGTGCAGCGCAGATTGAAAAACTAGAACTAAAGAAGGTGCAGTAAATGAAAAAGAGGCTATATCTAGAACTTGAAAATTGTATAGGCTGCCGTTCATGTTTGGCTGCTTGTACACAGTGTGGTGGACATGAAGAGCGTAATCGTAACTATGTATACGATGTTAACCCGCTTGTTAACAGACAAACCATGCCTCTAATGTGCCTTCACTGTGTGAATCCAGCGTGCGCAAGAAGCTGTCCGGCACAAGCGATCCAAATCCATGAAACAGGGGCCGTTCTTTCGGCTCTAGTGGAGAAATGCATTGGCTGTCAGAACTGTACAATTGCCTGCCCATACGGAATTCCGAAATTCGATACCGAGCAAAATCTAATGTATAAGTGCGACCTTTGTATTGACCGCACAAAAGACGGAATCCCTCCAATGTGCGCAAGTGTATGTCCATCCAATACATTGCAATGGTTAACAGATGAAGAAATTGAAGCAAAACAAAAGCAATTTAATTTAGATAATGGTAAATGGGTTACAAGCATGCCTTATTTAGAAGGCGAAACCAATGTTAGAGTGAATCTCCCTGGTATCCTGCAGGGTGTCACGAAATTGTTTTAGGAGGGATTAACCATGACAGATAAAAATAATAAAATCCCGTTCAATGAAGATAACTATACACATAATATAAACCGCAACAATGAAAGGAAACTAGATCGCCGTGGTTTTATGAAGACCTTGGTCGGTGCGGCAGGAGTGTTCGCTGTTTCCTCACTTCCATGGGGAGCAGTTGCCGCAAAAGAACTCATTGGTTTAGGAGATAAGAAATATCCGAAACAAAAAATTGTGGACGTAAAATCAATTCCTATTGGTGATGCTGTGGATTTTCATTTCCCTGGTGAGCATGATAGTGCGATATTAATTAGACTATCCGAAAATAAATATGTGGCATATCAAAATGCCTGTACACATCTCCGCTGCCCGGTGTTCTGGCAAAAGGAAGAAGGAGATTTGCTTTGCCCTTGCCATCACGGAAAATTTGATGTTGAAACAGGAGCACCGACTGCAGGCCCGCCTAGACGTCCATTGCCAGAAGTTTATGTAAAAGTAGAAAACGGCGCTGTTTATGCTGTGGGGGTGAAACGATATGAAGCGTAGTTACCTTCCTGTTGCCATCCTTCTTGCAGTGTTAATGCTGAATATCATTGTTACACAATATATGGTCCATCAATATTTTTATCAAAATTATGTAAATACCATTGTGGCCGCGGTCATGAATGTTGTATTATTTCCACTCGCGTTTCTCATCTATAAAAAAGGTGTGAATGTTAATGACTAGTGAAACGTATCTTGATTTCTGTTTTATGCGAGGAGAATCAGGCGGATTTTCCAATGAAATTGAACAAATATTAAAAGAGACATTTGGGAAGAAACGTTTGAAATGGTACCTGGAGGAAAAGACCATTGAGGGTGCAGAATTAGTAATTGCCGAGGTAAAAGGGATGAGTGATTGGAATTCAGAGGAAGAAACGATCCTTTTCCTTGAAGAAAATGCAGGCGAGATGTTTTGGGAGTATCTTCAAGGCTATAAAATGTTCATCTACCCTGTAAAGAGAGGGTGTAATAGCTGTGGAACCCATTAATCTGGAAGAACTGCAAGGTTTTGTTGGGACTGCTGTAGAAATCAGTGTTCATGACCAACAGGGTGGAGACCAAGCACCAGTTATAAATAAGAAGATTGAAAAAATTGAGTACTGTCCTGATCATACGCATATCCGCTTCTATTTTGATCATTTCAATTTTATAGCTGTTCCTCTTGCCAGCGATATGGCTCAATCCGGAACGTTGTTTTCCGCGTCTAACACGGAAAGTGGGTTAACTTATACATTTAGAAGAGTATAGTTTTTCAATAGAAAACGGTAAAGGAGGGAAAGTAGTGGAGTACTCTGCATCAAGCAACCAAATTGGTTCCTATATCATTCAAGCCCAGGAGGAGGAAATTAAGAAAATTTCCCTAGAACTTCATGAAGGTGTGGGACAAAACTTATTCAGCATTCTAACGGGTTTAAAAATGGTTGAATCCGGGATAAACGAGGAACATTTTAAAAATCATTTACACGAAATGACTCAGTTGATCGAGAAAACTATGCAGGAAATTCGACTACTTTCCGTTGAACTGTACCCTCCTGCCCTTACCACTCTGGGATTGCTTCCAGCTATAAAGAGTTATATTAAGGTTTACACTTCTACTTTTGGAATTTTAGTTGAGCTTTCCTCCACAGGAGAAGAAAAGCATATACAAGAACAAAATAGTATTGCAGTTTTTCGAGTTTGTCAGGAGGCGCTTGCTAACATTGCCAAATATGCTGATACATCAAATGTAAAGATGGATTTTGCGTGGAGTAACAGTGAATTAAAAATTACTATTTTTGACTTCGGCAGAGGCTTTCAAAAAGAAGATCTAGAAAAGAACCCTTATGCACTTGGAATTGCTACAATGAAGGAGAGAATGCTTCTAACTAGCGGACAGTGTGAAATTTCATCTAAAATAGGAGAAGGTACGTCTATTGAAATATCTCTTCCTATCTAGGAAGTAAAGGGGAGTTACCATTTGATTAAAATCTTATTAGTTGATGACCATGCTGTAGTAAGAAGCGGCTTAAAAATGCTGTTAAATACAAATCCTGAAATCGAAGTAGTGGGAGAAGCTTCTGAAGGTAATGAAGGCATCAAAAAAGCGTTAAAGCTAAAACCAGATGTTGTTGTAATGGATTTAAGCATGCCGCATGGAAAAGATGGATTATCAGCCACCGGTGAATTAAAAAAGCAAATGCCTGAAGTTAATATCTTAATTTTAACCATGCATGATGATGAGGAATACTTATTCCGGGCTGTTCAGGCGGGAGCCTCTGGCTGTATTTTAAAAAGCGCCCCACATGATGAGTTAATGTCTGCAATTGAATCAGTTGCCAATGGAAATGCCTACCTCCATCCTGCAGCAACGAAGCGACTAATGGAAGAATATCTGGGCGGCCTCAAAACTGGCAGTAATGATTCCTATAATCTTTTATCCGATCGGGAAAAAGAAGTCCTTACACTTATTGCAAAAGGATTTTCTAATAAAGAAATTGCTGAGCAATTAGTGATCAGCGTAAAAACGGTGGAATCCCATAAAGGAAACCTAATGGAAAAACTGCAGATGAAAACCAGACCGGAATTGGTTGAATTTGCTGTTAAAAAGGGGTTATTAGGCTATGGTATTTAAGGAGTATTTTCTAGGATGACCGAGATTAAGGAAATGTCACGGGTAAATGAAGTCTGTGAAGGATTAAAGAAAAGAATAAGCTGCGAATTTGTCGCTTTAGCGCTTCAAAATAAGGTGGGGCCAGATGTAAGTTGGCATTATGCTTCAGGTAATTTAAATGATAAATATAAAAGAATCACCGTTCGGTTTGGAAAAGGCATCGCTGGGAAAATTATTTCAAGCGGCAGTCCTATGATGTTGATTGATTTTCCGAATGATATTTATGGAAAGGTGACAGATCATCCTATTATGCTTGCTGAGAAACTTATTTCCTGCTTTGCAGTGCCTATTTTTTTAAATTCTTTACCAAAAGGTGTGCTGCTAGTTGGGAGAAGGGAAAAATACACATTCTCCGAAGACGACCAGGAAATGGTTCAGGATGCTGCCTTGGAATTAGAGCAGATATTACAAAACCCGAAATAGGCTAAAGGGGGATATGTATGGAGAGAGACCGACAGCAGCGTGAGTTTGCCAACCTTGAGTTAGAATTAAAAAAATCCATGCAGGAATTAATTGATATAAAGTTTGCCCTTGATGAATCTTCAATTGTGGCGATTACAGATTCAAGGGGTACGATTACATATATTAATGAACAATTTAGCGAAATATCCAAGTATCCAAAAGAAGAACTTCTAGGTCAGGACCATCGAATATTGAATTCTGGATACCACCCAAACGGTTTTTTTAGAGAAATGTGGAAAACAATTGGCTCAGGGAAGGTTTGGAAGGGTGAAATTCGCAACCGTGCAAAAGATGGAACATTTTACTGGGTCGATACTACTATTGTTCCATTTATGAATGATAAGGGAAAACCGTATCAATATTTAGCAATCCGCTACGAAATTACCGAACGAAAGCGGGTTGAACACGAATTACAGAAAATGATGACAACAATCATCGATGTTCAGGAAGAAGAACGAAAGCGGCTTTCCCGAAATTTACATGACGGTATTGGGCAGAATTTATATAGTCACCTCATTACCATCAATCGCTTGCTTTCTGAAATGGATCATCCTCTGCTAGAGCAAATGCAGAAAGAAGCAACCCAACTGATAGAGGAAATCCGGGATATTTCATGGGAACTGCGTCCTTCTGTATTAGATGATCTTGGACTTGTTCCTGCGATTCGTTCTTTCCTGTCCCGTTTTTCAGAAAGCTATCATATCGATGTTTTTTTTGAGTGCGTACTTAATCGCCGCTTAGACATCAGCATTGAACTAACAATTTATCGTATCATTCAGGAAGCCTTAACGAATATTCGTAAGTATGCGGAAGTTTCCAATGCAAGTGTCACAATTAGAGAATTTGATGAAATTGTTAGAGTAATGATTGAGGATAAAGGAATAGGATTTGATCTGGATTCCCAATCCCGTGGCGTTGGCCTTTTCAGTATGGATGAAAGAACCCGGGCTGTAGGTGGAGAACTTACGATCAACTCTTTACCTGGGAGAGGGACAAGGATAATTCTAGAAGTCCCGTCTACTCCGAAACAATAAAAATAGAACCAAGCATGGATGCCTGGTTCTATTTTTATTGTCTAGCTATATTTTAAATGAACTTTTTAAGGATACAATTCGGTTAAAGACGAGCTTATCCACTGTCGTATGTTTAGGATCTACGTTGAAATATCCATGTCTAAAGAACTGAAATTTATCGTGTGGTCTGCTTTCTCTCATGTTAGGCTCGACAAATCCCTGTAATACCACAAGTGATTCTGGATTTACGTTGTCGAGGAAGGTCTTTTCCTCCTCATTAGTTTCCTCCTCTGTTGTATCGAGAATCAATGGTTCGTATAAACGAAACTCTGCCGGAACTGAGTTGGTTGCTTCCACCCAATGAATGGTGCCCTTTACCTTGCGGCCAGTAAAGCCGGTGCCACTTTTGGTTAGTGGGTCATAGGTACAGCGCAGCTCAATAACTTCTCCGTTTATATCCTTGATTACTTCTTCACACTTAATAAAATAAGCATGTTTAAGGCGAACTTCATTCCCAGGGAAGAGGCGGAAATATTTAGCCGGAGGATTTTCTAGAAAATCGTCTTTTTCAATATAAATCTCACGAGAAAATGGGATTTTCCGCATGCCCATTTCTGGAACCTCAGGATTAATCTCTGCATCAAGTAATTCAATTTGTCCTTCTGGATAATTCGTGATGACCACTTTTAAAGGATTTAGAATTCCCATTGTCCGCGGTGCCTTTAACTTTAAGTCTTCTCTAACAAAGTGTTCGAGCATTTGTGAATCAACAGCTCCTGAACCTTTAGAGACACCTGTTTCGCGGACAAAATTACGGATGGATTCAGGGGTAAATCCTTTGCGTCTCATGCCGGAAATAGTCGGCATCCGTGGGTCATCCCAGCCATCAACAAACCCTTCGTCAACAAGCTGCTTCAATTTACGCTTGCTCATTACTGTGTTCGTCACATTTAAACGGCCAAATTCAATTTGCTGCGGTGTACTTTTCATTTCGCATTGTTCGACTACCCAGTTATAAAGTGGACGCTGGTCTTCAAACTCAATCGTACAAATGGAATGGGTTACGTCTTCAAGTGCATCCTCTAGAGGATGAGCAAAAGCATACATCGGATAAATACACCATTTATCACCAGTATTATGGTGTGTAGCATGTGAAATTCGATAAATAACAGGGTCGCGTAAATTGATATTAGGAGACTTCATATCAATTTTAGCGCGAAGAACTTTTTGTCCATTTTCAAATTCTCCGTTACGCATCCGTTCAAATAAATCTAGATTTTCCTCAACTGAACGTGCGCGGTACGGGCTCTCTTTACCTGGAGAAGTCAATGTGCCCCGGTACTCACGGATTTCGTCTGCTGAAAGGTCATCTACGTAGGCTAGGCCCTTTTTTATTAACAGTACAGCACGTTTGTACATTTCTTCAAAATAATCAGAAGCAAAGAATAAGTTATCCCATTCAAAACCAAGCCATTTTACATCTTCTTTTATCGAGTTAACATATTCGACATCTTCCTTTAACGGATTGGTGTCATCAAATCGTAAATTGGTTTTTCCGTTAAATTCATCAGCTAATCCAAAGTTAATAATAATGGATTTAGCATGGCCGATATGTAAATATCCGTTTGGCTCTGGAGGGAAACGAGTGATAATTTTATCATGCTTACCTGATTCCAAATCCTTAATCATAACGTCTTTTATAAAATTAGAACTTAGATTTTCCACTCTATTCAACCTCTTTTCTCAACTATACTACTTATAAATAACATAAATATTGATATTTTTCCATTGTACCCAACTATTCATTAGAAAAATAGTGAAATTGGAAAAAAGAAAGCAAAAAGGCTACAATATATGCTTAAAGAAGGAATGGAAGGGGATTTTATATGATTAATTTAGGTACAGTGGGAACAGGGTGGATTACAGCCGCCTTTATTGAGGCTGCAAAACTAAGCGGGAAACTAAATTTAACGGCGGTCTATTCCCGGACAGAAGAGAAAGCCAAAGAACTTGCTAATACATTTAACGCAGCACACTATTTTTCTGATTTAGAGGAAATGGCAAAAAGCTCTGAGATTGAGGCTGTTTATATTGCTTCACCCAATTCAGTCCATTTCGAACAGGCAATTACTTTTCTAAAAAATAAAAAGCATGTTATTTGTGAAAAGCCGATATTTTCAAATCCAGCTGAACTGGAAAAAGCCTATCAAACAGCTGAGGAAAATGGAGTTTATTTATTTGAAGCCATTCGTAATATTCATACTCCTAACTTCCGTATTTTAAAGGATAAACTTCGTATGGCGGGTAATCTAAGAAGTGCCATGCTTCCTTATATCCAGTATTCTTCTAGATACGATGCGTTTTTAAAAGGAGAGAACCCGAATATCTTCTCTAGTACTTTTTCTGGAGGTGCTCTAGTAGATCTAGGGGTTTATCCACTCTATTTAGCTGTTGGGCTTTTTGGGGAGCCAAATAAGGTTGCCTACCATCCTGTAATCTTATCAAGCGGAGTAGATGGCAGCGGTACGCTTCTGATAGAGTATCAAGACTTTGTGTGTACGATTCTTTGCTCCAAAATATCACATTCAGTTATGCCATGCGAAATTCATGGTGAAGAGGGAACCTTCGTCCTTGAGGATGCAGCACCGATATCCGAAATAAAATTTATCGATAGTCACACTAAAGAAAGTACAATCTTAAGTGTTGCTCAAGAAGATAAAAACATGGTCTATGAATGCATAAATATCGCAGAAATCATAGAAACAAAGGATGATAATGGATACGAGAAGTTAAAGGATATGAGTAAGATTGTGCTAAGAGTAACCGAAGAAGCGCGGAAACAGAACAATATTGTATTTGGAGTAGAACGCTAGACTGATTTGTAGATAACTTTTTAAAGTGTGTAGATATATCCTAATTTGTGTAGATAAATTGCGAAGGTGCGTAGATATTTCCTTACTTTGTGTAGATATATCCCGAAAGTGTGTAGATATTAAAAAATAAAAAAACGATTTTTGTCCGTTTTAAGAATACGGTTGTGAATTCTTTATGAAAACGGTATTCTCGATGACTTTTATCACATCCCCCGTTTTACTTCGTTCCTTATATTAAGGGTGATGAAGATTGGAGGAGTCGTAATGAAGTCAAAGAACTGGTATAAGAAACAGCTGAAGAGAAAACCGGTTCAAATAACAAGATACGTGGTTCAGGCGGTATTCATGTTGTTTTTACTATATGTTGGTGTTCGTTTTTATCAATTTTATATGCATTTTGAAACCCTTGGGGAAACATCTTTTGTTGAAAGACCGGCTGCGGTGGAAGGGTTCCTGCCGATTAGTGCCCTAATGGCCTTGAAGGTTTGGCTTGCCACTGGAGATTTTGATGTAATCCATCCTGCAGGTCTTGTTTTGTTAAGTTTTTTTGTTGGTGGTGCTATTATTTTCAAAAGATCCTTTTGCAGCTGGATTTGTCCAATTGGAACAGTCAGTGATTGGATTTCAAGATTGGGGAAAAAACTGTTTAAAAGAAATTTTGAAGTACCAACATGGCTCGTTTGGCTGCTAACCCCCATTAAATATTTATTATTGCTGTTCTTCTTGGGGATGGTTATTGTAATGCCTACATATGGTGCGATTGCCTTTTTGAATGAACCATATAACAAAATCTCGGATATAAAAATGCTGACTTTTTTCTTAGATATCAGTGGTTTTGGCCTAGGCTTTCTTATCGTAATGGTTATGCTTTCTTTATTCTATAGGAACTTCTGGTGCCGATTCCTTTGCCCGTACGGAGCGTTCATCGGGCTTGGCTCGGTATTTAGAATTTCAAAGGTCCGTAGAAATGAAGAGACCTGTACAAACTGTGAGATGTGTACGAAGGTATGCCCTTCAAGAATAAAGGTGCACAAAGCAGAAACCGTAAATAACCTTAATTGTACGGCATGTATGGCTTGTGTTGAAGCATGCCCAGTGAAGGACACTTTGAATATGACCGTTGCAAATAAAAAAGTGAGCAAATGGTTTATACCCGTGTCATTCTTTGTAGCTTTCTTCTTAATTATTGGCTTTGCAAAACTAACAGGGCATTGGGAAACCATCATCAGCTATGACGAATGGAAAGTCCTCATTCCAGAGGCGAAAAACATAGATTAATAGATAAACGTAACCTGTTTAAACGTACAGGTTATTTTTTTATATTCATTTTTCTGAGTATTTTATAAAATGCGGTTGAAAAACCAAAAAATGTCCAATATAATTAAAATATAAATTTCCAAATAAACAATACCATTTCCTATTTGGAAATCGAGAGGTAAAGTTTAAATCCATTTACCATAAAGAAAGTAGAAAACCCTTTGGAAAGCGGCAGTGCAAAAATAAATCGATAACAGGAGTGAATAAAAATGGAAACTCGTTACACACATAGTCCAGAAGATATTCGTCATTATTCTACAGAACAACTGCGCAAGGAATTTCTAGTAGAAAGTATTTTTGTTCCAGGAGAAGTTAGATTAACGTATACACATAACGACAGGATGATTTTTGGCGGTGTTACACCAACAGATAAGCCTCTAACCATTGAACTTTCGACAGAATTAGGAGTTACATATTTCTTAGAGCGACGTGAACTTGGAGTTATTAATATTGGAGGACCAGGGTCAATCGTTATCGAGGGCACAGAAGAACCAATGAAAAAGCAAGATGGTTATTACATTGGAAAAGAGACAAAGGATATCCAATTTAAATCAGAAGATCCGACTAATCCAGCAAAATTTTATACCGTTTCTGTACCTGCTCATCATAAATATCCAAATGTAAAAATCAGTATTGATAAAATTGAGCCAATGGTGACAGGTGATTCAGCAACTTTAAATCATCGTTCTATTTATCAATATATTCATCCAAACGTATGTGAAAGCTGTCAGCTTCAATTAGGATACACCATCCTAACTCCAGGAAGCGCTTGGAACACAATGCCAAGTCATACACACGAACGCCGTATGGAAACATACCTTTATTTCGATATGAAAGAAGATACACGTGTATTCCATTTCATGGGTAAACCGGATGAAACAAAACACTTAGTGATTGCCAACGAGCAAGCTGCCATTTCTCCAAGCTGGTCGATCCATACTGGAGTGGGAACAAGTGACTACACGTTCATTTGGGCAATGTGCGGCGAAAACATTACTTATAATGATATGGACATGGTTCCGATGAAGGAATTGAAATAACTCTTTTCGCTAATCGAGTTCTTTTCATGTACTTCATTAACAAGGGGGATTATACAATGGGGAATGACTTACAACAATTTTCATTAGATTATTTTAAATTAGATGGTAAAGTCGCAATAGTAACTGGGGGAAACACAGGAATTGGACAAGGCTTTGCGATTGCGCTTGCAAAAGCAGGTGCGGACCTTTTTATCACGACTCACGGGAACAATTGGGGAGAAACGAAAGAACTAATTGAAAAAGAAGGACGTCGGGTAGCGTTTTTTCAAGGTGATTTAACAGACAAACAAGTATCAAAAGATATCGTTGCTAAATGCTTAGAAACATATGGTAGAGTAGATATTTTGGTAAACAACGCAGGTACCATTCGCCGTTCGCCTATCCTTGAATATAAGGAAGAAGATTGGGATGCAGTCATGGATATTAATCTAAACGCTGTTTACTTTTTAAGCCAAGAAGCTGCAAAGGTAATGGCAGAACAAGGCAGTGGAAAAATCATTAATGTTGCTTCTATGCTGTCCTTCCAAGGTGGAAAATTTGTACCATCCTATACAGCCAGCAAGCATGGTGTAGCTGGTTTAACGAAGGCATTTGCGAATGAATTAGCAATAAAAGGCATACAAATTAATGCCATTGCGCCTGGTTATGTTGAAACCAAAAATACAGCGCCAATCCGTGAGGATGAAGTGCGTCATGCTGAGATTACTTCTCGTATTCCGGCTGGTCGTTGGGCAACTCCAGATGACCTGCAAGGTGTTGTAGTCTTCCTTGCAAGCAGAGGTTCCGATTATATGAATGGAGCCATTATCCCAGTGGATGGTGGCTGGCTCGTTCGCTAGTTTTTATATTATAATAAATCAAAAAGGTGAAGGGAGGTAACATAATGGAGAATGCAAAACAACCATATGGTACTGTTCTAATTAAGGCTTCAAGTATCCTTGATTTTCTGTCAGCAAAGAAAGAACCACAAGCATTAAATGTGATTGCACAAGAAACAGGATTAACGAGTTCAACGGCCTTAAAGATATTAGATACCCTTCTTCTAATTGGTTATGTAAAAAAACATCCAGAAACGAAAAGATTCGGGCTTGGCAGCGCCTTAATCAAATACGCAAATAAGTATCTTGCTGATTTAGACATTTCAAAAATTTCTTATCCATATTTAAAAGAGCTGCAAAATAGTTTAGATGAAACGATTCACTTAGGGATTTTAGAAGGCGATGAAATATTAACTGTTAACAAGTTGGAGACGAAAAAACCAATTGTGTGTTTAAATTCAAGGATTGGTTTATCTAAGCCGCTTTATTGTTCTGCGATGGGGAAAGCCGTACTTTCAGAAATGCCAGAAAGTGCAATAGAAGCTTATTTGAACCGAGTGGAGCTAAAACCCATAACAGAAACGACGATTACGAGTCCGGAGTATTTATTAAAACAGTTAGAAGATGTAAAAAGAAATGGTTATGCAATTGACGACAGTGAAGGTGAAAAGGATGTCTATTGTCTAGGTGCATCCCTAGTAATGAATAACCAAACATACGGAGCATTTAGCGTCAGCGTACCATTCTACCGCATTACACCTGAAGTAAAAGACCAAATCGTCCAAGCCATCTTGAAAACAAAAGAAAATATCCAAAGAGAACTGCAGCAAAATTACGTTTTTATATAAATAATCAAGAAAGAATCTATTTTGAAGCCTTATTGGTCAAATTAGATTCTTTTTTGTTTGTGATTGAAGATAAGCTACATCCCGCCCATCTTTTCATATATATAATAAAAAATAAAATGGGGTAGTACGGATGTCTAGAAGAAATACAGAACAGGAAAATTGGATTACCCACCTGCTTTCCTTATCAAGAATGGTGTACCTCTTTCCAGCAGAATTCAAAGATATTGGCGGCGGTAAGTGGGGATACATCAATGAAAAGGGGACTTTTGTTCTCCCTCCCAAATATGAAATGGCTCGTGATTTTCAGGACAATGGTTTAGCAATCATCCAATTAAATAATCTAACAGGTATTATTAACACTGACGGATATTTTATTGTGAAACCAAAGTATGAAACAATCAGCCCTTTTTCAGAAGGCCGTGCCACTGCTATTGATGATAAAGTCTTTAAAGTATTAGATGAAAGCGGGAAGGAAATTACCTCAAAGGCATATTCCTTTATCGGAGATTACAAGGAAGGCAGGGCCGTGGCTGCCAATACAAATGAAAATGGTGAGTATCTCTATGGCTATTTAAATAAAAGAGGCAATGAAGTCATTCCGTTGGCCTATGAAAATGCTAGTGACTTTCAGGACGGAAAAGCCCTAGTTAAAATGAAGGATGGCAACTATGCTCTAATTGATTTAACAGGAAAAATATTGTATTCCTACTCTTATCCATTTGTCGACGATTACGGAGAGGGTATGCTGGCATTTCGAAAAAGTAATGATGGAAAATGGGGGTACATGGACGAATCGGGTAAAGTACTGATTGAACCACAGTTTATGGGAACACAGCCGTTTGTTGCAGAGAAAGCAATTGTGAATGTTGAAAATAATCATTATGGCCTGATAGATAGGCAGGGGAAATATATCATTAAACCCCAGTATTCCAGTTTGATAAACCTTGGAGAAAATCGATATGCACTGGGGAAAGCTCAAGATCCTGGGAGGCCATATCTTTTTCAAAAGTACGCAATAGCCGATGCTAACGGTCATATTTATACTGGGTTTATCTACAATGGCGTATCCAATTACAAGGATGGAATCGCCTCTGCATATAATGAAGAGATGACATTCTTTATTGATCAGCGTGGTCAGAGAATGGATCACCTTCCTAAGGTACAAGGCAGCGGTACATTAGTATTTGATAAATCCTTGGTTAAGGGAGATATCGATCTCCGTATTCTCTATTTTGATAAAAAGGGCAAGTTAGTTTGGAAACAAAATACAATCATTCCTTTAAAAGAGGATTATTCCGTTACCGAAAACAAATTCAAACCAAATAAGGATTATTTAGTTTATTATCCACAGTTAACAGGGATTGGATCACAGGAGAGCGTAAATCAGACATTGAAGGAACTCTCTGGAGTCAAGGCAATCCCTCAGCATACACAGCTGGAATCAAGCTACTCAGGTGATTTCGACGTTAGTTTTTATAAGAATAACCTAGTAGTCTTGGAGATAAATGGCTATGATTATCCTTTTGGTGCAGCTCATGGAATGCCGGTAAAAAAATATGCCCATATTGACCTAAAAACGGGAAGGTTTTATCAGCTTAAAGAGTTGTTTAAGCAAGAAGCAGATTATGTAAAAGTGATCAGTAAAATTATTGGCGAACAAATTAAGAATGACGAACAATATTCCTATGTTTTCCCGGATACGTATAAAGGTATCAAATCAGACCAGCCCTTCTTTATTAGTGAAGGGGAGTTAAATATTTATTTTGAACCATACGAGATTGCCCCTTATGCTGCTGGGTTTCCAACCTTTACGATTCCGTTTCAAGATATAAGCAGCATTATCGATAACGATGGAGATTTTTGGCGCTCCTTTCATTAATTGACAACACAAGGACACCGATATATTTTTAACATAGGCTAATAAAATGCAGCCCTAGGGAGTGGTTGAATGAAAATAATTGATATTTCTAGAAGGCTTGAAAATGGAATGCCGGTTTGGCCAGGTGATACAGCCTTTCACTATGACGTGTCGTGGTCCAAGGCAGAAAGTGGGTCAGTAAACGTAGGGACTCTTTCAATGAGTACACATACAGGGACGCATGTTGATGCACCTTTTCATTTTGATGATGATGGAAAAAGGATTATTGAATTGGATCTCGAACTATATATTGGTCCTGTAAGGGTTCTCGATATGACTGGGAAGGAAAGTATAGGAGCTAAGGATTTAGATGAAGTAGATTTAGAAGGTATGAAAAGAGTGTTGTTTCGAACTCTATCATGGCAAAATGCTTCTGAATTTCCCGAAAAAATACCCCATTTGGAAGCTGACCTTGGTCCATTCCTAGCAGAGAGGGGAATTAGACTGGTTGGGGTAGATGTTCCATCAGTCGACCCAATTGACAGCAAAGACCTTCATGCTCATCATAGTTTAAATGAAAATGGGATTCACATTCTTGAATCAGTCCTTTTAGATGAAGTAGAACCTGGAGATTATGAATTGATTGCTTTGCCGCTGCCATTGGTTAAAGGGGATGGAAGTCCGGTAAGGGCAGTATTACGTACAATCTAAAAGAAGCAGCGGAATAAATTTCCGCTGCTTCTTTTATGAAGGCTGTTTTCTAATAGATTGTTGTTAAAATCTTAAAGCCGATTTTAACGTGGAAATAGCTATTTTGCGCTTTAGAATTTAGTTTGAAGGCTCTTTTCTTATTAAATTTTGGCTCTTTTTTGCGGGAATTAGCAAAATGATTAATTTTTGTTCTTAAAAGCAACAAAGTTTAAGAAAAGAGCCTTTATGAAAGACTTAACATAAATCCTATATAGCCAGAAACGATAAATAATAAGCTCATTACTAATGCCAAAGCTTTTGGAGCTTTTTTTATAAAAGTTAGAATCACTAACACTAGGAAAAGAATAGCAATTAGGAATAAGATTATTGAGACAATCCCAGGGGAAAAGTTGATAGGAAAATTTATTTCACCTGGATGGAAAAAGGAAAACAGCTTGGAAGCACCTTCTGCTCTAATCATCGAACTAAGCTCATGCGGTGGTGAAACTTGTCCTAGTGCACCCGTAATCGAAAATACAACCAAAACAATAATACTTTCCAGCTTCGCCCATGGAAGCGGATTATAAGAAGGATCATCCTTAAGTCTCTTCCGAATCAAAACGCTGTTGATAAAGGCGAAAGCTAGTAATGGCAAAATCGCGATATGTTTAATTAATAATGACTGACCATAGGAAATTGCCGTTACACTAACATATGTCGACAATTCCATATGAAAAGTCATTAATGATATTCCTGTTATGGTCGTGGTAAGTAAACATAAAAAAGCAACAGGCGAAAACCAATTTAAGAATTTCAGCCAATTGTCATGGTTCTGTGAAAACCAGCTTACCACCAACAGAATTCCAACCCAAGTTGTAACCGCCAAAAAGTGAGTGGTATGTGTAAGGAAACCAGCCAATTTGGATAATGAAGCTGCGTGACTCGACAAGCCAAGGGTAGCAATTAAGATAAGTGTAAATGCTAGACCAGTAAAAGAGAATAACCGTTTTTGTTCAAGCTTAATAGGAATCAGATAAATAAATAGAATCAACGAAATAATCCCCGTACTTATCCATGTCTTACCAACTTCGAAATTTGTTAACACAGACTTAAGAGTATAGCCTAAACCTAGGTCCTCATATAAATATAAAACAATACTTAATACCGGTAGGAATGAAAATATAGCAATTCCTAATGCTGCACTCAATAGTACCATTTTAGGAATCTTAATTTCTGGTCGTACTGATTTGGGTACAAGGTTAAGAATAAAGCTTCCTAGTAACACCGAAAAACAACTATAAAGTAAAGCCTCACTTACAATACCTGCAATAAACATCTAGACGTGTTTCCTCCTATAAATCAACCAATAGCTTCCGAATCCTAAAACAATGATCAAACCAATAATGGCTGGGAGTACATAATTCATGATTTTAGGTTCAACTAAAGCAGTCTCTTTTACATCTATTGCTTGATCTTCCAGTACCTTTTCAGTGTCTGCAGCAGATATTGTTTCGGCAGTCGTCGCATCAGTAGTAGATGGGTCTGTCACAGTTTGTTCTGGAGGTGCAGCATTTTCGGGAAGGTTTTTTGTGAAGGGAATATCGCCCTCAAGTGGGTGACCGTCTTCTCCAATTATTTTCCAATGAATGGTATAAGCTCCATTCGTAAGGTCGTCTTCTACATTAGCGATTAATTGATTACCAGTAATTGAAACCGTAGTAAGTGGAATAGATGTATTATTACCATCCATTAATGTAAAAGAACTAGTTGGTTCTATTGCTGTTTCGAAAGTAAGCGTGATAGCCTTGAGTGACTGAGTTACGATTTCTCCATTTTTGGGGGTAGACTCTTCCAAATGGGAATGTGCAAATACATTTGCTCCAAAAATAAAGAATAACAAAGTGGAAAGTAGAGCAATTTTATTTAACATCATTTTCAACTCCGATATATTGTTATCTTGCTGTTCTTCATTCTACCACTAAATCAAAAGGCTTATATCAAATTCAAGATAATGTTCACAATACGTTCAAAAATATCTTTTTACTATCCCTAATGTATTTATTAACCTAACCCGATTAAAAACATACCTTTGAGTGATTTAAATCAATTCTTTAAAGTAAAAAGGATGCTACACTTGGTGAAAATCATAATCATGAGGAGATGAAGTGATGAGCAGCTTTCAAATAGAAGGACAAAAAGCCGTCATAGATATTCGTGAGAGGGTCTCAAAGGGAGAACATCCACGCAGGGAAATCTTGAATTTTGTAAAAACAGCACCTGTTGGGACGATATTTGAAATTCATTTACCTCACCCAGGAGAGCCATTAGTAGCTACTTTTCAATCTTTAGGAATGAATGCAATCGTAAACGAAGTCGAACCTGCGCACTTCCGATTGATGGCCATAAAAATGAATGAAATTTAGATAAATGAACTGTTAGAATTTCCATTATGGAAAGGGGATATTCAAGGTGAGTATGATTCAGTTATCTCTAAATGATGTAGCCTGCTCAGGATGTATTAGGAAAATTAAAAGGAAAATAAAAAGATATAATGGGATAGAAAAGGTAAGGATATTAGCAGGAAGTGGAAAAATAGAAATCGACTATAATGAAGCAATCATAGAATCTGAAGAAATAAATTCCACCATTCATAAATTGGCAATCCGAACGTTTGATTAATAGGTGAATTGAAGCGAAAACCCATTCCATGCTTAGGAATGGGTTTTTTATGGACACATTTTAGTAAATAGGTTAGTATCAATGTCATGTGTGGATATAATATGTAGAAATGAGATAAAAAAAGGAGTCAAATATGTTAAATACCTTAAGCCCTTTTTTACAGGAAAACTGGGAAAAATCCGGATTTCAACAACCTACTTCGATTCAGGATACAGCCATCCCTTTAATTATTGAAGGAAAAGATTTAATTGCAGAATCTCCAACAGGTACGGGCAAGACACTAGCCTATTTATTACCATTATTAAATAAAATTGAAACCAATTCCCAATCAATACAAGCTGTAGTCTTAGCATCATCACAGGAATTGGTTATGCAGGTTTATTCAGAATTTCAAAAGTGGTCAGAAGGCAGCGGAATAAGAGGAACTTCTATAATTGGCGGAGCAAATGTAAAACGTCAGCTTGAAAAATTGAAAAAGCGCCCTCATGTCATTTTTGCTACACCAGGCCGGTTATTTGAACTGATCAAACAGAAAAAGGTAAAAATGCACGAGGTGAAGCTGGTAGTATTAGATGAGGGAGATCAACTGCTAATTCCAGAGCATCTCAACACAGTCCAAAATATTGTTAAATCGACAATGGGTGACCGCCAAGTAGTTTTATTCTCGGCGACGATGAAGGCTGGAACAGAGAAATTGGCAAAGGAGATAACCAAGGAGCCCGAAATACTTCGAATAGAAAAGGATGAGCTTGCTTCCTCAGGTGAGGTTGAGCATATCTTTTTTTCTGCTGAACCTAGAGATAAGATTAAGCTGCTTGAAAAAATCGCTCGTTTAGACAACATTAAAGCCCTGGCATTTATCAATGATATTGGGGAGATTCAAGTCCTTAAAGAAAAGTTCAATTTCAAAGAACTGTCGACAGGAATTCTGCATAGTGATATGAAGAAGTTAGAACGGCAGGCAGAGCTTAAAGCTTTCCGTGATGGCAAAACTAAAATGCTGATTGCTACGGATGTGGCAGCTAGAGGATTGGATATTCAAGGAGTCACTCATGTTGTCCACGTCGATTTCCCAAGGGATATTGCTCAGTATGTTCACCGAGCGGGAAGAACAGGGAGAATGGGAGCAAACGGCACGGTTATTTCGTTAGTAACCGACCGGGAAGAGAGAGAATTAAAAAAATATTGCCAGGAACTAAACGTCACACCTAATAAAAGAATCTTCTTTAAAGGGCAAATTGCTGAGCCTGAACAAAAGGTACGGCGTTAAACAAAGACAGTGGGACTTTCCTACTGTCTTTTGTTATTGCAAGAATATTCTTTTTCTTATAAAATTTTATCTACGGGAGGGGAATAAATGGAGAATCCGAAGTTAACTAAATATCTCGATCATTGGATTGAGGAGGCAACGATCACTCAAATGCAGGAAAAAATGGCCAGCGGAGAGCTTACATCTAAAGAACTTGTATTGATGTATCTACATAGAATTTCTGTTTATGATAAAAGTATCCACTCAATCCTTGAGGTCAACCCAGATGCTCTTCATATTGCATCAGCACTTGACGCTGAACGGAATGAAGCGGGACCGCGCAGTGCGTTGCATGGTATTCCCATTTTGATAAAAGACAATATTGATACCGCTGATAAAATGCATACTAGCGCAGGTTCTTTAGCTTTAAAGGATTCGGTTGCGTTAAGAGATTCTTATGTGGTGGAACAGCTTCGTGCAGCAGGAGCAGTCATTCTTGGTAAAACGAATATGACGGAATGGGCTAACTTTATGGCGTATGGGATGAAAAGCGGGTATAGCTCACGCGGTGGTCAGGTGTTAAATCCTTATGGTCCTGGGCAATTTGATGTCGGCGGTTCTAGTTCAGGTTCTGGTGCGGCAATTGCTGCGAATTTAGCAGCTGCAGCGATTGGAACGGAAACGTCTGGATCCATTTTGAATCCATCCTGCCAAAACTCGCTGGTCGGAATTAAACCGACAGTGGGCCTAATCAGCAGAAGAGGGATTATACCGATTGCTCATACCCAGGATACAGCCGGACCAATGGCTAGGACTGTCAGAGATGCAGCCATTCTTTTAAATGCTTTGACAGGAAAAGATGAAGAAGATCCAATAACAAAAACCAACCCATTAGCAGAAAAAGACTTTACTGAACATTTACGTAAAGACGGACTTAAGGGAAAAAGGATTGGCATTGCCCAAGATGGATTTTCAGATCAGTTGAGCGAAGAAAAATTAAAGATCTTTCATGACGCTGTTGCTGTTTTGGAGGCAGCGGGTGCTGAAATTATTGAACATATAGACATTCCTTCTGCGAATGCCAAGTGGCAGTATGACGTATTAACATATGAATTTAAACCGGACTTAAACGCTTATTTAAGTAAACTTCATCCTTCTATACCGATCAGAACATTGAATGATTTAATTCAATACAATAAGGAAAATGAAGAAACGATGCTAAAGTATGGACAGGAAGTTCTAATTAAATCAGAAGCAACTAGTGGTTCCTTAACGGAAGCGAAATATGTGGATTCGTTGGAATTTGATCTTTATCATTCCACACAACAGGGGATTGACTATGCGCTTGAGAAGTATCAGTTAGATGTTATACTCATTCCTAGTGATGAGGCCTCGCATATTAGTGCAAAAGCAGGATATCCAACGATTGCCGTTCCTGCAGGCTATACTTCTCTTGGTGAACCCGTCGGAATTTCTTTTGCAGCAACCGCCTATAGTGAACCAACGTTAATTGAAGCGGCTTTTGCTTTTGAGCAGTTAACAAAGTTCCGTAAACCACCAATTCTTGGGTAGAATAACTTGATTTATTTTCACTCACACTATTTATGTATTCTCTAAAAGGAGATGATAGTGTGGGAAGACAGAAACTTGGTAATGCCAATGCCCAGCGAAATAATAATCGTAAAGAGGCAATGAGAACTTCTGAAGAACTCGTTGAATTTGAGACGGGAGAAAAATTAAAACGTAACCGTCCACATGGTAAATAAAGTAAACGCCTCCAATATTCTGGAGGCGTTCATTTTTTATGAATTGTAGATATCGTTCTAAAATGTGTTGAGAATGATTAATAATTTGTAGATATATTCAAAAAGTGTGTAGATAAAGCGCTGTATGGTGTAGATATCTCACAATTCTATGTAGATATCCGAGTCATATTAAACATCGCCAACATTTTTTAGTGCCTTTTTCGCTGGTCCTTCAATGACTTCTCCATTATAGGCGAACCGCGACCCGTGACATGGACAGTCCCAAGATTTTTCAGCATGATTCCATTCACATTCACAGCCTAAATGCGTACAGGTGGTATCCACAATGTAAAGCTTTCCGTTTTCATCCTTATAGGCGCCTGCACGCTGTCCTTTATGCATGACAACAGAACCTTCTCCATTCACTAAATCCCCAGGATCCTTTGGTACAAACTCAAGTTTTCCTTTAATTAAATGCTTCGCTACGTCTGCATTCGTTGAAATAATTGATTTAATATCTGGGTCCGCATCAAAACGTGATGGAGTATACAATTCCTTATAGGGATTGTCTCGGTTTAATACATAATCAGTAAGGAGATGAGCAGCAAGAATACCCGAGGTCATCCCCCATTTTTTATAACCAGTTGCCACTAAAATATGCTCTTTATCTCTTGTGAGTGGACCGATGTAAGGCACCTTGTCCAATGTCACTAAATCCTGTGCAGACCACCGATAGTGATATTCAGAAAGGTCAAACACATCTTTTGCAAAATCCTCAAGTGCAACATAGTGACTGAGCGTATCGACACCCTGGCCTGTTTTATGATTTTCGCCGCCAAGAATTAGGAGATTACCCCCATCAATTGGTGTATAGCGAATGGAGCGTGACGGACTGTCCGCGCTGATATACATTCCGCCAGGATATTCCTTATCGGTCTTAATCCCAATCGCGTAAGATCTTTCAGCATACATTCTTGCGAAATAGAGACCTGGTTTATCATAAAATGGGAAATGGGAGGAAATAATCACATGTTTACAGGCAACTTTATGTCCCCCCTTTATCTTAACTTTTGGCTGGGTAGAATCCACATCCTCGATTCCTGCTGCAACTGAATTTTCATAAACCTTACATCCCGCCTTGATCGCCTCTTCTAAAAGCCCTTTTAAAAATTTAAGTGGGTGGTATTGTGCCTGATTGCGCATTAATAGCGCAGATTTTATTTGAATATCAAATGGAATGTTTCCTACTAAGTCACCATCAATCCCGAGCCTTTGATAGGCAGACATTTCGGTTTCAAGCTTCTTATCATACTGTTCAGTTGTTGCATAAACAAAGGCATCTTGTTTGCTAAAATCACAATCGATTCCTTTTTCGTTCGAGGTATTTTCAACAAATTTAATCGCATTGGAAGCGGATTCGAAATATAACTTAGCCTTTTCCTCTCCAAAATGACTGATTAATTCATCGTATATTAATCCATGCTGAGCAGTCAGCTTCGCGGTTGTATGTCCTGTTGTCCCGTTTAACACACTGCCTGCTTCAATAATTGCAACCTTTACACCTTGTTTTGCCAGCAAATAAGCAGCAGTAATACCTGTTATACCTGCACCGACAATAGCTACGTCAACTGTAGTATCCTCATTCAGCGTTTCAAATGTTGGTAATTCTATTTCTCGCCAATAGGTTCTGGGAAAATGGTGGGTGCTTTCAGATGAGCTCATATGTCTTCCTCCAGTATTATTTTCATATGATTAATTTTTCCATTTTTAATAAAATCATGTAACAATCCTTTTTTAAATAAAAAAATAACAACCCTGAAGTCCAGGATTGTTCTCTTTATTGGTATAAGATTAGTCCGATTCTTTTTTAACCGGGTCAATACGGGTGGAGTCTTCAGTGTTAAGCGTCCCTCTTAAAAAATAAACCAATGTACCCCCAACAATACCAAGACAAATGATAAACCCAATGGCAGTGACCCACCATCCAGCCATTCAAATCCCCCTTTCATTGTCCAGCTACAGGCGCCATCGGCTCGAGGGAAAAAGATAAATCGCTTTTTCCTCGGTCATAAGCCAATCCGTCAAGAAGGTTAAAGAGCAACCTTCATGCCGGCTCGTCTTATGCTTGTCGCCGATAAGCAGGCGCCTTCCGCTTTCCTAATGTTTATGCGAAAGGGGGAGCATTCTATTATTTATTTTTTCTTTTCTAAATCCGCATAATAATCTACTTTCTTAATATTTACCCCGACAAACGTTTCAAGAATGGATTGACCGCCTGCGATTGAAAAAATCAGAATAATCACAAAGGTTACACGGGGGAAAAGTAAATATCCGCCCCCAAGTAATATCGCGCTCCAAACTCCGGCACACCAATAACATTTCAATAAATACCCAAACATGCCTTTTGGTACTTCCTTGGTTTCGATTCCATGATTGGTCTCTACTTTCACTTTCTTCATAAATGGCTTACGTATAAATTCAGTAATTTTATCAAAAACAATTAAATGGGTTAACCGATAGCTTGCCAAAATTAACATGACATAGGTAATCCACGAAATGTCTCTCACACTATTTCCTCCGAACTTAACCTGAAAAATTTTATTTTGACACTCTGTATATTTTGAACCTGAAATCAAAAATATATATCGGAGGAGGCGTAAAAATGAAAAAATCATTTTGGGTAAGTTTACTGTTTTTACTATCACTTATTAGCATTCCAAATGTGTCGTTTGCCCAGCAAATTTACACCGTTCAACCAGGGGACACACTTTGGAAAATTGCAGTTCGTTACCAGGTTGGGATTTCTGAAATCATCTCAGCGAATCCCCAATTTAGGAACCCAAACCTGATATATCCTGGAAATAAGGTGACAATTCCTAATTATGATGCAACTAAAAGCATTGAAAGCCAAGTCGTCCAATTAACGAATCAAGAACGTGCCAAAAATGGATTAAAGGCCTTAACTCAAGATTGGGAGCTTTCCAGAGTTGCACGTTATAAGTCCATCGACATGAGGGATAAAAACTATTTCAGTCATGATAGTCCGACATACGGAAGTCCTTTTACGATGATGAAAAACTTTGGAATTTCATATCGCTCTGCAGGTGAAAATATAGCAGCGGGGCAAACAACTGCACAGGAAGTTGTTCGAGCTTGGATGAATAGCCCAGGTCACCGTGCCAATATATTAAGCGGTAATTATACTCATATTGGTGTTGGATACGCACAAGGCGGGTCACAAAGACATTATTGGACACAAATGTTTATCTCTAAATAACCACTAGGAGGGTCAGTACCTACACAAGGGACTGACCCTTTCTACGTCTCAAGACTGATATGAAAATAAAGCGCTGGTTCGTTATGAGAAATTTGGAATAGAGGTAAGATGTAATCAAGATAAAGAAAGGAGGAAAAAACAAAATGAAAAAGTTTGGTTTACTAGTAGCTGGCGGAATAGCAGCAATGATTTTACTTTCAACAATAGGTCCGATGGTAGGATTACTGGTTGGTCTTGCTGCTCTGTACTTCATTTTTAAACAGTTCTTAAAGGCTGAATCGACCGGAGGTAAAATTGGTCTCGGGATTATCGGATTTTTTGTCTTAATGGCCGCTATTCATAACGCTCCTGCTATCATTGGTGTTGTTGCTGCCTATGTACTATATCTCGTATATAAAAACTGGAATAGCAGTAAAAAGTCTGTTGTAAAAGAGGAGTCTGACCCTTTTGTGAATTTCGAAAAACAATGGAATGAATTAAATAAAAACTAATCTAAGGAGAGAGATAAAATGACAAACCTATTAACTAGAATAAAGGATACCATTATGGCGGATTTACATGCTGCGGTTGATCAAAAAGAAAAGGAAAATCCAATTGCCCTGCTAAACCAATATCTTCGTCAATGTGAACAAGAGACTGACAAAGTTAGAAAGCTTGTGGAACGTCAATACGCACTAAAAGATGAATTCACTAGAGAATACTCTCAAGCAGCGGAATTAGCAGAGAAGAGAAAATATCAGGCAGAAATTGCCTCTAAAGCAGGCGAAACCGAGCTGTATGAATTTGCTTCAGCAGAACATCAGCAATACTCAAGCCGTGTTGAACGTCTTTTCGCTTCACTTGAGCAAGTTAAAGGTCAGCTTAGTGAATTAGAAAGAAAATATGAGGAAATGAAACATAAGTTAAAAGATATGCAGATCCGCCGTTTGGAAATAATGGGCCGTGAGAATGTTACCCGTGCCAATCATCGAATGAATCAGGTATTAGACACAAATCATACCTCTAGCAATGCAAACGCGCGTTTTCAGGAAATTGACTCTTACTTAGATCGTTTAGATCATCAAGTAAAAAGCTCTTATTACCGCGATACCATTGACGCTAAAGTTGCACAATTAGAAAAACAAATGAAATTAGAAGAAAGCAAGTCCATTTAATATCCAAAACATGGTATTCTATAAAGGTGCAGCCATATGCACCTTTTTGGCCATATCATGGATAAAGAAACTAACAGGGGAGGGATAGGCCAAATGTTTAGGAATGCAAAAAATGATTATACGGGATGGCTGGTCGTTATTGGGGTTGTCGTTCTGCTGCTAGAAATTCTATTTTTTAACAGTGGTCTCATTTTCTCCCTCTTATTTTCTGGTGGACTTATTTATATAGGCAGAAGAAAAGCGGGGAAGCGAAGTGGTAAAATTTTTACCATCGCAGGAATTATCTTTCTTTTCATTAGTGTCTTTAGCATGATGACCTTTAGGTTTTTATTACTGGCTATTCTCTTACATTTTATTATTCAATATTTTAACTCTAAAAAGTATCCAAATAAGATTACATTAGATATTAAAGAATCGGAGCAGGCTCAGCAAGAAGAGACACTTATTAAGACCAAGCCACTCTTTGAAAATATATTTTTCGGACAACAAAAAACACCAAGCAGTGTATATGAATGGAATGACATTAACATCCAATCTGGAATTGGAGATACAATTATAGATTTAAGTTATACTGTTTTGCCGAAGGGTGAAACCATTATCTTTATGCGAAATGTCATTGGTAATATTCAAATTCAAATACCTTATGAAATAGAAGTAAGCGTTCATCACTCGTCTGTTATAGGCACCACAACGGTTTTTGAAAATCATCAGGCTCAGGTTTTTAACCAATCTTTCCACCTTAAGACAGCAGGCTATGACAAGGCAGAGCAAAAGGTGAAAATCTTTACCTCCTTGCTGGTGGGCAATATAGAGGTGAGCCGGATATGAGCATAATCCAAAGGCAGGTTGTATGGAATATCGCTTCTTCTGTCATGATTGCTCTCGTTATTGCTGCAACCTTTATCATTGTTTTTCCAATTTCAGATTGGTCAGAACTATGGAACCGGCATTTTATGGATATCCCATTTATCATATTTATTCCGGCATTCAGTATTGCTCTTGGCATACTTTTGGGCATTTTTTCAGGTATATACTGGAGAAGACAGTTTCAGGGTGTTGAGTATTCATTGCACCAGTTAGAGCAAGGGAAACAAGGTGGTTCCGATGAAAAGCAAGCCATTTCGGAAATGCAGAGTATAGCAGAACAAATTGATAAGATCGGCAGGCAAATGTCGGAACAAGCCAAGCTGTCACAGCGATTGGCTACAGAAAAGGTTGAAGATCAGGAAGCGAGGATTCAAGAAATAATTGAACAGGAACGAAACCGCCTCGCTCGTGAATTACATGATTCCGTCAGTCAGCAATTATTTGCTGCATCAATGATGATGTCGGCCATTAATACAACCAGACAAGGTGCGAATGAAGAGGATAGGGAAGCGAAGCAGTTGAAAATGGTGGAGGAAATGATTCACCAGTCTCAACTTGAAATGCGTGCCCTGCTTCTTCATTTGCGTCCAGTTGCGTTAAAAAATAAAACACTGCAAGAAGGAATTGAAGAGTTATTAATCGAATTATCACAGAAAGTAACAATGGAAATTAAGTGGAAAGTAGAAGCATTTCCACTTGATAAGGGAATTGAGGATCATCTTTTCCGAATCCTCCAAGAGTCTGTATCCAATACACTTCGGCATTCCAAATCGAACAAACTTGAGGTTTTATTGATAAAGCGTGATGATCTTGTCATTTTAAGAATTGTCGATGACGGGATAGGTTTTGAAGTTGAAACAAAAAAGGCCGGATCATATGGAATGCAGAATATGCATGAGAGGGCACTTGAAGTTGGCGGCACTTTAAAGGTAGTTAGTGTGAAGAGTAAAGGTACGAGGCTGGAAGTGAAGGTACCTGTTATGACAAATGGAGATGGTGTAAATGATTAGAGTAGTGTTTGTTGATGATCATGAGATGGTGAGGATTGGAGTTTCAGCTTATTTATCCGCACAGCCAGACATTGAAGTAGTAGGTGAGGCTGCTGATGGAAAAAAGGGCGTGGAACTGGCGCTTGAACTTAGACCTGATATTATTTTAATGGATTTAGTCATGAAGGAAATGGATGGGATTGAAGCAACCAAACAAATTATTGAAAACTGGCCGGAAGCAAAAGTTATCATTGTCACTAGCTTTTTGGACGATGAAAAGGTATATCCCGCACTAGAAGCTGGTGCAACTAGTTATATGCTAAAAACGTCAAAAGCAGATGAAATTGCCAATGCAGTCCGTGCTACATATCATGGTCAGTCTGTCCTTGAGCCTGAGGTAACAGGAAAAATGATGATTAAAATGCGCCAGAAACATCAACAACTGCCACACGAAGAACTTACCAGCCGAGAAATGGAAATATTAATGTTAATGGGTGAGGGAAAAACCAACCAGGACATCGCTGATGAATTATATATTGCATTAAAAACCGTAAAAACCCATGTCAGTAACATACTAAGTAAACTAAACGTCCAAGACCGAACACAAGCAGTCATTTATGCGTTTAAACACTCGTTAATAAAATAAATCAAAAAAACTTTCCAATCTGAATAGTTGGAAAGTTTTTTTGATTAACTATTGAAAACCATTATCATTTACTGATATTATAATGGTGAGAATGATTATCATTATTAATGGTGATGGGGGATATTTACAAATGAAATTATTAAAAGTTTCAGGAAGTTTATTATTGTCTAGCAGTCTATTATTTGGTTGTACTAATCCAAATGAAAATTCAGCTAATGAAACGGTAAAAGAATCAAAGAATATTATATCTGATTCACTCTCTGTAGTAACGGATGAATACCGTAAGTATGCTATAGGAGAAATTGAAGAATTTGTAAAGGCAACGGAGGCATTTACAAACGCAGTTAAAAATGGAGATGTAGATAACGCTAAAGCACTATATGCATCATCAAGAGTGCACTATGAGCGTGCAGAACCGATAGCTGAAGTATTTGGAGATCTTGATCCAAAAATTGATGCGCGCGAAGGTGATGTCCCGGAAGCTGAGTGGGGAGGCTACCACCGTATTGAAAAAGGCTTGTGGGTTGAAAACACTACAAATGGTTATGAACAATACGCAGAGCAATTGATGAAAGATGTAAATCTTTTGCGTGCGAAAGTAGATACAGTCGACGTCACAACGGATCTATTAATTACTGGCGCGGTAGACCTCTTAAATGAAGTATCGACTTCAAAAGTGACGGGGGAAGAGGATCGCTATTCTCATACTGATTTATTTGATTTTGCTGCAAATGTAGAAGGTGCGGATAAAATTTTTCAACTTTTAAATCCTGCTTTAAAGGAAAAGGATGAGGAACTTTCTAAGGAAATTCAAACTCGCTTCAATGATGTCTTTACCTTATTAAATAAACATAAAAACGATGGAGGGTACAAGGTGTATACGGAATTGTCAGAACCTGAGGTAAAGGAGCTTAGTCAAGCAATTGATGCGCTTGCTGAACCACTCTCGGAAATCGGGATTGTAACGGAGGCATTATAGATGTCTAAGAATGAGTACTTCATTGAAGGGGAATCGCTTGGAGAAAAGAAAATTTCACGAAGGGATATTTTGAAAACAGCTGGAGTTGGTGGTGTTGGGATTCTAATTGGTGCATCTGGAATAGGAGGCATGTGGTCTATTACAGAAGGAAAGGCCTCTAGCGTGAAGGATGTTGTTTCATTTTATGGAAAGCACCAAAGTGGAATTACGACAAAACCGCAAAACCATGTTTATTTTGCTGCCTTAGACGTGACAACTTCTAGTAAAGAAGATTTAATAACGCTTTTAAAAGAATGGACGCAGGCCTCTGCATTGATGTCTGAGGGTAAACCAATTGGAGAACTAACTAGTAATGAATTTCTTCCGCCAAAAGATACGGGAGAGGCGGAAGGATTATCAGCCTCTAATTTAACGATTACTTTTGGGGTCGGTCCTAGTCTTTTTGAAAAGGACAACCAAGACCGCTTTGGATTAAAACATAAGCAGCCTAAGGAATTAGTAAACCTTCCCGCATTTTCATTAGATGCATTAGAAGAGGAATGGACTGGAGGAGATTTATGTATACAGGCTTGTGCGGATGATATGCAAGTGGCATTTCATGCGGTAAGAAACCTAATTCGAATTGCTAGGGGAAAGGCAGTTTTAAGATGGGCACAGCCAGGATTTCAGCGAACCAAGCAGGCAGATGCAAAAGAAGGAACACCTAGGAACCTGTTTGGTTTCAAAGATGGAAGTGTCAACCCGGATGTGAAAAGTGAAAAACAGATGAATGAACATGTTTGGGTTCAGCCAGGTGATGGACCGAATTGGCTTCAGAACGGCAGTTATCTTGTTGTACGAAGAATCCAAATGTTTATTGAAGTCTGGGATCGGACCAATCTAAAGGAACAAGAAAATACCTTTGGAAGATATCGTGAAACTGGTGCACCTTTCGGACAAAAAAATGAATTTGATAAACTTGATATTAATCACAAACAACCCAACGGAGAAGATACTATCCCTGTGGATTCACATGTACGATTATCACATGGAGATGGATCAGAGCAAATTCTCCGCAGGGGGTATTCTTACTCAAATGGAATGGATTTGAAGACCGGGAGTTTTGATGCAGGTCTGCTTTTCTTAAGTTTCCAACGTTCACCAAGTAAACAATTCATTCCAATACAAAAGAGACTTTCAAGTATGGATAAATTGAATGAATATATTTCACATCGAGGCAGCGCCCTTTTCGCCTGTTTACCAGGAACGAAAAATGGAGGTTTTATAGGAGAGACACTATTTACGTAATGTTTTTCCTTTTATAGAGGAGAGAGATAAATGCAAATGTTATGGAAGCCCTTCATATTATTTTTATCTTTATTCATTTTTTTTCAAGCTGCACACCACGTGGCGGCAGCAGAAAATCATGACGAGCTGTTTGTCTTAATTGGCGATAGTTTAATGAAAGTAAAATCAGGCGATCAGGAAACGGTTTCGAATAACATTGAACAGTTTGCTAAAGAATGGATAAAAATTAAGAATGCAAATAGTGAACAGGCAAAATTGGTTGATCAAGATTTGGAGAAGGTTCAAAGTATAATAGCAAAAGGGGAAGTAGAAAAAGAGATACTTTCTAGTAGTCTCTCAGCACTATCAAGTTCCCTGGTAAAATATGATACAGAACAAAACCCGGTAGATCGAACAAAACAAACCGTCCAGGTTAAAAAATTGCTCCCTCTCCTAGAGTATCTGAAGGGATCTATTTTGGATGGGAATGTAGCTAATATAAAGATTCAGTATCAAACACTAATGGATCAATGGAATGCTTCGGAAAAAATTGTTCATGATGAAAGTATTTCTTCTTACGGGAATATTGAAAAATACATGGCTTTAATCCGAATTTCAATTACTCAAAACCCTGTGGATCTAAAAAAGGCTGAAACGAATGTAGATAAATTAACACAGGAAGTGGAGAAATTTTTAGCCGGTAAATTTTCAAAAGAGGTTAAAAGTGATTTTTCTTTAACAGATGTTTCCACGCTAATAAAGAAGGCAGAAAAAGAGATTGCCAATAATGATTATAAGAGTTCTACTCAGCATTTAAATGAAATTCTCAACATATGGCCAATGGTTGAAGGGGAAGTACAAACCAGAGACAGTAAGTTATATAGTGAAATCGAAACGAAAATTCCAACAGCTATCAGTATTTTAAGTTCTGATAAAGTGAATGGTCCCAAGGCATTGGAAATAGTTAAGGATTTAAATGCGAAATTAGAACCATTAATTAGTAAAACCAATTATTCATTTTGGGATTCTGCACTTATTTTATTAAGGGAAGGGATAGAGGGTTTGTTAATTATTGCAACCTTACTTGCCTTTTTAAAGAAAATAGGTCAGTCATCTCAACAAAAATGGATTTGGACTGGAGTGGCAGGTGGCATCTTAGCAAGTGCCTTACTTGCAGTTCTAATCAATATTATTTTCTCCAAGATTACTGCAGCTTCCAGTCGAGAATATATTGAAGGAATAACTGGTATTTTGGCTGTGGTTATGATGTTATCGGTTGGAGCATGGCTTCATAAAAAATCAAGTATTGAAAATTGGAATAAGTATGTAAAGCTGCAGATGCAACAAGCAGTTGCACAAGGAAGCCTCTTTTCATTTGCCGTTATTAGTTTTCTTTCGATTTTCCGTGAAGGGGCCGAGACGATTATTTTTTACACTGGAATAACACCCTATATAAGCATTCGACAACTTGTTGTGGGAATTGTTTTAGCAGTGATCATATTAGCTATTTTCGGCTTTATGATTATTTACTACAGTGTAAAAATTCCAATTCATGTATTTTTTAAAGTGGCAACCTTTGTAATTTATTTCTTAGCGTTTAAAATGCTCGGAATTAGTATCCATGCTTTACAGATTTCTAAAGTTTTTTCGACGAGCACAGTTATTAACTTCCCGTTTGTTGATTGGATTGGATTGTACCCAACATGGGAAACCACATTACCACAACTATTGTTAGTTGTTGTCATTCTCTTTATGACTTGGGTAGTAAGGAAACAGACTATAACAAAAAATGTGTAGAAAGGGCCAAGCGCCCTTTTTTTATGCTTTTTTTAATTCTCTCTACTATTCAAACAACTTGTCTCATAGCTTATTAAAAGTGAGATTGTTTTAAAGGGGAGTTCGTTATGGCCATCTTTTACAAAGGAATATTATTTTTAGCCCTATCCGCCTTTTTAGGGGAAGGTGTAGAGTTCTTAGTTAATTTAATTCTTGCAAAAGAATTGGGCAAGCATGGATTAGGTTTATATATGTCGATCCTTCCATCTATTTATCTGCTAGTCCTCTTATCAAGCTTTGAACTGCCGGTTTCCATATCAAAGTTCGTTGCGGAAAAAGAAGATAGGTTTCATCGAAATATCCTATATCATGCCATTACGATTACCATTATTTTTACGTGTATCCTCTTGGTGTTCGCTATGGCTGTTATTCCGTTTATTTCAGTTTTTGATGGCTACCATCCTTATACAAGATGGTTCATTATTCTGCTCGTACCTGTCATATCCTTTACCTCTGTAGCACGGGGATATTTTATGGGCAGGCACAAGATGGGGAAAATCGCCATTGCTAATTTCATAAGAAAATCAATTCAACTAGTATTACTATATCTTTTATTTCGTTTCTTTCAATTTGATTCAGAAGCTTCGGTACTCATTGCAATTGCTTCATTTATCGGCAGTGAAATTGCTGTGTTTCTTTATTTATGCTACATGTTAATTATTCAATTTCAACAGCTTAAACGAATGCCCTTTTCCAATTTAAATCGTAAAGCTGTTCGGAAAAATTTAATGGCCGTATCAGTTCCAACGACAGGTTTACGACTATTCTCCGCTTTAACTGGTGCGGTTCAACCCTTTTTAATTAAGGCGGCATTGGTGCGATCTGGATTGTCGGAAACCATTGCGACTGAGCACTTTGGCATGCTAATGGGAGTTGCCGCGTCAATTGGATTTTTCCCGGCGTTCATTGCGCATTCTTTAATGACTGTTTTAATTCCGGCTGTATCAAAAACGTATTCGAATAGAGATTACTCGACATTGCAAAAAATGCTTTCACAAGTAATGATGCTTACATTTCTTTATGGGGTGCCAGCCGTGGTTGTTTTCTATGTTTTTGCTCCGCAGCTTACTTCCATATTCTTTGAATCTTCAACTGCCGCTAGTTATTTACAAATGCTCTGGCCGTTTTTTCTATTCCATTTTTTTGTGATGCCAATGCAGGCATTTTTAATTGGCTTAGGACTGATAAAGGAAACGTTTATTCATGGTATTTGGTCAACAATTGTCTCTTTTGCAATCATCATTGCCCTATCATCACGCCCCGAATGGAGAATGGACGGTGTAATTATCGCTATGAATACCGGATCCGTCTTATTGGCATTGATGCATTATTTGAGCATTTGTAAAAGTATCGGTGTTTCGATTTTTATGAGAGGTCTTATCGAAAAAAATAATTAAGAAAAAAATGCTCGTTAGTGTAGGGTTTAGAGATTTGTATTCCGTCTATTAGTGTGAGAAGTTTTAAATGGAAAGAAGGTTTGAAAAAATGCGGGATAGAATGACTGATTCGTTTGAAGTTATGGTAAAAGAACATGGGAAAGCCATATTTAACTATATATTTTCTTTAGTTAGAAAAAAAGAACTTGCAGAGGATCTCTATCAGGAGGCTTTGGTATCTGCCTATTTGGCTTTTCATACCATTAAGGAACCCGCTAGATTAAAAGGCTGGTTGTTTACGATAGCAAGAAATAAGTGTCGGGATTATTGGCGGAAAGAAAATAAAACAAAACAGTTTTGGAAGGAAGAGGTGTATTCTTACTCGACAACAGTTGAAGCACCACCTCTCCCCGAAGAAGAGGTACTACATAAATATTCAACAGAAAAAATGGTTGAAAGTGTAAAGGCATTACCAGAAATATACCAATCTGCACTATTTCTCTATTATTTTAAAGACCTTACATTAATTGAAATATCAAATAGAAAAAAAATTCCCATATCTACAGTAAAAACAAGAATGAAAAGGGGAAAGGAGCACCTTAGACCAAAGCTCCAATCCTTTGCATTATAAAAAGCCGGGAGAGAAATCCCGGCTTCATTATGTTAATCCTTAGATGAAAGAATTCCGAAGATGCGCAAAATACTTACGAATAGATTAATAAAGTCTAAGTAAAGATTTAATGCCATCAAAGGAACTTCTTCCGCACTTACTCCATAATGCTTCATACGGTTGAAATCGAACAATACATATCCACTAAAAACCAATACGCCAATGAAAGAGAATGCAAGCATACCGGTTGAACTTAGCGGCATGAAAATATTAAAAATAGAAACAGCAACTAAAGCTAATAAAGCTGCTAACAGGAATCCCCCTAAGAAAGAGAAATTACGTTTGGAAACTGTTGCATAAATGGCTACTCCAGTAAACACGACTGTGGTACTTCCGAAAGCCATCAAGACTACGTTTGCTCCAGCAGTCATTGCATAATAAGAAACAATCGGGTATAACGTAATTCCTGATATAAAAGTGAAGATATACAGGAAGGTATAAGAAATGGCTTTTTTGCGTCTAAAGAAAAAGGCAATCATCAACAAAACGAATTCAAGGATCGCTAATGGTAAAAATAATGCCGGCGGTACAAAGGTTCCTGCCATGGTCCCAACGAAGGCGATGGCTAAAGAAAGGGAAAATGTCCTAATTACAGATGGCAAAAATTCAGTAGATGTTTGTGTATACAATTTTTCTTCACCTCGAAAATAGTTTATATCTAGAATATACGAAGAAAAGGTCAAGATGTTTCATTATCTAGAAAAATCTTTTTCTGCTTTTAATAAATCTCGTATTTCAGCAAGTAATTCTTCTTTCTTGTCAATTTGAACCACCACTTTAACTTCTTCTTTCTTTTTGAAACGAGAGAGGAATTTAATAAACAGAAATATAGAAAAAGCAATGATCAAGAAATCGATAATCGATTGTATAAATACCCCATATTTTACTTCCCCAAACGCTAGGTCCGCGACACTAACTCTACCAACGAGCATTGCCACAATTGGCATAATAATATCAGCAACAAGCGAGGAAACGATTTTCCCAAATGCACCGCCAATGACAACCCCGACAGCAAGATCAATTACATTGCCTCTCATGGCAAATTTCTTAAACTCATTTAACATATAAAATCCTCCATTTTTATCCATATAATCAGTAAGAGCAGCTTCCTGCTGGAAGCTGCTCCTTACATTATACCATTTAAAAAGCCCAATTGCCTTTTTTAAATACCGGTTCGCTAGTTCCATCAGCTTTAATGCCATCGATGTCCATATCTTCCGAGCCAATCATGAAATCGACATGTGTAATACTGTCATTGAGACCATTTTCTTTTAGTTCTTCAGCGGACATTTTCTTACCACCTTCAATACAGAACGCATAAGCGCTTCCGATTGCTAAGTGGTTTGAAGCATTTTCATCAAACAAAGTATTATAGAATAGTACATTAGATTGTGAAATTGGTGAGTTGAAAGGAACTAGAGCTACTTCACCAAGATAATGTGAACCTTCATCCGTCTCAACTAAACGCTTTAGGAACTCCTCACCTTCTTCAGCCTTATAATCAACAATTCTTCCATTTTCAAAAGTAACAGAGAATCGGTCAATTATATTTCCGCCGTAGCTTAATGGCTTGGTACTTGCAACGGTACCATTCACACCATCACGATGAGGAACAGTGAAAACTTCTTCGGTTGGCATATTCGCCATAAATTCAAAACCATTTTCGTTTATACTGCCAGCCCCAACCCAAAGATGGTTATCCGGGAGTTCGATTGTTAAGTCAGTTCCTGGTGCAGTATAGTGAAGCTTTTGATAGTGTCTATCATTTAAATAGTTAACCTTTTCATGTAAGGTTTCATCGTGCTTCTTCCAAGCTTCCACAGGATTCTCAGTATCGACACGAACAGCTTTGAAGATGGCGTCCCATAGTAATGAAACTTGTTGGTCACTTGGTGCATCAGGGAAAACCTTTCTTGCCCAAGCAGGAGATGGAGCGGCGATCACTGTCCAGCTCACTTTATCAGATTGTGCTGCTTGTCGGTATTTAGCCAGCGCCGTTCCTGCAGCCTTTTGGAAGTTAGAAATACGTTCTGGATTAATACCTTTCAATAAGTCAGGGCTGGAAGAAACAATGGCCATAAAAGCGGCCCCTTGATCAACAAAATCTTCCATTTCCTTTGCACGCCAAACAGGATATGTAGTAAAAGCTTCATCTGGTGCTAATTCATATTTTGTTCGAGATACCACATCGTCAGTCCAGTTAACTACCACGTTATCTGCACCGGCTTCATAGGCACTTTTCACAACCTGACGGACAAATTCTGCTGCGTCTAGGGTCGTATTAATAACCAAAATTTGACCCTTCTGTATATTTACACCAACCTTAACGGCAAGCTCTGCATATTTCTCAAGGTTTCTTTGAAATTCACTCATCATATAATCTCCCTTTTTCAGAATCTTCCTTTTTCATTTTAGCCCTTTTAAGGTGAAAAAGAAACTTATAACAGTTTAGTGTTGTTCACTTTAAAATTAGGTAAAAAAATAAGTAGGGATGTGAATCTCTACTCTAATTTACTACCATATACTTTAATATTAAAATAAACACCCGCTGAAAATAATACTAAAAATGTAATAATACCGGACCATGAAGTGGGGGACATAAATTGAGATAATTCCATCAATACCACCATCCTTATATTAGAAACCGATTACATATTAATTATAATAGTAAATAGGTAAGATGTGAATATTTTAGTACAATTTATTGACGGTTTTTTGAACATACGCTGTGTAAGTCAAATTGTTGATTGGAGTGGAAGGCACGAAGACTCCTGCGGGAGGACGGGGCAGGGGGAGACCCCGCAGGCGCTTAAGCGCCGAGGAGGCTCCCCGGACCGCCCGCGGAAAGCGAAGTGCCTGGAACGGAAATTAACAGACAAGTTTAACACAGCCTAAACAAAAAAAGGACCCTAATGAGGATCCAATGCAGTTTTCTTTTCAAAGGAATAAAACATTATCCAATACAATCCGGCACTTGCAAGCGCCAATAGGCCAAGGACGAAAAATGTCCACTCATACCCAATCAAAACCGTCAATGGAATAGATAACGGAGCAATTGTACGGCTGATGGTGAAACGTAAGCTCGCCGCAGCAAAATATTGTCCTCTCATATCCTCAGGAGCAAGCTTCGAGACAAAGCTTTGTTGAATTCCAGCTCCCATTAACTCAGCAAAGGTAAAGACCGCCATTGCGATGATAAATCCCCAAATCCAATGAGTTTGACTAAAGAGTACAATCGAAATCGCATATATAACGGAGGACAACACAAACACATTTCGTTCTTTATAGCTTCCCATCCATTTTGTAATCACTACCGTTAGCAATGCAACGAGGAAGCCATTTTCTGCAAGCACAATACCAAAAGCTTGCTCACCCTTAACGGTGAATGACCAGTCTCCTATTGAAAACAGTGTTTGAAGATCGATAACGTCTTTCATATAAACAGGAAATAATAAATCCAATTGCATAAATGTTTGACCAGCTAAGACTCCCGCAATAATAAAAAGAAGGAAGGTTTTATCTTTTATGATTAATGTATAGTCCTTCAGCTGGTTTTGTAGGAAATAGTACCATTTACGGTCCTCTTCCAAGGGACCGACTTTTTGTAATGGTGCTGTTTCCCTTGTCCATTTTGCTAAGATTAAGCCAAGTAACATACAAACAATACCAGCAAAGAGTAAAGTTTCAAAACGATAATTCACATAAAAAATTGCTCCTAAAATAGGACCAATTACTACTGCGATATTAATAGAAGTGTAGAAAATGGCAAATACATTACTTCGATCTTTTTCATCAACGACATCTGCCACCATTGCTTGACTGGCAGGCCAATAAAACGAACCAAAGACACCAGCAATTGCGAATGCGATAAATCCCAACCAAGGTGACTGAAGCCAAGGAGAACTTGCCAAAGCAAAAACTAAGAAAGAAAGCCCTTGTCCAACCGCTGAGAGAACCATCATCTTTTTACGCCCGAAACGGTCGGCACAGTATCCGCCCATTAAGTTTGCGATGACTGAAAAAATCTGTGAAAATACCAATAATAACCCAGCTCTACTTTTACCAAATTCGTCTGCGAAATAAATCGTCAGAAAAGGAAAGAACATCCAAAACGTAATGTTCATCATTGCTTCGCTAAATAAGCGAACCTTCAAATTTGGATCCCAATCTCTAATCCTCATGTGTACCTCCGAAGCCAATATGTATGATAGCGCTTTTCCATCATACTATCACCAAAGAGATAAATACAAGAAAAAAAGATAGGTAAAAATGAATGTACCAATCCGTATATAGTCCTAATCTCTCAAAGCTTGATTTAAGCAATGCTATTCTGTAATTCAAGTAATAATATGCTATATTATTATTCAATGGTTCACTGAAAGGATGTTAATTAATGAAAAAAAGTGTAGTTATAGCCGAAAAGCCCTCTGTTGCTCGTGATATAGCACGAGTATTGAATTGTCATAAAAAAGGAAACGGTTTTTTAGAAGGAGATAAATATATTGTTACATGGGCACTAGGACATTTAGTTACCCTTGCAGATCCTGAAAGTTATGACGAGAAATATAAAGCCTGGAAAATAGAAGATTTACCAATGCTTCCAAACGAGTTAAAGCTTGTTGTTATTAAGCAAACCAGTAAGCAGTTTCATGCTGTGAAAAGCCAACTACAACGCTCTGATGTTGGGGAGATTGTTATTGCAACAGATAGTGGTCGTGAGGGGGAATTAGTTGCAAGATGGATACTTGCTAAGTCAAAGATTAATAAACCTACTAAACGTCTATGGATATCTTCCGTTACGGATAAAGCAATTAAAGCTGGCTTTTCCAACTTGAAGCCGGGCAAAGCCTATGAAAATTTATACGAATCTGCTGTTGCACGGTCAGAAGCGGATTGGTATATAGGTCTGAATGCAACCCGTGCATTAACAACCCGTTTTAATGCACAGTTAAACTGCGGCCGAGTTCAAACTCCAACGGTTGCAATCATTGCAGCACGGGAGGATGAAATTAAAAACTTCAAACCTCAAACGTATTATGGAATCGATGCACAAACCACCGACAATTTAAAATTGACTTGGCAGGATGCAAAGGGAAATAGTCGCAGCTTTGATAAAGAGAATGTCGACGCAATTGTGAAGAAATTGGGCAAACAAAACGCCATTATAAAAGAAATTGAAAAAAAGCAGAAGAAATCCTTTTCTCCTGGGCTTTATGATTTAACCGAATTACAGCGCGATGCGAACAAGATCTTTGGTTATTCTGCAAAGGAAACATTAAATATTATGCAAAAGCTCTACGAGCAGCATAAAGTCTTAACCTATCCACGAACAGACTCACGTTACCTATCTTCAGATATTGTAGAAACGCTTCCAGAACGCTTGAGAGCATGTGGAGCAGGAGAGTATCGTCCCTTAACTAATAAGATTTTAAGCAAGCCAATAAAAGTATCGAAATCATTTGTCGATGACAGCAAAGTGTCCGATCACCATGCGATTATTCCAACAGAAGGGTATGTAAACTTCTCAGCGTTTACAGATAAAGAACGGAAAATTTATGACTTAGTGGTGAAACGATTTTTAGCCGTGTTATTCCCGGCTTTTGAGTATGAGCAGTTAACGCTTCGTGCAAAAATAGGTGAAGAAAACTTTGTTGCAAGAGGAAAAACTATTCTTTCGAGCGGATGGAAAGAGGTATACGAGAATCGCTTTGAAGAAGAGGATGCAGGAGACGACCTAAAGGAACAGATTTTACCACGACTTGAAAAAAACAATACCCTTAACGTGAAGTTAATTGCGCAAACATCAGGTCAAACCAGCCCGCCAGCCCGTTTTAATGAGGCAACATTATTGTCTGCAATGGAAAATCCTACGAAGTATATGGGAACCGACAATAAACAACTGGCAGAAACTTTAAAATCAACGGGCGGATTAGGAACTGTAGCTACTCGTGCAGATATTATCGAAAAGCTTTTCAATTCATTTCTAATAGAAAAGCGTGGTAAAGACATTCACCTTACTTCCAAAGGACGTCAATTGCTGGATTTGGTGCCTGAAGAACTGAAGTCCCCTGCCTTAACAGCTGAGTGGGAACAAAAACTTGATCAAATTGCCCATGGCAAGTTGAAAAAAGATGTTTTTATCAGCGAAATGAAAAAGTACACAAAAGAAATTGTCGCTGAAATTAAAAACAGTAATAAAAAGTATAAGCACGACAATATCTCTACAAAAAGTTGTCCGGACTGTGGAAAACCAATGCTTGAAGTAAATGGGAAAAAAGGCAAAATGCTTGTGTGCCAAGACCGTGAATGTGGACATCGAAAAAATGTTTCGCGCGTCACTAATGCGCGCTGCCCGCAATGCAAGAAAAAACTTGAGCTTCGCGGTGAAGGGGAAGGACAAATTTTCGCTTGTAAATGTGGATATCGTGAGAAACTATCTGCCTTCGAAGCGCGTCGTAAAAAAGAATCTACTGGTAAAGTGGATAAACGTACGGTACAAAAGTATCTGAATAACCAAAACAAGGAAGAAGAGCCGATTAATACAGCTTTGGCAGATGCATTAAAGAAGTTGAATTTGAAGTAAGAAAGATCAAAAACAATATCGATTAGAAAATTGGGCTTTATATACTTGTTTTGTATATAAAGCCTATATTGTAAACAGCAGGAATCCTTTCTTATATTATCTTGCTAAAGTGATATTGTGCTAAAATTCTGACAATTGCATTGACAATCAAGCTTCTTATCACATACAATAATTATTAATCTAATAGAATTTTTGAATGGACTGATAACCTATGAGGCATCCAAAAACAAAATTAAATTATGTAATGTTTATAAAAGAGGCTGGACTCCAAATCTAATGTGATATGGAATCCAGCCTCTTTCTTTATTCTATTAAAGTGGTAGAGGTGAGAAATATGATTATGCTAACAGGTCAAAGTTTAACGTTGGAGCAAATGAAAGAAGTTTTATATCGAAACGAAAAGGTTATTGCTTCTGAGAAAAGTATGGACCTTGTAAAGAAAAGCCGTGAAGCGGTGGAGAAAATCGTTTCCAATCATAAAGTGGTGTACGGTATAAATACAGGTTTTGGAAAGTTCAGTGATGTCATAATCGATAAAGAACACGTTAGGGATTTACAACTAAACTTAATTCGCTCCCATGCTTGTGGAGTCGGCGACCCTTTTCCTGAGATTGTTTCAAAAGTTATGGTGCTTTTACGAGCCAATGCACTTTTAAAAGGATATTCAGGTGTTAGACCCATCGTGATTGAGAAACTATTGGAATTGCTAAATGCTGAAATCATCCCGGTTATTCCTCAACAGGGTTCACTGGGTGCCAGCGGTGATTTGGCTCCACTCTCCCATTTAGCTTTAGTGCTGATTGGGGAAGGGGAAGTATTTTACAAAGGAAATAGGATGGATTCAATCCATGCGCTGCAAATGGAAGGGATTCTTCCGATAACATTAGAGGCAAAAGAGGGTCTCGCGTTAATTAATGGAACACAGGCGATGACAGCTATGGGAGTTGTCGGCTATCTTGAAGCGGAACAGCTGGCATTTGAAAGTGAACTAATCGCTGCAATGACAATTGAAGGATTGAACGGAATCATTGACGCCTTTGCCGAGGAGGTTCATGTAGCAAGAGGCTACCAACAGCAAATTGACACGGCAGCGAGAATCCGCGGTTACCTAAGTGATAGTTTATTAACCAGTGTTCAGGGAGAATATCGTGTTCAAGATGCTTATTCTATAAGGTGTATTCCACAGGTTCATGGAGCTTCTTGGCAGGCACTGGATTATGTAAAAGAAAAATTAGAAATCGAAATGAATGCCGCTACAGACAATCCATTAATATTTGATGACGGAGAAAAGGTTATTTCAGGAGGGAATTTTCATGGGCAGCCAATTGCTTTCGCGATGGATTTTATGAAAATTGCCGTTGCCGAGCTTGCGAATATATCTGAAAGACGTATCGAGAGATTAGTAAATCCACAGTTGAACGATTTGCCGCCTTTCTTAAGCCCTGAGCCTGGTTTGCAGTCAGGTGCGATGATTATGCAATATGCGGCGGCGTCGTTAGTATCAGAAAATAAAACACTGGCACACCCAGCAAGTGTCGATTCCATTCCCTCCTCTGCTAATCAGGAAGACCATGTGAGCATGGGAACGATCGCCTCTAGGCATGCGTATCAAATCATTCAGAATGCTCGAAGAGTGCTGGCGATTGAACTAATTTGTGCCATGCAGGGTGTTGAAATTCGCGGGGTAGATAAAATGGCCAGCCAGACCAAGCGGGTGTATGAAAAGGGGAGGGAGCTTGTTGCTTCTATAAAGAAGGATCGAATCTTTTCAATAGATATTGAAAGGGCTGCAACAGGTCTAAAAGAATGGGACTTAAAGAAGCTTATTCAAAAATTTGATAATGTTAGGCAGGCAAAAAAGGCGTGAAAATCACGCCTTTTATTCTACGTCTTTCGTTTCTACCCTATTCTTAAATGCCTCTTGCACTACAATAAATTCCTCGTCTCCAATGGCATCCTTTGAGTGTTTCTCAACTACGTTATCTTTTGGTAAATTTCCAGGATGACCTTTCTTCTTATGGTTAAAATGTTCTCCACGTGCCAAATTAAACACTCCTTTCGTCTTCGAATGTATCATTCCCAAACGAAGGAAAATTATTAGTGGAGAGGAGAGACAGAGTATTAATCACCTTCTATATTTTCATCAGACTTTGCAGGTTTACAAATGCGATCAAGAAGGTAACCAAAAAATACAACAAAGGCTATTGGGATAGCGTAATTCAACACATGAATGGTTGTCATTGACTAGATCCACCACCAATATTAGAATATTTACAATATTTAGTATATTTTAATGGTGTTTATGGTAGATGTCAATTGTCACAAAATAGACAAATTTCACTGCGTTTTTCTGGTCTTTTTGTATCGTTTTATAAAGACTTTCATTAGGTAAAATAACCTAATATCGACTTTTATCCCTCTGTTTTTCCGTAAATCTTCCATATTGATTGTGAATTTCAGGAATTCTGCGAATTCCATAAAGCTCTTTTGTAGAAAATTGGAATATTTTGTGTAAAAAAAAGGTTCGAAAAAATAAACCATTTGACAAATTCCAACACGATACTGAAAAAGTACTATATATAATAAACATAGTCATTATTTAACAGGAAAGCTTGTCTATTGAATATACTGAATAATCAATGATTTATGAGTAATAAGAAACAGAAAAGGGCAAACCCATTGAAAAATGGGGACGCAAAGCCGAGGATCTAAGGTATAGATTTTACTATGATGGCCGGGCTACCTGGAATACGAATATGTATTTTAGGAGTGAATGTGAGTGGGCATAACTGACAGTATGAAAAATGGTATGGATGCAGAATGGCTAGCTCTTATTTTAGAGGCAAAGGACCTAGGAATTTCGAAGGAAACAATCCTTAATTTTCTCCATCAGAACGAAGCCAGAGAGGTAGTACTTAAGAATCGCTAAGATACATAAAAGAACAAAGCATACTACAAAAATCCTGGTAGTATGCTTTGTTCTTTTTTATTCGTTATTATTTTGGCCAATTCGCCACTTATTGAATTCAATAAAATCGCGAAATTGTTCTTTAGAGACACCCGAATCCATCGCCTCTTTAACAATGCTCATCCAATCACTATCTAATTCTTCTTTATTAATGTGTTCATTTATTAAATGGTCAACAGGAACGTTTAATACAGAAGAAATCTTTTCAAGGAATTGAATTGATGGATTTCTTTGCAGGTTTCGCTCAAGAGAGCTTAAATAAGATTTAGCAACTCCAGCTTGCTCAGCAAGTTCTGATAATGACATCCTTTTTTCTAACCGAAGTTTTTTTACACGATCACCTATCATGGGCTCACACACCTAATTTTTATTATTGCTATAATAATTTTATCAGAAAAGCGGAAAAAGTTCCATATTAAGAACAGTTTATTATGACAAAAATATTTATCAAAGTCAAAAACTTTTTGAAAAAATGTTAGCTTAGCGATAAGATTAAAGTGTGTTTCCAATTCTCTAAGAATACATAAAAATAATATAAAAAGGTTGGGAAGATCATGATTGTTCTTAAATCACTGCGGGAAATCGAGAGAATGAAAAAAGCAGGGGAAATTCTTGCTTCATGCCATAAAGAAATTGCAAAAATGATTAAACCAGGTATAACAACTTGGGAAATTGATGAGTTTGTGGATGATTTTCTTAAAAAACACAATGCCACCCCACAGCAAAAGGGCTATAAGGGCTATAAATACGCCACCTGTGCGAGCATTAACGACGAAATATGTCATGGATTCCCAAGAAAGGAACCATTAAAGGAAGGCGATATCGTAACAATAGATATGGTCGTCAACTATAATGGCGGATTAGCGGATTCAGCATGGTCTTATGCTATTGGAACTGTCCCTAAGGAAACAGATCATTTATTAATGGTTACAAAAGAGGCACTCTATAAAGGAATTGAGCAGGCTGTCCCTGGAAATCGGATTGGAGATATCGGTCATGCTATTCAAACCTATGTAGAAGGAGAAGGCTTATCGGTTGTTCGTGATTTTATTGGTCATGGAATTGGAGCAGTCATTCATGAAAAACCTGATGTACCACATTATGGGCTGCCTGGAAAAGGTCCTAGAATAAAAGAAGGAATGGTATTTACTATTGAGCCAATGGTCAATATCGGTATGTACCAAACAAAAATGGATAGTAATGGCTGGACTGCTAGGACGATTGATGGGAAATATTCGGCACAGTATGAACACACCATTGCCATCACCAAGGATGGTCCGATTATTTTAACTGAACAGGAAAAATAAAAAAACAGATCTCTCGAGATCTGTTTTACTTATTTTTGCGAAGGTTCCCTAATTCCTCCACCAAAGCTTGCATTTCGTTAGGGCTAAAAGAAGGTTTTTTCATAACCATTTCATAAATTTCTTTTAATTCCTCGTACATTTCCTCATCAAAGTGTGAAGATTTAATGGCTCCGAGATTTAGTACCTTTAATTTTTCCTTTATTTGTTCAATCATATACTCAACATTTTCTACTGTTTTTTCTGATAAATTCATCCCGTCACCCTTTCAGTATTCGTAACTTTATCTTTCCATTTTCATTGGAAGATGTCAATCTAAACTTGTTTTAATGCACCTAATGTTGGGTAATAAAATAATAGGAGTAAAATATGATCGACGCTTGCATTTTGCCGCAAGCTTAAAGCAGAATATAAAGTGGAGTTTATTGGTATTTTTTTCATAGTGGCAGAAATGAATGATAAAAACATCTTGAAAGGAGAGGTTAAAAAAATGGGTAAGAATTTATTTTTTAAAGGCATTTTCTATGGTGCCTTAGCAGGTGGAGCACTTAGCTTGTTAGATAAAAAAACACGGCAGGATATGAAGGTAAATGTGAAAAAAGCGTACGAGCAGGTTTCTTATGTGGTTCGCCATCCACAAGAAATAACAGAAAATGTGAAAGAGACTGCCGAAAAAATTAGAAATACTATTGAGCAGGTGAGCGAGGACATTTCTTACATAACCGAAAAAGTTGACGAACTCCGTGAGTTAACGCCCCAAGTAAAAGAAGTGGTAAGGGAAACGAAAAGTACCTTTTTAAAGCATGAAGATACGACAACCGTTGAAGATTTATTAAAAGAGGTTAAAGTCGTGGAAGAACCAATAGAGAAAAAAGAATAGAATTTGTCATTTTAAGGAGAGGTGAGAAAATGGAGAAGGCAGTGAATGTCCGTAAATCCCTGTTAAGACTGTTATGGCACCGGATTGAAGAAGATGATATACCAGGTTTATCCGCTCAGCTCGCCTATTTTTTTCTTCTTTCACTGTTTCCACTTCTTATTTTTATTTTTACGTTACTGCCATATCTGCCCATACCATACCCCGATATTTTAGGGAGTATTAGAGAGTTTGCACCCCCACAGACAATGGATTTAATCGAAAAAAATGTTAACCATGTGATGAATAATCGCAATGGAGGATTGCTTTCCTTTGGGGTTATTGGAACAATCTGGTCTGCATCTAATGGTATTCATGCACTGGTGAGAGCTTTTAACAAAGCATACAATGTGGACGAAAGCCGTTCTTTTATTGTATCTAGAGGTATGGCCATCCTGCTGACGATTGGAATGATTTTTGTATTTATCGTAGCTGTATTACTTCCGATATTCGGAAGGGAAATTGGAATTTTTCTTTTCTCCTATTTAGGATTTAAGTTGGAATTCATCCGCATTTGGGAAATGTTAAGATTAGTCGTCAGTGCCCTAATATTATTTTTAATTTTCACCGGATTATATTGGATAGCTCCTAATGTTAAATTACGTTGTAGAAGTGCATTCCCAGGAGCAGGTTTTGCAACCGTGGGCTGGATCCTTTCCTCCTATGCTTTATCTTTTTACGTAAGTAATTTTAACAACTTTTCACTGACCTATGGTAGTATTGGAGCCATTATTGTTTTGCTCATTTGGTTATACATCTCTGGGTTTATTATCATTATCGGCGGCGAGATAAATGCTTTCTATACCGAGAGGAATAAATCAAATTGTTAAATTCATAAATTAAATTCTAAAACGCAAAATAGAAATTTCCACGTTAAAATCGGCTTTAAGATTTTAACAACAATTTTTTAGAAAATATCCTTATGAAAAATTCTTAACTGCAGACAATATAGGTGGGGAACAGATATTAACTAGGGGGGCTCACCATGACTAAACATACAAAAAAAGATGGCGGAACAAAACAAAAGGGTAAAGGCAGTAAAGGGAACAAAACTTCAGGATCTGCAAACGGCAGTAATGGATACCATTAAATAAACCGGGCTATACGCCCGGTCTTTTAATTTTTGAGCAGTCTTAAGCTGTTTAGTATCACGAGAATGGTACTACCTTCATGCCCAATTACTCCAAATGGCAAATCCAACAATTGAAAAAAGTTAGATGATATTAAAATCATAATCACCATGATGGAGAAGATTACATTTTGTTTAATAATTGTGTTCATCCGTTTCGAAAGATGAATCGCTTCGGCAATCCGTGGTAAATCATTTTTCATTAGGACCACATCCGCGGTTTCAAGTGCCACATCCGATCCTTCCCCCATGGCAATTCCAACATTTGCTGTCGCTAAAGCGGGGGCATCATTAATGCCATCACCAACCATCGCAATGGTTCCATATTTCTCCTTCAGCTTTTTAAGCTGCTCCACTTTTTCTTCAGGCAGACATTCTGCAAAGAACTGATCCACATGACTTTCTTCTGCAATCGCATTTGCCGTTTTCTCACTATCGCCAGTCAGCATCACTGTGTAAATACCTTGTTTCTTTAAATGATCGATGGCCATCTTTGTTTCTTGTCTAACCACATCTTTTAAAGCAATCATCGCAGCTAAACAATCGTTAACTTGCACAAATACAAGAGTATTTCCTTGACTTGCCAGGCTGACTGCTTTGCCGTCTGCGAATGATAGAGCAGCCTCTTTTCCAACAAAATCTGCCTTGCCAATTTTCCACTGCTCACCATTTATTTCCGCTTTTACACCCCACCCCGAAACATCTTCCAGTTTTTCTGGCTGAAGAAGGTCTCGGTCAAGATTGGCTTTAACATATTTAACAATCGATTGTGCAAGAGGATGATTGGATTGATTTTCTATCGAAGCAGTTTTCCATAATAGTTCTGCTTCAACAAAGTTTTCATTGACGATAATTTCGGTAACCTCAGGTTTCCCTTTGGTCAGCGTACCAGTTTTGTCGAAGGCAATAGCTTTCAAATGGCTTAGATTCTCTAAATGCACGCCGCCTTTGACTAAAATCCCACGTTTTGCCCCATTGGAAATGGCGGACAAGGTTGCTGGCATAATGGAAGCAACAAGGGCACAAGGGGATGCAACTACTAATAAAATCATCGCTCGGTAAAACGACTCATTCCATGTCCAATCAAGTAAGAAATAGGGAAGGAACATCATCAATAAAACGACAACTAAAACCGTTTTTACATAGGTACCTTCAAATCGTTCAATAAATAGTTGTGATGGAGACTTTTCACTTTGAGCAGATTGTACAAGCTCAATAATCTTGTGAAAGAGTGTTTCGTTACTTGCTTTTGTTGTTGCAACAGTAATAGCACCAGTTAAATTTACCGTCCCTGCAAACACTTCCGTCTCTAGTCCTTTTGAGACGGGCATTGATTCTCCAGTAATTGCCGCTTCATCAATATTTGTATGCCCCTTCTTTATGACACCATCGGAAGGAATTCTTTCCCCAGGCTTAACAAGAATGTGGTCACCGACTTCAAGCTCGGAAACTGGTACACGCCTTTCAACTCCGTTGTTAATAAGAAGAGCTTCTTCAGGCTGAAGCTTCATTAGCGATGAAATCTCTTTGTGACTCTTGTTCATTGTATAAGTTTCTAATGCACCACTAACAGCAAATATAAAGATTAATATTGCGCCTTCCGTCCAATAGCCAATAATCGCGGACCCAATCGCTGCAAATATCATTAGCATTTCGACGTTTAACTGTTTGTTTTCATACGTTGCTTCGATTCCTTCCTTTGCCTTGGCAAATCCGCCAATCACAAACGCCAACAAATAAAAGATAATAGAGGCAACATGGTCATTCATTTTGTCTGTAATCCATCCTGTTGCTATGAAAACACCGCTTAAACCTGCCGCAATCAGTTCTGCATGAGGTTTTATTTTTTCAATAATCCCTACTTTGGGTATTATTTTTGATAATCTCTTAGCATCCGCGTTCATTTTCAGTTCCCTCCCCAAATCAAATTCTTGTCTAGCTGCAGCGCCTAGGGGCTCGGGGTCATAAGCCAATCCGTCAAGAAGGTTAAAGAACAACCTTCTCGCCGGCTCGTCTTATGCCTGTTGCCCCTGGACAAGGCGCTTCCGCTTTCTACTAATTGAGAAAAATAATCAAAATCATTACCCCTAAAAAACACGAAAGCTGTCATCAATTAAGATGACAGCAGTCTTACAAAAACAATTATTAGATTAATTTAATTCTATTTTATCATATAGTCTATGTTTAATATAGGTAAATGCTCCAAAAATATAGGTTAAGAATGGTGTTGCTCGGCAACTGAAAATGTCTTTTTCCCAAATACATAAATGACGATTGATAAGATTAACAGCATGGTACTTATAATATAAAAGAAGCTTATCCTTTCGAAAAATTGTATAAAAAGACCGCCAATAATCGGACCACTTAAACTGCCTAAGCTAAAAAAGATTCCACATAATAAATTTCCGGTCGCCAACAATGTCTTTGGCACTAAATCCGTCATATAACTAATGCCAAGAGAAAATGTTGATCCTACTACCATTCCTGATAAAAGCACGGAGATGAATAGCCCGATAAACGACTGTTCAAATATACTTGCAGCTGAAAAACTTAAGAATCCAAGAAGCAATACAATCATCAAAATATTTCTTCTTCCATATTGGTCGCTTAGAACACCTAATGGCAGCTGGGTGATGACACTTCCAATGGCAAAGGCAGTTAACACCAAGGAGACACTCGCTACGTCGATATCACTTCGTAAAGCATACACTGGAAAGCTGCCGTTTAAGGAAGATTCTAAGAAACCATAGCAGAAAGTTGGAAGGAAGGCTATCCAGCCATATTTCATGGTCTTTTTAAAGCGTTTAATGGTGTTGAAAAATGAATTGATTCCAACTTCTTGTTCAGGAAATTCGTTTTTAAGTGTAAAAACGAATACCCAGCCAATTAAACATAAAATAGAGGAAACGATAAATGGCAATGCTTCATTTACATCAACGAGAGGAGTCATTAATGGTCCACTCGCAAATCCAATTCCAAAAAATAATCCATACAATGATACGTTCCGCCCTCTTTTCTCGGAAGGAGAGGAGGAAGTAATCCAGGTTTGTGTCGCAAAATGCAAGGCATGGTCACCTATCCCAATGAGTGCTCGTAAGCCAAACCAAAACCAAAAGGATTTCCACAATGGAAACATTGCCAATGCCGCAACCACCAGCCCGCCGCCGATAATAATTATTGGTTTATAACCATATTTTCGAAGCGGTGCTTCCATAAAAGGAGAAACCAGAAGAATTCCAATATAAAGTGCGGTGGCATTTAATCCATTAAGAGAAGAGGAAACCCCGCCTTTTTCAAAAATAACTGCGATTAATGGCAGCAGCATTCCTTGTGAGAAACCAGAAATGGCGACAATTGTAACTAATATCCATAATCGATGGGAACTTTTATTCATAGAAGATTCCTCGTTTGTTTAATAATTAATTTCCATTCGATGGTATCGGGAAAATAAAGTATTTGCAAGAAAAATATTCTTCAATCATGTTAAATAACAGAAAAATAGGGAACTATCATACTGGAGGAATTTTTATACACTTTTATCATATTTATTTTCTATGTTAGCCACTAGGAGGAGAAACTGTGGGAAAAATATTTATGCTGCTTACTTTTATCGGAGTCCCGCTTTCCGTGATTGGGACATTAATGCACTGGCCAACCATGATCCTTTTTATTGTTTACTGTGTGTCAATTATCGCTCTTGCCAGTTATATGGGGAGGGCAACGGAAAGTTTAGCGATTGTTGCCGGACCGCGTATAGGAGGACTGCTAAATGCAACATTCGGAAATGCAGTAGAATTAATTATTTCAATCTTTGCTTTAAAAGCTGGATTAGTTGGAGTGGTGCTGGCTTCCTTAACAGGGTCTGTACTCGGTAATCTCCTGCTTGTTGCAGGTTTATCCTTTTTTATTGGGGGGATAAAGTTTAAACGGCAGGCTTTTAACGTCCATGATGCCAGACATAATTCAGGACTTCTAATGTTCGCCGTTATTGTGGCTTTCGTGATCCCTGAAGTATTTTCAATGGAAATGAATGAAACCAAAACCTTAACGTTAAGTATTGGGATATCCGTTATTCTAATCTTGCTTTATCTTGCAGCACTATTCTTTAAACTTGTTACACACCGAGGGGTTTATCAAAGTGAGAAATCTGGGGAGCATCATGAGGAAGAACCTGAATGGAGCAAGGGGAAGGCAATTGGGGTTTTATTAGCAGCAACACTCGCAGTCGCCTACATATCTGAGAATCTTGTTCATACGTTTGAATATGTTGCTGAATCATTTGGATGGTCGGAATTATTTATCGGGGTAATAATCGTTGCAATTGTGGGAAATGCAGCAGAACATGCATCTGCCATTGTTATGGCATATAAAAATAAAATGGACATCGCTGTTGAAATTGCAATTGGTTCTACTCTGCAAATTGCCATGTTTGTATTACCTGTTCTCGTCCTCGTTTCACTATTCTTTACTGAAACCATGCCGCTTGTTTTTACAATGCCAGAGTTAATTGCAATGGTAACCTCGGTCCTCTTGATGGTTGTCATTTCAAATGACGGTGAATCCAACTGGTTTGAGGGACTCACCTTACTTGCTGCATATTTCATTATGGGCATAGGATTCTTCCTGCTATAGCGTAAAAAGACTCTGTGCCTGAGGGCGCAGAGTCTTTTATTAATTATACAATTCGATGTAAGGGTAAATCCTTTAACTGTTCTATAATTCAAACATTATGCGTTTGTGGGGTAATACCAATCGCGTTTCTTGGGACCATCAATCACCAACCTTCATGTTTATTTTATAATAGAAAAACACGAGTGTTGAATTTCATATATAATTGGTATCCCAACCTCCTTAAAGTAAATGATTCGTCGATTGATTACTGCCCTCCTTTTTTAAAGGTTAAGTATAGTATAATTGATTAATTGAATTTTGTAAATGTTCAGATTATATTTTTTTTAGGAAATACAAGGGCATGATGGTAAAGGTAATAATGATGGTACCAATACAGAAATTCTCAAGGGGAATATTGAAATAATTTGAGGTTATGGATAAAAGTTTTTAACTCCGAAAACACTATAAGCAGACTTATTACTGCCATATTGTGAAAGGAGTTTTTTCTTGTGAAAAAATTGTTTCCTGTCGTAGTGACACTGCTGCTACTGTTAGCAATCCTGCCAACAGCCTCTGCTGAAAACAAAAATGCTAAAATAGAACCTGCGACCTATCAAATACCTTCTTCAGTACGTAATATTACGAAGGAAAATACGTATCCCAATTCAACTCAGGACCTGCCGACTTTGCAGCCTAGTGAATTAACGAAGCAGCTGATTGACTCTTCCAAGGTGAAGATAGAAAATCCAGATTTAATTCGTATGCTAAATGAGTCAAGCATTAATAGTACACCCTTTGCCCTTGGTTATCGAGCAATCGTATATCTAGGTCAGTGGCCATTAAATTATGAATCAACGGAAACTGCACCCAACTGGGAATATCAAAAAATTAATACAAACTACTATGATAATCGCGGCGGGAAGGTACCTTACCAGATTCACTATGTTCAAGAAGCACAAAAAATTATCCGCGGCGGGTTAACAGCAAAAATCGCAAACGCGGAAGATGTTAAAAAAATGATGTTGCTAAAAGCTATGGAAAAAACACGTCTACCACTAGCGTTTGATACGATTATCGGTGCAGGAACGAAAAACGATCATGTCTACAATATACCAGTCAACCGCTTAGGATACCTATATGCATACGCTCCGGCAGTGAATGAAAAAGGGAAAGTTACCTACGGAGAAGTATATTTAATGCTTAAGGGAAACAAAAAAGTAATTGTCATTAAAAATGTAACGTCACAAGGAATCGGAGCATGGATTCCGGTTCAAGACCATGTTTCCTTTGGTTTTGCTGCCTCAGAAAGACCAAGATGATGATGGAGAAAGAACTCCTACCAAGGTCGTAGGGGTTCTTTTTTGAAAAAGTGATGAGGAAAGTGTAAGATAATTTGCATGGAAGGGGGAGATCAAATTTGGGTAGTCCGACGCATGATAAAAATACACAAGTTAGCTTTTTAAAGCAACGTTTAAACATGTTTCTAGATGTTTTAGACGCAATCGATCCAGAGGATACGGATCTTGATGATATTGACAACTTAATTAAAATGATTGATGAACTAGAATCAAAATGTAAAGAATTCAATCATCGCGAAGCACCAGAGTCTGTTTAATTACAGGCTCTATTTTTTTGAAAACCTTTACCTTTAAAAGATTTGTTTATAGGAGTATAATAATAATCGTCAAATAGTTGTAATTTTTAAATAGATTGCAAATCGGACATGGGGAAAGGGGTATATTTAGGTGAATATCGAGAAATTTCAGGAAAGCATGTACAAGTTAGTGGTTGAAACTTCTACAAAGCTGCCAAAGGATGTGCGCCGTGCAGTTAAAGCGGCTAAGGAGAAGGAAAACGCAGGTACCAGTGCAGCAATGAGCCTCGCAACCATTACAAATAATATTAAAATGGCAGATGATCAAGTCTCACCTATTTGCCAGGATACCGGATTACCAACTTTTAAAATTAAAACGCCTGTTGGTGTTAACCAATTAGAAATAAAAGAAGCAATTAAAAATGCAATCGTCATCGCGACAAAAGAAGGTAAACTTCGTCCAAACTCTGTTGATTCTTTGACAGGTGAAAACAGCGGCGACAATCTTGGTGCCGGTTTGCCAGTTATGAAATTTGATCAATGGGAAAAGGATTATATTGACGTTCGTTTGATTTTAAAAGGCGGCGGCTGTGAAAATAAAAACATCCAGTATAGTCTTCCATGTGAATTAGAAGGACTGGGAAGAGCTGGACGTGACCTTGATGGCATTCGTAAATGTGTCATGCACTCTGTTTATCAAGCACAAGGCCAAGGATGCAGTGCTGGTTTCATTGGAGTAGGTATTGGCGGTGACCGTTCATCTGGCTATGATTTAGCAAAGGAACAGTTATTCCGTTCGTTGGATGATGTTAATCCAAATGAAGATTTACGCAAGTTGGAAGAGTATGTTCTAGAAAATGCCAATAAATTGGGTATCGGTACGATGGGCTTTGGTGGAGAGGCAACGCTGTTAGGCTGTAAAGTGGGAGTCATGAACCGAATTCCTGCAAGCTTCTATGTTTCTGTGGCTTACAATTGTTGGGCATTCCGCCGCTTAGGTGTAAGTATTGATCCAGTGTCAGGAGAAATTAACGAGTGGATGTACCAGGAAGGCGATTTGATTGATTTCACGGAAACAGAAGCGGAAAAAGAAACAGCAGCTGCGCGTGCTAATGACGTTATTACGCTGCAAGCACCAATCACAGAAGAACAAATCCGCGAATTAAAGGTAGGGGACGTTGTTCAAATTAATGGTATGATGTATACCGGTCGTGATGCTATTCATAAATACCTGTCTGATCACGATGCGCCAGTGGATTTAAATGGACAAGTCATTTACCACTGTGGTCCGGTTATGCTCAAGGATAAAGATGGAGTTTGGCATGTTAAAGCGGCCGGCCCAACTACAAGTATTCGTGAGGAGCCTTATCAAGGTGACATTATGAAGCGATTTGGTATCCGCGCTGTTATTGGTAAAGGCGGAATGGGTCCGCGGACGCTGGCTGCGCTTAAAGAACATGGTGGTGTGTATCTGAACGCTATCGGCGGCGCTGCTCAGTATTATGCAGATTGCATTAAAGGTGTTGAAGGTGTCGACCTCATGCAATTTGGTATCCCTGAAGCCATGTGGCACCTTCGGGTGGAAGGCTTCACAGCTGTCGTTACCATGGATTCACACGGAAACAGTTTGCATGCTGATGTGGATAAGTCTTCTTTAGAGAAGTTAGCACAGTTTAAGGATAAGGTTTTTAATTAAGGTTTTTTTTGGGCAGGCTCCATTATGGGGTTTGCTCTTTTTTGTGTATGCGGATTGGTCGATTTGTAGATATATTCGGGAAATGTGTAGATAAATTTAAGATTTGTGTAGATATTAGGATAAAGTATGTAGATAACATTTATATTCTTGTAGATATAATTAAGATTTGTGTAGATATATTACCTTAAATACTGAATGTCTTTTTTGGGATCGTTCGGTAATCGGTCATATAGTAGATAAAAACGAGAATTGTGTAGATATCGTCGTAAAGTGTGTAGATATATTTAGATTTGTGTAGATATGTGGCCCAAGCGTATAAATACGTATTAACCAACTTGTTATAAATGTGTATATAAATTGAACAAATTATCTTATTAAAGGATAATCATATGTTCACCGAGAAATTACTATCCAAAACAATGTAGGAGGGATAATTTGTTTGATTTAGAACTAACCAAATCAAATGATTTAGTAAAACATGAGGCACTTGTTGGGAGACTAGATAAAAATCACCCGAAATTTCCAGAGGTATTAGGAAATCTTAAAAAGTTATCTGCTGGTTATCGAGGAGAAAAGACAGTTGATTACTTTTTAAAATCTCTTCCTCCAAAAAGGCATCATATTTTTCAAGGGTTGAGGCTGCCAATTGGAAAAAACTTTTTTCAAATCGATTCCCTCATGATGTCGGCTAAATCTGGTTTGCTCATTGAATCAAAGAACTACGCAGGAACACTTTTGTTTGAAAAAAATCAATTAACTCGCACTCTCTCAGGATCAACTGAAAGTGATATCTTCCAAAATCCCCTTACACAAGCAAACAACCATAAAATTCTTCTTAAATACTTCTTTGAGAAAAATAAAATTCCAGTAATTCCAATAGAACACTTAGTCTGTGTTGCTAATACAACATCAAACATAGTAATAAGCCCGGGATATATAGAGGCGGATAAAAGAGTTACGCGTGCAGAGAATGTTTTACAAAAGATTGAGGAAAATGACAAGTTCTATAACAAGGATGTAATTGATGATAAAACAATAGGTAAACTATGTAAATTATTAAAAACTCAACATACACCATTGATGACTGATATTTTACAAAAATACGGCATTCATAAAAGCGAAATAACCGGAGTGCAGTGCCCAAGATGTCTTTCTATTCCAATGCTATATAGAGGTCGATATTGGGATTGTTTATCTTGTAAAATGAAAGCTAGAGATCCCTTTATCAAAGCAATAAATGAATATTTTCTTCTAATCAAACCAACTATAACAAATCAAGAATTAGTGAAATTCCTTCAGCTTCCTTCTGCAAGAGCTGCTACTTATCTCCTTTCCTTATTAAATCTCCCTTATACAGGAACAAATAAAGGTCGTGTCTATCACCAACCACCCCTTTTTCCTTAAAATACTAATCATGTTTCCCAATGACAAACAAATACTATAAAAAACAAAATAGGGGGAACATGGATGAAAAAGTTGTTATGCATCCTTAGTTTGCTGCTGTTAATGGTACCTCAGGTTACATATGGTTACGTTCCCAATAAGCCGATCCATTGGGGATTTAAAAAAGCTGTGGATGAACAGCCGCCTGATGCTGGAGCGGAGTATGAAAAGATCCTTGAAAAGTATGGTGCTTTTTATAAGGGAGATCCAAATTCAAAAATCCTATATCTAACCTTTGATAATGGGTATGAAGCAGGATATACCGGTCAAATCTTGGATGTATTGAAAAAGGAAAAAGTTCCGGCAACTTTTTTTGTAACGGGACATTACCTATTATCGCAGCCTGAATTGACGAAGAGGATGGTCGATGAAGGTCATATCATTGGCAATCATTCTTGGCACCATCCCAATATGACAGAAATCAGTGATGAGCGAATTCGTGAGGAACTTCAAAAAGTGAAGGTTAAAACAAAAGAGATTACAGGTCAAAAGAAAATGAAGTATCTACGTCCTCCAAGAGGCGTTTTTAGCGAGAGAACGATGCAGATTGCGAAGGAAGAAGGCTATACCCATGTTTTCTGGTCATTAGCTTTTGTCGACTGGAACACTAATGCTCAAAGAGGCTGGGAGTATTCTTACCTTAACATTATGAGACAAATTCATCCTGGAAGTGTTTTACTGCTTCACACCGTTTCAAAGGATAATGCCGATGCGCTTGAAAAAGTGATTAAGGATTTGAAAAAGAAGGGCTATAAATTTAAAAGTCTAGATGAATTCAAACCGGAAAAGAAAGGTCTTTCAAAGATCATTCCGAGTTTCTGGAGAAAATAATTAGAAAAAGCTGGATTCGTGAAGAATTCGGCTTTTCTCTGTTAATAATGCTATAATACGGTGATATCAAACAGGAACCGGAATTTGGAGTGAACGAAATGAAAACAGATCAATCAATTAAAATACAAGAAAAACAGACCTTTCCTTTAACCATTAAACGACTCGGCATTAACGGAGAAGGAGTCGGTTATTTTAAAAAGCAGGTAGTTTTTGTGCCAGGAGCACTACCTGGAGAAGAGGTAGTGGTAGAGGCAACAAAGATTAACCCTAAATTTGCAGAGGCAAAAATAAAAAAGATACGTATTAAATCACCGCATCGTGTTCAGCCTCCTTGTCCAGTCTATGAGGAATGCGGCGGTTGTCAGCTGCAGCATTTAAAATATAGCCAACAGTTAAAAGAAAAGCGGGATATTATCATTCAATCGCTTGAACGTCATACCCGGTTTGCAGTGGATAAACTTGATATTCGAGAAACCATCGGAATGGAAGACCCTTGGGGATATCGGAATAAAAGCAGTTTTCAGCTCGCAGGTAGAGATGGAAAGGTTTTAGCAGGACTATATGGCCTTAACTCTCACCAATTAATTAATATTGAACATTGTGCGGTACAGCATTCACAAACGAATGAAGCAGTTAATGCTGTTAAAAAGATTCTAGAAGAACTAAAAATCACGATTTATAATGAAAAAACACGTAAAGGGATTGTTCGTACAATCGTTACCCGAGTAGGAGTGGAAAGTGGCGAGCTCCAGATTGTTCTTATTACAAATCAAAAAGAGTTACCCAAAAAAGAACAAATCATTGAGGAAATCAAAAAAAGACTTCCTAATGTGAAATCCATCGTTCAGAACATTAATGAACAGAAAACATCGCTTATTTTTGGAGAGGAAACATTGCCATTAGCAGGTGAAGAGTTCATTCAAGAAACATTGGGAGATCTCCAGTTTGAGTTATCCGCAAGGACTTTCTTTCAGTTAAATCCTGTCCAAACCATTAAGCTTTATAATGAAGTAAAATCGGCAGCGGCGCTGACTGGTAAAGAAAAAATAGTGGATGCTTATTGTGGCGTAGGAACCATTGGTTTGTGGCTGGCTGAACAGGCTGCTGAAGTACGTGGAATGGACGTAATTCCAGAATCAATAGAGGACGCAAAGAAAAATGCCAAACGTCACGGGTTTACCAACACTAAATATGTACCAGGAAAAGCAGAAGAGGTTCTTCCTAAATGGACGAAAAAGGGTTGGAAGCCAGAAGTGATCGTAGTTGACCCGCCAAGAACCGGTCTCGACGGGCAGTTAATCCAAACGATTCTACAAACAGCACCCGAAAAGCTCATTTACATTTCATGCAACCCTTCTACTTTGGCAAAAGATATCAATTTGTTAAGTGCTAAATACGAAGTGAAATATATTCAACCTGTAGATATGTTTCCTCAGACGGCACACGTGGAGTGCTGTTCACTACTCATATTGAAAGATAAATAAAGAAATGTGACAGTGAGCAAAAGCCCCCTTTTCCTAATCAAGGGGGCTTAAATGTTTTGGATAATCGAATAAAAGTGTAGAATTGTTTTCTGATAAATTTTTTCAGCAATAGCGCCCGATTGTTGAAGAACATTGCTTAAACCTTATTAAAGAAAAGCACCCTATTCGCTGTAACAAGTAGTCTCTGCACATGACCAGTCTCTTGCATGTTTCAAAGTAATATCGATAAACATTGATAAAGCTGGGGAAATCCACTTACTTTTGTGATAAACGACTTGGGAGAATATCTGTTTAAAGCCACCAACGCAGGGAATAATTTTTAACCTTCCTTCCTTGATTTCATCATTTACAGTCATTAATGGTAAACAAGCAATACCAAGCCCACTCATTACACAACGTTTCATCGCTTCTATACTCCAAAGCTCCATCGTTTGGGAAGGTACGATTCCCCGTTCTCTAAGGTATTCTTCAAACATCGTTCGATAGCTGCATTCTTTCTCATTCGCAATCAAACACTCGCTTATCTTTTGATTTTCATAACTGTTATCTAAATTATTCAGCGAGCAGTCAGGGCTTCCAACAAGTACAATAGGCTCGTCCAACAACGAATGGACAATTAACTCTGAATCCTGCAATTGTGGCATCATGACAAATGCAATATCCGCACTGCCATTAAGTATTGCTCTCTTGTTATCACTACATGTGGCGTTATTTAAACTGATGTTTACATGGGGAAACTTCTTTCTATATTCTCTTAATATTGGTTCTAGTCTGTATACCGTTAGAGATTCCGGAGCCGCAATCTTTAATTCCCCTCTCATATCCTCTCCATCACTGGTAATGCTTTCGATCTTTCCATAGGTATCTAAAATCTCTTGAGTATAGGGCAACAAATTTTTTCCAACATCAGTCAATCTTACCTTTCGACCCATCCGATCAAACAGAGGTGCACCTAAATGTTCTTCAAGCGCCTGAATATGAGAAGTCACCGTGGATTGAGTGTAACCTAAATGTTCTGCTGCTAGTGTGAAACTACCCGTTTCAATGACCTTTCTAAACGTAACAAAATGGCGTATTTCCATCATTTCACCAACTTTTATTTTACTATTACTTCTATAGTATCAAAAAAAACAATGGATAACTTCACAAAATTCAATTTTACTAATAATTAATTACGAGTTAATGTTAAGAAAAATAGAAAACAGGAGGATATTATATGAAGACGATATTGGATGCACTTGGAATTGAAATCGTTGAAGTGTCAAGTGAGAAGGTTGTTGCTACGATGCCTGTTCATGATGCAACCAGACAACCCTTTGGACAGCTTCATGGGGGAGCTTCGGTAGTCTTGGCCGAAACTGTGGCAAGTGTAGGAAGTTGGAATCTCTTGGATATGGAGAAAGAATATGCGGTTGGATTGGAGATTAACGCCAATCATATTCGTGGAAAGAGCGAAGGAACTGTGAGAGCTACTGGTTTTCCAATCCATAAAGGGAAAACAACCATGGTTTGGGAAATTAAAATTACAGATGAGCATAATGATAAGCTTATCTGTATTTCTAGATGTACAATGGCTCTGATCGAAAAGGATAAAGAAAAATTCTAATTTTTGAATAGATCAACTATTAATACAACAAAATTAAAGACAAAACTTAATCCCATAGCTTTGTCAGAAAGTTGATTTCCAAGGAATCACCCAAGGTTTTCCCCCGTTTCATGTAATTTCCTAGATTGTGATTCACGGTTCCAACTTGACCCGTAGATGTTACTTTAAATAAGGCTCTGTTAAATTCTGATTGTTGATTTTCTTTTTAAAGCAGGAACAACAGATTAATTCAATAGTTCCATTACAAAAATATAAATAGCATTCTTTTTACAAACACATTTGGAGGAGTTAATAAATGATTACGGTTTACGATGATAGGTACAAAGAAGAAGTCATTAAATTAATATTGTACGTACAGAATGTTGAATATGATGTGGGTATTGGTGTCGAAGAACAACCAGATATTCTAGACATTCAATCGAATTATATAAATGACGGTGGTAACTTTTGGGTAGCATTAAATGAAAACGGAGAGGTTGTAGGTTCTATTGGTTTACAAAAGAAAACCAATGAGGTTGCAGTATTAAAGAAATTTTTCGTTTATGAAGATTATCGTGGTAAAGAGTTTGGAATAGGAATGGATCTTTATAATGGATTACTTGATTTTGCGAGGAAACAAGGGTTTACTAAGGTAATTTTGGATACTCCATCTAAAGCTACTAGGTCACATGGTTTTTATAAAAAGGTGGGATTTAAGGAGATTATTAAAGAGGATTTGCCGATCAAATATGACTACCCTGATAGAGATTCATTTATTTTTCAATTAGATCTGTCTAAGAAGGAATATTAAATTATCGGGAATCTATAGGTAGAAACGGTAAAATAACACCATGAAGTGAACATAAAAAGTCAGACAAATATTTTAAGTATCTACTTGGGATTAGAAGGCATCTTACACTGAGAATGCAGGTGAGGTTTTGAAACGTATTCACTATAGCTGGTTTATTCTTTCCATAACATTTTTCTCAATTATTGTAGCGGGAATCGTCATATCTTCATCAGGGGTTTTCATAGATTCCTTCGAAAATGAATTTGGCTGGGATCGATCTGTTATTGCACTTGCTTTTGCAATTAGTCTTTTTTTATATGGCATATCAGGACCGTTTATAGCAGCATTATTAGATGGTATTGGGTTAAAAAAAATGATGATAGTTTCTATGGCAACACTGCTGACAGGTATCATGCTAACCTTCATTATGAATCAATCATGGCAGCTGATCATCATTTGGGGCTTTATTATTGGATTAGGATCGAGTCTTTTTTTAACGGTATTAAGTCCATATGTTGCGAATCATTGGTTTGAGAAAAGAAGGGGACTTGCAGTAGGAATATTAACTGCAAGTACGGCGACAGGTCAGTTAATTCTACTTCCTGTCTTAGCGATTATTATCAATAATTATTCATGGCGATGGGCGATTGGATTAATTATGATCCTTAGTTTCATTATGCTTGTCATAATCTTTTTATTTATGAAAAATTCACCGAAGGATGTTGGTATTCTTCCATATGGACTTGAGGAAGAAACACAAGAGAGCGATGAAGTTCAAAAGAAAAATCCTATTGTTATTGCTTTCAATGGTTTATTAGACGCTGTGAAAGTGAAGGAATTTTGGTTATTAGCCGGTAGTTTCTTCATTTGTGGGCTTTCAACAAACGGATTAATTGGTACACATTTTGTTTCTTACTGTATTAGTTTTGGAGTTCCTTTAGTTACTGCAGCTTCGTTTCTTTCATTTATGGGAGTTTTTAACCTAGTAGGAACAACCCTATCAGGTTGGCTGTCAGACCGTTTCGATAACCGATGGCTATTATTTTGGTATTACAGTCTAAGAGGGGCTTCACTCGTATTACTTCCTTATTCATTAAGTGAAGGTTCCATCACTATGCTGGTTATCTTTACTATATTTTATGGATTAGATTGGATTGCAACTGTACCGCCAACTATTAGTATCTCAAGACAAATCTTCGGCAAGAATAAAAGTGGAGTTGTTTATGGTTGGATTTTTGCTTCTCATCAGGCAGGTGCTGCAGTAGCTGCTTTTGGTGGAGGTATAATCTATAAATTTTTCAATTCTTACACTTGGGCGTTCTTCTTGGCAGGAGTTTTCTGTTTATTAGCAAGCCTATTTGTAATTATTATTAAAAAACAAAAATCAAGTCAACTAACTAAAGAAGAGATACTGAATATATAGCAATGCATAGATAAGCTAAAACTGATGTATTTACTTTACTCTTACCGCACAGGATAAATCGTTTATATGACAAAGTTTTTATAGATTCTGGTAAGCATCCTGTATTCGAGAGAATCTATATTTTAATTACCAAAAGGTGCTTTTCTGAAGTAACTAAAGCCTAATTTCTAGGTTCTGTAAGCAGGAAATTAGGCTTTTTTATGTGGATTTGCTTAACGTTGTATACCTGTATTTTCCTAATGCTATCTCTAATTATCTTTTTCCTTCTTTTCCCAACCTGCCCTTTACTTTAAGTAGAAATCTTCACAATCTCTTCTAAAATGTAACATAGATATCCAATTTTCTTTAAGAGTGTTCCTCCACAATCTGGCCCGTTGTTGAAGATACACAAGCCTTTATAACAAGTATTCCAAAAGCTATAAATAAAAGGCTACATTCTCCATACGTTTATCCCTATCTCCTTTTTCGTTTCTTTAAATCACTTCTGCCAACTTCATTTTTTATCCATCAACTTCCCTGCAATCAGTCCCAAAAGGATATTTGTAATTAATAATCCGTAAAAGTCACCGACAGCTATAAATGTAAGAACTCCAGCTACACCAGCAAATAATAAAGCATTTAAGGACATAAATTTCCTTCTCGCAAATCCTACACTTTTTTACAGCGTACAAATGATCTTTACTTATTTATTAATTACGGTAGACAAAGGAAAAGGTTTCAATAACCAAATGAAATGGTTTTTGCAGAAATTGTCGAGCGAAAGAAAAGTATTCCTTTAATCTTTCTAGCATATAACAAATTAAGGCAACATCATAGACAACAACAATTTTGCCTTAAAAATTAAGAGAGGTGGCTAGTAGCGATGAACCCTATTAAAAAGCTACGAATAGAAACGCTAAAATTGTCATTAAAGGAAATGTCGTTATTAACAGATTTAAGTTATGAAACGCTTGTACGGGTTGAAAATGGACGAGTTAAGAAGATACCGAAGAAAATGTTAGAGATATTAAATGGGCTTGGATATTGTGATGAGGTGATTTCTTTGGATTATGGGGAGTGGTTACATCGGGAACAGCAAAAAGTGAAAAACAGTTTTCATACATCCACAAAATGAAGGGAGATTTTATATGACGAGGTGAATTGCAAATGGAGGTTAACCCAATAAAAATTTTGAAACAACTTGAACTAGTAGAATTGTTTAAAGGAATCCCTTTAAAATTCATCCGCCTAGTTGGATACGCTGATCAGAACATGGATTATAAAAGAGCAAAAGCACCCATCGACAGAGACTTTACTCAGGAAAGTTATATGAATCCTAGTCGTGAAGCCTTGGGCGAGTGGATAGAACAGGGCGGTTGGCTTGGAATGATTGTTCCTGATAATCATATCTTAATAGATATAGACGACAAGCAAATAGGCGATTACATGTATCAGCAACTAATGAAAGACAAGGCTTCTTTTCATGCGATTCAAACACCGAATGGCTACCAATTTATTTTTAAAGATAATCGTAAAGTGACTAGGCAGACGGTTAAAACATTAACGGAGATTGGTATTGAAGTAGATTATCGTCTTGAAAATAAAGGTTATTTTGTAGTGCCTACAAAGGGCACTGAAAATCGTCGGTGGCTTTATTGTTGCAACGATCCACTAGATGATATGCCATTTATGTTTAATCCGATAAAAGACAAGCCCAAGGAAAGGGACATGATCCCTATTCCTATCATTGAAGGCTCAAGGAATCAAACGCTTTTTGAACATGCTTGCCGGCTACTTTATTACGGAAAGAAAGCCGATGAATTAAAGCAGATACTGATGTATATGAACAAGCACTTACTGAATATGCCACTTAAGGCAGCTGAAATAGAAAATATATTTAATAGCGCTCTTAAATACCATAAAAGAGACAGTCAAGAAGGAATCTTGCAACCATTCGAGATAAATGGGGATGAACATACCCCCAAGCCGCTTCCAATTACGAAAGTAAAGGCATTTCCGCTTGAAATCTTTCCAACAAGCGTAAAAGGTTTATTTACTGTTGCATCTAAAGCCATTTCTTGCCCTATTGACTATATAGCTGTACCATTTCTGTCAATCGTGGGTACGATCATTGGTAATACGCATGTTGCGGAAATAAAAGCGGGATATAAGAAAAAAGCTATCCTTTGGACATGTTCAATCGGTTCATCCGGATATGCAAAATCCCCAGCAAAAGACGTGGCATTAAAGCCATTACAGAAAATACAAGAACAACTTCATGAGGAATATGAACAAGCAATAGAAGAGTACGAATTAAATTCGGAGGAAGGCAAAACTTCAAAACCTGTCGTAAAGCGGGCATTTACAAGTGATGCAACACTTGAAGCAGTCATTGAATTAAACAAGGACAATCCTAGAGGGATTTTGTTTGAAAGTGACGAGCTTGCGGGATGGTTAAATGGAATGAATCAGTATAAGGGCGGTAAGGGCAATGATAGGCAACGATGGCTTAAATTATGGAACGGTACGGCTGTAACAAGCGATAGAAAAAGTGAAAAGCTTTATTTACCAAACCCATTAATAAATGTTACCGGTACTGCTCAACCTGACGTGATTAAAAGTATTCTAAACAATTATATTTCAGATGGGTTAATCGAACGTATATTATTTTGTTATCCAAATTCTTTTCCGCCGTATTGGAGCGAACAGGAAATCCCTCCTCAGCTTGAAGAAATCTATGAAGAAACACTTTTTAAATTGTACCAAATTAAGCTAACTGAAGAGCCAATAGTTGTTCTTTTTATAGGCGGGGCGAGGGAAATTTATGAAAAATGGCATAACGAAACTGTAGAGGAATCGGAGGATGCAAAGTTTACTGAGCTTCTAAAAGGACATTGGGCGAAATTAAGAGGTTACTGTATTTCTTTTGCACTCATTATCCATCTATTAAGACTAGCAGATGGAGAAAAAGAGAGTGAAAAAATAACCGAGATGGATATCCAGGGTGCTATTCGTTTAGCAAACTATTTTAAAAGTCATTTTTTAAAGCTTGTATCATTTGCTAATTCCGATATTGAAACACAACGTGTGATGAATGTATTGGGAAAGATCAAACAAGAAGGCGGGACTATTACTACCCGTACAGTATATTCAAATGGGTGGTGTGGAATAAGAAGTGCCGAAGATGCAAAACAATTATTCGAGTTGATTGAAAGTTATGGATGGGGAAATATTACTGTTCAAAAAAATTCGCATGGGAAAGATTCTGTGTTAATTACACTTACTGATGACGTACTAAGCCAGATTAGCTAGGTAAAGTGTACATCATTACAGCATTATAAAAGTTTTTAAAAAAGTAATGCTGTAATGCTGTATGAAATCAAATCAATGGTAGGAGGAATTTAATATGAAACCATTAGAAACAAAGCAAAAATTTATCGAGTTACGAGCAAAGGGATACAGCTATGATTCTATTTCCAAGGAGCTTGGAGTAGCAAAATCGACCTTAGTTGAATGGGCAAAAGAATTTGAAACGGAAATTGCTAATTTATACGCTATGGAACTTACAGCTATATATGAACAGTATTTTGTGGCTAAGCGCTCACGTATTGTTGCTTTTGGGACAGTGGTTGAAAAGCTTATGGACGGTTTCGACAAGTTGGATTTTAACTTAGTACCGATAGAAAAACGATTGGAGCTATTAGCAAAGTATTTACTGCTACTAAAGGAAGAAGGAGAACAACTGTTGTTTAAAAAAGAAGTAGCCTTAGAAGATGTGTTTCAAAGTATGAACGTAACAGAAGTGAAATGGAAAGCGTAACAAAATCGGTATAAAACTGAACAATATGGGAGGAATGTTCTATGGTATATCGTATTTTTTTAAATGAATTTTCTATTTTTGATGTTATTCACCTTTATTTTGAAAAGGAAATCCTAAATATAGTAGAACAGGCATCAAGTGATTTGGGGTATAATTAGGATGCTCACTGTTGCATCTCAGAGTGGAGCGGGATTTATATGAGATGTGCGGTATATGTTAGGGTTTCAACTGATCGTGATGAACAAAAGCAAAGCTTAGAAAATCAAAAACAACTTTTCTATAACTTTATTGCAGAAAAGCAATGGGAACTGCATGAAGTGTATGTTGATGTCGAGAGCGGGACAACAGATAAGCGAATTTCATTCCAACAAATGATTGATGACGGGGAAAAAGGAAAATTTGACTGTATTCTTGCGAAAGAATTATCCCGAATTGCAAGAAATGGAGAATTAGCTTACAAGATTAAAAGGGTACTACATTCCAATAAAATACACTTCATTACTTTAGACGGTGCAATTAACACGCTTGAAGATAATACGGATAAATTTGGTTTATACGCATGGTTGTATGAAGAAGAGAGCCAGAGGATGTCATCCCGTATAAAAACCGCTTTGGAGCAAAGAGCGTTAAAGGGTGAGTTCAAAGGCTCTCACCCTCCTTATGGATACTTTTTGAAAAATAAAAAGCTATATCCTCGAAATGATGAAACCGTTGTAGCGGTTGAAAAGATATTTTCCCTTTATGTTCAAGGAGTCGGTTTGGAAGCTATTGCAAAAAAGATGGATGAAGCGGGATATCCCACTCCCGCTCAAGTTGCAGGAAAGAAAAATGCAGGACAATTTTGGCATGGTTCAACGATTAAAACCATTTTAAAAAATCCACATTATACAGGTGACTTAGCCCAAGGGCGGACAAAAGTACGGAGCGTGGTTGATAAAGTTAGAGATGAAGTTGCTCAAGAAGATTGGATTGTGATTAAGAATACACATGAGCCAATCATTCCAAGAGAAGAATTTGAAGCGGTGCAAAATATTATGAAAAGCAGATATATGAAGCGACCGAAAGCAAAAATTCATTTATTCACGAACGTTATCTATTGTGCAGATTGTGGAACTGGATTATGGTTTTTAAAAAATCGTAATGGATATGTATGTGGACGGTATCGAAAACATGGGGTGCGTGCTTGTACCAGTCATAGCGTGAAGGAAAATTACATCAAGGAAACAGTCTTAGATGATTTAAGAAAGATCATTTCCGCTTCTGTAGATGAAGAAGGTTTACTTAAAAAAGTAAAGCCAAAAATTAAAAAGCAGGAACAAATGCTTTCTAAGGAAATAGAAAAGAAGGAAAATAAAATTAGCGAGCTAAAAAAGGAAAATAAAAAGTTCCTGAAGTTATTAGCGAATGAAGTTATAGAAAAGCTTGATTATGATGAAGCGGTCAATGAAAATAGAAGCGAAATAAAAAAGCTACAATCAGATATTCTTCAAAAGAAAGAAATGTTGAAGCAATATACGAAAAGTACGGAAATGCTTCAAAAAGTGCAAAAAGAACTAAAAAAGGTAATTGATATAAATGATATTACACCAGAGTTACTACACAAGCTTATGCATAAAATAGAGGTGAAGGAAAACAAGGATATTATTATCCATTACCGTTTTTCTAACCCTTTTTTTGTAAAGTAATGTAGTGACCAGTATTCTACACATGTGGAATGTGTAGCGCAACTTATATTAAAGTGTAACTAAAAAATAAAAGTTCTATATGTTAAAATGGAATTTTTCCACAATTCATCATCAATTAAAATTAAAAACAGACCAAAAAGTGTGATAAAAAAGCCCATCAAGTCAGACATATCAACAATTGTAAAAAAAGCGTGTGAGAAAATGTCTTTATTAACTGCTTAAAAGATGTAACAAAATAACAAACTCTTCTTACTCAAAATAAACATTTCCGATTCAGACTCGGTTTTCGGTAAAATAAACTTTTCCGATTTCCGGGTCTTTTTCGGTACAAACCCTTTCCCTGTCTGTCTTTTCTCAGGTTTCTCTTCATTTCACTATCGAAAAACTTTATTTTATTCCGGGAAAATAAAATTTAACAATCCATTTATAGCTGTTATCTGTATCCTGTTTGCTTCTGGAATTTAATCATTGCCTCAGCGTTCCGTAAGGAAACCTTCCTCTCTAAACCTTTCAAATGTTTCTCTCCAACGCTACCCCAGAAAGGGGCACTTTTTTTTTTCAATGTCTGCTATCCATGGGATAGTTCACTTTACTCTAAAGGCTGTTTTTTTATCCGAATGAAGTCTCCTTATTGACGTAAAGAACACATCTATATTAAACTTGTGTTATCGATAACATCGAATTAACATCATGATGATCCTTCGTAATTTGATAGAGTATTTTAACCTTTAGAAATGCCATTCGGATGCAAGTTATTTTAGAAGAGGAGTGAATAAAGATGAAATCAATTGTTTGTGACCAACCCAATGTTTTTAAATTATCCGAAGTAGAACACCCAATGCAAAAAGAAGGAGAAGCCATCGTTGCCATTAAACGAATTGGCATTTGTGGTACCGATTTGCATGCATATAAAGGAAATCAGCCTTTCTTTTACTACCCAAGAGTACTTGGTCATGAACTTGCAGGGGTCATAGAGTCTATTGGCGAAAATGAACTTGGTTTAAAGGCAGGCGATCAGGTTTCCATTATTCCTTATATGGAATGTGGTGAATGTGTTGCCTGCCGTAAAGGAAAGACAAACTGTTGTACACATATGAAAGTTTTAGGAGTACATATCGACGGGGGCATGAGTGAAAAAATCTCTGTGCCTTACCACCATTTGATTAATACAGAAGGGCTGTCACTGGATCAAACAGCTGTAATTGAACCCTTAAGTATCGGTGCCCATGCGGTCAGACGTTCTGAAATAAAAGAGAGGGATTTTGTTCTTGTGATTGGTGCGGGCCCAATTGGTTTGGGTGTAATGTCCTTTGCCCGCCAGGCGGGTGCGGTGGTCATTGCAATGGATATTAATGAAAAACGATTGGAATTTTGCCGTCAGTGGGCAAAGGTTGATTACACAATAAATGCTTTAGAATCCCCAATGGAAGATTTAAAAGAAATTACAGGTGGAGATATGCCTGATATTGTATTTGAATCAACAGGTAATATCAAATCTATGACAGAGTCATTCCGTTACCCGGCAAGTGGAGGAAAACTGATTTTTGTAGGATTGGTAAAATCAGATATCGTCTTTTCAGATCCGGATTTTCATTCAAAGGAACTTACCTTAATGGCCAGCCGGAATGCTACCATGGAGGACTTCGATCATGTAATCAAATCCTTACAGAGCGGGAAAATCGATGTGGATTCCTACATTACACATCGTTCAAAGTTTGAGCATATGCTCGATACCTTTAACTATTGGTTAAATCCTGAAGCGGGCGTCATAAAAGCAATGGTTGAACTGTAAGTGGAAATTATATATACGAGAAACTGAGAGAAATAGATTAACTGTTAGAAAGGGTATAAATAAATGCGAATTGATTCACACCAGCACTATTGGAAAATAGACAGGAATGATTATGGTTGGATTACTCCTGAAATCCCTAAACTGTATCGTGATTTCCTTGAGAATGATTTAAAACCTCACTTGAAAAAAAATAAGATAGATAAAACCATTGTAGTTCAAGCGGCTCCAAATATAGAAGAAACAGAATTTATCCTCTCACTTAGTAATGAGTCCGAAACGATAGCCGGTGTAGTCGGATGGATTGATCTTGAAAATCCTTCGTATAAAGAACATCTAAACAGGTTTAGACAAAATCCCAAATTCGTTGGGATGCGTGTCATGATTCAAGATATGCCTGATGAAAATAAAATTCTCGAAACTGATTACTTGCAGGCTTTTTCCTATTTTTCAGAATTGGATCTTCCTGTAGATCTTCTGGTCCGGTCGGATCAGCTTCCAGCAGTATTGGAATTATTGAAGCAAGTTCCAATCCGTGGAGTGATTGATCATATAGCGAAACCAGAAATTAAACAAGGAAAAATGGAGCCTTGGAAAAGACAAATGGAACAGATTGCTCAATATCCTAATATTTATTGCAAATTATCTGGTATGGTTACGGAGGCTGACCAAATGAACTGGAAGAAAGAGGATTTTGTAGCTTATGTCCATCATATTGTCCAAGTGTTTGGTAAGAACCGTGTAATGTTCGGAAGCGATTGGCCTGTATGTCTTTTAGCAGCCAGTTATGATCAAGTATATGAACTTCTAAAGGATATACTTACAGGCAGGTTAACAGAAGAAGAAGAAGCAAAGATCTTTGGTGTAAATGCATTCGAGTTTTACAAATTAAAACCTACAAATATGCAGTTATGGAGTGATTGTAGTGAAATATAGAAAGTTGGGAAATACGGGATTAGAGGTTTCCACACTTAGTTTTGGAGCTTCATCTTTAGGCTCCGTTTTTAGGGATATAGATGAAACAGAAGGAATAAAAACTGTGCATACTGCGATTGATCTGGGGATTAATTTAATTGATGTATCACCATATTATGGACTAACCAAGGCTGAAACTTTACTGGGGAAAGCTATAAGAGAGATTCCTAGAGATAAGTTTGTTTTATCGACAAAAGCAGGTCGTTACGGAGAAAATGCATTCGATTTCTCAAAGCAGCGAATTTTCGATAGTATTGAGGAGAGTCTGATAAGATTACACACCGATTACGTAGATATCCTTTTGCTGCATGATATTGAGTTTGGTTCATACAATCAAATTATGGAAGAAGGAATACCAGCTTTACAGCAACTGAAAAAGGAGGGAAAAATCCGCTTTTTCGGAGTGTCGGGACTTCCATTGTCCATTTTTGAAAGGGTGCTGAATCAGACGGAATTGGATGTGATTTTATCGTATTGCCATTATTCACTAAATAATACGTCCCTTCTGTCGCTTATACCTTTATTGGAAATGAAAAAAACTGGATTAATAAACGCATCTCCTTTGTCGATGGGATTATTAAGTTCAAGATCGGTTCCGGATTGGCATCCTGCTCATCAAGAAATTCGGATAATTTGTAAACAGGCTGTTGATTTTTGTGCCTGGAATGGAGCGGATATATCCAAGTTAGCCATCCAATATGCTGTCCTAAATGAACAAATACCTACGACTCTAGTAAGTACCGCTAGTGTTGAAAATATTAAGAAAAATATTACTTGGACGGAAGAACCAATAGATCATGATCTATTAAAAGAAGTTCTTGAAATCCTAAGACCTATACATAATAAAACATGGTCAAGTGGAGATTCGGAATATGCTAATAATACGATAAAATAATCATACAAAAAACACCTTTACTTAAATACTGATAAAGACCAGTATTTAACTTAATAGGTGTTTTTTGCCATTGTCTTTTTGTCTAGTTCCAGGATAAATTTTACTCAATATTATGAAGTGAGGAGGCCCGAATATGAATATCTGCTGGGAGCACAATTTTCCTAGGTTTTTCAGGAGCTTTTCCTTCTATTCGCTCTATTAATAGTTGTATTCCAAAATAGCCAAAATTGTAGGCAGGTTGTTCTGCAACAGTCAATTGTGATTCATTCTCTGTATAATTGGGGATTCCGTCATAGGAAACAACTGCCATTTCTTCAGGAACTTTTATATTATGGCTGTAAAGAAATTTTATTGAATTCATGCCAATAAAATTATTGGTGGCAAAAATGGCAGTAGGGCGCTCAGAATCTGGTAAATCAAGGAGCTGCTGAATTGAACTTGATACATCACTGTCACGAAATTGGCTTTCTTTTATTAAGTTTTTATTAATGGAAATTCCATGTATTTTTAGCGTATCCATATACGCTTGATGCCTTTCACGGGCTGTTGATACATCTAAAGGGCCATTGATAATGGCAATTTTTTTATGACCTTGGGAAAGTAGGTGTTCCATTAACCGGCGGGTGGTTGTCCCGTTATCACTAAGAACTTGGTCGCACTCCAAATCTTCAATATTACGGTCAATTAACACAAAAGGAATACCATGTTTACTTAATTTTCTAATATTTTTTTTTGAGGAATTGTTCGCCGGAGCGATTAAAACTCCATCTGTACCTGTTGAGATAAGCATATCCATATACTTCGATTCTTTTTCAAAATTTTCATCACTATTACATAAAAGCAGCTGATATCCCAATTGCATTGCCTTATCTTCCGCTCCACGTGCAACATTTGTAAAAAAAGGGTTTGATATATCTGTAATCATTAAGGATAATATTTTTGTTTTTTTGGTTATCAAATGTCTGGCTGAATTATTAGGGATATAATTTAGTTCTTTAATAACCGATTCCACTTTTTTTTTTGTTTCTTCACTAATTTTTCCTGATTTATTAATAACCCTTGATACGGTCATTGCTGACACGTTTGCTTTCTTGGCAATATCATAAATTGTTACCATCATAATCCTCCAAAAATTTCTTTGAAAGTTTCTATTTTAAAATATTTTAGTTTAATATATGTCAATTGGCAAGATAAGCAGTGTTATCGGTAACAAAAAAGTGAAAAACATTGAAGATGAGGGATCACTTTTAATTGTCGTAAAAATCATTATTTTCAAAGTTGTTGGCATATTATGTCATATAATTTATACTATTTAATAGCATCTTTGATAGAGAGGATGATGGGCATGTATAAAGTTATTCTCGTTGATGACGAGGAAATTGTACGTGAAGGGATTCGAGAAAGAATCCCCTGGGGAGATTTAGGTTTCGAGCTAATCGGTACAGCAGAAAATGGTCAAGAGGCATTGCAAATGATTCAATCAAACCAAGTCGATCTTCTGATTACTGACATTTGTATGCCGTTCATGGATGGTTTGACCTTAACGGAGAATGTAAAAAGCATTTATCCATCTCTAAAAATAATTATCTTAAGTGGTTATGATCAATTTGATTATGCTCAAAATGCAATCAAGCTTGGTGTTCAAGACTATATTTTAAAACCTATTACTTCCAAAGAAATGAAAGCGCTCTTAGTTAAGGTGAAGAAAACATTAGATGAAGAAATGTCCGGTAAGAAATATATGGAATCTTTACGAAAACAGGTTCAAAAGAGCCTTCCTCTTTTGAGAGAGAGGTTTCTGAATCAGTTGATTTCTTTTCCCGTTTCAGCCGATGAGTTTGTTCGGAATGGCAGCTATCTTTCAATTCCATTATCTTTGCCTCCTTGTATTGTTTTAGTAATAGATCTCGATTCAATGGAACAAGGTTTTGAAGAAACACAGCTTTTACAATTTGCTATCCTAAATATATCTGTCGAATGGTACAGGGATCGTGATGGAATCCTAGCTTTCAGCAACCGGCAAGGACAAACGGTTATCTTATTATCTTGTAACAATCCGGACCGTGATCAAGAACTAGCTTTCAATGTCTCGAAGGAAATCCAGGAGGTCATTCTGGAGAAACTGAAAACTCAGGTGTCTATCGGAATAAGCAATCCTGCTTTTCTGACAAAGGATATTCATGCTTCCTATCAGGAAGCATTGTCAGCACTTGAATACCGTTTTTTGTTAGGGAAAAACCAAATTATCCATATAGCTGATATGGAGAAGAAACAGAGCTTGTTTCCTCAGCCGTTGGATTTGGAGAAAAAGCTGTTAACGAACATAAAAGTAGGGACCATAGAAGAAACGTATCAGTTAATAGATTTGATTTTTACCCAATTGGAAAAGTCGAGATTAAATCGTTGTAAACTATATATTATGGAACTTATAGTTATGATCAATAAAACATTTTATGAGTTAGGATTGCAATTCGAGCCATTATGGGGAGATTCTTTAGTCCCTATGACTGAAATTCATCAATATAAGACGATAAATGAAATAAAAAATTGGCTGAAGAGTGTTTGCAAGGATGCGAATTTAATCATTTCTGAAAAGCGTACATCATCCGCCAAACAGCAAGTGGAACAGGCCAAACAGTATATACTCGAACACTATGGCGATAGCAGCATTTCATTATCATCGATTTGTCAGTATCTTCATGTGAGTGTCAGTTATTTCAGTTTAATTTTTAAGAAAGAAACTAAAGAGACTTTTGTTGAATTTTTAACAAAATTTCGCCTTGAAAAAGCAAAGGAACTATTAAGAGGAACAGATTACAAAACATATGAGATTGCCGATATGGCCGGATACAGTGATCCCCAATATTTTAGTACGGTATTTAAGAAGCAAGTGGGGGTTTCCCCAACTGAATACCGATCTTTGGTACAGCAATCAAGGTAGGGAGAGAGGGAGCGGTCTTGCGGGCATTATTACATAAAAAGTGGCTAAAACGTATTATGCTGCAATTAAATAGTATTCAATTTCATATTTCTTTTTATTTTTCTGCTCTTATTTTATTAATTATTACGATTATTGGTTTGGTTTCATATGAGAAATTTTCCAATACTTTAGAGAGCAACGCGGAGGATTATAATCTTCAACTTACGCAGCAGGTCAAGGAAAATATCGACTACTATATTCGGTACATGGATGATATTTCTTCTATCGTTCAAACTTCTCCAAGCATCCAACAGTATTTTTCATCAAATGAAAAAGGAAGTATAACACAAACAGAGGAGCAGGAAAAAAGGATAACTGGTTTTTTTCAATCTTTTATCAACGCAAGAAATGACATCGTTTCCATATTTGCATTTGGTTATAACGGCCAAGTGCTGAAAAGCGATCCTAATCTTAAAATAAAAGATAATTACAAGATTGAGGATCTGGATTGGTATCAAGCGGCTAAAGATTCTGATGGAAAGCCCGTTGTTTCGACCTCTCATGTGCAAACTTTTGTTAACGATCCTCGTTGGGTGGTGTCTTTAAGTAAGGAGCTTAAGAGTACGGATAACCATGAGAGAAAAGGGATCTTGCTAATCGATCTTAATTATAAAATTATCTCTGAGATATGCAATAAGGTTAAATTGGGGGGCAAAGGATACATATTCATAATTGATAAACAAGGAAATATCGTTTATCATCCCCAGCAGAAGCTGATTTACAACAGGCTCAAGGAAGAAATGATTCCACAAGAACTGAATTCACAGGGAAAAAGCTTTGTTGTTAATCACGATGGGGATAGAAAACTCTATACGATTTCTACTTCGGATTTAACGGGTTGGAAGGTCGTAAGTGTGACCAATGTAAACGATATGATTATGGATGGAGAAGAAACGAAGAAGTTTTTCTTTATGATGATTATAATTAGTATTCTTCTGTCACTTCTTATCGCCCTTATAATATCAAATAGGGTTTCCCGGCCTATAAAAAAGCTTGAATTATCTATGAAGCAGGTGGAAATCGGCAATTTCGATATCGTGTTAGATCTTCCTTACAATCATGAAGTTGGGAGATTAAGTAAATCATTCAACATGATGACGATAAAAATCAAGGAATTGATGCAACAGGTAGTTTATGAGCAAAAAGCGCTTAGGAAAAGTGAAATCAAGGCTCTTCAATCACAGATAAATCCCCATTTCCTGTACAACACCTTAGACTCGATTATTTGGATGGCGGAGAGCAACCGAAATGAAGAGGTGATTGATATGACGTCCTCTTTGGCTAAGTTGTTTCGGATAAGTTTGAATAAGGGAGAAGAAACCATCTCGATTCGTGGTGAGATTGAACATGTCAAAAACTATTTGCTTATTCAGGAGATGAGGTACAGCAATAAACTGGATTTTATTATAGATGTAGATCCGGCGATTATGTCCTATCAAACTATCAAACTAATTCTACAGCCTATAGTGGAAAATGCTATTTACCATGGAATTAAAAATAAAACGGGGAAAGGCCTAATCCGGATTCTTGGAAAGGAAGTAGAAGGAAAGATTCTCTTTCAGGTGATAGATAACGGAGTAGGGATGGATTCTGAACAAATAAAAAACATATATTCCGATGAACATCGTAAACATTCAAAAGGGAATGGGGTAGGAGTGAAAAATGTTCATGAACGAATACAAATCTATTATGGACCAGATTTTGGAGTGTCATTTGAAAGTGAAGTCGATAGGGGAACTACAGTCTATATTTGGATGCCGGTGGTAACCATATGAAAAAATGGTTATTTGGTATATCTATCGTTGTAGTCTTAATGGTTGTTTCTGGTTTGAGTTCATTAGCTTTCAAACCAGTAAATCAATCGCCTTTGAAGATTATTATGATTGTTAAATCCAAGGATCTTGATTTTTGGAATCTAGTAAAATCTGGAACAAATATGGCCGCTGAGGAATTTCATGCAGATACGATGTTTTGGGCCCCTTCTTCTGAAAAAAATGTTGATGAGCAAATGGAATTGATGGAGAAGGCCATACAAAAGAAGCCTGATGCGATTGTGTTGGCAGCTGCTGACTTTCAACGCCTTGCTCCGCTTGCTCGTAAGGCCAAAGAGAAAGGAATCCTTTTGCTGACTTTGGATTCAAGGTTACCAGAACATTTATCTGAAGGGCATATCGCCACGGATAATGTAAGGGCTGCGGGAAAAGCAGCTGACTATTTGGCACATCTTATCGGTGAAAAGGGAAAATTGGCTATTATCAGTACAGTCGCTGGTACAGCTACCGCGATGGAGAGGGAAAAAGGATTTATGGAGGCGATTCAGAAATACCCCGATATTCAGTTGATCGATATTAAATTCAGCGGCAGTGATGTTGGAGAAGCTTATAGGTTAACGAAACAAAATCTGAAAGAACATCCTGATCTAAAAGGGATTTTTGGTATTAATGAGTTTACAATTATTGGCATCGCGCAAGCTAATAAGGAGCTAGGGGAGACATCTGCGATTAAGACAGTTGGATTTGATAGTTCTCCGGAAATATTAAGCTTTGTTGAAGAAGGGGCTCTTTCTGCTACAGTTGTTCAGAAGCCATTCAATATGGGATATTTGGCTGTTAAACAGGCTGTATCCATTTTAGAAGGGAAAACCAAAGGGAAATTATTATATACTGATTCTGAAATTATAACGAAAGAGAATATGTATTCCCCTGAAAATCAGAAACTGTTGTTCCCTTTCGAAGAACAGTAGAGGAGGTAAAAAAGATAGGATTTCAGTCCTATCTTTTTTTTATACTTTTTTTGGAAGATTTTAAATGATTTGTGGAAAATATTAAATTAATTAAATTGAAAAACAATAGTATCCTTATAACAAGCCAAATAGGAAAGGGAGAAAGAAATGCTAAAAGGAATACCAAAAATAATTAGTCCAGAATTTATGAAAATACTTTTAGAAATGGGACATGGGGATGAAATTATTTTAGCCGATGGAAATTTTCCTGCTGCTTCTTGCGCTGCTAACCTAATTCGTTGTGACGGACATGGGGTTCCTGAAGTATTAGAGGCAGTGTTGAAATTCTTTCCATTGGATACTTACAGTAATCATTCTGTTTCACTGATGAAGGTTGTGGAGGGGGATTCAATCGTTCCGTCTATATGGGAAACCTATGATTCAGTGATAAAAAAATATGATGATCATTTTAATGAATTCGAGATGGTCGAACGTTTTGATTTTTATGAGCGTGCGAAGAAAGCTTATGCAATTGTCGCAACGAGTGAAAGCGCTCTCTATGCCAATGTGATTTTAAAAAAGGGAGTCGTTACCGATTAACTCTTTAGTATCTAATTTATTTTAATATATTTATTTGCTTACAAAATTGATAGAGTAGCAGGTGATAAAATGAGTAAATTGCTTCTAAAAATGGAAGGAATCAGCAAAGCATTCCCAGGGGTGCAAGCGCTTTCGGATGTTGAATTTGAATTGAATGAAGGCGAGGTTCACGCGCTGCTTGGGGAAAATGGAGCTGGAAAATCCACACTAATGAAAATCCTAACGGGGATCTATCAAAAGGATGAGGGTACCATAGAGTACCAAGGGAAAAACATAGAGGTTCCAGATACAAAAGCGGCGCAAAAACTAGGAATCAGCATTATTCATCAGGAACTTAACTTAGCCCCGCATTTAACAGTCGCACAAAATATTTTTATCGGAAGAGAGCCTAAAGGTTTATTTAATATTTTTTTGGATGAAAAAGAGCTCAATGATAGGACACAAAAATTATTTGAGAGATTAAATATTAACCTGGATCCTCGGGAACTGGTAGGTAATTTGACCGTTGCGAAACAACAGATGGTTGAAATTTCCAAGGCTCTTTCCTTTGAATCAAAAGTATTGATTATGGATGAGCCAACCGCAGCCTTAACCGATACCGAAATCGATGCTTTGTTTGTTATGATTAGGAAATTACGTCGGGATGGAGTAGGTATTGTTTACATCTCACACCGTATGGAAGAACTAAAGAAAATTACTGACCGTGTATCAATTATGCGGGATGGTACATATGTAGGGACCATTAACACGAAGGATGCAACTATTGACCAAATTATTTCGATGATGGTTGGAAGAAAGATTAATAATAATCAAAGACCAACCATTAAACAACAGAACAGAGAAAAGGTGCTTGAAGTAAGGAAATTAAATAGAGTAAAAGCTATAAAGGATGTAAGCTTTGAACTTTATAAGGGAGAAATCGTTGGCTTTGCCGGATTGATGGGAGCCGGAAGAACAGAAGTGGCTCGTGCCATATTTGGTGCAGATCCACTTGATTCAGGGGAAATCCTCATTAGAGGCCAAAAGGTAAATATTAAAAGTCCAACTGATGCAGTACAAAATGGAATTGGCTATCTTTCCGAGGACCGGAAACAGTTTGGTGTTTTAGTAGGGATGGATGTAAAGACCAATATTGCCATTTCGACCATGAAAGACTATTTAAGACCCCTCGGATGGATGAATACATCTAAGATTGACAAACAAGCAAAGGACATGATTGAGAAATTAAGAATAAAAACTCCATCTGGTAACCAATTAGTGAAAAACCTTTCCGGAGGGAATCAGCAAAAAGTCGTAATTGGTAAGTGGCTTACTAGAGATTCAGATATTTTAATCTTTGATGAGCCCACCCGAGGAATTGATATCGGAGCAAAAGACGAAATTTATCGGTTATTAAATGAATTGGCAGAACAAGGAAAATCTATCATTATGATTTCCTCAGAACTTCCTGAAATATTAAGAATGAGCCACCGTGTTATTGTCATGTGCGAAGGAAGAATAACGGGGGAACTGGAAAATAATGAAAAAACGACACAAGAAGCGATCATGACTCTTGCAACCAAACGAATTGGGTAAAGGATACTAAATAAATTATAAAGGAGTGGACATGAATGGAAATGCAAAAAGTAGCTGTATTGCCAGTTGAAGAGCAGAAGAAAAAAAGGATCAATTCAAATGCCCTTCAGCAAGTTCTGGCATTTGCAAGTTTAATTGTGCTGATCTTAATCTTTTCAATCTCTTCATCTAACTTTTTTCAATTTGATAATATTATAGGAATTCTTCTATCAACAGCTGTTGTGGGGATCCTCGCCCTGGGTGCAACGATGATTATCGTTACAAGCGGAATAGATTTATCTGTTGGAACTGTACTGACTTTGTCTTCGGTTATGACTGGTGTTTTTGCTGTTAACTTGGGTTTTCCCGTTTGGGCAGCTGTTATCGGGGGCATTGTAACAGGTGCTGTAACAGGGTTGGTTTCCGGTACTGCGATAGCAAAATTAAAGATTCCGCCATTTATCGCAACATTAGCAATGATGATGATTGCTAAAGGATTGGCCCTAGTTATTTCTAAAGCTACACCAATCTATTTCACTTCTCTTCCAAGCTTTAACAAAATTGCAATGGGTTCTATTATTCCAGGGTCTGGTATTCCAAATGCCATTTTCATCTTTTTTGGAATGGCTATTCTAGCAAGCTTAATTTTAAATAAAACGATCATCGGAAGATATACATTTGCACTAGGAAGCAATGAAGAAGCAACCCGCCTTTCTGGAGTGAATGTTAATAAATGGAAAGTAATAATCTACATGATTGCTGGTGCTTTTACTGGTGTAGCCGGTATCGTAATGGCATCACGTTTAAATTCTGCCCAGCCAGCTTTAGGAGCAGGATATGAATTGGAAGCAATCGCAGCAGTCGTTATCGGAGGAACTTCCTTAAGTGGTGGTAAAGGAACGATTCTTGGTACTGTTATTGGTGCTTTGATTATGAGTGTGTTAACAAATGGTCTTCAAATTCTTTCAGTACCACAAGAATGGCAAACCGTCGTTGTTGGTGCGGTTATCTTATTAGCTGTTTACACAGATGTATTACGGAACAAAAAATCAGCAAAGTAACCTGGGTATTACTCTCTAAAGAGAATAATATATAAATTAAATTTTACATAGGGGGAAATAAAATTGATGAAAGCAAAAGCAGGGATCTTTTTATCATCCGTTCTCGCACTCTCCGTGGTATTGGGTGCATGCTCTTCAGACAATGCAAGTACAGGAAGCAAGGAAAGCGATGCTAGTGCAAAGGTTGACGGTAAGCGATATGTTGCAGTCATCTCTAAAGGTTTCCAGCATCAGTATTGGCAGGCAGTTAAAAAAGGAGCCGAGCAGGCAGCAGACGATTTAAATGTAAAAGTAACATTTGTAGGTCCTGAAACAGAATCACAGGTTGATAAACAAGTTGAAATGCTTCGTAATGCTCTTGATAAAAAGCCAGATGCTATTGGCCTTGCAGCTCTAGATTCTAAGGCTGTTCTCCCATTATTAGAACAGGCACAAAACAAAAAAATTCCGGTTGTGGCATTTGACTCAGGTGTTGAAGGAGACATACCTGTAGCAACAGCTGCAACAGATAACAAAGCTGCAGCAGCTCTTGCAGCTGATAAGATGGCTGAATTAATTGGTGAAAAAGGGGAAGTGGCAATTGTTGCCCACGACCAGACAAGCAAAACAGGTGTAGACCGCCGTGATGGATTTGTAGACCAAATCAAATCAAAGTATCCGAATATTAAGATTGTTGATATCCAATATGGCGCAGGCGACCAATTAAAATCGACGGATGCTGCTAAGGCTATTTTGCAAGCGCACCCAAATCTAAAAGGTCTTTTCGGTACAAATGAAGGATCTGCGATTGGGGTAATAAATGCTGTTAAAGAATTAAACAAAAAGAGTGTAAAAGTAATTGGTTTCGACTCAGGTAAACTACAAATCGATGCCATTAAGGGCGGCGTAATGGCAGGTGCCATCACACAGAACCCAATTGCCATTGGTTATGAAACGGTTAAAGCCGCTGTTGATACTCTGGATGGTAAAGAAGTATCGAAGTCAATCGACACTGGTTTCTTCTGGTATGACAAAACAAATATTGATGATTCAAAAACAAAAGAAGTTCTTTATGAATAAAAGTCATGTTGGAGAGATTATTCAGAGAATGAATAGTCTCTCTCCATCCATAAATAGGTTTGAATATTCTTTGATACATAAATTACATTTCAGTTAATCAATGAACTACTCTAAAAGGGATGATCAAATGGAAAGAAAAATTAAATGGGGAATTCTTAGTACAGCCCAAATTGCGTTAGAGCAGTTTATTCCAGCGATTCAAAAATCAACCAATGGACAAGTATATGCGATTGCCAGCACCAGTGGAAAAGCCAGACATGCAGCTGAAAAATTTCAAATCCCTTGCTTCTACGAAACTTACGAAGAGTTATTAGCAGATTCAGAGATTGATGCTGTATACATACCGCTTCCAAATAAGATGCACTATGAGTGGACCATAAAAGCTGCCAAAGCGAAAAAACATATCTTATGTGAAAAGCCAGCTGCATTAAAGGCTGAGCAGGTTGCTGAAATGGTGGCTGTCTGTAAACAGAATGGCGTCATTTTTATGGAAGGGTTTATGTATCGATTTCATCCTCAACATCTAAAAGTAAAAGAATTAATAAGAGACAAGGCTATTGGCGATGTGAAAGTCATGAGAGCATTTTTTTCATTCTTTATGGAAGACAGGACAGGAAATATTCGCCTAAACCCCGACTTAGGCGGTGGAGCTTTGTTCGATATTGGATGCTACTGTATCAACTCTATCCGCTATATTTTGGAAGAAGAACCACTTAGCATGGAAATCCTTGTTGAGACAAATAAGAGTGGAGTTGATACATCGTCTGCCGGGGTACTGAAATTTCCTTCCAATGTGCTTGCTACGTTCGCATGCAGTTTTGATGCAGCTTTAAAGAATGAATATGAAATTATCGGAACGAATGGAACCATCCGTGTTCCATATGCTTACCGTCCTGATTTACATTCGGGCAAGGGAGTTGTTCAACTTAATAAGGATGGCGAACTGACTGAATTTATCATCGAAGGCGATCAATATTTATTAGAGGCAGAGCATTTTGCAGAATGTATTCTTACTGGCAGGGAACCCGTATACTCATGGGAAAATACGTTTAATAATATGAAAGTGATTCAGGCTCTGTATCAAAAATTAGAAACAAGCATTCAAAATTAGCTATAAGTTGAGGTGTATAACGTTGTCACATGTAATAAACGATTTGAAATTATATGCATCTAAGATTGTCCACACTGGTCTTGTGGTGGGAGCAGGCGGAAATTTAAGTATGAGAGATGGAAATATCATGTATATTTCTCCAAGCGGTTTTGATTTACAAGAGATAGAAGACCATCAATGGGTACGTGTCAATATTGAAACTGGTGAGATATTGGATGATTTAAAACCATCCTCAGAAATTTTGATGCATTTGGAATGTTTTCGCAAACGTCCCGATATTACAGCTGTTTTACATGCGCACCCAAGTTATTCAGTAGGTGTGTCATCTACCGGCCATAACATTCCGAGTCTATTCCCTGATTTTCCAGCAATGATTAAAAGTGTGGCCTACCTTGACTATATGATTCCAACTACAGATGTATTGGCTGACGCCATATCTGGCGTAATTGAGGAAAATGATGTCGTTGTAATGAGAAATCACGGAGTGTTGACCGTTGGAAAAACAATGAAAGAAGCTTATTTCTTCATGCAGATTATAGAGGAATCGGCAAAAGTATATACGATCGCATCGACAGTAGGTATTCCAAGGGTTCTAACAGTCGAAGAATGTGAGGATTTAAGGAATCTATCTTCGGAGAAATATCGATCAAAACTACTAAAAGATGTGAGATAGTAAATATTTTTCCAAAGGGCGTGAATCAATGGAAAAAGTGTGGGCTTTTGATTTAGGTGCATCCAATGGGCGTTTAATGGTAAGTGGATTTGATGGTAAACGCTTCTTTCTTGAAGAAGTCCATCGTTTCTCCAATCACCCTGTTCACTTAACTGGTCATTATTATTGGGATATTCTAAGAATATTTCAGGAAATGAAGAATGGGATCGGTAAAAGTATTAAGAACGGGCATATTTCGATTGAAAGTTTATCCATCGATACTTGGGGGGTTGATTTTGGTCTTCTCTCGGGAACTGGTGAACTTCTTAGTAATCCCTATTCCTATAGAGACCTGCAAACAAATGACAGCTTTAAAGAAATAATGGGAGCCATTCCTAGGGATGAACTGTTCTCTCGAACGGGTGTCGAACCAGCAGCAATCAATACCATTTACCAACTAGATGCCATTAAAAAAAATAATCCAGTCTTAATTGAAAAGGCAAAAACCCTATTATTAACACCAAACTTGCTTAGTTATTTTTTTTCCGGTGTAAAGGCGAATGAATATACGATCAGTACAACGACTTCGTTATTTAATGTTCATGAACGTAATTGGGACTCCGCCCTTATGGCCAAATTAAATCTCCCTGCAAAAATTATGGCGGATATTGTGATGCCGGGAACGATTCTTGGTCCGATCCTTGACTCTATTCAAAACGAATTTGGCATCCGGCCTGTTAAGGTTATTGCCGGAGCAGGGCATGATACGGCTTGTGCCCTTGCAGCATTACCGATAAAAACCGACAATGCTGCATTTATGAGCTGCGGTACCTGGATTTTGATGGGAGTCCAAGTGAAGGATCCAATCATTAATGCAAAGTCTTTGGCATGGGGCTTTACTAATGAAGGAACAGCAGATGGCGAGTTCCGGCTGCTGAAAAATATTATGGGATTATGGCTCATTCAAGAATGCAGAATGGTTTGGGCAAAAGAAGGCAAGCTTTTTACTTACGAAGAAGAAGCAGAGTTAATTAAACAAGCAAAACCATTTACGAGTTTCATAGACCCAGATGATCCTTCATTCTTCAATCCGGAAAATATGCAGAAACAAATCAGGGATTTCTGTATAAAGAGCGGTCAACAGCCGCCTGATACGGAAGGTGATTTTCTCCGTTGTATTTTAGAGAGCCTGTCATTGAAATACAGATGGGTCTTAGAGAAGCTGGAGACTTTAACCGGCAATCGGATAGAAGTGATCCATATGGGCGGCGGGGGAATTAGAAATGATTTATTCTGTCAATTTACCGCAAATGCGACAAACCGTCCTGTTGTAGCAGGACCAGTTGAAGCGAGCTCGATTGGGAATTCATTATCCCAATGGATCGCACTAGGAAGAATAAAAGATTTAAAAGAAGGCAGAGAGATAGTTGAAAATTCATTTACTGTGAAGCACTATCAACCTCAAAATCAATCGGAATGGCAGGGAGCATTCGGCCGTTTTGTTGAACTAGTTGACCAAAACCTAATAAAAAGGGGATTTTAAAATGGGAAATATTAGTAATAGATATTTTAACAATTTACCGAAAATCGGTATTAGACCAGCGATCGATGGCAGAAGAAATGGTGTACGGGAATCTCTAGAAGATATGACGATGAATCTAGCAAAATCGGTAGCCAATCTATTAACCGAAAATTTGCATCATTATAATGGTGAGGAAGTAGAATGTGTCATTGCGGATACATGCATTGGCGGTGTTGCTGAAGCAGCCCAAGCGGCTGAAAAGTTTGCAAGAGAGGGAGTCGGTGTTTCCATTACTATAACACCATGCTGGTGCTATGGTTCAGAAACAATGGATATGAATCCGGATGTTCCAAAAGCAGTATGGGGATTTAATGGAACAGAGCGTCCAGGTGCGGTCTATCTGGCTGCTGTCCTGGCTGCCCACAATCAAAAGGGTGTTCCAGCTTTTGGAATCTATGGGAAAGATGTACAAGACTTAAGCGATACATCCATTCCAGAAGATGTACAGGCAAAACTGCTACAATTTGCAAAGTCTGGTCTAGTTGTTGCCACTCTAAAAGGAAAATCTTATCTTTCAATGGGATCCGTGTCCATGGGTATTGCCGGAAGTACAGTTCAACCTGACTTTTTCCAGGATTATTTGGGAATGAGAAATGAATATATTGACATGTCTGAATTCGTAAGAAGGATGGACCGGGAGATCTATGATAAAGAAGAATATGAAAGAGCATTGAATTGGGTGAAGGAGTATTGCCCGGAAGGTCCGGATAATAATTCGGAAGACATGCAAAGATCAAGGGAACAAAAGGATAAAGATTGGGAAGTCAGTGTAAAAATGACATTGATTGCAAGGGATCTTATGGTCGGTAATTCGAAATTGGAAGAACTCGGCTACGGTGAGGAAGCCTTGGGTCATAACGCCATTGCTGCGGGTTTCCAAGGCCAGCGTCAATGGACGGACCATTTCCCAAATGGTGATTTTATGGAAACCATTTTAAATTCCTCCTTTGATTGGAATGGAATTCGTCCCCCATACATTATGGCTACTGAAAATGACAGCTTAAATGGGGTTACCATGCTGTTTGGCCATTTATTAACCAATACGGCTCAAGTTTTTGCGGATGTAAGAACCTATTGGAGCCCAGAGGCAATAGAACGCGTGACAGGGTATAAACCTGAAGGAAAGGCAGCGAATGGCTTTATCCATATGATAAACTCCGGTTCAGCTTCACTTGACGGTACAGGGCAACAATCAAAAGATGGAAAGCCGGTTATGAAACCGTTTTGGGAAATTACGGAGGACGAGGTTCAAAAGTGTTTGGCAGCTACTTCTTGGAGACCGGCTTCAACTGGGTATTTCCGTGGAGGCGGATACTCAAGTGATTTCTTAACAAAGGGAGAAATGCCTGTAACAGCCGCCCGTCTAAATCTTGTAAAAGGTTTAGGGCCTGTATTGCAGATTGCAGAGGGCTATACAGTTGAGCTGCCGGAAGAGGTTCATGATGTTTTGGATAATCGGACAGACCCAACTTGGCCTACAACCTGGTTTGTTCCAAATATAACTGGTGAAGGCGCTTTTAAGGATGTTTACACCGTGATGAATAATTGGGGGGCCAATCATTGTGTAATAAGCTATGGTCATATTGGCAGTGATTTAATTACCCTTGCTTCGATGCTCAGAATTCCTGTAAATATGCATAATGTAAAAGAAGAACAAATCTTCAGACCGAATGCATGGGGAATGTTTGGAACAAAAGATCCGGAAGCCGCTGATTACCGTGCTTGCCAAAACTTTGGTCCATTATATCGTTAATGTAAGAGTTCCCCTGAGTTTATATCAGGGGATTTACTTTATATTTATCTACATTGGAATGGAAATGGGGTATACAAATGACCGGTAAAAAATATGCAATTGGAATTGACTATGGAACGGAATCTGGAAGGGTGCTCCTTGTTGATGTGGCTACCGGAAAAGAAATGGCCACACATGTCACACCGTATGAACACGGGGTATTAGATGAAGTATTACCCAACGGAAGACAACTTGAAACAGATTGGGCTTTGCAACATCCGAACGATTATTTGGAGGTTCTTTACCAATCCGTTCCGGAAGTCATCCGTATGGCTAGCATTCCTCCAGAAGATGTGATAGGAATAGGGATTGATTTTACTTCAAGCACTATCTTACCTTTAGATTCTAGCGGGGTTCCATTATGTTTTCATTCGAAATATGAGGACAGTCCACATAGTTGGGTAAAGTTATGGAAACATCATGCAGCACAAGAGGAAGCAGATGTCATAACACAGATAGCTCAAGAGAGAAATGAGGCATTTTTAAGCCGGTACGGAGGAAAAATTTCCTCTGAATGGATGTTTCCTAAAATTCTGCAAATCTTACAGGAAGCACCGAAAATTTTTGAAGACACTGATCTTTTTATAGAAGCCTGTGATTGGGTGACATACCAATTAACCAATAATCTCATTCGCAGTAGTAATACATGTGGATACAAAGCGTTTTGGAGTAAGGAGGATGGGTATCCTGAAGCTTCATTTTTTAAAGCTGTAGATCCACGCCTTGAGAATATTTTACATACTAAAATGAGAGGTTCGGTGCATTCTATTGGTGAAAAAGCGGGAGAATTGACAGAAGCAATGGCCCAGCGCTTAGGACTTTTACCAGGAATCGCCGTCGCTGTAGGCATTATTGATGCTCATGCGGGAGTTCCGGCTGTAGGAGCTGTTCACCCGGGACAATTGGTTATGGCGATGGGAACTTCTACATGTCATATGCTTATATCCGATAAGGAAACGGAGATTGAGGGCGTTTGTGGAATAGTAGAAGACGGAATTATTCCAGGTTACTATAGTTATGAGACTGGTCAGGTTGCCGTAGGAGATTCTTTTGCTTGGTATGTTGAACATGCAGTACCTGGCTATATAAAACAACAGGCAGAAGAAAGAGGAATGGGTGTCCATCAGTTATTAGAAGAAAAAGCGTCGATTTATAAGCCAGGGCAATCCGGGCTTATCGCACTGGACTGGTGGAACGGAAATCGCTCAGTCTTAGTGGACGCTAATTTGTCTGGTTTAATAGTCGGATTTTCATTAGCGACAAAACCAGAGGAGATTTATCGAGCTTTGATGGAATCAACCTCGTTTGGAACGAGAAAAATTATTGAAAATTATTCGGAGGCAGGAATTGAAGTAAACGAAATTTTCGCTTGTGGAGGTTTACCACAACGAAATAAATTACTAATGCAAATCTATGCTGATATTACCAATCGAGAAATCAAAATTGCTGATTCAAAACAGACAACAGCTCTTGGTGCAGCTATGTATGCGGCAGTGGCAGCAGGAGGAAAAAATGGTGGTTACGAAACGATTATCGAAGCAGCGGAAAGTATGGCAAAAGTTAAGGAAGAAACTTTCGTTCCGATTCCAGAAAATGTACGCATTTATGATGAGCTGTATAAACATTATCTAGAGCTTCATGATTATTTTGGCAGAAAAAATAATTCAATAATGCACAGCTTGAAAAAGATAAGAATTTTAAGTGAAGAGGTAGTACTTTCGAATATATAAATTTTCATCTAACATGCTGATAACTTATCTTTTTAAAAAGACCTTTAACAGATTATAGAGAAAACCTACCTTATTAGCATTAATGTTATAAAAGTATAAACGGAATATCCCTTTCCTTTTAAAGAAGAGAATGGGTATTCTGCTTTTATAGCAATTAGCATCTCTCTTAACAACAAGTCTTCCAAGAACAAGTCCATAGGTAAAAAATGAAGCAATCGCCATGACCATAAGTGCTGTGCCAGCAGTTAAATTATACCCACCAACATCTCATGTGTTGCCACATACATTCTGGACACGTTGAGTTCGTCTCGCAGATTGTTTTAAAAGAAGGAGCAGACCCCAAATAAGACAGGATGGAAATTTGTCACTTCAGACGCATAAAGAAGTAATCAATCTCAGGTCAAAGCAAGAGGGTTATCAAATTATAGAGTATATTGAGGAACCTGCACAAAGTGCTTACAAAAAGAAGTCATTACAAAGAAAAGGAATGCAAGAGTTACTATCAAAAGCTATGGATAGTAAGTTAAATATCCAAACAATTTTCTTCTATGATGAGTCAAGGGTCTCACGACAATTTGAGATTTTATTTTAGATATCTATAATACGATCCTTAATGAAAAGCCTTTTTTCAATTGTTTTCTACAGGTTCACCAGGACATAGTATCCAATCAAAAAACAACGGACAATTTCGTTGTTTTTTTGCTCTATATGTAAGCAAGCTATTAGGATCAAAAATTATCCTACATTCACCTTTTTAATATGATGGTAAAACAAGTTTCCTTCCCAACTTGACTTTCAACGCTAATTTCCCCGAAGAAAACTATGTTCATTAAAATAAGTAACGCAAATATACCGAGTATATAAAATGTTTCACTTAAGTTTTTGAAAACTGTGAAGACTCGCTAGGGCGGTTCCGATGATTATTAAGTAAAAAACTACCCTTAAAGGTTACATCACAAAAACGGCACTACACTACGAAGAATGAAAATGTACATGATCTGGCACACTTATTCTGTGGCTGGATGAGGAAGGTTAATCAATTAAATAGTTTGGGTACAGAGCTTTGTAGGAGAAAGGATACCAAAGATCTTGGTTATATTATTGCTACCCTGAAGAGAAAAAATAAATAAGAGGTAGATGTTATCAATGGAGGAAATTCCAGATTACATCTGCCTTTTTTTTATGAAAAATTATTAGTTAAATCCCTATGCAGAATTTGAATTATTCAAATAAAGGATTCTAAATAGATAGCTACTTGGGCAGGTGGAAAGCATTAGTGGAAAAATCTTGTTTCAACCAATTTTAAATGGGGTATTAAAAAAGAAAACCTATTAGAGAGGGTGGAACAATATGAAATTAGAAGTGAAATGTAATGTTGTAAACTGCAAGTATTGGGCTGAAGGTGACCAATGTGTGGCTGACTCCATCTATGTTATAGGTCCACACGGCAGCAGAAAGGCTGATACTGTGGAAGAAACTGCTTGCAGAACTTTTGAGCATCGTGAATGAAAACATGGGGACTGCTCTTCTAGCTTCTGAAGCGAAAAGAGCAGTCCTTTTCATAAATGCTGGGAAAGTAAAAGTATAGCTTGAATGAGAGAGGGGAAAATCAAGCATGGAAAAACGATACATAATTATTCTATCGTGCTTGTTCCTGATGGGGATGCTGACTGGCTGTATCCAAAAGGACCAGCTGGCTGATGGAACAAAGCTGATAGATAAGCAGAAATTTATTTTTGCAGCTTCAGGAGAATTTAAGCCCTTTAGCTATGTTAGCAATGATGATTTATCAATGACTGGTTTCGATATTGAGGTAGGAAACGCAGTCGGGAAAGAACTGGGCCTTGAACCAGTCCAAAAAAGGATGAAATTCAAAGGACTCATCGAGGGCATTAAAACGGGACGGGCAGACGCAGCCGTTGCCAGCCATACCATTAACCCAGAGCGTGCCAAACAAGTTGATTTTTCCACACCCTACTATTACTCAGGTCCACAGATTTTCACAAGACCTGACAGCGAGATCAAAACAGTAGATGACTTAAAGGGAAAAGAGGTTGCAGTAGCAAAGGGCTCCACCTATGCGAATACAGCCAAAAAGTATACCAACAATATTAAAATGTACGACAGTGATATTACGGCATTAAAAGCGCTAAGTATTGGCCGGCATGACGCCGTTATTACCGATTTTGTCACTGGTAAAAGTGCAAAAAAGGAAGGGTTTAAAATTCAGGAGCAGCAGTTAATCGAGCGGAGTGAACAGGCTATTGTTATTCCGAAGGATAATCCACACCTGCTCAAGCGGGTTAATGAAGCACTTCAAAAACTCCGTAGCGATGGAACATTATCTCGAATCAGTCAAAAGTATTTTGGTGAGGATATTACGAAAAAACCAGAATAATAGATTTGATCATTAGAAAGAAAGGATGTTGTAATTTTGCCTAGTTTTTCGCATTTTTTACATACGTTTATCAGTAGCAAAAACCTTTTCATAGATGCAGCGTTGTTGACGTTAAAGCTTACGGTTGTCTCCATTTTAATTGGGATTTTATTCGGATTATTTTTTGCACTTTTAAAAATTTCAAGGATTAAAGTATTGGAGTATATTTCAAATGCGTATGTATTCCTTGTAAGGGGAACTCCACTCATTGTTCAGATTTTCATTCTGTATTTTGGCTTCAGCGGAATTTTCCTCATTCCTGACTTTTGGGCAGCGGCACTTGCGCTCGCCTTCCATAACGGTGCCTATATTGCAGAAATTTTCCGGGGGACAATTCAGTCCATTGATAAAGGGCAAATGGAAGCGGCACGCTCTCTTGGCATGACCAGAATACTAGCAATGCGCCGTATCATTCTTCCACAGGCCTTCAAGAGGGCACTGCCTCCCCTTGGAAACCAATTTATTATTGGACTTAAGGATTCATCTCTGGCAGCTTTTATTTCCATGAATGAACTGTTCAACGTTTCGACGACGCTGGGTTCCAATAATTTCGATGAAATGACCTACTTGTTAATAGTAGCCGTTTATTATTTAGTACTTGTTGCAGTATTAACAATGCTAGTGAGCTTGTTCGAAAAGAGATTGGCAGTTAGTGATCGATAGGAGGACGACAAAGTGAATGAACGAGAAATGATAAAAATAGAAAACTTACATAAATCTTATGGCAGTTTACATGTATTAAAAGATATAAATATGTCCGTGTACGAAAGTGAAGTTGTCTGCTTGGTGGGAGCATCTGGCTCTGGTAAAAGTACATTGCTGCGCTGTCTTAACTTTTTAGAAAAAAGGCAAGGTGGGAGAATCTCAATCCGCGGGGAAGAGATTAACCCGGAATCCCACAATATTAACTCTGTCCGCCAAACGGTGGGGATGGTTTTCCAGCACTTTAATCTTTTCCCACATAAAACCGTCCTTGAAAATGTCATCGAAGCACCCACGATGGTAAAGAAAATCCCAAAAGACCAGGCCATTGCCGAAGCAAAGGAGCTGCTTCAAAAGGTAGGTCTAGAGGATAAGGCGAATGTTTATCCTAGCAAATTGTCAGGCGGTCAAAAGCAGCGTGTGGCAATTGCCAGGTCGCTGGCCATGAAGCCGGATATCATGCTTTTTGATGAGCCGACATCTGCCCTTGATCCGCAGCTTGTTGGTGAGGTATTGGCAACCATGAAGGAGTTAGCCGATGAAGGAATGACCATGGTAGTGGTTACCCATGAAATGGGCTTCGCTCGTGAGGTTGCTGATTGGATTGTCTTCATGGACGATGGTCGAATTATCGAAAGAAATCGGCCAAATGAATTCTTTGATCATCCAAAAGAGCAGCGCACAAAAGAATTCCTCCAAGCAACCATGTTAAAATAAAATGAGTTAATCACCAAAATAAGCTGACCCTGATTTCGTGAAAAAAACTTTTGCGATGTTGGGGTCTTTTTCCTGCAAACCCTTATCAGTCCAGTATTCTTCCATTTTTCTTTTCAATCTTTTTTATCGATTTGATAAAAAGTACTAAATCATGGTATAAGTGTAAAAGAAGCAGGGACATTATACTGCTTTTTATTTTGGCAAAAAGGATTAACTCGGTAACCGATAATGAGAGGATTTGAATATATATATGAAAGAAAATTTTTGGCGTGATTTACCACGACCATTTTTTGTACTTGCACCAATGGAAGATGTGACAGATCTTGTTTTCCGTCACGTAGTAAGTGAAGCCGGTCGACCGGATGTGTTTTTCACAGAGTTTACAAACTCGGATAGCTATTGTCATCCAGAGGGTATGAAAAGTGTGCGTGGCCGTTTGACTTTTACAGAAGATGAACAGCCAATAGTGGCACATATTTGGGGGGATAATCCCGAATATTTCCGTCAAATGAGTATTGGCATGGCAGAGTTAGGGTTTAAAGGAATCGATATAAATATGGGCTGCCCTGTACCGAATGTGGCATCGAGAGGGAAGGGCAGTGGCCTTATTCTCCGTCCAGACGTTGCGGCAGAACTTATTCAAGCAGCAAAGGCGGGCGGGCTGCCTGTCAGTGTGAAAACACGACTTGGCGATAAAGAAGTTCAGGAGTGGAAGGAGTGGCTAACGCATATTTTAAAACAGGATATTGCGAACCTTTCTATTCATTTACGTACAAGAAAGGAAATGAGCCAAGTAGCTGCGCATTGGGAGCTAATTCCAGAGATCAAAGAATTACGTGACCGTATCGCACCCAATACGCTGCTAACCATCAATGGAGACATTCCTGACCGTCAAACTGGGTTGCAGCTCGCTGAACAATATGGTATTGATGGCGTTATGATTGGGAGGGGTATTTTTAAAAATCCTTTTGCTTTTGAAAAAGAGCCAAAAGAGCATAGCAGTAAAGAATACCTTGATCTTTTAAGACTGCAGCTGGATCTTCAAGATCAATATGCGGAAGTACTTCCGCGTTCAATCACGGGGCTTCATCGTTTTTTCAAAATTTATGTCAAAGGATTCCCTGGAGCTGCTGAATTGAGAAACCAATTGATGAACACGAAATCAACAGATGAAGTGCGTGTATTGCTTGATAACTTTGGAAATGAATATTGATGGGATGGGGGTTCTTTCCGGTTTTTTTCGGTAAGACCTCCTTTTTTTATGAGATCGTTTTTTGTTATAGTGAAATTGTCTTTGAATTCCTCAATACCCAAAATCTATATAAGGATGTTTTCTATGCACTATACTACTGAACGCACACGCCGCCAAATTATACAGAGCTTTATCCATGTGCTGCAAACGAAAAGGTTCTCTTCGATCACGATTCAAGATATATGTGATGATGCATTGATTCATCGTACTACGTTTTATCGTTACTATGAAGATAAGTATAGTCTGCTAAGAGATTTTATTTATCATTTATCTGAAGAAATTATTAGCAGGAATAAAAGATCGAATACTGACACTTTTAGATTCCTGGTTGATTATGTAGAAGACCATTTTGTGTTATTTGAAAATACTTTGTTAGGGTCTGATGGGCACATATTTTTCAAAAGCATGGTGAAAATTGCAAGTGATATTATGCGTGAACATTCCAAAACAGGGGATGACCCCATATCAACCAAAATCAATCAGTCCAAGTATCCTGATGTGATGTGTGAGTTATATGCGACGGCATTTATGACGATTTTACAAAATTGGGTCAGTAAAGAGTACACCTACGAAAAAGAGGAGTTGTTCGAGATCTTTAATCAGGTGATGTTCTAATAATACAAATCCATCTGAATGTAGTATTTTGAGGCACTCGTTTTATTTTGCTTTTTGAATCCTTCCTTATCCCCTGATATAGTGTCTAGTGTGAAAAAGGATTTCTTTGATGTTATGTACTTTCCGAGACAAAACAAACAGAGAAAATAACAACTATAATGCAGATAACGGGGAGGATACAAGGGTGAACAAAATCATAAAAGGGCGTTGGGCGATTTTTTCAATTTGGTTAATTGCCACCATATTGCTCACTTTCTTTCAGCCGGACATCAATGCCATACTAAGGGAAAAAGGGCAGCAAGGAACAAGCAGTGAAAGCCCTTCTGTTATCGCAGACAATATCCTGAAAAAGATGGATACGACGAAAGGCACAAGCAACATTATCGTTTTTTACGATAAAAATAAAATTTCTAATGCTGAAATGACAAATATCGGTGATGCGATTAAGGAAATTAGCGATAGCAAGAAAGAACTTGGGATTACGGATATGATTGATCCCTTTAACATGCCTGAGGCAAAAAGCTCATTAGTTTCTAAAGATAAAACTACTGTTATGGTGAGCTTTAAGCTTGATAAGAAAGGCAGAGAAGTCGATGACATCCAAAAAGATCTTGATAAGAAGCTTGGTGATGTTCCTGTTGAATACTATTTAAGCGGCGAAGATTTTATCAATAACGACTATCTGAAGGCTTCTCTCTCGGGAGTGGAAAAGAGTGCAGCCTTGACTGTTATCTTTATTTTAGTCGTACTGATTATTACGTTCAGGTCAGTGGTTACTCCTTTTGTGTCATTAGTGGCAGTAGCCTTTTCATATCTTGTTTCTATGGGAATCGCAGCGCAATTAATCGACAAAGCCGGTTTTCCAATCACAAGTCTTACCCAAATGCTCCTGGTACTAATCCTCTTTGGTATTGGTACTGATTACAACATTCTTTTGTTTAATCGATTTAGGGAAGAACTGACTCATGGTTATTCAATCGATGAATCAATCATAAACACTTATAAAACGGCTGGTAAAACGATTGCTTACAGTATACTCACGGTATTTATTGCTTTCCTTGCTCTCGTTTTTGCCGAATCACCAATTTATAAATCCGGTGTCGTTGTGGCAATTGGTGTAACCATCCTCTTGCTTGAAATTTTGACGCTGACTCCTTTTATTATGAAAGTTTTAGGAAAAAAACTTTTCTGGCCATCGAAGAGTATAAGTGGGCATAAGGAAAACAAGTTCTGGGGTACAACATCCTCCTTTGCTACAAAGCGTCCACTTATCACAGTGATTGTCATTCTTTTAATTCTGGTGCCAATGGTATATTTACATGAAGAAAAGCTTAACTTTGATACCGTGGGTGAACTGGGAAACAAATATCCTTCTTCGAAAGGATTTAATATTGTTGCGGAACATTTTGGTAAAGGTCAGGCAATGCCTGCAACGGTTGTGATTGAAAATAGTAAAGCGTTAAATAATAATGAATCTCTTGCTGTGATTGATGATGTAACAGAAAGAATTAAAAGTATTGAAGGCGTGAAGCAGGTTTCTTCGGTCACACAGCCTTTGGGTGAGCCAATTGAAGAGTTTTACGTTGATAGTCAAATGGACTCTGTTACGGATGGTGTGTCACAGACTCAAAATGGTGTTGATCAAATAAATGATGGTCTGAAACTAGCTCAAGAGAAGCTTGGAAGTGCAGATTTTTCACAGGTCAACCAAATGGTTGACGGTACAGCAAAGCTTCAAGAAGGTATGATTGCATTAACAAACGGATTAATGCAAATTCAGAATGGTATCGATAATGGATCAAGTTCATCACAAACGATTAGCAACGGTATAGCTGCCATTGAAACAAATCTCACAAAAATGAGCAGCGGTGTATCACTGTTAGCGGAAAGTTATGGGAAAATGCAAATTGGTTACGCTGAGATGGGGACTCACTATCAGGGTGCAGCACAGGCTCTTTTGGGAGTGAAAAGTGCGCTCTCACAGATGCAATTCATGGTGACTGAACTGGGTAAAAGTTATTCCGGTGCCGACACTGATGGGAATTTCCAGGGATTAAAGCTAACAATTGACCAGTTATCCTCGTCATTAACTCAGATTACACCTGAAGGAATACAAGCATTAAATGAAAATTATAATGTTGCAACTGCAGGATTTGCTGAAGCCAATAAGAATCTTGCCACCATGGGCGACGGTTTATCCCAAATGGCGGCAGGTTTGAAACAGCTCGAAAGCGGTCTTGGTGAAGCTTCTTCAGGAATAGAGACAATTGTAACAAATATGAACAATGTAACTTCAGGGCTTGGAGAAATGAAAAGGGGTCAGCAACAGCTTGCCGATGGTCTCAATGGATTCAGTATCTTTGGACAACAACTTTCTGAAGTAAACGGCGGGTTAGAACAAATTTCTGACGGACTTGGGCAAACGAATGGATTCTTAACACAGTACAAAACAAATAAAACCTTCTTTATTCCAAAGGAAGCCTTGAACGACAAAAACTTCGAAAAATCGTTGGACTCATTTATGTCTGATGATAGAAAAATTACGAAAATGATCATTGTATTAAAAGATGATCCTTATTCAAAGGAAGCTTTAAGTACCATTGATAAAATTAATGCAGAGGTTTCCAATGGACTGAAAGGCAATGATCTTTCAGATGCTAAGTTTGGCACATCTGGACCAAGTGCTACAACCAAAGATATGAATGATGTTTTAAGCAGGGATTTAAGCAGATCAACAACGATCGTCATTATCGGGGTATTGCTGGTACTGTTTATCGTTATAAGGTCGTTCTGGACACCAGTTTTTATAACGGCATCGCTTTTAGGTTCTTACTATGCTGCGATGTTCATCATAAATTATATATTCATAGATTTGCAGGGGCTTGAAGGAATTTCTTCCTTTGTTCCTTTCTTCTCGTTTATCATTATTGTCGCCTTGGGAGTAGACTACAGTATCTTTTTGATGATGCGCTTTAAGGAATACCCTCATATGTCGCAGAAAGAGGCAATTGTTACGGCTTCAAGACATATAGGCGGTGTCATTATTGCAGCAGTCATCATACTTGGAGGCACATTTGCGACACTTATGCCTTCTGGAATCATCCTTTTATCTGAATTGGCCATAGCTGTCATTACAGGACTGGTGGTGCTGTGCTTTGTACTGCTTCCTATCTTTTTACCAGCTATGATTGCCCTGCCAGATACCTTGGTGAACTTATTCTTTAGAAAAAAGAAAGCTGACTTAAATTTAGAGGAAAAAGTAATATAATTGAACTACCCACCACTTAACACCCTAACGGGTTGTTTGAAGTGGGGGATTCTTGTAAAACAAGACACATATCTCAGATACATGACCGTCTCCCGTTCAACTAGGAGGCGGTTTTTCCACTTTTTAATTTTGACAAACCTTTTGCCTCCAGGTCTGTAATAGCTCCTGAGAGGAAGAGTTCGTTCGTAGAACGAAACCTGTCTACATCAAAAAGGTCCGAGCGAAAATAGGCACAAGTGCGTATTCCTTTCAGCGATTTAGAAACATACCCCCACTGCCTCCAATGATGAGTACCTGCTATCTTCTCTGGTAACAGTGCACCCAAAACTGGTGGGAGTTTTTCTTTGAATCCCATAGCTCTACGAGCGATCACAAAACTAGCTGCTTCGTGAACGGAGATTCCAAAACGTTTCATATATTTCATTTTGCCTATCTGACTTGTGTAGGCAGGGTTTACCTCAAATACTGCCACATCCAACTTTTCAGCTCTCGATTTTATAGCTGAAATCATTTTGTTGTATGCAAACATGTTAAATTTAAAATTCAACTTTTTATTCCCGTATGCGTTGGATACCTTTGATTTTGTGGTATCTAGTTTTTCAATCGCCAATGGTTTGTTTGCCCGATGGGCAATGTTCACAAGTTCAATTACTTCGGCTTCAATAATTTTGGTAATTTGACCTGATGTTTTACCTAAAATATCGAAATTTAATGACCGTGAGGAAATAAGCTGGCCCTTTGAATTAATGTCAGAAACCGCAAAATGGTCAACGTTACAATCCACGCCAATTATTCCGTCAGATTTGGAATAGTTGACAGTTTCCTTTCTATCTTCATTAACCATACATTTTATTATGTAGTAATTACCATGATCTTCTACAGACCACGCAATAGGCTTTCCATTCTCTTTCTTATTTTTGCAGTTTGTCTGCTTTAATATCGCACTATTTACTTCAACTTGACCGAAAGGAAAACAAACATCGTTTATTTTAACAATAACACCTGACGGTGTTTTAAAAGATAAGAGATGGCTCTGAGTATCATATTGAAATACAAAATTTCCATTAACAGAATCTTTTCTGCCAGAAATAGTCATTTGGTTATAACGTGAACGCTCCCACTTTTTTAGCCATAATTTATGATTATCTTTAAATTCATCTTTTGTAAATTGGGACTTGAATAGTTTTTTGGAACCGAAAACAACGTTGGATACACCTGTTTTTAGTTGTTTGAGTTGCTGCTCGAATTTATTTAATTTAAAGGTCAAGAAACCAATTCTAGTTTTAATTCTTTGGATTTCTCAATCCAAAAAGCCATTCTCAAATTGATAAGCATGGTAGTAGATGTCTGTTTTCTTTTTAAATTGCACAACAAAAAAGTTACCCATTTTATTCAAATTAGAATTTTTAGGAAATTGGGGTTTGCCTTTTACAAAGGAATTCTTAATCTTTTCTAGCTTTGTTAATCGAGTTCTTTCTTTTTTTAACTTCTTTTTAACAGAAGATATTTGTGTTTCTTTATTTGAAATATATAACTTATTAAGCTCAGTATTACTTTTCTGTATAGCAGAAGCTTCTTGGACTGCACTATTTGCATAATAATCATCCAGGGTGAATCGTTCTTTCACCGTAAGGTGCATAGACTTTGAGCGATTGTTTTGTCCAGAGCGTTTTTCCTTTGCAGATGTGTTAAAAGAAAAATGTTTTGCTCTATTAAAAACTAAAAGAGCATGACTAATAGCATCCAGTAATTCTTTAGGAAGATTATTTTTGTACACTCGGTTCGAAAAGAATGTTCTAGTGCTCATTGCTCATGCTCCTTTCAAAGATTTTATATTTATATTTTAACAGAATATATGTTCTTATTTCAACAAAAACCTCTCCTTCGGAGGGGCGATTCATCCCCTCCCTACTCGTTTGGGCTACACCCTACCTCACTCCTTGAGGAAGGGGTCTTCTCGCCCTAAATGATAAAAAGCCGACTTACTTGTTGATGAAACAAAGTAAGTCGGCTTTTTATTTGATGTTCACATAATTGTAGAAAAGCTTTTGAAAAGACTAAATTTATCTATGGTCTAATGTGATATTATTCTATCAAATACGTTGCATTACACTTCCAAATTTTCTCCATCATTCTCCCACCAAAACAATGTCTTTATGAAAACCTCAATATTAATTATTACTTTCAAAATTATGATGATCATATTGAAACCACCTCTATATTGAATCTTCACATGTTTCTGCCATAACACCCATTTATTAAATCGTTTAATAACAAAACTTGAAGGGAGTGGTAACCATGTAAACATATACTTATTTATAAGTTCCCAACACTAATAATTTTTGAAGGAGGATGACTAATGGGTCACGATATATCAGGATTTAATAATTCAGGAGAAGAAATTGCTTACGCACGTTTTAGCATGGGGAATAATAATTCAACCATCCTTTACAGTTTACTGGACGCAGATCAATTCTATGCAGGAGTGAGTGGATCGGGCAAAAGTTCCACCTTCTCAATTAAACAAATTGAAAAAGCGTTAAATACCTACAATCAACTATATGGAAATGGTAAATCCTTATCAGAAAGAGATTGGGATCTGAAACAAATCCAGGATTTTATCCAAAACTGTTTGGCCACTGCACAAAAGGAAGGGAAGGTAAATGTATATTTTGGCTAATAAATTCTATCATTAACATTACCTTCTTATGTAGCATATAGCAAAAAATCTCCAGATAATCTTTTCATTTCTTATTTCCCCAAAACAATAATCAACTTTAGTAAATTCTAGTAGAATAATGGTATAATAGGGTCGGTTCTTTCAAAAGGAAAAATTCCCCGTTGAGGGGGACTCCGCTTTATTATTTCTTACAGCCCAATTGAGTTTTAAAATTGGGCTGTTTTGTTTTGATCATATGGCAATTAAATATTAAGGATGGTGAAAATGTTTAATTTAGCAGCATTAATGCTTGAAAAGGTTGGAATCATTGTCATTGTGGCTTTTTTGCTTTCGCAAATGAAATCATTTCGTCATATTATTCAAACCAAACACAATACAAGTGAGAGAATTTTGCTTTTTTTACTTTTTGGTGCCTTCGGAATCATTAGTAATTATACAGGGGTTGAAGTTCATTATAATACTATTAATAGAGCGACATGGCTTTCTGAATTAGAACATGAGAGTGCGCTTGCAAATACAAGAGTGATGGGGGTTGTTATAGGAGGTTTGCTTGGAGGCCCGATTGTTGGTGTTGGTGCAGGATTGATTGCTGGAATTCATCGTTACACGCTTGGGGGTTTCACCGCATTTTCCTGCGCAATTTCTACTATCTTAGCTGGGATTATTGCAGGTTACTTTGGAAGAAAAAGAAAACAGATGGGAAAACAAATAACTGCAGGATTTGCTGTCATAATAGGCATGATATTGGAATCCGTACAGATGTTACTCATTCTTGTTTTTGCTAAACCCTTTGAACAAGCATGGAGCCTTGTAGAGTTTATTAGCTTACCGATGATATTTGGCAATGGATTAGGTACATTGCTGTTTATGTTCATAATTAGAGCAATTAAACGTGATAAAGAAGTTACTCGTGCAAATCAAACCAACCTGGCCTTTCTTATTGCCGATCAAACCCTGCCATATTTTCGACAAGGCTTGAATATCCATTCCTGCAGGGAGATAGCGAAAATTATGCTAAAACTAACCGATGCTGATGCGGTTTCAGTTACAGATGACCATCAAGTCCTAGCTCATGTCGGTGATGCGTCAGACCACCATATCCCTAAGTCAAAACCGGAGACCGGGTTGACAAAAAAAGTGCTTGAAAGCGGCAAGATTTCAATAGCAAGATCGAAGAAAGAGATTCTCTGTGTACATAATGATTGTCCTTTAGAAGCCGCCATTGTGCTGCCGTTAAAGGTTAAAAATAAAATCGTCGGTACTTTAAAAATGTACTATACTGAGCCGGAAAAATTAGATAAGGTGCAGCAGGAATTAGCGGAAGGACTTGCTAATCTCTTTTCTACACAGCTGGAGCTTGCAGAAGCAGAAAGGCAGACGAAGCTATTGAAAGATGCTGAAATCAAAGCCTTACAGGCACAAATCCATCCGCACTTTTTATTTAATAGTATCAATACTATCTCAGCGCTTTGTCGAACAGATGCAGATAAAGCTCGTAAATTACTGTTGGAGCTCAGTTCATTTTTTCGCGGAAATCTACAAGGAGCAAGGCAAATGCTCCTCCCGCTGGAAAAGGAATTGGCAAATGTCAGGGCTTATCTTTCTTTGGAACAGACCCGTTTTCCAAATAAGTACTTCGTAGATTTTCAAATTGAACCAGGTCTCGAAGAACTGCTGATTCCGCCGTTTACCCTGCAGCCATTGGTAGAAAATGCAATTCATTATGGCTTTCCCCGAAGTAAATCTGAAGGGAGAATCACCATCCGGGCCTTTTTCGATAGTAATCATTTGAAAATTATTGTTGCGGATAACGGAAAGGGCATTCCTAGAGATAGGATTGAAGTGTTAGGGAAGCAAATCGTAGATTCTAAAAAAGGTAATGGTACAGCTATTTTTAATATTAATGAACGTCTTAAAGGAATTTACAATGGTCAAGCCTATTTAACTATTGAAAGTCAAGTGGACCATGGGACAACAGTCACGATTTCCATTCCGCACGACTATAAAGGAGTTTTTGATCAAAATGCTTAAAGCCTACATAGTGGATGATGAACCGTTAGCAAGAGATGAATTAAAATACTTGCTGTTACGCAGTAAGCAGGTAGTCGTTTTAGGTGAAAGTGATTGTGTCGAGGATTCCATTGCAGAAATACTTGAGCTAAAACCAGATATTGTCTTTTTAGATATTGAACTGGCTGATGAGAGCGGATTGGAATTAGCAAAGCAATTAGAAAACCTAAATCCGGCTCCAGCGACTATTTTTGCTACAGCTTACGATGAATTTGCCCTTAAGGCCTTTGAATTAAACGCGGTGGATTATATATTAAAGCCCTTTGATGAAGATCGGATTGGTAAAACACTGAAAAAAATAAAAAAGATTAAAAAAATAGGAGATCAGGATTTTCCCATTTATTCCTCTGAGAAAAACAACCAAAATGAAAAAATTGCTGTTCTTGTCAATGAAAGAATAATTTTATTACCCAATGCTGACATTGTTTATTTAGAATCCAGTGAGGGTAAGTGCACAATCGAAACAATGGACCAAAAATACACAGTAAGTGAGGCACTCGTTGTATTAGAGAAAAAGTTACCTAACACCAAATTTCTTCGTGTCCACCGCAGTTTCATTGTAAACATTGATCATATCGTCGAAATAGAGCCTTGGTTTAACTCTACATATAATTTAATCATGAAAAACGACTCAAAAGTTCCGGTCAGCCGGACCTATGTAAAGGAAATGAAGCAGATTCTAGGATTTTAAATTTTCTGTTTTTAATTTATCAATTATTGTATTTCAGCTGTTGGTTTTTGCAATTCATCTTTCCATTTGTGCAAGTTATCTTGAAAATGATATAAAAGCGTTTTCATTTTGTAAGATAATGATTGTATATAAGGAAGTAATGGAGGGAGAATTAATAATGAATGCGATTTCAATCGTAGTAGGTTCAATATGTATCCTCTTAATCGTATATCGTTTATATGGCACATTTATGGCGGCAAAGGTTTTAAAGCTAAATGACTCAAAGCCGACACCTGCTCAGAAATTAGAAGATGGACAAGATTATGTACCTACAAATAAATGGGTTGTATTTGGACACCATTTTGCAGCGATTGCTGCAGCAGGCCCTTTAGTTGGTCCAATCCTGGCAGCACAATTCGGTTATTTACCAGGCCTGCTTTGGCTGTTAATTGGTGCAGTAATTGGTGGAGCAGTCCACGATATGGTCGTTCTCTTTGCATCAATGCGCAGAGATGGAAAGTCTTTATCAGAGGTTGCAAAGGAAGAACTCGGTCCTGTAGCAGGATTCTGTACAGGATTAGCGATGTTATTCATCATCACAATTACTATGGCTGGTCTGTCAATGGTTGTGTTGGGTGCACTTGAAAGAAACCCATGGGGAACATTCGCAGTTGGAATCACCATTCCGATTGCAATGGGAGTTGGATTATACCATAAAAAGACCGGCAATTTAAAACTCGCTACAACTGTTGGTTTCATTTTAATCATGGCAGCAATTGTTTGGGGCCCAAACATTCAAGGTACATGGTTAGGAGATTTGTTAACACTTGAAAAAAGTACGCTTGCTCTTATTTTACCAATCTATGCATTTTTTGCAGCAGCGTTACCAGTATGGTTATTGCTGGCACCACGCGATTATTTAAGTACATTTATGAAGATAGGGGTATTCGCAGCATTGATCGTTGGGGTATTCATTGTAAACCCCGAAGTTCAATTCCCTGCATTTACAGATTTTATTAATGGCGGCGGTCCTGTTGTTGCTGGTCCAGTTTGGCCGTTTATCTCGATTACAATTGCTTGCGGAGCAATTTCAGGATTCCACGCATTCGTTGGTTCTGGTACAACACCGAAGATGGTCAGCCGCTGGGGTGATATAAAAGGTGTAGCTTTTGGGGCAATGCTTGTTGAATGCTTAGTGGCAATTATGGCTTTAATTGCTGCCATCTCTCTTCAACCAGGAGATTATTTTGCTATCAATTCATCACCTGAGAAATTCGCAACACTTGGAATGGAAACAGTTGAACTTGACCAACTGGAGGAAAAAGTGGGAATGGACCTTGAAGGAAGAACAGGTGGAGCCGTTACCCTCGCTGTCGGGATGACATACATCTTCGCAGCAGTTCCATTTTTCGCAAAGTTAGCATCTTATTTCTATCAATTTGTCATTCTATTTGAGGCTGTCTTTATCTTAACTGCGATTGATTCAGGAACGAGGGTTGCTCGTTATCTTATTCAAGATTTCCTTGGAGACTTTATTAAACCATTAAAACGTACAGATTCACTTGGAGCAAATATCTTTGCCAGTGCATTAGCCTGCTTCGTCTGGGGATATCTTCTTTTCTCAGGGGACATCAGTTCCGTCTGGGCACTATTTGGTGTATCCAACCAATTAATGGCTTCTATCGGACTCATTGTTGGAGCGACAGTAGTTTTAAAGATTGCTGAAAAGCGCTGGTACATGCTGACATGTCTAATCCCTCTAGCATATTTATTTGTAACAGTAATGGTTGCGGGTTACTGGATGGTTAAAAACGTCTACTTCAATGTAGATAATGCTGGTTTTAGTGTATTAAACGGGATTCTATCCATTACCATGCTCATCCTTGGTATAGTCATTATGGTTGCTTCAATAAACAAATGGATTAAGCTTTGGAAAATACCACAAAATCAATTAGTAGAACAATCGGAAAAAGAAGTAGCATAAAAAACAAGCACCCATTCGACATTGATGAATGGGTGCTGTTTTTTACAGAAGCTTTGCGGAAATAGATTTAAAGAAACCGAAACCAGATAATTTAAGTATAAGTTTCTCCTTGCCTCTAATACTTTTTTGTACATAGATAGATAAATTATCGATTATAACTTCATTAAATTGATTTAAAGCTTTAGGTTTTCCTGGTACAGCAACCAGCTCTTGTACACCTGGAGCACAGCAAGCCTTTACCTCAAGCGTTTTTACGGTCAATTGATTGCCCTTTGACTTTATCCACTGTTTTGATTCAGTATCCAATTCAACTTTCATCAATTTTCGCTCCCCCTAGCTCTTTCCTTAAGTATAATATAGTAGTTTGTTATAGACCATTAAAGATACTCCAAACAGGTTGTATTCAGGAATGGGACTTTTTGATTAAAAAAAGTGAAAAATGTAGTTTCATGGAAGAAAAAGCAGGATTTTAATTTTTAAAAATGAATATATATAACATCTAGTATCTTCAGTTCGTCTAAGTTGTTTTTACAGCTGGACCAAAAAAACTACGATTATGAATCGGTATTAGGAAAACCAATCATTTCTTTCCACCAGGAAACCTTCCCTTAACTCAAAAGCTGCAGACAGAAAAGGATCAGAATCATTTTATTCATCCAGCCCAATCAATTCATGAAAGAAGGTATGCCGTATGAACGAAAAGTTTTTTGCTGACTATAAAAAATTTATTGTTGAACCGGTCGATGAAAAGCTAAATGGTAAAGAATCATTTGATCCAAAAAATTATGCTTCACATTTTATCATGACACTGTCTATATTTAATTCGCGTATAACGAATTGGAAAGATGCTGGTAAATATGAAATAGATGCCGAAAAAAGTATAAAATCGGTTCTGAAGGAATTTAATATAAAGCACCATGAAAGGTACCATCTTCAATTACTTGAATTAGATAAGTTTAAAAACTATTTTGTACTGGCTCTTTCCTCAAGAACAGAATTTGAAACAAATGAAGAAAATGACAGAATATCTTTTATTGTTGATAAAATGCTAACGAACCCTTTTTATGTTGGACAAGGGTGGTTCAACTTAATTGGTGAAAAAGGAAGAATAGCACGTAAGCTCTTTTGTTGTTCTTTTATGAAATATGTATTAGAAGACCAAGACCATTTAAAAATAGACAAAAAATTTGAAAGCATCAGTGGATTTATCTCAAAAAATGATGAGATTAAGCTTGTGAAAAATTTCTAAAAGTTTAGGACTACGTTCGTTCAAGGCTCTTCATCGCTTTTTCAAGATATATATCAAAGGATTACGATGGGCGAGTGAATTAAGAAATCAACTGAAATTTATTCATCGTCCAATGAGTATTTTTTTTTCGTGGATATATTAAATCCATCAAAACAAAAAACCCCATGTGTTGCCACATACACTCTGGACAAGTTGGGTGTTTCTTGCAGATAGTTATAAAAGAAGAAGCAGGAACCCGTTAATGGGCAGCCTGCTTCTTCTATTAGTTATGAAGATTTTAGTAAGGCGATACAAAAGGCTAATTCTTTGCGGGAGAGTGTCTCACAATTTCCGATTGGGTCATTATCGTTATATAATAGTATATGAGAATTCCATCAAACTCCCTACGAGAGGGGTGTTAGACATAGCGGTTACAATTAAGGATGTTGCAAAGCTTGCGAATGTTGCTCCGTCAACAGTTTCAAGAGTGATTGCCGATAGTCCCAGAATTAGTGAAGCAACAAAGCGTAAAGTAAATGAAGCAATGGGAAAGCTCGGGTACCATCCAAACTTAAATGCAAGAAGTCTTGCGAGTCAATCGACACAAACCATTGGGCTTGTCATGCCGAGTTCAGGAGATGTCGTATTTCAGAATCCCTTTTTCCCAACCGTATTACAAGGAATTAGTGAAGGGGCTCATGAAAAAAAATACGCTTTGCATATGACAACTGGAAAATCAGAAAAGGAAACACTTGAAGCAGTGGTTGATATGGTTCAGGGAAAAAGAGTAGATGGGATGATTCTACTAAAATCTATGGTGGAGGATAAAATTATCTCCTATTTACTAAAAAGAAATTTTCCATTTGTCCTTATTGGTAAACCTTATAAAAATATAGAAGAAATTACCCATGTTGATAACGATAATTTTCGTGCCATGCAAGAAGCTACCGAACATTTAATCATGCAGGGCCATCATCAAATTGCCTTTATCGGTGGATGTCTTGAGCTTGTGGTAACGGTAGAGCGGTTACTTGGTTATGAACGGGCATTACGAAATGCTGGTATTGAATTGAAAAATGAATATATTATTCATGAAGAATTTTTACGTGAAGGCGGTCAAGAAGCTGTTAAAGAGCTCATGTCACTAGAAAATCCACCTACTGCCCTCGTGGTAGTTGACGACTTTATGGCTTTAGGTGTCTTGAATACACTAGATGAGTTAGGAATCAGCGTTCCAGAGGATATCTCCATTGTCAGCTTTAATAACGTACTTCTTTCAGAAATGGTGAAGCCCCCGTTAACATCTGTTGACATCAATATATTTGATCTTGGCTATCAAGCATCAAAGAACTTGATTCAAAAGATTGAAAACAGTAACGAACCAATAAAGCGTATCATCATTCCTCATAAATTAATTGAAAGATCATCATGCTGCCATCTAAAAAACAAGTAATATCCACGAAGGCCCCTAATTTTAATAGGGGCTTTTACTATTTTAATTGGAATTGCTTATTTTTACCAAAAACAAGCATAAAGACCCGTAACCAAACCTCTTAATGAGTAGAAATGTCCTATTCTTTGGAAAATACAGATAATGAGATAATACATTTTAGGGAAGCGTTTGTAATTATTTGTGCAAACGATTGCTCGAAAATAATTTAAAAGGGAGTTGAATGTATGAAGGGTAAATCGAGAAAGATTATAAGTTTCATAACTCTTTTTGTTTTATTTGCGCAAACGATTGCTCTTGGATTTATTCATCCAATTGAAACAAACGCCGCAGAACGTGTGGTAACGCTAGTGGGGAATATACAGGATGAACTTGGCGGGTCAGGTGAATGGAATCCGGCTGAACCCTCAACAAGAATGACCCTTCAGGAAAATGGAAAGTACAAGCTGACAGGCACGCTTCCTGCAGGAAACTATGAATACAAAATTGCGATTAATGGTTCATGGGATGAAAACTATGGAGTAAACGGGGTTCCTGGCGGCGATAATTATAAGCTGTCTCTGGATCAGGAAAAACAAGTCACGTTTATTTATGATGATGTTACCCACAAAGTTTCTGTTCCTGCAGAGCTGCCAGACGACCAGAAACCAAGGATTGTGGGAGATATCCAGCCTGAGCTGAACGCTGGTGGAGAATGGGCGCCAGGTGAATCAACTGCTATTTTAAAGGATGAAGACCTCGACAACATTTACACTTATTCAGCACAAGTGCCGAAAGGAAAGCATGAATTTAAGTTTGTTCTTGGGAACAACTGGTCTGCTCCTGCGTATCCAGCGAATAACTTTGTTCTGAATGTAGTAAAAGATACGATAGTTACATTCTTCTATAACCATGATACAAAGGAAGTGTACACAGATTATGATCCTGGTTTGCCAGATGGCAATGTCCAAGGAGATAAGCTGTTTCACGACACTTGGGATCGAGCTTATAGGTCACCATTTGGGGCAGTAAAGGCAGGGGATACGGTCAAGATTCGACTCCAAGCGAAGAAAGGCGATTTAACAGCTGCAAAGGTTCAGCTAAAAAACTACAACACTGGTAATACCATCATGGTGGAAATGGAATATGCCGGATGGGTTGAGCTAAATGCTGCACCAGTAGAGTTATGGGAAGCTGATATAAAGCCGGAAGAAAAGGGCGTTTATGGATATAAATTTATTGCACGTGACGGAGAATCTCAGAAGGAATACGGTGAAGATATTACTGAAGGTGGAAAAGGGACAACTTCTGATGCCAATGCTTCTCTATTCCAATTAACGGTTTTTGATCCAGCCTACAAAACGCCAGATTGGATGAAGGAAGCGGTCGTGTATCAGATTTTTCCGGATCGCTTTTTCAATGGAAATAATAAAAATGACGATGCCAAAGATACAGCACGCGGTGATGAGCCAATTGAACATCAAGAATGGAGCGAACTTCCGGACAACCCTCGTGAAGCTAATTCCGAAGGCTATACTGGAGATGAAATTTGGTCCAACGATTTCTTCGGTGGTGACATTGCTGGAGTTCAAAAGAAACTCGACTACATTCAATCTTTAGGGGTCAACACACTTTATCTAAACCCAATCGCTTATGCATCATCGAACCATAAGTACGATGCGACAGACTACAAGGAAATCGATCCAATGTTTGGTTCTCCAAAAGAATTTGAGGCTTTCACAAAAGAATTAAAGAAACGGAAAATGCATTTAATTTTAGATGGCGTGTTTAATCATGTCGGTGACGATTCCATCTATTTTGACCGTTATGGAAAATATGAAACGGTTGGTGCTTATGAATACTGGTCAGCGATTTATGACCTTGTCAATAAAGGAGTTATAGAAGAAGAGGCAAAGAAACAAGTGGAAGAAAAATTAAAGGCAGAAGGACAAACCTTTAGCCCATACGGTTTCCACAACTGGTTTAACATTGAAAATGTGAAGGTTGATGGTATTTATAAATACCAGGCATGGTGGGGCTTTGATTCATTGCCAGAAATCAAATCGATTCCTGGAGAAGTGGTGGACTATCCATCTGAGTTAAATAATAAGCAGTTTGCTAACTACATGATGTATGATGACGATTCTGTTGCCAAATCGTGGCTGGATCGGGGTGCAACAGGCTGGCGTTTAGATGTTGCGAACGAGGTCGATCCAGAATTTTGGCGTGAATTCCGTAATGAGCTTAAGACCAAAAAGAAAGATGAACCGCTGATTCTAGGTGAAATCTGGGATGATGCTTCTGAATATTTCCTTGGCGACTTATATGATTCCGTTATGAATTACCGATTCCGCGGTGCTCTTATAGATTACCTGAAAAATGGAAATGCCGAAGGGGCAGAAAATCAGTTGAATGCGGTATATGAAGATTATCCGAAAGAAGCATTTTACTCCCTGATGAACTTAATGGGCTCGCACGATACCCCTCGCGCAGCGTTTGTGTTAGGTAATGGAACCGACTCTTTTGAACGTGCAGAGTACGATAAAAATTACAACCATCAACTCGGAATTCAACGCCTAAAGCTTGCCGCGACCCTGCAAATGGGTTATGCTGGTGCGCCGACTGTTTATTACGGCGATGAAGCGGGTGTTACAGGATCGAAGGACCCCGATGACCGCAGAACTTATCCTTGGGGTAACGAGGACACAGATCTTGTAAAACATTATCAATCAATTGGAAAAGTAAGAAATACCTATCATGACCTTTTCAGTTACGGTGATTTAAACCATCTTTATGCAAAAGGCGATGTGCTTGCTTTCTCCCGTTCAGACAAAAAGAACTTTGCGGTTGTTTTAACAAACAGAGGTACTGAAGAACAGACGATTGAACTCGAATTAGAAGATTTATTGATTAATGGTGTGAAATTAACAGATCAGCTTGATAGAAAGTACAAAACTGTATCAAAAGATGGAAAGCTTTCAGTTACAATTCCAGCCATGAGCGGGCGCATGCTTGTGTCTGATAAGGGTCAAAATCTGAAACGTCAGGCTGCCGTCACGGGATTAACCATTGAAGAAGGGAGCCGCTCGGCCACTTTAAAGTGGGAAGGTGATGCAGCTAAGTATGCTATTTATCAAACAACGATTTCTGGCGCTTTTTATAAAAAAGTAAAGGAAACGTCCGCGAATACGGTAACCATCGATGGTTTAGACAATGGCCGCAACTATTATTTTGCCGTGGTAGCACTTGATAAAAACGGGAATCCTTCTGATAAAGCAGCAACAGAGAATGCTGTTATTCCACATGTTGAGTTAACAGATGGAAATCACCAGATTACGAACGTAACATCAATTGAAACGGGGATCATTGACCTTTCGAAGCCGCAGACGATCACCGCTGCTATCTTTGTACAAGGTGAAACAGAAACTGGTCAGATGGAAGGTTTACAGGCAAAGCTCGAAGTAAAGCAACCTGGTAATGAAAACTGGACTACCTATAAGGCTTCCTATATCAATCAACAGGAAACCATAAATGCCTTTAGTGGAAATTTCCTACCATTAAAAGAAGGTAACTATGAATATCGGTTTGCTTTTTCAACCGATCTTGGTCGAAACTGGATCACGAGTGAAACGCAGGAGGTACGTTTTACAAAGGGGGAAGATACAATTGATCCGGCTGATAAAGTAACGTTAGATCAGCCAGAGCAGGAATCGGGACAGGTCAATCTTTCATGGAAGCTGGAAGGTGTGAACGATCCCTATATGATTGCCTTAGTCCGCGATGGTGCAATCATCGATATGTTGTTTGATCCAACCAAGCAATCCTACAAAGATATCAATGTCTCGAATGGAAAGCTGTATTCCTACGAAGTGCACGTGTATGATCAGGCTGGGAATGTCGTTACATCAAACGCTGTTGCCGTGACGCCTGAACTTATAACCGTTAAGGTGACCTTTAAAGTCAACGCACCAGCGTACACTCCACAGGGAATCAACATTACAATGCCAGGAACGAAAAATGGCTGGAATACGGGCGCGTGGGAAATGACACGCGGCGGCGCAGTCACAAATGATTATGAGTATACAATCGAAGCACAGGAAGGGGAAGTGCTTACTTACAAATACGTCAAAAATGGCTCTTGGGAGCAAGAAGGTTTAGCAGATCACACTCCATTGAACCCAAATGATGATGACGTAAGTTACAATGGTTACGGAGCAACGGGAACTGACCTTTCTATAATCGTAACCAATCAAGGCGGTAACCAAATGGTGGTTCAAGATAAAATCCTTCGTTGGATTGATATGCCAGTGGTCGTGACTTCTCATACGGATGGGCAATCCGTCACAGCGGACAGCATCACCCTTCAGGGGAACGCCATTAAAGATGGAGTTCTCACTATTAATGGCGAGCCAGTAACAATAAAAGACGACATGACCTTCTCCTATAATATTATGTTAAAAGAAGGAGAAAACAAATTGACCATCCGTATCGAGCCATCAGACGAAAATAAATCAACTATCTTTAAAAATGATGGCGGTGCCATTGGCAAAGCTACGAAAACCATTCAAATGACGATTTTTAAAAATTTATGAAAAGAGTCTCTCTCTTCCAAGAATTATGGATATACGCATCTCAAGTAGACAGTAGAAAAAAGCACCCTCTTGATTTTTAGGGACTCACACCATGCGGGTGTGAAGAGATTAGCCAAATACACTGGTCGTTGCCGCTGAGCAGCTATTCTACCAATTTAATATAACGCTTAAATATTTGACCATTATTCCACTTGCCTTGTTGTTTATGGTTACGACACATCCCAGTGAATTTGCAGCTTCTCTTAATAAAATCGGAAGCTATCGAATTGCATATGCAGTAGCTCTTGCGCTGCGATATATTCCAGATATTCAGCGGGATTATCAGAACATCTCACTCGCTCAACAGGTACGAGGGATTGATTTATCAAAAAAACAAAAATTGACCAAAAAATTACGCTATGCATCATCCATTTTAATGCCGTTAATTTTTTCAAGCCTCAATCGGATTGAAACAATAAGTGCTACGATAGAGCTTCGAGGCTTTGGCAGTCAAAAGAGAAGATGATGGTACCATGAGAGACCCTTTACAAAAGCAGATTATTTGGCCATTATGCTTATTGGCCTTTTGTTTGTCTTTTCAATGATCATTACCTTTTTGGATGGAAATCGTTTTTATAATCCATTTAGGTAAGTAAGAACTACATCTCGTATGTTGCCAAAGACGACCAACATTCATTGAGACAGTAGCATTGATTGAAATGCATAGTTGGGTATGAATAGTTTTAGTAGATTAAGTGAAAATTGAAGTGCGTTTATGTTCCCTCAGACAAAAAAGTATGGGGGATTTTTTTGTTATGGAAGCTGATGGCAATTGGTAGATTATACCTATACTAGAATGTAAAATAGGATTATCTTTCCACATATTTATAATATTAAAATAATTACAATTATTCATGCTATTTAAATTCTACTAACCTATAATAAACTCTATGGAAAATAATAGGAGGTGTTGGGAGATGAAGAAAAAGTTTATTATACCTGTAGCTCTGTCGACAGCGATGTTGGTAGGTTCTATCCCAGTTAGTAGTGTTTTTGCGCAGCCGGCTGATACAAAGGTCGTTAATAGTGTACAAGCTTCTAAGGAATGGAATGAGAAAGCAAGTGTTCCATTATTTTTGAAGGAGCGATTTGTAGAGAAATTCTCTTCTAGTACCTCTACCGAAGCATTAAATTATTTGAAGAAAAACGAAGGCAAAACTGGAATTAATAATCCGGATAAGAATCTAAAAGTGAAGAGTGTACAAAAAGATAGACTTGGTATGACTCATGTCCGCTTTAAACAGGCAGTAAATGGAGTAAATGTTGAAGGGTCAGAGGTTGTTGTGCATTTTAATGAGAATAATGAAGTGGTATCCGTAAACGGAAGAGTAAATCAGACGATTGCGGAAGGTGCAGTGGACACTGCTGCCTCTTTAAGTAGTGATACTGCACTAAAGACGGCTTTATCCTCTGTCAATGCTCCTCAAGAGCTGACCTATGAGCCAACTACTGAGCTTGTTGTCCTTCCATTCGAAGGGGAAAATTACACAGCCTATAAAGTGAATGTTAACTTCATGGGGGATAAGCCTGGAAACTGGTTTGTCTTTGTGGATGCTAACACAGGAAAAGTCATCGACAAGTATAATGGCTTAATGCATGCTGATGAAGTGAATACACAAAAAGGTGCTGGAAAAGGTGTACATGGCGAGCACAGGGAATTACATATTACTCAGGTAAAAGAACCGAATGCTGGAACGAAGTTTGCGTTAGCTGATTACTCTCATGAGAACCTTGGAGGAATCATAACGTATGATGCAAAAAATGATAACACTTCCATTAATGATACTGTCTATGTAGGAAATTCTGCTGCATTTATCGGCGACTATGATCGGGCGCTGGTCGATGCACACTATAATTCTGAAAAGGTATATGAGTATTACTTAACTGAGCATGGCCGCAATTCTCTTGATGATGAAGGAATGGCGATTATTTCTAAAGTTCACTATGGTACCAATTATAACAATGCTTCCTGGAATGGACGCTGGATGACCTATGGTGATGGTGACGGTGTTTTCATGACGTCTCTATCAGCTGGCCTTGACGTTGCTGCCCACGAAATGACGCACGGAGTCATCTCTAATTCTGCAAATTTAGTGTACCGCAATCAATCTGGAGCATTAAACGAATCGTTTGCAGACGTCTTCGGTGCGCTTGTTGACCATAGTGATTGGGAAATGGGCGAGGATATTATGGCACCGGCTGCTAAAGCTAATGGTGTAAATGTATTACGCAGCTTAAGTAATCCAAATAGTGTTGTAGTCAGCAACGAGGAAAGAAGATCATATAGCACAAACGGCGGAGTCTATCCAGATCATATGAACGAGTTTTATAACATGCCAACATCCGTTGATGGCGGCGGCGTTCATGTTAACTCTTCGATTACAAACCATGCTGCATACTTGATTGGTCAAGAAATCGGCAGGGAAAAGTTAGGGCAAATCTACTATCGTGCTCTAACGGTTTATTTAACTTCTAATTCCGATTTCAGCGATGCCCGTCAGGCGGTTGTTCAGTCTGCTATTGACCTTTACGGTGAAGGCAGCGAGGAAGAGGCTGCAACAAATGCTGGATTTGATGCGGTGGGAATTTACTAAGTCTCAAGATTGCCTGTAAGATGAATAATGAATTCCGTTTTTTAAACCCTCAGACTAAGAGTTTGAGGGATTTTTATTATGGTTTACCAGAAGTAAGTAAAAAATAGTTTATAATGGAGTTTATCCTTTCCAGAAGGAGGGCTATTTTGGAAAAGCATGGAGTTATATCACTAGGTGAAGCTTTTGTAGATTATATTTCAACTGATAGTAACAATACAAAATTCCGGCAGCTGTTAGGTGGCGCTACTGTTAACTTGGCAGTTGGAACCAGCAGACTGGGGCTCCCTACTTACTATATATGTAAATTGGGGAAAGATTCAAACGGTCAATTTGTGGAAGAGGAATTAAAAAAGGAAGGAGTCAGCCTTGAATTTTCGGTTCGTACAGATAGGAAAAGAATGTGTGGGGTTTATGTACATCTGACAGAAAGTGGAGAGCGAAACTTTCATTCCTATATCAACCAGACTCCGGATGAAGTATTAACAGAAGATGAATTAGGAAGAGGAATTTTTGAAAAGACAAGAATATTTTATTTTGGCTCCGGCACCCTTTTTCAACAGAAATCCAAAAGGACAACCGAGGCCGCACTAAAATATGCTAAAGAAACTTCCAATCTAATCGCCTTTGATGCGAATCTTCGTTTGAAACGGTGGGAAAGTGAGCACCATTGCCGTGAGACAGTGGTTTCGTTCCTTAAACAGGCAACTATCGTCAAGTTGGCTGAAGATGAGTTGAATTTTTTAATGAAAACAACTTCACTTGAGGCTGGATTGGAAAAAATATTAAAATGGAATATTCCTTACCTATTTATCACGATGGGCGGGAAAGGTGCTTGTGGAGTGATGAATGGAAAAAAACTTTTCAGTAGTGCTCCAAAGGTAGATACCATTGATACAACCGGTGCAGGAGATGCTTTTATGGCTGGACTTTTGTATTGCTTCCACGAAAAGGGAATGCCAGCAGGGAAAACGGAATTAACGGAGTATCTTCAATTTGCCAATCATGTTGGTGCTCAAGCAACAACTGAAATTGGATCTTTAACTTCTAGAATGGATTTAATGGAGTTGAAAAAACAAATTGAGATGTAAAGTTTTTTGTTGAGCATATTTTGGTTATAATAAGAGATAGCAAACTAGAGCGGATACATAAAAAAAGTTAAAGGAAATGGCGGGAGGAAATGATGGGTAGATTAGTTCATTTTGAAATTCATGTGAGTGACATGGAACGGGCAAAGAAGTTTTATGGAGAGGTATTCGGATGGAAATTCGAAGATTATAGTGAATATGCAGGGATGCCTTATTTTGGTGCGGTGACTGGGGATGAAAAAGAGCCAGGAATCAATGGTGCTTTAATGCAGCGGCAAAGTGCTCCGCCAGAAGCAGGCCAAGCACTAAATGGATTTGCTTGTACAATGGGAGTAGAAAATTACGATGTAACCGAAGCAAAAATTCTTGAAAATGACGGTCAAGTCGCACTGCCTAAATATGCCCTGCCTGGAATGGCGTGGCAAGGATATTATATTGATACTGAAGGAAACGTTTTCGGAATTCATCAACCCGATGCCAATGCAAAATAGAATAGAATGAATTACATAATCGAAGTAGAGAGGCGAATTAATTTGCCTTTCTATTTTTTGTTACATGCTCGACAGACACCTTACGACAAAAATACCCACCTTCCTTCCTTTAATAAATACAGGAGCTGACTTTTTTAATAGATTATTCAACAATAAATTACAATTTAATTACAATTCCGACTATATCATTGTTTTTTAGCCCTCTTGCAATATAAACTAGTAATATATTAAAAATTTACTAGGGTACGTTACAAGAGGAGATTTTGTGATGATAAAAAAATTCTTTAAATATACAGCAGCAGCTTTGGTCCTTGCCACTACTATACAAGTAACACCTACTTTTGCAAATCCAGTAATAAACGGACAAATCGATGCAACTAAGGAACAAATTAATGACTTTGAAACAAAGATTCAACAATTGGACAACCGAATTAGCGTAGCTATCGAGAAGAGTCAAGAACTAAATGAAGAAATTGCCACTCAACAAGGTAAAATTGAAGAGACTGAGGCTGAAATTGGTAAAGCTGAAACCGCTTTAGAGAATCATAAAGAGGTCTATTCAGAACGACTAAAAAGCATTCAATTAAATGGGGATCAGTCTGTCGTTAGATACGCAGAACTTTTGCTTTCATCTGGCAGCGTTTCTGAGTTTTTTAATCGTTTTACTGCCATTTCACAGTTTATTGAAAGTGATACAGAATTACTAAACGGGTTAAATGAAAAAGAACAAGCCCTATTAGAAGCGAAGGAACAATTACATACTCAGATTGACCAATTAAAACAGAGCCAAGTGCAATTAGCCGCTGAACAAGCACAGATTGAAAAAGATAAGGAACAAATTGAAACAGATTTAGCTGCGGCAGAGGGCACTTTGCAGGCTCAACTGGCTCAACAAGAGGCAGAACAGCAGGCTGCTGAACAAGCCCGACAACAATTGGAACAGCAATCTTTAGTAACCACTACCACAACACTTACATCAGCATCGGCACCAGCACCAGCGCTAGCATCAGCACCAGCAACACCTACTGCTATTGCAACAAATGTAACAAGCTCTGCAAGTGCAAATGCGGTTATTGCCAATGCTAAACAATATTTGGGTGTTCCTTATGTATGGGGTGGATCAACGCCAAGCGGATTTGATTGTTCGGGATTTGTTTCATATGTGTATCGTTCCGTTGGCATTAGTCTTCCAAGAACGTCTAGCGCTCAGCAAAATGTCGGAACAAGAATCTCATTGAATCAACTACAGCCGGGAGATTTAGTATTCAGGGGCTCCCCTGCCTATCACGTCGGAATTTATATCGGGGGAGGACAATATATACATGCCCCGCAAACGGGTGATGTTGTAAAAATTGCTCCATTTAATCCGTCTAAATTCTCTACTGCTTCTAGGATTCTACAATAGGATCGATTATTTTAATAGGTGAACCATTCTAAAAAAGGCAACTACCCTGATAAAATGGGTGTTGTCTTTTTCTGCTTCTATTCAAGAAATACCTCTAACCTGTAGTCTCCTAATTCCTCAATTCATAATGATACTTTATAAAATAACTCATATATATAGAAGTAAAAGCCAATAGGAGAATAATCTTTGGATAAACAAAATAGCAAATTTAGATGGGTAGTATTTGCTTCTGTATTGTTTACTTACTTTTTAATGGCAAGCCAACGAACTGCTCCAGGACTAATAACTGACGAAGTTATGAGGGATTTTAATGTTACTGCATCAACGATTGGGTTACTGACAAGTATGCAATTTTTTGTATATACTAGTTTACAAGTTCCGATGGGGATATTGGCTGACCGTTATGGACCTAATTTTTTTCTTATAATTGGGGCAATACTTACGGGGCTGGGTACCATTATCTATAGTCTTGGAACGCATGAATCGATCCTATTTATTGCCAGGATCATCACGGGTATAGGGGATGCGACCATCTGGGTTAATATGGTGTTAATTTTGGGCCAATGGTTTAAGGTGAAGGAGTTCGTACGCTTAATAGGGATTGCAGGAATGACAGGAAGTCTTGGGTTTCTCTTGGCAACCGTCCCTTTCTCCCTGTTAATTGACTTACTTGGATGGAGAGCGGCATTTTTATTAGCTGGGATATTATTATGTTTATGTGGAATAATTCTTTATTTTGTTCTGATAAAAAAACCAAAACAAATCTTTGTTAACGAATATGTTCCTCTCAAAAAAGAGGTCCAACGCGAAAAGACCTTAGTTTTAATAAGAAGGATATTTTCGAATCGACAGGCATGGGCTTTATTCCTGTGTCACTTTGGTATTGTTGGCGCGTATGTTGGGTTTATCGGTTCATGGGCAGTTCCTTATGGGATGACTATGTATGGAATGACACGTTCAGACTCGAGTCAGCTCATCATGATTGGGCTTATCGGAGCACTTATTGGAGCTCCGTCTTCTAGTTGGATTTCAAGCCGCTTGGAAACCATTAAACGTCCTTATGTTGTTATTCATATTATTATTTTATTGTGCTGGGCCACTTTTCTTTTATTTAAAGGGAATCCTCCGCTTTCGGTGCTAATCATCCTTTTCTTTTTTATTGGCTTTGGATATGGAGCAAGTGCCTTAACCTTTGCGGTTGTTCGTCAATACTTTCCTTTAAAAGAATCGGGTATTGTATCTGGGTTTGCGAACACGGGTGGATTTCTGAGTGCCGTCCTGCTGCCGAGTATTTTTGGGGTGATTCTGGATCAATTTCAGACTGCCTCAAGCAGTGCAGGTAACGGATATTTCTACGGATTCATCACTCCGGTTATCTTCTCTTTACTCGGTTTGATTGGAGTAAGTTCGATTAAGGAAAAGCGTAAGGAAGCTGACCGATCAAGTGAAAGGTAACATAAATACGTATTTACAAATTAATGTAAAAATGAGATAATTAAGGAAATTTTGAAGGGGGAAAGTAAGTTTATGGAACCAACTAATTGCTAATGTTAATTGATTTTAAAATTAATATGGATTTTGTATGGAGTGTGAAATTGCCTATAAATAATAGGTTTATTTGTTATGCTCTTTATGGAATTACGGCAATTTAGAAGGTAACTTACTTTACTGAATCAAGATTATAATTTATTTAAAGTACTTCGTAGTTTTTAAGGCGGAGTAAATAGGCATATTCATGCGCTTTTTTAGAATGCGCATTTTGCTTAGACTATTTTAAATAAATTACATCCACTGATTATGTAGACTGTAAGAAGAAATCATCTTCTTATAGTCTTTTTTATTTTACAAATAAATAGGTAATGCAGGTTCCTCTTTGCCTTGTCCATAAAAAGTGTAACTGGAATATGGATGAAAGAAGGAGATTTTATGTTAGAGATGAAATTGCATGGCGTTAAAAAATTTATGGAAGCTACTCTTGTGGTTAATAATATATCGTTTGAAGCCTATGAAGGAGATAAGGTTGGGATTGTTGGTGCCAATGGAAGCGGTAAGAGTACGATTCTTAAACTAATCGCGGGAATCGAGAAAATGCATTATTATCCGGGCTACCCTAAAACTTCAAGCCCTGGATATGATGAAGGACTAATTAACCTGCCGAGAGGAGCGTCTAAGGCATACCTTGAACAATCCCCTGTGTATCCAGAAGGTTTAAGAGTCATTGATGTTCTTAACTTGGCCTTTGAGGAGATAGTCAGTATCGAGAGCCAAATGAGGGAATTAGAGGATCAAATGAAAACGCTGGAGGATAAGGCTCTGGAAAAAGCATTAAATAAATATAGTGATTTGGTCCAGCTTTTTGAAGTGAAGGGCGGATATGAACGTGAAGAGAAATTAAGCAAGGTTTGTACCGGGCTTAATTTTACCTACAGCTTTTTAGACAAGGATTTTGATTTACTAAGCGGCGGGGAAAAAACGACGGTAGTCCTTGGAAAGCTTTTGATTCATAATCCGGATATATTGCTGCTCGATGAGCCGACCAACCATTTGGATATGGAAGCCATTGAATGGCTGGAGGGCTACCTTAAAAGCTACAAAGGAATTGTCATTATCGTATCCCATGACAGATACTTTTTGGATAATGTCGTCAATAAAATTGTGGAAATAGAGGATATGGAATCAATATCGTATAAGGGCAATTACTCTTCTTATGTTATTCAAAAAGAAGAAAATATGCGGATTCAATATGAGCATTTTCGTGAACAGCAGAAAAAAGTAAATAATATGGAAAGTCAAGTTAAAAGTCTGAGAGACTGGGCATTGCGGGCTGATAATAATAAATTCTTTAGAAGAGCGGCAAGTATTCAAAAAAAGCTCGATAAGATGGAGCGAATTGATAAACCTATTTTTGAACGAAAAAATATGATATTGGATCTCAAAGTAGCACAACGCTCCGGAAATGAAACCATCAAGGCGATTGAACTGTCCAAAAGTTATCAGGATAAGGTAATCTTTAAGGATGCAAATTTAATGATTCATTATGGTGAAAGGGCTGGGCTGGTCGGACCTAATGGAAGTGGGAAAACCACCTTTTTAAAAATACTTTTAGGTGAAGAACAGCCTGATAAAGGTGTGGTGGAATTAGGTGCTAATGTGATGGCAGCCTACTTACCTCAAAAAATTACTTTTAAAAATGAAGAGCACACAGTGCTGGAGGCTTTTAGAGAAGATATATCTATTCTCGAAGGAAAAGCGAGGGAATATTTAGCAAAATTCATGTTCTTTAAAAAGAGTCCCTTGAAAAAAGTTAAACACTTGTCAGGCGGTGAGCGGATAAGGCTAAAGCTTGCCATGCTCCTGTATCAAGACATAAATCTATTAATCCTCGATGAGCCAACGAATCATCTTGATATTGACTCGATCGAAACTCTTGAGGAAGCACTTGAAGACTTTAAGGGTACGATATTCTTTATTTCTCATGATCGATATTTTATTAATAAAATCGCTGAAAGAGTTATTGCTTTGGAGGATTATGGTTTTAAAAGCTACCAGGGAAATTACGATTATTATAAAAGTCAGCAGCCTAAGGAAGTGCCAATCGTAAATCGTGAAAAAGATAAGAAACAAAGAATTAAAACAGAAAGTTTAAACCAAGAAGAGTTAAGTGCTAATGCACTGACTAGGATTGAAAGCCTTGAAAAAGGAATAAAAGCGATAGACTTAGCCATGTCCGACGACCAAATCGAATATGATGAACTTACTATACTTTATTCTAAAAAAATCGAATTAAGTAAAGAATTGGATTCAGTGATGGAATTGTGGTTAAGTTAAAGACGTAATATTGCAGCCAACCATAAAAGCTCTCCGCTATTCCGATATAGGCGGGGAGTTTTATTTTAGGGAAAATTATTATCTATCTTCTCAATTTGGGAGGTGATAAAATCTAAATGTGTATAAAAATGAAAGGAATTGATATCAATGGAGCAAGTTAAATTGTTTCAATTAATCTTGGAAGAAGTTAAGGAATCAAACAAGGAGATTTCGGATTCTATTAAAGAAGTTAAAGAATCTATAAAGGAAGTTAAAGAATCAAATAAGGAGCTCAAAGAATCTACTAAAGAGCTTAAAGAATCTAATAAAGAGCTTAAAGAATCTAATAAAGAGATTAAAGAATCCATTAAAGAAATAAAGAACGAACTAGGTCATTTGAATGAGAAAATAGATCGAATCGAAGTTACTGTTAACTCTCATACAGAAATATTAAATTCTTTTAAGTTTGATGTAGACTTTTTAGCTGAAAAACAAGCAAAGATAGAGATGAAGGTAAATCGACTAGAAAAGATAATGGAATCCTAACGTTAAGGTTTTTACTCGCCCCTGCAAACCCTCTATTCATACTCTGAATTTCTTTGTATAATCATCATCAAATTTCGATTTACAGCAAATTAAGTGCATTTCCAATCCCCAATTCTATCAACTGAAAAAATCATAATTCAAAATTATAAAATTAATTTCTATAGAAAGAGCAAGATTTTTAATTGTAGAGTAAAATACTGGCATACATCAATATGCTTGGGGGATAAAATAAATAGAAAGATAAAAATTAGAAAAGAGGATACGATGACAAAGGATTTAAGTGAAACAGGATGGAATTTTGATAATAGTTATGCTCGTTTGCCGCAAACATTTTTTACCAGCCAGAATCCAACACCAGTAAGTTCACCCAAGATAGCTGTCTTTAATAAACAGCTGGCAGCTTCACTAGGTTTGAATGTAAAAACCTTGCAAGGTGAAGATGGTGCAGCTATTTTCGCAGGAAATAATATTCCGGATGGCGCATCGCCACTTGCAGAAGCATATGCGGGACATCAATTTGGGCATTTTACGATGTTAGGGGACGGTCGTGCTGTACTTCTTGGAGAGCAGATAACACCCGCGGGTGAGCGTTTTGATATTCAGCTTAAGGGTTCAGGGAGAACACCATACTCACGTGGGGGCGATGGCCGGGCGGCCCTCGGACCGATGCTTCGTGAATATATTATCTCGGAAGCCATGCATGGTTTGGGCATTCCTACCACTCGCAGTTTAGCGGTGGTAACAACAGGTGAAGAAATAGCCCGAGAATCATATTTACCAGGTGCTATTTTAACCCGCGTGGCTGCTAGTCATCTGCGCGTTGGTACCTTTCAGTATGGTGCAAGATGGGGCAGCGAAGAGGAACTACGCCAGCTGGCAGACTATGCAATAAAACGCCATTATCCTGAAATTGAAGAAGACGAGAACAAATACCTTACATTCCTTCAGGAAGTGATTAAACGTCAAGCGATGCTGATTACTAAATGGCAGTTGGTCGGTTTTATACATGGAGTGATGAACACCGACAACATGACCATTAGTGGAGAAACGATCGATTATGGGCCTTGTGCCTTTATGGATACCTTTGACCCTGCTACTGTGTTCAGTTCTATTGACAGAGAAGGTCGGTATGCATATGGTAATCAGCCAAATATTGGTGTCTGGAATTTAGCCAGACTAGCTGAAGCCCTCCTGCCGCTGTTGCATGAGAATCAGGAGGAGGCAGTTACGCTCGCTCAAGATAAGCTCTCTGACTTTGCTCAGGTTTTTGAATCTAATTGGCTGGAGGGAATGCGAGCGAAATTAGGATTATTTAATGAAGAGGAAAAAGATAAACCCCTTATTAAAGACCTTCTAGATATGATGCAGAAGCACCGTGCTGACTATACGAATACCTTTCGTGCACTAACTATTGATAAACCAGAAGATACAAATCTGCACGGAAAAATAGAATACACGGAGTGGCATAAGCGGTGGGAGGAAAGATTAGGAAGACAGAGTGAATCGATGGACGCCTCCAAACTGTTAATGAGAAACAGTAATCCAGCGGTAATACCTCGGAATCACCGGGTAGAGGAAGCATTGGAAGCAGCGAATACTGGAGATTATAGTGTAATGGAGAGGCTTCTTGAAATCTTATCCAATCCATATGCGCACTCTCCAGAACAGACAAATTACACTACTCTGCCAGGGCCATCACCTCGTCCTTATCGAACCTTCTGCGGAACATGAGAAATGCAAAATGATAAAGAAAAAGCCTTTTATGAGAAAGGCTTTTTGTCTTGTATTGATTCTATCGATTGTAAATGAAAATATTTACCATTTAAATCTATTGAAAATATTTCCAGTTTGTTTATAGTTAGTAGTAGATAAATAATAGAATCCACGGGGGTATATAGGTGAAGAAAAAGGTATGGATATGGGTAGCAGTTATTGTAGGAATACTTCTCATTGCGAGCACGGGTACATATTTATATGCGAAAACAGGCACAGAAACAGTAAGTAATGATAGCGGTGTCATGAGTATAAGTGTACAAAAGGTTAGTGAACAAGAATTGGTAGAATCCATTCTTGTTACGGGTAAAATTGTCCCGGAAAGTGAGCAAAAAGTCTTTTTAGAACCTGAAAAAGGGGAAATAAGTGAATTTAAAGTGGCGGAGAACCAGGCAGTCAAAGCTGGAGACTCACTATTAATCTATGATTCTTCAAAAATAGATAATGAACTTAATAGAGCAGTCCGTGAGAAGGAATTGCTGCAGAGTAGAGGGAAAACAGAACAAAGCCAAATTTCCGATATAACGAAGCGCTTAGCCGATACCAAAAAGAAGTTAGAGACTCAGGGTACTGGAACAGAAGAAGAGGCAGCTGAAGGCTTACTTACACAAGAAGACGTAAACCAGCTAGCGAATGAAAAGGTCCAACAAGAAATGCAATATGAAAGTACAAAGTCGGAAATTACCTCGGCTGAAGACAGAATAAAAGAATTAAACGCACAGAAAAATGAAATGACGATTGTAAGCAAAATGGATGGGATTATTGTAAAGATTAATCAAAATGTCGCAAATACAGAAGCAGGAGCTGCGGAACCAGTTATCCACATTATTTCAAGTCAACCCTATAAAGTTATTGGGTCGATGAGCGAATTTGACACAGTCAAGATTAAGGAAGGACAACCGGTTATTATCCGTCCAAAAGTGTTTAAAGACCGTGAATGGAATGGTGCGGTTGAATCTGTTTCACAATTCCCCAATGCTGATGGCGGCGGCGGTGAAGGATTTGAAGGCGGTGGGGGAGCTGGTAATGTGACCATGTATCCTTTTAAAGTAGTTATTACAGATGATACCTCCGAGTTGCGTCAAGGTTTCCACGTTTCTTTAGAAATAAAAGCTGGTGATTCTACCAAAAAAATTGCAATCCCACATCCCGCCTTAATTTATGAAGCTGGAATCAAAATTGTTTATGTCCTCAAAGATGGGACATTAGAAAGACGTGAAGTTCAAACAGGGGTTATGAATGATGCCTTTATTGAAATTACATCTGGAGTTACATCTGGAGAACTTGTGGTCCTTACACCAACTGGAGAAATGCATGATGGAATGGAAGTGACCTCCTATGATGAAGTTGAGTGATATTACAAAAATATATGGCAAGGGTTCTTTAGAGGTCCCAGTACTTCATGGTATTGATTTAACGATAGAAGATGGAGAGTTTGTCGCTATTATGGGTCCTTCTGGATCTGGTAAATCTACTTTGATGAATATAATTGGATTCCTAGATTATCCGTCTACAGGTACATATGAATTAAATGGGGAACAAATCGCTTCCGCAAAAGAGAGCACTCTTGCTAAGTTGAGGAATGAACATGTGGGTTTTGTTTTTCAACAATTCTTTATGTTTCCAAGAGACAACGCCATTAAAAATGTAGCCTCACCGCTTGTATATGCTGGAGTTTCCAAACGTGAAAGAACAACGAGAGCAAAAGACCTACTAGTAAAGGTCGGCTTAGGTGACCGAATGAAGCATTTACCCAATCAATTGTCTGGAGGTCAGAAGCAGCGTGTTGCAATCGCTAGAGCACTGGTTAATAATCCTACTATTCTCTTAGCTGATGAACCGACGGGTGCACTTGATTCGAATACGAGCGAACAAATAATGAAACTTTTTAAACAGCTCAATGAAGAAGGAAAAACGGTGATCATAGTTACCCACGAAGAAGAAATAGCAGCATATGCTAAGAGAATTATTACGATAAAAGATGGGCGGATAACGGATGACCGGAGGGTGACATCATGAATATATGGGAGAGTTTCAAAATTGCCCTTTCATCTATCTGGAATCATAAAATAAGATCCATTTTAACTATGCTTGGAATTATCATTGGTGTAGCAGCGGTTATCATTATCGTGGCAATTGGTCAAGGCACAAGGAAGCAAATGACGAATGAATTGTTTAGTACAGATAAAAATGCTATTCAAATTTATTATGAGTATATCCCGCCAGAAGGTGAAACTGAAATGTTTTGGCAGGAACCCGAATTAACCTCTGAAGATATCCAAACGCTCATGGAAGTTCCTGGCGTTAAGGCTGTTGTTGCTACGAATCAAGGCTGGGGGATGATGGCACATGATGATGAGCAAGGTGAAATGCAAATTACCGGTGTTGGTGCGGAATTTTTTCCTGCTAGGGATATTAAAGTAGTAGAAGGAAGAGCTTTGTACGCTGCTGATAACGATGGTTTGAATCGGGTAGTCCTAATTGACACCATAGCAAGGGAAAAGTTCTTTGCGGAAACTGAAAACCCAATTGGTGAAATTATTGATTTAAATGATAATCCTTACAAGGTGGTGGGTGTGTATGAATCACCACTGCCTGAGCAATTTCGAAATACGGAAACTGGTGAGATGCTTATGCCGCGTTCTGTTATCTCGATGATGTTCGGTAACCGAGAAATCGAACAATTATCGGTAATTGCTAGTGATCCGGAGAACATATCTGAGACAGGCAGGCTAGCTGCAGATACATTGACAGCAGAAAAAGGACTTGAAGACGGCAAGTATTCGACAAATGACTTTGAAGATTATGAAAGAGAATTAAACACAATGATATCTTTATTAACTTTATTAATTGGGAGTATCGCAGGTATTTCCCTCTTAGTAGGCGGGATTGGCGTAATGAATATTATGCTAGTTTCTGTCACAGAAAGAACACGAGAAATTGGACTTAGGAAAGCCATTGGTGCGACAAGAAGGAAAATACTCTTACAGTTTCTAATTGAGTCTATTACGTTAACTTCATTAGGAGGATTGATTGGAATTGGTCTGGCAGCAGTAGGCAGTATCCTCGTTTCCAAGTTTTCGCCCATTACTGCAACCGTTAGTCCATTAATCGTTCTTATAGGTGTGAGCTTTTCAGCCTTAATTGGTATTATCTTTGGGATGCTTCCAGCAAACAAAGCCTCAAAGCTTAGTCCGATTGAGGCATTACGATACGAATGACTGAATATTTTTTCCCTCAGATCAAAAAGTCTGAGGATTTTTTAATTTAATTTTCAGTTTACTAGTTATAAAGCTAATGCTTACGTGTATTATTAATATACAAACTAAAGTGAACGTGAAGTCGAGGTAATGTTTAAATGATTAAGATGTCATTAATAAATGAAGAAACATGCTATGGTATGGCTGAGCAAAAGGCAAGTGATTATTTTCAATCACTGTATCAGCAAGTTATCCAAAAAAGCTATGTTTCTACTCTAACGAGAGATATCCAATCCTGGAAGCACAACCATATTCACCATCATTCATTCGTAACTTTCCTTTCTCGCAGAAAGAGAAAGCCGACTTCTTTTGAGTATCATAGTTATCTCCAATGGCTGGATTATACAGGAAAATTAGATAGCTATCTGGATAGAAGCATTTCTTATATTTTTATGCGTGATTTAGGAAAAGCACTAGATTCTAAAGAAACACAGGCAAGGATTCAAAGTGTCGTTACCAATTTAAAAAACAATCTTACTCAACCCAATGAAAATCGTGTAAATAAAAATGAGCTGTTCTCGATGTCCTGGCTCTACAGATGGGCGCAGCAGGAATCTATTGAATTGACCATTATCTGGGTAATGAACAAACTAAAGACGGTAGCAAACCATATACCACAGGGGATGGATGCTAATCATGCCCAGCGTAAGCTAATTAAAATAATAGCTGGAGTCATTCTGCACGAGGTCGAAGAAATGGGGGATAAAACCACGGCTGAAGAACGTGCACAAAGACTTGATAGAGCCATTCGGTTAGGTTATGCCTATGGTTTAACCTATCCATTCATTGATGATCTTCTCGATTCCAAAGTTTTATCCTATAAAGAGAAAAAACAATATTCAAACTTAATACGTACCACGCTTACCACTGGAGCAGTACCGAAATTGGGCGGGGGGTGGGACGAAAAGAACCAAGCGTTGATCACGTTCATTCATTCTGAGCTTCGCGAGGGATTTGAATATATAAAAGCCCAGCAGCGGCCAGAGACAATAAAATCATTTTTTGAACAATCTTATGTTTTTTTTCAATCACAGGAAGTGGACCGAGAAAAGGATTTATCCAATGGAAATTACACGAATGAGGAGCTTTATATTCCGGTTATTCTAAAGTCTTCTTCTTCACGATTGATCGTCCGCTCCGTCATCACTGCCGATGAAGATGAAGGCTTTGACAAGCGAACCTTCTATTATGGTATATATAACCAACTGGCAGATGATTTTGCAGATATGTTTGAGGACTTGGAAAATGGTGCAGTGACACCTTATACCTACTATCTGAGGTATCATGAAAAGCGTGCCGACCTTATAAATCCATTTGAATTATATTGGAGTGTCATTTCCAATTTAATTCATCATGTTTATCAATCAGATAAGAAGGCACGTGAAGTAATTTTAAATCGTGCGATTAATGGATTAAAAAGATTTAAAGAACGTGTGGGTTCCAAGAAGTACAATGAAGTGATGGAGTTATTTGCTTCTGGGGATCCTAAATTTTATGCAGTGATTCAAAAAATGGTCAGCAAAGCAGATGATGTCGATTTCTTCGATAAACTTCTCCGGGATCATATGATTACCAATCTTAAAAATGAGCGTAAAGAACAAGAAGAATTTCAAGAGTGTATTGAAAGTGTACGGGAACAGATTAACCACCTGCTGCCTATCCCTAAAGATGAAAATACAGCTTTGTTGAGTGAGCCGATTACCGAGGCAGCAAACTATAGTCTTGAAGGCGATGGAAAACGACTGAGACCCATCATTACGTGGATTATGGGGATAAACGAATATCAATTAAGTCAATCGGCCATTGTACCGCTGCTACGATCATTGGAGTTTATGCATACTGCTTCCCTAATCTTTGATGATTTGCCATCCCAAGATAATGCATCGATCCGCAGAGGGCGTTCCACTCTCCACATGGTTTATAACAATGCAATCGCAGAATTAACGGGACTCTTTCTTACTCAAAAGGCGATTGAAGAACAAGCTTCGCTTGACGATTTTGATTCGAAAACGGTACTTAACTTGATTCATTATTCTGCACAAATGACAGGCGAAATGTGTAAAGGACAGGCGATGGACTTAGGTTCGAGAGGTAAACCATTAACACTGGATCAATTGAATATGTTGTGTTTTTATAAAACTGGTATTGCTTTTGAAGCTGCTCTCATTATGCCGGCTATTCTTGCAAATGCAAAAGACTTGGAAATGCAGGCGTTGAAAAAATACGCCTATCATACTGGGATCGCCTTTCAAATTAAAGATGACCTTCTAGATGTTGAGGGGGATATTAACACTCTAGGAAAATCCATTGGAAAAGATGCAGCAAATAACAATTCAACCTTTGTATCAATCTTAGGGGTGGATGGTGCTAAAAAAGCGATGTGGGAACATTATTGTCTTGCAATAGAAACCTTGCAAGAGGTTCCGCGAAATACTGCTTTTCTAAAGCATCTATTAAATTATATTGTCCACCGGGATCATTAAAAATTTATTCAAAAGAAAGGTAGCAACCCAAGGGCTGTTACCTTTTTGGTGTTTTAGTAAGGGGAAATGTAAATAAATGAAAATTTTTTTCGAATAGTAATGAATATTTCTATTATTTGTAATAAAATAATATTTCGCGAGGGGGGTTATTATGAATTTATTAAAAACTACACTGGATCATTTTAAACCATATTGGAGAAAATTGCTGCTCGCTCTTACCTTTTCATTAATTGGCGGAGCATTTACAATTCTGCCTCCTATATTGGCAGGTAAGTTAGTGGACGAAGTGATTGGGGCAAGAGAGACGACCTTTTTGCTATGGATTGTCGGTGGTGTTCTCGTTGCTTTCCTAGGCAAGTCATTATTTGAAACCTTGCAGGAGTATGTGCAGGTTAAAATCGGTCTTGATGTAATAACTGACATGCAGATTCGGGCCTTTAAAAAGCTGCATCGAACACCGATGTCCTTTTTTACGACAACATCAAGAGGTGATATGTTATACCGGTTAACTCATGATGTCGAGTCTGTTCAAAACTTAAATAATACGGTTGTCCCACGTATTTTACAACAAGTTATCGGTGCTATTGCTGCATTTTCAGCGGTATTTGCTTTGTATTGGCCAGCAGCAATCGTAATGTTTGCTGTATTCGCTATTTACATATTGCCTTCATTTAAGCTGGGAAAAACGATGAGGAAAATGAGCGCTGTACAAAGAGATATGAGCGCAGATATGTATCAGCACCTGCAGGAGAGCATTGAAAGTACTAGACTTGTAAGGACATTTCAGACTCAAAGAAAGGAAATTGAAACGCAGAGGAAAAAGCAGACAGAATGGAAAAACTACTCGATTCGTGCCGCTTTAATAGGAAAGGTCAATTGGCGTTTAGGGAATTTATTTAATATAGCAACTCCGGGAGTTGTCATGTTAATCGGAGGCTTTTCCATCTGGAAAGGTGACCTTACCATTGGAACCTTGATTGCATGCCTTAACTTTATACCCATCATGTTTTTGCCAGTAAGATCGTTGGCTGAAAATGCTTTAACGATCCAACAGGCAATACCAGCTCTACAGAGAATCTATGAATATTTTGATTTACCAGAAGAACATGACGAAAAGCTGCCAGCGTTTGGAGTGGTAGAAGGAAATATAAACTTAGATAACATTTGGTTCACTTATCCAGAAAGTGATAAAAAAATCCTAAAAGGCGTTTCCCTTTCAATGGACCAAGGGAATCACATTGGTATTGTTGGTACAAGTGGAGGCGGGAAGAGTACACTGATACAAATTCTCCTTGGATTATACGAACCTGAAAAAGGGTCGGTTCTTATAGATGGAAAGAACCTCTTTGCCTATAACCGAAATAGCTTTAGGCAGCAGGTTGGGGTCGTCTCTCAGGAAACTTTTCTTTTAAACAGTACGCTGCGAAATAATCTTTTGTATGGAAAAAAGGAAGCAACCCAAGAAGAATTAGATAGAGCAGTAGAAGCTGCGGGGTTAACTGAATTGATACAGTCCTTGGAGGATAAGTACGAAACAATCGTTGGAGAACGAGGTTTAAAGCTATCCGGCGGACAAAGGCAAAGGGTGGCACTTGCTAGAGCAATTTTACGACAGCCGCCAGTTTTGATATTTGATGAAGCGACATCCTCCTTAGATGGCGAAACGGAAGAAAAGGTTCAGGAGGCGCTTGAACAATTAATTCCAGGGAGAACAACCATCACCATTGCCCATCGGCTTATTACTGTTAGGAATGCGGATAAAATTCTCCTTTTAGACCAGGGCATGGTCGCTGAAGAAGGAACACATGAAGAACTGCTGGCATTAAGAGGGCAGTATTATGAATTATACAAAGCCCAATACAGTGAGCTGGAAAAGGAGATGATTGGATGAGTGTAAACACTGTCTCAGGACAAAATAAAAACCGTGATGGCCGCAGAGTTCTGTCGTTTTTAAAGCCTTATAAAAAGTGGGTCATTGCTGACTCAGTTGTTATTGCGATTAGTCAGGTTTTTTCAGCACTTATCCCAACATTAGCGCTTAGCTGGCTTGTGGATACAATCATTCCGAATGAAAACCACTCCTGGCTGTGGGGGTTAATGTGGTTATTAATTTTTTCGGCTATATTTGATTTAGTCATGATGGTCATCGATGAATATTTTTGCCATCAAACTGCCAAGACGGTCACCAATTGGCAAAAGCTGCGTCTGTTTAGTCATTTGCAGATCCTGCCATACTCTTTTTACCATAACAATTCATCTGGAGAACTGCTGGCAAGAGTCTCAGATGACCCTGATACGCTCCACAATTTCCTTGCCTGGGAAGGTTCCACCTTTATGGCAAGTGTTCAGGGGGTTATTATTTATAGCCTGGTACTGCTTTGGATTCATCCTTATTTGATGATTGTCAGTGTTGTTCTAGGTGTAATCTTTTATTGGACGTCTAATTACGTCGGGGCTAGGACTAGAGCTGCGTCCGCTGATGCGAGACAAGAGGCTTCAAGGTATCTTGAAAGACTAAGAGAATCAGTTACAGGAATTCATTTATCGCGGGTAATGGGAGTTTCTGAAAATGAAGTAGAAAGTGTTATTGCCATCCGAAACTCTTTCGTTAAGCACTCGATTAAGGAACTAAAGGCAAGAATGCAATCAGTAGTGGTGATTGCCAGCTATAATGGGTTTGCATTAGGGATTGTCTACTTAATTAGTACATTATTAATTTGGAACGATAGTTTAACAAGTGGACAAATGCTAACCGCCGGTGGATTAGTTACGATTGCAGCCAACGAAATGCAGCGATTGCTTCGCAACTGGCTTTCAGTTAGAAGAACAGGTCCGGCACTGGATCGTTCTGACATTCTACTTTCGCACGAGCGAGCGGAAGCTGAAATTGTAGAAGGCATTAAAGGTGGAAGGGCGAACGGCAGTATCAGACTAAAAAGTGTAACATTCGCTTATCCAGAAAAAGAAGAAAACGTATTATCAGGTGTTACTTTTGATATTCAAGCTGGTGAAAAAGTAGCCTTGGTTGGACCGAGTGGGTCAGGAAAATCAACTATTGTGGACCTGTTATTTAGATTATATGAAACGAAAAATGGTCAGATTGAAGTAGATGGAAGAAGTATTACGGAATGGGATACAGCGTGGCTGCGGTCACAAATTGCCATCGTGACCCAGGATGTTCAATTACGGAGTGGTTCCTTAGCGGATAACTTACGAATTGGTAAGCAGGATGCAACGGATGAAGAATTACTAAAAGCCTTGCATGATAGCGGTCTGGATGAACTAATGGAAAGCCTGCCGGAAGGTCTGAATACAAAGGTCGGTGAACGAGGAAGCCTTCTTTCTGGAGGACAGAAGCAGCGCTTATCGCTGGCTAGAGCCATTATTAAAGATGCGCCAATCCTAGTTCTTGATGAAGCAAGTTCTGCTCTCGATCCGATTACAGAAACGAAGATCAATGAGTCAGTATTAAAAACCGGTAAGAAACAAACGATTCTCATTATTTCTCATCGTCTTTCTACGGTTCTCTCAGCAGATAAGATTATTGTTCTAGAAAATGGAAGAATTGCCGAACAAGGCGGACACGCAGATTTACTCGAAAAAGACAATGGTGTCTATGCAAGACTGTTTGGGAGAGAAGTAGAAATCGGAGAAGAATCAATCAGCCATTCAATGTAATAAAGTCATTTAAAAGAGTCTTTCGTTTCCTAGAAAGACTCTTTTTTATTCGATATGGACTATTTGGTAACATTACCCCAAATTTATATCTGCTCTGCTATGGTAATATCATAGATAGGATATTTAAGAAAAGCAGGGGTGGAACAAAATGAAGAAGGATAAAATTGAAGCCATTCTCGAAAAAGAATTAGTCATTGCACTTGGCTGTACGGAGCCGGTTGCGATTGCGTTGGCCGCAGCAACAGCAAAAAGCTATGCCAAAGGGAAAATAGAAAAGATAAATTTAAAAGCAAGTGGAAATATAATAAAAAATGCTAAATCTGTTGGGATTCCAGGAATGATCTCTATTGGTCTCGATTTCGCTACTGCTCTTGGTGCAGTAGCGGGAGATTCAACCAAACAACTGGAAGTATTGGATGGACTTACTTTTGAGGATGAGCAGTCCGCATTAAAATTAATAGAAGAAGGTAAAGTATCATCTTGTCAAGCCGATACACCAAAAAGACTTTATATTGAAGTGACCCTCAAAACGGATCAACATACAACTAGAGTGATTATATCTGATAATCATAGTAATATCACGTTAATTGAGGTTGATGGTAAGGTTGTGTTTCAAGGTGGATGTGAAAATATCGGCATTCAGTCTGATGAAGAGGAGTTAATCTCACTTTCAATTGATGAAATTGTAGAATGGGTTCAAACGGTTGATATACGAAACTTATCTCTCGTAAAAAAGAGTATTGAACTAAATAGAGTAATTGGACAAGAAGGTCTTTCAGGAGAGTATGGATTAAAAGTAGGTAAGACTATTAAAGAAAATGTAAAAAGGGGAATTCTATCTGATGATATAGCCACTGCTGCGATGTCTCTAGCTGCCGCTGGTTCGGATGCTCGAATGGCAGGCTCAACACTCCCGGTAATGGCGAACACCGGAAGTGGCAACCAAGGAATTGCCGTGACACTTCCAGTTGTGGCAGTCGCAGAGAAACTGCAGGTTTCAGAGGAAAAGATGATTCGAGCAGTTGCACTTAGCCATCTTATTACGATTCATATCAAATCAAAATTTGGGCGTCTTTCAGCATTATGTGGTGTAACCGCCGCAGGAATGGGTGCAAGTGGGGCAATAGTTTATTTACTTGATGGTCATCTGGATCAAATTAAAGCGGCAATTCAGAACACAATTGGAAATGTTTCGGGAATGATTTGTGATGGTGCCAAGGCTGGATGTGCGATGAAAGTATCCACATGTTCAAATGTAGCGGTACAATCAGCTCTTCTGGCACTTAACAATCAAGAAATTAAATCTACTGATGGATTTATCCATGATGACGTGGAGAAAAGTATTGAAAGCTTTTGTAAGTTGGGGAATGAAGGGACAAGGCATACAGACGAATTAATTTTAAAATTAATGATGGAAAAATAACTTATATACCACAGAATCTTCAATGGATCTCCTTAATATTTTTGGAATATCTGCAGATACTATTTCTGAATTAATTAAGGAGGTGCCACATATGCCAAAGGCCAAACAATACGTTGACCAAAGTATGTCATCGGTACAAAACACGGTTGATACATTGCAACAAGCACTAAGTAACACTGAAAAATTAGATAACAAAAACAAGATCCAACAAGCAATTAATTCCCTAAACGAAGTCCAGCAACAATTATCAGGATATCAAGATTAACTGAAAAGTGCCTGACATTTATATGTCAGGCAGTCTTTTTGTACTAATATTTGGGCTTCATCCATATTTTCGATAAATCAACATAACCAAAATGCTTCATTTTGATGTTCATTAAATTAATGGAAAAAGGTATTTGCCTCTTTGAATAATAGAGCGGGATACAGAGAGAATTTGTTATTAAATAATCTTCTATTTTTAAATGCTGATCGATCCATTGTTCAAAAGGCAATTGGATATAGGCTTGGATAGAATTCTGTAAATATGGATCAGTTTGAATTAATTTTCTTAGTGGGGAAATGTTATTCTTCATAAAAGTAAAATAGGAAAAACTTTGGTTCAGCTCAAATATTTCTCCATGAATAAATAAATCCGCATTTACTTTTAAATGATCATCATACACGGCATTGTGAAACGAGACTTCTTCTAACTCGACTTTAATTCCAGCTCTTTCAAGGATGTTTTTCAGCCAAATGGATACATCCTTAGCATAGCCTGTGTACTTCATTTGTAATGGTTTTGAAAGTGAGGGTTTTGCTATTTTTGGCACCGAATAAGGCTTGGAAAACCCGATTAAACAACCAGAGCAATTTTCGGAAATAAGTGCATTAATTGTAGAAATTTGCGAACGATTTTCGTCTATCAACATATGAATGTAATCCCGTACTTCTTTTCTAGCAATATCGGTTTGACGATTACTATTCATCACCACAATACCAAAGCCCGAGTCACTTTCCACTTCAAAGGTTCCTACCTCTTTCGATTCATGCGCCCCATAATATACATTTCCAAACTCTCTCGAAACCTGGATAAATTCTACAGTATCTAATAGCGGGCGCTCACCGTAATATTGTTTAAAAGCACGTAATATGGTTTTCTCCTCCGTATTCTCCCCCATATAAAAGCTGCCTGTTCCAATCACCTGACCGTTAGATTCTTTATAAATACTTGCGGTTATCATACTAAGAAGCGGCAAAATATAGGTACAGCCATTTGGAAATTCAATTTCTACTATTAGAGGTGCAGAAGAATATATCTTTGTGATAGGTTTCCATAGTTCAGCATAGATTTCATCTTGCTTCATCCGAGAAAAGGATTGGACGACGTCCTCTGCTTTGAGAATGGAACCATCATGAAAGGATACATCTTTTCGCAGGTATAATGTTAACTTCTTATCAGTGACTTCCCAGCTATGAGCAAGCTCTGGAATGATTGTATTATCTTCCTCTAATGCTACAACACGGTTATAAATGTTTGCGATTAGATTTGCGCTATGTACGTCTGCAGCCTTTAATGGATGATACGTTAAGAAACGGTAAAATCGGGGAATGATTAAACGATCCTGCTCCTCTTGATGAAACCCAAATTTAGTTTGAAATCTGGACATTAAACGCTGTTTGGTTCCCAATGACCATTCATATAATAATAATTTACTTACTTGCTCAATAGAATATTTTTCTAGTTTTGATAGGAATAGTTGTTCATACACTGATTCCACGTCTGTATACCATTTCAGTTTTGATTCGTTCCCCCGACCTATTCCAGCTTGAAAAGTGAGCCAGCCATCTTCTTGCCATTGATTTAGCTTGCGCCGTGTTTGCTTTGAACTAAGATTAAGTATTTCTGCAAGCTGTTGTACTTTTACTTCTCCAACAGCCCCTGAATTCCACAATCTGAGTAGATAATGGTCCATATTCTCATTCCTTATAAAAGTAGACATTATTTTGAAAAGTGGTCATTTTTACATATTTACGTCTAGTTTACTATAAATAGTATGAAAGGTGTTGGTAAATATGGCATGGAAAGACTATCCCCAAAATATTAAGGTCCGACTGATAACCTCGTTTTTTAACCGAGCGATTGCAAGCTCAGTAATGCCGTTTATGGCGCTCTTCTTTGCACAGCATAAAAGTGCGGTTTGGGCAGGTGTTTTCTTAGCAGTTACAGTCATTATAAGCTTTTTTATTAACTTTATCGGCGGCTATATTTCAGACCGTTTCCCTCGTAAAAAAATTATTATCACATCATCAGCGTCTAGTGCGCTTATGTTTGGTCTTATGACAATAAGTTTATTACCGGTTCAAAAATGGATTTTATTATTTGCCATTAGCTATGTGATTTTCACGATTACTAGCAGTCTCGGCCGTCCTGCTGTACACGCGATTATCATTGACTCGACAACGCCAGAAAATCGAAAGAGTGTTTATGCCCTCGATTATTGGCTTGTTAACTTAGCGATGGCTATCGGAGCTGCATTAGGTGGACTTTTATATGTGAATCATCAATTAGAACTTTTTATCACATTAACGATCGTGTCTACTAGTTTGCCGATTGCCTATGGCATCTGGTTACAAGATACACGTGTGAAGCTGCTAGAGAAAAAACATGAAAACATTTTTATTGATCTATTCCAAAACTACAAGGTCGCATTTCAGGATAAACCATTTGTAATGGCTGTTGCAGGGTCAATGTTTATTTTTGCAGCAGAATTTTCTTTAAATAGTTACATAGGTGTTCGATTAGCGGAAGAGTTTAAGTCTGTATTTGTGGGTGATTTTGAAGTTGCTGGTGTAAGGATGCTTAGTTTTCTAAATATCGAAAATATGCTCATGGTCGTGGCACTAACATTCTTTGTTACCAAAATGACAGATAAATTTTCCCCGCGGAAGATGCTGTTGCTGGGGCTTCTGCTGTATAGTGCAGGCTATACCTTCGTCACATCGGCGAATATATGGTATGTCTTGATTTTATTTAATGCCATTGCGACAATTGGCGAGCTTATTTATTCACCGATAGCTAATGCTGAAAAAGCAAATATGATGCCGGAGGATAAACGCGGTTCCTATTCTGCTTTTTCTAATTTAGGCTTTAGCGGAGCAGATTTAATTGCTCGTGGTGCAATCGTATTGGGCGCATTTTTAGTGCCGACGATGATGTCCGTTTTCCTTGGTATGATATTAATGGCCGGGACTTTCCTTCTCTATAGTGGACTTTTTGTGGTAAATAAAATCAGAGTTCAAAAAAATATATCATCGTGATTTAGGAGGCATTGGATGCAAACAGTCGAGATAAGAAGACCTAGAATGGAAGACATAAAGGAACTGAATCAATTTTTTAGAATCGTCATTACCGAGACCTTCCGAAGAGAAGGTCTAGTGGGATTAATTGATGATATCGAAGGTGAAATTGATAGTAAGAAAAATTATTTGCATTCGGATTTGGGTAGCAAGGGTGAGAAAAGGTATTTTTTAATAGCTTTGGCAGAAAACAAAATTATTGGAACAATAGAATATGGTCCTGCTAGTGAATTGATTCAAGAATGTACAAATGGAAAACTGGGGAATCTTGTTGAAGTAGGAACGGTATTTGTACACCCTGAATATCAAAGACAGGGAGTAGGGAACAAGCTGTTAGCTGAAATGCTGTATAACTTAAAAGCTAAGGGAATCGTAGAATTCTGTCTCGACAGCGGTTACAAAAATGCTCAAGCCATTTGGATAAAGAAATTTGGGGAACCTGATTATTTACTAAAGGATCATTGGGGTCAAGGGCAAGATCATATGATATGGAAAATACCTACGAATGGGGCCTATTTTTAAAAATAGGCTCTTATTTATTATTTTGTTGAATTACATAATATTATAGTGTTATAATGTGGTAGTATGATAATATGGTAACGTACTAAAGCGAAAATTAAATTTATATAAAAGGGGTACTTACAAATGAAGAAACGATTAGTAACGATTATTCTTATTGTAGCTGCAGCACTTGTCATTTTTACTGGGTGCTCAAAATCAACAAGTAAAGAGGAAGAAAAGCTTGTTATTGGAATCGATGATAAATTTGCCCCAATGGGCTTCCGTGATGAGGATAACAATATTGTAGGCTTTGATATTGATTACGCTAAAGCAGCAGCAGAAAAGATGGGAACTGAAGTTACATTTCAGCCGATTGATTGGAAAACAAAAGAAGCTGAGCTTAGCAGCGGACGAATTGATTTGATCTGGAATGGATACACGATAACTGACGAACGAAAAGAAAAAGTCCTTTTCACAAAACCATATCTAAAAAATGCACAGGTAATTGTTACTCTTGCTGATTCAGAGCTTACTAAGCTTGAAGATTTAGAAGGTAAAGTAGTTGGGTTGCAGTCACTTTCTTCCGCTTCTGACGCCCTAAACGCTGCACCGGTTAAAGAAAAAATAAAGACGGTTACCGAATTTGCTGATAATGTACAGGCTCTTACAGACCTAAAGAGCGGTCGTTTGGACGCAGTCGTGATTGATGAAGTTGTTATTAAATATTACATGGCACAAGAGGAAAAGACATTTAAAGTGCTTGAGGAGTCGCTTGCTCCTGAAGAATATGGTATCGGTGTTAAAAAAGGCAATGAGGAATTATTAGACAAGCTTCAAAAGGCACTTGATGAGATGAATGAGGACGGTACGGCTGCTAGCATTTCTGAAGAGTGGTTTGGAGAAGATAAGGTATTAAAGTAATATGAAAATAAGGTAAAACAGGATTTCCTTTGGGAACCCTGTTTTGTTTTTGGAGGAGTTTTCAATGACGTTAGACTATTTCACGTCCATTCTTGTACCAATGCTTGAAGGTGCACAAATGACCGTTCTATTGTTTGTTATCGCAATTATCGTCTCAATTCCGCTTGGTTTCCTGCTGACCATCGCTGTTAAAAGCAGCTTGAAGCCTTTATCATTACTTGCTCAGGGCTATATTTATATCATGAGAGGAACACCTCTATTACTGCAATTACTATTAATTTGCTTCGGCTTGCCGATGCTGCCCGTGGTCGGTGAATATTTAGTTTTAGATAGATTCGTGGCTGCTTGTTTAGGATTTGTTTTAAATTACGCAGCATACTTTGCAGAAATATTCCGCGGTGGGCTACTGGCAATTGATAAAGGTCAATATGAGGCTTCACAGGTTCTTGGTTTAAGTAAGTGGCAGACAACAACAAGGATCATTTTGCCGCAAATGTTTCGGGTCACACTTCCGGCTATTGCGAATGAATCCGTTACTCTTGTTAAAGACACAGCCTTGCTCTATGCAGTTGCGGTGCCAGAGCTGCTGCACTACGCTCAAACAGCTGTAAACCGTGACTTTACAATTGTTCCATTTTTCGTTGCCGGTTTGATTTATTTGGTAATGACACTCTTTTTAACATTTATTTTTAAAGGAATTGAACGAAGATACAAATTTGAATAAGAAGGATTGGTAATTGTGGCAATCATTGAAATATCCAACCTGAAGAAATCGTTTGGCAAGCTGGATGTACTAAAGCAGATAACATTTGATGTAAATAAAAATGATGTAATAGCGGTAATTGGCCCATCTGGGTCGGGGAAAAGCACAATGCTCCGAAGTTTAGTTCACTTGGAAGAAATAAATGCAGGAAGTATTACCATTGCTGGAGAAGCCTTTGTTAAAGATGGAGTCTACGCAAAACCGCAGGAAATCAAAAAGATTACCTCTAAAATGGGTATGGTCTTTCAGCACTTTAATTTATTTCCGCACCTGACGGTTAAGGAAAACCTAGAACTGCCTCCTAAATTGGTAAAGAACGAGCCAGTTGCCTCCATTCAGCAGAGAAGCACGGAGCTGTTAAGGAAAATTGGCCTGACTGAAAGAGCGGATGCCTACCCAGCTAGTCTTTCAGGCGGTCAAAAACAAAGGGTGGCAATTGCGAGAGCATTAATGATGAATCCTGAAATTCTATTATTTGATGAACCTACTTCAGCATTGGATCCTGAATTGACGGGAGAGGTTCTTGAGGTCATAAAGGCACTAGCACAAGAGCAGATGACGATGATCGTTGTTACACATGAAATGGGCTTTGCCAGGGAAGTGGCGAACCGGGTTGTTTTCATGGATAACGGCGAAATTATTGAAACGGGGCACCCTTCAGAATTGTTTACAAATCCTCAGAATGAACGGACAAAAGCCTTCCTAAGCAGAAGCTTGAAATAAGTAAAGGATACAGTCACCAAACGACTGTATCCTTTTTTATGTGAGAATTAACTTCCATATTCTCCGCTGTCATGGCTTATCTGCCAGTGGATTCCGAATTTATCTGTTACTTGACCATAGAGTTTAGCCCAGAAGGTTTCTTGCAGTTCCATTGTTACAGTGCCGCCTTCTTTTAATTGATCATACCAAGATTGGATATCATCCAAATTTTTACTTACTAATGCCAGTGTTACATTATTGCCTTCGACAAATGGTGAACCAGGGAAATTGTCAGAGAACATAACAGTACTTCCATCGATGTTCAGTCGAGTATGCATGATTAAATTTTTTGCTTCCTCTGGCATAGGATAATCAGGATGCTGCGGTTGATCACCAAAGGTCATAATTTGCGGTGCCTCAGTTTTAAAAACTTTCGCATAAAATTCTACTGCTTCACGGGTGTTACCATTAAAAACAAGATAAACATTTACTGGCATTTTCGTCACTCCTCTTAAATGGCTATGTACAAATTTCATTCTAACCGATTAATTCGATATTAGACTGTTTTTATCCTTTTTTTAAATCAACGGATTTAAACTAAAATAATCTAACGCCTGATTGATATCATAAAAATCATATATTTTTTTCTCGAGGCAGAACTGGATGACTAAATCAAGGGTATCACTGTCAGATAGAGAGTAACCAGCTGAACCTAATAGTTGTTTCTGAGCGAAGACAGGCTAGGAAGAAAAAGAGAGTGTAAAAAGATAAAAGAGCAGCCATTTGGCTGCTCTATATCGCTATGCAGTTGTCATAGTGCTTTCGTTTATGTCAGGTCGATTCTTTTTCCGCTTCAATCTTATAATGAATTTTTCAATATAGTAAATGAGAATGATAAAGACGGACATAATTCCAAAATATGTTGTGATTACACTTAAAGCATTCGCACCTTCAAATTGCCCTCCTTTGCCTTCAAATCCTTCAGGTAGGCTTCCTTTACCGAATTGCCCTTCACCACGTTCAAATCCTTCAGGAGGAGTTCCTCGATCAAATTGCCCTTCACCACGTTCAAATCCTTCAGGAGGAGTTCCTCGATCAAATTGTCCCTCACCACGTTCGAATCCTTCAGGTGGATTCCCTCTTTCAAAATTTCCTTCTCCCCTTGAGAAGTTACCTTCTGATGTTTGAGTAGCAAATACACTTGAGACTCCTTGTAGGTGCATTATGAAATTGGTTGTGTACATTTGATATATTCCAAATACTAATAGAGCTGCTGTTGCTACCTTTGCTGCAATTCCTAAGCTTCGTTTTTGAGATTTTAGATGAACGATATTTTTGAAAACATTGACTACCCACTTCCAATGTAGTCCAACGTGAGCCGCTACTAAAATCAATATTAAAAACGAGATAGAAATATGAGTGACTTGAAACCAGCGTTCATTGCCAATGTTGATATTCGGAAATACAACCCTAGAAATAAAAATTCCACTAATAATAATAAATGCCATCGTAATTAACAATATTAGGTTTAATACATAACCAACCTTCGTTTTTATGGGTAATTTTCGGTCGAAATGTTTTACTGTGACTTTTTTTACCCATTGCCAGTTGAGCAGGACATGGGTGAAGAAAACAGCTGCAATCGCTAAGCCGGCAATTTCATGAAAGGTCAAACCGCCTAATACTTGTTTATTGAAAAATAATACAAACGTCACCGCCATTAAAATATCAATTGCGAACTTAACATACGTGATTTTTTTCATACTTGCCTCCTAATGAACTCCTTTTGTTTATAGGATTACTTTACTACCCTAATGTGTCAGGAAGATGTCCGAAAAATTGTATTGGGAGATGTTTTTTGGAATACTAACGTAGTCTAGAATGTATTTTGTTGAAAGAAGGTAGTAACGTGCCGTACAGAGTGAAAGATACGATGGTTTCGGAGAATGAAATAAAACAAAGAGTGAAAGAATTAGCTATGGAGATAGAAAGAGATTTTAACAATGAGGCAATCATGTTAATCGTTGTGCTGAAAGGATCGTTTGTATTCGCAGCAGACTTGATACGTGAGATGAAAGGAGATATAAACGTTGATTTCATTTCAGTTTCTAGCTATAGCGACCAAACAGAATCTACCGGAAAAGTAAAGCTATTAAAAGATCTTGATTCAGATATTACGGATAAGAATGTACTAGTTGTAGAAGATATCATTGACAGTGGGCTTACATTGCATTTCTTGAGGGACCATTTAAATATGCATAAGCCAAAACAAATTAAAATTTGTACACTCTTAGACAAGCCTGAGAGAAGAAGAATTGAACTGCCTGTGGATTACGTTGGTTTTGTCATTCCAGATGAATTCATTGTCGGCTATGGCATCGACTATGCCCAACGGTATAGAAATTTACCATATATTGCGACTGTGGAGGAATATTAAAGGAGGTACTATGCATTGACTGCAAATATTTTTAAAGGAAAAAGTGAAGAAGAAAAAAATAACCTTGAAGAGATTCTTGAGCATTCGATCGAAGTAGAAGAAGAATTAATGAGGACTTATTTAATAACAGCAGAGCGGATTCATGATGATGAAGAATTAAAGGAACGCCTCGAAAACTTTGCAGAGGGAAATGCGAAAAGAACAAAACAACTTATTGATGAATTGAGCGAAGGCAAAGAGAAGTAGTAAAAAGCTGTGCGGATTCCATAAATCCACACAGCTTTTTTCATATTTCGAATAAAAGGTGATACATACTAGTAGGAAAGGAGTGTGTTTAATATAGAAAAAGGATATATGGTCTTAGACTTGGCGGGGATGGTAATATAAAAGCCTAAAAGTGATTCAAATCATGCAAGATATTAATAAAGTATGCTTTAATAAGGTGAAGATATGTAGGGAGGTATAGTAAATGAATAAAGACGAAATACCTTCTATTAACAAAAGGAAAACTTCTTTTTTAAGTGCTTCTACCTTAATCAAAGACCTAAAAGCACTCTTAAAGGCAGGTGTTTTGGCAGCTAATGTTCTACCTGTTTTTTCTGGATTTTGGCTAGCCCTGCATTTTTCTAATAAATCTTTTGTCGATTACTGGGAATTATTCCTATTAACCATCATTGGCAGCACAATGGTTATGGCCGGAGCACTTATCCTTAATAATTGGTATGATGTTGATATTGATACTATCATGGAAAGAACAAAAAATCGTCCAACTGTTACAGGAAATATCCCATTAAAAGCAGTCTTATTGATGGGAGTTATCTTTACAATAATTGGGTTTATCCTTTTACTTTTAACCACTGTTGAGGCGACCATTTACGGATTTGTTGGTTGGTTCACTTATGTATTTTTATATACCATGTGGTCGAAACGGAGATATACATTTAATACGATAATTGGCAGTGTCTCAGGGGCTGTAACACCCTTAATCGGTTGGACAGCCATTGGATCCAGCGCCCATATCGTCCCGATTATCTTGTTTCTGATACTATTTATTTTTCAAATGCCGCATACCTTTGCGATTGCGATGAAGAAATGTAAAGAATATAGCGCAGCTGGTGTAGCGATGCTTCCAGTTGTACGCGGGTTTGCAGTAACAAAAGTGCAAATAGTCGTCTATGTAGCCTGTTTACTGCCTTTACCATTTTTTTTAACAACACTAGGAACAGCCTTTATTGTGCTTGCCACTCTATTTAATGTGGGCTGGTTAGCTGTAAGTATCGGCGGATTTTTTACCAAGAACGATTTAAAGTGGGCACACGTGATTTTCCTATATTCTGTAAATTATATAACACTCTTATTTTTACTAATGGTGATTGTTACCATTTAATATTAATAATGAACTGTCCCTTGGGTTGCTTACCTTTGCAACTCAAGGGACAGTTTTTTTTATTAAAAAATAACAGCGCCCGTGATTCAGTTCACTACATTGAGAATGACTCGCAATTATTATAAAGGTAAGAACAAATTAAGGGGGTTGATTTTTCGATGGCAGCTACAAAAGGTAATCAAAAAAATAAAGAACAGCATGAAGCACCGCTAAAAGGAACATGGATTTCCGTAACAGTGGTTGGGGTCGTGATTGTTGCTACGTATATAGTTCTATACGGTCTTTATATGGCCAGAATATAAGGGGGATAGAGAGATGAAAATGCATCTTGATGAAAAAATATGGCTTACGATAAGTTTTGGTATCATCATGGGGTTCATGTTAATCACAGGTTACCAAGCCTTTGCACTAGAAATGGGACCGCCAAGTAATATGGAAACGATCGACCCGCAAAAGGTTGATCAAACTGCACCATTCGATAATCCAGGTGTGAAAAAAATTGGTGACAATGAATATGAAGTCGTTATGACCCTGCAAGCGTTTGGTTTTAATCCAAATAACATTGAAATACCTGCAGGGGCAAAAGTTACGTTTATTATGACTTCAAAGGATGTTGTTCACGGATTTGAAGTTGCTGGAACAAATATTAATGCAATGGTTATGCCAGGGCATATTCAAAAAATCACCCAAACATTTGATAGATCAGGAAATTATTTAGTTATCTGTAATGAATATTGTGGTGCCGGTCACCAATTAATGAGTACAACAATTACGGTTAAATAAGGGGGGATAGCAGATGAAAATGGAAGCAGATTTAAAAGCAGGTTTTAAAGATAAGGCAAATAAAATGCTGGGATATCATCCAGAGGATGCAAAATTATCGAAATCATATATAGCAGTAGCATTTATCGCATTATTAGTAGGTGGATTTTTAGGATTATTACAAGGTTTAAACAGAGCTGGGTTGTTAGAGTTACCTACTTGGTTTAATTATTATCAAGTATTGACTGCACATGGGTTATTGCTAATCCTCGTGTTAACAGCATTCTTTACGATTGGATACTTTTATGCAGCACTTTCTCATAATTTAGGGGGGCTTCTTCCAATAGTAAGAAAGCTTGCTTGGGTTGGTTTCTTCGTTAAGCTTGTAGGATTTGTATTAGCCGTTATTCCAATCTTAATGAATGAAGCATCTGTTATGTACACCTTCTATCCTCCGATGGCTGCACATCCAGTATTTTATATTGGTTTGGCATTAATCGTAGTTGGTGTTTGGTTATGCTGTATTGGGGCATTTATCCAAGTAGCAAATTGGAGAAAAAATCATAAAGGACAACACGTTCCAATCCTATCTTACTTCGCAACAGGAGTATTCGTTCTATTATTTTTCGCTCTAATGTTCGTAGCAGTGGAAGTATTATTTATGATTATTCCATGGGTATTTGGCTGGGTCGACACGATCAATGTAATGGTCGCTCGTACACTGTTCTGGGCTTTTGGACACACATTGGTTAATATCTGGTATTTAACAGCTGTTTCTGCCTGGTACGTAGTGGTACCAAAAGTAATCGGCGGAAAGCGCTGGAGTGATTTACTAACACGTGTGGTTATTATCGCTCTAGTCATTATGAACATCACTGGTGGATTCCATCACCAAATCATTGACCCAGGTATTAATGCAGTCGTTAAATTTATGCACGTATTTATGAGTTTGGCAATTGGTTTCCCGTCACTCATGACAGCATTTGCACTATTCGCAGTATTTGAGCGTACAGCTAGAAGAAAAGGCGGTAAAGGCTTAATCGGCTGGTGGAAGAAAATGCCTTGGGGCGATGTTCGCTTTCTAGCTCCATTTATTGCAATGGTTGCTTTCATTCCAGCTGGAGCAGGCGGTATTGCACAAAGCACAAACCAATTAGACCAGGTGGTTCATAATACAATGTGGATTGTTGGACATTTCCACTTAACATTAGGTATGACAGTCGTTATGACTTTCTTTGGAATCAGTTATTGGTTAGTTCCTTTTATCTCAAACCGAGTATTAACACCGCAAATCAATCGATTAGGTGTGATCCAAACATGGATTTGGACTGCTGGAATGGTCTGTATGTCTGGTGCTATGCACTACGCTGGATTGCTTGGTTCACCCAGAAGAACTTCTTATACCACTTATGGAGATCATGCAACAGCATTAAGCTGGGACCCGTACTTAATGCTATTAGCAGTTGGCGGTACGTTGTTAATTGTCGGTGTTATTCTTCAAGTATACGCAGTATTTAATATGATGTTCTTTGCACCAAAAGGTGAAACAGAATTCCCAATTGCAGAGGAAGAAGATAACGCAACAAAAACACCTTATTTAACAGAGCGCTGGGGCATTTGGATTGTAGTTATGCTTATCGTCGTTGCAATGGCATATGTAATACCACTTACAGAATTTATCGTAAATGCACCTCCAGGATCACCACCGTTTAAAACTTGGTAAAACGAAAAGCGGAAGCGCTGGAGCTAGACAATTATTTTTAAAGAGATAGCTCTTTGTTTATGGGCTATCTCTTTATTCTAATAAAACAAATTTGGAAGTGATCACTATGATCAATAATAGGTATACGAAAATCTCATTTTTCCTAGTTATAATATTTGGCCTTGGCTTGTTTTACTTCGGAACCGATGGATTTACCGCCTTAACTGCCGAGACTGCCAGAGTGCAGCAGCTAAAAGATGATCAACCTAAATTCCCTGATGTTACCATTGAGGACAGCATGGGGCGAAAATATTCAATTTCTGAATTTGAAGGTAAATATGTATTTATTACATTTCTCTATACATCCTGTACCACTGTTTGCCCTGAATTAGAATACAACATGAAGCAAGTTTACGATAAACTGCCGAACAGCGTTAAAGGAGAAGAAATTGTCTTTTTAAGCATAAGCTTCGATCCTGAAAGTGATACACCCGCTGTTTTAAACAAGTACAAAGACTATTTTAAAAGTGATGGGGAAACCTGGCGGATGGCAAGAATCCCGGACCAGGCTGAGTTAGATTCATTATTAAAAGCATTTGGTGTCATCGTGATCCCAGATGATAACGGGACTTTTGCTCATAATTCTGCTTTTTATTTAGTGAATAAAAAAGGCAGTTTAATTGATGTAATGGACTATAAAAAAATCGACGAAGCTGCTCAAAAGGTTAGTAACATCCTAGTAAGAGGGGAGGAGTAAGCTATGAATCAGTCCTTTTATGGTTTGCTTTTATGGATTTTCCTGGTAGCTCCTCCTGTCGCGAATTTCATGGAATCTGTTATGGTCATTCATATGCATATGCAAATGCCAATGCTGGTCATTGCGGGAATGTTAATGGCACGTTTTTTTCAAAAAAAACTTCCGGGATTTTTTGAAAAGTGGAACAGCAATGGGGTTCCAGGAATTACGCTATTTGTCCTTATCGTGATATACTGGATGTTACCGCGGACAATGGATGAAGCATTAACTTCTCACCTCGTAGAAGGATTTAAATTTATCAGTTTACCATTTTTAGCGGGAATTTCTTTAAGTGACAGCTGGAAAAAGCTCAATCCTTTCGGAAAAAATTCAATCATTATTAGTTTTACAGTTTTGTTTTTAGGCTTAGGATGGTTATATATTTGGTCACCCGTGCAATTATGTAATAACTATCTGGTAATCCAGCAGATTACTCTTGGATGGGGCTTTTTAACGACTTCAATAGGGATGGTAGTCTATTTAGGCTATACCTTTTTTATCGACCCTTCCGCATATGAATGAGAGGGCAGGCAGGAGAAAGTGAATGAAAGAATCGAATTACGATGTACTGTTGAATATCGAAACGGAAGGAAATCAAAGGGGATATAACAAATCCTTCCATTATCACAGATACGAGCCAACTCCCTATCACGCACTTGAAAGATTATTCGCAGAATATGGATTAACTAGCAGCGATCATATCGTTGATTTTGGCTGTGGAAAAGGACGACTCAATTTCTTTATTCATTATCTGTTTCATGCTTCGGTAACAGGGGTTGAGATGAACGAAAAGCTATACGATGAAGCGATGGAGAACAAAGCGAATTATTTATTAAAAGCGAAGGAAAATAAAGGTGAGATTCAATTTCAATGCTGCCTGGCAGAAAAATATGAAATAAATCCACTTGATAACACTTTTTATTTTTTCAACCCATTTACAATACCGATTTTTTGGAAAATCATAAATAATATTTTGGTTTCGGTAGAAAAATACAAACGCGAAGTAGACGTGATTTTATATTATCCATCTGAGGATTATATCTACTATTTAGAAAACAATACTTTATTTGAATTAATAAAAGAAATTCAACTTCCTGGTTTATATGAGAATAACGCAAATGAGCGATTTTTAATTTACCGCTTGGCATATTAAATGGCCCTCGCAGTCTAATGGAGACAATCGAAGGCTATTTTGTGATCGTTTGTTTTTTATATATTAATTTCGTAACTGCATTTTCAATGTTCTTATCGTTTTGGTTTCGAATCCATTTATCCGGAATCGTCTTATAGCGGCAATGGCTGCTATTTAGATAGTTATAAATAATTTGAGCTTCATCGATCTCATCTCTCTTTATAAGGCTGCCAGCAGGTAAAGTAGTACCATTAAAGGTTTTGGTGATGAGGCTGCTAAGTTGATTAATCTCCAAATTATCAATAGTAACTATTTTACTGAAAAGAATCTCGTTGCGTTTAATGAGAAAAAGTTTGAAGGTTTCCTTGCTTAAATTTTCTAGGACCACAAGATTTTTATTTTCCCCGGTAAACTCGATGACCTTTTCTTTTCGAAGGAGAAACTGAATGGCATCAATCCTATCTCTATACTGTGCTGCTGTCTCAAAATCAAAATCGACGGCGGCCTTATCCATTTCCTGCTTCATATCATTAAGGACCTTCTCATTTTTACCATTAAGTAAAGCAATGATATCTTTGAGTATGGCATGGTATTCCTGTAAAGCTGGTCCTCCGCCGCACATCCCGATGCACAACCCAATGGAATGATTCAAGCACAGCGAATTCTGCCTCTTAGGGTTGCTGCATAGAATTTTATAGGCTTCCTTGATGCCGATTATCGCAGTTTCGACTCTAGCTTTACTGGGAAATGGTCCAAAATAAAGTCTGCCATCCTGTTCATCTCGATGGTTTGTGATCTCAATATCCGGATATTTTCTATCCTTATCAATCACAACGTAGGTGTAGGATTGGGGACTTTTCATCATTTTATTGAATAGCGGTTTTATCTCTCGAATTAATTTACATTCCAGCATAAACGCTTCAAATTCGGTATCGGTTAACAAAATATCAAAATCTCGAATATTGCTGACAAGCTTAATAATCTTTTGCGGATGTGCCTTTGATTGTTGGAAATAGGATTGAACACGTCTTTTAAGATTTTTTGCCTTGCCAATATAAATAATGGAGCCGCGGGAATCCTTCATTAAATAGACCCCAGGGGTCGAGGGAAGATTCTTCACCTTTTCTTTTATAAAAATAAAACTCTCCCCCTTTTCCCATTTTTCTTCATTTTATCATAAATCGGAGTGGGGTTATGTTAAAAGAATAGCAGCTACCATAATCCTAATTAATGGAATTACTGGATATTTTACACTTTAAAAAAGTGAAATTTTTAAAAGTAAGGGTTAATAATGCGCTTGAAAGTAAAAAATAAAAGTGCCCAAAAGGGAGGAGAGGCTCGAAGTCGAGCTTCTCCTCTCTTCGTGTAATAGGGGGAATATGACATTTATCATATTTGGCACATGACAGCTATATCTACAAAATGGTGTTTTACTGAGGCTATAATTTTGATAACAAATAGGCTGTGTTAAAGGTAATTGTTGAGTTTTGCACCCTGTTGATTTACGCGGAAGGCACGAAGACTCCTGCGGGAGGACGGGGCAGGGGAGACCCCGCAGACGCTTTAGCGGCGAGGAGGCTCCCCGTACCGCCCGCGGAAAGCGAAGTGCCTGGAGTGTAAATCAACAGGCCCGGTTAACACAGCCAACAATTAAAAGGAAGGGAATAAAAGTTATGATTGAACAAAACCAAAAGAATTTACGAAAGCAAGTTGCACCTTTTGAAAAATCCAATCTACGAGCAAGCATTTGGCAGATATTCAATACCTTGGTACCTTTCATATTATTGTGGATTCTTGCCTATCAAAGTCTAAATATATCTTACATACTTACATTGGGTATTTCAGTACTTGCAGCAGGATTTTTGGTGAGAACATTTATTATTTTCCATGATTGCTGCCATCACTCCTTTTTTAAAAATCGGAAGGCAAACATGATCCTTGGAACGATTACCGGAATATTGACCGTTTTTCCCTATCATCAATGGCAGCACGATCATTCTGTTCACCATGCTACCAGCAGCAACTTGGATAAGCGGGGAACAGGAGATATCTGGGTGCTGACGGTGGATGAATACTTAGCTGCCTCAACCTGGGGAAGATTAAAATACCGGTTATATCGGAATCCACTTGTTATGTTTGGACTCGGTCCGATTTACGTATTCCTGCTTAAAAACCGCTTTAATCGAAAAGGCGCCCGCTTGAATGAACGTATGAATACCTATATAACCAATGCAGGAATTGCTGCTTTGATAGCGATACTTTGCTTAACAATTGGGTGGGAGCCATTTCTATTAGTCCAAGCTCCAATCTTTCTAATATCAGGATCGCTGGGAATATGGCTATTTTATGTGCAGCATACTTTTGAGGATTCCTATTTTGAGGAAGATCAGCATTGGGAATATGTAAAAGCAGCTGTTGAGGGCAGTTCCTTTTATAAGCTTCCAAAAATTTTACAATGGCTGACGGGGAATATTGGTTACCACCATGTTCACCATTTAAGCCCGAGAGTTCCTAATTATAAGCTTGAAGAGGCACATAATAACGCATTGCCATTGCAAAGTGTTCCAACCATCACGTTAGCAACCAGCTTAAGTTCACTCAAATTTCGACTGTGGGATGAGCAGGGGAAAAAGTTTGTCGGCTTTAGAGAGGTTAAGGTCCTATTAAAAAAACAGAAAGAGTTTCTTCGACCGGAGAAAGCTTAATTTCGGCAAGCCCAAATAGGGGCTTGTCGTTTTTACTGTTCTAAATGGAGGTATTGGCCGAATAAATAGTAGTAAATGAAGATAGAGGGGAATTGTGGTAAAATTAAGGTGATTACTATTAAAAAATGAAAATGAGGTTCCTTCATGTTAAAGAGGTATATGACATTCCAGAAAAATAGCGGTATATCACCTTATATATGGACAATTCTTTGTATATTGCCATTTTATTTTATTTTTCAAACAGCCTCACCTATTAAAATCATCATTGGGATTATCCTTACCATTCTCTTTTTCATTTTCTACCGGATTGCATTCATTTCGAAAGGATGGCCGGTTTATCTCTGGACCTTTATCCTAATTGGTATTTCGATTACATCCACGAGCCTTTTCAGCTATGTGTATTTTGCTTTTTTTCTCTCATATTTTATCGGGAATATCAAAGACCGTGTCACGTTTCTAACCTTATATTTTATTCATTTGATTAGCACATCCGCTTCTATTAACTTCAGTATTGTACAAATGGATGAACTTTTTCTTAAGCAATTGCCTTTTGTTATCATCATTTGGATAAGCGTCATTTTGCTTCCATTTAATATTCATAACAAGAAAGAAATGGGGCAGCTTGAAGAGAAATTGGAGGATGCCAATAAGCGGATTTCAGAGCTTGTTAAGCTCGAGGAACGCCAGAGAATAGCCCGAGACCTTCACGATACATTAGGGCAAAAGCTCTCACTCATTGGTTTGAAGAGTGATTTAGCGAGGAGATTAATTACAAAAGATCCGGATAAGGCACGTAATGAGTTAAAGGACGTGCAGCAAACCGCAAGAACGGCGTTAAGTGAAGTCAGAAAAATGGTATCTTCGATGCGGGGAATCCGATTAAAGGATGAAATTGTCCGGGTGAAACAAATCCTGAAGGCTGCCGAAATAACCTTCGAGGGAAACCAGGAGATTTCCATAAAAAATGTTCCCTTATTGACTGAAAACATACTTAGCATGTGCTTAAAAGAGGCAGTAAACAATGTAGTCAAACATAGTGGTGCCACCTCTTGCTCCATATCATTTGTACAATCATGGAAGGAAATGGTGATGACCATCCATGATAATGGTGTGTTTAAAAGCGAAGGAGACAAAGACACAAGGGGAAGCGGTCTTTTAGGAATGAAAGAACGCCTTGAATTTATTAATGGCAGCTTAGAACTTCAAACAATAGAAGGCACAACCTTAGTTATCAGAGTGCCTAATGACGTAAAGCCGTCTGATAGGGAGGAGGCGTAAAAATGATTAGAATTGTACTAGCGGAAGACCAGCAAATGCTTTTGGGCGCCTTCGGTTCGCTTCTTAATTTGGAAGAGGACATGGAAGTGGTGGGCAAGGCTTCAAATGGGGAAGAAGCCGTAGCTTTGGTACGAAAACATCAGCCTGATATATGTATAATGGACATTGAAATGCCAGGGAAAACAGGACTGGAAGCGGCAGAAGAGATAAAAGGATTAAACTGCAAAGTAATCATTCTAACCACCTTTGCCCGGACTGGCTATTTCCAGCGTGCGCTAAAAGCAGGAGTAAGAGGCTATTTGTTAAAGGATAGTCCAAGCGAAGAGCTGGCAAGCTCCATCCGTCGTGTTATGGAGGGAAAACGGATTTACGCACCGGAGCTAATGGATGATGTCTACTCCGAAGAAAATCCACTAACAGATCGTGAAAAAGAAGTATTAGAGCTCGTCGCAGATGGCAAAAATACACAAGAAATCGCAGAACAACTGAGCATCAAAACAGGAACCGTCCGCAACTACATCTCAACCATCCTAGACAAACTGGACGTCAAAAACCGAATCGAAGCCATCAAACAATCCAAAGAAAAAGGCTGGTTCAAATAAGCCCGGTAAATGGAAACAGGAGGAGAATCCTGTTTCTTTTTATTGGAGCACTCGTGTTATAATTAGACTGAAAATTAAGGTTATTAAAAGAGGTGAGCTTAGGATGAGTTTGACTTCGGATGAAACGGAAACAAGGGGAAAGAATACGTATAGTTTTGATGAGTTTGTCTCTAGACGTGAGGATCTGGATTGGTATAGGGATGAACCTTTTTTGCAAAAGGCTGTGAAGAAATTTACTGGTGCTCAGTTTGAACAGGTTAACGAGAAGATCCTCGCTTTTTCAACAAGGGTGTCTTCGAAATGGAATACATTAGCTGAACGAAATGCGAGACCAGAGGTTCGGCCATACATGCTTCATTATGATGCTTTTAATCATCGAATTGACCGAATTGTGCGGCCGTATGAGGTACATCAGTTAGAGAACGAAGTATTTGGCGAAGGGGTATTTTCGAGTAAAATGCCGCCATGGGAAAGCTTTGTGAAAAGAATGCTGACACACCAAATTGGTGAAGGCGGCGTAACATGCCCACTAACTTGTACACATGGATTAATTGCACTACTAGAGCAATTCCCCAATCATGAAATAGCTGAACTCCAAGACATTTTACTACATACTAAAGAAGGCCTAAACGGCGAATTTGCGATTGGGGCGCAGTTTATGACGGAAATTCAAGGCGGCTCTGATTTGCCTGCAAATGTTCTTGAAGCTGTACCTGATGGTAAAAACTATCGGCTATATGGAAATAAGTTTTTCTGTTCTGCAGCTCATGCTGATTATTCCGTTGTTACCGCAAAAATATCCGGTTCAAATAAGGTATCTACGTTTATTGTTCCTGCATGGCTACCCGGCGATAAGGAGAAGGAAAAACGAAATGGATATCAAATCAATCGGATAAAATGGAAACTTGGCACGGCTGAATTGCCAACAGCTGAAATTGAATATAACGGAGCACTTGCTTATCCGATTGGTCCTAAGGATAAAGGTATTGCCGTCGCGGTGGGAATTGTTCTTACCTTATCGAGGCTGGAGATTGGGATGGCATGTGCAGGTTTTATGCTTAGGGCTTCAAGGGAGGCGAATCTTTATAGTGACTTCCGTACAGTCTTTGGTAAAAAGGTTAAAGATTATCCATTAGCTGCTAGCAAACTACGAAAAATTGAAAACGCTGCCAAACGAACAACTGCAGGGGCTTTTAAAATTTATGAACTTTTCTTACGATTGGAGAAACCTTTAAATCCAGGGATTAATTCTGACCATCCTATTGAAGTGCGAAAGCAGCTATTCAACTTACGAGAACTTGTCTTACTTCAAAAAATATGTGCGACAAATGAGGGAGCCGACGTGCTTCGAGAAGCGATATCAGTATTTGCTGGTCACGGAGTAATGGAGGAGTTCTCCGCACTGCCAAGAATTTTCCGTGATGTTGTCGTTAATGAACAATGGGAAGGCCCGCGTAATCTGCTTCTCACCCAAATTTATCGGGACCTTCAGAGAGTTGCAGACTGGTATTCACCATCTGATTTTGTTCGTAATGTATTAGTAGGTGCGCAGCATGAAACGATTGAGCCATTCTCTGATCAACTGGCGGATTTACTCCAAAGACCAGTCCTAGGAGAAGTAAGTGAGGCTTCAATGAAAGCCGCTGAGGAATGGGATACTTTTTGTGATTCCTTCTTCAAAGCATATCAAGAAGTTGCTCTAGCAGAAATCGAATAACACGTTTGGCCAGCCAGTGTCTTCCACCCAATGGCTGGCTTTATTTTTTTGAAAAATAGGCAACCTAAGGTATTGACCTTAACGCTGCGTAAAGGTGTATTGTTATTTATGAGGAGATGATCACATGGAATATACAATACAAAAACTAGCTAGTCTCGCAGGTGTCAGCACTCGAACACTCAGATATTATGATGAAATTGGAATTCTTAAGCCGGCAAGAATCAATTCATCAGGATATCGGATCTATGGACAGGAGGAAGTAAATCGACTTCAGCAAATCCTATTCTATAGAGAGCTAGGAGTGGGTTTAGACAGCATTAAGGAGATTGTAACAGCACCTTCCTTTGATGGGGCTAAAGCACTGCGCGAGCATCGTGAAAAACTCCTCGAAAAAAGAGAACAACTAGATTTATTAATCAACAATGTCGATAAAACCATAGCACTTACCGAGGGGAGAATAACCATGTCAAATAAAGAAAAATTTGAAGGCTTTAAGAGAGGGATGGTTGAAGATAACGAGGAAAAGTATGGCAAGGAAATCCGTGATAAGTACGGCAAGGAAAGTGTAGAGGCTTCAAATGCAAAAGTAATGAACATGACAGAGGAGCAATATCAAGAGGTAACCGCATTGGCTGAACAAATCTACACTACTCTAGCTGAAGCATTTAAAACAGGAGACCCTGCAGGTGAATCAGCGCAAGAAGCAGCACATCTCCACAAGAAATGGCTAACCTATTATTGGAAAGAATACAGCAAGGAAGCCCATGCAGGACTAGCTCAAATGTATGTGGATGATGAAAGATTTTCAGCTTACTATGACAAAGAACAACCGGGTACAGCAAAGTTCTTAAGAGATGCGATTCATATCTACACAGGTCAAAAAAACTAATAGTCAATGCTCACCCAATAATTGTTCTGGGTGAGCTTTTTATATTTTAAAAGTAAAGAGTGTAGAATAAAGTAAAGTTTATATAAGAATTTCCATGGAAAGGCGAAAATTATGGTTGAAAAATACAGTTTAGAGATTTTGGATAGGCCCGATCTATTTTATCAGCTGATTAATAATATGACTGATTTAGTGTTTTTGACAAAAGTAAATCCTGATAAATCATTAAGCTACGTTATTTTAAATAAACCAGCTAAAGACCTTTACGGATTAACAAATGAATCCTTTGGCAAGCCGATTCAAGAGGTTCTTCCAAAAAATGCTTACCACATTGTCAGGAGCAAATACGAAGAAGCAATGGAGAATAAAAAGCCGATTAAATACGAAGATATGGTTACTGTTTCACACCTTCCTCAAAGCAGTAATAAAGAAGTAATATATTGGGAATCGACGATAACTCCTGTATTTAATCAAGACGGTGAGTGTACCCATTTGCTAGCCATTGTTCGTAATCTAACAGAACAAAGGGAGAAAGAAAATGAAATACAAAGAATTAAAGACCGATTGGAGCTCGTTTGGAATAGCGTGGCGGATGCCATGTTTACATTTGATAAAAATCAAAATATTGTATCAGTTAATAGATCCTTTGAAAAATTACTAGGGTGGACGGCAGAAGACCTGATAAAGGATAAGTCTATCATTTTTGTCCCTGAAGGGGAGAAAGAAGACCTAAGTAAAATCATTGAAAGAGTAAAAAACGGTGAGACAGTTACTAATCATGAGGTAAAACGGATAACAAAGAGTGGAGGAATCATTTATTTTCTTGGCTCGTTTTCGCCTCTTTATAATCAGAATGGTGATTGGGATGGAGGTGTAGTCGCATATAAAGACATTACAGAAAGAAAGAAATATGAAGATATGTTAAAACAATTAGCTCTTCATGATCCATTGACGGGTCTTCCCAATAGAACTTACTTTTCACAATGTCTAAAAATAGAGATGGACAAAGCAAAATGCTCGAAAACGTTGCTTTCAGTATTTGTACTTGATATCGATCACTTTAAAAACATTAATGATACATATGGGCATGACATTGGTGATGAAGTATTGAAGGAATTTGTCGAGCGCGTCAAAAGTGCATTAAGAAAAAATGATATCATGGCAAGAATAGGAGGAGATGAATTCGTCATTCTTGTACCCGATTTGAAAGAAAAGACAAATGTGATTGAAATAGCGGAAAGAATCAAGCAGTGCCTCAGTAGTGTATGGCAAGTAGGTATGACCAGATTACAAATTACTTCAAGTATTGGTATTGCTTTCTACGATTATCCGTTTAACCTAGATGATAAGGTATTATTTAAAAACGCTGACCTAGCTTTATACGAGGTCAAGGTAGAAGGAAGAAATAATTATAAAATCTATGAAGACATCGAAACCGGCTGATTTATAACTATGCCGGTTTTTTGTATGCCCGAAAGGATTACACCTGCATATTTCTGCTAAATTACTGGGAATTTTTTAATAGTGCCTTGGTATACTAAACGAGACAAAGAGTAAAGGAGTTTAGCATATGAACTTTTATCCATATGAAGATGATTCACTGCTTTTTTCAAAAAAATCAGCACGAAATGTATTCATCGTGTTAGTGATTGTATTCTTTTCAGTTTATATTGGATCAGAACAATTTGGTTATTTCGATATGGCCTTATACGGGTATTTATGGGCAACTATTTTGTGTTTTGTTCTATTAACCATAAGAATCACTTCATGGACACTAAGGCCGCCAACGAGAAGGCTGTGGAAGCAGGGCATTAAAATGATGTTTAGTGCCAAGGGTTTAGCCTTTGTCTTAAAAACTCTCTATACCAATATTGGAGAGCAAAAGTTTATTAGAAAAAGATCGATGTACCGCTGGGCTCAGCACATGTTTATTTCTTGGGGAGTCTTGTTTTCTTTTGCTATCACTTTTGCCCTTGTTCTAAATTGGCTCCACTTTGAATTGGTGGAGCCCAAAACATATGCAGCGATTGTCTTTGGAATTCCCTTTTTCCGAATGGGCGTAGATTCACCACTAGCGATTGCGATTTATCACGGATTAAATTGGACAGGAATTGCAACCATAATCGGGTGTGGAATGGCCTTGTATCGAAGAGTTACCGATGAAAAAAAGCTGGTGGAGCAATCAAAGGAATACGATTTCTTTCCACTGTTTCTACTAATTGCAATATCTATTACAGGTTCATTATTAACCGTGTCTGCGCTATGGATGGAAGGGGCTTTTTATTTAGGGATTGGTCTTGCCCATCAAGTAACCGTCATAATTTTTCTGCTTTACTTTCCTTTCAGTAAGTTTTGGCATCTACCACTTAGATTTTTAGCTGTAATAGTTCCGATGTATCATTCTATGGCTGAACAAAAGCCTTGCGCGCGGTGTGGACGTGAATATGCAACTGCAACCCAAATAAAAGATGTTCAATTAGCTTTAGAAAAAAGGCATTTGTCTGTACCCATTGAACATACGAACTTACATTTCTCTGATATGTGTGCCGAATGCCGGAGGGTTAGTCACCGATTAGGCGGCTATGGAGCAAAAATTGAGCTGGGTCAGGCCCATTTAATATTAGAACCAACTGGCAGAAATGGACTGCAGCTGAAGAAGGGAGGAAAACAGTAGATGGGTCATGCTCAAAATAAAGATTATTCGCAAAGAGATTACGACGCGATTTTAAGAGATGGAGAGGAACTAATTTCAACACATTGCTGTTTTTGTGGTATGCAATGCGGTATGAACATACGTGTCAAAAAAGAAGACCAATCCGTTATAGGTGTTGAGCCCCGATACGATTTTCCAATGAACGGAGGAAGGCTTTGTCCAAAAGGTGTGGCGGCTTACAGGCAGGCTGAGCACCAAGAACGGATCCTTCATCCGCTTATTCGTAAAAATGGCAAGCTGGAGCAAGCCACTTGGGATGAAGCAATGGACTTAATCGTTTCAAAAATCCAAGAAATTCAGGGGAAGCATGGAAAAGATGCTTTTGGCATTTACAGTGGATCATCGATGACCAATGAAAAGTGTTATTTAATGGGTAAATTCGCCCGGATTGGGCTGGGAACCAAAAATATCGATTATAACGGTCGTTATTGTATGTCCTCGGCATCTGTTGGTTTTAATCAAAGCTTAGGGATTGACCGAGGTGGTACGAATCCATGGTCAGACATCAAGTTTGCAGATGTTCTATTAATTGCTGGCTCAAATACAGCAGAATGCCACCCATTATCAATGCCTTATATCTGGGGAGCAAGAGACCGCGGAGCGAAATTAATTGTGGTCGATCCACGCCAGACAAAAACAGCTCTTGTTGCAGATGTTCACCTAAATATTCGCCCTGGTACAGACGTTGCGTTAGTGAATGGTTTATTACATGTCATGATTAAAGAGGATCTAATCGATCAGGATTTTATTACCAAACATACCACCGGTTTTGAGGAATTAAAGGAACTGGTCCAATCCTATAATCCAGCATATGTTTCTGAGATAACTGGAACTGCTGCTGATAAGATTATAACCGCCGCAAGGATTTTTGGTCAGGCTAAGAATGGATTTGCCATGTTTGCCCGCGGAGTAGAGCAGCATGCGACAGGTACAGATGCTGTTTCTAACTATGTGAATTTATGTTTGGTTACTGGAAAGTTTGGAAGAAAAGGTTCGGGTGTAGCTACATTCACCGGCCAAGGGAATGGGCAGGGTGGAAGAGAGCATGGTCAGAAAACCGATCAGCTCCCAGGTTTCCGAAAAATTACTGACCCGAAAGCAAGAGAATATATTGCCGGCGTTTGGGGTGTTGACGAATCAGAGATCCCAGGGCCAGGGCTATCAGCCTTTGAAATGCTTCAGTCACTAGGAAAGGAAATAAAGGGACTGCTATTGGTGTGCAGTAACCCCATTGTTTCATCTCCAACTGTGGGAGATGTCGGTGAGTATCTCAAAAGCCTTGATTTCTTTGTTTGTATGGACTTCTTTTTATCAGAGTCAGCTGAGTTGGCAGACGTTGTTCTTCCATCAACAGTATGGATTGAAGATAATGGAACGATGACAAATGTGGAAGGTCGTGTTTTACGCGTTAAAGGAGTTGATCGGACTCCTGGGGAATCAAAACGGGATTGGAAGGTGATTTGTGATATCGCCGAACGTCTTGGCAGGGGTCAGTACTTCCAATTTGATTCGCCAGAGGACATTTTCAATGAATTGCGGGTAGCAAGTAAAGGCGGTATTGCTGATTATTACGGAATCACCTATGAGAAGCTTGATAAAATGCAAGGTGTATTCTGGCCTTGTCCAACAGAGGAATCTGAGGGAAAGCCAAGATTATTTGAGGATCTAAAATTTAATTTCCCGGATGGAAAAGCAAGAATTCTAGCATTCGAATATAAAGGTCCAAATGAGAGAACAAGTAAGGATTTTCCAATTATTCTCACTACTGGACGAGTTGTGTTTCATTATCTAAGCGGGAATCAAACACGTCGAATTGATACACTCAGAAATTTTTGCCCAGATCCATATGTAGAAATTCATCCTAAACTAGCAGAAAAGTACAATATTTCTAATGGTGAAACTGTTAAAGTCTCGAGCCCAAGGGGCAGTATAGAGCTCGTAGCAAAAATAACAAAAATAACCCGTGAAGATATGGTGTTTGTACCCTATCATTGGGGCAAGTCATTGGCGATTAATCATTTAACCAATCCTGCCCTCGAACCGAAATCCAAGATTCCTGAATTCAAGGTGTGCGCAGTCAAGCTTGAAAAAATAGCTTCAAGTGCAGGTGAAATGCATGGATAAGGTTTTATATATTGATTACGAACGCTGTATAGGATGCCGTGCCTGTGTAATTGGCTGTGAGGAATGCAGCGGGCATGATCATTTATCAAGGATGTTTGTCGACGAGCTGAATCCCGGTGAAACGGTTGCGACTTCTCCCACACCATGTATGCACTGTGTGACCCCTGCATGTGCGGAATCATGTCCTGTACAAGCGATCTCTATAGCTGCAGATGGAACGGTTTTATCTGCTTCAATGGAAAAATGTATTGGCTGTAAAAACTGTACGTATGCCTGTCCGTTTGGGATACCCAAAGTGGATGATGTGAAAAAAGTCATGTATAAATGCGACATGTGTTATGACCGTACGTCTAAAGGAAGACCGCCGATGTGTGCAAGTGTCTGTCCGACTGATACGATTCGATTTGTGGATCAGGATGATATTAAAAATGACCCGCCGAAGCCTGTTCAATTTAAATGGGATTTTGGGGGTACTATCATTGAAACACGAACAGTAATTGGTTTGCCAGACACAGAAGAGCATAGATTTGGATATAGAGAAGGCGATGGTGTTCAATCATGAAGAAAATAGAAGAGTTTCTTCGTAAATTGTCTTTTAATATCAGAAGAGATCGAGAATTAGATTTGAATAGAAGGGGATTTATTGCCTCTACTTTATCACTAATGGGTGTGTTCTTTGTCAGTGCCACCCCGTTAGCGGTTTTATCTAAGAATCGAAAAGAAGAAGGGCACGAATCTGAACTGTTTATTGTTAACGAAAAAGACATTTCAGTTGGAGAGAGTGTTTCGTTTCATTATCCAGAAGAAAATGATTCAGCTATATTGGTAAGAATCTCTGAAAAGGAATACAGGGCGTATAACAATAAATGTACGCATTTAATGTGTCCTGTTTATTGGGAAAAGGATACTGGGAAGCTAACCTGCCCGTGTCATAATGGCTTTTTTAACGTAGAGGATGGTTCTGTACTAGCAGGACCGCCGCCACGACCATTACCATCCATCAAATTAAAGTTTAAGAACAAAAAAATCTATGCTGTTGGAATCACTCAGGCTCAACATTAGGAGGCGGGTACTATGAAAATGGCATGGTGGGTTTTTATGAGTCTGCTGACCGTGCAAATTATTCTTATACAATATATGGTAGAGGAATATCTAGCAGGACACTATGGAGATCTTTTTTACTATGTAGTAGCCTTAGGCTTTATGTTTATTTTGACTGTGATAACGTATCTGTTCTTTAGAAGAGTAGATAAGGTAATGGATCATTAAAGGAGGTCGGAATCTTGCAAATCAATGATGAAAAAATAACTTCTGTTGTAAAAGACTTTTTTCATAAAATACATGCGGATGAACTTATGAGCAAGTTTTTTAAGGATCACGATCAGGAGAGAATCCAGCATCACCCACAGACATTTTTAGAGCATGGGCTGGGTGAAGGGAAATATAGTAATGAACAGATTGCAAAAGCACATAAGGATATCCCTATCAACGATGAGCATTTTGAAGCAATGGTCGGTAATTTCATGGCCACACTGGACGAACATGATTTTAGTGAGGAAGACAAACAAAAAGTACATGGGATATTACACGGATACAAAGGGAATATCTTAGGAAAATAAAATGGTGGTGCCCCGTTATGTTATGCGGGACACCGCCATTATTTCAGGCAATAGAATCCTGGACTTTATCAGCTAAGTCGTTGTATTTATCAAATAGTAAGGATCCTCGTTTATATATAGAAGGCTCAAAATCATCTTCGCTAGGAGCTAATATTGGCAGCTGAGCTATGAGGTCAGTACCCAATTTTGCTGCTAATTGCTCGGAACCGCCTCTGCCAAAAAGGTAATATTTTTGGTCGAGGTCTGGCGGCTGAAAGTAAGCCATGTTTTCCACAATACCTAAGATATTATGATTGTTGATGGCAGCCATTTTACCTGCTCTTTCTGCAACATGTGAGGCTGTTGGATGTGGAGTTGTGACGACAATCTGATTGGAGCTTGGAATCAGACGATTTACATCCATCGCAACATCTCCTGTGCCGGGCGGCATATCGATCACCACATAATCCAGTGGTCCCCAAATTACTTCATTAATAAATTGGTTAATGACCTTTCCAAGCATAGGTCCGCGCCAAACTACAGGATCGTTATTTTTTACAATAAAGCCCATTGACATGATTTTAACACCATGTGATTCGACTGGAATAATCTTATTATTCATCGATTTCGGTCCGAAACTTATATTCATCATATTAGGAATACTGCTTCCGTAAATATCAAAATCAATCAGTCCAACACTTTTACCCTGTCTGCTTAAGGAAACAGCAAGATTCGCAGATACTGTAGACTTACCGACCCCGCCTTTTCCCGAGATCACCGAAATTACTTTTCCAGATAGCATACAATCACCTCTTTAGTTTATAGACAATTTTTCATCGAACTTTGAAGATACTCTATCCATGGCTCCCAATTATTAACGATATATACAGGCTCACCATTGGATAGATAACCTAAAAAACTCTTAGAGTCATCGACTATCACATCATTTCTTTCACGTAATCGAGAGATTAAGTCATGAATAATGATATATTCTTCTAATAATAATTCACTGGAGTACTCAAGCGTAACCCCGTTATGGTCGATATGGACATCGCCTAAAGTTTTATCAGAGTTCTCAAGATAAATTTCGTAATGGCCTTCAGTCCTTTTTTTTAAAAAAGGCAAGTCATACTTGGCAAGGTCAACTTCTTTATGAAATGTTAATGTGGTAGTTAACAGTCTGTATACCCCCTTCACACTCTATAACAGTATTTACCAATGCCCCTTATAAAAAACATCTTTTTGAAGGAAGTTATCACATGCATAAATTATGCATATTACTTGTATGTTCATACATCGTATTATGAAAGCGTTTCCAAAAATAACAGCAAAAAAATTCGATAAAAACTGAAAATTGAGCAATTTTCTTGTTGAATAATTATTACTAAGTATGTATAATGATTCATTATGATGGAGACTTAGGAGTTGGAATAAATGAGAGCTGCGATAATTGGTGGAACAGGATATGGAGCAATTGAGTTAATAAGGCTTATAAACAATCACCCATATTTAGAGGTTGGTTCGGTTGTTTCCAACTCTCAAGCGGGTAACAACTTTAGCGAATCCTATCCGCACCTAACTGATATTATTAATCAACCACTCGAAAGCTTTGATGTAAATAGATTATCAGAACAAAATGAACTCGTGTTTCTTGCCACTCCATCAGGCGTGAGTAGTAAATTGGTTCCACAATTGATGGAAAAAGGAATAAAAGTAATCGACCTTTCAGGAGATTTCCGGCTAAGGTCGCAAAATGAATATGAAACATGGTATAAGCATTCAGCTCCTGAGGAGGAATACTTGAACCAGGCTGTTTATGGATTAAGTGAGATTTATGCAGAAGAAATTAAAGGTGCAGCACTAATTGCTAATCCGGGCTGCTACCCAACTGCAACCAGCCTCGGTTTGCTTCCAATCTTAAAAGCAAATCTAGCTGACTCAAATTCTATTATTATTGACGCCAAATCAGGAGTTTCTGGTGCAGGCAGGGGTCTTTCTTTAACCTCACATTATGCTGAAATAAATGAAAATGTAAGAGCATATAAGCTTGGAGCTCATCAACATATACCTGAAATTGAACAAGTACTTAAAGATGAAACTGGCAGGATAGTCACCATTTCGTTTACAACACATTTGGTTCCAATGACAAGAGGAATCATGATAACAGCGTATGTAAATTTATTGGGGAAAATCTCAACGAGTGAAGTGAATGATTTATATAAACAGTTTTACGAAAGTCATCCGTTTGTCAGGATCAGGCCAGACGGAATTTATCCATCAACAAAAGAAGTAAGTGGTAGCAACTACTGTGATATCGGCTTGCACGTTGACCCACGAACCAATCGTCTAACGGTCGTTTCGGTAATTGATAATTTAGTCAAAGGTGCTGCAGGGCAAGCTATACAGAATGCAAACATAATGAATGATTGGGATGTCAGGACGGGGCTAAACAGCATACCAATGTATCCATAATAATATTTTTCGAGTTACCTAGAATAAAGGGGGAATTAATTTGTTGCCAGCAGTATCGAATAAAGAAATCGTTGTATTAGAAGAAGAAAGTGTTACCTTGCCAAAGGGCTTTAAAGCAGGTGGCATGCATTGTGGGATTAAAAGAAAACGTCTTGATCTTGGTTATATTGTTTCGGAAGTTCCAGCAACGGTTGCTGGCGTGTATACAACGAACATTTTTCAAGCGGCTCCCCTTTTAGTTACTCAAGAGAGTATTGCAAAGGAAAATAAAATTCAGGCTATCATCGTCAATTCCGGTAATGCCAACGCTTGTACCGGGGAACAGGGAATGTTAGACGCTTTTGAAATGCAAAAAGGATTTGCAAACGTACTAGGAATCGAGGAGCACCTTGTTGCAGTTACTTCTACAGGAGTTATTGGTGAACTTTTACCGATGGATAAGGTGAAAACAGGTATTGATCAAATTCTTCAAACCAAATATGCAACAGAAGAGAATTTCAAGAATGCAATCTTAACAACAGACACTTGTATCAAGCAGGTTGCTGTTCAAGTGAAAATAGATGGTAAGACCGTCAGCATCGGCGGTGCAGCTAAAGGATCTGGGATGATTCACCCTAATATGGCGACTATGCTTGGTTTTGTCACAACAGATGCCAATATTGCCCATGAGGACTTACATGCAGCATTAAAAGATATAACAAATCAAACCTTCAATATGATCACAGTTGATGGAGATACAAGTACGAATGATATGGTTTTGGTTTTGGCCAACGGGCTAGCTGGTAACGAACAGCTAACAAAAGACCATCCAGATTGGGAGCTTTTCAAATCTGGCCTAAAGCTGGTAAGTGAAGAGCTTGCAAAGAAAATTGCCAGAGATGGTGAAGGGGCAACGAAGCTCGTTGAAGTTCAAGTAAACGGGGCTTATAGTCATGAAGCTGCTAGAGCAGTAGGAAAATCAATTATTTCTTCTAATCTTGTAAAAACTGCTATCTACGGAACTGATCCGAACTGGGGAAGAATTGTAACAGCCATCGGATATTCAGGAATACCTGTTGAGCCAAATGCATTGAAAGTGGCAATCGGTCCTTACAAGGTATTTGAAAATGGCTTACCATGTCCATTCGTAGAAGAAGAAGTAAAAGAGTACTTAGAGCTGGAAACAGTTAAAATCTTTGTTGAACTAAATCAAGGTGATGAAAGTGCAACGGCTTGGGGCTGCGATTTAACTTATGATTATGTAAAAATCAATGCATCCTACCGCACGTAAGTGGAGGGACAAAAGATGAACTATATAGTCATTAAGTGTGGCGGAAGTGTGTTAGAAAATCTGCCAAAATCATTCTATGAAGATGTGATTTCCCTCCATCAAAAAGGAGAATGGACACCGATTATAGTCCATGGCGGCGGACCACTTATCAATAAATTGTTAAAAAACTTACATGTAGAAACTACCTTTGTAAATGGATTAAGGGTAACCAATCATGAGGTATTAGATATTGTAGAAATGGTGTTAAGCGGAACGGTAAATAAACAAGTAGTGCGGAACATCATTGAAGCAGGCGGAAGTTCATTTGGTGTAAGTGGAGTGGATGGAAGTTTGTTAAAAGCCATTCCGACTTCAGATGAAACTTTAGGTTTTGTAGGCGAAGTGGTTGAAGTGAATACCGCAGTCATTGAAAGTATTGTATCCCAAGGACATATACCTGTTGTTTCACCAATAGGCATTGGAGCAGATGGGCAGCGCTACAATATAAATGGAGATGTTGCAGCAAGTGCTGTAGCCAAGGCGCTTGGTGCAAATCTTTGCTTTATCAGTGATATACCTGGAATTTTAGTTGAAAATAATGGTGAAAAATCTAAATTAGATAAGGTTACCAAAGCCGAAGTGGAAGAACTGATCGAAAATAAAACGATTTACGGCGGGATGATTCCAAAGGTCAAAGCAGCAATTGATGGATTAGTTCATAAAATACCGATGGTTGGTATTATCGATGGATTTGAAAAAAGTAGCTTAGTAGAATACGTGGATGGTAAAAATATCGGAACAAAAATTGTTTTAGACGAGGAGATTGCCTAATGACCATTAATACTTCTGTTTCCCAAATTTCGCCGGTAATGGCAACCTATAGCCGCTTTCCCATTACGTTGGTAAAGGGGAAAGGAAGCTATGTATGGGATGATCAAGGAAAAAAATACTTAGATTTCACTTCAGGCATTGCAACATGTAATTTAGGGCATGTGCCGGATGTGGTGAAAGAAAAGCTTGAAGAGCAGCTTCAAAATCTTTGGCATTGTTCAAACCTTTATAACATTCCAAATCAGCAGGAACTAGCTGCTCTACTTACCGCTAATAGCTGTGGAGATCAGGTTTTCTTTTGCAATAGCGGAGCGGAAGCAAATGAGGCAGCAATCAAGCTGGCAAGAAGATACGGACAGAAAGTTAAAGAAACAGATTCATTCGGAGTTATTACCTTTCAGCAATCCTTTCATGGCAGAACATTGGCAACATTATCGGCAACAGGTCAGGAAAAAATCCAACAGGGATTTGCTCCTTTAGTAAAAGGATTTAGTTATCTGCCATTTAATGATATAGAAGCACTTGAACAAATAAAAACGCTCGAGCCTGCAGCCATCTTATTGGAACTCGTCCAGGGTGAAGGTGGAGTCATTCCAGCTAATCAGGAATGGGTAAAGAAAATTGCAGAAATCTGCGAGGAGAAAGACATCCTTCTAATGGTTGATGAAATTCAAACAGGAATTGGCAGGACCGGCACACTGTTCGCATATCAACAATACGGTATAGAGCCGGATGTTATTAGTGTGGCAAAAGGTCTAGGATCAGGTTTTCCAATTGGGGCAATCATTGCGAAAGAAAAAGCTGCAAAGGCATTCGAGCCTGGTACTCACGGAAGTACATTCGGGGGCAATCCATTAGCAACTGCAGCAGGGGTGGCAACTCTATCCCATATTATTGATAGTAATTTATTGAAGCATGTTAATGAAATTTCTGTGTACTTTGATGAACTGTTAACTAAATTTAAAGAAAAGTACACTTTTATAGAAGATATTAGAGGAAAAGGTCTCCTAAAAGGAATCGTTGTCGGAGATAAGGCTCCTCAAATTGTTAAGAAAGCAATCGAAAATCAACTGTTGATTTTAACAGCGGGGCCAAATGTTGTTAGAGTGCTTCCGCCATTAACGGTATCGAAAGAGGAAATCAACGAATTCATAGAAGCATTGGAAATAACTTTCCAAAGTATAGAGAAAGGCGAGTGAGTATTTTGGAAAAGGGATATCTTACTTTGGAAACTGGAGAGGTTTTTGAAGGAATACTAATAGGTGCGAACAAGGACTCAATCGGAGAAGTTGTTTTTAATACAAGTATGACTGGCTATCAGGAGATCATTACAGATCCGTCTTATGCTGGGCAGCTCATTACGTTTTGCTATCCGATTATCGGAAACTATGGAATCAATGCAATGGACGATGAATGCATTTCGCCTTCCTTAGCTGGAGTGGTGATTGGGGATTTATGTGAAACACCAAGTCATTACCAATCGATTAATAAGTTTTCTGAAAAACTAATTCAGGCAGGTGTCCCTGGAATTGCAGGCGTGGATACAAGATTACTTGTCAAAACGATTCGCAGCCGTGGGACAGTAAAAGGTTATTTAAGTAAGTCCAAACAAGAAACTTTTGCTGAAAACAAAACGATACCATTTTGGGTAGAGCAAGTATCAACAAAAAATATTCAATATTTCAATAATGAAGGACCACACGTTGTCCTGATTGATTTTGGTTATAAAAAGTCAATACTCAATGCACTGCTAGATGAAAAATGTTCGGTTACCATCGTCCCATTTAATACATCTTATGAAAAGATTAAAGCCTTAAAGCCGGACGGTGTGTTATTAAGCAACGGACCTGGTGATCCAATGTCGCTAAAACAATGGTTCCCAGAAATCAAAAAGATTACACAGCACTATCCAACTCTAGGTATTTGCCTAGGCCATCAGTTAATTGCCCTTGCTTATGGAGCGAAAACGGAAAAACTTGCTTACGGACATCGCGGCGGCAATCATCCCGTTAAAGAATTAGCAACAGGTAAAGTGAAAATTACGGCTCAAAATCATGGATATGTGGTGGTCGATGAAAGTATTGATACACAGGTATTCCAGATTTCGTACCGAAACGTTAATGATAAATCAATTGAAGGGTTGAAGCATCGCCGCTTTCCGATTCAAACCGTTCAATTTCACCCGGAAGCACATCCAGGACCAAGTGACACCCAATACATCCTTGAAAATTTTGTATATCAGATAAATTCCGTGGGAGATAAACGTTATGCCATTAAATAAAAACCTAAAAAAAGTATTAGTAATTGGATCAGGCCCCATTGTAATCGGGCAGGCAGCTGAATTTGATTATGCTGGAACACAAGCTTGTATCGCTCTTAAAGAAGAGGGAATACAGGTGGTATTAATCAATAGCAACCCAGCAACGATTATGACGGACGAAACTGTCGCAGATAAAGTATATATCGAACCATTAAATGTAGAAACCATTGAAAAAATTATCCAAAAAGAAAAGCCTGATGGAATTATTGGAACTTTAGGTGGTCAAACGGGTTTAAATCTAACGGTAGAACTCTATGAAAAGAGTATTCTTCAAAAATACAATGTAGAGTTGTTAGGAACCTCTGTAGAATCGATAAAAAATGGCGAGGACCGTGATCGGTTCCGCAGTTTAATGATAAAGATTGAAGAACCAATCCCAGAATCTGCGATAATTCATACGTACGAAGAAGGTGTAACGTTCGTTAACGAGATAGGTTTCCCTGTTATTATCCGACCGGCATATACACTAGGTGGACACGGCGGCGGCTTTGCCCATAATTCTGAAGAGCTTGAAAATGTTCTAAAGAAGGGGTTAGCAGCAAGCCCGATTCATCAGGTCCTAGTCGAAAGAAGCATTAAAGGCTGGAAGGAAATCGAATATGAGGTAATAAGGGACGCCAATGATACATGTATAATTGTTTGTAATATGGAAAATATGGACCCTGTAGGCGTTCATACCGGTGATTCTATTGTTGTTGCTCCATCACAAACATTAACCGATGTCCAATACCAAATGCTTCGAGATTCTTCTCTTAAAGTAATAAGAGAATTAGAGATTATTGGCGGCTGTAATATCCAGTTTGCTCTTAATCCAGAATCCAATCAATATTGCATTATTGAAGTAAATCCAAGGGTAAGCCGTTCTTCCGCATTAGCGTCAAAGGCTACTGGTTATCCGATTGCAAGGATGGCGGCTAAATGTGCGGTTGGGTATCATTTAGATGAGATTGTGAACCCAATAACAGGTAACACCTTTGCATCCTTTGAACCGGCAATTGATTATATTGTTGTGAAGCTTCCACGCTTTCCATTTGATAAATTTCCAGAGGCGGATCGTACATTAGGTACACAAATGAAAGCAACTGGTGAAGTAATGGCAATTGACCGAACCTTTGAAGGGGCGCTAAATAAAGCAATTCGTTCAATGGAATTAAATACATTTGGACTTTGTCTGGAATCAAACAAAAATATAGATACTGAAGTCTTATTTGAAAAACTTGAAGTACCAAATGACCAAAGATTATTTATGCTGGCAGAAGCATTCAGAAGAGGTATTTCCCTAGAGGAAATTAAGCAGTTAACGGAGATTGATTCATGGTTCTTAAACAAAATCAACGCGATCGTTGACTTAGAAGTGGAATTAGCTTCTTATGAATGGAATGATGTACCACTTTCTTTGTTGAAAACTGCGAAGCGTCATAATATTTCCGATAAGCTGCTTTCACAAATATACAGCATAGAGGAAAAGCAAATAAGAAGTAAGTGGAAAGAACTTAACTGGAAGCCTGGCTACAAGATGGTTGATACGTGTTCAGCAGAATTTGATGCCGTTACCCCTTACTACTATTCCACATGGCTTGGAGCGGATGAGGTAGAGGAAACTAACAGCAAGAAAATTCTTGTTCTTGGTTCAGGACCAATCCGAATTGGTCAGGGAATTGAATTTGATTACTGCTCTGTTCATGCTGCAAAAGCGATTAAGAAGATGGGCTATGAGGCAGTCGTAATCAACAATAATCCTGAGACGGTTAGTACGGATTACTCTGTGGCAGATCGCCTGTATTTTGAACCATTAACAGCAGAAGATGTTCTTACTGTGATTGAAAAAGAGAAAATTGAAGGTGTATTAATCCAGTTTGGTGGGCAAACGGCTATTAATCTAGCACATGACCTTCAAGAAGAAGGAGTAAAGATTTTAGGCACAAGTGTTAAAAGTGTCGATGCCTTCGAAGATCGTAAAGAATTTTATCAGTTACTGGAAAACTTAAACATTCCACATATTGTAGGTGAGACTGTATCTCATAAGGATGAATTACTAGAAGCAGCTGCAAAACTTGGATATCCTGTGCTGGTTCGTCCATCTTATGTAATTGGCGGCCAATCAATGTTTACTATTTTTACAGAAGAAGAGCTTAACTATTATATTCAGCAGCTTGAGGAAAACTCATCTCAAGAAAAAATGTGGCCGTTATTAGTGGATCGCTATATGCCTGGATTAGAATGTGAAGTGGATGTCATTAGTGATGGACAGAATGTCATTGTTCCGGGAATCTTTGAACATATCGAAAGAGCGGGCGTACATTCTGGGGATAGTATTAGTGTTTTCCCACCAATCTCATTAGCGGAAGGGATTAAAGAAACATTAATCGATTATGCTGAAAAAATTGCTAAATCGGCTCCAATCGTCGGCATCATGAATATCCAATTTGTTATTTATCAGGACCAAGTCCTTGTTTTAGAAGTAAATCCACGTTCTTCACGTACGGTTCCAATTATGAGCAAGGTTACAGGCGTTCCAATGATTGAGTGGGCGGTAATGGTTCAACTAGGAGTACCTTTGAGTTCTCTAACGAGTGAAACAGGACTATTAGCAGAACCTAATTATTATTCGGTAAAGACACCGGTATTTTCTAGAAGCAAATTAAAAGGAGTCGACCACGTTTTAGGACCGGAAATGAAATCAACAGGTGAAGTGTTAGGGTTAGGAGCAACCTTCCATGAAGCGCTCGAAAAGGCTTTCCCTTTATCAAGTGAAACAGAGAAATATCTATTCTGTTCAATATCCGATCGGGAAAAACAAGCCAGCCTTCCAATTCTACAGCAGTTTGTCAATGAAAGTTACAAGCTAACTGCAACCGAAGGGACAGCAAAATTCCTACAAGAAAATGGCCTTATCATTGAAAAGGTTATTAAGGATAACGAAGATGTAAATGAACTATTCAAAAATAATACCATTCAAGCAGTCATTAATATACCAAATCAAGGAAGAAATAAAATTAAATTTGGTTTTTACATTCGTGAACAAGCAACCCGCTACAATGTACCTGTATTTACTCATTTAGATACAGTCGAAGCAATGGTTAACCTTCAGGCTCAAGCTATTACTCAATCAGAGGTACGCACAGTAACGGAATATTACAATATCAAAGAGAGCGGTGTGGAACATGTCAAATGTGATTAACTGGAACGCAAAGGGTGTGTCACAACAGCCACAATTAAAAGGCAAGGATTTTTTATCCTTGTCCGATTTTCATACTGATGAGATTCTTTTCTTATTAGAGGAAGCAAAGGAACTGAAAAGCCTTCAGAAACAAGGGAAACCACATCCTTATTTGAGCGGAAAGGTTCTAGGGATGATATTTGAGAAGTCTTCAACTCGTACTAGGGTTTCCTTTGAGGTAGGGATGCTCCAATTAGGTGGGCATGCGATTTTCTTAAGTTCGAGGGACATTCAGCTGGGTAGAGGAGAAAGTATTTCAGATACAGCAAAAGTTTTATCAAGATATATTGATTGCATGATGATTAGAACTTTTTCACATGACTCTGTTAAAGAACTTGCCGAGCATGCAACCGTTCCGGTTATTAACGGTTTAACTGATTTGCATCATCCGACTCAAGTGATGGCTGATTTATTAACCATTCAAGAGCACAAAGGCAAATTGGCTGGATTAAAAATGTGCTATTTAGGGGACGGTAATAATAATATGGCTCATTCATTAATGGAAGGTGCAGCAAAGGTTGGAATGCATATCAGCATTGCAAGCCCTCCAGGGTATTTACCTGATGGAAAGATTACACAGAAGGCAATTGAAACTGGTAAAGTAACGGGAAGCAAAGTTACGATTACTCATAATCCAGTAGAAGCGATCAAGGATGCGGATATCGTTGTCACAGATGTTTGGACCAGTATGGGTCAAGAGGCGGAAACGGAAAAAAGATTAAAAGATCTTGCGGCATATCAAATAAATACTGAATTGTGTCAGCATGCTAAAAAAGATTATATCTTTTTACATTGCTTACCTGCCCACAGAGGTGAAGAAGTAACAGCTGAAATCATTGATGGACCGCATTCGGTGGTGTTTGATGAAGCCGAGAACCGACTCCATGCTCAAAAAGCAATTTTAAAACTTTTACTAGAATAGTAGATTTTATTTGGATTCTTATGTATAATAATTCTATTGATTGAATATTAATTCACGTAAATGCGAGGAGAATATAAATGGCTAAGGAAAAAATTGTTTTAGCTTATTCAGGCGGATTAGATACTTCCGTTTCAGTTAAATGGATTCAAGAGAAATATGGTTATGATGTCATTGCACTAGGTCTAGATGTTGGTGAAGGTAAAGATCTAGAAGCAATTAAACAAAAGGCGTTGAACGTTGGAGCTATTAAAGCCTATATGATCGATGCAAAAGAATTGTTAGCAAAGGAATATATTTTACCTGCCTTAAAGGCGAATTGTTTATATGAAGGAAAATACCCTCTATCATCTGCACTTTCTCGTCCATTAATTTCAAAATTATTGGTAGAAGTAGCTGAAAAAGAAGGAGCAACTGCTGTTGCTCATGGTTGTACAGGAAAAGGAAACGACCAAGTTCGTTTCGAAGTTTCAATTCAAGCGTTAAATCCTAGTTTAAAGGTTGTTGCGCCTGTTCGTGAATGGGGTATGACTCGTGACGAAGAAATCGAATATGCACAGGAAAATGGAATCCCAATACCTGTTAATTTAGACAATCCTTTCTCGATTGATGCGAATATCTGGGGACGTGCTTGCGAAGCAGGTGTCCTAGAAGATCCATGGGCAGAGGCACCTGAAGCTGCTTTTGATTGGACTGCTCCAATTGAATTAACACCAGATCAAGCAGAGTATTTAGAAATTGAATTTGAGCAAGGTGTTCCTGTTGCGTTGAATGGTGAAAAGCTGCCATTGGTGCAATTAATCGAAACCTTGAACGAGCTTGGTGGTAAACATGGCGTTGGTCGTATCGATCATATTGAAAATCGACTAGTAGGAATTAAATCTAGAGAAGTTTATGAAAATCCTGCTGCGTTAATTTTGATTAATGCTCACAAAGAATTAGAATTCTTAACATTAACGCGTGAAGTAACACAGTTCAAAACCCAAGTAGAACAGCAAATGGCAAAAATCATCTACGAAGGACTTTGGTATTCACCAATAAAACCAGCTCTCGATGCCTTTATTGATGAAACCCAAAAGGTCGTTTCGGGTACTATTCGGGTGAAACTCCACAAAGGAAACCATACAGTTGTCGGTCGTAAGTCGCCTAACAGCCTTTATAATGAAGAATTAGCAACTTACTCTAAAGGTGATGCTTTTGACCACAATGCGGCTGTTGGATTTATCAAAATTTGGGGACTGCCAACAAAGGTATATTCTGAGGTAAATAATAAAGAAACGATAACGAAATAATAAACGGGTGCCCTCGAAACCTTTTCGAGGGCAAACTTGTTAGTTTTTAAGGAGGAGCAATCAATGTCCAAATTATGGGGCGGGCGTTTTACAAAAGAAACAAATAAATTAGTGGAAGAATTTACAGCTTCCATTTCCTTTGATCAAAAGCTGGCAAAAGAGGACATCGCGGGCAGTATGGCACATGTTCAAATGTTAGGGGAATGTGGCATTATTCCGCTTGAGGACGCGGAAAAAATAAAAGCAGGCCTTCTTGAAATTAAAAAGATGGTGGATCAAAATGAAGTTGAGTTTTTAGTTGAAGATGAAGATATTCATATGAATATTGAAAAGTTATTGATTGAAAAAATTGGTCCTGTCGGTGGTAAGCTTCATACTGGACGCAGTCGAAATGACCAGGTTGCAACCGATATGCACTTATACTTACGAACAAAAACAACGGAATTAATTAAGCTGCTTGAGGATGTTCAAAGTTCACTGCTTGTACAGGCAAAAGAGAATGTTAATACCTTAATTCCAGGTTATACTCATCTCCAGCGTGCTCAGCCGGTTTCATTTGCCCATCATTTAATGGCTTACTTCTGGATGTTTGAACGTGATAAAGAGAGATTGATTGATAGCTTAAAGCGTGTCAATTGGCTGCCCCTTGGTGCTGGTGCCTTAGCAGGAACTACATTTCCTATCAATCGTGAACGTGTTGCAGAGATACTAGGGTTTGAAACGGTTTATCCAAACAGCATGGATGCCGTGAGTGACAGGGATTTTATTCTAGAATTCCTTTCAATTGGTTCCATTATCATGACTCATATTTCCAGATTATCTGAAGAGCTTGTGATTTGGTCAAGCCAAGAGTTTCAATTTGTTGAGCTTGATGACTCTTTTTGTACAGGTTCGAGCATTATGCCACAAAAGAAGAACCCAGACGTACCTGAGTTGTTAAGAGGAAAGACTGGTCGTACTTTTGGTAATTTGATTGGTCTATTGACCGTTCTAAAGGGTTTGCCTCTCGCATACAATAAGGATTTGCAGGAGGACAAGGAGGGAATGTTTGATACAGTGGAGACACTGGAAGGGTCCCTAATGTTGTTAGCACCAATGATCGAAAGTATGACAGTAAACAAAGATATTATGCGAAAAGCGATTAATAACGACTTCTCAAATGCAACGGATATTGCAGATTATTTAGTTAGAAAAGGTCTGCCATTTAGAGAGGCACATGAAGTCATCGGAAAGATCGTTTTATATGCGATTCAAAACCAAAAATTCTTACTTGATTTAAGTTTTGAAGAATACCAAGAGTTCAGTTCCTTATTTGAAGAGGATATTTATGAAGTTCTATCACCAGAACATGTTGTAGCGGTAAGAAATAGCTTTGGTGGGACTTCACCTGAACAGGTGATTAAACAAATCGAGCTTGGTGAAGGAAAACTAGGTAAGTAAACGAAAACCACCGAAGGGTGGTTTTTTTTGATGATAAAGCCCCTTTTTTGGGGGGATGGGATGGGTTAATATGTAAAAATGGTTATCAGGTATCCTTTGTGCGGTCTTATAGTGACCGTGGTACCTATTATTTTGTGGTTAGGGTAACTATAGAGCACTAATAGTGACCGTGATACCTACTTTTTGGAGGTTAGGGTAACTATAGAGCACTTATAGTGACCGTGGTACCTATTAATTTGTGGTTAGGGTAACTATAGAGCACTAATAGTGACCGTGATACCTACTTTTTGGAGGTTAGGGTAACTATAGAGCACTTATAGTGACCGTGGTAGCTACTTGTTTGGGGTTTCGGTCACTATAGCTACTTTGAGGGTCGTCTATAGGTATCATCAACGAAAACCACCGAAGGGTGGCTTTTTATTTGTTTTATTATCCAAAATATTAGATAATTTCCTCATAATGGTTTTTTTAAAAGGAGGAAAACGATGAAATTACGTGTCTCAGTTGTACAGTATCACTTACATACAATTCATTCCTTTGAAGAATTTGCCGCACAATGCGAGCATTATATAAAAACGGCGGAGGAATTTGGTGCAGAGTTTGTCCTTTTCCCTGAATTCTTTACCACACAGCTCCTATCGATTGGAAATGGGCAGGGGCAGAGTCTGACAATCAATGATTTACCAGGTTTCACCGAGCAATACCGAGAATTGTTCTCAAATTTTGCCGAACAAACCAATATGCACATCATTGCCGGTACACATGTTATTGAAAAGGGCGGCAAGCTTTATAATACGGCCCATTTATTTTATCCAGATGGAAGGATTGGCGAACAGGCAAAGCTTCATATTACCCCTACGGAGGTAAACGAATGGAATATGGAGAAAGGTGACAGCTTTCAAATCTTTGAAACAGAAAAAGGGAAAATTGCCCTGCTCACTTGCTATGACATTGAGTTCCCTGAAATTGTCCGTATGGCAAAAGCCAAAGGTGCCGACGTAATCTTTTGTCCATCTTGTACTGATGACCGCCACGGCTTCCATCGTGTACGTTATACAAGTCATGCTCGTGCTATTGAAAATCAGGTATATGTGGTTTTAACCGGAACCGTCGGTGTCCTGCCTACCGTTGATTTTATGCGTGCTAATTTCGGTCAGGCCGTTATTATCACACCAAATGATATCCCATTCCCGCCAAAAGGTATTCTCGTTGAAGGGGAAGTGAATAACGATATGGTTGTCACAGCTGACCTTGATCTAGAGTTATTATATGAAGTTAGAGAACGAGGATCCGTTACTACTTGGCGTGACCGGAGAACAGATTTATATCCGGATTGGGAAAAATAATCGAAGGGTGGAGTGGCCTTGTATCGGAGTGAATTCTACGTATTTGACCAAGATAAGCCAGTTCCTGTGATCATTCGCAATTACACTCAAGACGATTTTGACGAACTTATTAAAATACAGTCTGAATGCTTTCCACCTCCATTTCCTTCAGACCTTTGGTGGAATAAAGAACAATTATCCAACCATGTGATGAGATTCCAAGAGGGAGCTATATGTATTGAAGTCGATGGTATATTAGCAGGTTCCCTTACTGGGCTTTGTGTTGATTTTGATCCTAACCATATGGAGCATACATGGGAAGAAATCACCGACCATGGATACATTACAAATCATAATCCTAGTGGTGATACACTTTATATAGTAGATATTAGTGTTCGTCCAAAGTTTCGGAAACTTGGTCTTGGAAAATTGATGATGCATGCTATGTATCATGTTGTTATCCAGAAAAAACTAGTGCGATTGCTTGGTGGTGGCAGAATGCCCGGGTTTTATAAAGTGGCTGATATCATGACACCTCAAAATTATTTAAATAAAGTACTCAAAGGGGATTTAAAAGACCCTGTTATCACATTTTTGCTTCGGTGCGGAAGGGTGCCGATTGGCATTGTAGAAAATTACCTAGACGATGAAGAATCATGTAATTATGCAGCACTAATGGAATGGAAAAATCCATTTAATAAACCAAAGGGAGAGTGTTGATAATGGAATATAAAAGGATTGTAAGTATAGAAGATTCAAACTTTAAAAAACTGCACGACTTAATGGGAGAAATATTTCCGCCAGAAGAAGTCTTAGAGTATGACTTATGGAAAGAGCCTTTAGAAGATCCAGGTATTCGTGTATTTGTTGCTGTTAATGGCGAGGAGGTTGTAGGGGCAACCGAATATCGTTATTATCCAGATTGGAATATTGCGATGACAGATTTCACAATCATTAGCAGGCCTGGTCTTGGCCTAGGGAGATTCTTAGCACAGAACCGCTTAAAGGATTTACAAAAGCTTGCTGCAAAAAACGGAAAAGAGCTTTTCGGTATGTTTGCCGAAATTTATGATCCATATCGGGTAGGACATGAGTTTGGCGGTGTTAAGGTGATGGACCCTTATGTGCGGCGTGAGGTACTTTCACATTTAGGTTATAAACGAATTGATTTAGAATACGTACATCCATCCTGGGAAAATAATGGTGAGGCTGTAAAAGGACTCGATTTTTGCTTTATGCCAATGGACGATGAGCTAGACTCTATTCCTGCGTCTCTTGTGGCTGATTTTCTCACCAACTATTACTCCATTCTCTCAAATAAACCTCAAGAATGGCTCGATATGGTTGCACACTTAAGAACGAAAGAGACCATATCTCTGTTTCCGCTTTAATAAAAGTAGGTTTCTAATATAAACAACTTATAAAGTTCACATACTATTCATATTTCTACTGTTAATATGTTAAGAAACTGTGAAAACAATTGTTATTGCAACTAAAGGGGAGTATATTGAAGTTGTAAAGGAGATAGTGATTCGATTCACAATCACCTAGTATCAGTTTTACCCGGGTCCTATTGCCTGATAATGGCATTAATCTCTCTGTAGGATTCGCTGATTTAATCAATTTTTCCCCCTAATAAATTTTTGAAAGAAGCAGGAGTAACCCTGCTTCTCTTTTTTGCAGCAAAATACGCTGCCAATTTGCTTAAAAGGGTTATTTTTTTCTACGCTTCACGCGCTGGTTGGCTGCATTTGCTCGTGCCATTGCTTCAAGGTCTGCATGATCAGCAAATTCAGCGGAATATTCCACATCATAACCATCTGATTTCATGTTTTTAGGAACCTGTGGAAGTGATGCTTTGTTTTTATCACGAGTTTTATGTCCCTGCGCACGACCCATTAGAAAAACCCCTTTCAATGTTAGCTATTAAGGAACCTAAGAAGTTCCCTCTATTAGCATGTACCATTAGAAAGGGGTCCATTAATGGAAAAATATTAAAGTTTAGTCTTACTGTCGTTAAACCCAGCAGCACGATCTGCTAATTTAAAGTCACGCTGATACAGTACCTCTTGTGTACTTGTTAAGCTGTATTTCCCTCTGCCCATATCCTTTTTCTTTTTTCCTGCCATTTCGCTCATTCCTTTCAACATTTTTGTTTGTTAGGCTGTGTCAATTGTGTCTGTTTATTTCCGCTCCAATCAACAGGGTGCAAAATCAAGATAGCTATAACACAGCCAATTGTTAAAAAGCTTATGGAAAAAATTAAGCACATTCTCCATTTTTACCTTTTAGGAATGGAATGATACTCAAATGTTAAAAAAATATGGTAAAGTAAGGGTGAGGTGACTGATATGGCTGTAATTACGAAAATCACCACGCAGCAGAAAAATAAAGATCGATTCAATATATTTATGGATTCTGGTGAAGGCGAAGAATATGCTTTTAGTGTCGATAGTGATGTACTTGTAAGGTTTCATTTAAAAAAAGGGTTGGAGATTGATGAGTTTGCCATCCAGGAGATACAGTATCAAGATGACATCCGGAAGGCATATAATCTAGCGGTTAATTATTTGGCCAGAAGAATGAGATCTGAAAAAGAGATAAAGGATTATCTTACACAAAAGGAAGTAGAAGAACCGATTATTATTGAAGTTCTACATAAATTGGATTCTCTAAAATACATCAATGATGAAGAATATGCCTTCTCCTTTGTAAGGACTCAAATGAATACAACAGATAAAGGTCCAGACGTAATCACCATGGAGTTAAAAGAAAGAGGAATTAACGAGGCTCTTATTAAACTGGCAATTGCCGAGTACCCTAAAGAGGATCAAGTCGAAAAAGCCATTAAAGTATCCGAAAAGCTAATCAAGAAAAGTACAAAGGATTCGGAGCGGATTGTTAAGCAGAAAGCGGAGCAATTGCTGTTAAGGAAGGGCTATCCTTTTGATGTCATTCATATCGCACTAAATGAGGCAGAAATCGATAAAGAACAAGATGAGGAAATGGAAGCCATTAGGTATCAGGGTGAAAAGGCTCATCGGAAGTATAGTAAATATAGTGGTTTTGAATTCGAACAAAAAATGAAACAAGCCTTATATCGTAAAGGCTTTTCAATAGAATTGATTGAAGAATATCTAAGAGAAGTCAAAAAATCATGACGCCGTTCGTCATGATTTTTTACTTTCGATGATAATCTCATCCTGATCGATTTGCTCGATAATCATCTTCGCTACCTCTTTAGCTGAACGAAAGCGTGAAGCGTCTTCTATGTGATTGCTTCCTTCCCAAAAAGGAGTATCCATGCCACCCATATAAACGGCTTTAATGTTTATCGGGCTATTTTCGTATTCCTTTTGTAAGCTCTCAGTAAAGCCTCTGACAGCAAATTTACTTGCAGCATAAACAGCTTCATTGACTTTCCCTCTTAGTCCCGCAGTTGAAATAATATTTATCAATAGACCTTCACCCTGTTCTTGAAGTAAAGGTAATACAGCTTTTGTCATTAAAATGGTACCAAGAACATTCGTGTTTAGCATTTCGATAATTTCTTGTTGTGTTATTTTAAAAAAAGGACCAAAATGTCCGACACCAGCATTATTGACTAACCCAACGACTTTGTGATTCATACGGATTTCATTAACTCTGTTTAATATATCAGCATCCTTTTGAACATTAAGCACAACGTAATCCGCGACACCGCCTGCTTTTTCAATTTCCTCTTTAACTGCGGACAGCTTACCAACGGATCTTCCGGTTAATAAGACATGATAGCCTTGCTGCGAAAATAATAAGGATAATTCCTTCCCCAATCCAGAACCAGCGCCGGTAACAATGATGGTTTTCAGTGAAATCTCTCCTTCATCCTTTATTAATTCATTAAAAATAACTATACTAAAATAAAGGGAAAAACGAAAACGGGAGTGGGAGAAATGCAACAGGAGAGACGATATAGCACTATGACAGAGCATGAATTAAAACAGGAAATCGCCCAGCTGTTAGAGAAAGCGAGAAAAGCAGAGCAAATGGGAATGGTTAGTGAATATGCCGTGCTCGAGAGAAAGGCAGTTATGGCACGAGCGTATCTATTAGATTCAGCTAATTTCAAACCAGGAGAAATTTATGAACTAGAGGGTGACCCAGGGGAATATTTTAAAATAGACTATTTAAATGGTGTATTTGCTTGGGGGTATCGCCTAAAAGGTGATGGGAAAGAAGAAGCATTACCCATTTCAATGTTGAAAGAACTCAAATAAATAAACAAACCAGAGAACAAGTCTCTGGTTTGCTTGCTGGTTTTTATAACTACAAAAACTCAGGTGTATCCTTTTCACGCTGACCAGAAGCACGCATCCGCTCTTGCGGGTGTGTATTAATCGTGCCATCGGCTCTTTTAGAAGCATATTCTGCTTTTGCTCTTGGCTCTCCCTCTAACTTGTTGTTGTTTTGGTTAGGGAAATTGGTTTCTTTATTTCTCATGCTGTACCTCCATCAAAAGGGAATGAGAAACCATGAAAAGCAAAGTGTCGTCACTCCAGTGCTTATCACGTGGTATTAGTATTCGATTTATAGGGTTAGGTTATGTTATAAGAAATTGGCAATGAGGTGAATTTATGAACGATTATCATGAAAGATTAGCAAAACTTTTGTTAGAAAAAAACGAGATGCTTTCCTATCATCAAGCTAGAACATGGGTTGAATTAATGTGGGAGGATTTCGAAACCACCGCCGCAAAAGCGGGAAGGGATTATCTCGGCAGCGAAATGACGGAAAGAATTGTTACACAATGGATAGAAACCTATGGCGACCGACTCCATGATTTTATTGCGAAAAATCCTAAATATAAAGACTTCCTTATCCAAGACAAAAATACAATGAATTAAAAGGCGAGCGACCCATAGTCACTCGCCTTTTGCTATTAACTCGGTATAATACTCAATTTTTTCCGTAGTTTCTTTTCACTGAACACCCAGCCTGTGTATGAACTTATTGGGTTTAGCTCCTGATCCAACTGGACCACTGCGACGAATGGATAATGCCCATTACTGCGGTATCTCAAATCAATAAATCGTACTTCGTAATGGTCATCATACTCATCTAATTCCCAACGGTACACAGGGGAAAAGGATAAAAATGCAGCCAAATTACTATCTTTTTTTGCTGCTTCAAGGACTGGAGTTTTAGGAACAGGCACGCGCTTAAAGCGATCGTATATGACAATATTCGTTCCCATAGCCCTGCCAACAAAGAACTCCTCTTCATTCATAGCAGCGATTCTCCAGAAGTTAAACTTCATGGTAGGTGAAGTAATGATATCTGTGGCATCAGGTATTAATTTTCTAACGGCTGATCGTACTTTCGCTTGGGCGTAAAATCTAAGCAAATAGTATCCAATTAAAATAATGAACATCCATAAAAAGGTATAACCAGGATCTGCGCCGATAACCCAAATTACGATGGCTGCGACGTGTATTCCAAAGATGATGGGGTCAAAGGTATTAATTACTCCAAGTGCTACCCATTTAGAGGTAAAAGGACGGAGCGCCTGTGTCCCATAAGCATTAAATATATCTACAAAAACATGGATGAAAACCGCTGCAAATGTCCAGCCCCATAGGTGGAGAAGGTTTGCCCCTGGAAAGAAGGGGAATATCACCGCTAAAAGAATAAGGGGCCATAAAAGTACAGCCGGCATTGAGTGGGTGACACCACGATGATTACGAATATAAATCGCATTATTTCTTAATTTTAGTACGGTATCAATATCAGGTATTTGTGAACCAGCGATGGTAGCAATTAACACACTCGTAGCGGTTGCAGAGTTACTGGCCACCACTGGGTCAAGAGTCGCAAGACCCCCAAGGGCAATTCCCATTACAACATGAGTTCCAGTATCCAAAAGGAAAAATCCTCCTTTAATAAGTTCTTGTCAAATATTAAAATATGGCTTATCGTTAAAAAATGCTTATTATTATATTCCCTTATTTCGTTTTGTTTAACAGGCTGGAGGAAATTTTGTAATGGTAAATGAGTTGAAAAATATAGAAAAAGTCTCAATAAAAAAATTTCAGGAAGATTTAATTTCTTGGTTTAAAGCTGAACAACGAGACCTGCCATGGAGAAAAGACCAGGACCCTTATAAAGTATGGGTCTCTGAGATCATGCTGCAGCAAACACGAGTGGATACGGTTATTCCTTATTTTAATCGATTTATTGAATGGTTTCCAACAATAGAAGTATTGGCAAACGCAAATGAAGATAAAGTTCTAAAAGCATGGGAAGGACTAGGTTATTATTCGCGTGTAAGAAATTTACATTCTGCTGTAAAGGAAGTCAACACAAAATATGAAGGTAAGGTACCCGATACACCAAAAGAGATTTCAAACCTTAAAGGGGTTGGTCCCTACACTGCCGGCGCAATCTTAAGTATTGCCTATGGGATCCCCGAACCTGCGGTAGATGGTAACGTGATGAGGGTATTATCAAGAATCCTATCTATTTGGGAGGATATCGCCAAGCCATCAACTAGAAAGGTATTCGAAGAAGCAGTTAGGCAGGTTATCTCCCATGATGAACCATCTGCCTTCAATCAGGCACTAATGGAACTTGGTGCATTAATCTGCACACCTACATCCCCTTCTTGTCTACTCTGCCCTGTACGGGATCATTGCCAAGGGTTTCATGAGGGAGTCGAGACAGAACTTCCCATCAAAACGAAAAAGAATACACAAAGAAATGTGGACCTTGCTGCAATTATTGTGAAAGATGACACTGGAAAAATTTTAATTCATAAACGTCCTGAAAATGGGCTGCTAGCAAATTTATGGGAACTTCCAAATGTTGAACTTCATCAATCAATGGTGATGGAACGTGCCCAAATTGCCGAACTATTCAAAGAATCATTTAATATGAATATTAAGTTAGAAAAGAATATTGGTCAAATAGAACATGTTTTTTCCCACTTAGTTTGGAATATCCGTCTATATATAGGCACTATAGGAGCGGGTTTTACAGAGAATAAGGAATGGAAATTTATCACCTTAGATGAGATAGAAGAGCATGCCTTTCCAGTTTCGTTTCATAAAATGCTTAAACTTTATTATGGATTCAAATTTGGAGCTGAAAATAAATAATTTAAAATTGCACCGCTTTTTGCGGTTTTTTTTTATGCAATAAAACCCCATTCCTTAATTTCTGTAACGTTTGAGCTAACGAATATATATAGTTAAAATTGGCAAATTATAAGCAATACCTCTTATTCAATAAAAAGAAATTTGGTGAATGCATGGAATTACATACCTTGATACTAAGGATAACTTTAGGGTTTTTTGTATTATTTTTACTAACTAGGATAATGGGGAGAAAAGAGATAAGTCAAATGACTTTTTTCAATTTTGTTTCTGCTATTGCTATTGGAGAAATAGCTGCAAGCCTTGTAGTTGACCACCAATTAAGTATTTTTAATGGCCTTATTGCTCTAATTGGATGGAGCCTTTATACACTTTTAATGAGTTATATTGATATTAAATCCACAAATGCTAGAAAGTTTCTCGTAGGTGAACCTATAATCCTGGTTAAACAAGGAAAGATCATGGAGCAAGCCCTCCGAAAATGTAGATTAGATTTGGATTCCTTAAGGGCTATGCTTAGACAAAAAGACGTTTTTTCTATGGCAGATGTAGAAAATGCCATAATTGAAACAGATGGTAAAATCTCAGTCATGAAAAAGGAAACTGGAGAGCCTTTAACGAAAGGGGATATGAACATAGAAAATAAGAAAAAATTATTCCCTCTGCCAACTGGAGTAATTCTAGATGGTACCATTAGTACCGAAAATTTGAAAAAATTACACCTTAGTACCGAATGGCTGCAACAAGAACTTCTAACAGCTGGGGTTAAATCGGCATCTGATGTTTTTTATGCTGAAATTCAACCGGACGGTACACTTTTTATTGATAGTAAAATACATACTTATAAAAAATAAAAATGACTATCGACATATGATAGTCATTTTTTTACATGATTTATTGGCCTAATAAACAAAGGTGAAATTTTAGATTAATCATAACTAACTTTCGTTCCGTGTGTATAATCGGCTTCTTGTAGCTTAATTCCGCCGCGATTTTCTATTTCTTCAATGATTTCACGATGAATTGTCACACCTTCACTATTTAAGTAAGGTGCTATTTGCTGCAATGAGTGGTGAAAGAAGGCTAGTTCGCTGTCCCTCCATTCGACTTTAGAGACCATAGAAAGTTCTGTCATATCCCGTCCTACATACATAATCTTCTTCCTTTCTCATTTAATAACCTTAGGTTTTGTAATCAATTGTCATCTATACATTAAAACGCTAAAATGAATACAAAACTTGTTTATGAAGGGAATTAGAGTAAATGACACAAAAAGTAGCACTTATTACAGGAAGCAGCAGAGGAATTGGTAAAGCTACAGCCCTAAGGCTGGCTCAAGCAGGCTATGACATCGTCATCAATTATGCAAGAAGTAAAAGTTCTGCACTTAAAGTGGCAGATGAAATTGAAGCTTTAGGCAGAAAGGTTTTAGTGGTAAAAGCGAATGTCGGTGATGTAAGTAAAATTAAAACTATGTTCCAACAAATTGAGGAAGAGTTCGGAAGACTGGATATTTTTGTTAATAATGCTGCATCTGGAGTTCAACGCCCTATTATGGAGCTAGAAGAAAATCACTGGGATTGGACATTAAATATTAACAGTAAAGCTCTACTATTCTGTGCACAAGAAGCAGCAAAATTAATGGAGAAAAATGGCGGCGGGAAGATTGTCAGCATAAGTTCTTTAGGATCTATTCGCTATCTAGAAAATTACACAGTCGTAGGGGTATCAAAAGCAGCCTTAGAAGCTTTAACAAGATATTTAGCAGTAGAATTAGCTCCGAAAAATATCGTGGTTAATGCTGTTTCAGGCGGAGCAGTTGATACAGAAGCATTAACACATTTTCCGAATCGTGAAGAGCTGCTGCAAGAAGCAAAAGAGAAGACACCAGCGGGACGAATGGTCGAAATTGAAGATATGGTGAATTGTGTTATGTTCCTTTTATCTGAAGAATCTAGTATGATTCGAGGGCAAACCATTATTGTCGATGGCGGTATTTCGTTATTAGTGTAAGATAAATTTTTTTAAAAACTTTTTGGATAGACCCCTCACCTCCTGGGTATCTTAATTTTTGTGGAGGTGATTAAAATGGCAAACAACTTCAACCAACAACCAAACAAAACTTCTGCTGGAACTAACATCCAAGAAGTTAGACAACAAAATGCACAATCTCAAGGTTCAGCTGGTCAATTCGGAACTGAATTCGCTAGCCAAACAGATGCTGCAGAAGTAAGAAGACAAAATCAGCAATCTCAAAGCGGTCAAGGTTCTGCTGGAGCTACTGGTTCAGCTGGTCAATTCGGAACTGAATTCGCTAGCCAAACAGATGCTGCTGAAGTTAGAAAACAAAATCAGCAATCTCAAGCTAACAAAGGCCAAGGAAATTCTGGTCAATTTGGTCAAAGCTAATAAATTTGTAAGCAGAAGGCGCTCTCATTCGAAAGAGCGTCTTCTTTATTTTTCGACAAAACTTCTCCCAAGTTTACATAAGTAGTCAAAGGATATAGCTGTTTATTAAAGAATACATATTAGATAGAAAAAATAAGGCGGTGTGGTAAATGGATCATTTTAACCGTTTAGTATCTGAGCAGATGATGACAATGGAAAAATTACTATACCTTCAGGGAGAACTTGAACGTTGTCAGGAAATCGAACAACAACTACAGACAATACAAAACGAAACCGAGTTAGAAAGTGTCCAATTTGATATCAATCAAATGAAAAAAGAGCTAAAAGAAATTCAGGAAATTTTTGAAAAACAAACAGAAGAAGTGATTCAATCCTATCGTGAAACTGACTTAGAGCCTTCAATATAGGGCAAAATCGAAAAAATGATTAAAAATATGCAATTTTTTTCAAAGAGTCATTGAAATCAATGGCTCTTTTGTTTTAAATTCCTTGTTCAACCGTTATAATAATAAGAAATAGTAAATGATTTGTTACCATTTGTCGTTTAAGTGCAGGAATATAGGTTACAAAGCGTTTAGGAAGGAAGAAGGGGAGAATCATGGGCGTACCCATCGAAGGAGAACCAATACAAATACATAGCTATAAACACAATGGGCACATCCATCGCGTCTGGGAAGAAACGACCGTTTTAAAGGGATCCCAAAATTTAGTGATTGGCGGGAATGATCGCACAATTGTAACGGAATCAGATGGAAGAACATGGATTACAAGGGAACCTGCAATTTGTTATTTCCATTCACAATATTGGTTTAATATTATTGGAATGATTCGGGAAGATGGTATTTACTACTACTGTAATCTCAGCTCACCATTTATCTTTGATGGCGAAGCAGTTAAATATATTGATTATGACCTCGATATCAAGGTATTCCCTGATATGACGTTTAATTTGTTAGATGAAGATGAGTATGAACGTCACCGTCGTGAGATGAAATATCCCGAAGTGATTGACCAAATTCTGAAAAGAAATGTGGAGAAGCTCATTCAATGGATTCGCCAGCGCAAAGGACCATTTGCGCCTGACTTTATTGATATCTGGTATGAGCGTTACTTAACTTACAGACGTTAATGGAAAATGTTCCACGCCATGGAAAGATGATGAAGGCACCTACACAGTAATTAGTAGCTGCCTTCATCATCTTTCCCTGTTCTTATTAAAGTACACAGCGCAGAAAGGGGGCAAAACTTGAGCAGTGTTCGCAGATTTCTCGAATTTGTTAAGCCATATCGCCTTCAAATTATTGGGACGATTGCTATCGGGGTTGTAAAATTCGCCATCCCGCTTATCATTCCCATGCTCATTAAGTATGTAGTGGATGATATCATTGGCAATGGTGGTTTAGCCAACGATGAGAAAATAGAAAAATTACTTCTGATCATGGGGGTAATGATCGTTGTTTTTGTCGTCTTAAGGCCGCCGATTGAATATTATCGCCAATATTTCGCCCAATGGACATCAAGTAAAATTCTATACGATATCCGTGACCGTATGTATTCTCATATTCAGAAACTCAGCTTTAAGTATTATGCCAATACTAGGTCAGGAGAAGTCATTTCACGCGTTATTAATGATGTTGAGCAGACAAAAACCTTTGTGATCACTGGTTTAATGAATTTATGGCTCGATATCGCCACAATTGTTATCGCAATTATAATTATGTTTTATATGAATGTCAGTCTAACCGTGGTCTCAATTTTGTTATTTCCGCTCTATGCAATCTCAATCAAATACTTTTTTGGCAATTTGCGTAAACTCACAAAGTCTCGTTCCCAAGCACTTGCTGAGGTTCAGAGCTACCTTCATGAACGGGTGCAAGGAATGCCCGTCATAAAAAGCTTTGCAATCGAAGAGTTTGAGCAGACACAGTTTGATAAACAAAATAAAAACTTTTTAGATAAAGCCTTAGAGCACACCAGCTGGAATGCGAAGGCATTTGCAGCCGTTAACACGATTACGGATGTTGCACCTTTACTCGTTATCGGTTACTCTGCCTATCTTGTTATTCAAGGAGATTTATCGCTGGGAACAATGATGGCGTTTTTCGCTTATATTGATAAATTGTACAATCCGTTAAGAAGGCTAGTCAACTCTTCCACAACACTGACGCAGTCATTCGCCTCTATGGACCGGGTATTTGAATTCCTCGATGAAAAATATGATATTGTAGATGCTCCCAATGCGGCCCCGTGCAAGGATGTGAAGGGGGACATTACGTTTGATCATGTTCAATTTACCTACAATGATTCAGGGGATATGATTCTGAAAAACATCAACCTTGATGTAAAAAAAGGTGAGACCATTGCCCTAGTTGGGATGAGTGGAGGAGGAAAGTCGACTCTTGTCAGTCTGATTCCTCGTTTCTACGATGTTATGGATGGGAAAATACTTTTAGATGGAGTGGATATCCGCCACTTCCAGGTTCAATCCTTACGGGATAAAATCGGAGTGGTTTTTCAGGATAATATCTTATTTAGTGAATCTGTAAAGAACAATATCTTATTAGGAAAACCCGGCGCAACGGATGAAGAAGTATATCAAGCAGCCAAAGCGGCCAATGCACACGATTTTATTCTGAATCTAGCAAATGGGTATGATACGAAGGTTGGAGAAAGAGGTGTCAAGCTATCTGGAGGTCAAAAGCAAAGAGTGGCAATAGCTCGAGTGTTTTTACGAAATCCTCCTATTCTAATCCTAGACGAAGCAACTTCAGCACTAGATTTAGAAAGTGAACATCTTATCCAAGAAGCACTTGATAAGCTCGCGAAGGATCGGACGACCTTTGTTGTTGCTCACCGTTTATCTACGATCACCCATGCTGATCGAATTGTCTTAATCGAACACGGCCAAATTGTCGAAGTAGGCAAACATGATGAATTAATGGCGAAACAGGGCAATTATTATAAATTATTTCAAGTGCAGCAGCTGGAACAGCATAAAGAAAAAGCGCCGCTGCAAGCCTAGAAAAGAGCAACAAAAAATGACGTATTTACCTACGTCATTTTTTTTGTGCATGAATAAGTAAGCTTTTAATTGCTTCCAAAAGCGCTACATATTATGCTAAATACTTCTTTTTCCATAGGCTTGTACCACAGCGTTGTACTCATCGATAGTGATTGGCATAACCCCGCCATGCTTGGAATTAACAGGTATATCCAAATCCTCTGGACTCTTTGTAAATTGTGCTGTTTGTAAGTCCGTTGTATAGTAGGGTACATATTTTTTCTCAATCGCATAATGATCGAGCAATAAACACCATTTATCTTCACCTTTTAATTTAAAGCAGGCAGGTCCCTCAACGCCGATTATATTTTTAAGATTTGTATCTAGTGGAGTAAACTCACCGAGTAAAGCTTCCGAAACCTCTACAGTAATCGTTTTAACTGTCTCGTCTTTTGAAAAACGATAGTATTTACCGTCCTCTTCAATAATGGTTGTGTCTATAATATGATTCTCTCTTTCAATATAGATTTTAGGAGCAGTAAAATTTATAAAATCCTTCGTTTTAGAATAATAGATTCTATGCTTCTCAATTCCAAAGTTCTCCCTTGAAGCCCAGAATACTAGAAAATCATCGGCTTCTTTATCATATATTGCCTCTGGAGCCCAAACGCAGCCTGCAGTTTCCGGTCCAACCTTAACTAATCGTTGTTCAGACCAGTTTATCAAATCTTTAGACTCCCAAACCACAATATGCTGACTTCCAGTTCTCTGAACCTGATCCCAATCCCTACGATGATACATAGATAAATCGGTGCCAATAATATAAAATTTATTTTCTTTTGGGGAACGGATAATAAACGGATCTCTTACCCCGAAGTCTCCTAATGTTGATGTCAATATCGGTTTCTTTTCATTAAGAGTTTCCCATCTCAAGCCATCCTTACTAACGGAAAAGTAGACTTGCTCTAAGTCAGCACTGCTCTCGTCTTTATGAATAAAATGCACAAATAGATAGGCCTCATATTCTTTCTTATCTAAATTCATTTCAACAAATGACATGCTGTAAACTCCTTCCAAAAAAATATTTATAAATGAATGTTCTCATTAATAAAGCTATAATTCAATCTAAATAATCTACTAAAATAGTGAAAAATCAGTAGAAATTTCATTTCTGAACATAAAAAAACACCCCGTAAATGTTAGAAGGGTGTCTAACATTTACGGGGCAGATCAAATCCAGTAAGTTTTCTTTTTTCTATTCGATTTCTTTCTGTTCAATGGAAACCTCATTATGATGAAAAGAATGAAAGCTGGTGATTAACGTATCCAGGTGCTCAATCTGCTCCCCGTAATCAATAATCGAAGAAATGACCTGCATAGTGTGATATAAATGCGGAGCGTTTTGGTTGCTGTATAGCTTTTGATGGCTCAAGAATAACTCGAATAGTTCCTTATTATTAATACAGGTATTCGTTTCATTGTCTAAGGGTGTTGGAACTTTGCCAATAAACCGCAGCATTAATTGCTCATGGTGGTAAATGACACTGTCGAGTTGCTCTTGTATCGACTGTTGAAAGTTTTCTGGCAGATGTAGGATCTCGTTTTCAAATCGGTGAAGTTTTTTTAAAGTATCCAGTGCCTTTTTTGCCGTGGAACTCATTTGCCTGAAGACCACTAGCTTTCTTGATTTTTCTAAACTAATCTTTTTAAAATAACTTCTTTCTTCTTTATACATTAAATAAAACTGTTCAATCTTAATTAAGTTGTCTTTTAATTTTTCAATATCAGTCTTTAGCATATTGTGATCGAAGTCATGCCGGGTACTTAATCGTATCCAGCGAATAATTTCCTCAGTAGTCCCTGTGATTTTAAAATAAAGCTTATTTTCATACTTAGGCGGCAGAAAAACTAGGTTTACTACGAAAGCAGAAAAGACTCCAATCATAATGGTTGAGAAACGGATTCCTGCAAATGGAATAAAATCAGTTCCAGGGGTTTCCATAATTGAAATTAGGGTTACAAGAGAAAGTCCGATTGTATTTTCAATTTTTAGTTTAAGATTGATAATTATAACAATCACAGCGGCTAACCCAATAATGATAATGTGATTTCCTAATAAAAGGACAAAAATAACTGCAAGTATTGCACCAATTAAGTTTCCTTGTATTTGTTCAACAATCGTCAAAAAAGAGCGATATATTGTTGGTTGGATTGCAAAAATTGCAGCAATACCTGCCAAGACAGGAGAGGGTGAGTGCAGCAGCTGAGCTAAGTATAGGGATAAGACAATTGCAATTCCCGTTTTAAAGATGCGGGCACCTAACTTCATTCCAAATGGTTTCCTTTCAAATTTAAGTGTTTAATACATAGTTTACTTCATTAATGAACAATTACGTACTATACAGGGATTAAAAGATTTTATCAAGAGATATTATATGAATTTTTATTAGTAATAGTTAAAGATATTTGTTCAAACACAAAAAAGGAACGTCCACCTAAGGGGACGTTCTCTTATTAATCATTCCGTAGATACAGCTGGGTCAGCTTGTTCTTTGACTGGAACAATTTGAATAAAGTGATCTTCTGGATTAGAGAGTAAGGCACGAAGCAGCTTTGCTTCTTCTGTCTGCCCGTCGTTTTCGAGTAAATCAGTATATTTACCAAGAAGCTCATTGACATCTTTTTTACCATTTTCGCTTAAGCTCATGACTGAAACTTTAGCACCTTTAGCAATCCTTCGCATAATTGCTTCTGCTGTTAAACCAATTTCAGGCTGTTGGCGAACATAAACGACACCACCAGTCATACCAGCACAAATCCATGGACCTGGGTCTCCTAACACTAATCCTCGACCGTTCGTCATGTATTCAAATGCAAATCCTTTAATGTTTGCATTGGCGCCAATATTACCAGTCTCTTTTTCAGGGATAGGCTGCTTCACAAAACCACCGACGATTAGATCAGCACCAGAAAGACGAATTCCTGCGCGGGCATCGGCGTTACCTTGAGCGACAAGAAGACCTTTTTGAGCGCCATATCCGAAACCTTTACCGACAGAACCATTGTAATAGTTGCCATTTTTTCCTTTGGATTTCAGGATATAGATATTTCCGCCAAAAGAAGTTTTACCAACTCCATCTTGACCGCCGCCGTTAACAGTGATCTCAATACCACCACTATTATAAGCGCCTAAACCATTACCAGGAATCGAGCCATTCTTATACTTAAGCTGTACAGGAGGAAGCTGTTGGTATGAACCATCAAGTCTTCCGCGTACACGATGACAAGAAACTCTGCTTGCTAGAACGCGCTGTTCAGAGGTGACACTGTCAAATTCACGAGAAGAATGTAATTCATCCACGCTGGCGTCTAAATACTCAGCACCAACGGCTACTTGCATTTGAACCTCTTGCAATGCCTTGGTTTCTTCTGTTTTTGTGAATTGGCTAATTTCTAATGACTTTATTAAATAAGACAGGCTAAGCTGATTTTTACCCTTAACCTGCTCAAGCAAATCGGACCGTCCAACCGCATCCTGCAAATTAGTAATACCGACAGAAGCAGCCAGTGCCTTTAGTTCATTTCCAAAGGATGAAAATAAATTCATAATCCCATTAACAGCTAAGTCAAGTTGACGTGGGACAAAGCGGCGAAGTCCATGTTCCTTCGCTTGAACTTCAGATTCAATCTGAGTGGCAATACCGACGTGACATGTATCTAAATGACATCCACGGCATGTTGTACAACCGATTGCAAGCATAGATAATGTTCCAAAGCCAACACGGTTTGCGCCGAGAAGCATAACCTTCATAACATCGAGGGCGCTCTTCATCCCGCCATCTGCCCAAATTTCTACTTTATTACGGAGTCCGCTTTCAAGCAGGGCATTATGGGCTGCTTTTACACCGATTTCAACTGGAAGTCCAACATGTTGAAGCGCATGAATTCTGGCAGCTCCCGTCCCGCCGTCAAATCCGCTTAATGTAATAATATCAGCGCCAGCCTTCGCAATCCCAACAGCAATGGTTCCGATATTTGGTACAACAGGTACTTTTACAGCAATTTTTGCTTGATCATTACCTGTTTTCAATTCTAGAATCATTTGCGCTAAATCTTCAATTGAATATATATCATGGTTGTTTGATGGTGAAATTAAGTCTGAACCGAGTGTTGCATTACGTGCAGCAGCAACCTTGGCGGTTACCTTCGAGCCAGGTAAGTGTCCGCCTTCACCAGGCTTCGCACCTTGACCGATTTTAATTTCTAATAGATTAGAAGAGTTTAATAACTCAGCGTTTACCCCAAAGCGTCCAGAGGCAATTTGCTGTCCTCTTGTTTTTGGATATTTACCAAGCATATCCTTGATTTCGCCGCCTTCACCATTTAGAGAGACCATGTTTAGGCGGTCAGCACCTTCAGCATAAGCTCTAAAGGCAATCTCATTCTGGGAACCAAACGACATCGAAGAAATAATAAATGGTAAATCATGCTCACCAACTGTAATATTAACATTATCTTGTGAGATTGCTTGATTGCTCTTCTTTAATTGAAGTAAATGGCGAATGGTCGTTGGATTCTGCTCTTCTTGTTCACTGATTTTTTCCCGGTAAGCACTGTAGTCACCAGTTGCAGCAACTTCACCGATAGCCTTCCAGATACGAGGGAAGAGATGGAAGGTTTTACCGACTCTTTCCTTCTCATTCTGATAATCCGCAGCTCTTGCAAAAGCATCATTCTTCATTGCTTCAAAATCATTCTCAATCTCTTTAGAGCCAAAAAAGTTAACAATACCCAACACATTGGCAATATCTTCGTGTAAGCCGATACTGGAGTAAAGTCTGCCATATCCGCGTAGTTCATGAATCCCAATGGTTGATATTACTTTTTCAAGTCCTTTTGATAATGCACTGTAAAGGTTAATCAAAGGCTTATTGTTTTCATCGATTACGGTCATGAACATGTAATATGGGCTGATTAAATCTGCGCCTAATCCAAAAACAGTAATCAAGTCATGCAGGGAACGAATGGCTGCTGATCGCAGTACTAATGAACAATTTCTTCTTAATTCAGCCTTTACCAATGCCTGGTCAACGGCAGATGTAACTAAATGTGGATCAATCCAGTAAAAGTCATCCTGATGTGCGTTTGCGTCATCAAGAACGATTAATGACTTTCCTGTAGTGACAGCTTGAACAGCCTCATTAGTTATTCTTGTTAGAGCACTATCAATGTTTTCATCTTTCCTAAAAGTTGTCGATATAAACGCAACAAGCTTTTGCTTTTGAAAGTGGTGAACCACTTGATCAAAGCTAGGTTGACCTATTGTCTCGGAACAACTGTAACCAGCTTTGCCTTCTAGAAGAAGGGGAGTGGTTAGCTCAAGAAGTGTTTCTGTTTTTTCGTTACCGAATAAACCAGGACGTTTTCCAATAATCACTCGTGTAGAAAAATGTTCTGTTTCACGGTCTCGGTCAATCGCCGGATTCGTGACAACTGCTACGCTTTCTTTTATATAATCGGCAATGTTTTTGCGTTCTGGATTAAGTGCAGCCAATGGTGCGTCATGACCTAGAGATCGAATAGGTTCGACACCCTTTTCCGCCATTTGCTCGATTAATTGAATGTGATCTCTTTCCCAGCCAAATGCTTTATATTGTCCATTATGAATTTTGTCTGGATAATTCATGGTAATCGTTTTTTCTAACGTTGGTACTTGTAACCGTAATCTGGAATTTTCAAGATTTAAGCGGTTAGAATAACGGTTATAAACCTCTGTTTGGAAGCGTTTCTGCTCGAAAACTTCTAATTTATTATTGTTCCACTTAAAGCCGACTTTTTCTCCAGGTGCTAAAGGCTTAGGGTCGTTTACATACTCACTGGAAGGAATGATCCCTGGCTCCGATGAAAATAAATAGGAAGTCTCGATTTCTAGCATCCAAAGAGGGCGTAGACCTAATGCATCTACACTAAAAACGGCTTCATCTCCATACCTAGAAATAATGCCAGCTGGACCCTGAGCAAAATGACCCCAAGCTTCACGAATATAAGTATATAAATCTTGTAAATCAAGAGAGTAGGCTTTAATTTCATTAATAATTGGCGGGAATAAAAGATCCATTGCCTCGAATAACGTATACCCTTCACGGCAAATTAACGTTTCCATCGTCCGGCTTAAATCTTGCGAGTCACTGCCATCCTTTACGAGTGGAACCCCAATCATCTTCGCTTCGTCACGAAGCTTTGCAATCGTATTAATTTCTCCGTTGTGTCCAAGCACACTAAAAGGCTGCACCCGGAAAAAACTAGAAAGGGTATTCGTAGAATAACGGTTATGACCGAGAGTAATCGTTGATGCAACAATTGGACTAGCTAGATCCTTGTAGTAACGGGGGAGTATATCGCCAGCACCCATGACTTTATATACAGCATGATTTTGGCTGAGCGAAGCGACATGTACATGTTCATTGGTTTCTAAATCGACGATTGCTTCGAATAAGATTTTCGTTAATGCTTGCCCTGATTTTTCAGAAAGGCAGGCAAATTGCCAGAAAACAGGATTTTCCTGGATAGCAATCGGTCCTAATGCACTTGAATCGGTTACTTTATTTGTCTCAAAGACAATATCTAATTCAAAGGTCTTTAGTTTCTGAAGTAATTCTTGTTTAGTAGATAACCAGTCAGCCTTTTGGCTGATAAAAACATGACCTACAGCAAAACTCGCATTATCTGTGTGAGAGGGGTCTACACCGGCACTTTGTAATTTTTCCTTCCAAAGTGCTTTTGGAATATCAACATGAATTCCAACTCCATCTCCTTCACCGTTTATAAAACCAGCACGATGATTCATGGTAACTAAGGCATCTATGCAATCTAAAATGTTTTTTCTAGTTGGCAGCTTGTTTTTTTCAAGACAAGCGACAATTCCGCAAGCATCGTGTTCTTGCTTATGGAAATCTTTAAAAAGGGAAGGGGTCCATCTTTCATTCATATAAATTGGCTTCAGCGGAGATCCTCTAAAGCCGCTTCACCTCCTATTTATCTTTTTATGTGAGAAATTATGACAAATAAAGCACGGTCCAATAGAAAAATTTGTTTTAAGAATAATAAATTAATATTATCATAAGAATTTTCAGAAATCAAATAAATATACAATAATGTGGATAGAAAATTCAGGGAAAATTATGCGTTGGAAAGTAAAGGAAAGTGATAATGTAAACGTTTTCAACGGAGGATAACAAAATAAAGAGAGTGTTAACCACTCTCTTTTAGTGCATGAAAAATGTATATTTATTCGTTTCTAAGTAGAGAAAATGCATTATTCACCGCATGAAGTGTAGCCTCTATGTCGTCTTCCGTATGAGAAATGGTTAAGAACCATGCTTCATATTTAGAAGGCGCAAGATTGATTCCTTGTTGTAGCATTAACTTGAAGAACCTTCCGAACATTTCACCGTCTGTATTTTCTGCTTGCTCATAGTTTTCAATTTTTTCTTTTGTAAAATAAACAGTAAGTGCACCCTTCAAACGATTGATGGTGATTTGAATATCATGTTGTTTAGCTGCTTCTAGAATTCCTTGTTCAAGCAAGGCACCTAAACGATCAAGGTAGTCATAAACTCCATCTTGCTTTAGTACCTCAAGACAGGCAATCCCAGAAAGAATGGATGCTGGATTTCCAGCCATCGTTCCAGCTTGATAGGCTGGTCCTAATGGTGCAACATGCTCCATAATTTCCTTGCGTCCGCCATAAGCTCCAATTGGCAGACCGCCGCCAATAATTTTCCCTAGGGCTGTTAAATCAGGCTGGATACCTAATAAATCCTGTGCTCCTCCATACATAAAGCGAAAAGCTGTTATGACTTCATCATAGATAACAAGTGCACCTGCTGCATGGGTAAGGTCGTTGACCTGCTGTAAGAAACCAGGTTTTGGTTCAACAATCCCAAAGTTCCCAACAATTGGTTCTACTAGAACAGCAGCAATTTGGTCGCCCCATTTATCCAACGCTTCTTTAAAAGGCTCAATATCATTAAAAGGAACGGTAATCACTTCTTGGGCGATACTCTTTGGAACACCAGCAGAATCAGGGGTTCCGAGAGTAGATGGACCTGACCCGGCCGCAACCAGAACGAGGTCAGAGTGACCATGGTAACATCCCGCAAACTTAATAATCTTATCTCTGCCTGTATAGGCACGTGCCACACGAATCGTTGTCATGACTGCTTCCGTACCTGAATTCACAAAACGAACTTTTTCTAAAAATGGCATTGCTTCCTTAAGCATTTTTGCAAATTTTACTTCATGGGGTGTAGGAGTTCCGTAAAGAACACCACTCTCCGCAGCCTTTTTAATCGCTTCAGTAATATGTGGATGAGCATGACCTGTAATAATCGGACCGTAAGCAGCTAGATAATCAATATATTGGTTTCCGTCGACATCCCAAAAATAAGCACCTTGAGCGCGCTCCATAACCACTGGGGCACCGCCGCCAACTGCCTTGTAAGAACGAGAGGGGCTGTTTACACCGCCAACAATATGTTCTAACGCTTCATTATGTATTCGTTCAGAATTGGTAAATTGCATTTCTTTTCCTCCTTGAAATGGATTCCTTCCTATAATAGCACTTTTTTAATCTACTTTTATTTGTTTAACTTTTGAAAAATTTAAAGTTCCTCCTTTTTAAGTAAGGATTGTTGATATTTTATTGTCCAGGCAGGCATAGAATGAGACTAACTGACTCTACACGAGGTGTCCGCTGATGTTTTATTTTTTATTACCAATCGTAATCTTCTGTATTTTTATGAGTATCAGAACATTGTTTATTCCAAACACCATAAAAGGAAAGTTTGTTTCTATTGAAAACGCACTTTTTTTGGGTTCTATCTATTTAACTGTAATTCTCGGATTTGGGCTCATCTATTTATTGTTTGAATTAAAAGGGATCTCGTTACTTGTGGAGGTAAATGAAGGCAACAACTATAACTTGTTCGAAACAAGCTTTTATTTTAGCGCCATGACATTATTTTCTGTTGGCAATGGAGATGTAATTCCACATGGTTTAGGGAGGATGGTAGCTGTGGTGGAGGCATTAATTGGCTATACACTGCCTGCAGCTTTCGTTGCCCGGGCACTGATGGACCGTGAAGTGAAAGAAATCAAATAGTTGTATTGTGGAGCTTGTTTGGTTAGGCTTATGGAAGAGTACATTTTCCATGAGGTGATGTTAGTTATGACAATTGAGCTAGGCAAACAAGCCCCTGATTTTGAATTGTTAGCGAGTAATGGCGAAAAAGTTAAATTATCAGATTTTAAAGGGAAAAATGTTGTATTATACTTTTACCCTAAGGATATGACGCCTGGTTGTACGACCCAAGCATGTGATTTCAGAGATTATCACGGTGACTTTTCACAGCTGGACTCTGTAATTATTGGTGTGAGCCCAGACCCTGTAGAGAAACATGAAAAATTTATAGAAAAGTATAACTTACCGTTCATACTTTTGTTTGATGAAGAACAACAAGTTTCTGAATTGTATGAGGTGTGGAAATTAAAGAAGAATTTTGGTAAAGAGTATATGGGAATAGAAAGATCGACATTTGTCATTGATAAAGAAGGTAATATTGCGAAAGAATGGCGAAAAGTTAAAGTAAAAGGGCATGTGGAAGAAGCTTTACAGTATGTAAAAGAAAATTTAGCATAAAAGTTAGAAAAAAAGCGGGGGAGCACCCTCGCTTTTTGTAAATATTCTTCTTATAACTCCATTGACCTATATCCGAAACTACCAGAAATTTCTTTGCTGATATCTAATAAATAACGAGATATTTCATTATCTTCATTTTGAGGGGTAAACTCAGAAAAGCCTACAACCGTTACAGCTCCAAGGAGGTTTTTCTTATAGTTTAAAATCGGAATGGAAACGGAAGACACGGATGGGACCAGCGGTTCCCTGGCAAAGGCAATTTCTTTCTCCCGGATGGAATCGCATTCCGCCTCCAGCTGACTTATCTTATCTGATGAAATCTGCATAAATTCCTTCGCTTTCCACTCCCGAAGCTTTTGTTCTTCCATGAAGGCCAAAAATACCTTGCCTGTCGCAGATCGAATAGGAAGAAAGGTTCCAATTTGAGCACCAATATTAAGCCCTCGATTGTTATTAAAATCTTTAACAATCATTGGACCATTTTGAGTCCAGGTCGAAAATAAAACGGTACTCGAACTCTTTCCGTTTATTTCATTTAGAAAAGGTGAGATCCGATCAATAACATTCTCTTGATCTACAGCAGCCATCCCATATTCAATTAACTTGCTTCCCAATACATATTCTCCGGTATCCTTGTTACGATAGAGGATGCCTAATTGTGTGAAGGTATTCAAATATTTATAAAGATTACTTTTGGTAATCTGTGTTAACTCTTGAATTTCGGAGAATTTTAACGGTCTTCCCTGTTTAGCGATTGTTTCTACAATGCCCATCCCTACTTCTAATGATTGGATGGTTGTTCCCTTTTTTATGGCTTCCATATTCCAACCTCCTATGACCTTAATCCCTATTTTACCATAGCAGTATTGCAAACAAATATATTGTAATTCTTGAATATGGAAAAATTTATGGATATAGTAATTAAAAAGACCTGTTAGTTAGAAGGAGTTTTAACTATAAAAATGGATACAAAATTACAGATAATCGACACTTCAATACCGCTTTTCCAGCATTGATTCAAACCATGTTATTATCAGTGGGCTTGACCGTCTCGTTTCGTGGATTCTATACCATTAATGATGCTTCTTTTATTCATCGGTTCTGCTGGTTCAGGAGTAATTGCTATGTCAATGTCCGTTATTCCAGTTGAGTCTGTTCCTTTACAGTACTCAGGACTTGCCATCGGTTTAACTATTGGAATCGGTGAGTTAATCGGAGGATTTTTAAATCCAATGGTGAATGGTGCCTTAGCAGACATCTATGGGATTTAAACACCTTTATACGTAGCAGGTGCTGCAGGTGCTCTTGCATTTCTTTTATGTTTCCTCTATAAAGAAACAGCGCCAGCAAAAGCTCATCCAACTCAAGGCCCGGAAATCAAAATGGGCGTCAATATATAGTAATAGTTTGTAATAAAACCTAATTAATATTTCAACGAAAATCTAGCCTATTTTCTATAGAAGAGGCTTTTGTCCAATGCAAACGAACGTAATTTGAATATCATTTTATTAGGGCATACCTCCTCAGATAAAATTTGTTGGGTCGGTAAACGACCCTTTTTTTTATGGAATGATTGTCACCTCTTTGTTACCTGTTTTATTGGCAGCCTAATAGGTGATATGATTGAAATAAACAAATGGGATACATATTTCAAAAACAAAGAATAATTGGGGGAAAAAACTATGAAGATTTATACGAAGACAGGTGACAAAGGAACTACATCATTAATTTATGGGCAAAGAGTCGCAAAAAATGATTTACGTGTTGAGGCATATGGGACCTGTGATGAAACAAATTCAATGATTGGACTTGCATTAAGTTATATAAAAGATGAATCTTTTCAAAAGAAAGAATTAATTGAGAATATGTATCATAAAATACAAACAAATCTTTTTCACGTTGGTGCGGAGCTTGCCACCCCTAAAGGAAAGGAAGTAAAGTGGTCTCTCAATGTCAATGATATTGAGGAAATGGAAAAGCAGATTGATGTATTAAATGAGTCCCTTCCAGAACTGACTAATTTTATTCTACCCGGAGGACATTCCGCTGGTGCAGCCTTCCATGTTGCACGTACAACAGCGAGAAGAGCGGAAAGATGTGCAGTTTCATTGGGGGAGGATGTCAATCCTCTTGTATTGGCTTATTTAAATCGTTTATCAGACCTTTTATTCGTAACAGCTCGATATGTAAACCATGCTGTGGGGATAAAAGAGCAGATGTTACACCAAGAAAAGTAATAACAAATGCCTAATAACGATATTACAATATTGACAAAAGTATTAATTCCTTAGTAAACTAATTATAACAATTATAATTTAAGAATATTTTTGGAATAGAGGTGCATGGCGATGAATCAGTTAAAAGAAGCTTTGGAAACCTTAAAAGAAACTGGAGTACGTATAACTCCACAACGTCATGCGATACTTGAATATTTAATAAACTCGATGTCACATCCTACAGCAGATGAAATTTATAAAGCCTTAGAAGGGAAATTCCCTAATATGAGTGTGGCGACAGTTTACAATAATTTACGAGTATTTCGTGAAGTTGGTTTAGTAAAAGAATTAACGTATGGTGACGCTTCAGCACGGTTTGATTTTGTAACATCACACCATTATCATGTGATTTGTGAAAGCTGCGGCAAAATTGTAGATTTCCATTATCCTGGATTAGATGAAGTGGAACACCTTGCTTCGCATGTTACTGGGTTTAAAGTGAATAATCATCGTATGGAAATTTACGGGACTTGTCCTGAGTGTACAAGTAAAGAAGTACATTAATATTGTAAAAAAAGCCGATTAAGATATCGGCTTTTTATTTTTTGACTTTTTATTATAGGATTCATCAAACTCTTTGCCTTCGAGATTTGGATCAAGTGTCAAAGGTTCACGACAATACATACACATATCCACTTTTCCAAGCATTTTTGTGTGTTTCCCACAGCTTGGACACTTGACTTGGATTGTTTTGGTTGATAACATCCCAATCCAAAAGTAAACGACTGTGCTTGCAATGATAAATAACAGTCCCAAAAGCATAAAGATGGTCATAATAAGTGGAGAATTGCGAAAGTAAATCCCACCATACATAACAATAAAGCCGATAAATATTAAGGATAATGCAAAGCTGCGGATTTTATTTATTTTACTTGAATATTTAGCCATAATTCTCCCTCCTAGACAAACTATACCATATTTACATCTTCTGAAAAAATGTTATGTTAAAGAATGTCGAAATTTGTCTTCTATATAAGAAGGAGATTTATTATTACTGTCGAACATATAGTTATCTAGAAAAATGGAGGAATGATGGATGAAAGACATTCTTCGGCCCATTTATCAGGAACGGGCTAGTCAATCCAATACACTTGGTGTATTGATGATAGAAAAAAGCTTTAAATCAAGTCATACTACAGACACCTTTGATGTAATCCTTTTAATTATTGTGAAAGAAGGAGAACAGCCGTTATTAATAAAGCATTATACTTATAACGACAGCAAGGCAGCGATGCATATTATTACGGAGGGCCAATTGAAAGATTGGCTTCTATTAGGCACCAATCGAAAAATATTTGAATGGCTCCATACCGCAAAGATATTATTTGATCGTAATGAATATATAGAAAACCTTAAAACAGAGCTCCGTGAATTTCCGTTTAATGGACGTAAGATTAAAATGGGA
>NZ_JBDFLL010000001.1:2390000-5002500 GCF_047237705.1 Neobacillus canaveralius | reverse complement strand
CCCCGGGGATAACAGGCTTATCTCCCCCAAGAGTCCACATCGACGGGGAGGTTTGGCACCTCGATGTCGGCTCATCGCATCCTGGGGCTGTAGTCGGTCCCAAGGGTTGGGCTGTTCGCCCATTAAAGCGGTACGCGAGCTGGGTTCAGAACGTCGTGAGACAGTTCGGTCCCTATCCGTCGTGGGCGCAGGAAATTTGAGAGGAGCTGTCCTTAGTACGAGAGGACCGGGATGGACGCACCGCTGGTGTACCAGTTGTCTTGCCAAAGGCATCGCTGGGTAGCTATGTGCGGACGGGATAAGTGCTGAAAGCATCTAAGCATGAAGCCCCCCTCAAGATGAGATTTCCCATAGCGTCAAGCTAGTAAGAACCCTGAAAGATGATCAGGTTGATAGGTCAGAGGTGGAAGCGTGGTAACATGTGGAGCTGACTGATACTAATCGTTCGAGGACTTAACCAATTTTTTATGGTGAACTCGTTTTTACAACTTCTTCTGAAATTATCTAGTTTTGAGGGAATGAATTTTTTTCAAAAACCTCTTGAAAAATCTCAAAAAGACAGTATAATAAAGATTGTCTTTGAGAAAAGTAGTCTGGTAATAATGGCGAGAAGGTCACACCCGTTCCCATACCGAACACGGAAGTTAAGCTTCTCAGCGCCGATGGTAGTTGGGACTTTGTCCCTGTGAGAGTAGGACGTTGCCAGGCTGCAATTCTATTGTTATTCCGCAGTAGCTCAGTGGTAGAGCTATCGGCTGTTAACCGATCGGTCGTAGGTTCGAGTCCTACCTGCGGAGCCATTCTTTTATGGAGAGCTGTCCGAGTGGCCGAAGGAGCACGATTGGAAATCGTGTAGGCGGGTAACCCTGTCTCAAGGGTTCAAATCCCTTGCTCTCCGCCATAAAACATTAACTTTTTATTGGCCCCTTGGTCAAGTGGTTAAGACACCTCCCTTTCACGGAGGTAACACGGGTTCGAATCCCGTAGGGGTCACCATTACAAGGTTAACACAGTTTAGTTTTAAAATATGGAGGATTAGCTCAGCTGGGAGAGCATCTGCCTTACAAGCAGAGGGTCGGCGGTTCGATCCCGTCATCCTCCACCATGATTATTTCATTGAATTTTTATTGTCGCGGGGTGGAGCAGTCCGGTAGCTCGTCGGGCTCATAACCCGAAGGTCGCAGGTTCAAATCCTGTCCCCGCAATTGGTCTGGTAGTTCAGTTGGTTAGAATGCCTGCCTGTCACGCAGGAGGTCGCGGGTTCGAGTCCCGTCCAGACCGCCATTTTTATTAAAAAGGCGTAATATTGTGGCTCAGTAGCTCAGTCGGTAGAGCAAAGGACTGAAAATCCTTGTGTCGGCGGTTCGATTCCGTCCTGAGCCACCATTTTTATTCTATTGATTATTTGCTTGCCGGTTTAGCTCAATTGGTAGAGCAACTGACTTGTAATCAGTAGGTTGGGGGTTCAAGTCCTCTAGCCGGCACCATTAGGTTGAAACTTCATATTATGTGGAGGGGTAGCGAAGTGGCTAAACGCGGCGGACTGTAAATCCGCTCCCTCCGGGTTCGGCGGTTCGAATCCGTCCCCCTCCACCAATTTTACTTACAATAGTAAAAATAAATTTCCATTATAGGGGTATAGTTTAAAGGTAGAACGAAGGTCTCCAAAACCTTTGGTGTGGGTTCAATTCCTACTACCCCTGCCAATTAATTTTATTATGGCGATTGTGGCGAAGTGGTTAACGCACCTGATTGTGGTTCAGGCATTCGTGGGTTCGATTCCCATCAGTCGCCCCATATAACCATCATTAAAGAAAAATTTATCATTGGGCTATAGCCAAGCGGTAAGGCATCGCACTTTGACTGCGACATGCGTTGGTTCAAATCCAGCTAGCCCAGCCAATTCGCGGAAGTAGTTCAGTGGTAGAACACCACCTTGCCAAGGTGGGGGTCGCGGGTTCGAATCCCGTCTTCCGCTCCATCATATGGCGGCATAGCCAAGTGGTAAGGCAGAGGTCTGCAAAACCTTTACCACCGGTTCGAATCCGGTTGCCGCCTTCATTCTTTCTTAAGATTTAATAGCGCATATTATTGCGCCGGGGTGGCGGAACTGGCAGACGCACAGGACTTAAAATCCTGCGGTAGGTGACTACCGTACCGGTTCGATTCCGGTCCTCGGCATTATCTTTACAAATTTTATTTTGCCGGTGTGGCGGAATTGGCAGACGCGCACGACTCAAAATCGTGTTCCTCTGGAGTGTCGGTTCGACCCCGACCACCGGTATCTAAAAACACCCACAAATGTTGTTAAATCAGCATTTGTGGGTGTTTTTTTCTTCAGTAAAATAGTCATCTGGTTCCCTTTGAACCCGAAGAAACATGCAAGAGGGATCAGAAGTCCATCTGGTCTTAGGTAATTGAAATCGACCATTGAATGTTTAGCTGATATGTGTGGACGAAAACAAAAAAAAGTATGTCTTTCTGTGAATTGTTTTGGCTATTTAACAATCTCACAAGAAGAACATACTTTTTCATTTTTATTAAACTCTTTTTACTTATCGCAGAGTGATTTCATTTTTCTTTTGCTCTCCCGTTTTCCTAAACTGCCTGTTTTGTATTGGGCAGGCTTTCTTCGGGAAGTTCAATTCTCCTAGGTTTATTAACGATAAAGATATAGGATAGAGCTCCGACAAGAAGGATACTCGCCACAAAAACTAAAGCACCACTAAAGGACTGCGTCTTGCTTAAGATAATTCCAATGACAATAGGTGTAACAATTCCTGCTATATTTCCAATTGTATTAAATATTCCACCTGTTACTCCTAAAAGCTCTTTAGGTGCCATGTCTCCAACAAGAGTCCAAGTAAGTCCAGCTAGTCCTTTTGCGAAGAACGCAACTGACATTATAACAATAATTGCTACCGTAGACTGTGTATAGTTTGCTAACACAATGGTGCTTGAAAGAAGGAATCCTGTAATAATCGGAGTTTTACGAGCTACTGCTAAGGATTTTCCTTTTTTCAATAATGTGTCAGAAACGAAGCCGCCAATAATCCCTCCAACAAACGCAGCTAAAAATGGAATCGATGCGATAAAACCAACCTTAATTATAGACAAGCCTTTTTCTTGAACCAGATAGGTCGGGAACCAGGTTAGGAAAAACCAAACAATGGTATTTAATGCGTATTGTCCAATGTAAATTCCAATCATTTGTCTGTTTGTTAGTAATAATCGGATATGCGCCCATTTTACTTTTGTCTTCTTTTCTCCAGCATCTGCGAAGCCGCCGCCATCTTTAATATAGTTGATTTCTTGCTGGTTAACGCGTGGATGGTCGGATGGGTCACGGACTAGCTTAAACCAGAAGAAAGACAAAATCATTCCAATTCCACCGGCAAAATAGAAAATATAATTCCAGCCCATTTTCTGCAAAAGCCATGCTAATACTGGTGTAAAAAGAGCTAACCCGAAATATTGTGCTGAGTTATAAATCGCTACTGCTCTGCCTCGTTCATGCTGAGGGAACCACATCGTTGTCATTCTGCTATTTGCAGGAAACGAAGGTGCTTCCGCAATTCCGACGATAAATCTTAAGAGGAATAAGGTAAGAAAACTGCCGACAAATCCTTGAAAAAAGGTGAATAAAGACCAAACAAATAGACCAATACCATATACTTTACGTGCTCCAAACCGATCAAGCAGCCAGCCGCCTGGTATTTGAAAAAACGTATAGGCCCAGTTAAATGCAGAAAAGGCAAGACCTAGTTTTACAGCATCTAAATAGAGATCCTCTTTCATAATCGGTGCAGCAACACTTAAAGCCGAACGGTCAATATAATTAATGACTGTTGTAACAAATAATATGGCAAGAATTAAATAACGTGCATTACTTTTTCCCGCATAGGAATTGGTTGATTTTGCATTTCCACTCATTTATTGTTCCTCCTCTTATTGTTAAATAGATTATCAGAACCTCTTTGGATTTTTATGACTCCAATTAACCTTTGAATTCTACTAATGCAGCGAGGAGAGCTTTTATATATCCGATTGAATACACATAGCCAATATTGTTATAGTTCCATTGAATACAAGTGTTGGGCCAACTTGGGTTGTGTTCAATTTGAACCCCTTCAAGGATTGGAACATGGTCCGGATTCAAGCAGCCGTTATAGCCGACTTTATCTAGTTCAAGTAAAACCTTAAACATGTTCATATCACCGTCATCTAGAAGTGCTTCCTCAAAAGCCTTTGTGGTTGGCAGGCTTCCTCTGACATTACGGAAATGAACGAGAAAAATCTTATCTTTTCTGCCATAGTTGTTAATTTCATTTAATACAAGGGAACTTCCGCCTTCCTCTGCTCTTGTTCCAACACAGTAAATATAGCCGACATTCTTGCTTGGGAATGCATCTATGAGACGGTGATAGCCTAGACCTCCAAATAGAGTCTCAGGATGCGGTGCATCTGAAGGATGCATTCCTAGTAGTACATTACAGTCTTCAGCGACTGGAACCATTTCTGTATAAGCATCACAGAAACGCTGCCACACATGTTCATATTCCTCTACCGTCGGATGAGTAAAGGTTTCCTTTGTAAACCCTAGACTTTCTCCCCGAGCAATCATTCCACCTCTCTGAAAGGAACGGTATTTAGTTGTTAAATGCGGGAATACATCTCCTTCAAATCTTTGTCTAACAAGTGGCACTCTGGCTTCACCAAAAACTTTTATCGCATTTATTGAGTTTTCTAGTTCTTTCTCACTGCCGGGTTCATTATTCATAAATTTCATAGTCATATCAGGCAAAGTTACACGATTGATATCCATTCCATAAGAACGAATTCTTCTTCTTAACTTCAACAATTGGTCTAAATCGGGATAGCCTTGTTCTTTTACACCAGCAAAAGCAGAACCTTTTCCAAAGTCGATGCAGTCTACACCTAACTGACTTAATTGCCGTAAATCTCCATCTGTTAAATCTGTTGTATACGATGTGATTGATATTTTCATCACGGTTACATCATCCCTTCTATATGGAACTATTAAATGGTCAAAATATAGACACTAAAAAATATCTTTTAACTTCATAAAAAACCGGTTCGTTATAGTAAGATTGTAGTATGAATTCGGTTTCAACGAAAATACTCGTTTTTTATAGCAAAAGCATAAGGAATTTTATAGCAAAAAAGGGAGGGTGCTGTAAATGGACTTTCGAGATTTGGCAATTCTACAAGTTATCTATGAAGAAAAGAACATAAAAAAGGCAGCAGACCGATTGTTTATTTCGCAGCCTGCAATTACGTATCGGATTCATCAATTGGAAAAGGAACTTAATATAGACCTGCTTATAAGGGGGAATAAAGGAGTTCAATTCACTTTGCAGGGGGAATTTCTGGTTGAAAGTTCAAAAAATCTATTACATCAAAGAGACAATCTTATCGAACAGGTACAAAATATGGGGAACGAAGTCCAAGGTACGTTGCGACTTGGTGCTGCCAATAATTTTGCTATCTACATGCTGCCTCCTATTCTAGCTAGCTTTACTAAAGCATTTCCTAAGGTGAAAATTCAACTTAAAACTGGTTTAGGAAGAGAGATTATGAAGCTATTAGAGGATGGAGAAATTCATATTGGAATTGAAAGTGCAGGACATAAATGGGGAGAGCAAAAAGTGCTAATCGATCGAAATACTATTTGTTTGATTTCCAAAAATAAAATCTCCATGGAAGACCTTCCAAATCAAAACCTTATTTATATCGCTACTCCTGCTATTAAGAGGGTGTTTACTAGCTGGTGGCAAAAAAACTTCGCAACTGATCCATTGATTACAATGGAAACTGATTATGTAGAAACCTGTAAAAAGATGGTTATAAACGGTTTAGGGGTTGCCTTTGTTCCTTCTTTTTGTCTTGAGCCAAGTGACTCATTACATATAATTGATTTAGAGACAGTTGAAAATGAAGAATTTGTCCTTGAAAGTTGGATGAATTATCGAGAATCAACAAAGGATTTATCAGTGGTTAGAGAATTTATTAATTTCATAACAACTACTTCAGTTTATTCTTAGGTTTCAAACGTTTCTTACATATGGTAAGAGGCGTTTTGCTTTTTGAGATGTGTTTAATTATATTTTTCTAGATACCTTTAAAGAGGTCCATTGAGTGGCAAATATGAAATAAAAGAATGTAATATGGTTTTGTTGTTGACAAATTATTTAACTACTATTAAAATAATAAAATATTGAAAATATTATTTCAGTAAAAAATTTAATAATTAGCAGCTATGAATGCTATGGATCAAACTATAGCAGGAGCAGCTTCTGGAGAGACCGCAGTAATACCGCGGCGCCGAAGGGTTCACAATCTCAGGCAAAAGGACAGAAGAGTACTGAATATTTATTTGTCGTGCAGATAATCTTTAGCATGACAACTATTATTTGTTATTCTTAGACCTAAGAGATTGGAGAACTTCCAATCTCTTTTTTTATTGGGATAATTTATTGATCATCGTTTCACATTATTTTTAAGGAGGAAACAGGTATGGCACAGCAAGAATTAAAGAGGGATTTAAAAAATCGGCATGTTCAATTAATTGCAATTGGCGGTACTATTGGTACTGGATTATTCTTAGGTTCAGGTAAAGCAATTCAACTGGCAGGACCATCCATCATCCTTGCTTATTTAATCGTGGGTATTGCCGTCTTTTTTGTTATGAGGGCGCTGGGAGAACTTCTGCTGTCTAAAGCGGGTTATCAATCTTTTACAGACATTGCGGAAGATTATCTTGGACCTCGGGCAGCGTTTGTAACTGGCTGGACGTATTGGTTTTGTTGGATTATGGTTGCTATGGCTGATGTTATTGCAGTTGGAGTCTATGTACAGTATTGGTTTGATATTCCACAATGGGTACCTGCTATCATCAGTTTAATCATCTTATTAGGACTCAATCTATTAACGGTAAAGCTTTTTGGAGAATTGGAGTTTTGGTTTGCTTTAATAAAAGTAATTACGATTGTCGTATTAATTGGCATTGGGGTTATTTTGCTAGTCATGGGATTCAAGACCGATGCAGGAACGGTATCAGTGCAAAATCTTTGGGAACATGGTGGCCTGTTTCCAAACGGAATTTCAGGTTTCTTGCTTTCATTCCAAATGGTCGTGTTTGCATATGTCGGTGTTGAATTAGTGGGTGTATCCGCAGCGGAAACCTCAAATCCAGAAAAAAACATCCCATCAGCTATTAATAAAATTCCTGCAAGAATTCTTTTTTTCTACGTTGGTGCATTGATTATCCTATTATGTGTGAATCCATGGACAGAGCTAAATGCAGCGGAAAGTCCGTTTGTTAAAACGTTTAGTTTAGTCGGAATTCCAATAGCCGCAGGAATTATTAATTTTGTCGTATTAACTTCAGCCGCTTCTGCTTGTAACAGCGGTTTGTTTTCAACAAGCCGGATTCTTTTCAATTTAAGCAAAAATGATCAGGCGCCATCCAATTTTGCAAAACTGAATAAAAATTATGTACCAAGCAACGCATTATTGACATCCACGCTTGTGGTATCAGTCGGTGCACTTTTAAGTAAACTTATTCCGGCACAAGCTTTTGGAATAGTAACAACCATTAGTGCGATTTGTTTTATTTGGGTCTGGGGAGTCATTCTCCTTTGTCATATAAAATACAAGAAAACACAGCCGCAGTTACAGGCAAAATCAACATTTAAAGCACCATTCACACCATTTATTAATTATGCTGTCCTAACGTTGTTTGCAATAATTCTCATCATTATGATGGTTGCGGAAGAAACACGCCCTGCCTTATTGTTGACACCGCTATGGTTTGTACTGTTATTTATTTTGTATTCTAATAGAAGAAAAAAGGATAAAGATATCAAACTATCAGCATAGAAGCAAATATAAAAGAGCGCTTTTCACATTGAAAGGCGCTCTTTTGTTGGTAATCACTTATTTACACTAAAACTGAGTGACTCAAAGGTTTGTACATTTAAGTTACCCAATTAATTATTTTTTCCAATAGGCCTTTGCTTCTTCCTCAAGTACCTTTAATCTTTTGTAGTAATCAGGAAACTCATTAAGATGAGCCAATGCAATTTTTCCAGTAGCAATTGGATCATCTCCTGTGACATTAGTTTGGCTGGATATTTTTCCATGTTCAAGCTCTATATTTACTCCCATCCAAAACTCATCTAAATCAAACTTGCTTTTATTAAAATCAATTCCTAAAAGTAAAGCAATTGCTGCTGCTTCCTCTTTAGAGAAGGATTTAACCCTCGTTGCAGAACGATTATTTCTATACCGGTAGGGACTTCCATTGATTAGATATTGATATTGCATAGGATTGTAAGAACCGTGATAGAAGTGGTTCAAATATGGACGATAATAGTAGTACAAAGCACATCTCTCCTAAAAAGGTAGTTATCAACAATATACGTTAGGTACCAATTTATGAGCATGTCTTCTTGAGTAAATAGGATCTCATTATGATTCAGTCAAGTGCTGGATAAGCCATACCACTTGACTTTTCTTTATAAAAAACATATGGTTATCTTCGGTAACAGTTATCTATGGTAACTATTTTACGTGTGAGGGGGAGAGAGAATTGGAAGGTTTTTTTCAGCGTTATTTAAGTCTGTATAGACCACTTATAACTAGATTGAATGAACTAATGAGTACTTATGAGCTTTCTTATTCTTTATGGCAAGTAATTTTTTATATAAAAAACAATGGACCTTCGACACTTGTAGATATTGCAAATCAATATAATGTTGAAAAACCAACCGTTACCAGGAGGGTTCAACGTTTGGAAGGTCTACAAATTGTGAAGCAAATTCCTGGTATGGATAGGCGAGAAAAGGTCATTCAGTTAACAGAAGTAGGAGAAGAGGTTTACCAGGCATGTAGAAAAGAAATAACGGATTTAGAAAATAGGGTTATGGATGGTATCGCTAATGAAGAGCAAATGATTACGTTTCAAACTCTTCCTAAAATACAGGGAAATATTATGAAAGGCGATGGAAGAAAAAGTGAGTAAACCTAAATTATGGACAAAGGATTTTATCATTGTATCCAGCGTCAATTTTTTGTTAACGTTAGTCTTTTATTTATTAATCGTGATAATAGGTGTTTATGCGGTAGATGAATATCATGCTTCTGCAAGCCAGGCCGGGCTTGTTACCGGGATTTTCATAGTTGGAACACTAATTGGGCGTCTGTTTATTGGCCGCAGTATCGATTCAATTGGTCGTAAAAGAACGTTGTTTATTGGATTAATTCTTTATATTTTAACAACGTCTTTATATTTTATCCATTTGGGTATTACATTCCTGCTAATTACCCGGTTATTACATGGTATTACTCTGGGGATCGCAAGCACAGCAACAGGAACGATTGTGGCTCAGATTATCCCGAATAGAAGAAAAGGAGAAGGTATTGGCTATTACAGTATGAGTACGACATTGGCTACAGCAATCGGACCTTTCATTGGGCTATATATGAGCCAACATACAAGTACTCAATTAATTTTTGGTCTGTGCTTTGCTTTAGGAATCTTCAGTCTAATTACAGCTTTCTTTGTGTCTGTGCTACCACTAGAAACAGCAAACAAGCCATCAGAAATAAAAGGACTCAAACTCTCTCATTTTATTGAGCCAAAGGCAGTTCCGATTGCATTGATTACATTAGTTATAGCGTTCTGTTATTCAAGTGTTCTCTCTTTTATTAATTTCTATGCAATTGAAATTAACATGGTTCGTGCAGCAAGTTTCTTCTTTCTAGTGTATTCATTAGCAGTATTAGTTTCACGTCCATTCACAGGCCGTTTAATGGACGTCAAAGGGGCAAACTATGTGATGTATCCGGCCTTTGTTCTTTTTGCAGCAGGAATGCTGCTTTTAGGTTTCGCTCACAGCAGCACCTCTTTGTTAGTAGCGGGTATATTTATTGGACTAGGATTTGGTAATATGCAGTCATGCACACAGGCTATTGCTGTTAAGCTGACTCCCCCTCAACGTATGGGTCTTGCCACTTCTACTTTCTTCATATTTCTTGACGCAGGTCTGGGGTTCGGTCCTTATTTGCTTGGATTCGCTCTCCCATACTCAAGCTATAGTACTCTTTATATAATCCTAGGAGCTGTAGTGTTGATTTCTTCTGCTCTTTACTATTTACTGCATGGTAAGAAAGAGAGAGCTAGTACCAATGTTTTAGCTCGATAATAAATTAAGAAGGGACATCTCGTAATAAGAGATGTTCCTTCTTTATTTTAATGGAAAACGGTTTAGAAAAATTCAAGAAAGAGGAAATTTAAGTAAATTGTCGAATAAAGCATAGAGCGGCCTATTGAAGAGATAGAAAATGGTTTATTGAGTATGGTAAAGGGGGGAACACAACTATGATCCCAAAAATAGATTCAAATTTAACCACATCAATTATAGAAAAAGACATGGATTCCATCGTTGATTGGTTCGATGAGCATAGACAATCGTTCTATACGCTTGGTTGGTCCTATCTTAGGAATCAGCACCAAATGGAGGAGCTTTTTTATAATACTATTGTAAAAGTCCATAAAGAATGGCCGCGATTTAAAAGTAAAACATCATTTGAAACGTGGGTTACATCCATTTTCATACAAACCTGTCGAGAGCTTTCTAATGGGAGGAGTTTAAAAGTTCCAAAGGAAAGTGAACCGCAACAGGAGTTGTTTAACGCACTTGATCAATTGAAAGAGAACGAGAGAGAAGCGATGGTCCTTACATATATAAAAGGAATCTCTAAGGAGGAAGGTGCAAAACTACTCCAAGTTTCTGTGGAAAAGATGAAAGAGCTTTTGTTTTCGGGGATTCAGTCATTTCGCAAAGTAATGGGGGATAGAGCAACCTATAATGGCTGTAAGCAGTATCATGAGGGTTACATCGATTACCTAGAAAGAACTCTAGACCGACCAAGAAAGATTGATTTAGAGAAACATCTATATCATTGCGAAGAGTGTCAGGAGGATTTGGCGGCATTTCAGGAAGTCATGGTAACCTTGGTAAATCTTACTGAAAAGATGGAAGAATTACATGTGCCATCTGGTTTCATGGAGAAGGTGAAAGATAGGCTGGCAGAAAACGAGAAGCATAGACAACGGAAGAACAAGAAACGTATAAGAAAAGGTCTTGTTTTTGCAGGTGTATTCGCATTATTAATGAGTATAGAAGTTTTTACAAGGGTGTTTTCCAACCTCTACTATACATGGATAGAAGAAGACCAGGAATTGCGTACATTTCTTCAGAAGGACCTTGGTGAAAGTCTTTACCTTGAAGCGGAGAGCAATGGGGTGAAAATCAAGATTAAAAGTGCAATTGCGGATGATGTTCAGACACTTGTTTTTTATGAAATTGAAGATACAGAAGATAACAATCAATATGTGATGGACAATTTTGAAGGGGTTTTTGTGGAGAACCAAAATAAAATCATGAGTCCTGAAGGATATCTAGGCTACTATCCTCCCGACCTTGAATCGGATCTAAATACCAAAGAAAAGAACGTGTATCAAGGGAAGATTAGTCTGCTTCCACTCACAAAAGAAAACGGGACAATCAAACTGAAGATCACAAAGCTTCAAAAATTGATTCGTGATTCCTCTGCTCCCAATGGTATTAGGGCTTACGAGAACATGGAATATGAAACAGGGGAGTGGAACTTCGAAATTCCTGTAACAAAACAGCCTTCTGTTGATTATGATTTGGATGAAGAAATAGAAGTCGAGGGAATTCCGGTTCGATTTGATAAACTAACCATAGCTCCCACTGCAACAGTTCTGCATTATGCTATTAATAATGAACGGCCAGGGAAGCGAATTGACAATCTTAATTTTGACAATCTAGAAGTGAACAACAAAAAAATGAAAGCTGATATGTATGGCAGATCTTTTGTAGAAACACATCAAGTTGGAAATTGGTTTACTTTTCAAAGACACTTTGATCCTCTTTTTGGAGAAAAGCCAAAGGAGGTCAACATTCAGCTCGAATCTATTAATTTAACTTTTGGAGATCAAAAAACCATCGAACTGGATGGTTCTATAGGATATCCTCAAACCTTTGAATATGCAGGCAGTACTATCTCCATTGACAAGGTGGAAGTTGGACAGCGGACTAAAGTAGTCATAAGCGATTATGCAATTGAGAATCGTGCTTATGAGTCGTTTCAATACCAGGTTGTAACTGAAGATGAAAATGAAGTTAGTTTAATGGAGATGAATTCTGAAGGAGTACTCATTGATAAAAACGGGGTGAAATACGATATGAATGAATCTGTCCCATATGAAGAAATCGAGCAACCCCGTCATTTCATTACAGTTCAAAGCACGGAGTTACAAAGTAACACCGCAGGAGAAAAAATAACTCCTAAAAGGCTAGAGATTTATGGATATAATGCAACAAAGTATTTGGATGATGTTATAAAGATTTCTTTGGAATAACAATTAATGTATTTGTAATTTATCTAAGGAAAAATTTTATTATTGGTATTTATACTTTTACATTGGCATATCATTAAACAACAATGTCCAATCGGACGTTTTTGTTTAATGATTTTTTTCGACAAAAAACGCAAAATTCGCTTGACGATGGGGAAAAAACTTTGTATTATAATAAATGTGTTTAAATTCTTTAACTTTTGTTAATAATTATTTTGTGCGGGTGTAGTTTAATGGTAAAACCTCAGCCTTCCAAGCTGATGTCGTGAGTTCGATTCTCATCACCCGCTCCATACATATTACCAAACGCAGTGTATCGTTACTAGAGAACGATGCATTGCGTTTTTTTATTTTTTTGAAAAATAGACGCCTTATCGGCATCCAAGTATATAAAAGCTTGCATCGCCGCCATGAATTTGTGTAAACATCTTCATCAATGACTCTGTCAGTCTTTCAGCACTTTTCACTTCTGTAGAAGGCTGTAAATAGATGATCTGCAGTGCGTTTTTCGTTGTTTCTGTAACGGGAGCTCTGTTGGAATCTACAAAAGGACTGCCGAATGGTCCAAGCTGGTCGGATGAGACAATCAGGTTTTCTAATGAATTCATCCGTCCATTCAGTCCTAAATATTCGTCTCCTGCGTTACCGACCTCAATCGTAATAGGTCCCTTTAATTGATCGCCATCATAAATACCGATCGGCACTTGATATTGTAGCGAGAAAAAGTTATTGATATCAATTGCACTTTGAACCGTGGTAAGATAATTCTGTTTCTGGACTCTGCGGTATAGAGCTTCTGCTGAATGGCGATAACGATTAGGGTCTTTGCCAAATGTTTTAAAAATACTGCGCCATTCTTTAATTCCTGGCAACTCTGTTAGATTCTTATTTTCTAAATCAAAGTAAATTGATTCTTGAAAAAGCTGAAGTCTTCCTTTAACCATTTGTGGGGAATCGCCTACGGTAATTTCTTTGTATTCAATGACTCCAAGCTTAAAATTAGGAATCTTGCTAATAATTTCTGAGGAAAGCTGAATTTCCAATGATTCCACCTCCAAAATTTTATAAAAATAGTTTATCATAATGAGATGTGAACGAAAAATTAGCGGCTTACTATAGATATTTTAAAAGAAGGGAGGTAACTTGAATGAAAATTGATCAATTGAAGGAAGAAATCATTGCTTATAGTAAAACGATTGGCATTGATAAAATAGGTTTTACCACGGCTGACCCTTTCACTGAGTTGAAAAATAGACTGATTCGGCAGCAGGAACTTGGGTATCAATCAGGTTTTGAAGAGCCCGATATTGAAAAACGTGTGACACCAGCCTTATTACTTCCAGAACCACGTTCGATTATTTCTATAGCTTTGGCATATCCTTCGAAAATGAAAATTCGGGTTGAAGGGAAAAGAGGCGAGCGAAGAGGATTTTTTTCCCGTGCTTCATGGGGATTAGATTATCATCATATTTTGCGCGATCGGTTAAAAAAGCTGGAAGAGTTTATTTTAGCAAAAGTACCGGATGCTCGTCTTAAATCAATGGTCGATACAGGGGAACTATCTGACCGTGCAGTTGCCGTGAGGGCTGGGATTGGCTGGAGCGGTAAAAACTGTGGTGTCATAACGCCTGAGTTTGGCTCCTACGTATATCTGGGTGAAATGATTACCAGCATTCCTTTTGCTCCTGATTCACCGATGGAGGACCAATGCGGTTCCTGTACGGCATGTATCGAAGCCTGCCCGACGGGAGCGTTGGTACAGGGTGGACAAATTAATGCTCAGCGCTGTATAGCCTTTTTAACACAAACTAAATCCGTAATTCCTGAGGAATTTAGAGAAAGAATAGGCAACCGCGTGTATGGGTGTGATTCCTGCCAAACGTCCTGCCCAGTCAATAAAGGGAAGGATTTTCATTTTCATGAGGAAATGGAGGCAGACCCCGAGATAGCAAAGCCATTGTTGAGACCGTTGTTAAAAATGAGCAATCGTGAATTTAAGAACAAATTTGGATCAGTAGCAGGATCGTGGAGAGGCAAAAAGCCGATTCAGCGCAATGCAATCATCGCGCTTGCACATTTCAAGGACGAAAGTGCCATTCCGGATTTACTAGGTGTATTAGAAAATGAAACTAGTACTGTCCTAAAGGAAACCGCGGCATGGGCACTCTGGAAAATTGGCAGTCCGGAAGCGGGTAAGGCACTGGAAAAAGCAGCAGAACAAGAAGACGATTTAGAAGTGAAGAGTGAAATTGAAAAAAATCTACTAAAACTAAAGAACTAAATGAGCTATGGACATTCTGTCTTTGCTCATTTTTTTTGATTAAATTTCCCTTCTGTACATATGTATGAAAAAGAAGGGGGAGATGAAGGTGGATCAATCACTCCAAGAATTGTTTAATGACCGAGTTGAACAATTTGTTTCAAAGAGTAAGAGGCTATCTGGGAATTATGAAAAGGCCGAGCAGAAGCTAGAATCTCTAACGAAACGTTCCGCAGAAATCGTCAAGGTGAAAGCTCGAGGGAACATTATTAATCAATCCGTAGACGGGGACTTTCAAACCACGCTCTACCAGGTTCATTACCAATACCTGATTAGACAAAAAGGAACGCTATATCAGGAGGAAGAAGTAGAAGTACGAATGTGCAAGTTTTTTAAAAATGATTTGATTATGGATAAAGAACTGAATCCTTATGCAAAGCGGCCTGAGTTGGAAATCATGGCAGAGGATGAAAACGAGGAGCGGAATAGTTACCAGTATAATCGTTTAAAAGCTGTTCAATATGCAGAACGCTGGTGGAATAGCCACAATCCCGCCTATAAGGCGTTTGAAAACAACTGTACGAATTATATCTCTCAATGTCTTCACGCAGGCGGAGCGCCGATGAGAGGGTATCCGGGCAAAGGAACAGGATGGTGGTTCCGAAATAACAATTGGAGTTACAGCTGGACAGTGGCTCATTCATTACGGTTGTATTTGGGTAATTCGAAAAGTGGCTTAAGGGCGAGGGAAGTCAGCAGCCCTGACCAATTATTATTGGGGGATGTCATCTGCTATGATTTCGAGGGGGATGGCCGATTTAACCATAACACAATGGTAACAGGTAAGGATGCCTATGGAATGCCGCTTGTTAATGCAAATACGTATAACAGCCGTATGCGGTACTGGGCCTATGAAGATTCTTCGGCGTACACACCCAATATTAAATATAAATTTTTCACGATTGTGGGTGGTTGAGAAAATTTGTTTGGTTAGTCGATAATGGTATAATGGTAAAAGAGTTTTTTTTATGAGGTGAGATTCTTGGCAATACATGTAGTTCTATATCAGCCGCAAATACCTTCAAACACAGGAAACATCGCAAGAACCTGTGCTGGAACTGATACATCCTTACATTTGATTCGTCCATTAGGGTTTTCTACTGATGATAAAATGTTAAAAAGGGCAGGATTGGATTATTGGGAATTCGTAAACATTGTTTATTATGATTCTCTGGATGACTTTTATCAGAAGAATGAAGGCGCAGAGTTTTTTTATATCACGAAATTTGGTGAGAAGGCTTATAGTTCCTTTGACTATAGTAATCGTGATAAAGATTATTTTTTCATTTTTGGCCGTGAAACGACCGGGCTGCCGAAAGATGTGATAGAAAATAATAAGGATGTCAGCCTGAGGATCCCGATGAATGACAATATTCGTTCACTAAATTTATCGAACACCGCTGCGATTCTAATCTATGAAGCGTTGCGCCAGCAAGATTATGGTCATTTAAAATAAAACGTGAGAGGCCGAGCATAAGGCCTCTTTTTGCTAAATAGAAAGGAAGTATATCAATGAATGAAACCATTACTACTATATTAAATCATCGATCTATCCGTGATTTTAAGGACAAGCAGTTAAGTGATGAACAAATCAAAACAATTGTTACTAGTGCCCAAGCTGCCTCTACATCTAGTTTTATTCAGGCCTATTCGATAATTGGCATAAAGGATAAGGAAAAGAAGCGAAAACTTGCTGAGATAGCGGGTAACCAGGAATATGTGGCACAGAATGGTCATCTGTTTGTGTTTTGCGCCGATTTAAACCGCCATGAACGCATTGGAGAAAAGGAAGGGAAGGATATACTAGCTTCCATTGAAAGTACAGAGAAATTTATGGTGGCGCTAATCGATGCGGCGTTGGCAGCTCAAAATGCAGCAATTGCTGCGGAATCGATGGGGCTCGGTATTTGTTACATAGGTGGAATCCGCAATAATCTTGAGGCAGTGAAGGAATTATTAAAAACACCAGAGAGAGTCATTCCTCTTTTCGGTATGACAGTCGGTTATCCGGAACGCACTAATGACCAAAAACCAAGACTGCCGCTAGAGCATGTTTATCATGAAGAAGAGTATCAACAGGACAAAGAAATCTACTTAAGCCAGCTTCAACAATACGACCAAATCATCTCTACCTATTATGAACAGCGCACTGACGGTAAGAGAAAAGATCACTGGACAGAGCAAATGGCAAAAATGCTTGAAAAACAAACGCGGATGTATATGAAAGAATTTGTTCAAAAAAACAAGATGGATTTGAGATAAAAGCGTACAGCTTTTACAAAAACCAAATAGGTTTTTAAAAAAATAAGGGCTGCCAATTAGGCAGCCTATTTTGATGGAAAATATTATTTATTTGAACCTGGCTTATCATTATAACCTGCTGTAAAGATAGCTGCTAGAAAAGCCACCATAACTAAAACAATTAAAAAAGTTCCCATGCTTATGTAAAGCCTCCTTAATTTTAAGATATTTCTTTAATTAGACACATATACATTTATTATAGCCTATCTCGAAAAAATGAAAAGAGCAATATTCCAATCTTTTCTTAAAACAAAAAAGATAGGCATGAATACTTCAACGTTACGCATGTTCAAGTTCATTGGTGCATAGAGTATATTAATCGTCTCTGATAATTCTACAGGGGGAGGGCCTTATGGATATCCTAAAAAAAATTGAGATGTTTCGAGAAGAAGAAGAAAAGCTACGTTGGGAAGGGTCATTTGGAGATTATTTACTGTTGTTAAAAGAGAAGCCATGGGTAGCACAATCTGCACATTCACGAGTATATAATATGATCAAAGACGCTGGAATTGAGGAAGTGAAAGGTACTAAGAATTACAATTTCTTTGGTAATCAATTATTTGGCTTAGAGGAGTCACTTGAAAGATTAGTTGAGGAATACTTCCATCCTGCGGCTAAAAGGCTGGATGTAAGAAAGCGGATATTATTGCTTATGGGTCCAGTAAGCGGTGGTAAATCTACTCTTGTTACTATGCTAAAACGTGGTTTAGAGGCTTATTCTCATACGGATAGAGGCTCAGTATTCGCCATTAAAGGCTGCCCAATGCACGAAGATCCGCTTCATTTAATCCCGCACCATTTACGTCGTGATTTCTATGAAGAGTATGGTATTCGAATTGAAGGAAATCTTTCGCCATTAAATATGATGAGGCTAGAGCAAGAATATGGCGGCAGAATCGAAGATGTATTAGTAGAAAGAATCTTTTTCTCCGAGGATAAGCGAACTGGAATTGGAACGTTCAGCCCATCGGATCCGAAGTCGCAGGATATTGCCGATTTAACAGGTAGTATTGACTTTTCCACTATTGCCGAGTTTGGTTCAGAATCTGATCCACGTGCCTACCGCTTTGATGGTGAACTGAATAAAGCAAATCGCGGAATGATGGAGTTCCAAGAGATGTTGAAGTGCGATGAAAAATTCTTATGGCACCTGCTTTCGTTAACACAGGAAGGAAACTTTAAAGCAGGTAGGTTTGCACTAATTTCGGCTGATGAGCTGATTGTAGCGCACACGAACGAAACGGAATACCGCTCATTTATCTCGAACAAGAAGAATGAGGCCTTGCATTCCAGAATTATTGTTATGCCAATTCCGTATAATTTAAAAGTATCACAGGAAGAAAGAATCTATGAAAAGATGATTAGTGAAAGTGATGTTTCGGATGTGCACATTGCACCGCATACATTACGTGTAGCTGCGATGTTTACGATTCTAACTCGTCTAAAAGAACCTAAAAAAGGCGATATTGACTTAGTAAAGAAAATGCGTCTTTATGATGGAGAAAACGTTGAAGGCTTTAATGCAGTTGACGTAAGTGAACTAAAGAAAGAGTATCCAGATGAAGGAATGAGTGGGATTGATCCGCGTTATGTCATTAACCGAATCTCTTCTACTATTATCCGGAAAGAAGTACCTTCTATTAATGCTTTAGATGTATTACGTTCATTAAAAGACGGATTGGATCAACATCCTTCGATCACAGCTGAACTCCGTGAGCGCTATATGAATTATATTTCGGTTGCTCGTAAAGAGTATGATAATATTGCCAAAAATGAAGTTCAAAAAGCTTTCGTTTATTCCTATGAAGAGTCTGCTAAAACCTTAATGGACAATTATCTTGATAATGTTGAAGCGTATTGCAACAAAGCTAAACTTCGGGATCCGCTCACTGGTGAGGAAATCAATCCAGATGAAAAACTAATGCGTTCAATTGAAGAACAAATTGGTATTTCCGAGAATGCGAAAAAAGCATTTAGAGAAGAAATCTTGATAAGAATTTCTGCTTTTGCTAGGAAAGGTAAACGATTTGATTACAACTCACACGATAGACTTCGTGAAGCAATTCAAAAGAAGTTATTTGCTGACCTTAAAGATGTCGTGAAGATTACCACTTCATCCAAAACTCCTGATGAGCAGCAGTTAAAGAAAATAAACGATGTTGTTGCTAGATTAATTGATGAACACGGCTATAACTCAACATCCGCAAACGAACTCCTACGGTATGTTGGCAGCTTATTAAACCGTTAATTAAGATTTGCCAAGAAAAATAGCATGGACTGGCGGAAAGATCTGCCAGTCTGTTTTTTTCAATAATTGGTTGATTTTTTAAAAAATTTGACAAAGCAGTTATCTCATTGTTGATTTGCGTGGAAGGCACGAGACTCCTGCAGGAGGACGGGACAGGGGAGACCCCGCAGGCGCTTGCGCCGAGGAGGCTCCCCGAACCGCCTGCGGAAAGCGAAGTGCCTGGAGCGCAAATCTACTAACTAACAATGCTCGTCCATTTTTAAAAGCATAAGCCTAATTGTCAAAATAATTTGTAAATTATTTGCGGTTTCTGCATAGGATAAAGTAATCAACATTATATGCATTTTTACACTCGGGTTATTTTATGTCATTTGAAAGAAAATGTGACTCAGGGAAAATAAAATATTCATAAGGAGGGGTTTACATTGTCTGACAATAACCATCAATATGTGATTTCAAGAGAAGATTGGTCCCTCCACCGCAAAGGCCACGATGACCAGCAAAGGCATCAAGAAAAAGTCCAGGAGGCAATTCGAAACAATCTTCCTGACTTAATTACAGAAGAAAGCATCATTATGTCTAATGGACGCGATGTGGTGAAAATTCCAATTCGTTCTTTGGACGAATATAAAATCCGCTACAATTATGACAAAAACAAACACGTGGGCCAAGGTGAAGGTGAGAGCCAAGTAGGTGACGTTATTGCTCGTGACGGATCAAGTCAGCAAAAAGGTCCAGGAAAAGGGCAAGGCGCAGGAGATCAGGCCGGTGAAGATTACTTTGAAGCAGAAGTTTCGTTAATGGAATTAGAGGAAGCTTTATTTAAACAACTAGAGCTGCCAAACCTGAAAAGAAAAGAAGACCAGGAACATTTAGTGGAGAATATTGAATTCAATGATATTCGCAAAACAGGTCTAATGGGCAATATTGACAAGAAGCGTACAATGATGTCGGCATTTAAAAGAAATGCGATGACTGGGAAACCTGCATTTCATCCTATCTATAAGGAAGATTTGAAATTTAAGACTTGGAATGAAGTAATCAAACCGGATTCCAAGGCAGTCGTAATTGCCATGATGGATACGAGTGGATCGATGGGAATATGGGAAAAGTATATGGCTAGAAGTTTCTTCTTCTGGATGACTCGCTTCTTACGTACAAAATATGAAACCGTGGAAATTGAATTCATTGCACACCATACAGAAGCTAAGGTTGTGACGGAGGAGGACTTCTTCTCCAAGGGAGAAAGCGGCGGAACCATCTGTTCTTCTGCATACCGAAAAGCTTTAGAAATCATTGACGCAAAATATAATCCACGAAAGTTCAACATCTATCCATTCCACTTTTCTGATGGTGATAATCTAACATCTGATAATGCTCGCTGCGTTAAGCTGGTTGAAGAACTAATGAAAGTTTCAAACATGTTCGGATATGGTGAGGTAAATCAGTATAATCGTCATTCTACATTAATGTCCGCCTACAAAAATATTAAAGATGAGCAATTCCGCTATTATATTCTCAAACAAAAAGCGGATGTATTCCATGCAATGAAGAGCTTTTTCCAAAAAGAAGAAGACAAAATGTATGCCTAAAAAAATCGACAGGTACAATGCCTGTCGATATCTTCTTTATAAGTTTAATTTTCATTTTTCTTAATTGAGGTAATGGTAGGAAATTCAATATAGAATGTTGAGCCAGCGTCTAGTTCGCTTTCCACCCTGATAAGCCCATGCATAGCACGTACTATACTATAAACCACCATCATCCCAAGCCCAGTTCCGTTCTTACCTTTTGTGGAATAATAGGGTTCACCGAGTCGTTCAAGTTGTTCGGAAGTCATCCCTATTCCTGTATCTTTGATACAAATCGTAACATAATCTTGACTAAAATTAGTTTCAATAAATAGCTGACCTCCATTTGGCATTGCCTCTACAGCATTTTTGAGGATATTAATAAAGCATTGTCGGAAGCGTTGTCTATCACCTTTAATAAATCCAATTACTGAAAAATTAGTGATAATTTCCACGGAATTTTGGTTTGCCATCGGAGTGACGATGTTAATGATTTGCTTTAGTTCATTTTTGACATTAAGTTCTTCGATAGACGCTAAGGATGGCTTGGCAAATGTTAAATAATCTTGAATGACTCGTTCGGCAGAATGAAGTTCATCTTTTACAATCGAGAGATATTCTCTGCGTTTATGTCTTGGAAGATAGTCATCGTTAAGTAATTGGACAAACCCACTTGCAGCGGTCAGTGGATTTCGAATTTCATGAGAAATGGCTGCACCCATTTGTTCAACAGCCTTTAGTTTTTCTACTTTGATTAATTCAGACTTAAGTTCCACACTTTTTTTGATGTATTCAATCGAATAGGCAATAAGACCAATACCTAGCGGGGGAATCACAAAGTAGGCAAGTAAAACATCATACCAAGGGCTGCCTGTAGATCTAATTAATTCTCCTCCAGTGGTAAGAATTCCAAGTATAATCCCTAAACAAATAGCTACAGAGATTCGACGATTAGAAGATTGTTTCCAAAACCAAGGAGTTAGTCGGAAAAAAGTTATCGCAAGTGGAACATAGAGAAGGATGGTTGCCATCAAACCCGTGTCCAAGCCATAAAAACTTCTAATGATTATCATGGCGATAACAACAATAAGACCAATTCCGAGATATAACCCTCCGATGACAATTGGGATGATCCTTAAATCGTATCGAGCGTAGGGAACAGGATTATAGGAGAATTGAATACAGATCCATAAGACAAGGACAGAAATGATAATCATAATTGTTTTTGATAATGCGAATTTTCTGCTTCGATCCAGCCAAATTAAGCAAAAGAGGAGCAATATTATTAAAATGGAAAGATTTAAGAAAAGGTGTTTAGTAATTTCCATCTATTTTCACCGTCCCGAGGGCTTATAAGAAAAATTTTACATTTAACTTCATCCTTTTACAACTAAATTTACTAATTATTTTGAATAAACACATGTAAGGAGAAGGATAATGTAGAAATATGTATAAAACGGAAGGAAGAATCCTTCCGTTTATATTTATGGAGTTGAGATGGTATTTCTTCCTTTTGTTTTCGAGGTATACAAACAAGTATCCGCTAAATGGATTAAATCTTTTGGCTGCGTTTCCAAGCTAGGTATGATTGTGGCAATGCCAATACTGATAGTAACAATATCAGTAATTTCCGAACTACGATGGGCTATTTTAAGTGATTGAATCTTCTTTTGAATCAATTCAGCGATAGCGATGCCCTTATCCAACTTCGTTTTGGTGAAGATAATGGCAAATTCCTCACCACCATATCGACAAAATGTGCTATATGGGTTATTTGTAACAAGGTCTTTAATTGCAGAAGTAATAATTTGCAGGCATTGATCCCCAGCAAGGTGACCGTACGTATCGTTGTACTTCTTAAAGTAATCAATATCAAACATTAAAAGAGTTATTGGTGAATTTGTTGTCAGTAGGTTAGACCATTCCTTGTTAAGAACATCATCAAAGTGCCTTCTATTTCCAATGCCTGTTAGGCCATCTATATAAGAAAGTGTATTTAGAATCTCATTTGCCTTATTTAACTCCTGTTCACTTTCCTGTAATTTTATTAGGCTAATATTTAATTCTCTAACTGCTGCATTAGAGTTAGCAATGTAAATGGATAAGTGATAGGCGAAGAATCCACCGATTAAAGAAATAAGACAATGCATCAACAAAACATTTAAAAGCGTCCTGAAATTTTCAATATAAAGGGCAAAGACAATCGAAATAAAAAATAAACCGATCAGGTTCATATAAAAAGCTTTTAAGGTTGGAGGGATATTTAATTTGGAAAATCCACCACACACTATTCCTGTTAGGAATGCACTGATTGCAGCAACAAAGGCAGTTTCAGTAAAACCAAAAAGAAGTATTCTTCCTATAGCAATTAATCCAGAAGCAATGATTGCAGGTACCCATCCTCCTATAGCAGCTGCAATTATTGCAAGATGTCGCAGATCGGCAATGGTAGTGGGATTAATTTGAAAACTAAATAACATCAAGATATTTCCTAAAATACCATAACAGATACCCCAATAAAGCTTCGTCCTAAATGTAGAGGAATGGTGCAATGGTATGTCTTTAAAAATTTGACCCATTAATGTAAATGAAGCAATCAGTATGGTTACATTTGAAAAAAAGTCTTTTAACATTCATGTTCTCCTAATAATTTTCATCCATCAACTTATTATAGAAGAAAAATATCCTTCTGTGAATGAACGAATGTATATATTTCTTAGTATAGAATATTTGTGGTGTCCTCCGAAAACTATATAGATGAGTACGCTTTTTGGGAGGTTCTAATGAAAAGTAAATATAAGATCTTCATTTTGTTTGTTTTTGTTATCATTTGTGCACCTTTTTTTGTAGAAGCACATGTAAAGTGGTTTACAGAAGTTACACCAGAAAAAGAAGAAGTCGAACACATTTTATCGCCGATGTTTATGACAATTACGATATTAGTTGCCACGTTGCTGGCTGTATTGACGCAGCTATTGCCAGTGCTTGATAAAATCGCAATCACCCAGAAAATTGACAGGGTATTGGATAATTACCGTAAATCTTCTAGATACATTTTAAAATATGGTACGGCGATCGCCTTAATTATTCAGGTTTTGGCAGGTACCATTTTTGCACCCGAATTTGCTATCACTAACCAAATGATACGAATATTATTGTGGCTAACCATTATCCTGTTATTGATCCCTATGCATTATGCGACAAAAGCTGGTGCCCTTATCTTACTGGGCTTGTTTATTTACCAATTAACCCAGTCTGGTTTATTTCATATGCTTGACTATGGCTTTTATCTAGCAATTGTTGGTGTATTATTAGTGGGAAAAACGAAACTAGAAGATTGGGGATTTCCTTTTCTATACTTAGGGACAGGATTGTCACTATGCTGGGTGGCAGTTGAGAAATGGGTCTATCCTGCCATGAGTATGGATATTATTCATCAGCACGGTGTTCCAACTTTTGGTTTTCCTCCGGCTACATTTATAGTACTTGCAGCATTTATCGAATTTGTCGTTGGTTACTTGCTGATCGTAGGTATCCTTAACCGCCTTTTAGCTTTCGTGCTGACACTGATTTTTATTTCAACGACCATGCTGTTTGGTGTAACAGAAATTATCGGTCACCTAATGATTCATATCGTCTTAATTATCTTTATCATTGAGGGAGTATCGTTTTATGATCCGCCAATTAACATTCACAGAACAAAAATTTCTCAAATGGTATTTGTATTTTTGAATTTTGTCTTTACTTTGGCAACCTTCCTTCTGATTTATTATCGTTTTGCTTAGAGAAAAAGCTTCCTTTTTTTAAGGAAGCTTTTCTTCATGCTAGGAAAGTAAAACCGGCGAATTTATCATTTCTTTTGCTGCAATATTGGCTTCTTCTTTCGCCTTTTCAACAATTTCAGGGATTCTTTGAGGATAAAGGTCTAATGCCTCTGCTATGATAGAGTCCATTACTTCAATGCCAAGGAAGTTAAGAGCAATTCTTAAATAACGATCGCCGCATTCTAAATCCTTCATTGGTGTTCCTGTATAAAGACCACCACGGGTATTGATATGAATGGCTTTCTTACCAGTTAAAAGACCTTTCGGACCATTCGCTGTGTGTGCGAATGTTTTACCAGCAATAAACAGGTTATCTAAGTATGCTTTTAACACCGCTGGTGAGCTTAAATTCCAAATTGGAGAAACGAAAACATAGTAGTCATATGAAAGAAATTCATCCGCTAGGGCATGCATTTTTAGAATTTTCTCTCGCTCACCGTCGGTTAATTGATCTATTGTATAACCATATCCCGCTAATTTGCCTCTGGCAGACACTAATTCAGCATCCATATGAGCAATATCTAATGAGAATAAGTCGATTGTTTTTATTTCCGTTTCAGGCGATTCTTCTTTAATGGTATTGATAAATGCTTCACCGATTTTAAGACCTTTTGATTTTTCTAATCCTTTAGGATTCGCTGTAATATATAATAATTTTCTCACGTAAACACATCCAATCCTTTTAATAAACTCATTACTACTATTATAAAAAAAATAACGTTGCCCAATTTTGTAAAATAGGTGAAATTCTTGAACATTAGGTGAAGATTCATATTCGTTTGTAACCAGCTATTTTTTCATTAAATTGTTAGAAATCAATAGGAAAATTAAGCTCGATTGCAATATGATTAAATTAAAACTATTAGAAGATTTAAAAACTTAAAAGGCGGAATTATTCATGAATATAAATTCCCAAAATACAGATGAGAATGAAGTAGAGAAGTTACGAAGAAGAGTAAAAGACTTAGAGGAGAGAGAAGAAAAGCTAATAAAAAGCCTTCGCATGAATAAATCCCTGCATTCGAAGATTCTCGATGCGCTGCCAATAAATATTTTCCTAGAGGATCCTGAAGGTCGAACAATATTTGCAAATCAACAGGCTTGTAATGCACATGGTGTAGGAATGGAAAAACTTGTAGGGAAAACAGTATTTGACTTTTTTCCTAAAACGATAGCTGTAAGACAGCGTGAAATAGACTTAGAAGTATGGGAAAAGCGTATCATTCAAACCAACGAGGTAGCCACAGAATTTCAAGGTGAAAAAGTCCATATGCTTACAGGAAAAACTATTATCCATCTTGAAGAATCTAATCAAGACTATTTACTCGGCTTCGGATTGGATATCACCGATTTAAAAAATGCGGAGGAAAAGATTTCGCATATGGCTTACCATGATGCTTTAACAGGGTTGCCTAATCGCTGGTTTATAAAAACATGTCTAAAAAATTGTCTTTTTAGTCCAGATGAAAAACATATGATGAAGGGCGTTCTCCTGCTAGACTTAGACCATTTCAAAGTGATTAATGATAGTCTGGGTCATGAAGCGGGGGACCAGTTATTACAAGCTGTTGCTAACAGGTTAAGAGGAGTCATTCATACTGATAATGTTTTAGCTAGGTTTGGCGGGGATGAGTTTATAATCCTTATGCCTGAAGTTATTTCCGAGGATGAGCCATTCGAAGTAAGTAAAGAGATAGTAAAAGTGATGAAAGAACCATTTGCTATTTATGGACAAAAGTTTACGATTTCTCCAAGTATCGGCATCAGTTTACACCCTAATCATGGTGAAGATATGGAAGAATTAATTAAAAATGCAGATTTAGCCATGTACCATTCTAAAGAAAAGGGCAGGAACTGCTATTCCTTGTATACGCCATTAATGAGGGAAAAAGCCATTTTACGAATGAATATGCTGGTAAAATAAGAAAGAATCGCAACCACGTCAAGTGGAATCGATTCTTTCTTTACTTCTTTAAAAGTAAGTATACTTATTAAAAAACAAACAAAACAACGAAAAAAACTGCCATGGATATAAGACCAACTGGGACCCCAAAACTTGCCCATTCTCTACTTGTAATGTTTAATTTTCCTGCTGCAATAATATTAGGGATATTTCCAGGAATTAGCATACCACCACTAATAATAAGACCCATTAAAACAGCCTGGATGGTTGCTTGGTCCATTGCTGGACTAATTTCAGCTGCTGCGAGAGTAGCGTTATCTAAAATAGCTGAGATCATATTAATCCAATATAATAGCATTGGGTGAAGACCAAGAATATACTCATTAATTAGTGGCTCAAACCCATGTCCAAGAAAGGTTAGTCCCATAACAAATAAGTAAATTTTCGCGGATCGAATGAGTATATCTTTATAGCTTTCTACTTTTTGGTCAGCCGTTAATCCGTCAGTACTTTCTCGGGGGTTAACTAAAATCATTGTCAATATCCCAAAGATCACAACTGCTGAGATCACTTCTGGACCAATTAAGTTAAGTAAATAGAAAAAGTCTTCATTTACCTTACTAATAGTTATGGTTGCTAAGGGCTCACCAATGGGAGTGAGGGCGGCACCTAGCCCAATTGAAAAACATGCCAAAACAGTAAAGCGAATTTCAGATTTACGGTCAAGCGGAAGGACGTTAATGATAATAACTAGCACAATCGCTGCGATGATCGCCGTAATGATGCTGGAGGCTAGTCCTAAAATAATGACAGTTAATCCGAAGAAAATCCTGGGAGATAGAATTTTATTCATCCACAGGATAGATTTCTCCAATTGAGCCTGCCCCCATTTACAGATTAATCCTGCAATCAAGACAGCTAAAGTAATGGTAATGGGATCAATCAGGGCTTTTTTGATTAGATGGCTATTCATCATCCCGCTAATCAAAGCTGCGGCAATCCCCATTACAAATAAAAAGATTTCTAAATTGTGTTCCACCTTTTTGACCGAAAAAGGCAAAAATAAAACCAAAATTAAAATAACTACTAATCCAATCATACATACCAAATCCCTTATTTTTTTTGTCTTTATACGAAATCTATTATAAACTTTTCTTTAAATACTAGGATATTAATAAATTAAATTAATTTATGTATTTGTCCGGTCACTCTAAATTCGTTAAACTATAGAAAGAGTGTAGAATCATCCAAAAATCTATTTGGGAGTGAGCATTAATATGAATAGAAGAGTAGTGATTACAGGTGTTGGAGCAGTCACTCCTTTGGGAAATGATGCTCATACATCATGGGAACAAATTAAGAGTGGTGTTTCCGGTATTGGCCCTGCAACCCTTTTTGATGTAGAAAAGGTTGACGTCAAAATTGCAGCCGAAGTTAAAGGTTTTGCGCCGGAAGAGTTTATGGATAAAAAAGAATCCAGAAGGATGGGGCGCTATAGCCAGTTTGCTATTGCAGCAAGTCAAATGGCTGTTAAGGATGCAGGGATCAAAATTGGAGAGGGAATACAACCAGAACGGGTCGGTGTCTGGATTGGGTCAGGAATTGGCGGCTTGGCGGAATTCGAGGAACAACATCGGAAGTTTATTGAAAAAGGGCAAAGAAGGGTTAACCCGTTTACGATACCAATGTTTATTCCCGATATGGCGGCAGGACAAGTGAGCATTTCACTTGGTGCAAAAGGAATCAACAATTGCTCTGTTACAGCATGTGCTTCCGGTGCCAATTCCATTGGAGATGCATTCCGCGTGATCCAAAAGGGGGATGTGGATGTGATGATTGCTGGCGGAACGGAAGCAACCATAACGGGTATGACGGTCGCGGGATTTTCAAATATGACCGCACTGTCAAAAAATCCCGACCCGACCACAGCAAGCAGACCATTTGATAAGAATCGTGATGGATTTGTCATTGGGGAAGGCGCAGGTATCGTGGTTTTAGAAGAATTAGAACACGCATTAGCTCGAGGTGCTTCCATTTATGGAGAATTAGCAGGGTACGGAGCTACAGGTGATGCCCATCATATTACGACTCCAGCACCAGAAGGAGAAGGGGCAGGAAGAGCAATGAAATTAGCCTTAGCCGATGCTGGTATTACCCCTGAACAAGTCGACTATATCAATGCGCATGGCACGTCGACCTATTATAACGATTTGTATGAAACGTTAGCCATTAAAGATGTTTTCAAAGAACATGCCTATAAATTATCTGTCAGTTCTACGAAATCAATGACCGGTCACTTGTTGGGAGCAACCGGGGCAATAGAGGCGATTTTTTCTCTTTTTGCTATTAAGGATGGTATTATCCCGCCAACGATTAATTATCAAACACCTGATGAACAACTGGATTTAGATTATGTCCCGAACGTCGCAAAGATAAAGGATGTTCAAGTGGTTTTATCCAACTCATTAGGTTTTGGCGGTCATAATGCCACTTTAATTTTTAAAAAATTTACCGAATAGCAAACATTGTCACTATATGAGCTCTATAATGACCGAAATTTATAAAGAGTAGGAGCTAAGGTCACTATAAGGCCTCTATAATGACCGAAACCCCAAAATTGTAGAAGGTACGGTCACTATAGAAGCTCTATAGTGACCGAAATCCCAAAATTACAGAGGTTTCGGTCACTATAACGGGCTACAGGCTTAATTCCACCTGTAAAAACTGCTATATACCAAGTTTTTTTAAGAAATCAACTGTCTCCTGATGCTCACGTTTAATTAGCTTAAATAGCCTTTTATCAGGTTTTACAAGAGGATTCCCGTTTTCATCTGCAATCGATCTTGTAAACGATATACTTTTTACCACTTTCCATTTCCCATCTTTAACCTCAAGCTGAAGATCAATAATCCCAAGTCGGCTGCCGAAGGCCCCTGCCATCACCACCGGTTTTCTTTTAATTTTACCTTCAACGATGTTTGCCATAGGTATATCTTTAAAAGTGGGACCAGGAAATACGCTATGAGAGTGCCCAGCTAAGATCGCATCAATTTCTGGAATTTCACTAAGGTAATAGACAGCGTTTTCCGTTTCTGGGTGATAGGGTTCACTATCTATTCCCGTATGTGCGAGTGCAATTATAATATCAGCACCCTCAGACTTCATGATAGGTACAAATTCCTTTGCACTTTCAACAATTGGTCGTGCCAGCACTTTTCCCTCTAAATTTGCCTTGTCCCATCTCATAATTTGCGGAGGCATAAATCCAATAACACCAATCTTTAAATCATGCCCAATACCTTGCTTGTCAACAACACGTCTTTTTAAAATAACATAAGGTTTGAAGTATGGTTTATTCGTTTTTACACTATAAACATTAGCATTAACAACAGGCATTTTCACTCCCTTAAGAACACTGTTTAAAAACTTTAGACCATAATTAAATTCATGATTTCCAATTGTTATCGCATCATATTTTAAATAATTAAATGCACGGTAAACAGGATGTACTTTTCCTTTTTGAATCCCTCGAATTCTCACTAAGTACTCACCTAGTGGATTCCCTTTTAAATGGTCACCGTTATCAAACAATAAGGAATTGACTGCTTCGCTTCTAGCCTGATGTATAAGACTTGCTGTTTTTACAAGCCCGATAGTATTGTCGATTTTAGTTTGATAATAATCATAATTCATTAAAGCCGCATGGAGGTCAGTCGTCTCAAGTATTCGCAAATCAATTATTCCATTTTTGTTCACCGTCATGCTGTCTTCAGCAAACCTACTAGATGGCAATTGAGACCAGATGATTGTGCTAATGAAGAGTATAAGGAATAACTTTTTAAAATTCATAAATACCAGCCTCCTCTAAACTTCTAATTATGTGTTATTATTTGACAATTTGAAGCTGTTGATACATTGGTGGGAAATTCTCAAAAGTGACAGAAATTTGTCAAAAACATATGAATAAAAAGTGAAATAAAGGGGTTTCAAAAAATTTATTAAGGGAGATTACTTATAATAAAAGAGACAAAAGGTGGAGGTTTTGATAGATGAATATTACAACAATCATTGAACTTGAAAATATGGAAGTAGAGAAGATTGCCGGAGCAAAATTAGTGTTTGCAGAGGAACAGATTTCTGAAAATATTATTGAAACCTGTGTCGAGTGCTTTCAAGTAGAGGGATCGAACAAAACACTCTCGACAGAAGATGGAATGCAGCTAGTGTTTTCACAATTAAAGCAAGAAGGAATTATTCCTTCAAAGGTGGAGGACTTCTCATTTGAAATGCCATCATGCGGCCGACTAAAAACAAAAAATGAAGATGAGATAGAAGTTCCTCAAAAAGTTATCATTTCCTATATGTCATAAAGAAGTTCATTGAACTCGAGGAATAAGACAAACTTAATTAATCATATTATTAGGAAAAATAATATGGGTGTGATAAGTGAATATGAAAAAACATAATCAAGTTGTTTTCTACACTATAAAAGGATCAACCATTAAAAAATTTTTAATACTAGATTGTATTACTGGAACCGGTATTTTTTATGCATTAAAAATAGTTTCATCAAGCATTTTAGTTGGATTTTTTGGAAGCCTAGTTTGTACCGAAGGCATTAAAAAATTACATAACAAATAGACGCGTTAACCCTTAAGGGTTAACGTCTTTTTTGTTTTAACATAAATAACTTCACTTTCAAATAATTATACGGGTTTTTCATAAAACATTAGAAATAATAAACAGTGATACGCTTCACTTAATTGAAAATGATTTTCAGTTAAGATATAGGTAAGACATCACTAGGAGGAAAATAGGATGGAAAAAAATTCAGTTAAAGCCTACCAAGAATTCAGCGAAGAGCGATTCACAAAAAGAATCATATATAAAAAAGGTGAAACGACAGCATTTGTTTTGAACTTCTTACCTGGACAGCAGCTTCCCGTGCATAAGCACCCCGGAACAGAAGTATATCTCTATGTCGTAACCGGAAGTGGTACATTCATTATCGATGGCCAAGAAACTGTCGTATCTGAAGCAGATTTAGTACATGTAGGCAGTGAAGAAGAACTGGCCTTTCATAATACAGGTAATGAGCCTGTAAGCTTATATGTTACATTAAGTAAAGTACCTACCGAACAATACGCTAAAAATATATAAGATTGGAAAAACCAGCCTGAAAATTAGGCTGGCTTCTTTTTGTGTTTTGTTAACCCTTTATTTTTATATCCAAAGAACCACCAGTTCCAATCACCGAACAACTTCATCAAAGCCGGAACTAAGACCATCCTGACAATAGTGGCGTCAATAAGAATCGCAATGGCAATTCCGACACCTAACTGCTTGATCGGCATGACACCTGTAAAGGCAAAAGCTCCTGTAACAACGATCATGATGGCGGCTGCGGATGTAATAATTTTACTAGTGTACGTCAAGCCAGATATCGTCGCTTCCGTATTATCTCCTGTTTTTAAATAAAACTCCTGAATTCTCGAAATCAAAAACACTTCGTAATCCATTGAAAGACCAAATACGAGGGTGAAAACAAATACAGGTAAAATTAGTGCAATATCTGCAGGCTCGACACCTAAATGCCCCTGTTGAAAAATCCAGACGACAATTCCGAACGTACAGCTTAGACTTAAGATATTCATTAAAATCGCCTTTAGTGGAATTAAGATTGAGCGAAAAGCGCCCATAAGAATGATAAAGGTTGAGACAACAATTAATAATAATCCGTAAGGTGCCTTTTTAAATATCTCATCAAAGATTTCCTGCTCAAACTTTATCGCTCCTCCAAAATGTGCCGACAGTTCCAATTCCCTGCTAGACCAATCTCGAACCCACTCTCTAGCTTCCGCGGAATGATCATCTGAATTTAAATAAACTTCAATCAGCATTTTATTGTCTCTAATAAAATAATCAAGTATGGGCGCAGTCTGTTCTTTTTGTCCAAACTGAAGCAATTGAGATAACATTTCTTCATTCTGAATGCCAGTCGCAGAGAAAGGAGAATCTACCGCATCCACCAGTTTATCCTTCGAAAGCTCATCAAGTATGCTGTTTACTTTCTCAAGGTTACTTGTTTCTAAAACATTTCCTTTTGTTTCAAGCACCACAGATACTTTCTTTTCATTCCGTTTATCTTTCGGAATAAAATTCTCCTCGAAGGCTTCAAATGCTACCCTTGAAGGGTATTTTTCCGGGAGTGATTCGGTGCCAGGGATCGTCATCGTCATCTGTGCCACAGGTATTAGACCGGCTAGGAGTATCGCCAGTGCTGCCGCAGCCATAAGAACAGGGCGCTTCATTACAAACTTTGCAAATCTATGCCAAATGCTCGATTTATTATCGGCTAGCCGAAGGACACTGAATTTGTTGATTTTAGATCCAAGAACAGCTAGTAATGCCGGGAGAAAGGTTAAGGCACAGAAGGCAGAAATAAAAACCACTGCCATACCGCCAAGTGCAACATTTTGAAAAATATCAATTTGAATAAACCATAATGCCGATAAGCCAATAAAAACACAAAGACCAGAAAAGATAATAGAACGTCCAGCGGTTGCGACGCTAATCTTAATGGCTTCTTCAATGGATTTGGTATGTAATTCCTCTTTGTACCGGTTAATTAATAGTAGGGCAAAGTCAATACTTAAAGCGAGACCAATCATCGGGACGATATTCAAAATAAAGATTGTCAAATCTGTACCATAACTAAAAAAGAAAACGACCCCCATCGTGGTTAAAATCGATACAACTCCGATGACAATTGGAATGGAGGCAGCGATAAACCCTCCAAAGGCAAGGACCAATACAATCAATGCAATCGGCAATCCAATCATTTCAGCCTTGGCTAAATCCTCTTGGCTGGCGATATTAAGGTCTTGAACAATGATAGGTTCACCTGTCATCGTAACCTTTAATCCCTTTTTATTCTTTAGAATCTTGTTCAATTGGTGTATTTCATCACTTAATCCTTCTGCACTTTTATCAAAAGATAAAAGACCATAAGCATAATCTCCTTTTATCATTCCATCTCGATCATATGGAGTGGTGATACTTTTAGCACAATCGAATTTTTTTAGATCCTTAAAAGTGGTTTTGATGTATTGATTCCAATCATTGTCATTCACACTGCTTTCTCTTTGGAAAACAAGAATAATCGAAGATTTTGCCTGCCCAAAGTCTTTTTCAAGCAGTTTTCTTGTTTCATTATATTCGCCTTTATATTCAAAGCCATTTCCACTTAATACAGAGGGTAATTTTAAGGCGAAAACCCCTGAGATTCCGATTATCAGTATCCAAAGGGCGAGTACCCATTTGCGATAACGGTATATGATGCCTCCAAGTTTCTCCATTTAAAGACCTCCATTTTGGAAATAATTCCCTTACCTAGGGTAGCAGAACTCATCAAAAGTAGCGGAAGACTATTTCGTGGCAAATGAATTGGATAGATTAAATATGATAAGAATCATTCCCTCAATTTATAACGAAAATACAAAGATAGTAGAGGATTAAGTGTAAAATAATGTTCACCATATATTTTACAAATGTAAAAAAGTTTATGAATTTAACAGCATGTCTTGCTATAATAATAAAAAAAGTCAGGATTGAGGGTGATGAGCAGTGGACCATGAGAAACTAAGTAAAGTGATCGAAGCAGCAAAATTATATTATTTGTTGGATCATAATCAAAACGATATTGCTAAGATATTAGGTGTTTCACGCCCCACAGTGTCCCGTTTATTACAGCAGGCAAAAGAAAAGGGAATCGTCCAAATAAATATCATGGACCCAACTGAAGATGTTGAAAGTTTAACTGCTCAGTTAGAAAAAAAGTTCAATTTAAAAAGAGCTATCGTTGCGCCTATTCCACAATTCGAAAACCATATTATCAAAAATTATCTTGGTGAAAAAGCTGCATTATATCTTGATGAGATTGTAAAAGATCAGGACATTATTGGAGTCACGTGGGGGACGACGCTATACCACATTGCGGTGGAGCTAAGGCAGAAATTTGTCAAGGATGTCAAGGTTGTCCAGTTAAAAGGCGGTGTCAGTCACGCAGAAACCAATAATTACGCTTCAGAAATTTTGTATCTTTTTGGCAAAGCCTACAACACATCTCCTCTCAATCTTCCGTTGCCGGCAATTGTTGACCATATTGTTGTAAAGCAAGCAATGGAGGCAGACCGCCATATAAAAAAAATTCTTGAATTGGGTAAGAAGGCGAATATCGCGCTGTTTACCATCGGTTCAATCAAGACGGATTCGTTATTATTCCAAATGGGGTATTTTACTGAGAGTGACCAAAAAGCATTAAATGAAAAAGCAGTAGGGGATATTTGTTCACGTTTCTTTGATAGCAAGGGTGAAGTATGTGATGAAAGTCTAAATGAAAGAACATTAGGGGTAAAACTGGAGGACTTACGAAAAAAAGAATATTCCATTCTTGTTGCGGGCGGTCCAAATAAAATTGAGGGGATTTATGGGGCATTAAAGGGACATTATGCCAATGTTTTAATAACCGATCAATTCACAGCAAAATTTTTACTTGATAAAAACTCTTAGTTTTTAATTGTTTTTTTTTTTTTACATTTGTTCATTTGTGTATTTACAAATGTTCAATTTGTTTGATATAGTGTCATTGTAAATATAAACAAAGAATATATAGCTTGATAAAATAAGGAGGATGTACAATATGACTCAAAATGTTACTCGAATGATTGATCATACATTATTAAAAGCAAATGCGACCAAGGATGAAATCGTGAAATTAGTTGAAGAAGCAAAGAATTATTCTTTCGCTTCCGTATGTGTTAATCCAACTTGGGTAAAAATATCAGCAGATATGCTTAAAGATACCCCAGAAGTAAAAGTATGTACCGTAATTGGTTTTCCTTTAGGAGCATCTACACCTGAAACGAAAGCATTTGAAACAAGAAATGCGATTGAAAATGGCGCAGATGAAATCGATATGGTGATCAACATCGGCGCACTTAAGGATAAACAAGATGATTTAGTCGAAAGAGACATTAAAGCTGTTGTTGAGGCTGCGAAAGGTAAAGCACTAACAAAGGTTATTATTGAGACATGTCTTTTAACGAATGAAGAAAAAGTAAGAGCATGTGAACTTTCTGTTAAGGCCGGAGCAGATTTTGTAAAAACCTCCACTGGGTTCTCTACAGGCGGGGCTACAGTTGAAGATATCCGTTTAATGCGAGAAACAGTTGGACCTGAGATAGGTGTAAAAGCTTCTGGAGGCGTTCGCAGCCGTGAGGATGCACTAGCCATGATCGAAGCTGGGGCTACTCGTATCGGGGCGAGTTCCGGAGTGTCTATTAGTAAAGGTGAAATTTCTCAAAGCAATTATTAACCAACGATTTGAGGGATAGAAAATGAAAGAAGTAGTATTAGCTTTAATTGCTGGATTAATTGTTGGAATAATATTTAAATTTATGAGGCTGCCATTACCTGCTCCTCCTGTATTTTCCGCAGTCGTTGGCGTCTTTGGTGTATATTTTGGAGGCGTTCTTGCTAGTTGGATGGTTAAACTTTTCCAATAAATATAGATGGCTCCAAAGGATGTTAAATAATAATTAGAGGCGGGATGAGAATCCTGCTTTTTTTATTTGGCTGTGTTAAATTAGTCTGTTGATTTGCGCTCCAGGCGCTACGCTTTCCGCGGGCTCGCCCGTGAGCCTCCTCGGTCGTCCCGACCTGCGGGGTCTCACTCAGCTCGTGCATCTCGCAGGAGTCGAGCGCCTTCCGCTCCAATTAACGAGTTCTTAAAACAACAGTATTCTTTAACACACCCTTTTATTTATTAATAACATGATAATCGACAAAATTCTTCAATCTTCGTCATTTTCTGATTTAATATTATTGTGGCTAAGGTAAATAAAGATTAGAATCTATATATATATCTTTTCATGCTTTTTATGGAAGAGGGCATAATTTAAAAGAATAAAAAGCAGAATTTATAATTTTGGACAAGGAAGAAAGAGGAAGAAGAGAGTGGAAACTAGTAGGAAGCAAAACGAAAAGAAACTGTTTATTTCGATTATCGATAATGATGCGATGATTCAAACGATGCTCGTGAGAATTCTTAAGATGATGAATATTGATCAGTTTGAAATAGATATAAAAGCTTATGAAGATGGTATGCAGTTTTTTGAATCTAAACGCTTAGATGATGAAGGAGAACATTTTTTGATTCTTGATGGTATTATGCCAGTTATGGATGGTATCGAGATTTTGCAAAAAGTGAAAAGTGACTTGAGCAAACAGGTTTATGTCTTAATGCTTTCAGGCAGAAAAAGTCCAATTGAAATTAACAAGGCACTAAAATTAGGTGCTGATGATTATGTGACGAAACCATTTAGTATTAAGGAGCTCCAGACAAGAGTACAACAAATCATTCAAAGGATGAAGCAATGATCAATCAGGATATTTTGTTTCTTTCTATTTTAACTTTATCACTTATGTGCTTATTATTTTTATTATTGCTTTATTTAACAATTCGGAAGGCAAAAGAGATCAAAAAAAGAAGAGAAATTGAAAGCTATAAAAATAAAATTAGCACACAAATTTTTTCCATAATAGCTGAAGGGAAACGTTACAGGGGAATAGGCTGCGAAACAGCAGTAAAACAAAAGGCAATGGAAGAGCTGCTGAGCAGGTATGTGAAAATTCTAGAAGGTGAGGAAGAAAAAAATAGATTATCGGATCTGGCGTCACATTGCTTACAGGGATACTATCGGAAACGTCTCAAAAGTAAAAAATGGAGCCATCGTATGAATGCACTTTATCATATCGAGGACTTTCATATGATAAAACTAATAGACGATGTAGTTATTTTGAGTAAAAAGAAGAACCTTACACATCAAGAATTTATCCATGTTCTGAGAATCCTTGCAACATTTCAATATAATGGTTTAAAGGAAGTACTTCACTATCATGATTTATCTGAGTATGAGTATCGAAGTATTTTAATGAGATTGAATCATGATCTATTTGATCAGTTCGTTTTAAGCTTTCACAAAAGCACTCCCCCGCTGCAATATGCCATTCTGGATGTTATCTCATTGAAAAAAGCATTAGAATACCGGTTTTTTACCGAAAATATTTTTATGTCCTATAAAGGTGAAATAAGGTTGAGGGCTTTGAAGGCTCTAGCAGAAATAGGCTATGTAAGTAATATAGAGCCGTACTTCCAATTGCTATACTCTTCTAGCTGGCAAGAGAGGATGGTAGCCACAAAACTGATAGGTTCGATTAAAGAAGAAAAAGGAATTCCGAGATTAGTTGAGCTGCTGCATGATCAGATTTGGTGGGTGCGTCAGCAGGCTGGCCAATCAATTAGTCAGTTCCCAAATGGGAAGGTAATTTTGCAATCCGTTTTAGAAACATCCAAGGATACTTTTGCTAGAGATATGGCTTGGGATTGGCTGCATAAAGGAGTATAGAACATGCTAAATGTGCAATGGCTGGATATTGTATCTGTTTTCGCTTGGTTTATTGCTGTATACATGGTGATTGTTATTGTTTTCTATTCTGTTATTTTAATGATCTCGATGTTACAGCTCCGAAAAGAATATCAATTAGACCGAATACAGGCATATGAGGATTATATGGATGAATTTTACACAAGACCAGTCTCGATCATTGTACCTGCCTATAATGAGGAAGCAGGAATTATTCAAAGTGTCCGTTCACTATTGAGTGTAAATTATCCCACCTTTGAGATCATCGTTGTCAATGATGGGTCGACAGATCAGACATTGGAAAAAATGATTGATCAATACGAGATGAAAGAAATAAGTAAAGTAGTTCGTAAACAAATTAATACAAAACCGATTAAGACTATCTATCAATCCACTATCCTTTCTAATCTTTTTTTAGTTGATAAGGAGAATGGCGGGAAAGCAGATGCTTTGAATGTTGGCCTTAATTTTTCCCATTATCCCTATTTTTGCTCGCTAGATGGTGATTCTGTATTGGAGCCAGATGCCTTTCTTAAGGTAATGAAGCCCATTATTGATTCAAATGAAGAGGTAATTGCCTCTGGCGGGAGTGTGCGAATTGCAAACGGCTGTGAAATAAAGAATGGACATATCTTGAAAATAGGTCTCTCTAATAATCCTTTAGTCATCATGCAAATTATCGAATATCTTCGTGCATTCCTCATGGGGAGGATAGGATTCAGCAGACATAATCTGCTATTAATTATTTCTGGTGCTTTTGGTGTTTTTTCCAAGCATTGGACCATTGAGGCTGGCGGGTATAAAACAGATACCGTAGGCGAGGACATGGAGTTAGTTGTCAGGATTCACCGTTTGTTAAAAGAAAAGAAGGTAAACAAAAAGATTGTCTATGTTCCCGACCCAGTTTGTTGGACTGAAGTCCCTGAGGATATGACCATCTTAAGAAGACAAAGACGGCGCTGGCATCGTGGCCTTTTTGAAAGCTTATGGACACATCGCGGGCTAACCTTTAACCCTAAATATGGTTCGATTGGGATTATTTCATTCCCCTATTTTTGGGTTGTTGAGTTTTTGGGACCGATTATAGAGTTTCTTGGATACATTTTTATGGTACTCTGTCTGTTTTTAGGCGGTGTTTACATTGAATTTGCAATTATTTTATTTCTCCTATCATGCCTGTATGGGTCACTCTTTTCAATGGCAGCAGTGTTATTAGAAGAGTGGAGTTTAACGAAATACCCAAAAGTTACGGATATTGTAAAGCTCTTTCTATACTCATTAACTGAAACCATCTGGTATCGTCCTATGACGGTATTTTGGAGGTGTGAAGGGGTCTGGCAAATGCTAGTTGGGGATACAAGCTGGGGAGAAATGAAAAGAAAAGGTGTTTCAAAATGACAAGACAAACCTCCTTAATTGTTTATGCAATAATATTTCTCTTAATCCTATTAAGTCCTTTTTGGTCCTGGCTTTTACAGCCTTCAAAAGAATTAAATGTACTTATCTATGATAAAACCGTTCCTGATCAATCATATAGGGAACACAAAGGACTCGTTTGGATATTAAATAATGCTAAATATGTAAAGGAAGATCAAAAGCCGTATGAAATAAATGAGGATTATAAAGGATTTATTCCAAAAGATGGACAACAATATTCCATCACATCTTTACCAAATGATTTAAAAAATTATGATGTTTATTATTTAACGGATCAATATGGAGTGTACGAAGAAGACTTTATTGGTGAAAACGAGACCGGCGAGAGATCTTCCATCATTTACGGAGGCTTAGAATCATCGGATGTAGATCGAATTGAACAAGCTTTGCTCTCCTCTAAAGGGAAAACATTGATTGCAGAATTTAATACATTTGCCAGTCCGACTCCTGCTGACGTTCGTGATAAAATAGCAAATCTCTTAAATCTAGAGTGGACTGGCTGGATTGGCAGGTATTTTCCTGACCTAAACGACAAGGAAGTACCAGTATGGGTAAGAGAACAATACGAAGCAAATGGCGGAAAATGGAGTTATGAGGAAGAAGGCTTTGTTTTTGTAAGCAAAAATAATGAAATTGTAGTGGTAGATCAAAAGGATGTAACGCAAAGCGGCGCCTTATTTAATCTCACAAAACAGGGAGAGAACTTTTTTAATCGGGAACTACAAGGCGAATATCAATATTGGTTTGATATTAATACTGCTGGAAACAAAGATGAAGTACTAGCAGAATATCATCTGCCTATTACAGCAAAGAAGAAGGAAGAGTTGCTAGGCTTGGGAATACCCTCAAATTTTCCTGCAATCATTCATCATCAAAATGCGAGATATAATTCCTATTATTTCGCAGGGGATTATGCCGATGAAGCAGAGGTTCCAGCCATTTATCAAACAAAAGGACTAGACCTTTGGAAGCAGCGTTTTGGAACACAAGATTCCTTTTACTGGGAAGTTTATGTTCCTATGATGAAGGTTTTATTAGATAGCGGTGTAAACAAGACAATCAAACAAGAGCAAGTAGAAGTAGTTGAGGTTAACAAGATTAAGACCAACAGCACTACAGGAGATTCCTTTATACAAATTCAACAGAATGGTGAATGGAACGATTTCTTGATAAAAGGAGTCAATATGGGAATCGGAAAGCCTGGATATTTTCCAGGAGAAACAGCGATTACGAAGGAAGAATATTCTCGCTGGTTTAAAAAAATTGGTGAAATGAACGCGAATGCCATCAGAATATATACCCTGCATCCTCCACAGTTTTACGAAGCTTTCTATGAATATAATCTGGCTGCAGAAAAACCGTTGTTTCTATTTCATGGTTCTTGGGTAAATGAAGAAAAGCTGCTTCAAAATCAAGATGCATTCGCTGCCGAAAATGTCGAGGATGCTCAAACGGAAATTAAATATTTAATTGATATCATTCATGGGCAGGCGGAGCTGCCTGAACGGCCTGGACACGCTTCAGGTGTTTATAAATATGATATATCAAAATATGTGCTTGGGATTATCGTGGGCACAGAGTGGGACCCATATATGGTTAATAACACCAATCTTAAGCATAAAGATATGGAAGCATTTAATGGTAAATATTTTAAAACAACAGATGCCAGTCCATTTGAAATTTGGTTAGCTCAATTGATGGAATATGCAGCTGCCTATGAAACAACACAATACAATTGGCAGCATACGATGAGTTTTACTAACTGGGTAACCACCGACCTGTTAGAACATCCATCAGAGCCACTAGAAAATGAAGATTTAGTTTCAATCAATCCAAACCATATTCTAGACTCTGATCAATTTTATGCCGGATTATTTGCTTCCTATCATATTTATCCTTACTATCCTGATTTTTTAAATTACGAGGAAAAATATCTAAAGTATATGGATTCATCAGGTGAAAAGAATAATTACGCAGGATATTTAAATGAATTGATCGGTTCACATAATATGCCTGTACTAGTTGCCGAATTTGGGGTTCCATCTTCAAGGGGATTAACACACAAAAATGCCTTTGGAATGGATCAGGGTTTTCATTCAGAAAAAGAACAAGGGGAAATTAATCAAAAATTATTTAAATCTATTGTTTCGGAGGGGTATGCAGGAGGGGTCATTTTCTCATGGCAGGATGAGTGGTTTAAACGCACTTGGAATACGATGGATTTTGATAATCCGGACCGGAGACCCTACTGGAATAATCAGCAAACAAACGAACAGCATTTTGGTCTGCTGTCTTTTGAACCAGGAGATAAGGATTCAGCGATTTTAGTAGACGGAAACCGTATTGATTGGATAGAAACCAATAGTAAAAAAATTTATGAGTCGGAAGAAGAGAATGAAGTCATAAATGAGGTTAGAATTTCCTCTGATAGTGGATATCTGTACTTTCTTCTATCCTTAGCAAAGCCCGTCAACTTTGCAAATCAATCTCTCTATTTACTCCTAGATTCCCTTGGTGAACAGGGACAGAACAATATACCCTTATCAAAAGATACTCTGCTGCAAACGGATTTAGGTGTAGACTTCTTAATTAATCTTTCAGGAGAAGAAAATTCTCGTATCATGGTAGACAGTTATTATGATACCTACTACTATCAATATGCACATATGCTTAATATGGTAAAAAGAGAATCTTATGTAAGTCAAAAAAATAGTGGAGTATTTCATCCAATTCGGTTAGCACTTACTAAAGAGTTGACAATCCCGACAACAAAGACTGTAGTTCCGTTTGAGGGATATGAAACAGGTGTATTAAAGTTTGGAAATGGTAACCCCGAACATGAACAGTTTAACTCACTGACAGATGTAAGTATAAGCAATAATAAAAAAATCATCGAAATCAGAATCCCATGGCAGCTTGTAAATGTTAAGGATCCTAGTTTAAAAGAAGTGATAGGGGATATCTGGAAGGCTGGTTTATCAAAAAGTGAAACGATTGAAGGGATTCGGGTTGCAGCAGCTGCAACGGAACAGGGTAAAATTGTTCAAACGATTCCAAGACAAGCAAATAGCGTACTCCAGCAAAAAGATGTATTTCTATATTCATGGAATGAGTGGGAACAGCCTTTATTTTATGAAAGGCTAAAAAAATCATATGATATGATTAAGGATGCATATGGAAAAACAAAGCTAGAAAATTAAAAGAAGGTGCAGTTGTTTGAATAAAAAAATCGGCTTTATCGGTGCAGGAAAAATGGCTCAAGCGATGATAGAAGGAATCCTAAAATCAAAGATGATTCCAAAAGAAAATATTATCGCCAGCGCTAAAACAGAAGGCACCCTTGAAAAAATCGAATCAAACTACCAAATACGAACGACCCAAAATAATCAGGAAGTAGCAAGATTTGCAGATATTTTAATCCTTGCTGTAAAACCTGACCAGCATTCAAACGTCATTCAGGAGATAAGGAATGACATGCAACCTGACTCTATAATTATTACCATAGCAGCTGGAATTACATTGAATGATATTGAAAAGGAATTTGGTTTTAATGTTAAGGGTGTTAGGACAATGCCAAACACTCCTTCATTGGTCGGTGAAGGGATGACTGCTATTTGTTCGAATGAGAGGCTAAGCGAGGAAGAGGTAATGGAGGTGGAACGTCTCTTCCATACGTTTGGAAAAACAGAGAGGCTGGATGAAAGATTAATGGATACTGTCCCGGCGATAAGTGGTTCTTCTCCAGCTTATGTCTATATGATGATAGAAGCGATGGCTGATGGAGGAGTTAAACAGGGAATTCCTAGAGATAAAGCATATCGGCTTGCCGCGCAGGCAGTCCTTGGAGCAGCTAAAATGGTTCTAGAAACAGACAGACACCCAGGAGAACTAAAAGATAATGTTTGTACCCCAGGAGGGGCGACGATAGAAGCCGTAGCTGAACTGGAAAAGAGACAATTTCGCGGTTCCGTAATCGCTGCGATGGAAAGCTGTACAAGAAAGGCAAAGTCATTACATTAACATTTAAACAAAGAGCCTACGACATTTGCGTAGGTTCTTTTCTTTCGTGCATTAATTTGGTTCAGGTTTTCTAATTACTGTCAGAGAAGTCATTAAACCTACAAAAATAATGGTTACTAGCGAATAAAGGAATTTTTCTAAACCTACGACTTGAATCCCGCTAGTAATGACAAGGCCATCAATCAGAAATATAATAATCCCAATATTAACAGAAGTAAATTTAGTAATAATCTGGGCTAGTAAATCAGTTCCACCTGTGCTTGTATCATAACGGAGCATTAAACCAATACCGACTCCTACCAGAATACCTCCAATAATGGTACTAGGAAAAATTCCAATCTGGATTTTTCCATTGATAAATGAAAGTAAATCTATGCAAAAAGAAGAGATAATGAGGCCGTGGAGACTGTAGTAGAAGTATTGCCTTTCAAAAAACCATGCCAAGATATAGAGAGGAAGACTTAGTACAATCATAGTAAGGCCAGTAGGCCATCCGTAAAAATAATGAAAGATTAGCCCTAAACCAATCACCCCGCCATCTAGCAGATGATAAGGAACGAGAAACCCATTTACTCCGAGACTTAATAGTAAGCTGCCAATCAGCATCGCAATAATTTTTTGTTTCAATGAAAATCACCCCAAACAAACTTGTCCCTACATAAAAATATGAATATTAATTTCATTTAGAAGTGTTGAAAATAAAAAAAGAGCAATACAATTCGTCGTGAATGAATTGTATTGCTCTTTTTTTATTTTAAAAGAAAAGATTTAAGATGAAATAACAAATTGCTGCTATACCTGCTGAAATCGGAAGCGTAATAACCCAAGTGATTAGCATTCTTTTAGCCGTATCCCACTTAACTCCTTTTAATCGGTGTGAGGCACCAACCCCTAAGATACCGGAAGAAATAACGTGGGTGGTACTAACTGGAACATGAAACCAAGTAGCTCCGAATATTACTGCTGCGCCGGTCAAATCCGCAGCAACTCCGTTAATAGGACGAATTTTCATGATTTTTCCGCCGACGGTTTTAATGATTTTCCATCCTCCAACAGAAGTACCAAGTCCCATAGCAGTTGCACACGCAAATTGTACCCAGAATGGAACTTCTGCATTCGCACCTAGATAACCGTTTGCAATGAGAGCCATCGTGATGATCCCCATTGCCTTTTGTGCGTCATTCGTTCCATGTGAATAAGATTGTAGGGCTGCAGTGGCTATTTGCATATAACGAAAATTCCGATTGGTCTTTGCTAAATTTGCATTCTTAAACACCACTTTAAAAATACTGTAAACAATATAACCAACAGCAAACGCTAAGATTGGTGAAAGAATAAGGGCTTGAATAATTTTTAAGAATCCAGTGTAGTTAAGTGCACCAAAACCAGCTGATGCAAGTGCCGCACCGGCAATGGACCCAATGATTGCATGTGATGAACTGCTCGGAATTCCGTAATACCATGTTAATAAGTTCCAAAAGATGGCTGATAGTAATGCCGCAAGAATAACCACCGACCCATTTTCAAGTGTAAAAGGATCGACTATATCTTTAGATATGGATTTAGCGACACCCGTGAATGTCATTGCACCTACAAAGTTCATGATTGCAGCTAGAAGAATGGCCTGCCTCGGTCTTAGTGCCTTTGTAGAAACAGAGGTTGCAATTGAGTTAGCTGTGTCATGGAACCCGTTAATAAAGTCAAATGCAAGAGCACCAATGACAACTAAAATTATTAAAATTTCCATTTGTTAGCTCCTTATGCATTTTTCATGATGATGGTTTCAAATGTATTGGCAACGGATTGACAGCTGTCTGCAATATCCTCAAGATTTTCATAAATTTCCTTGTACTGAATAATTCTGATTGGATCTTTTTCAACTGTAAATAAATTCTTAATGGATTGACGCAGGATATTATCACATTTGGATTCATAATCTTTTATTTTGATTGCATGCTCTCTCATTTGAGGAAGTTTCTTATTCGCTAACAATTCCATCGCTTTATCAATTTCATGAACACTTGATTTTAACGCATCAACAAACTGGAGCATAAAATCATCTGCTTGGGTGATGGAATACATTTCAAACAATGCTGCTGTCGCTTCTAGGCCGTCTAGAACGTCATCCATGCTGTTTGCTAGATGAAGAATATCCTCACGTTCAATAGGTGTGATAAATGCATCATTTAATTGTTTGATCACCTCATGAACAAAGGTATCTCCCTTCGTTTCAATTTCTTTCATCTTTTCTGAGAAGATTTTCAAATCACTTATATTTTTTAATTTATAATCAGCAAAGTAATTTGCGCCTTCCTTTAAGTTAGAAGAAATATTACTTAGTAGTGCTGAAAATTTATCAACCTTTTTTGCCATTGTTGAATCCTCCTAAATAGTTTGTAAAAAGTTTTTACACTAACGGACAACATTTTACCGAAAATAGACAAAAAAATCATAAAAAGTTAACCTAATTTACAAAAACTTAACAAAAGAATTTTCCGAAAATTGTTCTAAGGACCAGTATTCATTATTTTTTTAATATCTCCAGAACAAAATAGTATTATGTATTGGCTTATGCTAGGTATCTATTTGCGCATGAAAATCAATAAAATGGGTACTTTAATTGTACACGGCAGCTAGTTTTGTTATAAAACCGTGTTATAAATTGAATAATCACAAAAAGGAGTGTTCAGAATGAGTTTCATATGGGCATTAATTGTCGGTGGAGTGATTGGCTGGTTAGCTGGTCTTATCGTAGGAAGAGATATTCCAGGTGGTATTATTGGTAATATAATTGCTGGGTTTGTTGGAGCATGGCTCGGTACTTTACTATTGGGAGATTGGGGACCCAACGTTGCCGATTTTGCAATTATCCCTGCAGTAATTGGTTCTGTTGCCTTGGTATTCCTATTATCACTCATTATGAGGGGCTTTAGAAAAGCAGACTAATAAAATGAGAAAGGCCTCCGATATAGGAGGCCTCTTAATTTGACTCATATATTATAAATATCAATCCCTTCGAAGATAGGAGGAGTATCAATAAATGGAGCATAACAAATAATGGTTTCACTAGTAATGGGGTGTTTGAATTCCAATTTTGCTGCGTGTAATGCCTGCCTCCTGAATAGCGGCTTCCCGCCGTATAATGTATCGCCTAATAAAGGATGTCCTAAGTGACTTAAATGAACACGTATTTGGTGTGTTCTCCCCGTTTCAAGCCAGCATTTGACATAGGAATGACCTTTTTCTTCTTTAATCACCTGATAATGTGTAGCGGCGGCTTGTCCAGAGGTTGAAACCCGTCTCCTCGTTGCGTGGTGCCTGTCACGTCCAATTGGCTCACTTATCTTCCCTTTCTTCTTTTTTATATGACCATCGACGATAGCGAGGTAGGTTCTCTTTATTTCATGTTTTTCAAGCATTCTGTCTAAGATAGCACCGGATACTGCGTGTTTTGCAAACAGGATAGCACCTGTCGTATCCTTGTCTAGACGATGTACTTGACGTATCGTCACGTTTTCTCCCTTTGACTGTACATAAAATTGTGCAGCATGTAACAGCGTGCTTTTATCACTTTCGTCATTTGGGTGTGTACTCATAAAAGGTGGTTTATTAATAACAATCACATGGTCGTCCTCGTATAGAACCTGTAAATCATAGAAGAAGTCCAGTGTGATTAGAGGTACCACTTCCTCAAACAGTTTCATTAGGACCTTATCTCCATTCTCTAATGGTTTAGTCCAATTGGCCTTATTTCCATTTACGAACACGGTATGTTCCATCCTTAATTGATGGGTAAGCTTTTTAGGCACTTCCCATTCCTCACGGAAAATCTCTTCAATAGTTTTCCCGGCCCAATTATTTGGTGTAATTATTTCCATCCAATTGCCTTTACGCGTTGTTTTTAGCATTTTTACTCCTCTAATCTTGAAATTTCTCCATTATAAAACGTGGTTATAATTACCACCGTAAATTCATCCTCATATATGCTATTCTTATGTATATATATTACGATAGATTATCGCTATCGCAAAGGTGGGTTACAAGTGAAAATTGTTTTTGCCTCGACACCGGGTCAGGAAGAAGAAATTTGTGAACTTGTGAGGTATATCTATTCAACTGTTTTTCCATTCTATTTTACGGATAAGGAAATAAGTGAGTTTGAACAATTAAAGATATTGCATACTCCAGATGACTTTAATACATTAAAGGATGCCTTTCAAGTAATGGCAAGCATGCAAACAGTGATATCAATACTAGAGTCTCCAACTCTCGATGATCAGTATGCAGCGTTATTTAATAAAAATGTAACTACTCTACAAGAGTTTGGTCTATTCTTTCCGTTTGAGTTTGAACAATTCGTTGAAGCAAAAAATATGAAAAACAGTGTATTTAGTATTTATACCAAAGCAGCTAATGAACTACTCATTTAATATCGAGAGAAAAGTGCCTCGCATTAGCGGAGGCATTTTTTTTATTTAATTTGCTAATTACCCTAGGAAATAACAGAGATTCAATATAAAATAAAAAACAGGTGTAAGTTTTATGGAAATTCAAACAATATGAAAATGATACAACAGGGAGGATTTAGTCATGGATTGGAAAGAAAATGCAAACAGATGGATGGAATACTCTGGTTTGAATGAAGAGTTAAAACAACAGCTTGAGATAATAAAGGAAGATGAAAAACAACTTGAGGAAGTTTTTTATAAAAATCTTGAGTTTGGTACTGGCGGAATGCGTGGAGAGATTGGAGTAGGTACCAATCGAATGAATCTATATACAGTTCGCAAGGCTTCTGCTGGATTAGCAGCATACATAGAAGAACAAGGACTTGAAGCAAAACAAAAAGGCGTAGTAATTGCCTATGATTCACGACATAAGTCTCCAGAGTTTTGTATGGAGGCTGCAAGAACACTTGCAACAAAAGGTATTAAAACCTACGTATTTGATGAATTAAGACCAACGCCAGAGTTATCATTTGCCTTAAGGTATCTAAACGCCTTTTCTGGAATTGTGATTACAGCTAGCCATAACCCGCCAGAATACAATGGCTACAAAGTGTATGGTTCTGATGGAGGCCAGCTGCCTCCAGATGCAGCGGACGAGGTAATTGCAAAGGTAAACGACATTGAAAATGAATTGTTAATAGAGGTAGATTCTGAGGAAAATCTTAGAGCCCTCGGGTTAATTAACACTATTGGAGCAGAAATTGACCAAGCTTATATTGAAAAATTAAAAACCATTTCTGAAAATCCTACAATTTCAAATGAAACTGATGTAAAAATTGTGTTTACACCACTACATGGCACAGCAAATAAACCAGTCCGCCAAGCATTGGCTGCGTTAGGCTATGCAAACGTAACGGTAGTGCAGGAACAGGAGCTGCCAGATCCTGAATTTTCAACGGTAAAAAGTCCAAATCCAGAGGAACATGCAGCATTTGAATTAGCCATTAGGGATGGTAAAAAAGTGGGTGCTGATCTGTTAATTGGAACAGACCCGGATGCAGACCGTTTAGGAATTGCTGTTCTTAACCCTGAAGGAGAGTATGTTGTATTAACTGGGAACCAAACAGGAGCACTATTATTAGATTACATCCTTTCACAAAAGCAAAGTAAAGGGAATCTTCCTTCTAATGGAGTCGTGCTAAAAACGATTGTGACATCAGAAATAGGCAGAAAAATTGCTCAAGACTACAAATTAGACACGATTGATGTTCTTACTGGCTTTAAATTTATTGCAGAAAAGATCAAGGAGTATGAGTTTACAGGCGAGCATACTTTCTTATTTGGATACGAAGAGAGCTATGGCTATTTAATCGGAGATTTTGCACGTGACAAGGATGCCGTTCAAGCAGCCCTTTTAGCAGTAGAAGTGTGCGCTTTTTATAAAAAACAGGGTATGTCACTTTATGAAGGATTAATGCAAGTATTTGAAAAGTACGGATACTATCAAGAAGGTCTTAGATCATTAACTTTAAAGGGTAAAGAAGGTGCGGAACAAATTCAGCGCATTTTAGCTTCTTTCCGATCTGAACCAATTAAGCAGCTTGGTAACTTAACCCTTTCTATGTCAGAAGATTATCTAACAGGGATTCGCAAAACATCCAACGGTGATGAGAAAATCGACTTGCCAAAATCGAATGTATTAAAATATACTTTCACAGACGGCTCATGGGTATGTTTAAGACCATCAGGTACTGAACCAAAAGTAAAATTTTATTTTGGGGTAAACAGTAATAGTTTAGAGGAAAGCAGAAGTAAGTTATCTCAAATTGAAAAGAACTTTATGGGACTGGTAGACGAAAAAGTCAAAACGGTAACGGAAAACTAAAAGCCTTCATAACAACTTAGAGTTTTATGGAAATGATGGAGTAAAGAGAAGATTATTACAAAGATAAACGGCTTCCCTAAAAGGGAGGCCGTTTTTTGGTGGAATTCTTTGGTCCGGTATGGTAAATATTTCTCAACAGTATCCACTTGTTATTTCAGGAAAGACTATACATCGGTAACTCATTATCAGGTTCAACCGTTTCGTTTGCATGGTCGATGTAACGAAGCAGTGAATATAATTTGTTTTCTATTACCGAATAGTCACGTTCAAAGTGATAGGCATGCAGGAATTGCTCTATCCGCTTTGATAAAAATTGGTCTTTTGTTCGTACCATGAGTATTAGCAAATTATCCCATTCAGATCGATGTGTATAATACAAGGCTCGATCATAATCCATTTTATTCATTTGTTTTGTCTCCTCCTTACTAGGAGTTGAGTTTATTTTATGACATTTTGCAAATAACTTTCACAGAAAATGTTGGACAAGCGGATATTACGCTGTTTTCAACTTTTACCTGTATAACAAATAAGGTATTGGTATTGGTTTTGTCTTTGATAAGGAGGTTGTATGAAGAGATTATTGTTTATTTTATTATTTTTATTCTTGCAGGATGAAATGGTTTCAATGGCAAAGGTGGTTAAGTCAACCCGACCTTATTCGTACGACATACTGAAACAAGATATTGCGAGTATTCATCATATGTATAATAAAATAGAAGTAAAAAGCATTGGAAAGACCCATTTTGGAAGAACGATCTATGGTATTAAACTTGGAGAAGGGAAGCGAAATATTGTTCTAATAGGGGCACATCATGGTCGTGAATGGATGACCACCATGCTTTTAATGAAGAAGCTTGAAGGGTACGCTAAAGCGTATCAAGATCAGACCAATTTTGGAAGCCTTTCAACCGATATTTTAAACGATGTTTCGATTTGGTTTATCCCTATGCTCAATCCAGATGGAGTTACGATTCAACAAAATTCGCTGGATAAATTCCCGCATGATCACCAAAAACATCTGTTAGCCATGAATGAAGGATTAGACAATTTTGAACGGTGGAAAGCAAACGGGCTGGGGGTCGATTTAAATAGGCAATATCCTTCTGGATGGAAAGCGATAAATCATCAACCTGATTCCCCTTCGTACCAATTTTATAAAGGCAAGAAACCTCTAGAAGCGATAGAAGTAAAGGTATTAACACAATTCATTCGTGAAATTAATCCTGAGATAGCAGTGGCTTACCATTCCTCTGGTGAAGAGGTTTTTTGGAATTACCATAATGGCAAACATCTTCATCGTGATAAACAGATTGCCAAAAAAGTGTCAAAATTGACCGGATATAAGCTTAGTAAGCCACCGAAACATGCCACAGGAGGAGGGTTTACTGATTGGTTTATCACCCACTATCATCGTCCAGCATTTACGATTGAAATTAGTCCGCTTGTTGGAGAGACATCCCCGCCGCTGTCACTCTTTGAGATCGAATGGGAAAGAAATAAATATGTGGGGCTCACCCTTGCAGAAGAAGTAAAGTACTTGAAAAAAGCCAAAATAAGCAGGTAGACTTGTTGTTTTTTACATCTTGTTTCATGATTCCCAGATTTTCTTCATACATTGTGGTAAGAGGAAAAGGGGGAATGGCGATGAATGGGGACGATCGCAAAGCACTTGAATATGCAATTAGTGAGATTACCGAAATTGCACGTGGCTTTGGCTTAGATTTTTATCCGATGCGATATGAAATATGCCCAGCAGAAATCATTTACACATTTGGTGCCTATGGAATGCCTACCAGATTTTCACACTGGAGTTTTGGAAAGCAGTTTCATAAGATGAAGCTTCATTATGATTTAGGTCTAAGTAAAATATATGAACTTGTTATCAATTCAAATCCTTGCTATGCCTTCTTATTAGATTCCAATTCGCTCATCCAAAATAAATTAATCGTTGCTCACGTACTTGCTCATTGTGATTTCTTTAAGAATAATGTCCGTTTCCAAAATACGAAGCGGGATATGGTTGAAAGCATGGCAGCAACAGCAGAGAGAATACGTCGTTATGAAATTCAACATGGTAAAAAGGAAGTTGAGACTTTCCTGGATGCTGTGCTGGCAATTGATGAACATATTGACCCCTCACTAATGAGACCTAAACTTGCTTGGTCACTTGAAGATGATTCTGAAGATGAGATCCAACAAACAGCCTCTCCATATGATGATTTATGGAAGTTAGATGATAAAGACAAAAAGCAGCCGGCTCAGCCTAGAAAAAAACAATTTCCGCCAAGACCTGAAAAGGATTTATTATTATTTATTGAAACTTATAGCAGAGAGTTAACAGATTGGCAGCGGGATATTTTAACGATGATGCGTGAAGAAATGCTTTATTTCTGGCCGCAGCTTGAAACGAAAATCATGAATGAAGGCTGGGCCTCCTATTGGCACCAACGAATTATCAGAGAGATGGATTTAACCAGCGGTGAAGCAATTGAGTTTGCAAAATTAAATGCAGGTGTCGTTCAGCCATCAAAAACAGGAATAAATCCGTACTACCTAGGCATAAAGATATTTGAGGATATTGAGGAGCGATATAATAACCCAACTGAGGATATGATAAGAAGAGGGGTTACGCCTGGTTCTGGCCGGGAAAAGATGTTTGAGGTCCGCGAAGTTGAATCAGATATATCGTTTTTACGTAATTATTTAAACAAAGACCTTGTGATGCGAGAAGATATGTATCTTTTTCAGAAACAGGGAAGGGATTATAAAATTGTTGATAAAGCTTGGGAACATGTACGTGACCAGTTGGTTAATATGCGTGTAAATGGAGGATTCCCCTACATTACTGTCAATGATGGTGACTATTTAAAGAATGGTGAACTTTATTTAAAGCATTGGTATGAAGATATAGAATTAGATGTGAAATATCTTGAAAAAGTATTACCGTATGTCCAGCAATTATGGGGAAGACCAGTTCACATTGAAACGATGATTGAAGATCGAAGAATGTTATTTTCATATGACGGAAAGGGCGTTCATCGAAAATATTTATAAAATGACAATGGTATCCCAAAAATTTTTGGGTACCTTTTTTTGTACACCAAACTTTAAGAAATTATAGCCATATTAGTTTTGTTTTGGTATATTTTTCTTGGCGAATAACGGTAAAGCACATGCTAAATTTCTTAATAGAGAGGTGTTATTATTGGGCATGCAAAGGTGTGAATCATGTCAGCGTCCATTTACCTGGAAAGAGATTCAAAAGACAATCCGCTGGAATTATAAACCACTGGTATGTGGGAAATGTGGAGAGAAACATCACATTACAATTCAGAGCAAGGTATTATTTTCACTTTCAATAGCAATATTATTATTTATTTTTAGTCTAGCAAATCTCGCATTTAATTTAAGAATAGCCGTAATGATCATTGTCTTTTTAACAGTTTTACTTAGCTTCCCTTATTTTGCAAAATATAAAAGGGATGAAAAAATCAAACAGAAAGGAAAAAAAGGTAAATAAAAACCTTTTTCTTTTTTGTACGTGTCCAGCAAGCAAAGTTGATTGAGAGAAGATGCAGTAGAATCCTGCATCTTCTTTTTTATATTTCATTCCTTTGACATAAATTAATCACAATCAATTGTACGATTTGCACAATTGAATGCATTGCTTTTTGGATTCGTTAAACGATGACGATGTTATGCACATTATCTAAAATAAACATATAAGCTATTTAGCTTATTAAACTTTCTTTCATAAAAGGAGGTTCGAGCCGTTAAAAACTTAAAGGCTTACTGATTCTGGACTTTTTGGGGTGTTATTCGTGATTCATGCAATATCTGGTGATTCAGATTTTATAAAGGAAATTAATAACTCATTATTCACTGGTTTTGTGCACAGTACATTCAATCGGACATTAAATATTAAATGTTTTGAAAATGGAGATTTATTTACCATTGCATGCAGAAAACTTGATAACGGTCCCAATACTTTAATCGTTAATGTTGATAATATGAAGTCCACGAAAATTGAAGTAAATGACCGGGTCCGTGTTGTAAAAAACCTCTTGTTTATTGGGGATAAGCTAACTATTGCAATAGATCAGGTCAATGAATGGGAAGGTGTGTTACCATCCTACCCATCTAATGAAGAAATCCTGAAACGAAATGTAAAGAAAATGAAGGAATATATTAACCTCCACGGTGTAGGCGGAGGAATGAAAAAAAAAATAATAACCGAAAATCCTTTTGAAGCAGAAGTTTCAAATATGCTCGAGAAACGAACTTATTTCCTTATGAATGAATTATTAGCGAATCGAATTTCATCTGCCCTGCCACATGCTGTTTCTCTTGTAGGTCTTGGGCAAGGGTTAACCCCTTCAGGGGATGATTTTTTAACTGGGTTATTTACTATTCTTAATATGAAAAACAGTTCTTTTTATCCTTACAAAAAATTAATTTGTGAAGATGTTTTAAAGCAAGCAAAAACCCTAACGAATGAAATTAGTTACATGACTTTAAAAAAAGCAGCCATTGGTAAAGTGAGAGAGTCTTTAATTGCATTACTTAACTCTTTATTAATTGAGGATGATGAAGACTTAATTCTCTCTTTAAATAAATTATTAAACATAGGTTCTTCATCTGGGACAGATATAGCTTTTGGCATTGTTTTCGGAATGGAGGCCACTATTAGAGCGGGAGGTAAAGTATGTTAGTACAAGCTTTGATTAAGCCAAACACATATTTCGATTCAGTATCTTTAATGTCGCTTTCCACTAAAGCGAATCAAATTGAGGAAGTAGAACAGGCCATTATAGCAATGGGTACTGAAATGAATAAAGAGGTAATGAAAAATGTCGGGTTAATGACACCTGAAGTAGAGACAGCGGGGGCAAGTGATTTAATTATTGTTGTAAAAGCAACAACTGACGAATTATGCGAAACCGCTTTCGAAAAAATAAATGAGTTATTTTCAAAAAAGAATTCGGGTAAAAAAGGAAAAAATGATATTAAATATTCAACTATTTCTTCTGCAGCAGGAAGTAACCCAGAAGCAAATTTAGCCATTATTGCCGTTAATGGTGCTTATGCAGCTAGAGAAGCGAAAAAGGCACTTGAAAATGATTTACATGTCATGATGTTTAGTGACAATGTAAGCATTGAAGATGAAATTGAATTAAAGAAATTAGCTCATGAAAAAGGATTATTGATGATGGGGCCTGACTGTGGAACAGCGATTATCGGCAATACAGCCCTTTGTTTCGCAAACGCAGTAAGAAAAGGGAATATTGGTATTGTTGGAGCATCAGGAACTGGCAGCCAAGAGGTAAGCGTCCGCATTCACGAATTTGGCTACGGTATCTCTCAATTGATTGGAACAGGCGGCAGAGATTTAAAAGAAGAAGTTGGCGGGATCATGATGCTTGACGGTATTCAAGCACTTGAAGACGATGAAGAGACAAAAGTCATTGTCGTTGTTTCTAAGCCACCTGCACCAAGTGTGGAAGAAAAAGTATTAGCGAAAATTAAAACATGTAAAAAACCAGTTGTCGTTTGGTTTATTGGCGGAAACGAAGAAAAAATTACTGAAGCTGGCGCACATTTTGCCAAAATGTCTAAAGAGGCTGCATTGAAAGCAGTGCTATTGGCGGGGGCAGATGAAAGCAAGTTAAATAAACGTGCATTAAACATTCCACTTATAGAAGAAGTTCGGACAAAGTTAACTCCTGAACAGAAATATATTCGTGGACTTTTCAGCGGCGGTACACTGGCGGATGAAGCGATGCATGCAGCAATGGAGAAATTCGATAATGTCTACAGCAATATTCAAAGAAATCCAGATTATCGTTTAAAAGACCGTTACACAAGCCAAGACCATACATTCATCGACTTTGGTGATGATGAATACACACAAGGAAAACCACACCCAATGATTGACCCGTCGACACGTCTTGAAAGATTTGTTAAGGAGGCAAAAGATCCATCGGTTGGTGTTATCGTGATGGATTTCGTGATAGGTTATGGAGCACATGAAGATCCAGTTGGGGCTTTCCTTCCTGCAATTATAGAAGCGAAGCAACAGGCAGAGCAAGAAGGAAGACATTTGGAGATAATTGGATATGTACTTGGTACAGAATTAGATCCACAAGATTATGAAGAGCAAATAAATAAATTATTAGCAGCAGATGTAACACATGCAAGCAGCATGCAAAATGCTGGATTATTGGCTAGAGAATTTGTTGTGAAGGGAGAATAGGCATGAGTAGAGTTAGCGATTTATTTAAAAGTAGACCACATGTTATTAACGTAGGAATTGAGTCCTTTAAAGATGATTTATTACAACAAAGCTCTGAAGTCATACATTTAGAATGGACACCGCCGGGCAGAGGAAACCCAGCATTAATTGTAGCACTAGACAAATTTGAAAATCCTGCAATCTTGGGAAAAATTGAAGAAGCTAACAAATTAGCAGTCGAAAGAATTATTAATTCCCAACCAGTGTTAATAGGATATGATCAAGCCATTAATTGCGTACCTGGTATGACTAAAACAACGATTCTCCACGCAGGACCTCCAATTACTTGGGATAAAATGAATGGTCCTATGAAAGGTGCGGTTACAGGAGCAATCGTATTTGAAGGGTTAGCAAAGGATGTTGAAGAGGCTGCTAAACTAGCGGCATCTGGCGAAATCACTTTTTCACCATGTCACGAACACAACTGTGTAGGATCTATGGCAGGTGTTACATCTGCGTCAATGTTCATGCATATAGTTGAAAACAAAACATATGGCAATATTGCTTATACGAACTTAAGTGAACAATTAGCAAAAATCCTTCGCATGGGAGCAAATGACCAAAGTGTTATTGATCGTTTAATTTGGATGCGTGATGTTTTTGGTCCTGTTTTACGTGATGCGATGAAATTAAATCCTAATGGAATTGACTTACGCTTAATGCTTGCACAAGCACTTCATATGGGAGACGAGTGTCATAACCGAAATGTTGCGGGTACAACTTTATTAATTCAAGCTTTAACTCCATATATTTTACAAACTGATTACACAATCGAACAGAAGAAAGAAGTATTTGATTTCGTTGCGAGCAGCGATTACTTCTCTGGTCCTACTTGGATGGCAATGGCGAAATGTGCCCTTGATTCTGCACATGGCATTGAAAACAGTACTGTAGTTACAACCATGGCACGGAACGGTGTTGAATTCGGTATCCGTGTGAGCGGAATGCCTGGAAACACATGGTTTACTGGTCCAGCACAAAAAGTTATTGGTCCAATGTTTGCAGGTTACAAGCCAGAGGACTCTGGACTTGATATTGGGGACAGCGCTATTACTGAAACTTATGGTTTCGGTGGATTTGCGATGGCAACAGCTCCAGCAATCGTTGCGTTAGTTGGTGGAACAGTAGAGGATGCTATTGCTTATTCAACTAGAATGAAGGAAATCACTACAACAGAAAATCCTAACATCACCATTCCATTACTTGATTTCATGGGACTTCCGACAGGAATTGACGTTCGTAAGGTTATCCAAACAGGTATCATGCCGGTTATTAATACCGCGATTGCTCATAAAGACGCTGGTATCGGAATGATAGGTGCAGGAATTACTTATCCTCCAGTTGAAGCCTTTGAAAAAGCAATTTTAGCATTAAGTGAAAGCATTCAATAATATTTAAACTTAAATTAAAAAGCCCAGTTTAACACGCTGGGCTTTTTTTATGCCGGTGGATTTTAAAAGATTAAATTTCAACTCTTATCTAGGACATATTTTAGGCAAAAATTATCGTTTAAACTGCCTAAATGAATACCTTTCTTTTTGGTTTAGTTAGCCAATGACCAACAAGGGATTTAAATATAAAATTCATTGTGTAACCGCTTACTGAAACGTATTACTTTATCCAACAAACTAATTCATATTTAGGGGTGAAATGAAATGGCTCAAAAAATCCAATTTTGGAAAAAAGGGGACTTTGCCGCTTCCTTCGGTTTATTTGTTAATGTTTTGACAGACTTTTTGGTTATGATTTCATTATTAATCGGAGTAGTTGGTATGCCAAAAGAGTTTGTTTTTAAACAAATTGTTCCTGGCTTTGGATTTGCTGTATTGATATCTGGCACTATATTTGCTTATTTTGCTTATAAATTGGCTAAGCAAACAGGTAGAAAGGATGTTACCGCATTACCGTCAGGGTCAAGTTCACCTGGTATTTTTCTTATCGTATTTGTGATTATGCTGCCTCTATATCAACAAACACAGGATGCTGCTTTCACCACCACTGTCGCAGTTATTTGGGGATTTATTGAGGCTGCCATATTATTTTTAGGAGCATTCCTGGGTGAAACGATTAGAAAGATTGTCCCAAGAACGGTATTGCTGGCAGCCTTGGCAGGTTTGGCATTTGTATTCTTGGGTATGAACCCAATGCTGCAATCCTTTGAAATGCCTATAGTGGCATTTGTAGCTTTAATCATCATCTTCATAAACTGGCTAAGTAAACATCCAATATTAAAGAAAATACCTACCGGTTTATTATTGATCGTAGTTGGTACGGCCATTGCTTGGATAGCTGGATATCAAAATCCTGCTGATGTTACGGAAGCTCTAAAATCATTCGGCTTTAATCCTCCAATGTTACATTTAAATGGGTTTGCCGACAGTTTTAACGCGGCTTTGCCATATTTATTAACTGCTGTACCTTTAGGGTTAGCAAACTACATTTTTAACTTGGAAAATGTAGAGGCTGCTGCTGTTAGCGGAGATGAATACAAAACTCGAGATGTTATGCTTGCAAACGGTTTTTCTACTTTAATAGGTGGCCTTTGTGGTAATCCATTCCCGGTAACCGTATATGTAGGACATGCGGGTTGGAAAGAAGTTGGAGCAGGTTTAGGCTATTCCATTGCTAGTTCTGTTGCGATATTCTTATTATCGATTTTCAGTCTTATGGGACTTTTGCTAGCTGTTGTACCAATTGCTGCTATCGTTCCGATGCTCGTGTTTATTGCGATTGTAACAGGGCATCAAGTTGTCAAAGAAAGTCCGAAATTTGAAGCTCCAGCAATCTTTGTATGTTTCTTTCCATGGGTTGCGAACTGGGCACTTGTTGCTGTTAATAATGCACTTTCAGCTGCTGGTATGTCTGTAGGGACAGCTGACAATCAAGTATCTTCACTAGCTCTGCATAATGCTGGACTTTTCTACGATGGCTTGGTTGCTCTAGGTAATGGTGCCCCTATTTCGAGTGTTCTTTGGGGGTGTATAGCTGTATTTACGATCCGTAACACGCCTATTGGAGGCATTATTGCTGCAGTACTAGCATCTGCTTTAACTTTTATTGGTGCAATTCATACAAGCACTATCGGACTTGCACAAGCAACTGCTATGCCTTTCGTTTGGGGATATCTGCTAATTGCTGCATTCTTAGCGTATAAACTCTATGTAAATAAGAAGGATAATATTGGTCCAGTTACAGAGTGAAAATAGGAGGAAATTTGATATGGATTATATGAAATTAGCTGCAGATGCAACACTTGTTGGAATGGCCAATAAAGTTGGGGGGCCATTCGGTGCAACAATCGTACGCGGTGATGAAATTATCGCTGTAGTAAGCAATACAATGATGAGAGATACTGACCCATCTGCTCATGCTGAAATGGTTGCTATTCGTGAAGCTTGTAAAAAGTTAGGAACAATGGATTTATCTGATTGTGTGATCTATGCAACTTGTGAACCTTGTCCAATGTGTGTCTCTGCCATTATTTGGACAGGAATTAAAGAAGTTCAATATTGTAACACGAGCGCAGATGCTGATAAATATGGCTTCTCTGATATGCATTTACGTAAGTATTTATCCGGTGAGGATAAAAGTGTGCTCAAAATGGTTAAAGTAGAGCAAAGAGAAGATTGTGATTATTTGTTTGAGTTTTTCCATAAATCTAATAAATAACAAAAATTAAATTAAAAAGCCCAGCTTAGATTTATAAGCTGGGCTTTTTTTAACTCATATGGGTTTTTAAAAACTCTATGACTTGTTGTAGTGCATTTTGTACAATCGGTTCATGGAAGTTTTTATCAAATACATGGTCACCATTTGGAATCGTAATAAGTCTTGCTTCAACCGATTGTTTAATAAGGGCAGCTCTCATAAATACTGACTGTTCGTATGGTACATCGGTATCCTTCGTTCCGTGTAATAATAAAGTTGGTGGAAATTCCTTTGTAACATTACGATTCGGGCAGAATGGATAAAGATCTTCTTTATTACTTTTAGGATTTACCCCTGAAATTTCTTCAATCCAAACTCCATTCTGTCTCGCATAAACATAAAATAAAAACCGTTCTTCAACCGATGCTTCAGTTACGATACAATCTGTGATCAGCTTATAAGCGAGTTCCTTTGAAACTGAGTCCTTTTGACAATAAAATTTACTGGGACTAGCAGCCCAACTCCCAACAAGATCCCCGTATCCATAAAAAGAAACAATTGCACGAGGTTTAAGAGTAAATGTTCCAGTAGAAAGAGCTAAAAAACCGCCGGCGGAACTTCCTACAACAGCAATTTTCCTCGGGTCTATTGAAAATTGTTTTGGTCCTTCTGATTGAATCCAATGGATAGCATCTTCGATATCCTTAAGAATTTCTGACAATTTTGTTGCAGGAGCAAGCCTATAGTCGATTGAAAATAGTGAGAATCCATTGTCGGTATAAAGATTGATCATTTCTTCACTTATTTCTTCTCTTGTTCCCCAAATTAAACCGCCGCCATGAATATAGATGACAACAGGGGCATTTTTTTTGAAAGTCCCATAAAAATCTGCCTTTATTGAGAAATTTCCATTTTTTTTATAAACAACCGTTTTTTTCACTTTCTTTTACACGTCCTATCTAAATTATTATTTCAGTTAATACTAAAAAAAGTAGTCAAATAATGCAATAAAAAGATTGTGCAACTTAAACAAATAATCCTACTGTTTTCAAGTATTTCTAATTCTCTAGTGAGGACATATTTTGTACAAAGATTATTGTATAACTTGCCTAAATGAATGTCTTTCTTTTTGGTATTGGTAGCCAATGACCAAGAATGGTATTCCAACTAAAATGTAAAGTGTAAGGGGTTACTAAATGTAATTATTTCTCTTCTAGACTTATAAAAATTCAGCAGAGAAAACAAGTTTCTCTGCTGCAAAGGAGGAAAATGAAGTAGAAGAGTATGAAATAATGTTAACAATTTTTTACATCCAACAAACTAATCTTAATTTAGAGGTGAAACATAATGGATCAATCAATTAAATTTTGGAAAAAAGGGGACTTGGCTGCTTACTTCGGCTTACTCGCTAATAACTTAACCAACCTCCTAACCATGATGTCGTTATTAATTTTTGTTGTCGGTATTCCGTCAGAAGTCGTTTATGGAAAAATTGCCCCAGCTTTTGGAATGGGGATATTTATCGCAAGTTGTGCTTATGGACTTTTTGCTTATCGACTAGCTAAAAAAACGGGCAGAACTGATGTAACAGCATTGCCCTCGGGACCAAGTGCGCCGTCTATATTTACGGTAACATTTTTAGTTATTTTACCAGTCTATACTCAAACGAAAGATTATGAATTTGCCATTGGAATTGCACTAGTATGGTGTTTCGTAGAAGCAATGATTCTGGTAGTGGGTTCACTATTAGGTGATACGATCAGAAGAATCATACCTAGAACAGTATTATTATCATGTTTATCTGGTCTTGGCCTTTTATTATTAGCGATGAACCCTATGTTACAAGCGTTTGAAGCACCGATGATCGCTTTTTCCGTATTAATCATTATCTTCATTAACTGGTTTGGTAAATCACCGGTCTTTGCAAAAATTCCAACAGGGTTTTTATTGCTTGCGGTGGGTACAGGGATTGCTTGGGCTTTAGGTGTGATGGAGCCTGGTGCAATTTCACAATCTTTATCATCTTTTGGATTCAATCCTCCATCGTTAAATATTGATGGTTTTATGCAAGGGTTACCACATGCACTTCCATATTTGGCTTCAGCTATACCACTTGGCCTTTCTAACTATGTATTTGACTTAGAGAATATTGAAAGTGCAAGTACAGCAGGAGATGAATATGAAACAAGACAAGTTATGTTAACAAATGGTCTTGCATCATGTCTTGGTGCTGCATTTGGTAATCCATATCCAGTAACTGTATATGTTGGACACCCAGGATGGAAATCAATGGGCGCAGGTATTGGTTATACAGTAGCAACGGGTATATCGATGTTAGTTCTTTCGCTTTTCGGTATAGGTGCATTTTTATTAGCAGTCATTCCTGTCTATGCCATCGCTCCTATCCTTGTTTATATCGGAGTTGTAACAGCAAACCAAGTTGTTCGTGAAACTCCGAAACTCGAAGTACCGGTTATCTTTATTGCATTATTCCCATGGATCGCAAACTGGGCTCTTACTCTTGCGAATAATGTACTTGGTGCAGCTGGAACTGCTGCTGGAACTGTTGGAATTGATAAGCTTGCCAGTAAAGGGGTTTATTATGAAGGATTGACTCATTTAGGAAATGGTGCACCGATTGCCAGTCTTTTATGGGGATGTATAGCGATATTTGCTATAAATGATAAACCGTTACGTGGCGCTGCCGCTGCAGCAGTAGCAGCCGTATTGTCAATCGTAGGATTTATTCACTCTCCGACAGTCGCATTTGCTAAGGGTGCTTCTGTAGAATTTTTCTTTGGCTACCTAATGATTGCAGGTATATTTGTTATCAAATATGTGATGGACCGAAGTAAGACCCAGCCAAAACCTGAAACTGGAAAAAATGCAGCATAATTAAATTGTTCGGAATTCACCTTCGATAGGTAAAGCTCTTCAGGCTCTCGAAGGTGAAATTTATTTATCAACATAGAATGGATAAAGGGGAGAATGTTTATAATGAATCAAAACTTGGAGCTGATTCTTGCAAGTGAACGTGGGGATCTAAACGCTGTTAAGCAATTATTAGAAGATGGGGCTGACGTCGATTTTAAAGACGCAGATGGCCGAACAGCTTTGATGGCTGCTACTCAAAAAAATCACCTTTCAGTCGTTAAATTCCTATTAAAAGCTGGCAGTGATGTTAATACAAGAGATATTACACAATTGACACCATTTATTTGTTCAGGTGCAAATGGTTTTCATGAAATTTTAAGCGAAATGCTTAACTATGGAGCAGATTTAAACAGTATAAACCGATTTGGCGGTACTGCATTATTGCCTTCCAGCGAAAAAGGCTATCTTAAAACCGTACAAAGATGTTTAGATGCTGGTATTCCTGTTAACCATGCCAACAATTTAGGGTGGAGCGGTCTATTAGAGGCAGTCATTTTAGGGAATGGTGGACGCTTATATTCTATGATAATTGAATTACTCGTTAAAGCTGGAGCAGATGTAAATATACCTGACAGGGATGGGAAGTCAGCTCTTCAGCATGCTAAAGATATGAAACAGGAAAAAGTAGTAAAGATTCTTACCAATGACTATGTTGAACAAAATGAAACTATTAATAGAGCAAAAGCTTTTTACTTGGATGATAAGTATGAAGAAGCGATTTCTGAAACGAATCAAGCACTCGAGAAGGATCCAAATAATTTAGATTTTTATTTCTACAAAGGCTATTCACTGCAAGAACTAATGCGTTATGATGAAGCACTCGAAGAATATAAAAAGGCGTTAGCGATTAATCCTAAAGATCTTGATTTTTATTTCTATACTGCTAATTGCTTAAGATTGATGAAGAAAACTGAAGAAGCGCTTGCTGAATACGATAAAGCATGTGAATTAGATCCTGCTGAAACCTTTTACCGTTATCATAAATCAAATTACCTTAGAGAATTAGGTCGGCATGAGGAAGCTGTAATTGAAATGGATAATCTATTAACGCTAAAACCTAATAGATATGATTTTTCATTCCATAAGGCAAACAGTTTGAGGTCACTTGGAAGGCATGAAGCAGCGATTGAGGCAATTGAAAATGCAATTAAAAACGACCCAACCAATCCTTTATATCAATTGCATAAGAACCAATCTCTTGAATTAATAAAAAAACAACTAGAATCACAGGGGGTTAACAAATGAGTAAATTAGTAATTGTTGCGATTGGCGGGAACTCCCTAGTACGGGACAATGGTCGCGATTCTGTTCAAGATCAATATGAAGCAGTACAAGAAACAGCAGTAAATATCGCAGATATGGTTCAAGAAGGTTACAATGTCGTTGTTACACATGGAAATGGACCACAAGTAGGCTTTGGACTTAGGAGGTCTGAAATTGCAAATGAGATTGCAGGTATGCCAGATATACCGCTTGTCAATTGTGTTGCAGATACACAGGGTGGTATTGGGTACCAAATTCAACAAGCATTAACAAACGAATTTACAAAAAGAGGAATAAATAAAAAAGTTGCAACGGTCATCACCCAAGTCGAAGTTGACATTAATGATCCGAATTTCCAAAATCCAACAAAACCAGTTGGTTCATTCTTTACTTTAGAACAAGCGGAGGAGATGAAAAAGGAACATCCAGAGTGGATTTTTGTAGAAGATTCCGGACGTGGTTACCGAAGAGTGGTTCCTTCACCTAAACCCATTGATATCGTTGAAAAAGAAGCGATAAAATCATTGGTAAATGCCGGTTACGTTGTGATTGCAGTTGGCGGCGGCGGCATTCCGGTTATAAAAACAAGAGATAATTCATATTTAGGTGTTGATGCGGTAATTGATAAAGATTTTGCTACCAGTCTTTTAGCGGAACAAGTCAATGCAGAGACATTAATCATTACAACTGGTGTTCCAAGAGTATGTATTAATTTTGGAAAGCCAAATCAACTCGCCCTAGAAAAAATTTCAGTAGAAGAGACAAAACAATATGTTCTTGAAAACCACTTTCCGGCAGGTAGTATGCTGCCAAAAATTGAGGCTAGCCTAAGCTTCTTGGAAAAGGGTGGAAAGAGAGTAGTGATTACCAACCCAGAAAGTTTAAAAGATGCCATTATCGAAAAACAAGGTACTCACATTGTCAAACAGATGAATACAACTCCTTGTAGACAATAATATAATAAATTGAAAGTCCGGCACTTATTAAAACAGTGCCGGACTTTGTTTTTAATATGAGTATTTACTTTTCTCTCTAAATTCCGTTGGCGATATTCCCTCTAATTTTCGAAATAATGTACTAAAATAGTTCATCATCAAGTAATAAAACATTCATTTTCATGTAGCCCCTCTGTAAAGATTCCCATGCAGCTCTATCATTTAATTTAAACAAAAGGATATTTGAAGTAAATGTAATGTAGGCAAGAAGTAGAAAAATTAAAAAAAAGAGTAATAATTCCGAAAATAATTACGGTTATCATTTTCTATAATTAAGTTATTAATCAGATATTACTAGATTGAAAGGAGACTAATAAAAAATGCTTACAAAGCTTAAGGGAAGATATGTAATTGGTTTTGATGGAGATGATCATGTGATTTTAAAAGATTCAGAGGTTGTATATGAAAACGATACAATTATTTATGTTGGAAAGAACTACCCTAAAGAAGTAGATAAAGTCATTGATGCTGGGAATGCGGTCATTAGTCCAGGATTTATCGATTTAAATGCACTGGGTGATATTGATCACGATATTCTTCATTTAGAAGCAAGCAGTGACAAACAGAAAAACCTGCTTTGGTCAGAGCGTTATGTTGAAAACGGACATCATGAAGTTATGACTGCTGAAGAAGAATCATTTAAATCACTTTATGCTTATTCTCAGTTGATTCTTCATGGGATAACAACTGCTATGCCGATTACATCCGTTTTTTATAAAAAGTGGGCGGAAACTTATGAGGAGCTAGCCGCAGCAGCCAATCACGCAGGAAGATTAGGATTAAGAATTTATTTGGGACCTAGTTATCAATCTGGGATCAGAGTCGTGGAACCGGATGGAACAATTAAGCTATATTGGGACGAAGAAGCAGGGAGGGCAGGACTTGAGCGGGCCATAGAGTTTGTTGAAGAATTTGATGGTTCCTATAATGGATTGGTTAAATGCATGCTTGCACCTGAACGGGTTGAGTGTCAAACAGAGGAAAGTTTGAAACAAACTAAATTTTATAGTGAGAAATTAGATGTTCCAATAAAACTTCATGCGGCGCAGGGAAGCTTTGAGTATCACACAATACTTGAGAAACACGGCATAACACCTATTCGATATTTGTATAATATTGGTTTTTTAGGACCAAAAACCGGAATCCCGCATGCTCATTTTATCGCCGGTTATAGTGAAACACTTAGGGGTGAGGGTGATGATCTAGCATTACTAGCAGAAACGAATACAACCGTAATACATTGTCCCTTAATTATTGGAAGACACGCTTCTGCGTTAGAATCATTTGCCAAATATAAAAGGTCAGGAATTAATTTAGCAATGGGGACAGATACGTTTCCTCCAGATATGTTTCAGAACATCCGCACGGGCAGCATGCTGTCACGATTAATCGAAAAAGATGTGAAAGACTCCACCTATGCAGATTTATATCGTGCGGCAACTCTTGGCGGAGCTAACTTCCTTGGAAGGGATGACCTTGGTAGGATTGCTGTTGGAGCGAAAGCCGATATTATTGCTATCGATTTAGACTGCTTCCATATCGGCGTGATTGATGATCCGATTCGTACGATAATCGTAAGTGGATCAGGAAGAGATGTTAAATTATCGATTATTAATGGCAGGCTGGTTATGAAAGATCGAAAAATCCCTGATCTGGATTTAGAAGAAATCAAATCCAAAGGTCAAAAATATTTTAACAAAATGAGAAAAGGATATTTAGAAAGAGATTATCAGCAGCTTCCTGAAAATGAACTGCTTCCTTCGTCGTTTAAAAACGTTGATTTCATCTAATTCCGAAAAGAAGTAAAGATATTGAAAAATAAAGTAAATAATTTCGAAACATAGTAGTCTGAATATTTTTTATAATTAGACAAGTGCACTTGCTTAATAAAACATATTCAGGGGGGTAGTGGGCATGAAAGAGAAATGGAGAATAGGAATATTTTTACTAGTCATGTTTATTGCAATCGTCATTACTGGCTGTTCTACACAAAAGGATGCAAGTACAAAGCAAAATAATAGTGAGACCGCTTCAAATGAAGGAGGTACATTAGTTATTGCTCGTTTGTCAGATGCTGAGAACCTAGATCATCATTTCATGTCGACGATCAACGCCGCAAGTGTTACCCATGGCAAGATTTATGAGGGGCTGGTTGGACGTGATAAAAATGCCGAAATTAAGCCTTTGCTTGCAGAAAACTGGAAACAGCTTGATGATTTAACATGGGAATTTAATCTTAAAAAAGATGTGAAGTTCCATGATGGAACGGTCTTTAATGCTGATACGGTAAAAGAGACATTTGACAGACTCCTAGATCCGAATGTTGGTTCACCAAGAGCGGTTGTATTTAAAATGGTAAAAGAAGTAAAGGTAGTGGATGAATTTACGGTTCAATTTATCTTATCCGAGCCTTTCTCACCATTACTATCTATTTTAGCCAGCCATGAAGGCGGTATTATTAGTCCAAAGGCAATTGATAAGTTCGGTAAAAAAAGTATCAATGAACCGAATGGAACAGGTCCATTTGTTTTTGAATCTTGGACTCCTGGTCAAGAAATTGTCTTTAAGAAGAACAAGGAATACTGGGGAACAAAGGCTAAAGTGGATAAAGTTGTATTCAAGGTAGTTCCGGAGGAAACAACAAGAATCTCCATGCTTGAAACTGGAGAAGCCCATATTGCTGAGCCGCTCTCTGTACCGATGATGTCTTCTGTAGGTGCTTCGTCAGCAGTTGAGGTATACCGAAGTGAAGGATTTGGTACAGAGTATATTGGCTTTAACGTTCAAAAAGAACCCTTTAATGATGTCCGTGTTCGTAAGGCGATCTCTCAAGCGGTTGAAATGGATTCGATTATAAAGGGTGTATACAATAATGTTGGTAAAAAGGCGAATTCATTATTAGGCTCAAAGGTCTTTGGCTACCATGCTGATATGAAAGCCTATGAATATAACCTTAATGAAGCAAAGAAATTACTTGCTGAAGCCGGCTATCCAGATGGATTCGAAACGACACTAAAAACAATGGATAGCAAAGAAAGAATCAATATGGCGGAGGTCCTTCAATCTCAGTTAAAAGGAATCGGTGTTAAAGTAAATATCCAAGTCTTAGAGTATGGAACGTTCGTTGAGCAGGCAAACAACGGGGATTCTGAGATATTTATCCTCAGTTGGAGAAACGCAACCGGTGATGCCGATTATAATCAATACAACCTTTTCCATACCAATTCTCACGGGGCATCTGGGAATACCTTCTTCTATAGTAATAAAGAGGTGGATAGCTTAATTGATGCTGCCCGTAAAGAAAAAGACCCAAATAAACGTATTGAACTATATGCACAGTCACAAGAATTAGAAATGGAAGATGCCGTATATATTCCAGTAAGGGTGATTGAAAATCTCGCTGCTGTAGCCAAAAATATCCAGGGCTTTGCAATCAGTCCATCTGGTTATTTAGAAATCAATGAAGTTTTAATCAAATAGGAAAACTGATTAGAGGGATATCCAAGTGGATCGCCCTTTTATCTTGTAACACTAATAGAAAGGATGTTTTAATATGAGTCGTACTTATTGGTTAACAAATGCCCGCTTAGAAACGGGATATATAAAAGAAAATGATAGAGTGGCAGGAACAAAAACAGAGCTATTTCACTTATTAATAGAGGATGGTAAAATCAAAAAAATAATCAAAGGATCAGTTCCTTTTGGAAATGAACTTCCTGTAGAGGATGCAAAGGGGCTACTCCTGCTTCCCTCATTTATTGAAAAGCATGTTCATCTAGATAAAACTTACATGGGTGGGGACTGGCGGGCTTGTATCCCCGCTTCAGGTGTTATTGAACGATGTGAAATCGAAAAAAATATTCTAGCAGCCATTCCTGCCAGCACACACCAACGTGCCGAGGCTTTGCTGGAAGTATTATTGTCTTATGGATCAACCCATGTAAGAACCCACGTGGATATCTATCCGGAAGCAGGATTGCGGAATTTGGAAGGTGTTGGGCTAGCATTAGAAACATATTCTAATAGGCTAAGTGCAGAGATTGTTGCATTTGCTCAGCATGGGTTACTGCGTCCTGATACTGTTCAACTAGTAAGAGAAGCAGTAAGAAACGGTGCAGGGATTGTAGGGGCGGTTGACCCGGCAACGGTGGATAATAATATCGAAGCATCATTAGTACAGTTGATGGATTTGGCTGTTGAAGGGAATGCGGATATCGACTTGCATTTACATGACCCTGGACACTTAGGAACTTTCACAATGAAACGACTTGCTTATTTAACTAAGCAAGCGGGGTGGGAAGGAAGGGTAGCAGTCAGTCATGCATTCGGATTGGGAGATGTCTCCAAAGAAGAAGCAATAGAAATGGCAGGGATTTTAAGAGAAGCTGGAATATCTATTGTAACCAGCCTTCCAATTGGACGGAATATACCACCCGTAAATCTTTTAAATGAATATGGAGTAGATGTAGCCGTAGGGAACGATAATATCTTTGATTCTTGGTGGCCTACAGGAAATGGTGATGTACTGGAGAGAGCTGGACGTCTGCTTGAACGATTCAGATGGACAGATGAGGTTTCACTTGGCCAAGCTTTAAAGTATATTACAGGTGGAAAAACTCTATTAGATAAGGATGGGAACCAGTTATGGCCAAAAGCAGGTGATGCTGCGAATATCGTCCTTGTTGAAGCAAGCTGTGCGGCTGAAGCAGTTGCTAGACGATCAAAACGTAAAGCTGTTATCTATAAAGGTAACGTAGTTTATGGTACTTTGCATTAAATACGTATTCATATAGCTTTAAAGATATTTCAATTAAATAACCAATAAATAATAGGAGAGGCTGGTTCTTATGGTTGGTATGTGACAATCATTTAGAATCAGCCTCTTCTCCCTATTCCTTTATTGCACTTAATTCAAATTGCTTATTAAAGTAATATAAAGCTAGATATAAAGGAATGGCTAGAAATATTCCTGTAAACCAAGAAATACTAGTTAACGGACCAAGTAGGGGTACAAAATTACCCATTAGGCTTATTATGCCTGCAAAGATGGTTGCTATCATAGCAGGAAGATTAATCCCGTTAGAATATCGATTGTTGTTACTAGAATATAATTCTTGTAAATTAATTTCTTTTTTACAAATTAGGAAATAATTCGTCAGTGTTACACCAATGACGGGACTTAACAATCCTCCTACAATATTTAAAAAGGCGAATATGCTTGTTGGGTTCTCCATTAGCTTCCAAGGCATAATAAGTATACCGAAAATGGTTGCAGCTAGAGCTCCTGTTTTAAAATTCAGTCTCCTCGGAAAAAGAGAAGCAAGTTGATAGCCAGCTGGTATGATATTTCCAACAATATTAACTGATAAAGTTGATAAGCAAATCGTTAACAGTGAAAGGGTAATCGCAAATCTACTATCAAATCGCTCTACCACTTCAAGTACATTCCAAATCGGAACACCAAAAGCAATCTCTGAACCCACAATGATTGAAATGCTGGCTACAGCAAATAATAAATACGTAATAAACAACCCAGAAATCTGGCCCATTGACTGATCTTTATTAGAACGAGAAAACCTAGTAATATCAGAAACACTTAGAATTTGTGCAACCCAGGTTGCCATAATTGCTGAAACACAACTTATGAAAACGAAAATACTATTTCCCTGTACTCCTCTTGAACTATGGTTTAGTATAGGTTCAATTCCACCTGCTAATTTAATGGACCAGATAGCCATTCCGCCAAAAACCACAAAAATTAATGGGGATACCATTTTTGTTAACTTCCCTAATCGATCGATACCGGCAAAAATGAATAAAACATTAATGATCCAAAAGAGTAGAAAGGAAAGGAGACTAGAAAGGGTTAATCCAAAAAAGTTGAAAATTCCGCCTAAAGATAAATAATCTGGCCAAAATTCCCCTATTAAGATACTAATGGCTAGACTGCCTGCGTAGGTTTGAAGACCAAACCACATAATCGCGGCAATAACGCCTCTTAGGACCCCCGGAAAGAGGGCACCCTTTTTTCCATAGCTTGCACGGAGCAAAATAGAGAATGGAATTCCATATTTGCTGCCAGCATGCCCATTTAATACCATCATGACTGATAGTAAAATGGAAGAAATGATAATGATAAAGAATACCTGCCAAATAGATAAGCCTAATGCAAAGAATCCCCCTATTGTTACATAGGAAGGCACGTTATGAACAGAGCCCATCCAGATGGTGAAAAATTGACCTATCTTCCATGTTCTAGCCTCAGATGGGGTGGGTAATAAATCTGGGCTATAATGGGCTTGATTTTCGATATGTCCCAAACAAACCGCCCCCTATAATACCTTACTATTATTTCTTGTAATTCTTTTATAGATTAAGACAAGTAAACAAAGAACGGTTGAAATCGTAAAGCTAAGCCATATTCCTTTAAAGTCTTCCGTTCTTGTTACAAAAATATAGCCTCCAATAGCTCCAATAAAGGATGAAAAGGGGACTATGAAAGGAAGAATACCTTTACTAAGGATGATATATAAAATTGGGCTAATAATCGCCGCATAAATATTCCCAGTGAAAAATAATAGCGTGAGCGGACTGGGAGTTAGTATACTTACGATGACAAGTAAACATACACATACTGCCCCTGAAAAAATATAAGTGTATTTCCATTTCTCATCATTTGTTAAAGTAAAAAACATTTCCATTATATTTTTTACAAAAAGGCTGGTTGTTGCGTGCAATTCTGCACTGAGGGCCGAAGCGATTGAACTAAAAATAAAGACAACAAATAGGACGATTAATATTGAAGATTGGATTCTATTGACTAATTCAGAGAACAAGGCATAAATATTTTCAAAGCTTCTGCCGAAAATTGTAATCATTAACAAGGAGGATAAAGCCAATGGGATGGTTGCCCAAATTAATCCTGTTAAGGTAAAGGTTATTTGAACCTTTTCTTTTTGAATGATAAACATTCTTTGCCATGAAGCACGGTCTATCAAAATTTGACCAAAAAAGACAAATATTGCTGTAAAAATAAACCAAAAGGCATCCGTATTCTTTATATATAATAAATAAGGATGATATAGCTTTATTCCGTCATAAACAGGATAAACTCCTTCTTGAATATAAAAGTAGACGGGGATAATAATGACTGCAGCAAAAATAAGGGTGACATTAACACCTGCAAGTTGGTGAAGGCGCTGCATGCCCCCGGCTCCTCCGATAAAAAAACAAAAAGTTAAAAAAAGCAATAACCCAATAAAATGAGGAATCGGAAAGATCATATGAATAAGAATTCCTGCGCCCATAGCTTGGACATATAAGGAATGAAAACTTGTAAGAATAAGAACTGTTATCATTAACCAATATCCGCTTGGTGTTAATTTTTGTCTTAAAACATCTCCAATGGTGTACTGACCAGGGTGATTCTCGTGGATTTTTTTTGCCAAAAAACCAAATAAAATAGAGGATAACGCCCCCACTAGTGAATATCCAATTCCACCGATAAGACCATATTTGATCAAGGTTTCCGGAGAGGATAGGATTGTATTTCCTGTTACCCATCGAGCCAATAAACTAACAACCCCAAAGCTTACTCCGAGTTTAATCGCACCACTGATATATAACTGATAATCATTCTTTTTCAATGGAATGTCTCCCTTAAGCGAAAGTCCCTTGGTGATTGTCCTGTCATTTTTCGGAAAATTTGGCTGAAATAATGCTGGCTGTTAAAACCGCATCTTTCAGAAACTGTACTAATACTTAAATCAGGATACTCAACGAGCATTCTTTGAGCTTCCTTTAAGCGAAACTCGTTTAAATACTCGGAAAAGCCCATTCCAACTTCCTCATGAAATTTTCTGCTTAAATATGCGGGATTAATATGAATTTTTGAAGCTAAATAATTTAACGTTAATTTTTCACTAAATTCGGCATGGATAATGTTTATTGCATTTACAATTTGCTCTGAGTAACGCCCTAATCTTTCATACTTGCTTAATACGCCCATTAATTCATCTTCAATAATTGGTTTGGTTATGTAATCAATGACCCCAAGTCTTATCGAAGTTTGTGCGTATTCAAAATTTTGAAAAGCAGTAACCATTATAATGTCAATCGTATAAGTTTGTGTTAATTCTTTAGCTAAATCTAATCCATTCTTACCAGGAATCTGAATATCTAGAAATGCAAGAAAGATGTCATGCTGCTTTACGATTTGGAGTGCTATGGAAGCATCTTGAGCTTTGAAAATCTTCCAGTTTGGAAATTTTTTTAGGATTAAATACTCGAGTTGCTCTAATTCTAGCGGTTCATCATCAACTAGCAGGATATTCATTCGTAATGTTCACCTTCCTTATATTTCAGATTTCAGTATAAATGGAAAAATAGCTAAAACACTTGTCCCATTGTCTGAGTAGATTAATTGTACAGATGTTTTACCTTCCGGAAATAATAACTCCAACCTTTTTGTAATGTTTTCTAAACCAAGTCCTCTTTCCGATGCCAGTTCCTCAGGTCCTTCAACCGTATTGTTCCATACTGTGATATGGATGTCTTTTTCCCGTTTTTCAATGGTTGTTTTTAAAAAGGCTTCACCAGCATATTTTTCAAAAGAATGTTTAAAAGCATTTTCTATAAAGGTTTGAATAATAAACGGGATGGTAATGGCTTGGTTTACATTTGGATCAGTTGAAAATTCATAATGAAGCCTGTCCCGAAAACGTATTTTTTGTATTTCTAAATAATAATTGACATAGGTTATTTCCTCATCGATGGTAATAAAAGTGTTAGTTGTTTGATACTTAAATTTAAGCAGCTTTGATAGAGTCTCAATCGCTCGAATTAGTTCTGTTTTTCGATCCAGTCTTGCTAAGCTTAGTATCGAATTTAATGTATTAAAAAAGAAATGAGGCTGAATTTCTTGATTCAATTGGTTGTAAAGGGCCGTTTGCAGCTCTCTTTCTAAAGCAATTTCCCGTGTTTTTTTTTCTAGGAGGTCAATTCGCTTTTCAAAAATAAATAAAAAAAGCAATGTAAATGCCCCTAATAAAGGTGCAAGAGCCGCAATCATAATATTTAGGGAGAAAGCTTCAACTGTTAACATAACCGAAATTCTCCTTTGGATGAAGAAAAAGGGAGGCTTTTGCTTCTCCCTTTTTTAATATAATATTTTACCTTATTTTCTTATTATTAGAAAATAACCTTACATGAATTTTTCTGCGTAATGACAGCTGACCATATGATTTGTATCCAATTCTCTTAAAGCTGGTTCTTCTGTTTTACATTTCTCTGTTACAAATGGACAGCGGGTATGGAATCGGCAGCCTTTTGGCGGATTAATAGGGGATGGGACGTCTCCTTTTAAGATGATCCGCTCCCGTTTTAATTCCGGATTTGGTACAGGAATCGATGATAGCAAAGCCCGTGTATATGGATGCAGTGGTGTATCAAATAAATCTTTTTTATTTGCAATCTCAACGACTTTCCCAAGGTACATAACCATGACCCGATCAGAAATATGTCTGACTACACTCAAATCGTGGGAGATAAATAAAAAGGTAAGGCCAAACTGCTTTTGAAGTTTCTTTAGTAGATTTAAAACTTGTGCCTGAACAGATACGTCCAAGGCCGAAACAGCTTCATCGCAGATTATTAGTTTGGGATTAACAGCAAGAGCTCTGGCAATCCCAATCCGTTGACGCTGACCGCCGCTAAATTCGTGAGGGTAACGGTCAAGTGCCTCTGGGGGAAGCCCGACATAGCCAAGTAGTTCAAGCATTCGATCCATTCTTTTTGATTTTTCAACTACTTCTTGGATGGCCATGGCTTCATTTAAAATTTGCTTAACGGTTTGCCTCGGGTTTAGAGAAGCAAAAGGATCCTGAAATATAACCTGTAAATCCCCTCTAAGCTTTCTCATTTCTTTCTTATTTAGTCCTAAAATGTTTGTCCCTGAATAATAAACCTTTCCATCAGTAGGTTCATCAAGTCTTAAAATCGCACGGCCTGTTGTGGATTTTCCGCAGCCAGATTCACCTACAATACTTAAAGTCTCTCCTTCGTATAGCTTGAAGGAGATGTCGTCAACCGCTTGTACATAGGCTTTAGGCTTAAAAAGGGAGTCTGTTTTAACAGGAAAATATTGCTTTAAATGTTCTACCTCTAATAATACTTTCTTATCTGCTACAGCCTGCATTATTTTACAGCCTCCTCTTTTGCATTTGCCGTCCATTGATCTGTATACATCCAGCAGCGCACCTTTACACCATCATTCTGTTCAATAAGCTCTGGCTGCAGTTGATGACAAATCGGCTGCTGATGAGGGCATCTTGAAGCAAAGCGACAGCCAGCAGGCATATTGTAGGGACTAGGGACACTGCCTTCAATCGTTTGTAATTCTTCCTGATCTTCATGAATTTTAGGCAGTGAATCTAGTAAACCTTGTGTGTATGGATGTCTTGGATTAGCAAAAATTTTTTCTGTTGGTGCATATTCAATAATATTACCTGCATACATGACGGCCACGGTATCACATGTTTCGGCAACTACACCTAAATCATGGGTAATCATAATAACCCCCATGCCTAGCTTATTTTGCAAGTCTTTAATCAACTCTAGGATTTGAGCTTGAATGGTTACATCCAATGCTGTTGTTGGTTCGTCTGCAATTAATACCTCAGGGGTACATGCAAGTGCCATCGCTATCATGACACGTTGACGCATTCCGCCGCTTAATTGGAAAGGCTCTTGTTTTGCCCTTTTTTCCGGTGAAGGGATACCAACAAGCTTTAACATTTCGACTGCCTTTTCCCACGCGGCTTTACGTCCCATTTTTTGGTGCATTCGTAACGCTTCAGCAATTTGTTCTCCAACTGGTAAAACAGGATTCAATGATGTCATCGGTTCTTGAAAAATCATCGAAATCTCATTTCCACGTACTTTTCTCATTTCATCTTCGGACATTGTAACCAAATCTTTTCCTTTAAACAGAACTTGTCCGCCCGCTATTTTCCCAGGAGGGGAGGGGATTAAACGCAGTATGGAAAGAGATGTTATACTTTTTCCACAGCCGGATTCACCGACAATTCCTAAGGTTTCTCCTTTATGCAAACTGAAATCGATGCCATCAACCGCCTTACTTACTCCGCGCTTTGTAAAGAAATGTGTTTTTAATCCTTTAACTTCTAAAATCGGTTTGTTATTCTCCGTCATTATCTTTCACCACCTGTTAATTTAATTCAATCCGTTTATTAAAGAATCGGTATAGTACATCGACAATCAAATTCACTACGACGAAAACGAGAGAGGCAACTAATACCCCGCCTTGAACCATTGGTAAATCCCGCATCCGAATCGAGTCGACAATCATTCTTCCTAGTCCATTAATAGCAAAGATTGATTCCACTAGAACAGTCCCGCCAAGTAAAGCGCCAAATTGTAATCCTACTACTGTAATGACTGGAATTAAAGCATTACGTAATCCGTGCTTATAAATAATCAAACTTTCACGGACCCCTTTAGCACGAGCTGTTCGAATATAATCCTGACGAATAACTTCGAGCATACTTGACCTTGTCATACGGGCTACAATGGCAGCCCCTCCCGCACCTAATGTCAAAGCAGGCAAGATAACATGAAGAATACTATCCCAACCCGCAACTGGGAGGATTTGAAGTTTTACTGAGAAGAAATACATTAACATTAATCCAAACCAAAAGCTCGGTAATGAAATACCTAATAATGCTACGATCATAACCGTTGTATCCTTTAGGGAATAAGGCTTAATCGCAGAAATAATTCCAGCGGCCATTCCTAAAACAATGGTTATAAGTATACTAAAAAAGGCAAGTTCAATTGTAATAGGCAATCTCACTAATATTTCATCTAAGACAGGCTGACTATTCTTAAGGGATACTCCAAAATCTCCACGAAAAACGCTCGTTAAGTAATCGAAATATTGTACCAATAATGGTCTATTTAAACCTAATTGCTCCCGTATGGCATTAATAGTTTCCTTTGAAGCTCCTTCGCCGGCAAGCAAAACTGCTGGATCACCAGGAACTAGCTGCATAATAAAGAATACGACAAAAGTTACCCCTATAATGACCGGAATCGTTTGCATTAACCGGCGTACTATAAACATCAACATCTAATATCCCTCCTCTATTTCTTCATTCTTGGATCAAAAGCATCACGTAATCCATCTCCAAAAATATTAAAACCTAATACTAATATAGAAATAGTCAGCCCTGGAAATATCGCAATATAAGGTGCAGAAAATAAGAAATCCCTGCCGCTGCTTAGCATCGTTCCCCACTCTGGAGATGGTGGCTGGGCACCAAGACCAAGGAACGATAAACCTGCTGCTGATAGAATGACGGTAGCTAGTCTTAGAGTTCCTTGTACAATAATAGGCGAAAGAATATTCGGTAAAATATGTTTAAAAATAATCGTTAAATCATTTGCTCCCAATGAACGGACGGCGTCAATATACTCCAGTCGTTTTACTTCTAAGGTTGATCCGCGGACAATCCTTGCGAATAATGGAATTGAGTACGCACCGACAGCTATGGTTACATTGATTAAACCAGGTCCAAGTGCACTAATGATGGCTAAAGCTAGTAAAATACCAGGGAATGCTAAGAGAATATCCATAATTCTCATAATGGTGGAATCGATCCATTTTCCATAATAGCCTGCTATAAGTCCCAAAATAATTCCAAAAAAGGCACCGAAAATTACAGCGGTAATTCCAATCCCCATCGAAAGTCTAGAACCATATAGGATACGGCTTAAGATGTCTCTCCCTTTATCATCTGTTCCCATCCAGTGATCTGGTGAGGGAGGTATTAATTTATTTTCTAAATTAATTTCGTATGGGTCATAAGGAGCGAGTAATGGTGCGAAGAGTGCGATAAAAACATAGAAAAGAATGATGATTGCACCGACCATTGCCGCTTTATTCATGGTTAATATAGCAATGAAATCTTTTAGTTTAGATTCTTTCGGTTGATTCATAGTTTGCGTAATTACAACTGGTGAATCTGTTTTTGCTTCAAGTGTCACGTAAAACCCTCCTTAAATTTTTTTATTTGAAAGAATGATGTTGATTCCAGCTGTCATAATCCTCCTTTCAGAAACCTATTATTTTTTTTGAGATATGTACAAAATTATCAAAATTAACAGGAAAGTAAATATTTTTTAAATTATTTGTCAAAATAGTTAAAATTATTGTAAATATTCTGTAAATATTCCAGCGAATCTTCTTCTATAATGCAGATAAGGATTTAAAAGGAAATGTGAAAATCATTCTTCCTTTTAAATTCAGAATCTTACAAAAAAACAACGAAGGAGAGACGAAAAATGGGGAGAAAAAAACGATTTATAAGAAATGCGATCCTATTAGTATTAATAGGATTAATGCTAGTGATTACTCAAGCATGTTCAACAAAATCAACTTCTTCTAGTGAAGGAGAAAGTAAAAAAGAAGGAGAAAAACAAGGCGGTACATTAACAGTTGTTCGACTTTCTGATGCAACCAAGCTAGATCCACATTTTATTACAGATATTCCATCAGCAAATATCATTTACCAAAAAGTTTATCAGGGACTTGTTGTACCGGATAAAGATTTTAAAATTCAACCGCTTTTAGCAAAAGAATGGACAGTAGTAAATGATACAACTTGGGAATTTAAATTAAGAGATGATGTAACATTTCATGATGGAGCACCATTTAACGCAGAGGCAGTTAAAGCAACTTTTGATCGTTTATTAGATCCAAATACAGGTTCACCGCAGCGTACGAAATTTGAAATGATTACAGAAGTAAAAGTAATAGATGATTACACAGTACAATTATTGCTTGCCTACCCTTATGCTCCACTTTTATCGATTTTGGCAAGTCAGGAAGGCAGCATCATCAGTCCCAAAGCTTTAGCTGAAAATCCTGAAAAACTGTCTGAGCACCCAGTTGGAACAGGACCATTTGTATTTGAAGCTTGGAAGAGTGGTCAAGAAATATCATTAACGAAAAATGAAAATTACTGGGGTAAAAAGCCAAATATTGATCGAGTAGTATTTAAAGTAGTACCTGAAGATGCAACTCGTCTTGCAATGATTGAAACGGGCGAAGCACATATCAACGACCAAGTACCTGTAACTGAAATTGAGCGAATCGAAGCTTCCGATACAATGGGTCTCTACCGTACAGAAGGACTAGCTGTCGAATATCTTGGATTTAACACAAAGAAAAAGCCATTTGATGATGTAAAGGTCCGTAAAGCAATCAGCCATGCGATTGAAAGAGAAGCTATTATTAAAGGTGTATATAATGATGTAGGAACACTCGCAAACGTAGCGATGAGCCCTAAAGTATTAGGATATAGCGACAAGGTTAAGCCTTATGATTATGATTTAAATGAAGCAAAGCAATTATTAAAAGAAGCCGGATACGAAAATGGTTTAGAAATTAAATTATTAACAAGTGATCGAAAAGAACGAATTAACATGGCAGAAGTAATCCAATCTCAATTAAAAGGAATCGGAGTAAATGTAGAAATCCAAGTAATGGAATATGGAGCTTTTATTGAAATGATCAATAATGGTGAACATGAAATGGTAATCAACGGTTGGGGAAATGCAACTGGTGACGGAGACTATAACCAGTATAATTTATTCCACACTGCGTCACAGGGGCCTGCAGGTAACCATTTCTACTACAGTAATCCAGAGGTAGATGAAAAAATTGAAGCGGCACGTCAAGAAACAGATGAAGCTAAACGTTTAAAGCTATATGAAGAAGTTATGCAAATTGAAATGGACGACGCCGTTTATATTCCAATTCGGAACTACGAGCATTTAGCGGCTCATAGTAAAAACGTCAGCGGTTTTTGGCTGAATGCTGCAAACTATCTCATGATTGATGATGTAGTAATTAAGTAAAGGTAACCAAGAGGAAAAGTACTTTTGTAAAAAAGTACTTTTCCTAATTTTTTTAAATAGGAGGAATAGGATTGACTACTTATTGGCTTACGAATGTCCGTTTAGAAAAAGGCTTCATAAAGGAAAATGAACGTATTTCTGGTACTGAGACAGAAATATGCCACTTAAAAATTGAAGATGAAAAGATTGCCGAGATTACAAATATTTTTCCAAATATTGAAGAGACACAGGTTGACGCTTGCAATCAACTCCTTCTTCCGTCGTTACGAGATATGCATATTCACATTGATAAAACGTACTACGGAGGACCATGGAAGGCTTGTACTCCACTCACAAAAGGCATATTTACCCGGTTAGAAGAGGAAAAAGAACTACTGCCGAAGTTGCTGCCAACCGCCCAAGAACGTGCTGAGAAAATGATTGAATTGTATTTGAAAAATGGTCATACCCATATTCGGACTCATTGTAATGTGGATCCTGTAATTGGCCTTAAAAATTTAGAGGCAACAGTGAACGCATTGAAAAAATACGAGGATGTTCTGACATATGAAATCGTTGCTTTTCCGCAACATGGATTGTTGAAGAGTGACTCTGTCCAATTGATTCGTGATGCAATGAAGAATGGGGCAACATTAGTTGGCGGCGTTGACCCAGCAACCGTAGACCGGAATATCGAAAAATCTTTATATACCATTTTTGATATTGCCGTTGAAAACAATAAAGGTGTCGATCTCCATTTACATGACCCCAACACTTTAGGAGCATTTACATTTGAACGAATGGCACAATATACGAAAGAAGCGGGTCTGAAAGGGAGGGCAACAATCAGCCATGCCAATGCACTAGGTGACTTACATGGGGAGGAGCTCTCAGATATTATTACAATATTAAAAGATCAAGAGATTGATATTACTACAACTGTCCCAGTAAATCGGCCTACAATTCCAATTCCAACTCTAGACAAGTTTGGAATTCAAGTTTCCGTGGGACATGACAGTATTACGGATCACTGGTCCCCATTTGGAACAGGGAATACGATCCAAAAGCTTGGCATTCTAGCGGAACGATTCCGATTGTCTGATGAATATTCTCTTTCAAAAACCTTAAAATTTGGAACTGGAGGAGTTACCCCGTTGAATGAGAAAGGCGAGCGTGTTTGGCCAAAGATTGGCGATGAAGCAACGATGATGCTTGTAAATGCAACCTGTTCTGCCGAAACAGTCGCGAGGAGGGCTTCTGTAGAATCGCTATATTTCAAAGGGAAAAAGGTTGAACGTAAGTTAGAAGAATCAAACCCGGTGCAGGTATAAAGGAGGAAATAGAATGACCACAGCATATTGGTTAAAAAACGTAAAATTAGAAACTGGCTACATACAGGATGAAAAAGGTGCCTACGAAACAAAAACAGAACTTTTTCACCTAAAAATTGAGGATGGAAGAATTATAGAAAAGCAGAGTAATAGCTTTGCTATTCAACCAAGTGAAAAAACGATCGATGGAAAAGAATTTTTAGCATTACCAACTTTTAAAGAAATGCACAATCATTTAGATAAAACTTATCTTTCGCTTGATTGGAAGGCACCTATACCTGCTAAAAACTTAGAAGAACGGCTGCGATTAGAAGCGATGGAGCTTGAGGCTTTAGCGCCAACAACAAAACAGCGTGCAAGTGCTATGATTGAATTGCTTCTTTCTCATGGTTCTACACACATTCGGTCACATGTAAATATTGATCCTTATATTGGTTTGAAAAATCTTGAGGGTGTTAAAGCGGCGCTTGAGGATTATTCTGATAAACTAACTTATGAAATCGTAGCTTTCCCGCAACATGGGTTATTAAAAGAAAATGTGATTCCGTTAATGAAAGAAGCGATGAGATCAGGAGCTAACCTTGTAGGAGGGCTAGACCCAGCAGGAATCGACTGCAACATTGAAAAATCCCTATATGAAGTGATGAATCTTGCGACAGAATTTGGTGCTGATATTGATATTCATTTACATGATAATGGACATGTCGGCTTGTATACGGTTGATAAATTTGTAGAGATGGTAGAAGAAGCAAAATGGCACCATCGGGCTGCAGTTAGTCATGCATTTTGTTTAGGAGAAGTACCACTACCACAACAGGAAGAAATTGCAGACAAATTGAGCAAAGCAGGTATGTCAATCATGTCTACGATACCTATTAATAGGACACTTCCGCCAATCGATTTGTTGGAACAAAAAGGAGTAAATGTTTACTTAGGCTGCGATGGTTTCTATGATTCCTGGGGACCATTTGGCACAGGTGATGTGTTGGAAAAGGTAACGCGCTACGGTGAACTTTTTCGAAAAAGTGATGAACGTTCATTAGCGCAGTCTTTAAAATGGGCAACAGGTGGTACAACATCTCTAAATAAGGATGGTGAAATTGCCTGGCCGCTTCAAGGTGATGAAGCAAGTCTTATTCTAGTCAATGCATCCTGTTCAGCAGAAGCAGTAGCAAGAACACCAAAGCGCGAGGCTGTTATGTTTAAAGGAAAAATATTTTCAGGACAATTGTAAATGAAAAGCCCCGTTGAATATGAATTAACGGGGCTTTGTTGCCTTATGAATCTGTACGAAGTTTCTTATTTAACAATCTAAAGATTTTTAATGCTAATTGGATTTGAAGAAGTTCTTCTGAATTCTTTAAATCAGTATTTAATATTTCTTTGATTTTCTCAATTCTATAAATGAGCGTGTTCCGATGCAAGAACATCGCTTTTGCTGTTTCACTGATATTAAGGTTATTCTGAAAATAATTTTCTAATGTAATAATGTAGCTTGTTCCATGTAACTGATCGTGTTCATAAACTTTTCCGAGCTGCTTCATAAAAAATTCTTCTAATTCCATGGTTTTAATATTGGAATCTAAAAAGTGATAGATAGAATGATCTTCAAAATGGGATACTCCGCCACTGTCTTCAAATTTTTGCATTAATCTTATCGATTCGTTTGCCTCCGAAAAGCTTTTATGTAGAGAACGAATCGTTTCGTATTGTCTGCCAATCCCGATTAAGAAGGTAGAATTGCCAATTTGCTTATTCAAAACACTATATAGGTTATTAGTGTATTGTTTTGCTTCATAAACAGAAACAGCTGGTCGGTTTTCATGCTGTCCAATTAAGATGATGATACGATTGTTTCGATAAAAGCAGGTAACTTCTCCGTCTGCTTTATTAGCAGAATCATAAATTAACTCTACACATTTTCTAGCTTTATTTTCCAAGCTTACCCTTCTAGCCACCATATCCTCATACTTTTCAAACTCCTCTGATTGTATATTAATCACAATACAGTAGTACATATAATTTGAATGAAGTCCGTGCAGTTCACTTAGCGTATGGATGGTTTCACTAGAGGTTATTTTACCAGTAAGTAAATCATCGAAAAAGTCCTGTCGAATTTTTAATTTCACTTCTTCTATTTCTTTGGCTTTTATTCTTTCAAGCGCAATGTTCGTCGATGCCTGTTCCAAAATGATGAAGTCAAATTCAGTTAGTTCACTTACTGTTTGCCATACAATGATATATCCATAAATATAGCTTGCTGCGGCAACAGGCAAGATTCTACAATTTATTTCCATACCGTCTAAATGATAAATTCGTTTAATAGTCTTTTTCATTTCACTAACATTTTTTGGAATTGAGTCGATGAATTCTTTTGGGAACGCAGGTCTATTTTTCACTAAATTAAGACAGTACGAAAGCGGAACTTTATTATGAATATGTTCTGTAAAGTCCACTAGCTTCCAATCTTCATTTACAAAAATAATAGGATTATTAATGGTCTCAGATAACATCGATAAAATTCTATCAATACCTCCGCCTTCAAGTGTAATCCTAAAAAATAAATTATGTATGTCTAGGGTTTTTCTATTTAATAAATCATATCTTCCCGAAGCTTTTTCATTAATAATCGAAATGACTCTTGATAATGTATATTCAAATGGTAACTCTATTAAAGGTAATCCAAGCTTGTTTGCTTGGTTAATCATGTTCTGTGGGAGTTTGTCAAAGTATCTTTTCATTTTGACGACTAATCCTGCACAGTTAATTTGAGCAAGTTCTTGAATGATTCGATTTTGTAATTCTTCATTGTCTTTAAATATATATCCTGTCGATAAAAGCAGTTCATTCGGTGAAAGCCAGTCGAATACTTCAGGATTTTCAATAATATTTACAATCGCGATCTCATTATTAATACCTTTTTCCCCAGCTACTATTTTTAATCCATCAATGGCTTTAATTTCAAAAAGGTCCTTTACGGTCAACAATCTTTACACATCCTAAATAATCATTTCATCCACTTTCATTGTACAACATGCTCAAATGAAATCAAGTCTTTATGGTTCAGGTAAACAATGACTTTGATAGGCATTAGAACAAAAATGTTCTTAGCAACAAGTATGGTTCAAAAAAGGATTTTCAGAGAATAATGGATTAAGAGAGAGTATTTTTGATCCTGATAGCTTATATTAAGCTGTCGTTTAAAGAAGAGTAAGATTGCCCTGAACAAGTATTTGTGACAATTTGAACACAATTGGTTGTGCACTATGCCTAAAAAAATAGGGTAAATTCGGGCAAGGTAACCAATAAAGTTTTAGACTCTTTCATAAGCTTAACAATAAATCATATTTTGTTATAATTGAGAATGTCCGTTGCTGTCACTTATTGGTACGGGACTTTGATATTCTTGAATTTGAAAGGTTACTAAATGAACAATGAATACAAAAAACAAATATTTAAGTGTGTTTCAATGGTTTGTCTACTTACTTGCTAATTCTATTGCGCTTCCAATTGTAATTGGAAATGTATTTCATCTATCTACAACAGAAATATCAGCCTTAATGCAACGAACGTTTTTTGTCGTAGGATTAAGCTCTTTTATTCAAGGGAAATTTGGCCATAGATATCCAATAGTAGATGGACCAGCTGGCTCTTGGGTTAGTATTTTTGTTATCTTTGCGAGCATTGGGACACAGCAAGGGTTGACATTGATGGAGACAATACGGACCCTTGAGGCGGGATTGATCATTGCTGGAGTAATATTATTACTGTTAGGGATAACTAAGTGGGTTCAACATTTATTGATTCTCTTTACACCAATTGTAACTGGCACGTTTCTGTTTATATTAGCTATTCAATTAAGTGGTGTCTTTTTAAAGGGAATGGTGAAAATGGATAGCAACACGGGCCACCTGGATGTAGTGAGCTTTCTCATAGCTATTTTTACTTTTTCTTTTATCATTGTACTTTCCTCTAAAGCTAAGGGATGGTTAAAAAACTATGCAATTCTATTAGGAATCATAGCAGGGTGGGTCGCATTCATAATTTTTGGAAAAGGTCATCCAAGCAATTCAATATTAACAACTGATATTATTAAGCTACCAGAAATTTTTCCATGGGGTTTCCCCGTAATAACTGGAAGTGTATTGGTTACAACGATTTTATTTACTTTTTTACTCATTTCTAATACATTTGCCGCGATTACCGCTGCAGAGGAAGCAATCCCAAAAAATAAAGGACAATTCCGTGTTAAGCTTTATCGGGGAACTTGGATAGGGGGAGTTTCTCATCTTTTTTCTGCTGTATTCTCAACAATTGGTGTGGTACCTTTACCAGCTACAGCTGGCTTTGTCAGATTAACTAAACAATATCAAATCATTCCTTTTCTGTTTGCATGTGGGATTATGGTAATCATTTCAGTGTTTCCGAGTATTGTTGGCTTATTGGCTTCCTTACCATTACCCGTAGCCAGTGCTGCTCTTCTGACCACACTAATCGAGATGCTTGGGATAGCCATTCGCTCACTGACAAAACAGCCATTAAATGACCGGAATAGTACAGTTATTGGGTTATCCTTACTAGTTGGAATTGGAGTTATGTTTTTACCAGATGAAACCTTTAGCGGTCTTCCATACATCATTCAAAACATAGGTAAAAATGGTTTATTAGTGGGTACATTACTAGCAATGATTGTTGAACAACTTTGGAAACCTAAAAAATAGCTGCAGAACACAAATGTTCTGTAGCTATTTTTAATTTTTTTGCTGTCTGACATCCATCTTTAATTAAACTTCTAAAAAATTAATTTTAAACCTACCAAAACGAGCCCGATTAAAAAGCCGCACACAGCACCATTTACACGAATCCATTGCAGGTCTTTTCCAACATTGTTTTCAATCATATGAATAAGAGTTTTATTATCCAATTTCTCTAAGTTTTCTTCCACGAGCTTTCCAACCTTCGAATGATTATTATCGACAAAAATGGAAATTTGCTGCTGAATCCAGGATTCAATGCCTTTTATTTTTTCTTCATCTGTTTTCAAATTTTCAAGTGCTTTTGATAAATGAGGAAGGAGATAATCCTCGTAAAAATTAGGTAATTCAATAAGAGCGATTGCTTTTTCTTTAAGTTGATCAATAAAATCAGTGATTTTATCCTCTAATTGCCATTGTGATAGCATTTGTTCTTTAATATTATTTATTTCCAAAGCTAGGTTTTCATCGGTTTTAATATCTTGTAGTTTTGTGCTGATATGAAAAAGCAATGTTTGTCTATTTTGATTAAATGGATCCCTAAAGCTTTGAACACCCTTTTGAATGAGACCTTGAATAATGTTTCCTAATTTCTCCTCATTGACAATATTCGTAAAGGATTTTAAAGCAAATTGCATAAAACCATCCGCTTTAATATTTTCCAGAGCGTCCACTGCCATTCTTCCAAGTTTTTCTTTTGTACTTTCTTTTTTGGACCATTCATCGATTTCTTTTAGGACAAAATCAAGCGCTTTTTCATCATACTTCCTCTTTAATAGTTGATCAATTACGACAGGAAGATACCTACTTACATCTAAATCTTTCAGCTTTACTTTCAATTCGCTTTCGATGATGGGTGCCAATTTTTTACTATCAACCGAATGAAGTAAATGCCGGATTAGCTTAATCGTAACATTTCTTACATGCTGCTCGGTGATGGCTTGCTCAGCAAACTTAAAGAGCTTTTCGGTAAAAGGAATGCTCGATACTTTCTTTCTAATACTTTCTTTCGTCAGCCAATCATTTTCAAGCATTGAAATAATAGCTGCAATAATTCTCTTACGGTTTTTTGGTAAAAGTGCCGTATGCGGTATAGGTATACCTAGAGGGTGGCGAAATAGCGCGGTAACCGCGAACCAATCTGCAAGACCTCCAACCAAGCCTGCTTCAAATCCTCCCTGAAGGATTGTTCCCCAAAGAGAATCCTGAAAAGGGAACGTTACAATAAAACCTGCTCCCATGACAGCTAGAGAAATCGTCGCTATATGCTTCGATTTATTCTTTTTCTTCGACATCTGTGTATCCCTCATTTTTACTAAAATATGGTTGTTTATTGATATTATCTCAATAACATCAAAAAAAGCAAAAAAAAACTCTTCCAACGTTACTGAGAAGAGTTTTCTACTTTCTTTTTTTTAGGTGCAATATGAGTTATGAGTCCATCCATTTCGGTAATATAGAACTGTATTTCAGGACTGGATTTCAAATAATTTTCTTGAATTAATTGGTAGTAGTTCACTCTTCGCTGTGGGTCAAATCGCAGCATAGGATATTCTTTTCGTTCCTTAACGTATAAATCTACTGCCTTTTGAATCATGTCCATTTCGGCAGGTATTTTCTTTTCGTTTTCCTCAAACAAATCATAGGTTTCTTTAGACATATAAAACTTTTTAGCAGGGACCCCGCCTAAAATATTTGCTAGCTGTTTAAAATCAATACTGTTATCATCTTGTACAATAATCGTTCTATAAACACCCTTTGGCAGATTATCTGAAAATTGCCTTACAGCTTTACGAACCTGGTCAATGGTTACATCAATGATTGGATAGTTTTGTGCTTCTTGCAGATTAATTTGTGAGTCATTTTTAAACTCAGTAGTTTTATTTACAGGTTTTTTATAATATTTTTGTATGATTACGTAACCTGTAAAACCTCCAATCCCAGTCCCGAGGAAAGTGAAAATAATTGTAAACCAATGTTCCATATTGTCCAATCCCTTCTACGTAGGTTAGGAGTCATCCTGCTCACACAATTTATTATATAGGCGCTTACATTATTCCAATACAGATCGCATATTATTCTAATTTTTAATAAATGTAATTTAAGTATACTAATAAAATAGGAAATAGGGCAGCCATTTATGATGGGTGCCCTGAGGAAATAAATATTAGAGAAGTGTTAGTTACTTGCAAATGTGTCTTTAAAACTTATTTGAATTTCTTTTATTTCATCGTTATAGGATAAATAAGTTTCAGTATCCTCGAAAAACCATACATCGTTTCCTTCTACATATAAGTTAATACCATTTATTTCTTTGGTAAAGCCGATATTTGATGGAGACTCTGCAGAAAACGCCAGGCTAAAGCCCTTATGTTTTTCACCGAAGCCATCATATTGCGGATACATTCTCACTGTATTGATCTCAAATTCATTCGTAAACCACTTTACAGCTTTTTCATCAATAGAAATTAACATCAAAAATGCACCAACCTTTTCAAAATGGTAAAAGCTATGATAGGACTGAAAACTGTTAATTTAAAAAGAAATGGTTATCATATCTTTTGTTACTAGATTAAGGCTATTTATTTGATTTGCATGTGATATTTTTCACAAGGAATTCAGTCTTAGAGCTTATTTTTAAAAATGTTCATATTTCCGCAATAAACTTCATGAAAAGTGGATACTAAAAAAACGTTTAGTATTGTTTTGGAATTTGTAACATATTCAGAGTGTTAAAGGTGTTAAAATGGATTTAACTACGAAAAGGGAGATTCTAACAATGGAGCAAAAACTTGATAAATTAACTGAGAACATATCTGATATTAAAACCCTAATAAATACGTTTAATAAAACGCTAGAAAACATCGAAAATAGACTCTCTCGATTGGAGCAAATGGATAGTATTGAGCACCGAGTTGAGGTGAATCAAATTGACTTATCAGATATAAAAGAGTCACTGCAACGCATTGAAGACGTGCAAGGCAATGTAGTAAAACAATTAGAAAAAACACACGGAAATGGCGAGGAAATTAAGCATATTAATCGCCGCCTTGATTCACACCTTATTAAATTAGCCAAAGCAGAGGAAGATATCATCATCTTAAAAAACAGATAAATAAAAAAAAGATCAGATATGATAAACTGATCTTTTTTCATGTGATGAACAAAAGCGGTGAAATCGCTTCCGATTATTTACCAAATAAAGCTTTAAGCGCCTTGTAGATAAATGCTAAAGAAAAGATAACCATTGCTAATGAGCCAACGATATCAAAAATCGGACCTAAAAAGCTTAAATATGATACCATTTCTACACTCATTAAAACAAATCCAGAAAGTATTGCCGCTAAAAATAAGAAAATTAATTCCATCCTAATCTCCCTCCCTTTAGTTATAGAATATGATTACAAGGCTAAAGGTGATTGGATTATCGAAGAAATATTACAATTATATTACAAAAAAACAGACCTTAGTGGTCTGTTTTTAAGAAAGTACTTCTGTTTGAGGCAAAGCTATCTTATTTGTAGTTGCTTCTTCCTTTGTAATCTTAGTTACCTCGATATATTTAATATGGTGATCCTCCATATCAAGTATTTTGAAAGTATAGGATTCGTGATGAATGGAGTCTCCTTCTTTGGCCTCATAATTCTCGGTTAATATCCAGCCGCCAATGGTGTCAATATCATCATCATCGATATCGACGCCCAACAAATCATTCACCTCTGTGACTAAAACCTTAGAATCTATAATATAATGGTTTTCCTTGATTTTACGGATCATCGGAATTTCATCCGAATCGAATTCATCGCGAATTTCCCCAACAATCTCTTCAAGGATATCTTCAACCGTAACCAGGCCAGAGGTACCGCCATATTCATCCATTAAGATAGCCATATGCATTCGATCCTTCTGCATTTTTACAAGCAAATCATGAATTGGTATGGTCTCGATGACTCTAATTATCGGACGAGTATAGTGTTCAAGTGTTTTCGTTGAAAGGGTTTCTTTACTGATTAAATCCGTCACCATTTCCTTAATATTAACTAGACCAATTATATGGTCTTTATCACCATCAATAATTGGATATCTCGTATATTTTTCCTCACGAATCACTTCCAGAAAAGTATCCAGGGTATCATCTTTAGATAAGGAGACAATTTCTGTCCTAGGAACCATAATTTCTTTGGCAATACGGTTATCAAATTCAAAAATTTTATTTACATACTTAAACTCAGATTGGTTAATTTCGCCACTTTTATAGCTTTCTGAGAGGATAATTCGAAGCTCTTCCTCGGTATGTGCCATTTCGCTTTCAGAGACCGGCTTGAGACCAAAAATACTCGTTATAATTCGTGCAGACCCATTTAATAACCATATAAACGGGTACATCACTTTATAAAAGAAGATTAGTGGCCGTGACATGACCAGAGTAATCAATTCAGCTTTCTGAATAGCCAATGTTTTAGGTGCCAGTTCTCCAACGACAACATGTAAAAAAGTAATGGTCGCGAATGCGATCCCGATTGATAATACATGGGAAACACCTTCAGGAATTTCTAGCCCATTGAAAAGGGGAGTGAGTAAATGCTCAATGGTGGATTCCCCAATCCAACCTAAAGCAAGAGCAGTAATTGTAATTCCTAACTGACAAGCTGAAAGATATTCATCTAAGTTTGAAATGACTTTTTTTGCTGGAATAGCACTCGAATTACCTTCCTCAATTAACTGGTCAATTCTTGAACTGCGAATTTTAACAATAGCAAACTCTGAAGTTACAAAAAAAGCAGTTAACGCAATTAAAATGGCTATTAAAACCAAGTTAAATATGTCCAAATAAGTTCCCTTAGCTCGTTATATACGAGTTAAGGAGTCACCTCCTAGTAATTTAAAAAAATTAACTCGTTACATTCAAAAGGGAATTCGACAACACTGATTTTAGCATCAATAAGTTCGATGTGAGTTTTTCTTTCTGAATGTCATCCAATTTTTCAACTATTGGAATTAAATCAAATAAATCATTCTGCAGCTGCTGTATTTGCTGTGCAACTGCATTTACATGTTTTTCCACTTCTGAATCACGAATTGTTTTGTCCTTCTTCATATCTAGTTTTCTTTTAATCTCGTCAAGAGGATAGTGCAAACTCTTACATTCTTCAATAAATTTTAAATCCTGTAAGGATTCATCAGAGTATATTCGGTAATTAGATTTGGATCGTTCTGCACTTAGTAAACCAATTGATGTGTAATAATCAATTGTGCGTTTAGAGACCATTGCAATTTCTGCTAATTCACCGATACGATAAACAGCCCCATCAAATCACCTCGGTAATCTAAATTTTAAAATAATTATAGTAAATTACAACTGTACAGTCAAACGTTCTGGTTTGTATAATTGGTTGGTATAAACATTTTATGAAAAAAGTCTTGTCCTTATGAATCGGAAAATTATAAATTTTCAGAAAAGAAAATAGAAAATAACGTCTCCTATAAAGGAGACGCAGCAAGGGGTAATTTAATTGTAAATACGGTTAGGTCAGGAGTTGAAAGGCAGGTTAATTCACCTTTATGTTTTTCAATAATTTCTTTGCAAACGAATAGGCCAAGACCAGTACCTAGTTTTTTTGTTGTGAAAAAAGGCTCAAAAATGGTCTTTCTCAATTCAGCAGGAATCATTGGTCCATTATTAGAAATAGATAAAACAACATGTGAATTATTTTCTATATTACATTTTATCTCAATCGTTGGGTTCGGTATTCTGTGATGGTTTAACACGTCAATGGCATTGAAAATAATATTAATGAAGACTTGTCTCATTTCATCTGCATATCCATAAAGGGTGATCTCATCGACGATGTCCTTTTTAATTTTCACCTTACCGTCTAAAATACTTGGGTAGAGGAAATTTAAAACTTCATCAATTAATTTATTCTGATTAAATTGTTCCTTTTCCTTTCCAATTAATTCTTTTTTAGACAAAAGAAGAAATTGTGAGATTCGGAAATTAAGTTGATCCAACTCACTTGAGATAATATCGAGATATTTCATTTCTGGGTAGTCTGCCTTAAGAAGCTGAATAAAACCTTGTATCGAAGTCAGTGGGTTTCTAAATTCATGGATAAAACTTGAAGTCATTTGCCCTAGAAGGGTTAAACGGTCTTGATGAGTGGAATCAATAAACATTGTTTTTTCTTCAATAATTTTGTTTTTAGCTTCTGTATAATGAGTTACAGCGTAATATAGAAATTTATCAAAGCAGAAATTTATCTTGTTAATGGATTCTTGAAGATCTGCCCATACTAGACCTGACTTACTTAAGTAACTATATAAAACAGACCTGCCAAGATTAACATTGTAAACAAAGTCGCCAATATTGATATTAGCTAATGCTCTTTCTTCGGAAATTTCTAACGCATACTTTTGAATAGTTTCTAGGAGTTCTTCTTCAGTCATCGTATGCATATTTAATACTATATTAAAAATGGCTATTCCATTAAGACTTATTTTTTCTTTATAGGGATCTCCTTTAGAGATAACAATGGAATTTTCCCATTCATGAAGTAATTCCCCTTTATTCTTATTAAAAAAAGCTATTAAATCCATATGTAATTCAGATAACATCACAGTTTCCTCCTAAGACAATGCCGAACTGATTAAATTAAATTCGTGATAATAGCCGGAAATCCCTTTAAATAAATATAGGTAAATTTTATCAATTTTTATCCGTAATTTGATTGTTTATCTAATTATAACATGAATGGAAGTTTATCCTTGTAAAAGTCCTATAAAAATAGTATATTCGTGTATGAACATAATTAAATATTTCCACAGGGGGAGCTGCTTTTGGTGGCTGAGAGTGAACGTTCGAGTTCTGACCCTATGAACCTGTTAGTTAACACTAGCGTAGGGATGTGGTTTGCCGAATATTAATGTAAAGCAATGCAGACAATCCTTATATGTCCTGCATTGCTTTTTTGTTTATATGGCGCCATATTAAATTTTCAGTATAAACTTTCGAACGTTCTCCAAAATACAAACAAATTAGGGGGAACATGTATGGAGAAAAAGCGTAATAACACATTATTCTTGGTTGAAGTTGCTGTATTTTCGGCACTAGCTTATTTACTGGATTTGGTTTCAGGATTGTTGTCATTGAAAATATGGCCGCAAGGAGGGTCCATTTCTATTGCGATGGTTCCCATTTTCATAATGTCATTTCGCTGGGGAGTAAAAGGTGGAATCTTGTCTGGATTTTTACTAGGATTACTTCAGTTTATCCTTGGTTTTTCACAAATTTATACACTTCTACAAGGAATTATTGATTATGCTATTGCCTTCTCAGTAGTTGGTTTAGCAGGTGTTTTTGCTTCACAACTGAAAGATTCTCTTTCCCATAACAATAGGAAAAAATGGGTCACATTTGTGTTATTGGGAACATTTTTAGGGAGTGCATTAAGATATCTTGCACATGTAATATCAGGAATTGTGTTCTTTGGTGAATACGCACCTGAGGGTCAGCCAGCAGCAGTGTATTCTCTTTTATACAATGGTACGTATATGCTCCCAAGCTTTATCGTGTGTGCGATTATTGTTATCCTTGTCATCACTGCAGCACCAAAAAAAATGATATAAGTTAAAAAATAGAAAAGTCTGTGACTTTTCTATTTTTTTTTCGAACTTTTGTCACAAAATCAGCCATTTTTCAATGGTAAAATAATGATATAAATAAAGATAATCATTCTCAATTAACCTATGTAAGGGTGATGGTGATGTTCGGTTCGTTTAAAGTAGGAGATAAAGGAAAAATCATAGATATATCCAAAGTTGGTCGAATGGTGCAAAGACGGTTGTTGGACCTGGGAATAACAGAAGGTTCTGAGGTTTGTATTAAATGCGTCATGCCATTTGGGGGGCCAGTCATGATCGAATCATGTGGACAATGCGTCGGTCTTCGTCGTAAAGAAGCTCGCTTAATAGAAGTGGAGAGAGTTTAAATGGAAATCGCACTTATTGGAAACCCGAATACTGGAAAAACTTCATTGTTTAATAATCTTACTGGTTCCTATGAGTATGTTGGAAACTGGAGTGGTGTTACAGTTGAAAAGAAGGTTGGAGTTTTCAAGAATAATCTAGGAAGATTAATTGATTTGCCAGGGGTTTATTCACTCAATCCATTATCAAGGGACGAAGGGGTAGTTACTACCTTTTTCTTAGAGGAACCTGTAGACAGGCTGCTTAATATTTTGGATGCCTCTCAATTAGAACGTAATTTGCATTTAACATTACAATTGCTTGAATATGAAAAACCTGCACTAATCGGTTTAAATATGGTGGATGTCGCGGCCAATCGAGGTATACATATTGATACCGAAAAGTTATCACAGATTTTAGGCGTACCTGTTGTTCCTGTCGTGGCGAGAAGTGGTAAAGGCTGCGACCGGTTAATAGAGGTTATTTCAACCAGTTCAAGTCATTCTAAGGTAAAAAAACATGTTTATTATGGAAAAGCAGTCGAAGACGCTATCACTAAAATAAGTATTGAGATGATCGGTAAAACCGATCATTCACCTAGATGGCTTGCTCTTCAATTATTTGAGGGGAATGAATACGTGAAAAAGTTCCTTTCTGACATAATAGAACCTGCGAAACTTGAATCATACCTTTCTCAATTGGAGTCCTTGTTAATTCAAGAAAATGTTTATGTAAAATCGCTGGCAAACTTTATTTACTTGAAGAGAAAAGAGGTTATTGAAAAGATACTTGAAACCTCTGTTCGGAAGGTAAGTACAGTTGTACCAATGTCAGAGAAGATTGATGCCATCGTCACGAATCGCTATTTAGGAATGCCGATCTTCTTAATTTGTATGTATTTGATGTTTATGTTGACCTTTGATTGGCTGGGAACTCCATTGTCAGATATTCTGGATGGAATCTTAACAGGACCTGTAACAACAGGTGCAGAAAAATTCCTTGGAGCTATTCATGCCTCAGATTTCATACATGCATTAATTATTGAAGGATTAATTGCCGGTGTCGGCGGAGTCCTTGTTTTTGTTCCACAGATATTTATTCTTTTCTTTTTTATATCGTTATTAGAGGATTCTGGTTATATGGCGAGGGTAGCTCTTGTTATGGACAGAATTATGGAGTATGTGGGGCTGAATGGCAAGGCGTTTATTCCGATGATGATTGGATTTGGCTGTAATGTACCCGGTATCATGGCTGCTAGAACGATTGAAACACCCCGTGAGCGACTAATGACTATCCTATTAACTCCGTTAATGTCATGCTCTGCGCGATTACCAGTATACGCGTTATTTGTTGGAGCATTTTTTGTGGCACATAAAGCTCTCGTTGTATTAAGTCTGTATGTTCTGGGTATCGTTGTAGCTTTGATATTAGCAAAAATATTTACTAAAACACTATTAAAATCAGAAACATCACTATTTGTCATTGAACTCCCGCCTTATCGTCTTCCTCAAGTTCAATCGCTTTGGAGAAGTACATGGGATAAGGGAAAGGGCTTTGTTCGAAAAGCGGGAACGTTTATTTTTGCAGGTTCGGTTTTCATATGGCTGTTATCATACGCTGGTCCGAATGGATTAAAAGTGGATATGGATGATAGCTTTTTAGCCGCGGTAGGTAACTTATTTTCGCCGATTCTTGAACCAATTGGGTTCGGTACTTGGCAGGCAGCCGCTTCGTTAATAACAGGATTTTTAGCGAAAGAAGCAATTATTTCTACCATGAATATTATTTACTATGTCCCAAATGATGCAAGCTTACAAGGTTTATTGAGCAATTATTACACGCCGCTGGCGGCATATAGCTTTATGGTTTTTATACTATTATATATTCCTTGTTTAGCAACTACTGCTACTATTTATAAAGAAACTGGCTCAAAGAAGTGGACTGCTTTTTCAATCCTTTATGCATTGTTTATTGCATATGTTTTATGCTTGGTCATTTATCAGGGCGGAAAACTGTTTGGATTAGTATAAGAAGAGGATGTGTTTTGTATGATAGCTAATATCGTTATTGGAGCTGCGATATTTGGTTACGCCACTTGGGCATTGGTGAAGTTTATAAATAAATCAAAAAAGGGGAAATGTGCAGCATGTGACCTTGAAAAGTCCTGCTCTAGTCAAAGTCAATGTGGTATTCCGCCAAAATAAAACAGTAAAACTGCTATTCATTTATTGATAGCAGTTTTTTTCTTTTCAATATGAGAGAACTTGTGTAAAATTACACTAATAGGTGTATTGAAGGAAGGGTTTAAATTGAATAGGGATGAAATTATTATGCTAGTTTCAGATAAACTGCGATTAATTCGTACAGAAGCAGGATATACCCAGGATAAAATGGCTGAGATCATTGGTGTTTCAAAGAAAACCTTGGTTCAAATTGAAAAAGGAAGAGTGCTGGCAGGCTGGTCTACGGTAGTCACCATTTGTGCTTTGTTTAGAGAAACAGAAACAGTACAATTTTTATTTGGTAATGAACCGCTAGAAGTCTTGGAAACCGTGGCACGCGAAGGAATAGACTATCGAAAAATGAAAACCTTTGGGGGAAAAATTTGGTGGCGTGTAGTCTCAAGGAAAAACGGATTTATCCTCCAGCAGAATATTCTAAGTAAGCATTTCCGGATATTGGATGACAAACACTATAGGGTATACAGCAGCTTTGATGAAAAACAATCCAAAATCCGCTTTAAAGAATTAACCAAGAACGAATAAAGAAAAGCATTCGATTGCAATTTCGAGTGCTTTTCTTTTTTTTTTACCAAAAAATTGGTTAATATTTCCCCTTTTTGGGAAAAAGAAAATGATGTCCTTCATTTCTTATTTCTTAAAGGAGGAATTATGAAAAAGGTAGTGAATAATTGGAAGCGATGGCATATGAACCAATTAATGGTTCTCTCGTTTTTTCTTTTAGTTTTGGGCTTTCTAGGTATCGTGTACATTTATTCAATGGATGCAGATATTTCTTCCCTGAAAAATGAACTTCCCCAGGCAACCGTATTTTATGATTTTAATGGTGAGGTTGCAAGTAAAGTATCTGCAAATAAAAATGAGGGTATTTCGATTAATCAGGTTCCTGATTCGATGAAAAATGCGGTAATTGCCATAGAGGACCGTAGATTCTATGAGCACCATGGTGTAGATTATATTGGGATTACAAGAGCACTTATTCGGGACATAAAAGCCCGTGGAATGGTAGAAGGCGGCAGTACAATTACTCAGCAATTAACAAAAAACACGTTACTAACCTCTCAGAAGACACTAAAAAGAAAGACAGATGAAGTGTTTTTAGCTATGGAAATCGAGAGACAATTTAGCAAGTCCGAAATCCTTCAAATGTACTTAAATCAGATATATTTTGGTGACGGTGCTTGGGGGATAAAGCATGCAGCAAGCAATTATTTTGCCAAAGAAGTTGAGGACCTTACTATTAGCGAATCAGCCTTACTGGCAGGTCTAATAAAAGCACCTTCTTCTCTAAACCCCTATCAGCATTTGGACAAAGCAACCCAGAGGAGAAATCTTGTACTGTTTCAAATGAAGAAACAAGACTATATTACAACACAGCAATATGAACAAGCGATAAATGAAAAAGTTATCTTAAATAATAGAGGCGGAGATCCATTTCGAGGGAAGTTTCCGCACTATGTTGATCAAGTTTTTGAAGAAGCCATCAATGTCTATCATTTATCACAGGATGAATTATTAACAGGCGGCTATCAAATATACACCGAACTAGATCCTGCCATGCAAAGTGCGATGGAAGAGACATATCAAAGAGATGATTTATTTCCGAGAGGGTCAGATTCTCTGGTACAAAGCGGAGGGATATTGCTTGACCCCAAAACAGGTGGAATCCGTGCACTTGTTGGCGGCCGAGGGGAGCATACCTTTAGAGGTTATAACCGCGCCACACAATTAAAGGCACAGCCCGGTTCTTCTATTAAACCTATTGCCGTATTTACACCGGCTCTCGAAGCGGGCTGGAAAATAACAGATATGTTAAAAGATGAACCAATGAACTTTGGAGAATATGAACCCAAAAATTATAATCATGAATATGCTGGTGAAGTGCCAATGTACGAAGCTGTGAAAGATTCAAAAAATGTTTCGGCAGTCTGGTTATTAAATGAAATAGGAATTGAAAAAGGATTAAATTCAACCAAACGCTTTGGTATACCATTACAAAAAGGTGATCGTAATCTATCACTAGCACTCGGCGGATTAGAACAAGGTGTATCTCCGCTTGTCATGGCTGAGGCATATTCTGTCTTCCCTAATAATGGAGTTAAAATTAAAGCTCATGTCATTAAAAAGATTGTGGATGCAGAGGGGAATATTGTTGCACAGTGGAAGGAAAAAAGGGAAAAAGTCACAAATAAATCCGTAACTGATCGCATTAACACCATGCTTCTTGGAGTTGTTGAGCATGGGTCTGGAAAAAGCGTACAAATTTCGGGAAGAGAAATTGCGGGAAAAACAGGTTCGACGCAAGTACCGATTGAAGGAGTCACTGGGGTCAAGGACCAATGGTTTGTTGGATACACACCACAACTAGTTGGCGCTGTGTGGGTGGGCTACGATAAAACGGATGAAAAACATTACTTGAAAACGACAAGCGGAGCAGGTGCAGCGATTGTATTTCGTGAAGTAATGAAACAAGCATTACAAGGTACACCTTCTAGTAAATTCGGCGTCCCTCACATTGATACTCTAATTGAAAAGAGGCAAGAGGAAGAGGCAGAACAGAACCGAAAATCACTTGAAGAGCACTTTAACGATGGTTCGAGAAAATGGGAAAAAAGGTGGAGGAAACAAAAAGAAAAGTGGGAAAAGCGATGGAAAAAAATTGGTCCAAATATGAATCCTTAAGAAGAAGGCACGAAGAAATTCGTGGCTTTTTTTGATACAATTTAAATTATTCGTGAACGAAATGATTACATTCACGTCTTATACATAAACAAAAAAAGAAAAAGAGGGTTCGATGGGGGAAAGTGAGGACAAGTGTGATGGATCCGTTAATAAAAAGTGCAAAAGAAGGGGATCATCTTGCATTTGCTTGTGTTTTTAAGGAAAATTATCCATTCCTTGTAAAGTATTTAATGAAAATTACAATGAATCCAGATATGGCAGAGGAACTAGCACAAGAAACAATGGCAAAATGCATTCAAAAAATTCATCTCTATAATGGTCAAAGTAAATTTTCGACTTGGCTGATTTCCATTGCCACTAACGCTTATATTGACCAATGTAGAAAGCAAAAGAGAGAAAACAAATGGATAGGACAAGAAGAAGTTTTTCGAAAGCTGAAATGGCATTTTGAAAGCCGGAATGAGGAATGGAACGATGCACTAGAGGCATTAGGTAAATTACCCGTAGACGTTCGGGTTCCCATTGTCCTGAAGCATTATTATGGATACTCATATGATGAGATTGGTACATGGATGAAAATTTCCTCTGGAACGGTGAAATCAAGAGTTCATAATGGAATCTTGGCAGTAAGAAGGGAGCTGAAACTAGGTGAAGAAACAGAAGGTCGTCATACTCGACAACGAACAACAAAATAATCATGACTTGGATGCTATTCACAAACTGCAGGATGGATTAAGCAAGATTGATCAATTCCCTGTCTATACACCTGATCTACAATGGTTTGAAAATATGGTAATAACCGAGAAGGAAAATAGCAGAAAAAAACTAAGGAAAGAATTATCCTTATTTCTCATGATTGCATTAATCATTTTAAGTGGAATCATTGTTTCTTTGTATCAAATGCCCATTGTTTTTCTCTTCATTCAAATTATTACTACGGTTTTTATTGTTTTCTACACAATTACTGGATTTCGTAAGAAGGTGAAAATTAATGAGTAATGAATTATCACCCACTTTGATCATTATTGTTGCAGCTATCCTTTTACTGCAAAGTATATTTCTATTTTTAGATGCCAGAAAACGCAATCATAACTATTGGTTATGGGGAATCGTCGGGCTAATTCAAGCTCCAATGCCAACACTTTTTTACCTTTTATTTGTTCGAAAGATTTTTAGAAAGAGGTCAAATTAATTAGAGTGGAAAATTCTGAAAAATAGGAATTGACATATAAATAAACTGGTGATAATCTAACAAAGGATGTAAAAAAAGGAAAAGGAGGGTTACAAAATGATTGTTTTACACAGAACTTTATCTGCAACTGAATATTCGAATGTAACCTGCTCCCTATTAACCTTTTTTTAGTGAGTCTATTTAATTTCATTGATAATGAGTCACAGGTTGCGTTCTTTTTGATACGTAACGTGTGTTTTTTTGTCTCTTTTTTTAGTTTCGAGGCATACTGCACTCTTTTGCGGTATGTCTTTTTCTTTTTTACAAGGGGGTATGGAGATGTTTTCAGTTTTAAAGAAATTGGGATGGTTTTTTAAAGAATATTGGAAGCGGTATGTAATTGCGATATCGTTATTAATTCTGGTTGGGATTTTTGACGTTGTGCCGCCTAAAATAATAGGGATGGCAATAGATGATATTCATCTTGGCGAAATGACTAATGGAAAAATCATTAAATATTTAGGCTATCTGATCTTGATCATGGTTGTTTCATATGGAATCACCTATGTTTGGATGTATAAATTATTCGGTGGAGCTTTTCTTGTTGAGAGGAAGATAAGATCCCGATTCATGAAACATTTGTTAAAGATGTCGCCAACCTTTTATGAAAAAAATCGAACGGGCGATCTAATGGCAAGAGCCACAAATGATTTAAAGGCAATTTCCATCACCGCAGGGTTTGGAATCTTGACCTTGGTGGATTCAAGTGTTTGGATGCTTACACTAATTATTACAATGGGGATTTTGATTAGCTGGAAATTAACCATTGCGGCGATTCTTCCATTGCCAATTATGGCATATATCATGCAAATTTATGGGAATAGAATCCATAAGCGTTTTATGGAAGCACAGGATGCTTTTGGGGAGTTAAACGATCGGGTATTAGAATCAGTTGCAGGTGTAAGGGTTATTCGTGCCTATGTTCAGGAGGAGGCAGATCGAGGAAGATTCCATCAACTAACAGAAGATGTCTTTCAAAAAAATATTAAAGTAGCAAGGATTGATTCCTTATTTGATCCAACCGTAAAAGTACTGGTTGGCATAAGCTATATGATTGGCCTTGGTTATGGAGCTTATTTAGTTTTTAATCAGGCAATTACCTTAGGTGACCTTGTTTCTTTTAATGTCTATTTAGGAATGTTAATCTGGCCGATGTTTGCAATAGGTGAATTAATTAATATTATGCAAAGAGGAAATGCGTCCCTGGACAGAGTAAATGAAACATTGTCCTATCAGGAAACCGTTGAAAATCCTTCAAAGCCAGTTACAGTTGAAAATGCGGAAAGAATTGATTTTAAAGAGGTTACGTTTCGCTATCCGTCTTCAAAAGAGGATAATTTGACGAATGTTTCAGTTCAATTGCTTCAAGGGCAGACATTAGGGATAGTTGGAAAAACAGGCAGCGGGAAAACCACACTGATTAAACAGTTATTACGGCAATATCCTCTTGGGACAGGTGAACTGTCTATCTCAGGTGTACCTCTCGAAGAGCAATCGTTAAATCAAGTTCGCCAATGGATTGGCTACGTGCCTCAAGATCATATTCTTTTTTCAAAAAGTGTTAAAGAGAATATTCTGTTTGGAAATTCTGAAGCAACAGAGGAAGAATTAGAAAAAGCCATTGATTTAGCTGCATTTCGAAAGGATTTAGAGATGCTCCCTGAAGGATTAGAAACGCTGGTCGGCGAAAAAGGTGTAGCATTGTCTGGCGGTCAAAAACAAAGAATATCGATTGCGCGGGCGTTAATAAAATATCCTGATATCTTGATACTAGACGATTCGTTGTCAGCCGTTGATGCCAAAACGGAAAAGAGAATTATTGATAATATTCGTGAGATTAGAAAAGACAAAACTACGATTATCACAACTCATCGAATGTCAGCTGTTGAGCATGCAGACCAAATCCTCGTTCTCGATGATGGGAAAATAATAGAAGCAGGAACTCATGAACAATTGCTTACTAATGATGGGTGGTATAAAGAACAATTTTTACGTCAACAAGTGGAAAATAATTTAGAAGAAGAGGTGACAGCATGAATACAGGCCGGCGATTAACGCAGTATGCATTAAACTATAAAAAAATCATTTTTGCAGCACTATTTATGCTGACCATTTCCGTTGTTACTGATTTAGCAGGTCCATTTATTGCGAAAAATATTATCGATCAGCATATTTTAGGTATTGAATCTGTTTGGTATGAAACTTCAAGTGGGAAAAACACAGCAGAATATAACGAGCAATTTTATAAAAAAGAAAAGAATTTCCCAAACGGTGAACAAAAGGGTAAAGAAATAAGAGTTCTGCAGGTTGGAGCAAGGTTTGTCATTGTTGAAGGAAATATTGAATTTGATGGTAAAAGAACCTTTAATGATGGAGTTTTAACGATTCAAAAGGGTTCGGAAAAGGCTGAATATGGCGCACAAGTCCTAACCACGAAAGAACTGATGGCATTTTACGAGTTGGAAATTCCGGGGATTATTACACTGCTGGTCATTTATTTTGTCTTATTAGTAATTTCAGCTATTTTCCAATATGGACAGCGCTTTTTACTTCAGAAGTCAGCAAATCGAATCATTCAAAAAATGCGGGAGGATGTATTTGGCCAGATCCAACGGCTTCCTATCCAATACTTTGATAACCTTCCAGCAGGAAAAGTGGTTGCGAGGATTACCAATGACACAGAGGCCATCCGCGAATTATATGTGACAGTGCTCGCGCAATTTTTTACAAGTGCGATTTATATTACTGGCATATATGCGGCACTTTTTATCTTGGATATTAAACTGGCAGCGATTTGCTTAATATTATTGCCAATCCTTTATGTATGGATGATAGTATATCGAAAGTTTGCTTCCAAATACAACCGTGTTATACGTTCACGAATTAGTGATATCAATGCAACCATTAATGAATCGATTGGCGGCATGAGCATCATTCAAGCATTTAGCAGAGAAAAGGAATCAGAAAAAGAATTCGAAAAACTGAATACTGAACATTTTACGTACCAAAATAAATTATTAAGTTTAAATTCTTTAACTTCTCATAATTTAGTGGGGGTTCTAAGAAATCTCGTTTTTGTTGCATTCATATGGTACTTTGGGGGTCAAGCGTTGAATCCTGCTTCGGTTATTTCTCTAGGAGTGCTGTATGCATTTGTCGATTACATTAATCGTCTTTTTCAGCCAATACAGGGGATTGTCAATCAATTAGCCAATTTGGAAACGGCCTTAGTGGCTGGTGAAAGAGTGTTTAAACTCATGGATGAACCTGGTGAGAATGTAAGTTCACAAAGAATAGATCGTTTTCATGGTAATGTTACATTCGATCATGTATCGTTTGGGTACAAAGATGGTGAGTATGTATTGAAAGATATACACTTTGAGGCGAAACAAGGGCAGACAATCGCGCTTGTAGGACACACTGGATCTGGCAAAAGCTCGATTATGAATTTGCTTTTCCGTTTCTACGATTGTCAAAAGGGTAAGATTCTTATTGATGGTCATGATATTGTCAGCATTCCACGGCAAACGATTCGTAATCATATGGGGATTGTTTTGCAGGATCCATATTTGTTTACGGGTACCATTGCGTCGAATGTGAGTCTTAGTGACCCTCAGGTAACAAGAGGAATGGTAGAAAAGGCGTTAAAGGATGTTGGAGCAGATAAAGTCTTTAAAAACCTGGAAAATGGTTATGATGAACCTGTAATTGAAAAAGGAAGTACTTTATCCAGCGGTCAGCGCCAGTTAATCTCCTTTGCTAGAGCCCTAGCCTTTAATCCAGCTATCTTAATCTTAGATGAAGCCACATCCAGTATAGATACTGAAACCGAAGCTGTTATTCAAGAAGCCATGGATGTCTTGAAAAAAGGTAGAACGACGTTTATTATTGCGCACAGGTTATCAACCATCCGGAATGCTGATCTAATACTTGTGTTGGATCGTGGAAAGATTGTCGAAAGTGGTTCACATGAAGAATTGATGGTACTAGGGGGAAAATACTATCAAATGTATGAACTCCAAAAAGGCAGTGCCGGACTTGTGGGCTAATGTTCATAAAATGTTCAAATCTATACTAGTAAAATGTAATTTTTATCACATGTAAAGTCCCCTAATTATGATAATTTATATATGTTTAAGCTCTTTCATAATTAAAAGGGGTGGAATGATATGACAGACTTTTCAATCGTAAATGTAATAGGCAGCTTCTTAATTCTTTCTTATTTTATTGGTTATATGGTCGTGAAACATTAAATGCAGACAATATGTCTGCATTTTTTTTTAGCAAAAGGGAATAAGGATAATGATATAGATACAAAAATGAAGTAGAGAGGCGGGGAACTATGGAAAAGTTTAGATTGGAAAAAGATACTCTTGGTGAGATTCCGGTCCCAATGGAAAAAAATTGGGGTGCACAAACACAACGTAGCTTCGAAAACTTTCAAATTGGCAGTGAAAAGATGCCACTAGAAGTGGTTTATGCTTTAACCTTTATAAAAAAAGCAGCAGCAGAGGTTAATCATTATTTAGGAAAGCTCACGAAGGAAAAAATGAAGGCTATTCTGACCGTTTGTGATCGAACACTTAAAGGGGAGTTTGATGAGCATTTTCCGCTTGTGGTCTGGCAGACTGGAAGTGGAACACAAACCAATATGAATGTGAATGAGGTTATAGCGAATCGAGCGAATGAATTATTAAGCAATCAAGGAAGTGAAGAGCGGGTACATCCAAATGATGATGTGAATATGTCTCAGAGCTCTAATGATACCTTTCCAGCAGCAATGCATGTTGCTGCCTACATAAAACTTACTGATAATTTAATTCCTGCTCTCAATGAATTGAAAAACACCCTTTTATCGAAGGAAAAAGCCTTTATGAATCTCGTTAAGATTGGCAGAACACATCTTCAGGACGCGACGCCAATAACGCTCGGTCAAGAAATAAGTGGTTGGAGGGCTATGCTTGAAAAGAATGAAAGGATGATAAAGGAATCAAGTAAATATGTCCTTGATCTTGCTATTGGTGGGACAGCTGTTGGCACTGGTATAAATGCTCATCCACAATTTGGTGAAAAGGTTGCAGAAAAACTCGCAGCCTATACAGGGTATCCATTTAAGACTTCACAAAATAAATTTCATGCACTAACGAGTCATGATGAAATTGTTTTTTTACATGGTGCTATAAAAGCTTTAGCAGCCGATTTAATGAAAATTGCCAACGATGTGAGGTGGCTCGCCAGTGGACCCAGAAGTGGAATTGGTGAGTTGCTGATTCCGGCAAATGAGCCGGGGAGTTCTATTATGCCTGGTAAAGTAAATCCAACTCAAAGTGAAATGTTAACGATGGTAGCATGCCAAATTTTTGGGAATGATGCGACGATTGGATTTGCCGCGAGCCAAGGAAACTTTGAATTAAACGTTTTTAAGCCAGTGATTATCTATAATTTAATTCAATCGCTTACACTATTAACAGATGGAATTCGTTCCTTTAATGAAAAATGTGCTATGGGAATAGAAGCCAACAATGAAGTTATTAAAAAACATGTGGAACGTTCCTTAATGCTGGTAACGGCATTAAATCCATATATTGGTTATGAAAAAGCGGCTGAAATTGCAAAATTAGCTTTTAAAGAAAATTGTACTTTAAAGGAAGCCGCCGAAAAAACAGGTTATGTCAACCCAGCACAATTTGATGAATGGATTAAGCCTGAAAATATGGTCTAGGATTACTATTCACCCAGATGAAAGCCCCCTCCAATCATGGAGGGGGCTAAAGCCATATTATTTAATTTTTACTGTGTTTGCTTAAAGATTAGCGTTGGAATCCGCCAAGTTGTTGCTCAGCCATTGCTACAAGACGCTTAGTGATTTCTCCTCCGACAGAACCGTTTGCACGAGAAGTAGTGTCAGCACCAAGATTTACACCAAATTCTGTTGCAATTTCATACTTCATTTGTTGAAGTGCTTGCTCCACTCCAGGTACTAAAAGTTGATTAGAGTTGTTGTTACTAGCCATAGTTGAATAACACTCCTCTTAATAATTTTGGGGTCAGTATGGAATTGAACCATTATGGTTAAGCTAACCATTGCCACCATGGCCTAACCCACATTGTAAGTAGTAAGATATTGGAGCAGTTGATGAAAAGAGATTTCCTTTTCACTTGGTAACCCATCGATGTAAGGTGGTTGCTTGCTTTGTTTGTTGTTGCTTGCTTTGTAATATTTATTATGATTAAAATCGGGCAGCTTATTCGATTATTTATCTGGTAATTTATTCCGGTACATAGTGCGGTAATTGTAACGCAAACTAACTTCATATTAAAAACTAAAGGGTGAATGGAAATGTCAATATGCCCAATATGTAATGGTTTACGTGAAATGTATTTAGTGTGTACCCATTGCGGGGAACAAATGATAGATAGCGGAAGACTAATTGATTTTTTTGATGATTACAGTCCGTATATGGAAATTGATTTAATGAAAATGGAGGACGGTTTTCCAGATACCAATTCAGGGCAAAAATGCCCGCATCTTTATACTTGTCCATCTTGTCATAACGACGATGTCATCTTTATTAAAGAATAGCAATACAAAAAAGGTCCCGCGATTTTGCGGGACCTTACTTTCGAATTATTCATTAGCCACGCGAATGCGGGACTCAGTTTCAGCGTCAAAGAAGTGACCTTTATTTAAATCAAATGCTAGTTCTAATGTATCTCCAGGGTGAATATCTGCTCTTGAATCAAGGCGGGCAACGAAGTCCTGGCCATCAATACTAGAGTATACCATTAATTCAGCACCAGTTAATTCTGCTACGTCTACATTTGTGGTAATTTTAGTACCAGCAGATGCTTCGATAAATACAGGCTCATCATGAATATCTTCTGGACGAACACCAAGGATAATTTCCTTACCAACATATCCTTGCTCACGAAGAACTTTCATCTTGCCTTCAGGAACTGCGATAGAAGTTTTGCCAGCTACAAACTTACCATCTTCAAGTCTACCATTGAAGAAGTTCATGGCAGGAGAACCGATAAATCCGCCAACGAATACGTTTTCAGGCTTTTCGTATACTTCTTTTGGTGTACCCACTTGCTGGATAAGTCCATCCTTCATAACTACCAGTCTAGAAGCCATTGTCATTGCTTCTGTTTGGTCATGTGTTACATAAATAGTTGTTGTATTTAAACGACGGTGAAGCTTAGCAATTTCAGCACGCATCGCTACACGAAGCTTTGCATCAAGGTTTGAAAGAGGCTCGTCCATTAAGAATACCTTTGCGTCACGAACAATCGCACGTCCTAATGCAACACGCTGACGCTGACCGCCTGATAATGCTTTAGGCTTTCTTTTTAAATAAGCTTCTAATCCAAGAATCTTTGCAGCTTCATTTACACGACGTTCAATTTCATCCTTTGGAAACTTACGAAGTTTAAGACCGAATGCCATATTATCATAAACTGTCATATGTGGATAGAGGGCATAGTTTTGGAATACCATTGCGATATCACGATCTTTAGGAGCTACATCGTTCACTCTTTTTCCGTCGATATAAAAGTCACCTTTTGAAATTTCTTCAAGACCAGCGACCATACGTAATGTTGTTGATTTACCGCAGCCAGACGGACCTACAAATACGATAAACTCCTTATCTTGGATATGTAGATTAAAGTCTGTAACCGCTGTTACTTTATTGTCATAAATTTTATAAATGTGATCTAATTTTAATTCAGCCATTGTGTAAAACCTCCCTGTTTTGATTAACTTAAGTGTACATGAAAAGGTTTTCAAAAAGTATGGACACAATGCACAAAGTTCCTAAAGTGAAATTTGTGCATTGTGTCCTATCCAAATTTCTATTTCCTTTGTTCAAAAAGCAGGCACGCTAGAAAGACGGTAAATGCTCCGTAAAAGTCTTTTAATTGTACTCCTGTTTTATCAATAAATTTATCAATCCGATACTGTAGTGTATTTCGATGGATATATAATTTTTTAGCCGTTAAACTGGCATTCAGATTATTTTCAAGGAAGACTTTGATTGTCGTATATAACTCAGGATCTTCCGTGAATACAGAGGAAAGCTCCATTTTAATTTTTTCTTTCATGTATTCCGGCAGATTGAATGCCACAAATGCTGGAAAGATTTTTTCAAAGGTAAGGATATTGGTACGTTCAAGATTTTCCTTAGCGAATTCAAAATACTCTTTTTCTTGTAAAAAGTGGGTACGTAAATGATTGGAGAACGGGTAAACTTTCCCGAAATAAAAGGATATTTTTACGTAAAAATCACTTTCTAACGTATCTGCCATGGAAGTTAATTCACTTTCGGTGAGGGACAATTGTCTTCTTTCTTCAATGACGATCCCATTATGGTCATCTTCCCAAATAATTTGTATTTCATCAGAAAAAAAGCCTTTGATTGCGGGCTCAATTTCTGTTGGGTCAACCCCAAGACCTTTAATATGGAACTGAATGAATCGAAAATTACTGTCGGTACTTAGTGAGGGCATTGACCCATTTAATAGTAGAAAATCATGCCATTTTCGCGATAGAGTGGTTAATGGCTTTGAAGGAATTTTCACTTGTTCATATAGAACCTGAAGAAGATTGAGCTCCTTTTCCGTTAAATCTGATTTCGGAATCGCAAGCCAGTTTTTTTGAGATACGTCAAAAAATATGTAAAAATGATCGGATGTATGTTTAGGTTGGTCAGAATATAATATCGAATCTTCGTATAAGGACATAAGTTTTTTAAACAAGGTCAACTTCTCCGTTTTAAATAAATTTTAGAAATAATGAATTAATTATATCATTAATTCTGCTTAAATTATAAAAGGCTGACTCGTTAAGTTGTCAACGTGTCAGCCTTTTACCTTTATTCATTTAAGTTAGATGGGGGTTCTTCTTCTGTGAGATTTCGTGCTTCTTCAATATTGGTGGTGTCGTGGCGCGAATGAACTGATCCACCTGATAATCCTTCATTAATGATTCTGTCAATATCTAAATAGACCTTGTCTTTACCTTCATACTGTAAATCTGTTTTTGCTTGCTGGTTTTTTCCTTCTTCCACAATTACCATTCCCTTTCTGTGTTTTCTAATAGTTTGCAAAAAAGGGCAATATTTCATTCAGGCTAGTCATTATTCGTAAACGTGGTACAGCATTAGCTCATGGATTTGGGTGGTTAATGTTTCAATATCATCCTGTTCAGGAGTATTCACTGTCCATTCAATTTTACCAGTTTGGTGATAGATACCTGAAAATCTTTGTTTTTTATAGTAAAAGGAAAAATTCCAGCCTGGAATATTCTTATTTTCAAATAAAGGCTTAAATTGAAAGTGTGTCAGCAATGGTAACATCTCCCTTAAAGACTAGTGATTACTACTAGCTTACGGGAAAAATTAAATACAATCCAGTGAAAGTTTTCAGTCTTTTTTGGGGGCGGTCAGCTGCAGGAACAGCTGGCATAGATGTTCGATTCTTCTTTCTTCTATATCTGTTTCATCAAAGCTCATCGGTTTTGAGTTCACCTCGTAAATATAGAACTGTCCAGATTGACTAATCCCCATATCAATCGAGAATTCACCGAAAAAGCCAAACGTTTCGGATAGTGACGCACCAATGTGTTCGACAACAGTATCAATAAAAAAATCGTATTCCTCGTTTTGTAATTGTTCATATGGCAAAAGCCTTCCGCCTGAAGGAATATGTGTAGTGATATCCTGCTTTTGGGATTGTCTGATTCCGATTCCCGTAACCTTATAATGATTTTTTTCGGCATGTGCAAGAATACGAAAATCAAATCGTTTTCCTTCATAAAGGATTGACTTTATTTCCTCTTGGGCCAAATAGTTTTTCTCCAAAAGTCTGCTTTCCCAATCTTCCCAAAAAAGATCAAATGTAACGAATTCTTCATTTTCGTTTAATCCTTTTACATGTACTTTACTTTCCGTATCTAGTTCAAGCTTATAAATCCCATTCCCTTTAGCTGACTGAGAAGGTTTTAAGTAAATGGTTTGGTATTGAGATAAAAAGGAAAAAAGCTTTTGTTTATGTTGCGCTGCTATAGTGGCCGGTAAAAATGTATGAAGAAAAGGATGGTTTTTAAAGAGGTGATAAAGCTCAGATTTATCAATAAAGCTTGGATTAAAAAAGGGAATGTTCCTTTCTTTCAAGCAAGCAAAGAACAAACTGCTTTTAAGTTCTTCTTCTGACCTTCGAAAAGGTATTCGATTATAAACGAGATCGGGAAATGGAGAGGTGATTCTTTCCCATCCATTCCTGTCTGGAATAAAGATATAGCCATCAATGGAGTCTTGATGAACTCCATCCAGCGTAAAGATAAAGCTTATTCCATTAAGTGAAATAAGCTTTTTTTGTAGTTCAATAAAAAGTGCGCCATTCCCAGCAATCGAGCCGTCTTTTTTTCGTGCAGTCAAAATACCGATAACGGGGGTTATACCTTTGCTCCACGGATTGGTCACTGCCATTTGATGACTTCCTCGGGATGCAGGATGGATTGTTCCGTCAAAAAAACGGCAAACGCCATTGATAACTTACAGGTAAGTTGATCGAAATTTTTTAGCTCCGGATGACTGAATATCGATCTCCCTGGCTTTGAATTTGCCTCAAATAACCAGACGTCACCACGTTTATCAATCCCTAAATCAAAACCAATCTCAGCAATTATGCCTTCCATGTTGTTTGTTATTGCTTTACTTAACAGGAGTGCAGCATTAACAAGCTTTTCAGTAAAAAGCTTACAGTCTTCCGGTTGGAAGATTTCCGCAAGTGTTTTGATTTCTCCGCCACTTCGGGCATGGGTAGTTACACTGCCAAGCCCAGCTATTTTTGCAGCCAATGCTGTGACATGCCAAATTCCCTCATCATCTTTGTTTGTGTGTATCCGAAAATCAATCGGTCGCTGTTCGTGCCGTAATAAGTGAATGCCTTGTTGAACAATCATTTTGTCTAAGTTACGGTTAGCGAAAACGGACTTAAACAATCCCTCAATGGACGAGAACTTCCGTAGACGATTCACACCCTCACGATCTTGATAACGACAGTAATATTGGTCATTGATTTTATCATATAGGATTTGATGTATACCCAATCCTAAGCTTCCATTAATTGGTTTTAAATAGATATGACCATATTTAGAAAGCATGTCTTCAATCATTGAAAAGGAAGTAAATGGGTGTGTTTCTGGGAGGTAAGCAGCGACAGATTGGTCTTGGTGTAATCTCTCATAAATGTCGAGCTTGCTGAAAAATCCGGGATTATACCATGGGATTAGATAGTCCGATTGCAAAGTTTCTTTCACTTTAGCCAGTTTTGGGCTTCTTTCACTTTTTCTATTCGGCAGCCGATCATAGATAACATGGGGAAAAGGCACCTCCATACTCTGCCAATTATGATCATGATAGAAATACCCACTAATTGTCCCTGTATCCCAATTAATATGCTGTTCTCCAAAAACAAATGGGATCGCCCCGACGTTTGTTTTTACCGATAATAATTTAGAGAAAAAGTTCGTTCTGTCACCTATCGGGCGGAGTGGGAATGGGGTGAAACCGGCTGTAAATATTCCAACAAGCGGTCCTAGATTGAGAACATGATGGTCAACAAATACATGCAATTTTATTGAAAAATCGGGAAAGAGTAATTGTTTTTTTACCTCATTGCTTATCATAATAGAATGGTTTTTCTTAGTATGAGGTCTACAGTCAACATCGAGCGCTTTTGAACCAAATGCTATTTTTTTAATAACCTTATCCTTCAAGAGCTCTTGAGGACAGTATACAACTAATTGGCTGGTATCAGCTATTTCAATGGTATAGCGTTTTCTCATAGTGGCTCTTCCTTTCTTTACTTGCTGATTGAATAAGGTATTTTCCATAAAGAAGGGGTGCAAGGAATAATGTATCTTTTAAGTCAGGCTCGGTACTTAAAACAATTTTTCTTCCTGGCTTTGAATTCACATCAAGAATCCAAATGGCCCCATTTTTCGCGACCCCGATATCAACTCCAATTTCAAATAATGGTGAAATTTCTCTTTCAAGGATATGGGGGAGATTGGTTGTAATAAAATTCAACTCCGAACAAATATATTCTTTGCCAGCTGGTGAAAAGTTGGAGGACCAGGTAGTAAAGTCCATCACTGATCCTCCGGCACTTAAGTTTGAAAGAATGCCTCCTGTATTTCCTATTCGAATTCCCTTTCCACGTTCTACCCAGACCCCTTGTTCATCTTTCTGAAGTAAAATTCTAATATCAAATGGCTTTGACGCAGTGTTAGATAACTCTAGGTAGGGCTGGATAAGATATGGCCGAAAGTTAATCAGGGGCTGCAGCCATTGAAACAGTTTTGTTTCATTTGGGAAAATTCTAGAGATAATTTTCTTATTCTTTTCGGTTTTGACATGAATGGTTTTATCGTTTTTCTTTAAATAATAGATCCCATAACCTTGTGATCCATTAATCGGTTTTATAATAATTTTTTTTTGTTTAGTTAAAGCAGATATTACTTCTGAGCATTCTTTAATAGACTTTGAATGGGGTAAGTAGGGTGCTAATCGAGAGTTGGATAATGTTTCATATAATTCTAGTTTATTAGGTAATCCAAAGCCTAAAAATGTAATGTCATCCCTGCTTTTTAACCAAGATACAATCGGAATACATTGCTTTGAATGTTCATCATCTCCGTAAAAACAGCGATCATAGATGAGGGATGGAATTGGAAATTCGTCATCAATCCAATTCTGTTCCACTGCACAAAAACGTCTCCCTTTGACTTGTTGGGTCAGTGGATTAATAGAAGATGGAAGAAAGTGATAACACTCCATGCCGCAGGAATGACTGCGTGCAGCTATTTCATGAATATACGATGCTTCACTTTCTAATTGTAAGGTCATAATACCAAAGGTTGTCATCTATGAATCCTCCATTTCTGAGGTTGTGTCTAATGCAAGATTTGTACAAAACTGAATAATCGCTTTTGCCGACGGTCTTATTTTCATTTGACCATCTTCAAAGTTTTTCGATGGCTTTGAATTCACTTCAATAATCCAGGGCTTTCCATCCTGGTCAATGCCAATGTCGATTCCGAGTTCTCCGGTGATCCCAGATGTCTTTCTTTCAATAATCAATGCTGTTTCGATGGCTAAATCTTTCATCTGAGCTATGACCCGTTTCGCTTCGCTTATGCTCATGTTCTCTTTTAGAGCGTTTATTGGGGACATAATTTCCCCGCCCCTGGCAATATTTGAAACAAACTCATTTTCTGCCGAAATCCGTGCCACCACTGAGGTTACATCCCAGTTGTTTTGATGGTTTTTATGACATAATACTCGATAATCCATTCCTCTAGATTGATAGGTAAGGAGGGAGATACCCTGTTGGATAATGCAGATTCGATTGCTCACCAAAGGTTTGAGAAGCCGATATGTCTTCTCAAAGGAAAGGATGGTTTGCTTGTTTTCTAACGATGATGTGATGGAAGATTCTAATGAAAAATGGTTTTCTTCTTTTTGAAGTTTAAAAATATTTCTGCCCTGACTTCCATGTACAGGTTTAATAAAAATGGTTTTATACTTTTCTATAAAAGCAGTTAGATTATCTTTTGTAAAAATATTTGTATCTGGTATATAAGAATGAAGATGGTTCTCATGGGCTAAGTGCTCATGAACCTCCCATTTTGAAAGAAAGCGATCATTAAAAATAGGAATACATAACTCCGCAAGAGTTTGGCGAAATAATTGATACTCCCTACCAAATTCCAACCTCCGGGAGTGGATTCGATTATAAATCACATCTGGCAAAGGAAGTCCTGCAGGCTTCCATATCCCATTGTCAAAATAATATCCTTGAACAGAAAAATCTGGGTAGGAAAATACATATAAAAATCCACCATTTTCTGTTATCCCATGATGAAGTTCTTCACAAAAATTATGAATTGAACCAAAATGGGGTTCATCATTTCCTTTATTTTTAAAATCTGTAACTAAACCAATGATTGGGCCCAAAAAAAGTAAATTAAGTTCTTTTTTATATATCACATGAAATTTATATAGCTGAACCGGTAAACAAAAAAGTTGAAATAGATTTTCAGGGAAATGAATTTCGTTAGGTGTCATCTCGACAGGTTGTATATTAACTTTCACCATTTTCTTTCCTATAGAAATCTTGATTTCGTGTTTTTCAAGCTTAAGTTGTTTATACAGTTGTGAGGACATATGAGCAAAAATGTCTGACCTGTTTCCTGATTCTATAGGAACAATTGTGATAGGGGGCATTGTCACTCCTCATTTATTGGCGAATATAGGTTAAAATAGGCATTCGTAGATATGGTATCGTATGTTATCGCCCAATGGTTGGTGATACTTAATTGCGAGCAGTTGAACATCCTCGCATTTACCAACATAGTTTGTTATAGTTATTAGGATTATTTTCTTAAGAGGAGTGGAATGAATGTCCGTTAATTTACACGATGCAGCTTATGCATTAGAAAAAGCAATTCGTCAAAGCGATGAATATAAACAATTACAGCAAATGTATCATGAGGTTAATGCAGACCCAACAGCAAAGAATATGTTTGATCAATTCCGTCAAATCCAAATGAATTTACAACAAAAACAAATGATGGGGCAGGAGATTTCAGAGCAGGAAGTCCAGCAGGCACAATCAACGGTAGCCGTTGTACAACAAAATGAAAAAATCGCCCGACTCATGCAGGCCGAACAGCGGATGAGCATGATTATTGGTGAGCTAAATCAACTAATTATGAAGCCTTTAGAGGAACTATACGGAAATCTATAATCGCGTAACAAAAAGCTTTCGGGTCTTCCGGAAGTTTTTTCTTTTCTATTGCACTTGTTCTATCTGTGGGTGAAAAATCATAAAAGTGTTATAAGGGTATCTTCACCAAGAACAGGGGGCTTACGTAATGATTTATCGTTTGCTTGCATTAAATATTGATGGAACTCTATTACAAAGTAACGGAAAAATTCATAAGTCTACAAAGGAAGCCATTGAGTATGTTCAGCAAAAAGGTATTTATGTAACTCTTATGACATCAAGAAGCTTTCCCTCAGCCAAGAAGGTTGCAAGGGCATTGAAAATAAAAAACCCGCTAATTACACATCAAGGTGCCGTTATTGCAAATATCCAGGATAAACAAAATCTCGTAGAAAGAATTAACGAGAATATAACCTATGATACCGTTCGTTTCCTAGAAGGTTTGCCGTGTCAAATCAGGCTGGTACATGAACAATTTTCTTTAGCCAATAGGTTGAAATTAAATAACAATTTATTAGCCAAAACCGTCTTTACTTCAGGGGATCCTGTTTTTTATTCTCAACAGTTTGTTTCGTCATTAAGTGAATACTTACATGATCAACCAGTCACCCCACCGAAAATTGAGGTATATTTTGAAGATGAGAGTGATCTTCAGGATGCAAAAAAGGCGATTGAAAAGATGTTTACCGAAATTGAAACCATTCAACTAGATCGGTTACGATTAGATATTGTCCCAGCAGGGGTTTCAAAATTAAAGGGTTTAGCTTTCCTTGGCAGCCACCTTGGTATCCAGCTCAAAGAAATGGTCGTCATTGGCGAAGGGTTGGATGATATCCCAGCGATTGAGGCGGCAGGGTTAGGAGTGGCCATGTGGAATGCTGAATTTGAAGTAAAAAGAGCAGCAGACTGGGTGACAAGATCGAAAAATGAGCACGGTGTCGCCTATATGGTTAAAGAACACTTCAGAAAACAACAGCCAATTGAGTTTTTAAGGAAAATGAATATCATTAAAAAGTAAAATTAGCAGACATCATCGTCCTATACGGTGATGTCTTTTACTTTTGTGAATGATTTCCACTGTATTGACCTTATTTTGGTGATTATGTACACTTAAGGAAGTTTACTTAAAGAAGTTTATTTTGAAAGAGTGATTCTAATGAGAATTTCGATTATCGGGTTAGAGGATGCAAGATTCGATCGTCAATTAACGCTTATCGCAAATTTGTTTTTTGAAGAAACAGAGATTGTGAAGGTTTTAGACGATGAGTCAGACTTAACTATAAAATTTATAATAAATGAAGATAACCACATTATGGTTTCGGCTGAATTACTTGATACAGAGGGTAAAACCTTTTCATCAGAGTACCAAAAAGAAGTACAGCCCTTTCAAACAGATAAAGAATATTTTAAGCAGGTAAAAAATGCTGTCGCCCATGTGTATTTGACAGTATTACAGAAATGGACAGGAGTTACCCAAAAGTGGGGTATTCTTACTGGGGTTAGACCGACTAAGCTTTTACATCGGAAAGTGCAGGCGGGCGTGCCTCAAGAAATTGCCCATCAGCAATTGAAGGAAGATTATCTGATTACAGATGAAAAGATTAAGCTAATGCAGCATATAGTAGACAGGCAGCTGGCGATTGTTCCTGATCTCTATGAACTGCAAAAAGAAGTTAGCATTTATATTGGGATTCCGTTTTGTCCAACAAAATGTGCCTACTGTACATTTCCTGCCTATGCAATAAATGGCAGACAAGGATCGGTTGATTCCTTCCTAGGTGGCCTGCACTATGAGATAAAGAAAGTTGGCGAATGGCTAAAGGAAAAAGGTGTAAGAATCACAACTGTTTACTATGGCGGAGGAACCCCAACGAGTATTACAGCTGAAGAAATGGATATGCTGTATGAAGAAATGTATGCTTCATTTCCAGATGTTGAAAATATACGTGAGATTACAGTCGAGGCAGGCCGTCCGGATACGATTACCCCTGAAAAATTAGAGGTATTAAAGAAATGGAAAATAGACAGGATTAGTATAAATCCTCAATCCTATACGCAAGAAACATTAAAGGCAATTGGGCGCCATCACACTGTTAAAGAAACCATTGATAAGTATCATTTAGCGAGAGAAATGGGCATGAACAATATAAACATGGACCTTATCATTGGCCTGCCTGGTGAGGGGATGGCAGAATTTACACATTCACTTGCTGAAACAGAAAAGCTGATGCCGGAATCATTAACAGTTCATACTTTATCGTTTAAACGTGCCTCTGAGATGACCAAGAACAAGGATAAGTATAAAGTGGCAGATCGAATTGAAGTGGAACAAATGATGAATCTAGCAACAGAGTGGACAGAAAATCATGGCTATGTTCCCTATTATCTCTATCGTCAGAAAAATATACTTGGCAATCTTGAGAATGTCGGCTATGCGTTCCCAAATCAAGAAAGTATATATAATATCATGATTATGGAGGAGCAGCAGACAATCATCGGGCTTGGCTGCGGCGCCGCAAGCAAATTCATTGACCCGCATGCGGGGAAAATTACTCAGTTTGCTAATCCGAAAGACCCTAAAACATATAATGAAAGCTTTGAAGCTTATACAGAAGAAAAAATAAAAATATTAAACGAACTTTTCTCTGAAAAAGGATCTCTTGCTTAAATAGGCAGGGGATTTTTTATGGGTGAATGGTGGCGGTGGCGGGGTCCCACTTGCCCGAAAAATGCGAAAGTCGGGATTTCGGTTAAATGGGGTTCTCCCACTTGCCCGAAAAAGCTATAAATCAAAAATTGGGGCAAGTGGAAAGCTCCCACTTGCCCCAAAAATACAAAAGTTAAAAATTAGGTCAAATAGCCCCTCTTAGGCTTACTTTTCATAAAAAAGATCGTTCTTTATAGAGGAAATGTAGTATATATGACGAATATTTTATAGGATCACATTCATAAGATACCACGAAATGGAAACGTTTTCATTAAATGGGGGGGATTTAGCAATGATGCAAACACCTTTAACAATGACACAGATGATTGAGAGAGCAGAAAAGTATTTTCCAAAGAAACAGATTGTTTCTAGAACATCAAGTGGCATTCACCGTTTTACGTATAAACAAATTGGTGAAAGAACGAGAAGACTCGCAGATAGTCTAACAAAACTAGGAGTAGAAAAAGGTGATAGGGTAGGAACACTGGCATGGAACCATCATCGACATCTAGAAGCATATTTTGCGATTCCATGTATTGGTGCTGTTCTTCACACTATTAATATCCGACTTTCTCCACAGCATATTTCCTATATTATTAACCATGCAGAAGATAGTGTCCTCTTAGTAGACCCAGATTTGATTCCATTACTCGAAAAATGTGCACATGAACTAACAAGCGTTAAGGCTTATGTAATTATGACAGATGACAAGGTCCTTCCTGAAACTAGCCTCTCACCAATCTATGATTATGAAACCTTATTAGCAGAAGCGAATCCTAAATTCCAATACCCAGAAGACATAGAAGAAAACGATCCTGCTGGTATGTGCTATACCTCTGCAACTACAGGTAATCCAAAAGGAGTTGTTTACTCTCACAGAGGAATTTTTCTTCATAGTATGGCTTTAGGGCTTGCAGATAGTGCGGCAATAAGTGAGAAAGACATAGCATTGCCTGTAGTCCCAATGTTCCATGCCAATGCATGGGGTATGCCATTTGCGGCGGTATGGTTTGGTACATCGTTAGTGCTGCCAGGACCATATTTTACGCCAAAACTTATAGCAGAGCTCATTGAAAATGAAAAAGTAACGATTACTGCAGGCGTCCCAACCATTTGGCTTGGGTTGTTAAAAGAACTCGATGAGGGCTCTTATGATCTTAGGAGTTTAAGAGGAGTACTTTGCGGTGGTTCAGCAGCTCCAAAAGGAATGATTAAGGCATTTGAACAACGACACAAAGTGCCGTTCTTACATGCATATGGTATGACTGAAACTAGTCCGCTGGTGGTTATTTCCACACTAAAAAGCTACCAAGAGAATTTAGAGTATGAGGAAAGACTGGAAATAAGAGCAAAGCAAGGGGTTTTAGTTCCTGGCCTAAGCATAAAAGTCGAGGGCAAGGATGGAGAAGTGGCTTGGGATGGTAAGGAAATGGGAGAGTTATGCATTAAGGGTCCGTGGATTGCCTCAGAATATTATAAGGATGAGAGAACACAAGATGCATTCCAAGATGGCTGGCTTCACACTGGAGATGTCGTAACGATTGACGAGGAAGGCTTTGTGAAAATTGTCGACCGGACAAAGGATTTAATTAAGAGCGGCGGTGAATGGATTTCCTCCGTTGATTTGGAAAATGCCTTGATGGCCCATGAAGCAGTGTTTGAAGCGGCAGTTGTTGCTGTACCGCATGAACAATGGCAGGAAAGACCGGTTGCTTGTGTTGTGTTAAAAGATTCATATAAAGATAAGGTGAAAAAGGAAGATTTAATTGAATTTTTAGAACCTCAGTTTGCTAAGTGGTGGCTCCCCGATGAAATCTTGTTCTTGGAGGAAATCCCGAAGACTTCGGTTGGGAAGTTTTTAAAGATGACATTAAGGGAGCAGGTACAAAAGGAAGTGTTAAAGAAGTAAGATAACAAGGACAAAGAGACCCCTCTTTGTCCTTGTTGTGCGGGTTAGTTTAATTGAATCATGATAGTAAAAATTCCATATATTATGAAAATTTATTTTTTATCGCTGCAATTCAAGCTATAATGGAAGTGACAAAAGATTACGGGAGGGGTTTGGGGTGACGATTAATTTTGTAACAGATAAGGTGAAGTTGTGGGTAAACGGGCGGGTTGCAACGGTGGAAATGAACAGACCGGAATCATTAAATTCACTCGATGTGGACATGATAAAGGGTCTAGTGAGCAAACTTAAAGAAATAGCTGAATCGGATGATATTGATGTTGTCGTTTTAACCGGGAATGGCAGGGCTTTTTCGGCAGGTGGAGACATTAAAACGATGCTTTCTAACTTGAATGAAAGTGAATTCTTCCCTGTGATGGATTGTATTAGTGAATTAATCATAACTCTTTATAGTATTCCCAAATTAACCATTAGCGCAGTAAATGGTGCTGCAGCAGGGCTTGGATTCAGTCTGGCGTTGGCTACTGACCACATCATAGCAGATAAAACGAGCAAACTAGCGATGAATTTTATTGGAATCGGATTAATACCAGATGGCGGTTCTCACTTCTTTTTAGAAAAGAGACTAGGAGAAATTAAGGCAAAACAGGTTATATGGGACGGAAAAATGATGAGTGCACAAGAGGCGTTGGAAATAGGATTGGTACAAGAAGTTACGGAAGATTTGCAAGAAACGTTAGATGCTAGAATATCCGATTGGCTGCAGCGTCCAGTTCAGGCCATGATTAAAACGAAAAAGATACTAGCAGATATGAATAGACCGCAGTTGATAAAAATTTTAGAACTAGAAAAACACGGTCAGCTAAACATGCGTAGAACACTTGATCACCAAGAAGGAATTCGGGCATTTATAGAAAAAAGACCAGCAAAATTTATCGGTAAATAAGTAAAAGAAAAAAGAAGCATTTGTTGCTTCTTTTTTTCTGTCTCAAGATTAGGAATGGAACAATAAAAGTTTCCCGCTTGGAGATGTAAAACGATGTGTTTTCTCTAGTAAATTCTTTTCTGCTAATAATTTTTCAGCTAATTCTTTTGCCTTAGCATCATGTTCAGCCTGAATGGTTTCATCTACTAATTTTTCCCCGTTTGCTTCAAAGGCTGTTAATTTGTAAGTCTTCATGCCGAAACCTCCTAAATACTATGATATTATAATATTTGCATAATTCTTGATATTTTGCAAAAGTGAAACTTTTCCAGAGGAATTTCGTATAATAATTTTTGAGAGGGGGATTTTGTATGGTTTTAAAACTTGAACATGTAACAAAGCGATTTGGCGATTTCACGGCAGTAAAGGATTTATCCATCATCATACCAGAAAAAGAAATGTTTGGCTTCTTAGGAGCAAACGGTGCAGGGAAGACCACTACATTTCGCATGATCTTAGGGCTGCTGGATTCTAGTGATGGAAGAATTACCTGGGACGGACAGCCAATCAATTATTCCACAAGTCATTTAGTCGGCTACCTTCCTGAAGAGAGAGGTTTATACCCCAAACTGAAGGTTAGCGACCAAATCGTGTATCTTGCAAGATTAAGAGGAATGCCAAAAAGTGAAGCCCTTTCTGAACTCAAAATTTGGCTCGACAGATTTAAAGTCCCTGAATATGAAAATAAAAAGGTAGAAGAGCTTTCAAAAGGAAACCAACAGAAAATTCAATTCATTGCGGCAGTTATACATAAACCTGAATTATTGATTCTTGATGAGCCATTCAGCGGTTTGGATCCTGTAAATGTTGAAATGCTTAAAGAGGCAGTTCTTTCGTTGAAGGAAAACGGTACAACGATTGTTTTTTCTAGCCATCAAATGCACCATGTAGAAGAGATGTGTGAGCACCTATGTATTATGCATAAAGGAACTCCGATTGTCCACGGTGCCTTGAAGGAAATAAAACGTGCATTTGGGAAAAAAAATCTTGTTATCCATGCTGATTTTCCATTAGATAGTCTGAAAGCTTATCCGGGTGTGGTTAAGACTAAGTCCACAACAGAGGGAATTCATCTTCAAATTGATGGGGAATATGTTGCTGAAAAAATCCTTAAAGATATCGTCAACAAAGGATTCATCAGAAAATTTGAACTTGAAGAACCTTCTTTAAATGATATTTTTATTGAAAAAGTAGGTGATACCTATGAATAAGTTTTGGATTATATTATTCCATACCTATTTAAATAAATTAAAAACAAAATCATTTTTGGTCACAACACTGTTGACAGTCGTTATCACTTTAGGGTTAACAAACATGAGTAGTATCATTGAAGTTTTCGATAAAGGCGGCGATAAAGAAAAGGTTGCTGTTTTAGATGAAACAGGACAGCTATATGAACCGCTTAAAGAACAAATAAGTACATTAAATAAAAACCTGCAGCTAAAAGAGTTTGATGGCACCGAAAAAGAGGCAGAAAAGGCAGTAGAAGAAGGCGAATATGTTGGAATTGTCGAGCTTCGTTATGATGCAGAGCAATTACCTGAAGCTACGTATAAAGCAATGAGTGTAGCTGATTCAGCAATATTTACTGATCTTCAGTCTGGGCTTCAGCAAATGAAAACCATGCTTGCAGCTTCAAAAATTAAACTGACACCAGAGCAGCTCCAGCAGCTTTATGAGCCAGTTTCTTTCGAGAAAATTGCTCTTGAAGAGAACGCGAAAACGGAAGAAGAACTGAATCAGGCTAGAGGACTTGTTTATGTTCTGCTGTTTGTCATCTATTTTGCTGTTATTATGTATGCCAGTATGATTGCAATGGAAGTGGCTACTGAAAAGTCTTCAAGAGTGATGGAAATCTTGATTTCCAGCGTATCACCGATAAAGCAGATGTTTGCAAAGATACTTGGGATAGGTCTGTTAAGTTTAACTCAGCTCACCGTACTTCTATCTGTTGGGTATTTCTCAATAAAACGGAATTTGTCTTCACTGGAAGGCGGATTTTTTGACTCATTTGGATTTGGAAACATATCGTTATCAACCATTTCCTATGCTGTTATTTTCTTTATCTTAGGTTATTTCCTCTATGCAACTCTTGCGGCGTTTTTAGGATCGCTGGTCAGCAGGATTGAGGATGTCCAACAAATGATTACGCCAATGACGTTACTTGTTGTAGCAGGATTTATGATTGCAATGTTTGGTCTTGGAAAGCCAGATTCACCATTTATCGTCATAACATCATATATACCATTCTTCACCCCAATGATTATGTTTTTACGGGTAGGAATGCTAAATATTCCAGTTTGGGAAGCTGCATTAGCGATTGCGATTCTGGTGGGAACAATCATCTTCTTAGCAGTATTTGGTGCACGTGTTTACCGCGGGGGAGTTTTAATGTATGGGAAATCGAACTCCTTTAAAGACATAAAAAAGGCATTGCAACTAACCAAAAAAGAATAAAATGTGAAGGGCTTTGTCAAATAAGGCAAAGCCCTTTTAATAATTTCTTCTAGAGTTGTCTAGCTGCAGCGCCTAGGGGCTCGGGTCATAAGCCAATCCGTCAAGAAGGTTAAAGAACAACCTTCTCGCCGGCTCGTCTTTTGCCTATCGCCCCTGGGAAAAATTGAACTTCATTTTTCCTTGGACAAGGCGCTTCCGCATTTCGTTAGAACGTGCATTCGCTTTTTGAAGATGATACAATGAAAGAAAACTCACTGAAAGGAGCTTTTTAATGAAACAGATATCATTTATACACGCTGCTGACCTCCATTTGGACAGTCCTATGGTTGGTTTAAAGCATTTACCTGCGAATATCCTTTCAAGAGTGAGAGAGAGTACATTCACTGCTTTACGAAAGCTTACGGCAGCAGCGATTGATCAAAACGTTGATTTTGTCATTTTAGCCGGGGATTTATATGATGGTGAGGATAGAAGCTTACGTGCACAATCTCGCTTCCGTAATGAAATGCAAAAGCTTTCAAAAAAGGATATTCCTGTTTATGTTATTCATGGAAACCATGATCATTTGAGTGGCTCTTGGGTACACCTTGATATGCCTTCGAACGTTCATTTTTTTGGCAGTGATGTCGAAACGAAGGTACTCCATACAAAACGTGATGAAACAGTTCATCTATATGGCTTTAGTTATTTACAAAGACATATTCTTGATAAAAGAATAGATGACTATCAAAAACAGGATTCTGCAGATTTTCATATCGGTATTCTCCATGGAAATGAAGGGGGCGGAACGGACCATGATAATTACGCTCCTTTTTCTATCAAGGATCTGCTGGAGAAAGAATTTGATTATTGGGCTTTAGGACATATCCATAAACGAACCATATTATCAGAAACACCGCCAATCATTTATCCAGGAAACCTCCAAGGTCGTAATAAGAAGGAAACGGGAGTAAAAGGATGTTATCACATTACGCTGAATGATTTAGAAGCCAAAAAGGAATTTATAGAAACTTCAGACGTGTTATGGGAAGAAGTTACTGTCGATGTTGCTTCGGCGCAAAGTTTTCAAGAAATTTTTCAACTATGTCAGCTAACCATCGAACGGTTGCGTAAAGCTGGACTTGGTACACTGCTTACCTTAAACCTAAAGAATGTTCAAATAGATGATTTCCAAGAGAAAAAAATACTAGATACAGAACTTCTCGAGCTGCTGTTAGACTATGAAAATGATGAGGAATCATTTGTTTGGGTGGTCAATTTAAACCTAGAGGATCACCAGCAGCTTGATAGAAACAAATTAATGAATGAAGCAGACTTTTATACAGAGCTGTTTGCCACCATCGATAACTTGGATAACCCTGAGGATGCCATTGCACCATTATATCAGCACCAATTGGGCAGAAAGTATTTGACAAGTTTAACAGAAGTCGAACAAAAAGAATTATTGGATAAAGCTGAGAAACTATTAATTGGGTTATTGTATCAATAGTGAAGGGAGATGATTGACCTGAAAATCCAGGAGATACATATATACGGCTTTGGTCAACTATCTAATATAGTCATTAACGACCTATCTGATTTTCAAGTGTTTTATGGTGAAAATGAAGCAGGAAAATCAACGATTATGGCATTTATTCATGGAATTTTATTTGGGTTCCCAACGAAACAATCTTCAGAACTTCGCTATGTACCAAAAAACGGCTCAAATTATGGCGGAAAGCTGAGAATATATTTTAAAGAGTTTGGTATTGCTACGATAGAAAGAATTAGAGGCAAGGCTTCTGGTGATGTTACCGTAACACTAGAGGACGGAACAACAGGTGATGAGGAACTGCTTAAGCAGCTGCTCGGAAATATGGACAAAGGGTTATTTCAAGCGATATTTTCCTTCAACCTGCATGGGCTGCAAAATATCAACCAAATGAAAGGAGATGAATTGGGCAAGTTTTTATTTTCTACAGGTACACTCGGAACAGAACGCCTAGCGAAAACAGAGGCAGAACTTCAGAAGGAATTAGAAGCTCGTTATAAACCCAGTGGGAAAAAGCCGGTGGTAAATGAAAAACTTAAAAGCCTTCATGAACTCAGTGGTGAACTAAAAAAGCAGCAGCCAAAATTCAAGGTTACGAGACCTTGGTCTCAGATAAAGAAAGAATTTGTAAGGAAATAGAAGACGTAAGCAATAAACTGCAGGGAGTAAAAAGTGAGGTAGAAAAGTTAAATGAATGGCAAAAAATCCACTCACTCGTCAAAGAAGAAAGATGGATACAAGCAGAAATCAAGTTACTTGGAGAATATCCATTCCCTGCAAGAGGGATTGAACGTATAGAAAAGATCAATCAGCTCATCTATCCATACAATGCTCAGATTTCAAGTTTACTGGAAAGAATCGCTCAATTAAAAAAAGAGATGGCTTCTATACAGCCCGAAAAGCAGTTACTCGCTGATGAATCCCAGATTCTTGCTGCGTTAGACCAAATTCCCATTTATGAGCAGTTGACCCTCGAAAAACAACAATGCGAAGTAAAATTAGCAGATTTAGAAGAAAGAATTTCAATCATAAATGAAAAACTACACTTACCTTTAAGGGAAGACGAAGTTCTAAAGATAAACACAAATATCTATATGAAAAATCAAGTAGAGCATGCCTCGAGGAATAAGCAAAAGCTTTTAGAAGTAAAACAGGACCTTGAGGAGAAATTTCGAGAAGAAAAGAACTCTCTTGAGGAGCTAGAAAGAAAAGTTAGCTTTGCAGAAACTCATATGATTCCAGCTCATGAAAGAGAGCGTCTTGAAAAGTTAGTCAGTGAAGAAAGTGAAAAAAGAAAAGTCGAATATGAATTAAAGGCAGTCCAAGACAAAATAGAGTATTTTCAACATTCTCGTGAACAGGATAAGGAAACATTTGCGGCGATAAAAAAACAAAAACAAAACCAATCCTTAGCCATTGGGGTATTATTGCTGGTTCTTTCACTCTATGGTTTGTATTCCAAGCAATGGATACTGTTAGTTATTGGTGTATTAGGGACCTTACTAATCGGTTTTTTTCTAAGTAATAACAATAGTCGTAAAAACGATACAAAAATTAATCAAGCTCTAAGTCAGTTGTTAGAAGATGAAAAAAGGTTCATTCAACTACTCGAGAGATATAAAAATAGTAATATCCCAGCCCTTCAAGAAAAATTGAAGCAGGATAATTACTGGAAAGAGCAGCAACAGCTATTAAAAATAAAGCTCGAACAGCAGCAAACACAATATGAAAAAGTGATCAGGAAATTTGAGGAGTGGGAGATTGAAGCAGCAGAAAATCAGGAAATGTTAGTGAAATTGAGCAGTGAACTACATATACCTGAATATATTGCACAATCTTTTTTCCTAGAGGCCTTCCAGCTAATTGAACAATATAAGCTAATATGCCGAGAGAAAAAAAATTTACTAGCAAGGTTGGAAAATATTAACCTTGAACAGGCTGCCATTACTGAAAGACTCACTTCTTACGCAAAGCACTATTTAGCAGACCAAAATAATGATTTTTCGAAAATTGGGTATTTATTGCGGAATAAACTTAGGGAAGAACATGGAAAGGTAATAAAAATTCAAGAAAAGCAAGGAAAGCTTGATGATTTTGATGCCGATCTTAATCAAATGAAACTAGAACAAGCACACCTAATCTCGGAAAAGAAGAAGCTCCTTGAAGAAGCAAATGTGGAGGAAGAAGAGGATTTTTATGAGCTTGGTAAAGAAGTCGAAACAAAGTTAAAGTTGATTGAAAGGCTTGAGGATATTAGGAAGCAGGTACAATACTCTTTTCTAAAAAAAGACGCGATGGAAAAATTGTTACAAATTCATAATGTAGAAGAACTATTAATTGTTTATCAAGATGAGATTGAAACGTTATCATCCAGACTAATGGAACTACAGGAAATGCTAGCAGCTGCAAACTACCAGATTCAAATTCTTGAAGAAGGAGGATCTTACTCTGAGTTACTCCACCACTATAAACAGCAAAAATTTGAGTTAGAAGAAGCAGCAAAAGAATGGTCAATTTTCTGTCTGGCTCAAAACATCCTATCAAAGACGGTTGAAAAGTATAAAAACGTTCATTTGCCTAGAATGCTGACAAAAGCAGAGGAATATCTTTCCTTTTTGACAGAGGAACAATATCAGCGTATACACCTGCAACAATCGGGAACTGGTTTTCTCATTGAAAGAAGAGATCATACTCTATTCGAGGCAAATGAATTAAGTCAAGCTACTACTGAGCAAGTATACGTTTCTATAAGATTGGCGCTTGCCACCACCCTTTACGAAAAGTATCGCTTTCCGATTATAATCGATGATAGTTTTGTGAATTTTGATGGTAACCGTACCAAAAAAGTACTGGAGCTATTAAACACGCTCCAAAATAATCAAATTTTATTTTTTACTTGTCACACACACTTGCTGCCATACTTTCACCCAGAAAATGTTATGTATCTTCATAAAGATAATGTCGAGGTAATTTCATAGAGAATGTTATACTTGTACTATTGGGAAGGAGAGAGACAGATGACTAAAGGAATACTAGATTATGATTTCGGAGTACAGGTTGATCTGTATTTACTTATTAAAAGTGCCACAAAAGGGATTGCCAGTAATGGAAAGCCATTCTTAACACTTATTCTTCAAGATCAAAGTGGTGAGATAGAAGCGAAACTCTGGGACGCTAATGAAGAGGATGAAAAGAATTACACCGCGCAAAATATTGTTAAAATTATTGGGGATACCCATAATTATCGTGGTAAAAGCCAGCTGAAAATCCGGCAGATTCGAAGAACAGGACCTAGTGACTCAGTAAAATTGGAAGACTTTTTAGAAACCGCACCATTAAGCCAAGAAGAGATGACTAGTAAGCTGACACAATATATTTTTGATATGAAAAATCCAAATATCCAAAGAATTACCCGCCATTTATTGAAAAAACATCAGAAGGCTTTTTTAGAATATCCTGCAGCTACGAAAAATCATCATGAGTTTGTGTCAGGACTTGTCTATCACGTTGTTAGTATGCTCGACCTAGCGAAATCAATTGCTACACTCTATCCTAGTCTTGATAAGGACTTGCTCTATGCTGGAGTGATATTACATGATATGGGGAAAGTAGTTGAATTATCAGGACCAATTTCCACTGTTTATACTGTGGAAGGAAATTTACTAGGTCATATTACCATTATGGTAAATGAAATTGGCAAAGCTGCTGAAGAACTTGGGATATCTGGTGAGGAAGTGTTAATCCTAAAGCACCTCGTACTAAGTCATCATGGGAAGGCTGAGTGGGGAAGTCCAAAGCCGCCATTAATTAAAGAAGCAGAAATTCTCCATTATATCGATAATCTTGACGCAAAAATGAACATGCTCGATCGTGCATTAGAAAGAGTGAAACCTGGAGAATTTACTGAACGTGTATTTGCCTTAGACAACCGTTCATTCTACAAACCTATATTTCATAAATAAAATAACCCATCAATTGGGTTATTTTTTTTGTACGCAGTATGAATAATTATCGGTAAATCGAATATGTTGTATAAAAAAGTGGACAACCACTAACGAAGGGAGCAATAATTAATGACTATTCCTATTTGGGTATATGCAGTCGTGGTTGGTATCGTAATAAGCGCCTTGATGGCAATCAAAACGGGCAGAGAAGAACGTATGTTAGAAATGGAGAATATTGAAAAAGAGGGAGAAATTTATTTAACTCGGCTTGAACAAGAAAAAGAACGCCGTGAAGGAGAAAGAGTTACTGCCGAATAGATACAAAAAAGAAGGGACTCCACCCGAGTTCCTTCTCTTTGGCTTTCTTATTGTGCTGCAGAAGCTGCAGGATCAAGTGCGCTTTCTAAGTCTTTATCACTTATTTTGACTTTTGCATCTTCAATTTCCTTTTGCATCACTTCGTTAATTTTTTCGTTTGTTAATTTTGAAGATTTTAAATCTTTTTCCATTTGATCTTTCATTTCTTCATAGGACTTCTTTTCCTTTTTGTCCGTTAATTGAATGATATGATAGCCAAATGAGCTCTTTACTGGGCCGCTGATTTCATCCTTTTTGAGGGCATATGCTGCAGCTTCAAAATCTGGATCCATTGCTCCAGCACCAAACCATCCTAAGTCACCGCCAGCTGCTTTAGCCGCTTCATCAGTAGAATAGGTATTGCTTACATCTTCAAACTTTTCGCCAGCGTCAAGCTTTTGCTTAACTTCTAATGCCGTTTTTTCATCCGCAACGAGAATATGACGAGCCTTGATTTCAGGCTTGTAGTTGTCGTAGTATTCCTTAACTTCTTTGTCTGTTACTTTTATAGACTTCATGGCAGCTTTTTCCTGCATCATACCAAGTTTCATCGTTTCTTTAAAATCCTCTTCATCTGCGTAACCGTATTGTGCCAGCGCAGCTTCAAAGTTGTCTCCCAGCTGCTCCTTTAATTCAGCAACCTTTGCATCTAACTCTTTGTCGGTTACTTCGTATTTCTCAGCTAGGACTTTTTCATAGACAAGCTGCTGTAAAGCTTGTGCTCCCACTTTTTCCTTCATTGCTTCATAAAGTTCATCCTTTGTAATATCTCCAGCACTGCTTTCTGCGACTGTAGAACCGCTACTTTGATTACACGCGCTTAAGGCAATAACCCCGCCAGCTAATGTAAGGGCTAACATCCATTTTTTCATGTTGTACCTCTCCTAAACAGTAAATTCTTGTGGGTTTTTGTCCACAAACTATACTATAACATAAATGACAACCACTGCAAAAAATTTCTGTGTATTTGTTTTCAGAATTTTGGGCATTTACCCATTGCGAACCCGAGAATTCGTACATACGATAACATGTAACAAAAAAGAGATCTATTCAAGTGCCCATCAACAAGATGTCATGTTTTCTATGGTTTAATCCCCAATAAGAAAAAGGTGGACTTTTTCCAAAGAAAATAAGGTAAGCGCCTAGACGAAATGAATACAGCTTGAATAGTATATCGTAGTAAATAATAAAGGAGGTATTACGATGAGTGGTGGACACGGATACGGAGCAGGATTTGCATTGATTGTAGTCCTATTCATTCTATTGATTATTGTTGGAGCATCTTGGTTTTAATAAAAAGGTAACACCTGATGCAGACAACAGCTTTACCATTTAAGAAAGGGGAGAATTGTGTGTCTGGAACTGGATTCCATGGTGGAGGATTTGCGTTAATCGTAGTCCTTTTCATCCTGTTAATAATTATTGGAGCTTCTTGGCTATAATCCGAAAACAAAACAAAATAAAAAGCGATGAGAAAATTCTCATCGCTTCTATTTTTTTGTAACATTAAAACATTACATAAAGTAAGCCTATGTATACAAAATTTCAACATAGGATGAAATTAATAATATCGTGACAAGTACATTTATTGTACGAAATACTTTATGCTGACGTTCTTCCGGTATATCTTTTTGTATACAAAGGGAATTGGTCATTTTGTTAATGTAGAATAAAATAAAAATGGCTAAAACAATAAAAGTGGAGATCATCATCGATTCCCTCCCTGATGTTCATTATATGTTAATACATTATCAAAAATTAACAAAAAAAGATAGTTAAAAGGAATGGTAGAAAAGTAGGAAATAAATTGAAATAAAAACGCTGAAAAGATTATTATCTGTTCTAATTCAAGAATAGGTTTACATTAGCTTGTAAACGGTAAATAATGAACGTAGGAATGTAAAGCAGTGACCGGAGGTCGAACTCAATGGATATATACGTTGAATTACAAGCCCGAATGAATCTTCTCGAATACCATCAAAAGTTACTTTTAAAGTTGCTGGGTACCCCCAATCTTGAATTCTATAGATTAGTGATAGAGAATGGGTTAACCGAACATGAAGTAGAGGCATTCAATTTGCTATGTGAGAATCTGAACATAAAAATGGAAGAACAAAAAGCGGAAGGGTTTATAAATTTTCATCCGCTTTTCAGTGAGTTTCTATATTCTTTACCGGAAAAACTTAACGCAAAGGAAGTTGTTCATGCTTGTTTAAAACAACAACTATTCGAACCCCTTTTTACAGAGTTTTCTAAATGTCTTTAAGAGAGTTCTTGTTCTGTTTTTTCTGACTTTTTAAGTTTTCCATCATTTTCGTTAAATTCTGTTTCAATATTATGAAAAGATCGTTCAAAGATTTCCATGAAATCTTCACCATAGATATTTCGAACAATCGCCATCATTTCAATAATATCAGGAAACTTCCCATATAAATCTCTTAATGGCAGGGCACCAACAAATGCAGCATTGCCACTGGGGTGATAGGATTCCATTAAACGAAGAAAGATCTCTTCACCTTTAGGGGTGAGCTGAATGTACGTATTTCGTTTATCATTTTCTTTTTTTGAAAATGTAAGCAAACCTCTTTCTTCTAACTTTTTTGAAAAATTGAACGCTGTTGATACATGCATTACACCAAATTTTGCTACATCCGAAATAGATGCTCCATTTAGATGGTATGCAATCCAAAGGATATGATGTTCATTAATATTTAAATCAAAAGGTTTTAACCATTGCTGCCAATCTTTCTCAATTGATTTCCACAGGGCTTTACTTAATTGTGCAATCCTCTGGCTAAATAGCATCGCTTCTTTCATTGAATACTGTTTCTCCGACATCCCCAATTTCACCTACTTTTTTATTTCTCTATTAACATTATGCCAATAAAATAAAAATTAATAAAGATGTAAATTCACAAAATTTTTAGAAATTACGTTTTTTTCTGCTTGATATTTATATTTTTTTACTTTTTGTACAAATCTGAAAAAATAATTCTTCTTTATTTTACGTTTTTTCTCTAAATAATGCCAACCTTTTGAATATTCTACATAGGAAAGGACAGTAAAACATATTAATGATAGTATCAACTCTTGCGTATTCTATAGGGGGTAGTATATGAAAGCTGTTACTTCGGTCCTTTTTTTGCTAAGTATTTTGCTATTCGCCGGTGCAATTTGGAATGCTCTAGCTTTAAAGAGGCCAGGATTTTATCCACCTAAACAAGTTTTAAAAAAACGAGCGGCAGCGTTAGCAGGCGTCGGCGTAATCATTTTGCTTGTTAGTGTTATTTTATCTAGCTTTTAATCATTAATTTGATGTTATAGAAAGAAAAGAACCTTTCTCCAGGTTCTTTTCCTTTGTGTTATTTTGAGATGACAATAGATGATGTCTTAGTTCTTTTTACTACTGAAAGAGCAACTGGATACAAAATAACCATAATAATTGTGTTCAGTGCAATTGCAGGTAAAACACCAGCAGCAAATAAAGCTGTGAAAGAACTTGGTAAGCCTACAATGTAATATGCTGATCCCAAAAAGACAGATCCTGAAACCAATGTCCCAATTGCAGTTAAGACGGCAACACTAATAATGGAGTTTCGGTAGTGCTTTAACGCCAAAAATAAACCAAAAAAGACTAACGCAGTTATGGGCTTATCAATGATATTTGGAAGTTGACCACCAGGAAAACCGGTTGTGAGTGCGGATAGTCCTCCGGTCACAATAGACAATAACATAACACTTTTAATTTCTGGAATAAGAATAATTCCCAGGAACATCATGGCAAGCATCATATCTGGTTTAATCGTAAGGAAGGCTGGCATTACCGTATGCAAAACTACCCCCATTCCCGCCAAAAGTGATAGGACTACTAGATTCTTTGTATTCATTTCTCATCTCTCCTCTGCTATACTTAGCTATTTGTTCATCCTGCAGTGCGCTCAGGTGCCTGCAGCGAAAAACTTGTTATCATTATATCACAGGAATATAAAAATAATAAAGATATAATTTTCAGATAATTTAATCCGTTGTTAGAAATGCTTATTAATATTCGCTGCCATCTCCTGTAGTGTCTCTTGAGTATAATCACTTGTATTGGTTTTCCAAACAGCGCCAAATCCGTCTCCTTTACCATAGCGTGGAATTAAATGAATATGGAAATGAAAAACGGTTTGCCCTGCATCTTCCCCATTATTATTAACTAGGTTTAGACCGAGCGGGCTAAATTCCTTTTTTAGTGCATTTGCAATTTCAGGTACAGATTCGAAAAGGTTTTTAGCATTTTCTGGAGTCAATTCATACAAATTTTCTTTATGTACTTTAGGAATGACCAATGTATGTCCTTTTGTTACTTGACTAATATCAAGAAAGGCTAAAATATGTTCATTTTCATACACCTTTGCTGCTGGGATATCCCCGTTAATAATTTTACAAAAGATACAATCACTCATTTACTGCACAACCCCTTTATTGGTTTTATACCCGTATTTTACCATATGTTTTAGCTATAAAAAAAGAAAGAGACAGGATCCGCATGGAATCCTGTCCTCTCGAAGGGGACTTGCTTCAATTTATACGTTCATTCAGGAATTACGTTTGATAAACACCTCATTTGACAATTTAGTGTTTTTTATAAACAGTAATTATTGTTCAAGCTGACCATCCCCTATGTTGTTTTTATATGTTTAACCAACTTATAAAAACGGATGATAATCTGCTGTAAACACCTCATTTATTTTTTTGATAAATAGCTGGTGTTATTTGAACTCTAAATGGTTACCAGGCAACTTGTGCAAAACAACCATCCCCTTATTTGAAACGATTAGAAGCTACATGTTTGAAAAGTTAAATGTCTTTGACAGACACCTCATTTCAAATTTTTGATGAATCACTTCATCGAGTAGGTGTTTCCCCTTCGAATATTATGATAACCCGTTTGACTGGAAATATACAAAAAAATATCAAAAAATTGAATTCCTATTTTTATGGTCTGTGATTTGGTAAAATGTAAGGTAATTATCAAGCTATGGAAGGATGGGGTATATGCCTTTATTATCGATTGAAAGCCTTACAGGTGGATATACAAGGAATCCAGTTCTAAAAGATGTAACGTTTGAAGTAAATGAAAAAGAATTGGTTGGATTAATCGGTCTAAATGGTGCCGGGAAAAGTACAAGTATTAAACACATCATCGGTTTAATGGAGCCTCATAGTGGAGCAGTGAAAATAAATGGACGTTCTATTACGGAAGATAAGGAAGCTTATCGTAAGATGTTCACCTTTGTTCCGGAAACACCAGTACTATATGAAGAACTCACCCTTGAAGAACATTTGCGATTAACGGCAATGGCATACGGCTTAGATGAATCTACATATAAAACCAGAATTGGTCAGTTATTAACTGAATTTCGAATGGAAAAAAGACTAAAATGGTTTCCGGCTCATTTTTCTAAAGGAATGAAACAAAAGGTAATGATTATGTGCGCTTTTTTGGTGCAGCCTTCCCTGTATATTGTTGATGAACCATTCGTTGGTCTTGACCCGCTTGGAATTCAATCATTGCTTGACTTAATGAAAAAGATGAAAGAAAACGGGGCAGGCATATTAATGTCGACCCATATTCTTGCCACAGCCGAAAAGTACTGTGACAGATTCGTTATTATCCATGAAGGAAAGGTTCGTGCAAAAGGTACTCTAACTGAATTGAGAGAACAATTCTCGATGCCTGGAGCTTCTTTAGATGATTTGTATATCCAATTAACGAAGGAAGAAAATTATGTTTGATGAGAAAAAGCTATGGAAAGATAGATCTGTCCATCGATTAAAAGAATTTGGTGTTTATCTGCGATATATCCTTAATGGCCACCTAGTCGTGGTCTTGCTGTTTTTAGTTGGAACGGCTGCTTTTTATTATCAAAATTGGATAAGCTCATTGTCTCAGGAGTTTCCTGCAGAGATGATTATTGCTGTTATTTTAGGGATATTTTTAACTCACAGCCCGGTATATACGTTTCTCCTTGAAGCAGATCAAGTGTTTTTAATTCCGCTTGAAACACGATTAAAAGTTTATTTTTTGCGATCTGGGTTGATTAGTTTAATTTTTCAAGGATACATTTTATTAATGATTTTAGCTATCTTGATGCCAATGTATGCACATGTGAGCGCAAACGGTTTTCAATCATTTTTTATTTTCCTAATCATCCTGTTGGCAATAAAAGCATGGAATATTTCCGTCAGCTGGAAGATTCACTACTATGTGCAGCCATCCGTTTATCGCTGGGACATGCTTGTTCGGTATTTCATAAATGTAATATTTACCTTTTTGTTATTTAACGACGCAAATGTTCTTTTCTTATTGATATTTGTATTTATTTTGGCTTTCTACTTTTACTCCTTTAATGTACGAACGAAGAAGATGGGATTAAAATGGGATCTGCTGATTGAGAAAGAAGAGAAACGGATGGCGTCCTTTTATCGGTTAGCTAACTTATTTACTGATGTACCGAAATTAAAAGATGCGGTAAAAAGAAGAAAATGGCTGGACTGGTTGATTAATCAGATTTCCTTCTCACAAGATAAAACCTATAATTATTTATTCGCAAGAACATTCTTGAGATCATCCGATTATTTAGGTCTATTTATTCGATTAACGGTAATAGGTGGACTTGCACTGTATTTTATTTCCTTTGGTGCAGGACAAATCGTGCTTTCTCTCTTATTTATCTATTTAACGGGATTCCAACTGCTGCCATTATGGAATCATCACCAAAATAAGCTTTGGATAGATTTATATCCAGTGAGCCAAGACCACAAAACAACTGCTTTTCATCTTCTTCTTATGAGGATTCTGAGCATTCAATCTTTTATATTTACAGTTATTATTTTGTTTAAAGGGGAGTGGATGTTTTCGTTAATAATCCTCCTATCTGGATTGCTGTTTAGTTTTTTATTTGTAAATGTTTATAGTAAGAAAAGACTAAAAGCATGAATGGATTGGAAACAACCCTAATATCTTGTTGCTAAAGGGGAGTGGGAGCATGAAAGAATATGAGCTGAAGGTATATGGTGAAGTGGTCGAATGGAAAAGAAAATTAACCAGGCGGTCAGGGATGATGAATCGAATATCCAAAAAAGCGCAAGGGAAAATAAATGAAATGATCCCGGAAAAGGTTCACGAGGTGATGACCGAAAGCATAAAGGGAATGGTCAAAACCACCTTATTTGGGTCACAGCTCACGACCAACGCAAACCAAGCCTCTGGGATGACGCTTGAAGAACGAGATGAATTAATGAGAAAAAAGACGGCAACCTTTCAAAAAACGGCCTTGGTTGAAGGAGCGGGGACAGGTGCTGGAGGAATCCTCCTAGGTCTTGCCGATTTTCCGTTACTGCTTTCCATTAAGATGAAGTTTCTATTTGAAGCGGCAGCAATATATGGTTTTAACACGAAGGAATTTGAAGAGCGGCTATTTATCCTTCATATCTTTCAGCTTGCGTTTTCAAGTGATGATATCCGTCGCGAAACATTAGCTGAAATTGAAAACTGGGATGCAAGGAAAGAAGAGCTCGTTGAAATGGATTGGCGTAAATTTCAACAGGAATATAGAGATTATATTGATCTTGTTAAGATGTTCCAGTTAGTGCCTGGAATTGGTGCATTTGTAGGCGCATATGCGAATAATAATCTTCTCAAACACTTGGGAGAAACAGCCATGAACGCATATAGGTTAAGAATCCTAACAAAAGCCCCTGAACTTTAAACGAGTTCAGGGGCTTGGTTTATTTACAACTGGTGGATTTTTATTGCGGCTGTCCCAAGCGTTTTTGCAGCTATTAGCATCGCGTTCTCATCAATATCAAACTTTGGATGGTGGTGAGGATAGCCTCTCGTTCCACCAGGAGGTTTTGCCCCTGTGAAAAAGAAGGTTCCTGGAACTTCCTTTAAGTAATAGGAAAAGTCTTCTCCCCCCATTTGTGGCTCAGATTCCTCAATCGTAATCACCTCATGAACTTCCCTAGCCGCAGAAATCAGATATTCTGTTTCTTTCGCATGGTTGACTACTGCTGGATAACCTCTCTCGTATAAAAACTTATAGGTGCTGCCAGACATGTGGCATGTACCCTGGATAATTCTTTCCATTTCTTCTTCAATGTATTGGCGGACATCATCATTAAAAGTACGGACTGTCCCAACAAGCTTTGCTTTATCTGCGATTACATTAAATGCATTTTCTGACATAAAGGAGCCCACTGTCACAACCGCAGACTCAACTGGATTCACTTTTCGGCTGACAATTTGCTGCAGATTTATAACTAACTGGGAAGCAGTGACAATGGTATCCTTGGTCTTATGCGGCTGTGCACCATGACCGCCCTTGCCCTGAATCTCAATTTCAAAACGATCAGCTGCCGCCATGATTGGACCGGTTCGATATTGGAGGGTACCGGTCGGTTCACTGGCCCATAAATGAGTTCCAAATATCACATCAACACCTTCTAAGCAGCCATCCTCAATCATGGTAATGGCTCCCCCTGGTGCGTATTCTTCAGCATGTTGATGAATAAAGACATAGTTTCCTTCAAGGTTAGCTTTCAATTCATTTAGTACCTTTGCAAGAACAAGAAGAGTGGCAGTGTGTCCATCATGACCACACGCATGCATCACACCTGGAACTAAGGATTTATAAGGTACATCTTTTTCATCATGAATTGGTAAAGCATCGAAGTCTGCCCTTAATGCGACCGTTTTCCCTGGCTTACTACCGTAAACTTTGGCTACAACACCATTTCCTCCAATATTTCCTTTTACTTCTACCCCGAGTTTTTTATAAAATTCCTTTATATATTGGGCGGTATTATATTCTTGAAAGGACAATTCTGGATGCTGGTGCATGAACCTGCGAATTGTTACCATATCTTCATAGTAATCTTCTAATTTTGAAAACAATTCCTTCAACATATGAAATCCTCCATATCCTATTTTCAAACTATTTTAACACTTTTACACTATTATGTAGATTTAAAAGTAAGTTTTCTTTATAATTTTATAGAGTTTAGTTAGAGAAAGGATCATAAAACATAATGGTGAATAAGAGGAACACGTCTATATACTTATCTTTAGGTTTTACTGTTGTAATAGCAATCTATATCTCTATTAAAGTAGCTACAAAACAAACATTTTGGCTGGATGAAAAACTAGCGGACTTATTTGCTTATGTACCAGATATATTTAACCCGTTTTTTCTTATATTAACGGAACTAGGGGATAAGAAGGGGATTGGCATTGTCGCCTTGATTGTTATAGGCTGGTTATTGCTTATTAAGAGAAATCTATTAGGCGCTGCAGCCATAGCTTTATGTGTTGCCTTAGGAAATGAAGTCAATAAACTTCTAAAGGAACTTATTGCACGTCCAAGACCAGAGCTTGACCATCTGGCACATGTGGATAGCTTAAGTTTTCCAAGCGGACATGCAATGGTAGGATTAATCTTCTATTATTTTATTGCCTATCTCGTGCTGGAGGATATGAAATCAGCGAAAGCGAGAAGAATGGTTATCATCCTAGCCGTACTGTTGCTGTTTTTAATTGGAGCAAGTCGAATCATTCTTCAAGTTCATTACCCTACAGATGTCATTGGAGGTTTTGCCTTTGGCTATATATGGGTGCTGGCTTCTATCTACATTTACAATTTCTTTAAAAAGAAACTGAAAAAGTAACCACAAAAAAGAGGCGGTGGCCTCTTTTTTATATTAGAAACATTGCCACGATCGTTGTAACAAAAAGACCAATAGCAACGGGAAGTAGATTTCGCCTTGCTAACTCAAAAGGGTCAACGTTACAAATAGCTGCTGCAGGGATTAACGCCCAAGGTACTAATGTTCCGCCGCCAACCCAGATGGCTGCAATTTGACCAAGTGCAACAAGAGTGGCTACTCCTTTACCAATGGCAGCTGCAAACAAGCCTGCGACTGACCCCGCAAGTGATATTCCCGAAAATCCGGAGCCATCCAGTCCCGTAATCGCTCCGACAGTGGTTAGTGTCACTGCTCCGACCACTTTACTCAATGGAACAATATTCGCTAACGCAATACCAAGGTCATTTACGATACCTTGCGAACCATTTGGTAAAAAGTCGCCGATTATCTTACCAAAACCTGCGTCACCTAAATAGAAGAATGCCGCTATTGGGATGACCGGACCAAAAACTCTAAAACCAAATGTGAACCCTTCAATTAAATAGCTTGTTGTTTTTTCAAGACCTTTGTTTTTATGGCTGACCATGGTTATTAGAAGGAGGATAATAATAGATGTTCCCCCAATCAAAGCGGTTGCGTCGCCGCCAGTCAGGTCAAGGATAAACATACCAGCAACGTCAATGACGAATAAAATCGGAACGAGAATGGCAAAGAATCGCTTTTGACCAATAGTAAGGAGATTTTTTTCGGAAGTTGTTTCTTCCGTTGATTCCGCAGGCACATATGGAGTTGGTTGCAGGACACCATTTTTCATATCTCTTCTTAGAAAATAGAAGGCGGCAATAGTAGTCACAACCCCCATAACTATTACTAATGGAATACTGGCACTGATGACATCACCGATTGGAATTCCAGCTGCATCTGATGTTAATTTCGGTGCAGCCTGAATCACATAATCCCCTGATAAGGCTATACCGTGCCCGAACAAATTCATTGCCATGGCAACACCCAAAGCTGGAAGACCTGCCCGTAAGGCGACAGGAAGTAGCACAGCTCCTAATAGTGCCACAGCTGGGGAAGGCCAGAAAAACCAGGAAATGACCATCATTAAGATACCAATTGTCCAATAGGCGAGTGCAGGGTTACGAATTAATTTTGTAAAAGGTGAAATCATTACATCGTTTATTCCGGTAGAAGTTAAGGTTTTGCTCATTGCTACAATAATGGAAATGACTAAGATAGTTGATAGCAACTCGGTTATCGCATAAATAAAACTGTTGAATATACTACTAACTGAACTGCTTAAAGAGCCCGTCGCAGTTATGGCAATAAGGAATATTCCAAGGATACAAATAAGGGTGGTATCTCTACGTTTGACCATAAATCCAATAATAAGAACAATAAAGACAACATATATCCAATGGAGAGCTGAAAGCTCGACAAGCATACTTGTGACCTCCTTTCATCATCATCAAAGGACAAAATATAGGTAGGTATCCGCCCTTTTGATGTAATACAGAATATGACTTTGTATAAAAGTGGTGAAAGGGATTTGAATAAAATAAATAAATTAAAAACGACTTTTTTTTGACACTTAGTACCGTAACCTATACACCAATAGGAATAATCGATATAGTGAAAACAGTGCTATGTACTCTATAAAGTTTTTAATTTTTGGCTACATATATTAAAATATAACGAGACATGTCTTTTGAAAGGTGGATTTATTTACATGACGAAGCAAATCAACGATACATTTTTAAAAGCAGCAAGAGGAGAAAAGACAGATCACGTGCCAGTCTGGTACATGCGTCAGGCAGGAAGGTCACAGCCAGAGTACAGAGAAATTAAAGAAAAATACTCATTGTTTGAAATTACTCACCAGCCTGAGTTATGTGCGTATGTAACCCGCCTTCCAGTAGAGCAGTACAATGTTGACGCAGCTATTCTCTATAAAGATATTATGACACCGCTGCCAGCGATTGGTATGCAGGTTGAAATAAAATCTGGGATTGGTCCTGTCATTGACAATCCAATCACATCATTAGCAGATGTTGAAAAACTTGGGGAAATTCATCCTGAAGAGGACGTACCTTACGTATTAGATACGATTAAATTATTAACTCAAGAACAATTGTCTGTACCTTTAATTGGGTTCTCTGGGGCTCCCTTTACGCTCGCAAGTTACATGATTGAAGGCGGACCTTCAAAAAACTATAATAAGACAAAAGCTTTTATGTACTCTGAGCCTAAGGCATGGTTTGCATTAATGGATAAACTTGCTGATATGATCATTACATATGTGAAATCACAAATTAAGGCGGGAGCAAAAGCCATTCAAATCTTTGATTCCTGGGTTGGAGCTTTGAATGTTGAGGACTATCGCTACTTTATTAAGCCAGTCATGACTAGAATTTTTACAGAACTTAAAGAAGAGAATGTTCCACTAATTATGTTTGGAGTAGGTGCGAGTCATCTTGCTCTAGAGTGGAATGACCTACCACTTGATGTCGTTGGATTGGACTGGCGTTTGCCGATCCAACAAGCAAGAGAGATGGGGATTCATAAAACCGTTCAGGGGAATCTTGACCCAGCAATCCTGTTATCACCTTGGGAAGTGATTGAAGAAAGAGCTAAAGCTATTTTAGACCAGGGAATGGCAGAGGGCGGCTATATCTTTAACCTTGGTCATGGTGTTTTCCCGTCGGTAAACCCAGCAACGTTAAAAAAATTAACCTCATTTGTCCATGAGTATTCTGCATCTAAACTTAGCAGATAAATACGGTCTTCGAGTGTTAATATTGGTAAGATAAGTGTTTTTTTGGCACAATATAATATGCATGAAAAAAGAGGGCCCTAAACAATTAGAGGCCCTCTAAATCCTGATATGAGCCATTTTTTTGGATAAATACTTATAACTTGGAAAACGGCAGCAAGACTTAAAAATGAGGTGCGGAAGATGACGAAAAAGAAAATGGGATTACTCGTAATGGCATACGGAACCCCATATCACTTAGATGACTTGGAACGTTACTATACACATATTCGGCATGGCAGAAAGCCTACTCCAGAAATGATTGATGAGTTAAGGAATCGCTATGAAGCAATTGGCGGTATATCACCATTAGCTAAAATTACAATCGACCAGGCAAAAAAACTTGAAGAACATTTAAATCAAGTTCAAGATGAAATAGAGTTCAAAATGTATCTGGGCTTAAAGCATATTGAACCTTTTATTGAGGATGCCGTTGAGGAAATGCATTCAGATGGAATTAAAGAGGCTGTAAGTATCGTTTTAGCGCCTCATTATTCAACTTTTAGTATTAAGTCCTATAATAACAGGGCAAAGGAAGAAGCAGATAAACTGGGAGGAATGACTATCACTTCCATTGATAGCTGGTATGATGAACCTAAATTCATTAATTACTGGGCAGATAAAATTAAAGAAATTTATGACCAAATGCCTCAAGAGGAAAAAAACGACGCTATGATGATTGTTTCAGCCCATAGCCTTCCGGAAAAAATTTTACAATTTGGTGATCCATATCCAAATCAGCTTCAGGAAACTGCTGATCTCATTGCAAAAAAGGCTGGAATTAGTAATTATGCAATTGGCTGGCAAAGTGCGGGGAACACACCAGATCCATGGTTAGGACCAGATGTTCAAGATTTGACTCGGGACTTAGCAAAAGAACATCCTTATAAAGCATTTGTTTATGCGCCGGTTGGGTTTGTGTGCGAACACTTAGAAGTCCTCTATGATAACGATTACGAGTGTAGGGTTGTTGCCGAGGAAGTAGGAGCGAGTTACTATCGTCCTGAAATGCCGAACGCACATGCTGATCTAATTGATGCAATGGCTACAGTTATTTTAGAAAAAATAGCCAACTGATAGAATTAAGATTAAAGAAAGAAGGGTGACATCCTTGACGGAAGAAAAAAGGAAGGTAGCCATTATTGGGGGCGGAATTGCGGGCCTTACTGCGGCATTCTACCTTCAAAAAATCATTAATGATAAAAAGCTGCCTCTTGAAATCAAACTGATCGAAGCATCACAACGTCTCGGAGGTAAAATGCAAACCGTTATAAGAGACGGTTTCACCATTGAAAGAGGTCCCGATTCCTTTTTAGCAAGAAAAGTGAGCATGATTAGACTGGCTAAGGAAGTAGGGATGGAGGAGCAACTCGTATCAAATTCGACAGGGACATCCTATGTTCTTGTAAAGGATAAGCTCTATTCGATGCCTGGGGGTTCCATTATGGGAATCCCTACTGAGATAGGACCATTTATTACGACAGGGTTGTTTTCAATACCAGGAAAACTAAGAGCAGCTGCGGATTTTGTTTTACCAAGATCTGAAGGAAATACAGACCAGTCCTTAGGTGTATTTTTTAGAAGAAGGCTGGGCGATGAGGTGGTTGAAAATTTAATTGAACCGTTATTATCGGGTATTTACGCTGGTGATATTGATCAAATGAGCCTAATGTCGACCTTCCCGCAATTCTATGAGGTTGAACAAAAATATCGAAGCCTGATATTAGGGATGAAAAAAAACACACCGTCAAAACCGAAAACACAACAACCGGCTGAGAAGAAAAATGGTGCGTTTTTAACCTTTAAGTCTGGCCTTCAGTCCTTTGCTGAAGCTATAGAAGCGAAACTAGAACCAAATTCTATATTAAAAGGGCACAGAGTCGATAAAATTACCAAGACAAATTCACAATATGAACTTAATCTAAATAACGGTGAAACCTTGATAGCTGATTGTATTGTTGCCGCAACACCGCATAAAATAACACAATCGATGTTCGCGGACTATCGCTTTTTTGACCCTTTCAAGTCTGTACCCTCAACATCTGTTGCAACCGTTGCACTGGCATTTCCTGAAGAAGCGATAAAAAAAGATATTGATGGAACGGGCTTTGTTGTCTCTAGAAATGGAGATTATTCTATAACTGCTTGTACATGGACACACAAAAAATGGGATCATTCTACTCCAAAAGGCAAGGTGCTGCTGCGCTGTTATGTAGGACGAGCAGGAGATGAAACCATCGTTGATCTTTCTGATGATCAAATTATACAGATTGTTCTTGATGATTTAAGCCGGACTATGGATATTGGCATGCAGCCTGAGTTTGCTGTTGTTTCGCGCTGGAAGGATTCAATGCCGCAATACACAGTGGGACATAAACAGCGTCTAGAGACGATTAGAAAGCATATTAAATCGGAATTGCCAGGTGTCTTTTTAGCCAGTGCCTCTTACGGCGGCGTAGGACTTCCTGATTGTATTGACCAAGGTGAAGAAGCTGTTAAAGGTGTATTAGAGTATCTAAATGTCACAGAATAAACTTGAAGCTGTTTTCTAAATAGCTTCTTTTTTTATAATAAGGGGGACTAGTTTTGAAATTGACAATTATCGGTTTTTGGGGTGGATACCCGAAAAAAAACGGGGCAAGTTCAGGATATTTACTGGAGCACGAGGGATTTAATCTGTTAATTGATTGTGGCAGCGGTGTTCTTGCGAAAATGCAAAATATCATTGAGCCAGAAGAGCTTGATGCAGTTTTAATTTCTCACTATCATCCAGACCACATTGCGGATATTGGGGTCCTGCAGCATGCACGTTTAATTCAGGGTTTTTTAGGAAAGAGTTTTCCGACATTACCCATCTATGGACATTCGTTAGATAATGCTGAGTTTGCGAAGCTAACTTACAAAGAAATCACGAAGGGAAATGAGTATTCACCTAATGATGTTCTGACTGTTGGACCCTTCCAGGTTTCCTTTTTAAAAACAGACCATCCAGTGACTTGTTATGCAATGAGGATAGAAGCGAACGGAAAATCAATTGTATACACAGCAGATAGTTCCTTTAAAGAAGAATTTATTGAGTTTAGTAAAGGTGCAGATATTTTATTATGTGAATGTAATTTTTATCAGCATCAAAACGGGAAATCAGCAGGTCATATGAATAGCGTTGATGCAGGGAAATTTGCTGCTAGTGCTGGAGTTAAACAGCTTATACTTACCCATCTGCCGCATTACGGAGATTTATCTAAGCTAATCAGTGAAGCCAGTACGGAATATACTGGTATAATAAAACTAGCAGAAGAATTTCAAACCATAACACTATAAGAGGGGGAAAAAAGGATGTTGTTTATCGATAATAAAGGCATTACGGATCCACGTATAAATCTAGCGATTGAAGAATATGCGTTAAAAAATCTTGATATTAATGAAACGTATTTATTATTTTACATAAATGAACCATCGATAATTATTGGAAAAAACCAGAATTCGGTCGAAGAAATTAACACGGAGTATGTTGAGAGTAATGGTATCCATGTTGTGCGCAGATTATCTGGCGGGGGAGCGGTCTATCATGACCTTGGCAACCTTAATTATAGCTTCATCACAAAAGATGACGGGGAAAGCTTTCACAATTTCCGTAAGTTTACAGAGCCAGTAATTGCTGCACTAGAGCAGATGGGGGTAAATGCAGAATTAAGCGGCAGGAATGATATTTTAGCTGAAGGCAGAAAAATATCCGGAAATGCCCAATTCTCAACAAGAGGTCGGATGTTCACCCATGGTACACTTCTTTTTAATTCGGAAATGGATCATATTGTCTCCGCATTAAGAGTAAAAAAAGATAAAATTGAATCCAAGGGAATCAAGTCTGTCCGCAGCAGGGTGGCGAATATTTCAGAGTTTTTGTCAGAGAAGTTGACCATAAAAGAGTTTCGTTCCGCTTTGCTGAAGTTTATTTTTCAAGAGAAAGAAATTACGGAATATGTGCTTACCAATGAGGATTGGGAGAAAATCCATCAACTCTCCAAGGAACGCTACCAAAATTGGGATTGGAACTACGGCAAATCGCCGAAATTTAACCTTCAGCATTCTCATCGTTTCCCAGTGGGGCAAATTGATGTCCGCTTAGAAGTAGATAAAGGAGTCATTGAGAACTGTAAAATCTATGGCGACTTTTTTGGTGTTGGCGATGTAAGTGATATTGAAAATAAACTAAAACATGTTCGCTACGAAAAGAGCAAGTTAGAAGCTTCACTTAAAGATGTCGACACAACCTTTTATTTTGGAAATGTATCTAAAGAAGAATTTATTAACCTCATTTATTAGAATTGCGTACGGTGAAATATTCACCGTGTGTTTTTTTAGGCTTTCTATCCGGTAGTTATACACAGACATGGCATAAATCCTTTTCATATAGTATGACAGGTACTAAATAACTGCCGGAGTTGAGGATTATGGAAATTACCATTTCTCAGATGACATTTAATGAAATATCTCCAATTGTGCCTTACGTACTTAGGGGGAATATGAGAGTTAGGAATACAGAAAACACCATTTGGTTTGGCGCAAGATATGGAGAAGAGATTGTTGGTATTGTGTCATGTGTTATGAAAGGAACATATGTTTATTACAATACAGATTTTGTAAGGAAAGAATTTAGGGGGAAAGGTATCTATATTCGTTTATTTGAAGAAAGGGACAAGTATGTTGCAACATTAAATATGAATCTTATCAAGGCAAAGTGTACACCTTTTTCTTTGAGACATTACTTGAAAAATGGCTTTGAAGAAACTGGAAAAAGAAAGAGTTTAACATACGTGGAAAAAAGAATATAACATATATCAAAAAGAGGAGCAAAATGCTCCTCTTTTGGTTTATAAGACGCGGCGTGCCGTTTTATAACTTTGCGTTGCCCAATCCGAATTCAAGTTTTCTTTTATGGTTCCTTTACCTTTAATTAGATGGATGAATTGATTATCACCCGCATAAATTCCAACGTTTGTAATCGATGCTCCGCCAAAGAAAATTAGATCACCTTTTTGAAGATTAGCTTTCTCAACAGGCTGTCCTAATGTGGCTTGGTAGCTGGCAAGAGTAGACTTTAAGTTAATACCATGCTGATTATAAACATACTTTGTAAAACCACCAGGCGTAAAGGTTAAAGTACTCTCATTATAATCGTAGCCAAAGTTTGCTTTTCCAATCAGGTTTGCAGCAGTAGTAACGATTGAATGAGCTTTAGTGGGCACTGCCGGTGCTGGTGCTGGTGCCGGTGTTGGTGCCGGTGCCGGTGCCGGTGTAGTTGTTACTGGTGTTTCAGTGATCACGCGTCTTGCAGTAATATAGTGCAAATTATTATAATAAGGCAGGAAAAGAATTCTCGTAACCGTTCCATAGGCAGTTGAGGCTAAAAGTAAGCGATGGTCGCCTCCGTAAATCCCTACTAAAGCTGGTGTCGTTGAACCTGTCGTACTATTAAAGAATACAAGGTCACCTTTTTTTAGATTTTCCTTGGAAACAGGAGTACCTAATTTCATTTGCTCAGTAATGTTTGTTGTACCTAAATTGATACCTGCTTGTTTAAAAATCTGATCAACTAATCCACCATTTGTGAATGTTGAAGTGGCTGCATTATTTGTTGTCGAATTAATTTTCACCTTATCTTTTAAAGCGAAATATCCTGCAACAACTTGATCACCTTTTGTAGCAGGGTTCGCTGATAATAGACTTGGAAGTACCCTTTTTGCTTTTACATAATTGTTTCGGTAATAAGAAGTGCTATCCAAATCAGAAATGGTAACATCTAATTCAGTGTTTGCCATGTGAATAATTTTATTATCGCCAATGTATATTCCTACATGATCGGTTGGATCAGTGTTTGTTGGATTAGCGTCAAAGAATACAAGGTCACCTTTTTGCAACTGATCTCTTGGAACTTCGTAGCCTTGTTCCATCATATATTCTTCAGTTTCAGTTGCTATATCAACACCATTTTGTCCAAACACGTAATTGATAAATGTTGCACATGCAAATTGATAAGGATATGTTGTTTTCTTAGGACCATACTCGGCTTTACCAATTAAATACTTTGCAGTTGAAATTATTTGGTCTGCTTTTGCATCAACTGCAGCCTGGTTGTTGTAAGGGTTAGGAACCGCTGTGGTTGCAGCAGCTGCATGTTTAGTAGTTATATTCAAAGTTGGAATACTCATTCCACTAAAAGTAATCATTAGTGCTGCTGTAGTGGTAATCAATTTCTTTTTCATAAATGTTTCTCCTCGCTTCCTGTTATGGTTGCTCCTTCGTAGTAACAACCCCATCTTAACATAGAATATGGAGGAGAAACCGAGGAAACTTCCTCCTGTGTTACCATGATTTAGGTGATAAAATTTATTTAAAAAAAGAGGCTAATTCAATCATAGACGAGTTATTTCCAAAACTTTTAATAAGTAAAGTTGAATTTTCATTTAAGATTTCACTTAACAGTGAATAGACCTGTTCGTATTCAAAAAATGAATATATATTGCATGTTAACCCAACGTCACGGGAATAATGAGCCATTTCTTTAGCTCGATTTCCGATTGTAATAATGGTATCAACCCCATACTTGTTTACAATTTCACCTGCTTCCTTATGAAGCTGAAGACTGTAATCTCCTAGTGCAGCCATATCAGTAAATAATGCGATTCTATGTTTTCCTCCAGCTGCATAATTTAAAACCTGCATCGCTGCTTCTAATGAAGTAGTATTAAAATTCCAAGTATCATCAATAATAGTAGCTCCATTATACCCCGTGGTTATCTCCAAATGTCTCCCAAGGTTCTTGAATGAGTGTAAACGTTTTGCTGCCTGTCTCATGTCTATGCCCATTTCATTGACAGCTGCTAATGCAGCCAATGCATTTGCCACCTGGTGTTCTCCATACCCTGGAACAAATACGGGTAAACTTTTCTTTTTTACTTTAAGAATAAAATTCATGCCGCCTTTACCGTATTGAATGTCTGTTGCATGGAAGTCAGCATGGTTCTTGATTCCAAAGTATATTACTTTTCCTTTAACGTCAGCTAAAGAGATTGTTTTCGTCTTTTCATCGTCTGCATTTAAAATTAAAACACCACTATCATCTAAGCATGAAGCCATTTCTGCTTTTGTTGCTACATATGCCTCAATGGTTTTGCAGGAATTTAAATGACAGGCTCCAATGTTTGTAATAATTCCAATTGTAGGTTTAAAGAATTTAGAAGCATAGCGAATGTCACCTGGCTTCCCTACAGCTGTTTCAATTACTGCAGCATCAGTATGCTCATCTATCCCAAGGAGGTAATGTAAATGTGCAAGCCTGGAGTTAGCACTGCTTTTAGTGGCTTGGACATTTTTCTGTTCTCTAAGGATGTGTGCAATCATTTCCTTTGTGGTTGTCTTGCCACATGTACCGGTTACGGCTACTACTGGAATCGTAAACAGTCCTCGATAATAATAAACAAAGTTCCAAAACGCACTCCTTACATGCTGTACCTTAACAACAGTTAATCCCTCTATTGCTTTAAGTACATCAAAATCTTGGTCAGTAACAATTGCACAAGGAAGTCTTGTTTTAATATATCTGAGGTCTAATTCAGATTTATTTCTTATAAAAATCAAAACGTTTCTCTTGTTTCTTCTAATTTTTTGATAATAAGGTATATAGTCAATCACAAAATCATCAGAGCCTTGAAGTAATTCACCATTAATGATTTGGCGGATTTCGTAAATAGATAAAGCTTTCATGAAGTCTAATTCACTTCCTATCCTAAAGTACGTTACCAGTTATTTTATGAATTTCTTAACAATGAGATTGTACATATGACTATGAATATGCAGTGTTTGCCCCGACTAAATTTCGCAAAATGTTGAAAAAGTCCATACAAAACTCTTATTCCTTCATAACATATAGGGCGTTCATCTTTGTCAGGGGAAAATAGGAGTGAGGAGAATGAGGACGATTATTTTTATCGGTTTAAATAAATCGGGGTCCAGCAGAGAGGCTGTAAAAGCTGCAAATGAATTAGGTTATTATACAGTTGTTTTTACCGATCAGGAAAAGCAAATCCAGCAAAGAAGTGAATATAAGGATGTTCATCAACTCACTTTAGTGGAACTTAGCAATATGGAGGAAATAAAACAACAAATATATTTATTACAGCAGCGGGGAAATGAAGTGGTTGTCATTACCAGCTTTGTGGATAAATACGTTCATACTGCATCGTTATTAGCTGACGAATTTTGTGAAAATTATGTATCAACGGAAGCCATTGCTATTATGGAAAATAAGGAAAAAACTAGAAATTTTTTCGCTGACCAATCATTTACACCCCGATTTAAAGTAATAACAAAGGATGATCATTTGCCTTTTGTTTTCACTTATAAGAAATTTAAGTTTCCAGTGGTAGTGAAGTGTGCTTCTTCAACTGGCTCAAAGGATGTCCTTTTTGCAACAAACAATGGAGAATTAAAAAAGAATGTAAGTAGGCTACGAGCTAAAAATGTAAATGAAACCATCATCATTGAAGAATATGTGGAGGGTGATCAATATTTAGTGGAAGTTCTTGTCACTAACGGGAATGTTCAAATTGGTGCGATTATCAAGCAAGAAATTACAAAAGGGAAACGATTTATTGTAACGGGTTACGGGGTGTTAGCCGAAGTACCGACAGATTTAGAAGAGAGTTTAATGACTGTCATTGAAACCATTGTATCTACATTAGCTTTAGAAAATGGTGCTTTTCATTTGGAACTAAGATTAACAGAGGACGGTTGGAAACTGATTGAAATTAATCCGAGAATATCGGGTGGAGCAATGAACAAAATGATTAAAGCCGCTTTTGGTTATAGCTTAGTTGAAGAAACGCTAAAAATGTTAATTGGAGAAACTCCATCTTTAGAAAAGACCACAAACCATTATGTTTTTACACAGTATGTAATCCTTGAACATAAAGGCATTTTAGAAAAGGTAACGGGTAAAGGAAGGGCAATGGCAACACCTGGTGTGGTGGAAGTGTACGTCAAGCCGAAGAGTGGAACGTATGTAACACCTCCGCTATCAATGGGCCATCGTTATGCGTATGTTATTGCCAAAGGAGATACCTTTCTTGAAGCACAAAGTATTGCGAAGCAGGCGGCGAATGAGCTTACCTTTCATCTCAGAATAGAGTGAAAAAAATCCCCATACTGGCTTATATGGGGATTTTTTTTATCGTTATTTTTCATGAAGTACTGTGTTTATTCTTTGGCACCAATAACGGAGTTAAGAAATTGAACGGTATTAAACATATTCATTATACTTGCTCCTTTTACAAGAATCGTATCATTTTCTTGCAATACATTTAGGAGGTATTCGTGCATAGCTTCTTCGTCCAAGAAATGTTTGAAATTTTCGGGAGGTAACCCTGCATTGATAGCCTCAAGTCCGATCCCTTTTGCATAACGACCATAGGTAATAACAATATCTATACCCTGTTTAACTAGATATTGACCTATTTTTTGATATTGCTCAACTCTTCTGTCTCCAAGCCCAATCATTCGACCTAATACAGCTATTTTTCTTGATGGGCTAATATTTTTTAGAACGTCAATTGCCGCTACAACCCCTTGAGGTGTTGAATGGACAGAATCATCAATCAAGGTTAACGATTGATTTAAATGATAGACGGTTAATCGACGTGGCGGCTTTTTAAAAAGTAAACCGGATTTTATTTCAGGTGGGGAGAAGCCTAAATAATCTGCGACGGCTATCGCATTTAGAGCATTATAAACATGGTGTTCTCCATAAATAGGAATAAAAAACGACCATTCTTTATTATGGAGCTTTACATTAAACTTCATTCCATTATTAGAATAGGAAATATTATAGGCACGATAATCAGCAGGTTGTTTAATTCCTACTGTGATAATTTTCCCCTTAAACTGATCAATTTCAAGTAATTTTGAGTTCTCATCGTCCTTGTTGATAAATAACATACCGTTTTTCTTTGTTCCATGGATTAATTCTGATTTGGCTTTGGCAATTCCTTTGATATCTCCATCAAAGTTACCTATATGCGCCATTCCAACATTTGTAATGACACTTATATTTGGCTGGATAATTCTGCAATGTTCTGTGATGACCCCAGGGAATCCCATTCCATACTCTAAAACAACCGCTTGATGACTGGTATTAATTAAATCGGCATGTATTTGTGTATGGTCTGTTCTATTCCAATAATCTTTTGATTCAAAAGTATTCCATCTTGTTTTTAGGATCGATGAAATAAACGATTTTGTCGTTGTTTTTCCAGCGCTGCCTGTTACAGCAATAATTGGCACCTTTCTTTTTTCCATATCTCTCTTTTTAAATTGCCGGATATCCTGTTTAACTTTATCGTGATTATTAGCCAAATAGATCGCATATTTAATGGTATTTCGAACAACATCAAGTTCTAAATAAAATGCTGGGGGCAGCTGGGACGCCAGTTTACTTCATAAATCCAAAGTTTTTGATTCTCATCTAGTCCAACATCAATTCCTATTTCATCAATGACCTCTGAAAATTCCAGCATTTGAAGTTGGTCAAGATGCCTTGCCAGTGCAAGTGTAAAGTATTCTAATGTTCTCTTAATATTGATTGCCTCTTCTTCACTGAATTCTTGGTTTAGAAACGGTACTAAATAATTGGTATACCCGCCATTATTGATATTGGTTACAATCGTACAGTCTGATGCGATTCTAGGATAAATGGTGGTAATGACCCATTTTCCCTCGCCATTTTTTTGTGCATGGAGGCGAAAGTCAAAAGCAAGACCGGATTTCGTTTTGCTAATAATATAAGGCTGAACAATATAAGTGTTTTCTTCAAGTAAAGTATAGAAGAACTCTTTCAGCTCATTTTTTGTATAGGTTTTATCCAGACTATCTTTATTAACAATAAATCCTTTGTCGCATGTCTTTATAAAATAAATACCTTGTCCTTTTCTTCCATCCATGGGTTTTACGACAACGTCCGTATATAAGTTGAGAAATTCAGTTAGGTCGTTCCATTCCTTAAGGACTTTAGCCGGTATTAAGTACTTAGAAAATTCCTTTCCTTTTATTAAACGTTCATTTATTACCCATTTATTCCCTAATGAAACGGTCGTAAACGGAATGGTTTCTTTTAGATGATTAATAATATCTTTTGAGACCTCGAGTTTCTCTGGGCTTCCCGTGTTATAAATAACATCTGGGAATGGTGTAATCTTTTCCTGCCAAGAGCCATTTTTATATTCATATCCTTCAATCGTTTGATTATCAAAATTTACACTCTTTGGCGTGAAATATATGAAATCTGCACCTTCTGCCATTGCGACAACAGCATAGGCATAGGACTTAATAACAGTATTAGGATCTTTTCTATGATGCAGCATGCCTATTAAGGTCATACAAATCCCCCTTCTTATTACATACTGATAAAATATGATTAGGAAGGGGATTTTGATATGGATATTTGCGGAAGTGGGGCATTGACTGATTCCTTAAAAATTTTGCTTGAATACTTAAATTTCTTTAAATATAATATATTTAGAAAATTTTTACGATTTAGTGAATGAGTATTCATTCACAAAAGGGAGGGAAATTATGAATTTATCATCTAGACTTCAGGAAACTGCTAAAAACGCAGCGGGCAAAACTGCCTATTTTTTTATGGGACAAGGTACTACCTATGCTGAATTGGATGGGGCGATTACAAGATTCGCTTCTGGACTTGAAAAGTTAGGAGTTAAACGTGGCGATCATGTTGCTTTGTTACTTGGGAATTCACCTCATTTTGTCATAGGCTTATACGGGGCAATGAGGTTGGGAGCCACCGTTATTCCAGTTAATCCAATTTATACAGCAGATGAAATTGGTTATATTTTAAATAACGGTGATGTAAAACTTGTTGTTGCGCTAGATATGGCGATCCCATTAGCTGAAAGAGTCCATGCCTTCTTGCCTAAGGTAGAGAAATTTGTATTCTGTGAAACTAGTGAAAATGGTATCTCTCAACATAATATTGAATCTCTTACACTTTACCCTAAAATGAAATCGTTTACAGAATTAGTGGCTTCGGGAGACCATACCTTTAAAGGACCAGAGCTGCACGATGATGACACTGCGATTATACTTTATACTTCGGGGACCACAGGGAAACCAAAAGGTGCGATGTTAACACACAAAAATTTATATAGCAATGCAAGTGATGTTGGCGATTATTTAAGGATGAATGATCAGGACAGCGTCATCACCACCCTGCCAATGTTCCATGTATTCTGTTTAACTGTGGCTTTAAATGCACCATTATTAAATGGAGCTACCTTGTTGATTGCACCAAAATTTAGTCCTAAGGATATTTTTGAATTAGCACAAGAGTATGAAGCAACCGTTTTTGCCGGGGTTCCAACGATGTATAATTTCTTATACCAATACCCTGAAGGCGACCCTGAAGATTTTAAATCTTTAAGATTGTGTATATCTGGCGGTGCTTCTTTACCAGTTGCCCTGCTTACTAATTTTGAAAAGAAATTCAATGTCCGTGTTTCTGAAGGATACGGTTTATCGGAGGCTTCACCGGTTACCTGCTTCAATCCACTAGACCGCCCGCGTAAGGCTGGTTCAATCGGGACCTCCATTCTTCATGTTGATAATAAAATTGTCAATGAACTTGGAGAGGAGCTTTCTGTTGGAGACGTAGGAGAATTAATTGTTGCTGGTCCGAATGTCATGAAAGGCTATTACAAAATGCCTGAAGAAACAGCTGCAGCCATACGTGATGGCTGGTTATATACAGGTGATTTAGCAAGGAAGGATGAAGATGGATATTTTTACATTGTCGATAGAAAGAAAGATTTGATTATTGTCGGTGGTTTTAATGTCTATCCTCGTGAGGTGGAAGAAGTGTTATATAACCATCCCGATATAATAGAAGCAGCAGTCCTTGGTGTACCAGATTCAAATTTAGGAGAAGCAGTAAAATGCTATGTTGTAAGCAAAAATCCAAATACGTCTGAAGAGCAATTACTTGAGTATTGTAGAGAACATTTAGCCAAGTATAAAGTTCCATCTTCCATTGAATTCTTGGAAGAACTCCCCAAGAATGCAACAGGAAAAATATTAAGAAGAGCATTAAAAACTCAAATTACTCAAACTATTTAATAACATGATGGATATAAGACAAAAACATGGCAGAACACTTGCCATGTTTTTTTATTTCATTATTTTCGAAAATTTGATAAAATTTACTTTTGATTCAAGGGAGAAAGAAGTCTAGCTTCAGGCGCCATCGGCTCGAGGCATAAGCCAATCCGTCAAGAAGGTTAAAGAGCAACCTTCATGCCGGCTCGTCTTATGCTTGCGCCGATAGGCAGGCGCCTTATGCTTTCTATAGGAGGGATAATGTTGTCTGATTTTGTAATAGGAAAAGAATCTACTGAATTTAAAAAGGGATTACAGGCAGGGATCAGCATCGGTATTGGTTATTTTCCGATTGCTTTGACATTTGGATTTCTTGCCAAAACATCAGGCCTTTCTATTTATGAATCAGTATTAATGAGCATGATTGTATTTGCAGGGGCGTCACAATATATCTCGTTAAGCCTGCTGGCCTATGGGACAGGGATAGTTGAAATTGTATTAACTACTTTTATTGTGAACATCCGCCATTTTTTAATGTCAACATCTTTGAATGAAAAGTGTGAGGATGACCATCTTGGCAATAAAATGCTTTATTCATTTGGAATTACCGATGAGACCTTCTCTGTTGTGGCGACGAGAGAAGGGACAGCGACTACTGGTTTTATGTTCGGAGTCAATTTATTGGCCTATTCAAGTTGGGTTATTTTTACCGGGATTGGCCATTTGATAGGTGCCAGTCTTCCACAAACATTACAAGAAAGTATGGTCGTGGCGCTATATGCAATGTTTATTGGACTTTTAGTTCCTTCTCTGAAAAAAAGTGTGAAGGTATTATTTCTAGCCTCCCTTGCGGCTATATTTAATACAATTTTTACTATTGGCGGCATTATGGCGCAAGGTTGGGCGATTGTTACCTCCACTATTTTATCGGCTGTTATGATTGAGCTGATTGAAGTGATAAAGGCAAGGCATTGGGGTGTAAAGCATGAAAAGTGAAATAGTATGGATGATTATTGGAATGGGTTTAGTTACATATATACCAAGAATGCTTCCGTTTGTTTTGTTTAAAGGTATGGAGCTGCCGCCATTTATCCAAGGTGTACTGAAAAATGTTCCATACGCAACCCTTGGAGCATTAATATTCCCTGCGATTATCTTTCTTCAAAAAGAAGATATGTGGTATGGAATTGCAGGTGCTGCTGCGGCATTTGGTGCGGCTTTCTTAGGGGCAAATGTAATTGTTGTTGTTCTCGGTTCCATCACAGTCCTTGCCCTATATTCCTATTTTCTCTAAGTCGGTTTAACCCGGCTTTTTTTAGTTCTAAAAATAAACTTTATATCTAAACTAAGTATAGAGAGGTTGTACAAGAAGGGGGACAAAACATGGTTAGAAAAATGGGAGTCTATGCAGTTTTGGCCTATGTAATATATGGGTTGTTTTTTTATTGGTATTTATTTCACTTTGCAGGCTCAGGCCTTCCCTTTGAATATCAAGGCACGAAAGCGGATCCCGCTACTTTTTTAAATGGCAGGGAATTAATGTTAAGTGAAGAATATTCAAAGATAAGAAATTTGTTGTTTTTCCTATCTACACCGTTTGAATGGCTTTTCTATTTTCTGATTTTATTATTTGGCTTTTCAAAAGCATTTAAATCATGGGCAGAAAGCTCGTCCCAGTATAAGCTGCTGCAAACGGCTATATACCTTATTTGGCTTTCATTTTTTGCCTTTTTGGCTACATTGCCTCTAAGCTATATCAGTTACACCTTGTCAAAAACCTATAACATTTCAACACAAACCTTCGCCTCTTGGATGAAGGAGGAGTTAATTGATTTTTGGATTAATTATGGGACTTTACTGATTATTGTGCCAGTCCTATACTGGCTTATGAAAAAAAGCGTTAAGCGCTGGTGGCTTTATGCTTGGATATTGTCTATACCTTTTACTTTGTTTATGATGTTTTTACAGCCAGTAATCATTGACCCCTTATACAATGATTTTTATCCTTTGAAAAATAAAGAATTGGAAACCAAAATATTAGCATTAGCAGATAAAGCCCAAATTCCCGCCGAACATGTTTTTGAAGTGAATATGTCCAAGGAGACAAATTCCTTAAATGCTTATGTATCAGGGATTGGCTCAAACGCAAGGATTGTACTATGGGATACCACTTTAAACAAATTATCAGATGATCAAATTTTATTTATCATGGCCCATGAAATTTGTCATTATGTTGAAAATCATATTTACATCGGAATCGCTTTATATTTATTGTTCTCGCTTTTTGGTTTGTATTTAACGTATCGAATCATGAATTGGGTGATTGCGCGATATGGAAAAGAATTGAAAATACCAGACGTAAAAGATATTCGTTCTTTGCCGCTCTTTTTTATGATCATATCAATGCTCCTGTTTGCGTCCAGTCCTATATCTAATCTGATTTCCCGTTATGAGGAAACGAGGGCTGACAGATATGCGATTAATATGACTCAGAATCCTGAAGCTGCTATAACATCTTTCCAGGAATTAACCCGCTCGGGATTAACCCAAGTTAACCCGCCTTTACTAGTAAAGATATTCCGTTATAGTCATCCTTCTATGCTTGAGCGTATATCAATGCTTGAAGAATTTGAAGTACAACAACGAAAATAAAAAATGGGAAAGGAGAATTTTTCTCCTTTCCCATTTTTATTTTAAATTAGTGTCTACGTTCCGAATCGTTTGTTTATCTCAACTAATTGTTTTGATAAAAGGTAAAAGTTTTGTTTATCGCGATGGTCAATCGCACAGTCAATTTTTTTCAGCAGTTTTTCTCTTTCGACATTTAATTGAATTTCTGATAGAAGCATATCAATGTATAAATCTTGGACAAAGTTCTCTTTCCCTTGACGTTTCATGGCACCAATTTTCATTAATTCCGTGTATGATTTCTCATTCATCAAAATCACCTCTGATGCTTTTTAATATTATATGGGTTTTTTTTAATAATATCAATAATATTTATAATTTTCAGTTTTATTTTTCTGTAATAACTTTGTGAATAAATTCGCAACAATTTAGAAAAATAAATAAACTATAAAACAAACATGATATGATGGATAAAATTGCTAATGGAGTTGAAAATATTGAAGCTAAAACAAATTGAAGAATATGAGGTAAATCCATTTACGATGTTCATCAAACCCATCGCGTATGGCAGTAAAATTTATTCGGAGATTTTCGAAGTAGAGGATGAATTTTTATCCCCCTTTAAACCGCTCGATATTATAAGAAATAGCTGTGAATATTATGGGAGTGATTATGAAGGTCGGAGGAATGGTACAAAACTGTTAGTTGGTTATGCCCATAAGATTCCAATTGCAATTGATCCTACAAACCGCATTTTTTTCTTCCCTACCACTTCACCAAGCCGTCAAGAATGTATTTGGATTTCCCATGAACATGTAAAAGATTACGAACGAGTGAATCCCCAAGAAACTTTAATCCTTTTTAATAATAATCAATCATTTAAATTCCCTGTTTCATGCAGCTCAATCATTTCTCAACTGGAGAGAACAGCTTACTTAAGAACGAAGTTAATGCAAAGAATTGAATACAATGAAAAAAAGTCTTTCTATTTATTACAACGGCCAAAGTCCATGGAGGCATCAGAAGATTCCTATCAATATGGTAAAAAGAAGATTAAGGATAAACATTAAAATCTTAATGGGACAGGTGCTGTTTAAGAAAATAAAACTCCAATAATTCTTGAACTTTGTTGCGTATTCTTGGATTAAAGTAATTATGAGCTTCTTCATACCCTTTATAAAAGAACATATACATAGTAAAGGCATCGTCCCGCTTTGTTTCTATTACTTTTAGGTTATTCTTCTTCATATATTGTTTTACTTCGGCTAATTCCTTTTGAATGCTTTTCATTGTTTCTTCAATTAGTTGTAAATAGGGTTTTTTTAATTTAAAAGGACTGTTTTCTACAACAGTTAAATCACGATTTAAGACAATTAAAACCATCGGCAAATAGATGGCTTTCTCCATTATATTACGATCCTCCTCTGGAATCCTGGTCATCCCATCATCGGCTCCTTTCCAAATTCACTATAGAACACCTGTTCTTATCATACAAAAGTCTGATGGAAAACGCAATGCTTTAAAGATTGCGGTTTTTTTTATTTGCAAAATTAGGTGCTTGTATGAGAAAGTTTTTGATAGAAGGATATTTTATCGGGGAAAATGAATTATATATAGACAGAAAAAATTTGTCCTAAAAATTTGATATAGATGGGTGAAGAAAGTCATGAGATACGAAAAACACAAAAAAAGGAAAAAAAGAAAATCGACCTCTATAGTATTGGTCCTGTTGGTGCTGTTTGGTGCCACTGCAGGTTACGCATATTATCAGTATAAACAAGGAGTTAATCAATCATTAGAGAAAATTAATAATGAGGAAAATAATGTTAACGAAGAAGTTTACGCTTTTGAAGGGAAAAAGGACCAATATGGAGCCACCAATATTCTTTTATTAGGGAGCGATGCCAGAGAGGGTGAGGAAGCATCGCGAGCCGATACGATTATGATTGCACATTATAATGAGGATAAGGGAACTTATAAACTAACGTCTATCATGAGAGATATTTATGTAAACATCCCTGGTGAAGGCAAGCATAAAATCAATTCTGCTTTTGCGCGCGGCGGTCCTGAACTAATGAGGAAAACAATAAAAGAAAACTTTGATATTGATTTACAGTATTATGCAATCGTTGATTTTGAAGGATTTGTGCAATTAATTGATGAAGCGTTTCCTAAAGGAGTAGAGATTAACGTCGAAAAGAAAATGTCAGCATACATAGAAGTTCCACTGGAACCAGGGCTGCAAAGGTTAAATGGGGAGCAGATGCTTAGCTTTGTACGATTTCGACATGATGCGATAGGTGATTTTGGCCGAGTTCAACGACAGCAGCAGGCACTTCAGGCGATAAGTGATCAGCTTTCAGGTATTCAGACGATTCCAAAACTCCCTAAACTAATAGGCGTGGTCACACCATATATCAACACAAACATGGATACCGGAGATATATTGTTCATGGCCAAGGACTTTTTTGCAAAAGATCGAGGAAATATTCAGACCTTTAGAATTCCTATTGAAAATGGATATGAAGACGCAAGTATAAAAGGGGAAGGTTCTGTTTTGGATTTAGATTTAGAGATGAATAGGGATGCTTTTCACCAATTTTTAACTCAATAATTTAAAGCTTTCAGCTCTCAATGTAATAAGGTAAGGAGCAATCATATGGACTTTGAAGCATTCAAGGCTTGGTTCACACTAGAAAATATAATGGACTTAATTCAAGAGTACCGGTCCTTTGGACCATTACCCGGTGTAGTGCTGCCCTTGATTGAAGCATTTTTACCGTTTCTGCCGTTGGTTATTTTTGTAATGGCTAATGCTAGTGCTTTTGGGCTGTGGCTGGGATTTTTATATTCTTGGCTGGGGTCTTGCCTGGGAGCACTGCTGCTTTTTTTGCTCATCAGGAAGTACGGACAAAAGAGAATTTTTTCTTTCCTATCAAAACACCCAAAGGTTCAAAAGCTGATGGACTGGGTGGATCGACATGGTTTTGGACCGCTCTTTTTGCTCCTTTGTTTCCCATTTACCCCATCTGTTGTTGTAAATGTTGTAGCCGCTTTTTCGAAGATCAGTATGTACCAATACATGCTTGCTGTCGCAATTGGCAAAATGGTGATGATTTTTACTATCAGTTTTGTCGGATATGATCTTCAATCATTGATTACTCGGCCTTACCGTACTGGCATAGTTTTTCTAGTTATTTTTATTCTTTGGTATGTTGGAAAAAGAATTGAAGTAAGATTGAATAAGCGCATGGAAAATGACCATAATGAGGAGATAAATAGGGGTAAAGAGCTGAAGAAAAGGAGGAGTTAAAAGTGAATATTGAATGGAAAAAAGAGGGGATAGAATGGATTAAAGCTTTTGCAATTGGAATTATTATTTTTGCTTTTATACGAACTTTTTTCTTTTCTAACTATGTTGTTGAAGGAGAATCGATGATGCCTACTCTCCAGGATGGGAACAAATTAGTAGTCAATAAGCTGGGCTACCAAATTAGTGATCTGAGCCGTTTTGATGTCATTGTTTTCCATGCAAATGAGAAAGAGGATTTCGTCAAGCGAGTGATTGGTCTTCCAGGCGATAAAATTGAATTTAAAGACGATGAATTATTTATCAATGGACAAAAGTATAAGGAACCGTTTTTGAATGTATATAAGCAAGAAATACCCGGTGTCAAACTGACAGGAGATTTTAGTTTGAAGGAAATCACAGGTGAAAATACTGTACCCGAAGGAAAGTTATTTGTACTAGGAGATAATCGCTTAGGCAGCTGGGACAGCAGGCATTTTGGTTTCATTTCTGTCAGCCAAGTCGTTGGAAAAGTCGACCTCCGGTACTGGCCGCTAAACGAAATGGATGTGCAATTTTAAGTGTGAATAGATTAAAAACCTGAGAGTACGATGAAAGTATCGTCTCTTTTTTTGTTTAAAAATTTCCAATACTGGTTTAAATCTGTATGAAGTGTTCCAAACGTTTGTGCTCATTTTGTGATAAAATGAGAGTATTAGTTTAAAGTAGGGTAATCGGAAAGGCGGGGAAGAAACATGTCTTTAAGAATGGCAACCGGAAGGTCGGGAAGCGGTAAAACACAAATGTGTATGAATGAAATACAAGACCGGCTGCTGGAAAATCCAGAGGGAGCACCGATTATTTATATTGTTCCAGAACAGATGACCTTTTCAACAGAATATCGTTTGGCGACCAATCCGAAACTTGGAGGAATGATTCGTGCGCAAGTTTACAGTTTCTCGCGGTTAGCTTGGAGGATTTTGCAGGAAACCGGCGGTATAAGCAGATATCATCTAAGCAGTGTTGGAATAAGCATGCTTATTAGGAAAATTATTGAAGATAAAAAAGACCAATTAAAATTGTTTCAGCGTGCAGCTGATAAAAACGGCTTTATTCAGCAAGTTGAACAGATGATTACTGAATTTAAGCGATATTGCATTACACCCGAAGAGCTTATACAAAAGACTGAAAAGAGTAACGGAAATAGTGAAAATACTTCTAGAGCCTTGATGGATAAATTAAGTGACTTAGAGATTATATACAGACATTTTGAGGATGAGGTCTTTGGAAAGTATATCGATTCCGAAGACTATTTTCGTTTGCTTTCAGAAAGGGTTTCTGCATCAACCTACTTAAAAGAGGCAGAAATTTATATAGATGGATTTTATAGCTTTACACCACAAGAATACTTGGTCATTAAAGAGTTAATGAGGCATTGTCAGAGAGTAACGATCACTATGACAACGGACAGAACTTCTTTTGAAACGCTGCCAGATGAATTGGATTTATTTCGATTATCTAGTGATGCTTGCTGCACTTTAAACGACATTGCCAAAGCAGAAGGAATTCAAATGGAGCCTCCTATCTATCTGTCACAGCAGCAGAAATGGAATCAGTTGTCTTTACAGCATTTAGAAAATCATTTCGATACTAGACCAGCGGTCCCTTATTATGGACAAACAGACATCCATATTGGTCAAGCAGCTAATCGCAGAGCGGAGATTGAGGGGATAGCGCGCGAAATTCTCCAGTTGGTTCGGACAAAGAATTATCGTTATAAAGACATCGCACTATTGATAAGAAATGGCAGTGATTATCATGAAATCGTGGAGCCCGTTTTCGCTGATTATCAAATTCCATTTTTTATTGACCAAAAGAGAACGATGCTGAATCACCCATTGATTGAATTAATTCGGTCAACATTGGAAGTAATTCAATCATTTTGGCGTTATGAGCCTGTTTTTAGGGTAATTAAAACGGAATTGATATACCCGCTTCAAGAAGATCCAGATCGAATGCGGGAAAAAATGGATAGGCTTGAAAACTATGTACTGGCTTATGGTATTAAAGGCAGTAAATGGACAAGAAAAGACCGCTGGACGTACCGTCGCTTCAAGGGCCTTGAAATGGAAGCAAATGTGCAAACTGATGCTGAAAAAGAAATAGAACAGCAATTGAATGAATTAAAGCTTATGGTAACAGCCCCCATACTACGATTATCAAGAAGGCTTAAAAAGGCAGATACAGGCAGGAAACTTTGTGAGGCAATCTATTTATATTTAGAAGAATTAGATATTCCTTCAAAACTAGAAAATTGGAAAATGGAAGCTGAAAAAAAAGGCAATCTTGTAAAAATGCGTGAGCATGATCAGGTCTGGAATGCGTGTATTGAACTCCTAGATCAATATGTGGAAATATTAGGGGATGAAGCTGTTCCCTTAAAGTCGTTTTCTGCTATCTTAGAAGCAGGATTTGAATCACTCTATTTTTCATTGATTCCCCCAGCTTTAGATCAGGTAATCATCGGGGATTTAGAAAAATCTCGACTGACAGACATAAAGGCAGCCTTTATTGTTGGTGTTAATGAGGGGATATTACCAGCTAAAATTGCGGATGATGGGATATTATCTGATGATGAGCGTGAAATGTTAATAGGCGCAGATTTAATAGTGGCGCCAAGCAGCAGAACACGCCTATTGGATGAGAATTTTATAGCTTATAAAGCCCTAACTACACCATCTGAATCTCTTTATGTAAGCTATCCGCTGGCCAATGATGAAGGAAAGGCTTTAATTGCGTCCTCATATATTAAGAGATTGAAAGATATGTATCCAAATGCAGAAGAACATTTTTATGGTACAGATGCTTCGGAGCTAACAGAAGGAGAACAGTTAAACTTTGTTACTAATTACAAAACAACTCTGTCCTACTTGACCTCACAGCTGCAGTTAAAAAAGCGGAATTATCCTATTTCCGATTTGTGGTGGGATGTGTATAACTTTTATATCAACGGAGAGTGGAAGGGGCGTGCTGAGAAAGTATTCTCCAGTCTCTTCTATACCAATCAGGTGGTACAGCTTTCAAAGGAAACAGCGGACGAATTGTATGGTGATACGATACAGGCGAGTGTTTCACGAATGGAATTATATAATGGCTGTGCATTTTCGCATTTTGCACAACACGGGCTAAAGCTTCGCGAGCGGCAAGTTTTCCGTTTGGAAGCTCCTGACATAGGAGAATTATTTCATGCTGCTTTAAAGCATATCTCTGACTTTGTAAATGAGCAAAGACTTAGCTGGGCTTCTCTTACAAGGAAACAATGTGAAGAACTGGCCAGGGAGGCAGTGAATGCTTTAGCTCCTAAGCTACAGAATGAAATTCTTTTAAGCTCAGAACGTCATCATTATATCAAACGGAAATTAGAACAAATAATTACCCGCGCCTCTCAAGTATTAAGCGAACATGCAAAAGTAAGTGGATTCTCACCAGTCGGTTTAGAATTGAGCTTTGGACGTAATGGAAAACTCCCGCCCTTAACATTTTCTTTAAAAAATGGAAAACGGATGGAATTAGCCGGCCGCATCGATAGGGTTGATCAAGCGAAGCAAAATGATAGTACTTACTTACGAGTGATTGATTATAAATCGAGTGAAAAGGATGTTAATCTTAACGAGGTATACTATGGACTGGCACTGCAAATGTTAACCTACTTAGATATCGTCATTACACATTCTGACGAACTGGTAGAAATGAAAGCAAGCCCTGCCGGAGTCCTTTATTTCCATGTCCATAACCCGATGATAAGCACTACTAAATTATTGACGATTGATGAAATCGAAAAGGAAATCATGAAAAAATTCAAGATGAACGGTTTAATGGTAGGTGACCAAGATGTCCTCAAGCTGATGGACCAAAGTCTTGAATCTGGTGACTCGCAGATTATTTCGGCAGGTATTAAAAAGGATGGCAATCTAACCAAGAAATCGAAAGTAGCGAGCCTAAATGAATTTGATGATTTAAGGAATTATGTTCGAAAGCTCTATCAGACTACTGGAGAGGCTATAGTGGACGGTCAAGTTGATATTGCCCCATATAAACTAAAAGACAAAACACCATGTACATTTTGTGCCTACAAATCAGTTTGTCAATTTGATGAATCGATTGAAAATCATTATCGAATTCTAACACCGCAGCCCAAGGAGACAATATTTGAGTTAATACGAAAGGAGGTTGGTGCAAATGAGTAGTTTTGTAATACCTCCTAAACCTGAGGGGGCAACCTGGACAGAAGATCAATGGAAAGCGATTATGGGGAAAAATAAAGATATCCTTGTTGCAGCAGCAGCAGGCTCTGGAAAAACTGCTGTGTTGGTCGAAAGGATTATCCAAAAAATTCTTTCTGAGATAGATCCTATTGATGTGGATGAGTTATTAGTTGTAACATTTACAAACGCGTCTGCAGCTGAGATGCGTCATCGAATCGGAGAAGCATTAGAAAAAGCAATCAATAAGGACCCAGGTTCAAGGCATTTACGAAAGCAGCTAAGCTTATTAAATAAAGCATCAATCTCAACATTGCATTCCTTTTGCATGGAGGTTATTCGTAAATACTATTACCTAATAGATGTAGACCCTGGATTTAGAATTGCTGATGAAACAGAGGCACAATTAATTCGAGATGAAGTAATGGACGAGCTGTTTGAAGAGGAGTATGGAAAAAAGGATAATGAGCCATTTTTTAGATTAGTAGACTCCTTTACTAGCGACCGAAGTGATAGTGCCTTAATGGATATTGTTCGGGATATTTATGATTTTGCACGGTCGAACCCTGTGCCTAGTCATTATTTACAGTCAATGATTGATATGTATGATGTTTCTGAGATATCAAAACTCGAAGAATTACCGTTTATTCAAGCTCTTGTTTTTGATATTGAACTCCAATTAGAAGGTGCGAAGGAAATGATAGAGCGAGGCTTAGAAGTGACGAAGCTTCCAGGTGGTCCGGCTCCAAGGGCAGAAAATTTTATTGATGATATAAATGTGATTAATACTCTTATCCAAGCGAACCGTGACTCGTGGTCAGCCCTTTATCATGCCATGCAGACATGGTCATTCACACGTGCAAAACCAGTAAAAGGAGATCACTTCGATAAAGAGTTAACGGAAAAAGCACAAAAGCTTCGCGATAAGGCTAAAAAGAAGATTCAAGATATTAAAGATGAACTTTTTCTAAGAAAGCCAGAAGGCTTCTTACGGGATATGGAAGAAATGCGCCCTCTCATTGAAACACTTGTCCAATTAGTCGCTGTTTTTTCTGAGCGCTTTGAGAAAGCAAAAAGAGAAAAAGGGCTTGTGGATTATGCGGATCTGGAACATTATTGCCTAGAAATTTTAACAGGGGAAATTACTGCTGCTGGGGAGTTTCTTCCATCGGAAGCAGCAGTATCCTACCGCCATCATTTCAATGAAGTATTTGTCGATGAGTACCAAGATGTCAATATGGTTCAGGAAACCATATTAAAACAGGTTGCAAAAGAAGAAGAAACGAATGGTAATCTGTTTATGGTTGGTGACGTCAAGCAGTCTATAGTGCGCCCATAAGGGTATTGTATATTTCACCAATTGGCGGTGAATAAACTACAGAAACGGTTTATATATCAGCCGACTTATCTTGGCGGGAAACCAAAGAGGGAGTGTAGCATGTCGGTTAAAGTCATAAGTTAACCTAAACGGAGAGGTTACGACTGAATGGCGAGATATAAAAGATTTGTATAAGGAAGAAGGCTAAACTGCTTGAAGAACAATCCGAGCGGGGCTATGCTAACCGTCTAGGAAACCGTTTGAAACCTAGAATCCATTCTGTTCAGCGTATTAGATACTTACGACTGAACATGGGGAAGTGTACTAGATTGATGCACAAACCTAGTTTCTGAAATAGTAAAGAATGGACGCGTCTCAAGATTGAGAATAAGGATGAGTGTTCCTTCCGACAACAAATCGCAGCCTATATACAATATACTAAATGGGGATTACCTAAGTTGGAACGCCAATTGGCTATGTACAAAGGTACTGAAAATCCAATATGGTAACGGAGCTCCCGTAGTAGTCCGAAATAGGGAAAGCCTATTACATGGCGAAGGGGAGCAGCTTACAACGTATAAACAATGAAGAAGGGAGCGAAATGCTCTATGCAAAGTTCAGATATTGTATTATACAATCTATCGAAGCAGGCAACTAAAGAAAATTATCAATATGACCGCTTATACCGAAATCTTTACAATGAAGATTTCTATCTAAAAGCTTATTCTAAGATATACAAAAATAAAGGCAGTGCAACAAAAGGAATCGATGATGAAACGGCTGATGGATTTGGTGAGGAAAAGATACAAGCAATCATTGCTTTATTAAAAGATGAGAGCTATCAACCGAAGCCAGTCCGTAGAATAAATATCCCAAAGAAAAACGGTAAGACAAGACCATTAGGAATCCCAACATTTACAGATCGAATAGTTCAAGAAGTTTGTCGCATGATTTTAGAAGCTATCTACGAGCCAACATTCTCACAACACTCACATGGGTTTCGGGAAAAAAGAAGTTGTCACACCGCTTTAATCGAAGTTAAAAATACGTTTTCGGGCGTGAACTGGTTCATAGAGGGGGATATTAAAGGATTCTTTGACAATATTAATCATCAAGCGCTTATCAACATTTTGAGAAAGCGAATTAACGATGAGAAATTCATTCGGCTTATGTGGAAATTCCTAAAAGCAGGTTTCGTAGAAAATTGGAGATTCGAAAACACCTATAGTGGAACACCACAAGGCGGGATCATTAGCCCTTTACTAGCGAATATCTATTTGAATGAATTTGATTCGTATATTGAAAAAGAAATGAAACCATCCTTTGATATCGGAACTCCTAAGAAACGTAAACGAAATACAGAATACCGAAAATATGATATGCGTAATCAACGATTAAAGAAGAAAATTAAGGAGACCACCGAAGAAATACTTCGCGAGACTCTAATTAAAGAGTACAAAGAGAACAAAAAGCTTCTTTTAACCTTATCCTATTATGAGCCTAGTAATGAAGGCTATAGGAGCATGAAATACGTGAGATATGCCGATGATTTTATTATCGGTGTCAATGGCAGTAAAGAAGATTGTGAGCAACTAAAAAAATGTGTAGGGAAATTTTTAGAAGACCATCTGCAGCTAGAAATGTCGGATGAAAAAACGCTTATTACACATAGTACCAATCCAGCCAGATTTTTGGGTTATGACATTTTAATTAGCCATGACCTAAGCGCAGCAAAAGATAAAAATGGTGTGGTCAAGCGAAAATATCGAGGCTATGTACAGCTGCGAATTCCAAATGGAACGATTGAAAAAATAATTATCAGTCGAAAAATGGTCAAGGATATAGATTCGAAGCAATGGGATATGCTTCACAGACCAGCATTAATTGGTCTATCAGATTTAGAAATCATCGAAACGTATAACGCTGAACTCCGTGGATTATATAATTTTTATTGTCTAGCGGAAAACGTCAATCAAAAAATGTGGCAATTACGATACGTCATGGAATACAGTTGTTTAAAAACACTTGCGAATAAATACAAATCCACAGTTGGTAAGATGAAAGTGAAATACAGGCAAGGTAAGGACTGGGGAGTAAAGTACGAAACAAAGCATGGTGAAAAAATAGCGTATTTCTATAAAGACGGATTCGATAAAAAAATAGAATGCTACAAATTTGACATTGATGAAAAACCTAACCTTTATGTATATCAAGGAAGAAACGACTTAGAAAAACGGTTGAGTGCAAAACAATGTGAACTATGTGGAGATAATCATCCTGACACGAAATTTGAGATTCATCATATCAACAAAGTGAAGAATCTTAAAGGAAAGAAATACTGGGAATGGGCGATGATTGCAAAACAACGGAAAACATTGGTTGTATGTAAAAAATGTCATATTGAAATTCATAAATAAAGATAGATATTTGTAAGTGGAGAGCCGTATACTCTGAGAGGAGTACGTACGGTTCGGGGGGGAGTTTCTAGAAACCTACTGCAGAGATGTAGCAAGGCGCTGGATTCTTACCCTACTATCGGTTTCGTTTAGCTGAGCCAAATTTATTTTTGGGAAAATATAATCGTTTCAGGCAGGACGGTAATGGTACAGGATTGCGCATTGATCTTGCGCGTAATTTTAGGAGCCGGAAAGAAGTACTTGAAGGGACAAACTATTTATTTAAGCAGATCATGGGTGTCAAGGTTGGAGAAATTGAATATGATGAAGCTGCTGAACTACGGCCAGGTGCACCATATCCTGAAGATGAACCATTTCCAATCGAGCTATTACTAATTAATCAAAATAATGATAGTAAAGAAGTATCTACAGAAGCTTCTGAATCAGAAACGGAGAATGTACCTTCTGAATTTGATGAGGTGGATCTAGAGAAATCCCAGCTCGAAGCTAGAGTGATGGCTTCTAAAATTAAACAATTAATCGCAAATGAAACCAAGGTCTATAATCCAAAAACAAATTCTTACCGTCCGATTATGTATCGAGATATGGTAATCCTGCTTCGTTCCATGACCTGGGCACCACAAATCATGGAGGAGTTTAAACAACAAGGCATTCCGATTTATGCGAACCTTTCCTCTGGTTATTTTGAAGCAACTGAAGTTGCCATCATGATGTCGTTGTTAAGGGTGATAGATAATCCATTTCAAGATATTCCATTGGCATCTGTTTTACGGTCGCCCATTGTCGGTCTGAACGAAGAGGAACTCGCACAAATACGCCTGCACAACAAGGGGACTTTCTGGGAGTCTGTGAAAAAGTTTTGTAAAAGCAGCCCGTCAGAAAAAACGGAACTTTTATATGAAAAAGTCCGCCGTTTTTATGACAATCTTGAACAATGGCGTTCCATGGCGCGCCAGGGGTCACTCTCCGAATTGATCTGGCAGCTTTACCGGGATACACAGTTTTATGACTTTGCAGGTGGTTTGCCTGGTGGTAAGCAGAGACAGGCAAATTTACGTGCTTTGTATGATCGGGCAAGGCAATATGAGCAAACCTCGTTCCGAGGGTTATTCCGCTTTCTACGGTTTGTAGAGAGAATGATTGAAAGAGGAGATGACCTGGGGGCTGCCAGGGCGCTTGGAGAGCAGGAAGATGTTGTGCGGATTATGACCATTCATAGCAGCAAAGGTCTCGAATTTCCTGTCGTTTTTATTGCAGGATTGTCGCGTAACTTTAATATGTCTGATATCCGTAAACCATATATGCTTGATAAAGAGTACGGCTTTGCGGCTAAATATGTAAATGTGGAAAAACGAATTTCCTATCCCTCTTTACCTCAAATTGCGTTTAAGCGCAGAAAGAAGATGGAAATGCTCGCAGAAGAAATGCGAGTCCTTTATGTGGCGCTGACACGAGCCAAGGAAAAGTTATATCTAACAGGAACGTTGAAAGATGCAGATAAAAAAATTGAACAGTGGACTGATGTTTCTACTAATACAAACTGGCTGCTTAAGGATTACGAACGGGCAGCAGCAGGCTGTTACCTGGATTGGGTTGGACCGGCGCTAGTTCGGCACCAGGACAGTATAGAACTAAGGAAAAATGAAATTCAGAATCCGCTCATCCCAGATGAGATTACCTGTCATGAATCTGCTTGGAAGATCACAATCATGCATGCTGAAGAAATTAAAAATCAGGAAGTAATGAAGAGTTTGGAGGAGGACACCTTTTTAGATAAGGTAGAGAATAAGGAAATAATACCCGTAACATCTCCTTATAAAGAGGAAATTGAGTCTCGTCTGACATGGGGGTATTCCTTTACCAACGCCTCGACCCATCGATCGAAGCAATCGGTATCCGAAATGAAGCGTCAACGTGAAATGTCCGATGAGCATAGTGGTACCGAATTGTTAAGCAGCTTTAAAAAATCCATTACTAAACGCCCTAAGTTTATGCAGGAAAAAGCTCTTAGTCCTGCTGAAAGAGGGACAGCCCTGCATATGGTTATGCAGCATGTTGATTTGACAAGACCTGTAACTACAGATTCTGTTAAGACACAAATAGAGTCTATGGTTCATAATGAACTGTTAACCGTCGAACAGGCGGAAGTCATTGATACAAAACTAATTGGGAAATTTTTCGAGTCAGATTTAGGCAAGCGGATCTTAAAGGCAAATGCCGTGAACCGTGAAATTCCATTTACGTTATCCCTGCCTGCATCTGAGGTCTATCCAACATGGAAGGACCAAGATGAATCTGTTTTTGTCCAGGGGATTATCGACTGTGTGTTTGAGGATGAAAATGGACTCGTCCTTATTGATTTTAAATCGGACGGGATAAATGATCGATACAAAGGTGGTTTTGAGGAGGCTAAACCAATACTTGAACAACGTTACCGGCTGCAAATCAATCTTTATACCAAAGCTTTGGAGAAAATTTGGAAGAGAAAAGTAAATGAAAGATATTTATTCTTCTTTGACGGAGCGCATATTTTAAAACTAAATGTAGAAAATGAATAAAAAAATAAACGACATAAACCCATATTGGTTTATGTCGTTTATTAATTATTCCCGCCTATTGGCTGGTCGAGTAAATTAACGTCTAGAACATTGGTACCACTTAATCCGCTGGCTGTAAAAATGATTCCCCCTGTATTAAAACCTCCAGAACCTGCATTAGTCTTTGAGGCACTTTTTGGAGAGATATAGACTGTATCCCCGAAATGAACAATACCACCAGATACATTCACAATCTGAACTGGACCAATTATTGCTGGCATATAAAAACATCCTTTGCATAATTTAATCTTTCATATCATATGCCTAAAATCTTATTATTGTTCATCCTCAGCATGCAGCAGCTGTCTGATATGCTTGACTCTAGCTTCCAGTGAGATGTTTTCACTGTTTCCTACGTGCAGGATGGCAGACGAAGACATTGCGAGGATAGAAATATTATTAACCTTAATAATTGGAAGGAGATTATGAGTGGATATTGTCATTTTCTCAGTAATTGGCAATAAAGGAATTGGTTCCGAAAACACTGAGTAGTTTAAAAAATTTCCTTCTTTTCCATAAAACACATCAGCTTCCCGCTGAACCGCTAAGGCACGTGAAAATCCATTAATAATACGGGAATCACCAAGCTGGATGGTGGAGGCAAAGGAAGCCGAGTTTACTTTAACGGTATTTACCACAGAAGTTCTTTCAAGCATATGTTAAGCCTGCCTAAAAAAGTGGCACAAATGGCCCGATGATGAGTGATTCAGCAGGTGTGTCGAAAGTTGATGCCAATTGAACACTTTGAGTGTCGCCAATCATTACGAGTGAAGAACTTGCAACGCCTAGAATTCTAATCGTATCTACACGAAGGTCCCGATTATATACTTCAAAATTCATTTTGTGTATTCATTCCTTTCACGTTATCCGGCAAATGATTAATAAATATTAAAATGCCTTTTCTGATCTCCTGTTTGAGTAATTCAATAATGATCTCCTCTGTACTTTGTCCGCCTTCACGATTATTTACTGCAGTATTTTGTACATGGTAATCAATCCTTGCTGGAAGCTGCTTCATTATATCTTGTTTGATAAAATCTAAATAGGAATCATCTAACTGAACATTTAATTGAGTTTGTGTGTCCTTAAATACTATTGGGAGTTCAGTTTCTAAATATTGGTATATAGATTCTTCTATTTTCATAGATCTCTGCATTTGTGCCTTAGGTTGGATGGGTGTATTTAAGGATTGATTTTGTACAGCAAAATCTTCAATATTTGCCAAATCTGATGGGTTAAGGCCAATGTTTAATGTTCCATCAAGAGTTTCAACCTTCAATTGATCAAATTTATATTCGATTTTATCAACCTGAATGGTAGGCTTATCCTTTAATTGCTTCAATTGTTCCTGTTGTTTTTGAATGGTCTGTTCCAGAGCAGCAATTCTGTTTTCTTGTATTTGTAGTGTCATTTGGACCCATTGAAGAAGTTGTGAATAATCCTGATACATACCATCACCTCACTGTGTTTCTTCTCCTCGCCCAACGCCCCCCAAAGGTACTGCAACACTAGATTGCCCATTTGTTGTTTGAGTGCCTCCTGCCTTCGGGGCTGGCTTTGAAAAACCTCCTGTATTATGCAAATATGAGGCAGGTTTAATGATTCCGGCACTGCCAATTTGCAGGACAGAAGAATTTGTAATACTGTTAATTTTAATAAAATTTATTTGAATAGATTGCTGAATATAAAAATTCATATAAAGATCACCCATTCCCTAGGCATTTAGGAAGATTCCTTGATCTACACCATCTGAATCGTTTGTGTTTGTATGACTTAAATTGTTATTATGAACCATTAAACTTTCACCCGTATTAAAGGACCCAGCACCGGAAAAAGTTTTTGCAGATGAAAATGGCATGATTTTATAGACATCTCCGATATGAAAAACGGAACTGCTGCCAAGTGAAATGACTTGTGCAACTCCTACAATCGCTGGCATCAACAACACCCTTTACCTTTTATTCTTCTAATATCGTATGTATGGGTTGGTGTAATGTGATTCATTCGCCTAAATAAAGTAAAGCTAATATTAGGTGGTTGGGAAAATTATAGAATTAGGTCATACTACCTATACTTTATTAAAAAATGGTATAATAGTAGGATATGAGATAAAGGCAAAAGGACTTATGATAGATTTAAGAGATCAGTCGGAAATGTAAAACACTGATTCTCGATAAAGGCAAAACTGGTGAAAATCAGTGACGCAAAGCTAAAGGGGCTAAGGTGCTTTCGCACTACGCCAGCCAGTTACCGAAAGAATAGGGTGTTTTTCGTAGATAACAGCATTGCTTACATAGGTCTTTCTATGTGCAATGTTGTACTTCATTTGTTAACCCCCCTTTCGGTAAAGGCGGGGTTATTTTTATTCTGTTTTATCGACCCCTGCCTAACCGTTTTATCTTCTTTATGTTTTGTGAGCAAATTGGTTTTCAAAAAAACAAAAACAAGGCGGGTGGAATGTATGGGGCTATTAAAACAAATCCAACAAAGTGATGGAATACAAGATGTAGATTACAAATTGTACAGATCAGCAAGGCTGGCTAAAAGAAGGAATTCATGGAAACCTTTAGATATGAAGGATTTAATACGTAACGGTACCATGTCAAAGGAAATGGCGCTATTCCTCTGTACATGTGTGAAAGCTAGATTAAATATTCTAGTAAGCGGAGGAACAGGGGCAGGTAAAACCACCCTGGTCAATGCACTTTCCACTTTCATTCCAAAAGAGGAAAGGAATCTTATTGGAGATGTTCGTGGTAATGATGTACGTGAAATACTTCGGAATGAAAATAAAGAACTAAATGGTTTTCTTGCGACAGGACATTCCAGCAGTCCAAGTAATATGATTGACCGGTTGGAAATCATTGCTTATCTTGAAGGGATAAATTTGCCTATCAAAGCGATTAGGGAAAAAATCGCTGGAACAATTGACATCATTGTCCACCTCTCACGTACAAATGATGGGGAAAGGAAAATTACGAAAATCACAGAGATACAGGGAATCGCAGAGGATCAGATTGTGCTAAGAGATATTTTTACGATAAATCCTCTTGAAGGTTCATATTATTAGTATCCCGCTTTTTTTTTAGGATTTTCGGAACGCCTATGGTATGATAGTGTTGCTATAAGCAATGCATACATAGGAGGAAAATGAAATGATTCATGGTCACGTTACAGCTTGGGTTTTAGCTCTAATTTTATTTATTGTCGCTATATTTTTACTGAAAAGCGGAAAAGAAAAGGGCGCTAAAATTGTTCGAATGATTTTACGTGTGCTTTACTTGTTAATTATTGCAACTGGTGTTGGACTAATTTTCATGCTTTCCAATATTGATTTGTTGTATATATTAAAAGCGGTAGTAGGGATATGGGTAATTGGTTTATTTGAAATGATCCTTAGTAAGGTTGCACAAAATAGAAAGACTTCTGTTTTATGGATACAATTTGTTATTGCCTTCTTACTTGTATTGTATTTAGGTTTTGATAAACTGCCAATGTCGATTTTTCACGTATAAGATAGAATGTTAGAAAGAGCTGCCCAAGTTTATCGGCAGCTCTTTTTTAGTTTAAAAATAGATGACAGGAATTGCAAATAGTTTTACTATTTAATTAAGGGGAGAGGAGTGATTGGGATGCTAGTAAGAGTGTTTGCTAATCTCCGGCAAATTTGCGGCGGAGTTGGGGTTGAGGTTAAGCCTGAAGGTCAACGGGTTATTGATGTACTTGAAAGAATGGTTGAAATGTTTCCTGACTTGAAGGATGAAATATTTACTCCTGAAAAGGAGCTGCTTCCATTTGTTCATGTTTTTATTAACGGAAGAAATATTATTCATTTGGATGGTCTTGAGACCATTGTTAAAGAAACCGATCAATTTGCACTATTTCCTCCTGTGGCGGGTGGCTAATATGCTGCAGCAGGAATTAGAGTTCCGTGGAATAAATCGAAAGCACCTAGGAATGTATTTTGAAGAGTTAGGCGGTAAACAAATTACAGATCAGTTTCCTTACATATATAAATCTGACGACTGGTATGGAGAAATAGTAGGGGAAGAGGAGCTTTCAATAACGTCTACTTTTAAAGTGAATCGTGTCTATATTCTTTTTTGTGCTAAAGATGACATGACCCTTAAAGAGCTAATCAAAAATTACCGGGTGAAAACAAGAAGGATAGGCGGATAGTTAATTTTCGAATCAAAAGGCTTCTGCAAAACATGCAGAAGCCTTTGCTTATTTCATTAGACTAATTGATTTTCCGGGTCAATAATTTCTAGCTCACGAAGCTTTGCTTCGGTAACTATTCCAGCCTGCCAACCGCGGACTTGGTAGTACTCTTTTAGCATGATATCCATACGGCTGACCTCACCAGCACTATTACCAGAAGCAGGTTCTTCAGTGAACCGTTTTGGCAGATAGTCATCTTCTTCTTTATCGAAACCAGCGAGGTTATTGTAATAACGCTCAAGATTATAGATTCTTTCTCCAGCCTTCATCACATCATCAGCAGTCATCGGAATACCCGTCATGGTGCTATATTGTTCAGCATAATGCTCGGCGTTTTCAGAGAAGGATGAAAACTTACAAATATTCATAGAATCAGAGAAAGCAAGCATATCTTGGAATACTTTTAATAACTCACCTTTTCCTTCTGGCTTAAGGCGGTCTGTAGGCTCTGGAATACCCGCAATTTCACTTGCAACCGTATAGCCGCGCAGGTGGCAGGCTCCGCGGTTACTAGTTGCATAACCGAGACCAATACCTTGAATGCCACGTGGGTCATATGCGGGAATGGATTGTCCCTTTACAGACATAGAAAGTTCTGGTGCCCCCCAAGAAGCAGTTGCTTTTGCAGGTCCTTCAGCAAGGATTCCGCCAAACCCTTCACGGAATGCAATTTTCTTAGTTAAATCAATCATAGAATCTGCATCGCCCCAGATAAGCTCTTCCGTAATCAAACCTTTTTCATAGGCTTCCATTGTTACGGAGAAGCAGTGACCTAGTTCAATGGTATCAATACCGTACTCATTACAGCGGTCAATCAGATAAGAGATGGCCTCAGCATCGCTTAATAAGCAGTTAGATCCAAGTGACCAAGCAGATTCAAACTCTATACTTTCGACTCTGGTTTTATATTTTCCATCCTTCACTTCAACTTCGATTTTGCAGCCTACAGGGCAGGCGTGACAAGTATTATTTTTAACAAGTAAATGCTCGTTGACATATTCACCACTGTGCTTTTCAGCCTCATCCCAATGAGTGAACTGGGAGTTCTTTGTTGGAAGGGCTCCAACCTCATTGATAATGTTAGTTAATACGTTTGTACCATAAACGGAAAGACCACCTTTATTTGGTGCCGTTAATCCGCCGTCAAGAATAGCCTTTACTGCCTTTTTGTTAGCCTCTTTGTACTCAGTTTCTAACTTAGGCTGCGGCATGTTTCCTTTTTGAGATGCTTTAATTACAACCGCTTTCAATTTTTTATAGCCTGCAACTGCAGCAGTTCCGCCGCGTCCAGCTGCACGGTCATGCTCGTTAATAAAGGAAGCAAACTTAACTGTGTTTTCACCAGCTTGACCAATGGTCATGACACTAAGGTCTTGTTCGCCATACCTTGCTTGCATTGTTTTAACGGTTTCTCTTGTTCCTTTGCCCCATAAATCAGATGCATCACGCAGTTCCGCTGTACCATCTTCGATATAAAGATAAACAGGCTTGTCACTTTTACCTGTAAGGATGATATTATCAACCCCCGCCCACTTTAAACGGGCTGCCGTCCATCCTCCCATATGCGAATCTGTAACAGTTCCTGTTAACGGAGACTTAGTCACAACACAAAGGCGTCCACTCATGGATGAACGTGATCCAGTTACAGGACCAGTCATAATACAAAGCATGTTTTCAGGAGATAACGGCTCTACTTCAGGTCCATTATCGAGTACATATTTAACGCCCAGACCGCGGCCACCAATGTACTTTTTTGCATCCTCTTCGTTAATAGGTCTGTAATTAATTGAACCAGCGGTTAAATCAACTACCACTTCTTTGTTTAAAAACCCACCTAAATTCAAATGCTTTCCCTCTCTTTCATTAATAAATTGAAACTAATCTCCCATTTATATTAAAAAATATTAATAGGATATTCTTCTCAAAATTAATAAATAAACCCATTTCTATTATACAATTAATTTTGTATATTTAATATTTAAACTTTTCTAAAATTCAATTAAAATTAACGTAGATTACGGGACTCGTTAAATGTACTACTAATCTAGGAAAGAGGATTACACATGACTGATTTAGGAAGATACTCAAGGCAGATTCTTTTTTCAGGAATAGGGGAAGAAGGACAGTCTAAATTGCTGCAAGGCAAAGTAGCTATTGTCGGTGTGGGTGCATTGGGAACGGTAAGTGCCAATCATTTGGTCCGATCTGGTGTGGGATACATAAGGTTAATTGATAGAGATGTAGTTGACCTTTCGAATCTGCAGAGACAATCACTTTTTAATGAGGAAGATGTAAATCAAAATCTCCCAAAGGCAGTTGCTGCACAAAAGAGACTGAATTCAATCAACTCCACGGTTACAATTGATGCCGTTATTTCAGATTTAAATCTTGATAATGCGGAGGAATTATTAGCTGGTGTTGATGTTATTATTGATGGTACTGATAATTTTATGACCCGGTACTTAATCAATGATGTTGGCGTTAAGTATGGAATCCCCTGGGTGCATGGAGCTGCAGTCAGCTCTAGAGGAATGTTTGCGGTCATTAAACCTGGAATAACCCCGTGTTATCGCTGTCTATTTCCACAAGTACCAGCTGGCAGGGGGGAAACCTGTGATACAATTGGTGTTCTGTCACCAATTACAGATATTATTGGGTCCTTTCAAGCAATGGAAGCAATTAAACTATTGGTAGGGGCCACGACGAATACCAACCTTGAACAAATAGACATTTGGGATACTTCCTTTTTTTCAATGGATACAAGTGAGGGGAAAAATCCAAAATGTCCTACATGTGTAAACCGTCAGTTTGACTTTCTGGATCGATTGTCCGCCGTTCAGGAAACCTATAATTCTCTATGTGGAAGAGATACCGTGCAAATATACTTTAGAGAAAAGCGGGAACGCGATTTACATAAGCTTGGTGAACAACTAAAACAAAATGGAAAAGTCATTGGAAACCAATTTTTACTTCGTTTTTCTCCCGATGAGGAAACATCCATCGTCGTATTTAAGGATGGTCGAGTACTAGTCCATGGTACAAATGATATCGTAAAAGCAAAATCCCTTTACTCAAAATATATAGGAAACTAAAAAACAGAAAAAAGGTGTGTTTTTTCTCTTATATGAAAAACACACCTTTTCAACTTAAGATATCATCTTTTCAATAACCAATCGTTTTCCTGTATTTAAGGTAAATTCAAAGCGGTCATTTACCTTTTCGAAATAACAAAAATGGTGCTGAACATTACAAATTTGCTCCTGGTTATCGAAGACAATAAAGTTTACCCCATCTCTTTGTTTATCATCGGATAAGAATGACAGGTGATTATAACAGTAGATACAATCGTATATAGAAAAATCTAAAGAATTTAATGTCGTGACAAATTGAAAAAAGGCGTCATCATTCATTCCCTCTAAAAGTCTTTCCAATGAGTAAATTAAATGCTTTCGGATTCTAACCTTGTCATGGTCACGAAGCATAATAATTTCATTTCCGCTTCGTATCTTCCCAGATTCGATTAAGATTCCTTTCCTCCAACGATTCACACGAAATATTTCAATCTCTTGCTGAAGATAGTCATCCAGCATCGCTGCTTCTTCCGTTTCCTCATCAAAAAAGATCCATTGATCACTGATTTGTTCAACTGCTCCTTCGTTATAGGCCCTCAGTTGAAAATCTAATAGTTTAATTCTTTGTTGTCGATTCATGTTTAACCTCCGTGCCTAATGCTTTCTTTTTCTTTGTAGACATCTTTGTGAGATTTTATAACTTGTTTATCTTTAATTTGGACAATTTACCAAATAAATTGGGCTGAATAGAATAAAAGCATGTTATGATATCCAGTCTCAGTTACTGGAGAGAGGAGAGTCTTATGTGCGGAGTTTCAGGATGGGTTGATTATACTAAAGACTTAAGAGCTGAAAAAGATACGATTGAAAAAATGACAAAGACACTGGCAAAAAGAGGACCAGATGAAACGAACCTCTGGGTTCAAACTCATGTCGGGTTTGGTCACAAGCGCCTAATTGTTGTAGATCCTGAAGGCGGAAGACAGCCAATGACAAAACAAAAGGAAGGTAAAGAGTACACCATTTGTTACAATGGTGAACTGTATAATACCGAAGATATCCGCAAAATTCTCCTTACTAAAGGATATTCTTTCAAAGGTCATTCTGATACAGAAGTTCTGTTAACTGCCTATATAGAATGGGCGGAAGAGTGCGTAAATTATTTAAATGGTATCTATGCCTTTGCAATCTGGGATCAAGAGAGAGAAAAATTGTTTATTGGCCGCGACCGAATGGGAGTTAAACCATTGTTTTATACGGAGTTAAATAACGGGATTGTATTTGCTTCGGAAATCAAGGCTATCCTTCGGAATCCAGGAATGAAAACAGAACTGGAACACGAAGGGCTTGCTGAAATTTTTGGTTTAGGACCTTCGAGGACTCCTGGCTCTGGGATTTTTAAAGGGATTAAGGAGTTAAGACCGGCACACGCCATGACTTTTTCAAAAAATGGTTTAAAGATTTGGCGCTATTGGAATGTAAAGAGTGATGTGCACAAAGATAATATAGAAGAAACTGCTGAGAAGGTACGCTATTTGGTAACAGATGCTGTAACAAGGCAGCTTGTATCGGATGTACCGCTTTCCACCTTCTTATCAGGCGGGCTTGATTCAAGTATTATTACAGCCATTGCTGCGCAAGGATTTAAGGACCAAGGAAAAGGTCAGCTCCATACCTATTCGATTGACTATGAAGGTAACGACCAATACTTCAAAGCAAATGAATTTCAGCCAAATGCGGATGAGAAATGGATTAACATTGTAACCAATGAGTTTAAAACAAAGCACCATTTTAAAACTATTTCTCAGCAGCAATTAGTGAAAGACTTAACAGAAGCGGTTCATGTTCGCGACTGTCCTGGTATGGCTGACATTGATTCTTCCTTACTTTGGTTTTGTAAGGAAATAAAAAATGACTTTGTTGTTAGTCTTTCCGGAGAGTGTGCTGATGAGATATTTGGAGGCTATCCATGGTTTCATCGCAAGGAAGATTTAGAGAGACCTAGTTTTCCTTGGATGCGTTCCGTAAATGAAAGAAATAATTTATTAAGGGCCGATTGGCAGCAAAGATTGAACTTAAAGGATTATGTGATAGAAAAGTACAATCAAGCAATCCAGGAAACACCTAGACTGGATGGAGAAAGCCCAGAGGAAGCAAAGCGAAGAGAGCTTTTCTATATTAATATGACACATTTTATGACAACGCTGCTTGACCGAAAAGATCGGATGAGTATGGGAGCCAGTCTTGAGGTCCGAGTCCCATTTGCAGACCACCGTCTTGTTGAGTATGTCTGGAATATCCCATGGGATATAAAAATGGTTCATGGCAGGGAAAAGGGGATTTTAAGAAAAGCGTTTGAAGGAATTCTTCCAGAAGAAGTACTTTATCGAAAGAAAAGTCCTTATCCAAAAACCCATAATCCAGAATATACTTTAGCTGTTCAACAACAACTGAGGGAGATATTAACGGATAGGTCCTCGGTGCTATACGAACTATTCAATCGTGATTTACTCAATCAACTGGTTGAATCTGGTGGTAATTCGTTTAAGGAGCCGTGGTTTGGCCAGTTGATGTCAGGACCGCAGCTATTAGCTTACTTTATACAGCTCGATATTTGGTTTAAAGATTACAATATTAATATAGTAAATGGATAGATGATAATAGTTGGATTCACACCTTTATTAGATTAAAATGAGTGTATGGAAGGGGATTGAACATGAAAAAAACCTTAATTACACTTATTTTAATCTGTTTTTTTGTCATAACTTCACTGCCAGCACATGCAGAAACGGAGAGAGAAGACCGAAAATGGCAGGATGAAACCATTTATTCTATCATGGTTGATCGTTTCCTTAATGGTAATACAAACAATGATCTGGAAGTTAATACACTAGATCCGCTAGCCTATAATGGCGGTGATTTTCAGGGAGTATTGGATAAGTTGGATTACCTAAAAGATATGGGTTTCACTGCCATCCGACTGACATCGATATTTGATAATACTGCGGGTGGATACCATGGTTATTGGGTGAATGACTTTTATAAACCTGACGAGCATTTTGGCTCAATGAAAACATTTAAAAAACTTGTACAAGAAGCACATAAACGAGATATGAAGGTGGTAATTGATTTTGTAACCAATAATGTCTCTGCAGAACACCCATGGGTGTTCGATTCATCCAAGCAAAATTGGTTCCACGAGAAGCAGGAAATTAGCAACTTGGTAGATCAAAATGAAATCGAAAATGGCTGGGTAAACGGTTTGCCTGACCTCAATCAGGACAACCCTGAGGTAAAGGATTACTTATTGGACGCTGCTAAATGGTGGATTGAAAAAACCGATATTGACGGTTATAGCCTTCCAGAAGTAAATCATGTACCGTTGTCCTTTTGGAGTGATTTCTCAAAAGAAGTAAAAGGCGTTAAGGAAAACTTTTTTCTGTTAGGGATAACCTCTACAAACAGTGCAGCAGACCTTGAAAAATATGAAGATGCTGGAATTGACAGCCTTACTAATTACCAACATAGTGAAGATTTAAGAAGTGTTTTCGCTGCAACTAATCAAACCTTTGGTCTTTTAAAAGAAAGTAAGGTACAACAACCAGAATTGCAGCCGCAATTTTTTGATAACGAAAATACAGCTAGATTTACACAAGATATTGTTACAAAAAAACATTTCCCAGGGGCACGCTGGAAAACAGCTTTAACGTATATTTATTCAACTCCGGGCATTCCAGTTGTCTTTTATGGAAGTGAAATTGCATTAAATGGGGGAGAAATTCCAGATAATCGTCAGCCAATGAATTTCCGGACTGAAAAGGAACTCATTGACTATATAACCAAGCTTGGTGAGTTGAGGAATCAACTTCCTTCGTTAACCCGCGGAAATATGGTAATGCTTTTTGAAAAAGATGGAATGGCAGTTTACAAACGAGTCTACCAAGATGAAACAGTGATTATCGCAATTAATAATACAAGTGAATCTCAAAACATTACCTTAAACAACGAGCAAATTGAAGGTGATAAGGAATTACGAGGATTGCTAAACGGAGATTTGGTGCGGAGCAATGATAATCAATACGATCTTATCATTGACCGTGATGAGTCAGAAATATATGTGTTAACAGAAAAAAGTGGCATCAATCTGCCCTTAGTCGGATCCCTAGTTGCGGTTTACATCTTGTTCATGATTTTCATAATAAAGATTAGGAAAAGAAGAAGGGATTAGATAAATAAACGCGATACCTCCATAAACGAAGTATCGCGTTTTCATGTTTAGGGGCTATCCATTAATTATTTCTCCGCCATTGACATGGAGGATTTGTCCGCTTACATAAGAAGAATCATTAGAAGCGAGGTATACATAGCTTGGACCAAGTTCAAATGGTTGACCCGCTCGGCCCATAGGTGTAGTAGAGCCAAAGCTTGCCACTTGGTCTTCATTAAAGGTTGAAGGAATAAGCGGCGTCCAAATGGGACCCGGTGCGACGCCATTTACCCTTATACCTTGAGGTGCCAGCGATTTTGCCAGAGAACGTGTAAAGGTCACTATGGCACCTTTTGTAGCAGAGTAATCTAATAATTGCTCATTGCCGGCATACGCAGTAACAGATGCTGTGTTGATAATTGTTGCACCTTGTTTCATGTGTGGCAGGACCATTTTAGACATATAAAAGTAAGAGAAAATATTTGTTCGAAACGTTTTTTCAAGCTGTGCTGATGTAATATCTAACAGACTTTTTTGTGGGTGCTGTTCTGCAGCATTGTTTACTAAAACATCAATCTTTCCGAATTGATCAACAGTTTTATTAACAGTATCCTTACAAAATTCTTCATTGCCTACGTCACCGGAAAAAAGAAGACATCTGCGTCCTTCTGCTTCAACGAGCCCTTTAGTTTCTTCTGCGTCTTGATGCTCGTCCAAATAAACAATGACTACATCAGCACCTTCTTTAGCAAAATAAATTGCAACAGATTTGCCAATGCCGCTATCCCCGCCGGTAATAATAGCTGTTTTTCCTGCTAATTTACCAGCACTTTTATAGTTTTGACCAACTGAAACCGGACGTGGATTCATTTCACTCTCGATACCAGGCTGGCGATTTTGATGCTGTGGTGGAAAAGTCTTTTTTTGTTGTTGGTTATTGGACATTCATTTTACCTCCAAGTTTATTTACCATGTTAGTTTGAGGAAAATGAACGAAAATATTAGAAAAGAGCCGTAAAAAAGGTGAAAGGAAATTTTTCCTTTCACCTTATAAATGCAATATTAACGATAGTTAATAAATTGAACATCGACACTAAGGTCAGCATCGCGAACCAGCGAAATAATTTTTTGTAAATCATCACGGTTTTTACCGCTAACTCTGACTTGATCGTCTTGAATTTGGCTTTTTACCTTTAGACCGCTATTTTTAATAATCGTGTTAATTTTCTTAGCATTTTCTTTATCGATGCCTTGAACAAGCTTTGCTCGTTGGCGAACAGTCCCGCCAGACGCTTTTTCCATTTTTCCATAATCGAGATTCTTAACAGGAACACCTCTTTTGATTAACCTGCCAAGCAAGACATCTTTTAGTTGGTCCATCTTAAATTCATCATCTGAAACTAGAACAAGCTCTTCTTTATCCAGGGTAACTTCGCTTTTGCTGCCCTTAAAATCATAACGGGTTTTGATTTCCTTCATTGTTGCGGTAATTGCATTTGTGACTTCAGTAAATTCTACTTTGGATACAATATCAAAAGATTCATCTTTGGCCATATTAATAATACCTCCAGTATATTTTTAATAAAGGTATTTAGTATTCAACGCACTGCTAAAGTTTCCCTTTATGGCTACATTATAGTAAAATATAGCAGTTCAAACAACCCTATGGAAAACGATAGGAAAGAAAAGGTGAGTTAACATGTCTCTACAAGAACTAATAGGTCAAACCGTTACCTTAACGGTAGCTCGAAAAGCAGAATTTGGCTATTTTTTAACTGATGGAAATGATGATGTTTTGTTGCATATAAATGAGGCGGACCGAGAATATGAAGTAGATGAATCCGTCGAGGTGTTTCTTTATGTAGATTCCGAAGGCAGAACATCAGCTTCTACAACCATACCTGAAGTAGCAATTGGCAAATATGCTTGGCTTAAAGTGGTAGATTCCAACCCTCATGTTGGGGTATTTTTAGATATTGGGATTAAAAAGGATTTATTATTAGGGATTGATGATCTTCCAGTACATAAGTCCGTTTGGCCTAAGGAAGGTGATATGGTTTATGTTACCTTAAGGGTAAATAACAATTACCTTTTATATGCAAAGCTTGCAACTGACCCGGTCATAGAATCGATTTCAACCAAAGCCACTAGAAAGGATTTTAACAAGAATATCCAGGGACATATCTACCGGACAGCGAAGGTAGGCAGCTGGATCTACACCATAGAGGGCTTTAAAGGATTCATACACGAGACCCAAAGACAAAAAGAGCCGCGTTTAGGACAAGTGGTGGAAGGGCGAATTATTGACGTCAAGGAAGATGGGACTGTAAATGTTTCTTTGCTTGCTAGAAAACAGGAATCACAGGACCTTGAAGCGGAACGGATTTTTGAGTATTTAATGAGTAGAAACGGAGCTATGCCTTTTAATGACAAAAGCATGCCTGAGGATATACAAGAACGTTTCCAGTTAAGTAAGGGTGCTTTTAAGCGGGCACTTGGTAAACTTATGAAAGAAGGCAGGGTTTATCAAGAAGGCAGCTGGACATATCTAAAGAAAGATTAACTTTTTTCTACATACTCTTTTTTAAAATGACAACAATAATGTTGAAAGCATTTTGAAGGGGGTATGATTATGCCGCATACATCAGATAATGATAAAAAAGCTCAAGATAATAATGCACTTAGACACGAAAAAAACATGATGCGTGAGAAGAATCGTCAAGCAGGTAAAAATCAGTATTCTAAGAAAACAGACCACAAATAAGAAAAGCGGAAGCGCCCGTTCAGCGGCGTATGGACTGGAGCTCTTTGACTGAGATAAAGGAAACACGGAGAGCGTAGCGAGCCGATGTTGACTTATCGTAGGGAAAAGGGCGAAGTCCACTAGCCGCTGGGTGCTGGAGCTAGCCATAAAAAAAAGCGGGACTTTCCCGCCTTTTTTTATGGCAATTTATTTAGAAAGAATATGGCAATTGTTCCTGGTCCGGTATGTGCGCCGACTGTTGAACCAATTGAGGTAATTAAGACTTCTTTGGGATGCAGTTCTTCCTCGATCAATGCTTTTACTTCTAACACAGTATCTTCGGTATCCGCATGACTAATCCCCACTACTTGGTTATCAAAGTTTTCACCGCGTTCATTCATCAGTTCAATAATACGTTTATAGACTTTCTTTTTTCCTCGTATTTTTTCAATTGGAACGAGTTTCCCATCCTCTACATTCAAAATAGGTTTAATGTTTAGTAATCCACCTAAAAAGGCTGAGGCTTTGGATACCCGACCGCCTTTAGCAAGATAGTCTAAGTCCTCAACAGTAAATAAATGCTCCATATGCTGACTTCGAAATAACACATCTTTAAGTATATCTTCCTTTGAGACGTTTTCTGCAGCAAGCCTTGCCGCTTCTTTTACGACTAGTCCAAAGCCAAGTGAGGCACACTTAGTATCAACGATGGTTAAATTAAAATTTGGATATTTTTCCTTCACTTGGTTAAAAATCATAACAGATGTCTGATATGTACCAGATAATTCAGAAGAGAACGCAATATATATTCCATCTTCATTATTTTCAGCCATTTTAGTAAAGACTTCCTCAAATAATAAAGGAGAAACTTGAGACGTTTTTGGAACATCACCTGCGCGTATGGCGTCATACACAGTTTTTGGATCAATTGTTTTAACATCCTCAAATTCTTGTCCGTTAACCTGAACCTTTAATGGAAATAATGTGACGTTATGTTCAGAATAAAATTCTTTTGGTAAATCGCATGCGCTGTCAGCTAGTATTTTTACCGGCATGAAGCTCACCTGCTTTCAAACTAATATAGTTAATTTCAGTTTATCGGTTTCACCCCAAAAATACAATTATCTGCTAAGAGATAGTACCCTAAAATTTGAAGGAGATGGTGCTTTTGTTATGGCAACAAACCAAAAAAATAATCATTGTTATGGTAGGTGCATTTCTAAATGCCCTCGCAATAAATTTATTTTTAATTCCGGCAAATGTTTATTCTAGCGGTTTTACTGGAGTAGCACAATTATTATCAAAAGTATTAAGTGAACAAACGCCATTAAATATTTCAATGGGATTCTTTTTGCTGTTGCTAAATATTCCAGTAGCGATCCTAGGTTGGTTGAAGGTAGGAAGGTCATTCACCATTTATAGTTTTTTAAGTGTGGCTTTATCATCACTTTTTTTAGAATTAATTCCAATTACACAAGTGTCAAAAGACATTCTCCTTAATTCAGTATTTGGGGGCGTAATATTAGCCGTGGGTGTCGGAATTACCCTGAAATGGGGGGCTTCAACAGGCGGAGTAGATATTATTGCGATGGTTTTATCGAGGATGAAGGATAAACCGATTGGCAGCTATATGTTTATTATGAATGCGGTGATTATCATTACCGCCGGATTTTTATATGGATGGGAAAAAGCTCTTTATACCATTGTATCTTTGTATGCTTCGACAAGGGTGGTAGACGCAATCCATACTAGGCATGCAAAGCTAACTGCGATGATTATTACTAAAAAAGCTGATGAACTTAAGAAGGCGATTCATTCACAGTTAGTTAGAGGAATTACAATGATTCCTGCAAAAGGTGCTTTTTCAAATGAATCTCGAGACATGCTAATGATTGTTATAACCCGTTATGAGTTGTATGATTTGGAACGAATCCTTGCAGAGGTTGATCCAAATGCATTTACAAATATAATCCAAACAACTGGAATTTATGGGTTTTTTAGGCGAGAATAGGAGGGAGTTAAAGGTGAGAATTGTTTTAAGTTTGATTTTGTTTCTTTTTCCCTTTAGTTTAAGAGGAGAGGCAAGTTTTGGTGAGCAATTTCAGTTTACAGTGTCTCCTAATTTAGGAAATGAGAGAGTGGAATTTGAACTTCGTATTAAGAATAATGAGGAAACTCCACTGTATTTTGAGTTTCCTACCTCACAATATTATGAGATTATTGTGAGTGACCAAACTGGGCAGGAAGTATATCGATATTCAAAAGGACGCTCCTTCTTACAGGCATTGCAAACCATTCGTATTGACCCTCATCAAACCTACCGTAAAGTGGAAAATTGGGATTACAAAGTAAATGGAGTAAGAGTTCCGGCTGGGCAATATACGGTTACTGCCACTCTTTTACCAAGAAAACTAAATGACAAACCGTTAAGCAACAAACAAACCATAGTCAGCAAAAAGAAATTTACTCTTCCGTAAAAGAAAAGCTGGCACGTATCTGTAACGTGCCAGCTTTTCCCATTATTTAAGTTGTTCAAGCTCATTTTGCATTTCTTGGAGCTGACTTTGTTCTGCGAAGGTTGAATTTGCATAGGCTGAACTCAATGCATTTTTTGCCTTCGAAATTACAGAATCGCGATCAGCAGGGCCGGCAGATTTTGCCATCTCAACAAATCTTCGTGCTTCTTGGAATAATTGGTTTCCCATCGTTATATTCCTCCAAGCGAGGATTCACGCACATTGGACATTTTCTGGGCTTCCGCTTCAGCGTAGGTCATGTGGTAAGGAATACGTTCATCATGCTTACTGACAGTATCCACTCCTTGCTGGACAAAGCGTTTTGATTTGTTTCGTTTACCCATTACAATCCCTCCAATTTGGTGAGCTTGGTGTGAAGCAGTGATTACTGCCTTACAAAAATAGTATGCTCATATCAGCGTATTTCATTTAGGTAAACAATGGTGAACCGCGATCCATTATTTCAGATTTAACAAGTCTGACAAATAAACCCCGACCCCGTCTTCCTCATTCGTCAAGGTTACTTCGTTTGCAATCGTTTTGACCTTATCAATCGCATTACCCATCGCAATACCGCGGCCTGCATATTCAAGCATTTCTAAATCATTATCTTCATCACCAAAAGCAATGATTCTTTCAGGTGGAATGTTGAAGTATTCTGAAGCCTTTTTTAATCCAACAGCCTTGCTTAAACCTATTTTGATAATTTCAATTACATGCCATGGTGCTGCCCAACTGCGATGATCTATCACCTCAGCGTGTAGGTCTGACAAATGTTGACGGATTTGCTTTAATTCATCTTCCTCCGTATGGATTAACAAACTAGTCGGGGAGTCTTTTAAATAATTTCGCAAATCACCCGTCGTTATATTTGGATTCCCCATACCGAATATATCTAACAATTTTTCGTCATGATAGTGGAAGTAAACATCATCAATAACTTCGGCAATAATATTGTGGAAGTTAAATGAACGGCATGCTTCTACAATATCTTTAGCTACTTTTAAATCCAGAGGATCATGATAAAATCCCCAGCTTGAATCGAGTGGGTGATGCATAAAGGCACCATTAAAATTCACAATGGGAGTGTCAAGCTTAAGTTCGTGGTAATAGGGTTCGCTCGAACGATAGGGTCTTCCTGTTGCAATCATTACCACGTGACCTTGTTCTCGAGCTTTACTTAAAACGCTTTTCGTTTTCTCGGAAATCGTTTTGTCATCTTTTAATAAGGTACCATCTAAGTCCAATGCAATTAAATGTTTTTCTGCCATATTGACTCCTTTTTGAATCGTTTTCTAAACAATAAGTCTAAGCTTTAGATAAATGTTTAATGAAATGATACACTACAATTATGGATTTTCTTTTTTGTTGGAAAGTCATACCATTATAACTACCATGTTAACAATTTTATACCGTACCTGTAAAAAAATTCACTTTATAATGTTTTGCTTTCAGATATAATTATTTTACCCAGGAGGATTTACCTACGTGATTATCGTTGAAAAAAGTTTGTTGAATAAAAATCCCTTCCTACATATTGTAAAGAAAAGCATACAACAAAAGAAACTTCCGCTTATTATTTTTACCCATGGTTTTACGAGTGCTAAGGAGAATAATCTTCACTATGCCTATTTATTAGCGGAAAAGGGATTTCGAGTGATCCTTCCAGAGGCGATCTACCATGGTGAAAGGGAGCAGGGTTTAACGGAAAAAGATTTATACAGTCATTTTTGGGAAATTGTCATCAAGACTATCCATGAATTAAACGATTATAAGGAATACTATGTAGAAGAAGGATTAGCAGCCCCGGAACAAATTGGACTTGCCGGAGTCTCTATGGGTGGTATTGTGACCTTGGGTGCTTTGACTAAATATAAATGGGTCAAAGCTGCAGTTAGCTTAATGGGGATGCCTGCATATGAAGAATATCTGCATTGGCAATTAGCACAAATGAAAAACCTTGGTGTTAACCTTGATTTTGCCGATGAGCAAATTGCAGAGCAAGTATCAGTCTTACGACAATATGATTTGAGTCCGCAGCCAAATATGCTTGAGGATAGACCATTGTTATTTTGGCATGGAAAAAAAGATCCTATTGTACCATATGAGTTAACATATCGTTTTTATCAATCAGTAAAGGAAAACTATATAAAAAAACCAGAAAATATTCACTTCATTACAGATGAGCATGCTGACCATAAGGTAAGCAGAGAAGGATTAAAAGCAACCGTTGAATGGTTTGAAAAACATTTACTGCAATAAATATAAGGAGTGGTTTCGATGAATGAAGAATTAAAAGAAAATATTATGGGTGCATTAGAGCTTGTTATAGACCCTGAGCTAGGTGTTGATATTGTTAATCTAGGTTTAGTTTATGACACGGAAATGGATGATGAAGGAAATGTAACGATTACCATGACATTAACATCAATGGGCTGCCCCCTTGCCGGAACCATTGTTGACCAGGTGAAAAGAGCATTAGCAGATATTCCTGAGGTAAAAGAGGTCGAGGTTAATATCGTGTTTAACCCGCCATGGAACAAGGAAATGATGTCACGTTATGCAAAAATCGCATTAGGAATTCGATAAGAAAAAAGAAAACAGCAGAGACTCTGCTGTTTTTATTTTGAATTCACAATGTAGACATATTATTTAAACAGAATGTGAGGTAGTTCACTTATCCGTAGTGGAATCCCCTATATAATAACAGGTAATAAGGCTGTTTGGTTTTGAAATGGCCGTTTTAGGAGGCGTTTCATATGGCTTTTGGCCGAGATTTTAATAAAGATCCATTTATCGTTATATGGGAACTCACACGAGCATGTCAGCTTGCCTGTTTACACTGTCGTGCAGAAGCTCAATTAAGAAGAGACCCACGTGAACTATCTTTTGAAGAAGGCAAGAACCTAATTGATCAAATATATGAAATGAACAATCCAATGCTGGTCTTTACTGGCGGAGACCCATTAATGAGACAAGATGTTTTTGATATAGCAAAATATGCAGTAGAAAAAGGCGTTAGAGTTTCCATGACTCCAAGTGCGACACCAAATGTTACAAAAGAGGCGATTGAAAAGGCGAAGGAAGTTGGGCTTTCCCGATGGGCATTTAGTATAGATGGACCAACGGCTGCTGTTCACGATCACTTCCGCGGGACTGCAGGTTCTTTTGATCTTACAATGGAGAGAATTAAATATTTGCACGAACTTGAAATTCCAATTCAGATAAATACAGTTATTTCTAGATACAACATCGAATACCTTAATGAAATGGCAAAAATGGTTGAGGATTTAGGATGCGTACTATGGAGTGTCTTTTTCCTTGTTCCAACAGGCCGAGGTCAAGAATCAGATATGATATCACCTGTGGAGCACGAGAAAGTGTTCAGATGGCTATATGACCTTAGTAAAGCTGTTTCCTTCGACATTAAGACTACAGCGGCACAGCATTATCGCCGTGTTGTTATTCAGCAAAAGATGCGTGAGGCAAAAGATCAAACAGATGAAATAAATTATTTAAGTGCCTTAACAGAACAAGGCTTAACAGGCTCAATCGACGGACTTGGACGAGCACCAAAAGGTGTTAATGATGGAAATGGCTTTGTTTTCATCTCACATATTGGAGATGTGTATCCAAGTGGATTATTACCAGTTAAAGCAGGAAATGTCCGTGAAACACCGCTAGCCGAAATTTACCGTGAATCACCAATATTCCAATCACTTAGAAATCCAGATCTTTATAAAGGGAAATGCGGGGTATGTGAATTCCGTCATGTATGCGGCGGCTCAAGATCTAGAGCCTATGCGATGACAGGTGATTATTTGGAAAGTGAACCATTCTGTGTTTATATTCCAAAGGCAATGCGTGAAAAACAAGTGCAATAAAGGCTTAAGAATAAAGCCTCATAAAAAAAGGGAAGCAATCGGATTTGATTGCTTCCCTTATCACTATTCAATATTGCAATATACGGCTGGGCAATTTTCACAGCCGATTTCATCCTTTAAATATTGCAAATTTAGAATGGAGATTTTTCCTTTTTTAATATTGATGATCTTATCTTTTTTTAATTCACTTAGGATTCGGTTCGTGCTTTCTCTCGAAGTCCCGCAAAAGTTTGCCAGTTCCTGGTTAGTTAATGGTAAATCGATTACTATTTCATTCTCTTTATGAATACCATAGCTATTAGACATTCGGATTAGAGTAGAGAAAAGTGCGCCTCGTTTGCCATTTAGAACAAGATCACGAAATTTTGTTTGTGTTTTCCGGAAATGGTCACTCATCCATTTCATAAACTCGAAAGCAAGCTTGCTATTTTGGAAAATCTCACTTTCAATCACATCTTTTTTGATGGCAACGATTTCTCCTTCCTCCAATACTTTAGCACTTAATAAATATCTCGGATTGTCGGTAAAGAGTGTTAATTCTCCACAAATATCATTTTCTCCACATATTCTTAAGGAAAGTTCACGTCCATCGGATGTAATTTTACTGATTTGTACTTTACCAGAAACAATAATATAAAGTTCTTCAGCAATCATTCCTTCTTGAAATAAGTAGGTGCCTCTTTCACTTTTAATTTTCCGATCAGCAAATTTAAGTAGTTCTTTTATTTCTAATGAATGAGTTGGTTTCACTTTAGTTAACATGTATCTCACCTCAAAGTCATATTTTGACTCATCTTCTAATTTTTCTAATTTTGTTAGTCTTATTTTAACTTACGTTTTGACCTTCGCGCTGAGTAAACAATGACAATATAGTGAAAACTCTTCTAATTACACGAAACAGATTAAAAAATTGTAAAAGAAATGTTATGATAGTGAATAAAGTAACAGTATTTTTTATTAATAGTTGGTACACTTGCATTATATTATTTGCTTTTAAAATAATGGAGTTGATATAAATGGAAAAGACCATTATTAAAGATAAATTCGATCGCCCGTTACGTGACTTAAGAATCTCCGTAATCGATCGTTGTAACTTCCGCTGTCAATATTGCATGCCTGCAGATCAATTTGGTGATGATTTTGAATTTTTGCCGAAAAGTGCGCTGCTGACATATGAGGAAATTGATAGAGTAGCAAAAGCTTTTGTAAGTGTCGGTGTGGAGAAAATCCGTCTAACTGGTGGGGAACCACTGCTGCGAAGAGACCTTCCGATTTTGGTGAAAAAGCTATCAGAAATTGATGGTTTAAAAGACATAGCACTGACGACAAACGGAGTCCTTCTTCCTAAACTGGCTGATAAATTAAAAGAGGCAGGGCTAAAAAGAGTAAACATAAGTCTCGATACGTTAAATGATGAGCTGTTCGGGACAATAAATGGACGTGGTGTCGGCACTAAGCCGGTGTTAGATGGGATTGAAGCGGCCAAGAATGCTGGTCTCAGAGTTAAAATCAATATGGTTGTTAAAAAAGGTCTGAATGATTCAGAAGTCATCCCAATGGCAGATTTTTGCTTAAAAAATGGATTAGAGCTCCGTTTTATTGAGTATATGGATGTAGGTTCATCTAATGGCTGGAAAATGGATGATGTGATTACAAAAAAACAAATTTACAACATGCTTAAAGAGCACTATCAATTAGAGTCTCTTGACCCGGCTTATTTTGGTGAGGTAGCAAAATTATATAATTATTCCAACACTGACGTAAATGTAGGCTTTATTTCCTCTGTCTCAGAATCTTTCTGCAGCAGCTGCACGCGCTCGCGACTTTCTGCAAATGGACAAATTTTCACCTGTTTGTTTAATGGAAATGGTCATGATATCCGAAACTTTATGAGAAACGGTGCTACAGATGAAGAGCTGCGAAACCGAATAACAGACATTTGGAATGGTCGAAATGACAGATATTCAGATGAAAGAACAGAAGAGACAGCGAAAAATCGCAAGAAAATTGAAATGTCCTATATCGGCGGCTAGACCTCTCTTACTATTTGAGAGGTTTTTTTAGTAGAAAGGCTGTGTTAAAGGATACTGTTGATTTAAGAACCTGTTGATTGGAGCGTAAGGCGCTTGACTCCTCGAAAATGCTATCGCATTTTCTTCGTGTGTGGGCAGATTCGAGGATGTAAATCAAAGTCCTGCGGGATGAACGAGCTGAGTGAGACCCCGCAGGTGCGAAGCTGTAAGGAGGCTCACGGGCGAGCCCGCGGAAAGCATAGCGCCTCGTGACAGGCAAAGACCGCCTGTCCCTGCGATGATTATTCCAAGAAGCATTCCTTTGTGAAGCGCAAATCAACAGCCTAGTTTAACACAGCTAATAGAAAAAGAGGCTGTGAAATATACAGCCTCTTTGACTTACCCTTATTAAAAATATCTAGGGAATAGGATATTATTTTCTAAATGCACATGCATAAAAGTTAATCCTTCAAGATCTTCTAGCCGCTTATATACTAAACGGTATGTTCCGCACGCGTCTAAAGGAAGAGTGTAATCAGAAGTTACGGACCGAATCTGTCTCAAGATTTCACCTGCATGATCATGTTCTTTTTCAAGCTCAACAATCATGTTAATCGCTTCTTCACGATTTTCTACTGTTCCATCAGCAAGTTGTTTAATTAACGGAAAGACAACGGCTTCCTCTTTAGCCATATGCTCCATTAGTTCTTTTTTGAATTCATAAAATAATTCATGAACCTTTAAAAGCTCTGGATGACTGTCACCGTGCACACGGGAAACCTTGGTAACATATGGGCTAAGCAGTGATAATTCTTCTTCAGAAGTACGGTGATAATGGTTGATAACATGATCAATAATCGTAGTTGAATCTGATTTCGTCCAAACTTCTAAATCTGTTTGGGCAGAATTATTTTTTTCAAATATTACTCTAAGTTCCTCCATTATTGCTTCTTCATTTATTCCATTTGCGGCAATGGCTTCGGATAGTGGAATATTGCCTCCACAACAAAAGTCGATTCTAAATTTCTTGAACACATCACTCGTTTTTGGCAGTTCATTTACGATATCTCTAACCAATGTATTTGTAGAAAAAGGGAAAGTAATCATAATTTCCTCCTAATGTTTTGTTCGTTTCTAGATTAAGAATAAGGCATTCCCCGAAAAAAATGGGTGACCTGAATCACACAATGGCTATGATTTTATAATTTTTTGTCTTATGTTGTGACGTTTGCTATATTTGTGACTATTCGTTAGGCTTATAATGATATATGAATAAACGATTCTTATTTAATTTGATATGTTTCCTGCAGGAGTTGATGGAGTTGTTAGAGAGAAGAAAACCGATCCCGATTGGGGATGCAGTTAAAAGAATAATGGAATACGAGTTAGATGGAAAAACTGAATATGTATCAATCGATGAAAGTTATGGCCGATTTTTATCAGAAGACTTAATGGCTACGAGCGATGTCCCTCATTTTGATCGAGCACCTTATGACGGTTTCGCGGTCCGGTCTATAGACACTAAGGAAGCTTCATTACAAAATCCAATAGAATTTAAAGTGGTTGACCATCTTGGCGCAGGAATGACGTCTTCTAAAATCATTAGAGAATACGAAGCAGTTCGTATTATGACAGGTGCGATGATGCCAGAGGGAACAGACGCAGTGGTCATGTTTGAAGTGGCAAAAGCGTATGAGAAAAATGGGATGCCTTATATGTCAATAAAAAGAAGCTTTAAAAAGGGTGACAATGTCTCCTATCGAGGCGAAGACGCCAAAAAGGGTGAAGTCCTGGTAAAAAAGGGTTCATTGATCAACCCAGGGATTCAAGCGATGCTGGCTACCTTTGGATATCACCAAGTTCCTGTTGCTAAAAAACCAATTATTGGATTGTTTGCTACTGGAACCGAATTGCTGGAAGTGGATGAAGAATTAGTACCTGGTAAAATTAGAAATAGTAATTCACATATGATTTCGGCACAAATACAGAGAACAGGAGCTATTGTACACTATTATGGTAAGCTTCCTGATGTTTTTGAAACATGTTTTACTGCAGTGAAAACTGCTTTAGATAAAGTAGATATACTCATTACAACGGGTGGCGTTTCTGTGGGTGATTTTGATTATTTGCCTGCTATTTATGAAAAGTTAGGTGCAGAGGTTTTATTTAATAAAGTTGCAATGAGACCTGGAAGTGTTACGACAGTTGCTGAACTCCAAGGGAAATTGTTATTTGGTTTATCTGGTAATCCATCGGCATGCTATGTTGGTTTTGAGTTGTTTACTAGGCCAATCATTCGTAAAATGCTGTTTTCCACAACACCACACCTGCGAAAGGAAAAAGCTATCCTCGAGGTTGATTTTCCAAAAGCTAACCCATTCACAAGATTTGTCCGCAGCGCTTTTTCGATAAAAGAAGGGAAATTATGTGCAACACCCAGCGGTTTGGACAAATCAAATATTATTATGAGTCTTTCTGGAGCAAATTCCCTGATGATTCTTCCTGGAGGAACAAGAAGCTTTAAAGCAGGTGATGAGGTTGATATTTTATTGCTTGAAGACCAAGCAGGAAGTGTATGGCCTTGGTAAAGCCAATAATTTATCAAATCGTAGGATACCAAAATAGCGGTAAAACCACTATCATTTTGAAAATTATTGAAATCCTAAAAAATGAAGGTATTAAAAGTGCTACAATCAAGCATCATGGACACGGAGGCCGACCAGATATTCTTTCCCAAAAGGACTCGGCTAAGCACATAAACGCAGGAGCAGTTGCTTCATTAGTTGAAGGAGATGGCAGAATATGCCTGCAAGCTGATGAAACTGCTTTAACACTTGAAGAACAAATTAGATTTGTGGAGTTTTTTCGCCCGGATATTATCTTAATTGAGGGTCATAAAATGAAATCTTATCCCAAATTACTCATACTCAGAGATGAAAACGATCTTTCCCTCATTTCAGATGTATCTAACATTAAGAACGTCATCGTTTGGCATAAAGATTTGACAAATGCGCTTAGGGAAAAGTTGGCGGTCCCAGTGTTTCATATAACGGAAGAAAAGTCCCTGATGAAGATATCAAAAGATTTGATAAAACTTGTTCATAATATTGATGAAAAAAGTTAATAAATTTGTCAAAAACGTTACTTTTATCACAGTCGAAGATACATATATGCGCTAAAATACAAATTGGGGATTATATGTTTGTTAATATAGGTTAGAGGTATTAAAAAAATCGGTCAAAAGTGACCGATTTTTTTAGTCTATTTTGCAGATTTCTGGAGAACAGTCCTCACAATCAATCTCATTTTTTAGATAATCTAGGTCATGAATCGTAATAGAGCCTTTATCAATGGAGATTATTCCTGCTTTTCTTAAATCACTTAACAGTCGGTTAACTACCTCACGTGATGTACCGCAGAAATTAGCTAGTTCTTGATTTGTTAACGGTAATTCAATGAGAATGCCTTGGTTTGTTTTTATACCGTAGCTATTAGTAATTCGAATGAGGGTAGAATATAATGCACCTTTTTTACCATGAAGAACCAAGTCTCGAAATCTGGTTTGGGTTTTTCGATACTGCTGGCTCATCCATTTCATGAATTCAAGTGACAGTTCATGGTTCTTTGCAAGCTTCTCCTCTAGCACATCCTTCATAATAACTGCTACTTCGCCGCTTTCAGCAACGCGGGCACTTAATAAATATCTAGGTGCAGGAGCAAATAGATCAAGTTCCCCAATAAAGTCTCCTTTTGAGCACATTCTTAGGGTTAGTTCCCGACCGTCTGGAATAATTTTGCTAATTTGAATGATTCCACTTTGGACAATATATAATTCATTTGCAGAAGAACCTTCCTGAAACAGAAAAGAGCCTTTTTCAATCTTCTTCATATGGTGAACCGTATCAAACAGTTGTGTTAATTTTACTTGTATTTCCTTTATTGACTGCATAAGAATAACCACCTTAAAGGGGCGAAATAAATCGCTAATTTGCTTTCCTAAATAAATGACAGTCAAGGTTTCATTTACTAGATAATACTATAATTATATTGTTAACAACGCTTATATATCAATAATTGTGGCATAAGTTCATACAATCGTCAAAATATATTCTCATCATTGAAAGGTTGTTTTATTTCATAATAATTCCTTTAATGTCTCAAGATTAAATGGAAATAATAAAATTGTAAAGGAAAAGGAGGGACAGAAAATGGGCCAAAGTCATCAGTTTAAATCTGGACAAAGAGCACCAAATAATGGTGTATATATAGAAATCGGTGATACAGAGTCAAATGTTAATAATCCAAAAAAGATAAAGCTAAAAGCCGGAGACAGGTTTCCTGAAACCTCAAATGACGAACGTGTTTGGACTTACCAGCGTAAACCTTAAATCATCGAAAAAGTCATCCCCTAGGATGGCTTTTATTTTATATTTCATTACATATTCGTATATAATATAATCAAATAGGTCAAATATGGTCAAAGGGGTGAAAGAGATGGATTTAAATCAAATGACAGAGCGGCTGCAAAAGGGTATTTTAGATGCTCAGTCTTTAGCAATAAAAAGCTTTCATCAAGAGGTAGATGAACCCCATTTATTCTTAATACTACTTCGTCAAGAGAACAGTTTATTAAAAGCAATCTTAGAGAAGGCAGAAATCCGAACAGAAAGCGTGGAAAGAGCATTGCAAACTGTCCTTGATAAAAAACCACAAGTGACAGGAAGTGGTGCTGAGAAAGGGAAGTTATACATTACATCCAAGCTTCAACGACTATTTGTTAGTGCCGATGATTTTGCCGCCAAGTTTACTGATGACTTTATTTCAATTGAACATATATTATTAGCTGCTTGCTATGCAAAAGAATCGGAAATGCAGAAAATAGTAAGTTCAAATGGAAAAACTCCGGAGTATATCTTAGCAGCAATAAAGGAAATAAGGGGGAACCAAAGAGTGACATCACAAAATCCAGAAGCTGTTTACGATGCGCTTAATAAATATGGAAGAGACCTTGTAGCCGAAGTGAAAGCAGGTAAACTAGATCCGGTTATCGGAAGGGATGCGGAAATCCGTCATGTCATAAGAATTCTTTCTAGAAAGACTAAAAATAATCCAGTATTAATTGGTGAACCGGGAGTAGGGAAAACGGCAATTGTGGAGGGGCTGGCCCAGCGGATTGTTAGGAAGGATGTTCCAGAGGGGTTAAAAGATAAAACGATTTTTTCGTTAGATATGAGTGCATTGATTGCAGGGGCGAAGTTCAGAGGTGAATTTGAAGAAAGATTAAAAGCGGTATTGAATGAAGTGAAAAAAAGTGAAGGGCGGATTCTGTTATTTATTGATGAACTTCACACGATTGTTGGGGCAGGAAAAACCGATGGGGCTATGGATGCTGGGAATATGTTAAAACCGATGCTCGCTCGTGGAGAGCTGCACTGTATTGGCGCTACAACCCTCGATGAACATCGTAAATATATTGAAAAGGATCCTGCACTTGAACGAAGATTTCAGCAGGTACTTGTTCAAGAGCCTAATGTTGAGGACACAATTTCCATATTGCGTGGTTTAAAGGAGAGATTTGAGGTTCACCATGGGGTAAAAATCCATGATCATGCTCTTGTGGCTGCAGCAACATTATCTGACCGGTATATCACTGATCGCTTCCTGCCAGACAAGGCAATCGATTTAGTGGATGAAGCATGTGCCCTTATTCGAACTGAAATTGATTCAATGCCAACAGAACTTGATGAAGTAACCCGCAGAGTAATGCAGTTGGAAATTGAAGAAGCTGCATTGAGAAAGGAACAGGATGAGGCGAGTAAAAAAAGGCTTGAATCTCTTTTAAAGGAGCTCGCTGAATTAAAAGACCAAGCAAACAGTATGAAAGCTCAGTGGCTTCATGAAAAACAAGGAATCCAAAAATTGCAGGAGAAAAGGGAACAACTTGAGAAACTTCGAAGAGAATTACAGCAGGCAGAAGATAAATATGATTTAAACCGAGCCGCAGAGCTTCGCCATGGTCAGATTCCATTGGCCGAAAAAGAATTAAAAGAGCTTGAATCACAAACAGCGAAAAATGAACGGTTACTTCGAGAGGAAGTTACAGGAGAAGAGATATCAAATATTGTCTCAAGGTGGACAGGTATTCCACTTTCTAAGCTGGTTGAAGGTGAAAGAGAGAAACTTCTGAGATTAGAAGCACTATTGCATGAACGAGTAATCGGGCAAAATGAAGCAGTACAATTAGTTGCTGATGCGGTATTAAGGGCACGTGCCGGGATCAAGGATCCAAACAGACCGATAGGGTCATTCCTATTTTTAGGACCAACAGGTGTAGGAAAGACAGAACTGGCTAAAGCACTTGCTGAGGCATTGTTTGATAGTGAAGAGCAAATGATTCGAATCGATATGTCGGAATATATGGAGAAACATGCCGTTTCAAGGTTAATTGGTGCACCGCCAGGCTATGTAGGCTATGAAGAAGGCGGGCAGCTAACAGAAGCAGTTAGAAGAAGACCGTATTCCGTTATCCTGATGGATGAAATTGAAAAAGCCCATCCAGAGGTTTTTAATATCCTCCTGCAGGCACTTGATGACGGCAGAATTACAGATTCACAAGGACGAATAGTGGATTTTAAAAATACAGTCATTATTATGACCTCCAATATTGGTTCTCATTTCTTATTGGAACGAAATGAAAATGAAATTGAAATCTCTGATACAACGAGGGATAAGGTTCTAGGACAACTAAGGAGTCATTTCCGACCAGAATTTTTAAATCGAATAGATGAAACCATCCTGTTTAAACCATTATCATTAACAGAAATAAAAGATATTGTAGTAAAAATGATGAAGGAACTTCAAAGCAGGCTGAAGGAACAAGATATTGAAGTAACTATTACGGACAGTGCGAAAGAGTTCATCGCAGTAAATGGCTTCGACCCAATTTATGGTGCAAGACCATTAAAAAGGTTTATCCAACGTAATATCGAGACAAAACTAGCTAGGGCGATTATCGCTGGAAATGTTCACGACCACTCTGTCATTAGCGTTTTAACTGATAATGGAGAATTAACCATTTCTGTTGAGTAACGAAACCAAAAAAGGTCATCCAGTTTAATGGATGACCTTTCTTCACATTATTTAGTGTTTTTCAACAGGATCATTAGGAAGTACTGCCGTTGCAATAACAATCAAAATGAAAACGCCCACAGAAACAATTGCACCAGACTGGAAGCTGAAAACTCCGCCTTCTGTCATCGAACTAACTACATATGAAAGCATTTGCACTAAAACAAACACCCAAAAAAAAGTCCAAAAGTATCGCACTATCTTTCACCTCTACCCTATTATCATCTCTAATAATATTACCATATGCTATTGAAATAATAAAAGCAAAAATTCAAAACACTAGTCCCACCTACTAAGATTAACAATAAAAACTGGTTTATGATTGTCCAATAGGCTATATCCCCTTTCATCTTATGTGAAATTACATACTATATTTTGAGGAAATATGTAAAAGGAGATTTAGCGATGGAGAACCGGAATTTTCAGATGGATACCCAGTGGAATATCATCCATTACCCTGAAAAGCCCACAGGTTTTGGAATTTTAATAATTGGAGATGAAAGGCACTTTGTTGATGAAAGCAAATGCTTTTGGACTCAGAATGAAGGTAAACTGTCCATTATCAACCAGTTAAAAGAATCAGGATATACTATTTTTTCCTCAAATTTGTATGGGCGAAACTGGGGAAGTGACCATGCTGTAGAGCTTGCGCAAAGGCTTTATCAGCAAGTAATAAGAAGTGAAATTCTTAATAGTAAAATTCATCTAATAGCTGAGGGCATGGGGGCTCTAGTGGCTGTTAGATTAATGGAGAAAATGCAGGGGCAATTAAGGTCAGTCGTATTATTAAATCCCATTCTTTCTCTAAAAAAACATATCGAACTTGAAAAAGAACACAAGTTTTTCTATAAAAAGCTAATGAGAGAAATAACAGCTGCCCATAAGATGGACCAAGTCACTCTTGAGCAAGAACTTCAAGGTATGGACGGTGAAATTAAATTAAACGTAGATATTCCAATTAAAATTATCCATGTAATGTCCAGTGGCAAATCTTATAATCAATCAAAACAGCTGCAAAAATTACTGGCTAATACGGATATTAGCCCAACATATATTGTTCCTGAAAAAAAGCAACAGCTTGGAAATATGATGAATAAGTTTTTCAATCAGTTTGAAAAGGTGCTATAACACCATCCTCCCTTAAGATAGAAATAATTTTTCTAGAAGCCGCATAGGATTCATTAATGAAGCTTAGGGAGGAAGGAATAGTAATGGACAAGGTCGTAATGGTTGGAGTATTTGACTTTGTGAATTTTCATGTATGCAAAGCATTACTTGATAAAGGGATTGAGGTCAGAGGAGTACAAATTGAATCAGAAGAAAATGAGGATATTGTCAGAGAGAAACGATTAGAGATTGGTCGAAATGCTAACTTTACTGAAGTTTCATTAGGGGAAATTACAAAATATAAAAACGAAAACGAGACGATTGTACTCTCTGTTTACGACCTTTATATGCGATATAAGGAAGAATACCTACTAAACGAAGATATGTTATTCAATTTAATAAGAAAGATCCAATGGGAACAAATTGTTATTTTAGTTCCAAGCCAATTGTTAAATGAGGTAATTGATTCAAAGCCTGAAGTAATTATTGAAGATTTCATAAAAAGGACCCATGTTCATAATAAAAATATTCATTTACTCTATTTACCAACAATATATGGACCCTGGCAGCCTGATACCTTTATGTTTCAATCCTCTATTTTAACGGAAATGAATAGAGGAAAACCATTTAGAGGACTACGGGAGGAGACTGGCGACGCCCTGTTTGTTCAGGATACTGCCCAATTAATAATAGAAATTATTGAAAACCAAGAGCCTGGAAGATACCTGATCCAAAGCGGGAAGAGCAATCAATGGGAGAAATGTGCAGCATTCCTTCAAATAAACGAACATGGATTGAACCGCAATTTACAAATAAGGGAAGAGGGTTTAACTAAAATAATCGTTAAAAGCACAGTTCCAATATCTGTTGGTTTGACTATGCAAATAGAACATGCGTATCGAATATATAGTGAAAAAAAGTAAAAAAGCTGCCATTTTGGCAGCTTATTTTTTCTTTAAAAAACCTTCTACAAAGGGATAAACCATTTGTAGTAATGGTTTTAGACTCTGGGAAGAATCCCTTAATTTGTTTATGTTGTCTAATATTGATTCAATATCAAGTGAGGATGGATTCGACGGAGTTTGATTATGATGTTTACTGCCTATACTCTCTCTTCTTTCTCCAAACATCATTCTTGTAAAGTGATCATCCTGATGTCTTTCTTTTCCCATCTTTCTGCTCCCTCCTTATAGTATGATTCTCCTTTAAATTATGAAGTTTATGAACAAATGGTATGGACATAAGCAGGGGATCCTTGATTTAAATGTTGCTTAATTATACTTTTATTTGATAAAATTAGTACCAAGTCATAATAATTGATAATAAATTTTATTTATATAAGGGGATGATTCCTTGAACGCTGGAATTGTTGGAATTGGAAGGTATTTGCCAGAAAAGATTGTTACTAATGCAGATTTAGAAAAAATAATGGATACATCAGATGAATGGATTCGTACACGCACTGGGATTGAAGAACGCCGTATTGCAGATGATAACACTAATACTTCTGATATGGGGTTTGAAGCGGCTCAAAAAGCGATCCAAAATGCAGGTATCACTCCTGAGGATATTGATTTAATCTTGGTTGCAACCGTAACGCCAGATCAGCCATTTCCTTCCGTGGCGTGCATGCTTCAAGAACGGTTAGGTGCTAAAAAAGCTGCTGCGATGGACGTTAGTGCAGCCTGTGCAGGTTTTATGTACGGTATTATTACCGGAAAGCAGTTTGTTGAATCAGGAGCTTATAAGCATGTTCTAGTAGTGGGGGTTGAAAAACTTTCAAGGATAACCGACTGGAATGACCGAAACACGGCAGTACTATTTGGAGACGGTGCTGGTGCTGTTATTGTTGGAGAGGTTTCTGAAGGTAGAGGAATTCTTTCGTTTGAACTTGGTGCAGATGGCACTGGTTCTAAGCATCTATATCAAGATGAGTATATTATCATGAATGGACGAGAAGTCTTTAAGTTTGCTGTGCGCCAGATGGGTGAAAGCTGTATTAACGTTCTCGAAAAAGCAGGGCTGACAAAAGAGGATGTAGATTTTCTTATCCCTCATCAAGCAAATATCCGTATTATGGAGGCTTCTAGACAAAGGCTCGAGCTTCCGGTAGAAAAAATGTCAAAGACTGTTCATAAATACGGGAATACTTCTGCTGCTTCTATTCCAATCTCTATTGTTGAGGAAATAGAGGCTGGAAGAATTAAAGACGATGACCTTATTGTTATGGTCGGTTTTGGCGGCGGTTTAACGTGGGGCGCTATTGCGATTAGATGGGGTAAATAAAGGGAATTAGTGAAATATACAATGAAGTGTATTAAAGGAGATGTCATATATGGATAAACGCAGGGTTGTGGTTACAGGTTTAGGAGCGGTTACCCCGCTTGGATTAGATGTGGAAACAACATGGAAAGGGATTATTGAAGGAAAGTCTGGGATTGGCCCTTTAACAAGAGTGAATGCAGAAGAGTATCCTGCAAAAGTTGCTGCACAGATTAATGACTTTAATCCTGAATCCATTATGGACCGAAAAGATGCAAGAAAAATGGACCGTTTTACTCAGTATGCGGTTGCAGCAGCTCTGATGGCTGTAGAAGATGCAAAACTAACCATTACTGACGAGATTGCCCATCGTGTCGGGGTGTGGATTGGTTCCGGTATAGGCGGAATGGAAACTTTTGAAGATCAATATGAAATCTTTCAAAAAAGAGGTTACAAGAGAGTGAGTCCATTCTTTGTACCAATGCTGATTCCCGATATGGCAACTGGTCAAGTCTCGATTAGACTAGGTGCAAAAGGTTTTAATTCTTGTACCGTAACGGCATGTGCAACAGGAACGAATTCAATTGGTGACGCCTTTAAAGTTATTCAGCGTGGCGATGCTGACGCTATGATTACAGGGGGAGCAGAAGCGCCGATTACAAAAATGTCGGTTGCTGGATTCTGTGCGAATACAGCTCTATCGACAAATCCAGATCCTGCGAGTGCGAGCAGACCATTTGATAAAAATCGTGATGGATTTGTTATTGGTGAAGGTGCTGGCATCATTGTTCTTGAAGAATTAGAACATGCATTAGCACGTGGTGCAAAAATATATGCTGAGATCGTTGGCTATGGTGCTACGGGAGACGCGTATCATATAACAGCACCAGCCCCTGGTGGTGAAGGTGGCGCGCGTGCGATGAAAATGGCTATTAACGACGCTGGACTAAATATAGAGGAAATCGATTATATTAATGCCCATGGAACGAGTACTGAGTATAACGATAAATTTGAGACGCTTGCAGTGAAAGAAGTTTTTGGGGTACATGCATACAATCTGGCAATCAGTTCAACAAAATCAATGACTGGCCATCTTCTTGGAGCAGCTGGTGGAGTTGAGGCAATCTTTACGGTACTTGCGATGAAAGACAGCATTCTCCCTCCAACCATTAATTATGTAACGGCAGACCCAGAATGTGATTTAGATTATGTACCAAACAAGGCACGTCAAAAAGAAATTAAAGCAGCAATGAGTAACTCTCTAGGCTTTGGAGGCCACAATGCAACAATCGTCTTCAAAAAATATGAAAAATAGGCAGCCTGACCAGGAAAATACCTGGTCAGCTTTTTTTATCTATAGGACAACCAACCCGAACCACTTTTCAACTCATTCATAATATGTAAAAAATGATATGGTTGGAGTGAGGAAATGGGCATCATTCGAACAGATAAGTGGCTGGAGGAGGAGTTTGACCGTCCAATAAAAATATGCGAAAAACTGCTCCCTGTTTTTAAGGGGCAAAGTGCTTCAAAAGTCTATAATCAATTAACTGATTTCGGGATGTACAGAGCCTCTCGGAGGACCGAGGAAATTTTGAATTGGATGAAGGAAAACATGGTTTGGGAAGAAGTGGAAGGTGTTTTTCATGAATATAAAAGGAAATGGGGAGGACCAGATATACCAATCTACCTGTTTCCAATTGGACAAAATAGAAGCCTTTTTTTTAGACAAGAAGATAAAATAAAGGGTGGGGTTTCCTATCCAGATAAAATGTTTTTGTTTCTTTCCGACAGAATAACTTCACAAGAGTTAGAGGCTCTATTTGTACATGAATACCACCACATTTGCAGGTTAAATAAACAAACTAAAAGATTTAGTGATTATACATTACTGGATTCAATTATTATTGAAGGGCTCGCAGAATACTCTGTTTTAGTTCATTGTGGGAGAAACTATTTAGCCGATTGGTGTACGATGTATTCAGGAGCAGAACTAGATGAATATTGGGAAAAATTTTTACAAGGAAACCTAGACGTAAAAAAGAGTGAACGGAAACATGATGACCTGTTGTATGGAGCAGGAAGGATCCCAAAATTACTTGGATACGCTGCGGGATTTAAAATTGTTGAAGATTATTATCGCCATAATCTTTATGCTACAAAACTATCCTTTACACTTCCTGCAAAGAAATATTTAATAACTGAACATACCAATACTAAAAAGGGCCGAAGAAAGTAGGCTTTTTTTTGTGAACTAAACAAAGAGTATTTGGTTCTTAAGGAATAAATTAACTTATGTCTGCCCATACTGATTGACAAACAGTTTCTTGAAGTGAGGGGTTGTACAATGTTGTATCTTCATGATGTTTGGGTAAATTGGTTTGAAGGTGAAGAAAACGGATATAATGTGTGCCACTTTCATGAATGGCGCAAAGATGACGGTGTAGAGCTGTTAGACCAAGCTCCTTTGTTAAAAGTAGAACCGATTCTCTTTCACTATATTGAGAACGATCTCTCAGAATTACCTCAACAGCTTCTAGATGATATTTTTCAAAAGGCATATTTAAGAAAAAACCACGAAAGAGTTCAACTTGAATACTGCTTTGTGGTTACAGATGGAGTTGGAATATTAGCAGTTGATACAATCGGATATTCAATACCCATTAGAAAGAGCAGACTCATACCGAGGCAAGAGCAGCTTGTCTACGAAATGATTGCCAATCATGATGCAAGAAAATATCATTTTCAACAGAATTCAGTGGATAAGGATTTTCATATTTTATCACCTGAGCCTGAATTAATGACAGGATTAACGCGAAAAGAGCGTCAGCTGAAACAGCTGTTATTTATGGCACTTGATCAATTACATACATCTAAGAACGAAGCGGAAGTGCGCTATTGGTTTACTGAATGGTGTCCAGAGCAATACTCGGCAATTCAGGAATTGAATTTTGAGAAAGCATGGGAGCAATTGTTTGAGGAGACGAGGTACGGTTGGTCTAAAAAGCATGAAACATTTTGTGAGAATTTAATAAAAGGACAGCCATTTTTTGAGAAATTATGGGAAATGGAGCACGGCCCGAAAGTAAACTAAAAAACAGGTCACGCAAAGTTAATAACTTTCGTGACCTGTTTTTTGTTTGTTTGCTGTGTGAAATTTGTCTGTTGATTTGCGCTCCACTAAGGAATGCTTCTTGGAATAATCATCGCAGAGACAGGCGGTCTTTGCCTGTCCCGAGGCACTTCGCTTTCCGCAGGCGTTGCGGCGAGCCTCCTCGGCGCAAGCGCCTGTGGGGTCTCCCCTGCTCCGTACTCCTGCAGGAGTCTTCGTGCCTTCCGCGCAAATCAACAGAGTGCACAAATTAATATTTTCCTTCACACAGCTTTGTCATTTTTTTATCTTCTCTTTCTGCCTAATCCCATTGCGTTTTCCATTTTCTTGAGGGTTTTGCTGGCAACTTGGTTTGCTTTTTCAGCGCCTTCATCCAAGATTCTGTCTAGTTCAGTTGATTCCATTAAGTTATTGTATTTTTCTTGTATTGGTTCAAATACATCGACGACTACTTGTGCGAGATCGCCTTTGAAATCACCATAGCCTTTTCCTTCGTACATTGCTTCTAGCTCAGCGATGGTTTTATTGCCAAGAATGGAATAAATGGAGAGCAAGTTAGAGATCCCTGGCTTGTTGATTTTATCAAATTTAACAATCCCCTCAGAATCTGTAACCGCACTTTTTATTTTCTTAACAATTTGTTTTGGATCATCTAAAGGTGTGATAAAAGCTTTATTATTTGGATCAGATTTGCTCATTTTCTTTGTAGGTTCCTGTAATGACATAATTCGAGCTCCCACCTCAGGAATACGAATATCTGGGATAGTTAAAACATCCCCATATTTATTATTGAATCTTTCCGCTAAATCACGCGTTAATTCCATGTGCTGCTTCTGATCTTCGCCAACAGGAACAAGATCTGTATTGTATAAAAGAATGTCTGCGGCCATTAATGGCGGGTAGGTTAATAAACTTGCGGAAACCGCGTCTTTACCAGCTGACTTATCCTTAAATTGAGTCATTCTTTCTAATTCACCTATATAAGAAATACATTGCATCATCCATCCTGCTTGGGCATGTGCCGGAACTTCCGACTGGATAAACAAGGTTGCTTTCTCTGGATCAATCCCAACAGCAAGGTAAAGTGCCGCTAGGCTGCGGATATTCTTTCGAAGCTCTAAACGATCTTGTGGGACCGTTATCGCATGTTGGTCCACGATGCAAAAGTAGCAATTATAATCATTTTGCAATTCAACAAATTGCATCATTGCTCCAATATAGTTCCCAAGTGTAATGGTACCACTTGGCTGAATGCCTGAAAAAATTGTTTTCATGACCGAAATCCTCCTAATTATATATAAATAAAAAAAACCATTCATCCCCAAAAACGATAGGGACGAATGGTTCGCGGTACCACCCTAAATTACTCAACACGAGTCACTCAACCCAGAACTACCCTAGAATGGATAGTCTGGAATCCTTTTAACGCAAGGTAAACGTCTTTTCCTACTATTCATTAGAAGTTCGGAAAAGAAGCTCAAAAGTCCATTCGGTATTTTTCCGTGTTTGTTCTCACCAGCCACAAACTCTCTGAATCGGTTAAAAATACGTACTACTCTTCGTCATCGCTAAAGTAAATAATTTATTTATTCCTATTATAAATAAATGTATATTGGGAATCAAGTCAACGAAGGATTACTTCTTCTTCCCGCCAACTCTTTTCCAGCGTGTTTGGAATCTTGCGCTTTGGTCAACAAATTCAGAGCGGTTTTTTCCTCCGAACACCTTTTCACCAAAACCATTTGTCACTACACCCATAAATGCAGTAATTCCAATAATAAAAATCGCAACCATCGATAAATCAGCTATGTACCCAGCCATGAAAATCCCTCCATATATTCAATTCAAAAGTTTATATAGAAACTGATTGTACTGTAATTCCCCTCATCTCTATATTTTAAAAGAACTTGGGTGTTATTGAAAGAGGTAAAGCAATAAAAGCATTAAAAGTTACACAAAAATGAAGACGTTTTCACCAAGCGAGGTTTAATTGAGAATATTTCCGGGTATTAAAAGGATGAAACTTTTTCGATAGTTATTCGTCTTATATAATGAAAAGAAAAAAATAGGCTAATAGTTTGACATTCAATAAATTTTGAAAAAGGGATACCTTTTTTAGAAACAGTGGTGTATAATTAATGATATAAATTACTTATTTATAATAATTTTAATCAAGAAACATAAATTTTGATAGATTTTACTATAGAATTGGATAGTAATTAAAAGAGGAGTGTGGAGACGAATGGTAACATTATACACTTCACCAAGTTGTACATCATGCCGGAAAGCAAAATCATGGTTAGAAGAACATGAAATTCCATATACTGAACGAAATATTTTCTCTGAGCCATTATCGATCGAAGAAATTAAAGAAATACTTCGTATGACTGAGGATGGTACAGATGAGATTATCTCTACAAGATCAAAGACTTTTCAAAAATTAGATGTTAATTTAGATACTATGCCGCTTCAGGATTTATTTGAATTAATTAAAGCAAATCCAGGTTTATTACGCCGCCCGATTATTATTGACGAAAAGCGTCTGCAGGTAGGATATAATGAGGACGAAATTCGACGGTTTCTACCGAGAAGAGTACGTACCTTCCAATTAAGAGAAGCACAGCGCATGGTAAATTAAACGAATAAGAGAAAGCCTTCAAACTGAAGGCTTTTTTTGCACCTCTTCTGGTTTGAGATTTCGGTGTCATTTTGTTACAATGTAAGGAATATCTAATTAATAGGCAAATTAATGGTTTTTGCAATTAGGAGTAAATTTATTTCCCAATTTAATACTTTTGTCATAAAATGAAAGTACAAGGATTATATTCTTTTTTGCATTACAATAATTGATCCTTTCTACTTGGGTAATTGCTAAAAAGCATTGTCTGCTGGGGGTATTTTGTCCCTTCAATAAGGAAAAGGAAGGGAGAGGTAACGATGGAAATCGAACGAATTAATGAGAATACAGTAAAGTTTTACATCTCTTATGGTGATATAGAAGAACGAGGCTTTGATCGCGAAGAAATTTGGTACAATCGGGAGCGAAGTGAAGAGCTTTTCTGGGAAATGATGGATGAAGTTCATCAAGAGGAAGAGTTTGTTGTCGAAGGTCCGCTGTGGATTCAAGTGCAGGCGTTAGAGAAAGGGTTAGAAATTCTTGTAACAAAAGCACAGGTATCAAAGGATGGACAAAAGTTTGAGCTGCCAATTCCAAATGATAAGTTAAAGGATCTGCCTGTTGATGGTAATATTGAAGATATCTTGGATCACCATTTTAATCCTGAACATCGCGATGATGATGATCTTTTACTTGAAGAAGAGTCTTTAGAGTTTTTAATTGCTTTCAAAGATTTTGAAGATGTTATTATGTTATCAAATCGGGGCGGACTTGATGATTTAATCACTGTGTTGTACAACTATGATAATAAATATTATTTATTTACTGAGTTTCCTGAAGATTTGTTTGAAGAGGACGAAATTGATGATATCCTAAGTATCCTGCTCGAATATGGTTATGAAACACAATTAACCATCCATCGAATTCAGGAATATGGTAAAAAGATAATTTCTGAGAATGTTTTTGCTGAAATAAGAAAGCATTTTAAATAAACGTACCGATTTCGATTATTGAAATCGGTATTTTTTACATAGGTTTATATTCTTTCCTGAGGGTGATGAGACTGAAAAACACAGTAAGGGTTGTTTTGTTTATATTGGTTCTATCCATACTTATGTTTTTCTTTAGGGGGTATTTACAGGGGGGAATATTTGGTTTTCTGAGCTTATTAATAACGTTATCTGTTATTTTTATTGGATTCGTTATCTTTTTAGAGAATCGACACCCGACACAAACGATAACCTGGTTGGTTGTATTAGGAAGTTTTCCACTAGTTGGTTTCTTTTTTTATTTACTCTTCGGAAGAAATTATCGAAAGGAGAAAATGTATCGGAAGAAATATTTTCTTGATAAACAAGCATTTTTGACAGTGGAAGGTGAAAATGACCCACGAAGTGAAGAAAAACTTGGATTAATGGCCGAGCACCAAGCAAGACTATTTACTTTGGCACAAAAATTGGGTAACAGTCCGATTTCCTTTGATACAGCTACAAAGGTGCTAACAAACGGGGAGGAAACTTTTCATCACATTCTTGAGCAATTGAATAAAGCCAGGCATCATATCCATATTGAATATTATATTGTCCGGGACGATAGGATTGGACAAGAAATTAAAGAGATTTTAATAAATAAGGCTGCACAAGGGGTTAAAGTCCGCTTTTTATATGACGCAGTAGGTTCTTGGAAATTATCCAAAAAGTATATTAATGACCTGAAAAACGCGGGAATAGAAACGGTATGTTTCGGCCCGGTTAAGCTGCCATTTTTAAATAATAAATTTAATTTCAGAAATCATCGAAAAATTATTGTCATTGATGGAATGATTGGGTTTGTAGGCGGGCTAAATATTGGAGATGAATACTTAGGAAGAAATGATACATATGGCTTTTGGCGCGACACTCACTTAATGTTACGAGGAGAAGCTGTAAGGTCGCTACAGTTAATATTTTTACAAGATTGGTATTACATGACTAACCACAGTTTTTTAACAGCCGAATATTTGTCACCGCAGATCGATGAAAAAAATCATGGAGGCGTTCAATTAATCGCCGGCGGTCCGGACAATGAATGGAGTGTTATTAAGAATATCTTTTTCTCGATGATTACGACGGCAAAGGAATCTGTTTGGATCGCCTCACCATACTTTATCCCTGATGAAGATATCTTTTCAGCAATAAAAGTAGCTGCTCTCAGCGGCATTGATGTAAGATTACTTGTTCCTAACCGCCCTGATAAAAGAATTGTCTTTCATGCCTCAAGATCCTATTTCCCTGAGCTTTTGGAAGCTGGGGTAAAGGTCTATGAATATGAACGCGGGTTTATGCATAGTAAAATCGTGATTGTCGACCATGAACTTGCTTCGATTGGAACCTCTAATATGGATATGCGTAGTTTTCATTTAAATTTTGAGGTTAATGCCTTTTTATTTCGAACCAAAAGTACTCAAAAACTAGTAGCGGAGTATATTAATGACCTAGAATATGCAAATCAGCTTGATTTAATCTCTTTTAGGAAAAGACATATTGGCTTACGGTTAATTGAGTCTACAGCAAGGTTACTATCACCGCTTCTTTAAGTTCACAAACTCGTCATATTGGCGGGTTTTTTTTTTATATAAAAAAGGATTTTTTATAAGAAAACACGAATGTAGAAATAAAAGGAGGTAGATAACAATTGCTGACAGCACAAACGAAATCAGGAACAATATTTAGCTTAGGCACGGAACATAAGAAGGAGACACTGCTGAGTATACGAGACAATGAGGAATTTTTTTGTCCAGCTTGTGGGGAGCGAGTCTCTCTTAAATTGGGGAATCAACGAATTTACCATTTTGCCCATCGAAGCGGCACGGTTTGCAGGGATTCCTATGAAGGTGAAACGTTTTATCATATGAAAGGAAAAGTTCAACTTTATCAGTGGCTCGAAAGACAAGGAATTCCTGTCGCATTAGAATATTATGATTCTATAATTAAACAACGCCCTGATATCGTATTCCAATACGATGGAAATAAATTTGCATTGGAGTACCAGTGTTCGCCGATTTCCGAAGAAATCTTTATCAAGCGAACTGCCGCCTATTACGAACACAATTATATTCCTCTCTGGATAATGAGCAGTAAACATTTGAAAGCAAAAAGGAGTAATGTCTTTTCTTTGTCGAACTTTGATTATTTCTTTTTCAGAAAAACAAAGGACAACCATTTGATACTTCCTACTTATTGCCCCGATGAAAAACAATTTAAAATCCTCAGTTCGGTTTATCCTTATTCCATAAAAAATGCAATCGCAAACATCACCCACCATTCTATCCACAAAACTGGAATTGAAGAAATTCTAGCGCCGAATATAATCAATCATTTTAGCTTTGCTAAATGGTCAAAGGAAATGGAGAAATTTAATTTGAACTGGTCACTCCATCCAAGTCCCGACCTAAATCGATTTCTTCGCGAAATCTATAGGCAGAACCTCAACTTATATTTACTTCCTCCAGAAATTGGTCTACCCGTAAATCATTCCCTATTCATTCAAACACCTTCAATTATCTGGCAAACCTATTTGTATATAGATGTTTTGCAGGATAAAATACCTAAAGACCTAATAGACTTAAGGGAAGTTGAAAGACATTACAATAAGAGAATAATCAAAAACGAGATTATCAACAGGAATGTGCCTCAACTTCCAAGTGAAAGATCCTTTAATGCGGTAAAGGAATATTTTCATCAGCTTGAGAGACTCGGAATACTCATGAAAAAAAGCGAAACTGGTTTTCAACTCCAAACTAAAATCTTCATCCCAAAATCTAATCGGGAAAAGGAAGAACGCAGGAATGAATTTTGTCAAAAAAATAAGTTCTTCCTCGCAAAAATATAAATGAAAAATAACTTTAGGGCATAATATAATGGGTAAAACAAAAATATTTAAAGGAAAAACAATAAAAAAAGGAGAATAATTAACAGGGTTAACATTTATCGTAATCCGAATATTTTTTGAATGGAGGATGTTTATGGCAAACGAAGCTGCGGTAAAGGCGTTGCCTTCAAGAAGTGAATTACCTGTTGAAGATACATGGAGATTGGAAGATATCTTTGCTAGCGATAAAGAATGGGAAACCGAATTTCAAGAAGTGAAAAGTCAAATATCAGGAATTAAAGAATTTGAAGGAAAACTTGGTGAGAGTGCCGATACTCTTTATAATGCTCTTCAATTTCAGGATAAGCTGCTTGAAAGAATTGGAAGGCTCTATACATACGCCCATATGCGTTATGACCAGGATACAACGAATTCCTTTTACCAGGGATTAGATGACAGGATGAAAAATCTATATTCACAAGCAGGCAGTCAACTAGCGTTTATTGTTCCTGAAATTCTTTCGCTAGAGGAAAGTAAGGTTAATGGATTTTTAAATGAAAAACCCGAATTAAAGCTTTATAAGCATGCGATTGAGGAAATAAATCTTCAGAGGCCACACGTTTTGTCTGGAGAGATGGAAGCCTTGTTAGCAGAAGCTGGTGAAGTAATGGATGCCTCCAGTAACACCTTCGGGATGTTAAATAATGCAGATTTAAAATTCCCTTCTGTGAAAGATGAAAATGGTGAAGAGGTTGAGATTACTCATGGCCGTTATATCCGTTTTCTCGAAAGCGCCGATCAAAGAGTTCGCCATGATGCCTTTAAAGCGGTTTACGACACGTATGGAAAGTTCCGCAATACCTTCGCCAGCACAATTAGCGGCAATGTAAAAAAGGATAATTTTAATGCAAGAATCAGAAAATATGATTCTGCTAGGCATGCAGCACTATCTGCCAATAATATTCCAGAAAGCGTTTATGATAATTTAGTAAATACGGTAAACGATCATTTACACTTATTGCACCGTTACGTGAAACTCCGTAAAAAAGTATTAGGAGTAGACGAACTGCATATGTACGATCTTTACACTCCTCTGGTCAAGGATGTAAAAATGGCAATCCCTTATAAACAAGCAGAAGAGCTGGTGATAAAAGGGCTGGCTCCATTAGGTGAGGAGTATTCACGAATCCTAAAAGAGGGTTTTGAGAACCGCTGGGTAGATGTACACGAGAATAAAGGAAAGCGAAGCGGGGCTTATTCTTCAGGAGCATATGGAACTAATCCTTATATTCTTATGAATTGGCAGGATAATGTGAATAACTTATTTACCTTGGCTCATGAATTTGGCCATTCCGTCCATAGCTATTATACAAGAAAAAATCAGCCTTACCCTTATGGAAACTATTCTATTTTTGTTGCGGAAGTTGCCTCAACGTGTAACGAAGCACTATTAAATGATTATTTATTAAAAACCATTGACGATGAACAAAAAAGAATCTATTTATTAAATCATTATTTAGAAGGCTTCAGAGGCACTGTATTCCGTCAAACGATGTTTGCTGAATATGAACATTTAATTCACCAAAAAGCTCAAAATAATGATGCCTTAACAGCGGATGCATTAACCAGTGAATATTATGCTCTGAATAAGAAGTATTTTGGTGAAGAGGATATCGTAATCGATGAGGAAATCGGCTTGGAATGGGCTAGAATTCCACATTTCTATTACAATTATTATGTTTATCAATATGCTACGGGCTTTAGTGCAGCAACCGCATTAAGCAAACAGATTCTAGAGGAAGGCGAACCAGCGGTTAAACGCTATATCGATTTCTTAAGCTCTGGAAGCTCTGATTACCCAATTGAAGTACTAAAAAAGGCCGGAGTAGACATGACAAGCGCCGACCCAGTCAAAAACGCATGTAAAGTGTTTGAAGAGAAATTAAATGAATTAGAACAGTTATTATCATAACAAGTTAAAGGGAGCGTATCGAATGGTACCCTCCCTTTTAAAATCCTTTAAATCTTTTCCTATCATTCAGGTAAAAAACAAACATAAAAATTCCAATAAAAAAAAGTGGAATACTAATAATCAAAGGAAAGACCTTCATTAACGCAAGAATATGGAGGGCAAATCCGAAAAAAATAAACAGAATCATGAGAATAACAGGTAAATTGATCATGAAAATTGCCACCTTATTTTTGGAGTTACTATAGTGTATTGTCCAAAATTAAAGAATATGATATTTGACAATTATGTGAAATAACGCACAATCGCATTGTCAACTGGTTCAAACACATGGTATATTTTATACGTGAAGTTAATCACAACAAACATATACCCCTTTGTTTGACCGTGAAAAATTTCTCCCATCCCCTTTGTTCGTATTAATAGAAAAAGACCTTGCAGTTATAGCTGCAAGGTCTTTTCGTATTTAGAGGAGAGATGTGCTAATCTTCAACATACCTCCAAAAAGTCCCATATTTAGCCGGTAGCTGTTCAACCTTTTGAAGTAATAACAATTTTTTCATTTCCCTTTCAACCTGAGAAATAGACATGTTATAAACGACTGCAATTTCCTTTGAGGCCACTAGTTTAAAATATTTCAAAAATGTCTCTAATGGCGGAGGAGGATTTTTTACTGGCTGTTCAGATAGCATTTCTTCAAGAATTTGCACATAAACTTCATACGGGTAAGAACCAGTTATTTTAATTCCCTCTTCTTCTGCATTCTCGTTAAAAAATACAAGGGTGGGAATTTCTTGTACCTCCATTTCAGTAGTGATTTTTAAGTCACACTGAAATGCTTTAGCCGAACTTTCAGAATGGAAATCAGAAATGAATTCCTCGACATCTAATCCTGCACTCTTTGCACAAGATTTTAATACATCAAAATGAGAGATGTTTTGTTTATCAATAAAGAGTTTTTCTTGTACCTTGCGAAGAAACCGTATACCCGCTCGTCTGCCTTGCAGTTCTGCTGCCTTTATTGCAACAGAAGCAATGTAAGGGGATGCTACAGGGTTTTCTAACCAAAGGCTCCCATCACAGGACATTCCTGATCTGCTAGCTGTCTTTTCCCATAATTCTGCAATTACTTCATAATTTTTCTTTTTGCTTACATTTAAATTTGCGATACGCCCACTTAAAACGTGTTTAATGGAAAAATAGCGGCCATATTCAATGTGTAACTTTTTTAAAATTGGCTCGAGTGCCCAGCACTCTGGGCATAAAGGATCGATGAACATATATATTTCAAGTGGCTTCTTGTCATAATTGTAGACTTGCTGCTTTGAAGTGAACCAAGGGTTACTCACGAATTTTCACCTGATATCTCACTGTCATCTGGCTTATTGATCATGTGTTGCGCAGTAAGATAGAGCCTAGAATAAAATTCATCCCTTATTGGACCCTCTAACCCAGTCTTGTCCATCGCTTGTTTCATGCAAGATAGCCATGCTTTTGCACGGATAGGAGTAATGGGAAAAGGTAAATGACGTGCACGCATCATCGGATGACCATGCTCGTCAGTATAAACGTGTGGTCCCCCCAAATATTGTGTTAAAAATTGCTTTTGTTTACGGGCAATTTCGGAAAATTCATTTGGAAAGATTGGTGCAAGATCAGGATGTTGTGCAACTAGACCATAAAAAGTATCCACTAGGCGGTGTAAGGTTTCTTCGCCAATGGCTTCATACGGAGTAGGCTTTTTCTCATTCATGTTGACAACTCCTTTAAATATGTTGGTATTATTATTTTATCAATGCATTTTTCATATCTCAAATAAACCGCTTATATTTTTTGCTGATAAAAACGAGCAATCTTATTTGGGGTTATCCGTGAGGGTATACGATTTTGTTCAATCAGCTCATTGAATGCAAGCTGACCACGTTGGAAATCCTCGACTTCGTATTCAACCTCGTAGTCTTCAGTATTTAGATAAAAGCTATGATCCAATACGAGGAGTCCTTCCTTGTAAGGAAATTCAGCTCTTTTGGTTGTGAGAGAACCGAAATATTCTAAATCGATAAACGATATATTTAAGTGTTCCAATCGCTCATGAATGATTCCCTTAGGAAGTATTCCATTTTTAATCGCAGCCAGGAACTCATCTTTAGATAAAGTTTGTGTGGTTTCTAACAGACCAATTGCAGCTGGCTGCTTTAATGTCATTTCATACTGATTATCTTTTTCCCTGATTCTTAAAGCAGAACCTAATTCCTTTAATGTAAATTCAGGTGTGTCAAAGTAATGATTTATCTGGCTTATGATTTGTTCATCCTTTACTTTAAATACCTTAAGAAGTTTTTCATACTCGACTTTTGTGAGTAGATTTTTAAATTCTATTTCAATTGTCTCTGACATCGTAAGTCCATCCCTTTCTTTTCACCCTTTTATTTTATCTTAGCATTTAGTCGAACTGCAATTCTTGGGAGAAATGGACAGATTATGCTAAAATAGTAGGGTAAATGTTGGAGGTAAAAATAATGAATAAAAGAATACTAATTAGCGCGGCGAACATATCAAATAATAAGTTACGATTACAAGCAAGCGAGCCGATTACCGGGTTAACCCAAACAGACCAAATTCTTGTTGATTCTAAGCAATTTTCTTTTGTTTATTTAATGGAGAATCAAGAGGGTTATACATATATCGTCATACCTGAACCCATTTGGCCATTATTAAAAGAGACAGTAACAAAACAAATTCCAGTATGGATTCACTATGATGAGGAAGAAGTGGAGTTAACTAGCTTTTATGAGGAATTAGTTGAAGTTATCAACAACATAAGAGGAAATAGTAATTATGGTGAAGAGATGGTCACAAAAGTAGAAGGGATATTTTAAAAATATTATAGTTTGTTATTGAGGTGGAATCATGAAGCATTGGGACCAATTCTTAGCTCCATATAAACAAGCAGTATCTGAGCTGAAAATAAAATTAAAGGGCATGAGAGGACAATTTGAGTTAGACTCCAGCCATTCACCGATTGAATTTGTCACCGGTCGAGTCAAGCCGATTGCAAGTATCCTTGATAAGGCAAATCAAAAAGGTATTCCACTAGATAAATTGGAAGAGGAACTGCAGGACATTGCTGGAATGCGTATCATGTGTCAATTCGTTGATGATATACATCATGTTGTCCACTTATTGAGGAGCAGAAATGACCTTGAAATTGTTGAGGAAAGGGATTATATTTCACATAAAAAAACGAGCGGATATCGTTCTTACCATGTGGTGATCCGTTATCCTGTACAAACGATCCATGGGGAAAAGAAAATACTTGCTGAAATTCAAATCAGGACATTGGCAATGAACTTCTGGGCGACAATAGAACACACTTTAAATTATAAATACAAAGGAATTTTCCCATCTGATATAAAAATGAGGCTGCAAAGTGCTGCAGAGGCAGCGTTTCGTCTTGATGAGGAAATGTCCTTAATTCGTGGTGAGATTCAAGAGGCACAAGCATTTTTCACAAGAAACAAGGAGTTCAAGCAAGAGGAGAAAAGCTGATAAAGGCATTGTAAGCATTTCAGTACAAGGAGAAAACATTTATGAAATTTGCGATTACATCCAAAGGAGATCAGAAATCGAATATCTTAATGCATAAAATGCGTACTTATTTACTCGATTTTGATCTTATATACGATGAGGATCAACCGGATATTGTCGTTTCGATTGGCGGAGACGGGACACTTTTATATGCTTTTCACCGATACAGCAGCCGCTTGGATAAAACTGCTTTTGTCGGAATACATACAGGTCATCTGGGCTTTTATGCAGACTGGACACCTGATGAAATCGAAAAACTTGTGATTGCCATTGCCAAAACTCCCTATCAGGTTGTTGAATATCCTTTAATTGAGGTCATCATTCGTTATCAGCATGCTGGAAAAGAATCTCGATATCTGGCGCTTAATGAATCAACCGTCAAAAGTGTCGAGGGAACGTTGGTTATGGATGTTGAAATTCGCGGACAGCACTTTGAACGCTTTCGGGGTGATGGACTATGTGTTTCAACGCCCTCCGGCAGTACGGCATATAATAAAGCGCTTGGCGGGGCGATTATCCATCCATCGATATCGGCATTGCAGGTTGCAGAGATGGCTTCGATTAATAACCGTGTCTTTCGAACAGTCGGCTCGCCGCTTATACTGCCGTCCCATCATACTTGTATGTTAAAACCAGTTAATCGTCTGGATTTTCAGGTAACTGTTGATCATCTTACATTACTTCATAAAGATGTAAAATCGATTCAATTTAGGGTACCTGATGAAAAAATTCGCTTTGCTCGTTTCCGGCCATTTCCTTTTTGGAAGAGGGTTCATGACTCCTTTATATCAGACTCGGACTAATCATCATGCTGGAGGACGCCACATGAAACCAAATTTTGAATTGCATTGGACTATTAATCAACATCATGCCGGTCAAATGATTAAGGAATTCCTAAAAGAAAAGGAAATCTCTCGGATTGCTCTAACGGATATAAAATTCAAAGGCGGTAAAATTCTTGTTAATAACATAGAAGTGAATGTCCGCTATGTCTTAAAAGCAGATGATATTGTTACCGTTATTTTTCCTCCTGAAAATCCAAGTGAAGGTGTTAGCGGAGAAAAAATTAAATTAGAAATCCTTTTTGAAGATCCATTTATCTTGGTTGTAAATAAACCAGCTGGGATGAGTACCATTCCATCCAGGGAGCATCCTAGAGGAAGCCTGGCAAATGCCTTGGTGGGATACTACGAAGAAATTGGTATCAGGGCCACCTCCCATATTGTTACTCGTTTAGACCGCGATACCTCAGGCATAGTTTTAATTGCAAAACATCGTCATGTACATCACTTATTAAGTAAGCAGCAACAAAACGGTTATGTTAAAAGAACGTATGAAGCATTTGCTGAGGGTATTTTAAAGCATGACATGGGCTCGATTGAAGAACACATTGGCAGGAAAACTGACAGTATAATAGAGAGAGAAGTCCGAAATGATGGACAATATGCATGTACCCATTACAATGTGCTAAAAAGGTATACTGAGTTCAGCCATGTTGAGCTGCAGCTTGAGACTGGCAGAACTCATCAAATTCGGGTTCATATGTCTTTTATTGGCCATCCGTTACTGGGAGATGATTTATATGGGGGACATCATTTCTTGATTTCGCGACAAGCCCTGCATTGTAAAAAAATTCATTTTTTACACCCTTTAAGTGGCATGGAAATGAACTTTTCTGCACCACTTCCTTTAGATATGAATGAAATAATTAAGGCTGCCCTTTAAAAGGTCAGCCTTTTGCATTTTTTGAAGATTTCCTAGGAAATTTGTCGATATCCTTAGGATTATTTTCCCTATTTTGATTCAAAGTCTTTAAACTTCTCTTTAATATATGGCATAGTAGAATCTACAGAAACGATTTCCATCTCAGGATATCGAAGCGCAGTTAACTTACCGCCAAAAACAGCTCCAGTATCAATATTATATGTATTATTGATTACTCTTGGTTCTTTGACCGGGGTATGTCCGTATACGATGATCGCTTTACCAGTGTAATGTTTCGCCCAATCTCTTCTAACTGGGGAGCCATCAGGATGTTTTTCACCAGTTATATCTCCATAGAGGACAAACGTCTTAACCATAGCATTTGTTTTGCCGATAAATTCTTCTTTTATTCCAGCGTGAGCGATAACTAACTTATTTTGATCTAATACTAAATGAAGCGGGGATTTTTCATATAGGTCGATAAATTTATTTCGAATCGATTGCTGTTCTTTTTTGGTTAATTTTTTAAATTCTGCTACAGTAGTTTCTAGTCCATGTGTTTCCTGGACCTTATTCCCAAGGAAGTAGCGGTAAAGCTTATTGCAATGGTTCCCTGGTGTATAGAATGCCTGTTTTCGTTCGATTACAAGCCTCCAGACTATTTCAGCAACCTTTAAGGAAGATGGTCCACGGTCTGTTAAATCTCCGACGAAGGCTAAAGTTCTGTTTTCTGGGTGTACTGGGATTCCTTCCTTCCATTGGTAACCGCATTTGCTTGTTAAAGCTTCAAATTCTGGTAAACACCCATGTATATCACCGATTATATCAATTTTCATTGAAATGATTCCCCCTTTTTATATATTTTTTGTTGATTTAATGATTTTTATAAAAAGAAACGAAGGAGGACGACTTATGGAACAGCATGCTTCTGTAATCTCTTTATTAGTTGTCGTGACAGTGGCATTTGTAACGCCAATTTTACTCCACAGGTTAAGGTTAAATTATATACCTGTTGTCGTTGCAGAAATAATCATGGGACTAGTGATTGGCAAAAGCGGTTTTAATGTAGTACACGAAGATATGTGGTTATCAACACTTTCTACACTGGGATTTATTTTTTTGATGTTCCTTAGTGGATTAGAGATTGATTTTACTGCATTTACAGGAAGTAAGAAACCCGTCATACTGCCTAGTGGTAAAAAAGAACCGAATACCTTCATGATTTCAGGAATCATTTTTGCAGGTATCTTTATCTTTTCACTAGGTTTATCCTATCTGTTTGTCATTGCCGGTTTTATTGAAAATGCCTTTTTAATGACACTCATCATATCAACGATTTCTTTAGGGGTCGTCGTTCCAACCTTAAAAGAAGCACACCTAATGAAGACAAATATCGGTCAAATTATTTTATTGGTCGCAGTTGTAGCCGATTTAGTGACCATGATTCTCTTGGCTATCTTTGTGTCCATCTATGATCCAGGACAGGGGAATACATGGCTGTTACTGATTTTGTTTGCAGCCGGAGTTGTCTTGTATTTTGTGGGAAGAGTGTTTAAAAATCGACCTTTACTAGAATCACTGTCAAAAGGGACCGTACAGATTGGGACTCGAGCTGTTTTTATGTTGATTATTGTTTTAGTTGGGCTTTCCGAAACGGTAGGAGCGGAAAATATTCTAGGAGCCTTCCTTGCGGGGGTATTAGTTTCTCTTCTTTCACCAAACCAAGAACTGATCCATAAGCTAGATTCCTTCGGTTATGGTTTCCTAATCCCAATCTTCTTTGTAATGGTTGGTGTGGAACTAGATGTTTGGTCACTTTTTGCAGATAAAAAGCTAATATTATTAATTCCATTATTATTATTAGGACTGTTACTTTCAAAGGTTGTCCCGGTTTATTTATTGAAAATTTGGTACGATACCAAGACTGTATTAGCGTCAGGTTTTTTACTTACATCTACCCTATCCTTAGTGATTGCTGCAGCTACCATTGGGGAACGTATGAAGGTAATTACTCCGGAGATGAGTGGAACACTGATTCTGGTTGCCGTTATAACCTCTATATTTACACCGATTGCTTTTAAAAAATTATTCCCAATTGAAGTGGGTGCATACTCAAAAGTAAGAATTGCCTTTTTAGGGGCAAACCAAGTAACACTTCCTGTTTCACGGGAATTGAAATCGGGTCTATACGAACCGATCTTATATCATACTAAAAATGAAAAATCCGATAAAATGGTTTCAAATTCTTTATTTGATATAGTCGAGATATTTGATTATTCGTTGGAAACAATAGAAAAAAATAAAATTTTTCAAAATGAAATCATTGTTCTTTCTACCGGACATGAACAGACAAACGCAGATTTAGCGATAAAAGCGAAGGAAATGGGTGTATCTAGGGTAATTGCGCGTATTGAAGGTCCCGAACTAGAGCAAAGCCTGAGGGAAATGGAGATTGAGGTTTTCTCATCCTTTATGTCAACCAAAACATTACTCCGGGCCTTAATTGAAACACCTAGTGTTATAAACATCTTAACAAATCAAGAAACCTCACTACATGAAATAAGAATGCAAAATGAACAGTTTGATGGTATGACATTAAGGAAGTTCCCGTTTACAGGAGATGTTATTTTTGTACGAATTTTCCGAGGGAAGGACTCCATAGTTCCTCATGGTGACACTGAGCTGCTCTTAAATGACCGTTTGATTGTTACTGGATCGAAGGAATATGTGGATGAATTGAAAAGGGAGCTCGAATTCTAAATGCTATAAATGCTTTACTTTTCATTTTTTAGTAAATAGTGTAATATTAGTACCAAGTACTAATAACTAATATAAAAGTTTAAGTAGGGGGACTATTTCTATATGAATCTTTCTTTAGCAGGAAAAACATATGTTGTAATGGGTGTTGCAAATAAACGTAGTATTGCATGGGGGATTGCTCGTTCGCTGCATAATGCAGGCGCACGTTTAGTTTTTACTTATGCAGGTGAAAGACTAGAAGGGAATGTCCGAGAATTAGCGGAATCATTAGAAGCCGAAGGGACCTTAGTACTTCCGTGTGATGTAACAAATGATGAAGAAGTGGCTAAATGCTTTACGGCAATTAAAGAAACAGTAGGAAACATACATGGAGTTGCGCACTGTATTGCTTTTGCTAACAAAGAAGAGCTAAAAGGCGAATACCTGAATACTACAAGAGAAGGTTTCTTATTAGCACACAATATCAGTTCTTATTCTTTAACTGCTGTGGCAAAAGAGGCAAGAGGGTTGATGGTTGAGGGCGGCAGTATCGTGACCTTAACATACCTTGGAGGAGAGCGTGCATTACCAAATTATAATGTCATGGGTGTGGCTAAAGCTTCCCTAGATGCCAGCGTTCGCTATCTTGCAGCAGATTTAGGGAAAGATGGCATTCGTGTTAATTCAATCTCAGCTGGTCCAATTCGTACGTTATCTGCAAAAGGGGTAGGCGACTTTAACGAAATTACAAAAGTAGTCGAAGAGAGAGCGCCATTACGGAGAGCAACAACAACAGAAGAAGTTGGTGATACGGCTTTATTCCTTTTCAGTGACCTTTCAAGAGGAATCACAGGAGAAAATATCCACGTTGATTCAGGATTCCATATTTTATAATTGTAATGCCCGTTAATAAATAGCGGGCATTTTTTTATGAACGGGTATAGGCAATTTGCATACATATAGAGTGTAGGGCTAGGTAAATGGAGGTGAATTGGATGGAGAAAAAGACAAAACGTGGACCGTTACTTTACGTCTCACAGACTTTTTTAGATACACCTGTAAAAAACATGCAAGAAATTTTTACAAACCGGCAAGAGGTCCAACTGCCGTTAGAAGAACCAAAGCTAGAGGAGGAAAGCAACAAGAAAGTCTTTGAGGTTTCACTGGCTAAGACTGATTTACCTAAAGAGTCTAAAGTTAAAGAAGTAAAGCAGGAGAAAAAAACTCAAAGTAATCAAGAAAAACAACGTGCATTTAACCGTGTAAAAGGCTTTAAGGAAATGGATCTTAAGGAGCGATTAGAATATCTGGATAATTTCCCTAAAGCATTACCACCTGTTCCATGCGTCTTTTATACCGAGGAAAAGAACTACCAAGGCTATTTAGTGGAATACAACGAACAAGATGTAACCATTCGATTTCCAAATCAAACAACTGAAACTATACCTTTAAAAAATTTAAAAGATGTCTTGATGATTGGAATAAAGCGATAAACAAAAAAAGCCAGCCGGGTTAATCGACTGGCTCATTTTATTTATCAAAAATTAGTCACAAAGACCAAGATCGACATCAGCAATACACTGTATTGCACAGAAACAATTTAAGTCAACTGTGATACAGTCATTGCTTGCTCTGAATCGATTAACCTGACAGACTCTTTCAAGGTTAATACAGCATCTGTCCCCGCCAGCAACGAGATTAACCGGCACAAATCCTCCGTTGTCACTGCGTCCTGGAATGAGAACACGAAGTGTTGCACAACAATTATCAAATACATCTTCCACTCGGAAGAAGATTGATACGCAAGCATTGGTTTCGCCGCTAAAGAACGCGTGGAATGGTGAGCCATCAGCGTTTTTTAATACAAAAACACGAGTATCAGCACGCTCTCTCCTTGCTGGTGACACTAATGAACCAAGCGGTTCCAAGAAACAACTTGGGCAATCTACGCACTCATCATCTAATACAGCATTATCTTGGATATCTTTTATTGCACGTACTACATCGCAGACGCAACCATTATTACTGCGAGAGTCACTATTTCTGCCACAACCCATTAATTACTCCTCCTTAATCCGTGATATTTATCTTACACTACTAACATATTTAAGCAGGACTAATTGGGTAACGGACAAACGCCTTTTTGATGAAAATTAGGCTAATTATACGGAAAAGGACGGTAGAAATGAACATTGATTTTTTAAGTTTTACTATTTTGGCATTGGCCTCATTTAGATTAACCAGGCTCATTGTATTTGATAAAATCACAGAGTTTCTCCGTGATCCGTTCTTTGATGAAATTGAAGAAGAAAATGAAGTCGGGACAATAGAGGTATATTACCTTCCAAAGGCAACGCCGATAAAAAAATTTATTGGGGAGCTGCTTAGCTGTTATTGGTGTACAGGAGTTTGGGTTTCAACGGCACTAGTCGTTGGATACCTGCTAATACCTGTTGTTTTCGTCCCGATTATCCTCATTTTTGCTGTGGCGGGTTTAGCAGCAATCCTAGAATCCATTGTTCAGCTTTGGATTTAATAAGCTAAAATAGTTGTCCGCCCGAGACAAGTTCTTGAGTTCTTTCATATCTTAACAGTAGGACTAAGTATGGGAGTGGTGGAAAGTGAATATAGAAAATAAGAAAACGCAAACAACAAGAAAATCTCAAACAAAAAAAACTACTAAGAAAAAAGGCTGTGGCTGCGGCAAAAAGTCTCAAAGATAATCGGTAAACTGCCAGTTTTTTAACGGCAGTTTTTTTTTGCCCATTATTAACAAATATAAAAGTTGTTCTAACCTTGTCATAATTTCCGGTTATCTCGAAAAAACTACTATGTAGTGATATTTCTAAATTTGGATAAGGGAAGGGAAAGAAATGGTCTACATAATTCGAGTGATTTTTATTGTATGCGTATCATTATTGGTCTCCTGCAGTCAGGGGCAAACTGAAAAGGAAAGCCAATTGGCTCTCATGAAAACGACCAATCCTAACCCGACTGTTACCGAAAATAACAACGACCAGGATAACGTTGAAAGAATTGAGCGGGAAGTGGAGAGTATTGATGAGATTTATGATGTGGCTGTAGTGAAGGGGAAAGAGGCAACACTTATTGTATATAAAGTGAAGCATATGCAGCGTTTTAGAATGAAGCAAATTGAAAAGGACTTAAACAAAAAGCTGGAAGAGAAATACCCAAACGAACAATTCACAGTTTCAAGTGACTATAAGATATTTTTAGAAGCCGTACGGCTTGTTGAAAGAAAGGATAATGGAAACCTTTCGGATAAGCAGGCTGAGAAACGGTTAAACGAAATCGTAAAAATGACATCAGATATGAAGTAAGAAAGGGGATGGACAGCAAATGGCAAGCAAGCAGAAAAAAATGACGCCTCAGCAGCAAAAGTATCAGCAGCTTCAACAAAAGCATGAATTGAAACGACCAGTCTTAAAAAATTGTATCAAAGCATTTTTTGTGGGCGGTTTAATTTGTGTTGTTGGTCAAGCTATAAGTTATTTTTATATTTACTACTTTGACTTCACTGAACAAAGTGTCGGGAATCCCACGGTTGCGACAATGGTATTTTTATCAATGCTGCTAACGGGATTTGGAGTTTATGATCGTCTAGGACAATTTGCCGGTGCAGGTAGTGCCGTTCCTGTAACTGGTTTTGGAAATGCTGTTATATCCGCCGCTATCGAGCACAGAACAGAAGGCTTCGTATTAGGAGTTGGAGGAAATATGTTTAAACTTGCTGGCTCGGTTATTCTATTCGGCGTTTTCTCAGCTTTTGTGGTTGCGCTAATAAAAACGCTACTTGGAATGTGGGGGGTTTTGTAATTGTTAAAAGGGCAACAATCTTGGGTCTTTCAAAACAGACCAATGATCTTGTCAACGGGTGTCTCCGGCGGCCCCTTTGAGGCAAATGGCAACTTAGCAGACGACTTTGATATTTTACACGAAGATTTATGGATGGGGATGGACTCTTACGAGAAAGCACAAAGAGTTTTATTGGAAGAGGCTATAACCACAACATTAAAGAAAGCAAAGATGGAAAAAGAGCAAATTGAATTTTTATTTGCAGGAGATTTGATCAACCAAATCACTCCATCTAGCTTTGCAGCGAGGACTGTACAAATCCCTTATTTCGGACTATTTGGTGCTTGCTCCACATCGATGGAAGGGTTGGCGTTAGCGTCTTTTGTGGTCAATTATCAAGGGGCACGTAACGTGTTAACAGGAGCCTCAAGCCATAATGCAGCAACTGAAAAACAATTCCGCTATCCAACTGAATATGGAGGACAGAAGCCGCCTACAGCACAATGGACAGTTACAGGTGCAGGGGTAGGGCTGGTAACTGAGAATATCCCTGGACAACAGCATCCCGTTACCACATCAGCAACAATTGGCAAAGTTATTGACATGGGATTGTCTGATCCTTTTAATATGGGCGGGGCTATGGCACCTGCAGCTGCCGATACCATAATGGCCCATTTTCGGGATTTAGAATTAGATCCATCCCACTACGATTTAATCATTACCGGTGACCTAGGGAGAATCGGGCATGACACCGCCTTTGAATTAATTAATAAAAGCGGGCTCAAATTAGAACGAAAACAATTTCAAGATTGTGGACTATTACTATATAAGGATGATCAGCCCGTGCAGGCTGGTGCGAGCGGTGCGGGATGTTCGGCAACAGTTTTATATGGTCATTTGATAAATCAGATGAAAAAGGGAGTATATAAGCGAATATTAGTGGTTGCAACGGGTGCATTGTTATCGCCGCTTAGTTTTCAGCAAAAAGAATCGATTCCTTGTATAGCACATGCAGTAAGCATTGAAATGAATGAAGTGGGAGGGTAATTCTTATGTTAGCAATGTTTTTTTGGGCATTTGTGGTTGGTGGAATTATTTGTGTAATCGGACAGCTTTTATTTGATGTTGCTAAGCTAACACCCGGTCATACCTTAAGCTTACTAGTGGTGGCAGGAGCCGTCTTAGATGGTTTTGGTCTGTATGAACCGCTTGTTGACTTTGCAGGTGCAGGAGCAACCATTCCAATCACGAGTTTTGGTAACTCTTTGGTGCACGGTGCCATGCAGGATGCTGAGAAGCATGGAATTATCGGGGTTTTGACTGGTATGTTCCAAGTTACCAGTTCAGGAATTTCAGCGGCGATTATTTTTGGATTTATCGGCGCATTAATCTTTAAACCAAAGGGTTAAAAAATTTCTAAGGTTGTCTGTAGAGTGGCGCCCAGTACACTTTTAAGGTATATCTCATATGTTATAAATGAGAATACAAAGTGAGGTGACACTCTATGTTCTGTGGATATGGCGGCTATGGCTACGGTGGTGGATATGGCGGCGGTTCAACTTTTGTTTTAATCGTCGTATTATTCATTCTTTTAATCATCGTTGGTGCAAGCTTTTATTAAAAAACTGCATAAACGTGCAGGCAAAGAAGAGGTTGGCCATAACAGTTGGCCAGCCTTTTCTTTTTTTTATTTTTTTCACGTTTTTACCCTTCCTTCATACACTATCAGTAGCCTATGAAGGAGCGTGATCTTTGCCATGGATAATGGTTTTTTTAAGAATGTTGAAAAGAAAACTGGCGTTAATATGAAAGATATTTTTGATTTAGCAAATTCCTTACAAAATGCAAACTTTAAAGATGAAAATACCGTTCGTAATGTGATCCGCCGTGTTTCACAAATTGCCAACAAACCGGTAGATAAGGCAACAGAAGATAAAATTGTCCAGTCCATTGTTAACGATGGAAAACAGCTTGATTTTAATACGATTTCAAAAATGATTAATAAGAAATAAGTCAAAAAGACCTCTTTCCTTATGGAAACAGGTCTTTTTGTTACTTTTTCTTTCTTTTCATTAAAGGTGATAAGAAACGCGAAGGGTTAGCTTTTTTGCCTCTGCGATTTTGGGGTACAGACATTAGAAGCTCTTGTTTTGCACGAGTCATAGCTACATAAAAAAGTCTTCTTTCTTCTTCAATTGCTGCAAAGTCACCATTTCTTAAGCCGTCCAAAGCGTAATCATGCGGAAGGCTGCCATCTACTGCTCCTATGATATATACATTTTTATATTCTAATCCCTTTGCACGGTGGATGGTACTTAGACTAATTGCATCGGCAAAATGTTTGCTTAAATTTTTGATTTCCTTGTTCATAGCCGTCATATGTTCGGCATGAGACAAGAAAGATTGAATACTCGTAAAGCTTTTGGCTGCAACCTTTAGATCTTTTAAATCATCAGAACCTTTATCTTGCTGATTCGATTCAGTGCCGCGTTTTTTTAAAAAATCAAGGTAACCCAGGTCTTTTTCAACCGTTTCAATTGACTTTAACGGAGACACGAATTTCAACGAGCGAATGAGTTGAACGGCTTTTTTTAATTTCTTTTCTTGAAAAGAGTGTTTTGTTTTTAAATGGGAAAGGGCTTCTAGATAGGTACAATCCTTCAGTATGCTTTCTGCCTTTAAATCCTTAAGCACGGTTTGACTCAAAAAAAGACTAGGTAAAATATTTGATAATGCCTGATGGTCATCTTCATCCAAGCTTATTTTTAGAAAAGAAAGTACGCTTCTAACAATGTGTCGTTCATAAAAAGCCTCTGAATCTAAATCAATTTTAAAAGGCAGGTTTGAACTGGCCAACCTTTCAAACACAGCACGAGAACCGGCATTTGTCCGATATAAAATGGCAAACTCAGATGGATTTGCTCCCCGTACAATTTTCTCTTGGATATCGGTTACAATCATCGTTGCTTCTTCTTCCTCATCAAAAGGGAAAAAGAGGAAGGGAGAGGTACTTGATTCAAATTGTGCCTTCATTTTCTTTACTCTTCTAACTTTATTCTTTGCAATCATCTCATTTGCCGCAGAGACAATTTCATGGGATGAGCGGTAGTTTTGCTCTAGTGTAACCAATTTTGCATAAGGAAAGTCTTTTTCAAACTCTAAAAGATAACTAGGATCACTGCCTCGGAAGGAATAGATGGCCTGATCGTCATCGCCAACAGCACAAACGTTTTTATGCTTGTCTGACAGCAACTTTATCAATTCATATTGAACCTTGTTGATATCTTGAAATTCATCAATCAGAAAATACTGAAAGCGATTTTGGTAAAGTTCAAGTAAAGACGGGGAACTGCTCAGCAACTGATAGCAGCCTATCAGCATATCGTCAAAATCAAATAGACCTTTTTGGGTTTTATATTCCTCATACTTTTTATAAAGGTAGGCAGCTTTTTCTTCCCAATCAGTAAGCGGCTTCACCTCATGAGGGAAAAGAAGTGAGTTCTTCCAGAAACCAATCTGCTGTAGTGCTAAATCATAAGCAAATTCCTTTTCAGATAAATCGATTTCCCTGCCTGCCTCTTTCAAAATCTTATCGCGCTGCCATTCTTTCTTCAACAGACGATCTGACGACCAATTGCTTCCTTCATGGTACATAAGAATACGGTAAAAAATACTGTGAAAGGTGCCTGTCACCAGGTTGTTTATTTGTTCCTTCTTAATCTGAGGATAGGAAAGTAATCGATTTTTCATTTCTCCAGCGGCTTTTGATGTAAAGGTGACGAGCATAATGGTGCGCGGATCAATTTTTTTTACATCCAACATGTAAGCAGTCCGTGCTGTAAGTACTCTTGTTTTGCCACTCCCCGCGCCAGCAAGGACTAATAATGATCCTTCTGTTTCCACGACAGCTGCCGCTTGACTTTTATCAAGAATAACTCCGTTTGCTGCCAGCTTTCTTAAATAGGAGTCATTTGCAAGATGGCTTACACCTTCAGTTTTTTTAAATGGAACGGAGCAATCTATCGTTTTGGCTGGACGGAATAAGCTTGTATTTCTTGTAGTTTCAATAATCGTTCTTCCTTGGGGGATTACGAAACCATTCCGTTCCACAATCACCGGTTCCAATTCTTCTGTAATTACTGGTTCTGGGCATTTATATTCCGGAGATTTTATGTGATAAAAATAGGGTTCCTCCTGAATGCCGAGAAATAACCGGACTTTTTCATGGCAAACAGGACATGATAACTCTCCATTTTTTCCATGCATATATAGTATTTGATATTGCTCTCTTGCTAATTGGTCAAGAACAATCCTTTGGTTTTGGTGCATAGCAATTTTCATTTTTTAGCCTCTTTTTTTTAAGCTCTTAAAGAGCTTGCAAACTTAATCTCAAGCGCAAAAATAGTTTATTTTACGTTAAAATCGGCTTTAGGATTTTAACAACAATCTTTACAAAATAGCCTATTTAAAATACGACAAACTCTATGATAACAAAACCAGTGGATATCGAAAAGTGCCCTTGTATTCAAGAAATGAAAAAAGCACCGCCGCTAAAAGGGCAAGTGCTTGGAATTAAATTTTTTTGATCATTGTCTTATGGGGGATTCCTGCGTCTAAAAATTCCTCTGAAACTACCTCATATCCAAGGTTAGCGTAGAATGGAATAGCATGTGTCTGTGCATTTAACTTTAACTTATGTAAAGCTTTTTTTAAAGCATAAGCTTCAATCTCTCTCATTATTGCTTTTCCAGCACCGGTGTTTCTAGCTTCTTTTAATACACAGATGCGTTCTACCTTACCGAAACCATCCACAACACGAAAGCGGCCAGCAGCGACCGGTGTGCCTTCCTGGTAAGATACGAAATGTACAGAATCCTCCTCAAACAGATCAATTTCTTCAACTTCAGGGACATTTTGTTCGTCGATAAAAACAGTTCTTCTGACAGAGAAAGCATCTTGTAGTTCTTTTTCATTTTCACAAACTTTTACATTCACAGTTGATTATTCCTTTCCTAGGCGAAATGTTTCATAAACCGTCCAAGAACCATTTTCTAATTGATATAGTAAATGGAAGCGGTCAATAGTCTCTTCATGGTCAAATCTTTTCATCCTTAATGAACCGTAAACATCTGAATGCTCATCATTCGATAGCTTTTGACCAATTGTAATATGTGGAACGAAAGCATATTCTAAATTTTGCTCACTAAACTCTTGATTTATTTCATGATGCAATTGGTTTAACTCTTTAGTTTGTTCTACTTTAAAATAAATCACATTATTTACTGGCTGGAAAGAGCTGATTTTTGTGGTTTTTAAGGTAAAGGCACTGTTATTACTTGCAATTTGCCGTAATTTATCTGCAAAATGGACTACTTCTTGTTCTGTTGCTTCAAAAGCATTCTTCAACGTTAAATGCGGAGTAATTAGTGAATAATGCGGGTCATAACGCTTACGATAGGAATTGGCTAAATCTTGTAGATTTTTTGATGGAAAAATAACAACCCCAAATTTCATATGTCTAACCTCCAGATTAGAAGAATTTTTTCTGTGATTAATGTGTGCAGTCATAGACCTTCTTGATATTATAGCAAATATTCAAAAAATATGAAATTACCTTTAAAACATCCTCTTGAGTGCTCTCTTTAAATCTGGCTGCCAATATGTCCATGTATGGTCGCCATCAAATTCATCGTAGAAGTATGTAAATGACTTGTCTGTAAAGATAGTTGAGAGTCTGCGATTTGGACTAAGGAAGTCACTTGTTTTACCATTAGTGGTTTGAACCTCTGTTTCTAGGTTTCCAACGATGTGATATATTTCTAAAAGTTCTGTTTCTGTGAAGCTGTTAACCATGTCCAATACCTTTTCATTTATGTAAGGTGATTGTAAAAGAACCTTTCCAAAACTGTGCGGGTATTGGAGAGCGATCATTAACGATACGGTTGCAGCTAGTGAGTCGCCAATTAGTGCTCTTGTAGAGCCCATTTGATAGGTTGGAAACTCTTTGTCAAGGTAAGGAACTAATTCATGTGCCAAGAAACGAATGTACTGTTGATGTTGATCACCATCGGGGTGGTATTTCCTGCGGCGATCACCTACATTTTTATAGGGTATCCCAACAATGATTAAATTTTCAATTTCTCGGTTAAAAAGATACTCATCTGCTAATCGGCCAATTTTGCCAAGTTGAAAATAATCGCGACCGTCTTGGGCAATTAACAGAGAGTACTTAAATAATGGTGAGAAATTTGCAGGTAAATAGATGAGAAGAAGAATATCTTCCCCCAGCTCATTGCTCTTAATGGTATGTTCTTTTATCGTGCCTTTTGGTATCTCCATACGACAATCCCCCAATGTTCGATAGATACAACTGAATTTTACCATAACTATGGTGGGAATGCTCAAGGCGAGAGGAGGATATTGCAGTGTTTGGATTAGTGTAGGAAGGTATTATTGGAGCGAGTATTTGGCATTAAGGATAATATATTTTCCCGTCGGAAGGTGCGAACCTGTTTACGGAGCAGACAATAAGCACGAATGTACTCATCATTGACTTCCTTCACAAGTAATTTACGCTGTGAAATCTGCTGGTCGCTAGACAAGTAAATCATCTCTAATGGAATATTTTCCTCTATAGAACGTAACAAAAGCCCATCCATAATGATCCCGCCTTTCTGATAACATATACTATAATTATATCCGAACATTCGTTCTTTATTCGAGGTATTCTGGAAAATGTGTTCTTTTTAAAAACTATTGACTTTTTTTTAGTTTTTACTATAATTATATTTGTAGCTTAATAAGAGATCTGATAGTTCAGCGGGAGAATACATCCTTGACAGGGATGGGGTCGGGGGTTCGAATCCCTCTCAGATCATAAAAAAAATCCTAACATCTAATTGGTGTTAGGATTTTTTTTATTTGCCACTATAATCTCTTTAAAATAATTGTGAAGCAAGTTCCTTCGCCAACCTGACTTTCAACGGTAATCTCTCCTCCATGGGCTTCGACTAGTTGCTTTACTATTGCGAGGCCAAGACCGAATCCGCCAGTGGCCCTTGATCTAGATTTATCTACTCTGTAAAGGCGGTCAAATATGTGTGGAAGGTCCTCAATTGGTATACCAACCCCTTGGTCCTTAATAGTTATCTGTATAATTCCATTGTCTTCAATTGCCTTTACAGTCGTGGTACTTGATTCTTTTGAGTATTTAAGACAATTATCTAACAGGTTTATTAGAACTTGTTCAAATCGAATTGGGTCTAAATAAACAAATATGTTGTCAGAACAATCTAATATCAATTGTATTCCTTTATTTTTAAAGGCAGGCAATACTCGCTCATAGATTGAATGAATATAGTTGCAGAAATTAACTTTTTCTTTATTTATAGAAAACGTATTCTGGTCCAATTTTGCCATATCAAATAATTCTTTTAGTAAGCTGCTTACACGTTGGGATTCTTCCTTAATTATTTCAAGATATTGGACTCTATCCTTTTCGTCAAGTTTCGGTCGTCTAGCTATATCTGCATATCCATTAATATAAGTCAATGGAGTACGAAGTTCGTGAGAAATACTTGCTAAAAATTCATTCCTTTCCTGTTTTAAGTAATTCAAGTCATTGGCAAGTGTTTGAATTGCTTCTGAAAGCTCCCCTAGTTCATCATTAGAGGGTTTTGGCAGAGTAACAGTAAAATCACCTTTGCTTAGTTTTTTGGTTGCCTCTTTCATGGTAATTAAAGGCTTTGTCAAAGCTTTAGATAAAAAGAAAATGAAAATAAGAACAGAGAATAAGATCAATAGTGACGCAACAATCATATGTTTATTTAATTGGGAAATGAGCTTTTGGACATCTGCGGTGTTCTTAAACATATATACATAACCGAATTCTTTACCGTTCTTAGTAAATGCTGTTACGGTGGATATATACTGTTCATTCTTCCAGTCAGACTGTATGATTTTTCCGCTTCTTGGAAGTTTAGAATTGGAAATAGGAATATTTAATATGTCATTAATGCTGTTATTAATCTTAATAGAGGTAAGGACTATCTCTCCCTTAGTATTTTTTACCACAACCTGGGTATCTGAGTGTAATCCTAACAATTTTATATGACTTAGAGTGTGGGAGTCAGAATTAATTTCTAATATATCCCGTTGACTATTTCCTGTTGCTTGAAGATGATCAAATTCCTGGTGAACCCGTGAATGGACTAAATTTCTATGTAAGTATGTCATAGAAACAATCTCTATTAACAATATACATACAGAGAACCATAATCCTAACTTTAAGGAAATTTTCAATGCAAACACCTCATAGTATTAATAAAATTATTTTATTAAAATAATGTGAAGAAAGTATGCAGATTGTCAAATTATTGTTTGAAAAATTGCTACAAAATCTTGTTATTTTCTGCACAATTCTTATATAAACTCAAAATTAATTAAATACCTATTCTTCACACTCTAGGAGATGTTAGGAGGAGTAATATGAATAATTTGCAGCTAATGAAGTTTAGACTTCGACAAATGGAGAAGGAAACAAATTCAACTTTAAAGGAAAAAAATACGATCGTTCTAGCAGTAGAGAAAATGGTCAGTGCCATTAAATATCTATTAAATATCAAAAATCGCTTCCAATAGGAAACGATTTTTTTATTTAAGATTAATACTTTTAATGTGTTACAGGGTCCTCAGTTACCCACTTATATCCAACACCCCAAACTGTAAAAAGATGGCTATCTATAGGAAATCCTGCATTTCGCAATTTCTCTCGTAGATTTCTAATATGGGAATCGATCGTTCGATCATCAATATGTGAGTTTAATCCCCAAATGGTTGATAATAGATGGTCTCGTGAAAATACTTTGTGAGGATTCTTTAAAAATAACCCAATTAATGCAAATTCTTTAGGTGTTACTTGAATAGACTGGCTTTGATATTTTAATTCAACAGAATCTTCTTTCCATTCTAAACCTTTAAAGACCAGTAGTTTTTCTTTTAAATCATTTGTTCTTCTTAATAATGCTTCAATACGTGCTAATAATTCATCTTCGTTGAAAGGCTTCGTGACATAATCATCTGCTCCAAATTTTAATCCTTTAATGACATCCATAGTCTCGCTTCGAGCAGTAAGCATAATAATCGGAACATTGGAAAATTCCCTTATTTTTTTGCAGGTTGTCCAGCCATCCATTTCGGGCATCATAACATCAAGAATCACTATATCAATTTTTTCCTCTTCTAATAAATTCAAGGCATCTTTACCCGATTCCAACTTTATACATTTAAAGCCATGGGGTTCTAAATAAAGACCTAAAAGGTTTAGCATTCGGGTTTCATCATCAACAAGTAAAATAGTTACCATAATTCCACCACCTAAAAAACTGTTTTTATCATAATAATAAAAGAAAAATATGAAGAATGTTTGCAGATTTTAAATTTATCGTTATTATTTTTGAATTGTCTTATTACAAAAAGGGTAAACAAAATGAGTAAAGTGACAATTCAACGGTGTTTTTCAAATTCCATAATTTCTGCATATTTTTATGCTAATCTATAAAAGGTTTAAATAAAGGGTAAAGGAGTAGATATTAGATGTTTAAAAAAAGTTTTAAAAAAGTAGTTTTCCTACTATTGGTAGCTCTTTTCTTAATATTAGGAGCATGTTCAAAAACTAATGATGAATCCGGAGAAAAAAAGGAAGGTACTGAATCCAACGAAAGCACACATGGTGCACACTCTAATATGAACCATTCAGGTTCAAGTGAAGTTCCTGAAGGATTGAAGGTATCTGAAAATCCAAAATATGAAGTAGGTACTAAGGCAATGATTGAATCAGATCACATGGAAGGGATGAAGGGGGCTGAAGCTACGATTGTGGGAGCCTATGACACAACTGTCTATACTATTTCTTACACTCCAACAGATGGTGCAGAAAAAGTGGAAAACCATAAATGGGTAATTCACGAGGAAATTAAAGATGCTGGCGACGAACCATTTAAACCTGGTTCAGAAGTTAAGATAAATGCTGAACATATGGAAGGGATGGATGGAGTAACAGCTGAAATTGATTCAGCAGAAGCAACAACCGTTTATATGGTTGATTTCACTACCACGGACGGAGAAAAAGTAACGAATCATAAATGGGTAACAGAAAGTGAATTATCACCAACTAAACAGTAATTGAAAAATTAAAGCTGTCGAGAAATCGGCAGCTTTATTGTGTATATAGTATTTTTCAAAATATTGTCACTCGAACTCCTAAGAAAAAGCAAAGTTATATAAGAAATGAATTCAAGAAAGGAAATATTAAGCCATTCATAACAACAATCTGAGAAGAATTAATTCACATGTTAAAAACGGTTCAACATCCTATCACTCTTCATTTCTTCTTGATGGTTTCCTTCCATCATCCCCCCATTAGTATGGCAAGCATTATACATTTCTTGTAGATCCTCTTTGGGTGAATCAGGATGCATTTTTTGCATAAAAGGTAGCATTTTTTCAAAACTATTCCCTTCTCCAGAGTCGTTCGTTCCTGCTGCCAATACAGCTGTTCCAGCTCCAAGGATTAAAGCGGAACATAAAATTCCTACTGCCCATTTTTTCATTTCTTACAACTCCTTTCTTTATTACTTTCATTTTAATTCAAAAATTTGCAGAAAAAATGCAAATATCATGTGGATTTTATGAAGTTTTGATTGTAAATATTTTTGTTTATTACAAAAGTATGAACAACTATGAAATAACGAAGTCATGCCATATTATCTCCATTAAAAATGCATAATAACTGCAAATTTACCCATTAAATTATAGTTGTAATCAAAAGAAATGTTTTATTCATAATTAACTTTTTGGAGGTGGAAAAATTGAAAAAGGGTTTTATATCTTTTTTCGTAGTAGCATTTATCTTTTCTTTTAATCTATCAGTATCTGCAGAAGAAGGACATGACGTTAAACAGTCACCAGAAAATTTTACAAATGAATCGGAGCATAGTGAAGAAGCAGATTCACATTCAGAAGAGGTGGATTCGCATTTAGAAGAGGCGGGGGCTCATGATAAAGAGGCTGAAGCTCACCCTGAAGAGGCAAATGTTCATTCAGAAGCTTCAGATGCTCATTCTGATGCTGCAAATGCTCATTCTGAAGCAGCGGATGCACACGGTGAGCAGGAAGACTCTCCCGATAAAGAAGCAAGTACCCATAATGAAGAGGAAGAAGCTCACGGAAAAACAGAAGCTGATGATCATCATGGTCCAGTAGTAGAAGCTCCGCCAAACTATAAAGTGCTAGGGTCATATGGAGCAGTGAATCTATCATTTATCTTAATAGGTATATGGAATAAATGGTTCAGAAGGAAGGGGAATAAATAATGGCAATGCCTGAGAAAAACGTAAAACCAGAAAAGGAACCTTTTGACCTCTTATCTATTCCATTGGTTAAGAAGTTTGTAAAAAGTAAATGGTATCCAGGAATCTTTCAATGGGTTGTCATCACCGTGTTTTCAATCATTGTTTTTGAGTTAGTAATGGGTACGGTGAACCCTAGTAAAAACTTTGGTACAACCATGACTTGGGTGTTATGGTGGCCAATAATACCCATTCTGTTTCTAGTGGCCGGCCGTTTCTGGTGTGCGATTTGTCCGTTCGGTAAGTTAAGTGATATCGTCCGTAAAACGATTGGCGCTAATCGCCCAATGCCTAAGTTTTTAAGAAAGTATGGAATTTGGCTAATTGATTTATTCTTTATTGCGATTACATACAGTGACCACGTATGGGGAATTGTAGAATCGCCGCGAGGATCAGGTTATTTACTTCTATTATTAGTTACAATGGTTGTTGCAACTTCTGTTTTTTATGAAAGAAGAACATTTTGTAAGACACTCTGTTTCCTTGGAGGTCTTGCTGGTAACTATGCCCGGTCTGGAGCAGTAAAAGTACAGGCAACACCTAATATATGTAAAACATGTAAAGTCCAATCATGCTATAAAGGAACTGAAAAAGTAGAAGGATGTCCAATGTTCCAATTCCCAAGAACAATGGAGTCAAGTGCAGAATGTAATATTTGTGCAAACTGCGTTAAGAACTGTCCGAATGATTCCATTAAGATTACAACCAGGATTCCTACTAAAGAATTGTGGGGCTTAAAGAATCCAAAGCTAGAGCATGCTTCCTTAGCTGCGGTTATTATGGGGATTGTGTTTGTACAGAACATTACGATGCTTGAACCATGGCAATCTATTTTAAATGCGATCGGCACTGTTACTAGAACGGATAGCTATGTTGTAAACTTTACAGTAGCTTTTATCATTGCAATGGCAATTCCTATTCTTCTATTGTTAGGTACTGCAAAGATTGCATCATTTTTTGGAATGGAAGGTACAGTGAAGAAGAACTTTACCCGTTTTGGTTATGCGATTATTCCTTTAGATTTAGCAGGTCATTTAGGTCATAATTTATTCCATATCTTTACTGAAGGAAAGGCTATCTGGTATAACTCTATTGGTTTATTTGGGGTAAAATCGAATCCTGCAAGCTTAAGCCTTGCATCCACTCCAACGGTACAAATGATTCAGTATAGCATTATTTTAGTAGGTTTAGTTGGTACAACGTATGTTGTGTACAGAATGGGCAAAAAGGAATCATTCAAAGCTATGCTGCCATATTATATCCTTATGTTTGCACTAGCGGTTGCGAATATTTATTTATTCTCACTTCCAATGAGTCACAGAGTTTAATAAGTAAGCATGAAACACATATGGATGTAAATGTATTTTTTAATTAAACTTGAATAACAACATTTTCCGTTTAAAAAGGGTCAGTCTCATTAGGAGCTGACCCTTTCTACGTCTCTAGCCCTACTTCAAAATCAAGCTCAGGCTCAATTATGTTAAACACTGTAAAAAGGTAAGATTATATCAAGAAGGCAAAGGAGGAAAACAAAATGAAAAAATTTGGATTAGTTTTAGCGGGAGGCATCTCAGCCATCATCTTACTTTCTACACTTGGTCCGATGGTGGGGTTACTGATTAGTCTTGCGATTTTATATTTCATCTACAAACAATTCTTAAAAGTAGAATCAACTGGATGGAAAATTGCGCTAGGTATTTTTGGGGTTATTTTCCTAATGGCTTCAATCTCTAATGCACCTGCCATTATCGGACTTGTGGCTGCTTACATTCTTTATCTTGTCTATAAAAACTGGAATTCCAGTAAACGAAGTGTCATTAAAGAAGAAGCAGATCCATTTGTAAATTTTGAAAAGCAATGGAATGAACTTAAAAATTATTAATCAAGGAGAGAAATAAACATGACAAATCTTTTTATGAGGATTAAGAATTAGCGGAGAGTTTCCGGTTAAATGCAGAATATAGCTAGTTTCGATGGAATTAAGGGGAGGTTTTCCGCCTATGCATAGCAAAATCTCCAATTTTCACGTTTTTTGTTTCAATAGGCGGAATCTCTCCGCCTATTGAAACCTTTTTCTATAATATTTATTTATTAAGCGGAATTTATCCGTCTATTTATAAGCTCAAGAAGGAGCTTAACCTTCCCCCAACCGATAGTGTGAAACCTTGATAAAGAATGCACCTGAAAACGGAACCCTTTATGTAAGGTATCCATGTGTTTTTGTATTTATTAGCTTTGTTTCTGAATCCAATTTATGTAGTTATCCATCACAGTATCAATGAACTGAATGGTTGGCTCATGAACCAGTCTTCCAGATTCGTCCAACTTTTCTTGTATTGCACCAATAAATACTTCATTTCCCGGAAGTGTTAGTGCAGATATTCCAGGAGAATTTAAAATCTGTCGTAAATGCATTTGCGCACGTACTGTTCCTAATACTCCAGGAGAACTGCCTACAATCATAACTGGTTTGTTCACCATGACTTTATCAACACGAGAAAACCAATCAATTGCATTTTTTAAAAAGGCTGGAATAGAGTGGTTATACTCAGGTGTAACAAACAGAACACCATCACTATCAGCTACCTTTTTCTTAATCTCCGTTACGATTTCCGGCGGTGTTAGCTCATCATCTTGATTATACATTGGAAGTTTTTCAATCGGAAGAATTTCAATTTCTGTTTTCGTTTGATAGCGATTTTGCATAAACACCGCTAATTTTTTGTTAAACGATTCCTTACGATTACTACCCACAAGTGCTACGATTTTCACGCAAATCTCTCCTTTCAATCTAAATTAATATTATCACTATGCTGAAAGTAAATCATTTGAAAAGGATTGACGCACCCAAAGAGTTTTATTTATATTACAGAAGACATTATTCGAATATTCTGTTATATTATTTTATAATAGTTAAAACCCAAATTATTAAGTCAAATAATAGTTTAAAAGGAGACGAGCTGAGGATGGAAAAGGTTAGTGTAGAAAGTAGAGGCTATTTTGGTGAGTTCGGTGGAAGTTTTGTTCCTGAAGAGTTGCAATTAGTAATGAACGAGTTGGAAACACAATTTCTAAAGTATAAAGATGACCCAGAATTTATTGAGGAGTTAAACTATTACCTCAAAGAGTATGTTGGACGTGAAAACCCGCTGACATATGCAGAAAATTTAACCAAACAAATGGGCGGAGCAAAAATCTATCTAAAACGAGAAGATTTAAACCATACTGGTGCTCACAAGATAAATAATGCAATCGGTCAAATATTATTGGCCAAAAGAATGGGTGCAAAACGAATTATTGCTGAAACGGGAGCAGGTCAGCATGGTGTAGCAACCGCTACTGCATGTGCAATGTTTGGTATAGAATGTATTATTTACATGGGAAAGCTCGATACCGAGCGTCAGGCGTTAAATGTTTTTAGGATGGAATTATTGGGGGCAAAGGTAATCCCGGTCGAGAAAGGGCAGGGCCGATTAAAGGATGCGGTCGATGAAGCCTTAGCAGACCTAGTTCAAAACTATCAGAATACCTTTTATTTATTAGGATCAGCAGTAGGTCCTCATCCATACCCGACCATGGTTAAATACTTCCAAGCTATTATAAGTGAAGAATCAAAGCGCCAAATTATAGAAAAAGAAGGTAAGCTGCCAACGGCAGTTATTGCCTGTGCAGGTGGCGGCAGTAATGCAATTGGTGCGTTTGCTCATTATATTGATGAAAAATATGTGCGTTTAATCGGCGTGGAGCCAGAAGAAGCACCGACTTTAACAAAAGGAACCCCAGCAGTCATTCATGGTTTTAAATGTTTGACGTTATTAGATGAAAATGGCAATCCCCAGCCTACCTATTCAATAGCAGCAGGATTGGATTATCCGGGTGTTGGACCAGAGCATAGCCATTTAAAAACAAGCGGAAGAGCTGAATACGTTACGGTTTCTGGGCAAGAAGCATTAGAGGCATTTTTGCAGCTAAGTAAAACGGAAGGGATTATCCCAGCATTAGAGAGTTCTCACGCAGTGGCATATGCTATAAAACTAGCAAAAGAACTACCTAAAGGTGATGTCCTGGTCGTAAATCTATCAGGTCGCGGTGACAAAGATGTAGAGCAAGTATACAATATGTTAAAAAAGGAATAGTTGTGACTAGACGTGTCGGATGACGATGCGTCTTTTTGTTATTTAAGCGAACATTTGTTGAATGAACTTGTAAATTCAAAGAAAAAATGAGAATCTTGATTCGAGGAAAATGTTATTAAAAATACTCCCAACAGGAGTGGAGCAGATGATTAAGAAAAAAATTCGTCATATTCAACGCTATCGTGATATTGTATATACTTTTACCAAGTATGGATTTGGTTTTGTAATGAAAGAATTGGGACTCCTAGATTTGTTAGCGGTACCGAAGAGAGTATTTGTCGAAGGAAATAAAACACTGAATACCAGAACAACAGGTGAAAGAATTAGAATGTTTCTCGAGGAACTAGGTCCAACTTTTGTTAAAATCGGCCAAATTGCCAGCACGAGACCGGATATTATACCTGCTGAAATCCTTCACGAGCTGGTCAAGCTTCAGGACCGTGTTTCTCTTTTTCCTTTTGATGAAGTTAAAAGAATACTCGAAGAAGAATTGGCCGATACCCTCGAAGATTCATTTGCAGAGTTTAGCGAAACTCCGTTAGCCGCTGCGTCCATTGGACAAGTTCATTCCGCTGTAATGCTTACTGGAGAACGTGTAGCTGTTAAGATTCAGCGACCTAATATTTTGAGTGTTATTGAAACGGATTTAGAAATCCTGCAGGATCTCGCAAGGTTAGCAGAAAGTAGAATAGACTGGGTTGAAAGGTATCAAATTAGAACGATTGTAGAAGAATTATCAAGATCACTTCGTGAAGAATTAGATTATGAAAATGAGGGCAGAAACGCCGAAAAGATTGCTAAACAATTCCATAATGATCCGAAAGTCCACATACCAAAGGTATATTGGGAATATACGACCAAAAAAATATTGACGATGGAATATATCGATGGAATTAAATTAAATGAAATTGAAAACCTGCACCTAGAAGGATACGATACGAAGGTAATAGGTGAAAAAGTGGTCAATGCCATTTTTCATCAAATATTAATTGATGGCTTTTTTCATGGAGATCCACATCCAGGCAATATCGTAGCACTGCCAGAGCAGGTTATTGCTTTTATGGATTTTGGTATGGTGGGGCGGGTTACTCCTGAAATGAGGGCGCATATTGCTTCCTTTGTCATTGCATTAATGCGAAAAAACACAACAGAAGTAGTGAAGGCAATAACAAGTATGGGGCTTGTACCTGATGATGTGAATGTAAAACAATTACATGCAGATGTAGATAAGCTTCGTGAAAAGTATATCGATGTTCCTTTTAGTCAGATGAGTGTTGGAACTGCTGTGAATGAGCTTTTCTCTGTTGCCTATCGCCATAATATTTTGATCCCAACCGACTTAACGATATTAGGAAAAACGTTGCTCACATTGGAAGGTACAGTCGAAAAGCTAAACCATGAAATTAGTATTTTAGCAGTTGCAGAACCATTTGGAAGACAACTGCTCATGGATCGCTTTAAGCCTAAAAATGTGGCTGAGTTTGCATGGTCAAACTTTACCGAATACGGAGATATCCTTCAAGAATTCCCAAAAACGATTAAAGATTTTACATCAGTTATGAAAAAAGGGAAGATGCAGATTGAAATAACGACACCGGAAATAGAGCCAGTCCTTAAAAGACTTAATAAGATTAGCAACAGGCTATCCTTTAGCATTGTACTGCTCTCCTTTAGTATTATATTGGTAGGTATTATTATCGGTGCTTCATTAACAGGTCAACAATCTCTCCTGTTACAAAGAATGCCAGTCATAGAAATCGGCTTTGGTATTGCCACGGCAATGTTTCTCTTACTTTTATATTCTATTTTTAAATCAGGAAGATTTTGAAATAGATCCTAATATAGACAAAATAATCATATTAAAAAGTTTCCTCTGCCTGACCGAATGGTCGGGCATGTTTCATGTTATGGGGAATATAATGAGTTATAACCTCCCAATTAAATGAACAAAGGGGCTTTACATGTATAAGGAGAGAGTTAAAAATTATGAAATAAACCAAAGAAGAGACTATTTATCAATGCCAAAAAGATTACTATTTATTTTTTGTGGTGCATTGCTTGTAGCTATAGCATTACAGTTATTTTTAATGAAGAATAATGTAATTGACGGTGGAATCGTTGGGATAAGCATTATTCTCTCCCATAGGACGAGCATTGAAGTTGGCTTCTTTCTCTTACTATTAAATACTCCATTTTTCTGTTTAGGCTATTCTTATCTTGGTAAAAGATTTATTTTATTAAGTCTATTTGCGATATTGATTCTATCATTTTGTACCCATCTTCTTGAACCATTTTCTTCTCTAACACAAAATCCCTTGATAGTGATTTTCTTTGGAGGAGGATTACTCGGTTTAGGTGTAGGGACCGTTATTCGCTTTGGGGGATCTTTAGATGGTACAGAAGTCTTAGCAATTTTATTAAGTGGACGGTCATCTTTCACAATTGGCCAAATTGTTATGTTCTTTAATTTTTTTATCTTCAGTAGCGCAATTTTTATATTTGGCTTAAAGGAAGCCGTGTTTTCTTTAGCAACTTTCTTCGTAGCCTATAAAACTATTGATTTTTCAATAAAATAATTTACAGATTTACCTAGCAGCCCATTTTAAATAGGGTTCTTTTTTTTGTTTAGTATTTTTTGATTCTTAACATTTTGTGAATGTTGATAACTATTCGTATTTTAATAAAATGAAATGTATTAAGATTTAATAAGGATATGTTTATGTTGTAATGATGGCGCTTTCATAGAAGAATGATGAAATTTGTCGAACAACGAAGGTTTACAAATGAAACATTTATTATAATAATTTGAATTATAGTAATACTCATATTTGATTAAATTAACATACTAACCGGTTAGATAAAGAGGGAGTTTATGGAATCAAAACAACAAGACCCTGTGAGTTTTTACAAAAACTTGGAAAAAGAGTGGAACAAACAAATCCATTCATCTACCAACTCCCTAACCTTTACAAAAGCTTTTGGAAAAGCAGTCGAAAATCACTTAGACCATGTAGTGATTCAACAAAAGATCATTAACAACTGGTTAACTGTATTGGATATTCCTAATAAAGACGATTTAGCTGAACTTGCCAAAAGAAAAGTAGATTGTGAGGATAAGCTGGACAATCTGGAAGAAACAACGTATATGCTAAACATTGGCATAAAAAATGGTCATTCACAGTTAAACAAACTTAATATAGCTTTACGTGAAATGCTTTGTTTTATTGAGAATGAAGTGAAGGATTTAAAGGCAATCAAAATAAAGTCGTTGAAGAATGAACTCGAAGAATTGAAGAGGTTATTTGACGACTAACCAAATGGAGGAGAAAACAATGGTTAATAGAAATGAAACAACAATTGAAAATCAAGAAAACAAGGAAAATCAGCTTTCAAGCTTTGAATTAATATGGAAAGCTGCTTATGAGGAAGTGGACGAATGGGCAGGGCGTTTAAACCGTAGTGATGAATTATTTTTAAATGCTACTAAAAAATTTGTTGAAAGTATTAAAAGAAATCAGGAAAATAGCCAAGCCATTACAGAGCAGTTTAAGAAAGAGCTTCTTGAATGGGAGAAATATGCTCGTGAAGAATTACTTATGACAACGACTACGGTACAACATTTCTTCCCAGTAAAATCTTATGAAGAGATCAATCAAGTTGTTGATGACATTCAAAATAAAACGACATCTTTATTTACCACACCAATTCGTGCTTTAACCACTGGACAAGCACTAGACAAGTATCTAGACAGTGTAGAACAATATCTCTCTTTTAGAAAGAGAAGTAGAGAGAAGTATATTGAAGGTGTAAAGAGTACAACAAATATTTTATATGAGAATCAAAAAATATTCGTGAATCTTTTTGAAAAACAAGTAAAGTCTACACTTTTACCATTTCAGCAATATATGAAGAATGCTTCGGAGTTAAAATCATAACTTTTCCTGAGGTGAACTAGATGTCAACTAAAAGGCAGTATGACCCATATGATTCATTCAAAAAGTATAGTGAAATTTGGGAAAAACAAATAAATGATTTTCTTTTTCTTTTGTCCAATAACAATGAATTTGTCAAAATGTCAAAAGTAGGGACTGACGTTCACTCCCGTTACCTTGAAGCTTTTAAAAAGAATCAAGAGGCAGTTGCAGGTGTACTCAATCTTCCAACTAAAAATGACTTGGCGAATGTTACTTCATTAACCATTCAAACGGAAGAAAAAATTGATTCCCTTGAAGAACAAATTTGGGATTTACAGGATTCATTGAAATCACAAAGCAAGGACATCGAAAGTGTTGTAGAGGTATCCAAGGAAATTATTAAACTAACTAAACAACTAAAAACAGAGTTAGTTAAAACGAAAAAGGAACTTGCAGATTCAAAGAATTTACAAAGTGAACTACAAGAGATTAAGATTGAGCTGAATAAATTAACTAATCTTAAAGAAGATATAGAGATACTTAAAGATCATATTAAAAATGATCATCAAAAAGAACCGGTCTTAACAGGTGCTGGGTCACCAAAATAATTAGCAAAGGGGGAAAAGTAGTGGCAGTAGATACACCTTTTAAGGATTTAATTCCACCGTTAGAGCTAGATTATGAAAAAGAAGTGAAACGCTGGAATCATCTTTTTCGAGTGCTTAATGAGCCTGAACCGAAAATTGGACATACTCCAAGGACTGAGGTTTGGAGAAAAAATAAATCCGTATTATGGCATTACCCAGCAAAACAAAAAAAATATGGAATCCCATTATTTTTTGTTTATTCCTTATTCAATAAACCATATATTCTTGATATTGCTCCGAAGGCAAGCGTTATTGAAGGGCTTACAAACCGTGGGTATGATGTGTATTTATTAGATTGGGGTACACCAGGTTATGAAGATAAAAATATTGGTCTGGATACTTACATCGAAAAGTATTTAAGAACCGCGGTTAAGCGTGCAATTCGTCATTCTAGTGCCGACGAGATCACAATTGTAGGTTATTGCTTAGGTGGTACTATTGCTTCTATTTATGCCTCCATTGCAGAAGAACCAATTAAAAACTTGATTGTTGCTACAGTACCTATAGATTTTACAGAATTTGCTGGTCCAGATAAGTGGATGGAGGGGTTTAGGAATGGTGATATAAATGTCGATCGCTTAATTGATGTTTATGGAAATCTTCCGTCAACCTATGTGGAAGCAATGTTTCGTGCAGTATCGGCTCCGATTTATTTTAGTAACTATACGACACTGTTGAATCGAGCCCATGATGCTAGATATGTAGATAAATGGCGCCGAATGAATAAATGGACGACTGATCAGGTCCCATTTGCAGGTGAGGCATTTAGACAATTAGCAAATAATCTTTTTAAGGAGAACAAGCTTGCTAAAGGAGAATTGATGATTGGCAAGAAACATGCAGATTTAAAAAATATCAAATCGAATCTGTTCGTTATTTCCTCATCTAATGATAATTTAGTGTTAGAACCACAAAGCCTGCCGATTATGGATTTAGTTTCTAGTGAGGATAAAACTTACAAGCTGGTTGAAGCCGGTCATGTTTCTTTAGCACTAACCGGATTGTTTGCGGTAGTGGTGGATGAATGGGCTTCCACTCGTTCAAATCCACTCTAAATTGTGGAATAAAGATTAGTACAAGATTATATAATGTTAGGGAGGGAAGGGAAGAGTTTCCTTCCCTTAACATGCTTTTTTATGTTTGTTTAAAAAGTTTCTCAGTACCTCATTAAATGCATTTTTAGCCTCGAGCTTTGCAATATGTCCTGTATTTCTAAAGATCACAAATTCGGAATGTCTAATTTGTTTGTGCATTAGTAATTGTATCCAAGCAGGGGTTACCGTATCATACTGACCACCAATGATTAAAGTTGGAACCTTTATCATTGGGAGCAGACATAGATTATTCACCTCAAGGCATGCCTTCATTGAAGGAAGATAATAGTCACGATTAGGTTGATAGAATTTATAGAAATTCTCAATGTTTTCATCAGTCCAGGAATAAAGGCAAACACGTGCAGCAATATTTTTTTGTTCCTCAAGGGAAATTGATTCTGATCTTAACTTACGGAATTTTAAAAAGAGCTGTCCGAATTGTTTTGGTGCAAAATGAAAGGTACTTACAAGCGCAAGGGACCGGCACATGTCTGGTGCTTGACGATAGATTTCTTGTGCAACCATTCCGCCCATTGATAATCCACAAATGTGGGCGCTTTCAATTCCAAGACCTTTTAATAAATTGATAATATCCAAGGCAAAGTTTATAATTGAAATTTTCTCGTCTGTAATATACTCTCCATGTCCACGTAAATCTGGGATAATCAGGTCATACTGTTGTGCAAAATCAAACTGATTGGACCAGCCTTCCTTGATTTCTCCAAGACCATGAATAAAAACCAGAGGTTCTCCAGCACCCATCCGTAAATAGGGAATTCCGAAAAAATTTTTTGAAAATTTTTCAGTTAATAACTTACCCAAATAAACTACCTCCTATGGTTGATAACAGTATTCTTTATATAGCCATAAATCGGATAGTGTAAACAGGGATAATGTTGTAATTAACATATTATATATACATTCTTTATTTATTATTACTAATAGGTGTAATTTACATATATATGGACAAAAAAGAACAATCGATTTAACGATTGTTCTCTACTTATAATTATCCATCAATCCCGCTGTCATCAGAGCCTCTGCCCTTGTCATCATCGCGGTTATCATCATCACCGTCATCATTTCGATCAACCCTGCTGTCATCATCAAACTCAACTCGTGTTATATTTCCTGTTTCAGCATCTACCCGAACGTCAGCTTCACCTTGATCCGACTGTATCTCAAATTTATATTCCAATCTGCCATGTTCCATTTCTTTTTCAACCTCAGTAACAGTTCCATTTACCTCATTGGTAGCAATTTTTGCTGCTTCTTCAACTGATATAGCCGATGTATTCGATTGAGATGTTGAAGAATTACTGCTGTCATCATCGGATTCTATCTTGTAAAATGTTTGACCGTGCTCTGTTTCTAGCTCAATTTCCTGACCTTCTTTGATTTCAGGCAAACTTTGGGTACCAAGATTAATTACTGATGATTTGTCATCTAGATGAGTGGAATCATCTGGACGAGTATCATTCTTTGAAGCCCCAACAGCAAAAGCTCCACCTAAAACGAGTAATGATGACACTACACCTATTAAAACTTTATTTTTCATTATTATTTCCTCCTTTTTTTTATTACCTTTCTACAATTTCAGTATATCCACCGAATATGAGAGTAAAAGGATAGAAACATTAGAATTTCATGAGAAAAGCTTGTTTATGAAAAATCGTTTCTTATGAACTAATCATCATCGTCATTTTTATCACTTTTATGATCATCCCAAGATACGATTACGTCACCTGTGATGGCATGTATCTGGACAGTTGCTTCACGGTCATCACTTGTTTCAATTTTGACAAAGTAAAAGGTTTGGTCACCCTGTGTATCCTGCCAAATATCATCTACCTCACCCTGGACCTGAGAAATAGCAATATTAACTGCCTCATTTTCAGTTAATGTTTTAGGTGGTTGATTGATTTCAGAAGACGATGTGGATAGGATAGCACCTGAAGCGGCGTCCACAATAATCGTTATTTGTTTGTCAGCGTCTTTCACAATCGCTTTATAGGAAGGTTTTTGATTTGTATCAACTTTCTCAAAAGAAACAAGCGATCCTTTTACTGCATTGAGTACAATTTGTTTTAGATCTTCTTCGGGGAGCTCTATATTAGAAGTAGCATCGGACGTTGGTGCTGTTGATTCCGTACTTTCATCAAAAGATAATATTTTTCCACTTTTCGCATCCAGCTTGATGACGTAAAGTTTATTCTGTTTTTGGAGTTCTATTTGATATCGCTGATCAGCTAGCTTTAGCAATGTCACCTCTCCTTGATAACGATCTTTAACAAGTTTCTCTGCTTCCTGTTCTGTTAACATGTCAGCAGATGGAGAAAGTTTACCAAATTGCGGGAAGCTAACAAAAACAATAACAATAATAATTGAGCACATGGTTACCCAAAACCAAGAAAATTTTTTCACTTATCTATCACCACCTTCGTACATTTATTTTCTTATATGAAAATGAGAAAGTGCTGAGAAATTACTATCATTTTTCAAAATTTTTACTCAGAATTGTTACGGTAGTACCAGCACCCAGTACACTATCTAAATGTATACGAACACCAATTGCATCGGCAATTTCCTTTGCAAGTGACAACCCAAGGCCAGAGCCGCCCTGTTTTCTGCTTCTTGCTTTATCTACCCGATAGAACCTGTCAAACACCTTTGGGACGTCGATTTCAGGAATACCAATTCCATGGTCTATGATTTTTATATAAACTTCATCATGGTCATTCCCAAGTTCTACCGAAATGGTTTCATCACTATATTTCCTTGCATTGTCCAGAAAAATAAACAGCAGCTGCTTGAGCTTTTTTTCATCAGTTTCAATGAATAGGGGAGTATCATTCTCCACCACAAATCTAATATCTCGATTATATGCATTTTTAAATCCTTTGATTGTTTGGGTTATTAGCTGTTTAATGTTTAACTGGTTAAGCTCAATATTCCATTGTTCATGGTGCCTGGCTAGCATTAACAGCTGTTCAGTCATTTCTTTCATACGAATTGCCTCTGAGTGAATGGCTTCTATTGATTCAGAGAATAACTTTGGCTCCTTTAAACCTCTTCTTTTTAAGAGACTCGCGTAACTTTCGATGATGGTTAAGGGGGTTTTAAGTTCATGTGAAGCATTGGACACAAATTGTTTCTGTTTATCAAAGTTGATCTCTAATAAATCAATCATATGGTTAAAGGTTTGGCCCATTTGAAAGAGTTCATCTTTTGAGTTTCCCTCAAGCTTAAGGCGCTTAAAAGCTCCGCTTTGCCTTATATCAGTCATTGTTCTGATCATGGATGTGACCGGCTTTGTAATTAGGTTACTAAGAATCCGGCTTGAAATTAATACAGGAATTAACGCAAGCAGTGTTACCATGATTAACACAAGGCGAAGGGTGGATAAATTATTCGTTGCAGTTTCCATACTCTTGGTTATCTGCAGATTGGCAATACTTCCGTCTTGCAATATGATTGGCATAGATTCAAAGCTATATAGCCGATCTTGATATTCTATCGTTTTACTGACTTCATTACTATAGAATACCGATTTCCTCTTACTTAAATCATGTGCTCCTGGGCTAGTAAATGGAGCGGAGTTATCATTGTTATCCTTCGTAACAATTTGAATCATCCCGTTTATAGGCACGTATGACCTTAAAAGGATACCTTCGGATATGGTTACTAGTGATTTTCCAATATTCTCGGATATATTTTGCATTTCATTATGTGCTGTGTTAAGTTCGCTGTCGAGGATTAACTTGCTGAATGAATAATAAACGGTAATATTGATAATCAGAAGTAATATCGCAAATAAAAATGCTGTATAAAGGTTAATCTTATTTCTCAGTTTCATTTGGAATCCTTCATCACATAACCAACACCACGAACCGTATGAATTAACGAGGGTAGATGTGGGAGGTCAATTTTTTTTCTAACATAACGAATATACACGTCAACAACATTTGTATCTCCGAAAAAATCATAACCCCATACACCCTCAAGTATTTGATCCCTGCTCAAGACCTGTCGTTTATTCACCATTAGATAGACTAGTAAGTCATATTCCCTTGGAGTCAAATCTATGGACTCTCCATTTCCTCGAATAACTTCTCTAGATTTTTGATTTATGGATAAGTCAGCAAATCGCAGTAGGTCTCCGTTTTCAATCTGAGGTTCTTGTTCTTCAGCACGTTTGATTCTTAATGCCGCACGAATTCTGGCTAGCAGCTCTTCAATTTGAAAGGGCTTTGTAATATAATCATTTGCACCCAGGTCAAGACCAGAAACTTTGTCTTCAACAGAGCTTTTTGCTGTTAAAAGGATGACAGGAGTATGGAGATCATTTTTTCTAATTCTCCGCAGAATTTCAATCCCGCTTAATCCTGGCAGCATGACATCCAGTAAAATTAAATCCCAATTACCAGTACGATAGGCTTCAAGAGCCTCAAGACCGTCGATTGCTTTCGTTACATCATATCCTTCATACTCCAGTTCAAGTTCCAATACTCGTGCAATCTTTTCTTCATCCTCAACTACCAGAATACTCCCTTTTTTTGTTGACATTTGAATTCTCCTCATTTCTATTTTCTACATTCTATTCGGCAACACAAATACAAAAACCTTTCGAACTATGGTCATTCTTATTAAAAAAGAATGTCATTCAATTTTTAAAATTTATATGAACGATTTCTCATCTTTAAACGTTATAAAGAAGGATGAAGTTTATGGGGGGAGAAATTTGACAAACATTATTGAGGTCGATAAAGTCAGTAAGCAATATAATCAACGTGAAATATTAAAGGATGTTTCTTTTAAAATAAAGACAGGAAGTATTAATGGACTGCTTGGTCCGAACGGGGCAGGGAAAACAACGATTATTCGTTTATTAAATGGAGTCATTGAAGCCAATACTGGTTCGATGAAGGTAATGAGTTTTGATCCAAGAAAACAAGGCGATGAAATTAGAAAAAGGGTTGGGATCGTTACAGAAAGTGCAAGTCTTTATCATGATATGTCGGCCTGGGATAATCTTGTCTTCTTTTCAAAAATATATGGTCATTCTGATGCGAAGCGAATTACACATTTACTTGAGCAGTTTGATATGCTTGGCTTTAAGGACCAATTAGTTGGCAGCTTCTCTACAGGAATGAAGAAAAGAATCGCACTAGCAAAAGCCTTATTGCATAATCCAAACCTTCTATTTCTAGATGAACCAACGAATGGATTAGATCCTGAAGGAATTAATGAGGTAATCCATTATTTACGTAAAGTGAATCAAGAAGAAGGAGTAACAATTTTAATTTGTTCTCATGTTTTACATCAGCTCGAAACTATCTGTGATTCCTATTTGTTTTTAATAGATGGCAGAATCGTAGATAACGGAACGATGACCGAATTAGAAGACAAATACGTAAAAGAAATTCTGTTATTAGTAGAAACAGGTCTTACGCCTCTTAATAGCCAAACCTATAAGGGGTATAGGTACAGTAGAAGAGGGTCAACTCAATTGGAATTTTCGCTGTCCACAAAAGATGAGATTACACCATTATTAGCCAATATTCTTAACGAAACATGGGTTCATAATTGTATGATAACCAACAGAAGTCTTGAGGCGATTTATTTTAATATTAGGGGGGGAAGAGGGCTTGAATAAACAGACGATTTTAACCATTGCACAGAAAGATACGAAAGCTACATTTTCATCCAAAAAGGTTTGGGTACCGATGATCATTGTGGCATTACTGATGTGTATTGTCGTTCCATCCTGTATGGCTTACTTCGGAATTCACTTTGATTTAGTAGGAACCTCTTCAAAAGAAATAGAAAAACCGTTAAATTCATTTATTGAAAATTTTCCTAATGAAGATATGAGAAATACTCTTATCGCTTTGCCAACTCTGGGGTATAAATTTGTTTATTTTTTCTTATCCTTTATGATGATTCCCTTTTTCTTGATGGTAGCCATTATAAACTCAATGGTTACTTCATCAAATAGTTTTGTAGGGGAGAAGGAAAGAAATACGTTAGAAACCTTATTGTTTGCACCTATTTCAATTAAAGACTTGTTCCTTGGTAAAGTATTAGCATCCTTAATTCCAACATTAGGTATTTCGTTTGCTGCATTTATTATTAGTTTTATTATTGTTAATGTAATCACGTATCCGCATTTTAAAGTAATCTTATATTTTAACTCTACCTGGATTATTTTAATGTTTTGGGTAATACCGATATTAGTCCTATTTAATATCATCCTAAATGTCTTAATTTCAGCCAAGGTCAAAACGTTCCAAGAAGCCCAGCAATTTGGCGGAATACTGGTGCTGCCAGTCGTTGGAATCATCATAAGCCAGGCTAGTGGAATGTTCTTTCTAAGCCCATTAACATTATTTCTAATAGGAGCTGTTTTACTAATAGGCAACCTATTTCTAATAAAACTAGTTACTAAATTCAGTAACCGAAACACACTATTCCAAAGCCAAATACACTAACCCACAAAAAGACAGTGTTCACCCGGGGTGGACACTGTCTTTTTGTGGTGCCTGTCACCAATTTAATGAAAACGATAGCCCGATCCCCATACGGTTTCAATGTATTCAGGGTTGGAGGGGTCGTTCTCGATTTTTTCCCTTATTTTACGGATATGGACGGTGACGGTTGAGACGTCCCCGTTGCTGTCATATCCCCAGATTCTTTCAAATAGATGGTCTTTGCTAAAGACCTGGTCTGGGTTTAACGCGAGAAAGGTGAGAACGTCGAATTCCTTTGTTGTTAAGGTGATTTCTTTGTTATTGACAAAGACACGGCGTGAGGAGCGGTCTATGAACAAACCACGAACGTAAATTCCTTGGGATTCTGTAGTTTGTTTCATTGATAATCTCTCATATCGGGATAAATGTGCCTTCACTCTAGCAACCATTTCATTGGGACTGAATGGCTTAACTAAATAATCATCGGCACCTAGCCCAAGACCTCTGATCTTATCGATTTCTTCCTTTTTTGCGGTCACCATTATGATTGGGATATCCTTCATGCTTCTTATTTTCTTGCAAATCTCAAAACCGTCAATGTTTGGCAGCATGACATCAAGCAGAATTAAATCATAATCCTGCGTTAGTGCCTTCTGAAGACCGATATCTCCTGTATGGACCATTTCTGTTTGAAACCCGTTGATCTCTAAGTAATCCTGTTCTAATTCCGCAATGCTTTTTTCATCTTCTATGATTAATATTTTTTTCATGTTAGTATCTCCTCAAGACACATGTATCGTGCGGCAAACAAATGGAAATTTTTGTTCCTACCGTTAAAATACTCTCCAATTTTATCACACCGTTATGTTCTTCAATAATCATTTTTGCGATGGAAAGTCCTAACCCACTGCCGCCGGTTAACTTATTTCTGGATTGCTCGGCCCGATAAAACTGGTTAAAGATAAAGGGAATGGACTCTTCTGGAATACCTGGTCCATTATCTGCAATCGAAATCTCTACATTTTCGTCAGTAGACTGCATGGTTATTATTAATTCCTTTTTAGCCTTATCCATGTACTTCAGGCTATTGTTAATAATATTGGCTAGAACTCGTTTGAACTTTTCTCGATCCGCTAAAACATGATAATGACCTTCAGGGGCAAATTGGAAATGCAAATCTACATTCTGTTTTCTAAGATCGAAGCTCAACTCCTCGAAATAATCCGTTAAATAATCTTTGATATCAATCCGTTCAAATTCAAAGGGGATTTTGCCTAAATCCAGCTTCGAGAATAAGAATAATTCATCAATTAAATGATCCATATCTACAGCCTTTGTATAGATGGTTTGGATATATCGGGTTCTCTTTTCCGGTGTATCTGCTACGCCATCACGGATGCCTTCAATATAGCCTTTAATCGAGGTAATCGGTGTTTTTAAATCATGAGAAATATGGGCAATTAATTCCTTTCGATTATCCTCATATTGTTTTTGAATCTCGTGTGACTCCTTTAATTGAATCCTCATTTCTTCAAACGCTTGTGTTAATTGACCAATCTCGTCATTCCTCACTGCTGTAATGGAATGCTCGAGGTCTCCAGTTTTTATAAAATGAGCGGCCTTTTTTAATTGACTAATTGGTTTGATAATACTTTTTGATACAAAATAGGTTAATAGCCCATTAGTAGCAATTAAAATTAATAAACATAAACCGAATAATATTGGGAAAAAGGTGCGAACAAACTGATTCCATGGGCTAGCGTCTCTCATTAAAAATAGTGAGACTTCACTGCCATCTTGTAAGTAGAAATCATGCTGCTTCATGGCGAAAGTCTGATCACCGATTTCTTCTAAGCTGCGAAAGCTTCTTTCTGTTCCAAATTTCGGCATTTCATCAATAAGGACTGTCTCAAGATCTTCTGTCCTGTAGAATACCTCGTCGTTTTTACGAACCATTAATCCAGAATCGATTTTACTAAGCTTACTATTCAGTGATTCCAAATACTCCTTACTCATCAATTCAACAGGATTAACAGCAGACTTTTCCTTTAGTTCGAGGAAAAATAATGTATCCTCTTGTTTTGTTTTGTGGTAATTGTGGCTTTCTGGTAAGAAATTAGCCATTTCACGGATATCGCCGAGAAATACAATCATTAAAAGAAAAGAGGTAATTATAAACAAAATAATTGGGACCGTGATCATCGCAATATTTGAAAGTATCAGCCGAAGTTTAATAGACATTAAAAACACCCTTCAGTTAGGCTTCTTTTCTATTAAACATATAATAGCCTATTGAAAAAAACAATGAGAAGGAAGAGCACAAATAGGTGACAGTTTGTATTATCCACCGAAATGACACATCGCTAAGCCACTGCATATACCAATCTAAATAGGCAGATGGCAGTAAGTATAAGGAACCGGGCAATACATATGGAACAAACATCATGATTAAGTATAGGACAATCATACAGGAAATGGCGAGTACACTAGAATGAACGAAGAGTGCTAACATAACTGCGAATACTGTTAGAACGATAATGGGAAACCAGGACACAATAAAGGCGCCCAGACTAGAAGGAATAGCAGCTATGTCGAAGGCTTTATCAAAAACAGCACTGCTAATCATCACAGCCAACCATTCCAATAAGAGTATAAATAAGCTTAAAACACTAATTGCGATTACTTTGGACAAGAAAAGTTCTATTCGACTGATTGGTCTTACTTGAAATAATGTTCCACGTTCACCTTCTCCAGTAAATAAATCTGTGGCAGCGATAAAGATAAATAAAGGTATTAAAATGGTAATAAATAAATCTAATAAGGTGAAATTTATATTTTCAGTAGGTAACGCCATCCAATCTGTCAAAAATAGATGATTTACGAGAAGCTTAGTCAGCACGGGAACGAGCATCGCAGAGAGCAGAAAAAGCTTGGTAACCTTTTTTGTCAGCAGCTTTTGTATTTCATTGAAGGTATTTGCTTGGATTGTGTTCATCTCACTGCCACCTCAACCTTTCTGACATAGACATCCTCTAATGACTCGTTACCTGCTTCAAAGAATGAGACTTCCCCATTGATGAGAAAACAAAAACGATTACATAATTTTTCTAGTTCTGATATATGGTGGCTGGAAATCACAAAGGTTACACCTGATTTTCTTGATATTTCCAAGATTGTTTTTCTTAACAAAAGCAAACCATCAATATCTAAGCCGTTCGTCGGTTCATCTAAAACGATCAAGCGTGGCTTGGAAATAAGTGCTGATGCAATCCCAAAACGCTGCTTCATCCCCATAGAAAAGGAGGATATTTTCTCGCCTTTATAAGGAGTTAGACCTGTTTGATGCAATACCATATCAATATCTGTATCGGTAATACCAGAGTACAAACGAGAGGTCATTTTTAGATTTTTATAGGGTGACATTTTTTCATAAGCAACAGCAGGTCCAATTAAGGCACCTACAGGACCTATCGCTTTCTTGTAATTACTTTGAAGGTCGACGCCAAATAACTCCACTTTTCCTCTATCTGGAGAAGTTAGACCGGTCAAGCATTTTAACAAGGTTGTTTTACCGGCTCCATTTGGACCAAGGATCCCTACTATTTCCCCTTGGTTAATGGTTAAATCAATATTTTGTATTCCTCTGCCATTTGAGAATTGTTTAGTCATTCCTGTAATAACCACTGCTATTTCCAAAATTGTCACCCTCTATTGTTTACTAGTTAAAGTCTACTATCTACCATGGTTGAATTCGACTACTTTATCAGCAGGGATTTCAACAGGAGTTACTGTAGTTTGATTGTAGTCAGTTGCATTTAAATTAATATTAAGTACTAATTCATGTCTGGTATCCTGTTTATCTTTGCCTGTTACGATTACCTTGACAGTTTGTTGTTCAATGTAATTTTCCTTATTCACTCGTGCAGTAAGTTTGACTTGCCTAATCGCAATTTCGTGATCCAATTCAGGGAGCTTCGCCTTAATGTGAAAGTCTGAGCTTTCAGTTTCATTATTGTCTTGAAGCATGACAGCATGTTTAATCATTAACGTACTTAGAGCATTTGCAGATAGAGGAATTTCTTTTCCAGTTAAATCAAGCTCAATTACGTGCTTGTCGTCTTTCTTTTCTGCGACTGTAATTTGTTGTTGAAGATTTTTTGTCATAACATCGATAAGATTTTCTACATCATCTTTTAATTCAGCTGTATTACTGTGATGTGGATTATTGGATGTATCCATTTTGTAAACCGTATCAAGTCCATCCTTCATCACATACCAATTTCCATCCTGCTTGTACATGTTCATATTGCTAACTTCGGATTCATTGGCCAAACGCGTAGAGATGGAGTTTAATTGATTGACTGAATCAGATTTAAAAATGGACTGGGATGTTAGTATAGACTTTTTGTTGTCCTCAATGTTAAGGTTAAAATCCAACGTCGCGCTTTCAGCCGTATGAGTTTTCTTTAAGGCTTCCTTGTAAAGGTCGTAACCAGATGTATTTGCTGAAATCGAATAGACACTGCCCAACATAAGCGTTCCACTTATCCCGATAACCGCCAAAAGCTTCTTATTCATAAACATTTCCTCCAATCATTATTTTGTTACATGCTCAGTGTAATCTCGAGTTATAAAAGCAATCTAAATAAACTATTAAATTTTTCTTAAATTAAGGCAGTTTTCTTTATTTTGGCACTCTGTTGATTGGAACGGAAGGCACGAAGACTCCTGCGGGAGGACGGGGCAGGGGAGACCCCGCAGGCGCAAAGCGTCGAGGAGGCTCCCCGAACCGCCCGCGGAAAGCGAAGTGCCTGGAGAGGAAATCAACAGACAAGTTAAATGCAGAAAAAGAGTAGGAAAAAATTTCTTTTGAAAATAACAAACAAAGTGTTTGAATTTTTAGATAATTAACAGTATAATTAAAAAAAGCTCAAGGAGTTGATTTCCATGGAAAAGAGATTATTAAATTCACCACAACAAACTGATGAGAATAACGATTCTGTAATTGCTGAGATGTTTTTAAACCACGCCTTGATTGAATTTAGAAGAGAAGTGCTCCGTAAGGAAATCGACTTCTCCCTAAAAGAAAGAAATAAAGAAACATTCCTCAAGTTATCTGAGGAATTAAAGAAAATCTCATAGCAAAAAGTTATCTAACAGACTTAATTCATATTGGAAGCCCTTTTCATAGTAGAAAGGGCTTCTTTTGTATTTGATATTCATGTATGATGAAAAAAACTGATACTTAAATGAAAATGTATGGTTAGAAGGGAAATAGGTGAGCAACAATGATTTTCATGGTCGATAATTATGATTCTTTTACCTTTAACTTAGTTCAATACCTAAGGGAGCTGGGGGAGGATTTAGTCGTGAAGAGGAACGACCAAACCAGCTTAGATGAGATTAAAAAGTTGGAACCTGACTTCTTAATGATTTCCCCTGGTCCAGGTAATCCTAGTGAGGCTGGAATAAGCCTTGAGGTTATAAAGACATTTTCAGGTGTTATTCCCATTTTAGGAGTTTGTCTTGGGCACCAATCTATTGCTCAAGCATACGAAGCTGATGTTGTTCCTGCTGCACAATTAATGCATGGAAAAACCTCAAACATATACCATGATGGAAAAACAATATTTAAAGGACTGCCAAATCCATTTCCGGCAACGAGGTATCACTCTTTGATCGTCAAAAGGGAGACGCTGCCACCTTGTTTTGAGATATCCGCGTGGACGGAGAATGGGGAAATTATGGCAATTCGGCATTCAGAACTTCCGCTTGAAGGTGTTCAGTTTCACCCTGAATCGATCTTAACCTCAGGTGGAAAAGAGATACTAAAAAACTTTGTTCATTACTATGGAAAAGTCGAAGCGATTTAAGCACAAAAGAGCAAAGCAAAAAAAGGCGCCATTGTTTTATGGCACCGGTCTATTTTTGTTTTTCACCTTTTTTATTGTTCATTAAATAAAATGTTATGGGCTGGTCTGAACCAGTCATTAAATTATAAACATAGGAAGAAGTAATCTTATATCCTTCATCAATTTTTTCTGCAAGATAGTTAGTCCGTTCAAAAAGAATGGAGCGAATATGATTTAATTGCCGAGAAATTTTCTCTGTCAATGCTTCTTGTTGGTCCAGCCGAGTTAATACCCCTGTTTGAAACTCTTCTTGTTTACTGATTTTTTCGGATAATTGTTTTTGCAGTTCCTCTTGTGTTTTCAATAAATGGATAATTAATTCTTCATATTCTGTATGCTTTTGGTGACTTGAGCTGATTTCATTTAATTGATTTGCTATTTTCCCCCAATTATTTGCTTGTATAACCTCTTGGTTAAGAAACTGGTGTTTCATTTCATTGATGGCATTAATTACTGAAACATTTGCTTTGTGCTGCTCGTCTATAACTTCTGAAAGATAATCCCTCCTCACCAGCTTTTGGTTTGGTTCAGGTATTTTCTTCTTGTTTTTATATACTGTAGGATGTTTGCCATTGTTAATATATAATCCCATTTATTGCACCCCTTATATCGAGAATGTATTATTCTATGCTTGAAATGTTAAAAATGGGTAAATTTTATAAAAAAAACAGGAAAAATGTGTTTCTATGAGGAATTTAATTTAGTAAATTATAATATAAGAGCATAAAGAGAGATCCGTTCCAGTGTAAGTCTTAAGTCTTAGTACAAAATAAATCTCGAGATTGTGTGAGCTTGTAAAGATACAGGTTAAAATAAAAGATAGATATTCATTAAGGGATATAATGAGAGAGGTCCCTTCCTATAGAAAATCGAAGGGGGAATATAGGATGAGGAAGATTTACGTACTTCTTACTGATACTGGGACGGTTTTAACTAAAATTATCAAACTATATACGAAGAAGCCGCATAATCATGCTTCCATTGCATTAGATGACCAATTATGGGATGTTTATAGTTTTGGAAGAAAAAGACCTCGAAATCCTTTCCTAGCTGGTTTTGTCAGAGAAAATATCCGTGGCGGCATATTTCGCAATGCTGATTGTGCTATTTATTGTTGTACAATCTCTGAAAAGCAGTACGATGTGATTTGTCGAAAAATTGAAGAAATTGAAAAAAATAAGGGAGATTATCGCTATAATCTTTTAGGCCTATTCGCGGTCATGTTCAATTTGGAGTTGGATCGAAAGAATGCATTTTTTTGTTCCCATTTTGTTGCCGCTCTTCTTGAGGAATCAGGGGTCAAAATCAATAAGCAAAAGCCGCTTTCACTTGTTACTCCAGATGACATAAAAGAATCCAATTCTTTAGAATTAGTCTATGAAGGAAAATTATCATCCTATTTTGAAGAGGCAAATGAACATGATATAAACGATCTATCCCATCAAAAGTTTTATCCCGATTTCAGTACTGATAGAGTAGAAGTTATCTAGTTAAAATTAGAGAAGACGTGTCTATAAATACACGTCTTCTCTAATTTGTTTATTCTTATTTTTAAATACTTCAAGTAAGCTATTAAAAAGGCCCATGGTCCTTTGGAATACTGGACTTTGGATAAATGTATAGAGGAACGTGGCGATAAATACAGGTCCTCCTAATATAAAACCAATGATTAAGACAAAACTTTCAACAAGAATACGTGATTGACTTACCGATAATTTCGTTTTATTTGATATTGAAAGCATAAAACCATCCCGCGGTCCGGCACCTAGACCTGCTGCAACATACATTCCCCCGCCAATACCAGCAATGACAATGGCACTAAATAGTATAAGATAATCTACCCAGGAATGAGTTGGTTCAGGTAAAAAATCTAACCAAAGAAAAAAGTCCATAATGGGTCCAATTAAAAGGGCATTTAGGAAAGTCCCAATTTTAATATACTTTCTTGCTGTAAAATAAGAGATGCTAACCAGTAATAACCCGCAGATTACTCCCCAAGTCCCAATAGTAAGTCCAAAATGTTGATATAAAGCCACATTTAAAACTTCCCAGGGATGTAAACCAACATGCTTAACCTTTACGGCTATCGCATTACCTAATCCAAAGAAGGTCAATCCTAATAAAAAAATTACATACTGAATCACTTTCACCTGCACGTCGTTACCTCCAATTAATAAACTGTCAATTATCCTAAATCTTAAAAGAAGTCGATTTGATAATCAATCCTTTTTAAAATATTTGAGCTGGGTGAATCTTATTGATAGATTTATTTTGCAAAAAAGTGCTACCTTGGATAACCTGTATACGGAGCTAGTGTTATCATTGCCAGCGGTGTTCTGTATACTATTGTCTTATTAGCAGAAAATAACTCTCTGCCTGTTCTAGATCATATTACGTTTCACATTTTAGGGGATTTTAGCAGCATCTGGATACAAGAATTCCTGATCGTTAAACATCAGTAATTTCATTCTTCTATTAAGACGATATAAATCATATAAATTATAAAAAGACCTTCAGCATTGAAGGTCTTTTACATTTAAATGAAAGAGGGATACCAAATGCCTAGCGAAAAACAACAAATAGAATTAGCTATCCCGATAAATGTGATTTGGGACTTCATCAGGGATGCAAATAATTGGGCACCCCTCGTGCCTGGTTATATACAGCATGAGCAAACTAATGACAGTATAATAACATGGGAATTTAAAAGTGACCTGGGTATAATGAAAAAAAAAGTATGCTTAGTTATTGATATTAAAGAGTGGAATGAACCAACCAGGGTAAGCTTTGAATTAAGGCGTACCAATGAAAAATATATTGGTGAGGGTTATTTTGAAGCATATGCAGTTAATCAGAATAAAACATTACTGACTGGATTTCTAGAAATTAATGCTAGTGGTGCATTAGGTTCATTGGCTAATTCACTTTTTAAAAATGCAATTCCAAAATCAACGGAAGAAGTGGCAGCAGCCATCTCCTCTAAACTGGAAGAATTTAAACAAAGGTAAAGGTGAAATCTGACAATCCGGATAAAGATTCGGATTGTTTTTTTTTAAATAATTAAAAAATTTTTTAACATGCAAGCAGAAATTATGTTATATTAATAAATAAAAAATTTAGTAAATTTACTAGTACAGGGAGGGTGAAAGGATGAGTACAGAATTAAAGGTGAATGACAGCAGTCTTCCGCTTCGCCGCGATGTAAAATTACTAGGTCAAATTCTTGGAGAGATCCTAGTCAGCCATGGCGGGACTGAACTATTTGATAAAGTGGAAAAAATCCGTCTGATGTGTAAAACACTTAGAACTCATTTTGATAACGAAATTTATTCCGAACTAAAGGAAGAAATTGCAAATCTCAACAAGCCGATGAGAAGACAGGTTATTCGTGCATTTTCAATGTATTTCCATTTAATAAATATCGCCGAACAAAATCACCGTATTCGAAGGAGACGACAATATCAGCTAGAAGATGATTCAGTCGTTCAGCCAGATTCTATTGAAAGTGCTATTCTTTCTTTAAAGGAGAACAATATCAATGAGGATATGATTCAAGAGGTATTGAACAAACTATCTCTTGAACTGGTCATTACTGCACATCCAACTGAGGCAGCAAAGCGTTCAATCTTAGAAATACAACAACGTATTGCTGTGGTCTTGAAGAAACTCGACCACCCTTTATTAACTAAAAGAGAGCGCAGCAAGCTTGAAGAGAGTTTGTTTAATGAAGTAACGATTCTATGGCAGACAGATGAACTTCGCCATAATAAGCCGTCAGTATTGGATGAGGTCCGGAACGGGCTGTATTATTTTGATCAGACTTTATTTGAAGTTCTTCCAGAAATCCATCGTGAAGTAGAGATTTGTCTAGAAAAGAACTATTCCGCGAAACAATGGGATGTTCCTAATTTTCTTAGATTTGGATCATGGATAGGCGGAGACCGGGATGGGAATCCAAATGTTACTCCGGAGATTACGTGGGAGACATTACATAAGCAGCGAAAGCTTGTTTTAAAGAAATACAAAAATGTCTTAGTTGATCTTATGAAACGTTATAGCCATTCCACTACCCGGGTAGAAGTCAGTGATGAATTAATCCAATCCTTAGAGGTGGAAGAAGACAAGTATCTGACCGATGATATGAAATGGCCTGTTGAAGGGGAAGTATACCGCCGTAAATTTGCTATTATTATCGAACGATTGAAACAAGTGGGTAAATCAGATTTAGGTTATCATTCTGCAGAAGAATTGTTAGAAGATTTATATATTGTGAAAAGAAGCTTAAATAACCATCATCCTGCAGCACATGAATTAAAAACAATCCAAAAGCTAATCCGTCAAGTACAACTCTTCGGTTTCCATTTAGCAACACTTGATATTCGTAATCATAGTGGTGAGCATGAGGCAGCTATGACTGAAATTTTACGAAAAGTGCAAATTTCGGATAATTATGCTCAGCTTTCAGAGGAAGAAAAGGTAAAAATACTAGAAAGCATCTTAATGGACCCACGGCCGCTTCTACTATTAAACGAAGATTATTCACCGGAAACACAGCAAATGATACAGGTGTTTCAGATGATTAGCAATGCCCATAAAGTATTTGGAAAACGTTCCATTTCTGTTTATCTTGTAAGTATGACAAAGTCGGCAAGTGACTTACTTGAAGTACTGGTTATGGCAAAAGAGGCTGGAATTTATAGACTCCATGCAGATGGAACGGTTGAAAGCCAATTAAATGTGGCACCGCTATTAGAAACAATTGATGATTTGACGGCAGGTCCTAAAATTATGGAAACTTTGTTCCAAATGCCTGTATATCGAAATCACTTAAAAGTAATGAATGACCAGCAGGAAATTATGCTTGGATATTCAGACGGCAGTAAAGATGGCGGTACGTTAACGGCTAACTGGAAGCTTTATAAAGCTCAGCTTGAAATTCATGAGATGGCAAACAAATACCACATTGGATTGAAGTTTTTCCATGGTCGTGGCGGTTCACTTGGTCGTGGAGGCGGTCCGTTAAACAAAAGTTTATTGTCTCAACCGGCTGAAACGATTGGTGATGGAGTAAAAATTACTGAGCAGGGTGAAGTCTTATCTTCCCGTTATTTGCTTGAAGACATTGCCTATCGGAGTTTAGAACAGGCAACTTCAACTCTTATGCTCGCAACAGCTCATGTATCAAAAGAGGCAGAGCCTGGTAATTTGCGGGATGAAGGTTGGGAGTCTTCTATTGAAGAGATTTCTAGTGCAGCACTTAAAAAATATCAATCACTTGTTTTTGGTGATTCAGACTTTCTTACCTACTTTAATGAAGCAACCCCATTAAGAGAACTAGGTGACTTAAACATCGGCTCAAGACCAATGAGCAGAAAAAATCGCGGTCGCTTCGAGGATTTAAGAGCAATTCCATGGGTTTTTGCTTGGACACAAAGCAGGCAGCTCCTTCCAGCTTGGTATGCGGCAGGAACTGGTTTAGAAAGTTATGCCTTAAAAAGTGATCAAAATTTACAACAATTACAGCAAATGTATGAAAAATGGCCATTCTTCCGGTCAACCATTGATAATCTTCAAATGGCTTTGATGAAAGCAGATATCACTACTGCTAAAGAATATTTATCATTAGTAGAAGACCAAAAAATTGCTGAACGAATTTTCTCAAATATCCTTGAAGAATATGAAAGAACGAAGGCAATTCTTCTCAAAATAACAGGGGATCGTGAATTACTTGATCATACCCCAAACATTAAAGATTCGGTCTATCGTCGAAATCCTTATGTTGATCCTTTAAACTTCTTACAAGTAGAATTAATTAAGGAATTAAGAAATCAGAACGAACCATCTGAAGAATTATTAACCGAGGTACTACTAACCATTAGTGGAATCTCAGCTGGTTTACGTAATACTGGTTGATCAGTAAAAACGCTTCTCTCCTTTTAAGGTGAGGAGCGTTTTTTATTGTATATGTGAAACTGTTTTTGAACATTCTGTGAAATTTTAAAAAATGAATGAATATTCATTCTTTTTTTAGCGTAATTCGACAAAATTTGCGTGTTTCAACATGATATATTTTAGCCAGAAAAGGTTAATTTGGAGGGATAAATATGGCAGTGGAAGAAAAAGTTGTACAAGAAAAACAAAATATAGTGGAGATGATCGATATTTTGGCTAAAAATGCCACCAAGGCGTTAGCTGAATTTCGCTGCTACAATCAGGAAATGGTGGACGAAATCGTTAAGCAAATTGCCTATACAGCACTCGATCATCACAAGGTCTTGGCAAAGCTAGCAGTGGAAGAAACAAGAAGAGGGGTTTATGAAGATAAAGTTTTCAAAAATATGTTTGCAACGGAGTTTATCTACAACAACATCCGAGAGCTAAAAACAGTGGGGGTCATTAGTGAAAACGAGCATGAAGGCATGGTAGAGATAGCCGAGCCAGTGGGAGTCATAGCTGGGGTTATACCTATTACGAATCCAACATCCACTGTTATCTTTAAATCATTGATATCGCTAAAAACAAGAAATCCAATTATCTTTGCCTTTCCTAAATATGCTCAAAGGTGCTGTGTCGAAACGGCAAAACTTCTAAGGGATGCAGCGGTAAAGGCTGGGGCACCTGAGAATTGTATACAATGGATTGACATTCCCTCTCATGAAGCCTTTCAGCTTTTAATGAAGCATCCAAAAATTTCTCTTATTTTAGCTACCGGGGGGCCAAATCTAGTAAAGGCAGCTTATAGCTCTGGAAAACCAGCACTAGGTGTTGGGGCGGGGAATGTTCCTTGTTATATTGAAAAGAGTGCGAATATTAAACGTGCGGTAAACGACATCATTCTATCTAAAACCTTCGACAACGGGATGATATGTGCCTCAGAGCAGGCACTTATTATTGATCATGAGATTTATGAAGAAGTAAAAAGGGAAATGATCGAAAATCAATGTTATTTCCTAAATAATGAAGAAAAACAATTAATTGAAAAGGCTGTGATAGACGAAAAAAGTGCTTCCTTAAATCCTATGATTGTCGGATTGCCTGCCCATTTGATTGCAAAAATGGCAGGTATCAATGTCCCGCTAAATACGAAAATATTAGTGGCTGAATTAAAAGGAGTCGGTCCGAAATTTCCACTATCCTGTGAAAAATTGAGCCCTATACTAGCCTGCTATAAAGTAAATAGTTTAGCCGAAGGTTTGCTTATTGCTGAAGAAACACTTGAGTATGGAGGGCTTGGACACTCCGCTGCCATTCATACAGCTGACCAGAATGTGGTTGATACCTTTGCCCTTCGCATGAAGGCTGGAAGAATTATGGTTAATACACCATCGACTCATGGTGCAATTGGTGATATCTATAACACATCTTTACCGTCCTTAACGATTGGGTGCGGAACATATGGAGGGAACTCAGTGTCTCAGAATGTAGGAGCAGCTAATTTAATAAATATTAAAAAGGTTGCAAAGAGGAGAAACATGACACAATGGTTTAAAGTTCCATCACAAGTTTTTTTTGAAAGGAACTCGGTTCAGGTGCTCGCTGGCATTCCCGGAATTTCAAAAGTGTTTATTGTAACAAGTGCAAGTCAAATGAAAAATGGCTCCATTGAAAAAGTGCTTTATCAATTAAATAAACATCCAAACAATATACAATATGAAGTTTTATATGATATTGAACCAGAGCCAGATATTGAAAGTGTCAAGAGTGGTGCAGATAGGATGCGGAAATTTCAGCCGGACTGTCTTATTGCACTCGGAGGCGGATCCGTAATGGATGCAGCAAAAGCAATGTGGCTATTCTATGAACATCCAGAAGCAGATTTTAATAGCTTAAAGCAAAAATTCTTTGATCCTAGTAAAAGAGTGGTTAAATTCCCTGCGCTTCGTGGCAAAGCAATCTTTGTTGCCATTCCGACCACATCTGGAACAGGTTCTGAAGTCACTTCCTTTTCAGTGATATCAGATAAAAAGTCAAATATTAAATTTCCGTTAGCTGACTTTCAATTAACACCAGATTTGGCAATTGTCGATCCACAGTTTGTCATGACCGTCCCTAAGCATGTTACCGCAGATACTGGGATGGATGTTTTAACTCATGCGATAGAATCGTATGTTTCAGTTTTGGCAAATGATTTTACCGATGGGTTAGCATTGAAAGCAATCCAGTTAGTTTTTGATTATTTACCAAGGGCTTACCGAGATGGTAATGATGAACTTGCCAGGGAAAAAATGCACAATGCCTCAACGATTGCAGGGATGGCTTTTGCTAATTCATTTTTAGGAATTAATCATAGCTTGGCACATGCACTAGGTGCTGAATTCAATATTGCACATGGTCGTGCCAATGCCCTAATGTTACCTCACGTCATTCGTTATAATGCAGCAAAGCCAAATAAATTCATGACATACCCTAAATATGAACACTTTATTGCTGATCAGCGCTATGCAGAGATTGCTAGAATGTTAGGACTGGATGCTAAAACAACTGAACTAGGTGTAGAGTGCTTAATACAAGCAATCACAAATCTAATGAAGGAATTAGATTTGCCAATGAGCATTCAAGAAACAGGGGTAGGTCAGAATGAATTTGAAAGAAAAATAAATATCCTAGCGGAACACGCCTTTGATGATCAAGATACAATTGCAAATCCAAAACAACCACTTGTAACGGAACTTGCGACTATCTATCGACAGGCCTATAAAGGTTAGGTGAGGTGTAGATTCGAAAATTCTGTGAACAAGAATGAAAATTTCGACAAAAATCTTCAATCTTCTTAATATATCTTACCTCTATCAAGCAAGTGATATTGTAAATAACAGTAAGAAATTTAAAAATGTGGAAATTTGTCGATTTGGCAACGTTTACAAAAAACTTTTTTAAAACAATAATTTAAGTGGATAAAGACTTGAGAGGAAATTGGGGGAGATTGTATGGTTTATTCACAAAAGCCATGGTTAAAGTTTTATGATCCAAGAATTAGTAAGGATGTTTCAGTAGACTATGATTCTTTATACGGTCTTTTGAAACAGGCAGCTATTATCCACGGTGACAAACCAGCGCTTACTTTCTATGCAAGATCTTGGAGTTACAAAGAAACCAGAGCAATTTCGGAATTTCTTGCTGCATCGCTATACCGGACCGGTTTCCAAAAGGGAGATAGACTGGGGATAATGTTGCCTAACTCCCCACATTATATTTTTAGCTTATTTGCCGTCTTCCGTTTGGGAGGTATTGCGGTTCAAGTCAATCCAATGTATGTAGAAAGGGAAATTGAATATGCCCTAAATGATTCTGAAGCAGGCTATATGGTAGTTTTCGAAGCATTCTATCAAAAGGTAAAAGAAGTCCAACCGAGAACCTCTTTAAAAAAAATCATCGTGGTGGGATTTGGCGGAAGTAAGATTAATCTTGCAGAAGGTGATATTTATTTCGATGATTTTCTTACACACGATAACGTAATCCCTGAAATCCCAATTAATATCGAAGAAGATGTAGCTATATTACAATATACAGGTGGAACAACAGGTGTTTCCAAAGGTGTTATGCTAACCCACCAGAACCTGCTGGCTAATATTATTCAAGTTTGTGATTTTACTTATAATGCAGTTGATGAGAAACCAGAAAATTTTAAGATTATCAGTGTTCTCCCAATGTTTCATGTCTATGGATTATCATGTAATGCACTTTCAGCTATCCGAATTGGGTGTAATCAATTAATTCTCCCCCGCTTTGATGTGAGTGAATTACTTGAGTTGATTAATCGGGAGAAGCCGTTCCAGTTTACTGCAGTACCTACCATGATATTTGCACTAAACAATCACCCGCAATTGGAAGATAGCTCAATTAAAGATATTTACTACCTAAGCAGTGGAGGAGCACCACTGCCAGTTGAACAGGTTAAAGCTTTTGAAAAACGTGTGGGCATAAGACTTGCAGATGGCTACGGACTTTCAGAAACAGCACCGTCGGCTATTTCGACACCACCATTTCTTCCACGTAAACTAGGTAGTGTGGGCATTCCTTTGCCAGGAACGGAAGCTAGAATTGTGAAGGAGACAGAAGAGGGTTATATAAATGTTCCGGTTGGCGAAGCAGGAGAATTAATTCTCCGAGGGCCTCAGGTTATGAAGGGCTACTGGAAGCGTCCGAGTGACACACAAATGGTCATAAGAGACGGATGGCTTTTTACTGGAGATATAGCCAAAATGGATGGGGATGGTTATTTCTATATATTAGACCGGAAAAAAGACATGATAATTGCAAGCGGATACAATGTTTACCCTCGCGAAATTGAAGAAATTATCTATCAGCATGAAGCGGTCGAAGAGGCAATTGTCGTTGGAAAACCAGATACCTATAGAGGAGAAACAGTGAAGGCTTTTGTAAAATTAAAAATTGGTGCCACCATTTCACCTGAGCAATTAATAGAATACTCAAGGCAATTTTTAGCCCCTTATAAAGTGCCAAAAGAGATTGAGATTCTGTCCGAACTCCCTAAATCATCTGTCGGAAAGCTGTTAAGGAGAATGCTGCGACAAGAAGATCAAAAGGTTTATTCTTGAGAAATCCGCTACTACTTAAACTTCATAGAACACACCCGAGAATCCTTCTAAGAACACATACGATATTTTCTAACTAATAAATTACCAGATTGAGAGTCTAAAAGATTAAAAAGGAGGAATCAATGAAATGACTGAAAAAAAAGAAGAATCACTAAAAACAACTAAAAAAAGGCGAGATACTGTGGAAAATATTTCAGGTGAAAAAGAAACCACAGAAGTGGAACTACCTGAAGCTACGGAATCCAAGGAACAAGAACAGTTTTCAAGCTTGGACATTCTTTGGAAGCACGCTTTTAGCGAGATAGACCAGTGGGCAAAGCATGCAGATTTTCGAGATGATGTGTTTTTAAAAGAAGCCATGTGTTTTGCTGAAAGTATTCAAAGAAATCAGGATAATATTAAATCTGTCAGGGAACAGTTCAATAAGGAATTTGTAAATTGGGAGAGAACAGCAAGAGAGGAATTTTTAATGTCCACCACAGTCCTTCTACATATCTTTCCGAAAAGATCGTATGAAGATATTAATGAGCAAATTGACCAAATCCAAAAAAGAACTGCTTCCATATTAAGCACACCATTGCAAATGGTTGTAAATAATCAGATGATGGATCAATACTTTGACATGATTGAAAAATATATTGCTGTTAGGAAGAAAGGAAGGAAGCAATATATAAAAACTTTAAAACAAGCTGTAAGCTTAATCTATGAGAGTCAAAAAGGGTTTGTTGGTCTTCTCACCGGTCAATTAAAATCGTTCATGTTTCCTTTAAATAAGTATATGGAAAAAGCGGAAGAGGTCACAAAATCATAACTCCTGAGGATGATGAAGAATGTCAAAAGATAAAATGTATGATCCATACGAAGGCTTTAAACAAATTAGTGAGATGTGGGCCGGCATAATGAATATCCCAACTAAAAAGGATGTCGCAAATGTTGCAAATTTATCGATTCAAGCAGGAGGAAAAATCGATATCCTAGAAGAACAGATTTGGAAATTACAGAACAGCCTTGGTGCATTAAATAAAGAAAACCTTGAATTATTTCAAGAAATGGTTCAGATGGTTAAACAAATTCAGGGTGAGTTCCAAAGAACTGTCCACGAAGTAACAGAAATGAAAAGAGTGAAGGATGATTTCCAGGAATTACGGAAAGACCTTGTCGATATAAAGATTATTCAAGTTAACCTTCGCAATGTAAGAGAAGAGCTTGAAGAAATAAAAGATTCACAGAAGAAAATAATAAAAATGAATAATCTTGATGAGCAGAAAACCATACACTCTGATTTACAGGAAGTTAAACTAGAATTAAATCAATTAGCAGAAATTAAAAATGAAATAACTTCCATAAAGGAGCTAGTGGTTAAAGATAGCCAAAAAGGAAAGACGAAAGAAAAGGATTTAGTTTCAACCGTTTAAGTGAATACATTTAATAAGTGGGAAGGACCCGCATCCTTCCCACTTATATAAAATCAAGCAGCAGCCTTATTCCGGTTTAAGAACTTTCTAAGCAGAAGATTAAACCGGTTTGTTGCTTCCAATTTAGCTAGATGGCCAGAATTTCTCATAATGATAAATTCTGAATGTGGTATGAGCTTGTGCATACAGTATTGAATCCATACTGGTAAAACGGAGTCATACTGACATCCAATGATAAGAGTTGGAACTGTAATCGTAGGTAACAAAGAAATATTATTAACTTGGAAACATGCTTTTAAGGATTTTAAAAAGATGTTCCGCTTCGGTTGGAAATAGCGTTTGAAATGATTTATATTTTCCTCTGACCAAGAATATAGGCTCATATGGGCAGCTGTTTCTTTCACAGCGTCATCTGTTGCTGCGATACCCAGTCTCACTTTCTTAAAATTGAGTAACGGCTTTCTGATTTTTTTAGGGAAAAAGTGGAATGTGCTAATCAACATGAGAGAACAAACAAGATGGGGGGCTTGACGATAAATTTCTTGGGCAACGGCTCCGCCCATTGACAAGCCTAATATGTGGGCGTTTTCAATTTTTAACTCATTTAATAAAGCGATAACATCTGAAGCGAAATTTGGAATTGATATCCCTTCCGTTTTGCTACATTCACCATGACCGCGTAAATCAGGAATAATTAATTCGTACTGATCAGCTAATTCAAATTGTGCCTGCCATCCTTCCTTCACTTCACCTAAACCATGGATAAGAACTAAGTGTTCACCATTGCCAAAATGTAAATAAGGCATCCCCAACTTACTAACTTTTGTTTGTTTCAAATTGACACCACCTTCAATTTTTTAATTACTTTATTACCAAGTTACAAAAATTGTAAACATTGTGATAAATCATATAATAACATGTATTTGTCAAGTTGACAAAATATTACTCATAGGTGTAAAATACATATAGGTGAGGTGATATAGAAATGGTAAATCAAGACAATCAGTCTGTCAATCCTTCAAAAAATTTTGTTCTGCCATTTATTCTATTGCTTCTTAGCAGGATGTCTCTTCACGGATATGAGCTAAGCCAGAAATTACAAGCATTTGGTTTTAAAACGATTGACCAGGGTAATCTCTACAGACTGTTAAGACAGCTCGAAAAGGAAGAACTAGTATCATCTGAGTGGGATACAAACGGCAGTGGTCCTGCCAAAAGAAGATATTCCATAACAAAAGCTGGTATTACATACTTAAAAGGCTATGCCAATCAACTAGAATCGTACCAATCGATGCTAGACCAATTCTTCAAAATGTATTCAAGTTTCCTTGAGCTCTATATTCCTTCATTTCAAAAGAGGGATCCGATAGAGAAAGAAAACAGCAGTAAAAAGAGGAGGAAGGACGATGGCACAGAAAAAGAGTGAAAATGTTCAAGAAGTTGAAGAAAAGATGATTCCTGCAGTAGAAGAACCTAAAAATGAAGGTTTATTTGTAGATACACTCTGGAATCAGTATGAGCAATCACTTGAGCGGGCTAGACAGCTGCGTGAAAACCGTGAGGATGCATATGTAAATGCACTAAGAGAAGTCATCAAGTTTAACAAACAATACAGAAACTCACTAGCTAATCTATTCGAGCAAACTAAAAAAACGAACAAAGAAGTTGTTTCCGGCTTCATGCAACAAATGAGTGCACGCAGGGAACAACTTATGAAAGACGAAGAAAGAATTGAAGCAGAAATGATGAATGAAAGGGAGGAGCTTAAGGAGCAGATTAAAGAGGTGTCTCATCAATTAGAAAACCTTGCTCTTACTCCAATCAAATCTGTTTTCCAAATCATTGACCAGTTAGAGGATAATTTTGAAAAGAGTACAGAAGCCAACATCGGTTATGGCCGTGAACGCCGTAATGCTTGGCAACAGGTTACAAATGAGTATGTTAAAATGGCTAGGAATACACATAATGAAATTGTTAATCGAGGAAAAAATAGCGTTAAAGAACTTCTAAAAGCAAGGTAAAGACTTACCTTAAAGAACAATTGCAGACCAATCCATTTGATTGGCCTGCTTTTTCATGTTAAGCAATGAACATTCTGAAACATAAATTTAACATTACTATTATTAAAATGACAACATTTCATGCTATACTTCTACTTGCAATAGAATAGGATAAAAGTGGGTAAAAAGGATTATTTTTGCTAAGTTAATAAACTGTTAAATTAATAAGTTACATAGAAAGAACCAATTACTATTGCTATTTGCGATGAAGGAAGCAGGGGAATGAAATTTGAAAATAAAGATTATGGCATTTTGTACAATAATCACGTTCGGAAGTCCAACTGTATTACTTCAAGTAGAAGCAGAAGAAAATAATAACCAGCAAATAATTGAGGAGCAGCGTTCAAAAATTCAATTAGAAATATTAAAAGGCAATGTTGAACTTAACCAAGTAAAAGAAGAAATTGCAAAAATTAATGAACAAATCAATCGAGTAGAGCAAGCAATAAATGATAATAATCAAATCATTCTCGAAACTGAGAACAGAATAAAGTCTTCACAATTAGAGATACAGAAACTAGAAGCAGAGATTGTAAAACTAAATGAAAAGGTAAGTAAGCGTAATGAAGTCTTAAAAAAACGCGCACTTACATTTCAAGAAAATGGAGGCAAGGTAAACTATCTTGATGTTTTACTTGGTTCCTCAAGTTTTAAGGACTTTGTAGATCGGATGGGTGCCGTTGCGTCATTTGTCGAGGCAGACCAAAATATTATTAACCAACATGAGGCTGATAAAGAGGAGATTAAAAAGAAGCAAACCCAAGTAAAAGATAAATTAATAGAGCTTCAGAGTATGAAAGTGGAATTAGAAGGAATGCAATCACAAATTTTAGAACAAAAGCAACACAATGAATTGTTAAGAACAGAGGCAAAGAAAAAAGAGCAAGTTACACTATCGGAACAGGCGGGGTTAATGCAACAGGATTCGGCACTTGCTGCTATGTATGATTTAACTAATTTTGATCCAAATGAAATTTTGAATGATTCATTGCTTTTAACGAATGAAACCGTTAAAAGTCTTATTTTTGATGGATTAAAGTATGTAGGGAATTCGGTTTATGTATTTGGCGGCGGTCGAAATGAATATGATATAGCAAATGGAAGATTTGATTGTTCAGCTTTTGTCAGTTGGGCATTTTCTCAGGTTGATATCAAAATAGGTGCCAGTACAGAAGTATTAAAAAATACAGGCACACCTGTTACTGTGGAAGAAATGCAGCCTGGAGACGTTGTTTTTTTTGATACCTATAAAAAAGATGGTCATGTCGGCATTTACCTAGGTGCTGGAAAATTCCTAGGATCACAAAGTTCAACAGGTGTGGCAATAGCTGATATGACAAATGGTTATTGGTTAGAGAAATTCAATGGGCGTGTCAATCGCATGATTTCACAATAGGGAAGCGAGGCTGGCATTAGCCTCGCTTTTATAATGTATAAAAAAACATTTGCTAAAGGTATTGGAAATTGAGTACAATTAATAGGTTATTCCATATCTAAAGGCTGTTTTCGTGAATATTTTTGTTAAAATCTTAAAGCCGATTTTAACGTGGAATAAGCTGTTTTGAGCTTTAGAAATAAGTTTGCAGGCTCTTTTCCCATAAATTTAGGTTATTCTCAATGAAAGTAATTCTAAACATTCGTATTTACTTTTAAATGAAACAACATTTGAGAATAGAGTCTATCTAAAACAGTAGAAGATAAAGTTAGGAGTAGTTAAGTAAATGGAGTTATTATTGATTATTAAAGCAATTATTTTAGGTTTAGTAGAGGGTCTAACTGAATTTGCTCCAGTATCTTCAACTGGGCATATGATCATCGTGGATGATATGTGGCTTCAATCAGAAGAGTTTTTAGGGAAATATGGAGCGAATACTTTTAAAGTAGTGATCCAGCTTGGTTCGATTTTAGCTGTTGTCGTGACATTCAAAGACCGGATTATTGACCTATTAGGAATGGGTCGAATAAAAAGTAAGCTATCCGGACAAGGTGGCAGTCGTTTAAAACTATCTCAAGTATTTGTTGGATTAATTCCGGCTGGAATTTTTGGGGTACTACTTGAAGACTATATAGATGAGTATTTATTTTCGACTGAGACTGTTTTAATAGGTTTAGTGATTGGTGCTGTTTTCATGATTATTGCAGATCGATTTGGTCCAAAAACACCGAAAATCCAAACCGTTGATCAGATTACGTATAAACAAGCACTAACGATTGGTCTCATTCAATGTTTATCATTGTGGCCAGGGTTCTCTCGTTCAGGTTCGACTATTTCAGGTGGAGTACTATTGGGATTGAGTCATAGAGCGGCTGCTGACTTTACATTTATTATGGCAGTACCTATTATGGCTGGAGCCAGCTTTCTTTCCTTACTTAAAAATTGGCAGTATATGACGCTGGACGCACTTCCATTTTTTATTGCCGGATTTATTAGTGCCTTTGTTTTTGCTTTAATTTCTATACGCTTTTTCTTAAAACTTATTGATAAAATAAAACTTGTACCCTTTGCTATCTATCGGATCCTGTTAGCGTTAATTATTTTTCTAGTTTACTTTTAATTTTATAAGGCAGCAATTAGCGTCTACCTGTTTATAAAAACCAACAACGACAAGTTGTTGGTTTTTTGTTGGATAAAAACGGATATTTTTTGGAAACATAAGGTAAAGACAGCGATGGGGTTCTATATGGTAACATTATCCTTTTTTTTACTGATAACATCATTAACAATACTTATTGCACTATTTGATATGAGCCTATTTGAATTCTCCTTTTTTGAAGCGATGATAAATATTTTATTTTCTGAAATTGCTATTGGCAGATATATAGCCTTGTTTGGCGCTGCCTTGGGTTTGATTGCAAGTGTAATGATTGATGTTCGGATCCATCGTACAAAAAAAGATAGCAACGATAATGAGAGGAAACAAGAATGAAAATGGAAAAGGAGAATATATCATTAAGCCAGCTGTTAACATTGTTAATCAATTTTTTACTCGGCAGTGCGATTGTTGTTGGAGTGGGTGGAAGCGCGAAAAATGATGCCTGGTTAGCAATATTACTTGGCGGATTAATAGGAATCGTTATTATTACATTAAATCATTTCTTTATATTACGCTTTCCCGACAAAAATATGTTTCAAGTGATTGAATTTTGTATAGGCAGAAAGATAACGATTGTTTTCACCTTCATGTACATTGTTTATTTTCTATACATATCATGCCGAGTCATTCGAGATTTTGGTGAATTAATGGCTACTGCCATTTTACCGAATACTCCCATTGAAATGATGTCCTTAACTTTTTGTCTTCTAATGGGATACATTATGTATTTGGGAATTGAAGTCCTAGCGAGAACATCTGAAATTTTCACACCCTATCTCTTTGGTTTTCTTTTATTGTTGGCAATCTTTTTATTTGCCAGTGGCAGCGTAGAGTTTGAGCAAGTGCAGCCTATCCTGGGCGAAGGAATTATGCCTGTCATTAAAACAGCCTTTACTGAATTAGTCTTTTTCCCATTTGGAGAAATAATTGCCTTTAGTGTCGTTTATACGAGTTTAACAAATAAAAAATATAGTCTTCGGGTTTCAATTTTGGGTGTCGGACTTGCCACATTCCTACTTTGCGTTTCATCCTTACTGATGATTGTTTCACTAGGTGTTGATTCCGTTTCCCGCTCTAACTTTCCCTTGTTAAGTACGGCAAGAGTAGTCTCTATCGGGAATTTTATTGAGAGAATTGATGCATTTGTTGTATTTATAATCATGTTAGGTGTCTTTATAAAGGGCTCCATGTTTTTTTATGCTGGTTTAAAAGGGTTGGAATATATTTTTAATCTTCCTTATCGGTACTTTGCCTTTCCTGTTTCAATGATCATTTCCTTATTTTCAATTTTAGTGTCCGTTGATTTTGCTGACCACATTCAAGAGGGCATTAAGTTGGTTCCTTATTACCTGCACTTTCCGTTCCAAGTTGTATTTCCTTTTATCCTATTCCTATTGGTGATGTGGAAACAATGGAAAGGCAAGTCGAAAGGAGAAGAGCATGGCTCAAAGAAAACCAATTCGCAGATTATTAAAGAAACCAATAAAACTTGAAGATAAATTAAAGAACACCGATAAACTGTCGGGACATATACAGGAACTAGAAAAGGAATCCGTCGAGTTTTCAATTGATGAACTGCATTCACAAGTGGCTAATGCCTTCGGAAATTCAGCAGACTTAAAGTTTATCGAAGGAAAAAGAAATGAGAGAAACATCATCGTCGTTTTTTTAGAGAGTATGGTCGATGCAACTAATCTAAAGGAAACAACATCAAAATTTTTCTCGTCTATCAGCCCAAAGCTTCAACCGTTGAACAATGTTGATGAATTATCTTCTTATTGTAAAGAAGTTTTTGGGGGGGCAAGCTTTAAAATTGTTAATACAAGGGATGAAACGATCAATGAAATTATTAATGGCAGTATAGTTATTTTTGTTGAGCGTATAGACAAAGCACTAGCCATAAACATGATGAATGGTGAAAAAAGGTCAGTATCAGAACCGACTTCCCAAACAGTAATAAGAGGTCCTAAGGATTCGTTTATTGAATCCATTTCGACGAATGTCAGCCTTATTAGAAGAAGAATTCGTAACAAGAATCTACACTTTGAACAATATACGATTGGAGAAGATACACAGACGAGTGTTTATTTAGGATTTATTAAAGGAATCGCTAATGAAGCAATCGTGCAAGAAGTTCGAAACAGGCTAGAAAAAATTAAGGTTAGTGCTATTTTTGAGAGTGGTAATATCGAAGAGTTAATTGCTGATAAAACATTCACCCTGTTTCCGTTAGCACTAAATACGGAACGTCCAGACAGCGTCGCAGCGAATTTAATTGAAGGAAAAATGGTCATTCTGATTGATGGAACACCATTTGCATTAATTGTTCCTGCTGTTTTTGTAAACTTTTTTGAAAGCCCAGAGGATTATTATCAGTCTTTCTTCTTAGGGAGCTTTTTAAGAATGATCCGGTATCTTTCTTTTATGATTGCACTCTTAACGCCTTCCTTATACGTAGGGGTATTAACCTATCATCATGAATTATTGCCGACTACTTTACTATTAAGTGTTATTGCCCAGCGTGAGGGGATTCCATTCCCAGCAGTGGTTGAGGTATTGGTTATGGAATTAACCTTTGAGATATTAAGAGAAGCCGGGGTTAGGATGCCAAGAGTTGTTGGTCAAATGGTTTCTATTGTTGGGGCTTTGGTAATTGGTCAAGCGGCAGCAGAGGCTGGGATTATTTCTAACATTATGATCATCATTGTTTCTATCACCGCTATTGCTAATTTTGTTTCACCAATCTATAGTTTTGCAACTGCATCTAGATTATTACGATTTTTATTAATCCTATTTGCTGCTATTTTAGGTTTATATGGTGTGTTAATTGTTCTTGTGGCGATGGTGGCACATTTAAGTTCATTACGTTCGTTTGGAGTTCCTTATTTAGCTCCAATAGCCCCTTTTATTATTGAAGATCAAAAGGATGTTTTTGTTAGATTTCCGTTTTGGACAATGAAAAAAAGGCCGAAATATTTACGAGCGGAATCAGGAAAAAAAGTATTTACAAGTTCTCCTCCTTCGCCCCCACCAATGAAAGGCGGGAATACTAGTTGAACTACAAAACCTTAGTCCAAGTTAGCGTTATGGTGCTAATTTTGAGTGGCTGCTGGGATCATCGAGAATTATCAGAAATAACGGTTGTCGTCGGCATGGCTGTGGATAAGGGCGATAATGGTAAATATACTTTAACCATTGAAGGAATAAACGCCAAAGAATTAAGTGATAAAACGTCCACTGGTTTTGCACCTTCTATTTTTTACGCATTAGAGGGAGATACATTAGCAGAATTATCTCAGAAGATGAATGTTGGAATATCAAAGAATTTAATATACTCCCATATGAAGGTCCTTGTCATTAGTGAGGAAGTACTTAGAGATGGTCTGATAGATTTTCTTGATTTCTTGGAAAGAAACCGTGAAATCAGGGACGACTTTAACCTTGTCACAACTAGGAATGTTAAAGCAGCAGACATATTAGGTGTCACATATCTTGTACAGAAGTCTTCATCTCTAAAACTGCATACGCAATTAAACTCATTAGTGGAAAGTTGGGGTGGTGATCCCAATATTCGCTTAAATGATTTTATCCAAGCTTATACCTCTGCTGGAAGAAGGGGAGTTATGGCTGCATTAACCATACAGGGTGACCCTGAAAAAGGGGGAAGTGTTGAGAATATGAAAAAAGTTAAACCAGACGCACTTGTGGTGGTGGATTCATTAGCAATATTTAAACATGATAAACTCGGTGCTTTTTTACCGCTTGAGGATAGCCGAAATTATTTATGGATTATAAATAAATTAGATAAAACGGTATTAACGGTAGCATGCAACAAAGATAAATTTCTTGGAGTTCGTATTTTTAATAACAAGACAAAATCAAAGGTAAGTCTAATAAAAGGGAGGGCTGTGATAAATCTTAGGGTAAATGGAGAGGGCTATCTAGACAGTACTCAGTGTAAGGAAGACCTAACTCAAATTAACACCTTTGTTAAGTATGGTAAGTTAACCGAGAAGGAAATCAAAAAAAATCTTGAAGCAACAATTAAAAAGCTTCAACAAGAATATAAGGCCGATATTTTTGGTTTTGGAGAAATGCTGTACCGTCAAGATTATAAAAATTTCAAACGTATTGAAAAGAATTGGGATGAATATTTCGAAGACGCTATTGTCAATGTGGATGTAAATGTCAAATTAAGAAGATCCGGTGTAAAGACTAAGAGTCTATTGTCTGAAAAAAAATAATGATAAAGCCATATTCTCGCAGGGATAAAACCCAAAGGATATGGTTTTTCTATTTTCTAAACACTTGTCCATTATTTTTTTTGAAGGCATTTGTCACACTTTAAATTTATTGGTCAAATAACTGTTCGTACATAATGAACATGCCTACACCAACTAACGGAAAAAGAATATTTTATTGTAACAGGAAAACTATCACAAAAAGGTGAGGTCATTTTTGGTGGGTGCAATAGATGAAATCAATTGTTTTCTTAGGTTCAAATAAAACAGGATCAAGCTACGAAGGAATTAAAGCAGCAAAAAGACTAGGTTACGAGACAATACTATTAACGAATCGCACCATTTTTGTTGAAGAAAGGGAGGATTATTACGAAATAGATGATGTGCGACTATTAAATATGTCAGATACAGATGAAATACTTTCGACGATAACTGACCTTTATGAAGAGGGGAAAAAGGTTGTTTGTTTTATTAGCTTTTTAGATGAATATGTTTATTTGGCGACCTTACTTACAAATACTCTTTGCAAAACACCTCTCACATATGAACCGTTGCAAATTATGACCGACAAAATTTTAACCAGAAGGTATTTAGCCGGAAAAAATTACACTCCGTTTTTTAAGGTTCTAAGCTCAACCGAATCGATCGAGGATGAGATAAATGAGTTAAAGGACCAATTTCCTCTAATTATCAAATCTCCTCAATCGAATGGTTCAAAAGATGTACTCCTGGTCGAAAATGTTTGGGAATGTAAAAAGGGTGTGAAACAACTTCACCGGAAAAACTCTGAAACTCCTATATTAGTGGAGGAATATTTAGAGGGACCACAATATTTGATCGAAGTCGTTGTCTATCATTCCACCATTACAGTTGCAGCAATTGTTGAGCAGGAAGTAACAAAGGGTGAACGGTTTATTATCACAGGTTATTCTGTTTGTCCTGAGCTGTATTTAGAACAACTGCCAGGGCTAAAAGAAACTGTAGTTTCTATTATAGAGGACTTTCAGTTAAGAAATGGTACTTGCCATTTAGAAATAAAATTAACCAATAAAGGCTGGAAATTAATTGAGATTAATCCGAGGATGGCTGGGGGGGCTATGAACCGAATGATTGAGGAAGCGTTTGGTTATAACCTCGCAGAGCAGACAATAAGATTGTACACAGGGTTAAAACCAGATTTAAGAAAAAAACAAAATAAGGCTATTTATACCCATTATTTAATCGTTGGTTCAGTTGGGAAATTACTTAAAGTATCGGGTTGTGATTTAGCCAAAGAACAAGTTGGTGTTTTAGAGGTGTACACAAAGGCAGAATATGGTCAACTTGTTACACCACCTCGCTCAATGGGACAACGATATGGGTATGTATTAGCTGGAGCTGAGTCAAAGGATCAAGCAAGAGAATGTGCCCTGAATGGCGCACAGCATATTCAATTTTACGTGCAACCTGTTTAGAAACTATGAAAGGAGGTTTGGTTATGGGGGAAGAACATGAGAATGGATGTGTATGTCGGGACCTGCAGCAACTTTTAGAAGAACAAAAAAAGTTATCCTTTGATGAATTTCGCTTTATAAGTGAAGATTTTGGATATGACACGATTCCATTTATACTTTCAACAGGAAAGTGTCAATTTGAGGCTTTTGGTTGGACAAATAACGGTGACTTTTTTACAACAAATGTTTTTAGATTAGAAGCTATAGATGTAAGGAGATGTTGCGCAACAATATCACTACTTGAGCCAGTAGATATAGATGGCTATCCAGTAGATTTATGCGATAATGTTTTTTCATTAAGAACAACTTCGAATTGTGTGGTTGTTGATCTCACCTGTTTTAAATCGTTACAGCCGCTGTCACCTAGATTAGTGGACCGGCTCCTTCCTATAGTGGAACCAAAATGATTGATAAGCCCAATTAGATTGGGCTTATTCTTTTTTTTGAAAAGTGGGTTATTTGGATTTGTATCTATCGCACATTTTTATCGGCATGAATAGGATATATGGAATTATAAAAAGGAGGTAATGTAAATGTCTGGTTCACATGGCGGGCTTGGCGCAGGCTTTGCTCTTATAGTTGTATTGTTCATTTTGTTAATTATTATCGGGGCTTCTTGGTGCTGAGAATACTATTAAATTAAAGAGGGGGGTAATAAATATGACTTATGGATATGGGTATGGTTGTGGTGGTTTTGGATACGGACGCTGTGGATATGGCGGCGGCTTTGCGTTAATCGTCGTTTTATTTATCCTATTAATTATTGTTGGTGCAGCTTGTTTTAGATAATAATAAAAAGTTAAAAGGAAACCCTCTTGACTATTCAAGAGGGTTTCCTTTTGTTGAATGTTTCCACTTTTTAAAATCATTGATTTCAACTGATAATTTTTTAAGCGTAAAACTTATGACGGCGGCATCATCAACTATCCCTAATCCGACGAGAAAGTCAGGGACCACGTCTAAAGGAGAAACGAAATATAGGATTGCACCAATAATGATTAAGATCGTAGTAGGTGCAACGTTTCGATATTCGCCTTTTGAATAGGCATGGACTAAATCAAAAAATAATTGCAGCTTTTCCCATGCATCTCCTAAAGTTCCTTTGTTATTTCTTGCCTTTGTGATTGCCTTCTTCAATAAGCCTTCGGTCTTTTTGGGATTATCGATATACCCTTTAGCACCTTCACGATGTTTTTTTGCTTCAAAATAAATTTGTGGGTCAACCATTTACATACACTTCCTTAAGTGGATATATAAATTAGTGTGCCTCAGGAACATTCATTTCATTTATGCGGAAAACATCATCACTTGTTACAGGGGGGGGCCCCAGACAATTTCTTCGACCTCAGAGCCTTCCAGTGTTTCTTTCTTTAATAAGTTATCAACTAATTGATGATACTGATGTTGATGGCTTTTTATTAGATTCTCTGCTTTTTCTATCCCATTTACAAACAGTTCTTGCATCTTATCTTCTTTGTCCTGTTTGTTAAATGTAAGGGTAAAACCTTCTTGAAGCATACCAGTATCAACCATTTGTTCGATAATTTGCTTTGCTTGCTGCACATCTCCACTGACGCCTATGCTATGTTCGCCAAGCAGGATTCTTTCGGCAACACCACCGGCTAATACCATGGCGACCCTATCTAGTAAATCACTTGTCGTTGATAAATGAAGCTCTTTTGGGATAGGTGCCACGTATCCCAGTGCCTCACCACGTGGGATAATGGTCGCTTTTCTTACAGAACCTGGCTTGGTTAAAGAAGCTACAATTGCATGCCCTGCTTCATGCATGGCCACGCGGCGCTTCGTGTCAAAATCCTGTAAAGAACGTGAAGTACTTCCTAATATTGTCCGGTCAAGAGCATAATCAAGATCACCTTTTGTTAATGAATCCTTCCTGTTACGTACGGCACGTCTGCTGGCTGATTCAAATAATGATTGCAGCTCTGCTCCTGAAAAGCCGGAGGTACTTTCCGCTAAATCATCTAAAGAAGCTAGAACTTCTTCACTAAGTGCTTTCCCTCTTATATGAATATCGATAATTTCTCGTCTTCCTTTTGTATCCGGAAGCGGAACATGGAAAGTGAAGTCAATTCTACCGGGTCTTAGGAATGCTTCATCAAGCATATCTTTTCTGTTTGTTGCGGCAATAAACAAAATTCCATCATTTGAATGCCCCCCATCTAGCTGGACAAGGAGTTCAGTCAAAGTTTTTTCTGCTTCTTCACCGCCATGGGCTTTTCTTCTGCCAGCTAGGGCATCTACTTCATCGATGAAGATTACAGCCGGACCTTTTTTTCTAGCACTCTGAAATAAAGAGCGGACCCTGCTGGCACCGACTCCAACGAATAACTCATTAAAAGCGGACCCGCTGGCAGAAAAGAAAGATGCGTTTAATTCACGGGCAATCGCCTGAGCTAATAATGTTTTTCCTGTGCCTGGCGGTCCGTATAAAAGAATACCTTTTGGTGGCTTAATCCCCATTTTAACCGCTCTTTCCGGTTCTTTCAGTGTAGAGAGTGTCTGAAGGATTTCTTCCTTCATTTCTTCCCCAATCCCACCAACATCGTCTAAACTAATGGTTGGAAGGGGACTAGCTTGAGAAACACTATTCTTCATTGAATTCGAAAGACCAAACCCACCTTTTGTTTTTTGAAGCACGTAAGCAGTTCCAACTAGGGCAAGGATTACACCTGCCATGATCCATTTTCCAAAACGGCTGCCATTAGAAAAGGAGTAATGAATATTATATTTCTCTACAAGTTTGTCAATCATTTGACTGTTCGGAGGAACTTGTGATTCGTATTTGAGACCGTCAATTTCCAGTAGTATGCTGCCGTCAGAGTGCTCGGTCAGTTCTACTTGTTTCCCATTTTGCTTTTGAATGGTTTCTTCAACTAAAGAGAAAGGAATTTCTACTTCATCATTTTTTGTTTGGATAATCCAAGTAATCCCTGCCATTAATATTAGTAACGCTGCAATGAGCGGAATAATCTTTGAAACTAGTTTTTTACTTTGATTCAATTATGGTCATCTCCTTAAACAGAGTCTTACTCTATTATAAAAGGAAAAAGACAAAAGGCTACGTGGGAATGGATGGAAATTAATTGCCAATTGGATTGTATTAAAGGATTGCAAATTTGACCTCAAAACTATAAGATTAAGGGTACGAGAAAAATTTTTGGATTGTCAAAAGAGAGGAATTAGAAATGAGTAACAATTTTAAAGAAGAGGTTTTATCGCGCAGAACTTTTGCGATTATTTCTCACCCGGATGCCGGGAAAACAACACTAACAGAAAAATTATTATTATTTGGCGGTGCGATTCGTGACGCAGGTACGGTAAAAGCTAAAAAAACTGGTAAGTTTGCGACGAGTGACTGGATGGAAATTGAAAAACAACGGGGAATCTCTGTTACGTCAAGTGTTATGCAATTTGATTATAATGATTTTCGTGTCAATATTTTGGACACTCCCGGACACCAGGACTTCAGTGAAGATACGTATCGGACCTTAATGGCTGTTGATAGTGCCGTTATGATCATCGATTCTGCTAAAGGGATTGAGGAACAAACATTAAAACTCTTCAAAGTATGCCGCATGCGCGGAATTCCAATCTTTACTTTTATTAATAAGCTTGATCGTCAAGGGAAAGCGCCATTAGAGCTTCTTGCTGAATTAGAAGAGGTCCTTGGAATTGAGTCTTATCCTATGAACTGGCCGATTGGGATGGGTAAAGAGTTTCTTGGAATTTACGATCGACATTACAATCGAATCGAACAATTTAGAGTAAATGAAGAAGATCGGTTCGTTTCATTAAATGGTGATGGAGAAATCGAAGGTGACCATCCTTTAAAGGCTTCTGGTTTGTATGACCAAACACTCGAAGAGATTATGCTGTTAAACGAAGCTGGTAATGATTTCTCTCCTGAAAAAGTTGCAGATGGAAAAATTACACCGGTTTTCTTTGGCTCTGCGTTGACAACTTTTGGGGTTCAAACCTTCTTAGAGACATATCTGCAATTTGCTCCAGCACCGATGGCGCGAAATTCGTCGATAGGAGAAATCAATCCACTTGCTGAACAGTTTTCAGGATTTATCTTTAAAATTCAGGCAAACATGAACCCGGCCCATCGTGATCGGATTGCTTTCGTCCGTATTTGTTCAGGGAAATTTGAACGAGGAATGACGGTAAATATACCTCGCTTAGGTAAACAAATTAAGCTTTCTCAATCTACTTCTTTTATGGCTGAGGAAAGAAATACGGTTGATGAGGCTGTCAGCGGGGACATTATTGGTCTTTATGATACTGGTACTTACCAAATTGGTGATACCATTACCGCAGGTAAAGACAATTTTCAATTTGAAAGACTGCCTCAATTTACACCGGAGCTTTTTGTTAGGGTCTCTGCAAAGAATGTAATGAAACAAAAATCATTTTATAAAGGAATCCAACAGCTGGTTCAGGAAGGTGCGATTCAACTCTATAAAACAGTCAAAACGGATGATTACCTATTGGGTGCTGTTGGACAACTGCAATTTGAGGTTTTTGAACATCGAATGAGAAATGAATACAATGCTGAGGTATTGATGGAACGTATTGGTTCTAAAATTGGCAGATGGATAGAGGGGGATGTTGTCGATGAAAACCTTTCGAGTTCTAGAAGTCTGCTTGTAAAGGATCGCTTTGGTCATTATGTCTTTTTATTTGAAAATGATTTTGCGCTTCGTTGGTTCCAAGAAAAAAATCCAGACGTGAAGCTATATAACCCAATGGATCAGGATGAGTAGGATTGACGGGATTATTCCCGTCATTTTTTCTGTGTTAAAAATACAGAAAATTCAATTAATAAATTGACTATTATTTTTGGAACAACATACAATTAGTACAAGATTCCACTTAACATTTTTGGGGAGGGATAGAATGGAAAATGGGTATTTTTTTACGGGATTTCCGGGTTTTATTTGTAACCAATTAATTAGAGAAGTTTTGAAAAAGAATGAATGGACTGGGATTGTTTATGTACTTGTTCTTCAAGGTATGATGGATAAAGCAAGGAAAGAACGACATTCTATTATTACAGAACTAGGTCTGCGGGACGACGCATTTATCCTAATAGAAGGTGACATCACGCAGCCATCACTAATGATCTCTGAAGAAACCCAAGAATTTCTAAACAAAAGGGTAACACATGTTTTTCATCTTGCAGCTATCTATGATTTGGCAGTACCCAGGGATATTGCTTTTAGAATTAATGTGAATGGCACCAATAATGTAAATAAGTGGGTACGTGGGATGACTCAATTAAAACGTTACGTCTATTTTAGTACGGCATATGTTGTGGGAAAACGTGAGGGAACCCTTTATGAGACTGAGCTTATTCGTCCTACTAGTTTTAAAAATCATTATGAAGAAACAAAATATGAGGCTGAAGTATTGGTTGAAAAACTAAAAGAAGAAGTCCCAATTACAATTATTCGTCCTGGAATTGTTAAAGGTCATTCACAAACAGGCGAAACGATTAAATTTGATGGACCATACTTTATGATGAATTTTCTGGAAAGATTAAAATTCCTTCCGCTGCTCCCGAAATTAGGAAAAGGAGAAGCGTATGTAAATTTGGTTCCAATTGACTATATCATTCAAGCTACAGCATTTCTCAGCTTTTTCGAAAATGGTGTCGGTAAGACCTATCACTTAACAGATCCTCGTCCCTATCGTGCTTCTGAAATTTACACCTTTATGATGGAGGAATTGCTAAACAAGAAACCAATTGGAACGCTCCCATTGTCAGTTGGCAAAGGGTTTCTTTCCATAAAGCCAATGAGAAAGTTTCTAGGGGTTGAAAAAGAAGCACTGGATTATTTTACTTGGATGGGTCATTTTGATTGTACTCAAGCAGTGAATGATTTAAAGGGATCAGGAATAATGTGTCCTGATTTTAAGGATGGTGTAAAAGCAATGACGGCATTTTACTTAGAACAAAAGGATAATCCAAACTATCAAATACCCATTTTATGAAATTCGACATGATGATACTATTCAAAAATATTTCTAATATACCTCGTTTATTCGGACGTTTACTGGTAAAACTAACTTGGAAGTGACTTACAGTAGAAGTGAGATAGAGAAAATGAAAAAAGTGAGTAAATTAGAAGCGGTTTTATGGAGTATAGCATTTCCAGGTTTCAGTCAGCTATTAAGTGGTCAGTACATCAAAGGTATTTTCTTTGTGATTCTAGAATTTATGATAAATGTGAACAGTCATTTTAATAGTGCGATTATGTACAGTTTCTTAGGTGAAATCAAAGAAGCTGAGTCAATCCTAAATTATCAGTGGCTAATGTTTTACCCTTGTGTTTATATGTTTGCGATGTGGGATGGTTATCGTTCAGCAATGCCAGCTAAGGAAAAATACTCTTATTTACCTTTTGTATTTTCCGCTTATTTTGTAACAGTAGGATTAATGATTTCACCAAAGGTGACAATTTTTAATGTTCATCCAGGTCCTGTGTTTTTACCTATGTCATTTGTAATCCCTGGGGTATTAATTGGTTATTTAATAAAAAGGATATTACAACTTCGCGAAAAGAGGCTTCAAATCTAACATAGATTTGGAGCCTTTTTAATGATATTTTCTTATATGCCCCCACAAAGGATGATTATTATTCGTATTTCTTTATTGGGAGTACCCTTGCCAGAACCTGCAAAATCCAATCTATAATACTTATGGTATAATTGGGTGAATAGAGAGGTGAGGCAATGCTAGGTTTATTGTTTTTAACCAAAAATAAAAAACGTACTTTAGAAGAGTCGGTAAGATTAATTCAACAAGGTGACCACTCTTTACTTAATGAAATTATAGAGGCTTATAAACCATTTATTGCAAAAAACGTGTCATCCGTATGTAAACGATATATATATGAAACCGACGATGAATTTAGTATTGGTCTTATTGCGTTTAATGAAGCAATTGAGAAATATTCAGCTGAGAAGGGCAGTTCCCTGCTTAGTTTTGCCGAAGTGATTATAAAACGAAGAGTCATTGATTATATTCGCAAACAAACGAAAAACCAACATGTTAGCATAGACTTAACTTATTCTTCATTTGAGGAAGAGTCAGCAGGCATGGTAATTGTAAACGAGCTATCACTCGAGGAATATAAGAAAAAGTCTGACGAGGAAATTAGGAAAGAAGAAATTATTCAATTTCAAACTTTATTAACTTCATTTGGTTTGAGCTTCAGCGATCTAATAGAGAATTCACCAAAGCATGCTGATGCAAGGGAGAACGCCATCAAAGTAGCAAAGCTATTAGTTGAAAATAGGGAATTAAGGGATTCATTATATGAGAAAAAGCGTCTTCCTATAAAACAGCTAGAAAAAATGGTGAATGTCAGCAGAAAGACGATTGAACGAAACCGGAAATATATTATCGCAATTGCACTAATATTATCAAGTGATTATGTTTATTTAAACGATTATCTAAAGGGGGTGCTAGAGACATGAGAAGGGGAGTTGTAATGGAAGTTAATGATCCTTATTTGACATTATTAACTTCTGACGGAGAGTTTTTGCGTGCCCGCAAAATGGATAGAATTTATTCTATAGGGGAAGAAATAGATTTTTTTCCTGTAACTGATTATCTCCAAAGCAAAAAGACAAAATCATTTAAAAACTTTTTTACTTTAAAAACAGTTTGGATGACGATGGCTATTCTGATGATATGTTTAGGGTCTATTATCCCGGGTTATCAAAGTAATAAAGCTTATGCTTATATGTCTATTGATGCTGGCACTAGTATGGAGTTGGGTCTAAATAAAGACATGCAGGTAGTTGAATTAAAAGGATTTAATAATGAGGCAGAAAAAATTATTTCCGAGCTGGATGGTTGGAAAAAGATGGACGCTTCTGAGTTAACTTCAATTATATTAACAGAGTTAAAAGAAGAGGGGCATATAACCCAAGCCGAGCCAGTTGTTATTTCAATGGTTAAAACGGATGAGCTCAAAGGGAATGGGACAGCGAAACTTCAGGAAAATATCGAGCAAATCAAACAAAAAGTGGATATAAATCTGCTAAAAGTATCTATGTATACAAGTACTGAGGAAGAAGTAGAAAAGGCCCAAGACTCAGGTATTCCGGTCGGGGTCTATCATAGAAATAAAAATAACGCTGCACAAAAAAAACAGACAAAAGAAAAAGATAAACAAACAAAAATGGAGATAGTGAAACCAACAGATAGTTCTCCATCTGAGTCTCCTTCAACTACAGCGCTGCCACCTGGTCAGCAAAACAAACTAGACAAAGTTAACAAAAATGCAAATAGTAATCAACAGGTGGACCAAAACCAAGATATCCAAACTAGTAATCCGATACCAACAGAGCAAGGAAATGGGGAGCAGACTCCACCTGGATTAAATAAAGATGGCACTGACAAAGGTAATGGAAATCAAGCTAATCTTGGAATGAACAACAAGCAAGAAAAACCGAAAACCAATAATCAAAATAAACCAGCCAAACAAGAGAAAAATAGCAAAAAATAAGTCCGGCAAAAATGCCGGACTTTTTCCATGTTTATTCAGTTGAGTTATTGTTGTTGACCAGCCATTTGAGCTTGTGCTTGTTTTACTAATCTTTTCGTAATTTCGCCACCAACAGAACCATTTGCACGGGACACTGTATCGGACCCTAAGTTAACACCAAATTCTTGGGCAATTTCATATTTAACTTGATCAAGGTATTGCTCTATTCCTGGAACTAATAATTTATTGCTGCTGTTAGCCATTTTTGTCAACTCCTTATAAGTCTATACAGAGATTTATTTCTCTGTAATGGTATTATGATTCAAATAATTATTTTAATAAGTGGTAATGTTTTGCGGATATGGAACGTTATAAACAAATTAATCAGTTCCTTTGCTGACATCGATTGTTGGGTGCATAAAGGGATAGGCTTTGGGTTTCTTTTTGCTTTCCAGAAGCTCCCGATTTTCTGCGGTATTCCAGCCGATATCATTTGTCGGGTGAACCCATTCATCCCCTGCCATAATTTCAGGGTCGGTATTTTCCGTCCAATTCTCCAATGGTGAATTGGGAGAGGAATAGTTGCTGTCGCCAATGACAACACCATGCTCATTGACAAATGGCGGCTGCATTTTGATTCCTGTATCTTCAAAACTAGGGGCATTTATTTGGTGCGGCATGGTTTCGTTAATCGTTAAATTTTCATCTATTTCTTTGTTTTCTTTGGTCATTTTCCTCACTCCTATTTTTCTTTATTTTTCGCTGGATGAACAAATTTATTTATGAAAAATAAGGAAGTGATTGAATTTCACCTTTTGTAAAAACTAATGGTGTAACACAAGAATGGGAGGATGAAAAAATGGCTAAACGTAAAGCAGAACATGATGCTGTAAATAAGTATTCAAAAACTCCGCATAAAAATGTTCAGGAAAGTGAATTTTCCGCAGAATACGCTGGTACAGAAGATGCAATTAGGGTTCAAAACCGCAATTCAAAGCAGGGTAAAAAAGGAAGAAGCTAAATGAAAGAGAAAAAAACGATGCAAATCACACGTGAAGAATTCAGCATTGAATTTGGTGACGTAAATGGAACAAAACTATATGAAATACTACAGGCGAGAAATGGCAATAAAAAACGTTCAAAGAAAGAAAAATAAGCCGGCTGAAACAGCCGGCTATTTTCTAAACCTTAAATGGAAAAATAATCGTTCCTTTGTTTGCTGGATCGAAATAAGCCAATAACAAAGTTGGCATTTTTACAATTTCTCCTGATGTTAAGTAAACGGACAGATCAAAAGACAAATCTTCAATCATGGTATGCTTATATAAATCTTTCTCATCAAGCGCTAAATCCAAATAAGTTTGCCCCAGATATGATGGATTCTCTACTATTAGCTTATATATTTCTGTTCGCGCCTGTTTATTAGAGCTTTGCTCCCACCACGGCTTCCGTGGTTTGTACTTATGATTAATTAAATAATCATATTTCATCAGACCAGCAATGATGTCAAGGTCACTTACGGATTTCCATTCTAAAAAAGAGAACAATCTTCGGAATAGATCTTCTAATTGATGTCCAATTCTCGACCATCCCTGCTCATCCCAGAAACTTCCAAACTCCTGGAAAAAGTCAAATGGTGAAGGAAACACCTTCGTTACTAAATACTCAACAGTATGATTCATTCGATGGTCATTCCAATATTTTTCTAAAACATCTTCCACCTGTTTAATTCTGAGAATATCATTAAATGGCAGGACGTTATTCCCCAAAATTTCATAAGGCGATTGATCCATATAAATATACTCATGGTCAGCGGCACGAAGTCTAAGTCCTGTCCCTCTTAACATTTTTAAAAAACCTAACTGCAGTTCTTCTGGGCGAAGTTCAAAAACATCATTAAACGTTTTCCGGAAAGAGGAATAATCTTCCTCTGGAAGCCCTGCGATTAAATCAAGATGCTGATCAATTTTACCGCCATCTTTCACCATCGTGACCGTTCGCGTCAGTTTGTCAAAATTTTGTTTCCTCATCACAAGCTCATTCGTATAATCGTTAGTTGATTGTACACCGATTTCAAACCGGAAAAGCCCTTTTGGTGCTTCATTATTTAAAAATTCAATAACCTCAGGTCTCATGATGTCTGCAGTAATCTCAAATTGAAATACAGTTCCCGGCAGATGTTCATCTATTAGGAAACGGAACATTTCCATCGCATAGCTTCTGCTTATGTTAAAAGTACGGTCAACAAACTTAATGGTCTTTGCCCCGTTCGCCATTAAATAACGAATATCATCCTTAATTTTCTCTCTGTCAAAATAGCGTACTCCGACTTCAATCGAAGAAAGACAAAATTGACAGTTAAATGGACACCCTCTGCTTGTCTCTATATAAGTGACACGCTTTCCTAAATGAGCTGCATCTTCAGGAAATCTGTATGGAGAAGGAAGTTCTTTTAGGTCGAGTTTGTTCATCTGAGGGGTAACTCTTACTTTTCCATCTTCACGGTAAGCGATTCCGTGGACGTTTTTATACTCCTCTACACCATTCATTTCAGTAAGTAACTGTTTAAATGAATGTTCTCCTTCGCCAATAATAATAAAGTCCACACTTGGAAGTTTTTCCATCCATTCTACTGTATCGTAAGTGACTTCAGGTCCGCCTAAGACAATTTGGATAGAAGGATCAATCTTTTTCAGCATATTGACCACTTTAATCGTTTCTTCAATATTCCAGATGTAACAGCTAAAGCCAATGATCTTTGGTTTTTGCTGATAGAGATCTGATACGATGTTCATGGCAGGATCTTTTATTGTATATTCCTTCAGCTGGATATTGAATTCCGGAGCTGCAAATGCCTTTAGGTAACGAATTGCTAAATTCGTATGTATATATTTAGCATTTAAGGTACTGCAAATAACGTTCATTATATAACCCCTTCAAAAAAATTAGAACAATAGTATATTATACCCCATTTTTAAAAAAAACGATAACCCAAGAAGCATGATATGGCTGTTGTACTACAGTGAATCAACTGTTATATAATTATTTTTACGGCTAAATCCATATAAATTAACGTTTTTTTAAGTTATTTAAAAGTGTTATAGAATTTTTTTTATGATGTTTGATTTTTGTCACAGCGTAAAAAAAACATATGTCCTACAATGAATGAGGGGAATTTATATTATATGTATTTTCAGTCTTTTTGAACAAGAAGGGGAGGGACATTATGTCTATATTACCGAAGAAAAATGAGCTTGGGTTCTTTGAGATTCGCCTTGAATCTATTGGGGGTCTTGGAGCAAACTTAGCTGGAAAAATGCTCGCTGAAGCAGGAGTACTAGGTCTGGGTTTGAATGGATCTAACTTTTCATCATATGGCTCCGAAAAGAAAGGGTCACCGGTTAAAAGCTTTATTCGTTATTGTGAACCAGAAGTTGAAATAAGAGATCACAGTCCCATTGAGCAGCCGCATATTGTCGCAGTTTTTCATGAAGCCCTTTATAAAACAGTGGATGTAGTCAGCGGATTGAATGCTGATGGTATTGCTCTTGTAAACACTGCAAGAGAGTTTGATGAAGTCAGAAGGGATTTAAAATTAGAATATGGAACGCTGGCCATAGTGGACGCCTTAACGATTGCTGTTGAGGAAAAAACGAAAGTGAACACTGCGATGCTGGGTGCGTTGTACCGTATTTGTGATTTTCTAGACCCGAATTCAATGAGAAATGTCATCCGAAAAACATTTGAAAAGAAATACCCACATTTAGTTGAACCAAATATTCGTACATTCGATCGCGGGTTTGATGAAGTTCAATTTAAAACATATGAAGTCCCTGAGAGTGCAGAGGGCAAAAGTTTTACACGTCCAATACCACAATTAGGGTATTTGACACAAGAACTTGGCGGAGTCATGACCGCACAGGCAAATAGTATTTTAAAAGATTTAAGCGGTTCACGGCAAGGATTCCTTCCAGAGTTACAAAAGGATAAATGTATCAATTGTGCTGCTTGTGATAATGTCTGTCCAGACTATTGCTTTGTTTGGGAAGCCGGTGAAGATAAAAAGGGCAGAAAGCAAATGTTCCTCAAGGGGATTGATTATCAATATTGTAAGGGCTGTCTAAAATGCGTAGAGGCGTGTCCAACTGACGCACTTGGAGATCTTCGTGAAATGATTGGATATGCAGAAGCTAATCGCGTAAAACAGAACTTTCCGTATTTAGCAGGGGGGATTTCGTAAATGGCAATGTTAGAGGATAAAATCACTAGTTTAGTTGTGGCTGAGCAGCTTTCAACCTTTGAATCAGGAAATGAAATGGCTGCAATGGCAGCAGCACAAATCAATTATCATATTATGGGTTATTTTCCAATAACACCTTCTACTGAAGTAGCGCAATTTTTAGACCAAATGAAAGCCCGCGGCGAGCATGATATTAAGTTAATCCCAGCAGATGGTGAACATGGTTCAGCTGGTATTTGCTATGGTGCTGCTGCTACTGGTGCCAGGGTTTTTAATGCAACAAGTGCGAATGGGCTTCTTTATATGATTGAACAGCTTCCTGTTCAAGCGGGAACTCGTTTTCCAATGGTAATGAACCTAGTAACGCGTGCAGTCAGTGGACCTCTTGATATAAGAGGTGATCATTCTGACCTCTACTTTGCACTAAATACAGGTTGGGTAATCTTAACAGCAAGAACACCACAGGCAGTTTATGATATGAATATTATGGCGCTTAAAATTGCAGAACACTCTAAAGTGCGCTTGCCTGTTATCGTAGCCTATGATGGATTCTTTACTTCCCATCAGAAGCGTCGAGTACAATACTTTAAAGATAGAAAAGTTGTTCAACAATTTGTAGGTGAGTGTCCAACCGATTATCATTTTGCTAGAGATCCGAAAAAACCAGTTACAATTGGTGCACATATGAATGGTGATGATCTACTCAATAACCATTTCCAACAATCTGAAGCTATTTATGCGGCTGGCGAGGTATTCAGAGAGGTTGCGACAGAATATGCCCGCATTTCTGGCCGTGAATATCCAGTATTAGATTTATATAAAATGGAAGATGCAGAAGTTGCATTATTCTTATTAAACTCTGCTGCTGAATCCGCAAAAGATGTTGTGGACCAATTACGTGCACAAGGAATTAAGGCAGGTGTGATCAGTCCAAATATCATTCGTCCATTCCCGGCTAAAGAAATCCGTGAAGCGCTTAAAAATGTAAAAGCATTATTAGTGGGTGAGCGAGCGGATTCATATGGCGCAAATGGACCGAATTTAACTCATGAAGTAAAATCGGCACTTCAAGAAGACCGAAATAACCAAACTATTGTTCTTAGCCGTGTTTTTGGTCTTGGTGGTAAGGATTTCTACGCAAGTGACGCTGAAAAATTCTTCGGTATGACAATGGAAGCGATGGAAAAAGGTTTTGCTGAAAAACCATTTGATTATTATGGACATGTACCAGGTAATCCGGAAAAAATTCTTAAACCTGTCATTACACCACAGCACGGTGATGTATATAAATCTGGTTTAATCGATGTGAAGATGGACGAAGAAACGAATAAACTAAAGGTGAAAATCCCGCCGCTTCGTGCATTAACTGGAAAGCCTAAGCGAATTGCTTCCGGTCACGGAGCATGTCCAGGGTGTGGTATTTTTGCAGGACTGGAACTATTCTTTAAAGGGATAGAAGGAGATATTGTCACATTATTCCAAACAGGTTGTGCCTATGTAACGACCACTTCTTACCCGCACAGTTCTCATAAACAAACGATGATCCATAACCTATTCCAAAATGGAGCCGCTACGTTATCTGGAACATTAGAAGCATTCCTTGAATTAAAACGCCGTGGTGAAATTGAAGTTTCTGATGATGCGACGTTTGTTATGATTACAGGTGATGGCGGTATGGACATTGGTATGGGTTCTGCTATTGGGACAGCCCTTCGTGGACATAATCTTATTATGCTTGAATATGATAATGAGGGCTATATGAATACAGGCTCGCAAATGTCTTATTCTACACCAATTGGTCATATGACAAGTACATCTGGTGTTGGTAAGGCGCAGAAGGGAAAAGGATTCCATCATAAGGATACCGCGCAAATAATGGCGGCAACCAATATTCCATATGTATTTACAGGTGCTGAGGCGTTCCCGCAAGACTTAATTAAAAAGGGTGCGAAGGCACAATGGTACGCACAAAATGTAGGAACTGTTTATGGGAAAATCCTTATTACTTGTCCGCTTAACTGGAAATCAGAAGACCGCTATGGTGCGACGATATTGGAGCAAGCCGTAAATTCTTGCTTCTTCCCACTGTATGAGGTCGAACAGGGTGTTACAAGCATTACTTACAACCCAGAAGATAAAAACAAACGAGTAGCTATTTCTGAATGGCTTAAATATATGGGTAAAACAAAACATCTACTAAAAGAAGAAAACAAATCAATTTTAGAAGAATTCGAGGCAGAAGTAGAAAAAAGATGGCAGCGCCTAAAAGCAAAGCACGAAAATCTATTCCTTTAAGTGAGAAAAGGTAAAGCGGAAAACTGCGCTTTACCTTTTTTTGCTTTTTCCTAAACTTGGAAGTGGTTTTTTGATTAGTACAAATCTGGTCGTCTATCTTCAAAAATTGGGATTTGTTTACGAATATCTTTTACTAGGTCTAACTCAATTACTGCAGACAATAGTTCCTCATTTGCTCCTGCTTCAGCAATTACTTCTCCCCAAGGGTCAATAAACATGGAGTGACCTGCGAACTTATTATTTGGATCTGATCCGGAGCGGTTGCAAGCAATGATGAAACATTGATTTTCAATCGCTCTTGCAATTAGCAGTGATCTCCAATGCGATAAACGGGGAGCAGGCCATTCTGCAACAACGAATAATGCTTCAACTCCTTTTGCCGTATGTGCACGAATCCATTCTGGGAAACGAATATCATAGCAAATTACTCCGCCAAAAGCCCGATCATCTAATTCGAATAACCCTTTCTCCTCACCTGCCTCGAGGTAAAGATGCTCATCCATCAATTTAAAAAGATGTAGTTTACTATATGATTGAACAAGCTTTCCTTTATTATTAATGATTAGGAGGGTATTTTTAACTCCTTGATCACCTCTATTTGCCACCGAACCTCCGACAAAGTGAACTTGATACTTTTTCGCAGCTTTCATTAAAAAGTCAATCGTTTTTTCTGCATTCTTGTCTGCTATGGTGTCGAGTCTTGTCAAATCATACCCAGTGGTCCATAACTCAGGTAAAACAATGATATCAGGATTTTCTTCCATTGCTGTTTCGATTAGGTTTTCTGCGTGTTGGTAGTTTTTAATTGGATCTCCAAAGGCAATATCCATTTGTAAACAAGTTATTTTAAATTTCACCCTACTTCACCTCATTTGAAATTTCCGAATTTTTTCTTTACAAGCTGTCTTAAAAGTTATATCATTTGTGACTAGAATTCAACTATAAAATGAATGAATTAAAGCAGGTGAAATGATGAAACAATTTCCAACCTCCCAAACTTTAAATAATCTCCCGAAACAGTTTTTTGCTTCATTAGTAAAAAAAGTAGGGAAATACATTGAAGCTGGCTATGATGTTATTAACTTAGGACAGGGTAATCCTGATCAAGCAACCCCACAACATATCGTAAAAAAAATGCAGGAAGCTGTTACCAACCCTGTGAACCATAAGTATTCTCCTTTTCAGGGTTATCGATATTTAAAACAGGCTGCAGCGGATTTTTACAAACGAGAATATGATGTAACCATTGATCCAGATAGTGAAGTGGCTATTTTGTTTGGGGGTAAGGCTGGATTAGTGGAGATTCCACAATGCCTATTAAATCCTGGTGATATAATGTTGGTACCCGATCCAGGATATCCTGATTATCTGTCTGGAGTGGCGCTGGCAAAAGCAGAAATGGTTATGATGCCGCTAAGGGAAACAAATAGTTTTCTGCCAGACTATAGTGAATTACCTTCTGAGGCGATTGAGAGAGCGAAATTAATGTTTCTTAATTATCCAAATAACCCAACCGGTGCTGCAGCAACTAAGGAGTTTTTTGAGGAAACGGTCCAACTAGCCAGCCAAAATGATATCTGTGTTGTCCACGATTTTGCCTATGGGGCAATTGGCTTTGGTGGAGAAAAGCCAGTGAGCTTTTTACAAATTGATGGGGCAAAAGAAGTTGGCATTGAAATCTATACTCTTTCGAAAACCTATAATATGGCAGGCTGGCGTGTTGGATTCGCTGTAGGCAATAGCAGTGTGATCTCTGCGATTGAGCTTTTACAAGACCATTTATATTGCAGTATATTTGGCGGTATTCAGGAGGCAGCAGCAGAAGCTTTAACCGGTCCGCAGGATTGTGTTCGAGAATTGAATCATCTCTATGAGCGTAGAAGAAATGTTTTGATAAATGGGCTACGTTCTCTTGGCTGGAATGTGACGGCGCCAAAGGGATCATTTTTTGCTTGGCTAAAGGTACCTGAAGGGTTTACTTCTACTGAATTTGCAGATATCCTCCTGGAACAAGCACATATTGCTGTGGCGCCTGGGATTGCATTTGGTGAATTGGGTGAAGGTTTTGTCCGGGTTGGTTTGCTCACAAGTGAGGAACGTTTAGGAGAAGCAGTGAGAAGAATTGGTGAGTTAGGAATTTTCGAAAAATAGATTGACAAAAAAATTGATTCTTGGGATAATGCAAAATATAGTTTATCAACATGCTAATAATAAATAATACGATCGTTTTCTTATCAAGAGCAGGCGGAGGGAAAAGCCCGATGAAGCCCGGCAACCGACTTAACACTAAGTTAGGCACGGTGCTAAATCTTGCAGCGCAGGCTGAAAGATGAGAAGATGTTAGTTTGCGATGCTAACCTCTTCTTTTTGGAAGAGGTTTTTTATGTTTCTCTAGAAAGGAAGAGCTAATTTGACTGAATTAATCGCTACATACCTAGTTCATGGTGAAAAAAATCTTGTGAAAAAAGCTGAGGAAATTGCTTTAGGTTTGACTGTCGGTTCATGGACGAACTTACCTGAACTAGAACAGAGTCAATTACGTAAACACAAGGGCAGGGTAGTTTCGACTGAAGGTTTGCAAGAAGATCAGTCGATAATCCGTATAGCCTATCCAACTATCAATTTTTCTAATGATATTCCTGCAATTCTGACCACTGTTTTTGGAAAACTTTCATTAGACGGAAAAATAAAATTAATTGATTTACAATTTGAGGATGAATTAAAAAGCAAATTCCCTGGTCCTAGATTTGGCATTGAAGGATTAAGAGAGAAGCTTGGTGTTTTTAATCGTCCGTTATTAATGAGCATTTTTAAAGGAGTTCTTGGGAAGGATATCCATTTCCTAACAGAGCAGCTAAAGCAGCAGGCTCTTGGCGGTGTTGATTTCGTAAAGGATGACGAAATTCTTTTTGAAAATGAGCTGACTCCGTTTGAAAAAAGAATAATAGAAGGTAAAAAGGTGTTACAAGAAGTATATGATGAAACCGGACATCGTACTTTGTATGCGGTAAATCTTACAGGCAGGACATCGCAGTTGAAGGACAAAGCTAGAAAAGCAAAAGAACTTGGTGCAGACTTGTTACTATTTAATGTTTTTGCCTATGGATTAGACGTTCTTCAAGAGTTGCGAGAGGATGACCAAAATTCTTTGCCATTAATGGCTCATCCTGCTGTAAGTGGGGCTTTAACATCATCTTCCCACTATGGTCTCTCTCATTCATTGTTATTAGGTAAGCTTCTCAGACTTGCTGGTGCTGATTTGTCATTATTCCCATCACCATATGGAACAGTGGCATTAGAGAAATCCTCGGCAATATCAATCGCAGAGGAATTAATCAAAACGGACACTATCAAGCGGTCGTTTCCTGTTCCTTCAGCGGGCATTCATCCTGGGTTGGTGCCACTGTTGATTCGGGATTTCGGAATTGAATCTGTCATTAACGCTGGAGGCGGCGTTCATGGCCATCCAAACGGTGCGCTCGGCGGCGGACTCGCATTCAGGCAAGCGATTGATGTGAAACTTCAGGGGAAGACCTTAGCAGAAGGTGCTGAGCAATATCCGGAGCTTAAGAGTGCATTGCAGTTATGGGGAAATGCAGAGGTGTCAGTATAATGAAGCCGGTCATCTACTGTGATTTTGACGGGACCATTACTGATAGTGATAACATCATTGCAATCATGAAGAAATTTGCACCACCTAATTGGGAGCTAATTAAAGACCAAATTTTAACACAAGAGATCTCTATTAGTGAGGGTGTAGGAAAATTATTTTCAGAACTTCCTAGCAGCCAAAAAGATGAAATTACCAAGTTTGCAATCGAAAACGCCAAAATCCGGGAAGGTTTTTCTGAATTTGTCGAGTTTGCTAGAGCAGAAAATATACCCTTTTATATTGTCAGCGGCGGGATTGATTTCTTTGTTTATCCGATTCTTGAAAAATACGGTCCATTTGAAGGGATTTATTGTAACCACAGTGATTTTTCAGGGGAAAACATAAGAATACTTTGGCCTTACATCTGTGATTCGTTGTGTGAAAATGAATGCGGATGCTGCAAACCTAGTATTATCCGAAGGTTAAACCAAGATGCAGATACCTTTACAATCGTAATTGGTGACTCCGTAACCGATTTAGAGGCAGCGAAACAAGCTGATTTCGTTTTGGCAAGAGATTTGCTAGAGAAAAAATGTTCTGAATGGGGTTTAAATTATAAAGGTTTTACTACCTTTTATGACTGCATAGAAGAAATTAAAAATCAGATTGAGGTGAGGACATCATGTTAAAGGAAAAATGGCAGGAGTTAGCAGACATAAAGGATGAACTGGCTGAGCGTGATTGGTTTATGGGAACAAGCGGCAACCTTGCAATAAAGGTAAGTGATCATCCACTGCAATTTCTGGTGACAGCCAGTGGTAAGGATAAACGCAAACGTACAGAAGAGGACTTTTTGTTAGTAGACGAATTTGGGCATGCAGTAGAAGAAACTCATTTAAAGCCTTCTGCAGAAACACTGCTTCACGTTGAAATTTATCGAAAAACTAATGCTGGCTGCAGTCTCCATGTTCACACCGTAGATAATAACGTGATTTCTGAGGTTTATGGCGGCCAGGGTGAGGTAACTTTTAAGGGGCAAGAGCTGATTAAGGCTTTCAACAAGTGGGAAGAGGACGCAGTACTGACGATTCCGATTATCGAAAACTATGCTCATATCCCAACACTCGCACAGGCTTTTTCTGAGCATATTAAAGAGGATTCAGGTGCTGTGTTAATCCGTAATCACGGAATCACTGTATGGGGAAGAAATGCATTTGAGGCAAAAAAAATCCTCGAGGCATCGGAGTTTTTATTTAAATATCAATTACGCTTACTAGAACATAAACCATACCAATTGTTTAAAGTTGTATAAAAATAGAGGGAGTGTTGATCTGATCATGGCATATATTACATTTCAAAATAGAGAAGAGAAAATTCAAAACCAAGAAGAAGTAGCAAGCTTTCTAGCTTCACAAGAAGTAATCTATGAAAATTGGGATATTTCAAAACTCCCAGATACGCTTGTTGAAAAGTATCTTTTAAGTGATGAAGAAAAGAATGAAATTCTATATGTTTTTTCAACAGAAATCTCAGACATATCTGCTAGAAGAGGATACAAAGCACAGGATATTATTTCTTTATCTGATAACACCCCAAACCTAGATGCCATGCTAACAAACTTCAAAAACGAGCATCACCATTCGGATGATGAAGTTCGTTTTATCGTAAGCGGTCATGGAGTGTTTGTTATCCAGGGAAAAGACGGAGAGTTTTTCGAAGTTCATCTTAACCCTGGAGATTTAATTTCAGTTCCAGAGAACACAAGACATTATTTTACACTAGAAGAAGATCGTAAAGTAGTTGCTATTCGTATTTTCGTTACTACTGAGGGCTGGGTGCCAATTTACGAAAAAGAAGGAATTCATCAATAATTTTTAAAAACTGGCTGCTATAAAGCCAGTTTTTTTATGTATTTTAGTAAATAAATTTACTAAATCATCACTGAAAATAGCATGAAAATTGTCGTAAAAACAAAGAATAGCATGTGAATTTTGTCGAAAGATGTAATAAAATGCTTGTTTTGTCTACTTTTGCGAAAGTATTTACTTTTGTCTAAAATCTTGTCATAATTCATCAAGTAATCAATTTTTTAGCAGTTTAGTGTAAAAGAGTAAGGAGTAGGTGGAGAGATTGGATATGGAAAGTTATAACCCTTCTGAGATGCTTAACGCAATAAAAGTTAAACGTGCAATGATGATAAATTGTGCAAATAAAAAAGGATTCACAAGTGAAGAAACGATAAAATACAGCCAAGAATTAGATGTTTTAATAAATGAGTATCAGAGAGCAGCTCAGCAATTTTCACGGCCAAACGAAGAAGTGAGATTTGCTTTTAATCAGATGGTTATGATTTGGCCGAAAGTGTTTGTATAAGAATCTCACTTAAAAAATGTCTATTAAAAAAACCATTACTAATAGACCAGTAATAAATGCATAAGTTGAAACTCTTTCATTGCCATCTCCGTGGCTTTCTGGGATTAACTCTTTATAAATAATAAACAACATCGCTCCAGCCGCAAAAGAAAGACCATAGGGGACAAGCCCTTGTACAAAGGAAGTTAAATAAAACCCGATAAAAGAGGTGACAATTTCAATTGCACCTGTTAGAGTTGCCAGTAAAAAGGCCTTGAATTTGCTTAATCTTTGATTGAGTAAGTACAGTGCAACAAGAAGGCCTTCTGGTGCATTCTGAAACCCAATCGCAAGTGCAATCAAATTCCCCGTATCCTCAGTTTGCGAAGCATAGCTGACACCGACCGACATACCTTCTGGAATATTGTGCAGAGTAATCGCTGCAATGATTAACAATGCCTTTTCATCAAATTGAATTCCATACTGATTATGTTCAAGGTCAATATGCGGAATTTTTTTTTCGAGAGTGGTTAATGCTAAAACCCCCAAGAATACTCCGATTGAAAGTGAAACAAAACCGCCCAGCTTCATAGCTTCAGGAATAAGCCCGATTGTTGAGGCCGCCATCATAATTCCAGCGCTAAAAGCCAAGAGTATATCCATCCAGCGGTGTGTAAGTGACTGATTGATAAAAAGAATGATTAGAGCACCTGCACCCGTTGATAAAGCAGAAAGAACACTTCCTACAAACACTTCCATCATACCAGCCTCAAACCTTTCATCTATTAAAAATAGTGCTAAATAAAATTTACTACATAATTAGACAGAAACTGTGATTTTTATCATTGTTTATATCTGAATATTACTTATAGTTAAATTAGTCCTATTATTTTTTACTATTCATTCACATCATGAAATCTTCTGCCTTTATACTTCTAGACTTTACCTCATACCTTAAATTTATCAATTTTAACAAAAGAATTCTATCATTGTTTGGTACTATGCTTGTGTTGCGATACATATATCGTAATATGGCATTTTTTATAACCAAGGAAGGCAAACGCTTTCAAAACAAACAAGCAAAAATGGGGGAGGGAAAGTACTACATGCACATTGTCGTATGTGTAAAACAAGTACCAGATACAAAAATCATTAAAATCAATCCTAAAACAAACACACTCGACCGACGAAGCGCACCAGCCATTCTAAATCCTTATGATGCTCATGCTGTACAAGAAGCTGTAAGCATTCGTGAAAAGACCGGTGGTACGATTTCAGTTTTGTCGATGGGACCACCGCAAGCAACCGCAATTATTAAAAAAAGTATTGAGATAGGTGCTGACCGGGGATATTTGATTACGGATCGTGCCTTTGCAGGGGCTGATACACTTGCAACCAGCTATGCCTTATTTAAAGCATTAGAAAAAATCAATAAGGAAATTCCAGTGGATATGATTATTTGCGGCAAGCATGCCATTGATGGAGATACTGGACAGGTAGGACCTGGTATTGCCAGAAGGTTGGATATTCCACCGGTAACCAATGTAATTGAAGTTGCTGAAGTCAATTTAGAAGAAAAAACTGTGTTAATCAAAAGAAAATTATCCAGCGGCTATGAATTAATTCAAGCAGAAATGCCATGCCTTCTGACTGTTGAAAAAGAAATAAACCAGATCGAATATTCTCCTATGCCAAATATGATTAAAGCTGCAAGATATGAACCAGTAATTTGGGCTGTTAGCGATCTTGAAAATGTTGACCGTGTACAGCTTGGACTAAAAGGTTCGCCAACAATTGTTGGGAAAATGTTTACTCCTCCACGTCCTGAAGGCGGGAAAAAAATTGAAGGCTCCCCTGATGATCAAGTTAAACAACTTATGGATATCTTGATGGAGCAAAAAGACGTTTTAACATTACAGTCATCTAAACAATAAAGATCATTCTTTTGAAGCGGGGAGGAGTTTACATGAATTTTGATGATTACCGTGGCGTTTGGGTATTCATTGAACAAAATGCCGGTAAAATTGAAGGAGTTTCACTCGAATTGCTTGGAGCAGGCAGAAAGCTGGCTGATAAATTACAAGTTCCATTGGCCGGTTTTTTACTTGGGAGTGGAATAAAACCATTGGCTAACCAAGTAATTGCATATGGTGCAGATGAAGTATACCTTGTTGACCATCCGGTTTTGAAAGATTATCGGACAGAATCCTACATGAAGGGTGTTATGCAGCTTGTACCAAAATACAAGCCAGAAATTATTCTTTACGGAGCAACACCAAATGGCAAAGATTTAGCCAGTGCTGTGGCAACTGATTTGGTTACAGGTCTGACTGCTGACACAACCATGCTCGATGTTGACGTAGATAACCGTTTGCTTGAAGCTAGTCGTCCTGCATTTGGCGGAAATATTATGGCAACGATTCTCTGTAAAAAGCATAGGCCGCAAATGGCGACTGTAAGACCTAAGGTAATGAAGGCTCTTCCTCCAGATACGGGAAGAACAGGTAAAATTATTGAGGAGAGCATCACACTCAGAGAAGAAGATATGCGCACAAAAGTACTGCAAATTGTGAATGACGTAACAAAAAAGGCAAATTTAGCTGATGCACATGTTATTGTCTGTGGTGGAAAAGGAATGGGGGATGTACAAAACTTCCAAATACTTTACGAACTAGCTGATACGATTGGAGCAACTGTTGGTGGTACAAGAGATGTGGTTGAAGCAGGATGGTTACCGCATGAGCTGCAGATTGGTCAGACTGGTGAAACCGTTACCCCAAAAATATATTTTGCGATTGCTCTATCCGGAGCTATCCAGCATGTAGTTGGTATGAAAAATTCAGATTTAATCATCGCTATCAATAAGGATCCAAATGCACCGATATTTGATGTAGCCACATACGGAATTGTAGGAGACGCAATGGAAATTGTCCCTAAATTAATACAACAATTTAAACAGCTACGAACTGAAAAAGGTGGTGAAATAAGCTATGCCAGAAAAATTTGATGTCATTGTTGTTGGGGCAGGACCAGCAGGAACTTCTTGTGCACTTGTATGTGCTCAAAAAGGATTAAACGTATTGCTTATAGAACGAGGAGAGTATCCTGGAAGTAAAAACGTAATGGGCGGTGTGTTGTATCGGAAGCAAATGGAAGAGTTAATTCCAGAGTTTTGGAAAGAAGCTCCACTTGAAAGACCAGTTATCGAGCAGCGTTTTTGGATGATGGATAAGGAGTCAGTCGTTCAATTTGGTTACAAAGGTCTCGAATGGGGAGTTGAGCCTTATAATAACTTTACCGTATTGCGGGCGCAATTTGACCAGTGGTTTGCAAAAAAGGCGGTTGAAGCAGGGGCATTGTTAATCAATGAAACGGTTGTAACAGAATGTATTGTTGAAAACGGTAAGGTTATTGGTGTGCGTACGGACCGTCCAAATGGAGAAGTCTATGCTGATGTTGTTGTCCTGGCAGATGGGGTTAATTCATTGCTCTCAAAGCAGTTAGGATTCCATAAGGAGTTTCGTCCAGATGAAGTTGCTTTAACCGTAATGGAAGTTATCAATTTACCAAAAGAAAAAATTAATGATCGATTTAACTTAGAAGATAATCAAGGCTGTACGATTGAAATTTTTGGTGATTCAACAAAAGGGAATCTTGGAACAGCATTTTTATATACGAATAAGGATAGTTTGAATATCGGGGTAGGTACCACTCTATCAAGTATGATCAAATCAAAAATGAAGCCTTATGATCTTTTAGACTATCTAAAAACACATCCAATGGTTAAGCCGATGCTGGCAGGCGGAGAATCAGCGGAGTATCTTGCCCACCTCATTCCAGAGGGAGGATATCGTTCAGTACCAAAGGTTGCAGGAAACGGTGTAGTGGTAGTTGGTGACGCTGCACAGCTTGTTAACGCAATTCATCGTGAAGGTTCGAACATGGCGATGCATTCTGGCTTACTGGCTGCAGAAACTGTAATTGAGGCGAAGCATCGCGGAGACTTCTCTCAGTCCAGTTTAAATCTTTACCGTCAGAAGCTTTATGATAGTTTTATAATTAAAGATTTAGAGAAATATAAAGATGCAACACACACATTTGAGAACAATCCACAATATTTTAAAGAATATGTTCCGATGATGAACAAGGCTATGAGTAAATTCTTCACAGTAGATGGAACACCAAAACGTGATAAGCAGAAAGAAATTATGAAGAGTGTAACGGCGGAAAGAGGAACGTTCAAGGTTATACAAGATATTTATCGAGCCTGGAAGGCGGTGAAATAATGTCAACTAAGAATATCGAAGAAAAACAGTACCTTCTTCGTTTTAAAGCTGATACGAAATCCCATCTAACTGTTATGGACAATGATATCTGTATGACAAAATGCCCAGATAAGATTTGCACCATTTTCTGTCCTGCGGAAGTGTACAAATGGGAAGGACTACGGATGCAGGTTGGTTATGAAGGCTGCCACGAATGTGGAAGCTGCAGGATAGGCTGCCCGTACCAAAATATTAAGTGGGAATATCCGAAAGGCGGACATGGTATAGTATTTCGACTGGCTTAAATTAACTACTAGGGTGTTGCTTGCGATTGCGAGCAGCACCAATTTATTTTTTTATGTAGTTTGATTTCACTATTTGTGGGTTCTTTCACAAGTTAGGGTAAAAAGAAGGTGAAGCAAAAGGGGAGTATTTTTTGTGGATTAACTTATTTTCTCTTGTAGGCTTAAGGTGGAGAGTTGATCTAATCTACTTGACGTAACCAATGAGCAGGCAAGTTCGTGCGCGCGGTCCATAGATTCCATAGTTGGAGAACAATAAAAAGGTTTCTTCCAATTAAAATCACCATCACAATCAGCTGGATAGATACTTACTTTCCATAGAAAGTATATATTTGATTGTGGGAGCTGCTCTCCTTCTACAGCAATAAGCCAATGAGTGGAAGGTGAATCAACTTCATAAGATTCGAATTCCTTTAGTGACAACAGGTCATTGAAACCGATTGGTATTAATGCCTTTTGATAAAAGTCATGATAATTAGGTGTTTTCATGATTATAGCCCTCCCTTTAATGTTCTAACTATATTATATGATAGTTTTTAAGATTTTTTGAGTACAAATGTTAAAATTTTTCGAAAACTTAAAAAACAAGAGGAATTACATAAAAATAAGGACGGGCCAAAGCCCATCCTTTCTATTGCTGTTGATTCCATTCTTGGACCATTTGATCACTTGGAAGGAGAAAAGCCAATAATCCAAGCAATGGCAGAAATCCAATCGAAGAAACCATGGCTGACATACTAAATAAATCTGCTAAAAACCCGAGTCCAACTGAACCGATTGCCCCCATACCAAAAGCGAGTCCCACTGTTAGACCAGACATTGTCCCGATTTTCCCAGGTACAAGCTCTTGTGCAAAAACCACTGTCACAGAAAAATTGGTCATTAAAATAAAACCTGTAAGAGTTAGAAAGATAAATGCAATAAAAGGTGGAACAAAAGGAATAAGTATAGAAAATGGTATAGTGAGTAACATTGAAACAGATATTAATTTTTTCTTACCGAATCGGTCAGCCAGCGGACCGCCAAAGAAAGTACCGAATGCACCGGCAATTAAAAAGGCAAAAAGGAAAATCTGTGATTCCTTAATCGTCAAGGAATATTCTTCAATGGCAAAGAAAGCGTAGAAATTTGTCATCCCCGAAATATACCATGACCTTGCAAATATTAGTAACAGAATTAAAAATAGTGAATGTTTAACCTTTTTTGATAGACCAGTATTTTTATCTGCCGTTGAATTTTTCTTTTTTAATAAAGGCAGATTTTCAACTAATCTCTTTTTATACCAATTAGCGATGTAGATTAATAACAATACTGCCAATGCTGCAACAAGTGAAAACCATGAAGCACCTTTTTGTCCTAGTGGAACAAGGATAAGCGCTGTAATTAGCGGAGCCAATGCCTGCCCTGTATTACCGCCAACTTGATAAATCGATTGTGCAAGCCCTCTTCTTCTCCCTGCAGCCATATAGGCTACCCTAGAGCCTTCTGGATGAAATACTGCAGACCCAAAGCCAATGAAAATTACCGACAAAACAATTAAGCCAAATGAAGGTGCAACCGCTAATCCAAGAACACCGCATAGAGTTAAGGTAAGCCCTATTGGTAAAGCGAAAGGCATTGGTTTTTTATCTGTCACGACACCAACTACTGGCTGCAGAACTGACGAAACCATATTTAAGGAAAAGGCAATGATACCAAGCTGGGTAAAGGATAAGCCCATAGATTTTTCTAGAATTGGAAACATCGCAGGAACAACAGCTTGTATGGCATCGTTGAGCAAATGGCAAAGCCCGATAATAAAAAGAATATTAAACATAGTCGTGTCTGAGGCTTTTGCTGTGTTGGCAGACACTGTAGCTGGTTGACTCATTATCCGCACCTCGTTTATGAAATTATCAATCTGTTAATACTCCTATCTTACAGAAATTCTATAGAAATGAGAAATGGAATGTTTCTAAGTTCGGAATATCTAAATATAATGAATGAGAAAACCATTTATGATAGAAGAAGGGGATCATATGGAGAAATCAGTTGAAATTTTGTTTACGGAAGATGTTCTTAATTATTTTCTTGAGTCCTTCGATTTGCAAACGGAGTTAAAAAAACTAGGGGATTTTGAGAATTATGTTTTTGAGGCTTATCGTGGGAACACCCTTGTTATTCTGAGAATCACACATAGTTCCCATCGAGATAAGGATCAAATACTTGCTGAATTGGTATGGATGAATTATTTACATAATCAAAATGTAAAATGCCCTGAAGCGTTCAAATCATCAAAAAATGAACTAATTGAGGCACTGCAAGCTAGTGATGGTTCGTTTTTTTATGCTAGTCTGTTTTCCAAAGTACCAGGCAACCCTGTGAAAATTAAATCACCCGAATTTAATGATCAGTTATTTCATGCGTGGGGCAAAGCGATAGGCCAAATGCATGCTGTCACGAAGGAGTACCAGCCAAGCAAAGAGATAAAGCTTCGCCCTTCATGGGAGGATGAGGAATTGCTTGATATTGAAACCTATGTGCCAAACGAGAAAGAGATTATTAAGAATACTAAACTGTTAATTAACGAATTGCAATCGCTCCTAATAACCAAGGATAATTTTGGGCTTATACACAGCGATATCCATTCAGGTAACTTTTTTTATGATGGTGAATGTGTTCATGTTTTTGACTTTGACGATTGTAGTTATCATTGGTTTGCTTCTGATATTGCAATCCCGCTTTACTATTCCGTACTATATGGATACCAAAGTGCTAGTGAAATGGAGCGCGAGCAGTTTGCAATCAATTTCCTATCACATTTTACCAAAGGGTATGAGGAGTACCACTCATTACCAAAAGACTGGAAACAACAGCTTCCATTATTTTTCATGCTAAGAGATATAACTCTTTACAGTGTTCTGCATAAAAAAATCTCACCAGAAGAAAGAAATGATGGAATAAATCAAATGATAGAGGGATTAAAATCAAGAATCATTAAGAAAGAACCGATTGTAAAACTAGGTTAAATTGACATAAAACCAAAAGTTTTTTATAATAATCTTGAAGTCGAGATAATAAGAAAAGCGGAAGCGCCTTGGCACTGCAGCTAGATAGCTCGAGATTTTATAAAAAGGATGATACTTTATGGAAAATGAATCTGTATCTCAATCATTAAAGCTATACATTGTGCTATCCAGAGCTTATAAAGCAATTAATGAGCATGTTAATAGAGTAATTCAAGCAAGTGGATTAAACCCAACGGAATTTGCCGTATTAGAGCTTTTATATCATAAAGGTGATCAGCCTATGCAGCAAATTGGCGGAAAAATCTTACTGGCAAGCGGAAGCATCACATATGTTGTAGATAAGTTAGAACAAAAAGGATTCTTAGTAAGAATCGCTTGTCCTAACGATAGAAGAGTAACTTTTGCACAAATTACAGAAAAAGGGAAAGAGTTTATTCAAGAAATTTTTCCCGAACACGCGCAGCAAATTCATTCACTAATGTCCAGTTTGACAGATTCCGAAAAACAAGAAGCGATTGAATTGTTGAAAAAACTTGGATTGCCAGCTGGAAAATTTTAATACGGCATTTGCCGTATTTTTTTTTGCTTGAAGGAATATTAATGAATAGTGTCGAAAAATAAATAGTTGGAAAAGTTTGATATAAAGGGGTTGTATCCATGAGATTTGAAGAGTATACATATACCCGTCCAAACCTTGACGAAGTAAAAGTAAGATTTGAGACGGCAATCGAAAAATTTACGAATGCTTCTTCTCTAGAAGAGCAAAGTTTGGCCATGAACGAAGTGAATGAAATTAGAAATGATATTGGGACAATGTTTAATCTTTGCTATATCCGTCATTCTGTTGACACGAATGATGAGTTTTATAAAGCAGAGCAGGATTATATGGATGAAGTTCAGCCTGAAATAGAAGGCCTGGTTACGAAATATTATCAGGCTCTTGTTAATTCTAAATACAGGAATGCTTTAGAGGCAAAATATGGTAAGCAATTATTTGCACTGGCTGAGGGGCAATTAAAGACTTTTAAACCAGAAATTGTACCATTACTTCAAAAAGAAAACCGTTTATCTACTGAGTATACAAAACTAATTGCTTCAGCAAAAATTAATTTTGAAGGGGAAGAAAGAACACTTGCACAATTGGAGCCTTTCACCCAATCAACAGACAGGGAAACGAGAAAGCTTGCCTCTGAAGCAAAGTTTGGTTTTTTAGCCCAGCATGAAAGCGACCTTGATCGGATCTATGATGATCTTGTTAAGGTAAGGACTGAAATTGCCCATACGTTAGGTTATAAAAACTTTGTAGAACTAGGCTACTATAGAATGATGAGAACAGATTATAATTCGGAAATGGTGGCAAACTTTCGTCAGCAGGTGAAGGACTTTATTGTTCCAATTGCTACGAAATTAAAAGCAAGACAACAGGACCGTATCGGTGTGGGACAGTTAAAATACTTCGACGAGGGCTTTAACTATAAAACAGGTAATGCCGTACCAAAAGGCACTCCTGAATGGATTATTGAAAACGGTCAACAGATGTATGAAGCACTATCTAAGGAAACAGGAGAGTTTTTCAAATTCATGCAGGATAACAACTTAATGGATCTTGTGGCCAAAAAAGGTAAAGCAGGCGGTGGGTATTGTACTTTTATCGAAAACTATAAAGCGCCGTTTATTTTTTCTAATTTCAATGGAACCTCAGGGGATATTGATGTATTAACACATGAAGCAGGCCATGCATTCCAGGTTTATTCTAGCAGGAATTTTGAAATTCCTGAATATTATTGGCCAACTTATGAGGCTTGTGAGATTCACTCCATGAGTATGGAATTTTTCACTTGGCCATGGATGGACCTTTTCTTTAAGGAAGATACCGATAAATATAAATTTTCCCACTTAAGTGACGCGTTATTATTTCTTCCATACGGAGTTTCCGTAGATGAATTCCAACATTGGGTTTATGAAAATTGGGAAGCAACCCCAGAGGAGCGTAAGCTGCAGTGGCGTGAAATTGAGAAAAAGTATTTGCCGCATAAAGATTATGATGGAAATGATTATTTAGAGAGCGGTGGTTTCTGGCAGCGACAAGGACATATCTTTAACTCGCCTTTCTATTATATCGATTACACGCTAGCACAGATTTGTGCCTTCCAATTCTGGAAACGTTCGAGAGAAAATCAAGAAGAAGCTTGGGCAGACTATGTAAATCTTTGCAAACTTGGTGGAAGCATGTCCTTTACAAAGCTCGTTAAAGAAGCTAACTTGATATCACCGTTTGAGGATGGCTGCGTAGAATCAGTTGTTGGGGAAATTGAAAACTGGTTAAATTCCGTTGAAGATAAAAAGTTATAATAAAGATTAAAAAAGCGAAGCCTCATGGCTTCGCTTTTGAAATTATTGAACGTTTACACTTTCTGAGGATGTTACCTTCAATTGTTCATCCTCTAAAATTGCCGATAATTTATTTGCCTCAGGCTGGTCTAAAATATAGTCTGCAATTTTATCTTCAATTTGTTCTTGAATGACTCTTCGAAGCGGGCGTGCACCAAATGCTGGATGGTAGCCAAGCTCCGCAAGCTTTTCTTTTGCTTCAAGTGTAATCGTAAATTCAATATTTTGCTCATTTAACGTTTCTTGTAAATCAAGTACCATTAAATCAACGATTTGCATGATATGTTCTTTTTCAAGTGAGTTAAATTCAATAATACTATCAAAACGGTTTAAAAACTCCGGCTTGAAAAAGCTGCCCAAAGAATCTAGGATAGAAGCTTCTTCGATTGCTTCATTTGTTCCAAAGCCAACATGAATGGTTTTGTGTCCCACACCAGCATTGCTTGTCATAATGATAACGGAATCCTTAAAGCTTACTGTTCTTCCTTGACTGTCTGTAAGACGCCCATCTTCGAGAATCTGTAAAAACATATGCTGAACATCTGGATGAGCTTTTTCAATCTCGTCTAATAAAATTATGCTGTATGGATTTCTTCTTACCTTCTCAGTCAGTTGTCCTGCTTCATCATGACCTACATAACCTGGAGGAGAACCAATTAATTTGGAAATACTGTGTTTTTCCATATACTCACTCATGTCGAGACGAATCATCGCTTCAGATGAACCAAATAATTCTTCAGCCAATGTTTTGGTAAGCTCGGTTTTACCCACGCCTGTTGGTCCGACAAAAAGGAAAGAGCCAATTGGACGATTCTTAGATTTTAAGCCGGCACGGCTTCTTCTAATCGCCTTTGAAACCTTCTCTACAGCTTTCTTCTGGCCGATAACTTTAGTATTTAAGTTTTCCTCAAGGTGTTTCAGTTTTTGCTGTTCATCCTCTTGTAATTTACCAACAGGAATACCGGTCTTTTGCTCAATAATTTCTTGAATATGTGAAAGCTCTACAATTGGTCTGCTGATTTCTGAAGTTTCATTTAACGATTTCTCAAGTAAAGCTTCTTCATCACGAAGTGAAGCAGCTAATTCATAGTTTTCTTTTTTGAGAGCTGAATCTTTTTGAACAGCTATTTCTTGTAAACGTTTCTCAAACTGATCCTGGCTTTGACCATCTGAAGTTAGATTTATTTTAGATCCTGCTTCATCAAGTAAGTCAATCGCCTTATCAGGTAAGAATCGATCCTGGATATAACGGTGTGATAATTGAACACATGCCTTTATTGCAGCGTCAGAATAAGTTACTTCATGGTAATCCTCGTATTTATGCTTAATCCCTTTTAAGATTTCAATTGCACCCTCTGGTGTCGGTTCAGCTACTTGAACCGGCTGGAATCGTCGTTCCAGAGCGGAATCTTTTTCTATTTGACGGTACTCTTTCAGTGTTGTTGCACCGACAAGTTGAAGTTCACCGCGTGCAAGAGCTGGTTTTAAAATGTTACCAGCATCCATTGAACCTTCTGCAGAACCTGCTCCTACAAGGAGATGAATCTCGTCAATGAAAAGAATTATATTCTTACGCTCCTGTAATTCTGCGATTAATTGCTTAATTCTTTCCTCAAACTGCCCACGAATACCAGTGTTCGCAACTAAAGAAGCAACATCTAGTAAATAAACTTCTTTATTTCTTAATTTGCCAGGTACCTTTCCGTCGACTATTTTCATTGCTAGACTTTCGGCGATAGCTGTTTTTCCGACACCTGGTTCACCAATTAACACCGGATTGTTTTTATTACGACGATTCAATATTTCAATGACCCTTTTAACTTCATCATCACGACCAATCACGGGGTCTATGAGACCTCCTTTAGCCATATGTGTTAAGTTTCGGGCAAATTGATCAATAAATCCTCCCTTTCCATTTTGACCATTTTGCGGAGTAGGTGTCTGACCATTTAAATGATGATTATTTTCAGAGCCATTCATATTGAAAAATAAATCATCAAATGAAAATCCAGGGAAGGAGTTCATTTTAGGACTCATTCCTGAATTAATAGCATTTTTATTTTTTGTATAACATTCATGACACAGCTTCATATTGCTGTGTTGTCCATTAATGTTTAAATTTAGTTGAACATTGGCTTGGTTTTCTTTACATAATTGACACAGCATAATATAAAACCTCCTATTAATTAAATCTAATATTTATTTGACTTTGACTATATTTGACCTTATGTGATTAGTATACTTTGACCTTTTTTGACTTTCAAGGGATTTGCCTATGGTAATTTTTTCTGCTAATAAATTAGGCTTGTATAAAAAAAGCTCGTCTTTGTTTGTCCTCTTGCTCATATATTGTATTTGAGGGGGAGATGAGGTGAAAAAGAATTGGTCGGCAGCATTTCAAATCGCCGCAGTGTATGTGGGTACAGTCGTGGGGGCGGGATTTGCTACAGGAAGAGAAATCGTTGAGTTTTTCTCTCGGTTTGGCTTCATTGGCTTTCTAGGTATTTTATTGAGCGGCTACCTCCTTATCGTGTTAGGATCAAAGTTAATGAGAATTGCTGCTCGAATTAACGCGGTTTCGTATCAAGAATTTAATGTACACTTGTTTGGGAAATGGGCAGGCAGGGGTATTAACATAATTATGCTTTTTATGCTACTTGGAGTAAGTGCGGTAATGCTTGCTGGTGCAGGAGCGGTGTTTGACGAGCAATTAGGCCTATCAAAGAATTTAGGGGTTTTTATAACGATATTTTTATCGTTTATTGTTATGATGATTGGTACAAAGGGGTTATTCGCAGTCAATTCGTTTGTTGTTCCCATTATGGTTTGTTTCAGTCTTATGTTAATGTCACTTTCTATTAAACAGTCCGATTTTGTCAATCACTTATTATTTGTACCACATACGGAGGATAGCTGGAAAAGTATATTAGCGCCCTTTTCTTATACAGCATTAAACCTTGCATTAGCACAAGCTGTGCTGGTTCCAATTGCAAATGAAATTAAAGATGATTGGACAATAAAGTGGGGAGGTATTTTAGGTGGTGCCGCTTTAACTCTCATCTTAATATCCAGCCACTTTACCTTGATTATGCTTCCAAATTTTGAGGTTTATGAGATACCTATGGCCATCATTATGAAGCAAATAGCGCCTTTTTTTTATTGGATATTTGTCCTTGTTATTTATGGTGAAATTTTCACATCAGTCATCGGAAACGTTTTTGGACTTGATCGTCAGTTAAAGCAGTTTGTTCAAGTTCCTACTTTCATTACGATATCAGCTATTTTCATCGTTTCTTATATGATTAGTCTTATTGACTATAGCAAGCTGTTGTCTAATCTTTATCCATTGTTTGGCTATATTAGCCTAATCTTTTTTATCCTCCTATGGAGAAAGCCTCTGAACGATAAAGTGAATAAATGATAAAAATAGGAAAAGCATTGTCGATAATTTTGACAGGTGCTTTTCCTATTTTAACGGCAAAATAATAAAAATCATGATGTCAAAGACAATATGAGAAACAATCACTAAAGGCATACTTTTCTTCCATAAATATAGCGCACCCCACATTAGACCAGAAAGAAATGCAGCAAGCATTAGGATGTACGTTCCTGAATAAATATGAACAGAAGCATAAAGCAGAGCAGCAATTAAAATACTCTTAAATGGTCCGAAATAGCGAAGTAGTCTTTTTTGTACAAATCCTCGCCAAAAAAGTTCTTCCCCAGGTGCGGCAACCAAAATTAGTGCAAGGTATTGCCAAAACAACGCAGGAGCAAACCAGCGGTAGAGTTTTTTTATACTGTTTTCAAAAGGTAAATTTAGCAGGTCAAATGCTTGTACCCCCAGCCAAAATAATAAATAAAGTAGTAATCCCGAGAGTGCACCAATGGAGATGTATTTGAAAAATGACGCTTCATCTTCGACAGCTTCTTGAAACATCGCATAGGTAATTAATATAAGTAGTGAACCAGTAAAAATGTACCAGAATATGGCTCGGTCATGAAAAGTGAAATACATAAGCGCATGAGCGATAATGAACCCAGAGATTAGCCGAAGATCTAAAAAGCTGTTCTTCATTTATCAATTACCTCCTTTCTAACAATAAAATTTATTTTAACAAAAAAAATTTATGAAAGGAAATGTTTACATCACACTTTTGGGCGAATCCTATAAATAAGAAGAAAGAAATTGCAAAAAATATGAAGGTGAAAGGAAAGGAGGAGTAACAATGAGCAAATCCCAAAGCCAACATGAGCGAGAATGGACGGTCCGCAAACAAGACCAAAATCCACACGGAAAAGTAAAATCAAAAGATGAGCTATTAAAAGAAGCTGGACGAGGTAAATAAAAAGTAAAAAGGCAGCCCATGGCTGCCTAATCTACAAAAATATCAATTTAATAAGCGCTTTCTTTTACTATCTTATAATTTTTATGGTTTACAACAGTCCGCTGATCCAATTCTAAGTCACGATAATTATCCATAAGTGTTAGGTCGACTATTACAGAGTTTTCATTGACCTTTTCTACAATACCTTTTAATCCGCCGCGGAATTCAATGACATTTCCTACTTCTGCTTTTTTCATTAGTCTCTCTCCTTTACCTGACAATCTATATATATTCATTTAAGTAACAGTTTGCACTAATTTGTATGTTTCGTAAAGGCTTTTTTTTGACAATTATGTTAATTTTTAATAAAAAATATGAAAAAATGCAATCGTTTACATTTATAGATTAAATTTTTATAGAATATCGTACAAATATTGACTACGATAATGGTCCTTACTATAAAATGGGAATAAAGGTGGTGCGTTTATGAACGAACAGTTTGTGCAAGAAATCTTGGGAAAATTAAAAAATGGTGAGCTATCCGAGTTCTATGTTAAGAAAGAGGAATTTATGGATTTTCGTCAAGTCCTTGTCAAGAGGGAGGACTTTAAGCATTTTCGTGGCATAGGTCAACGAGGTGGAGATGTACTATATCAATACCTGGAGGAGCCAAGAAGCTAATTAACAATAACTTAATCTAGTATTTTAAATAGTAATTAACCATATAGTGAATAGGGGGATTTTTTTGGAGACGTTTATTCTCTCTATAGACCAAGGAACAACAAGCTCGCGGGCTATTCTATTCAATAAGCAAGGGGAAATTGTTTTTGTTGCACAAAAAGAGTTCACTCAGCATTTCCCTAAACCTGGCTGGGTGGAGCATAATGCAAACGAAATTTGGGGCTCAGTCTTATCAGTTATTACCGAGCTATTGTCTGAATCGGGAATAAAACCAGAGCAGATTGCTGGAATAGGCATCGCGAATCAACGAGAAACTACGGTAATTTGGGATAAGGAGACAGGAGAGCCTATATATAATGCAATCGTATGGCAATCCAGGCAAACTAGTGATATTTGTGAGGAATTGAAAACAAAGGGGTATGATGATCTTTTTCGCTCAAAAACGGGATTATTAATAGACGCCTATTTTTCAGGGACAAAAGTGAAATGGATTTTGGATCATGTTGAGGGAGCGCGCGAAAAAGCAGTACAAGGTAAGCTTTTATTTGGAACTATTGATACATGGATTGTATGGAAACTTTCGGGAGGATGTGCACATGTAACGGATTACTCCAATGCCTCCAGGACATTAATGTTTAATATTTATGACCTAAAGTGGGATGATGAATTACTTAAGATATTGGATATTCCTAAATCTATGCTGCCTGATGTTATGCCCTCATCTGCAATTTATGCAAAGACAGTAGATTATCATTTTTTTGGAAGGGAAACACCCATCGCAGGGATAGCTGGTGATCAGCAAGCTGCACTTTTCGGGCAAAACTGTTTCGAAAAAGGGATGGCTAAGAATACCTACGGTACGGGTTGTTTTATGCTGATGAATACGGGTGATAAAGCAGTTCGGTCTAAAAATGGCTTACTGACGACCATAGCCTGGGGACTTAACGGAAAGGTTGAATATGGCCTTGAAGGAAGTATTTTTGTTGCGGGTTCTGCTATTCAGTGGCTCCGTGACGGATTGAGGATGTTTAAAGAGGCTAAAGATAGTGAGTCCTATGCAATTAAAGTGAATTCCACAGAGGGTGTTTATATTGTACCTGCATTTGTAGGTTTGGGGACGCCTTACTGGGATAGTGATGTAAGAGGAGCTGTTTTTGGTCTAACAAGAGGAACGACAAAGGAACATTTTGTTCGTGCCACACTTGAATCTTTAGCCTATCAAACCAAAGACGTGCTATCGGCTATGGAAGCCGATTCCTTAATAACTTTAAAAACGCTTCGTGTAGACGGTGGTGCAGTAAAAAATAATTTTTTAATGGAATTTCAAAGTGATATTTTAAATGTACCTGTAGAAAGACCGAAAGTTAGTGAAACCACTGCACTAGGAGCAGCATATCTTGCTGGATTGGCAGTAGGTTTCTGGGAAAGCCAAGAAGAAATTTCCAAGCAATGGGCAACAGATCAACAATTCAGTCCGAAAATGTCTGAGAATGAGCGAAGTAACTTATATAACGGATGGAAAAAGGCAGTAGAAGCTGCTATGGTCTTTAAATAAATTTGATAAATTATTTTTCAATTATCGTTTTTTCTCTATTTAGGAGGAAAGCTATGAAATTTTCTAACATAAATAGGAATGAAATAATTGAACACCTGAAAAAGCAGGAGTTTGACGTTTTAGTGATTGGTGGTGGGATTACTGGAGCAGGGATTGCACTAGATGCCACAACTAGAGGGATGAAAACAGCTCTTGTTGAAATGCAGGATTTTGCTGCTGGTACATCAAGCCGTTCAACCAAATTAATTCATGGTGGGCTTCGTTATTTAAAACAATTAGAAGTAAAAATGGTTGCTGAAGTGGGGAAGGAGCGCGCCATTGTTTATGAAAATGGTCCTCATGCGACAAAACCTGAATGGATGTTACTTCCGATTTATCAAGGAGGTACCTTTGGCAGGCTGAGTACTTCCATAGGCTTAAGAGTTTATGATTTTCTTGCAGATGTGAAAAAATCAGAGAGAAGGGTCATGCTTTCAAAAGAGCAGACTTTAGAGAAAGAGCCTTTATTAAAAAAAGAAGGATTAATTGGCAGTGGTTACTATGTCGAGTATCGTACGGATGATGCACGTTTGACGATAGAAGTTTTAAAGAAGGCAAATGAAAATGGCGCTGTTCCAATTAATTATACAAAGGTCATAAAGTTTGTTTATAAAAATAAAACCATAAACGGTGTAGTGGTAGGAGATGAAATAACAGGAACTCAATACGAGATTCGCGCGAAAAAAATTGTTAATGCTGCCGGGCCATGGGTGGAAGAATTGCGTGAACTCGATCATTCTAAGAATGTAAAAACGCTGCAACTGACAAAAGGTGTCCATATAGTTATTGACCAAGGACGATTTCCTTTAAAGCAGTCTATTTATTTTGATACCCCTGATGGAAGAATGATTTTTGCAATACCACGTGAACATAAAACATATGTCGGTACAACAGATACATTTTTTTATGGTGATAAACTTCATCCTTTCATAACAAAAAATGAAAGAGATTACTTAATCAATGCTATTCATTATATTTTTCCTGAAATGAATATTAAAAAAGATGACATTGAGTCAAGCTGGGCGGGTCTGCGTCCGCTTATTTTTGAGGAAGGCAAGAAAGCTTCTGAAATTTCAAGGAAGGATGAAATTTGGGAGTCACAATCTGGGCTGCTAACGATAGCAGGGGGAAAATTAACAGGATATCGAAAAATGGCCGAAGCAATTGTTAATTTGTTAGCAGTAAGTTTGTCCAAGCAAGAAAATACCAGTTACAAAGATTGTAAAACGAAAAAAATGCCTATTTCCGGTGGTGATGTAGGGGGAGCAGCAAATTTTCCTGACTTTATCTCACAAAAAGTTGAAATAGGAGCAGAATCTGGTCTCACTTCAATAGAATCTAGACAATTAGCTTCTATATATGGTTCAAATATTGATGAGGTTTTTCACTTATTCCTAGCAAATAGGTTAGATGCGATAACATATGGCATCCCTGATGTACTCTTTGCAAAGCTTGTTTATGCGATACATTGCGAAATGGCTGCCACACCAACAGATTTTTTTACTCGCAGGACAGGGGATGTCTTATTCAATATTAATTCTGTCCATTTGTTTAAAAAACCAGTTATTGATTATATGGCCAATAAATTTGTGTGGAATGAAACGGCTAAGCTAAAATATACAGAAGAACTAGAAATTGCATTAAAAATTGCTTCAGGTACTGACTAAAGATGGTAGAAAAATTTATTAAATAATCTAGTTGATAAGCTGCCTAATAGGTAAGCTTTTTTTGTTTTATAAACGGTTCATTTTGTGACTAATTTGTGAACTTTTTCAAAAAAACGTTTTGTCGATTTTTTAATGCGCTTACAAAAAGTGATAAATGTTGTCTGTAATGTTTGAACATGTTATCCTAGCAATTGTATGGAATTCTAATAATAAAATGAAGCTCGCAGTTTACATACTTCATTTCCTTTTGGAGAAAATATAACAATTAGCTCAGTTGTCTAATCTGACTAAAAGCTGTTAGATATGTAATAAGCCAGCATCATTTTACATTAATGAGAAGGAGTTTGATTTAACATGGCAGAAAAACAATTTAAAGTAATAGCAGATACAGGGATTCACGCAAGACCAGCAACATTACTTGTACAAACAGCAAGCAAATTTGATTCAGAAGTCAATTTAGAATATAAGGGTAAAAAAGTTAACTTAAAATCAATTATGGGTGTAATGTCTCTTGGAATTGGGCAAGGTGCAGATATTGCTATCAGTGCAGAAGGCAGTGACAGTGAAGAAGCTTTAAGAAGCCTTGATGAACTATTGAAAAAAGAAGGACTGGCTGAATAATGGCATTTTTACAAGGAATTGCTGCTTCAAATGGCATTGCAATTGCAAAAGCGTACCGATTAGTAGAACCAAATTTATCATTTGATAAAAAAACGATTGAAGATACTGCATCAGAGGTATCTCGTTTTCAGGCTGCAATAGAGAAATCTAAAGCAGAACTTGAGGCGATTCGAGATCGTGCCAATATTGAACTTGGTGCAGATAAAGCCGCTATTTTTGAAGCACATTTACTTGTTCTCACGGATCCAGAATTAAATGGACCGATTGAGGATAAGATTAAGTCAGAAAAAGTAAATGCTGAAGCTGCATTAAAAGAAACAGCTGACATGTTTGTTATGATGTTTGAACAAATGGACAATGAGTATATGAAGGAACGGGCTGCGGATATCCGGGATGTTACAAAGCGTGTTCTAGCACATTTACTTGGCGTACAATTAGTGAATCCAAGCATGATCGCTGAAGAAGTAATCATTGTTGCTGAGGATTTAACTCCATCGGATACCGCTCAATTAAACAGACAGTATGTATTAGGATTTACTACTGATATAGGCGGACGCACTTCGCATTCTGCAATTATGGCTCGTTCCATGGAGATTCCAGCGGTAGTAGGTACAAAAACGGCTACAGAAGAAATCAACAATGGTGACTTGGTCATTGTCGATGGTCTGAAAGGTGAAGTACATATTAACCCAACCCCAGAACTTGTGGCAGAATACCGCAATATCCATGAGCAATTTGAAGCTCAAAAGACAGAATGGGCAAAGCTTGTTAATGAGAAAACGGTATCAGCTGACGACCATCATGTTGAATTAGCAGCAAATATTGGTACTCCTAATGACTTAAAGGGTGTCCTTGCAAACGGTGGAGAAGGTGTAGGTCTTTACCGTACGGAATTCCTTTACATGGGCAGAGACCAGCTTCCTACGGAAGAAGAACAATTTGATGCTTATAAAGCAGTTTTAGAAGGTATGAAAGGGAAGCCAGTTGTTGTTCGTACTTTGGACATCGGCGGCGATAAAGAGCTTCCATATCTTCAGCTGCCAAAAGAACTTAACCCGTTTTTGGGATTCCGAGCTATCCGTTTATGTTTAGAGGAGCAGGATATTTTCCGTACCCAGCTTAGAGCGCTTCTACGTGCCAGCAGCTATGGAAACTTAAAAATTATGTTCCCAATGATTGCAACTCTAGATGAATTCCGTGAAGCAAAAGCTATTCTTGAAGATGAAAAACAAAAGCTTATTGCTGCAGGACAAACAGTTTCAGAAAGAATTGAACTGGGAATCATGGTTGAAATTCCATCGACTGCCGTTTTAGCAGATCAATTTGCTAAAGAGGTTGACTTCTTTAGTATTGGAACAAATGACTTAATCCAATATACAATGGCAGCAGACCGAATGAATCAACGTGTGTCCTACCTTTACCAGCCATATAGCCCATCTATTTTACGATTGGTTAAGATGGTTATCGATGCAGCACATGCAGAGGGTAAATGGGCAGGTATGTGCGGTGAAATGGCGGGAGACGAAACAGCCATACCACTTCTTCTTGGTCTCGGTTTAGACGAATTTTCAATGAGTGCAACCTCAATATTAAAGGCACGTTCACAAATTAAAAAGTTGAACAAATCCGAAATGGTGAGCCTTGCTAATCAAGTCTTAAATATGCAGACAACTGCTCAAGTAATTGATGCAGTTAACGCTGCTACTAAATAAAACTGATATTAAAGAGACAGAATGATTCTGTCTCTTTTTTTTGGACATGTTTTAGGAATTAGAGGAAATTTTTAGTATAATGGTGATAGACAGGATCAAGGAGGATGGATCGGATGGATTTGAATTTGAGCGGAAAAACAGCGCTTGTTTTGGCTTCAAGTCAGGGCTTAGGCTTTGCTATCGCAGAACGGCTAGTCAGAGAGGGAACGAATGTAATGATTTCTGGCCGAGATGAGGAAAAACTAAAAAGAAAAGCAGCTGAATTAGAATCTATTGGACTCGGCAATGTTGCTTTCCAAAAGACAGATATAACGGAAACTGGAGATATTAAGAGACTTGTTTCCAAAACCATTGAGGTATTTGGATATCTTCATATACTTATCAATAATGCAGGTGGACCACCAGCTGGGACTTTCGTGGACTTAACCGATGAAGATTGGCAGAACGCATTTGAACTAAATTTATTATCATATATTCGTGCCATACGTGAAGCATTGCCATACTTAAAAAAGCAAGGCGGTAAGGTTCTTAATATTGCATCGTCTTCAATAAAGGAACCCATACCAGGATTAATACTCTCCAATACCTTTCGAACAGGGATTGTAGGACTCTCCAAAACGTTAGCTTCCGAATTGGCTCCGCATAATATCTTAATTAATACGATCGCGCCCGGACGAATTGCTACAGACCGCGTGAGACACTTAGATCAATTTACAGCAGATAAACAGGGAGTGGACGTAGAAACCGTTGAGTTGACTATGAAAGCACAAATCCCTCTAAAAAGGTATGGAACACCTGAGGAATTTGCCAATGTAGCAGTATTTCTCCTTTCAGAAGCCAATACCTATATGACAGGAAGTTCCTTTTTAGTTGATGGGGGTATGATTAAATCTATTTAACTTTCTATACACTTCCAATAACCAACCTCGTTTAACGTTTATTACCAACAATATTTGGCTAAGGTAAAAACATAAAGGAGTGTTTATCATGCGGAGAAGTATAAAAATGGTTTTTGTCATAGTAAGTATGATTCTTTTAGGAACAGCACTTACTGGATGTGGATTACCTTTATCAAAGGAACTAATTGTCAATCGATACGCGGATGCCCTGCTAACAAAGAATAACGAACTCCAATTTCGGTTTAGAATTAATAATGAAATATTAGATAGACATGAATTATATAAAGTGAAAGTTACCATTCATGATGATCGCATGGCTTCGGCAATTGGTAAACGTGAAATTATATATGGTGAAGAACAAGTTCTAAATGGGGAATATTTAGAGGTAAAGGGTACAGGTGAAAAATATATTTTCATGGATCCGCTTCCGTTAAAAGATGACTTACACATTCATGAGCTTCAAACGATGATTGAAAAAAATCATGCCGTATCAATTGAGATATATAACAATCAAGAAGTATTTGGAAGGGTCTACTTAACAAATTTTTCGTCAGAGCTTTGAAAATATGTTTATCATTTTTTATCTGGGAGAAACTAAAAAGGTGCATAAATTTGGAGATTGAGCACGAGAACCGGAAAGTACTTAGTTCCGGTTTTTTTGTGTTATTAATTATATAATTGAGAAGTAAAAATCCATAATCGGAGGATTGATCATTTTGTTTACACCAGAAAATACTGTAATTGGTTTCATCGGAACAGGCGTCATGGGAAAAAGTATGGCCGGACATTTAATGGCAGCTGGCTATCAAGTATTTGTTTATTCAAGGACAAAGGAAAAGGCGGGGGATCTACTTGAACAAGGTGCTGAGTGGGGTGAAACACCACAAGAAGTAGCCTCAAAGGCAAATGTTATTTTTACCATGGTTGGCTATCCCTCAGACGTTGAAGAGATCTATTTAGGAGAAAATGGATTGGTACATCATGCTAAACCAGGCAGTTATCTTATTGATATGACAACCTCGGCTCCATCACTAGCAGTAAAAATATATAAAGCAGCAAAAGAAAGAGACATTCATTCAATTGATGCACCTGTATCTGGCGGGGATGTCGGGGCAAAGGAAGCAAAGCTCTCAATAATGGTTGGTGGCGAGGAAGAGGACGTTGAAGCAGTAAGACCACTCCTAAATCTAATGGGTACCAATATCATCTACCAGGGGAGAGCTGGTGCTGGTCAGCACACCAAAATGTGCAATCAAATTGCGATTGCCTCTAATATGATAGGTGTATGTGAAGCGATTGTATATGCTGAAAAAGCAGGATTAAACCCAGATTCCGTTTTAAAAAGTATTACGACCGGCGCTGCAGGAAGCTGGTCATTAACCAATCTTGCACCAAGAATGCTTAATGGGAATTTTGAACCAGGATTTTACATAAAACATTTTATTAAGGATATGAAAATTGCCTTAGATGAAGCAGAGAATATGGAAATGAAAGTTCCTGGATTAGCTTTAGCCAAAACGCTTTATGACCAGCTTGCTGAAATGGGCGAGGAAAATAGTGGAACACAGGCTCTTTATAAATATTGGAAGTCCTAACAGGATTGTATAAATAGCTCCTCATTTCAGAAACTATCATAGAAGCTGAAATAGGAGGAAACCTTTTATGGCAAAAAGAACAAAAAAGAATGACCCACAGCAAAAAAATAAAAAGGGATTTGATTCTGCAGTTTTAAATGAAGAATTTGCTCATGAGATGGGTTCAGCAGCAACAAATAAAATTCATAAAGATAAAGCTAAAAAAGAAAAAGCTTCTAAAAATAACGGGAAATACAAAGGTCAATAACGATAAAGAATTACCCTCACTTCAGCAGTGAGGGTAATTTTTACTTTTTCATACTTAAAAATGTTTCGATTCGGTTCAATCCGATTTCTAATGTTTCTAGAGAACAGGCGAAAGATAATCTAAAATAACCTTCACCGTATTCAGAGAATGCACTCCCAGGAACGACAGCTACTTTTGCTTGATGAACCATCGCTAGAGCAAAGTCAAAACTATTTAATTGAATGGAGTCAGGAATCTTAACAAAGAAATAAAATGCCCCATCTGGCTTGACTACATGGAGCCCCATAGCGGTAAAACGATTGTATACATATTCGCGTCTTATGCTATATTCCTTTTTCATTGGTATGGCATCATCTATTCCAGTTGTTAAAGCAGCTAAAGCGGCTTTTTGTGCAATTGAAGTCGCACATGAAACATTATATTGGTGCACCTTTAAGATGTGCTTCGTAATGTCTTTAGGTGCATATATGAATCCTATTCTCCACCCCGTCATGGAATGAGATTTTGATAATCCATTAATGACAATCGTTTTCTCCTTTAAAAACGAAGCAATAGAAATATGGGGTTGATCATAAGTCAACTCACTGTATATTTCGTCTGCAAGTACGAATATTTCTCTCTCTTTCAAGTAAACGGCAATTTCTTTTAACTCTGTCTCTGTGAGACTGACACCTGTAGGATTAGAGGGATAAGGCATGACAATACAGCGTGTCTTATCGGTTATATAAGGTTTAATCATTTCTAAGGTAAATCGAAAATTATTATCCCTAATATCGACATGAACGGGTACAGCCCCACACATCCGAATAATGGGTTCATATCCAGGATAAATTGGTCCAGGCAAAATCACTTCGGTACCTTCAGCTAGTATTGTTCTAAATGTGATATCTATGGCTTCACTTGCTCCTACCGTAACAATTACCTCTGAATCTGGCTCATAAGTTAGTCCGTATTTCTTTGCAACAAAATCGCAAGCAACCGTTCGTAATTCGCTGATACCCGCATTATGGGTATAGGAGGTGAAATTCTCCTCAATCGCTTTGATGCCAGCCTGTTTGACATGTTCTGGTGTTGGAAAATCTGGCTGACCAATGGTTAAAGAAATAACATCATCTATGTGTGATACCATATTATAAAATTTTCTGATACCTGAAACCTCTAATTCCTGAACTTTGGTATTAATTAAATGTTCCACCCTTGTTCATCCTTCCATTGCTATAATCAGTACCTTTGATTATAAACAGATTTATAGAAATATTCTACAATAATGGGCAAGTGGCGATTGAGGAAGACTATTCTTAACCATAAAAAAACGTAAAAAAGGCGGATGAGTCCGGCTTTTTTACGTATATCTTTCCCCTAACTTTTTGAAAATAGGTTTTTGATAAGGGCGGTTTTTTTGTGGGTTCGAAGGTGGCTGCTCCACTTCTTTAATTCCGGTATATGTCTGTAAAACCGATTTTGCTTGGCTCAGTGAAAGTGAGGTTTTTGGATTTCTTACACTTCCATCCAATTTACCCAAATGAGGCAGTTCAGCAAAGTCAGACTTGGTAGGAGGAATATGAAAAGTATAATGACCACATTCAACGAGGACGTCGGATTGTTGTTTACTATTACGTGGATTTTGTGAAAAATGAAGACCTATTTTTTTAGCTTTTCCTTCGTCTATTAATTTTTTTAAAGATTCATGCTTTAATCTGTATAAAAATTTGGGGTTTGGAGCTGTTTTCGCATGGCGATTAACTATAAAGAGAGCTTGTGAGAGGTTATCGATTGTTAGCCTTCCTTTTGTATGGAGGTGTTTTCTATCATCAGTCAAAGTGGGTACTCCTTTTATTTTTTATATTGTCTATCTTTATTATTATTAATTGTAAAATAGAAATACAAGAAAGTAAAAACATTATTGTAAAAATAAAAAATCCCTATCCAATTAATGGCAAGGACTTTTTAATCTGTTCCCGATGAGATGAGGGTAAATAAGGTTAATTCAGGTTTTGCCATAAAACGAAAGGGCAGGCGAGTGGTTCCAATTCCTCGATTCACATATAGTGATAAGGGATTGACCCCGCCAAGCGAATATAGACCCTCAGGGTAATTCTGTGCAAAAGGTGGGATTACGAGTGCGCCAACAAAAGGTATTTTAACTTGCCCTCCATGACTATGGCCGCTTAATTGCCAATGTATCCCATAATTCAAGGCTTCATCAGCAACATCTGGAGCATGCGATAAAAGAAGTTTAAATGATTCGTCAGGGACCCGTTTCATGGCTAATTCCAAATCGGGTTTTCCGAGCATACGATCATCTATACCTATAAGAGAAATAGAGCTTCCATCTTTTTGTTTGATAAGCAGAGATTCGTTTAGCATTACAGTAAAGTCAGATAATTCCATAAGGTTCCGATAGATTTCTGAACCATAGCCCCCATGATCATGGTTTCCGTAAATGCAATATTTACCGATAGTGGCATTTAATTGCTGTAAGATTGGAGCGATTTTATTGATCTCACCATATTTATTTGGCTCGTCCAATAAGTCCCCTGTGAAAAAAATTAAGTCGGGCTCCAGTTGATTAATTTTTTTTACTAATTTCTTAAATTGGTTTACATTATAATGAAAACCTAAATGTGTATCACTGAATTGGACTATTTTCGTGCCGTTAAAACTATTGGGAATTAAGGAATGCTTGATTTCGAGTTTATTGATTTCTAGTAGTGAAGGTTCAATTCGATTGGCATAGAAGTAACCGCCTGAACCAAGACCGAGAACTGTGAGAAATGTACCAAAGGTACCTTTTAGGAAAGTTCTTCTTTTCATTTTTTTTGGCATATATATTCTACCAGCCTATCTCCATTTTTTATCTGTTCATTAAAAGAGAGTCATTCGTATTTTCGTTAAAATTCATCCATTTTGCAAGTAATTTGATAATGAAAATTTTAAAATAAAAAAGTATATATTAGTTCATATTCTAAAATGGAGAAAAAATACATAAAAGCAGCCAACTTTTGGCTGCTTTACTAATTACTTGTCTAGCTCCAGCGTCTGGGTATTTTAAGCTTTTCTATTTATAGCTAATGGCCCTGCTCTGTAGCGCTTTCCAGGATTCAATAAATTGATTTTTTCCAACCCTGACTTGTTTTTTACCGGAAAGTGGATCATTCAAATATACATAATTTGTGTCATATCCTACAAGAACTACTGCATGAAGGTCAAGAGGTGTTTTTATCACTTGCTGCCCATGATTCCATGACTCCCAGCGATCAGGCAACCGATAATCACCTGTCGTCCAAACTACTACTGGATAACCAGCAGAAACATGCTCTATAACCCGTTCAAATGGCTGATTGGTTAAATTTATTGCTCTCCCTGGCAGCTTTTGGTTCACGAGTGCTTCCATGGGTTTATCAAAGACGGCATAACCAGCCTGCCTTCCTGTCATATCTCCAACAAAACCATCTGCAGGGTTGCCCCAATGTAATATATCGCCGTTTGCCGCTCTCTTAATAGGGTCTGGATCTTTCTGAATGGACCGATACAAATCCATTTTGTCTATATTGACACCCGCATGATTTAAAACCATTGCTAGGCTTGTTACTTCACACCCATATCTGAGTTCAGGATTTTGTTTTATTAATACAACGTCTAGCATCATTGAATCCTTTTTAGCTGGCTGATTGTTAACTTCTTTAAGAACAGTGTCGGGTTTTTCCGTGTTAGTAATGGATGTACTCGGTACTTGTTCATATATTTCCATGTAGCTTTGTTTCTTTGTTTGTTGTGAAACAGTGTCATCTGTATTGTTACATCCAAAAAGTGGAAGAATCGAGACCATTAAACAAAGTTTTTTCAAAAGGTATCCTCCAATCATAGGACTTGGTTTTATCATTCGATTGTTTCAGATCTACTATGATGGTATCCTTTTGGAAAAGAACAAGAGATGTAAGTTGAGCGTATTGTATAGTAAGGTATGGTATAATGAGGAAAATCTTTTCTGGAGGGTACTTGAATGGATGCATTGGATATCCTAACGGATCTTGAAAATGTCATTCCTTATTTTCAACCAATTTTCAGTGCCGATGAGCAGCGTGTTATAGCATATGAGGTTTTGGGTAGGTATCGATCTGAAGGTAACATCATTAGCTTGGGTCCATTTTTTCTTGATGACCAAATTCCTGATGAATATAAATATGAAGTTGATCTTCTGTTAGTTCAGAAAGCATTAGACCTAGCAATTGAGCTAGAAGATGATGTCAGTATCTATTTGAATCGTGACGCCGATTTACTCATGTATCGACATGGAGAGCCGTTTCTACAGGAACTGTTGGCTTTTGAAAAAAGAGGATTGAGTTTAAGGAGAATAGTCCTTGAAATTTCTGAAGGTAATTATAAGGGTGATTTTGCTCAATTGGATCATTTATTACAATACTATCGTACGTATGGTATTAAGGTTGCGATTGCCGGTATTGATAATGATACCAATTATTTTGAGCGGATTGGTAAATTAAATCCTGAAATTATAAAAATAAATCTACAGGCTTTAAAATCAAACGCAACTGCTTCAAGCTTTACTGATGTCCTATTTTCTCTGTCCTTATTAGCTAGAAAAATTGGTGCCACATTACTTTTTGAAAATATAGAAATGAGTTATCAGCTTCAGTTTGCATGGAAAAATGGGGGGAGATATTACCAAGGTTTTTATCTTCATTCACCTGCACCGGAGTTTATTGAGCGGGAATTATTGAGAGAGCGATTAAAAGGGAAATTTCATGAATTTATTGCCTATGAGAAGAGAAAGCTTGAGGCGATTTACTCAGCCGCTGCGTTTTTCCAAAATAAAGTCCAAGACATTTTAGTAAAGAATAAAAAAGCTAATTATGAGGAGTTATTTACTTCACTCGCAAAAGAAATGGATGGGATTGCATTCCGAATGTATGTATGTGATGAGGATGGTTTTCAAAAATCTTCTAATATCTTTAAAGGAGAAAACGGCTGGTTTACGCAAAAAGAATATATCCTGAAAAATTGGAGCTGGCGACCATATTTTTTAGAAAATATTATCAAAATGAGAAATGAAGGTAAAGGAATTCTCTCTGATTTATATAGTGATATCGAGTCAGGGGAAACGATTCGTACCTTCTCTATTCCTATAAATGGGAATGACTATTTATTTATTGATATTACGTATCAGTATTTATTTGATCATGACCAGTTGCTGTAACTCAGGTTGCATAGAATGATTCACCCAGTGGAACTTTAATTGTAACTTGATTAAAGGAGAAATCGCTCATGAATCTATTTGTTAATGCACTCTCCATCATTATTGTTGGTGTTCTTGCGGTTTCGCTTGTGTTTACATTCGTTGTAGCAAGAAAACAAAAGGCAGCTGAAGGAGACATCGATACGAATATTCCTAAGCCAGTACAAAAACATATTTACCTAAGCAATCCGATATTTTTATCATATGTTATATTTTTTGTCTTGGTTCTTTTTATCATCCTTTTTTGTGCAATTACTTTTCTACGATAGGGCCTCCTTTTGAGGGCCTATTTTTTATAAAGATTTTTCGTGGGATTATCTAGAAATAATCGAAAAATTTGCGGTTAAATGTCTTTTGATGCTGTATTTTTGCGTTTTTTTTATTCGTTTGGATGGAATATTTGTTGATAAAATGAATAATAACATAGGTTGTGAAAGATAGGGGGAAGGAAATGAAGAAAACGTTACTAATACTTCTCATAGTACTATTATTTATACCTTTGTCTCCAAACGCAAAAGATAGTTTAGGCAATAAAAATGATGTTTTAAGCTTCGTACGAGATGCTTTTCAGGCTCAAATCTCTCTTAGTGATCAAACCAGAACGAAACAAGAAATCAGTGATGTATTAAGCCCTTATTTTTCAGATGAATATCAAAAAATGTTCTGGGACGAGAATGTTTTTGAGGAAGAGGGTAAATTTGTTACATATGGATCAGATTTTGCATTTTATTATATTCCGTTTTTCAAATATTCAGAAGAAACAAAAGTAATCATTTCTCCAGAAAGTATTTATGTCCTGCAATTTTTCCCTTCCACCTCCAATGGTCCGGTAAGTTATAAAGACCATTACGAGGGAATTATGTTAAAGAAAATGGATGGCGGCTGGAAAGTAGCTGAATATTTATATGATAATATCCCTAAATCGATCATTGAAAGAGCATATTGAAAAAAAGTTCCCACATTTTTCATTTTTACTTGGACAAATGCTGTCTGTTATTTTATTCTTTTAATATTGGCATATTTGCTACCTGAGATTATTACTGGAAATAATCGATAAGGATAGAAATAGGCTAAAAGAGAAACATAACAGTAGAAAGTTTGCTTGTGTTTGAAAGGAGACGGAGCATATGTCACAGCTTCAAGGTATATTAACCCGGTTAAAAAACCTTCAAGAACAGTCTAATGGGGGTGAACCGGCACAACGCTATTTCGAGGTGAATGGCGAAAGAAAGTGTCAGGTAACATTTCATCCAAAAACAGAAACATTTGAATTGGAAATATATAATGAAAAGGAAAAGCCAAAGCGTTATCAATTTGATAATGTTGACATGATCACAATCGAAATTTTTGATTTAATCCAGTAGGAACCGGTTATCGGTTCCTATCTTTTTCTGTATTTTCATAAAAAAACCCAGTTCTCCGAAAACTATGGTAGAATATACATGTGGTAAAACAAACATTGAGGAGTTTTCGGCGATGATAAGTCTTCACAGTGGCGAATTTTTAGAGATAGATATTCGAAAATTAATGATTCCATCTGAGCGTGTTGCTCATGTGCAGGTTGGTAATAATCTAGAACATGCATTATTAGTATTAACCAAAAGTGGATATACTGCAATTCCTGTACTAGATCCTAATTATAAATTGCACGGTCTAATAAGTACCCCGATAATAATGGATTCCATCCTCGGTCTTGAAAGGATAGAATTTGAACAACTTGAAAAGAAAAAAGTCGAAGAAGTTATGAATGTATCTGTTCCGCGTGTAAAGGTTACTGCATCCATTAAAACCTGTCTTAGGCTCTTAGTAAATCATCCTTTTCTTTGTGTAGACACGGAGGATGGTTATTTTGAAGGCATATTGCCTAGAAGTACGGTGTTAACGCAATTAAATTTAGCTGTTAATAAAATGAATAAAAGTGATAAATAAGGCTCCCAGAAGGGGGCTGTATTATTTTCCTGAGAAAGAAAGTGAGGTGCGAAAATGAGTGCTCCGATTTCCCAGCCTAAAAGAGGGCAGACAAATAGACCACTTGTACTAGCAGCAGTCATGCTTGCGATGTTCATGGGAGCAATTGAGGCAACGATTGTTTCAACGGCTATGCCGGCAATAGTGGCTGACTTAGGTGGCTTTACTCTCTACAGTTGGGTTTTTTCAGCTTATCTATTAATGAATGCGGTAACAGTGCTGATTTATGGTAAATTATCAGATTTATTCGGTAGAAAACCTATACTTTTTATCGGGATCTCTATTTTTTTAATTGGGTCTATTCTTTGTGGTTTTGCCACATCGATGGAGTCATTAATTCTTTTCCGATTAATCCAAGGGTTTGGGGCAGGAGCTGTTACGCCTATTGCCACCACTATTGTGGGCGATATTTATTCAGCTGAAGAAAGAGCAAATGTCCAGGGGTACCTTGCAAGTGTGTGGGGAATATCTGCTGTTACGGGACCAGCAGTGGGTGGATTGCTCGTTCAGTATGTAAGCTGGAATTATGTATTTTGGATAAACATTCCACTAGGGATTCTCTCCTTGGTTGGCATAGGATTCTTTTTGCACGAAAATGTTGAGAAGAAAAAACATGAAATTGATTACATAGGTGCATTTTTATTAACCATTTCTATCTCATCATTAATGTTTTTACTTGTTGAGGGTGGCGCACGATGGTCCTGGGGCTCCTGGCAAATAATGAGTTTGGCAGTCCTATTTATTATCACTCTTGGTATCTTTGTCTATCATGAAGGTCGCGTCAAAGAACCTGTCATGCCATTTAACATTTGGAAGGAACGCTCTATTTTTGTGGCCAATGTAACAAGTTTAACGACAGGAATCATGTTAATTGGGATATCGAGTTTTCTTCCGACGTTTGTTCAGGGGGTAATGGAACAATCACCGATTGTCGCAGGATTTACATTAACAACTATGTCGATTGGCTGGCCGATAGCGTCTACATTTTCTGGGAAAATGTTAAATTCTATGGGATACCGTAAAACCTCCCTTATTGGCGGTGCAGCCTTAATCCTTGGCAGTGTAGTATTTGTCACCATGACTTCCTCTTCAGGACCTCTTTGGGCGGCAGTAGGTTCGTTTATTGTTGGTTTTGGTATGGGAGTAACGTCCACTGCTTTTATAGTTTCTATTCAAAGTACCGTAGGCTGGCAGCAAAGAGGTGTAGCAACTGCTGCTAACATGTTTATGAGGAATCTAGGTAACACAATAGGTGCAGCATTACTTGGAGGAATTCTTAATAATCGGCTTGCAAACTACCTAAGTACAAATGCTGGAAGCGCTAAGGAAAAACTAACAGTGGATTCGGCAAACTTATTATTAAAGGAAAATGAACGGGATAATTTACACGTAACAGTGAAAGAACTGCTTCAGGAGGGCCTAACTCAATCCTTACATTGGGTATATTATGTAGTACTTACCTTTGCTATTATAAGTTTAATCCTGATATCTTACATTCCAAAACAAAACCGTGGCTCTGCATAAAAATATGCAGGGTTTTTTTCGGATTAGCTGTTTGAACACTTAATGTTGATTTTGGCACTCTGTTGATTTGCGCGAAGTGCCAGGAGCGCAAATCAACAGACCCATTTAACACAGCCTTCTAAATAAAAAATTGCAGCTTAATAATGAAAAGTTTTAATTTTCTCTATATAATAAGAAGCGGATGTTTATTAAAATATAAAGGTGGATGGTTTTGTCCTCTATATCTGAGTTTCACTTATTATCTGTTTTAGCTCAAGAGATGAATATGCGTAAAGCTTCAGAGAGACTATTCGTGTCCCAGCCTGCGTTGTCACAACGTCTGCAAAGCATTGAAAAGGAGTGGGGAACGAGAATTTTTATCCGCTCACAAAAAGGACTGGCACTTACCCCAGCAGGTGAGCATGTCATTCAATTTGTAAACGAGGTACTTGATAAAGAAGAAAAGGTGCGCGAAACGATCCACTCCCTTCAATCTGGAGTATCTGGAACATTGAAAATAGCTGTAGCTTCAATCGTCGGTCAGAATTGGCTGCCGCCCGTTTTAAAAAAGTATAGTGATACTTATCCGCAAGCGAAAATTTCACTTATCACTGGGTGGAGCAGTGAAATTTTGAAAAGTTTATATGATGATCAAGTACATATTGGTATCATTCGAGGAATGCCAGATTGGAAAGGTGTGAAAATTAAACTTTTCAGCGATCCGCTTTTTTTGGTTGATCGAGATATTACCAGACCTGAACAATTATTGGAAACAGATAGACCTTTCATCCAATTTAAAAGTGATTCGAATTATTATCAAGAAATACAAGATTGGTGGATGCGCCAATTCAAGACCTCACCCAAAAGAACAATTGTCGTCGACCAAATTGAGACATGTAAGCAATTAACCTTTAATGGCTTAGGATATTCAATCTTACCAGGCATAACGTTGAACAATAGTGAAAAAGAAATTTATAAAATTCCGTTATTAGATGAAAATGGTGATGCTCTTCAACGTGATACATGGTTACTAGCGTATGAGTCTTCCTTTAAACTCAAACAAGTGCAAGCGTTCGTGGATCTCATTAAAGATCATAGCAGTCAAAGCAGTGAATAATTATGTTCATTTTTCTTGTTTTCAACACTTTATTTTGGTAAAGTAAATTTTAATTATATTTGGAGGTAGTAATATGAAAATGATGGATGCAAATGAAATTATTTCTTTTATTCAAAACAGCAAAAAGTCAACACCAGTAAAGGTTTATGTAAAAGGTGATTTAGAAGGTATTGATTTTGGAAGCAATTCAAAAACTTTTATTAATGGTAATACTGGTGTGGTTTTTGGTGAATGGTCTGACATTAACCCAGCTCTAGAATCAAACCAAGCAAAGATCGAAGATTATGTAGTTGAAAATGACCGCCGCAATTCAGCGATTCCATTATTAAATACAAAAAATATAAATGCTCGTATCGAACCTGGAGTGACGATTCGTGACCAGGTTGAAATTGGGGATAATGCAGTAATCATGATGGGTGCTGTTATTAATATTGGAGCAGTTATTGGCGAAAAAACCATGATCGACATGGGTGTGGTTCTTGGTGGAAGAGCTACAGTCGGAAAGAACTGTCATATTGGTGCTGGTACCGTTTTAGCAGGCGTAATTGAACCGCCTTCCGCACAGCCTGTCATCATCGAAGATGATGTACTAATTGGTGCAAATGCAGTGGTTTTAGAAGGAGTTAGAGTTGGACAAGGATCAGTGGTGGCTGCTGGTGCAGTAGTTACTAAGGATGTTCCTCCGTTTACAGTTGTAGCTGGAACTCCTGCTAAAAAAATTAAGGATATCGATGAAAAGACTAAATCTAAAACGGAGATTATGCAAGAACTTCGCCAGCTATAAACTTAAGACAATGTAAAGCGTGGATAATCTCCACGCTTTCTTTCTAGTAAAGGAGTAATAGAATGAACCCTTTTATAAAAATTCGACGTGATCTGCATTTAATTCCTGAATTAGGATTTCAAGAATATAAAACACAAGCTTATTTATTATCGTATATAGAAAAATTTTCACAAGAGAGAATATCAATTAAAAAATGGAAAACTGGACTTTTTGTTAAAGTTTACGGTCTAAATCCAAGAAAAACCATTGGTTATCGAGCCGATATTGATGGTTTGCCAATCGTTGAAGAAACAGGTTTAGAGTTCTCTTCAACCCATGTGGATCAAATGCACGCTTGCGGACATGATTTTCATATGAGTATTGCTCTAGGTGTGTTAACCCACTTTGTAGATAATCCCATTGAAGATAACATTTTATTTATTTTCCAACCTGCAGAAGAGGGACCAGGCGGTGCGGAACCAATGCTAAAATCCGAGATTATGCAGGAATGGAAGCCAGATATTATTTTTGCCTTACATATTGCACCAGAATATCCTGTTGGATCGATTGCCCTTAAAGAAGGGTTACTCTTTGCTAACACATCAGAGTTATTTATCGACCTAAAAGGGAAGGGAGGGCATGCAGCTTATCCACATTTAACAAATGATATGGTAATTGCTGCATGCTCGCTTGTCAGTCAGCTTCAAACAATCATTTCTCGCAATGTTAATCCATTAGATAGTGCAGTCATTACAATTGGCAAAATCACTAGTGGAACCGTTCAAAATATTATTGCTGAAAAGGCAAGACTCGAAGGGACGATTCGTACACTTTCAGATGAATCCATGGATAGGGTTAAGAAACGGATCGACGCAGTGGTAAAAGGGATAGAGACCAGTTTCGAATGTGAAGCTGTGATTGATTACGGCGCAATGTATCACCAGGTATACAATAATAAGGAAATTACGAGAGAGTTCATTCAACATATGAGGTCAAAAACCACTATTGATGTTATTGAATGCCAAGAGGCAATGACAGGCGAAGACTTCGGATACATGTTGAAGGAGATTCCGGGATTAATGTTTTGGCTCGGAGTGGATTCACCTTATGGACTGCACCATGCCAAATTAAATCCTAAGGAAGACGCAATAGAGGTGGCAATCAATATTCTCACCAGCTTTATCAGATTTAAAGGAAATTGATATAACTCAAATCTAAAAGCGTTTTATTTTATTCTAATGTATAATAATGTTAAACTGAAAATTAGAAAAGATTGTTACATATCGTCGTTTATTCTTTATGTAAACAGGGTAAACCAATTAAGGGACTATTTATTAACAAGTTGGAGGGATTAGACATGCCAGAACGTATGGTTGCAAAGCAAGCACCTAGATTTGAAATGGATGCAGTATTACCTAACAAGGAATTTGGAAAAGTAAGCCTTGAAGAGAACATGAAAAACGAAAAATGGACAGTGTTATTCTTCTATCCAATGGATTTTACATTTGTATGTCCAACAGAGATTACTGCTGTTTCAGACCGTTATGAAGAATTTGATGATTTAGATGCAGTTGTTATTGGTGCTTCTACTGATACAATACATACACACCTTGCTTGGATTAATACAGACCGCAAAAACAATGGTCTTGGTGAACTAAACTATCCATTAGCTGCAGACACTAATCACGTTGTTGCACGCGACTATGGCGTTTTGATTGAAGAAGAAGGAATTGCACTTCGCGGCTTATTTATCATCAGCCCTGAAGGTGAATTAATGTACTCAGTCGTTAACCACAATAATATCGGTCGTGATGTAGATGAAACATTACGAGTTCTTCAAGCATTACAAACTGGCGGTCTATGCCCAGCAAACTGGAAACCAGGACAAGCTACACTTAATGCTTAATTCTTACAACTAGGCTGTGTTAAAGAAGACTGTTGATTTTAGAACCTGTTGATTGGAGCGGAAGGCGCTTGACTCCTCGAAAATGCTATCGCATTTTCTTCGTGCGTGGGCAAATTCGAGGATGTAAATCAAAGTCCTGCGGGATGAACGAGCTGAGTGAGACCCCGCAGGTCGGAACGACCGAGGAGGCTCATGGGCGAGCCCGCGGAAAGCATAGCGCCTGGAGCGCAAATCAACAGCCAATTTAACACAGACTAATCTAAAAAAGATAGACCTAACCCATCCGAGTTAGGTCTTTTTTAAAAAGGGGATATATCATGAAACTACGTGAGCCAATGCCAGAATTAACTGGTGCCGTTGAATGGTTAAATGGAGAAGTTACAAGAGAGAATTTAGTGGGCGATAAACCAACACTTATTCATTTCTGGTCGGTCAGCTGTTACTTATGTAAAGAAGCTATGCCTCAAGTAAATCAATTCCGTGATCAATATAAAGATAAATTAAATGTGGTGGCAGTTCATATGCCTAGATCTGAAGAGGACTTAGACCTAGAGCAAATCAAGCAAGTGGCAGCAGAACATGGTATCAATCAGCCGATTTTTGTTGACAGTGAACATAAACTAACAGAAGCCTTTGAGAATCAATATGTCCCTGCCTATTACGTATTCGACAGTGAAGGCAAACTCCGGCACTTCCAAGCAGGTGGAAGCGGTATGAAAATGCTTGAAAAGCGAGTCAACCGAGTACTAGACGAATTAGAAAAAACCGAATAAACAATGACAGGACTGTTCGTTATTTTAGCGAGCAGCCTTTTTTTATTTTATGTAACCATCCCAATTTTTTAACGTCGGTATTTATAAATAAACAAAAGGGGGTTATCGAAATGAAAAAAGTGATTGGATTAATTGTTTTCCTTTCTCTGATTTTTTTTCTGGCAGCTTGTAGTGCAAACAGTAAAAGTGAAGAATCAAAGATGAGCAGTGATAGTAGTGCAGGGGTGGATTCGGGAAAATCTGCTATAGAAGAAAAGTCACAAGTATCATTTGATAACAATGCAAAACAAGAGAAAGCTGCTCAGACGGATATGGTAGTCCCTAACCAAATGGTTATTTATCAAGCCGATTTACAGCTTCGCGTAAAGAAATTTGAAGAAACCTTGCAAAACATAGAAGAACAAGTTAGTAAGTATGGCGGCTATATCTCTGAGTCCAATGTCTCTAAGGACGGTGTAGAACAAGTAAGCGGGCAAATTACTGTTCGCATCCCGCAAAAAAATTTCCAAGCCTTTTTGCATGATGCAGAGGGTCAAGCCGCTGAGGTGCTGCAGAGGAATTTAACTGGTACAGATGTTACCGAAGAGTATGTTGACCTTGACTCAAGACTTAAATCAAAAAGAGTTGTGGAAGAACGGTTAACATCATTTATGCAATCAGCACAAAAGACAGAAGATCTTTTAAAAATTTCTGCAGATCTCGCTGCAGTTCAAGAAGAAATTGAAACAATTCAAGGAAGGATAAAATATTTAGAAAATCAGACTTCATTATCTACCGTTCATATAGTACTTTATGAAAATAAAGTCATCGTCCCTAATCTAGAAGATGAAGATTTAAATACTTGGGATAAAACAAAAAAACAGTTTATGAAAAGCACCAACATGCTGTTAGCAGCCATTTCGGGTTTATTTGTTTTTATTGTAGGTAATATCCCTATAATAGTATTACTAGCGGTGGCATCTGTTTTCATTTACCTATATATCAAGAAGAGTAGGAAAAGAAATGGTAACGGCTAAATAAGTATATTCAACTAATTTGTATGCTAAAATGTAAATGATTAATTGATTTTGCTGGGGGAGTTATAGTGAGAAAAAATTTTGCAGTAATAGGACTAGGTCGTTTCGGTGGCAGCATTTGTCGTACTCTTTCAGATGAAGGGTTTGAGGTACTCGCAATTGATAAAAATGAAGAACGGGTTAATGCTTACGCTATGATAGCCTCTCATGCTGCTGTGGGAGATACCACGGATGAGGCAGTACTAAAAAGTCTTGGCATTCGAAATTTCGACCACGTGATAGTAGCGATTGGTGATGATATTCAATCTAGTATCTTAACTACTTTGATCTTAAAAGAGCTAGGGGTAAATCATATTACTGTTAAAGCACAAAATGATTATCATGAGAAAGTGCTTGTGAAGATAGGCGCTGATAAGGTTGTTCATCCCGAACGAGATATGGGAAGAAGAATCGCTAATAATATGGCGTCCAGCAGTGTGTTGGATTATCTAGAGTTATCGGATGAACATAGCATCGTTGAAATCGTAGCCAACAGTAAAATAAGCGGTCATACTATCATTGATTTAGACATTCGAAAAAAATATGGATTAAATATTGTAGCCATTAAACGAGGTATGGACATCATCGTATCTCCAAAGCCAAATGAAGATATCCGCGCAAACGATGTATTAATTGTTATAGGTACCGATGAAGATATCGATCGTTTTGAACGGAAGGTTATGCAATAAGAAAAGCGGAAGCGCCTTGACCAGGGGCTTATGACCCCGAGCCCCTAGGTGCTGCAGCTAGACAATAGGAAAAAAGGAAGCGCCCCTAACTTGGGCGCTTCCGCTTTTTTATACTTCCATAATGATTGGTAAAATCATTGGTCTGCGTTTTGTTTTTTCGTAAAGGAACGGTGCTAATGTATCCGTAATTTCATTTTTGATTTCTGACCATTGACTTGTTTTTCGTTCCATTACCTTATTTAAGTGCTTTGTAATCAGGTTTTGAGCGTCGTTAATTAAATCACCTGATTCTCTCATATAGACAAACCCTCTAGAAATTAAATCAGGACCGGATGCAATTTTGAAGTCCTTCATATTTATGCTTACTACGACAACGACCAATCCTTCTTCAGAAAGAATCCTTCTATCACGTAAGACAATATTTCCAATGTCACCAATCCCGCTGCCATCAATATAAACGGAGCCAGAAGGGATCTTCCCTGCTACTTGCGCACTGTTATCAGAAAGAGCCAATACTTCACCGTTGTCCATGATAAAACAATTATCTTCTTCAACACCACAGTCAACTGCTAATTTAGCATGCATTCTTTGCATTCTATATTCTCCGTGGATAGGCATAAAGAATTTTGGTTTAATCAAACGGAGCATTAGTTTTTGTTCCTCTTGTCCGCCATGTCCTGAAGTGTGGATGTTACTAAGTTTTCCGTGTATCACTTCGGCACCAGCTCGGAACAACATGTTAATCGTCCTGTTAACACTAATGGTGTTTCCAGGTATCGGTGAAGATGAGAATACAACAGTATCCCCTGGAATAATTTGAATCTGTCTATGCGTGCCATTAGCAATCCTAGATAAAGCAGCCATAGCTTCCCCTTGGCTTCCGGTACATAAAATCGTTACCTTGTCTGCAGGAAGTCTGTTGATTTGATTTGCTTCGATAAAGGTTTCCTTTGGTGCATTTATATAGCCAAGCTCTTGACCGATCGTAATAGCCGATTCCATACTGCGGCCAAAAACTGCAACTTTTCTACCGTTAGCAACTGCAGCTTCAACTACTTGCTGCAATCTGTAAATATTAGACGCAAAGGTAGCGAATATAACGCGGCCCGAAACCTTTCGGAAAATATCATCAATGCTCTCGCCAACAAGACGTTCAGACATCGTAAATTCTGGAATTTCACTATTAGTACTATCTGATAATAAACATAGTACGCCTTCTTTTCCGATTTCAGCCATTTTGGTTAAGTTAGCCGGTTCGCCTACTGGAGTGAAGTCGAATTTGAAGTCACCAGTATGGACGATCTGTCCTGGCGGAGTTTTTACAACGATTCCGTAAGAATCTGGGATGCTATGTGTGGTTCGGAAAAAAGAAACAGACGTCTTGCGGAACTTGATCACATCATCTTCTTGAATGACATTTAACTTTGCCGTCCGTAAAAGCCCATGTTCTTCAAGTTTATTTTTAATCAGTCCTAACGCAAGCTTTCCGCCATAAATGGGAATATTTACTTCACGTAACAAATAAGGAATACCGCCGATATGGTCCTCATGTCCGTGAGTAATAAATAATCCTTTAATTTTATCTTCATTTTTTACTAAATAGGTATAATCGGGAATAACATAATCAATTCCTAATAGCTCATCCTCTGGAAACTTGATTCCTGCATCAATCAGAATGATTTCATCCTGAAATTGTACTGCATATGTGTTTTTTCCGATTTCGCCCAAGCCGCCTAAAGCAAAAACAGCAGTTTGGTCATTTTTTACAAATTTCATAAATTATCAAATCTCCAATACATTATAATCTTCATTTTGTTTTTCATATTCTAAAAATGCTCCGCTTACTGCTTGTACAAGTTCAACATTGTATCCACGATCTGCAATTTTTTTTCGAACATCCCTAACAGATTCTCCTTCAACATAGAGAACCTTTGTTTTCTCTCTTACTGGAACTTCCTTGATGTTTTCTTGAAAATAAACTTTAAATACCATAATAAATCGCTCCTTAATCGATCATAACTTTTTTTATTATATAAAATAATTACATTTTTTTCATTTAAATTCACTTTTCACCTAAAAAGTAAACGCTTAGACCTATTAGAAAAAATATGTAAATAATACACTGATAATCAATTTACAATAAGGAAGGAGCCCTTCGCAAGTTTGAAGGGCTCGAAAAAAGTTGTAGTTAGGCAATTGATTTTTTTCGCAGTAAATCGTTCCACTGTTTTAAGAGCTTCTTTCTTAGCTTCTTTAACATAGTGGATCATCTCCTTACTTCCTATTTTAAACGATCCTTGTCCAATGTAAAGCAAGCCACGATAGATTATTGCAGTTTTTTTTTATTCAATCATTTTTATACTAATATTATATGGTATAAACAGGATTTCTTTCATGGATAAACATGGAAGAATTATGAAAGTTTATTACGTTGAGCACTCATATAGATAAAAAGATGCGCAAGGGCCCAGGAGCTCTTGCGCATCTTTTTATCTTTCAATAGCAATGGCACCTTCTAGTGGTTTGAAGGGATCTTGTTTATTAATATGATCGTAAAACATTATTCCATTTAAATGATCAATTTCATGTTGAAAACAAATCGCTGGAAGCCCCTTTAAACGGAGTTTAACCTCTTCGCCTTCAAGGGTAATTCCTTTTACTGTAATTCGAGCAAATCTTTCTACATAGCCTGGAATCTCCTCGTCTACAGAAAGACAGCCTTCTCCTGAAACCAAATAAGCCTTTTCGACAGAATGACTAACAATTTTGGGATTATACAATCCGTAGCTGTATAAGCTACCTTTATCATCATGAAGATGAACAGCAATCATCCGCTTTGAGATATTGATCTGCGGCGCAGCTAAACCAATGCCAGGTCGTAATCCATATTGGGAAGAAATTTCAGGGTTTTGGCTATTTTTCACATATTCTAAAAGACTTTCAAGTATTTCTTTCTCTTCGTCCGATGGCGGCATTGATACTTCAGTCGCTACTTTTCTTAATGTAGGGTGGCCGTCTCGAATGATATCATCCATCATTAACATGAATTCATTCACTCCTGTATAAATACTAAAGATATTAATATTCAATAGTCTATCAGACTATTCGAGAAAAGTTAATTGTTGCATGTGATATTGTCAAAAATAAGAAGTATAGATATAGTAAGAAATGTAATCATTAAGGGGGTTGCAAAGTGTCTACTGTCAGCTTTAATCGTATTATTTTTTCTATCTTAGCAATCAGTTTTGTATTAACTGGCTGTGTTAGCAAAGAAAAGACAACTGAAAGAATGTACCAAGCCTTAGAAAACATAGTGGAATCAGAAAAAGCATTTGAGGAGCAGCAAGATCCTCTAGTCGAGTTAGAAAAGCAAGAAAAGGAAATTTATAATCAGATAATGGCTCTAGGTATGAAGCAGCATGATGAGATTGTAAAGCTAGCTGATGAGGCACTTTCAATTATTGATAAGAGAAGAGAACACCTGCAAAAGGAAATCGACAGTATCAATGCTTCAAAAACAGAATTTAAGAATGCCGAAGAAATAAAGAATGAAATAGACAATTCTGAGCAAAAGAAAAAAGCCACTGAGCTATTAGAAATAATGAGTAATAGATATAAAGTACATAATAAGCTTGCAAAGGAATATTCAAGTGCATTAGATAATGATAAAGAATTATATCAGATGTTAAAAAATGAGAGTATCTCATACGAAAAACTGGAAGATCACGTTACCATTTTAAATACTATCTATCAAAAGGTATATGACGCTAATGAAGAATTTAATGAATTAACAGCACAATATAATAGGAAAAAGCTTGAATTTTATGAAGAAGCAGGACTTAAACTTGAAAACGAATAAAAAATCGACCGCCATGGTCGATTTTTTTGTTGATAAAGTAAGATATATTAATATAACAGAACCGAAGGGTGGGTGGTACAGAGGTTTTAGATTGATATTAAGTTAATAATATTTCCATGTTGTAAAATTATTAAAACATAGTATTTGACGAGTGAATTGAGTTGATGTAAACTCAATATGGAATTAATTATTGTACTATTAATTTATTGAAAAATTATAGTACAGAACAACAGAAAACGAAAGAAACTAATCGTGATGTTGTTAAAGGTTTTTGGGTAATCTAATATGAGTGAATTTATTTTTTTACATTATTGTAATGAGAGAAAGGAAGATGTGACGAATGGCATCTAAAACCCAAAATGCTCAGCTCGATGCTAAGAAAGTACTCGAAGCTGTAGAAAATCAGTTTACAACGCTTCAAATATTAAACGAAGAAGGCGAAATCGTAAATGAGGCAGCAATGCCCGAATTAAGCGATGAACAGCTTCAAGAATTAATGCGCCGTATGGTTTATACTCGTATCCTTGACCAGCGTTCGATTTCATTAAATCGTCAAGGACGTCTTGGCTTTTATGCACCAACTGCAGGGCAGGAAGCTTCTCAATTAGCTTCTCAATTCGCCTTGGAAAAAGAAGATTTTATATTACCAGGCTATCGTGATGTTCCACCAATCGTATGGCATGGTCTTCCATTATATCAAGCATTTTTATGGTCCAGAGGTCATTTAGCTGGTGGACAAATTCCTGATGGAGTGAATGTTGCGATTCCTCAGATTATTATTGGTGCGCAATATGTTCAAACTGCAGGAGTAGCTTTAGGGTTCAAAAAACGTGGAGTTAAAGCTGTTGCTCTTACATACACAGGTGATGGCGGAACATCTCAAGGTGATTTCTATGAAGGAATGAACTTTGCAGGTGCATACAACGCTCCAGCAATTTTTATTGCTCAAAATAACCGTTTTGCAATCTCAACTCCTGTTGAAAAACAAACTGCAGCGAAAACACTAGCTCAAAAGGCTGTTGCAGCAGGTATCGTTGGTATTCAAGTAGATGGTATGGATCCGTTAGCAGTCTATGCTGCTGTTCGTGACGCACGTGAGCGTGCAATTAACGGAGAAGGACCAACATTTATTGAAACATTAACATACCGATATGGTCCACATACAATGGCCGGTGATGATCCAACACGATACCGTACTGCTGAACTAGATAATGAATGGGAAAAGAAAGACCCATTAGTTCGTTTCCGTAAATTCCTTGAAAAGAAAGGCCTATGGAATGAGGAAAAAGAAAACGAAGTAATCGAGCAGGCGAAAGAAGAAATTAAAGACGCACTTAAACAAGCAGATGCTGCTCCTAAGCAAAAGGTAACGGACTTAATGAATATTACGTATACAGACATGCCTGACAGCTTAAAAGAGCAATATGAAATTTATTCAGCAAAGGAGTCGAAGTAAGTCATGGCTCAAATGACAATGATTCAAGCAATTACAGATGCAATGCGTGTGGAATTAAAAAATGATCCGAACGTATTGGTTTTTGGTGAAGATGTTGGTGTAAACGGCGGTGTTTTCCGTGCAACCGAAGGATTGCAAAATGAATTTGGCGAGGATCGTGTATTTGATACACCATTAGCTGAATCAGGTATCGGCGGTTTAGCTGTTGGTCTAGCATTACAAGGCTTCCGTCCAGTTCCAGAAATCCAATTTTTTGGTTTTGTATATGAAGTTATGGATTCAATTTCTGGACAGGCTGCTCGCCTTCGATTCCGTACTGGCGGAAAATTTAGTGCTCCAATCACTTTCCGTTCACCATTCGGAGGAGGCGTACATACACCAGATATGCACGCTGACAGCTTAGAAGGATTAATGGCACAACAGCCTGGAATAAAGGTTGTTATCCCATCAACACCTTATGATGCAAAAGGTCTTCTTATCTCAGCAATCCGTGATAATGATCCTGTTATTTTCCTTGAGCATATGAAATTATATCGTTCATTCCGTCAAGAAGTTCCTGAAGGGGAATATACCATTCCGCTAGGCAAAGCAGATGTAAAGCGTGAAGGTACGGATCTTTCTATTATTACTTATGGTGCAATGGTACATGAATCTCTAAAAGCTGCAGAAGAGCTAGAGAAGGAAGGATTCTCTGCAGAAGTAATCGATTTGCGTACTGTTAGCCCGATTGATATTGAAACGATTATTGCATCTGTTGAAAAAACAGGCCGTGCAATTGTAGTTCAAGAAGCTCAAAAGCAAGCTGGTGTCGCAGCAAATGTAGTAGCTGAAATTAACGATCGTGCGATTTTAAGCTTAGAAGCACCTGTACTTCGTGTAGCAGCACCAGACACGATTTACCCATTCCCGCAAGCAGAAGCAGCTTGGCTTCCAAACTATAAAGATGTAATTGAAACAGCGAAAAAAGTTTTAACATTCTAATATAAGTTGGGGAGTAGTATTACTGTTTCCCACTTATTTCTTAACATTGAACGGAAGAAATCTATGCAAAAATAGGAGGATGAATCCCAAGTGAGCGCAACCGCAACCACATTCCAATTTAAAATGCCTGACATTGGTGAAGGTATACATGAAGGCGAGATTGTTAAATGGTTCATAAAGCCAGGTGATAAAGTCCAGGAAGATGATGTACTTTGCGAAATACAAAATGATAAAGCAGTTGTAGAGATTCCTTCACCTGTTGAAGGTACTGTACTTGATGTTTTAGTAGCTGAAGGAACTGTTGCAACAGTTGGACAGGTGTTAGTTACATTTGATGCACCTGGTTACGAAAACCTTCAATTCAAAGGCGACGAACATGCTGAAGAAGCACCAAAACAAGAAGCGGCACCAGCGCCTGCTACTGCAGCTGCTCCTGAGGGACAAACAACACCACCGCCAGCTCCACCAGCATATGGTATCGGTGTTACAGAACCACAAGTAAATGTAGAAGTAGACCCTAACCGTAAAATCATTGCGATGCCATCAGTTCGTAAATATGCGCGTGATAAAGGTCTGGAAATCACACAAGTTCCTGGTTCTGGTAAAAACGGACGCATTGTTAAAGCTGATATTGACGCATTCTTAAGCGGCGGTGCGGCTGTTACAGCACCACAAGCGGCAGCAACTCAAGCACCAGCAGCTGCTCAGGCGGAGGAAGCACCAAAAGCTGCTCCAATCCCACAAGGAGAATATCCTGAAACACGTGAGAAGATGAGCGGAATCAGAAAAGCAATTGCAAAAGCAATGGTAAATTCTAAACATACTGCACCGCACGTAACTCTTATGGATGAAATCGACGTAACTAAACTTGTTGCACATCGTAAAAAATTCAAAGAAGTTGCAGCGGCTAAGGGTATCAAGTTAACATTCTTACCTTACATCGTAAAAGCATTAACAAGTGCTTTACGTGAATTCCCTGCTTTAAATACATCACTTGATGACGCAACAAGTGAAATTATCCATAAACATTACTATAATATTGGAATTGCGGCTGATACTGAAAAAGGTTTATTGGTACCAGTTGTAAAAGATGCTGATCGCAAATCAGTATTCTCAATTTCAAATGAAATCAATGAATTAGCTGGGAAAGCACGTGATGGAAAACTAGCTCCAAACGAAATGAAAGGTGCTTCATGTACCATTTCGAATATCGGATCTGCTGGCGGTCAATGGTTTACACCGGTCATTAACCATCCTGAAGTGGCTATCCTTGGTGTAGGCCGCATTGCTGAAAAACCTATCGTACGTGATGGTGAAATTGTGGCAGCTCCAGTATTAGCATTATCATTAAGCTTTGACCACAGAATGATTGATGGAGCAACAGCTCAAAATGCATTAAATCACATTAAGAGATTATTGAACGATCCAGAACTATTGTTAATGGAGGCGTAACAAATGGTAGTAGGAGATTTCCCAATTGATACCGATACTATAGTTATCGGAGCAGGCCCTGGCGGTTATGTTGCTGCTATTCGTGCAGCACAGTTAGGTCAAAAAGTGACAATCGTTGAAAAAGAATATATTGGCGGTGTTTGTTTAAACGTAGGTTGTATCCCGTCAAAAGCAGTAATTGCTGCTGGACACCGTTACGAAGTAGCGAAACACTCTGATACATTCGGAATTAAAGCTGAAAATGTAACAGTTAATTTTTCAAAGGTTCAAGAATTTAAAGCAGGAATCGTGAAAAAGTTAACTGGTGGTGTTGAGGGTTTATTAAAAGGAAATAAAGTTGATATTGTTCGTGGAGAAGCATACTTTGTGGATGGTAATTCATTACGTGTGATTGGCGAAAATTCGGCGCAAACATACAACTTCAAAAATGCGATTATTGCATCAGGTTCTCGTCCAATTGAACTGCCAACATTTAAATATTCAAAACGAATACTTAATTCAACAGGTGCTTTAAATTTACAAGAACTTCCTGAAAAAATCGTAGTCATCGGCGGCGGTGTAATCGGTATTGAACTTGGAGGTGCCTATGCGAATTTTGGCACACAAGTAACGATTCTTGAAGGTGCAGATGACATTTTGGGCCTTGGTGTATTTGAAAAGCAAATGGCGGCACTTGTTAAGAAAACCATGAAGAAAAAAGGTGCTGAATTCTTTACAAAGGCTATGGCCAAAGGTGTAGAAGAAACCGAAAATGGTGTTGTTGTAACGTTTGAAGTTAAAGGCGAAGAAAAGAAAGTTGAAGCAGATTACGTATTTGTTATGGTTGGACGTCGACCAAATACGGATGAAATGGGCCTTGACCAAATCGGAGTGAAGGTAACAGACCGTGGATTGATAGATATTGACAATCAGTGCCGTACAAGCGTTTCAAACATATATGCGATTGGTGATGTTGTGGCAGGCCCACAATTAGCTCACAAAGCTTCATATGAAGGAAAAATCGCTGCTGAGGCAATTGCTGGGCACAATGCTGTAATTGACTACTTAGGTATTCCTGCTGTTGTTTTCTCCGATCCTGAACTAGCTAGCGTAGGTTATACTGAAGAGCAAGCAAAACAAGAAGGAATCGATGCTACTTCAGCTAAATTCCCATTTGCAGCAAATGGTCGTGCTCTATCACTAGACAGTGGGGATGGCTTTGTTAAATTAGTTTCTCGTAAAGAAGACGGCGTCTTAATCGGTGCGCAAATTGCGGGTGCAAGTGCGTCGGATATGATTGCTGAGCTAGGGTTGGCACTTGAAGCAGGAATGACGGTCGAAGATTTAGCATTGACTATTCATGCTCATCCAACATTAGGTGAAATCACAATGGAAGCTGCTGAGGTTGCACTTGGTACTCCAATTCATGTTCTAAAATAGATCATAAGAAAGTCCTTTCCAGTAATGATTTGGAAAGGACTTTCATTTTTTTTATCGAAAAATAAATATATTTGCGTATCAATCATATATTTAAAACACTACCATCTAATATTTTAGAAATATCATGAGTGGTGATAAATGATGCGGATTTACGTTATTATGATAGTACAATTAATGATTTGGAGTGCATTTACGTTCATTGAGTGGCTGTCTAAGCATGATCAACTGCTATACAAGGTTATAATGTTCTTTGTTTTCTTTTACTTAGCTTTTGCACTTTGCAATCGAGTGACACAATCAACGGCAAAAACTCTTTTTATTACATCTCTTAGCCTCGTGATTTATTCTTCGATTCATTATACACTTGCACTAATAACACATTAAAAAACTCCCATAGATGGGAGTTGAGTGGCTTACTTTCTTGGATAATAATACATGATTCGTTCGTTAAAAAGGTGTAATTCTCCTTGTAATTTCTTTGCTAGGAATTTGCAAAATTCATTGGCTTTGCCTTTATCACCGAATGTTGACTGTTCTGGAAGAGTTACTTGTATGTATGTTTGAATTCTTTCCGTACCGTCTTCATCACGAACCATTTCTTTGTCGACACCAAATAAAATTGCGTTATAACGTTCATTCGTTGATTGTAAATAAAACCATTTTCCTTTGCCTTCACTTTTTTCTTTCACTTCGTAAGGGAATGCCGAGTCACCATATTCCCAATCTACTTGATTCCCTGTTTTACTCGTAATATTTTTATAATAAGATAAGAATTCTTTTACTTCCTCTACCGTAATTGTTTGTTGTGCAGATGAAGGCACTAGTTTAATAAATGCATTTTCAGCCATCATCATCCCCCCTAGTCCCATTGATATCTCTTTTATTCTAGCATTGTAAAAAGCTTGATGACAACATTTAGTCACATAAATGTCATTTGTTATTAGTAGAAAAGTAAATTATAATAATATTCTGAATACTAGTTAAAAAAGGAGGACTCATATGGAATTATTTGATAAGCTCTATGATGAGCACGAAAATGTAAAAGTAAGGTTTATAGGATTTACGACAGAACATACTCGTTATGATTTTGGGATTATTTACACCAACATGTTTTTTGGTAAACCTCTTGTTGTCTGCATGCAAACTGGCCGTTCCACTCTCCTCGATCCTAAAGAAATAGAAGATATCGAATACCTGCAAAATGCATTCCGAATACCAGATAAACAGCAAGCTGCAGATTTAGCTGAATTCTTCAGAGAAACACTCCCGCAAATCCCATTTGTTACCCAATATGAATAGTTGGACAGTAAAAGGTCTATTAAAGACCTTTTTTTGTGAAAAAATATTTAAATGTGACATACAATTTGGGCTTGAAAAATCCAATGTGTTATATTATTATTAAATTAACAACAATAAAACGTTTTCAATGTAGCACATTTCATAATGAAAAGGGGATTGAAAAGATGGGTACAATCGTTTGCCAAGCTTGCGACTCAACAATTGATCATTTTGAAGATGAAAAAGTAACAGTTCTCTATTCTAGATGTAATTGTTGCGATGATCACCATTCCGAAGAAGAACGATAAAAGTTTATTAAATAGAAACAGGATTCCAAGTGGAATCCTGTATTTTTATTTTATAGCCTTATATTCTTTAATTACCCGGATGGTTTTAATTTCTTCATCCTCTGGTCCTTGAACAGGCAAACCAGCTTCGAGGTTTTCACGAACATAGTGAAGGTTTTCTTTTGTAATAATTTCACCTGGGATGAAAATTGGAATTCCGGGTGGATAGACCATAATAAATTCAGCAATTATTCTTCCTTCTGATTCCACAAAAGGAATAACTTCCGTATCTGCATAAAAGGCATCTCTTGGAGTCAATGCAAGAACAGGAATATCAGGAAGCAGAACTTGGATAGGTTCGAACTTTTCATTAAGATGTTCTCGTTCCGCAGCGAGTTCTTTTAAAGCATTAACCAAAATGTCGGCTTCCACAGCGGTATCGCCAATTGTTATGATACAAAGGATGTTATAAAGGTCAGACATTTCTACTTCAATTTTATGTTTTTCCCTTAGCCACTTTTCGACCTCATAACCCGTTAATCCTAATTCTTTTACTGAGATAATTAATTTAGTTGGGTCATAATCAAAGGTTGCTTTGGAACCTAAGATTTCTTTCCCAACACAATGTAGATGGTTAATTTCATTAATTCTTTTTCTAATTGATTGTGCAAGATCAATCGTTTTATCAATTAACTCTTTTCCCTTAGTTGCTAATTGTTTTCTAGCAACGTCAAGGGAAGCAAGTAATAAATAGGAAGTTGAAGTCGTTGTTAGCATACTTAGTATAGCTTGAACGTGCTTGGCAGAAACAAGGCCCTCTTTAACGTTTAAAATAGAGCTTTGTGTCATGGACCCGCCAAGTTTATGGACGCTCGTTGCAGCCATATCAGCACCAGCCTGCATGGCAGATAGCGGCAAATCATCGTGAAAATGGATATGAACTCCATGTGCTTCATCAACTAGAACTGGAACATTATGAGAGTGAGCAATTTCGACTATTCTTTTTAAATCTGCTGAGATTCCAAAATACGTCGGGTTAATCACTAGGATAGCTTTTGCATCTGGATGCTGATTTAATGCCTTTTCTACTGATTCGGTCGTAATTCCATGAGATATACCTAAATCCTCATCGATTTCCGGGTGAATAAAAACAGGAATTGCACCGGAAAAGACTATAGCCGACATAATTGATTTATGAACATTCCTTGGGACAATAATCTTATCCTCAGGTCCACAAACCGCCATAATCATCGCAATGATCGCACCACTTGTTCCTTGAACAGAAAAGAAAGTTCTATCTGCGCCGAAGGCTTCTGCAGCCAAATCTTGTGCTTGTTTAATGATTCCTTTTGGCTGATGAAGGTCATCGAGAGGACCAATATTAATTAAGTCTATCGATAGTGCATTATCACCAATGAAATTTCTAAAATCTGGATCGATTCCAACCCCTTTTTTATGCCCGGGAATATGAAATTGAACTGGATTGTTTTTTGCATGTTCTAATAAACCGCTAAATAACGGTGTTTGGTTTTGAGACAATTTATTTCCACACCTCTTTATATACAAAATGCATTAATATCAATACAAAACAAATGAATTATAGCACTAATACTAGTGCTTGCATAGAAAATTGTGTCTTAAAATATACACTTTTTTATGTGTTACCTTAGTTTCTCAATAAAACAGGAAAATTAACCTTTAAAGGAGAAATAGGAAGGTAACATTATTAGGAGGGATTTCGGATGAATTGGCAAACGCGCGTGACGGAATTACTTAATATCAAATACCCTATAATACAGGGAGGGTTAGCTTATCTAGCCTATTCAGAACTAGCTGCAGCCGTTTCGAATGCAGGTGGACTTGGGCAAATTACAGCAATGTCTCTTGAGAGTCCTACTAAGCTTCGGGAGGAAATTAGAAAAGTTAAAAAGCTGACGAATAAACCATTCGGAGTTAATTACGCAATTGGTCAGCATAATCGACCTTTTGAAGAAATGCTTCAAGTGGCTATTGATGAAGATGTCCCTGTTGTATCCATGACGGGCGGCAATCCTGCACCGATATTCGAACAGTTAAAAGGAACATCGATAAAAAGATTGGTTCTTGTTGCGGCTAGAAGGCAGGCAGAAAAAGCTGAAGAATTAGGTGCAGATGCAGTAATGGTAGTGGGGCAGGAAGGCGGAGGCCATTTAGGCAGGGATGATATTGGTACGATGGTATTAATCCCTCAAGTAGTAGATGCAGTTTCTATCCCAGTAATAGCATCTGGCGGTATTGGCGATGGCAGGGGACTTATGGCAGCTCTTAGCTTGGGAGCAGAAGGAATTGAAATGGGGACACGTTTTATTGCCACCAAGGAATGCGTACATGCGAATGACATTTATAAGAAAAGGCTTATTGAAGGAACAGAAGCTAATACCGTTGTGATCAAACGAAGTCTTGGTGCGCCAGCACGTGCAATTTCAAATAATTGGACAAATAAAATACTCGAAATAGAGAAAGAATTTGGCAATTACGAACATTTGAAGAATTATATTAGCGGCCAAGCCAATAAACGATATATATATGATGGAGTAGAAGATGAAGGCTTTGCATGGGCAGGACAGGTAATGGGACTTATCAAAGATATACCAACCATTGCCGAACTATTTAATCGAATAATTACCGACGCAGAACAAATTCGTGAAAAATGGGCAAAATAGAGGTATTATACATATATGTAAATATAGTAAGCAGGTGAAACAACATGGAGTATCAATACCCGATAGATTATCATTGGACAACAGATGAAATTGTTGACGTAATAAATTTTTACGAAGCAATAGAAAGAGCTTATGAAAAAGGCATTGGACGTGATGAATTGATGGATATCTATCGTCGATTCAAGGAAATTGTCCCTGGTAAAGCAGAAGAAAAGACTCTTTGCGGTGAATTTGAGGATATTAGTGGCTATTCTTCCTATAGAACGATAAAAAAAGCCAAAAATGCCTCACCAGGCGAAAAAATTTCAATGAAATAAAAAAGAAAAACTCCGAACGAATGTTCAGGAGTTTTTTATTTAATATTAAGAGCAATCTTATATAATGGTGCAACTTTAGTAAAGACATATTCAACTTCCTTAAGGAACTCCTCAGCACTTAAATGTAGTAAGTTCTCACGTTTAATCTCATATCCGCATAAGATTTCTGCCTTTTTTATATTCTCCAGCCGTTCAAACATACCTCGTAAATCCTCTTTTTTTAATTGTCCATGTGGCACTGATTCAGGTTTCATATGGTCCAAAGACCAAACAAAGTCTTTAGGTATTTCTTTATAGATTTTATTTATTTTTTTTGTGAATCTTGCCGCAAATTCTTGTTTATTAGGTGCTTCATAGATAACAGCGAACCAAATAAATAAATGAGTATTCCACAGGCCAATTTGAAAATGAGGAAGCATTTTGTAACCGCGAGGATTATCTGCAAATGCCACCCATGTATCTTTAGGAGGATTTATCGTCCGTCTTGCGTGTTTGGCAACATGGACATGCATTTCATCGCCGGTCAATGTTGTTAAGGTTGGTGCAAAATAATGTCCTAGACTTTCTAATTTTGGGCGAATCCTTTCTTTTAAAGCTTCCATTCTTGCCTCTAATCCATCTATTTGAAAAACATCGAAATCTTCATTATTAAAACCTTTAAAGTCCATCTGTTAAACCTCCAAGTGATGACATTTGTCATTCATTGTAGCATACTGGCGAAAATTCTTGAAACTTAGTGCTTATATGGGTTAACGCACATATTTGTTGCAACCTTACATGCTGGCTCATATTATATTACTAAAAATAGTCTGAAAAATTAAATAACAATTGAAAGGAGAACGCTAAGATGAAACAATTGATGAATACTTCACTAAAAAAAGTTGGCGAGAAGGAAAGGTTGGCCTATTTACGATTAGAAATGGATTATGAGCTGGCCACATTGTTTGAAGCAATTGAAGAAAAAAATGAAAAAAAGATGAAGGAATGTAAACAGAAATTAGAAAAAATCCGCCAAGAGTTAGTAAAACTTAAAGCTCTTTGATAATTTGTTTTCAAAGGGGATACCATTTAGAATGAAAATAAAGAATTTCATATTGATATTATAAAACGAACTCTGGGTAGGAAAGTGGAGAGTTCGTTTATTGTTTTGCCATTAAAAATATAGGAGTAAAAAGTTGAAGGCATACATAAATTTAATTAAGCTTAGGATATGTACATATAAGGATTGAAAAAGTGGAGGGATAAAATGGACTGGCATTACGTTGATCTTCAGGCTAAGCAATGGGTAATGGAAGCTGGTGATAAAATTAGGGATTCTTTTACTGAAACGTTAAATATCCAAACCAAATCAAATCCTAATGATTTAGTGACCAATATAGATAAAGAAATTGAACAATTCTTTATTAATAAAATCAGAAAAACTTTCCCGAACCATAGAATTTTGGGTGAAGAAGGGTTTGGGGATGAAGTAAGTAAACTTGATGGTGTTGTATGGATTATCGACCCGATTGATGGAACAATGAATTTTATCCATCAACAGCGAAATTTCGCTATTTCTCTAGGTGTGTTTGAAAATGGCATAGGGAAAATTGGAATTATTTATGATGTAGCACACAATGAATTATATCATGCGATTACTGGTAAAGGTGCATTTATGAACAATACTGAGCTTCCTCCATTAAGTAAAGTGACAGTAAAAGAATCGATTATTGCTTTAAATGCAACCTGGGTGATGGAAAATCATCGTATTGACCATAACTTGCTTATACCGTTGGTTAAAGATGCAAGAGGAACGAGATCATACGGAACAGCTGCTCTTGAAATGGTGTTTGTCGCAACAGGGAGAGTGGATGCTTATATTTCAATGAGGTTATCACCTTGGGATGTTGCTGCTGGTTCAGTTATTATTGAGGAATTAGGCGGTGTTGTCTCCAATCTAAGAGGTAATAAGTTGGATTTCCTTTCAAGCGATTCATTGCTGGTGGCAAAACCTGGCTTACACCAAACCATCATTAATGATTATCTAAAAGAAGGAAAATGGTAAAACAAAGAAGCCCCAAAAGGCTTCTTTTTATAATTGACCATTATCACGTAATTTTGCTTTTGTTTTAAATCCGAACCCCATTACAAGAACGAGTGCAAGGATACTGCCAATTACCCCTAAGATACTTTCTTCCCCAATTGCCACGCCTATACCCATTATACTTACTGCTGCCAGTACTGCAAAAACAACAAAAATCCATTTAATTTGCTTCATTTTGCTAGTCCCCTTGTCATATAAAAAATAAAATTTTATTTGTGATAATTGATATAGCTATATTCTACATAAAATGCAGTTAGCTTTCCACCATAAATGTGGTATAATACTTTAGTTGTATATGGGAAACTATAAATAGCTTAAAATTTTTGAAATAGAAGTAGGAGTGAATTACTTGAAAATTAGAGAAGATATTCGCAATATAGCGATCATCGCACACGTTGACCACGGGAAAACGACTTTGGTTGACCAATTATTAAAGCAATCAGGAACATTTCGTACGAACGAGCACGTTGAAGAACGTGCAATGGATTCAAATGATCTTGAAAGGGAACGTGGAATAACGATTCTCGCTAAAAACACAGCGATTCAATATAAAGATACACGAATCAATATTTTGGATACTCCAGGACATGCAGATTTTGGCGGCGAAGTAGAACGTATCATGAAAATGGTTGATGGAGTATTACTTGTTGTTGACGCTTATGAAGGAACAATGCCACAAACACGCTTCGTACTAAAAAAGGCGTTAGAGCAAAATTTGACTCCAATCGTTGTCGTTAATAAAATTGACCGTGATTTTGCCCGCCCAGTAGAAGTAATTGATGAAGTTATTGATTTGTTTATTGAACTAGGTGCTAACGAAGATCAACTGGAGTTCCCAGTCATTTTTGCATCTGCAATAAATGGAACGGCAAGCACAGATCATGAAAAACAAGATGAAAACATGCAATGTTTGTATGATTCCATTGTTGAAAACATTCCAGCACCAATTGATAATCGTGATGAGCCATTACAATTCCAAGTTGCTCTGCTTGATTATAATGATTATGTTGGAAGAATTGGAATTGGCCGTGTTTTCCGCGGTACAATGCATGTTGGTCAACAGGTTTCATTAATGAAAATAGATGGTTCAGTTAAACAATTCCGTGTAAGTAAAATCTTTGGTTTCTTTGGTCTAAAACGTCAGGAAATTCAAGAAGCTGTAGCAGGAGATTTAATTGCTGTTTCCGGTATGGAAGATATCAATGTAGGTGAAACGGTTACTCCAGTGGAGCACCAAGAAGCATTACCTATTCTTAGAATTGATGAACCAACATTGCAAATGACTTTTGTTGTTAATAACAGTCCATTTGCCGGTAGAGAAGGTAAGTACCTAACTTCTAGAAAGATTGAAGAAAGACTACTCGCACAGTTGCAAACCGACGTAAGCTTACGTGTTGAAAATACAGATTCACCAGATGCATGGATCGTATCAGGGCGTGGTGAGCTTCACTTATCTATCTTAATCGAGAACATGCGCCGTGAAGGCTATGAGCTTCAAGTTTCTAAGCCGGAAGTAATTGTTAAAGAAATTGATGGTGTTCGCTGTGAGCCAATTGAACGAGTTCAAATTGATGTACCTGAAGAGCATACAGGTTCTATAATGGAATCAATTGGTGCTCGTAAAGGCGAAATGATTGATATGATTAATAATGGGTCTGGTCAAGTACGATTAATCTTTAATGTCCCAGCACGTGGACTAATTGGCTACACTACAGAATTCTTAACAATGACTCGTGGTTATGGAATAATAAATCACACATTTGACAGCTACCAGCCAATGGTTCAAGGTCAAGTTGGAGGAAGACGTCAAGGTGTGCTAGTATCAATGGAATCAGGAAAAGCTTCTACTTATGGTATTATGAATGTTGAGGACCGTGGAACAATTTTCGTTGAACCTGGTACTGAAATCTACGAAGGTATGATAGTTGGCGAGCACACACGTGAAAATGATATTACGGTTAATATCACAAAAGTGAAACAGGCAACAAATATTCGTTCTGCTAACAAGGATCAAACTTCCGTTATTAAGAAACCGAGAATAATGACACTTGAAGAGTCATTAGAATACCTAAACGAGGATGAATACTGTGAAGTTACACCGGAATCAATTCGTCTTCGTAAAAAAATTCTTGATAAAAACGAACGTGAAAGAATGGCTAAAAAGAAAAAAGTTGCAGAATTAAGCTAAAATCCTTCAGGGGAGGAATTCGTGTGAATGTAGCGGATCGACTTTCTTTTTTTCCAGCGCTCTATAATGTTACCGAAAATCCCAAAATGGGAATGTGGCTGCTGTACATTACGATAGTAGCCCTATCTATTTTGGTCTATAAGCTTGGCTTTGCCCAAAAGCTTCCACTAGGAAAATCGATTATGATTTATATCTTTTTAGCTGCAGGGTGTACGATTCTTACTGCATTAGGGATATTCCTGCCAATAGCAGAGGGTCTTGTGGTTGCTGCATTAATATTAATCATTTACAAAATTCGCTTGCATCAGTCGAAAAAAGCAGCAAAGTTTGAGGCAAAGTAACGGGGGATATTAACATGAGATCGGTACAGGATGCGCTTTATAATTGGCTTTCAATAAAGATTGTATGCGATGCTCGTCCTAAGGATACAGCAGCACGAGAAACGTTAGACCTTTTTGATGAGATTATTAAGGATGAACATCATTTAACAGACATTGAAGTAACAACGGATGAAGTGATGTATTATGTTTCCTTTATCCATGAAGGTGAACCGAAGAAGACTCGATTTCATCGTGACCTCATCGAAGTAATGCTTAACCAGATCAATCAAGAGCCAGATAAATATTGTAATTTTCCATTTGAAGAGTAAAAAAAATTCATGCCGGTTGCGGCATGAATTTTTTTTACTGTCCAGCTCCAGCGCCTAGGGGCTCGGGTCATAAGCCCCTGAGCAAGGAGCTTCCGCTTTTCTTACCAATCATCTTTCTCAGACTGTGCACGATAAAATCTGAAATTACCTGTATCAATTCTTGCTTTTGTTTTTTCCGAAATTCTACTGCTGCAGTCTTGACACATATATGTATGGATTGGTCGATTTCGAAGACGTTTTGCTATAAAGGATTCATCTTCTATCGATTCAATTTTGTCGCAGATCACGCACTTAACTCTCATAATGCACCTCAAGTTCTCTAGTCTCGCTTTGTTTTTACTATAGTATATCATGCAAATATGATGACTAGTAAATCAATCTGGTTAAGTTGCTGAAAAAAACAGATAATAGTACTATGAGAATGTCTGTTTTATTAAAGATACAAGTAAGGAATGAAATGAAGGGGTTGTAAAGATGCCAAATCAAGTGGAACCAAGACTCATTAAGCCTTTATATGATGAGTTGCAAAAAGAAAGGTTTGTAACATTAGCAACAGTGGATTATGAATCAGGTGGTCCCAATGTTAGTGCGATATCATGGATTTTAGCAAAAGATGAGGAAACAATCTATTTTGCTATAGATAATAAATCTAGAATTATCCAAAATATCACACATAATAAAAAAGTGGTGATCAATATAATTGCGAATGAATCTACATATTCCATACAAGGTGAAGCAGCATTGAAAGAAGAGCGGCTGCAGGACGTTCCTTTAAAGTTAGCGTTGATTGAAATAAGAATCCATGAGGTTAGAGATGTTATGTTCTATGGTTCAAAAATTGTCACAGAGCCACAGTATGATAAAACGTACGACAAAAATGCAGCAGCAAGGCTTGATAAGCAGGTAATGGAAGCGATGAAAAAAGCTTAGTCTCACGACTAAGCTTTATCATTTATAGTGCTTTGATTCTTCTTGCTGTTTATCCTCTAAGCTTTTCTTTTCATTTTCCTGCAGCTTTTTCTTCGGTTCCTCTGGAGCGTTTTTAGGATTAGGATCTATCATATCTCCAGGGATCTCAGGCATTAACCTGCCAGCAACGTCAGCGAGTTCTTCCATAATTCCTTGGATGGGTCGTCCTTTTTTAATATCTGCTGAAATTTCTTTCAGACGTTGATTGGTGTCTGCATCAGCGACTACGATAGCACGTGCACCATGAGGGTCTTCTTTTAGACTTTCAGCTACTGAATATTTTATTGTCCCCACTTGTGAACGCTCGATCTTCGAATTTACATCGATACCCACAATCGCATACCTGCCAATAACAACTGCAGTAGCATCATGTACATTTGGAATACTAGTGGCAAGTTCAACTAATCGTTTGGAAATTTCTTGACCGGTTTGCCTGTCTACTTCTTCGATATTGCTGTTCTTTACGTTAACTAATGATTGCTTCTCGTTATTCTGAGCATTGTTAGTATTATTGTTACAAGCAGCTAAAATCAATAATAAACAAGTAAACATCAATAACTTTTTCATTTAAATCTCCACCTCCACACAGAGTTGTATAAATGATTCATGATAGATACTCGAGTTTTGTTATACTCAACTTACATTTATTGTGCGGAAATCCTTCTATCTTTATTCGAACAAACATATATTTTACCAAAGTCCTATCTAGCATTCGGTTTGTTTGAACCATGAACAAGCCACAACTAGAAAAAGTGGAGGCGTCGCTTTGAGTAAAATATACGTGTTAGATACAAACGTCTTATTACAAGACCCGTATTCCATATTCTCATTCGAAGATAATGAAGTAGTCATTCCTGCAGTTGTCCTTGAAGAAGTGGACTCAAAGAAGAGATACATGGATGAAATTGGCAGGAATGCCCGACATGTATCAAGATTAATTGATGAATTGCGAGCAGCGGGGAAACTTCATGAAAAAATACCACTTGAAAATGGTGGAACCATTAGAATTGAACTTAATCATCGTGCCTTTCATGAATTACAGGAAATTTTTGTCGAAAAAACAAATGACAATCGAATTCTTGCGGTAGCAAAAAATTTATCAACGGAAGAACAACAGAAGGAAAATGGAAAGCCTGTGATCCTTGTAAGTAAAGATACATTAGTCAGGGTAAAGGCAGACGCTATCGGGTTAACTGCAGAGGATTTTTTAAGTGACAGGGTGGTCGAAATCGACCATATTTACACTGGCTTTTTAGAGATTTTTTTATCTGGAGAATTAATGGGGACTTTTTATGAAAAAGGGGAACTACCGTTATCAGAGATAGGTAAATATCCGTTTTATCCTAATCAATTCTTAATCATGAAAGATGCTCTAGGTGGATCTGCCTCAGCATTAGGAATGGTTGATAAAACAAAGCTAAAGGTAAAGAAACTCGCGATTAATCAGGAACATGTTTGGGGAATACATCCAAGAAATGTACAGCAAACGATGGCAATTGAGTTACTACTTCGAAAGGATATACCGTTAGTAACATTAATAGGTAAAGCAGGTACTGGTAAAACGCTTTTAGCTCTAGCATCAGGATTGATGCAAACTGAAGATTTTAGAGAGTTTAAAAAGCTATTAGTAGCTAGACCTATTGTACCGGTTGGCAAGGATATAGGGTATTTACCTGGAGAAAAGCAAGAAAAACTTAGACCTTGGATGCAGCCGATATTTGATAATCTAGAATACCTATTTAATACTAAGAAACCTGGCGAATTGGACGCCATCCTTGCTGGGATGGGGTCAATAGAGGTAGAGGCCTTAACCTATATAAGGGGAAGAAGTCTGCCAAAACAATTTATTATCATTGATGAAGCACAAAATTTGACCAAACATGAAGTAAAAACAATCTTAACACGTGTAGGTGAGGGGAGTAAAATTGTCTTAATGGGTGACCCAGAACAAATCGACCATCCCTATCTTGACGCCTACAATAATGGGTTAACCTATGTGGTCGAACGTTTTAAAGATCAAATTATATCTGGACATGTTAAATTATTAAAAGGAGAGCGATCTGGATTAGCAAGGCTGGCGGCAGATTTGCTGTAAACAGCAAGATGAATAATAAGAAAAAATGTACAAAACGGGTACCAAATTGGCACCCGTTGTTTATTATTTAATGAAAAATCCTCTGACATTCTTTATTGGATGTTTTTGGTTAGAACCATCTCCGAAGTAAACATGGACAGGTCCATCTTCTGAAAGAGGCTTTCCAACTTCTGAAAAACCAAGAATAAGCTCTTTTGCAAAATCAAGAGATACCTCATGTTCTGAGACGAGCGTTTTTATGATTAAAGTAGTAGCATTATCTTCTGGTTCCGCATTCTCTAAAAAAGGTTGAAATGGAATACCAAAACTTCCTGTTAATACTTTTTCTTTCTCATATTTCTTTTCAGTTTTTAAGGTTGGCGGGTAGACAGCACCTTCTATGATTTCACGGTCCCAATGCTTAGAAATTGATTTAGTATATTCTTCCAGTTCGTCAGTGTGATCAGAACTTGTAGAGAAGTAGGTAGTCAAATCAACCTTACGATCATCAAATATCCACACAGAGGGATCAAGTGTAATTGAATATTTAACTTTGCCGGTTAGTGCTATTATCTTTTCCATCTTTCATTCCTCCAGTTCATTCTATTAAAGTATACCGTTAAATAAAGTGAATGTCATATAAGTAATATGATTACAAAGGACTCAGGCAGTTATTGTTCTTGCATTTTTCAGTGGTAAAAGGTAAAATTTATAGATAAGTTGGGTTATCGCTCTGAATGGGGGGATCAATGTTGGCGTCTGAAATGATTGTGAATCATCAGGAAAAAGCCTATGCCTTGTTACAGGCAGACGCTGAAAAAATATTAAAGCTTATTAAAGTGCAAATGGAAAATCTCACGATGCCTCAATGCCCGCTTTATGAAGAGGTATTGGATACGCAAATGTTTGGTTTATCTAGAGAGATAGAATTTGCGGTTAGATTAGGCTTAATCGAAGTCAAGGATGGTAAAGCGATACTAGATAAATTAGAAAGAGAATTATCTGCGCTTCATGAAGCATCCATTAGAAAATAGCTAAAAAAACTCAAACAATGATGAAGTGTTGTTTGAGTTTTTTATTAACTACCGCTATATTCAGAATATTTCCATACAAAATATTGGAGTAATGTAACTTTTCCTCAACCCAATTGTTTCATTTTCTATTATAATAGCAATAACGACAATCTTAAAAATGAGGAAGTTATTAGATGTTTAAAAAAATATTGAAATCCTATGATTATTCATTAATCATCGCGATCATTCTTTTATCTTTATTTGGATTAGTGATGGTTTATAGTGCCAGCATGGCATCAGCCGTTCAACGATACCACGTTCCAAGTGATTATTTTTATCAAAAACAAAAGCTGTATTTAATCGTCTCTGGTTTGATCTTTATTTTTATTGCATTATTTCCCTATAAAATTATGAAAAGTACAAAGTTTTTACTCCCAATGGTGGGTTTATCTATCTTAGGTCTTTTAGGTCTATTTGTATTTGGACAAGTTAGAGGAAATGCTCAAAGTTGGTATGACTTTGGCTTTATTAGTATTCAGCCGGCAGAATTTGTAAAAATATCAATTATCATTTATTTGTCAGCCGTTTACGCGAAGAAGCAGGCATACATTAACAAATTTAATCATGGTGTATTACCGCCATTAGCTTACCTAGTAATCGTGCTTGGATTAATTGCCTTTCAACCAGACTTTGGGACAGCACTTATTATTGGACTTATTGCAGGAACAATTATTATCTCATCAGGAATGAATATCAAAACGATTACCAAATTAGTCATGCTTGGGATGATTCTCCTATCTCCTGTTATTTTAGTACTGCAGGATGAAATTTTTTCTGAAAAACGTTTGGAACGTTTTCAAGTTTTAAGTAATCCATTCGAAGATGAATTGGATTCCGGGTTCCATTTAGCAAACTCGTATATTGCAATTGGGTCAGGTGGGGTAAATGGTTTAGGTTTAGGAAAGAGTGTCCAGAAGTTAGGGTATTTACCAGAATCCCATACAGATTTTATAATGGCAGTCATTGCAGAAGAATTAGGTGTTTGGGGAGTCAGTTTCGTCATCCTTACTTTAGGCTATATTGTATTACGGGGAATCTACCTCGGCTTGAGGTGTAAGGATCCATTTGGCAGTTTATTAGCAATTGGAATATCGAGTATGATTGGAATTCAGTCATTTATCAATCTAGCAGGGGTTTCGGGAGTTATTCCTCTTACAGGTGTCACATTACCATTTGTAAGCTATGGCGGTTCTTCACTATTACAATTAGCAATAGCTGCTGGTATTCTAGTTAATGTTTCTATGTTTGTTAAATATGAAAATAAATATAAACAAAAACAACCAGAAAAAACAAGTAACCACCAAGAAGGAAATGTATATCAATTTCGAACATAGCGCGGGGAAAATACATCCCTGCGCTTTTATATAAAAAAAGAGAGAAAGAATGAGGTGCTTAGATTGACTAGACAAATCAACAAAGTGTTAGTCGCAAACAGGGGAGAAATTGCCATTCGTGTTTTTCGGGCTTGTACCGAATTAAATATCCAAACCGTTGCAATTTATTCCAGGGAAGACACAGGTGCGTACCATCGTTATAAAGCGGATGAGGCATATCTAGTTGGTGAAGGAAAGAAACCGATTGATGCCTATTTAGATATTGATGGGATCATTGAAATTGCAAAATTCAGCGGTGCAAACGCCATCCATCCAGGATATGGCTTTTTATCCGAAAACATTCATTTCGCAAGACGCTGTGAAGAAGAAGGAATCATTTTTATCGGTCCAACCTCCACTCACCTTGATATGTTCGGTGATAAAGTTAAGGCAAGAAAACAAGCAGAATTAGCAAATATACCGGTAATACCAGGCAGCGATGGCCCTGTAGAAACAATACAGGAAGTTCTGGATTTTACTGATAATCATGGTTTTCCGATTATTATTAAAGCAGCCCTAGGCGGGGGCGGACGTGGTATGCGTATTGTCAGAAATCGAGAGGAAATGCAAGAAGCATTTGATCGCGCTAGATCAGAAGCAAAAGCAGCTTTTGGCAGTGACGAGGTTTATTTGGAAAAATTAATTGAAAAACCAAAACATATAGAAGTTCAAATATTTGGAGATAAAAATGGTAACATCGTCCATTTGTATGACCGGGATTGTTCTGTGCAGCGACGTCATCAAAAGGTAGTGGAAGTAGCTCCAAGTGTATCAATTTCAGACTCATTACGAGAGAAAATTTGTACTGCCGCGGTTAAGCTAATGAAGAATGTAGCTTACTTAAATGCAGGAACAGTTGAATTTCTTGTTTCGGGTGAGGACTTTTATTTCATAGAAGTAAATCCAAGGATTCAGGTTGAACACACTGTAACTGAAATGGTAACGGGAATTGATATTGTACATACGCAAATCTTAGTGGCTGAAGGTCAAGAGTTACACAGCCCGATTGTCGGAATTCCTCCGCAGGAAGAGATTCGGATAAACGGTTTCGCTATCCAGTCGCGTGTTACAACAGAAGACCCGCTTAATAATTTTATGCCTGATACCGGAAAGATTATGGCTTATCGCTCTGGAGGGGGCTTTGGTGTTCGGCTTGATGCAGGAAATGGATATCAAGGTGCTGTCATCACACCATATTATGATTCTTTGCTTGTGAAGCTTTCTACATGGGCATTAACCTTCGAACAAGCAGCATCTAAAATGGTTCGGAATCTAAGGGAGTTTAGAATTCGCGGAATAAAAACCAATATTCCTTTTCTTGAGAATGTTGTAAGACATGAAAATTTTAGAAGGGGAGAATATGATACTTCATTTATCGATTCAACTCCGGAGTTATTCGTATTTCCTGCTAGTAAAGACCGTGGAACCAAAATGCTATCGTATATTGGAAACGTGACTGTGAATGGTTTCCCAGGAATTGAAAAAAAGAAAAGACCCGTTTTTTCAAAGCCGCGTATACCTAAATTAAAATATGATTTTCCTTACCAGAATGGGACGAAACAAATACTAGATCAAAATGGCGCTGAAGGTCTTGTTCAGTGGCTAAAGGAACAAAAAAATGTACTTTTAACGGACACTACCTTCCGAGATGCACATCAGTCGTTATTAGCAACCAGGGTGAGGTCAACAGACATTTTGCATATTGCTGAACCTACTGCAAAGTTATTACCTAACCTGTTTTCCTTTGAAATGTGGGGAGGAGCTACATTTGATGTAGCCTATCGCTTCTTAAAAGAAGATCCGTGGGAAAGATTACAGATGCTTCGTGAAAAAATTCCGAATGTTCTGTTCCAAATGTTAATCCGTGGTTCTAATGCCGTGGGATATAAAAATTATCCGGACAATCTAATCCGTGAATTTGTAAGAAAGTCTGCGGAGGAGGGCATTGATGTATTCAGAGTTTTTGACAGTTTAAACTGGGTGCCTGGAATGGAAATTGCGATAGAAGCTGTTCGAGATAGTGGAAAGCTCGCAGAAGCAGCAATTTGTTATACTGGTGATATTCTGGACGAAACAAGAGTGAAATATAATTTGAACTATTATAAAACACTTGCAAAAGAACTTGAGAACCAAGGGGCACATATATTAGGGATAAAGGATATGGCTGGTTTGCTAAAACCTGAAGCAGCCTATCGACTAATTTCTGAATTAAAAGAAACGATTGATATTCCGATTCATCTTCATACCCATGATACAAGCGGGAATGGTATCTACACATATGCACGTGCCATTGACGGCGGAGTAGATATCGTGGATACCGCATTAAGTACGATGGCAGGGCTAACTTCTCAGCCAAGTGCAAATTCACTTTATTATGCACTAGAAGGTAAGGATAGGAAACCGAATGTAAATATTGAGGCGCTGGAACAGCTTTCATATTATTGGGAGGATGTAAGGAAATATTATCACGATTTTGAAAGTGGTATGGTTGCACCACATTCTGAGGTGTACCAGCATGAGATGCCAGGTGGACAATATAGTAATCTTCAGCAGCAAGCAAAGGGTGTTGGGCTTGGCGAGCAGTGGGATGAAGTTAAACAAATGTACACTAAGGTCAATCACATGTTTGGGGATATCGTCAAGGTTACACCATCATCTAAGGTTGTCGGGGATATGGCACTCTTTATGGTTCAAAATAATCTATCAGAAGCTGATGTCCTTACTAAAGGGGAGTCGATTGATTTTCCAGATTCGGTAGTTGAAATGTTCCAGGGCTATCTCGGTCAACCGCATCAAGGATTCCCAGAAAGACTTCAAAACGTCATATTAAAGGGGAAAAAGCCTCTGGAGGTCCGTCCGGGCGAGTTACTTCCAGAGATTAATTTTACCGACTTAAAGGAAGAGTTAGGGAAGGAGTTAGGACGAAGCATTTCGGATATTGATTTGATTTCATATGCACTATATCCAAAGGTGTATAAAGAATATTTAAATACGGTTGAGCAATATGGCAATCTGTCTTTTCTAGATACCCCTACATTCCTTTATGGTCTAAGGCTAGGTGAAGAAATTGAAGTAGAAATTGAAACAGGTAAAACTCTTATTGTTAAACTTGTCTCAATTGGTCAGCCACAGGCAGACGGTACTCGAGTAGTTTATTTTGAACTTAATGGTCAACCGCGTGAGGTTAATATTAAAGATGAAAGTATTAAAGCCTCGGTATTGACGAGAGTAAAAGCAGATCCTAAAAATGAAACACATATCTCGGCTACAATGCCTGGTACTGTTGTTAAGGTATTAGTGGAAAAAGGGGAAAGAGTAGAACGAGGCGACCATCTCTTGATTACGGAAGCGATGAAAATGGAGACAACAGTCCAAGCTCCATTTTCAGGAGTAATAAAGGAAATTTATGTGAAAAATGAGGATGCTATTCATACCGGAGATTTGCTTCTCGAACTTGATAAATGATGAAATAAAAAAAAGTTGCCAAAATAAAATTTGGCAACTTTTTTAATATCTATTTTTTCTTTCGAGACCTCGAGAGTAATAAGAGAAAATAACTTAGTACACCAAATAAACAGGTAATAAATAGAGCGTGCATTAATGCGATGTAAAGATTTAACCGGGTAAAAATAATAGAAGCTCCTGATATTACTTGGAGGGATACTAACGTAAATGCACTGATCCAACCCCAATAGATGACTTTTTGCTGACGATACTTTTTGATTGCTAGGTAAGTTACATATGCTATCCAAATGAAAATACCAGCCGCCGCGGTGCGGTGACCCATTTGCACCCACTCATAAAGATTACTTGGCAACGCTGGGCTGTCATTAATACATAATGGCCAATCACGACAAACTAAACTCGATTTGGTATGACGTACTAATGCACCTGTATAAATAACAAAGTAGCTATAAATGGATATAGATATAATATGAAATCCCATTCTTTTATCGATAATGAGTTTATCAGCATCAAACTTTTTATCAATTTCAAAGATTAATAATGTAAGCAAAAATACAGCAGCAAAGGAAATAAGTGAGATACCAAAGTGCAGGGCGAGGATAAAATCAGACTGTTCCCAAATTACAGCAGCTGCACCAACCAATCCTTGTAACAATAAAAAGAAAAACGAAAGAAAAGATAGGAATTTGGTTTCCCTAATGTGCCCAATTACTTTCCAAGACCATATAGATAAAATCAATACCAAAAAACCAACTAAGCCAGAAACGAGTCTGTGAGCAAGTTCTATCACTAATTCGGGAGTTATATCACTTGGCACGAACTCACCATTACATAATGGCCAAGATCTCCCGCACCCCATACCAGACTCCGTTTTTGTTACCAGGGCTCCCCCAAGTAAAACCAATATCATTCCAATAGTAGTTGCCACAGCTAACCACTTTAAAGACCGTTGCAAAAAATCACCTTCTTAACTAAAAGTTTAATCGTTTCTATCAATATTTTGTAAATATAATGATTTGGAATAGGAAGTGATAAAAGTACTTATTTATCATAACGAAAACATAGGAAAAAGAACAGAATTAAAACTGAAATTTTTGCATAACTTTTAAATAAAATATCATTATGGATAACTTTGGGTTTTCACTATTGTTATAGTGAAAACTATTGCTAAATAGAGAAGTGTCTGTTAGTAATATAAAGTAGGTTAAATCGAACTTATATATAACAATCGTTAAAATTGCATTTGTTGTCTATAACACAAAGAATTTATTTAGATTTTGCTTAAATTAGAGTGTATTTTATTATCTAAAGATTCTAAAATATAGTATAATGGGTAGTAAATACAAGCGGACACAATTTAGACAAAAATTATTCAAAAAAAATTCACAAAAATTCACCAAAGTGTGATTTAATATACAGAGAAAGTGTTTCTTAAATAACAATATTATAAAATAATAATAGCTTATAAATAACAATTATAATTTGGTAAAGTTATCTATCGAGTTTATAATAATAATTAGAACATTTTAGGAGGGGGAAAAATGCCAAATTCAAAGGCATACGGTGAAGCAACGATTGAAAATGGCTCTACGGGCCTAAATTCACATTTGGTAAAGACCACAATGTGGAAAGATTTTATGGCACTTATAAAGATTGGAATTGTAAATTCAAATCTTATTACTACTTTTACTGGTATTTGGCTTGCACTGCATTTTAGCGGGCAAAGTTTCCTAAACAACTTAGATATAGTCTTATTTACCGTAATTGGTTCCTCCTTAATAATTGCCGGTTCATGCAGCATTAATAATTACATTGATCGTGATATAGACCCGTTAATGGAAAGAACAAAATCAAGACCAACGGTTACTGGGAAAATAGTTCCTTCAAAGGTACTTGGATTAGGTATCATCTTAATTGCTATAGGTACAATCTTTTTATTGTTTACTACTGTAACTGCAACAGTGATTGGGCTGCTTGGGGTTTTTAGTTATGTTGTCCTCTACTCCATGTGGTCTAAACGACAATTGGTATCAAATACCATTATTGGGAGTATATCTGGAGCTGTACCGCCATTAATCGGCTGGGCTGCAGTAGATGGAAATCTTGATATTATTGCATGGTCATTGTTTATTATTATGTTTATTTGGCAGCCTCCCCATTTTTATGCTCTTGCTATGAGAAGGGTAGAGGAATATCGCGCTGCTGGCATCCCGATGCTTCCAGTAGTGAAGGGTTTTAAAACGACTAAGAAACACATCCTAGTATGGGTAGCAGCATTACTGCCAACACCCTTATTACTTACTTCATTAGGAATCCCATTTCTAATTTTGGCAACTGTATTAAATATCGGTTGGCTTGTATTAGGGATTTATGGATATAAGATCAAAGATGATATTAAGTGGGCAAAACTAATGTTTGTGTACTCATTGCAATATTTAACGATTATTTTTGTTGCAATGGTCATTGTAACATTGATTTAGCCGGGATGTTCTTTCTTAATTAAGGGGAATATAAGTATTCCTATTGAATAAAAAAATATGGAGGCATTAATAACCTTTTTGCCTCCGTGTTTCTTTTAACATTAAGAAGGAATTATACTACATACATTTTTGATCACAGATAATCTTAAAGAAATCATTTAGCGAAAGAGGGGTATGATTTAGCTATGAAAAGGCTTGCAAAATGGCGCTTAATTTCGATATTTGCGATTCTTTCGCTTATCCTATCAGGATGTGGCGAACCGTTCCTATCGACATTAAGACCTGCTGGTGAAGTTGCAGACATTCAATATGATCTGATGAAACTAAGTACATTGATTATGGTTGGGGTTATTTTAGTTGTAATGGTAATCTTCTTTATCGTTTTGATTAAGTTCAGACGTAAAGATGAAAAGATACCAAAACAGGTAGAAGGAAGTCACAAACTAGAAATTATTTGGACAACTATACCTATTTTATTACTTTTACTTTTAGCAGTTCCAACGGTTTCTGCTACATTTAAATTAGCAGATGTATCACCAATGGATAAAAAAGATTCTGATGCACTTGTTATCAATGTACGTTCCAATTTATATTGGTGGGAATTTGAATATCCTGGTCAAGAAATTGTAACCAGTCAAGACTTGGTAGTTCCAACTGATGAAAAGGTATATTTTAATTTGATTTCTTCTGATGTTAAACACTCTTTCTGGGTTCCAGCGGTAGGTGGAAAGCTTGATACGAATACGGAAAATGTGAATAAGTTCTGGTTAGAGTTTGATAGTGCAAAGGCTAAAGAAGCTGGAGATTTATTCTACGGTAAGTGTGCTGAGCTTTGTGGACCATCACATGCTTTAATGGACTTTAAAGTTAAAACGATGGACCGAGATGACTTTGACAACTGGGTAGCAGATATGAAGGATGTAAAAGAACCTGCTAAAGCTGACACAGCACTTGCTCAAGAAGGTCAAGAAATTTTTAATAAAAGCTGTATTAGCTGTCATGCTGTTACACCAACAAATGCAACTCCTCCAGAAGCAAGGTTAGCGCCGAACTTATCCAACTTTGGAGAGCGCTCTCGTATTGCAGGTGTATTAGACCATAACGAGGAAGAATTAAAGAATTGGATACGAACTCCAGAAAAATATAAGCCAGGTAACTTAATGACTGATAAATATCCTCAATTAAGTGAAGACCAGCTTGACGCTTTAACTGAATATTTAATGGGATTAAAAGTCCAGGAATAATAGGGGAATTGGTAGAAAGGGAGGTAAAATTGTGAGTACCTATGCACAAAAAAAGGGATTTGGTGCCACTTTATGGGACTATCTAACAACTGTTGACCATAAAAAGATCGCCATCCTATATCTGATTGCAGGTGGATTCTTCTTTGTAGTAGGCGGACTTGAGGCAGTATTTATCCGCATCCAGCTTGCAGTACCAAATAATGATTTTGTAAGTGCCGGTTTATTTAATGAAATTATAACGATGCATGGAACAACGATGATATTCCTTGCAGCAATGCCGCTTGTTTTTGCTTTTATGAATGCCGTAATGCCATTACAAATTGGTGCCCGAGACGTGGCATTTCCATTCGTAAACGCCTTAGGATTTTGGTTATTCTTCTTTGGAGGAGTATTCTTAAACCTTTCATGGTTCTTTGACGGTGCACCTGATGCTGGTTGGACATCTTATGCATCCCTTGCAATGGCCTCCAAAGGTCATGGGGTTGATTTCTATGTATTGGGATTACAGATTTCAGGTATAGGTACCCTTATTGGTGGTATTAATTTCCTTGTAACCATTATTAATATGCGTGCACCAGGAATGACATATATGAGGATGCCATTATTTACTTGGTCGACTTTTGTTACTTCAGCACTTATTTTATTTGCATTCCCTCCATTAACTGTTGGTCTAGTCCTAATGATGTTTGACCGTATGTTTGGATCGAATTTCTTTGAAACAACAATGGGTGGTAACACGGTTATCTGGGAGCATTTATTCTGGATTTTCGGACACCCAGAAGTATATATTTTAGTACTGCCTGCATTTGGTATTTTCTCTGAAATCTTTGCAATGTTCTCAAGAAAGCGTCTATTCGGATACTCTTCAATGGTATTCGCAACAGTTTTAATCGGTTTCTTAGGATTCATGGTATGGGCTCACCATATGTTTACAACTGGACTTGGACCTGTAGCAAATGCTATTTTTGCTGTTGCAACAATGGCAATTGGTGTACCGACGGGTATTAAAATCTTTAACTGGTTATTAACGATGTGGGGCGGTAGTGTTAAATTTACAACTCCAATGCATTATGCAGTAGCCTTCATTCCTTCCTTTGTTGCCGGTGGGGTGACAGGTGTTATGCTTGCATCAGCAGCAGCAGACTATCAATACCATGATACGTATTTCGTAGTCGCTCACTTCCATTACGTTATCGTTGGTGGTGTAGTATTTGCGGTTCTCGCAGGTACACATTTATACTGGCCGAAAATGTTTGGAACAATGTTAAATGATACATTAGGAAAAATTACTTTCTGGTTATTCTTTATTGGTTTCCATATGACATTCTTTATCCAGCACTTCTTAGGTCTTTGGGGCATGCCGCGTCGTGTATTCACATACCTTCCTGGTCAAGGATTTGAAACATCTAACTTGATTAGTTCTCTTGGAGCAGTATTTATGTCATTAGGTGTACTCGTTCTTCTATACAATATCATTGCGACATCTGTTAAAAATGAAAGAGTTGGAAATGATCCTTGGGGAGATGGAAGAACACTTGAGTGGGCAATTCCTTCACCGCCTCCATTCTATAACTTTAAACAGCTTCCACTTGTACGTGGTTTAGATGCTTACTGGTTAGAGAAGATGGAAGGGAAAAAAGGTATGACTCCTGCTGAGCCGCTAGGTGACATTCACATGCCAAACGCCTCATTCTTACCATTTGTGATGGCTTTCGGATTATTCGTAGCAGCATTTGGTGCATTGTTCAATATGGATGATAAAGCATGGTCTGTACCAGTAATCATTATTGGTTTATTGATTACCTTTGGAGCGATGTTCTTACGTTCTGTGAAGGATGACCATGGTTTCCATATTCATAAAGAAGAATTAATGGAAGATGATAATGAGAAGGGGGTTAAGGCATAATGCACGCAGACGAAAAATTAACATATGAAACATGGCCTGCTGAGCCTGAAAAATCAACCCTTGAAGCAAAAAATAAATTTTTAGGCTTTTGGTTCTTCTTAGGTGGAGAGACTGTGCTATTTGCCTCTCTCTTTGCTACCTATCTTGCTTTAAAGGATAAAGTACCTGATACATCACATCATTTAGCCAAGGATATATTCGAACTGCCGCTTACATTTGTTGCTACAATGCTCCTATTAACAAGTTCATTAACAAGTGTTTATGCGATGTATCATATGAAAAACTTTAATGCTAAAAAAATGAATCTTTGGTTAATCCTAACGTTACTTTTGGGTGCTGCTTTCCTAGTATTAGAGATATATGAGTTTAATCATTATGTTCATGAGTATCATCATACGTTTACTAGTAGTGCGTTTGGTTCTGCATTTTACACATTAGTTGGTTTCCATGGAGGTCACGTTGCATTTGGTCTTTTATGGATCACTACATTAATTGTACGGAATGCAAAACGAGGCTTGGACCTTTACAATGCTCCTAAATTTTACGTAGCCAGCCTTTACTGGCATTTTATTGACGTAGTTTGGGTATTTATCTTTACTGTAGTATATTTAATGGGGATGGTGGGATAAACTGATGGCAAATTCACAATTAAATTCAGGTAACCCAAGAGTTGACATTGAATATCGCCGCAAGAAAAGTGCTGAAGAAATGAGACATCATGTGGTTTCCTTTGCATTGATGATTTTCTTAACATTAATAGCTTTTGCAGCAGTGGCAATTAAAGGGTTTTCGGCCTGGTTTATAGTGCCGTTTATTCTTCTATTGGCTGTAGTACAAGTAATTTTTCAGCTATATTATTTCATGCATATGAGCCATAAAGGTCATGAAGCACCATCATTGTTTCTTTATTCAGGATTGCTTGTTGGCTTAGTTACTGTGTTGGCTTTTTCAACAATTATTTGGTGGTAAATTTTTTGGAAAATCGGCTTATGCCGATTTTCTTTTTATAGGGAAATAATTTATTTCTTTGCTTCTTTAATTTGCTTGGGTTTATAATGAAACTAAGATTTAACTACTATTTAGAGGTGATATGCGGTGCTTACATTAGATATTTTTGGCTTTAAAGCACTTTGGAGCCCGTACTTCCTATTAACTTTACTAGCCGTTATAGCTGTATATTTTTTAATCACAGTGAAATTGCACAGCAAATTTAGTGATAGTGAACCATTGACTAAGAAACAAGCAGGGTTATTTTTACTCTCAATTTCATTGATTTATGCTATTAAAGGGACTCCGTTAGATTTAATGGCACATCTAATGTTTTACGTCCACATGATTCAAATGGCAGTATTAGTACTTGTTATACCGCCAATATTTATTTTTGGTATCCCGGTTTGGATTTGGAGAAAGCTCTTCAAAGTAAGACTATTTAATTCTTTGTTTGCGTTTTTTACAAAACCACTTATTGCATTAATCATTTTTAATGGATTATTTTCTTTTTATCATATACCAATGATCTTTGACCGTGTTATGCAAAACGGTTGGTTTCATGCTGGATATTCAATTCTCTTATTTATCGTTGCGATTTTCATGTGGTGGCCGTTAATAAACCCTGTTCCTGAGCATCAAAGATTAAGTGGATTAAAAAAGGTTGGTTATATCTTTGCGGACGGTATTTTAATTACTCCTGCCTGTGCCTTAATTATTTTTGCCCCAGGTTCAATTTATGCAACCTATTCTGATCCTGCAGTATGGGCTCAGGTGATGAGTCTTTGTGTTGGACCTGCAACATTTGCTGGCTTGGACATTAGTGGTCCAGAATTATTTAGTTCGATGTCATTAATACATGATCAACAGCTTGGTGGTGTACTTATGAAAATCATTCAGGAAATCGTCTATGGCGTTATCTTAGCCCATGTTTTCTTTGAATGGTACCGTAAGGATCAATCAGACAGTGAAAAAGAGCAACAGCAGACTTTAAAGCCCTCTGTTATCGAATAATCTCCCATATCACTGGGAGATTTTCTTTTTGTTAAGCTCTTTTCTTAAAGAAAAGAGCTTGTAAAATTATTTCAAAGACTAAAATAGATTATTTCACGTTAAAATCGGCTTTAGGATTTTAACGACAATTTTTACAAAGCAGCCCATTGAAAAATAGTGGTAACTAAACTAAAATTATTGTAGAAAATATAAAAAGTGAGGCTCATGCCATGAATTCCCTACCAATTTTACCTACGATTAGTACCAGCTTTATCGTTTTAAGTGCCATAACGGTTGCCATTGGCTGGTGGCAAATTAAACAAAGAAAAATAGAAGCACACAAGAAGACTATGTTTATTGCGGCAATATTTGCTCTTATTTTCTTTATCATTTATGCATCAAGGACAATTTTTATTGGAAATACGGCATTTGGCGGTCCGGACCATCTGAAAATTTACTACACTATCTTTTTAGTTTTCCATATCTTCTTAGCAACCACTGGTGCTATTTTGGGTATTGTAACACTCTATACTGGTTATAAAAATAACTTAACCAAACATAGGAAACTAGGTCCAATTACAAGTGTTATTTGGTTTTTTACAGCAATCACAGGTGTTGCAGTATACTTATTGCTATATGTCTTTTTTCACGGTGGAGAAACAACCTCTGTTATAAAAGCTATTCTTGGATTCTAAAGTGTCTTAATAGGCACTTTTTTTATTTTTATAAAGGGAATTTCTATTCATTAATAGAAATAATTTAAAGGGGGAGTGATGGGAATGGAAATTAAAGAACTTACTGAAAAAGATTATACCGAATCAATGAAGCTTTCAATGTATGCATTTCAATATAAAATACCTGAGGAAAGCATTGCTTCAAGGATAGAAATGTTAAAACGCCAAAGAGTAATAGGAGTTTGGGAGGATAATAATCTTGCAGCCAAGCTTCATATTATTCCGTTCGATATATATATGAATGACCAAAAGTGGAAAATGGGCGGAGTTGCGGGGGTAGCAACCTACCCTGAGTTTAGAAGAAATGGATATGTAAAAAAATTAATCATTGAAGCATTAGAAAGAATGTATAAAGAGGAGCAAATTGTTTCACTGTTACATCCCTTTGATATTGGGTTTTATCGGAAATTTGGGTGGGAAGTATTTACCGAGAACAAGCAGCTTTTTATTGAGAAAAAGGAGCTTAAATTTCTAGAAGGTCATCCTGGATCAATAAAACGGTTTCAAAATGAGAGTCATCACCCTGACGTTGAAACTGTTTATGCACAGTTTAGTAAAAATTATATGGGTATGCTTGTACGTGATGTAACCTGGTGGAAGAATAACATATACGATGATGGTCAGATTGCTGTATACTACGATAAAAGTGGTGAAGCGAAGGGTTATATCTTATACGAAGTAAAAGAACGAAAAATGGACGTTCAAGAGTTTACAGCGTTAAACAAAGAAGCAAGAATAGGATTATGGAATTTCATTTGCCAGCACGACTCTATGGTGGATAGCGTTAGTATTTTAACCTCTAATCATGAGTTATTACCTTTTATCCTACAGCAGCCAAAAGTAAAGACAGAGGTCACACCATACTTCATGGCGCGAATTGTCGACGCAGAGCAATGCCTGCAAAAATATCAATTTAATAATGGTACCGAAAAGGTTTTCATACACCTTGAGGATGAATATGCACCTTGGAACAATGGAAGTTATTTAATTGGTAATGGAGAAGTTAAGGTATTTAAAGAAAAGCAAGGTAGTAATTGTGTGCAGCCTCCACAAAGAGGGGTAAGGATGGATGTTAATTCATTAACAGCAATACTATTTGGCTACAAGCGGCCAGCTGAATTGTTTGAATTAGGGTACCTTAAAGGTCCAGAATCAGAAATTGCTGTTTTAGAAAGCCTTCTTCCACGTTACAAGCCATTTTTTTATGATTTCTTTTAAATATATGCTGTGTTAAATTTGGCTGTTGTTTTACGCTCCATGCGCTACGCTTTCCGCGGGCAAATATAAAAAATGACGCATGAAAGTGATCATGCGTCATTTTGCTTATAGAGCAAATTTTTCAACTTCGTTATTTACATCGTCAAGAATTTTCTTGCATTGGTTAACGAGTGATGTTGGGAAGTTTTCCCCATCACCATATTCTACTCCATGAGGATAATAATGTTTTCCTAACAATGGCGTCAATAACTGAATAACTGCCTTATTGGTATCAACATCCCCTTCAACCGCATAGCCGCGAACACGTAAATAAAATACGCCTTCTTTTAACTCGAACTTACGGTCATATGTAACACGCTCGTAATCCCACTGACCTTCACGGACTAAACCGTAATCAAGCATTACATCATCTAAACGGTTTAAATCAGCTTTTAACTTGTCTAAGCCAGTATTCTCGAATTTCATATCGTAGTCCCTCCTAGAAACATGCCTAACCCCTTTGTTATTTACATAGCAGGATAGCAAATTAATTCAATTTAATAATAGTTGAAAATGTTTAAACTTGCAATGAATACATCATCGAATAAATTATTGCCTTCTGGTAAACATAAGTAAATGTTAAGAATAATTTATCTTCAATTGGGGGCGAAGAATTGGAAAAGATTCGTGATATTATGACAGATCAAGTAGAGTGTTGTACCTTATTGGATAATGTTTTTGAAGTTGCCGTAAAAATGAAAGAATTAAATGTTGGAGCCATTCCTATTGTTGATAAGGATAAACTTGTGGGAATGATTACAGACCGTGACATCGTTATAAGAGGGGTTGCTGAAAAACATCCTGGTTCAACTAAAGTTGAGGACATCATGAGTGACAAACTAATAACAATCTCTGCTGATGCGTCAACGAAAGAAGCAGCAAACTTAATGGCAGAACATCAAATCCGCCGACTTCCTGTAGTAGAAGGAGACAAATTAGTTGGAATTGTTTCTTTAGGAGATTTCGCGATAAGAAAATTGACCGATGACCAAGCAAAAGAAGCACTAAGTGAAATATCAGAACAAAATTATAATGGAGTACAACATTAAGGAACGAAGAACAGATGCATCTATTGATGTATCTGTTTTTTTTACATAAATATTATTTTTCTGATAAGTGTAATATTCTCTATTACTAACAAAGATAATGGTGATATAATTAAAAAAGAAAAGTAATAGAGAGGGTGAATACATCTGCGTACTCTCTTCAGAATTCTCATCCTAGCGTCAATTTTCGTGACTATTGGTTTCTATGCAAGTGTAAATGAAAATGACGATAATGAAGCTTTAATAACTGATGATCAGACGTTAGAAATAAATGAATCATTATATCAAAATCAGGAAAACGGTGCCAAAGAGAAAACAACTGCTGAACGTCCAACAAGTGGTATGGGCTTACTTCTTGGTCAAGATCTTGCTTACTTAAAAGGTATATTAGGTGAACCGCAAAGAATAGATGAATCCTTGTATGGTTACCAATGGTATATATATAATATTGACTACTCACAATATGTACAGGTTGGGGTAGAAAATAATAAAGTAGTGACAGTATATGCAATAGGAGAGAGTGTGGATGTTTCTCCCTTTAAAATTGGACAGTCAATTGAGGAAATCTTTAATACACAGTCTATTGATACAAATATAGATATAGAATATAAGGGGAACTCATATCGTTTTGAATTGAATGATACAGATTTAAATCTTCGTCCATTAATTAAATTGGGTGATGTTTTCGTCCAATTATATATTGATAAATTTACTGGAAGTCTCTCCAGTGTCCGATTTTTGAATGATGAAACTTTAATTAAACAACGACCTTATGAATTAGGATATACAGGGGAATTAATTGAAGTAGCAGAGCCAACGGAAGATGTATGGCGATTGATTGAAGAAGGGACAGAGAAGGAAATACTTGATATAACCAATGTTATGCGACTAAGGCATAATGTAAAGTCGCTAGAATGGGATCAAGAAACCTCAGAAGTCGCCTATAGCCACAGTAAGGATATGTCAGATAGCAACGACTTTTCCCATACTTCTAAGAAATTTGGCAGTCTTTCCGATAGATTAGAGGCTGCAAACGTTGCGTATAAATCTGCTGGTGAAAATATTGCCGCTAATTACCCGGATGGACCTGCAGTAGCAGAAGGCTGGTTAAATAGTAAAGGGCACCGTGAGTCCTTATTAAACGATGAATTTACCCATCTAGGTGTTGGAGTCTATCAAAAATATTATACACAAAACTTTATCCGAAAAAATTATGAACAATAGCCAATAAAGGTAAAAAGGTGACAATTTGTCACCTTTTTATCTTTAATCTTTATTTACAATTTCATATTCATTAAAGTGGAAATGGTTTCCTTCCCAGGAGCCATATATTCGTATTACTTCGCCAATTGAAAAGGTGTCGAGTTCAATATTGTTTGTAAGAGGGATTATTTTTTTTGCTTTTATTAATTTCGTTTCTGTATGCAGTGTTAATTCATATACCAGTATATAGCGATGATAATAAAATCGTTGTTTCTCTCGGTTAATACTTCTAATTTCACCAGTTAGGGCAGCTTCTTTTTTTACTTCAGCTGCTGCCAGCCATTTACTATCATTTAATTTCATCTCTTTTCTAGTTATCCAATAGAAATAAAGACAAATTATCGGGACTACAACCGCGGTAACCATTTTGTACCTTCTTCCACCTATTTTTCAATGATAAAAAATGTTCCTGTTGCATGAGCTATTTTCTTACCATCTGTACGGAAAGCCTCTCCTGAAATCACAACTGTCTTGGTTCCATGATGGATGATTTCTGCTTTACAGCGGAGGGTATCTCCTAACCCAGGGGCGATGTAATGAATATTTAATTGATTCGTCACAGCTCCATACCCTTCTGGAAGGATGGCATTTATTGCTGTCCCCATGGCTGTATCAAGTATGGTAGCAGTGATTCCGCCGTGTACAATGCCTAATGAATTATTCCAAAGACTATTTAATGGTACTATGATTTCACACGTTTTCTTTTCGCTGTCTATTTTTCTCTCAAACTGAAGCAGTCCATCAATATACTGCATGTACTTTTTATCAATCGACTTTTCAAAACCCTCTAATAAGTGTGCAAGGGCACCTAAATCCTCTTCTGACCCTTTTTCAATACAAATGCCTAATAATTGCTGTAACCTGTCTTTCATCCGGAATCCCTCTCTCGTTTCTAGTTCTGAAGACATCTTACCACAAAAAAACAATTTTCACAGTAAGTGGATTTTCACCATTTTGGATTTAAAACATATCGTATAATAGGCATTGATTTGGGCAGGAGTGAAGATATATGCAAAAAAATTTACATCCTTCCGTGATAAAATTTAAAGAGTTTGTGAAAAATAACCCGGCTTTAATTATGGAAGTACGAAATGGAAATTCCACCTGGCAGGAATTATATGAGGATTGGTATCTGCTCGGAGAAGAGGATAATCGCTGGGAAACTATTGGAGTTAAACCAAGCCCTAATCCTGAAAAGGATGATGATAAAAAAACAGACTGGATTTCAACAATCCTAGGGACCGTGCAGAAAATGGATCCTAATCAAATTCAGCATTATATCAATAGCTTAAGTCAGGCGTTAGGGGCGATACAAGGGGTAATATCTCAATTTCAAGGCAGTCAGCCAAAGCAGGTCAACCAAAAAATCGAACACAAACATCCGTTTTCATTTCGTAAAGACTAATAGAAGGGAACATTTTTCATGAGAAGAGATGTACTTGAATATTTAAATCGTCAAAAAGACCTAAAGAAATTCATACGCGAACAGCCGCTTTGGTACCGAAAGCTTTCAAGGAATCCCTATGATTTGCAGACATTAGAAATTGCCTCGCTTCATTACTATAAAAAAACAATTCCTCACCAAGTGGAAAAATTCACAAATAATGTACAAATGGCATCGATGATGTTTTATATGCTGCAGTCAATGAAGGACCAGAGTTGAAGATAGACCACATGCAATGTGGTCTTTTTTAATGGAAAAACAGAGTTTAGAGTAAAAAAAATAAAGGAGGCGAACAATACAGTAAAAAGGAGTGATGATTTTGAAAAGGTACATAGAAATAACGCTTCTCTCTATATTTTTTGTAGGTATCCTTTCAGGGTTCCAGGAGTCAACTGTCTTAGCAAAGGTTAGTGAGTATTCAGAAAAAACTCCGTCATTACATGTTCAATCCAGAACCAAAGGTAATAATGTATTTGTAGAGTGTGTCTTATCTGGAATCAGTTTTCGGCAATCCGAGCAAAATGACCGAAAAGTAGGGAAGTTAGTAATTTGGCTGGATGGTAAAAGAACGAAAGAAGTAAACACAGCTGCCTTTATTATTAAGGGTCTACCCCCAGGGGAACATAGTGTTAAGCTTGAAGTTGTTGACTTAAAAAACGTACCGTACGGAGTCACGCAGGAATTCTTGGTAAATATCCCTAAGTGACAGTTTATTTCACTTTCTACATACATTCATGTTAAAATGTGAGTGGAGGTGTGGGCGTACATGCTTGCTACATCAGATAGAATAGAACTTTTAGAATATGCAGAGCAATTAGCACAAATGGTATTAGAATCGGATATTGTTGAACAATATCAAATTTGCCTATATAAAATGCAGAACAATAAGGAAACACAAGAAAAAATACGCCGATTTGTAAATCTTAAAGAGCTTTATGAAGAGGTACAGCGCTTTGGTAAATACCACCCAGACTACAAAAGGGTGATGAGCCAAATTCGCGAAAACAAACGGGATATGGATTTAGATCCACATGTTGCTGAGTTTAAATTAGCGGAAAATGACCTGCAAAGTCTGCTCGATGAAATTAGTATGTTCGTTGGCGGTGCTGTTTCCAAACACATAAAAGTGCCTTCTGGAAATCCATTTTTCGATACAGGTTCTCATGGTTCAGGCTGTGGCGGCGGAGGGAGCTGCAGTTGTTCCGCCTAAGGTAATCGGCTTAATTTACATTAAGCCGATTTTTCTATCTTTTTAACCGTGTACAATCGATACATAGGTTTCCGCAGCAGAACATTTTTTCTTGAGGTACATAAAACCGGTGACGATACACAAAAAGCACACCATCCTGTCGAACAAATATGGTTTCGCTGTGCAATCGGTTACTTTTTATTGCGGCTACAGAACATTTTTTTATGATCGCCTCAAGAGTTAGCTGAGATAATTCGGGGGCAATGCTGATGTATAAAAACGGAATTCCTGCTACTTTTCTCCAATAGGCACTCTTAACACCCTTATTTAGAGTGAGTTTTAGAATAAACAGTTGCCAAATAGGCTCTAAATCCATATGAATCACCATTATCCTTTGGTGTTTTCGTTTATTTTAGACATCGTCAGAAAAGTTTGAATTGAAAAAGAGTGTTTTACTATGCTAGACTTATTAAAATGATGGTTTATTGAAGGGGAAAACAAGTATGTTCGTACAAAGACAAGGATTGGTTATTTGGCTCTATTCCTTAAAGCAAGCTAAGATGTTAAGACGTTTTGGGAATGTTCATTACGTTTCAAAAAAATTAAAATATGTTGTACTTTATTGTAATCAAGATGAACTTGAAGTGATTATGGAAAAAATAAATTCCTTTTCATTTGTTAAGAAAGTAGAACCGTCATATAAACCTTTCTTAAAGATGGAATTTGAAAATGCAGCACCAGATAAAGCAAAAGAATATGATTATAAGATGGGTATATAATAAAAAAGCGGAAGTGCCGATAGGCGCTTCCGCTTTTGTCAATGGAGAGGCTTAATATAATGATTTAATCTTAAAATTGCGATTAGGTGCTGGTAGTATAGTTCTTTTTCATGGAAGATGGAAGAAGGTTTAACAGATAGTTGAATAATCTGCTTGCCAAGTTCCTCTGCAGTCTGTTGAAATAAATCATATCTTTTATTTGGTGTGAAGTTTGGATTCGGGATTCCCTCACGGCAGATATAAAGCGCTTGGAATTTACCAGGATCTGTGAGCTGTAACACGACTGCTAAAGAAGTCACCTGCTTTTCATTCTTTATAGTGTGGAATGCCATCATATGGAGAAGCCGGTGCTGATTGGACTTAGCTAGTTCAAGCAGCTCATATAAATCTGAATAACCCTCACCTAATTCAATAAAGCGTTGTATCACAGATAACTCTCCTTTGTTTAAGAATTCATTCCCATACTTTATCATATTTTTGGATATAATACTTCAACGAAAAGAAAAAAACCCTGCAGATATAAATCTGCAGGGTCCTTCTACATCCTCATAAAGGATAGAAGGCAAAGGGAGAGGAGAAACCGGAGGAAGAACTTATGGGGAAACGTAAGTCTTCTCCGCGGTTGGCAACAACATCCTCGAATTGATGTTGTTAGTTACATTATCTCCACATCTAACTAGCTTATACGTATTTAAAATAATTTTTCTGAAATAATCGAACAAGTTGGCTAGTTTATGCAATTATGTTAGGATATTCTTAAAAATAGAATACTGGGAAAATTGTGGTGATAACTATTGAGAGTTGTTTCAGGTATTTGTAAAGGAAGACCATTAAAAGCTGTTCCCGGAAATACAACGAGACCGACAACGGATAAAGTAAAAGAAGCTTTATTTAATATGATTGGACCCTATTTTGACGGTGGATCAGGTTTGGATCTTTTTGCTGGCAGCGGCGGGTTAGGGCTGGAAGCCTTAAGCAGAGGTTTAGATAAAGTTATTTTTGTCGATCGAGAGGCAAAAGCAATTCAAACGATTCATGAGAATATCCAAAACTGCAAGATGGAGGATAAGGCAGAAGTTTATCGGAATGACGCTGACAGAGCATTAAAAGCCCTAATAAAAAGGGAGATTCATTTTGATTACATATTTTTAGATCCGCCTTATAAAAAGCAGCAGCTGGTCAGTTTAGTAGAAAAAATATCAGAACATAGGCTAGTAACAAACGGCGGTTTCATTATCTGCGAACATAGTCATGATGTTGTACTGCCAGAGAGAGCAGGGGGATTTTCACGGTATAAGCAAGAGAAATATGGAATTATTGCGATTACAATTTATTCGCGATTTAGTGAGGAATAAGGAGGAGTCTTTTGTGGCTAGTATTGCCGTTTGTCCTGGGAGTTTCGATCCAATCACGTATGGACATTTAGATATCATCAGAAGAGGTGCAAAGGTATTTGATAAGGTCTATGTAAGTGTTATGAACAATTCATCAAAGAATCCGCTATTTAGTGTCGAGGAGCGGATAAAACTTATAAAAGAAGTGACAAAGGATCTTCCAAATGTGACGGTGGATGAACATTCTGGACTTCTAGTCGATTATGCGAAGTCAGTTAAGGCAAATGCTATCATTCGCGGCTTACGTGCCGTCTCAGATTTTGAATATGAAATGCAAATAACATCCATGAACAGAGTGCTCAATGACGAGATTGAAACCTTCTTTATCATGACCAACAGTCAATACTCATTCTTAAGCTCTAGTATTGTTAAAGAAGTATCAAAGTACAATGGAAATATTTCAGAGCTCGTACCACCAATTGTAGAAGAAGCATTAAACAAGAAATTTAATCGATGAAAGTAAAAAAGCCTTGCTGCCAAGGCTTTTTTTTATGCTAATAACTTTTACGTAATTGATTATATAGTAACAATACATATATCATCAGTGAAATAATCGTTATCAGTGGACCAGCTTCTGTTAATTTATGAAAAAAAATTTGCGGCCATGTACCTTCACCAAAAACGTTAACAGGGATCGCATTAGATGGTTCTTCTGTTTGATAAAACCGAACATAAATTGGTTTCCATAATAGTAAAGCAAAAAGACTCGCAAATAGCCCCTGGGCGATTCTTGCAAAAAAGAAGGGTTTAAATCGGATGTCAGTCTGTGCCAAAATACTTGCAACCTGGGCTTGAACACTAAACCCGCTAAATCCTAAGATAAAGCTCGTAACAATCGCTTGCTGAAGCAAAGTGGCGTCTCCAACGCGGCTTGTTAAGTCGCTCCCAAGCGTAATTTCAAATAAACCTGAAATAAATGGAATGCTGAGCATATCAGGGAGTGAAAGGGTGGAAAATAGAATATCAAAACCTCTTGCAAGCGCAGCCGTAATATGTAGATGAAACAGCAGCTTGTTGATTACTGAAAATAAAATAATGAATCCTCCAACCATTAACAAAGTTTGAATAGAAGAATTTACAGCGTCACCAAGAAGTTTGCCGATTGGCCGCTTGTCTTCCATTCTAGTTTGATGCAATGCAGAAAAGGCTGACATTAGAATAAATTTATTTTCCTTGTCCTTTTTCTTATCTGGGGTTTCATTCCCATAAAACCGCATCATTAGCCCAACACAAATATTCCCCAAATAATGGGCTAATGCTAAAATGACTCCTAATTGCGGGTTATGGAAAAAACCAACGGCTACAGCACCGAAGATAAATAATGGGTTAGAGGAATTAGTGAAGGAAGCAAGCCTTTCTGCTTCAATTTGTGACAGCTGACCTTCCTGACGGAGTCTTGCGGACAGCTTAGCCCCTGCAGGAAATCCAGAAGCCATTCCCATTGCCCAAACAAATCCTCCAACCCCTGGAACTCGGAAAAGGGGTCTCATGAGCGGCTCTAATAACACTCCAATAAACTTAACTACGCCGAAACCAATTAGCATTTCTGAAACGATAAAAAACGGCAGTAAAGATGGAAAAACTATTTCCCACCACATCGTAAGTCCACGGAGAGATGCTTCAAAAGATTCCTTCGGAAAAGCGATCATGGAACCAGCTAAAATAATCACAGCTATAGATAGAAAGATTGTTTTTAATTTTGAGTTAAACAATGAGTATCCTCCTTTCCGAGGGTTTTGTTATACTGTATAAATAAAAAATGTTAAAATAAGGATTACTAACTCTTTATAAATTCGGCCTTGTCCCCATATAACACAAATATACTCATAGAACGCTAATTTAGACCATAAGATTGAACGAGATTTCTCCTACCAAATTGTATAGCGTCATAAAGCTTTTACAGCTTATGAAAAGGGAGGGAACAGATATGGAGCGTCCTAAAGTAGGATTAGCGCTTGGTTCCGGCGGAGCACGGGGTTTTGCTCATTTAGGGGTTATTAAAGTCTTGAAGGATGCAGGAATTCCCATAGATTTAATTGCAGGAAGCAGTATGGGAGCACTTGTTGGCAGTTTCTATGGGGCAGGGATTGACCTGGATCGTTTATATAAATTATCAACTGCATTTAAACGGAAGTATTTTTTAGATTTTACCGTTCCAAAAATGGGGTTTATTGCCGGGAAACGAGTAAAGGAATTCATTAGAGTGTTTACCCATGGTAAAAATATCGAAGAATTATCTATCCCAATAGGAATCGTTGCAACCGATTTACTTACAGGTGAGAAAGTTGTATTTAAACAAGGACCTGTTGCTGAAGCTGTCAGAGCGAGTATAGCGATACCAGGAATTTTTGTACCTGAAAAATATAATGGGAGAATCTTAGTGGATGGCGGTGTGTCAGATAGGGTTCCAGTATCGGTGGTGAAAGAAATGGGAGCGGATATTGTAATTGCGGTTGACGTATCTAGAGTGAAGAGGAACGCTGAAATCACTTCTATATACGACGTAATTATGCAAAGTATAGATATCATGCAAACTGAAATTATTAGTTATCGTGAGATTGCTTCGGATATCATGATTCGACCGCCTGTTGAGGTATATAGCTCCCGTGCATTTACGAATATTGAAGAAATTATCGCGCTAGGAGAAGAAGAAGGTAAGAAACATTTAGATTTAATAAAAAAGGTTATAAAGGAATGGAAGGGGCAGGGCTTTTGAGAAGCAAAATATTTATAGGGTCTTCCATTGTTATTGCATTGATGATGATTGCAGGGATCTTTTTTTCATTACCTTATTATGTTTCGAAACCAGGTATAGCTAAAGAATTAGCACCCATTATACAAGTTGCAGATGGTACCGAGGGAAAGGGAAGCTTTATGCTGACAACAGTGAGGATGGGAAGAGCAAATATTTATTCTTATGTTGAAGCTAAACTCTTTGATTATGTTGAACTCTACCCAGTGGAAGCTATACTACACGAAACGGAAACACAAGATGAGTATAACGCGAGACAGCTGCATATGATGGCAGGTTCCAAGTTAAATGCCATTGAAGTGGCATATAAAAAAGCAGGATACCCTGTTGAATACCTATACAAAGGGGTATACGTTGTTCAGGTAGTCCCTGACATGCCCGCAAATGGAAAATTACTTTCTGGTGATCGAATCACTCAGGTAGATGGACAAGATTTTCCCTCCTCTGAAAGTTTTATCGAGTATGTGGGTAAAAAAAAGGCAGGCGATCAAGTAGAATTAACCATTACCAGGGAAGATAAAACAAAAACAGTCAAAGTAAGTGTTGAGCCGTTTAAGGATGATCCAAAGAAGATTGGCATCGGGATTTCTTTAGTTGATGATAAGGAAATTATCGTTAATCCTAAAGTTACGGTTAAGACTGATGAAATCGGTGGACCTTCTGCCGGATTAATGTTTTCTCTGGAAATCTATGATCAATTAATGGAGGAGGACTTTACGAAAGGGTACAAAATTGCTGGAACGGGAACAATCGACCCAGAAGGAAGTGTTGGACCAATTGGAGGAATTGATCAAAAAATAGTGGCTGCAGACAAGGCAGGAGCAGAGATTTTCTTTGCCCCGAATGAAAAAGGCAGCAAGGATTCCAATTACAAACTAGCAGTGAAGACAGCCCAGGAGATTGATTCAAAAATGGAGATTGTTCCGGTGGATGTTATAGATGACGCTATTAATTATTTGCAAAAGTTACCAATGAAATAAGAAAATGGTGCCTCCGTGGCACCATTTTCTTATTCTATATAAATAGGTGGTTGTTTATATTCCTGATGTAATAAGTGATCCCTAGTTTGGTTCCCAATCCCGAAGGAATAAACTCTTGAAGCCCTAATATCTAATAAGATTTCATTTTCCTTATATGCAGATAGTTTAGAAACGAGTGGTAGAGAAAATTGAGATTTATACTTATTCAAGTAATCTTTTCCATTCTTTGTCATTCCCAACAGCCGTAAATAAGAAGGTGTCTCTGACATGCTTTTCATATCAGTCTTTTTTGTATTGGTTAAGATATGAACACAAATTCTTTGAAGCCTTGTCCAAGTGTAGCGTTTCGTTTTTATCTTTTGCATAAATCCCTTGAAAGTAGTGGAATCTAGTGCCGCTGTTAATAAACGATGCTCGATTCCTTCTTCAACCTCATAAACTTCTCTTAATTCTTCAGGATTCATATGCAACAAGCGAAAGCGTAAATAGCCCCAGTAATTTTCCCATTCGTGGAATTGTCCGTATACAGCTAAGTATTCTTTCAAAAGGGTGCTCGTGGCATCTGGGACATATTGTTCAATCGAGCTATTTCCTTTTTTACCGGCAAACAATGCTTTCCTTATGCTTGTGGCACTAGCGATGGTCTCTGTGGCAAAATGCTCGTCATGGTAATCCGCATTTTTTCTTTTTACCGTGAGAGGAAGGATTGAATTTTTTTGCTGCATTATAGATTTCACATAATGAAAACCAAGAATATTATTCGGTTTATCTAAATTTAAAATATTTTCAGGGCTTGACAATGATTGAAAAGACAACGATAATGCTTTAGGGTAACTAACACCTGATTTTATATTCATTTTAATCTTTTCATCAAAATGCTCTTTATGTGTATCCAAATAATCAACCGTTTCGACGAAGGATGATATATCGCCGCTTTCGCTGCCAAAGCAAAGTGAATGGCAGCCAATCGCATCTAAAATGGAAACAGCACCATTTGCGAATGTTTCTGCCTTTTGTGTTGCAAAACGATAAGGGAGTTCTAGGACAATATCAACGCCATTTAGCAGAGCCATCTTTGTACGATACCATTTAGAAATAAGAGCAGGCTCACCACGTTGAAGGAAATTCCCACTCATAACGGCTATTGCTAAATCAGCTTGTGCTAAATCCTTTGCAGCCTGAAGATGATAGGCATGACCATTATGAAAAGGGTTATATTCGACAATTACACCAACAGCTTTCATCATTAAAGTTCTCCTTATTAGTTTGAAATCATCGTAATTATTATGGTAATCGTATTATAGCAAAAATTGCCATAATAAGATAATTGGCTACGATATTGAGCAGTTGGGACTGTAATTTGATTTAACTGGGTAAACTAATATGAAGAGGTTATTTTTAGAAAAATAGTAAAATGAAAAATCGCATTTTAGGTGTAAAGAAAAAACATTGACAAAAATTTAATCGAAGGCTATAATTACCTTTGTTGCCTTGGGGTGATTCAATTGAAATGGACATTAAGCCAATTACAAAAATATCGAAACAAGGATTTTCTGATTGATGATACGATTAGAGTTGATGAAATTATTGAAACGGATCCATCGATTCGTGAAGTATCTCCGATGCATATTACAGGTCGGGGTGACATTGATTCAACAAAAGTAACATTTCATTTGAAAATAGAAGGTTATTTAATCCTGCCTTGTTCTCGTACTTTAGTGGATGTAAAACTTCCGATTAATGTCGACACAACTGAAACTTTTCTCTTACAAGGTTCAGAATATGAAACTGAAGAGGAAGTATATCAAGTAAAAGGGGAAGTAATTGATTTAATGCCAGTCATTAGAGAAATCCTTTTACTAGAAGTTCCAATGCAGGTATTCTGTGAGGATGTTAATCATGAAGATGCTGCACCACAATCCGGTAAGGACTGGGAAGTTGTTCATGATCAAGATCAATCCAAGAAGATTGATCCAAGACTAGCAAGTCTTGCAAAGTTTTTTGACAAAAACAATTCTTCTTCCGAATCATAATCTAGAAAACAAGAAGCAAAGTGAAGAACCAGCATTCCTGGCCTTCATTACTTTCTTAATACTCTTTAAGGAGGTGGGAAGAATGGCTGTACCTTTTAGAAGGACTTCTAAAACTGTAAAAAGAAAACGTCGTACACATTTTAAATTAAACGTACCTGGTATGGTAAGCTGCCCAAACTGTGGTGAAATGAAACTTTCACACCGCGTATGTAAAGCTTGCGGAACATACAAGGGAAAAGACGTTGTTAACGACTAATTTCCGTTAGGATAAAAAGCACAAGGAGCAGTATGCCCTTGTGCTTTTGTCGTTTTCAAGTAATATTACATATTCACATCTATTCAGGGTAAGGGGGACACTTGGTTGTCGTTTTCCATTGAGAAACGTGAAAAGGGTTATTTATTATTTACAATCACTAGAAGCGAAAAAAGAAATGCCGTTAATTATGATGTCATGCAGGGGCTAACAGAGGCTATCTCTTTAATGAATGATCCAACTATTAAGGCGCTTGTCATTACCGGGGAAGGTGATCAGGCTTTTTGTTCAGGGGGAGATTTATCTGTTTTTCACCAACTCCAGACAAAGGAAGAAGCATATGGAATGCTTTCAAAAATGTCCCACATTCTTTATTCACTGGCGACACTAACAAAGCCAACGATTGCTCTATTAAATGGTACAGCCGTTGGTGGCGGGTGTGAGCTGGCTGCTGCTTGTGATTTTCGTTTAGCGAGAGAAGGAATAAGAGCTGGATTTGTACAAGGTAAACAAGCTATCACCACTGGTTGGGGCGGGGGAACGATATTATCAGAAAAACTACCAGCGGCACGCAGTATGATGCTTTTAATGGAAGCTGAAATCCAAACTGCTGAATATTTAAAAGAAGCGGGCTTTATCGATCAAGTTTATTCGAATAATTACATTAGTGCGTGCGAGACCTTTATGGAGAAGCTTTTAGCGGTTGATTTAAAGGTCTTAGAATCATATAAAATGATGTGGATTTTAAAATGGGAAGAAAACAAGCTGAGAGAAAGAATAGAAAAAGAAGTAAGAAATTGTAGTGTCCTATGGGAAAGTGAGTCACATCATGAGTATGTCCAAAATTTTATTAGTAAAAAAATGCAGAAATAAGTTTTAAGACAATCTGTTATCAGTCTATCTTTTCTAGTAGATGCATATGTATGAATAAAAACACTAGGAGGGATTTGACTTATGTCACCAACTCGCCAAGATGCATGGTCCCAAGATGAAGATTTATTGCTTGCTGAAGTTGTGTTAAGACATATTCGCGAAGGTGGGACACAGCTTCAAGCATTTGAGGAAGTTGGAAAACAGCTTTCTCGTACTTCTGCTGCATGCGGGTTTCGTTGGAACTCATTTGTTAGGAAGCAGTATAAATCAGGAATTGAACTGGCTAAAAAACAGAGGAAGGAATTAAAAAAACAAAGTATTCCGACGGATAAGGAGATAACAAAAGAGGTTGTAGCTGAAGAAACTCCATCCTCAGGTGAAGCTAGGAGTGAAGGTATAACATTTCAAGCAGTTGTTCACTTCCTAGAAAGTCTACAAAAGCAAGCAGCAGCTGCTTCAAGCATCGAAGAAGCAAAAGAAAAGTCCATCAAAAAAATTAAAGAACTTGAAAAGAAATCTTATTCGCTTGCAGCTGAAAATGAAAGATTAGCAAAAAATTTAAAAGCTATTGAAGAGGACTATCGCTCGTTAATTGAAATTATGGAAAGAGCTAGAAAAATGGTCGTCTTACAAGAAGAAGATCGACAGCAAAAAGTAAAATTCCAGATGGATAAAAACGGAAATCTTGAAAGAGTGGAAAAATAGTAAAAGCGGACATTATGTCCGCTTTTTGCGTTATTCATTATGCTGTGCTTCTACACCTTCAGGATACCATACGAGTGGATTCTCACCACGGTCACGCTCCATATCGTATTCAACATTTGTAAAGCTCATGTGCTCCCAAAAACTTCTTGATTGTACTCTTGGGTTTGTTTTAATTGGTAGGCCGAAGCTTTTAGCGAACTCTACAAGTTGTTTCCCATAGCCCTTACCTTGATAATCAGGTAATACCTCAAGTTTCCATAATTCTAGATAATTTTGTGAAGGATAGAAATACCTGTCAAACTTAGCGTCAATTTGATATAGACTCATTCGAGCTACTAGTTTGTCTCCAAAATAGATTCCATAAAAAGGAGAGTCGATATCATTATCAATCATATTTGCTTCTAAATCTTCAATCATGGAGAGTTCTTGAATGCCATATTCTTTAAATTTTTTAAATTCTTCTAATGTTTTAAAATTAATTTTTAATTTTTCAACTTTCAACACCATTTAAGCTCCCCCTAAGAAATGAATTAATATCATTATATAACAAAGATACAAAAAATTCTTTATATATCCCTTGGAAAGCGTTTTATTTCTTTTTAAGGACAATCATACACACTGGGCGCAGCATCTGATAAAATATAATATAAAAAAGACAATAAATGGGTGGGTATCGTGAAAATTGGCATTATTGGGGCTGGTTCTATTGGATTATTATTTGCAGCAAATTTAAGCAAGGCTTTTTCTGTCACGCTTTATACCAAAACAAGCGAACAGGCAGAAATGATTAATAAAAACGGTATATACCTGCAAGATGGCGCTACACACAGCAGAGTTAGTATCCATGCCCTTCCCGTTTCAAAATGGACTGGTTTAGAAGAATTAACTATCATAGCTGTAAAACAATACCAACTTCATTCTATTATTCATCAGATAACGAGTTTGGAGTGTATACCTCATAACCTATTATTTTTACAAAATGGCATGAGTCATTTGAAATTACTTAAAAATATTCCTGCGACTAATATTTTTGTTGGATCCATTGAGCATGGGGCCAGTAAAATTAATACATACAGTGTTTCTCACAATGGGAAAGGGGCTATTAATGTTGCTCCTTTTAAAGGTGGTATTGAAATAATAAAGGAGTTTGGTGAGCTTTGCGCAGCAATTGATTTCCCAATTACCTTGAAAGATGATTTTTATAATATGTTGATAAATAAATTAATTGCAAATGCAGTCATTAATCCTTTAACTGCCATCCTTCAAATCAAAAATGGTGAATTAATTACCAACACTTTTTATTTTGCTGCTGTGAAAAAACTATTTCTAGAAATCTCTTTTATTCTAAACCTAGAAGACCCTATTAAAAGATTTAGAGATGTCCTCCGAATTTGTAAAAAAACTGGCCATAACCGCTCATCTATGTTGAAAGACCTGGAGGAAGGAAGAAGGACCGAAATTGACGCAATACTAGGCTTTTTAATAGAGGAGGCTCAGGTTCAACGAAAAACCGCAACTAACATTGAAAGCTACTATTATTTAATTAAAGGGAAAGAAAAGGATCGGAGGGGAGTTAATTGAATTCATTTATCTCATCAATTATTACCATTTTCTTAACCGTACCTCTTCTCGGTTTTTTTATCATTTATGTATTGAATAAGCTGATAACAAAAAACACTCGAAGGTCATTTCATAAAGCGTTGGATTACTCAACGATTCTCTTTATAGTGGCTGTCCATTTTTTGTTAATAACCATTTGGGGTAAATCGTTTTTTGGTCTAATTTTGCTAATTTTACTTGTGATTGCAATGATATTTGTCGTAATACATTGGAAGATAAAAGGAGAAATTATATTTACTAAGGTTTTTAAAGGGTTTTGGCGATTTAATTTTCTTATCTTCTTTTTAGCCTATATATCCCTAACTGTATTTGGCATACTGCGAAGTGCATTAACTTTTACATTTTCTTAAGCAAAGATTTTTTTTATTAGGGTGGATAATGCTATACTCATATGGAATGAATATGGTTGATTAGAAAGGAAGTACTTAAATGGAGATTTTAAATCTCTCATTGTCAGCTACGAATCGATTTGCTTCTAATTATCTAGAACAATCCTCTGATATTCTGCCTTTTTTCCATTATCGGTTTAATGACTTTGCCGAAGATCAGAAGAGGTTAGACGAATTAAGCAATCGACACTTTCCTCGCGAAAAAGTAGCTGGTCACATAGAGAAATTTATGGAACGTTTTCCATCATCAGAAGCAGTGGAAAATTCACTTGCAAAACTAAAACAATTGAATAGTGTAGTGGTTATTGGCGGTCAACAAGCAGGTATCCTTACGGGACCTCTTTATTCGATACATAAGATCATCTCCATTATTAAATTAGCAGAGGAAAAAGAGAGGCAACTTGGTGTACCTGTCATTCCTGTATTCTGGATAGCTGGGGAAGACCATGATTTCCATGAAGTAAATCATGTGTTTATGACGGGTAACCATAGAGTAGACAAATGGTCATACCCTGAAAAGGTTAAACAGAAGAAAATGGTCTCAGATATCGCCCTTAACAAAGACGTTTGCAGACAATGGGTCATTAATGTAATTGAAAACTTCGGTGAGACCAATCATACCAAGGAGCTAATCAACTTTGCAGAAAAGGCATTGCGCAATTCCTCAACGTTTGTTGATTTCTTTGCTAACATTGTAATGGAGCTCTTTAAGGATTATGGCTTGTTAATTGTCGATTCAGGTAATCGCAATTTTCGTCTCTTGCAAACAGAGCAATTTGTTCAACAAATTGAGCAACACAGAGAAATTACCAATCATTTACTTGAACAGCAAAGTATTATAGGTAAAATGGAATATCCGATCACAATCGATTCAAATGAAAAAGCGGCAAACTTGTTTTATTACAATCCAAAATCAAATGAACGAATTTTGCTTGAATTTGATTCAGAAAGTAATACTTTTGTGGGGAAAAGTGGAGTTGTTTCCTTTACAAAGGAAGAACTAATCGAAATCGCCTATCAGGACCCAGCAAAACTTAGTAATAATGTGGTGACGCGGCCATTAATGCAAGAGTGGCTATTCCCAACACTGGCATTTATTGCTGGACCTGGAGAAATCTCTTATTGGGCTGAATTAAAGCTTGTTTTTGAGCATTTTAAAATAAAACTGCCTCCTATTGTTCCAAGGTTAAACATAACCTTGGTGGAGAGAGCGGTTGAAAGTGATATCCATGAGCTAAACTTAGAACTATTCCAGGTGTTGAGCAGGGGAACGGGAGAGGAAAAAGACCAATATCTAGAGTCAATTAAGGATATAGAAGTATCTGAGCTATTTTCCACCCTGAAATCCCAGCTATTAAAGCAGTATGAACTGATTGAGATGAAAACCGACCAACTTGATAGAAGTCTGCTGCCGCTTGTAAAGAAAAATGAAACCTATTTATTAAAACAGATTGGATTTATGGAGACGAAGCTGGAGGAATCTGTAAAATCAAAGTTCGATGTAATTATAAGTAAGTTTAATCGTATCGATTTATCATTACGGCCTGATGGATTTCCGCAAGAGCGAGTTTGGAACATTTTCTATTATTTAAATCTGTATGGAACAAGTTTTATTAAAGAAATAATGGAACTTGAGTTTGTATTTGATGGAAAGCACAAAGTAATAAAACTATAAAGAAACTTCACCCCAGGTGAAGTTTCTTTTTTTTTGAGGAACTTCACCGGGGTGAAGGTCTATTTTTTTTTATAGAAATTTACTGATAAAAAAGGATTTAAGGATATAAGAAAAGAATAATTAAAAAATAGGTGGAGGAAAGTGGGGGAATGTGGTACATTTTAAATAGAAAGTGGGGGTACCGGGTATGTTTATGGGTGAATACCATCATAGCATTGATAATAAGGGCCGGATGATTGTGCCTTCTAAATTCCGCGAAGAGCTTGGAGAAATGTTTATCATCACACGCGGTTTGGATCAATGTCTGTTTGGTTACCCATTATCAGAGTGGACGCTTATAGAAGAAAAACTTAAAGGCCTCCCCCTGACAAAAAAAGACGCCCGTGCATTTACCCGATTTTTCTTTTCCGGTGCAACAGAGAGTGAACTCGATAAACAAGGAAGAATAAATATTCCAGCACCATTACTTCAGTATGCAAAACTAGAAAAAGAATGTGTAGTTTTAGGAGTATCCAATCGAATTGAAATTTGGAGCAAACAAATTTGGGAAGACTATTTCTTAGAGTCTGAAGAATCTTTTGCCGAAATTGCAGAAAATATGATTGGTTTTGATATATAATGGACAAGTTATTCTATTATAACTCCGTTTTATATCGTTCGATTGGAAAAGGTGATAATGATGTTTGAACATACAACTGTGTTACTAGATGAAGCTGTTAATGGATTGAATATTAAACCAGACGGCATTTATGTTGATTGTACATTAGGTGGGGCTGGACACAGTTCCCTGATACTGTCAAAACTTACTGATAATGGGAAATTGTTTGCCTTCGATCAAGACGAAGTAGCTATTGCCAATGCAAAAGAGAAATTGTCCGTTTACGGTGAGCAGCTAACAATAATCAAGAGCAATTTCTTATACCTTAAGGAAGAGCTTGAACAGCTTGGGATTGAAAAAGTTGACGGGGTGCTATATGACCTTGGTGTTTCCTCTCCCCAATTAGACACTCCGGAAAGAGGTTTCAGTTATCATCACGACGCACCACTTGACATGAGAATGGACAATGATGCTGATATTTCAGCCTATGATGTTATTAACCATTGGTCTTACGAGGATTTAGTTAGAATCTTTTTTCGCTATGGAGAAGAGAAATTCTCTAAGCAAATTGCCCGAAAAATAGAGGCTAAAAGAGAAATTAAGCCAATTGAAACCACCTTTGAGTTGGTTGAACTTATTAAGGAAGGGATACCTGCCCCTGCACGAAGAAAGGGCGGACATCCAGCTAAGAGGATTTTTCAGGCTGTTAGAATTGCTGTTAATGATGAATTAGCCGTATTCGAAAAGTCGTTGCAAAAAGCAATTGATATCCTGAATCCAGAAGGAAGAATCAGTGTTATTACATTCCATTCTTTAGAAGACCGGATTTGTAAGGCTGCTCTGAAAAAGGCAAGTGAAATACCAGATTTACCGCATGGTCTACCTATAATTCCTGAAGAATTCAAACCAATTTTAAAACTGATTACCAGAAAACCTATTCTTCCTTCTGAAGAAGAATTAGAACATAATAATCGTGCCCGATCTGCAAAATTGCGTATAGCGGAAAAACTCTAAACAGAATTAATAAAATAACGATGTGGAGGGGAAAGAATGAGTAGTCTTGCCAGGAAATTTCAGCAACAACAGCAAGTAGAACGGACAGTACAGGAACAAAGTATTGTAAAAACAAAAAAGCACTGGCTTACACCTGGGGAGAAAATAATCGGAGTGGTATTTACAGGGTTGGTTTGTTTCGGTGCCGTCCATCTCATCTCGAATCAAGCGGAAATTTACCAGGTGAATAAGGAGATTCAGGAGGTCCAAACCTCTGTTAGTGAGCTTGAGAAGGTTAATAGTGATCTGCAGGTACAAGTAAGTGAGTTAAGTACTTACGAGCGGATTTTGGAAAAAGCAACACAAATGGGGCTAGTAAAAAACGAGAATAACGTCAAGGTTGTGCACGATAAATGAACAAGAAACAACCATATATGAATGTGGGGGCAGCCGGATTGTTTGGATTATTCGGTCTGCTCTTTTTTATATTACTTTTTAGATACTTTACCATTCAATTTACTGGAGAGGTCGGATCACAGCCACTTGCTGCAAAAGCTGAGCAAAAATACAGCAGAACGGGTAACTTGGAAGCAGCAAGAGGTGTGATTTATGATCGTAATGAGGTAGTCATTTCCGAGGATACAACTTCTTACACGTTAATTGCGGTTTTGGATAAAAAGATGACAACCAATCCAAAAAAACCTAATCATGTGACTGACCCAGAAAAAACAGCAAGGGAATTAGCTAATATTATTGATATGGAAGAGTCCGAGATTTATAGTATTTTAACCAAAGATCAGTTCCAAGTGGAATTTGGCAAAGCGGGTAGAGATATTTCCCACCAAACAAAAAAAGAAATTGAAGCCTTAAAGCTTCCAGGGATAACCTTTAAACGTGATTCGAAAAGGTTTTATCCAAATGGAATTTTTGCTTCGCACCTGATTGGGTATGCAGACAGAGTTGAAGAAGAGGATGGAACCTATAATTATGTTGGAATGATGGGGATTGAAAAGACTCTGAATGATGAACTGACAGGTAAGGACGGTAAAATTAATTACGAAAGTGATTTATGGGGATATTTGCTTCCAAATGGTGAACAGAAGGTTTCTCCTGCACAGAACGGAAATGATGTCTATTTAACCATCGACCAAAAGATTCAAACCTTTTTGGAAGACGCCATGAACAAAGTAGTAGAGGAATACAATCCCAAAAAAATCATTGCCATTGTAGCTGATCCCAAAACAGGCGATATCTTAGCCATGGGACAGAGGCCCTCTTTTCACCCTAAAACGAAGGAAGGTATAGATCAGAGCTGGCATAATGAAGCAATTGAAACTTCCTTTGAGCCTGGTTCAACGATGAAGATCTTTACGCTTTCTGCGGCAATTGAAGAAAAGAAATTTAACCCGAATGATCTGTTCCAGTCTGGGTCTTATCAAGTAACCTCAAAAGATAAGCCGATACATGATCATAAGAGATCTGGCTGGGGAACAATCACATATCTTGAAGGAGTTCAGCGCTCTTCGAATGTTGCCTTTGCAAAAATAGCAAATGAACTCTTAGGATTTGATAAGTTCAGAGAATATTTGACTAAATTTGGTTTTGATAATCCAACGGGGATTGACTTGCCTGCTGAAACGACAGGAAAAATCCAATATACTTGGCCAGTTGAAAAAGCAACGACCGCATATGGACAGGGGACTGCCATTACACCCATTCAGCAAATTCAAGCGATGACCGCGATTGCTAACAATGGGAAAATGATGAAGCCGCAAGTGATTGATAAAATTGTCAATCACGACACTGGTGAAGTAATCAAAGATGTGACACCTGAGGTTGTTTCCACACCTATTTCCGCTGAAACCGCCAAGGAGGTCCGTGATATTCTTGAAACGGTCGTTACAAATAAAGAAACAGGTACGGGGACTCGATATCAAATTGATGGCTATAGTGTTGCTGGGAAAACAGGAACAGCAAGTATTCCTGATCCAAAGGGCGGTTATTTAGATGGCCAAGAAGATTATATTTTTTCATTCTTAGGTATGGCACCAAAGGATGATCCGAAGTTAATTGTTTATGTCGCTGTCCAACAACCTGAAATCGAACACTATTCTATGGGGTCGATACCTGTATCAATGGTTTTTAATCCTGTTATGAAAAATAGTTTACAGTATTTAAATATTCAGCCTTCACAGCAAGAAAAAGCCTCAACTGCGAAACTAGCCGATTTAGTTGGTCAAAGTGTAACAAAATCAGTTAAACAACTTGAGGAATCAGGTCTACAAGTAGTTGTGTTAGGAAAAGGAGAAAAAGTCACGGGGCAGCTTCCTGCAGCAGATACGGACGTCCTTCCTGGTGAGAAAATAATTATTAAAACGGATGGGAAATTGGCGGCACCGGATATGACAGGATGGTCGCTAAGAGACGTAATGAAGGTCGCGAAGATTTCAGGTATGAAACTAAATTCTACAGGCGGCGGTTATGTGGTTAAGCAAAATATTAAAGAAGGTGCTGCCTTACGCAAGGAAGATTTTCTTATTGTGGATTTAAAAACGACAGAAGAAAAGCTAGAATTGGAAGCAAAAGAAGCTGAAAAAAGTACCAAAGAATCTGAGGAAGAATTAGAGAATCTCCCAAGGGATTAATAGTGATAGAACAGTAATAGTTAACGTTCTATTCAAAATAGTACAAGCATATAAATGAACGAGTAGGATAAAGGAGGCTCGTTCATTTTATGCGTGTTTCAAATGTAACTGTCCGTAAAAGGTTAATGATTGCAATGTTCGTAGGAATTCTAATCTTTTTAATCATTGATGTCCGACTTGGATATGTGCAGTTTGTTCTAGGTGATATGTTGACTGGTCAGGCAAAGGGTTCTTGGAGCAGAAATATTCCTTTTGAACCAGAGCGCGGCGAGATTATAGACCGTAATGGTGTGCCATTAGCAACAAATATTAGTGCTCCAACTGTATATGTGGTACCGAGACAGGTCAAGGACCCTGCAACCACTTCTGAAAAACTAGCAGCAGTATTAAATATTCCAAAAGAAAATACTTACCGGCAGATTACACAGGGCGAATCCATCGTCAGGATTAAAGAAGGAAGAAAGATTTCTCATGAAAAAGCAAAAGAGATCAGGGCCTTGGGTCTTGAAGGGGTATATATAGGAGAAGACTCAAAAAGGCATTATCCATTTGGAAGCTATCTTTCTCATGTTCTAGGATTTTCTGGGGTGGACAACCAAGGTTTAATGGGATTAGAGCTATACTACGATAAAGAGCTAAGTGGTGAAAGAGGCTCTGTTAAGTTTTATGCAAATGCTAAAGGTGAAAGAATGAATGACATGGCTGACGATTATGAGCAGCCAGTAGACGGACTTGATTTAAAGCTTACGATTGATACTAAAATTCAAACCATTATGGAGAGAGAACTGGATATTGCCGAGGCAACCTATAATCCCGATGGAATTATAGCGATTGCGATGGATCCAAATAACGGAAAGATTTTAGGGATGTCAAGTCGTCCTACTTTCGATCCAGCTAACTTTCAAAACGTTTCACAAGAGGTGTATAACAGGAACTTGCCTGTATGGTCAAGCTATGAGCCAGGTTCGACCTTTAAAATTATCACTCTTGCTGCTGCTTTAGAGGAAGGAAAAGTTGATTTAGAAAAGGAACATTTTCATGATTCGGGTTCTGTAGAAGTAGCTGGAGCAAGACTCAAATGCTGGAAAAGAGGCGGTCATGGAAGTCAATCCTTCCTTGAAGTCGTGCAAAATTCTTGTAACCCTGGTTTTGTAGAATTAGGTCAAAGATTAGGTAAAGATACTTTGTTTAAATATATAAAAGATTTTGGATTTGGACAAAAAACAGGGATAGATTTAGCGGGTGAAGGATCAGGGATTTTGTTTAATTTAAACCGAGTGGGTCCGGTTGAATTAGCGACCACTGCGTTTGGTCAAGGGGTATCGGTGACTCCAATCCAACAAGTTGCAGCTGTTGCTGCAGCGGTAAACGGCGGGACTCTTTATAAGCCGTACATTGCACAAGAGCTAATAGATCCTGTGACGAAGGAAGTGGTCATGAGAAATACTCCTGTTGCGAAAAGAAGAGTAATTTCTGAAGAGACATCCAAAGAAATCCGTCATGCACTTGAAACTGTAGTCGCTCAAGGTTCGGGGTTTAGGGCATTCGTTGATTCCTATCGGATTGGCGGTAAAACAGGAACTGCTCAAAAAGCTCAAAACGGAAGATATTTGGAGAATAACTTTATCGTTTCCTTTATGGGCTTTGCTCCTGCAGATGATCCTCAAATCGTTGTTTATGTTGCGGTTGATAATCCGAAAGGCGGACTTATTTTCGGTGGAACAGTAGCCGCTCCAATCGTTGGCAGTATTATGAAGGATGGTCTTATGGCAATGGGGGTAGAACCTCGAAAAGATCAAATTGAAAAGGAAATAAAATGGCCAGATAGACCATTGATTACCCTGCCTGACTTAACGGGTTTAACCAAGTTAGAAATCACAGAACAACTGTTAGATCTTAAAATTGACGCTAGTGGTGAAGGTGATGTTGTTGTAAGACAGTCTCCTGAAGCCGGTTCAAAAGTCAAAGAAGGTTCAACCATTAGACTATATTTTGATAAAGATGAATAAATGAATAGTTAAACGATTTGAGTCAGGCGGCCGGAATGATTTCCGCCGCCTGTTTCTTTGAAAAAATGATATAGGAAATAACAAGGATAAATAGCATTCTATTGTGTTTTGCTGTAAAATAAGGTGAATCTTTTATCAGGTGATTTTTTTTAGGTAAAAAGTGGTAATTTTCTAAAGGCAAGAGAGGATTTGAGAATATGAAACTACATGATTTACTTCAACATTTGCACCTTCTCGTTCCTTATCAAGGAACAAATCCAGAAATCACTTCAATTGAGAACGACAACCGAAAGGTGCAAAAGGGAAGCTTATTTATTTGTATTAAAGGATATACGGTCGACGGTCATGATTTTGCGGAATCAGCGGTGAAGGATGGTGCTGCCGCAGTACTTGCGGAGCGGGCACTTCCACTATCAGTACCGGTAATAATCGTTAATGATACAACTCGGGCAATGGCAGTACTTGCAGATGCTTTTTATCAGCATCCAACCAAAAAACTGCACTTAATCGGAATTACAGGGACAAACGGGAAGACAACCACAAGTCATTTAATTGAAAAAATATTTTCTGATGTAGATCGGAGCACCGGCTTAATCGGAACCATGTATACAAAAATTGGTGACCAGAAGTTTGAGACTAAAAATACAACTCCAGAAAGTCTTGTCCTCCAAAAAGGGTTCAAACAAATGCTTGATGCAGGTGTTGATACAGCGATTATGGAGGTTTCATCGCATGCATTACATATGGGGAGAGTCCATGGCTGTGACTACGATATAGCGGTATTTACAAACCTTACCCAAGATCATTTGGATTATCATAAGACAATGGAAGACTACATGCATGCTAAGAGTTTATTATTTTCCCAGCTGGGAAACACATTTGACGCTAGTAAACCGAAATTTGCAATCTTAAATGCAGATGATTCCGCTTCTGATTTGTACCGTAAATCAACAGCAGCTCATTGTTATACTTATGGAATTGATAATAATGCGGATTTCCATGCAAGAAATATTCATATGACTTCTGCGGGGACTTCCTTTGAAATAGTAATAAAAGAGAAGAGTTATTCCATTAACATACAATTAATCGGGAAGTTTAGTGTTTATAATGTTTTGGCTAGTATTGCAACTGCGTTTGTTTCAGGAATACCGATGGATAAAATTATCGAGTCCATCGAGAGTGTCCAAGGAGTAGACGGCAGATTTGAGTTAGTAAATGCAGGCCAAAACTTTACCGTAATCGTAGATTATGCTCATACGCCTGATAGTTTAGAAAATGTATTGAAAACGATAAAAAGTTTTGCTGACAAGGAGATTTTTGTAATAGTTGGCTGCGGTGGAGACAGGGATAAAACGAAGAGACCATTAATGGCAGAGATTGCCTGTAGATATGCCACAAATCCAATTTTTACCTCAGATAACCCAAGGAGCGAGGATCCTTTAACCATATTAAAAGATATGGAAAAAGGTGTCCTTGGTCAAAGTTACATCACAATTCCTGATAGAAAAGAAGCGATTTTAACGGCAATCAATCAAGCGTCTGCTGGTGATGTGATCTTAATTGCTGGTAAAGGTCACGAAACATACCAGATTATTGGCAGTATTGTTTATGATTTTGATGACCGAATGGTTGCTCGGGAGGCAATCGAGGGGAGATAGAAATGTATTTAGCATTTAATGATTTAGTAAAGTTATTCTCTGATATTAGGGGTATAAAAGAAGCGGATCATCTTTATATAACTGTAACGGACAATGCAAATGCGATGCAGACTAGAGGTTTATTCATACCGTTAAGTGAGGATTCGGGGGAACTTTTAGAGGCAATTGCCAACGGAGCAATTGCAGCCATTTGGGATAAGAAGAAACAGCTGCCCAAATACACCCCCAATCACTTTCCAATCTTTTTTACTGATAACCTAATTGAAACGGTTAGAGAACTTTTAAAATTTTACATTGAAAAAATAGACGGAGATAAAGCAGAGAAAATGAATATGACCAATTTCGTATTTTTGAATAAAAAACTTCTCAAAGAAAATAAAGAAACATATGATATAGCTGTAATGTTGGAAAAGATATCGAAGCTAGACTCAAATGATAATTTCGAAAGGAGGGGATAAAATGCTGGAGCAAGTTATTTTTTTCACAATATTAATGGGATTTCTGATTACAGTGCTGCTTTCTCCAATCTTTATTCCCTTCTTAAGAAGGTTGAAATTTGGACAAAGCATCCGGGAGGAAGGTCCCAAATCCCATCAAGCCAAAACTGGTACACCAACGATGGGCGGAGTTATGATTTTATTCTCTATTATTATTACCACTCTAGTAATGACAGGGAAATTTTCTGAACCAACCGTTAAAACTTACTTACTTATCCTTGTAACTTTTGGTTTTGGATTACTTGGATTTTTAGATGATTTTATCAAAGTGGCACTAAAGCGTAATTTAGGATTAACATCTAGACAAAAACTGTTAGGGCAAATTATCATTTCTGTTATTTTTTATCTTGTTTATAAACAAAATGGGTTCCCTACGGAAATCACCGTTCCAGGAAGTACTTATTCCATTGAACTTGGGTGGTTTTATGTTCTTTTCATCGTCTTTTGGCTGGTAGGTTTCTCAAATGCAGTCAATTTGACAGATGGATTGGACGGTTTAGTATCCGGTACAGCTGCCATTGCATTTGGTGCCTATGCTGTCTTAGCATGGAACCAATCACAGATGGAAGTGGCAATCTTTTCAGTTGCTGTAGCTGGGGCAGTCTTAGGTTTCCTTGTATTTAATGCCCATCCTGCTAAGGTGTTTATGGGTGATACCGGTTCGCTGGCACTTGGCGGTGCAATTGCGACAATTGCAATTCTAACCAAGTTAGAGTTATTGTTAGTCATAATCGGCGGTGTATTTGTCATTGAAACGTTATCGGTTATTTTACAGGTCATCTCTTTTAAAACGACTGGTAAAAGAATCTTTCGAATGAGTCCACTCCATCACCATTACGAGTTAATTGGCTGGTCTGAATGGAAGGTTGTTGTTACTTTTTGGAGTGTTGGTTTAATATTAGCGATACTAGGTATCTATATTGAGGTGTGGTTATAATTGAAGCAGATAAATGCGTATCTCCATAAAAAAATTCTTGTCCTTGGTTTAGCAAAAAGCGGGGTAACAGCAGCAGCGCTCTTACATAAGCTTGGTGCGTTTGTAACCGTAAATGATAAAAAGCCTTTATCAGAGAATCCGGAAGCGCGGGGGTTATTAGAACAAGGTATTAAAGTCATTTGTGGTGAACATCCTGTAGAACTTCTTGATGAGGGATTCGAACTAATTGTAAAAAATCCCGGTATTCCTTATCAAAACCCAATCATTGAAGGGGCGCTGGAGAAAGGGATTCCTGTATTAACAGAGGTTGAACTTGCTTACCGAATATCGGAAGCACCTTTCATCGGGATAACAGGAACAAATGGAAAAACAACCACGACAACGCTTATTTTTGAAATGTTGAACGAAGGTAAGAAGAGACCGTTAATTGCCGGAAATATTGGTACGGTAGCATCTGGTGTTGCAGAAGAAGCAACCGCAGAAAATAATATCGTGATTGAATTATCATCCTTTCAATTAATGGGTATAGAAACCTTTAAACCAAAGATAGCGATAATTACAAATCTTTATGACGCTCATTTGGATTATCATGGAACAAGAGCTGAATATATTAAAGCAAAAGCAAATATTACAAAAAATCAAACTGCAGAAGACTACTTTATTTTTAATGCAGATCAGCAGGAAGTGCGGGAAATCGCTGAACATTCCCAAGCTGCCGGCATTCCTTTTTCAACGAAGCTAGCTCTTAAAGAGGGGGCTTATATAAATGAGGGATGGATTTGTTTTAATGATGAAAAAGTTATGTTGGTTGATGATATTGCCCTGCCGGGAGTCCATAATTTAGAAAATATCTTGTCCGCAATGGCAGCGGCTAAGTTAACAGGTGTGAGTAATGAAGCCATTCAGGAAGTACTTAGAACGTTTACTGGTGTTAAGCACCGTCTTCAGTACGTTACAGAAATTGCTGAGAGAAAGTTTTATAACGACTCAAAAGCAACCAATATACTTGCTACTATACCTGCTTTACAAGCATTTAAAAATCCAATCATCTTGTTAGCTGGCGGTCTTGATCGTGGAAATGAATTTGATGAATTAATCCCATATTTGAAAAATGTGAAAGCATTAATTACTTTTGGGCAAACATCTTCTAAAATTGAGCGGGTCGGAGTAGAAGGAGGAATAAAACAAATTAACATTGTCGATAATGTTGAAAAGGCCGTGCCTGTTGCTTTTCAGTATTCAGAGCCAGGCGACGTTATTTTGTTATCTCCTGCATGTGCGAGCTGGGATCAATATAAAAGTTTTGAAGTCAGGGGAGACATTTTTATCGAAGCGGTGCATAAGCTTAAGTAAGGGCAGCTTGTCCAACGAAAAGCGGAAGCTCCTAGTACGCTTGTGCTGGACAACAATTGATGCCCTAAAACTTGCTACTCGAGGTGTTAGGTGTGCCGACAAAAAGAACAACTCCTGATTTTATATTATTAATTGTTACATTTACGCTATTAGCAGTAGGACTTATTATGGTTTATAGTGCGAGTGCAGTATGGGCGGAATATAAATTTGATGACTCCTTCTTCTTCGCGAAAAGACAAACGCTTTTTGCCGGAGTTGGGATTGCCGCCATGTTTTTTATTATGAATATTAATTATTGGACATGGAGAGAGTGGTCAAAGGTCATATTGATAACCTGCTTTGTGTTGCTCATACTTGTACTCATTCCGGGAGTTGGAAACGTTAGAAATGGTTCGCGAAGCTGGATTGGAGTCGGTGCTTTTTCCATCCAGCCTTCAGAGTTTATGAAGCTCGCAATGATTGCTTTTTTAGCTAAATTTCTCTCTGAAAGGCAGAAATTGATAACCTCTTTCAGGCAAGGGCTAGTTCCTTCGTTAGGTCTTGCTTTTGTAGCCTTTGCTCTTATTATGCTCCAGCCTGATTTAGGTACAGGAACTGTCATGATTGGAACATGTGTGGTTATGATCTTTATTGCAGGAGCTCGGGTAGGGCATTTTGCTTTATTGGGTTTAGTAGGTTTAGCAGGATTTGTTGGTTTAGTTGCTTCAGCGCCATATAGGATGAAAAGGATAACCTCATTCTTAGACCCTTGGCAGGACCCATTAGGCAGTGGATTCCAAATTATTCAATCGCTTTATGCGATTGGTCCTGGTGGACTATTTGGTCTAGGTCTAGGTGAAAGCAGGCAGAAGTTCTTTTACTTACCTGAACCGCAAACGGATTTTATTTTTGCGATTTTGTCTGAAGAATTAGGCTTTATTGGAGGATCCTTTATCATTCTTTTATTCGCTTTATTGTTATGGAGGGGAATACGGATTGCCCTCGGTGCACCTGATTTATATGGCAGCTTTTTGGCGGTTGGTATTATATCAATGGTCGCGATTCAAGTAATGATAAACATTGGTGTTGTCACTGGTTTAATGCCTGTTACCGGAATCACCTTGCCATTCTTAAGTTATGGCGGTTCTTCTCTAACATTGATGTTGATGGCGATAGGTGTTCTTTTGAATATTAGCCGTTATTCTCGATATTAACTTACCCTGTTTTTAGGCAGGGTTCTTTTTATTTCTTTCCTTTCTTACGTTACATTTAGATAACATTCTTTTTTCAATCCTTAACTTCTGTTAATTTTATAGTAAGATAGGATAAGAAATCAGCTTGAAGCATTTATTAATTTGGGGTGGACATATGAAAATAGTTGTAAGCGGCGGAGGGACTGGAGGACATATATATCCAGCTCTTGCTCTCATTAGGGAAATACAAAAAGAAAACAAAAATGCGCAAGTTTTATACATAGGGACAAAGAACGGATTGGAAAGTACAATTGTTCCTCGGGAAAAGATTCCTTTTAAGTCGATTCATATTACTGGATTCAAAAGAAAATTATCCTTAGATAATATCAAAACAGTCTTAAGATTTTTAAAAGGTGCCAGGGACAGTAAACAAATGTTAAAAGAATTCAAACCTGATATTGTTATTGGAACTGGTGGTTATGTTTGTGGGCCAGTTGTATATGCAGCCGCAAAATTAAAAATCCCAACAATTGTCCATGAGCAGAACAGTGTACCAGGGCTGACAAATAAATTTTTAAGCAGATACGTTAATAAGGTGGCAATTTGTTTCGAAGAGGCAAAAGAATACTTTCCAAAGGATAAAGTGGTGTTTACTGGAAATCCTCGAGCATCGGAAGTAATTGGTAATGATGGGATTAGAGGAAGATTATCGGTCGGATTGAGCACGACTATGCCGGCAGTACTCATTTTTGGAGGCAGCCGTGGTGCGAGACCGATAAATGATGCGGTTGTTAAGGCGCTTTCTGAATTTGGAGAAAAGCCTTATCAAGTACTATATGTTACGGGTGATGTTCATTTTAAAGATGTAGAAAACGAAGTAGAGCTTGTAGGGAATCCGAAAAATGTAGTAATTAAGCCTTTTATTCATAACATGCCAGAAGTTTTATCCGGTATTGATTTAGTAGTGTCAAGAGCTGGTGCAACAACACTTGCTGAGATCACTTCATTAGGAATTCCAAGTATTCTTGTCCCAAGTCCATATGTGACAAATAATCATCAAGAAAAAAATGCTCGATCACTGAGTGATCATGGTGCAGCAGAATTACTTCTCGAAAAAGACTTAAATAACAAAAGTCTAGTCCAGCAAATAGACAAAATTTTGTTGGATAATGAGTATTTAAAATCAATGCAAATAAAAGCAAAAAAATTAGGGGTACCTGACTCTGCGGAGAGATTATATAAACTTATGAAACAGCTAATACAAGAAAAACAAAAGTAGCCCAAACGGGATTTTAGCATAAACTAAAACTATACGTTTGTTTTGAAAGATAGGGTGATAGGAATGGACGGATTATTTACAGAAATTCAAGATTTAAATATTGGGAAAGTGAAAAGAAATGAACTGTTATCCCAACATACGACCATGAAAATTGGAGGTCCTGCTGACATTTTTATTGAGCCATCTTCTTTGGAAAATATCCAAAAAGTAATGACTTTTCTAAAGGAGCGGCAAATCCCATGGCGTGCAATTGGGAGAGGGTCTAATTTGCTCGTGTCTGATAAAGGGATTGAGGGAGTAGTCATTAAATTAGGTTCAGGTTTAGACCATCTAACCATAAATGATTCTACGATAACAGTAGGCGGTGGTCATTCTTTAGTAAGCTTATCTACCTTGATATCAAAAAAGGGATTATCAGGACTTGAATTTGCCAGTGGCATCCCAGGGTCTGTCGGTGGAGCAGTATATATGAATGCAGGAGCACATGGTTCTGATATTAGTAAGATTTTAACCAAGGCTCACGTATTGTTTGAAGACGGATCCATTGAATGGCTATCTAACGATGAAATGGAGTTCACTTACAGGACGTCCGTCCTTCAAAAGAAGCGTCCAGGTATCGTTTTAGAAGCAGAATTTCAACTGACAAAAGGTGATAGAACTGCGATTGTTTCACAGATGCAAAAAAACAAAGATTACCGCAAAGAAACTCAGCCATGGAATTTCCCATGTGCGGGAAGTATTTTCCGAAATCCACTGCCTAATTATGCTGGAAAACTTATTGAAGATGCTGGATTAAAAGGTTACCAAATTGGCGGTGCAAAAATATCAGAAATGCACGGAAACTTTATTGTAAATGCCGGTAATGCAACAGCTAAGGATGTTCTTGATTTAATTCAATATATAAAAGATACAATCCTAAATTCAAATGGAATTAAACTGGAAACAGAGGTAGAAATTATTGGGCGTGTGTAGAAAGAAATAGTCGTACCAATTACAAATTTTGTGATATAATTACCTATTATAAATATGGAAAAAAACTGAGAAAATGAATGACGGCATGATTTTTCGTGCCGTTGTTTTCGCTTTTTTAGGCTCTTAAAAAGCGGGTAGTATTTAATAGGTTTTCTTTTTATACATGCTAATCGTTATTCTTAATGGAGGGAAGTGTATGGATAAAGGTAAGATTGTTGCTCTTGAGGATCGAATTCCAAAGCTTAAAGAGCAAAGACGGCGTAAAGCAAACAGAAGACTTATTATTCTTCTATGTTTGTTCTTTACCATGATTGCCGTTGTCGCATATGTACAGTCACCATTGAGTCATGTAAAAAAGATTACGATTAAAGGAAATGAATTGCTGTCAACAAAAGAAATTATTGAAATAACTAAGATATCTAAAGATACAAATATTTGGAGTGTAAAGAAAGATACGATTGCGTTAACTCTCCAGGATATGAATGTTATTAAACAAGCAAAAGTGGCTATAAAGTGGCCAAATACTGTCTTGATCGAGATTGAAGAACGTAATAAAATTGCCTATTTAGAGACAGATGACGCCTATTTCCCTGTAATGGAAAACGGAAAAGTCCTTAAAGATAGGGAAGTGGCTGAAGTACCTGTTAATGCACCAATCCTTTATAAATTTAAAGAGGGTGCAATCCTTAAAGAAATGGTTACTGCACTTGATGAACTTCCAGTTGAGGTTTTGAATGCAATCTCTGAAATACACTATACTCCCAAAAAAACAGACCAGTATCATATATCTTTATTTATGAATGATGGCTTTGAAGTAAGTGCGACACTAAGAACCTTTTCAGAAAAAATGATACATTATCCTTCGATCATAAGCCAATTAGATCCGAGCATTAAGGGTATTATTGATTTAGAGGTAGGTTCCTATTTTAAAGCATATGAATTGGAAGCTGACGAATCGGAGGAACTGGAAATTGAAACTGATAAAGGTGAAGGGTAAGCACGTTGTTTTATCCCTGGTAAGCCTTGTTCTTGGGTTTATGATAGCATTTTCCTATCATTTTACCCAAAAAGAATTAAATAAAAATGAAACAAACTTAACAAGTGAACAATGGGAAAAAACGCTTAATCTTAGAAATCAACTTATTGAATTAGAGGAACTAAATCGTAAGTTACAAAAGGAATTAAACCAGAAGCAGGATAAAGTTCTGGAGAACGAAAAAGACCTTTCAAAAGAAGAGGAAGCCTATTCAACCCTTGCTGAAGACGCAGAAAAATACCGAATGTTCCTGGGTAAGGTTAAGGTTAAGGGACAAGGGGTAAGCGTTCAGCTATCAGATGGTGCGTACGATCCGCACGAAGAAAATATTAATAACTATTTAGTACATGAACACCATGTATTTAAAGTTATTAATGAGCTTTACATCTCAGGTGCAGCAGCCATTGCGATTAATGGTCAGAGATTAACCAGCCATTCCTATATTATTTGTAATGGACCTGTTATTACGGTTGATGGCATTCAACATCCAGCGCCATTTGTAATTACTGCAATTGGTGACCCTGAAGTATTGACTGCGTCATTAAACCTTACCGGTGGTGTGAAAGATCAACTCGTTAACGATAATATTGTATTTACTTTAGAAGAAAAAAATGAAATCATCCTAAATCCAATTTTAGGACAGTCATAAAGTAATTCAAATATGTCCACGTGAAGATCAAATATAAAGGTAAGGTGAAAAAAGTGGACAAGTTAAAAAAAAATTTTAGTTTTATTGCTATATCTGCTGTGATAGGTTTTATGATTGCTATCCAATTTCAAACAATAAAAAAACCTGTTGAACGTGATACACGTGATATATGGCAACTCCGTGAGGCTATACTCCAAGAGAAAGAATTGCAGTCTGAGTTACTCACTGAAATTCGTTCGATTGAAGAAAAATTACTTGCCTATGAATCAAAGCAAAAGCAGAGCAAGGAACAGGCATTACGAGATACCATCCAAGAATTGAAGAATGAGGCAGGAATGACTAAAGTAACAGCACCCGGGCTAATATTAAAAATTGAACCAATAATTGAGGAAATCCAAATTGGGATTGAGATTTCGAAGGCTGTGTCACCTGAACTTTTAAAAAGATTATTAAATGAATTGAATATGTATGACGCTAAATATATATCTGTTGATGGTCAGCGAATTATTAATACAACAGTCATCAGGGATATTAACAATGAAACAAAAATTGATGGTCACGCATTGTCAAGCTTACCACTTGAAATTAGAGTAGGTGTTGATAATGTTGAAACCGCTGAAAAATTATACAATCAAATGAAAGTATCGAAGGCTACGGAGGAATTCTTCATCGAAAACCTAAAATTGACTATTTCGGAGCCAAATCCAGGAATTACTATTCCTGCATATGATAATCCTATCAAGATTCGATATTTAGAGTCAATGAAGGCCAATGAAGGAGGAAATACATAATGTGGCTTCCGTTATTAGGATTAATAGTCGGAATCCTTCTTGGACTATTAACAGATATTAGGATTCCTGAAGAGTATTCTAATTATTTGTCTATTGCCATTTTGGCAGCTCTTGATACTTTATTCGGCGGTATAAGGGCGCACTTGCAAAATATTTATGATGAAAAAGTATTCGTTTCTGGATTCTTTTTTAATATTTTACTTGCTGCAAGTTTAGCTTTTCTAGGCGTTCATCTTGGTGTAGACTTGTATCTAGCAGCTGTTTTTGCCTTTGGTGTCCGCTTATTTCAAAATATTGCAGTAATTAGGCGAATATTATTGACAAAATGGTCAACAAACAAAGAAAAAGTAGAAAAAAATTGATTTTTTTAAAGGGAATTATTTAGTTGTGACGAATAATTTTATAAGATATAGGTATGTACTTTTATATTATATCTTATGAAAAATAATTGTTGTTCGACTGAAGGAATGCTAAGGAGGTGCCAAAGAATGAACAGCAATGAAATATATGTAAGTCTTGACATCGGTACATCCAGTGTAAAAGTAATCATTGGTGAAATTGTCAACGACTCGATAAATATAATTGGTGTAGGAAACGTAAAGTCTGAAGGCCTGCGTAAGGGATCTATCATTGACATCAATGATACCGTTCATTCTATTAAACGTGCTATTGAAGAAGCTGAAAGAATGATAGGAATGGAAATAAGACAAGTGATTGTTGGGATTTCTGGCAATCAGGTTGCTCTTGAACCTTGTCGTGGAATTGTAGGAGTTTCCAGTCAAAATCGGGAAATCACGGATGAAGATGTGAGACGTGTTATAGACGAGGCACAAGTTGTATCGATTTCTCAGGACAGAGAAATTATTGGAGTTATCCGTAAACAATTTATCCTTGATGGTAAGGATGAAATTAATAACCCATGTGGTATGATAGGTGTCCGTTTAGAAGTTGAAGGAACTCTTATTACAGGTTCCAATGCAATCATTACGAATACATTGCGATGTGTCGAGCGTTCCGGATTAGAAATTACCGATATTATCCTGCAGCCGCTTGCAGCTGGAGAGTATGCACTTTCTAAGGATGAGAAAAACCTGGGCGTTGCTTTAATCGACCTAGGCGGCGGTTCAACAACCATTGCGTACTTTGAAGAAGGATTCTTGGCAGCCACAAGTGTAATACCCGTAGGCGGAGATCTCATTACAAATGACCTTTCTAAGGTATTACACACTTCAACCGAGGATGCTGAAAAAATTAAAGTGAAATATGGACATGCCTTTTACGATGATGCCTCAGAAGATGAGTTCTTTAGTGTTCCAATCATCGGAAGCGATCAGCACCAACAATTTAATCAATTATATGTTTCTGAAATTATAGAAGCTCGAATGGAAGAAATTTTTGAATTGATTGCTCATGAACTGAAACGATTAGGTATCAATGATTTACCTGGAGGGTTTGTATTTACAGGTGGTACTGCAAATATGCAAGGCATATTAGAACTAGCTCAAACGATTTTCCAAAGTCCAGTTCGCAAAGCCGTTCCCAACTATATTGGAGTAAGAGAGCCTCAGTATACAACTGCGGTTGGTTTAATTAAATATGCTTACAAGAATGCTAGATTACCAGGTGGAACATTTGTCGCTTCAGCACCTGTTACTGAACCAATCGAGAAGAAAGTTCAAAAACAACAACAACAACAACAGCCAAAAGCAAAACCAGAAAAACATCCGGAAGATAAGATGTCATCAAAAGTAAAAAAATTCCTTGGTCTCTTTTTCGAATAGACAGATACGAAAAGGATTACCGACGAATTAGGAGGATTTGTCATGTTAGAGTTTGATACAAATTTAGATTCTCTTGCTACAATAAAAGTTATTGGGGTTGGCGGCGGAGGTAACAACGCAGTAAATCGAATGATCGAGCATGGTGTTCAAGGAGTAGAATTTATCGCTGTTAATACCGATGCACAAGCACTAAACCTTTCAAAAGCAGAAGTAAAAATGCAAATTGGCTCAAAGTTAACAAGAGGTCTTGGTGCAGGTGCTAATCCTGAAGTAGGTAAGAAAGCAGCCGAAGAAAGTAAAGAACAATTAGAAGATGCATTACGCGGTGCGGATATGGTGTTCGTAACTGCTGGTATGGGTGGCGGAACAGGTACAGGAGCTGCCCCTGTTATTGCACAAATTGCTCGTGATTTAGGTGCCTTAACTGTTGGGGTTGTAACTCGTCCATTTACATTTGAAGGTAAAAAGCGTTCTAACCAAGCTGCAGGTGGTATTGGTGCAATGAAAGAGGCAGTGGATACCTTGATTGTAATCCCGAATGACCGCCTTCTTGAAATCGTAGATAAAAGCACTCCTATGCTCGAAGCGTTCCGTGAAGCAGACAATGTACTTCGACAAGGGGTCCAAGGTATTTCAGACTTAATCGCAGTTCCTGGTCTTATTAACCTGGATTTTGCAGATGTGAAAACGATTATGTCAAACAAAGGTTCCGCCTTGATGGGAATCGGTATGGCAACCGGTGAAAATCGTGCAACTGAAGCTGCTAAAAAAGCGATAAGTTCTCCATTGTTAGAAACGTCTATTGATGGTGCACAAGGAGTTCTGATGAATATTACAGGCGGCAGTAACTTGAGTTTATATGAAGTTCAAGAAGCTGCTGATATTGTGGCAACAGCTTCAGACCAAGAAGTAAATATGATTTTTGGTTCTGTAATCAATGAGAACCACAAGGATGAAATTATTGTTACCGTTATTGCTACTGGCTTTAATGAAGAAGTCATTCAGCCTAAGGCGACTCGTCCAGCATTTGGACAAGCAAAGCCCCAACTAAGTGCTGTAAAGCGAGAACAAAAGCGTGAAGAAGCACCACAAGAACCAGTACGTCAAAACAATGCTCCTCAAGAGGAAACACTAGATATACCAACCTTCCTACGCAATAGAAACCGTAGAAGATAATAACAAAAAAGGCATGGTCCAATAGGGCCATGTTTTTTTGTGGGCTTTGTTAATGGGAAATATTGATTTTGTAACCCTGTTGATTTGTGCGGAAGGCGCGAGACTCCTGCAGGAGGCTCCCCGAACCGCCTGCGGAAAGCGAAGCGCCTCGTGACAGGCAAACACCGCCTGTCCCTGCGGTGAATACTCAAAGAAGCTTTCCTTAGTGGAGCACAAATCAACAGGCCCATTTACGAAGCCTTATGCAAAAATGAAATTAGACAAAATACGTTGTTTATAGTGAAAATTTCTGTTTTTTTGATTACAGAAAGTGACACACTTTAGCCCATAAAGTAGGTTATACTTTTTCCTAAACAGATTAATAGAAAAGATTGATAATACACCCTTATGTATAATCCATAAAGCAAATAAATGCTTTTGACATTAAAAGGGGGAAGGCTTGTTGTCGGTATATTTAGATGTTATTTGGGCCCTTAATCTGTTCTTTGATAGCCTACTCCTGTATCTATCGGCCATTTTTTTAAAAAGACAAATTCGAATATGGAGGATAATTGCAGGCGGTTTTATTGGTTCACTAATCATATTATTGTCGTTTACACCATTACATACCTATTCTAACCACCCAATTTCAAAGCTTTTATTTTCGGTGGTCATGGTTCTAATAGTGTTTGGATATAAACGATTATCCTTTTTTATTAAGGCATTAATGACACTTTATGTAACTACATTTCTCATTGGAGGAGCATTAATTGGAGCCCACTATTTTGTCCAATTTGATTCTGAGATGTCAACAAAAGTTATGATTGCAAGTGTTACTGGGTTTGGTGATCCAATTAGTTGGCTATTTGTTTTGCTAGGTTTTCCAGTTGCTTGGCACTTTTCCAAACGGAATATAGAGAGCATGGAAATGACCAAAATTCAATTTGATCAAATCGTAAATGTCACCTTAAAAATAAATACCGAATCTTTTACTTTTAAGGGTCTAGTCGACAGCGGGAATCAGCTTTATGATCCATTATCAAAACTTCCTGTTATGTTTGTTTCTATTAAGAATATGCTAGAAGGCATGGCCGAACCAATAATAAAAATGGCCGCAGATCCAGAATCTCTAATTCTAGGAGACCAAGAGTTTCCGCTTGATTGGCAAAATAGACTAAGGATTGTCCCATGCCGGGTGGTAGGACAAGAGCACCAGCTCATCGTTGCTGTAAAGCCTGACTCAATTATTATTGATAAAAAAGGAGAGAGTTACTTATGCGAAAAAGGTCTTGTTTCGTTTACTATGCAGCAATTATCTGCCGATGATGCCTTTCAATGCATTGTTCATCCCAAAATGCTCACCGGACCTAAGATGCATGATGATTCGGTGAAAGTAAGCTAATAATACTATACTCGTAAAAAACAGAATTTAGAAGGAGGAACTTGCGTGAAAAAATGGAGACTTCGCTTATCCTATTACTGGTATAAGATACTAATCAAATTAGGAATTAAAAGTGATGAAGTTTATTATATTGGCGGCAGCGAAGCTTTACCGCCTCCTTTAAGCAAGGATGAAGAAGAGCTGCTTTTAAATAAGCTTCCAGGTGGTGATAAGGCAGCCAGATCGATTTTAATTGAACGGAATCTGAGGCTTGTTGTCTATATCGCTAGGAAATTTGAAAATACCGGAATTAATATTGAGGATTTAATAAGTATTGGAACCATTGGATTAATTAAAGCTGTGAATACTTTTAATCCTGAGAAGAAAATTAAACTGGCTACATATGCTTCCAGATGTATTGAAAATGAAATTCTTATGTACTTGCGCAGAAACAATAAAATCAGATCTGAAGTTTCCTTTGATGAACCATTAAATATCGATTGGGATGGTAATGAATTATTATTATCCGATGTTTTAGGCACAGATGATGATATTATTACAAAGGATTTAGAAGCTAATGTAGATAGGAAATTATTAACAAAAGCGTTACACCAATTGTCGGATAGGGAAAAGCAAATTATGGAGCTGCGCTTCGGACTAACCAATGGAGAAGAAAAAACACAGAAGGATGTAGCCGATATGCTGGGGATTTCTCAATCATATATCTCGAGACTAGAAAAAAGAATCATTAAAAGATTACGTAAAGAATTTAATAAAATGGTCTAAAAAAAAGAAAATTTTTCTAACTGAAAGACCAGTAAAAATATAGTTTCTACCGCATTTTTCGACATTCCTCTGTCAATCCATCAAATGTACATGTGCATATTTTTCCTGCTCAAGGAGATACTGTTTTTTGTACAGCAACTCCTATGAGGAGGGAAAAGGGATTGACTCGAAATAAAGTTGAAATTTGTGGCGTAGATACATCAAAACTTCCTGTATTAAAAAATGAAGAAATGAGATTACTCTTCAAGCAAATGCAAGAGGGCGATATTACAGCACGAGAAAAACTCGTCAACGGAAATTTACGACTCGTTTTAAGTGTCATTCAGCGCTTTAACAACCGAGGCGAGTTTGTTGATGATCTGTTTCAGGTTGGCTGTATTGGGCTTATGAAATCGATTGATAACTTTGATTTAAGTCAAAACGTAAAGTTTTCCACTTATGCCGTACCAATGATTATTGGCGAAATACGCAGGTACCTGCGCGATAACAATCCTATTCGCGTTTCAAGGTCCTTAAGAGATATCGCTTATAAGGCATTACAAGTAAGGGAACGATTAATGAGTGAAACTTCACGGGAACCAACTGCTGAGGAGATTGCAAAAGTATTAGAAGTACCACATGAAGAAATAGTATTTGCGCTAGATGCTATCCAAGACCCTGTATCATTGTTTGAGCCAATTTATAACGATGGCGGGGACCCTATCTATGTGGTCGACCAATTAAGCGACGAACGAAGTAAAGATATTCATTGGATTGAAGAAATTGCCTTAAAAGAAGGTATGCGCCGCTTAAATGAGCGGGAAAAGTTAATTTTAAGAAAACGATTCTTCCAGGGTAAAACACAAATGGAAGTAGCAGATGAAATTGGGATTTCACAAGCGCAGGTTTCACGTTTAGAAAAAGCAGCCATTAAACAAATGAATAAAAATATTCAAAGTTAAGCTGTCCAATACGGGCGGCTTTTTTTTCTGTTATTTACAGATATATTGAAGAAACAAATCATATATTTTCATTAGGATAAAATGGCGGGAGTGAGAGATATGGTAAAAATATCAGAATTTCAGATTAAAGATGTAGTGAATGTGGCTGATGGCAAAAAGTTGGGGAATATTGGTGATATCGAAATTAATCTTAGCACAGGGAAAATTGAAGCAGTTATCGTTACCGGAAATGGCAAAGTTTTAGGTTTTTTTGGCAGGGAAGAAGATATCGTTATTCCGTGGAAAAACATTATTAAAATAGGTCAAGATGTAATACTGGTACGATTCAAAGCGATTGAAGAGAGACCAGCAGAAGAAATGGAAGTATAGATCTGTGCATGGTCTACGGTGACCATTTTAAGTATTCATGGTAAACTAGGATAAAAACAAATGAGGTTGAGTATGGAACCTTTTGCATATAATCATCAATCATATTTTTCAATTAAAAATTGGATGGAACAATACCCTGGGCTAGAAGCTGGAATAACAACAAAAAAAGGCGGCAGCAGTACGGGAGTTTATGAGAATTTCAATATGGGTTTTCATGTCGGGGATCAAACGGATACTGTTTGTTCTAACCGGAATCAGTTGGCTAACCTTATTCAATTTCCGTTGAAATCATGGGTAGGTGCTGAGCAGACCCATGATACCGTAATTAGAAAAATTACCAAGACTGACCGTGGTAAAGGTTCAGATTCTTATGACAGTGCATTTAAAGGGACCGATGGATTTTATACGAATGAAGAGGGGATTTTATTAACTCTTTGTTATGCGGATTGTGTCCCTCTTTTTTTTATTTCTCCTAACCACCGGATGATTGGTGCAGCACATGCGGGCTGGAAGGGAACAGTAAATGAGATTGCGCGGAAAATGATAGAGAAATGGGGAGAAGAAGGAATAGCTCCTAATGAAATTTTTGCTGTAATTGGTCCATCTATATGTGAAAAATGTTATATTGTTAATGATTATGTAATTAACTTTGTAGAAAATACTCTAGAAGATGTCGAAAAAAAACCATATAATACAATAAAAGAAGGTCAATTTACATTAGACTTGCGAGAACTAAATAAAATCGTTCTTCTTAAGGCCGGTGTCCCAGAAAAAAATATTCAAATGACTAAACTATGTTCAAGTTGTGACCAATCGAAATTTTTTTCTCATCGCCGTGACCAGGGTAAAACTGGAAGGATGTTAAGTTATATTGGATGGAAGGAGACCTCCGAATGAAGGTTGCAGAAAATCTCATACATATCAGTCAGCAAATAAGCAAAGCGTGCTATAAGGTAAATCGGACTCCTGATGAGGTGAAACTGATTGCTGTTACCAAATATGTCAGTATTGATAGAGCGAATGAAGCCTTGGAAGCTGGTATAATAAATCTAGGTGAAAACCGTGATGAGGGGCTTTTAAAAAAGTGGGAGGTTTTAGGGGACAAGCCCATCTGGCATTTTATCGGATCCCTGCAGACTCGCAAAGTTAAAAATATAATCGACAAGGTAGAATATATTCACTCTTTAGATCGAATTTCATTAGCAGAGGAAATTAATAAACGTGCAGTGAAAAAAATCAAATGCCTACTCCAAGTCAATGTTTCACAGGAAGAATCAAAGCATGGCTTATCTCCTGAGGATGTAGTCGATTTTATAAAAGACCTTCGGGCATATGAGAATATTAGCATTGAAGGTTTAATGACAATGGCCCCGCTGACGGACGATGAAGAACAGCTTCGAACCTGTTTTCGAAAGCTAAAAGAGCTTCGTGATCAAATCAGAGATTATAATTTTGATTATGCCCCTTGTACAGAGCTTTCTATGGGGATGTCAAATGATTTTGAAATCGCGATTGAAGAGGGAGCAACGATGATAAGAATCGGAACTGCACTTGTCGGTGTGGCTGGTGAGGAGGAATAAAATGACGATTAAATCGAAATTAAAAACATTTTTCTTTTTAGATGATGACTATGATGATAATAATCAGGTTGAAGATGAAAAGGTTGAACCCATAAAGCCACAAAAACAGTCTATAAAACCTCAAAATGTTGTTAGTTTGCAAAGTGTCCAAAAGGCTTCTAAAGTAATTCTAGTAGAACCCAGAGTATATGCAGAAGCCCAGGATATCACCGACCATTTAAAAAACCGCCGTGCAGTTGTTGTAAATCTTCAGCGTATTGACCATGAGGAAGGAAGACAAATCGTCGACTTTTTGAGTGGAGCTGTCTATGCATTAGGTGGAGATATTCAAAAAATAGGTTCCAGTATCTTTTTATGTACTCCTGACAATGTGGAGATTTCTGGAAATATTTCTGAATTAGTGAAGGAACAAGAATATCAAGATACAAGGTGGTAAAAAGAAATGGATATTATTTTTAACGTTTTGATCCAATTACTTGGAATATATAAATGGATGCTGATCATCTATATCCTTTTATCTTGGTTCCCAAATATGAGGGACTCTCAGATTGGAGCTATTCTTGGTAAATTATGTGAGCCATTTCTAGAACCTTTTAGAAAAATCATTCCACCTCTTGGCATGATGGATCTTTCTCCTTTAGCAGCTTTCCTTGTTCTATCTTTTGCCCCGAATGGCTTAATAGTTTTACAAAACTTAATTTCTTAATTTAACCTATCTAGTCTCAAGGAGTTAAACATGAATATTTATCAGCATTTTCGCTCGGAGGAACGGGAATTTATTGATCAAGTATTACATTGGAAAGATTATGTTGATTCCAGCTATACAGCAAAGCTGACCGATTTTCTTGATCCAAGAGAGCAGCATATTTTAAAGGTCTTAATAGGTGAGAATGGAAATATAAAGTACCAGCTTTTTGGCGGGATTGCAGCGAGTGAAAGAAAAAGAGCGTTAGTCATGCCGGATTACCTGATACCGGCTGAAGATGAATTTCAAATTAATCTCTTTGAAATCGACTATCCTATTAAATTTGTTACGATCGAACACCCCCAAGTTCTAGGTTCACTCATGTCCCTTGGATTAAAACGTGGGAAATTTGGCGACATATTAATGAAAGATGGACGAGTGCAGTTTTTCGCTTCTGCAGAAATCAGTGATTATATTAAAAATAATTTAGAATCGATTGGCAAAGCTTCTATTCGATTAAAAGAGCTGTCCCTGGATGAGGCCATAACGACTGACGATTTATGGGCGGAGCAGGTCACAACTGTTTCCTCCTTAAGGCTCGATACCATTATTTCTGGTATTCATAATATCTCTAGACAAAAATCACAGCTCTTTATCCAACAAGGGTTAGTAAAAGTAAACTGGACATCTAAAGAAAATGTCTCTTTTGAATGTGCAGAAGGTGATCTATTGTCAGTCAGAGGACACGGCAGAGTAAAAATTTTGTCCATTGAAGGAAGAACAAAAAAAGATAAATGGCGAATAGTTGTCGGAAAGCAAAAATAATTTTATTTTTTTGCAGGATTTTCGAAAACATTGTCGAATAATTGCTTTATACACTAGATACATACATAAGATAGATTCTTGGAGGTGGCATCATGCCGTTAACGCCGTTAGATATTCACAATAAAGAATTTAATAAAGGGTTTCGTGGTTACGATGAGGACGAGGTAAATGAATTTTTGGACCAAGTCATTAAGGATTATGAATTAGTCCTACGTGAAAAGAAAGAAATAGAAGAACGTTTAAATGAAATGAAGGACCGTCTGGGTCATTTTGTTAATATTGAAGAAACTTTAAACAAGTCAATTATTATTGCACAAGAAGCAGGAGAAGACGTAAAACGTAATGCTCAAAAGGAAGCCAAACTCATTATCAAGGAAGCAGAAAAGAATGCTGACCGTATTGTCAACGAGTCGCTTTCAAAAGCTAGAAAAATTGCTCTTGAGATCGAGGATTTGAAGAAGCAATCAAAAGTATTCCGTACACGATTTAAAATGTTGATTGAAGCTCAGTTAGATATGCTTAATACAGACGATTGGGATCATTTATTAGAATATGAAGTAGATGCAACAGAATTAAAAATCCACGAAGAAGAAGATTCCTTAGCTTGACGAACTGGTATTATTTCGCATATAATTTTTTAACAGGTAAATAAAGAATGGTAATGACAATGAGAGGGACAGTACAATTTCTTAAAAACTTTTGATAGCGAACCAGGGAGGGTGGAAGCCTGGGAAAAGTGAGAAATTGGAAGATCACCCTTGAGTCCCAAACTGAAACTCTTATAATTAGAGGAATAAGTTATGGCGGGTTATTCACGTTACGAATCTTAAAGAGGATAGTACACTTTTGTACTATTTATCAGGGTGGTACCGCGGGAATAAAACCTTCTCGTCCCTTTTATGGGATGAGAGGGTTTTTTTATTTGTCTATTGGCAATTCTGTTTATGATGAGTATGTACAGGAGGAATAAGAAAATGGAATATAAAGATACGTTATTAATGCCAAAAACTGAATTTCCTATGCGTGGCAATCTCCCACAAAGAGAACCTGAAATTCAGGCAAAATGGGAAGAAATGAATATTTACAAAAAGGTTCAGGAGCGTACTGCAGGACGTCCAATGTTTGTACTCCATGATGGACCTCCATATGCTAATGGCGATATTCATATGGGTCATGCCTTAAACAAAGTATTAAAAGACATGATTGTTCGCTTTAAATCAATGAATGGCTTTAATGCACCATATGTTCCAGGCTGGGATACACATGGTTTGCCAATCGAGCAGGCACTAACAAATAAGGGAGTAAAACGGAAAGAGATGACGGTAGCAGAATTCCGTCAGCTATGTACAAAATATGCCCTTGAACAAGTAAGCAATCAGCGTGAACAATTTAAACGAATCGGTGTACGTGGTGATTGGGAAAACCCTTATATCACACTAAAGCCGGAATACGAAGCTCAGCAGATTAAAGTCTTTGGAGAGATGGCAAAAAAGGGCTATATTTATAAAGGTCTTAAGCCTGTATATTGGTCCCCTTCAAGTGAATCAGCTCTTGCTGAAGCTGAAATTGAATATCAAGATAAAAAGTCACCTTCAATCTATGTAGGCTTTAAAGTAAAAGATGGAAAAGGTGTTCTTAATTCGGACGTCCAAATTGTCATCTGGACGACTACACCTTGGACGATTCCTGCAAATTTAGGTATTTCAGTTCATCCAGACCTAACCTATGTAGTTGTTGAAACGAATGGAAACAAATACTTAGTGGCGGAAGCACTTCTAGAAGCAGTAACAAAAGAAATAGGCTGGGAAGATGTGACTGTTGTTCAAAAGGTACAAGGAAATGAACTAGAGAATATCCTTTCAGCACATCCATTATATGATCGTGACTCCTTAGTAATGTTAGGTGAACATGTCACAACAGATGCTGGAACAGGATGCGTTCACACAGCTCCAGGACACGGGGAGGATGACTTCCATGTTGGTCAAAAGTATGGACTTGAAGTACTTTGCCCAGTAGATGATAAAGGTGTAATGACGAGTGAAGCACCAGGTTTCGAAGGATTATTTTACGATAGTGCGAATAAGCCAATTGCTCAAGCTTTAGAAGAAGCAGGGGCTCTTCTGAAGCTTTCGTTTATCACACACTCCTATCCCCATGATTGGAGAACTAAAAAGCCTGTAATCTTTAGAGCTACAGCACAATGGTTCGCATCGATAAAAGACTTCCGCGATGACTTGCTTGAAGCAGTTAAAGAAACAAAGTGGGTACCAGCATGGGGTGAAACACGATTATTTAATATGGTCCGTGACCGCGGCGACTGGTGTATTTCACGCCAACGTGTGTGGGGAGTTCCAATCCCAGTGTTTTATGCTGAAAATGGAGAAGAAATCATTACGGATGAAACAATTGAACATGTTTCAGGCTTGTTCCGTGAATTGGGTTCAAATATTTGGTTTGAGCGAGAAGCAAAAGACCTTCTGCCGGAAGGCTTTACACATCCAGGAAGCCCTAATGGATTGTTCACAAAAGAAACAGATATCATGGATGTATGGTTCGATTCAGGTTCATCTCACCAAGCTGTTCTCTTAGAAAGAGAAGACTTAGTACGTCCGGCGGATTTATATCTTGAAGGATCAGATCAATATCGCGGTTGGTTTAACTCTTCACTTTCAACTGCTGTTGCAGTAACAGGGAAAGCTCCTTATAAAGGTGTACTTAGCCATGGATTTGCCCTGGATGGTGAAGGTAGAAAAATGAGTAAATCATTAGGAAATGTTGTTGTTCCGGAGAAGGTAATGAAACAATTAGGAGCAGATATTCTAAGACTTTGGGTGGCTTCTGTTGATTATCAAGCAGATGTTCGTGTATCCGATGCTATTTTAAAGCAGGTTGCAGAGGTTTATCGGAAAATCCGTAACACCTTCCGTTTCTTGCTTGGTAACTTGTCCGACTTTAATCCTGCAAGTGATCGTGTTTCATATGAAAACCTTCGTGAAGTTGATCAATTTATGCTCGTAAAATTAAATAAGCTGATCAAATATTCTTTAAATGCTTATGAGAATTACGAGTTCGCGGGAATTTATCATGCAGTTAATAATTTCTGTACCCTTGATTTAAGTGCATTCTATCTTGATTTTGCTAAAGATGTTCTTTATATTGAGTCAGTTAACAACCCTGAGCGACGTGCGATTCAAACGGTTCTTTATGATTCTTTAGTTGCATTAACAAAGCTTGTTACACCGATTCTTCCTCATACAGCAGATGAAGTTTGGAAATTCATTCCTGCAGTTACAGAGGAAAGTGTTCAGTTAACAGATATGCCAGAATACAAGGAACTAGATAATGCAAAGGCATTAGAAGAAAAGTGGACTTCTTTCATGAAGCTGCGTGATGATGTCTTAAAAGCACTCGAAGAAGCTAGAAATCAAAAGGTTATTGGTAAATCATTAACTGCAAAGGTTTCTTTATATGTGAATGAAAATACGAAATCCTTACTAGACTCTATCCAAGAGAATGTGCAGCAATTATTTATCATCTCTGGTTTTGAAGTTGCAGGAAGCTATGATCAAGCACCTGAAAATGCAATTAAATTGGACACAGCTGCAATTGTTGTCACCAAAGCGGAAGGTGAAACCTGTGAACGATGCTGGGTTGTTACACCTGAAGTTGGTAAGGATACAGAGCACCCTACACTTTGTCCTCGTTGTGCAGAAGTCGTTAAAGGAAACTATACACATTTAGCCTAAAAGAAAATCCCCATGATTATTTCATGGGTTTTTTTCATTATTTAACCTTTTCCGTTAATTGTTGTTGTGGATGTCAAATGTTTTCCCGGGTCAGACCAATTTCTACGGAGATAATATAAGAAATGACTTAACGGAGGTTACAACTATGAATGCAATGCAGGAAGAGCTGTTTTGGGAACTCCGTAAAACACAATTAGAAATAGTTAGATCATTGAGAAATAAGCAGAAAAATGAATGGATTGTCACGGTGTTAGAGGATGAATTAGAGGATATTACAATTGCGATGCAAAAGTTAGAAGAAGGTAATTTTGGACATTGTGAAACTTCAGGGGAACCGATACCCGAATATCTTTTGAAAATAATGCCGACGATTAAAACCTCTAGGGATTCAGAGATTTTAGAGTATTTTTATCGGAAACCAATTAATTCCACGATTTTCTAGCGTTACATTGTCGTTTAGATGAAGATTATGCTAAAATGCTAAGGAGTAAAGTCAACGTGTGAGATGGGGGTATTCCTTAGTGGTTTATTATTTAATCGCAATTTTTATTATACTATTGGACCAAGTGACAAAATGGCTGATTGTCACAAAAATGTATCTTGGTGAAAGTATACCAATTATTGGAGACTTTTTGTATATTACTTCTCACCGAAATCGGGGGGCAGCATGGGGGATATTACAAGGACAAATGTGGTTCTTCTATGTGATTACCGCTATAGTAATAATTGCGATCATTTATTACATTCAAAAAGAAGCAAAAGGTAAGTGGCTGTTAGGTGTTTCCCTGGCATTTATGCTGGGAGGCGCAATCGGTAATTTTATCGACCGCTTACTTCGTAAAGAAGTTGTTGATTTTATTCATACGTATATTTTCAATTATAACTTCCCAGTTTTTAATATTGCGGATTCGGCTTTAGTCATTGGCGTGGTATTATTAATGATTCAAATGCTGCGTGATGAGCGTGAAACAAAGGAGAAATCATATGGAGAAAATGGTACACACCATTCTTGAACAACAAAAGGGAGACCGGATTGATAAAGTTATTTCAACTTTAGATGAAGAATGGTCAAGAACTCAGGTTCAGCAATGGATTAAAGAAGGAAACGTCCTGGTAAATGGACAAACAATTAAAACGAATTACAAATGCAGTATGAATGATGAAATCGAGATTACGATCCCAGATCCAGAATTACTTGATGTAATTCCGGAAGAAATGGATTTAGATATTTATTTTGAAGATAAAGATGTTTTAGTGGTTAATAAACCAAGCGGGATGGTGGTTCATCCAGCACCTGGACATTTAACAGGAACACTTGTTAATGGATTAATGGCTCATTGTAAGGATTTATCAGGAATAAATGGTGTTTTAAGACCCGGTATCGTTCATCGTATTGATAAAGACACTTCTGGTCTATTAATGGTGGCTAAAAATGACATGGCCCATGAAAAGCTTGTAAACCAATTAGTAGAAAAAACCGTTACTCGGAAGTATAGAGCCATCGTTCATGGAGTTATTCCGCACGATTTTGGAACGATCGATGCGCCGCTTGGAAGAGATACAAAAGATCGCCAAAGTATGACCGTGGTCGATAATGGGAAGCATGCTGTTACTCATTTCCATGTGATTGAGCGGTTTAAGGATTTTACGTTTGTGGAGTGCCAGCTGGAGACAGGCAGGACTCACCAAATTCGTGTTCATATGAAATACATTGGCTATCCGCTCGCAGGTGACCCAAAGTATGGTCCAAAGAAAACATTGGATATTAATGGACAAGCATTACATGCAGGAATCCTTGGATTTAACCACCCTAGAACCAACGAATACCTAGAATTCGAAGCGGCGCTGCCTAAAGAATTTGAAGAGTTAGTAGAGCAATTGCGAAATAATCGTTGACATATTTGTCGAATTAAAGTACGATAACAACAGTTGAATATGCCTTTAAATCAGTCCAGTGAGGCTGAGAAGGAACGGATATTTTGGTTGGGATACCTATGCCCTTACCTAAAACTCTTGTACCTCTCACCTCGAAAGCGTGAGAGGTTTTTTTATTATACCAGGCGGGTGAGATGAGTGAATCAAAAAGCAGTAGTATTAGACGCACAAGCAATTGGAAGAGCATTAACAAGAATTGCCCACCAAATCATTGAAAAGAATAAAGGGATTGAAAATTGTGTGCTTGTAGGTATCCGAACTAGGGGAATATTCATTGCAGAAAGACTTGCTGCAAAAATCGAAGAAATTGAAGGAAAACCGATACCTGTTGGTGAATTGGACATTACCCTTTACCGGGATGATTTAACCAAAAAAACAGATGATCAGGAACCTCTCGTGAAGGGGTCAGATATTCCAGTGGAATTGACAGATAAAAAAGTAATTCTCGTTGACGATGTTTTATATACAGGCAGAACCGTAAGAGCAGGACTCGATGCCGTCATGGATCTTGGTCGTCCCTCGTCGATACAACTGGCTGTGTTGGTTGACCGCGGTCACCGCGAGCTGCCGATTCGAGCAGATTATGTTGGAAAAAACATCCCAACTTCGAGCAGTGAAAAGGTAGTCGTTGAATTAGAGGATGTCGATAAGGTTGACCAAGTAAGTATCTTTGAAAACTAAATAGTAACCCTTTAATTGCAGTCCTGTGAGGCTGACAAAGGGGAGTATGCCATCATTAAAGCTGGCATTTCCATACCCTCTTTGTACACTCGTGGACAAAGAGGGTTTTTTATTAGAAAACACAGACATAATAATAGAAAGATTGTGGAGGAGAAGAAAATGAACAACAAACCCATCCTAGACGTAAATCAGAGACCAAATCCTGCGCAATGGCTTACTTTAAGCTTACAACATTTATTCGCAATGTTTGGAGCAACAATTCTTGTTCCATATCTTGTTGGATTAAGTCCAGCCATTGCATTAATATCAAGTGGTTTAGGAACACTCGCTTTCTTAATGATTACAAAATGGCAGGTGCCAGCATATCTTGGTTCCTCCTTTGCTTTTATTGCTCCTGTCATTGCTGCAAAAGCAACAGCCGGACCAGGTGGTGCCATGATCGGTTCCTTCATGGCAGGTCTTGTATACGGTATTGTCGCTTTAGTCATTAGTAAAGCAGGACATCGCTGGATTATGAATCTGCTGCCTCCGATTGTAGTAGGCCCAGTTATTATCGTTATTGGTTTAGCGCTCGCTGGTACTGCTGTTAATATGGCAATGAATAACCCAGCAGGAGAATATAGCTTGATTCATTTCTCCGCTGCTTTAGTAACGCTGGCAGTAACCATTATCTGTACCATTTACATGCGCGGGATATTGAGCATTATCCCAATCCTTGCAGGTATAGTTGTTGGATACCTTTACTCTTTTGCAATCGGAATTGTTGATTTTAAACCTGTATTGGAAGCAAGTTGGTTTGAAATGCCAGAATTTATTATCCCGTTCGTAACCTACGAAGTGAAAGTAACCTGGGATTTAGCCCTTCTAATGGTACCAGTCGCGATTGTAACACTTTCTGAACATATTGGTCACCAGCTTGTACTTAGTAAAGTAGTTGGTCGTGATTACATTAAAGAACCAGGTTTACACCGCTCAATTTTAGGAGATGGAACAGCAACCATCATTTCGGCATTGATTGGCGGACCACCAAAAACAACTTATGGTGAAAATATTGGTGTACTTGCAATAACTCGAGTATATAGTGTCTATGTCATTGCAGGTGCGGCAGTTCTCGCTACTATATTTGGATTTATCGGTAAAATAACTGCATTGATCAGTACCATCCCAACACCTGTTATGGGTGGAGTTTCCATCCTGCTATTTGGAATCATTGCTTCCTCAGGCTTAAGGATGCTCGTTGACAGTAATGTCGATTTTGGTAACAATCGTAACTTGGTGATATCATCGGTCATTCTTGTCATTGGAATTGGTGGAGCATTTATAAAAGTATCAGAATCCTTCCAAATACAAGGAATGGCATTAGCGGCAATTGCAGGTGTCCTTTTACACTTAATCCTTCCTGGTAAAGAACCAGTAAGTGAAGATATGTTTGAACAAACAGTAGAAAAAGATAAACCAAAAACTGCATAAGAATAATCAACCTTTTAAAAGTAGTCCAGAGAGTCTATAAGGGTGTAATACTGAGTGATTGTAATGTGTCAGCACATTCATGAACTTTGTAAGATTTATTGCACCCTGATCTATTTACGGTCAGGGTCTTTTTTTACTAAATTCTAGGGATGGGGGAATAGCATGTTAAATCACTTGCTAACCACGAATGAGCTTAAAGTTGAAGAGATATATCAAGTTTTAACAGAGGCACAGCAATTTGCTGATGGAATGAAGTGGAGCCCAGAAACACAAATGTTTTCTGCTAACTTATTTTTTGAGGCTAGTACAAGGACAAAATCGAGTTTTGAAGTGGCCCAGAGACGGTTAGGGCTAAAGGTCATTCCATTTGAAGTCCAAACTTCAAGTGTTCAAAAGGGAGAAACCCTGTACGATACCGTAAAAACACTTGAATCAATTGGCGTTAATACGGTTGTTATTCGCCATGGGCAAGACCGTTACTTTGATGAACTCGTTGAAAAAGTAAATATCCCAATCATTAATGGAGGCGATGGCTGTGGTCATCATCCTACCCAATCTCTCTTAGACCTCTTAACCATCTATCAGGAATACGGCACTTTTACCGGCTTGAAAATAGCCATCATCGGTGACATTAGACACAGCCGAGTAGCACGTTCAAATGCCGATACCTTGACCAGATTAGGAGCGGAGGTTATTTTCTCAGGACCTATCGAATGGTTTGACCATCATAGTCTAAGTGCTGCGAGATATAGACCTATTGATGAAGCAATAGTAGAGGCTGATGTAGTTATGCTCCTGCGCGTTCAACATGAGCGCCATCAAAAGAAGGGAAGCTACACAGCGGCGGATTACCATAAACAGTTTGGGCTTACACTAGAAAGAGAGAAGATGATGAAGCCTCACAGTATCATTATGCATCCAGCACCAGTAAATCGAAATGTTGAGATATCTGATAGCTTAGTAGAATGCAAACGGTCAAGAATCTTCAAGCAAATGGAAAATGGTGTATTTGTCAGAATGGCTGTTTTAAAGAGGTCACTAGAAAGTTTAAAAGGAGTGTATGGAAATGAAACTACTTATTCAGAACGCCAGTTACATAGCATTTAACGGTGAAAAGGAACTGGCCGATATTTTAATAGAAGATGGAAAAATTGTAAAGATTGATAAAAAGATAGATACAGCGGCAGATCGAAAAATTAATGCGGACGGAAAGCTGGTTTCTCCAGGATTTATCGATTTACACGTCCATCTCCGTGAGCCAGGAGGCGAGAAGAAAGAAACAATTGCAACTGGTACACGTGCAGCAGCTAGAGGTGGTTATACAACACTTGCGGCAATGCCGAATACCAGACCTGTTCCTGATTCAGTGGAACAAATGGAATGGATGCAAAACAGAATTCAAGAAACGGCAAGTGTCCGTGTTTTACCTTATGCTTCAATTACGGTCAGACAGCTTGGCAGGGATTTAACAGATTTTGAGGGGTTAAAAAATGCTGGAGCTTTTGCATTTACCGATGATGGTGTTGGCGTACAATCAGCAGATATGATGTTAAAGGCAATGCAAAAGGCTGCCGCAGCTAACATGGCTATTGTTGCCCATTGTGAAGAAGACACATTGATAAATAAAGGCTGTGTCCATGAGGGTTCTTTTTCTAGAAAGAATGGGTTAAACGGAATTCCATCTGTTTGTGAGTCTGTCCAGATTGCGAGGGATGTACTGCTAGCAGAAGCGGCAGATTGCCATTATCACGTTTGCCATGTCAGCACAAAAGAATCCGTACGTGTGATAAGGGATGCTAAAAGAGCAGGGATTAAAGTGACTGCGGAAGTCACGCCGCACCATTTATTATTAACACAAGATGATATCCCAGATAATCTTGACCCTAATTTTAAAATGAACCCGCCTCTTCGCGATCAAGCTGACCGAGAAGCGCTGCTTGAAGGATTATTAGACGGAACGATCGATTTTATTGCAACCGATCATGCACCACATACAAGCGAAGAAAAAAATGAGGGAATTGAGCTTGCTCCTTTTGGAATTGTCGGGTTAGAAACTGCGTTTCCACTTCTTTATACACATTTAGTGTTAAAGAACATTATGAGTCTTGAACAGTTAATTGGTTTTATGACAAGAAAACCTGCTGAAACATTCTCTCTTCCGTTCGGAACGATTGAAGCAGGAGCTCCTGCAGACATCGTATTATTGAATCTTGATGAAGAAAAAGAGATTGATCCACAAGAATTTCTCTCTAAAGGGAAAAACACTCCATTTACTGGCTGGAATTGTAAGGGCTGGCCAGAAATGACGATTTTTAATGGGCAAGTAGTTTGGGAAAAAGGAAGTGTAACAGTATGAAAGCACAGCTAATTTTAGAAGATGGAACGATTTTTATCGGCGATGGTTTTGGAAGTCATATGGATACAATCGGAGAAGTCGTCTTTAATACAGGAATGACAGGCTATCAAGAAATACTTTCAGACCCATCCTATTGTGGGCAAATTGTTATGCTGACGTACCCACTGATTGGAAACTATGGAATCAACCGAGACGATTTTGAAACCATTAACCCTGCGGTGAAAGGCTTTATTGTCAAGGAAGCTGCAGAATTCCCTTCCAATTGGAGAAGTGAATTTACGATGGATGAGTATTTTAAAATGAAAAATATCCCTGGAATCGCAGGTATTGATACACGTAAATTAACAAGAATTATTCGTCAATATGGAACATTAAAAGGAGCCATCTGCTCGATTGAAAGTGATCCAAGTGAAGTAATTAGTCAACTAAGACAGACAAAGCTGCCGATCGACCAAGTGAGAAGAGTCTCCACAAAAAATTCTTATCCAAGTCCAGGCAGAGGAAAAAGAATCGTGCTTGTTGATTTCGGCATGAAACATGGTATTTTACGAGAATTAAATAAACGTAATTGTGATGTCGTTGTGGTTCCATACCATACAACGGCGGATGAAATTCTGCAATTACGACCAGACGGAATTATGCTTTCCAACGGACCTGGGGATCCAAAGGATGTCCCAGAAGCGATTCATATGATTAAACAATTACTAGGCTTAGTACCGATTTTTGGAATATGCCTTGGACACCAATTATTTGCATTAGCATGTGATGCCAATACAGTAAAAATGAAATTCGGACATCGAGGGTCTAACCATCCTGTTAAAGATTTAACAACAGGGAAAATCGCGATTACAGCACAAAATCATGGTTTTACGGTTGAAGAAAAGTCATTACAGAATACTAGACTGGCAGTTACCCATATTGCCCTAAATGATGGAACAGTCGAAGGTTTAAAGCATTTAGATTATCCTGCCTTTACTGTTCAATACCACCCAGAAGCGTCACCAGGACCTGAAGACGCCAACCATTTATTCGATCAGTTTCTTGCGATGATTGAAGATCAAAAACAGGAGGTTTCCACAACATGCCAAAACGTACTGATATAAACTCCATTTTAGTGATTGGTTCAGGACCGATTGTCATCGGCCAGGCAGCAGAATTTGATTATGCAGGCACTCAGGCTTGTATTGCTCTTAAAGAAGAAGGTTATCGTGTTATTCTTGTAAACTCAAATCCGGCAACCATTATGACAGATACAGAGATTGCGGATGCCGTTTATATTGAACCATTAACGGAGGAATTTGTTAGCAGAATCATTCGTAAAGAACGCCCAGACGCCCTTTTAGCAACTCTTGGCGGTCAAACAGGTCTAAACCTAGCTGTTGAGTTATCAAAATCAGGAGTCTTAGAAGAGTGTGAAGTTGAGATCTTAGGAACAAAGTTATCAGCGATTAAACAAGCGGAGGACCGTGATTTATTCCGTACTCTAATGAATGAACTTAGTGAACCTGTTCCAGATAGTGAAATCATCCATGAATTAGCGGAAGCACATGCATTTGTTGAAAAAATCGGATTTCCTGTCATTGTTCGTCCTGCTTATACACTTGGCGGAACAGGCGGCGGAATCTGCCATAATTCTGAAGAGTTGGATGAAATCGTTACGAGCGGTTTAAAGCATAGTCCCGTAACCCAATGTTTACTTGAGAAAAGCATTGCCGGTTATAAAGAGATTGAATACGAAGTAATGCGCGATGGAAATGACAATGCCATTGTAGTATGTAATATGGAAAACATCGACCCTGTGGGCGTTCACACAGGGGACTCGATTGTCGTAGCGCCAAGCCAAACATTAAGTGACAGAGAATATCAGCTCTTAAGAAATGTTTCTCTGAAAATTATTCGTGCACTGGGAATAGAAGGCGGATGTAATGTTCAGCTGGCACTAGACCCTTATAGCTTTAATTACTATATCATTGAAGTAAATCCAAGGGTAAGCCGTTCTTCAGCACTTGCCTCAAAAGCAACAGGTTATCCGATTGCTAAACTTGCAGCAAAAATTGCAGTAGGCTTAACGCTAGATGAAATGCTTAATCCTGTAACAGGAAAAACATATGCAAGCTTTGAACCGGCCCTAGACTATATCGTTACAAAAATTCCGAGATGGCCATTTGATAAATTTGAATCAGGTAATCGTTCACTTGGAACGCAAATGAAAGCCACAGGCGAAGTAATGGCGATTGGAAGAACCTTTGAGGAGTCTTTATTAAAAGCAATCCGCTCGTTAGAAGCTGGTGTATACCATTTCGAATTAAATGGAGCAGAGGAAATCAATAATGAATTACTAGAAAAACGAATTTGCAAAGCTGGAGATGAGAGGCTCTTTTATATCGCTGAAGCACTTAAGCGGGGGATTACGGTAGAAACCATTCATCAATGGAGTCAGATAGACTTATTTTTCTTAAACAAGTTCCAAGGAATAATCGAATTAGAAACAAAGATTGCTTCGAATCAAATGGATATGGATATCCTTAAGGAAGCTAAACAAAAAGGCTTCTCTGATAAAACGATCGCGGAACTTTGGAATCAAAAGGAACAGGATATATATAACCTACGCAAAGATTTGGGTTTAATCCCAGTGTATAAAATGGTAGATACGTGTGCAGCTGAATTTGAGTCAGAAACACCTTACTACTATGGAACATATGAGGAAGAAAATGAATCGATTGTGACTGACAGACAAAGTGTCATTGTTCTTGGTTCTGGACCAATCCGTATCGGCCAAGGTATTGAGTTTGATTACGCTACTGTTCATTCTGTTCAAGCTATTAAAGAAGCTGGTTATGAAGCCATTATTATTAATAATAATCCAGAAACGGTTTCGACTGATTTCAGTATCTCGGATAAGCTTTACTTTGAACCATTAACGATTGAGGATGTAATGAGTATTATTGATTTGGAAAAACCACTAGGTGTAGTCGTACAATTTGGTGGGCAGACAGCGATTAATCTTGCTGCAAAGTTAGAAGAAAATGGAGTAAAAATTCTCGGAACAAGCCTAGAGGATTTGGATCGTGCAGAAAACAGAGATAAATTCGAGCAAGCTCTGGTCCAGCTCGATATTCCAATGCCGCTTGGAAAAACTGCATTATCCGTTTCTGAAGCAGTTGAAATTGCAAATGAAATTGGCTACCCAGTTCTTGTACGTCCTTCTTATGTACTTGGCGGCAGAGCGATGGAAATTGTCTATCGCCAAGAGGAATTGCTTCATTACATGGAAAATGCGGTTAAAATCAATCCTGAACATCCAGTTTTGATTGATCGCTACTTAACAGGAAAAGAAATCGAAGTGGACGCCATCTGTGACGGAGAAAATGTTTTAATACCTGGAATTATGGAGCATATTGAACGTGCAGGGGTCCATTCTGGGGATTCGATTGCAGTTTATCCGCCACAAACACTTTCAGATAGAATCAAACAGACGCTGATTGAATATACCGAGAAAATGGCGAAAGGTCTAAACATTGTTGGGCTGTTGAATATTCAGTATGTAATTTCTAAGGATCAAGTATATGTCCTTGAAGTCAATCCACGTTCAAGTCGTACTGTTCCATTCTTAAGCAAAATCACAAACGTTCCAATGGCTAAAATTGCAACTAAAGCAATCTTAGGAGTTTCAATTGTGCAACAAGACTACTCACCTGGGATCGTCCCTGAAAAGAGTGGAGTGTATGTAAAAGTTCCAGTTTTCTCCTTTGCAAAATTGAGAAGCGTTGATATCACGCTTGGACCGGAAATGAAATCGACGGGTGAAGTAATGGGAAAAGATAGTACACTTGAAAAAGCTCTTTATAAAGGCTTAGTTGCCTCAGGTATGAACATTCAAAAATTTGGTACGGTATTGTTTACTGTCGCGGACAAAGATAAACAAGAATCATTAAAGCTTGCTAAACGATTTGCTGCAAACGGCTACCGCTTAATGGCAACAGGTGGTACAGCCGCAGTTCTCGAGGCTGCTGGTCTGCCTGTTAAGATCATTGGAAAAATTGGCTCAGAAGGCAAAACACTGCTCGACGTGATTCATAATGGAGAGGCCCAGTTCATCGTCAACACACTTACTAAAGGAAAGCAGCCTGAACGTGATGGCTTTAGAATCCGACGTGAAGCAGTTGAAAATGGAGTTCCATGCCTAACTTCATTAGATACAGCAGACGCCATCCTTAAAGTAATTGAATCAATGAATTTTTCAGCAGAAGCCATGGCAGTAGAGGAAAAGGAGGTTGTTTTTGCTTGATAAAAAAGGAAATATGTAAAATCATCTCCCAAAAAGAAATTGCAAAAGATATTTTTCAACTAAGTGTTGAAGCAGATTTCGTGAATGAGATTAATGCACCTGGACAGTTCGTGCATATTCGGGTTGCAAAAGCACTAGATCCACTGTTGAGAAGACCGATTAGTATCTCTTCTGTTGATAAGCTTAACTCTCAATTTACGATGATTTATCGCAAAGAAGGAAAAGGGACTACACTGCTTGCTGAAAAAGGCCCGGGAATGTTGCTAGATATTCTCGGTCCCTTAGGCAATGGTTTTCCTGTCAATGAAGTGAAAGCAGGGGAAACTGCTTTACTTGTTGGCGGCGGGATTGGTGTTCCACCGTTATATGAACTTTCTAAGCAGTTGACCGCAAAAGGAGTAAAGGTGATCCATGTCCTTGGTTTCCAGACAGAATCTGCTGTATTTTATGAAAATGAGTTTTTAGAAAATGGAGACACTTATATTACAACAGTGGACGGTTCTTACGGGAAAAAAGGTTTTGTTACCGATATTATTAAAGAGTTAGATTTTGACTGTTTATATACTTGCGGCCCAACACCTATGCTGAAAGCAATTGAAAAGCAGTATTCTCATAAGAAAGTGTTTCTATCGTTAGAAGAAAGAATGGGCTGCGGGGTAGGAGCATGCTTTGCGTGTGTATGCAAAACAAGCAATGAGACAGAAGATGTATCCTATAAAAAAGTTTGCAGTGATGGCCCAGTTTTCCGTGCCGGGGAGGTATTAATATGAGCAGATTAAACATACAGTTACCTGGTTTAAACTTAAAAAACCCAATCATGCCAGCTTCCGGCTGCTTTGGATTTGGTAAAGAATATAGCCAATTCTATGACTTAAGTACACTTGGTGCTATTATGATTAAAGCCACGACGGTGGAACCTCGGTTCGGCAATCCTACCCCGAGAGTTGCAGAAACATCATCAGGAATGCTTAACGCAATCGGACTGCAAAATCCGGGTTTGGAAAAAGTATTAAGCAATGAACTTCCTTGGTTATCGCAATTTGATGTACCGATTATTGCCAACGTTGCCGGATCATTGGAAGAAGACTACATCGAGGTGGCAGAACACATTTCTAAAGCTTCTAATGTTCATGCATTAGAATTGAATATTTCCTGTCCGAATGTAAAAACAGGAGGAATCGCTTTTGGAACGATTCCAGAGGTAGCAAAGCAGTTAACTCGGAAAGTAAAAGAAGTTTCTGATGTACCGGTTTATGTCAAGCTTTCACCAAACGTAACCAATATAGTAGAAATGGCAAAAGCCGTAGAAGATGGTGGTGCAGATGGCTTAACGATGATCAACACGCTTGTAGGAATGAGGCTGGACTTAAAGACAGGTAAGCCAATCTTAGCCAATCGTACTGGCGGTCTATCGGGTCCCGCGATTAAACCGGTCGCACTACGGATGATTTATGAAGTGAGTCAGGCAGTAAATATCCCGATTATCGGGATGGGCGGTATCGAGTCTGCTGAGGATGTAATTGAATTCTTCTACGCTGGTGCCATTGCAGTTGCCGTTGGTACAGCAAATTTTGTGGACCCATTTGTTTGTCCAACCATTATTGAAGAACTACCGTCGCTGTTAGATACATTAGGCTATGAACACATCAGTGAATGCAGGGGAAGGAGCTGGAAGGAGCATGGACAACTCGCTTATCATCGCGCTTGATTTTGCCAATCGTAAAGAGGTAGAGCAATTCTTACAGCCATTTAATGGGAAGCAGCTGTTTGTAAAAGTTGGGATGGAACTATTTTATCAGGAAGGTCCTGAAATTGTTCATTATTTAAAAGGAAATGGACATCGTATTTTTCTAGATTTAAAGCTTCATGACATTCCCAATACCGTAAAGAGTGCAATGAAGGGTCTTGCAAGGTTAGAATGTGACCTTGTCAATGTACACGCTGCAGGCGGTAAAGAAATGATGCGTGCCGCTTTAGAAGGATTGGATGAAGGGACTGCAGCTGGCAGTAAGCGTCCAGCATGTATAGCTGTGACCCAGCTCACTAGTACATCTGAAGACCAAATGAATAAAGAACAGCTCATTTCTGTTCCGCTCGAAACATCCGTACTTCATTATGCCTCACTCGCAAAAGAGGCTGGTTTAGATGGAGTTGTTTGCTCAGCGTGGGAGGCGAAACCGATTCGTGAAAAATTGGGTGACAGTTTTTATACAGTTACTCCAGGTATACGAATGGAAGAAGATAATACGGGAGACCAAAAACGAATCGCCACTCCTGAATTTGCAAGGGACGCTGGTGTGTCGTCGATTGTCGTAGGTCGTTCGATCACACGATCAAAAGATCCAGTAAAAAGCTACGAAAAATGGGTAGATGCATGGAGGAGAGTTCAACTATGAAAAAATTAATTGCAGAAAAATTATTAACGATCAATGCGGTAGCTTTGAAACCTAACGAACCATTTACATGGACTTCAGGATTGCGCTCGCCAATCTATTGTGACAACCGCCTAACTCTTTCGTATCCGGAAGTAAGAAAAGCAATCGCACAAGGTCTGCAAGCTATAATTCTTGAGAAATACCCAGCTGCAGAAGTAATCGCTGGGACTGCAACAGCAGGGATTCCACATGCTGCGTGGGTTAGTGATTTATTAAACTTACCAATGTGTTACGTACGTTCGAAAGCAAAAGGTCATGGCAAAGGTAACCAAATTGAAGGCAAAGTAGAAAAAGGTCAGAAGGTTGTTGTCGTTGAAGATTTGATTTCTACAGGAGGCAGTGTCATAACAGCTGTTCAGGCACTTAGAGAAGCTGGCTGTGAAGTGCTTGGAGTAGTTTCCATTTTTACATATGGGCTTGAAAAGGGGAAGGAAGCATTCCAACAAGAAGAGATTCAAAGTGAATCACTAACGGATTTTGCAAACCTAGTTGAGGTGGCAATTGAAATGGGCTACATCAGCAAAAACGATCAAGAAAGTTTACTGTCATGGAGTGATGCCCCATCAGAATGGAGTAAGAGATTTGAATAAAACAATAGCCCCGGAAATCCGGGGCATATTTATTATTTCTTAAGTTTAAGAACCAATTCTTCTTCAGGAGTAACATATACTGTCTGTTGATTATCATAAATAACAAAGCCAGGCTTTGCACCGCTTGGTTTTTTAACATACCGCACCTTTGTATAATCTACTGGTACGGAACTGGAGTTTCGAGCTTTGCTAAAATAGGCAGCCAATTTTGCTGCTTCATGGACAGTTGCTTCGGATGGTTCTTTACTGCGGATGACCACATGGGAGCCAGGAATGTCTTTGGTATGAAGCCAGATCTCATCTCTTGCCGCAAGTTTGTTGGTCAAATAATCATTTTGCTTATTATTTTTACCAACGATCATTTCAGTGCCATCAGAAGAAAGGTAATGATCTAAAACAGGCTTAGCATTGGATATCTTTTTCGCATTTCGTTTTTGCCGGTCGCGGATATATCCCCCTTCTACCAATTCCTCACGAATTTCTTGAATGTCCTTAGGGGACGCTGAATGCACCTGTTGAAGTAAATTCTCAAAATAAAGAACTTCCTCCCGTGCTTTTTCGATTTGTTCGATAACAATGGAAACAGATTTTTTTGCTTTCTGGTATTTAGAAAAATACTTTTGAGCATTTTCTGATGGCGTCTTCCGGGGATCCAAGGCAATCGCCACTGTGCCGCCCATTTCATCGTAATAATCGATTACTTCGATTTCTTTCATCCCTTTTTTTGCAGCATAGAGATTTGCTGTTAACAATTCACCATATCGTTGGAGCTCGTCTGCTTTTTCAGCTTCTCTTAATGTGCTTTCTAACTTTTCAATTTTTTTCTCATTCTTTTCTTTTTCATTGATGATTAACCGCTCAATATCATTTCCTTGCTGCTTTACCCTGTCCCGTTCAGCTTTTCCAAAATAAAAACGGTCAAGCAACTCGCTTAAGGTGGAAAAGGTTTTTACTTCGCCTTTAATATGCTGTAGAGGAAAGAGGTAGAACACTTCCTTATTATCTGTTGACATGATAGAAGGCATAAGCTCTCCACTCTTGATTCTTTGTATCAACTGAAGGAACGCTGTCGGTAAGGTTTCTCGGTTGGCAATGCCGCTTTGGTAAATAACTTCTTTTGCGAATAACGGTGAGGTACCATCAAAATGCTCAACAATTTGCTTATCAAGCTTACCGCTGTTAAAATCAATTTTTCTCAATATATCGTCAGTACCAACCATAAAAGGGTTTTGTTTGTGTTGTTCTGGCGGGTAAATATATGTCTGCCCTGGCAATATCGCTCTGTGACTGTTTACCGCAAAAGACACGTGCTTAACGCTATCAAGTATGATATTCCTAGTTTTATCAACCAGTACAATATTACTGTGTCTTCCCATGATTTCGATAATTAACTGTTTGTAGCTGACATCACCGATTTCATTCCTGCCTTTTATTTCAAAAATAATCATCCGATCATTTTCTACTTGGTATACATCCTCTAATATATAGCCCTCAATATGCTTTCTTAGCAGCATACAGAACATTGGCGGTTCGCTGGGGTTTTCATATACTTCATTCGTTAGCTGTACACGTGCGTAGCTGGGGTGCGCTGAAAATAATAATTTTTGGTTCACTCCATTTGCACGGATTGTTAGAATGACTTCATTTTTATAGGGCTGATGTACTTTGTTAATTCTGCCGCCTTTTAGAGTGCGTGAGAGTTCATCAACCATTGCTTTTGTAAATAAACCATCAAATGACATGGAAAACATCCTTTACTTCAAACATATTTATTCCTTTAGTATAGCTTACTAGGTTAGAGTATGTCTCATTTTATCTTGTTCATGCAGTTATCATAACTCGTCTTAATTATCATAGCATTTTTTGGGACGAGGCTGAATAAGCTTTCTTTAGAGTATGTCTAACAATATTTAGGGGGAAGTGAGATGGTCGGATGAAATTCCATGAGATGGAGATAAATCAAGTAGAAAAGGTCTTAGATACCGACTTTTCTTCTGGGTTATCACCAGAAGCAGTAAAGAAACGAATTGCGGAGCATGGGCTAAATGAATTGCAGGAGGGGGAAAAGCAATCTGCTTTGCTCTTGTTTTTTAGTCAGTTTAAAGATTTTATGGTCTTAGTGCTGCTTGCAGCCACGCTTTTATCAGGATTACTTGGTGAATATATTGATGCAATTGCGATTATTGCAATTGTGATTATTAATGGTTTCCTTGGTTTTTTTCAAGAAAGACGAGCTGAGAGATCATTGCAGGCTCTAAAGGAATTATCTGCCCCACAGGTTTCTGTGTTACGGGAAGGTCAATGGGTGAAAATCCCTTCTAGAGAAATAGTTCCAGGAGATATTATTAAATTTTCAAGTGGAGACCGAATTGGCGCGGATGTAAGGATTATTGAATCCAGAAGTTTGGAAGTTGAAGAGTCAGCACTTACAGGAGAGTCAGTGCCGGTTTCGAAACATATAGATCGCTTAAAAACAGTTAACCCTGGGATTGGTGATATGGAAAACATCGCCTTCATGGGCACGATGATCACTAGGGGAAGTGGTGTAGGAGTCGTAATCGGAACAGGTATGAAAACTGCTATGGGACAAATTGCCGATTTACTCCAAAATGCCCAAACGCAGGAAACTCCCCTGCAGCGTCGCTTAGAGCAGTTGGGGAAAATTTTGATAACTGTTGCTTTATTGCTAACCGTTCTTGTAGTTGCGATTGGAGTCTTACAGGGACACGAACTTTATACGATGTTCTTAGCAGGTGTATCCCTTGCAGTAGCAGCAATTCCTGAGGGATTACCGGCAATTGTAACAGTTGCATTGTCTCTCGGAGTTCAAAAAATGATTAAGAAAAATGCGATAGTCAGAAAACTGCCGGCAGTAGAAACACTTGGCTGTGCGTCGGTTATTTGTTCTGATAAAACGGGAACCATGACACAAAACAAAATGACTGTTACCCATTTATGGAGCGGTGGTAACACTTGGACAGTCGACGGTGTGGGCTATCAGCCTCGTGGTGATTTTTATCGCGGTGATACTCTTGTACATCCAAAAGATGAAAAAGCCCTACAGCAAATGCTCATCTTTGGAATGATCTGCAATCATTCAGAATTAAAAATCAAAGATGAGGATTACATTCTTGACGGAGATCCGACAGAGGGTGCACTGCTTGTTAGTGCTATGAAAGCGGGACTGGATCGTACAAATTTATTAGATGAGTTTACTATCATAAAGGAATTTCCGTTTGACTCTGCAAGAAAAATGATGAGTATGCATGTTAAAGACAAGCAAGGCAGGAATTTTATTGTCACAAAAGGGGCACCCGATGTAATCATAGGTAAGAGCGAATCCATCCTTTGGGATGGTAAGACACAATATCTGGGACAAAGTGTCCAAAATCAAGTCCAGGAAGCAATCAATAACCTTGCTTCAAAAGCTCTAAGGACAATTGCGATTGCCTTTAAATCTATCCCTGCGAATACCGTTATCCTTAGCGAACAGGAAGCAGAAAATAAATTGACCTTTATTGGTGTCCAAGGAATGATTGACCCGCCTAGACCAGAAGTTAAAGACGCGGTGAAAGAGTGTAAGGAAGCAGGAATAAAGACAGTAATGATTACAGGCGATCATGTGATAACAGCTAAAGCGATTGCCGCACAGCTGGGAATTTTATCGAATAAAAGTATGGTTCTAGATGGAAATGCTTTATCAAACATGTCTGTTGAGGAACTAGAGGAAGTAGTAGATGATGTATCTGTATTTGCTCGTGTTTCACCAGAGCATAAATTGAAAATTGTTAAGGCTTTACAAAATAGAGGCCATATTGTAGCAATGACGGGTGATGGTGTAAATGACGCACCAGCCATTAAAGCTGCCGATATTGGTGTGGCTATGGGAATTACCGGAACAGACGTAGCGAAAGAAGCCTCTTCACTTGTACTTTTAGATGATAATTTTGCAACCATCAAGTCTGCAATTGAGGAAGGCAGAAATATCTATGAAAATATAAGAAAGTTTGTTCGATACTTACTGGCTTCAAATGTAGGAGAAATTTTGGTCATGTTGTTTGCCATGATCTTAGCACTGCCGCTGCCATTAGTTCCAATTCAAATTCTTTGGGTTAATTTAGTGACTGATGGACTGCCGGCAATGGCATTAGGATTGGACCGTCCTGAAGAGGATGTAATGAAGCGAAAACCGCGCAGTCCCAATGAAGGGGTATTTTCTCGAGGATTAGGATGGAAAGTAGTTTCAAGGGGTTTTCTGATTGGTATCGTTACCCTATTAGCCTTTATGATTGTCTATAAACAGAATCCTGAAAATCTGCAATATGCACAAACAATTGCATTCGCAACTCTAGTGTTAGCGCAGCTCATCCATGTATTTGATTGTAGAAGTGAAAAGTCCGTTTTATCTAGAAATCCATTTGGGAACCAATATCTTGTTTGGGCGGTTGTCTCTTCTCTTGCTTTGATGATTGCGGTTATCTACTACCCGCCATTCCAGCCAATATTCCACACCTTACCAATATTAGCAAAAGACTGGCTTTTGATTATCGGTCTATCATCGATACCAACTTTTTTACTAGCAGGAACATTTTTGTTAAGAAAAACAAAATAAAGTGTGTTATAATCCAAAAGGTAGTAGAGATGACTCTATTACCTTTTGTTAGTTCTAGCAAAAAAAACAATATACTTTTACATAGTAGGTTAACCGCTCAGAAGATTGGAGTGTCCTTGATGGTTATAAGTATGACGGGCTTTGGGAGAAGCAGAATTTCCTCTGCCTCTTTTTCTGTAAATGTGGAAGTAAAAACAGTCAACCATCGTTTTAGTGAAATAAATGTTCGGATGCCGAGGCAGCTGTTAAAGGTAGAAGATAAGATTAAGAAAAAATTGAATCAGCATATTAGGCGTGGCAGAGCTGAAGTCTATATAATGATAGAAGGGGAAGGTGCAGTTACTCGGAAAATACAGGTTGATTGGAAGCTGCTCGAAGAGTACTACCTGTTTATTAAAGAAGCACGTGATAAATTCAATATCGAAGGAAATGTTTTACTTCAGGATATATTGACACGTAACGAATTTTTACATATCGAAGAAAATGATGCTGGCAACGAAGAATTGGAAAATTTAGTACTAAGCGCAACAGAAGAAGCAGTTTTACTATGTAAGCAAATGCGAGTAACTGAAGGAGAAGAGCTAAAAAAGGATTTGCTCACTTCTTTATTACAATTAGACACAAATATTGATGATCTAAAAGAGTACGCCCCACTAGTTGCCTCCGCCTATAAAGAACGTTTAATGAAAAGAATTGAGGAATTAGTACAAGGTCAAATTGATGAAAGCCGTGTATTAACCGAAGTGGCGATCTTTGCTGATAAAATAGATATTAACGAGGAATTGACAAGGTTAAATAGCCACGTTCAGCAATTTAAACAAACATTAAACGAGATTGATCCTATTGGAAGAAAACTTGATTTTCTTGTGCAGGAGATGAATAGGGAAGCTAATACCATTGGGTCAAAAGCAAATGATTCAAATATTACTAAAAAGGTAGTTGAAATAAAAAGTTTGCTTGAGAAACTGAAAGAACAAGTTCAAAATATTGAATAAATGTGTTTAGAAATTGGTTGACTCGACCAAAATATATTATTGATGATTGGATGATAATCATGTCGATTAAATTGATTAATATTGGATTTGGAAATATCGTATCTGCCAATCGGATAATTTCAATTGTAAGCCCTGAATCTGCTCCGATAAAAAGGATTATCCAAGATGCACGTGATAGGGGTTCTTTGATTGATGCTACATATGGAAGACGTACACGTGCCGTAATTGTCATGGATAGTGATCATGTTATTTTATCAGCGGTACAGCCTGAAACGGTGGCCCATAGATTGGCAGACCGTGATGAAATTATAGATGAAGGGTAGGATTATAGAAAATGCAGGAAAAAGGATTACTTATCGTATTTTCTGGTCCCTCTGGTGTTGGAAAAGGTACCGTTAGAAAAGAAATATTTTCCCATCCGGACACGGCTTTTGAATACTCAATATCCGCAACAACCCGTGCGCCTCGCCCTGGTGAAGTCAATGGGGTGGATTATTTTTTTAAGTCACGTCAAGAATTCGAAGAATTAATTCAGCAAGGTAGACTTTTAGAGTATGCAGAATTCGTTGGCAATTATTATGGCACACCTGTAGATTATGTGCGTGAAACCTTAGATGCCGGGAAAGATGTTTTTTTAGAAATTGAAGTAAAAGGTGCGCGCCAAGTTAGAGAAAAATTTCCAGAAGGTTTATTTATATTCTTAATGCCTCCAAGTCTTTCCGAGTTAAAGAATCGGATTGTTACCAGAGGTACTGAAACAGAAGAGTTGATCAACAATCGGATGTTATCAGCGCGTGAAGAAATTGAAATGATGGAATTATACGATTATGTTGTAGAAAATGATCAGGTAGAACTGGCATGTGAACGGGTAAAAGCAATTGTTGTCGCGGAACATTGCCGCCGGGAACGTGTTGAACATCGATATAAAAAATTACTGGAGGTTGAATAAATGTTATATCCTTCGATTGACTCATTACTTAATAAAATTGACTCAAAATATTCACTAGTTTCTGTTGCAGCAAAACGTGCTCGTTCCATGCAGCAAACACGTGATGAAAGATTATCTAAATATGTTTCCTATAAACATGTAGGAAAAGCATTAGAGGAAATCTACAGCGGGGAGCTGACATATCGAATTCCAAAGAAATCAGAAACAGGTGCTATATACGGAAAAGATAGCAATATAGGCAAGTAATAAAGGAGAAGGTCTGACGGCAGGATGTCAGCCTTTTTTATTTTTTGTCGAAAAACGGTTGAAAAAGATGAAAAAATAAAGTGTTTCTAGCATAATAAAGAATAGATACTTGTGGAATAGAAGTGGGGGATACGATGATGTTGGATAAAAAGATTTTATTGTGTGTGTCAGGTGGAATTGCCGTATATAAAGCAGCAGCCTTAACAAGCAAACTTGTCCAAGCTGGTGCTAAGGTAAGAGTAATACTAAGTGACTCTGCTGCAAAATTTGTTTCCCCTTTAACTTTTCAAGCGTTATCTCGAAATGATGTGTATACCGATACCTTTGATGAAAAAAATCCCAATGTGATTGCACACATTGATTTAGCTGATTGGGCCGATTTAATACTTGTGGCTCCTGCAACAGCCAATACGATAGGTAAGCTGGCAAATGGCATAGCTGATAATATGATTACCACCACCTTACTTGCCGCAACTGCTCCAGTTTGGATTGCCCCGGCGATGAATGTACATATGTATGACCATCCAGCAGTGAAAAAGAACATTTCAAAATTGGCCACCTACGGTTACCACTTTATTGAACCAAGTGAGGGCTATTTAGCTTGTGGCTATGTGGGCAAGGGACGTTTAGAGGAACCCGAGAGGATTGTTGAATTAATCAAACAGCATTTTTTTAAAAATATCTCTTTGAAGCTAAAAGGGAAAACCGTATTAATTACTGCTGGCCCAACAAGGGAAAAGATTGACCCCGTCCGTTTTATTACAAACCATTCTACAGGAAAAATGGGATACGCTCTTGCCGAAGCTGCAAAGAAAGAGGGAGCGAAGGTATTATTAGTTTCAGGACCGGTCCATTTATCTCCTCCGGCTGGTGTGGATATAGTTAAGATTGAGAGTGCAGATGAGATGTATCATGCAGTCATGGATAACTTTGATCACGCGGATATTATTATAAAAACCGCCGCAGTCGCTGATTACACTCCTAAAATTTCCTATGAACATAAAATGAAAAAGCAGCCTGGGGACAAAGTGATTGAACTTGAAAGAACCAAAGATATTTTATTTGAGTTAGGAACAAAAAAAAGAAACCAGATACTAATTGGTTTCGCAGCAGAAACCGAAAATGTCGAAGAATACGCCGTCAAAAAATTAAAGGCCAAAAATGCAGATATGATTGTAGCAAATAATGTAAAGGCAGAAGGTGCTGGTTTTGGCAAGGATACAAACATCGTGACGCTTTTTAAGCGTGACGGAACCAAGATTGAGCTGCCTTTAATGTCAAAGCTTGAGGCTGCACATAAGATTATTGAGGAAATAGTTGTATTACCAAAGGATTTGGAACCTAATGAAAGTTGCTAGTGTTATTGTTGATGTGCCCGCTAAACAAACCGATAGAGCGTTTGATTATTTAATACCAGCACAATGGCTAGATACTATTCAGCCTGGTATGAGGGTAATTGTCCCCTTCGGTCCAAGGAAAATTCAAGGTTTTGTGACCGAGATAAAAGCAGATTCAGAATTTAAGAAACTTCGTGAAATTATCGAACCGATGGATTTAGAGCCTGTTTTAAATCAGGAATTACTTGATCTTGGTAATTGGCTTACAGAAAATACGTTGTGTTTTAAGATATATGCCTTCCAGGCAATGCTACCGGCTGCATTAAAGGCGAAGTACGAAAAGAAGGTAAAGCTTTCTGCAGGTATTAAATTAAATCAACTACCTATACAACTTCAAGAAGCGTTTAATAATGAAGAAGCTATTAATTGGGATGACGCCTTAAACAATGGTCTTGTTCCCATCCTTCAAAGAGAAGCTTCTAAAGGTCTGTTAGAAGTTATTTATGTAGTGAAAGAAAGACTAAAGAAAAAGAAATTAAAGTATATAATCCCGCTGCTTTCCTCAGGAGATCTAGAGGCAGCGTATAATAGCCTGCCTCAAAAAGCTGAAAAACAAAAAGAAGTTTTAAAGTACTTTGTTGAGCGTAGTGATCCGGTAGAGTTGAGGCAATTGTTATCTCTATTAAATATTTCCGCTTCAACAGTAAAAGCGCTCGTGGAAAAGGGATTTCTAACTGAACAAGACATGGAAGTTTATCGTGATCCTTATGAGAATCGGACCTTTACACGAACCGAGCCGCTGCCATTAACAGAGGACCAGCAGCGAGCGATGGTTCCAATTCTAGATAGTATTGAAAATAAACTCCATGAGGTTTTTTTACTTTATGGGGTAACTGGCAGCGGGAAAACCGAAATTTACTTACAAGCCATTCAGGATGTCATTGAAAAAGGCAGGGAAGCAATTGTGCTTGTACCCGAAATTGCTTTAACACCTCAAATGGTTAATCGCTTTAAGGGCCGCTTTGGGAATTTAGTAGCGGTATTGCACAGCGGACTATCTGCTGGTGAAAAATATGATGAATGGCGGAAGATTCAACGCAAAGAGGTAAAAGTGGTTGTAGGTGCAAGGTCAGCGATCTTTGCTCCTTTTGAGAACCTGGGCATTATTATTATTGATGAGGAACATGAAACAAGCTATAAGCAGGAAGAAATGCCACGTTATCATGCGCGCGATGTGGCCATTGAACGAGCCCAAAAAAATAACTGCCCAGTTGTGCTTGGGAGTGCAACTCCAGCACTTGAGTCTTTTGCAAGAGCACAAAAAGGAGTTTACACACTATTATCTCTGCCAAACCGAATGAATAAGAGAGCACTGCCAGCCGTGGAAATTATTGATATGCGTGAAGAACTTAGAGCCGGTAATCGCTCAATGTTCTCGAGAAAGTTGTTTGAATTACTAAAAGAGAGAATTGAAAGAAAAGAGCAGTCTGTACTATTTCTAAACAAACGCGGTCACTCATCATTTGTTATGTGCAGGGATTGCGGGTATGTGATGAATTGTCCTAATTGTGATATCTCCTTGACGTACCACAGGGTTAAGGATCAGATGAAATGCCATTATTGTGGATTTGAGAGCCAAGTACCCAGCCAGTGCCCTGAGTGTGCAAGTGATTACATCCGTTATTTTGGAACAGGAACACAAAAGGTTGAAGAAGAACTAGGGAAAATTCTTCCTGAAGCAAAGGTAATTCGTATGGATGTTGATACAACGGGTCAAAAGGGAGCCCATGAAAGGCTGTTAAAGGAATTCCATGAAGGAAAAGCTGATATTCTTTTAGGTACGCAAATGATTGCAAAAGGATTGGATTTTCCTAATATTACGCTTGTTGGCGTACTCTCTGCAGATACGATGCTCCATTTACCGGATTTCCGCTCTTCTGAAAAAACATTTCAGCTATTAACACAAGTTAGTGGCAGGGCAGGGCGCCATGAATTACCTGGGGAAGTCATTATCCAAACTTATACACCGGAGCACTATAGTGTCGAACTGGCCGGAACACAGGATTATGATCGCTTTTACCACAGGGAAATGATGATGAGAAAAGCTCATCATTACCCGCCCTTTTACTATTTGTCCTTAATTACGATAAGTCATGAAGAGTTAATGACTGTTGTTACTGCGACGGAAAAAATCGCTGCTTTTGTCAGGTCACGCCTATCCAATCATGCAGTCGTTCTAGGTCCTGCTGCGTCACCAATCCCGCGGATCAATAACCGCTACCGCTATCATTGCCTAATAAAATATAAGCGTGAACCGGAGCTAAATAAGACACTAAAAGCAATACTTGACCAATATCAAAACGACCCAAAAAGCGGGTTACTCGTTTCAATTGACGTAAACCCATTTATTTTAATGTAAGATACACAAATATCATTGAGATAAAAGGTTATGTTATAGTAATTTGGGTGAAAATGTATAGTAATAAATATAGATAAGGCTGTGTTAAAGTAGACTGTTGCATTTAGAACCTGTTGATTGTAGCGGAAATCAACAGCCTAGTCTAACACAGCCAAAGATAAAAAATCGGACAACTACGATTGGGATGGAGGAACACCGTTGGCTATACGAAAGATTGTTATGTACCCTGCTGAGGTACTTGAAAAAAAATGCAGGCCTGTTGTCAAGTTTGACAAAAAGCTTGCTAAATTGCTTGATGATATGTATGACACCATGATAGAACACGATGGCGTTGGACTTGCGGCACCACAAATTGGAATAGATGAACGAATTGCAATCGTTGATATTGATGATGAGTCAGGTACGATTGAGATGATTAATCCTCGTATCATCAATACATCAGGAGAGCAAACCGGTCCTGAAGGGTGTTTAAGCTTCCCAGATCTTTTTGGTGAGGTTACAAGGCCAAATTATGTGAAAATCGAGGCATTTGACCGCAAAGGAAGAAAATTCACACTTGAAGCGGAGGAATTTCTCGCAAGGGCGATACAACATGAAATTGATCATTTAGACGGGGTATTATTCACATCAAAGGTTAGCCGATATCTCGAAGAAGATGAGTTAAAAGGAGTAGAAAGTGAATGACGAGAATCGTTTTTATGGGGACCCCAGACTTCTCAGTACCCGTTCTGCGAAGTATTATAGATGACGGATATGAGGTTATAGGTGTTGTTACCCAGCCTGATCGGCCAGTTGGCAGGAAAAAAGTACTAACACCGCCACCTGTTAAAGTCGAAGCATTGAAACATGGAATCCCTGTTTATCAACCTGAAAAAATACGCCAAAAAGAGGAAATGGAAAAGATCATTTCTTTGAATCCCGATTTGATTATTACAGCCGCTTTTGGACAGATATTACCGAAAGAAATATTAGAAACACCAGCACATGGCTGTATTAACGTCCATGCCTCGCTTCTTCCGGAACTGCGCGGTGGAGCACCTATTCATTATGCCCTTATCCAGGGAAAACAGAAAACAGGAATCACCATTATGTATATGGTTGAAAAGCTGGACGCAGGTGACATTTTAACTCAAGTAGAAGTAGAGATTACTGAAGAAGATAATGTGGGCAGCCTTCATACAAAGCTAAGTAAGGCTGGGGCTGAACTTTTATCTGAAACTCTGCCCAATTTATTAAAAGGAAAATTAACGTCTATTCCTCAGGATAATGCGAAAGCAACGTTTGCATCTAATATTAAGCGCGAGCAAGAAAAAATTGATTGGTCCAAGACGGGTGAAGAGATTTATAATCATATTCGCGGCTTAAACCCCTGGCCAGTTGCTTTCACAACCCTGGATGGACAGACGTTAAAAATCTGGCGTTCAGAGAAGGTCACAGGTACAGAGAGTCAGGAGCCTGGGACTATTATAAATAACGACCCTGATGGCCTAACTGTAGCAACGGGTAATGAAACAGCTATTAAGATTAAAGAACTGCAGCCTTCTGGAAAAACGAAAATGACATGTGAAGAATTTTACAGAGGTGCAGGTTCGAAAATCTTAGTTGGCAGCAAACTAGGAGAATAAAATGACCAATAAAAAGAAAAATGTTCGTGAAGCAGCGGTGGAATTACTTGAGAACATTGAAAAAAATCAATCTTACAGTAACTTGCTGTTAAATAGTACCATTGAAAAAAACAAAATTCCCGCTATTGATATCGGTCTACTGACAGAGTTGACATATGGAACATTACAAAGAAAGATGGCGCTCGACTACTTTCTAAAGCCCTTTATAAAAAATAGCAAAAAGTTGGAGAATTGGGTACACCAGCTATTAAGGATAACCCTCTATCAAATGGTATACCTTGATAAAATTCCCGATAGAGCAGCCATATATGAAGCAGTTGAAATTGCTAAAAAGCGAGGTCATAAAGGGATTGCCGGAATGGTAAATGGCGTACTTAGAAGTATTCAACGTGAAGGACTTCCTTCGTTAGAAGGAGTTAGTGATCCCATTGTAAAGCTATCTATTGAAACTAGCCACCCAGAATGGCTGGTTAAGAGGTGGGTTGATCAATTTGGCTATGAAAGAACAAAAGAAATGTGTGAGGTCAACCTAACGGCGCCCCTGCAAACAGTGAGGGTAAACTTAACAAAAACGACAGTCCGTGAAGTGATTGAGGATCTTGATGAAGAAGGCTTCCTAGTTGAAAAAAGTCCCATTATTCCGGAAGCTATTAGGGCATTGAGAGGAAATTTGGCGCTTTCAAGGGCATTTAAAAAAGGCATGATTACCATACAGGACGAAAGTTCAATGCTGGCTGCCTATGCACTAGCTCCCAATGAAAACGAATTGATATTGGATGCCTGTGCCGCTCCTGGCGGGAAAACGACCCATATTGCCGAAACAATGAAACTAACTGGCGGAGTAATCTCACTTGATTTACATGAACATAAAGTAAAATTAATTAATGAAAATGCTAAACGTTTAGGTTTGGGCAATATAAGGACAATTGCAATGGATTCACGCAAGGCAGGAGAACAGTTTCAAGAGGAATATTTTGATAGAATCCTTCTCGATGCCCCGTGTTCAGGGCTGGGTGTAATGAGAAGGAAACCTGACATGAAATATACCAAAAAAGAACAAGATCTTTATCAATTAAGTACCATTCAACAAAATTTATTAAACTCCGTCTCACCTTTAGTGAAAAAAGGTGGAATTCTTGTCTACAGTACGTGTACAGTAGATAAGGAAGAAAATGAAGGTACAGTCTTAAAATTTTTACAAGAGCATCCTGAATTTGAGATAGATACTTCATTAAAAGGAAGAATGCCTGAGGCTATCCAACCCCTGGTAACAGATGGTTTTTTACAAATACTTCCCCAGGATATTGGCTCTGACGGATTCTTTATCGCATGCTTAAGAAAGAAGGTGTAACAGTTGGAACAACTAAATACAACTGAGAACAATACAACATTGGACATAAAAAAAACTTCTATTTATTCCCTGCAGCTTCATGAGCTCAAGGAATGGCTGACTAATAATGGTGAAAAGCCTTTCCGAGCAGAGCAAATTTATGACTGGCTATACAAAAAAAGAATTTCATCGTTTGAAGATATGAATAATTTATCAAAAGGTTTGCGTGACAAGCTTTCTGAGAATTTTCAAATTACTACATTAAAAACGGTTATAAAGCAATCTTCTTCTGACGGTACCATTAAATTTCTGTTTGAACTGCACGATGGATACTCAATTGAAACAGTCTTAATGCGCCATGATTATGGGAATTCTGTGTGTGTAACAACGCAGGTTGGCTGCCGGATTGGGTGTACATTCTGTGCTTCAACACTTGGTGGACTTAAGCGTCATTTAGAAGCTGGTGAAATTGTTGCGCAGGTTGTAACAGTGCAGCAAGCTCTTGACGAAACTGACGAGCGTGTCAGCTCTGTAGTTATTATGGGAATTGGTGAACCCTTTGACAATTATGATAATATGATGTCATTTCTAAAAATCATAAATCATGATAAAGGATTGACGATTGGTGCACGTCATATAACAGTTTCCACAAGCGGAATTGTACCGAAAATTTATCAATTTGCAGATGAAAATATGCAGATTAATTTTGCAATTTCACTTCATGCGCCTAACACTGAATTAAGGTCTCGGTTAATGCCTATTAACAGAGCATATAAACTAGATGACTTAATGAAATCTGTAAGGTATTATATCGATAAGACGGGGCGGAGAATTAGTTTTGAATACGGCCTTTTCGGCGGTGTTAATGATTCTGTTGAACATGCAGAAGAATTAGCATCTTTATTAAAAGGACTTAAATGCCATGTAAACCTAATACCTGTTAATTATGTTCCAGAGAGGGACTATGTACGCACCCCAAAGGATAAAATCTTTGCATTTGAAAAAACACTCAAAAATCGCGGTATTAATGTAACCATTCGCCGGGAGCAAGGTCACGACATTGACGCAGCATGTGGACAACTTCGTGCAAAGGAGCGAAAAGATGAGACGAGGTGACAGCGTTGAAAGCTGTGTATAAGACGGATGTAGGGAGAATTCGAAAGAATAACGAAGATAGTGTTGGTATATTCCTAAATCGAGACGGGCAGCGCCTTGCCATCGTAGCTGATGGTATGGGCGGTCACCGTGCTGGTGACGTTGCAAGCAACATGACATTAACCACTTTAAAAGAGATGTGGGAGGTATCCGAAGGGATTCAAACTGCAGATCAAGCGGAAGAATGGTTGAAATCAAAAATTATTCATGTGAACAGGGTTCTATTTGACCATGCAAACACCCATGATGAATGTGATGGAATGGGTACTACGATTGAAGCTGTTATTACTACAAATCTTTTTGCTACCGTTGCGCATGTTGGAGATAGCCGTTGTTATATACTTAATGAATCTGGATTCCAGCAATTGACTGAAGATCATACTCTGGTCAATGAATTAGTTCGGACTGGGCAAATATCAAAAGAGGACGCAGAACATCATCCTAGAAAAAATGTTATCATGCGGGCTCTTGGGACAGAACTGAATGTCTCTATAGATATTAAAACCATTACGTTTGAAGAAGGGGACATCCTTTTATTATGCTCTGACGGACTTTCAAACAAAGTAAGTGAAGCAGAACTGGCCGAAATTCTAAAGAACGAGGATGACTTAGAAAAAAAATCAAATTTACTAATTTCTACCGCAAATGAGCGTGGCGGCGAGGATAATATTTCACTAGCGATTGTAGAGTTTTCTGATACCGGCGAGGGTGATTTATAATGTTGATTGGAAAACGTTTAAGCGGCCGATATAAGGTGTTAGAAATGATTGGCGGCGGCGGAATGGCAAATGTCTATTTAGCCCACGACATGATTCTTGACCGTGATGTAGCCGTGAAAATGCTTCGCCTTGATTTTGCCAATGATGATGAATTTATTCGCAGGTTTCGTAGGGAAGCACAATCTGCGACAAGTTTAGCTCACCCGAGTATCGTAAGTATTTATGATGTTGGAGAAGAGGATGATCTTTATTTTATTGTAATGGAATATGTTGAAGGTCAAACACTTAAACAATACATACAACAGAATTCACCGTTACAAGTTGAAGAAACAATTGATATTATGAAACAATTGACATCTGCTATTTCTCATGCACATCAAAACCATATTATCCACAGAGATATCAAGCCGCAAAATATTCTTGTTGACCGTTTTGGAAATGTGAAAATAACTGATTTTGGCATTGCGATGGCTCTAAGTGCAACAAGTATTACTCAAACGAATTCTGTCTTGGGTTCGGTACACTATTTGTCACCTGAACAAGCGCGTGGAGGCATGGCAAATAGGAAATCGGATATTTATTCCCTTGGAATTGTCATGTTTGAATTATTAACCGGCAGACTTCCCTTTTCTGGTGAATCTGCAGTCTCGATTGCACTAAAACATTTGCAATCAGAAACTCCTTCCGTCAGAAGGTGGAATCCAAACGTTCCACAAAGTGTTGAAAATATCGTGTTAATGGCGACTGCCAAGGATTCCTTTCATCGGTATAACAGTGTAGATGAAATGGAGGATGATCTAAGAACAGCTCTCGACTCTGAAAGGCTGGATGAGGCAAAATTTGTTATTCCGATTGACGATGAAGCAACGAAAGCAATTCCCATCATAACGAATGACCGGCCCATGAAAAATCTTGATGAAACGTTAGTGCATAGTGATAAAAATTCAGACAATGTCAAGAAAGATACAGTAAAAAAAGCGAAAGACAACAAAAAACGTAAAAAATGGCCTATTATATTAATTTCAACCTTTTTATTGTTACTATTGCTGGGAATATTCACTATTACAGTCTTACCAGACTTATTATCCCCTAAAGATGTAAGGATACCTGATATCAGCGGGATGGAACTTGAAGAAGCAATTGCCAAATTGGAAGCGTCAGGTCTTAAGGCTGGCGAGGAAGAAGAAATACCTGATGATGAAATTGAAGAGGGGAGAGTCATCAAGACAAGTCCTGATGCGGAAAGTACCGTAAAAGAAAATACATCTGTCAAAATATTTGTAAGTACTGGTAAGGAAAAGATAGAACTAGAAGATTATGTTGACAGAAGCTTTGATGATGTAAGTCCTTTATTGGAGGATATAAACTTTAAAGATATTAATACTACTGAAGTTTTTGATGAAAGTGAGGCGGGTACAATTCTTAGCCAAGAGCCTGAAGCTGGTCAAGAAATAATACCTGATGAAACTATATTAATATTTGAAGTAAGTAAAGGTCCCGAACCAATTGTCTTAAGAGACTTAACACAATACAGTACAAAGGGTGCACAGGAATATTTAGATTCTGTTGGACTTACATTTGAAATTTCAGAAGAAAAGTATGATGATTTGATTCCTAAGGGCAGCATTATTTCGCAGTCACCTCTGCCTAATTCGGAAATGAAAATTGGAGACAAGGTTTCTGTTGTTATTTCAAAAGGCAAGGAAGAAAAACCGCCTAAAGATGTAACGAGAGATATCACAATTGAGTACAATCCTTTAGTACCAGGGCAAAAACAGAGAGTCCTTATTTATATTGAGGATATGACTTATAGTATGACCGAGCCTGCGGAAGACTTTGAAATTACTTCTACAACAAGGGTCCCAATCACATTGAAAATTCCATTCAATGGAAAAGGTGGATACAGAGTTCAACTTGATGATCGGGTTATTGCGCAAGAGACGTTGAATTATCAAGAATTAGAATAAACTTCAAGGAGTGTGGCTATGCCTGAAGGAAAAATTGTTAAAGCATTAAGTGGTTTTTATTACGTACTGCATGATGGAGTAATGATTCAATGCCGGGGTAGAGGGGTATTTCGAAAAAACAAGATTACACCACTTGTTGGTGATGAAGTCGTTTTTCAGGCTGAAAATGAACGTGATGGTTATATTATGGAAGTTAAGGAAAGAAAGAATGAACTGATTCGTCCGCCTATAGCAAATGTCGATCAGGCCATTCTCGTCTTTTCCGCTGTCGAACCTGAATTTAGTACCGTTTTATTAGACCGTTTTCTTGTCCTTGTTGAATATAATCATATTAAACCACTTATCTGTATCACAAAGATGGATTTAACAAGTGACAACGAAAAGCACGCCATTAATGAGTATGCTGATCATTACAGAAACATTGGTTATGAAGTATTATTGACTTCATCCGAAACAGAAGTTGGCATTGAAGGTTTAACTCCACATGTCGAAGATAAAATATCCGTTTTTGCTGGTCAATCAGGTGTCGGAAAATCTTCACTTTTAAATGTGTTACGACCCGATCTCGAACTAAAAACCAATGATATTTCCTCACATTTAGGCAGAGGAAAACACACCACCCGGCATGTTGAATTAATTAGGATTGGTAATGGTCTCATTGCAGATACACCTGGATTTAGTTCTTTAGAATTCACAGATATCGAAGCTGAGGAGTTAACATATTGCTTTCCGGAGATGGCACGAGAAGGCGAAAATTGTAAATTTCGAGCCTGTCTACATATTAGTGAGCCTAAATGTGCGGTAAAAGCAGCGGTTGAATCACAAACGATTACTCACTATCGCTATAAACATTATGTTGATTTCCTTCAAGAAATAAAAGAAAGAAAGCCGAGGTATTAAAATGCTGAAAATTGCACCTTCCATCCTTTCTGCGGACTTCGCCAAATTAGGTGAAGAAATACTTGCAGTTGAAAGGGCTGGGGCTGACTACATCCATGTAGATGTGATGGATGGTCATTTTGTTCCAAACATTACGATAGGACCCTTAATTGTGGAGGCAATTCGTCCTGTTACAAAGCTTCCGCTTGATGTACACCTAATGATTGATAATCCTGATCAATATATTGAAGCCTTTGCTAAAGCAGGAGCAGATTATATTACCGTTCATGTTGAAGCCTGCAGACATCTTCATCGGACGATTCATCATATTAAGTCATTTGGAATTAAAGCAGGAGTGGTGTTGAATCCAGCTACTCCTGTTAATACCATTCAGCATATTTTAAAAGATGTTGATATGGTGTTGTTAATGTCTGTTAATCCGGGGTTCGGCGGTCAAAAATTCATACCGGAAGTCCTGCTTAAAATTCGAAAAGTAAAGGAAATGGCAGACGCAATCGGAAAAGAAATTGAAATTGAAATAGATGGCGGAGTAAATTCTGAAACTGCAAAACTATGTGTAGAGGCAGGGGCTAATGTCCTTGTAGCTGGATCTGCTATTTATGATCAAGAAGACTACGCAGCAGCCATCTCGTTAATAAGAGGATAAGAGTACAAAGCCGGCTAAAATGCTGGCTTTTTGCGTACGGGAAAAAGGGGGTTATTGAATGAATATTAATATCTTAGCAGGAGGTCCGGAAGAATTTCTTCCTAATTTACATGAATATTCTAGTAAAAATGACATCTGGGTTGGAGTCGACAGAGGGGTATATACCCTAATCAATAAGAAGATTACACCAGAAATTGCTTTTGGAGACTTTGATTCTGTTTCCAAAGAAGAATTGATTGTCATTGAAAGTTTTGTAAACGAAATGAGAAGGTATAAGCCCGAAAAAAATGAAACTGATATGGAGCTCGCTTTGAATTGGGCTATAAAACAAATGCCTGTTTTAATTCGGATTTTTGGAGCCACTGGCGGTAGGTTAGATCATCTCTTAGCGAATGTACACTTATTGGTCAAACCGGTAGTGGAAGAAAACCATGTAAACATTATTCTAATTGATAACCAAAATATTTTATCATTAAAAGCACCTGGAAGTTATAAAATTGAAAAGAGGGCAGATAAAAAGTATATTTCTTTTGTTCCTCTAACCCTTGACGTAAAGGGAGTCACTCTTCGCGGATTTAAATATCCGTTAAAAAATCGTCATATTTCCATCGGCTCTACATTATGTATTAGTAATGAACTTATTAGTAATTATGGTACTTTTTCATTTTCGGAAGGCATATTATTAGTGATAAGAAGTAATGATTAATACGATTTTTAGAGGTACTGATTTCGTCCGTTTGAATAAAATAGTAAGGGCGTACGAAGGAAGTTAGATGTGTGAGATTGTGAGGAGGGACATAATGAAGTTTTATACAATTAAACTGCCAAAGTTTTTAGGTGGACTTGTCCGAGCGATGATTGGTGCATTTAAAAAGAATGAATAGAGAATGTATTTAAGCACCTATTCTATGGGTGCTTTTTTATTTTGGCTATGTTATAGAAAACTGTTGATTTTAGAACCTGTTGATTGGCGCGAAAGGGGCTCGACTCCTGCGGGATAAACGAGCTGAGTGAGACCCCGCAGGTGCGAAGCTGTAAGGAGGCTCACGGGCGAGCCCGCGGAAAGCGTAGCCCCTGTAGCGCAAATCAACAGTCCGGTTTAACACAGCCTTTATTTTATGTAATTATGGGGAAGATAGTAAGAAAGGGCACCCTTTAAAGGATGCCCTGACATATTATACGCGTTCTACTTTACCAGATCTTAACGCTCTTGTAGAAACCCAAACACGCTTAGGCTTTCCATCAACAAGAATACGTACTTTTTGTAGGTTAGCACCCCATGTACGCTTGTTAGCGTTCATAGCGTGAGAACGTGCGTTACCAGTTGTAGTTTTCTTTCCAGTTACAACACATTTACGTGGCATAATGATTCCCTCCTTAATACCCAAAGCTTTATACAGCATTTACGTTATTGTCTAAAGATACCTTAATAATTTATCACACAACAAGTGTGAATGCAATAGTGATTACGAAACCTTTCAAGAAAAATACCTTGACATGCAAAATTAGTATCTCTGGCAGCCAGTAAGTAAAAAGTATCGCTTTCAAATTTTTCTTGACTATAGTAAAATGTCTTTAGTCAAGGTAGTGTCCTAAATATTGTTGTTAAAATCTTAAAGCCGATTTTAACGCGGAAATATTTATTTTGCGCTTTAGAAATTAGTATGCAAGCTCTTTTTTAAAGAGCCTAGTCAAGGAGCAATTTCCAAAAGGGGGAACGATTCATGTCCATCGAATTAAAAACTAAGTTCGGACAAATTGATATTTCAAATGAAGTAATCGCAACCATCGCTGGAGGTGCCGCTATCGATTGTTATGGAATTGTCGGTATGGCATCAAAGAGCCAAATAAAAGACGGTCTTACAGAAATTTTAAGAAGAGAAAATTTTACTCGTGGAGTTATTGTTCGCCAAGAGAATGAAGAAGTACATATTGATATGTATATAATTGTCAGCTATGGAACAAAGATTTCCGAGGTTGCTCATAACGTGCAATCAAAGGTGAAATACACACTTGATAAGACCGTTGGACTTGCCGTTGACTCGGTAAATATTTACGTTCAGGGAGTTCGTGTGACGAACCCGTAAGTGGTGTAACGAACCGCAAGTAGAGGAGGAAAGTTTGTGTCTATTACAGCTTTAGATGGAAAACGTTTTGCAGAAATGGTGATTCAAGGTGCGAATCATCTAGGTGCCAATGCAAAAATGGTGGATGCATTAAACGTTTTTCCTGTGCCCGATGGTGATACTGGAACGAATATGAATTTATCAATGACCTCAGGGGCAAAGGAAGTTAAAAATAATGTTCAGGAACATATTGGTAAAGTAGGGGCGGCTCTATCCAAGGGTTTACTTATGGGTGCAAGAGGCAACTCCGGGGTTATCCTTTCCCAATTATTTCGTGGATTTTCAAAAGCAATTGAAACCAAAGCAGCCATCACTGGAAAAGAATTCGCAGCTGCGTTAGAATCTGGTGTCGAAACTGCCTATAAAGCGGTAATGAAGCCGGTAGAGGGAACAATTTTAACGGTTGCAAAGGATTCTGCTAAAAGAGGTGTGCAGGCTTCCCAAAAATCGAACGATATCATTGAGATTATGGATGAAGTTTTAAAAGAAGCGAAGGCATCGCTAAAGCGCACACCAGATCTGCTTCCGGTTCTTAAAGAAGTTGGAGTTGTCGATAGCGGTGGACAAGGGCTTGTATTTGTTTATGAAGGATTTCTTGCTGAACTGAAAGGCGAAAAGCTGCCGGATTCACCTGAAGCTTATCCTTCTATGGACGAAATGGTTAGTGCGGAACACCATAAAAGTGTTCAAGGTTATATAAATACAGAAGATATTGTATTTGGGTACTGTACAGAATTTATGGTGAAGTTTGAAGATGAGAAGCTAGCAAAGCATCCATTCGACGAACAGGTTTACCGGAATGATCTTAGTAAACTTGGTGATTCATTACTAGTTATTGCGGATGAAGAGGTTGTTAAGGTTCATATTCATTCTGAACAGCCTGGTGATTGCCTAAGTTACGGACAGAGGTACGGCAGCTTAATCAATATTAAAATTGAAAACATGAGACAGCAGCATTCCAATATTGTTGGAGAGACGCATACACCGTTAGTTGCAGGTACACCTCAAGTTCCTAAAGAACAGCAGGAGTATGGAATTGTTACTGTATCGATGGGGTCTGGGATAGCTGAATTATTTAAAAGTATCGGCGCACATGCGGTAATTGAAGGCGGTCAAACGATGAATCCGAGTACAGAGGATATTGTTAAAGCCGTTAAAGAAGTGAATGCGAAAAAGGTTTTTATTCTCCCGAATAATAAAAATATTATTATGGCTGCGCAGCAAGCGGCTGATGTATCTGATGAAGAAATTTATGTAATTCCGTCTAAAACAGTACCTCAAGGTCTATCTGCACTTTTAGCATTTAATCCAGCAGGAAGTGTAAAGGCAAATGAAGCTGCTATGACAGATGCTATGCAGCATGTTAAGACGGGTCAAATTACTTTTGCCGTTCGCGATACTCAAATCGACGGGTTAGAAATTGAAAAAGATGACTTCATGGGAATTGCAGAAGGCAAAATCGTTGTGAAGAACAAAGATAAAGGGAAAACTGCGGAAGATTTGCTTACTAAGATGGTGGATGAGGATTCGGAAATATTAACCATCATTTATGGTGAAGACGTAACTGAGGACGAGGTAAATGCACTTACAGCGTTTGTAGAAGAGAATTTCGAAGACGTAGAAGTTGAACTTCATAATGGAAAACAACCATTATATTCATTTATCTTTGCAATCGAATAAGTGATAAAATGAGAAGGGGAAACCCTTCTTTTTTCTGTGTTATAAATATAGGTGGATATCCAAAGAGAAACATTTGTCCTAGGGGGAGTAGACGGATGAAATATAGAAGCGTGTTTGACATAATAGGACCTGTTATGATTGGGCCATCGAGCTCTCATACTGCTGGCGCCGCTAGAATTGGCAGAGTTGCAAGAAGTTTATTTGGCAGGGAACCAAAATGGGCAAATATTTCTTTATACGGCTCGTTTGCTAAAACGTATAAAGGGCATGGTACGGATGTTGCGATTATCGGTGGTTTGTTAGATTTTGATACCGATGACGTAAGAATCATAAATGCAATTGATATAGCGAAAGAACGGGGTATTAAACTTCGGTTTATAGAAGAAGAGGCCGTTACGGATCATCCAAACACTGCTAGAGTAATCATTGGTGATGATAAAGGTGAATTAGAGCTAGTCGGAATCTCAATTGGCGGCGGCAAAATTGAAATAACTGAGTTAAATGGCTTTGAATTGAAATTATCCGGAAACCATCCAGCCATTTTAGTCGTTCATAATGATCGTTTTGGTGCTATTGCAAGTGTTTCGAATGTCTTGGCAAAATACGAAATTAATATTGGCCATATGGAAGTTTCAAGAAAAGAAAAAGGAAAGCTTGCTCTTATGACCATTGAAGTGGACCAAAATATAGATGAAAAAGTCCTTCAAGAACTTGAACAATTACCAAACATTCTGAAGGTAACAAAGATTGTGGATTAACTAAAAAAATATCCATAACAATAAGGGGGAAGGCAATTGTTTCGAAATGTTGCAGAGTTAGTTGAGCTTGCTATTAGTAAAAATAAAAAAATCTCAGAAATTATGATCGAGCAAGAAATGGACGTCACCGGACGTTCTCGGGAAGAAGTTCTTGCTTTTATGGACCGTAATTTAAAGGTCATGGAAGAAGCAGTTGAACGGGGTATAAAAGGAGTAAAATCGCATTCTGGTTTAACCGGCGGTGACGCTGTTCTATTACAAAAATATATTGAAAAAGGCAACTTCCTGTCAGGCAAAACTATCCTTGACGCTGTAAGCAAAGCGGTAGCAACAAATGAAGTCAATGCAGCAATGGGAACAATTTGTGCAACGCCGACTGCAGGTTCAGCTGGAGTTGTGCCTGGTACACTATTCGCAGTGAGAGAAAAACTAAATCCGACGAGAGAGGAAATGGTGGCATTTCTTTTTACAGCAGGTGCTTTTGGTTTCGTTGTTGCGAACAATGCGTCGATTTCAGGTGCTGCTGGGGGTTGCCAAGCGGAGGTTGGTTCTGCTTCCGGAATGGCTGCAGCAGCAATCGTTGAAATGGCAGGCGGTACTCCGGAGCAATGTGCGGAAGCAATGGCCATTACATTAAAAAATATGCTTGGTCTCGTTTGTGATCCTGTTGCAGGTCTTGTCGAAGTACCATGTGTAAAAAGAAATGCAATGGGTGCAGCCAATGCAATGGTAGCTGCAGATATGGCTTTAGCGGGGATAACCAGCAGAATACCATGTGATGAAGTCATTGATGCCATGTATAAAATAGGTCAATCAATGCCGACCGCATTAAAAGAAACAGCACAGGGAGGGTTGGCGGCAACTCCGACAGGTCGTGAACTCGAAGCTAAGATCTTCGGTATTCCGCGCGTGTAAAGTGAATCAATATCTAAAACAATCAGTTACAGTGTTAAAGGGAATTGGGGAAGAAACAGCTGAGAGTTTAGCAGAAATGAGAATATTTACAGTCCAAGATTTAATAGAATACTTTCCTTACCGTTATGAAGATTATCGACTTCGTGAACTCTCAGAGGTAAAGCATGATGAGAAGATTACAATAGAAGGGAAGGTTCATAGTGAGCCTTCTCTTACATATTATGGCCGGAAGAAATCTAAGCTGATGATTAGAATGTTCGTTGGCCAATATTTAATTAAGGTTGTGTTTTTTAATCAGCCTTATTTAAAGTCAAAAATCGTTATGAATGAAACCATTACGGTTACAGGTAAATGGGACGCCCATCGGCAAACGATTACTGCTAATGAAATGCAGGTAGGACAAAATGCAAAAACAACAGATTTTGAACCAGTATACTCACTAAAAGGGAAAATTAACACAAAGGGAATGCGCAAATTTATTTCGATTGCATTCCAACAATTTGGTCAATATATCGAGGAAAGTTTACCGCTAACTCTTGTCAAAAAGTATCGCTTGATAGACCGCAATAGTGCTCTAAAGGCGATGCATTTTCCAGTTAATCAGGAGGACGTAAAACAGGCTCGCCGCCGTTTAGTTTATGAGGAATTTCTATTATTCCAGTTAAAAATGCAGGCATTACGGAAATTTGAACGAGAGCATTCACCTGGAATTGAGCAAAACTATCAAGAAACGAAGGTAGAGAAATTTATTCAGTCATTGCCCTTTCCTTTGACCAATGCACAGAGTCGTGTTGTATCAGAAATTCTAAACGACCTAAAATCACCTTTAAGGATGAACCGCTTGCTGCAAGGAGATGTTGGTTCTGGGAAGACGGTGGTTGCCGCGATTGGATTATATGCAAGTGTTACGGCTGGCTACCAAGGGGCATTAATGGTACCGACAGAGATTCTAGCAGAACAGCATGCTGAGTCGCTTAATGGGTTATTAGAACCTTTTGGGCTTAGGTGTGAATTGCTAACAAGTTCTGTAAAAGGGAAAAGAAGAAGAGAAATCCTACAAAATGTAGCTGAGGGAACCGTAGATATATTAATAGGGACACATGCTCTTATACAGGACGAAGTAACCTTTAAAAGATTAGGGTTCGTCATAACCGATGAACAGCATCGATTTGGGGTCGAGCAACGGAGGGTGTTGCGGGAAAAAGGAGACAATCCTGATGTCCTGTTCATGACTGCAACACCGATACCAAGAACGCTTGCTATTACGGTTTTTGGTGAGATGGATGTTTCTATCATTGATGAAATGCCGGCTGGCAGAAAAGCGATCGAAACATACTGGGCAAAGCCGGAAATGTTGGGAAGAGTTCTTTCTTTTGTAGAAAAGGAATTGGTAAAGGGTCATCAAGCCTATGTGATTTGCCCATTGATTGAAGAATCAGACAAGCTGGATGTCCAAAATGCCATTGACGTTCATACTACTCTATCCCACCACTTTCAAAATCGCTATAAGGTTGGACTTATGCATGGGCGGTTAAGCTCAGAAGAAAAAGATACGATTATGAAGGCTTTTAGTACCAATGAGGTACAGGTGTTAGTTTCAACCACAGTAGTTGAAGTAGGTGTGAATGTTCCGAATGCTACGATGATGGTCATCTATGATGCAGAAAGATTTGGACTATCACAGCTCCATCAGCTTCGCGGCAGGGTTGGCAGAGGCAGTGACCAATCATACTGTATTCTTTTAGCTGATCCAAAGTCAGAAGTGGGTCAGGAAAGAATGCGAATAATGGCCGAAACAAATGACGGATTCGTTTTAAGTGAAAAGGACCTCGAATTGCGGGGACCTGGAGACTTCTTTGGAAAAAAACAAAGCGGGATTCCAGAATTTAAGCTTGCAGACATGGTCCATGATTACCGCACACTCGAAACCGCAAGAAATGACGCATCGTTAATGATTCAATCAAAAAACTTCTGGATCGCAAAAGAATACCAATACCTAAGAAACCAGCTAGAAGACACAGGTGTATTAGAAGGGGAAAAACTAGATTAATCTATAAAACCAACCTGGGGCAGACTGCTAGAATAAAAACTTATTCTTGCAATCTGCTTTTTCTAATTTTATACTACTATTAGTACCTAGTCATAATAGCTCGGACGGTGTATGATATGAGAAGAACAAAAAAAGAACGACAACAAATGCTAAAGGAAACCATTAAGGAAAATCCTTTTATAACCGATGAAGACCTCGCAGAAAAATTTCAAGTTAGTGTGCAAACGATTCGCCTTGATCGTCTAGAATTATCAATTCCTGAATTACGGGAAAGGATAAAGTATGTTGCCGAGAAAAGATTTGAAGATGAGGTCCGCTCTTTACCAATTGAAGAAGTGATCGGAGAAATAATCGATATCGAACTTGATCAGAGTGCGATTTCCATATTTGATGTAAGAGAAGAGCATGTTTTTATTAGAAATAAAATTGCGCGGGGGCACCATGTTTTCGCACAGGCAAACTCACTAGCAGTAGCGGTAATTAATGATGAATTGGCATTAACTGCAAAGGCAAACATTCAGTTTAAGCGTTCTGTTAAACAAGGTGAACGAGTGATTGCCAAAGCAAAAGTTTTAAAAATAGACGATGGCCTTGGCAGGACAATTGTTGAGGTAATGAGTTATGCCAATAACGAACTTGTATTTAAAGGCGAATTCGAAATGTACCGTTCAGAAAAATCATTAAAGGATGAGAAAAGATGAAAATAGCGATTGATGCAATGGGTGGCGACCATGCTCCTAAAGAAATCGTAATCGGTGCAATGAAAGCTGTAGAAGCATTTTCAGATATACATATAACCCTGGTCGGGGATGAAACCAAAATTAAAGAATACTTAACGAAGCAAGAGCGAATAAGCATTTTACATACATCCGAGGTGATCCTTGGTACTGACGAACCTGTGAGGGCAGTTCGACGAAAAAAAACTGCCTCGATGGTACTTGCTGCGCAGCAAGTTGCTGATGGACACGCAGACGCGTGTATATCAGCAGGAAATACAGGTGCATTAATGGCTGCTGGATTATTTGTTGTTGGCAGGATTGAGGGCATTGATCGTCCGGCACTTACACCAACTTTACCAACCATTGGCGGAGAGGGTTTCCTATTATTAGATGTTGGGGCAAATGTAGACGCAAGGCCTGAGCATTTGCTGCAATATGCGATAATGGGGTCTATTTATAGTGAAAAGGTAAGAGGGATAGCAAAGCCTCGAGTTGGTCTTCTCAATATCGGAACAGAAGAAAAGAAAGGGACTGACCTAACGAAACATGCCTTTGAACTTTTAAAAAATGCAAACGTTAATTTTGTAGGCAATGTAGAGGCCAGAGATTTGCTTGATGGCGTAGCGGATGTCGTGGTGACGGATGGATTTACTGGCAATATGGTGTTGAAAACAGTTGAGGGAACTGCGCTATCTATGTTTAAAATGCTAAAAACTACCCTAATGAGCAGCCTTAAAAGTAAACTTGCTGCAGCAGTATTAAAGCCTGAATTCAAGGTTTTAAAGAACACATTGGACTATTCAGAATATGGCGGTGCGGGCCTATTTGGCTTAAAGGCGCCTGTAATTAAAGCACATGGATCCTCTAACGGACAAGCTATCTTTAGTGCAATTCGTCAAACGAGGGATATGGTCGAAAAGAATGTAGTCGATCTTATTAAAAAGTCCATTGAAGATGAGAAGACATCTAAAATAGAAGTGTAAGAAGGGGTGCGGAAATGGGAAAGATTGCGTTTGTATTTCCAGGTCAGGGCTCACAAATAGTTGGTATGGGGCAACAGCTTGCACAGCTGTATCCTGAGGTCATGCAATATTTTAAAAAAGCCGATGAAAGACTTTCAGCTGAATTAAGTAAGCTTATCTTTGAGGGACCACAAGAAGAATTGACAAAAACAGTAAATACACAGCCAGCTTTATTAACAACGAGTTTGGCCATTCTAGAAAGATTTCAAAAAGCAGCAATTAAGCCTGATTATGTTGCTGGACATAGTCTTGGTGAATATACAGCCCTTGTAGCAGCTGGTGCATTAACCTTTGAAGATGGTGTCTATGCTGTAAGAAAAAGAGGGGAATTTATGGAGGGAGCTGTTCCGAATGGTGAAGGTACAATGGCAGCTATTTTAGGGCTTGACCGTGAACCTCTTTCTAAAGTAACAGCTGAAGTTAGTGACTCTGGATTCCCAGTTTCCTTAGCGAACTTGAATTGTCCAGGTCAAATTGTTATCTCAGGTTCTCGAAAAGGTGTTGAGCTTGCAAGTGCCAAAGCAAAAGAAGCTGGTGCAAAAAGAGCGATCCCTTTGGAGGTCAGCGGACCATTCCATTCTTCATTAATGAAACCTGCAGCAAGTGAACTGCGTCAGGTTTTAGATGGACTTGATATGAAAGATGCACGTATCCCTGTAATTGCTAATGTTTCAGCAAATCCAATGACTGCGGCAGAAGAAATTAAGGAAAATTTAATTGAACAACTTTATTCACCTGTTTTGTGGGAAGATTCTGTTGTGAAGATGATTGATTTAGGTGTTGATACATTTATTGAAATCGGTCCTGGGAAGGTACTTTCAGGCTTAATTAAAAAAATTAACCGTAGTGTTAAAACATATTCGATCTCGGACGAGGAAAGCTGTCAATCTGTTATCGAGGCATTGAAGGAGGAAAATCTATGACACTAGAAGGCAAAGTGGCACTAGTAACCGGTGCGTCAAGAGGGATAGGCAGAGAAATAGCCCTTGAGCTTGCGAGACAGGGAGCCAATGTCGCCGTGAATTATGCTGGCAGTGAAGGCAAAGCCAATGAAGTGGTAGATGAAATAAAAGCAATGGGTAAAGAAGCATTTGCGATTAAGTGTGACGTATCCAATAATGATGAAGTAGCAGAAATGGTGAAAGAAACAGTAGATCGATTTGGTAAATTGGATATACTTGTTAATAACGCAGGTATAACAAAAGACAATTTACTAATGAGAATGAAGGAAGAAGAATGGGATGATGTTATTAATATTAATCTCAAAGGTGTTTTTCTTTGTACCAAAGCTGTCACCCGCCAAATGATGAAACAGCGTGTCGGCCGTATTATCAATATTACCTCCGTTGTTGGAGTTAGTGGAAATCCAGGGCAGGCAAACTATGTTGCAGCAAAATCGGGTGTTATTGGTTTAACAAAGACGACAGCAAAAGAGCTTGCTTCTCGTAATATTACAGTAAATGCGATTGCACCAGGCTTTATTACAACCGATATGACAGATAAATTATCGGATGAGGTAAAAGGTGAGATGTTAAAACAAATTCCACTAGCCCGTTTAGGAGAGCCTAAAGATATTGCTAAGATGACAGCATTCTTGGCATCCGATGACGCTTCATACATTACAGGGCAGACTCTTCACATTAACGGTGGCATGGTGATGTAAATTTTTTATAAAAGTGTGTGTATTATTTTTTTGATATACTTTATAATAGCTTGAGGGGAGGTGAACTACAATGGCAGAGGTATTAGAGCGTGTAACAAAAATCATCGTTGACCGTTTAGGCGTAGATGAGTCACAAGTTAAACTTGAAGCTTCATTCAAAGATGATCTTGGTGCTGATTCCCTTGACGTAGTTGAACTAGTTATGGAATTAGAAGATGAATTTGATATGGAAATTTCTGACGATGATGCTGAGAAAATCGGCACAGTTGGTGATGCTGTGAATTACATAAATAGCAAGCAATAATTCGTTGGATTTCTTCAAAAGCTCCGTTTTCAAACGGGGCTTTCTTCTATATTATTAGACTTGGCAGTTTTAAAAAAATACTGCCAGGTTTCTTTGCGTTTTGATTTAATATTACTTAAACTATTGATAGGAATGTGTAAAAAATATGCAAGGTGGAGACTTTAATGCGCAGAAAAGGTAAGGAAAATGAAATGAACAATCGCGCAAAAGAAAATCAATTTAAGGATTTTCAGGACAAGATCGGTATTCATTTTGAAAATGAAAAACTATTAAAACAAGCTTTTACTCATTCATCCTATGTGAATGAGCATCGCCGAAAGCCTTATGAAGATAATGAAAGGCTTGAATTTTTAGGGGATGCCGTACTAGAACTAACGGTTTCGAAATTCCTTTTCCTAAAATATCCAATGATGAGTGAAGGAGAGCTGACAAAGCTTCGTGCTGCTATCGTGTGTGAGCCCTCACTTGTAACCTTGGCAAACGAACTTAGCTTTGGCAAGTTGATTTTGTTAGGTAAGGGTGAAGAAATGACAGGGGGCAGGGAGCGCCCCGCGCTTTTAGCGGATGTATTTGAAGCTTTCATTGGTGCGCTATACTTGGATAAAGGACTTGAGGTAGCAAACGAATTTCTAGATAAAGTGGTTTTCCCTAAAATTAATGAGGGTGCTTTTTCTCATGTGATGGATTTTAAGAGCCAGCTTCAAGAATTAATTCAAAGAGATGGGACGGGGTTAATCGAATATAAGGTATTGATTGAAAAAGGTCCTGCCCATAGCAAAGAATTTGTTTCAAGAGTCTCATTAAACGGTGAGGAATTAGGTATCGGTACTGGTAAATCAAAAAAAGAAGCTGAACAGCATGCCGCCCAAATGGCACTCGAGGTCTTAAAGGCTAAAACATCATAGGTAAACAACAGGAAAAGATTCCGGCCAAGATCTAGGGAGGAATAGGATATGTTTTTAAAACGGTTGGACATCATTGGCTTTAAATCTTTTGCAGATCGTATTGGGGTGGATTTTGTTCAAGGAGTCACTGCTGTAGTTGGTCCGAACGGAAGTGGGAAAAGTAATATAACAGATGCGATACGCTGGGTTTTAGGCGAGCAGTCTGCTAAATCACTTAGAGGCTCTAAAATGGAAGATATCATTTTTGCAGGAAGCGATTCAAGAAAGCCGTTAAATTATGCGGAAGTGACCTTAACGCTGGATAATCAGGACGAAGGATTAGCCATTGATTACAATGAAGTAAGTGTAACGAGACGGGTCACCCGTGCAGGAGATAGTGAATATTTAATAAATAAACAGCCCTGCAGACTTAAAGATATTGTTGATTTGTTTATGGACTCGGGTCTTGGCAGAGAAGCGTTCTCCATTATCAGCCAAGGTAAAGTTGAAGAAATTCTCAATAGTAAGGCAGAAGACCGAAGAACGATCTTTGAAGAAGCTGCTGGCGTTTTAAAATATAAAAATCGCAAGAAAAAAGCAGAAGCTAAATTAATAGAAACACAGGATAATTTAAATCGAGTGAATGACATTCTTCATGAACTCGAAGGACAAGTTGAACCGTTAAAGATTCAGGCTTCCATGGCAAAAGATTATTTAGAGAAAAAGGAAGAACTTGAAAAAATCGAAGTAGCCTTAACGGTTTACGACATCGAAGATTTACACCAAAAGTGGACTCGTCTTTCAACCCAGCTTGCAGAACATCAGCAGGAAGAGATAAAGTTTTCGGCACAGCTGCAGGTAAAGGAAGCAAAAATAGAAGAAACAAGGGACCACATTGCTGCACTAGATGAGTCGATTACTGATTTGCAAAATGTTCTCCTTCATGCAAGTGAAGAACTAGAAAAATTAGAAGGCAGGAAAGATGTTTTAAAGGAACGCAAGAAAAACGCCTTTCAAAATAGAGCACAGCTTGAAAAAAGTATTGCTGAACTGACAGATAAAATCTCACAATTAAAACGTAACAAAGAAATTCAAGCTGACCTAGTTGATAAACTGACTGAACAGGTAAATACCCTTCAAACTCAGTTAAAAGAGAAACAGGGGAAATTGGCGTTATTTACTGAAAATATTGAAGAAAAAATTGAAACTTTAAAAAGTGAATATATTGAACTTTTAAATGATCAGGCTGGTGCGAAAAATGAGATTAAGTATATCGATCAGCAGCTAGAACAGCAAGAAACAAAGAGCGCACGCCTAGACACTGAAAATGTTAAGTTCATTGAGGAAAGACAAAAAGTTCAAAATAAAATATTACAGGTTCAAACAGCCTTAGAAGAGGTACAAAAAAGTCTTTCCAATCACGTAACAAGTTATAGAGAGAAGCAGCGCAAGCTCGAGAATGCGCAAAATAACTATCAAAAGCAAGAAAAGACTTTATATCAGGCTTATCAAATTCTTCAACAGGCGAAATCAAGAAAAGAAATGCTCGAGGAAATGGAAGAGGACTACTCTGGTTTTTTCCAAGGCGTAAAAGAAGTTTTGAAAGCACGGGAAAAAAGCTGCATGGCATTGAAGGAGCTATCGCTGAGCTTGTAACGGTGCCGAAGGAGTATGAAACTGCACTTGAAACAGCGTTAGGCGGAGCCTTGCAGCACATAGTCGTGGATACAGAACAAAATGCCCGTATGGCCATTCAATTCTTGAAACAAAATTCATTCGGACGAGCAACCTTTTTACCTTTAAGTGTTATTAAAGGCAGAGTGTTGTCTTCCTCACAACTTACATCTATTCAAAACCATCCTTCATTGGTAGGGAGTGCAGTAGATCTAGTAAGCTTTGATCCCAAATACTCTGAAGTGATAAGCAACCTTCTAGGTAACGTTGTCATCACGAAAGATTTAAAGGGTGCGAACGAACTGGCTAAAATCCTCCAGTATCGTTGTCGAATGGTTACTTTAGATGGAGATATAGTCAATCCAGGCGGGTCAATGACAGGCGGGGCACAAAAGCAAAAGACAAGTTCTTTATTGACTAGAAAAGGCGAGCTTGAAGAGTTGAAAGAAAAACTTATTATTATGAGTGGAAAAGCTACAAGTTTAGAAAGTCATGTAAAAGTATTAAAAGAGGATGTTAAAACACATGAATTAGAGCTAGAAGCAATGCGGAAGTTTGGTGAAGAACAAAGACAACAGGAGCAAACATTAAAAGGTGATTTCCGTGAAGCTGAATTTGAAGCGAAGAATATTAATGACAGGTTGAAAATCTATGACCTTGAAAAAGGTCAATTGATGGAAGAACAGAAAACCATAACAAACCGAAAAGCTGAACTCAATGAAGCAATTACCAGCTTTAAAGAAAAGATAGCTTCGCTTGATACTCAAATTGCTAAACTTACTGAACAAAAAACGAATGACATCTCATCAAAAGAAACACTGACGAAGGATATAACGGATTTAAAAGTCGAGTTTGCGGCAAAGAATGAGCAATTTGTAAATACAAAAGAACGTTTTGCAATGATTGTCGAAGAATTAAATGAGAGTCAAGAGCGATTTACGCTTTATAAAGAGGATCTTATGCTGCTAACATCTGAAATGGAGGGGAGCACTTCCGGCGAAGAACAGTTAGAGATTGCTGCAAGACGCAAGCAGCAGGACAAGGAAGAAACCATTTCGCTTATTTCATCAAGAAGGCAGGAACGGCTCCAAATGCATGCTGCACTTGAAGATGCTGAAATTGAGGCAAAAGAAATAAAGAGACTTCATAAAGGAATGGTTGAAGTTTTAAAGGATGAAGAAGTAAAAATTAACCGCTTAGATGTGGAACTTGAAACAAAACTTGCACATCTTAGAGAGGAATATTTACTTACTTTTGAGGGTGCGAAAGAACAGTATCCACTAGGCTTGCCGGTAGAAGAAGCTAGGAAAAAAGTAAAGTTGATTAAGCTGGCAATCGATGAACTGGGCAGTGTTAATATTGGTGCAATTGAAGAATACGAGAGAGTATCGGAACGTTATGAATTTTTAAATGATCAAAAGAACGACCTCCAAGAGGCGAAGGATACACTCTATCAGGTTATTGACGAAATGGATATTGAAATGAAAAGACGTTTTGAGCAGACGTTTTATGGTATTCGTGAGCAATTTGAACCTGTGTTCCGTGCGTTATTTGGTGGTGGAAGGGCAGATTTAAAACTTACTAATCCAGAGGATTTGTTAAATACGGGTGTAGAAATCGTGGCACAGCCTCCAGGCAAAAAGCTGCAAAACCTTGGCTTATTATCAGGGGGAGAAAGAGCATTAACAGCGATAGCACTGCTATTTTCAATATTAAAAATTCGCCCTGTGCCGTTTTGTATCTTAGATGAGGTAGAAGCAGCATTAGATGAGGCAAATGTTTTTCGTTTTAGTCAATATTTAAAGCGATTTAGTTCTGAAACACAGTTTATCGTTATCACTCATAGAAAAGGTACGATGGAAGAAGCGGATGTTCTATACGGTGTAACTATGCAGGAATCAGGTGTCTCAAAGCTCGTTTCGGTCCGACTCGAGGATACAAAGGAGCTTGTTGAAACTTAAATCTAAGGAAGTGAAGAAGAATGAGTTTTTTTAAAAAATTAAAAGAGAAACTAACGAAACAAACGGAGACAGTAACGGAAAAATTTAAAGACGGTCTCTCGAAGACAAGAAATAATTTCTCTGGTAAGGTAAATGACCTTGTGGCTAGATACCGCAAAGTAGACGAAGATTTCTTCGAGGAATTAGAAGAAATCTTAATACAGGCAGATGTAGGCTTTGATACGGTTATGAAGCTAATCGAAGAGTTAAAAATGGAAGTCAAACGTCGAAATATTCAGGATCCACAGGAAGTTCAAAGTGTTATTTCCGAAAAGTTGGTCGATATTTATAATGCGGGTGAGGAACAATCTTCTAAGTTGAATATACAAGAAGATGGGCTTACTGTTATTTTATTTGTCGGTGTTAATGGCGTGGGGAAAACAACAACCATTGGGAAACTTGGTCATAAGTTTAAAAGTGAAGGGAAATCTGTTTTATTGGCAGCAGGTGACACTTTCCGTGCGGGGGCAATTGAGCAGTTAGAAGTTTGGGGAGAAAGAGTCGGTGTAGACGTGATTAAACAGGCAGAAGGCTCTGATCCAGCAGCTGTTATGTTTGATGCAATTAAGGCCGCTAAATCTCGGAAAGTAGACATATTGATTTGCGATACTGCCGGACGTTTACAAAATAAAGTTAACTTAATGAAAGAGCTTGAAAAGGTAAAACGGGTAATTGAGCGCGAGGTACCAGGTGCACCACATGAAGTACTTCTTGTACTAGATGCGACGACAGGCCAAAATGCACTTATTCAGGCTAAGACATTTAAAGAGGTAACAAATGTGAGCGGAATCGTCCTTTCTAAATTAGATGGTACGGCAAAAGGCGGTATTGTTTTGGCGATTCGAAATGAATTGAAAATCCCAGTAAAATACGTCGGACTTGGTGAAAAAATGGATGATCTTCAAGAATTTAACGCAGAGCAATATGTTTATGGTTTATTTGCGGACCAAGTGGATAATGCTGTAAATTGATGTAAAGATATTTTCTTGACAGACTAGCAATGACTGTGTAAACTACATTTGTAAAGGCTTTTCACTTAACAAGGGGAGGTATACGCATGCTTGAAAAAACAACGCGAATGAATTATCTTTATGATTTCTATTATTCGTTGTTAACACCAAAGCAGCAAAGCTATATGTCTCTCTATTATTTAGATGATTACTCACTTGGAGAAATCGCTGAAGAGTACGATGTAAGCCGTCAGGCTGTATATGATAATATCAAACGTACGGAAGCCATGCTTGAGGAGTATGAAGAAAAGCTATTATTATTTCAGAAATTTCAAGAGCGCAGCAAACTATTAAGGCATGTAAAAGAATTGCTAAATGAAGAACACCCATCAAAGCAGGCAATGCTGGAAGTGGTTGCCGAGCTAGAGAAATTAGATTAGGAGGCGGCATGAATGGCATTTGAAGGATTAGCCGACCGACTGCAGAATACGATCCAAAAAATCCGTGGAAAAGGCAAGGTAACGGAAGCGGATGTAAAAGAAATGATGCGTGAAGTCCGCCTTGCACTACTCGAGGCTGACGTTAATTTTAAGGTTGTTAAAGACTTTGTAAAAAAAGTCAGCGACCGTGCAGTAGGACAAGAAGTACTAAAAAGCCTAACCCCTGGTCAGCAGATCATTAAAATTGTTAATGAAGAACTGACAGAATTAATGGGCGGTGAGCAAAGCAAGATCGCTGCCTCTAATCGTCCTCCTACTGTGATTATGATGGTGGGATTACAGGGTGCTGGTAAAACGACAACCACTGGAAAGCTTGCAAACCTGCTTCGTAAAAAATATAACCGTAAGCCAATGCTTGTAGCAGCTGATATCTATCGTCCTGCTGCGATTAAGCAGCTTGAAACCCTTGGAAAACAGCTGGATATGCCTGTATTTTCCCTTGGTGATCAAGTAAGCCCAGTAGAAATTGCCAAGCAAGCGATTGCGAAAGCGAAAGAAGAACATAATGATTATGTCTTAATTGATACAGCAGGACGTTTACATGTCGATGAAAACCTAATGGGCGAGCTGAAGGATATTAAGGAGCTTGCAAAACCTGATGAAATCTTTCTTGTTGTTGATGCAATGACTGGTCAAGATGCAGTTAATGTGGCCCAAAGCTTTAATGAACAGCTTGGTTTGACTGGGGTTGTCTTAACAAAGCTTGACGGTGACACACGTGGTGGAGCTGCGCTGTCTATTCGTGCTGTAACACAAACACCGATTAAGTTTGTCGGTCTAGGCGAAAAAATGGACGCTATTGAACCTTTCCATCCTGAGCGGATGGCCTCTAGAATTCTTGGGATGGGTGACGTTCTTACGCTTATTGAGAAGGCCCAGGCAAATGTTGACGAGGAAAAGGCAAAAGAGCTTGAGCAGAAAATGCGGACAGCCTCCTTTACCCTCGATGACTTTTTAGAGCAGCTAGGGCAGGTTCGTAATTTAGGTCCACTAGATGAATTATTAAAAATGATGCCAGGTGCTAACAAAATCAAAGGTTTGAATAATATTCAAATTGAAGAGAAACAAATTTCGCATGTTGAAGCCATCATTCGCTCTATGACCATGGAAGAAAAGACTCATCCTGAAATCTTGAATTCAAACCGCAAAAGAAGGATTGCCAAAGGAAGCGGCAGAACTGTTCCAGAGGTTAATCGTTTATTAAAACAGTTTGAAGATATGAAGAAGATGATGAAGCAAATGACAGGAATGCAGCAAAAAGGCAAGAAAAAAGGCGGATTTAAGTTTCCGTTTAAGCCGTTTTAAAGCTGAAAAAATTGGCAATACTACTGTAAAGAAAAAACACTTTACAAATGAATTAATAATTGATAATATACTATCTTGTGTGAAACTATTCGGAGGTGCTTATTTAAAATGGCAGTAAAAATTCGTTTAAAGCGTATGGGAGCTAAAAAGACTCCTTTCTATCGTATCGTAGCAGCAGATTCTCGTTCTCCTCGTGACGGACGTTACATTGAAGTTATCGGAACTTACAATCCAGTAGCTCAACCAGCTGCAATCCAAATCAACGAAGAATTAGCTCTTAAATGGTTACAAGATGGTGCGAAACCATCTGATACAGTTCGTAACCTTTTCTCTAACCAAGGCATCATGGAAAAATTCCATAATGCTAAGTTAAGCAAGTAATTGCTATGAAGCAATTAATTGAAAGTATTGTAAAGCCACTTGTTGATTTTCCAGAAGATGTTCGCGTGAATATCAACGAAGAGGATCAGCGAATCACATATTACCTTACTGTCAATAAGACAGATATGGGAAAGGTGATTGGCAAACAAGGGCGTGTTGCAAAGGCCATTAGGACTGTTGTATACGCAGCAGGATCTTCACAACAAAAGAAAATTTTTCTAGAAATTGGTGAATAGCTTTTTGCATCTAGATGAAAGGGAGGAATCAGATTCCTCCCTTTTTTGCTATCATGAAAACAGAGGATGAAGGAGGAAGCAATTTTATGCAACTTATTCAAACTGTTATCGTAAAGCAAATCTTAACGGAGCAAAGCAAACAAAAGCTGCTTGAAAAATATTTTGCAGGCAAACTGCAAATGCAAAAAGAATATGAGCAGCTTCACTTTGAGTTAAAAAAATTAGAAAAGGCGAAGAAATATCAAGCAAGCGCGCTGAAAACTCATTTTGAAAAAGAACTGAAAAAACGTCATGATAAAGAAAAGCTGTATGAGTTTCAAATCGAACAACTACATATGCTACCATTAGGCAGTGAATTAAAAGAAAAAGAAGTGCAGGCACTTGTTGAAGTAAATGTTGGCGACAATTGGGAAGAAGTAACAGGGCATCGTACGATCATCATTAAAAACGGTATGATTGAGGAAATAAGATAGAGGTGACAAGCATTATGGAAAAATGGTTTAATGTTGGCAAAATCGTCAATACACACGGAATTAGAGGTGAGGTCAGGGTTATTTCTAAAACTGATTTCCCCGAGCAACGCTACAAAGTAGGGAATACATTGTATTTATTTATGCCAGGATCTACTAAGCCGATCGAATTAACGGTAAAAACCCATCGTACTCACAAAAACTTTAATCTTTTAACCTTTGAAGGGTTTGAAAATATCAACGAGGTTGAAAAGTTTAGAGATGGGATCCTAAAGGTTCCAGAAACGCAGCTAGGTAATCTTAAGAAAGATGAGTATTATTACCATGAGATTATTGGCTGCCTCGTTGCTACAACTAGCGGTGAGGAAATTGGTAAGGTTACCGAGATACTCTCCCCAGGGGCAAATGATGTATGGGTAATTAAATCTCCTGGTGGCAGGGAAATATTGATTCCTTATATTGAAGATGTTGTGAAAAAAGTGGATGTGAAGGAAAAGGTAATCTTAATTGAGCCGATGGAAGGGCTGCTTTCATGATGAAAATAGATGTACTTACATTATTTCCTGAGATGTTTTCAGGTGTATTAGGACATTCCATTCTACATAAAGCAGCTGAAAAATCAGCAGTTCAATACAATGTTGTCAATTTCCGGGACTACGCCGATAATAAACATCAGACTGTTGACGATTATCCCTATGGTGGTGGCGCAGGAATGGTATTAAAGGCACAGCCGCTATTCGACGCTGTTGCGGCATTAAAGGAACAAGCGGAAAGTGATCGGACAAGAGTGATCCTGCTTTGCCCTCAAGGAAAAACATATGACCAAAAAACAGCAGAGGAATTGGCGCAGGAAGAGCACCTGATATTTGTTTGCGGTCATTATGAGGGCTATGATGAAAGAATTCGTGAACATGTGGTAACAGATGAAATCTCAATAGGAGATTATGTCTTAACCGGCGGTGAGCTTGGAGCAATGGTAGTGATTGATAGCGTCGTCCGTCTTTTACCTGAAGTCTTAGGAAATCAAGAATCACATATGAAAGATTCATTTAGTACTGGCCTATTGGAGCATCCGCATTATACACGTCCTTCTGATTTTCGAGGCATGAAGGTTCCTGAGGTCCTGCTGCAAGGTAATCATAAATTAATTGAAGAGTGGAGAAACAAAGAAGCTTTAAGACGAACATTACTTAGAAGACCTGACTTATTAGAAAAAATAGAATTAACCAAGGACCAGGAAAATTGGCTGAATGAAATAAAAAAAGAATACGAGTAGTTATTGCATGGAGTTGTCTTTTGTGTTATGATACTTCTTGTGACTTGAGCTGATTAACGTATTCAGTATGGTCTTATAACGATGTTCCGCTGCAATGTAGAAGGATAGTAGATATGCATGAGCGTCTGTTGGAAGGAGTTGAAAACGATGCAAAAATTAATTGAAGAAATCACAAAAGAACAACTTCGTTCTGATCTACCTGCGTTCCGTCCTGGTGACACTGTACGTGTACACGTTAAAGTTGTCGAGGGTACTCGCGAGCGTATTCAGTTATTCGAAGGTGTAGTGATTAAGCGTCGTGGTGGTGGAATTAGCGAAACTTTCACAGTTCGTAAGGTTTCTTACGGAGTAGGCGTTGAGCGTACTTTCCCTGTACACACACCTAAAATTGCGAAGCTTGAAGTATTGCGCCGCGGTAAAGTTCGCCGTGCTAAGCTATACTACTTACGTAAGCTACGTGGTAAAAAAGCTCGTATTAAAGAAATTAGATAATAAAAGAAAGAGCTTGCTCTGCAAGCTCTTTTTTCGTACATACAGGATTATATCCCCATTAAGAAATAATATTAAAGTTTGATTAAAAAGTGCAGCCCCACGTGTTTAATAAATAATTTTTATGTAAAATAAGAAGATAGCAAACATTTTTTTGTGATTGGCGGGGAACAGACATGATAAAAAAGAAAAATGAACTTTGGGAATGGACGAAGGCACTTTTAATTGCTGTTGCACTGGCAGCTGTCATTCGTTACTTTCTTTTTGCACCTATTGTAGTAGACGGGCTATCCATGATGCCGACGCTGCAACATCAAGACCGTATGATAGTAAATAAGCTAAGCTATAATATAGGTGAACCAAAACGATTTGATATTATCGTCTTCCATGCGCCGGAACAGAAGGATTACATAAAAAGAGTAATTGGGCTTCCCGGCGATCGTATTGAATATAAAGATGATACATTATATGTTAATGGAAAAGCATATGAGGAACCTTACTTGGATGAATATAAGAAGAAAGTGGAAGGACCTCTAACCGATCCTTTTACACTTGAAGAAACACCTGTAGGTACTGAGACAGTCCCAGAGGGTGAATTGTTCGTAATGGGCGATAATCGTCGCTTCAGTAAAGATAGCAGACATATCGGTACAATCGCATTGGATAAAATAATTGGTAAAACAAGTATCGTTTACTGGCCAATAAAAGATGCGCACATCTTGAAATAACATAGGAGGTGACTGCTTTGACGATCCAATGGTTTCCAGGCCATATGGCAAAAGCTCGAAGAGAGGTCACGGAAAAATTAAAGCTAGTAGATATAATCTACGAATTAGTGGATGCAAGAATTCCTTATTCATCCCGCAATCCGATGATTGATGAAATTATTCAGCATAAACCGAGGCTGGTTCTCTTAAATAAAGCCGATCTTGCTGATAAAGCAATCACGAAAGAATGGATTGCCTACTTTGCAGCAAAAGGAATAAAAGCAATAGCCATTAATTCTCAAGCTGGAGAAGGTATGAAGGATATTGTAAAGGCATCCCATGAAATCTTAAAGGAAAAGTTTGATCGTCTAAGAGCAAAAGGTGTAGTAAACCCTAGAGCCATTCGTGCCATGATAGTTGGTATTCCTAATGCAGGAAAGTCAACATTAATTAATCGGCTTGCAAAGAAAAACATTGCAAAGACAGGAAATATGCCAGGAGTAACAAAAGCCCAACAGTGGATTAAAGTCGGTAAAGAGTTGGAATTGTTAGATACACCTGGAATACTCTGGCCAAAATTTGAAGACCAGGAGGTTGGAAAAAAATTGGCTGTTACTGGTGCAATCAAGGACACCCTTCTCAATTTGCAGGATCTGGTTGTCTTTTCAATTAAATTTTTAGAAGAACATTATCCAGAGAGATTGAAGGAACGATACCATCTTGAATCAGTCCCAGAAAACGTGGTCGAAATGTTTGACCAAATTGGAGAACTTAGAGGCTGTCTTGGATCCGGTGGGATTGTCGATTACGATAAAGTTTCAGAGCTAGTCATTAGAGAAATAAGGTCTGAAAAATTCGGACCGCTGACATTTGAAAGACCAAGCGATATTATCGATAAAGCTGAAAAAAAGTAAACATTAAAGAAACTCTCTCACATGGAGAGTTTTTTGTTTATTTTTGGTCATTGTATTTAATCCTAGTGCAAGGTATGATTTACAACGGGTGAAGAAAATGAAACTATCTACAATTGCAGAAATAGAACAACAGCTTAATAACATAAAGACTAAGAGTGATCCTTTTTTTAAAAGAATTCAGCAGGATGAGCGTAAAGGAGTTCAACAATTAATACATAGATGGCAAAAGAGGATGGAACAGGAAAGACAGCTTCATGAAAAGTTTAATGAAATGAAGGTTTACGAAAACAAATGGCAGGCGCAAGGATATAAATATATAGCAGGTGTGGATGAAGTTGGCAGGGGCCCGCTGGCAGGACCGGTAGTGGCAGCAGCAGTTATTTTGCCTGAGGATTTTTTCTTAGCAGGTATAGATGATTCAAAAAAGATTTCAGAAAAAAAGCGCAATGAATATGATGAGATCATCAGAAGAGAAGCGATTGCAGTTAGTGTTGCAATGATTGACGCTGATGAAATTGATAGAGTCAATATCTATGAGGCTACAAAAAAGGCGATGATTGCTGCGATTGCATCTTTAGACCCCAATCCTGAAGTTTTGCTGATTGATGCGATGAAGCTTGAAACACCTTTTGTAGTTGAATCTATCATTAAAGGAGATGCAAAGAGTGTGTCTATCGCTGCTGCTTCCATCGTAGCGAAAGTTGCAAGAGACCGCTTAATGGTTGAATTATCAACACAATTTCCTGAATATGGGCTTCAACAAAATATGGGGTATGGCACAAGGGAACATATACAAGCCATTCAGAGGCATGGCATTACACCTTACCATCGAAAGAGCTTTGCGCCAGTAAAAGATTGGGTGTTGGATAAATAACAAAACAAGCAAAACTAGCTTGTTTTGTTATTGTTAGAAAATAATAAGTTGTCATATTTTGGTTTGTATTTTTATGAAAACGCTTTAATTATAGGGTTTAACTATTCATAATATTATGAGGAATATAATTTTTTTGTGCATAACTGTGGACAAGGTTTCAGTCATTCTATAAAATGAAAACGGAGTCAATTTTTTGAAGAGTTTGATAGGAGGATGGGAAATGAATATCCATGAGTATCAGGGGAAAGAAATCCTCAGAAAATACGGGGTAAGTGTTCCTAATGGCAAAGTGGCATTCACGGTTGAAGAAGCTGTAGAAGCTGCAAAGGAATTAGGCACACAAGTTTGTGTAGTAAAGGCACAAATCCATGCTGGCGGTCGAGGTAAAGCCGGCGGAGTTAAAGTTGCTAAAAGCCTTGATGAAGTGCGTACATACGCTAGTGAAATCCTAGGAAAAACATTGGTTACACACCAAACTGGTCCTGAAGGAAAAGAAGTTAAGCGTCTTTTAATTGAAGAAGGCTGCGACATCAAAAAAGAATACTACGTTGGTCTTGTATTAGATCGTGCTACTTCAAGAGTTGTACTTATGGCTTCTGAAGAAGGCGGTACAGAAATTGAAGAAGTAGCTGAAAAAACTCCGGAGAAGATCTTCAAAGAAGAAATTGACCCGGTCGTTGGCTTAATGCCTTATCAGGCGCGTCGAATCGCATTCAATATTAACATTCCAAAAGAGCTTGTTAATCAAGCTGTTAAATTCATGATGGGCTTATACAGTGCTTACATCGAAAAGGATTGCTCGATTGCTGAAATCAACCCATTGGTGGTAACGGGTGATGGAAAAGTAATGGCGTTAGATGCAAAGTTAAACTTTGACTCAAATGCTTTATATCGTCAAAAAGACGTGCTTGCTTACCGTGATCTTGAGGAAGAAGATCCAAAGGAAATCGAAGCTTCTAAATATGATTTAAGCTATATATCTTTAGATGGAAATATTGGCTGTATGGTTAATGGTGCCGGACTTGCTATGGCAACAATGGATATTGTTAAGCATTATGGCGGAGACCCGGCGAACTTCCTTGATGTTGGGGGCGGTGCTACAGCCGAGAAGGTTACAGAAGCATTCAAAATTATCCTTTCTGATCCTAACGTAAAAGGTATTTTTGTAAATATTTTTGGCGGAATTATGAAATGTGATGTCATTGCTGAGGGTGTAGTCGAGGCTGCTAAGCAGGTTCAACTAAGCGTGCCTCTTGTTGTTAGACTTGAGGGAACCAACGTTGATTTAGGTAAGAAAATTCTTGCTGAGTCTGGTTTAGCCATCACTCCTGCAGAATCAATGGCTGACGGTGCACAAAAAATCGTTTCACTTGTGAAATAGGATCGAAAGAAAGGGGAATTAACGTGAGCGTTTTTATTAATAAAGATACGAAGGTAATTGTTCAAGGGATTACAGGTTCAACTGCCCTTTTTCATACAAAACAAATGTTAGAATACGGAACACAAATCGTTGGTGGAACCACTCCTGGTAAAGGCGGCATGGAAGTAGAGGGAGTCCCTGTATTTAATACAGTGAAAGAAGCTGTTACTGCTACAGGCGCTACTGCTTCTGTTATCTACGTTCCAGCACCGTTTGCAGCGGATGCGATTATTGAAGCTGTTGATGCAGAATTAGACTTAGCTATCTGTATTACGGAGCATATCCCAGTATTGGATATGGTAAAGGTAAAACGTTATATGGAAGGCAAGAAGACTCGCTTAGTTGGTCCGAACTGCCCAGGTGTTATTACAGCTGATGAATGTAAAATTGGTATCATGCCTGGTTACATTCATACAAAAGGTCATGTAGGGGTTGTTTCTCGTTCTGGAACACTAACATATGAAGCGGTTCACCAGTTAACACAAGCAGGAATTGGTCAAACTACTGCTGTTGGAATTGGTGGAGACCCTGTTAACGGTACAAACTTCATCGATGTTTTAAAAGCATTTAATGAAGATCCGGAAACATATGCTGTTATCATGATCGGTGAAATCGGCGGTACTGCTGAAGAAGAAGCAGCTGAATGGGTTAAAGCAAATATGACTAAACCAGTTGTTGGATTTATTGGTGGGCGTACTGCTCCTCCTGGAAAGCGCATGGGCCATGCTGGTGCGATTATTTCTGGTGGTAAAGGAACTGCTGATGAAAAAATCCGTGTTATGAATGAGTGCGGAATTAAAGTGGCGGATACACCATCAGTAATGGGTGAAACTTTAATTGAAGTATTAAAAGAACAAGGCATATACGATAAGTGTAAAACACACTAAAATAGTAGAAATAGTCCCTTATCACAGAGGGACTATTTCTTATTTATTCTTTGACTTTGTTAAAGTTAGAGGCTGATTGTTGCAATCTGTTGATTTGCGCGGAAGGCACGAAGACTCCTGCGGGAGGACGGGGTAGGGGAGACCCCACAGGCGCTTCAGCGCCGAGGAGGCTCCCCGCACCGCCCTAAGGTCCGCGAAGTGCCTGGAGCGCAAATCAACAGACAAATTTAATACAGCTTACTTTTTACTAATGGAGGTTTATAATGGATGATTTTAGAGTAAGACTTATAGCTTTGCTTCACCATTCGGGGATGTCCTGGAGTAAAGTTATGCAATTTATGAAAAAGGACCCATCTCTTCAATCGGCTATACATGATGAATCACAATTCTGCCAATATAGTTTATTCCCTTCTTCAACAAACTCCATCTCAAAAAGCATACCTTCCTTAACATCCATTCAATTTGAAAACATTTCCCAACAAATCGAACAATATGAAAAGAACGGCATTAAGGTTATTACGATATTTGATGAAAATTATCCCAGTTTGTTAAAAGAAATATATCAGCCGCCATGGGTATTATTTGTAAAAGGTGATCTATCTTTGCTTGAGATACAGCCGAAGCTCGCTGTGGTAGGTTCGCGGAAAGCAACTCAATATGGCAAGAATGCCATCCGTTTAATGTTCCCTCCATTGGTGGAAAAGGGAGTAGTTATTGTGAGTGGTTTAGCGAATGGTATCGATACACTTGCACATCAGTATGCAATGAAAAATGGAGGTAAAACGATTGCAGTTATTGCAGGAGGAGTGTATCATATCTATCCAAAGGAGAATGCTGAATTAGCAAAGGAAATGATGAAATCACAGCTGGTCATTTCCGAGTATCCCCCAGATACGAAACCATTGCGATGGCATTTCCCAGCACGTAATCGAATCATCAGCGGATTATCAAATGGCACATTTATAATAGAAGCAAAACGAAAAAGTGGATCCCTCATTACAGCTAATTATGCAGTAAATGAGGGGCGTGAGGTTTTTTCACTACCAGGAAGTATATTTAATCAAAACTCACTAGGTACAAATGACCTCATCAAGCAAGGCGCAAAGCTAGTTATGAGCAGCGAGGATATTTTAGAAGAACTTCGGTTATAACTTTAATGTCAAAAAATATATCAATGAATTTTTCGTTTTTTGAAGGTTTTTTCTGTATTCTTAGAGAATGATGGTAAAAAAGCTTGAAATTATTTCTAATATGTTATACATTTTCCAACAGATATTCGAAAAAAAGTATGTGTAAATAGGAATATTTTGGCGTATTATTATCATTAACTAGTTGTAAACGGTTTCGATGTCATTGACATCAATAGTTATTTGTTTAAAAATAAGAGGTATTCATGATGATACACTATCCACTTTTCTTAGGAATAATTATATAAAAGGATAAATTTAGGGATAAGGCATTTTTGTAAAGTATTTTCACAGGACCGAATTTAAAAATTTGGAATTTAGGAAATCTTCTCAAATTGTAAGCGGGTCTGGTCATTTTCAGATTGCTTTCACATTTCTAATATCCCCTTGAGGAGGATTATTTGCATGTCAGAGTTTCTTGTAATTGTAGAATCACCTGCAAAAGCGAAAACAATTGAACGCTATTTAGGAAATAAATATAAAGTAAAAGCATCTATGGGGCACGTACGTGATTTGCCTCGTAGCCAAATGGGAGTCTCCAAAGAAAACAACTTTGAACCCAAATACATTACCATCCGCGGTAAGGGACCAGTGTTAAAGGAATTAAAAACCGCGGCAAAAAAAGCAAAGAAAGTTTATCTCGCGGCTGACCCGGATCGCGAAGGGGAAGCAATTGCATGGCACTTAGCACATAGCTTGAATGTTGATATCCATTCAGACTGCCGGGTTGTATTTAATGAAATAACCAAGGAAGCAATCAAAGAATCTTTCAAACACCCGCGGCCAATCAATATGGATTTAGTTGATGCACAGCAAGCAAGACGGGTATTAGATCGTCTGGTTGGTTATAACATTAGCCCGCTTTTATGGAAAAAGGTCAAAAAAGGATTAAGTGCAGGACGCGTTCAATCGACTGCGGTCCGATTAATTATCGATCGAGAAAACGAAATTAAAGCATTCACTCCTGAAGAGTATTGGACGATTGAAGGAGAGTTAGTCAAGGGGAAAGATCATTTTAGTGCTCTTTATTTCTCCCTAGCTAACAAGGAAAAAACAGAACTAAAATCGGAACAGGATGTTGAAGAAATTCTAAAACAAATGGAAGGCGATAATTTCAAGGTGGTTTCGGTAACGAAAAAGGAGCGTAAACGAAATCCTTCTCCACCATTTATCACCTCTTCACTTCAGCAAGAAGCGGCTAGGAAACTTAATTTCCGTGCTAAGAAAACAATGATGCTGGCACAGCAGTTATACGAGGGAATTGAACTTGGCTCAGTTGGAACAGTTGGTCTTATCACCTATATGAGAACAGACTCAACCAGAATATCTGAAATTGCACAAAAAGAGGCAGCAGATTATATCCGTAATGAATATGGCGAGGAATACTTAAAAGAAGAACAAAGAAAAGAGAAAAAACAGACAAATGCACAAGACGCTCACGAGGCTATCCGCCCGACAAGCACCCTGCGTGATCCAAATAGTTTAAAGCAATTTTTATCTAGAGACCAATTGCGGTTATATAAATTAATTTGGGAGCGATTTTTAGCCAGTCAAATGGCACAAGCTGTTATGGATACAATGAGTGTTGATTTACAAAATGGAAATGTCCTATTCCGTGCTACTGGTTCAAAAATCAAGTTTCCCGGATTTATGAAGCTATATGTGGAAGGTTCAGATGATCAAGTTGAGGAGCGGGACAAAATGCTTCCAAATCTACAAGAAGGCGATGTTGTTTTTAAGAAAGACATTGAACCAAAACAACATTTTACACAGCCGCCTCCTAGATATACGGAAGCGCGTTTAGTGAGAACACTTGAAGAATTGGGCATAGGACGACCATCCACATATGCCCCAACCCTGGACACAATCCAAAAACGAGGGTATGTGGCACTTGATAATAAAAGGTTTGTCCCTACTGAGTTAGGTGAAATCGTGGATGAATTAATTCTAGAATTCTTTCCTGATATTATCAATGTTGATTTTACCGCCAAAATGGAGCAGGATTTAGACAATGTTGAGGATGGTAAAGTACGCTGGGTTGATATCATCGATGGTTTTTATCAGGAATTTGAAAAGCATCTTGTGATAGCTGAAAAAGAAATGCAGTCTGTAGAAATAAAAGATGAACCCGCCGGTGAGGATTGTGAGTTATGCAACAGCCCGATGGTGTTTAAAATGGGCAGATATGGTAAGTTCATGGCGTGCAGCAATTTCCCGGACTGCCGGAATACAAAAGCCATCGTAAAAGAAATTGGCGTTACCTGTCCTAAATGTAAAGAGGGAAATATCATTGAACGTAAAAGTAAGAAGAAAAGGATCTTTTACGGCTGTGACACGTTTCCAGCGTGTGAATTTATTTCATGGGATAAGCCTTTACCAAGAGCTTGTCCGAAATGTGAAGGTACGCTGGTAGAAAAGAAATTAAAAAAAGGTGTCCAAGTACAATGCACAGAATGTGATTACAAAGAAGAACCACAAAGCTAAGGGTGAGCAAAGCTCACTCTTTTCTATTTATTTCAATCCAGCTCCAGCGCCTAGGGGCTCGAGGTCATAAGCCAATCCGTCAAGAAGGTTAAAGAGCGCAACCTTCATGCCGGCTCGTCTTATGCCTGTCGCCCCTGTTCAAGGCGCTTCCGCTTTTTTGTTAAAACATAAAACTTTTTTGTTTTTGATTCGTATAGTACAATGCAAGATGGGCTAAAAAGAGGGAAAAGTAATTAAAGTAAAGATTGAAGCAAGATTCATGGCATCTGCTTTGAAATTCAGGAGGTAAACATATGAACGATGTAACAATAAATGTAATTGGTGCTGGTTTGGCAGGAAGCGAAGCTGCGTGGCAGATTGCTAAACGTGGTGTTAAGGTCCGCCTTTATGAAATGAGACCTGTGAAACAAACACCTGCACATCATACCGATAAGTTTGCAGAGTTGGTATGTAGTAATTCCTTAAGGGCAAATACCCTAACAAATGCAGTCGGTGTGTTAAAAGAGGAAATGCGATTGCTTGATTCTGTTATCATTGCTGCTGCGGATGCGTGCTCTGTCCCTGCAGGTGGTGCCTTGGCAGTAGACCGTCATGAGTTTGCGGCTAAAGTGACAGAAATGGTAAGAAATCATGAAAATGTAACAGTCATTAATGAAGAAGTGACGGAAATTCCTGAGGGAATAACGGTAATAGCAACGGGTCCATTAACAAGTCCTGAATTATCCACCCAACTAAAGGCTTTAACGGGCGAGGATTACCTTTATTTTTATGATGCTGCAGCACCAATTCTTGAAAAAGAAAGTATTAATTTGGATAAGGTTTACCTAAAATCACGATATGATAAAGGTGAAGCGGCATACTTAAACTGTCCAATGACGGAAGAAGAGTTTAACACCTTTTACGAAGCGCTGGTTGCAGCAGAAACCGTTCCATTAAAGGAATTTGAAAAGGAAATCTTCTTTGAAGGCTGTATGCCGATCGAGGTTATGGCACAAAGAGGAAAGAAAACGATGTTATTTGGTCCGCTAAAGCCAGTTGGTTTAGAAGATCCAAAAACAGGGAAAAGACCCTATGCGGTTGTACAACTGCGTCAAGATGATGCTGCAGGTACCCTTTATAATATTGTTGGTTTCCAAACGCATTTAAAATGGGGTCCGCAAAAAGAGGTAATTCAGTTAATTCCAGGACTTGAAAATGCAGAAATTGTTCGATACGGGGTTATGCACCGTAATACTTTTATTAATTCACCAAAGGTACTTAAAGCTTCGTATCAATTTAGGGAACGTGAAAATTTGTTCTTTGCAGGGCAGATGACAGGTGTGGAAGGATATGTTGAATCGGCTGCAAGTGGATTAGCTGCTGGAATAAATGCTGCTAGATTAGCTTTGGGGAATGAGCCTTTAGAGTTTCCTGTTGAAACGGCAATTGGGAGCATGGCAAGATATATTACTACAGCTAACGCAAAGAATTTCCAGCCAATGAATGCTAATTTTGGACTATTTCCAGAACTGCCTGAAAAAATTAAGGGAAAACAGGAACGAAATATGCAGCATGCTAACAGAGCGTTGGAAACAATTCAGAACTTTGTGAAAGTTTTGTAAAATTTATTGCAAGGGATTAAGAAGTGTGTTACGCTTTAGTAGCCTTTGTGAGGTTGACATATTAATAAATGTGACTGTTTTATTAACATTACCTAATAACCATTTACACTTGGTGCAAACTTAATCACAATATACAATTGGACAACCCCGATATGCTTAGCGTAATTACCTTTTGTTCATGGGTGAACAAGTGGATTGAATCGATACAATTGAAACGTATATGCCCATATATAAAAGGGAATAAATGAATAAAGTTTTCATACTATTCTAGTGTAATGCACATGTCTACTTAAGACAATCTCTTGTTACATAGGTCTGCTAGTAAAATGCAAGAGGAGGAGAAATGATGAACGAATTTCATGCCACAACGATATTTGCAGTCCATCATAATGGTCAATGTTCAATGTCTGGTGATGGTCAAGTCACATTTGGTAATGCAGTAGTGATGAAGCACACAGCAAAAAAGGTAAGAAAGATATTTAATGGAAGAGTATTAGCTGGTTTTGCCGGATCTGTAGCAGATGCTTTCACTCTATTTGAAATGTTTGAAGGCAAATTAGAAGAATATAATGGTAACCTCCAACGAGCTGCTGTTGAGCTTGCAAAACAGTGGAGAAGTGATAAGGTCCTAAGAAAGCTAGAAGCCATGTTAATTGTCATGAATAAAGAAGATTTACTCCTTGTATCAGGAACAGGTGAAGTAATTGAGCCTGATGATGGAATTCTAGCAATCGGTTCAGGTGGAAATTATGCGCTTGCAGCTGGACGTTCTCTAAAGAAATATGCAGGTGATCATCTTACTGCAAAAGAAATTGCAAAGGCTTCTTTAGAAATAGCTGCTGAAATTTGTGTATATACAAACCATAACATTATCGTGGAAGAGCTCTAACGGGAGGGAACCTACAATGGCTAAAACAGATAACCTAACACCGCGTCAAATTGTTGAAAGACTTGATCAATATATAATTGGTCAGAAGGACGCAAAAAAAGCAGTTGCGGTTGCGCTAAGAAATCGATATAGACGTGGTTTGTTAAATGAAAAACTCCGAGAAGAAATTATTCCTAAAAATATTTTAATGATCGGTCCAACGGGTGTTGGTAAAACAGAAATTGCTCGGAGAATTGCGAAGCTGGTTGGTGCGCCATTCGTTAAAGTGGAGGCTACTAAATTTACTGAAGTCGGCTATGTTGGACGTGATGTTGAATCTATGGTACGGGACCTCGTTGAAACATCTGTCCGATTGGTTAAAGAGGACAGAATGTTAGCTGTGAAGGAACGTGCTGAGGAAAACGCAAATGCCAGGCTGGTTGATTTACTAGTTCCATCTGCAAAAAAAGCGCAAAATTATAAAAACCCGCTTGAAATGTTATTTGGCGGCGGTAATACAGCTCCTGAGCAGGATACCCATCAAGAAGATTACTCAGTAACCGAAAAACGTAAAATTGTTAGGGAGAAACTTGCGCTCGGTCAGTTAGAGGAAGAAATCGTGACAGTAGAAGTCGAAGAACAAACACCATCTATGTTTGATATGCTTCAGGGTTCTGGGATGGAACAAATGGGTATGAATATGCAAGACGCACTTAGCAACTTTATGCCTAAGAAACGTAAGAAAAGGAAATTAACAGTTCGCGAGGCGAGGAAAGTATTAACGAATGAAGAAGCTGCAAGATTAATTGATATGGATGAGGTTACTACAGAAGCTGTTTATCGTGCTGAACAAACAGGTATCATCTTTATCGATGAAATTGATAAAATTGCAAGCAGAAATTCAGGCGGTTCTTCTGCAGACGTGTCGCGCGAAGGTGTGCAGCGGGATATTTTACCAATTGTTGAAGGTTCAACAATTGTTACGAAATATGGCTCCATCAGAACGGATTATATTCTTTTTATTGCAGCTGGTGCTTTTCATATGTCAAAACCATCTGATTTAATCCCAGAGTTACAGGGACGGTTACCAATTCGGGTTGAATTAACGAAATTAACTGTTGACGATTTCTTCAGAATTTTAATTGAACCTGATAATGCATTAATTAAACAATATCAAGCATTATTAGAAACAGAAGGTATACAAATTGAATTTTCTGACGATGCTATTCGTAGAATAGCTGAAGTTGCTTTTGAAGTGAATCAAAATACAGATAATATTGGGGCTAGAAGACTTCACACGATTCTAGAAAAACTACTAGAAGACTTGTCGTTTGAGGCACCTGATATTTTAATGGAGAAGATTACGATTACTCCACAATATGTAGATGATAAGCTTGGAGCGATATCTAAAAACAAAGATTTAAGCCAATTTATCTTATAATGATAGAACAATAAAACTTAATAATGGTTCTGAGTTAATTAGGAGGAAGAAACAGATGGATTTACTTACAAAAACTAGAAAAATTAATGTGTTACTACAAAAAGCAGCAGGAAAACCAGTAAACTTTAAAGAGATGTCTGAAACACTAAGTGAAGTCATTGAAGCAAATATTTTCGTTGTCAGCCGTCGTGGGAAGCTTTTAGGCTTTGCTATTAATCAGCAAATTGAGAATGAACGTATGAAGAAAATGTTGGAAGATAGACAATTTCCAGAGGAATATACAAATGGTCTATTTAGCATTCAAGAAACATCATCAAACCTTGATGTGGATAGTGCATATACTGCATTCCCAGTTGAAAACAGGGAACTATTCCGCGAAGGCTTAACGACAATTGTTCCAATTATTGGCGGCGGGGAACGCCTTGGCACATTAATTCTTGCAAGATTGCAAGAAAAGTTCCACGATGATGACCTTATCCTTGCTGAGTATGGAGCAACAGTTGTCGGAATGGAAATTTTACGTGAGAAGTCAGAAGAAATCGAAGAAGAAGCAAGGAGCAAGGCAGTTGTTCAAATGGCCATCAGTTCACTATCTTATAGCGAGCTTGAAGCAATCGAACATATCTTTGAAGAGTTAAATGGCCACGAAGGCTTACTTGTTGCTTCAAAGATTGCAGACCGTGTTGGTATTACACGTTCCGTTATTGTTAACGCTCTAAGAAAGCTAGAAAGTGCTGGTGTAATCGAATCTCGTTCCCTTGGTATGAAGGGTACTTACATCAAAGTTCTTAATGATAAATTCCTTGTTGAATTAGATAAATTAAGATCCAACTAATATAGTTATAAATAAATCTCCAGATAATCTGGAGATTTATTTTTTTCTAAAGTAAAACTTGATTGTTATCTTCACATATGCTATATTATTTAACGGTGTTATTACACACGCTTGTTGATTTAACAGCCGGTGCTGTAAATACAGTTGCTGTTCAAATATGAGACAAGCGGAGGAAAACGAAACCATAGGAGGAAAATAACATGTCAGTAATTTCAATGAAGCAATTGCTTGAAGCTGGTGTACACTTCGGACACCAAACTCGCCGTTGGAACCCTAAAATGAAGAAATATATCTTCACAGAGCGTAACGGTATCTATATCATCGACCTACAAAAAACAGTTAAGAAAGTTGAAGAAGCTTATAACTGGGTAAAAGATCTTGCTGCTAATGGCGGAACGATCCTTTTTGTTGGTACTAAGAAACAAGCTCAAGATTCTGTTAAAGAAGAAGCAGCTCGTTCAGGTATGTACTTTGTTAACCAACGTTGGTTGGGTGGTACTTTAACTAACTTTGAAACAATCCAAAAGCGTATTGGTCGCTTAAAAGATATCGAAAGAATGTCAGAAGACGGTACTTTCGAAGTATTACCTAAAAAAGAAGTTGTTCAACTTAAGAAAGAACAAGAACGCCTTGAGAAATTCTTAGGCGGAATCAAAGATATGAAGCAGCTTCCTGATGCACTATTCATCATCGACCCTCGTAAAGAGCGTATCGCAGTAGCAGAAGCTAAAAAGTTAAACATTCCTATCGTAGGTATTGTTGATACTAACTGTGATCCAGATGAAATCGATGTTGTAATTCCAGCTAACGATGATGCAATCCGTGCTGTTAAACTATTAACTGGTAAAATGGCGGATGCTATCTTAGAAGCTAAACAAGGTGAAGAAGTAGCACAAGAAGCGTAAGATATCGATCTATTTCAAAAGGTGATAAGAGGGAGACCCTTTATCACCTTTTTTTAAGAAATGTTTATCTTAACCTGGAATGGCTAAGATAGTAGTATAGTACATAGTTTAAGGAGGAATTTATAATGGCAGTTACTGCTCAAATGGTAAAAGAACTACGCGAAAAAACAGGCGCAGGCATGATGGATTGTAAAAAGGCGTTAACAGAAACTAATGGTGATATGGAAAAAGCTATTGACTTCTTACGTGAAAAAGGAATTGCTTCAGCTGCGAAAAAAGGTGACCGTATTGCTGCAGAAGGCTTAACATATGTTGTTGCTGAAGGAAACAATGCAGTTATTTTAGAAGTAAACTCTGAAACAGATTTCGTTGCGAAGAACGAAGCATTCCAAAATCTTGTAAAAGAACTAGCTGCACACTTGCTTGCTAACAAGCCGGCAACTGTTGAAGAAGCTTCTGCTCAAACTATTAATGGAGTGACTGTTGCAGACTATATCAATGCTGCTATCGCTAAAATTGGTGAAAAATTATCACTTCGCCGCTTTACAGTAGCATCAAAAACTGATAATGATGCATTTGGTGCATACCTTCACATGGGTGGACGTATTAGTGTATTGACAGTACTTGAAGGTACAACTGATGCAGATGCAGCGAAAGATATTTCAATGCACATTGCTGCTCTAAGACCTTTATATGTTTCTCGTGACCAGGTTTCTCAAGAAGAAGTTGAACGTGAGCGTCAAGTGTTAACTACACAAGCACTTAACGAAGGAAAACCAGAAAAAATCGTAGAAAAAATGGTAGAAGGCCGTCTTGGAAAATATTTCGAAGATGTATGCTTACTTGACCAGACTTTTGTTAAAAACCCTGACCAAAAAGTTCGTCAGTTTGTTGAATCAAAAGGTGCCACTGTTCGTGAATTCGTACGTTACGAAGTAGGCGAAGGTATTGAAAAGCGTGAAGACAACTTCGCTGAAGAAGTTATGAACCAAGTTAATAAAAAGTAATTGGTTGTAAGCATGTTACACAAAATATGTTTTGAATAGGGAACACGTTGTGTTCCCTATTTTTAAAGTTTTTTTATAATAATATACATAATAAGGAGGTTCATATGAGCGGTCCTAAGTACAAACGTGTCGTTCTAAAACTAAGCGGGGAAGCACTTGCTGGAGAATCAAGCTTCGGTATTAAACCTTCCGTTATTAAATCAATCGCTGGACAAGTAAAGGAAATTGCAGAACTTGGTGTTGAGGTGGCAGTTGTTGTTGGCGGTGGTAATATATGGCGTGGTAAAATAGGTAGTGAAATGGGAATGGACAGAGCAACTGCTGATTATATGGGTATGTTAGCCACAGTTATGAATTCGCTAGCGCTGCAGGACAGTTTAGAGCACCTTGGTATTGAATCTCGCGTTCAAACCTCAATTGAAATGCGTCAAGTTGCAGAACCATATATTAGACGTCGTGCAATGAGACATTTAGAAAAAAAGCGAGTAGTTATTTTTGCTGCTGGTACAGGAAATCCTTATTTCTCCACAGATACAACTGCTGCACTCCGAGCGGCTGAAATTGATGCTGAAGTAATATTAATGGCAAAAAACAATGTTGATGGTGTCTATTCAGCTGATCCGCGTTTGGACCCTAATGCAACAAAATATGATGACCTCACTTTCTTAGATGTAATTAAAGAAGGCTTGGCTGTTATGGATTCAACTGCATCATCATTATGTATGGATAATGATATTCCACTTATTGTTTTTTCTATTATGGAACAGGGTAATATTAAACGTGCTGTTATGGGTGAAAAAATTGGAACAATTGTTAGGGGGAAATTTTAATGCCAAAACAAGTGGTTTCAGCTACGAAGGATAGAATGCTTAAAGCAATACAAGCATATACTCGTGAGCTTGCTAGTATACGTGCAGGGAGAGCAAGTGCTTCTTTATTAGATAGGATTACAATTGATTATTATGGAGCACCTACACCTGTGAATCAAATGGCTGGAATTTCTACACCAGAAGCGCGACTACTTGTCATCCAGCCTTATGACAAAACTATTCTAGGTGATATTGAAAAGGCAATTCTTAAATCTGACTTGGGGTTAAATCCTTCAAATGATGGTCAGGTCATCAGACTTGCCATTCCTCAATTGACAGAAGAACGCCGTAAAGAGCTAGTGAAATTAGTAAAGAAAGAATCTGAAGAGGCGAAAGTTGCTATCCGTAATATCCGTCGTGACGGTAACGACGACTTGAAGAAGTTGGAGAAAAACGGTGAAATAACAGAAGATCAACTTCGTGGTTATTCAGATGATATTCAAAAGCTTACTGACGAACATATAAGTAAGATTGATCAAATAACAAAAGACAAAGAAAAAGAAATCTTGGAAGTTTAATTATTTTGAAGAACCCTCTTTTCAGGGGGTTTTTTCACTATTTTTATCTAAAAAATAACTTAAAACAGATTGTAGAACTTCATTCTTATTTCTTGTCCTAATACATAAATTAATTAGAAGAAGATATATTTTTACTTTTTTGGTATGATAAAAGCATGCGAAAATCAGCATTCTTCATATATATATCAACACAGGCTCTGTGGGCATGATCTATTATCGGAGGAAATGATTATCTTAATTTGGAGGAGCAATGTTATGTTTAATAAAATAAGGCTTTGGAAGAATCAAAATAATAACTCTTCCACACTCCGAGAAAATATAGAAAAGGTTAGACAATTGCCGGTACCGGAACATGTAGCGATTATTATGGATGGCAATGGGCGTTGGGCTAAGAAGAGAGCTTTGCCACGGATTGCTGGACATCATGAAGGTATGAAGGTTGTGCGAAAAATAACGAAGTTAGCAAATAATCTTGGAATAAAAACACTTACGTTATACGCTTTTTCAACAGAAAATTGGAAGCGGCCAAAAAATGAAGTAGACTATTTAATGAAGCTTCCAGAGGAATTTTTAGGAACCTTTCTGCCAGAATTAATTGAAGAAAATGTTCAAGTGGCGATGATGGGTTATAAAGATCAACTTCCGGTACATACATTACATGCAATTGAAAAAGCAATTGAGGATACAAAGGGCAATGATGGTCTAGTATTAAATTTTGCGCTTAACTATGGAAGCAGATCCGAAATTATTGATGCGACCAAAAAAGTCTTAAATGATTATAAAAGTGGAATACTGAAAGAGAGCGAGTTAAACGAAGAGGTATTCTCTTCATATCTAATGACTTCCAACCACAAAGACCCCGATTTATTGATCCGGACTAGTGGAGAAATACGCCTAAGTAATTTTATGTTATGGCAATTAGCCTATTCGGAGTTTTGGTTTACGGATGTATTATGGCCGGATTTTAGAGAAAAACATCTAATTGAAGCTATTGAAGTATTTCAGAATCGTCAACGTCGATTTGGCGGTATTTAAGAACTCTCTCTCAAGTCCTATAAAGGTGTTGAAATTTTAGATGAAGCAAAGAATCATTACAGGAGTAGTAGCAGCTGCTTTATTCCTTCCTATTGTTTTTTACGGTGGACTACCTTTTGTATTATTAACATACTTCCTCGCAACAGTGGGTTTGTATGAATTATTAAAAATGAAAAAACTTAGTATTTTTTCTGTTCATGGACTGCTGACACTTTTATTTCTCTGGGTAATTCTCTATCCTGAGCAGTATAGTGATATAGTAAATACTTTTTATTATACAAAAACAGAACTTGGCATTGCTTTTATCCTCTTGTTATTGGCTTATACGGTGATAACAAAAAATCGTTTTACTTTTGAGGATGTGGGTTTTTCAATTTTATCCGCCATTTATGTAGGGATTGGTTTTTATTTCTTTATTGAAACGCGTGATGCGGGGTTAGTTTATATTTTTTACTCTTTATTTATGATTTGGGCAACGGATTCAGGTGCTTATTTTGTAGGGAAAGCTACAGGCAAAACCAAGCTTTGGCCTGAAATTAGTCCAAACAAAACCGTAGAAGGATCTGTTGGTGGTGTCGTTTGTGCACTAATTGTCGCTGTCCTATTTTCCTTATTGACGGATATCAACGCAAACTTAGTGGCATTACTGGCAATCACCGCTGTCCTTTCAATCTTTGGACAAATTGGGGATTTAGTCCAATCTGCTTTTAAACGCCACTTTGGTGTAAAAGATTCAGGAAATATACTGCCAGGACATGGTGGAATCCTTGATCGTTTTGACAGTCTTTTATTCATTCTGCCATTATTACACTTTTTTCACTTATGGTAGAATTCAGGAGTTGAATTAAGTTTGAAAAAGATTAGTATTTTGGGGGCTACTGGCTCGATTGGGACCCAAACATTAGATATTCTGCGTGAACACCCTACTGAATTTAAATTAGTGGCGATCTCTGTTGGGAGAAATCTAGAATTAGCAAGAAAAATGATTACTGAATTTCAACCAGAGCTTGTTTCTGTACAAGAGTACCATGATTGTAATACATTGAAATTAGAATTCCCTAAAACTAAATTTTCCTTTGGTGATGAGGGACTTGTAGAAGTAGCTGTTTATCCTTCAGCTGAAATCCTTGTTAATGCTGTTATCGGAAGTGTTGGCTTAAATCCAACCCTACAAGCAATTGAAAGTGGAAAAACCATCGCGATTGCAAATAAGGAGACATTGGTAACAGCTGGGCATCTTGTCATGGAAGCTGCAGAACGGAATGGTGTAGCATTACTTCCAGTAGATAGTGAACATTCGGCAATTTTTCAATGCCTGCAGGGTGAAAAAGAAAAGAACATAGAAAGATTGATTTTGACTGCTTCCGGTGGAAGTTTTCGGGATCGTACACGGAACGACCTTGAAGGTGTTACCGTCAAAGAAGCGTTAAATCATCCCAATTGGTCAATGGGAGCAAAAATAACGATAGATTCAGCTACGATGATGAATAAAGGGCTTGAAGTGATTGAAGCACATTGGCTATACAATATGCCGTATGAAAAGATTGATGTCCTATTACACAAAGAAAGCATTATTCATTCGATGGTAGAATTTCATGACAGCAGCATCATAGCGCAGCTAGGAACACCAGACATGCGTGTACCTATTCAATATGCACTTTCTTATCCTGACCGTTTACCACTATCTACTTCACAACGATTAAATTTAGCGCAAATAGGTACCTTGCATTTTCAAGAAATGGATGTAAGTCGTTTTCGTTGTATGCAATTTGCTTATGAAGCTGGAAAAAAGGGCGGAACACTTCCCACCGTTTTGAATGCAGCAAATGAAGTTGCAGTAGCTGCTTTTTTAGATGAGAAGATAACTTTCTTACAAATTGAGGACATGATCGAGAAGGCATTAAGCAAGCATGACTTAATCTTAAATCCTGACTTATCCATTATTCATGAGGTGGACAAAGAAACAAGACAATATGTATATTCACTTCTATAAAAAAGGTGGTTTTTAGTTTGACTACAGTTATTGCCTTTATTGTTATCTTTGGAGCTCTAGTCTTCTTCCATGAATTAGGACATTTGATTTTTGCAAAACGTGCAGGCATTTTATGCCGCGAATTTGCAATTGGATTTGGTCCTAAGGTTTTCTCCCATAAAAAAGAGGAAACAACGTATACCATTAGGTTACTGCCAATAGGTGGTTTTGTCCGCATGGCAGGTGAAGATCCAGAACTCGTTGAAATAAAACCAGGCTACAGAATTGGGCTTTTATTTGACAAAGATAATACGGTAAATAAAATCATTTTGAACAATAAAGAAAAGTATCCTGATTGTCGAATTGTTGAAGTGGAATATGCAGATATTGAACATAAGCTATTCATCAAGGGCTATCCAGAGGATGAAGAAGAAAGCTTGCAAACTTTCTCTGTAAGTCCCACTGCTGTTACGATTGAAAATGGGATAGAAACACAATTAGCTCCATATGATCGTCAATTTGCTTCTAAGACTTTGCCACAGAGAACAATGGCTATTTTTGCAGGACCGATGATGAATTTTGTCCTTGCTTTCTTTTTGTTCATTATCATTGCGTTCTTACAAGGTGTTCCAACAAACGAACCTAAATTAGGTGAAATTACGCCTGATGGTGCTGCAAATGCTGCAGGTCTTATGCAAGGAGATATTGTCAACAGTATTAATGGCGCTGAAATTTCAAGCTGGTCTGATGTTGTTGAAATTATCAGACAAAATCCGAATGAGGAACTCGATTTTTCAATTTCTCGTGATGGTAAAGATCAAGAAATTTCCGTTACACCAAAAGAACAAACCGTTGAGGGTGAAAAAATTGGCCTCATAGGTGTATATAGTCCAATCGAAAAATCACCATTAAAAGCGATTACTGCTGGTTTTACTGAGACATATTTTTGGACAAAACAGATATTTGTCATGCTGGGTCAGTTAGTTACAGGTCAATTCTCCATCGACATGCTTTCAGGTCCGGTTGGAATATATGCCTCAACAGATACAGTGGTTCAATCAGGTATTTACTACGTCATGAAGTGGGCGGCTATTTTGAGCATTAACCTAGGGATTATGAATCTCTTGCCGATTCCTGCCCTTGACGGCGGAAGGCTGATGTTTTTTGCTGTAGAAGCTGTAAGAGGAAAGCCAATTGATCGTCACAAGGAAGGCATGGTCCATTTTATTGGGTTTGCACTTCTTATGCTCCTTATGCTTGTTGTTACCTGGAATGATATCCAGAGATTTTTCTTATAAAATTTTAAAAAAAGGTTCCTAGTGAACCTTTTTTTATTTACTAATTTGGTTATATTTTTCTGTCGAAATTAGCCGATTGATTATGTTTCATATGATATAATTACTTTTTGATAAAAGATTATTAGGTAGACTTTATATAGATGGGAGAGGGAATGATGAGCGAACATGCCTCTGGCAAAAAAGAGCGATTCTTACTCTTGCTCCAGCAACTAGAATTAATCGAAGACGCTGTTGTAGCACAATTTCAAAATGCACAAATTGAGAGATTTATTGTTGAAAAAAAGGCAAGAAAATGGCATTTTCAGTTTTTATTAGAAAAAATTCTTCCTTATAGTTTGTATCTTCGTTTTACTACTCAACTAGAAAGAAAATTCTCAAATATAGCAAATATAACCTATGATTTAAAAGTAGAAGATCAAAGCTTTCAACCAGAATTACTCTTAGAGTATTGGAATCATAGTATTCAACAAATTGATGGTATCTCTCCGCCGCTGCTAAAATTACTGAATGAACAAGTGCCGGCTGTTAGTGGTAATAAGCTGACGATTTCAGTGCGCAATGAAATGGAAGGTATGACCTTAAAAAGGAAATATGGTACTTTGATTACTGGCTTATATCAATCGTTTGGATTTCCGGGTCTAACGATTGAAACGGACATCCAAAGTACAGAAAAAAATGATGAATATCAACAATTCTTGTTAGCAAAACAGAAAGAAGACCAAGAACGCGGACTCATGGCTTTAGCTGATTTACAAAAGAAAGAAGCGGAGAAGGATTCAGGCGCGGGTGTTCCTGAGGGGCCAATATCCATTGGACTTACAATTAAAGATGATTCAGATCTCCGTAACATGATTGATATTGTGGATGAAGAGAGAAGAGTCACGGTCGAAGGGTTTATTTTTGATGCGGAGACAAGAGAATTAAGAAGTGGCCGTACACTATTAACCTTTAAAATTACTGACTACACAAGCTCTCTTATGGTTAAAATGTTTTCGCGGGATAAAGAAGACGCAGCTCTGTACCAACTGGTTAAAAAAGGTATGTGGGTTAGAGTAAGAGGAAGCATTCAAAATGACACCTTTGTACGTGATCTAGTTATGATTGGAAATGATATAAACGAAATAAAACCAGAGGGGCGTAAAGATACTGCTCCGGAAGATCAGAAACGTGTTGAGCTCCATCTTCATACACCTATGAGTTCAATGGATGCTGTCACTCCTGTAGGGACACTAATTGCTCAAGCTAAGAAGTGGGGGCATAAGGCGATTGCGGTTACTGATCATGCTGTTGCCCAGTCCTTTCCTGAGGCATATGGTGCAGGAAAGAAAAACGATATTAAAATCCTTTATGGTGTAGAAGTAAATCTTGTCGATGATGGTGTACCGATTGCCTATAATGATGCCCATCGTTTAATTGCCGAAGATACATTTGTGGTATTTGACGTTGAAACGACTGGTTTGTCAGCCGTGTATGATACGATTATTGAACTTGCGGCAGTTAAAATTAGAGATGGGGAAATCATCGACCGATTTGAATCATTCGCAAATCCACATCATCGATTATCAGCTACAACCATCAATCTAACAGGGATTACTGATGATATGGTACAAAACGCTCCTGAAGTTGGAGAAGTAATCCAAAGGTTTTATGATTGGGTAGGGGACGCTGTTCTTGTAGCCCACAATGCCTCATTCGATATGGGATTCCTTAATGTTGGCTATAAAAATATTGGTCTTGAAAAAGCAAAGAATCCAGTTATTGATACGCTTGAATTAGGTAGATTCCTATATCCAGAAATGAAAAATCATCGTTTAAATACACTGACCAAAAAATTTGATATCGAATTAACTCAGCACCATAGAGCTATTTATGATGCAGAAGCGACCGGATATCTGCTCTTAAAAATGCTGAAGGACGCGTTAGAAAAAGGCATTGAGTACCATGACCAATTTAACGACAATATGGGAAAAGGAAATGCCTACCAACGTGCACGTCCTTATCATTGTACGCTCCTTGCGCAAACGGAAGTTGGATTAAAGAACTTATTTAAACTCGTATCGATTTCACATATTGAATATTTTTATCGAGTTCCAAGATTGCCGCGGTCGGTACTACAAAAGTACAGAGAAGGCATTCTTGTTGGTTCCGGCTGTAATAAAGGTGAAGTCTTTGAGGGGATGATGCAAAAATCTGCTGATGAAGTGGAAGCTTTTGCACAATTTTATGATTACCTTGAGGTTATGCCGAAGGAAGTAAATGCTCCATTGCTTGAAATGGAACTAGTTCGTGATGAAAAGGCGCTTGAAGATATTATTGGTAATATTGTAAAGCTCGGCGATAAATTAGGGATTCCGGTCGTTGCAACTGGTAATGTACATTATTTAAATGAGAACGATAAGATTTACCGGAAAATATTAGTTAATTCACAAGGTGGAGCAAACCCGCTGAATCGTCACAAATTGCCAGATGTTCAATTCAGGACAACAAATGAAATGCTTGCTGCATTTTCATTCCTTGGAGGAGAGAAAGCAAAAGAAATAGTTATTACGAATACGAACAAGATAGCTGATATGATTGACGTTATTAAGCCGATTAAAGACGACTTATACACACCAAAAATTGAAGGCGCCGATGAAGAAATGCGAGAAATGAGTTACTCTATGGCAAAGAAGATTTACGGAGAACCTCTCCCTGAAATCGTGGAAGCTCGTCTTGAAAAAGAATTGAAGAGTATCATCGGCCATGGTTTTGCGGTAATTTACTTAATTTCACACAAGCTTGTAAAAAAATCATTAGACGACGGATACCTTGTTGGTTCGCGTGGTTCAGTAGGTTCTTCCTTGGTTGCTACAATGACAGAAATTACCGAGGTAAACCCATTACCTCCGCATTACGTCTGTCCGACATGCAAGCATTCAGAATTCTTCAATGATGGTTCTGTAGGTTCAGGCTTTGATTTACCCGATAAGGATTGCCCGCAATGTGGAGATAAATACCGAAAAGACGGACATGACATTCCTTTTGAAACCTTCCTTGGCTTTAAAGGGGACAAGGTTCCCGATATCGATTTGAATTTCTCTGGTGAGTATCAGCCTCGTGCTCATAACTACACGAAGGTTCTTTTTGGAGAGGACAATGTCTTTCGTGCGGGTACGATTGGTACAGTAGCAGATAAAACAGCGTTCGGTTATGTAAAGGCATATCAGCAAGACAATAACTTACAATTACGCGGAGCAGAAGTAGAGCGGCTTGCTTCTGGGTGTACCGGTGTAAAAAGAACAACTGGTCAGCATCCAGGTGGTATCATCGTTATTCCTGATTATATGGATGTCTATGACTTTTCACCAATACAGTTTCCTGCGGATGATCGAAATTCAGAATGGAAGACAACCCATTTTGATTTCCATTCCATTCACGATAATGTCTTAAAGCTCGATATACTTGGGCACGACGATCCGACCGTAATAAGAATGCTGCAAGACCTAAGTGGAATGGATCCAAAAACAATTCCAACTGATGATCCAGAGGTAATGAAGATATTTAGTGGAACCGAATCATTAGGTGTAACCGAACAGCAAATTATGTGTAAAACAGGAACACTTGGGATCCCTGAATTCGGTACTCGTTTCGTCCGCCAAATGCTAGAAGATACAAAACCAACGACTTTCTCTGAACTTGTCCAAATTTCCGGTCTGTCACATGGAACAGATGTATGGCTGGGAAATGCACAAGAATTAATTCATAATCGGACCTGTAATCTGAGTGAAGTTATTGGTTGTCGTGATGATATCATGGTCTACCTGATTTATCAGGGACTAGAACCATCATTTGCTTTTAAAATCATGGAGTCGGTCCGTAAAGGGAAAGGCCTCTCAGAAGAAATGGAAGCAGAAATGCGTCGTAATGAAGTACCTGAGTGGTATATTGATTCTTGTAAAAAGATTAAATATATGTTCCCTAAAGCACACGCAGCCGCATATGTTTTGATGGCAGTCAGAATTGCCTATTTCAAGGTTCACCTTCCGCTCTTATACTATGCAGCCTATTTTACGGTTCGTGCAGAAGACTTTGATATTGAAGCAATGTCACGCGGTTCTGAATCGATCCGTGCGAAAATCGAAGAAATTAATGCAAAGGGTCTTGAGGCGTCAAACAAAGAGAAAAACTTGTTGACAGTACTTGAGCTTGCTCTAGAAATGACGGAAAGGGGCTTTTCTTTCCAAAACTATGATTTATATAAATCCGACGCCTCTGAGTTTATTATTGAAGGGAACTCATTAATCCCTCCATTTAATTCAATACCAGGACTCGGAACCAATGCAGCTTATAATATAGTAAAAGCAAGACAAGATGGAGAGTTCCTTTCTAAAGAAGATTTACAGCAACGTGGTAAAGTGTCAAAAACTATACTAGAATATTTAGATAAGCAAGGATGCTTAGGTTCCTTACCAGATCAAAACCAGCTTTCCCTATTCTAAATAGTAAAAAGCTTGATACAATGCGTTTCGGTTTGCATATAAAATTTGGTTATGGTATAGTTTTATTGGAAATACTAAGAAATACTCTCGTGTTAAAGAGTGGGGAAACCCGCTCTTTCGTTTTTGTATTGGATAATTTTACAGAGTTATTGATAAAACTTTCCGTGAAATACGTATAATATGGGTGAAAATGTCGGTAAAGGAGGTTAAACATGAGCAAAGTAACGGAAGTAGTAGAAGAGCTAACGCAGCCAATTTTGCAAGAATTAGAATTAGAATTGGTGGAAATTGAGTTTGTCAAAGAAGGGAAAAACTGGTTTCTTCGCGTATATATTGATAAAGAAAACGGTGTTGATATTGAGGACTGTGGTATTGTCAGTGAACGGCTTAGTGAAAAACTCGATGAGCTTGACCCGATAACCCAAAATTATTTTCTTGAGGTATCTTCTCCTGGTGCAGAAAGACCGCTGAAAAAGGCGAAGGACTTCGAAAAGTCAATTGGTAAAAATGTGTTCATTAAAACATACGAGCCCATTGACGGTGAAAAAGGATTTGAAGGAAAGCTACTTGATTATGATGGGCAGACAGTAAAAGTTGAAATTAAAATCAAAACCCGTAAAAAAATCATCGAGATTCCTTTTGAAAAAGTGGCTAGTGCAAGGCTAGCAGTTATTTTTTCATAATAAAAGATAAATATATATGAAAGATAGGGGGATATGATCAAATGAGCAGCGAATTATTAGATGCTCTTACAATACTAGAAAGAGAAAAGGGCATTTCTAGAGATGTATTAATCGACGCGATTGAAGCCGCACTTATCTCGGCTTATCGCCGCAATTTCAATCAAGCCCAAAATGTTCGGATTGACCTAAATCTTGCCACAGGCTCCATGCGTGTTTTTGCCAGAAAAGAAGTGGTAGATGAAGTATTTGACCCTCGTCTTGAAATATCTATAGCGGATGCCAGGAACATTAACCCTAACTATTCAGTTGAAGATGTAGTGGAAATGGAAGTTACCCCTAAGGACTTCGGAAGAATTGCAGCACAAACAGCGAAACAGGTTGTTACACAAAGAGTTAGGGAAGCTGAAAGAGGTATTATTTATTCCGAGTTTATTGATCGTGAAGAAGATATCATGACCGGAATTGTTCAAAGACTTGATTCAAAGTTTATTTATGTCAGTCTTGGAAAGATTGAGGCTCTTCTCCCTGTTAATGAACAAATGCCAAATGAGCGCTATAAGCCACATGATCGAATAAAGGTTTTTATTACGAAGGTTGAGAAGACAACAAAAGGTCCACAAATTTTCGTATCTCGTACCCATCCTGGATTACTTAAAAGATTGTTCGAGATTGAAGTTCCAGAAATATATGATGGTACTGTAGAGATAAAATCAGTTGCTCGTGAAGCAGGCGACCGTTCAAAAATTTCTGTTCATTCGGATAACAATGAAGTTGACCCGGTTGGATCTTGCGTAGGTCCAAAGGGTACCAGGGTTCAGGCCGTTGTAAATGAATTAAAAGGTGAAAAAATCGATATTGTTAAATGGTCCGACAATCCTGTCATCTTTGTTGCAAATTCTTTAAGCCCATCTAAAGTATTAGATGTTATGGTGAATGAATCTGAAAAAGCAACCACAGTAGTTGTACCAGATTATCAGCTTTCACTGGCGATTGGAAAGCGCGGACAGAATGCCCGCTTAGCTGCAAAGTTAACAGGTTGGAAAATAGATATCAAATCAGAAACAGAAGCACGTGAACTAGGAATCTATCCACGTGAAGAGATGATACGACTTTTTGATGATCAAGTAGATGTAGACTTTAATGATGAAGAAGAAAAGGAATAAGAAGTGAGGTGAATGATCGTGAACAATCGTAAAAAAGTTCCTATGCGGAAGTGTGTCGCAACCGGTGAAATGAAGCCGAAAAAAGAACTCGTTCGCATCGTTCGCTCAAAAGAAGGGGATGTATCTATCGACTTGACAGGGAAAAAGTCGGGCAGAGGTGCATACCTTTCAAAGGACAAGGAAGCGGTCCTATTAGCCAAGAAAAAAAACATCCTATCTAATCATTTAGAAGTTTCGATAAGTGAAAATTTATACGAAGAACTTTTGGAATTGATAGAAAAGGATAACAGGCAGTCCATATGAATATAAATCCATGGATGTCGTTACTTGGCTTAGCAAATCGAGCACGGAAAATCATATCGGGCGAGGAGCTTTCTGTTAAGGAGATTCGAAGCGGAAAAGCAAAGCTCGTTTTATTATCGGCAGATGCATCTGCAAATACGACAAAGAAAATTACAGATAAATGTAAGTCATACGAAGTTCCATATAAACTAGTGGAAGATCGCCACCTTCTGGGCCAAGCGATTGGCAAGGAAGCCCGCGTTGTTGTAGCTGTACTGGATGATGGATTTGCAAAGAAATTGATGACGTTGCTCGATTAATTTTAGCGGGGGTGAAAATATGAGTAAAATACGTGTTTATGAGTATGCAAAAAAACACAATATCTCAAGTAAAGATGTAATAAATAAATTAAAAGAAATGAACATAGAGGTTTCAAATCATATGGCAACAATAGAGGATGCCGCGGTTGTAAAGCTTGACGCAACCTATAACAAAAATGATAGTAGTCCACAACAAAAGCAAGCTAGACCGCAACAGCAAAATCGCCAGAATCAGAAACCACAGCAGCAGGGAGCTAAACCACAAGTGCAAAGTAAAACAAGCCCAAAAGCTTTTGAGGACGACGACGCAAAAACTACAACTCCTAGCAAGGTAAAAGTGGTATCACCACCAAAAGCGGTTGACAGTAAAAAGCACAGTCAACAATTCCAATCTAAGGAAAATAAAGTTTTCAGCGCCGGAAAAGGGAATAAAAAACCTTTTAATAATAATAATCAAAATCGCAATAATAATAACAACCGGAAAAAGAATCATACACCGGTTCAACAAACACAGCCTCAGGTTAAGAAAGTAAAAGAACTTCCAGCTAAAATTACTTTCAGTGAATCTTTGACTGTAGGCGAACTTGCTAAAAAAATCTACCGCGAACCTTCCGAAATTATCAAGAAGCTCTTTTTACTAGGAGTTATGGCAACAATTAATCAGGTTCTAGATAAAGACGCGATTGAATTAATTGCCAGTGAATATGGGGTTGAGGTCGAGGAAGAAATTAAAATCGATACAACAGATCTCGAAGTTTATTTTACTGAAGACGCACCTGAAGAGCTTGTAGAAAGACCTTCAGTTGTTACAATTATGGGTCACGTTGACCATGGTAAAACGACTTTGCTTGATTCCATTCGCCACACAAAAGTAACAGAAGGCGAAGCGGGGGGAATTACCCAGCATATTGGTGCTTACCAAGTTGTTGAAAATGGTAAGAAGATTACATTCCTTGATACACCGGGACATGCTGCTTTTACAACTATGCGTGCACGTGGTGCGAAAATTACTGATATCACGATCCTTGTAGTAGCTGCTGATGACGGAGTTATGCCGCAAACCGTTGAGGCGATTAACCATGCAAAGGCTGCAGAAGTTCCAATTATTGTTGCAGTTAATAAAATGGATAAAGAGGCTGCCAACGCAGATCGAGTTATGCAGGAACTTACCGAGCATGGATTGGTTTCTGAAGCATGGGGCGGAGATACAATCTTTGTTCCACTATCCGCGAAAACAGGAGAAGGAATCGATAATCTCTTGGAAATGATTCTCCTTGTTAGTGAAGTGGAAGAATGGAAAGCAAACCCTAACCGCAAAGCAGTTGGAACAGTAATTGAAGCACAATTAGATAAAGGCCGTGGATCTGTAGCTACCTTGCTCGTACAGAATGGTACACTGAAAATAGGTGACCCAATTGTTGTAGGAAACACATATGGCCGTGTTCGTGCAATGGTAAATGACCTAGGACGCCGTGTGAAAGAAGCCGGACCATCTACACCCGTTGAAATTACAGGTTTAAGTGATGTTCCACAAGCTGGTGACCGTTTCGTTGTATTTGACGATGAGAAAACAGCACGACAAGTTGGTGAAGCACGGGCACAGCAAGCAGTGGTAGCGCAGCGTGGTGAAAAATCCATCGTCAGCCTAGATAATTTATTTGAACAGTTAAAGCAGGGTGAGATGAAGGATTTAAATATCATCCTCAAAGCTGACGTTCAAGGTTCTGCTGAAGCCGTGGCAGCTTCTTTGCAAAAAATTGACGTTGAAGGTGTAAATATCCGAATTATTCATAGTGGTGCTGGCGCCATCAATGAATCGGATATTACCTTAGCCTCTGCTTCTAATGCGATTGTCATAGGTTTTAACGTACGTCCTGATGTCAATGCGAAGCGCGCAGCTGAACAAGAAAAGGTCGACGTTCGACTTCACAGTATTATTTACAAGGTTATAGAAGAAATCGAAGCTGCAATGAAGGGTATGCTTGACCCTGAATTCAAAGAAAAAGTAATTGGTCAAGCGGAAATTCGTCAAACCTTTAAAGTTTCAAAGGTTGGAACAATTGCAGGTTCTTATGTGACAGACGGGAAAATTACTCGTGATAGCGGAATTCGTTTAATTCGTAATGGTGTTGTTATCTTTGAAGGAAATATTGATGCATTAAAACGTTTTAAAGATGATGCCAAAGAGGTTTCACAAGGTTATGAATGTGGTATTACCATTAAAAACTTCAATGATGTAAAAGAAGGAGATATTATTGAAGCTTACGTAATGGAAGAAATTGAACGTAAATGATTGTAGGTTTAGCCGTATGTGAATGTATCATCTACGATGCTCATTCTTTAAAAGAGAAACGTGCTGTCCTGCAGCGAATTCTTACCAGGTTAAAACAAAAATTTAATGTATCAGTTTCAGAAGTTGGCTATCAGGATGTATGGCAAAGGACGAAAATAGCCTTTGTGTCGGTAACATCCAATCGGGTAATGACTGAACTGGAACTGCAAAATGCACTTAAATTAATTGATTCTTTTCCTGAGATTGAAAGAACGATCACCGATATAGAATGGCTTTAAGTTAAGAGGTGAAATGATGAGCCACAGAGCAAATCGTGTTGGAGAACAAATGAAGAAAGAACTAAGTGACATCATCGGCCGGAAAATTAAAGATCCTCGGATCGGCTTTGTAACGGTTACAGATGTTCAAGTAACAGGAGATCTTCAACAAGCAAAAGTTTATATTTCTGTTTTAGGCGATGAAGAGCAAAAGGAAAATACTCTTAAAGGCCTTGCAAAGGCAAAAGGATTTATCCGAACTGAAATTGGACATCGGATCCGCTTACGCAAAACACCAGAGATCCTTTTTGAATGGGATGAATCAATGGCTTACGGAAATCGTATTAATTCTCTCATTCATCAATTGCATCATGAAGAAAGCAGCATGGAAAAAAATGAAGAAGAATAAACGGATAGACAATTGTCTATCCTTTTTTTTCGATACAAAATAGAATGGAGTGATGGCGATGGAGGGAATTTTACCTTTATATAAACCTGCTGGGCTGACGTCGCATGATTGTGTGTTTAGATTGAGGAAAATATTAAAAACGAAAAAAGTCGGTCATACTGGTACACTAGATCCTGACGTAACCGGAGTTCTTCCTATTTGTATTGGACGTGCCACAAAAGTAGCAGAATACATAACGGACGCAGGAAAAAGTTATGAGGGCGAAGTAACCCTTGGCTATTCCACAACAACCGAAGATGCCTCTGGAGAAAAAGTAGAGGAAAAGGAAATTGAAGGTACCATTTGCAAGAAAGAAATCCTTCAGGTTCTTAGTTCGTTAACAGGGGAAATAGAACAAACACCTCCGATGTTTTCCGCTGTAAAAGTAGGAGGTACTCGTCTATATGAATATGCCCGCAAAGGGATTGAAGTTGAACGCCCAACTAGAAAGGTCACCATTTATTCGATAGAGCTACTTGATGATCGAGAAGAGTTTTCAGGAGAAACCATTTCATTTCGGTTTAGAGTTAGCTGCAGTAAAGGTACTTATATCAGGACATTAGCTGTTATGATTGGCGAAAGTCTCGGTTACCCTGCACATATGTCAAATTTAATCAGAGTCCAATCAGCTGCGTTTACTCTTAATGATTGTTTGACGTTTGAGCAAATAGAAAAGTTAATGGAGATGGGGACTATTTCTTCTTGTTTACGGCCTTTAGAAATGGCACTGTCTCATTTGCCGAAATACATAATAAATGATAAAGTAGCAGAGAAAGTGAAAAATGGCGCACTATTACCAATACCAGAGCATTTAAAAAATAGTAACGGACCTATTAGCGCTGAAACGGAAGAAGGCAAAGCACTTGCCATTTATTCGGTACACCCGAACAAACCTGGGCTGTTAAAACCGGTTAAAGTTTTGCGTAATGATCAAGGTTAAAAAGGTTACGGTCAAGAAAAGGTGAGTTTCATTGGAAGTAATAAAGCTAGAATTCCCATTAAATATAGATAAAACGGAAATACCTCCAATATCAATGGCACTTGGTTATTTTGACGGTGTTCATCTTGGTCATCAAAAGGTAATTCTTGAAGCTAAAAAACAAGCTGATCAAAAAGGACTCCGGTCTGCAGTTATGACCTTTGATCCTCATCCATCGGTTGTTTTAGGCAAAAGTCAAAAGCATGTTCAATATATAACACCACTAGCCGAAAAAATTAATTTAATTGAGGAACTAGGCATCGATTATCTATTTATCGTCCATTTTACTATAGAATTTGCAAACCTTCTTCCCCAAGAATTTATCGACCAGTATGTTATTGATTTAAATGTAAAACATGTCGTGGCAGGATTTGATTTCTCTTATGGCCGTATGGGAAAAGGAACTATGGAGATTTTGCCCTTCCATTCAAGAGAAAAATTTACGTTCACCATTGTTGAAAAGTTCACTAGCGGGGATGAAAAAGTAAGTTCAACTCGAATCCGTCAATATATAAAAAACGGAAGATTCACTGAACTGCCTGAATTACTCGGAAGATTCTATACCACAGCCGGCATAGTTGTACATGGGGATAAAAGAGGCAGGACAATTGGATTCCCTACTGCAAATGTCGATACAAATGATGAATATATATTACCTCCAACCGGAGTCTACGCGGTAAAGATTAAAATAGATGAAAACTGGTACAAAGGTGTATGCAACGTTGGCTATAAACCAACATTCAATAAAGACGCTTTAAAGATCTCAGTAGAAGTCAATATCTTCAACTTTGAGAATAACATATACGACTCTCAAGTAACCATTGAATGGCACCAATACCTAAGAAAAGAACAAAAATTCTCCGGAATCCAAGAACTAATAGCACAAATCGAAAAAGACAAACAGAATGCAATTGAATACTTTAATAAAAGTCTTAAATAAAGCAGAGAATTGATTTTGGCACTCTGTTGATTTGCGCGGAAGGCACGAAGACTCCTGCGGGAGGACGGGGCTGGGGAGACCCCGCAGGCGCTAAAGCGCTGAGGAGGCTCCCCGAACCGCCCGCGGAAAGCGAAGTGCCTGGAGCTCAAATCAACAGACAAATTATATTCAGCTTAATAAAGTTTCTATCGATAGAACTTGCATTTTGTCGTAAAACGTTGTATTCTTATTAACGTATTAAAAATAACCTTTGCTTGGCAAGTCGAGTCACCGACGCTTGCTCAGTAACAGGGGATAGTAAATTTAGGAGGTGAATAGGATGGCAATCACACAAGAACGTAAAAACGAACTTATCGCTGAGTATAAAACTCATGATAATGACACTGGATCTGCAGAGGTTCAAATCGCTGTCCTTACTGAATCAATCAACAATTTGAATGAGCACTTACGTACTCATAAGAAGGACCACCACTCACGTCGCGGTCTGTTGAAAATGGTTGGTAAGCGTCGTAATCTTTTAACGTACCTACGTAATAAAGATGTTCAACGTTACCGTGAATTAATCAATAAGCTAGGACTTCGTCGATAATCAAAAGAAGCGGGATTTTTCCCGCTTTTTTGTTAGGTTTAAAAAAGATAGCACCTAGTGCAAGATAAATATATTATATACATATTTTAAGTCGCAAAAATTTGAGCATACTATAAGTATATTTGTATTGATAACATAAGCTTTATAAGCTTTTTTATATTAGATGATTAGAGCGATATTATTTCGCATTATCCTCTAAAGTGATTTAGATAGAGAGGGGTAACAAAATGGAACAAACGAAACACGAATATTCCATGGATTGGGCTGGACGTAAATTAACCGTTGAAATTGGACAACTAGCCAAACAAGCAAATGGAGCAGTAATGGTCCGTTATGGAGATACTGCAGTTTTAAGTACTGCTACAGCTTCAAAAGAACCAAAAAACTTAGACTTTTTTCCATTAACATGTAACTATGAAGAGCGATTATATGCGGTTGGTAAAATTCCTGGAGGATTTATTAAACGTGAAGGTCGTCCTAGTGAAAAAGCTATTTTGGCGAGTCGATTAATTGACCGTCCAATTCGTCCACTCTTTGCAGAAGGTTTCCGTAATGATGTGCAAGTAATCAGCATTGTAATGAGTGTGGATCAAGATTGCTCATCAGAAATGGCAGCAATGTTTGGATCATCTTTAGCACTTTGTACATCTGACATTCCTTTCGAGGGACCGATTGCCGGTGTAATCGTTGGCAGAGTCGATGGAGCATTTGTAATTAACCCAACAGTAGAACAAGCCGAAAAAAGCGATATTCATTTAACTGTTGCCGGTACGAAAGATGCCATAAACATGGTTGAAGCTGGTGCAGATGAAGTTTCTGAGGAAGTCATGCTTGAGGCTATTATGTATGGACATGAAGAAATTAAACGCCTCATTGAATTCCAAGAAAAAATTATGGCTGAAGCTGGCAAGGAAAAAAGAGAAATTATTCTTTATGAACTTGATAAAGATTTAGAAGCTGAAGTTAGAGAAATGTGTGAAACCGACATGGTAACCGCTATTCAAGTGCAGGAAAAGCATGCACGTGAGGATGCCATTAAAGAAGTAAAGAATCGTGTAATCGCTAAGTTCGAGGAGAATGAGGCAACAGACGATGATATGAAACAGGTAAAACAAATTTTAGATAAAATCGTTAAAGGTGAAGTTCGTCGTTTAATAACCGTTGAAAAGGTGCGTCCAGACGGTCGGAAAATCGATGAAATTCGTCCATTATCTTCACAGGTAGGTATTTTACCAAGAACACATGGATCAGGGTTGTTTACTCGTGGACAAACTCAAGCATTAAGTATCTGTACATTAGGAGCAATGGGTGATGTGCAAATTCTAGATGGTTTGGGAATTGAGGAAGAAAAGCGTTTTATGCATCATTACAATTTCCCTCAATTTAGTGTTGGGGAAACTGGACCAATCCGTGGACCAGGCCGTCGTGAGATCGGACATGGTGCTCTTGGTGAGCGAGCATTAGAACCAATTGTACCTTCTGAAAAGGATTTCCCATATACAATTCGCCTTGTTTCTGAAGTCCTTGAATCTAATGGTTCTACCTCTCAAGCAAGTATTTGTGCAAGTACACTTGCGATGATGGACGCTGGTGTTCCGATTAAAGCCCCAGTTGCTGGGATTGCGATGGGACTAGTAAAATCTGGTGAACATTACACAGTATTATCTGATATCCAAGGAATGGAAGACCACCTGGGTGATATGGATTTCAAAGTGGCAGGAACTGCTAAAGGTGTAACTGCACTTCAGATGGATATAAAAATTAAGGGACTTTCTCGTGAAATCCTAGAAGAAGCTCTTCAACAGGCAAAGAAGGGTAGAATGCATATTCTTGATTCTATGCTTGCAACAATTACTGAACCAAGAACCGAGCTTTCAAAATTTGCACCAAAAATCTTAACAATGAAAATTAACCCAGATAAAATTCGTGATGTAATTGGACCAAGCGGTAAGCAAATCAATAAGATCATTGAAGAAACTGGTGTTAAAATTGATATCGAACAAGATGGAACTGTATTTATTGCTTCAACTGACCAAGCAATGAATCAAAAGGCAAAGAAAATTATTGAAGACATCGTACGCGAAGTTGAAGTTGGCCAAATGTACCTTGGTAAGGTTAAACGAATTGAAAAATTCGGTGCTTTTGTTGAGATCTTTGCTGGAAAAGATGGACTTGTCCATATTTCTGAATTGGCCGAGGAACGAGTTGGGAAGGTCGAAGACGTGATTGCTATCGGTGATGAAATTTTAGTAAAGGTTACTGAAATCGATAAACAAGGACGTGTTAACCTTTCACGTAAGGCCATTTTAAAGGAACAACGTGAGAAGGCTGAGAAAGCAGCAGAAAAACAATAAAACTGCTTCACTAGGTTTAAATAGAAGGTCAGGGGGAACCCTGACTTTTTCTATGTAAGTTGTATCATGTTCTAACTTGTCCCCCAGATTCATATATTCTGTATGAAGGGGGAAGGTAAATGAAGAAGTTTGTTTTGATCGCTTGCATATTGTTTGTAGCGTGGTTTTCTGTTAACAATCCTCTTGTAGATACATATGTAGCATCACTTAAAGGAAACGTGGTTACTGTAGGAAAACAAGAAAATCCGCTATATCAAAGTATTATAAAAAATGCTTCTACATATAATATACCGCCTTCAGATGCTAAAATTGATGAAGTGTGGAAAGCAATGCCAGGCTATAATGGGTTAACTGTCGATATTGAAGCTTCATATAAAAATATGAAGAAAAGTGGAATTTTCGATGAAAAAAAATTAGTATATAAACAAACAACACCAACGGTACACCTTAAGGATTTACCTCCATCTCCTATTTATCGCGGGCATCCTGACAAACCAATGGTAAGCTTTATTATTAATGTAGCATGGGGAAACGAATATTTACCTGAAATGCTTGCGGCACTAAAAAAACACCAAGTAAAAGCAAGCTTTTTCCTCGAGGGAAGATGGGTAAAAAATAATCCTGACTTGGCAAAGATGATTGTGAGTGCAGGTCATGAAGTTGGAAATCATTCCTATACACATCCTGACATGAAAAGAATTACTGCTGTACAAACAAGGGATCAATTGTTAAAAACAAACGAAGTAATTGAAGCAGCTACAGGTAATAAAAGCATTTGGTTTGCACCCCCCAGCGGCAGTTACCGAGATGAAACAGTTAAGATAGCAGCTGAATTAAAAATGAAGACCGTTATGTGGACGGTAGATACGATAGATTGGCAAAAACCTACACCAGACCAACTAATCAATCGTGTTATTTCTAAGATTGATAAGGGCTCAATGGTCCTTATGCATCCAACAGAATCTACAGCAAAATCATTAGATCGCTTAATCACACTCATTGAAGAAAAAAGTTTAAAAATAGGGACTGTTAGCGATTTAATGAGCGAAGAAAGAATTATGAAATAAATTAACCAAAGAATCCAGATAATAATTGATAAAGCTCAAGTTTCCGCTTTCTATAGATAGGAGGATTTTGATGATTAACAGATATTCTTGCAAAAATGGAGTAAGAATTGTATTAGAAAATATTCCAACAGTGAGATCTGTAGCAATTGGAGTATGGATTGGCACTGGCTCAAGAAATGAAAATCCCCAAACGAATGGAATTTCACACTTTTTAGAGCATATGTTCTTTAAAGGTACCACAACAAGATCTGCGAAAGAAATTGCTGAATCCTTTGATAGCATTGGAGGACAAGTAAATGCCTTTACCTCAAAGGAGTACACATGTTACTATGCTAAAGTTCTGGATACACATGCGCAATTCGCTTTAGATGTTTTAGCTGATATGTTCTTCAATTCAACCTTTGTTGAAGAAGAACTAAATAAAGAAAGAAATGTAGTTCTAGAAGAAATTAAGATGTATGATGATACTCCAGATGATATTGTCCATGATTTACTTAGCAGGGCTATTTATGGCGACCATCCTCTAGGTTACCCTATATTAGGTACAGAAGAAACTCTAAATACGTTCACTGGAGATACGCTTAAAGACTATATCCACAATCACTACACACCAGAAAATGTGGTAATTTCAATTGCTGGAAATATCACTGATAGTTTTATTAAGGAAGTGGAAAAGTATTTTGGATCGTATGAGGGCGGGAAAAGTGCCATCACTGAAAACATTCCTACGTTCCATTCCAATCGTTTATCACGCAAGAAGGAAACAGAACAAGCACACCTATGTATTGGTTTCGAAGGCTTAAAGATCGGTCATGAAGATGTCTACAGCTTAATTATTTTAAATAACATCCTAGGCGGCAGTATGAGCAGCAGGCTGTTCCAAGAAGTTCGTGAACAGCGAGGGTTAGCGTATTCTGTTTTCTCTTATCATTCTGCTTACCAGGATAATGGCGTCGTAACCGTCTATGGAGGAACTGGTGCAAAGCAGTTGGATGTACTATATGAGACCATTCAAGAAACACTAGAAAAATTAAAACAAGATGGTATTACTGAAAAAGAATTAATTAATAGTAAAGAACAGTTAAAAGGAAGTTTAATGTTAAGTTTAGAGAGTACAAATAGCAGGATGAGCCGAAACGGGAAAAATGAGCTATTATTGAAGCGTCATCGTTCACTCGATGAGATTATTGAGCAAATTGACCAAGTAACCAAGCAAAGTGTAGATGGAATGTCTTCATCTGTATTTACAAACAACTACTCTGTTTCCTTGATCAGTCCAGACGGTCAATTACCTAAGGGATTAAAATAAAAGAAAAAACAGTTCACCCAGAACTGTTTTTTTCTTTTAGTGTCTAGTTCCAGCCCCTAGGAAAAATTGAACTGCATTTTTCTCCGGACAAGGCGCTTCCACTTTTCTTAGTCTAAATTAGGACTTACATTGATAAACATATAGTAAAGATGTTTTGAGAGGAGTTTATTCACATGAGGTTAAGTGAATTAAGCGGTAAAGAAATTGTGGACGTCAAAAAGGCAGAGCGTTTGGGAGTTCTTGGTCAAACAGATCTTGAAATCAATGAAAATACTGGTCAAATTCAAGCATTGCTGATTCCATCCTCATTAAAATGGTTTGGCTTTAGAAAACAAGGTGGAGAAATTAGAGTTCCTTGGCAGCATATAAAAAAGATAGGCTCTGATATGATCATTATTGATGTACATGAAGAAAAGTAATAGAAAAAATGCAAATAGCCTCAAAGCCCAAGCAAAGTAAATTTTGCTTGGGCTTTTTTTTTATCTGTGAATGGAAAACTCACAGATTGATTCATTCTTACATAAGATGTTGAAGTGATAAGAGTAAAAAGACTTACTGCTAGGATTTTTTTGAAAAGAAGGTGAATGATTTCATGCTGACAGGGATGCAGATAGCAGTGATCGGTGGAGATGCAAGACAGCTGGAGATTATCCGGAAGTTAACCGAGTTAGATGCCAGATTATCATTAATTGGTTTCGAGCAGCTTGACCACGCGTTCACAGGCGCTGTGAAGGAAAAGTTGGATGAAGTCGATTTTTCAAATATGGATGCCATAATCTTACCGGTACCCGGTACAAATCTAGAAGGTCACGTGGAAACCATCTTTTCTAATGAAAAGGTAATTTTGACAGCTGAACTGCTTATGAAAACACCTGATCATTGTACCGTTTACTCCGGAATTAGTAATGCTTATTTAAACGGGATTACCAAAGAGGCAAAGCGTCAACTTGTGCAGCTTTTTGAGAGGGATGATGTAGCTATTTACAATTCTATTCCGACAGTTGAAGGAACCATCATGATGGCCATCCAGCATACCGACTTCACGATTCATGGCTCAAATATTACAGTTTTAGGTTTAGGAAGAGTTGGGATGAGTGTTGCTAGAACCTTCGCTGCCCTTGGTGCAAGAGTAAAGGTTGGTGCAAGGAAGAGTGAACATCTTGCGAGAATTACAGAGATGGGTTTAACTCCTTTTCAATTAAGTGGGATAGAAAAAGAGGTTAAAGATACAGATATCTTAATAAATACGATACCGTTATTGGTTGTAACGGCTTCTGTTATTTCCAAATTGCCTGCCCATACTCTGATTATTGATCTAGCCTCAAAGCCTGGTGGAACTGATTTTAGATATGCAGAAAAAAGAGGTATAAAAGCACTTCTTGCACCAGGATTACCTGGTATTGTCGCGCCAAAAACAGCTGGTCAAATACTAGCTAATGTTCTGGCCCAATTGCTTCAAGATGATTTAGGTAAGCGAAAGGGGATAATAAAATGAGTTTAAAAGGGAAAAAAATAGGCTTTGGGTTAACGGGGTCTCACTGCACGTATGACGCCGTATTCCCAGAAATCGAAAAGTTAGTTCAAGCTGGTGCTGAAGTTTTGCCAGTTGTGACGTTTACAGTGCAAAAAACCGAAACTCGTTTTGGAAAAGGCGAGGACTGGATTCAGAGGATCGAGGATCTAACAGGAAACAGAGCGATAGATTCAATCGTAAAAGCCGAGCCATTAGGTCCGAAAATTCCTTTAGATTGTATGGTTATTGCCCCACTGACAGGTGTATCAATGAGCAAATTCGCAAATGCGATGAATGATAGCCCAGTTTTAATGGCTGCAAAAGCGACGTTGAGAAATTTAAAACCAGTCGTCCTTGGAATATCAACCAATGATGCTTTAGGACTAAATGGGGTTAACTTAATGCGGTTAATGGCAACAAAAAATATCTATTTTATCCCATATGGTCAAGACGATCCAATCAAGAAGCCAAATTCTATGGTAGCAAGGATGCCTATGTTAATGGAAACAGTAGAAGCAGCCATTGAAGGCCGTCAAATTCAACCTGTATTAGTCGAAAGATATAAGGACATAGACTAATTCACACTCCTTTCATCAAATATGGTTATTTCTTTCAAGGAATATGTTAATATATTTATAATTCAATCATCAGTGAGACCAGCATCTCACTGATGAGAATTTATAATAATCTTTTCTGATTCTTTTCCATGAACAGAAATGACCAATAATAATAGATGAAAGATTGAAAGGGGTACTAGAAAATGAATCAAAGTAATGGTTATCATGTTGCCGTAGTAGGGGCAACAGGAGCGGTGGGTCAGCAAATGATCCAAACGTTAGTGAAAGAAAATTTCCCAATTAGACAACTAACTCTATTATCTTCCTCACGTTCAGCAGGTAAGAAAGTGACGGTTGATGGTGTTCTTCATACGGTTCAGGAAGCTAAACCAGAAAGCTTTGCTGGTGTCGATATCGCTTTGTTCTCGGCTGGAGGCAATATATCAAAAGAGCTTGCTCCTGAAGCAGTAAAACACGGAGCTATTGTAGTAGACAATACTAGTGCTTTTAGAATGGACCAAGATATTCCGTTAGTTGTGCCTGAGGTAAATGAAAATGATCTGCACGAGCATAATGGAATTATCGCTAACCCAAATTGTTCTACTATTCAAATGGTAGTAGCGTTGGAACCAATTAGGCAAAAATTCGGACTTAAAAAAGTTATTGTTTCAACCTATCAGGCAGTTTCTGGTGCAGGAGCAGTTGCAATTGAAGAATTACAGAATCAGACAAAAGCTATTATTAATGGTGAAACAGTAGAACCAAAGATTTTACCTGTAAAAGGTGATAAGAACCACTATCAAATCGCCTTTAATGCGATACCACAAATTGATAAGTTCCAAGAAAACGGCTATACCTATGAAGAAATGAAAATGATTAACGAAACAAAGAAAATTATGCACCTGCCAGAACTGCATGTTGCAGCGACTTGCGTACGTTTACCTGTAGCAGTGGGTCACTCGGAATCTGTTTATTTTGAAATCGAAACAGATGGCGTAAGTGCGAATGAAATTAAAGAGTTATTAAAGACAGCTCCAGGCGTGGTGTTACAAGATGACCCAGAAAATCAAGTATATCCAATGCCTGCGAATTGTGTAGGAAGTAATGACGTGTTTGTAGGTCGAATTCGTAATGACCTTAACGAAGTTCGTGGTTTCCATATGTGGGTTGTTTCTGATAATTTACTCAAAGGTGCTGCCTGGAATTCAGTTCAAATTGCTGAGAGCTTGATAAAGCTGGGTTTAATCAAAGAAAAAAAATAAAGTTTTGATTATAAAGGCAGGTTTAAAGGTTATATGAAAATCATAGTACAAAAATTTGGCGGGACATCTGTCAAGGATGAAGAAAGCAGGCAACATGCAAAGAGACATATTAATAATGCGTTAGCCGAGGGATATAAGGTGGTAGTTGTAGTATCTGCAATGGGAAGAAAAGGTGATCCCTATGCAACGGATACACTTCTCTCTTTAATTGGGAGTAATGAAAATAAAATTAGCAAACGTGAGCAAGATCTTCTTGTATCATGTGGTGAGATTATTTCAAGCATCGTTTTTGCCAATATGCTGCAAGAAAATGGCATTAATGCGATTGCTTTGACTGGAGCTCAGGCAGGCTTCCGGACCAATAGCGATCATTCACAGGCAAAGATTGTTGAAATGAAATGTGACCGATTGCTGCGAGACTTAGAACACCATGATGTAGTTGTGGTTGCTGGTTTTCAAGGTGCTGCAAAGAACGGTGACATTACAACAATTGGACGAGGTGGCAGTGATACTTCGGCTGCAGCATTAGGAGCGGCTCTTAATGCAGAATGGATTGATATTTTTACGGACGTAGAAGGTATCATGACAGCAGACCCAAGAATAGCGGATAATGCGAGGCGCCTTTCTGTTGTCACATATACAGAGCTATGCAACATGGCCTATCAAGGTGCGAAGGTTATTCACCCAAGAGCTGTAGAAATAGCGATGCAGGCAAAGGTTCCAATTCGAATCCGCTCCACCTATTCAAATGATTTAGGAACATTAGTAACATCCATCTCAAAAGAGTCTCGAGGCAGTGATATTAAAGAGAGAACTGTTACGGGAATAGCACATGTTTCAAATGTGACTCAAATCAAAGTATTTGCTAAAAAAGATCAGTACTACTTACAAGCCGAAGTTTTTAAAGCAATGGCAAATGAAAAAATTAGTGTAGACTTCATAAACATTTCACCGAATGCTGTAGTATATACAGTAACGGAGGAAATGACGGACAGAGCAATTAGGGTCTTAAAGGAAATAGGACATGACCCTGTTGTAGAACGTCATTGTGCAAAGGTTTCTGTCGTTGGAGCAGGTATTGCGGGTGTTCCGGGTGTTACTTCAAGAATCGTTACAGCTCTTTCTGAGAATGGAATTCGCATTTTACAATCTGCTGATAGTCACACTACGATTTGGGTACTAGTGAAACAAGACGACTTGGCTAAATCAGTTAATGCATTACATGACGCCTTTCATCTAGAAGAAGAAACCCTGGATATAAAGCTTACGGATATCTAATGTATTAGACGACAAAAGTGCTGTCTGGATTTCCATTAATGCCATTGTCGCAACGGGATTTTCGTAATTGAAAGGAGTAGTAATATGGTTCATTTTGGTCGGGTTTCGACAGCCATGGTCACACCTTTTGATAAAAAAGGTCATATCGATTTTTCTAAAACCACTCAATTGGTAAATTATCTAATAGATAATGGGACAGAGTCTCTTGTGGTTGCAGGAACAACTGGTGAATCTCCAACCTTGTCGAAAGAAGAAAAGCTGGCATTATTTGATCATGTTGTAAAGGTAGTTGCAAAAAGAATACCTGTAATTGCTGGCACAGGCAGTAATAATACCTACGCTTCAGTGGAACTGACTAGAAGAGCAGAGCAGCTTGGCGTGGATGGTATCATGTTAGTAGCACCCTATTATAATAAACCGAATCAAGAAGGTTTGTATCAGCACTTTAAAACAATTGCCGAAGCCACTGCTTTGCCAGTAATGGTTTATAATATTCCATCAAGGGCATCCGTAAATATACATCATGAAACGATTATAAGGCTGTCAAAAATACCGAATATTGTAGCTGTTAAGGAAGCAAGCGGCGATTTAAATGCGATGACACATATTATTGCTAATACGGATCATGACTTCGATCTGTATAGTGGTGATGACGCGATAGCTTTACCGACTCTTTCCATTGGCGGGGCAGGGGTGGTTTCTGTAGCCTCACATGTGATCGGGAACGAAATGCAAGAGATGGTGAAGTTTTTCTTAAATGGGGATCATAAAGAAGCGGCAAAACTACACCAAAAACTTCTCCCAATTATGCAGGGACTTTTTGCTGCTCCTAGTCCTGCACCAGTTAAAACAGCACTTCAAATAAAAGGGCTTGATGTTGGTTCAGTAAGGCTGCCGCTTGTACCATTAACGGAACAAGAACGAGCTGCTTTAAGTAAATTATTGTTATCATAATATTAATGCCAATCGAATATTTATTCGATTGGCATTTGCATTTTTATACCGAAAAATGTGGAAACCGTATAACTAAATATCCTCAGATGGTAAAAACGACTAAATTTGGTTGTAAAGGTTTTCAACTATCAAGTATAATAATCATAACTGATTTCGATCGGGCAATTTTGAAATGTCGAAGACCTCTAGTGAAAGAGTGCTTGAGCTAGACAATCAACATAGGAGGAAACGGAAATTGATAAATAGAAAAAATAGTTCCATTAAGATTATTACGCTTGGTGGTATTGGAGAAATCGGAAAAAATATGTATCTTGTTGAGGTGGACAAGGACATCTTTATTATTGATGCCGGGCTAATGTTCCCCGAGGATGAAATGCTTGGCATTGACATCGTTATTCCAGACATCACTTATTTAACAGAAAACAAAGAAAGGGTTAAGGCTGTATTCTTAACACACGGTCATGAAGATCATATCGGTGCTCTTTCCTATCTTCTCCGCCAAATAGACGTACCTGTATATGGAACTAAACTTACCTTAGCTCTTGCAAACGCTAAGCTAAAAGAGCAGGAATATAGCGGAAAGACTAATTTTATTGAAATAACATCGGATTCTATTATCAATATGGATTCCGCGGAAGTAAGCTTCTTCCGAACAAATCACAGTATTCCCGACTCAGTCGGTATATGTGTCCAAACATCAGAGGGCAGTATCGTTTATACCGGTGATTTTAAATTTGATCAGGCCGCGACAAAGCTTTATAAACCTGATATAGGCAAAATGGCCGCCATTGGAGAAAAGGGTGTATTGTGTTTACTCTCCGACAGTACAAATGCAGAGAAACCTGGATACACTACATCGGAGGCAATCGTCGAACGAGAATTATCTACAGCTTTCTATAATACTCATGGAAGAATTATTGCAGCTTGCTTTGCGTCCGACATAAACAGGATTCAGCATATCTTTGACGCTGCAAGGGATAACGGTCGTAAAGTAGCGGTTGTGGGAAAAAGCCTTGAAAGAATTTATCATATCGCACTAGATTTAGGCTACTTAGAGGTAGAAGAAGATCTTATTATCCCAGTAAATGAAATAAACAACTACGAAGATAGAGAGATAGTTGTTTTAATGACAGGCAGTCAGGGTGAGCCGATTGAGGCCCTTCAAAAAATGGCTAAACAATCTGCAAAACATGTAAATATCCAGCCAGGAGATACAGTATTAATAGCTGCTTCACCACTTAGAGGCAGTGAATTATTAACATCTAGAACAGTGGACATGCTTTTTAGAGCGGGAGCCAATGTTATCTCAGGAAAAAGGACCATACATGTCTCTAGTCACGGCAGTCAAGAAGAACTTAAATTTATGATTAACCTAATGAAACCACAGTTTTTTATCCCAGTGCATGGGGAATATCGTATGTTAAAGGCCCATAGGAAACTAGCGTTAGATTGTGGAATAAGCGATGAGGATATTATTATTCCAGACCGTGGCGATATAGTTGAATTTAAGGATGGAAAGTTAAATATAGGTGGTAAGGTACCGTCCGGAAATGTTTTAATTGACGGAATTGGTGTTGGTGATGTTGGTAATATCGTATTGCGAGATCGAAGACTACTATCTCAAGATGGTATATTAATTGTTGTCGTTACATTAACGCGCCAGGATAAGAAAATAGCTGCTGGACCTGAAATTATCTCACGTGGTTTTGTCTATGTTCGCGAATCCGAAAAGTTAATGGATGAATCAACAAAATTAGTTCGTGACATCGTCCTAAAGAACATTTCAAAGGAATCCTTTGAATGGTCAAGTTTGAAGCAGGACATAAGAGATGGATTAAACCGATACTTATTTGAAAAAACAAAAAGAAGACCGATGATACTTCCTATTATTATGGAAGTTTAATTAGAAAGAAGGCATTGGATAATCCAATGTCTTTTCTTTATTGTCAGACCTGTTGATTGGAGAGAAAATCAACAGACAAGTTGAAATGATTCCTCGTATCTAAGAATGAAATTGTTTCATAGGTTAATACTAACGTTATCATGCGTGAAGGGAGACTTATGATGACTAAAGATTTACAAAAAAGCGTATCAGGCAATCAAGAAGGGCAGGAACCTCAAAAAGAGGATAAGCCCTCTTCTTTAATGGAAAAAATTCAACAGCTTGGGCAAACGAATGTACCACAGCTATCCTCAGATTCAAGAATTCATTGTTTAACGATTATCGGACAAATTGAGGGTCATTTAGCACTGCCTCCACAAAATAAAACTACAAAGTATGAACATTTGATTCCTCAATTAGTAGCGATTGAACAAAATCCAAAAATAGAAGGAGTACTTATTATATTAAATACAGTTGGAGGAGATGTAGAAGCAGGACTAGCCATCTCTGAAATGCTGGCTACACTCTCAAAACCAACTGTTTCGATTGTCTTAGGCGGCGGCCATTCCATTGGAGTACCAATAGCAGTCTCATGTGATCACAGTTTTATTGCTGAAACAGCAACGATGACCATCCATCCTATCCGGTTAACAGGTCTAGTAATTGGAGTTCCTGCAACATTTGAATATTTAGATAAGATGCAGGATAGAGTGGTTAATTTTGTGACGAAGCACTCGAATATCACCGAAGAGAAATTTAAAGACTTAATGTTTGCTAAGGGTAATCTGACTCGCGACATAGGTACAAATGTAGTTGGTCCAGATGCTGTGGAATATGGATTGATTGATGAGGTTGGCGGACTAGGTCAAGCGATGAAAAAGCTAAACGAATTAATAGATCAAAGTAAAGCATCTACCGAGGGGCTGGTTCAATGATTCTTTATACCACGATGCCGCAGGAATTTATATATCCTCCTAAAACAGAAGCCTTTACAAAACAGCAAACTGTAACCTATCAAGGTGTATCGCTAATTGTCGAACAAATGGATTTGCAAAACGTCCAGGTAGTTCGCATATTAAGCAGTGACCCACAGCATTACTTAGACGAGCGTATATGTCCTGGTGCTAAAATTTCTTGTGCCAGCATTGAAGGAATGTCCGCAAACTAGCTGGTTATTATGGTATAATTAGGATAAGAAGCTTAAGCAGCCATTCAGGCTGCTTTCTTCTTTTGGGGTTAATTATATCCCTATTGTATTTATACCAATGTTTGATAATGCGATAGGATGATAATGATAGTATTACACTTATATAGACAGGTGATTAGATGGCTAAGAAAAAAAGAAGATCAAAAAAGAGAGATAATCAATTAAAACAAACCGTTCAATTTGAACTTTCCGCGCTTGTCTTATTAGCACTGGCTATTATATCGATAGCAAAATTGGGAGCTGTTGGTGAGGCAGCAGTACTATTTTTCCGTTTCTGGATGGGTGAATGGTATATGCTCAGCCTGATTGGTCTGGTGATACTTAGTGTATATCTGATGTGGAAACGGACTATACCGTTTGTCTTTCATATTAAATTAGTTGGCATATATTTAATTGTTTCCTCCATTCTCCTTTTAAGTCATGTTACGCTTTTTCATTTACTGACAAACGATGGGAACTTTAAAAACCCAAGTGTTATTAGTAACACGTGGGAAATTTTCATGATGGAAGTCAAAGGAGAAACGAGCACAATTGACCTTGGCGGAGGAATGATTGGTGCTGTTCTTTTTGCAATGTTTCATTATCTTTTTGCTGAAACTGGTACCAAGATTATTGCTTTTATCTTTATATTAATTGGATTTATTTTACTTACAGGAAAATCATTCGGTGAATTTGTTGCAAAAATAGGTAATACTCTGATTGAATTTTCCAAGGGACAATGGAGTGCCTTTCAATTGGATATGGAAGAATGGAAGCAGAAAAAACAAGAAAAACGCGAAGAAAGAAGGATACAACAGCAGCGTGAACGGGAAAACCGTACGGCTTCTGTTCAGCCTGAAATCATTACCCCCCTGCAACAAACACAGGATGAAGTGGTTACACCTGAGCCCCTGATCTCAAGTTTTGCAGATCGTGCTTATTCAGACGAGGAATCACAAAAAACTAAGCGAAGAAAAGAGGATCCTAAAAACAAGGGGAATGACCAGATAATAGAAGAAGATTCCACTCCTCCGATTACCTTCACGGAAGTTGAGAATATAGCCTATGAGTTACCACCTTTGAGACTCCTTAAACTTCCGAAGAAGACAGATCAGAGCGGGGAATACGAATTAATCCATGCTAATGCAGCCAAGCTGGAACGAACTTTTCAGAGCTTTGGGGTAAAAGCGCGGGTAACCCAAGTCCATCTTGGACCAGCTGTTACAAAATATGAAGTGCACCCTGATGTAGGCGTTAAGGTTAGTAAAATTGTTAGTTTAAGTGATGACCTGGCCTTAGCACTTGCTGCTAAAGATATTCGAATTGAAGCACCTATTCCAGGCAAGTCCGCAATTGGAATTGAAGTACCTAATTCTGAAGTGGCAGTAGTGTCCTTAAGAGAGGTACTAGAAGCAACACAGAATAATAAACCTGATGCAAAGCTATTGATTGGACTTGGCAGAGATATTACTGGCGAAGCAGTACTTGCCGAATTAAATAAAATGCCCCATCTGCTTGTGGCCGGTTCAACCGGAAGTGGGAAGAGTGTTTGTATTAATGGTATTATCACAAGCATTTTAATGAGAGCTAAGCCTCATGAAGTAAAATTAATGATGATTGACCCAAAAATGGTTGAGTTAAATGTCTATAATGGTGTACCCCATTTATTAGCACCTGTGGTAACAGAACCTAAAAAAGCATCGCAGGCTTTGAAAAAGGTTGTAAGTGAAATGGAGAGACGATATGACCTTTTCTCTCATACAGGAACTCGTAATATTGAAGGCTATAATGACCACGTTAAAAGGCATAATATTGAGGAAAATGACAAGCAGCCACTTTTGCCATATATCGTTGTGATTGTGGACGAGCTAGCTGACCTAATGATGGTAGCTTCTTCAGATGTAGAGGACTCGATTACTAGATTGGCACAAATGGCCCGTGCAGCTGGTATCCACTTAATAATAGCAACCCAGCGTCCATCTGTTGATGTCATAACTGGGGTTATTAAGGCAAATATTCCCTCAAGAATTGCCTTTGCTGTCTCGAGTGCTACCGATTCTAGGACGATCTTGGATATGGGCGGTGCAGAAAAACTCCTAGGTAGAGGGGATATGTTATTTCTGCCTGTTGGAGCTTCAAAACCTGTTCGTGTACAAGGAGCATTTTTATCGGATAATGAAGTGGAAGATACCGTTAATTTTGTAATTGGACAGCAAAAAGCACAATATCAAGAAGAGATGATACCAGATGATACACCAGAGGCAGTTGGCGAAGTGGACGATGATTTATATGCTGACGCTGTTGATTTAGTTATTGAAATGCAAACTGCCTCAGTGTCAATGCTGCAACGCCGTTTTCGAATTGGATACACAAGAGCTGCACGGTTAATTGATGAAATGGAAGCTCGTGGTATAGTAGGGGCATATGAAGGCAGTAAACCTAGAACGGTTTTACAATCCAAACCAAACGAAGAAGTGAATTAAAAAAAAAGAGCCAACCGGCTCTTTTTTTTTACATATTAATCCTATCGATTGTAGACAACTATAAATTATAGCAGATTTAAGAGTAAAAAGGCCTATAAGTTTTGACATCTTTCGACAATTTTGCTTTTTTCGACAAAAGTTAGAAATTCTATTTCCATATGGTTAAAAAAATGGTATATTATTTTCGATTAGTAGGAATGATTATACATCAGATGTCTGATGTCTTAGGAAAGAGTTGGAGGTACCTGCATGTCTATTAAGCTAGATAACCGACATTTATATCTACAAGTGATCGATCGGTTAAAGCAAGATATTGAACTAGGAGTTTACAAAGAAAAAGAAAAATTACCTTCTGAATTCGATCTTGCCAAACAACTGGGTGTAAGTAGAGCAACGCTTCGAGAAGCACTTCGGATACTTGAAGAGGAAAATGTTATCGTTCGCCGCCACGGTGTCGGTACATTTGTTAACTCAAAACCTCTGTTTACCTCAGGGATTGAACAACTTAATAGTGTCACGGACATGATCTTTCAAGCAGGGATGAAACCAGGCACCATTTTCTTAAGTTCATTAACTGTTGGAGCTACTGAAGAGGATATTCGTCGTTTCTCATGTTCTACAAATGAGGGAATTGTGGTAATGGAGCGGGTCAGAACTGCAAATGGGGAACCTGTTGTTTATTGTATCGACAAGGTACCTGAAAAAATTTTGCCAGAGACATTTTCCCATGGAGAGGAATCAATTTTCTCCATTTTGGAAGAGGAGGCAAACCGAAAAATTACATACGCAGTTGCTCAAATTGAACCAATAGGTTATCATGAAAAAATTTCCCCAATATTAGAATGTGAACCAGAAACTGCATTGCTTGTCTTAAAGCAAATGCATTTCGATGAAATGGATGAACCAGTCCTTTTCTCGGTAAACTACTTTAAAGCAGATAAATTTAGTTTTCAAGTTTTGCGAAAAAGATTTTAATTTTTTGTTGATTTTGAAAACGGAATCAAACTGCTTTCTGAAAGTTCCTACTAAATCAAACAAAAATATAGGGGGTCAATTGCTTTGACGAAACGTAAATTTGGCTTAGCTATGTCAATGGTTTTAGCTGCAGGCACAATGTTAGCAGCGTGTGGTGGCGGAGATGACAAGAGTACTGGTGATGATAAGGGTAAAGATGCTGAAAAAATCGGGATGGTTACCGATGCTGGTACAATTGATGACAAATCATTTAACCAAGGAACTTGGGAAGGAATTAAAAAGGCTGAGGAAGAACTTGGAATTCAGTCAAAATACCTTAAACCTGCTGGTACAACCGAGGCAGAATACCTAAAAGAAATGGGTAACTTGTATGACGCGGGTTATAAATTTATTGTAACACCTGGTTTCAAATTTGAAACTGCCGTATTCAAAGCCCAAGATAAATATAAAGATGCAAAATTCGTCATCCTTGATGGTAACCCACATTCTGGTGACAATAAACCAGTCGTTAAAGAGAACTCTGTAGCCGTTTTCTTTGCTGAGCATGAGTCTGGCTTCCTAGCTGGTGTCGCTGCTGCACTTGAATTAAAAGAAGGTGAAGCTGGTTTCATCGGTGGTATGGAAATTCCTGCTGTTCAAAAGTTTAACTGGGGCTTCCAGCAAGGTGTTAAATATGCAAATGATAACCTAGGAACAACCCTAACATTGAAAGCCGAAAACGTAGTTTACCAAGGTTCATTTGATAACGTTGCAGCAGGTCAACAAATTGCTGCACAAATGTATGACCGTGGTGTAGATGTAATCTTTACTGCTGCTGGTGGTGTTGGTGTAGGCGCAATCAACGAAGCAAAAACACGTGGAAAAGCAGGCGAAAAAGTTTGGATCGTTGGTGTTGACTCTGACCAATACGAAGATGGCAAGTATGACGGAGATAAATCAATTATCCTGACTTCAGCTATGAAAAAATTAGACAATGTTACATTTGACCTCATTAAGCGTGAGTTAGATGGAGATTTCCCTGGCGGCGAAACGTTAGTATTCGATGCTAAAAACGATGGTGTTGGCTTACCAGCAGAAAATCCTAACTTAAGCGAAGATACAATAACTAAAGCTAAGGAAGTATTTGAAAAAATTAAGTCTGGCGAAATCAAAGTTGCTTCTGAACAAGGAAGCTTATTCAAGTAAAAAATCATAAAGAGACGGTTTTTTTCCGTCTCTTTTATGTCCTTTATGTATGATTGATCTATCAAGTATGCATATTACAAGAGTAATCATACTATAACTGTTTCAATATCTTTCAGTATTCGATGTTGTAATAGGGGACTCCCTATTTTCAAAGAATTTGAGTCTAAATAAAAGGTGAGTGCTACTATGAGTTATGTGGTTGAAATGCTGAATATTAGGAAGGAATTCCCTGGTATTGTAGCAAATGATAACATTACCCTAACATTAAAAAAAGGCGAAATACATGCCTTGCTAGGCGAAAACGGTGCCGGTAAATCAACACTAATGGGTGTATTATTTGGTATGTATCAACCTGAAAAAGGGATCATTAAAATACGGGAAAAGGAAGTAAAAATTAATAATCCTAACGTAGCCAATCAACTTGGTATTGGAATGGTCCATCAGCATTTTAAATTAGTAGAAAATTTTACAGTAACTGAAAATATTATCCTAGGCAGTGAACCTTTAAAAGGTATGGTTCTTGATATTGATAAGGCTGCTAAAAGAATTGCGGAATTATCAAAGCATTACGGCTTAAACGTTGACCCACATTCAAAAATTGAAGATATCTCAGTAGGAATGCAGCAGAGAGTAGAAATCATGAAAATGCTCTACCGTGAAGCCGAAGTTCTTATTTTTGATGAACCAACAGCAGTTTTAACTCCACATGAAATTGAAGAGTTAATGAAAATTATGCGTAATCTTATTAATGAAGGCAAATCGATTATCATTATTACACATAAGTTAAAAGAAATTAAAGCGGTTGCAGACCGTTGTACTGTTATTCGACGTGGTAAAGGAATCGGAACAGTTAACGTAAAAGAAACAAGCACAGCACAAATGGCAGAAATGATGGTTGGTCGCGAAGTTAACTTTAAAGTGGATAAGAAAGCTAGTACACCTGGTGAGGTTGTACTTCAAATAGATTCTCTTTCTGTAAAAAATAACAGAAAAGTATTGGGGCTGAAAAATTTCTCTGTTGAAGTCAAACGAGGAGAAATAGTCGGTATCGCTGGTGTCGAAGGAAATGGACAATCAGAAATCGTTGAAGCAATTACTGGACTTAGAAAAGTTGAATCAGGGAAAATCGTATTAAAAGGTAAAGAAATTACAAATATTCCAATTCGTCAAAGAATTGAAAGTGGAATTGGCCATATCCCTGAAGATAGGCATAGACGGGGACTTGTTCTTGATTATACACTAGAAAATAACATGGTTTTAGAAGTTTATAATAAACCTCCGTTTGCAAAGGCTGGATTACTAAATGGCTCTGCAATAAAGAAGTATGCTAAAAGTATTTTAGAAAACTTTGACGTTCGATCAGGTGAAGGCGGAGCTTCTATTGCAAGGACTCTTTCTGGAGGTAATCAGCAAAAGGCAATTATCGGGCGTGAAATGGAATTAGATCCTGATTTACTCATTGCCGTACAACCTACACGAGGATTGGATGTAGGATCGATTGAATATATTCACAAAAGATTAATCGAGCATCGTGATAAGGGAAAGGCTGTTCTTCTTGTATCATTAGAGCTTGATGAAGTACTACAGCTTTCAGACCGTATTGCCATCGTTAATAATGGAGAGTTGATTGGAACTGTTAATGCTTCTGAAACGAATGAAAATGAGGTAGGACTGATGATGGCAGGAGTGAGTAAGGAGGGAAGCATGTGAGAAACACCATTGTATCATTAATTTCAATTATTTTAGGACTAATCGCTGGTGGCCTGCTAATGCTATTTATAGGTGCAAGCCCGATTGAAGGTTATACGTATTTATTCCAAGGTGCATTAAAAAATATATCACGTATTGGTGATACGCTTGCAACTGCAACACCGCTTATTTTTACTGGACTTGCTGTTGCTTTTGCCTTCCGTACCGGTCTATTTAATATCGGCGCCGCAGGTCAGATGTTAATTGGCGGTCTTTGCGCTACTGCAGTGGGATTATCATTCGATCTTTCAAGACCCATCTTAATTCTCGCAATGATAGTAGCCGGAATTGTAGGCGGGGCATTATGGGCATTTATTCCAGGTTATTTTAAAGCTAGATTCAATGTACATGAGGTAGTATCAACCATCATGATGAACTGGATTGCTTATTGGACAGTTTATTATACTGTTCCTGCGTATTTTAAAGGTGGAACCGAAACAGAATCAAAACTAATCTCAGAAGCGGCTTCATTAAAAACGCCTTTGTTGTCTGACATGTTCCAAGGATCGTATATAAACATGGGAATTTTTTTAGCGATAATTGCTGTAATTGTTATTGCATTTATTATTAATAAAACAACTTTAGGATTTGAATTAAAAGCTGTTGGATTCAATCGACATGCTGCAGAATATGCAGGTATGAAAGTTAATCGCAATATTATCTTATCTATGTTAATTTCAGGTGCTCTTGCAGGTCTGGGAGGGGTAGCATTATACACAGGTAATGCTTCCAGTATCCAAATAGGTATTTTACCGTCACAGGGCTATGATGGAATTGCCGTTGCATTACTTGGAGCAAACTCACCGGTTGGAGTATTCTTTGCAGCACTCCTTTTTGGAATTCTTTATTCAGGAACAGGCTTTATGAATGCAATGATTGAGATTCCACCAGAACTTGCAAATACAATTATTGCGATTATTATTTACTTTGCTGCTACCAGCGTTCTGATTCACCGTTTATTAAATAAATTCCGTAAGACTCGTTCAAATGCAAATGATGTAAATGGACCTGTTGGCAAGAAGGGAGAAGCATAAGATGTGGGCCATAATTGAACAAATATTCCCTTACGCAATTGTTTTTACCATTCCTCTTCTTATTACAGCATTAGGTGGTCTTTTTAGTGAAAGAAGCGGTATTGTAAATATCGGCTTGGAAGGTTTAATGATTTCAGGAGCATTTGCAAGTGCAATAACTGTTAACTTTCTGCAAGATAGTATGACTGGATCCACGGTATTATGGATTGGGTTATTAGTTGCGGTGATAGTAGGGATTTTGTTTTCCTTATTACATGCATTTGCCAGCATCAACTTAAGTGCAGACCAAGTAATCAGTGGTACAGCCATTAACATGATTGCAATGGCTTTAACAGTATTCTTGGCCAGAAATATAACAGGCAGTGGTAATATTCGTATTACCAGCGGTTTTACACCATTTGATGTACCGATTTTATCCCAAATCCCAATTATTGGGGATTTATTATTTACAAAAACGTATGCGACAACTTGGTTTATATTAATCGTACTACTTGTAAGTGCGTTTATACTAAATAAAACAAAATTTGGCTTGCGTTTAAAGTCTTGTGGTGAATTTCCACAGGCTGCTCAAGCAGCAGGGATTAATGTAGTAAGAATCCGATATATCGGTGTCATGATTTCTGGGGCCTTATCAGGATTAGGTGGAGCTATCATTATCTTAACATACGCAGGCGAATTTACTGGTTCCGTATCAGGTCTAGGATTCTTAGCACTTGCTTCCTTAATTTTTGGACAATGGAGACCGCTTGGAATCTTAGGAGCAACATTATTCTTCGGATTTGCGAGCACTATCGCTAACGTATCTCAGGTTATTCCAGAATTGGCTGTTATACCGCCAATCATTCTGAAAATTTTTCCATACGTAGTAACATTAATTGCTTTAGTAATCTTCTCTAAATCTTCACAAGCACCTAAAGCAGCGGGAGAACCATTCGATCCAGGAAAAAGATAATAGTAAGGTAAACAGGGCTGACATTTGTCAGCCTTTTTTATATGGCTGTGTTAATGGATACTCATGATTTAAGAACCTGTTGATTGGAGCGGAAGGCGCTCGACTCCTGCGGGATAAACGAGCTGAGTGAGACCCCGCAGGAGCGAAGCTGCGAGGAGGCTCACGGGCGAGCCCGCGGAAAGCGTAGCGCCTGGAGCGCAAATCAACAGCCTAATTTAACACAGCCTTTGTTTTATATAATTTGTTAGTGGTTAAAGTTTGTAAAAAACAAGCCTGGCAAATTATAGTAAGAATAAGTGATAAAAACAATGGAAAAGATGTAAAATAACACGATGAATGTTTACATATATAATAAGAAGGATTTTGAAAATCTGAAGGAGGTAAGAGAATGGATTCAACTGCCGAAAAAATCACCAATATGCAGGGCTACAAACTCCATATCATTGAAACAGATAAATACAAAACGAATACATTTGTATGGAAAATGAAAGCACCTTTAACAAAGGAAGATGTAACGAAAAGAGCACTGCTTCCTCAGGTCCTACAAAGCAGCACCGCGAAGTATCCGACAACGACTGCATTACGTTCTTACTTAGATGAATTATACGGCGCTACGCTATTTATTGATTTAGCGAAAAAAGGTGAATATCATATTATTAGTTTTACGCTTGAGATTGCAAATGAGAAATTCTTAAGTGATCCTGCACCATTACTGAAAAAAGGTTTTGAACTTCTTTCGGAGGTTTTGACTAAGCCGAATATTTCTGGTAGTGCATTTGATCAAGAGACTGTGACCAAAGAAAAGAGAACATTAAAGCAGCGAATTCAATCAGTTTATGATGATAAAATGCGTTATTCCAATGTACGCCTGTTGCAAGAAATGTGTAAAGATGAACCCTACGCTCTGCAAGTTAATGGTGAAGCGGGAGATGTGGATGTAATCACGCCTGAAAATTTATACGATTATTTTAAGAAGGCATTTGCCGAAGATGAAATGGATCTTTATATCATTGGTGACGTAAAGGAAGATGAGGTAAAAAACCTTGCAGAAAGTCTATTGAAATTTGAAAATCGCACACCTCAAAAATTAATTTCCACAGAGGTACAAAAAAAGGAGCAGGTAAATGAAATAAAGGAAGAACAGGATGTAAAGCAAGGAAAGTTAAATATCGGTTACCGTACAAATATTGTCTATGGCGACTCCGATTATTTCGCACTTCAATTATTCAATGGTATTTTTGGCGGTTTTTCGCATTCGAAATTGTTTATCAATGTCCGTGAAAAAGCAAGCCTGGCTTATTATGTATCCAGCAGACTTGAGAGCCATAAGGGGCTTATGATGGTCATGTCAGGGATAGATTTGAAGAACTATGACCAGGCAGTTGGAATCATTCGCGATCAGTTAGAAGCAATGCAAAAAGGCGATTTTACTGATCAAGAATTAATCCAAACAAAAGCAGTGATTCGAAATCAAATTCTTGAAACCATTGATACCTCCCGAGGATTAATAGAAATTCTTTATCATAATGTTGTGGCTGCCAAGGATATTAAACTTGAGCAGTGGATTAATGATATGGAAAAGACGACAAAGGAAGAAATTGTTGCTGTGGCAAGTAAAATTAAACTAGATACCATCTACTTCTTAACAGGAACGGAGGCGGTAAAATAATGGAGAAAATTAATTTTGACCAGCTCCAAGAAGAACTTTACCATGAAAAGTTATCCAATGGTTTAAATGTCTATATCTTGCCAAAAAAAGGATTTAATAAAACCTTCGCTACCTTTACGACAAAATATGGTTCCGTTGATAATAATTTTGTTCCATTGGGAAAAGAAGAATATGTAAAGGTTCCGGATGGTATTGCCCATTTTCTTGAACATAAGCTTTTTGAAAAGGAAGACGGAGATGTTTTTCAACAATTTAGCAAACAGGGTGCATCTGCAAATGCCTTTACCTCTTTCACCCGGACAGCATATTTGTTTTCTAGTACCTCGGATGTAGAGAAAAACCTGGAAACGTTAGTTGATTTCGTTCAGGATCCATACTTTTCGGAAAAAACGGTTGAAAAGGAAAAAGGGATTATCGGTCAGGAGATTACCATGTATGATGATAATCCTGATTGGCGTCTCTATTTTGGGCTGATTCAAAATTTATATCAAAACCATCCTGTAAAAATTGATATTGCCGGTACCATTGAATCGATTTCCCATATTACAAAAGATCTACTTTATGAGTGCTACAATACCTTCTATCATCCAAGCAATATGTTATTGTTTATTGTTGGACCAGTCGATCCAAATAAATTTATGGATCAAGTTAGAGAAAACCAAGCGAAAAAGGATTACAAAGAGATGCCAGAGATTCAACGTAAATTTGAAGATGAGCCGCTTCAGACAGCAGAAAAAAAACAAGTATTGGAAATGAATGTGCAAACCTCTAAATGTTTAATTGGGATGAAAGCATTGCATGTTGATCAAACGGGTCCAGAGTTATTAAAGAATGAATTAACCATGAATGTACTTTTGGATTTGTTGTTTGGTAAAAGCTCGGAGAATTATAATCAACTTTATAATGATGGTCTTATTGATGAAACCTTCTCTTATGATTATACACAGGAACAAGGTTTCGGGTTTGCGATGGTTGGCGGAGATACAGAAAATCCCGATAAGCTTGCTGATGAACTCAAAAACATGTTATTTCAAGCTAAGAATGGAACAACATTTACAGAGGAGCAATTAGATAGAGCTAAAAAGAAAAAAATAGGGGCATTTTTACGTGCTGTGAACTCACCGGAATACATCGCTAATCAGTTCACAAGATATGCCTTTAATGATATGAATTTATTCGATGTTGTGCCTACATTAGAGAAAATAACGATGAATGATATTAAAACCATGGCATCAGAAGTTATTTCAGAAGAACGTTTCTCAGTCTGCCAAGTAACACCTAAGAAATAACAGAAGCGCCGCTAGCCGGCGCTTTTCTTTTCGATTAAAATGAGGAGTAATTAGAAATAGAAAGAGTGAAGCATGTGGAAAAATTCGTATTAATTACTGGAGCAAGCGGCGGGATAGGACGAGCAGTGGCTTTAAAACTAGCCTCTCTTGGCTATAATTTGTATCTACACTTTAATCAAAATGAAGCATCATTAAGGGATCTACTACATCAACTTGAACCTTTTGGCGGTGAATATAATCCTATTCAGGCTAATCTAGAGGAGGCCGAAGGATATAAAAAAATTTGTTCGCAAATTTTTTCCCTCGATGCCATCGTACATTGCAGCGGTAATACGCATTATGGCCTCCTTGTTGATGTAAAACAGGAAGATATTGAATCTTTAATGAGGGTTCATGTGATGAATCCTATAATGATAACGAAGGAACTGCTGCCAAAACTAATTAAGAAACGTTCAGGAAATATAATCCTAATTTCCTCCATCTGGGGTCAAACCGGTGCGGCATGTGAAGTTATTTATTCCACGGCAAAGGGGGCACAGATTTCATTTGTAAAGGCATTAAGTAAAGAAGTTGCATTAAATGGGGTGCGGGTAAATGCAATTGCTCCTGGAGCGATTGAGACTCCAATGATGAGCCAGTTCTCTGAGGAGGATAAGCAACTTCTTCAATACGAAATTCCCATGGGCAGGTTAGGTGTTCCTGAGGAAATCGCGAATGGTGTTAAATTTTTACTATCAAATGAATCTTCCTATATTACGGGACAAGTTCTTTCAATAAATGGCGGATGGTATACATGAATTATACATAATTTTTTAATGAATAAATTCCTCCCTATCATTGCAAAATAACAATGTACAACTAAAAAGGAGGGTTTAATATGTCTGTTTTAGATAACTGGAAGCAATGGGAAGATTTTCTTGCTGACCGCCTTCACCAAGCACAAAATGAGGGAATGAGCGAGGGTGCAATAAGTGCGCTTGCATTACAGATTGGTGATTACCTTTCAGAGCAGGTAGAACCAAAAAACGAGCAAGAAAGAATTCTCGCAGATCTTTGGTCTGTTGCCGATAAAGAAGAGCAGCAAGCCATTGCAAACATAATGGTTAAATTAGTTCAAAATAATGGCAGTCGTTAAGAGAGAGGGTAACCTCTCTTTTTTTTTGCTATTTACGAGTCATACATACTTAATTATTGTTTAAGCTTGTTTTTGCTTTCATCTTCTATCAAAATCATATATTATATTGGATAGATGAGGAAATGAAAAAATTGTCGTAACGGCTAAGGAGGTTTTTATGGAGAAAAAAGAGTGGTATTTAGAATATGAGATTCAAAAAAACCGTCCTGGTTTATTGGGCGACATTTCTTCCCTGCTCGGAATGCTGTCAATTAATATTGTAACCATTAATGGTGTAGATGAAGGTCGACGCGGTTTATTGATCTTAGCAAAAGATGATAACCAAATTAAACGGTTAGAGTCAATTTTAAATACAATGGACACAATAAAAGTAATAAAGATTAGAGAACCAAAACTACGTGACCGCCTGGCTGTCCGCCATGGCCGATACATACAACGTGATGCGGATGATAAAAAGACATTCCGGTTTGTTCGGAGTGAACTTGGTGTATTGGTTGATTTTATGGCAGAGTTATTTAAGCAGGAAGGACACAAACTGATAGGTATTCGTGGAATGCCGAGGGTAGGTAAAACTGAGTCTGTTGTAGCAGCGAGCGTATGTGCCAATAAGCGATGGTTATTCGTATCTTCCACTCTTCTAAAACAGACGATACGGAACCAGCTGATCCAAGATGAATACAACGAAAATAATTTGTTTATTCTTGATGGAATTGTTTCAACCAAGCGTGCTAGTGAACGACATTGGCAGTTAGTACGTGAGATAATGCGTTTACCGGCTGTTAAAGTGGTCGAACACCCTGATATTTTTGTTCAAAATTCTGAGTATACGCTTGATGATTTTGATTATATTATCGAGCTCCGAAACGACGCAGACGAAGAAATTACGTATGATATTGTTGACCAAAATAACTTATTCTCTGGCTCTGATTTTGGAGATTTTGGATTTTAATTAATTGGAAGGTGTTAATAAGTGACTGAATTAGGTAATCGACTAAAAGAAGAGCGATTAGCCAAAGGATTAAGCTTAGAGGATTTACAGTCAATCACAAAAATTCAAAAGCGGTATTTGATAGGGATTGAAGAGGGCAATTATTCTAGTATGCCAGGAAATTTTTATGTTCGTGCTTTTGTAAAGCAATACGCTGAAGCGCTGCAGCTTAATCCAGAAGAAATATTTGAGACTTATAAAAACGAAATCCCAACAACTCACAATGAGGATTTACCTGAGAAATTATCTCGGGTAAAAACGCGAAAGACTGTAACAGAAGGATCCTCGAAAATCTTTGATATCATTCCAAAGGTCTTAATTGGGGTCTTTATTATTGGCGCTGCGGGGTTACTGTATTTTTTCTTTGTTAATAACGTTGGAGACAAGGCCAATGACCAGATTAATGAGGAAAATGAGCCTGTAAAATTTGTGCGCTCTGAAAATCTGGACAAAGCAGACGAGACAGAAAAAGAAGACACAAAAGAAAATGAAGACGAAGAAAAGAATGATGAACAAAAGACTGTTGAAGAGAACCCGGTTGTAGAAACTCCTAAACAAGAATTAACAGCTGTTCAAAACAGTGGAAAGAACTCTACCTATGACTTGAAAAATGCTGAAAAATTTGTTGTAAAGCTGGTTTCAACAGGGCAAACATGGGTAAATGTTAAAAATAGCAGTGGTCAATCCAAGTTCCAGGGGTTATTATCAACCACTGGTACACAAAGTACAGAAGTAGATTTAACGGGCGATTCCAAAGCCGTTATTGTTGTTGGTAGGGCGGTCGATACAGAGATTTACGTAAATGACCAAAAGCTAGAGTATGCTATAGCACCTACTGATGTGGTTCAACAGAACGTAACGATTCAATTTGTTCCGAAGAACGAATAGTCATCCAGTGATGACTATTTTTCGTTCTTACTATTACTTGGAGGCAAAACAATGAATGTACCAAATCAAATAACGATATCAAGGATTCTTTTGATTCCTATTTTCTTGATAATTATGCTTTTTCCCTTTGATTGGGGAAACATGCATTTACTGGGAGCTGATCTTCCGGTAACGCATTTTGTTGGAGCATTAATCTTTATTTTTGCTTCTTCGACTGATTGGGTGGATGGCTACTATGCCCGAAAATATAATCTTGTTACAAATATGGGGAAGTTTCTTGACCCGCTTGCCGATAAATTACTTGTCTCTGCAGCCCTAGTTGTTCTTGTTGATCTTGGATATGCTGCCTCTTGGATTGTTATTGTAATCATAAGCAGAGAATTTGCTGTTACAGGACTTCGTCTCTTGCTCGTAGAGGGTGGAGAAGTGGTAGCGGCAAATAACCTTGGAAAAATTAAAACCTGGGCACAAATAATCGCGATTTCAGCTCTTTTATTACATAATATTATTTTTGAGATGATTGGATTTCCATTTGATGATGTAGCTTTATGGGTTGCATTAATTTTTACAATCTGGTCTGGATGGGATTATTTTTCGAAAAATATGCATGTTTTTAAAAATTCTAAATAGAACTTGGGGTATCGGATAATGAATGCAGAAATTATTGCTGTTGGTTCTGAATTACTGCTGGGTCAAATCGTTAATAGTAATGCACGATTTATTTCACAACAACTCGCAGGAATAGGTATCAATGTATTTTTTCATACGGTGGTTGGTGATAATCCTGATCGATTAAAGTCTGTAATAGAAATAGCGGAAAAACGTTCAAATTTGATCATCTTTACGGGCGGTTTAGGACCGACGAAGGATGACTTAACGAAGGAAACAATTGCCCGGCATTTAGGGAAAAATCTAGTAATGGATCAAGAAGCATTAGAATCTATTGAACTTTATTTTAAGAAGGCCAATAGGGTAATGACGGAAAATAATAAGAAGCAAGCACTTGTATTAGAGGATTCTACTATCCTTCCAAATCATCATGGGATGGCACCAGGTATGATAGTTGAGAATGGTAATTGCGTATATATGCTTTTGCCAGGGCCGCCGAAAGAAATGGAGCCAATGTTTTTACACTTTGGTACTGCGGCTTTGTCCAAACAAGTAAAAACGGACGAGAAAATAGTTTCTAGAGTTTTAAGGTTCTTTGGAATTGGCGAGGCAGCGCTAGAAACGGAAATCATGGATTTAATAGATCAACAAACAAATCCAACGATTGCCCCGCTTGCTGCAGACGGAGAATGCACGTTAAGGCTTACTGCGAAGCACCATGACTTGCAAACGGCAGAGGTAATGCTTGATGAAGTAGAAGGTAATATTAGAGCTCGTGTAGGGCAGTTTTTATATGGGTATGACAATACTTCGTTAGTGGCTGAACTTATGAAAGCTTTAAAAGAAAAAAAATTAACGATCTCAGCTGCAGAGAGCTTAACAGGCGGATTGTTCCAGCAGGAACTAACGAGTGTTCCTGGTGTTAGTTCAGTCCTAAAGGGCGGAGTTGTTTGTTATACAAATGAGGTTAAGGAGAAAGTCTTAGGAGTTAAAAAGGAAACCATTGATAAGCATGGCGTTGTAAGTCATGAGTGTGCGAAAGAGCTGGCTGAAAATGTTGCGGCATTAGTATCTGCTGATATTGGGATTAGTTTCACTGGTGTTGCTGGTCCTGATGAGCTTGAGGGTAAACCTGTAGGAACAGTTTACATTGGGATATCGATTAGAGGTAAGCAAACAGTCGTTGAAAAGCTGAAACTTGGTGGTTCAAGGGAAGCAAACCGGAGCCGTTCGGTAAAATATGGCTGCTATTATTTAATAAAGCATTTGGAGGAATCACAGAAAGCTAACTAGGCTCTCTGTGATTTTTTTTGATTAGGTATAGTGACTGTAACTCCTACTATTATGGGTTTTCGGTCACTATAGAGCTGTTATAGCGACCATAGCTTCTACTATTTTGTGTTTTCGGTCATTATAGAGCTGTTATAGCGACCATAGCTCCTACTATTTTGTGTTTTCGGTCACTATAGAGCTGTTATAGTGACCGTAACTCTAACTATTTTGACTTTTGGGTCAATATAAAATGTGCAAAAAGGTTTATAGCGACCATCAAAAAGAAAAAAGCTAAAATACGCTGAGGGATTGCAGATGAATTGGAAATTCCATATAAAATCAATCGACCTAATTTGTTTTTCAACACTATTAATCACAGAAAAGCTATCTAATCACTCTGAGTATTTTTAGCTTAAAGGAAGTAGTCTGAAACAAGGAGAAAAAGTAAAAAATAATGAAAAATTTAATTGAAAAGATATAAATGGCTGGGGGATTTACCTATTTTTACATGACTTTTTGTTTCAAAAAAGTCGAATGAATGTTCGACTTTTTGCTGTACAAATGTCCAAAAAGAGGTTATATTATTAATAGGATTTAAATCATAGATTTTGGCTATTAACTTTTTGGTTTATATATAAGGGAGGAACTTGTAGTGAGTGATCGTAAAGCGGCCTTAGAAATGGCGCTAAAACAAATAGAAAAGCAATTTGGTAAAGGTTCCATCATGAAAATGGGAGAGAAGACAGACACAAGGATTTTAACAAGTCCAAGTGGCTCATTAGCCGTTGATTCAGCACTTGGTGTTGGTGGATATCCTAGAGGAAGAATTATCGAAATTTACGGACCTGAAAGCTCAGGTAAAACAACCGTTGCCTTACATGCTATTGCAGAAGTACAAGCTGCTGGCGGACAAGCCGCGTTTATTGACGCTGAGCATGCCCTGGATCCAGCATATGCACAAAAACTAGGAGTAAACATCGATGAGTTATTGTTATCTCAGCCTGATACTGGGGAACAAGCGCTAGAGATCGCAGAGGCACTTGTACGAAGTGGTGCAATTGATATTCTAGTAGTCGACTCGGTTGCAGCACTAGTTCCAAAGGCAGAAATTGAAGGAGAAATGGGAGATTCTCACATGGGTCTTCAAGCTCGTTTGATGTCTCAAGCACTCCGTAAACTTTCTGGTGTCATTAACAAATCAAAGACAATTGCAATCTTTATCAACCAGGTTCGTGAGAAAATTGGAGTTATGTTTGGGAACCCTGAAACAACTCCAGGTGGCCGTGCGTTGAAATTCTACTCTACAATCCGTGTTGAAGTACGTCGTGGAGAAGCTATCAAACAAGGCACTGACGTCGTTGGTAACAAAACGAAAATTAAGATTGTTAAAAATAAAGTTGCTCCTCCATTCCGTACAGCTGAAGTGGATATTATGTATGGTGAAGGAATTTCTAAAGAGGGCGAAATCATTGATATTGGCTCTGAATTAGATATCGTTCAAAAGAGCGGTTCTTGGTATTCTTACAATGAGGAAAGAATCGGTCAAGGTCGTGAAAATGCGAAGACTTTCTTAAGAGAAAATCCAAGTGTTCGTCTTGAAATTCAGCAAAAGATTCGTGAGCACTTCGGATTAGACGGGGAAAAAATAGTCACTGAAGCCGATGACGATGAACAAATCGAATTAATAGACTAACAAAAAGAGCAAAGCCTGTTTAGGTTTTGCTCTTTTTAATGAACTGGATATTTATCAGTGTTTGTGTATAATTATACACAAAATAGCGATTTGTATATTGTTAAAACATGAGCAAAGTCTAAATATTTCAAAAAGCTGTCAGGAGTTACCCTTGACAATAAATATACACACATTTACAATTAACATGTATATTTTACATTTTTGTTAATATTACAATGAAAAGCTTGGTGCTTGCTGTATGTTGAACCAAACCAATGTACATGCCGACACTTAAAAAGTGTAACAAAAGTTTATAGCAAGAGGAGGTGTAACGATGGAACCTATTACTATCATCTCCATTTTGCTTGGCATTATCGTCGGTGCCGTTGTTGGCTATTTTGTTCGTAAATCCATTGCTGAGGCAAAAATAGCAGGTGCAAAGAATGCTGCAGAGCAGATTCTTGAAGATGCAAAGCGTGACGCTGATTCATTGAAAAAAGAAGCCTTGCTAGAAGCAAAGGATGAAATTCACAAACTTCGTACTGAAGCCGAACGTGAGGTTCGTGAACGAAGAAATGAACTGCAAAAACAAGAAAACCGTTTACTGCAAAGAGAAGAGAATTTAGATCGAAAGGATGAATCGTTAAATAAACGAGAAATTCTATTAGAAAAGAAGGATGATTCTCTAAACCAAAGACAACAGCATATTGAACAGATGGAAAGCAAAGTGGACGAGTTGGTACGAACACAACAAACAGAACTCGAACGAATTTCGAGCTTAACGCGTGAGGAAGCTAAGGCAATTATTATTGACAAGTTGGAGCAGGAACTAACCTACGAGACAGCGATAATGATCAAGGATAGTGAAAACCGCGTGAAAGAGGAAGCTGACAAGAAAGCGAAGGAAATCCTTTCGCTAGCAATCCAGCGTTGCGCTGCTGACCATGTTGCGGAAACGACTGTATCTGTGGTCAACCTTCCGAATGATGAAATGAAAGGTCGTATTATTGGCCGTGAAGGAAGAAATATCCGTACATTAGAAACGCTAACAGGAATTGATTTGATTATCGATGATACTCCAGAAGCTGTTATTCTTTCAGGATTTGACCCGATTCGACGAGAAACAGCACGATTGGCGCTTGAAAAGTTAGTCCAGGACGGACGTATCCATCCTGCTCGTATTGAGGAAATGGTCGAAAAATCTCGTCGTGAAGTGGATGAGTACATCCGTGAAGTGGGTGAACAGACGACCTTTGAAGTCGGAGTTCATGGATTACATCCGGATCTTATTAAGATCTTAGGACGCTTAAAGTTCCGTACAAGTTACGGACAAAATGTCTTAAAACACTCAATGGAGGTTGCACAGCTTTCGGGCTTACTTGCAGCTGAACTTGGTGAGGATGAAACACTTGCAAGACGTGCAGGTCTATTACATGATATCGGAAAAGCAATTGACCATGAAGTGGAAGGAAGCCATGTTGAAATCGGGGTTGAACTTGCAACTAAATACAAGGAACACCCAGTGGTAATCAACAGTATTGCTTCACACCATGGTGATACGGAACCAACATCAACCATTGCTGTTCTAGTTGCTGCTGCTGACGCTTTGTCGGCTGCGAGACCTGGAGCACGCAGTGAGACTCTAGAAAACTATATCCGCCGTTTAGAAAAGCTGGAGGAAATTTCTGAGTCTTATGAAGGTGTTGAAAAATCCTTTGCAATCCAAGCTGGCCGAGAGGTCCGGATTATTGTTAGACCAGATGCAGTTGATGATCTTGCTGCACATCGTTTGGCTCGGGATATTCGGAAACGAATAGAAGAAGAGCTTGATTACCCTGGACATATTAAAGTGACAGTCATCCGTGAAACACGGGCTGTAGAATACGCAAAATAAAGCGGTGCGAAAGCACTGCTTTGTTTTTTTGAGGGTTGGATTTGCGGTTAAATAAAATAAAAGTGTGATACAATTTATAATAAATAAATGCATCACGAAAGGATTACAAATGAACTTATTATTTATTGGAGATGTTGTAGGATCACCGGGTCGAGATATGGTAAAAGAGTATGTGCCAAAAATCAAGGAAAAATATCGACCAAATTTTACTATTATTAATGGTGAAAATGCAGCAGGCGGCAGAGGTATTACAGAAAAAATCTATCGAGAATTTTTAGGTTCTGGAGCGCAGGCTGTAACCCTTGGAAATCATTCGTGGGACAACAAGGAGATTTTTGAATTTATCGAATCAGCAAAGAATATGGTACGTCCAGCAAACTTTCCAGAAGGGACTCCCGGAAAAGGGCTAGCATTTTTTAAGGTGAATGACATCGAAGTAGCTGTCATCAATTTGCAGGGGCGAACCTTTATGCCTCCGTTAGATTGTCCTTTTAAAAAAGCGGATGAATTAATCGAAATTGCTCAAGAGCGTACACCCTTTATCTTTGTGGACTTTCATGCAGAAGCGACAAGTGAAAAACTAGCAATGGGCTGGTATTTAGACGGGAAGGTTTCTGCGGTCGTAGGTACACATACACATGTGCAAACAGCAGATAGCCGCATCCTCCCAAACGGAACGGGCTACTTAACTGATGTGGGGATGACAGGTCCATATGATGGAATTCTTGGTATGGAACGGGAAGCAGTCATCACCAAATTCATCACAAGCCTTCCAGTTAGATTTGAAGTTCCTAAAACGGGAAGAACCCAGCTAAGTGGAGTCTACCTGGAACTTGATAGAAAAACTGGCAAGTGCAAAAAAATGGAAAGAATTTTAATAAATGAAGATAATCCTTGGTATTCTTAACCTTCCATTTACGGAAGGTTATTTCTTTTTATGATAATTAAGCACTTTTTTTGTCCAAGCCGGAATATGTCTTTTACAGAATGAATATAGTAGCAGTGGAATCTTATATACCTGATTTGCTCATGAAACTGCTCATGCCAGGATCGGGATTATACAAGGGGGAGCTAGGAATGGAAATATTAAAAGTTTCAGCAAAATCTAATCCTAATTCTGTAGCTGGTGCACTTGCTGGAGTTCTGCGTGAAAGAGGTGCAGCAGAAATACAGGCGATTGGTGCAGGTGCATTGAATCAAGCTGTTAAGGCAGTAGCGATTGCAAGAGGATTTGTAGCACCTAGCGGAGTTGATTTGATTTGCATCCCTGCGTTCACTGATATTCAGATTGATGGTGAAGAACGCACGGCTATAAAGCTTATTGTTGAACCCAGATGAAAGAGATAGAATCAATGAAGTGAAACATGATGAATAGAACAAACTTTTACCTGCTTAAATTTTAAGCAGGTATTTTTATATACAAATCATTATAATAATGTTATTCTAGTATAAATGAAAACGTTTTCTGTGATAACGTATTAAAGTAATATATTTTATAAGATTTAGTTATAAATCGCATAACAACAACGTTTTATAACAATTCTATAGAGAGTTATGCAGATTTACTAAATGTCAATTTTTAAAATATAAAAAAATATTCATATTTTAGACAATATTTCGTCTTAAAGGGTTGCAATTTTTGGTTTGGAGGTCTAGAATTGTAAGCGTTTAGTACATCTTCTAGTTTCAATTGATTTTGTCTTTAAAGCTTTAAAAGGCTAAATTCTAGTGAATCACTCGGAATTGTGCTATACTATTAGATAGTAATAAAATATATTTTTTACATATCCAAAGGGGTGTAAGTCATGATCAATCAACTTTCGTGGAAAGTTGGCGGACAACAAGGGGAAGGTATTGAAAGTACTGGGGAAATATTTGCTATTGCATTGAATCGCCTCGGTTATTACTTGTATGGTTATCGTCACTTTTCATCTCGTATTAAAGGCGGTCATACAAACAACAAAATCAGAGTAAGTACAAAAGAAGTTCGTTCGATCTCGGATGATCTTGATGTTCTTGTTGCTTTTGACCAAGAAACTATCGATTTAAACTACAAAGAGTTACACAGCAAAGGTGTAATACTTGCGGATGCAAAATTCACGCCGAAGAATCCAGAAGATACACAAGCATCATTGTATGCGGTTCCATTTACAGAAATTGCTACTGAATTAGGAACTTCCCTAATGAAAAACATGGTAGCCATTGGTGCTACTTCAGCTGTCTTGAATCTTGATATTCATGTTTTTGAAGAAGTAGTTCAAGAGATTTTTGGTAAAAAAGGTGCTCAAGTAGTTGCGAAAAACATGGATGCTATTAAAGCTGGATATGATTATATGAAAAAACAGCTTGTAAATGGCGTTGAAATAATGGAACTTGAAAAAGCTGACGGCAAGAAGCGCATGTTTATGATTGGAAATGACGCAATTGCATTAGGAGCTGTAGCAGCTGGCTGCCGTTTTATGGCTGCTTACCCTATTACACCAGCTTCTGAAATAATGGAATATTTAATTAAAAAGCTTCCTGCACTTGGTGGTTCGGTTATTCAAACAGAGGATGAAATTGCTGCATGTACAATGGCAATTGGTGCCAACTATGCTGGTGTTCGTACAATTACTGCATCTGCTGGTCCGGGATTATCATTAAAAATGGAAGCGATCGGTCTATCTGGTATTACAGAAACTCCACTTGTTATTGTTGATACCCAACGTGGAGGTCCATCTACAGGGTTACCAACAAAGCAGGAGCAGTCAGATTTAATGGCGATGATCTATGGAACACATGGAGAAATCCCTAAAATCGTAATGGCTCCAAGTACTGTAGAAGAAGCATTCTATGATACTGCTGAAGCATTTAACCTTGCTGAAGAATATCAATGTCCAGTTATTATCCTTACCGATCTTCAACTATCTTTAGGTAAGCAGACTGTTGAACCATTAAGTATGGATAAAGTTGAAATCAGACGTGGTAAGCTGGTAACAGATGAAATTCCTGAAAATGAAAACAAAGGATATTTCAAACGTTATGAAGTGACTGCTGATGGAGTTTCACCACGTGTTATCCCTGGTATGAAAAATGGTATCCACCATGTAACAGGTGTTGAACATGATGAAACTGGTAAACCTTCTGAATCAGCAGTAAACAGAATTGCCCAAATGGACAAGCGATTCCGTAAAATAGAAAATCTTCGTTTCAACACACCAGTGTATAAAAATGTTAAACACGAAGATGCTGACGTATTATTTGTTGGATTTAATTCAACTCGTGGTGTAATTGAAGAAGCAATGGTTCGTTTAGAAAACGATGGCTTAAAAGTAAACCATGCACAAATTCGTTTGATTCACCCTTTCCCAACTGACGAAGTATTACAACTTGTTCGTTCAGCAAAGAAAGTAGTAGTTGTTGAGAACAACGCTACTGGACAATTGGCAAACATTATGAAAATGAATGTTGGTCATGCTGAAAAGATTATTAAACATTTAAAATATGACGGTAATCCGTTCCTACCACACGAAGTATATACAAAATGTAAGGAGTTGTTCTAAACATGGCCACTTTTAAAGACTTTAGAAATAATGTAAAACCGAACTGGTGCCCTGGCTGTGGCGACTTCTCTGTACAAGCGGCAATGCAACGTGCAGCAGCGAATGTAGGTCTTGAGCCTGAAAACTTAGCTGTTATTTCTGGTATTGGATGTTCTGGTCGTATCTCAGGGTACATTAATTCATATGGCTTCCATGGAATTCATGGTCGCTCATTACCAATCGCACAAGGTGTAAAAATGGCAAACCGTGATTTAACAGTTATCGCTTCTGGTGGTGACGGAGACGGTTTTGCAATTGGTATGGGTCATACAATCCATGCAATTCGAAGAAATATTGATATTACTTACGTTGTAATGGATAACCAAATCTATGGCTTAACAAAGGGACAAACGTCTCCACGTTCCGCCGCTGGATTTAAAACAAAATCAACTCCGATGGGTTCTGTTGAACAAGCTATTTCTCCGATGGAGATGGCCCTAACTGCTGGAGCAACGTTTGTTGCACAAAGTTTTTCAACGGATTTAAAGGATTTGACTGCTTTAATTGAAGCTGGTATTAGGCATAAAGGGTTCTCTTTAATTAACGTATACAGCCCATGTGTAACATATAATAAAGTAAACACATACGACTGGTTTAAAGAAAATCTAACGAAATTAAGCGATATTGAAGGTTATGATCCTTCAAACCGTGAAGAAGCTATGCAGACATTGATGAAGCATAATGGTTTAGTTACTGGTTTAATTTATCAAAACACAGAACGTAAATCTTATCAGGAATTAATCAATGGTTTCTCTGAAACTCCTTTATCACAGGCTGATTTAAATCTTGATCAAGGGTATTTTGATAAATTAGTTGGCGAATTTATGTAATAGCAATTTGAAACGTCCCGTAGTGTCTACTACGGGATTTTCTATTGTTTTCAGGCCTATTAACCTTTATACTATAATAATGTGCAGAAGTATGTTAGGTACGCTCTAACACTATGTACAGGTAAAAATTTACTTTATTAATATTAATAGACACATCAGCTAAAATGACTGAAAGGAGATCTAATACGAATGAATGAAAAACAACGTTTAGAATCTAAACAAATTGAAGCTGCTAATTCTTCGGACAAAAAATCCGCCAAGGATTACAGTAAGTACTTTGAACAGGTTATTACTGCTCCATCTTTAAAAGATGCGAAAAAACGTGGTAAAGAAGAAGTGAAATACCATAACGATTTCTCCATTTCTGAAGAATTTCGCGGTATGGGAGAAGGCAGGAAGTTTTATATCCGTACCTACGGCTGCCAGATGAACGAACACGATACAGAAGTTATGGCTGGTATCTTTTTGGCTTTAGGCTATGAGCCAACAGACAATACAGAGGATGCAAACGTTATCCTGTTAAATACGTGTGCAATTCGTGAGAATGCTGAAAATAAAGTATTCGGTGAACTAGGACATTTAAAGCATTTGAAGTTAGAAAAACCAGATTTACTAATAGGTGTTTGTGGATGTATGTCACAGGAAGAATCAGTTGTTAATAAGATTCTAAAAACCTATAATCAAGTTGACATGATTTTTGGTACACATAACATTCACCGTTTGCCAAATATTTTACATGAAGCCTACATGTCTAAAGAAATGGTCGTTGAAGTTTGGTCTAAAGAAGGTGACGTCATCGAAAACCTTCCAAAAGTACGACGTGGAAATATTAAGGCATGGGTTAACATAATGTACGGCTGTGACAAATTCTGTACGTACTGTATTGTCCCTTTTACTCGTGGGAAGGAACGAAGCCGTCGCCCTGAGGAAATTATCCAGGAAGTACGTCAATTAGCAGCACAAGGATACCAAGAGGTCACTCTTTTAGGTCAAAACGTAAATGCGTATGGAAAAGATTTAGCGGATAGTAACTATGGACTTGGCGAGCTGATGAATGAGCTGCGGAAAATTGATATCCCACGGATTCGTTTTACTACAAGCCATCCCCGCGACTTTGATGATCGTCTAATTGAAGTTCTCTCCCAAGGTGGTAACCTAATGGATCATATCCATTTACCAGTTCAATCTGGTTCAACAGACGTATTGAAAATCATGGCTCGTAAATATACAAGGGAACAATATTTAGAACTTGTAAGAAAAATCAAAGCGGCCATTCCAAACGTTGCTTTGACCACCGATATTATCGTTGGCTACCCTAACGAAACGGACGAACAGTTTGAAGAAACAATGTCGCTCTATCGTGAGGTGGGTTATGAATTGGCTTATACTTTTATTTACTCTCCACGTGAAGGTACGCCTGCGGCTAAAATGGAGGATAACGTTCCACTGGAAGTAAAAAAAGCACGCTTGCAGCGTTTGAACGCCCTTGTAAACGAGCTTTCTTTAGAAGCAATGAAAAAACATGAAGGTCAAATCTTAGATGTTCTTGTTGAAGGGGAAAGCAAGAACAATCCAGATGTCCTAGCAGGTTACACATCTAGGAACAAGCTTGTGAATTTTGCTGCACCTAAAACAGCCATTGGTAAAATAGTAAAGGTGAGAATTACTGAAGCTAGAACATGGTCATTAAACGGAGAAATGGTGGAAGAACTAGAACCAGTAGAGGTGAAATAAAGTGGCGAAATATACAAAAGACGATATCATTGCTCGTGCACAAGAATTAGCACGGATGATAGGAGAAACTGAGGAAGTTGATTTCTTTAAACGTGCAGAAGCACAGATTCACGTAAACCCGAAGGTTAGTACGTTAATTTCAGATATTAAGGGTTTGCAAAAGCAAGCCGTTAATTTACAGCATTACGGTAAGCCAGAAGCATTGAAAAAAGTAGAAGATAAAATTGCTACGATTGAACAGGAACTAGATGATATTCCAGTTGTTCAAGAGTTTAAGCAGTCCCAATTAGAAGTAAATGAATTGCTTCAGTTAATTGCTACTACAATCTCTAATAAGGTAACAGACGTCATTATTGAGTCAACTGGCGGAGATGTCTTAAAAGGTGAAACAGGTGCAAGTATTCATAATGGCGGGTCTTGCGGAAATCACGATCACGACCATGAACATTAAAAAGGTAACCAGGCTTTTATTAGCCTGGTTTTTTTATGCGCATTTTTAGAAAGGTCATTTCAACTTAAAGTACTTGCCTAATTGGAACCTACATTAGACTTCCGCATAAAATGAACTATGACTAAACTTTTATCCAGTATTCGCAGAAATATATCGCACACTAGTCTAAAAAATTGCATAGGATGAATTGAAAATGAATGAGGAGGGTTCGCGCGAAATGGGAGAATACAGAGAGATAATTACGAAGGCCGTAGTAGCGAAAGGGCGTAAATTCACCCAGTCCAATCATACGATTAGCCCGGCACATAGTCCAACAAGCATTCTTGGATGTTGGATTATCAACCATAAATACAACGCGAAAAAAGTCGGCAAAACTGTAGAAATACACGGATCGTATGACATCAACGTATGGTATTCCTTTAATGATAATACCAGAACAGAAGTAGTAACAGAAAAAGTTCAGTATACGGATGTTATTAAGTTACGTTACCGTGACCATGATTGCTTGGATGACAATGAGATTTGTGCTCGTGTCTTGCAGCAGCCAAATTGTTGTGAAGCCGTTATCTCCCCAAATGGCAATCGAATCATTGTCCATGTTGAAAGGGAATTCCTCGTGGAAGTGATTGGCGAAACGAAAGTATGCGTAGCCATCAATCCAAAGGGATGCCATGAAGACGACGATGATTGGGGAATGGAAGTTGACGACGAAGAATTTGAGGAATTAAATCCAGATTTCTTACTCGGCGTCGAAGAAGAATAAACACACTAGGAAGTCTCTACTTCCTAGTTTTTTCTTTTTTATTATCTTATAATAAAAGAAAGTATGTATGATAAAAAAGAAAAATCAGCATTATATTTTTAGGAGGTGTCACAGACATGGAGCCTAGACAACCTGGAAATAACAAACTGCCTGATTTCGACCAATTAAACGACAGAATCATTGTGGAGCAGCCATCAGGACCACACTTGATTATTAAGACAAATCTCGACCCGCAGGACTCTACTGAGAATAACCCCTATTATCAGGGAAAAGAAACCAATAATCCAAAAGCATTTAAAGATTACTTTGAAGAATAAAAGCCAGGATTTCCTGGCTTTTTTATTTAACTATAAAGCCTAAAGATTCAGCTGTAAGCATTTCCCATTCACGCTTTAGTAAAGAAAACATACTAGTGGTATGATATGAATTGTTTTGAAACAAATAATCACGCAATACCCCTTCTTTCCTAAAACCTAACTTTTCAAGAAGATTACTAGAAGCCTCGTTTTCAAGGTAAACAACAGCTCCTATGCGGTTTAATTCCAACTCTAAATAACTATACCGCAAAACCTCATTTATAGCTTCAGAAGTGTAGCCTTTACGCCAGTAGGAGGGATGAATTTCATAGCCAATCTCAGCTTTTTTATTTTTAAGCTGTAATCCATTTAGACCTAATGTACCAATAAATTTGTTATTTTTCTTAAGGACTATTCCCCAGCGCATGGAACGTTTTTCATAAAAATTTTTCTGAAAAATGTCAATTAACTTTTTTGCTTCTTCGATAGAGGTGAAAGTATCCGTCCCGTAATATCTGGTTACCTCCTCTAATGATAAAATTTCAAATAAGCTCTCAGCGTGAATAGGTGTAATTTCAATTAGTTTTAGTTTTTTAGTTTCTAAAGTTGGAAATAACACAGCAACACCTCATTTATATAGGAATAAACTTTTTTTAAAAGTAAAGAATATTTTATCTATTCTAAGTGTATATGAGATGTATACTAAAAGGAAAGAGTTATTATCTAGTTTGTTTTGAGGTGTACAAATGAAAATTGAGAAATATACAAAATTGATTGGAAATGAATTATTGCCCAATATCCAATTATCAACGGAAGGTCCATTTGATCCAATTATTGTAAAAAATTTTTCGAATACTTGGAAAACAATTGGAAGTGGAAATTATGCAGGTGTCTTTTTACATCAATCAAATCCTAAATGGGTTGTGAAGGTGTATGGAAGAGAACCTGAGGAGTTAAAAAAGGAAGTCGAAGTATATAAAAAACTTGGTAATCATCAATCCTTTTCCTCCTTAATTGATTATGGGGATAATTATTTGATTCTTAAAAGGATAGATGGAATTAATCTGTTCGATGCTGTTGTAAAAGGCGTCCCGATACCGGAGTCTGTCGTTAACGATGTCGATGAGGGGATGGCATATGCTCGGGAAAAAGGCTTAAACCCATTCGATGTACATGGGAAAAATGTCGTAATGAGTAATGGAAGAGGGTATATCGTCGATGTTTCTGATTTTTATAAGCAGGGTAAATGCCGGAAGTGGGATGATTTAAAGAGAGCTTATTATAAAATATACCTTCCGATTATTTACAAATATCGACTGCGGGTTCCTTTTTTTATTGTAAACAGTGTTAGAAAAGGGTACCGTTTTTATCGAAAAATAAAAAAGGGAAATAAATGATAATATTTCCCTTTTAAATCTATTTGGTTATTGATTTACATTTTGAAATTGAACCATAAATTCACTGAAAGCTTTACATGTTTCATACGGGACAGCGTTGTAGGTAGATGCACGGCAGCCTCCAACAGAACGGTGACCATTTACACCGATAAATCCTTTAATCTTTGCTTCAGCTAAGAATTTCTTCTCTAATTCTTCATCCTTCACTCGGAAAGTAATATTCATAAGTGAGCGGCTTTCGACTTCAGCATGACCAATATAGAATCCGTTGCTTTGATCGATTGCGTCATAAATGAGTTTTGCTTTTTCCTCGTTTCGTTTGGTTAGTTCATTAATTCCGCCTGTTTCTTTAATCCAGTTCAAAACTTCGCCAAGCATATAAATACCGAATGTAGGTGGTGTATTATACAAAGAGTTGTTTTTTGAATGTGTGCTATACTTTAGCATAGTCGGAATGTTAGGATTCGCCTTTTCAAGCAGATCCTTGCGAATGATAGCTACTGTAACACCAGAAGGACCAAGATTCTTTTGAGCGCCGGCATAAATTAATGAAAATTTGCTTACATCAATGGGCTTGGATAAAATATCACTGGACATATCGGCAATCAATGGTACATCACCTGTATCTGGGAAGTCCTTCCATTGTGTCCCATAGATGGTATTATTTGATGTGAGATGAATATAAGCATCTGTCGGGTTGTATTTCAACTCGTCAAATTGAGGGACACCGCGATATTGTCCTTCCTTCGTAGAGGCAACTTGGTAAGCATCCCCAAATAATTTTGCTTCAGAATATGCTTTTTCAGACCATGACCCGGACATGATATATCCTGCTTTTTCTCCAGGTTTCAAAAAGTTCATTGGAACCATTGAAAATTGAAGACTTCCTCCCCCTTGCAGAAAAAGGACCTCGTAATTTTCCGGAATAGATAACAATTCTTTTAGAAGTGCAATGGCATTGTTATGTACTTCTTCATAGGCAGCACTACGGTGGCTAAGCTCCATGACTGACATACCCGTACCACGAAAATCAATTAGTTCCTTTTGAGCTTTTTCAAGAACAGCTAACGGAAGGGCAGATGGACCTGCATTAAAGTTATAGGCACGCTGGACAAGTGTATTCATTTTTTCACTCCCATTTTTCATTTATTAGAATATAACATATTTTCTTGCATTTTAAATCAACTAATTCTAAGTGAAGACGTTTACATTCAAAAAAATTTATAATATATATATTTTCAGCCGCTGTTCCCTTGTGAAAAATATAAATAGAGTTCAGATTTTCACAAAGAAATTAAGTAAAAAACAGTAGAAATTCAGTGTTTTTTTTATTTTATATAAGAAATTGTGTAACTAATTGTTCGGAAAATAAAAAGTATTATGAATATATTGACAAGTATTTTGTGCGACTGTAGAATTACAGTTAGCAAAAGGAAGTGCTTTTTTTTACGATTTTTACCGGTAAAATCGTGGAAAATAGAAATGTAAAATTTTAGTGTTTCTAAAACCTGAGATTTTAAGCTTTTGTTGCTTGCTGGCCACGAGCAGAAGAAATAATATTCTTTGAATTAAATGAAAACGTTTACAAAGTTCAGTTTTCATAATGCAAAACAAATACAAGGGGGATAAAAATGGCAAAAAATATTAGTAGAAACATGCTTAAATTTTTAGTCGTCATTCTAGCTTTTCAAGATGTTGCAGCTGGAGTAGCAGGATCGATTATGGCCGACATTATTAAGGCATTTCCAGACTATGATCCCACCATTGTCATGTTGGTAGCTACTTTCCCGGGTCTCATACAAATTGTACCTGCGTTATTTTATGGAAAACTAACCAAAGTGTTTAAAAAGAAAACATTGTTATTTATCGGGTTGACTTTATTTATTGTCGGTGGGACACTGCCAACATTTATTGATAATCTGCCATTGATTATTGCAATGAGAGGACTTTTAGGACTCGGTGTAGGTATTACAATGCCGTTATCTATTGATGTCATTACGGATTTCTTTGACGGCAGGGAAAGAGATTTCTTAATAGGCTTTGGAACCTCCACGATTGCATGTATTGGAGCAATCTTCTTCCAATTAGGCGGAGGAATTTTAGCAGATTCCTTTGGCTGGCAATATGGATTCCTTACTTACCTTTTCCCAATATGGATACTCGCTTTGACTATTGTTTATCTTCCTGAACCTGAGAAGAAAGAGGTTTCAGAAGCGACTGGCTCAAAGGCTAAGGTCAAGCTTCCTAAGGCAATTTATTGGGTTTGCTTAGGTCAGGTATTTTATTCTGCATTAATTTTTGGTTATGTAACAAACATTTCAGTTGTTATTCAAGGTGATCAATTAGGTAATGCAACGGAGGCAGGTTTGGCAATCTCTATTTTTACTTTTGGGACACTGCTAGCTGGGTTTGTTTTCGGAAAGGTAAAACATTCACTTCCAAACTTCTACCTTCCAGTCGGAGTTTTTGTAACGGGGTTAGGGATGGTCATTTGTTACTTTTCCCCCAATTTAGCAATGATTTTTATCGGCAGTGTCATCGGCGGAGCTGGGATGGGAATTGGACTTCCTGGAGTATTTACCAAAGTTTCAGAACTTACTCCTGTCGGTGCTCCTCCTCAAGTAGGGTTAGTCGTAGTAGGCCAAGGATTGGGTGGTATCATTGGACCATTTGGTTTTCAAGCTATCCAAAATATTTTTAATCAAGATATTGGCCGTTTCCCATTAGCCATCAGTTCTGTTGGATTAATTCTTTTAGCACTAATTTGGGCGGTAACAGTTATGAGACCCAAAAAGGATTTAGAGGTTACCTTAAATTCATAAAGCTCCTTTAAAATTGAAGACACCTCATTCTTTTAAGTAGTGAATAACGGAATTCACCACAAAATAGATTGGGGTGTCTCCTATTTTAGGGAAGATTGAAACAACAAACGGGTCGATATTTGTAAAACATATAGTTTTAGATAGCCGTACTATGGCTGGTGAATAGAGGGGGAAATACGTTGGATAATCGATTAAAAGTATTAAAAGTATTAAATAAACCACCATTTCAGAAGTTAACCGTATTTGCTTCTGCCTTAGCATTATTATCAGGAAGTTCCTATAAAAACTTTATGGAGCAGGAAGTAAAAGCGGAATCTAACAAGACAAAGGTAACAAATGAAAATGGGAAGCAAAAAGCGGGAGAAGACTCCCCGAAACCCAATATCGTGTATATTGTTTTGGATGATTCAGGGTTTTCCGACCTTGGAAGTTATGGTTCTGAAATCCAAACACCAAATCTTGATTGGTTAGCGGAGAATGGGTTGCGCTACAACAATTCTCATGTTACTCCAGTTTGTTCACCAACCCGTGCGGCATTGCTAACGGGACGTAATCCTCATGATATTGGGATGTCAACTGTGGCCAATTTTGATATGGGTCCAGAATATCCGAATAAACGAGGACGAATCTATCCAGAGGCTGGCACGATAGCCGAGGTACTTAAGGAAGAAGGCTACAATAGCTATACATTAGGAAAATGGCACTTAGCTCCGTCACATCAGGTAACTCCAGCAGGTCCATATGAAAATTGGCCGCTTGGTAAAGGCTTCGATCGTTTCTACGGGATACTTGAAGACTCCAGCGATCAATATAGGCCAGAGCTTGTCCAAGATAATAGTTTTATTGAGATCCCGGAAAAGGAGAACTATCATTTCTCAGAGGATATCATAGACAAAGCTAATCAATATGTTACCGATCATGCTTCTGTGAACCCAGAAAAGCCTTTCTTCTTGAATTTAGCGTTTGGCGCCCAGCATCAGCCTGTTCAGGTGCCGGAGGAATACATTAAAAAATACGAAGGTGTATATGATGAAGGCTGGGATAAAATCCGAGAACAAAGGTTTAAGAAGCAAAAAGAACTAGGAATTATTCCAGAAGATGCAGTGCTTACGCCGCTTAACCCAGGTGTGAAACCATGGGATCAACTTACGGAAGTCGAGAAAGAAACGTTCACACGTTTCCAGGAAACATATGCCGGATTTTTAACGCATACAGATGAACAAATTGGACGATTTATTAATCATCTGCGTTCAGTGGGAGAATTGGATAATACGATGATTGTCTTTTTATCTGATAATGGGGCAAGTGCAATGGGAAAGGCCACAGGTTCGATAAATCATACTATGGCCTACAACGATATGCCGGAAACACTCGACTATGTAGTAGAGAATATTGATAATTTTGGAACTGATAAAGCAAAAGTCGAATTCCCAGCTGCCTGGGCCCAAGTAAGTAACACTCCTTTTAAATTATATAAATCAACGATGTATGAAGCTGGAATTAAAACACCGCTGATCGTATATTACCCAAAAGGCATTAAGGAAAAAGGGGAAATCCGAGATCAGTATGTTCACGTAAGTGATATCACGCCAACTGTCTATGATATAGCTGGAATAGAATTGCCGCAAGAAATCAAGGGAGTCAAACAAATACCGCTTCAAGGTGAGAGTTTTGCTGAAACATTTGATAATGCAGAAGCTCCTGGTAAGAGAACTCAATATTTCGAAAACAATGGGCAGCGTGCTATCTACCATGACGGCTGGAAAGCAATCGCCCGTCATACAAAAGGACAATCGTACGAAAATGACGTATGGGAACTTTATCATTTAGCTAAAGACCCTACTGAATCAAACAACCTTGCAGCTAAAGAGCCAAAAAGGTTAAAAGAACTTCAAAGATTATGGGAAAAAGAGGCAAAGAAATATGATGTTATTCCGATGACTGACATTATGGGAGACGGGTTCTTATTTATGCCTAGTGATTCTAATCGTAACCGCAACACCTTTACCTTCTATCCCGGCATGTCACTGCTGCCAGAAGGTGCTGCGCCATTTATCATAAACCGTCCATATTCGATTACGGTTCCAATTATTAGGGAAAGTTCTTCCGATGAAGGGGTACTAGTGGCGTTAGGTAATTATGAGAGCGGTTATACACTTTATATTAAAGATAACAAACTAGTTTATGAGTATAACATAGGGACAAAAGTCTATCGGATTGAATCAGAGGCACCTGAGGGCCAATCCACTATTAGATATGAGTTTAATCCCACCGAACTTCATAAAGGAACAGGCAGTCTTTATATTAACGGGAAGAAAACAGGGGAAGTAACAATAGATCAAACTCATAAATTTAAAATAAGCTTTGAAGGATTGGATATTGGAAGAGATACACATTACCCTGTGAGTACTGCATACGAAAATGAAGGTGATTTTAAGTTTTCGGGTGAACTAGAAAAAGTAGTTTACGAACTAAAATAAAAAAATAACTGTCAGAAAAAAGTAAAAAAGCCAGTAACAATTCACTGCGTTACTGGCTTTTATTTTAAGAAATGAGGGAAGAAAAAATGAAAAAAACACCAACAAAAGGCTTTCATATTCTAGCAAAACCTTCAGGACCTATTTGCAATCTAGATTGCCATTACTGTTTTTATACAGAAAAAGAGGCCTTCTTTACAGGGAAAAGTAAGTTCCGAATGTCCGAAGAGATTATTGAGGAGTTTATTAGCCAATACATAAAATCTCAAGATGTTGATGAAATACCGTTTGTATGGCAGGGTGGAGAACCAACATTAATGGGCCTTGAATTTTACAAGCGCGTAATTGAACTACAAAAGAAATATGGGACAGGAAAACGAATCACCAATTCGCTCCAAACAAACGGAACACTGTTAACAGAAGAATGGTGCAAGTTTTTGGCCGATCATAACTTTCTTGTAGGCTTGAGTCTTGATGGACCTGAATCCATTCATGACCGCTATAGAGTTGACCGTGGTGGAAAACCGACTTTTCATAAAGTGCTAAATGCACTTCATTTATTAAAAAAATATAATGTTTCTTTTAATGTACTGGTATGTGTAACAAAGAATTCTTCTATGTATCCCTTAGAAATTTATAACTTTTTTAAGAAAGAGGGAGTAGAGTTCGTACAGTTTATTCCTATAGTGGAAAGATTGCCGGATACCGAAGCGATAAAACTTGGCCTTCGGCATGCCACACCACCTTCTGTAAAACAGGAAGAAGCCCAGAAAGCTGTCTCTACCTGGACAGTAGATTCCGAAGAATATGGGGATTTTCTAATTGCTATTTTCGATGAGTGGGTAAGAAAAGATGTTGGTAAAATCCATGTAATGAACTTTGAACACGCTCTTACTTCATGGTTAGGACTTCCTGCAACAACATGTTTTTTTGCCGAAACGTGTGGGAGGGCAGGTATAGTTGAACACAATGGCGATGTTTATTCATGTGATCACTTTATGTACCCTGAATACAAGCTGGGGAATATCTTTGATGACACGTTTAGTGAGATGATAGATTCAAATAAGCAGCGGGCGTTTGGGGAAAATAAAAAATCCTCTCTGCCGAAGTACTGTCAAAGCTGTGAGGTTCGTTTTGCCTGCAACGGAGAATGCCCAAAACAACGCTTCCTATTAACTCCTGATGGTGAACCGGGGTTGAACTATTTGTGTGCAGGCTATAAAAAATACTTCCATCATATTCACAAATATATGAAAGTAATGGTTCAACTAATTGAAAATGGTTTGCCGGCCGCTGAAGTGATGGAAGTTATTAAAAGACCTCTAATTGTGAAAAGAAGATAAGTTTACAATAGTACAATTAAAACTGTAGATAAATTCGAATTAAATAAATTTTTAGAATTAATTGACAGATTGAATTATAGTAGGTAAAATTATAGTTAGTTAATGGAAGCGCTTTTTTAATGGTTTTATACTACATACGTAATATTTAACACAAGAACTAAAATTTTAGTTGTAAGGATCAATTAATTTGCAAAGTGAGGGAAATGAATTATGGCTGAAGTAATTAAACGGAAGATCCAAACCGGAAACTATCAAACATTTATTAATGAAGCTGGAGATAATAAGTCAGCTGAAACGATTATTTTTCTACACGGAAGCGGGCCGGGGGCAAGCGGAGAGTCAAATTGGAGAGAAATTCTACCTCGTTTCCAGGATAATTTCCACGTAGTGGCGCCAGATATCTATGGCTTTGGAAATACAGATCATCCTGAAGAGTATCCTCGAAATGGAGCAGAATGGATGCAGATTCGGGTAAATCAAGTCCTTTCCTTAATGGACGCTTTAGAGGTTGATAAAGCCCATTTGGTTGGAAATTCCTTAGGCGGTGTTATTGCACTTCACCTTCTTATGTACGCTCCAGAAAAGTTTGACCGTGTAGTTTTAATGGGAGCAGGAGGCGGCTTGAAAGAACCTACCCCAGAACTTGCAAAATTAGCAAACTTCCATAAAGATCCAAACCCAATTGCATTTAAAAATTTATTAAGCTGGTTCTTATACGATAAGAATTTTCTAGAAGATAAGCTGGAGAAAATTGTCGCAGAACGTTTAGAGTTGTTCTTAAGACCGGATGTACGCCGATCTTATGAAGAAAATTTCACAAAATCACATCTTTCTGACATGCTTGTTCCTCCTTCAGCACTTAAACAAATGGAAAATGAAATGTTACTCATTCACGGGCACCAAGACCGATTTGTACCGCTTGAAAGCAGCCTTTACGTTATGGATTACTTGCCAAATGCACAGCTTCATATCTTCAAAAGATGCGGGCACTGGGCTCAAGTAGAGCAAAAGGAAAGATTTATCAAATTAACATCGGATTTTTTCAACGGTGAAATATAGAAATAATAGTAGATTTTTTAAGTTCAAACGAATACACCGTTGATACCTCCTTCCTATAAGCTCAGTATGAAAGTGATAGACTCTTAGAGTAATTACTAATATTATAGGGGTAACGACAACAAATGAGAATTGAAGGTGTATTGAGATGAAAATAGATCAGGCTTATCGCTATATTAAAAGACAAATTATTGATGGAGTCTGGGTACCTGATACAGCGATTAATGTTAATGAAGTTTCTGAGCATTTAAATATCAGTCGAACACCCATACACAAGGCAATGACAAAACTTTCAGAGGAAGGATTTTTGTCAATCATTCCCCAAGTAGGTGTCTTTGTTAAAAGACCTGAGATGGAAGAAGTCATGGAGCGATTATTGGTCTGTGCAACCTTGGATGCATTAATGACGGAGCATGCGATAAAAAATTTAAATGATCAAGAACTATCGCAAATGTATACTATCTTGACTAAAATGGATAATCTAGTAATCTCTGAAGAAGAGTACGCTTACCTCAACATTGAGTTTCACACGATAATTTATAAAGCTGCTAAGTTATCCTATACTTTCAGTCTTGCCAATCAGTTATGGGATTACTTGAACTATGTTGGTAATCCAGCAATGTTATTTTCACCGGATCGAAGAAAGCAATCGCAGGCGGAGCATTGGATGATTTACTATAGCTTAAAAGAGAGAGACTCTAAACTAGCGAAAAAGCTAATGGAAAGACATTTAACTCGTATTGCAGAAAGCGTCAGCGAGAAATATCAGAATATGGGTATCGCACAGGAAGTGGTAAACGAAATATAAATGGTATGTAACCATATTACGGGAGGTTTACTTATGAACCAAAGCGTGTTGGAAACGAAAAATGTATTAGTGGATAGAGCAAGGGCTCTTATACCTAAACTGCGTGAGTTTAGCCAAGATATTGATAAAAATAGTAGAATTCCAGATGAGATTGTGGATGATTTGAAAAATGAGGGACTGTTAAAGGTTCTCAGGCCGCATATGTTTGGCGGTTATCAGACAAATATGAGAGCGTTTACAGAAGTTGTAACAGAGATTTCCCGTGGTAACGGTTCAGCCGGTTGGTTCGTTTGCTTAAGCAACATTCGTGATTATATGATTTCTTACACATTCGGAGAAAAGGCCTTAAATGAAATTTATTCGACAGGTAAAGATGTAGTTTTAGCAGGTAACTTTAAACCTATTAAGTGTAATATCAAAAAGGTCGAAGGCGGATATTTTGTAGAAGAAGCCCAGTGGCCATTTGTTTCAGGAAGTCCACATGCCGATTGGTGCTACTTTGGATTCCCATTAGCGGATGAAAATGGCGGAATGGAAATGGCCATAATGGTGGTGCCGCGTGAGGAAATAGAAATTCTTGACGACTGGAATGTTATGGGATTAAAGGGTTCCGGCAGCAATAGCTGTAGAATTCAAAATATTTTTGTTCCAGAACACCGTGTATCATTGGATCGCTTAGCAAGCAAAGGTCATTACCTGATTGATCCGCTTAAAGACGTTTCATTATATAGATCCTCTTTTGTCCCATCTCTAACATTATCGATTGTTGGTCCGGCATTGGGGCTTGCACAGGCAGCCATGGACCTCTATATGGAAAGACTTCCGAAAGCTGGAATTGGAAACACCTTTTATCATAAACAAAATGAAGCACCAATAACACATCATCAGGTTGCCCAAGCACAATTGAAAATTGATACTGCTGAAATGTTTTTATACCGTGCTGTGGATAAAATTGATCGCTATGCTGAACTTGGAGAAGTAATGGATAGTGCTGAAATAGTAAAAGTGAAGGCGGATTTCGGCTATGTCAATCAATTATGTAAGGAAGCTATTGATCTTCTAGTTGCTGGAGCCGGGTCCATGTTTACCTACCATAATAATCCTTTACAATTAGTTTATCGTGACTTTTTCGCCATGCACATACATGGTTTCATTACACCATCAAGTTTAATCGAAACATATGGAAGAGTCCTTTGCGGCCAAGAACCAAATACTTACTTTGTCTAACTTGAAATGAAAAGGCTTTCTGTTTTCTGAAGATTCGAATATAAAAATTTATTGGAGGAAAAAAACATGAGTTTACCAGAAATTGCAAAGTTAGGACATGTAGCTTTAGTTTCATCAGATCTTGAAAAATCACTTTGGTTCTTTAAGGAACTGATTGGTTTAGAAGAAACAGAAGAGGTAAATGGTACGCATTATTTACGCGCATGGGGAGATTTTGAACATCACACATTATCAATAACTGCTGGTGAAAAGTCATATGTTGATCATATTGCATGGCGAACAAAACGTCCGGAAGATGTAGAACAATTTGCACATTTGCTTGAAGAAGCCGGTACGGAAGTAAGCTGGGTTGAAGCAGGAGTAGAAGCTGGGCAAGGAAGAGCCATTCGTTTTCAATTGCCAAGTGAACACCGTTTTGAAATTTACTATGACATGGAAAAAACATTAGCAGAGCCTTCCAAGCGTTCTGTGTTAAAGAATCAGACCTATAAAGCTTGGGCAAAAGGATGTTCTCCGCGAAGAATTGACCATGTTAACATTCTAACATCATTAAAGGCAAATGTGATTTCAGATTATTTAATGGAAAAGTTAGGTTTTAAAATGAGAGAATGCGTTAAGGCTCCGGATGAATCATTAATTGGCGCATGGCTAAGCGTAACTCCTTTGGTTCATGATATCGCCGTAAGCCATGATCCATTCTCACCATCTACACACCAGATTCACCACTTGTCTTATTGGCTGGATAATGCACAAGATTTGCTGCGTGCAGCGGACATCTTAACAGAACATGGACTCAAGTTTAAAGGTCCAGGTAAGCATGGTATTTCACAAGCAATGTATATATACGTGGTCGATCCAGGAAGTGGAGTACGCGTAGAATTGTTCACAAATGGCTATTTGATTTTTGAACCAGACTGGGAGCCAATTGTGTGGACGTTAGACGAGATGGATGTAGGATTTACCTTCTGGGGTGATCAAACAGACACGTTACCAGAAAACAATCCGACCATTGAAGCTTAAGAGTATAGCAGATTAACTTTATAGAAGAGAGAGGTTAGTAAAATGGATGATCGTCAATTTCGGACCGCGATGGGGAAATTTGCAACAGGTGTAACTGTAATTGCTACTGATGTGGATGGAGATGTGCATGGCATGACAGCAAATGCCTTCATGTCTGTGTCACTTGACCCAAAACTAGTAGTAATCTCAATTGGTGAAAAGGCAAGAATTCTTGAGAAAATTAAACAAAGCCAAACGTTTTCAGTTAATATTTTAGCTGCTGACCAACAGGAACTTTCGATGATTTTTGCGGGTCAGTTGAAGGAACACCGCGAAGTGGAATTTGATCGACTAGATGGAAAGCCCGTACTAAAGGGCGCAGTTGCACAAATTGCCTGTGAAGTATCTGCAGTACATCTTGAAGGCGATCACACGCTATTCATTGGAAGAGTAACAGATATTCATTTAGAAGACGCTGAACCACTAATTTTTTATAGTGGAAAGTACCGGGCTTTAGCTGAAGAAAAAGCTGTAACGGTATGATTAACACTAAAATGTAAAGGGGGACAGTTGTATGGATATTCAAAGAGCGGCAACTGCTTTAATGGCAGCAGAAAATGAGAAAAAACCGATTGCCCCATTCACATCCTCTACAGAAGAAATTTCAGTTGAGGATGCTTACAACATCCAGCTTTTCCAAATTCATCAAAAGATAGCAAAAGGTGCTGTGGTCGTCGGAAAAAAGATTGGGCTGACGAGTAAAGCAATGCAGGAAATGCTGAATGTTTCCGAACCTGATTATGGACATCTTCTAGATGACATGATGTATGGAGAGGGAGAGACAATTAGTCTTCATAAGTTTATTCAGCCGAGGATTGAATTTGAGATTGCGTTTGTTTTGAATAAGGATTTAAAAGGTCCTGGTGTGACCATGAATGATGTGATCGAAGCTACGGATTATGTTGTTCCAGCCCTTGAAATTATTGATAGCCGAATAAAAGACTGGCAGATCAAATTTGAAGATACAGTTGCAGACAATGGTTCATCCGCTGGTGCAATTATTGGAAGAACAACTGCAAAAATAGATGATTTAGATTTAGCCGCGGTAAAAATGACTGTAACTAGAAATGGTGAGTTTTTGGACTCAGCAGCTGGTTCAGCCGTGATGGGGCACCCAGCAGAAGCGGTGGCTTGGTTAGCCAATGCACTTGGAAGCTACGGAATTTCTCTCTATGCCGGGGAAGTTATTCTATCGGGAGCCCTATCAAAAGCCATACCAATTGAAGATGGGGATACCTTCACAGCTGAATTTGAGCATATAGGGGCAGTAACCGCTAGCTTCAATAAATAAAAATACGTTATAAACATTAAGACTCCTTGTATGAAAAATGTAAGGAGTCTTTATTTTAAGCTTTGGCATTTTTGTAGAATCAAAATCCTTAATCTTTAGAGGGAAAAGGTGAGTTTATGAAGGGTAACTCAGGCAATCTACTGGAACCAAACTACATAGAAGAAGGAAATAAAAAAATTCTAACTACTACAGGAGCCTTTGGTTTATTACGTAAGGGCATAATCGAGAATTTAGGATCAAATCGGGCCAAAGGGTTTTTGCTTCGTTATGGCTGGAGTTTGGGTGTCAGTAATGCGGAAGAAGCCATGTTAACAAGTACCTCGATAGACTATCTTATTAATCAAGCCGCCGTGCTCCATTTAAGTACAGGTCATATAGGAGATGTCCAGTCTGAAAGATTTATTGAATGGGTTGATTCGGAAAATATAAAAACAATCAGCGGCAAAGGGAAGTGGATGAATTCCTTTGAAGCACAGGAGCATCTTAAACATCATGGAAAATCAGATATGCCTGTATGCCATATTTTAACGGGTTATGCTAGCGGCTATATGTCTACGATTTGTAAAAAGAGTTTGATTGTTAAGGAAATTAGTTGTGTAGCCAAAGGTGACCCTGAATGCTGTTTCGAGATGAAGCTCCAGGAAGATTGGGGGCTGGAGATTCAGGAAGAACTAAAATTCTATCACGAAATCAATATTATTGAAGAATTAGAATATACCTACGAGCAATTGTTAGAACAGCGAAATTATATCGATAAGGTTTCCAAATTCCATAAAAAATTAACCGAAAGTATATCAAACGGCAGCAATTTGCAAGATATTGCGGATTCCACATTTGGATTATTAAAAATACCGATTTCAATCGAGGATTTAAGCTTCCAAAAAATTGTTTACGCAGGAATGGAAGAAGACGAATATAGCACTTTGAGTAAAGAACTGAAAGAGAGCTTAATTAGAAAAAATAGAAAAAATAATAAACCACTTCCGCTATTTAAAGAAACAACAAGACTAAAAACAGAAAACCAAGAACGGCTCATCACACCCATTATTGTACAAAAAAAAGTGATTGGATATTGTACATTTCTTTATTTAAAAGAAACAGAAAACAGTTCTGAAAATAATATTATGTTTATCGAGCGGGTAGCGAATGCAGCTTCTTTATACCTTTTAAATGAAAAGACAAGTTTTGAAGCGCTTGAAAAAATGAAAGGATATTTTTTGGAACAAATTTTAAAAGGACAGTACTCTTCTAGAGAAGAAATTATCAATCGCGGGCGTTATATGGGGGTGGACCTTGAAACTCCGTTTTATATTGCCGCAATCGACTATAAAGAGAATGGCAAGACAGCAAAAGACAGCAATGACTATGAACAAATTTTAGAATCAATGGCTAAGTACCTAGACATTCAGGGATATAAAGCACTCATCGGTCAATATGAAGGTAAAATTATTATGCTGATACCTGAGTTGTCTAACATACTTCCTAATATGGAAAGAGTTTTAAAACATATTGAAACGACTCATTCATTTTACAACTATAAAATTGGAATTAGTGATAAAGCTGAGGAAATTGAACATGTTTTGGAGCATTTGGATGAATCCTTAATCAGCCTGAGGATGTCAACGGAGAAGAAAATTATCCATTTTAAAGATTTAGGAATTGTGGGTATTTTAATAAATTCAAAAAATGTCAGCGGGATCAAGAAAATTGCGAAACAAGAATTAGGACCGCTTTATAAATTGGGAGAAGGCAAACAAAAGGAATTATTGAAAACACTTTATGTTTTTTTATCAAATGGCGGCAAACTGCAACAAACCATGGATGATTTGTCATTATCAATGAGTGGTCTCATGTATCGAATTAACAAGATTGAAAATCTAATCAATAAAGATCTACGAGATTCATCACAAAGCTATCAGTTACTATTGATTTTAGATTCACTGTTAGCTTTGGGTGAACTAGAAATATAAAAATAGTGAGTTAAGTAACCCAAGCGTTTATGTTATATTACTCCTTTTTAGATGAAGTATCAAAATACCAATATAAACTAGTTGAAAATAGTAGAAAATCCAATGAATTTTACTCTAGTTTATATATTTAGAATTTTCTAACATTAATAAATGTAAGGGTTTTCTTTTTTGATACAAGAATCTGGGAGGGATATTGTTGAATCAAGCTACAGCTATTAATACCGTTGAAAGAAGTACTTTAAAGAAAACAATGAGAAGAATACTGCCGTTTATTTTAATTCTGTATGTCATTGCTTTTTTGGATCGGGTGAATATGGGATATGCAGCTTTAGAGATGAATGCAGATTTAGCATTGACGGCTGAAGCGTTTGGATTATTGTCTGGTTTATTTTTTATCAGTTATTTCCTTTTTGAAGTCCCAAGTAACCTGATTTTACACAAAGTGGGTGCACGTCTTTGGATTGCCCGTATTATGATTTCTTGGGGTATTGTGGTCGTATTAACGGGGTTTATCCAATCTGCGGCTCACTTATATATTTTACGCTTTTTATTGGGTGCTGCAGAAGCAGGGTTTGTCCCAGGAATCATTCTTTACTTAACGTATTGGTTTAGAGCCCGTGAAAGAGGCAAGGCAACAGCTCTCTTTTTTGTTGCCTTGCCATTAAGTGCATTAATTGGTGCGCCTCTTTCTACCTGGATCATGGATACTGTGTCTTGGGGAGGATTAGCGGGCTGGCGGTGGATGTTTATTTTAGAGGGCATACCTGCAGTCCTATTAGGTATTGTGGTTTTATTTTACTTGACTGACCGTCCTGTTAACGCTATATGGTTAACAGAAATAGAAAAAAATTGGCTTGAAGATGAGCTTGTTAAAGAAAGAAAACTAAGTGCAAAATTAAATAAATCATCACATCTTGGTATGTTAATGGAATCGAAAGTATGGAAATTAGCTTTATTTAATATTGCTGGATTTGTTGCGGTGAATGCACTATCTTATTGGATGCCTACGATTATTAAATCACTTTCATCTTCTGAAACAACTAATTTGCAAATTGGATGGCTGGCAATGATTCCTTCTATTATCGCGATTCCATCCATTCTTTTTACAGGTTGGAATGCAGATAGAACGGGCAGGCATAAATTGCATTTAGGTGCATGTGTGTCAATTGCCATGATTGGGTTCATTGGATGTGCATCCGTTTCAAGTGTGCCGATGATGGTTTTAATGCTATCAGTTACTTCCGCCGGGCTATATGGGATATCCGGAACATTCTATGCCTATATCACTTTCTTCTTTTCGGAATCAACGGCACCTGCTGGGATTGCTTTAGTAAGCACATTATCTTCACTAGGTGGTTTCTTAGGGCCAATGTTAATGGGCATTTTCGATTTTAAACAGGCGATGTTTATCATTGCTGGATGCCTACTTGTCAGTTTAATTACTCTATTTACCCTAAGGTTCGTTAAGAATGACCAGAAAGACCTAGCCGATACAGGAGCAGTAGAGATCCCGAATTGATTTAAACGAAGTTATAAATCGAATCTCCATAATATTTGAGCCCGCTTTGGGCTTTTTTTATGGAAAAAAGACACTCAAATAGCTGAAATGTTTAGTTGATTTGTCAATAATCCAATAAAAATCTACTAAAAAAAGTCTAATAATCAAATACTTTTTATTCTAGAAATAGACGATTAAATTTTCTAAAATTTCAGTTATAGATAAACTTTACTATGAATAATGTCAAATTTAAAAATGTAAGGGGTTCCAACCGTGTGGGGATTTTCTAAAAAACTTTATTTCTTCAAGGAGGAATTGTAAATTGACTAACATAACTCAACAATCAATTAAAACTGCTAACTATGAAACATATCTAAATCGTGCAGGTGAAGGCAATTCAGAAGTGATTTTATTTTTACATGGCTCCGGACCAGGTGTTACATCGTTTGCGAACTGGCGTTATGCTTTGAAAGACTGTTCTGAGACGTATGACTGTCTTGCTCCAGATCTTTTAGGTTTTGGCAACAGCAGTCATCCGGAAACCTTGCCTAAGAATAGGCAAGAGTGGATGGATTTATGGGTAACTCAACTTATGGAGCTTCTAGATGATTTGGGTGTTCAAAAGGCCCATTTAGTAGGGAATTCGTTGGGATGTTCCATTGCACTTGAGCTTTTATTAGAACATCCTGAACGATTTGACCGGGTGGTGTTAATGGGGCCAGGAGGAACACCTAATACCAAAGTAAGTCCAGAGTTAGCCCGTGCGAAAGGATTTTATGACAATCCGTCACCAAAGAAATTGCGTCAAATTATGAGCTGGTTTGTATATGATGCAGAGGAAATGGCGCCAATAATCGATGCAATCACAGATTACCGATATGAAACAGCTATGAAGCCAGAAGTCCGTATCTCAAATGATTCCATATTCGCAACAGCAGCTGTACCAGTCCCAACAACAGCATTAAGAAGAATTGAGAATCCTGTTCTACTTGTACATGGGCGGGATGACATGGTTTGCTCCGTAGAATCTAGCTATTACTTACTCTCACATTTGCCGAACTCCCAGCTGCATGTATACGGTAAATGCGGCCATTGGACGCAAATTGAAAAGCAGGAAAGCTTTAATTACTTAATTCAGAACTATTTTGCAGATAGAATCTAAAAAAATCAAAAGGAGGAAAAAAAGATGACTTTACCTGAAATTGCGAAGTTAGGGCATGTGGCAATCGTTACTCCCGACTTAGAAAAATCACTATGGTTTTTCCGTGATGTAATCGGCTTAGAAGTAACGGAGGAAGTAAACGGTACGTATTATTTACGGGCATGGGGAGATTTTGAACACCACTCCCTTTCTTTAACTGCAGGAAATAGAGGATACGTAGATCATATCGGCTGGAGAACGAAACGTCCGGAAGATGTAGAAGGTTTTGCACAGTTGCTTGAGAAGGCTGGAACAGAAGTAAAGTGGATTGAAGCAGGAGAAGAGACTGGTCAAGGACGGGCGATTCGCTTTAAACTGCCAAGTCAGCATTCCTTTGAGATCTATTATGATGTAGAAAAACCTCAAGCAGACGAAAAAAGACGTTCCGTCTTGAAAAATCAAACCTACAAGGCATGGGCCCGTGGCTGTTCACCAAGAAGATTTGACCATGTAAATATCGCCACATCCATGGATGTCCAAGAAATCCTTGACTACTTAGGAGCTCAATTAGGCTTTAAGCTTCGTGAATATGTTAGGTATAACAATGAAACAACCATGGCCGGCTGGATGAGTGTGACACCTCTCGTTCACGACATAGCCGTTATATCAAGGCCACAGGCACCAACGCCAAACCAGCTCCACCACATTTCATATTGGCTGGATAACGCTCAGGATGTCTTACGGGCAGCAGATATTTTAGCTGAAGAAGGAATTAAGTTTATTGGTCCAGGAAAACACGGCGTTTCTCAAGCTTTATACTTATATGTACTTGACCCAGGAAGTGGCTGCCGCGTTGAATTGTTTAGTAATTCCTATTTAATTTTTGAACCTGATTGGGAGCCTGTTGAATGGACGGAGGAAGATCATTCTATCGCTAACACCTATTGGGGTGAATCCGTCAGCGATAAAGAAAAGAACAAACCTACAATAGAGGCTTAAATTAGAAGGCTGACTCAAAAGTACTTGAGTCAGCTTTTTTCAAAGACATTTTCTTAAAAAAGTGAGGCAGATAGTTATGAGTGAAATCAAAATTTATGAAACAGATGTCGTTATAGTGGGTGCAGGTAATGCTGCTATGTGTGCAGCCATCTCAGCAAGGGAAAACGGAGCAAATGTCCTGGTCCTTGAAAAAGCACCAGAAGCTGAAAAAGGCGGAAACAGCACCTATACACATGGGTCCATCCGGTTTGCTTATGATGGTGTCGAAGATTTAAAGGAAATCATGCCTGACCTATCACCAGAAGATATTGAGTCTTCAGATTTTGGGGTCTACTCTGAGGAAGAATTCTATGAAGATATGTGCCGTGTCACCAATTACCGGACTGACCCGGAACTAGCTTCAATTTTAACAGGAAAAAGTTTTGAAACGATGAAATGGCTCACTTCCCACAAGGTACGCTGGGTACCTATATATGGTCGTCAAGCCTTTAAGGTAGACGGTAAATTTAAGTTCTGGGGGGGAATGATTGTTGAATCGGTAGGTGGTGGACCTGGATTAGTGGAAGCCCTGCATAAAGAAGCATCTTCTTTAGGTGTTCAAATTCTATTCAATGCCATGGCGACTGAGCTGATCCATGATGACGAAGGCGCGCATGGAGTGATTTTTAAGCACAATGGCAAAACAACAAAGGTACATGCCAAAGCCGTGATCTTGGCCTCTGGAGGCTTTCACGCAAATCCTGAAATGCGGACACGGTATTTAGGACCCAAATGGGACTTGGCCCATGCAAGAGGGAGCCGTTTTAACACTGGAGAAGGTATACAAATGGCATTAAATATTGGTGCCCTTGCCACTGGAAATTGGTCAGGCTGTCATTCTGTCGGCGGCGACAGGTATCTTCCCGAATTTACAGAAGGATTTCAGAAGCTTAGCTATCCTTTTGGAATTATGGTAAACGCAGAAGGAAAGCGCTTTGTGGACGAAGGGGCGGATTTCCGAAATTACACCTATGCAAAATATGGAAGGTTAATCCTTGAACAGCCAGGACAATTTGCATGGCAAATTTTTGATCAAAAGGTATCTCGTCTATTACGAGAAGAATACAAGGGCAGGCAAGTAACAAAAGTAAAAGCAAATACACTAGAGGAATTAGCGGAAAAACTTGAAGGTGTGGACTCTGCAGGTTTTTTACAAACAGTTATAGAATACAATGCGTCTATTCGGAAGGATATCCCATTTAATCCAAATATCAAGGACGGCAGATGTACAGAAGGATTAGCGGTGCGCAAATCAAATTGGTCAAACACATTGGAGGACGGTCCGTTTGAAGCCTATTCCGTTACTTGCGGTATTACCTTTACCTTTGGAGGCTTGAAAATTAACCCCGCGACAGAAGTACAAGATGTACTATCCAAGTCTATCCCAGGATTGTATGCGGCAGGTGAATTAGTTGGAGGATTATTCTACTTTAATTACCCAGGTGGAGCAGGTTTAATGGCTGGGTCTGTGTTTGGAAAAATTGCAGGTGAGAAGGCAGCACAATTTATTAAAGCCAAGGAAATCATCAATTCGTAAAAATTCTGTACAATTTACTAGTCTTGTGGACAAAACCTTAAAATAATAACTCAAAAACTAATAAAAATTATCTAAAAATGTTTGAAAGTTGAAAGTTTTTTACCCTTTAAAATGATTTTGTAATTTTCTAAAATTTAGCTAAGAACTTAAACGAATAAGCTGAAATAAAGTTGAAAAGGAGATTTTACCATGACAAAGGTTACCTATAGTGACACGTATCTTGTAGATAAAGCTAAATCCCTCGTTCCTAAGCTAAAAGAAAGAGCTAAGGAAACAGAAGAAATTCGCAGAATACCTGAAGCAACGATGAATGATTTAAAAGAAGCAGGTCTTTTTAAGTTACTTCGCCCAAGAATTTATGGTGGCTATCAAACTAGCATGAGAACTTACTCTGATTGTATTGTAGAAATCTCTCGCGGCTGTGCTTCGACAGGCTGGATCCTTTCGCTTTGTGCAATTCGGGAACTTATGGTAGCCGAATCATTTACAGAAAAAACGCACCAAGAAATCTTTGGAGAGAATGAAGATAATGTCCTTTTTGCAGGTGTATACGAACCTAGAAAATGTATTGCCCGAAAAGTGGACGGTGGATATTTAATTGAAGAAGGGTTCTGGATGTTCTGCTCGGGTTCGCTTCATGCGACTTGGGGATACTTCGGTATGGTAATCAGGGATGATGAAGGAAACCTTGTGGATCAAGCCTTAATGACAGTGCCATTTGAAGAAGTTGAAATTATGGATGACTGGCATGTTATGGGCTTGAAGGGTACAGGGAGTAACAGTGTAAAAATGACAAACGTATTTATCCCAGAACACCGAGTCGTTTCTTTTGCAGAAGTCCTAAATGGACAATTTAAATCAGATCATTTACGCGATATCCCGCTCTACAATACGGCACTTTTTCCAGCGTTATCCCTTTCATTAGCATTACCAGGCTTAGGATTGGTAAAGGCAGCGTTAGAATTTTTCCAGCAAGTACTGCCTAATCGAAAAGCTGCCCATATTGGTGTAGAAAATTTAATTGATTCACCGACTCTCCATGCATTACTTTCGGATGCTGCTTTGAAAATTGATACCGCTTCCATGCATTATTACCGTGTGGCGGATGAGCTAGATGCATGGGCTGCCAGCGGTAAATTCATGGATAAGCCAGCACGAGTTAAGGCATTAGCAGATATCGGTTATGCCAATCAAGTAAGTAAGGAAGCACTCGATATTTTAATTCTAGCCAGCGGTTCTGGTTACGTATATGAAGGTCACCCGCTGCAAAGAATTTTCCGTGATTTTTGGACGCTCTACTCACACAGAACGATTTCACCGTTAATCACCAAAGAAAATTATGGCCGCGTTTTAGCAGGCTTAGAATCAAATGCACTAAGATACTAGGATACTCCTAATCAATCAAAAAAATCTTAATCAAGAAGAAAGGAGACTGTATGGAAACGATTTATATTAACCATGATAATTTGGCAGATTGGCAGGGAAAAGCAAATGCATGTGTAATGGCCCTTGGTTTTTTCGATGGACTCCATTACGGACATCGAGAAGTAATTAAAACGGCATTACGGGTAGCGAAAGAAAAAGGTGTGCAGCTTGCTGTTATGAGTTTCTTTCCACATCCAAAGTCTGTCTTGTCCAATGGGGAAAAACAAGTTGATTATTTAATCCCCCTTTCTGTTAAGGAAAAAATTCTTCGGGGGCTTGGTGTTGATACGTTTTATATTGTTGAATTCACCAGGGAATTTGCCGCTCTTTCACCTGAACAATATGTTAAAGATTATCTGGTCAATCTTGGGGTTATCCATGCAGTCGCCGGTTTTGATTTTACTTATGGTTCTAGGGGAATCGGAAATTTAGAGCGTTTGATGAATGATTCCAGGGGAATCATCGATGTGACAAAAGTGGAAAAAGTAGCATGCCGCGGCGAGAAAATAAGCTCTACCAGCATCCGTGAAAGATTAGCTGCAGGCAATGTAGAGGAACTGCCGGATTTTCTTGGCTGCTGCTATGAAGTAGAAGGAATGTGGGATGGTCAAACATTCAAGCTGAATCCATACTATACACTTCCTGCCCCCGGAAAGTATGCGGTAAGCATTAATATCGGAAATTTATCAATGCTTACAGAAGTGAATGTAGTAGAAAAATCTCTTAAACCTGTTACAGAACTGCCGCTATATATGTTTGGGAGGCTATCGATTGTTTGGCATCAGCGTATCTCTGAGGAGGCTCCCTCTTCTCGTCCTAATTTAAAAGTTGGAGGATTAACTCTATGAGTAAATGTAAAGATTTTCAAAGTATTCTTGGTGAACCAGGTTCCTTTATCCTTCCTGGTGCCTATGATGCGATGTCAGCAAAATTAATAGAAGAAACAGGATTTAAGGCGATTTACGCAACAGGAGCTGGAATATCTAATGCACAGCTGGGCTGGGCTGATGTAGGACTCACTTCCCTAAAGGAAGTAGTTGATATTGTTGCAAGAATGGCCGACGTTACCAATATTCCAATCGTTGTAGATGGGGATACCGGGTTCGGAAATGCGATCAATGTAATTCGGACTGTAAAAGAGTTTGAACGTGCAGGTGTCGCTGCCATTCAAATGGAGGACCAGGTCTCACCAAAGAAATGCGGTCATTTTAACGGAAAAGAAGTCATTTCTAAGGAAGAAATGGTAGGAAAAATTAAGGCTGCTTTAGATGCTAGAAAAGATGAAAATCTCGCAATTATGGCACGCACAGATGCAATAGCCGTTAATGGTGTTGAAGACGCGATAGACAGGGCATTTGCCTATTACGAAGCGGGTGCAGATATTATTTTTGTCGAAGCACCAAATACAATTGAAGAATTACGGCAAATTACCAGTTCACTAAAAGGAATCCCACAGGTTATTAACTTAGTAGAAGGCGGCAAAACTCCGCTAATTTCCTTAAAAGAAGCAGAAGAAATCGGTTTTAAAATTATGCTTTGTGCCAATACAGCGCTTCGCTCGGCCATTAAAGGAATCACTGAATCTTTAATAATTCTAAAAGAAGAGGGCTCACAGGAAAACCTTTTACCTTTAATTTGTACTTGGGAGGAAAGGCAATCTCTTTTCAAACTGGGTCAAATCAAAGAATGGGAAAAAAAGTATTTATACAATAATTAGTAATAGGAGGTTACGAAAATGGAGAGAGAATTGGATTATGACATTGTAGTAATTGGCTGCGGCGTGGCAGGAACAGCTGCTGCTTTGTCCGCTGCGGAAAGTGCCAAGCAGGCAGGAAGGAATTTACGAATCGCGATATTAGAACGCACGGATTACGATCATCGCGGCGGAAATTCAAGGTGGACGGCCTCTTACATGCGAATGAAGAATATTGATGAAATCGCAGATAACTTTGTAGAAGATATGATGGCGTTCTCAGATGACTTCTCTGATAGGGAGTACATAGAAACTCTCGCAGAAAACTCAGGTAGCACACTGCGCTGGGTAGAGGAGAAGGGTGTAGAATTCGACTACCTGCCGACGATGTTTTTAACTTCTTCAAAACCGCGGTTACTTCCAGTTGGCGGCGGCCGGGCAATCATCGATACATTATCACGCCGTGCCGGAGGCCTTGGTGTTGAGATTATTTATGAGGCAACAGCATGGAAATTACTTCTTGATGATGAAGGTGCGATAAATGGACTTATGGTTCGGGTTAAGGGTGGAAGTTCTCTTCAGCTGAAAGTAGGCGCCGTTGTTCTTGCAGCTGGCGGATTCCAGGGAAATCAGGAGATGATGGCGCAGTATGTCGGAAGAGACGCGCATAAGATCCGACCCGTTGCTGAAGGCGGTCTTTACAACAAAGGAGAAGGAATCCGAATGGCGATGGCTATTGGTGCAAAAGGAGCCGGTCAGTTCGACGCCTTTCATGCAGAACCAGTGGACCCTAGAAGTAAGCGGGAAGAAGCAGCAGTAATGACGTACCCTTATGCAATTTTGGTTGATAAAAATGGCAACCGTTTTGTTGATGAAGGTATTTCCACAGTAGACGAACAATATGAAGCGGTAGCCCGCAAAATATTCTACGATCTCCCTGACCATATCGCCTATATGATCAGTGACCAAAAAATGTACGATATTCCGAATTATGAAAGAGCGATTGAAACGGATAAACCGGCGATTGAGGCAGGTACACTAGAGGAATTAGCAGAGAAAATTGGCGTGCCTGCAGATCAATTGACTGGAACGGTAGAAGCCTTTAACACTGCTGTACAGCCAGGAGAATTTCTCTGGGATAAGAAGGACGGAAAACAGGCTGTTGGGATTACACCGCCGAAATCTAACTGGGCGATTACGATTGATAAGGCACCATACATTGCCTATCCAATTGTCTGCTCCAATGTTTTCACCAACGGTGGCTTAGCGTCCGACACACATGGCCGAGTCTTATCACAAGATGATGATGTAATTCCTGGATTATATGTCGCTGGTGAAACTGCTGGACTTTATTATGGAAAATATCCTGGGGGCACATCCGTGCTTCGTGGCCTTGTATTTGGCCGACGTGCTGGTGAGCATGCAGCTTCTTACGTAAGTGATTTTAAAAAACTTGGGGTGTAAAGAAGGGGTGATGAACTTTGGATTTAAAAAATAAAGTAGCATTTGTAACTGGCGGTGGCAGAGGGATTGGCCGGGAAACATGTATCCTCCTAGCAAAGCAGGGGGCAAAAGTAGCTGTATTTTCTCGTAGTCTAACAGAAATTACAGAAACAGCTGCTTATATTAGGGAAGAGCTAGCTGGCGAAGCAATTGCTCTGGCTGGTGATGTACGCTCTGAGGAAGATGTGAAGAAAGCGGTTCAGGAAACGGTAGAAAAGCTTGGAAGTATTGATATTTTAATCAATAATGCCGGTGTCATGCTGTTAAAGCCATTCGATGAAACGACAGTTGAAGAGTGGGACTTTGTCCAAGAAATCAATACGCGCGGTGTATTTTTATGTGCGAATGCAGTAGTACCTCAAATGAAAGAGAAAAGAAATGGTGTCATTATCAATGTATCATCCATTTGGGGAACAAAAGGCGGTCCGGACAGAAGTGCCTATATTACCTCTAAATGGGCCGTAATTGGATTTTCCAAAGCGCTAGGAGAAGAGTTAAAACCATTTAATGTTAGAGTAAATGCGGTCTGCCCAGGTCCAGTTGACACAAAGATGATGGAAGATATTGCACCAGATGCGAATAAAGATAATTGGCTGCACCCAATAGACATGGCAACTGTAATTGTTGATTTGTGCCTGCCAAAAATGAAGGCAGTATCAGCGGCAGTGATAGAAGCATTTGGTAATGGAAGACCAGTGAATTTATAAAAAAATATGTTGAGTGAAAAGGGGAAAGAAAATGGAAAACATTAAAACAGCTATTGAATCAAAAAATATTAGTCTAGCATTAGCCAATAAAATGCTAGAAGCAGCCTTAGCAAAGGGTCAAGAGTTAGGTATTCCGTTTAGTATTGCGATTGTCGACAAACCAGGTAATTTAAAAGCATTTAATGCGATGGATGGTGCGCCAGTACTAAGCCTTGAAATCGCTCAAAATAAGGCATTCTCTGCTGCCGCTTATAACCGCGCAACACATGAATGGTATGACAGATTAAAGGACGATCCTCCATTACTGCATGGTATTGTACACACGCCTAGATTAGTCATTTTTGGCGGGGGATATCCAATCAAAATCAATAACGAACTAATTGGTGGAATTGGAGTAAGCGGCGGTCATTATTCACACGACATGCAGGTATGCGAAGCAGCCTTAGAAGTGTTAAAAGCCTTTGAAACTGAGGAGTGATAAGGAATGGAAAGCTATGATTTAATCATTCTAGGCGGCGGGCTTGCGGGCATGTGTGCTGCGGTTGAGGCTGGGGAGCGGGGGATAGATGTCCTGCTCCTGGAAAAGCAGGATGAACTTGGCGGCAGTACAGTCCTCAGTTCAGGTTATATGGCATTTGCAGGAACAGATATGCAGGAAAAAGCCGGAATTATCGATTCTACTGATTCGCTGTTAGCTGATATGACGGAGGTTGGCGGCGGGGTAAATGATCCAACACTTGTTGCTGAATATGGCAAGCATCAGCTCGAGACCTATCAATGGCTGGTTAACCATGATATCGAATTTAGATCGTTGGAGGCGGTAAGCGGTCATAGTGTTCCACGCGGACATATTATTGACCCTCATCAGGCAATCCAGTCACTATACAAAAGAGTGAAGCAGTTAGCTAACGTGACGGTTTATTTTAACGCTCATGCAAAAAGACTGCTAAAAAATAGTGGCCGGATTGATACGGTTTTATATGAAAGTAATGGGGAAGAAAGAAAGGCAGTTGCTTCAAAAGGAGTATTAATTGCCACTGGCGGTTTTGCTAAAAGCGAGGAACTGCTGAGCCAGTTTGCTCCACAATTAAAGGGTGCTTTAAGAATTGGCGGTGCAGGCAATCAAGGTGATGGGATTCGGATGGCCTGGGAGCATGGTGCATGGGTGAAGGACCTTCCTTATTTGAATGGAACATACGGATTTCATCCAAGTGCAGCAGGGAAGTTAAAGTCGCAGGGATTGGCATTTTATAAAGGTGCAATTATGGTAAACCAGGTTGGGAAGCGGTTTGTGAATGAATCTATTTCTTATAAACTATTAGGAAAAGCGGCATTCGGTCAACCTGAGCAGATCAGTTATCAAGTATGGGATCAAACCGTAATGGATAAAGGGGTATTAGATGATCCCCTCTATGATTTTGACTTGTTAAAGAAGCGCAGACTTTTGTACAAAGCTGACACTTTAGAAGAATTGGCAGACTGTATTGACGTACCTGTAGAGGTCCTCGAAGATACCATCTCTAGATATAATCAAGGCATTCAAAATGGGGAAGATCCTGATTTTGGCAGGAAGACGCTGACACATAACTACGGAAAACCAACAGCTATTGAAACAGCTCCATTCTATGCATTTGAATCAACGGTTGCAATGCTTGCCACTTATGCAGGTATATCTGTAAATGCAAAGGCTCAGGTTGTGAATCCATACGGAGGGCCTATTCTAGGATTGTATGCAGCGGGAGAGGTAACCGGTGGATTCCACGGAGCAGGATACATGACGGGAAGTTCGTTAGGGAAGGCCGCAGTTTTTGGAAGATTAGCAGTTTGGGAAGCGTTGGCAGAGAACGCAGTGGTTTGATTTCTTATGTTTGGACGGAACGCTGATATTAAATCAGAACTCAAATTTATTTATATACAAATCTATCGAAAAGGAGGTCTTTAATATGAAAATCTGGCATCAAAGCCTTACCACTATTGAACGGGTACCGCATTATCGCGATGCAATCATCAAACACGTCAGCAGAATTGCCCGCCCGGATGTGGAGATTGTTTTACATGGTATGTCGGAAGAAACATATCCTTCCCATTACCCAGGGATCTTTATTACCCATTCCTACCTGCAAAACCTCCATCGGGAACAGTTCGTACGGGCTGCGCTAACAGCGGAAAAAGCTGGATACGATGCCATGTTCATCGCGACCATTCCGGATGTTGGGCTTTTGGAGGCACGTACACTGGTAGATATTCCTATAGTGGGGTATGGCCAAGCTTCCTTCCACATGGCCTCCATGCTCGGTGACCGAATTGGAGTGGTAAATTTCTTGGCTCCATTAGCGGACCAGCTCCGACAAAATGCTGATAAGTACGGTTTAGGAGGTAAGCTTGGACCAATCGTTCAGACAGATGTGGGCTTTGACGATATTATGGCTGGCTTCAATGACCCCGAACCGATTATTGAATCCTTCAAAAAAGCAGCCCAGTCAGCTATTGCAGATGGAGCCGATGTCATTATCCCTGGAGAGGGTCCGATGAATGTCTTTTTAGCCACCCATGGAATATCTAGAATTGGTGATGTACCGGTGGTTGACTCCTTTGCAGCAGGAATCAAGATGTGCGAGTCACTTGTAGATTTGCGCAAAAATTCTAGTGTTTATATGACCCGACGCGGCTTTTATAACGCTAAGCCTCCTGCTGAGGCGGTGGAAAGACTGAGAGAAATGTACGGACTAATTCCATCTCCCAATCCTAAAGACGACGATGGTTTATCGGTTAAGGGAGCAGGAGTTAAGAGCTAATGGTGCCCTACCGACGGAAAAATACTTGCTGAAGGGATTCATAAGGAGGTCTTTGGTGCCCTTCGGACGGGAAAAGCTTGCTGAAGGAATCAAAAGAGGTCTTTGGTGCCCTACCGACGGGAAAAGCTTGCTGAAGGGAATCAAAAGAGGTCTTTGGTGCCCTTCGGACGGGAAAAAGCTTGCTGAAGGGAATCAAACGAGGTCTTTGAGGCCCTTAACAAAAGAAAAAGCCCGCTAAAGGGAATCAAAAGAATTATACAAAGTTAACAATCGTGAGGTGAACTAAATATGCACATCGTTGTCTGCCTTAAACAGGTTTTAGATCCGGAAATTACACCGAAATATTTTAAAATAGACCCTGACACAAATCGTCCTGAAAATAGTGACACAGATTTGGTACTCGACTCGTTTGCCGAAAATGCACTTGAACTAGCTGTTCAGCTTCGTGACAAGGTTCCAGGAGCGACTGTTACCGCACTTTGTTTAGGAGATGAGGAATCGGAGGAAGTACTGCGCAGAGCACTTGCCTTTACAGCCAACGCAGCAGTAAGGGTGTGGGATGAAGAATGGGAGAATCTAGACGGTCAGGCTGTTGGCCATATTCTAGCACAAACCATTAAATCATTAGGTGGTGCAAAACTTGTGCTTACTGGTTACCAAGCTAGTGATATTGAGGAAGGTCTCGTTGGACCGGTTATGGCTGAAGAACTAGGTATTCCTTGCGTGACACTTGTTTCAGACCTTGAAGTGGAAGAAAATCGTGCAAAGGCTACTGTTGAAGTGGGAGGTGGATATGCTGTTGTTAGTGTTCCAACTCCGGCTGTATTTACCATCATCAGCTCTGAAACAAACGTACCAAGACTTCCAAAGGTCAAGGATATTAGACTTGCGAGAAGTAAACCTATTACGCTTTTAGAATCAGAAGATCTTAATCTTGATACTGAGCGCTGTCAACCAGGTGTTAAGCTAGAGCGGGCATACGTCCTGAATCGGGAGGTTGCTTGTGAGGTCCTGCCTGGTGAGGATGGTGCAGAACTTGCTGGCGAATTAGCTGACAGGCTCTTGGCTCTCAAGATTTTATAGGGGGATTTCAACTATGTCTAGAATTCTTGTCTTTGCAAATCAACAGGGGGATAGCTTGAGTTCAGGTGCCAAGGAAGCTCTTGCCTTTGGAAACCGCTTGGCTAGTTCCACAGGAGGTGAAGTTTGCTCTGTTACTCTTGGACCTTTCGCTGAGGCTGGCGCAAAGGAAGCAATTGCCAGTGGGGCGAGTATCGCATACACCATTTCTAATCCACTATTAGCTGAATATGATGTTGAACTGTTTGTTAATAGTATCCATACTATTTTTCAACAGTCTGGAGCCGATATCCTTATCCTCTCCTTCGACAAGATTGGTAAGGATTTAGTGGGAAGACTAGCAACACGTATTGGTGGTTCTGCAATTACGGAAGTAGTTGATTACACTGCAAATAGTGACAAATTAAGCTGGATTCGTCCCATTTACGGAGATAAGGCGTTCGGGGAATACTCCACTACTCGTCAGAAGGTTGTAGTTGGTATTCGTCAAAAGAGCCAGGATGTGAATGTGCCGGATGAGACAAATAAAGGTGAGATTATTGAAGTCGATTATGCACTTTCAGAAGAGATGATCGTTACAAAGCTGGTTGTGAAAATTCAAGCTGCATTATCGGATATTCGTCTGGAGGATGCCCGAATCATCATTTCGGGCGGCCGTGGACTAGGTGGACCAGAAGGCTTTACTGAATTACAGGTTCTTGCAAATTTACTCGGAGGTACAATCGGTGCTTCGCGAGCGGCATGTGATGCCGGGTGGGTCCCTTCAAACCTCCAGGTAGGTCAGACAGGTGCCGTCGTTGCACCGGATCTTTATATTGCAGTTGGAATATCTGGTGCCAGTCAGCATCTTGCTGGAATCACAAACGCCAAGACAGTAGTCGCGATTAATCCAGATCCCGAAGCTCCTATCTTTAAACGAGCCAATATTGGTGTCGTTGCTGACTACAAAAATGTTATTCAAGGACTAACAGAAAAACTAAAAAAGGTACTTGTTTAAGCATTTTCACCATGAAATAATAAAGACATCCTCAATTGGAACATGTTGGGGATTTTCTTTTTTAAAGGTGGGATAAAGGAATATGGTGGTAAAGCTTGAAGATGTTCACTTATATCGAGAAGGCAAAGCGATTGTAGAAAATGTTAATTGGCAAATTGATAAAGGGGACCATTGGGTACTATTTGGCTTAAATGGCTCTGGGAAAACGGCGATATTAAATTTGTTAAATGCTTACTATTTCCCGACAAAAGGAAAAGTTACCGTACTTGGAATGGAATTTGGAAAGACCTACCTTGGAGAAAAATTACGAAAGCAGATCGGTTTTGTTTCTAATTCCCTGCAAGAAAAATTTTATCCAAGTGATACTCCTTTTGAAGTTGTGTTAAGTGGTGCATTTGCATCAATCGGTCTTTATGAAACTCCAACAGAAGAAATGAGGATAAAAGCAGCAAATATAATGGAACAGTTGGGAACAATCAGCTATGCAAACCGAAGGTATGGGACCCTTTCCCAAGGGGAAAAACAACGTGTCCTGATTGCTCGTGCGTTGATGGCAGATCCTAAGTTATTAATTTTAGATGAGCCAACGAACGGGTTGGATTTTATCGCACGAGAGTTGTTATTAGAATCCATTGAAAAAATTGCTAAAGAACCGTTGGCTCCAACGATTATTTATGTGACTCATCATGTGGAAGAAATAGTACCTGTTTTCAATAAAACCTTATTACTAAAAAAGGGACAGGTGTTTGCTGCCGGCAAGACAAGTGAAATGATTTCAAATGAACAGCTTACCCAATTTTTCGAACTTCCTGTTCAGGTTAATTGGGATAATAATCGACCGTCTGTATCAAGATTACAAATGCAGGTTTAGCATAAACATATAAATAATATATAAAGTTAATGGGATGGTGAGTGGCATGAAGGTACTTTCTTACTATGAAAATAAAAGTGTAAAACTAGGTATTAAAACAGAAGATGGAATTATTGATGTCCAAGCTGCTTCGGAGAAAACAGGAATTACCGCACCAAAAACCGCTTTAGAGGTTATTCAAGGCGGGGATGAAGCATTACAAGCGTTAACGAAAATAATTGCAAATTCCGGTCAGAGATTAAATGAAGATTCTATTCAATATGCTCCAGCAATACCTAATGCCGGAAAGGTGTTATGTGTTGGTGCTAATTACCGTAAACATGCAATAGAGTCTGGTCTTGCAATCCCTGAAGAACCTATTTATTTTGCTAAATACGCCAACAGTCTTTCTGGTCACGGTGAGGAAATATCGGTACCAAAAATGGCTGAACAAGTAGATTACGAAGTCGAATTAGTAGCAGTAATTGGAAAATCAGCAAAAAATGTTTCAGTCGAAAGAGCTTTAGATTATGTTTTTGGATATGCAGTTGGAAATGATCTTTCTGTCCGTGAGCTTCAATTCCGCAGTCATCAATGGCTCTATGGAAAAGCGATTGACGGATTTGCTCCACTTGGACCTTATATCGTAACGGCAGATGAGGTACCTAATCCACAAAACTTGAACTTAAAGTGCTGGGTGAATGGGGAATTGCGCCAAAATTCAAACACTGAGGATATGATTTTCTCTACTGCTAAGCTAATAAGTGATTTGTCCCAAATTATGACCCTGCAGCCAGGTGACGTTATTTATACGGGTACACCAGAGGGAGTTATCATGGGAATGGAAGAAAAAAATTGGTTAAAACCAGGTGATGAGATTATTTGTGAGATTGATAGCCTAGGAAGCTTATTGAATAAATTGAAGTAAAAAGACTAGCTTAAGAAAAGAAGTATAGAAAGCAAGAAGAAAAATTCGTACCTCATCAAGATAATTTTTACAGAACCGTTCTCGAAAAAATAAAAGAACATATTTAATTTGAATAAGGGGCGTTAATCTAAAATGATTAACGCTTTTAATGTACTCTCCGCGAGGAATTATGATAGTAGCAGCGGTTCTTCTATTTGGTCACCATCGATACCAACATAAGTAGCCTTCTTTTCAATAATATCTACGTTATAGGTTGTAACACCTGCGGCAGCGAGCTCTCTTAGAAAGTCTAAAAAGGGAAGTGCAATGCTGGCGATTGCTTGTAATGCCTGGTTTCTATTAAAATCATATGAAATGACGAATTGAACTTGAGGATCGGTTTTTACCTCTGAGTGCTCCCCCTTGTAAGTGGCTTGGCCTGTAGCAACATTGATATCGTATCGAATCACCCCGATTTGAGATAATTCCTCCAAAAATTCACCGAAGCTTGTTTTTCCGGTGCTTCTTCTTTCAATAATTTTATGTAACTCTTTTTCCGTTAGATTATCATTCATGTTGGTTCCTCCGTATAAAGTTTCTTCATCATTTTAACCGAAAAGCGAACTCTTATGCCTAAGCTAGTAATTTCTAAGGACATGAGGGTTGTGAAAATATAATAGAAAAAGAATCCTGCCCACGTGGTGGGTTTTTAAGGGAAAGGGGTAACGATACTCGCAGAATCGTACCCTCACGGTGAAGTTTTAAGAGGATAGGGTAACGATACTTGAAATATCGTGACCATGCTGCGATATTTTAAAAGAAAAAGGTAACGATACTCGCTTCCAATTTTATAAAAAAGGCCCAAAAGAAATAGAATTCTTTCGGGCTGAAGGATATTTTACCTATTTAGATTATTCATTCTTTCCCACATACCAATTAATAATTCAGCCTTATGTGATAGATTTAATCTAGCGTTTTCAGAAATGTTAGCAGAGTTTCTACTATGGTTAAGTTCAGATTTGTATTTTTCAATAAATATCAATGCCTGATTCACAGAACCTTTTTCCAAATGATGTTCTGCTTGTCTGAGTGAATTTTCTAATTTTGAAACTAACGGTCCTGTCAATTCTCCATTTGCTTGATATTCAGACATTGCTCCTTCTAATACTGACAACACACCAGGTGTTGAAAAGCTTGGAACAGGGACATTTGCCCAATTCGTATCCGAGCCAAAGTAGAAGCTTGTATAAGATGGCTGATTATAAGTTGTACTTTGTCTTGCTACTTCGGCACGATATTGAGCGTCGTGCATTAACGTATACAATTTGTGGTTTGTAACCTCAGTACTTGTGTAAATACGAATGGCTGAACTATCCGCAGTTCTTACTAAAAGTTCTTCTCTCCAGTCTCCAAAAATATCTGCAACTAAGCTTGGGTTGCCCTTTGTACCATTATTCGTTCTAGTATCTGTAGCCGTAAGAACTCTGCCTTTCTGCCAATCATCAATAGTTGTCGTAACATTTCCCGCACCATTCACAATTTGTGTGGTCATATCTGCAGACCATTTAATATTCATATTTGTACCAGGGGCTGATCCAGAAATCTTTTCACCATTTGCGCTCCACAGCCCAACTGCCCATGTTTCTAATCCTGGATGTGATGGATCAACATCTCCAACCATTCCACGTCCTGTATCTTTACCTGTATAGCCTCCATAAATAATTTCACCTGTTTTGGCATCCCGTAAGGAATAGCCATACGGAGCCCATGAAGCACCTTCATGGACCATAAAGATTTCCATTCCTGGCCTGTTTGGATCGATATCCGTTACATGCATGGCATCACCATGCCCAAGTCTAGCTGTGGTTCCAGGAGCAGCGCTTTGTTCAGGCATTGTATCCATTGAACTGTATAATAGTGAGCCGTCATCATCAAGGGTCGCACTGCCGTAGATGATTTCTTGTTTGCCGTCGTCATCAACATCTGCAGCACTCAGGGAGTGTGCACCTTGTGTGGTAAGAGTGCCATATTCCGGATCAGTTCCGTCTTTGCCATGAGGACCATCATTAAATGGATTGGTCATTGGCGTCCAGCCGCTGTCAACCGCCCAATTTTCTTTTAATTCTTTCCCATCCCAGCTATATGTAACGAGATTGGATCTTGTATAATAGCCGCGTGCAAAGACGGCGTATGGTTTATCACCATCAAGGTAGGCGACATTTGCAAGGAAACGGTCAACACGGTTGCCTGGCTCAATTCTAGCCATTGCATAGTCACCCCACATAAGACCATCGTCATGCCGTCCTGGTTTGTAATCAATGGTATCCATTTCTTCGCCTGTTTCACCATTAAAAACAGTCAAATATTCTGGCCCTTCTAAAATAAAGCCCTCAAACTCTCTTAATTTGTTGTTTCCACTTCTTTTAGGCGCGTAAACATCCATAAAGTAATCGGCTAAGCTTACAGCATCTTCTTTAGATAAAGGATAGGAATATTGTTTTTCGATCCCAAATGCTTCCTCAAGGGTACTTGGCCAGTTTCCTTTGACTACTTCGTCATGCTCATTCCAACCCATAAACATTTTCACAACATGATTATAATAATCTTCCCGGCTCATTCGGTAATCATCTTCATTACTATATCCAGCGTCGATGTCTTTTTGGGACATAGTAATATATTTTTCAGAGGTGATATTTCCAGCTTTATCAAATTTAACCACCTTTGTACCAGGAGCGGTTTTGAACATAATTTCCGATTTTCCATCACCATCAAAATCATAAACTAAGAATTGGGTATAGTGAGCTCCTGAGCGGATATTAACACCTAGGTCAATTCGATATAATAAAGTTCCATCAAATTTGTAGCAGTCAATATACGTGTTTCCTGTGTAGCCTTTTTGTGAAACGTCCTTGGAGTTGGAAGGATCCCACTTTACAAAATACTCATATTGCCCGTCTCCATCAACATCTCCAACACTCATATCATTTGCCGAATAGGTATAGCTCTCACCCGCAGGAGTTACTCCATCTGCTGGTTTTTGCAGCTTTAAATCAACATATGATTGCTTCCAAGGTGAAATGGAAGAACTTTGATCAAGCTCCTTCCCATTTAAGACAGAGCGAATATAATAGCTAGAATCAGAGTTTCCATCTTGATCGACAAAGTTGGTGCTGTCTTCAACAGTTGCAATTTTTTCTCCATCACGATAGACATTGAAGTTTACGCCAGTTAATCCAGTTTCAGAGTAACCTGTCACTTCATTTGCTAATAATCTCCAGCTTAGGAATACACCCTGAGATGTTGGAGCGGCAAATAAACCTCTGTCAAGATACTCTAATTGGATTCCTGGGAGATTACTAGTAACATTGTTTTTATGAAATTCACCAGCAGATACACCCGAAACACCTGTTAAGAGCAAGGGCAAAGCGATTGCAGTAGAAAGGAATTTCTTAGTATATTTTTTCTTCAAATCTGATATCCTCCTTCGTATTTTGCTTGGTCATTTTAAAAGAATGAACACGCTTACACAAATTTTATTTTAAATATTCCAAACAATAAATTTAATTATCAGTTCTCTTTAATAAAAAAACAGTGCTATCTCATATCTGAAATGGCTGATTATGCCAAATTACACAGCTTAAATGTCCTATTTCTCTGCTATTTGGATGATGAAACAAAAAAATGCCGGTTTTAATAATATTCCTTAGGTTTTTGCAAATCACTGTTTTTTATTAAATTAAAACTGAATTTTAAATTAAATATGAAAATTAGTTGAAATATAATGAAACAGTATATACTAGGAATCTTTATAAAAATTACGCTTATCCATTTTCATTACATTAGAGGAGGAAATTATAGATGCATAGACAAGAAATTGAACAGAAAATTGAGCTCCTAATTGATAACTTGATAAACCTAAATGATCCAGATGGGAAATATGCGATTCCCCTGGCTGATGGAAGAAAGATAGATAATAAGAGTTTCAACTATTGGGAATGGACAGCAGGTGTAGGCCTTTATGGAATGATGAAATATTATAAATTAACGAAAAAAGAAGAAGTATTAAACATTATTGTAAAGTGGTTTGATGACCAATTTAAAGAACCTCCTGTTGAAAAAAATGTTAACACGATGGTACAAATGTTAACGCTTGCATATTTGTATGAAGAAACTGGTAATCCAACATATCTTCCATATTTAGAAACATGGGGTGACTGGCTGTACCACGATATGCCAAGAACCAAAGATGGCGGAATTCAGCATGTTGTGTTTGGGAATGAAAATCCCCAGCAACTATGGGATGACACTTTAATGATGAGTGTTTTGCCATTAACGAAAATTGGTTTATTGCTAAATAAGCCGGAGTACATTGAAGAGGCAAAAAAACAATTCTTAATACATATCAAGTATCTATTTGATAAGAAAACAGGATTATGGTTCCATGGTTGGACGTTTGAAGGAAATCATAATTTTGCTGAAGCACTATGGGGGCGTGGAAATTCATGGGTAACCATTGCAATTCCTGAATTCCTCGATTTAGTAGAATTAAATGAAAAAGATCCAGTCCGCCAGATTTTAATCGATACACTAGAAAGACAATTAGAAGCACTTGAAACCTGTCAAAATGAAAACGGTTTATGGCATACCCTGCTGCTCGATCCAACTTCATATGTTGAGGCATCCTGCACAGCTGGTTTTGCGTTTGGGACATTAAGATCTGTCCGGAAACGCTATGTTGGAAAGAAATACAATGATATGGGATTAAAAGCAATCAAGGCTGTGATTGAAAACATTGATGGGTCTGGTGAATTGCAGCATGTTTCAGCTGGAACGGCGATGGGAGAAACGCAAGAGTTTTACAACCAAATTCCTGTTACAGCCATGCCTTACGGACAATCAATGGCGATTCTATCATTAGTAGAATACTTGCATCACAGAATTTAAATAATCATAGGTGGGATGAAAATGGTAAACATCGGAATAAGGGCACATGATATTGAAAACCTGCCATTAGAAGAGTTAGTACAAGAAATTGCTGGCAAAGGAATAACATCTGTTCAATTGGCTCTAAGTAAATCCTTAGAGGGTGTGAATACGGAACTAGGAAGTTTGAGCCCAGGCTTAGCGCGTTATGTTGCAAGTGCATTCTCAAAACACAATGTACAAATTGCTGTATTAGGCTGCTACTTTAATATGATCCATCCTGATTTGGTTGAGAGAAAAAAAGGGATTGAGCGTTTTAAAGAGCATATCCGCTTTGCCAGAGATTTTGGCTGCAGTATCGTTGCCACAGAAACAGGTAATGTAAATGCGGAGATTTTCTATACCGAAGAGAACTTTAAAGAAGAACCTTTTTTAGAAGTGGTTGAAAGTGTGCGTGAACTCGTTAAGGAAGCTGAAAAGTTTGGCGTTATTGTTGGGGTGGAGGCAGGAGTAAACCATCCTGTTTATTCGCCGAAAGTAATGAAGAGACTATTAGATTCAATTGATTCTAATAATCTACAAGTGATTCTCGACCCTGTAAATCTATTAACGATTGATACGTACCAAAATCAAGAAGAAATCTTCCAAGAAGCAATGGAGTTATTCGGGGACAGAGTTGTAATCCTGCATGCAAAAGATTTTGTTTTAGAAGATAACCAGCTCGTACCTACAGCAGTCGGAAAAGGACTTTTAAATTTCGATTATATATTGAACGTGTTAAAAAAGAAAAAACCATATATGAATATCTTACTTGAAGAAACGAAGGAACCATTTATTAGTGAAAGTGTTGCTTTGTTAAAGGATAAGTATCAACAGGCTTAATCTTTAAATTAGATTGAAGGATAGGAGTGAGACCATGAATAAAATTGTCGTTTGTGGATTAAGTAATCGAGCATTAGGAATGTTTATTAATTCTATTCTTAATCAATTTGGCTCTAATAACCAAATTGTCGGAGTACTAGACAGTGACCCAAGAAGAATTGAAATGTGTAAGGATACTTTCGCAGAATTAAAAACGGTTCCCTCTTATCAACCCGATCAATTCCAACAAATGATAGAAGAGACAACTCCTGACACAGTGATTGTAACTAGCAGGGATGATACACATATTAACTATATTTTACAAGGCTTAGAGAACGACTTGACTGTTATCACCGAAAAACCAATGGTGACAAAAGCAGAGGATGCAAGAAGAGTTGTAGAAGCAGAAAAGAATAGCAGGGGAAAAGTAATCGTTGCTTTTAACTACCGCTATAATCCGTTCCATCGAAAAATAAAAGAACTGATTCTAGAAGGAAAGATTGGTAGAGTCACTTCTGTTGATCTAAATTGGTATATTGATACCTATCATGGAGCCAGTTACTTTAAGAGATGGAATCGTAATCGGAATTTTTCAGGCGGCTTATCGATTCATAAATCAACACACCATTTTGACCTAGTCAATTGGTGGCTTGATCAAAATCCTGAAGAAGTATTTGCCTATGGAGCCTTAAATTACTTCGGTAAAGACGGAGAATTTAATCCAAGTCCAACCGACAACCGCTATTGCAGTACATGCGATGAGAAACTTTCGTGTGAATACTATATGCGGTGGTCAAACCGCCGAAATAATTTAGCTGTAAAAGATGACCATATAAAAGCTGACAGCATAGAAAAGTCGGCTCAAAACTATACCCATTATCGTCCCGACTCCTGTATTTTTGATCATGAAATTGAAATCGAAGATACGTATGTAGCTACTGTTAAGTATGATAAAGGTGCTTTTTTAAGTTATTCCGTAAATTTCTCGCTTCCGTATGAAGGTTATCGTTTAGCCATTAACGGAACGAAAGGAAGAATTGAAACAACTGAATTTCACGAACCAAGCCGAATTCCTTTTTCTGTTCCAGAACAAACAATTGAGCTCTTTCCGTTATTTGGCGGGGCAAAAGAGACCATTGAAGTTCTCCAAACGGGAGGGGGACACGGCGGTGGAGACCCTGTATTGTTAGAGGATCTCTTTATGGGTGTAGATCAGACTCGCTCGTACTCCATTTTAGCGGGCGCAGAAGCAGGAGCATACTCCATTGCAGTCGGTGAGGGTGTATGGCGTTCCGTGAAAGAAAATAAGCCGATGAAGATTAAAGATTTATTGAAAAGTAATCTAGATTTTTCAAAGGCTGTGTTATAGAGCTTTTGTTTCCCGTTGAAGCAGGAAAATCGAGATAGAGGGAATCAAAAAAGTGTTTTGGTTCCCGTTGAAGCAGGAAAATCGAGATAGAGGGAATCAAAGAAGTGTTTTGGCTCCCGTTGAAGCAGGAAAATCAAGATAGAGGGAATCAAACTAGTCTTTTGGTTCCTATTAAGGAGGATAAACATGCCGCAATTAGTACTTGAGGAAACCAAGATTTCACAGGCAATTGATCGTGTTGTTGAAAGAACCTTTAACATGGATTTCAGCTGGGATTGGCCAGGTGGAGTCGCATTTTTTGGTGTAGCTGAAGCCTATGAAGCGACCGGTGAAGAGAAATATCTACAAGCCATTAAGGCTTGGGTCGATTCAGAATTAGAAGATGGGCTCCCTAGGTTAACGGTAAATGCTTCTTCCATCGGGCACGTACTTTTAACACTATACAAAGCGACAAATGAAGAAAAGTATATAGACACTGCTGTAAAAATGGCAGATTATCTGCTTCATGACGCCGAGCGCTTTGCTGATGGTGTCCTGCAGCATACGGTAAACGGAGATAAATATCAATTCCCCGAACAGGCATGGGTCGATACGATGTTTATGGCAGGATATTTTCTGTTAAGAATTGGTCATCTCCTAAATCGCGAGGATTATTTTAACTTTGGATTAAAACAATATCATGGTCATGAAAATTTTCTTCAGGATGATATCACCAATCTTTATTATCACGGCTGGGATAATATTGCACAAAATCATATGTCGTCAATTTTTTGGGCAAGAGGAAACAGCTGGGCTGCGTATACCATGGCACGGGCACTTGAACTTATTGAGGTTCAGCACCCTTCCTTTATGATTATTCAAGGTTCCTTACGTGATCAATTAAGTGCATTAGTACGTTTACAATCAGAGACAGGACTATGGCATACAATCCTAGACGACCCTGATTCTTATCTTGAAACCTCAGGTTCAGCTGGGATTGCCGCTGCACTGTTAACGAGAGGGAAATTATATAACAAATATATCCAAAGATCTGTAGAAGGAATCCTTTCTCAAATAAGAGAAGACGGTTCGGTTACAGGAGCATCAGCAGGAACAGCGGTCATGTTTGACGTCGACGGTTACAGAGAAGTTCCTTATAAACGAGTACAAGGATGGGGACAAGGGCTTGTCTTAGCCTTCTTATCACTGCTTTTAAAAAGAGAAAATAAGAACTTGTAAATAAAATAACCTGTGGAATGCGGCAAACTTCCACAGGTTATTTTTACTAAGGTAAAGGAGGGGGAGAATGAAGTCTTCCTATGTCGTTATTGATGGTAATTCCATTATTTCCATACCAGAAAATATATCAACTCCGGTCAAGTATGCAGTGGATATGATTGCGAGAGATCATACCAAGGTATTCGGAAAACCGCCAGTACTTGTATCATCTTTTTCAGAAAAAGCTGATTTGGTTATTAGATATGCAGCATCGGACAAAGAATGTCCAGCAAGACCAGAAGCGTATAGCTATCGTTTTACAGAAAATAACGGAAAATGGTCTTTCCATATTATCGGTTTTGATGATTTAGGAATCATTTACGGATTGCTAGAATACAGCCGCCAATATTTAGAGGTAGACCCCTTTTGGTTTTGGGGTGACATACCTGTTAATCAAAAGACAAACATACATATACCAACAAATGATTTCGATTCACTAGAAAAGGCCGTAAAGTACCGTGGCTGGTTTGTTAATGATGAGGTTTGTCTGATTGGGTGGAAGGAAGAATACCCGCCAACGAAAGAAATATGGTTACCAGTATTCGAAGCGTTATTAAGATGCGGCGGAAACATGGTCATTCCTGGCACCGATCTTCCGAAGTACGGGGTCCATGCAGATTTAGCAGCTGAGATGGGATTATGGGTGACCCATCATCATGCTGAACCATTAGGTGCCGAAATGTTTTTAAGGGCTTTTCCTGGTAAAACACCAAGCTACAAGGAACATCCGGACTTATTTGAGTCCTTATGGGAAGAAGCGATAGAGAAACAAAAGAATCAGAAAATAGTGTGGGTCCTTTCGTTTCGCGGGCAGGGAGATGCGCCATTTTGGCATTATGATCCCCAATTTGATACACCGGAAAAAAGAGGTGCCATGATTTCCAAGGTTGTCCACAGACAATATGAAATGATTAGAAAATCAGTAGATAGTCCTGTCTGTTCCATGGCTTTATATGGAGAAATTTCCGAACTATATAAAGCAGGACATATTAAGGTACCTGACGATGTAATAAAGATATGGGCGGATAACGGATATGGCAAGATGGTGTCCAGAAGACAAGGAAATGAAAACTATCGGATTCCTTCTCTCCCAACTGCTGATGATAGAGGGGAACATGGAATTTATTATCATATTACCTTTCATGACCTCCAGGCTTCTAATCATTTAACAATGTTTCCATCCCAGCCGGAGTTGATAACAGAAGAACTGGAAAAAGCATTTGATGCAGGTGCATTATCATACTTGCTGCTAAATAGCGGAAATATCCGGATGCATATTTACCCGCTAGATATTGTCAGTCAATTATGGAATAACGGTTCAATCAATGTAGAAGAACACTTACTGGCATTTACTGGGCGTCTATATAAAACGAATACAAAAGAAATTGCCCAGCTCTATAGAAGCTATTTTGAAAAAACGATTTCCTATGGTCCAAATACAGATGACAAAGCTGGAGATGAATTTTATCACCACCCTGCAAGGAAGATTTTGGGCCATTGGCTGCAGGGGAAAACAGGTATTCCGCTGGAAAAATTATATTGGGCGACCGGTGATATTCCTTTCACAGATCAAGTGAAATGGTTTTTGGAAAAATGTCAGAATGGTTTAACTGGATGGGAACAATTACTACAGCAGTGCAGGGATCTTTCTTTACAGCTGCCAGAAGAAGACCGACAGCGTTTCGCTGATCAGCTTTTGCTGCAGGCGGAATTACATGCCTCTGGATGTAGAGGATTTATTTCCCTTTGTAATGCCTTTAATTCTTTTACCCAAAACGATTATCCACTTGCCTTTGTCCATGCATCGAGATCAATCGATTATTACAAGGAATCTAAACAAGCTTTAAAACATTCAGAACAAGGGAAGTGGGAACATTTTTATCGGGGAGATTGGTTAACAAATATAGACAGTACCATTTATTCGCTGGAAGCATTGCGTAAGTTTCTAAGGATGCAGGGAGACTGTCCTGATTTCTTCCTTTGGTACAAAGAATACCTCATGCCGGAAACAGAAAAATACATTTATTTGGAGAATACTCATCGAAATCCGTTGTCAGATGATGAATTAGCAAAAAGGCTTGCAGAAAAATTCTTCGAAAAGGAGGGAAAAAGGTGAAAAGTAATGAAAGTAAACCTATCCATATTTTTTTAGCAGGAGATTCAACGGTGGCGAGCTGTCCCCGGAATGAGGCACCGATGGCAGGCTGGGGACAATTGTTCCAATCTTTTTTCAAAGAGGAAGTGAAAGTTCTTAATTTTGCCAAGGGTGGAGCAAGTACCAATACCTTTATTGAAATCGGGTACTTAGATATCATTCTTGAGTTCATTCAGCCCAACGATTACCTATTTATTCAATTTGGACATAACGACCAAAAATCATTCGGTACGCAAGCCTTTACAACCTATCAGTCATATTTGACTAAATATGTTAATGGGGCACGGGAGAAAAGGGCTACCCCAATCTTAGTTACTTCTGTACATCGGAGAAATTTTAATGAACAGGGGAAATTAGTCAATACTCTTGGAGATTATCCAGTATCGATGATACAGCTGGCAGAAGAACTAGATGTCCAGCTTATCAATCTATGGGAAAAAACAGAAAAGCTTTATCAAACCTTGGGGGTCGAGGGATCAAGGCAATTGTTCACGCAATTCGCGGCAAATGAACATCCAAATTACCCTGACGGTATTGAGGATAATACTCACTTCTCAGAACACGGTGCAAATGAAGTTGGGAAGTTAGTAATTGAAGGCATTAAAGAACTTCAGCTCCCAATAGTATCTTATATAAAAAGATAGATTGATAGTCTAACGAACGAGGTGATAAATATGGGTAATAAATTATATCATGGAGCGGCCTATTATCCGGAGCTTTGGGATGAAAAGGTGATGGAAGAAGATATTCTTCTAATGAAGCAGGCTGGCATTAATGTGGTTAGAATGGGAGAATTTGCTTGGCACACGATGGAGCCAGAAGAAGGTAAGTTTGATCTTAGTTTTTTTGTTAACACCATCGAAAAGCTTTATGAAAATGGGATTGAAACTGTCATGTGTACACCAACGCCAACCCCTCCAATCTGGTTTACTGATGGACATCCAGAGCGTATGTATGTCGATCGTGATGGAAAGGTAATGGGACATGGTTCTAGGCAGCATGCTTGTACGAACAATAACTATTTTAGAGAAAGAGCCGCGCTAATTACTGAGCATCTAGCCAAAGCAGTTGGCAGTTTGCCAGGAGTAATCGGCTGGCAGATAGATAATGAGTTCAAGTGTCATGTAAGTGAATGTATGTGTAATACCTGTAAAGAACAATGGCACCAGTGGTTGAAGAATCGTTATGAAACGGTAGAAAACTTAAATGATGCTTGGGGGACGAAGATTTGGAGTGAATATTATCATCGCTTTGAACAGGTACCGCAGCGGGACCGGCACCGTTTTTACACAACTCATCGTTAAGTACGATGTACCAAATTTTTTCAATGGAGAAAATCGCTGATTTTTCCGATGAACAGGCAGAAATCATTAGAAAGTATTCGACAGCACCTATTACGCATAACAGTTCTGTTTTCTTTAGTGTAGACAATGAACGACTGTACAAAAACTTAGACTTTGCTTCATTTGACACCTATGCAACCATTGATTACATCGAAAATTATTTAATTAACAATGATTTATGGAGAAACTTCAAAAAAGGAAGAAATTACTGGGTAATGGAGACAAGTCCATCCTATGCAGCGTCATTAGAAAGCTATGCAAATCCACATCCAAATGGATATTTAAAAGTAGAAGCGGCAGCTGCATACGCATTAGGTGCAGAAGCATTTTGTTATTGGTTATGGAGACAGCAGCGTGCCGGCTGTGAACAGCCTCATGGCTCGGTGATAAGTTCATGGGGAAAACCTACAGTTGGTTATGCGAATGTGTTAGAAGTAGAAGAGACGAGAAAGGAAATCGAAGAAACGATCACATCTACTATACCATCTCAAGCTGAATTGGCGATTACCTATTCCGATCGTGGAAAGGCATTTTTAAAAACCGAACCTCATCGGGAGTTAAATCACCGAACATTAATTACTGATTTTTATAAGCGGATAGTAGAAATGGGAATTCACCGTGATGTTATACCAGAAGGAGCAAGCTTAGACGGGTATAAACTACTGTTTACACCGTTTATTCACTATTTATCTTCAGATTATATTGCGTCTGCGAAACAGTTTGTGGAAAATGGCGGAATTTGGATTGCCGGACCATTAACGGGCGGCAGGACTGAAAATCATACGATTCATACGGATAGAGCATTAGGGGAGCTAGAGAACCTTGCTGGTGTTGAGGTGTTATATACCTACCCGATGGATGGTACAGGAACGATTGGGCGTGCTTTTGATATTTCTGCGCCATTAGGATTATGGAGCTCCGTATTTGAAGCGGATTCCAGTAGTGAGGTTGGAATTATCGAAGAGGGTCTTTCTAAAGGAAAAGCCTTTATCACTGAGCATAGGCTCGGAGCAGGAAAAATCGTTATGCTGGGGTCGTTGCCAGTGGGAGACGCGGGAGACCTACTGCTGCAGAAACTAGTCGACCACTATTCACAAGAAGCAAGTTTGACAATGAGAACCGATGTATCTAAGGGTACCATTGTTGCTCCTAGACAAGGTGATGGCTACACCGTCTGGTTTATTATCAACATGGACGGGAATGGCGGCTCAGTCACCATCCCACTAACAGGTTTAGATATAAAGACCAATAAAGTAATAGAACCAGGTAAACTAGAACTAGGCAGATTTGAATTTAAAATGATTAAATTTAAGGAGTTGTAAAAAATGATTCGTAAAGCATCAATTATGAAATTGTTTCCCGGCTATCAGGAGGAATATAAAAAACGTCATGACGAGCTATGGCCGGAAATGGAAACAGAACTAAAGAACCATGGCGCACATCATTATTCTATTTTTTTAGACGAAAATACCAATAACCTTTTTGCGTATGTTGAGGTTGAGAGCGAAGAAAAGTGGAATAAAATGGCCGAAACAGAGATTTGTCAAAAATGGTGGGCTTATATGAAGGATATTATGGAAACAAACCCAGATAACAGCCCAGTTTCAACCGAATTAAAGCAAGTGTTTTATTTAGATTAATAGGTTACTTAAATAGATTTTAGACCACCAAATTCGTTGGTGGTCTTTTTGCAGTTAGATTAATCATAAACAAATAGCACTATGAAAAACATAAAGTAAATGTTAAAATCTAATTAATTTTACAAAAGTTTTAGTAAAAAAAACTTTTTTTACTACCCACGAATGACTGCGCTTACACCTAGGCGATCAGTATCTTACTATAAAAAATGGAGAAATAACCTAAATGAAAAAGATACTTGATAGATTAAAGATGAATTACAATAGTTTACAAATTAAATATAAACTTTTTCTACTAGTATCCTGGATAATGGTTATATCGTTTTCTTTTACTTTTTTTGGATTACAGTACGCTTTTCATATTTACGATGAGCAGATTTATAGTAAGTCTTCACAGGTTTTAAGTACATCCTCTAATAGTATCGAGAGTGAATTGAAAAACTTAGAGGAACTGTCCTATAATATTTTGACAGATTCCCAAATCCAGCAGTACTTATCATCAATCAGTGAAGACAGTACCGAGTATGACAAATTCCGTATGCGTACGAACATGTTGGACAGGCTTACAAGCTATGCAAACAAGGAAGAATATATCCAATCTATTAATTTAGTAGATGTAAATGGAGAAGAATATGTAGTCGGACCAAAGACAGTAAAACTTACTCCCTCGCAAAAAGCAGATATTACCAAAATGGCCATACAGGCTAATGGCAGTAATGTTTGGTTAAACCCGGAGAAGAATGATTTTTTATTTTCAACAGCACGAGAAATAAGACAGTTTCGCAACTTAAGCTTTGACAATCTTGGTACGATCGTTATCTATATCAATATGGATAAACTTGTTGCAAATATTTTAGAAGGCTCAAGAAAAATGGATGGTGAATTCTTAATTGTTAGAGATAGTAATATTATCTTTCCAAAAGAAACAAATTCATTATTTAAAGAAGCAGCAATATCTTTAGATACTGAAAAAGTAGATTCAGGTTATCAAATAAAAAAAATCGATAAAAAGAATTATTTCACTGTTCACATTAAATCCAACTACTTTAATTGGGGTTACTTAAACGTGATTCCTTTTAATCAAATATTTGAGAATATAAATAAGGTAAAAACATTTTTGGTTATTATATTTATACTTATGTTTGTTGTTGTAACGATATTTGGAATTCGATTTGCCAGGAACATTACGAGTCCCTTGGAGAATCTTGTAGCTGGCATGCAATATGTAAAAGTGGGAGATTTTAAGGAAGCAAGCAGGAATGCACTTAAAACGCCTATTATGCAGGATGATGAGGTTGGTAAACTTCAGCAAAATTTTCAGACAATGATCAAACAAATTGATGAACTCATTAATGAAAATTACTCTAAACAGCTGACAATTAAAGAGACAGAGTTTAAGGCGCTGCAGGCTCAAATTAATCCTCATTTTTTATACAATACATTAGAATCCATTAACTGGTTAGCAAAAGGCAATGGGCAGACACAAATATCTAGAATGGTAGAAGCACTTGGTTTTTTACTGCGTAATTCAATCAGCTTAAAACAACCACTGATCACGATTGAAGAAGAGCTTAATGTTGTGGGTAATTATGTGATAATTCAGAAATATAGATTTGAAGAAAGATTAGATTTTCGCATGGAGGTAGATTCAGATATAGGTGGGTTTTATATTCCGAAGCTCACGTTACAGCCTCTTGTAGAAAATGCCATTCACTATGCATTAGAGCCGAAGATTGATCCTTGTAAAATTAGTGTTTATTCAATAGTAGAAAAAGAAAGTATTAAACTGATTGTCGAAGATGATGGGCCTGGAATGGAGCCAGCCTTTATAGAAAAGTTAAAAAGAGGAGAAGTAAAAACCAGAGGACAAGGGGTAGGCTTGTCGAATATTAATGACAGAATTAAATTGGCCTACGGGGAGAAATATGGAGTAGAGATTGAAAGCGAGCCTAATAAAGGAACGAAAGTAATCATTGTTTTACCTTTCGATAAGGGGGAGTACCATGTATAAGGTATTGCTAGTTGATGATGAACGAATTATAACGGAGGGGATGTCAAAGGTAATCAATTGGGAGTCGATTGGGACAAATTTAATTGGGACCGCAAGAAATGGGATTGAGGCGTTTAGTATCATTGAACAGCAACAGCCTGACATCGTGATTAGTGATATCAAAATGCCTGGTATGAATGGTCTCGAGCTAGTTGCAAAGGTTAATAGTGTATTTCCTGAGATTCGATTTATTTTATTATCCGGCTTCAGTGAATTTGATTTCGCCAAACAGGCGATGCAATACGGGGTGAAGCATTATCTGTTAAAACCCTGTAATGAGAATTCAATTATGGATGCTATAACAGAGATTTGTGAGGATTTACACCAAAAGCAAATTCGTGAACAATTTATTCAAAATATGAAAGGAACACTAGACAGTGTTCTGCCCTATGCCAAAGAACAGCTGATGAAAGAATTTATAACCAATCATTATGAAAATAAAGATCTAGAGTACTATCAAAAACTGTTTAATATAGATTTACATACACCGAACGTTAGGCTGGTATTATTTCAACTAGAAGGGAATTTTGAATTTGAGCATATGTTCGCCATCAAAAATATAGCTGAACATATTTTTGATTCCTATATTCTTAGTTGTATGGTTGGGGAAACTATATTATTCCTAATGGAGGATTATTGCAGCTATTCTATACTACTCTCTCAAATCGAAAAAATTAAAAAAACATTCTTTCAATATTACCAAATAGATTCTACGGTTGCTATCAGTGATTCAGGGAAAATAAGTACAGCAAATAAACTATATAATGAAGCACTGGACTGTCTAGCTTATCGATTTTATTTAGGAGAAGGCGGTGTCATTACAAAAAAAGACATTGCCTATCAAAACCAAACAGAGGAATTAGAGTTCTATTATGATGACCAAACCTTCTGCCGATTGGTGAAATCCGGATCCTGGTGTGATGTTAATGCAGAAGTAGAGACATTTTTTAATCAGTTAATAGAGCTAAGACTTGATATAAATATCACCAAGTCCTATGTGATCCAATTATTTAATGCGATGATTCGTTTATGCGAACCTAAAGAGATGAATATGTATTTAACCAAATTAAATTTACTTTTAGAAATCGACACGATAAAAAATTTGAAAGCGTTTTTTGAAAACGTTGCCCAAGAAATTACCCTGACATTTTTTAATCAAAATAATAATAAACATTCAACGATTATTAAGAAGGTAATCGAGACGATTGACAAGTATATTGAAAATGAAAATTTATCCTTGCATTGGGTTGCAAACGAGATGTTATATATGAATGCCGATTATCTAGGGAAACTATTTAAAAAAGAAACAGGGGAAAAGTTTTCAAATTATATTACGAGATTAAGAATTGAATTAGCTATAGGAATGATTGAGAAGGAAAATGATGTAAAGGTATTCGAGATTGCCGAAAAAATTGGTTATGGTGAAAACCCTCAATATTTTAGTCAGGTATTCAAAAAACATACAGGTTTTACTCCATCAGAATACAAAAGAGAATCTTTACAAGGTCTGTAAAAAGAGTAAAAGGGGAAAAAAATATGAAAAAACTATTGTTTTCTACTTTATCCCTAGTAATGGTATTTTTTGCTGGTGGGTGTGGAGATTCCGACTTAGTAGATTCTGCAGGGAGTAAAGGTGCGGAGCAAATAACCATAAAAATAGCCTGGTGGGGAGAAAAACCTCGGCATGACTATACCTTGGAAGTAATAGAATTGTTTGAGGAGAAATATCCAACTATTAAAGTCGAGCCAATATATTCAAATTGGGATGATTATTGGAAACGATTAGCCCCAATGGCAGCGGGTAATCAACTTCCTGACATTATCCAAATGGATTTGCTTTATCTTAAAACATATACTAAAAATTCCTTGCTTGAAGATTTAACCCCCTATATTAATCAAGAGGTAATTCAGACAGAATCAATCAGTGAGGGAATTCTATCAGGTGGGAGAATTGATGAAAACTTGTATGGTTTTCCTTTAGGATTAAATGCTCCAGCCATCATCGTTGACCCCAATTTACTTTCTTCAGGTGGAGATAGTAAGCCAAATGCGAATTGGACATGGAACAATTTTGAGGAAATAGCCTTACAAGTCCAAAAAGACAAAGGTATTTATGGTACAAACGGGATGAAGTCACCGGATGTGTTCTTCTCGTATTACTTACGTACAAAAGGCATGAATTTATATAATAAAACAGGAACTGGATTAGGGTATGATGATGATCAATTGTTTATTGATTATTTCAACATGCAAATAAGACTTCTAGATGAAGGTGCTTTCCCAAGAGCGGATGTTACTGAACAGATAAAAGGAATCGAAGATGAGTTGTTAGTAAAGCAACAGTCTGCGATGCAATGGGTATATTCAAACCAATATATCGGCTTTTTGCAAGCATCAAACCGGCAGCTTGAGCTTCTTCCTCCTCCAGGGCCAGGACAAGAAGTGGGGCTTTCTGTAAAACCTAGTATGCTTTTTTCAATGTCAAAAAGTTCAAAGCATAAAGAGGCGGCTGCTCAATTTATAAATTTCTTTATAAATGATATTGAAGCGAATAAAGTCATTAAAGGTGAAAGAGGAGTTCCCATTTCCACGAAAGTTGTGGAGAAATTAGAAATAGATTTATCTCCTACTCAGAAAAAGGTATTCGATTACGTAAATGAAGTAAAAAATACAAACAAAAAAGTTGATAAAGCAGACCCTCTTGGCAGTAATGAGGTTGTGAAACTATTACAAGATGTTTCTGAACAAATATTGTTTAAAAAAATTACACCAACTGAGGGAGCACAACGATTTAGAACGGAAGCAAATAAAATTCTCTTAAACAATAACTAACCTAAATACTAAAAGAAAGCTCTCTTGGAACAAGTACGCAGCTGCTTGTTTCAAGGGAGCTTTTTTAAATGTCTGATTTTTAAACAAACAAAGCGGAAATTTAGATTCAGACAATTTTGATTTCATTGCATAATTAAGAATGTAAACACTTACATGAAAGTGTGAAAAATAGAAGGGGGAAATAAAGAATGAAGAAACTTTTAGTGCTATTGTTTTCATTTGTTTTAGTTTTTACATTAGCAGCATGTAACAGCAGCAGTTCAACGAGCAGTGAAGAAACAAAACCTAAAGAAGACAAAAAAGATGAACCAGTAACTCTTCGTATCGCTTGGTGGGGATCTCAGCCACGACATGATTACACACTTAAAATTATCGAAATGTATCAAGAAAAATATCCAAATGTAAAAATAGAAGCAGAATATGCAGCTTGGGATGACTATTGGAAAAAGCTAGCTCCACAAGCAGCGGCAAATGAGCTTCCTGATATTATCCAAATGGATTTATCTTACTTCTCTCAATATGCTCAAAATGATCAAATTGCCGACTTATCTAAATATGTTGGTAAAGAAATCAACACCAAAGATATTTCTGACAATGTCATGGATGGCGGAAAAGTTGGCGATAAGCTTTACGGAATTAACACAGGTGTAAACGTTGTTGGTTTCCATTATGATCCAGCGTTGCTTAAAAAGGCTGGTGTAGATTCTATTGATGAAAATTGGACTTGGGATGACTATAAAGAAATTGCAACGAAAGCAAAAGATGCCGGCCTATTTATCGATACAGGTATGAAAGCAGATGTATTCTTTAACTACTACTTAAGAACACAAGGCAAGTCACTTTATAGCAAAGATGGTACAACTCTTGGATATAAAGATGACAAGATGTTCGAAGAATTCTTTAACATGACTGCAGGTTTAGTAAAAGACAAAGCAGTTCCAACTCCTGATTATTTAGCACAACTTAAAGGTCTAGAAGATAGCCCACTAGTTACAAATAGCGGAATTGGTGTATACCAATGGTCTAACCAGTTCGTAGGACTACAGCAAGTTGCAAATCGTGAACTAGCGATTGCACCAATGCCAGGTCCTGACAGCGACAAAGGTTTATATTTAAAACCGGCTATGTTCTGGTCTGTAGGAAATAACTCAGAAAATAAAGAAGAAGCAGCAAAGTTTATTGATTTCATGATCAATGATATTGAAGCAAACAAATTAAACCTTGGTGATCGTGGTGTTCCAGGCTCTTCAGTAGTAAAAGATGCATTAAAGCCGTTGCTTTCACCAGCACAAGTTCAAGTATTCGACTATGTTGATTGGGCAGAAGGAAATAGCTCAGCATTTGATGGTCCAGACCCAGTTGGTGCCGGACAAGTAATTGAAACTCTTGACAGTTTATCTGAACAAATGGCTTATGGAAATTTAAGTGTGAAAGATGCTGCAAAACAATTTAGACAGCAAGCCGAAAGTGTTTTATCACAAAACAAAAAATAATTTCCACTTCGATAGCTGATCACCTGTATCGATCAGCTATCGTCCTTTCATCTTAGGTGAAGAGTCCAGAGCATAAGGAGTTGAAAAAATGAGTACTCGTGTAATAAAGGAAAATGTAAATGCAGATATAACGATACGCCCTATTAGCAAGAAATCACGTATTTTGAAGGAAAACCTGACAGGGTATGCGTTTATCAGTCCGTTTATAATTGGATTCCTTGCTTTTACATTAATTCCTATAATAGCCTCTCTGTATTTATCATTTACAAACTATAATCTATTTGCAGCACCAAAATGGGTGGGCTTTGATAACTACGTGAAAATGTTCACAGCCGATCCCCGGTACTGGCAATCACTAAAAGTTACACTCATTTATGTGTTAGGTGGAGTTCCTTTAAGACTTACGTTCGCATTATTAATTGCCTTGATGTTAAATACCGCTTCAAGAGCAGTTGGCGTATACCGGACATTGTTTTACTTACCTTCTCTAATCGGGGGCAGTGTTGCCGTAGCGATTATGTGGCGTAATGTTTTTGGCGATGTAGGGATTGTTAATATCCTTCTTGATTTCTTTGGACTAACAGCAGTCAGATGGTTTGGTAACCCTACTGCAGCATTATGGATGCTCATCTTCTTGTCAGTATGGCAATTTGGATCTTCGATGCTGATCTTCTTGGCGGGATTAAAAGGTATTCCAAAAAGTTACTATGAAGCAGCGAGTGTTGACGGAGCAAATGGAATACAGCAATTCTTCAAAATCACTCTTCCAATGCTAAGCCCTGTTATTTTATTCAATACTGTAATGCAAACGATTGCTGCATTTATGACATTCGTACCAGCATTTATTATCTCAAAAGGTACTGGCGGTCCATTAGACGGAACCCTATTATATTCACTATACCTATTCTTACAAGGTTTTGAGTTCTTTAATATGGGATATGCTTCCGCAATGGCATGGATCATGCTTATTATCGTCGGATTCTTAACAGTGATTATCTTTACTACATCCAAATACTGGGTTCATTATGAATCGGAAGGAGGCAAATAACAATGGCATTGAAGTTAAAAACACCAAGATGGTGGATCTATCACATACTAGTGGGCGGCTTTGCGCTTATAATGCTTTATCCTGTTATTTGGCTCGTGATGAGTTCTTTTAAACCTAGTGATACTATTTTTATTACGGCTAAATCTCTTATTCCAGACACCTTTATATGGACTAACTTTATTGAAGGTTGGAAAGGTATTGGCGGAAATACATTTGGACATTTCATTAAAAATACAGCAATCCTGGTAGTGATCACCTTGATTGGACAGGTAATCTCCTCTGCAGTAATTGCTTTCGGTTTTGCACGGTTAGAGTTTAAAGGAAAAGCATTTTGGTTTGGAATCATGATGGTTACATTAATGCTTCCACATGATGTGGTAATGGTACCGCAATATATTATTTTCTCAAAACTTGGATGGCTTAACTCCATCAAGCCCCTTGCGATACCAGCTTATTTCGGACATCCGTTCTTTATCTTCATGTTAGTGCAATTTATTCGGACGATTCCAAGAGAATTGGATGAAGCGGCAATAATCGATGGATGTGGCACTTTCAAGATTTTCTCGAAGATTATTATGCCATTAATTAAACCATCTTTAGCTACTGTTGCGATTTTCTCATTCTATTGGACTTGGGAATCCTTATTAGGACCAGTTTTATACTTAAATAGCCCAACTAAGTATACAGTTTCAATGGCTTTAAATATGTTCCTAAGTAATGAAACAGTATCTAACTGGGGTGCCATGTTTGCAATGTCGGTTGTTAGTTTAATTCCTGTATTCATTATCTTCTTCCTTTTCCAACGTCATGTTGTAGAAGGTATCAGTACGAGCGGTTTAAAGGGTTAACATGGTAACGAAAAGAACAAAATTTAAACTTTGCCACTTCTCACCTTAAATAGAAGTGGCAAAGAAACATAATCTTAAAATTTAGTGGACAAAGGTGTAAGGAGGATTAAAAATGGACACTTCTGGTTTCTTAGGCAGTTTTAATAAATTGTTTGAATGGATTTCAAGACTAGCATTCTTAAATTTACTATGGATTTCTTTTTCGCTTCTGGGTTTAATCATCTTTGGATTTTTTCCTGCAACGGTAGCCATGTTTGCTGTCGTTCGGAAATGGATGCTAGGAAATGATGAAATGTCTATTTTTAAGACTTTTTGGACTTCGTATAAGCGAGAATTTATAAAGAGTAATATTCTTGGAGTGATTATCACAGCACTTGGATTGATTTTATACATTGACTATCACTTCATCATAAATTCACCAAGTGGTTTTGTTTCGAACCTATATGTTCCATTTTTTATCATTACGTTCATCTTTATTTCGATGTTATTTTATATCATTCCCATTTTTGTCCATTATGATATGAAGATAAGTCAGGTGATTAAAAGCTCTTTTTTTGTGATGATTATGAATCCACTTTCAACCTTTTATATGTTGATTGGCAGCTTTGGTATACTTTTTGTACTATCCTATGTGCCGCCGATTTGTTTATTGTATAGCGGAAACTTATTAGCACTATTTATTATGAAACCTGCGACTAATGCCTTTGAAAAAATTAACCAAAAATCACAGCTTTTAATTCAAGGACAGTAAATAATCATCAGGTTCTCATCATTTGGGACCCGATTTTTATAATTTGCCCTCAAAAACACAAAAAAAACCGTTTGGTTTAATTACCAATCGGTTTTTTTTATGTAAAAATACACGATTATTTCCATCAATATTTTTTGAAAAATAATCAAAAATAAGAAGGCAAAAAAAATAATTTTGCAAGGGGGTAATCAGTTTGATAAAAAAGCCTTTAGGCTTATTACTTACAGGGGTGTTAACATTCGGTTTAGCTGCATGTAATAACAATAATAATGACGCAGCAGACGAAGTGCGTACAAGCAGGGCTAATCGAGACAATACGTATTTAAATGTTGGGAATAACAGAGATGACGGTATTGACCATAATGGTCCTCTTACCGAGGATTACACCAATAACGATAATAATGATCCAGATTGGGATCGGAATACGAATAATCGAAACAATAACGACGATTATATAACCAATGTAAATAATGATCGTAATCGTACGAACAATCGTTACAACCGTACGACTGATCGAGGCATCAACACCAATAATGTACATTACAATCCTTTAAGTCGTAATAATGACCGGGATTTCATCAATGTAAGGAACAATAATAACACCAACAAAAATAACAATAATATGAACGACGCATTGAATATCTCTGCTGATCGAACAACTTTGGATAGTAAAAATTACCCTCATACAAAAGCGATATTAATTCAACACGCTCAGTATAGGTATATTCCGTTCGGATCAGTCCAATGGTTCCAATTTGGAGGCCAACAAGGTAGGACTCCAACTCAACAACAGGGACCAACAACAGAAGTACCAAACCAACAACAAGGTCCTGCAGTACCAGCGCCAGTAGCGCCTACAGCACCAGCACCAGCACCAGCTGCGCCAGCGCCTGCAGCACCGACACCAGCACCAGCTGCTCCGGCACCGAAACCTGCAGCACCGGCACCAGCAACTGGTGACGTCAGTGCCTATGTTAAACAAGTTATTGATTTAACCAATGCACAACGCAGTAAAAACGGTCTGCCGGCTTTAAAACACGATACTCAACTAAGTGGAGTGGCACAGAAGAAATCAGTAGACATGGCTCAAAACAATTATTTTTCACATACAAGTCCGACATATGGTTCACCATTTGACATGATGAGGGACTTCGGCGTGACGTATAAATCTGCTGGAGAAAATATCGCCCAAGGACAACGTACACCTCAGGAAGTCGTAAATGCATGGATGAACAGCGAAGGGCATAGAAAGAACATTTTAAGCGCTAACTTTACTCATATTGGAGTAGGTTACGAAAAGTCTGGTAACCACTGGACACAAATGTTTATTGGCAAATAATCTAGACATAAGAAAGGAATCCGCTGTGGATTCCTTTCTTATCTGTCATGAGTCAATTTAGGGTTTACACTTATCATTATTTGGAATTTAGCTAGGAGAATGAGATGGGTGCAAAACGCGGATTATAATAGAGGGTTGATTTCAAGCCCACTTGTCTCAAAAAAAGTCCTAACAATGGGGGGATTTACGAATGCAAACAAGCCAACATTCAATCACTCATATCCAACAATGCCGTCAGCTAGCACAACAGTTAATTCAACAAACACAAATGGCAAACCAGCAATACCAACAGATGCTTCAAAATGAGCAGCATAATGCACAAGTGCTTGAGCAGATGGTACAAAAAGAACGTTTGGCTGTTCAAACAATTCAACAAAGCCTCCAGGGACATGAATTAGCAATTCAGAGATGTCAGGAAGTTATTGCTCAATGTAATCAGCTGGAAAGGGAACTGTCAGGACAGACAGCTTCAGTTGGGTTTCAACATCAAACGTTTGTAAATCCAGCCTTCCAAACACAGCCAATGCAGAGCTTTCAAAATCAGACATTTCGTCAATAGTTAAACAGAAAAAGCACGCTCATTGGGCGTGCTTTTTCAAATATATGTCCTTACTTATTTTTTCCCTTGCTCTCGCCCTTGTTCTCTTGCCCATAACGCATATGGCCAGAATCACCTTCACCTTTTTCATTAGACTTTTTCCCGCCTAAACTTGCATTCGGATAGCTCTTTGTATTCTCATCCATCATTATCACCTCCAATATATTATTTTGTTCCATTTATAAAAAATTATGTTTTCAGGTGAATTGGGATGTAACTGTTCCCTGAGCAGTTTTATTGGGATTCAATCCAAGTTTCTAACTTGTACGTATGACAATATTAATATCCATCCTACCAAATAAATCTCAGGTTGACTATGAGATTAAAATTGTTCAAAAGTATAATATCATAAATCTTATTTTGGCTTCTGCTATTATGCAGAGACTTTATATTTTTAATAATCTACCAATGTAAGGGGTTCTAATTTTTGAATTTTACAAAAAGTAGTTGACTGTATAAATATAAAGCGCTATCATTAAAATAACTTCTAGAGAACTACTGAAAGATTACATTATAATTTTCCCCTTTTTTACATAACACACCTAAGAAAATCATCAAGAACCTATTTTTGTAGAAACCTAGCTTCACAAGAAATTCTTTAATTCCCATTATATTAAAACGTATTTTTTTGTCACAACTTGTACGTACCATAATTCCGTACTTTTCTATGTACTACAGAAAATTCTAGCTTTTTTTGTATTTCGTGTACGCACACAAAATATATAAAAAAATGTGTGCGTACACGATTATAGTAGATGAGCTTAATAGTGTACGTACAAATAAAATTGGAGTTTTAGTAAGCATTTCGTGTGCGTACACAAAGTGTATTCATGTATTTTGGTATTTTCGTGTGCGTACACAATTCAATAACCTTACTTTATATTTTTTCGTGTACGTACAAATGCTTTAAATGTAGGAATAAAATGTATGCTGTTATACCCAGATTAAACCTCTGCACATGATTCCTCCGGGTTTTGGAAAAGAGGGTCTTACAATGAAGTCGATACAATGGAAGTAGTAGTTTTATGCAAAGCCATAGGTATTGCATATGAACTATTTCAATAAAAATCAATTCATAATGGGGGAAATCAGATGAAAAAGGTTTTAAATGGATTTCTTGCACTTTCTTTATCTGCTACAGTTCTGGCAGCGTGTTCAAATGAAAAAGTAGACAAAGAAGAAGCTGCTACTACAAAAGATGGGAAGGGGCAAATAACAGCCCTAATTACAAAACATCCATTAACACAAGATCTTAAGAAAATGGAATGGCTGAAAAAGGTAGAAGAAGAAGCAGGGGTTAAAATCAAGTGGGAAGAGGTATCAGCAGACTGGGATCAAAAAAAGGGTGCTATGCTTGCCAGCGGCGATGTTCCTGACTTAATTATTGGGCCTAATGCTATTACAGACGCTGATTTTGTACAGTACCAAGGGTTATTTGAAGATTTATCCGATGACATGGATAAACTTCCAAATGTACAAGCGATGTTTGATGCAAAACCTGAAACTGAAGGTATTGCGACACAATTAGATGGAAACATTTATGGGCTGCCTAAATACCAAAGATTTTGGCCAGGAACTGCAACCAGACAATTCATCAATCATCAATGGTTAGAAAATCTTGGGTTAGAAGTTCCGACAAACTGGGACGAATTATATGTAGTTTTGAAGGCGTTTAAAGATGAAGACGCTAATGGTAACGGCGACAAAAATGATGAAATTCCAATGGACTTTTCTCCAGTTGGAACAGGAGGATTTGGTTTCTTCCAACCGACTGTTCTTTTAGGAAGCATGGGTATTACTTTAGCAGAAGGCAGCGGCCAGGGCTATTTTGTTGAAGATGGAAAAGTAAAAAACTTCTTTACGGATGACCGTTACAAAGAATTCATTGAATTCTTGTCTAAGGCATATAAAGAAGGATTAATTAGCAAAGAAGTTTTTACTCAAGATTACACCAAATTCCAATCCGTAGCACGTGGTACTGGAGATGTGGCAAAAGTTGGTTATACCTACGGCTGGGAATTAACAGACAGATTTGGAATCACGTTAGCTCCACAGTATTCACCAATGGCTCCGTTAAAGAAATCAGCTGACTCAACTGAAAAATTATCTTGGGCATATGATTATAACTCCTTAAACTATGGTGCTAACATGATTACACTGTCCTCCCAATCAAAAAATAAAGAGGCAGCCTTAAAATTCATCAATGAATTATATGATCCAGAAGTGAGTATGCAAGTGTTATTTGGTTCATTAGGAACCAATATAGCTGAAAATGGCGACGGTAGCTACAAAATATTACCACCAACAGATCAGAAAATGGATCCAGGTACATGGAAATGGACTTCTACTTGGGCTGATAACGGTCCAATGTATATTGCTGATGACTTAAAGCTTGAGCTTGGTTCAGATATGCAATCAGTTGGGCAGCAAACTGAACCGCTAAATGCTGTTTTAGATGCTGTGGATGAGAAAAAAGATCTTTACCCTGGTATGTTTATTAAATACAGCAAAGAGGACAATTCAAAATTATCCTTAAATAATACAAACCTAATGAGTTTGGCAATGCCGAAATTTTCGCAGTGGATAACAAAAGGCGGAATTGAGAAAGATTGGGATGCCTATGTGAAAAATGCAGAGAAAACCGGCTTACCTGAAAACATTAAGATTATGCAAAAGTATTATGATGAATACATGAGCAAAAATTAATAGAATACTAATTTGGAAGATGCTATACCGTCCTTAGCGGTATAGCATCTTCGTAAAAAAGGAGGTATATATTTGTGGCTTTAAATAACCCTCTAGCTAAAAAAGTGAATACGAATATTTCTAATGTGCCATTAATGAAAAAACCAACTATATTAAACACTTTTATTCGAGATTATCAATTGTGGATTATGATTTTACCTGCGATTCTAGTTATCATTATCTTTAATTACATACCTATGTATGGGGTTCAATTAGCCTTTCGGGAATATGATTTTACTAAAGGGTTTACCGGTGGAGAATGGGTAGGATTACACTACTTTAAAGAATTCATTAACAATTATATGTTTGCTGATTTAATGAAAAATACGGTGGTTATAAGTTTAGCCACGATTATATTAGGATTCCCGGCGCCGATTATTTTAGCCTTAATAATTAATCAGGTGGTATGGAAAAAATGGAAGAAAATGATCCAGACAACAGTATATCTGCCTCATTTTATCTCAATGGTTGTAATGGTAGGGTTGTTAAATGTCTTATTATCACCTGAAACAGGAATTGTTGGACATATTATGAAGAGCATAGGTTTAGGAGATATAAACTTATTAGCTTCGGAGAATACATTCGTACCTGTATATGTTCTTTCTGATATTTGGCAGCATGCCGGATGGAATAGCATTATTTATCTAGCAGCACTTGCGAGTGTAGACCCGCAATTATATGATTCTGCCAAAATTGATGGAGCAAATAGATGGCAAATTATTAAAAATGTAGATTTACCAGCAATTGTACCAACGATGATTATTCTATTTATCTTAAGTATGGGGAATATCTTAAATACTGGCTTCGAAAAAATATTCTTAATGCAAAACCCGTTGAATCTTCCAGTTTCTGAGGTTATTGCAACTTATGTATATAAAATAGGTATTATCTCGAACCAGTTTAGTTATTCAGCAGCCATTGGCTTATTTAACACAATGATCAATTTCATATTCTTAATTGCTATGAATTATATCGCAAAGAAAACTTCAAATATTAGTTTATGGTAATTGGACAACGCCAAACATTATTTATGGTTTGGATGACACACTGCCATACTAGGAGGGAAGGTCATGGACCTTTTTAATAAAAAAGGTAAAACTACTTCTGATATGATATTCGATATCTTGATTTTTGTATTTTCTGTCTTCGTTTTTTTAATCGTTGCCTATCCTCTATACTTTGTCGTTATCGCATCGGTTAGTGACTCAACACTAGTTTCAACTGGTCAAGTGACTTTATATCCGAAAGGATTCAGTCTATTTGGATACACAGAGATTTTTAAAGATACAAGGATTTGGGTGGGGTACAAAAATACGATTATTTACACCGTTTTGGGTACCGTTCTTAACTTATTGTTAACATTACCAGCAGCCTATGTATTATCAAGACATGAATTTAAAGCAAGACGGATCTTAATGTTTGTTTTCGTTGTCACCATGTTTTTTAATGGTGGATTAATTCCTACGTATCTATTAATGAAAGAATTAAACTTAACAAACAATATGTGGGTATTTATCATTCCATTCTCAGTCAATGTATTTAACTTAATTATTGTTCGAACGTTCTTTGAAAGTTCCATACCGAAGGAATTGTTTGAAGCTGCCCAAATGGATGGTTGTTCACATTTTCAATTTTTTGGAAAAGTAGTTTTGCCATTATCAAAAGCAGTCATTTCGGTTGTTGGCCTTTACTATTTAGTTGGTCACTGGAATGATTTCTTCACAGGTTTAATTTACATTCGAGACTATAGTTTGCAGCCTCTGCAAATTGTGTTAAGAGATATTCTTCTATCTAACCAAGTGTTTGCAGACGGAGCAGGTTCCGGTGGTGCTTCAGGCGGATATGCACAAAGATATGCAGACCAAATTAAATACGGTGTTATCATCGTTTCAACCCTGCCGATATTAATTGTATATCCATTTATTCAAAAGTACTTTGAAAAAGGTGTAATGATTGGATCTGTAAAAGGGTGATTCTTATTCTAGCAAGTGATGCAGAATTAATAATGCATATCCTAGAGGATAATTGAATTAAAACCGAAAGATACTACACAAATAAATAGCTATCGATCTAGTCGATAGCTATTTAAACTTATATACTGAAAGTAACCCTAATAACTTACATATTGATTATTTTTTAATAGAAGGAGCGTTCACAAAAATGACAAACGTAAGACTGATAGATGGAATATTTAAAGAATCACAAGATAAGGGAAAGGAATTTTTAATCACCCTGGATGTTGACAGGCTGATCGCACCATGCTATGAAGCTGTTTCACAATCACCTAAAAAACCTCGTTATGGAGGCTGGGAATCTACAGGAATCGCCGGACATTCCATCGGACATTGGCTTTCAGCAGCAGCGACGATGTATGCTGTCACAGACGATACAGTACTGCTTCAGAAACTTGAATATGCAGTGGATGAACTTGCCCATGTCCAAAGCTTAGATCCTGAGGGGTATGTAAGTGGTTTCCCAAGAACATGCTTTGATAAAGTGTTTACTGGAGATTTTGAGGTTGAGAATTTTGGTCTTGCAGGCGGCTGGGTGCCTTGGTATAGTATCCACAAAATTTATGCAGGGCTTATTGATGTTTTTACGATAACAGGCAATCAAAAAGCTCTTGAGGTTGTAACAAAACTTGCTGATTGGGCAAAAAAGGGAACAGACAACCTTACGGATGAGCAGTTTCAAAGGATGTTAATTTGTGAGCATGGAGGTATGAATGAAGCATTCGCTGATTTATACACCATTACAGATAATCAGGATTATTTGGAGCTTGCGATTCGTTTTTGTCATAATGCAATCCTCGATCCTCTAGCAAAAGGTATGGATGAGCTCGAAGGAAAGCATGCCAATACTCAAATACCAAAGGTTATTGGGGCTGCTAAACTATTTGAAATTACGGGAAATGAAGATTACAAAAATATGGCAGTTTTCTTCTGGAATGAAGTGACAAAAAACCGTACCTACATAATTGGCGGTAATAGTATCGGAGAACATTTTGGACCAATAAATAAAGAAACACTAGGAATTACCACGAATGAAACGTGCAATACCTACAACATGCTTAAGCTCACTGAGTTCTTATACAAATGGTCTCACCAAGCTGAATATTTTGATTATTATGAACGAGCTCTTTATAATCATATTCTTGCATCACAGGATCCGGATTCTGGAATGAAAGCTTATTTTGTTTCAACAGAGCCAGGACATTTTAAAATATATTGTTCGCATGACGATTCTTTCTGGTGCTGTACAGGAACAGGAATGGAAAATCCAGCAAGATACACAAGGAATATTTATTATCGGGAAAATGACCAATTATATGTAAATCTATATATTGCATCGGAATTAGTGATGGATGATAAGAAAGTGAAAATCAAACAAGTTACCGACTTCCCAAGATCCAGTAAGGTAAAAATTTTAGTCGAAGAGTCAGAAGCAGAATTTTTAAAGATTCATATTCGTATACCACATTGGGTATCAGGAGAAGTAGTGGCTGTTATAAATGGAAAAGAAACGTATGCAGATTCTAAAGAAGGATATCTGGCTATAGCTAGAAACTGGAATTCAGGAGACACAATCGAATTTGAACTACCGATGTCCCTTCATTCATATACTGCAAAAGATAATCCAACCAAAGTAGGAATTATGTATGGACCAGTTGTATTGGCAGGTGCTTTAGGGCGACAAAACTTCCCGGAAAGCGATATTTTAGATGATCATCTAAAATTGAATAATCATCCTTTAATTGATGTTCCTACGCTTGTAGCCGATAAAGACAATCTAGAACAATGGATTAAACCTGTAGGTGGATCGCAATTGACTTTCGAGACATTAGGAGTAGGGCAGCCTGGAAATGTAAAGGTAACCCTGATTCCGTTTTATGAGCTGCATCATCAGCGTTACACACTTTACTGGAATTTAATGGACCAAAAAGCATATGAGACGTTCGTGGATCAAGAAAAAGAAGATCTCGAAAAGATGAGAGCGGTAACAGTAGATGTTGTTCAACCAGGGGAACAGCAGCCGGAAATCGAGCATGGTATAAAATCCAAAAATTCAACTACTGGATACTTTAATGTGGTTCAAAAGCCGTGGCGTGATAGTCGTGGCGAAGGATATTTTAGTTACGAGATGGCAGTAGAACGAGATAAACAATTGTACCTATTGGTTACGTATTATGGCCGTGATAATACTCTTTACCTTGATGGAAATAAGTGGGAACGTGATTTTGATATTCTAATTGATGGGTATGTCATCGCACATCAACAGTTGAATGGTAAATTATCAGATTCTCTAATTGATGTATGTTATGAAATTCCAACATCACTGACGAATAAAAAGGAAAAAGTTGAAGTTAAATTTTCTTCTATGGAAGGAAAGGCAGCTGGGGGAGTTTATGGAGTAAGAATCATCAATTCTCCTATTGTGTAAGGGGGTATTGGTAAAGTTATGGGAGTAACAATTAAAGATATCGCTGATTATTGCGGGGTATCTGCCGGCACAGTAGACAGGGCATTAAATAATCGACCTGGAATTAAGGAAAAGACCAAGAAGGTCGTTTTAGAAGCAGCAACAAAGTTAAGTTATCGTCCTGATTTTACAGCCAGAGGCTTGGCAAAAGGGAAGACGATGACACTAGGGATTGTATTATTTGATTTAAATAATCGATCTTTTGCACAATTATTAAATGCAGTTGAATTAAAGGCAAGAGAAAATGGCTACTTTACCTATGTTGCTCTAACTGACAAAAATCCAGATAATGAAAAACAGTGTATTGAATATTTAGCAAGTCATAAGGTAGATGGGATTATTCTTTTTACTGTCAATCATGGAGAAGCTTTCGAAGAGTATTTACGAGGCTTCTCCATCCCGATTATTACAATTTTTAATTATATTTCTGATAACTGGGAATATGTTGGAATTCAAGAAAGAGCAGCAATGAGAGATGCAGTTGGTCACATTATTAAAAAAGGGTATAAGAAATTTATTTATATTTGTCCTCCATTAAAGCATTCAGGAAAAGTAAATATTTATACACAAGAAGAAAGGTTACAAGGCTTCATGGAAGGTTTGTCATTAGAAGGGATCGAAGAGAAACCTTTAATCATAATAAATAGTCAGTACTTAACTGAGTTAGAAAAAATAACCTTTTCTAAAGAAAATAAATTAGCTATCATCTGTTCTTGTGATCTATATGCACTAGAAGTAATGAACTTTCTGAAGGAAAAGAGAATCAATATCCCTGACGATGTTGGGCTCATGGGCTTTGATAATATTGATGTTTTAAAGTATGTGACACCAAAATTAACCACTGTTGAATATCCGGTAGAAAGGATAGGGACAATCGCTGTTGAAAGTTTAATTCTGAAAATAGAAAAGGGAAACTTTCTAACAAAATCATGCAAATCTCTTGATTATAAAATTATCGAAGGGGAATCGATTTAATTTTAGTAATGGGGATTATCTAAAATTAATCATATAGCTATTTGCAGCAGCTTAGTTTTCAGACTTGAGTATCTAAAGATAATAAATACCATTATTCTGAAACTATGTGAGGCGTGTATATAACTTTTCAGAAATGGGTGGTTTTAGATGAATTTTTTAGATAGTAGATTATATGCGATAGTTGATAGATTTTCTAATCTCTTAATACTAAATATTTTCTGGATTGTTTTATGCATACCTATTGTAACGATTGCACCTGCTACATCTGCTATGTATAGCGTGGTAAGGCAGTGGAGATTGCATCAGGAAACCAGTGTGATAAGAAGCTATTTTCGATATTTTAAAGAAAATTTTAAAACTAGTTTTATAGTCGGCATCATCTGGATGATGTTAGCGGTACTACTATATTTTAATTACTTTTATTTAAACCAGGATGGAACAGGAGTTAGGTATGTTATCATGATTCCTTTGTTTTTAACTAGTTTATTGTTTTTAACTGTTTCTACCTTTATATTTCCTGTAATCGCTCATTATAATATCAATTGGAAGGAAGTCCTTAAAAATTCCTTAATTGCAACCATTGCCAATTTTCCAACCGCAGTGTTAATTCTTATCATCCTGGCCGTGTTTGGCTTTATATTATATTCCTTTCCTGCTTCTTTCTTAATTATTTTTAGTTGTGCTGCATATATTAACTTCTTGTTATGTAACCGGAGATTTCAAAGAATGGAAGTAGTAAGTGGCAGAGTATCGGGAAGATGAATAATCAATTTTATAGGGGTGGATGTTACTCTAGGTCAAAGCGATATCCGATGCTTCTAATTCCCAGGAGCAGACGTAAGAGTAGGTGAAAAGAAGATTGTATCTATATGGAGGAGAATAGTACCATGTTTAAAATCGAAGGAAATCGCCTTATTAGGGAGTTTGATTCGGAGAAACTATGGATTGAACCTTGGGGAGAAGATGCCCTGCGTGTCCGTTCATCATACACGACAATAGAAGATACTGATTGGGCACTATTGCCTGCAAGGGAAATAAAAGCAGATATTACCGTTAACGAGAGAGACGCAATAATTGTTAATGGGAAAATAAGAGCGGAAATTAAGCGGAATGGACAAATGACTTTTTATAATCAGAAAGGTGAAGTTTTATTAAGAGAAACAGAAAACACCTATCAACTAAAGTACGGAGGCAGAGAGTTAATCCCTCATCCTGGAAGCAGTGACTATCGCCTGACACTGCGTCTAGAGTCTGATCCAAAGGAAAAACTTTTTGGGATGGGTCAGTACCAGCAGTCTTTCCTTAACCTGAAGGGATGTATGTTGGAACTAACTCACCGAAATAGCCAGTCCAGTGTTCCTTTCGTTATGTCTAGCTTAGGGTATGGATTTCTCTGGCATAATCCTGCAGTTGGGCGAGTGAACTTTAATCTTAATGTAACTGAATGGTCAGCACCTTCCACCAAGCAACTAGATTACTGGATAACAGCAGGAGATACTCCTGCAGAGATCGAAGAATCTTATGCGTCTGTAACGGGTACTGTCCCGATGATGCCTGACTTTGGTATGGGTTTTTGGCAGTGTAAATTAAGATATCAAACTCAAGAAGAGTTGTTAGAGGTTGCAAGGGAGTATAAAAGAAGAAAGCTTCCGATTTCTGTTATTGTCATAGATTTCTTCCATTGGACAAACCAAGGCGATTGGAAATTTGATCCGGAGTATTGGCCTGATCCTGAAGGTATGGTTCAAGAATTAAAAGAAATGGGCATCGAACTTATGATATCAGTTTGGCCAACTGTTCAGACTGAGAGTGAAAATTATCAGGAAATGATTGAAAAAGGTTATCTGGTCAGGTCGGATAGAGGGGTTCGTACCCAATTTCAGTTCTTGGGTCAAAATGCTATATTCGATGCTACTAACCCTGAAGCAAGGGAATACTTATGGAAAAAAATCAAGGAAAATTATTATGACAAAGGTATTAAAGTGTTCTGGTTAGATGAAGCAGAACCGGAATTTGCTGTTTACGATCATGATATTTATCGCTATCACCTTGGCTCCAGTTTACAGGTAGGAAATATATATCCAAGCAAATATAGTCAGACATTTTACGAAGGGATGGCTGCGGATGGCCAAACGAATATTATCAACCTGGTCCGAGCTGCATGGGCTGGTAGTCAGCGTTATGGTGCTCTAGCTTGGTCTGGTGATATTCATTCAAGTTTTGAGGTATTAGGCATTCAAGTACGCGCTGGACTAAATATGGCCATAGCAGGAATTCCTTGGTGGACAACTGATATTGGAGGCTTTCACGGTGGTAATCCGGAGGAACCTTCGTTTCGAGAATGTATAATTCGATGGTTCCAGTATGGTGTATTTTGTCCAGTATTCCGACTCCATGGCGACAGATCGCCTGCACAAAAGCCTATAGGAACCACTGGTGGTGGCCAATGTCATAGCGGAGCGGCGAATGAGGTTTGGAGTTATGGAGAAGAGGCTTATGAAATATTTAAGGAGTTTCTACATTTACGTGAGAGACTCCGTCCTTATATAACTGGACTTATGAAGGAAGCTCATGAGAAAGGCACGCCTCCAATGAGGCCGCTATTTTATGACTTTTCAGATGACCCCATTGCTTGGGATGTGGAGGATCAATACATGTTTGGTCCAGATATCCTAGTAGCTCCTGTTTTGAATGAAGGGGAGAGAAGCCGCCATTTATATTTACCGAAGGGGGCAGTCTGGAAGAATCCTTATTCTGGAGAAATTTATGAAGGGGGAAAACAGATAACCATAGAGGCCCCATTAGAACGAATTCCGTTGTTCCTGAAGAATGGCGTAGATCTTCCAATTGTTTCTTCGTAGAATATTTAAACGGGGATGTCTGCTTTGTAAAAAATAAAAAGAATATCATTTGAGCCCTGCTTTCATTAAGTTAGGGCTTATATTTTTTTACCTTTAGGAGCAGGACTGGAATTGTACTGCTATTTAATCGAAAAAGACTGAATTTTGAATTTAATCTAAATTATGGTTTTAATATAATCAAATCAAGTATTTTCACTTGAAATATCATATTAAGAATGAAGTCGCTTCATAAGAAGATGGAGGTAATGATGGAGAAATCTTATATACACAACGGAGTTCCTTGGTTTGATCAAAATGGAGAAACGGTAAATGCACTTGGTGTTTGTTTGTTAAAAGAAGGTGAGAAGTATTACCTTTTTGGCGAATATAAAACAGATGATGTGAATAAGTACATAGGCTTCTCATGCTATTCATCTGAGAATCTTGCAGAGTGGTATTTTGAGGGTCTGGCATTGCAGCAGCAAGATGAGGGACTCTTGGGAACTAATAGAATTGGTGAACGACCTAAAGTGATAAAAAACCACAAAACAGGCAAGTTTGTAATGCTGATGCACACAGATGATTTAAAATACATGGATCCTTGTATAGGTTTGGCTACCTGTGACAGTATTGATGGAACGTTTGAATTTCAAGGACCGTTGCTATTTAATGGTGAGCCAATCAGAAGATGGGACATGGGAACTTTTGTTGATGAGGATGGCACTGCATATCTATTAATTCACGAAGGGGATATTTATCGATTAAGTGATGATTATCTAACTGCTGTTGAGAAAGTAGCTGAAAATATTGCTCCTGGCGGTGAGTCGCCAGCCATGTTTCGCCAAGATGAAAACTACTTTATTATGTTTTCAAATAAAACCAGCTGGGAAAGAAATGATAACTATTATTTGGTAGCAAAAGATTTACATGGACCATGGGTAAATCAAGGATTGTTCTGTCCAGAAGGAAGCTTAACCTATAATTCTCAGTGCTCGTTTGTCTTTTCATTAGAAGTGAAAGGTAAAAACGTTCCTATCTATATGGGAGATCGCTGGTCCTTTCCACAACAAGCTTCAAGTGCCACTCAAGTATGGTTACCAATTACTGTAGTGGGAGAAACATGCTTAATACCAGAGTATTGGCCAGTTTGGGATAGTGAAACTATTTCTAAAGTATCCATTGAAGGTATTGAAGAACCGCTAGAGTTTCAATCAAATAAGAGTGGTGAATCGGTGAGCTATACATTTAATGGCTCACAAGTTATCGTGTTTGGTACCAGTGATTGTCATAGTGGATATGCAGACTTCCTGATTTATGATGAATTGGGTGAACTGCACCATACTGCAGTGGTTGATTTTTATAGCTTAGTACCCGATTCCAATAGTAGATATGTATCACCAAAGTTCTCAACAGGAAATTATATGCTCAAAGTGATTGTAACAGGAACGAATGGTGTCTGGTATAAAAAAGATGGCACTAAATTTGGAAGTGATGATTTCTATGTGACGTTACAACGTGTGCAAGTATGTAATGAAGTTTAACTTGCCATTGTGTCCAGTCCGTTGGATGATCTCTAAACCAAAAACATTAAAGAGGCTGGGGGGCTAGGACATTACTAGTTTCAATAATAAAAAACGTGAAATCGCAACAGTGATTTCACGTTTTTTATTTTGGAGCTATGGGGTCGTCTCACTTAACAATGTTTAGTGAAAAGCAATGAGAACCGTCCCCACTGTTTCCTGTTTCCCAAGAGCATAAAGGATGTTATATTAAGATAAATAAAATGGTAATTAAAGATAGTAGTTTAAAAAAGGGGAATGGTGCAGGAAATATGAAGTTTAAACGTTTCTTAAGATTTCGACATCTGAAAAACCAATTGTTATTACAGAATGCGTTAAGTATCAGTCTAATAATTGGATTGACTGCAATTACTACCTATTCGATTGCTATAAAAATCCAGGTTAAAGAGGCAATTAGATATAATACTGTTATGGTCGTGCAAATTAGTAAAAGTATAGATAATATGGTGGAATCCTTTAATCGTGTGATGGATGGTGTAACTTTCAATAATGATGTACAAAATACCTTGCCAGCTGCATACGAAAATAGCAAAGAAAAAAATTTCTTAAATAAACACTTATTGTCCAAAATAACAGATGAAACGATCATGTTCGATGAAGTTGATCTTGTCTATCTATATGACACGGAAGGATTAAGAGTTAATTTAAGAAGAAGTGTTAATAACAATAACTATGATTTTTTAAATAAATTACGACCCGAAATCTATGATTCACATGGAAAAGTCACTTGGAGCGTTGAGAAGTCTGTCATTACTGCTAACCGGATGATTTACGATATTCACGCTTATAACATGAAAGTCATTGGTTATCTAACAATGTCTATGGATAAATCATATTTAACAGAGAGGATTCAGAAATTTGATCCGACAGAAGAAAGACATATCATTATACTGGATAAAGAGAATAATGTGGTTATGTCTAATTCAAATGATAAGGAATTAAGTGCCGTTACATCATGGCTTTCAAATTCAACTAAACAATTAGCTAATTCTGATACAACAATAGAAATCCCTGGTTCCGGGAAAATGATCGTAAACAATTATCAATCTGAATTAACAGGATGGAAAATCATTTCGTTAATAAGTTTGAATGAGATTTCAGAAGGACCCGCACTTATTGGTAAGACAGTCTTTTTAATTGGGATAGTAGCGATTATTATTGGCATCATTATTATTTGGATTAGCACGAATTATATTGTCAGACCCTTAAACAAATTAAGTTTGGTGATGGATGAAGTTGAAAAAGATAACTTTAATATTCAGCTTCAAATCGACCGTTCGGATGAGCTTGGAAGAGTGGGCGAAAGCTTTAATAGAATGATGAATAAAATTAACAACTTGATATCGGATATTTATCAGAAAGATATAAATGAAAAAGACGCGCAGCTAAGAGCACTGCGGGCTCAGATAAATCCCCATTTCCTTTATAATACTCTGGACACGATCAATTGGATGGCACAATTTGGGGAGTCAGCTGAGGTTAGTAAAATGACAACCTCTCTAAGCAGACTCTTGAAAAAGAGTATCACTAATAATGGAGAGTTCATTAGACTTGAAGAAGAGATAAAATATATTGATGATTATATGACGATCCAAAAAATAAGGTTTCAAGACAGAATCCATTATTCCGTTCATGTCGAACCAGCGGCTAAAAATTGTTTAGTGCCAAAACTGATTCTTCAGCCAATCGTTGAGAATGCAATGATTCATGGAATTGAAAAGAAAATAGGAAATGGATTTATAATGATCAATGGGAAAATAAAAAATAACAAATTACACATCGAAGTTTTAGACAATGGAGTAGGAATGGATGAAGATAAGGTTGTCACTCTTTCTGAAGGAAGATATGTAAATCTTGATGAGAATAAGGGAACGGGAAATGGGATTTTAAATGTTCAGAACCGTATTCGGTTATTATTTGGTGATGATAATGGTATAAAGATAGAAAGCAATAGTAACGTCGGGACCTTATTTGAGCTGATTTTACCTATACAAAGGGAGGGCGACTAAATGATAAAGGTACTTATTATTGACGATGAACCATTAATAAGCAAGGGATTATCGGAAAAAATTAATTGGCAGGGTCTGGGTTGCGAAATTTGTGGAATTGCTTCAAATGGTGAAGAAGGTAAAAAATTAATAAATGAACTTAATCCAGATATCGTAGTGTCGGATATTGTTATGCCAGGTCATACTGGACTAGAATTGGCTGAGTATGTTCATGAAAATCATAAGGATATCATAATGATTCTTTTATCAGGATATGATGAGTTTACATTTGCCAAAGAAGCTATTAAATATGGAGTTTATGATTATTTACTTAAACCAACAGTCGTAGACGAAGTAATGACTGTAATAAAAAAAGCAGTAAATACGATTGAACAAAAAAGAGATAAAGATAAAAACTATGAATATTTGGAGAATGCTCTTCAGGAAAGTATTCCTATTATAGAACAATCATTATTATATGAGATGACAGTCAAGGGGACAGTACCGACTCAAAATTTAAAACAAAGCATCGATCTTACGCCTGGAAAAGGTGCAGTGATAACAATAGAAATGGAAAATGAAACACAAAATAATCTATCCTTTGATTCTGTTACAAAATCAATTAAGGACTTATTACGAGCAAAAAATATGGATGTTAGATTTGTAATTCATGATCAACAACTTCTGGTATTACCTTCATTATCACTATTGATGCCAGATAAACTGGTAGAGCCACGCTTAAAAGATATTGCTGAAAATGTTTTGAGTTATTTTCCTTTTGAGGATCGCATCCATGTATCAATTGGTATGGGAGGAATTTTTACTTCTATTGATACGTTACACTCCTCGTACTTACAGTCTATCAAAGCATTAACACAAAGTTATTTTGTTGGAAAAGGGAAAATTCATATTTATTCTGACAATAGAAACCAAGACGATAACAATAATTTCTCAGCAAAATTGACGAGCTTTATTGAAATGTTTGAAGAATGGGACCTTGAGAGGATTCTGTTTGAAATTGAGACACTTTTCAAGGAGCTAAAATACACATTTGATAGACAGTTAGTATTAAATCTTTGCTTAGAGTTATTAATTAAATTAGGGTTGATCGTTGCAAAGTGGGACAAAGATTTTTCGATGACCGTTGGATACGAACAACTTGAACGGTGTAAAACCTTTAACCAGCTGCTTGATTTTATGAAGCAAACATGTGTGAAAGTAAAGAAACATCTTTACGAAACAATGAATAAGAATAATATAAGTGTAGTTGAGCAGGCAAAACGAATGATAGAACAACATTATGCGAATCCAGATTTAAGTGCACAGTTTATTGCAGAACGACTGGAAGTAAGTGTTAGTTATTTAAGCAGGTCCTTTAAAAAAGATACCGGAGAAAATCTTAGTAATTTCTTAACGGAAAAACGGATTCAAGTTGCACAAAAGCTCTTAACGACGACTGATTTAAAAGCGAACGAAGTTTCCATAATGGTAGGATTTCTTGACGCGAGATATTTTGGTCAAGTTTTTAAGAAAATTATGAGAACTACGCCTTCTGAATATAAAAAATACCGGTAGTCAATAGTTCAACAGTCAAGATTTCAACTGTTCTCCCTCATGGCCGTATCACATGAAAAATTCATGTAATGCGGCTTTTTTATATTCGGTAGTCAATATTTTCAACAACTACTTCAAAAATTTCAACCTTTTTCACATATGATAGTCAGGTAAAATTAAATTCAAGAAAGCACTTTCAAGCACTTTTGTAAGGGATTGCATTCAGAGGAGGGTATACAAAAAGATACATTATCTTATAGCTATATCTCTCCAATAGACGTTTGGGTAATAACAGGGGGAAAAGCAGGTAAATTTTAATAGGAGAAAGAAGGGGATTATATGACAAATACGAAGAAAAAGATTACGATTCCTAGAGCCGTTGGTTATGGGTTAACGGACATCATGGGTGGCGGTGCTTTCACCGTTATTGCAGCTTGGCTAATGTATTACTATACAACATTTGTGGGTTTAACTCCTGTTGAGGGTGCCTCCATTATTGCTATTGCTCGTGTGGTGGATGCTGTAGTGAGCTTATCTATCGGCAGTATCACAGATAACTTCTATAAATTCAAATTGGGTAGAAAGTTTGGCAGACGCCGTTTCTTTCTATTAATTGGTTCACCGTTAATGGCAACATATGTGTTGCTCTGGTTTACAGGAATGAATTATTGGTACTATCTAGTAAGCTATTTGTTATTTGAAATCGTTATGGCTTTAGTATTAATTCCATGGGAAACGCTTCCTTCCGAAATGACAAAGGATTTTAATGAAAGAACGAAATTATCCACAGCAAGAATGTTCATGTCTGGTACAGGTGTATTTTTAGCCACATTTGTTCCTGCACGTTTAATCGCTTACTTTGGTGAAGATAATGCGTATGCTTATTTTATCAATGCTGTATTTTTTGCGATACTTTTTGCGATTTGTATCTTTATCTCTTATAAAGTAACATGGGAAAACAAGCTTACACCTGAGGAAGAAAGCGAATTCATCGCACAATCCAGAAAATCTAAAAGTTTTAGTGAAACACTTAGTACGATTGGCTCTGTTTTAAAGGAATATGGAACTACTTTAAAAATAAAAAGCTTTCGTAAACATTTAGCGATCTATTTATTATCGTTTACTGCTAAGGACGTATTTAATGCTGTTTTTGTTTATTTCTGTGTATTTGCTCTAAGCATTTCATCATCACTGGCCGCAGACTTGTTATCACTTAGTATCATTGGGGTACCTATTATGCTGGTAGCTGGATTCTTAATGATAAAAGTAGGCCCTGGTAATCTGTACAAAATCTCCTATTCTGTAATGCTAATCTGCTTGGGAGCGTTTTATACTGTCTATTTAACTAAGCCTGACTCAATGGTCGTCATGCTGTTTGTGATTGCAGCTTTTTATCAAGTTGGCAGAGCAATTTTAGACTTTACACCGTGGAATGTATTCCCTTTCATTCCGGATATTGATGAGATTGTAACGAGACAAAGACGAGAAGGATTATTTGCAGCAGTTATGACATTCGCCAGAAAAACGTCTGTTGCATTGGCTACTATGGTTGTGGGACTTGTACTACAATGGGGCGGTTTTGTAGCGGGAGAAAAAACACAGACTATAGAGGCAGTTCATACCATCGTCTATACTATGGTCATTGGTGCTTCAGTGCTTCTTGTTGCAGCATTACTAGTTGTGTTCTCCTTTAAATTAAATAAACAAACTCATAAAATATTAGTCGATGAAATTGATAGATTAAAAAATAATGGTTCAAAACTTAAAGTGGATCCAAAAACAAAAGAGGTTGTTGAAAATCTTACTGGATATAAGTATGAGGATATCTGGAAGGATAATAATGATGGAAGTAAAGTGAAATCTGCTTAAGTGAAGTCACTCAATAGAAAGAGTAAGGTGAAAAAACTATGTCAATCCGTGAAAAATATTTGTTCGAGTTTATCAATGAAGAAAATAATTGTTTATCTTTTAAATTAAATCATAGTGAGTTTATTGCTAGGGTATTAGTTTTAGAAAATGATATTGTACGTGTTCTAATGACAAAGGGCGATAAGCTATCGCTGCCGCAAACATGGTTAGTCGCACCGGGGATGGATGATGTCCCTATGGAAGGTAGAGACCGTTTGGATGTTAGTCCATTTAGTCTGCCACACTATGTTTCGTACGAAAAAGAAGAAGTATTTTATATTGAAACATCATCATTAAAAGTTGAAATTAATTTAAATGGATTCATTATACATTGGTACCATAAAGATTCAGAAACATCAGATTATATTCATCTTATGAATGATCGGAAAACTCAAGCATATAATTTTGATGGTTCACTAGGGGAAGGTATATTTCATTATATCGAGAGAACGAAGGAAGAAAGCTATTACGGTTTAGGTGAAAAGGCAGGAGAAACCGACCGCTATGGTAAGCGCTATCGTATGATGAATGTTGATCCAATGGGTTACGATGCCCAATATACCGACCCATTGTACAAACATATCCCGTTTTATATAACCCGAAATGATAAGACAAATATTACATTTGGAATTTTTTACGATAATATGTCAAAAGCAGTATTTGATATGGGAAATGAAATGGATAATTATCATGGCTGGTATCGCTATTTCCAATCAGATGCGGGAGATTTAGATTACTATATCATAGCTGGCCCCGAAGTGAAGGATGTTGTAAAAAGATACACTTGGTTAACAGGGAAAACGATTTTCCAGCCAAAATGGAGCCTGGGTTATTCGGGATCTACTATGACGTATACAGATTTACCGAAATCCCAGGAAAGATTAAATGAATTCCTGCAATTATGTGAAGAACATGATATTATTTGTGATTCGTTTCAATTATCATCAGGCTATACATCCATTGGGGATAAACGTTATGTATTTAACTGGAATAGAGATAAGTTCCCAGATCCTAAAGGGTTCTCAGAAGGATATCATGAAAAGAATGTGCATCTTTGTGCGAACATTAAGCCTTGCTTGTTAAAAGACCATCCATTATTCAAGGAATTAGAAGATAAAGGGATGTTTATTAAATCACTGGATGGCGAGACGCCTGAAATGGCACAATTTTGGGATGAAGTTGGAGCCTACCTCGATTTTACAAATAAAGATACTTACGAGTGGTGGAAAAAGCAGGTAACCGAAGCATTACTGGAATATGGTATTGATTCTACATGGAATGATAACAATGAGTTCGAAATTTGGACGAAAAACATACGAAGCAATGGGTTTGGACAAGAGGTGAATTTTGAACTTTTACGTGCATTACAGCCATTGTTAATGATGAAGGCTTCCTATGAGGCACAAAAGGAATTTTCACCTGAGGTAAGACCTTATTTAATTTCTCGTTCCGGTAGTCCGGGAATGCAGCGATATGTTCAAACATGGACAGGTGATAATTATACGAGCTGGAAAACTGTAAAATATAATATTAAAATGGCCATTGGTTTAAGCTTATCAGGTATATATAATATCGGTCATGATATTGGCGGATTTTCCGGTCCTGCTCCGTCACCGGAATTATTTGTCCGCTGGGTGCAAAATGGAATTTTCTATCCTAGGTTTACGATACATTCATGGAACGACGACCAAACGGTCAATGTTCCTTGGATGTATGAAGAATCAACGGATGCTATTAGAGATTTAATTAAGTTTAGACACAGATTAACTCCATATTTGTATACTTTGTTATACAATGCTCACGATCAGTATGAGCCAATCATTAAACCAACTTTCTACGAGTTTGGGCATGATAAAAAGACATTTGAAGAATGTGATGATTTTATGTTAGGTGATTCCATTCTAGTGACATCTGTGGTAGAAGAAGGAGCAAATGAGCGAACAGTGTACTTACCAGAGTACGTTGGCGGGTGGTACGATTACCATACATCAACCTGGTATGAAGGTGGACAAACTGTAACCATACCTGCACCATTAACGTATGCACCCTTCCTTGTAAAAGCAGGCAGTATCATTCCAGTGAATGATGCAGACTGTTCATTTTTAACAAAGACCAACGATGAACGGGGATTTGAGTTATTCCCTCACCAACAATCAGGTACATCAGCTTATGTATTATATGAGGATGACGGAATCTCTTCAAATTATCAAGAAAATCATACTAAACTTCATGTTCACATGAAAACAACAAGTGATCGATTAGAACTGTCTATAGAACAAGAAGGAGTTTTCGAGTTGTCATATAAGCAAATTAAATTCCATTTGCCAAAAGGTGAAATACGTGAGCTAGTGGTGAACGGACAGCCTTTACAACAAACAGATGATGGAAGTTTTGTTTATCAGCTATAAAAAATAAAGGATATTACCCTTATATATACCCTATAGTACAGATATACATATTAAGTCTAACTATAGGGTGTTTTTTTGTATAATGATTAGTGTGATATTAAGTGTTTCACATCACGAATGAGTTATCATCAAAGAAAGGGAAGTATTATCCCATGAAAAAAACATTGAGTACGATTACTATCTTTTTTATAACATCGATTTTTGTACTTTTACTATCAGCCTGTGCAAACAACAAGAGTCCAAAAGATACAATCGGATCAGATAATGAAAAGAAGGTAACCTTGGATTTCCTCTGGTTTAGTGACGGTGTAGAGGGAAAGGTAATGAAAGAGATTATCAAGGATTATCAAGCAAAACATCAAAATGTTGAAATTAAATTAATAGAAGTGGCTTATCAAGATTTAGATACAAAATTAAAAAGAATGATAGCAGGCGGGGAACCTCCGGCATTAGCGCGAATAACAGATACGGGGAATTATGCTGATTTTGCATTAGATCTTACACCATATGTTGGAGGAGAGGAAGAATTTACCTCTCAATTCCTGCCAGCAATTAAACCTTATTATGTGAAGGATAATAAAATTATTGCAACACCTATGGATGTTACGGCAACATGTATTATTTATAACAAAACATTGTTTGTTAAAGCAGGGGTGCAAGTTCCACAAAATCCTGATGAAATATGGACCTGGGATGAATTTGTCGGAGCTATTGAAAAAGTAAAAGAAAAGGGCGGAGCAGAATACGGGCTGTTAGTCGATTTTACACCTAGAAGATATTCCACTTTAGTTTATCAATTTGGCGGAAGCCTCATGACAGAAGATGGTTCTGCACCAGCAATCAATAATGCAAAAGGAGTAGAAGCATTAAATTATTTTATCAAACTTCATAAAGACGGGATTATTCCTGAATCTGTTTGGTTAGGAGTAGAAGATCCAATTAATCTTTTCCGCTCAGGACAAGCTGCTGCTCACTTTGCTGGAAACTGGATGTTAAGCAACTATAGTGATATTGAAAACTTTGAGTGGGGGGTAACATATCTTCCTAAAAAAGAAATACGTTCTTCTGTACCAGGAGGAAAATATATCATGGGCTTCAAAAATACAGAGACGGAAGACGAAACAGCTGATTTTATTAAATATTTATCATCAAAGGAAGTTAACGCTAAATTTAATCAAGAGTCTCTGTTGTTAAGTTCAAGATTAGATAACAGTGACTTAAACTACGAGTTTGGTAAAGAGATGTTTAAAATATTTTCAAATGAGCTAGAAAATACGCCCGTTATTGCAGCCGAAGATTGGCGAAATCAAGAGGTCATCTCCCAAGTTTCCACTGTTATGAGAGACTCTATCGTAAGAGCTCTAAATGGGGAAGTAACGTCACAAGATGCAATGAATGCAGTGGCAGAAAAAATTATAGAAGCGATTGAAGGAAGTAAACCTAAACATTTTGATCAGATAGATGAGATGCCAGATGACCTTGAATCATCAAACCATTCAGCCACTTATTAAAGGTGTCTTGAGGCATAGACCCAGTTTCCATTTTAAAGCGTTTAATAAACTATGAACTATAACTATTAATAACAGTGATGGAGAGGGTAAATGTTATGAATCAGAAAATCATCCCTGCATCTTCTAATATGAAGGAATTCGAATCCTTTTTGAAAAGTCCTTACGAGATTGGTGTATTTTTAGATATGCATATCGCTCAGTTAAAACATATTAGTAGGATGGCTAAGGAAAAAGGAAAGAAAATGATTTATCATGTGGACTTAATCCACGGCATTAAAAATGATGATTATGCTACAGAGTATATTTGTCAAGAATTCAAGCCATACGGCTTAATTTCAACTAAATCTAGTGTGATTCAAAAAGCAAAGCAAAAAGGTGTAATTGCTGTACAAAGAATTTTCTTGATTGATAGTCATGCTCTTGAAAAAAGCATTAAATTAATAGCAAAAACCCAACCTGATTACATTGAAGTCCTGCCTGGAGCAATGCCAAAGATTATTGCGGAAGTTAAGGAGATTGTAGGAACACCTATTTTGGCAGGAGGGCTAATTCGAAATTCTGAAGATGTAGATGCAGCACTAATGGCAGGGGCTACAGCCATCACCACTTCAAAACAAGAGTTATGGGTGGATTTTTTTTAATTAATTAACAACATAATCATATTAAATAAGGTGTTGACACTATTTTCGTAGAATCTTATAATATCCACAACAAGTTAACATTTTGTGACGGAGTAGGAGATTCACGCAGAAACCCATTTTGTGGTTATTTCTGATGAGTGAGTCTCTTTTTTTTATATCTTTTTAAGATAATATTTTTTGGAGGAAATGACTAGTGGAAAAATATATATTATCTCTAGACCAGGGTACAACAAGTTCCCGTGCCATTCTCTTTAATAAAAATGGACAAATTGTTCATTCAGCCCAAAAGGAATTCAAGCAATACTTTCCAAAGCCAGGTTGGGTCGAACACAATCCAAATGAAATTTGGGGTTCTATTCTTTCGGTTGTTGCAGAAGTATTATCAGAATCCGAAATTAAACCTGAACAAATTGCAGGTATAGGGATTACAAACCAACGCGAAACAGCTGTAGTTTGGGACAAAGAAACAGGCCATCCAGTTTATAATGCAATTGTCTGGCAATCAAGACAAACAAGTGAGATTTGTGAAGAGTTGAAAGAAAAAGGTTATAATTCCTTATTTCGTAACAAAACTGGACTGTTGATTGACCCTTACTTCTCAGGGACAAAGGTAAAATGGATCCTTGATCATGTGGAGGGGGCACGGGAAAAAGCGAATCAAGGAAAATTATTATTTGGGACGATTGATACTTGGCTGGTTTGGAAACTATCGGGTGGCCGTGCGCATGTAACGGATTATTCTAACGCTTCCCGAACCTTAATGTTTAATATCTATGAATTAACGTGGGATGACGAATTATTAGATATATTAGAGGTGCCTAAATCCATGCTGCCAGAGGTTAGACCATCATCTGAAATTTATGGAAAAACGGTTGATTATCACTTTTTTGGAAACGAAATTCCAATTGCGGGGGTTGCAGGTGACCAGCAGGCTGCATTGTTCGGACAGGCATGTTTTGAAGAAGGAATGGCCAAAAATACTTATGGAACCGGTTGCTTTATGTTGAAAAATACAGGTGAAAAAGCTGTGCGCTCAGAGCATGGGTTATTAACCACTATAGCTTGGGGGATGAATGGAAAAGTAGAATACGCACTGGAGGGAAGTATTTTTGTGGCAGGTTCTGCCATTCAGTGGCTTCGTGATGGGTTAAGAATGTTTAATGACGCAAAGGATAGTGAAAGATATGCAGCAAAAGTCGATTCAAACGATGGCGTCTATGTGGTTCCAGCATTTGTTGGCTTAGGGACTCCTTATTGGGATAGCGATGTCCGGGGTGCCGTTTTTGGATTAACCCGTGGTACAACAAAGGAGCATTTCATTCGGGCTACGCTAGAATCTCTTGCATACCAAACAAAAGATGTATTATCTGCAATGGAAGCTGATTCTGGAATTGAACTAAAAACTCTCCGTGTTGATGGCGGGGCGGTGAAAAATAATTTCCTAATGGACTTCCAAAGTAATATATTGGATGTTCCAGTAGAAAGACCAGTTGTAAATGAAACTACCGCATTAGGAGCAGCATATTTAGCAGGACTTGCCGTTGGATTCTGGGAAAGCCAACAAGAAATTGCAAAGCAATGGTCAGTTGACCGAACATTTTTACCAAAAATGTCTGATGAAAATCGAAATAGATTATACGACGGTTGGAAAAAGGCAGTCAATGCAACAATGGCTTTTAAATAATTGTTTTCAATTTACTTATATAATGCTATACTGAAACCAAAGTTAATAACTGGCAGGAGAATTAGGAGAGACCACAAAAACATTATCGTTATTGATAATGTCTTTTGTGGTCTCTTTTTATTTCATCTGAAAAATAATTCTAGTAAACAAGCAGGAGGAGTAGTACATTATGAAATTTTCAAACCTAAATCGAACTGATTTTGTTAACAAATTTAAAACAGAAGTTTTTGATGTATTAGTTATAGGCGGAGGAATTACCGGAGCTGGTATTGCCCTTGACGCACAAACCCGAGGTATGAATACGGCTCTAGTTGAAATGCAGGACTTCGCTGCTGGGACCTCAAGCAGATCGACTAAATTAGTTCACGGCGGGCTTAGATACCTAAAACAATTTGAAGTTAAAATGGTGGCAGAGGTTGGAAAGGAAAGGGCGATTGTCTACGAAAATGGCCCGCATGTAACAACCCCAGAATGGATGTTATTACCTCTTCATAAGGGTGGTACATTTGGTAAATTTAGCACATCCATTGGACTTCGTGTATACGACTTCTTAGCGGGTGTTAAAAAGTCGGAACGGAGAAAAATGCTAACCTCACAGTCTACTTTAGAAAAAGAGCCGCTTATAAAAAAATCTGGCTTAAAGGGTGGCGGTTATTATGTTGAATATCGTACAGATGATGCAAGGCTGACCATTGAGGTTATGAAAGCAGCGGTGGAAAAAGGGGCAATTGCTTGTAATTATACAAAAGTATCAAAGCTTCTTTATGAAAATGGTAAGGTAATTGGTGCTTTGGTCGAAGATCAATTAACGGGAGAAAGGTATGAAATTCATGCCAAAAAGATAGTTAATGCTGCCGGACCATGGGTGGATCAAATTCGTGAAATGGATCAATCCAAAAAAGGGAAAGTCCTGCAGCTTTCAAAAGGTGTTCACATAGTAATTGACCAATCCACTTTTCCTTTGAAACAAGCAGTCTATTTTGACACACCAGACGGCCGGATGGTGTTTGCGATCCCTCGTGACGGAAAGGTCTATGTCGGAACAACAGATACTTTCTATAATGAAGATGCCGTAAACCCTAATATGACAGAAAGTGATCGTAGTTATATTTTAAATGCGATTGATTATATGTTCCCTGAAGTTAAAATAAGTGAAAAAGATGTTGAATCAAGCTGGGCAGGTGTACGACCGCTTATTTACGAAGAAGGGAAGAATGCATCAGAAATTTCTAGAAAAGATGAGATCTGGGAGTCTAATTCGGGATTAATCACTATCGCCGGAGGTAAATTAACAGGCTATCGTAAAATGGCTGAGATGGTGGTTAATTTATTGGCATCAAAATTAAAAACTGAAGTGGGGAGCAGCTTTAAAAACTGCCAAACGAAGTATCTCCCAATATCTGGTGGAGATGTTGGAGGTTCAAAACAATTTCCTTCCTTTATTAATGAAACTGTTAAAAAAGGGATAAAAATGGGTCTTACCAAAGATGAGGCTGAAACATTAGTAAAAATATATGGCTCCAATAGTAACACTGTGTTTGAATTGTTGAAAAATAATACATCTGACGCAAAAAAATATCAGCTGCCTACAGTGTTATTTGCAAAGTTACTTTATAGCGTTGAACATGAAATGATTGCCACACCTATAGATTTCTTAAACCGCCGTACAGGTGCCATTTTATTTGATATACAAACCGTAAAAGAATGGAAGAAGCAAGTAATTGCTTATTTAGCTGATCGGTTAAATTGGTCTGGTCAAGAGAAAAACAAATATTCATCTTCTGTAGAAGAGGCGTTAAAAGCCTGTATCGTTCCTGTGGATCAACCAAACTCTTACCCAAAGGCAGTAAATGGTAATTAAATTCGAAGGTAATAGGAAATATATAACTTAGTATTATACTAGATAAATTTTTAAAAGGTTAGTAGGGTGAACTTCATGGAATTAGGTGTTGGTTCTTATCTTAAGAAGATAAATAAGAGTTTGATTTTAAGTAAAATAATAAAGCATGCCCCAATCTCTAGGTCAGACTTAGCAAATATAACAAAATTAACGAAGGCAACCATTTCTGCACAGGTAGCAGACCTTTTAGAGGAAGAGTTAATTATCGAATTCCAGACAGAGTATAATAGTGTTGGCAGAAAGCCGGTAATGATTTCACTTAGTTCGAATGCCGGGTATGCACTCGGAATTGATCTTGATTACCGGGATATTAAATTTACTATATCTGACTTAATGGGGAACCAAGTTTATTCTGATAAAGTAGAGTTAAAGAATTCAAACTATGATGAAATTCTTCATATTTTAATCCGCCAAATTCGTGTATACCAAGAAAAATATTCTCACAGTCGATTTGGTATTATTGGTGTTGTCGTTGGAATACATGGAACAGTGACGAATGAAGAATGCATATCTTTTGTTCCACATCATAGGTGGTATAACAAGGATTTAAAGGCTGATATAGAGAAAAATGTAAATATAGTAGTTAATATTGAAAATAATGCAAATTTATGTTCATTTGCAGAAAAAATATATAAATTCCATCAAAGCAAGAACTTAATAAGTATTAGTATGTATTCCGGAATTGGTATAGGGTTTTTAATCAACGGAGAACTGGTAAAAGGGTATCATGGTTACGCAGGGGAAATGGGTCACATGATTATTAATCCTAATGGAAAACCTTGTAATTGTGGCAATTTTGGTTGTTGGGAATTATATGCTTCTGAAGTAAGCTTCATTAATGCATTATCTGAGAAATTAAATAAGCCAAAATTGACGTACGAGGATATCGGAAATCTTGTTATTGAGAGAAACCCAGCAGTTATGGATCAATTTGATGAATTTATAAAGAACGTATCTATCGGACTTAACAATATTATTAATATCCTAAATCCTGAAACACTGGTATTAAATAGTGAGTTATTAAAATTGTTTCCTGAAGCAATGAGTTTAATCCAATCAAACTTAAAAGCTTCAATTAGTAATTATAAAGAAATTTTCATTTCAGATTTTGGTACAAACGCGTGTGTAATGGGTGCATGTGCCCTGGCTATTAAGAACTTTTTAGAAATACCGGAATTAAGTTTATCAGTTGAGCAGGATGAGTTTTATAATCAAGTAATTTAAAAAAGAGATAATAATGTGATATTTATACTATCTAAATAGAATAATTAAAGATGAGAAGCCGTTAACAAGATTTTTCTTGCGCGGCTTTTTGAACTATTAGAATTATCTGTTAGTCAAAATTTTCAACAAATACCTCAAAAATTTCAACCTTTCAACCTTTTGTTGTACAGGTAAAATAGGAATCAAGAAACACCTGCACCTCTTTTGTGTAAGGGGTTTCATCGAAGGAGGGAGTATATGAATCAGATACATTATCCATTGACTAATAAGCATTCGGTAAACCGTTGGCTGGTAACAGGTACTTTTGAAGAGCAAAAATCATTTAAGCCAATAACGATGGATTTTACTGGTGATTTGAATCGCTGGCTGACAGAAGGATTTGCTATCTTTGAAAATCCAAACCGAAAAGTATTCATTGACGCGGAAAAAAAGGAAAAAAAAGAAAAGATAGATCTAACGGATGTGTACCCGGGAAAATCCATAACATATGGCTCCACTACAAATGAATGGAATTCCTATTTCCCTTGGAACAATAAAAAGATTGAAAAATCTGGATTTTGGCAGAAGCCTACTCTTCTAAAAACATGGGCTGTAACAAATATTCGTTCAACTAAACTGCAAAAGGCATCATTTAAAATGTTTACTTGCGGCAATGTTGTCCTTTGGATAAATGGTGAAAAAGTATTGCAATTTTCTCCATATACGAGAAACGAAGAGAAGAGTATTCAATTTGAGGTCATGCTTAAAGAAGGAAATAATGAATTTTTAGTTTTATTTGAGGATCTTGCCGAGAGAGATGCACTTTATTATTTTCAATTAGATTACATTGGTCATGATGAGCTTGAAATGGTACTTCCAATAGGAGATGCTAAACCAAATGATATACATTTGCTGGAAGAGGCTTTAAAAAATGCATATTTTCCGAGTGATGTGGTCAAGAGTGGAGACATAAACCTTATTTTTGAAAACCCTTTAATGCAGGCACTCAATTTGGAATGCAATCTTAAAACTGTTTGGTGGGGAGAAAAAAGAGAATTCATTAGAAGTGTTTCGCCAGGTAGTAGAGGCGTAGTGCTTGGAAAAGCAGAAGACATCGGAATGGCTAATGCTCTGTTGAGGCTTTCCATACGCTATCATTCTGTGGTTATTCAGAAAGATATATTTATTCAGGTATATCCGGAAAGTTTAGTACCGGCAACTGTTCCTGAAAGTATTTTGGAAAGAAAGCAGCAAGCACTTTCACTTATTGCTGATTATGGAAATAACAATATGCATAGAGCTTATGCATTAGCCAAAACAGGCAGGCAATTGGAATTAGTTGAATCCATTGTCCGGGATACTCTTCATATTATTAATGAAAGATTTGATTGCAGTGATTTTTATTATAATCAACTCTTCCGTTTTTGGATTGATTTTCGTGACTCTCAATTATTTGACGATTCATTTTGGGAGGAATGCAAACAGGCAATTCTAAATTATCGTTACTGGTTTGATGAGCCTGGCGATGATGTCATGTGGTATTTTAGTGAAAATCATGCATTGCTTTTCCACACATGCGAGTATTTAGCAGGACAGTTATTTCCAAATGAACGATTTATGAATGCAAATGTACTTGGGGAGGTACATGTCGAAAAAGCAAAATCAAGACTGGTACATTGGTTTGAAAAATATAATAGAGAACTCTTGGCAGAGTGGAATTCAAGTTACTATATACCAATCAATCTGATGGGATTCTTGGCGATATATGATTTGGTAAATGACGTGGAATTGAAAAATCTGGCCAAGAATGCATTGGATGATACATTTAGATTAATGGCTATCAATAGCTATAATGGATATTTATCTTGTTCGCAAGGACGCATTTACGAGAAGGACCTTAAAGGTAATTATAATAATGCGACAACATCATTGCTTTGGATTGCGTACGGCAAAGGAAATCTAAATAATTCTACATATGCCGCAGTATCCTTATGCGTGTCTGATTATCAACCGCCAAATTATAAAGCATACTTAACTCTCGATCCTGAAGAGTCTATAATCTTTAAAAATCATCAAGGACCAGAGAATTTTGTAGATCTTTACACTTTTAAGAACAGTTACGGATTATTATCAAGTGCAGTTGAGTACAGACCGGGTAATAGAGGCTACTCAGAGCACGTTATCCATTCTATTGTCAGCCCAGAAGCGGTTATATGGATTAACCATCCCGGAGAAGAAGCGGAACTGGGTACTGGCCGCCCAAGTTTTTGGGCAGGGAATGGGATACTTCCAAAAGTTGACCAATATCATGATATTGCTATTGTTCATTACAATATTGATCCTATAAATGACATTGCATATACTCATGCTTATTTCCCGATAGCAGCTTTTGAACAAACAGAAATTACAAATAATTGGATTTTTGGTAAAAAAGGAGATTCCTATGTTGCCCTTTATGCAAAAAATGGGATCGAACAGCAGACCAAGGGTCAGAACCGAAACCGAGAGTTCATTTCAAGAGGAAGAGAAAATACCTGGATCATTCGCAATAGCAATGTTCAGCAATTTACCGACTTTAGCCAATTTAAAGAAAGCGTTTTAAAAACTGAAATAATTAAAAATCCAGAAGGATTCATATTTAATGATCCTATTCACGGAGTTGTTCAAAGCTCTTGTCAGGGACCATTTATGGTAGATGGGGAAATTCAATTCAATAGGGATCAGAAAATAGAAGGAGTTATCGAAAAATGGTCATTAATTCGGAATTAATTAAATCAAAAGTTCATCTTGTAACAAAAGCGATGAAATCATTAAAAAGTGAAGATGATTTTGTTGAAGAATTCCCAATTGGTTTGATTGACATCAATTTATGGGAATGGCCGCAGGGTGTTGGGATATATGGTCTTTATAAATACTATCAATTAACGAAAGACAAAGATACATTTGACTTTTTATTAAATTGGTATAATCACAGATTGCAAGAAGGCCTGCCCGAAAAAAATGTCAATACGATGTCGCCAATGCTCACTTTAATGTATTTGGCTGAAGAAACAAACAATCCAAAATACATCGAGGTATGTGAAGAATGGAGCACCTGGATTATGGAGGAGATGATCCGTACAGGAGACGGCGCACTGCAGCACATGATAACTGGCGATCCAAATGATGGACAAATTTTAATCGATACACTGTTTATGACAGTGCTGTTTCTAGCAAAAGCAGGCAGTTATTTCGATCGGCCTGAGTATATTGAAGAATCGAAAAAGCAGTTTTTGATTCATATTAAATATTTATTTGACAAAGAAACCGGTCTGTTCTATCACGGCTGGGATTTTAACGAAAACCATAACTATGGTGCTGTCCATTGGGGAAGAGGAAATGGCTGGTATACCTGTGGATTATTGGAGTATTTTGAAATGGTAGAGTTAGAAAAAGGTATCAAGGAATATTTGCTAGATACATGGTTTAGTCAAGTGAAGGCATTAGCTAAATTTCAGGCAGAAAGCGGCTTATGGCATACCGTTTTGGATGATCCAAATTCATATGAGGAAACCTCTGCCACTGCTGCTTTTGGTTTTGGAATCATTAAAGGAGTCAGAAAAGGTTATCTTGATCAGGAATACCTTCAGATAGGGTTAAAAGCTTTGGAAGCCCAATTAAAGGAAATCGATGAAAATGGAATTGTCCAAAAGGTATCATACGGAACTCCTGTAGGGAACGATGCTGAATTTTATAAAAATATTCCCATTAGTCCGATGACCTATGGTCAAGCATTAGCCATTTTACTTTTGATCGAAGCTATGGAATTTTCAAATAGCGAGAGTAAAGCTAATAACCAAGAAGAATTGGTTAAGTAAATTTTTTCCGAGAATAGTTTAAACAACCTCATCAATTAAATAAGCCCTATTGTATAGACAAAGATAGTAAGTCTAACTATAGGGTTTTTTTGTATTAATAAAGAAAACGTTCAGATCACTGAGTTTGGCTGCGGAACTCCGTGGTGATGAACTGTTTATAACACCTCTTTATTGTGAAAATTAACCTCTTTATTCTGCATTTCAAATAATTTTGAAAAATTATATAATCAAGTCACACCTTGATATAACTTAATAATCCTAACTAATTTTGAATAAGAGAAAGGAGTAAGGTAATGAAAAGAGTTTTAATTTTAGGAATCATGGTTTTCTTGTTATGCTCGGGTTTTAGCAACAATAAGTCTGTCTTTGCCTCAGACTCATCTGGTGGTGATTACGCTGGTTATAAACCTGGTGTAACTGTGGAGGCGAATGCTGCTTCTCCGACCGGCTATTATGCAACGTTTATTTATGAGGATGAGACTAAAGCAGCAACAAAGGTTGAACTCTATAGCGACACATTCCTTCATTTCACAATCGAAGATGGATTTACTCGCCCGTATAAACCGGAGGAGTATAAAGCGGGTATGTTCCCTGCTGGCGGTAATGCTGATACTACATATTATGTATCGATGGAAAAGCTGGGCAAAAATTTGTGGGGAGTCAGAGTTCCTCTTTCTAGCGGGGCGTTTGTCTACAATTTCCGAATTACTAATCCGGATGGTACTACAACCGCAAGACTGGATGACCCTAACAATCCGACGCTAATGAATACTGCGACAGGAATTGATAGCTTGTCAAGCATGGTCTATGTTCCGTATAATTCGAAAACAATGGGAACGGGAGAGTGGGCGGATCGCTCGGTAGAACTTCCCCGCAAAAATAAGAATGGCAAAGTAGAAACCGTAGCCTATACCGGAGCTGCCGGTGATACACGCGGGCTTGCTGTTTACCTGCCACACGGATACAATGAAAACCGCAACAAACCATACAAGGTGCTTTACCTGTCCCATGGCAATTCTGGCGATAAGTATGGCAATGAACTGCGCTGGATGAACGAGGGTGCAGTGGCTAATATTATGGATAATCTGATTGCAGATGGAACGGCTGAGCCATTTGTTGTAGTCACCATGAATAATCAAGATTTTGGATGGGACTACAAAAAAATAGAAGAAGACCAGTTTAAATATATTATGCCTTATATTGAATCTCACTATAATGTATCTGATAACCCTGAGGGTCGCGCTTACGCTGGTTTGTCGATGGGTGGAATAACCACCAGCCGTATGTATTATCACCATGCTGATGAGTTTGCTTATTTTGGTATTTGGAGTGCAGCTGCTACTGGAGATGAACTGAATAATATCGACACTTACAGCAATTTGGACAAACCTTCCGTTATGATGGGTGCTGGTACTTGGGATTTTGGGCTTAAACCTGTACAAGATTTAAGCAAGGCACTGGATGATAGGAATATCGGCCACTCTTATCTTGAGATTCCTGCTGCGCATGACTGGGAAGTTTGGCAGTTGTTTTATGCTGAATTTGTAGAGAATCACTTGTGGAAGTGATCTAGATAAAGGGAAGACTGATAAAGTATGAAGCATTGAGCAAATATATTAAATGCAGCCCCACAAGTTCATCTTGTGGGGCTTTTTAATAGTTTTCAATTATTAGGCTCAAATTCACTTTCTGTAGTTTTGAGTCTATAAGGGGAAGTTATGAAAAAAACGGATTGACATCGTTTTCAAAACCTATTATTATAGTAATTAAGTTAATAATATGTGACGGAGAAATGGAGACTCACACGGATTGCCTGATATTTTATTCAGGTCCTTCTGTTGTGGGTCTCTTTTTTTTCGTCATAATCTTAAAGGTTTACAGATTTGAAAAGGGGAAAAAGATGTCACTCTTCATTTGAAATGAATTAAGACGAAAATTTTACATCACGTTTAATGCAGGAGTATATGGGGGGTAAATGATTATAGCATAGTATAAACAAGCAAATAACTACGAATTAAATTTTCTGAGATTTAAGAAAAGTAAATAATTTAGATAATGGGGGTCAATTGTAATGAGAAAATTGTTATCTTTTGTTACAACTGGTATTTTAGCAGCTGGACTTTTGGCTGGATGCGGCAATGCAGGAAACAATACAGCTGATGCAGGCGGAAAGGCAACAGAAGTAAAGGAGAAAACTTTTAAGCTTGCCCATAACATGAGTGAAGACCATCCGGTTCACATAGCCCTTGCTGATTTCGCCGAGAAGGTGGAAGAAAAGTCTGATGGGCAAATGAAAGTCCAAATTTTTGCAAATGGTGTTCTTGGAGCAGAAAAAGAAGTATTAGAGCAGCTGCAAGGTGGAGCTGTAGATATGACGAAAGTGAGCGCCGCTGCTTTGGAGAGCTTTGCTCCTGAATATGCAGTTTTCAGCCTCCCATATTTATTTGTCAGCAAGGATCATTTTTATAAATCTATGGAATCGGAAGCGGTTCAAAAGCTTTACCTGGCAAACAAGGATAAAAAATTTGTAGGTTTAACCTACTATGATTCTGGAGCGAGAAGCTTCTATACAAAAGATAAGGCGATCAACAAGCCAGAAGATTTAAAAGGATTAAAGATTCGTGTTCAGGATTCACCGACAGCAATCGATATGGTGAAATTACTAGGCGGTAATGCAACACCGATGGCGTATGGAGAGGTGTATACGGCACTGCAAGCGGGAGTTATTGATGGTGCGGAAAGTAATGAAACCGCATTAACAACTGGAAAGCATGGAGAAGTTGCGAAAGAATTTTCAATCAATGAACATACCATGATCCCAGATATTCTAGTTATGAGTTCTACTACATGGGATAGCTTATCTGAAGAACAGCAGAAAATCCTAACGGAAGCAGCGGGGTCTTCTACAGAATACCAAAAGGAACTATGGAATAAAGCAATCGAAGAGGCAAAAACAGAAGCAGAGTCCAAGATGGGCGTGAAATTCAACGAAGTTGATAAAGAGCCATTTATTGAAAAGGTAAAGCCGATGCATGAGGAATATAGCAAGAAAAATCCTAAAATCAAAGAAATCATGGATGCGATTGAAGCTTTAAAATAAAAAGGAGAAAGGTCAAGCTAACGATTTGCTAGTCTAAATGATAGCGGAGGAAACCATGGCTTGCCCTTTCTATTTAAATGAGAGTAACAAAGTTACCATTGTAAAAGAAAGACACCGATTTAATAGAAGGAGTTAAGGTTATGAAAACAATACGAAGTTTCCTGAATAAGTTGATTATGTTTGTAGGGGGCGTATTCACCATAATCATGGTTATCGGTGCAATTTGGCAGGTATTTAGCCGATATGTATTAGGTGATCCGAGCACGATTACAGAAGAGTTGCTTCGTTTCGGACTCATATGGACCACGATGTTGGGTGCAAGTTATGCTTTCGGTACAAACGAGCATTTGGCGATAACCGGTTTATTGGATAAATTAAAAGGTAAAAATCAAAAAACCCTTAGAATGGTTAATGATTTGTTCATTATTGGATTTGCTGGTGCAGTCATGATTAAAGGCGGTTTAAACATTGTATCTACGACTATGACACAATTGACACCGATTCTGCAAATTCCAATGGGAGTGATCTATTCCATCGTACCGATTTCCGGAACGATTATTATCATTTATCAACTATTAAATATGCCCGATTGGTTGAAAAAGAAAGAAGAAATTTTATAGAGATGAAAAGAGGAATTTTTCATGGGTGCGATTGAAACAGGTTTAGTGATGGTCATAAGTTTTATTATATTAATGGTAATGGGAGTTCCGATTTCTGTAGCGACTGGGATAGCATCCTTTATTGCCGCGATCATGATTGTACCGTTTGACGTTGCTATTTTTACAGCAGCTCAAAAACTAGTAACTGGAATAGATAGTTTTTCCCTATTGGCTGTTATCTTTTTTATTTTATCGGGGATTATTATGAACAACGGGGGTATCGCATTGCGTCTCATCAACCTTGCAAAGTTGATGGGCGGCAGACTTCCTGGATCACTAGCTCATACGAATGTGGTAGGGAACATGCTGTTTGGGTCAATTTCAGGTTCCGCAGTAGCGGCAGCAGCTGCTATCGGTGGTACGATGGCTCCTCTTCAAGAAAAGGAAGGGTATAACAAAGCATATTCTGCCGCTGTAAATATTGCATCTTCCCCTGCAGGTCTATTGATTCCTCCGAGCGGAGCATTAATTATTTACTCGATGGTCAGTGGAGGAACTTCCATTGCCGCGTTATTTTTAGCAGGCTATGTACCGGGAATCCTAATGGGGCTAACAGTAATGGCTATAGCCTACTATATTGCTAAAAAAGAGAATTATCCAGTAGCAAAAAGACCGAGCTTTTCAGAGGCTACAAAAATCATTCTTGAGGCTATTCCAAGCTTATTGCTCATAGTGATTGTTATCGGGGGAATTGTAGCTGGAGTCTTTACTGCAACGGAAGGTTCTGCCATCGCTGTATTATATTCCGTCATTCTTTCTATCATTTATAAAACGTTAAAGTGGTCACAAGTGCCTAAGATTTTAGGTGAAACAGTTGTTATGACAGGAATTGTACTATTCCTTGTCGGAGCTTCATCGATCATGTCCTGGGTAATGGCGTTTAGCGGCATACCAGCTGCGATCAGTCAGGCTGTGTTATCCATTTCAGATAACCCTATCATTATTCTATTAATTATGAATGTCGTATTGCTATTAGTCGGCACAGTAATGGATATTACACCAGCGATCCTTATTTTCACCCCTATCTTTTTGCCAATTGTCACTCACATAGGTATGGATCCTGTACATTTTGGAATTATTTTGGTCTTTAATCTTTGTATTGGTATCGTAAGTCCGCCATCCGGAAGCAGCTTGTTTGTCGGATGTAGTGTCGGAGGAGTCAGCATTGAGGCTGTAACAAAACCGTTATTGATTTTCATGGCGGGTCTAATTGTTACCTTGCTGCTAGTAACGTATATTCCAGCTATTACTTTGTTTGTTCCCAAACTATTTGGAGCAATGTAGTTAGAATGGCACAAACTATTATTTAGTTGACATCGCTTTCAAAAACTATTAACATAGTATTTAAGTTAATAATATGTGACGGAGAAATGGAGACTCACGCGGTTGGCCTGTTTTTATAAAGGTCCTTCTGTTGTGGTCTCTTTTTTTCGTCAGAATTAAAATTCTGATACTTAGGAATAATTAAAAAATGAAAAAATGGGGGTCGATTGTAATGAGAAAATGGTTATCTTTTGTTTCAACTGGGATTTTAGCAGCTGGACTTTTGGCTGGATGTGGCAATGCAGGAAGTAATGCAGCTGACGCAGGAGGGAAGGAAACAGCGGTAGAGGAGAAAACTTTTAAGCTTGCCCATAACATGAGTGAAGACCATCCTGTTCACATAGCCCTTGAGGATTTCTCCAAGAAGGTGGAAGAAAAGTCGGATGGAAAAATGAAAGTTCAAATTTTTGCAAATGGTGTTCTTGGAGCAGAAAAGGAAGTATTAGAGCAGCTGCAAGGTGGAGCTGTAGATATGACGAAAGTGAGCGCTGCAGCTTTGGAGAGCTTTGCTCCTGAATATGCTGTTTTCAGCCTTCCATATTTATTTGTCAGCAAGGATCATTTTTATAAATCGATGGAATCGGAAGCGGTTCAAAAGCTTTACCTGGCAAACAAGGATAAAAAATTTGTAGGTTTGACCTACTATGATTCTGGAGCGAGAAGCTTCTATACAAAAGATAAGGCGATCAACAAGCCAGAAGATTTAAAAGGGTTAAAGATTCGTGTTCAGGATTCACCGACAGCAATAGACATGGTGAAATTACTAGGCGGGAACGCAACACCGATGGCGTATGGAGAGGTTTATACGGCACTGCAAGCGGGAGTTATTGATGGTGCGGAAAGTAATGAAACCGCATTAACAACTGGAAAGCACGGAGAAGTTGCAAAAGAGTTTTCGATCAATGAACATACCATGATTCCAGATATTCTCGTTATGAGTGCTACTACATGGGACAGCTTATCTGAAGAACAACAGAAAATCCTAACGGAAGCAGCGGGGTCCTCTACAGAATACCAAAAAGAACTATGGAATAAAGCAATCGAAGAGGCAAAAACGGAAGCGGAGTCCAAGATGGGCGTGAAATTTAACGAAGTCGATAAAGCGCCGTTTATCGAAAAGGTAAAGCCTATGCATGAGGAATATAGCAAGAAAAATCCTAAAATCAAAGAAATCATGGATGCGATTGAAGCTCTAAAATAAAAGGGAGAAGGTCAAGCTCCGCCATGCAAGTCAAAATGATAAGCGGCGGAAACATCGCTTGGCCTTTTCTATTTGAATGAGAGTGATAGGCTTGCCCTCTGGAAAAGAACGATAGCAAATATTTAATGGATAAATCAAAAGGGCGTATTTAGTTAGGAGGGGAATACATGAATCAGATTAATTATCTGTTAAATAACAATCCAATTAATGATAAAGTATCTGCAATGGAAAATTCTAAGCTCCATTATTATCATTCTGGTGCACTTTTAGTTGTTTTTCAAACGGATAATCTAGATTCTATTAAAACAGATTTAATTAACATTTCAAATAATCTAGGCAAAGTATACCAAATCAACAATGCCAAACAATATAGTATGGTAATAAATCAAATATTTGAAGAGATTGATAAACACATAAGTAATCCTGATCTAACATTAAAGTGGCTGGCTCAAGAAAAAATTTTTATGAATAAGGACTATTTAGGTAAGCAATTTAAAAAAGAAACAGGGCAAACCTTTACTGAATACTTGATGCAATATCGTATGAATAGGGCTATGGAGCTCATCACACAAACTAACAAATTACAAATCTCTGATGTAGCAGAAAAAATAGGCTTTAAAAATAACCCTGCTTATTTTAGCAGGGCATTTAAGAAATTTACTGGATTAACACCATTAACTTATCAAAAAAAAATAAGAAAGTGGAAATGCTAAAGATAAAGTATTTAACAATCGTGTTCAGTATGATAATTTATACAATAATCAATGACCAGTGTTTTATGCAAGTTAATTAAAAAATAAAACACTGGTAGGAAGTAATTGGTATATTGTGGTTGTGGTGTTTTAAATAAATATAAATATAGATTTACTGTGCTCCATTGATGTATTTTACCTCATTATGATGGTTTACTTCCTTGTAGTTCTTTCCCCATTCATACATCGCTTCTAGTATCGGCATTAAACTTTCCCCTTGTAACGTCAGTGAATACTCTACTTTTGGAGGGACAACTGGGTACACTTCGCGATGAATAATATAATCCTCTTCTAGCTCTCTCAATTGATTTACAAGCATTCGTTGTGTAATATCTGGAATTAACCTTCTGAGTTCGCCAAAACGTTGGGTTCCTTGTTTTCCTAGGTACCATAAAATTAACATTTTCCATTTCCCGCCGATTATTGAAAGAGTAAGTTCTTTTTCACAATTAAATGTTTTTCCTCGTAGATGACTCATGTTTTTTCCCTCCTATTGTTTGTTCTATCATAAACTTTATATAGTAAACTTTCATTTTTCAAGTTTACTTATGTATATTAAAAAAAGATTGTAAAAAAACAACATTGCAGAAAAAAACAAAGACCACAAATTCTTTTAAGAGAGTGAATTTATGGTCTTTAGAGCATATTCTATTTATGGATTATTTTATTCCAGATTTGCATGCTTACCATACATTTTATTTGAGTCCAGACCTTTTTTTTCCATAAATCTTAAAATCAGAGCATCGTAAAACAACAACATCGTTTGCTCAAAAAGAGATCCCATTGGTTGAATTGTTTGGTAATCCCCAGTTGATTGATCTTTTGGAGCGCCCGGTAGCTTAACAACAATATCAGCCAGTTTTCCGATTGTAGAATCAGGAGAAATCGTTATGGCGGCAACGGTTCCACCAATGTTTTTAGCTTTTTCAGCAAAGGCAACCAAGGTTTTGGTTTCTCCTGAACCGGATCCAAGGATTAATAGATCACCTGGTTCTAAGTTTGCTGTTACAGTTTCACCAACGATATAAGCATCAATCCCCATATGCATCATTCGCATAACAAAAGATTTGCCCATAAAACCAGATCGGCCAGCTCCTGCAACAAAGATTTTGTTTGATTCCAGAATTTTATTTACTAATTCCTCAGCCTCTTCATCTGAGATTAGTTCAATTGTGCGGCTTAATTCTTGAACCACTACATCTAAATATTGAGTCGTTATCATGGTTCCAATTATCCTACTTGAACGACAGTTTGTTTAATCAATTCTTGCATTTTCGCTGCCGTTGATTTTTTATCTTCTTTACTAGTAATACCTCCGCCTACAATCACTAGGTCTGGTTGTTGTTTAATGACTTCTGGTAGTGTTTCTAATTTAATTCCACCTGCAACAGCTGTTTTTGCATTCTTAACAACACTTTTAATGGTGGCAAGATCTTCAAATGAGTTTTTTCCAACCGCTTGTAGATCGTAACCTGTATGAACACAAATATAATCAACGCCAAGTTCATCTAGTTCTTTCGCACGGGCTGCAATATCTTTTACGGAGATCATATCTGCAAGAATTTGTTTACCTTGTTTCTTAGCTTCTTCTACTGCTCCTTTAATCGATTCATCTTCAGCCGCAGCAAGAATGGTAATGATGTCAGCACCAGCTGCAGAGGCTTGGCTCACTTCATATCCAGCTGCATCCATGATTTTAAGGTCAGCCAACACCGTTAATTGAGGAAATGCGTTTTTTACTTCCTTTACCGCTTTAAGACCTTCATTAATGACCACTGGTGTGCCAATTTCAACAACATCCACATAATCCTTAACTTCGTTAACCAATTCAATTGCACCCGGAATATCAACAAGATCTAAAGCTAATTGTAATTTCATAATAAAAGTCTCTCCTTTTTCTTTTCAATTTGTAAAGCTTAGATTCATTGTAATTCTCAGAAACTTTTAAAAAAAGTACGCACTTTAAAATCAGATAGTGTATAAAAGTATACTATGGGACTCTATCGCTATAACCTTATAATAAAAAGTAGCCTGAAAAGCCATCCGTTTAGAATCAGAAGGAGACTAAAGCAGATGGCTTTTGTTTATTTTATTCAAATAGGGTTTCATACTATCGTAAATATTTTTTTATATTGTTTTGGAGTTAATTGTATGAACTTTTTAAAACCTTTTATGAAGTGAGCCTGATCATAGTAACCATTTTCATAGATAATATCTAGTAAATCTTCTCCTTTGCTTTCTAAAAACGTATCTAACGTATTTTGGAAGCGAACGATTTGACAAAATTGCTTAGGAGAAAAGCCAATATAGGATTCAAACTTCCTGCGTATATGCTGTTCAGAATAACCTATTAAATTTGATAAGTCCTGGACATTCACAGTTCCCCGTGACGAATAAATCTGATCAATGGCATATCGGACCATTTTTTGATCCTTTCCTATTATCAACTGTTTTTCTTGTAAATAATCTCCAAATAATTCTATTCTCTCGCTAAATGAGTTCCCAGAAATAATTAACTCAACCAATGGCTCCACCTCATTCATGACCTCAAATAACGGGATTTGCTGAGCAAGAAGGAGGTTCATTGATTCGGTAAATTTGAAAATACTTTGTTCGGGGAAAAATCGAACGCCAAAGTAGTGGCAATCCTTTCGAAATTCGGGCTGTTTTTTTCGATATAAAGGACTGGTCCATAAATATGCAGATGGAGCTGCAGGATCACAGCAGAATAAAAAGTCAAAACATCCATCAGGAATAAGTGATAGAAACGTAGAGGTTTCTGGCTTTGTAGTAAATTGATAGAACAAGGCAATATCCTTGTTATACCAAGCACCCGCAGGTTTAAGTTCTTGATAGAAAAGTGTATTTTGTTTGATCTCTGGTTGAGAAGGAAAATAGAATTGGTTTTCTAATAATGTACTCATGTGAAGTACTCCTTTCATTAATTAACGCAGAAGGTGAAGACGATTAGATGAAACAGGATTAATTGATTAGTTAGAATTCATAACAAAATAATAATAATATTTTCATGTTTATTACAGTTTTATGTAAGGACTTCTAACATACAAAATGAAAAAACGTAACACAGGTTCGATTTTTACAATAAATTCGACAAATAACTAGGTATTCTAAATGTGTAGTTAAGAACAACCCGAAAAAATCAAATCATATTTATCAAATAATGGGAGGTAAACGTATGAAAGCATCCGAAATGAAAGTAAATCAAGCTACACATCCTTTAGAGCCATTAACATCAGAGGAAATCACAAAAGCGGTGGCGATTCTTAGAAGCGAAATGAACCTAACTGAATCTGCTCGGTTTGCCCAGGTGGTATTAAATGAACCTGAAAAAGAATTGGTTCTAAATTTTAAAAAGGGAGAATCGTTTGAAAGAGAAGTTTTTATTATTCTATTAGAACCAGAAACGAATGAAACGTTTGAAGCGATTGTTTCTCTTTCAAAAGAACAAGTGGTTTCCTATGAATTTATTCCAGATGTTCGCCCAGGTTTTATCCTTGATGAATTTGATGCAGTCGAAGAATTAGTGAAAAATGACCCAGATTATCAAGCTGCCCTTTTAAAACGCGGCATCACCGATCCAAGTTTAGTGATGGTTGATCCATGGTCATCGGGTTACTTTGGTATCCCAGAAGATGAAGGGAAACGACTTGTTCGTGCGTTAGCTTGGGTAAGGCCAGCTGAAGGAGAAAATGGATATGCTTATCCGATTACAGGTCTAATTCCGGTTGTTGATGTAAATAAAATGGAAATTATCCGTATTGAGGACTATGGAGTGAAACCAATTCCGCCAACAGATGCTGCTTATACTCCGGAAGAAGCAAATAGTTACCCGATTGATATTCGCCAAGATGTAAAACCATTGGATATCATTCAACCTGAAGGCCCTAGCTTCGAAATTGATGGTCATTCTATTAAGTGGCAAAAATGGAATATTCGTTTTGGATTTACGCCAAGAGAAGGGCTTGTTCTTCACACTGTAGGATATGAGGATAAAGGAAAGGTTCGTCCAATTCTTTACCGTGCTGCATTATCTGAAATGGTGGTACCTTACAGTGATATAAACCCAGCACATAACTGGCAAAATGCGTTCGATGCAGGGGAATACGGAATTGGTCAGCTTGCCAATTCTTTGGAGTTAGGTTGTGACTGTGTAGGGTATATTAAATACTTTGATGCAGTGATGTCAAATAGTAAAGGCGAACCATTTACAGTGAAAAATGCGGTTTGTCTTCATGAAGAAGATTATGGGGTCGCATGGAAACATACAGATTGGAGGACAAACCGTGTAGAAGTAAGACGTTCTCGTCGTCTAGTTATTTCTTTCTTTGCAACAGTTGCAAACTATGATTATGGATTCTTCTGGTCTTTCTATCCAGATGGAACAATCGAGTGTGAAGTGAAATTAACTGGTATTTTAAACGTGGGTGCATTAGATGAAGGGGAAGTTCCTAAATATGGAACAGAGGTTGCACCACGAGTGAACGCTCCATATCACCAGCATTTCTTTAACTTCCGAATCGATCCTATCCTTGATGGGGTGAAAAACTCTTTGGTTGAATCTTACACAGTTGCAGAAAAGGCAGGACCAGAAAATCCAAATAACAATGCCTTCTATACGATTGCAAAAGCCTTTAAAACAGAATCAGAATCAGTAAGTAATATTGATTTGGCTACCCAAAAAACATGGAAAATTGTCAATCCGAATTCGAAAAACTTCGTTGGCCAACCAGTCGGATATAAAATTGTTACTGGTGAAAACTGTCTTCCGTTCGCTACTGATGAGGCTAGTGTCATTAAACGTGCAGGATTTATCAAAAATCATCTCCATGTTACAAAATATGATCGTGACCAAATATATGCCTCTGGAAAATATCCGAACCAATCAAAAGGGGGAGATAGCTTAGAGCATTATGTAAAAGCTGACCGCAATATTGAAAATGAAGATATTGTTGTATGGTACACAATGGGGCATCACCATATTACTAGACCAGAGGACTGGCCGGTAATGCCAACTGCGTATCAAAGCTTCCAATTGAAACCAGTAGGATTCTTTGATCGTAATCCAGCCCTAGACCTGCCACGGCCAAAAGCAAAAACATCTTGCAGTATGACAAAAGGTGATTCTTGCCATTAATAAGTAAAAAAACGGGAGTTGGTTTTTCACCAGCTCCCGAATTATAAATGGAGGTGAAGGTATGTTAGTTTTTATTAGTTCAGCATTAATTGTTGGTTACACTATTTTCTTTAGTATACACATTGCTTCAAAAAAACAATGTGTTAGTCCAGCAACAGGAAAGTGTATTTCTATGGGAGTAGGAATGGTAAGCAGTACAATGATTGGTCTCATCCTTGCTCTAGTAATGCCAGGAGAACTAGCGTATTCTACGGTATTATCCATTTTGGTTAGCGCTGTTTCTGCCTGCTTCATTGGTAAACATTTCGGAGTTTCTGGGATTATTGAAGCATTATCTGCCAGCTTTATGGGAGCCATGATGGGGGCGATGCTTGGAGATATGACCCCGGAAAACCGTCAAACTTTTATCATTGTTTCAATGGATATCATCTATTTACTATCTATCATATCTTTAATGTTTATGGTAAATAAAGAGGCTGTAAAACAAAATGTAATGACAAAAATCAAAATAACTCCGCTTTTGCTTTCATTGGTTCTATCCATTTCTGTAATAGGTATTGCTGTAACAATGGAGACACATACTCATGTTCCGGTTGATATGCCGGAGATGAATATGAATCATCAACACCAGCATTAAACTAAAAACAAATTAACTCTAAGGAGGTATTGGTATGTTGCGTAAAAAACAGAGTATGGTCTTATTCACATTTCTTGCCTTTCTTTTCATTGTTCCAATCAATGCGTTTGCAGCCACAACAGCACCAGTAGTTGATTCAGGGGATACAACCTGGATGTTAATTGCAACGGCGATCGTTATATTCATGCATGTTCCAGGATTAGCTCTTTTTTATGGAGGATTAGTGAGTGATCGAAACGTGGTTTCGACAATGATGCATAGTTTTGTAAGCTTATTAATTGTGACACTCGTATGGGTATTTTGGGGTTACACCTTAAGTTTTGGACCTGATAAAGGCGGCCTGATTGGCGGGCTCGATTATTTAGGATTTAATGGGGTTGGAGGAGAAGCGGCATTTGGTTCATACAGCATTCCGCATTATACCTTTGCCATCTTCCAATGTGCCTTCGCCGCTATTACCGTTGCAATCATTTCTGGGGGAATTGCAGGTCGTATTTCTTTCCCAGCTTGGATTCTCTTTACCTTTTTGTGGATGACCTTTATTTATTCTCCAATGGCTCACTGGGTTTGGGGAGGCGGTTGGTTAGCTCAACTTGGTGAACTTGACTTTGCAGGTGGTACAGTTGTTCATATTCTATCTGGGGTTAGTGCACTTACCGCAGCCATAATTATAGGACCTAGGTATGAACATTTAAAGAAAAAACATACTCCACATAATGTGGTTCTATTCTTAATCGGTGCTTCAACACTATGGTTTGGATGGTTTGGCTTCAATGCAGGTAGTGCTTTAGGTGCAAATGACGTAACAGCTCTTGCATTTGCCAATACCCAGGTTGCTGCAGCTGCTGGTGGTTTATGTTGGCTATTAATAGAATGGAAAGTTCGCAAACGGCCAACTTTAGTCGGGGCAGCTACAGGAGCAATCGCAGGTCTAGTAGGAATCACTCCTGCCGCAGGGTTTGTAACGGTTCCCTCAGCTATCATTATTGGCTTGCTTTCAGCACCGGTCAGTTATTATGGAATCAACTTTATTAAAGAAAAATTCAAATACGATGATACATTAGATGCATTCGGTGTTCATGGTCTTGCAGGAATCTGGGGGTCGATTGCAACAGGAATCTTTGCAACCACAAGTGTAAATCCTGCAGGTAATGATGGGTTGCTATATGGTAATCCTGAAATGGTTATACACCAATTTGTGGGTGTAGCTACAGCGATTATTCTTGGTGTTGTCGGAACCTTCGTCATCTTAAAAGTAGTGAAACTATTTGTTCCTTTACGGGTAACGCAAGAAGAAGAATTAATGGGCCTAGACATTAGTCTTCATGAAGAGAGGGCTTATAGTTCAACGTTTCAACCTTTAGAAATACCTAGTGATTCAAATGTTTCTTAAATAGTCTTGAACTGAAAAATAAGAATCTGTATAGGAAATAAGGTTTTCCTTTTAAAACAAGCACTAGTTATTAGCTGCTTGTTTTTTTTCATTCATCATGGGATATTGACGGGTGAGATAGACTTTAACTAATCCATTTCACTTTTATTTATTTAAAAAAGGAGTATCAAATTCTTGACAATATGCTCCAAATTGAATTATTATCTAATAGTATTAGATATTTTTCGGAAGGGGTTTGTTATGGATTTCAAAGCGTTGGCGGAAGAACTGTTTCATATTATGACTAGAACAGCTAAACTGCCATTTCAGAAGAAAGTTGATGATCTTTCTCATGGAGAGAGAAGAATTTTAGGGTTTCTTACTTTTGGAAGTAACGGGGTTCCATCAGGTGATCTAAGTGAAAAGTTGGATCTTACCACCCCTCGTGTTGCATCTGCCCTCAACAGTTTAGCCAAAAAAGGATTTATTGAACGAAACAAGGATGAGAATGACAAACGGATGGTTATTGTTACGATAACTGAATCTGGTAAAAGTTTTATGATGGAAGAATACAATAAACTGATTTCAATGATGCAGCAAACACTTCAAAAACTTGGTGAAAAAGATGCTCAGGAATTAATTCGAATTATTAAACGGATAAAGGATATTACCAATGAAATGAATGATCAAGAATGCAGGCATGAATAGTGGGTCTGTCTATTTTTTTAAAAAGTATCTAACACTATTAGGTTTAATGTAAATGGTTCACAGGAGGGATATACATGCTGAAAATTTTTAAATACTTACAGAAAAAAGAATACCTATTAATACTGTGCAGTTTGGTATTCATTGTGACACAGGTTTACCTAGATTTGAAGCTTCCAGATTATATGCATGAAATCACCATGCTGGTACAGACAGAAGGAAGTAAGATGAGCGATGTTCTCCTCCAAGGAGGATATATGCTTTTGTGTGCGGTTGGCAGTGTGATTGCTTCTATTATTGTTGGCTTTTTTGCAGCCAAAGTCGCAGCTGGGTTTTCTGTTCGTCTTAGGGCTATGGTATTCGAGAAGACGATGTCTTTTTCAATCGAAGAGATCAATGGCTTCTCAACGGCAAGCCTGATTACCCGTTCAACGAACGATATCACTCAGATCCAACTGTTAATCTCTATGGGACTTCAAGTAATCGTAAAGGCCCCGATTTTAGCTGTTTGGGCTGTCATGAAAATGATGGGAAAGAGCTGGCAATGGACAGCTGCTACTGGATTTGCCGTTTTATTCCTAATTTTGATGCTATGTATACTAATTTTCATTGCAATGCCCAAATTCAAAATTATTCAAGGTTTAACCGATAACTTGAATCGTGTAACAAGAGAAAACTTAACTGGCATTCGGGTTGTGCATGCTTATAATGCTGGCGGTTATCAGGAAAAGAAATTTGAAGAAGCTAACAAAAATCTTACCAATACAAATCTTTTCACCAGCAGAGCAATGGCTATTATGATGCCAACGATGGGAATTATCATGTCAGGTATGAGTCTAGCAATCTATTGGATTGGTGCAGTGTTAATTAACTCTGCTGCACTTCCGGACCGTTTATCCTTGTTTTCAGACATGGTTGTTTTCTCATCTTATGCCATGCAGGTTATTATGGCTTTTATGATGCTTTCATTTGTATTTATCATGCTTCCTCGTGCTTCCGTTTCTGCAAAACGAATTCTAGAGGTACTAGATACCGAAGCTAAGATCATTGATGGAAACGTGACAGTAGGAGAGAAAGGTCTTTCAGGGGAAATTGAATTCCGAAATGTAAGCTTTAAATATCCTGACGCAGCCGAATATATCCTCCGAAATGTTAGTTTCAAGGCTAGTAAAGGTGAAACGGTAGCATTTATTGGTTCAACAGGCAGTGGTAAGAGTACACTACTTAACCTTATTCCTCGCTATTTTGATGCAACAGAAGGGGAAGTGTTAATCGATGGTGTTAATGTTAAAAGCTATACCCAGGAATCTTTACGCAAAAAGCTCGGATATGTATCTCAAAAAGCCATTTTGTTTAGTGGTACAGTTACTACAAATGTAGCATATGGGGACAGTGGATCGAATGAAACAGCAGTTAAGAAGGCAGTAGATATTGCACAAGGAACTGAATTTGTCGAGAAGATGGAGAACCAGTATAATGCCTCGATTTCTCAAGGAGGTACCAATGTTTCTGGGGGACAGAAACAAAGATTGTCGATCGCAAGGGCAGTTCACAGAAAGCCAGAAATCTATATTTTCGATGATTCATTTTCAGCGCTTGATTATAAGACAGATCGAGTATTACGGTCAAAACTCAAAAAAGAAACAAAAGATGCCACCACGTTAATAGTGGGACAGCGTATCGGTACCATTAAGGATGCGGACCGGATTGTAGTACTGGATGACGGTGAAGTAGTGGGCATTGGTACACATGATGAGTTAATGCAAAATTGCAGTGTTTATCAGGAAATTGCTTATTCTCAGTTATCAAAGGAGGAGCTTGAAATTGGGTAAGAAAAATCAGAAAAGTGGCGCTGATATGAAATCTCCCCATGGAAAAGGGGGGCGTGGAGAAAAACCTAAAGATTTTAAGAATACGATGAAGCAACTAATCTCCTATTGCAGGGTATATTTACCAGCTATTATTATTGCATTGATCCTTGCAATGGCAGGCTCTGTTTTCAATATTATTGGACCGGATATTCTCAGTGATATTACAGATTTGATTACAGAAGGAATGATGACTAGCATAGATCTTGATGCAGTTGTCAGTATCGCAAGCCTTCTTGCATTCCTTTATGGATTAGGATTTTTGTTTAACTATGTTCAAGGATTCATCATGGCTACGGTCACGCAGCGTGTTTCAAAGAACCTGCGGACAGACCTATCAACCAAAATCAATCGTTTACCTTTAAAATATTTTGACTCTACAAGTACTGGAGACGTTCTAAGCCGCGTAACGAATGATGTTGATATGATTGGACAAACGATGAACCAGAGCTTAAGTACACTTGTTTCAGCTATAACTATGTTTGTTGGATCACTCATCATGATGTTCTATACCAATTGGATCATGGCCATTTCTGCAATACTTTCTACTATAGTAGGGTTTGGACTAATGACATTCATTATCTCTAAATCACAAAGATACTTTGCTCAGCAGCAAAAAGAGCTAGGTAAACTAAATGGTCATATTGAAGAAATTTATTCTGGACACAACGTTGTGAAGGTTTATAACGGTGAGAAAGAAGCACGGGAGACCTTCCATGAGATTAATACAAGACTATATACGAGCGCATGGAAATCTCAATTCATGTCAGGACTTATGATGCCGTTAATGATGTTTGTTGGTAATTTTGGATTTGTGGTTGTATGTATTGTTGGGGCAGTACTCGCCGTGAATAATATAATTTCATTTGGTGTAATCGTTGCATTTATGCTTTATATCCGCTTATTTACGCAGCCTCTTACACAGCTTGCTCAAGCAGCCACTAACCTCCAGTCAACAGCGGCTGCCAGTGAACGTGTTTTTGAATTTCTTGCTGAGGAAGAGCTTGCTAATGAAAATGATAAAAGAGAAAAGCTTGAAGCGGCCATCGGTGATGTCGAGTTTAAGAATGTTCGCTTTGGCTATAGTGAAGATAAAATGGTTATCAATAACTTTTCGGCAACTGCTAAAGCAGGAGAAAAAGTGGCGATTGTCGGGCCAACAGGTGCTGGTAAAACAACATTGGTCAACCTGCTAATGCGTTTCTATGAAGTAAATGGTGGAGAAATAATGATTGACGGTGTTCCGATTAATAACCTCACGCGGGATAACATTCATGATCTTTTCAGTATGGTTCTGCAAGACACGTGGCTGTTCGAAGGAACCATTCGTGAAAATATTGTCTATTCGAGACATGGCGTAAGTGATGAAGAAGTAGTGGCGGCATGTAAATCAGTGGGTCTGCACCACTTCATTAAAACCCTGCCAATGGGATATGATACGTTACTCGATGATAAAGCAAATCTTTCAGCTGGACAAAAACAGCTTATTACCATTGCACGGGCGATGGTAGATAAAAAACCATTACTGATTTTAGATGAGGCGACAAGTTCGATTGATACCCGAACTGAAGTATTGATTCAACAGGCGATGGATAAATTGACTGTTGGAAAAACATCTTTCGTCATTGCCCACAGGCTTTCTACAATTAAAAATGCAGACTTAATCCTTGTTATGAAGGATGGAGACATTATCGAAAGTGGAAATCACGAAGAATTACTTTCGAAAAATGGTTTTTATGCTGAGCTTTATAATAGTCAGTTTGAAGTAGCTTCGTAATTTAAAGCTTCAATAATTTCTAAGCGGACCTGTTAGCTCATTAAATAACACCACAGAATCATTCTGCATATATTGTTCCCTTGAACCATGATAACGGAGTTTGAGGGAACGATTCTTGAAGAATCGGCCCCTTAAACAACGAAAACGAGGGTTCGAGGGAACAATACTCGTAAAATCGTTCCTAGGAACTGCGAAAACATAGTGTAAGAGGAACAATACTAGGAACATTAACATACCAACCTGTTCAATAGTATAAGTTTTTCATAGTAAAAAGGGCTCTCCAAGAATGGGGGAGCCCTATTATATCGTTTAAGGAAGTATTTCTATTATATCGAATTTCCTAAGCCTGCAATTCCAAAGTCACTGATTCAGGACGCTCACAGGTACTTTCCATTATATAATGTTTGCCACTATCCGAGGAATCATGGAAGCCATGCATCGCTTCTAATACGTGGTACGCTAATTCGCTGTTTGCTCGATATGTCCCGCCTTCGAGGATTGCCTTCGCCATATCAGCAACGCCAAGCCCTCTATTGTTTTGGGAATATCCAAATGTAAGAGGTACCTCTTTAAATTCTTTTTCGTCACGTTTCCTTATTTTTACTGGACCACCGAACGTATTAGGGTCAGGAACAAGTAGCGTTCCTTCACTGCCATAAATCTCAATAGGGGGCAGCGATGTACCGCCAAAGGCATCAAAGCTTGTGGTAATACTTCCAATGACCCCCGATGCAAAATCAATTACACCTGAGATATGTGTAGGGGTTGATACTTCAATTTTAGTACCTGCCTTTGGTGTGCTCAGCACCGTTCTTTCAGGATAACTGATACGAGTGGAACCAGAAATTCGTTTGATCGGTCCTAATAGAGCTACTAAGGCTGTTAAGTAATAAGGTCCCATATCAAACATCGGACCACCGCCAATATCATAATAAAATGCAGGGTCTGGATGCCAATGTTCGTGCCCGCGGCAAATCATGAATGCAGACGCACCAATCGGTGTACCAATTTCACCTTGTTCAATTAAATGGATTGCAGTTTGAATACCAGCACCCAAGAAGGTGTCAGGTGCACTGCCAACGAGAAGATTATGCTTCTTAGCTGTTTCTAAAATCTGTTTTCCTTCCTCGCGAGTCACAGCCAGTGGCTTTTCTGTATAAACATGCTTGCCTGCTTCAAGTGCCTGGATGCAGACCGAGGCATGTGCTTTAGGAATGGTTAGATTAATGACGAGTTCAATCGCTGGGTCAGACAGAAGCTCTTCCACGGAACAAGCCCTAGGGACACCATACTTTTCAGCTTGTAATTGTGCTCGCTGTACATCTAAGTCCGCACAAGCAATTAGCTCAAGGTGAGGGAACTTCTGACAGTTTTCCATATAAATAGAACTAATATTTCCACAACCAATGATACCGATTTTAAGTTTTTTCATAAGAACCTCCAGTTTCTTTTTTGTGATTAGCTTGCCTTCCTCTTTTCTTACTGACTATCTCCCATGCCAGTGTAGGTCCGTACATTTCCATAAATAGACGCTACATCATGTTTTCTTCCTTCAGAGGCCCACAAAAATCCACGGCGCATAATGAGTGAAACTTCCGGCATGGCAATGATATTAGCTTGATGGCCTAATGAACTATAAAACACATTTCCCAGACCCCAGCGTTTGGTCCATACTACAGGCATATCAACTGCTTTATTCGCTGCATGTGGGCCGTCAACAACCGGGAAGCGAGTGGTAGCTAATACTTCAACAGCTGGATCGTAGTGAAGGTAATATTGCTCACTAGTAACTTTAAAATCGGATAGACCTTCTAATAGTGGACTTGAGGTATGTTTGATGTTTACCGTGTATTCCACACCATCATTTCCAGGATGGGCGACCCAATTACCACCCGTCATAAATTGCCAGTCCACATTATTACGGAATGAGTCACACATTCCTCCATGGCACCCAGCTAACCCAACACCTGCTGCAACTGCTTCAGAGATATTTAAGACATACTTTCTTTCGATTTCACCCATCGTCCAGTGGGGTAAGATTAAATCCAAGGATTTTAACTTTTCCTTGTCTGCATAAGAGTCAAGTGAATGGGATACCTCTACTTGGAAGTTTTCTTCCTCAAGGATTCCTTTGAAAATTTCTGCTACCTGCTCAGGCTGATGGCCATCCCATCCACCCCAAACAATCAATGCACTTTTTTTCATGGTAAAAGCACTCCTTTATATTTTTTTAAACTTCAGAAATTCGGATCCATTGGCGTTTTTCAATCGATAAATCAACTGCTTCTAACACTTCCTGACACTTTACGCCATCACGGAAGTTTGGAACTGGCTGTCGCTTTTCTCGGAATGACTCCATAAGTTCAACAATTTCATGAATAAACGTATGCTCATAACCAATTGTATGACCCGGCGGCCACCAGTTTTCCGCATAAGCGTGCGAAGGGTCCGTTGCTAAAACGCGGCGGAAGCCTTGAACATCTTCTCGGTCCTCTACGAAATAAACTTGTAGTTCATTCATCCGTTCAAAATCAAAGATAACACTGCCCTTACTCCCATTAATCTCAAATGAATTTGTACAGCGGTGTCCAGCTGCAAAGCGAGTAGCTTCAAAGCTTCCTAGAGCGCCGTTAGCAAATCGAGCTAAAAATAGGGTAGCGTCATCCACTGTCACTGCGCCCTTTTCATTACTATCATTGCCTTTTGCTGATAAGCCCGTCATCTGAGAAGGAATTGGCCGTTCTTTAATAAACGTTTGGTTCATACCAATTACCTCGGTAATATCGCCAATTAGGTAGTGAGATAGATCGATTAAATGAGCCCCGAGGTCTCCATGAGAGCCGGAACCTGCAATTTCTTTCTGAAGTCTCCAGACACGCGGGAAGTTTGGATCCACGAGCCAATCCTGTAAAAAACAGGCACGGAAATGATAGATATTGCCGAGCCTTCCTTCGTCAATTAGCTTTTTTGCCAGCATAACAGCAGGGGCAAAACGATAATTAAATCCAACCATATGTTTGACTCCAGCAGCCTCAACGACATTAAGCATTTCTCTAGAGTCCTCCAATGTAAGCGCTAACGGTTTTTCGCAAAAGACATGTTTGCCTGCTTGTGCAGCAGCAATGGTTATTTCTTTATGTACATCACTAGGTGCATTAATATCGATTAAATCGATGTCATCTCTTACTAAGAGGCTTTTCCAGTCGGTGGTATATTCCTCCCAGCCAAATTGCTTGGCTGCAACTGTCACACCATTTAGGTCACGACCGCAAATAACCTTCATCTCAGGATGAACGGTATTTGGGAAAAAGAGTGGAAGATCCCGGTAAGCATGACTGTGTGCTTTTCCCATAAATTTGTAACCGACCATTCCAATTTTAATTTTTTCCATATCGTATCTCCTTTTGTGTGTCATTAAGAAAACTCTAATATCCATAAATCTATCATTTACAGGTTTGACACAACAAGTAAAAACTTATATAATCCTAGACAAAATTTACTCTCTACTGGGGATGTTCTAGTATGTTAATATATCAAGCACACCATTTTGATTACATATCAAACTATCATACATTGGATCTGAATTTTCCAAGCCATCTCCATCGTGGTTTTGAATTATTATTCCTTGTTGATGGAGAAATGGAAGTCATTATTAGTCAAAAAAGTCACCAGTTGAAAACCGGACAATTCTTACTCATATTGCCGTATGAAATTCACTCATTTATGACAAAATCACATTCTCGAGCCAACATTTGTATTTTTTCTCCAGACTATGTTCCGACATTTCAAAAGATGATAGAAAATAGTTCACTTGAAAATCCAGTTTTCAACCTATCATTGGAAGCGAATGCACTAATCTCTAGGGCAATATTCAAAGATAACCCAAATCTGCTAGAACAAAAAGCTAGTCTCTATTTATTATTATCAGAGCTAATGGGGCAAACCAGATTAATTAAAGGTGAAAAAGAAGATCCTGAGCTGCTCCATAAGTTGTTAACCTTCATTCAGGACCATTTTACAGAAACTATTTCTTTAAAAAGTATCGCTGGTACGTTAGGTTACAGTTATAACTATTTATCAAAGTATTTTAACACTCATATTAATATGTCTTTTGTGGATTTTTTAAATGAAACCAGAGTAAACTATGCTAGTTATCTATTAATCTATACAGAGAAAAATATTACTGAAATTGCTTTCCTATGTGGTTATGAAAGCATACGGTCCTTTAATCGCAACTTTGTAAAGATAAAATTATGTACTCCAAAAGAATACAGAGAAAAGGAGCCTCAGTCGTTTATTGATCTGTATCCTATCAATTAAATTACTTGATCCTAGATTCGACAAATTTCCGGTAAATACAACTAAAACAATATGTATTGACTAAAGAATACTAAAGCAGTACAATTAAATGAAATCGGTTTCATTAAACCTTCTTGGATGCAATGAAATCATTAGCGGTGGTGGATAGTTATGAAAAAGGAAAATATAACAATATATGACATTGCTAAAGAAGCTAATGTATCTCCAGCTACAGTTTCAAGAGTCTTAACCGGAAATGCAAAGGTGCGTCCACAGACAATGCGGAAAATAGTTGATGTGATTGAAAAATATAATTTTAGACCTAATAGCTTAGCAAGAAGCTTATTACATAAGCAATCGAAAACCATTGGATTTATCTTACCAGACATAAATCATCCATTTTTTTCAACATTGGTTCAAAAAAGTGAAGCATATGCATTGGAATTAGGATATACAACATTTTTGTGCAATACGATGAACAACTCAAAAAATGAATCGAAATACTTGCAAAGTTTAGTAGAAAAACAGGTGGATGGAATTATCTATCTTGGCGGTAGAATTAATGACACTGATACCGATCAGGAATATGCTGAAGAAATGAAGAAAGTAATGGAAAGAGTTCCTGTTGTTTTTGTTAATGGTCAAATGTCGGGGGTAGATGCCCATATTGTTAGAACTGATGAAGAATCAGGGGTTGAAATGCTGGTTGAACTTTTAGTGAATCTAAATCATAAAAAGATTGGATTTCTTGGCGGACTAGATGGTGTAAGTTCAACGGATGTAAAAAAGAATGCTTTTGTTAATGTGATGGAAAATAAAGGACTAAGTGTCAATAAAGGTTGGGTTTTGGATGCCGGATTTAGTATTGAATCTGGTGAAGAAGTTGCTGCACAATTCCTGTCTTTAAAAGAGAGGCCAACTGCGGTTATCTGTGCCAATGATTTAGTAGCGATTGGGGTAATAAAGGTCCTTACCAAATTTGGGTTAAAGGTTCCAGATGATGTTTCAGTTGTTGGGTTTGATGACATTTATTTAGCAAAGCATTTCCCTCCAGGAATTACGACTGTAAGCCAGAATTATGATCAATTGGGTCAAACTGCTATTAATGTACTAGTAGATTTAATTAATGAGAAAGAAGCAAAGAAAGAAACGGTAATTCCAACATCACTCATATTAAGAGATTCATGTAAATTATTTTCAGAAAAATGAAATAAAATATTGCGCGTTACCAAATCTTGATGTAGGATAATTATGAAATGGGTTTCGTTTTTTAGGAATATAAAGTTATAGTAATCAATTTTACTATAATAGATAATTATATTCCTTTGCTTTTTGATAGTTTTGAAACCGGTTTCATTATTTGATTAAGTTTATGAAAGTGAGGTAGTTTTATGTTCAAACTGATGAATAAATATAAATATTCTCCACCTAAAAATGGATATCCTGAGTGGAACAACAACCCCGAGATTTTTCAGTTAAATCGATTGGATGCTCATGCAACATTAATGCCTTACAGGACAGTAGACGAGGCATTAAAAGGGGAGCGAACTTCATCTGAATTTTATCAGTCGTTAAATGGAAAATGGAAATTCGCATTTTATGAGAATCCCCAAAAAAGGAATCAAGACTTTTTTAAGGGGGATTATGATGCTAGTGAGTGGGATGAAATAAAGGTTCCGTCACACTGGCAGTTACAAGGATATGATTATCCTCAATATACAAATGTTAGATATCCTTGGGAAGGTAAAGAAGATATAAAGCCGCCTTTTGCCCCAACAAACTACAATCCTGTTGGACAGTATATTAGGAGTTTTACGATTCCAGAGGATTGGAAAGGCCAACCGATTTATATTAACTTTCAAGGGGTAGAATCAGCTTTTTATGTGTGGGTGAATGGAGAAATTGTCGGATATAGTGAGGATACCTTTACACCTGCAGAGTTTGATTTAACACCATACTTAATTGATGGCGAAAACAAGATAGCGGTAGAGGTATATCGTTGGTGTGATGCGAGCTGGTTAGAGGACCAGGATTTTTGGAGGATGAGTGGAATCTTTCGGGATGTCTATCTATATTCGACTCCAGAAATTCATATAAATGATTTTTTTGTGACCACGGAGTTGGATCAGGAATATAAGGATGCTAAATTAAAAATCGAAGCAAAAATCAAAAATGTGTTTGAGGAGACAGTAATTGGCTATACCGTTGAAGCGATGCTTTATGACCATGAAAATAACCCTGTATTAGAGGACTCACTTCAAATAAAGGTGGACCTGGAAAATCAATCCTTCATTTCAATCTATGCTTCAACCAATATAAGTAATCCTTTTAAATGGAGTGCAGAAAGTCCATACCTATATACATTAGTTTTGATTTTGAAAGATGAAAGCGGAATCATTAAAGAAACGGAAAGCTGTAAGGTGGGATTCCGAACATTTGAAATAAAAGATGGTCTCATGAAAATCAACGGCAGACGAATTGTCTTCAAAGGTGTAAATCGTCACGAGTTTGCATGTGATAAAGGGAGAGCAGTTGATTACGATGATATGATTAATGATATTAAATTAATGAAGCAGCATAATATCAATGCCGTCCGTACCTCTCATTATCCGAATAATCCGTTGTGGTACGAATTATGTGATCAATATGGTTTGTATGTCATTGATGAAACAAATCTTGAAACCCACGGGACATGGAAGTATGGGCAGAAAGATGAAGGCGATGCGGTGCCAGGCAGCAAGGTTGAATGGCGGGAAAACGTCCTTGATCGTTGTAACTCAATGTTTCAGCGAGATAAAAACCATCCTTCGATTATAATTTGGTCGCTTGGAAATGAATCGTTTGGCGGGGATAATTTTATAAAAATGCATGATTTTTTAAAGGAGAATGATCCTACAAGAATTGTTCATTATGAAGGGATTTTCCACTACCGTAAATCAGAAGCAGCTTCGGATATTGAAAGTACAATGTATGTAAGTCCTGAAGGTGTAAAGAGATATGCCGAATATGCTAAGTACACGGATAATCCGAAACCGTACATTTTATGTGAATATAGTCATGCAATGGGGAATTCTTGTGGAAACCTTTACAAGTATACAGATTTATTTGAAAAGTATCCTATTATTCAGGGAGGATTTATTTGGGACTGGAAGGATCAAGCTTTGGAAACAACGACCAATGATGGTGTACCATACTTAGCCTATGGCGGTGACTTTGGAGAAACACCTCATGATGGGAATTTTTCAGGAAATGGTTTGATTTTTGCAGATGGTACAATATCACCAAAGATTATTGAGGTGAAAAAGTGCTATCAGAATGTCCGTTTTACAGCAGCTAATCTCCAAGAGGGGCTTGTTGATGTAGTAAATAACTATCTGTTTACAGACCTTCAAAAGTACGAACTCGTTTGGCAGCTCGCAGAAAATGGTTTGTTAATTCAAGAAGGTACCTCAGAAATAAAGGTAGAGCCATGCTCTACAAAAACGATTAAACTAGCCTACTCTATTCCTGAAGTATGTAAACATTCTGATGAATACATTTTAACTGTCAGCCTGCACTTGAAAAATAGCACAATTTGGGCAGATAAAGGTCATGAAGTTGCTTTTGAACAATTTGTGGTTCCAACAGTTAAAGCAATATCAGAAAGTATGCCTGTCAATCTGCCACAATCAAAAGTAATTCAAGAAGACAATTATGTAACAATTAGTGGTGACAGTTTTAAAGTTATTTTTAATAAAGACAATGGAACCCTAGATTCCTATAGTTATAATGGCATCCCTCTACTTGAGAATGAGGTAGGTCTAAATTTTTGGCGTGCGATGACAGATAATGACCGTGGGAATAAATTGCATGAACGCAGCTCAGTATGGAGAGAAGCTGGAAAGAATAAAGTTCTTACATCGTTTTTAGTAGATGCAAAGAGTACTTCGGCTACTGTAGTTACAACTGAATTCTCTTTACCGACAACCATGTCATCATGCAAGATTGTTTACACCATTATGGGTGATGGAGAAATAACAGTAGACTATCAGCTAGAACCAGGGGACGATCTTTCTGAGATACCAGAGGTTGGAATGATGACAACATTAGATGGCAGTTTTGATACCATCACTTGGTATGGAAAAGGCCCATATGAAAATTATTGGGATAAAGAGAAAGGCGCGAAAATTGGAATATATACTGGTAAAGTAAAAGATCAATATGTACCATACTTAAGACCACAGGAATGCGGAAATAAAACAAGCGTAAGATGGGCATTGGTAACCAATCAACAAGGGGCGGGATTAAAGATTTCTGGAAGCCCTACAGTTGAGGTGAATGCATTACCATACACTCCATTAGAGCTTGAAGAACATGATCACGGACATAAATTACCACCTACCGATAAGACGGTAGTAAGGATTAATTATAAACAAATGGGCGTAGGCGGAGATGACAGCTGGGGTCAAAAAACACATCCTGAATTCACCCTCTATGCAAATCGATGCTACTCTTATTCTTTTAAAATTAAGGGGATCGCTACTATAAAGGAGTTATAGTACTTTCTCAATGTGTTCATTATGACCCATGAGTCAAGAATTTTATTTGCCACTAGAAAAGAACTACTGTAATAAAGTTGGTGTGTTCCCTTGGATTGTTTATTATTTTTTCAAGGGAACATGTTAGAATGTCCTGAAACCCGTTTCTTAAATGCAGAAGAAATATCAAAAGTCTTTTGAAGATGTAATTGGAAGTGGATTTCAGAACAATGAGAAAATTCGATATATAGTATTTACTTTTATTAGTAACCTGAATATAATAAAAATATAGTAACCGCTTACAAAATAGGTATCTAAAGAATTACTAATGAAATAAAAAAGAAACTGCACTTTTTTATTTGGATTAATGAAACCCATTTCATTTGTCCTACTCAGAAAGTATCAGGCTATGGAAAGTGTGAGTTTTGTTGAAATAATTTTGAAACCCATTTCAATTATCTTTCTTTATAGGAAAATCTTTCATTGTTTAAGAGAGTTTTTTTTACATAGATAGATTAGTAATCTATTAGATCACTTTGGTATTACATTTTGTTAAAGCTGGTTGCTGCTCTCGTATCATAATCGTGTTGTTTAGGGGGGATTTATTTGAAAACCGTTACGGTGCAATCACACCAGACACCTATTGTTGAAACAAAAACGAAAGATACTGTATTTACAAGAATGTGGAAAAACCGAACCCTTCTTATTATGTGTTTGCCTGCCATTATTTTCTTCGCTGTTTTTGCTTACCTGCCAATGCCGGGATTATATCTTGCATTTGTAAACTTTGATTATTCACTTGGAATCTTTAAGAGCGCGTTCGTTGGCTTTGATAATTTTCGCTTTTTGGTTATGACGGGTGATTTATGGAAGTTAACGTTTAATACGATTGCTTATAATATTGCTTTCATCATTTTAGGTAATATCCTCCAAATAGCTGTAGCCATCATGCTTAACGAACTAAGAAATAAATGGTTCAAAAAGATATCCCAAACACTTATGTTTCTACCTCATTTTATCTCTGCCGTTTTAGTTGGACTTTTAGCCTATAACATACTTAGTTACGATTATGGCATACTTAATTCATTTTTAAAAATGGTTGGATTGGATCCAGTAGAGACTTATTCGAATCCTGCGATTTGGCCTTATATTATTGTCATTACGTTCCTATGGCAATCAACAGGATATGGATCGATTGTCTATTTCGCTGCAATCATGGGTCTTGACAAGTCTATTTTAGAAGCAGCAGAGATCGATGGAGCTAACGCTTTCCAGCGTATTCGATATATTATCCTTCCTTATCTTAAGCCAACCTTTATCATCCTGTTATTGTTCTCTCTAGGTGGAGTATTAAAAGGGAATTTCGGTTTATTTTATAACCTTGTTGGTGCGAATAATACCATGCTCTATCCGACGACAGATATTATTGAAACCTACGTGTTCCGAACATTGATGACGAATTTTAACTTCTCATTGGGAAGTGCGGTAAGTTTATATCAATCTATTTTGGGCCTCTTTATTGTCCTTACAGCCAACTGGATTGTGAAAAAGGTTTCACCAGAAAACTCTTTGTTTTAAAGGAGGAACGTTTGTATGGAAACAACAGCTAGACGTAATATAGATTTCTCTACAGTAATGGTTCGTATTATTGGGTATGGTTTTATTGGTTTTTTTGCTCTATGTTGTCTCTTACCTTTCGTTTTGATCCTGTCATCTTCCTTAACATCTGAGAGGGTTATTATGGAAAGCGGTTTCTCGTTATGGCCGAAGGAATTTTCTACTTTTGCCTATGAAATTGTTTTTAAGAATCCAAGACTTGTGATTGGATCCTATATGGTAACGATGATCATTACGGTTGTCGGAACTGCAGTAGGTTTATTTATTGTAGCCATGACAGGTTATGCCTTACAGCGCCAAGATTTCTTGTATCGAAATAAAATATCATTTTATATCTACTTTACCACTCTATTTTCAGGTGGACTTGTCCCGTTTTATCTCTTAATAACGCAGTATCTGCATCTTAAAGATAATTACCTGGCAGTACTGTTGCCTGGATTGCTGAGTCCTTTTCTCATCATTATGATGAAGGCTTTTGTAAAGTCGATTCCTCATGAGATTACGGAATCTGCGAAGATGGATGGTGCAGGTGATTTCACGATTTTCTTAAGAATTATTCTCCCAATGACTACCCCTGCCTTAGCGACAATCGGACTTTTTATTGCCCTGGGGTATTGGAATGAATGGTATAATTCAATGCTTTTCCTTTCACCGAATATGGAATATAGACCGTTACAGTTGTTTCTTTATAACGTGATCACTAGTGCTGATTTCATTAGAAATTCGGCTGCATCCGCCAATGTAACGCCGCAAGACATACCATTGGAAAGTATGAAAATGGCAACAGCCATTGTCGCTACTGGACCGGTTATTCTATTTTATCCGTTTGTACAGAAGTACTTTATTCAAGGTATTACAGTTGGTGCGGTAAAAGGGTAATTGAATATGATTAAGGAATCTTCCTTATTTCATAGAGAGTAACAATTAAAAAAGTTAAAAGGGAGGCAATAAAATGGTGAAGATAAAAAGAATCTTGGTATTATTTTTGGTTATGTTGTTGACTTTTAGTCTTGTGGCCTGTAGTGGCTCAAGTCAAACGGGTTCAAAAAACTCTGAATCTGGTACAAAGACAAACGCAAATGGTGAAGTTGATACTTCTAAAGAGGTAACCATTACCATGATGGTGTTGGGAGATAAACCGACCAACGGACAATTAGAAAAAGTGATGGAACAAGTAAATACAAAATTAAAAGAAAAAGCAAATGCAAAACTTCAGTTGAAATGGATCGAATGGGCTGATTATATGACTAAGTATAATTTGACTCTAGCTTCTGGAGAACCTGTTGATTTAATTATCACAGCTACTGACTGGTTGGATGCTTGGGGAAATGCACAAAAAGGTGCATTCATGGATATTACCGACCTGCTGCCTAAATATGCACCAAAGACATTTGAAGAAGTTTCCAAAGAAAGTTGGGAAGAAACAAAATATGATGGCAAAATTGTTATGATCCCTGAGAATTCTTATACTCAATGGGTTAACCATGGGTTTTTCTATCGCACAGATTGGGCAAAAGAATTTGGAATCACTGAACCTATTAAAGATTTTGAAACACTCGGTCAATACTTTCAAGGTATTAAAGATAATAAAAAGGGTGTAATTCCTTGGGATACACCAGGAACAAACGTTACAACTGCATGGGGTTATACAACTTCTTATTCCGATGCGATTGAACTTCCAATCACAACAGGTGTATTCCCAATTTATTGGGCAGATTCCTATGAAGATAAGTATACAGTTATGAGTCCTGTGTTCGAAGATGTGTTTGTTGACTATGCAAAGATGATGAAGGATTGGGCAGATAATGGCTACTGGCGTTCTGACGTGTTGAACTATAAAGGTGACACACGTGCTTTATTCCAAGCTGGAAAAACAGGTGCTGACCAGCACCACACAGAAACATTCTCAGGCTTACGTCCACAAATGGACGTGAAACAACCAGGTTCAGAAATCGATATGTTTGCTTGGTCGGATACACGTGACAACTTAGTTTCAATGTCGATTACTCACGGTGCTACAGCGGTGGGTGCTCACAGCAAAAACCCTGAACGTGCCCTTATGGTATATGATCTGATTCGTAACGATGAGGAGATTTACAAACTATTTAACTATGGTATTGAGGGAGTACAATACGAGATTGTTGACGGAAAACGTGCTCGTCCTGAAGGTTATGATGAAACAAAAGATGCATTCTCTGCTAACTTCTGGGGTGGTCGTGTAGACAAATTCGAAATCCCAAGTGCTGACAAATGGGAAGGAATGACTGAGATTTATGCGCAGTACGATACCATTAAAAAGCCTTACCCATATGGCCAATTTGTATTTGATAGTACTCCAGTAGAAGCTGAGCTTTCTGCCCTATCACAAGTGACTGCACAATTGGTACCAGCGATTGCATTTGGTAAAGCTGGAGATCCAGAAAAAGCTGTCAAAGATTTCCGTAAGAGATTAGAAGCAGCAGGGTATGAAAAGGTTCAAAAAGAAATCCAAAAACAAATGGATGAATATAAAAAGCTTGTAGAAGGTAACTAGTTAGAGAATAAATTACAAGAAAAGAGGGCTATCATATATTCTTGATAGCCCTTTATCTATCAGTCTGCCATTTCTAAGAAATTAGGATAATATTCTATCACTAATAGATAAGGGGTGTAAGTTGAATATGGTAAATGTAATAGCGAAAGAATGGGAATTGTCAGTTAAGAGCAGAAAGTTTAACTTTGATTGGAAATTCTTAAAAGGTGATAATCCTGATGCATTTAAAATTCAGTTTGAAGATTCAGATTGGCGTATAGTAGACCTGCCACATGATTTTAGTATTGAAGGTCCCTTTAAGAAGGAATATGCAAGTTCAACAGGATATTTGCCAGGAGGAATTGGTTGGTATCGGAAGGAATTTATTGTACCTGACAGCATAAAGGGAAAGAAAGTGTTTATTCAATTCGATGGCATTTATAAAAATAGTGAAGTGTGGATAAATGAACAATTTCTTGGTAAAAGACCTTATGGATACAGCTCATTTCAGTATGACTTAACCCCATACTTAAACTTCGAAACACAAGAAAATGTGATTGCTGTCAAAGTAGATCACACCGATTTTGCTGATTCTCGCTGGTATACAGGGTCTGGCATTTATCGAAATGTTTTCATCAATTTGACAGATCACTTGTACATTAAGCCTTATGGTATTTTTGTCACAACTCCAAAGATTACACCATCAGAAGCAGAAATCCACATTCAATCAAGTTTGAAAAATGAATATAATAACGAAGCTACTTTCCAAATTGAACATCAAATTAGAGATGCTTCAGGCAAGAAAATAATAGACTGTTCATCTGTCGAAATCATTCCAGCAAATGGTGAACAAGACTTTTCTCATTCTCTTTTCCTAGAACAGCCAAATCTCTGGTCACCGGAAAATCCGAATTTATACAGTGTTGAAACGAAGGTGATAAAAGATGGGGAAGTCATAGATAGTGAGAGTACCCCACTTGGTGTTCGATCTTTTCATTTCGATGTGAACTCTGGATTTTATCTTAATGGAAAGAATATTAAGATGAAGGGTGTCTGTATCCACCATGAGGCAGGCTGTCTTGGAGCGGCTGTTCCTGAAAAGGTCTGGTATAGACGTTTGCAACTATTAAAAGAAGCTGGTGTAAATGCGATTCGAATGAGCCATAATCCTCCTGCACCAGAGTTACTAGATATGTGTGATTCTTACGGGTTTTTAGTCCAAGATGAAGCATTCGATGAATGGGAACATCCTAAGAACAAATGGGTAGAGGGTTGGAATAAAGGCGAGCCGTCACTAGATGGATATGCCTCCGACTTTACTGAATGGGCAGAGATAGATTTGAGGGATATGGTATTAAGAGACCGGAACCATCCATCGATTGTTTTTTGGAGTATCGGGAACGAAATTGATTATCCAAATGATCCATATTCACATCCAGTACTAGGAGACCGTTACAAACCTGACAAACCGGATGCAAAGGAAATGGGTGATATTTCGAAAAAGCTGGCAAAGGTTGTAAAGCAATTTGATCCGACCCGACCTGTTACAGCAGCACTGGCAAGTGTCATTATGTCAAATGAAACTGAATTTACAGATTCCCTTGACGTGGTTGGCTATAACTATCAAGAGTTCCTTTATTCTGAAGACCATAAAAAATACCCTAATAGAGTGATTTATGGAAGTGAAAACGGAAGGCATCACGATGCATGGCTGGCAGTGGCAAATAATGACTTTATATCAGGACAATTTATTTGGACAGGGATTGACTATTTGGGAGAAGCTCGGGGATGGCCGATTCGTCATGCTACTCCTGGATTACTGGATCTTGCTGGATTTAAAAAACCATTGTTCCATTTCAAGCAAAGTGAATGGTCCGATAAAGACATGGTCCATATCGGCTTGACTCCCATTAAAGAAGAGAATCCTGATCAAGTTAACTGGGACCATCAGGTTATTTGCCACTGGGATGGGGATAAAGGAGAAAACGTAAGGGTCGCTTGCTGTACAAATTGTCCTGAAGTGGATTTAATTCTAAATGGTGAATCTGTTGGGGTCAAAAAACGTGAAGACTTCCCAGCTGGAACCATATATTGGGACATTCCATATTCCAAGGGTACGTTAAAGGCGGTAGGTATAAGAAACGGAAACATTTCTTGTACACATGAATTAAAGACAGCCGATAAACCTGCGAAGTTACAGTTGCACTCGGATACAATCACTCTTAAAGCAGACAAAGAAGATGTGGCACATATAGAAGTGAATATCCTTGATCAAGACAATAATCTTGTTTACAGTGCAGAAAATGAAATCCATTGTAGCATCGAAGGACCTGGTGAAATTATTGGGATTGAATGTAGTAACCCAGTAAGCCATCAAGATTATAAAGCAAACTACCGTAAAGCATTCCATGGGAAATTATTAATCTATGTGCAAGCGAATGATCAAGTAGGGACGATTACTTTAAAGACTACTTCTGAGGATTTGGAAAGTTGTGCTGTAGTTATCGAGGTTAAATAAAAGCTTTAGGGACTCCGGGTACTGACGATTTGAGTTGATAGCCGGAGGTGTTATTTCGTTAAAAATAATAAGGCAGGAGATGAATGTATGCCGTATAATAGCGCGTCTGATACTTTGAATCCCAAAAAGGGGCACCGACTTAAAGATATTCCTGCACACGACCCTTATGTTTTAGTGCATAAAGAAACGAATACTTATTATATGTATACAACAGGAATTCCACAATTAACAGATTTAGAGAGAAATGGAGTTCTGGTGTATAAGAGTAAAGATTTAATAGATTGGGAAGGTCCGTATGTTGTTTTCGAGATTCCTGATGGAACCTGGGCACATCAACAGCATGGGACATGGGCTCCAGAGGTTCACCATTATCATGGCAAATATTATCTGTTCGTTACGTTACATAATCAAGATAGCATTCTAGCAGAACCGCCGGAGGTTTGGAAAACCACACATCTTCGTGGTACAAGTATCGCGGTATCAGACTCGCCAGAAGGTCCGTTTGAATTGATAAAAAAAGATGGTCCAGTGCCACCTCGAGACTTCATGACATTAGATGGAACCTTGTATGTGGATGAGGATGGAAAGCCATGGATGGTCTATTGCCATGAGTGGATTCAAGTTATTGATGGTACGTTTGAAGCAATCCCATTGAAGAGCGATTTATCCGAAGCAGATGGTGAACCACTACACCTTTTTAAAGCCTCTGATGCACCATGGCTTAATGCTGAAATAAAGCCTAGTGTGAAGCCTTTAAATTATGTATCAGATGGGTGTCAATTATATCGAACAAAAGGTGGTCACCTTGTTATGCTCTGGTCGAGCTATAGCAATGGAAGCTATGTCCAAACAATTGCTAGATCTAAGTCTGGTAAGCTAGCGGGGCCGTGGGAACAATTGGAACCATTAGTTGCTGGTGATAGTGGACACGGCATGCTTTTTAAAACATTTGAAGGTGCTTGGATGCTTATTCTTCATCATCCATTCAGTACACCTGAATCTCGAGCAAAGATTTATGAAGTAGAGGAAATTGTGGATAGTTTTAAGGTTGTTAGACCTAGAGTTGATCTACATAGTTAAATGAATAAATAGAATAGCATTCAAAAAGTCCTCTAAGTTTTGGAGAGGACTTTTTATTAATCTGCTCGTTTTCAACAATCTAGTGACTATTTACCTCAAGTTGCCGATTGTCCATCAATAGTATTTTCCTCTGAAGTATTTTGTTGGATTTGAACAATATTAGTAAATACCTTATTGTATGCAGCGAATGCAAGAAAAGATATTGCCGCGCCGGTGAAGAATGGCAGCAAAAATGTTAATTTCGTAAAACTAACATATAAGATGACAATACTAGATATTGCAAGCCCAATCGAGTAAAGTGGGTTAGCAATCGATAGAATGAATACATTTTTTAATCCTTGTCCGAATTTCGTATCTATATGCACTGTATGGGCAAAAAAGAAAAGCGTAATAAGTAACAACCAAACCATGAGGAATAAAAATAAATAACTAACTAAGTGAATGCGGGTTTGGAAATAATAATAGTCAACGACAACTATGGTCCAAAGAACTGAAAAAATCACTCCACCCACAAGACTCCTCTTATAATTTTCCTTATAGTATTTCCAAAAGAATCGAAAAATTGGCACTTCTTCTTTCATAACCCATTTTCTAACAATACCAAACATAGCAGTAGTTGCAGGGAAAAAAATAAATGGTACCAGCACAGCAATAGTCATGATCAGAAAGCTTATTTCCCACATCTCTTTAACTGTAAATAAAGATAGTGTAAGGTACGCTATGGGGAAGTTAAACAAAATCCATAATAGATTTATACCAGCAATCTTTGCAGTCCACTCAAAAACGGGATTAAAACGTCCAAATATAGTATACATTTTTCCAACTCCAGACCAATTATGTTGAAAGATAATAGAAAGATAGATAGTTAGAGGAAATACCTATGTAAGCACCTTCATTATACCATATACTGATGAAGATAAATTATTTGTTGTGTCAGTTAGATAGTAAAAAAGATATGCCTATAATGAAGGCACATCTTTTTTACATACTTTCATATAAAATAATAAAATTCTACATGTGTAATACTTTTTTGTTATATGGACGAAATTGTCTTTCAATCTTCGAATTTAGGAATCCAGTTACCGTGTGCTTCAATTAAATCATCGCACATCGCAATGATATCGTCCATTGATAATTCAGCGGCCGTATGAGGGTCCAGCATTGCTGCCTGATAGATATGTTCTCTTTTTTTCGTTACCGCCGCTTCAATTGTTAAAAGCTGTGTATTGATATTTGTACGGTTAAGGGCTGCTAGCTGTTCTGGAAGATCTCCTACATAGCATGGAGTGATTCCGCTGCGGTCAGCAACGCATGATACTTCAACTACAGCTTTTTCTGGTAAATTACTAATTAAGCGACCCGTATTTAGAATGTTACCACCAAATTTAAATGGAACATTCGTCTCAATTGCCTCAATAATACGGGAACCATATTCGTGAGAACGGGTATGGGTAAGCTGTGCATTGTTGACCATCTCGTCGCGCATTTTGTCCCAGCGTTCAATTTGCTCTACACAACGACGCGGATACTCATCCAGAGGGATATTGAATTTCTCGATTAAATGCGGATAATTTCGTTTAATGAAATACGGATGGTACTCAGCATTATGCTCAGATGATTCCGTAACGTAGTATCCGAATTTTTCCATTAATTCGAAGCGGACCATATCATGATGTTTTGTTTGTTGTTTTTCTTTCGCACGGCGTTTAATTTCCGGATATAAATCTTTTCCGTCGCGTTTGATTTCAAGAAGCCATGCCATATGGTTGATACCTGCGATTTTTTCTTCCACTCCTTCATGTTCCATTCCTAAGGATTTGAACAGGTGCTCGGTACAAATTTGTACGCTATGGCATAATCCAACTGTTTTTACATTTGTATAGCGAAGCATGGCCCCTACTAATGTTGCCATTGGATTAGTGTAATTTAAAAAAAGGGCATCCGGACAAACTTCTTCAATATCCTTGGCGAAATCCAACATAACCGGAATGGTGCGAAGCGAACGAAAAATACCACCAATCCCGATTGTGTCAGCAATTGTTTGACGAAGTCCATATTTTTTAGGAATTTCAAAATCTATAACGGTGCTTGGTTTGTAGCCGCCAACTTGGATCGCATTAATAATGTATTTTGCTCCTCGCAATGCTTCTTTACGATCTGTATACGCTTTCACTACTATGTTTGCCTGTAGGCTTTGTTTTAAATTGTTTAACATATTTTCCGAGTCTTTTAAGCGTTGCTCATCAATATCAAATAATGCGAACTCGAAACCAGCTAATGCCGGAACATGTAGGCAGTCACCAAGAACATTTTTTGCAAAAACTGTACTTCCTGCTCCAATAAATGTGATTTTTGACATAAATTTACCTCCTGTAAAGTGAAAGTGGGACTGCCTATTGAACTTCTAATAGGATAAAAAATTGTTTTAAGCACAACCTAACGTCCCATATTCATCTTTGTTTTTTTGTTGTTATAATAATAGTAAGTTGTTTATATAAGAACCTCAATGGTAAGTTAGTGTGATTGGAGGGTAATATATTGTCTTTGGATTATAGGGGGAAACATGTGAAGGATTATGGAACGTATGGTTTTCGTTTTCAAGATATGCTCCCTAACGATGTGGCAAACATTTTCTCGCTTGGCCGAGAAGAGAAAATGCCAGGTGCAGATTATGATTGGGATGGGTTAAAGCGGAAGGATGTCGGCACATATGTCTTTCAATACACTCTGTCAGGATCGGGAAAGCTTGATATAGCGGATAAAAGTTATTCAGTGGAGGCAGGGGAAGCATTCATTGTCGAGATTCCTAGCGATCATCGCTATTACTTTCCAAAGGATAGCGATGGATGGGAGTTTATGTTTATTACATTAGTGGGTCGAGAAGCAGCCGATTGCTGGCGGTTTATGAAAGAACAGAACGGCCCTGTTTTGAAGGTGCCTCCGGATTCAAAGCTAATCCAGCTAATGCTGAAAATCTATCAAGACACATATGATCAAAAAATTACCGATACATATTACGCTTCTGCTAAAGCTTATGAGTTTATTATGGAGTGTTACCGTTTCATCAGGAATATTGAAAAAGCAACGAACGGTTTCCCTCTACAGATTACTAAAGCGTTATCCTTTATCCAAACACATTATCATGATCCGATTACACTCGACGAAATAGCGGCCGTATCCGGTTTCTCGAGATATTATTTTATTAAGCAGTTTCAACATCAACTAAATATGACACCTGTTCAATACCTTACCAAAATCAGGATTCAAAAAGCGGCGGAGCTTCTTCGTTCAACAAGCTACTCTATTACAGACATTGCAGCCCAGCTAGGGTATGCAAATGCCAACTATTTCAACAAAGTATTCCGCAAGGCGGTTGGTGTATCCGCCGGGACGTTTCGTAATAGTAAAGACGTCGTTGGAATTGATCATTTGATTATTGATTAAGCTGTGGAAGCTATTACTTATACAGATGGTAAAAGAATTTCATCTAACGTATTGGTGTCCACAGGAAATCCTGCGTATTGTGCCTAATAAGAAGGAGCTTGACGCTGACGGTCAGACATTAGTACATGCAGTTATAGAGGTAATCGATGAGTTTGGTAGATTGGTGCCGACTGCTGAGCTGAAGACTTATGCACGTGTTTAAGGGGCAGCAACTCTAGCGGTATTTGGTTCTGGTAAAACCGCAAAACAACTGGTGGTATAAGAATTCATAGGCAGAGAATTTCCGGCTAACTACCCTTAATAAGACAAAATCCAAAGTTTTGAATAAGATAACCGGAAAAACTTACCTTATTATTAACGATATATGGGTATTTTCCAAATTAGCCGGAATCCTTCCGTTTATTTTTCAAACACAGTGAAATCAACATTCAGATATATGATATTCAAAAATATCAACTCCCTATTGAAGGTTAAATCTAAAATGATTTTACATGTTATAATAAGAATTGGGTCTTATCAAATATCTACATTTTCCTTCCAACATTCTGCAATGATTTATATTCTTTTCAACCCAACCGTTTTCACAATTCATAAGGGAGGTGCTTTGCTAAAAAAGTGATATTAATAATGAAATAATGGCACTAAACAGGAAATTGAGATTCAATTCCTCTTAAAAATTGTCCCCTGAGACTACTCATATTTTTTTAACTTCTACATTGATATAAATGATAAGTACCCGCCATAAAATAGGAAGCATTATTAAAAAAATTATTATTTATTCATGGGTGGTGGACGAAATGGAAAAACAAATATTAGATTTGTTAGTAAAAATGGATGATAGACAGCATAAAATGGAGGATAGACTTGAATCTATCGATAAGAGACAGCAAAAAATGGAGGATAGTCTTGGATCCATAGGTGTCAGACAGCAAAAGATGGAGGATAGTCTTGGATCCATAGGTGTCAGACAGCAAAAGATGGAGGATAGTCTTGGATCCATAGGTGTCAGACAGCAAAAAATGGAGGATAGTCTTGGATCCATAGGTGTCAGACAGCAAAAAATGGAGGATAGTCTTGGATCCGTAGGTGTCAGACAGCAAAAGATGGAGGATAGTCTCGGATCCATTGGTGTCAGACAGCAAAAGATGGAGGAAAAACTTGATTCAGTGTATGAAACCGTAAAGAGGATAGAATCTTCTCAGACCGAAGATGTAATTAGTCTGTTGAAACTACAGAAAAAGACAGTCGATTTCGAAGTAGACTACGTTAACAACAAATTAACTGAGATGGATAAAAGAATTTTTAACCTTGAAAAAAGAGTTGAAAATTAGTTTTTTAAAATAAGTACTCGACATTTTGGTGATAATTTTCAGTAGAATCATTTAATTGCTCATAAAGAAATCGTCCCTTTTTAAAATGTTGTGTAGTAACTTCATTTTACTAAAAAGACGATTTTTTTTTGCTATTTTTCTTATCAATTTTACTCATGATATTCTTTCGGGAGATTCCTTTGCTGTTTGATCTTTATTCTTCATTTGTTCCAACTGAAAAAACATCCACAGTATTAAACCTGCCATTTTTTATAGAATCCTATCCATTAATATCCCTAATTCATTCGCTATGACCTTGGGAGGAGAGGGCATCGCATCTTTTATCCATGATTCAAAATTCCTACATAAGCATTTGCAGGTATTTCTCCTGATCGAGTTGCAAATGTTGTGGCATTCGCGATTGATCAGCCAGAAGATACGAACATTAAAAGTTTTCAATTGGACCAACAAGTCAACCTTGGTAATAGGTTCAATGTCCGAATAGTAAATCATATAAATAAAGCCCGAAAGTTTTAGCTTTCGGGCTTAACATCATTGATTAATTTGATTAAATTCTACCTTCAAGTATTTGCTTTCGATAGTGTACAGCTGTAAGTAATTTATAGCCTCTAAGTTTCGGAATCATGTTATCAAGTAGTCCGATGGCCACTTCCTTTTCGCCATAGTAAACAGCTTTGTCGACTTCCAGTATGTTTAAAAAGAAAATGTCCGATATTTTCCTTTTATTCTTGTTGAATGCTTCCTCGTCGCCTTCATTGATCGCGATATCGGCCAAAGCGTACCACTTGGACTTATGTCCTGCCATTTGTGCAAGCAGTTCTTTGGCTTGCCTGTATTGTTTCCGCTCCATTAAAAGCATCAATTCAGTGCCTTGTTTTTGCTTTTTAGAACGGATTTTCCCCATTACTTGCTCCGCCGCCGAAAGGTCTCCTTGAAGAAAATAGTAAAGGAATTGCATATAGGGTGCTTTGGACTTTTTTAGGTAAGCCAATATCTTTTCGGCATCTTTTCCAAATAAAATCGGATTTCGTAACAAAATCAAGACAATAAAAACAATCACCACGACATACATGATCCAGATTGGTAACTGGAAAAATCCCATCAAAAAAGCAATCAGCACGACAACTAGCAAAAACCAAATCATAAAATCCTCCGACAACATTTTTATTCCTTATTTTACCACGTTTTTCCCCAGTGATTTAAATAATTGTATAAAATGATAGGAGATATCGTGAGAAATAAAGTACAGGTCTCAATCTGAAATTAGGCATATATGGAGGACAAGGTCTACAATTATTTGATAACAGTGATTATTTTGCTCTTTCGTTAAAACCCACGGGAAATTTAATATTCCGTGGGTTTTTTATGTGCTTTTGTTTTCTTACTAAAGCAATCAGTATAGTCACATCAGTTTCTGTCTCATGCATTCAAATTTTGATTTTAACCTACCAAATCGGTCTCTTTGTATACTGCACATGAATTCCTTTCAATCAATTCTGTATCAACAAACGTTTTGGTTTTATCTACTTCAATGTTTTCAATCTGTTTAATGAGTTTTTCAACGGCAATTAATGCAATTTTGTCCTTCTTTACATTAATGGTTGTTAATTCAGGAGTTATTACTTGTGATTCAAAAATATTATCAAAACCGATAACAGAAATGTCTTCCGGGACTTTAACACCTAATTCCGTGAGCGACTTAATTACGCTAATTGCCATATAATCAGCTTCACAAAATATTGCAGTCGGGAGTGTGTTAAGACGATTTTTGATTTTATCCTTAAAAGCATCCTGGGATGAAATCACTGTTGGCGATACTGAAAAGTCATCACAATCGGCAATCTTTAATCCATTTTCAGTAAGTGCTTGTAAAAAGCCTTTTTTTCTCATGTCAAAATTATACATTCTTGTATTTGAACCTACATAACCAATTTGATGGTGTCCCAATTCAATTAAATATTGTCCTGCCTGGTACGCACCATATAGGTTGTTCATCACCACAAAGTTGACATTTAATGTTTCAAAACAAGTATCCAGGACCACTAGATTTGGCTGTATACCTGCCACTACATCAATTTGCTCCGGCGATAAATTAGTACCCAGCAGTAATATACCTGCAGACTTTTGTTCTTGTTCAAGCCTGGCTATTTCCTCATTAAGGCTTTCGATATTGATAGATGAAACCAAAAGAGAATAACCACTTGAGCCAATATGTTTATCAAGGTTATGAATTAACTCCATGAAAAAAGGAAGCGATTCATATTGCTCTGTTACAATTCCTTCATTGGTACAGGCAACGAATCTCAATAATTTAGTGGTAGGCTGAACATATTGTTCTGCTTTAATTATAGGACGTGGAATGTATCCATGTTCTTGCGCGATTCGTAAAACTTTTTCTCTAGTTTTTTGACTTACTCCATTTTTTCCATTCAAGGCCAAAGAGACAGCTGACTTTGAAACATTTGCCAATTTAGCAATATCATCTATTTTCATATAAAAAACACCCACCCATGTGATAAAAAAATATTCATTCGTTCTATAAACAAATTTTATTTGATTATAACATAAAGAAAGTTTGTTTAGTTAATTTTTAGTTTTGTTTAGTTGTATTTAATAAATTTGCAGACATATTCTTTACTGTTGAATTGGGGTTTTTAAGTGCTTAATAGTAAAAACAAGTAAATAACTAAAAAAATATTCACTAAATCTATAAAAATAACTAAAAATATTTATAAATTTAATTGACTGATAATTTTATTGTTGATATTATTAACTAAACAAATTTATAAAAACTAAATATATTTAGTTTTTGGGTTATCACTTAGGAGGCATACGTAATGGAAAAGTTTAAGCTTGGATTTGCACCCACTCGAAGATTTGTATTTAGTAAAGAAGATGCATTAAAGTTTAAAAATTTAATCAGAGAAAAAATAGAAAGCTTTGGATTGGAAATGGAAATTGTTGATTTGGAAGGAATCAATGAAGAAGGGTTGCTGCATGAACGTTTAGAAGAACCAGCGATAATAAAGCGCTTTAAGGAAGCAGATGTGGATGCTTTATTTTTCCCACACTGCAACTTTGGTACAGAAGATATCGTCGCCCGTGTAGCCAAAGCGGTTGGCAAACCAGTTCTCCTTTGGGGGCCAAGAGACGAAGCTCCTCTGGAAGATGGGATGCGACTTCGCGATACACAATGTGGAATTTTTGCAACTGGAAAAGTTCTAAGAAGATTTAATGTCAAGTTTACATATATCACGAATTGTACGGTTGACAGTCCTGTTTTTGAACGCGGATTTAAAAATTTCATTGCAGCAGCCAATGTGGTCAAGCAATTTAATAATCTAAGAATCTTACAAATTTCCACCAGACCATCTGACTTTTGGTCAGTGATCTGCAATGAAGGAGAATTATTAGAGACTTTTGGAATTCAAATTCATCCAATCACGCTTGATGAATTGAAAAAGGTAACATTAAAAATAGAAAAAACGGATACCCCTGAATTAGATGAAGCAATTGGATATATCAAGGAAAAACTCGATTGGAGTGGGGTTACTGATCAGGATGTTCGACGTATTGCTTCATTAAAAGTAGCGATGAAACAACTGGCTACAGATACAAGAAGTACTGCGATTGCCATACAATGCTGGTCAACCTTACAAGACATTATTGGCATCATGCCATGTTTGGCCAATGCGATTTTGACAGACGAACAGATTCCAGTAACGTGTGAAACCGATATCCATGGTGCGATTACCTCGATTATGGTTCAAGCAGCTACGTTAAATACGAAACCAACGTTCTTTGCAGATATTACTGTACGACACCCTGAAAATCCAAATGGCGAGTTGTTATTCCACTGTGGTAACTTCCCTGTTTCGTTAAGTGTCGAAGAAAAACCAAAGTTAAACAAGCACTTCTTATTTGAAGATCATGCTCCAGGAACACATGAAGGAGAAATTAAGGGTGGAGCCATGACACTTGCACGTTTTGATGGAGACCATGGTGAATATTCAATCTTCCTTGGAAAAGCAAAAGGGATTCAAGGTCCGTTCACTAGAGGTTCATATGTTTGGGTTGAAGTAAACGATTGGCCGTTATGGGAAGAAAAGCTGGTAAAAGGCCCGTACATTCATCATTCAGTAGGTGTCCATGCTGATGTTATTCCGGCTATATTTGAGGCATGTGAATACATTCCTGGTTTGAAGCCTGATCCAGTAGATCCTACTGAAAGTGAAATTAGAGCATGGCTTCGCGGTAGCGACCTTAATAAATAATGTTGGGGGGAAAATAGGATGTACCAGATAGAGTTTCTAAAAAGAAAAGCAACCGAAATTCGTAAAGATCTTCTAACCATGATTTATGAAGCGGGAACGGGTCATACAGGCGGTTCCCTATCCAATACAGATATCTTAACCGTTCTTTACTATCACATTATGAGAGTGGATCCAAACAATCCAAAATGGGAAGACCGTGACCGTTATGTACAGAGTAAAGGACATGCGGTGGAGTCATACTGGGCGATTTTAGCAGATAAGGGTTTCTTTCCAAAAGAAGAATTAAAAACGTTCTCTCAATTTAATACAAGATTAATCGGTCACCCGAACAATAAAGTACCAGGTGTTGAAATGAATACAGGTGCGTTAGGACATGGTTTGCCAATTTCAGTCGGTATGGCCATGGCTGCCAAAATGGATGGGAAACCGTATCGGGTCTATACGTTAATGGGTGACGGTGAGCAGGCAGAAGGGTCCGTTTGGGAAGGGGCTATGGCCGCTTCACATTACAAGCTTGATAATTTAGTTGCCATTATTGATAGAAACGGATTGCAAATCACTGGAAGTACGGAAGATGTTATGAGTCTCGAACCGTTTGGAGCTAAATGGAGAGCGTTTGGATGGGAAGTTATTGAGGTAGATGGAAATGATATCGAACAATTGGTACATGTCTTGGAAAATACACCAAAAGTTAGTGGGAAACCAACTCTCATCGTGGCAAATACCGTCAAAGGTAAAGGAATTTCATTTGCTGAAAATGTAGCTAAATGGCATCATCATGTACCAAGTAAAGAAGAATATCAATTAGCAATGGAAGAGCTCTCAAAGCAACTGGAGGTGCTACAATGACTAATGCGGTGCTAAAAAGTGCAAAAGGAAATAAGATCGCCAATCGTCAAGCAATCAGTGAGGTTTTACTAGATTTAGCTAAAGAAAATAAAGATATTTTAGTAGTAACCAGTGATTCAAGGGGATCGGCCTCTCTTGTGGAGTTTGGCAAGCAATTACCGAGTCAAATCGTCGAGGTGGGAATTGCCGAACAAAATCTTGTCGGGATTGCTTCGGGCTTGGCTGCGTCTGGTAAAAAACCATTTGTGGCATCACCAGCTTGTTTTTTAAGCATGAGAAGTATTGAACAAATTAAGGTAGATGTGGCGTACTCCAATACCAATGTAAAGCTAATCGGGATAAGCGGCGGTGTTAGTTACGGTGCATTAGGTATGTCACACCATTCATTGCAGGATCTTGCTGTGACACGTGCCATTCCAGGTTTGGATGTCATGATGCCGGCAGACCGCCATGAGGCGAAAAAAATGATTGAGGCATTGGTAAAATATGATAGACCAGTATATCTACGTATTGGCCGTAATCCAGTAGAAGATTCCTATGCATCAGAAAACTATGAGTTTCACATTGGTAAAGCTGTCACCATGAAAGAGGGTACAGATATTACTATTATAGCATCAGGTGAGACAGTTAGAATTGCCTTGGATTCCGCAGTAGCTCTTCAACAGGAAGGTATCGATTGCCGGGTTATTAATATGCATACGATAAAACCGTTGGACAAAGAATCTATCCTAAAAGCAGCAGAGGAAACAGGAAGAATTATCACAATAGAGGAGCATAGCATTTATGGCGGCTTAGGTTCGGCGGTAGCTGAAGTTGTGTCACAAAGTCACCCGGTTCCTGTGAAGATTCTTGGTTTACCGGACGAACCAGCAATTGCAGGAAAAACCGCCGAAGTATTTGAATATTACGGATTGAGTGTAGACAATGTCAAGAAGATTGCCATTCAAATGGTCAGAGGTCTATGAGGTAGCCTATGAAAAAAGAGAAATATATCCTCTCAATCGATCAAAGCACGTCTGGAACAAAGGTATTGCTTGTTACTTCGAAAGGGCAAATCATTCATAAATGTTCGATGAGCCATATGCAATACTATCCGAAAACAGGATGGGTGGAACATGATCCTGTTGAAATCTATGAAAATGTTAAAACCCTCTTGAAGGAGATAGTTCAAACAACTGCCGTTCCAGAAGATGAATTGGCTGTATTAGCGATTACGAATCAAAGAGAAACGGTAGTTGTTTGGGATAGCGAAACAGGAAATCCCGTTTATAATGCAATTGTATGGCAATGTCGGAGAACGTCTGATATTTGTGAAGAGCTTAAAAAACAAGGCTATGAAACGATGATTCAATCCAAAACCGGATTAAAGGCAGATCCCTATTTTTCCGCATCTAAGGTAAAATGGATTATGGATCATGTCACTGGCGCCAAAGAGAGAGCCAAACAAGGAAAACTCTTATTAGGTACGATTGATAGCTGGCTTATATGGAAATTAACAAGCGGGAAGGTTCATGCAACAGACTATTCCAATGCAAGCAGGACACTTCTATTTAATATCCATACGCTTCAGTGGGATGCTGAGTTATTAGAGTTATTTGATATTCCTAAAGAAATACTTCCTAGCGTTAGAGATTCAAATGCCATCTATGGTGTGACAGAAGATCCAACCCTTCCATTTAGCAAACTTCCTATCTCTGGTGTAATTGGGGATTCACAAGGTGCATTATTTGGGCAGAAATGTTTTGAACCAGGGATGGCAAAGGCAACATATGGAACTGGCACTTCTGTGTTGATGCAAACTGGGGAAATGGTAGAGGGCACCAATGGGTTGGTCACTTCCATTGTATGGGGATTAAGTGGGAAGGTAAGCTATGCCTTGGAAGGAATTATTAATAGTACCGGTGATACAATTAAATGGTTGAAGGACCAAATGGAATTAATTGATGACATTGACGAGGCTGAGCTTTTAGCAAGTTCCATTTCGGATAATGAGGGGGTCTACCTCGTTCCTGCTTTTGTTGGATTGGGAGCGCCTTATTGGAAACCCTATTCACGTGCTGCAATAATGGGAATGAGCCGAAGTACAGGAAAACGGCACATTGTCCGAGCTGCACTGGAAAGTATTGCTTACCAGGTTAAAGATGTAATCGAACTCATGCAATCAGAATCAAATATTCACATCAAGAGTGTTAGAGTGGATGGAGGGGCAACAAGTAACCGCTTCCTAATGCAATATCAAGCAGACATGTTGGATATAGATGTTATCGCTTCTAAAGTAGAAGAACTATCATCAATGGGATCTATTTATTTAGCTGGTCTTGGGGTCGGAATATGGAAAACGACAGATGAGATATACAATCTTAATCAAGAAAATGAATTGTACCAGCCTTTGATAACAAATGATGAAAGAGACAGGTATTATCATGGATGGAGGCAATCAGTAAATAGTGTTTTGTTATGTTAAACGCTGGGCTGTTTTTTGTGTAATTTAACCAACTAATCACTAAAGTAATTATATCTGAAATAATTTAATTTTTTCTAAGGAGCATGAAAGATGGAAAGGCTGAAAATCTCAGAGAATAGAAGATATTTTACACATCAGGATGGCACGCCATTTGTCTGGTTGGCAGATACTGATTGGACAATTGCACATAGATTAAAATGGGACGATGCAGAGTACTTAATGCAAAAAAGAAAATCACAAGGGTTTACAGTACTTCAGATTGTTGCACTAGATCCGGAGCAAGATAGGGAAATGAGAAATCCTGCTGGAGAAAAGGCTTTAATAAATGATGATTTGAACACTCCTAATGAAAAATATTTTCAATATTTAGATTGGATCATCGACAAAGCAGCAGAATATGGATTTTACGTACTATTACTGCCAGTATGGGGAGAACTTATTGTTGGTCATAATTGGATGGGGGAATTTTCAGAGAAAATTGTTACGAAAGAAAATGCCTACCAATATGGAAAATGGATCGGTAACCGCTATAAAGATAGAACCAGTATTATTTGGTGTCTAGGTGGAGACAGGCAGCCAATTCACCTAGGGGTGGATTACAAGGATGTATGGCGGAATATGGCTGAAGGAATAGCAAAAGGGGTTCTACAAAAGGATATTAAACATAACGAAAAAGATCCTGATTGGCAAAAGCTTTTAATGACTTATCATGCATGCCATGAAGCGGAGACCGGGGAATGTTCAACCATGTCATATTGGAGTGATGAGGAAGCCTGGATATCGTTTATCATGATTCAATCCGGACATGGGTTAACGCCGAAAAACTATGTACTAGTTAAAAATGATTATAATCGAAAAAATCCAATGCCTGTTTTTGACGGAGAACCTGCTTATGAGCAAATGCCAACAACTTGGCCGATTGGTTCTGATTTCCATGGAGGTTGGATGGTGAGGAAACGTGCCTATTGGAGTTTGTTTGCAGGGTCCTTTGGTCATACATATGGGCATCCATCCGTGTGTTGGATGATTTCAGAAAAGGAAAGAGACAACTTCAGAGGATATTCTTGGTTTGAAGCTTTAGACCAACCTGGCGCATGGCAGATGAAAATCCTGCGTGATTTTTTGGAATCTAGAGATTTAAGTCAGTGTATTCCGGCACAGGATTTACTAATTGAACAGAATGATAAGTTGGTAGATATTACTGATGAACACATTCAGGCATGTATCGAAAAGGATGGGAAATTCGCATGCTTATACTTCCCTTCAGGTGGAGAAGAAACTTTCGATTTAAGTAGATTGAAAATAGAAGAGTTACAAATTTGGTGGTTTAATCCCAGAGATGGACAATGTTATACACAAGAGAATGTTATTACAGATAAAGCAATTAGTTTAGAAACAATAATACGAGATGGAGAGTTAAGTGTATTAAAATTAATAACACCAACTCGTGGAAATGAGCAGGATTGGGTATGTGTGATAGAAAATAGAAATAATCACTCAACAATTCCTGGCGAAGCAAAAATTTACGGAGAACTGCCTGTACCTGCTGAAATCAAGAAAACCTTTATGTGGTGATATAAATAAAACCGAATCTTGGAGACTTAAATCATTGTTAAACTCGGTCCTTTTTTTGTACTGGGAAACTTGACTTAGATAACTAGTAAGCCCGACAGATTAGTCTGTCGGGTTATTTTTATAGGAGATAATGTCTTTCACTATATTGTTTTGAGGTTTTAACATTTTGGCTAGGTATCGACATGATTAATTTCTTCCATTAATATAAAAATATATATCAATCTATTAAATATAAAATAACTGTTATTTTTGAAAGGGGATACATAATTTTGAACTCGAAATATCTAGATTTACTTCTCCAAAAATATGATAGTGAAGAAAAAGTGGTAACCGAAATCATTAATCTGGAAGCCATTCTTAATCTACCAAAGGGCACAGAACATTTTGTCAGTGATTTGCATGGCGAGTATCAAGCATTTCAACATGTGCTAAGAAATGGTTCAGGGAATGTAAAAAAGAGAATCAGAGACTTGTTTCAAGACGTTATATTTGAAAAAGAAATAAATGATTTTGCCACATTAGTGTATTATCCAGAAGAGAAATTAAAATTAATAAAAAGTCATTTTGGCAATGAACAAGAATTAAACCAATGGTATATCGTAATCATCGAGAGGATGATAAGGTTGATTTCTCATGCTTCCTCCAAATATACACGTTCGAAATTACGAAAAGCATTGCCGAGTCAGTTTGTGTTTGTTATAGAAGAGCTGTTATACAAAACCAATCAATCTGAAAATAAGGAGCAGTATTATAAAGAAATTGTCGAGCAGATTATCTCCTTGGGTCAGGCTGATAAACTCATAACAGGGCTTGCGTATACTACTCAGAGACTCGTTGTCGATCATCTTCATGTAGTGGGGGATATATATGATCGTGGACCAGAACCTGATAAAATCATGGAAACGCTAATTAACTATCATTCCGTTGATATTCAGTGGGGAAACCATGATGTACTATGGATAGGTGCTTTTGCTGGTTCAATGGTTTGTCTTGCTAATATCATTCGTATCTGCGCAAGATATGACAATTTGGATATTATTGAAGATGTATATGGAATCAATCTTAGACCTTTGCTGAATCTTGCAGAGAAATACTATCAGGACAATGCGGCTTTCAGACCTAAAGTACATTCGGATCAGGAACTATCTGATCATGAAACATTACAAATAACGAAAATCCATCAAGCCATTGCGATGATTCAGTTCAAACTCGAAATGCCTATTATAAAGCGACGCCCGTATTTTAATATGTCAGAAAGGCTTTTACTCGAGAAAATTGATTATGATAAGAACGAAATAACCATTTATGGGAAAACCTACCCTTTAGAAAATACTTGTTTTGCAACGGTAGATCCTGAGCAGCCTGATCAATTATTAGAAGAAGAAAAGCAGGTTATGGAAAAATTATTATTTTCAGTCCAGCATTCAGAAAAGCTGGCCAGACATATGAACTTCCTGGTGAAGAAAGGGAGTCTTTATTTAAAATATAACGGGAATTTATTAATACATGGCTGTATTCCTTTAGATGAAAAAGGGAATATGGAAAAAATGGTTATCGAAAATAAAACCTATTCAGGTCGTGAATTACTTGATGTTTTTGAAAGGTATTTACGGCATGCATTTGCACACCCTGAAGTGACAGATGATCTTGCCATGGATATGGTCTGGTATTTATGGACAGGAGAATATTCATCACTGTTTGGAAAAAGAGAAATGACCACTTTTGAGAGGTACTTTATTAAGGACAAGGCAACTCACAAAGAAAGAAAGAACCCATACTACTATTTACGGGAAAATGAAGAAATTTGCCGCAAAATCCTAACAGAATTTGATCTGAATCCTGACCAGGGTCATATTATCAATGGGCATACACCCGTTAAAGAAATTGAGGGAGAAGATCCAATTAAAGCAAATGGTAAGATGATCGTGATCGATGGAGGTTTCTCCAAAGCATATCAATCAACAACAGGAATAGCAGGATATACGTTACTATATAATTCCTTTGGTATGCAGCTGGTCGCCCATAAGCATTTTAATTCAAAAGAAGATGTTTTGCTTAACGGGACAGACGTTTTATCAATTAAAAGAGTGGTAGATGAAGAGTTAAAGAGAAAAAAGGTTAGAGAAACAAATGTGGGAGAGAAATTATTACAAGAAATCTCCAATTTAAATAGTTTGAGAGAATATCGGTATATGAATTAACATCAATAGTAGATCATGGAGTTCCTACTCGAAAAAGTGAATCAATGCTGGCATATCTCAAAATATGGAAAAAAGCCCGAAGAAAACTCTTCGGGCTTTATATTTTATTACTCAACTATTCATTATTAGATTCAACAGAGCATTTAAAAGAAATAAAAATACCTACTGAGTTAAAACAATTATGGAATTTGACATGGAACGCGTTTCATAATTTACACTCATAACAATTACAGAAAGTGAGGAGATTATTGAATGTTTGAATTAATTTTACTTTGCTTATTAATCTATATTGCAGCTTTCTATTGCCTAAAGTCATCTCAGCAAGTGATAAAAGTAGAACCAATCCAATCTTTTGATGATTATTTCATCGATTCAATTGAAAAAAAAACCAATTAATAAAATAAAGAAATAAATGGTGACACAAAATAAAGTAATGACCTTGTAGTTTTAATGCAAAATATTTGTAATAAAATAACGGGTATGATACAACCAAAACAACATTATCGAGATAATTAGGTGAGAACATGGCAAATATAAAAGATCTGGCCAAAATGGCTGGTGTATCCAAAACCACTGTTTCCCGTGTATTAAATAATCACCCATATGTTAGTGAAGAAAAAAAGAATGCTGTTTTAGAGGCTATTCAATCGACCAATTATCAAAAAAACATAAATGCTGTTCATCTAAGTAAGGGAAAAACACAGTTGATAGGGGTGATTCTACCATTCTCTGATCATCCATATTTTGCTCAGTTATTAAAGGGAATAGCAAAACAAGCATTTAACCATAACTATAAGTTGGTTTTATTTCAAACAGACTATATGGAAAGCAGGGAAAGAGAAGCTTTACAAATGTTGAAACAAAAACAGATTGATTCACTAATTATTTGTTCGAGATCCTGTAATTTATCTGTTATTGAAGAGCATTTACAATTTGGACAGATTGTATTATGTGAAAGTAATAAAGGGAAGAAGTTGTCATCCACTTATGTTAACCACTATAAAATCTTTTTTCGTGCTTTAGAATATTTGTACAAAAAAGGTCATAGAAAAATCGGTTATTGTATATTTAGAAAAACAGGAACAAATAGCAGTTATCGGGAGAAAGCATATAGGGATTTTATTACGAAATATAATTTGCTTTTCCAGCCCAATTACATTATCGATGAGTGCCTCTATTTCGAAGACGGTGAAAAAGTTATTAAACAATTAAAAGAAATGGATACACCTCCATCTGCATTGTTGGTGACGAACGATCAAGTTGCATCTGGTATTGTTACCTTTTGTCAATCCCAGAATATATCTATTCCAGATGAACTTGCAATCATTGGATTCGATAATCAACCAATCGCTAAAATGATGAATATTACTACAATAGATATCCCTCTTGAAGAGATGGGAAAAAACCTTTTCCTTCAAGCAGTAAATAGTGATATCTTAAATAAGGAAATATCGGTAAAACTAATTGAAAGAGGAACCGCTTAAGCGTATTCGTCTTACTAATAAAATACACATTGAAAGTTGGATGCAAGAATGAATTATAGAAGTATTATATTCTTTGATATTGATGGAACTTTGCTGACGCATGACAAAGAATTGCCTCAATCAACCAAGGAATCTATTTTTAAATTAAAGGAACTTGGACATGAAATAGCCATTGCAACCGGACGAGCCCCTTTTATGTTCAAGGATTTGCGAAAAGAATTGGATATTAACACCTTTGTTAGTTACAATGGGCAATACGTCGTGTTAAGGGGTGAAGTTTTATATACGAATCCACTAAAGATTTCGTCTCTTGAAAAATTAACAGCGGCAGCTCTTCAAAACAATCATCCTGTTGTTTTTATGGACCATGAAGATATGAAAGCGAATGTTCCAGAACATGCTTACATTAAGGAAAGTATTGATACCTTAAAAATTAACGTATTTCCTACCCATGATCCGCATTATTACAAAGGGCGGGAGCTGTTTCAAACACTCCTCTTTTGTCCAGAGGGAGAAGAGAAACAATATGAACAGGTTTATTCCGATTTTGATTTTGTGAGATGGCATCCTGTTTCAGTGGATATACTCCCAAGTGGTGGATCAAAAGCGAAAGGCATTGAAAAAATAGTCGAAGCACTAGATATTCCGAAGGAACGACAATACGCCTTTGGAGATGGACTAAATGATATCCAAATGCTTTCAATTATAACCAATAGTGTGGCAATGGGAAATGCAGAAGAAAGTGTAAAGGCAGTTGCAAAATATGTTACAAAATCAGTGGAGGACAATGGGATTCTTCATGGACTACAAATGGTAGGTCTATTATAAGATATACCCGTAAAAAATACCGGAGACCACTCCGGTATTTTTTAAATGGCCATTAGTAATCGAATATGAAAAAAATAATTATAATCAATGTCCTAAATTATTTTACTATTCCCCAGCATTGCATTAATTGGTGAATCCCTTCTTCAATTTTCTCTAATGGGATGCCGCCAAACCCTAACAGAAATGTTGGATACTTATATTCTATTTGCTTTAACAGGTAATCAGTTACAGGGTAAATGGCGATAGAGCTTTCTGCCGCGATTTTTTTTAACCTATCTTCACTTATTGACAGAGGAAGGGAAATTAAAATGTGCATCCCGGCCTGGTCTCCAGTGATGATGACTTCAGGATAATACGTTTTAAAGATATGGGTCAGTTTATCAAGTTTTTTACGGTAAATTTTCCGCATACGGTTTAAGTGTTTTGAAAAATAACCGTCTCTCATGAAGTTGGCTACTATATGTTGGTCGAATCTCGGGACAGTAGCTGAATAATAACTGAATGTTTCCTTATATTTTTTTAGCAATGTGGAAGGCAAAACAAAATAAGCCACTCGTAATGACGGCATTAATGACTTGGTAAATGTACTCAGATAAATGACCTTATTGTTTTGGTCCATCCCTTGCAATGCGGGAATAGGTTTTCCGGTGTAACGGAATTCACTGTCATAATCGTCTTCAATGATGAAGCGATTCTCGAGCTTTGCTGCCCAATGCAATAGCTGTGTTCTTCTTGTTGCGGAAAGGACCGCACCGGTCGGAAATTGATGGGAAGGCGTAATGTAAACCACATTCGCATTTGTTTTTTCAAGTTCTTCCACAATCAATCCATCTTCATCAACCGCAATCGGAATCGCTTTATTTTGCAGTTGATTTCTTGGTATTGCCGAATAGCCGGGATTCTCGAGGGCGAATTTTGAATCATTTTCAAGCAACCTTAAAATCATCGGAAGGAGCTGCTCCGTTCCCGAACCAATCACAATTTGCTCCGGTTTACACACAATCCCCCGTGATTGATAAAGGTATTTTGCTATTTCAGTCCGTAACGTGTATTCCCCTTGAGGTGCTCCAATCTGTAATAACTTCTTTGATGGACGATCATATAAATCTTTTGCATATCTTCTCCACTGTGAAAAAGGAAAGGAATCTGTATCGATTTTTCCCGGGTGAAAGTCAAATCGGAACGTTTTTTCTTCTGCGTCCTCTACCGGCAACTCTGCCTGTTCTGTCTCGATATAAGGTAATTCATCAATAGCCTCTACAAAAAAACCAATCCGCGGTACTGACACAATAAAGCCCTCTGCAATCAGCTGGGCATAGGCAACTTCAATGGTTGTTTGGCTGATATTTAAAAAATCGGCCAACTTTTTCTTGGAGGGCAGTTTCGTACCAACTTCAATTTGGTTGCTCATAATGGCCGTTTTGATACCAAGATAAAGCTGTTCATACAAGGGTTTTGTTATGTTTTTATTCAATTCAAACATAAGCATATCCATTCGTGCCCTCTCCTCTCTGACCATGTTGATTTTTAAAATCTGACACTTTTTATATTGTCAGATTTTATTATACTAGTAATCATTAAAGAAGAGGAGATTCTTTTTTATTAATTTGAAGACTAACACTTGAAATGACGAGGGGGATTTACATGTTCTCAAAAGAACAAAACAAAACGAGAATTCTGGTTCTCAATGCACTATTTATTACTTTAACCTTTCTGGCCACAATGTTTATCAACATCAGGCTTCCGCTGATGGGAAACGGGGGCCTAATCCATTTGGGCAACGTGCCGCTTTTGATTGCCGCGTTTGTTTTTGGCAAAAAAACAGGTGCGATAGCAGGCGCCTTCGGAATGGCTCTGTTTGATATTGTTTCGGGATGGACATTATGGGCTCCGTTTACGTTTGTGATCGTTGGTGCAATGGGCTATGTAGCGGGACTTATCGCTGAAAATATGCCCGGAAAAAAGGTATTCGTTTATGTACTGGCAGTTGCTGCTGCCCTGATTATTAAAGTTATCGGCTACTATTTTACAGAAGTTGTCCTTTTTGGAAACTGGATCCAGCCGTTCGGTTCCATCCCAGGTAACATCATGCAGATCGTCATCGCAGGCATCATTGTCGTGCCACTTGCAAATGGGTTTAAGCAAAGGATGGGCAGCACTAATTCAATATAGCCTTGAAGAGGCTGGGACAAAGCCCAACTCTAAGATGAAAAAGCCGTTGTAGAATTATAAGACGAAACGAAAAAAGGTGTAATCTCAAAAGGGATTTCACCTTTTTTTTGGAGTTTGAAAAATTTTCAAAATTATATAAAAATATAATGTATAATAAAATTACTATTCTTACAGAGTCAATCGCAGAGGATGAAAAATGTTGAAAACAAATAAACCTATCTATCATTCATTACTGTTTAAACTCTTTTTAAGTGTGTTTCTAATCATTGGACCTTTAATCATTGTCCATATAGTAAATAATTATTATGCAGTTGAGGTGATCAGAAATCAGGTTGCACAATCCAATAAAAATATGCTTAATGTTTATATGAATCAAATTGACCAAAGTCTAGATGGTGTGGAGAATTACATCTATCAAATTACAAATACCAATACAGATTTATATTATCTGGAATTTAATGAAACGCTTGAGAAAAACGATTATGAATTAGCAAAGTTGAGATTATTTCAATCGATTAACAATCAAGCTTATTTTTACCCATCTATAGATTCGATCTTTATTTATTCATCTGCATATGATGACTTTCTAAATACACAAAAATTTGCAGATAATTACATAGAAAGACTTGCTGCTGCTGAGGAAATTAAGAGACTCCTGAAGGAAAATCCGGAACAGATTTCAGCAGGTCGTTGGAACATCTGGAAAGGTGACAAAGAAAATTATTTACTTAACTTTATAAAAGTCGAAGACGTATACGTTGGTGCTTGGGTAAATATGGACAAGCTCATTTTACCATTTAAATATATTGACTTTGGAGATACGGGGAGAGCGTTGTTGGCCACCTCGGACAATCAGCCGTTAACAAATAAGGAATTTGTTGAGGAGGAGAAAATAGACCTTTCTTTTAAAGGAAATAATTATGCCATTTTAGGTGAAAACGAACGCTTTGTGGTGATGAAGGAAAAGTCGACAAAAGCTGATTTTTATCTCTTAGCTTTAATCCCTGAAAGTGAAATACTGGAGAGACTGCCATTCTTAGAACGTATATCATCCGTTATTACTGTAGTGGCCGTATTATTCTTATTCCTATTCATCTTCATCATGAGAAAAGTTTTTTTACAGCCAATTAATCAAATTGTTGCTGCAATGAAAAAGTTGAGACGAGGGGACTTAGATATTCGACTACCACAGAAACGTAATTCTACAGAGTTTGAGGTGGTAAATGAAACCTTTAACCATATGATTTCAGAAATAAAAGATTTAAAAATAAATGTTTATGAGGAAAAATTAAATCTTCAAAGAGCGGAACTGAAGCATCTTCAGTTACAAATTAACCCACATTTCTTTCTGAATTCGTTAAATATTATTTATAATCTTGCCCAAGTGAGGGAATTTAGCCTTATTCAAGAGATGTCTAAGTGTCTCGCAAATTATTTTCGGTTTATGTTTCGAAGCAACTCGTATTTTGTGAGATTAGAGGAGGAACTCAACCATACTGAAAATTATTTAAGGATTCAAGAATTGAGGTTTCCTGAAACATTCTCTTATCATGTTGACTCACCAGAAGAGTTGCGGGAATGTAAAATACCTCCACTAGTAATTCAAACCATAGCTGAGAACTCGATTAAGCATGCCTTTAACTTAGATGAGCAGTTAGAGATTCATATTTTAGTAAAGCAGGATACAGAAAATCCAGGCTATATCGAAATAACAATTCAGGATACAGGTGAAGGGTTTCCGGAAGATGTTTTATTGAGTCTACAAAAGGAAGTACCTCTTTCTGCACAAGAAGGAGAACGAATTGGGATTTGGAATGTAAAACAAAGATTAGCATTGTTATATCATGAAAAAACGCAGATTCAATTTTTTAATCAACAAGGAAAAGGTGCAACCGTCAAGATTCAACTTCCCATAGATAAAATTTAACCAAAAGGGGTCATGGTTATGAAACAATATCGAGTTTTAATTGTTGATGACGAAGTTCATTCTATTAGGGGAGTTCAAGCTGGAGTCAATTGGGAGAAGCTAAATATCTCAACTGTATATACAGCCCATAATTTAAGAAAAGCACAGGAAGTATTTCAAAGTAACAAGATCGATCTTTTGTTATGTGATATTGAAATGCCCAGAGGGTCGGGTCTTGAACTGTTAAAGTGGGTAAGGGATCATTCCCCATTTACAGAAGCTGTTTTTTTAACTTGTCATTCCGATTTCAAGTTTGCTCAACAAGCATTACAGCTACAAAGCTTTGATTATCTATTAAAACCAGTTGATTACCAAGAATTAGAAGAGGTTATCCAAAAGGCATTAGGGAAAATTCAAAATGATCGAGAATCAAGGTTGGTTGAGGAATCGTATCAACAATTAAAAACCTCTCACCATAATGTCATTAAAGAGAAATTTTGGAGAGATTTGATTCAACAGGTATTTCCTGCAACGAAAGAGAGTATTGAGAAACAAATGAAATATTGTAATATCTCTTATCCAGCGCACACTTCTTTCTTACCCATACTCATTCATGTTCAACATTGGAATGAGGAATTGACAAATGAGGAAGAAAAAATAATGAATTATGCACTTCAAAAAGCAGTGGATGAAGAAATATTAAGTATTGAAAATGAAGGTTATATGCTGTCTCTTGAAACTGGCAGAGTAGTAGTTATTTTGCCTTCGGGAAGTACGATAAACAAAAATGAACAATTGAACATCTGTAATCAGTTCATTTCTCACTTTTCTCACTATTTCCAATGTGAACTTTGCTGTTATATAGGAAATCAAGTGAAAATCTATGAAGTATTAGGTATGGTTAATAAGCTGCAGGAAATGGATAAAAATAATGTGACTATATGTAATCAGACATTACTAGTTAGTAGTGAAAGAAGAGAGGCGCCAAGTATCCCGTCAATTCCTGGTGATGAATGGATGCATTTAATGAAGTGTGGTTCGAAGGATAAACTTTCGACTTCATTAAATGATTATTTTATTAACTGGAAAGAATCAAATAATCATATAACAGCCCAATCGCTTCATCTATTTTATCAAGATTTTCTCCAAGGAATTTTCTATGTTTTACAAGTAAAGGAAATTCAGGCAAATCAAGTATTTTCACAAAACCTGCTAACTGAAAAACCAGAAAATGTTCTAAAATCGCTAAATTCCCTCCATAAATGGGTAATGTATGTAACCGAGATTGCGATGAATCAGCTTCACCCTCAACATGAAAAAGAATCAGTCGTGGAAATAGTGAAGCGGTTTATTAAAGACAATATTGGAGAAATGAGATTGTCAAGAGATGAAATCGCTAACTATGTTTATTTAAATCCAGATTATTTAACTAGAATGTTTAAAAAACAAACAGGATTTTCCATTTCCGATTACTTACAGCAACAACGAATTGAATATGCTAAAAAACTATTAATCGAAACCGATATGCCTGTTAGTGAAATTGCATTGTCAGCGGGATACTCCAATTTTTCCTATTTTTCTACTATTTTCAAAAAAATGACCCAACTAAATCCAATGGAATACCGTAAAACGACACCATTATTAGAAAAGTCGGAATAGTGAAAATGGAAAGTCGTTTTATTGGTAAGTGACTTTTTTGGGAAACCCTTATACTAAAAATAGATACTTGATAACGCTTTCAAATAGTGTTGTAGAGTATGGGACATAAAATAAAAGGGGGAAAGTGCAAAACATGAGAAATGGAAAATTATTTGCTAAATTCTTAATGATCCTCATGGCAGTTGTAGTTGTAATGGCTGGTTGTTCTTCAAAGGAAAGCAGTTCTGAAGAGAAGGGTTCAGAATCAAAAGACGGTTCTTATGAAGTAACAATGGCGTATATGAGTTTTACAAATCTTGACGAACTTCAGTTGGTTCAAGATGAAATAAATAAAATTGCCAAAGAAAAAATCAACGCAACTGTTAAACTTATGCCAATTAGTGCAGGTGCTTGGCAGCAGCAATCACAATTATTGTTAACGGGTAATGAAAAAGTAGATCTCATACTGTCATCATCGTTTTATGGCTATAACACAAATGCCGTGAAAGGCCAATATCTTGCTCTTGATGATTTACTAAAATCAAATGGTAAAGGCATTATAGAAGCAGTGCCAGACTATATCTTGGAAGGAAACAAAGTAGGCGGAAAAATCTACGGTATTCCTAGTATGAGAGACTATGCTTCTTATTATGGGTTTATTATGAGAAAGGATATTGTGGACAAGTATAATATCGATCTTTCTAAAATCAAAACCGTTGCTGACTTAGAAGAAGTATTTAAAATCGTTAAAGAAAATGAACCAACATTAACTCCAATTACGAACACTACTATTGGAATCGTAACTGATTTAGTATGGGGAAAATATGATGTATTAGGTGAAAGTCTTGGCGTTATGAAAATGGATGGCGACAAAGTCATCAATATGTTTGATGATCCAACCTATGTTGAAGCAGCAGAATTAACTAGAAAGTGGTATGAAAATGGTTATATCATAAAAGATTCTGCCACATCTACTGAAGCTTCTGTAAATATTGTTAAGGCTGGTAAGGGATTTGGTTATTTCAACCATATGAAGCCAGGCTATGAAGTGCAAGAATCAGTTATTGCTGGTCATGAAATGGTAGCAGTAAAGTTATCTGATGCATATTCCTATACAGATGCTTCTACTGGATTTAACATGTCCATTTCTAGAAATACACAAAATCCAGAAAAAACAATGGAATTCCTAAATTTACTCTATTCAGATGCAGATGTTATGAATTTACTTGCTAATGGACTTGAAGGGAAGCATTACACACTAAAGGATGGTATTATTTCTACCCCAGAGGGTGTTACAGAATCTAAATACGTGTTCAATCAGTGGATGATTGGAAACAACTTCTTAACATATCCTTGGGAAGGAAACTCTCCGGATTATTGGGATATAATGAAGGAGCATAATGATTCTGCTAAACTTTCACCGGCATTTGGATTTACTTTCAATCCTGATACAGTTAAAACTGAAATTGCGGCAGCTACAAACGTTTTGAATGAGTTCAAAAGAGGTATTGAATCTGGTACGCTTGATCCAGAAAAGAGCCTGCCTAACTTTAATAAGAAATTGAAGGATGCAGGTTTAGACAAAATTATCGCTGAAAAACAAAAGCAATATGATGAGTGGAAGAAAAATAAATAAAAACTAGAAAAAGAGAACTAGCTAATTTATACCTAGTTCTCTTTTTTTATAGCCTAATCACATATGTAAGCTAAAAACGTAACAAAAACAAGTCTGGCAAATTGTCGGAAAAGTCGGATAAACAAAAAAGGAAGTCGTAATTCGACTAGTAGCACCCTATGAACTGGTTTATCATTGGGTTATAACCAATAAAATGTAAGCGAAAACATTTTATTAGAACAGGGGGATGAGTGATGTCACAAGAAGTTACAGTAAAAACATTGGAGACAAAAGTCCAAGTAGTACCAGCGACAAAAGTAAAAAGTAGAATGATTAGATTTAAACGGTATTTACCCCTTTTTATCATGATGGTACCTGGGGTCATTTATCTATTAATCAACAACTATTTACCGATGGCGGGACTTGCCATTGCTTTCAAAGATGTCAACTACGCAGTAGGGATCTTTGCTAGTGAATGGATAGGGTTAAAGAACTTTGAATATTTATTTAGCACCAGGGATGCATATGTTATTACTAGAAATACGATTCTTTATAATGGTGCATTTATTATCATCAATACAATTTTAGCAATCGTAGTAGCGATTATGTTAAATGAAATCAAAAATAAACTAGCCAAAAGTTTTTATCAGAGTGTCATTTTACTTCCGTTCTTAATCTCAATGGTCATTGTAAGTTATTTGGGTTTTGCTTTCCTAAGTGTTGATGTAGGTTTTTTCAACAAGACACTATTACCATTTCTTGGTCTTGATGAAATTTCATGGTATTCCGAATCTAAATATTGGCCATATATCTTAACCTTTATCCATATGTGGAAGGGCGTAGGTTTCCTCTGTGTTATCTACTTAGCAGCTATAATTGGAATTGATCTAGAATACTATGAAGCGGCTACACTAGATGGAGCATCTAAACTTCAACAAATTTGGTACATCACAATCCCATCCATAATGCCGGTAATTGTGATGATGACATTACTAGCAATCGGACGGATCTTCTATTCAGATTTTGGGTTGTTCTTCCAAGTACCAATGAACTCTGGCGCCATTTATGATACAACGAACGTTATTGATACGTACGTTTACCGTGGATTAATCCAACTTGGTGATATTGGAATGTCTGCAGCAGCAGGGTTATATCAATCAATCGTGGGCTTTATTCTTGTCCTATTATCGAATTATCTTGTACGTAGAAAAAATAAAGATAATGCATTATTTTAATGGAGGTGGAATGAGATGTATAAATCTGATCGTATAACACAATATGTTTCACATGTCTTCTTAGCAATACTTGCTGCCGGCTCCATCATTCCGTTCATCATTTTAGTGGCATCTTCACTTTCGGAAGAGGCATCTATATTGAAAGATGGTTATGCTTTTTGGCCAAAGGAATTTAGTTTAGCAGCATACGAGTATTTATTTAATAATTCAGCAAGTATTGTAAGAGCATACGGAATTACCGTATTTGTTACAGTGCTAGGGACCGTTTCAAGTTTAGCAATAACATCTTTGTTAGCCTATGCACTTTCTCGCCGGGATTTACCATACAGAAACGTTTTCGCTTTCTTTGTATTCTTTACACTATTATTCAACGGAGGACTAGTTCCAACTTATCTCGTATATACTCAAATCTTTGATGTGAAAAATACCATTTGGGCATTAATCGTACCTGGGTTATTAATGAATGGATTTAATGTTTTATTAATGCGGACATTTTTTATTACATCCATTCCCGAGCCAGTAATTGAATCGGCCAGGATGGATGGTGCAGGAGAGTTTAGAACATTCTTCTCAATCATTCTGCCACTTTCACTACCAATTTTAGCAACGATTGGACTGCTTCAAACGATTGGTTATTGGAATGATTGGTTTAATGGATTGATCTATATCACCGAACCATCGTTATTCAGTATCCAAAACATGTTAAATCGAATGTTACAAGACATTCAATTCTTAGCAACTAGTAATCTTGGATCAAACACTAGTACAGCAGCTGCACAAATTCCAACGACGGGAGTCCGAATGGCCATTGCAGTAATTGGGGTACTACCAATTTTAATTGCTTACCCATTCTTCCAAAAATACCTAGTAAAAGGAATTGCACTAGGTTCTGTAAAAGGATAATCCTTTCGTAAAAGTCATTTACAAAATAAATAGCCTTAATTTCATTTGAGGCTATTTATTTTTAACAATTGAAAAAAGGAAAGTTAAATTTTTGGCAGGAGGTTATATTTATGGAAGCAATACATTATTTACGCCCATTATTAAGAAGCTTTGTGGAAAAAGGTCCAGCGGGCTGTTCATGTTCTGTTACTCGAAAGGGTGAAACCATTTTTGAAGATTATGTTGGATTTGCAGATTTAGATACAGAAAAAACGATTTCTTCTGATACCATTTTCCGGATATATTCAATGACAAAGGTAGTTACCTGTGTAGCCGCTTTAAAACTTTATGAACGGGGACTCTATTTACTAACCGATCCGTTAGAGGATTATTTGCCTGAATTTAGTAATCCACAAGTACATGTGACAGGTGTAAACGGAGAACTTACCATAACTCCTGCTACAAGATCCATCACGATTAAAGATTTATTCATGATGACGTCTGGTCTAACTTATGGCTGGGGAGAAACTGAAACCGAACGTCAAGTGAAACTAGCAACCGAGTCATTGGCGAGGAGTAAACAACTTGGTGAAAAAACGGATATCCGCTCACTTACTAAAGCACTAGCTGCAATTCCGCTTGCATTCGATCCAGGTACACAATGGCAGTATGGATTAAGTCATGATGTGTTAGGAGCATTAATCGAAGTATTATCTGGAAAGAGCTTAGGGCAATTCTTTAAGGATGAAATTTTTGAACCCCTTGCAATGAATGATACTTTTTTCAACATTCCAGAAGAGAAACAACATCGTCTTGCAAGCCTTTATATACGGGACGAAAACGGAAGTTTAACGAAAAACACTGAGATGGATGAGCATATTTCTACTTATGAAAGCGGTGGTGGTGGGCTGTATTCAACACTAAGTGATTACAGTCGTTTTGCGCACATGTTAGCAAATGGTGGCGAATTAGATGAAGCTCGAATTATTGGCAGAAAGACGATTGAATTGATGGCAACAAATCACCTTCAACCGGAACATTTTCAGAATTATAACTGGCCAAGACTTGCAGGTTATGGCTATGGGTTGGGAGTACAAGTGATGATGGATCGTCCAGCAGGGGGAAGCAACAGTCCCATTGGTGAATTTGGCTGGAATGGGTTAGCCGGGACTTGGGTGACAATTGATACCAAGGAAAAACTATCCGCAGTGTACATGCAGCAAATGCTTCCAAACTTCGAGGAATACCACCAACCACGGTTACGTTCCGTTATCTATGGATCGATTTAAATTGGTTGAGTAGTAACAGGTTTAACAAACAGGAGATTAGTAGTCTAATAGTTCCAGTTCGTGTTCTCTATCGTTAATACCTGAAACTTTTAAATTTTCATACAATTAATAAAGCTATCGTTATATAATTAGTCTATCAGTTGAGAGTGGAACAGAGTATAAAGGGGGCCAAAACTGATGGAAGGTTTTATGAGAGGAATTTATAGTATTTCCGAATGGGTCATGAGACTTATGTATGTTAATATACTTTGGATTTTATTTACTCTCCTTGGATTAATTGTTTTTGGCTTTTTTCCGGCAACAACTGCGATGTTTACTGTTATACGTAAATGGGTAATAAAGCAGCACGAGATTCCTGTATTTAAAACCTTTTGGTTAACCTACAAAAGTGAATTTTTAAAAAGCAATTTATTAGGAATGATTATAGTGTGTATAGGTTTTTTTATGTACTCTAATCTAAAGATTATTGATGCGACAACAGTACCATCCCTAAAATTACTATATATTCCTAACTTAATAGTCATTCTCATATTTCTGCTGACACTTTTATACATTTTTCCAGTTTTTGTTCATTTTGATGTAGGAGTTAAAGGGATCATCAAAAATGCCTTTTTGTTAATGACCCTTAATCCAATCGCAACATTTAGTATGTCTATCTTATCTGGATTTATCTTATTCATTTGCTATCAATTTCCTGGATTAATACCATTCTTTAGCGGCAGTTTAATCGGATTTTTACTAATGTTTATTAGTAATTATGTATTTGTTAAAATGGACAAAAAAGCAAATGGGATAGAGGAAACCAAAGCGTAAAAGGTTTTGACCAAGCTAGGATTTATTTTCTAGCTCTTTTTTTATGGGCATTTTCTGAAAAGTCGGATAAACAAAAGTAGGTAGTCGTATTTCGAATAGTTTCAGAAATGTAATTCGCGTAATATAAAGTTAGGGCTCGCTTGATGATCATATTGGTGCTAAAAAGCTTTTTATGTAAGCGTTATATTTAGGAGGTTTGATATGAGAATTACTAAATTAAGAACAAATCAAATTAAGAATCCTTTGGGTTTTGAGTTCGATCGATTAAGTCTTTCATGGGTAACAGAGTCTGAAAATACTCTGTCTGTTTTTCAAACGGGCGCACAGGTAGAAATTTCCTTAGATGAATATTTTGAACATATTGTTTTTAATAGCGGAAAAACAGAAGATGTTGATAGTTTAGCCTATACACCTGATATTGAATTGAAACCACGATCCAGATATTTTTGGCGTGTAACGGTATGGGGAAATAGTGGAGATCAGGCGACTAGTGAAGTCGCTTGGTTTGAAACTGCAAAAATGGATGAGCCATGGAAAGGCCAATGGATTACAGCTAACTTAGATAAGGAAACCCATCCGTTAATTAGAAAATCTTTCAATTTGCCTACTACTATTGTTTCTGCAAGAGCCTACATAAGCGGAGTGGGATTATATGAACTGGAAATCAATGGAAAAAGAGTGAGTGAAGAATATTTTGCTCCTGGTTATAACGCCTATGACTTCTGGTTACAGTATCAAACCTATGATGTAACTCATTTGTTAACGAGTGGGGAAAATGCTGTTGGAATTATGCTAGGCAATGGATGGTATAAAGGCCGTTTTGGTTTTGATGGCGGGTACCACGAATTGTACGGAAGTGAATTTGCATTTATTGCAGAAATCATTGTCACCTTGGCGGATGGAAGAGAGGTAATCATTGCCTCTGATCAAGAGTGGAAGAGTGCTCCAGCACCAATTACATTTAGCGGTATTTATGATGGCGAGGTTTATGACGCTAATCTAGAGTATAAAAATTGGACATTGGCGGATTTTGATGACAGCAAATGGACAAGTGTAAGTGTCACAAAAGTAAATACAGAACAATTTCAAGCACGGTTTAGTCTTCCAGTTAAAATAATGGAAGAGAGGAAACCCATTGAGATTATTCATACACCAGCCGGTGAAACTGTTTTAGATTTGGGACAGGTAATGACTGGCTGGGTACGGTTCAGAACCATTGCACCAAAAGGAACCAAACATCAGCTTGAGTACGGTGAAATTCTACAGAATGATTGTTTTTATCGAGATAACCTCCGTACAGCAAAGGCAGAATACATATACATTTCAGACGGAAGTGAAAGAGAAGTCCAACCTCACTTTACCTTTTATGGCTTTCGCTATGTAAAACTGACTGGTTTTGAGGGAGAAATTAACATTAACGACTTTACGGGATGTGTTCTATATAGCGAGATTGAAGAAATAGGGAATGTTGAAACTTCAAACCCGTTGGTAAATCAATTATTCCGTAACGCCAAATGGGGGCAAAAAGGGAACTTCTTGGAAGTCCCAACTGATTGCCCGCAGCGTGATGAACGGATGGGATGGACAGGAGATGCTCAGGTATTTGCCCCTACTGCCTGTTTTAATATGTATTCACCAGCTTTTTTTAAAAAGTATATGTTTGATTTACGAGAAGAACAAACGAGATTAGGCGGATCAGTTCCTTTTACTGTACCGGTTGTAAAACCAAAAGATGGTAATCAATTTATTGGTGGGCACGGTTCTGCGGCATGGGGAGATGCTGCTACGGTAATCCCATGGACGTTATATCTGCATTATGGTGACAAAGAATTACTCCGTCAACAGTTCGATACGATGAAGGACTGGGTGGATTACATTAAGAAAATGGATGATGAATCAGGCGGAAAGAGATTGTGGAAAGTAGGTTTCCATTTTGGTGATTGGCTGGCTCAGGATGGGCCAGATCCACAAAGTCCAATGGGTGGAACAGATTCCTATTATATTGCATCTGCTTATTATTGTTATTCTGCACAGCTTGTTGCGAAGGCAGCAGCTGTTCTTGGTGAAGTCCAAACATCTGAAGAATATACCAACCTTGCAAATGAGATTAAAGAAGCCCTGAAGAATGAATACTTCACTCCAAACGGCAGGAGTGCGATTAACACCCAAACCGCGATGATTGTTGCTCTTTATATGAATCTGATCCCGGAAAGTTTCCGACCACGAGTAATTGAAGATTTAAAGAATAAGCTTCGTGAAGATAATATGCATCTGAAAACAGGTTTTGTTGGAACACCATATTTCTGTAGCGTTTTATCAGAGAATGGAGCCAATGATGCAGCCTACACCTTATTGTTGAATGATGACTTCCCAAGTTGGTTATATGCCGTTAAATTGGGTGCAACTACGATATGGGAAAGATGGAATTCTGTTCTTCCGGACGGTAGGATTAGTGGAACAGACATGAATTCGCTTAATCATTATGCGTATGGATCAATTGCAGAATGGATGTATCAGTATATGTGCGGCATTAATCCTGTAGAGGATGGGCCCGGATTTAGAAAAATCAAGTTGAGCCCAAAGCCATACGGAAAGCTGGAGCATGCTAAGGCTTCACTTAACTCCGCCTCCGGATATATTGAAAGTGGCTGGGAGATTAAAGAGGATGGAGCTTTATCATTTAAATTTATTGTTCCGTTTAATACTTCAGCACATGTAATACTACCTGATGCAGCCTATGAAGATATAAAAGTAAATGGTGTAAACCTCATAGACAGCGTGATTGCGGCTCAACAAAATGGAAAGAATGTACATTTTGAACTTGTTGCAGGTAGATACGTGTTCGAATATATGCCGACAAAAAGCTATATCCTGACCTTTAGTACAAAGAATAGTCTTAAAGAGCTTCTGGAAAATGATGTAACGAGGGAGATTTTTGAAGAAGAGCTCCCAGAAATAGCTAGTAATGGTTTGGTAAAGGCAAGGTTTTTAGAGAAATCGCTAAGGGAATTAACTGAAGTACCTTTATTTAAAGCCTTGGCTCCTAATGAAAAATTAGATGAATTAGATGAAAAATTAGTTCTAGTTCGCCAGTAATGTAAACGGAGCGTGCTACTATTTCCCCTGCGGAATAGTAGCACGAAAACTAAAAGCAAAGGGGTTAAGACGATGACGATGAACATTGGATTAAATTTATTCTCAGTTTTCCAGGAATTAAATGAAGACTACTTCGGAACGTTAGAAAAAGTAGCTGAAATGGGCTATAAAAATGTTGAGTTAATCTCCGCCAATTTTTCGACTGGACAACGTTTTACCGATTCTTTTTCTCTACCTGTCATAAAGAAAAAGTTCGATGAGCTAGGATTAAATGCATTTGCGGCACACGAAGGTGTGGCTCCAGGTAAAGCGATAATCGATGGAAACTGGGATAAAATTATTGAAGAAAATGCCGCATTAGGCTGTCAATCGATTGTTTTTCCGATGGCCTTTATCTCTGGATTGGATGATACCTTGCAAACGGCAGAACACCTAAATGTAGTCGGAAAAAAGTGTAAAGAAGCTGGATTAGATTTTTATTATCATAACCATGCACATGAGTTTAAGAGATTAGGAGATTCGACTTTATTCGATCTGTTAGTAGAAAACACAGAACCAGAACTAGTGAAATTTGAGCTCGACCTTGTTTGGGTTATGAGAGGTGGACATGATCCACTTACGGTGCTTGAAAAACTAGGGAATCGCTGTGACATGATACATCAAAAAGATTTAGGTATACATGTTGATCCCGTTAACATATTTGCTGCTTTAAGCGAAGTCGAAAATGAAGATACGATGAAACTGTATAGAGAAATAGTGAAACCCAATGATTTTGTCAACCTAGGTACAGGTATCGTGAATTTTGAAAGCACTTACAAGAAGCTGAATGAACGAGGAATCGTCTCCTATGCAATTGTTGAAAATGAAGGACAGCAAGGAAATAAGTTTACTAGTATTGCCAGTGATTTGATAGTGATGGAGAAATACGTCCAGGGACTAATAAAAAATTAAGGAATAGGGGTGTTTTGAGTGGCAGAAAAGTTAAAAATTGGAATTATAGGTTGTGGAGGTATAGCCAATCAAAAGCATATGCCTTCGCTGACAAAGCTTAGTAATTTTGCAGAAATGACAGCTTTTTGTGATGTAGTGGAAGAACGTGCAGTGAATGCGGCACAACAATTTGGCACTGAAGATGCTAAAGTGTATACCGATTATAAGGAATTATTGCAAGATGAGTCGATTGATTTGGTACATGTTCTAACTCCTAATCTACAACATTCCTTTATTACAGTGGATGCTTTGGAGGCTGGCAAACACGTTATGTGCGAAAAGCCAATGGCAATTAATTCTAAGGAAGCACAAGAGATGATCAATGCCGCCAAACGAACTGGTAAGAAACTTACGATTGGATATCAAAATCGATTCCGTGATGATTCTGAAGTATTGTATAAAGCCTCAAGGGCAGGAGAGTTCGGGGATGTTTATTTTGCCAAAGCCCATGCGGTTAGAAGACGTGCTGTTCCAACATGGGGTGTATTTCTTGATGCAGAACAGCAGGGAGGCGGGCCATTAATTGACATTGGCACACATGCACTTGATCTAACCCTTTGGTGTATGGACAATTACAAACCACAATCTGTAACAGGTTCCGTCTTCTATAAGCTAGCGGATAAACATGAAGGAAACTTGTTCGGTCCATGGGATCCAGAAAAGTATAACGTAGAAGATTCAGCGTTTGGATTTATTAAAATGCAAAATGGAGCTACGATTATCCTTGAATGTTCGTGGGCCTTAAATACCACGGATATCCGAGAAGCGATGACCACCTTGTGCGGTACAGAGGGTGGTGCGGAAATGAAAGCAAACCCTGGTTCGCCTACAAGTGAATTAGTCTTCAACAGTGCGAAATATGGCAAATTAGTTGAAACAAAACCGGCAACCGGTGGAGGAATAGCATATTTTGATGCTGGTGCGGAAGAACCTGAGGTAAAAGAGGCAAGACAGTGGCTGGAATGTATTATCAACGATACAGAACCACTAGTGAAACCAGAGCAAGCCTTAGTCGTGACTCAAATTTTGGAAGCGATTTATGCATCTGCGAAAACAGGAAAAACAATAGAATTTTAATCTAACCAATGACTATAAAAAGGAGAAACTGCGATGTTTTTTACCGAACATACTAAAATTGGCTATATTTTGGCAAGTCCAAAAGGCAGAGAGATTCTATTAAAGCATGCGCCAGAACTACTAGATTCACCTTACATTTTTTTTATAAAGATGAAAGGTTTATCCGATTTTGTTACAGCTAATCAATCCATAAACCGATCAGAGGATTGGTTAAGAACAGTAATGAGTGAACTGTCTGGAGTAGAATATGAAATTGATACCAATACAGAAATACTTCCTCTATCCAACTATGAATCAGATCGTATTCCTGTAGGTTGTGCTGAGATTGTCGCAGCAGAATCCGTTGGCAAATGGGACGTATTTGAAATTGAATTACACGGACCCAGCCATGGGAATCCGTTTGTTGATGTTGCCATCAATTCCCAATTCTCTTGTGATGGATACAGTGTTGACATAAACGGTTTCTATGATGGCAATGGGACCTATAAGATTCGGTTTATGCCTGAAAAGGAAGGGCAATGGTCGTACCGGACAAATAGTAATGCACGATCTTTGGATGGAATCGAAGGTCAGTTTACTTGTGATCCAGCAAATGATACGAATAACGGACCAGTTAGGGTTTCGGATACTTTTCATTTTAGCTATAGCGATGGAACTCGATATATTCCGGTTGGAACAACCTGTTATGCATGGACCCATCAACCGATAGAGCTCGAGGAGCAAACACTAGCTACCCTTTCTAATGGACCTTTTAATAAGCTGCGGATGTGTATTTTTCCAAAGGCTTATTTATATAACGAAAACGAGCCCATACAATATCCCTTTGCAGGTTCATTGGAAGAAGGGTGGGACTATACTAGATTTAACCCAATATTCTTTCAGCATCTTGATCAACGAATTACAGAACTAAAAAAGTTAGGCATAGAAGCTGATTTGATTCTGTTCCATGCATATGATCGTTGGGGCTTTTCAGAAATGGGCAAGTCTGCGGATGATCGCTATTTAAAATACGTAAGTGCTAGGTTATCAGCTTTTTCAAATGTGTGGTGGTCCCTTGCTAACGAATACGACATCATGTGGTCGAAGGAAGAGGAGGATTGGGAGCGTTTTGCGAGTATCGTAACCAATCATGATCCGTATAACCACCTTATCTCGATTCATAACTGCTTTAATTTCTATGATTATACTAAACCTTGGGTTACACATTGCAGTGTCCAAAGGGTTGATGTCTATCGAACATCAGAAAATACGGATGAGTGGCGAAAACAATGGGGTAAGCCAGTTGTGATTGATGAATGTGGTTATGAGGGGAACATCAATATGGGCTGGGGAAACATTCCTGGTGAGGAAATGGTTCGTAGATTTTGGGAAGGTGCGATCCGAGGTGGATACGTTGGCCATGGTGAAACGTATATGCATCCAGAAGATATTCTTTGGTGGTCAAAAGGCGGGGAACTTCACGGTACAAGTCCCTCAAGAATAAGTTTCCTTCGTAACGTTGTTGAACAATCACCAAATGGGATACTAAATCCGATCGTATCAGAATGGGATGCTCCAGCTGCGGGTATTGTTGATAAATTTTACTTATATTATTATGGCTTCAACCAGCCGAGTTATCGTGAATTTACCACGTCACCGGGGATTCAGTATAAAGTTGACGTCATTGACACATGGAATATGACGATTGAGGAGCAGGAAGGAACGTATGAAGGGAACTTCAGAATCGAATTACCCGCCCGCCAATATATGGCCATTCGTTTAAAGGCTGTGGCTTTGAAGGCTTTGTCGTATCAGACTGGGGTGCAGTGAATGAGCGGGGGGACCGCTCGCGGAAAGCGAAGTGCCTGGAGAGGAAATCAACAGACCAGTTTAAAAATTAGTCAAATTCATGTTCAAAACGAAGTGATGGCTGAACAAAAATTCTTTAATGTTTTCGTTACTTTTTTTCGATCAACTAAGGAAGAATAAATATTATTAAAGGTCCGGGCTATTTCCTGGTCTTTTTTTATAAGGAAAATAGGGATGTAAGTTGTGTTATATACTAACTTACAAGCTGTTTCAATCACTTTTTGTGTCAGATTCATTACTATATTTCCTTCTATTAAAAAAATGAAAATAACTAGTTTCCCATAAATATTACCATAAATCATATCACAAACTAATTATACAGTAAGTAAAACGCTTACCAAAATAAAAAAAGTATAGTTAATTATTCACATGTAACAAAGAAAAATAGATTAGTAAGGGAGTATGATCACATGCAGATTGAATCTCAAAATGTCGAACGCTGGAACCGAGTAGAAATTTCCCTTGACGGGCCGCAAATAGGAAATCCATTTTTAGAAGTCTCATTAAAAGCTGAATTTACATTTAAAGAACGAGAGATTTCTGTGAGAGGATTCTACGATGGGAATGGAGTATACAAAATTCGGTTTATGCCAGATGAGCCAGGTCAATGGTCGTTTAAGACGAGGAGCAATCAAATTGAACTAGATAATTTGAAAGGGAATTTTAACTGTATAGATGCTAGTGGCATAAATCACGGTCCGGTTAAAGTTTCGAATAGTACCCATTTCGCCTATGCGGATGGGAATCCATTTTATCCTTTTGGAACAACTAGTTACGTTTGGAATCATCAAACTGAAGAGTTGCAAAAGGAAACGATTTTATCATTAAATGAAAGCCCATTCAATAAAATTCGAATGTGTGTATTTCCAAAATACTATGAATATAACACAGCAGAACCTGCTCTTTATCCTTATGTTGGTGAACAGAAAAGGTTATATTCGGGTACATTTGATTTCACTGATTGGATGGTCAAAGAAAGCGATTTCAATTTTGTAAGATTTAATCCCCAGTTCTTCCAAAAGTTAGAACAGCAGATTGATACATTGCAGACACTAGGGATTGAAGTTGATTTGATATTGTTCCATCCATACGATCATTGGGGATTTGCTTCAATGGGGAAAGAAAATGATTTGCGATATTTAAAATATATTATTGCAAGGCTGGGTTCTTTCCGTAATATCTGGTGGTCAATGGCGAATGAGTATGACTTGATGGATTTAGCTCAACAGAAAAAGAAGGATGAATGGGATGATTTAATTCAATGTGTCGAGGATGAAGATTCCTATCAACATCCGATCTCGATACATAATTGGCATAATCCACCCATTCATGCGATGGATAATAGCCATTGGTATGATCATAAAAAAGAAAACATCAGCCATGTAAGTATTCAGCACGATAATTTGTTCTTTGTTCCAAAGTGGCATGAAACCTACAAAAAACCGATAATGATTGATGAATGCCGGTATGAAGGCAATTTAAATAACGGCTGGGGTAACATGAGTGCGAAAAAAATGGTTCAACAGTTTTGGGAAGGTGTCTGCCGCGGAGCTTATGTGACACATGGTGAAACGTACTTAAATGAAAACAATATTGTTTGGTGGTCTCACGGTGGAAAATTAATTGGTGAAAGTCCAGAGAGAATTGGTTTCTTACGGAAAATTATTGAAGAAGGTGAGCCGAAAAGATTAACGCCACTGGGGGCCGAGAGTTCTCATTGGGAAGTGGCTGCTGGTATTTCGAATGATTCTTTTGTACTGGTATACTTTGGTGACAGTCAGCCCACTTTTAAGGTGCTTGAGTTTCTACCAGAAGGTGTAGAATTCCATGGTGAACTTATTGATACCTGGAACATGACCATTATCCCACTAGAGAAAGCGATTACGAACAAAACTGTAATAGAATTACCCGGTCAACCTTATATTGCATTAAAACTTCTTAAAAACTAACAACTAATTAAAACGTTTTTACTATCTAGGGAGGGAAAACATATCTGAAGGGTACACTCTCGAAATAAAACCATGGAACTTATTAATTATAGAATCATAGTTGTCAAAAGTTACCTTAAATCAAAGACAGGAGGAGAAGTAATTATGTATCTGGTAATCGACATAGGGGGGACCTTCGCTAAATATGCACTGATGGATGCAGCAGGAAATATAAATGCTAAAGGAAAACGACCAACTTCAAGAACGAATTTAATAGAATTCGAATATGTGATTGATTCTATTATTGATGATCATGATTTAACCACAATAAATGGGATTGCCATCAGTTGTCCTGGGACGATTGATGTGGATACAGGCATGATTTATTATGGCGGATCGTTTCCTTTTTTACATGAAATGAATTTAGTAAATCGGCTTGAGGAAAAGTACGGAAAAGATGTATTTATTGAAAATGATGGCAAATGTGCTGCATTAGCAGAACTTTGGCTCGGAAGTGTGAAGGATGCCAGAGATTCCGTTGTTTTGGTACTTGGTACCGGAATTGGAGGAGGCATTATCATAGATAAAAAACTGCACCGTGGCGTTCATCTTTCTGCAGGTGAAGTTAGCTATGTGATGAATCAAATCGATCCATTAACTAAAAAAGCACAATTTTTTGGCTTAGAGTGTTCTGCTGTGGAAATGGTCCGGAGGATTGCTGAGATCAAGAAACTTGAAGATCAAACAGATGGTGAAAGAGTCTTTGAATATATTAAGCAAAACGATGAGGAAGCAAATGCAATTTTTAATGCATATTGTATTACCTTAGCAACACAAATATTGAATCTACAATATATCTTGGATCCGGAAGTTTTTGCGATTGGCGGTGGGATTAGTGTGCAGCCAATTTTGCTAGAGCGAATTCATTGGGCGATTGAGGAAGTAAAAAAGACCAATCCAATACATATCGCGAATCCAAGGATTGTTGCCTGCCAGTACCAAAATGATGCTAACCTATATGGGGCACTTTATCATTTTTTTGTTAGTAAAGAAAAACTAATTATGAGGTAATTTCATAATCCTATTCCAAGAATTGAACGAAAAGTCCCTATCCTTTATCGGATAGGGACCTTTTATTCTTTTTTGGAGATTTTTCTCAGGTCTTTGTTTCAGAAGTTAAATTTCTCACTACTAAGTCTGTATCAATCATTTCAGTATGAATAGTTGGATTTATCTAAAAAGTCAGATAAACAAAAATACGTAGTCGTTTTTCGAATAGATAAATAAAATAAAGTGCTTTATGATAAAGTTGGGAATTAAACATGATTAGATTCTTCTTAAAGTATATTCATGATACTTTAAAAATATGAATTGTAATGAAGGAGCGGAACATTAATGACGATTAAATACGTAAAAAATAAAAATGGTCCAACTTTAGCATATTCAACAACATCAGGAGTAACCATTATTGAGGAAGACGGGCTATTTTTTAAAGATTTGGATAAAGACGGAGAACTAAGTAAATATGAAGATTGGCGCTTAAGTCCTAAAGAACGTGCAAAAGATTTAGCTTCTAAAATGACGATTGAACAGATTGCTGGTTTGATGTTATACAGTGCCCATCAATCTGTCCCTGCGGCTGACCGCGGTTTTTTTGCTAGTACATTTGGCGGGAAAACATTTTCTGACAGTGGAGCGAAACCATGGGAACTGTCTGACCAACAGATTGAGTTTTTAACAAAGGATCATTTACGTCATGTATTAATTACAAGTGTACAAAGCCCTGAAGTAGCGGCCAAGTGGAATAATGAAGTACAAGCTCTTGTGGAAGGTGTAGGGCTTGGGATACCAGCCAACAATAGTTCTGACCCGCGCCATTCTTCTGATTCTAGCAAGGAATTTAATGAAGGTGCCGGCGGCCATATTTCTATGTGGCCTGAAACCCTCGGTCTTGCTGCTACATTTAATCCGAGTTTAGTACGTCAATTTGGTGAAATCGCTTCCAAGGAATACAGAGCTTTAGGGGTGACTACTGCCCTTTCGCCACAGATTGATATTGCAACAGATCCCCGCTGGTTCCGTTTCAACGGTACATTCGGTGAAGATTCCCAATTATCTGCGGACATGGCACGTGCTTATGTTGATGGATTTCAAGAATCTGAAGCAGATAAGGAAATTGTGGATGGCTGGGGCTATGAAAGTGTCAATGCTATGGTGAAGCATTGGCCAGGCGGCGGTTCTGGAGAATCTGGCAGAGATGCGCATTATGGGGCAGGCATGTACGCAGTTTATCCCGGAAATAACTTTGATGAACACTTGATTCCGTTTACAGAGGGAGCCTTTAAATTGGATGGGAAAACAGGGATGGCATCTGCAGTTATGCCATACTATACCATTTCTGTCGATCAGGATCCCAAAAATGGAGAAAATGTAGGAAACTCATATAATGAGTACCTCATTCAAGACCTTCTTCGAAATAAGTATGGTTACGATGGAGTTGTTTGTACGGATTGGAACATTACCCATAATTTCTCGGGGAAAATGGATTTATTTATTGATGGTAAACCATGGGGTGTAGAAAATCTCACTATAGAAGAACGGCATTATAAACTCTTAATGGCCGGAGTAGATCAATTTGGCGGAAATAATGAAAGGGCTCCTATCCTAGCTGCCTATCAAATGGGTGTGGAAGAACATGGGGAAGAGTTTATGAGGACTCGAATGGAGCAATCTGCAGTTCGTTTGCTCATGAACATCTTCCGTATGGGACTGTTTGAAAATCCATATTTAGACATAGAAGAAACTATCTCAACGGTAGGTAATTCGGAGTTTATGGAAACAGGATATCATGTTCAACTGCAATCAGTTGTCATGCTGAAAAACAAGAATCAAATTTTGCCACTTACAAAGCAAAAAACGGTCTATGTTCCGAAACGGTACTACCCTTCTAAGAAAGATTGGTTTGGAAATAGTATTCCAGATCGGACCGACTACCCTGTCAATATCGAATTAGTCAAAAAATACTTTAATGTAACAGATAATCCAATAGAAGCAGATGCTGCACTTGTCTTTATCTCAGGACCATATTCTGGTATTGGTTTTAGTTATGAGGATGTAGAAGCAGGCGGGAATGGATTTTTGCCAATAAGTCTTCAGTACCGTCCATATACAGCGGAATTAGCAAGAGAAAAAAGCCTAGCAGGAGATCGTTCATATAAAGGGAAAATCGTAAAGACTCATAATGAATGTGATTTGGATCTCATATTGGAAACCAAAAAAGCCATGAACGGAAAACCAGTCATCGTATCGATGCTTCTTTCGAATCCAACCGTGGTGAATGAATTTGAAAAGGAAGTCGATGGAATCCTTGTGAATTTTGGAGTGCAAGACCAAGCTGTTTTAGATCTTATAAGCGGTAAAGCAGAGCCATCCGCTCTCCTTCCATTTCAAATGCCGGCAAATATGGGAAGTGTTGAAACACAATTTGAAGATGTGGCACATGATATGGAATGCCATGTTGATTCTGAAGGTCATGTCTATGATTTTACATTCGGACTTAATTGGAATGGTGTTATAGAAGATGATCGCGTAAAAAAATATGAAAGATTAGTAGTAAAATAACCATATTGAATACTAGCTTTTGCTAATGAAGTAGATAATCCAAGGGTGTGTTCTCATAACTGCAGCGGAAGCAAACGGCCGAGTACTGTCAGTAGTGGGTATGTAGCTCATCTTCGTGATCAATGTAATACCTCCTCCAATCTTTATATTTTCAGTATGAAACATTGTTAGGTAAAAATCAATAGAATTATAACAAAACAAAAACCAAAAATATAAAAATGTTAGGTATATATTCACTATCACCAACCTAATGAATTTAATATAATCAAATTATCATAGATTGAAGGAGGTAGCAGAAAAATAGCCGATGGATGTATGACGCAATCATGAAAACAGGTAATGATTCTCTTTAAATTTATCTGGGAATACGATAGGTTATTTTGGGATTAAAAGCGTTTTCATTAGTCCACCTAAACAAAAATAGTACAAAAGTCATACTGGGGTGGAGGTAAAAACAATGGATTGCCTGATCTAATCACCATGATTAACAGAAGTACAGAAATGGTTGGATTTATAGAGGAGGTAGTAGAATTGGCAGGTAAAATGAAAAGATTATTGTTTTTAGTGTTTGTAATGGCTGTTACGTTTTCTTTCGGCTTAAGTGTTTCTGCAAAGGAGAAAGAAGGAGCGTACAGAACAGTCATTGAAGTTCAGGATTTTGGTCCAGTCATTACAAAGGTAATAGTTGAATTAGGCCAACCAGTTCCTCAAGGCGCAGTGATAGAGGATACTTTTAATGTTCATGTTGAAAAGACAGACCCAAGGGTAGCTGAGGGTGGTTGGGGAGCTCATGTTGAAGGGAACCGTACCGTAACGAATGCTTATGTTTCTGACAAAGATGGCAACGCAATTGATCAAGGCAGAGGAAAATACGCTGTCTTAGAAATGGAAATTGGTCCTAATGATTTATTAGGTTCAACTGTAAATTATGACTTTGCTTCAGGTCATAATGATTGGGTGGATTACGACTATACCATTACTCAAGTAAAAGATATCGTAGCACATTCAGGAAAAGGTGGAACGATTTCCGATTTAGTAATTGAAACTTTCGCAGGGGAAACTAGAGTCCTGGTGGATGATTTCACTACTGGTGATGCTACATATGGTGATATCACATTGTCTTATGCGGATTTCAAACCAGCAAAAGATAAGGGGAAAAACCCACTAATTATATGGTTACATGGTGGTGGGGAAGGTGGAAGTGATCCAACGATTGCAATCGGTGCGAACAAAGCTGTTGCTTTTGCTTCCGATGAAGCCCAAGAAATCTATGGTGGTGCTTATGTATTAGCCCCACAAGCGCCAACTTATTGGATGCAAAGTGAAAATAGTTTTGCTGACGGAACTTCTATTTATAGTAATGCGCTAATTTCTCTGATTAAAGACTATGTAGCGAATAACCCGGATATTGATCCTAATAAAATCTATATCGGTGGTGCTTCAAATGGTGGGTATATGACCATGTTATTGATCCGAGATAATCCCGGATATTTTGCAGCTGCATTTCCAGTGTGCGAAGGCTTATTCCATACACGTGTAACCGATGAGGATATTGTAAATATGATTCAAACTCCTATTTGGTTTGTTCATTCCAAAAATGATAGTGTATTAAATCCTAACTTCACCTCTATTCCAGCATACAATCGTATGATTGCTGCAGGTGCAAATAATGTTTACTTATCATTATTTGAGGATGTACGCGATACATCAGGATTATATACAAATGCTGATGGACAACCACATCAATATGATGGTCACTGGTCTTGGATCTATGTATTTAATAATGGACCATCCCAAATCATCGACGGTGTAGATACAACGATTATGGAATGGATGGCTGCACAGAAAAATTAATCCTTAAAGTGTAGGAATAAAAAAACTGCACCCCGTTTATTGGACACTCAACAAACGGGGTGCGTTTTTTTTATTGATTTAGGTAAAAAAATAGAATTATAGAATAACAAAAACAAAAAACATTAAAAATGTTAGGTTGATATTAGTTGATATTAACCTAACGATTTTAGTATAATCGAATTATACTAGATTGGAGGAGATAGCACGATGAATACCAATGAATTTATGACACAAACATGGAAACAGGTAATTCTTCCTTTTGAAATTGATTGCGAATATGTAAATCCGTTTTTGGATGTTTTGATTGAAGGAGTTTTTACAGGTCCGTCCGGGCAAAAAATTGTCCGGGAGGCATACTGGGATGGAGGTAAAAGTTACAAAATTGCGTTTGCGCCTACTGAAGTGGGTCAGTGGAAATGGATGTTGAAAGCACCGGAAGAAACAGGACTAAATGAAAAAACAGGACAGGTAACTTGCTTGAAATATGAAGGTGATCTTCCCATTTACAAACACGGTTTTCTTAGGGTGGATGCATCAAGAAGATTCTTGACGTATCAGGATGGAACAGCTTTTTTCTGGTTGGGAGATACACACTGGGCATTTGCATATGGAGAGAATTGGGAAGAATCCAACCATCCACAGATGGATAGTATGTTCAGAGGAATGGTGGATCGTCGAGTAAATCAAGGCTTTACTGTTTATCAGACAAATCTGCGCAGTGACCCGGGCAGTTGGGGTGGTGCAGAAAAGTATTGGGTGAAAGGCAAGATAGGTTCACTGCCAAATGTTCAGTTTTATCAGGAAGAATTGGATAGGAGAATGGAGTATCTTGCAGAGAATGGTCTTGTAAATGCTCTGGGATTTGCCTGGTTTATGTCGATTCAGAATAACATCACAACATACAAAAATATGGCACGATATATGGTGGCACGTTATGGTGCATTGCCGATGGTCTGGACCCTCGCTGGAGAGGTTGCTGGATATTTTGGTGAACCATCGAGATCTGAATTTATCAATGGTTGGCGGGAAGTTGCCAAATATATTGAGGAAATTGACGGATACGGACAGCTGCAGACAGCACATTATACAAATGAGCGTCCTTTTGCAGACTATTATTATGATGAAGAATGGTTTGACTTTACTCTGAATCAGGCGGGACATGGGGATTTTAATGTGACTGCACAGGATTTTTATGAGTATCGGAACGCTCATCCGGACAAACCTTTTATAGAAGGGGAGAGTCTGTATGAATTCTGTTCCACATTAGAAGAAAATGGCAGTAGATTATGTACTGCAGATATGGTGCGCAAAGTGGCATATACAGCTATGCAGCTTGGCAGCTGCGGCTATACCTATGGAGCTCAGGGAATCTGGGATAATGTGTGGGACAAACCGGAAAAACCTGACCCGTTCAATACATTCAATCGGTTTGGTATTACCTGGTATGAAGCGGTCGATGGAGAGGGTGCAATGCAGATGGGGTATATGCGTCAGTTTTATGAAAAAGAGAGTTTTGAGGAATTGGAACCGGTTGCAGTGTCTGCAACCAGTCCCTTTGGAAATAGTGAAGAAGGAAAAGTGGATATGTTTTCTCCACTGGCAACAGCAAATTCAGATAGAAGTCATATCATCATTTACTATAATGAGCATACCAGAGGTGGATGTGGTATCTCTGATTTGAAACAGAAAGAATATTCTGCTTCATGGTTTGACCCGAGAACGGGAGAATATACATCTGCTGTGACATCTTTTATTCCAAGTGAGGGAAAATGGGAAGCACCTGCGAGGGAACAAGGTGGAGACTGGCTTTTGGTAATCAAATTGAATTCTGAAAACTAACATGTTAAGATAAATTACACTATATTTTTGGAAAATGTTTGTTTCTAAAAATAGACTTGTAGAATGAAATTCTGGGGATGAAAATCATGGCAGGCATATCAATGAGAGAACTAGCAGAGTCTTTAGGCGTAAGTGTGGCTTCCGTATCTGTAGCGTTACGTGGGAAATCTGGAATTTCGGAGGAGACAAGGGTACGTATTCTCGAGGAAGCGAAAAAAAGAGGATATGATATGACAAAACTGAGCGTATCTGAATCAAAGGGAATCATTGAAATTATAGATTACACCTATTATAACCATAAAGCTGGTGCAACTAAAGAAATGTTTACTTATTATACCCAGTTTATCAATACAGCCACAGCTGCTATAGAAGAATATGGTTATCAGATATCGGGTCCCTATAATCCGAAAGAGCCAGGTTTTCTGTCCAGACCCAATGCCTCCGGAGCGATCCTGCTTGGGGCAGCGATTTCGAAAGAGGAACTTGAATTGTATCGGAAAGGCAAAAAACCTTTCGTTGTTTCGGGAAATTCTATGAATAGGATGGCCGTAAATACCGTATCCCATGATAATTATTATGGAATCGCGGTGGCACTTGATCATCTGATTTCTTTGGGCCATGAAAAAGTAGGCTATATATGTTCTGTAGGCGGAAACATTGGTACAGAAAGATATCATGCTTTTTTATCAGAAATGGCAATAAAGCAGTTGGTACCGGCAAATTACCTGGATCTTAGGAAAGAAGAAGCTGACAGCATGTTGAATGTAATAAATGACTGGCTAGATCAGAATAAACTGGAAGCGACTGCTATAATTTGTGATAATGATTTTATCGCAGCTTCTATGATGCGGGCATTACGGGACCATGAAATGGTCCCAGGCAAAGATGTTTCGGTGATTGGATTTGACGATCAGCCATTTTCTGCTTTGTTAGAACCGCCTCTAACCACTGTTCGTACGTATGAGGCTGAACTTGGGGCTGTATCAGTAGAACAACTGGTTTATTGTCTAGAACACCCAGGTTGTAAATTTAGGCATGTATATGTTGGGACAGAACTTGTGACAAGAGTAAGCACTTGCTCTGTCAACCATAAAAATAAAGTGGATGTATAAGGATTGAAAAAACTTTTAATGTCAAGTGTGTTAAGGTTTCTTATCATGTTCAATAATTTATGTATCAAAGTCATAAGGGGAAAAGTGGACAAAACAAGTAGGGTTCAGCTCATGTATCAATAAATGATATATGGGCTTTTTAGATGTAAGAATTTACTTCCAAATAGGAGTTTTCCTTTATCCATATTTATAAATTTTTTCGTCCTGTAATAACAAATTTTACTGTCATAAAATAAAAACAAACTACCTAGTTTTATATTCGATTTCGGAATTGCTGCTTACATATCTTCAACAAAAATAAAAAGCCTTGATTTATCAAGGCTTTTTGACGTCCCGAAGAGGATTCGAACCTCCGACCTACAGTTTAGGAAAAGTATGAAAATGGTTAGGATAGTAACAGAATTCTTTTCAAAACGCTTATTTATCAATCTTTTTAGTTAATAAATATCAATCCTGTACAATTACAATAAATATGGTTTTACTGGGTTTTTCGGCAAATTTTCGGCAAAATATCGCGTTTAGTAAATCTAAAATATTTATCCATAATTCAACGATTAACTAAAATCCCTGATTTTTGCGAAGAGCCGAAATCAGGCGTTTTTATGTAAGTCAGCTGTATTCTCCTATAAATAAATTATTAAAGTACAAATTTTCTAACGATATTACCATACTCTGTTTCAGCTAGAAATTATAATAAATTTCAAATCAAAGAAATTGGTTTGTTAAGGGAATTAAAAATAATAAAAGTAAAATAAAACTCTCTAGAAAATAAGGGGGGAAATGAAATAAATGATAAGGAAAAAGATTGAGGTACAACTAAACAATGGACTTCAGGCTCAAGCAGCCAGTGAGTTTGTGAGAAAAGCTTCTTCATTTAATAGTGACATACACATTTTAAAAGAAGGAAGATTGATTGGTGGTAAAAGTATTATGGGTGTTATGTGCTTGGCAATTAGAAAGGGAGAAGAAATCACACTTATAGCAGACGGAATGGATCAAAACAAAGCTGTGGCTGTCTTGGAAACATACCTTTTAAGTGGGAAAAAGAAATAGTCAATTTAATATATTAATATTAAAAATTTTTATTCATTATTTCATAGGTATTGAAGGTAAGTGGAGTGAAACAATTATGCATAAGCTTAGCACAGAACAATTGCTTGAAGTATATAAAGAAGCGATTAACTTAAATGTGAGCAAAGACTTTATTTTATTATTATCTGAAGAAATAAATAAGCGATTAATCACTGAATCTATTTAATAACTAAAACTAAAGCCGATAGCACGGTGATTAACTCGTATGGGTCCCCAACATTGATTCTAAACCACCCAGATAAAAAAATTTCCAGGTGGTTTGTTTTTCTATATGAAACAAAAAGGTCAGCTATACTATTCTTACTGATGAATCTACTAGTCTAAGCATATTCTCCTTTATATGATTAGCAGATATATAGCCAAATACTGTTGTTGGTCCTAATGTAGAACCTGGACCAGGGTAAACGCGACCCATTACTGAAGCTGAGCAATTGCCTGTAGCATATAATCCTTCTATCGGAATATTATTGCGCAGCGCTTGGCCATACTCATTTGCTACAATTCCGCCTTTCGTTCCTAAATCTCCGGGGAAGATTTTACAAGCATAAAATGGCGCTTTCTCGATTGCTCCTAAATTTGGGTTTTTGTAAGTAGGGTCCCCATAATAATTATCATAAGCTGAGTTACCACGTCCAAAATCTTCGTCTTTGCCTTTCTCAACGAATTTATTAAAGCGTGTGATGGTGGCTTTTAATCCTTCATAATCAATTTGACATTTTTCTGCAAGTTCTCTAATAGATTCAGCTTTAATTAAGAAACCGCTTTCAATAGCCTCTTTAGGTGTTCTTCTCGGCAGCATATCACCGAATAAGTATTTATTACGATTTCGACTTTCCATTATAAGCCATGAATGAATTGCCTTGCCGTTTTTTTCTTGACGTTCAAGAATAGCATGGCCAGCATCTGTATAAGACTGTGATTCATTGAAGTAACGCTCACCTGTTTGATCCACAATGATACAGTGTGGCATAGAGCGTTCATAAACTAAAAATTTTCGTGAACCGCTTACGTCCAAAGTTGTTGGTCCCCACCAAGCATCATCTAATAAAGCAGTATCAATATTATGTTTTTGAGCAATTAATAACATATCTCCAGTATTATCTGGACTTGCAGCAGTCCAATCGGTTCCAACATTATGATATTTTTTACGGAGATATGGGTTTCGTTCGAACCCGCCGCCAGCTAAGATAACAGCTTTACTTTTCAAGAAAAATGGTTTGCCTTCATTTTCTACTTCTACACCAATGATTTTATTATTTTCAATAACTAAATCGGTTAATGGTGTTAAGAGTTTAATAGCTACGTTATGATCAAGTGCAATTTTTAATAAGCGCCCAACTAGGCCAGATCCAATTGATATAGCATGATGGCCTTTCACTTTATGTTTAAAGCCATTGATAAACATTCCGACTACGGTATTAAAATCTTTCGCATTTGTAAAAGCTTTCGGTAGGGAGGCTACCTTGCCAGAGTATAAGGGTAATGGAGCTTCAATTTCTCCCTTCCTTAACGTTTTTTCATAGTCACCTAATAATCTGGCATCAAAAATTTCACCTTCAATAGAACGACCAATTTTACCTCCTGGTTTTTCTGGATAATAGTCAGGGTATAAACTGCCTGGAACCCATCTCATCCCTAAATCCTCTAAAAATTTCACCATTCGATGTCCATTTTTAACATAAGCTACTTTTCGTTCGTATGTTGAGGCTGGTCCTGTATCCTCAATTACTTCTTGCATATAAGTGAGCGCTTCTTCCTCACTATCTTGTAAACCTGCTTTCTTAGAAACATGATTATTTGGAATCCATAATCCTCCTCCAGATAGTGCTGAAGATCCACCCCATTCGCTCCCTTTTTCAACAATAACGGTATTTAAGCCTTGATAAGCTGCTGTGATTGCTGCTACGAGCCCACCGGCGCCACTACCAACAACTACAACATCGTATTCTTCATGCCAATTCATAAAATCCCTCCTAGTAATTACATACATTAAAGAAAATTTTATATAAAATAATCTAAATCCCAATTTGGTTTCAACCACTGCTCTTTATTTTTCTGTATTTTTTGATAATATTGAAAATAACTATAAATAAAGCATATACTTGACCCTACTGTGTTTTCAAACGACAATTTGGTTGAAAATGTCCATTTTTCGAAAGGGGGAGATAGTTGATGAATGATCCTATAGGGGATGAAGTTTACACTCGTTGGGTAATCAAGGAGGCTTTTACTGAGTTACTAGGAGTTTCCTCTTTTGAGAAGATTACCGTTCATTCGATTGTTCGGAAAGCCGGTATAAGTCGTTCAACCTTTTACTTACATTTTCAAGATAAATATGACTTGCTAAATCAAATGACAGAACAAATTATCGAAGAACTTCTAGAATTATATGGGAAATTTGAAGATGATGAAATGTTATTAAATATGAACCTTGCATATAACAAAGGAAAGCCGTGTCAAAATGCTGTCGAAATCTGTGAACACATAAAAACAAATAAACAGTTTTACTGTAATCGATTTAAAGATATAAACTTTGTAAATAGCCTTACTGATAAATTATTTTCCCGTCTAAGGTTAATTTATAAAGATGAATCACACGGTATATTTGCTGCATATGGTACTGTTGGTTGTATCAGCCGTTGGCTTGCTGAAGGGTTAAAAGGATCTTCAGATGAAATAGCATTGCGAATGGCAAGTGTAGCTTTACCACGATAAGTGTAATAGATAATAACCATATTAGGTCAAACTAAAACTTTCTAGATTCCGTTAATCCAATAGGGAGAGCGGAATTTAGTGGTTTTTTTTTGCAAGGATTGAAAGATTAAGTTGTAAAATCTGCCCAATCGTACATCTTTACATGCCCGAATGTACGATTTTTTTTATTTTCAAGTTTAATAAAATAAAAGTGGTAAATAAAGTGCTATCAATATTGCGCTTACTAGAATTGGAGGAATTGAATCATGGGACGCTTAGAAAACAAAGTTGCCATTATTACAGGTGCGGCAAGTGGAATGGGATTAGCTGCTGCAAAATTATTTGCCAGTGAGGGAGCAAAGGTAGTTGCAACTGATATTGCCATTACACAACTAACAGAAGCAGTTTCTAATTTTGAGGGAGACATTCTTGCTCTCGAATTGGATGTTTCTTCTGAGGAACAATGGGGTAGTGTCAGTGAACGCGCAAAAAAGGAATTTGGCAAGGTTGATATTTTAATAAACAATGCTGGTGTATCCGTTCATAAGGGTTTATTAGAAGAAGATTTAGAAGGATGGAATAAGGCAATTGCATTGAATCTAACTTCCGTATGGTTAGGGATGAAAACCGTTATCCCTGATATGCAATTGAATGGTAAAGGTTCGATTGTTAACTGTGTTTCATTAGCAGCTTTAGTTGGAGGTGCCGACAGTGGTGCCGCTGCATACAGCGCTGCTAAGGGAGGCGTTCGCTCCCTTACAAAACATGCAGCCATAAACTTTGCTAAAGATCATATTCGTGTAAATTCCGTCTATCCAGGTGCAATCTTAACAGGTGCTGCAAGGAAATATGGTGTTACGTCCCAAGAGCAACTTGGTCAAGCATTTACCGACATTATTCCCCTGCCACCACACGCAGGGGAGGAGAATGATATAGCATATGCATACTTATACTTAGCTTCTGATGAATCAAAGTTTGTTACAGGAGAAGAGTTAGTGGTTGATGGTGGCTGGAGTTCCCATTAATCGAAGAATAGTTTCTTTTACCTGTAGAAAACTCTATTAGTACAGTTCAAAAGTCCTTAAAAAAGGGCAGATATATGTTGCCCTTTTGGACGTTATGTAAGGGGTTTATTACTGATAGATTATAAGAAACAGTTATATTTTTTCCAAAAACATGCAAATCCTCTATCTAGGCAAATTTGAGAAAGGAAGGTTTATTCATGAAACATGTAGAACAAAATGTACCTCAACATGCAATATTAGGAGTTCTGAGTGGCAAAAGCGGAGAAAACCCATTTCCACTATTCGCTCAAATGAGGGAAATGGGGTCAGTTATTCCCATTCCATTTCCGCTAGGCGGATCGGATAATCAAGCATGGATCGTCACACATATAGAAGAGGCAATGAAGGTACTTAAAGATAACGCCCACTTTTGTGTAGACCCTAAGACCATCGATAGAAGTAATGACACTAAACATTCTCTAACAGGAAGCAAAGAACAATCTCACTCCAATTTGTTTCTTGCTAATTCCTTAAACGCGATTGATGAACCCGATCATCGACGGTTACGAACGTTAGTATCTAAAGCTTTCACGCCAAGATTTATGGAAAGCTTGCGCCCCCGTGTACAAAAAATAGCAAATGAATTGCTTGATCGGGTCCAAGACAAAAGAGAAATGGACCTTGTAAAGGACTATGCCAACCCTTTACCAATCAATGTTATATCTGACATGATCGGAGTACCTAAATCTGACCATTCAAAAATTCATGTATGGTCAGAAGGGATTGCTAACGGTCTTGGTTTGGGAAGACTGGACCAAGAGGTTACTGAAAGTCTTCAAGCCTTCGGAGACTATATTAAACAGCTTATAGCAAACAAGCGTGAGAATCCTTCTGAAGATTTAATCAGTCAATTAATCTCAATTGAAGAGGAGGGAGATCGACTCAATGAATCTGAATTGATTTCATTAGTACAGCTATTAATCTTTGCCGGACATGAGACAACCTCAACCTTGATTTCCACTGGAACCCTAATGTTGTTGGATCACCCGGAACAATTGGAGAAGCTTAAGGCTGATCACAGATTAATCCCATCTGCTGTAGAAGAATTGTTGCGTTTTAATGGTCCTTCCACAATCGCTGGACCGCGTTATGCTATAGAGGATATCGAACTTGGCGGGCAACAGATCAAAAAAGGGGATATACTTCTTCCGTTATTAAAGTCAGCCAATCGAGATGAACATCAATTTACAAATTCAGAAGAGCTAGATGTTACGCGCAAAATTAAACGTCATCTTGCCTTTGGTCAGGGCATTCATATGTGTTTGGGTGCACCACTCGCCCGAGTGGAAGCGGATATTGCGTTTACCACACTTCTAAAGCGCATGCCAAATCTTCGCCTTAGTATTCCTCGGGAGGATGTCACCTGGCAATTTAAGCTAGCCGCTCAAGGCTTGGCCACTCTTCCTGTGTCATTTTAAGCCGAAATCCTATTGGTGAAATAATTTTAAACAATTAACATTTCTTAAACATTTATTAAGCAATTCTCAAACATTTTACCAGTATCATAGACACATCAAATGAGGAAAAAATCATTTGATAATAAATTTGTGAAAACTTATCAATATTTATATGGGAGGATTGCTTTTATGAAACTTAAAAATAAGATTGCTATTGTAACGGGTGCAGGTTCTGGAATGGGGAAAGCAATTGCCATTGTTTATGCTCAGGAAGGTGCTAAAGTTGTGGTTTCAGATATTAATGAAGCCTCAGCATATGAAACAGTAGAAGAAATAAAGTCAGGTGGTGGAGAAGCTATTGCCATTCTGGCCAACGTAGCTAAAGAGGAAGATATTCAAAATCTGATTGACAGAACGGTTGACACATACGGGACCTTAGATATCTTAGTTAATAATGCAGGGATCATGGATAATTTTGAACCTGCCGGCGACATTGTAGATGAACCTTGGGAAAAAATATTTGCTGTGAATACTACAAGCGTGATGCGTGCAACAAGGAAAGCTCTACCTATCTTCTTGGAAAAACAACAGGGCGTTATTATAAACGTGGCTTCGAATGGTGGAATGCAAGGTGCCAGGGCAGGGGCAGCTTATACAGCTTCAAAACATGCAGTTGTTGGTTTCACCAAAAACACGGGTTTCATGTACGCGCAAAAAGGAGTCCGCTGTAATGCCATCGCTCCAGGAAGCGTAGAGACAAATATTGTATCTAGCATGACAAGAATCAATGAATTTGGCATGGGAAGAGTACGTCCAGGATTGGGGATTAATCCACGTTTAGGGAAGCCAGAGGAAATTGCAAAAGTAGCATTATTCCTTGCCACGGATGATTCAAGCTTTGTTAACGGTACTGTCATTGCAGCTGATGGGGGCTGGACTGCCTATTAGCATATATACGATTTGAACTTCGATTTGCCCTGAGGGAGATTACTATTTATTATGTCTAATATAATGAAGAAAAAACAAGAAATTTTGGATGCATTCAATTTCAGACATGCAACAAAGGAATATGATGAAAGTAAGAAGATTTCTAAGGAGGATTTTAATTTCATTTTGGAGACTGGAAGGCTGTCTCCGAGTTCATTTGGTTTTGAACCTTGGAAATTTTTGATTGTGCAAAGCCCTGAGTTTAGAGAAAGATTAATGAAAATAGCTCCAGGAGCAAAAGATAAACTTAGAGGAGCAAGTCATTTTATCATTATTCTTACTAGAGTTGATATTCGATATGATTCGGAATACATCATCCATCATATGAAAACTGTTCAAAAAATGCCTGATCAGTTTGTAGAAATGTTAGTTCAAGGGCTAAAACAGTTCCAAGAAACCAATTGGAAACTATCTGAAAATGACCGTGCATTATTTGATTGGTCATCAAAACAAACCTATATTGCATTAGCAAATATGATGACAGCAGCTGCACAAATTGGTATTGACTCTACACCAATCGAAGGTTTCAACTTTGATGAAGTTCGTGCATTTCTTGAACGTGAGGGTTTATTGGATAAAGGGCATTTTGAACCATCAGTAATGGTAGCCTTTGGTTATCGTAAAGAGGAACCTAAAAGACCTAAAACAAGGAAAAATTTAAACGAAATTGTTCAATGGGTGTAATTAAACCTAAAAATAAAAAAACCGAAACTATGAAGTAACAATTCAGGGTTTTGGTTTTTTTATTTACGTAGAATGGATTTTTTTACAAAGTTTTTTAATACTGTTAATTTAAACATTTATGTACCGTTAATTTTAAAAAAGAAGAGTTCTTATTAATGTGTGAAAGCTGACTTGGACATTTATAAAGTCGGCTTTTTCCTATTAAATGTCGGGTTAATAGTTTCAATTATTGGGTCATTAGATTAAGATTATGGTACTAAAGGGCATGCCCCATAGGGCATGTTATATGTCTAAAAGTAAATTATAATGAAGAAAGGCGGTGATTCAATGAATAAATGGAATAAGAATATGGACTCTATTTACAATATTTCTGATGGATTATTAGTATCTAAAATTGCGGTTGTTGTTTGGATATTTTTAATTTATATAGGGACAGTGGTACTTCAGTATTTAGAAAAACCACTTTTTATCCAGAGTATCGTTTTTACCATTGCTATCTTAATTTATATATTATTCTACTGGTACTCTCGTTTATTGACAGATAAAAGAAAGTGGGTTTACTTGCTCGCACAAGGCAGCCTATTATTTATATCATCTTTTCTTGTTCCACATGGATCTCCTATTATTATGGCAGGTCTGCTTCCACTTTTGGTATCTCAAAGTATTGCTATTTTTGAAAACAGTTTAAAAGTAATCATTGTATTTATTGGAGCTTATGCCTTATATTGTATAGCGATCTGGCTAAATTATGGGTTAAAAGAATTGCCAGTATTCATCCTTCTTTTCTTCTTTAATGTTACGATCGTTAATTTCTATACTGTCATTTACAATAGACAGGTTAACGCTAGGCTAAGGATGAAATATTATCTGCAAGAACTGGAAACAGCCCATCGAAAAGTTGAAGATCTGACACTTTCAAACGAAAGACAAAGGATGGCAAGAGATTTACATGATACTTTAGCACAAGGCCTGGCAGGTTTAATTATGCAGTTAGAGGCAGTTGATGCACATCTGCATCGTGGAAATACGAACCGTTCTCATGAAATCATACAACAATCTATGATACGAGCTAGGGAAACATTGAAAAATGCTAGGACAGCAATTGATGATTTGAGATCAGATTCTATTGAAGAAACAGATTTTTATCGTGAAGTATTAAAAATGATAACAGATTTTAAAGAAACTGCTCTGATCGAGGTAAACGATCATATCGAACCAATTAAACAATTATCTGCTTTAACAATGGAGCATAGTTTATATATCATTAGTGAGTGTTTAGCAAACGTTGCAAAACATTCACAAGCACAGATGGTTAACATAACCATAAAAAAGGTAAACAAATATTTAGTAATAGAATTAATCGATAATGGAATTGGATTTAAAATCAATTCCATTGGCAAACATTCGGGAAAATACGGCTTACTCGGTTTAAAAGAACGAGTTCGGTTAATAGGAGGAAGGATAGAAATGAATAGTAATCCTGGCAAGGGAACAAAAATTTCTATCACAGTCCCTATTTAAAAGGAAGGAGCCCATAAAGTGCAAAAGAATAAAGTGTTAATTGTTGATGACCATTTGGTTGTTCGTGAGGGACTAAAATTAATCTTGGAAACAAATGAAAGATTTGAAATAATAGGAGAGGCTGAAAATGGGGAAGTAGCACTAAAGTTCCTTGAAACTAAAAAGCCGGATGTGATATTACTGGATTTAAATATGCCCACTATGAACGGATTGGAGACAATAAAAGCCTTAAATGACCGAGAAATCTCGATTCCTATTATTATTTTAACAACCTATAATGAAGATGAATTAATGATTAAGGGGTTGGAGCTAGGGGCAAAAGGGTACTTATTAAAGGATACGGGCCGGGAAGATCTATTTCGGACGATTGAATCTGCAATCAGAGGAGAAACTTTACTACAACCAGAGATCATGGCCAAACTACTTGGTGCTAAAGAGAAGAAATCTAAGGTTTTAACTCCCTTTGAAGCCACTAAACTAACTGAAAAGGAACTGTTTATTTTACAAGCAACAGCCAAAGGTTATCGAAATAAAGATATAGCATTTGATATGGGAATTGCTGAACGGACGGTTAAGGCACATTTAACTAATATTTACAATAAACTAGGTGTCAACACTAGAACAGAAGCCGTTGCGGTAGCACTAGAAAGTGGAATGATACATCTATAATTAAGAAATGCCCGAGTAAAGAAATATTTCTCGGGCATTTTTTATGTTTTGGAGTAAGCCTGAAATTGGTATATTTCAGATACCTTTTTTCTCTAAAATACTAAAATAAAAACTAAAATACAATAATTGATCATGATGAAATGCTATTCTATTCGAAAAGTATAAAAAGTATTGAAGTGAAAACCCGGACTTTACGTATTATCTACACATCTATTACGAAAAGTCCTATAAATGTAGAGAGAAGGTTATGTTATGGATTATAGACAAGGTAAAGTCCTTGCGAACGAAATTAATAAAAAGCCTCTTATGCTGGTCTTAATTTCAGGTGCTTTTGTGGCGGTTTTAAATCAAACTATATTAACTACGGCATTACCTGATATTATGAAAGATTTAAACCTGGATGCCAGTGTAGCTCAGTGGTTACAGTCTATTTTCTTACTGGTAAATGGCATTATGATACCGATCACTGCTTTTTTAATTGAACGATTTACTACAAGAGGATTGTTTTTAACGGCGATGGGACTGTTAGCCATAGGGACTTTGATTGGTTCTGTTTCACCAAATTTCGCTTTCTTACTGCTTGGAAGGATTCTTCAAGCTGCAGGTGCAGGTATTATTATGCCGTTAATGCAAACAATTGTATTTCTAGTTTTTCCTCTTGAAAAACGTGGAACAGCAATGGGTCTGTTTGGATTGGTTATAGCTTTTGCTCCAGCGATAGGTCCAACTTTATCAGGTTGGCTCGTAGATCATTTTGATTGGAGAAGTTTATTTTATATCCTTTTGCCGTTTATTTTGAGTAATTTAATAGTTGCCTTTTTTATTTTGAAAAATGTAACAATACAAAAGTTCTCTAAAATTGATATTTTGTCTATTGTATATTCTACACTTGGTTTTGGCGGGATATTGTATGCTTTCAGCACGGCTGGCGGAAGTGGATGGAGCAGTGTACAAGTTATTGTATCAATGCTGGTTGGCGCTGCTTGTCTAGCATTGTTCATTGTACGCCAGGTAAAAATAGATCACCCTATCTTACGTTTTAGTGTATTTAATTATAGGGTGTTCACTGTCACTACAATTCTTGGAATGATCGTTTTTTTGTCACTAATTGGCGGATCCGTTATACTGCCGATATATATGCAAAATATGTTGAAGTTTACGGCATTTGAATCTGGATTAATTCTGTTACCAGGTGCAATTGTTATGGGGATTATGAGCCCTGTCACAGGAAGGCTTTTTGATAAATTTGGTGCAAGATGGCTATCCATTATAGGTTTAATCATATTGGTCATAACAACATTTATGCTAAGTAATTTAACCCAGAACACAACGTTTATTTACTTAGCAGTGGTTAATGCAATAAGAATGTTTGCTGTTTCGATGGTATTAATGCCGGTAACAACAGCTGGATTAAATGAACTGCCACCCGAATTAATAGCGCATGGTACAGCAATGAATAATACAATGCGACAAGTAGCCGGAGCAGTAGGAACAGCCGTACTTGTCACTGTCATGACAAATTATTCAGTGCCTGCAGCAGGTGTTAGTGGGTTAATACGTGGTGTAAATGTATCGTTTGTTTTTGCAGGCATTATCGCTTCAATCGGTCTGTTACTATCTTTTTTAATAAAAGCCAAACAGCCTAAAGTAGAATCCTTCAAAGTTACCAGTTTGGCGAACGAGAACAAATAAAATTATATCTCTTTTACAAAAGTAGCAGGTTAGTAACGCTTATATTATATGCGGTAATAACCTGCTTTTTTGGTCATAGTAGTATTTTGCGTTAAGATCAATTCACACTGGATCTTCATTTATCTATTAGATGGTGTCTTTCTCTATATTGCATAGGAGTGATTTCACATATTTTTTTGAAAACTCTTGTAAAATAACTTTGATCGTTAAATTGTAATAATGCAGCTATTTCTGATATTGAGGTTTTACTGTAAATGAGCAATTTTTTTGCTTCGTCAATTCTAGTTTTCTGAATATAATCACTGACAGAAATGCCAGTCTCACGTTTAAATAATATAGACAAGTACTTTGGGCTCAGGTCGACCTTTTCGGCTATATCATCATGGTTTATCTTTTGATAAATATTCTTATAAATATAGTCTTTACAGAAAATGATTGTTTTGGAATAGTTTTCATCCTTTATTTGTTTTACATTCTTGGTAAATGTAGTAAGAACTTCTCTTGCTACTCCCTTAACTTCATCTAATCTTTGCATATCCTCTAGATTTTGAATAAAACTATCATGTAAACAAAAAGCTAATTCTTCATTTAGGCCCCCTTCAATAGCTGCCCGTGAGACTAAAGTTATGAGAGAAATAATATGGTTTTTGAGTGAGCGAATATAGCTTGATTTTGATAAAATACTTACAACCTCTTCTTCTTTCCTTAGGGAAGCGACCTTTTTTAAGTCCTCTACCCTTCCTTCTCTTACGATTTGTAAGATTTTCTTTTCAAATAAACCGTCACGCCGAATTACATTCGATTTCAAATTTTCAGAAACGTCAAAGTGCACTTTTTCGATTAACTTGCTAGTATTTGTAGATACGGAACTCTCATTAACAGATTGTGGAGAAATTAGTTCGTTATTAAATAAGTGATGGACAAAAATACTTACACTTTTTAGTTTCTCAGATTCTATAATTGGCAAAGTTTTGTAATACTTCATTACACTTTCACGTTTAAAAAATGCATGGGTATCATTGATTATGACATCAATCTTATCTTCAGATAATGGATAAGAAAGAATGGGTCCAATTATTACAGTTCCTTCGAAAACTTCATCATTCACCACACTAATTAAGATGTATTTATCAAAATACGATGATTTCCTAATAACAGGAAAATGGAAATCCTTACCGAAATGATAATCCAAATGTTTAAAGAAGTGCTCTTTTTCGTTAGATAATAAAGGATTCAAAGCTTGATGATTTGGATCTTCATATTTTACATTTCCGTTTGGGTCAATAAAGAAAATCGGTAAATTTAAAATATCTACAATAAGTTTACATTTACTTCTAATATTTTCGGTGTTAGCGATCAATGTATCATCCCCAATAAAAGACATAATTCCCTATTAAATTAGAATTTTAATAAATTTCTAAAACTTTATTCTTATATTAAAAAAAAAAGTACTAGAATGCAATAAAGGTTTATAGAATTCATTTATTCTATATTTGAAAGTGCTTCCAACTTAAACTTACAGAGTCGAAAGGAAATTATTGGGGGTGGCGATAAGAGAGTACAAGTCTATATAAGTGGAAGCATTATTAAGCGTTGGCAGAGTTTTTAGAAACGATTGAAAGTGAGGAAAGGCAGCATGGCAAATGTAAGATTAGGAGTTATCGGGTTAGGCGTACAAGGCGGAGCGTATTCTGGGTTCTTAACAGAAGGAAAAGTTAAGAATATGGTGCTGGGAGCTATTTGTGATAACGATCCTGCGAAAAAACAGCTGGCAGAGGAAAAGTATCCTGACGTTCCTTTTTATGACAACTATATTGAAATGCTTGAAAGCGGTGAAGTAGATGCAATCGTGACATGTGTTCCGCATTATCTGCATCCTGAAATGGGCATAGAAGCAATAAAAAGAAATATTCATGCATTGGTGGAAAAGCCGGCTGGTGTTTATACAAAACAAGTTAAAGAATTAAATGATTTTGCAGCAGCCAAACCTGAAGTAAAGTTTGGCATTATGTTCAACCAACGGACTAATCCACTTTATCAAAAAGTAAAAGAAATTATAGACAATGGTGAAATTGGTACGATCCGTCGTACGAATTGGATGATTACGACTTGGTGGAGATCACAGGGTTACTACGATCAAAGTGAATGGAGGGCAACCTGGGGCGGGGAAGGCGGCGGTGTGCTTGTAAACCAAGCACCACACCAAATTGACTTATTACAGTGGATTTGCGGAATGCCGAAAAAAGTATATTCGCATGTAAAATTTGGTTACCAAAGGGATATTGTAGTTGAAGACGAAGTAACCGCAGTTCTTGACTATGGTAACGGTGCAACTGGGGTATTTATCACATGCACACATGACGTAATCGGAACAGACCGCTTTGAAATTTTAGGAGACAAAGGGAAAATTGTCGTTTACGGCAGTAAGAAAGTTAGTATCAAACGCTTAGTAAAACCAGAGAATGAAATGAGTTTAACCATGGATATACGGGATGTGATGAGAAGTGTCATGGGCGGTAATCCAAGTGAAATATACTCTGAAGAAGTAATAGAGTTTAACAGCGTATGGGGCGCTCAGCATATTTCCGTCATGGAAAACTTTGCAGCGGCGATTCTAGAAGATACCCCTTTATTAGCTCCTGGCAGCGATGGTATTAACGGTGTAGCATTAGCCAATGCGATACATCTATCAAGCTGGCTGGGTAAAGAAGTAGAATTACCTTTTGATGAAGAATTATTCTTAACCGAACTAAATAAAAGAATTGCTGAAGAAAATAAATACCCTGTAAAACAATAATTAAATTCATTCAAAACGCACTTAGGGGTGGAGGAATAGGAAATGAAAAAGGGCAAAATTGGCGTACAAATGATGATGCTAAAAAGCAAAGTAGATGAACTTGGTGTTTATGAAACCATGAGAAAATTACATGAGCTGGGTTTTGGAGCTGTAGAGGTTTCACAAATTCCCATGAGTGCTGAAAATGTTGCTGAGCTTAAAAGGGCAAGTCTGGACTTTGATATAAAAATAGCCGCGCTAACTGCCGGGGTTGATCCAGTATATCCAGGTGCTCCAGGTGAAACATTAACCACTGATTTTGAAAAGATTGTAAACGACTGTAAGACATTAAACTGCCATTTTTTACGAATTGGTATGGTACCGTTTTCGGCTATTGGCCGCAAAGATAAAATTATAGAATTTGTCAAAAAGGCGGAATCAGTAGCAGAAAAATTAGCAGAGCATGGAATTGACCTTTATTATCATAATCATCATGTCGAATTCCAAAAATATGATGGTGAATACTTATTAGATATTATTAAGAATAATACCTCGAAAATTGGTTTTGAAATAGATGTTCACTGGGTTCATCGTGGAGGTTTAGACCCAGTGGAGGTAATCAATAAATTCGAAGGTCGGGTAGCATTGATTCACTTAAAGGACTACCGTATTGGGCAGTTTGATTACAGAGTGTTAGAGGGGGGGTTCGACCGAAGTAAATTCAATCAAGCATTCCATGGTGTCATTGAATTCGCCGAGCTTGGTGAGGGAAGCCTTAACCTTAAAGGTATTATTGAAGCCGGCCTTGCCAGCGGCTCACAGTACTTCCTAATCGAGCAGGATGATGTCTATGGCAGAGATCCGTTTGATTGCTTAAAAACATCAGCAGATTATTTAAGAAAACTTGGATATGCAGAATGGTTCTAAAATAATCTATAGTTACTTAGTTTACTAATCTAATTTATTAAATGTCTTGGTTATTATATATTTTTTTTAAGATTATAAGCTGTTTTGGATTAGGGATAACCCAATAAAAAAATTTGAGAAGACTAATAGTGATTAATAGAACATAGGGGTGGACAAGTTTTTGAGGGGATTACTTCTATGTCAATATTCATAGTATTCTGTTAAATAGAAACGTTTTATTTTTAAGGGGGCTAATATTATGTCAAATGTTACATTAAACAGTGGACAAACATACAACACAGCAAAATTGTGGCAAATTGCCTTATTTACTTTAAATAACAGCTCTACAAATCTTCATATGCTTATTTTAACCTTTGTTACGTATTACGCAACAGGGATTGCTGGACTTGCTGTTATGGTTGTTAGTTCACTATTAATGGCAGCACGGTTATTCGACGGCGTCATCGATCCCGCGATCGGTTATATTATTGATAAAACGGAAGGGAAATTTGGAAAATATTCACCGTTGATTGTAATAGGAAACATTATTTCGGCAGGCAGTATTCTTGTGATTTACAGTGTCACTCATAATCTGCCAGAATCCATGCAGTTTCTATTCTTTACAGCTATGTTAATTATCAACAAAATTGGTTATTCACTACAAACTAGTGTTACGAAGGCAGCCCAAACGGTCTTAACCAATAATCCAAAACAGAGGCCGTTGTATGCGATTTTTGATGGAATCTTTAATGCTGTATTTTTTGTTGGTGGTCATCTTTACGTTTCAGCTTATCTAGTTAAAAAACATGGTGGCTTTACTCTTTCTGTATTTACAGAATTAAGCTTTTATGGACTTATTCTTTCTGGAATATTAGCGGTATTGGCAATCATAGGTATTTGGTCAAAAGATAAAAAAGAATATTATGGTTTGGGAGAAGAAGGGACAAAAACCACTTTACGTGAATATTGGGGCGTAGTTAAAGGAAATAGACCGCTGCAAATGCTTTCACTTTCCGCAGCTTTTGATAAATTAGGATTAACTATTGCTAGCTATTCTGTCGTCGGTGTTATGTTGTACGGTATTTTATTAGGAGATTATGCTTTAAGCGGTAAAATAGGTCTTATAACGTTAGTACCTGGAATATTAATTACCTTTGCAGCAGTCGGAATTGCTAAAAAGTACGGTTTAAAGAAATCATATATCCTGTCAGCATGGGTAGGGGTGCTTTCCTTCTTGGGATTAATTGCTCTATTCTTGTTAATTGATGATCCATCATCTATTTCACTATCGAATATTGGAGCAACAACTATCTTATTCCTAGTTTTAATGGCATTAGCAACCGGTTTTTCAAGGATTCCAACAACACTGGTTATTCCAATGATTGCGGATGTTTCTGATTATGAAACAAATAAATCAGGACGATATGTACCAGGTATGATGGGCACGATTTTCTCGTTTATTGATCAGCTTGTTTCATCGTTAGCTCCAACAATTGTCGGTGTCATCGTTGGTATCATAGGCTACAAAGAAAAATTCCCTGAAGTTGGCGAAGCGTTAACTACACCATTGTACGTTGTAACATTATTACTAGCATTCGGTTTACCGGCTGTTTGTTTATTGGTATCCATTACTACAATGAAGTTTTATAAGCTGAATGCAGAGAAAATGGAAGATATTCAAAAGGGAATTGCTGAAATAAAAGCAAGTGCAAAAAAAGAAAATATAGATATATATGAAAACCTGAATTAAAACCAGGCAGGACTAAAAAACCGATTAAGGACAATAAATAAACAGTGCTCCTCAATCGGTTTTTCATTGACTTAAAAGATAAAATTTCAAATGGTAAATTCATAGATACTATTACAATGTTAATAAAAAAAGTACTAAACTACAATATTTGATGGTGTTTAAGAATTAACATAAAAGCTAGGTTAAGTAAATGGGAGGGATTTTATGGGGAAATTTGATGGCAAGGTAGTTTTAATTACTGGTGGTGCAAGAGGTATGGGGCAGCTCACGCTCGAGCATTTGTTCAAGCAGGAGCAAGAGTTGCTATATCCGATATTTTAGTAGAAGAAGGAGAAAAATTAGCTGCGGAACTTGGTGAACAAGTGAAGTTTTATCATCATGATGTAACCAATCAGGCAGAATGGGAAGCGGTCGTAGATGATATTGAAAATACATTTGGCCCAATCCATGTTTTAGTGAACAACGCCGGTATTGTTTTAATGAAATCTATACTAGATATGTCGGAGGAAGAATATCGTAAAGTCATTGATATAAACCAGGTTTCCGTATTTCTAGGAATGAAAACTGTGTTACCATCCATGCTTAAAACAAAAGACGGATCCATTATCAATATTTCTTCTTTAGCTGGTTTCCGAGGCTCAAGTCGCGGTTCAGCAGCTTATTCAGCTTCTAAGTTTGCGCTTCGAGGAATGACAAAAGCAGTAGCTTTAGAAATGGCTGGCGAAGGTATTAGAGTAAATACGGTTCATCCTGGTCTTATTTTAACTCCGATGACGGTACAGAAAGGTGCAGAACAGATTATCGAGCACCTTTCCAAAGAAATTCCAATGCAACGGGCAGCACAACCGGAAGAAGTAACAAAGCTTGTTATGTTCTTAGCCTCTTCAGACTCCAGCTACTCAACGGGGTCAGAATATATCTTGGATGGAGGACAATTAGCGGAACTGTAAATATGTAAAAGCAATAACAGAAGTAATACACTATGATAATCGATTAGTAATGAAGGATTTAGGAGGAGTTACGATGAGGAAAACAATACTTATTAATGAAAATTGGAAATTTGTAAAGGAAAATGTTGGAGCTGCGGAAGTATTTACAGCACCAGGTGATAAAGTTAATATTCCTCACACATGGAATGCCATTGATGGACAAGATGGAGGCAATGATTATTACAGGGGCACCTGCTGGTATGGGAAGACTTTTTCTAAACCAGAATACGATAATGGTGATCAGGTATATTTGGAATTTAGAGGTGCAAACTCTACAGCAGAGGTTTGGGTGAATAATCATAAATTATGTACACATGATGGGGGTTATTCTACTTTTAGAATAAACATAACAGACACCTTGCAAGAAGAAAATGAGCTGGTAGTTTCTGTTGATAATGGACCTAATGACAGGGTATACCCGCAGATGGCTGATTTCACATTTTATGGTGGGATATATAGGGATGTATACATGGTAATCGTGCCTAACAGCCATTTTGATATGGATTATTTTGGAGGGAATGGATTTCAAATAACTTCTGAGATAAATGAGAAAACTGCGGTTGTATCTTTAACATCATATATTTCAGGGGAAGCTGAAGCTGTTCGTTATACAATCTCTGGTGTGGGAAATGTAGAAGTACCTGTGATAAATGGAATTGCTTCTGGTAGTTTGATCGTTTCAGAAGTTCACTTATGGGATGGAGTGGAGGATCCATATTTATATCAAGCAAAAGCAGAACTTATCAAAAATGGTCACGTAATTGATGAGGTTGATAGCCGTTTTGGCTGCAGAACTTTTTCGTTTGACAAGGATAAAGGATTCTTCTTAAATGGCAGGCCTTATCCTCTTAGGGGTGTATCTCGTCACCAAGATAGAATCGGTGTTGGAAACGCCATTACGAAAGAAATGATGCAAGAGGATATGGAACTGATAAAGGAAATAGGTGCAAATACTATACGTCTCGCACATTATCAACATGACCAGTACTTTTATGACTTATGTGACGAATATGGAATGATCGTTTGGGCAGAAATACCTTACATTACTGAACACATGCCAAATGGAAGAGAGAATACAATTAGTCAAATGAAAGAATTAATCGTACAGAATTTTAATCATCCGTCTATTATCTGCTGGGGATTATCGAATGAGATTTCCGTTACAGGTGTAACTGATGATCTAATGGAGAATCATAAGATATTAAATGATTTGGCACATAAAATGGACCATACTAGACCAACCACTATGGCTCATGCTTTTATGCTTGAAATTGATGAACCTTTGGTATTTTTACCTGATGTTATGTCCTACAATCTTTATTATGGATGGTACTTAGGGGACGTGACTGATAATGATGTATTTTTTGATGACTTCCATAAAAAATATCCAGATAAAATTATTGGTTTAGCTGAGTACGGCGCAGATGCTAATCCTAGATTACAATCGGCAATGCCTGAGAAAGGAGATTATACGGAACAATACCAGTGTGTATATCATGAGCATTTGATAAAAATGAGTGCAGAACGTCCTTATCTTTGGTCGACTCATGTATGGAATATGTTTGACTTTGCAGCAGACGGCCGAGATGAGGGCGGCAAGAACGGAATAAACCAAAAGGGACTTGTTACTTTTGATAGAAAATATAAGAAGGATGCTTTCTTTCTCTATAAAGCAAATTGGAGTAAAGAACCCTTTGTACATTTATGTGGAAGGAATTATATAGAACGTCATGAAGAAGAAACGGAAGTTAAGGTCTATTCAAATTATGACACTGTTGAACTATATAATAACGGAGAATTTGTAGAAAAGCAAAGTGGTGATAAAGTATTTACATTCAAAGTGAAACTACAGGGTAACCATAAGATTGAAGTAAAAGCAGGTAATTGTTCAGATGAGATTACCATATGTAAAGTAACAGAACCAAATAAGGCTTATCAGTTAGAGGGAAGAGAAGTTATTAATTGGTTTGATGAGCCAGACATGAATTGTCCAGAAGGCTATTATTCTATTAAAGATGTCATGGCAGATATACGGAAATCCCCTGAAGCAGCCAAAATTTTAGATGATATGATACTCTATGTAAAGTCAAAGCGTGGAGACGTCGCAAAAAAAGTAAAACAATCCAAATCCATGGCAAAGGCTATGAATGCCATGACGGTTGAAGCTCTTATTAAGCAAGCAGGTGGATCTATTCCGAAGTCTATGGTTGTTGAAGTCAACAAATCTTTAAATCGAGTCAAGAAAGTAAATGATATCGTTGTTGAGCAAAAAGAAGAAAACTATTCAATTTAATATATTTTCCTTTTTCTTAACTGTTTAAATTATTGACTATGGTTTCTAGATAGATATCCATTAGAATAGAAGGTAATTTTTATGGAAATTGCTGTTCCAGCTCATATGAAGAAAATCAATAAAAGCGTAATCTTAGCTAATATTATAAAACATGGAATGATTTCGAGGGTAGATTTAGCTGCTATAACCAAGTTAACGAAGGCCACTATATCAACGCAGGTATCACATTTAATTGAGGAAGGTTTACTTATTGAGACCCGTCAGGAGTATTACCATGTTGGGAGAAAGCCAATCATGCTTTCTCTCAATTACCATGCTGGTTATGCAATAGGGATTGATTTGGACTATCGGGATATTACATTTACTGTTTCTGATTTAATAGGAAAACCAGTTCATTCCGATAAAGTAGAGTTAGGAAACTCGAACTATGATGAGGTACTTCAAATCTTAATAAGCCAAATTAATAAATATAAGGAAACATTTTCTCAAAGTCGTTATGGAATTGTCGGTGTCGTTATTGGAATTCATGGAACTGTAAAGATTGATGAAACTATAGGTTTTGTTCCACAGCATAAATGGCATAACATGGACCTAAAGGGAGACCTTGAGCAGCATTTAGATTTGGCAGTATCTATTGAAAATAATGCAAATTTATGCGCATTTGCAGAAAAAGTATTTAGTTGCCAGACTAGTGAGAATTTAATTAGTATTAATATGTATTCTGGAATAGGTCTAGGTGTCTTAGTGAATGGGGAATTGGTAAAAGGGTATCTTGGATACACAGGAGAAATTGGTCACATGATTATCAATCCTGCTGGCAAAGCTTGTAATTGTGGTAATTCTGGTTGTTGGGAGCTTTATGCTTCTGAAGGCAGCTTCTTTAAACGATTAATGAAAAAACTTGATCAATCAAAATTGGACTATAGGGATGTCAAAAATTTTATTAAGGCTAGAGATCCAGTAGTCATGCATGAAATCGATGAGTTTATTAAGTATATCGTAGTCGGATTAAATAATATCATTAATTTGCTAAACCCTGAGACGGTGGTATTAAATAGCGAACTATTGAAACTTTTTCCTGAAGCAGAAAGTAAAATTAAATTGAAACTAACCTCCTCGATTAGTAGTTATAAAGAGATATTATTATCAAAACTTGGAACAAATGCATGTGTCAAGGGTGCCTGTGCACTAGCTATAAAGAAATTTTTAGAAATCCCAGAGTTAAGCTTACCTGTTGCTTAAAATATAGGTTACTCTTCTGCAGCTAAACGATTTTTGGTTTATAGTACAAAAGCAACAACCATATAAAGAATCAAACTTATACTGCCTATTATCTGTTAATCCAAAAGGAAAAGCGGTAATAGGCATTATTTTTACTTTTTAAGAATAAATAGTGCCCCTTTTACACAACCAAAGGGGAAAAGGTACAATTAAATATGATAATTTTAGCGATTTGGAAATAATAAAGTGCCACTATAGTATTCAGAATATTCATTTTATTGTGAGCCTTGTATACACGGGTTACTATTACGGAGGGACAAATGGAAAATAAAAAATATCGGCAATTATACAATTCCATTTCTTTTAAAATTGTTTTTTATATCATTATTGTTCTTACTCCTCTTATTTCAGTGCTTATATATTACAACTATCAAACTCATGAATCTCTTTTAAAGCAAGTAGAAGATACCCACAGAAATATGTTGGACTCATATATGCTCCAGCTGGATTCGCAGTTGAAAAACTCAATGACTTATTCACTAGATATGGCCCTATTTCATGTCGATCCAAAGATTTTAGTGGCTAACAGCGACGAAACCGATATTGCATTCGCCAAACACAGGATTTTTATGAACCAAACAAACAGATTGCTTTCAAACAACTTAATAGATGCATTTTTTTTATATGTGAAAGGTGGAGATTATTACATAATTGCGTCACAAAATAGTGTTTCGGAAAGTGAGTTATCAGCATTAAAAGGTTATGTGATTACCCGTTCGAAATTGGGTAGTTCGACTGCCTCATCCCCAAAATCAAACTGGATTACTACCAGAATAGATAAAAATAATGGTTTGATAAATATGTCTTACGGTAATGGAGATATCATTGCTGGATCGTATACAAATACAGATAAATTGATAAGTAAATATAATAGAAAGAATTTAACTAAGACAAAATTAATATTTATTTCATCAGATTCTTTTAATAATGTAATAGCAAATCAACAAAAGGATCATGTACTAATAACTAGCCAGTCCTCCGTTGCAAACGTTTTATTGGGAGAGACTCTATCAAAGGCAGAAATAGAAAAAACATTACCCATAGTACAAAGATATATTTTACTAGTTTCTATTATTTTCGCTTTGATGCTGCCTGTATTAATATTACTGATGAATATGACGGTAGTTAACCCTTTAAGGAAGTTGACCAGATCAATGGCTAGAGTACGAAAAGGAGATCTTACACACAGAATGAAACTCCAAAAAAGTTCCAATGAGCTAGAGATGGTCAATGCTACCTTTAATGAAATGATGGATACAGTACAAAACCTAAAAATCAGTATATATGAGGAACAGATTAAAGTACAAAAATCGCAGCTGCGAAATCTCCAATCGCAGTTAAATCCTCACTTTTTGATTAACTCTTTAAATATGGTAAATAATCTGATTCAAACTGGAGACCTAAATACTGCCAAAAAGCTAATTCTAAATTCGGTAGACTTCTTCAGATTTAGGACAAAAATTGATAATGATTTTGTCCCTCTTATTGAGGAGATTAATCATATATCTGATTACCTTGAAATACAAAAAGTACGTTATAAAAATAAGTTCACCTATACTTTAGAAGTAAATCGACTAATAGAGGATATGTTGATTCCTCCAATGCTCATTCAGAACTTTGTAGAAAACTCCATTAAATATGCCATTGAAATGACTAGGGTGATTCATATTTCTATCAGAGTGGAATATTTTGAGGTCGAATATTACCCTTTTGCAAAAATAACTATCACTGATAACGGTATTGGATACCCAGCTAAGCTGCTTGAGCAGTTAAATTCCGGAATGAAAATAACAGATTCTCTCGGGGACCATATTGGTATTTCCAATTGTGTGCAGCGCATCAAAATCTTATATGATGGAAAGGGCAGTTGGAAATTTTATAATGATGGCGGAGCCATATCCGAGCTAACTTTGCCTGCATTGTTTGATAGTATGGATACTTAATAGGTTATAAAAACTGATATCAATCTATGAAAAATAATAGAAGAAAGGGTGTTTCGGAATGAATATTCTTTTAGTAGATGATGAAATCAGTGCCATTGAGGCAGTAAAAAAAGGAATAAATTGGGATCTGTTAGCCATTTCTTGCGTTTTTACTGCTGCAAGTATGAAACAGGCAATGGAGGAATTAAACAAGAATGATATAGATATTGTGCTCAGTGATATTGAAATGCCAAGGGGGACGGGGCTTGAGCTATTACAGTGGATCAAGGAAAACAAGCCTGGGGTGGAGTGTATTTTTATGACCTGTCATGCGGATTTTAGATATGCTCAGATGGCCATCCAATTGGGGAGCTTGGATTATCTTTTGAAACCGCTTAACTATGAAAAGGTAGTTCAAACTGTCACTAAGGCGATAGAGAAAGTAAGATACGAGAAAAATTTACGAAAAAACAGTGGAGCTTGGGTTGAAAATAAGAAAATAGTTCTAAAACAATTTTGGAAGGATTTCTTTGTTGGAGATATTTCTCCGGATAAGGAGAGCCTTTTAAAATATATACAAGCTAAAGAAATTGGAATCGATATAGAAAAAACATTTATTCCGGTATTAGTATGTATAAAAAAATATCCTGAGGATTCGGGAAGGAATGAAAAAAGATTATTGGAATTCTCCATAAAAAATATTTCGGAAGAACTCTTTGAAATAGGGGGGACCAATAAAGAAGTGATGGAGTTTACAGAAAACTCTATTTTAATCATGTTCAACATCAATAAAACCAAATATTGCAGAGACCTCACAGAGGAAATCAAGGCAGGATGTGAGGAATTGATTAGAGTCATAAGAAATTATTTTAAGATGACCATCAGCTGTTATATAGGGAATCAAGACAATATCATATCAATTCCTAATCAAATCGAGAAAATGCAGTTGATAGATTTTAACAATGTAGCTTTCCATAAGGATATATATCTTTTACGTACGTTCAGACACTATCATATTGAGTACAGTAACTCGAATTTTACAAAATGGAGTGAGTTCATTCAGAAAAATGAATTTGTAACATTATTAAATGAAATTAAGGCGATACTAACTGCAGAGGAAAATTTGAGGAAAATAGATCGAAAATTCTTACAGAATTTTTATAAGGATTTTTACTTTGTACTGATGTCATTCGCAGCAAAGCATAATGTTTTTTTAAGTGAATTGTTTGGTGATAACACCTCCAATAAGATATTCCAAAATGCATTCATTTCTTTAGATGATTTATTGAAGTGGGTAGAGTACACAATCAATATAATAAAGGATTACGTAGAAGAAAATGAGAATATAGACAATCCAGTTAATAAAACTAAAAAATATATTGAAAGTCATATATCGGAAGAAACATCGATGGATGATTTAGCCAAGAAGGTTCACTTAAATCCAGATTATCTCACGAGAATTTTTAAAAAAGAAACAGGTGTTTCTATTAGCAGATATATCATTAATCGTAGAATGGATATAGCGAAAAGACTGTTAATAGAAACGGACAAAACGATTGGAGAAATTGCTTTGGAAGTGGGTTATTATAATTATTCCAGCTTTAACAGGATTTTCACCAAGATTGTTGATATGTCGCCGCAACAATTTAAAAAATTATATAAAAAGGAATTGGTATAGCAGATGAATGTCTTTTTCATCTGTTTTTCTTTTATTTAATAGCCAGAAGATCAATTCCATACCATGCCAAAATGAAAATAGTAAAAGTCGGAAATGTAAATCAAACAAGTCGGATAAAGTATAATGGTTACTGATTTGAAAGCGCTATAATTAATTTAAGAATTCAGAAAATAGCAAAAAAAGCAGGGAGGTATATATTTGTATACAGCAGAAACAAAACAACAAATTAAAATAACCAAAATTGTAACAAAGCAGAAAAAAGTTAAGTATAAGCAATTTATTCCGTTGTATTTAATGGCTGTTCCGGCATTGATTTATTTATTCGTAAATAACTATATGCCGTTATATGGGATGAAATTAGCCTTCACGGAACTGGATTACTCAAAAGGGGTATTCAATGGGGATTTTGTAGGTCTGGATAATTTTAAATTTTTATTTTCAACTAGTGATGCTTGGATCATGATTAGGAATACAGTCCTTTATAATTTACTGTTCATTGTTTCTGGCATCGGTTTCGGTTTAACCGTTGCATTATTATTCAACGAAATTTTAAATAAAACTGCCAGAAAAATTTATCAGTCCGCGACTTTAATACCCTATGTCATTTCAATGGTAATCGTCAGTTATTTAGGCTTTGCGTTTCTCAGTAATGAAACCGGCTTTATTAACAACTCCATTTTAAAACCATTGGGAATCGATGCGATATCTTGGTATCAGGAGCCCAAATATTGGCCTATCATATTGCTGTTTATACATACCTGGCATGGGATTGGCTATTCGCTATTGATGTATACCGCTCGTATCGTGTCTATTCCTCGTGAGTACTACGAAGCTGCAGAAATTGATGGTGCGACAAAATGGCAGCAAATAAAATACATTACTTTGCCTTCACTTAAGACCGTAATTTTATTGCTGACAATGTTAATGGTAGGCAGAATGTTTAATTCAGACTTTGGACTATTCTATCAAATTCCAATGAATTCTGGTGCATTATATAATGTAACAACCACAATAGACACATATTCTTTTAGAGCATTGATGAAGCTTGGTGATATCACTATGGCATCAGCTACAGGGGTTTTCCAATCATTAGTAGGATTTATACTCTTAATCTCAGCGAATGCTGTTGTTCGAAAATTCAGCAAGGATGATAAATTATTTTAAGGAGGTGGGGATCAGTGAAACTCGGCAGGTATAAAAAGTGGGAATTAAGTGGACATATCCTATTCATTATAATGGCTTTTCTTGCCATTATCCCCTTCGTCCTACTGATCATTTCATCTTTTTCAGCTGAACAGTCTGTTGTAAGAAATGGATATAGTTTTTTTCCAGAAAAATTATCTTTGGCAGCCTATCAATATATCTTTGATCAATGGGAAATGATAGGGAGCGGGTACCTGGTAACAATCATAGTGACTTGTGTTGGCACATTCTTTGGGACCACGATGGCTGCATTGATTGGATGGACTCTAAGCAGGAAACATTTGCCTGGTAGAAGTATGTTACTTTTCATTGTGACTTTTACCATGATGTTTCATGGCGGTCTGACAGCACAATATATAATCTATACTCAGATATTTCATCTAAAAAACACAATTTTGGGGTTACTCATACCAAACCTGATGTTAAATGGATACTTTATCATGACTTTCCGAAATTATTTTGAGAATTCGATACCTGGTACATTGCTTGAAGCAGCAAAAATTGATGGAGCGAGCGAAGTAAAGACATTTTTCAAAATCGTCCTTCCTATATCTGGACCCATCATCATTACAATAGGTCTGCCGCTTGCACTTATGTATTGGAATGATTGGACGAATGGTTTATATTACCTAAGCCATGACAGTAAATTACAAAGTATCCAAACTATTTTGAACAATATCAATGAAAATATTAAATTCCTGCAAAGTAATGATTTAGGAAATGCGGCATCAGCACTAAGTACCGCAGAATTACCATCAACAACAATTAGAATGGCAATGGCAGTAGTAGGTATTTTACCCATCATTTTGGTTTTTCCATTCCTTCAAAAATGGTTAGTTAGAGGTATGACAGAAGGGGCAGTTAAAGAATAAGGTGTTTCCTAAAATTAATATAAAAGGGGGATTTTTATGAGGAACAAGATTTTAAGTCTATTGTTATCGGTTATTTTAATGGTTGCACTTGCTGGATGTAGTGGTGACAAAGAGACAAATACTTCTTCCAAGGGAGATGGTATCAATTTTGATGAGGAACCATTTACACTTACTGTGGCGTATGCTGTAAATGGTGATACTCCTGGTGATTTAGCAAAGGTTCAGGAAAAAGTGAATGAAATTACATTAAAGAAGATCAATGCTAAAGTCGAGTTTAAGCCTGTAGCCGTCTCGGCTATGGCAAATACCTATACTTTGGCAGCTTCAAGCGGTGAAAAGCTAGACTTGATTATGATGCTTCCAGGGTCAAGATATATAACACAATATGCTAGTACTAACATGATTAGACCGCTTGATGAAATTGTTGATCAATATGGTAAAGATATTCAAACTAGTTTAGGAGATATTCTAGAGGTAACAAAGGTAAATGGAAAACTGTATGGTATCCCTGGGAAAAGAAGTTATGTTCAGGCTAAGGGATTCTGGCTGCATGATGGTCTCGTAAAAAAGCATAATATTGATGTCTCTCAAATTAAATCAGTAGATGATTTAGATCCGATTTTAGAAAAGATTCATGCTTCCGAACCAGATGTACAAACCTTTTTCCCTACAGGGGTATCTTATTATTTATTAAACTTTGATAACCTTGGTGACGGCTTTGGGGTGTTAAGAGATGCAGGGACAAAGGATTTAAAAGTTGTTAATATGCTTGAAACGGAGGAATATATTAATACTGTTAAAAAAGTTAGAGAATGGTATCAAAAAGGCTATATTTCTAAGGACTTTGCGACAACACAGACTACTCCAACGGAGATGATGGATGCTAACAAGCTTTTTGCTGCTCCAAACTCTACTGATTTTGCTAACGCGCAACTTGGAAATAAAGTACCTAAACAGTATGCCACCATTCATGCACCAGTTGACATAACGACTAATAGGCAAACCTATATTTGGTCAGTTCCTGCTATTGCTAAAAGACCAGAAAAGTCGATACAATTTTTAAATCTTACTTTTGAAGATCAGGAACTCGCAACACTACTCAAGTTTGGAATTGAAGGCGAACACTTTACAAAAAATAGTGATGGTTCTATCGACACTTCCAAGAGCAATTCGAAAACTTTCTTACAGTATTGGCCAATCTGGGGAGATGGCGAGAAGTATCCGATAGAGATGAGAGAGTTAGTTGGACTTGGCGGAGATATAGAGAAATATAATAGTGCTTTCGAAGAATGGAAAAAGAATACTAAAACTTCAAAGGCATTTGGGTTTATGTTTGATCCCCAGCCAGTTAAGACTGAAATAGCTTCATGTACAGCAGTAATGGAACAGTACCAAAAGTTACTCGAGGGCGGTGCCTTGGACCCGGACAAATATCTTAAAATTATTAATGATGAATTGTACGCAGCCGGCCTGCAAAAAATTATTGATGAAAAGCAGAAACAATTAGATGCTTGGGCAAAAACACAGAAATAAGAAATAAAAGAGGATAATAATATGGCAGGTTTATTCGATATTGACAATCGTTTCTTCAGATTTGCAACAAAAGTAATGAATTTATTTCTATTAAATATACTCTGGATTATTTTCAGTTTACCCATCGTAACTGTGGGTGCAGCCACTTCTGCATTATATTATGTATCTTTAAAGATGGTAAGAAATGAAGAGGGATACATTATCAATAGTTTTTGGCTTGCGTTTAAGCAAAATTTAAAACAAAGTATAATAATAGAATTTGTTCTTTTAATAGTGGGTATTATTCTGATTGGGGACATTAAATACTTTCTGCAAATGGACAATGCTTGGGGCTATATATTTACTGCATTTTTCTCAATTGCATTAACAATTTATGTTTTCATGTTGATATTTACATTCCCAATATTGGCGAAGTATAGTAACACCATTTATGGAACGCTGAAGAATGCGGTAATTATGTCGTTAACCCACTTGCCAGCCAGCATTGCCATTGCAGTATTATTGATGATCATGTTATATGGATTTTATGTATCTGTACCCTTAATGATTATATTCTCTACGATAGGTGTAGCAATATATGCATATTTTGGTTCCATTTTATTCAGAAATATTTTTGAAAAGTATTAAGAGCAAGCTTCTATTTATTTAGGAGTAATTCAAAATCTATATAGTTCATATATCATTGCTCCTGCAGAAAATAACCCTACAGGATAACTGTAGGGTTATTTTTTTTCTAAAAGATGATGTCTTTCCCTGTATTGCTTTGGAGTTATCCCGACAACTTTTTTAAATACCCTAGTCATATAACTTTGGTCATTAAAATTTAGTAGTGAACAGATTTCAGATATAGGAGTTTTACTATAGGCAAGTAACTTTTTTACCTCTTCAATTTTGGTTTGTTGAATATATTCGCTAACTGTAATGCCAACTTCTTTTTTAAACAAGGCTGACAAATATTTGGGGCTTAGGTCAACCTTTTGGGAAATTTGATTATGGTTAATATTCTCATAAATATGTTTGTAAATATAATCTTTGCAAGCAGTTATTGTTTTGGAATAACGTTCATCTTTTACTTGTTTTACTTTACTTGCAAATGTATATAAAACGTCTCTCGCCAAGTGTTTAACTCCATCAATCCTATTTACTTCCTCGACTTGTTGGATAAAGCGATCATGTAAGGAAAAAGCAATTTCATCATGTAATCCGCCCTCAATGGAAGCCCTAGAAACTAAAGTGATGAGGGTAATCACATGGTTTTTAATGGATCGAAGATAACTAGACTTGGATAAAATACTAGCTTCTTCTTCATTAAAAGAAGAAAGCTCTTTTATATCCTCGACTCTTCCTTCTTTTATAATAGTTAAGATTTTCTTTTCAAAAAGTCGATCATGAAAGACATGAGATTGTAGATTATGAGAACCAACTATGTTCATTTGTTCATTTTTTGGGGTTATTTCAATTAGTTTGGAATTCTCATTCATTACGAAATTAACTGAAAGTAATTGTTTATTAATCAAATGATAGATGAATACACTCATATTTATTAGCTTTTCAGATGTTATTATCGCTATTGATTTGTAATAATGAAATACTTCTTCACGATAAAAAAAAGCACGGGAGTCGTTAACAATGCCATTTATTTTTTCTTCAGATAATGGTACCGCAAGTGTAGGTCCAATGATCAAAGTTCCTTCAAAAGCCTGATTATTAAATGCACTAATCAAAATATATTTCTCGGAAAATACGGATCTCCTTATAACTGGGAATTGGTACTTTACACTCGAGCGAAAGTTTAACGGGTTGAAAAATTTTTCCTTTTGGTTTTCGTATAATGGATTTAGCGATTGATTCCTTAAGTTTTCATAGATTACTTTCCCTTTTGAATTGATAAAGAAAACAGGTATATCAAATGTTTCAGCAACGAGATTACACATATCATTTATACTTTCGAAGTAAGTGCTCATATATGATCCCCCTGGGTAAATACGATTCTATTTTTTAATTAATAATACTAAGAAAGATACTAAAATACCATATAAATTCACAGAATATTTTAATATCGAAGAGTTAAATGGAGTGAAAGAGAGGAATGGTGTGGAATGATAACACTTACATATCCGGTAGAATCGTCAAAGGTAAAATTTGCAATCGATAAATTAAAAGCAATAATGACAGAAATGGGTGAAATGTGGAACGTTAGCACCAAAAAAGATCCACACACACACAATATTATTATTTTGACGAACAGTGAAGGGAAACAAAGTTTTGGATTGAATGTTGATCTATCTGTAGGCTCAGAAGGTTTTCAAATCCAACGGGCAGTTCATCAGGGAAATACTACTATATTTATTTTGGCTTCCGAAGAGTCTGGTGCAATGTACGGAATTTTGGAGCTCTGTGAGCAGCTTCAGACTCACGGTGACCTTACCAGCGTAAACGAATGTATCATTAATCCAAAATTTTCGTTCCGCGCATTGAAATTTAACCTTCCTTGGTCATCCTACAGGCAAAATGATAGTTTTGAAGTACAAAAAGAAACTGTCCGTGATCTTGAGTTTTGGAAATCGTTTTTGGATATGATGGCTGAAAATCGTTATAACGTACTAACCCTATGGAGTATGCATCCATTTCCATATATGATAAAACCCAAAAGTTTTCCTAAAGCTACTCCGTTTACCGATGAAGAAATGGGGGAATGGAAGCATTTTTGGACTGCCTTATTTCGAATGGCAAAAGATCGTGGCATTGAAACATATTTAGTAAATTGGAACATTTTCGTCTCTGAATCATTCCGAGAACACTACGACCAGAATGCCATTAGTGATGAAAAGTTTTACCATCTTGGTGAGTCTTATTCTACTGAGCAAATCAAACAATACAATCGTGAATGTGTGACACAGTTGATTGATGAGTATCCGGATCTTACTGGATTGGGCACTTCTTTAGGTGAAAGAATGGGCGACATGTCACCAGAAGAGCGTCAGTTATGGGTGGAGGATGTTTATTATCAAGGAATGAAGGACGCCAGCAGACCTGTTAAGTACATTTATCGTGCGCCATTTACCATTGATACATCTCTTACAAGAAATGTTATGGAGAAGATTGATTTTTTACCTGAACCAGTCTGGCTGGAACTAAAGTTTAATTGGTCTCATGCCTATTCAACTCCAAAGTTACGAATAACGCATGGGGGACGAAGCGATGGGTTAAAGGGATATTGGAATCCAGATCCGAAAAATTACAAAGTAACATGGATGGCTCGTAATGAGGATTTCTTTACATTACGTTGGGCTCAGCCAGATTTTATAAGGGAACATATTAAGGAAAACGGTCATGATTATGTAGGAGGATATTTTATCGGATCTGAGTGCTTTATTCCGGCTTATGATTATTCTCACTACAGGGATAGTGATCATTTCCAATGGACATACGCGTTCGAAAAACATTGGCTGTACTACATGTTATGGGGGAGATTATTATTCGACCCTTCAACACCTGATGAGGTGTTTGCAAATGCACTGGGCCGCCGATACGGTAAATCCAATGGACATCCGTTACTTCATGCATATTCGTCTGTTAGTAAAATGCCATTGGCACTTGCATCCTCTTATTTAATCTTATGGGATTTTACTTTATATGCGGAAGGTTTTCTTTCTACAGATACTTCAGGATATAACTCGGGGAAAGCGTTTATATCGCTTGAAGATTTATTAAATACGAGACCAATTGAATCAACGTATCTTTCAATTCGTGATTATGTTGATCGTAAGATGAATCAAGATTCGACTGAAGGATTTGTAACACCCATTCAATTAGCAGATTTATTAGAGAAAGATTCAAAGCACGGCCTTGAGTTGATTGCATCGATAAATAATGATTTACCACTTTTATGCTGCGAAAAGGCTGATATCAAAGCTTGGGCATTATTAGGATTATATTTTGCAGATAAACTTCGTGCTGGGGTCTGTTACCAAACTTTCCTTAAGACAGGAGATGAGTCTGAACGGCAAAAAGCATTACAATGGTTAGAATCACCTCACGCTATTAAGCACTGGGACGATCTTATTGAGGTGACCTCATCTCATTATGTGGAGCAGCCATTGATGCACCTTGGCGATACGCCATTCTCCTGGAAGCGTTTCCGTCCACAGGTTTTAGAAGATATTGACTTTGTCCTTGGGCGTAAATAGAAGGAAGCGGTTTTTGTTCGTTTTAATGGAAAAGGGAGTGTATATCAAATGAAAATTAAGAGCATAGAAACGTTTTCTACAGGTTATGTGACGATTGTTCGTGTGAGAAGTACAGACGGTTATGAAGGTTTTGGTCAAACGGCCCCCTATCATGCGAATATTTCCGCACTGATTGTGCATCAACAACTTTCCCGACATGTATTGGGAAAAGAAATTGATACCATTGACCAGCTTGTAGAAGAAATCATGAGAGCAGAACATAAATATTATGGTTCTTATCTATGCAGGGCATTAAGTGGTCTTGAGACGGCACTGTGGGATTTAAAGGGAAAACAATTCGGTAAAAGTGTCTGCGAATTGCTCGGAGGCGAACACCGTCCGATAGAAGTGTACGGTTCTAGCATGAGAAGAAATATAAGTCCAGAAGATGAAAGTGAACGATTGAAGAAAATGCAACAAGAATATGGCTTTCGAGCATTTAAATTTAGAATCGGCAATAACTTTGGCAATGACGTAGATGTATATCCAGGCAGAACAGAACAGATCATACCAACGGTACGGAAGGCATTGGGGGAGGAAACGTTGTTGTATGCAGATGCTAACAGTGCATTTACACCTACACGCGCTATTGAGGTAGGTAGATTGTTAGAACAGTATGGTTTGGTACACTATGAGGAACCATGTCCATTTCCTAATTTAGAATGGACTAAACAAGTAACTGAAGAGTTGGATATTGCAGTAGCTGGTGGAGAACAAGATACAGATTTGGTACAGTTTCAAAGAATGATTAACATGAATGCTGTTGATATCGTACAACCAGATATATGCTATATCGGTGGACTAAGCAGGGCACTTAAAGTCGCTAACATGGCAGAGGAGGCTGGTATGATTTGTACGCCCCATTCTGCCAATCTGTCCATGATTTCTGTTTTTACAATGCATCTTGCAGCTGCCATTCCAAATGCTGGTCAGTTCATGGAATACTCAATTGAAAATCGTCCATGGGAGGAAGAATTGTTTACTACTAGTTTTAATGTAAGTGATGGGAAAGTGAAAATCCCCGATGGACCAGGATGGGGTGTGCAGATAAGACCAGAATGGCTTGAAAAAGCAACATATCAAATCAGTGAAAACTATAGGTAATGCAAAAATGGAAGCGAGGACAAATGCTTGTCCTTGCTTCCATTTTTGTAAGGATACGGTTGTAAAATAGTTACTTTGCTTTAATAAAATCTTCTGATAAGGAAATTAATTCACGAACAGCATAAGGTAAATATTTATCTTTCCTCCATACTAAGCCAAGTTCTAGACTAAGAGTGGAGTTCATTAAATCAAGTACAGTGATGTTTGGATTATGAATAGAATGAGCAATTCTACTAGGTAAAAGAGTAACACCTAATTTAGCTTCCACCATCTCCACTATAAAATCCTTTTGGGAACTGTTACATACTACTTTTGGGTGATAGCCTTTACTCAAGCATTCCTCTATAATGCGGTCGTAAAGAGAAAAGTCTTGTTGATATAAGATGAAATGCTCATTTATCAAATCCGATAGTTCCACTTCTGTATTGCTTGCTAATCGGTTTTGCTTATGAACTACCAGCTTTAATGGGTCATGAGTAACCTTCATAAACTCAAATTTTCCATTGTTGACCGGTAAATTGCAAATTAGCCCAATATCTAACGACCCATCTTCTATACCTTCTTTTATTTTTTTTGATCCAACTTCAGTCAAAATGATTTCAATATAGGGGTACAGCTCCTTGTATTTACTGATCAATTTAGAAAAAAAGGCTGGCCCTACTATTGGCGGGATACCAATCTTAATCTCACCCTTTTTTAATTCAAGAATATCAGTCAGTTCCGTAGTTAGATTCTGAAAAGCCTCAAGTACATGCTTGGCGTTAACTAACACTGCTTTTCCAGCATCGGTTAATTCTAATTGTTTAGACCTGTAAAATAAGGGGACACTTAGTTCTGACTCAATTTGCTTTATAGCTTTACTGAGGGAAGGTTGAGACACATGTAAAGTAGAAGCAGCCTTGGTAAAGCTCAAATGTTTAGCAACTTCTGAAAAATAAGCTAAATGCCTTATATCCATAAAAACACCCTTTCGGAGATGATAGTTTGTTAGGGTTATAGCTAAAATGAATAATTGTAATGCGAAATATGTATTTTTCGAATCTATATATGCATTATATAATAGAAAATAAGAAAGATGTTAGTAAGTAGTTGAAAAAGAAATCACTTTTCGAAACGTTCAGAACAAAGTTTAACAAACTAACAAAAGAAAACTGGTTCTTAATCTACACATTACTTCATTATAGAAGGAAGGTTCATGACGTGAAAAATGCTGTTCTCTTTTTGTTACAATTGTTTATTCTAATTTTCATTTATATTGGATCAAATTACATAGCAAAATTAACAAACCTGCCCCTTCCTGGTAATGTTCTGGGGATGATTCTGTTATTCGTAAGCTTAACGATGCGAATCGTAAAGTTAAACTATATTGAAAAGGCTGCAGAGTATCTAATTAGACACCTGGCATTATTTTTTATTCCATATGCAGTAGGTTTAATGACTTATGGTGACTTAATTAAAACTAGTGGTTGGCAATTACTTCTTATGGTTGTTGGAAGCACGGTTATAGGTTTAGTTGTAACTTCTGGAATCACACAATACTTGTCTTCAAAGGAGATTCAAAAACATGGCAGGTCTAACTCTATTTAATATCAGCTTAACGATACTCATTTACATTGGTGCGAGAGGATTATATAGGAATATCACCAGCCCTTTTACCACTCCAGTATTGTTAGCAACGATTATTGTCATAATCGTTCTAAGGGCAGCGGATATTACCTATGTGGAATATACACCTGCTAAAGAATCGTTGACTTACTTGCTGGGTCCTGCTACGGTTGCGCTTGCCGTTCCTATGTACAAAAATCGACTCGTCATTAAGGAAAAAGGGTTACAGGTTTTATCGGGTTTAATGTTGGGGTGTTTTGCTACCATAGCTTCTGCAATCTGGATTTCAAAACTACTAAACTTTTCCGAAATCATACAGAGAACTTCTGCGGTTAAGGCAGTTACGACCCCAGTCGCTATAGAAATTGTCACTATTATTGGCGGAGATCCCTCATTAGCGGCTGTCCTTGTTATTACTGCAGGAATCTTTGGAGCTGCCTTTGGCTCACTGTTATTAACATTATTTAAGATTCACGATCCTATCTCACGAGGTCTGGGAATTGGAACTGTGTCACATGGTATCGGAACAAGCCAAGCTGCAGCAGAGGGAACATTACAAGGAGCTGTATCCAGTGTTGCAATCGGTGCTGCTGCAATCCTCACCTCTATTATACTTCCAATAATCTACAATCTCCTTTAATGGATAGGGGATGTATAGCTTACTTGTGTATCAAGTAATATAGAAATGAGCGTGTATTACTATGTTTACGATGTTAAAGTATATTAAACCATACAAATGGTTGATCGCATCCATCATTACATTAACATTAGCGAGTACCTTATTTGAGTTATATATTCCGACACTAATGGCTAATGTGATTGACATTGGGATTGCAGATTCAAATTTACCTTATATCATCCAGAGTGGTGTGTGGATGCTTGTCCTTAGTATGTTAACAATTTCTGTTACGATAGTAAGTATTTATTTATCCTCCAAAGTTGCTGCAGGCTTTGGTCGAGATTTACGTCGTGCATTGTTTGTCAAAGTAGAAAATTTTCCAATAGAGACTCTAGAAAGGTTTGGCCCCGCAACCCTTATTACTAGAACCACAAATGATAGTAAGCAAGTACAAGATGTTGTAAGTATGATTTTAGGGACCGCTACTCGAGCGCCACTAATGCTCATTGGCGGGATCATTCTAGCAATTAACAGAGAACCTAAACTAAGTTTAATTTTCCTCGCTGCTTTACCGATATTAATCTTTCTAATTGTTGGTGTTATGAAAAAAGCCATACCGCTATTTGAGGTTCTGCAAAAGAAGACAGATCGATTGAATTTAGTCATAAGAGAAAGTCTAACTGGTATACGTGTTACTCGAGCCTTTAATCAGGTAAATTATGAAAAACAGCGGTTCAACATTGCTAATGAGGACTTTCGTGATACGGGGATTAAGGTCAATAAGACAATGGCTTTATTATTCCCCTTTATGCAATTAATCATTAACTTTACTAATATTGCAATTGTTTGGTTTGGTGCCATTAGAATTAATGAAGGAACGATGATGGTTGGTAATATGATGGCATTTTTACAGTATGCATTAATGATATTTATGGCATTTATTATGTTATCGATTGCATTTATGAAGTTACCGCGTGCATTAGCATCTGTAAAACGAATAAGTGAAGTTTTAGAAGTGGTCGAAACCGTAAAGGGTCCAATAGAAACCAGGGAATCAGGCAGGAATAAAAGTCAAAGTGGCTTTATACAATTAAAAAATGTTACCTATCGTTATGAGGGTGCAGAGAGAGCTGCCGTTGAAAACATATCTTTTGAAGTTTGCCAAGGTCAAACCACTGCCATTATTGGAGGTACAGGTTCAGGTAAAACCACAATAATTCAACTTATTCTACGTTTTTTTGATCCCGTGGAGGGAGAAATCTTAGTCAATGGCATCAATGTTCGTAGTATATCAGAGAGTGTATTAAGAGAAAAAATAGGCTATGTTCCTCAAAAAGCAATTTTATTCAGTGGCACAATCGTAGAAAATCTGCGCCTCAGTAATAACGATGTTACAGAAGAGGAAATCTTGGAAGCGCTGACGATTGCTCAAGCAATTGACTTTGTCAATTTGAAAGAAAAAGGGATTCATAGCGTACTTCATCAAGCAGGATCCAATTTATCAGGTGGACAAAAGCAACGGCTATCGATTGCACGTGCGCTTGTTCGAAAACCAGAAATTTATATTTTTGACGATAGTTTTTCTGCTTTGGATTATAAAACAGATGCTAAATTAAGAAGAAGTTTGAAGGAAAAACTAGACGCAACCATAATAATGGTGGGTCAGCGGATCAGTTCGATAATGGATGCAGATCAAATTATTGTATTGGACCAGGGGAAAATGGTTGGTCACGGAACACATGAATACCTATTAAGGAACAATACAGTATATCAAGAAATTGTGGCATCCCAACAAATAGAGGAGGGCGTTTCATGAAAAGCAATAATGAGATTACTGTTTTCTCTCCTCGTCGAAAAAGTTTCGAAACACCAAGAGACCTAAAAAAAACATTAGTACGTTTAGCCATTTATTTAAAACCGGAGCGCAAAAACTTATTCTTTGTTTGTATTTTTACTGCTTTATCCACGGCATTTAATGTGTCTAGTCCTGCTATTTTAGGAAATGCCACTACTTCTATTTTCAAAAGTGTAACATCTGATACCGCCGTTCATTTTAGTTATCTAGGTTTGATTATTATCATATTAATCTTTCTCTATGTATTTTCCTCGTTATGTTCGTTTTTGCAGTCTTACTTAATGGCAGGAGTTGCTCAACGGGCTGTGGCCGCACTACGTAAAAAAGTTAACGAAAAATTCACGAAATTACCAATTAAATACTTTGATCAGCATTCAAAAGGTGACTTAATAAGCAGAGCCGTGAATGATATCGATAATATCAACAATTCTTTTCAGCAGGCTTTAACCCAATTTATTGGCTCAGTTATAACTGTCACAGGGATGATTGTGATGATGCTTGTAATAAGTCCCTTAATGACCATTGTTATCGCTGTTACAGTTCCAATAAGCGTATTAATCATAAGATGTATCTTCTCACGTTCTCAACCCTTATTTAAACAGCAGCAAGCAGTCCTTGGAAAAGTGAATGGTTATGTTGAAGAAATGTTCACAGGTCATCATGTGGTAAAGGCATACGGTTACGAGGAAAAATCAGTTGAACGATTTGATGAAATGAATAAAACATTATATAAGGTTAGTCAAAAAGCACAATTTATTTCAGGAATTATGAACCCTTTAATGAACTTCGTTGGAAATATAGGTTTTGTGTTTGTCAGTATTATCGGAGGTGTTTTCGTTCTTAACGGCAGTATGTTAATTGGTAATGTGCAAGCATTTCTTCAATATTCAAAACAAATCACCGGACCTATGATGCAAGTAGCAGGTATTGCTAACTTAATCCAAAACGCATTAGCTTCTGCAGAACGTGTTTTTGACCTGCTAGATGAAGAAGAAGAACAAAAAGAAAAGGAGGCAGAAATAGATCTGGATCAAATGAAGGGGCAAGTAACGTTTGATCATGTTAGTTTCGGTTATGAAAAGGATTCCCTTTTGATGGAAGATATCAATTTACAAATTGAGGAAGGACATACAGTTGCAATTGTAGGTCCAACTGGAGCTGGGAAAACAACCTTAATCAATTTGCTCATGCGTTTTTATGAGATTAATAATGGAAAGATTTTCATTGATCATATAGATAGTAAACATTTATCCCAAGAACAAGTAAGAAGTTTATTTGCCATGGTCCTTCAAGACATTTGGTTATTTAGCGGAACGATTCGCGAAAATATTGCTTATGGTAAAAAAAATGCGACTGATGAGGAAATCATAGCTGCCGCTCAGTCCGCTTATGCCGATGACTTTATTCGAAAGCTGCCTGAAGGTTACAATACCATGTTATATCAAGATGCTTCCAATATATCTCATGGACAAAAGCAACTTTTAACTATCGCTAGATCGATAATATCAGATCCAAAAATATTAATATTAGATGAAGCAACCAGCAGCGTGGATTCACGAACGGAACTAAAAATTCAAAAAGCGATGAACAATTTAATGAAAAACCGAACCAGTTTCATAATAGCACACCGCTTATCAACAATTAAAGATGCCGATTTGATATTAGTCATGCACCAAGGGGATATTATTGAAAAAGGGACTCATCAGCAGCTAATGAAGGAAAACGGTTTTTATGCAGACTTATATAATAGTCAGTTTTAAACAGTTACAGCAAATAATAGATGGAATTACTAGAACTATTAAACATTTAAAGATTTTTGATAATTCACAAAAAATATTACCAAAATACAATCATTACATATTGATAGATATTATATTTGTTTCAAGGCCAATAAATGTGTATTGAATCGAAACGGGTATATGGGTCAGTAAAAAATATATTTTTTACACAAAAACAGAAACGCTGTTGCTTATTACGCAACAATGGAGGTGTTCGTATTGATCACTACAGAACTGATCACGGAATTACAAGTAATTTTATCATCTGAGCAAGTTATCGAAGGGGAGAAAAATAACCCTCTTGGAAATAGCGGTTTGGTGAAGGTGTATCCGCAATCAGAGGAAGAAATTTCAGCGATTCTGAAATACGCCAATGAAAACGGTAAAAAAGTATTCATTGAAGGAAATGGAACTAAAAGAGGGTTCGGCGGTTTGACGGAATCAGCAGATATTCTACTTTCATTATCCAACTATAAAGGCATTGTCGAATATGGTGTCGGTGACATGACGTTAACTGTTAAGGCAGGAACCAATTTTAAAGAATTGCAGGAGTATTTGGCAAAGTTTAATCAAAAAATTTCACTTGACCCATTCTCCCCGGAGTCAGCAACGATAGGGGGAATTATTGCTTCCAACGAAAGCGGTCCTAAGCGGTTGGGCTATGGCTCTTCAAGAGACGTTGTAATTGGCCTGAGAATTGTATACCCCGATGGAAAAATCATCCGGTCAGGCGGAAGAGTGGTGAAAAATGTAGCAGGTTATGACATGAACAAATTATTTATCGGTTCGATGGGTACCTTGGGGGTTATATCGGAAGTAACCGTAAAGCTCCGTCCGCTCTCCAAAAATGAAAGTTTGATTTTATTATTTTTCCCACAAGGAAATATGGAAGAAATCCGGACATATGCCACAAAGCTGCTTGATTCTACGATGGAACCTGTGACACTTGAACTCCTTAGTCCAGCACTAGCAGGAAAATTAACTGGCCATAGCTGTTATACGATAGCGATTGGACTCGAGGATGTACAAACATCCGTACGCTATCAAGAGAACTTTATTCAAAGCACTCAGCCAGATCATACTGATTTAAAAATACTTGACGCAAACGAAGCTCAATCGTTTTGGAACCACTTTTATTTCGTTTCTTTCATTTCCTCTAGAGAATTTACCCAGACTTCTTTGAAAATTGGTGTTAAAAACATGGATGTAATCCACGTATTAAAAGAAAGTCAGCTACTTATCGATTCTCACAACCTAGATGTTGAAGCGCATGGTGGATTAGGCCATGGTTTATGTCAAGTAAATCTAAAAGGCGCAAAGGAGGATATCATTTCAGCTATTCAGCGACTGAGAGAATTGTCCACAAAACTTGGCGGGTACACCGTTATTAAACATCTGCCTTTTTCCTTAAGACAAGAAGTAGATACTTGGGGTAACAAACCATCACATTTCTTCCTTTTCAATGGAATTAAATCTAAGGTTGACCCAAATAAAGTTCTCAATCCAAAACGTTTTGTGGGAGGGATATAGTGATGAGCACGAAAGAAGCAGATCTAAAAAAAGATCCGGCATGTACCACCGGCTTAAGTAATTTTCTCTCGAAGGATCATCCAGATGAAAACAAATGGGCAGATTGTGTTCATTGCGGTATGTGTTTGGAATCATGTCCTACATACGAGATTACCGGTCAGGAGCAGCATTCCCCGCGCGGACGCGTTCATTTGATTAAGTCGGTAGCAGAAGGAAGACTTACTGTGAATGAACAATTTATGGACCCTGTTTTCGCTTGTCTTGATTGCCGGGCTTGTACAACGGCCTGTCCGGCAGATGTGGAAGTTGGCGGCCTGATTGAAGAAGCCCGGGGACAAATTCGTCAAGCTATGCCGTTAACAGGACTGAAAGGTACCGTTAGCAAAATGTTCTTGCAAGGTCTCTTCCCTCATCAAAACCGGCTCAATGCACTGGGAAGCCTTCTAAAATTCTATCAAAAAAGCGGCATGCAAAAGGTCGTACGAAAGTCTAAGCTGATTAATATCATGCCGCAGCATCTTGTAGATATGGAAGCCATCATGCCGGAAGTAAAAGAACCGGTGCGCAAAAAGTATAAGGATGTTAAAGTCATTAAGTCAAGGGGAGAAACAAAGAGAGATGTCGCATTCTTAACAGGTTGTGTCATGGATGTGATGTTCAGTGATATTAATGAGGCAACTATTAATGTATTAACCCGTAATGGAAATGACGTGAAGATTCCGAAGAATCAAACTTGCTGCGGAGCGCTGCATGTCCATGCCGGGGACCGCGACATGGGAAGGAAGCTTGCAAAACAGAATATTGAGGCATTTAAAGATACTGACAAGGTAATCGTCAATGCGGCTGGCTGTGGATGTGCCCTTAGAGAATATCCGGAATTATTCCATGATGACCCCGAGTGGCATCAAAAAGCGGAAGAGTTTTCTGCAAAGGTAGAGGATATTTCAAAATACCTGTATGAAACTGGTTACGAAATACCAAAAGCGGAATTAAAAACACGAATTACCTATCATGATGCCTGCCATTTGGCACACGGACAGGGGATACGAAAGGAACCGCGCGATTTGCTGCTTAACATACCTGGTGTGGAAATGGTTCATATGCCGAATTCGGACCGTTGCTGCGGCAGTGCAGGAATTTACAATATTACCAACCCGGAAATGGCCTCTGCTGTACTTGAAAACAAAATGCAAAATGTTCCAGAGGATGTTGAGATGATTTCAATGGGGAACCCGGGATGTATGCTTCAGATGGCAATGGGCGTACAAAAGCATGGAAGAAATCAAAAAATCGTCCATACCGTACAACTGTTGGATTGGGCTTATCAAAAAGAGGACGGCAAGGGGGAACAATAAATGCCAGTCAAGGGAATCAAGTCAAACGATCAGCATATTAGGAATCTGGCAAACATCGTAGGGGATGCCCGTTCGATCATCTACCATAAGGAAGATCTTATCGCCTATGATTGCGATGGATTTACACTGCATAAGCATTTGCCAAAAGCCGTTGTTTTCCCAAAAAACACAGAGGAAGTCTCTGCCTTGGTTAAATATTGCACCCATCATCAATTGCCATTCCTCGCCCGAGGAGCAGGAACAGGCTTAAGTGGCGGGGCAATCCCTTTAAATGGAGAGGTAGTCATTAGCCTAGTCCGAATGAAGAAGCTATTAAGTGTCGACTTTGAGAATCGACGTGCTATTGTAGAGCCGGGGTTCGTTAATTTAAAACTGACGAATTCCATTTCTGATAAGGGATACTACTACGCACCAGATCCATCCAGCCAGTACTGTTGTACCATTGGTGGAAATGTTGCTGAAAATGCGGGAGGGGCCCACTGCTTAAAATATGGCGTGACAACAAACCACATCCTTGGGCTGGAGGTTGTTCTGCCAAATGGCGAGATTATTGAAATTGGAGCAAACGGCATTCTTGATGAACCAGGCTATGATTTGCTAGGACTATTGACAGGTTCTGAGGGGACCTTGGGAATCGTCACGAAAATAACGGTTCGTATATTGAAAAACCCGGAATCGAAGAAAACGGTGTTAGCATATTTCGATAAGGTGGAAGACGGCTCTCAGGCTGTTTCCGATATTATTTCAGCAGGGATTTTGCCTGCCGCGTTGGAAATGATGGATAAAACGGCCATTGAAGGGGTAGAAGCAGCAGCATTCCCGGTGGGACATCCAAAGAATATCGAAGCAGTGCTCCTAATTGAAGTGGATGGGATTGAAGCGGGCCTTGATGAGCAAATCAATCAAATAGTAGAAGTTTGCCTAAAAAGAAATGTCCGAGAGGTAAGAGCTGCAAAGGATGAGGCAGAGCGCGGCAGATGGTGGGCAAACCGGAAAACTGGTTTCGGTGCGATGGGAGCTATTTCTCCAGATTATTTAGTCCAGGATGGTGTAATTCCTCGGAGCAAGCTTCCTGAAGTGTTGAAAAGGATTAATCAAATCAGCGAAGAAACAGGCCTGCGAATCGCAAACATTTTTCATGCAGGTGATGGAAACCTTCACCCGTTAGTGCTTTTCGATGCCAGAAAACCTGGACAAAGTGAAAAGGCTCTGATAGCGGGCAGTGCATGTCTGCAGGTATGTGCGGATGTAGGCGGAACGATTACCGGCGAGCATGGTGTTGGGATTGAGAAAAGAGAGGAAATGCGCTTTGTCTTCACAGATGAAGAAATTAGCGCCCAAACCGATATCCGCGATGTGTTCAATCCCGGAAACCTATTAAATGCCGGAAAACTATTTCCGACACCAGGACGCTGCGTGGAGATCAAGAGGGAATTAAAAGATAAAGAATCTGCGGCTGCATTCTAAACTAGTTTTTTTCATACTAGTCTCGAACACTGCTATTAATCACATTTAAGGAGGAAATATCACATGACCACTTATGTAAAAAAAGGAAAACTTCAGGTAGCTCAGGAACTCTATGAATTTATTAATTCAAAAGCCCTTCCAGGAACCTTAATTACTGCCGATCAGTTTTGGTCCAGCTTTGAATCATTAATAATCGATTTAACACCAAAAAATAAGGAGCTGCTTGCCTTTCGCGATGATTATCAAAATAAATTGAACACCTGGTATCTCGAAAACAAAGAAAACTTTGACTTTGAAACGTATCAGTCATTTTTAAAAGAAATTGGCTATCTTGAACCAGAAGTAGAAGATTTTGAGATTACAACCGCCAATGTGGATGACGAAATTACCATGCAAGCAGGCCCGCAGTTAGTTGTACCAGTAAATAATGCCCGTTACGCTATTAATGCAGCAAATGCCCGGTGGGGAAGCCTTTATGACGCCCTATACGGAACCGATGCTATCAGCGAAAAAGATGGAGCAGCACGTGAAGGAGGCTACAACCCTGTTCGCGGTGCAAAGGTCATCGAGTTTGCGAGAAACTTCCTTGACAAAGCAGCAGCATTAAAAGAGGCCGCGCATAAGGATGCTGTGTCCTATTCGATAAAAGAAGGGCGGTTAATTGTATCACTAAGCAATGGTAACACAACTGCATTGGTTGATGAAACAAAGCTTGTAGGATATCAGGGAACTCAGGAAGAACCATCGGCCATCCTATTAAAAAATAATGGACTTCACTTTGAAATCCAAATAGACCGAAATCATCGCATTGGCAGAACAGATAATGCAGGTGTAAAGGATGTTATCCTTGAATCTGCCATTACAACCATCATGGATTGTGAAGACTCTGTAGCAGCAGTAGATGCTGAAGACAAAGTACGGGTTTATGAAAACTGGTTAGGCCTAATGAAGGGAACGCTCTCAGCCAATTTTGAAAAGGGTAATAAAACGATAAAACGGACCTTAAATTCAGACCGCCGCTATTTAACACCAGATGGAAAGGAAATCTCTTTAAAAGGTCGATCCTTGCTATTTGTCCGTAATGTTGGACATTTGATGACAAATAGTGCCATTCTCGATCCTAACGGCGAAGAAATTCAAGAAGGAATCTTGGACGCAGTTGTTACAAGTCTTATTGCCAAACATACACTTTTAGGTAATGGTCCATTCCAAAACACCGAGAAAGGTTCAGTATATATCGTAAAACCAAAAATGCATGGTTCTGAAGAGGTTGCTTTTGCAAATCAGCTTTTTGACTCTGTAGAGGATTTGCTAGGACTTGAACGCAATACACTTAAAATCGGTGTCATGGATGAAGAACGCAGAACCACTTTAAATTTAAAGGCATGCATTAAACAAGTAAAAGATCGGATTGTTTTTATTAACACGGGATTCCTTGACAGAACAGGCGATGAAATTCATTCCTCTATGGAGGCCGGTCCAATGATTCGTAAAAATGAAATGAAATCCTCCAAATGGCTCCATGGCTATGAACAATCCAATGTAATAACAGGACTCTCAAGCGGTTTTAAGGGCCGTGCTCAGATTGGTAAAGGCATGTGGGCCATGCCGGATCTTATGGCGGAAATGCTAAAGCAAAAATTGGCTCACGTCCAAACCGGAGCCAATACTGCTTGGGTGCCTTCTCCTACGGCTGCGACACTTCACGCATTACACTATCATGAAGTCAATGTAAGAGAAGTTCAAAATGAAAAACTACACCAGACTGGTGAATTCCGAGAAGACATCCTTCAATTCCCGATAGCTCAAGATCCTTCATGGACACCTGAAGAAATTCAGGAAGAGCTTGATAATAACTGCCAAACGCTATTGGGATATGTTGTCCGCTGGGTAGACCAGGGAGTCGGCTGTTCTAAAGTGTTGGATATCAATAATACGGGACTAATGGAAGACCGCGCGACATTACGGATTTCCAGCCAGCATTTGGCAAACTGGCTTCACCACGGTATTTGTACTAATGAGCAAATTCTTGAGACATTACAGCGCATGGCAAAAGTGGTAGATGAGCAAAATGCAGGAGATCCATTATATCGAAATATGGCACCGAACTATGGTGATTCGATTGCATTTCAGGCCGCTTGTGACTTGATTTTTGAAGGTTATGACCAGCCTAATGGATATACCGAGCCTATTCTTCACCGTAGACGTATTGAAGCAAAGGCAAAGTTTGCTTATAAAACAATAATGTCTTAGTGGGGCTGGTCCGGGCCATTCTAGTAATGAGTATGCCCTGGAAACAATATCATCCCTATTTGTTGAAATAAGAGACTGCACCGAGCCTGAGAACCACCGGTTTCAACACTATTCTAGTAAATTGGAAAATATAAATGGAGGTTTTGAGGCAATGAGAAACTTAAGAGAAACTTCTCTCGATCTTCACAAGCAGTCACAGGGGAAAATAAATGTCAATGTTAAGGTGCCAGTAGAAAATGCCTATGATTTAAGTTTGGCTTATTCACCGGGGGTAGCAGAGCCTTGTAAAGAAATCTATGAGAATCCTGACAAAGTTTATGATTATACGATGAAAGGAAATCTTGTTGCGGTTGTGTCGGATGGTTCAGCCGTATTGGGTCTCGGGAACATTGGTCCAGGGGCTGCGATGCCTGTAATGGAAGGTAAAGCCGCCTTATTTAAGGCCTTCGCCGATGTCGACGCATTTCCAATCTGCTTGGACACAAATGATGTGGAGCAAATAATTCAGGCAGTAAAAATGCTGGAACCGACTTTTGGCGGAATTAACTTGGAAGACATTGCAGCACCTAATTGTTTTCTCATTGAAGAAAGACTAAAAAAAGAAATGAATATCCCGGTTTTCCATGATGATCAGCACGGGACAGCAATCGTCACGGCAGCGGGACTGATTAACGCGCTGAAGGTTGTTAGCAAACGCCTCGGAGATACGAGAATAGTAGTCAATGGTGCTGGTGCGGCAGGAATCGCAATTACAAACTTACTTTTAAGTATGGGTGTATGCGATATTATCTTGTGTGATACAAAGGGTGCAATCTATAAGGGCCGCTATGAAGGAATGAATTCGATCAAAGATGGTATTGCCAAAGTGTCAAATAAAGGCTGTATTCAAGGGGATTTATCGGAAGTGTTGAAAGGAGCAGACGTATTCATCGGTGTATCTGCTGCCGGAGCCGTGACACAGGAGATGGTTAGGTCCATGAATAGGGATGCAATTATTTTTGCGATGGCAAACCCAATCCCGGAAATTATGCCGGAAGAAGCATTGGAAGCCGGAGCCCTAGTGGTGGGAACCGGGCGCTCCGATTTACCGAACCAGGTGAATAATGTGCTGGCATTCCCGGGTATTTTTAAGGGTGCACTGATGGTTCATGCATCTGAAATAAATGAAGAAATGAAGGTGGCTGCGGTTTATGCGATTGCAAATTTAATCACTTTGGAAGAACTTACCCCCGAATATGTGATTCCTCATCCTTTTGATAAAAGAGTCTCAGAAGCAGTAACCACTGCTGTTGCAGAAGCCGCCATCATAACGGGAGTAGCACGTAAGAAAATGGACCAAGAAAAACTAATTGAGAGGAATTAGTAAAATGAAATTTATTAGATATACACATGGTTCAGCTGTTTACACAGGTATATTGAAGGATAATGCCATCCAAGAAATTAATGGAGATATCTTTGGCGATTGGCAATATACCGGTAAAACATTGGCTGTCGCTGACGTGACACTAAGAGCTCCTTTAGTGCCCAATCAAATCATTGGTATTGGCGCTAACTATGTTTCCAAGATTGAAGACCTGCCTTCCGAGCTTCCAAAAATTCCGGTTTTCTTCTTTAAGCCTGCCTCATCTGTTATTGGGCCTGAAGAAGAGATCCTGATTCCGGAGGGGATCGACAAAGTAAAGTTCGAATCTGAGTTAGCCATTGTAATTGGCAAAGAAGCAAAAAATGTACCCGAGTCAGAAGTATTGGATTATGTTTTCGGATACACAGTTGCAAACGACGTGACAGCACCTCAATTTTTCCATCAGGACGGGCATTGGACAATTGGTAAATCTTTTGATACCTTCACACCACTCGGACCTGTGATTGAAACAGAACTTGATCCTTTCACAGTAAATGTCGAAGCTAAATTGAATGGTGTGGAGAAGCAAAATAGTGGAACGGAGTTAATGATTTTTCCGATCCGCACAATGGTGTCCTATCTGACAAAAGTCATGACCCTTAAACCTGGAGATGTAATTCTGACAGGCAGTCCATTGGGGGCAGAGTTTGTAGGTGCCGGGGATATCATAGAATGTCAAATCAAAGAGATTGGAACATTACGTAATTCCTTCGTATTGGAAAAAGAACATGTAAATTCATTTTCATAACCTGTTTTTGATAGAAGAATAAGCTGAAAAATAAACATTTGGCTGGTATGTACAATATATCAGCCAACTGTTTTTTTTTTGAAAGATCAAAAAATATTATTTTTGTCCTAAAAACGGTACCAAATTACAATACCTGCTACTTAGATTGTTCTATCATAAAAAATAAAAATTATAGCAGCTGCAATAAAGAGAGGGATATAGTTTCAATTGGTCATTGAGGTGCAATATGAAAGCGTTTACTAAGAGGAATTTGTTATTAGTTTGAATACTGTGAAAGGAGGTTTCCTATTGATTATTACTTCAGATTTAGCCTATCCAATCATAGATAAATTAAAAAAGTTAGTAGATTATAATATTAATATTATGAACGAGAATGGGATTATTGTTGCAAGTAGAGATAGAGAAAGGCTGCATCAGATCCATCATGGTGCAGTTGAGGTTATAAAATCAAAAAGGGAAATTGTTATTTACCCGGAAAATGCAGACCAGTACCAAGGAGCTAAATCAGGTGTTAATCTGCCTGTAGAGTATCGAGACACAGTCATTGGTGTCATTGGTATTACTGGTCATCCAGATGATGTCTGGAAATTTGGACAAATACTAAAGGTGACAGTCGAAGTGATGATTGGTCAGATGGAATTAAATAACCAATTACAATATCAGAATAAAATAGTAGAAAATTGGGTCAAGAATTTCGTTCATCCAACACAAGTAGACATGGAAAAATTAACATCTGATGCGATTCACTATTTAAATATTGATTTTGAGCAAGAGGTAACCATCTTTCTAGTAAAGTATGAGGATTTAAAAGCTGTTAGTACCGATTTCGAAGTCAATATGAGTTATCAACAAATAAGAGATGATCGAATGAAAAAAATAAGAGCTGCCATTTCGAATATCGTTTTTTCTGCATTTATAGAGGGGAGCTGTTGTTTAATTGCAGTTCATTCAATGAAACGAAATAGTTATCTATCTGTCGCTAGATTCATAAAAGATCTATTTCCCGCCATAAAAACACAAATGAAAATTGGAGTTGGAAATGGTTATACGGGTATTACGGGATATAGAAAATCATATCTAGAAGCAAATAATAGTTTACAGTTATTAAATAGGTTTCCATTGAAAGAAAATGTCGCTCATATTTCAGAATGGGGGATTAAAAATTTAATTAACCATGTGTCAACTGACATATTAATGAGCTTCCATGACCAATATTTGGAGGATGGTGTGAAACTCACTAATGAGCAAAAACACACGTTAAAGCAATTAATAGATACGAATTTAAATATGAAAATTACCGCTGAAAAATTACACATTCATCGAAACACGCTAATATATAGACTGGATGCAATTGCAAAGCAAACAGGATTAGATCCAAAAAGTTTTCAAGATTTAATGATCCTTCACTTTTTAATGACAATAGATCAGCTAGTTGATAAATAGCTTAACAGCTGGAAAAAATTATGAATGTGCAATTGCCCAATCTTTTTCGATATTATTCCACATTTTTTTGGTTAATTTGCCGATGTTTCTAGAACATAAATATAGTTTAATAAGAGTGTACAAAAAATTCAGAAAAAGGTGGGAATATGAAAATAGTGGTTGCTCCTGACTCATTTAAAGGGAGTTTGAGAGCTTTGCAGGTAGGAAAGATTATTCAAGAAGCACTTGTAAACGAAATTCCGGATGTACAGGTAGAAATGAATCCAATGGCTGATGGAGGTGAGGGGACCCTTGAGACGTTAGTATATGCGACTAAAGGAAAACGCTTGTCAATTGTATCTTCAAATCCGCTAAAGGAACAGGCCACTACTGAATATGGTGTCTTGGGAGATGGAAAAACAGTTGTCATTGAAATTGCTGCGATTGCAGGGTTGACAATGGTTCCGCTTGATAAGCGGGATCCGTTGTATACGTCCACATATGGCATTGGTGAAGTGATTCTGAAAGTAGCAAAGGATGGATACCGTGAATTTATTGTTTGCCTAGGAGGAAGTTCCACCAATGATGGCGGTCTAGGTATGCTTCAGGCACTAGGTGTAAAATTTTTAGATGCAAATAATAAAGAGGTGCCTCCTTTTGGCAAATCTATTTACAAAGTGAAAAAGGTTAATTTCACAACCTTAGATCCTATTATTCATGATTGCCGTTTTACAATCGCAAGTGACGTTGATAGTCCTTTATGTGGTAAAAACGGTGCTACATATATATTCGGACCACAAAAAGGTGTCAGGGAGGAGCATTTGGAAGAGTATGATCAAGCAATGCACCGATATGCAAGTTTAATAGAAAATCATCTTGGGATAAATGCTCAAAAACATCCGGGTGCTGGTGCCGCCGGAGGACTTGGATTTGCTTTTCTATTATTGAACGCAAAGATTGAATCTGGTTCTAGAATCATTGCAGATGCCACAAACTTGAAAAATAAGATGAAGGATGCCGATTTTGCTATAACAGGTGAAGGGCAAAGTGACCACCAAACATTATTCGGAAAAGTGCCTTCTTTCGTAGCAAAACTCGCAAAAGAGGAAAAAATAAAGACGATCCTTCTCTCTGGGAGCCTTGGAAAAGGGTACGAAGGTTTGTATGATCATTTCATGAGCTGTCATTCTATTGCAACTGGTCCAATTACATTAGAAGAATGTATGAATAATGCCGAAGTTCTTTTAGCGAATGAGGCCAGAAACATTGCTCGATTTCTAAAAGAGATAAGTGAAGAACGAGCGCGACAAAGATTTCAACAGACACGAATGCACTGCTGATCAGATTCCAGAATCGGTTTCGAGTCCTCTTATTCTGAAAATCATTTGATATTAAATCGTTCAACTTCAATGCTATCAAGTCTCACATTATTGATAGGACAGAAAAATAAGGAGGAAATTTTTCTATGCCAGAAATACATTCTGTACTTGTAACAACGTATCTGACACCCGAAAATCAGGAAAAGCTTCGCAATGCACTTCAACCTGCTGAGGTGGTGTTTTGCAAACCAAATGATACAGAGATTATAGCTGATACCATTCAGAAAGTGGATGTTGCGATCTTAAATAGTGATGTGGATGATTTAATTCTCACTGGGCAAAAGTTGCGCTGGATCCACTGCTGTCGAGCAGGTTTAGACAAGTCTGCCAGACCGGAAATTTTTGAACGGGGAATTATTCTTACAAGTTCATCAGGGCGTTCTGCCCCTGCTCTTGCGGAACATGCTTTGATGTTCATGCTTACATTGACCTACGAGCTTCCGCTGCTCATGAAAGCTAAGCAAGAGCACCGGTGGGCTGCAACCCGAGAGTACTCCTACAAAACCGGTATGTATGGTAAAACAATCGGGGTTCTTGGTCTGGGAAAGACAGGATTAGAGGTGGCAAGACTAGCAAAAATGTTTGACATGAAGGTACTTGGATGGAGACGCTCTACTGAAGTGCCTGAAAATGTAGACGTGGTTTATTCCTCTGAACGGCAGGACAGCCTTCAGTCACTTTTTGAAGCCGCTGATTATGTGGTATTGTGCGCGGAACTTAACGATGATACTTGGCACATTCTTGGTAAGCAAAAGTTTGATTGGATGAAGCCGTCAGCATTTGTAATTAACATGGGCCGAGGGGAGCTTATCGATGAACCAGTGATGATTGAGGCTCTCCAGAGTGGAAGAATTGCCGGTGCCGGCCTCGATACCTTTGAAGTGGAGCCTCTCCCTAAGGAAAGTCCTCTTTGGGATTTGGAGAATGTTATTATTACTCCACATATTACGCCGCGTCTGCCAGACAGGGAAGAGCGCGCATTGGAATACGTTTTTCAAAATATCGAAGCTTACCGTAAAGGCTGCGGTTTCGTCAACCGTCTCTCACAAAGGAGTATTTACACAAAGGACAAAGTCAAGGGCTGATACCCACTATAACTTGAAAAATGATTAGGAGGATGAAGATGAAACATTGGTGGAATGGATATCCTTGGAGGATGATCCAGACAAATTTTAGAGAGACTGATATGGAAGATATTAACGCTGTCAGTTATGCGAAGGAGCTGAAAGAATTCGGTGCGACTGTGGTATTGCTTAATGCTGCCGGAATCATCGCCAGCTATGATTCGGAGCTGCCATTTCATCCAAGAAGTGAATATCTGAATGGTGATAACCTTAACAAGATTATAGAAGAGTGTCATAAGGAGGGAATCCGGGTAATCGCTAGAACGGATTTCTCCAAAATTCGTTACTCAGTCTATGAACAGCATCCAGATTGGGCTTATCGAACGAGAGAGGGAAAAATCGTCAACTACAACGGAGATGTACACACCTGCCCCAACGGTGATTATCAGCAGAAATATATGTTCGATATTCTAAAAGAAGTGCTCACCACACATCCCTTTGACGGGGTGTTCTGCAATATGAGTGGATTTCTTGTAGTGGATTATAGCCGTACCTATCATGGACCTTGCCATTGTGAGAACTGCCAGCGCAAGTTTAAAGAGCAATACGGCCTAGAACTTCCAGAAAAGGACGATCCGCAAGACCCTGTGTATAAAAAATATATGCTATTCAAAACGAATTGTGAGAAAGAGCATAAAGAGCGTCTGCACCATTTGTTGAAGGGGATTAGTCCTGAAATCGCTGTCAACGGATTGGATTATATCCGATGTGAGTCCAATACTGATATAGGAAGACCCCAATGGCAGTATAGCGCTTCGTCAAATTCTAGGTTGATTAGCGGTCCGTCACGTACCCGTCCTACCGATAATGCCAGTGTTGATTTTATGGGTTTCCGGTACCGGCATGTTTCCGTATCGCCCGCATTAATGGAACTTCGCCAGTGGCAAAACTTGGCAAATGCTGGCAGTCTTAGTTTGTATATCATGGGCAGACTTGATAACCATCCAGACACTTCAAGCTATGAAGCTACCAAAAAGGTATTTCAGTTCCACAAAGAACATGAAAAGCTTTTTAGCAGTCTTGAATCGATGGCGAAGGTTGTTGTCATGAGAAAGGCAATGTGGCAGAACGATCCTGAAGTATATGGATGGATCCGGGCACTTACAGAAAGTCATATCCCCTTTGATGAGCTGCGGCTTATGGAGTTGACAGACCTGGATCAGCTTAATGGTAAAGAGATTGTAGTACTCGGGGATATGAAGTTCCTCTCGGACCAGCAGGCTCAGATACTTGATAATTTTGCTGCAAATGGCGGGACGGTCATTGCTACAGGAGAAACGGGTCTATATGATGACCAATTTAGAGTGCGCAGCGGTATGGCGTTAAATTGTCTTGGTATTGAAAAGGTCAAAGAGATCCAAAATGGACTAATGTCTTCGATATTTGAAATCCCGGAGGCAGAAAAAGAGCTGTTCCCACGCTGCAAGCAAACGCCATTTATTGCACCTGGACCAAATTTGGTAAGTGTTCAACCGAAAGATACCGTACAGAAATATTTACAGTTGATACCAGAACATCCCTTTGGGCCACCAGAGCGTTGTTATTTTAATGAGGTTACGCAAGAGCCGGGAATTCTAGTATCGAAGTATCACAAGGGACGTGGGGTCTACATTCCTTGGCAGATCGGTTCCTTCTATCGTCAGGAGGGCTACCAGAATACGCTGAACATGATGCAGGATATATTGTTTTCTTTATGTGGAATAGAGGAGCTAGCTCCGGGACTTACTCCTATGGTAGAAGTCAATATTTGTAGAAATGAGAAAAAACAAATTATTCAGCTTGTCAATAATTCAGGATGTTTTGCGAATAGCTATTTTAGCCCGGTACCTATTCAAAATATTACTCTATGTCTAAAAGTCCAAAAGGAAAGCGCTTTAATTGAAACATTACGAGGCGGGCACGTTGAATATCGATATAGAGATGGATATTTAACCATCAATTTGGATGTGCTGAATGAATATGAAGCTATCGTTCTCTCATAAATGCTTGTAAAGAGAAAACGAATGTCAAGGTAGAAATTTTTTTGTTCGTATCCCAATGCCCAGTGTTTTTAATAGTAGTTATTATCATTAGTAAAATAATGCAGCAATGTCCAACAGAAACCATTTTTATGAAAAATTTAGGGGGAATTGTCATGGGGGAGAATTCTACGATTCAATACAATCGTGCAAAAACCTGGCAGATTTTGCTGTGGCCTGGAAACACAAGTATTAACAGTCTTATGGGCATATTGGTGATGTTTAGCAGCTATATTGCAGTGGGAGGGTACGGTCTTGCAGTTGCAACGGCAGGTTTAATTGCCTCCTATTCCAGAATCTTTGATGGTGTTACTGATCCATTAATAGCAGTAATCACTGATCGTATGGATACAAAATTCGGGAAAATCCGAATTATAATGTTGACAGGTTTTATCATCCAAATTCTATCAGTATTAACTTTGTTTGTATGGGGAATCGGTCAGGGACTCGTATTTTATACCATTATGACTTTGATTTATTATATTGGTTCTACGCTGAGTGGCATTGCAACCAATACAGGTAATACAGTTTTAACAAACGATCCCGAGCAGCGTCCAAAGATTTACCGATGGTCACTGACATATACAACAATACTTGCTTCTCTTTTAAGCTTTTATAACTCAACAATTCTGTTTCCAAAATATGGGGGGATTACTACTGAGCTCCTGCAGGAACTTTGTATTACTTTTGTAGTAGTATCTCTTGTTTTACAAATTATAGCTTTTCTTGCAATCAGTGAAAAAGATAAACCGGAAAATTTCCCCAAAAAAGCCAGTGGCAAACGTATCAATTATAAAGATGCGTGGTCGTTACTTAGAAATAACCGGGCGCTGCAGGTTTTAATTATTTCCGGATCCAGTGATAAACTTGCACAGCAGGCTGCTGGACAGGCTGTTATTTCCACTATCATTTTTGGTATTATCATTGGACACTATGAATTTTACGGTATGTTCAAATTGATGGACGTGATACCGACTTTGTTGGTTCTATTCTACGTGACCCATATGGCTGGTAAAAACGGTACAAAAAAGTCCCTGATTAAATGGACAATCATCTCTATGTTTACTGCTGTTGCTATGATTATTTTCATGATGACTATCGATCCGAAACAAATTAGTGTTGCAACTGTTCCAACAGTTATATTCGTCATCCTATATGTTGCTTTCCATGCAACTATGATAGCAACTGCCGCGTGTACACAAGCTTTGAAACCGGATATTACCGACTATGAGTTTTACAAGACCGGAAACTATATGCCTGGAACAGTAGCTGCAGTCTATGCATTTTTAGATAAAGCGATCTCATCTTTTGCAACAACCATCGTTGCCGTCACCATCGCGGCAATTGGTTATGTCAAAGTACAGCCACAGCCTGGAGATCCTTCTACTCCAGCAGTCTTTTGGGTAGGGATGTTCTTGTGGATGGGGTTACCGATTATTGGATATATTATCTCCCTTATTGCGCTGAAGTGGTATCCGTTAGACAAAGAGATGATGGAAGAGGTGCAACGTAATAACCAAGATTACAGGCAAGGTCCAACTCTGAAATTAGGTTCAAATACCAGTAAAGAGATTAGTGGATAACTGTTAAGTTCTTTATAGAATAAACATATGCAATCCTTGTGTATGACTTCCATTTTCGGACATGATTCCAAAATGAAACAGGATAAAATTTTATGTATGATGGAGGGAATAAAAATGAAAATTGGGTTGATTGGTTTAGGGATTATGGGTAAACCTATGGCGAAGAATATCCTTCGAGGTGGATATACGGATTTAATGGTAAGTGATTTGAGTGAAGCCTCAGTGGAGGAATTAATAGAATTTGGCGCCAAAGCAGGTACTAATGCAGACATTGGTTCTTCCTGTGACATCGTTATTACAATGCTTCCAAACTCACCTCATGTAAAAGCAGTTATGCTTGGAGAAAACGGCGTTGCCAATTATATGAAAGCTGGACAGGTCTATATTGATATGAGTTCAATAAATCCTGTGGCTAGCAAGGAGATTGCAGCTGAACTCTCCAAAAAAGGCGTAGAGATGCTGGATGCACCTGTTTCTGGGGGAGAACCAAAAGCCATCGACGGTACATTGAGTATTATGGTGGGAGGTAAACAGGGAATATTTGATAAATGTAAAGGCTTATTAGAGACAATGGGCACATCCGTAGTTCGCTGCGGTGAGATCGGTGCTGGGAATACGACTAAATTAGCGAATCAGATTATTGTAGCATGTAATATCCAGGCGCTTGCTGAGGCACTAACAATGGCTCAGAAAGCAGGGGTTGACCCACAGTTGGTGTTTGAAGCCATCAAAGGAGGATTGGCTGGCTCCACAGTAATGAATGCCAAGGCACCAATGATGATTGCCGGCAATGACGAACCAGGTTTTAAAATTGACCTGCATATCAAAGACTTGAACAATGCCTTGGATTGCGCCCATGCTGTGGGAGCAGTTGTACCTATGACCGCAGGAGTACAGGAGATATTGCAATACTTGCACCACAGCGGCCATGGTCATAATGATCATTCCGCTATTGCCAAATATTATGAGAACCTGACTGGAATCCTTATCGGCCGATAATATCTTCCTACGGATTTCATATAGATATATTGTCTTACTTCACATTAGTAAACTGAATAATTTACGTAAGCTGACTTGTTTCATTAAAGAGTCAGCTTATTTCTATTTAAAAGAATAAAAAATACAATTTTTCTGACGATATTACAATATTCCGATTGTGCTAGTATCTATAATAAATAATACATCAGAGGAAAATGAAAGTAGCAATTTTTTTATTATTTGATAAACTATTGCAGATAAATGGAGTGAAACATAGATGAATAAACTCAGTACTGAAGAATTGTTAGATATATATAAGAAAGCAATTAAGTCCGATGTATGTAATGATTTCATCATATTGTTATCGGAAGAAATCAATAAGCGATTAAATAACAATTATAGATAGGAAACTTATCGATTTGATCATTGAAACTATGTTATATTTGTTTAAAATTATTTAAACTTTCATAACTCATTAATTAACCCGAGATAAACCTAATAGGTCAAATATATGAACATGCGTGGTTGATTTGATAGTGTTTGCCACTTAGGGAGGTACATCATGATACGTATAGCAATAGTCGAGGACGAAATTAATTATCAAGAACAGTTGATAGAATTTCTTCGAAGGTTTGAAAAAGATAGAGGGGAAACTTTTGAAATTAAGACATATTCGGATGGTGATGAAATCGTTGAAAATTATAAAGCGCAGTTCGATATCATACTAATGGACGTTCAAATGTGCTTTATGGACGGAATGTCTGCAGCTGAAGAAATTAGAAAATCGGATTCCGAAGTAGTGATAATTTTTATAACGAATGCTGCACAGTATGCGATTAAGGGATATGCTGTCGATGCATTGGACTATGTATTAAAGCCGATCTCTTATTTTCAGTTTTCAGAGCGTTTGAATCGGGCAGTTGATCGAATGAAGAAGAGAGAAACCTATTTTCTTACTATAAATGTAAAAGGCGGGGTTAAACGCCTGCAAATATCTGATATCTACTATGTGGAAAGTCAGGGACATAAACTCATTTTCTTCACAAAAGAAGGAGAGGTACTTGCAGCAGGAACCATGAAGGAATTGGAGAAAGAATTATCAAGTTTTCATTTTTTTCGTGTGCATAAAGGTTATTTGATAAATTTGGAACATGTTGAAGGAATGAAAGAGAGCTGTGCGGTAGTTAAGGGGGAAGAACTTCTTGTGAGCCGTACGAAAAGGAAAGGGTTCATGGAAGCTTTAGCTGATTATTGGGGTGAGGTGATTAAATGAGTGAAGCCCTTCCAGATATCCCTAGGCTTTATACAGCATTGGCTGAGTGGATGGCTTGCCTCATTTACATCTCAGTATTAAAAAAGCTGCTAACTGGATGGAGGCTTTCAGCTTTTTCAGCAGTTATTCTGATAGGACAAGCTGTGTTTTTGGTGTTGACTAAAGATTTACCTATAGTTTTTTGGATTCCAAGTATGGTTGTGGCAATTGGAATGATGTTTTTGTTTATCTATAGGAGCTGCGACATTACTGCTTTAGAGGCTGGATATTTTAGTGCAAGGGCATTTGTTGCAGCTGAGTTAGTCGCTTCATTGGAATGGCAGGTGCATTTCTTTTTTTTGAATGGGATTAACAGTCATTGGTTATGGGCAGTGTTGATTCTCATTGTCGTTTACGGGGTTTCGTTTTTATTGATTTGGTTATTAGAAAAACGCCAAATACCGGATGGCGGGAAATTAAATATTCGACCTCGTGAATTATGGTCAACGGTTGTGATAGGAGCAGCCGTTTTTGGTATCAGCAATTTAAGTTTTGTGACGGCAAGAACGCCTTTTAGCGGGAAATATGCTCAAGATATCTTCAATATTCGGACCTTGGTGGATTTAGGCGGGTTTACAATGTTATATGCCTATCATATTCAATTAAAAGAATTGAGGGTAAGACATGAACTTAAGGCTGTGGAAAATATCCTTCAAAATCAATATTCGCAATATCAACAATCTAAAGAAAGTATTGAAATAATTAACTTTAAGTACCACGATTTAAAGAATCAAATTATCGCTTTAAGAGCAGAAGAGGACTCAAAAAAGAGAAACGAGTTTCTAACAGAGATGGAAAATGAAATTAAAACTTACGAAGCCCAGCATAAGACGGGAAACCATGTGTTGGATACATTACTGACAAGCAAGAACATGTATTGTTTAAAAAAAGGCATTACGTTAACCTGTGTAGCAGATGGAACTTTGCTCAATGGGATTGATGTTATCGACATTTGTACAATTTTTGGTAATGCTCTAGATAATGCGATTGAATATGAGCAAAAGATTCAAGAGGAAGAAAAAAGATTAATTCATGTTTCCGTATTTTCTCAAAAAGGTTTCATCATGATCCGATTTGAAAATTACTTTGAGGGAGAGCTTAAGCTTGACGGGGACCTACCGGCAACAACAAAAGAAAATCCGCATTATCATGGTTATGGGTTAAAGAGTATCCGATATGCTGTTCAGAAGTATGGCGGGGTGGTTAATTTGGATCAGAAGGATAACTGGTTTGAACTAAAGATCCTAATTCCCAAACCGGTCTAGTGTGTGGTAGATGACGAAAATAGTAAGGCTTGGATTATGTGCAAAATACATAACCAAGCCTTTTTTTATTGATAATGTGCAATATATGTGCAGTTCATGCAAAAATTCCTACAGTTTAGGAAAGGGCTCTAAAAGAAAGAAATAAATGTGTTAATATTTCGTTGTAAAGCGGTTTAGAGGAGTTAAATGGTTTATGTAAGCGTAGACAACGATATCCGTTTTCTTGATGAAAAAACAAGATTTAGAGAGGGGAACAATGTAATGCAACAAACTGAAAAGACCAAGATGAGCAAGAAGAAAAGGAATATACTCATCTCTTTAAGTACCTTTGTGGTTTTACTTGCTGGAGTGCTAGTTTATGGATTTGTTATCACTTCATCAGGTTACTGGCTGCTGGCTAAATTCAAGCCAGATACACAAGAACAAAAACTTTCGTACTCCACAGCTGTAGAGTCAATTGAGAAGATTACAGATGAAGGTTTTGTATTAATGCAAAACAACGACAGCTTCCTGCCAATTGCAACTTCTAAAGAAGAAAAAGCAAAGATTAATGTTTTTGGGACAAGATCTGTCGTTACATTATTTAACTCAGGCGGTTCAACAGCAACCAATGTGGCAAATGCAGTAAAACTTGAAGATGCCCTTCAAGGCCCTGATGGGAATTTTGAGTTAAACCAAGATTTATTATACCTTCATTATAATTTTTATAAAAAGGGCAGCATTTCCATTGATAAAACGTCTGCACCTGAAAACAAAAGTGATTCTGAAATTTTAGGAACCGCTGAAAACCTTATACTCCCTGAAGTACCTAAGAAAGCGTATGAAGATACTAATTTATATAACGATGGAAAAACTGTTATCGAACACGCAAAAGAGTTCTCGGATACAGCGATGGTTGTAATTGGTCGTGGCGGCGGGGAAATGACAGAATTAGGACCTAATGACCTCGGGCTTTCAGCAGAAGAAAAAGATATGGTTGACGTTGTAAGTTCAAACTTTAAGAATGTTGTTTTAATCATTAACTCAACTAATGCTTTGGAACTAGACTTTTTAGACGAATACCCTTCGATTAAAAGTGTTGTATGGATTGGATTCCCTGGAGAATCCGGTACAAAATCTTTAGCAAGAATTTTAAACGGGAAGGTAAATCCTTCGGGACATTTAGTAGATACATGGGTTTCGAATGTAATGAGTATGCCTGCAGCAAATAACTATATGAAACTTGAAGAAAATGGGGACTGGGCAGAAGGCAAGAATCATTACACAAATGCACCTCAAGCAAAAAATCCTCTAACACAGAAAACTGAGGATATAGGGTTCTTTACTCAGTTACATGAAGGAATTTATGTAGGTTATAAATATTATGAAACACGTCATATGACAGATGAGAATTACAATTATGATGAAGAAGTTGTATTTCCATTCGGTCATGGTCTAAGTTACACTTCATTCGAAAAGGAAATTGTAGATATGAAGGTAGACGATAATAAGGTGACTGTCCGTGTAGCGGTCAAGAATACAGGAGATGTACCTGGTAAGGATTCGATTCAAATTTATTATAATCCTCCGTATACGGGTGCAATTGAAAAATCAACAGTGAACCTTGTAGAATTCAAAAAGACAAACGAAATTAAGCCAGGTGAGACAGAAATATATCCTCTTAAATTTAACCTAGAGGACATGGCATCGTACGATTATAAAGAAAACAAGGCGTATGTACTTGAGGCCGGTGAATATGAAATCATGCTAATGGAAGATGCTCATACAAAACTTGACTCAGAAAAATACTCTTTAGACAGCAATATCGTTTATAACTCTGAAAACGGCGGTAGATCCACAGATTCTCAAGTCGCAACTAACCAGTTTGAAGATGCTCTTCATATTGATGATTATTTAACGAGAGAATGGAATCAAGATAGTCGTGCCTTTACTGGACCTCAGGATTCAGATTTCGTTGCTTCACAGGAAATTCTTGATGCAATAAAGTACCAAGTACCTACTGACAAAGAATTGGGACTTACTTCTGGTGATTTACCAAAGTATGGACAAGAATTAGATAAAACGATAAAGCTTTCTGATATGGTAGACGTGGATTACAATGATCCAAAATGGGACGAATTTGTTTCGCAATTAACACTTGAAGAAATGTCTAACATCAGTGGTACTGGTGCTTACCAACTACTTGAAATTGAAAGACTTGGAGTTCCAAAAACATTACAGCCTGATGGTTCGATGGCCATTGCTTCCAATACCTATTCCGGCCCTATTATGGGAGTAGAGGGTGTTGGTGTTACTTATCCAGCACCAAGTGTTACTGCTTCTACGTGGAATTCTGATGCAGGTTATCTCATGGGAATAAGTGTCGGAACAGAAGCACAAGCATTTGGATATAACGGCTGGTATTCTCCTGCAATGAATATTCATCGTACACCATTTAACGGAAGAAACTTTGAATACTATAGTGAAGATGGTGTTCTTTCAGGTAAGATTGCCGCTCAAGTGGTAAAGGGAGCAAATGAAAAGGGTGTAATCACTTATATCAAACACTTTGCTTTAAATGAACGTGAAACTGGTGTTCGCTCGACACTCTTTACTTGGTCCAATGAACAGGCAATTCGAGAAATCTATTTAAAGCCATTTGAAATTGCTGTTAAAGAAGGCGGAAGTCTTGGTGTGATGTCTTCGTTTAACTACATTGGTTTACATTGGGCAGGCGGCCATGAAGGTCTGCTGAATCAAGTTCTAAGAAATGAATGGGGCTTTAAAGGTTTAGTACTAACTGATGCTCACATGTATGAACATATGAATCCTATGCAAATGCTTTATGAAGGTGGAGATGTTTCTCTAGACGTTATGGCAATTTGGAAGGGTGGAGCAAACAACAGCAAAATATGGCTGGAAGCAGCTAAAGATCCATCTACTCAAATTAACACAATTAAAAACCTACAAAGAGCGAGTAAGAATACACTTTATGCAGTTTCTCGTTCTTGGAAAATGCAAAACAAGTAATGAAGTAGTTGAGTCTCATCGTGTGAAAATCAACATGGATAGAAAATAAAATTCGGCGGTTCTTTTTCCAGGGACCGCCGAATGTATAAATGAGGTTTTTAAAATGAAATATAAAGAATTAATCGCAAAAATGACTCTTGAGGAGAAAGCATCCTTAATGTCAGGAAAAGATTTCTGGCAAACCCAGGATATAAAACGGCTAGGAATAAACAGTATGTTTCTAGCTGATGGTCCTCATGGAATCAGAAAACAAGCCGCAGCTGCAGATCATCTCGGACTGAATGCAAGTATCCCTGCAACCTGTTTTCCTACAGCAGCGACAGTAGCGAATAGCTGGAATGTAGAGCTTGGAGAAAAAATGGGTGAGTACCTAGGTGAAGAGGCTGTTGCACAAGGGGTGAACGTTCTTTTAGGGCCAGGGATTAATATGAAGAGAAATCCTTTAGCTGGAAGAAACTTTGAGTATTTTAGTGAAGATCCATACCTAGCAGGCAAACTGGCTGCAGGGATGATTAGAGGAATTCAATCACATGGAATTTCTGCCTGTGTGAAGCACTTTGCTGTTAATAATCAGGAAGAGCGCAGAATGGCGATTGATACAATTGTCGATGAACGAACGCTTAGAGAAATCTATTTAACTGCATTTGAAATTGCAATAGACGAAGGTAAGACCAAAACAGTTATGTCTGCTTATAATATGCTGAACGGCGCCTATACCAATGAAAATACTCATCTAATGAGAGAAATCCTCCGGAATGAATGGAAGTACGAGGGTGTTGTCGTGACAGATTGGGGCGGAAGCAATGATCGGGTAGCCGGATTAATTGCTGGCAATGAGCTAGAGATGCCGACAACGGCAGGTGAAACAAATGAGGAGATCATTCAAGCGATTAAAACGGGAAAGATAAAAGAAGAAGTACTAGATGAAAATGTTGATCGGTTGCTTGACCTCATTTTTACAACAGAGGAAGCTTTGCTGGAACCACATAAAGAGATTGATAAAGAAAAACATCATCGAATGGCACAAACGGTTGCAGAAGAGTCCATCGTTCTATTGAAGAACGAAGATAAAATATTGCCCATTCAAAAAGGAAAAAAAGTCGCGATTGTCGGAGAATTTGCAAAAGAAGCACGCTATCAGGGCGCAGGTTCATCGATTGTAAATCCTACGAAATTAGATAGTACGTTAGAGTGTGTCAAGGAATGCGGATTTGAGACCATTGGATTTGAAGCAGGATTTGACCGCTATGGGAAGAAAAGTCAGAAAAGTATAGATGTTGCATGTGCACTTGCAAAAAGAGCAGATGTTGTTCTTATCTATATAGGATTGGATGAAGTAACGGAAGCTGAGGGATTGGACAGACAAACGATGCAGATTTCGGAAAACCAAATTGAGTTACTGAACGCTTTATACCAAGTTAATAAAAATATTGTGGCCATTCTATCTGCTGGGGCAGCAGTTGAAATGCCATGGATTAATAAGGTAAAAGGGCTAGTGCATGGATATTTAAGTGGGCAAGCCGGGGCAAAAGCGATCCTACGGGTATTATCAGGTGATGTGAATCCATCAGGAAAACTAGCAGAATCGTATCCAATTCGCTACGAGGATACACCTTCTTACTATCAATTCCCAGGGAAAGAGGTTAGTGTCGAATACCGTGAAGGACCTTACATTGGCTACCGTTATTACGATACAGCAAATGTAGATGTTTTATTCCCGTTTGGGTATGGACTCAGTTATACAAAATTTGAATACTCCGATATCCAAGTTGCCAAGGATGCTGTCACATTTAAATTGACCAATACGGGCGGAATGGCTGGGAGTGAAATTGCACAGCTATACGTTGGCTGTAAGTCTACAAATATTTTTAGACCAAAAAAGGAGTTAAAAGGATTTACGAAAGTATTCTTAAATCCAGGTGCTTCAAAAACAGTCTCCATCCCTTTTGATAATAAAACATTCCGTTACTTTAATGTGAAAACAAATAGTTGGGAAATTGAATCTGCTGATTATGAAATCTTGATTGGTTCTTCAAGTACAGATATCAGATTGGTAGATGTGATTGCTATGGAAGGTACAGAAGCACCACTTCCATACGTTAAAGCGAAACTGCCATCTTATTACTCTGGGAAAGCAAACAATGTCAGTTTAGAAGAATTTGAAAACTTGCTTGGAAGCAAGGTGCCAGAATCAAAATGGGATCGAACAAAACCGCTGGGCTACAATGATACGATTGCCCAGTGTCAGTATGCAAAGGGTGGAGCTGCTAGATTTGCATTTAAACTAATCCATTTCTCTCATTGGTTCCTTAGAAAAATCGGAAAGAGAAGTACTGCCAACCTTATAATGATGTCCATCTATCATATGCCGTTCCGTGGTGTTTCAAGAATGACAGGCGGTGTAATCAATATGCCGATGTTGGATGGCATCTTGATGATGGTAAATGGTCAGTTTTTGAAAGGTTTGCGACACGTACTAAAGGAAAGAAGGAAAAAGATGGAGGGAGAAAAGTCAAAAACAACCATGGTACAGGCAGCAAAGGAGATGTAAACTAGGATGAGTAACGGTAAGGTAGAAACAAATAAAACAGGGGCTGGAATGGCAGGTATCTGGAATAGATATAAGGATAAGCATCCTAATACAGCTCAATTCTTAGTGTTCTTTTTGCTAAGTAATGGGATCACGACATTACAACTTGTATTAATGCCAGTATTTAAGAGCATATTCGCTCAAACCCCGTTAGTTAGTACGAGTTTTCAAGTTTTACAATTTGGACAAAATTTTGATGGCAGTGACTATTATGTATTTGATTATGCTGTGGGTACTCTTGCGTCCGGAGGCGGAGGTGGGCTTGCCTATTTCCTTGCTGTTCAAATTACCATTGCGATCGCTCAGATCATTAACTTTTTCGCCCAAAGAAGCATCACATTTAAATCAAACAGCAACATTTGGAATGCGGCTTTTTGGTACTTAGTTGCGTATATTGGGATCACAATTGGTGCAGCTGCGGCTCAAGGATTCTACAAGGCCCCAATTTATAATTTATTCATGAATACATGGGGAATGGGCTCAGTCGGTGAGACAACGGCGGATGTGATTACGATGGTCATCAATAGTGCGATTTCCTTCTGGGTATTCTTCCCAATATTTAAAATCATTTTCAAACAGGAGACTCAAAAATAGTTCCTTACTTGCTTCATTTGTTAGTTAAGTAACGGCTGACAAATGAAGAAGCAACTAAGGAGTTATAGTAGAGTTATAACATAAATAGCACCATTTTAGTTCTTGGTGTTTTTCTAGAACTTATAAATATTTTTACAACAAGAGCTAAACTTCAGGAATCAGGAAGGTGGGAAGACTATGAAATTATTATCGATTGTCGTTCCTTGTTATAATTCACAGGAATATATGAGATATAGCATTGAGTCCCTTTTACCTGGTGGAGAATGTGTTGAGATACTGATCGTAAATGATGGCTCGGTTGATCAAACAGCAGAAATTGCCAATGAGTATGCTAGAAAGTATCCAACCATCATAAAAGCGATTCATCAGGAAAATGGCGGACATGGTGAAGCGGTCAATGCAGGGATCCGAAATGCCACAGGAACTTATTTTAAAGTTGTAGATAGTGATGATTGGGTAGATACACGAGCGTATCTCAAAATTTTAAATGCTTTAGAGAAATTTGTTGCGGAAGAACAGTCAGTGGATATGTTCATAAGTAATTTTGTCTATGAAAAAGAAGGCGCAAAGTATAAAAAAGTGATGAAATATGAAAATGTTCTTCTAGAAGGAGAAATTTTCACTTGGGATGATATCAAGCGTTTCCGTAAAGGACAGTATCTATTAATGCACTCTGTGATTTATAGAACACAGATTTTGAGAGAATGTGGACTTGAACTTCCCAAGCATACCTTTTATGTAGACAATCTATATGTATATCAACCATTAGCGCACGTAAAAAAGATTTTCTATCTCAACGTGGACTTTTATCGATATTTTATAGGCAGAGAAGACCAATCGGTTAACGAAAGGGTCATGATTAAAAGAATAGACCAACAGATTAAAGTGAACAAGCTCATGATTGAGCAAGTTGATGTGAACGATATTTATCATCCAAAGCTTCGTGAATATATGCTTCATCATCTTGAAATTGTTACGGTGGTTTCCGCAATCTTGCTAATTCGTTCAGGCACGAAGGAAAATTTGATAAAGAAAAAAGAGTTATGGAAATATATTAAGGATAGAGATCATGAATTGTATCATGAAATTAGATATGGCATGATGGGTCATTTAATGAATCTACCCGGTCGAGCAGGACGCAGTATTTCCGTAGGTGCATATAAAATATCACAAAAAGTGGTAGGCTTTAACTAATAGGAATTATAGAAAACAGTTTCAGCATCGCCCTGAAGCTGTTTTCTGTAATTATGATGGTTAAGTTATGTGGGAGCAGGAAGAAACCGTTCCACAGAAAAATTTTTAGGAGTTGGATCACAATGAATAGCAGAAAATATGATTTTCTAATCGTTGGGGCAGGTCTTTATGGTGCGGTTTTTGCACATATGGCAAAAAAAGCCGGAAAAACCTGCCTGATTATTGATAAACGGAGCCACATTGCCGGAAATATTTATACAGAAACAAACGAAGATATACAAGTACATAAATATGGGGCACATATTTTTCACACCACCAATAAAGAGGTATGGGAATTCGTAAACCAGTTCGCTGAATTCAATCGATATACCAATAGTCCAATTGCCAACTATCATGGTGAAATCTATAATTTACCTTTTAATATGAATACGTTTAACAAAATATGGGGCGTTACCACTCCAGATGAAGCAAAGGAGAAAATTGAGCAGCAGCGTAGGGAAAGATATGTTGAAAACCCGCAAAATCTTGAAGATCAGGCTATTAACCTCGTGGGCAGCGATATCTATGAGAAACTCATTCGCGGTTATACAGAAAAGCAATGGGGACGTCCATGTACAGAGATACCGGCGTTTATTATCCGCAGATTACCGGTTCGATTTACGTATGACAATAATTATTTTAACGATCCTTATCAGGGAATCCCAATAGACGGTTATACCACAATGGTTGAACGAATGATAGAAGGCATTGAAGTGAAGCTGGATAGTGACTATTTAAAAGACAAAAGTTATTGGGATAGTCTTGCAGATAGGGTCGTGTACACTGGTCCCGTTGATGCATATTTCAACTATCAGTTTGGTGTATTGGAATACAGAAGTTTACAGTTTGAATCTGAGGTTATGGATACAAATAACTTCCAAGGCAATGCTGTGGTCAATTATACGGATCGCGAGACACCCTATACACGAATCATAGAACATAAACATTTTAATTTCGGCACGCAGCCCAAAACAATCGTCACACGTGAATACAGCGTGGAGTGGAAACTAGGCGATGAGCCGTATTACCCAATTAATGATGACAAAAACAGTGCGCAGTATAAAAAGTACAAAACACTGACTGAACAAGAAAGTAACGTTATTTTCGGAGGACGCCTAGGGGAATACAAATATTATAATATGGACCAGGTTGTTGAAGTTGCTTTACGTAAGGCAGAAGAGGTTTTAGGTATTAAGTAGTTCTTTTGTGTTTTTAATAGATAAATGAAGAGGTCGATTAGAATCATTGCAGGTGACAAGATGAAGTCAAATGAAGAAATCCTTATAGATTTGAAAAATGAATTAGTACGAATTGGGTCTACTAGACAAAGGGATTACGATCTTTCTAAGAAGAAAAATAAAATTTATAGTACCACCATTTGCCGAAGATTAAAATTAAGTTGGCCGGAATTGGTTAAACAGGCGGGCTTACAGAATCTACATCTAAACAAAGATGGGTAAACATGTGAAAAGTAAGAAAGTCTCAGCTGAACGTTTATAGGTTGGCTGTGTGTCAGATGCAGGGAAATTCCCATTTAAAGCGTTCTTTTTATAATAAAATGTATTAAAGGTAAGTGGAGTGAAAAAATTTATGCATAAACTGAGTATGAAACAATTACTAGAGATATACAACGAAGCAATAAACTCCAATGTAAGCAGTGATTTCATAATATTATTATCCGAAGAAATCAATAGGCGTATAATTAATGAATCTTTTATGGAAAACTGAGATTGATTAAAATATTAAATAAGAGCAAAATTAAAAAGCCTTTAAAAATCAAGGCTTTTTGACGTCCCGAAGAGGATTCGAACCTCCGACCTACAGTTTAGGAAACTGTTGCTCTATCCTGCTGAGCTATCGGGACACTTTTATTGGGAACGTTACTTATTATAAATAGTTAATCTGAAAAGGTCAATAAGTAAATACCCAAAACTAACCAAGTCTTTTTTTTCGGAAAATTAACCAAACGATGAGACTAAGGGAAATTAATAGAAACTCCATAGATAAGATGTACCAAGGATACGGACCTAAAAGATCCAATAGACTGGGACTTTTTGGTTTATGGCTCAAAAACATATAGTTACCTTCCACTGCTTTATTGATGAGCATAATAATAGGCATTAAAACATTCAAAAAGACGAACAATTTTACAACCGACCAAATGGTTGGTCGATAACCTACAACCCAAGTGAAATAAAAGACAACCCAAATGTCCATTAAATGGGTATAGAAAAAATGAAAAAAGCGAAAATGAGGAAAGTCAAAATTTAATAATGGTGTAAAAATTGCTTGAGAAGCTCCCAATAAGGCTGTAAATAACAATATATCATAAATGATTTTTTTCCTCGTTAACAATAACAGCACGGATAAATCCAGGCTGATACTGCACAATTCTAATGGAATGGCATGACTGACATCCCACGTGCCGTTGACCGTCATCCAAATATGGTACGTTACTTCTATTAATAGTAGAGATAACCCTGCCGCTACCTCTGCCTTTCTCCAGTTTTTTCCCCTAAGAGTATCTCGATTGATATAAATTAAAACAGAACCAAGAAAAAGTAGGGCTATAATCACAAAATGGCTGATTGAAAACATTTCAAAATCAAATTCCTTATAACTGCCTCCAAACCATCCCATGAGGATCACCCTTTTCGATTTAGTACTATAAATTATATGCAAGTCACTAGTAACCACGAACATTATCGTTAAAAGAAATTTCTACCTAATCTAAGTTTACCTGATATATGATATAATAGTTTGTCGAAGATACTCGAAATAATTAATATGTGGGGGTCATTATGGCTGGTTATACGCCGATGATACAGCAATACTTAACCGTTAAGGCAGATTATCAAGATGCCTTTTTATTTTTTCGCTTAGGCGATTTTTATGAAATGTTCTTTGATGATGCGATTCGCGCATCGCAAGAATTAGAGATTACCTTAACAAGCCGCGAAGGTGGCAGTGAGGACCGAATTCCGATGTGCGGAGTTCCCTATCATTCTGCCCCTAACTATATTGAGCAACTTATTTCAAAAGGCTACAAAGTGGCTATATGTGAGCAAATGGAAGACGCAAAATTAACAAAGGGCATGGTTAGACGGGAAGTTGTTCAGCTCATTACACCTGGTACGGTAATGGAAGGAAAGTCTTTATCGGATAAAGAAAATAACTACATTGCCTCGATTTCTTATTTTGATGATCAAACCTATGGTTTTGCTTATACTGACCTTTCAACAGGTGAAAGCAAAGTAACTCAGCTGTCAGCTAATTTTGATGATGTATTAAATGAACTTGCTGTTTTAAGTACAAAAGAAGTGGTAGTGGCAAGTGATTTTGACGCTGAATTGCAACGGAAAATGCGCGAACGTGATGTCCTAGCCATTTCATTCGAAGATGATAGTTCAATAGAGATGAATTTTTCTAATCTCTTGGATAATCTCAATCAAGATAAGCTAAAACAAAGTGCTGCAAGATTATTTCACTATTTGTACCGCTCTCAAAAGCGAAGTCTTGACCACCTGCAGCCCGTGACTACTTATCAAATTCACCAATATATGAAAATAGATTACTATTCGAAACGAAATCTTGAATTGACCGAAACGATTCGCTCAAAAGGGAAGAAAGGCTCCTTACTGTGGCTGTTAGATGAAACGATGACAGCAATGGGCGGCCGAATGCTGAAAACGTGGATCGATCGTCCATTACTTTCCCGTGAAGACATTGAGCACCGTCAAACGATCGTAGAAGTATTGATGAACAAGTATTTCGAACGCCAGGAACTTCGTGAAAAGTTAACCGAAGTTTATGATTTGGAGCGTCTTGCAGGACGGGTGGCATTTGGGAATGTGAATGCTCGCGATCTCGTTCAATTAAAGCGTTCATTAATGCAGATTCCTTTTTTAAAACAAATTCTTCATGGCATGGAGCATGAAGTTGTAAAACAGATTGCAGATTCACTTGATCCTTGTGAAGAAGTGACAGATTTATTAGAACTGGCAATTGTCGATAATCCTCCTCTCTCACTTAAGGAAGGGAATATCATTCGTGATGAGTACAATGATCAGTTGGATCAATACCGTTATGCCAGCCGAAACGGGAAAACCTGGATTGCTCAGCTTGAACGTGAAGAGCGTGAAAAGACGGGGATAAAATCTCTAAAGGTAGGTTTTAACAGAGTATTTGGTTATTATATTGAAGTTACACGTGCAAACCTTCATCTGTTAACAGAAGGACAGTATGAACGCAAACAAACCTTAACCAATGCAGAACGCTTTATCACCCCGGATTTGAAAGAAAAAGAAGCGTTAATTTTAGAAGCGGAAGAAAAATGCGGGGAGCTTGAATATGAACTGTTTACGGAAATCCGAGAGATTGTCAAAGAACATATTCCACGCCTGCAGGCTGCTGCAAAGGCAGTAAGTGAACTCGATGTGCTCCAATGCTTTGCAGAAGTTAGTGAAAACCGCCGCTATGTAAAACCGCAGTTTTCAACAGAAGGTAAAGTTGTTATAAAAGAAGGTAGACATCCAGTTGTGGAAAAAGTATTGAATGCACAAGAGTATGTAGCGAACGATTGCTTTATGGACACTGATCGGGAAGTCCTTCTCATCACGGGCCCAAATATGAGTGGTAAAAGTACGTACATGCGTCAAATTGCCTTAACGGCCATTTTAGCGCAGATTGGCTGTTATGTACCGGCAGATGAAGCGGAGCTGCCTATTTTTGACCAGGTATTTACGAGAATTGGAGCAGCAGACGATTTGATCTCCGGCCAGAGTACGTTCATGGTCGAAATGCTTGAAGCGAGAAATGCCTTGACCAATGCTACACAAAACAGCTTAATTTTATTTGATGAAATTGGACGAGGAACTTCTACTTATGATGGGATGGCACTAGCACAAGCGATCATTGAATACATCCACAAACATATTGGTGCGAAAACACTGTTTTCAACCCATTACCATGAGTTGACCGCCTTAGATCATCAGTTAGAGAAATTAAAGAACATCCATGTGAGTGCAATTGAACACAATGGAAAGCTTGTCTTTCTTCATAAAATAAAAGAAGGACCGACGGATAAGAGTTATGGAATACACGTTGCTCAACTAGCGGAGCTTCCGAAGGAATTAATCCATCGTGCCAATGAAATTTTATCAGCACTTGAAAAACCAGATGTACCACCAGTTGCTGTTAAAAATGCAGTTAAGAAACCTGAGGAGCAGCCAGCACAGCTGTCATTCTTTGATGAACCGAAAGAGCCGAAGAAACAAGAGCTTTCTTCAAAAGAAAAGAAAGTTCTTGATAATATGAAAGAAATTGATTTACTAGATATAACACCGCTACAGGCGATTAATTTATTGTACGAGCTTCAGAAAAAGTTAAAAAGCTAGGGGGTGACACGTATGGGTAAGATTATCCAGCTAGATGATGCACTATCCAATAAGATTGCAGCAGGTGAAGTAGTCGAGCGTCCTGCTTCAGTTGTCAAAGAATTAGTAGAGAATGCCATTGACGCTGGCAGTACGGTCATTGAAATTGAAGTAGAAGAGGCGGGACTGGCGAAAATCCGCATTACGGACAATGGGAATGGCATTGAAGAAGAAGACGTATTACTTGCCTTCCAACGTCATGCAACTAGTAAAATCAAGAATGAAAATGACTTATTCCGTATCAGGACGCTGGGGTTCCGTGGAGAAGCCTTGCCGAGTATCGCTTCTGTTTCACGGCTTGAAATGAAAACCTCAACCGGTGATGGTGCAGGAAATCGAGTGGTGATTGAAGGTGGCAAGGTTGAAGTCTATGAGAAAGCTTCGAGCAGACGCGGAACGGATATTACCATCACCGATTTGTTTTTTAACACACCAGCACGATTGAAATATATGAAGACCATTCATACGGAGCTTGGGAATATTACGGATGTGGTGAACCGACTTGCACTTTCCCATCCGGAGGTCGCATTCCGCTTAATTCATAACGATCGAAAGCTGCTGCAAACGAACGGAAATGGTGATGTTCGCCAAGTGCTTACGTCCATTTATGGAATGGCTATCGCCAAACAGCTTGTACCAATCTCAGGGGAATCACTTGATTACAAGTTAAGTGGATATGCGTCGATGCCTGAGGTAACGAGGGCGTCTAGAAACTATATTTCTACGATGATTAATGGCCGTTTTATTAAAAATTATGCCTTAGCAAAAGCGATTCAGGAAGGGTACCATACGTTACTTCCAATAGGGAGATTTCCGATTGTTCTCCTCAATATTGATATGGATCCATTGTTGGTGGATGTCAATGTACACCCATCTAAAATGGAGGTTCGTATCAGTAAAGAAGCAGAACTAAATGAATTGGTTACGGGTATCATTAAAAATGCGTTTAAATCAAAGATATTGATTCCAACAGCGTATACCCAAGAAAAACGCGAGGTTCCTAAATCTGAGCAGACTACTTTAATTCTTGATGAAAGAACCAATCCAACACCAGAGAGAAAAGAAATAAAATGGGAACTGCCTGTAGCTTCAAGCATAATTCAAGAAAAAGGAACAACTCTAGAGGTAAAAGCGGAACCATGGATTCCTAAGCAAGAAGTAGATATGGAAGAAGAGGAAACCTTCGGTAATAATTGGGAACACGCCTCTTCAGAATTGGATTCGATCGAACCAGAGCAAGAGATGGAACCGATTATCGAAGTCGACCAACCTGAAAGTCGAATCCCAAGATTATATCCGATTGGGCAAATGCACGGAACGTATATCTTTGCTCAAAATGAAAATGGTTTATATATTATCGACCAGCATGCGGCGCAGGAACGTCTCAAGTACGAGTATTTCCGTGAGAAGGTGGGGCAAGTTCATGCCGAGCTCCAGGAATTGCTTGTTCCAATTACGCTGGATTATTCTACAGATGAATATCTAAAAATAAATGAAAACCGTATGGAATTGGAGAAAGTCGGGGTTTTCCTTGAGGAATTTGGTTTGAACAGCTATATCGTGCGTTCCCATCCACAATGGTTCCCAAAAGGAGAAGAAAAGCAGCTTATCGAAGAGATGATTGAGCAGCTTCTTTCAATGAAAAAGGTTGATATTAAGAAGCTTCGCGAAGAAGCGGCGATTATGATGAGCTGTAAAGCTTCCATAAAAGCGAATCGTCATTTACGTAATGATGAAATCCAGGCGTTACTCGATGACTTACGAAAAGCTTCAGACCCGTTCACCTGTCCGCATGGCAGGCCGATTATTGTTCATTATTCATCGTATGAGATGGAGAAAATGTTTAAACGGGTGATGTAAATATGGTTGGAGTGTTTTCTTTTTAAAAAGAAAGCACTCTCTTTTTATAAAATATTCAGAATAAGACTTATAATTGTTTGTTGTATAGTGTAAAATTACACTATAAGGGAGATAAAAGGAGGTGGCCGAATGATTGTATTTGGCATCTTAAGTACTTTTTTACCTATTGTTATCATTATTTTTGTAATCGTTTATGCTGTGAAAAACAAAGAAATGGGGGGAGAGGCAGTGATACGTCATCTTTATACGTATTTAGTTTTGTTTGCAACACTTATGATGGTGATCGGCGGGGGGATTTCAATTTTTATGGCCGCGGCCGACCTAGTAAGCCCGCCAGGCTATTATCAAAACTTTGAAGATTTCAAGCAGGTTTACCATGACGGGAAAGTTCCAACAGAAGGAAGTCAAAAGTTATCCGATGATGAGATTCGAGAGAGATATGATCAAATGGTAAAAGATGAAAAGAACCGGGCAAGAGAAAATGCAAAAAACCAACTAATTAAAAGCTTAGGCTTTATCGTCATTCCGCTGCCGATTTTCTTATATTTCAATAATATGAGAAAACGCCAAAGTGAAAGTTAAGCTCAAAAATATAATAAAAATGACGATCAAATGTAAAGAAGTTGATCGTCATTTTTTATCAAGAACGTTCAAATTTAATTACCTTTTCTTCGAGGTTCAACCATATAGAATTGATACAAGTAATTAAAAATTGCGACTATCAAACTTAGAAGGAAAAGTTGCTTGCGGCTCATTCTTACCATTTTATATACGCGTAGTTTTTCTGCTAAGGTGGTTAATGGGTAAGCAAATAAGTAATCGGCAATGATATTAGTCAAAAGATAGACCCAGAATCTTTTTATAGGTTAATTTAAAAATCCAAAAGTTTAGAACGCTAAAAGGTCCAAATACAAATGATACATCTGTTGCTAAATTCGGGAAAATGGGATTTTTAACCTTCCACCATTTAAAGGCACGAGATAACTCACTTATTAAGGTAATAATCAAGTCACTAAAAATAATAGTAGGCAGATACCGATTAAATGAAGATTTACCGAGCTTTATTACAGATAACCATGGCATAATGAGCAACAAATACATTTTCCATTTTTCATTCATTGTAAAACCCCCTGATTTAAATCCATTGTTGCTTAGAAATACGAATGTTTTATTATCTAATTATCAGTATTTTTAGCTGTAATAACCTCTATTATCCATTTCCTTATTACTGCGCCTTAATTTACTTTTGCAATATCCAACTAACATGGTCTTTTTCTATTTCACTGCAGCTGGAAGTTTATACATAAGAATAAAAAACCCTTTTGGGTAGATTATATAAAGGCATTACATTAATCAATTTATGAGGGGGAATTTTTATGGGTAACATTTTTGATTTGTTTGGTGATGACAATTCACAAATTACAAATAATCAAGATAGCCAAAATAATTCAGGAAAGCAAGCAAACAATACTAGCTCGAGTACCCAGGGAAGCAATACTAGCTCAAGTACTCAAGATAATCAAACTAACGGCTCCCTAGAGCTTCATAAGGAAGAGTTAGACATTACAAAAAATAAAGTCGATGCAGGTGAAGTTGTCCTTTCAAAAGAGATTGTAGAAGAACAAAAAACAGTGGAAGTTCCTGTTATGCACGAGGAAGTTGTTATAAAGAGGACGCCATTGAACGAACGTAGCAATGCATCCATAAATTCTGATGAGACCATCCATATTCCTGTCAGCCAGGAACAGGTTCAGGTAAACAAGTACACAGTAACAACTGAGGAAGTCTCTGCTTCCAAACGCCAAGTTGAGGAAACGCAGCAAGTTCAGGAAACTCTCAGACGTGAAGAGGCCAATGTGAATACAACAGGAAGTGTTGATTTTGTTTCCGATACAACAGGTTTTGAAGATATAAATAACAGCTAAAAATAAAAACACCTTTTCATCTTCCATAATGAAAAGGTGTTTTCAATCTTTTCCTTGGAGGAGGATTAAGGTGTCTGAGCAGCCAAGAAATGACCACTATAATGATAAAGTAACACTCAAATTACATAAGGAAGAGTTGCAGATAAGCAAAAAGTGGATAGAGACAGCAAACGTTAAGGTTTATAAGAAAAGTTATACTGAAGAGAAGCAAATTTTGGTTCCTGTTCGCCGTGAGGAGTTAATCATTGAGAAAGAGATAGTAAATTCAGAAGGAGAAACGAATAAAAATATTGAAACGATTTGTATTCCTATAAGGGAAGATCGTATTGAAGTTACTTTACATCCAACGCTCCTTGAGGATGTAGAAATATACAAGAACCAATATGAAGAACTAAAAGACGTTATCGAAACTCTCAAGGAAGAAAAAATTCATATCGAAACTATAGGGGATATAAGGTTAACAGGTAATATTGAATGATTATTAAATGCGACCACTTTATTTTTAGAGGATAAATAAATGAGGTAAATAAACTGGCTCTAAAGTGAACTGAGCCAGTTTAATTTATACATTACCTTGTCATTGCTCTTTATACTTTACTTTACTGCAGCTGGCAATTTATGCATGTATTTAAGGGCTTTTCCTGTTCCGATTGCAACGGATTCTAATGGCTCTGGAGCGAGTTGAACAGGAACGAAGATCTCTTTACTTAGCCATTCTTCCATTCCCTTCATCAATGCCCCACCACCAGTAAGGATTACACCACGATCGACGATGTCGCCGCTTAGTTCAGCTGGGCAGTCTTCAAGTGTAGCCCGAATCGCTTCTAATATATGAGATAACGATTCTTTCAAAGCATTGCGAATTTCATAGGATGATAATGTCACCGTTTTTGGTAACCCTGTTACAAGATCACGGCCGCGTACTTCCATGAAAAGCTCTTCGTGATCAACCAATGCATAGCCGATTTCCATTTTAACATTTTCTGCTGTTCGCTCACCGATCAAAACGTTATATTCTTTTCGGACATGTTGAATGATTTCTTCATCAAGACGGTCTCCGCCAATTTTAATCGAATGGCAGGATACCACACCGCCGAAAGATATAATCGCTACCTCTGTATTACCACCGCCAATATCGACAACCACATTGGCTACCGGCTCATCCACAGGCATACCCGCACCAATCGCAGCTGCTACTGGTTCTTCAATTAACTGGATTTTTTTTGCGCCGGCATTTCTAACAGCGTCATGAATCGCTCTTCTTTCGACACTTGTTGAGCCAGAAGGTGTACAAATCACAACATTTGGCTTACGAATGGCAAAGCCAACGGATTTAGAAGCTTTACGCATGATATGCTTCAGCAGCTCTGTGGTAAGGTCATAATCGGCAATGACGCCTTCTTTTAATGGGCGGATCGCAATAATTTTCTCTGGCGTTTTTCCAATCATTTCTTTTGCTTCTGTACCAAAAGCAACAACTTTTTTCGTTTCTGTATCAATCGCAACCACCGAGGGTTCATTTACAGCGATTCCTTTATTTTTACTATAAACTAATATATTAGCTGTTCCTAAATCGATTCCAATTTCAAAGTTTGATAACATTCCAATTCACCTAATTTCCTATTTTTCGACAACTTGTCGTTCTGACTAGCCATCTTTCTACAAAATAAGCTACGATTAAGACTACCATGAAGTTGGGGGTAAAACTCAGTTTGTAAATGAATCGTTATAGGAATGTAAAGATGTAAAAGAAATATATTTATTGAGACGAAAATGGAATAAATAAAATCCACTGTAACAATATGCATAGAAAGGATAATTTTTGATTATACTAATTTGATGTTCAACTGCTTTTAAAGTTTGTGTTAGGATGTAAGTGTGACATTACGGAAATTATGAAAAGGGCAGTGTGAAAATTTTGGATTCAAAACAGAAATTATTAGTCATTATTGGTCCGACAGCAGTTGGTAAAACAAAGTTAAGCATTGAACTGGCTAAACGGTATAATGGCGAGATTATCAGCGGCGATTCCATGCAGATTTACCGCGGTATGGATATCGGAACTGCGAAAATAAAACATGAGGAAATGGAAGGAATCCCTCACCATTTGATTGATATTAAAGAGTCGGATGAGAGTTTTTCTGTTGCCGAATTCCAGCAGCTTGTTCGAAGAAAAATATCAGAAATCACCTCAAAAGGTAAGCTTCCTATCATCGTTGGCGGAACTGGACTCTATATTCAAGCCGTCATCTATGATTATCAGTTTTCTGAGGCTCCTGCGGATGAAGAGTTTCGCCTGCAGCTTGAAGAGAGGGCAAAGGAAATTGGTAATGTTGCTCTCCATCAGGAGTTAACGAAGGTAGATCCTGAGAGTGCAAGCCAAATTCATCCGAATAATGTCAGAAGGGTGATTAGGGCACTTGAAATTTTTCATTGTACTGGTAAGATTATGAGTGACTATCAAAATAATCAGCAGCCTGATCTTCTTTATGAAACTGCACTAATCGGTTTAACTATGGAAAGAGAGAAGCTATATGAACGGATTAATATGCGTGTCGAAATGATGATATCTGAAGGTCTGCTTGATGAAGTCAGCAACTTACACAAGCAGGGGCTCAGAGATTGTCAATCCATTCAGGCTATAGGCTATAAGGAAATCTATGATTATTTGGATGGGAAGGTTAGTTTAGATCTTGCTGTTGAAAATTTAAAACAAAATTCTAGACGATATGCAAAAAGACAGCTAACCTGGTTTCGCAACAAAATGGAAGTAAAATGGTTTGACATGACAGATGTCGTAATTTTGTCAAAAAAAATAACCGAAATTACACAATACGTTGAAGGAAAGCTACAAGTAAAATCGAATACATATTAGTAGAGATAAAAGAGGAGGATATACAAATGAAAACCACCATTAACATTCAGGACCAATTTTTAAACCAGTGCCGTAAGGATAATACCCATGTAACGGTATTCTTATTAAACGGATTCCAATTACGAGGCCAAATTAAAGGCTTTGATAATTTTACTGTACTTTTTGAATCGGAAGGTAAGCAGCAACTGGTTTACAAGCATGCCATTTCAACCTTTGCGCCGCAAAGAAATGTTCAGCTTGACTTGGATGCACAATAATTAATATTTCTATCCGAGCCCATTAATTTAATGGGCTTTTTTTATTTTTATAATGATTTCCATCAAGACTGAATACACATAAATGAAGGAGTGTTGCTCTGCAGAATGAGAGGTGAAGGCTTTGGATCAACCGATTCGCATGAAAAGCAATGGACAAATAACAGTATCCCTCAACTCGCAAAAAAGAAAGTCCTTGACGAAAGAGCTGCCTGTTCCTCAAGTTGTTCCAAAGGTTATTCCCCCGGAACACTCGGCGTTAAAGGAAATTGAAGACGAGCTCGGGGCATTAGTGGGTATGGAAGAAATGAAACGAATGATAAAGGAAATTTACGCTTGGATTTTTGTAAATAAGAAACGTGAAGAACTGGGACTGAAGGCTAGAAAACAAGCTCTTCATATGATGTTTAAAGGAAATCCGGGAACAGGCAAAACAACGGTTGCGCGATTGATTGGTAAGCTCTTTTTAAAAATGAATGTTTTGTCTAAGGGACATTTAATTGAGGCAGAACGTGCAGACCTCGTGGGGGAATATATTGGACATACCGCACAGAAAACAAGAGATTTAGTGAAAAAAGCGCAGGGGGGAATCCTGTTCATTGATGAGGCCTATTCATTAGGACGCGGCGGGGAGAAGGATTTCGGAAAAGAGGCCATTGATACACTTGTGAAGCATATGGAGGATAAACAGCATGAATTTATTCTTATTTTAGCAGGATATTCTAGAGAGATGGATTATTTCTTAACACTAAACCCTGGGCTCCATTCCCGCTTTCCACTTGTCATTGACTTTCCGAATTACACGATTGAGCAATTGATGGAAATTGCCAGTCGCATGCTCGATGAGCGAGAATATTCGTTAAGTCATGAGGCGGAAAAAAAGCTAAAGGACCATTTAATTTGGGTCAAAGCGGTACTCAGTCCAAATAGCTTTTCAAATGGCCGATATGTTCGAAACATTATTGAAAAGTCAATTCGCGCTCAGGCGATGCGGCTGTTACTGCAAAATAGCTTTGATAAGCATGAATTAATGACACTTAGAAGTAATGATTTAATCTTTGAGGAAGATTCATAGGCACAAAAAAAATCGGCGGAAAATGTCCGTCGATTTTTAATGTGCACCTAGTCTTCTAGATGGCAGTTTCCAATCAAATGTATAGGAAAGGACCCTTAAGGCTGTTATCAGTACAAATAAAGTGTATAACTCCCCTGGACTTGAGGCGATTTTTAATCCTATGATGAGACCTGCAAGAATCGCCCATACTGCGTATATTTCCGCTCTTAATACAATTGGCTTCCTTCCTGCAAGTAAATCACGAATAATCCCTCCGCCAATTCCCGTTAAGACTGCGGCAACGATAACAGCACTTATCGGATGATCCATATTGGCTGCGTATATTGCACCTTGAATGGCGAAAGCAGATAAGCCAATGGCATCGAAAAAGTTACCCCATTTCTGCCAATGACGCAGCAGATTATTTGGAAACAGGTACACCGCTGTAATTGATAATAAAGCAATTTGAAAAAATAACCCTTGTTCCCATAGTGCGGAAACGGGGACACCAATTAATAGATTTCGAATGGCTCCGCCACCGAAAGCTGTCACAATGCCTAAAATATATACCCCTAAAATATCATATTCTTCTTCCATTGCTATAATTGCTCCACTCACAGCAAAAGCAATGGTTCCGATGATACTTAACACATCCCATGTCATTTTGTTCGATTTCCCCTCGATGTAAAATTCTTATATTCTTTAAAATTTTCAATAAACAATATGATTTTAACACGAAGGTAAAAATAATCAATATAAATATTAAAAAATCCGCTAGAAATTAGGGTATTGCCCTTATTTTTGGTATGATGAGAAAAGAAAATTTACGAAAATGAGGTGTTGGTATGGAACAAGAAGTTAGCTTGGAAAAAGCAATCTTAGTTGGCTGCCAAACGCAAAGCTTGGACGATAGTCGTTTCGCATACTCAATGGAGGAGCTTGCTTCCTTAACAGAAACCGCTAAAGGTGAAGTTCTAATGACTGTTTCTCAGAAACGAGAGCGTATACACCCTGCGTTATATATAGGTAAAGGGAAAGTGGAAGAACTAAAAGCACTTGTCGATGAAGTAGAGGCTGACTTGGTCATTTTTAACGATGAATTATCACCAAGCCAAAAGCGAAATCTTGCTTCTGAATTAAATGCCCGAATTATTGATCGGACGCAGCTTATATTAGATATATTTGCGCAAAGGGCACGATCAAAAGAAGGTAAACTGCAGGTGGAGTTAGCTCAGCTTCAATACCTATTGCCGCGTCTTGCCGGGCAGGGGACAGCTTTATCTAGACTAGGTGCGGGTATTGGAACAAGGGGACCAGGAGAAACCAAGCTGGAATCCGACCGCCGTCATATCCGCCGGAGAATCGATGATATTAAGAGTCAGCTCTCCGTTATTGTGCAGCACCGAGATCGTTACCGTGAAAGAAGAAAGAAAAACAAAACGTTCCAAATCGCGATTGTTGGCTATACGAATGCAGGTAAATCCACACTTTTTAACCGACTTTCTGAAGCCGATTCGTATGAAGAAAATCAATTATTTGCCACCTTGGATCCAATGACACGTAAGCTGGTTTTACCGAGTGGATATCAGACCTTAATTACAGATACCGTTGGTTTCATTCAAGATCTGCCAACAGCGTTGATTGCTGCTTTTCGTTCGACGCTTGAAGAGGTGAAGGAAGCAGACCTACTTTTGCATGTAGTGGATATGGCTAATGCGGATTATTTCCAGCATGAAAAAACAGTCAATAAGCTGCTTGAAGACTTAGAAGTGAAAGACATTCCACAAATTACTGTCTATAATAAGAGGGATATTAAACATCCTGACTTTGTACCAACAACGAACACGCCTCTAATTTTCATAAGTGCCTATGATAAAGAGGACCGAAATGAACTAAAAAGAAAGATTGAAAAAGTCACGATTGAAATGATGGATCAATATCAAGTTAGTGTACCTTCAACCGAAGGGAAACTGCTTGCGCAATTAAAAAATGAGACGATTGTTAGAGAACTTGTCTTTGATGAAGATAAAGAACTTTATCAATGTCGCGGGTTTGCGCTTCCTGATCACCAAATTTCCGGACAATTAGAGAAATATAAAACTAGAATGGAGTAACAGCATGTTTCAACAGTTAAAAAATGGGGAAAAGCTTCAACGTATCGTAGGTAGTGTAGAACAACAAATTGCAGGAATACATAAAGCAATCGATGAAAGAATTGAATCCAATCAATTTCGAGTTTTGAGAAGTTACCAAAAGCATCGTGTTAGTGATTCACACTTTATCCCTACTACAGGTTACGGGTATGATGATATCGGAAGAGATACATTGGAACTTATTTATGCAGATGTTTTTGGTGCTGAGGCGGGCCTAGTCCGTCCCCAGATTATCTCAGGAACACATGCAATTTCAATTTCACTATTTGGGATTCTGCGTCCAGGAGATGAACTTCTTTATATTACTGGTAAGCCGTACGATACCCTTGAAGAAATTGTTGGCATCCGTGGAAATGGTGTCGGTTCCTTAAAGGAGTTTGGGATTTCTTATGATAGTGTTTCACTAACTGAAGAGGGAGCCATCGATTGGGATGTAGTTGCATCTAAAATCAAAGGTAATACGAAAATGATTGGAATCCAGCGTTCAAAGGGATATGCAACCCGCCCGTCCTTTACGGTCGCGGAAATCAACGAAATGATTTCCTTTGTAAAAGAGATCAAGGAAGATGTAGTGGTATTTGTAGATAACTGTTACGGGGAATTCGTTGAAGAACTAGAGCCCTGTCATGTTGGTGCTGATTTAATGGCGGGCTCATTGATAAAGAACCCGGGTGGAGGAATTGCGAAAACAGGCGGTTATATTGTGGGTAAAAAACAATATGTTGAAGCCTGTTCGTATCGAATGACCTCACCTGGCATCGGTGCTGAAGCTGGAGCATCGCTCTACAGCCTGCAGGAGATGTATCAAGGTTTCTTTTTAGCACCGCATGTTGTCGGGCAGGCATTAAAAGGAGCAGTATTTACTGCCGCACTATTAGAGAAATTAGGTATGAATTCATCACCTAAATGGGATGCAAATCGAACGGACTTAATTCAAGCTGTTCAATTTGATGATAAAGATAAAATGATTGCCTTTTGCCAGGCGATACAATTTGCTTCACCCATCAATTCTCATGTTACTGCTTACCCAGCATATATGCCGGGTTACGAGGATGATGTGATTATGGCAGCTGGAACATTTATTCAAGGGGCGAGTATAGAACTGACTGCTGATGGTCCTATTAGACCGCCGTATGTCGCTTATGTACAAGGTGGATTAACGTATTCGCATGTTAAGATGGCCGTTTGTATCGCTGTCGATTCTTTAATTGAAAAAAATTTGATTGAATTAAACTAAGAAGAAATACAAAGGATAACGAAAGAAGTTGTCCTTTGTTTTTTATGAAAAAACAATGTTAGAAAATCTAACATATGATTGACATCTTTTCTAACACGAAATATAATAGCATTATAAATCAGCAGAAGGAGAGGAGAAATTTAAGTGAGTGGAAAAGAAATACGCCGCTCAATGCCACTATTCCCAATTGGAACGGTTATGCAGCTAACAGAATTAACTGCTAGGCAAATCCGTTACTATGAAGAGCACGAATTGATTTCTCCAGCTAGAACAGATGGGAATAGAAGACTCTTTAGCTTAGTTGATATTGATAGACTATTAGAAATTAAGGATCTCATTGATCAAGGAATTAATATGGCTGGTGTTAAACAGCTGTTATTGGTCAAAGAGCAACAGTCAAATGTTATCCAGCAGCAGGCTGAAAAAGCCAAGCAGGAATTAACAGACGATCAGTTAAGAAATCTACTACGTCAAGAGTTACAGCAAGCTGGTAGATTTAATCGTTCGTCACTAAGGCAAGGGGATATGTCACGATTTTTCCATTAATTAAATTTTGGAGGTAATAATGATGGCAAAGTTTACTAGAGAAGATATTAAGCGGTTGGCAGCAGAGGAAAATGTTAAATTTATTCGTTTACAATTCACTGACATTCTAGGAACAATTAAAAACGTTGAGATTCCTGTTAGTCAGTTAGAAAAAGCTCTTGATAATAAAATGATGTTTGACGGTTCTTCTATCGAAGGTTTCGTACGAATTGAAGAATCTGATATGTATCTATATCCAGATTTAAATACATGGGTAGTGTTCCCGTGGACAGCTGAAAAAGGGAAAGTTGCTCGTTTAATCTGTGATATCTACACTGCAGAAGGAAACCCATTTGATGGAGATCCTCGTAACAACTTAAGAAGAGTATTAAAGGAAATGGAAGAGTTAGGTTTCACTAATTTTAACTTGGGACCTGAACCAGAATTCTTCTTATTTAAATTAGACCAAAAAGGTGAGCCAACACTAGAATTGAACGACCAAGGCGGCTACTTCGATTTCGCTCCAACAGATTTAGGAGAAAACTGCCGACGTGATATCGTACTAGAACTAGAAGAAATGGGCTTTGAAATTGAAGCTTCTCACCACGAAGTAGCACCAGGACAACACGAAATCGATTTTAAATATGCGGATGCGTTAACAGCTTGTGACCAAATCCAAACATTTAAATTAGTAGTAAAAACAATTGCTCGTAAACATGGTTTACATGCAACGTTCATGCCAAAGCCATTATACGGAGTAAATGGATCCGGAATGCACATGAATCTTTCATTATTTAAAGATGGCGTTAATTCATTCTACGAGCCAACTGGTGATTTAGAAATGAGTGATACTGCTCGTCAATTCATCGCTGGTATCTTAAAGCACGCACCAAGCTTTACAGCGGTAACAAACCCAACTGTTAACTCTTATAAGCGTCTAGTACCAGGTTACGAAGCACCTTGTTATGTTGCTTGGTCTGCTAGAAACCGTTCGCCGTTAATTCGTATCCCGGCTTCTCGCGGCTTAAGCACTCGTGTAGAAGTAAGAAGCGTTGACCCGGCTGCTAACCCATACCTGGCGATGGCTGTTCTATTAAAAGCTGGTTTGGACGGAATTAAGAACAAATTAACTCCTCCAGCTCCAGTTGACCGTAACATCTATGTTATGAGCAAAGAAGAAAGAATCGAAGAAGGAATCATTGATCTTCCAGCAACTTTAGCTCAAGCATTAGATCAATTAAAGACTGATGAAGTAATCGTAGCTGGATTAGGAGAGCACATCTTCGAACACTTTATCGAAGCAAAAGAAATCGAGTGGGATATGTTCAGAACCGTCGTTCACCCTTGGGAACGCGAACAATACATGAGCATGTACTAAAATTAAGTAACCCAGTATTGACTGAAGTCTTTACTGGGTTATTTTTGCGTTCATGATTCTTTTTTTTCTTTATTTTCATTTAGTTCCTTAAATCTAGTGAGTATGATATCACCACTAATCCCGGCAAGGGCCGATAAAAAAATGGTTTCTACCATGGAATTTGGAGTTGTGTACATCAGGATGAGGAGAGCTGCTACAGCACCAAGAAGCATTTCTTCTAAAAAACCTAAATAAATGAACCTTTTTGTTTTCCGAGGCATAATAATCTTTCCGTGCTTTCTGACATGCCCAACAATCCCAACTATAGCACCAATAACCATTGAGAAAATAATGTCATTCAACACTTTTTCCACTCTCCTTAAGCCTAGTTTTTGACCTAAGGTTAAATCATGGTGTAATACTATTATACAAATAGTGGAAACTAGTTAGAATGAGTAAATATACACATTTTTGTATAATGTCCAGATAAAAAGAGCAGATCTGCTAAATCTGCTCTTTTGGCTCTAATGAATATGTCGATAAACCCCAATTACTTTTCCAAGGATTGAAACGTTTCTTAAGATAATAGGATCCATGGTTGAGTTCTCAGGCTGCAAGCGAATGTAATCTTTTTCTTTAAAAAATCTTTTACAGGTCGCTTCATCTTCCTCTGTCATCGCAACGACGATATCTCCATTGTTCGCAGTTGGCTGCTGTCTTACGATTACGTAATCTCCATCGAGAATTCCTGCTTCTATCATACTCTCACCCATGATTTCTAGCATAAATACTTGCTCATCTGCAGGTGCTAGACTCTCGGGGAGTGGAAAAAACTCTTCAACGTTTTCGATAGCGGTAATAGGAAGGCCTGCAGTTACTTTACCCACAATCGGTACATTGACAACATTATTTCTTGGGATATTAACAGTTTCATCCACATCTAGTATTTCGATCGCTCTCGGTTTAGTAGGATCTCGTCTAATGAGTCCTTTGCTTTCCAATCGTGCTAAATGACCGTGGACGGTAGAACTAGAAGCAAGTCCTACTGCTTCACCAATCTCCCGAACGGATGGCGGATAACCCTTTTTCTTTACTTCCCCTTTAATAAATTCAAGGATATCCTGCTGGCGCTTAGATATTTTTGTCATTATAGATACACCTCGCCCTATGTAATATTTACCTTTATTATAGCATGTTCGTATATTTTATACAAACATAAGTTCGAATTGTTATTGACAACAAACAAATGTTCGGATTATAATAAAAACATAAAAATCGAACATATATTCTGGATAGGGGTTATAGTATGAAAAAAATTATGGACAAATACTCTTATGCTATTTTATTAATTATTTTGAGCTGCGTAGTAGCTTTTATTTTATCATTACGTTTTAACGCGGATGTAGAAGAAACGTTTTTAACGATCACTGTGTCGGAAGGGGATTCTCTTTGGAAAATCTCTAATCAATATTCCAACCAACATTCTTACTCGAATGATGAATTTGTCAGTTGGGTTAAGCACCATAACAAAATCGATGGAGATAAAATTTATCCTGGGGAAGAAATCATAATTCCTGTAAACTATGAAGTTGGGACTGTGACTGAATATGCTAGTGCTGCTGGGGAATAAAGTCATATGGTGAATGCAATTATTTACTGCCGTGTAAGTACAAACAAAGAAACCCAGGAAACATCTTTAAAGCGTCAGGAAGAGGAGCTCACACAGCTTGCTAGTCAATATCATTTTCATGTGGCCACCATTATTAGGGAACAGGCAAGTGGTTATGAACTAGAAAGAGACGGAATTCTGGAGTTATTAGATCTTTTGAAAGGTAAAGATATACAAGCCGTGTTAATTCAGGATGAAACAAGACTCGGAAGAGGGAATGCAAAGATCGCCCTCTTGCATTGTATCTTAAAAGAAGATGTGAAACTTTATAGTATTTCTCATAATGGTGAATTGCAGTTATCTGAAAGTGATTCAATGGTATTGAAAATCGTTGGTATGGTTGAAGAATATCAGCGTAAGTTACATAATATTAAAATTAAACGTGGAATGAAACGAGCCGTAGCTAACGGATATAAGCCTGAGAAAAATCTAAAAAATATCGAATCAAGTTCTGGGCGGGAGAAAATAGAAGTACCAGTAGAAGAAATAGTCAGACTTAGACAAAATAAATTAACTTTTTCAGAGATAGCTGCTACTTTAAGGGGATTTGGGTATAATATTTCAAAAGCAACCGTCCACAGACGCTATCAGGAATTTCAAGAATCTATTGAATCAGAAGAAGAGTAGACCATTTGCCTTGTCAGATGGTCTACTTTTTAGTAAAATCAGTTTTTAAGTGCGGCTGTGGTAACAATAATTGTGCTTTTAATCACTCAGTTGATTGGAGCGGAAGGCACGAAGACTCCTGCGGGAGGAGGCTCCCCGGACCGCCCGCGGAAAGCGAAGTGCCTCGGGACAGGCAGAAACCGCCTGTCTCTGCGGTGATTATTCCAAGAAGCATTCCTTAGTGGAGCGGAAATCAACGGCCTTGGATACCACGGCCTAAGTTAATGAAAGGAGGGTCCAAAATGCTCTCAAAAGAAAAAATGGCAAGAATTAATGAACTTGCGAGAAAAGCTAAAGCAACGGGATTAACAGAAGCAGAAGCGAAGGAACAAACAAAATTAAGAAGCGAGTATCTGACCACTTTCCGCAGTTCTATGCTGGATACATTAACAAATACAAAAATCATGGATCCTGAGGGAAATGACGTAACGCCGGAAAAAATAAAACAAAGAAAAAAATATAATCTTCATTAAATCCTAAAGGAAAACATTTAGTTTTCCTTTTTTACATATTGCGCGACAACCTGTGTCAAAATATAATATAGTGAAATAATTTGTTTAGTAGTCAAATTAATTGTTGAATTATTGTGTTTAGAGCTATAATATAAAGGTTGTTATTATTTTTTTATCCTAGAGAATCAGGAGTGATGGAAATAATGTTTGATACTATTGATGCTTTATCAGTAACTTCTATACGTACCCTTTCAATTGATATGATTGAAAAAGCAAATTCAGGACATCCTGGAATGCCAATGGGTGCGGCACCAATGACTTACACTTTATGGACTCGTTTCATGAATCACAACCCAAAAAATCCAGAATGGTTTAACCGTGATCGTTTTGTATTATCAGCAGGACATGGATCTGCTTTGTTATACAGCATGCTTCATTTATCTGGTTATAATCTAGCAATCGATGACTTGAAGCAATTCCGTCAATGGGGAAGTAAAACTCCAGGACATCCTGAGTACCGTCATACTGAAGGAGTAGAAGCGACTACTGGTCCACTTGGACAAGGTATTGCTATGGCTGTCGGTATGGCAATGGCTGAGCGCCATACAGCAAGCGTCTACAATAAGGACAACTATGAACTTGTAAACCATTTTACATATAGTGTTTGTGGTGATGGAGATCTAATGGAAGGTGTATCTGCAGAAGCTGCTTCGCTTGCTGGACACTTAAAATTAGGTCGTTTAGTGGTATTATACGATTCAAATGATATTTCACTTGATGGCGATTTAAATAAATCCTTCTCAGAAAGTGTTAAGGAACGTTTCTCATCATACGGTTGGCAATACCTTCGTGTGGAAGATGGAAATAATCTAGAAGAAATCGCTAAGGCACTTGAAGAAGCTCGTAACGATCTTGACCGTCCGACAATGATTGAAGTTAGAACAGTTATCGGATATGGCTCACCTAATCGTGCAGGAACTTCTGGCGTTCATGGTTCTCCACTTGGATCAGATGAGTTAAAGCTTACAAAAGAAGCTTATAAATGGACTTTTGAAGAAGATTTCCATGTTCCACAGGAAGTATATGATAATTTCCAAAACCTTATCGTTGAAAACGGTAAAAAGAAAGAAAAAGAATGGAATGACCTTTTTGCACAATACAAAAAGGAATATCCTGAATTAGCAGATCAATTAGAAAAAGTTCTTAAAAATGAATTACCTGAAGGCTGGGATAAAGATATTCCTGTTTACAGCGAAGGTAAAGCTCTAGCTAGCCGTGCGTCATCTGGTGAAGCACTAAACGGTATCGCGAAAAACTTACCAATCTTTATCGGCGGATCTGCTGACCTTGCTGGTTCAAATAAAACGATGATCAAAGGTACAGGAGATTATGCGCCAGGCAACTACGATGCCAGAAATATTTGGTTCGGTGTTCGTGAATTTGCAATGGGTGCTGCAATGAACGGAATCGCTCTACATGGCGGAGTGAAGATTTTTGGCGGAACATTCTTTGTATTCTCTGACTACCTGCGTCCAGCTATCCGCTTAGCTGCGATAATGGGCTTACCTGTAACATACGTATTCACTCATGACAGTATTGCTGTTGGTGAAGATGGACCTACTCATGAGCCTGTAGAACAGCTTGCAGCACTACGTGCAATGCCAGGTCTTTCTATTATTCGTCCAGCTGATGGTAATGAGACAGCAGCGGCATGGAAGTTAGCAGTTGAATCAACAAACAAACCTACTGCTTTAGTGTTAACACGTCAAGATCTACCAACACTAAAAGGAACAGATCAAAACGCATACGAAGGCGTTTCAAAAGGTGCATATGTGGTAGCTCCTTCTGAAAGAGAGACTCCAGATGCTTTATTACTAGCAACTGGTTCTGAAGTAAGTTTAGCAGTTGAAGCTCAGGCTGCTTTAGCTGGTGAAGGTATTCATGTTTCTGTTGTAAGCATGCCATCATGGGATCGCTTTGAACAGCAATCACAAGAATACAAAAACTCCGTTCTTCCTAAGAACGTGAAAAAGCGTCTTGGAATTGAAGTTGGATCTTCATTCGGCTGGCACAAATACACAGGTGATGAAGGTGACGTCCTTGCAATCGATACATTTGGGGCTTCTGCACCTGGAGAAAAAATTATGGAAGAATACGGCTTCAGCGTTAGCAATGTAGTTGCACGCGTGAAAGCACTTCTTCAAAAATAAAATGATAAGATCAAAGGGAACGGCAATAAGCTGTTCTCTTTTTTTGGGTTTATGAGGAGATTTTGAATTTTGAATAGCTGTATAAAATTCCAATTATTAGTATGATATAATAAAAATTGTAAGAATTTTTTGATTTCGACAATAATAGTGATATTTTTTGCCGGTAAAAGACAAATGTTTTGACAGCGCTTATTTATAATTGATAGAAAGGTTATCAACGAAGGAGAGATCGTGGTGAGACATTATCAGCTTTATTTAATAGAAGATGAATTTGCCGCCCATTACTTCGGAAGAGAGCGTATGTTTTTTAAGCTTTTTCAGGAACATGACAGAGCAGAAGGTGAATTGAAATTTATCACGAATAAACAAATAACGTATATAACAAAATCGATAGAAGTTTTAAAAATCCATAATTTAATTCAGAAACAACTTGGAAAAAAGAGAGGGTTTCGAGCTGAACATGGTACATACTCAATTGAGTTAAGTGGAAAACTAAGTACAGCGAAATTAAGGGTCTACCAGGACTTAATTACTATCGAGGCAACGGGCAGCTATGAAGCAGAAACGATTTTCTTTGAAGTGCTGAGAAAATGTGAATCTTCCTTTATGGCATTAGACCTTGATCATCAGAGATTTGGATGGTTAAAGCCTATTAAAGAGAGAAAATATGTCTAATTCTTAAAGAGAATATTGTATATTCCCGTTTTATTTAGTACACTGTATGGTAGACAACATGAAGGAGGAAGTTTAATGGGTACAGGTCTATGGATTCTAGTTGTTATACTAGCATTAGTAGCTGGTGTAGCTCTAGGATTTTTCATTGCTCGCAGATACATGATGAGCTATTTAAAGAAAAATCCACCAATCAATGAGCAAATGCTGAAAATGATGATGATGCAAATGGGTATGAAGCCTTCTCAAAAGAAGATCAACCAAATGATGTCAGCTATGAACAAACAACAAGGCAAATAATAGATGAAACCAAAACCATTTTATCTTTGGATAAAGTGGTTTTTTCATTTATTTAGAATATTATTATTTCAATAAAATATATTGAAATGTTGGATAAATAGGTACATAATAGTTACGCTAAGAACAACTACATATAAAAAGGAGCATTTTTTATGAAAAAAGTTATATCACTTATTCTAATTTTACTTCTAGCTTTAACTGCGTGCGGGACGCAAGAAAAAGAAGAGACAGCTACTCCTGAAAAAAATAAAACAGAAGAAGGTACAAATGCTGCTAAAGAAGAAAAGGCAAATACAAGAGAGTTAACAGCTGAAGACGAGCAGTTCAGCAAATTAATAGTAGAAAAAAACTATGATGAAGTAGTCAAACAAACAGTTTCTTTAAAGACTGAATCGCAAAAAGACTTCTATTACATTGTCTCAGCATTTATTAAAAACAATGAAAATCAAACAACGACATATGATCCGGCTGATTTGACTGCAATGAAAACTGATTACCAGGTAATCATTAATTATATAAACAGAGTGAAGTTTGTACCTGATGAAATCAAAGCTGAAGTTGAAGGATTAAAAACATCTGCAGAAGAAAAAGTAGCAGAAGCGGATAAACAATTAACAGAATAATCATGTACTAGCACTCATTACGATGAGTGCTTTTTTCATAAATGGAAATAAGTGTCTAAATCTTTATTATTTTACTAATATTTGATAAAATATACCTTCGGGAGAGGTGAAATGATTTTTTTAAAATAATAAAAGGATAAGGTCAATTATTTTTCGGGGGAACAATTATGAGAGTATTTTTAGATCTGGGCTGGTTTTTTAAGCAAGAGAAAAAAGCATATCTATCAGGAACATTTATATTGCTGTTTGTAGCGCTGCTACAACTCGTCCCGCCCAAGGTAATCGGCGTGATAGCCGACCATATTAATGAAGGTACGTTGACCAAAGGCTTGCTTCTTGAATGGATGCTCATATTAGTAGCTGCAGGGATAGGTATGTATGTCTTGAGGTATTTTTGGCGAATAATGATTTTCGGTTCAGCGGTTAAACTCAGCAAACAGTTACGAAATCGCTTATATCAGCACTTTACGAATATGTCACCATCGTTTTATCAGAAACGAAGGATTGGTGATTTAATGGCACATGCGACGAACGACCTACAGGCTATTCAACAAACAGCCGGTGCCGGAGTTCTAACGTTAGTGGATTCTCTATCTACAGGTGGATTCGTTATCCTGGCCATGGCATTTACGATCAGCTGGAAATTAACGTTGATTTGCTTAATACCGATGCCTTTTATGGCAGTGCTTACAAGTTGGTTTGGTACGATGCTTCACCGTACTTTTCACAAGGCACAAGAAGCCTTCTCTGACTTAAATGATAAAACACAGGAAAGTATTTCAGGGATCAAGGTTATTAAAACGTTTGGGCAAGAAAAAGCAGACATTGAGGATTTCCGGAAGCAATCCGAAGATGTTGTCCAAAAAAACATCGTGGTCGCTAAAATTGATTCTTTATATGATCCAACGATTTCAATCATTGTGGGTATTTCTTTTTTCTTAGCGATTACTTATGGTTCCAAATATGTGTTGGCAGGAGAATTATCGATTGGTGAGTTAATTGCCTTTACGACCTATTTAGGACTTTTAATCTGGCCGATGCTTGCCTTCGGCTGGTTGTTTAACATCGTTGAACGCGGTCGTGCTTCGTATGATCGTGTAACCGCTTTACTTCTTGAAAAGTCAGACATTACTGATAAAAATGACGCTTTAGAGGTAGTGCCTAGCGGCGGTATTCAATATAACATTGAGAAGTTCACCTTCCATGGTGAAAAGGAACCAATGTTGAAGAACATCTCCTTCACTCTTAATCGAGGAGAAACACTCGGAATTGTCGGGAAAACAGGTGCTGGTAAAACAACGTTGTTAAAACTTCTGATTCGTGAATTCGAAGACTATGAAGGGGAAATTATCTTTGGAGGTCATGCCCTTCAAGAATACAAGCTGGAAAAACTGCGTGAAGCCATTGGTTATGTTCCTCAGGACCATTTTCTATTCTCTGCAAGTGTAGCTGAAAATATTGCCTTTACGAACCCTCGTGTAGCTAAAGAAGAAATATACAGCGCAGCAAAGCTGGCCAATATTCATGATGATATTCTTCAATTTACGGACGGCTATCAAACCGTTGTTGGTGAAAGAGGAGTTTCACTATCAGGCGGCCAAAAACAAAGAATTTCGATTGCTCGGGCTCTGCTAATGAACCCAGAAGTACTGGTACTGGATGATTCACTATCAGCCGTCGATGCAAAAACGGAAGAAGCGATTCTATCCTCTTTAAGGAAAAATCGTGAGGGGAAAACAACGATCATTACGTCTCATCGTTTAAGTGCCATCCAACATGCAAATCTAATTCTAGTTTTAGATAATGGCGGGGTCATTGAAAGAGGAACCCATGAAGAGCTTATGGCAAGCGGTGGCTGGTATAAGGAAATGTATTTACGTCAGCAGCTAGAGGAGTTGGTTGAGCATGGAGGACATTAAAATAGATGAAACAGCACAGCTGACTGAAAAAGAACAAAAAAGGGTATTGTATCGTCTTCTATCCTACACAAAACCGCATAAAAAGGAATTAATTCTAGCATTCAGTCTTCTAGTGTTAACGACTTTAGGAGAGTTAGCATCACCAATTCTCGTTAAAATCTTTATTGATGATTACTTAACACCAGGAAATTTAGTATTTCAACCACTGGTGATCCTAGGAGCGAGCTATCTTGGAATTCAAATTGTAAAATCCCTATTGTTGTTTTTCCAATTAGTGAAGTTTCAGGAGATTGCTTTAAAGATTATCCAACAGCTGCGGGTTGATATCTTTTCAAAGGTGCAGTCACTTGGTCTGAAATATTTTGATCAAACACCGGCGGGAAGTATCGTTTCTAGGATTACGAACGATACCGAAGCGATTAAAGATATGTTTGTTACCGTACTTTCGACCTTTATCCAGAGCGGATTTTTACTAACTGGTATTTTCATTACCATGTTTATTTTGGATGTGAAATTAGCACTGTTCTGTCTGATTTTTATTCCTTTAATTCTACTGGTCATGAGTTTGTACCGTAAATTTAGTTCTCGTTTTTATTTGGATATGCGCGAAAGACTGAGCCAATTAAATGCAAAGCTAAGTGAATCTCTACAGGGAATGAGTATTATTCAAGTATTCCGTCAGGAAAAGAGACTTCGCAAAGAGTTCGAAGACATCAATGAAAAGCACTATAGCTCCGGTATGAAAAATATTAAAATTGACGGATTATTGCTTCGGCCAGCGGTTGATTTGATTTTTATTTTAGGACTCATTATTGTTTTAAATTATTTCGGTATCACATCATTGGATAGTCCAGTTGAAATCGGTGTGTTATATGCATTTGTCAATTACCTGGAGCGTTTCTTCGAGCCAGTTAATAATATGATGATGAGACTATCGTTGTATCAGCAAGCGATTGTGGCTGGGGCACGTGTTTTTAGAATCTTGGATAAGCAAGAATTGGCACCGGCACAAAGTGAAAAAAGTGCTCTATCGATTGGAGAGGGAAGAATTGAGTTTAAGGATTTAACCTTTTCTTACGATGGACAGCGAGATGTGTTGAAAAATATAACCTTTACAGCTCATCCTGGGGAAACCGTAGCACTCGTGGGACATACGGGAAGTGGGAAAAGCTCGATCATAAATCTATTAATGAGATTTTATGAATATGAGAAGGGTGATATATTAATTGATGGGAAATCAATTCGAGATTTTTCAAAGGATGAATTACGAGATAAAATGGGGCTTGTACTCCAAGATCCGTTTTTATTTTATGGAACCGTAAGAGACAATATTACGCTTCATAATCATCATTTAGCAGATGAGCAAGTGGAGGAAGCTGCTAAATTTGTTCAGGCACATACGTTTATCGAAAAGCTGGAAGATACCTATAATCATAAAGTGGTGGAAAGAGGATCTACTTTTTCAAGTGGACAGCGTCAATTAATTGCCTTTGCTAGGACGATTGCAGCGAATCCAAAGATACTTGTCCTTGATGAAGCAACCGCTAATATTGATACTGAAACAGAGGAAGCCATTCAAACTGCTCTTGCCAAAATGAGGGAAGGGCGGACGACGATCGCGATTGCCCACCGGTTATCGACAATTCAGGACGCTAACTTAATTCTCGTTTTGCACCAAGGAGAAATTGTGGAAAGAGGAACACATCAAGAGCTGTTAGCCCATGGCGGGCTATACCATAAAATGTTCCTATTACAAAATGGAGCCGTCGAACGGTTAGAGGATGTTGCGCAGTAGATAAGATAAGAAAAAATCCTGGCAATGTGCAAGGATTTTTTATGAGAGACTCGCCACTCGGCGGGTTTTCTTTATATACTTTCGATTATATTCATTTAAAAGGTGGTCTAATTCCTGGCTATAGCGAATAGCAATGGAGGAAGTCAAGCCGTTTGTAACCGCGACTTGTATTAATTCAGCACGCTTATTTTCTATTAGTTCAATAAGTTCTTGTTTAATCATAGCCGTGGTCCTTTCCGGAGAAACTCCAAAAATAGAAAACAAAACATTGATAGTTATCTTCTACCAATGTTTTACTAGTATAACCTAAGATGGGAATAAATACAAAGATATTTGTAAAAAATTATCCAACTATTTTAGGTATATAATAGATTTTTTGTATGTTTTTTGAAGTAGATTTTAATAATTTGCTAGCGACACAAAATATTCATGTTAACCATTATCATTTAGGGGGAAGTTTTGTTAAAATGAAGGAGTATCGACTATAGTGGGAGTGTTAATATGACTGACGTAAATATATTTTTGGCCATGGGTGCAGGTTTTTTAAGTTTTATCTCACCATGCTGTTTACCGCTATACCCTGCATTTCTATCGTATATCACGGGAATGTCTGTAGGGGAGTTAAAAACTGAAAATGCAATGCTTCAAAAGCGGAGTCTTCTACATACAATCTTTTTCCTTATTGGGTTTTCGGCTATTTTCATTGCAATTGGTTTTGGAACTTCCTTTGTTGGCCGCTTTTTCCTTGAATATAAGGATTTAATTCGTCAGCTTGGCGGTATCTTTATTGTTCTATTTGGATTAATCATAGTCGGTGTCTTTAAACCAGAATTCTTAATGAAGGATCGTCGCTTAGAATTTAAAAACAGACCCTCAGGATTTATTGGTTCCGTGTTAATCGGTATGGCTTTCGCTGCCGGCTGGACACCTTGTACAGGACCCATTCTGACTTCTGTTATCCTGCTTGCAGCATCAAATCCTGGTTCAGGTGTTTTATACATGGTCGCCTACTCACTCGGATTTGCTATTCCATTTTTAATATTATCCTTCTTTGTCGGCAGAATGAAATGGATTCGTAAAAATAGCGGTAAGATTGTGAAAATCGGCGGGTATATAATGATTGTGATGGGAATTGTGCTTTTCTTTGACTGGATGACAAAAATTATCATCATTTTTTCAGGTATGTTTGGTGGATTTACAGGTTTCTAATACATGAAAATAATTTAGCTTTATTATAAGAAAATAGGGGATGGAACCTATGAACTTCGTTGTTGTTTCTTCAATAGGAGCGGTATTTATGGGGATATTTGCTTTATTTGTCCGTATGAAAGCCGCAAAGAAGCCTACAAATGCGTTGAAAATTATCCTGCCTCCTGTGTTTATGTCGAGCGGGGCATTAATGTATGTTGTACCACAATTTCGGTTGACTGGTATGGAAATCCTAGAAGTGGTTATTCTGGGAATGCTTTTTTCAATTTTGTTAATTAAAACATCAAAATTTGAAATCCGGGAAAATGAAATCTTTCTGAAAAGATCGAAGGCGTTTATTTACATTTTAGTAGGATTATTAGTAGTAAGGATTGGCTTGAAAACGATCTTAAGTGCCACAATTGATTATGGAGAACTAAGCGGTATGTTCTTCCTGCTTGCATTTAGTATGATTGTTCCATGGCGGGTTGCGATGTATCTCGATTACAAAAAGTTATATCGACAGCTCCATGGTCAACACTAACATTGCTATAAAAAAAACGCTCAGGGCATAAAAAGCTCTGAGCGTTTCTTTAATACCGATATCTTTTAACTTTATCAAATAAATACTGTACTACATATAAGATATAGGCTTTATAGTGTAAGTAGATAAAAAACTGTACATGATTTAATCGACCCAGACTGATAATCTTAAGCTTTTTAAGAACATCTATGATAATGAAAGCAAAGGCACCATCAGCAATTAAATTTAATAGCACAAACTTCTTAAAGTTTCCTTCCGAAATTTTAAGGAGCCACATCGAAAGAGGTGCATAAGGCCCTACACTAAAAGGTAGTTCATCCCTAATAAATGATTTCTTCTTATCGTAAAACTTCCACCAATTCCGCTTGTGTCCATACAAATGATTAATGATTTCAAAAATAACAATAAAAATCCCTGAAAATGAATAACGTTTAAAATCACGCTTTCCTATAAACAATAATGACAGCCACGGTATCACTATTAACAATAGATTAAATATCTTATGCCTCTTTGTCGCCCTGCGTTTTGCCATTGTTTCACCTCAACCTATTATTTGACTCTTTTTTAAAGTATCCAAAATCATGAAAAAAAACCGCCAAAAATTGGACGGTTTAGAACAAATGCTCATATGGAGCTACATCAATTCTATTTTCAAAAAGCTTTTTACGTAAAAATTTATGATCTCTTTTTGGTGTGGCTTGAATGTACCCACGGATGACAAGTTCTTCTGTAATTTTAGGTACTTTCTCATTAAGAGCAAGTTCGCCAATCTTTCCTGCTATTTTGTGCCTAGCAACATCACGGAATAATTCAGGGACCGGGCTGACCAAGTCCTCGAGAAGAGCTTTCTCTTCATCGCCCCAAAGATGTCGAGATTCATTCACATAATATTCTTCCCAGTCCATAACCGATTTGCCATCTTCCTTCGGCATTTTCTTAAGGAACTTTCGAAACATAAAAAATCCGCCAATCGCCATAGCACCGGCAAAGGCAAAGATCCATATTAAAATAAACCAAAGAAACCAACCTGTTAGCTGCATTGTTTTCACCTACACGATACTATTTTCATCTACTTATTATAGTCTGTTATATGGTGAAAAGACAAGTTATCACCTTTATGGTAAAGGATAAATCGGGCTTTAAAAGGAGGGGGAAAGTTGTCGGAAAAATGACAAAATCCCCAATTCTATTGATTATTACTATATTCCATTGTATTATGATTACAAATGGTAGTTATCATCTTTTTTCAATAATAATTGTGGGGCTGAATGGGGTACTGGTGTCCTCCTCAGTCTTCAAAACTGCTTGAGACCTGCGTGCCAGGTCTGGTGGGTTCGATTCCCACACAGTCCCGCCAAAATAACTCTTAAGTAATCGCTCAATCACTTAATTAATTATTAAGTCTAGTGGGCTTTTTTCACGTACAAAAAATTGCGAGCTTTTTTAATTAAAAATCACTTATTAGATGAAGGAGCAAGAAAGATGAAGTTTCCTAAAAACATTATATTAGATTCTGTTGCTGAACGTAAAAACCACCCAGATTACGGACTAGAATTTGTTCAGGAACTTGGAAACGATGACGCTGGTTTTTCTGAGATGGTAGTAATTATTTTTAAATTCAAAGGAAAATATTATAGTGTTGATATCCAACATGTAAATGGAGAAAATAATTACGATCATTGGGACGATGAAGTTGATTGTCCGGAGGTAATTCAAAAACAAGCTATTCAATATTATTGGGAAGAAGTTAAAGCTTAATTAATATTTTGTATAATAATTAAAATTATGGTTTATAGTAATCTATTAAATATAATAAATTTGCCTCCTAAAGTAGAGTAGCTGTTACTGATGGGGGTGTGAATTAATTCGTCTTGAAAGACTCCATTTTTCAGTAATGGAGTCTTTTCTTTTGTATAGGAGCCATAATTGGCTTTCAAATTACAAGAAAACACTATAAAGCGAGAAAACCTGAATAACCAAACTTCACGGGACATTAAGAATCTAGAAAAACAATTATATTCAAAATTGTTGAAATCAGAAATTAATTGTAATATTAAGTGATAGAAATATATAAATATTCAGATAAAAACAGAATGATTAGGAGGCACTTATGAGACGTATAAAAATAACAGGCACAGATTTAGAAAGTTCATTTCTTTCGCTGGGAGGAGTTGCTTTGGGAAGTAAGTTGAATGAGGAAGACTCCTTTAAATTAATGGATACATATTTTGAAAAAGGGGGCAATATGATTGATACAGCACAGGTTTATGCTAACTGGCTCCCAATCGAATCTAGCATAAGTGAGAAAACAATTGGAAAATGGATGAAAGTAAGGGGTAACCGTCATAAAATGATAGTTACAACTAAAGGTGCCCATCCACTTCTTGAGACAATGCACCTTCCTAGAATGACCCCTGGAGAAATTGTTAAAGACCTGGACAATAGCCTGAGGAGGCTTCAAGTAGATACCATTGACTTGTATTGGCTGCATCGTGATGATGAAAATAAGAATGTCGGGGAAATATTAAGCATATTAAACGACCAAGTGAAAGCGGGAAAGATACGTTATTTTGGCTGCTCCAATTGGAAAACAGAACGTATTATGGAAGCCCAGAAATATGCTCTGAAACATGGTTTACAAGGATTCTCAGGAAACCAAATGATGTGGAGTCTTGCCACAGTTAATAGAGAAAAATTAGCTGATCCTACTTTAGTTCCAATGGATAAGGAAATGAAGCAGATACATGTCACAAACGGTTTAACTGCAATCCCATACTCCTCTCAGGCACAAGGGATATTTTCGAAATTGGACTCAGCGAACTTAATATTTAGTGAAAATCAAATAAGCCCTATGTATTACTCCTTGGAAAACCAAAATAGGTTAAAAAGAGTACAACAGCTAGCTAAAGAACATTCACTCACCATTACCCAAGTAGTGTTGGGCTATCTATTATCGCAACCATTTTCGACAATCCCGATTGTCGGTTGCTATACGGTTGGGCAATTGAATAATTGCTTACTTGCGGAAAATATCCAATTCTCAGAAGAACAAATTGAATACTTGGAGCAAGGTACTACATTGCAATAAATTTTGGAAGTAGAAATTAAGGAGACGCGGGGTACACCCCATTTCAAAAATCTCAAAAAAACCACACCTTCATGTGTTGTTAATTTCCCAACAATGAAGGTGTGGTTTTCTAGTTTGTTAATTGTGAGTTTTTTGAATCCGCATTGAGTTCCGTTTTGTTACTCATCCGATTAAATATGGTCGCTAATATTGGACCAGATATATTATGCCAAACACTGAAAATAGCACTTGGTACAGCAGATAATGGTGAGAAATGAGCTGAAGCAATAGCAGCACCTAAGCCGGAGTTTTGCATTCCAACTTCAATTGCAACTGCTTTTTTCTTCGATAAATCCATCTTGAATAACTTTCCAAAGAAATAGCCCAATAGATAGCCAAGGACATTATGGATGATAACAACAGCAAAAATGATTAACCCCGTTTTCGCAATATTTTGTTGATTAACAGATACTACTGCGGCTACAATCGCAACAATTCCTATAATGGATACAAGCGGAAGGACCTTTACGCTTGCCTGTGCTTGACGATTAAATACTTTCTTAATGATTAGCCCTAGAACGATAGGTATAATCACAATTTTTACAATGGAAACAAATAGGCTACCTGGATCTACAGGAATCCATTCGCTTGCAAGTAATAAAATAAGTGCTGGTGTTACCACAGGTGCTAGTATTGTTGTCACTGAGGTAATGGTTACACTTAGAGGAACATCACCTTTCGCCAAGAAAGTCATAACATTAGATGAAGTACCGCCCGGACAGCAACCTACTAAAATGACTCCTACAGCAATTTCAGGTGGTAATTGTAATCCTTTTGCAAGTAAAAAAGCAAGACCAGGCATGATTAAAAATTGACCAATAACTCCGATTGCTACATCCTTTGGGCGTCTGAAAACTTCTTTAAAATCTCCTGCAGACAATGTTAGTCCCATTCCAAACATAATGATCCCTAATAGGAGGGAAATATGTGGTGCTATCCACGTAAATGATGATGGCCAAAAAAACGATAAGGCTGCAAATAATAGCACCCAAACGGCAAAGGTACTGCCGGCGACTTGACTTACTTTCTCTAAAACTTTCATTTTTTACACCTCTGACTTAGAATTTTTGTAATGAAAAGTATTATAGAATACTTTTTGAATAAAAACAATAGTTAGAATATTAAAATAGCAAAAAAACTAGAAATTATTATAGTAAATATTTGGATTGATAGAACGAATTAAGAGGAAATTTCTCGATAAAGACGATGGCAGTTTGAAAAAATTCTTCAATATGCTAAATTCAAGTAAGCTGTCAAGAAGTTAGCTTTTTTATTTTTGGATATAGTAAAAATTATCTGATTTTGCATGTTTTTTAATTTGCGAAGACAAAAATAGTCCTTTTATAGTGATTTTTGTCATTTACATGAAACCGCTCAACAAGAGTCAATCGACAACAAAGTCATCCAAGAATATATCAATTCTCGTATAGAACTATATGCAGATAGTGAACAGGTTGAAGGGACTGTGAAAAAGACCGACATTGAGACGATTAATGAACGCCCATTTGCAGTAATTGACCTAGCATATAATATTGAGCATAAACCAGAGAAACTAATTGTAGAGTATAATATGTTCCTGGATGATTCGGACCCAAGTCATGCAAACTATGCAACTGTTAAACTGAATGGAAAACAACAAGAACAAGTCCTTTCATACGAATCAAGAGAAATTGGAGATTGGAGAAATAAGTTTCCTTTCAAATGTAAAACAGTTTTTAGTGCTAGGATTAATACATATTTTTACTGGTTATGATCATATTCTATTTGTCATTAGTTTGCTTTTTGGGGCAAAAACGATTCGCCATATTCTTGGCTTAGTCACTGGATTTACCATTGCCCATAGTATCACATTGGCTCTTGCAACTTTGGACATTGTTACGCTACCAAGCAGGTTTGTAGAATCCGCGATTGCATTAAGTATTATTTACGTTGCACTTATGAATATTTTTAATAAAGACTCAAATCATCAGCCGTGGCTTGCCTTTGGTTTTGGACTAATCCATGGGTTTGGTTTTGCAGGAATCTTATCTGAAATGAGATTAGACACAAACCATATGGCTGCGTCCCTCTTGTCATTTAATATAGGGATTGAAATTGGACAATTATTAATCGTTTCAGTGGTATTCCCACTTATTCTATGGATTAAAAAGTTAACCTTAAAACCAATTCTATGGGTTATACCTGGTACATCAGTAGCCATTTTATGCTTTGGACTTGTATGGTTTATTCAACGAGCTTTTTGATTCTGATCATTCACAAGTATTAGGACAATGAAAATATTATTGTTTTAAGATCAGAAGAAAACTCAAGGTGTGCTTCTGTTTTTTTTAGGTGCTGCAGAAAAATCCGGCTATTCTTATAGTAAGGGAAATTGGAAATATTATAAAATTGATAGGGAGCTCTTATAATTTATAAATATATAAACCCCATTTCATTTGAAATGGGGTTTGGCGCTGGATGTGGCGGTTATGGATACGGTTTATTTTATGGCGATAGATCAATAATAGTTTGTAAGTTTTTCATAAGATATAATGTAAAAAAGGAGAAAATGATTACGGTAAATCGATAAAATTTGCTGTTTGAGGTTCCGTCTGGTTTTAATTATTGAGGCGAGGATACATTTTACAAAAAATTTACAAGGATTTTATTAATGTTTGGCAAATTCTATACGTAAGTAATATAAACAGGGGAGGAAGTGGAGCATGAGATATCAACGAACGTTTTTTATGATTAATGATTTGGTCATCGAAGTCAAGAAACCTGAAATAACGTTAAAAAAAATCGAAGTAAGCAAAATAAAAATTGAAAATGAAGAATATAGAATGCTCCGAAAAAAATTCGATGAAGATTTATTCCATATAGAGAAAAAGCCTGATGGATGGTACATAACAGAAAAAGAGTAAGCACTTACGAGTTTTAGTTATAGCGGAAACTTGCATAAACAAAAGCAATCGACTCAGCGTTGTTCTGATCGATTGCTTTTTGAGTAAATGTAGAAATACAAAAGATACAAATTAATTTAGATTATATTGTCATCTCTAAATAATTCAGCACTTTATGCGTGTTCTTATAGCGAACTATAAATAACCGAGCGAAGCCGTGGCTGATGATAGGCCTCAAAGTTAGGCATCATTTGCTGCATATACACAGCAGAAAGCTTTTCTTTTGGGTCAATCAATACCCACGTGCCCGCTAAACCACACCATCCGAATTCTCCAATTGAACTGTTACTGCCACCTAAAGGAGGATCGATCATGACTCTGACTCCCAATCCATAGCCATATCCCTTCAGATAGTCCCAATTATAGTACTGCAACACCTCTGGCTTTAGATGATTGGTAGACATTAGTTCAATCGTCTTTCTTCCTAAAATTTTGGCACCGTTAAGCTCTCCGCCGTTTGCCAACATGTGGGCAAATCGACTATAGTCGCCTAACGTAGACAGCAACCCTCCGCCACCACTTTCAAACTTGGCTTCAGGCTGATAATTCACATCCATTAATGAATTTTTGGTTAACTCCCCATTTTCGCTGCGATTGTAAAGGCTGCAGAGACGCTCTTTTTTCTCCTCGGGAATCTTGAAAAATGTGTCCTTCATTTCTAAAGGATCAAAAATTTCATCTTTTAAAAATTGTCCAAAGGATTTACCCGACAGGACTTCTATCAATGCTCCCAAGACGTCATGGCTAAAACCATATTGCCATTGTGTCCCTGGTTCAAAGGCAAGTGGAATCGTGCTGAGCATTTGGGAGAGTGCTCTAACATCTAAATTCTCAGAACCGTTTTCGTTATTAAAATTATTGAGCGCCAGTTTAACCTGACGTTCGGTTTCATTTCCTTCCCCTCCATAGGTTAATCCAGAGGTCATCATGAAGAGATCTTTGATCCTGATTGATTTTGAAGAGGGTAAAATCGATAAATCGCCGTTTTTATTTTTATGGTAAACTTTTGGTTCTTTGAATTCTGGAAGATACTCTTCAAGAGGATCATTTAGCAAAAACAATCCCCGTTCATATAAAATAAGGGCAGCAACACACGTTACCAATTTGGTGTTTGAATAGATTCTATAAATCGTATCCGGTAAAATTGGTGTTTCCGTTTCAAGGTCTGCATATCCAATGTAATCTTCAAATACTGTTTTCCCTTGATAGGTAACGGAACAGGCACATCCAGCGGGACCTTTTTCAACAAAACTTTTTAATAACGGATGTAGTTTTTCAAAAGATTTCAAACAGTTTCCCCTCCTTATGAAGCATCGACTTGCAGAAAAGTAGATGATAGTTTCATTTAACCATTTATTTCTATTTGTCACAAGATTCAATTATCTATTTCTATAACAAGGTAAAATTAAACTTTAACAGAGAATTTTAATAGAACATAGTAAGGAATTCCCTTATTTTGTTCTTGTTTTTTATGATATTGTTTATAGATATTCAGAAAAAGTTGGTGTAAAGATTGAGTAAAAAGAAACAAAAACGTAAATCAAGGAAGAAAGAAACGGGTACGTTCAGTGCGGTACTAATGCTATTTGGCTGTTTTTTCGTCGTACTGTTTTTAGGCTGGTATATGATGGTGGGGCATTTAGATGGAGCAACTTTTCAAGGGGTCGTGGAGCTTCCCTTAAAGGAGAGCTATGCGAACCCAGTATCTGGATTGGCATTTATACTCTGGGTCATTGGAATTCCGAGTATCATTGTTTTTCTCATATTAATGGCAATGGACAAAAGCGAATTTATTATATCCTGTTTTTATAGTGTTCCCATTTTTTTATTGAGTTTGGGCTTTACGATTCATTATATGGTTTTGTTAGTCAAATTTGGTGCTGAATCTTTATGGTGGGTTTATGTTGTTGCAGCAGTCCTCGGTTTTCTACTAGCTAATCTCTTAGTCTATTTGGGTAAAGGTAAATTACATACTGTTTTTTGGGGACTGGGTGCTCTGTTAATAGTCCTTAGCTGGATCCTATTAGTCATGGCGAATTCTGCAGATGGTAATTATATTATTATTTATAAGGATAATTTAAGGGGAAGTTTCTCGATTAAGACGATTGTAGGAACCTTTCAATCTATGGGAATTATGATTTTCCTGTTCATGTATGGGTATTTGTTGAAGATACGATTTGGCGGGGAAGAGTAAAACAATCTGGGGGCGGTTCTCACGGGTTTCATAGTAGTATGAGCAACAAGAACCGTCCCCACGGCTACCTACCCATTAACGACTTGCCCGCCATTAATGTGCAGGATTTGTCCAGAAACATAGGATGAATCATAATGTGAAGCTAGGTAGACAAATGCAGGAGCAACTTCCTCCGGCTGTCCGGGGCGCTTCATCGGTGTACCCTGTCCAAATTCACTTACTTCTTCCGCGGTAAAAGTAGAAGGAATGAGTGGTGTCCAAATAGGTCCTGGTGCGATTCCATTTACCCTGATTCCTTTCTCGGCCAGCTGAAGGGCAAGAGATCTTGTAAAGGAAGTAATGGCACCTTTTGTAGAAGAATAATCAAGCAGCTTAGGATGCCCTTTATAAGCAGTGATGGATGTTGTATTAATAATGGCACTTCCTTCCTTAAGGTGAGGTAACGCCGATTTTGTTAAATGGAACATAGAAAAAACATTTGTCCGGAATGTCTTTTCCAGCTGTTCTGTACCGATTTCCATTATGCTTTCCTGTGGGTGCTGCTCACCCGCATTGTTCACAAGGATATCAAGGCCGCCAAGTTCATCTACAGTTTGCTGTACAGCTTCTCTACAGAAGGATTCATCACCGATATCTCCAGCAATTAATAGGCATCTTCCACCTTGCTCCTCAACCAGCTGTTTCGTTTCTTCCGCATCGTTGCTTTCATTTAAATAAATAATCGCAACATTTGCTCCTTCCTTCGCGAAAGCTATTGCTACTGAACGTCCAATTCCACTGTCTCCTCCGGTAATTATTGCATTCTTTCCTTGCAGCTTATTGCTTCCTTTATAGTTCGGATTTTCGGTTTCTGGAAGCGGTCTCATATTCTTCTCAATTCCTGGCTGCTGGTTTTGTTCTTGTGCAGGTAATTTGCTTGGGTACTGTTCATTGTTCATTTAATATAACCTCCTATAAATTTGGGATGTTAATTCAGTACCCTTTAGATAAAGAGATTAAACTATTATTATTTCTATACTCCTTATTGAGTTATCTTCCAATCTTATAAAAACTGAAAAAAATGTAGAAATTTCAATTAAAATGGAAAACGAAAAATGTTAAAGAGTTCGAGGGAACGGGAATGATAAAAATCAAATACAGCTCAGATGAATATTGTTGCAATATAAGTTGTTTATAAAACCGAACAATACTCTAATGGGGGAATGGAAAATGAAAATCTTTAAACCGGAATGGCTTTCGTTAAGCAAAGAAATAAAACTTAAGTTAATTCGTTTAGCGATATTGGAAAACCAGAACAGATACTTTTCAAAGACATAAGCAAAATTAAAATTGTGACACTTTCACACGCAGTACTATGTAATGTATGGCGGTGTTGATTAAGCCGACATAAAAGAGATGATTTCATCATATTTATCAGCAATAAGAGGTTAAAGAGGTGAAATCATGTTAGGTAAGGTTGTCAGAAGATTCATCTTGTTTCTGATTGGAAGTTCGATCTTTGCTTCCTTAATCGGGTATGCCCTGTTTAAGGCTGGCCTCATATCATTTCAAGGTAATCCTCAACCCCAAAGAGCACTGAATATAAAAGATCGTAATCGAAATAGAAGAGTTGGTAGAATTCGAGTTACTTAATTTAGGAATTACCTGCGAAAACCAATGGCTGCCATTTTTTTGTTTTATTATAAAAATGCTCACAACTATCAATAATTATTTTTTACATGCGTTAAGTCTCCAGTGAAAAAGACTTATAATGAAGATAATCGATTTTTTTCACGGGAATGGAGTTGTCAATGACAATGAAGCATGTTGTGATAACGGGGAGTACAAGAGGCATTGGTTACGGACTCGCCAGGGAGTTTTTACTAACAGGATGCAGAGTAACAATAAGTGGACAGTCGCAGAAGAGTGTTGATCGTGCATTGCAAAGTTTAAGAGAAATGTACCCTGACAATGTGGTTGGGTATGCTGCAACTGCCGATAAACGGGATGATTTGGAGGAATTGTGGAATTACGCTGAAAAAAATTTTGGTCCTATTGATATTTGGATTAATAATGCAGGAATCGATCAAGAAAGGAAATACTTTTGGGAACTGGACGAAAAATCGTACGATAAAATTATTACCACCAATCTTAAGGGTGTTATGAATGGCTGCCATGTAGCCATTCATCATATGTTAAAACAAGGTTTTGGCCAAATCTTTAATATGGAGGGTTTTGGCAGCAACGGTATGATGCGCGAAAAGATGACTTTATATGGAACATCAAAATGTGCTCTGAGCTATTTTACCCGCTCTTTGGCAATAGAGGCAAATAAGACAAATATAAAAGTAGGCACGCTAAGTCCCGGAATGGTTGCGACTGATTTTTTAAGGAAATCGCTGGATGATCAAAACAGAAAAATCTTTAACATCTTAGGTGACAAGGTCGAACCAGTAACAAAATTCCTTGCCGCAGAAGTACTTAATAATCAAGAAAACGATGCAAAAATACAATGGCTGACCAAACCAAAAGTAATGTGGCGATTTGCCAGTTCAATGTTTAGAAAGCGGGATATATTTAATTAATAGATGATCCTGGTAAATATGTGGTAATAGAAAGACTGTATTAGGGTGAGGTGTAAGATTGTGTTAAAAGTCGAGCGACATAGTTTATGTTTTTCATTCGTCCTCTTACGCTAATTTTACACTGGCGTAAGAGGATTTTAATTTATTGAAAAAATTCAACAAGTCAGAAACGCCAACCGAATTAACGTTTACTATTTTGTTGTTCCTAGAAAAAATATTACTTGTATGTACTAATATTATAATTAATTGCTTCCATATACCCCTTATTCGCCGATTGGATCATTAATTCATAGGCCTCTTCAAACCTATGTTGACTTTCAAGTAATAATGAGAGATGGAACATTGAAGGGGAATAACCCCGGTTGACGGCAACCCTGTAGTAGCTTTCGGCTTTTTTATGATCTAATGAAATTTCACAGTATCCGAAATGATAAAGCTTACCTAATATATCTAATGCTTTCTTTTCATTTTGATTTGCAGCAATATTTAGGGAGAGAAGAGCTTGATTCAAATCCATAGCAACCCCAATACCTTTAAGATACATAAGCCCTTGGTAATAGAGAGCAGTAGCATGTCCCTGTGCTGCAGCGACAGAAAAATAATTGAAAGCCTTAATGTAGTCCTTTGAGATTCCTAACTGTTCACTTCCATAATAGCAATGGTGTCCCATTTCAAACTCCGCTCTAGGAAATCCTTTACCTAAAGAAAGGATGAAAAACTCTAATGCTTCCAAGAAGCGTTCAGCTTTAAAGAATCTTTTATATTCATTAAACAGAAACTGAGGATTATCTTTCAAATCAATTTCCTTATTAACATGACAACTATTAATATCTAGCATTCTATTTACATTATATTCTGATTCACTAACTTTCAAGTTTTCCCCTCCTATACATTATATTATTGATGGGTAAATGAACATCCCTTGTATTTTCTAGTCATGAATATACAAGGGAAGCCTAGATCTTTTATAAATGCTGAATTAGTCAATTTACCTATTCTTCACAAAGGAATAGTTAGATAAGGACTTTTTCTCTTTTTTCACGTTGAATTTCTTTTTCTGCAAGCTCCCACCAGCGATTTGAATTGGGTAATGGTAAATCTCTAACGGAAGGACTTGATGTCATATCGTTTCCTAATTTACTCCTATCCAACGATTGTTCATTTTCTTCATAAGTAGAACAAATTCGGTAAATATCGTAAAAATCAGCGAATGACATTCTAAGGACCTCCTTTCTAAAAATTAAGGGATAGCGATATTCGATACTCCCTTTAGCTTTATTATAAGACTAATGATTCATAATGAACGGAGTAAAAGTGAACTAATTTTGAATTTTACAACAATTCAGAAAGTATTGTCCTTCGGCCATCATCTAGTATTTTTCACTAGGCAATTTAAGCATTTTCAATGATCGTAGCTACACCTTGACCTCCGCCGACACATAACGTCGCTAAACCAAAGCGGTTTTCTCTTTTTTTCATTTCATGAATTAATGACACCAATATCCTTGCGCCGCTAGCACCAATAGGGTGACCTAATGCAATTGCTCCACCATTTACATTTAGCTTTTCTTTATTAAAATGAAGTTCTCTGTCTACTGCGATTGATTGGGCAGCGAATGCTTCATTTGCTTCAATTAAATCAATTTCTTCTAATGATAAAGAAGCTGTTTGTAAAGCTTTTTTTACTGCTGGGACGGGACCAATTCCCATAATACTTGGGTCAACCCCAGCTACAGCATTTGCTTTAATAACTACCAAAGGTTTAAGTTGTAATTCATCTGCTTTTTCACGGCTCATCACAACAAAAGCTGCAGCACCATCGTTAATACCTGAAGCATTTCCAGCGGTAACAGTCCCATTCTTATTAAATGAAGGACGAAGTTTTCCTAGACTTTCTGAAGTCGTTCCAAATCTAGGGAACTCGTCCTGGCTGAATATTGATACTTGTCCTTTTCGACCAGGTACTTCAACAGGGACAATTTCATCACTAAATCGTTGTGATTCAATCGCTGCTTGAGCCTTTTGTTGACTCCATGCCGCAAATTCGTCCTGCTCGATTCGGTTGATTTCATATTTTTCTGTAAGATTTTCGGCTGTTATTCCCATGTGATAGTCATTCTCGGCACACCATAACCCGTCCTGAATCATGCTGTCTAGAATCTTTTGATCTCCCATCTTAAATCCATTACGACCGCCTTTTAATAAATATGGCGCTTGACTCATATTTTCCATTCCGCCAGCAACCACAATTTCAGCCTCTCCCGATAGAATAGCCTGTGTTGCCAAGTGAACTGCTCTCAAGCCTGATCCACAAACCATATTAATTGTTATTGCAGGTGTTTCTTGAGGTAAACCAGCAGCAAGTGAAGCTTGTCTTGCGGGATTTTGGCCAGAACCTGCTTGTAAAACATTTCCCATAATAACCTGATCAACATTATTATTTGTTATCCCAGCTCTAAGAATGGCCTCTTTTATTACTGTCGCCCCAAGCTCCTTTGCAGAAACATTTTGTAGACTTCCTAAAAAACTTCCAATTGCTGTCCTAACAGCACTTACAATCACAACTTCGTTTTTAGTCATTTGAATCTCTCCTATAGTGAATTTATTATCCTATGTACGATTTCTACCATATGATACTACATATGGTGGGAAGTGAAATCATAAGTTCTTCGACAAATTTAGATTCTTACTGAATGTATGTGGAGTTCGAAAGACCGATTGAAGAGCTTGTTTATGGTGAATTAGAAGGTGGGTTGGATAGGAGGTGAAAACTGCAACAACTTAAAAAAGGAATGAAATGATAGGTTGATCTCCGAATCAAAACTAAGGAAAATTTAATCCGTTTTGATTAAAAGGAAAGTGTTGAATGTTAGCAGTTATTGTAGAAAAAAATTTGGACAAGATTTCTATTTGAGTTATTTAGCTCATGTTACTATTGTAAAAAATTAGGGGGAATTTGTATTGAACAGTTTGTTAATATAGTAATAAAATTTTTGTTTTTTAAAAGAGAAAAAACATCGAACATCTTGTTTACAACAAAAAAGCCTTAATCACATATTTTACGTGGTAATTTTTTAAATTCCGCTAATTCATACTTTACAGGTAGGAATTGTAGGCTTATAATAAGGTTAATCAAATAAACGAAATTAAAAGTTGTTGTATTTAAGGGAAAGACTTTATAAAAATTAAGGAGTGTACCTGATGAGAAATAATGATGAAAAAAAACGCCAAAAACTTATCAATAAATTAATTTTTTTAAACGTATATACCAAAGAAGATCAACAGCTTTATAAATTGCCACTATCGAAATTACAAAACGAGTTTAAAAGATATAAATTACAAAACCATCCTCATGGTGAGTTTGGGTCTATTCAGTGGGTATAAAATGAATATGGTTAAGTGTCATAAAGACTGCAATGGTGTTCTCACCTGCAGTCTTTTTTGTTAACTATAAAGATATTTAAAGCTCTCCTAAATGTTACAATTTTGTGATTATGTTGGTTATTTTTTCAATTTTTAGTAATAGCTTAGTAGAATATAAATATAATAGTTATTATCAGCCAGTTTAATTTTCTACCATTAGAAGAATAATTATTCGCTACATAGTTTACAAAGAGAGGGGAAAAAGCATGGACGTTAAAAACAATGCTAACACAGAAGGGTGCCCGTTTCATCAGGGAGGCGCTACTAGTAAAAAGTCTAGCGGTACGTCAAATCGAGACTGGTGGCCAAACCAGTTAAACTTGAATATTCTTCATCAGCATGACAGAAAAACTAACCCTATGGGGGAGGACTTTGTTTATACAGAAGAGTTTAAAAAACTAGATTACTATGCTCTTAAGCAGGATCTTCAAGAGCTAATGACAACCAGTCAAGATTGGTGGCCGGCTGACTATGGGCATTATGGTCCATTTTTTATCCGCATGTCGTGGCACGCCGCAGGTACTTATCGTATAACTGATGGCCGAGGCGGCGGCGGAACGGGTGCACAGCGTTTTGCTCCACTTAATAGCTGGCCAGACAACGGCAACCTCGATAAAGCTCGCAGGCTCCTATGGCCGATTAAGCAAAAATATGGCAACAAGATTTCTTGGGCGGACTTGCTCCTCTTGACAGGTAATGTTGCGATTGAGTCCATGGGAGGAAAGACTTTTGGGTTTGGCGGCGGACGTGAAGACATCTGGCATCCAGAAGAAGACATCTACTGGGGTACTGAAACAGATTGGCTGGGTGATAAGCGTTACACAGGAGATCGTGAGCTAGAAAATCCACTTGCTGCCGTTCAGATGGGTCTAATTTATGTTAACCCAGAAGGACCAAATGGTAACCCAGATCCTGTTGCGAGTGCTCGTGACATACGTGAAACCTTTGCACGGATGGGAATGAACGATGAAGAAACTGTGGCATTAATAGCCGGCGGTCATACTTTTGGTAAGGCACACGGTGCAGGAGACGCTGCTCTCGTTGGTCCAGAACCAGAAGCTGCACCAATTGAAGCAATGGGTCTAGGCTGGTTAAGCACACACGGCAGCGGTAAAGGTCATGATACCATCACCAGCGGTATTGAAGGTGCTTGGACTGCTAATCCAACACAGTGGGACAATGGTTACTTTGATTTATTGTTTGGATATCAGTGGTGGCTTACAAAGAGTCCTGCAGGGGCATTTCAGTGGCTTGCTGTAAATCCTGATGAGAAGGATCTTGCCCCGGATGCAGAAGATCCATCTGTAAAAGTTCCAACTATGATGACCACTGCAGATATGGCATTACGTTATGATCCTGAATATGAAAAGATATCTCGTCGTTTCCATCAGAATCCGGAAGAATTTGCCGATGTATTTGCACGTGCATGGTTCAAACTTCTTCACCGTGACATGGGTCCTAAAGCAAGATATCTAGGCCCAGAGGTTCCTAAAGAAGATCTTATCTGGCAAGATCCTGTACCAGCAGTTGATTATGAATTATCAGATGTGGAAGTATCAGAGATTAAAGCAAAGATCCTTAACTCAGGACTTACAGTTGGTGAGTTAGTAACAACTGCCTGGGCTTCCGCCAGTACCTTCCGTGGCTCAGATATGCGTGGCGGCGCTAATGGTGCCCGCATCCGTCTTGCTCCACAGAAGGATTGGGAAGTGAATCAACCGGAGCTACTAGCAAAAGTGCTTCATGTACTCGAAGACATACAAAGTAAATTAAATAAGCAAGTTAGCCTTGCTGATTTAATTGTACTAGGTGGCAGTGCTGCGGTTGAAAAGGCTGCACGTGATGCAGGCTTTGATGTAACCGTTCCTTTTGCCCCTGGACGCGGTGATGCCACGGAAGAGCAAACGGATATAGACTGCTTTGCAGTACTAGAGCCTGTCGCTGATGGTTTCCGCAATTATCAGAAAGCCCAGTATCGTGTTAGTCCTGAGGAGCTGCTAGTGGACAAGGCACAACTTCTAAAGCTTACTGCACCAGAAATGACAGTACTTATTGGCGGTATGCGTGTTCTAGGTACGAACCATGGCGGCACAGAACACGGTGTATTCACAAATCGCGTAGGAACACTCACTAACGACTTCTTTGTTAATTTGCTTGATATGGGAGTTGAGTGGAAGCCTGTGGAGGAAAACGTATATGTTGGTCGTGATCGTAAAACTGGTAAAGTAGTGCGGACAGCAACTAGAGTCGACCTCGTGTTCGGGTCAAACTCTGTTCTCCGTTCCCTAGCAGAAGTTTATGCTCAAGAGGATAACAAAGAGAAGTTTGTACGTGACTTTATTGCAGCATGGGTCAAGGTAATGAATGCAGATCGCTTTGACCTTAAGTTGAACAAAGCTCAAATCTTAAGCTTTTAAACTAATAAAACCTAAGACTTCTCAGAAATAAATATGTGCCTGGTCACTACCCGTAATTGTTGATTGTCCTCGACAAGATAGGGGTTGTATCAGGCACTTTTATTTTTCGAAAATAATACATACTATTGTCACTAAACTAACAAATAAAGGTACGAAAGTTTCAGTTAATTACCTTTAAAATAAGAAATGGATAAATATTTCAGTTATATTTGTGAAATTATTCACAATAACTTTGAAAAGGGAGGTTTTAACAAAATGCAATACCCAAGTATATTCAAACAAGGTAAAATAGGCAATCTTACATTGAAAAACAGAATAGTTATGCCGCCAATGGGAACGAATCTAGCAGGTCCCCAAGGGGAAGTTTCTGATGAGCTAATTGCTTATTATGAAGAAAGGGCAAAGGGGGGTACTGGGTTAATTATTGTTGAATTTACCTGTATTGATTATGAATATGGGAAAGGATTTATTAGGCAAGTAAGGCTGGACGATGATCGCTTCATCCCAGGTATACACGCACTCGCCAATGCGGTACATAAATATGGGGCGAAGGTTTTTGTGCAAATCCATCATGCAGGCAGACAGTCAAACTCTTCGTTAATTAATGGTAAACAAGTCGTTGCACCTAGTAACGTGGCATGTGCTGCAGTAGGTGAAGAACCCCGGGAATTAACAACAGCAGAAGTAAAAGATCTAGTAAATAAATTTGTTCAGAGTGCCATAAGATGTAAGCAGGCTGGCATAGATGGCGTTGAAGTCCACGGAGCCCATGGTTATTTAATTAACCAGTTCCTAAGTCCCCAGGCAAACTTCCGTACGGATGACTATGGAGGAAGTTTTGAGAATCGAATGAGATTCATCGAGGAAATTATTGTTGGTATAAGGGAAAAGTGTGGTAAAGATTACCCTGTAACGGTTCGTCTCAGTGTGGATGAATTTGTTGAAGGAGGAATAGATTTAGAGTTAGGTAAGGAGATTAGCAAATACTTAGAAAAATTAGGAGTAGATGGACTGCATATTAGTTGTGGAACCTATGACTCTATGGACAGAATAATTGAATCCCCGTTATTTGAACAAGGCTGGAGAGTCTACCTGGCAGAGGAGATAAAAAAAGAAGTAACTATTCCAGTCATCACTGTTGGGTCTATTCGTGAACCCCAATTCGTAGAAAACATTTTATCGGAGCGCAGAGCAGATTTTGTGGCGATAGGAAGGGGATTAATCGCCGACCCTGAGTGGGTAAACAAAACAATAGAAGGACGCGAAGCTGAAATTAGAAAATGTATAAACTGCCTCCATTGTATCCATTCAACTATGGGTAACTCACACGTTCTTTGTTCCATCAATGCTAGAGCAGGACGTGAATTAGAGTTTAAGGAACTTCAAAACCTGCCATCTGATGAAGACCGACACGTTGTCATCGTTGGCGGCGGTCCAGGCGGTATGGAAGCGGCACGAAATCTAGCACTAAAAGGATATGATGTTACTCTTTTTGAAAAGGGTAATAAGCTTGGTGGTCAATTGCACCTTGTCACGGATCCAATTTATCGAAAGAAAATGACGTGGCACATACACTATCTTGAGCATGAAATGACACGTTTAAATATTGATGTTCGTATGAATACGGAAGCTACCGTCGAAGGGATTACGTCATTAAATCCGTATGCTGTTTTATTGGCAACAGGCGGAAGACCAAGGCTTCCACTGGTAGAGGGCAATAATTTAAATCATGTGTATACCTATGAAGATGTAAAATTACAGGATAAAGTATTTGCTAATAGTAAAATTACGGTTGTAGGAAGTGGTATGATTTGTCATGGAACGACTCGTCGCCTTGCTGAAGCTGGTAATGATGTCACCTATGTAGAAATACCAACAAAAGCAAGCAAAAGAATTGGACCTGAAACGAGATTAAGACTACTTGAGAAGCTTAAGCAGGTAAATGTGAACATTGTTACGGACCACAAATTGGGAGGAATACTACCGAACAGCGTTATTGTGGAGGACTTAGTTTCTGGGAAACAATCAGAAATTAAGTCAGAGTATGTCATTGTTGCTATGGGTGTTGAGGCATATAACCCATTAGAGGGAACATTAAGTGGACAGGTAGCAAATGTGTTTGTATTAGGAGATGCAGCAGGCTATAGTTCACTTGGTGACGCTACCAGAGACGGCTTTGAAAAGGCCTATTTCCTTGAATCCATTGTTACACACTGCAGGGAAGAAGAAGTTACACAAACGCTATGAATTAAAAAGTATAATTAAAATCATTGGTCTACTTTTTCCTGAAAGTAGACCTTTCTATATCTAGTTGATGGTTTTTTTGAAGATGGGATACTTGATTACATTTTTATAAATATGACATTATTTATTCGTCATGAGTTCAGTACTGTTCTGGATTCTTGCCTTTTTTACGATTAGGAAATTTTTATATTTTCCTAAACCACCCCTTACTTTCTCCACTACAAAACAAATATTCAATTAGCCTTACTATGTATAAATCCTTTATTTTTTCAAAACCTAAATAGGGTACTTATTAAAATAGAGGTGAAGGTAAGATGGCATTATCAATAATTGTCTATTTAGCTTGGTTAGGTATTGCGATATTTTATGCTATGAAGAAACCATTTTCAAAGTTAGAGATTTCGGCCATCGTTTTTTTCATATTTATTATTGATGTAAACCGGAGTTGGATCACAAATGAGGAACTAAGATATATTACCTATTCTCATGTTCCACTAAATTATATAGCATATATTATTCATCGTACCTTTATTACTCCATTGTTTATAGCTATTGGCATGAGTAGTATACCTAGAAACTCGACAGTGCTAAAGAAAATTACAGCGATCCTAATTTCTTCCTTTGTACTAGTTTTAATTAATATGGTTATGCTCAGTTTTGATATTGTCTATTTCCATCAATGGAATTTGATTTATGATTATCTATATTATGTCTTATTACACCTGTTAGGATATTTCATTCTATATCGTTACAACTCATTCGTTTTAAAAGGAGCTAAAAATTAGATGATTTGGATCGACAACTTTAGTCTAAATGAGATATCACTCATCATTATGAATGTAATTGGCTATTCGTTCATGAAGTTCTTACCGAAAAAACTAAGTAGGGAAGTAACTTTTATCAGTGTACTTGCAGGTTTATCAACAGGTATGTTGTTTGATTTTACAATAGGTGGAGGTCTCCTTGATTTTTACAAGCAGAATGATAGTAATCACTATGAATTATTTGACCTGTTCTATTATTCATTATTTGCACCATTTGGTTATTTTTTTATGTATTTTTATCATGTGTTACGGATTAATAAAATAACATTTATCTTTTATATTACTGCTTGGTCCATTATTGGTATAACAGTACAGTGGATATTTACACTTCTACATATCCTTACTTATCAAAATAACTATCAATTATCGTATTCTTTCCCTATATTCTTACTGACTCAAACATTGACAGGAATTTTTTACGTTTTCATTACTAGTAATGATAGTAGAAAACTGATTTAAGAATATAGTTTGTCAAGATTGTACTAATATTTTCCTTCTTCAAGGCAAGAATTTAAAGGTTTAAATAGCAATCTTAAAGGAGACAAACCATGGAAAAGTTTTTACAAAACTTAGATTTGTCATCAAAAGGTTTATGGTTTCCAATTACATTGGGTCTTATCTTATTGATTTACATATTATTTATGCCAAAACGATTAAGTTGGAGAGAAATTTATTTTGTCTTTTTTACAACTGGCTATGTAGCGATAACCATAGATGTGTTCCTGATGTTAAATTACTTGGATGTATTTGATTTAGGTCGTGATCCACAACAAGAAGGAATAGGTGATTTTATATGTTACGGTATCATTCCCTCAAGTTACGCAGTAATTTTTCTAAACTATTTTAAACAGGAAAAGAAATGGATATATGTTACCATCTTTACGATCTTGGCTACCTTATCTGAATGGCTGCTTGTTCAAGTTGAATATATGCAGTTAAAAGGATGGCATACCTGGTGGTCAATTCCTGTTTTTATAGTCGTTTTTGGGTTTTGGTTACCTAAGCAATTAAGTTTATTACGAAAAGAGTCATAATTAATACAATAGTGAAGGTTTCTATATTAACTATAGGGACATGTTTGTGAAAAAAATGCAGGTATGTTTCCAACCTGCATTTTCTTTATAGTTAAAGGTGTTGATTATAAATTTTTTTGAGCTAAATCCTGGAATAGTCTCTCTAGGGCTTTATTCAAATATCGATAGTAGGTTGATAAGGATAGATTTGTTTTCTTTGCCACCAGTTCATGGGGACGAATTCCCTGGATAAAAGCATATTTTAATATTCTCCCTAAAGTCGCTTCCATTTCCTCACCACCGATTAGTAAGTTGATCACATCTACTATATCTTTTTGAATAAACTTTCCTATTGTTTCAGTAGATAGATCAAACGTAATTCTATGTGGAAATAAACGAGTATAGGTCTCGGATAATCCAGAATTCCCCGGTATTTTTGAAAATTCCTTCATTAGTATTTTAAGTTCGTTTACATCTCCGGTTGACTTAGGCTGGTTCAACGTCTCGTCTAATGAATTTTTTGATAGAACTCTATCTAGTTTTGAAAGATAGTCTTCCTGTGTAAGGTCTAGAATAAATCCACGGAATTCCGTTCCTGATTGGGTTTTGCCATAAGACCAAGGAGCAGAATCAAATCCACATAACTCTAAAACAGGAAACCACTCTTTTAAACATGTAAAATCTAAGAGCCATTTTGATAATGAAAAATGATTGATAAGAGTACTAATAACATATGTTTGTGTTTTAGCTGCAAGCTCTGGCTCAAGACCAACAAAACATATTAAATACGAATTAGGAGCTGGTTTCCAACCCTTCAAAAAGGGGTGAAGGACCTGGTCTGTTTCTAACACTTTTAGCATCTTGTCATGCAATGGAATCTTTCCAAAGAAAGCAACTAATTCATTTTCCTGCCAGATAGTGATAAAAGAAGATGGATCAACTTCCCAAATTGGGCGAATTAAACGTACCATAAGAATGTCTTCGGAAGCTTCGGGTAATACGAAGTGGTGATAGCGGATGTACAAAGATTCAATTACCGGAAGATCGCATTCGTGACATCCCCGCACTTCGACGTTGTCTAAATGACCGGTGAAACAAATATTCCGGACGAGAGGATTTTCATGTAAGCTCATTTTATCTAATTGTAGTTTCTGCCTTAGAAGCGGATTAGACCTTTCTTCCAATCGTATCTGTTTTAGGGCTTTTAATCTCATTTGTTCATAGGTTTGTGGTTTCCGGAGCATCATGTCTTCAAGTGCCCATGATCGTATCGCATCGTGAAGCATCCAGCCATCTTCTTTTAAAATAATGAAAGGCATTTTAATGAGTCTTCTAAACGATTCATAATCTATTTCTTCTTCTAGTAATGATGAAAGTCTTTCTTCATTAAATCGCCAAAATACTGACGCTGCCTCGAGTAATCGTCTAACTGAAGCATCTAGTCCATCGAACAGCTCTTCTATTAATACTGAAATAAGCTGATTCTGTTCTATGCGAGCGAGTGGTTTATATTGATTTCCCTTCAACATCATTTCAGCAACAAGGGTCATGGCAAGAGGAATACCTCGAGAAAACTGGAATAACTGTGATTTTGTTTCGTTGCTTGCTAGGCCGCGTTTTCGAGCGTATTGGTCGACATCGGTTGGCGTCAAAGAGGTCAGTGGCACGGAATGAAGGAAACTTGCCCAACCGGAACGCAGCCATCCACCTGTGAGCGGGTGCCTTCCAGCAGTGATAATTCGAACTGTGTCTTCGAACTGCCCTAGCCATTGAGGGAGCCATTTCTCAACGGTGTGCCAATTTTCAAAAGTATCAAGTAAAAGAACAACATGTCCGCCTTTTTGAGCCGACCTATGTATTATTCTGTTCACAATCTCCTCTTGATTTTGTTCATGCAGGTCCCATTCGCCGGCACTTTTAAGCTGATTGGCCAATTGAACGAATACATCTTCTTTAGCCCTTATCGTTTTACTTCCATCTAAAAAATAAACTTCGCCTACCTCTAATTCAGCCATGAATTGCTGGAGAAGTGTTGATTTTCCAATGCCGCTTTGTCCATTAATATGCAGCCACTGACATTCTGAATTGCCAGTAGTATGTTTGTGTAAAATTTCTAGTTCCTTGGCACGTCCTACAAAAAAGTTTCGTTCTGCACCTTTAAGCTTTGTCTGTATCTGCATCGAATCACCCCTTACTAATACATAATATTCTATATTTTAACTTTCATTTCCTTTTTTGAGAGTGGAATGATATTGCATGTGAGAGTGTTTTTTGATTATATTTGATTCAAATAAAATCCAAAGAGCTTATACTGGTAATGGAACGATATTAATAGGCAGGTGTCAGATATGAACATGGTGCTTACAAATCAAATAAAACATGCCCTAGAAGGCATATTTCCCAGCTACATTATCACTGTTACAAAAGATGGATATCCAACAAATACTTCTTTATCCCAGGTTTGCTATGTAGATGAACGACATATTGCTTTACCAGTTCAGACGTTTAGTAAAGCCGGCAAACATCTCCAAGAGGTTCCCGATATGTTTGCTGAAGTGGTCGACCCTGTCACGTTAAGGAATTGGAATCTCGAATTAAAATATTTGAGCACTGTAGAACAAGGTCCTATATTTGAAGAAATGGCTATAAAGTTGGAAAAGTTATTTTCTTTAGTAGGAATGGAGGATCTTTTTCACTTAAAGGGTGCGGAAATTTATGAAGTGGTAGCTGTGAGTGAACAGTAGGGGAATAGATTTCTTATTGGTGACTACATAAGGTAGATTGAGTTTAGACGAGAGACCACTAGGTCTTTTTTTGTGTCTATAAAATTAAATATAATTGATTGTAATAAATAACAATATACGATATATTGTTTTAAGAAAATTACAACAAATGGGGCAAGAGGTGAATTTAGTGAAATCAATCGTAATTGGGATTTGTGCAGCTTTCTTTTTTGCTTTTACATTTGTTCTAAATGCATCCATGGAGTTATCTGGAGGCAGTTGGATTTGGAGTGCCTCGCTCCGATACATCTTTATGGTCCCATTTCTTTTGAGTATTGTCATCATGAGGAAAAATCTACGGCCGCTATTAACAGAAATGAGAGAAAACCCAGGACAGTGGCTTCTATGGAGCTTTGTCGGCTTTGGGTTATTCTATGCTCCGTTATGTTTTGCCTCTGCATACTCACCAGGCTGGCTTATCGCTGGTACATGGCAGATAACGATTATTTCGGGCGCACTGCTGGCTCCGTTATTTTTTGTAACAATCCATACAAAGAATGGGCCGTTACAGAAAAGAGGGAAAATACCCTTTAGAGGTCTAGTCATGTCAATGATCATTCTACTAGGGATTGTCCTTATGCAGATGGAACATGCAAAGCAACTTTCATTTGAAAATGTATTATTGGGAGTTGTCCCAATTCTAATCGCCTCATTTGCCTATCCTTTAGGAAATCGCAAAATGATGGACGTATGTGAAGGACGGTTAGATGCTTATCAACGCGTGTTAGGAATGACATTAGCAAGTCTTCCATTCTGGCTTTTACTTTCCTACTATGGGTTGTTTACCGTAGGATTGCCAAGCGGAGGGCAAAGTCTTCAATCCTTATTGGTGGCACTATCCTCAGGTGTGATTGCTACTGTCCTATTTTTTATGGCCACAGATATGGTGAGAGGTAATATGCAAAAGTTAGCTGCAGTTGAAGCAACGCAATCAATGGAAGTTGTGTTTGCATTAGTTGGGGAATTGCTCTTTCTATCGATACCGCTTCCTACCCCATTATCATGGGTTGGTATATTTGTTGTAATCTTAGGTATGATTTTGCATAGCTATGTTTCAAATAGAAAAGTGGAACATTATTTAAATCAGTCAGTGAACATAAACTAAATAAAGTGAGAGCATAGGGTTCCGTTTTAGGTGCTTTCTAATTAAAAGACATAAGAATTGACGTATGAATTGGCATACGTCTTTTTCTTTATGTTGAGGGATCAGGTTAATCACCCGAGCTGATAAATAGACGGAGAGATTCCGCTTAATAAGTGAATATTATCAAAAAAAGCTCGAAAAAGGGTGTTGCTTATATGAGTGAATTTATTTGAGTATTTTACAAAGGTATCATAAATAAGGAAAAACAGAGCAAGTTAAAAAGTGGGTGATGGTTGTTTATGCAAACCTCCCAATAAAAGCATTGAATGTTATCTATTTTTAACTACAGTAACCCGATTGGAGGTTTAATGGATTGAATTCTACACAAAAGGTATTTCCTGAAGGTTTTTTATGGGGCGGTGCAACAGCAGCGAATCAAATTGAAGGTGGCTTTAATGAAGGAAACAAGGGCTTAAATATTGCCGATGTACTTCCGGGGGGAAAAGAGCGCCTGAAAATTTTAATGTCTGCTGGATTTAATTTTGAAATCAATCACGAGAAATACATATATCCCAATCATGAAGCGATTGATTTTTACCATCGTTACAAAGAAGATATTGCTCTGTTTGCAGAAATGGGCTTTAAAGTATTTCGGATGTCAATTGCTTGGACAAGGATTTTCCCAAATGGTGATGAGCTTGAACCAAATGAAGAAGGTTTGGCTTTTTACGATCAGGTTTTTGATGAATTATTAAAGTATGGGATTGAACCTGTAGTAACGATTTCTCACTATGAAATGCCACTGCACCTAGTAAAAGAATTTGGGGGCTGGAGAAATCGTCAGGTTGTTACCTTCTTTGAGAAATATGCCAATGTCATTCTTAAGCGTTATAAAGATAAAGTGAAATATTGGATGACCTTCAATGAAATTAACGGTGCCTTGAAGATGCCAATTATGAGTATGGGCTTTTCTCCACAAAATGAGGAGAAACGTTACCAGGAGACATTCCAGGCTTTCCATCATCAATTTGTTGCCAGTGCTATCGCAGTAAAAGCCTGTAAGGAGATCATTCCTGGTTCAAAAATTGGCTGTATGATTCTTTTTGCACCTGTGTATTCTTACGATTGCAGTCCTGAAAACATTATGTATGCCTTAAAAGAAGAGGAACTCTTTAATTATTTCTGCGCCGATGTCCATGTACGTGGGGAGTATCCAGCCTTCATTAAGCGCTTTTTTAAGGAGAAAAATATCGAATTAGAGATTCAAGATGGTGATTTGGACGTAATAAAAGAAGGTACAGTAGATTATATAGGGTTAAGTTATTACATGTCTCGTACGGATAAAAAAGAAAAGTCTGAAGAGGAAAAAGCCCAAGGAAATATTGTTGGCGGTGTGAAAAACCCATTCTTAAAGGCAAGTGATTGGGGCTGGGAGATTGATCCGATTGGTTTACGTATCAGCTTAAACAAGCTTTATGGAAGATACCAAGTCCCTCTATTTGTCGTTGAAAATGGCTTAGGGGCGTATGACCAAATGGAGGATGACGGTTCTATAAATGATGACTACCGTATCGATTACCTCCGCGAACATGTGCGTGCCATGGGAGAGGCCATAGAAGATGGAGTGGAGCTGATGGGTTATACAGCCTGGGGTTGTATAGACTTAGTCAGTATGTCGACTGGTGAAATGTCCAAGCGCTATGGATTTATTTACGTTGACAAGAACGATGACGGAAGTGGAACACTCGAGAGAACAAGGAAAGAATCGTTTCATTGGTATAAAAAAGTGATTGAAAGTAATGGAGAAATCATATAAGCATACATTGTTTTTTTATTGGGCAAAACCGTTTACTCAGGGACGGTTTTGCCTTTTTCTCCGGTTTCACTTGAATGTTCTTAATTGAGAACTTATAATTATTATGAATTGTTAATAAATGGAGGTGAAATGTACACATGAAACGGCAGGAAGTTATTATTTATGCACAGACATATGATTTCAAGAATGATGAAGGTCATTTAGTTCCAGCTGGAGAAATTCATATTCTTAGTAAAAAGCAAGCTCTTTCTAACGAAAAAGGGGTTTCCAACGGTCACAGAATCGCTCAAGTAGAAGTACCATTTGAAGTGGCTCAAAGAATTATTGGACAAGTACCAGCTGTCTGTGAGATCGAATATGAAATTACAGTAGTAAATAAAGCGCTTGTACTTCTCCCGAGTAATGTTCAAGTCATTAAAGAGATTGAAAGTTTAAATATATTAGAGGAAACCGATCCTATTAGCGCATTTGGATGAAAAAGTTAATTAAAGGTTAGTAAGGGAACAAAGCATATCAGAGCAATGTGCTTTGTTTTTTTTGAGTCTACAATAGAAAAGACTGACTCCAAATTGGGTCAGTCTCAATGTATGTTCTTCTATAAGAATCGATTAATCCCTTGTCGTAGGATCTTCAATTCTGTTCGTTGATTCTGGAATGGCGTCATAAATCGCTGTATCCACATCATGAATCGATCCGTCGGCAAGCCCTTTAAATACTTCAAATAATGGTACTTTTACGGTTTCTTTCAGCATACCTGCCTGTTTTTGCCCAAGTGTCTGACTTTGTCCTTTAATTTCAATCAGCATGATGGCTGCATCATTTAAAGCAAACGCTCCAAGTGCAGTACCTGGAAGGTTAACATCAGGATATTTTTGAATGGCACCATAATGTGAGTTACCTCTCTGAAGAGCAAGATTGGCCAGCGCATTAACTTGTTTGCCAAGCTTTAATACCTCTTCATCAACTTCATATTGTTTACCTGAGAATGGATCGGTGTATGGATCTGCTACAACTGCGGCCACTTGGACTGGAACGGATCTGTTGTCCTCATCAGAAAGTGTATTAAATCCACGGTGGTGAACATCAACGTAAACATCAGGTTTAAATTCTTTAAATACACTTGTAACCGTTCTAGCTTCAGCTGTTACATAAAAGCCGCCATAATTGCTATTATTGGTTGCATTACTATTTAAAAAGGCTGCAACTTTACTTTTATCTTCATCTTCTACTCTAAAATCTAAATTCGGATTGTAGTCTCGGTTTTGATCATAACCAGGGATTCCATAAACCACACGGCCATCATTTGCCTGACCTCTTTCACTGCCATCTGCGTTATAGTACCAAGGCGCCACAGTACCTGCAGGCAGAGCTATATTTTCTGGAAGCCAGGTTTGGTGTGTATAACGGGTAGGGTACCATTTTCCTTCAAATGTATTATCTGATCCTTCTGGATTAATCCTAGGCATAATCCAAATGGAAACTTTATCTAGTATTTCATCGATTTCCTGTCCGCCGCTTGATAGTTTTTGAATAATATCAATGGCAGCTTCTGTTCCAATTTGTTCGTTACCATGAATTTGTGTCGTAATTAATATTCTTTTTTTGTTTGGATTGGCATCACCGAATTTGACAACATACAATGGATCTCCCTGTTCAGCTTCGGTTTTATATCCATCTAATGAATGGTTAGAATATCCGACAACTTCTAATTTCATTTTCCCCTTAGAGGATGCCTCTAGTTTCTGTAGTGTTTTTGTTAGTTCCTCATTAGACATGTAGCTTGATAAAGAGATATTCTGTTCTCCCTCAATATAAGGTCCGTTTGGATTTGATTGAGGTCCAGCAAAGGCAGTAGTTGAAAGTGTCATTGTTAATGCCATGGCGGCTGGAATAACAGCCTTTGAAAACTTTTTCATAGATATTCCCCCCAGTATGTAATAGCTGCCATTTGTTTCGAGTATAGAAATAAATGGTAGTTATTAAGTATATTACCAGAGGATAGCGTCTTTATTAACTGAAAAATCACCATATTTGGAAAAATGAACCAATAGAACTTATCTATCATTTCTTTTCAGATAATAGTACCTAATGTCTTCTGCTAAACAGATAGGCTTTTTTTCCTGTTTCCAGGTAGTTGCTTTTCTTTTTAGCCTTTGGTTGGCTGTAAGGGATCTTTACCTTTTATAAACTGATAAATATTTATCGCTAATTGAATATTAAATAGGGATTGACTATCATTCAGGTTTGTTACAAGAATTTCTTCAATTCGCTTTAAACGATAGCTTAAGGTATTCGTGTGAATATGCAGAGAGTCGGCCGTTTTCTTAATGTTTTGATTTTGGTCTAAGTAAACAATCAGCGTGCTTAACAATTCACCTTTTCTAGATTGTTCGTATTGAATAAGAGCCCCTAATACTTCTTGGATAAAATCGATTAATTCCTCCTTTGAATTCTGTAAAATAAACCTCTGTACGCCAAGATCTGTATAACTAATGACTCTATCATCAAATGAGTAGTTTTTGAGGAATTTTATGCACTTTGTCGCTTCTACAAATGACTCATGGATGAGAGTAAGACCTTGTTTCATTCTTCCTATACCTATGGAAACTTCTATGTCACTGTATTTATGATTAATCTCCAGCTGTAACTTTTTTGCGAGTTCCTTAATTTCAGCCACAATATTGGATGATGAAACTCTCGAATCCAAGGAAAGTAGAGCAACGATTTGATTTTTATCTTTTACTGCCGTTACTTGAAAGTTCCTCCCAGGCAATGTCCTATTGGTCATATGGAGTAAATTTCTGATAACGGGATCACTGGTCACATTGTGCTCGTTTACCTTATCTTTTGCATTAATAATAATCGCCACGTAATTCCAGTTAGGATCGAAATTTAAGTTTTTTGCTTTCTGAATCAGTACCTCATCAATTTGTCCAGAAAATAGCTTGGTCACGAATTCTCCTCTTAAACGCTGCTGTGTTTCAAAAACGGCTTGCTCTTTTACAAGTTCAAGTGAAATGACCGTACAAGCATGTTCAAGAGCGGCAATATCCACTTTACTCATTTTTTGCTTTGAAAGGATGATTAGCCCGCCTAGAGACTTTTGTTTCGATCCAAGTGGCAATACAACTAATTGATACGGATCATCAATTAAGGTAATTTCGGAAACGGTATGTGAGTTTTCTAGTGTTAGGATAATATGTTTTGCATACGCTTTCATAAATTCTGTCATTTCAATAGAAAATGAGGAATGGCAGGCGGAAGCCCTAAGCTCTCCTATTTCATCAAAGAGGAACAAATGCTGTCCAATTGTTTTATGTATATAATTCATTATCGATTGAATTCCTTCTCCATTTACAACAAGATTTGCTAAGTTCCGATGTATTTCAATAGAATGGGAAAGCTTGCGAACCATTATTTCCTTTTCGTTGTAAAGACTAGATTTTTCCAAGGCAATTGCTGCCTGATGGCAAATCGCTTCCAATAGATTAATATCCTCTTGCTTAAACTGTAAAGATTGTTCAAATGAGTCCAATGTAATGACCCCGATACATTTTCCATTTTGTAAAATAGGGGAAGAAATCACAGATGTAAAATGAAAATTACTCGGAATCGACCGATCCAATAAATCTCTATTGTATGGAGTTAATGTAGACAGTGCTTGTTTAACTTCTCCTTCATCCCAAAAAATAAGACATTTTTTTGCTGCAAAAGTCATCCCCGTCATGGATTCACCGCTAACAAGTTTAATTTGCCTAAAAATATGTGGATAAAATAATCCTTGCGCGGATTGTGCGATTAGTCGATTCTGGATTTTGTCAAAAATCCATATAGAGCCACCCCCAGCAGCTTCAACAACAGATATCGTTTCACTCATGATGGATTCAAAAATCGTATTGATATCCAATTTGGAATTTATAACGTTGGACACATGTATTAAGGACTTTAGCTGCCGATGAGTTAATGTATCTTGCATCGTTCATCACCACCCTCTATCAAATTTATTTTACATTTCGGTCCTTTTTATGTATTTGTGTAAAAGTCACAAATTTATCACAACTATATTCATGAAAATGTACATAGCATAATAGTGCTAATCGTTATATTCTGATTATAAGAAAATTAAGACAGTAATGAAAGGGGGTCTGTGCGCAGAATAGTGAGTTTACTAGTTTGTTTTATTATTTTTTGTTAAAAACAATCAGAGTTTGAAAGGAGTTGTAAATCAATGAATTTTGATTTAACGAAAGAACAAGAGATGATCCGTGATTTAATTCGAGACTTCGCAGATGCAGAGGTTGCTCCCGGGGCAGATGAACGTGATCGAACAGGTGATTTTCCTAAGGAGATTTTTTCGAAATTATCTGAGTTAGGTATCATGGGTCTTCCTTTTCCTGAACAATATGGGGGTGGTGAAGCAGACACAATCAGCTTTGCAATTGTCGTTGAAGAACTAAGTCGTGTTTGTGCTTCAACAGGAATTACATATTCGGCACATATTTCATTAGGAGGGGCGCCACTTAATTTATTTGGTACTCATGAGCAGAAAGAAAAATACTTAACACCCATTTGTACCGGTGAATCCTTCGGGGCATTTGGTCTGACTGAACCAAATGCAGGCTCCGATGCAGGGGGAACCCAAACAACAGCAGTTCTTGATGGAGATGAGTGGGTCATTAATGGCTCTAAATGTTTCATCACCAATGCAAGCTACGCGAAGCACCTGGCAGTAACAGCGGTAACAGACCGCTCAAAAGGAATCAATGGTATCAGCGCATTTATTGTTCCTACTGACTCTCCGGGATTCACTGTGATTGACAACTACGAAAAAATGGGTCTGCATTCCTCCAATACGACAGAACTTATCATGGACAATATAAGAGTTCCGAAAGAAAATCTGCTAGGCACAATTGGAAACGGTTACAAACAATTCTTAGCTACCCTTGATGGTGGAAGAATTGGAATTGGTGCCATGGCGGTGGGTATTGCTCAAGGCGCATATGAAAAATCTCTCCAATATGCAAAAGAAAGAAAACAGTTCGGAAAAAGTTTATCTAACTTCCAGGCAATCCAATTTAAGTTGGCTGACATGGCAATGAATATCGAATTAGCACGGAATATGGTTTACAAAGCAGCTTGGTTAAAGGATCAAGGTCGAGTATTTAAGAAGGAAGCGGCATTCGCGAAATTATTTGCTTCGGAAATATGTATGCGTGCATGTGACCAAGCGGTTCAAATTCATGGCGGATATGGATATATGAAGGAATATCAAGTTGAGCGATTCTTCCGTGATGCAAAACTCTTGGAAATTGGTGAAGGAACATCTGAAGTTCAACGAATGGTCATTGCTAAACAAATTGGATGTTAATCAATAAATACAATTGTTAAAGGAGCCATGAAATGGATATCAGTGGAATATTACAAGTCGTTTCAAATAGTAAACTCATTTATCCAGCAGAAGAAAAAGTGCGTTCAACCTCCATTGGAAGCACCGAAGCTTTTCAACAACTACTTAAACAATCTCAAGAAGATCCTGCGTCATTCTGGGATCGTACAGCACGCGAACTGGTTTGGTATGAACCATGGAATGAAACTATTAGTGGAGAACTTCCTGACTTCCGCTTCTTTACCGGTGGCATTAGTAACCCGAGTATAAATTTACTTGACCATCATATCAAAAATGGTGCAGGAAACCGAACTGCACTGATTTGGGAGGGTGAAAACGGGGACAGCAAATTTTACACCTATAATATGCTTCTAGCAGAAGTAAATCGATTTGCGAATGTTCTTAAATCATTCGGTGTAAAAAAAGGCGATTGTGTCGCTATTTTTCTTCCAAATCTGGCAGAAGCCATTATTTCCGTTTTAGCTTGTTTTCGAATTGGTGCTATATACAATACGATTTTCTCAGGTTATTCCGAAAAATCATTGACTGACAGACTGATTAATTTTGAGCCTAAGGTACTGGTCACTGCAGACGCAACAAAGCGTCGGGGTAACTTGATTCCTTTGAAAGAAAAAGTCGATCATGTTGTACCATCTATCCCGTCAATCGAAGCTGTCATTGTGGTAAACAGATTAGGTACTGATGTTCAAATGAAAGAAGGCCGGGATTACTGGTGGCATGAGCAAACAAAAGCAGCAAGCATTGTTTGTGAACCTGAGAGATTAGAAGCGAATGAGAGCGGTATTGTATTTTATACAAGTGGTACCACCGGTAAACCAAAAGGTGTCGTGCATTCCGGCATGGCTTTTGTCATTCAGAACTACATATATGCCAAGTATCATATGGATCATCATCCTGACGATGTTTTCTGGTGTACCGCGGATATTGGTTGGTTAACGATGCATATTTGGGGAATTACGGGTGCCTTAGCAAATGGTGTAACCACCGTTGTCTATGAAGGTTCCGTTGATTATCCAACAAAGGACCGTTTTTATCAAATCATTGAGAAATACAGGGTGAATAAACTGTTTACTGCTCCAACTGCTTTAAGAATGTTAAAAAGTATGGGAGAAAAGGCAGTAGAGAAATTTGATTTATCTTGTCTCGATGTAATTTCCCTTGTTGGAGAACCTTTTGATCCGGAGACCTGGTACTGGACATATGATGTGTTAGGAAAGAAAAAAGTATATATCAATAATACGTGGGGGCAAACCGAAACAGCGGGGTCACCTATTGCTGGAGCTGCTTGGCTGACGCCAATGAAACCTGGTGCCGCGGGTACTGCCTTTTTAGGTGCTGTTATGGATGTCGTAGATGAAGAAGGCAATCCAGTACAATCTGGAAGGCTGGGAAATCTCGTTATTCGAAAACCATTTCCGATGCTATGCCGGACACTTTGGAAAGAACCTGAGCGCTATTACGCCTCGTATTTTAGCCAAGTTGATGGCTGTTATTATGCCAGTGACCTGGCATTAATCGATGATGACGGATATTTATGGGTAGTTGGCCGTTCGGATGATGCGTTTAATGTAGCTGGACATCGTTTAAGTACCATGGAGATGGAAAGCGCGGTGCTAGAAACTGAGGGTGTATCTGAAACTGCCATCATTGGAATCCCTGATGAAATAAAAGGAGAAGTTCCGCTCGTGTTCGTCCGACTCGTTGATGGCTATAAAGAAACAGAAGAATTAAAGCAACAAATAAATGCTCACATCATTCAACAAATTGGTAAGATTGCAGCGCCTAAATCAATTATTTTTACAGATATGCTGCCCAAAACAGTCAGCGGAAAAATCATGCGCCGTTTATTAAAAGAAATTGTTGTTTCAGGTAAAGTTCAAGGCGACATTACAGGACTAGAAGATCCAGCTACCGTTGCACAAATACAAAGAATAGTTGCTGAAAAGGCATCCGTGAAAAGGTAATAGGCAGGGCTAGTCATTTGTCAGGAACATGCTTGGCAAATGACTGGTTCCATTTACAAGATTAGGAGTTTCATTTTGTTAAAAAAATAAATCATTAAATTTTTACATATCTTTGTAATAAAGCTTACGCGTATTGATATTGAAAGAAGCGCTAGAAAGGGTGGAAAGGCATGTTCAAAAAGGTGTTAATTGCTAATCGCGGCGAAATTGCTGTTCGTGTAATCCGTACATGCAAAGCCTTAGGTATTACAACGATTGGAGTATACTCAGAAGCTGATGCGGACGCTCCACATGTAAAAATAGCGGATGAGGCCTATTTAATCGGGGGTTCCCAGGTAGCAGAAAGCTATTTAAATATTAATAAGATACTAGAGGTCGCAAAGCTTTCAGGAGCTGAGGCAATCCACCCTGGATATGGCCTGCTTTCTGAGAATGCTGAATTTGCCCGCCGTTGTGAAGATGCTGGTCTTATATTCATCGGACCTTCTCCAACTGTTATTTCGAAAATGGGGAGTAAGATTGAATCACGCAAAGTGATGGAGGAAGCAGGTGTTCCTGTTGTACCAGGGATTACCTACCCACTATCGGATGCAGAGGAAGCGGTAGAAGTGGCCGACTCCATCGGTTATCCGGTTATGCTGAAAGCCTCCGCTGGGGGCGGAGGAATTGGAATGCAGGTGGTCCAAAACGGCGATGAAATTCGAAAAGCCTTTACCGGGAACCAAAAGCGGGCTACTGATTTCTTTGGTGATGGATCGATGTATATTGAAAAATTTGTTGCAAATCCAAGACATATTGAGATTCAAATTTTAGCTGACGGTTTTGGAAATACCGTTTACCTATGGGAACGTGAGTGTTCTATTCAGCGTCGCCATCAAAAAGTTGTAGAGGAAGCTCCATCATCGTTTATAACCGAAGATACCCGGACCAAGATGGGCGAGGCTGCTGTCAAAGCGGCAAAATCTATTGGGTATAAAAATGCAGGAACCATCGAGTTCTTAGTAGATGAAGAGCAAAACTTCTACTTTCTAGAAATGAATACTCGCTTGCAAGTGGAGCACCCGGTTACAGAAGAAATTACAGGATTAGACTTAGTCGAACAACAATTGCAAGTTGCCGCAGGTCAACCTTTGAATTTTTCCCAGGAAGAGGTAAAACGTGAGGGTCATGCTATTGAGGTTAGAATCTATGCAGAAGACCCCAAAACATTTTTCCCTTCACCTGGAAAAATAACCAAATTAGAGCTGCCTAACGGACCGGGAGTTCGACATGAATTAGCCATTCACGGTCAATCCGTTGTCACCCCTTTTTATGATCCAATGATTGCAAAGCTTGTAGTCAAAGGCAGTAATCGTGAAGAGGCAATCAATCGCCTGCAAGCTGCATTGGCTGATTATCATATTGAAGGAATTAAAACAAACATTCCTATGCTGCGAGAAGTTGTTGCTCATTCGGCGTTCCATACAGGTGATACGACAACAGACTTTGTCAGTAAGTACTTAAAAACAAATAAAACCAACAAGGTTAAATAGGAGGAATAATCATGAGTGAAATCATTGCAAGTATGGCAGGAAGTGTTTGGAAGGTATTAGTTCAAGTTGGAGATCAAGTAGAGGAGGGTCAGGATGTTGTAATTTTAGAATCGATGAAAATGGAAATCCCAATTGCCGCTGAATTTGATGGAACGGTCAAAGAAGTAAAAGTGGCAGAAGGCGAATTTGTAAATGAAGGCGACGTCATAGTAGTAGTCGAATAATCCTTGGTAAGGTGGAATGGAGATGGAGCGATGAAGTGGCCGGATAGGGTAACGATTAAAGAAGTTGGTCCTCGTGATGGATTACAAAATGAAAAGACCTTTATTTCAACAGAAGATAAAATTGTTTGGATTAATCAATTATCAGAAAGTGGACTAAAACATATTGAAATTACCTCCTTTGTTAATCCAAAATGGATTCCTGCACTTTCTGATGCCGTAGCTGTTGCAACTGGCATTACCAAAGTGCCTGGTGTGACCTATACAGCACTCGTTCCAAACCTTCAAGGCTTGGAACGGGCTTTTCAAGCAAACATAGATGAAGTTGCTGTATTTATGTCAGCAAGTGAAACTCATAATCTTAAAAACATTAATAAGAGTATTGATCAAACTCTCCCTGTTTTAAGAGATTTGGTCAGAGATTCCCTCACAGCTGGAAAATCAACCAGAGGGTATGTTTCCACTGTTTTTGGCTGTCCGTATGAAGGACATGTGGATATTGAAGCGGTCATAAAAGTATCTGAAGCATTATTTGAAATGGGGATTGAAGAGCTGTCCCTCGGGGATACAATTGGTGTCGCAAATCCAAAGCAAGTTCAAGAAGTTTTGGAAGTCTTATTGAAAAGATTTCCTGCAGATAAATTAGCCATGCATTTTCATGATACAAGGGGAACAGCTTTGGCCAATATCTTAGTATCGTTAGAAATGGGTATTACCATTTTTGATTCATCCCTTGGGGGCTTAGGGGGATGTCCATATGCGCCTGGGGCAGCTGGAAACGTAGCAACAGACGACTTACTCTATATGCTTAATGGGATGGGTATTCACACTGGAGTCGATCAGCATAAGTTACTTCATGCTTCGCAATTTATTCAGGAAAAGATAGGCAGAACTTTACCTAGTAAAAGTTTCCAAGCAGCCAGCTCCGGGCTTGGTGGAACGCTTGGGAGTACCGTGTGAGAAGGGTGAGATCATGAGTAAAACAATATTAGTTAACAAGCTGGATAATGGAATTGTGATGATCACGTTAAATAGGCCGGAAGCTGCCAATGCTTTATCAATAGAAATGTTAGAGGGTCTCTCGGACGCCCTTCTAACATGTAAATATGATCGGTCAGTACGCTGTATCGTTATTACAGGGGCAGGGGAGAAGGCCTTTTGTGCAGGGGCTGATTTAAAAGAACGAGCTGGAATGGATCCAATTCAGGTGAGGAAGACGGTTTCTCTAATCCGCGATAATATCAACTCTGTAGAATCACTACCCCAACCGGTTATAGCAGCTGTGAACGGTGTTGCTTTTGGCGGAGGTACTGAACTAGCGCTCGCTTGTGATATCCGCATTGCCTCTGAAACTGCGAAGCTTGGTCTTACAGAAACATCACTGGGAATTATTCCAGGTGCAGGCGGAACACAGCGTTTACCAAGATTAGTAGGAAAGGGACGTGCCAAAGAGCTAATATTCACCGCTAGACGAATTGAAGCAAAAGAAGCGCTTGAGATTGGATTAGTAGAGTATACGGTCCCTTTTACAAGTTTAATTGATAAAGCGTTAGAAATTGCCGGACAAATTGTTCGGAATGGCCCGATTGCACTCGCACAAGCGAAGTTCGCGATCGATAAAGGCTATGATGTTGACCTAAACACAGGTCTTGCGATTGAGCAAAATGCCTATGAAATAACGATTCCTACAAAAGATCGTTTAGAAGGATTACAGGCATTTAAAGAAAAACGTACTCCAAATTACATTGGAGAATGAGAAACTTACATGAATCGAGGAGGAAAAATGACCGTGGATATGAAACCTCTCCAACAAACTTTAAATGATAGAGTCGAACAAATTAAAAAGGGTGGACCTCCAAAATATCATGAGAAAAACCAAGAACAGGGAAAGCTGTTCGTCCGTGATCGTTTATCATTATTATTTGACTCTGACCTTGAGCTAGAGGATGGTCTATTTGCAAACTGTATGGCGGGGGATCTTCCTGCAGACGGTGTTGTGACAGGGATGGGCAAGATTAATGGCCAGCAGGTTTGTGTGATGGCCAACGATTCAACCATCAAAGCTGGTTCATGGGGAGCAAGGACGGTTGAAAAAATCATTCGAATCCAAGAAACAGCTGAAAAGCTGCGAGTGCCATTATTATACTTGGTAGATTCAGCTGGAGCGCGGATAACGGATCAGGTGGAAATGTTCCCGGGACGTCGTGGTGCAGGAAGAATTTTTTACAATCAAGTAAAGCTTTCTGGGAAAATTCCTCAGATTTGTATTCTGTTTGGACCATCTGCTGCTGGCGGAGCTTACATTCCAGCTTTTTGTGACATTGTTATTATGGTTGATAAAAATGCATCCATGTACTTGGGTTCACCAAGGATGGCTGAAATGGTTATTGGTGAACATGTAACCTTAGAGGAAATGGGCGGCGCTCGCATGCACTGTTCTGTTTCAGGATGTGGTGATGTTCTGGCGAAAAATGAAGAGGAAGCCATTTCCAGGGCTAGAGAGTATCTTTCTTATTTTCCAGCTAATTTTTCAGAGAAACCGCCAGTTCGTGAGGCAGTGGCACCTAAAGAATTGAAGAAACCATTAGAAGAGTTGATTCCAGTAAATCAGAATTCTCCTTTTAATATGCTTGATTTAATCAATGGGATTATTGATGAAGGTTCTTTCTTTGAAATTAAGAAACTTTTTGCTGGTGAACTGATAACAGGACTAGCACGTATGGATGGAAAACCTGTTGGAATAATCGCCAATCAACCGCGTGTTAAAGGCGGAGTATTATTCCACGATTCAGCCGATAAGGCAGCGAAATTCATTAATCTTTGTGATGCCTTCCATATTCCACTTTTGTTTTTAGTTGATGTGCCTGGATTTATGATTGGTACAAAGGTAGAACGTGCCGGAATCATTCGCCATGGTGCGAAAATGATCTCGGCAATGTCTGAAGCAAGTGTTCCAAAAATCTCAGTTATCGTCCGTAAAGCATATGGCGCTGGCCTTTATGCAATGGCTGGCCCGGCATTTGAACCGGATGCATGTCTTGCATTACCTTCAGCATCCATTGCGGTTATGGGGCCAGAAGCGGCTGTTAATGCCGTTTATGCGAATAAAATTGCTGCGCTGCCAGAAGAGGAGCGTGCTGCATTTATTGAACAAAAACGCGAGGAATATAAAGAGGATATTGATATCTATAATTTGGCTTCCGAAATGGTGATTGACGGTATCATACCAGCAAATTCATTACGGAAAGAATTAGTCAATCGTTTTGAGGCTTATTCGTCAAAATATCTCATTTTCTCAGAACGAAAACATCCGGTATATCCGGTTTGAATAAACAGTTAAACAGTGGGAAACAGTGGGGACAGTTCTCCTGGCTTAAAAAGCCAGGAGAACCGTCCCTTTTGTTCCCTTGGTTTCCATTAATAAGATGGAAAATGTACATCATGTATATTTCCTGGCTCTTGTCTTTCATTAAGTTCCGCCAGTGCTGCCATTAATACTTTCATTTGTGTTGTTTTATCATGAGGCTTTCCTAAGGAGTGTCCGAATTCGAACCCCACTGGATGGATAGCCCGCGGTGGCCTCATTAAACTGGATTGCTCTACATCCAACGTAATTAACACTGTAGGTATTCCCTGTGATTCAATGCCGCGCTGCACTGTAACTACAGTGCGATGACAGAGTGGTCAGCCGGCAGTTAAAAGGACTGCGTCCGCTTTGGAGCGAACCACTTCTTTTACCAGCGCAGGGATTGTTTCCTTATTTATTATATTTAACCGCATGGAATAACCCATCATGGTCATATGTTTCTCAGCTACTCCTCCAAGGTCTCCATCCTCAACCATCTCCCGCAGGCGATCGATAGGAAAAACGCAGTTAATATCCTCTTTCGGCGCATCCGTATTATAATGCTCCTTTGGGGCTGCGTGGGTTACCGTTAAATTCTTGGAATCAACATCTCCTGGAATGATACGAAAGGTTGTATCTCCTACTGAAGGGTCCGTGTTAAATGCCTCCTGATCCTTCAGATGAACACCAGAAGTAGAAACAATCATGATAGTCATTTCATGCAATGGTTTGGTGCTAGGTGTATATGGGATAGCTTTTCTTGAGAGTTCCATACACAATCTCCTTATATTCTACTAACAATATTCGATTTAAAGTTTTCGCAAAACATCAAACAACTCTTCATTATCAGGCTGCTTATCAAGTGGATGAACATCAATCCATTGAACGATTCCTTCTTTATCAATGATAAAGAGGGCACGTTCTGCGGCTCCATATGCCGGTTCGCTTTTGTTTTTGCGAAGAACGCCATAATTCTCCGAAACTTCTCCATGCGGATAGAAATCAGAACAAAGCGGATAAGAAATTCCGCCAATTGATTTTGCCCATGCATCGTGGCTGTGAACGCTGTCGACTGAAATACCCAGGACCTGGGTATCAAAATCTTCAAAACGAGGAAGATCATCCTCGTATGAAGGCATTTGCGCGCCTCAAACTGGGGTCCAATCTAGAGGATAAAAACAAAGAAATACATTTTTTGATCCGCGGAATTCACTCAACGTTACTCTGCGGCCGCCGTGGGCTTCCACCGTGAAATCCGGTGCCGGATCACCAACTTTTAGGGTGCTTGTTTCAGTTGCTCCTTGTGGCATGTAGTTATCTCCTTTCTTGTTTAAAAATTCACGAACACTGTTTATTATTCCCAAAAGAGCCCAAGGAGAGTCATTTTTTCAAAACTTATCTATTTGTACTGGTCCAATCGGTTGAAAAATTGGATTAGGAATTGATAGAAATTCTTTTCGGAAGGTCCAATGTCCCTATGCTTCGGGATAATTACCCCAACGGTACGCATGGCCTTAGGTGTTTCAATCGGTACTTTGACTGTGAACCTAGGAACAGAGTCATAGAAAGTACTTTCAGGTAATAGGCTAACGCCGATTCCTGCAGAAACAAGACCTTTTAACGCATCCATATCCTCCCCTTCAGACACAATGTTCGGTTCAAACCCAGCCTCATGACAGGCATCTATCGCAATTTTTCGAAGGACATATCCATCAGGAAATAAGACGAATGAATCTGTCCGCAAGTCACCTAAATTCAAACTTCGTTTATCAGCCAAGGGGTGACGCTCAGGAATCAATGCCACGATATTTTCCATAAATAAAATCTTTGCATCGAGATCGGGTTCCTTCATGGGAACAGGGCCGAGAAAGGCCAAATCAATTTCACCTTTTTTTACCGCATCAATTAAGTAGGCATAGGAGCCATGCCGCAAATGGAAATTAACATTTGGAGCCACTTCCTTATAAGCCGAGATAAGATTTGGAAGCCAATAGATGGAAAGACTTGAAGGATATCCAATATGAAGCGTTCCTCCTAGTGGATTGAGATATTCTTCTACTTTTTCCTTTCCTTCATCTAATGTTTTTAAAGCACTAATTGCAAATTTAAGGAAAACTTTTCCAATTGGTGTAATCTTAATGTTCCTGCCGACTCTTTCTAATAACTTAACCCCTAGCTCCTCTTCTAGTTTGGTAATTTGATAGCTAACGGCCGATTGTGCCACGTTAAGATTATCAGCTGCCTCTGTAACATGCTGCCGTTCCGCCACTTCGATTAAATAACGTAATTGACGAAGCTCCATTGTTATTCCTCCTTTCATTTATATAAGAATTAGATTGATTTGATATAAATTATATATTGTTTATATAAATTAGAAAACCTAAAATAGTGGATATGAATATTTCGACAAATTTAACCTACAGGGAGAGATTAGATATGACGTATCATCAACTACCAAAAGCACAAGGTCTCTACCGTCCAGAATTTGAACATGATGCTTGTGGAATCGGCTTATATGCTCACATAAAAGGAAATGCCACACATGATATTGTGGCAAAAGGACTAAAAATGCTTTGTCAATTAGATCATCGCGGCGGACAGGGAAGTGACCCGCTTACAGGCGATGGCGCGGGACTTATGGTACAAATACCGGACCAATTTTTCCGCCAAGAATGTTCAGGAATCAACTTACCGGAAAAAGGAAAATACGGTGTGGGGATGCTGTTTTTTTCTAAGGATGATCGTGAACGGGAAGAAATTGAAAACTATATCAATAAAATGGTCGAACAAGAGGGGCAAACGGTTCTTGGCTGGAGAACTGTGCCGGTCAATGCTGAACCAATAGGGGTAACGGCACAGGAAAGCTGTCCTGTGATTCGCCAGTTGTTTGTTGGTGAGAATGAAAATAGTACGGATACTTTAGCGTTAGAACGAAAATTGTACGTAATTAGGAAACAAGCGGAAAAATGGGCAAAGGATTCTGAATATCGGTTTTATTTTGCTAGTTTTTCTAGCAGGACGATTGTATACAAAGGTCTGTTAACGCCAGAGCAAGTAGATCAGTTCTATTTGGATCTGCAGAATGAGAATTTTGTCTCTGCGTTTGCTTTAGTGCATTCGCGCTTTAGTACAAATACATTTCCGAGCTGGGAAAGGGCACATCCAAACCGTTATTTAATTCACAACGGCGAGATTAATACACTTCAGGGAAATATTCACTGGATGAAGGCGCGGGAAAGTCAATTTGTTTCAGAGGCGTTTGGAACTGATTTGGAAAAAGTTCTGCCAATCCTTGATACAGATGGAAGTGATTCATCGATTTTAGACAATGCGCTTGAATTTTTAGTGCTCGCCGGCCGAAAGCCAGCACATGCAGCGATGATGCTTGTCCCAGAGCCATGGTCTGAAAATCCTCATATCACAGAGGAAAAAAGAGCTTTTTATGAATTTCACAGTACTTTAATGGAGCCTTGGGATGGACCGTCCGCTATTTCTTTCACTGACGGCAAACAAATTGGTGCTATTTTGGATCGGAATGGACTACGTCCGGCACGTTATTACGTTACAGAAGATGATTACATTATTTTTTCATCAGAGGTTGGAGTCATCGATGTAGAGCCGGAAAAGGTATTGTACAAAGAGCGTCTTCGCCCAGGGAAAATGCTATTGATTGATTTAGAAGAAGGACGAATTATTTCCGATGAGGAAATTAAATCACAGTTGGCGAGTCAACAGCCCTATCAGCAATGGTTAAATGATCAGCTTGTTCGCTTGGAAGAGAGTGTAGAGGCTGAGGGAGAGAGTCGGGCTGATATACTGACCCTTCAAAAAGCCTTTGGATATACGTATGAAGATATTCAAAAATACATCCTTCCAGCTGTTACTGAAGGCAAGGATCCTTTAGGGGCAATGGGGAATGATATGCCGCTTGCTGTTTTATCAGACCGTCCTCAAACTTTGTTTAACTACTTTAAGCAATTATTTGCCCAAGTAACCAATCCGCCAGTTGACTCGATTCGTGAAGCAATTGTTACTTCTACCATTTCCTATTTAGGTGCAGAAGGTAATTTACTTCACCCATCGGCAGAAAATAGTCGTCGGATTCAGTTGGAAACACCAGTTCTGACCAACAGCTGGCTTGAAGATTTAAAGACGAACGATTCATTTAAAAGCAACGTAATCGACATTCTGTTCGCAAATGATTTAGAGAATAGCCTTAAGGAAATTTGCCGTCAAGCAGATCAAGCAATTGCAGACGGAGCAAGCTTAATTATCCTGTCTGATCGAAATATCAATGAAAAAGAGGTAGCGATACCATCGTTATTGGCAGTGAGCACCCTTCATCAACACTTGATTCGTGAAGGATTAAGAACGAAGGCGAGTATCCTTATTGAAACAGGGGAAGTGAGAGAAGTTCACCATTTTGCGGTATTGCTCGGATATGGTGTTGATGCGATTAACCCTTATCTTGCGTTCGCTACCTATCAGCAGGCTATCGCGGAAGGAACTTTACCATTCACCTATCAAGAAGCGGTGAAGAAGTATATCTATGCCATGACTGAGGGCGTTGTGAAGGTCATGTCAAAAATGGGGATTTCAACCGTACAAAGCTACCGTGGTGCACAAATTTTTGAAGCTGTTGGGATCAGCTCTGAGGTTATCGATACCTACTTCACTGGAACAGTTTCCCAGCTTGGTGGGATTGGTTTAGACACTATCGCCCAGGAAGCGAAGCTCCGTCACGCGGAGGCTTATGCTGGATCAACCGAAAAGACCTTAGAATCAGGAAGTAATTTTCAATGGAGACATGATGGGGAACACCATGCCTTTAATCCTGGAACTATTCATACATTGCAATGGGCTTGTCGTAATGGTGATTATGAATTGTTTAAAAAATACTCAACGCAGGCAAATGATGAAAGACTTGGCTTCTTACGTAACCTATTCTCCTTTAATGGAATACAACAAGCTGTGCCGATTGAAGAAGTAGAGTCAGTAGATTCAATTGTCCGCCGCTTTAAGACTGGTGCAATGTCGTTTGGATCCATTAGTAAGGAAGCACATGAAACATTAGCGATTGCCATGAACCGTTTAGGTGGAAAAAGCAACTCAGGTGAAGGCGGAGAAGATTCAAGCCGCTTCGTAATCGATGAAAATGGTGACAACAGAGGAAGTGCGATCAAGCAGGTTGCTTCTGGACGTTTTGGAGTAAAGAGTCATTATCTTGTTAATGCCGAAGAGCTGCAAATTAAAATGGCACAAGGAGCAAAACCTGGAGAAGGCGGACAATTGATGGGTACAAAAGTTTATCCGTGGGTTGCCGACGTCCGAGGTGCAACACCGGGAGTCAGCTTAATTTCACCGCCGCCGCACCATGATATTTACTCCATCGAAGATTTGGCACAGCTGATTCATGATTTGAAAAATGCCAACCGTGATGCCCGTATCAGCGTTAAGCTTGTTTCAAAAGGCGGGGTTGGAACGATTGCTGCTGGTGTGGCAAAAGCAGTAGCAGATGTGATTGTCATCAGCGGCTACGATGGCGGAACGGGTGCATCGCCGAAAACAAGCATTCAGCACGCTGGATTGCCTTGGGAACTGGGATTAGCAGAGGCACACCAAACGCTTATGCTGAATGGTTTACGTGATCGGGTTGTGCTTGAAACAGACGGTAAATTAATGACAGGTAAAGATGTTGTGATGGCAGCCTTGTTTGGAGCGGAGGAATTTGGCTTTGCAACCGCACCACTTGTTGTCCTTGGCTGTGTGATGATGCGTGTTTGTCATTTGGATACATGCCCAGTTGGGATTGCCACTCAAAACCCTGAGCTTCGCAGAAAGTTCACGGGTGAAGCAGATTATATCGTTAACTTTATGCGTTTCATTGCACAGGAAGTGCGTGAACTTATGGCTGAGCTTGGTTTCAGAAGTGTTGAGGAAATGGTCGGCCGCGCTGATGTATTATCCCTAAGTGAGCGGGCAAAGGCTCATTGGAAGGCACAGCATTTGGATTTAACATCGTTACTTTATAAACCTGAAGGACACCGGACCTTCAAAACTCCACAAAATCATAGAATTAACGAATCACTTGATATTAAACACATTCTTCCGGCTGTTCAACCAGCTTTAGAGCTGGGAACACCTGTAGATCTAAGCTTCCCAATTTCAAACATCAACCGCGTGGCGGGAACCATCGTCGGAAGTGAAATTTCCAAACGCTACGGTGAAGATGGACTTCCAGAGGATACCATTACCTTACGATTTACCGGTTCTGCCGGACAAAGCTTTGGTGCCTTTGTACCAAAAGGAATGACTCTTGAACTTACTGGGGACGCGAATGATTATGTTGGTAAAGGTCTATCTGGCGGAAAGATTATTGTCAGAGCAGAAGAGCATATGAAAATCGCCTCTGGAGAAAACGTTATTGCTGGGAATGTCGCCTTTATCGGTGCAACTAGTGGTGAAGCTTATATTAATGGTCGTGCAGGCGAACGTTTTGCTGTTCGTAACAGCGGAGTAAATGTTGTTGTTGAAGGAATAGGTGACCATGGCTGTGAGTATATGACTGGCGGACGTGTTGTTATTTTGGGTGATGTTGGTAAAAATTTTGCAGCTGGAATGTCCGGCGGAATTGCCTATGTTTTAGTGGAAGACAAGGATGCATTTAAGCATTTGTGTAATCAAGAATTAATTGAATTTGAATCGGTATCAACTGCTGCCGACCAAGGTGAGCTAAAACAGTTGATCGAAAACCATTTGCGTTACACACAAAGTGTAAAGGCTAGCTGTGTTCTAGAAGACTGGGAAAAGTGTGTTAGAAAATTTGTCAAAGTCATTCCAAAGGATTATAAACGGATGATTCATTTGATTGAAGAGCAAAAATTAGCCGGATTATCTGAAGAAGAAGCAGTAATGAGCGCCTTTTTAGCGAACTCCTCTGCAAAACCAAATTCATCTAAACAGCAGGAAGCTGCAAATCGCTAAGAAAGGGGAGAGGAACAATGGGGAAACCAACTGGATTTATGGAATATTCCCGCGAAAAAGTGGGAGAAAGAAATCCGCTAACACGCCAAAACGATTGGAAAGAGTATACAGTTCCTTTTTCTGATGAAAAGTTACGTACACAGGGGGCGCGGTGCATGGATTGCTCCATCCCCTTCTGTCATACCGGTATGGAGATACAAGGAGCAACATCAGGCTGTCCGATTCACAACCTAATCCCAGAGTGGAATGATCTAGTCTATCGCGGTCGTTGGAAAGAAGCGCTTGATCGGCTGTTGAAGACAAATAATTTTCCTGAGTTTACAGGAAGGGTTTGTCCGGCTCCATGTGAAGGTTCATGTACATTGGCGATTTCCGACCCAGCGGTTACAATCAAGAATATTGAACAAGCCATCATTGATAAAGGCTTTGAAAACGGATGGATTACACCAAGGATTCCAAGGTCACGGACTGGTAAGAAAGTGGCGATTATCGGTTCCGGTCCTGCCGGTTTGGCAGCAGCTGATCAGCTTAATCAAGCTGGCCACTCCGTAACGGTTTATGAGCGTGCCGACCGTCCAGGTGGATTGCTGATGTATGGAATTCCGAACATGAAGCTTGAAAAAGAAGTAGTAGAACGCCGGGTTCGTTTATTGACACAGGAAGGTATAGACTTTGTTACGAAAACAGAAGTGGGTAAAGATATCACAGCTGCAGAACTACAAGCACAGTTCGATGCGGTCATCCTTTGTACAGGTGCTCAAAGGCAGCGGGACTTAGTGATTGAAGGTCGTGAAGCTAAGGGAATTCACTTTGCGATGGATTATTTAACTCTAGCGACAAAAAGTCTATTAGACTCGAACTTTGAGGATGGACAATTTATCGATGTAGAGGATAAAGACGTCATCGTTATCGGCGGCGGAGACACAGGTGCCGACTGTGTGGCAACAGCGCTTCGTCAAAAAGCCAAGAGTGTCGTGCAGTTCGGCAAGCATCCACAATTACCTGGTCAACGTACATCAGCTAATTTATGGCCAGCTTATCCTAACGTCTTTACTATGGATTATGCATATAAAGAAGCAGAAGCAAAATTTGGCGATGATCCACGTCAATACTCGATTCAAACAAAGAAAATCGTTGCCGATGAGAATGGGAATCTTAAAGAACTTCACACCATCCAAATGGAGAAGCTAAAGGATGAAGAAGGTCGTTATTATTTTAAAGAAATCCCAGGCACTGAAAAAGTATGGCCAGCTCAATTCGTATTTATTGCAATCGGCTTTGAAGGTACGGAACAGCCTCTATTAAGCCAATTCGGTGTAAAGGCAGTCAACCAAAGGGTTTCTGCTAAATACGGTGAGTTCAAAACCAACGTAGAAGGAATCTTCGCTGCAGGCGACGCAAGAAGAGGTCAAAGCCTCATCGTTTGGGCAATCAACGAAGGCCGGGAAGTTGCACGGGAAGTAGAAAAATACTTGATGGCATAGTCGACAGGGGCTTTCCGTCTAATTTTGCAATAAAGATCGATTTTTAATTTGCGGTCAATAAGGGTCGCTGCATTAACCACTATACCCTCAATGTTCTTCGAATGGTCTATGATAAGGGGGAAAAGTTGCAGGCATCATTTTCATTAAATGATGCCTGTTTTGTGTTTTATCCTTTATTTACTTCTCATCTAACATCTATTTTATTGAAAGTATCACCTTTAGTAATGAAAGTAAAACCTTTACTTTGTCGGGTATTTAAACAAAGTAATTTTAGGTAGAATGAATTCAGAATAGGTAGAAAATTCTTGAATAAGAAACTATTAAAAAATTTATTAAAAAGGAGAATAAAACATGATAAAAGTTTTACGTAAACCTATCCTTTCTGGATTAGCTTTAGCCTTATTATTACCTATAGGATCGACAGTTAGTGCCGAAACAAATATTTCAAATAAACCAGGCATTAGCGGGTTAACAGCACCACAATTGGACCAACGATATAAAGATTCTTTCACCATAGGTGCAGCGGTTGAGCCATATCAATTATTAGATGCAAAAGACTCACAAATGTTAAAGCGCCATTTTAATAGCATTGTAGCAGAAAATGTCATGAAGCCTAGCAGTTTACAGCCAGTAGAAGGGCAGTTTAACTGGGAACCGGCAGATAAACTTGTTAATTTTGCGAAAGAAAATGGAATAGACATGCGCGGCCATACCCTTGTCTGGCATAGCCAAGTACCAGATTGGTTCTTCAAAGATGCAAATGGAAATTCAATGGTTGTTTGGCAAAATGGGAAGCAAGTCGTTGCAGATCCGTCAAATCTTGAGGCTAACAAAAGGCTTTTATTAAGCCGTTTAGAAACACATGTTAAAACAGTCGTTTCTCGTTATAAAGATGATATTAAATCTTGGGACGTTGTCAATGAAGTAATCGACGAATGGGGTGGACATCCTGAAGGTTTACGTCAATCTCCATGGTTCCTAATTACCGGAATGGACTATATTAAAGTTGCTTTTGAGACAGCAAGACAATATGCGGCTCCAGACGCTAAGCTTTATATCAATGATTACAATACAGAAGTAACACCAAAAAGAACGTTCTTATACAACCTAGTAAAAAGTTTAAAAGAGCAAGGCGTTCCAATTGATGGTGTTGGGCATCAGTCTCACATTCAGATCGGCTGGCCATCTGAAAAAGAAATTGAAGACACAATTAACATGTTTGCTGAACTGGGGTTAGACAACCAAATTACTGAGCTTGATGTCAGCATGTATGGCTGGCCAGTAAGGGCGTATCCTACCTATGATTCTATTCCAGCACAGAAATTTATAGATCAAGCAGACCGTTATGATCGTTTATTTAAATTATATGAGAAATTAGGCGATAAAATCAGTAATGTGACATTCTGGGGAATTGCCGATAACCATACATGGTTAAATGACCGAGCAGATGTATACTATGATGCAGCTGGAAACGTTGTAACATTGGCAAATGCACCATATGCTAAAATGGAAGCTGGAGCAGGTAAAGATGCACCATTTGTATTCGATCCAGAATATAATGTAAAACCAGCCTATTGGGCGATTATCGACCACAAATAACACGAAAACAAACGGGGACGGTTCTCCATGCCAAAAAGGCAGGGAAAGCGGTCCCCGTAGTCCTTTGTCTTTATTTGCTTTCCGCCACATTAGATGATTCGTCCGGTCTTTGCCCATTCTGCAAATCGGCAATTGTCAGTCCAAAATCCATTTGAAAATGTGGATAATCTTTAAAATCTTTCCAATCTCCGCCCCACTCAAATCCCAATGACTTTGCGATTTTAACTACCTCGGACCAATCGGACTTTCCATTTTCATTACGATCATATTGACGATCCCAAATGACATCCCCTGAAGGAGTTTCAAGTGCAAAATCAATCGCAAGCCCATAATTATGATAGGATTCTCCACCTTTTGCATTCGTTACAATATTTCCCTCTACTGTTCTTCCTTGTTCATAAATGCTATTCTGCTCCTCTATACTGCGGAAACCGTCAGTAATCAAAACCACAATTCCTATTTTTGCTGCTTGTTGGACTAATTGGTCGCTTCGTTCCTTTACTATTGGATGGAGTTCGGCTGGTAAAGGTACAACTTTCTCTTGTTCGATGCCTGTTGCTTTAGACGGTGTGGTTTCGTTGTCTTTTAATATATATATAGTACTAATCCCTAGAACAATTAGAAAAAGTAACCATTTAATCCTTTTCATGGTGCATCTTCCTTTCGTGTTTAGAAGACTACTAAACTCTTTTTAAGCCGAGCTTTCGTCCACCTTCTATTTATCTATCAATCCCTATCATTGTTCAATATAAACCTTAAACAATTCTTAAATAGTATCTGTTCCATAATAAACAACCATGGTCTTCTAGTAAAGGTTATCTATTAATTTTATTATAGACCCCTTGAGTAGAGTTTTTAAATTAACATCTTGTATTTTTATGTTTAAGAAAACTTTAAGGATGTTCCTTCATAATAAGGCTATTCAATCATTCATGCACATAAACGCTTGAAAAAAATAGAGTTAGGGAGGATTAAACCGTTGAAATTAAAAGTACTAATCCTAATACTTGCAATGGGAATACTCATAGGAGTTAATTATGCGGAAGCACAAAAATCAGATTCTGCGCCTACTACTGAAATTAGTAATGAAATAGAAGAAACAAACGTAGAAGAACAGACTACGATACCTGATACGAATTCGGATGTATTATCCACTGATAATACAGTTCCGAGTACTGACCAGGCTCAAATTGTGAGTCAGGTTCAGGATGGCAAAATAGTTGATGTACCCCATATCCAGCAGATGCCTGAATTACCACGCGGCTGTGAAGTTACTAGTCTAGCGATGCTCCTTCAATATGCAGGTGTTTCTGTAGACAAAATGACGCTGGCAAGTGAAATAACCACTATTCCTTTCCGTGATTCAAATGGATTAAGAGGTAATCCAAACGATGGATTTGTAGGGGATATTTATTCATTTGATAATCCAGGATATGGCGTTTACCATGCCCCAATCGCAGCTTTAGCGAAAAACTATTTACCAGGTAAAATAATAGATTTAACAGGTGGTAGTATTGAATCTGTTTATAATATGATAGACAATGGATCTCCTGTTTGGGTCATTACAAATTCAAGATTTTCTCAGCTGCCGGAAAGTGAATTTACCAAATGGCAAACATCCTCGGGGGAAATTCAAATTACCTATAGGGAGCACAGTGTATTAGTAGTTGGGTATGACGAAAATAATGTATATATAAATGATCCATTAGCAGACGAAGCATATAAAGCCGTTTCAAGAGATAGTTTTGAAGATTCATGGATTCAAATGGGAAAACAAGCTGTTAGTTATCAATAATATTGATAAGAAAGCAGCGGAGTGGCATCGCGGGTTCGTTGCTTGGTTTGTAATACTTTGGTAATAACAAAAAAGGCATGAGTTGGTTTGATTCCAACTCATGCCTTTTAGATTGATAAAAATGAACTTCCTTATTAAATGGATGCACGATTTGACTCCAGATTTTTCCTCCAGGATATTTGTGCCATGACTAAAACGATAAGAGCACATAAACCAACCGCAGCTAAAATGTAAAATCCGGTTGCATACGTTCCTGTCATTTGTTTAAGTGACCCCAGTATGTTAGGAACAAAGAATCCTCCCACACCACCGGCAGCTCCGACAATACCTGTTATCACACCAATTTCTTCTTGGAATCGCTGAGGAACCAATTGGAATACCGCCCCATTACCCATTCCGAGACAAAGCATTCCTATAAACAATACTGTAATAGCAAACGGCAGGGCAGGAAGCAAGCTAATGCTGAACATGGTGATTCCAACCCCAATGAATAAGAAAGTTAACAACCGTACCCCGCCGATTTTATCTGCGATGTATCCGCCGACTGGTCGGAAAAAACTTCCCGCTGCGACACACAAGGTAACGAAATCGCCAGCACGTACCTTAGTTAACTCATATTGGTCTACAAAAAAGATACTTAAAAAACTTGATAGTCCGACAAAACCGCCAAAGGTAACGCTATAAAGCAGACAGAAATATAAGGTATCTTTTTGTTTAAAAACCTGAAAGTATTCTTTCATCGGTTTTGCTTTCGGCTGTGATGGGGCATCTTTGGCCATTACTATATATAAAACCATAACAATGAGAAGGGGAATAAGAGCAAGACCCATTACATTATGCCAGCCAATATTTTCAGCCAATCGTGGACCGAATAAAGTAGCCAATAGCGTACCGCTATTCCCCGCACCTGCAATACCCATAGCTAATCCCTGTAAATGCGGCGGGTACCACCGGCTCGCCATTGGAATGGCCGCTGCAAAGCTTGCACCTGCAACTCCAAGAAGAATCCCAATCAGGAAAAGTTCAGTAAGTGTTTGACCGTATAACCATGCCCATAGTAGTGGAAGCATTGTCACGGTCATTCCGCTGATAGCTGTTTTTTTAGGACCAATTCGATCCGTTAAGAAGCCGAGAATCAGTCGAAAAAAAGAACCGCTTAAGATAGGAACTGCAACTATTAAGCCTCTCTCAGAAGGAGAAAGATTGAAATCGCTCGTGATATAAACCCCTAATGCCCCCAACATAACCCAAATCATAAAACTGATATCAAAGTATAAAAATGAAGCAACTAATGATGGTGCATGACCCGCCTTTTTTAAATCTGCTAATTTCATCTTATCTACTCCTCTCTAGTAATCTTTGTTTTTGATCAGGAGTTACCACCCGATATTTTTTGTTCCTTTTGAAAATAAGACTTTAGCTAGTAAGATCACGAATGAAATCAATCCAATATTATTTTTCATTTTTGTATGCCTCCTAATTTTTATAGTTTTAAGAATAGTCTGATACCGGCGTTTTGTCTCAATTGCTGTGAAGAAACCTAACACATGTATTTTTTTCTCCCATGGAAAATCTATATAATTACAAGGTTTATCGCTTATTCAAAAAATAAAATTTTCATAAGAATCCATTCTTCATTTTGCTGTGAGAAAACTAGTATGTAAGGAAATATAACGTGTTTCATTTTTTTAATTTGACTTTATGTGATAATTGATGGCATTAAGTTTAATGTCAGATGAAATGACAGCTGGAGGTTAATATGGGTAAAAAAAGGCTGGTGTTAGTTGGTAATGGAATGGCAGGTGTACGCTGTATAGAGGAAATCTTAAAACTGGATCCTTTAGGTTTTGAGATTACTATTTTTGGAAGTGAACCCCACGTAAATTATAACCGTATTCTTTTATCCTCCATTTTACAGGGCGGCACTTCTTTTGGAGATATCACGCTGCATGATCGTGAATGGTATGAGCGTCATCATATAAATTTGTATACGGGAGAAACAGTAATTGAAATTGATAAGAATAAACAATTCATAAGAACGGATCAACACCGAATCGTTTCTTATGATCAACTGATTATCGCTACTGGCTCTGTTCCGTTTTCCCTTCCGATCCCAGGTGCAGATAAACAGGGAGTGGTTACATTCAGAACAATTGAAGATTGTCAGAGAATGTTAGAGAGCTCTCAGAAGAATAAAAGCGCAGTGGTGATTGGTGGAGGGGTGTTGGGATTAGAAGCAGCAAAGGGTCTGCTTAATCTTGGGATGAACGTGTCTGTGGTTCATATTGGCAGTTATTTAATGGAAAGGCAGTTAGATGAAACTGCTGCAAGAATGCTTCAAAAAGAACTGGAAAGTCAAGGAATGAATTTTCTATTAGAAAAAGAGACGAAGGAAATCATTGGAGGTTTTAGTGCAAAAGGTGTCACTTTTAATGATGGAACAGAAGTGGAAGCAAATTTAATTGTGATGGCTGCAGGTGTCAGGCCGAATGTTCAACTTGCCAAAAATACTGGAATTGAAACAAACCGTGCCATTCTAGTAAATGATTATATGGAGACGAGTGTTCCGAACATTTACGCTGTGGGAGAATGTGTCGAGCATCGGGGAATGGTATATGGCTTGGTACAGCCTCTTTATGAACAAGGTAAAGCATTAGCAAAGCGAATTTGTGGTATTGATGGTCAAGGGTACGAAGGAAGTGTACTCTCCACCCAGCTGAAAATTTCAGGTATAGACCTGTTTTCAGTAGGAGTCATTCATGATAAGGATTCTTCAAACCAATCTATAAAGATTTATGATGAAGTTGAGAGAGTTTATAAAAAAGTAGTTTTTCAGGATCAAAGAATTATCGGCGCTGTGTTGTTTGGTGATACAAAAGAACGAACCAATCTGCAAGATATGATTCTTAAACATCAGGATGTGTCCGATTTAGAAAAGGTTTCATTATTTCCACAGAACAAGGACGATGATTTTTCTATTGCTTCCATTCCCGCCAGTAAGATTATTTGTAATTGTAATAATGTAACGAAAGGGACTATTCAGGAAACTATCCAAAGAGAAGGGTTAACTTCTGTTGAAGAAATCAAAAAATGTACGAAAGCTTCAAGCTCCTGCGGAGGATGTAAACCACTAGTGGCAGACCTGTTGTCATATATACAGAATCATGAAGGTGAAGAAGTCTTAGAAGAAAGGTCATGTCTGTGTTCTTGTACAACATTAAATGATGATGAAGTTGTTCAGGAGGTGCAGAGGCAAGGATTAACAACTATACAGGAAGTCATGGAAGTCTTAGATTGGAAAAATAGCGATGGCTGTTCGATTTGCCGTCCAGCCATTAACTATTATTTGGGAATGATCAATCCAGAATATGATAGTAAGCAACAAGCTCTTTTTATCAACGAAAAAATGAATGCAGTAATTCAATCCGATGGGAACTATACTCTTATTCCACAAATGTATGGCGGTATCACAAATCCAGAGCAATTAAGAAAAATTGCACAAACAGCTGAAAAATATCATATAAACGATGTCGCAATCACGAGTGACCAAAGAATTCATTTACTTGGTGTTAAAAAAGAAGATTTGCCCGCTGTATGGGCAGAATTGAACATGCCCTTAAGTTCACCGCTAGCTAATGGTGTCCAGAACATAAAAACATGTATTGGAGAACATATTTGTTCATGTGATAAAAAACCATCGATTGAGCTTGCAGTAATCCTCGAAAAGCAATTAGAATTTCTCACTACCCCTTATCGAATCAAAATGGGCATATCCTCTTGCTTGCATAATGGTGCAGGTTCGACCACAAAAGATGTTGGCGTCATTGGGGTTGACCGGGGCTGGGAAATTTATATCGGCGGAAGCAGCGGGCGGCATGTTCGCTCAGGTGAGTTATTAAGTGTTGCGGCAACAACTGAGGAAGCGATGGAGTTAATTAGCGGTTTTGTTCAATATTATCGTGAGACCGCTAATTATCTGGAGCGAACATGGCAATGGGTTGAAAGAGTCGGATTGGTTCATGTAAGGGAAGTATTATTTGATGAGGAACTTCGCCAGCAGCTGCTTGAGCATTTGGAAGAGGAGATTGCTTTGCGAAAGAATTTAGTAGAGAAAAGCCTCTATTAATAAATTCAACATAATACTTGCCAAAAAGGGGGAGTGAAGTTTGACTGAATTGTTATTGAAGTATTTCCGCTCAAAGCAGCAGGAAGTAAAGTCAGAAAAAAGATATGATACACAATGTCCATTTTGCAGTATGCAATGTAAAATGCAGCTGCTAGAACAATCCATTGTTACCAGGAAAAAATATGTAACGATTGGAAAAAATAATCCTACTTCTGAGGGCCGATTGTGTATGAAGGGGATGAATGCCCATCAACATAGCTTTCATAACGAACGGTTGAAATATCCATTGCTTAAAAGAAATGGAGAATTTGTCCGAGTTAGCTGGGAAGAGGCATTAGAACATATCAAAAATAACTTTACAAGAATTCAAGGTGAAGATGGGCTGAATGCCTTATCTGTTTATGGGAGTGCGTCCATCACAAATGAAGAAGCTTATTTACTTGGGAAATTTGCTCGGGTAGCCTTGAAAACGAGATATATCGATTATAATGGTCGGTTATGCATGTCAGCAGCGGCTTCTGCAGCCTCTCAAACGTTTGGGGTCGATAGAGGATTTACAAATAGTCTGCAGGAAATACCATCTACTCGATGTATTATTCTTGCGGGGACGAATATTGCCGAATGTCAGCCCACAATCATGCCCTATTTTGAGAAAGCAAAGGAAAATGGTGCTTATATTATTGCAATTGATCCGCGCGAAACAGCAACAACGAAAATGGCGGACTTGCATCTAAAAGTCAAACCAGGAACAGATGCCGCATTAGCTAACGGATTATTAAAGGTGATAATTGATGAAAATTATATCGACCATGCATTTATTAATGAACGGATTAAAGGTTTTGAGGAAGTGCGACAACATTTATTCTCTACGGATTTACAAGAAATTGAGGAAATAACAGGTGTTCCTAAAGAGCAAATTCAAAAAGCAGCCCGCAAGTTTGGAAAAGAAGAAACCGGAATGATATTCACTGCAAGAGGGGTGGAACAGCATACGGACGGATCTATAGCCGTTCGTAATTTCCTGAATATTCTTCTTTCAACGGGTAAAATTGGCAAGCAGAACTGTGGTTTTGGAGCAATTACAGGACAGGGAAATGGGCAGGGTGCAAGAGAACACGGACAAAAAGCAGACCAACTGCCTGGATATCGGTCGATCGAAAATGAAGAACACCGCGCTTACATTTCGAGCGTTTGGGGCGTGAAAAAGGACGAAATACCTAGAAAAGGTGTTTCGGCATTTGAAATGATGGAAAAAATCAATGATGGTGAGATTACTGGCATGTTTTTAATGTGCTCGAACCCGGTTGTTTCCAATCCAAATGCACAATTTGTAAAAAAAGCATTACAAAAATTGAAATTTTTAGTAGCGGTAGATCTGTTTGTTTCAGAGACTGCGAAATTAGCAGATGTCATTTTACCAGCTTCCTCCTATTTAGAGGATGAGGGAACGATGACGAATGTGGAAGGAAGGGTGACTTTAAGGGAAGCAAGTTATCCTTGTCCTGGGGAAGTGAAACATGATTGGCAAATTATATGCGAGGTAGCTCGCGTACTTGGAAAAGGAGAATACTTTAACTTTTCGTCTGCAGAAGAAATCTTTAATGAATTACGTGTGGCGAGCCGTGGAGGAAAAGCGGATTATTATGGCATCACCTATGATCGTCTGCGGAAGGAAGAAGGGATCCTTTGGCCATGCCCTGACCCAGAGCATAAAGGGACAACTCGATTGTTTGAAAATTCGTTTTCCCACCCTGATGGCAGAGCAGAGATGGTGGCAGTTCCAAACCGTCCAGACCCAGCTAAGGAACAGATAAGTGAGGAGTTTCCTCTTTATTTAACAACGGGAAGAGTGATGGCGCACTATCTAACAGGCGTACAAACGAGAAAAAGTCCGGCATTGGCAGCTAGAAATGTAGAATCCTTTGTAGAAATTCACCCGTTAACCGCTAAAAAATACGGGATTGAAGATTGTTCCTTAGTGAGGATAGAGTCCAAAAGAGGAAGTATTGTTGTCAGGAGTATATGGTCAGAAACCATACGTCAGGATACAGTATTTGTTCCTTTTCATTGGGCCGACTCGCAAAATGTAAATCTATTAGTTTCAAAAGACCTCGATCCTGTATGCAAAATGCCAGGATTTAAATTAAGTGCAGTAAAAGTAAAAAGTGTAATGGATTTATACTCTCATTAAACAGGAAAAATAATATCATATCGAATCAATTTACGGCTACTTTATGATTATAAGGTAGTCGCTTTTATTCTTCAGGTTTATTTATAAAAGTTGAATTTAAATTCACTAAATCAAAAAAGATAGTTTAAATGTAATAATTTATGGTTGTTAAATGAATTCAGATAATTTATAATATTGAGTAAATAGGAGTAAGTACTTAAGAAAAAGATTAATCGTTTCATCAAAGTAAAGGCTAATTAAATTGAGTGTTGTTAAAAACATTTAGCTAGAGTCCCATTTATTCAAATTTAAATGTTTGTAAAAATTAGATTAACCGAAATGTTTTATGGGTTAACATAAAATAGTAAAGAAACTTAGTTATAATTTCTTAAATCATCAGATATTAATAAGTACATGGTATTAGTTTATAAGATTAATCGTTTTACCTAACAAAAAAGGTGATGATCGAAATGGTAAATATTAAAGATATAGCAGATAAAGCAAATGTTTCAATTGCTACTGTATCAAATGTTATTAATAATAGAGGGCGTGTTGGTGAAGAAACACGTAAAAAGATTCTTAAAATTATTGATGAAGTAAACTACCAACCTAACGTGATTGCTAAAAGTCTTAAATTAAATAAGACAAATGATATTGGCGTTATTGTAGAGGATATTTCTGTTTTCAATGCACCAGAGATAATCAATGGAATACATGCAGCTGCAGAGGAAAAAGGGTTATCCATTCTATTAACAAACATGGGTCTATTCAAAAAGAATGGGAACCAATATCCTGAAATAAGCAAATGTGAAGAACTCGCATTACCATTGTTTAATCAGTTAATTTCAAACCAGGTAGAGGGGATTATTTACATCGGAATTCATTCAAGAGATATAACTGGTTTAATTCCTGATTCAAAGATACCTATTGTTTATACGTACTGTTATACCAAAAATGAAAATGATTATAGCGTTAACTATGATGATGAAGGTGCTTCCTATCAAATAACAAAATACCTAATAAATAAGGGCCATACCCAAATTGGATTGATTAGTGGACTTATTAACTCAGTTTCGTCATATGCCCGTTTTCAAGGATACCAAAAGGCGTTAAGCGAGCATATGTTAATGTTTAACCCTCAATTTGTAAAAACCGGAGATTGGCAATATGAATCGGGGTATCGGATGACACAGGATTTATTAAACCAAGAAAACATACCTACAGCCATAATTGCCATGAATGATTTAATGGCTGCCGGCGCCATTCAAGCCATTAAAGATAATCGACATCAAATAACAAATGATATTTCCGTCGTCGGTTTTGATAACAGGGAATTGAGTAGTTATATTTCACCTAGATTAACAACAATGTCGCTGCCGTTGGAGGAAATGGGTAAAAAAGCAATGGAAATTCTGGATCAAATTAGAAATAAATACCCAGTTAATCAAAAAAAATATAGATTGGATTGTCAACTAGTAGAACGAGATTCTGTGTATTCCCTTGAATAAACGAATCTCGTTTGTTCTGAATAAGTATGTAAGCGAATTCATCAAATCTACTATTATTCTAATTTTAGAGGAGGGATTTAAAATTGAAAAATGCACCAAACCCTGATTTAGTCAACATGTCCAAGATTCCAAACGTACATACAAAACGGTCAAAAGGTGGTTCTGGAATTAGAAGTAAATATTTACCCTACTTATTACTACTTCCTGTTTTTACAATGATTATTGTTGTGGTTTTCATCCCATTGTTGACAACGATTGTTTATAGCTTTCAATCCTATCGTTTAACCAATCGGGAGGAACAAGCAACCTTTATTGGATTGGATAACTATTTCACGTTATTTCAAGATGATCGATTCATATCTTCACTTGTAACTAGTTTAATTTATATTGCTGGAAGTGTAGTGGGAATGTTGATTCTTGCCCTGATAACGGCACAAATAGCTAACCATGCCTTTAAAGGCAGATCCATTTTCCGTTCCACTATTCTCTTGCCTTGGGCGGTTGCGCCAGTAGTTGCTGCACAAGCATGGAAATTCATGTTTGAAACAGACTATGGAATTATTAATCACATATTGACCTCATTAGGTGTAATTGAACGTAATATTCCTTGGCTAGTGTCATCGGAGTATGCAATGGGCAGTGTTATTTTAACAAATGTTTGGAAAACAACACCATTACTAACTTTAATTATCGTGTCAGGGCTACAGACTATTTCCAAAGATTTATATGAAAGTGCAGATATGGATGGTGCAAGTCCATTTAAAAAATACTTTTATATAACCCTTCCATTAATAAAACCATTTATTCTCATGGGACTAATCTTTACAACCTTGCAGACTATAAATGTAATCGATATTATCTATGTCATGACAGGCGGCGGGCCGGGTGAAGCGACTGAAATCTTCACACTTTACAATTATAAGGTATTCTTCCAATATCTTGACTTTGGTTTAGGCGGAGCAATGGCTGTAATTGGTGTAACGGTAATTGGGATATTAATTTTCATTTATGGCCGGAACATGAATAAACAAATGAACAACTAATTAAATGATAACTTAATCTAGAAGAGAGTGTTGGGAGGAATTTTTATGAAGAAAAGGATGGGATTGCTGTTCTGGGCTGCATTAACCATCATTGTCATAATAAATGTTTTACCATACTTATGGACCATATTAACATCCCTAAAGAAACAGAATGAAATCTATACTGTAAAAATATTACCTGAAGAATTTTATTTGGATAATTACATTCAGGTTATTCTAGAAAGCGGTTTTTTTACCAATATATTAAATAGCTTAATAGTGTCGGGATCAACGGCTTTGATTTGCATTATTATTGGTGTCCCAGCCGCTTACGCATTTGCACGTTTAAAGTTTAAATTTCAAAATTTATTGTTTATGTTAGTTCTTTTTATTACGATTTTTCCGGGAATCTTTATTATCAGTCCTTTATTCAGCTTTTTAAAAGAAATAGGTGCGATTGATACCTATTTTGCTCTGATTTTACCTTATGTAGCTTATTTCACGCCATTAGTTGTTTGGATACTAACTGGATTTTTCAGAACCATCCCACAAGCTATTGAGGAAGTAGCCATAATGGATGGATGTGGGCTTTTTAAACTGATTACTCGTATTATTTTGCCGTTGTCCTTACCAGGTATTTTAACAGTAGGGATTATAGCCTTCACGTTATCGTGGAATGAATTCTTATTTGCCTTGATTTTCACTTCTTCAGATGCTGCTAGAACTGTTCCTGTAGCGATATCACAATTTCAAGGTGTTCACTCTTTAAATTGGGGACAAATGACAGCAGCGGCCATAACAGCAACGATACCAATTGTTTTAATTTCTATTGCCTTACAAAAGTATATCATTAGTGGTTTAACGGCTGGTGCCATCAAAGAATAATGTCATCTTATAAATTACTCCTGAGACCTTCATGAAAATACTTCAATACTTTACGTTATTCCTATCATAGTTCTTAACATAAAAAGTAGTTCCATATTTCTTGCAAAAAATGCACTTTTTAAGGAGGTGGATCAACAAGTTAGAGCACATCTCATATATAAAAGGGGAAATAGGGAGGGTAATGAGTTTGTTCAAATCTATGAAGAAGAAAAATAGGAAGAAAGCTCTATCCATAACAGCCAGTATTTTAGTGTTACTTGGAAGTTCTATTCCTACCACTTTTGCGGCATATGATGCAGTAATACCGGCAGCAGTTGACCCAGGAACTCCAGAATATAGCGGATCGGCAAATCCAGTTCCGACAGAGCCAGTTGCATATGACCCATCTAAAAACATGTTAGCGGAAATTTACAAAGCGGATAAAGCTGCTGGAGGAGATTCGTACTGGATGGATCGGATTCTTGAAAGACCCGGCTCAGAGGGAGGAGTTGATTTATTTACGCGAGGCAGGGCATTGTATATGTTTACCCACCAGCCAAGGGATCTTGGGTTCGGAGGCGGTTATGCCTACAGAGAAATGCCGACAGGAAGTGCTCAAAACCTGTATACCATCACATTATCGGACACCTCTTTATCTGAAGTTGCTGCTGAAAGAAAGCAATATCCAAGTCATTGGTCAAGTGTTCATCAAGCTGCAGGATTAAGCGTCCAACAGAAAAAATTCATTACTTATAATAATGTCGCAGTAACAATCCTGGAAATTAAAAATACGAGTGAAGCGAGTATTACAAAAACTCTTAATGTATCATCTCCGATTGTAAACAAGGCTTCTGAAAATGGGACGGAGTTAACAGGAATTCAAAAAGCCAGATATGATTTAACGACCATGTATCCAAGATTAAGTGGAGAAGGTATGACAGTTGATGGTACAAAACTGACTAAATCCATTACGCTAAGAGCAGGGGAATCAACTACAGTAAAAGTACAAATGGGAGTTACAACAAAAGAAATATCAGAGTCCACCACCGATTATGAGAGATTTGTAGATTATGACGCAGAAACAGCTTACCAAACTCAACTTGATGAGTACAATAAATGGTGGTCAGAGAATGTACCATATATTGATATTCCTGATCAAAATATAAAAAAGATGTCTTATTATCGAACATTCTTAAACAGATTTAACTATATTGACGCCAATATACCAGGAAATGATTTTCAATTCCCGGTTTCCATTGAAGGCGTACTAGGATACAACAATGCGATTCAATTAACTCAGCCAATGCATATGCAGGATTTAAAATATTTCAGAAATCCTATATATTCATACGGCAACTGGGTATCATCTGGTGAAAGTTCGAAATATTCAGCATTTCAAGATAACCCAGGAGATCCAGCTCATTGGAACAATACATATGAGCAATGGATAGCGGATGAAGCGTGGGAGACTTATAAAGTACACGGCGGGGATACAAAGATTCTTAACAATTTGGCACGTTATGCAGAAGGTGATGTTAAGGGTCAATTAGACAAATATGACACAAATAAAAATTATCTTGTTCAATATGACTGGGGTTCTTTAACAGGGAATGATGCAGATGCTGTTGCACTTAACTGGAAAGACCGCGATCAGGACCGGACAGACCAGAGTGCATTTAACTATTCAGGAGCACAAGCTGCAGCTGAGATTTATGCTGCTTTAGGAAATGATGCGAAAGCTCAAGAAATGAAACAGCTTGCTGAAAATATTAAAGAATCAATCTTAACCGTCTTATGGGATGGTTCCGAAGGTGATAATGGCAAGGTATTCAAACAGAAGGACATTGCGTCTGGTGAATTAGTACCTTGGAAAGACCAGCAAAACTTTTCACCATTCACTCATGAAGTTGCACCAAACACCGATGATTATAAACAAGCATTACGATTCTATGCGGATAAGGGACAGTTTCCAATCATGCCGTTCTTTACAGCTAACCAATTTGATAAGAAGTTAGCGATAGAAGCTGGAACTGGCGGAAGTAATAACTTTTCAAACATTAACTCCACACTTCAAGCAAGACTATATGCAACAGCGATTAGGAAGTATCCATCCGAGTATATTACGCCGGAAATGTATAAAAAGCTGATTGAATGGCTTACTTGGACTCAATATGTTGATGGTGACAACAGATTCCCGGATAACAATGAATTCTGGAATAGCTTTGATGATCAAACGAAAAAGCTTAATTATCGATCTTGGATTCATCATAATATCCTTGGTGCTTATAATTTCTCACTGATTGAGGATATCGCTGGAATGCAGCCGCGGGCTGATGAAACATTAGAATTATGGCCGATTGATATGGGGTATGAGTATTTTACGGTTAATAACTTAAGGTACCATGACAGCGATTTAACTATCGTTTGGGATAAGCCGGATGGAACCAAGCATTATGGGGAAACACCTGAAGGATATTCCGTGTACATGGACGGACAACGAGTTCTTACGGTAGATGAACTCGTTCATTTAACATATGACTCTAGAACGGGCACAGTAACAATAGAAGACAAAAATAGTGACGCAGATGTAACGTTTAATCAGGCAAATGGTATCAAGAAAGCTACTGAAGTCACACTCTCAGAGAATGCTAGAGCAGTCGATATGTTCCAAAAATCGGGTGTAGACCTGACAGTTGAAACCGGAGCTGCAGCAAATTTAGCAAAGGGTAAGAAGGTTTCTGCTTCCTATACATCTGTCGGTTCTAGACCTGAAGAGCTTACGAAAGTGGAAAATGCAGTTGATGGATTTACTGTAAGCGGACTTCCTACAACTAGAGGTAACCATTATGCAGCACCAAATCCGATTTGGGGTACAAAAGACTCTCCAAATAAGCAAGATTGGTATGAGGTTGATTTTGGTAAACCAACAGCCTTTGATAATGTAAAGTTATACTTCTACAGCGATAAATCTAGAAATAATTACCGAGAACCACTTCATTTTACGATTCAGTATCAAGATGGTACAGAATGGAAGAGTGTACCTCTTCAGAAGAAGAGCCCGATTCAAGCAAACTTTAATGAAGTAAAGTTTAACACGATTACAGCACAAAAAATGAGAGTCCTAATGACACCTTACCCTGGATTTGATATGGGTCTTAAGGAGGTTCAGGTATTTGAAACGGGAATTAAAGTTCCAGCAGAGCCTAATAAAGCTCCAAAAGTAGAGATTCTTCTAGATGAAACGTTTAACAAACCAATGAAGGAGCAATTGGTAGCATCCGTATCGGATGATAGTCAACCTCTTGATTTCCCTGAATTAACTTGGAGTCAAAAATCTGGCCCTGGAGCGGTTGTTTTCTCAGAACCTGAGTCTGTAAGTACAGTTGCTAGTTTTACAGAAGAAGGGAAGTATGTTTTAACATTAACTGCTAATGATGGTGAACTTTCCACATCTTCTGACATTGAAATAAATATTGAGAAACAGGATGTAAATTTAGCATTGAGTGCAACACCATCGACATCTTATGTATCTTCATGGGAAGATCTTAATGCCATAAAAAATGGTATTGACCCTAGAAATTCACGAGATAAAACAGGCGGCGCATATGGAAACTGGAATAGTCCTTCCAAAACTCAATGGGTTCAGTACACATGGGACGATCCGGTAGTCATCAATCAGTCAGATGTTTATTGGTGGACTGATAATGGTGGTATTCGTATGCCTGAAGCCTATACACTACAGTATTTAGATGCTGATGGTACGACCTGGAAGGATGTAGAGAAAATCTCAGGGCTAGTAGTAGAGCCGGATAAGTATAACACGACTACTTTCAAACCTATTGAAACGACTGCTTTACGTATGACTATTACGAGAGGAACGCAATGGACCGGTATCTTAGAGTGGAAAGTCCTAGAACCGCCAGTTCTAGAAATTAATCCAAGCGATGTGAAGGTACGTGTACTTAAGGGAGAGCGTCCAGAGCTACCGGCAACCGTTCAGAAAGTATTGGATGGCTATACCCAAGAAGTAAATGTTACATGGGATGAAATTACCGATGAACAATTACAACAAAGCGACACAGCCATTACGGTCTGGGGAGCATTAGATTCATCCTATCACATGATTCCGGCAACCGTTTATGTGAGAAGTGAAGCAAATGTAACGATCAATACCATTACCGAGGAAAACGTAACAACGGAGATTGGAAAAGTGCCAGTGCTGCCTTCTGTTGTTGAAGTACAGTACAATGATGGTTCTTGGGATAATATGAACGTTGGGGTAACCTGGGAGACAATAGACGCCAAGCAGTATTCAAAGGCAGGAGAATTTACGGTCTTTGGAACAGTTGAAGGAACAGATAAAAAGGCAGCAGCTATTGTGACGGTTGAGCCGACAATCGAATATCTTGCTAGTTTGAAAGAAAAAGCGAGTGCCATTTCAAATGAGTATCGTATTTACACAGAAGATTCCTTCCGAGCGTTACAAAATGCCCTAAAGGTTGTAGAAGATTTTGGCACCATTGATAATGATGCAGAACTAAATACTGCGGTTGAGGCGCTGCAATCAGCAATTGATGACTTAGTCAGTATCCCTATTTCTCATGACAATCTCGCCTTATTAACGAAAGATTTTATTTCGGAATATGGGGCACCAGGGTCAGATGGTATTACAAATGCTCTCGTGAAAAAGCTAGAAAATAGTAAGAAGGCGAGTGAAGCAGGCAATAATGAGGAAGCGAATGAATTGCTAGATTCATACGTCGATGAAGTTTCCTCACATAGTGGTAAAAAGGTTACAAATGAGCATGCGAAAATTTTAATCTGGTGGGCTAAAAAATTGCTTGCTGAATAATGAAGGAACAACTTCTGAGCGGAGGAAACTCTGCTCGGAAGCCCTTTTAAGTTTTAGGTAACTAGTATAAAAATTAAAGGAGGCTAGTTTAAATTGAACAATACACTAAGGAAACTGTTGGTATTTATCTTGATTTTTGGTGTCATATTTGTAAGTGCATGTAGTGGTGGAGAAAAAACAAGCAGTGATAATGGCAAAGATGATGCCGGAAAATCAGATGCAATCACCATTCGCATGGCTGTTTTTGAAAACGATCCAAATGGGATGATGGAAAAAGCGAGACAGAAGTTTAATGAAGAACATGAAAATATTAATCTTGAATTTACTCAATTGTCCAATGATGCCTCACAAATGCATGACCAGACTGTAACACAGCTTTCTGCAGGGTCAGAAAATTTAGATATTGTAAACATGGACGTTGTATGGACAGCAGAATTTGCTGAATCAGGCTGGTTACTCCCTCTTGATGATAAATTCACTGAAGAACTTCAAGCCAATTATATTGGCCGTCAGGTTGACTCTGTAAAATACAATGAAAAAACTTGGGCAGTTCCTTGGTTTAATGATTTACATCCATTGTGGTATCGTACTGATTTATTAGAAAAATATAATCTGGAAGTGCCAGAAACATATGAAGAAGCAGTAGAAGTAGCTCAAAAGATAACAAAAGAAGAAGGAATCCAAGGGTTTACGATGCACTGGGGACGTTCAGAGCAGTTAATTGTAAGTTTTACAGAGTTCCTTCATGCTAAAGGCGGAGACTTCTTTGATGAAAATGGCAAGGTAATTATCAATAGTCCTGAGGCGGTAGAAGCACTTCAATTTATGGTGGATATGATAGAAAAGTATGAGGTTGTATCACCTTCTGCAATTGGTCATTCAACTCCGGAAGACTCAAGAATTCCATTTACACAAGGCCAGTCACTATTTAACCCTAACTGGGGCTATGTATATTCTATTAACCAAGCAGATGACTCAGCAGTTAAGGATAAGACATGGGTAGCAAGTAACTTCAAGTTCGAAGGCGGGAAGAAAGCGAACTCAGTAGGCGGATGGAACTTTGCGATTTCAAGCAGCTCAAAAAATCCGGATGAAGCATGGGAAGTCATTAAGTGGTTTACTTCAGCTGAAAATCAAAAAGAAATGCTGGTTGGCGGAGGATATGCAGGGACTCAATTATCGCTATATGAGGATGAAGAGGTTATTAAAGCAAATCCATATTTAGAAGAATACACAAAAGCATTTGAAGATGCATCTGTGCGTCCAAGTCATCCACAATACTCCAAAATGTCTGATATTGCTCAATCCTACATTCACCAAGCATTATCTGGAGATTTAAGACCGAAGGAAGCTTTAGATCAACTGGCAAAAGAACTTGAAGACATCGAATAGTTGAAAAGGCGGTTGGGAACTCGGATCCCAACCGTTTCTGTTTGATAATTATTCTATTTTGATTGAAAAATTGAAAAGGGATTCCAACTTAGTAAAAAATGTGGAATCCCTTTTTTATTTTGTTTACATTTAGGTGCTGCTTATCTTTCAGGAATCCATACTTTCATTGGACCCTGTTCACGGTTATCCCAAGCATAATACGGAACAGCAACTAACTCTATAGTTTCATCATCCGGGGGAGACGATCTATATAACGTATCATTCCAGGAGTCGGTGTTTAATAGCTTAGCTTTTCCAGAAATTTTAACAATACCACCTAATAAATATTCATCATATTCAGCACGAAGCTCAGTATTTAAGGGCAAGATAATATCATGGAGATTACGTACATTATCAGTACCTTCAATACAATAAACAATAGGGCCCCGTTGAATGGAAACATGGTTGACATTCTGTCTTACATCAGGATGTGAATACATTCTTTCTATAGGCATTGGTAAAATTAGCGATATCTTGTCATGATTGCTCCATTTACGATCAATCACTACATAGCCTTTTTCGAAATGATTTAGGATATCAAACGAGTCACCATTAACGGTTAATTTTGCGTCTTTACACCAACCAGGAATACGAAGTTTTAACTTGAAGTCTGTTTGCTGATTCAGTTCTACTGTCAGATCAATATTTTCATCCCAAGGATAATTAGATTTCTGATGTAAAATTACTTGTTGATTATGAAGATTGAAAGTTCCACTACCTTCGATATAGAGGTGTACATTAATTGTATTTTGATTTTGTGAGTAGAGGTATTCGCCAAGGGACGAAAGTAATCTTGAAATATTGGGCGGACAACATGACACCCCAAACCACTCTTTACGATGAACATTCCCTAAACTAGCTAAAGGGTTATGATAAAAATACTTTTTACCATCTAAGGATATTCCGCTTAGTACACCATTATAAAGAGCACGTTCCAATAAATCCGCATATCTGCCATTACAATCTAATTGCAGCATTCGGTGATTCCAAAATACTAATCCTATGGCTGCGCACGTTTCAGCGTATGAGGTTTCATTCGGCAGGTCAAAATCAAATGTAAATCCTTCATATTTTTCTTCTGAGCCAATTCCGCCAGTAATATACATATTTCTTCCATTTAAGTTCTGCCATAACTTTTCACAGGCTGTTTTTAATTGAAGATCGTCTAATTCTAAAGCCAAATCTGCCATTGCACAATATAAATACATGGCTCTTACGGAATGGCCAACAACTTTATCTTGTTCTCTAACAGGTCTATGTGATTGGTTATATTCTTTCAAGTTAGGAAATGTTTTAAAAAGATCATCAAAATACCCTTTGATGTGTTTTTGTTCCTCGTCAAAGTAGTGAGGTTCTTTTCCTCTTTCATCAATAAAAAAATGGCTAAGCTTTAAATATTTATCATTGTCAGTAACACGATAAAGCTTGATTAATGCTAATTCAATTTCTTCATGCCCACAATATCCTTTTAATTTACCAGGTTCCGGTCCAAAGACAGTATCAATATAATCGGCGTATTTACAAACGATATCAAGGAGAGATTTTTTCTTAGTTGCGTTGAAGTGTGCGACGCCTGCTTCAATTAAATGGCCAGCACAGTATAATTCGTGGGAATCACGAAGATCCTTCCACCGTCTTTCAGGACATACGAGTGTAATATATGAGTTTAAATAGCCATCTGGCTGCTGGGCATAATCAAGTAACTCAATGACACCATCAATTAATTGATCAAGTGCAGGATCATAGTGTTTAGTCAGACTATAACTTCCGGCTTCAATCCATTTTGCAATGTCTGAGTCCCAAAATGGATGGGGAACAGGTCCGTCTTTTTTCAATTTCAAAGCATTTACTCTTCCTGTATCGAGGCACTGCTTATACTGAAAGGGGATAGTATGTTCACGATTGATGTCGATTTTAGGTTTCCAAAACCGATCGCGAATATCAACATTCTGAAGAGGTAAAGGTCTATATTTTTCTATTCCTTTTACGTGCATATCTTTTTCATCTCCTTTTTTCGGAATCAGGTACAAGATTAATAGATTTTTAAATTTTTAGTGAAAATTAGGAAAGCAGTAATATGGATAAAAGTAGAGAACAAAGAAAATTAAAATTCTATGAGGATGGATGACTTGTGTGTTAAGATTAATCGTTTAATCAAATGATATCATAAATAAATTTGACGGTCAATTCCGAATTATCGAACAAATTGATTCGCTTCCGTATTTTAAGGGGTTTATAGCGGAAAAGAGATTGTTTTCTAGGAAAAATTACTTGATTAAATCCAGTTAATCTTACTAAAGTCACTCTTCTGGTTTTACTGTCCTTAGCGATGCTGATTAAATAGTTTCTAATTTGTTCTATTGCACACAGCAATTGTTTTTAGAAAAAATTCATTTACCCAGACTAACCTAACTAGTTTATAATATATGGATGGCCAAATTGGGTATTTGGAGTCTGTTCCAATGGCTATATGAAGATTTAAGCAGGTGATTACAATCGACATCATTGAAACACGGGTGAGAGGATTTATAGCTGATATTCAACACCCAAAGCAGAAAAAGAAGATTAATATAAACGATTTAGAACTTCAGTTGCGCAAGCTTTTGAATGATTATTTCGAAATGGACGGGTACACATTGTTTTACCATGCCATTGAAACCTTGCAAGCTGAGGGAATACTTATTCCTATACAAAATAATCAATATAATGGCAGAACACCGGCGCTGCTCTTATATTTCTGGGTTAATATAAAAGTTCAAAGTGAAAAATGGGATCGTCTGGCGATGATGAAATTAAGTGATCAGTTTGATTTTTCCTTTTATGAACGCCATCCCGAATGGCAAACAAGAGAGGAATGGGAGCGAATCCACAATTTATATTCTTTTCTCCAATCCAGTCAGGGACGGGAAATAGTGTCAGTTGAAGAAAGAAGTTTGGAGCTCTTTGGTCATGAAAAATTTCTACTCGACGGTGATAGCTTTCCTGAGGGGAAAGGATTTTTAGCTAGAATAGGAGTATCAGAAGAACAGCTCAAAATGGTGCACTATGCGGAACCGTTTGTTTTTTGGATGAAACAAGGGAAAGAAATTAAAGATATTCACAGGGTACTCATTGTTGAGAATTTATCATTCTTTCATACATCCATTACGTTACTAGAAGCCAATAAACTTGATTATGAACCTGAACTGATTATTTATGGCGAAGGTGCAAAGATAGAACGGAGCTTTTCCTTTTTCTTCAGAATGTTTCCAGCCAAAAACTATCTTTTCTATTACGCTGGTGATTTGGATGCCGTGGGATACGGAATCCTCAATCGGCTTATTGAAAAATATTCAGATTGCTGTATTCAGCCGGCCTTAAAAATTTATCGGAAAATGCTTGAATGTATGGAACAAAGAAATAATCAAAAGCAAGGTCAAACACAAAATATCAAATACCGTGACGCCTTTTTTCAATGGTTTACCGAAGAGGAGCAAAATCTACTCATGCAATTATGGCAGGAAAATAAACGAATAGCTCAAGAAGTCTTAACAATTGAAACATGGAGGAGATGGATGTGAACGAATCATGGGAAGGGTTCGGCAAGCGTTTGCAGCGATTAAATCCACTGTTTGAGCTTGGTAGGGGAATGGAAGTAGGAGAACTGAAACCTCATATCCAAAGTATTCTCATGCATGTGCTTCTCACCATCTTTTATCGAGAATTAAATGATGATGATCTCAGACGCAAGTCAGATATCAAGTATATGGTGGAAGATTCTATTAAACAAATGAAGCTTTTAGCAGACGATAAACAAATAGAACGAATTACAAGCGGTCTGTTATATCAGGGAAAAGAAGAGTATAGTAAACCCTTTGAAGCTTTATATTACGATGAAATCAGACAATCCTGGGAGACACAAACATTCCGATATGTGACCATGGATGAATTATATACGAATTTAGAGATGGGCGGATCGATTGTTTATAAACTTACGGATGTAGCTCAGGAAATGATTTTTATGAGCAGGGAAATGGCTGAGGAATTTTCCATCACGATCGAACAACTCTATAGTATGCAGTTGATTAAGAATGGTAATTTTAGAAAAGCTACACGAAACCTCGATCACCTCATTTCACGTGTAAACCGCTTAATGGCAAATGAATTCTCTTTCCAAAAGGAAATGATCAACAATCCCAAAATCTTATTGATCGAAGAAGAATGGCAAAGAGCTGACAATCGAGTTGAAATTGAAAAGCAATTTGAAGAAGAGAAAAATCACTTCCGTACGATTACTAGTATGATAGAAAAGACAAAACGAAGAAATGAAGAAGATGATTATATTCAAAAAGAATTGGTTCTACTTCAAGAAAAAATTGGTCATACAAGGCAATTGCATGATCGGTTTGCTAAGTTAGTCATTCAAAATATTTCCTATGAGATGAAATTAAAAGCGGAAAACCCATCCTTGTTCTGGGAAAACAGCTTGGTTTCATTTCGAGACCATTTTTATGAGAATTGGTTAATAAAGGAAGGGTTTCATAATTTCTCCGTTATAGAAAAAGTGCTTTCTCCTTTATTCTCACCGAAAAATGAATTTATCTTGCCGCTTGATTGGATTTGGGGTGAGCAAGAACTCAATGAAAAACAATTAACCGATACGATCATTGAAGAGGAGTCAGAAGAAGGAATCACTAGACTACGAGTGACCAACTGGGATTCTGTTATCAAGGCATGGAGTTATGTATTTCAGTTTTTACAAACAAACGGTGAATTTTCATTAACGGATTTAAAAGAGCTGCCATTAGAAGTTCAGGATTTATGGTTTGAAGAATCTGAAACGATAGATTTGTGGATGATGTTCGATAAAAAGCCGCTGAAGGTCCAAGTGCTTCACCGGAAGGAAGAAACCCTAAGCGATGAAAGGGAAATTCTTCTTTATAAACTAATGAAGGAATATCCACAATTTGAAATGTTTGAAGGCTTAAAAATCTTTACCATGTTCGATCATCAGGCGGAGCCTTTCCTATGGTATCAAACGAAAATGACCCCTTTTAAAATTTGTGTAGAGGAGAATAAGTGATGAGTGCGGAAACAATCAAAAAAGCATCAGCTGTGTATTTTACTCTATTAAAAGAAAAAGTAATCGACGAAAATAGTGAACACTTCCAAACCTATTTTGATCCGGAAGTAAGACAGACAGTACTTTTATTAGCAGACGAATCCGGTACGTATATCATTGAAGCACCAAAACGTATTCATTTAGTGGTTCAGCCAACTGGTTCGGTATTTGCAACGAATTTTACCCATTTGAAAGATAAGCATAAGCAAGTTGAAACGAAAAAACATTTTCATCTTATTAGCATTGTCATAATGGCTTTTTTGGCAGCCATCGATCGCAACCAGGCTGCTAAAATCCGCACGAAGCGGGAAGGAATTAGCTTCTATGCCCTAGAACGTCAAGTGAATGATCTCATTATGAAATGGGAGAGCATTCTTAAAAATCAGCCGACCTTCGGGGAAGAAGAACGAATTGATATGAAGGAAGTTGTGACCACGTGGAAATACATGGAGGTCGATAGTGACGATTTTGGGCTAAAAAAGGGCAATAGACGAACCAGAATCGGTACAATTGCCAGCGCTATGCGCCTATTAGAAACTGAGGGGCTTATCGTCGTTTTGGATCGGGATGATATTGCGAAGGTTATTCCTAAGAATGAACTTTTTGAGCGGATTGAATACTTGTATCACGATTACGACCGTTATGAACTTTTTAAAAAGTTAATGACAGCTGAGGAGGATGAGCATGCCGAAAATCCATCGAATTAGAATTGTCGGCCTGAAGTATGATGGCATGCAAAAGCAATATAAAGATACCACGTTTAATTTTCATAATGATGAGACATCAACAAATGGCTTGATTGCCATGATGAATGGCGGCGGAAAAGGTGTGTTCCTTCAAACTATTTTTCAGATACTTAAACCGGGAACTTCGTGGGGAAAACAGAACAATCGATTTTATCAGCAGTTCTTTTTTAACAATAAAGAGCAGTTTATCCCTTATACCTTTCATGTTCTCATTCAGTGGGAATTGGACGGTGCTGACCATCGTCATTTGGTAACTGGAGGAATGTTTTCAGCTGAACAGCGGATTTCAATGAGTGAAGAAAGTGGAAATGAAAGCAAAACATTGGAACAGGAAGCTAAGATCCTTCCGAATATTACATTTTATACTAGAGAATTTGAACGGAAGGAAGAAGCCGCGCTTGAGCATATTCCGCTTTATGAAAATGGTGAGGTTGCTGAAACTGAAAGCTTAAAAGACTATTTAAAATGGAATGGATATGACGTTTACCGAGATACGAAGAAGCACTACCGCATCCTTGATACATACGGCATTAACCGTAAAGACTGGGATATTATGAAGGATATTAACAAAGATGAAGGCGGCGTTGGAAAATACTTCGAGGGCGCTGAGGATGACCATTCCCTGTTCCAAAAACGAATCATTCCTACTGTAAGTCAGGTCTTACATCGAACTGAACATCAAAAGAACGATCTGGTGGAAATTTTCAAGAGTCAGGCAAGTATCGCGAAGGACCTGCCTGTTCTTTTAAAAAGAGAGCAAGCTCATAAAGAGTTTTTAGAAGATATTGTTCCATTCGAAGAGCACTTAGCTAAAGGAGTAGAACATAAAGAAATAGTTCATGCAAGTACACAGACAGGAAGACAACTCCTTGGTGCGTTGCAGCATTTAAAGCAATCGGAAGAGGAAAGTTTGCTTAATTTAGCAAAAAATATGGAGAAATTACTCCTAAGACAAGCCGATTTACGATACCAAAAGGATAATTTAGAGTTTGCAAAAGCTCACAGAGAGGTCATGGATTGGGAAAAGAAATTAGTACAAGAAAGGGAAAAACATACTACCTTACAAGGTGTTGTCAAAGAGAAACAAGAACGAAAAGAACAACTTGCCTTTCAAGCCTTATTAAAAGAATGGAATGAAAATGAACAGAGTATTGTTGCGCTTACTCAACAGATTGTGACTTTAGAGCAAAATAGCGGTTTAGAGCAAGTGAATCAAAGAATGAATGAAATTAAACAAGCAGCGAGATCTCAATGGGAGGAATCCTATTTATCCTTACAAGAAGGCATAAAACAGTATCTAGGATATCAAAAGTTCTTAACTAAAAAAGCTAAAGAACTGTCTCAGCAAGATAAACAGAAGACAAAAGACATTGCACAGCTTAGTACTGAAATTGACTTTCTATATACACAGATGCACAACTTTGATTCTAAGGAAGCAGTACTCATTAAAGAATTTGGCGACCGCCTAACTTATGACTTAAAGGGCTTGACACAGAGTTACTTGAAACAGATTGACGAGAAAAACGCAAGATTAGTAGATTTGCAAACAAAAGATAAAGAATCGAGTGAGAAGCAAAATAAGTTAGCCACTTCACACGGTACGCTCCTTCAGTCGATTCAGTTCTCAGAAAAAAAACTTGAGGAATTAAACCTAGCTAATGAAAAGCAAAAAGAGAAAGAAGCAAAGCTATTAGACAAGCTCCTTGGTTTATTAGATGATGTCACAGCACCATTTACTCACTCTCTCTTATCGAAGTATGCAATAAAAATAGAAGAAATACTGAGCAATAACCGTCAACAAGCAGAACAAATGAAAAAAGAACTTTGGGAAACACAACTCGACCATTCCTTAAACGATGAACCCTTCTGGATTGCCAATAAAGATGTGAAGGAATTGAAGGAATGGATTGATGAAAAGACTGGAATTGATGTCTTTTATGGAACGCAATTTCTCCAATCCTTAAGTCCTGAAGAATTAGCGAATACCCTTATTACCTATCCACTCCTTCCATACGGTTTGGTCGTAAGCGGGCCGCAATGGCAAAAAATTAACCAGCAGGTTCTGTCAGGAAGAATGTTTAAAAGTCCTGTTCCGATTTTCTTGCGTGAAGAAATGAACAAGGAACAGCACCAGCCATCCTTTGTGATCATTAACGGAAAAGAGAAAGAGCTTTTAACTGATAAAAATCAGTTTACAAGCTGGAAAATAAAGATTGCGAAACAAATAGATGACAAGAAAGATACACTATCAGAAATTGAAAAAACAGAAACTACCCTGCGTCGTATTTTAAAGGAAATCGATCGTTTTTCATCAAGTGAACTTTCAAGTGATATCGTAAAAGCTATTACGCAAGAACAAAACACGCTTCTTTCTTTGAAAACGAAACTGCAGGAAATCAAGACACAAGAAGAAAAAGAAAAAGAAATACAGCTTGCGTTAAAAGAACAGTTAGAAAAGACAAAAGGCAAGATCGAAAAACTTACGAAAAATGTAAAGACATTAGAGGTTTTTGAACAAGAAAAAACTCTTCATCAAGAAAATAAAAGAGTAAAACTAGAAAAAGAGAAACAGAAGGAAGCCTTAGATTCTCAGCAGCAAGAAATAGGCAAAGAGCACCAGCATACCGTTGACCTGCAAAACCAGTGGAATCAAACATATGTAGAATGGAAACTTACTATAGAACAAAATATTAAGGAGATTGCTTTCTTTATTGAAGAAGCCGTTTTTCCTGCTGAACAAAAAGGTGACCCAAGCGAAGAAGTACCTAAGCTTTCACCACATTTATTACAAGGGATAAATGGAAGTATCACAGAGCTAAAACAGCTGCAAAAATCAAAGGAAGAACAAGCTAGAGAATTGCTGGTTCTTCAAGCAAGGAAAGAAACGGAACAAAAGCAACAGAAGAAATTAGAGAAAAAACTACAAGCGCATGATGAGGATTGGAAAAATGCAGTTGAGCCAGAGGAACCAATCAGTATCTTAGAAAACATGCTGCAAAATGCTCAGAAAGAAGCGAAGGCAGCAGAAAAAGAAGAACGGGAACAAGGAACGGCGGTAACAGTTGCGGAAACATCCTTAAAGCATGCAACCGAACAACGTGACAAACTAGGAAAAAAGATAGAAAAGCATGAAAAACAGCCAGAAGCCTGGGAAGATCTTGACTTAGAAGTAAAAGAGGTAGAAATAAAAGACCAAACGAAAGTAACAAAAGAGGAAGTAAAGAAGGCTGAGAAAATTCAGAAAGCAACAGAAACGAATATTGCGGGTTATGAAGGTGATTTGTTAACACTTTCTGTTATTCTTAAAGAGGAAGCAGCCGTATTTACAAATGATGATGTAGAAAAAATTAAGAGTCAAGGTAAAGCATGTATCTTATCCTGGTGTGAGGAATATCAAGCCATTCAGGAGGAAGGTAAGGAAAAGCATGCGAAAATTGACCAATCATTGCGTAATTTAAAGCTTTCGATTGAAGGAAAAGATTGGGAGATCCGTTTTAAAAATGAAGTATTAACCACACTAGACCATTTGGACACAAGGCATTATACGCATATCCAAAGCATTGTTAAAAATATGAAGCGTTTTTCACAAAGTGGATTGGAGCAATTGGAACGCGATAAGGAAAGAGCCGAAAAGGCGCAAAACTTCTGGGCCAGCCGTGCCAGTATGAAAGTAATGAGCATTTCAGAGGCGATTCGTTCGATGGTTGCAAAAATGAAACTTAAAAATGAACGAGGCTCTTTCCCACTTGTCCAGCTTAAAGAAGACATTTTACCTAAAAAGCCTGAAGATATTGAACCGCTGCTAAAACAGCATTTTGTTTCCGCGATTAACAAAATTACCAAACAATTTGATATGATTGATGATCATAACCGTGCCTTAGACGAAGAAATTAAACAACTAATAAGTGATGAGCAAATATTATTTGTGTCTCTTCGAAATCGATATCCTGAACTGTTCGTCTATAACATGCGAACGGATAATGCCTTTATGTACGGGAAACCGCAAAGAGAGCATTATTCCACCTGGCAGACGATCAATCAAGGTTCGAAGACGAAATCGGATGGCAGTGGCGGACAAAAGTTATCTGCCCGAATGGTGATGATGATGATGTTATTATCCGTTAAAAGTGAAACCGATCAAAGCTGGGTTCCGTTAGTCTGTGATAATCCGTTCGGACAAGCTGCATCTGCACACGTTCTTGACCCAATCTTCGCCGTTGCCGAAAAACTGAAGTTCCAATTCATTGTCGTCACGCCGCCTGAACTGGTGAAAACAGAAATCAGCCAACGATTCGACGCCTATTATAAATTGGACTTCATTCGTGAAAAAGGAAAAGAAATTGTTTCCGACACGATTGTTCCGGCATTTCGGATATACCAGGGAGAGGAAGTTGCACAGGTAAAGTAACATAATGGTAAAACGAAAGAACTACACGAAAAAATCTCACTTTCTGTATGGATGGTGAGATTTTTATATTTGCAGAGTATATGTCATGTTTTTGTCACAGTTTCTTCATCGTATCTTTATATCCTAAACCTACAATCTATCTGTAATTAAACGATTTTAGGAGGATATAACCACATGAACATGACACATTATATGGGTTTACTAGCAGACAATCAACCATGGAATCTGATTATTTTTATGGCAATTCCGGTTATCTGTGCTGAAACCATTGCTGTAACAGAATTAGCCATTTTGTTTACTAGAAATCTAACAGGTAAATTAAGATTGGTTAACAAAATTACATCTATATTTGTTGGTATTTATTTTACTGGTATATTCATTTACTTATTTTTTAATGCAGTTATACCGATCACATCAAAAGGAGAATGGCATGGATGGATTGATGTAGTTGCAGTAGGGTTCTACTTACTTGGAATCATCCCATTACTAGGCATGGCACTTTTGGATTTAAATTTAATTTATAGAAATAAAACACAAGAAGAAAAATTAAAAGTCCACGCGATTTTTGTTGGTATGTTTCTAATCTTTGCACACATAGCAATGATCGCTGGAATGGTTGATCCAACAATCGTTACTGACATGCCAACTATGGGTCATAATATGTAAATATAGATATAATCTCACCTTCTAAATGGAAGTTGAGATTTTTTTATTGAGAGTTCACCGACTCTACATATTAATGGTCTTTTTGGAAATAATTATCAAGACCATGATACGTGAGGGGAGAGTTTTTTTGAGTGACTTATTAATAGCCCGTTCCTTATTTGGAACGACAATGGCTTTTCATATTATTTTTGCCACGATCGGAGTCGGTTTGCCGCTGATGATTTTGGCTGCAGAGCTTCTCTATCAAAAAACAAAAGATCAAGATTATGTAGTAATGGCTAAACGCTGGACAAAGGCCTTTGCAGTTTTACTGGGAGTCGGGATCCCGACTGGCACGATAGCAGGCGTTCAATTATCGTTACTGTGGCCTGGTTTTCTGGAAGTAATTGGTCGTGTAATGCCTCTTCCTTTCCAAATCGAAATCTATGCCTTTTTTATTGAGGCGTTGTTTATGTCCATCTACGTCTATGCAGCGGAAAGAATTGCTCCTTGGATGCGGATTGTCAGCTTAGTGCTGGTCGCAATTGGAGCACTATCCTCTGCCGTCTTAATTACCAATGTCCATGCCTTTCAAGGTACACCGGCTGGTTTCCGTTATGAAGACGGAAAATTCCTAGACATTGACCCTTGGGCTGCTTTTTTTAACCCAAGCTTTTTTGTTACAGCCGGACATGTAGCATTGTCTGCTTATGTAGTTGGAGCTTTTGTTGTTGCATCTGTTGCGTCCTTTAAAATGATGAAAAATAAAATCGGATCAAGAGTATATCTTTTTCACCAAAAAGCACTGGTTCTAAGTCTTGTGGTAGGTGGTATCTTTGCATTTCTAACTGCATTAAATGGCCATGATTCGGCTCAATACTTACATAAATATCAGCCGGAAAAGTTAGCGGCAGCGGAAGGGTTATTTGAAACACAATCCCATGCACCATTAGCGATTGGTGGTTTTACGGACAAGGAAACGAAAGAAATAAAAGGGGCAATCGAGATTCCTTGGGCGTTAAGTTTTCTCGCGGGGAACAGCTTTGATACGGTAGTTGTCGGCTTAAATGATTATCCAGAGGAGCTATGGCCGCCATTATTCATTCATACTCTTTTTAACGGAATGGTGTTCATTGGTTCAGCTCTAATTATGGTTCCTTTACTTGTTTTCGCCTGGAAAAAATTTTTTAAAAAAACACAATATCCAAAACTCATGCTTCGGGGGCTGGTAACGACAGGTCCGCTGGCTGTGATCGCCATTGAATGTGGATGGATTTTTGCATGTTCAGGTCGTCAGCCATGGGTAATCTACCACATCTTATCAACTGCAGAATCTGCTACGACTGCAACCAACTTAGGTGCTCTATTTGTATCGTTTATCATTGTCTACATGATCTTAGGGTTTTCTGTAGTGTTTGTTTTACTCTACTTCTTTAGAAAAAATACAGAATTAGATGATATCGAGCGGGCAGAGAAAAAAGGCACCCCATTATTTAGTTCCAATTCATAGGAGGAGAAACAAATGGCTGATGCTCTTATTGCAATTACCGTGCTGTGGGGGTTCGTGTTTATCTATGCTGTTATGGCCACCATGGATTTTGGAGCAGGCTTCTGGTCAATGATTTACATTAACCGGGAAAAAACGAAAGCAACGAACATTGCCAATCGCTATTTATCACCAACTTGGGAAGTGACAAATACCTTTATTGTTGCGTTGGTCGTTGCTGTTTATAGTCTTTTTCCAAGTGCGGCCAATACTCTAGGAACGATTCTACTCATTCCCGGCAGCTTAATCCTTTTATTACTAGCATTACGAAGCGCCTTTTTAGTTTTTTCAAATATAGCTACGGAATACAAAAAGCCGCTCACTTACATTTCTGGTATTGCAGGTATTATTATTCCTGGCTTGTTAATTAGCGTGTTGCCGATTACGCATGGACACTATGTTGATTTTGCAGATGGTACTGTGAATTTAAACCTTAATAAACTTTTTTCGAGCCCCAATGAATATGCCTTTATTGGGTTTGCTATCACGAGTACACTTTTTCTCTCTTCTTTATTATTAGCGGATTATTCAAAGGCTTCAAATGAAATGGAAGCTTACCGAGTGTACCTTCGGGATGGAAAGATTCTTGGTCCGATTTCATTAATTATGGCATTGCTAATTATGATTACCTTAAAAAATGAAGTCGGTTGGTTGTACAATGAAATGATGGAGGATCTTCCATTACTATTGATCTCGGTCGGCTTCTTTTTAATTATCGGATACGGTTTATATGCGCGAAACCCTTTTCGAAAAGGGGAACGAGGCATGCCGAGACTCGCTGTCATAGCCGTTACCATTCAATATCTGATAGCAAGCTATGTCTATGGAAAGGCCCATTTGCCGTATATCATCTATCCAAATGTTACCATTGAGTCCGCTTTTACAGACCCTAACTCCTTCAGAGCGGTGTTTATCACTTATATCGTCGGATTCGCAATCCTTTTCCCCGGTTTTATTTACTTTTGGAGTTTATTTATGAATGATAAACGTTATTTGAGGCAAAAGGGGAACCAATAGAAACAAAAAATCTCACCTTAACCTTAAGGTGGGATTTTTTTTGGACCAGCTATACCGTTTTAGTAGTTGAAAATGGAGATTTGAACATGTTTTCTATTTTTCTAACTAGTACCTATTCAGTATAATACTCTCCTGTTTCTTTCAAATCATTTATCGGTACGATTTGTCTTTCACTATGAATTCCTCTTTCAGATACAACCGCCTTACTTGATGTATCATCTATGCTTTCAATCCAAACAGGAATTCCATGAAAGTGAACGGCTATTTCTTGATCGGATAAGAGGATTTCTTTGGCACGATCTAGATTCATATGAACACCTCAACATTATCTTTTCCGATAGGGAGAATTATATTCATAAGTTATGTTTTAAGCACTTTGGCAGAGTGACTTTTACGATTTAGCCCGATAACTAAATGATATTTCAAAATAGTCAGATTATATGATATACTTTTCTAGAACATAAGGAATTCTTGTTACAAGAAAGCATTTTCTGTATAGCGTCCTAATTGAAAATACTATTGTAAAAGGCGATGAATAAAGAATGAATACAGTGGACCAGCCTTTAATAGAGTGCTTCCAAAAAGTTTGCAGCTCAATTGGAAGTTTTAAAACAGGAATAACGCAGATTTACCTTCTGGATAATCTTTATATCTACCATTGCCACTACGATATCCAGAAGAAAAAAATCATCGTTGATGAACATCAGCGTAATAGGTTGAATGAAATAAACTTGGATGAATCTACTCATTCAAATGTTCTATTTTACGAGGAATCTCAATCACTATGGATTTATGCCCGTCCGGTTATACAAAATGGTGAGCATAAATATACGTTGGTGACAAAATATCCTGAAAAAAATAATAAGAAAATACTTCAAATCTTAGAGATCCTTGCAAAACAGCTTAGTTATCAGCTGGTTACCCAGCCGAATCTTAAATCTCTATTTCTACATAGTAAATATCAACAGCAAATCACGAACACCATCGAGGAAGGGTACTTGACCGTTGATCAAAACGGAATCATTACCTTCATAAACCAAATGGGGACTAGCATTCTAGGACTTGATGAAAATGAACTAACCGGTAAGCTACTCCTCGGGATTCTGCCAAATTTTAATCCCTCCCCACTAGTAACATTACAAACGAAGGAAAATTGGGTGAACCGGGAAGTTTCTTTTGATTTACCAAAGGGTAAGATTCATCTTATTTTTTCTGTTACTCCTTTATTTGAAAATGGAATTTCAGTTGGGATCGTCATTACCTTTAGAGAAATGAAAATCATTATGAAAAAATTGGAGAGTTTAGTTAATATTAATCCAATATTTCAATTCGAAGATATCATTTACAAAAGCACTTCCATGCAAGAGTTGGTTAAGACAGCAAAGGTCGCAGCAAAAACAGAATCGAATATATTAATAGAAGGTGAGAGCGGAACAGGAAAAGAATTAATCGCCCAAGCCATACATAATCAAAGCCAGCGTAAAGGGAAGCCATTTGTTGTGATCGACTGTTCTTCGATTCCAAGAGATTTAGTGGAAAGTGAGTTGTTCGGCTATGTCGATGGTGCTTTTACTGGTGCCCGAAAAGGCGGCAGGCTGGGGAAATTTGAAGTAGCCAATGGAGGTACGGTGTTTCTCGATGAAATCGGGGAAATGCCTTTAGAAATTCAGGTAAAACTGCTGCGTGTACTTCAAACCCGTACGATTACACGTGTTGGCGGACATGAGCCTACACCTTGTAATGTTAGAATCATTGCAGCAACGAATCGAAATCTTGAGGAAGAAGTGGAATACGAAAATTTTCGATTAGACCTTTATTATCGTTTAAATGTCCTGCAGCTCACTATTCCTCCAATAAGGGAAAGAGTGGGTGACATTCCCTTATTGGCAAAAACCTTAGTTGAGGTAGCAGCAAATCGAACAAATCGTCATTCTCCAATCATCTCTATGGAAACGATGAAAATATTAGAAAGCTATTCATGGCCAGGAAATATAAGAGAATTAGAAAATGTAATAGAAAGAGCCATTCTGATTGCTCATGATGTGATTGAACCTGAACACCTGCCAAATTATTTGTTAAATGCACTTGTTAAAAGTGATAAAAGAAAGCCGGCGCAATCTATCATTCTTAATGATGTGAACTCAATTAATGAGATGGAAAAGGAGTTAATTCGTAACACTCTTGATCATGTTTATTGGAACAAAAGCCTAGCAGCGAGAAAACTGGGAATATCCCGCTCGAACTTATATGAGAAAATAGCAAAATATAATATTGAACAGGTGATAGATAAATATTAAAAGGGATGATATCAATTATGGTTATTCATATCGACCTTGTAGTGGACACAGTTAAAAAGGTGTTTGAAGAATACAAAACCTACAATGAAATAAATTCAGTGATACAAATCATCCACTGCGATCTATCTTACATTTGCCATTATGATCCTCTTTTAGATGAAGTGGTTTTGGATAGTGGCAGGGGAATTGATCTGCCCCGTGATGTAACACTCATGCACAAAACGACATGCTATGATAACACCATGGCTGGATGGGAGAAGGCAGGGGTATCAGAATTCTTATACTCTTCACCCATTATAGTAGAGCAAGAAACGGAATACTATTTGGTGTGTACTTCTGATATTGATCATGACGCACTAACTCTTCTTATAGTAGACCTGTTGTCAACATATATTAGCACACGGCTTGAAACACACATAAAGCTTCAGGAGATTCACTTAAAGAACGATCATATGAAACAAATTACAGAAACAGTAAGTGCAGGTAGTTTATCTGTCGATAAGTTCGGAACCATCATGTTTATCAATGAGGTGGGAGGGGAAATGCTCGGTGTAAGAGCAGAAGAAGTATTAGGAAAGCCCATTTCAGAGGTTTTGGATAATCAGGCATTTTCATTAGACGTCTTGGAAATTGGTATGCCGCTCATCAACAAAGACATAATAATAAAAATTAATAAAGGGCAATATCATTTTAGACTATCTTCCGTTCCCCTCTATGATAATTCGAATGAACCAATTGGTGCTATTTTTCACTTTAAAGATATTAGAAAAGAAGTAGAAATTATAGTAAACACAAAGGGCTTTTTTACCTTTGATGATATTATTTATCAATGTAATGAAATGGAAAGCTTAATCCATTTAGCCAAAAAAGCTGCATTACAGGACTCAAGTATCTTAATTGAGGGTGAAAGCGGTACAGGGAAGGAACTAATTGCCCAATCTATTCATAATTACAGCAGCCGTTCAAACAATCCATTTATTGTCATTGATTGCTCAGCTATACCGCGAAATCTAGTGGAAAGTGAATTATTTGGCTATGAAGCTGGTGCATTTACTGGTTCACACAAAAGCGGCATGATGGGAAAGTTCGAACGCGCCAACGGAGGGACTGTTTTCCTAGATGAGATTGGGGAAATGCCATTAGAGATTCAATCTAAGCTGCTTCGAGTGATACAAAGCAGGTCGATTACGAGAATCGGAGGACATGAACCGATTTCCCTTAACATCAGGATTATTGCTGCTACAAATCGAAATTTGGCGCACGAAGTATCAGAAGGTAACTTTCGAAATGATTTGTACTATCGACTGAATGTAATCAATTTGTTTGTCCCTGCTTTACGTGATCGTAAAGGAGATCTGCCATTACTCGTCTATAAATTGATGGAAAAGACGGCAAAACGTGAAAAAAGGGAAGTTCCCAAGCTTTCGGGACGGGTTATGGAGGTACTAGAAAACTACCCTTGGCCGGGGAATATTAGGGAACTGGAAAATACAATGGAACGTGCTGTCATCCTTGCAAATGGAGAAATTGACTATCAACATTTACCAAAGCGCTTGTTGGAAATACAAAATATAAAGTTGTGTTCCACACCAGTTCAAAGTGAACCTTTTGTTAATCAGACTCCGCAAAAGCCAAAGAGTGTCATGGAACAGCAATTAATTATCAACGCCCTTAAAGAGTCAAAAGGAAACAAAAGTAAAGCAGCAAAAAAGCTCGGCATAGCCAGATCCACCTTGTATGAAAAATTGTATCAGTATCAATTACTTTAGCCGTTCTATTAACATAAAGGAGTCTCCCTTTTACAATAAAGGGTTCCGTTTTCGGGTGCTTTCGTAATAAATGACACAAGATTGACGTATGAATTGCATACGTCTCTTCTTTATTTATCAAGATTTGCTCGGAATTTCTTTAACTTTGACATAACCATTGGCATCATTTTTTTATTGAACAATAAGTATTGTGCAATTTAAAAAAAGTGCAAAAATTACCGTCAATTTTTGAATAGGAAGTTTTTCCTTTCTATATAAAGGGAGGTTAGTTGAACAATTGTCCTTAGCTTTTTTGGGGGTACCACTAGCAAAACGCGGATTTAGAACGTTAAGGAAATTCAAAAAAAAAGCCTAATTTCTCAGGTGTTATAAGTGAGAAATTAGGCTTTAGTTACTTCAGAAAAACGCCTTTTTCTTGAATAAGCCAGAAGCTTTATATTGGAAAAAGTGAGTTATAAACAAGTTGCTATTCTAGTTAGGCTGCTTGCTGAAATCTCTCTGAGCTCCCCTATAGCTTCCAATAAGATTTTGATAACCAGGAAGATGGCTAGAAATTAAAGCGCCAAAACCTTCAACATCATTACGCCAATCACGTTGTAATTCGCACGCTATGCTAAACCAGTTCAGAAGCTGCACCCCACCATGGGCCATACGCGTTAATGCCGCATCCGCTACTTGTTTACTGAATGTTCCAGAAGCATCAGCAGCAACAAATACTTCATAACCAGCGTTCACAGCGGAAAGTGCAGGAAATGCAACACAAACATCTGTTACTACTCCCGCAATGGGCTGTAAGGATTTCTCTTTAGTTTTCTTATTATTCGGCTCGTGTTTTGCAAGCTATGGAAAATGGTCTATGTTAATTTTATTTCACTTTCAATTACCATATACTTCTAGCATACTAGTAACTATAAAAGAATTGGAGGGAGTGCAGAAATGGAAGAAAAGAAAGTTACCTGGTTAGAACTTTTTTATGATTTGTTATTTGTGGCGGCGGTTGCTGCTGCGACTCATGTTTTACTTCATGTTGAAGATGGTCATATCCATGCAGAGTATTTAGTAAAGTTTGTATTAATTTTTATTCCTATCTGGTGGGCTTGGGTAGGGCAAACCATATTTATTAACCGGTTTGGAAAAGATCTATTTCATCAACGTATCTTTTTAATTCTACAAATGTTTTTTGTACTAATTATGACATCAAGTTTATCAGTTGATTTTGATCCTTATTATCTTTCTTTTTTAATTGGTTATATTGGCTTAAGAGCAGTGACTGCTATCCAATATCTTATTGTCCAGCGTATAGAAACGGGAGTTCGAAAACAAGCAGCCCTCTTTTTGGGAAGATATTTTTGGATTGGAATCGTCATTTCATTATTGTCCGTCTTTTTTGATTCCTGGGTTCGATATGCTGTGTTGTATACGGGAATCCTTATTGATATCATTGTTCCGGTGCTTGGACGAAAATGCTTAGAAAAGGTTCCCACAAATACGGCTCATTTATTAGAGCGATTTGGTTTATTTACCATTATTCTCTTTGGGGAAGCTCTTATTAGTACACTTGCGATCATTCAGCCTACACAAGGAAATTGGGATTCAATAGGCTTTGCGATCATTTCATTTATCCTGATTATATCGATGTGGTGGCAATATTTCGATAACATGGAGAAGAAACTCGACAAGTCTTTACAAACATCCGGCCAAATCATTATTTATGGTCATCTGTTTATTTTCATGTCTTTAAGCATGATTGCAGCATCTATCAGACTATTGTTTTTACATGAGGTCCATTACTCATTTATCTTATTTTTTGCTTTTGGATCTGTATTACTCTATTTCCTGTCAACTACCTTTGTTTTCCATCAATATAGACATGTGCACCACCGATTGAAAATTTATCATTTAGGGTTATTTTTAGGAATTTTAACCGTCTTTTTTATTATTAATTTGATTATTGTAGTACCCAATATTTTGATAATAGCTGAATTAACCTTGTTTTTTATTATCTTTACTAAACTAACAATTTCTAATAAAAAGCAACCGTTGAAAAATGAGATTCATCCGAGAATTGGGATTGAGGAAGATAATAAAAACTTTTATTAAGAGAAGATGTCTTGAACTGGTTACTTGAAATGTTATTCAAGATGATTATTTAAAAGTAATGGATGTTATTAATATTTGGTGGGGAAGTAGACAAATGACACATTTGTTGCCTCGATTCTTTTTTGAGCATTTTCAGTCAACGAGTTTTATAGTTGAAGATGTAGGCTCATATGGAACATCTACACTGTGAATTGTTGTTGAAACCAATAGATGAGTTAAGTAAGCGGTAGCTTTAGTTTAGCTATTCCTAATAAAGAAACTCGCCAATTTGGCGAGTTTTGCTTTTTATATACCAATAACGATGTCAAAATGACTAACATTCCGGCACTTATTTTTAGAAATGCAGCTCTAAACGGAACCCTTTACTTTTACGAGGGGAGAATCTTATAATCCATTAACTTACATGAACTTTAATAGTTTCCTCTTTGTTGTCGTTTTCATTTTTATAGGCATTTTTTAAAGGCACCATTGAAAGGGCCACGGCTGCAATCAAGCCAGGGATCGCAAAGGCGATAAAATTTAAGTGAATGGGTAATGAAACGGATAATAGGAACCCTCCTAAAAGGGGTCCGAGCATGCCTCCGGTCCTGCCGACTCCAGAAGCCATCCCTAATGCTGTAGATCTAATTGTTGGCGGATAGTACTGAGAAACATAGGCTTGAACAATATTTTGTGCACCAATGGTTGCAGCTCCGGCAATCGCTACCAATATGTATATTACAAACGTATTTCCTCCAAATCCTAGGAGTGTCAGAGCAACGGCGCCTGAGGCATACATCGGAACAAGCATTTTTTTTGAACCGTATTTATCACAAAGTCGTCCGATTATTAGTGTCCCGATAATGGCTCCGCTTTGGAGGGCAATAAGAAAGCCTAAGCTTGAATTTAATCCATATCCTGCTTCCATCATCAATTTTGGAAGCCAAGTATTCAAACCATAAACCATCAATAAACAACTGAAAAACGCTATCCAGAACATAACCGTACTGAATGCACGGTTTTCCTTAAATAATCCAATCATAGGAACTTTTGATTCTTGTATTTTTATGTCCATAACTTCAACATTCTCACCAAAATACGATTCTGGACTTACTTTAGCAAGGGTTGCAATCAATTTTTCTTTTTTGCCTGTACGGATAAGATAGCTGGCTGTTTCAGGCAACTGTTTATACATAATAGGCAATAATAATAGAGGAAGACCCGCAAACCAGAAGATTGATTCCCATCCGAATGTTGGCATTATGAAGATTCCTATTAAGGGAGCTAGAATTCCCCCAACAGAATATCCACATAATACGATACTTACAATCATACTTCTCATCGTTTTCGGAGCATAATCAGTTAATAGTGCGATAACATTTGGCATGATTCCTCCCAAACCTAAGCCAGCTAAGAAACGAAAGGTTGAGAAAGTTGTAGGGGTTTCGGCAAATCCGCAAAGGAATGTAAATAAACTAAACAATACTAATGTTATTGCAATCACATTCTTTCGGCCAATACGGTCAGCTAAGGTACCGAAAAAGATTGCCCCAAACATCATCCCAAATAACCCATAGGTTCCGATTGCTCCAGCTTCCACCGATGAAAGATTCCATTCCTCTATCAAGCTAGGAACGACCGTTCCATAGACGACCAAATCATAACCATCGAACAAGATGATGATAAAACTCCAAAATAGTAACCCTAAATGAAAGCGGTTAAATTTGCTGTTAGCAATAACCTCTGTAGAATTAATCGTTTTCATATTTTTCCCCCTTATAAAAGTAATTTTAAATGATAACGCTTACGAAAATATAAGAGAATTCATATTTGTTGTGTGTTAACACTAATTGCACTTTACTAATAGTTAATATGGTTCTCTAATTAGAGATTATAAACATTAGGGGTAATTATTTCAATAAAGGATTTATACTTTTCGAAATATTATTATTAAATTGGGTACATAGAACCATTAAATATACAAAAAAGCGGGGACTATACCACAATTTAAGTCTAGGATCCAAAACATTCTTTGGGTCATATTTAAAAACGCTGCTTGCGCTTAGTTTGTTGTACTGAATTCGGACAATTCAAACACATGTGTAGTGTTTTCGAACAAAAAATAACGGAGAATGGACTGTCCATTTTTCGGAATATTGAGAATGACAGCGTTTTCTGCTTTGGCACGCTTCTTGCACGATGTATTGGTATAGGATTCACACACCTTTTTACTATGTACACAGTGTGAAGATTATTTATTGATTGCATTAAGTATTTGAATCCTAAAGCCAAATTAAAGGAGGGGTTTTCTTGTCAAAAGTAAAAAAGGTTCTTATCGTTGGGGGCGGCATTGGCGGGCTGGCAACAGCTATTTCCTTACAAAAAGCCGGAATTCAAACAGAAATCGTTGAAAAACAAAAGGAATGGAATGTTTATGGAGTAGGTATCATTCTTCAATCAAATGCACTAAGGGCGATTGATGCACTTGGTATTACTGAAGAATTCTTAGCAGTGGGAACGACACACTCTGCCTTACATATCCGTGACGCCAAGGGAAATATGATCTTTGATGCACCAATTCATCCATCAGGAAAGTTCAATATGACGGGAGGTATACCACGAAGGGATTTTCACGAAATTTTGCTGCAAGCTGCTATTGAAAATGGAACGAAGATTCGAATGGGTACCACTGTTAAAGTGATTGAAAATGCAGACAAATTTGTCTATACAAAATTTACCGATGGAACCACAGAGACATATGATCTAGTAATTGGAGCTGATGGAGTCAGATCGAAGGTTCGTAACTTAGTGTTTGGCGATATTGAACCAAACTTTGTCGGACAGGCTGTTTGGCGTTATACACTCAAGCGTCCCAAGGACCTCGAGAACATTACGATGTTTTATGGACGAAAAGCCAAAGCTGGGATTGTTCCTATGACCGAGGATAGTTGCTATGTTTTTGTTGTTACGGCAGAACCTGGAAACCCATGGAAGCAAGAAGATCAGCTGCATGTACTTATGCGTGAGGCCTTTCAGGAATTTGGCGGCTTAATTGCAGAATTAAGTGAACAAATTACAGATCCGAAAGAAGTGGTGTATCGTCCGCTCGAAACCCTAATTGTCGAGAAACCTTGGTATCGGGACCGGGTATTATTAATCGGAGATTCAGCACATGCAACCGTTCCTCATTTAGCACAAGGTGCTGCGATGGCGATAGAGGATGCGCTAGTATTAGCGGAATTGCTGCAAAAAGAAGAGCCAGTTTCAGATATTTTAGATGAATTCATGGAAAGACGTTTTGAACGCTGTAAATTTGTTGTTGATAATTCAAACACGCTGGTTAATTGGGAACTCTTGCAATTAGTAGGCAGACTGCCAAAAGAGAACAACCCGAACGCCATTGTGGCACAAAGCCTAATTAGAATGACAGAGGTCATCTAGAAGACTTGAGAACAACTTAAGGACTCAAAAAATTATACAGAGTATGGAGTGTAGTAAATATGTGGCATTATTTTCCTGAACATTATATGTGGTCTTATCAAATTGTAAGGATGTTTAGCCAAGCCCATTTTGGCGGCGGTGAAGTAAATGAAATTCTAGAAGCAGCTGGAAATATCACGCTGGGTGATACGAATAGTTTCCATTATGCATGGATGGGAGCTGGTAATCGCACACTTGCCGTGGCAAATGAAGCCCAGGACAAAGAACAGATTGAAACAGCTCGATCTGCCTATTTGCGGGCGTCCAATTATATTAGAACCGCCGAATTTTTCCTTCAGCCGGATGATCCTAGAAAAATACCAACCTATTTAAAAGGAGTTGAATCCTTTAGAAAAGGTGCGGAAATGTTGGAAAATCCGCCAGTGGCAGTACAAGTTCCCTATGAAAACTCGTTTCTGCCAGGATACTTTTTCGCTGTACCAGGTAAAAAAGAAACCCCATTAGTCATTATGTTTGGCGGTCTTGATTCAACGGCAGAGGAACTTTATTTTGGTCCGGCCCAGCTGTTAAATGAACGGGGAATTGCTCTCCTTGCTATAGATGGTCCAGGTCAAGGCGGAGCATTAAGGCTAAACCATATTTCATCTCGTTACGATTACAATGTCGCGGGTACTGCTGCATATGAATGGGCTGCAGAAAACCTTGATATCGATCCAAATCGAGTTGGAATCATGGCGGTTTCAATGGGCGGATATATGGCGGCAAGATCAGCAGCCTTTGAACCGCGCTTCAAGGCATGTGCCGTTTGGGGTGCTGTTTATGATTATCAATCAGTTTGGGCAAAGCGTCCAGATAACCATCCGTTAGCAAAGATTCTCCAGCATGTTGTTGGTGCAGAATCAATGGAAGAGGCACGGAAAAAGTTGGACCTCTTTAACCTTAAAGGGGTTGCTGAAAAAATCAGTATGCCAACCTACATTATTCATGGTGAAGATGATCGTCAGGTCTCTGTCGAGAATGCTTATAATCTATACAATGATTTAACCTGCCCAAGATGGTTGAAGGTTGTAGCTAAAAGCAATCCGGGTTCCGCTCATTGCCAGGTGGATAACGTTACCGAGACTTACGAGATGTACGATTGGCTCAAGCTTCAGTTGAACGCATAATACACTACTATTCATTTTTAGGAGGAAGAAAATCATGTCAAAAAGAAATCATTTTATCTCACAATTAGCCCACGTGGAACTATTAAGCCCAAAGCTAGAAGAATCCGTAAAATTTTTTAGGGAAGTTTTGGGAATGGAGGAATCCGGAAGAATCGGTCAATCTGTTTACATGCGTGCATGGGGAGAGTTTTTTCACCACAGTTTAAAGATAACTGAAGCAAAAACAAATGGGGTTGGCCATATTAGCTGGCGTGCAGAAAGTGAAGAAGATTTACTGGATGCTGTTCAATACATCGAGAACATGGGCTGCGGTAAAGGCTGGATTGATGGAGACCTCGGACATGGAAGAGCCTATCAATATTACTCTCCTGATGGACATTTAGAAGAGATTTTTTGGGATGTTGAACTTGCCGAAATCCCTGCTCATCTGAAGAGTAAATGGAGATCTCGTCCGCAAAAAAATCCAAGCCGCGGTGCGTCAGTTAGACGATTAGACCATGTGACTCTCTGGACAAGTGACGTAACTCGTCATACAAACTTCTATAAAGAGTTAGGTTTTAAACATAATGAAGGAATTGTCATTCCAAATGGAACAGAGGTTGGTTCCTTACTAGCTGTTTCAAGCTTGTCACATGAAATTGCCTTATTTGCTGATTTTAAAAGGGAGCATGGGCCGCTAAACCATTTATGCTTTGCAGTGGAAAATCGTGACCAAGTGCTTGAGACTGCTGATTATGTGGTTGATAATGGCTACAGATTAGAGATGAAACCATTTAAGCATGCTGTAGGTGAGGCGTTTACGACGTATGCAATTGAACCAGGTGGAAATAGAATTGAAATCTATGGTGGTTCTCCGTTATACTTCGCTCCAGATTACGGTCCTAAGATGTGGAAGGTTGAGGAAAATCCGAACGACGCCTGGGATGAAGTAAATATTTTTGAATCCAAGCAGTTTGATAGTATCAGAGAAAAAGCTTAAATCTATCATTTTTCAGAGGTTCAATGAGCGTAATAAAGGACGTCTAAGTAGATGTCCTTTATTAGTTTTAATAGATTAGGAGATGTGATCATGAAATTTATTACTTTTCGAAATCCAGAAGGTAAACAATGTGCCGGGTGGCTCCACGGCGATGGTGTAGTGGATATGGAACTTGCTGGTCAAGGTGAATTACCAGACAGCATACGCGAATTGTTAGAACATCAAGATACCTATATGCCAGTTATCCAATCAATAGAAAAAGAGGTTCAGCCAACCTATTCAATCGACGAAATTGAACTGCTTGCGCCTCTGCCGAATCCATGTACGTTCCGGGATTTTGTAGCATTTGAAACACATGTAAGAAATGCAGCAGCGACACACGGAAACAGTGTGGCACCAGAATGGTATGCAGTGCCAATCTTTTATTTTTCAAATCCAAATGCCATGAGGGGACCAGGAGAAGAGGTAGCACGTCCTAAAAAGAGTGTGAAATTGGACTATGAATTAGAAATGGCCTGTATTATCGGAAAAGAAGGGAAAAACATTAAAGCAAGTGAAGCAAAAGAGTATATTTTCGGCTATACGATTTTAAGTGATTGGTCGGCACGGGACTTGCAGGCGCAGGAAATGAAGGTATTACTTGGACCAGCAAAGGGAAAAGATTTTGCTACATCCATCGGGCCTTCAATTGTAACAAAAGATGAATTGGATAAATACAAAATCGGTGATGTCTTCGACTTAGAAATGACGGCTAAAGTAAACGGAGAAGTATGGTCCCATGGGAATTTTAAAGACATTTACTACTCATTCGAGCAAATGATCGAGCGTGCCTCGGAGGACGTTACCTTGTACCCTGGTGACATCATCGGCTCTGGAACCGTTGGGTTTGGCTGTGTTTTAGAATTGGGAACTGAAAAGTACCGCTGGCTGGAGCCTGGAGATGAGATAGAGTTGGAGATTACTGGAATCGGAGTGTTAAAAAATAAAATTGTTTAGGAGATTGGGGACTTGGAAACTTCACTACATGTCCGTAGAACCATATCTAATAGATTTACAGGAAAGGTTTGCTTAGTCAGTGGAGCAGGTTCAGGAATTGGGCAGGAAACAGCTATTTCCTTTGCAAGGGAAGGTGCAAAAGTTATCGTAGCTGACATCGATGAAGAAGGTGGCCAGCAAACCTTAACCTCTATTGAAGCAATAGGAGGGGAAGGTGTATTTATTAAAACAGATATTTCAAAAAGTGCTGATGGTGAAGCGATGGTTCAAGCAGCTGTGGAGCATTTTGGACGGCTCGATCATGCGGTCAATTGTGCTGGGATTACGGGAGGTGTGAGTATACCTACACATGAGTATCCAGAGGATCGCTGGCATCAAGTAATAGCTGTTAATCTCACTGGAATGTGGTATTCCGTTAAAGCCCAATTAAATCAAATGCTGAAACAAGGTGGAGGAACAATCGTTAATGTTTCCTCTGCTGCAGGCTTAAAAGGGCATCCCAATAATGTTCCATATTCAGCAACGAAGCATGGCGTAATTGGGTTAACGAAAACAGCGGCCCTTGAATATGCAACCCAACATATTCGCGTGAATGCCGTTTGTCCTACCGCAATTGAGACCCCGATGATCATGGATGGGCGTTTGAATTTAAGAAATAACCAGGAATTACGAGAAAAGTTTACAAATGAGCAGGCAATGAGGAGGATGGGTCAGCCTAAAGAAGTCTCTGATGTTATTTTGTGGTTGAGTTCGGATGAATCATCTTTCATTACCGGGCATGCCATGCCAGTTGATGGCGGGGCATTTGCATAGTAGAACAAAATCTTTATTAATAAATAGCTAACGAAACGGAGGGCAAAGTATGTCTAGAATAATAGATTTAAGTGTTTCAATCGAAGAAGAGTTAAAAGATCCACTTCCATTCTCAATCCGTTATGAAACGCATGAAGAGGGGGCCGAATTTGGTGCGAAGCTGGTTGGTGTCACACCGGATGATTTTCCAGAGAGAAAGGGACTTGCCGGGGAGTTTCTGACTCTGACAAGCCATGCCGGCACTCATGTCGATGCACCTTGGCATTATTGGCCAACAGCAGAAGGGAAACCTTCGAGAACCATTGACGAGCTCCCACTTGAATGGTTTTTCAATGATGGTGTTGTCCTTGACTTTACCGACAAGCCAGCGGGTTATGCAGTAAGCATTTCAGACCTTCAGGAAAAATTACAAAAAATAGAATACCAATTAAAGCCGTTTGATATCGTAATGATTCGCTGTGATGCGGATAAGAAACGATACGAGCCCAATTATAGTGAAATACATGTTGGAGTTTCGGCCGAAGCCACTCTTTGGCTGATTGATCAAGGCATAAAAGTGATGGGGACAGACGGCTGGGGCTGGGATACTCCACTTGCCATTCAAGCAGCGGATTACAAGGAAAATCCACGTCCAGGTGTACTTTGGGCCGCGCATTTTGCTGGTAAAGAAAAAGAATATTGCCAAATCGAAAAACTGGCAAACTTGGATCAATTACCGCCATATGGATTTAAGGTATCTGTTTTTCCAGTGAAAATTAAGGGCGCAAGCGGAGGCTGGACCCGTGCCGTAGCTATATTAGATTAAAGCGACTTTATAAATTAATCTAATATAGTATTTATATCACTGTAAACGAAATTGTATATTTCTCTAATAAATAATACTGCCCTATACTTTTATTAAGTTAAGCGCTTACTTAAAGAGAAGTATGGGGAGGTTTGGGCCTAAGCCCCAAATTAATATGAGGGGGGCTCCCATGTAATGTTTTATTAATTGAATAAAGGGGTGTAGTTGTGAGCAAAAAAAACCAATCATTTTTTAGGTATGAAAATAACCTGCTGATTCTTTTATTTTTCGTCTTTGGTCTCGTTTTTATGGACAGGTTAAGTATTATCTATTTGTTTCCATTTGTAGCTGAGGAGTTAAATTTGAGTAATACTCAAATGGGAATGATTGTTGGGGCTACGAGCATTGCCTGGGGGTTCTCAACCTTACTTTTTGCTAGTGTTTCAGATTTTATTGGCAAAAAGAAACTCACGTTAATCATTTTTATTCTTGGGTTTTCTATCGCCACCTTTACTTCTGGGTTAGTTGCCGGGCTTGGTTCACTTATTCTTGTTCGTTTATTGATGGGAGTTACAGAGGGCCCTGTCATTCCGTTGGTTCAGTCTACCATGATGGCGGAATCAACGCCTAAAAGAAGGGGATCGAATCTGGGATTAATCCAGGGTTCGGGCGCATTATTGGGAAATGCCCTTGCACCTGTAATTGTCGTGGCAATCGCAGCGGCAACGAACTGGCGTTATTCTTTTTTTGCCTTGGCCATTCCAGGGATCATCTTAGCGGTGATACTAATGTTTTATATGAAGGAGCCTAATTTTAATACAGGCTTAGGTAGAAACGATAAAAGAGTAAAACCAACGTTTCAGGATTATAAAAAGGTATTTAAAACACGGAATGTTTGGGTTAGTATGTTGATGTCTATCTTTTACATGATGTATTTATTAGTATTTACAAGTTTCATGCCGCTATTTCTATCTGGTGTTTCGAACTATAGCGAAGCGCAATATGGAGCTATTTTAGGAATCATGGGGATTGGAATGTTCATTTGGCAATTTCTTCTGCCGTTTTTATCTGATAGACTTGGAAGGAAAACGATTATTGTTCCTGCAACATTAATCGCTATAGTGCTTCCGCTTTCGGTGGCAGCTTTCCACACGAACTTTGCACTGCTGGCCATTTCTATCTTTATTCTTACCATCGGGTTTGGGGCACAGCCGCTCTATCTTGCCATCATACCATCAGAGTCGGTTCCTAAGGTTTTTGCTGCAACAGCGATTGCATGTGTTGTTCTTACTGGAGAAATCATTGGCGGAACAGCAGGTCCTGTTATTGCTGGAATCCTTGCTGATAAGTTTAGTCTTTACACACCGTTATGGCTTGCGAGCGGGACGGCAGTTGTGTTCTTCTTGCTATCCTTTTTACTCAAGGAAACTGCACCAGTAAAATTATCTCAAAAAATTTCAGAAGATTCCGCCATTAATACTACTATCTAAACAATAGAAGTTAATATGAAGCGACTTAAAGGCACCAGAATATAACCATTCAAGTGCCTTTAGTCATTACTATTCATTTTTACCTTTATCCTAATATAGAATTTACGCCCTCTTGAAGCTTTCCTTCAGGTGGCCAAACAGAAAGGTCAAAAGGATAATCAGATCCAGGAACAACCCGGTCTACTCCAACTGCTTTAACGAGGAAATCCATACTTTCTTTATTCCACAAGACGGAGTCATACCAAAAGCGTTTTAAGTATTCAGATGGTGGTGCCATAAGGTTGGAAGATACAAGTTTCCACTGCTCATAGCCTTTGTCCAGTCGGCCGATTTGATAAGGAAGAAAACCGCCGCCATGGGCAAATAGAATTTTTACATGTGGAAACCGGTCAATCAAGCCGCTTAATAAAAGATCCGTCGCACAAACCGTTGTTTCCCAAGGCACCCCTATTAAATTGGGCATCATTCTTCTGTTTAATCGAGGGTCTTCGCACAACAATGGATGGATAAAGACGATGGCCTTTTGGCGATTGGCCTCTTCAAAAAATGGTGTGAAACATTCATCCGATAACATTTTTCCAGGAAGGCCAGGACCAATGATGACGCCTTTAAGTCCAAGATTCATGGCGTTTTGTAAGACTTGGGCTGCTTTGTCTGGGTTGGTAAGGGGTACGGTGCCTAATGCTGAGATTTTCTGAGGTGCTGATTTAGACCACTCAGCCAATGAGTGATTATAAACGATAGAGATATCCGTTGTGATTTCATCAGGAAAATCGTAAAGAAAAAGCTGCGGGATTGGCGAAACAACAGAATGAGTTACACCCGCGCTTTCCTGTTGCGTTAAGTAGAGTTCGCTGTCAATAAAGGCTTTTTTTAGTTCAAAGCCCCATTTTTCATTAATAAATAAGAAATCATCTTTGTTTTTTTCTTTTCGAATCCATTTGGCATTCACCTGTTCCTTGTTATCCTTTAGCCAGGTTATAACATCAGACGGGATAAAATGAGTATGAAAGTCATGCATATGATAAGCTCCTTTTCATAAAATTAGCCTCTGTATCCCATTCGTTCTGAGACTTCCTTGGCAGCGGCTATTATTTTCTTGGCAAAACCTTGAATCTTATTAGGCTGAATTCTTTGTTTCGGTCCGACAACTGACAAGGCTGCAATCACTTTACCTCTATAATCGTAAACGGGTGCAGCAATGGAATTTACTCCTTCATTTAGCTCTTCAAAACTAGTAGAATATCCATTTTTCTTAATTTCTTTTAAATTAGCAAGGAGTTTATCGGGGTCCGTAATCGTATTTTTTGTGTATTTTTCTAAGCCTTTTTCGAGGACTGAATTAACCAGTTCCTCATCCGCATAAGCAAGCAGCACTTTACCAGAGCTCGTACAGTGTGGAGGATTTCGTCTGCCAACATGTGTTAAGAATCTTACGGGATGATTACACTCTACTTTTTGCAAATAAATAACATCTAATTTATCTATTACAGAAATGTGAGCGGTTTCACCGAGGTTTTCAACAAGCCGGCCTAAGACAGGGTAAGATTCATGGTAAACATCTGTGTTGCTATTAATGATACTGCTTAACGAAAGAAGTGAGAGACCAAGACGATATTTTTTCGTTTCAGGGTCTTTCTGAACAAAGCCTTCACTTGCCAGCGTGGCCATGGTACGGCTTACCGTGCTCTTGTTAAGTCCGAGCGATGATGAAATATCACTTACCTTTTTTTCAGGCTCATCGATTGAAAAGCTTTTTAAAATTCTAAGCGCATTCTTAACTGAGGAAAGATATTGATCCTCTTGATTTTTAACTTCCAAATGATTCACCCCTTGTTTCAAAATAGAAAACAATGTTGTTCTATAGTACGCAATATAGCAGAAAGTTTTTTAAAAGAAAAGGAAAAATTAAAATAATTTAGAGTATTAAAATTTATTTTAGAAATCATTCTAGTTGTTGCGTATAGAGCAACATGAGCGTTGTATGTGAAACTCGAAAGCGTTACCATCAACTTATGTAAATAAATTAAATTTTTTCCAATTAGGAGGAATTCGGATATGCAAGTAGAAACAAGAGTAAAAGCAATTAATTGCTTACACTTCATTAATGGGAAGTTCGTTGAGTCCCAAAACCAAAAAACATTTGAAAATATTAATCCAGCCACAGAAGAAGTGTTAGGAACTGTTGCAGAAGGTGGAAAAGAAGAAGTAGATTATGCCGTAGCAGCTGCTCGCAGAGCATTAAACGGAAAGTGGAAAAATACCACAGTTTCTGAACGTTCTAAAATTCTTCGTCGAATTGGTGATTTAATCCTTGAAAGACAAGAGGAATTAGCCCGCTTAGAATCATTGGATACTGGTAAACCATTTTGGCTGGCAAATAGCATCGATATACCGCGTGCAGCGTACAATTTTCACTTTTTTGCCGATTATATGATTTCTGTTAACACGGACGCCAATCAGCAGGATGACCAAGCCATTCATTATTCGTACCGCCGTCCTGTTGGGGTTGTTGGCATTATTAAACCTTGGAACCTACCATTACTTTTACTTACTTGGAAATTAGCACCTTGTCTTGCGATGGGGAACACAGCTGTAATTAAACCAGCTGAGTGGACACCTATGACAGCAACAGTATTAATGGAGATTTGTAAGGAAGCGGGAGTACCAGACGGTGTGGTCAATCTCGTACATGGTTTCGGTCCGAATTCTGCAGGCGGAGCCATCTCAGAACATCCGGATATTGATGCGATTTCCTTTATTGGTGAACCAGGAACAGGTTCTGCGATTATGAAAGCAGCATCCACTTCATTGAAAAAACTATCATTTGAATTAGGTGGTAAAAATCCAAATATTATTTTTGCCGACTCAGATCTTGATGAAGTCGTTGAAACGACGATTAAATCTAGTTTTATTAACCAAGGTGAGGTTTGCTTATGTGGTTCACGTATTTATGTAGAACGCCCAGCCTATGAAGAATTCTTAAAGAAATTTGTTGAAAAAGTAAAAACACTAAAAGTTGGTAAGCCGGAAAATGAAGATACAAAGGTTGGCGCATTAATCAGTAAGGAACATTATGATCGTGTGAATAGCTATATTGAAATCGCACGTAATGATGGCGCGAATATTCTTACAGGCGGTAAACGTCCAGAAGGATTTGAAAAAGGTTATTATTTAGAGCCAACGATTATTACTGGTTTGGACCGCAATTCCCGCTGCGTTCGTGAAGAAATATTTGGACCTGTCGTGACGGTAATGCCATTTGATATGGAAGAAGAAGTGATTGTGCAAGCAAACGATAGCCATTATGGATTAAGTGCAACCATCTGGACCAATGATTTAAGACGTGCTCACCGTGTTGCTCATCAAATTGAAGCGGGAATTATTTGGGTTAATACCTGGTTCTTACGCGATCTTCGTACCCCATTTGGCGGAATGAAAAACAGCGGCATCGGTAGAACCGGAGGCATGCACAGCATTGATTTCTACTCTGAATTATCCAATATAACCATTAAACTGTAGAAAGGGTGTAAGAATGTTGACGAGTAAAATAGAAGAGTTTGCAAGAAACTTGGCAGAAGCAGAGTCCACTCGAGTCGGAATTGTACCGCTTACTTCAATCGATTCAGAGTTAACAGTAAAGGAAGCCTATTACGTTCAGCTTGAAAATATAAAGAAAAAGGTAGAGCAGGGGCAGAAAATAGTTGGGAAAAAAATTGGTTTAACATCCCTGGCCATGCAAAATCTTTTAGGAGTTGATGAGCCGGATTATGGTCACCTGCTAGACAGTATGGTAGTTGAAAACGGAGGCTCTATTGATATTGAACGAGTTCTACAGCCAAAGGTAGAGGCGGAGATTGCCTTTATTTTAAAAAAGGAATTACGTGGACCGAATCTTACTGCACTTGATGTCCTTCAGGCCACAGAATATTTGGTTCCTGCGCTTGAAATCGTTGATAGCAGAGTAAAAGATTGGAAGATTAAGCTTGCCGATACAGTTGCAGATAATGCTTCATCAGGGTTTTATGTACTTGGCGGCAAACCAGTTAAGGTTGAGGATATTGATCTTGAGTTACTCGGAATGGCTTTTTATAAAAATGGCGAGCTAGTTAATACAGGGGTTGGAGCAGCGGCATTAGGTAATCCAGCCAATTGTGTTGCTTGGCTGGCGAATAAATTGTCTGAATTTGATATCCCATTGCGCGCAGGTGAAGTGATTCTCTCAGGAGCCTTATCGGCAGCGGTAGAAGCGCGTGCCGGAGATACATTTACGGCAAGATTCGCACATATTGGGCAGGTAAGCATCCACTTTTAGAACGGAGGAGAAATTTTAATGAGTCAATATAAGGAAATTGCCAATTACCTCGTTTCAGCGGAGGAAGAAAGGCGTGAAGTTCCGAAGGTAACTGTAAGCCTGAAACCGGATTTATCGGTGGAGGAAGCGTATCTTGTTCAACAAGAAATCGTAAATCGCAAATTAAGTGAAGGTAGAAGAATCGTTGGTCCTAAGATGGGTTTAACCAGCTTTGCCAAGATGAAGCAAATGGGCATTGAAGAGCCTATTTATGGTTATGTATTCGATTATATGTTGATTGAAAATGGCGGCAAAGTCCGATTAAGTGATGTAATTCACCCGAAAGTAGAGGCTGAGGTTGCTTTTGTGATGGGAGAGGATCTTGAGGGTCCGGGAATAACAGGTGCGCAGGTTCTCGCGAAAACGGAGTACGTTCTTCCAGCATTAGAAATCATCGACAGCCGTTATGAGAACTTCCAGTTTACGTTGCCGGATGTTATTGCTGACAATGCCTCTACTGCACGGGTTGTGTTTGGAACATCATTGAAAAAACCGGAACAATTTGAATTGGACCTTGTCGGGGCAACGCTATCAATTAATGGTGAAATCAAGGAATTGGGTGCAGGAGCCGCTGTCCTAGGACACCCCGCCCATTCTGTTGCGATGCTGGCAAATATGCTGGCAAGGAAGGGTGAAAAGGTTCGCAAGGGTGACGTGATCCTAACTGGCGGCATTACAGCTGCCGTTAAGTTGAACTTTGGCGATATCGTAACCGGAAAATTTGATGGATTTGGCGAAGTATCATTTACCGTAACCGATTAGAAATTTGTAAATAGAGGGGATTTTCATGCCTATTATTCAAGTGCAAATGATGGAAGGAAGACCAAAAGAAAAAGTAGCAGAATTAATCCGTAATGTAACGAATACAGTTTCTGAAACTTTGGATGCTCCGAAAGAGAATATAAGAGTAATCGTAACAGAGATCCCTAAGACACATTGGGGAAAAGCTGGGGAGCCTGTAGAAAAATAAACTAATGACCTTAGCATGGTGGTTAATACCTCCATGCTAAGAGTGATTCTTTATAGAAAAGGTAACTTAGATCTTTTTTAGTGCCCTAAGGAAAGCTTGAAAAAGAATTAGGGTCACTATAGAAATCCTATAGTGACCAAAGAGAAGCTTGAAAAAGGATTTGGGTAACTATAAATCTCTTATAGTGACCGAAGCAAAGCTGAAAATAGAATTTGGGTAACTATAAATCTCTTATAGTGACCGAGGCGAAGCTTGAAAAAGATTTTGGGTCACTATAAAGCTCTTATAGTGACCGAAGCAAAGTTAAAAATAGAATTTGGGTAACTATAAAGCTCTTATAGTGACCGAAGCGAAGCTAAAAATAGAATTTGGGTAACTATTGGACGTTGAGTATCGACCGAAGCGAAGCTATAAAAAGGTTTCTAGCAGTGGAAATTTATTAAGGGGGTTTTGTTATGACGATTGAATTTAGTATGTTGGCTCCTCACGTTCCGAGTATGTGTCATGAGGATCTCGTACCTGAATTCCAAAAGGATATGGCTGCTTCAATGAAGGAAATTGGGAGACAGCTGAAGGAAATAAATCCAGATGTAATTGTATTAGTTTCATGTCATTGGCCGTCTACCTTCTTCCATTATGTAGATTGCACGCCTATTCATAAAGGAATCCTTACTGCATTTGAAGCACCGGATTTAATAAAGGATGTGGCGTATCATTACCCAGGTGATGAAGACTTGGCTAATCAATTAGTAGAAGCTGGAGTAGAAGCAGGTCTCCAGGTTCAAGGAGTAAATGATCCTTATTATCTTTGGGATTATGGCAGTGTAGTTCCTTTACGATACTTGGTGCCGAATGAAGATATTCCTGTAATTAATTTATCTGTCACCTTGGCTGCCAATTTAGAAGAAACATATAAATGGGGGCAAACAATTGCCAAAGTTTTACGAGAGACTGATAAGAAGGTAGTGTTTGTTTCCAGCGGTGCATTGTCTCATAACCTAGTCCGCGGCAGACATAATACGCCGACTGTTACGGAACATGCGATGGATAAACAGTTTATTGAATTTATGATGAATAAGAATTATCGAGCAGCTTATGAAATGCTGCCTGAATATGCGAGGCATGCAAGGGTAGAGTCAGGAGGACGTCACCTTGCCATGTTGTTCAGTATGATAGAGGAGGGCTGGGAGCCTGCCTATCTTGCCGATGGTCAATCATCCGGCAGCTGGAATGCAGTAGTTACATTTGGAAAAAAGGTAGCAACAATCACTGAAACGACGGAAGAAAACGAATTTGCTAAATAAAATTAGATAGGAGGGAAAATATGCGTACGCAAGTAGGAATAATCGGAGCAGGTCCTGCAGGACTTTTGTTGTCACATTTATTGCATCTGCAAGGGATTGATTCTATCATTCTAGAATCCCGCTCGCGTGAAGAAATAGAAGGCACAATCCGCGCAGGCGTCCTAGAACAGGGAACCGTGGATTTATTGAATGCAACAGGTGTCGGTGCCCGCATGATGAAGGAAGGGCATATCCACCATGGAATTGAATTGCAATTTAATGGGAGAAGACATCGAATCGATATGCATGAACTGACTAGAGGAAAAAAGATTACTGTATATGCTCAACATGAGGTGATTAAAGATTTAGTCGCGGCACGTCTTGAAGAAGGCGCAAAAATATACTTTAATGTCAAGAATGTCAGCCTTCATCAAATCGAAACATCAACTCCTATAATCCGGTTTATGCCAGAAAATGCAACAGATTTTGAAGAATTAAACTGTGATTTTATTGCAGGCTGTGATGGATTTCACGGACCGAGCCGTCAGGCAATCCCAGCAAATATCCGGGTTGAAAAACAAAAAATATATCCCTTTGGCTGGTTAGGAATTCTTGCAAAAACAGCCCCTGTCAATCCAGAATTAATTTATTCCAATCATGAAAGAGGTTTCGCGTTAATAAGTACAAGGTCGCCTGAAATTCAACGGCACTATATCCAAGTAGATCCAAAGGATGATATTGCGAATTGGTCAGATGACCGTATTTGGTCAGAACTACATGCAAGGGTTGATATGGATGGCTGGAGCATCCTGGATGGACCGATTATACAAAAGAATATTGTTTCCATGCGCAGCTTTGTATGTGAGACGATGCGTTATGGAAACCTATTCCTCGCGGGAGATGCAGCTCATATTGTTCCTCCAACCGGTGCGAAAGGGTTAAATTTAGCAGCAGCAGACGTTCAAGTATTAGCAAAGGGCTTGAGTGAATATTACCATTCTGGTGAGGAAGACTTGCTTAATCGTTATTCAGAAATTTGCATCCGCCGTATTTGGAAAGCCCAAAGATTCTCTTATTGGATGACTACCATGCTGCATCGTAACTTTGAACATAGCTCGTTTGAATATAACATTCAGTTGGCTGAGTTAGATTATGTGACTTCCTCACATGCCGCTGCAACCAGTCTTGCAGAAAATTATGTCGGGTTACCAATGGAAATACAGACTAATTATTCAATAAAGATTTGAGGTTATTAGTTCTATTTTGAAAGCGAATACAACCATAACTAAAATGAAATGCCAATCTGTTCATTGATGAAAAACTCGCACCTTCCGCGTAGGAAGGTGCCTTTTAACATGTTCATTGCACAATGTCCTTTAATTTTGCCAGCAATCTCGCCTTAATAAAATCGCAGCTGATTAATACAAAGATAAATATTTATGTTTCCTTAATGGTTTTTTTTCGTATGGATATAAAGTTTATTGCCTAGTTTTGCTGATATGCGCAAGCCGTATTGGATAACCTTTTCAATTAATAATTGTATTTTTTCATCTGTTTGGTTGATGTCAACGTAACCAATACTTAATGCTCCTATTAATTCGTTGGAGTGATTGAATATGGGAGCCGCTACAGAGGAAGTGCCTTTGGTTTTTTCTCCGTGGCTTTCCCCAAAACCTCTTTGCTGAATGGTATTTAGCTGTTGTAAAAACGAATCGGTTTCTTCGTTCGGGACTAACTCACTTATGACTTTTAAAGCCTCGTCACTATTCATATGGGCCAACATCACTTTATTCGCAGCTCCGATATTCATTGGGATTCTGATTCCCAACTGGTCATAAATCCGGATCGGATTATGCGGGCAATCGATTCTTTCGATCACTAAAGCTTCTAAGCCAATAGGTTTACTGAAATAAACACTTTCCTCCACCTCATGCATTAATGACTCCATTTCAGGGCGGATCATCCCGACAAAATCAAAGGTGTCATACATTTGTAACCCATATTCCAGCCAGGAATACCCCATGGAATAGAGTTTTAGATTCGGATCCTGCTGAATTAATCCATGTTTAATCATGGATTGTAGAAGACGATGCATGGTGCTTACAGGCAAGTCACACTCCTTTGATAAATCTGTAATCGAGAACCATTTTTTAGTATCGCTTTGCGCTAGAACTTTAATTACTCGCATAGCTCGATCAATTGTCTGCAATTTATTCAACCCCAATCATTATGTTTATCAAATACGAATAGAAAGGAAAAAATATTTTTCAGTAAATTCAAAATTCATTGACAAGTATTTCTAATTTTAATAATATCATATTATAAGTTTCCATTAAAAGAAAAAGTTTTCCACTATGCGGAAAAAGGAGGTTGAAAACTTGTTATCATCCATGCATAAAAATCTTAACAAGGTAATTTTAAAACATCCAAAGGACGCTTTTATCAGTCAAGAGCATTTAAGAAATGAATGGAAAAAGTTTAATTACATCAATGAACCGGACTACATAAAAGCAGACAATGAATTTGAACAGTTTCATGCGATTATTAGAGAACATGTGGCTGAAATTGTATTTTTACCTGCTTCAGGGACAGTAGGATTAGACTCGCTTTACACCCACGACCCTGTGAAATTCACGAAAAATGGGGCCATTATTTTAAAGTCAGGAAAAAAATTACGTCAACCAGAGGCAGAGGCTTATAAACAATTTTTACTAGAACAGAAGATTCCTATAGTTGGTGAACTAACAGGGGAGGCGGTGGCTGATGGTGGAGACCTCGTCTGGCTCGATGATCAGACTTTATTGATTGGACGTGGTTATCGTACAAATGATGAAGCCATCCGACAAATTAAGGAAATGACAAAGGATATGGTTGAAGAGTGTATTGTTGTTCAATTACCGCATGACCAGGGAGAAGAAGAATGTCTTCATCTTATGTCATTCATTAGTATCGTAGATGAGAATCTGGCAGTGGTTTATTCAAGGCTCATGCCAGTATTCCTTCGGCAGCTGCTAATCAAGCGAGGTTTTCAATTAATAGAGGTATCGGATGAAGAGTATCACCGCCTGGGCTGTAATGTTCTTGCGCTCGCACCAAGAGTCTGCGTGATGGTTTCAGGGAATCCGTCAACAAAGGAACAATTACTTGCAGCAGGCGCAACTGTTTATGAATATGAAGGAAATGAAATATCTTATTTAGGAACGGGGGGACCTACATGTCTAACATGTCCAGTAGCAAGAGGTTAAAAAAGGAGGCTAGTATCATGTTTAAAAATACGATTGTTAAAATACCCAGCGAAAGCTATGTCAATGGGTTAACTACTTCTGATTTAGGAAGACCTAATTTCGAGATTGCATTAGAACAGCATCAGGCCTATTTAGACGCGTTGAAAAAATGCGGTACAACCGTAACAGTCCTACCTAGTAATATTGAATTTCCTGACTCAACTTTTGTAGAGGATACAGCGGTATTGACACCTAATTTCGCTGTCATTTCGAATCCAGGGGCACTTTCCCGGAATGGTGAAATCCATGAAATGGAACCTGTACTTAAATCATTCTATGAATCTATTTATTCTATTAAGGCTCCGGGAACACTTGATGGGGGTGATATCCTTCAGATTGAAGATCATTTTTATATAGGAATTTCTGCTAGAACTAACCATGACGGCGCTAAGCAATTAAAAACAATTCTAGAATTAGAAGGGTACAAAGGTACGATTGTTGAGCTGGAGAAGTTCTTTCATTTAAAAACAGGCATTGCTTATTTAGGAAATCAAACGATTGTGGTCGCAGGGGAATTTATTGATCATCCCGAGTTTAACCAATATCAAAAAATAGTTGTTCCACCTGAAGAGGAATACGCAGCAAACTGTATCCGTGTGAATGATAATGTCATCATCCCTGCAGGCTATCCTATAACAAAACAAAAAATTAATACTGCCGGATTCCAGACAATCGAACTCGAAATGTCTGAATTCCGTAAGCAGGATGGAGGATTAAGCTGTTTGTCACTGCGATTTTAATTAGATAAAGGGGTATAGCTATTTTAAGAGGGGTGGGAGAGGCAATGGAAACAGTTAATCAGGGAAGTCAGGAAAATCAATTAAATCGTTCCATGAAGCGCAGACATTTATTTATGCTTTCATTAGGGGGAGTTATTGGAACGGGATTGTTTTTAAATGCTGGTTATACCATTAATCAATCGGGGGCAGGCGGTGCACTAGTCGGGTATTTGTTTGGCGGGATCATTTTGTATCTGGTCATGGTCTGCTTAGGTGAGCTCGCTGTCTATATGCCTGTAACAGGTTCTTTTCAAACATATGCCAGTAAATTCATTAGTCCTTCTGCCGGGTTCTCTTTAGGATGGATGTATTTTATTGGGTCGGCTACGACGGCTGGAGTTGAATTCACCGCCGCGGGGATCCTCATGCAGAGGTGGTTCCCAGATGTATCCGTCTGGATATGGTGTGCGTTGTTTATATTGTTGTTATTCGGACTTAATGCTTTAACAACAAGAGGTTTCGCCGAGGCAGAATACTGGTTTGCCGGTATTAAGGTAATTGCTGTTATTTTCTTTATCATTATAGGTGCCGGAGCCATATTTGGAATTATTCCTCTCGAAGACAGACCTGCTCCATTATTAGACAATCTAGCTCCATCTGGATTATTTCCAGCAGGAATCGCCATTCTTTTTGTGACGATGATGAATGTTATTTTTTCTTACCAAGGATCTGAATTAATCGGAATTGCTGCCGGAGAGAGCGAGGAACCTTCTAAGAATATCCCCCGTGCCATTCGCAACGTGTTATTTAGGATCATTGTCTTTTATTTGGCTTCTATTATTATTTTATCTGCGATTTTTCCAACAGAAGAACTCGGTTTACTAGAAAGTCCTTTCGTAACTTTAATGGATCTTGCTGGAATCCCATTTGCACCAGATATTATGAACTTTGTTATCCTGACAGCGATATTATCAGTAGGAAACTCTTGTATCTATGCTTCAACACGTCTTTTGTGGGCCATGGCTCATGAGGGAATGGCACCAAAACGGTTTGGGAAACTTTCAAAACGGAAGGTTCCATTTAAAGCTCTAGTTTTTACGATGATATTTTCACTATTATCACTTTCGACTAGTGTTATTGCTGCAGATACAGTTTTCGTTCTATTAATGTCTGTTGCCGGAATATCCGTGACCATCTCCTGGATCGGAATTGCGCTATCTCAGTTAATGTTCCGGCGCAAATATTTACAGGGCGGTGAAAAATTAGAGGAACTGCAATACAAAGTACCATTTTATCCTCTAATTCCAATCGTATGTATCGTATTTTGCGTATCTATCCTTATATTCCTGGCATTTGATCCAACACAACTAATAGGACTCCTCATCGGACTAGGATTCTTAGCAATATGCTATATATTCTATTTCATCAAAAACAAACAAACCAAAGCAAACTCAGAAACGAATATCAAAGGATAACATGGGTGACAAACATGGGTGACAGGCACCGCTCGTGGACAGTGTCCACCTGAGGTGGACACTTCCTCCCCTCTGATGGGCACTCAGTTGTGGAATATTGGTAAAGGGGAATAAAATTATGGAACAACTTAGGTGGGGAACACCGGATAGGCTGCGGAGTTTGTTGTGTGAACTAGTGAGCTGGAAGAGTATGACGTTAACCGAGGGGGAGCGGGAGTTTCCAAGTAAGGTTCAGGCAAAATTACAGGATTTGCGGTATTTTAAGGAGAATCCCGGTCATTTAGGTCTTCATGATGCTGATTTGGACCGGCGATTCTTAACGGGGTTATATAAGCATGCTTCTTCAAAGGAAACCATTGTATTACTGAGTCATTTTGATACGGTAAACACTGAGGAGTATGGGGACCTGGAGGAGTATGCCTATCAGCCGGAAGAATTGACGAAATTACTAATAAATAGAATTGATGAACTGCATGGAGATGCACATAGAGACCTCTTATCTGGTGAATATTTATTTGGCCGGGGCACCATGGATATGAAGATGGGACTGGCAATGCATATGGGGTTACTGGAAAAAGCAACGGTCGAGAAATGGCCGATAAATCTCCTGCTGCTCACAGTCCCTGATGAAGAGGTAAATTCATCCGGTATGCGTGCAGCGGTAACTAAACTGCTTGAATTAAAAGATCAACATAATCTGAGTTATAAACTTTTCCTGAACGGAGAGCCGGTATTTACCCAAGAACCGGGTGACAGAAGTTTTTATGTTTATTCTGGATCCATTGGTAAAATTATGCCATCTGCCCTCTTTTATGGAAAAGAAACACATGTTGGTGAACCACTCAGCGGCATTACAGCGCCATTTATTGCCTCATTTTTGACTCAGAGAATGGAGTGGAATTTGTCTCTGCAAGAAAAAGTAAATGGCGAAACTACGCCGCTACCTGTTACCCTTCAGCAGAAAGATTTAAGATTGGAATACTCTGCTCAAACGCCTTTTCGTTCTGCAGCATTATATAATGTGTTTCTAATGAAGAGGACTGCAGACGAAATCATGGAGATTTTTGAAAAAGTTGCCATCGATGCTGCAGAAGCTTGCAATCAGGCATATAAAGAGGTTTGTTTGAAGCACTCTGTGCAGCCGGTTGGCAAAGTCCGTGTTTTGCGTTACGAGGATTTACAAACACATGCGATTCGTAAATTCGGTGTGGATTTTGTGGAGGAAATAAAGGCCCAAGTAGAGGAAATTCAAAACTGGGATGACCGTGAAAAATCAATACGAATAGCAGACAGTCTGATGATTGAATGTCAGGAGCTTGCTCCTGCAATCGTCTTACTCTATGCACCTCCTTATTATCCGGCTGTTAATTCATCTGATGATGACCTCGTCAAGAGCTGTTTCCAGTTTGTTAGGGACATAGGTCAGAGAAGATTTAAATTACCTGTAAAACAAGTGCATTATTTTAATGGAATCAGTGACTTAAGCTATGTGAACTATCATGATGAAGGGGAAGGGTGGACTGCATTTAAAGCAAATACGCCCGTATGGGGAAGCAGTTACTGTATACCTTTTGATGACATGACCCAGCTTCGTGCACCTGTCCTAAATGTCGGCCCTTTCGGAAAAGATGCACACAAACGAACAGAAAGACTGCACATAAAAAACTCTTTCGAAGAGGTTCCATATTTAGTTGAGGAAATGATAAAAATGATTATTAAAAGCATGTGTCAATCTGTCCATTGATTTAAAGCAAATGGCACCTTCCGCACAAGAGGGTGCCATTTAACATTTTCCCTTAAAATAAATCCTTTCTATATATACTTATTTTTAAATACTCCGCCTTATAATGGGGAAAACAATAAGAAAATAATCTTTATGGAGGCCACTGTCATGGGAGAATTCCCAAAAGAAATCGTTCCACTACCTCAGGAATTTTATGAACAATCTACCCTGGAACTAGCAAAGGCATTGCTCGGGTGCCTCCTGGTAAAAGAAACAGATTTGGGAACAGCTGCAGGATATATTGTAGAAACAGAGGCATATATCGGTCCAAGTGACAGGGCTGCGCATAGTTACAATAACAGGCGGAGTGCAAGAACGGAGGTCATGTTCCATCGTTCAGGGCTTGCCTATACCTATCTCATGCATACCCATTGTCTTTTCAATGTGGTTAGCGGGGGTGAAGAAAAACCTGAAGCCATATTGGTCCGTGCTATAGAACCAAGTGATGGTATCGAGCTGATGAAAACCAGGAGAGAAATTCAAGACCTGGATAAATTAACAAATGGTCCTGGAAAACTGACAAAATCATTAGGCGTCACAATGGCTGATTATGGCAGCTCACTTACAAGTCCACCTTTATATATAGCTAAAGGTTACTTTCCGGAAAGCATTTCAATCGGGAAAAGGATTGGAATCGACAACGCTGGAGAAGCCAAGGATTATCTATGGCGTTTCTGGATTACCAATAATAAATTTGTCTCAAGACATCAAAAATCTGAATATGTCATTAATAGAAATGATTAATGAAAATTCTAATAATAATTCATAGACTATTCATTCAATTATGTTAAAATGGAATTTATATTTTACTACTTTAAATTAAAGCAATCTCTCACTTAAAACTGAGACAATAAAACTTTTAATATACTGGAGGCAGCTATGAACTTTGTTAGTACACGCGGCAATGTAAGTAAAATTGGTTTTATCGACACAGTCCTAATGGGACTGGCAAATGATGGAGGACTATTAGTCCCGGAGAAAATCCCGCAGATTCCTGTAGAAAAGTTAGAGGCAATGTCTAAGTTAACGTATCAGGAATTAGCATACGAAATCTTTTCCTATTATGTAGATGGTGAAATTCCAGACAATGACTTGAAAGAACTAATCGAGAAAAGTTACGCAACCTTCCGTCACCCAGAGGTTACACCTGTTCAAAAGCTGACGGATAACATGTATGTTCTAGAACTATTCCACGGCCCAACCTTTGCTTTTAAGGATATTGCGCTGCAATTCTTAGGAAATTTATATTCCTATGTATCCAAAAAGACAGGGGAGTCGATTCATATTCTCGGTGCCACTTCAGGGGATACCGGCGCCTCTGCGATTGAGGGTGTCAGAGGGAAGGAAGGAATCCGTATTTGTATTTTGCATCCACATGGCAAAGTAAGTAAGGTTCAAGAATTACAAATGACGACAGTTGATGACAAAAGTGTGTTGAATTTAGCTATTAAAGGAACATTTGATGATGGTCAAAGAATCATTAAAGAATTGTTTGCAGATGTTGATTTTAAAAACAAATATCATATGCGTGCGATCAATTCAATTAACTTTGTTCGGATCATGGCGCAAACGGTTTATTATTTCTATGCGTATTTCCAAGTAAAAAAAGAGAGTGATTTAGAGTCTATTAACTTTAGTGTCCCAACAGGGAACTTTGGAGATATCTTCGCTGGATATCTTGCAAAGAAAATGGGTCTGCCGATTGGTAATCTCATCGTTGCTACCAATGAGAATAATATACTAGAAGGGTTTATCCATGATGGAGTGTACGAGCCTGGTGAATTCCGCAGCACATTCAGCCCTTCAATGGATATCCAAGTAGCTAGCAATTTTGAGCGCTATCTATATTACTTGCTTGGAGAAGATCCAAAGGCCGTGTCGGACTTAATGGAGAAATTCAAGTCAGAAGGAAAAATTGTTGTAAGCGATGAGCTGCTCCATAAAGTGCAACAGGATTTTGCGGCACACGGAGTTAAAGGGGAAGAATGCTTGCAAACGATTAGTAAGTACAATACAGAAACCAGTTATTTACTAGATCCCCATACTGCTTGTGGGGTAGCTGCATACGAAAGCTGTAATAATCCTGGTGAGGTTTGTGTCACATTATCAACTGCTCATCCCGCAAAATTTAATGAATCCATTGAGCGTTGCGATATTCAGCAGACATTCCCTGAACAAATCAGTCAATTGTTTAATAAACCGCAGCATGTAAAAGTGGTTGAAGCTGATAAAGGTGAAATAGTTCATCATTTAGAAAAGCTTTTTAGTTTTACGACAAAATAAATCCAAAAATTGCGCACTTTCCACATTGGAAGGTGCCTTTTTACATATTAAAAGCAGACGACATAAAAATAGAATAGGCTTGCCTGCTTTGGATAAAGTAACACTAAAAGAGTAAAAGTAGGTGTTTTTTCTGAAATTTCTTGTACTTGGTGCAATTATTTTTGGTGCTATTGTTTTTTCATTATTACCAATTTTATCTGCACATTTTTTCCAACCAACTTTAAAAGACAGCATTAGATTTAATGTATATTTTCTTCCTCTTTCTTTTATAGGAAACATTGTCCTATCTTGGGGCTTCATTCAGGGCAGCAGAGTATTTGGAAATACGGTAATGCTGGGTGGACTTCAAACTGGGGTATATGCAGTTGTTGTTACCTTACTATCAATTTTGTTTTTACAGCAGAAGATATCAATTTATTCCATTGTGGGTCTTGTTCTAATTGCAATTGGGACAATTTTTTTAAATAAGTAACGTCACATTTAAAAGCTTAGTTCATACAGAACTAGGCTATTTTATTTTTTTAATCATGATATTTAAATGAAAATTAAAATATTTTGTCGAATTTTAAAATGTTAATATGTTATATTAAGAAATAGTAGTTTTTAAAAGTACAGCTTGTTATGGAGGGGATGGAATTGGTTGGTTCGCATACTTTCCAATCTTCAATAGATTCGAAGTTAGTAACGATTTCAGTGATGAACAACAAGAGTAACCTGGAACATGCCCATAGAGAAATAGAATTGATTTATATGATTAAGGGTAATTTACAGGTCAAAGTAAACAATAAAATCTTTCAAATGAATAGTTCTGATTTTGTATTGGTCAATTCTAATGAATTTCATTCTTTCCAGTCTGATAAAGATAATTTATTTATTGTTTTCCAGTTCAATTACTTCGAGTTAAGTTCACTTCTAGCACAAAAAAATCTAGTATTCACTTGTAATTCAGTCGAACACGATCACTCTGCCAATCCCAAATTAAGAAAAGTGATTGAAGACTTGTTAACGGTTTATATGAAAGTAAACCATTTTTCGCAGGTTGAATACTTAGAAAAAACCTATAAGTTCATTTCATTGCTTAGAATGAATTTTTTACAGAATCAAGGTCAAATGCTGCTTACTACCTCAATTAAAGGTCAAAATGATCGATTAACAGAAATTATAGATTATATTCAAAGTAATTATCGAGAGCCTTTATCGTTAGAGGAAGTGGCGAGTATCCATTATCTCTCGATTCCATACTTATCAAAATATTTCAAAAAACAGACAGGAAAAACTTTCTCTCAATACTTAAATGAAATTCGTTTGGCCCATGCTGTTAACGAATTAGTTAACTCTGACAAACCAATAACAAGAATAGCATTAGATAATGGATTTCCCAATTTAGCTTCATTTAATAGAGTTTTTAATGAAAACTACCAGTTAAAACCAGTTGAATACAGAAAACAAATGTCAGGTAAAACAGAGAAAAAAGACTCTACTAATGATACTAGCAATCTAGAAACAAATGAAGCCCTTACTGAGTTACGCGATTATCTTAAGAGTACCGAGGAAAAAAGTGCTCAATCCATTCCTGAATCCAGAAGTAATGGTGATACAGAAATCGTTAAAATTGGTAAAACAGATGCTTATATAAAGTATTGGAATCGATTACTTAATATTGGATATGCAAAAGATTTATTGAATTCGGATATGCAAGAGCAAATCACTCTCTTACAATCGGAAATTGGGTTTACCTACGCGAGATTTTGGGGATTGTTTGGTGATGATATGCTTTTAGAAGATCGCTCTGGAGGAACCGTCACTTACAATTTTTCAAATGCAAATAAATTATTGGATTTTCTAATTAAAAATAAATTAAAACCCTTTATTGAATTGGGTCCAAAACCAAAAATTATTCAAAAAGCCATTGGTGAGACCCTTGTCGTCCAAACGATAAGTGAAAGGACACTGTCTGAATGGCACAATCTCGTGATGGCATTTTTGTTACAATGTATCGAGCGTTATAGTATCGAAGAAGTCGAGACTTGGTACTTTGAAATGTGGCGTCCAATGGATGAATTTAACAGTGAAACACAGGAAGAAAAAGAATTTTTAGAAAAAATTAAGAATAATCAAATTCAAGAGCCTAAATATAGTGAGTTCTTTAAAATATTTAGTGAATTTAAAAAGACTGCGAAAGAACTGGTTCCTGGTGCAAAGATTGGCGGATGTGGTTTAAGCATGGATTTAGAAGGAGACAAACTGGATTTGTTACTGGAACAATGGAAACAGGAAGAAATTCAGCCTGACTTTCTCTCCATTTATCTTTATCCAATTGAAATAGATCGTGATAAATATCGGGTTCCGATTAAAAATTTACATTCTACTAATCCTCACTATGTTTTAAATAAGTTGAATGATGTAAGAAAATCATTGAAAAAAGCTGGGTTTGAAAATTTAGAACTTAACGTTACGGAATGGAATATTAGCATATCTAATCGTAACTATCTTAATGATAGCAGCTTTAAAGCAGCTTACATGGCAAAGAATATTGTTGAAAACTTGAATCAAAATCAAGTGAAAATGATGGGATACTGGTTATGCTCTGATATTTTTAGTGATTTTCGAGATTCGAAAAACATTCTTCATGGTGGTGCGGGACTGCTAACGAAAAATGGCATCAAAAAACCGAGTTATCATGCATTTGTACTGTTAAAACAATTGGGTGAGATTTTAGTAGCAAAAGGTGAAAATTATATTGTTACCAAAAAATCCGGCAATCGCTATCAAGTATTATGTTTTAACTATAAACATTTTAATTATTCTTATTACCTGCATCCTGAGGGCAGTACAGGTCTCCACGAGCAATATGAAATTTTTGAAAATAATGAGACTATGAACCTTTCATTGGAATTACAAGGTATTGCGAATGGGAAATATCGTGTGAAAGAACTAAAACTGAATCGTGATCATGGTAGTATACTAGATGAATGGTTGAGATTTGGTGTGGTGGATGACATAAAAGCGGATGAAGTGGATTATTTTAAGCAGATCTGTGTTCCTTATATGAAGGTTGAGCATTCCCTTGTGGAGGATCATTCGATTGTTTTGAAAGGCGAACTTCAACCCCATGAAGTGCGGTTGTTTGAACTTAATTTGCTATTTGGAGAACGTTAAAAAGAGGGTAAAAATCGTTAATCGATTTTTACCCTCTATCATTTTATTAAGCTATCTCAACTGTCCTTACTTTACGTCCTGCTAAAGGAACCGGAATATATGCCGTACGGACAACTACATCTAAAGCAATCTCATAACTTCCCGCAGATAACCCGCCGTCTTTGAGTACTCTTACGATTAATGGTTCTCCATATTCCCATTTATAGGAAGTGACAGTTTCCATTTCATCTAACGTAAACCAATCTTCTGCATCAACAGAGCATCTAATATCCTCACGTACAACCTTTACACCATCTACCTCAACCCCAATATCATTTACCATGGATAGTGGAATACCCCGATAATAGGTAATATTGGTCTTCAATTCAAACCCTGTCACATGATCAGCTTCTACTATATTTTTACAAGTGTTTTCAAGGAAAACATTATTATCAAACATATTAATATACCTCCTGACCTTCTAATTCTTTAATTACGCTTCGAATAAGCTTCTGATGTGCTAAAACCTGCTCTTTTTCCTTCATTGGGTGTCCAGGAAGCACCCAACGGTTTCCTTCATATTCGGTAGATACATAACCATCGTAGCCTTTATCATGCAAATATTGCAGAATGCCTTTATAATCAATGGAAAATTCTTCTCCTGTTTCCGTCATTTCAAATAACTTAAAGTGGAAATGTTTGATGTAAGGCATATATTCATCTAAAACACTGAAGGGTTCATTTTCATATCCATCTGCCATATGGGCAAAGAAGTAATCAGCATCGGACTTCATTAATTGCTTCAATTCAGCAGGAAATCCGCCATTTACAAGATAAACTTTTCTTGGATCTTTTCCTTCGTCGAAAATATTATTGATATAATCAATTACTTCCTGGCGTGTTCCTAAATGCTTACAATATTCAGCCATTACTCTAGGCAGTCTGGTGCAGAAAATCCCTGTATCAATCACAAGTCCTACATAAGGAGAATTTAATCTCTTCATTTCTTTAATAAAATCTTGTGTTTTCTTAACATCGAAACTCAAACCAGCATGGATTTCAAGTGCCAAAGTGACTTTATATTTTTCAGCATATGGCAATAATGGTTCGATTACAAAAGCGGGTACCATGGACACCAAACGAATCAGCTTAATCCCTAATCGACTTGCAAGTTTAATTTCTTCAATTAGTAAATCAACACACTCTTTTTTCGTTAATTCCCGATTTTTGTATAAGTTTGTATTTAAGAAGACGTCAGCAATAACTGGCTTCATTTTATAGGTAGATACTAATCGATCCCATTCTGCTAAAGTTTGTTCCGAAGGATGTGGTGCGTTATGCATCATCTGATCGGGAATGATTTCAATTCCTTCAACGGAATTCTCTGCTAAAAATTTGAAGATATCCTCTAGGCTCATACGCTTATTTAAATATTCATCCTGCAAACTATACAAACTTACGCATGTTTTTAATTTGCTCATTAAAAAATCTCCCTTCGTCTTTTCTTATTTGATGTGTTTTACATATGTATCATAACCTGTGTTCTCCCCCATTCCTTTTCATTAATTATCTTAGTAGATAGATATTTTCGTCTCATTTTCGTTTCTTTTTCTTAATGAGTAATAGAGGTTAAAAATAACAGTTAAATTTTTAACCTCTTCATTATTTTGATATGTTATGAAAACAAAATGAATTAAAATCTATAATAAATTGGTTAACAGCTGGGGAGATGAGTATAAACAAATTGATTAAAATAAGATTGTAAGCGTTACTTAAAAACAATTTGTTATATAGATGGGAAGACCAATAATAAAGATGAAAAGAGTGGATTAAATATGATGCAGCTTGGAATTATTGCCACACCTACAGAGGAAAGTTTTCAAAAAGCAAAGCGAAAAGGACTTGATTTTATTGAAGTCTGTGTGAATGAAGGTCAAGATGTAGACGTTTTTTCTCGCAATCGAGATAATCTAAAAAGATGGAAAGATGAATACGGTGTTGCAGTTGCCTCTATAGGAAGATGGAAGTCTTTGCGCATTGATGAAAAGGGAAGCGTCATAGAAGAAGAAGTAGAGAGATGCTTTCGATTGATTGATGTGGCAGAAGAATTAGGATGTACCAATTTTGTAAGTGGATGTAATTATGTCGAGGAATTATCCTTTTATGAAAACTGTACAGCAGCAATAAACTTTTTCTCACTGCTTATTGACTATGCTAAACCAAAAGGAGTTAAAGTCTCTACTTACAACTGCCGAAAAGTAAACTATGTCAATACTCCTGAGGTATGGAAAATCGTTCATGGTCATCTAAAAGACTTGGGCATTAAGTTTGACCCATCTCACAGCCGATATTTTGGCGGAGATTACCTGCAGGAAACCTTGGATTGGGGAGAGCGTTTTAATCATGTGCATTTAAAGGGTTCTATGATCATCAATGGTCAAAGAGTGGATGATCCGCCAGCAGGTTTGGATCAAACAGATTGGAAAACCTTCCTTTCATTATTAAGAGTAAAAGGCTATACCGGGGGCTTAAGTATCGAACCGCATTCACCGGTTTGGACGGGTGAACTTGGTGAAAGAGGAATCGATTTTACAATCGAATACATGAGGAAGCTTGTATTTTAGATATAAAGGAGAGGATTAGACATGAATAATCGAAAATTGAGATATGGGTTAATAGGTGCCGGGAGTAATGCGGAAAGAAAACATTTAAATAATTATATGAATCTCCCTAATATTGAATTAGTCTCCATCTGTGATGTGAATATTGAAAATGCCAACAGATTAGCTGATAAATATAAGATTGAAAAAGTTTATAGCAATTATAAAGATATGCTTAATGCTGAAGAATTGGATCTTGTAAGTGTTTGTACACCAAACTACCTGCATGCTGAAATTTCCGTTTATGCCCTTGTAAAGGGAGTAAATGTTCATTGTGAGAAACCATTAGCAATAAATGCAATCGAAGCTAAAAGAATTGTTGAAGCTAAAAATAAATCAGGGAAAAAGGTAATGCTTGGCTTAAATAACCGCTTTACAAATGAAGCTGTTTACCTGAAGAAATATATTGATGGTGGCTACCTAGGTGAAATATACCAGGCAAAGGCTGGCTGGATTAGAAGAAGTGGTATACCGGGCAGAGGCACTTGGTTTACCAATAAAGATTATGCCGGCGGCGGAGTAATGATTGATTTAGGTGTTCATTATCTTGATTTAGCCATGTACCTAATGGGTATGCCAGAACCTTCCTATGTGACCGGAGCCACTTATAATAACTTTGATCAAACGACTACACGTAATCGAAATGGATATAAGGGAAATCCAAATGGTATTTTCAATGTAGAAGATTCTGCCATGGGTTTTATAGGTCTTAAAAATGGAGCAACTGTAAATTTTGAATTCAGCTGGGCCTCCAATATTGAAAAAGACAAGCAGTATGTAGAAATACTAGGAACAAAAGGTGGAGTTTCTCTCATCAATGGTGAGTTGAAGATTCATTCTGAACTGCTGGATACGTGTGTTGATATTTCTCCAATTTTGAATCCAAATATTAAATTAATGAATGAATTTGAACATTTTACTAATAGTATCCTATCAGGTAGTACGTTAATCGCTCCTGCTGAGGATGGGGTTTATACGATGAACATTATTGATCATTTTTATCAAGCTGCAAGTAAAAATGAGCCTGTTTTTTTCGAAAAAGATAAAAATAATATTCTACGACTCTCTTCATCGTTTTGATGAAAAAGTATCCTCTAGTAGATTTATGCAAGCTCTACTAGAGGATACTTTATGTATTTTTATATAAAAGTTGAAAGGAATGATTATAGTAATGGTAGAAATGGCTATGCAGGAAAAAATGATAGTTGAAGATCAAGAAAGTAAAATAAATGAATTAATTGGTAAAATGACTTTAGAAGAGAAGGTTGGTCAATTAACACAAATAGTTCCATCCCTTTATGGTGCATTTGAAGTGATTATAACAAAATTAGTTGAAGGCGAGATTTCCTATCAGGAATTTCAAGCGATGGAGAAGAATTATCATAAGGATGAAATAAGAGAAGGTATCCTTGGCTCAATGGGTGGAGTGACAGGAGCAGAAATCTCTAATGAATTACAAAAAATAGCTATAGAGGAGTCAAGACTTGGAATTCCAATGCTTTTTGGCTTGGATGTTATCCATGGATATAAAACCATTTTTCCCATTCCGCTTGCAGAAGCGTGTAGTTGGGATTTGGATTTGATCGAGAAAACAGCAGAAATTGCGGCAAAAGAGGCATCGGCTGCTGGAATTCATTGGACCTATGCGCCGATGGTAGATATAACCAGAGACCCGCGTTGGGGACGAATTGCAGAAGGTGCAGGAGAAGATACTTATTTGGGCAGTTTGATTGGAGCTGCGCGAGTAAAGGGGTTTCAAGGCGATGACTTATCTGGCTCTCAAAGGATTCTGGCATGTGCAAAGCACTTTGCTGCCTATGGGGGAGCTGTGGGCGGTCGAGATTACAATACAGTGGATATGTCGCTTCAAACACTTCATGAGGTTTACCTGCCTCCTTTTGAAGCAGCTGCAAAAGCAGGTGTCGGAACATTTATGAGTGCATTTAATGATTTAAATGGAATCCCGTGCACAGTTAATAGCTACCTTTTAACAGATGTCTTAAGAGAACAATTAGGATTTAAAGGCTTTGTTGTTAGTGATGCAAATTCTATAGCGGAAGTGGTAGTTCATGGGGAATCCGTAGATCGGAAGGAAGCTAGTAAGAAGGCATTATTGGCAGGCCTAGAAATGGATATGAGTCACGGTACGTACCAACAGGATTTACCAGAACAAATCAAAAATGGTGATATACCTATAGATGTATTGGATGAAGCAGTTCGACGTGTCTTACGTGTGAAATTCCATTTAGGACTATTTGATAACCCATATAGAACGAATAAAGATATGGAAGAAAAGACTCTGCTTGCTCCTGAACATGTTGAAGTGGCTAGAGAAATGGCGCAACGATCCATTGTATTGTTGAAGAACGAGGACAAGATTTTGCCATTAAAGAAGAATCTTAAGAAAATTGCTGTTGTTGGTCCATTAGCTGATAATCAAAAGGAAATGTTGGGTACATGGGCTATAACAGGTGATCCAGAAGAGGTAGTTACTGTTTTGTCCGGAATCCAATCTGCGGTTGATAAGGATACAGTAGTCGTCTACTCAAAGGGCTGCGAAGTAATAGGGAATGAAAATATGGACTTTGATGCGGCAGTACAATTAGCAAATGAATCTGATGTGATCGTTGCTGTCGTTGGTGAGAGTGCTGACATGAGCGGAGAAGCTTCAAGTCGTATGGATCTTAACTTACCTGGCAGACAGGAAGATTTATTAAAGGCGTTGCATCAAACAGGAAAACCGTTAGTTGTCGTCCTCATTAACGGAAGACCTTTAACGATTCCTTGGGCAGCTGAGAACGTATCTGCCATTGTGGAAGCATGGCAATTGGGCACCAAGAGCGGTAATGCGATAGGTGATGTTTTGTTTGGAGACTACAATCCAAGTGGTAAACTTGTAGCTACATTTCCTTATTCAGTTGGACAAGTGCCAATCTATTATAATCATCCTAAAACAGGAAGACCGGCAGGTAAAATAAAATTCACATCAAAATATATAGATGGTCCTTCGGAGCCATTGTATCCTTTTGGTTTTGGATTAAGTTACACAACGTTTGAATATGAAAACCTTCTTATTTCGTCTTCTGAAGTTACGAAAGAGGGTAAAGTTACAGTAAATATAGATGTAAAAAATACAGGCGGCCGTGCAGGAGAAGAAATAGTCCAGCTTTATATTTCTGATGTTGTTGCAAGCAGAGTAAGACCAGTTAAAGAGTTAAAAGGATTTAAAAAAGTAGCGCTTCAGCCAGGGGAGTCAAAAACCGTTTGTTTTGAGATTGAGATCAAGAATCTTGGTTTCTACAATGAGGCAATGGAGTACATTATTGAACCAGGTTTATTTAACGTTTTTGTCGGTCCTAATTCGAAGGAAGGGCTCGAGGGAGAATTTACACTAGTTGGAAATTAATTTATTTAATAAATAGTTTAATTTTAGACGCAACCATTTAATTTATTATTAATGGTTGCTTTTTTTTGACTACTATTTGTTCAGTTAAGCTAGTTAATAATGTGATAAAATGCTAGAAAATAGTCAATATGACTATAAATACTTAATAAATTCCGAATATTGGAACAGTAGATTAAAAATCACAGTTAAATTTTTATCCTAATATAAATGAAAGCCCTTTAAATATGAAAGAGGTTAAAATAATAGAGTTATATGTTTAATAATATGAAGGCGTTTGCATAAAGGGTCAGATAATATAATGGTAACAGTAGCTACTGTAATGAAGAAATATACATGTTGGGGTCAGTACTTAATACTAGGAGGAGAAATATGGCAAATGTTGTTGTTCAGCAAACTAATGATATAATTGCACCTCAGACTACTGAAAAGCTAAGTTTTATGACCAAGTTAAGTTATGGTTTTGGTGAGTTTTCAGCTAGTGTTGTATGGAGTTTAGCGTCATCCTATTTATTATTCTTTTATACGGATGTTTTCGGTATCGCTGGTGGTGTGGCTGCTATCATTTTATTAGTTGCTAGGGTTTGGGATTGTTTCGTAGATCCAATACTTGGCCTAGTGATGGAACGCACGAAAAGCAAACACGGACGTTTTAGACCATATATTCTTTACGGGGCATTAGCTCTTTGTGCCCTAAATATCTTGACTTTTTACACTCCAGATCTTTCAACTGCCGGCAAGGTGATTTATGCTACAATAACCTATTTATTATTAGGTACAGTTCACTCAGTGGTTAACGTACCATATGGTGCACTCGCCACCGTAATGACAAGGGATACAAACGAAAGAACGAATTTAAACGTTTATAGAGGAGTTTTTGGACAATTAGCAGGTATTCTAACAGGTGCTGCTGTAATGCCTTTAATTACTTTTTTAGGTAAGGGAAATCAACAAAACGGTTTCTTCTATGCAGCAATTGTTTTATCACTGGTATCAGCTCCACTTCTAATTTTAACGTTTAAAAACTGTAAGGAAGTTGTTACTCCAGCAAAAGAAGAAAGACCAACTATTAAGGAATCATTAAAATCTGTTTGGTCTAATAAACCAGTATTATTAATTCTAACTAGTCTTTTCATTGTTTTACTTGGTGTATTTGGTCGAATTGGAACAATCGTTTATTATGCAATTTATGTATTAAATCGACCAGATTTAATCGCGGTATTATTTACAATATTATCGGTTTGTGGAGCAATCGGAGCATTTGGAGTTTCTTTTATCGCGAAATACTTTGAGAAGAGAACTCTATTAATTGGTGGATCCATCATTATGGGTCTTGGTTGGATTGTATTGTATTTAACACCTGTGACAAATTTTACAATGATTTATATTGTGTCAGCGATTTCATGTATTCCTCTTGGTTTTAGCGGTCTTATGGTGTTCAGTATGGTTGGTGACGCTATCGATGAGAGTCAATTGAAGACAGGCGTACGTGCAGATGGTGCAATCTATTCCTTTACAAGTTTAGTAACCAAAATTGCAAGCGCTTCAGTAGGAGCCTTAAGCGCAACTATTCTAGGAGTAATTGGCTATGTTGCGAATACACAGCAAACGCCGGAAGTAGTGAACGGAATAAACATCCTAGTAAATTTAGGACCTGGTATATTATTAATTATCGGAACGATTCCTTTGTTCTTCTATCATATTACAAAGGCAAGAGCTATGAAGAATACAGAAGAACTTCTAAAAAGACAAGGATTAACAATGTAATAAAACTACATGGAGCTTATAAGTTACGCAGGATTTGTGTAGCTTATAAGCTATTTTAATAGGAGGATCCATCATGGAAAGAACCCTAAAGGACTTAATCAATAATAAAAATGAAAATTACATTCTTCCTTTTCTTTGGATGAAAGGGGAAGATGAACAAATAATCAGAGAAGAAATTTCAAAAATCTATGAATGCGGAATACGAGGCATCTGTGTAGAAGCACGCCCGCATCCCGATTTCGCCGGTCCAGGCTGGTGGCATGACCTAGATGTTGTTATGGAAGAGGCCAGAGAGCGAGGTATGCGTGTTTGGGTGTTGGATGATGCTCATTTTCCAACCGGATATGCAAATGGTTTAATTGAGAAAAAATATCCAAACCGGAAGAAGACCTATATTAACTTCAATACACTCGATATCTTAGGAGCACAAAATGAGGTAACGGTACATATTCCCCCAATGTTAAAACCAAAGAGTTCTTGGCTTGATATTGGTAAACCGATCGACAAAGAAGAACAAAAAAACAATAAGTTAATGTGTGTCGTAGCAGCTAAGTTAGTAACAGACGGAATTATTTCAGAAGAGTTGATCGATTTAACTGAAAGTGTTTATGAAGATTTCTTAACATGCACTTTGCCAGAGGGACCGTGGAGACTGTTTGTGATTTATGAAACGAAAACAGATGGCGGTAACCCGAAGTATATTAATATGATCGATGAAGAGTCTGTTAGTACGCAGCTTGAAGCGGTATATGAACCACATTTTGAACGTTATAAGGATGAATTCGGAAAGACTTTTGCTGGGTTCTTTTCTGATGAGCCAGCTTTCGGTAATGTAAATGGATTTGACTTTAATGAATCGATTGGTAGAAAAGATATGCCATTACCTTGGAGTGAAGAAGCAAAAAATATGATTTTAGACGCTCATGGGGAGAATTGGAGATTGTACCTGCCATATTTATGGGCTAATTCTGAGGAAATGAATCAATGTGTCCATACTCGATATACCTATATGGATATCGTTACTCGGTTATATCAGAAGAACTTTAGTAACAAATTAGGAAATTGGTGTGAAGAACACAATGTTGAATACATTGGCCACGTTATTGAGGATAATGATCAGCATAGCCGATTAGGCAGCGGGGCGGGGCATTTCTTTAGAGCTTTGTCTGGTCAGCATATGTCGGGAATTGATGTGATAGGCGGTCAAGTAATTTTTGGTGGTGCCGGTCTAGAGAGAAGGGGAGTCTTCAAAGGAGATGGAGAATTCTATCATTATACACTAGGAAAACTCGGGTCTTCTTTTGGACATCTTGATCCGAAGAAAAAAGGAAGAACGATGTGTGAACTTTTTGGAGCCTATGGATGGAAACTTGGAGTAAGGGATATGAAGTATATTCTCGACCATTTGTTAGTCCGAGGTATCAATTATCTTGTGCCTCACGCATTTTCCATGCGAGAATACCCTGACTTCGATTGCCCGCCACATTTTTATGCAAGAGGACATAATCCACAGTTTAAGCATTTTGCCCATCTCATGCATTATGCAAATCGCTTATGTCATATTTTTAATAATGGTACTCATGTTGCTCCTGTGGCCGTTTTATATCACGGTGAAAGTGAATGGACTGGGGAATATATGAAAATGCAAAAAACAGCCAGATTACTGACTGAAAATCAAATTGATTTTGATTTTGTTCCGATTGATATCTTAAGTGACCTAAGTACTTATAACGGAAAAGTAGAGAATAGCGCTTTACACATTAATGGTGAAGAATTTAAATGTTTAGTGATTCCTTACAGTCAATATATTACGAAAGAGTTGGCTGCTTTTATTAAAAAAGCAGAAGACTTAGAGATTATTTTTGTAGATGGAAGACCTGAAGGGATTTCGAATATAGTAGATGGACAGGAAGAATTAGAACTTTTGGGCGCTATTGAAAAATGTAAAGTGGTTGCTTTAACTGAGTTGGCTGCTAATCTTAAGGCACAAGGGATATTTGATGTTCAATTAAAGACACCTTTTAAGGATTTAACTTATTATCATTATATGAAAGACAATAATATCTATATGTTTCAGAACGAATCCGCACATGAGACATTTAGTGGTGAAATTGAACTAACCTCTGGAGAATTTGCTATTGTCTATAATGGGCTAGAAAATACATTCGAAAATCTACCAGTTAAAAAGGAAAATGGAAAAGCGATTATTTATTTAGAACTTAAGCCTTATGAATCTTGTGTAGTGTTTGTTAGTGATGAAGAACAAGCAAGTGAGTTCAGAGATTATCGTCCAGTTTCTATGAAGCTCTCTGAGTGTGAGGAGACAATTGATCTATCAACAGATTGGAACTATTCTCTAGTAAAGAATATTGAATACCCAAATTTCGGCGAAGAGAATCAAATGAAAGAATTAGCGCCGATTTCCAAAGAATATCCAACTTTCACTGGAATCATTAAGTACGAAAAGAAGATTGAAATTGAAGAAGTAACAAAACAAGGGATATTAACTTTCGAGAATATTTATGAAGCAGTAGAAATATGGATCAATGATGAATATGTGGGGATGAAAGTGTGCCCGCCTTATGTTTTTGAGGTGGCAAACTATTTAAAGAAAGGGACTAATACCATTCGTGTGGAAGTAGCCACAACATTAGATCGAGATCGTTTCAATCACCCAGAACCACCATTTATTGTTTGGCACGACGCAATCGATCCTACAGGTATGTTTGGAAAAATAACTCTTTCGATATAATTACACAGGAGATAAATGAGGTGTGATACACAAAGTATCGCACCTTTTTTCTGTTGATTAGTCCCAATATATTAATAGATTAAAAAAAACATTATAATATTTAACCTAATTTTATCTCGAAAAATAAGAAAAATACAAAAAAGACGAAAATCTATACCTGAAAAGGTTAATTAAAGAAAGGGAACATGTTTAAAAAGAGGTTAAGATATATATGTAAGCGGAATCAATGTATAAAACTTAATCGAAACAACATAGGAGGAGGAACAGACAGCAATGAAACTTGGATTTAACAGCGCCATTTTGAGTGAATGCAGCTTTGAAGAAGTAATTGACTACGCAGCTGAAAACGAATTTTCATGTGTGGAGATATGTGCATGGCCGCAAGGTAAAGCAGCCCGAAAATATGCGGGTGTTACCCATATAGATGTTGATAACTTAGATGTGGATTATATCAAGAACTATAGCGAAGCTAAAGGAATCAAAATTTCCGCTATTGCATATTATCCCAATGCCCTAGATCAGGATCCAGAAAAAAGTGATTACTATGTGGAACATATTAAAAAATGTATTGAGGCTGCCAATAAGCTTGATATTAACATGGTAACAACCTTTATCGGAAGAGACCAAAAGAAAACAGTAGAAGAAAATTTAGCAATTATGACTACTGTGTGGAAGCCAATCGTAGAATACGCTGAAGAACTTGGAGTAAAAATTGCAATTGAAAACTGCCCGATGCTATTTACTGAAGATGAGTGGCCAGGCGGACAAAACCTAATGACAACACCAGCCATCTTCCGTCGTGTGTTTGAACTAATTCCTAATAAAAATTTCGGATTGAACTTCGATCCTTCTCATTTTGTATGGCAGCAAATGGATTATATTAAGCCAATCTATGAGTTCCAAGAACGGATGTTCCACATCCACTTTAAAGATATTAAGGTATACAGTGACAAATTAAATGATGTTGGAATCATGGCAACACCACTTGAATACATTTCTCCTAAACTACCTGGTCTAGGTGATGTAAATTGGGGACAATATGTATCTGCTTTAACCGATATCGGTTACCGCGGATATGCTGTCATTGAAGTAGAGGACAAAGCATTTGAAGATTCACTTAAATCTAAAAAAGATTCTATTAAAATTAGTAAAAACTATTTGAGTCAGTTTTTTGCTTAAATAGATTATTAAATATAAAACTAAAAAATCATTTAATAATGAAGAAAAAGGAGAATGAAAATTATGGGTAAATTAAAGATTGGTATTATTGGCTGCGGTGGTATTGCAAATCAAAAGCATTTTCCGGCATTAGCACAATTTAAAGAAATTAGTGAGATCGTTGCGTTTTGTGATATCGTCGTTGAGCGTGCAGAACAAGCAGCGAAAGAATTTGGAACACCAGATGCTAAAGTTTACGCAGATTATCGTGAGCTATTAAAGGATGAATCTATTGATCTTGTACATGTTTTAACTCCGAACGTTAGCCATAGCCCAATTACAGTTGCAGCCTTTGAAGCAGGCAAGCATGTTATGTGTGAAAAACCAATGGCTCACACTACAGAAGCTGCTCAAAAAATGATCGATGCTTGGAAGAAATCTGGCAAGAAATTCACAATCGGTTATCAAAACCGTTTCCGTCCAGAAGTACAATCTCTTCATAAAGCTTGTGAAAAAGACGAGCTTGGGGATGTTTATTTTGCAAAAGCGCATGCTCTTCGCCGCCGTGCCGTACCAACTTGGGGAGTATTTCCTGATAAATCACAACAAGGTGGCGGTCCATTAATCGATATCGGTACGCATGCTCTTGATATTACCTTATGGATGATGGATAATTACAAACCAGTTTCTGTAACAGGTTCTGTTTTCAATAAATTAGGTAATCTGCCTGAAGCTGTTGAAGGCAATATGTTTGGACCATGGGATCCAGAAACTTATGAAGTAGAAGACTCTGCTTTTGGTTATATTAAAATGGAAAATGGAGCGACAATTTTCCTTGAATCATCTTGGGCACTTAACGTATTAGAATCCAGAGAAGCGGCTACTACTCTTTGCGGAACAAAAGCTGGAGCACAAATTAATTCTGGCATGAGCTTCCGTACAAATGAATTAGTTTATAATTCTGCACGCAATGGTATGTTAACAGAAGAGAAAAACTCAGCTGGTGGAGCGATTGCGTTCTTTGAAGGCGGAGCGAATAAACCAGAAGTATTAGAAGCAAAACAATGGCTAGAGGCCGTTTTATATGATAGAGAACCACTTGTAAAACCAGAACAAGCATTTGTTGTAACGAAAATTTTAGATGCGGTTTATAAATCTGCGGAAACTGGCAAAGAAATTGTGTTTGAAGACGAGACTGTTTTAAGCAAATAGGAGAGAAGGTAGAACCATGGCATTTAGTATGAGGTTGCCATTCGTCGATGTTGTTTGTGATGAAAGTCTAGTAAACACATACGTGAATGGGAAAAAGCTAGGATATGAATTCCAAATCCGTTTGAGTAACTACCGTGGACATTTCTTATCTTGTATTGAGGAGTTTGTTGTTACCGTTGATGGTAATGAAGTAAATTCAGATGATATAACGTTTTGTCTTAATGAAAAAGAGTTTACCTTAAGGCAATTACCAAGTCTTATTTCAGAGTTTTGGAATTTAATAGAGCCAGCTACGATTAAAGTGTTTGCACCAGGCGGTTTAACTGAAGGAGAACATCACATCGATGTGAAATTGATGCTGCGCATCCCTTATATGGCGGTTCCTGGAAGTAAAAAAGAGCACGATTATGCTAAATTAGATTCTTGTGGAAGTAAAACATTATCAGTTAGAAATTAAGAGAGAGGAGGTTACGTCCAAGTGGGTAATATTAAGTTAGGAATTTCTTTATATAGCTTTACAGATGAATATATTAAAGGTAAATTTACATTAGAAGATTGTATTCGTACTGCTGCGGAATATGGAGCAGAAGGATTCGAATTGGTAGGAACCCAAATGCTGCCTTCTTATCCATATGCTAGTGACAAAGTAATAAATGAATTCAAAGCGATGACAGATCATTATGGGATTGAATTTGTTTCTTACGGAGCCAATGCGGACCGCGGGGTAAGATCCGATCGCGATTTGACGGAAGACGAATTGCTGCAATCGGCCATTATTGATTTGAAAACGGCCAATAAATTGGGATGTAAGATCATGCGTGCCCAGTACCTTTTATCGCCGACAGCATTCGGCAAACTAGCCCCTTATGCGGAAAGCTACGGTATTAAGGTTGGGGTTGAACTTCATAATCCAGAGACACCATCATCTCCTAATATTCAAAAATATTTGGAAGTGATTGAAAAAACTGGATCAAAATATCTTGGAATTGTAACAGATTTTGGAACTTTTGCGACTCGCCCGAATAAACCTCATTGGGATGAGGCTCTTGCGAATGGGGCACCTCTTGAATTGCTAGAAATGGCCGCACAACTCCGTTATGACGGTGTGCCAAGAGAGGAAGCAAGACAGCGGCTGATTGAAGCTGGTGCGAATGGTCCTGTAATGGGTGCTCTCCAAGGAATGTATGGATTTGTGACATTCTATAATGAGCCTGATTTGGAAGGATTAAAGAAAATCATGCCATACAATATCCACTTCCACGGAAAATTTCATTATATTGATGAAAACCTTAAGGAAGCGAGTATTCCATATCAGGATATTCTACCAATTATCCAAAACTCTGATTTTGATGGATATATTGTATCAGAATATGAAGATCATCTATCGGGCAGAGCTGAAGTAATGACGAAACGTCATTTAGAAATGCAAAGAAAAATACTAGGACTATAATTTATGAGAATACAGGTGAAATTCACCTGTATTCTTTGCCAAGGGTGGGGAAAAAATGAAAAAATTAATTGGGATTGATTTAGGTGGCACGACTGTCAAGTTTGCCATTTTGACGGAAGATGGAGAGGTCCAACAAAAATGGAGTATTGAGACTGATATTCAAGAAGGCGGGAAGAACATTGTCCCAAACATTATTGAATCGATTAACCATCGTCTAAGTTTATATGGACTTTCAGCTGATGATTTCCTTGGAATTGGAATGGGTTCTCCTGGAACGGTTGATCGTGAAAGAGGAACTGTTATCGGGGCATATAATTTAAATTGGACTACCTTGCAGCCTGTGAAAGAATTGATTGAAGCTGGTACAGGAATTCCGTTTTGTATCGATAATGATGCGAACGTTGCAGCATTAGGCGAGCGCTGGAAGGGTGCTGGTGAAAATGGTGCGGATGTGGTCTTTGTTACACTTGGAACAGGTGTTGGCGGCGGAATTATTGCAGATGGCAATCTGATTCATGGTAAGGTTGGAGCAGGCGGAGAAATTGGCCATATTATTGTAGATACAGAAGGTTATCAGTGTACTTGTGGAAATAAAGGCTGTTTGGAGACGGTAGCTAGTGCAACAGGTGTTGTCCGCTTGGCTAGGGATTTTTCTGAAAAATTTTCCGGAGAATCTGAATTGAAATGGTTAGTTGACGATGGACAAGAAGTAACAGCAAAGACCGTGTTTGATCATGCCAAACGTGGAGATAAATTAGCGTTAATCGTTGTTGATAAATTTTATTATTACTTAGGACTTGCTTGCGGCAATATTGGGAACATGTTAAATCCTGAAACTATTGTGATTGGCGGGGGAGTTTCAGCAGCTGGAGAAATGCTGTTAACAGGAGTGGAAGAATACTTCCATAAGTTTGCCTTCCCAACCGTAAGAACAAGTACAAAATTGAAATTAGCACAGTTAGGCAATGATGCAGGAGTAATTGGGGCTGCATCATTGGTTAAAGAATCAAGTAAGAATTAAAAAATAAAAGATGCCAACTATTCACTAAAGAATGAATTGGCATCTTTTTTATTGTCATATTAATATTTATTATTAATACTCATATAACTGAATTTTGTAAGCTGATGGCATATCTTTCAACTGTATCATCATCTTTTCGTCACCGTTTAAGATACGTCCCGCTTTCCATTCTCCGTTAACAAATTCGCCTTCTTCAAATCGTAGTAAATCCACGTGTGTATTTTTTCCTGGTTTTGAAAAGAACTGAACCTTCATCATAGTTCCAATAACGACAAACTCATTATCTGATACCTCAAAAATCATACCGCCAGAAGTTGGCTTATAGGGTGTTTTCGGCGAGTAAGATACGAGAATATCATATTCGTCAAAATGAAGAAGTTTACCAAAGTCATGTTCATTTCTCTTTACAAAACTCTGTAAACGGGTAGTGTTTCTATATTTAAAATAGAGCGGCTTGATATTCTCGATAATAGAATAGCTCTTGGCAAGATACGCTGCGCTGCCTTCAATTTCGAATGCTGAAGGATCAATATTTAATGCCACCATCAATTCTAGTGGTGGTTTTTCAATATTTTCAGGATTCATTAATAGTTCCTCAATGCCAAATGGTGAGTAACAAATTGCGTTACAGCCTCCAACCGCATATAAAGCATAGGTAGCAGACACTGCATCTTTCCTGACTTCTGGGACGAATAGTGGGTTGCCATTTTGACTATATTGGTCTAAGACCTCAGGTACATTTGGAACATAAATATCCGGTGCTAGACAAAATAGAGAGGGAGCCATTAAATTCCACATTTTTTGCATCTTCATTACAGGTCCGCCGCTCGGATAGGTTCCTGCACGCCACGGGTATTGTTCCAACCATGCATTGGCGTAGCATGGAAGTGGATAAGCACTTTGTCCAGCCTGAGTAATTTTTTCTACTGCAGATGCAAAATTATAAGCCATAAAGTATTCTGTTGCATCATAGCCAAATGCTTCTTCCCATGTTCCAGAAACTTGGAATTCTTCCACTACGATACCAGGAATTTCCTGAGAAAAAGCTTCATTTGCATTAACAGAATAATCCCGGTCAGTACCTAAAAGTCCGATTTCATTTTCAACCTGCATAACAATTACAGTATTTTCTTTTGAATCAATAGATTTGATAAAATTCATAAGGTGATAAAAAGCTTTTGCATCCTTTTCCACTGCTGCTTCACATAATGGTGAAATAGTATTTAAAGGTTCTCCGGTAGCTTTACAAGCACGGAAATAAGTTCGTGTATCTTGCTTCATCCAATGTGGTACATATTTTGATTCTGAATTTTTCCATAAGCCAAACCAGAGGAAAATAAGATGCATGTTATTTTCCCGCGCTTGATTGATTAGTCCTTCAACGAGGCTAAAGTCAAATTGATTTTCTTCAGGTTCGATTAATTCCCAGTAAACAGGGACAATAACGGAATTCATGTTTAATGTTTTTATATTTGGCCAAACGTTTTTTTCCATATATTCGAGGCTAGAGGCACTGGAATTACGGATTTCCCCCGCTAAAGCAATAAAAGGTTCGTCATGAACGTATAACGTTGGAAGATCATTGCTCATTTTAATGTGAGGTATAGTTGACATACTATAAGCACCCTTTCATAATAAGAATATATTAATATGATAATAAATAATGAGTAGATAAAAAATCTTAAAATGTTATAGTTGATATGAATATATTAAGAAAAAGAGATGGAGATTCTCTCAAATATGAAAAAGACATTTTTTACAAAATATACAGACCAAAATATAAAACTTCCTTTTGTATTATATTCCCTTGGTTTAGATCATAGGCAGGAATACATTAACAGACCCACAGGCTTGCCATTTTTCCAGTGGATCCAAGCTGTCAAAGGGAATGGTGTGCTTGAAATTGATAATAAACAGTATGTGGTAGAAGAAGGTAGTGGGATGTTATTCTTCCCAGATGTTGGTCATAGATATTACGGAGTGAGCAATGATTGGATTGTTCATTTCATGTGTTTTACAGGCTATGGAATAAAAGATTTTTTTGAGAACATAGGAATTAAACAATCTGGTATTTATAAACATAACGATATCGAAATAATAGAACAATTAATGGAAGATTTACTTCTAGTAAATACACGGAATAGTCCAACAGAAATGTATGATTTTTCAAGAGTACTTTATGAAATCTTATTGGAAATTGCAAAATCAACAACGATACAAAATGAAAAGTCCTTTCCAAATCAGAATAAGAAAATACATCTCATTATGGACTACATAAACGAAAATTATAAAGAGCCTATTGTGTTATCTGATTTAGCAGAAATAGTAGATTTGTCAAAAGAATATCTTTGTCAATTATTTAAAAAAATGAATGGATTCTCTATTTTTGACTATATTACAGATGTTCGTTTAGCCAATGCGAAAACCCTACTCATTCAAGAGAGGAACGAGAAAATTAAGAACATAAGTAGATTGTGTGGATATGAAGATGTTAGTTACTTTGGGATGGTATTTAAGAAACATGAAGGTATGACGCCTGCAAAATTTCGAGAAATGCATTAGAAGTGGTATTTGCTCATGGTTAACATTATTTTTCCCATTCGACACAGATAGACTATGTATTTAGCAAACTGTTAATATAAAGGAAGAATGGTTTTATATAAAGGTTTTGTTTCTATGAGGGGGATGGAATTGGTTGGTACGCAAGGTTTTCAGTCTTCAATTGGCTCAAAGTTAGTCACTATTTCAATTATGAACAATAAGAATAACTTGGATCATGCACATCGTGATATTGAATTAATTTATATGATAAAGGGTAATTTGCATGTAAAAGTGAATAATGAAATCCTTCATTTGAATAACTCAGATTTTATATTGATAAATTCGAATGAATTTCATTCATTTCAATCCGAAAAGGATAGTTTATTTGTTATCATCCATTTTAATTATTCCGAACTAAGTTCACTGCTAGGTCAAAAGAATCTATTATTTACTTGTAACTCAATCGAACATGCTTCCCCATATGATCAAGATTTAAGATACGTTATAGAAGAGTTATTAACCATTTATATGAAAAAGAACAATGATGTTCTTGTAGAATTTTTAGAAAAAGCACTTAAATTAATTTCAAAATTAAAAATTAATTATTTGAAGAATAGAAACTTAGAAATAGCTAATTCTCCTGGAAAAAATCAAAATGAAAGATTAACTGATATTATTGATTTTATTCAAAGCAATTATCGCGAACCCATTACATTGGAGGAAGTTGCAAGACTACATTACATATCTGTACCTTATTTGTCTAAAATCTTTAAAAAACAAACAGGTAAAAACTTTTCTCAATACTTAAGTGAAATTCGTCTCGCTTATGCTGTTAATGAATTAGAAAACTCGGATAAACCGATTACACGTATTGCTTTAGATAATGGATTCCCTTATTTAGCAGCATTTAACAGAGTTTTCTATGAATATTATCATTTAAAACCCGTTGAATATAGAAAGAAAATGACAAAATTGGCAAAGAATACGGAAGAAGATACCGCAGAATTACGTTACCAGGAGGAGAATCAAGCATTATTTGAATTGGGAAGATATCTAAGTAGTACGACGACGAATAGAAACCAAACAGCAATTGAAACACTTGATATGGTAGAATCTCAGGTTGTTAGAATAAAGAATACGGAAGCATTCATAAAGTATTGGAGTAAGTTAATCAACATTGGATATGCAAAGGATATTTTAAACTCGGATTTACAAGAGCAAATTACCATCCTGCAAAATGAAATCGGATTTACATATGCTAGATTTTGGGGATTGTTTGGCGATGATATGCATATTGAAGACCGATCCGATGGGATGATTAGATACAATTTTTCCAATACGAATAAATTATTAGATTTTCTTATTAAAAATAATTTTAAACCCTTTATCGAACTAGGTCCTAAGCCCAAAATAATATCCAAAACGCTTGATGAAATCTATATTATCCAAACAATCAGTGATAAGTCATTGGAGGAATGGAAAAACCTAACGAAGGCTTTTTTATTACACAGTATTGAACGATATGGGTTTGAAGAAGTTGAATCTTGGTATTTTGAAATATGGAGTGAACATATCGATCCATTTACCGATGAGACACAGGATGGAAATAACAGTACAAAGAGTATTAAATATCAAGAGCCTAGCCAATTTGAAGAGTATTTTAAAATATTTACAGGATTTAAAACAATTATTAATGATATTGTCCCATCCGCAAAGGTTGGTGGATGTGGGTTAAGTATGGAATTGGAAGGTGATAAACTGGAATTGTTACTCAAACAATGGAAATCAGAAAAACTCCAGCCTGATTTCCTATCGGTTTATCTTTACCCTATTGAAATAGAAAAAGAAGAAAAACGAATTCCGATAAAAAATCTGCAATCTGCCAATCCCAATTATATTAGTAATAAATTGACTCAAATTAGAAAGTCTATGAAAAAGTCAGGATACGAGGATCTTGAATTGAACGTAACTGAATGGAATATCTCACCGGTTAACCGAGATTTTCTTCACGATAGCTGCTTTAAAGCAACCTATATGGTAAAGAACATCATTGAAAACTTATCACAAAATAAGGTTAACATGGTCGGATACTGGTTATGCTCAGATATCTTTAGTGATTTTAGGGATGCTAAAAACCTTCTGCATGGCGGTGCAGGTTTGCTGACGAAAAGTGGGATAAAAAAGCCAAGTTATCATGCTTTTGCTCTGTTAAAACAGTTAGGAGAAATACTAGTTGCAAAAGGTGACAATTATCTTGTTACGAAAAAATCAGGAGAGCGGTATCAAGTATTATGTTTTAACTATAAACATTTTAATTATTCCTATTATTTACATCCTGAAGGAAGTACCGGAATTCACGAGCAATATGAGATTTTTGAAAACAATGATCCGGTAAATCTTTCACTAGAAATACAAGGAATTGCTAATGGGAAATATCGTATAAAGGAACTTAGACTGAACCGGGATCAGGGTAGTATTCTGGATGAATGGTTAAAGTTTGGTGCTGTTGTTGAAATGAAACCGGATGAAGTTGAATATTTAAAGCAAATTTGTGTCCCTTACATGAAAGTTGAGTATGAAAGTGTAGAGAATAATTCAATCGTTTTGAATGGAAGGCTCCAACCGCATGAAGTAAGATTATACGAGCTTAGTTTGTTATTAGGTGGAATGTAAAATAAATTAAATACACTGAAGGTTAATAACCTTTATTTTTGATATTAAGGTATAACAAAAGCCAGCAAATTAGTAACTTGCTGGCTTTCATAAATATTATTTTGCAACCACAAATTGCATGGTCTCCCTTTTCTTCCTCAATGCTATCGATGATAATTTAACTCTCCTGGCAGGAACCCTTTTCATAAGAAAGAGAAATTAATTTGATTTTACCTGCTTAAATACCCATTCGATCATTTCTTTATTTTCGTAAGCAGGTACCCATGATCCATGATTATAACCCAGTTCTGCCGGATACTCCGTGTAAATTGGGTTACCGCCTGCATTTTGTATTGCTGAAATAATATTTCTTGAGTAGGATACAGGAATGACGACATCGTCTACTGCATGGAATGCCCAGATTGGTTTATTAACAAGCTTGTGCGCCTCAGAAGGATTTCCACCGCCTGCAATCGGAACCATAGCGGCAAACAAATCAGGGTACTTTAGATTTATATTAAACGTCCCAAAGCCGCCTTGTGATAACCCAGTTGAATAAAGACGAGTGCTATCGATATTGTATTCGCTTCTTACTTTTTGAAGAATATCATATGCTTTTTCCAGGTCTGGAGAAAACTCAAAAACTCGGCTTAAACTAATCATATTATTAGAGTCACGAGTAATACCGAACCCACCCTCGTGTACATTACGTGCTTGAGGTGCAAGTACAAAGGCCTGATGTTTTACTTGGTTCTCAGGTGCAGCCCATATTACTGCCCCATCATTCCCCAAAATTTGTTTCTCATTGTCTGTACCTCGTTCTCCACCACCGTGTAAAAATAGTACAAGGGGATAAGATTTAGAAGGATCATAATTCTCAGGTACGTAAAGGCGATATGGCATTTCCTCATATGTAAAGCTTAAAAATTTAGAAGCAATGTCTGCTTTTGTTACAAAATTGAATGTAAAAGTAGCAACTTCACTATGCGTATTTCCATTGTTGGCAGCTATTGCTTTACTATTTACATTCCCACGAATTGCAACCGCCTTAATTGTCATGTCTTGATTAACTTTGATAGGTTCTACATATAAATTACTTTCTTTTGATGGGTTACTTCCATCAGTAGTATAGTAGATTTTTACGTTAGGTGTTGGTGAACTTAAATTAACAGTTTGAGCTTTATAGTAAGAGCCTGGTTCGACACTGGAAATTGGAGCTGCCACCTTACCATTATTCTCAAGATTATCTGCATAAGCATTTAAGCTTAAAACAGGCAGGATAAGTATTGCCAACAATATAGAACTAATAATTTTTTTCATTTAATTATATTCCTCCTACTAATACAATGATAAACTGTAAAACTTGTAATAAACCTTTTTGTTTGTAGATTTAATTAAAGAGAAGTCCACATCCTTTCCGGAATTACAGTAGCTACTGTTTCGATAATTGTAGCAGGACAAAAATGTAAACGCATTTATTAAATTAACCACCTAACAACACTATCTTATCCTCCTTGGACAATATTTCTGGGACGCTAGGAAAAAGAATAAACATTCACGCAATATTTTTAAACTATTTTAAGAATATTTGGAAAGTAGATTTTATGTTGAAATTGCTTTGTACTTCTAAATTATCCTTAGTAACAATTAGTAGGATAAAATCTTGTCTTAAATTATTAATTTCTATTACAAACTTAATAAAAAAAAGAAGAAAAGGAGAGCGATTTTTATAACAACTTGGTTAATTAATTAAAGGGAATACATGTATAGAACGGTTAAAATAATATTGTAAGCGAAACCAATTTTCGAAATAATGCTAGATACAGGAGGAACAAAAATGAGCAAATTAAAGATTGGTATTATTGGGTGCGGTGGAATTGCACATGCTAAACATTTTCCAGCACTATCAAAATTAAACGATAAGGTTGAACTGGCAGCCTTCTGCGATATTATCTTAGAAAGAGCGGAAGAAGCTGCAGCGAAATACGGAGTACCAGGTGTTTTGGTAACAGAGGATTATAGAGAAGTGCTTGAAGATAAGTCCATTGATGTTATTCATGTATTAACACCAAATGTGTCCCATTCGGAAATTACTGTTGCAGCCCTTGATTCAGGAAAACATGTTATGTGTGAAAAACCAATGGCTATTAATTCTGCAGAAGCACAATTAATGATAGATGCTGCAAAAAGAAGTGGTAAGAAACTAACAATCGGGTACCAAAACAGATTCCGTGCTGATTCCCAACAGTTATATAGTGCCGTTCAAAACAATGAACTAGGTGAAGTTTACTTCGCAAAAGCTCATGCCGTTAGACGTCGCGGAGTACCAACCTGGGGGGTGTTCCAAGATAAGGAAAAGCAAGGCGGGGGCCCACTTATTGATATCGGCACACATGCACTTGACCTTACTTTGTGGTATTTGAACAATTATAAGCCAAAGAGTGTTTTAGGTTCAACATTCCAAAAGCTGAAAGACAAGCCAGAAGGTAATATGTTTGGACCGTGGGTTCCAGAAACATTTGAAACTGAGGATTCTGCTTTTGGATTAATAAAAATGGAGAACGGGGCAACAATCTATCTTGAAGCATCCTGGGCATTGAACATTCTAAATGGTAAAGACGCCCAAGTAACACTTTGCGGTACGGAAGCAGGAGCAGAAATGTTCGGTGAGACTTGGAAGGATCAAGGATATGTTGTCTATAACAAAGTAGCGCATAATCAAATGGTTGAAACAAAACCTTCTGGTGCAGGCGGGGTATACGGATTTAGTGGAGCAAATATTGCAATGCATGACGCTGAAGCGATTCAATGGATTGATTCCATTCTTAATGATACAGAACCACTAGTAAAACCTGAAGAAGCGCTGGTTGTTACTCAAATTCTTGAAGGTATTTATAAATCTGCTGAAACAGGTCGAGTGGTAGAATTTGATAATCGCGATTCTCTATAAATTAAATAATACAACAAAGAAGGAGGAGATTTTAAATGCCAACAGTATTCATAAAACTGGGATTTGATAACAAAGTTCTTTGTGAAAAAAGCTTTAGAAATATTTACCTTAATGAAGTTCCAGTAGGGTTCAATTTAGGGATAAATTTAAATTATTATCGGGGTTTACATGTTTCCTGCATCGAAAAACTCGAAGTTAAGGTGGATGGAGAGATCCTCCCAGAACATTTATATTTATTCGGTATTAATGGTAAAAAGTTTGCTATAAGTCAATTAAAAGACCTTTACGCTGAATTTTGGGGAATTAAAGATACCGCAAATCTTGAAATCTACAACAATGGATTATCTGAGGGAGAGCATGATGTGGAGTTGACTTTACACTTCCGATCTCCATATATGAAATTTGCGCCAAGATTTTATGGAACAATAGACAGTTCATCCCGGAAAAAGATGACTTTACAACGAAATAAACAGGAGGTCCATATTCAATGATTAAGAATATAGATTTCGGAGTATCACTATATGGTTTCACGGAAAAATGGTGTACTGACAATAGCTATCATTTTGAAGATATGTTTAAAGAGTTAAATAGATTAGGGATCAAGAAATTTGAAATTGTTGGCTCCCAAATGTTTAATCATTACCCAATCCCATCTGACGAAGAAATAAAAAATTTGCTTTCCTTATGCAAAAAGTATGATGTAGAGCCATTTAGCTATGGAGGCTATGTGGATGTTGGAAAATATTCTGATCATGATATGAACGATCAAGAAATCATTTCAGAAATCACTTTTGATCTTATGACTGCACATAGATTAGGCTGCAAATATATACGCGGTTTTGGTATTCCTGCTCATTTGGTTAAGGATGCAGCACGTTTTGCTGAATTTTATAATGTAAAAATAGCGTTTGAGGTCCATGCACCATCCCGTCCAAGTGATCCAGAGATTCAAGAACTTTTAAGAGAAATAAAAGAATCAGGATCGTCGTACGTTGGTTTTGTGCCTGATTTTGGATGCTACATAATAAGGCCAAATCCTTTAGTAGTTGAAAGATACATCGGGTTAGGTGCAAATAAAGAACTCTTAAATTACATTGTGGAAAATAGATATAATGGTTATTCAGAAGAAAGCATGTGGCAGAAAATCCAAGAAATGGGTGGAACTGAAGCAGAGAGAATTGCAATAAGTGAATTATTTGGGTTTTTAAGTTTTGCCCCAGCTGCAGACTTAGAAGGCTTTAAAACACTGTTGCCGTATAGTTTTTACTTCCACGGAAAGTTCTACCATATCGGTGAAGATTGTGTAGAAACGACAATTCCTTATGAGGATTTACTAAAACTGATAGTAGATTCAGGATTTGAAGGTGTCATCATGACTGAATATGAGGGACATTGTTTTTACTTAAATGATGCAGAAGAACAAATAGGACGCCACTTACAAATGGAACGAGATATATTAAGCGCACTTTAATAGAAAACATTAACACGAACAGCTTAAAAGTTTACGATCTTTTAAGCTGTTTTTTCAATCTAATTAAAGGATGTGGAGAAATGAGTGATTTCCTTATTAAGCAGGAAGCGCAAGAGTTGAATGTCGGAAAGCGGGTAGCTATTATTGGTGCTGGTCCGGGGGGATTGTCTGCTGGTATTGCACTTCAACAAGCAGGGTTTGACGTCAAAATCTTTGAAAGACATAAGCAAACAAAGGCACTTGGCGGAGCCATTATTCTTAATGCAATTGGAATCAATATCTTACGTAGTTACGGAATTAATACGGATGACATGGCGACAACCGCCATTCAAAGATTTCGGCGATTTGATGGGCACCAAAGAGTACTGCAACAATTTGATCCCAACTTGCTAAACAAGGCCAATGTATCAGGCTGGATGGCAGGCTTAATGCGCTCAGAACTTTATGGTAAACTCTTAAACAAAATACCGGACGATAAGATTGTAAATGACCATGAATTTATATCATTTATAGAGGGGCCAGAGGGAGTAAAAATCTTTTTTGAAGGTGGAAAGACCTATACAGCAGATTTGCTAATTGGAGCAGATGGGGTAAATTCACTCGTGCGTCAACAACTATGGGGTAATTCTGAACTGCAGCATCTAGGTATAGCGGTCTGGCTGGGATGGACTGAATATGAAGGAACTGACAGGAATGAAATTGTCCTTAATCACAGTGATATCCACCAATTTGGATATGCCCCGCTTGTCTTTAAAGGGAAAAATTGTTTTGAATGGTGGTTTGTAGAGCCCTGTGAGGAAAACCAGCCAGAACCAAGTGATCCATTAACATATATTCGAGAACGAGTGAAACACTTTGCTTCTCCTGTACCAGAAATGCTTAAGTCAACGAACTCCCAAAACCTATTTCGCTGGCTGATTAAATATAGAGAACCATTAAGTGCTTGGTCAAAGGGGCGTGTAACGATTCTAGGGGACTCAGCTCATCCAACCTCACCTTATGCTGCATATGGAGCAGGTATGGCACTTGAAGATGGCTATTTCTTAGGCAAGTATTTACAGGGTGTGGACCTCTCGGATGTTAACGCACTTAAGAATGGGTTATTGAAATATGATAACCAACGTGTCAATTATACTAATGGTGTGGTTGGATTTGCTAGGACCTTAGGGAAGGCGTTTCATAATGCTCCCAAACCAGTGCGGATGGTAAGAGATTTTATGCTTGATCATACAAAAATTCCTGAACGCCAAATTATTAAAAACAGTGTGAAGGAAGCAGAGACTCTTCTAAAGACAGTTCTTGAACTGGAAAAAGGAATCAATCTTAAACCGTTTACCGAGATTGAATACAAAGAAGATAAATCTATTAAACTCTAAATAGAAAAGTGGACCATGTATAGAGTTGAGTTTTTTTATTGTATGGATAAAAATTAGACTATAATTTTTATCCTATTTTTAAAAATAAATGAATGGGCGTTAAAAGAAACAAGAATCTACATCTATAAAGTTAATTTAACGAAAGGATGAAGAGAAAACAAACGGTATGATTGTATGTAAGCGGAACCATTGTAAAGTGAATAAAAAAGGAGTGTAGGTTGGAATGACTAATCAGGTGGAGATTAATACCAAACCAAAACGGGGAGTTTCTCTATATAGTTATGCTGGTGAATATGGAGTTACCATGAGTTTGGAAGATATGTTTGCAGAAATGCATGATATGGGGGCAAGGGGATTAGAAATATTAGCAAACTCTCATATTGAAAGCTATCCAAATCCTAGTGAAGAATGGCTAGAGAATTGGGATAGATTAATTGAGAAATATGATATTGTACCAGTTGAGTATGGGCATTGGGTAGATTCACGGCTTTATCAGGGAAGACATCTTACCCCCGAAGAATCATATGAAATGTTGGTTCGCGATTTCAAACTGGCCAACCGACTTGGATTTACTGTTCTTCGTACAAAATTAGGTGTAATAGACAATGATTTGACTCCTGTAGAAAATTGGAGAGAGATTATTAAAATGGCCCTTCCAATGGCAGAAAAATATAATGTACGTATGTGTCCGGAGATTCATGCTCCTACTCTTCTAAAATCTAAAATGGTGGATGAATATGTTGAGTTAATTGAAGAGACTGGAACGAAACATTTTGGACTAAACATCGACTTCGGTGTTTTTACGACCCAGACAATTCCTGCGAGTGAATGGGGGCCAAATGAATTTATCATGCCTGAAAGTGATCACAGCCCGGTAGAGGATATTATTCCATTGTTACCTTATGTATATTGCTGCCATGCAAAATTCGTAAAAATGTCAGATGATTTCGAAGAGATGACGATTCCGTACGAAAATATCATTAACACACTGATAGAGCACAATTGGGACGGTTATATGGTAAGTGAGTATGAAGGACCAAAGAAAGATGTGCCTGGTTATGCTGTTGAACAGGTTCGGAAACACCATGTTATGATGAAAAGAATTTTGGGAGAATAGGAGAGAATCGAAATGTTAGAAAAACCTTGTATTCAATCGAGAGGATTTAAAAATGTAGAAAGTAATGGAAAAGTCACAGGTTTTCAAGTTAATATCCGTTCCTTATATTATAGAGGCCTCTGGCTTTCCCAGTTGCGCCCTGCTACGGTTACAGTGGATGGCGAAACATTTTCTGGAGATCAGATTACCTGGACAATTAATGGTGTTACCTATACACAAGCAGAAATGGCGGAACTCGGAGATGTTCACTGGGGTCTTTTAGAACCTGCCACTCTAACTGTTGCAAAAGAAGGCGGCTTGGAATCAGGAAGTCATGAAATTGAAGTCAACTACACGTATAGCTGCTCCTATTTTCCTCCGGTGGTGGATACGATTCTTGGTGGAACACAAAAACGGACACTGATTTTGGTTTGATTATTTCTTAAGTTATGAGTGAGGAAAGGGACTGAACCTTTTACAGGACCGTGCCACAGTCACCTGCTAGGGCTCTTGGTGCCCTAGCAGGTGAACGGAACCGGTGCCGCGGTCACCAAAAAGTGCTCTTGGTGCCCTAGCAGGTGAACGGAACCGGTGCCGCGGTCACCAAAAAGTGCTCTTGGTGCCCTAGCAGGTGAACGGAACCGGTGCCGCGGTCACCAAAAAGTGCTCTTGGTGCCCTAGCAGGTGAACGGAACCGGTGCCGCGGTCACCAAAAAGTGCTCTTGATGCCCTAGCATGGGAACGGAACCGGTGCCACGGTCACGAATATGGACTATTACAATATCCCAAGTAAAAGGGAGTGAAGGCAAATGGAAATCATACATACAAAGTATGGCAAAATTTCAGGTGTGGAGGAAAATGGTTTTACCGTTTATAAAGGTATCCCCTATGCAAAACCGTCAATTGGAGAACTTCGATTTTGTGCACCAGTGGAAGTAGAACCGTGGAACGACATTTATCAGGCTGATTCCTTTAAAAGCAAATGCATACAAAGTGAACTGCCGCCAGAAATTCAATTTTATATTAAGGAATTTTATTCAAACCCAGAGTTTATGCCTGAGGGCAGTGAAGATGGTCTTTATTTGAATATCTGGACTCCGGCAAAGAATCCTTCTGAAAAATTACCGGTTGCATTTTGGATACATGGCGGTGGTTTCTTAGGTGGATTCGGCTCGGAAATGGAGTTTGACGGAGAAGCATTTTGTAAGCAGGATGTCATTTTAGTCACGATTAATTATCGGTTAGGATTATTTGGTTTCCTTGCTCATGAGTGGTTGAGCGAGGAAAATGAAAAAGGTGTATCGGGTATTTATGGAATATTGGACCAAATGATGGCGTTAAAATGGGTGTATGAAAATATTGAAGCTTTTGGGGGCGACCCTGAAAATATCACGATTTTCGGGCAGTCAGCAGGTGCCATTAGTGTGCAGACGTTAATCTCCTCACACCTTACTGGCAACATCATTAAGAAAGCAATAATGCAAAGTGGTGGAGGCTATAAAAACCCATTAATTCAAGGTAAAAGCCTACAAGATGCAAAACAATTGGGAGCGGACTTTATCAATTTCGGAAAAATAAATAGTTTGCAAGAATTACGTGAAAAACCTGTAGAAGAACTATTGTTTTTAGCAGGTGAGTTCTCAAAGCAAAAAAGGTTGGCCGGAGAAGTAGGTTTGTTGTTTACACCGATTGTGGACGGTTATGTATTGGCAGAAGGATATGACCAACTGGTCGAAAAAGGAGAAATAAAGGATATTCCTTATATGCTGGGATGCTGTAAGGAGGATGTAACGGTTACCTCTGAAGGTGGGGAAAATTCACCTATTTATTTGGGGTGTCTCGGTTTTAGTCAAAAATTAGAAGAACTCGAAAGAAAACCAACATACCTCTACTATTTTAAAAGAGATCTTCCTGGGGATGAAAGTGGTGCATTTCATTCCGGAGAACTGTGGTATATGTTCGGAACATTAAAGAGAAATTGGCGTCCAAATTCTGCAGCTGATTATGAACTGTCGGATAGAATGGTAACGGCATGGACCAACTTTATAAAAAACGGAGATCCTAACAACACGAACCAAAATATTGGATGGATTCCATATTCCAGTAATAACCCTTATGTAAAAGAATTTGATGTAACTTCAGACTAACTGCTTTTTCTAGTAGATTAATAGATATAAAATCAAAAATTCACAAATAAAGAGGCGATTTACTTGGAGAAAAAACAGTTAATAAATCCGATTTTACCAGGCTTTTATCCTGATCCCTCAATCTGTCGGGTAGGTGATGATTTCTACATGATTACCTCAAGTTTCTCCCTATTCCCAGGAGTTCCGATTTTTCATAGTACGGACCTGGCAAATTGGGAGCAGATTGGGAACATACTCGACCGAAAGTCTCAACTGCATACGTCGGCTGATCATATGACAGCGGGAATCATGGCCCCAACACTTCGTTATCATGACGGTACCTTTTATATGATTACGACAAATGTCAGCGACAAATGGAATTTTATTGTGACTGCTACTGATCCAAAGGGTCCATGGTCAGATCCGTACTGGATCGAAGGCTGTCCGGGAATCGATGCATCCTTATTTTTTGACGACGATGGGAAGGCATACATCACCGGTACCAGAGGAGAAGTCAGTCAAGAAGGAACACATGGAAGTCAAGTAATCTGGATTGGTGAAATTGATCTGGTCAATATGCAACTTGTCGGTGAAAAAAAGACGATTTGGGGTGGGGCCTTAAATAATTGTGCTTCACCTGAAGCTCCACATCTTTACAAGAAGGATGGGTATTACTACTTGATGATTGCAGAGGGAGGTACGGAACACTTCCATGCAGTTACAATTGCTCGCAGCAGAAATATCTTTGATTATTATGAGGGCTATGCGGGGAATCCAATTTTGACACATCGCCACCTGGGAAGAGATTATCCTATATGCAATGTTGGACATGCGGATTTTGTAGAACTGAAAAGTGGAGAATGGTATAGTGTTATGCTAGCCTCTCGCCTTATTGAGGGCTATCATAAAAACCTTGGAAGGGAAACCTTTATTGCACCAGTTGTTTGGGAGGATGGTTGGCCGGTAATAAGCCCTGGAACAGGAAAAGTAGAATGGAGCTATCCCGCACCTGAACTCCCTGCCACTGCGCAAAAGCCTAGAGCGGTAAGGGATGATTTCGAGGGCGAAATGCTAGGAATGGATTGGGTATACTTCGGCACACCTTATGAAGATTTTCATACGCTCTCAGATAGCAAGTTGACTTTGAAATTGCTGCCGCGTTCCATGAGCCCGGAGTTACGTAAAATCGACTTGTCTGCAACCGAAACGGTTAAGGGTGTTCCGAGTTTAAGCTTTATCGGACGCAGACAACAGCATGCAAACTTTCGAATTTCGGTTAGTATGCGTTTTGATGCATTATCAGAGAATGAGACAGCAGGACTTGTCGTGATGCAGGCATCTAATCATCAATTCCGGTTTGAACGGTCGATGGAGAAAGGACAGCAAATTCTTAGGCTGACCCAGTGTACCAGTGAGCTAACTGGATACCCGCACCAACCGCACTTTAAAGGTGTTACCACTGAAACAGAGCTAGCCAAAACTGTAGTCGATGGTGGAGATATCATTCTGAGCATTATTGCAGAAGGACAAGATTATAGCTTTTATTATGGCAAAGTGGACGAGAGCCTCACCTTACTATACGAGAACGCAGACGCGAGAAAAATAAATCCCGAAATTGTTGGCGGTATGGTGGGAACAATGCTTGGCATGTTTGCAAGTTCGAACGAACAAAAGAGTACTAACAATGCAGAATTTGATTGGTTTGACTATAACGGAACAGAACAATAAGTGATCGTTGCTAGAGAGATTAAAAATCATAATTAGATTTTTAATCTCTCTATTTTTTAAAGAAGTTCCCGAAAAACAAGGATAAGAATTGTACCATTAAGAGATTAAATAAGAGAAATGAAATTAGTGTAATGGCAGGTAAAATTAAATAAGTATCGTTTTAATTTTTAGAACAGGAGAAAGGGAATGCAAAGATTTAATTTTTTAAAAGTAAAAAGGAATATGCCGCTACTAATTCTCATGATAAACACATTTATTGCATTAGTAGGGGTTGGGCTTGCGATTCCAGTTCTTCCAAAGTTTATTCTTGAGATTGGTGCCAGCGGTAAAGATATGGGGTACCTTGTAGCCGCAACAGGACTAACTCAGTTTCTTTTTTCACCTCTGGGTGGGAAGCTTTCAGATCAACATGGTCGTAAAATCATTACGATAATTGGGTTATCAATCATTGCGATATCTCAATTTATGTTTAGTGTCGGTACCGACCTCTGGATCCTCTATCTATCACGCTTCATTGGGGGAATCGGTGTTGGCTTGCTTATACCCGCTACGATGGCATATGTGGCCGATGTTACCACATTAGAAAATCGCGGGAAAGGGATGGGGTTACTGGGTGCTTCCATTTCGCTAGGTTTTGTTATTGGTCCAGGAATTGGTGGATTTCTTGCAGAGTTCGGTATACGTGTACCGTTTTATGCTTCAGCACTTGCTGCAATTATCGCAATGATTGTCTCTCTATTATTTTTACCTGAGTCATTGTCAAAGGCACAACAACATGAGTTTAAAAATTCAACGTTGGAACAAAATGGAATGATTCACGACATTAAAAGGTCTTTTAAAGTTTCTTACTTTGTACTTTTGCTGCTAATTTTCACCATGACGTTTGGCTTGGCAAACTTTGAAACGATCTTTGGATTCTATGTTAGTGAGAAGTATGAGTATACCCCTAAAGATATTTCCATCATTATGACGATTGCAGCTTTGGTCGGGGTTATCATTCAGGCGCTTTTAGTAGACAAACTTCTTCAACGATTTGATGAGATTAGAGTTATTAATGTTTGTTTCTTTCTATCTGCTCTAACGATGGTTGTCATGTTACTATCTGGTAATTTTTTATTTATGTTGACGATGAATATCTTGTTTATTTTATTTACATCGATTCTCCGCCCGGCAATTAATACGTTGCTATCGAAATTGGCAGGAAGTGAGCAAGGCTTTGCTGCAGGTATGAACAATGCTTATAGCAGTTTAGGTAATATTATCGGACCCTCTTTAGCGGGAATCTTATTTGATATATCATTTAATGTTCCATTTATATTTGGTGCCGTTATTTTGTTAGGCAGTATTGTCATGTGTGTGGCATGGAATCAAAAGGCTAGACAAAATTCTGATTTTGTTTCGATTTTAAGCGGTCAAAAATAAACAAGTGAAGGAGAAAATGATATGACAATGGAAATTGGATTAAATTTATTCTCAGTATTTAAGGAACTTAACGAAGATTACTTTGGTACCTTGGAGCATGTTGCAGAAATGGGATATAAGAATCTTGAATTGCTAACGGTGAATTTTTCCACGGGAGAGCGATATACTGATGCTTTTTCCCTTCCGGTTATTAAACAGAAGTTGAAGGACTTAGGGTTGAATGCATTTTCAGCACATGAAGGTGTTGCTCCAGGAAGCGCAATAATGGATGCTGATTGGGATCGGATTGTTGAAGAAAATGCAGCACTTGGATGTCAGTCGATTGTTTTCCCCATGGCGTTTATTTCAGGCCGTGAAGACACATTGCAAACAGCAGAACATCTTAACCAAATAGGGAAGAAATGCAAAGAAGCGGGTTTAAGCTTTTATTATCATAACCATGCTCATGAGTTTAGGAGAGTGGGAGAAACATCATTATTTGAACTACTTGCAGAAAATACAGATCCAGCACTCGTTAAATTTGAATTGGACCTGGTATGGGTGATGAGGGGTGGATATGATCCCTTGATATTACTAGAAAAACTGGGCAGTCGCTGTGATATGATCCACCAAAAGGATTTAGGACAGCATGTAAATCCTGTTACTATTTTTCCATCTTCACCGCAAGAAACTGACCTAGATACGATGAAAATTTACACAGAGATTGTTAAACCAAATGATTTTGTTAATCTAGGGACTGGTATCGTCAATTTCCAAGAGACGTATCAAAAACTACATCAATTAGGATACGTTCGATATGCAATCGTAGAAAACGAAGGACAGCTGGGGGATAAATTCACAAGTATTGCAAACGATTTAAAAGTCATGGAGAAATATGTTCAGGGACTTTAAAGGATATTACATTTTTTTGTAGGATTGGTTAACCGCAAAGTTATAGAAAAACTTTTGCGGTTTTTTTGAATTTTTTCAAATCTATTACCTTATTCATTTGTTCAGGAGGTTTTATGAAATATCCATATGAAAGTGTAGTAGTGAATGAAGAAATACCGATGTTTATGTTGATGACGAGTGTAAAATATGTAGCGATGCACTGGCATGACCGGATTGAATTCCTGTTTGTTCTGAAAGGAAGGATTCATGTATTTGTCGGCAGAGATGAGTATTTTTTACAAGAAGATGACTTGCTGCTAATAAATAGTAATGAAGTTCACGGAGTAGAATCGAGTGAGGATAATAAACTAATAGTCCTTCAAATCCCTGTCTCATATATCAAAAAATGGTACAAAAACATTGAAAATGAAACGTTCTACTGCCAATCCTTTCAATATGTGGAACAAGACAGATTTAGTGAGATACGATCGTTAATGGCACGTTTAATGCTAATCTCAAGAAACAAAGAGGAAGGGGATGAAGTTAAAATACATTCCCTATTGTTAGATATAGTTTACAAACTTCTTTGCAATTTTAGAGTGAAAAATAATCTTCAATTATACAGAAACAGCAAGAAAGATATAGAAAGACTTACTAGGATAACAAGCTATATTCAACAGAATTTTATGCACCCACTAACATTAAATGAGATAGCAGAAAATGAACAACTAACGGTCCCTTACTTATCCAAGTATTTTCAACAACATATGGGACAATCCTTTTTAAAATATTTAAATGGTATTCGCCTGGAACATGCTGTCCGAACGATGCTGGAATCAGATTGGCCCATTATTCAAATTGCAATGGAGTCTGGCTTTTCTAACCTAAATACCTTTCATAAACTGTTTAAAGAAACCTTCCACTCAACTCCCTATCAATATCGAAAAAAGCAATCGTATAAAGCTATCAGTATACGACAAAAGAAAAAAGGAGTAGAAGGGTATCAATATCAAGAAGAAGATGATTTGAATTATTTGAATGAATATTTGTTATTTTCTGAATAATAATAAAAATTGATATCATTTATATTAAAATACTGAACGTTTTCTAGTAAATTCCTCTCTATAATAGTCAATAATAAACCGCTTTCATAAAGATGAATTCTAATAATGAAGGAATCTTTCTAAAAGGCGGGTTATTGCTGAATAAAAATAGGGGGTAAATGAATGAGAAAATTAATTAGTATTATTTTAGTAGTTTTTTTACTGTTGATTACAGCGTGTAGTCCGAAACAGGAAACCTCATCGAAAGAAAGCTCAGGATCTGATAAAGGTACATCAGAGGTTAATGTTGTATTATTTTCAGCATCCGTTCCGAAAGATTTAAAAATAGTAGAAGAAGAAATTAACAAGATTACCAAAGAAAAGATTAATGTAAAAATTAAATTGTCACCCATTAATATTGGTGCTTATGTTCAACAAACGAATTTGATGTTATCGAGCAATGAAAAAGTAGACTTAATGCTGGTTGCTTCCTTTTTTGGCTACACATCCCAAGCATCAAAAGGACAATTACTCCCTCTGGATGATCTGGTAGACAAATATGGCCCAGATATTAAAAAGGTAATGGATAAAGATTATCTGAATGCATCGAAGGTCGGAGGAAAGTTGTATGCGGTCCCAACACTACGTGATATGGCTTCAGCCAGTGGAATTTTAATGCGCAAAGATTTAGTAGAAAAATATAACATTGATGTTAGTAAGGTAAAAACGTTAGATGATGTAGAGACAGTATTGAAAACGATAAAGGAAAACGAGAAAGATTTGACTCCACTTGTTCCTTCTAATCCAGGACAGCAGCCAACAATGATCTATAACTGGTTCGATCGTCTAGGTGATGGTTTGGGTGTACTACCAAATTATGATAATAATCTGAAAGTAGTTAACTTGTTTGAAACAGACGAATATGCAGAGTATGTTAAGAAAATGAGGAAATGGCAGAACGAAGGACTTCTTATGAAAAATCCAGGAACAAATACGGAAACGGGCGGAAACTTAGTAAAGTCAAATGTAGGTTTTAGTTATTTAAGTCCGTTAAAACCTGGGATAGATTCACAAGAATCTAAGAATACGCAAATGCCTATGGTTTCTGCATCACTTGGAGAACCAGTGTCGACAACATTTGGTGTAACAACGATGATGTGGGGAATTCCTCAAAGTTCTAAGATTCCAGAAGACGCGATGAAATTTCTTAACTTAATGTATCAAGACAAAGAAATAGTCAATTTGTTAAGTTGGGGTATTGAAGGAAAGCATTATGAAAAAGTATCAGAAACCTTAGTTAAGTATCCGGAAGGCGTGGATGCAACAAACAATGGTTACAATTTAAATATGAATTTCGCTATGGGCAATTCCTTCCTCTCTTATATATTTGAGGGTAATGACCCAACCCTTTGGAATCAAACTGATAAATTTAACAAGAGTGCGATTAAATCTAAGGCACTAGGTTTTAATTTTGATAGTTCAGCAGTTAAAACAGAAGTTACAGCGGTTACCAATGTCGTAAATAAATATACAATCGGCTTGGAGAACGGTGTGTTAGATCCCGAAACGGAATTACCAAAATTTATTAAAGAATTAAAGGCTGCTGGTATTGATAAGATTGTTGCTGAAAAACAAAAACAATTGGATGAATGGGCTAAAATGCAAAAATAATTATTAAATATGGAGATTAAAAATCCAACTATGATTTTTAATCTCTTTTTTTTAAATAAGCTTATAGGTAAAAATCATAGCTTCAGTAACTAACTATTACTTTTCTATAAGTATACAAAATATCTCTATGAAAATAAAGTGAAAATTACTGAAAATTAATATTGAGTTTCTGAAAACAATCAAGTATATTTATATTGAATTACAGAAAATGTTTACAATTTAAATAGGATAAGGGGGAATAGCTTTGTCAGAAGTTACTGTAAAGAACATGGAATCAGGTGTCCATACCATACCTGTCAAAAAGGTAAATACCAGACTAATTAAATTTAAAAGGGCTTTACCACTTTTAATCATGATGCTTCCTGGTTTGATTTATTTGCTAGTCAACAATTATTTGCCAATGTTTGGACTTATCATTGCATTTAAAGATATTAACTATGCAAAAGGGATCTTAGCTAGTGATTGGATTGGATTTAAAAACTTTGAATATTTGTTTAGTACAAGAGACGCATTTATCATTACCCGAAATACAATTCTCTATAACGGAGGATTTATCATATTAAATACGGTACTCGCAATCGGTGTAGCTATTATGTTAAACGAAGTTAAAAATAAACTGGCTAAGAGTTTTTATCAAAGTGTGATTCTTTTGCCATTCCTAATCTCAATGGTTATTGTTAGTTATTTGGGATTTGCTTTCCTTAGTGAAGATGCAGGTTATCTGAACAATACAATCTTACCGATGCTTGGTCTAGACAGTGTTTCGTGGTATTCAGAAGCAAAGTATTGGCCGTATATATTAACCTTTACTAATATGTGGAAGGGTATTGGGTTCTTGTGTGTCATTTACTTGGCCGCTATCATTGGAATTGATCAAGAGTATTATGAAGCTGCTACACTAGATGGAGCAAATAAATGGCACCAAATCATTCATATAACGCTTCCTTCGATTATGCCAGTTATTATAATGATGACATTATTGGCAATAGGACGGATTTTCTACTCTGATTTCGGATTATTTTATCAAGTTCCAATGAATTCAGGAGCCATTTATGACACAACAAACGTTATAGATACATATGTTTACCGAGGGTTAATGCAGCTTGGAGATATTGGAATGTCAGCAGCAGCTGGGTTGTATCAATCCATTGTCGGATTTGTTCTTGTGTTGCTATCAAACTATCTAGTGCGCAGAAAAAGTAAAGAAAATGCATTATTTTAAATTGGAGGTGGAGTAGAATGTATAGAACAGATCGAATAACACAAGGGGTTTCCCATTTCTTCTTAATCATCTTGTCGGTGGGCAGCATAATTCCGCTTATTATACTTTTGTCTTCTTCCTTTTCAAGTGAAGCGTCTATCTTAAAGGAAGGATATTCCTTTCTTCCGAAGGAGTTCAGTTTTGCTGCTTATGAGTACCTGCTAACGAATTCAGCAAGCATTTTACGTGCATATGGAATCACTATTTTCGTTACGGTATTTGGCACAATTGTAAGCTTAGCGATGACGGCGCTATTGGCATATGGACTTTCTCGCCGGGATTTACCTTACAGAAATGTGTTTGCTTTCATCGTTTTCTTTACATTATTGTTTAACGGAGGGCTCGTTCCAACTTATCTCGTTTATACGCAAGTATTTGATATAAAAAATACAATCTGGGCATTAATCGTGCCAGGTTTACTCATGAACGGGTTCAACGTGTTACTTATGAGAACCTTCTTTATTACTTCAATACCGGAACCAGTCATTGAATCAGCCCGGATGGATGGTGCAGGTGAATTTAGGACCTTTTTTTCAATCGTCCTGCCACTTTCATTGCCAATCCTCGCTACAATTGGCCTGCTTCAAACGATTTTTTATTGGAATGATTGGTTTAATGGACTTATCTACGTCACAGAGCCAACCTTATTCAGTATTCAGAACATCTTAAACAGGATGCTTTCGGACATTCAATTTTTAGCTAGTAGTAATCTAGGAACAAATACAAGTGCAGCTGCTGCACAAATTCCTACCACAGCAGTACGAATGGCCATTGCGGTAATTGGTTTCTTACCAATACTCATCGCCTATCCTTTCTTTCAAAAATACTTGGTAAAAGGAATTGCGTTGGGTTCTGTTAAAGGATGATCATTTCTTATTTTACCGTGGAGGGCCGTTTTATTAAAAATGGCCCTCTTTTGTTAAAATAAAGGCACGAAATCTGTTCTTTTTAACTTCTAATTGTTGTGGTACTATTAAATCAATAATCATTGAAAAAAGCAGAGTTATTTACAGAAAAACAGGTGATATAATGGTAACAGTTGTAGATGTTGCAAAAAAAGCAGGAGTATCAGTTGCGACGGTTTCTCGTGTATTAAATAGTAATTATATGGTGACAAAAGAGAAAAGAGATAAAGTCTTAAAAGCGATTAACGAGCTTGGATATGTACCTAAAACTACCGTTCGAAGTGAAAAAAATGGTGATAAAAAAGTAATTGTTGTGGTTGCAGCAGCGATTATTCATGAAGTTATTGCTGGAATACAGGATTTTGGTGAACAACATGGTTATGAAATCATGATTAGTTATCATGCGAGTCAAACGAAAACTTCACAACCCTGGAGTTTTTTGCCAAAGGAACAATTAGGCGGAATAATTATCTTAAATATGTTACTAGATGAACAAGAACTTCAAGATATGAGTGACAAAGTACCAGTTGTTCAATGCAGTCAGTATGCTTCTATCCCAAATGCTTACGCCGTTACAGTTGATGATGAAAATGCCACTAATCATGCAGTTTCACATTTAATTGAGACTGGTAAAAGAAATATTGCGTTTATTGGGCTTGGAATAGATGACAGAGAGGGACTTATTTCACCAAACTTTTCCAAAGATCGATATATAGGTTATCGAAGAGCATTGGAAGACAATGGTATCTCATTTAATCCAGACTTAGCAAAGTTTGGTGACTATACCTATGAAAGCGGTGCCCAATCAGCAGGAGAACTATTGGAACAAGAAATTCCATTTGATGGGGTTTTCTGTGTAACTGATAATTTGGCTGTAGCATGTATAAACACGTTTAAAGAGGCGGGGTATCGAATTCCAGAGGATATTGCAGTTTGTGGATTTGATAATCAGGAAATTTCCGAGATGACTAATCCGAAGTTAACCACTGTGGATCAGCCTTTTTATGAGATTGGATATGAATCAATGCGTATGCTTGAAAGTATTATCAGAGGCGAAATTTCTACTGGCAGAAGGGTTTTAATTGAACATAAACTGATTAAACGTGGATCAACAGTATCGAAATGATATAGCCACTAAACCTGGGGAATTAGTTCACCCAGGTTTTTTTATATTTAGATAAATATTTTTCTGAATATTTATGTAATAAAAAGAAAAAATATGAAAATACTATATTGTTTTTCTGAAAATTAAGTGCTATATTTTTAATAGAAAGTATCATAAAGCGCTTTCATCTTATGAAAACCAAGGAGGTGAGGAAATTTATCCGTCTTTTTACTGTAATTTGTGGTGAAAAATGAAAAATATTATTTTTGGGGGAAAAAAATGAAAAAGAATTACACACTATTGTCTATCGTTATTTCTATCTTCATTCTTCTTGCTGCATGTAGTAATACCACCACGAACTCAGATGAAAAAAATGAATCACAAAGCGATAATAAAGATGGTAAAACAGTTGAATTAACCATGGCCTTTTTAGCATTTGGACCGCCGCCAAAAGACTTAGAATTAGTACAAAATGAAATTAATAAACTGACCAAAGAAAAAATTAACGCAACTGTTAAATTATTACCGATTAATGCTAGCCAGTACACACAACAAACGAATTTAATGTTATCAAGTAAGGAAAAGCTAGATTTACTTATAACTGGAAACATTCCGGGATTTCTTGATTATTCTGGACAGTCTGTGAGGGGACAACTTCTACCTTTAGACGAATTGATTGAAAAACATGGAGAAGGTATTTCTACTGCTCTTGGCTCACAATTTATCGGTGCCAGCAAAATTGACGGTAAAACGTATGGTATTCCAACAGTAAGAGATTTGGCTGGAGATCGCAGTTTAATTATGAAAAAAGATTTAGTAGATAAATATAAAATCGATATTACTAAAATCAAATCTCTTGATGACGTAGAAGCTGTTTTAAAGACAATTAAGGAGAATGAACCTAATGTTTCTCCATTAATGCCGGGTCAAGTAGGGGCTGCAACAGTTGTTGATGGAGTCTATCTTCCAGAAGGTGATCCGCTAGGTGATAATTTTGGTGTTCTCCTTGATTCATCTAAATTAGAGGTTAGCAATTATTACGAATCTGATGAGTATTCGGATTTGTTAAAAACTGCTAGAAAGTGGTACAAAGCAGGCTATATTTTACCAGGTGCAGCAACAAATAAAGAATCTGCCGAATCGTTAATGAAGGCAAATAAAATTTTCGCATTCATTGCAAGTTCAAAACCGGGTATTGAAGGACAAGTAACAAAAAATGTTGGTGCTGAAGTTGTTAGTGTACCATTAACTCCAATTTCAACCAACACGCAAAAAGTAACTGGTTTTATGTGGGCTGTCCCACAGTTTGCAGAAAATCCTCAGAAATCAGTTGAATTACTTAACCTGTTATACTCTGATCAAGATCTAGTCAATTTGATTGACTGGGGCATTGAAGGAAAACATTATGTGAAAACAGATTCCGGTGTGATTGATTACCCTGAAGGTCTTGATGCGACCACAACTGGGTACGCGTTAAATTCAGGTTTCCAATTCGGTAACCAATTTTTATCGCATATTTGGAATGGAGACTCTCCGGAGCTTTGGAAGGAAATGGATTCGTTTAATAAAAATGCAAAAGCATCCAATGCTCTTGGATTCTTATTCGACTCCTCTCCGGTTAAAACTGAAGTTGCGGCAGTATCAAACGTTATGAACCAGTTTAAGGGCAGCTTAGAAAATGGTATGGTTGATCCGGAAACGGAATTGCCGAAATTTCAAGAAAAACTAAAAGCTGCCGGAATTGAAAAGATCATTGAGGAAAAACAAAAACAACTTGATAAGTGGTCGAAAGAAAAATAGAATACAAGATTTGAGGACCTAATTTGGAATAGCTAGTTAGGTCCGTTTTCATGAAAAATATGAAAATAATAGTGAAAATATTCATTGATTTTCGAAAATAAATTGATATATTAATAGTGTGGTTACAGAAAACGTATACAAAAATTAGGGGAGTGATTTCCGTGTTTGAACAATACATGGTATGCGAAGATGGATTTAGGAATGTGGTAAAAGACGGAGATGTCGTTGGATTCGAAGTGAAATTAAGGGTTCCATACTATAGGGGGATTGCACTATCCTTGATCAATAGCATTGATTTATTGGTAGATGGGGTCTCTTTTTCTCATGATGATATGGTCTTTTCTGTGGAAACAGGCAGTTTTCCTTATAACGAATTATCAACCGTAATCAATAATCGCTGGGAATTTGGCGAAAAGGCAATCTTGTTTGTAAAAAAACAGGGTGGCTTAGCAGAAGGAATACATAAAGTGCACGCTGTAGTAAATCTAAGAATTTCATACTTACCGTGGCCGAATATCGGGGTAGATACCAAAGATATTACACTTGAGAATGATAACGTTTTAGTTTAGGAATGGAGGGCAAATCAGATGAATAAACAACATACTATTAAACGCGGTGTTTCACTATATAGTTTTCAAGAAGAATTTTTTACAAGAAAGTTATCTTTGGAAGAGTGTATTGCTGAAGTAGCAAAAACAGGTGCCACAGGCATTGAATTGTTACCAGAACAAATGATTAAAGGATTCCCTAAAATTACTGATGAATTTGTGGATCAATGGTTTGGGTGGATGGATAAGTACGGAACAGAACCTATTGCATATGACGCCTTTTTAGATACAAAGTTATTTCCTAATCGCCTATTAACTTTAGATGAATCTGTGGATATGATGGTTCGAGATTTAAAAATTGCCAATAAACTAGGCTTTAAAGTGTTGCGTACATTAGTATCTACGCCTTTGGAAGTCATTGAAAAAAGTCTTCCATATGCTGAGGAGTACGGAGTGAAAATTGCATTGGAAGTGCATGCTCCATTTACATTTGGGACTCCTTGGTTTGAAGAAAGATTGGAGTACATTATAAAAAGTGGCACGAAATGGTTTGGAATTATGCCGGATCTTGGGATTTTTGTAAAACGAATGGCGCCTGTTATGGAGCAGCGATATGTGCGTGACGGGGGAACACCGGAAATTCTTAAATTTGTTAGTGATAACTATGCTGATGGTGTAAACAAAAATGAAACCTATGAGGCTGTAAAGAAAATGAATAATGCAAATGAGATTGATATAAAGTATGCAGAATTAGCCACTCATTTTGTTTATACCGATCCGAAAATATTAAAAGATTATATGCCTTACATCATGCATGTTCATGGTAAATTCTATGAAATAAATGAAAGCTATCAAGAACCGAGTATTCCGTATAAAGATATTATCGAGGTCTTAATCGAAGGAGGGTATGAAGGATATATTGATAGTGAATACGAAGGGAATCGCCATATCCAAGATTTCATGGAAGTGGATAGTGTAGAACAAGTACGACGCCACCAAGTATTATTAAAAAATATACTTGGTGAATAATAGAGTAGGGAAGGCTAGTCGCCTTCCCTATTTTATTTTAAAGGAAACATCCGCTTCAAACAGAATTTCTTAATGAATATTCGGCTAGCCAGGCAGGTTGCGGTCCTCGTTTGTTTGATTTAGTGTCGCATTCAATTCTTTCCCGACCCTTCTTTATCCATTCCTGTAACGTGGCAGGAACATGATTTTCTTCAAAGTGGAATACAGCAATATCACCAATGGCAGGAGGAAAGGGACTTTTCCGAATGTGGTTTTTCAGGTTCGATAATACCTTTTCATAATCCATTTCAGAACAAAAATGAAACCATTGCTGAACAGTTTCGTCTTTAAATATGCAATTGGAGTAAACCGATTCAATCATTACTAAGAGTTTGACAACCTCTTCCTTGGTCATAGATTTTCCTCCTGTTACAAGATTTTACCTTCCTGAATCAACCGTTCAACATGATAAGATATTAGCTTTTTCTTTAATTTTTCTTCTCGTTGGCATTCTCTCCGCTTCTAGTTTTGTCCCAATGACCTTTTCTCAATACAATACGCTGCTAATTTTGCGTCGTTAACCTACTAAAGAATAAATTTTAAATTTTATTTGTTTTAGGTGACATAAATGCTGCACTGATTCGACTAATTTATGAGTATAAAAATTTGGAGGAAAAATGGAGTTGACCAGCTGATGATTAGTGACAAGATTTCGGAGTGGTTTTCCTTGTACAACAAAGATATATACCATTTCTTAGTTTATTACATTGGGTCAAGTGATGTAGAAGATCTGGTGCAGGAAGTTTTTATCCGAGCCATTAAAGGCTTTGATACTTATCAGAAAAAATCAAGTCCTAAAACCTGGCTTTTTTCGATTGCACGCCATTTGGCGATAGATGAAATGAGAAAAAGGAAGCGTTTAGGGATGATGCAAAAGATTTGGTTCTGGGATGAGCAAACAGATAAGGAAACACCTGAGAAAGTTCTCCAACTAAATGAAAATAACAAGGTGCTTTATCAAGCAATCCAATCCTTAAAAGTCAATTATCGAGATGTCATCATCCTTCGAGGGATTAAAGAATTTTCTGTATCAGAAACCGCATCCATATTAAATTGGAATGAAAATAAGGTTAGAACTACCTATCATCGTGCGTTAAAGACACTTCAAAAAAATTTAGGAGGAATTTCTCTATGAAAGATAATGAGAAATTTTATGAATTGGAGAAGAAAATTCGAGCATTACCTGAACCTGATTATGATAAAAAGTTTACGAAAGAGACTCAAGATAACATCCATGAAAATCTATTACAAATTGCAAGGGTATATGACAAGAAGAAAAAGAGAGCTGCAATAATGAAAAAGATTTCAGTAGGTTTAGCAAGTATTGCTGCTTTCGTGTTAATCTCCATTCTTACGATTCCAATAATAGGTCTTGATTCAAATCAACAAGGGCAACCAGGTAAAGGAGAACCTACTGTAGATAAAAACAAGGATAAAGAGGATATAGATCAAAATAAACATGAAGAAAACCTGTATGAAAATGCAGAATATGGATTTAGCTTTACGTTACCCGTAAGTTGGGAAGGCTATCAGATTGTTTCGGATTCTTGGGAAGGAATTTCTACTGATCAACAACAGATAGAAAATGGGCAAATTCTTTTAATAAGACACCCTGATTGGACGGAAGAAAAACCGAGACAAGATATTCCTATTATGATTTTCACTCTTAAACAATGGTCATCACTTCAAAATGGGGAATTTCATATTGGTGCAGCACCGATTGGTCCAACCTTGCTAGGACAAAATACTGAATATGTTTTTGCACTTCCAGCTAGATATAACTTTGCATTTCTAGAGGGCTATGAAGAAGTGGAAACCATTATAGAAAACAACCCGCTTCAACCGAAAAATGTAGTGAAGTAGCTTTGTTAAGTATCACTTTAACCAAATTCGGTTTATGCAAGATTATGGTAAAATGATATTACTATCTTAAATAATCCCTATCCATTACCTGGTCAACACCTTCAGGGGTAAACTGCTTAACAGGCTCTTAGGAAAATTCCTAAGGCCTGAATATTATTATTAATTTGGATATTTTTAACTAATGATAAATATTGCATTCTTATATTTTTTTTGATAATATCGTTTCATAGCTAACGATTATGAAAATTAAAAGAGGTGATTCAACATTCATTCATTTAATGAGGATGGACAACTGCTTCCTGAAGAAATAGATACTATCAACAGCTTAACTAAAATCCCTATACATTCGTTAAATCTTGATGCAATTGCTGTCGTTACGAATATTTATCGAGTCGCACAAGGATTAAGAAACAAAATGGAACAGGAAGTTTTATCTCAATATGGATTATCATGGACAGCATTCTCCATGCTTTATGATTTATGGATATGGGAGTCAATCGAAACAAAAAAGCTAGCACACTCAGCAGGGGTCTCAAAAGCAACAATAAGCAATATAACCAAAACACTTGAGAGAAAAGAGCTTTGTTTCAGAAAAAGTGACCCCAGGGATAGAAGAATGACCTACGTTTTTCTAACAGAAAAGGGAAAGCAAGTGATGGAGAAACTATATCCACTTTTCCACAAAAACGAGGTCGAGATTGTATCTGGTTTGTCAGTAGATGAACAAAAACGGATGACAGTACTACTTAGAAAAGTAATTCGGGAAAATCAGTTTTAAAAAATCACACTAAAATATAGGAAAAGCTAGGACAGGAAACCCAGTAGTAGTTATCTCCCTGTTAACAGAGAGTCGATGGTTGGTGAAAATCGATACAAAGATAACGATGAATTACATTCCTTGAGCTTTCTTTGTGAAAATAAGTAGCAAAGAACGGACGAGCCGTTAATCGTTGAGTGGAAGGATTGTGTCCTTCAATTAGGGTGGTACCGCGTGTAAGAGTTAAAACCACGTCCCTTTTTATGGGATGTGGTTTTTTTATATTTATTTTAGGAGGAAACGAACATGACCAATTTTTTAGAACTATTGAACGAAATGCAAAGAACCGAGGTAAAGAGACAAATGGCTATTTACAGCCAAGGTGTCCAGGAAATTATTCCAACTGAAGAATTAGAAAATAAAATTGCCAGGTCAATTTTAGAGAAAAAACCGTTAAAAATAAAGTTAGGCTTAGATCCTTCTGCTCCGGATGTTCACCTTGGACATACAGTGGTACTTAACAAAATGAGGCAATTTCAAGAAAATGGACATATCATCCAACTCATTATTGGTGACTTTACTGGGAAAATTGGGGATCCGACTGGAAAATCCATAGCTAGAAAACAATTAACTGATGAGGAAGTCAAACATAATGCTAAAACCTACTTCGAACAATTTGCCAAGGTGATTGATATGGCAAAGGTCGAATTACACTATAACTCTAGTTGGTTGTCCAAATTAAATTTTGAAGATGTCATTCAACTTGCCGGAAAAATCACTGTAGCTAGGCTTTTAGAAAGGGATGACTTTGAAGAAAGAGTTGCTTTAGGGAAGCCTATTTCCCTGCATGAATTCTTCTACCCTTTAATGCAGGGTTATGATTCTGTGGTATTAGAATGCGATATAGAACTAGGTGGAACGGACCAGCATTTCAATATTTTAATGGGTAGGCATTTTCAAGAAAAGTTTGGAAAAGAGAAGCAAGTCGCCTTGTTAATGCCTTTATTAGAGGGGCTTGATGGTGTTGAGAAAATGTCTAAATCAAAGAAAAACTACATTGGTATAGATGAAAGTCCACAAGAAATGTACGGAAAAGCAATGTCTATACCTGATGAGTTAATGAATAAATACTTCCAATTGATTACAGATTTTACACCTGAACAAATTCAGAACATTAAAGAGCAAATTCATTCGGATATATTACATCCAAGAAATGCGAAAATGCTGCTGGGGAAGACAATCGTTAGAATGTACCACGGACCTGAAGAAGCGGAAAAGGCTGAACAGCACTTTATTTCGGTATTCCAACAGGGGTCAATTCCTGAAGAAATCCCAGTAAGGGAGTGGCAAGGAGATTTATTAATTTCAATTATCGACCTACTGGTTGATTTGGAATTGTTTAGCTCTAAGAGTGAAGCTAGAAGAATGATAGAAAATAGAGGCGTAAAAATAAATGGAAATACGATTGAAGATACTAAAATGGAGCTTACTATCGTTAATGACTTAATTGTTCAGGTTGGTAAACGTAAATTTGTAAAGATACAGCTCTAAATGAGAATGAAGACTAGACAGGCTTTTTTAGTAAACTAAAGGTAAGAAGGTGTAATATGAAAAAGGTTATTTTTATGGATGTTGATGGAACGCTGGTGAATGATAATGGTGTGATACCAGAATCAGCTAAAATTGCAATACGTAAGGCTAGGGCCAAAGGACATCTTGTCTTTCTATGCACAGGGCGTTCTAAAGCTGAACTATTTCCAGAAATATTAGAAGTTGGATTTGATGGTATTATTGGTGCAGCTGGAGGCTACATTGAGGTAGGACAAGAGATATTATTACATGAACGTGTGAAAAAAGGGGACGTTTCCCATCTCGTTGATTTTTTTAACAAACACGAAATTGACTTTTACTTAGAGTCAAATGGGGGCTTATATGCCAGTAAAAACTGTAAACAACATATCAATACGATAATAGAGAAATTACTAATTGATAAACCTGAAGCCAGAGAAGAAGTTGAAAAGGGATTACAGCCTTTTCATGACTGTTTAATTGATGATGAGGATTTGGTTCGAGATGATATTAATAAAATCTCATTTTTAGGGTCAGATTTACCCATTGAGATTATTAGAGGAGAATTTGAATCAAAATTCAACGTTATTCCCAGCACCGTACCACTATTTGGAAAGAATAGTGGAGAATTATCAGTTCCTGGTATTCATAAGGCAACAGCCATTACAAAGCTGCTTCAGCATTTAAAAATAGATAACGAAGATACCTTTGCATACGGAGATGGTTTGAACGATTTAGAAATGCTTGAATTTGTTCAGCATGGTATTGCCATGGGAAATGCGAAAGAAGAAGTTAAGAAAGCAGCTGACGATATTACCGATACACACGACAATAATGGTATTTATAACAGTTTTAAAAAATATGGTTTGATTTAAATAGACATTGAAAAATCAGAGATTAATTAGTCTCTGATTTTTTTATATATTGACCATTATTACGAACAGAACCCACTTAAACATCGTTTCTGTTCCTTCGTGAACAAAATGGACAAAATGATTATTAAGTTTTTAATGCTGTTTAAATGTATAATCTATAAAATATTCAAAAATTTTGTAAAATTAAGAAAACGTTTACAAGGGGGAATTGAAATGTTTTCTATCAAAAAAATCTCGGCAGTAATGTGTGCAGGTGCATTAGCACTCAGCTTAGGTGCTTGCAGCAGCAGTAAAGAAACAGCAAGCACAGGTAAAAAGGAAGAAAGTACTGGCTATCCTACGAAAGCGATTACAATTGTGGCGCCATCAGGGGCAGGGGGCGGCTGGGATTTAACCGCTCGAGCGTTTACAAAGGTACTGGGTGAAACGAAGCTGGTCGAACAGCCTTTAACGGTAGAGAACAAGCCTGGTGGCGGTGGTGCTGTTTTTATGGCGGAATACGCTACCCAACAAGTTGAAAATAATGACATGCTGTTTGTTAATTCACCACCGATTGTTATTAACAATCTGAAAAAAGAAGGAAATAGTCCTTATGGCTATAAAAATACAACACCATTGGCACAGCTGACAAAAGATTTCGGTGCCATTGTTGTCAAAGCGGATTCCAAATATACAGACTTAAAATCAGTGCTAGAAGAGGTAAAAAAAGATCCTAGTAAACTAACATTTGCAGGTGGATCTGCACCAGGCTCAATGGACCATTTAATTTCCATTCTCCCTGCTTACAAATATGGGGTGGATCCAACAAAGGTTAAATACGTTTCCTATGATGGAGGCGGTGAAGCGATTACTGCCCTGCTTGGCGGTAATGCAGATGTCATTGGTACCGATGCCTCTAGTGTAAAAGAATTTTTAAAGGCGGGTAAGGTGCGCGTGTTGGCGATTACCTCAGATGAGCGTTTAGCAGGTGATTTTAAAGACGTCCCAACTGCCAAAGAACAGGGTGTTGATGCAGAGTTTACAATTTGGCGCGGGGTTTTTGGACCGGAAAAAATGTCTAAAGAAGCCAAAACCTATTGGGAACAAGCCATTGATAAGCTCGTTAACTCTCCTGAGTGGAAAAAAGAAGTAGAGACGCAAGGCTGGGAATTGGAGTATAAAAACAGTTCTGAATTCAGTAAGTTTTTAGAAGAGCAAGAAGACCAAGTTCAGCAATTATTAACAGCATTAGGAATGGAAAAGTAAACAGGTGGGAAGGAGTTAACTTTCTCCTTCCTCTATTTTCTCTGAAGGGGGATTCCGAATGGCTTTAAAATTTGATTACATTGCATCAGTATTGTTCCTTACGGTAGGAGTTCTTTTTATTATTGGGAGCAAGCAGCTCGAAAATTCGTCCTATGGAAGTGCAGTTGGACCAGATATTTTTCCATTAATTCTAGGAAGCGCACTTGTTTTATTAAGTATTCGTTTATTTTATGAAACATTTATTACGAAGAACCAACAGGGAACGAAAGAAAAATTACAGTACAAGCCTTTCATCATCATTTTTGCGGCGACATTGGTTTATATTTTAACCTTAGAAACGATCGGGTATGTCATCACTACCTTTCTATTTTTATTTGTGTGTTTTCAAACGATGGAACGATCAAAAGTGATTCTTTCCCTTATCATATCTGCATGTTTTTCAGGACTTGTTTATTTTTTATATGTAGAGATTTTAAAAGGTACACTGCCAGACTGGCCAATTTGGTTATAGGCATGATAGAAAGGAGGAGACAAAATGAGTACACTAGATTATTTATTTCAGGGATTTGGAACGGCACTTATTTGGTATAATATCCTTTTTGCTTTTGTTGGGGTTTTAATTGGGACCGCTGTTGGTGTTCTTCCAGGTATTGGACCAATGAGTGGTGTTGCTCTTCTCATTCCAGTGACGGCTTCTATTACGGGTGGTCTTCCGCCAGAACATGCAGCAACGAGCGCGATTATCCTGCTTGCTGGAGTCTATTATGGGGCAATGTATGGAGGATCAACCACTTCCATTCTATTAAATACACCAGGTGAATCCTCCTCTGTCGTTACGACATTGGATGGTTATCAGATGGCCAAGAAAGGAAGAGCAGGAAGTGCCTTATCCATTGCGGCAATCGGTTCTTTTGTGGCGGGGATTATTACCCTTGTCGCACTGATTGCATTAGCCAAACCATTATCAGCTATAGCGCTTAAATTTGGGCCGGCAGAATATTTTTCCTTAATGCTTTTAGGGCTCGGGGCAGTCAGTGGATTAGCTGGAAAATCGGTTACAAAAGCATTAATTATGACCATTTTCGGTTTATTACTTGGTACGATTGGGATCGACAACGTTTCTGGTATTGCCAGATTTACCTTTAATGTTCCATGGCTGTATCAGGGAATTGAGTTTTTAACCATTGCGGTAGGGTTGTTTGCAGTAGGTGAGGTTTTTAAGACCATTTTGGAAAAAGAAGAGGAAGATAACGAGATTGCAAGGATTAATAATTTACTTCCATCAAAAGCTGAACTAAAAGAATCCGCAGGACCAATAGCCCGAGGTTCGCTCTTAGGCTTCTTTGTAGGAATTTTACCTGGTGCGGGTGCAACACTTGCTTCCTTCTTTTCCTATATTCTCGAAAAAAAGATTTCAAAAACACCTTCAAAATTCGGAACAGGGACGATTGCAGGGGTTGCTGCACCAGAATCTGCGAATAACGCTGCATCTGGTGGGGCGATGATTCCATTATTAACATTAGGTATTCCAGGTTCAGGTACTACAGCAATATTAATGGGAGCATTAATGATGTATAACGTCCAGCCGGGGCCGTTATTGTTTGAAGACCATCCACAAGTAGCGTGGGGACTAATTGCCAGCATGTTTATCGGGAATATCATGCTATTAATATTAAATCTACCACTAGTCAAAGTGTTTGCGAAAATTATTCAAACACCAAAGCAGTTCTTGATTCCTATGATTATTGCCATTTCGATTTTTGGTGTCTACGCGGTCCAAGTATCAACTTACGATCTTTTACTTTTATTGGGATGTGGAATTCTTGGCTATTTCTTAAACAAAAACGATTATCCAATTGCGCCTCTCGTTCTTGGATTGGTCTTAGGGCCGATGGTAGAGAATAATTTACGAAGAGCTTTAACAATATCTAATGGAGATTTCAGTGTATTCTTTACACGACCGATTTCACTGCTTTTTCTGATCATTACCTTCCTTTGGCTGATAATACCGTTCCTCATGAAAAAAAGAGGAAAGGATGTAATTATAAATATTGAAGGATAATTTTTTAATAATGCGAAAACTCCTTTATTTAAGGAGTTTTTTTACTATAATAAGAATGGAGGCGATTGTGTGCGTTTACATTCGAAATTAATGCTAGTCATTCTTCTTCTTATTATCTCAATCGGAGGTATTTTTGAAATTACGTTTAAAAATCTAATGGAGACCAATCTAAAACAAGAAATAGGTTCTAAAGCCTTATCTGTAGCCCAATCGATTGCTAGTATGCCAGATATCCAGGAGGCATTTCAATCGAAAAATCCTGCTTCTACTATTCAGCCAATCGCAGAAAGCATTCGTAAACAGGTTGGGGCAGAATTTATTGTTATCGGGAATCGAGATGAAATTCGATATTCGCATCCTAATCCAAAGCGTTTAGGACAAAAAATGGTTGGGGGAGATAATGGACTTGTTTTTAAAGGAGAATCTGTCATCTCAGAATCTACCGGAACACTAGGTCCTTCACTAAGAGGAAAAGCACCTATCTTTAGCCAGGGAGAAGTTATCGGCGTAGTTTCTGTTGGTTATCTCCAGACGGAAATCGAAAAGGAAGTTTCAAAAGTACAGAAAAAAATCTTTTTTGCTACGCTGCTTATTTTAATAGGAGGATTACTAGCAGCACTACTCATTTCTTTAAATATAAAAAAAGCAATGTTTGGACTAGAACCGAAGGAAATCGCCTGGATGTACCAAGAAAAACATGCGATATTAGAGTCCATTCATGAAGGAATCATTGCGATCGATACGAATGGAAGAATCACCGTAGTGAATGAAACGGCTCATAAAATTTTAAGAGTTCCAAATGAGACACTGCTCCGAGGAAAAAGAATTGAAGAGGTTCTAGAAAATACGAATCTCCTAGAGGTGGTTCGAAATGGACAAGCAGAATATGATAAGGAAATCATCATCTTTGGGGATGTATTTTTGGCAAATCGGGTTCCGATTTTTAATAAAAAAGGTGTTGTGATTGGTGCTGTAGCAAGCTTACGAAATAAATCAGAGCTGGCCCAATTATTGCAGGAATTGTCGCATATAAAAGCCTATGCAGAAGGTTTGCGTGCTCAAACCCATGAGTATTCCAATCGTCTATATACCCTGCTAGGATTGATACAGCTTGGATCTTATAAAGAAGCGATTGATTTTATCTCAAAAGAGGTGGATGTTACACAAGGATTCATTCAATTTTTAATGAAGGAAATACCCGATCCAATTATTGCTGGATTTATATTAGGGAAGGTAAGTCTAGCAAGCGAATTAAAAGTTAATTTTTCAATAGATAGAGAGAGTAGTTTCAAAGAAATCCCACATGAAATAAGCAGAGATTCATTAGTGACTATTATTGGCAACCTTGTCAATAACGCCTTTGAAGCAGTTAGAGAGAATGAAAAAGAAGAGAAAAGAGTCTCGCTATTTTTAACCGATCTTGGAAAGGATCTGATTATTGAAGTCGAAGATAACGGGAAAGGAATTGATAGCACAAATTACGAGCAGATTTTCAATCAAGGATATACAACAAAGAATACGAATAGCAATGCAGGGCTTGGGCTTAGTCTAGTTCAAAAGGCAATTAAGGGCTTAGGTGGATATGTCACATTTTCATCAACTATTGGGGAAGGTACGATTTTTACTGTGGCGATACCAAAGAGCAGGGGGAGTGTGTATGATGGGGAATCGGGATATTGAAGTTTTAATTGTTGAAGATGACTTAAGGATAGCAGAAATACAAAAGAGGTTTCTTGAACAGATTGAAGGCTTTCAAGTGGTCGGGATTGCAGCCAGCTACCTAGAGGCAAAAACCTTAATTGATATTTTGCAGCCGGACTTGCTTTTGTTAGATGTTTATTTTCCTGATATGAATGGAATAGATTTACTAAAAGAAACAAAGCAACAATTGAAACAAATGGATGTTATTATGATTACAGCTACAAAAGAAATTCATAGAGTGCAAGAAGCTATTAGTATAGGAGTATTTGATTATATTATAAAACCGGTAGTTTTTGACCGTTTTCGGCAATCACTACTAAGATTTAAGGATTATCATACGAATTTATTACAGTTAGGAAAAGATCATACTCATGTGACACAGCAGCAGGTGGACAAGCTATTACGTAAAGAAGGTGATGGAGGAGCCGGAAACGAAAAGTCTTACCTCCCGAAAGGAATCGATCCACTAACACTTGAAAAAGTGATGGAGGTTCTTGGTAAGTTTGAATATGGTCTAACTGCAGAGAGTGTTGCGAAGGAAATTGGTGTAAGCAGAACAACCGCAAGAAGGTACCTTGAACATTTAGTATCCAATGAAAGCATAGAAGCAGATTTATCATATGGAACAGTCGGACGACCAGAACGTGTTTATATCGTTTTAAACAAAGCAACTAAGATTTAATCAAATTTTTTTTACTAGGAGGTTTTCTGCCTGAGGACAATAAAAGTTTCCCTACAAACAAAAATATTCGGGCTGGCTCTCTCACTAGGTTTATTGTTAATCATCCTAATGTCAGGATTTTATAGTTATATGGAAAGTAAACAAATTGAGGAAAATAAGGGAAGGCTGGCATTGGAATTATCAAAAACCGTTTCATTTATGCCGACTATCATCGATGCTTTCCAAACGAGCGACCCTTCTAAAACGATACAGCCTATAGGAGAGAAAATACGAAAAGAAACAGGTGCGGAATTTGTAGTCATTGGAAATAAAGATGGCATACGATATTCGCATCCTTTGACCACAAAAATTGGGCAGAAAATGACAGGTGGAGATAATGAACGAGCACTTGTTCAAGGAGAGTATTATATCTCGAAGGCAGAGGGTACACTGGGGCCATCTATTAGAGGAAAATCCCCTATTTTTAATCATCAGGGGGAGGTTATCGGAATCGTTTCTGTAGGATATCTACTTGAAGATGTCAACCAGCAAATCCTAAATAATCTCAGAAGAGTACTCATTGTTTCTTTCTTTGCCCTTTTGATTTCACTTATTGGGAGTGTTTTACTGGGGCGCAATATCCGCAGGGATACGATGGGACTTGAGCCCTATGAAATTGCTTCTCTCTATAAAGAAAAAAACGCTGTACTGCACGCGGTAAAAGAAGGTATCTTAGCAATTGATAAAGAGGGCTACATTACGATGATGAATCAGCAGGCGAAGCGGCTTCTACATCTTCATGGATCAGTCAGAAATATGAAAGTGGATGGGCTGTTTCCATCTAATTATTTGTATGAGGTATTACGAACGGGAAACTCTCAATCGGATAAAGAAATGGTCTGGAATGATAAAACCATCATCGTTAATAGTACTCCCATCGTTGATGAAAATGGTATTAAAGGGGTTGTTGCTTCTTTTCGTGATAAAACAGAAATAGAGCAAATGCTAAATACTATATCTGAAGTAAAAAGATATTCGGAAGATCTTCGTGCCCAAACGCACGAATTTACCAATAAATTATATGTGTTATTGGGTCTGCTTCAACTTGGTGAATATAATGAGGCAATAAATATGATCCAAAGCGAAACACAAACACTGCAATTTCAGAATTCAGTCGTTTTTAACCAAATCAAAGATACAAAAGTGCAGGCCATCCTTTTAGGGAAATTAGGAAAAGCATCAGAAAAGAAAATTAAATTTGAGATTATTTCAGACAGCTATTTGGATCGTTTACCGTCTCATATTAAACTCTCAAACTTGATCGTAACCCTTGGAAACTTAATAGATAATGCCTTTGAAGCAGTCTTAGAATGTGAGATCCCAACGGTTACGTTTTTCGCTACAGATATTGGTCGAGATATCATTTTTGAGATTTCAGATAATGGGAAGGGCATCAGTGAAGGAGAATTTCCTCTTCTTTTTGAAAGAGGCTATACCTCTAAAAATGCCAATGAGCCGAGAGGATTTGGTTTATCTAATGCTGAAGAAGCTGTATTGGAAATGAATGGGATTATCGAGGTGCAAAGCAACCTAGAAAGTGGAACTGTTTTTACAGTTTATCTACCTAAGAATCTGCAAGGGGATGAGAATTTTGGATAAGATAAAAGTGGCTATAGCCGAAGATGATTTTCGAATAGCGGATATACATGAGAAATTTTTAGAGAAGTTTAAGGAAATCGACGTAATTGGAAAATCATTGAATGGTGAGCAGACGTTGCAATTATTAGAGCAGGAAATCCCCGACTTACTGCTTCTAGATGTATATATGCCGGATATGCTAGGTTCTGAGTTACTCCCCATCATCCGGGAGAATTTCCCCAAGGTCAGTATTATTATGATAACAGCAGCAACTGATAAAGTTTTTCTTGAAAAAGCTTTAAGGTATGGAGTTGAGAATTACTTAATTAAACCTGTAAGCAGGGAGAGATTCGATGAAGTCATACAGGAATTTATAAAAAAACACTCGCTTCTTTCGGATGCTCAAGAAGTAAATCAGAATTATGTAGACCTTCTATTTCGTAAAGGAAAAAGTGAAGATTCAGCAAAGAGTATCGGATTGCCAAAGGGAATTGATGAAATCACGCTAGGAAAAGTTAAGGCTGTTTTCCAAGGGAGAAGAGAAGGTCTTTCCGCAGAAGATGTTGGTAAGGAAATTGGTGCTTCTCGAATAACTGCACGAAGGTATTTGGAGTATCTCTCCTCCATACAGGAAGTAAGGACAGAAGTGGTTTATGGAATAGTTGGAAGACCGGAAAAGAAATATTATCCAGTAAAGTGAGGGGGCAAACAATTGCCTCCTCTTCCTATGAACAAAATGAACAAAAACTATTTAATTTACGATAATAACTTTATTTTGGTAACGTTTTCACATCTGAATATTTAGATTATATTTAATTTACTAACAAAAGAGGTGAGGACGATGCTTGCAATATTAGGATTTTTGATGATTATCACTTTTATGATTTTAATTATGACTAAACGCCTTCCTGCTATGATTGCGCTTATAGTGATTCCAGTAGTTTTTGCATTACTTGGCGGATTTGGTAAGGAAATGGGGCCAATGGCGCTCGAAGGTATAAAAAGTGTTGCCCCAACTGGAATTATGATCCTGTTCGCTATTCTCTTTTTCGGTATCATGATTGATGCAGGAGTATTTGATCCGATTATTTCGACTATCTTAAAAGTTGTAAAAGGAGATCCCGTTAAAATAGCCATCGGAACCGCCGTTCTTGCACTTTTAATATCCCTTGACGGGGATGGAACTACCACATACATGATTACGATTTCTGCCATGTTACCTTTGTATAAACGTATTGGTATGAAACCGTTAATCCTTGCTGGAATCGCTGTATCTGCTTCAGGTGTCATGAACCTTCTTCCATGGGGTGGGCCAACTGCTAGAGCAATGACAGCTTTACATCTTGAGATGTCAGATGTCTTTACGCCGGTAATACCTAGCATGGCGGGTGGAATAATATTCGTATTGTTCATGGCCTATTTCCTTGGGAGAAAAGAGCGGAAACGAGTTGGCATCCTGCAGATTGATTACAATACGATGGCGATGACAGCGGCTACATCAGAAGACGCCTACCTAAAACGTCCTAGGTTAATTCTTATTAACTATTTAATTACAATTACTCTATTAGTTGCTCTAATCAACGAGGTGCTGCCAACAACTGTATTATTTATGCTTGGATTTGCTTTGGCGATCACGATCAATTATCCAAAATTAAGTGATCAAAAAGAAAGAATTGCAAATTATGCAGATAATGCGTTATCCGTAGTTTCTATGGTTTTTGCCGCAGGTATTTTTACTGGTATCCTAACTGGCACGAAAATGGTTGATGCTATGGCAAACTCCATGATTTCGTATATTCCAGATGTATTTGGTTCACATTTTGCACTTATTACCGCGATAATCAGTGCCCCTTTAACATTCTTTATGTCAAATGATGCCTTTTACTATGGTGTTTTGCCATTGCTTGCCAAAGCAGCAAGTGTCTATGGAATTGATCCTGAGTTCCTCGCGCGTGCATCACTATTGGGGCAGCCTGTCCATTTATTAAGCCCGCTTGTACCTTCAACATACTTATTAGTCGGTATGGTGGGAGAAGATTTTGGGGACTTACAGCGCGCATTCCTTAAATGGGCATGTGGTTCAACTCTTGTTATGATGGCCGTTGCAATACTATTGTCAATTATTCCTTTTTAACTATATGTAGAACAAAGGAAAATCGATAGGGGATGAATGTTAATGTGGATAATCACTGTTTATTCAAAGGGAAACAATATTTCAATGTTTGAATTTAATTCTGAACAAGAAGCCAAAGAAGCTTTTAACAAAGTTTCAGGATGCAAAATTCTTACAGAAGTTATATATTTTAACGATTAGGTAGTGCAAGCAGTAGGAAAATGCCTTTTATTATTTAATAATAAACTGCATTTTCCCTTTTTTCATTAGAGAGAGAAGGTAAGTTGTATGAATATTTTGTATCATATATTACTAGATATTATTTTTCCAATATTCGTGTTAGTAGGGGCTGGCGCATTACTTCAACGTTTCATTAGGCTTGACTTATCAACACTGTCAACATTGACGGTGTATTTTTTGTTGCCTGCCGTTTGCTTTGTCAATATATATGAGAGCAATATGTCAAGCGAGTTAATTAGCCGAACATTATTATTTTTAATGCTTTTTAATATTCTCCTTATCTTAACCAGCATGTTGATTGCGAAAGTGAATAGGTTTGATCGTAAGCTGTCAGCTACTTTTAAAAACAGTATGGTCTTGAGCAATTCAGGTAATTACGGTCTCCCAGTAAGTGAACTAGTTTTTGCCGCTAATCCTGGTGGTATGTCAATACAGATTATTGTCTCTATTTTTCAAAATCTCCTTACTTTCACATATGGTTTTTTCAATAGTGTCTCGGCCGAGAGCAGCGGTAGAGATATCTTACGTAATATTATACGTCTTCCGGTTATATACGCTTTATTATTGGCTATATTGTTGAAATGGCTCCATATTGAAATTCCTGAATTTTTGTGGAAGCCAATTGAAAATTCCTCGAATGCGTTTTTAGCGGTTGCACTTGTGACACTTGGTGCTCAAGTAGCGTTTTTAAAGATTACACGAATTTCAAGCCCGATTGTTTGGATTGTAATCGGCAGACTGATTATTTCTCCTCTCATTGGGTTATTAGTTATCTATATTCTTGGATTAACAGATATTACTGCTCAGGCACTTTTTATCGCCAGCTCATTTCCTTCCTCAAGAAATAGTGCTTTACTGGCTCTAGAGTATGATAATTACCCGGAATATGCCTCACAAGCAGTCCTATTGACTACCATCCTAAGCGGAATCACTGTTACGATTGTAGTTTATCTATCAAAAATCCTTTTTTAGATAATATATTTCTTATTTAACCGTACGGTGATTCTTCACTCGTGCGGTTTTTACTTTTTTATAGATGTAAATACTTCATCTCTATTTATTTTTTAAAAGATATTAATCTTCCACCAAGTTTTCACCAACCTCTACTAAACTAAATCCATCGAGAACGAAAGGAGGAGAAAAAGATGAATACTAAAGTGAAAAAAAGAATTTTCTGGGGAGCGATGATTACTCCCATGATTTTAGGGGTCTACTTTCTTTTAGGAGGAAACAGTGCCTTGGCAGCAGGACCACATGGACATGGTCGAGGAGGAATGGGGCAACGTGGAGGCTTCGGGGGTCAACAGGTAATGAACGGAGCACACCATGGAGGTTTTTCCTGGATTGGATTCCTACTATTCCTGATTATTGGGATTGCTATTGCGGTTCTATTAGTAAAGTGGTTGAGAAAAAAATCAAAAGCTTCTTCCATGCAACAGTTTATCGATACATCTATTATCAGTTCACCTAAACCAATGATGAACCAAAATACAAGTATTTTAGATCAGTGGGAAAAAAATATAACAAATAAAAAGGAGAATTACTAACATGGGTATTTTTAAACGAATTAAAACAATTGCTAAGGCTGATATGAATGGTCTTTTGGATGGCTTAGAAGATCCGATTGCGATGTTGAATGAATATTCAAGAGAAATGGAACAACAAATTGCGAAGGCCGAGAGTGCACTTTCACGTCAGATTTTTGTGGAAAATAAACAAGCGGCACTAATTCTTGATACTAAGCGTTTAATGGAAAAAAGAACACGTCAGGCGAAACTAGCCCTTGAACAGGGTGAAGAACAAATGGCAAAATTGGCCGTTCAAGAAAAAATGAATCAAGAAAACCAACTCAAGGTTTATGAGCAGCAATATGAAACAATCAAAGGACAAACACAAATCCTCAAAGATAAATTGCTTGAATTGCAAGAAACATACAATGAATTGCAGCATAAGAAAATTCTATTAGCATCCCGTGCGAACGTGGCACAATCCATTAAACAGATTCAAAAAACTACTGTGTCCTTCCAAACGGATACTATTTTACGGGGTGTTGCACGGGCTGAGGAACGGATTTTATTAATGGAAGCAGAGGTACAAGCAGGCAGCCAATTAGCAAAGCCTTTGATACAGCATGAGGCAACTTACCGGAACTATGTAAATGAAGAAGAATTAAATCGAGAGTTAGAAAAACTAAAGACTGAAAAAGTGAGTCTAGTCTAAACAGGCAAGTATAAAAAGAATAAAAATAGCAGCCTCTATTCACAAATAGGGGCTGTTATTTTTGTGAAAATCTGTTACAATTTTTAACATTTTGTTCATAATTTGGTAACAATCTTTGGACATCCTATCATCGTAATACCCAAACTATTTTTAGGAGGAATATACAAGATGAGAAAGATGTACATGTTATTTGCCCTTACATTGTTGTTTGGACTTTTCGGTTCCCTCCAGACTTATGCAGCAGCAGAGGAAAAATCAGAAGTACAGAGTCGTGGTCATCATTTCAAGCACAATTCTGAGTTTATTAAAAAGCAGGCTGAATCGCTGGGAATTGAAACAGAAGGAAAAGACACTGAGACCATCGCTAAAGAAGTTAGGGAAACCGTAATTAAACAAAAGGCTAAAGAACTGGGGATTGACACCACTGGTAAAGATTTTGAGGCATTAGCGAAGGAAGTATGGGAAACCGAAATAAAAAAAGAGGCAAAAGAGTTGGGAATCGCGACAGAAGGAAAAGATCTTCATAATCTAGCTAGAGAAGTCCATGAAACCCAAATTAAAAAGGATGCAAAAGAGCTGGGTATTTCGACTGATAATAAGGATCTTCACACCATAGCACACGAAGTCAGGGAAAAAAGGATATTCCAAGCGGCAGAGAAGTTAGGAATAGAGACAAAAAATAAGTCCTCTGACGAACTTTTTAAAGAAATCATGACAAACCATGCTGATAAGGCAAAGGAGCTAAATCTTTTTCCTCGTAAAGGCGGAAAGATGCATTTCTTTGACAAGTCAAAAGAAAATTAATCCGATTTTTAATAGGATAGCTACAGGCTATCCTATTTTCTTTTTTTTAAAATTACACCGTCGAAAAATAGCCTTTAAAGCTTCTAAGTCTATTACAGTATTATTAATATTTTATTCATATGTTGACGGTATCATAGATTTAACAAGTAAGTTAATCCTATGAGGAGGCTATTAAAATGATTGAAACAAATAAATATAAATCTGATGAAATTATCAAACCAGTAAGACGCAAAAGATGGAGGGGAGTTTTACCAACAGTAAGTGCTGGCGTTATTGGTTCCATGCTAACCATAGCAATCATTCCCTATTCTGATCAGATAGAAAGCTTGTATTCTGCTATTGAGCAAAAAGTCTCCAATCAGACCGAGAGCAGTAGAAGTAATAATTCGGATCAAGTCATTGCACAGCAAACATCAGCAACTAATACATCTAGTACTTCAGGTACCATGGCAGACATGGTAGAGGAAGCTTCCAAAGCTATTGTAGGTATTGTAAATAAACAAACACAAGGTAACAATTACCCAAATGCCAATAATTCCCAAACTATTGAAAGTGGTAGTGGAACAGGAGTTGTTTTTAAGATCGATGATGACAGTGCATACATTGTGACGAATAATCATGTGATTGAAAATGCATCTGAGCTAGAAATCACTGTTTATGGCGGGGAGAAGACAAATGCTGAAGTGATTGGCGCAGATTCACTAACCGACTTAGCGGTATTAAAAATTGATGCGAAATATGCGACAACGAAATTGGATTTTGGCGATTCTAGTGTTCTGAGAGCTGGAGATTCGGTCTTAGCGATTGGAAACCCGCTTGGTTTAGAGTTTTCCAACACCGTAACGCAAGGAATTGTAAGTGCGGTTAACCGAACTGTTGCCGTTTCTACTTCTGCTGGAGAATGGGATTTAAATGTCATTCAGACCGATGCAGCGATTAACCCTGGAAATAGTGGCGGGGCATTAATCAATACTTCTGGTCAAGTAATTGGTATTAATAGTTTGAAAATCTCAGAGGATGGGGTTGAGGGATTAGGATTTGCCATTCCAAGTAATGATTTGATCCCAATTATTAATGAAATTATGGAAACAGGACAAGTAGAGCGCCCTTATATTGGAATTGGATTAGCCAGTTTAGATGAAATTCCCTCAATGTATTTGCAAAATCTTCCCCAAAATATTGAAAGCGGAGCAATGGTAACAAATATTGATTCGAACTCAGCTGCTGCAGAAGGTGGCCTTAAAGTACAAGATATTATTACATCTATTAATGATAAGACGATAACAAGTTCTGATAACTTAAGACAATATCTATATTCTGAGCTTGAAGTGGGAGATCAGGTGTCCCTTGGCGTATACCGTGGAGGTGAAAAAATCACGATTGAATTAACACTAACTAGCAGTAATTCTCCGAAATAGTTTATAAAATTGTAGGGAGCTATATTAAGCTTCCTTTTTATACGTGTAAGGAAGGAAGGAAAGAATGATAGAGAAGAAGGGAAACAAACTGCTCTACTCTCGGTTACGTATTCTATTCATTATTGTAATTTTACTATTTTCAATATTGATTATTCGCTTGGGCAAAATACAAATTGTACAAGGGGAAGAATTTAGAGAGGAAAGTCAAAAAACTACAAAAACAGTCTATTCTTGGAATACCCCCCGTGGGAAAATCTATGATCGAAACGGAAATGTGTTAGTCGAAAACGAGCCGATATATACGTTAACCTACACAAATCTTTCAAATGACGATTCCCAGCAGGACAAGCTAGATTTAGCCAAGGCGTTAGCTGGAATCATTACCATGTCAACAGAAAAAGTAACCGAGCGTGATAAAAAAGATTACTGGATTTTAACGAAAAAGCAAGAAGCCTTTGCAAAATTAACAAATGAAGAACAAAAGAAACTAGATGATAATGAAGAATATCAACTTATTCTTGAGCGAATTACGGAACAAGAGCTAGCAAGTATACCAACCGATGAAATGGAAGTCCTGGCAATTAAAAGAGAAATGGATGTAGACTCTTCTTCAGCAAATCGAATCAAATCTGGATTAACAGTTGAAGAAATCGCGATTGTGAATGAGCGGTTAGAAGAACTTCCTGGGGTAGAGGTGAAAATTGACTCAGAACGTAATTACGTATACGGTGACACCCTTCGCCAGTTATTTGGAAATGTAGGACAAATCCCAGAAGAAGAAGCAGAATCCTACAAAAGTGAAGGATATGCGTTGAGTGACATGGTTGGAACGAGCTTTCTTGAACAGCAGTACGAAGAGGTACTTCGTGGAACAAAAGAAAAACAAACCTATGTTGAAGATATTACTGGAGCCATTTCTGACGTAAAGCTGACTTCTGGGGAACCCGGTAAAAATTTGATGTTGACCATTGATCTACCGCTTCAACAAGAATTGGAAAAAATCATTGAAGAAGAGTTAATAAAGGACGAAGGTGCAACAAGTGCCTACGTGGTAATGAGCAATCCTACTACTGGTGAAATATTAGCGATTGCAGGGAAAAAGGAAGTTGATAATCAACTATCAAATGAATTATATGGTGCATTTTATAACTCATATGCCATGGGATCTGCTGTAAAGGGCGCAACGGTATTAACGGGGTATGAAACAGGTGTAATATCACCTGGAGATACATTCGTCGATTCACCTATTAAAATTAATGGAACACCTGTTAAAAAATCTTACGTAAATATGGGGACAATCAATGATTTAACCGCACTTGAACGGTCATCCAATGTTTATATGTTTCATATTGCGATGAAAATCGGAGACTATGATTATGCTAGAAAATTAGGTTTTAAAAATCCAGAGAAAGCTTATGAAATGATGAGAAAGTATTTTGCTCAATTTGGACTTGGAGTAAAAACAGAAATTGACTTACCTGATGAAGCAACAGGTTATAATGGCGGGGTACAAAAATTAGGAAATTTAATGGATTTCTCCATCGGCCAATTTGATACATACACTCCTCTTCAACTGCTTCAGTATGTATCAACCATTGCCAACGACGGTGTGCGGGTTCAGCCACATTTCATGAAGGAAGTACGTGAATCAAGTAATGAAAATGGCAAGTCTGGAGAAGTCATTGAAGAATTCCAAACCAATGTATTAAATACTGTAGATATGGACCAATCCTATATCGAACGCGTTCAGAATGGATTTCATCTCGTTATGAACGGAAATCAGGGAACTGCGACATCGACATTCAAGGGTGCAACCTATGATCCTGCCGGTAAAACGGGTACAGCTCAAGTTTCCGATGGAAGTGGAGGCTATAATTATAACTTAACGTTAGTTGGGTATGCGCCATATGAAAATCCTGAGGTGGCAATTTCAGTAGTCGTTCCTAATGTAGAAAATGATAGTAGTGGCATAAATAAGTCAATTGGAAGAAAGATTCTTGATTATTATTTTCAGAATAAGTAAAAGAAGGAAAGGGCTACTCCGAAAATAGAGCAGCTTTTTCCACGTGTTTTATATACCTTATAATTTTACAAAAGGGATACCTTTTTGAAAAAAGAAAGAATGTTAACGTTAACAATATGTATTTACATTGTTTTTCAGATTTGTTAGACTGAAAACAAAGGGTTTTGTTAACGTTAACATTTTATAATAGGATGGTGCACAATGGAAAAATTTATGGATGAAAACTTTTTACTTAAAAATGAAACGGCGATCTCATTATTCCATGATTACGCAAAAGACATGCCAATTATTGATTACCACTGTCATTTAAGTCCGAAAGAAATCTATGAAAATAAGAAATTTAAAAATATTACCGAAGCCTGGTTGTATGGTGATCATTATAAATGGAGAGCCATGCGGGCAAACGGAATTTCAGAGGAATATATAACCGGCAATGCAAGTGACTATGAAAAGTTCCTCGCATGGGCAAGAACAGTACCAATGACAATAGGAAATCCGCTATATAATTGGACGCATTTAGAATTACAGCGTTTTTTCGGTATCTATGATGTATTGAATGAAAAAAGTGCACCAGAGATTTGGGAAAAAGTAAATGCCAAACTTAACGAAGAGGAATTTAGTGTAAGAAATTTGATTGAAAGATCAAAAGTTAAAGTTGTTTGTACAACAGACGACCCTGTAGATAGCCTGGAATATCATCTAAAGTTAAGAGAAGAAAATAACTATCCTGTTAGTGTTGTACCAGGTTTTAGACCTGATAAGGGATTAGAAATTAGTCGCGAGGGCTTTATTAATTGGGTAGGTAAGCTCGCAGAGGCTGCTGAAATTGAGATTACTAGTTATGAAGATTTCCTTGCAGCACTTGAATCAAGAGTCCATTTTTTTCATGCATCAGGCGGCAGAGTGTCGGATCATGCTTTAGATTCTATGGTATATGAAGAGACCAGTTTTGAAGAAGTGGCTGAAATTTTTGCTGCAAGAATATCAGGCAGTGGTATATCCCTTGAGGAAGAGAAGAAGTTCAAAACGTTTACGTTAATCTTTCTTGGCAAGCTTTATGCAGAGCTGGACTGGGCGATGCAATTACATATCAATGCTCATCGTAACAATAATAACAGGATGTTTAAGATTCTTGGTCCTGACACCGGTTATGATTCTATTAATGATGACCAAATTGCAAAGCCGTTAGTAAAAATTCTAGACGCGTTAGAGCAGGAAAACAAGCTTCCAAAAACCATTATTTATTCATTGAATCCAGGTGATAATGTCGTTATTGCAAGTATCATTAATAGCTTCCAAGACGGGAAAACTCCAGGGAAAATTCAATTCGGTACAGCATGGTGGTTCAACGATACAAAGGAAGGCATGCTCGAACAGATGAAGGCATTGTCTTCTGTAGGTCTCTTCAGCCGTTTTATCGGAATGCTGACCGACTCAAGGAGTTTTCTTTCTTATACAAGACATGAATATTTCCGGAGACTGATTTGTAATTTAATTGGAGAATGGGTTGAAAATGGTGAGGTTCCAAATGATTTAGAGTTGCTTGGAAATATTGTTCGTGGAATTTCTTATAACAATGCCAAAGATTATTTTGCTTTTCAGGAAACATCAATAGTTGAACAGACCTCTCACAATTAATAGATGAAAGCTGGCGGGGCAGGGCAGATAAGGTATAATGAACGAAAGAGAGAATCCAAAAGGAAGGTCAGACTATGGTTACCATAAAAGATATTGCAAAATTGGCCAATGTTTCACATACAACTGTATCAAGGGCACTAAATAACAGTCCCCTTATCAAAGAGCCTACAAGGAGGAAAATCCTTGATATTGCCTCACAGCTAAATTATACCCCTAATTACAATGCTAAAAGCCTGGTCATGCAAAAGTCGCATACGATTGGTTTATTTTTAACAAGCATTAGCAATGGAACATCGGCAAGCTTTCTTGCTGATACAATAAAAGGTGTAAATAGTGTCATTAGCGAGGAATATAATCTGTTTATCCGTGGTATTGATGATTATCAGGATTATACGAGTATTAATTCGCAAAGATTTGACGGGATCATTTTAATGAGCCAAAGCGTACGAGACCATTCATTTATCTATCATGTGCTGCAAAAGGAAATTCCTCTTGTTGTTCTTAACAGAGAAATTGAAGAAGATTATATTATCAATATTCTTTCTAATGATACTGAGGGTTCAAGACAAGCTGTGCAGTATTTGATCGATTGTGGACATACAGACATCGGCGTGATTGAAGGAATTCCAACCTTTAAATCTACGCAAATGCGTAAGGATGGTTATCTTACAGCGCTAATAGATAACGGCATTTCGATTCATCCGGAGTATTCAGTGAGTGGAAACTATGATATGGAAAGCGGTTATCTAGGAATGGAAAAATTATTATCTTTGAAAAAGCCACCGACAGCCGTTTTTTGTTCCAATGACGATATGGCCATTGGTGCAATGAATGCTGTGTTTGCAAGTGGGTTAAATGTACCGAATGACATTTCCATTGTTGGATTTGATGATATCGGTTTTGCCCAATATACAACACCTAAGCTAACAACGGTAAAACGACCAGTAGAAAAAATCAGTGTACTAGGTGCGGAAAAAATCCTTTCACTCGTAACAGGCGAGGAACAGAACGTGACCAAAGTTTTTGCCAATACAGAATTAATCATTAGAGATTCTGTTAAGAAGAGGGGTTAGTTAAAACCTTTCTTTTTGAATAAAAATGTTAACGTGTGCATATTTGAAAGGGGAAAAGATTGGTGCAAAGACTTAATAATAAAATTTATCAGGACTATATCTCTTATCCCGAGAAGGTGCTTCAGTTTGGGGAAGGAAATTTTTTAAGAGGGTTTATTGATTGGCAATTCCAAGTTCTTAATGAAAAGACGGATTTTAATGGAAGTGTAGTAGTTGTCCAGCCGCGAGGCAATAACAAGATTGAAAGGCTAAATAATCAGGATGGGCTGTTTACCCTTTACTTACAGGGGATAAAAGATGGTCAATTAGTAAATCAGCATCAGGTGATTGAGTCAATCAGTAGAGGTATTAATCTTTTTACAGATTATCCGGAATATATCAAGCTTGCAGGGACAGAAGAACTCCGCTTTATCGTTTCAAATACGACAGAAGCAGGAATTGTGTTTGATCAAACAGACAAGTTAGAGGATCGACCGCAAAAGAGTTTTCCAGGAAAACTTACTGCGTTCCTCCATCACCGTTTCCGGGCATTTGCCGGTGATCAAAAGCGTGGCTGTATTATCATTCCATGTGAACTCATTGAAAGAAACGGGGAAAAGCTGAGAGAAATCGTATTGCAATATGCAAGCTTTTGGAACCTTGAGGATGAATTTATTGATTGGGTAAGGAACGCGAATACCTTCTGTTCAAGCCTTGTAGACCGAATCGTGCCAGGATTTCCAACCGACTCCTTTAAAGAAAAAACCGAACAACTTGGATATGAGGATGAATTGATGGTGGTAGGGGAGCAGTACCACCTTTGGGTCATCGAGGGTCCGGAATGGATAAAAAATGAGCTGAAAGTTGAAGGGACAGGGCTAAATACGCTGATTGTCAATGATTTAACTCCTTATAGGGTACGGAAAGTCCGGATTTTAAACGGAGCACATACTGCGATGACTCCGGTCGCTTATCTTTACGGTTTAAGCGTAGTGGAAGAAAGTGTAAATCATGAAGAAGTAGGCATGTTTATAAAAGAAATGATCCGAAAGGAAATAATCCCGACTTTAGAAGGTCCGAAACCAGAGCTATCCAGCTATGCGGATGATGTGATTAACCGTTTTGCTAATCCATATATTAAGCATTATTTAATGAGCATCGCACTAAATTCTATTTCTAAATTTCAGACAAGAAATCTGCCCGTATTATTGGATTATGTTGAAAAATATAACAGTCTGCCAAAACGAATGATTTTTTCATTAAGCTGCCTGCTTTATTTTTATCGGGGAAAAAGAGGAAATGATGTAATAGAATTACAAGATGATCCAGAAATTGTTGAATTCTTTAAAACTCAATGGGGGAAATTTGAGCAGCAAGAACTTACCATGGCAGAACTCGTGAACATAATTCTGGCGGAGCGAAGGTTATGGGGGATGGATTTGACCTCTATTCCAAATCTGGAAAATACCATCAGTACCAACCTCCTTACCATTTATAAAAGGGGAGTTAAGGAAGCTCTTAGAGAATTGTTTGAAACATCTTTTAAGTAGGAGGCCGCAAAAATGAAGGATTTTCTTCAAATCACTGACAACGATAATATTATTCTAGCACTAAGAAACTTTAAGAAAAATGAAACCATTCATCTTAATGGAAAGGATATTCAAATAAAAGAAGATATCATCCGTGGCCATAAGATAGCGGTAAAAGATATTTACGAAAATGAGGATATAATTAAATACGGTTATCCAATTGGGCATGCATTGGGTGTGATTGCACCCGGTGAACATGTCCATACCCATAACACAAAAACGAATCTATCAGGAACACAGGAATACCAATACGTGTTTAAGGAATCTCAGAATCTATATAATAATGAAAATCGAACATTTCAGGGATACCGTCGCGAAGATGGTAATGTTGGCATTCGGAATGAATTATGGATTGTCCCTACAGTAGGCTGTGTGAACGGAATTGCTGAGAAAATTATCAAACGATTTGAGCGTCATGTTGGCGACATTAGCCCGTTTGATAATGTCCTTGTCTTAAAGCATAACTACGGATGTTCCCAGCTTGGAGATGACCATGAAAACACAAAGCAAATACTGATCAATGCAGTAAAGCATCCCAATGCTGGCGGTGTTCTTGTTTTAGGTCTTGGCTGTGAGAATAATGAGCTGCCAGAGTTTAAAAAGGCGTTGGGTGAAGTGAATGAGGAAAGGGTGAAGTTTCTAATCTCCCAAAATGTTACCGATGAAATTGAGGAAGGCTTTAAACTGGTAATGGAAATCTATGAAAATGCCAAAAATGACAAAAGAGATTCCGTTCCTCTTTCAGAATTGAAAATTGGTTTAAAATGCGGTGGATCCGATGGTTTTTCTGGCATAACGGCAAATCCACTTCTAGGTAAATTCTCTGATTATTTAATTGCACAAGGTGGAACAACCGTCCTCACAGAGGTCCCGGAAATGTTTGGAGCAGAAACGATATTAATGGAACGTGCTGCCGATGAAAAAGTTTTTGGGAAGATTGTGAATCTAATTAACGACTTCAAGGAATATTTTTTGCGTCATAATCAACCTGTTTATGAAAACCCTTCCCCAGGGAACAAATCTGGAGGCATTACGACACTAGAAGACAAATCCCTTGGGTGCACACAGAAAGCGGGAACGAGCACCATTGTCGATGTCTTAAAATATGGCGATACACTTAATACAAAAGGATTAAATCTATTAAGTGCACCAGGAAATGACCTTATCGCATCGACAGCTCTTTCGGCAGCTGGCTGTCAAATGGTTTTATTTACTACAGGGCGGGGAACACCATTCGGGACCTTTGTTCCAACGATGAAAATTTCAACTAACACACAAATCTATGAAACAAAACCACACTGGATTGACTTTAACGCTGGAGTACTGTTGGAGGATGGTGTTCTGCCAGAACAAGTGTTAAATGATTTTGTAGATTATATTGTTCAAGTCGCAAGCGGTGAATTTGTCAATAATGAGAAAAATGACTTTAGAGAGATTTCAATTTTTAAGAGTGGAGTTACGCTTTAATAAGAGACTAATAATCCCTTTTGAGGAGACAGTGATACAGTCCCTCAAAAGGGATTTTTTTGCTGTGTCTGATAGTTTCGATAATTTGTGGAGCCTTGGTTTTTGGTTTATTGGCACAATCCTGGCCAGATAGTTCCGATAAATTGTGGAGCTTTGGTTTATCGGCACAATCTCGGCCAGATAGTTCCGATAATTTGGGAAGCTTTGGTTTATCGGCACAATCCCGATCAGATAGTTCCGATAAATTGTGGAGCCTTGGTTTATTGGCACAATCCCGGCCAAATAGTTCCGATAAATTGTGGAGCCTTGGTTTATCGGCACAATCCCGGCCAGATAGTTCCGATAATTTGGGAAGCTTTGGTTTATCGGCACAATCCCGGCCAAATAGTTCCGATAATTTGGGAAGCCTTGGTTTATCGGCACAATCCCGGCCAGATAGTTCCGATAATTTGTGGAGCCTTGATTTATTGGCACAATCCCAAACAGGTAAAAAAGATGCCGGGATTGATTTCCTCCTTAGCATCAAAAATTTTCCATTTTGCTAGTCTACTACATTTGTAATTGCTTCAATTCATAAAACTTCCCTTTAGTGAACATTAATTCATCGTAGGTACCGAATTCTACGCAACGTCCATTTTCGATCACGGCTATTTTATCCGCATTACGAATTGTCGAAAGGCGGTGAGCCACGATAAATGTAGTCCGGCCATGGCATAAAGTATTCAAGGCTTCTTGAATTTTTTTCTCAGAATGACTATCCAATGCTGATGTCGCTTCATCTAAAATAATCACTTTTGGATTCCGAATTAACGCTCTTGCAATCGATACCCTTTGCCTTTGACCCCCTGAAAGCTTATCCCCATGTTCTCCGATTCTCGTGTGTAAACCATCCGGAAGCTTCTCAATGACATCCCACAGGTTAGCAGCTAATAAAACCCTTTTTAGTTCTTCTTCTGTAACAGTCGGCATGCCGTAGGTTATATTTTGAAGAATGGTTCCGGAGAATAGAATGGTTGATTGAGGGACTACTGCTAAATGATGTCTGAAGGATCGTAAATCAATGGAGGACATATCGTGACCATCTAAAAGAATTTTTCCTTCAGAAGGTTGAATAAACCCAATGAGCAAATTTAGGATCGTTGATTTACCTGAACCAGATTCCCCGACAAAAGCGACTGTTTCTCCTTGTTTAACCTCTAAATTAATATCATGGAGGATTGTCTGGTCGTTATTACGATACCGGTAACAAACCTGTTGTAAGGAAAAATTTCCATCTACTTGTTTAATTTTTGGTTTATTTTCATGATTCTCTACTTCACCAGCCGTCAAAATTTCACCAATCGAATTGACGGATTCCAGACCTTTTGCGATAGTGGGAATTAATGTTATCATACTAGAAACAGAATTTACTACTGTTGTAAAGTACGTTTGATACATCACCACTTCCCCAGGAGTAATCGAACCGCGTAATGCCAAAATACCAGTGAAAACTAAACAAATAATTTGAAATACTTGAAAACTAGCCCAACTAACAGAACCAAATAATGATTGAATAATATCTAAATGAAACCCTTTTGTTAATATTTGTTGGAACCTGCGATTTAAACGGCGTACCTCTTGATTTTCTAACGCATGCGCACGTGCAATCGGTACTAATTCAATCATTTCAATAACACGCGCAGAGGTTTCTTCCATTTCCTGACGAAATTCAGAATTTGAGGTTTTGATTTTTTTACGGAAGACCACAATGATAAGAGCTGAAATGGGTACAGTTAATATGAAAAATAGAAATACTGTAGGACTGTTATATAACGTAATGGCTAAGGCAACTATTAGATTGACAAAAATATTTAAACTACTTACAAACACTTGAGAAGAAAGCGTCTGGACAGCTTCTACATCCCGCATAATTTTTGATTGAAGCCTGCCAGATTGCATCTCCTTTTGATAAGGTATCGAAAGTTCTTGCAACTTTTTAATAAGCGAGGCGCGCAAACCGGATTCGACACTACGAATCGCATAACTATGCAGTTTAGTATGATAATAATTTGTTGCGATGTTTTGCAGTACCAATATAAACATAATGATCGCATTAAGATAGATCGTTCGTATGCCACCACCAGCCTGTATCGTAGCTGCATTAATCACATTAGCAATTGCGATGGGCATCACCCAAGCGGGGATATGCTTAATGATAAACAAAACAGCAGAATAAAATATTCTTAAGTAGTTTCCTTTATATAAACCTACTAGTATCTTAAAGGAATTTTTCTGATTTTTGTTATAGATTTGCTGTACAAATGATTCCTCCATTGATCCAACTCCTTATAAAGGCTCATAGATATAGTAGTTCACTATTTCAATAGGTTCTTTAGAGGTAAATGACTTTGTTGGATTGCTTCAATAATTATTTGGGCTACTTTTTTTGCTCCATCTTCATTGAAGTGGGTGTTGTCCGTGATCCCCTCAGGATAGTTTTCGGATTGACCCGGTGGTAAATGCAAATAGTATTTTTTTGATTCCTCGTCACCGGCTTTTGCCATAAACTCTGTGGTAATTTTATGTATGTCTAGGACAGGTACCTGGTATTTTTCGGCAAATTGAATCATGGCTTGAGGATAATCTCCAACTGATATGCTATCAATCTTTTCATCTTCAAACTTTCGACGAGTAACTGACGTTAATAATAATGGATAGGCATTTTTTTGTTGTGCCACCAGAATGAACTTGCCGAGGTTATCTTGATAGTCACCATAAGGGTGAGTTCCTCGTACAGGATCCTCTATTTTTTGATCATTGTGGCCAAATTGGATGACTAAGTAATCTCCGGGTTGAATGGTTTTCTCAATAGCAGCTAAATGACCCTCTTTTATAAATGATTTTGTGCTACGACCATTAATAGCACGATTTTCAATCTTTACATTTTCTTTAAAGTACGCTTGAAATGCTTCCCCCCAGCCCGTTTCTGGCCGTTTTTCTGGTAGTTTTATAGCAGCAGTAGAATCTCCTGCTATATAAATCGTTATTTGATTCTCCATTGGCATTCACTCCCATATATAAATATCTTCCTAATTGTTGCTAAAAGCATATGTACACGTTAACATTTTTATGTTAAAACAAAAATAGAACCTATTTTCTTTGATGAGTACTATTGTAATGTGGATTTGGTTGGATTGTACGGAGAAATGTTAACGTTAACATTGTATAATCTAACAGTTTTTGTGTCAATGCAAATAACATGCAAAGTTAAATGAAAGATTACATAGTCTTGTAAGTATGGAAATTGTATTATATTATTACGTAAGCGTTATCAAATTTTAGAAAATTTATTTTTTTTACGATATAGTGGAAACCAGTAACGAAGGAGTGAAATTATTGAGAAAAGCAAGAATGTTTTACAAGCTGTTTATCCCGTTTTTCTTAGTAGGAATAGGGCTTGTCATTGGATTTAGCATATTTATCTATAATTCCACTTATAATTCCGTTGAGGAAAGTTTCTTAAAGGATAAGAAAAATTATACGAAACAAATTCTTAACAATGTTGAACAAAAAGTAAGAACAATCGAGTATGGATATACTGCCTACAGTGCAACTTCTAAATTTGGTGAGATCTTTAAAAACCCTTTGTCAGGTAAAGATTTTGATATATACCGAGATATCAAAAAAGAGATGAGTTACATAGATATGATGGGGATAGAAGGCAGTAGCAATAGTTTAGTAAGCTTAGAAGGGAACTGGGGAATCATTAACGGCTCTTTAAAGGCGCTTACAACCGAGGAAGTTACCGAATATAAAAATACATATATTAACAATAATACCAATAACCTTTTTTGGAAACCAATAAAATCCGGAATTGAAATGGTTATGACTTTACCAATGTATAAGAGGGAAAAGTTCGCTTTAGGAATTTCCTATATTCCTAGAAGAAGTATTGAACAAATTATAGGAGATAAAAACAATACAGTAGAAATTTATAATAAGAAAAATCAATTACTTTACTCTAGTATGATGAAAGAGCCTGAAGTGAAAAAAGGTAGTTTTCAAGACTTTAAAGCAGTTTCTAACGAAAGCGGGCAAACCGCAAATGTTTTAGAAACAGACGATGGAAAGAAATATGTTTATATGCAGTCTGATTATAATCGGTGGCTTTATGTGGTGGAGATAAATGAAAAAGAGATTGGCAGTATTATTCATAACACGAGAGTGGGCCTTTTTATTGTATCAGCCCTATTAATTTTTTTGGTGGCAATTATATCATATGTGCTGGCGGTATCGTACACACGACCGATAAAGAAAATACAGGCAAAACTGGACATTCAGGGAGAACATAAAAAACAAAATGAACTTTCCTTTTTGGCTGACTCTATCGATAAAATTGTTGGACAAAATGAGTTGTTAACAGCTAGTCTATCTATTCAGAAACCTCAATTGGAGACATTATTTGTTTTAAGTTTATTTAGAAAACGGATCCCTGAAAACGATGTGACGAATCGTTTAGAGCAATTTGGCTACCATTTTGAAGAGGAAAAGGTGTTTTATACAGGTTTGATACAAATTGATAACTTTGATGATCAGCAAATTGGAGATAAAACTCTTTTATTATTGGCAATTAATAATATCGTAGGAGAAATGGTCCCAAAGGCTGAACGCTTAAATCCAATAGTACTAAATGATGAAATGCAGGCTACCATCTTTATCTTAGATAAAAGCGACCAAGAACCTGAGCGTCGGATCATGAAGTACTACGAGGAAATACAAGCAGCCGTGAAAGAGTCGCTGAATATCATTATTAGTGTTGGTATTAGCCCAATCTACGAATCGTTAATTGATAGTAAAAAAGCGGTAGATTTAGCAAAAGAATCACTCCATTACCGAGTCAATGTTGGAACAGAGTCAATCATTTTCTATAAAGATATTTCTTCGATGTTAAATGATGCGTCTATTTCCAAATTCCCTGTCGAATTACTTAATGAGTTATTAAATGCAATTCGTTCTGGTCATGAGGAAGACGTCATGAACTTGGTAGACCGGCTTGTAGAAGAGATTTTTCGTTTAAATAAAAATCCTATTAGCTTAGGAGTGACCTTAATACGAGTCATAAATGAGCTCGTACAATTAGGACAACTATTAGGTGCTGAATCAAAAATCTTTGAAAATATTAAGAAATTGTATCAAGCAGCCATGAATGCCTATTATCCAGAAAAAATTAAGGAAATGTTAATTAACGATTTAATCAAACCGGTTATTATTAGTACCCACGATAAGACAGAAAGAGGATTTAAATCCTTGTCAGAAAAAATCGTTTATATTGTACAAACGGAATATGATCAAGAAATTTCCCTGGATATTATTGCAGATCGCCTGCATTACAATCCTAATTACTTAAGCAATGTATTTAAAAAAGAGTATGGGGAGAATTTTGTAGACTTTCTGATGAATTATCGTCTACAAATGGCACAAACCTTGTTAAAGGATACCGATTTGGCCATTAAAGAAATCGCAGAACGATTGCAATACCGAAATTCTCAAAACTTTATTCGTTTCTTCAAAAAGAAATTAGGAATGACCCCAGGAGATTATCGTAAGGAATATATGCATTAGAACTTTATTCCATTAAAAAAAAGCTTCAATAGCGAAGCTTTTTTTTGATGGAAATTTATATTATCCTTTTACAGATCCAACTAATGCACCTTTAACGAAGTATTTTTGCACAAATGGGTAAGCAATTAACATTGGAACAGTGGCGATAACAATTACAGCCATCTTAATCGTTTGAGCAGGCGGTACAACATCGACTGAAGACCCTTCCGCTTGCATACCACTAGAGACAATGACAATTTGACGTAATAGTACTTGTATCGGCCATTTGGTAGAATCATTAATGTAAAGAATGGCTGTCATATACGTATTCCAATAGGTGACTGCATAAAACAATGAAATGGTTGCGATTGATGGTAATGCCAGCGGAAGCATGATTTTAACGAATACACCAAAATCTGTGCAGCCATCCATTTTTGCAGATTCTTCTAAGCTATCAGGTAAGGCTTGAAAAAAGTTTCTCATGATAATTAAGTTGAACGCGTTAATGGCGACTGGCAAGATTAATGACCAATAAGAATCAATTAAACCAACGGATTTAACAACTAAAAAGGTTGGAATCATACCGCCGCTAAACAGCATGGAGAAAACAACAATAAAATTAATCGAATTTCGCCCGACTAGATATCTTCTAGACAAGCCGTAAGCCATTAAAGCAGTAAGAATCATACTAACTAAAGTACCAATACCCGTTACGCCAATCGAAACAGCTAATGACTTAAAGAGGGTAGGGGTTGATAAGATATAGCGATATGCATCCAAAGAAAAAGTACGTGGAAATAAGATAAACTTTCTTGCGACCACTTCCTGAGTAGATGCAAATGAACTTGCGATCACATTGACAAATGGAAGAAAACAGATTAGTGCAATCAAAACTAGAATGGTTCCATTAATAATGGGAAAGGCTAGGCCTCCTTTGTGTTTTTTATTCTGTTTCGTTTTCTTCATGTAAATCCTCCTCGCTTCCAAAATAATAAGCCATTTATCTTTTAGTAAGATAAATCAACCTTATCATTCGATCAAAATTCCGTATATAATCAATATCCCACTATTGATTCAATAACAAAGAGAGCGTTTTTATGGTAAAAAAATTACTCTATAAACGGATAATCACAACCAAATAAAAACTATCATTATGGTGGATACAATGTTCAAAAACCCTGATACCACAGGGTTTTGTAAGCGTAATCATAAAATGATTATGTACGTAATTTTTCAATTTCAGTATGCTTAAAACAAGAAAGGAAAACAAAATGAATAGAGGAGGAATGAAATGGAAGGTGCTGTAAACCAAAATAATCAACCATTGTCCATTTTGACAGCAAGGGAGCTAAAAATTAAAAAAAGACAAAAAATCATTGCGGGATTAAAAACGAATAAGTTCTTATATTTAATGATTTTTCCTGGATTACTTTATTTCATTATATTTAAGTACTTACCTATGGCGGGTCTCATTATTGCGTTTCAAGACTATCAACCATTCTTAGGGATCTTAGGAAGTCCATGGGCGGGTCTCAAACATTTTATTCGTTTATTTACGGAACCCACTTTCTTCATGTTATTAAAGAATACATTAATTTTGTTTGCTTTAAATCTTGTAATCTTTTTCCCATTACCTATTATCGTGGCTCTCATGTTGAATGAAGTGAAGAATAAATATTTTAAAGCTGGAATTCAAACGATTATCTATATTCCTCACTTTATGTCTTGGGTAATTATTGTTTCAATCTCTTTTATCTTTTTAAATGTTGACGGCGGTATTATTAATGAATTCTTAGCTTTAATAGGAATGGAGAAAATCAGCTTCTTAACAGCACCTGATTGGACAAGGACCATGTATATCGCACAAATTATCTGGAAAGAATTAGGCTGGTCAACGATTATTTATCTGGCGGCTATTACAGCAGTGGATACACAATTATATGAAGCAGCTGAAATGGATGGTGCAGGTCGTCTTCGAAAAACTTGGCATGTAACATTACCTGCTATTCGTCCAGTCATTATTACTCTATTAATCTTGAAGATTGGCAGCACCTTGGATCTAGGTTTTGAGCATATGTACCTGTTACTTAACTCCTTAAACCGCAGTGTGGCAGAAATTTTTGATACTTACATCTATACAGCAGGTTTAAAGAATGGGCAGCTAAGCTTCAGTACTGCTGTGGGCTTATTTAAAGGGCTTGTTGGATTGGTATTGGTCATCCTTGCGAATAAACTAGCGAAAAAATTTGGAGAAGATGGAGTGTATTAGAGAAGAGAAGGAGGGGATATCATGCTGAAATCAGTGGAAAGGTTAAACCACGTTTTAACGATCATCCTAAACTTGGTATACGTGAATTTTTTATGGATACTATTTACCATTTTGGGATTAGGTATATTCGGTATTGGCCCCTCCACTTATGCCTTGGTTAGTATTTGCAGGCAATGGGTTCGGGACAGGAGCCTGCCTGTTTTCAAAACCTTCTGGAAGTATTACAGAGAGGGTTTCAGAGAGTCTGTTATCATTAGTTGGATCTATCTATTAGGCGGGATTGTTTTAATCGTTGATTTAATGCATGTATCCAATTGGTATATTAGAGTCGCATTATTTGGGATCAGTTTTATCTATTTATTATCGCTAGTTTATATCTTTCCGATTATGGCTCATTATAATTGGAAAGGAATTCGCATTAAGATCAAGATGTCTCTATTATTTGGTTTTTCCTGTCTACAGTATTCACTTGTTTTACTTTTGGTTACAGGTGTAGTGTACTGGGCCGCAGCCAACTTTTTTCCAGGGGTTATAACCTTTTTAGGTATTAGTTTCTTATTCTATTTGATTACTTGGACAGCTAATCAAGTGTTTACAAGAATGGAAACGATGAATGCCGAAGAGCTAGAAGATAAATATATTCACCAAAATGCAAAGGAGAATTGGGATGAAAAAACAAAAGGTATCAAAGTTAGCCAGTGTTAGTTTAGCAGGTGCGCTTCTATTAGCAGGGTGCAATAGTACAGCTTCTACCGACAAAAATTCCTCAAAAAAAGAAGATCAAAACAGTACAGCAGAAATTTCTTGGTTAAACATTCTGCACACAGCTTCACCACCGACAGATACGGTGTTAGACCAAATTGAGAAAAAAACAAAGACAGAAATTAAATTCTCTTGGATTCCAGATGCCTCAAAAGAGGAACGTCTCAATACAGCATTAGCTTCAGATTCATTAGCAGATATTGTTACTTTAACCATTTTGGAAAATTCTTCTGTACGTAATGCCTTGAAATCAGGGATGTTCTGGAATGTAGAAGATTATTTAGACGAGTTCCCTAACTTAAAAGCGATTTCAAAAGACATTCGTACGTCAGCCTCCATTGAAGGTAAGCTTTATGGGATACCGTTTCAAAAGGATTTATCACGAAATGGTGTCGTTCTACGTAAAGATTGGTTAGATAAATTAGGTTTGCCTGTTCCTAAAACAACAGAAGAATTAATGGAAGTGGCGAAAGCGTTTACAGAAAAAGATCCTGATGGTAATGGGAAAAATGACACGACCGGATTTATGGATCGAAGTGATTTAATCTATGGTGCTTTCAAAACATTAGGTTCATACCACGGTACACCAAATAATTGGCAGGTGGACTCGAAAGGTAACTTTGCTGCTGAGTTTGAAACAGATGGCTATATTGCAACAATGGACTACATGAAAGAGTTATATGAAAACGGCTGGATTAACAAGGACTTTGCTGTAACAGCAAAAACAGATCAACAGCAAAACTTCGCTCAAGGCAAGGCAGGTATTTATGTGGGAGCCTTATTTGATGCTAAAAACCTACAAACAATGGCAGCAGGTATCCAAGATAATATGGAAATTGCCTTAGTCAATGAGATGACATCCGATGCAAATTCTGAAAGAGCCATATGGTCTGCAGGTAATGGTATTGGTGGATTATTAGCATTCCCACGTTCAGAAGTAAAAGATGAAGCAGAATTAAAACGTCTTTTGAAATTCGTTAATGATTTATTAGATTCAGATACCTATACATTGATGACTTATGGTATTGAAGGTACACATTATAAGATTAATGATGAGGGTGCTTATGAAATTATTAACCAGGACTTATGGCAACAGGAAGTACAGCCTTTTGCCGCTTCACGTCCAAAAGAGGCTGGCTATGGTTTAAAAGATCCTAACCCAATTAAATCGTTAGCAGATGATATGATCGCTGAAAACGCTAAATTTGCTGTCTTTAACCCTGCCGTACCTTTAGAATCACCAACTTTCACCACACAAGGTTCTGAATTACAAAAAATCATTACGGATGCTACTTATCAATACATTTTAGGTGAAATATCTCTCGAAGATTTTAAGAAAGCAGTTAAAGGTTGGAATGACCAAGGCGGAAAAACAATAAAAGAGGAATATAAAGCAGCGTATAACGAAGCAAAATAATCACCAATGGAGGTCTTTTTATTGAATTTTGTTCAATAGAAAGTACCTCCATTCTATATCCTGAATGTCAAAATAATAGAAATGAGAATTGGAGAATTATAATGATGAATTGGTCCGTTAAAACAGCAAATTCAATTATGGAAAGATTACCTCGTTTGTATGAGGACAAAGGGTATAAAGGTAAGTGGTCCTATGATTATGGAGTGATATTTAAAGGGTTTGAAAGAGTCTGGAAGCAGACGGAAGAACGAAAATATTTTAATTTTATAAAGGAAAACATGGATTATTTTATCCAAGAAGATGGATCAATTAAAGGGTATCAACTAGATGAATATAATATCGATCATATTAACAATGGAAAAATGTTATTTGTCCTTTACAAAGAAACCGGAGAGGGAAAATATAAAAAAGCTGCTGAGTTATTACGCAGACAGCTCGAAACACACCCTAGAACATCTGAAGGTGCATTCTGGCATAAACAAATTTATCCTTATCAAATTTGGCTCGATGGCTTGTACATGGGCTCACCTTTTTATGCAGAGTATCAAACAACCTTTGCTGATGGGAAAGGTTTAGAAGATATCATTCAACAGTTTAAACTTAGTTATCAACATTTAATAGATGAACAAACAGGGCTATTATATCATGCTTGGGATGAGGAAAAGGTTCAGCCATGGGCCAATAAAGAAACTGGTTTGTCTGAAAATTTCTGGGGTCGCTCAATGGGCTGGTATTTATTAGCGTTAGTAGATACTTTAGAAATCTTGCCTGAAGATACGCCAAATCGAGACTTTCTTGTACACATAACAGAGAAAACTTTAAAGGCACTAGTAAACTACCAAGATGAAGCAAGTGGTGTCTGGTATCAGGTAACAGATAAGGGTCATGAAAAGGGAAATTACTTAGAAGCTTCGTGCAGCAGCATGTTTGTATGTGCAATAGCAAAAGGGATTCGCCTGGGAGTTCTTGATCGAAATGAATGGGAAAACCAATTAAGAAAATCGCATCAAGGAATATTGGACGAATTTGTCTTGCTAACAAAAGAAGGCTGGGTGAATTTAAATAAGAATTGTCAGGTTGCAGGACTGGGTGGACTTGATCAACGTGATGGTACCTATGCGTATTACATTAGTGAGCCGATTATATGTAATGACCAAAAAGGGCTGGGTGCGTTTTTACAAGCTTTAGCCGAATTTGAAGAAGTCATGAATGAGGAGTAAGGATATGACAACTTACTATATTACCGATTTTGGTGCATTAGCCGATGGGAGTTTATGTACCAAATATATCCAGAACGCTATTGATGAAGCCTCTATAAACGGTGGCGGCCAAATTGTCATCCCCTCAGGTGTATTTTTATCAGGTGCTTTATTTTTAAAAGATAATATTGAATTACATCTATCTATTGGGGCCACTTTGAAATTCTCGGATGAACAAGAGGACTATCCAGTGGTAGTTTCTCGGTGGGAAGGTGTGGTACGAGAAGTATATGCGTCATGTATTTATGCAGCAGATGCAAAAAATATTGCTATCACTGGTTTCGGCACGATTGATGGAAATGGAGAGAAATGGTGGCATATTTTTCGAAATGAGCGAGAAAAGCTGGCTTACCCGCGTCCCAAATTAATTAGTTTTGACGGGTGTGAGCATATTACCATTCGAGATGTATCCTTAATCAAATCACCCAGCTGGACCGTAAATCCGATTCGTTGTCACGATGTAACAATCGATAATCTTTCTATTCTCAATCCATCTGACTCCCCTAATACGGATGGAATTGATCCAGAATCTTGTAAGAATGTAAGAATCAGCAACTGCCACATTGATGTAGGAGACGACTGTATCGCGATTAAAGCGGGTACGGAAGATACTGCGGAAAGGGTATCTTGTGAGAACATTACGATTACGAACTGTACGATGGTTCACGGCCATGGGGCAGTGGTATTTGGCAGCGAAATGAGTGGTGATATCCGAAATGTTACGATTAGTAACTGTACTTTCCAGGATACTGATCGGGGGATTCGCTTTAAATCACGGCGTGGACGGGGAGGAGTGGTGGAAGATATTCGAGTCGACAATATTGTCATGGAACGGGTAATCTGTCCATTTATTCTTAACCTATACTACTTTTGTGGACCTAAAGGAAAGGATAAATACGTCTGGGATAAAAATCCATACCCAATAACTAAAGAAACACCATCCTTTAGAAGAATACACTTTTCTAATATTACGGCTCGGAACGTTCATGCCTCAGCGGGGTTTATCTACGGCTTAGCGGAGCAATACGTTTCCGAAATTACATTTAATAACATTGATATTTCTATGGCAGAAGATCCGATTCCTGGGAAACCAGCAATGATGGCAGGATTAGAGGATATGAATAATCGGGGTTTTTATGTAGGGTTTTCAAAAGATATCCTAATTAATCGAGTAACAATTGAGAATCATGAAGGTCCAGCTTTTTATGTCGAATATAGCCAGGATGTAGAGATTACCCACTGCAAATCAAAGAATACAAAAGTTGAAGAAGTACTCCTTAAGGAAGTAGGGGTAGTGTGAGTGAAAAAAGGCGCAGCCAACTGATCGATTTGTTAGGAGGATGTTCGCAATCGGAAAACCTATCTGCACAATTAATCAGTATAGAGAAAAGGCAGGGGTTTGTTTTAGAAAGTTTAATGCTGCATTTAAATGATATTGAAACTGTCCCGGCTTATTTTGCTAAACCATTGAATGCTGTTGAACCTTTACCAACGGTTATCTTTAATCATTCACATGGCGGCAATTTTGACCTAGGGAAGGAAGAACTCTTAAGCAGCAGCTCTTATTTGCAAAGCCCTTCCTTCGTTGAAGAAATAATCGAACTTGGGTTTGCAGTTTGTTCTATTGATATGTGGGGCTTTAATCAACGTAAAGGGAAACTGGAAAGTGAATTGGTAAAGGAAATGCTGTTAGATGGCCAAACTTTGTGGGGAATGCGCCTATTCGATAACATGGCCTTGTTAGACTATCTAGAAACTCGGCCAGATGTCGATTCTGCCAGAATTGCTGCAATTGGCATGTCCATGGGTGGTTTAATGAGTTGGTGGTTAGCTGCACTAGACGAGCGTGTAAAGGTTACAGTGGACATAGCAGCCCAAGTGGATATCGAGACATTAAAACAGAAACGCGGTTTAGATCATCATGGATTCTATTATTATGTTCCTGGATTCCTAAAGCATTTTTCTACATTAGCAGTTCAAGAAATGATTGCCCCAAGACCACGCCTCAGTATGATCGGTAAGGATGATCGAATGTGTCCCATTGAAGGTGCAGAATTCTTGAACGAGCAATTGAAAAAAACGTATGAACAACAATGTGTTCTTCAAAATTGGGAAGGCAGAATTCTTACAGGGGGACATCAGGAAACAAAGGAAATGAGATCATTATGGAAAACATTCTTAAAGAAACACCTTTAAAGTTTCTTAAAAGTCTAGTAGTTGGAAGAAATCAAATATGTGACTTTTTTAGTATTCAAGAGGCTCTAGATAGTTGTTGTGATGAAAATGGACCGGTAAAAATAACGGTTCTAAGTGGAGAGTATTATGAAAACATTTCCTTATATCAATCTAACATTACATTGATAGGAATAGGCTCAGTTAAGGTTATTGGAAATCGATACGCGTTACAAAAAGATGAACATTTCCGAGAAATAGGTACCTTCCAAACCGCAACTTTTTTTATTAATGGTGAAAATATAACTCTAGAAAATCTTGAGATTATTAATAATGCAGGTCCAGGAGAAGAGGTAGGCCAGGCGATTGCCTTATATAGTGAAGGAAACAACGTAACCTTTAAAAATTGTTCTTTTAGAGGGCAGCAAGACACTATTTGTCTGGGGCCGCTGCCAGAAATGCAAAAAAATGGCCAGCCTTTTTCTACTCCTGAAATTAGGACGATATATGCAGATAACAAGAGTTATTTTATTCATTGCTATATAGAAGGGACTGTTGATTATATTTTTGGTGGTGGTGAAGCAGTGTTTCATAGCTGTGAAATTAGGTCATTGAAAAGACCGAACAACAAGGATGGCTATGTTACTGCTGCTTCTACTTTAAAAAATAAAAAAGGTTTTTATTTTAATCAATGTTTTATTACTGCAGAAGCAGATGTTATAAATGTCTTTTTAGGAAGACCATGGCGCCCCTTTGCGAAAACTACATTTGCTAACTGTACGATAGGTTCACATATACATCACAATCGATGGGATGATTGGGGAAACAAAGCTAATAGAATAACGGTAGCTTATAAGGAATTTAACAATAGATATAGCGATCAAGGTGATATGAGCACAATAGATTGGATCGATTTCATACAACTAGATTAATAGGAAAGGAACTATGGAGAATGAAGCGAAAATGGGAAGTGATAATTGGAATAGCGGGTGTCCTGCTTTGTGTGATTTTCTTAGGCGGGTTTTCATTGACGATAACTTCTATGGAAGAAAGTACTTACGCGACAACGGTTTTTCCGATCCTGCAGGAGGGTGTTTCGGAGGAATACGTTTCAGAGGGTTTTGAAGCAGTGAAAGCGTTAGCTACATGGTTTGGTGTTACCCTGCTAATCGTATTTATTCTAGTTGCTCTGGCCACATTATCGATTTGGCGAAATAAGTATCCTAAAAGAGGAGCTGTGCTATTTATTTTTGCCTGCTTAGTAACATTAATTGGTACCCAATTTATTGCTTTTCCCATTGCTTTTCTCTTTTTTATTGCTGCAGGCTTGTGCTTGTTTAGAAAATTAAAGGAAAAAGAAGGAGTAGAACATGTATCAAACAAAAATTACCAATCCGATTTTACCAGGGTTTAATCCAGATCCATATATTTTGAAGGTGGAAGATACGTATTATATTGCTGTATCTTCCTTCGAATGGCTGCCAGGTGTCCGCGTGTATCAATCAAAAGATTTAGTAAATTGGGAACATGAAACGGATATTTTAACAAATCAGATAGATTTACGCGGCAATCCACAAAACGGAAGTATCTGGGCGCCTCAGCTTAGTTACTCTGAAGGTTTATTTTTTCTCGTCTATACCGATGTAAAAAGTACAATACGGCCATTTAAAGATAGCCACAATTACTTAATTTCTGCACCAAGTATCAACGGTCCTTGGTCAGCACCAGTGTACTTAAATAGCAGCGGTTTTGATCCGTCTTTATTCCATGATACCGACGGACGTAAATGGCTGTTAAATGAAATTTGGGATTATCGTATAGAAACGGGCAATAAATCAGTAGGAGTAGTCCTACAGGAATATGATGTTGAAAAACAAAGTTTAGTAGGATCAGTCTATAAGATTTTTGATGGTACTGAATTGGCTAAAACAGAAGCACCGCATATCTATCGTCATAATGATTATTACTATTTAATCACCGCAGAAGGTGGAACAGGTTCAGGTCATTCGGTTACGGTTTGCCGTGCAAAAGAACTTACCGGACCATATGAATTAGATCCACTCTATCCCATGTTAACTGCTAGTGATAAACCTCAATCACCATTACAATGTTCAGGTCACGGCAGCATTGTTCAGACCCCTATGGGCAACTGGTATATGGCCTATTTATGCACTCGACCTTTAATGGGGAAAGCAGCGATACTAGGACGTGAAACGGCTATTCAAGAGGTTTACTGGACAGACGATGGCTGGTTGCGATTTGTCGATGGAGGCAATGGACCATTGGTAGAAACTGAGATTATTACAGCAGAGCCAGTTGTACAAAGGAAAAATACGAACTTCCGAGATGATTTTACTGGCATTCTCGACAAAGAGTGGAATAGCTTGCGTATTTTGGCGGATGAATCTTGGTGTGATTTTACTAGTAGAGAAGGATATTTACGTGTAATCTCAGGTGATTCCATCCAATCCTTATTTGAACATCATATATTGGCTATCCGTCAAAAGGATTTCCAGTTTACTGCATCCACGAAAATTGCCTATACCCCAAAAACCTATAATCAAATGGCTGGATTACTGCTGTACTTAAATGATAGGAATTATCTTTATGCCTATCTGACTTATGATGAGAATAAAGGCCGTGTTCTTCGATTGATGAAATGCAGTGATGGTGAATTTACTTTATCTCCAGACATTATTTCAACAGAAGAGGGAGAAGTAGAATTGAAGATTGAGGTCAACGGACCAGTTGGAAGTTTTCATTATAGAATGGGTGACAAATCTATTTGGCTAGAACTTGGAGAACCTCAGGATTTGTTATTCTTGGCGGGAGGATTTACAGGTAACTTTGTAGGAATTGCTGTTCATGATATGGACCGAAAAGCTGGTTCTTATGCTGATTTTGCCTACTTTGAATATCTTGGTTTAGATTCAAAATAACAGGATTAGGAGATGATTAAATCTTGAAAAAACGAATATTAAAAGGAAAGAAAATCCAAGCTTCCATCATAACTGCCGCATTAGCCATTTCAAGTTTGGCAGTAGCACCAACAGATAATAAAGTAAAAGCAGGTACGGCAACATTTGATGATAAAATATTGGCATTTCCAGGGGCCGAAGGTGGAGGACGTTATACTTCTGGTGGTAGATTTGGGGAAGTCTATATCGTTAATACTCTAGAAGACTATGGAACCGGTGAAAAAGCAATTCAAGGATCGCTGCGTGATGCCTTGAGTAAGGACAATCGGTTCATCGTTTTTAACATTTCCGGAACAATCAATTTGAAAGAACCATTATCTCTAAGAAAACGAAAGAATGTGACGATTGCCGGACAAACGGCCCCTGGGGATGGAATTACTATCACTGGTTACGAAACCAATATCAGTGATTCTGAGAATGTGATTATTCGCTATCTTCGATTCCGTCCAGGAGCTGAAAATGTGCATACCGGTGATTCTATGGATGCTATTTGGGGTAGAAGCATGAAAAATGTCATGATTGATCATCTATCAACAAGCTGGTCTACCGATGAAACGATGTCGTTATATCGTGCGGAAAACATGACTGTACAGTGGTCAATTGTAGCAGAGAGTTTAGCAATGAGCGGGCATACGAAAGGACGTCATGGGTACGGTGGAATATGGGGAGGGGTAAATACCACATACCATCACAATCTAGTGGCAAACCATACTTCTCGAAATCCGCGTTTAGGTGGTGGTACAGCAGAGGCAGATGACAACAACCATCTTGGCTTATTTGATATAAGAAATAATGTGATTTATAACTGGGGATTTAACACGGCATACGGCGGCGGCAGAGCCTATGCAAATTATATGAATAATTATATGAAGCCAGGATTAGGAACACGTACAAGTGTAGAATCAAGGGTGATTGATGCAGGGGAGAAAGATAAACCAGGTAAATTTTACATTAACGGAAATGTACTTGAAGGAAATGAGGAAGTATCAAAAGATAATTCAAAAGGTATTTATGTTTCTGAAAGCGCTGCCCCAACAACAGAGATAGTGGATGAAGAGTTTATGATGGATGGAACAGCTGAAGAAGCACTTCGAACAACGACTGCTGAAGAAGCCTATACAGAGGTTCTAGCGAAAGCTGGAGCAACTTATCCAAAAAGGGATGCCTTGGATGCAAGAATTATTAACGAGGTGAGGAACAATTTAGGGAGATTTGTTAACCGCCATGAAGAAGTAGGAGGTCTTCCATATAATGAAACAATTTCTCGTCCAGCAGATTTTGACAAAGATCAGGACGGGATAGCAGATGATTGGGAGCTTAAAAATGGGTTAGATCCGAATAATGCTAATGATAGCCGAGAATTATCAGCAGATCAAAGCGGATATTCTAATATTGAAAATTACGCTAATTCTTTGATTGATATGGAATACAAACCAGAAAACCCAGAAGTATCACTGAAAAGCCCAACAAATAATCAGATTTATAAAACAGGTGAATCAGTTACCATTGAAGCAAATGTTACCGGTAGGACCGAGATTGAAAGAGTAGAATTTTATAATGGAGATCAGATTATTGGAACCGTTACAAGCGAGCCATTTACTCTGAACACCAACTTACCAGATGGTACCTATTATATTTCCGCCAAGGCAATTGATCAATCCGGTCTTATGACACAAGCGACTGCATCCGTTATACATGTCAATAGCGAAACGAATCTAAAACAGTGGAAATCAATAGATATTGGTTCGCCAAATATTCCAGGTCATGCATCTATAGCAAATGATGTAATGACTGTTAAAGGTTCAGGAAAGTTAATATCAGATGATGATAAATTCCACTTTACTTATCGTAATCTAGCAGGAGACGGAGAATTGATAGCAAAGGTAGAGACTATGACACCCGTCGATCACCATGCTTTTGCTGGATTAATGATCCGAGAAACTCTTGAAAAAGACGCAAAGACGGTGGCGTTAGGTCTTTCCTATACCAAATCTTATTCTTGGAAGGAAAACGGAACCACTTACTATAGAAATCCATGGTCCGCCTATTTAGCTTCACGTTATGAACAAGGTGGGAAAATGGACGAATTAGGTGAGAACCTTGATTCACCAACAAGTGCAGAAGAGTCTGGAGTTGCGTTATTAAATGATATACCATTTAAAGATAAGGACCAGCACTTGGGGTATTATCTAAAACTTAAACGAACAGGTAATGTCTTTAGAGCGGAAGGTTCTGCAGATGGTATCAACTGGACCTTAATAGGAGAACGAGAAGTAGAAATGAATAAGAAAGTTTACATTGGTATGGCTGTAGACGGAAACAAAGTGTCTAACCATATCGATAATCTAAATACTGCTACTTTTTCTGATTTTCAATTCAACTTTTCAAAATCAAGCAATTAATTCCGTTGAACCAAAAATAAACAGACAAAATCCAAAAAATCCAACGCTTTCATTTCTTTTTCGATTGAAATAAACTAATTAATATCATCGAATCAGGAGTTGGTGTTTTGAGCATTCAAAAACTACAAAATCATTTAATAGTACGAAATGAGCCTTTTATCGACCAAGCAGAAAATTTAAAACCTCTCCTTAATGAAAAGATTGTAACGCCAATTTCAATGGTAGAAATAAAAAGCGATAAAGAAGTGATTCACGGCTGGAAGTCGGAGTTTGTTGCTCCTGCTTCCACTCTAGATAACTGTGTATACGGAAAAGGTGATTCCGTTATTCTTGATTTTGGTGACCACCAGGTTGGGTATCTTTCTATCAATATTCGACCAGAGGGAAGTCCACCGGATGCGCCTCTTAAATTGAAGCTAACAATTGGTGAAATGCCGGTTGAAATTGCGGAACCATTTGAAAACTACAATGGATGGCTTAGCAGCTCGTGGCTCCAGGAAGAAACGATTTTTGTGGATGTACTGCCAGCCGAAATTAATTTACCGCGCCGGTATAGCTTCAGGTATGTGAAATTTGAGGTAATGGATACATCGCCAAAATATCGTGTTGTATTTGAAAATGTAGAATGTCGTGCCGTCTCATCCGCCAATACTAATAATGTGAAAATAATTTCTCATCAAGATAAACAGCTTCAAAAAATGGATGAAATCAGCATCAAAACACTGGCAGATTGTATGCAGGATGTTTTTGAAGACGGTCCGAAACGAGATCGAAGACTGTGGTTAGGCGACTTACGGCTGCAAGCATTAGCAAACTATGAAACCTTCAAAAACAATGACCTTGTCAAACGGTGTTTATACCTTTTTGCAGGTGTTCCCGATGACAAAGGGAAAGTTCCAGCTAATGTATTTGTTGCGCCAAAACTGATTGCTGACGATACTTATCTATTTGATTATTCCTTGTTCTTTGCCTCCACCTTACATGATTACTATTTTGCTACAAGTGATATACAGACTTTACAAGAGCTTTGGCCAACTGCTTATAAGCAGGTTGAAATTGCGCTTGAACGACTTGATGAAAACCATATTTTAATCGACACAGCTGACTGGTGGTCATTCATTGATTGGCAGGAAGGATTAAACAAACAAACTCCTTCTCAAGCTATATTAATTTATACAATGAAACAGGTAATTCGACTTGCCAAAGAATTGAATTCACCTGAAAAGGACCTTTTGAGTGCCCGTTTAGAAAAAATGGAGACAGCTGCGAAAACTCATTTGTGGGATGAACAGCAGCAATTCTTTATTAGCGGTGCAGAACGTCAAGTATCCTGGGCAAGTCAAATTTGGATGGTGCTTGCTGGAGTTTTCAGTAAGGAGGAGAACCAGAAACTTATGGATCATTTGTTAAAAGAAAAACCTGAGGTTGGCATCGCTACCCCATATATGTACCATCATCTTGTCGAGGCACTGCTTGTTTCTGGAGATAAAGAACAGGCAAAAGCTGAAATGAAAACGTATTGGGGCGGAATGATTCAATATGGTGCGGATACATTTTGGGAATTGTATGATCCAAATAACAAAGATTTTTCACCTTATGGAAGCCATTTAATCAACAGTTATTGTCATGCCTGGAGCTGTACCCCAACCTATTTAATAAGAAAATATGATTTGTAGAATGATAGATATTACGAACAACCCAGGCAAATTTTTGCTGGGTTGTTCTTTTTTTGGAGGTTTATCCTGTTTTCGATTGTCCTAAAAAATACCTACATAATCAAAAAAATCGTACACTATCTGTTCTACTAGGGGATAGGCTATGATGTTTATATAGGAGACCGGTCCTTATTAAATAAACAGAATTTTGAAAACGCTTTATATTTGGGGAGGAAGTGAAAGGAATGAAGAAATCCCACCTCTTTGCGTTGGGAAAAAGAACACTATCAGTCATTCTTGTTACTACGCTTGCAACAGGTTTGGTTAACTTCCATGCACCAGCGAAACAAGCAGAAGAGAATATTGTCTTTAAAAAACAAGTTGGCGGTGTATTTGACGGAATGCCTTTGTTTGATGGTGAGCCTGAACATCTGGATGAGTTTGTGGACACCTACTTTGAATACACAGGCTTAGAAGGACCAGCAGTTTATGCTACCGGTTCGAGGAATCATTATACTCTACAGCGTGGAACAAATGCCGGAAAAGTTATTCCGGGTGCTCTTTCCGCAGCTGATAACGTTCAAGGGATATCTACAGACTTTCCGGCATTAGTTGGAATGGGGCAAACCTGGAACAAAGATCTCCTTTCTGATATCGGAAAAGTAATGGGAAGTGAAAAAATCAGTACTCTTAAGGTAAAACAGGGAGAATCAAACATTCATGGTGGTGCCAATGCCTCGGCCACCGTTGCCTTCACGGTTGTAAGTGATATGCGGATTAATCCATTGAGCGGGAGATTTGACGAGGGATTCTCGGAAGATGCTCATATGGCTGCTGAGATGATTGACGGAATGGCTGCTGGTCTTAGTGGAACAGACCAACAAAAGAGTGACGATGGGTTCTGGATGCGTGCGGCAGTCGGAACAAAACACTTCTCCGTATATAATGCACAGTGGTTCCGCCAAAGTGCGAATAATAGTGCAGGAGCACGATCAATTTTTGAATATCAAACACGCAGTCCTTTAAAAGCGCTTAGCACCGGCTCAGTTGCGGGAGTAATGACATCATTTGGCCGTACCAACGGCATACCTAACATCCTTTCCCCGTATCAAATTCATGCCAATAATTTCTCAAAATACGGAGTTTATAGTTCTCCGGACTTTAATGGAGACCAACTTGTATTTCAAGGAGCACAAGGAAATGGTTACGACACGCATTATGCAACGGATCGAACGAATGCAACGATCTTAATGATTTTGGCAAACGCTAATGCAGGGCGCCCAGGACCGAACCCACAGTTTGCATTGGCAGATGTTGCTGCTTTAGTAGGTGCAGTTGAGCAAGGCAAATATGGTATTACGAAAGAAGATTTAATAGAAGCTGCACGGCAGCATGTTAACCAATTAGTTCGTGTTGGTGTCTTTAATGAAGTAGATGAAAATGGCTTTCCAAAAAATTACCCTTTTGCACAAGAAGCAAAGGATGTAAGAACGGTACCGGCAACGTTTAATGCACCTGAACATCAAGAAGTAGCCTTGCAGGCTGCTCAAGAAAGTATCGTGCTCCTTAAAAATGATGGCACGCTGCCACTTGAGAAAAATAAGAAAGCTGCAGTTTCTGGTGTCTATGCAGATTCTAGATTCAAAACTACCTATTCTGTAGGAACAACTCCAAGTATTGAAAACTCTGGAATCTCACCATTGTCGGCTATTATTAAAGCCAATGGTGCAAGCAATGTATCCTACGACCCAGCAGTTAAAGTTGTTGCATTGAAATCAAAATTAAACGGCAAAACCGTCTCAGCTGACGTTAATGCTCCTAACGTTGCTAATGGTTCTCAACTTGTGACGACTTCCGAATCCTTAAATGTAAATAACCCTGCCCACTTGTTCGAGGTTTACAATTGGGGACAGGAAGGGTCCAGCTTACGTTCAGTAAAGAACGGGCGTTGGGTAACATCACCAAATGCAAATAACTCTGCAGTCGAAAATTCAAATAATACAGCATTAAACCTTACCAACAACGACTGGGACCTTGCGCAGATGGTCGGACAAACGAGTGCAATCCCGCCAACCATTCGTGTAGAGAAAAATGAAGATAAATCGGTTTCACTAATCGCCAGCGGATTCCGGACTGGTTTCTCAGGGGATTTCGCCAACTGGTATTATTCAAATGGGCGCTTTATTGCCACGGGTTCTGATGGGAAATTGAAAACATCTGCAGCACCGCTTGGTAATAAAGAAAACGCAGCTAACCGAAATGATGAAGTGAAATTTGAAGAAACCGTTGTTAAAGAAGTAGGCTCAGAAGCTGTTAAACGTGCAGAAACGGACGACTATGCGGTTGTTTTTGTCGGAGCAATTCCACGCCACAGTGCAGGGGAAGGTAATGACCGCTCTGACTTGAATATGAGTAGTGCAGACTACGAACTAGTAGATAAAGTCTCTGCTGCATTTGCCGCAAAAGGGAAAAAGACGGTAGTCGTGGTCAAAACAAGCTTCCCTGTTGGCATGGAAAAGATTCAAAACAATCCGAACGTATCTGCTATCGTCTACCAGCCATATGGCGGACAGTATGACAGCACAGCACTAACTCAAGTTCTATACGGTGACTATGCACCAACAGGCCGATTGTCTTCTACTTGGTATGCAGATATGTCCGCATTTCCAGCAATCAGTAAGTATTCTATCCCTGAGGGGAATACAACAATTGGACTTGCAGATATCGACCCGCGTTTTAAAGTGGATATGACGAATGCAGACCCTATCGAACAAGAACTAACATACATGTACACGAATGCAAAGGTTACTTATCCGTTTGGATATGGTCTTTCATACAGCAGCTTCACATACAGTGATTTCACTGCACCGGTAAATGCTGACGGAAAGACTACATTTGAAGTTAGTGTAAATGTCAAAAATAACGGAAATGTAAATACCTCAGAAGTTGTTCAACTATATGCAAAAAATAATAAATCCGTTTACGGCAATTATGCTCCACAAAAGCAGCTGGCCGCATTTGAAAAAGTTTCCCTCGCTGCAGGTGAAACAAAAACAGTGACCCTTTCCGTCAATCCTAAAGATTTAGCTATCTGGGATGTTAATAAAGGTGATTTCATTGCTGAAGAAGGAAACTATACGTTAATGGTAGGATCTTCATCAAAGGATGTCAAAGCAGAGAAGGAAATCAAGCTAGCCGGCGAATCTCTTGCAGCGCTGCCTGCAAATAAGCCGTTTAATGTCTTTGACCATGCATTTGCTTCTAACGAAGTAGTCTATCATGAAGTATCTAAACAAAGAACCGCAGAGAGCTTAAAAGCCGAGAAAGTCGTTGGCGGATATCATGCTGTCCGTTCAAAAGAAAATGGATCTTGGGTAGCATTGCCAAAAGTAGTTCTTACAGGCTCGAAATTGGTAACAGCTTCTGTTGCTAGTGATGCAGCTGGCGGAAAGATTACCTTGCATGCTGATTCTGTAAACAGCGCTCCATTTGCGGAAATCAATGTTCCAACCACCGGCCAGAAAACGTATACCATACAAAATGCCGGTGTAACGGTAAATGAGTTAGGATACACTGATGTAACAGTTGCCTTGGGTAAAAATGCACCAAAGGGACAGCATACGATCTATGTCAAATTCCATTCACCAGACCTTCGGATTGACAGCCTTGCTTTTAAGGTAAAGTAAAAGTATTACCTGTTATAAGTAATAGAAATACAGCCCTTGCCAATCGCAGGGGCTGTGCTCTATTTTTTCTTCGAGACGCATAAAGTAAAGATTCATATAGAAAATCTTTATTTTTCGGTTTATGATAAAAATATAAAAATAGATACATAACTTTTGATAAGGTGGACGATCATGAGAAAAATATTCAGAAGAGTCAGAAACCATTTCTACGGTGACAAGATTAGATATAAATATTTTTTCATCATGATCTGTTTATCTATTTTTCCACTTATTTTACTAGGTATTATTTCTTTCAATATTGCCAAAAGTACACTAGTTCAAAATCAGTTGGAAACTACCGGAAATAATCTACAGTCATATAGTGAGGTGACTGATCTATTATTTCGAAACATAATTAATATGGAACGGGTTATTTCATGGAGCACTAGTGTACGCCAGGAGTTGGTGGATAGCGCTGCTTTTTCAGAAATAGGGAAGAATGTCTTAGACGAGAACACAACAAAACGGATGCAAGATTTAATTTCCAGTTATTTTATTGATACAGAAGATATTGATTCTGTTTGTCTGTTTGATGTTCAGTTTCGCCCTGTTTGTTACGGCAATCATAATAGTATTGGAAGTTATGATACTAGCCAAATATATAAGGATATTTCAAATTCGTATTGGTATAAAAAGAGTGTTCATGCACAAGGAAGACCGATATTCTTCAGTTATAATGTCCTCGCGATTGCAGAGGATGATACCACTTTTTCATCGGTCAAACTGTTACGTGACCCGCAAAATGTCTTTAATCCAAAGCAGATTGGCTTACTAGTTGTTAATATTAAAAAAACAATGTTTTCTAGAGTCATAAATGATGATAGTGAAAGTGTTATTGCTGTTATTGATTCTTCAAAGAATGAAGTAAATACCGTTTTTAGTAATCCATCCACGGTGGATAGCAATCTGAGTCAGGGGCAAAACATCCAGACCACGTTTCAAAAATTGAAACAGGAAGGTTATCTTATTAGCAGCTATACAAACCAAACAACTGGTTGGACCTTCGCGAATATAACCAAAGAAAAGGACCTGTTAAAGCAGTCTAATAAAATTGGAATTATTACTGCCAGTATTTCTTCTATTATCGCTTTTATGGCGCTGCTATTCTCTTTCATTCTATCTGGAAAAGTTGCAAGACCATGGGTGCAGTTAAAGAGAATGACAATAGACTGGGCCAAAGGGCTGTGGGGATCTGGTGAAGATCATGAGGCTGATACCATTGGAGCAATCGGGGAGACATTTCAAAGAATAACCGTTGAAAATAAAGAGTTAAATGAGCGGCTGATTCATTCCCAGTTAAAGGAACGGGAGGCAGAACTTCGTGCTTTACAAGCTCAAATAAAACCACATTTTTTATACAATACCTTGGACTCTATTTATTGGATGGCAATCTTGCAAGACAACCGTGAAATCGCGGAAATCGCGGTAGCATTATCGGAGAGCTTTAAATTAAGTCTAAATAATGGAGAAGATAAGATTCCTATAGCAAAGGAATTGGAACATATCCACCACTATCTAACAATACAAAATCTTCGTTACAAGGACCGTTTTCGTTATATCGAAGATGTAGATCCGGAATTACTACATAAACCTATACTTAAGCTTCTGCTCCAGCCATTTGTAGAAAACGCGATTTATCACGGCTTAGAGCCAAAATTTGGGGAAGGGTGTATTGAGTTAAAAGGGAGAATTTATGATGAATGGATTCTTTTCACGATCTGTGATGATGGAGTCGGAATAGAGGATTTGAGTGTTACTGAAATTGGTTATGGACTTAAAAACGTTCGTGAAAGACTCATGTTGTTTTATGGACAAGATAGTTCACTTACAGTAACCAGTAAGGTAAATGTAGGAACATGTATAGAGATTAAATTTCGTGATGTTCGGGGGGATTAGATATGTTAAAAGCAGTGATTTTTGATGACGAATACATAGTCCTTCAAGGTTTACAAAGGATGATTGACTGGTCAAAATACGGAATAGAATTAGTCGGAACAGCTAGTAATGGGTATGCTGCTATTGATCTTGTTGAAACCCACTCACCGGACATTGTTTTTACTGATATACGAATGCCTGGGATGGACGGTTTACAGGTTGTGGAGAAGATTCTCGCCGCTGCTCCAGAAATTATATGTATCGTTTTTAGCGGTTTTAATGAATTTGAATATGTAAAAAAAGCGATAAAGCTTGGTGTTTCTGATTATCTCGATAAGCCGATCACCATTCCCATGATGGAGGAAACGCTTAAAAAAATACAAGAAAAAGTACAACAGCAGAAAATCGTCTTATCACTTGAAGAAAAATGGGAGGATAGCCGTAACGAGCTAATAGAAAAAGCCACATTAGATTTACTCCTTCAGGGTGGGGATGCTTTTCCTAAGTGGGGGAAAAGTTTTGGAGAATACTCAATGGATGTTGTCGGGATCACGGTCCTTGCGCTATCAGGAAAAATTCAAGACTTGCCAAATGACCCCACTTATCTTCCAGTCTATGTCCGGAATGGAGCAGAACATTTACTTGTCATATTTCATTATGATGTTGATACCACATCCCTTTTGAAGCAATTATTATATTGGCCTGGTGAAAATGGGATATCGATAGGTTCTGGCCGTACTTACCAGAACCTTACGGATGCACCCAAAAGCTACAAAGAAGCACTGCAGGCATTAAGATATGGTCACTTTCTGGAACAGGGAGGATGGACACGATTTGAGGAGATTGGAGAGAATCCAAATATACCTGGTGATCTATCTGAACTGGAAGAGTCTATCATTTTTTATTTGCGTACAGGTGATAAAGCTGGGCTAGTTAAGCAACTTAATGAATTTATTAGCAAAATCCAATCCCAGCGATTAAATCCAGATTTGATTGAGAGGGAAATATTAAAGTTAATTTATCTTGGAATGGAAATAGCGAAAGAAACAGGGGAAGATATTTCAAAAATCAGTCAGGGAAATTACTTGCCCCATATAGAAGTTAGGATGCTGAATACAAAGGAGCAAATGTTCAATTGGCTCAAGAATCAAATGGAAATGATTATGGATTGGTTCCTCCGGATTCGACGAGATAAGAAGCATGATGCAGTAGAAAAAGCTTGTGTATATATAGAAAGAAATTTTTCTAAGGATTTAACTTTACAGGATGTGGCGGAGTATGTAGGAATGAATCCTACTTATTTTAGCCTTCTCTTTAAAGAAGAAATGAAGATTTCCTATATAAAATATTTAACTAAGTTTCGGATTGAGCGGGCGAAGGGACTCTTACAGGAAGGGTATAAGGTGGCTGATGTAAGTGAAAAGGTGGGCTACCATACGTACCGGCATTTTTCTGAATTATTTAGGAAACAGGTTGGGGTAAATCCTGGTCAATATCGAGATTCTTTTTAATACTCATTAATAAATAAACAACTACTAATGAAGAAAGAAGCGGGAATGAGTATGTTAATCGGTAGCAAAGTTTTAACGGTATTATCAATAATAGTGCTATTTTTGGGTGTTTTGACAGGCTGCAGCAGCAACGAAGGAAGGATATTAAATACAACCAACCCCAAAGAGAGTACCATTAGTATTTTGATTGATAATCAAATAGAACAGGATGGCATCAGAGCGGTTGCGGCAAATATTGAAGAAAAATATCACATTAAAACAGAAATAGAAACACGGCCAAGTGGAGCTGAAGGTCACGAGGTAATCAAAACCCGTTTAGCGACAGGTGATATGGCTGATTTGGTTTTTTATAATTCCGGTTCGCTTTTACAGGCGCTCAATCCAGAGCAATACTTTGTTGACTTAACGAATGAGCCTTTTATGAACAATGTCTATGACTCGTTTAAAAAATCAGTTATGGTTAATAACAAAGTATTTGGACTTCCATTCGGGAATGCACTCGCAGGTGGCTGGCTGTATAACAAAAAGGTTTATCGCGAACTCGGACTTTCTGTACCAAAAACTTGGAATGAATTGATCGTAAACAGTGACAAAATTAAGGCTGCTGGTAAAACGGCAGTGATAGGTACATACAAGGATGATTGGACCTCTCAGCTTATCGTCCTTGCTGATAATCATAATGTCATTGCTCAAAACACAACATTTGCTGAGGATTTAGCTGCCAATAAAGCGAAGTTTGCGACTACACCCACAGCATTAAGAAGCTTTGAGAAATTATCAGAAGTATATCAAAAAGGATATTTAAATAGTGACTTTAAAACAGCCTCTTATATGGATGGGGTAAATATGCTGGTAGAAGGGACTGGAGTACAATATCCGATGGTCTCAGGGATCCTGAATGCAATCGAAAAGAATCATCCTGACCAAATTCAGGATATTGGCTTTTTCCCTCAGCCTGGAGACAGCGCTGAAACAAATGGAATGACCGTATTTATGCCTGCAGCTATTTATGTAAATAAGAATACGCAGAACATTGAAGCCGCAAAAAAGTGGTTAACCTATTTTGTTTCTCCAGAGGGAGTAAAAACATATCATTCCAAGAAAATTATAGTCGGTCCATTCGCATTAAAGGGGATGGAGTTCCCAGCTAATATCATACCTGCAGTGAAGGATATGTTACCTTATTTTGAATCTGGAGACACCACTCCGGCACTTGAAAACCTTATCCCATTAAAGGGGCCGAATTTGCCCCAAATAACTACACAAGTCGGCAGCGGGCAAATATCAGCAAAAGCCGGTGCAGTATTATACGACCAAGATGTAGAGAAACAAGCTAAAGAACTGGGACTCACAGGCTGGTAATAGATAAGTTATTTATGAGTCTTCTTTCTATTAAAAAAGAAAGAGGACCTTTTTATGTACCATATCTAAAAAAATCAGACGTATATCCAAAAAAAGCATCACTTAAAAACTCTTTTGAAAGCGCTTAAAATAGAGATATCACCAAGTAATTGCCAGGTAATTTTAGATTAGACACTTTATAAGGGGGAAAAAGGATGTTCAAAACTAAAAGAAAAAAATTAGTACCATTATTACTTAGCAGTGCACTAATGGCGGGAGTATTAGCAGGCTGTACCAGCAATGAAGAAACCAGTTCCGGTGATGGAAAGAGTTCAGAAACAGAAACGGTAACATTTTTAATCGATAACCAAACACAACTAGATGGTATTGAAGCAATTATCGATGAATTTGAAAAGAAAAATAATATAAAAGTAGAAATAGAGACTCGTCCGGGCGGGTCTGAGGGCGATAATATTATCAAGACACGTCTTGCAACTGGAGACATGACAGATTTGGTTTGGAATAACTCAGGATCGCAACTGCAGGCACTAAATCCTGAGCAAAATTTTGTCGACCTAAGTAAAGAACCTTTCATGGAAACTATCATGGACGATTACAAAGAAGCCGTTTCTGCAAATGGTAAAGTGTTTGGAATTCCAGGTACTCCGACAAATGCGGGCGGCTGGTTATATAACAAAAAGGTTTATGCAGACCTTGGCCTTTCTGTTCCTAAAACATGGGATGAACTGATGGCTAACAACGAAAAAATTAAACAAGCTGGTAAAACAGCGGTTATTGGTTCATACAAGGATACTTGGACTTCCCAAGTTATTGTTCTTGCTGATAACTACAATGTCCTTCAAGAAAATCCAACTTTTGCAGAAGATTTTACTGCAAACAAGGCAAAAATCGCTACTACTCCTGCTGCACTTCGCAGCTTTGAGAAATTAGAAGAAGTATTTAAAGCTGGTTTCATGAATAAAGAATTCCTAGCTACTGGCTATGATGCAGGATTAAAAATGTTAGCGGACGGTGAGGGAGCCCATTACCCAATGATTACGTTTGCATTAGCAAATCTTGCCACAACCTTCCCAGACAAAATGCAAGATATCGGAGTTTTCGCTCAGCCAAGTGACAGTGCAGACAAAAATGGTTTAACGGTGTGGATGCCAGCAGGTATCTTTATTAACAAAAATAGTGAGCATATTGATGCAGCAAAGAAATTTTTAGAGTTTTATGTTTCTCAAGAAGGTGTGACAATCTATTCATCTAAAATTCCGCCGACTGGACCGTTTGCCATTGAAGGTGTAGAACTTCCTGATGATGTGTACCCAGCCGTGAAAGACATGATTCAGTACTTTGATGCGGGTAATAATGCTCCAGCTCTTGAATTCTTGAGCCCTGTTAAAGGTCCAAGCTTGGAGCAAATTACAACACAGGTTGGAAGTGGAATTAGTTCTGCAAAAGAGGGCGCAGAGCTATACGATAAAGATGTTGAAAAACAAGCAAAACAACTAGGTCTTGAAGGTTGGTAAAAAATCATTTTCATCAATAAATCATTGGCCCTGACTAGATTCTAGCAGGGCTACTATTTTCTCAAGGGTTGAAGGGAGGAGCAGCAGGTGAATAAGTTAGCAAATAAAACCTATACGTATTACTTTTTATTACCGGCAGGAATTATTTATTTTATTTTTTTCTTGTTGCCAACGATTATGTCCCTGTTTTTCAGTATGACATGGTGGACATTAACAGATTGGGAATTTATAGGTCTGGAAAACTTTAAAACCTTTTTATCAGAACCATCTTTAAATATTGGTTTTAAAAACACATTAATATATGCAGTAGTAACAAGTGGTTTGAAAGTTATTTTAGGCTTATTGCTCGGAGTGTACTTAAGTTCCAAGTTGAAAACAGTAGGATTTATTCGTTCGATGATCTTTTTTCCGACACTGTTAAGTACAATTGCAGTTGGTATTGCCTTTACGATGATGATGCACCCTTCACAAGGAATTATTAATATTGTACTTTCAGGTTTAGGAATTGTCGGTCCTGACTGGTTAGGGGATACCGATATTGCCCTTTTATCTGTTGCATTAGTGGATGTGTGGAAAGGTGTCGGGATGGCGACTGTCATTTTCATCGCTGGTATTATGTCGATTCCACAGGATTATTATGAGGCACTTAAAATTGATGGCGGAAATGCATGGCATAATTTTAAAAGCATTATAATACCGCTTAGCCGTCCTGCAATGAACACAGTTATTATTCTCTCTTTTATTGGAGGGTTACGTTCTTTTGATTTAATCTGGACAATGACAAAAGGAGGACCAGGATTCAGTACGGATTTGATTGCCTCTATTATATATAAGCAGTATCAGGCTGGCTTTTTCGGTCTATCAACAGCAGGTAACGTTATTTTATTCATACTGGTTTCTGCCTTAGCATTCCCTCTATATTCGTATCTCAATAAAAAAGAGGTGGATTTATAATGAGCAAGGTCGTATTGGGGGATTTTGAAACAAACCCCATTATAAATAAAAAAAGTAAGACCAAAACAGGCAAGAAGCTATGGAAGATTTTTATTGAAGCTTTCGGGGTTCTGGCAACATTAGCAATCTTTGGAATTCCTTTTTATTTTGTCATTATTAATGCGTTTAAAAATACACAGGAATCTTCTTTATTGAATATGAACTGGCCTAGTTCCTTTCATTTGATGGAAAATATCCAAGAGGTCATCACGGCGAGAGATGGAATGATTATTCGTGCGTTCTTTAATAGTGTAATGATCACTGGTTTGTCTATCATTCTATTAATCATCCTCGGTGCAGCTGCTGGATATGTATTGCAGCGAAAAGTGACGAAAGTGACTCCTTTTTTTAACTTTCTGATACTTGCGGGGCTGATTATTCCCCCAGCTGTTGTTCCGACCATATGGGTACTGCAAGAAATCGGATTGTTTAAAACACTGCCAGGAATAGTCCTAATAGAGGTGGCACTAAATTTGCCCTTTACGATTATTTTGTATCGAGGGTTCATGGTTACGATTCCAAGGTCGCTGGATGAGGCTGCACTAATTGATGGTTGTGGAAAGTTTCGATTATTCTTCAATATTATTTTACCATTGTTAAAACCAGTTTCTGCCACTGTCATTGTATTAACTGCTGTTAGCGTCTACAATGACTTCGTTAATCCTTTATACTTTTTTCCTGGGGCAGAAAATGCCACATTACAGTTAACACTTTATAATTTCATGAGTATGTACATTACAAAGTGGAACCTGCTGTTCACTAATGTCCTATTAATTTCTATTCCACCGCTTATCTTGTTTATAATCTTCAACAAGAAGATTGTTGCAGGAATGACAGCCGGATCTGTCAAGTAATGGGACTATCCTACTGGTATTAACTATATATATAAAGTAATAGAACGGGGACCCAGATTTGCAGTTCTTCTGTATGAATCGGGTCTTTTCCAATTAGGGAGTATCAGGAACTAGAGGTGGTAACATGTTCATTTTCAATAAATTTAACTCATTAAAGATTTATCCAAAACTAGTATTAACATTTTTACTTGTCCTTTCGCCGATTTACATTATTGGCATAATGATGAATGAGTCTGGTGCACAACATGTGAAAGAGGAAATTGCTCATTCACTTGATTCAAGGGTTAATCTATATATGGAACTACTAGACTCTGATTTTAACCGAACGATGGAATTGATGAAAGAATATATAAATGACGAAGATTTACTGGATCTAAGTACTTCTGCAGAAATTATGTCTGAATTGGAGAAAAATAAGGCGATTCTCCGATTAAAACAGCGGCTCGATATCCTAAAAGGATCGAGTAAATTCGTTGAAAACGCTTTTGTTATGATCCCCTTAATTGACAGGACTGTGTCCTCAAATGTGGATGCGATTACAGAGCTAGACAGAGAAGAATTTGATTCACTAAAGAAATTAAAAAATTTATATGAATCACCGTTTATTCAAATGGGTGATCAAATATTTATAAGTATTCCATATCCAGATCCCAGTATCAGCAAGGAACAAACTTTTGTGCTGGTAGTGGAGGTTTCGAGGCCACAACTTGCATCAGCACTGAAGAGTTTTACCGAAAGTGGCGGTGCTGCGGTTTTAGACGGTAGAAATATCCCTTCGATTGTAGCAGAAGACTTAAAGGGAGAGGGCCAGCAGCTGTTTTTACAAGAAATGAAGGAGATAGGAAACGCAAATTTCACCTCGATTCGAAATGTGAAAATAGGTGATAAATTCTATATGGTTGCACATAAGGAATCTGAACGGCTTGATATAAGAATGAGTATGTTTGTCCCTTCAACCGAAATTAACAATTCCCTCCAAGACTATCAAAGATGGCTCCTCTTGCTGTCAATTGCTTCATTAGCTCTGATTATGATTTTCTCTTATTTAATTTTCAGAATGATTCATCAACCTTTAAAAAACCTGATACAATCGTTCCGCAATATTGAAAAGGGAAACTTTGATATAGCCTTAAAGTACCCCCTTAATGATGAATTCGGGTATTTGTATGACCAGTTTAATTCCACTGTACACCAGCTAGATATACTCGTCCATGAGGTTTATGAGCAGCAGTATAGAGCAAGCTTATCAGAATTAAGACATTTACAATCCCAAATCAACCCGCATTTCCTTTATAACACGTATTTTATTTTGTATAGAATGGCTAAGCTTAGAGACCATGAAAATATCATTCTTTTAGCCAATTATTTAGGAGAATACTTTCAGTTTATTACAAGGGATGGTGCAGATGAAATCCCTTATGAAAAGGAAGCGAAACATGCCAAGAATTATTTAGATATTCAAACGATGAGATTTGCAAATAGAATCAGTGTACATTTTGACAAGATTCCAGAAGGGGCTTTACCTATTATAGTGCCAAGGCTAATTCTACAGCCTATCATCGAAAACGCTTATGAGCACGCACTAGAAAAGAAACCAAAAGATGCTTGGATAAATGTTAAAACAAAATTAAATGAAATGTATCTAATTGTTACGGTAGAGGACAACGGCGGTGAATTGACCAACGAGAAAATTGTTGAACTAAACACTATGTTGCAGAATCCCAAAGAAGTAGCTGAAAGTACTGGAATCATAAATGTTCATCGTAGAATTCAGATTAAATATGGCGGTAAAGGCGGCATCACTCTCAGCATGAATGAACATAACGGATTGAAGGTTGAGATGATCATCCCATTGGAGGGTAACTAATATGATAAAGTTATTAATCGTTGATGACGAGCCTTATATCGTTGAAGGGCTATTTGAGATGTTATCTGAATTAACTTCTTTGGACATTGAATTATATATGGCATACTCAGCAGACGAAGCCATTCAGAGATTATTATCTACAAAAATGGATATTGTCATCAGCGATATTCGGATGCCTGGTATGAATGGTTTGGAACTTCAACGATGGATTTCTGACCGGTGGCCAAAATGTAAGGTAATATTCCTTACTGGTTTTGGTGATATTCACTATGCTCAGGAGGCGATACGCTTTGGGTGTTCAGATTATATACTGAAGACAGAAGGGGACGAATCCATTTTAAGAAGTATAAACAATGCAATAGCACAGATAAATGCTGATGTGAAAAATGACCAAATATTGATAAATGCTCAACAACAGTTTCTACAGGCACTTCCCGTCCTTCATAAACAATGGTTCATGGAAGTAATAGATCCTAAAAGAGTGCATATGAACTTAAATGAACAGAAATTCCATGAGCTGAAAATCCAGTTATCTTTAAATGAGAAAGTTCTTCTTTTGGGGGGAAGGGTAGACTGTTGGGACGAGCACAAGGATTTTTCAACTCAATTACAGCTAATGCATATGGTTCAGAATATAGTTGAAGAAAATTTGAATCGTGTTCAAATTCAATCGATAGTAATGGAAGAGTCAGAAATAATCTGGTTAATACAACCCAAATTGAATAAAAGTGCTTCATTTAATTTACCTCTAGCTTCTATTAATCCTTGGGAAGACACTCTTTCTTATGTTACTGGGTCTATGGAGAGTATTCAGGGTCGGTGCAGACGGTTGTTAGAGTTGCCTATTTCACTTGTGTGTACTGGTGAGCCGATAAATTGGGATGATATGGAGATGGTTTATAGCCAAATAAAGCAAACTATGGATCTTGGTCTTGGTAACGGGCAAGAAATGTTAATCATCAAATGTGATGAAGAACAAATAACAAAAGAGTCAGAGGTTTATCGCAATTACCTAACACAAGATGAAAAAACACATCATGTTATTAAAAAACTAAATAAATATATTCCTGAAAACCTTTCTACGGATCTATCTTTAAACACACTTGCAAATCTTGTATACATGAACCCCTCTTACTTATCAACATTGTACAAACAGTATACTGGGAAAAATATATCAGATTATATTACAGAGCTTAGAGTAGAAAAAGCGAAGGGACTCTTACAAAATTCTTCTTTTAAGATTCATGAAATAGCTGAGGAAGTTGGCTTTAGCACTTCTGGATATTTCACTCGTTTTTTTAAAAAACATGTTGGTGTGACCCCTCAGGAATATAGAAATTAAGGACAAACCTATCTATCTTGTATTTCACAAACAAAAGTCAAGAAATCTAATGAAAGTGAAATATACAAGGCTGTGTAAGCGCTTTATACTTTGAGGTGTAGAACTTATTACAACCTTTAAGGGGGCCAATGGAACATGAAAAAGAGAAAAAGTAAAGTAGTCTTAGTTTCTGTGCTTCTTAGTCTTTCATTAGTAATAACAGGTTGTATCAACAGCAAAAGTAACGACACCAGTGGAAAGGTAAATGATGGCGGGGGAACTTCGGTTGAGAATCCAAATGATCCATATTTAGGAAAGTACTTAGAGACTATAGAAGTTTCTACGGTCAGGATTATAGGGGATAATGTAAAGTTTGCAGACGGTGAAGATATGGATAATAACCAATGGACTCGAACGCTAATGGAAAGATTAGGTATAAAAGTGAAAAACGATTGGATTGTAAAAGGCGAGCAGCCAGGGGGACCCGGAGAACAAAAAATGAATGTATCTATTGCTTCTGGTGATTTACCTGATATCTTTCCTGTTAATGCGACACAGTTAAAACAATTATCAGATGCAGATCAATTGATGGATTTAACAAAATTATATGAAAAATATGCTTCACCTTTGGTAAAAGATATGATGGAGAAAGCAACAAACGGTTTGGCTTCAGCAACGTTTGATGGAAAGATGTTAGGGATTCCACGACCATCCTCTACGATTGATGGTGCTAGTATGCTTTGGATTCGCAAGGATTGGCTGACAAAACTTGGCCTTCCTGAACCGAAAACAATGGAAGATGTTCTCAAAATTTCAGATGCGTTCACGAATGATGATCCTGATGGAAATGGACAGAAAGATACTTATGGTCTCGCTTTAACCAAAAACCTGTATGGATCTACCTTTAAGAATGGTGACTTCGGTACGCTTGAAGGTTTCTTTAATGGTTATCATGCATTCCCACAGCAATGGATTAAAGATGATAAGGGTGACCTAGTATTCGGAAGTATTCAGCCAGAAATGAAAGACGCTCTCATAGAACTCCAAAAGATGTATAAAGACGGACAAATTGACAGGGAATTTGGTGTAAAAGATGAAGCGAAGGAAGGCGAGCTATCAGCTGCCGGAAAAATTGGCATGACATATGGTCAAATGTGGATTACACTAAGCGACTGGCTTAAAAATACCAAGAACAATGACCCAAATGCTGAATGGCAGGCTTATCCGATTGTATCCAACGATAATCAGCCGGCAACAACCCAAATCTCAGGGATTGGTGTTGACCGCTTCTACTATGTGGTAAATAAGGATGCTAAAAATCCAGAGGCTTTATTTAAAATGATGAATTTATTTGCTGAGTTACAATTTGGTCCAGATACGTCTGCAGAGGATTGGCAAAAGCACTCGAAGGTTGACGGATTTGAAATATGGACATATTTCCCATTCCCTGTTGGCCAGCCGGATAAAAACTTAAACATCCATCAAAATGTGGTAGCAGCACTTGATAGTAAAGATGCTTCAAAATTAAACCCAGAAGAAACAGATGCCTATAAGAAAAGTGCGGCAATGGAATCAGGTAATTTCACAGTAGACGATTGGTCTTACGATAAAGTCTTTGGACGTACTGGTTCCCAAGCTGTAATCAAAACGTATGTGGATGGAAATCTCTTGAAACCTGCGAATTCTATGGGGTATCTACACCAACAATGTCAGAAAAATTCGAAACACTTCGTAAGATGGAACTAGAAATGGTAACAAAAATTATCCTGGGTGAATCCATTGGTGAATTCGATAAATTCGTTGAAAACTGGAAAAAACTTGGCGGTGATGATATCACGAAAGAAGTAAATGAGTGGAACGATTCAAAATAATAGATTCAAAGATATTTAAAGTGGTACAGAGTTGCAACCGCAGAATGCTGGAGCTGCCTCCAGCATTCTCTATCTTAAGAGTAATGGAAGGAGGGGATTACTATGGGTGAAAAGGTCATTGAGGGCAAATCAATTTTCATTGAAACAGAGAAGGTAACCCGAAAAAGATACAAATTTACCCGGACGCTACCCCTGCATCTCATGATTCTTCCCGGACTTATTTTAGTACTTATCTATAGTTATGGCCCCATGCTAGGACTTGTCATTGCATTTCAAAAATTCATTCCTGCAAAAGGGGTATCTGGTTCTCTATGGGTTGGACTAGAAAATTTTCGATATGTTTTAGAATTACCAGGTGCCATACAGGTATTATGGAATACACTGTGGCTTTCTTTTTTGAAAATCATATTTAATTTAGCTGTGCCGCTGACTGTATCCATCTTATTAAACGAGGTACGTAAAGAAGCATTTAAAAGAGGAGTTCAAACATTAATTTATATGCCCCATTTCCTATCTTGGGTAATCCTTGGCGGGGTGTTAATTGATATCTTAAGTACGAATCACGGACTTGTAAATGATTTTCTTGGTATCCTTGGAATTGAGCCGATCTATTTTTTAGGGGACAATAATTGGTTTAGAACTGTTCTTGTATCTACAGATGTCTGGAAGGAATTTGGTTTTAATACAGTCGTTTATATTGCTGCACTTACTGGTATTAATCCAGCTTTGTATGAAGCAGCCGTTGTGGATGGTGCAAATAGATGGAAACAAACTTTACATGTGACATTGCCAGGAATTGCTCCGATTATTATTCTACTGTCGGTGTTAAGTTTAGGAAATGTCCTTAATGCAGGTTTTGACCAAGTATTCAATTTATACAGTCCACAGGTCTATGAATCTGGTGATATTATCGACACTTTTGTTTATCGAATTGGTCTCCTTGAAGCACAATATGGTGTTGCCACTGCGGTCGGGTTATTTAAATCTATCGTATCACTAATCTTAATATCTATCTCTTATTTTCTAGCATATCGCTTTGCAAAGTATAGGATTTTTTAAGAAGGAAGTGCTGGAAAATGATTAGAGATAATTCCCTCAGTAGAAAATTGTTTGTTGTATTTAACTATATCCTATTAAGTTTAATCGCCCTAACCTGTGTCTTACCGTTAATTCAAGTGATTGCGATTTCATTTAGCTCTCCTGAAGCCGCAACAGCAGGTTTCGTAAAACTGTTTCCAGTCGACTTTACAACAGCTGCATATGAATATGTGCTAGGAAGGGAAGAATTTTTTAACTCTATACTTGTTACGCTGAAAAGAGTCGGAATTGGAATCCCTCTTAATATGCTGTTAACGATACTGATTGCCTATCCTTTATCTAAGGAATCGAAAGTATTTCGATCTCGGACCTTTTATGCCTGGCTCTTTGTCATAACGATTTTATTCAATGGCGGACTAATTCCCTTATACATGGTGGTTAAGGCTACTAATATTTTAGATACTGTATGGGCGCTTATTTTACCAGGGGCGGTTCCTGTCTTTAACGTGATCTTACTTCTGAATTTTTTTAGAGGAATGCCTAAAGAATTGGAAGAAGCTGCATTTATCGATGGAGCAGGACATTGGACGGTTTTATGGAGAATCTACTTACCACTTTCAATCCCTGCTATAGCAACGATTACATTGTTAACGACCGTCATGCATTGGAATTCATGGTTTGATGGATTAATTTTTATGAATTCTCCTGATAATTACCCATTACAAAGTTATATGCAAACAACCGTAATTCAACAAAATACACTTTCAATTATTAATGATTCAGGGAGTGTAGATTTAAGCAAAATCAGTGACCGAACGGCAAGAGCTGCCCAAGTCATTCTCGGAGCACTTCCGATCCTGATTGCTTATCCATTCTTACAGCGATTCTTTGTTAAAGGAATTGTCCTCGGCAGTGTTAAGGAGTAAACAATTTATAGGGTAAAGGAGAATGTGATATATGGAGAATAAATCAATTAGACCAGGACAAATTTGGCTGGATACCGAAGGGAAAAGGATTCATGCACATGGCGGATCGATCATGCATATTGGAGACACTTTTTACTGGTATGGAGAAAACAAGGAAAAAACGCTGCCAGGCAGTGGAATTTGGCATTGGGGTGTCAGATGCTATTCTTCAAAGGATTTATATAACTGGGATGATAAAGGGGTAATCATACCACCAGATCTAAAGGATAAGGAATCTCCTCTTCATCCAGCTAGCTTAATGGACCGCCCTCACATTATTTACAACCGTTTTACAAAAAAATATGTTTGTTGGTTGAAGGTCATGCAAAAGGATGAAAGCCAGAAATCAACAGTCCTGGTCGCAGATGAAATTCTTGGACCTTACACGATGGTTAGGCAGAACCTTATGCCCCTAGGAATGAGTGCTGGGGATTTTGACTTGGTCGTAAACCCTTCTGATGGAAAGGCATATTACTATTTTGAAAGAGTACACAGCGAAATGATTTGTGCGGACCTTACAGAGGATTATACGGATGTCACAGGCTACTATTCTACCCATTTCCCGCAGCCATATCCACCATTTGTCAGAGAAGCACCGGCACATTTTTATCGAAAAGGACTTCATTATTTGGTGACTTCCGGTACAACCGGTTATTTTCCAAATCCTTCTGAGGTGGCATGCTCTCCGCTATATCATGGTCCATTCGAAGTACTAGGAAACCCTCATGTAGGGGATGAATCCAATACTTCCTTTCATTCTCAGATTTGTTCTGTGTTTAAACATCCTGGTAAAAAGGATCTGTACATTGCACTTGCAGACAGATGGATTTCAGATTTATCTGCATCTCTTCCTTATGAGAAATCTGCAGAGATTTTTGAGAGAATATTTAATCCGGACTTTGATAAAGCAGAGATTGAAAGAGGACCAGAATTTGTAGTAGATACTACAAAGGCAGGATATGTATGGCTGCCATTTAGGTTTGATGGAAAAATGGCTTATCTCGATTGGAAAGATGAATGGCGGATTGAAGATTATGAATAAATCTATGAATTTAATAAACTGCACAGTGATTACCACTTGTGCGGTTTTTTGATTTAAGAAAATTTTTATTTTTTTAATATATTGTCATAACATTATTATCATGTTACTATTAGTTGAAATTAGATCCCTTTAATTCTGGTCCAGAGAGGCCAAAAAGGCGAATGTTAAACTTCATACATAATTTATTATGTCTATGAATGCCTTTTTGTCCTCTGGATGGAAAGGCATTTTATTTTTCCAAAATCTTTTAATCTGAGTCCTGTGAGGCTTGAAAGGAGAACAACAAGAATGGATTATCGTAAAAAAACAGTAGTGGCGTCAGTAGCAGGTTTAACACTTGAGGGCATGGATATCATGTTTATATCCTTTGCCATGTCGATGATTATTGCAGAGTTTCATATTGATATGACAGCTGGTGGACTTATTTCTTCTATTACTAATTTAGGAATGCTCGCTGGTGGAGTTATTTTCGGTGTTTTAGCAGATAAATTTGGTAGAGTTAAAGTTTTCACCTATACGATTTTATTATTTGCTATCGGAACTGCGTTAACTGGGCTCGCACAAAATATTGAACAAGTATATTTATTTCGGTTTATTGCCGGCTTAGGCGCAGGTGGAGAATACGGTATTGGTATGGCGCTTGTTGCTGAGGCATGGCCAAAGAAGAAACAAGGGCGTGCTTCTTCATACGTTAGTGTCGGTGCTCAATACGGGGTTATCCTTGCAGCACTTCTTAGTGCGATGATTCTTCCGTCTTGGGGATGGAGAGGGTTGTTCTTCGTTGGATTGGCCCCTGTTATATTCGCCTTTATCGTACGAAAGAAACTAGACGAATCACCTGAATGGCTTGCTTCACAAAAGAAAAAGCAACTGGTTCAGAAGCAAGGGAAATTAAAGCAATTATTTGCTACTCCTAAAATTACAGTAACCACCGTCGCTTTAGCAATCATGGCAACCGTTCAAATCGCCGGTTATAATGGTTTAATGATTTGGCTGCCATCCATGCTTCAACAATCCCAAGGATTATCCGTTTCAAGCTCGGCTCTTTGGACCATCAGTACCGCTGCAGGAATGATTGCAGGTATGTTAACATTTGGACAATTTATGGATCGTTTTGGAATGAAACGCTCATATGGAATTTTCTTAATAGCTTCCGCTGTTGCGGTCTTCCTATATTCCTATGCTTCAGGCAGCACAGGACTTCTTATTGGCGGTGCAATTGTAGGATTCTTCTCGAATGGAATGTTTGCAGGTTATGGAGCATTAATTAGCAAGTATTATTCAGTAGAAATTCGCAGTACAGCAACGAATACCATTTTTAACTTCGGCAGGGCTTTAGGGGGATTATCTCCTATTTTAGTAGGTTACATTTTGCAACACGCAAATGTAACGGTAGCGATGTCGTACCTAGCACTGCTCTATTGCATTTCCTTTATAGCCATGGTTAGTTTGCAAAAAGGAAAAGGTAAACAAGAAGAAATCACTACTTTATCTGAAGCAGTGTAAGGAAATTAAATAGCCATTCTCTCTTAACTAAATTAAGGAGGGAATGGCTTTTTCATTGTAAAAAAAATGAATTTTTGGAAAATAGATTGACTCGTCCGAAGGAAACATGATATAAACACAGTAAGAATTTTAGTACTTTAAAGTATTTGACTTACAAATAATGACAAAATAGGATTTACAGGAGGAATTACTTTCATGGGACATCGTAGTAAAATTATAGACTGCACCATTCGAGATGGAGGCTTAGTTAACAATTGGGATTTTAGTATCGAATTTGTTCAAGACTTGTATAATAGCTTAAGTGCAGCTGGTGTTGAATATATGGAGATTGGTTACAAAAACTCCCCAAAACTACTAAATGCAACTGAGCCAAATCCATGGAGATTTCTAGACGATAACTTCTTGAAAGAAATCTTCCCTGAGAAGAAATTCACGAAGTTTTCTGCTCTCGTAGATATCGGCCGTGTCGATCCGAATGACATTTTACCACGTGAACAAAGTGTTTTAGATATGATCCGAGTGGCATGCTACATCCGTGAAGTTGACAAAGGTTTAGAGCTAGTACAAATGTTTCATGATTTGGGTTATGAGACATCACTTAATATTATGGCTTTATCGAGTGTACCTGAAAAGCAGCTTACGAAAGCATTTGATATGGTGAAGGAAAGCCCTGTAGATGTTGTTTATATCGTTGATTCTTTCGGAAGCTTGGATCCTTCGGATATTGAGCACCAAGTGAAAAAATTCCAAGAGTTGATCCCTAATAAACAGCTTGGAATCCATACCCATAACAACATGCAGTTAGCATTCGCCAATACATTAGCGGCAATGCAAAACGGGGTTACATACCTGGATTCATCTGTTTATGGCATGGGGCGTGCTGCAGGGAACTGTAACACAGAACTTCTTGTCAGCTACATCCAAAAGCCAAGCTATGAACTGAAGCCAGTACTTGGAATGATTGAAAAGCACATGCTGGAAATGCGCCAAAAGTGGGAGTGGGGTTACATCATTCCTTTTATGATTTCTGGTGTATTGAATGAACATCCACGTGTCGCTATGGCTTACCGTGACAGCGAAGATCGTGATAAATTCGTTGATTTTTATGACAAGGTAACATCACCCGAAGTCTCTCTAGCACCAAATACGAAATAAGTTAAAGTGCGAAAAGTACCTCTCATTGAGGTGCTTTTTTTGTCTCTAGTTTCTGCCAGAAAATTTAGCTTTCATATATTAGCTCTGAAGAACTATATTTCTAAATCAGTTCAATTCCTACTTTACTTATTGGGTTAATTGGAGTAAAATTTAGAAAATTCATAAATAATTTTAATTTGCCGATTGGACATCCAAAGGCTCCTATACGCAATCCGCGTAAAGGGGCCTTTTTTATTTCTTAAAATTAGAAAGGGGTTGGGGAAATGAACATTGATCATCTTGAAGCATTTATGTATGTAGTCCATTTGGAAAGTGTTCATAAAGCAGCGGAAGCACTATATTTATCACAGCCAACCGTTACTGCGAGAATCAAAACGTTAGAACGAGATCTTGGGATCGAATTATTTTTGCGTAACGGTAGAAGTTTGACAATATCTGAGGAAGGAAAAGCTTTTATCCCATACGCGGAGCAAATTATTGGTGCATATCAACAAGGGAAGAAGTTATTAAAGAAGGAAGATAATCCTGATGAAATTGTGATTGGGGCTAATATAATTACATCACAATACTTTATTCCATTTGCTCTTCCTTTTTTGAAGAAAGCAAATCCCCAAATACGATTTAAATTTCATTCAGCGACAAACGATGTATTGCTCGATAAACTGCTTCAGAAGCAGGTGGATATCGCCTTTATGAAGGATGTTACCCATCGTGGAATACAAAAGCATGAGCTTCTAAATAATTCTGTCCGCTTGGTCGTTTATCCGGGACATTCCTTTCAATTTCAAGAGAACTTATCTGTTGGGCAGTTAGCTAGCGAACCTATGGTTTTTTTCGAATGCGGCGCTTTTGACTGGAATCGGATCCATAAATTATTTGAAATGGCAAACGTTAATCCTCGCATAGAATTTTTAGTCGACCATCTTGAAGTAGCAAAATCTATTATTCTAAGTGGAAATGGCATAGGGTTTTTACCATACTTATGCATTAAAGATGAGCTTGAGAGAGGCAGCCTGATTGAAGTAGATGTTTCTCATATACTTCAAATTAACCAGCATATTTTTGCCGCACACTTAAATAATGGTTTTATGTACCCCGAGCTCTGGAATAATATTCTTCAGTCCGTTAAAGAGTTTGAGAAGGAAAAGATTCTCTCTTTAGATTAAATTTTCTAATGTAAAGATTACATTTTTCTATCAGCTATCGTATTGCCATTACAATCATCTCGGTGATAGGATTAACACAATAAAATAACAAGCAATGTACTCTTGGTAAGAGGGAAACGCATAGCTTTAATTCCTACTATTCAAGTGGGTATTATTGGATATAAAGAGGAAGGATGATAAGTATGACAACGCAAAATAGCAATGATGTGAGGCTATTTGTAGAAACAAAAAAGGAAAACTCCCTTGAAACAAATAAATATCTAAATTTGCCAGATTTACAGTTTTTTAATTGGTGCAATCGACAGTACCAGGTTAACAAAGGTGTTTATAATACTATTGATCAATGGTTTTACGAATATGGAATTGTTAATGTTCATTCCCGTAGAATTCAGATTTTGGCGTTTTTAGATTTTGTCAAAGACGAGATGTTAGAAAAACAACCTAAATTTATCCGATTTGGTCATGGTGGTCTTACTAAAAGACTAAATGAATTTATCAATTATTATGGGCAAAGCAATGTAATTCCCCTAAAAAAACCAGGAAAATGAATTAGATAATAGATTAATTGATAGAATTTTTTAATTAACATTCAATTTTTTCCTATCCAGTAAAGTATTGCCAGTTTATTATTTTCAGTGATAGGATGAGAATCAATAAAAAAACATAATTTTCTTATCAATTAAGTCGGGATAAAACCGTAAAGGAGAAATAACATGAGCTATAAGCTAAGTATTTTAGATCAAAGTCCAATTTTCCCAGGGAGCACTGCTTTTAATGCGTTACAGAATACCGTTCGATTGGCTCAAAAAGCAGAAAAATGGGGCTACTCACGTTTTTGGGTATCAGAGCATCACCATACAGATCAATTGGCAGGTTCCTCCCCTGAGGTATTAATTTCGTATATTTTAGCTCGAACGAATTCGATTCAGGTAGGTTCAGGGGGTGTTATGCTTCAGCATTATAGCCCTTATAAGGTGGCTGAAAACTTTCATGTCTTATCAACTCTTGCACCGGGAAGAGTGGATCTTGGAATTGGTAAAGCACCAGGCGGGCTCCCATTATCAACAAAGGCGCTCCAGTATGGCACCGTTAATGATGGAAAGGACTTTTCTGAGCGGCTATCTTTTTTAAATGAATTAGTTGAAAATTCCGTTGATGAACAACACCCACTTACTGGAATTCAAGCAACACCGATTCCTGAGAAAAAACCTGAAATTTTTTTACTTGGTGCAAGTGTTAATAGCGCTCAGCTTGCGGCACATCAAGGGATATCATTTGTATTTGCAAAATTTATCAATAGTGATGAAAGGGTATTGGAACAAGCGGCAAAGGTTTATCGTGAAGGTTTTCCAAATGGAAGATTCATAATCTCATTGGCTGTTATTGCTGCTCCAACTCAATCAGAAGCAGAAAAACTCGCTGGAGACAGAAAGATAGTTAAAGTCCATCTCGAGAGCGGCCGCTCGGTAACTTTACAAACTATTGAGCAAGCGGAAGTGTTTGGGAAGCAGTCGGGAGAACCATTTGAAATTACAGAACACAAAGCAGACATTGTTGCTGGAACCCCTAACTATGTCAACGAAATTTTAGAAAAACTTCATCGAACGTATCAGGTGGATGAATTTATTATACATACACCTGTAGAAAAAGAAGAAGAAAGAATTCAATCATTTCAGTTGTTAAGGCCTCGTAACAGGAATCGAAATACAGAAATAGAGATTAGAGAAGAGTACCCATATATCGCAAGTAAAATCTTTCTAAACCAGTGAGAACTGTTTAATTAAGGATGTATTTGTATTCAATTCCGAGTATTCAGGTAAAAATAATATGATAAATTTTATACTTGCGAAGTTAAATGTTAGATTCCAGTTTAGAAAATTGCTAAAAATTGGGAAGGGGCGTTTGATGTGAAACTAGTAAATTGGACTAAGATAATATCGATATCAATGGCGTTATTGCTTCTGTTATCTGGATGCGCAAATAGTACTGGTACAAAAAATAGTTCGGCTGAAACAAAAGATAAAGTCGAAGCACAACATAACCAGGGTGGGGAATTAACCTTCGCGCTCGCAACATCTCCCGATTCACTTGATCCGCATCGAAGCGGTTTAGCTGTAGCAGGACGTGTATTTCGAACCATTTTTGATAACTTAGTTATTCAAGCAGAGGATGGTACAATCCAACCATGGCTGGCATCGGAATGGAGTGTTTCGGAGGATGGAAAAAGTTATACATTTAAATTGCGCGAGGACGTGAAGTTTCACGATGGGACACCCTTTAATGCTGAGGCTGTAAAATTTAGTTTTGATCGTATTATTGATCCAAAAACAAAATCAGGAAATGCACTAAGTCTTCTACGACCTTACGTATCTTCAGAAGTTTTAGAAGAGTATACGATAAAAATTAACCTGGCAACGCCTTCTGCTGCTTTCTTAAGTAACTTAAGCCAAAACCAGATCGGGATTGTTTCACCGACTGCAGTAGAAAAATATGGTGATCAGTTTGGTAAAAACCCAGTTGGGACTGGACCATTTAAATTTGTTAGTTGGACAGAAAATGCCGATATTCAAGTTGAGAAAAATAGTGATTACAATTGGGGACCTTCTAATGTAGAAAACAAAGGAAAACCTTACTTGGATAAAATTAGCTTTAAAATTGTTCCGGAGGAGGCAACACGAATTGGCAGTGTACAAAGCGGACAGGTGCTTGCGGCTGAAACGGTACCACCACAAAATATTGCTTCCTTAAAGAATGATCCTAAAACACAATTACTAACTGTAAACACAATTGGCTTGCCATATACACTCTTTTTCAACCAAAGAAAAGAACCCTGGAATAATATAAAGGCTCGTCAAGCTGTTCAACTTGCAATTGACGTTGATTCGATTGTAAAAACATTATACCTAGGCACTTACGAAAGGTCATGGTCACCGCTGACCCCTGGGATAGTAGGCTATGATAAATCACTTGAAGGCAGTGTGAAAGTCGATATTGACAAGGCTAATAAACTTCTTGACGAACTCGGGCTTCAAAAAGGTTCTGATGGTATTCGCGTAAAAGACGGAAAGCAGCTTACATTGAATTATGTAGACGGATCACCTAATCGTGAGAAACGAAATGATATTGCTGTCATTGTCCAGCAGCAGTTAAAAAGGATTGGAATCAAGGTTGAGATTAATATTACAAAAGACGTTGCGTCGGTAATCTATACGAACGCTGATTACGATTTATATGGAAACAGCCAAGTGAATTCTGATCCAAATGCGCTTCGTGCTATCTACCATACACGAACACCAGAAGAGGAAGCTGTTTTTAAAGGGTTAACAGGAGGTTCTGACACAGAATTAGATCAGTTGCTAGAACAAGGAACGGCGGAGCTTGACCCGGCAAAACGTGAAGAAATTTATAAAAAAGCGCAGCAAAAAATTATTAAAGATGCTTGGATAATTCCAATTTATGTATTTCCATATACGGTTGCTGCCTCTAATACAGTATATGGTATTACATTCGATGCATTAGGCTATCCATTATTCAATGATGTAAGTATTGAATAAAAGAGAGTAGGAGCTGATACAGTGTGACTATAGTAAACAAGGTATTGTTGAAAATCTTGACTGCATTTGTATCGATTATTGGCTCCTCAATCCTTGTCTTTTCCATCATCTATTTGCTTCCGGGGGATCCAGTGCTTTCTATGATTGATCCCTCAGTTGCAACACCTGAAATGGTAGCGAATTTACGCAAGGAATTGGGGCTCGACCAACCGTTTTACATTCAATTCTCAGAATATTTTATGAATGTACTTCAAGGTGACTTTGGTCAATCTTTAGTGAATAGTGAACCGGTACTGCCAAAGATAGTAGAACATTTTCCTGCCACACTGGCCTTAACGATTACAAGCGCAGCATTATCTGTTGTCATTGGAGTTACGTTTGGTGTTCTATCAGCCATTTATCGAAATAAATGGATTGATATTATCGCTCGGATAATCGGTTTATTTGGTATATCAATGCCGACTTTTTGGTCGGGGATTTTACTTATTCTTATATTTTCTGTCTTTTTAAACTGGCTGCCTGGCATAGGGTCAGATGGGTGGAAAACATTAGTGCTGCCATCACTTTCATTAGGTTTTGTGGGTGCTGGCTTTATCATTCGGATGGTGCGTAATAGCATGCTTGATGTGATTAATGAGCAATTTATTGTTACTCTGCGTGCTAAGGGTCTTTCAGAACGGGTCGTTATGTATCGTCATGCCCTTCGCAATGCACTTATTCCTGCCATAACCATCATTGGACTAAATATCGGGGAACTATTGGCCGGTACAGTTGTTATTGAAACCGTATTTTCAAGACAGGGGATTGGTAGAATTGTAGCAGATGCCATTATGGCAAAAGACTTACCAGTCATACAAGGTGTTGTCTTCTTCAGTGCGATTGTTTATGTGGTGATTAATCTTTTAGTTGATTTATCCTATTCATTCATTGACCCACGGGTAAGAAGAGCTCATTAAAGGAAGACCAAAATAATAAAGTGGGAGGGAAATGGTGATGAAGGAAGTGGTAAATACCAAAACGGTGCTGCAGGTTCCAAAATGGAAATTCACTAAGTTAAAACCAAACTTCTCTGTGGAAAAACTATTTGTTTTAGGTGCAGGAATGATTGTGATATTCATTATCTTGTGTGCTTTATTTCCAAAATGGATTGCTCCCTATTCGCCAACCTTTATGGATACGTCCCTTATTTTAAGTCCTCCGAATTCAGCACATTGGTTCGGAACTGATTATTTTGGGAGAGATGTTTTAAGTCTGGTCATCTATGGAAGCAGCGACTCTCTCATTATTGGAATTGCTTCCGTTCTAATTGGAGGTTTGATTGGTGGAATAATCGGCGCGGTATCCGGTTATTTTGGCGGCATAATTGATTTGATAGTAATGCGGTTAATTGAAATTTTGATGACGATTCCTGGTATTCTTCTAGCGTTAGCCATTGCTGCTGCTCTTGGACCAGGATTAATGAATATTGTCTTAGCAGTTGCAGTTTCATCCATCCCAGGTTATGCACGTGTAATGAGAGGGCAATTAATGAGTATTAAAAAGCGCAAATATGTTGAGGCATCTCGCTCCATAGGTACACCTGAATGGCGGATATTTCTTTGGCACCTATTACCAAATTCCTGGTCGCCGCTTTTAGTCATGGCGACAATTGGTCTCGGTACCTCCATATTAATTGGATCAGGGTTGAGCTTTCTTGGACTGGGTATTATTAAAGAAATTCCAGATTGGGGAGCCCTTCTTTCGCAGGGTCGAGGTTATTTGACTGTAGGTTGGTGGATTTCCACGTTTCCTGGCTTAGCTATTACCCTTTTTGTTCTCTCTGTAAATATAATTGGAGATAAACTTCGAGATACATTTGATCCGAAAACAAGCAGAACTAGATAAAGGAGGAACTTCAGATGGAAAAGCTCCTTGATATTCAACATTTGAAAGTTGATTTTACCATGAAGGATGGTGATCTTACCGCAATCAAAGATGTATCGTTACATATTAACATCGGTGAAACTGTCTGCATTGTCGGCGAGTCTGGGAGCGGCAAGAGCGTTACATCGAAGGCAATCATGAGGCTCATTGATTATGAAAATGGAAGGATATCAGCAGGAAGCATTGTACTAGATGGAATGGACCTAGCCCAACTCTCTCAAAAAAAACTTCGTTCGATTCGTGGGAAAAAAGTGGCGATGATTTTTCAAGAACCAATGGCTGCTTTTGATCCGGTTTTTACGATTGGCAGCCAAATTATCGAAACCATTCTTGAAAACAAGCAATTTACAAAATTACAGGCGAAAGAACGCGCGCTTTATTTATTGAATCGGGTTGGTATTTCCGACGCTGCATTACGATTGAATCAATATCCGAATGAACTCTCTGGAGGAATGCTGCAACGTGCAATGATTGCGATGGCACTTGCATGTGGTCCTGACCTATTGATCGCAGATGAGCCAACAACTGCACTTGACGTCACAATTCAAGCTCAGATACTGAAGTTACTACAAGAAATAAAGGAAGAGTTTGGTATGTCGATTCTCTTAATCACACACGATATGGGTGTTGCTGCACAAATGGCAGACAGGATTATTGTGATGTATGCAGGAAGAATTGTTGAGTATGCAACGGTATCGCAAATGTTTGAGCTTCCTCACCATCCTTATACACGTGGATTGCTGCAGTCGATTACCACAATAGATAGTGATCGAAGTAAAAAACTTTACTCTATAAATGGGTCTATTCCAGGATTGGCTGATCTGCCTCCGGGATGCCAGTTTCATCCGCGCTGTCCATTTGCAACAGAACGCTGTTCAATGGAGTCACCTCCATTAAGAGAAGTGAATGATCGCTATACGGCATGCTGGTATGCAGAGGACTTAGTAGAGTCATTTGATTGGAAACAACCGTCAGGGGAAACAAAAAATGATAGGCACTCTATTAAGGAAATAGTCCTAAGCGATTCAAAGCGTGGCTCTGAACCATTGTTTACTATTCAGCAATTGAGCAAATTTTATCCGATTGGCAAGAAGAGTCCTTTCTCTCGAAATTCTTCCTACTTACGAGCAGTGGAGAATGTGACTTTCACGATTGAGAAAGGGGAGACATTCGGTCTTGTTGGGGAATCTGGAAGTGGAAAATCTACATTGGGCAGGGTTCTATTGCAGTTAGAGAAACCAACGAGTGGAAAAGTATTTTTTCAAGGGCAGGATCTGTCGAAATTGGATGCAAAAGAATTACGTGAAAAGAGAAGAAATATGCAGATGATTTATCAAGATCCATATGGTTCTGTTAATCCCCGTTGGAAGGTTGGAGACATTATTGGTGAACCGCTTCAGGTTCATGATTCGCTTAGTGCAAAAGATAAGCATGATAGGGTTCAAGATTTATTAGAGCTGGTTGGCTTAAATAAAAGTAGTTATAATCTTTATCCACATGAATTTTCTGGAGGGCAGCGGCAGCGTATTGCCATTGCCAGAGCAATTGCTCTTAATCCTCAGTTTATTTTAGCCGATGAAGCAGTATCTGCTTTAGATGTATCCGTACAGGCACAAATCGTTAATTTACTCCAGGATTTACAGAGGGAGAGGGATTTAACTTATTTATTTATTGCTCACGGCTTAAATATTGTACGACATGTATCTGATCGAATCGGTGTGATGTACTTGGGACAAATGGTGGAAATGGCACCGAGTGAAACATTATTCTTGCATCCTGCCCACCATTACACAAAGGGTTTAATTGATTCGATACCAATTACGGACCCTGCCCGAACTAGAGACGGAATATCAATGCAAGGGGAAATTCCATCACTAGCCAATCCCCCAGCTGGATGTAGATTTCATACCCGCTGTCCAGCAGCAACGGCACGTTGTCGAGAAGAACAGCCTATTTTTAGGGAAATTCATACGGGGCACTGGGTTGCTTGCCATGATCCGCTATAAAGTAAGAGATAGAATCGGGGGAAATCAGAATGAAATTTGTATTGTTTGATCTTATAAGTAATCACCCAAACGGTGTGTCGGGTGAATTGTTAACATCACAAGAACGAATTCAACATGCAATCGACCAGGCTGTTTTTGCTGAATCTCTTGGATTTGATGGCTATGGGGTCGGAGAGCGGCATGGTGCTCCATTTTTATCTTCTTCTCCTGCCATATTGTTAACCGCCATTGCTGCCAAAACGTCTAAGATACGCTTACTGCCTACTGTATCGGTTTTGAGTATTCTTGATCCTGTTCGGGTAGCAGAGGATTATGCCACACTGGATCATCTATCCGGTGGAAGGTTAGAGATGATGATTGGGAAAGGTAACGATCCACGCCATTACCCGTTATTTGGTATAAAAGAGGAAGAACAATGGGCTTCACTTGCTGAACGATATGATCTTCTGAAGCGCTTATGGACCGAAGAAAATGTCTCATGGGAAGGGACATACCGTCCACCATTATGCAATGTAACGACAGAACCTAGACCGTTTCAAAAAAAGATACCCATTTGGCATGGCAGTGCATCAAGTCCACTTTCTACTGAGCTGGCAGCTAAGAATGGGGAGCCGATCTTTTCATCAAATGCCTTTCATCCAATGGGTAAATATAAAGAGTTAATCGATCATTACCGCGAGAGGCTTGAGTATTATGGCTATGATTCGAATAAAGCAATAGTCGGTGCAGGTGCAGGCAGTTTATACTTGGCCAATACAACGGAAGAAGCAATAAAACGTTTCCGTCCCTACTATGATATTCAAATGAATTCAGATGCAGCAAAACATAATCAATCTCCATTTAAGAACCTTGAAGACCACATTCAACATGGTTCAGCATTAATAGGAAGTGTAGATTTAATAATAGAGAAAATTCTTAACTATCACCAAGCTTTTGGACATCAGGTGCAAGCCATTGGAGTAGGGGGCTTAAGTATCGAAGAACAATATGAACAGCTTGAGAGGTTTGCTGAGGAGGTTATCCCAGTACTTCGACGAGAAATTCCTAGTACGGTTTGGGAAGAAGAACAATCAACATTGATATAGGTAAATGTACTTATACTTAGTAAGTAATCCAATAGTATACAAAAGGTCTTCATTAATCATTTATGAAGTACTTTTTATTATCATAATTCCTAGTTGAGTAGTAGGTTTAGTTGGGTTTTGGTAAGCAATTATGAGGAGGTTGGGCCATGAAGTCCCTGTTAGTTATAGGAGGAGATCGTATCGGTAATATTCTTAAAAATTTAGAGGGGGAGGGCTTCGGGGAAGTAATCCATTTAAATGGACGGAAAAAAAAGATGGTTCGCACTGATATACCAAGAAAAGTAGATTTAATCTTAGTGTTAACAGACTTTATCAACCACAATCTCACAGGAGCCATAAAACGTAAGGCACAAGAATATGGGATTCCGATTTGCTTTTCGAAGCGGTCTTGGTGTTTTATACATGAGGAGATAAAAAGAAGTCAAATGAATGTTAATAAATAGCGTGCTGTTTTACTAAATTATTGGATTTGGATCAAATGAATCAACTGTTTTGTTTGATAGATTTTATGAATCAATACAATATATTTTTCTATCAGGTAAAGTATAGAATCTTTATTCTTTACGTGATAGGATAAATCACAAGAATAATTATAGTATTCCAATCAAATAACTTGGAATTAAAAAAGGAGGATATTCAATGTCTATTCAAAAAAAATTGAAATTTGGCGCTATTATTCATGGGGTTGGAGGAAATATTGCTGGTTGGAGACATCCTGATATTCAAGCAGATGCAAGCGTAAGTTTGAAGTTCTATACCAATCAGGCACAAAAGGCCGAAGAAGGAAAATTCGACTTAGTTTTTATTGCCGATGGCTTGCATATTAACGAGAAATCGATTCCGCACTTTTTAAATCGTTTCGAACCATTAACGATTTTGTCGGCACTTGCAGCCGTTACTTCAAATATAGGACTTGTGGGAACACTGTCTACTTCATATAGTGAACCCTTTAATGTTGCAAGGCAATTTGCATCGCTTGACCATATCAGTAATGGCCGTGCGGGCTGGAATGTTGTTACTTCTCCATTAGAGAAGACGGCATTAAACTTTAGCAAAACAATCGAGGAACATCCTGATCATGCGAAAAGGTACCGAATTGCTGCAGAATACTTGCAAGTTGCGAAAGGACTTTGGGATTCTTGGGAAGATGATGCATTTGTTCGAAATAAAGAAACCGGGGTATTTTTTGATTCAGATAAATTACACCAATTAAATCACAGAGGAGAATTTTTCTCCGTACAGGGACCACTAAACATCGGCAGATCCAAGCAAGGCAGACCATTAATATTCCAAGCTGGTTCCTCGGAGGCAGGAAAAGACCTTGCCGCAAGAGAGGCGGATGCTATATTCACAGGTCATCCAACATTATCAGCCGCACGAGAGTTTTATCAGGATGTTAAAAACAGAGCAAAAGCTTTGGGACGTAATCCAGATGAACTCGCAATCCTTCCAGGGATCGCACCAATTATTGGTGCAACGGATGAAGAAGCTGAAAGAAAATATCAAGAAATTACAAATCTAGTATCAATCGATAAAGCTCTAGATTATCTAGGTCGATATTTTGAGCATCATGATTTCTCGCAATATCCTCTCGATGCTCCGTTCCCTGAATTAGGAGATTTAGGTAAGAATAGCTTCCAAAGTCATACTAATCGAATTAAACAGCAAGCAAAGGCACATAATTTAACACTTCGACAAGTTGCATTACAAGAGACAACACCAAAACCGACATTTATTGGAACTCCTGAAAAAGTAGCTGATCTTATTCAGGAATGGTTTGAAGGTAATGGCGCTGATGGATTTATTATTGGTTCAGCGGTCCCAAATGGATTGGATGATTTTGTTGACTTTGTAGTGCCGATTCTACAAAAACGAGGACTATTTAGAACAGAATACGAAGCTGAAACATTACGTGGTAACCTAGGAATTCCTTATCCAGAAAACCGTAATGCAAAAAAGGTGTCAACACATTGATAAAACAAAAACTCAGTAAAAACGATCAGTATTATTGCCGACTAGATAACTAGAGGCTCTCTATTTAAGATGATAAATCTTTAAATGGAGAGCCTTTTTCTTAAAATAAAGGCTGTGTTAAAGAATACTGTTGTTTTAAGAACTCGTTGATTGGAGCGTAAGGCGCTCGACTCCTGCGGGATGCACGAGCTGAGTGAGACCCCGCAGGTGTCGGGACGACCGAGGAGGCTCACGGGCGAGCCCGCGGAAAGCGTAGCGCCTGGAGCGCAAATCAACAGACTAATTTAACACAGCCAAAATAAAATGAAAAAGATGTGGAGGAAATAAGGATGGGAAAAGAATTATCAGTTGTAGTTTGGGCCAAAGAAGGTTGTCACTATTGTGGTGAGGTAAAACAATATTTAACAGAAAAAGGGTATAAATACGAAACGATCGATGTTACCCATCATGATGAGCGCAGAGATATTTTGGAAGTTAAGTATGGAGTCAGACATGTACCTGTGGTTGAAATTGGTAAGGGTGAGTTGTATGAAGGGATAACAAAGTTAGGAATTGACCATCTTGAAAAAGTCCTAGAAAAATTTAATAATAGTAAAATTTCGAGTTAATTCCGACTAAAAACATATATTTAATAGGTTAATAAATATATAAGTTAAAAGGGATGGATGGAAAATGAAAATGAAGAAAAAATTCTTGATAATAATACTAGGACTGCTTGCTTTAGTCCTTGGTGCATGCTCCTCTCAAGAGACGAAATCAACTAAAGAAGGAAGTTCAGGTACTACTAATGAGGGCGCAAAAGTCCAAAAAATAATAGTTGGAACTGGGACACAATTTCCTAATGTTTGCTTCATTGATGAGGATGGAAAGTTAACTGGATATGATGTTGAATTAGTTCGAAAAATTGATGAAAAGCTGCCAGAGTACGAATTTGAATTCAAAACGATGGAATTTTCTAATCTTTTATTAAGTTTAGAAACAAATAAGATTGATTTTGTGGCACACCAAATGGAAGTAAATGAGGAACGCCAAGAGAAATTCCTGTTTAATGAGGAACCATATAATATCTTTCCACTACATGTAACCATTCATAAAGATAATAACGACATTCAATCTATTAAAGATTTAAAAGGGAAAAAGGCTATTGTCAGTGCAACTAGTAATTCAGCTGTTTTTCTAGAAAAATACAACAAAGATAATAATGCAGGAATTGAAATCGTTTATGCGGGGAATGGACCTGATTCTACGATAAATCAAATAAAAACAGGTAGAGCAGACGCAACGATCACTACACCATTTTCTGTCGATTTTAGTAACGATGCCGTAGATGCACAACAAAAAGTAGTAGGTGAGCCGCTGCTTAATTCAAAGGTATATTTCCTTCTTAGAAAAGATGAAACACCTTTACAAAAAAGAATTGATGAAGCACTGGTTGAATTGAAAAAAGAAGGAGTAGTAAGTGAGCTTAGTAAAAAATGGTTAGGTGCTGACTATACGGTTAATTTTTAGTATCTGGGAGAAGCGCTTGGAGGTATGAACCAAAATGGGGAAAGCATTTGATATTATGTTAATCTTTAAGTTTATTCCGACACTTATTCATTACCTAGGAGTAACTCTTGAAATTTTAGCCGCATCTATTATTTTAGGTCTCGTCCTCGGTATTGCAGCAGCGATACCGAGGCTGTTTAAAATACCACTTTTGAATCAACTTGTTATTATATATGTTTCATTTATTAGAGGAACTCCGATATTGATACAATTATTCCTAGTATTTTATGGTGTGCCAGCGGTTCTCATGCTGTTGTTTAGTATTGATATTACGAGAATGGACGCCATTTATTTTGTGATTATTACCTACGCCATTAGTAATGGTGCTGGATTTTCAGAAATATTCCGAGCTGCGATTCGAGCAGTGGATTACGGTCAAACTGAAGCAGCCTATTCTGTGGGAATGACAAGCAGACAGAACTTTTTTCGAATCGTTCTTCCACAGGCGGTGAGAATTGCATTTCCGAACATGGCAAATTCAGTGATCGGTTCATTAAAAGATACTTCTCTTGCTTTTACCATTGGAGTGATGGATATGATGGGGAGAGGAGATACCCTTATAGCTGCAACTGCACATGCACTTGAGGTATATATCTCTCTTTCTATTATTTACTATATGATAGTCGTAATGTTTGAGAAAATATTTAGCAAACTAGAAAAATATTTCAATCGCTATCAGAAGGCTGATGCAACTGCGGTTGCTTAGGAAGGAGGATTGATTACATGACAATTGATATTCCATTTATTTGGGTAGCATTTAAAGAAATTATTAAGGCGCTTCCTATTACACTGATCCTAACGATTGTTCCCTTTCTGACAGGATTTTTAATCGGCATTGGTGTAGCTCTTGTACGAATTTATAAAGTTAAATATCTCTATCGAATCGCAAATGGCTATGTGTCCTTTTTCAGAGGCACACCCATTATCATGCATATTATGGTCATTTATTTTGGCTTCCCATTATTACTTGATCAACTTTCAATCAGGTTTGATTTAGGTATACAAACAAATAAAATCCCGATTATTTTATTTGTATTAATAGCCTTAACATTGGCTGCAGGTTCGTATTTATCTGAAAATATCCGATCTGGTATTATCAGCGTTTCAAATGGGCAAATGGAGGCTGCATATTCGGTTGGGATGACAAAGTTTCAGGCGATAATCCGCATTATATTACCACAGGCTTTAGCTCAGTCTATTCCGAATTTCACGAATATCTTTGTTGGCTTCCTGCACACTTCATCAATAGCTTTTCTTGTATCTCAGAAAGAAGTAACAGGGGCTGCTAATATTGTGGCTTCGGTTAACTTGAAATTTCTAGAAGCCTTTATTGCCGCGGGTATTATCTATTGGGGCATTACGATTCTAGTAGAAGGGATATCTTTTTTACTTGAAAAAAAGGTGACTGCTTATAATCGAGGAGGCGTGTCATGATTTATTTACAAGGTATCAAAAAATCATTTAATAAGTTGCCGGTGTTAAAAGGAATTAACTTGAAAATTGAGAAAGGGGAGGTCGTTACCATCCTTGGTCCAAGCGGCTCGGGCAAAACAACGCTGTTAAGATGCCTCAATTTCTTAGAAAAACCAAATGCAGGAATGGTTCAAATAGGAAATATAATCGTTGATTCAGAAAAAGCCACCAAAAAAGAAATGCTCGCGATTAGAAAACAATCGGCGATGGTTTTTCAGCATTATAATTTATTTGCCCATAAAACAGTGGTGGAAAATGTGATGGAAGGGTTATTTGTGGCAAAGAAGATAAAGAAAAAGGACGCAAGACAACAAAGTGAAAGAGTGCTAGAGAAAGTGGGTTTAAGTGATAAACTTCATCACTATCCTTCTCAGCTTTCAGGCGGGCAGCAACAAAGAGTTGGGATTGCTAGAGCATTAGCGTTAAATCCAGAGGTGATTCTTTTTGATGAACCTACATCCGCTCTTGATCCTGAATTAGTTGGAGATGTTCTTTCTGTTATTAAATCGATTGCACAAGAAGGTATAACGATGGTGGTTGTCACACATGAAATGAGTTTTGCAAGAGAAGTATCGAATCGGGTGTTGTTCATGGATGAAGGAGTAATCGTGGAGGAAGGAACACCATTGGAAATTTTTCATGCAGCTAAGGAGGAACGCACCCGTCGTTTCTTACAACGAATTTCCGGTGAATCATTTTTTACACCGCTGAAAGAACAGGTGAATTAACAATCAATCATAGAGAGGAAGGTGATTGTTTTGGTGACAAACCAAATTATCATTGATGAAATAAGAGAAGATGAAAAGGAACCGGTAAGGAATTTATTAGTAAAAAGTTATCAACAGTATGAACATTCCTATAAAGATCCTGAAATATGGAAAATGTATTTAGAAAATATTCAATCCTCCGTTGATAATCCAGATGTCGATAAGATATTAGTGGCAAAAAGCAATCAGGATATCCTTGGCAGTTTGCAGCTTTTTCAATCCTCCGAAAAGGCATATTCACGGCCAGAACTTGAAATATTCTCTCCCATTATTCGATTGTTAGGTGTTCATCCAGAGGCAAGAGGTCGAGGTGTAGCACAAGAGTTATTAAAAGCAAGTGTTGACTACGCAAAGGAGCTTGGTGCAACCAGCTTGTATTTGCATTCAGGTGATAAAATGCATAAAGCGATCCGGCTTTACGAATGGTTTGGTTTTAAACGAGATCAAACCAAGGAATTTCAAAATCAACAGGTATTAGTAAAATGCTTTCGATTTGATTTATGAAAGTTCAAGAGAATTATTAAATAAACCTGTTACTAGTTTACGAATCTAAAAATTATTATCCATACGAAAACGTTGTATTTATTAAAACTATAAATAGGAGTGATTCGGATGGGAGAAATTCTTCGGAATGCTGTTGAAAATAAGCGAAAAAAATTAATAAAAAAACTGATTGCCTATAATGTATATAAGAAAGAAGATAAACACCTTTTTGAGCTATCACTAACGGACCTGGAAAATGAATATAGAAAATTTAAATCCCTTAGTCATCCCCACAGTGATATTGGATCAATCAAATTAACTGGACATAAATCAAACAAAAGTGAATGAACGGATCATTAATAATAAAAATCCAAGGAGAAAGGAAGTACGAATAATGAGTAAAGTGACAATTATTTCTGGCAGTCCTTCAGAACACACGAGATTAAATGGGGTTTTACATGGTGTAATAAATCATTTAAATGGGGTTGGAATAACACCTGAAATCATTAATGTCCGCAATCTACCATCAGAAGATTTAATTCAAGCGAAGTTTGATAGTGAAGAAATAATAAAGCAAAATAAGAAAGTTGAGCACTCAAATCTGGTCGTGATTCTAACTCCGGTTTATAAAGCATCCTACTCAGGAGTTTTAAAAACTTACCTGGATCTTCTTCCGCAAAATGGCCTTGAAGGTAAAACCATTTTACCCATTGCTATTGGTGGAACTTTTGGTCACTTATTAATGCTGGATTATGCCCTTAAACCTGTTCTTACAGCCCTGGGTGCGACCCATATTTTAAAAGGAGTATTTATTTTAGATAATCAAATAAAGAAATTAGGAAATAATCGTTATGAATTAGATTCAGAAGCGAGTAATCGATTAGTTTCTTCATTAAGTCCATCTTTACCTGAAAAAAGTGTTTCTGGTTCCATTCTTTAGTTACATCCATATTCAAAAGGAGAGAATTGTAAAAATTTCTCTCTTTTTTTGTTGTGAATTACTTAATTTGTAGTTCTAATATCTTACATAACCGAAATTTTAAAGAGTGATGTATGTTATAATACTATCAAATTAATGATAAAGGATAAACTATCACAGAATATCAGCTAATCAAACTATTAAAGCAAGGAGTGAATACTATGATTATTCGAAGTAAAGCAGATGTTGAGCAGTTTTGTGAAAAGTTTGGTGAGTTAGCCAGCTGGGATGGATCGAAGCACTACATAGCATTAGCGGATGAAGAAAATAACGGGACCCTTACATTTATGCAATATCCCGATGGCACATTAACAGCACATAGAAAATATCAAACCTTTTGGGACATCAATGAGCTTCCGGTTGAAGGTAAAGATATATGGCGGTATCGAAAAGTGGTAAATAGCTATTTAAAAACAATTAATAATTAACGAAGGCGACTCCTATTTTTTCGGGGTCGTTTTCTTTGTTTTTTATGAGATTTCCAAAGTTATTCTATGAATTATTCATTAGATTTAAGAAAAACTAAGGAGAATATAAATAACCATAATATTCATTTTGTAAAAGCAGTTTAATGAGGTGAGGCTTGTTGTGGTAACACATCCAACAGAGTATGAAGTATATCTTTTTCATGAAGGAAGTTTGTTTGAGAGCTATAAAGTTTTTGGTGCTCATTCTGAAATCAAGGAAGGGGAAAAGGGTACTCGCTTTACTGTTTGGGCTCCCCGTGCTGCCAGCATACATGTTGTTGGGGATTTCAATAAATGGGATGGCAGTAATCATGGAATGATGAAACTCAATCAACAAGGAATATGGTCACTTTTTATTCCGGGGCTGATAGAGAATGATATATACAAGTACCAAATTAGAACAGCTGCCGGAGATACCATCCTAAAATCAGATCCGTACGCGTTTTATTCAGAAGTTAGGCCAAACACAGCGTCCATTATCTATGATATCGAAGGATACAATTGGAATGATCAAAAATGGTTTCAAAATAAAAAGAAGAAGCGTGTATATGAAGAACCGCTTGCAATTTATGAAGTTCATTTAGGATCTTGGAAGAAAAAAGATGAAGAAGAGTTTTATACATACAGAGAGCTAGCGGATGAGCTTATACCTTATGTGCTTGAGCACCATTTTACTCACATTGAACTTTTGCCTCTTGTTGAACATCCTTATGATCGTTCTTGGGGATATCAAGGAACCGGATACTATTCTGCCACAAGTCGATATGGAAGCCCCCACGATTTAATGTATTTTATAGACCAATGTCACCAAAGTGGTATAGGTGTTATTCTTGATTGGGTTCCGGGCCATTTTTGCAAGGATGCCCATGGTTTGTATATGTTTGATGGACAGACTACTTATGAATATGAAGATGTATACGTAAAAGAAAATCCGATATGGGGAACTGCGAATTTTGATTTGGGTAAAGGGGAAGTGCAAAGCTATTTAATATCTAACGCCTTATTTTGGATCAAATACTATCACGTAGATGGATTTCGGGTTGATGCGGGCAAATATGCTGTACTGGCAAGCCGGCGGAGAATCCCAAAAGAATGAATATGCCGTTTCCTTCTTACGAAAGCTGAATGAGGTTGTGTTTGAAGCTGAACCAACTCTGCTCATGATTGCGGAAGATTCGACGGATTGGCCACTTGTGACAAGACCTACGTCTGAAGGCGGATTAGGTTTTAACTATAAATGGAATATGGGCTGGATGAACGACATTTTAAAATATATGGAAGCTGATCCTTCGAGCAGAAAGTATCTGCATGATAAAGTAACCTTCTCCTTAATGTATACTTTTACAGAAAACTTTGTCTTACCTCTATCACATGATGAGGTTGTCCATGGGAAAAAATCACTATTAAATAAAATGCCAGGTGATTATTGGAGGAAATTTGCACAGCTTCGTTTATTATTCGGATATCTTATGACACACCCTGGAAAAAAATTGTTGTTTATGGGCGGTGAGTTTGGTCAATTTGATGAATGGAAGGATTTAGAGGATTTAGATTGGGAATTACACGACTTTGAAATGCATCGCCTCCTGCATGAGTATTTTAAAGAATTAATGAATCTATATAAACAATCGAAAGCATTGTGGGAGCTTGATCATACCAATGAAGGCTTTGAATGGATTGATCCAAATAATAAAGATCAAAGTATTTTCTCATATATAAGAAAAGGAAAAAAAGAAGACACTCTTATTATCGTGTGTAATTTTACAGAGGTCGTTTATGAAAACTACAAAGTAGGGGTACGTTCTCACGCGTATTTCAATGAAATTTTTAATAGTGATGCAGTTTCGTTTGGTGGTTCTGGACAGGTGAATAGTAAGAAAATCAAAATGATTGAAAAGCCGTTTCACAACCAGCCTTGTCACCTCGAAATGACAATCCCGCCATTTGGAATTTCAATATTACGACCTGTAAAAACCAGAAAGGGGACGAATAGTAATGGTACAAAAAAAGTGCGTAGCAATGCTCCTAGCAGGAGGACAAGGTAGCCGTCTTGGAGCACTTACTAGATATATTGCAAAGCCCGCTGTTTCATTTGGCGGCAAATATCGAATTATTGATTTTCCATTAAGTAACTGCACAAACTCAGGAATTGAAACAGTAGGAGTATTAACACAGTATCAGCCTCTCGTTTTAAATTCCTATATCGGGATTGGTGCGGCTTGGGATTTAGATAGAAGTAATGGCGGGGTCACGGTATTACCGCCGTATGCGGAAACCTCTGGCGTTAAGTGGTATAAAGGAACTGCCAGCGCTATTTACGAAAATATAAATTACATAAAGCAATACAATCCAGAATACGTATTGATCCTTTCTGGTGACCACATTTATAAAATGGATTATTCTGAAATGCTGGGATTATCATATTGAAAAAGATGCAGATGTCAGCATCTCTGTTATTGAGGTACCTTGGGATGAAGCCAGCCGTTTTGGAATTATGAATACAAACATGAACTTAGATATTATTGAATTTGAGGAAAAACCAAAATCTCCAAAAAGTAATTTGGCATCTATGGGAATTTACATCTTTAATTGGTCCGTTTTAAAAACGTTTTTAGAGATAGACGATAATAATCCAGAATCCTCGAATGATTTTGGGAAGGATATTATACCTTTATTGCTTGAAGAAAATAAAAAGGTGGTCGCGTATCCATTCAAAGGTTATTGGAAGGACGTTGGTACTGTTAAAAGTTTATGGGAAGCGAATATGGATTTATTAAAAGAGGATACAGAACTAGATCTTTATGACAGAAACTGTAAATCCCAATCAGCCCCCTCAATATATCTCACCCACGGCTCAAGTAGAAGAGGCCCTTATTAATGAAGGATGTATAGTAAAGGGAATTATTAGGAATTCTGTTCTATTCCAAGGTGTAACGGTGGAAGAAGGAAGTGTGATTCAGGACTCCGTTATCATGCCCAATGCTCAGATCGGGAAAAATGTTGTAATTGAGAAGGCGATTATCGCTGAAGGGATGGTAGTTGAGGATAATGCTATTATTCGTTCCGAAAAGAACAAGGACGATATCATTCTGGTTGCTAAGGAAGACTAGTACAAATACTGACAGGAAAGGATTAAGATACTATGCCGCAATCAATGCTAGGAATAATAAATGCTACCCATGAGTTAGACTCGTTCCAAATTTTAACAGCACATCGTTCTATAGCAGCACTTCCTTTTGCAGGACGATATCGTTTGATCGATTTTATGTTATCGAATATGGTGAATTCAGGGATCACGAGTGTGGCAATTTTCACCGGTCATGGGGTGAGGTCACTAATGGATCATTTAGGATGTGGAAAGCAATGGGACTTGGATAGAAAACGTGATGGACTATTCGTGTTTACACCTGATGGCAAATCTAAAAACGATGAATTTGGATCCTTTGCACATTTAGCAAAGAATATCACCTTTTTCTTACGGAGCAGGCAAAAATACGTTGTGATAACAAATTGTAATATTATTGGGACTATCAATTTCAGTTATGTTTTGGACCATCATATTGAAAAAGAAGCGAATATTACAGAGGTCGTTCATAATGGAGAATCTTTGCAAACGTATATATTAGAAAAAGATTTATTGCTCTCTTTATTTGAGCAATACAAAGATCAAGGCTATTACAGTATTTTAGATGTCGTAAATGAGCGACTTGATAAATATAAGGTTGAAAGGTTTGAATGTGAGGAATATATTGCAACAATAGACTCGCTCGAAAGCTACTACAAACACAGCATGGATATGCTTGAGTCAGAGGCATATGATCAGGTATTTACTAAGGATGAGCCAATCTTCACAAAGGTAAAGGATGAACCTCCAACACGATATAAAGTCGGTACCAAAGTTTCAAACTCTTTAATTGCCAATGGCTGCATGATTCAAGGAGAAGTGGAGAATTGCATTATTTCGCGTGCGGTTAAAATCGGAAAAGACGCTGTTATTCGTAACTCCATTATTATGCAAAAAACGCAAATTGAAGATAATTGTGTTCTCGATGGAGTCATTATTGATAAAGATGTTAAAATTGAAAATGGTGTTAAATTAACGGGAACGAGAGAGACACCTTATGTGGTAGAAAAAGGGACAGTACAAAAGGGGAGCTGAGGAATGAAAGTTTTATTTGCGGTATCTGAGTGTGTACCGTTTGTGAAAACGGGTGGTCTAGCGGACGTAGCGGGCGCACTTCCTAAAGAGTTAAAAAAGTTGGGTACAGAAGTGCATGTTATTTTACCCAATTACAGTATAATTGCTGAAAAGTTTAGACAATCCTTTCAATTTAATAAATCAATTGAAGTTCCATTAGGTCCGCAAAGTCAATACTGCGGAATTTTTACCACGGAGCAGGATGGGATTACCTATCATTTCATCGATAACGAATATTATTTTCATAGGAATACATTGTACGGACACGATGATGATGGAGAACGATTCTCGTTTTTCTCTAAGGCTGTTCTTGAGTGTATACCACATCTGGGTTTTATTCCAGATGTGATTCATTCTCATGACTGGCATACAGCCATGGTGAATTTTTTATTAAAGTTCCAGTATCGTCATCATCCAATCTATTCAAAAATAAAAACAGTATTTACCATTCACAATTTGCAATTCCAGGGTATCTTCCCATTTGAGAAAATTAGTGAACTGTTACGATTAGATCCTCAATATTTTAACATGGAACAGCTCGAATTTTATGGGAATGTTAACTTTATGAAAGGTGGTATTATTTCATCTGATAGAGTAACAACTGTCAGTCCAACCTATAAAGAGGAAATTCAATTTCCCTATTATGGTGAGAGGCTAGATGGACTATTACGAAAGCACAGCGATAAGCTCATAGGAATTGTAAATGGAATCGATGATACTGTTTACAATCCAAGAGTAGACCCTGACATCGCTGTTTCTTATGATCTTGATACCATCGAGGGAAAATCAGAAAACAAGAAAGATTTACAACAATATTTCGGACTGCCAGAGGTAGAAGACACACCGATAATAGCAATGGTAACACGCTTAACAGCGCAAAAAGGATTAGACTTAGTACTCCATGTATTTCACGAAATGATGGAGGATAATGTTCAATTCATCGTTCTCGGTTCTGGAGATACTTATTATGAAAACTTCTTTAATCAAATGATCCGACAATACCCAGATAAAGTGAAGGTTTACATTGGCTTTAATGAGGCGTTAGCCCACAAAATTTATGCAGGCGCCGATTTGTTTTTAATGCCTTCGCAGTTTGAGCCATGTGGATTAGGGCAGCTCATTGCGTTGCAGTATGGAACCATCCCCATTGTTAGAGAAACTGGTGGATTAAATGATACCGTTCAATCGTATGATGAGTCAACAGGTATGGGTAATGGTTTTTCATTCAAGAATCTGAACGCCCATGATATGCTGCATACCGTTAAAAGAGCATTAGATTTTTATCATCAAAATGATTCCTGGAATCGCTTAATCGAAAATGCGATGACTCAAGATCATAGTTGGTTTCAATCAGCTAAGAAATACAATGAAATATATGAGGAGTTGTTAGCAGACTTTTTGGAGTAAAGGAAACTTATTATCAGTAAAGGGAAACTATTCGAATAGCCATATAAAAGGGAAGATGTAAGTATTTTTCAACTTACATCTTCTTTTATGGGAATTTATTACACGGTTTGTTCTTGCTGTTGACGAAGCTTTCGTGCAGCTGTGACCATGTTTTTTAACGAAGCAATAGTTTCGTCTTCATGACGAGTCTTTAACCCACAATCCGGATTGACCCAAAACTGTTCTTTTGAAATAAGCTCTAAGCTGTCTTTTAAGATGGTGTCGATTTCTTCTACACTTGGAACACGTGGGCTGTGTATATCATACACACCTAAACCGATACCAAGTTCATATGGATTTTGCTTTAGTGATTGAAGCAACTCCCCATGACTTCTAGACATTTCAATCGATATTACATCTGCGTCAAGGGCCCGAATCGGCTCTATAAAGTTATTAAACTCGCAATAGCACATATGCGTATGAATTTGTGTTTCATTTCTGACACTAGAAGTGGCGAGTTTAAATGCATTTACGGCCCATGACAAATATTCGTTCCAATCCTCTTTCCTAAGTGGCAAGCCTTCACGTAAAGCGGGTTCGTCCACCTGAATAATGGCAATGCCAGCACTTTCTAATGCTTGAATTTCTTCCTTTAACGCTAAAGCAATTTGGTTGGCTACCTGTTCACGAGAAAGATCATCACGGACAAAAGACCAATTTAAGATGGTGACAGGGCCTGTTAACATTCCTTTAACATATTTTGATGTTAATTGCTGTGCTTCTACAACTTCCTTTACTGTCATTGGCGATATCCACTCGACGTCACCATAAATAATAGGCGGTTTCACACAACGTGACCCATATGATACCACCCAGGCTTTTTCTGTAAAAGCAAATCCTTTCAACTTTTCACCAAAGTACTCCACCATATCGGTTCGCTCAAATTCACCATGCACGAACACATCAAGGCCAATTTCTTCCTGAATTTGAATCCAGCGGGCCGTTTCACTTTTCAAAAACTCAGCATATTGTGAGTCGGTAATTTCTTTTTTACGCCATGCGGTACGAGTTCTTTTTACTTGTTTTGATTGTGGGAAGCTTCCAATCGTGGTTGTTGGAAAATCCGGTAATTGTAACGCCTCTTGCTGTAAAGATTGACGTTCTTGAAATCGCATTGGACGTGTAAAATGCTCTTGTCTAACTTGTAATAAAAGCTCTTTGACACGTGGATTTTTCCTCACCTCGTGCTGCTCTAAGGCTTGAATTGCCACTATACTTTGTGACACATTTTTACTTCCTGACCATTTCTCATCTGAAACAAAGGATGTTATATGAGTTAACTCGATGATTTTTTCATCCGCAAAGGATAAGGCATTTAGTAATGTCAGATCTAGAGTCTTTTCAGATTTTGTTGTAACAGGTACATGCTGTAAACTGCAAGAGGATTGAACCCAGGCTTCATTTACGCCGCTTAAGGATAAAATAGCTTTGGTCATCATTGCTTTTTCAGCTAAACTTGCACGCCAAATATCACGCCCATTTATGATTCCAATCCCTAATACCTTATCTTGTGGGAAACCGTATTTACGGAGTGAAGCCATATTCTCATCTGCACCATGAACAAAATCAAGACCGACACCTGCGACGGGCAATTGGATGAGCTCTGCATACGCTGAAAGACCTTCAAAATAGGTTTGTAACATCAGTTTTGCTGCAGGTACTTCTTCAGCTAATTGTTTATATATTTGTTGAACCAGTTTAATATCTTCCGGTGGAAGTGAAAGAACTAATGCTGGTTCTTCCACTTGAATCCACTGTGCTCCTGCATCTACAAGTTGTTGGAGTACTTGAGCATAAAGAGGCAAGAGTCTTAAAATAAAAGCTGCTTTTGATATCGAATCGTAGCCTTTAGATAATTGAACAAAAGTGTAGGGACCAATAATAGTTGGCTTTGTAATTAGACCTAGTTCGAACTTCGCTTCTAAAAAATAATCTAAAATGTAGTTTTGAGTTAATTTTAGTGGTTGGTCTTCATATTCAGGCACAATGTAGTGGTAATTTGTATTAAACCATTTAGTCATCTCAGAAGCCACTACATCATTTGCTCCACGTGCCATTGCGTAATAAGTCTTAAGATTTACCTTTTCGCCTGTCCACTTATAACGGGCTGGAATTAAACCGAACATGGTCGCAAGGTCCAGCATACGATCATAAAAAGTAAAGTCTCCAACCGTGATTATGTCTAATCCTAATGATTGCTGATGTTTCAAATGATTTAAGCGAATGGTTTTCATTTCAAAGATAAACTGTTCCTCCGATTTATCATCCTTCCAAAACGATTCAACACATCGTTTCCATTCTCGATTTCCGCCAATGTATGGGTAGCCAATGGCTGTACTAGCTAAATTCATTTACGATTCCTCCTTTTTCTTTACATATTTCCAAATACAAAAAAGCCATCTCCGTATATAGGAAATGGCTATACAATCAAGTTAAAGGTATGTTAAAAAAAACAATACTGCTCTTAACTCGTTTGTCGTACAAATGAATGTCACCACCTATTTCCACGTAGGTATCTGGTGTGTACTAGACATTGGCAGGTCTCCTGGCTTATCATCAATGCTCCTCACACCTTCCCATCATAGACAGTGGTAATTGTGATTCACTCCGAATTACAGTTGCGGGACAGCGACGGACTTGCACCGTTCTTCCCTTTTAAGCCAAGCATAAGCTTGGCACCAAATCTTACACGATATGTAATTGCCACTTAATATATCACATAAAAAATCATTCGTACATAATTTTCTGAGAATTAATTTTGTTATTGTCAAAGTGAGAATAGTATATTATATTTGGAGCTATACAATATTTAGTATTGATTTTGAAATTAAACACTAAATATAGATAATGACCAATATGAATGGTGTCTGTATGGACTTAATAGGGAATCTGGTGAGAAACCAGAACTGTACCCGCAACTGTAAGTGCTGACGAAATAATCATATCCACTGTCTTTGGACGGGAAGGGATTAGAGTAGGGAGAAGCACAAGTCAGGAGACCTGCCATTTCTATTACGTATTATCTTCTTCGGGAGCTGGGAAGATATAACGAGGGTATCCTACTATTACAGTGAATGAGCCTGTATTATAGATTATTCCACGTTATCAAACCCATCTTCAATGATGGGTTTTTTTGTCGTTTCACTCACGAAGTCATTACGAAAAGAAATGAGGAACTTTGTATGGAAGTAAAAAGTATTTTTTCAGAAAAGGAATCTGTTTTGGCAGCAATAAAAAGAGCTTCCGAAAAATATAAACTGGACACAACAGAATTAGCTGAAAAGGTTGCTAGTCTTGAAGATTCATCAATATATGAACAATCCCTTTTTTATGCCTTAAATCAAATTTCAATGACCGACCCAAACTGGACCTTTCTGGCAGCAAATCTTTATTTACAGGAACTTTATCAAAATGCGTCAAGCAGCAGGGGATACAAGCCTGAAGAAAAATACGGAGATTTTTACACTCTAATTGCTGAATTAACCAAAATAGGAATCTATTCTGGGGATCTTTTACAGGACTATTCAAAAGAAGAGATTGAACTATTAGGTGCAGAAATAACGTCAGAACGGGACCATTTGTTTAATTATATAGGGTTGTTTTTACTAGCAGATCGTTATTTGGCAAAAGATTATGACGGGAAACTGTACGAGTTACCTCAAGAGCGCTTTATGATCATCGCCATGACATTGATGAGAAAAGAACAAGAGGGAAACCGGATAAACCTGGTAAAAGAGGCATACTGGGCACTTAGTAACTTATATATGACCGTTGCTACACCAACTCTATCAAATGCCGGAAAAAGCTTTGGACAGCTATCTTCCTGTTTTATAGATACAGTAGACGATTCTTTAGATGGAATCTATTTAAATAATTGGGACATTGCTAGATTAAGCAAGGATGGCGGCGGTCTAGGTGTCTATCTAGGCAAGGTACGCGCCTTAGGTTCAGATATTAAGAGATTTAAAGGTAATTCCTCTGGGGTGGTGCCATGGATTCGTCTTATTAATGATACGGCTGTGAGTGTCGATCAATTGGGCCAAAGGCAGGGAGCAATCGCCGTTTATTTAGATGTTTTTCATAAAGATATTATGAATGGGTTTTTAGACTTAAAAACAAATAACGGTGACGAAAGACGAAAGGCTCATGATCTTTTTACAGGTGTTTCAATACCAGACTTGTTTATGAAGAAATTAGAAGAGGTAGATGAAAGCGGTAGAAGTATTGGAGAATGGCATACCTTTTGTCCACATCAAGTAAAACAAATTATGGGGTGGAAGGATCAAAACGGTAATACCCTTGGTTTGGAGGACTTTTATGACGAGTGTGATGAGAAGTTTTTTACAGAAAAGTATGAAGAAGCAGTAAACCATCCGTTTCTTCCTCGAAAAACTTATCGGGCAATGGATATTATGGCGAGGATTATGATTTCTCAATTAGAAACCGGTACGCCGTATATGTTTTATCGGGATGAGGTCAATCGTCAAAATCCAAACAAGCATGCAAGAGGATATGGACGTGCGACGATTTTTTGCAGTAATTTGTGTACAGAGATTACGCAAAATATGTCTGCCACAACCATTGTTAAAGAATATAAGGATGAAGAAGGAAATATTGTCATTGTTCGTAAACCCGGGGACTTTGTTGTCTGTAATCTATCATCAATTAATCTGCCGAAAGCAGTAAAAGGGAATGTACTAGAAAGATTAATTCCTATTCAAATGAGAATGCTAGACAATGTCATTGATCTTAATACCATTTCAGTTGGACAAGCGGAAGTGACAAATAAGCACTATCGCCCTGTAGGATTAGGTACGTTTGGCTGGCATCACCTTCTTGCGTTAGAAGGCATCTATTGGGAGTCTGATGAAGCAGTTGATTATGCAGACCGACTATATGAGGATATTGCTTACCTTACGATTCGTTCTTCAATGGTATTGGCTAAGGAAAAAGGCAGCTACGGAAAATTTGAAGGTTCAGAATGGCAATCAGGAAAGTATTTTGAACGGAAAGGGTATAAATCTGAGCGATGGAACCAATTGAAGGAGGAGATTTCAAAGAATGGGGTTCGAAATGGCTGGATGATGGCGATTGCTCCAAATTCATCCACTGCAAAGATTGGTGGTTCCACCGATGGGATCGATCCTTTGTATGCTGTCGAATACGCAGAGGAGAAGAAAAATTTTAAATTTAAAGTAACGGCGCCTGATTTGGACCATAACAGTTACAACTATTATCGTCGAACAAGGCATGTGTTAGATCAGACTTGGAGTATTAGGCAAAACGCTGCCAGGCAGCGCCATATTGATCAATCGATTAGTTTCAATCTCTATGTTCGTCATGATATTAAAGCGGTAGAGTTATTAAATCTTCATAGGGAAGCATGGAGGCAAGGCTTAAAAACCACCTATTACATAAGAAGCACTTCACAAACTGAGATAGAAGAATGTGAAGCATGTCAAAGCTAGTAGAGAAGAATCGAGGAGGTTTATTTAATGATTCACACACCATTAACCAAAATAAAATTATTAAATCCTGAATTTCCAAACAAATCAACTGGGATCATAAATGGAAAGTCATCTGGAATTCTTAATTGGAATGATATTGCCTATCCAAAAATGTACGACTTATATCAAACTCTTTTATCAAATTTTTGGAAACCGCAGGAAATTAATATGCAGGATGATATAAAACAATGGGATCTCTTAAGTAAACAAGAAAAAGATGTGTTTCTGCGTATTAATACGCAGCTAGCTTCACTTGATAGCTTGCAGACACCAACAATGAGTCAAGTAATGGATTATGTGAGTGACTCTAGTTTTAAAGCAATCTTTGCCGTTATTTCACAACAAGAGGCTGTTCACAATGAATCATATTCTTATATACTAAGCTCGCTTGTTCCGATTGGCGAACAAAATGAACGCTTTAATCAAGCGAAAAGTGATCACATTGTACAAAAACGAAATCAACTTATCTTAGATGCGTATGAGGAATTTAGAGAAAATCCAACGCCACAATCATTATTTAGGTTATGTGTAAATTCCATCAACCTAGAAGGTATTTATTTTTACGCTGGTTTTGCTTTTTTCTACCATTTAGCACGACAGCAAAAAATGCTGAAAACAAGTACGATGATTAGTTATATTCAACGGGATGAAATGCAGCATGCCTACTTTATTGCTCAATTCATTCGAATCCTTTTAACAGAAAATCCTGAGCTTCATACAGATGGAAATATCAACTATATCTATCAAACCATTAACGAAGCGGTTGAGCTGGAAAAAGAGTGGGCTCACTATATTTTAGCTGAAATCAAAGGAATCGATTTAGAAGAATTTGATGGATATGTAGAATATTTAGCAAATAAACGATTACGTCAGCTTGGCCTGAAAAATCTTTATGAAGAAAGAAGCAATCCGATGCCGTGGATTCAAATATTTGGAGATGAAATGATGAATGAGACAAAATCGGATTTCTTTGAACAAAAGTCCAGAACCTATTCAAAGGTCTCACAGTCCAATGGATTTGACGAACTCTAAATTATCAGTAGCGATTGTTTACGCGTCGGTATCTGGAAACACGAAAGAATTGGCTGAAGAACTGTATCAAATCTTGTTAATGAAGTCAGTCGAGTTATCTTTTTATAGTATAGAAGAGTTTTCCATCTCTGACTTATGTTATTATGACGCAATAGCTATCGGAACGTACACATGGGGTAATGGTGACATCCCAAAGGAAATGAGGCAACTCTATAATACGTTTGAATCAATTGGTAGAAAAGACATAACCACTGCTGTATTTGGGACAGGAGATAGCTTCTATCCGATGTATTGCGGGGCCGTTGATCAATTTCGGGACATGCTATACGTTCACACAAATTTAGCTGCGACCTTGAAGGTAGAACTTCGGCCGCAAGAACAGGACCTACTTCGTTGTGAGAAGTTTGTTGAAGCGCTTCTTTTGCGTGTCCTCAAAACTCCGATGTTCATAAGACGTGCCTTAATAGAATAAATATCACATTAATGTGGTATTTTTTTCTAGGAGGAATGGACATGAATGACGTTTTTGAAAGGTCAGCCAGATTTGAACATCGTTTTTGGCTTCAAATATTAGGTGATCATTCTAGGTTTATTTTTGAAGCTCTTGCCCCCATTCAAAAGGTTGAGATTGAGCAGGCCGCAAATTTTATAACCATTTTTGATACACTATTAGAACGTGCAAAATCCTCTCCGCTGACACAGCTAGCAGCTCAAGTAGAGCAGGAGGTACTAAAATTACGGGAATTCAAGTTAGACTTAATTAGAAAACACCTTGTCGGAAAAATTAAAATTCATCTTTCACCTACTTTTATTAATCATATGGTCAATGAGTTGGAAGAATATGTAAGGGTTTTAAGTTATTTAAAAGAGGGCAAAGTCCCACCCGTTTATCATGAACTTCATCATCACCTTTTATGGTTATTAGATGCGGCTGGCCATTCAGACGCTATATATACAAATTTAGATGGTGTTGAAAAACAACTAAGGAAGAAAAGTAAGACATTTAAAAAGGATTTTGAAGGGTTTTATCTAAAAGCAGTAGAGCTGGCAGGATATTTAAGAACGAATTTAACTGAATTTCCAGCTTTGACAAAAATGACGAATGACGCACAATTAGAAATTAAATTATTTCAAAACTTTTTAACGGAACTAGAAGAATTAGAACTTAGCAATCAAGCGTTGGGAACATTTGCACCATTAATGGCTGATCATATGTACCGGGAAGAATGTTATTATCTAATGAAATTAGCAGAATCGGCAAACGTCGAACCGCCAAATTGTGATCCTGCGAAACCTCGACTTAAGGAATAAAAACAATAATTGCTGCTAAAGTGTTCAGGAAAATCGATTTCCTGAGCACTTTTTTGCGTCAATGAACCATTTGTTGTTTGTTTAATAAAGATAAAAAAAGGGGAAACACTATTCATCATTAATACTTTAGGGGGATATCATAATGCTTTGGAAAGGAAGACGGCAAAGTTCAAACGTTGAGGACCGCAGAGGGATGGGCATGGGTGGAAAAACGGTGGTAGGAGGAGGGATTGGAAGTATTGTAGTCATTCTCCTCTTTGCACTGCTCGGAGGCAACCCAGGAGATTTATTGAACAATACTCCAACCTCAAATGGTTCGTACCAAAACGCTCCTATGAATGTATCCACACAAGAGGAGGAATTGGCAGACTTTGTTTCTGTAGTTCTTGCTGATACAGAAGATGTATGGTCCGCTGAATTCGAGAAGAGAGGCATGGTATACGAAAATCCAAAGCTGGTTTTGTTCAGGGATAGCGTTCAGTCGGCTTGTGGAGCGGCCAATTCAGCTGTTGGACCTTTCTATTGTCCCGGTGACCACAAACTTTATATTGATTTAAGTTTTTATCAGGAATTAAAGCAAAGATTCCAAGCACCTGGTGATTTTGCGATGGCGTATGTAATTGCCCATGAGGTAGGGCACCATGTCCAGACCCTTTTACATAGTGGAGATGATGCTTCAACAGCCGAGAAGCGGACCAATGAGTTTTCAGTTCGATTTGAATTGCAGGCGGACTACTTAGCCGGTGTTTGGGCCCACTATGCAAAAGGGAAAGGATACCTTGAAAAAGGTGACCTAGAAGAGGCACTTAATGCAGCGCATGCTGTAGGGGATGATACTATCCAGAAAAAAGCACAAGGCTATGTTGTACCTGATAGCTTTACACATGGAACCTCTGAGCAGAGGGAGAAATGGTTTAATAAAGGATTCAAAAGTGGAACCTTAGAGGGTGGAGACACATTTAACGCAAAAAGTCTTTAAGGTACTAAACTGATAATGGACGGACTCAAGTGGGGTCCGTCCTCAATTAATTGTTTAATACTTCTAAAGGAAAGACTTCTGTAATAAGCAGCGAGTCCTCAGAAAAAATGCAGTACAAATCTGTAATTATATTAAGGATGAGCGCCTTTCTTATTAATAAGCCTTCGTATCCCTGTTTCATAAGGCTCTTACGAAATTCTGTATTGGCTTCTTCTTTATTTAAAAGGATAGCAGTATCATTCCACGTAACATTTCTTTTTTTGGAGCCTAAGTAATCACAATATAAGTCACGTTCCCTCATAAACAGATCAAAAGCTTCTTCTGTCGTAGATTCGTAAATTTTTAAATTCGGTTCATCTATATACACTTTATAGATATAGCCGCTAACAGGTCTTTCGTATTGAACTATCTTTGGTTCTCCGTTCTCCCAGAACTCACTCTTTGAATTTTCAATCACTGTCTCAGAACCAATTGCAAAAGGTTTTGCTGAATTCATATCAGAAGTAAACCAAAATCCAATCGTATTGATATCGTTACTTAAATTTTGAACGACGGTTTCTTTATTAAAACTTTGAAAATTACTGATAGATCCATGGTAAACAATCATTTTCATAACCTCCAGTATTAATTTCCCCAAATTTCAAAAAATCAATTTTTAGAAAAATTTTAAACCCACTAAGTTTTAACCTAGTGGGTTTAAGTCTTATTAAATAAAGTTTGCAAAGATATATAAAATAACGATACTAACTAAAATAGTTATATTTGACATTGTGGCAATGAAACGAGTGCTGTTGGTACTATATTTAAATTCAACTGCAAAAGTTAGAGCGGATGCTGCTACTGGCAGTAACAGTCCAATCAGAATGGTATATCGAAACATGGTGTCAAAGGGTAGGATAAAGTATAAGACTAAACCGACGATAAGACCTAAACCATATCGGAAAGCCAAAAATTTCGCCATAGGCTTCATAAATTGTTTATCAAATTTGAAATTTAAAAACAGTCCTAATAGCAATAAAGACAATGGCATATTTGCTCCAGAGATTTTATCTGCAACATTAATGATGAAGTCTGGTAATTGGATATGGGTAAGATTTAAAATACTTGCAATAAGGTAGGTCATTAATGGAATAGACTTGCCCAGTTTTTTGAGAATTTCCATTGGGTTCAGCCGCAGACCTTCTTCAGAAAAATAACTGCCCAAAATAAAACTAATTCCAAAGACTACAAAGGATGTCCCTACATCAAACATACTAAAATAAGTTAAGCCATCTATTCCCCAAATCGCATAAACTAAAGGAAATGCAAATAAGCCTACATTAAACCCAGAAGATAGCATTAAAAGTGAACCCTTTAGTTCTCTCTCCTCATTTTTAAACAAGAATAAGCCCAAAAATGCTGTTATAATTCCATAAACGAGTACAATTACGGGTAAAAGTATTAAAGACGTTTCTATCTTTACGGAATCGAATGTTACAAGAACCAAAGCGGGCAAGGTAATTTTAAAAATAATTTTTGAAATAACTTCTCCATCTTTTTCTTGTAAAATATTTAAACGTTTTAACAGATACCCAAATGCAATGATGATAATAATATAAAGAAATTCCTGATTCATCTAAATAGCTCCTCTATGTTAGTTCCTTACTAATTAAACCATAATTTCAACTATAAATAATAGATTTAGCACTTCTGAATATTTCTTTTACACTCTATAGATAATATAACTGATTTACTAAAGGAGATGATGACATGAAGAAAACTAAAGATGATTTCCTAACAGGAGCAAAAGTAACTGCGGATAATCAAATTTATGGAACACCTAATAGCAAAAGCAAGAATGGTACTGGTGATTCTCCAAATGATAATGTGGGTAAGACTAAAAAGGGACTTGATCGTTAAGGAAGCAGCCAATTTATATTGGCTGTTTTTTTCACACTATTAGGTGAGGACTTAATGGTTAATAAAAATTTAAGCGAACAAGAGTGGGTTTATAATTATCTTCAGAAATGTAATAAACCCTTGCCTCTAGTTTTAGGTTCGAGAGGTACTTGGGGGATTAATGGAAATAAGGCGATTATTTTAGTGGCATTTACCATCCCAGATATAGCAGTTATGAGAGATTTGCACAATGTTAGTAAAAATCCGATACGAGAAATGAAATATAAAGATATCGTTTATTACGCGGTAAATATAGTAGCTAGAAAACAAGTTGAGTACGTGATTTATTATTGGAAAGAATAAGAATGAAAAACAGTATCAGGAGATGGAAGGTATGTCTACATTTGGTCCTGAATTATGGCCAGAGGAACCGACCCCATGTCACCTTGAAAATTGCCGTGAATGTGGTCTTTATCAGCACGGGTCACCTATGGTCTGGGGTGAAGGAAATCCGGAAGCACCAATCATGGTGATTCTAGACAATCCTGGAGACAGGGAAGACCGTGCGGGAAATTCAGTTGTTTGCGGAACGAGACAAACATTACAACAAGCGGCAAATGAAGCGGGTTTGAAAAAGGACGACCTGTACGTGACATATATCCTTAAAAGAAGGCCAGTACGTGAATATGACAAGGAAGAGGTACGCCAAATCTGTATGATTCATTTAGAACAACAAATTGTACAAAAAAAGCCCAAACTTATTCTATGCTTAGGAAATGTGGCTGTTCAGTCCTTTTTTCGAAATCCGGAAGCAGATGTAAAAGCATTACGGGGAACATGGCACAATGTTCAAGGCTATCAAACCACAGTGGCTTACCACCCGCTGGCAGTTAGGCGCCGTCCCAACTTATGGTCATACTTTTTACACGATTGGGAGTTTGTTGCAGTGGGGTATCATCATCTAATGGAGTAGTGTAGATATATTAAAATTTAGCTAATTAAACAAAATGGAGGGGCACCCTTCGATTTAAAAGAGAGCACCTCCATTTGGTAAGCAAACATTTAGATAAAATTGGACTAGGAAGCACGCTTATTTGCAAATTCTGCTTTTTTAGTAGATTTCGATTTGAATCTAGCAATAATAAAAATAATTGCTACTGCTCCTAAGGTAAATGAAACAATGAGAAGAGCTGTCATCTTTACAGAGGATTGATCATCTGAATATCCTTCTATGGACATTTTACTTTCACCTATTTTGTTCGCTGCTGTTACTTTATAAGAATAGGTGACGCCACTTTTTAGCTTAGCGCTATTATCTATATAATTTGGGTCTAGTATATCTGTTGCGATAGGTGTGTAGTCGCTGCTTAAACCAAGGATATTAACTTCTTTTCGATAGACCGTATAGGATTCTGCCTCAAGTGTAGGATTCCATCTGAGTGAAACAGAATCATTATTTTTCCTGTCGGCCAACACCCACTCCACCTTGTTTGGAACTTTGGTTAATTCAGTATAGAAGGAATAAATTCCAATCTGTTTTTCGGTTTCTCCTGATAATGTGGAAACTTTCCAGTAATAAAGGGTGTCTTTATCAAGGTTCTTTACTTCTGCAGTTGGACGAGAGACGGTTGAATCAACAACAATTTTATTAAAACTTGGATCTGTTGCCACCTGAACGTGATAGCTGTAGGACTCGGAACTTGCCTTCCAGTTTAATGTGACCTTGGAAGGGTTTAATCCAGTTGCTCCACTTTCAGGGGAGACAGTCAGCGCTGAAGCTGGTATCACTTTGATCATACGTGAAGCATGGGTGGATAGCTTAGCAGTGAAGCCTTCTTCGGTACGTCCTAAATCTTGATGACTCCATAAATCACGCACGAATGCTGATCCCTCAATCCCCAAATCCTCCCATTTAACACTAACATTATGCGTATCTGCGCCAGTATTAAAAAGGGCTATATTATAGGAACCATCGGGAAGGCTTTGGTAAAACACTTGAGTGTCACCCTTTTTATATAATCGCTTCCCCGCAACACCACTCTGATTGACACCTAGAATCGCATCATTGGTTAATAGACTTAGTCCGAAATCATCCAGCTTTGTCAGGTCATTTCCAATGACAAATTGAGACGCTGCTATCGCCCATAGGGAAACATATGAAATTTTCTCCTCCTTTGTTAATCCATCCTTGCTGCCATTTGCCACATTTAGTGAGTCTAAATCATTCCAGCCGCCAGGACCTGCATGAGGCTGCCACTCTGCGACATCATCAAATCTTCTCGTTACCTTTTTCCAAGAAGCAAGGTAGGGTGTCCCGTAAGCCTCCACATCATGGTCTGTACGCCAACCATTTGATAATTGTTTCCAGGTAGAAATGTGTTTGATATCGAGGTTATTGGACAACTCAACATGTATTGGTCTGCCTGTTTTCTCGAGTGCCTTTGCCCATGCCTTTACATCGGCTATATCCTGGTTTCGGACACCATCTATTTTAAGGTAATCTATGCCATACGATTCGAAAAGCCTTGCCCATGAATCAATAAACTCCTGCGCCCCAGGCTTTGAAAAATCAATGGCATACATTTCATCATAATTGAAATTTTTCTTTTGCCCTTTGCTAAAGTCCACGATATCCTTCGCATGATACGGTGTACCTTCAATGGGTGTGTTTCGATCTACCGCTGCTTTTGGTATACCAAGTGTTACATAGTGGCCGAACTTCAATCCCTTATTATGAATATAGTCCCCAAGTGCTTTCATCCCGTTAGGAAATTTCTTAGGGTCAACCGCCCACCTGCCATAATCATCAACGGTAGTCCTCCAATCGAGCATATAATAATCATCAAGATTAACATATTGATACCCGTGGGACTTGAATTTTAATGCCAACACATCTGCAGCTGCTTTAATGTTTTCCTCTGTCGGCTTTTTTCGTATGGAACTCCAGCTGCTCCATCCCATAAATGGACGTTCTGCCAGTTCATTATAGGAAGAAGCAGTCGCTTCTATTGGAGCTAATGTAGAAACGGAAAAAATACCGGTCAGCACAATTGAGCAGGAAACAATAGTTGGAATTATTTTTTTAAGCATAAAATCCTCCTCAAAATAGATGTATATAAGTACTATATTAATATAGAAAACTCTAAATATTAATGAACAATATGTTCCAACTACATTACCCTGCAAATGAAGGGTCTTAATAAATTAAAAAGCGAGGTTATTGTACGATTGTACATTAACCTCGCCTTTGTATTGGCATTTTTATTTATTTAACTAGATACCTGATGTGGGGAAGTTAACAGATTTGCTGTTACAAGCCTTTTATAGACCGTGATTCCAATCCATGAGGCTAAAAATGCTTTAATTAAACCAACGATAATAAATGGTAAAACTCCAGAAGCAAATGCAGCAGTCCACGTCATATCAACCGCAAATTTCAACCAAACTGTCCCAAAGATCAAGGTAACAAGCATACCAATTGTATTAGCAATCATAGCTTTCATGACAGTGAAGCCCATTTTTTCTAAGATAACACCAATTAAAAATGCTGCAGGAATGAATCCAACAATATAACCTCCGGTAGGACCAACAATTACCCCAAGTCCACCTGACATTTCACTAAAAACGGGAATACCTATACCTCCAATTAGGGCATATATAATAACGGCAAAAGTGCCATATCTAGACCCTAAAATTGTCGCTGCTAAACCAACTGCAAGTGTTTGCCCTGTAATCGGAACAAGTGGCAATGGAACTGTAACTTGAGCCAAAATTCCTATAATGGCAGCAAATAAAGCACTCAAAATCCACATTTTTAATTGATACTGTGACTTAAACATTATATCCCCCCTATATATTTTGTTAACTATTTTTATGTATTGGTTAACAATTAAAGTATAAGGTGCTCATTTTAATTTTGTCAATCTTATTATTTTAGATTAAGAGAATGAATACCTTTGACAATCATCAACAATATTATGCTCATATGTATTGCCTTTAAATAGGAAAAAGCAACGTAATTGTATGAATAACCAAAACATTGCTTTCTGAAAAGGGCCTATTAATTATTCTGTATGATATTTATGGTTATGAATAAAAAATCTTGTTAATTATAGTAAAGGATACTAGTTGAAATACAAAAATAGGGCTTGTGGGTGATTGATGTGCTTACAGCAGGAATTCTAATTTTTATATTATTAAGTACACTTGCTCTAATTGTCCTTATAGACATAGTACAAGGTCATGATTTGTACGAAGCTTGGTTTAGTATTAGCAAATTATTAAAGGTAGCTAAAGGAGAAGATATATTTCTAATTTTGATTTGTTTTATAATATTGGTTCTGTTAATTTTGAGTCAAATCCGAAGAAGGAAATAACTTCATCAAAATTTCACGGCATCACATTTTTTATTTTCCCCTTTATTAAGACAGTGAATAGTAATAAAAGGGGGATAACTATTTGTAAAGGAATATGAAGCATGTACGGAACGATTTTTAGTCCTTCGTCCAAGTGCCTTTGGTAACTAGGTGCTATCATAATGGACGATAGTAATATAATTCCCCCTATTAAATACGTGGATAGTGCACTTGATTTTATTTTAAAAAGAGTGCTCACTCCAATGACTGCACAAAAGAAAAACATGGTTATTTTAATAAATCCTAAGAACACAACTAAAATGATAACAAAAGAATCTAAACGTTGAATAAATCCTGCAATATCTATAAAGCTGGCAGCTTTAAGTGCCGGAAATGAAGATCTTGATAAGACGTCAATTCCTAGTACACAAATTAATAAAAGAATGTTTAAGGTAAAATATATTCCTGCAAATAGTACTGCCATCATTCCCGTCTTCAATATTTTTGTTTGTTTATTCATATAGGGGAAGATCATTGAAAGTGTAATTAATTCCCCATAAGGAACGGTTACATTTAACGGTAGTGCTTTAATGATTGGTTTCCATCCATCTGCAAGGATTGGTTTTAGATTTTCGAAATGGATTAAATCAGTTATGATAAACATAATATTTATAATAAATAAAGTAAGACCAATAAATAAAAAGCAAATACATGCTACCCTTGCGAATACTTCAAACCCGATATTTACAGTGTAGATTAAGGTAAACATCATACAAATACCAACAACCGTGATTGAAGTTTTGTAATAAGCAGAATTAATTAGTATTTCTTCAATATCACGTAAAACTCTTGATGCGATATAAATAAAATAAATAATATATAAATAACTAATGATACTTCCTAGGAACTTACCCCAAATTTTCCTTACATATTCTGTCAGGGGAAGAGTAGGAAACCTCTTATGAAGTTGATAGTATATCGTGAATAAAATTAATCCAGTAAAAGGTGAGATAAGGGTTAGGATCCAGGCATCTTGTTTTGCTCCGCTGCCAATATCTAAAAAAATGGTGGTCCCAAACAAAAAAAGGACGATTAAGCAGAAAAGTTGATATCCATCAATTTTCACATTAGACATAGCTGTTTACCTCTTTGTTATTATTTAGGTTCATATGGATCCGTTACAAGGCCTGAATCATTAATAGAAGCTTTTACGTTAACCTCCACTTTTGCCTTGCTGAAAATGGTGTTCCACTCTTTTTTGTGTTTTTTCCAATAACGAGGATTTTCTTTTGATAGTGTGGATCCAAATCCAAACACATCAGTTCCTGTACCCTGTGAGATTTGAATGGTACGCTGTACTTGTCTTATTATTTCTTTTTCTAAAACCTTCTCAATATCTGTTAACACTTTTGTGTCAGTTAGATCTTTAGTACAATTCATTTCATATATTTCAGTGTTTATTGCTATGTTGACTTGTAAAGTGGGAATAGGCTTTAAAAGGGTTTTTATTGTACCTTTACTTCTTTTAGAAACAAGTGTCATCTTCTTTTTTCCACAGGGTATAGGAAAAGTTGTACTCTCTATTTCTGATAAAACTAAATGGGTGGTTCGAGCCATTTCTCCATCATACCAGTTTACCAATTTATCTTTTTTAAATATCGCTAAACCACTAACTTTAACAACAGATGGTTTAATATTATTTAAATTGTCATTTTGGTTCTTGGATGTTAGTTTTTTATTTAGTTCAATCCCTGGTAATAGCAGGTCCTTACCTTCACTTGAAAGAGTAGCAATGACTTCATGTAAGGGCGTAATTTTTGAAATACCATAAACTTTTTGATTGTTTTCACTGGTACTTCTAACACTTTTTGTTGGATTTGATTCAAGTGGTTCAACTACCCCGAGTACATTTTCTGCTGAAGTTCCTCTTGCAATAAAAACGGGAAAAGTGGATTTTGCTGTTTTAACTCGTTCAAATGCGTCAAATATCAAACCTGTTCCTTTTCGTGCCAGCTCTTCACTAATGACGACCAGTGATAGGTGTGAAACATCGTTATATCTCGGAATAATGGTAGATGCTCTTCGATACGCATCTACTAATGTCTCTGCTTCTGCCGTATAGTTAGAAACTGGTATCCCTGTAGGAGTCCCAGTCGGAGACAATTGACTTGGGTTAATCACTTGAAACGTAACCCGATATCCATTATCTATATCCTGCGCCACATCTATCCCCATGGCAATGACAAGGCCTAATTGATTTAACTCTCTGTAATTGGAACAGCCAGTGAGCAATATCATGATAAATAGTAGTATGTGAATTTTTCTCATTTTTGGCTCCTACTTCAATACACTCGTGTTATTTGTCATCAGATTTATTCATAAACAAAGAAGAAACTGGAAACCGAACCAGGCTATCTTTATTATCACTCTTTCTGAAAGGTGCGAAAGGAGCGAAATAGGGAACACCAAAAGACCGTAAACTGCAAAGATGGACTAACATACATAACGTAAATAATAAAATTCCATAAAAACCAATAAAAGCAGACGATAAAATTAATAGAAACCGTAACCCTCTGGCAACATTGACAATATTAGTGTTTGGAAGTGTAAAGCTATTAATGGCAGATGTGGCTACGATGATAACAATCGCGGCAGAAACAAATCCTGCTTCGACAGCTGCTTGACCTAAGATAAGTGCTCCAACAATGGAAACGGCTGGACCAATTGCTCTAGGCATACGAACGCCAGCCTCTCTTAATATTTCAAACGCAAGTTCCATCAGTAATAATTCAATAATGACCGGAAAAGGAACCCTTTCTCTCTGTGCCATTAATGTGACCATTAATGTAGTTGGGATTAATCCTTGATGGTGGGTAATTAAAGCTAAATAAATGGCAGAAGCATACATATTCAAAAGAAAAGCGCCCATCCGAATCAACCTCAAAAATGAACTGAATACATTGTTTTCATAATAATCTTCTGGTGATTGAAAAAGCTGAATGAAATATATGGGTAAAATTAAGACAAATGGTGTTCCTTGGATAATAATAGCAATTTTGCCTTCTAATAAATTCGCAGCAACTGTATCAGGCCTTTCAGAACTTTGCATATGAGGGAATATTGTCTTCTTGTTGTCTCGAATGGCTTCTTCAATATAATTGGCTTCAAGTATGCTGTCTATATTAATTCTTTTTATCCGAGACATCGCTTCTAAGACTATGTTGTGATCTGCAATTCCCTCAATGTACATAATCGCTACATCTGTTTTTGTTACACTTCCTACTTTTGTTAATTTGAGCCTTAATTTAGCGTTTTGGATTCTAGAGCGAAGCAATGATATGTTTGTACTAATATTCTCTGTAAAGCTATCTTTCGGACCTTTAATAACGGTTTGGGTAGACGGCTCCGTAATAGCACGGGATTGAATTTTCTTTGTACCTAAAGTGATTGATCTTGAGGAATCATCTATCAAGATAACTGTATCTCCAGCCAAAATACTCTCTAAAAGCTCTGACCAATTAAATATAAATTCGATAGAGGCTACAGAAATAATTTGAACCATTTTGTCTACTAAGTCTTCTGCAGTTTTAAAGGAATGGGCTTCTCCATTAAGTTGTATAATCGGTCTGATCACATTTTCAGTAATACTTTGTTCATCCACGATGCCTTCAATATGGATAATGACTACATTTTTAGTGGAAACATGGAGTCTTCTAATGGATAAATCATCACTATTTCCAAGTGCCATCTCCAGTTTTTTAATATTTTCATCTACATTCTCGCTAAGTGGAATTATATGATTGTGATTGTTACCAGACATAGTCAACCCCCTATTCGAGAAAAAATTTCTAATCAATATTATTTTTTCCAGTAATAACTTTATTATGATTAAATATTTTTAGGGGCTAAAAAAAAATATAAGATAGAAGGGTTAATATTGAAGAGTGAAGGAATTTCAGTTAGTTAAAAAAGAACTACAGATATGTATAAAATTCCAATATTGTAGTAAAATAATATTTTATATGTTTAAAACTCTTACGAAGGGAGTTTCACTTTGATAGAATCATTGCTTTTAAATTTCCTTTTTCTACTATTTCCGGTTTTAACTTTTCTAATTTTCTTTGAAAATAGGTTCCATACTTATAATCAATACTTTCTTACACTCCTATCATCCATTTCCATGGTTTTATGTATGGCATTTCCTATTAGATTAGAAAGAATTAAAGATACTGGTGTCGGCATGACGAAGAATGAAGTGTTTCAATTAGGAAGACCCTATTATTCCACAAAGAATCAAGGAACAGGACTTGGCATGTTGATGGTTTATAGTATAATCAATAAAATAAATGGAAAGATTGAAGTACAGAGTGAAAAAGGGAAAGGAACTACGTTTATCATTTCTATTCCTGCTTAATTATTGTAGGTGTAATAGGACTGAAACAATAAATTAAAAGAGGCTGGGACAAAACCCTCCTCTGAAATGAAAAAGCCGGTGGAATTTTACGACGAGTAAAATTTCACCGGCTTTATTTTTTTCAATAAAATAAGGACAACTTCTGATAAAATTAAGTTACCACACAAAATAAAATCAGAAAGAAGTGTCCTTATGTTTAAAAATTATATCATGAATCAATTAGTTTTGCCTTTAGATTTAGAAGTAAAATTACAAAATAATGATATTGCCTTCCATGTCCATCATTTAGTTGAAAGTATCCCTCAGGAAGCGTTGGAACCATTTCTTCGAAATGAGGGCTGTCCTGCCTACCATCCACGCATGATGCTTAAAATAATCTTATGTGCCTACACGCAATCTGTCTTCTCGGGGCGCAAAATTGAGGCACTATTAAAAGACAGTATCCGTATGATGTGGCTAGCTCAAGGGCATGAACCAAGCTACCGTACAATCAACCGATTCCGTGTTCAATCAGAAGTGAAGGAATTAATTCGCCAATGTTTCGTCCAATTCCGTTGCCAATTAGTCGAAGAAAAACTTATCGATCAAGATGCAATTTTTATCGATGGCACAAAGATTGAAGCGAATGCGAATAAGTTTACGTTTGTATGGAAGAAATCGATTGAAAAGTATCACAAAGCATTAATTGAAAAGTCAAATGAACTATACAACGAGCTACTTGAAAAGGAAATCATACCTGAGATTGAACGAGAATGTGAAGAACAGTTATCGCATAAGGAACTTGGTCAAATGGTTCAAAAAGTAGACGATATTGTTACAGAGTATGACAAAAAAATAGAAGCAACGTCAGACATAGTGGAACGAAAGGCGTTAAGGAGTGAGAGGAAATATCCCAAGCAGGTGCGCAAACAGTTGCTTGATTACATCTTGCGAACACAGAAATACCAACGAGATTTCGAAATCTTTGACACACGTAATAGTTATTCAAAAACAGATCACGATGCGACGTTCATGCGTATGAAAGATGATTATATGAAAAATGGTCAATTGAAAGCTGGTTATAATGTACAACTCGCAACAGAAGGTCAATACGCACTAGCCTATAGTTTATTTCCAAATCCGACAGACACACGTACGTTAATCCCGTTCCTGGATGAAATTGAGCAACACTATTTTAAGTTACCAAAGCATATTGTCGCAGATGCAGGTTATGGCAGCGAGCAAAATTATGAAGATATCCTTTCAAATCGTAAACGAGAAGCGCTCATTACATATAACATGTATTTGAAAGAGCAAAAGAAAAAATATAAACAAAACGAATTCAATCCAGACAACTGGCAGTATAATGAAGGAGATGATATATACATTTGCCCGAACCAGCAACGTCTTGTATTTAAATATTCATCTGTACGCACGGATAAAACAGGTTTCAAACGAGAGTTTAAAATCTATGAATGTGAAGACTGTTCGGGATGCCCATTCCGTTCATCATGTACGAAGGCAAAAGAAGGCAATAATCGAACGTTAATGGTGAATAAGAAATGGGAACAACAAAAAGAATATGTGAGAGCGAAGCTTTCAGAAGAAAAAACGGGTGCCATCTATCGAAAACGCAAAATCGATGTGGAGCCAGTTTTTGGATTCTTGAAGGCTAATTTGCGTTTCAATCGATTTTCTGTACGCGGAAAATCGAAGGTTGACAATGAAATGGGAATAGCGTTAATGGCCGTGAATTTACGAAAATTCACGGCCAACAGCTGAGAATGAAAAACCATTATGAGTAAAAACAGAGAAAGGTGAAATTGAGCACGCTCAATTTCACCTTTCTCACTATTTGAAGCTAGTTATGTCCCAGCCTCTTTTTTCTCTATTTGAATTTGCTTCATTCTCTTTAAAGAGAATCCTTATTCTCGATTTAGCCTTTCCCTTTTATTTTTATATCTTTACAATCGAGAAGGATTATCCTTTTAATCCTTCGTTTCGATTATTTTTCTAGTATGAAATTGTCTAGTCCTTTTCTGGAAAGCAATTTAACCTCCCCTCATGCTTAAGTTGGGTTGGTTGCGATCACCTGGACCGATAAAATCTAATGCGGCAGGAGAGAATACTATAACTTTTCTTTTAACGCCCTCAAAAAGCATTCGGATTGGATCTTTAACTTCTGTATCTTGAAAGACATGGCCTCCAAAGAATATCCTCTTTTTGGCCCTCCTTGCTAAGACAATCATATTTTTATTTTTACTTGTTTTAACTATGACACTTTCTTTGTACTCCTCATGAAGTGTAAATGGTACTTTTTCTATTTGTAAAACTTCTTCTTCAATCGAAGCGACGATTCCAATTTCTCGTTTATTTAAAACTAGGACGAATTCATATCCTGCTGCTGTTTTCTTTTGAACAACAGCCACTTCATCTGTAATAAACGTGGCAATATCATCGGATTCATTCGTGTGTGAGGTTTGAGTGATTTCTTTTTTCTTAATGACTCGAAAAAATGCTTTTGCTCCAATTTCTTCATCAGAGAAGTCAAACGGTTTTATACTCTGTGTGTGCACAAGGTATAAACTATTAACCTGCTCTTTGCTATTTAATTGGATACATAAAGCAACATCTTCATTCACCGCCTTTCCCTCATCGTTGGAGAGCGAAGGGACATTCATTTTCATTCCTGGAAATTGAACGAAGATGTAGCTAAAGTTTTTCTTTGGCTGTACATCCAGAAGTCTCATAAACTCACAACCTTTCCGATTAGTTACAAGGGTTATTTACCTTGTTAATGTATAATTCCACATAATTTCCTTCGTACCTGTTTAAGTATGAAGAGTTTTCATCGTCACTTTCTTATGAAATGTGATGTATCCGCCCTATAAATGAGTATTTATGAGCAATTGTTCTATCGAAAAACAAAGAATCGAAAGTATTTGTCGTTATTTAAGATTACTTTATTTTTTGAAATCCATTTAAGCTTAACTTAGATTTAACAGTTGTTGACTTTCATCTATATTACAGAATTATTAGTTGAAGTTAGAATGTAATTAGATATATGAGTGAGATGAGTTATTATATATGTAAATTACATATATGAGTAACGCATAAATGCAGTCCTGAAAATTTGTTATATGACCAATGGAGGGATCTTTATGAGTGACCAAGAAGAAATTCTACTTCTTAAAACTTCTAGTATTCTCAAGAAAGATACAAGTATGATGAAGCTTAACGATATCATTCAAGAACTAGTAAATGTAATTGAATCTAATTCTGAGATTGATACGAACAATAGGTAGGAAATGTATCTAAATCAATGAATGAAGCAAACAATCCTCATTGATGATAGTGAAGATTTTTAATTGAGCTCTATTTCCCTTCATTTGAAAAGAAGGATTCCATAGAGAAATAAAAATAAAAGTAGAAACTAAGGAGGAACGAAAATGACTAAAACATTAACAAAGAAAGAGGACAAAGCTCCAGAATTAGAAGCAAAAACACAAATGAAAGCTGAAGTTCAAGAAGAAGTAGTTTTATCTAATCCATACGTAGAAGAAAAAAATATACAATCGAAAAATGAAGCTCAAGAAGAAGCAGTTGTATCCAATTCATATGTAGAAACAATTTGGGGGCAATACGAACAAATGTTTGATCAAGCAAGACAGCTCCGCGAAAGCAGTGAAGAAGCTTATCTTAAATCTGTAAAAGATGTAATTAAGCTCAATAAAGACTTTAGAAAATCAATCTTTGATTTATATCCAGAATCAAGAAAGTCAAACAGGGAAATCGTCAATGGTTTACCCGGTAATTTTGAAAAAAATGACGGATTAAACCAGTATACACAGCAAGTGGAAGACATTTCTGACCGAGTAGAGAATCTGGTGATGACACCAATCAAATTCACTGTTAATCTTATCGAATCTATAGAAAAAAACGTCGAAGAAAGTAGTGAAGCGTATGTTCGCTATTCACGTGAAAGCCAGAGAGTCTGGGGAAAAGTGACCAATGAATATATGAAAATAGCAAAAAATAATCATAAAATGCTGGTAAATCAACTTGAAGAAAGCGTAAAGGTACTCGTTGGTACAAATAGAAACTAAAGGATTGTTTGTTAGAATGGTCTTCTTTCAATGTCTTGTTTATATAGTTAATGGTTAGAGAATCAATTCTAAAAAAGTATAATGAAAATAATAAAGTAGAAACGTTTCAGCGCCTTATATGGGTGTCCAAACGTTTCTATTTTTGTTTATAAAGCATGATAATCCATGAAAGATGATGGGGAAATCCATTGTGATTGGTTGAAGGGTGCGTTATTCTAAGCATATTCCTTTATGCAGGAGGGGGTATGATGAGTATTAAACCTATCTTTAAGGAGCATTTTGTGCTACATAAATGGAGTTATTTGCTGGGCACCAGCCTTTTAACCGTCTCTCTTGTTTTGCAATTATTTGTTCCCGTTTTATTAAAAAAGTTTACGGATGGGCTCCAAAATGAATCCATTCTTGTTTCTGATTTATCGGAGTTGTCTCTATGGTTTGTTATTGTCGGACTCGGTGCTTTTTTATTTCGGTCGAGTGGTCGCATATATATATTCAAGATGTCAAGAATCCTAGAGCGGGACTTAAGGAGTTTATTGTTTTCACATTGGGAGAGATTGCAGGCTGAATATTATCAAAACCAGCGAATTGGGAATCTAATGGCTCATGCTGTAAACGATGTCAATATCATGAGGCAGATCGTTATGCAGGGATATTTTCAGATGGTCGAAGCTGCCGTGCTCATTTCGATTTCTGTATTCATGATGGCAAGTACGATTCATCTCTATTTAACGTTACTGGTCCTTGTACCTTTACCAGGGTTAACGTATATAGCCTATCGTTTCCGTTCAAAGATTCAAACGCATTCCTTAAAAGTACAAGAAGCGATCGGGACATTGACAAGCAGAGTTCAAGAATTTTGTTCGGGAATTAGTGTTATCAAAACCTATATCCAAGAGGAAGAAGAACGAAAGAAGTTTACAAACGATAATCAAGGCAATGTCGAGGTCAATAAACAGTTAATTCGTGCAAATTCGCTGTTCACCTCGATAAGTCAAGGAATTGTCGGACTAAGTTATTTAATTTCCATCGTATTTGGCTCCATTTTAGTGATGAAGAATACCATTTCTCTCGGTGACTTTGTTGCTTTTAATACCTATTTATCATTGTTGATTGCCCCGATTGAGAACATAGGAAAGGTCATAAATCTCCTTCAGCAGGGTAAAGCCGCAGATAACCGAATTCGTCATGTTTTGTCCACGGAACCTGCTATACAAGATGCAGATGGGATAACCCCTATCACCTCTATTCAAGGAAATATTATAATAAATAATTTATCTTTTAAGTATCAAAGGAGTAAAGAGAAAGCATTAAAGAATATTAATGTTTCCATCCCAAAAGGAACTAGTTTAGCCATTGTCGGAAAAGTAGGAAGTGGAAAATCAACCTTAGTCAATCTGTTCTTACGTTTATATAATCCTCCCGAAAATTCAATTTTTATCGATGATCTTGATATCCGAGATGTGCCATTAAAAACCCTTCGGGCATCAGTTGCATACGTACCACAAGACAATTTTTTATTTTCCTCTTCCATAAAAGAAAATATTGCCTTTGACCCAAATCCCTACAAAGATGAACAGGTATTACATGCTGCAAGGCAAGCCCATGTTTATGAAGATATTATGGATCTCCCTGATAATTTTGACACTGAATTAGGAGAAAGGGGGCTTTCTTTATCAGGTGGACAACGTCAGCGTGTTAGTATCGCAAGAGCATTAATAAAACCTTCTCCTATTATCATTTTTGATGACAGCCTATCAGCGGTAGATTCTAAAACAGAAACCAATATTTTAAACACACTGAGAACACAAATGAAAAGTCGAACTTCCATCATCATTAGCCATCGAATTTCTACAATACAGGAAGCCGATCAAATCATTGTTTTAGATAAAGGGGAGATTGTCGAAAGGGGCACGCATCAATCACTTTTAAAGCAGGATGGAATTTACAAAAAAATGTTTACTCAGCAAACAACGGAGATTACGAGTCCAACACTTAATGGAAGAAAATTCATCATTAAGAAAAGGAGGAGATAAACATTCGAAGTATAAAAAAGGGTATGCATCCCGCAATAGGTGACCGTCAATTATTAAAAGGTATGCTGATGTTCGCAAAACCCTATCGAAAACTCCTCTTTTTTTCATTATTGCTGACAGTCTTTATTGTAATAGCCAGTTTAGCTCAGCCGTTTATTATTAAAGTGGCAATCGACTCTTACATCAAGATGAACGATTATCAAGGGATGATGTTTTTGGGCATTATCTATTTCTTATTGATCATGGTTTCTTCTATTTGTACCTATTTCCAAAATAATACCCTTCAATTTACAGGGCAGTATGTAATATATGATTTTCGCCAAGCCATTTTTAAGCACTTATCCCTTATGCAGATGGATTTTTTTAGGAAAAACCCGATTGGCAGATTAGTAACAAGGATTACCCATGATGTTGAATCGCTGAACCAACTATACTCTCAAGTCATTGTGAACTTAGTAAAAGAAGTTTTGATTCTGATTGGAATCATCGCCCTAATGTTATATATGAGTGTAAAACTAACCCTGATTTGCTTTTTAGTCATACCAGTCATAGCTATCGTCACCTTTTATTTTAAAAGGGTATTACGTGATACACAGAGGAAGCTAAGAACGCTTCTTTCATCACTTCTTTCCTATCTAGCTGAAAATCTCTCCGGGATGAGTGTCATTCAACTATTTGCCCGTGAAGGAAAACAGCTGGAACGCTTTAATGAATTAAATGAGGAGCATTATCAAGCTGGGATGCGTCAAACGGTAATCAATTCTATCTTTAATCCTTCTATCGGGTTATTTGGAAATATTTCGCTTGCGCTTTTAGTTTGGTATGGAGGAAGAAGTGTAGTAGATGGAAGTATCACCTTTGGTACTGTGTATGCGTTTACTCATTATGTTAGGCAGTTTTTTGAACCACTCAGAGGATTAGCAGACAGGTTTAATCAAATACAGGCCGCTCTTGCTTCAGCTGAACGGATTTTTGAAACCTTAGAAACAGAACCAACAATCGTAAACCCTGTGAATCCTAAGGAACTTCCAGAAAAAGTGAAGGGTAACATTGTTTTTCAACATGTATGGTTTGCTTATAAAAATGAAGAATGGGTATTAAAGGATGTTCATTTTAGGATTAATCAAGGAGAAACAGTAGGTGTTGTCGGTGCCACAGGTGCCGGTAAAAGTTCGATCATTCAACTCATTAATCGATTTTATGATAATCAAAAGGGGATAATCAGCCTCGATGGAATAAACATTAAAGATGTTCATTTAAACGACCTTAGAAGACACATTGGAATCATTCAACAAGACGCTTTTGTCTTTTCAGGAACTGTATTTGACAATATTCGTTTGAATCATACCCATGTTAGTAATGAAGAAATCATAAAAGCAGCGAAGGCTGTAAACATTGATTCTTTTTTTAGAATGCTGCCTCAAGGATATAACACCATGCTGGGAGAGGAAGGAACCGTATTGTCTGCGGGACAAAAGCAGCTGCTCTCCTTTTTAAGGGCAATGATCGCAGACAATGATGTACTTATACTTGATGAAGCGACAGCCAATATTGATACAGAAACAGAACAAGCGGTTCAAGGAGCCTTAAGAGAAATGTCCAAGAATCGAACAACCATAATCATTGCACATCGACTTTCCACCATCCAGCATGCAGATAAAATTATTGTCTTAGACAAAGGTAGAATTGTAGAAATGGGAAATCATCAACAGCTGATAAATAACCAATCAGTGTACTTTCAATTATGCCAGAATCTGAGTAAAAGGAAGACTTTAAAAGTTAAACTTTAAGATGAAATGGTAAAAAGGATGGTCTTAAATCTGAACCATCCTTTTTCTATTGGTCTAATAATTTTTGCTCATCACTGAATTGACTAGGAGAGACTCTAACTATTTTTTTAAAAATTCGACTGAAATAGAGTTCATCCTCGTAACCGACATTTTGACTTACCTCTTTGACCCTTATATCAGAATGTGCCAGAAGCTCCTTTGCACGGTCAAGCCGTAAATGGGTTAAATATTCAATCGGACTGTAGCCGGTATTTTTTTTGAAAAGTCTGGAATAGTGACTTTTACTTAAGCCTGCCATCTTTGCCAAGTCTGTTAAGGTTATAGCCTGGTGATAATGATGACCAATATAATCAATTGTTTCTTCAATTACTTGTCTTGTGTCCTTAGAAATCGTTTGAGCATGAAAGTCCTGTATCAAGGTTAGTAATAGTTCTTGAAATAAGATCTTTTGTCTAAATGCAATTGTTGAACCTCTACGTTTAGACAAAGAATGGATTTCATCGAATAAAAGTGCCACACCAGAACTGTTTTTAATCGGATAAACCCCGTCTAGTGGAAAGGATATTTCCTGAGGCTGTTTGAAATGCCATTGCTCTTTTTTCTCAAAGGCACCTGCATGAGTAAACCGTATAAAATAAAACTCTAGCGGATTTGAAGTTGAAGATTTTTTGTCATATATCATCCCAGGTGTAAAAACAATCAGTTTCCCAGGCGTAAGGTCATTTTTTTTACCATTTATTATTAGTTCTCCAGTTCCTTTCGTGATAAACCAAAGGGAGTGGTAAAGGGGCTTTTTCCCTTTTTTACTCCAATTGGGAGGACAAGTTTTGTAACCTGCTAACAATAAGGAAAATGTTAACTCATTTAGTTTAGATGTTAGGCTGCCAAGATTCATACACAAAGAGCTTCATCCTTTACTGATAGATTGCTATTTTAGATTAACTATACGCTTGAAATACAAAAATATACTATGTTGTAAATACTTTGGTAGAATCAAAAGGGAAGCTTGTTATAAAAATCTTAAGAAAATCTTCATTTTTCTCCTACTTTAAACTTAAGAAATATTGATTATACTAGACACATTCAATACAAACGAAACGTCTGAAATTGGAAAGGGGGGGATTTTTTTATGAATCAATATACTGTGTTGGTGGTAGATGACGATAAAGAAATTCGTGATGGGATTGAAATCTACTTGAAAAATGAGGGTCTTAGAGTATTTAAGGCACAGGATGGCTTTGAAGCACTGGAAATTTTAAATGAACAAGAGGTACATTTGATTCTACTGGATATCATGATGCCGCGCATGGATGGGATTTCGGCAACATTTAAAATACGTGAACAAAAAAATATTCCCATCATTATCTTAAGTGCAAAAAGTGAAGATACGGATAAGATTTTAGGCTTGCAGATTGGCGCGGATGATTATGTAACAAAACCTTTTAATCCATTGGAACTTATTGCCAGGGTAAAATCCCAGCTTAGAAGGTATGTGACATTAGGTCAATTTGATCAGAAAAATAAAACCATTGATTTAAATGGTTTAACGATTGACCAAGAAGCAAAAGAAGTTGCGGTAAATGGCGAACGTGTGAAATTAACACCGATTGAATATAAAATTGTAGAATTGCTAATGGTCAATGCTGGCCGTGTGTTTTCCATCTCTGATATATATGAGAGGGTTTGGAAAGAACCTTGCTACAATGCGGAAAACACGGTAGCAGTGCATATTCGTAAAATACGAGAAAAAATAGAAATCGACCCAAAAAATCCGAGGTATTTAAAGGTGGTGTGGGGCATTGGATACAAAATGGAGAAATAGATTAATAATTATCGGATGGTTCGTATTGTTTGCATTTGGTGTGAGTGGTGTTATATCTGCATTAATTAATGAAAATGATTATTATCAGCGAAATTACTTTAAAACATCACAATTTCAGAGTGAACTTGAGAATCTAACAAAATATATCCAAGCCTTTGATATTAATGGCCAATCAAAGGAAGAAATGAAAAAGGCTATTACAGTATCAAAGGAGGAAATACAGAATAAACGGGACGAATTGGGTGATTTAACTGAACTAATTAGTGACATTGAATTGCAGTATCAATCTAGAATAGATGCAGCGAAAGCGAATGAAAACGATAAGATTGCTGATATTTATATCAAGGAACGCGATCAAAAGATTGATGAACTCACTAAAAACTTAGAAACTGATGAAAATATCCAGAAAAGTATCATAGAAGAAAAAGAAAAAAATATCGATGAGTATTTCAAAGAGCTAGAAAGTTATCGTCAGGAGTATGAAAATTATCAAGAGGCATTTGTTTATTATTTAAAAAATACAGAAACAGGTCAAATATATACCAATCTTTCAACAAAGAATACAAAATCAGTTGACCAATCTATAAACAATGAAACAATGTATTATATTCAGAGCTATCCAACCAGAGAAAATGGTTATCTTGTCTTTAATGAAGGACCAGTAGTCAACGGATCTGAGAATCTGTCTGACCTTCTACAAACCAACTCCAATGATCGATATGAAGGAAAAATAGGGGTATCCAAAAATACTCCAGTAACTAATATGATCATGCAGAATTATCATAATTATGATAATCAAAGAATTTTCTACTGGATTTATACTTTAGCCGGGATACTTGCATTAGCGGGAAGTGGAATTATAGGAAAGAGAATTGCAGTTATCGAGAAAATAGCACCAAGTAAATGGCAGAGTAAATATAACAATATTCCATTTGATATTGCTTTAATTTTACAGGGGATATCTGTCATAACCTCCATGGCTTTAATAGATAGTACATCCTATATCTATTTTAACATTCATGCCGATGATATCGTCATCAATCTTGTATTTTTAACGATAATTATTGGATTAACGCTGGTCCAAGCCATCTACCTGTATAACAGACTTAAAACGATTCGCTCTGACAAGATTGTTTGGCAAAAGACGATTATTGGCCGCGTGTTAAGAAATATAAGATATTTCTTTGCTAGTATCATTAACGTATTTCGAAATGCTTTCCTAAATCGAAGGGTGGGAACGCAAGTTTTCTTACTATTGACCATTGTTTTTTTCTTTGGACTCTTAACGGCACTCATTTTTATTGACGAGGATTTTTTAGCGCTTTATATTCCTGCGATTTTGATTATCGGGGTGCCACTCTTTATCCTCATTATCAAAAGAACTGGTTATTTTAATCAAATCCTTTTAAATGCTTCGGCATTGGCAAAGGGTGAGTTCAAACCTGATTTAACTATTATTGGGAGATCAGTTTTCGCCAAGCTTGCAGAAGATATTAATCAAATGAAACACGGTGTGAAACAATCACAAAATGCCCAAGCCAAAAGCGAAAGGCTAAAAACCGAATTAATCACAAATGTCAGTCATGATTTACGCACACCCCTAACTTCCATAATTACGTATTCGGACCTTCTAAAGAATCCTGAGTTAACAGAGGATGAGAGAAATGCGTATATTGAAATTATTGATCGTAAGTCAAAACGCTTAAAGGTATTAATCGATGATCTTTTTGAGGCATCCAAAATGGCCAGCGGAGCGATTGAGCTGACAAAAGAAAAGGTCGACATCGTCCAATTGCTTCAACAATCACTAGCGGAGTACAATGAAACCATGGAAGCGTCTCAGGTCCAGTTTCGGGTATCAAATCCAGACCATCCCGTTTATGCTTTTGTTGATGGGCAGAAACTTTGGCGGGTATTTGATAATATTATTGGAAATATAGCTAAATATTCATTAGCGAACACAAGAGCTTATATTCATGTACAAAAGGAGAATCATCAAGTTAGGATTACCTTTAAAAATGTCTCGAAATATGAGCTAAGTGAGAATATCGATGAATTATTTGAACGGTTTAAACGTGGTGATGAATCACGCCATACGGAAGGATCTGGTCTGGGTCTTGCTATTGCAAAGTCAATCATTGATTTACATGAGGGTACTTTAGATATAGATGTTGATGGAGACTTATTTAAAGTGACGGTTATATTAAGTATTATTGATAATTGAAATTTAGATAGTTAAAAACACCATGAGAACTTGATTCAAGGACTCATGGTGTTTTCTTTTTACTTAATTTTATCTCTTTTAGCTTCTGATATTTTTCATCTGGCCACCATGCCCCGCAATCATCGGATACCACACATGCCGCACATTTTTCTAAGTCATAGACCAACATACCGGTAATGGGCGGGGAATAAAGATGGAGGGTCACCATATCTGTATCGTTTGAGGCTTTCATTTTATGGACAGCTTTTTTTGGTGCATAAAAATATTGCCCTTTATGGTGGTATTGATAAAACAATTCTTTAGGTAAATGATCAGCTTTAACTTCATATACAGAATTAAGAGAAGTGCCGGATATCACTTGGATCCAGCCATGGGAATTACCATGATCATGAGGAGCACACTCCAACTGAGACCAATTCATCACAAGCAGCTCGACTTCATCATTTTTATATAAAAGCTTTCGATTATAAGGTTTTCCTTCAGAAGGTTCTGGCAGATGTGCAAGATCATCAAGTTTCAAATCTATTTGTAACAATGCATTCTTCAGGTCGGCTTTAGATGGACTTTTTAAGGAATCTAATACATGCTTAATCTTCGCTGTCAAAGTCATAAAGCTCTCCTCCTATAGCCGTTATTTTTTTATAAAGCGTAACAACATAGGCACAAGCTGACCGTTAACGATAATCACTCCTATAATAATTATGATGCCTCCCGCAACACTTATGAGTAAAACTTTTTCATTTAATAGCAGAACCGCAGCAATTAAGGTTGCAATGGGCTCTAAATAGAGAAACATGGAAACCTTGGATGCCTCTAGTACCTCAAGTGATTTTCCCCAATACCAATAAGCAATACCCGATACAAAAACACCAAGGAACAACAAATGAGCCCACTCTGAATGATTTAACATTGAAAGGTCTTCCCAGCCTCTATTTCGGATAATAAAAGGTGTAGTAAGAATCAAGCCAAGTAAACACATATAAAACGTTACGACGAGAGGGGGGTAAGGAATTTTTAAACTTTTTAAAAGCACAGAATAAATAGCCCAATTTAACGTGCTCAGGACCATAAGAAGGAAGCCTATATTCATGGTGAACTGAATAGATTGTCCAGTTCTTGTCGTTGAGATAATCAGCACACCGGTTACTGCCAATACCATACCAACTGCTTTGGGAATACTCATCTTTTCGTGCAAAAAAAGCATCGAAAGAATCACGGTAAAGACAGGTGAAAACGATATGAGCCAGCCAGCAGCAGAAGCATTTATTGTCAACAATGCTGTCGCCTGGAGCAGCTGATGAACAAAAACGCCAAGTATGCCTAGTACCAATAAATGCGGGACATATTTAATGGAGATCTGCAGGCGATGTCGTTGTAAAAGCAACAGCAGCAGCAAAAATAAAGCTCCAATTCCAAATCGAATAACAAGTAACGAATAAGGATCCAGTTTTCCAAGTACAGCTTTAGTGGAGACAAATGAAACGCCCCAAAAACTAATCGCCATTAACGCATACAGCGAAGCAGTAAACTTCGACTTATTATTAGTCATGCTGAACAGTCCTTTCAGCAAAAAAGATGGTTATTTTATCTTATGCTTGTCCTAATACAACATGATTTTTCTTTTTAGGGGAAAACTAACAATGTCTAGAGTACATCAAAAATTGTATTTATATAAGTGAAAAAGTAGGGAGGCTAAGGTATGAGAAGGATTAATCCTGGTTCCGTCAATTCTTACATTCGTTATGGAAATCTAAAAATACCAAAGAGCATACAAAGTGAGTGCCCTCAATGCAGAAATATGACGGAATTTATGATTAATGCAAACTTTCAAAGCAGCAAGAATGGATTGCTCACAGAGTCCAGTTGTCCTACGTGTAAAAAATCAACCGTATTTATTATTATGACAAAGGATGGTCAGGAAGAGCAAAATGAACATGCTGATACATATATCTATGACATCCAAGCCTCAAAACATCTAATTAATCATTTAGAAAGTCTACCTAATATACCAAAAGACCTTATTAGAGCTTATCGTTCAGCGATAAACGTATTTGAATCTAGAGAAAATTCAGCTACTGCAGTTATGTCTAAACGTGTTATTGAAAGTATCCTAAAACATTTTCTAAAAGAAAAAAGTAAAGGACAGCCTTTATCCCAGCAGCTTGAAATCCTCCCAAATCAAGTCGACCTAGCCAAACCGATACAATCCCTAAGCCACCTGCTCGCAACAGATGGATCCTTACATCGGATGCTTGAATTAGAAGCGGAAATGGATTACGAGACTACTGCTTTATTAATGGATTTGCTTGAAAGCCTCATTGAATATCTTTTTGTCCTGCCAGGTAAAATCGAAGTGACACACAGCAAAATTGCCAAAAAATTCAACTGAAAAAACCCCCAGGAATCAAAGTGGATGAACACGATTCAAGGGGGCTTTTTAGTATGGAGAAAGCAGTGAAAATTTTTTTTGTAATTCTAGGTCACCAAAAATATAAATCCTCTCCCCCCTTCATAAAATAGGACTATTAGTAGTAGGAGCGGTGGAGGGGATGTTTTTGGAAATAGTAAAATGTCCAGAGTGTAGGAACTTAAGATTATTTGTAGACGGTAAATGTATAAATTGTGGTTATTGTTCAAGTGTTAGAGCCTCAATAAATGCACTGTATTCAAAAGGTAAGCCCTCCAAATATGAACAATTCAAGTCCAGAAAAAAATCGAGAGTAAACGAGTAATTAATCAACGGTGTCATCCTTATATCCCAAAACATACACTCTATATAGAATTAATTTTGAGGAGAGGATAAAATGCGGCCCGAAATGCAAAAAGCAATTATCCTGGCAGAAAATATTATTGGTTTTATTAAATTTGTTCAAAATCAAAGAGATACAAACCATTTTAGAATTGAGAACAATAAATTATTGCAAATTAAATATCTGATCGAAGAATATAAGTTTCAAATAGTAGCAGATGAATTGATTAGAATAAACCAGTTTGATTGGAATGAAAAATACACACTATATTTAGTGGATCAATTCCACAAAGGAATTACCATCATTGATGAATACGTGAAAAATAACTACAACGAGTTATTTATTGTAACAGCGAGATTGTACACATTAAAGAACCTATGTAGCAGTTTTAGTAAACTAGCTTCATAACGATATAATATCCGCACAACCATCTCGTGCGGGTTATTTATTTTGAGGATAAAAAAATAAAGAGAATTTTAAAAGAACTGTCGAAAGCGTATGGTTTGAAAAATGAATAAAATTAGGTGAAAATAATATAAATGAATAACTTCGTACAAAAAGTTATCATTAGTATTTAAAAAGGCGGTATTTTTAAATGTTTAAAAATTTTTTCAAAAATAAAAAGGTAGAAATTGATACTACGATTTCTCAGCCATTGGAAGGGGAAATTGTCCCTCTAGATGTCGTTCCAGATCCCGTATTTTCTCAAAAAATGATTGGCGATGGTTTTGCTATTAATCCAACAAGTGGGACTGTTGTTTCTCCAGTTGATGGAGAAGTTATCAGTGTATTTCCGACCAAACATGCAGTAAGTCTGAAGTCTACGGATGGCAGGGAGATTTTAATTCATGTCGGGCTTGAAACAGTCACTCTAAATGGGGAAGGATTTACTTCGTTTGTAAGTGACGGCGAACGTGTCAAAAAGGGCCAAAAGCTGCTCGAAGCAGACTTGGAATTTATTAAAGAAAGAGTACCTTCCATTATTACGCCGGTCATCTTTACCAATTTGACAGAGAATGAAAAGGTGGTTATTGAAGCAGAAGGGGTAAAAATTATTAAATAAATTATCATTCGCCGAAAGAGTAAGCTTTTTAAGAGCTTGCTCTTTTTTATTTTTAAGAAAATTTGTTTAACTAGATTCAAAAATAAACAAACATATATTATAATAAAACAAAAACAAATAAAAATTAGTAGCTATTGAGCAAGGGGATGGAAAAGATGAAGGTAAGTTTATTTGCAACATGCCTTGTTGATATGTTTCAAAGCAATGTTGGTAAAGCGACTGTTGAGTTGCTTGAGAGACTGGGGTGTGAGATTGAATTCCCAGAATCACAGGTGTGCTGCGGGCAGCCGGCTTATAATAGTGGATATACAAAAGAGTCCAAAGAAGCGATGAAAAAGATGATTGATACCTTTAAGGATGCGGAATATGTCGTTTCTCCATCCGGTTCATGTGCTTTTATGTTTCATGAATATCCTCATGTTTTTAAAGGTGATCCTGTTTGGGAACCAAAAGCAAAGAAGTTAGCGGAGAAAACGTATGAACTAACACAATTTATTGTGGATGTTTTGAAGGTTGAAGATGTAGGAGCAAAATTGGAAGGTCATGCTACCTACCACACCTCCTGTCATATGACAAGATTGCTGGGAGTAAAGGAAGCTCCTATGATTCTATTAAAAAATGTAAAGGGGCTTAACTTTACTGAACTTCCTGGAAAAGAACAGTGCTGCGGATTTGGTGGAACCTTCTCGGTTAAAATGGCACAGATATCAGAGCAAATGGTCGATGAGAAAGTTTGCCATGTTGAAGATACAGGTGCAGATTATTTAATTGGTGCTGACGCCGGTTGTCTTATGAATATTGGCGGACGGATTGATCGGAAAGGTAAGCCGATAAAGGTTTTACACATTGCAGAGGTATTGAACAGTCGTTGATAACTTTATAGATTCTTAGAGTGTCCATGTTACCAGATTGATGGCTTTTAATAAAGGATGGGTGAATAGCGGATGGCTATGAAAATAGGCAATGAACAATTTAAAGACCGTGTCGATAAGGGGATTCATGATGATTTTATGCGTGGGGCCGTTTCCGGTGCACAGGATGGGATGGGTGTAAAAAGGCGCCTTGTGACGGAGGAACTGGGAAACTGGGAGGAATGGCGTTCACATGGAGAAGAAATTCGCCAGCATGTCCTTGAAAACTTAGATTATTATCTTGAGCAGCTTAGTGAAAATGTCGCAAAAAGAGGCGGGCATGTATTTTTTGCCCAAACAAAAGAAGAAGCAAATGACTATATTCGAGGGATTGTAAGACAGAAAAACGCGAAAAAGATTGTAAAATCGAAATCGATGGTAACCGAGGAAATCAGCTTAAATGCTGCGTTGGAACAAGAAGGCTGTGAGGTCATTGAAACCGACCTTGGTGAATACATTCTTCAAGTCGATGATCATGACCCGCCATCTCATATCGTAGTACCGGCGCTACATAAAAACAAAGAACAAATTCGCGACGTGTTTACTGACAAACTTGGCTACACGAAAACTTCAAAGCCAGAAGAATTGGCCTGGCATGCACGGGAAATGCTGCGAAATGATTATTTATCTGCTGATATTGGCATTACTGGATGTAATTTTGCCGTAGCGGAAACAGGCTCCTTTAGTTTAGTTACAAATGAAGGAAATGCAGATTTAGTTACAGCATTGCCAAAAACACAAATTACCGTAATGGGCATGGAACGGATTGTACCAACCTTCGAAGAAATGGAAGTATTGGTTTCCCTTTTAACAAGAAGTGCCGTTGGCCAGAAATTAACGAGTTATATTACTGTCCTTACAGGACCAAGAGAAGAATTAGATGTGGATGGTCCCGAGGAATTTCACCTTGTAATCGTTGATAATGGACGCTCTAAGATCCTAGGGGGAGAATTCCAGTCAGTCTTGCAATGTATTCGTTGTGCGGCGTGCGTAAATGTTTGTCCGGTCTACCGGCATGTTGGCGGTCATTCTTATGGTTCTATCTATTCGGGACCAATAGGGGCTGTGCTTTCTCCACTGCTCGGCGGTTATGATGAATTTAAAGAACTGCCATATGCTTCCACGCTTTGCGGAGCATGTACGGAAGTTTGCCCGGTGAAAATTCCATTGCATAACCTCCTTCACAAGCACAGAGAAGTAATTGTTGAAAAGGAAGGGAAGGCACCAATTTCTGAAAAACTAGCGATGAAAGCCTTTGGTTTAGGCGCAGCGTCACCGCTCCTTTATAAAATCGGTTCCAAGATTGCACCAACGGCGATGAATCCGTTTACGACTGGAGATAAAATCTCTAAGGGTCCTGGACCATTAAAAGCATGGACAGAGATTCGTGAGTTTCCAGCACCAAATAAAGAGAGATTTAGAGATTGGTTTAAAAATCGCGAAAAAGGGGGCAATTAAGATGACTGGTACCATACAAAATCGTGATTCATTCTTAAATAAAATTGCCAGCCAGCTTGGCCGGCCGCGGATTTCTACTAAGGTCGAAGTGCCAACATGGAAATTTAAACCACAGGATGAGGTATTAAAAGACGCAACACAAGATGAGCTTTTAGAAGTGTTAACAGAGCAATGTAAAAAAATCCATACAAGCATTTACTCCACTGACCTTAAAGATTTACGATCCACCCTTAACGAGGTAGTCTCCAATTTTGGCGGTGGTCCTATCGTCACTTGGAAGGATGAGCGGTTCTCAAAATGGGGGCTTGGTCCTTTAATGAAAGAAGAATGGCCAAGCCGAGATTATGATGTGTATGAATGGGATCATACAAAGGGTTCGGAAAATATTACAAAAGCGGAAAAGGCAAATGTCGGAATCACGATTAGTGAAATCACATTGGCCGAGTCAGGAACTGTTGTATTATTCAGTGATCAGGATAAGGGAAGAACAGTAAGCTTTTTACCAGCGACTTATATTGCACTAATTCCAAAAAGTACACTTGTACCAAGAATGACACAGGCGGCACAAAAAATGAGGGAAATACACGAAAAAACAGGTCAAGTAGCTTCATGTATCAATTTTATTACTGGACCAAGTAATTCAGCAGATATCGAATTAAATTTGGTGGTTGGCGTTCATGGACCAGTAAAGGCTTCTTATATCGTGATTAATGATTTATAACCGAAATACAAAGGGGCGATTTCCTTGAAAGTAGGGATTATTGGTACTGGTTGGTTTGCGAAAACGCATGCAGCAATATTGGGAGATATGGATGGAGTAGAGGTTACTGCCTTTTGTGGAACAAGTATTGAAAAGGCTGAAAAAGAAGCAAGAAACTGGTCAAATGCAATGGGTTTTTCAAATGTAGATGAGATGTTAGAGAAACAAAAACTCGATGCTGTTTATATTTGTGTACCACCTATGGCACATGGCGCAATTGAATTTGCTTTGATAGAGAGAAATATTCCATTTTTTATAGAAAAGCCTATAGGAATAGATGAACAGCCGCTTGAAATTGCGAAAAGATTAGAAGAAAAAGGCCTCATTACTTCTGTTGGGTACCACTGGCGTTATAAGGAAACCACGAAGAAAGCCTTGTCGTTACTTCAAGATCGTAAAGTTGGGATGGCCCTAGGATATTGGATGGGGGACATGCCAATGGTTCCGTGGTGGAGAGATGTAACTAAATCAGGGGGACAATTTGTTGAACAGACCACGCATATCGTTGACCTTTTACGTTTCTTGTGCGGTGATATTACCGAAGTGTATGCAGCCTATAGCAGCAAGATTATGCAGGAAAAAGTAGAAGGAACCACAGCGTCAGATGTTGGCAGTGTCACTATGAAACTTGAGAATGGCATGGTTGCGACCATATCCAATACTTGTATTCTGACAAATTCCAGTAAGGTCGGCTTGGATTTATTTACAGATGAAGGAATCATAGAGTTACGTAATGAGCATTTACGTGAAATTAAAGGTAAACAAATACTAGAACATAAAGAACAAGTTAATCCATATATTGCTGAAAATAAGATATTTCTAGAAGCAGTTAAAACTGGTAATCCCGCAGGAATATTATCAGACTACAAAGATTCTCTAAAAACCCACACCGTTACTCTTGCAGCCAATCGATCTGCTATAAGCGGTCAGCCAATAAAATTGGAATTTTAGCAACAGCTATAAAAAATGAGGTCGACAAGTATTTGAGCTTGTCGGCTTTTTATATAAGAATTCAAAAAAATAAAAAGATTTTTTACTTTGCTATTCAAAAATAAACAAAGATATATTATAATGAAACAGAAGATAACAAACATAATTACAAACAAACGGGGGAACTATTAAATGGTTAAGAACTTATGGGAAAGTGAAAAAGCTTCACAAGTAGCAAAAGGGGTAGAAGAATTAGTGTATCGTTCCAATTTGATTGGAACAGATCGTGCCGTATGTAACTGGGGTGGCGGCAATACTTCCATGAAGACAACGGAAAAAGACTTCCGTGGACGTGATATCGAGGTTATGTGGGTAAAGGGCAGCGGCTCTGACTTAGCAACGATGAAGGCTCAAAACTTTACGGGTCTAAATTTAGAGGATATTCGCCCATTATTTGAGCGTGATGAAATGACAGATGAAGATATGGTGGCATATCTTTCACATTGTATGATTGACAGCAAGCATCCAAGAGCTTCTATCGAAACATTATTACACGCTTTCTTACCATTCAAGCATGTGGACCATACGCACCCAGACGCTATCATTAGTCTTTGCTGTGCAGACAATGGTAAGCAGATTGCAGAAGAGATCTTTGGAAATCGTTTTGTTTGGGTACCATATGTACGCCCTGGCTTCACACTTTCAAAAATGATCGCAGAAGGTGTAAGAAATAATCCAAATGCAGAGCTTGTTTTAATGGAAAAACACGGACTTGTAACTTGGGGTGAAACTTCAGAAGAGTCCTATGCAAAAACAATTGATATTATCAATGAAGCGGAAAGCTTTATCACTGCAAAATCAAATGAAGAAACTGCTTTTGGCGGTCAAAAATATCAATCTCTTTCTGATGAAGATGCAACTAGTATTCTAGCAAAGGTTATGCCAATCATCCGTGGTGCGGTAAGTGAAGAAAAGAAAATGCTCTTAACGTATGATCGCGGTGAAGATGTGCTTCAATTTGTTAACAGCTATCAGGCACCAGAACTTTCACAAATCGGAGCAGCATGTCCAGACCATTTAGTTCACACAAAAATGGTTCCACTCTACATCAATTGGAATCCGCAAACAAAAGATGTTGAAAGCTTAATCGCAAGCATTAAAGAAGGAGTTGCAAGCTTCAAAGAAGGATACAAGGCTTACTTTGAGCGCAACAAAAACGAAGGCGACAAAATGTTTGAACCAGCTCCACGTGTTATTTTAATTCCTGGAGTAGGTATGGTAAATTCCGGTAAGGATGTAAATAACTCAAGAGTAAGCGGTGCTTTGTACCACCGTGCGATTGCGGTGATGAAAGGTTCAACAACTCTAGGAAACTTTGTTTCACTAAGTGAAAACGAATCTTACAACGTGGAATACTGGCCATTAGAATTATACAAATTGACTCTTGCTCCAGCTGAAGCTGAATTTTCTCGTAAAGTAGCATTCATCACTGGTGGTGCAGGCGGAATTGGTAGTGCGACAGCTCGTCGATTAGTATCTGAAGGTGCTCATGTTGTGTTAGCAGATTTAAATCTTGAAGGTGCAGAAAAAGTAGCGGCAGAAATTAACGAACAATACGGTGCTAACCGTGCCTTAGCTGTTAAGATGGACGTTACCAGCGAAGAGCAAGTGCAAGCAGCATTTGATCAAACAGCACTGACTTTTGGCGGCGCAGACATTATCGTTAACAATGCAGGTCTTGCGACATCTAGTCCATTTGACGAAACTACTCTTAAAGAGTGGAACTTAAACATGAATGTTTTAGGAACTGGCTATTTCTTAGTGGCACGTGAAGCATTCAAGCAAATGAAGGGTCAAGGCATTGGCGGTAATATGGTATTTATCGGTTCGAAAAACTCTGTTTACGCTGGTAAAAATGCAGCAGCATATAGCTCTGTAAAAGCACTTGAAACACACCTTGCAAGATGTATTGCAGCCGAAGGTGGAGAATTCGGAATTCGTGTTAACTCTGTTCTGCCAGATGCAGTTCTTCAAGGTTCTGCGATTTGGGGATCAAACTGGCGTGAAGAACGTGCGGCAGCGTACGGAATCCACCCAGATCAATTAGAAGAACACTACCGTAAGCGTACAACACTACTAGTTAATATCTACCCATCAGATATTGCTGAATCCATTGCATTCTTTGCTTCTTCGAAATCTGAAAAAACAACTGGTTGTATGTTAACCGTTGATGGCGGGGTACCAGCTGCGTTTACAAGATAATAAATTGAGTGGGTGCGAGAAAAAATATGCAAATCCTTAGCATTGATCATTTGTATGAGGTATTAGATAGAGCAGTAGAGTTAAACCTGAAACAAGAGTTTATTGATTTGCTAGTCAGTGAAATAGACAAAAAACAAAAATTTAAAAAGTAACAAAATCGAGACTCTCTATTGAACGGTAGAGAGTCTTTTCTTTTCCTTTTCATGTGTCTGTATAGGTCTAGATGGAAAAGCGGTTAAAAATCTTTTTTTCTAAGTAAAGATACCTAGTGGGAAGTGGGTATAAATATTCATTTTCTGACAAGCACTGATTTTTAAACATTCTTGACTGTTTTTTTCTAACTGAAAAGCTACAAATGGGATTATTATACATGTGAAAACGCTATCAAAATAGCGCAAAAAGGAGTTGGTCTCTGGAACTACTAAATTAGTTTAATAGATTAGATTACAGGTTGTAGGGAGGAAATGTTTGAAAATGAAAAGAAGAAGTTCTAGGAAGTATTTTGCAGTTATTCTAAGTTTATTGTTACTATTAACCTCTGTGCCCGCTATTCCTATTCAAGTATCGGCGGAAGAATCATCACTACTAAAAAAGTTTGATTTTGGAACACCAGCAAGTTCCGTGCAAGATGGTTATACTAAAGTTTCTTCAGACACAGCTTACTCAGCAGAAACAGGCTACGGTTTTGCTGATATCTCCAAGGTAACCTCACAAGATCGATCAACATCAGACTCCTTGAAATCAGATTTTATTTCAACAACTGAAACTTCTTTTAACGTCGACCTGCCTAATGGTGATTATGTGGTAACTGTCATCGCAGGCGACAACGACGACACGACAAATGTAGGTATTAAGGCTGAAAATATCCAAAAGGTTCAAAACGCTGGAGTTTTAAAAGGTGAATTTATCGAGCGTGAGTTTGAAATTGCCCTAATAGATGGGCAGTTAAATTTTGAATTTACTGGTACAAACCCAAAAGTTAACGGATTGACGATTGAGAAACTTCCAGAAAGAACAGCGGGAGAAATTCCAACCGTTTATATCGCAGGAGACTCAACGGTTCAGACTTATGATGAATATTGGCGACCAGAAGCTGGTTGGGGTCAAATGATTCCGCGCTTTTTCAGCTCTGATGTAACCTTTAAAAACCACGCCATTGGCGGAAGAAGTACAAAGTCGTTTTTCAATGAAGGACGATTAGATAATGTTTTAAGAGAAATAAAGCCTAACGACTTTTTTCTAGTACAATTTGGTCATAACGATGCTACCATAAGTATTCCTGAACGATATGCATCTGTTCCTGACTATAAAAATTATTTAAAAACGTATATTAATGGTGCTCGCCAGCGGGGAGCGATTCCAATCCTAGTGACCCCGGTTGGCAGACGCGATTTTAATGCCACTACAGGCAAGTTTAATGTCAGCTTCCCGGAGTATGTGCAGGGAATGAAAGAAGTAGCGGCAGAAATGAATGTCAATGTGGTTGACTTAAGTGCACGAAGTGTGGCATATTACGATACCATTGGGCCTGAAGGAAGTCTTTCTGTATTCTTACATACAGACCCAGGTGTTTATACTGCATTCCCAAATGGTTCACAGGATAATACGCACTTCCAGGAGTACGGAGCAATCCAGCTCGCGCGTCTGGTATCAGATGAGATTAAAAATCTGAATATTTCGCTTTCTCAGTATGTTACGGGTATTGAACCCCCTGCAAACGTTCCAGCGAAACCAGCTGATGTAGTGGTAAGCAGCATTAGTAACGCAGGTGCGCTTGTAACTTGGTCAGAGGTAGAAGGTGCAGATATTTATAGAGTTTATCGAAAGCTATCGACTGATAGTGAGTATAAATTGATAGGTACCTCAACTATTCCTAGATTAAATATTACAGGAATGGAAGATGGTAAAACTTACGATATTTATGTAACTTCATTAAATGGAAAAGGCGAATCCGAAAAATCGGATGTAAAACAGTTTACAACGAAGCAAGCTACGATCAAATTTGACTTTGGTTTAGCCGGTAATCCAATTGCCGAAGGGTATACAGGTGTTAATTTATCCACCATATACACTGCTGAAAGAGGCTACGGAATTGTCAATTCAACTGGAATGATTGGTCGTGACCGTGGTACCGGTGGAGATCTTATTCGTGACTGGCTGGGGTATTTTAACGTCGGCTGGAAATTTAATGTTGACGTACCAAACGGTCTTTATGCCCTAAAAGTCTATGTTGGCGATATGTCAGGAAGTGCAAGAACAACTCTTGCAGTAGAAGGTCAGGATTATGGACAAATTTCTGCTTCAAAAAATAACTTTACAACCAAAGTTGTTTCTCAAGTTTCAGTTAAAGATGGACAGATGAATTTTAGTTTTGGCGGTTCAACAGCCATTGTAAACGGTGTTGAAATAACTCCAATATTGATTGCTCCGTCCGACCTTAAAGTGGATGAGAAATCACTGGATGCGGAAAATCCGCTTGTGACTATATCATGGAAAGCAGTTGAGGATGCGGTTAAATATAACGTATACCGTAAAGTGGCAGGCACAAGTGAATTTACCTTAGTGGGCAGCAGCTCAACAACGTTATTTACAGATAATACAGTCGATGTTGGAATGGAATATGAGTATGTGGCTACAACCATTGATAATGCCGCTGTGGAAACGGATCCTTCACTACCGCTCAAAGTAGTAATGGTTGACCCAGCACAGCCAGTCCCTGCTGCACCAGATCATTTAAAAGTAGGCGAAGTGAATAAGAATGACCTTACAATTAGCTGGGATGAGGTAGAAGGAGCGATTACCTATAATGTGTATCGTTCAAATAAGGAAAAGGGAACTTACGAATTTATCGGAAAGACGAAAACGGCTTCTTACAAAGATGAAACCGTTTTAACAACGATTCCTTATTTTTATAAAGTTTCATCCGTTAATGCAGGAGGCATTTCAAAACAGTCTGAAATTTTGAAAACACCAGCAGTAACAAAACTTAAACGACAAATGGAAGAGCTTGACCGTGCACCAGTTGCGATGAAAACAGATGAGGGTGTTTTTGTCAGCTGGAGAATGCTAGGAACAGATTCAGAAAGTATTAGTTTTAACGTCTACCGTGATGGTGAAAAGATTAATAATGAACCAATACTAGCGAGTACCAACTACGTTGATAAGGATGGGAAATCTGATTCCATTTATGAGGTTCGTGCGGTCCTTGACGGCAAAGAAAGAAAAACAAAGGAAACAACAAAGGCATTGAATCAAAATTTCTTTGATATCCCGCTTCAAAAACCAGCTGACGGTGTAACACCTCTTGGTGATCCATATTCATACCGTGCTAATGATGCAAGTATCGGTGACTTAGATGGTGATGGTCAGTACGAGTTGGTGTTAAAGTGGGATCCAACCAATTCCAAGGATAACTCTCAATCGGGCTATACAGGTAATGTATATGTAGATGCCTATGAAATGGATGGTACCTTAAAGTGGCGCATTGATTTAGGAAAAAATATTCGTGCCGGAGCACACTATTCACCATTCCTAGTTTATGATTTTGATGGGGATGGAAAAGCAGAGATTGTATTCAAAACTGCAGATGGAACAAAAGACGGACAGGGAACCGTTATTGGAAGAGCCGATGCTGATCACCGTAACAGTACAGGTTACGTCCTGCAAGGTGCAGAGTACTTGACTGTATTTGAAGGGGAGACAGGAAAAGCACTTGATACTACCGAGTATGAACCTCCTCGAGGAGACGTAGGCGCATGGGGTGATACTTACGGAAACCGTGTGGATCGTTTCCTTGCTGCTATTGCTTATTTAAATGGAGAGACTCCAAGCATTATCATGGCACGTGGGTACTATACGAGATCAGTGCTTGCGGCATACAATTTTAAGAATGGTAAATTGACAAAACAGTGGGTCTTTGATTCAAACGATGAAGGTAAAAGAGATTATGCTGGTCAAGGGTACCATAATTTAAGCGTGGCGGATGTCGACACAGACGGTAAAGATGAAATTGTCTATGGTCAAGCCGTAATTGATGATAATGGCAAGGGATTATATACAACCGGTTTAGGGCATGGAGATGCACAGCACGTGAGTGATCTTGACCCTGCAAGACCAGGACTTGAAGTTTTCGCGGTCCAAGAGCATAAAGAAGGTCCATACGGATATGACATGCGTGACGCCGAAACTGGTGAAATTCTTTGGGGTGTGAAAACCGGCCAGGACACAGGTCGTGGTGTATCAGCTGACATTGACCCGAGGTACGATGGAGCTGAAGCATGGGCAATTTCTGGTGCTTGGAATAGTAAAGTAGGCGGAATTCACACGGCAAAGGGTGAAAAAATATCCGAAAATATTCCTTCAAGTAATTTTGCGATTTGGTGGGATGGAGACTTGTCTCGTGAATTAGTCGATCATAAATGGGATGATGCCACATCAACAGGTGTTGGAACCATTGATAAGTGGGACTATGAAAATAGTAAGTTGGAAAATATCCTAACTGCTGAGGGAACGCAATCTAATAACAGTACAAAAGGAAATCCTGTTTTACAGGCTGATTTGTTTGGTGACTGGAGAGAAGAAATCATTTGGAGAACAGATGACAGCAGTGCCCTAAGAGTGTACATGACAACAGAGGAAACAGATAATAGAATCTACACCTTAATGCATGATCCTCAGTATCGCTTATCGATTGCCTGGCAAAACGTCGGCTATAACCAGCCGCCGCATACTAGCTTCTTCCTTGGAACAGGAATGGAAAAGCCTCCTGTACCGAGCATTGATGTAGTAGAAATACCGGATGTAAATGCACCAGATACAGAATATGAGCTAACAGGTGACGTACAGGAAGGATGGTATCATAACCCTGTGACGGTTAATTTTACTAGTTATGATTATCAATCTGGTATTAAAGCAACCTTTCATTCATTAAATGGTTCAACAGAATTGGAAGGAAATACCGTTACTATAACAGAAGATGGCAAACATGGTCTTGAATATTGGAGTGTGGATCATGCAGGCAATATCGAAGAAAAGAAATTGATTGCTATTAACATTGATCCAACCGCTCCAGAAATAACCTTCTCAGTAGAGGACGGAACACAATACACAGTAGACCAACATATTAGTATCACTTGTCAAGCGACAGATGCCTTATCAGGGGTAGCCTCATCAACATGTGAGGATGTTTCTGTACCAGCATACGAGCTTGGTCTAGGAAGCCATACGTATACGGCAGAAGGGGAAGATGTTGCAGGCAACAATTCTATAAAATCAGTTACGGTCAACGTCATGGTTAACTTTGATAGTCTCGGAGAGTTAACTAAATTGTTCCTGACTGGTGATGGCGTTGAAACTGCAAAGGTAAACACTGTTGAAGAAACTAATAAAGGAAACTCTTTAATTGTAAAACTAGAAGCAGCTAAAGCTGCTCACGAACGAGGCAATAAGAGTGCAAGAGACGGACAACTAAATGCTTTTATCAAAGAAGTTAATGCAAGCATGAATAAAGACCTCACAGATTACCAGGCACAAATATTAATCAAATTTGCAGAAGTTTTAAAGAAATAGTAAAACAGGTCCCAAAGTGTTTCCAACTTTGGGACCTGTTTCTTTTGAAAAGAAACATCAAAAGATGAGTACTCAAAAACAAGTTTTCAAATTTCAACATAAGTTTCAAAAAATTTTGTAATAATACTTTGTTTACTCGATAGACAAACTATGACTCTGTGGCTATAATAAAATAAAATACAAGGTAGTAAAACATTTATCTTGTATTAGAAATATCTGTAAGCGTTATCAAATCATACATATTTACAAGTTAAAATACGCTGGCAGTTCAGGACTCCCAGCACATTATAACTATTTAACATCAAGTTTAGGACATAAGATTTTAATAAAATGATAGATTCATTACTTCTTATTATTTGGAGGGGAATATATGTCAAGTATTGTGGAAATGCAGGAGGGTTCTTTTTATACAGGGCAATATCGAAATCTATTTAAAGAAATTGGGAAAACAGATGAAGAAATTTCAGCTAGAATTCAGCGTAATTGGAATGAGTTATTTAATGGAAATGAGGATACAAGAATCTACTATCCCGTTGGCGATGATTTAGGGTACATGCTTGATACTGGAAACCTGGATGTTCGGACTGAAGGTATGTCATATGGAATGATGATGGCTGTGCAAATGGACAATAAGGATGTATTTGATCGTTTGTGGAAATGGACGATGGAGTACATGTATATGACAATGGGAGAAAATGCTGGCTACTTTGCATGGTCTTGTAATCCGGACGGTTCAAAACGAGCTTATGGTCCTGCACCTGATGGTGAAGAGTTCTTTGCGATGGCTTTATTCTTTGCTTCTCATCGCTGGGGTGATGGTGCAGCACCGTTTAATTATAGCGATCAGGCGAAAGACTTGCTGCGAACTTGTATTCATAAAGGAGAAAATGGTGACGGATATCCCATGTGGAATCCGGAAAATAAATTAATAAAATTTATACCTAATTGTGAGTTTTCTGATCCATCCTACCATTTACCACACTTCTATGAACTCTTTACACTTTGGGCATACGAAGAGGATCGGCCGTTTTGGAAGGAAGCAGGTGCTGCGAGCAGGGAATATTTAAAGACTGCTTGTCATCCTTTAACAGGCTTGGCACCTGAATATGCTTATTATGATGGAACACCAAACAATGAAAATGGTTATGGGCATTTCTTTAGCGACTCCTATCGGGTTGCTGCAAACATTGGTCTTGATTATGAATGGTTTAGAGGAGATGAATGGGAGTGTGAAGAAGCCAACAAGATACAAGCCTTCTTTGCCGACAAAGACCCTGCTGACTACCGCAGGTATACGATTGCAGGTGAACCATTTGAAGAAAAATCTCTTCATCCTGTTGGTCTGCTAGCCACAAACGCCATGGCTTCATTGGCGGCGGATGGAGCAGGAGGCAAAAAATGGGTCGAACTGCTTTGGAATACTCCGGTAAGAACAGGAGTCAGAAGATACTACGACAATTGCCTATACTTCTTCAGTATTCTAGCCCTAAGCGGCAACTACAAAATCTGGATGCCGAAAGAATAAATCTATATTAAGTGTGGCCCGCAAGGATATGATTTGTGGGCCTTCTCTATAGCTGGAATTTATTTTTAAAGTTGAATTACTAACCATTGGGAACAGGAGTGGGACGGAAATGAACAAAGTAATATTAGTAGATGATGAAATGTATTTCCGCAAAGGGTTAAGAAATCTAATCAATTGGGAAGACTGCGGATTTCAGGTAGTAGGTGAGGCCGCAACCGGCGAAGACGCCTTAAAGATGATGCATGAAGTAAACCCAGATCTTATCATTACTGATATCCGTATGCCTGTACTTGATGGAATTGGACTCATTAAACAAGCAATCGAAATAGAAGGAGTTCAAACAAAATTTATTATTATCAGCGGACATAGTGATTTTAAATATGCACAACAGGCATTAAGATACGGTGTCCATGATTTTGTTTTAAAGCCAATCGATCAGGATGAAATTGAACAAACACTGAGATTACTTTCGAAAACCATCAACGAACAAAAAAAGCTTCATGAACAAAGGCTGGAAGAACAAGCAGAAATTGTTTTTAATCACCTGCTATTAGGAAATGTCGCGGACAATGATCATTCAGTGGACCTTTTAAATCTCCTTTCGGTAGGAAATCCTTATGAGTTCTTTTACCTATTAATTGAAGTAAATGGATTATTTGGGGAATCTGCATTAAACAATGAGGAAAGGGTACAACAGATCAAACTGACATTAGCAGCTGTGATTCGTGATGTGTGCAGCAGCCATCAAAGAATATGGATTCAAAAGACGGCTCAAGGTGCTGTAGGTGTCCTCATTACCTCTAATCACTTAGCAAGGTTTCAAATGAGCATTAAGAAATTTATGACGTGGGTAAAGAAGGAACTTACGAACAGAATATCCGAAGATTTTACCTTTTATGTTGGTGAAGCTGTTCCTAGTCTTACGTTGTTGAAACAATCAGCTGATGGTGTTGAAAGGGCAAAACAGCATAAATATGCAAACAACGAAAATGGAATCATTATCTTTGAAGACATTGTTGATAAACCGATCACTTTTGCTGAACCCGACGAAACCATTTATCAATCATTAGTTGAACATATTGAAGAAGAAACAACAACTCAAACCCTTCATTCACTAGAAACCTTGTTTCAAACTCTAGTATCAAAAAAATTATCTCATACGGCTTTTATAGCTTCTATTAATAGTTTTGTACATTCTGTTTTAAAAATTATAAGGAGAATGGGAGGAGAACCTTCAAGTTTACAATCCTATCGAATGATATATATCTTACATAATTACAACTTGACTTTACCTCAACTAAAGGAACTAATCATTCATTTTATTATTGAGTGTAAAGAGGAAATAGCTAGATTACGAAAACAGACTGCTAATGGCGAAGCGCACAAAATAAAACAATACATTGACCTTCATTACCACGAAAACATTAGCTTAAAAACCATAGCCAGCAAGTTTTTTATGAATCCAGTATATTTAGGTCAATTGTTTAAGAAAACCTATGGTATCTACTTCAAGGATTATTTACTGCAAGTAAGAATTAATGAAGCAAAAAAAATGCTGCGTCAATCGGAAAAAAGAATTTATGAAATTGCTGAATGTGTGGGATTTAATAATACTGATTACTTTGTCACTATCTTTGGTAAGTTAGAAAATATCACCCCTTCTGAGTATCGGAATAAATTAATCAACGAAAGAAATGTGATAGGAAAATGAGGACAAGCAGGAGTTTTCATAATATTCGTTTAAAAAATAAAATGCTAGTCATGTACTTTTTTGCGGTATTTATTCCAATCGTTTTAACAAATGTAATCTTTTACATCGTTACCATTGAAAATGTTAAAAAACAGCAAATGCAAGATTCCACTTTGGCGCTGCAGCAGATTAATAGAGACTTTAAAACAATTATCGACGAGGCGGTAGGGATTTCCTCCTCATTATATACGAATTTAAATCTAAATTTATTTTTAGAAAAGGATTACGTCTCGGATATAGATTATATCGAAAAACATAATAGTTTTTTACGAAACTTTAATCAGTCTAGACCCATTAACCCATCTATTAACTCAATTCGCTTTTATACGGATAACTCCTCCATTATCTATTCAGGCGGGGTTTATTCGATTGAAAACCTTCAACAAGAATTAGCTCACTTCAAAGACGCTTTAAAAAATAGTAATGGCTCACAAATTCTCATTGACACACCTTCCAATCTGAATTTTGAAACCTTTAGTATTATCCGTAATTTGGATTATTTTTACAATGATAAACAAAAGTTTGTAAAGGTTGAAATCAATCCGGCAACAATCAGAGGTATCTTCAACAATGTAACGTTTAAAGGGGATGTATATTTACTTAATGAAAAAGGAGAGATTGAATACACAAATAATCAATCTTTAAAACAACAGCTCGATAAGCCAATCAATTTTAATCAAATAGAAAAAGATCAAGGTCTAGTTACCATTCGTGCAAATCTGAATAATGGATCTTACTTAAATGACTGGTCAGTGGTTGGAACCATATCAGAAGAAATGATGCTTAAAACGGTTAATAAATCTAAACTCTTTATCATCTTACTGGCTATGATCAATTTTTTAGCTCCAACCATTATTATTGTTATTATCTCTAGATCATTTTTGAGCCGATTACAAAGGATTATTCGCCATGTAAAGAGGATGAAGAATCAGGACTTTGAGTTAATCCATGATCAGGAATATCAAGATGAAATTGGACAATTAACAAGTGAATTCAATCGTATGACAAAGAAAATCAACGATTTAATTAATGATGTTTTATTAGTCAATATTCAAAATAAGGATTTGGAAATAAAACGAAACCGTGCGCAGCTAAGTGCACTTCAAAGCCAGATCAATCCACATTTTTTGTTTAATGCTTTAGAAACAATACGAATGAGAAGTTTGATGAAGGATGAAAGAGAAACCGCGAAAATTATCCATAACATGGCCAAAATATTTCGTAATTCTCTGACCTGGGGAAAGGACTTTGTATCTGTTCGCGATGAAATTAATTTAATTACTAGTTTCCTAGAAATTCAAAAATATAGATTTGGAGATAAATTAGATTATCAGATTACTATCGATGAAACTGCAGAAGAATGCAGCATACCGAATATGTCGCTGTTACCTTTTATTGAAAACGCCAGCATTCATGGTATTGAACCATTAAAGGAAAGTGGAGAAATCTCCTTATTCATCTTGTTATATGCTGATACAGTGACCTGTGTGATTAAGGATAATGGAGCAGGAATAACAGAAGAGAAGAGAAAGCAATTATTAGCATCATTAGAAGATGAGGAAGATATACGAGAGAATGTTGGCATTAAAAATGTGTATTATCGATTAAAACTATACTATCATGATCAGTTTTATTTTAATATTGATAGTCATCTGGATTATGGTACGACCATTACAATTCAATTGCCATCTCAACTAGACAGCCCAATCTCTAGTAATTCCGATAAAAATCTTTACTTTATTAAGTAACACCTATACTTTTTAAATGGTGCCCAAAACCCTTAGATTATACAATGAAAGTGCTTTCACAAATAAAAAGGGGGTTCAAAAATGGCAAAAAAGTTTCTCTCAGTACTCTTAATGCTTATCCTGTTAATTGCAGTTGCAGGCTGTGAAAAGGATAAAGAAACAAGCGGGAATGCAGACGGATCTGGTGATTCAAAAGACAAAGTAACCTTTACTTATTTTAACGCAGCTTCCCCAGGGAAAGACGGAAACACAAATGAAACCACTATTGGGAAAATATTTGAAGATCAAACGGGAGTTAACTTCAAAACTGAGTACCTAGTAGGTGACATTAACACTAAAATTGGAACAATGATCGCAAGTGGAAAGTATCCAGATGTACTTGTTCCGGATATTGCAATTGATAAAGTACTAGACGCAGGTGCATTTATTGATCTTACTGAATTGATTGAAGAACATGGCCCTAATCTTAAAAAATTATACGGACCGCACTGGGAGCAAATGAAAGATAAGGATGGAAAGATTAACTTCCTTCCATTCGCAGCTAAGCATGGCTATATTAAGGACCCGAATATCACTCAAGGTGCATTCTGGATTCAACGCGGCATTTTAAAGGAAGCTGGGTATCCAAAAATAAAAACATTAGATGAATATTTTGCGTTAATTGAAGACTATCAAAAGAAACATCCTGAAGTGAATGGAGCTTCAACGATTGGTTTTACAGCTTTAACTTATGACTGGCGCTTCTTTGCACTATCTAACGTCCCTAACCATCTAGCAGGCTACCCGAATGATGGTGAAGTGATTGTAGATATGAAAACACATAAAACAGATGTATACGCTGATAACGATATCACAAAACGTTATATGAAAGAGCTAAATGAACTAAACGACAAAGGCTTATTTGATAAAGAATCTTTCGTTGCAAACTACGATGAATATCTTGCTAAGTTAGCTTCAGGCCGTGTATTAGGGTTCTTTGATTACGGCTGGCAGGTTCAACAAGCTTTAGATAACCTGAAAGTAGCTGGTAATGACGATTTACGTTATATGCCGCTTCCAATCACATTTGATGGAGAAAAAGATCAATATATCGATCCACCGGCATTCATTAATAACCGTGGTGTTGGTATTACAGTAAGTGCGAAAGATCCAGTACGTATCATTAAGTACTTCGATAACATGGCTAAAGAAGAAAACCAAAAGTTAATGTTCTGGGGTATTAAAGACGAGACTTATAGTGTGGATGATAAAGGGAAATTCTTCCAAACTCAAGAACAGTATGCAAAAACAAGTGATGAAGCCTTCCGTGATAAGTCCGGTTTAAACACTTTTGAGTACTACTGGCCAATGGGAGACATGCTTTACAGTGACGGAAACACATGGGTTCCTGGAAAACAGCCTGAAGTAGCTCAAGTAGCATACACGGATGGTGATAAGGCGATTCTAGAAGCATATGGCGCGAAGGTATTCTCTGATTTATTTGCCGATCCAGACGATCGCCCTTGGTATCCAACATGGTCTGCTGTTATTGAACAAGGATCAGATGCTCAAATCTTTGGTCAAAGAAAAACAGACTTAACTAAAGTTTATTTCCCTAAATTAGTTCTAGCTAAGCCGGGTGATTTTGATAAAGTTTGGGACGAATATATTAAAGAGTTTAATACTTTAGACGCAAAAGCATTAGAAAAGTTTATGGACAAGGTCGTAGAAGAACGTATTAAAGCAGCTCCGAAGAAATAGTTTAATAGAATGTTAAAAAAGGAGGCCGATATCGCCCAATTGGCTATATCGGCTTCTTGCTTTAAAGCTTCACTATCTTGAAATCATAAGCCGCTCCCTTCTTTTAACCAGTACCTAAGAGGGCAGCTTATTATTTTAGGATAAGGACTTTCAGAAAAGAGGAGGGGTAAGAATGCAGATTGGTTCCAAAATAGCAAAAGAGGTAATAAATCCTTCTGTTTCCATCTCTGCCAAATCAAAAAAGTCATTCTTTCAGAGAATGATGTCACAAAAAGCATTATTGGCCATGAGTCTGCCATTCTTGGTTTGGTTAATTGTTTTTAAGTATATTCCATTGTGGGGTTGGTCGATTGCCTTCCAGGATTTTAAGCCAGCAAGAAGTCTAACTGATCAGGAATGGATTGGGTTAGAACATTTTAAGTTTTTATTCACGGACGATAATTTTTGGCGCGTGCTTCGGAATACCATCGGCATGAGCACGATTAACCTAGTATTAGGTTTTGTTACGGCAATCGGTCTTGCCCTTCTGATAAATGAAATTAGACATATCAGATTCAAGAAGTCAGTACAAACTATCAGTTATCTGCCGCACTTTATATCATGGGTAGTTGCAGCTAGTATTGTCTCTTACAGCCTTTCGCTTGAAAACGGAATCGTTAATATCGTATTGGTAAACTTGGGTATTATAGACGAACCCATTCTATGGCTTGGTAAGGAAAAATGGTTCTGGGTCATCAACGGGCTGACAGAGGTTTGGAAAAATGTGGGCTGGAATACCATCATTTATTTAGCAGCGATCACCATGATTGATCCAGAACAATATGAGGCTGCTGATATTGATGGAGCATCTAGATTCCAAAGGATAAGACATATTACACTCCCATCTTTAAAGCCAACGATTATTATCTTGCTCATCATGAACTTAGGTTACATTCTAGAATCAGGCTTTGAAGCACAGTATCTATTAGGAAATCCTATGAACCTAGCTTACTCAGAAAATCTTGATATTTATGTATTAAAATACGGTATGTCAATGGGGAACTTCTCGCTTGCAACCGCTGCCGGTATCTTTAAAACCGTAGTGAGCTTCATCTTCTTATTTACCGCAAACCATATTGCCAAACGATTTGGTCAGCCAAGGCTTTTCTAGGGGGGGGAACTTTATGGCACAGAGACGATTTTTCAAAGCTACTCGACATCACTCCGGTGTAGGCGATTATTTATTTGATATTTTCAATTATACTTTTTTAGTTTTGCTTTGCGTGGTCATGTTATATCCGTTTCTCAATCAGCTGGCTGTTTCTTTCAATGAAGCTAGTGATTCGTTACGGGGAGGAATTTACCTCTGGCCGCGAGAGTTTACATGGGCAAACTATGAACACGTCTTTGGTGAAGCGAGTATCGTAAATTCTTTCTTCATTTCAGTTTTAAGAACGATTATCGGGACACTAACATCCGTATTGGGTACCGCAATGGTGGCATATACCATTAGCCGAAAGGATTTCGTACTAAAGAAATTTGTAACTATTGCATTCGTTTTAACGATGTATTTTAACGGTGGATTGATTCCGAACTATCTATTAGTGAAAGAATTAAATTTACTAGATAGTTTTTGGGTTTATATTGTTCCAGGAATCATTGGCGTATTTAATTTAATCGTCATTCGTTCCTTTATTGAAGGAATCCCAGAAAGTTTATTTGAATCTGCAAAGATAGATGGAGCAGGGGATTTTACCATTTTTATCAAGGTTGTCCTGCCATTATCTCTGCCGGTATTAGCGACTGTATCATTGTTTGTAGCGGTTTACCAATGGAATTCCTGGTTTGATGTATTCTTATACAATTCATCAAGCGCTAACTTATCTACCCTTCAGTATGAGCTAATGAAGATTCTGCAGAATTCAAACGCGTCGATGTCTGGTAAAACTGCTGCAGACGCCTTTGCCAATGCCAATGCAAGCGCCAACATGGTTTCACCAACATCGATCAGGGCTACGATGACCATTGTAGCAAGTCTTCCAATCATTATGGTTTATCCATTCCTGCAAAAATATTTTGTTAAAGGGTTAACATTGGGCGGAGTTAAAGGTTGAAAAAAGAATCAGATGAGTTCTCTCATCTGATTCTATTAATAAAATCAAAGATTTAAGGAGAGATCAATAATGGTAAAAACCAAAGTAGAAGTTCCTTCTTTATCTAAAGTGTATGAAGAATTTTTTAATGTTGGTGCCGCTGTAAATTTAAGAACGATAGAGTCACAAAAGGATTTATTAAGAAACCATTTTAATAGTATAACTGCTGAAAATGAAATGAAATTCGTCGAAATCCAACCTGCTGAGGGGCAGTTTACATTTCAAAGTGCCGACCAATTGGCTGCTTTTGCGAATGAAAATGGAATCAAAATGCGCGGACATACATTAGTCTGGCATAATCAGACGCCTGACTGGGTATTTGAAAACGCCGATAGAGAAACACTTTTACAACGAATGAAGGAACATATCAATACGGTAATGAACAGATATAAAGGGACGGTTTTCTGCTGGGATGTGGTAAACGAAGCGGTAACCGATGAGGGAACAGAAATATTACGCCCTACAAAATGGCTAGAAATAATCGGAGAGGATTATATCGAAAGAGCATTTGAATTTGCACATGAGGCTGACCCGGACGCGCTGCTTTTTTACAATGACTATAATGAATCCAATCCCGAAAAGCGTGAAAAAATATATAAGCTTGTCAAATCATTAGTTGAAAAGGGTGTTCCCATTCACGGAATTGGCCTTCAGGCGCATTGGAATCTAGTAAATCCAAGTCTTGAAGATATTCGTACAGCGATTGAACGATACGCATCTCTTGGCTTGAAGCTGCATCTAACAGAATTAGATCTTTCCGTCTTTAACTTTGAAGATAAACGGACAGACCTCACAGAACCTACTTCTGAAATGTTAGAATTGCAGGCTGAAAGATATCATCAAGTATTTCAATTGCTTAGACAATATAGAGATCATATCACTTCTGTAACATTTTGGGGCGCAGCCGATGATTATACATGGTTAAGCGATTTTCCTGTAAGAGGAAGAAAAAATTGGCCTTTTCTTTTTGACGAAAATCATCAACCAAAACAGTCTTTTTGGAAGGTTGTCCAATTTTAGTCATAGATTAGTAGGGAAGTCATCTTTAAAGGCAGTGGAAAATGGAATACGGGTTAACCTAATTGCACCAGGCTTTTTTTGAAGGAAGCAAGTAGCTAAATAAAGTCATTGTAGATTGTTTTTTCTGGGAGGGTGAAAATAATGCCTATTACTGTACAGGATGTCCTCGATAAATTAATGGAACCAGTAGATACAATTCAAAATACTGTGGATAAGCTTAAGGCGGGGGATCCAACTACGGAAGTAAAGGGGATTGCCACAGCCTTCATGGCAACACAACAGGTAATTGAACAGACACTTGCACTGGATGCAAATTTGTTGATTACCCATGAAGGTATCTACTACAGCCATCACGACCATACCGAATCGTTGGAAAAGGATTCGGTATATAAGGAAAAACGCAGGTTCATTGCGGAGTCAGGTCTTGCCATCTATCGTTTCCATGATTATTGGCACCGGTATAAGCCGGATGGGATTATGGCGGGCTTAATTCAGGCTCTCAACTGGCAATCTTATATTGTGGAAAATCAGCCTGCTGCAACGATTCTAAGCATTCCTTCCATGACAGTAGCCGAAATTTCCGAGTATCTAAAAGAACGGCTAGGAATACAGAATTTACACTTTTCAGGAGATGTAATGATGAAATGTACTTGTATCGGGCTCTTAGCTGGTTATCGTGGCGGGGGAAGTTTATGCATCCCACTTTATGAACAGGAAAATTTGGATTTGATTATTTATGGAGAAGGTCCAGAATGGGAAACACCAGAATATGTGAGAGATGCGAAATTTCAAGGAAAGCAAAGGAACCTTATTGTTCTTGGACATGCGGAAAGTGAAGAACCAGGAATGAGATATCTTTCACAATGTCTGCAAACAATGTTTCCAAGTATCCCATCCTACTTTATTCCGGCGGGGCAAGCCTTAGAAGTTATCTAAATAAGATTGCACTCAATCATCTGGGGAGGATAAATTTTGAATAGCACATTTGAAAATATCTCGAATAATAGTATGGAACTATACAAGACAGCGCATAAAGAAAGTTATTCCGCATGGCTACAGTATAAAAAGATTGAAAATCGAGCAATAGCCGAAGAATATACTCAATGGTGCACGAGTCTTACAGTCTTAGGGGACTCTGTCGTTATGGAATCTGCTAAGAGGGAACTTATCGAAGGCATTTCTTCTATGTTAGGAATAATGCCGGGTTCCAGCTCAGAACCTCAGCAATCTGGTCTTGTGTTAGCTGTAATAGATACGATTGTCGATTTAGTAGATGTTGATGGCAAACAACTAAATGATGATGGATATGTAATTAAAACAGTTGCCTCTGGTCAAAGAAAAACTATTTTCCTTGTGGGCAAAAAGGATAAAGGTGTTCTATTTGCTGTCTTTCATTTATTACGCTTAATGCAAAAGAGGGAAAATTTACAACAGCTTGATCTCGTTGAAAATCCTAAAAATCAATTACGCATGCTTAACCAGTGGGATAATATGGATGGAAGTATTGAACGTGGTTATGCAGGAAATTCTATCTTCTATAAGGATAATGAATTTTCTCAAGAGCTTAATAGAATTGAAGATTATGCTAGACTGCTTGCTTCTGTTGGAATTAATGGAATTGCTATTAATAACGTAAATGTTCACCAGGTTGAGACGAATTTAATCACAAGCACTATGCTGCCTAAAGTAGCAGAAGTTGCTGGCATTTTTAGAGCCTATGGAGTTACCACATTCCTAAGTGTGAACTATGCAAGCACCATCCAAATAGGAAATCTATCTACAGCCGATCCACTGGATCCAGATGTACGACAATGGTGGAGAGAGAAGACAGAAGAGATTTACAGCTATATTCCAGACTTCGGTGGATTCCTTGTGAAAGCCGATTCAGAACACCGCCCCGGACCATTTACATATGGCCGCAATCATGCAGATGGAGCAAATATGCTCGCAAAAGCACTACAGCCTTTTAATGGAATTGTTCTTTGGCGATGTTTTGTCTATAACTGTCTCCAAGATTGGCGTGACCGCTCTACAGACCGGGCAAGAGCTGCATACGACCATTTTAAACCGTTAGACGGCCAGTTCCATTCCAATGTCATTTTACAAATTAAGAATGGTCCAATGGATTTCCAAGTACGTGAAGGTGTTTCACCATTATTTGGTGCCATGGAAAAAACGAATCAAATGTTGGAATTCCAAGTGACTCAAGAATATACAGGACAACAAAGACATCTTTGTTATCTCGTTCCGCAATGGAAGGAAATCCTTGATTTTGACACGTATGCAAAAGGAAAAGGTTCAGAGGTCAAAAAAGTTGTTGATGGCTCCCTGTTTCAAAATAGCTATAGCGGAATTACTGCTGTATCCAATATTGGAAATGATTATAATTGGACCGGACATACGCTCGCACAAGCTAATCTGTACGGCTTTGGACGATTGACATGGAACCCAGATCTTTCAATTGAAAGTATCACCGATGAATGGATTGGTCAAACCTTTGGGGATGATCAATTGGTTAAAGAGCTGGTAAGCAAAATGCTGTTAAATTCATGGAGTAACTATGAAAAATATACTTCACCACTAGGTGTCGGCTGGATGGTAAATCCACATCATCACTATGGACCAAATGTTGATGGGTATGAATATTCTGTTTGGGGAACGTACCATTTTGCAGATTGGAAAGGAATTGGAGTGGACAGGACTGTAAAATCAGGATCTGGATACACCTCTCAATATTTTAAAGAAAATGCTGATATGTATGAAAACCTTGAGACATGCCCGGATGAATTGCTGTTATTTTTCCATCATGTTCCTTACACACATAAGCTGAAATCTGGTGTAACGGTGATTCAACATATCTATAATACTCACTTTGAAGGAGTAGAAGAGGTTGAGGAATTAGTGGAAACTTGGTTACAGCTTAAGGATAGGATTGACCAAGAGCGATTTGAGGATATCTTGAACAGATTACAAGAACAAGCAAGCCATTCTAAAGAATGGCGGGATATTATTAATACGTATTTCTATAGAAAATCAGGTATAAAGGATGAGTTAAATAGAAAAATCTATTAATCATAAACCTTCACTTATCCTGAACAAAAATAATAGGAGGTTTCACTAAAATGACAGTAAAAAATCTTCTAGGAACCAACGTAATTGCGCAAATTGGTATTCTAGTTCATGATATCGAAAGAACCAGCCAGAAATACGCAGATTTCTTCGGTATAGAAAAACCCGAGTGGAGTTTAACCGATACATTGGACCGTGCAAAAACAGAGTTTGAAGGAAACCCAACTGAGGCTCGCGCAAAACTAGCATTCTTTGATATGGGCTCTCTTCAATTAGAATTAATCGAACCGGATCATCATCCAAGTACATGGCGGAAACATTTAGATGAGCACGGCGAAGGCCCTCACCATATTGCTTTCTTCATAGAAGAAATGGAAGAAAAAATAGCCATAATGGAAAGTAAGCAAATGCCGTTACTTCAAAAAGGGGAATATACCGGAGGAAGATACGCGTACATGGACACATTTAAAGACTTAAAAATTATCATGGAATTGTTGGAGAACGATCGATAGAAAGGTTATGGAGGAGATACTAGTATGGTACTCCTCTCCTTTTATATTTCATAATAGGTGGGATTAATGATGCGGATTTTGATAACGGGTGCAAATAGAGGCCTAGGATTGGCTTTATCACAGATTGGGGCTGAAAGGGGACATCAAATTCTTGCTGGAGTCAGAAATCTCAAAAAAAGCGAAGAAAGTCTAACACAATCAGAAATCTATAAATCAATTTCACTGCTGCCTTTAGATGTGACAGATGAAGAATCCGTTACATCAGCTGCTATACTAGTGAAAGAAAACTTTGGAACTATTGATGCAATCATTAATAATGCTGGGGTATTGTTAGAACGTGATAAACAGATTGAGAACTTGGATCTGGACCAAATGAAAGTAACGTTCGATGTCAATTTCTTTGGTCCGATTAGAGTGGTAAAACATTTCCTGCCTCTTTTAATGATGGGCGATCGTGCATCAATCATCAACATTTCCTCTGAAGCCGGAAGTATGTCTAATGCTTATGCTGGTGACTATGCGTATGCCTCTTCTAAAACAGCATTGAACATGTTCACACAGCAATTAAATCAGTATGTAAAAAGTAAGAACATAAACGTTTACTCTATACATCCTGGTTGGATTAAGACAGATATGGGCGGCGATCGTGCACCTGGGGACCCAATGGATACTTCCAAAGGTATATTTGACATTATTGAAGGAAACCGAGAGATTGGCAGTCAAAATGTTTTTATCACCTATGAAGGGCAGCCAATGCCATTATAATCAAGAAACAGAGGGGTGAAAGAAGTGGTTAGATTAGCAGCCGTGCTTGGCGATTATTATCATTCGTATGAATGGGCAAAACAAACACTTGAAACTGCTTTGAACGAAGGAAAGCAAGACGTGCAAATTGACTATTGCCAGCCAAAACAATTACCAGAAGTACTTAGGACTAAGCCAGATGCGGTGATTCTTTTTAAAGAAAATAGATACAATCCTTTGGATGAAAACACAGAGACATGGATGACAGAAGAACTCTCGTTAGTAATTACAAATTATGTGGAGAATGGCGGGAATTGGCTTGCGTGGCATTCTGGCTTAGCATCATATCCTGTTGAAGGATCTTATGTAAAAATGGTAAAGGGGTCTTTTTTGTATCACCCAGAAAAGCAACAAATAGTCCATTACAAAGCTTTCGATGGAAATACTGTCGTTCCAAGTTCTACTGCATTTGAATTGGTTGATGAACATTATTTTGTTGATTGTGATAAGGAAAATACAAATGTATTTCTCGTCTCTGAGTCTATTGACGGCCAATCTGATGCAGGGTGGTTCCACCGTTATGGAGAGGGAAAAGTATGTTGTTTAACACCTGCCCATAATAAAGACGGACTATTGAACGAGAATTTTTTGAATGTCTTAAGAGACTGTGTAAACTGGCTAATTTTAAGATAGAACTAAATTATATTTACCTTAACATTTCTACATACTAATGGCGGATTCTGAAAAAAACCGAATAATATTTAAAAAAGCTTACTCAATGAGTAAGCTTAAGCTCCTTTATAAACACTATCACATGTTCCGGCTTTTGGTTCATAATAACAATGCTGCTTGAATTGACCGGAATGAGGTTGGCCGTACCATGTTGGCGGACATGGAGCATACGGGTTAAAATACCAAAGGGCATATTTTGATGGGTGTTGTCTCCAAGACTCCAAAGTCTGTCTTGCTAATCTTTTTTCTGCTGTTCTTGCTCTTTGATAAAATACATTTCCTTTTTGAACAGCTTCGAAAGAAAAATTTCCTCCCTGGACATGAAAAATGACATCGTTAACGTTCCTTAGATCTTTAAAGTCTAAACAACTTGCTTTAACACGATTTACAATTACATTTCCAACCATTAACATTCCCAGTTTTCCTTCACCTTCGGCTTCTGCCCTCATCATCCTTGCCATTAAGTCAACGTCCGAACTTCTATAATTTATTCTTGGCATTTTCTCACCCCAAAAATATAGTATGAAAAAAGGCCTGTACTGATGTCATTGTTTATAAACTAAGAATTTTTAAGAGAAATTCTACTTGAACAATCAGCTTATTGGAGTCAGTATCTCTTTCTCAAGAATATCTAGAAGTAGCTGTATCGAAGGATTTAAATTGTTTTTCTTCCAAGCAATTACGAGTTCACAATCGCTATCCACAGCACCATCGATTTCTACAAAACGTAGGGAAGAACTTGATACACCTTTGAAACTTTTTGGAAGTATGGAGATTCCGATTTCGGATTCAACCAGAATAGGAACAGTATCCACAAATCTTGGTTGACTTACGATTCTAGGCGTGAAACCGCTTTGTTCACAGAGATGTACAATAAAATCATACGAACCTACGGGAGAAGCATGGCGGTTATGTATAATAAAGGGCTCATTTGCCAGATCTGAGAGTTTAATCTTCTTATGACCAGAAAGCGGATGATTTTTGTGCATGACGATGCAATACGGCTCTTTAGCCACAGACTGGATTTCAATTTCTTCAATTCTATCCAATCCTGCTGGCAATGTTAAAGCTATATCTATTTCACCTTCTTCTAATGATTCCTTTAGCATTTTACTAGGAAAGTGATTGAGGTAAAGTTCTACTTTTGGATGGATCTCACGGAATTGCTTGATGACGTTTGGTAAAAAACTTCGGACATGAACACTTAGAAACCCTACTGAAAGGCTGCCAATGACACCCGCATCTGTTTGTTTAGCTTTTTCAATTGCCCCTGAAGTTTTTTCAACAATTTCAATTGCTTCTTTTAAGAAGACTGACCCTGCGGGAGTTAACTGGACCGATCTTTTGTTTCTAATAAAAAGTTTTACGCCTAGTTGCTGTTCCAAATCCGCAATTTGATGGCTGATCGCTGATTGAGCAACGTAAAGCTGATTAGCTGCCTTGGTAAAGTTTAAATACTCCGCTACTGTAATAAAATAACGTAATTGTCGAATATCCATATAAGTCCTCACTTGCCATATATTTATTATTATTTTAACATATGGTTAACACAATAGACGAAATACTTAAAGTTTTCTTGAAATAAACCGAATAATATGAAATTCTGATTACAGAAATCGAAATCCTATATTTCCATTTCCGTTTGAACCGTATTATGGTTAATGTGAAAGCGCTTAAAACTAGTCGTTGAGATAGGAGTGTAGTTAGATGAGCCTGCAAATCGTTGGCAAACTGCCAAATGAAAAAAAACCGTATTTTATTAGAAATGGAGAGGGCGAACGTTTTCTCTTCGGTACTCAAGTTGCGTCCATTGTTGCCACAACCGCAAGTACCGGTGACAAGATGGAAATTGTACAGATATCAGGTGGTAAAGGAGATTATTTTCCTGCACATGTTCATGAAAAAGCACATGAAGGTATCGTTGTACTTGACGGCAGACTAGAAGTTGAACTAAATGGACAAGTTCATTTATTGACAGCAGGCGACTATGTACACATTCCAGCAGGTACGGTTCATGCATATTGGCTGCAGAGTCATCGAACTCGCTTTTGGTCGTTCACAATGAACGGAAATCTAGCAAAATTATACTCTATCATCGGGGAGCCATTTGATAAATTTGAACGTCCGCCTGTTTCGCAAAATCCATTAGTTGCAGAAAGTTTTTCTGAGCTTCCAGATGATATTGATATTAAACTTGTTCCTAGACAACAAACAAATGGGTTACCTCAGTTGGTTAAAGGCTGTACAATACCGGACCTGGTGCAACCATATGTGCTAGAGTCAGGGGAAGGAATCCATCTTCTCAGCGGGGATACTGTTCATTCTCTATTAACCACGAAAGAGGCTGCAGCTGGTCAATTTCTTGCTCTCGTATCGGAAGGACCAAAGGGATTGCCAATTGGTGAGCACGCGCATGAGTATACAAACGAAACATTTATGTGTTTACAAGGACAAATGACACTTTGGGTAGATGGGGAAGAATTGCATCTGCTGCCGGGGGATTTTGCTTACGTGCCGGCGAAAATACCGCATCGCTTCCGATGTGATGCCCACTATACAAAGTTTTTAGGTGTGTTAACTCCTGGACAATTTGAAGATTTCTTCCGAATTCTTGGCGACCCATACGAATATCCGATTTTCCCAAGTGAGCCGGCAGCATATCGTTTTGATCGAGTTATTCAGCGAATTGAAGAGCTTGATTTGATTTTACTTGGTAAACCTCCAGTCCCACCTGCCGCAGTAGAAGAGGTTAATCAATAATGGTGTATAACGTAAAGGTTGTTTGTGACCTTGAGTTTGCTGCACCAAATGGAAAACCCTTATTATTAGATTTATATTTACCGATTGGTGGTGAAAAACCCTTACCGGTCATTGTTTGGCTGCACGGGGGCGGCTGGAGAATTGGCGATCGAAAACTAGGTCCTGATTTTCGAGTACGGTTTGCTGAACGTGGATATGCAATGGCAAGTATCGAGTATCGTTTAAGTGGAGAAGCTACTTTCCCTGCACAAATTTATGATGTGAAGGCAGCTGTTCGATGGCTGCGATCTTCGGCAAATGAATTTGGACTAGATAGTGACCATATTGGTCTATGGGGCTCATCTGCAGGTGGCCATTTAGCGGCACTGGCCGGTACCACAGGTGAAGGTATTCTCGAGAATTTAGAATTAGGATGTGCGGAGTTTAGCAGTGACGTACAAGCTGTTGTAGATGGATATGGACCTACTGACTTTTTGCAAATGGATGCTTATACCCATAATGAAATCGCTGTATCAATTGATCCTGAGTCGGATCTGCTGCAACCGCCTCGACAACATGAAGACAAGGATTCTCCTGAGTCACAATTACTCGGAGCACCTATCCAATCTGTTCCGGATCTGGTCAAGAAAGCGAATCCTATTTCCTATGTTAAAAACGGTTTGCCACCATTTCTAATTATGCATGGGTTAAGTGATAAAGCAGTGGCTCCTCATCAAAGTGAACTGCTTTATCAAGCACTAATAGCTAAAGGAAATGAGGCGACCCTCTGTCTTATCGAAGGTCTAGGACACGCATTTTTTAATAAAAATGAATTGGATGATAACGAGCCCTATTCTGCGTCTATTCGCAGGGCAGGGGATGGAGAAACCGAGTATATCCGAAATCGTGAAATTAGAATTTTTGAGATGATAGAAGAATTTTTTCAAAAACATCTTTTGGGAAATTGACTATTTTATTCCTATGGGACTCCTAGGGTTACCGCTAAAGGAAATTTGTTGGCTTAGCGGTAACCGGGGAGTCCTTTTGGTTACCTTAAAGGCGAAAATGTATGTTGAGTGGTAACCAAAGAGTGTTTTTGATTACCGCAAGAGCGAAAATGTGGGCTGAGTGGTAACCAAAGAGTGTTTATAGTTACCGCCAAAGCGAAGTTATTGGCTTAATGGTAACCAAAGACATGCGAACTGAAAAAGAACCAAAACTCCGCTAACTCGTGGGGTTATTTTTTTGCAATAAGTCTTTAATTATCAGAAATCAAGATTTCTCAAATACAATCTATGTATTTCAAAAAAGTTCCGTGGTACTTTATCATGAATTTATAGATAAAACACTTAATTAGAAAAACGCTAGGAGGAATTCACTTGAAATTACTGACATATTCAACCAATGAGCAACCTTTACGTCTAGGAGTTTTAGTAGATGAAAATACGATTGTTGATCCACAGGTAGCATATATCGAACTATTAAAGAAGCAAGGGCAAGAGAGAGCAGAAGAAATTGCAACCGCTTTATTGCCGCATAATCCAACAGAATTTATCGCAAATGGTGACCTGGCACTTCGAACAGCTAAGGAAGCAATATCCCATGCTTTAGAAAATAAACAACAGTCATCAGCTGTATATCAACATGACAATGTACAAATTGGAGCGCCTGTCCTAAAACCTAACAAGATCATTTGTGTGGGTTTAAACTACAAGAATCATATTATTGAAATGAAACGCGATTTCCCACAACATCCTGTTATTTTTGCCAAATTTGCAACAGCGATTTCAGGACCAAATGATGTCTTTCCGCTCAATTCTAATTTAACGAAAAAGCTAGATTACGAGGCTGAATTCGCGTTTGTCATTGGAAAAGCGGGAAAGGACATTGCTTACGATGATGCACTGGATTATGTCTATGGGTACACGGTGGCGAATGATATAACAGCCCGCGACATGCAAAAAAGAACAATTCAATGGCTGCAAGGGAAGACATTGGATAAAAGTCTTCCATTAGGCCCTGTGTTAGTAACAAAGGATGAAATCACAAATCCACACTCCCTTGATATTTCTTTAACTGTTAATGGTGAGGTGAGACAGAACTCAAATACTGAACAGTTGTTGTTCAATGTCAATCACCTAATTGAATTCTTATCGGGGATCTTTACGCTTGAACCTGGTGATGTTGTTTGTACTGGTACACCAGGCGGGGTAGGAGAAGCTCAGAATAAATTCCTTCATGATGGAGATGTCGTAAAGGTTGAAATCGCTGGAATTGGAGCCATCGAAACGGTGATTAAAGAGGTGAGCCAATCATGAATCATGAACCGATAAGGGATATTGCCCATTTGGCTCATATCGAACTACTGACACCAAAGCCAAACGAAAGCCTAAACTTTTTCAAAGAATTATTAGGGATGGAAGTAGTTCATAGCGAGGGACAATCCGTTTTCCTCAGAGGCTGGGGGGACCAACAGTTATACAGCTTAAAGCTTACAGAAGCGAAGCAAGCAGGTTTAGGTCACGTCGCGATGAGAACCTTTTCTCCTTATGCACTCGAACAACGTGCTCTAGATATTGAAAAAAATGGATTCGGATTGGGATGGACAGATGGGGATTACGGCCACGGCCGCTCCTATCAATTCACAGATGCAGATGGTCATAAGCTAGAAATCTATTATGAAGCAGAAAAATATGTCACACCCGATCACTTAAAGCCTGGTTTGAAAAATATGCCAGCGAAATATTCTGCTAAAGGTGCATCGGTTACACAGCTGGATCATATCAATTTGTTCAGCTCCGATGTAGACGCTGATAGCCTATTCTTCCGCAATCAACTAGGTTTCAAATTGAGTGAACAGGCCATAACAGATGATGGGAAACAAACAACAGCTTGGCTTCATGTTACCAATAAATCTTATGACCTCGCCATCTCACATGATAAATCCGGCATCAAAGGACGTTTTCATCATGCTGCATTCAAAGTAGAAAGTCCTGAAATGGTTCTTCGAGCAGCTGACGTGATTTTAGATAATGGAATATTCATTGAAGCTCCACCTAATAAACATGTTGCAGGTCAAACGATGTTTGTCTATGTATATGAGCCAGGAGGCAATCGAATTGAGGTATGCGCGGGCGGCTTTCTTATCTTCTCGCCAGATTGGGAAACCGTGACTTGGACGCCTGAAGAACGTAAAAAAGGGTTAGCATGGGGCACTCCCTTGCCATCAACATTTCACACTTACGGAACACCCGATATAAGCAAATAGAGTAATTACAGGAGGATGGGAACATGAATCAAACGTTAAACAAGTTGTCCTATGAAGAAGCAATGGAACGTGCAAAAAATTTGGTTCCTTCAATACGTTCTCGGTCAAGAGAGGGTGAATTGCTGCGCCATCAACCACTAGAGAACATTCAAGAATTCATTGAATCAGGCTTAGTACGAACCATGGTACCGAAACGGTGGGGCGGACATGAACTCAATTGGAAAACATTAGCGGATACTGCTATAGAAGTTGCGAAGGGTGATGCCTCTGCAGGCTGGTGCTATTCACTGCTACTGTTACACAGCTGGATGCTGGCATTCTTCCCAAATAAAGCACAGGAAGATGTATGGAAAGAAAATCCGGATGCATGTCTTGCCACTTCAATTAATCCAAGTCCTGATTCACAAATTAAACGTGTGGATGGAGGGTATCGTTTAACAGGAAAATGGGGTTTTTCTTCAGGTATCAACCACTGTGACTGGGTAATGATTAGTGCAGAGGCGCCGACAGAAAGTGGAAAAAAGGCATTATACTTTCTAGTTCCAAAAGGTGATTTAAACGTAATTGATATTTGGCGTGTGATTGGGATGAGAGGAACAGGCAGTAATCTATTAGAGTTGACGGACGTATTTGTACCAGATTACCGAACTATGGAGTTAGAACCATGGAATCTTTCCGGTCAATCTCCAGGAATGGACCTCAATACAGCAACGCTTTATCGTATCCAATTGTCTGCCGTTATGCCTGTAACCTTATTGTCTGTGATTCTAGGAGCGACAAAAGGTGCCTATACCATCTGGCGTGATAGTGTGATTGGTAAAAATAAAACAAGAGGTGGAGAGCAGGTTGCCAATTTAACCCACCAACAAATTCGGCTCGCTAAGGTGTCAGCGAAAATTGAAGCTGCAGATGCTCTTCTTCATAAATCATTAGAACTTGTGGAATCTGGCACCGTACTTGATTATCCAGAACGAGTACGTCTACGCTGCAATTACGCCTACTGTGCAGAAATGTGTGCTGAAATAATGGAGACGATTTACACGTCAAGTGGCGCAGCAGCTTCTGCAGAGAGCCATCCGCTTCAACAGTTCTGGCGTGATATCCATGCCGGTGCACAGCATACAGCCTTTAATTTTGATTGGGTAGGTGAAATCTTCGGCAAGCTGGAGCTTGGTCTTCCAGTGAACGTAGTTTATTAAGAAAGGGTGATGACAATGACCAAAACGTTAGATTGTTTGAGCACAGAACTAGTTTCTTCTTTACAGGGAGAAAAAATGGTTTCATTGGTCACTTTAGACGCTGAAACAAAATTACCTCAATTAAGTGTTGTATCGTGGGTGTATGCCAAACCTAACGGTACTCAGATAAAAATTGCCTTAGGCCATAAAGCCTCAAGCATCGATAACATTCGCAGCAATCCAAATGTTCTTGTAGGAATAATTGGCGCGGGGAGCTGCTATGAAGTACGAGGTACTGCAACTGTCTCACAGATATTTGAACGGACAATGAAACTATGTGTCGTAACCATTGAGGTAGAAGCTGTAGAGAATGTTATGTTTTATGGAGGCAAGGTTACCGTGGAACCGGCATATGAAAAGACTTACAACCAAGAACTAGCAAAAAAACTAGATACAGAAGTTTACGAGCTTTTTAGATTAAACGATTAATAGGAAATTAATTATTGCGCCTGAATTGAATTCAGGCGTTTATTCTTGTTTGAAATGGATAGGATTTGTGCAATATATCGTCATAGTATCGTAGTTCTCGCTCCTTTATACTGAAAGTAAATCGCTTTCTTACTAAGGAGTGTGGTCGATTGGGTAGACCATGGAATATCGTTTGATTCGAGTAAAGTAAAATGGGTAAATGATAAGAATGCACCAAAATATCCCGGTAGCATTGATTGGTCTAAACCAACTCCATTTTTGAAGAAAATGATTGAAAAAGATACCAAGGATGGAAAGTTAGAGATTCCTAAATTCCCTGATGATATGTTGTTTGCACCAGATGCAACCTATAAAAATGGCAAATACTATTTGTATTTTTGTATGGCCGAATCCAGTGAAGGGGTCGCGGTTGCAGATAAGCCTGAAGGACCCTTTGATTCTCCAATTCAATTACCATGCGGAGGAATCGATCCGGCCGTCTTTATTGATGAAGATGGACAGGCTTATTTTTACTGGTAGTGGTGAAGTTAATATTCTTCTAGATGATCAAAAGGAAGCTTCAGGAAATATTATTCTAGAAAATGGGAATATTATCACTTCTTCTTTCAAAGGTGCTGCGGGTAGGCATGAAGTTAAATTACACTTTACTAGTGTAAACGATCTGGAAATTCATAATCTTTGCTTTAGATGAGGTATTTTAAACAGTTAGGGAATCAATTTGGTCCCTTTTTTCATCTCATTTTTCCAGAAAAAATATTCAGATATTTCAAACTGATGTTTGAAATGGATAGGATTTATGTGAGATATCGACATAGTTATTTCGTACTACCTCCTTTAAACTATTTATTAGAAGCGCTTTCAAATAAAGATAGGAAGAAGGTTGAAGAATGAATTCTAATAGTATAAAAACACCGTTTGGTCGTTTAGTAGCAGGTATTTGTATTGGTTCTTTTGGTCAAGTTCTTGCTTTAATTGTTCCAACGGCGTTATTGCTCACAATCAAATTGGCTATGCTTGACCCTGAAAACGTAACAAGAAATTTTAGTCTGGTCGCAATAATGGGAGCACCCGCTGCCATTTTTGGACAATATTTGGCAGGGTATATAAGCGACCGGACATCATGGAATTTCGGGCGCAGACGTCCTTGGATATTAATTGGGGCAATCACGGGTTCCATTTTACTTTATGGGGTTGGAGCCTCCAAAACTTTTGTGACGATTTGTTTATTTTGGGCATTAGCTTCTTTCATGCTTAACTTTGTAAGTTGTGCTTTAAATGCCCTTATTCCTGATCAGGTACCAGAAAATAAACGTGGTACAGCCTCTGGTCTAATCGGTGTTGTCAGCCCGCTTGGCATTATGATTGGGATTAACATCATGCTTTTATTGAATAGCTGGACAATTGAACAGAAATTTTTATTACTTGGAATCATTTGTGTTGTCTGCGCCATTATTTCTTGCATTTTAATAAAAGAAAGTAAAGTGGAATATAAGAAGTCTGGCTCCACTGATTCATTAACTTTTGGTGAAAAAATGTCTCGTATTTATCCTAGTCCGAGAAAACATCCTTCTTTCACATATGGTGTATTAACAAGATTTTTCATGGCAATAGCTTATGCTTCTGCTTCGTATACGAGTGTTTATTTTATGGAGCATTTCCATGTTGCTCCAGAAGATTTGACGGGTATTGTTTCCTTAAGTATGAATATAACGATTCCATTACTAGCGGTATCAAGTATACTCGGAGGTATTCTGTCAGATAAAATTGGACGTCAAAAACCATTTGTTTTACTTTCAGCAATAGTTACTGCTATCGGTATATTAGGATATAGCTTTGCACCAAGTATCCCATATACCTTTGTATGTGGAGCAATCGTTTCATTAGGTTTCGGGATGTTCCTGGCTGTTGATATCGCGCTTATGGCAAGAATCCTTCCACATCCTGAGGATGCGGCAAAAGATATGGGTCTTGTAAACGTTGCAAATAGTATCGGTTCGCCAATTACAAATGCAATTGCAAGCCCGCTTGTATCAGCTGGAGGTTATCCACTTTTCTTTGGAGTTCTTTCTGTTTTCGCGGTCCTAGCTGGAGTTGCTGTTAAACCAATTCCGGAAGTTGAAAGAAACTCAGATCCTAATGTAACCATTGCTCAGTAAGTATTCTTGATAAAATCCGCGCTATTTGCGTGGATTTTATCCATATAGAGGTGGACCTATTATGAATGTTACCTTGATTATTATTATAGCAATATCCATTTTTATTCAAATGTATATACCAACATGGTTTATGAACAAAAATAGGAAAAAAGGGAATGTGAGGAGGAAAACAGCTTGATAAGCATAAGAGATTTAAAAATAGAGAATCAAGAGAGTTTAATAGGGACAGACATCCTGCACCCGCGCTTTAGCTGGAAAATAATAAGTGAGGGGGCAGGGATTACACAGACTGCTTATCAAATAAACGTATTTCAGAAAGAAACATCTGGTATTAAGAAAATGATTTGGGATTCTACCAAAGTAAGTTCAAGGGAACCGATTAACATCCCGTATAAGGGTCCCGCCTTACAAAGTAGAAGCGAATATTTCTGGCAGGTACGTGTTTGGTGCTCGAACGGGGAAGAATCTGGCTGGAGTGATGAAGGACAATGGGAAATGGGGCTTCTTCATGAAGATGACTGGGTTGCAAAATGGATAGAACCAGTACAGGAGAATGTAACAGAAGAACCAGAGTTAACATTAGAGGATATGTTTATTAATAAGAAGAAATCGACTCAACCTTCTCCAGAAGAAAGATTGCATCCGCCAAAATTGGTTAGAAAAACGTTCGAGGTTCTAGATAAGAAAATTGAAAAAGCTAGACTTTATATTACTGCTCATGGTCTTTATCATGCAAAAATAAATGGGCAAAGGGTCACAGTGGCAGAATTTACACCAGATTTTACATCGTATTCAAATTACTTACAATTTCAAACCTATGATGTATTACCTTATCTAACTCAAGGAGAAAACGTATTAGGCGCAATCCTGGCTGATGGCTGGTATGCAGGGAGAATTAGCATTCCTGGGGGAAGTGCTCAATTCGGCAATAGGCTAGGGCTGCTTGCTCAACTGGAAATCACTTACAGTGATCAATCCAAACAGGTTTTAGCTACTGACAGCTCGTTTTTATCCTCCGATAGTCACTATGTCTTCAGTGATATTTTTATTGGAGAAAAGAAGGATAAGACGATAGAAAAGGCGGGCTGGGACCGACCAGGATACCAATTATTAACACATGAATGGTCATCTGTTGAAGTCGTCGATTATAAGTTGGATAACTTGCGTGCACAATATGGAGAATTTGTAAAACCACTTGAAACCTTGGCACCTATTGATATTTGGAAGAATAAGCACCAAGCTTATATAATTGATTTTGGTCAAGTTATTGCAGGCCGTGTTCGGTTACAATTACACTGTTCAAAAGGACAGGAGCTTAAGATAGAGCATTGTGAAGTTCTGAACCAAAAAGGAGAATTTTTTAATAATATAGTCGGAAGGAATAAAGAGCAAACCGATTATTATGTGGCTAGCGGCGAAGAAGGAGAAATCTTCGAGCCGACTTTTACCTTTCATGGGTTCCGTTATGTTCGTCTTTCAGGCTACAATTCAGAACTGCTCCCTAAGGATATTTCAGCCATTGTATTGTGCTCAGATATGAAGCAAACAGGTTCTTTCCAAACCTCTGATCCCGAAATTAATCAACTATGGAAAAATATCCAATGGAGCCAAAAAGGCAACATGCTTTCCATTCCGACAGATTGTCCTCAACGGGAAAGAGCGGGCTGGACAGGAGATTTACAAGTTTTTGCACCTACTGCTGCATTTAATATGGATGTTCAGTCCTTTTTGACAAGATGGCTATGGAATTTACAATTGGAGCAGACAGAGGAAGGAGAAGTCCTTAATTACAGCCCTGCACCAAAGGATATTTGGAATGATCTCAAATTTACCGGTAGTATCTCATCAGCTGGATGGGGAGACGCCATTATTATTGTTCCTTGGGTGCTTTATCAAAGAAATGGAGATAAACGAGTTCTTGAACAATGCTACCCATCTATGGAAAAATGGATGAATTATGTGCAAAAAAGCGCAGCACAAAATAAAGAAAATCGAGAGAATGACTATGAGCGCTATTTATGGGATACCAAGTTCCATTTTGGCGACTGGATGATTCCTAGTTTTATGCTAGGTGAAAAACCGCAGGGGCCAATTGCCTCAGCTCTAGCAACAAAGGATTGTATTGCAACTGCCTTTTATGCTTATTCTGCTGGTTTATTATCTGAAATTGCCGAGGTTCTTGGAAAACATGAACAAGTTAAGTTTTACAAAGGTCTTCATAAAAAGGTAAAAGAGGCCTTTGAACATGCTTATGTAAAAGATTCAGGAATACTTACAGCAGATTACCAAGGGGTGTATACCATTGCCCTTGCATTTAACCTTCTTTCGGGCAATCGCAAGAAAAAAGCGATAGATAGATTAGTAGAGTTAATCGAAAAAAATGATTTTAAAATTGATACTGGATTTTTATCAGTGGCTTATATAATGGATGTCTTATGTGAAAATGGTTATGAGAACATGGCTTATAAGCTTCTCTTCCAAACAGCATGCCCGTCTTGGCTTTATGAAGTGAACAACGGTGCAACGACAATTTGGGAGTCTTGGGAGGCAATTAAACCAGATGGCACAGTTGGTTCTTTTTCTTTTAATCACTATGCATTTGGCTGCATCGGGGATTGGCTGGTCCGGCATATCGGCGGTTTAACTCCAATTGAACCTGGGTACCGAACATTTAAAGTAGAACCACACTATTGTCAAAGACTAAAATATGCAGAAACCCAATTTGAGTCCGTGTATGGTGAAATTAAAGTTAATTGGGAAATCCAAGAAGAAAAGAATATCCTTCTACAAGTCAAGGTCCCAGCGAATACATTAGCTGTTATTTCTCTGTCGAATGTAAGTATCGACTACATTCCAGAACTTATTAAACAAGTTCAGGAAATGGGATATTCTGATGTGCAATTCTATGAGAAGGATAATAGATTGGAATTCACTGCAGGTTCGGGGCAACTTGAATTGAAATGGAAATTACTTGATTGTGTAAAAATATAAAATGATAAGCTCTACTCTATTTATCAGAGTGGAGCTTTCATTTTTTTCTTTCGATATTCAGCGGGAGTAATACCGTGAATTTTCTTAAAAGATTTATAGAAAAAAGTAATATTGGTGTAGCCGACTTTATTCGCAATGTGATCAATTATTAAATCAGTATTTTCAAGCAGGGTACAGGCATTTTTTATTTTTAGCTGATGGGACAATTCAATAAATGTTTTTCCTAAATTGCTTTTTAAAAGTCTTGTCAAATGATTCGGATGGAAGTGGAATTTCTCAGCTGTTTTTTCTAAAGTAATGGTTTCATAGTTATGTTCCATGTATGCTAGGATGTCAGAAATTACAGCCTTTCTAAAAATTCGTTCTGAACTTTTTTTCGGGGTGTTATGATATCCTCTTAACAACTCAGTAAAAATCAATAACATATAGGAATTGATCGCTTCATTTGAACAAAGCTGGGGATGATAATATTCACTCAACGCTTGGAGGATTAAGTCTTTAAGTCTATTACCTTCACCGTCAGAAAATATAATATATTGGCTTTCTTTCTTTTGTTTGTAGATAGCGTTTACAAAAAAATCAGTTAACAAGTCATTTCCCGATAATCTTTGAAGAAGCGCGGAGTCGAAATAGCTTGTTCGAATCATGATGTTGATGATAATATCATCTTCTGAAGCGCTGTCAATGGAATGGATGACATTTGTATTTAGTAAACAGAGATCTCCTTTTTTGAGAATGACCTCTTTACCATTAATATACTGTTTAGAAGTACCTGACAAGACATAATTCATTTCAATAAATGAATGCCTATGTTCTGTAAATTGTATATATCGAGGGTGTTTTAAAAATACAACATTTTGCTCAGGTTTAAAAAAATAATCGACTGGTACGATGTCAGTTTCTTTGTTTTTAGAAAAAGTAAGTACTTCCTCAATGTGAGAGTAACGTTTGGGTTGTTCCGGCGTTCCAGAATACTTTTTTTCGAAACCACTCATTAATTTCAATTGTTTTTCAAGGATTGAAATATCCATATGAACCCCTTCTCTAAAGCCAGTTTTTAAATAAACTCTTTTAAAAAGGATATCAAAAAGATAGAGTTAAGGCTATAAAATTTCTGAAAAAATCAACAGCTCGCGATGAAGGTAGTGGTATTTTAAAATTTTATATACTAAAATCATATTAAACTATCATTTTGAAAGCGTTAATAAGTCATGGAAGGGAGAAACAATAAATGAAGCAAAACATCAAAGCAATCCTTGCACCCATGAGTCCAAAAGAAAGAATAGCTTATATCTGGGACTATTATAAGTTTCATATCATTGGGACAATTGTTGCAATCATCCTCTTAATTTCGTTTGTGAGTAGTATCGGTGGGAAAAAAGAAGTTGTCTTAAATATGACCGTTATCGGACAAGGGGTGAATCCAGAAGGTGTCGTTCAATTACAAGAACAATTAACCAACAAGCTTGTGCAAGATAAAGCGGATGAAGAAGTTTTTGTTCAACATTTAACCTATAATACATCAAGCATGGACGAAGCATCGCGAGCAGGAATACAAAAAATGGCAGCAGAGATTTCTCTTGGATCTATTGATTTGATGATTGTGGAGAAAGAATTATTTGAAGAAATTTCATCGCAGAACGCGCTGCTGGCATTAAATGATTTCAAGGGAACCAAAAAATTGGTACCATCTGATGAAAAAGTTTATGGAATTAGCACTTCTGATATTAAACTACTGGCACCGCTGGCATTGGATGAAAACAAGGTGTTATGTGTACCAAGTACTACGAAAAATTTGAAGAAAATCAATGAATTTTTTACACTCATTTCTGAATAAATAGAGAAGGAGATCCTTTCAACTTGAAGGATCTCTGTTTTTTTTGCAAATAAGGACAATAAATTAGTCGAATCACGATATAGGAATATCATATTTTTCTAGTAATATAGAGATATAAGTAAGCGTTCCCAACAGAAAGGTGATGTTTATGCCAAAATACAGTATAGCCGTCGACATCGGTGCATCAAGTGGAAGACTTATATTGGGCTATCTTGAAGGTGGTCTGTTAAAACTAGAAGAAATTCATCGCTTTGAAAACAAAATCGTGAAAAAAGGGGATTCCTTTTGCTGGGAAGCCGATAAACTTTTTCAAGAAATCAAAAATGGACTGAAAAAATGCAAGGAATTGGGCATAAAGCCAGACAGCATTGGAATTGATACTTGGGCGGTTGATTTCTTGTTACTGGATGAAAATGATCAGCCATTAACCGAAGCGGTTTCTTATCGTGATCCACGGACTGATGGGATGATGGAAGAGGTATTTGAGCTTTTTTCAAAGGAAAGACTTTACCTTGAAACAGGCATTCAGTTCCAAAAGTTTAATACTATCTATCAATTATTTTCAATTAAAAAAAATAATCCTGAAATCCTCGAAAAAGCAAAATCATTTTTAATGATTCCTGACTATTTCAATTATTTACTTACTGGTAAAAAAGCAAATGAATACACCAATGCCACCTCTACTCAGCTGGTAAATGCCTTCACGAAACACTGGGATGGGCAGATATTAGATGTTCTTGGGATTAATAAAGAAATGTTTGAAGAAATCAAAACTCCAAAAACGATTCTTGGGACACTTTCACAGGAACTAGTTTCAGAGCTTGGTTTTGACCTGCAAGTTATTCTTCCAGCCACACATGATACAGGCTCAGCGGTTATTGCTGTTCCAGAAGAAGATGAATCGATTTATATCAGTTCTGGTACATGGTCACTAATTGGTGTGGAAAACTATTTTCCAATCTGTGTAACCAAGGCATTGGACTATAATTTTACCAATGAAGGCGGAATTGATTACCAATACCGTTTCTTGAAAAATATCATGGGTCTTTGGATGATCCAAGAAGTAAAGCGAAACTACAATGATGAATATTCCTTTGCACAACTTGTGGATTTAGCAAGAGAAGCAGGAGACTATAAGGCGACTGTAAATGTAAACGATGACCGTTTCCTAAAGCCTGATAACATGATTGAAGAAATCATGAACTATTGTATTGAAACAGGGCAGCAGGTACCTAGTACTCCTGGTGAAGTAGCAAAATGTGTGTTTGATAGTCTTGCAGTAAGCTACCAAGAGGCAGTTGCAGAAATAGAAGAGATTTTCGAAAAGCAGTTTACAAAAATAAATGTTATCGGCGGCGGCTGTCAAAATGAAATGCTTAACCAGCTGATTGCCGATGTAACAAATAAAGAAGTATTTGCTGGACCTGTAGAAGCGACTGCGATTGGTAACATAGCAGCTCAATTAATGGCTCTTGGGGAAATCAATGATATTAAAGAAGCACGTTCGATTATTAAAGATTCATTTGAAGTAAAAAAATATCTACCAGCTCAGCATGTAATCAGCTAATTAAAGGAAGGAAGTATAAACATGACTATTAAAGAAAATTTTGAACTTGCGAAACAAGCATACGCTAAATGGGGAGTAGACGTTGAGGAAGTAGTAGAAAAGCTAAAAAGCGTACCGATTTCGATTCATTGCTGGCAGGGCGATGATGTTGCTGGATTTGAAGTAAACCAAAACGAATTATCAGGTGGTATTGATGTAACTGGGAATTATCCTGGTAAAGCGACCAATGCTGAAGAATTAAGAAGTGATTTAGAGAAGGCATTATCATTAATCCCTGGTAAGCACCGCGTGAACCTTCATGCTATTTATGCTGAAACAAATGGTGAAGTGGTAGAACGTGATCAACTTGAACCAAAGCATTTTGATAACTGGGTAAAATGGGCAAAGGAAAATGGACTTGGGTTAGATTATAATCCAACATTATTCTCACATCCAAAAGCGGATGATGGTTTAACACTTTCTCATCCAAACGAAGAAATTCGTGAATTCTGGATTAATCACTGTATTGGCAGCCGTAAAATTGGTGAATATTTTGGAAAAGAGCTTGGTACACCAGCATTAACAAACATTTGGATCCCGGATGGCTATAAAGATATCCCGAGTGACCGTCTTACTCCAAGAAAGAGATTAAAAGAATCATTAGATAAGATTTTTGCAGTTGAAACAGATGAAAAGTACAACTTAGATGCTGTCGAAAGTAAAGTATTCGGTATTGGTTCTGAATCTTATGTTGTTGGTTCACATGAATTTTATTTGAACTATGCAATGAAAAACGATAAATTGTGCTTGCTAGACACTGGTCATTACCATCCAACAGAAACAGTATCAAACAAAATTTCTTCTATGCTTTTATTTAGCGAAAAACTTGCGTTGCACGTTTCAAGACCAGTTCGCTGGGACAGCGACCATGTTGTTATTCTTGATGATGAATTAAGAGAAATTGCTTTAGAGATAGTTCGTAACGATGCCTTAGACCGTGTGATCATCGGACTAGATTTCTTTGATGCAAGTATTAACCGTGTGGCTGCTTGGACAATTGGTACACGCAACATGATCAAAGCGCTTCTTTATGCGATGTTAGTACCAAATGAATATTTAAAGCAGCTTCAAGAAGAAGGAAACTTTACAGAAAGACTAGCATTAATGGAAGAATTCAAAACGTATCCATTCGGTGCAATTTGGGATTACTACTGTGAAAAAATGGGTGTTCCAGTAAGAGAATCTTGGTTAGAAGAAGTAAAAGCTTATGAGCAAGAGGTTCTATTAAAGCGATAAATTATAAATATTGAAAAGGCAGACTTAGATAAGGATTATATCCTTAGAGTCTGTCTTTTCTTTATAATCTTTGATTCGAGCAACTTTTATGTTTGTTTTTGATATCATTATGGTTGAAAACGTTTGCTACCATATATCTAAATGACATGGTATACTATTCTATAAATAATTTTTTCATAATATTTTGCTTGATTTAAAGATAGAGGTGGCTTCATATGAATAGTGATGATTTACAGTCTTTGCTGCTTACTAACAACACAAAAGAAGCACCTGACTGGAACCATATAAAGGGTGTCTACAATGCTAAACCAATAAATTTAGTTAATGGACAACCAGTTTACTTGTTTGATATGATTCTAGACCTTTCATTCAATCCGATTGAAGATAACATTTTCATTTCTCAGCGTGTGCCCGCAGCTTATATACCCATGCACACTCACCAATATATTGAATTCATTTACGTCTATCAGGGAGAATGCACGGTTGTTTTGCAAAGCGACGAAATTAAGCTTACTGAGGGGGGAGTTATAATAATTGATAAACACACCCCTCATACGGTTAAAGAGACATCTGATAGTGATATCATTATAGAAATGAAACTGAAGCATGACTACCTGTCATCAGGATTTATTAGCCGATTTACCAATAAAAGTATCATTTCTCAATTTTTGATTGATTCTTTGGTCGACAGCAGAAGAGCAAATAATTATCTCTATTTTCCTGTTAATGCACGGTCGAAAGTCCATGCAATTATGGAACAAGTTATGTGCGAATATTTCGAAAGGGACTTCTTCTCAAAAGATATGATTAATGGCTATCTTTTTATCCTATTTACAGAGCTAATACGCCAGAGTAACAGCACAGCAAGCACACGGGAAAAAGACTTAACCCAGAAGGATGCAATTGTTCTTGATTTTTTAAAGTATATTGAAGACCATTATAAAGAATGCAGTTTAACAGACATAGCGGACCATTATAAGTATCACCCAAACTATATATCGGCTGTTCTAAAAAAAGCGACCGGGAAGTCGTTCAAGGATCTCCTCCAAATACAACGGTTGAATAAAGCTGCTCTTTATCTATCAAACTCTGACTTGCCAATCCCCGATATTGCAGATGAAGTTGGATATTCAAGTGTGTCTTTTTTTTATAAAAAGTTTAATGATATCTTTCACCAAACACCAAAAGAATATAGGGAAACACAATCCATGCACTCTCCGGCTAATTGAGAAAGGACTTTCCTATAAACTGCCTGCTGGGCGGTTTTTTATTTTGCAAAAGGATCGATAATTTTAAAGAATAAATCTTTGATTCGAGCAATAATCTCCTTTGTTTTTACTATTAAAACATCTGAAAACGCTTGCTACAATGAAAGAGTAGAAGTAAGGATTGAAAGGGTGTTTAAAAATGGATTATAAATTTCCACCAGAATTTCTTTGGGGTTCAACAACAGCAGCATATCAAGTTGAAGGGAATAATATTAACAGCGATTTCTGGGCAGAGGAGCATGCAGAGGGTTCACCTTATAAAGATAAATCAGGGGATACCATTGATCATTATCGGCTTTATAAGGAAGATATTGCTCTCATGGCCAGCCTGGGATTGAATTCCTATCGATTCTCTATAGAATGGTCCAGAATCGAACCAGAACCAGGGTATTATTCACGATCCGCCATCGAGCATTATCGGGAAGTACTTGAAACTTGTTACCAATATGGGTTAACACCAGTCGTAGCAATGCACCACTTTTCTTCACCTAAGTGGCTAATGAGATTGGGAGGTTGGGCGAGCCCTGAGGTTCCCGAGAGGTTTGCGAGTTATTGTGAGGTTGTGTTTAAAGAAATCGGCCATTTAATTCCGTACGTACTAACAATGAATGAAATTAACCTGCCTGTCATGTTGCGTGAGATTTTTTCTAAGATTGGCTTTATAGCGCCGGTTGGGATTGCAAGAGATGCTTGGGAGGCACCTAAATGGCGAGAGTCAGCGGCTAAGTTGTGCGGAACTACCATTGAAAATTACTTTACGTTCCATATGATTTCTGATGAGACTTCTATCAATATCTTAAAAGAAACTCATCGAAAGGCACGCAAGGCGATTAAGCAGATTCAGCCAAATACTAAAGTCGGCTTATCGATGGCACTTTCAGATATTCAGTCTATCCCTGGCGGTGAGGAATGGGCAGAAAAAAAATGGCACAGTTATTTCCGACAATATTTAGATATGGTAGCTGAAGATGATTTCTTCGGACTCCAAAATTACACAAGAGAAGTTTACGGGCCAGAAGGACAAGTGAAACCAGAAGATGGTGCAGAACTTACGCTAATGGGTTATGAATTCTATCCTGAAGCGCTTGGAAATGTAATTCGTAAGGTCTCTAAAGATTTATCGATTCCTATTATGATTACAGAGCATGGTATAGCAACAGAAAACGACGAGCGACGGGTAGAATTTATTCGTAAAGCCTTAGAGGGTGTACAAGCTTGTTTGGATGAAGGAGTAGACGTCCGAGGTTATCTCCACTGGACGACTTTTGATAATTTCGAATGGCAATCTGGGTATTCAATGAAATTTGGTCTGATTGAAGTAGATCGCTCCACACAGGAAAGAAAAGTAAAGGGAAGCGCTAATTTTCTTGGAAGCATAGCAAAAGTCAACACATTATTAACTAAATTATAGAGATAAACAATGGGGGTTAAAAAATGAACAATGCGGTAATGAATAAAACACCTTTTATAAGATTGATAGTGGCAGCTATGCTCGGTGTTGGAACATCAATTGCACCTTTGGTTCTACTATCGTTTGGGCTATCTACATTTATTGTCATAAGAATTGTGGGACAAGAACATGCAACCGCTGCATTTGCTACTGCCACTGGAATCTCTGGTATTGCCGTCGTCATTTTCGGACTTCTTAGTGGGGTTATTGCAGATAAGACGAGATTAAAGATGGGCAGAAGGCGGTTTTGGATAATTGCAGGAAGTATTGGCGGCGCTCTGTCGATGCTTGGCCTTACGTTTGCTTCATCAATCCCGATGTTTATTATTACCATGTGTTTAGTCAATTTCTTTTATGGAATGGTTTCACTTTCATGTTATGCGATTGTCCCTGAACAAGTAGAACCAGAAAAGTATGGCCGGGTAGCAGGTTTAATTGGTGCAGCTGCACCTGCATTCGTTATGTCAGGTCAGATGATTATGGGAGCTTTTGCGGAATCTACCCTTGAACAGAAAATGATTACCATCATTATTGTCCAATTGATTGGCGGATTCTTAGCTGCACTCCTTATTAAAGACAATTCTTTTGCTATTGCTACAACGAATGAGAAGAAATCATTGGGCACTCGTGGTTTCTACCCAAGCTTTAAACAGCATCCTTCTTATACATGGGCGCTATTAACAAAGTTGTTTATTAACTTCTCTAATGCAGGGATGGGAATGTTAACGCTTTTCTATATAACAAGATTTCACTTAGGAGAAGCGGATATATTCAAGATCATGGGACTTACTGCACCGGCAATCATGTTAATGGTTGGAGCTGGTATCCTAGGAGGATTTCTATCAGATAAGGTAAAGAAACAGAAACCATTTGTTATTGGTGCAGCACTTATTACCGGACTATGTTTAATTGCCTTTGCTTTCTCAACTAACATTACATGGGTCATCGTTGGTAACTTTATTTTCAACTTTGGTTTTGGAATGTATAATGCAGTTGACAATGCTCTTGTAAATCGAATTCTACCTTCGATAGAGAATGCAGCAAAAGATATCTCAATTATGAATACAACAACAAGTCTTTCTTCTACATTAGTAAATTTTGCAGCACCTAGTATCATTGCTTTAGGGGTAAGCTTGTTTGGTGGAGATGGATATACCTTATTTTTCTTAGTATTAGCTATGTTCTCCATTCTTTCTGCAGTTGTTGTCATTCCAATTCCAGAAATGGATTCAAAGGTTAATGCCAATAATGATGCTACTAAAGAAATAATTGCCTAAATAATAATTTGTTTATTAAATGAGAGGCACTCTATTCTATTATAGAGTGCCCCAACCTTTTTGTAGAAAGGAATGTTATAAATGATTGATATAAAAGTAGGAGCATTAACTTGTGAGTATAGAACAAACCCACTAGGAATTGATATAAAAAAACCACGTATTAGCTGGAAATTTCAGTCTGACCGACGGGGAACGCTGCAAACGGCTTATCAGATTCAAGTGAGTCCTAATCAGGAGAATTTCACTGAAATCTTATGGGATACAGGTGTTGTCCTGTCAGATGAATCGATTCATATAGAATATAGCGGTCCTGAATTAAACCCTCGAACTAGGTATTTTTACCGTGTAAAGATTTGGGATAACTTTGACCGAGAATCCAATTGGAGTGAAACAGCTTGGTGGGAAACAGGATTGCTAGATCCAGAAGAATGGCAAGCAGAATGGATCACTCCAGAACCTAAAGAAATTGATCCACTTACTGAATCTATCTTTCTTCTAAGGAAGGAATTTACATTAAAAACTGGAATTTCTTCTGCACGTATTTATGGTACAGGTGTTGGTTTATATGAATTATTTTTAAACGGAGATCGTGTCAGCGATGAACTTCTCGCACCAGGGTGGACTAGTTATCATAAACGCCTTCAGTATCAAACGTATGATGTAACGGCTCAGCTTCAAGATGGTTCCAATGCAATAGGCATTATGTTGGCGGATGGTTGGTATAAAGGAAACCTTGTCAGGGAAAATAATCGCAATATCTATGGAGACAGACGGGCTGCTTTCTTCCAAATCCATGTTACCTACAACGATGGTACAGAAGATGTAATTGTAACGGACACGACTTGGAAAGCTTCAACAGGACCGATATTATTTTCGGAAATTTATCATGGTGAAACATATGATGCAAGGCTTGAGCAAGAAGGCTGGAGCCAAACAGATTATAATGATGTGGATTGGGCAGATACAATTATTCAAGAAATGCCCATTACTCAATTAGTTGCACAGGAAAATGTTCCAACCCGTGTAACAGAAGTATTAAAACCAATAGATTCTTTTGTAACACCATCAGGAGATACAGTTATTGACATGGGTCAAAATATGGTTGGTCGAATTCGATTTAAAGTGAGCGCTCCAAAAGGAACTCGAATTGTTTTAAAACATGCCGAAGTGCTGGATAAGGACGGCAATATTTACTTTGGAAATCTTAAATTTGCGAAGCAGAAGGTAGAATATATCACAAAAGGTTCGGGGGCGGAAAACTTTGCTCCGCATTTCACCTTCCAGGGTTTCCGTTATGTAAAGGTCGAAGGCTATCCTGGACAGGAAAAAGGTCTACCGCTTGAAAACTTTGTGGGAGAAGTGGTCCATTCTGACATGGAGCCAGCAGGTGAATTTGAATGCTCAAATCCATTGGTCAATCGACTTCATCAAAATATTGTGTGGGGACAGCGAGGGAACTTCCTTGATGTGCCGACAGATTGCCCTCAGCGAAGCGAAAGGCTGGGGTGGACTGCTGATGCACAGGTCTTTATTCAAACAGCACTATTTAATTATCATGGAGGATCATTTTTTACAAAATGGCTTAGAGATTTAAAAGCTGATCAACTTCCAGACGGAAATGTTCCATTTGTTATTCCTAATGTTGAAGGGGGAGTTGGCTCTGCTGCATGGGGAGATGCGGCAACGATTATTCCCTGGACAGTTTACCAGACATACGGTGATAAGCGATTACTCTTAGAACAATATGACAGCATGAAAGCATGGGTAGAATATATTCGACGCCAGGGTAAAAATGAATATCTTTGGAACACAGGCTTTCACTTTGGCGATTGGCTAGCCCTTGACGCTAAAGAAAATAGTTTTGTTGGTGCTACGCCTAAAGATCTTATTGCTACAGTCTTTTATGCATATTCTACGAGAATTCTTAGAGATGCTGCAGAGGTCCTTGGGAAATTCGATGAGGTTCAAGTATATAGTGATCTTTTGAATAATATTATTGATCAATTTAACCATGAATTTGTTTCACCATCAGGAAGATTGGTGTCCCCGACCCAAACTGCCCATATAATTACTTTAATGTTTGATATGGTCGAAGGAAAGGCGAAAGAACGGACAGCTCATGAGTTAAATGAGTTGATTATTCAAAACGATTATCATTTGAATACTGGGTTTGTTGGTACACCATATATCTGTTTTGCTCTATCAAAAGGCGGATATCATGAAACAGCCGTTAAATTATTAATGAAGGAAGATTACCCATCATGGCTGTACCAAATTAAAAAAGGTGCCACAACCGTTTGGGAACATTGGGATAGCATTAAGCCAGACGGTTCGTTCTGGAGCGACCAGATGAACTCCTTAAATCACTATGCATATGGGTCAATCGGAAATTGGATGTACAAAGTCGTAGCCGGGTTGGATATGGACGCAGCTAGTCCAGCGTATAAGAGAATTAAAATTGAACCGAAATTTGCAGGGATTTCGTTTACTCATGCAAAAGCATCTTATGAATCGATGTACGGGAAGATTCGTTCCTCATGGCACCTTACACAAGATGAGGTTGAAATTGAAGTGGAGATTCCTGCGAATACCACTGCAGAAATCCTTTTACCAAATGCTCGTCTTTCTGAGGTTCGTGAAGGTAATCAACCGTTGATTTCTGGAAACATTCCTGCCTATTCGGAATCCAAAGAGGGTGTACGACTAACAGTAGGATCCGGTTCCTATCACTTTAAGTACCATAATGAACGTGGGTTGAAACCAGTGTTTACGGAGGGAACGAAACTAATCGATTTCCTAGACTATCCAGAGGCGGTGGCAATTTTAGAAAAGGCTTCCCCAGGAATAACCAAACCACCTCGTATTTTTTCAACTAAAGCAAGAAGTTTAAAAGAATTGGTGGAATTACAGGAGACTAACCTTACCAGTGATAAAGTGAAAGCAATTATTGAAGAGTTAAAAAAGCTTAATGATAAAGAGGTCCTATTAAAGCTCTAATCAAATCATGTAAAAAACAGACCCTATTGCACTGTACCCTTATGTTAGTATGTATTCTAACAAGTGGGGCAGTTCAAATAGGATCTGTTTTTTTATTTTTGGCTGTGTTAAGGCTGAAATTTTGATATTGGCACTCTGTTGATTTGTGCGGAAGGCACGAAGACTCCTGCGGGAGGACGGGGCTGGGGAGACCCCACAGGCGCTAAAGCGCCGAGGAGGCTCCCCGGACCGCCCGCGGAAAGCGAAGTGCCTCGTGACAGTCAAAGATCTCCTGTCCCTGCGGTGATTATTCAAAGAAGCTTTCCTTAGTGGAGCACAAATCAACAGACAAATTTAACACAGTTTATTTTTACAGACGGTCATCTTCCCAGGCTCTATCATAGTCTTTTATATTGTCATTTTCAGTTCTATTAAGGCTTTCTGCAGCCTTATTTATTTTATTTGACTTCATAAGCCTTGTTACTTTAACTCTTTCGTCCTTTTTCAAAATCGCATGACCCCCAAAGGCTGACTTTAATATGGAAATTGCGATGAATAGTTATTGAATTGTTGATAAGCTTGATCCAATTTTTGCTGTTCTTCTGCCTCTAATTTGTACCATCCATGTTGGAACATGAGGTTATAAAGTTCCCGGCAGCTTTGATGTGTTTCAGTCAGAATTTGCAAGAAATCAGAATGAAGCTGCTCGTGACTTGCTTCTCTAACGGCAATATTGAGGCTGTCTGTTAAATACTTACATGTACTAAGTGCGTCATTAACAAAATCTCGATCGTTCATGTCTGGAGTTTTAACTTTAGGCAATTCTCCGGTCTGAGGGTTCGCAATTTGGTTACTGTTTTGACTTTGCTGATTTGACATTAATCTTCCTCCGTTCCTTAATAATTGTTACTGCTGCTGCATCTGCTGTGTATTTGGAAGATTGGCTAATACAGTATTGTTATCCACCTGAAGGTGAGTTAGTAATCGTTGATAATGATTTTGGTGCATTTGACCTGCCTTAGTCAGTGCATCCTTTAATTGAGGGTTTTGGATCTGATTAGCCATAAAATGAAATTTCTTAAATGCTAAAAGCTCCCATGATAAGGCGTCCTTTATGTAAAGCACATCCTTTGTCGTAATAGCCCTCGGTGGGAGTGGAATCGGTGGTTGATTATTCTGCATAAAAATACTCCTTTCATTTAACTTCCAACAAAGTTATATTTTGCAAAAAGTAACTAATATATGCTTTTTATTTTTATAACTTATTTTTGTTTTTCAAACATTATGTTATAGTAATAAATGAAAACAAACATAAATAAAGAATAAAACAATATAAATAAAAATTGCTCGGAAGGGTGAAGGACATGCTAGTTGCAGAAAGGCAAAGAAAAATTGTTGATTTAGTGAATGAACGTCTAAGTGTAAGGGTTACGGAACTGAGCAAAATTTTCTCTGTTACGGAAGAAACAATTCGCAGGGATCTTGAAAAGCTTGAAAAAGAAAATCTATTAATGCGAAGTCATGGCGGTGCAGTAAGTATTGAAAAGGATCAAGGTGAAACCTCGTATATAGAAAGGGAAATTACCAGCGCGGCAGAGAAGAAAGCGATTGCGGTTGAGGCAGTACGTTCCATTGAGGCGGGGGACCAAATTGTTTTGGACGCAAGTACAACGGCATGGTATGTGGCAAAGGAATTAGAGGACATGCCACTAACTGTACTAACGAACTCCATTAAAGTAGCGATTGAACTGAGCAAAAAGGAACAAATCAAAGTGATTTCCACAGGTGGAACGTTATTGACACAATCTCTATCATATGTAGGTCCACTTGCTGAACGGTCGCTCGGAATGTACCACGTCAACAAAGCATTTATCTCTTGCAAAGGCGTACACCTTGAAAAAGGATTAAGTGATTTTAATGAACTACAAGCACTGTTGAAGAAGCAAATGATGGACATTGCTGATGAAACCATACTAATGGTTGATTCAAGTAAATTTGGAACACGAGCCTTTTCACAAATTGCTCCTATAACAAAGATTAACTGCATTATTACTGATTCAAATATAGATGAAGAAACAAAAAAACAGTTAGAGGAAAAGAACATTAAACTAACATTAGCAAATTAGAAATAATAAGTATTTATAGTACATAGGTCTTTTTTGTTATGGTACTAGACAAATTTTTTATTAGTATAATACGGTAACTTGGAAACGATATTAATAAAAAGTGTGTTAGGGGTCTATGTATGCAGTCGATACTTAATAATTTGGATTTAAGTGCAAAAGGACTTTGGTTGCCAGTATCATTGGGATTAATATTATTTTTGTATGCTCTTCTCATGCCTAAGAAGGAAATAAGCTGGAGAGAGCTTTATATTACAATGGGTGTTATTGGGTTTCTAACTTGGGTGTCAGATAGCATTTTTGCCAAATATTTAGATTTAGTTGACTTTGGTAATCCTAAAATTGTAGGCATTGGTGAATTTATAACTTACAACTTTCTTCCTTCTTCTCTTTCAGTGATTTATTTAAATTATCTAAAAAAATCCAATAAATGGATTTTGGTTATTATATTTACGGTTATATCTTTTCTTATTGAATGGTCAGTGGAAAAAGTAGGGTATATGAAACTTACTAATTGGAACCATTTGTTTAGCATACCTATTTTCTTCCTGGTGTATAGTTACATCCTGCCTTTACACTTTAGGATAATAAAATGCAGTAAGGATAAAATTAATCAATGATTCCTTAATATAAAATATTCTTAGGCAACTAAGGGTTTTTAGTTAAATAATAACAGCGACAGTTGGTTTAAGCCTTGTCGCTATTTTTAATTAAGTTATACTGTTATAAAAGCTGAATAAATTAGGTGATTGGTATGAATTTTACATATGAAATAATTGAAATGAATAAAGAACTACCTATACATATTTTCTTGCATAGTGTCGATTATGTAACAAACCATTGGCATGACAGTATTGAAATTATTTTTGTTTTAAAAGGAAAAGTAAATGTTTCGGTTAATGATAAGCGTTTTGAATTGAATGAAAAAGATCTTTTTCTTATCAATGCTAATGATATCCATTCGATTCAGCATCAGGAGGAAAATTTATTACTGGCGATTCAGGTGCCAATTCCAGAACTGAAGGAAAATAGTAAGAATCTGGATTCCTATACTTTTTCTTGTAAATCGTTCTTATATGATGACAACCACCAAGAGGAGTTCAACGAACTACGTGCGCTTCTGGCACAAATGATGTGGGTGGTAAATAAAGAAGCAGAGGGGTACGAGCTTCAAATCAAATCACTTTATTTTCAATTAATCTACTTGTTAATCAAGAACTTTAAAGATGAGCAAGAAAGGGAAAATAAAATCTCAAGCCAAAAACATATTGAACGTTTATTGAGAATTACATCTTACGTGAAAGAAAATTTTAGGCAGCCCATTACCTTAAATGAATTATCGCAAAATGAGTTCTTATCCGTCCATTACTTATCGAAGTTTATCCAGAAACATTTAGGAATGCCTTTTTCCAAATATGTTGATAGTATTCGGCTAGATCACGCCGTAAAAGATATTGTGTTTACCGATATACCACTGACCCAAATAGCTCTTGATAATGGATTTGCGAGTGTAAAAGCTTTTAACAGAGCATTTAAGGAATTCTACCATCAAACTCCAAGTGAATATAGACGCGCAGTTGAAATGGAACCAAGGAAAAGTGATAGTAATAAAGTAACGCTGGCTAACTATGTTGAGATAGACAAAAGTCAGGCATTCTCAAAACTATTTTCCTATTTACCTTCGGGGGATAAAACAATAGAAATAGAAAGTAAATCGGTCACCAAAAAACAATATTCCATTGATGTAAGTAACAACCAGAAAACGAAACTCCAACATCTTTGGAAAAAACTAATGACGGTTGGAAAAGCGAAAGAATGTCTCTACACTGATGTACAAGATCAGCTAAAGCTAGTGAAAAAGGCGACAAACTTTCAATATCTTCGCTTTCATGGATTATTTGATGATGAAATGATGATATATGGAGAAAATGAGCTAGGTGAGCCAGAGCTTAATTTCCTTTATACAGACAAACTGTTTGATTTTTTACAAAGTATTGATGTTAAACCGTTTGTGGAGCTCGGCTATATGCCGGGAGAATTAGCGGAAAACCAGGATCAAACAGTCTTTTATAAAAAAAGCATTATCAGCAAACCAAAGGATATTGAGAAATGGAATCTGCTTGTAAGAAACTTTATTATTCATTATGAGGATAGGTATGGGATAGACGAAGTTCAGCAATGGTATTTTGAGTTTTGGAATGAACCGGATTTCTTTGTGTTCTGGAGAGGGTCATTTGAGGAATATTGCCACCTATATAAAAATACCTATCAAACGATAAAAACTCTTAATCCTGCTTATAAGGTAGGCGGCCCGAGTATCGTATCAATCAACAATAGTGACTGGCTGCAGCAATTTCTTGATTTTTGTATGAATGAAAACTGTGTACCGGATTTCATTTCATTCCATTGTTATATGCATGATGAGCTTGATATCAATAAGAAAAAGAAGTTATTAGATGAAGGTTCATTTGAATTTGGTTATATCTCCAGGGATGAAGACTTTTTGAAAAACAAAATAATAAAAATTAAACAAATCCTTGCAGAAAAGAAAATGGATACTGTTGAGCTTCACTTAACTGAATGGAATTCTACAGCCTTTCACCGTGATTTAACAAATGACACTAGCTTTAAAGCGGCATTTGTTGTTAAAAACCTGCTTGAAAATATGGACTCAATTGGCAGTTTTGGATATTGGACTGTCTCTGATTTAATTGAAGAACAAAGGGCTGCAGTATCCACTTTTCATGGTGGTCTTGGTTTAATAACAAATAAAAGTATCCCTAAACCAGCCTATTATGCCTATGAATTCCTAGGGAAATTAGGAGATCAGATGATTGCAGCTGGCGAAGGCTATTTTATGACAAAAAGTCCGAAGGGATATCAAATGATTCTCTATCATTATTGTCATTATGACATGCTTTATTGTATGAATCAGCATGCGAATATTGATAGCAAGAATCGGTATAATGTATTCCTTGACCGTGATGAAATCCAGTTGAAACTGATTCTGAGCGGGTTGGAAAAAGGAAATTATAAAATTAAACAGCATGTATTAAACCGCGAAAACGGCAGTGCATTTGATAAGTGGGTAGAAATGGGCGCTCCAGAATCACTTAGTCATGAAGACACAAACTATTTAAAATCCTCTAGTATACCTAAACAGCATGTCAGCGAAGTAAGGATTGAGAATGATTTTATCTTGAATACAAACCTTCAACCCCATGAGGTCCAGTTTTATGAAATCCGTCCACTAAGGACACTTTAGGCAGGTATAAAACCTGCCTTATTTTGTTGCTATCAGTTAGGAAAAAAGAACCATGAAATACTGAAAAGACAATTTAAGGACCTGCTTTGAACAAATAACGGATAGTGAAAAGGTTTTCATCTCTCTATAATGAAGAATATAAGGAAGCGTTTCCAGTGGTAAGGATTATTGGTGTTAAATCAGAAGAACCTTACCAGATATGAAGTAAACGTTTTATATTAAAGGGAGGTAAAAAAATGGAGAACACTGTATTGAAAAAAACACCGTTTGTAAGATTATTAATCGCAGCAATGCTTGGGGTTGGTACCTCGATAGCGCCTTTAGTATTACTCGGATTTGGACTTTCTACCTTTATTGTTATCAACATTGTTGGACCAGAAAAGGCGACCACGGCATTTGCTACAGCCTCTGGAGTTACCGGTATTATGATAGTATTTTTTGGATTATTTAGTGGTGTGATTGCAGATAAAACCCGTGTCAAGATGGGTAGAAGGCGGTTTTGGATTATTGCAGGCAGTATCGGAGGAGCTTTATCGATGTTTGCTCTTTCCACCGCTTCATCAATCCCAATGTTTATCATTAGCTTATGTCTAGTAAATTTCTTTTATGGTATGGTTTCACTTTCATGCTATGCGATTGTCCCAGAACAAATTGAACAGGAAAAGTTTGGTCGAGTTTCGGGTCTGCTTGGTGCAGCAGGACCTGCATTCGTAATGACCGGTCAAATGCTTATGGGAGTCTTTGCTGATTCTACTCTTCAAGAGAAAATGATTACGATGATTATTGTCCAATTGATTGGTGGAGCGTTAGCGGCACTTCTTATTAAAGATAATTATGTTCCAGTAGCAGCAAAAAGTGAGAAAAAGTCGTTTGTACTTAGTGGTTTCTATCCTAGTTTTAAAAAGTATCCATCCTATACTTGGGCGTTATTAACGAAATTATTTATTTATTTTACAAATGCAGGTATGAATATGTTAACCCTTTTCTATATCGCGAGATTTCATTTAGGAGAAGCCGAAATTTTTAAAATTATGGGTCTTATGGCTCCGACAATAATGATGATGGTTGGTGCCGGAATCCTTGGCGGCTTTCTATCAGATAAGATTAAGAAACAAAAGCCTTTTGTTTTCGGTGCAGCGCTTCTTACAGGAATCTGTTTAATTGTATTTGCCTTTGCTCCTAACGTAACGTGGGTAATCGTTGGTAACTTTATTTTCAATTTTGGTTTTGGTATGTACAATGCAGTAGACAATGCTCTTGTAAACCGTATTCTCCCTTCAAAAGAAAATGCTGCAAAAGATATCTCGATTATGAATACAACAACAAATCTAGCATCAACTCTAGTAAACTTTGCAGCACCAGCCTTAATCGCACTTGGGGTAAGCTTATTTGGTGGAGATGGGTATACGTTCTTTTTCTTAGTACTAGCAGCATTCTCAGTTCTTTCAGCTGTTTTTGTCCTTCCAATTCCAGAGATGGGATCAGAAAAAGAAGTCAACCACGGACCAATTAGTAAACAGGCTGTCTAAGCAATAGAGTTCATAAAACTTAATAGAAAACGGTAACGTTATGACCAACAAATTTGTAATACTATTTGTTGGTCTATTTTTATTGATATAATATGAATAATGTCAAGAAGTGAAGAATGAGCAGTTTACTTCCAAGGAAGGAGCGCAAGAAATGGGGATTGAAATAAAAGAAATTCTGGCTAAGAAAATCCTAACCGAAGCAAAAGGTTATTTAGATGTTGGGTTTACACATTCATTGAATCCATATAGTGGTTGTGCTTTTTCTTGCAGGTACTGCTATGTCAGAGAAATGCCGATTCAAAGATTCAAAGAAATCCCCTGGGGAGAATGGTTAGACATAAAAACCAACGCAGCGGAAAATTACCGCAATGAAATCATAAGGCTTCGCAAGAAAAACAAGCCAGCACATATATTTATGTCATCTGCAACCGATCCTTACCAGCCTATTGAACGGAAAGCAAACCTTGTCCGAGGGATATTAGAAGCTATGATAGAAGATCCACCTGATTCTCTTTGGATTCAAACACGATCCCCACTCATTACAAAAGATCTTGATTTGTTAGTAGTACTTAAAGAAAAATGTAAAGTCCTTGTATCGATGACAGTCGAAACAGACAGGGAAGATATAAAACAAATTTTTGCTCCTTTTGCTCCAGGAATTAACTTACGGTTAAAGGCTTTGAAAGAGATTCATGATGCAGGAATAACCACACAAGCTTCAATCTCACCAGTATTGCCATTTACTCCTGATTTTCCAAAAGTGTTGGACGGAATTGTCGATCACATTTGGATTGATACGTTAACCATTGGGGATGGTGCAGAGGGGAAGCGTTCCGGGCGGTTAGGAATGCCCATGTTATTTAAGGAACATGATTTATCGAAGTGGTATCGAAAAGATTTACATGTCATGGTAGAAAAGTATTTTAATAAATACTTCCCTAGTGAAATGATACGGGTTTCGAAACAAGAAGCCTTTCTACAATAAACAAGCTTGAAATTTCAAGCTTGTTTTGTTTATTTATTCCTTAAAATTGTGTTCTTTTCCCTGTAGTTATATGGGGTGTCATGATACAATTCCTTAAACTTTTTATAAAAGAAAGTAACACTGGAATAACCTACTTCCTCGGCAATCTCAGGAATAGGCAAACCGGAATTGGAAAGAAACAAAGCTGCTTGGTTTAGCCGTTGGATTTGTAGAAGTTCTTTGAAAGATTTTCCTGTACCTTTTTTTAGCAAAGTGGACAAATAACTTGGATTGAAGCCAAAGGTCTGTCCCATTTTAACCAAGGAACAGTTCTTATAATTCTCTTCGATGTATCTCAAAAAATCTACTAACGTTGTATCGTCATTTTGATTAAGTGGTTCTTGACTTGTCAGATTGTTTTTATATCGTATGAGTGTGGAGAATAAAACAATCAAATAAGAGTCAATAATTTCTCCAGAACAGAAGTCCCGTTCAAAAAATTCACACATAATATTCTCCATGATCTCTATCACATTCGTGTGTTCACCTGGTCTGAATATAAGGAAGTGATTTTGCCTGCGATTGCTCAGCAGCGATTCAATCATGAATTCAGAGATAATGCTTTTTTGGGAAAATCGGCTTAGGAAGCTAGGAGAGAGATAATCCTGTTTCAGAATCATATTTATAACAATATCCTGCTGGTTAGTTGCACCAACACTATGCGGTGTTTTTTTGTTAAGTAATATGAGTTCTCCTTTTTTTAGATCAATCGTCTTTCCCTTAACTTTCACTGTACAGGTGCCCCTATAGACAAACATCATTTCAATATAGTCATGCATATGAAGAGGAATATCTGTATCATGAGGCTGCTGTGAAATAGATACGTTCTCTTCAATGGGTAAATCGGTTATATCAAATCCTTTATAAAAAAGATAAACTTGTTCACCATCTATCTCTTTGTACGTTGGTTTATACTCCTTCAAAACCTTTTCTTCATCAATCCCAAACTTCAATGAGTCCAAATAATTTTCAATTTCTATTCGTTGCATATATGCTCCCTGTTATTTGAGTAATGGATTTTTATTTCTGGATATAAGAAAGCATAATTCAAGTTAATAAAAGTGTAAACTGCCAAGAAATAATTCAAAAAGTAAAAACTATGATTCGAGCAATTAAGATATTGCATTTTAACATTATCTCTTGAGGAAGCGTTCGCTACTATTTAAATATAAGTAAATAAAAGAAGCTTAGTAGGAGGTAATTTACAATGAAATATGTTTTTCCAGAAAACTTCCTTTGGGGTACAGCGACTTCTGCTTACCAGGTAGAAGGTAACAATAATAAATCGGATATGTGGGTGGAAGAGTATTCAGAAGGATCACCTTATAAAGATTATTCTGGTAACGCTGTTGACCACTATCACCTTTACAAACAGGATATAGAACTAATGGCAAGTTTAGGTCTAAAAAGCTATCGTTTTTCTATAGAGTGGTCACGAATTGAGCCGGAGCAGGGTGTATTTTCCCAAGAGGAAATTAACCATTATCGTGATGTTATTAAAGTATGCTATGACAACAACATCATCCCTGTAGTTACGATGATGCATTTTACCTCTCCTCAATGGCTAATGACGATAGGCGGCTGGAAAAATCCGTTGACTGCTGACCTTTTTGCAAACTATTGTGATGTTGTGTTTAAGGAGCTAGGAAAGGATATTCCTTATGTGTTGACGATGAATGAAGTCAATTTACCGGTTATGTTGAAAGAACTATTTATCAATATGAATTTCATGCCGCCAGTAGGGATGGATGCCAAGTCATGGACAGCACCGGGATGGCGTGAATCTGCGGCACAGAAATGCGGAACCACAATTGATCAATATTTTACTTTCCATATGGCTTCAGATGAAGCATCTTTAGAAATTGTGAAAGGTGCACATGTGAAAGCTCGAGAGGTTATGAAGAAAATTAACCCAGCTACCAAGGTAGGACTATCCCTGGCATTGCCTGAAATCCAAAACATTGAAGGCGGGGAGGAGCTGGCTGCAAAAGTTTGGCATGATTACTTTGGACAATTCAAATCTGTGATAAAAGACGACGATTTTATTGGTGTTCAAAACTATACCCGAGAAATATACGGTCCAGAAGGACAAGTTCCGTTGCCTGAAGGAACTGAAGTCACAGGGATGGGATATGAATATTACCCTGAAGCCCTGGCTGGAACCATTCGAAATGTTGCTAAAGAACTGAACATTCCAGTATTGGTAACGGAGCACGGAATAGCAACAAATGAGGATAGCCGTCGGGTTGAATTCATCCAACGAGGCCTTAAAGGAGTATATTCCTGCATTGAGGAGGGAATTCAAGTTTTGGGATACCTCTATTGGTCCACCTTTGATAATTATGAATGGACGTTTGGATATGGTCCGAAATTTGGGATTATTGGTGTTAACCGGGATACACAAGAAAGATTAGTAAAAGAGAGTGGCAGAGTACTAGGTGAAATTTCAAAAAACAATGCTGTTATTTTAGAAGGGGTTTACTACAATGAAATATAAAAATCCTGTTATTAGTGGCTTTCATCCCGATCCAAGTATTTGCAGCGTAGGTGAAGATTTTTATTTAGTAACTAGTTCTTTTGAATACTTCCCAGGAGTCCCAATTTTTCATTCTAAGGATCTGGTAAATTGGAAACAAATCGGTCATTGCTTAACACGCGAAAGCCAATTAGGTTTACACCGTGCAAAAAGTTCGATGGGAATCTTTGCCCCTACGATTAGATACAATAACGGTCGGTTTTATATGGTTACTACCAATCTAACAATTGGAAAAAACTTCATCGTGTATGCCGATCATCCAGAAGGTCCATGGTCAGAACCAATTTGGCTGGATTGGCCAGGCATCGATCCTTCACTTTTGTTTGATGATGATGGAAAAGTGTATTTAACCGGAACACAAAACATATTTAACGGAGAACCAATGGGGATTTATCAGGCTGAAATAAATGTTGAAACAGGGGAGCTTCGTACTGAACGTATGCTAATTTGGAAAGGCTCGGGTGGGGCGTTTCCTGAAGGACCGCATCTTTACAAAATCAACGGCCTTTATTACTTAATGATTGCAGAAGGTGGAACAGAATACGGACATATGGTGACAATGGCTAGGAGTAAACATGCATTTGGTCCATTTGAGTGTCACCCGAATAACCCAATACTTACTCATCGCAGCAGTGCGAGCCCGATTCAAGCTACCGGACATGCTGACTTAATTCAATATATAGATGGCAGCTGGTGGACTGTATTTTTAGGATTCCGTCCGGCACCTGTTCCGTTTAGTGGAAAACATCATCATCTTGGCAGAGAAACGTTCTTGGCACCTGTTGATTGGAATGAGGAGGGCTGGCCAGTACTTAGTACCCAAGTTGAATTAGAAATGGATAGTGGAACACTTAAGATAGAAGAAAGTGAAAATTGGAGAAGTATAGATAACTTTAACTCTGAGACCTTGGATTTCTCGTGGAATTTTTTACGTAATCCCGCTGAAGGAAGCTGGTCTTTAGCTGACAGACCAGGTTGGCTTACATTATATGGCTCTGCAATTAGTTTAAGCGACGTGGATTCACCTGCATTCGTAGGTCGAAGGCAACAGCATTTTGACTGTAACGTATCAACATTACTAGAGTTTTCTCCGACACACGAGGGGGAAGAAGCAGGTTTGACTGTCTTCATGAATGAGAGATTTCATTATGAAATAGCTTTAGGTATTCGAGAAGGTGTCAAAAAGGTTTATGTCAGACGAAGAATTGGCGCGCTTTGGAAGGTGGAGTCTGAGCATGAGTATGGACAAGAAGGTATTATTTTCAGTGTTCATGCCGATGCAAAGAATTATACATTTACCTTTCAACAGCCAGGTGGCGAGTCTACTGTCTTAGGCTCAGGTGAATGTTTTCTGTTATCCACGGAAGTGGCGGGTGGGTTTACGGGAGTTTACTTTGGACTTTACGCGACTGGAAATGGTCGAAATACAAGTACACCTGCCTATTTTGATTGGTTTGAATATACTATTTAATTTATTACAAGAAAGAGAGTACCAACTTGTGGTGCTCTTTTTGGTGTCTTTTCCTATTTGGGCATAAATAAAAATAATAAATAGAACAAATATCGGTGTGTTTTCAGTCAAAAAGGGGAAAGCAGGCAGGGGTAATCTCCTATATCATTATAATTGTAATAGGAAACGCTTACAGATTACTTGATTAGTAAGGATGGGAACTATGAAAATTTCAGCAGTAATATTTGATTTGGATGGGGTAATTGTATCGACGGATGAATTTCATTATCAAGCATGGAAACAAATTAGCGATCAGGAAAAAATATATTTTGATAGAGAAATAAATGAACGCCTTCGAGGGGTAAGCAGAATGGAAAGCCTCAATATTATTTTGAGCCTTTCTGAAAAAAGTTACTATGATACTGACAAGGAGCTTCTTGCTCAGCGAAAAAATGACATCTATTGTGAACTGCTTAACAAGTTGTCACCCAATGACATTTTACCAGGGGTTATCAATCTATTATTGAGTTTAAAAGCAAGAGATATAAAGATTGCAATCGGTTCTTCCAGTAAAAATACTCCCTTTATCTTAGAACAAATCGGGTTAGCTTCTAGTTTTGATAAAGTCGCTGATGGAAATAGCATTACGAATAGTAAGCCTGATCCCGAGGTTTTCTTACTTGCTGCTAAGAAACTTGGGGTTACACCAGAGGAATGTGTTGTGATTGAAGATGCGCAGGCAGGAATTGATGCTGCAATTGCAGCTGGAATGATTGCAGTAGGAGTAGGCACAGCAGCCTCTTGTGTTAACGCGCATTTGAAGTTGAAAGACCTATCCACTCTAAATATAGACAAATTAATAGAAGTTAACGAGATTAGGAGTTGAGATCATGATTAAAGTAAATGTTAACGACAAGCTAGCACACTTAAAAAACACCCCGTTTCTTCTAAACGATAAAGATATCCAGTGGGTAGAGGAAACCCTTGTATCTATGAACTTACATGAAAAAGTAGGGCAATTATTTTGTCCGATTGGCAGTTCGGATAAGAAGGAAGAATTAGAAGCATTTATTGAAAATTATCATCCAGGCGGGATTATGTACCGTCCAAATACTGGTGCCAAAATACAAGAAACGCATCGCTTGTTACAGGAGATTTCACCAGTCCCATTATTGATATCTGCTAACCTGGAAGCTGGTGGGAATGGTATTGCTACGGATGGCACCTATTTTGGAAAACAAATGCAGGTAGCTGCAACGGAAAATGAAGAAATGGCGTATAAGCTAGGAGTAGTAGCTGGCCGAGAAGGTCGTGCAGCAGGTTGTAACTGGGCTTTCGCACCGATCGTTGACATTGATATGAATTATCGCAATCCGATTACCAATGTAAGAACGTTTGGTTCTGATCCAAAAACAGTAGCTGGTATGGCTAAATCGTTTATGAAAGGAATTCATGAAAGCGGACTTGCTGCTAGCGTGAAACACTTTCCAGGTGATGGCGTAGATGACCGAGACCAGCATCTTTTACCGTCTGTTAATACGCTATCTACAGAAGAATGGGACCAGTCATTTGGTGTGGTTTACCAAGAAATGATTGATAGTGGTGCGAAATCAATTATGGCAGGGCATATCAAGCTTCCTGAATATTCAAGAAGCCTATTGCCTGGGATTGAAGATGAACATATCAAGCCTGCCACACTTGCACCTGAATTACTAAATGGCTTACTAAGAGAAAAATTAGGCTTTAACGGTTTGATTGTTACTGACGCTTCTCCTATGTTAGGGTTCACCGTTTCAGAAAGAAGAGAAATTGCGGTACCAAAGGCGATTGCTTCCGGCTGTGATATGTTCCTTTTTAATCGTAATATTAAAGAAGATTATGAGTTTATGATGAAGGGGATAGAAGCGGGAATCTTGACACTAGAAAGAGTGGACGAAGCCGTCACGAGGATCCTGGCCCTTAAAGCTTCTCTCGGTCTGCATGTTCAAAAAGAACAGGGCACGTTAGTACCGGGTGAAGAGGATTTATCTGTATTACAATGTGAAGAACATAAAGATTGGGCGCGAGAGTGTGCAGACCAATCCGTTACATTAGTAAAAGATACACAGAAATTACTCCCTATTAGTGCCGAGGAGTACAAAAGGGTTCGATTGTACGTATTAGGTGATCAAGAAGGAGGGCTCAAGGAAAGCGGTTCCGTAACCCAGCCGTTTGTTGACTCTCTTGAAAATGCTGGATTCCAAGTTGAACTTTACAATGACAAGCAGGTTAATTTTCAAGAATTGTTTATGAGTGTAAATGAATTCAAAGATAAATATGACCTTGTCATATACGTTGCGAACCTTGAAACCGCAAGTAACCAAACAACCGTTAGAATTAATTGGCAGCAGCCATTGAATGCGAACGCGCCATGGTTCGTAAAAGATATTCCAACTCTGTTTGTTTCAGTCGCTAACCCATATCACCTGCAGGATGTCCCTATGGTAAAAACCTATATCAATGCCTATTCTTCAAATGAATACGTAGTAGAGGCGATTGTTGAAAAAATCTTAGGAAAATCAGAATTTAAAGGGAAGAATCCTATAGACCCGTTTTGTGGGAAATGGGATACTAGATTGTAAATAAGAATAAGCACTCCATTTTTAGGATGGAGTGCTACTCCTATTTTTATCTTTAATTCGAGCACTGTACATCTTTCATTTCAATATTAAATTAAATAAAAGCGTTTGCTAAAATTAAATAAAATCTTGATTATTACTTATTGAGAGGATCATAAAAACATGAAAATTAAAAATTTGAAAACGAACCGTATCACAAATCCTTTGGGATTTGATTTAGGAAAGCCACGTTTATCATATGTAGCTTATGACACCACCGCAAAACAACAAACAGCTGCACAAATTCAAGTTTCACTTAATGAAGATTTTACCCATATCGTTTTTGATAGCGGTAAAAGTAAAGATATTGACAGTCTTGCATTTGAGTTGCCATTAAAATTAGAGGCTTGCACACGGTACTATTGGCGAGTAACTGTATGGGGTGATAATGGAGATGTTGCTACGAGTGATCCTGCTTGGTTTGAAACCGCAAAGTTAACAGAGTCTTGGAGTGCAAAATGGATTACCCCGGATTTAGAAAAGGACGTTCATCCGGTACTAAGCAAGGACTTTAACCTAACAGAGGAAATTGCTTCTGCACGTGCCTATGTTTGTGGTTTGGGTTTATATGAAATGGAAATTAACGGTGAAAAGGCTGGAGCTGAATACCTGACCCCTCTTTTCAACGCCTATGACAAATGGATTCAATACCAAACTTATGATATTACCGGATTAATTACAACAGGGCAAAACGCTGTTGAGGTATCTCTGGGAAATGGACTTTATAAAGGCCGTTTTGGTTTTGAAGGTGGACAAACTGAGATTTACGGGGACAAATTTGCCCTGGTATGTGAAATTGTCATCAAGCACACAGATGGGACGGAAACGATTATTCATTCCGATGATTCATGGAAAGCAAGAAAGAGCAATATCCTATTCAGTGGCATTTATGATGGAGAAATATACGATTCAAACTTGAGTGATGGAACTTGCTATGATGTAAAGGAAATCGATTTGGGCTATAACAGATTAAAAGCAAGATTGAGCCTTCCTGTAGTGGTAAAAGAAGAGTTAAAGCCAATTGAGGTGATCATTACTCCGGCAGGCGAAACTGTGCTTGATATGGGTCAAAACATGGTTGGCTGGGTTCAATTTAATTCCAAAGCACCAAAGGGATCAGAAATTGTCTTACAATATGCTGAACTTCTTCAGGAAGGTAACTTCTATCAAGACAATTTGCGTACTGCAAAGGCCGAGCATAGATACATTTCAAACGGAGAAGAAGCAACGGTAAGACCACACTTTACCTTCTACGGCTTTAGATATGTAAAAGTCTCTGGCTGGAGTGGCGAAGTTAATAAAGATGATTTTACAGGATGTGTCTTATATTCTGATATGGATCAAACCGGAAGCATTGAAACTAGTAATCCATTAGTGAATCGTTTATTCCTAAATGCATTATGGGGTCAAAAAGGGAACTTCTTGGATGTCCCAACAGACTGCCCGCAGCGTGATGAACGGATGGGGTGGACCGGGGATGCTCAAGTGTTTTCAGGAACTGCATCTTTTAATATGGATACCTATGCTTTCTTCAGTAAATACGGATATGACCTCGCTCAGGAACAAGACTCTTTAGGTGGAATGGTACCAATGGTTGTCCCTATGACAACGGTAAAAGGCGGCGGTTCTAGTGCTTGGGGAGAAGCAGCTACTGTCATACCATGGACTGCTTACCTTCACTATGGAGATAAAGCCATTCTAGAACAGCAATTCGACAGTATGAAGGGCTGGGTTGATTTTATCAAAAGAGCTGATGAAGCAACTGGCACTAAAAGGCTTTGGACGACCGGCTTCCATTTTGGTGACTGGCTGGCATTAGACGGAGATGATCCAAGTTCACCAATGGGTGGTACTGAAACTGCATTTATCTCTTCAGCCTATTATAGTTACTCCTCAATGCTTGTTGCAAAGGCAGCTAGGGTGCTTGGCAAGGATGAGGTCGCTCAGGAATATGAACAATTATCTAATGAGGTTAGAGCTGCAATCCAAGCAGAATATATTACTTCTACTGGTCGTCTTGCCTTGAGCACACAGACAGCATACGTTGTTGCCTTATTTATGGATCTTGTTCCTGAAGAACATAAAAACAGAATAGCAAATGATTTACGTGAAAAATTGAAAAAAGATAAGAATCATTTAAAAACAGGATTTGTCGGTACACCTTATTTGTGCAGAGTACTTTCAGAGACTGGAAATAATGATATCGCTTATACTCTTTTACTAAATAAAGATTATCCAAGCTGGTTATATGCCGTAACAATGGGTGCTACCACCATTTGGGAACGTTGGAACTCCGTATTACCGGACGGGAAGATTAGTGGAACGGACATGAATTCTCTTAACCACTATGCTTATGGTTCGATTGCAGAATGGATGTATCGTAATGTAGCAGGAATTAATCCTGTTGAAGATCAGCCTGGTTTTAGACAAGTTCGGTTGGCTCCACAGCCCGATTATCGACTAAAGTATGCAAAAGCGTCCTTAGATTCTGCAGCAGGCTTATACGAAAGTCAGTGGGAACTGAAGGAAGATGGTCAACTATCCTTTAAATTTGTCATTCCATTTAATGCTACAGCATCTGTGGAATTACCTGATGCAAAACTTGAAAATGTTCTATTGAATGGAAGTTCATTAAAAACTGCAGAAGTTCGTGCAGGTCAGCAAGATGAAAAGGTACATGTTGAAATAAACAGCGGAACATGGGAGTTTTTGTATACCCCGGAAGTAGAGTATATAAAGTACTACAGTACACAGCTGGCAGTTAGTGAATTGCTATCCAATGACGAAGTAAAAAATGTATTGACAGAGACTGCCCCTCAAGTTGCAGCTTTACCGCAGGATATGATCACTAAATTAGGTCATCAATCATTAAGAGAGTTGTCACATATGCCGTTCCTGCCAATTTCAAAAGAAGTTCTTGACGAGTTGGATATTCATCTAAAGAAAATTAAAGTAACTGTGTCATAGTAGGTATTTATGGGGATTGAGGCAACTCTTTCCCCCTTTTTGAAATCTTTAAGGCAAGTAATAGAAGGAGAAAATAAAGAAAGATAGAATACAAGAAATATATATAAATTCTCAAAGGAGAGGTGTAAATGAGAAAGTATGATGCAAATGCCATTGAAAAGCTTCAAAAAGGTGTTTCAATTATTGAAAATAACGGAATCCCAGTCATCCTAAAACCAAGTCCAGGCGAAGAAAGACCAGGATATCTAGACCCGATGGAATTAAGTCTAATGGGAGATCATTGGGCAGGAAGGCAAAATGGTGAGGAACCGGCAGAAATGCCGCCGATGGAAGTTTTAATTCCGATTATGAGGGAAAACATGGGTTTTCCTAATATTAATTTAAATACGGTAGAAATACACACAAAATATGAGGAAATAACTGAAAGTGGAAATACAGTTGGGTTATGGCGGTACTATCCAAGGAAATCTGAAAAAAATCGGAAACGACCTGCTCTTGTCTTTTTTCATGGAGGCGGTTGGATTGGAGGAAGTGTCTACACAGTAGAAAACGTCTGTAAATTAATAGCTGAGTTAGCAGATGCTGTAGTATTTAACGTTGATTATTCCTTAGCACCAGAAAAGCCGTTTCCCAATGGATTAAATGATAATTATTATGCAGTCAAACATGTATACGATCATGCAGAAGCCTATGGTATTGACCCAGAAAAAATTTCAGTTGCTGGAGATAGTGCAGGCGGAAATTATGCTGCAGCAGTTTGTTTAAAAGCAAAAGATGAAGGAACACCAAAGATTGCTATGCAGGTACTCATTTATCCATCTGTAACGAAGGCAGATGCAAAAGTTAAAGGATATGAGTGGAGCGAAGATTTCTTTGAAGTGTCTGAGGAGCACAAAGGCATTATAAAAAACGGATTACTATCACTTGGAAAACCATCAAAGTTTGAAGAAAACCTATTTTTAAGGGCATACATTTCTAATGAGGAAGATATTTATAATCCATATGTAAGTCCAATGCTGGCAGAGTCCCATGCAGGACTACCTAAAGCAATTTTGGTAGGAGCCGAATTTGACGGCTTGCGTATACACACAGAGTTTTATGCCAAACAGCTTCAGGAGGCGGGAGTCGATACCACATGTATTCGCTATAAAGGAATGACCCATGCTTTTATCGATAAATTAGGATTTGTTCCTCAGTCCGAAGATTTGTGTATTGAAATAGCAAATGCAATAAGGAAATTATAATAGATAAAATATCTCAAGCAGACCGCTATCGGTCTGTTTTTTCGTTGTTTATCCGGAAAAACACAAATCAAATTGTGACAAAGCTGTTAACAAAACAAAAGAAAACGAATACAATTGTGACTAAAATGTTAATAAAACAAAAACAAACAAAGATAATTTGTTATTTGTATGTTGATTTGTGTTTGTTTTGGGAGTATCATTACAGTATAAAGAATAAAACAAAAACCAATAAACTTAAAGACAGATAAAAACTAGGATTTTAATAAAAGGAGAGAAACCAAAATGAGTATGACAATGATTAAAGATGCAATATATTCTGCACCATTTTTACAAGAAATGTTAGAAACTACTTCGAATTTATATCGACTAGGCTGGGATGAACGCAATGGTGGAAATATCAGTTATTTATTACATGAATATGAAGTTCTTCCATACCTAAATGTTGATGATGTCAAAAGAACAGTAGCGATGAACTTTGATGCACCAGCATTAGCGGGTCGGTATTTCATCGTAACGGGCTCAGGAAAATATTTCAAAAATGTAAAAAGAGATCCAGCCAATAACTTAGGTCTGATTCGTATTGGAGCGGACGGTAAAAGTTATGAAATCCTTTGGGGATTTGAAGATGGCGGAGTGGCAACTAGCGAATTACCAACACATCTTATGAACCATATGAAGCGTTTAGCAGCTGATAAAAACCATCGAGTGATTATGCACTGCCACGCAACCAACCTAATTGCCATGTCATTTACTCATAGTTTAAAAGAAGAAGATTTTACAAAAACCTTATGGGAAATGTGTACTGAATGTCTTGTTGTTTTCCCTGAAGGTGTAGGGATTGTTCCATGGATTGTTCCAGGTACAAATGCCATTGGTGAAGCAACAGCTGAAAAGATGGAGGATGTCCGCCTCGTACTTTGGCCTCATCATGGAATCTTCGGCGCTGGTACCACATTAGATGAAACCTTTGGTCTGATTGAAACAGCAGAAAAAGCTGCTGAAGTATATACCATTGTTTGTGCCCAAGGCGGAAAAAAACAAACGATTACTGATGCTCAGTTGCAAGAGCTTGCAGATGCATTTGGTGTTGTTCCACGTAAAGGGATTTTGAATCTGTAATGGGTATTTAAAATGAAGGGACATAAAACGTCCCTTCATTTATAAATAAATTTGTGAAATAGTGAACATAAATAAGGAGGAAGAAGAATGAGTGTTTATTACGTTCCAAGTACAAATTTGTTTGGCAGAGGCTGTTTAAAGGAATTAGCTCCATTAGTAAGTGAACTAGGATTTACAAAAGCAATGGTGGTTACAGACAAATTTTTAAATCAAACAGGTGTAGCAGGTAAGATCCTTGCTGAGTTAGATTCTATTAATCTGGAATATATAGTTTATGATGATGTTAAACCTAATCCAACAATTGAAAATGTTTATGCTGGTGTCGATGTATTTAACACCAATGAATGTGATGTCCTTGTATCTGTTGGTGGTGGTTCCCCTCAAGACACTGCTAAGGCTGTTGGTCTTTATGTTACCAACGGAGGAGACCTTCGCGACTATGAGGGAGTAGGAAAAACCAAAAATAAGTCTGTTCCAATTATTGCGGTTAATACTACGGCAGGTACTTCTAGTGAATTTACCATCAACTATGTTATTACCGATAAAGAACGTGAAGTCAAAATGGTTATGGTTGACAAAAATAGTTTAGTAACCATTGCAGTCAATGACCCAGAACTAATGGTAGATAAACCAGCGGCATTAACTGCAGCAACAGGTATGGACGCTTTAACGCATGCGATTGAAGCGATTGTCACTCCAGGAGCTTATGCAGTTACTGATGCTACAGCCTTAGCAGCAGTAGAGATCATCTTTAATTACCTGCCGCGAGCCGTTAAAAACGGTCATGATATTGAGGCTCGTGAACAAATGACTTATGTTATGTTCCTAGGCGGAATTGCCTTTAACAATGCTGGTCTTGGTTTTGTTCATGCAATGGCTCACCAGCTTGGCGGGGTATATGACTTGCCGCATGGTGTTTGTAACGCAATGCTGCTTCCGATTGTTGAAAGAGAAAATGCCAAACGCGACCCTAGAAAATTCAGAGCGATTGCAAAAGCTGCAGGTTTTGAAGTGAATGGTAATACTGATGAGCAGTGTGCAAATGAAGTGATAGAGGCAATTAAAGCTTTATCGAAAGAAGTAGGAATACCTAGTAAACTCGCTGAATTAGGTGTTGATGAAGTGGACTTGGAAAAATTAGCTGTAAACTCATTAAAAGATGCTTGTGCACCAGGTAACCCATTCCAGCCTACAAAAGAAGAAGTCATTGAGATGTTTAAGGAAATTTTATAAAAAGAAATTTCTAAGGTGTGTTCCTGTGATAGGAACATACTTTTTTTATTCTAATCGCCTTAGGGAAATGGTATGATAATATCTTATTAAACAGCACTTTGTGATCCAAAACAGGAAATAGGTGAAAAGAGTGAACCAGGAACTTCTTAGCGAACTTTTACAACTGACAGATGAAGAGAAAGATATACTTGAACAGCAAACGAAAGTAAGTAAAAACCTATATACAAGCAAGACGAATTTTATTATTGAGAGTGAAAAATTCTTAAGTAAAGATAAGATGATAATGGTTCGGAAGCATACAAGATTTGTGGATTTCCCCTTACATAAACATGATTACATTGAGGTCAATTATGTTTATAATGGGGAATTGCAGCAGACAGTTGGGGGAAGACAGATTACCTTGAAAAAGGGTGAACTGCTGCTCTTAAATCAACATATTGAACATGAAATTAAAGCATGTGACAGAGAGGATATTGTTATTAACTTCATTATTCGTCCTACTTTCTTTGATTTTATTTTTTCCTATTTAAGTTCTGAAAACATTGTCAGCGATTTTCTTTTGAGCAGCCTCTACAATAATACACAGAATGGACAATTTCTCTATTTTAAAGTTTCTGAAGTAGAAGACATACAGGAATTGATAGGTAAAATAATCCACGAAATTATGTATCCGACGACTTTTTCAGAGTCTGCCATCAAGCTTTATATGGGGCTCTTTATGATTGAGTTAATAAAGAATTCTGATCGGGTAGAAAGAAAAGAAGAAGGGTCCATCACTCACTACTTGGTGGTGGAATCACTTAAATATATTGAGGAACACTACAAGGAAGCCTCTTTATATGAATTAGCAGAACAATTAAACCAATCACATTATGGTCTTAGTAAAACCATTAAAAAGGCAACTTCTCGAACATTTAAAGAGCTTCTCCAAGAAAGAAGGCTGGATAAGGCTAAAGAATTATTACAAGGAAGCGATTTGCCGATTACTATAATTGTTGAGCAGGTTGGCTATGATAACATTAGTTATTTTTATCGAATTTTTAAAGAGAAATATGGAAGAACTCCTAAAGAATTTAGAATGAATAAATGATATAATACAATAATATTTTTACATCATAAGGAGATACCACATCATGAATTTTTCTACAAAACAAGTTGTCTTTATTAGTTTTATGTTATTTTCTATGTTTTTTGGGGCAGGAAATCTAATATTCCCCCCATTCCTTGGTCAATCAGCAGGTGACCATTTAGGGGCTGCTCTTGCTGGCTTTATCGTGTCGGCAGTTGGGCTGCCGATATTAGGTGTAATTGCCGTAGCAAAGGCAGGTAGTTTAAATGAGCTGAATCTTAGAGTTCACCCTATTTTTGCTCTAGTATTTCCATTTCTAATATACATTGCAATCGGTCCAGGACTAGCGATTCCTCGGGCTGGGAGTCTTGCATTTGAAATGGGTGCTGCCCCTTTTTTGCCAGGAAATTTTGTTGAAAGTCCGGTCTCTTTATTGATCTACACTATTGTCTTTTTTGGATTAGCTGCTTGGTTAAGTATGTATCCTTCAAAACTGATTAGTCTTTTCGGGAAATTATTGACTCCTATTCTGTTAGCCCTTATTGCGATTATTTTTGTAAAGAGCTTATTTGATCCTATTGGTTCATTTGAATCACCGATCGGGAATTATCGGGAGAATCCAATGTTCCAAGGAATATTAGAAGGTTATTTAACAATGGATGCGTTGGCAGCCCTGGCATTTGGTATTGTCATTGCTAACACGCTGACAGCACAAGGAGTACTCGATTCAAAAAAGAAATCACGTTATATGATGTACGCAGGTTTGGGTGCTGGGTTGTTATTAGCGGTGATTTATCTTATTTTAGGATATTTAGGAGCTGCGAGTTCCTCTTTAGGACAAGCAGAAAATGGTGCCATTATTTTATCCAACATCATGACCTACCTGTTTGGACAAAATGGAACACTGCTATTAGGTATTGTCTTTACGCTGGCATGTTTCTGTGTATCGATTGGTTTAATTACATCATGCAGTCAATTCTTCTCCAATGCCATCCCAAAAGTCGCTTATAAAGTATGGGTGGTTATCTTAGCTGTTCTAAGTACTGCAATTGCGAATTTAGGATTAACGCAAATCCTGCAAATTTCAGTACCTATCCTTGGTATGATCTACCCGATCGCCATTGTTCTTATCTTCTTGGGGCTCTTTGATGATTTGATTAAAAGAAATTCATATATATACATCACTGTTATAGGCTTTGTTGCTCTATTCAGTATTTTGGACACAATTAATAAATCATTCCTAAATAACGTATGGAGCGAGGGATTTGAAATTCTTCCTTTCTATATAGAGGGAATCGGTTGGCTAACTCCTGCGGTAATGGGCTTAATTGTTGGCTATTTATTGGGAAGGGTAAAAGGTTCTTCATCTGTAACAAGAACAAATCCATAGTATTGTTTAAAAAAACGAGAAACCGAGTAATATGTGGTTTCTCGTTTTTTTATGTCTAAGGAAAATAAGTTCCTCATGAATTTTAAATTTGATTGATGATGAAATAGAACGTGCAGATATAGGAAGCATAAACTAGTGTATCAATATAAAAGGGTGTCATACCATGAGAAAGATTAGACAAGTACAACCCATGATTGGGCAGGCGTGGACGGGGAGACATGTGGTCTTGCTTCACTGTAAATCGAATAATCAACTAATTCACTTATATAAAAGCTACCACGCACCGATTGAGCCTCCGCGTGAAAACTGTGCAGAAACATTATCACAATTACTAAGTATCGGCTATCGGATTCATGCGATAACAGCCATATCACCTAATCAAATTCAATATTTTCTGGTTCTTGAATAAACGTAAGCCGCTTTAGTTATTAGAGCGGCTGTTTCTAATTTCCAACAGAGTATAATAGAATTAGAGAGACGATAAAGTAAGGAGTGGGTTAGTATGCTTTTGACCGAAAATGACGCAATACAATTAGACAGAAACGACAGTCTATCTAGATTCCGAGAAGAATTTTACATAAAACCAAAAACCATTTATTTAGATGGAAATTCATTAGGACTACTATCTAAAAGAGCAGAACGAACCCTCCTAGAATCTTTAAATGATTGGAAGGAACATGGAATTGATGGCTGGACTAAAGGGGAGCATCCATGGTTTTTTTTATCAGAAAGATTGGGAGTGATGATGGCACCCCTAGTTGGAGCCGAAGCTGACGAAGTCATTGTAACGGGTTCGACTACAGTAAATTTACATCAACTTGTTGCTACTTTTTATAAGCCGGCGGGAAAAAGGTCAAAAATTCTTGCGGATGAATTGACCTTTCCATCTGACATATATGCGCTTCAAAGTCAGCTTCGCATCCACGGTTTTGACCCAGATACCCATCTCATACGTATAAAAAGCCATGATGGCCGTTTTTTAGAAGAAGAGGATATTATAGAGGCTATGACCGATGAAATTGCCCTTATTATTCTGCCAACGGTACTCTATCGAAGCGGTCAAATCTTAGACATGAAGAGACTAACAGGTGAGGCGAATAAAAGAGGAATCCTTATCGGTTTTGATGGATGTCATTCCATTGGTGCTATTCCTCATTCATTTAGTGAATGGGGTGTTGATTTTGCCTATTGGTGTAATTACAAACATTTAAATGGTGGACCAGGTAGTGTAGGCGGATTGTTTGTAAACAAGAAACATTTTGGAAGTGCTCCCGGTCTGGCCGGTTGGTTTGGTTCTAAGAAAGAGAATCAATTTGATATGGAACATGCTTTAACACCTGCGGAATCGGCGGGTGCCTATCAAATTGGGACACCACATGTTTTAAGTCTGTCACCTTTACTAGGCGCATTAGAGATTTTTGCTGAAGCAGGAATTGAAAATATTCGCGAAAAGTCATTGAAAATAACTCGGTTCTTGATGGATTTGGTGGACCAAGAGTTATCCAATATGGGATTTAGGATAGGCAGCCCCGAAGAAGATTTACGTCGTGGAGGGCACGTGAGCCTTGAGCATAACGAGGCTGCTCGAATATGCAAAGCACTAAAAGAAAATGGCATTATTCCTGATTTCCGAGCACCTAATATTATACGTCTCGCTCCAGTAGCACTTTATACCTCTTATTGTGAGGTTTGGGAGGCAGTTGCTCTCTTAAAGAAAATAATGAGAGAAAAGCAATACGAAAATTTTAAGAATGAACGAGATGTTGTAGCATAATCGATAAAATGTACCATATTTTTGGGGGGCGGTAAACATGAAAACACCCGAAGAAAACAGGAAACCAGAATTAGAAAAAAACATTCAAACAGATTTCCAAAAAGCAATGTCCTACGGGGATTACCTTCATCTTGATAAAATTTTATCTAGTCAACATCGTCTTTCTAATCACCATGATGAAATGTTATTTATTATTATCCATCAAGCAAGTGAATTATGGATGAAATTAATACTTCATGAATTAGCGGAGGCGATTGAGTTTATCAGCCAGAACGATTTAGAACCATCCTTTAAAATTCTATCGCGTGTTTCGAGAATTCAGCAGCAATTGATTCAATCATGGAGTGTTCTCTCAACCCTAACACCATCTGAGTACTTGGAGTTCAGGGATAAATTGGGTCAATCTTCAGGATTTCAGTCCTATCAAAACCGCATGATTGAATTTGCTTTAGGTAATAAAAATGCTCATACTCTAGCAGTCTATCAGCATCAACCAGAACTATATAAAAAAATGCAGGAGGCACTCCATAAACCCAGTATTTACGATGCAGCAATTCATGTACTTGTTGCGCGCGGAATTCCTATCGATGAAGATGTCTTAAATCGCGATCTATCAAAAAACTTTGAACCCAATGTCAGTGTTGAAGGAGCATGGCTGACAGTCTACCGGAATGTTGATCAATATTGGGACTTATACGAGCTAGCTGAGAAATTAGTTGATATTGGACATCAACAGCAAATATGGCGCTTCAATCATATGAGTACAGTAGAAAGAATCATTGGTCATAAACAAGGAACAGGGGGATCATCAGGTGTAACCTACTTAAAAAGAGTTTTAGATCAGCACTTTTTTCCCGAACTTTGGAGCATAAGAACGAAGTTATAGAAAAATCCACCAATTAATGGTGGATTTTTCTATAAAAAACCTGCAATACAAATTTATTTTGTATTAAGATAGAATTAATTCAATAATTCTGAAAGAAAGGTGAGAGGATATGCTTCATGAAAAAATAAAGATAGAACATTCACATGATACCGCAACATTGTTCACATACATACTAGATAATTCGCCAGAGATAGATGCAAACCGAAAAAGACCGATGATTGTCATATGTCCAGGAGGCGGATATCAATTTACATCAGAACGAGAGGCCGAACCAGTGGCTATCCGCTTAAACGGAATGGGATTTCATGCATGTGTCTTAAAATACAGTGTAAAGCCCGCGGTATTCCCAACCGCACTTTGCCAATTGGCGAAAGCAGTCGGTAAGGTACGAGACCATGCAGACGAGTGGAATGTAGATATCAATAAAATAATTGTTCTCGGCTTTTCAGCGGGAGGCCATTTGGCAGCAAGCCTTGGTGTATTCTGGGACAAGGAGTTTTTAGCCGAAGAGCTTGAGTACTCGAAAGAACAAATTACTCCAAACGGTTTAATCCTTTGTTATCCAGTCATTACATCAGGGCAAAATGCACATCGTGGTAGTTTTGAAACATTATTAGGAGATAAGTGCCAAGATGATGAAACTCTAGACTTGGTATCATTAGAGAAACAGGTTACAGCTACTACACCTCCAACTTTCTTATGGCATACGTTTGAGGATATAGCCGTTCCTGTTGAAAATAGTTTTAAGTTTGCAGAAGCACTTTTAAAAATTAGAGTTCCTTTGGAAATGCATATTTACCCAAAAGGGGGCCATGGATTGTCCCTGGGAACAGATGAGACGAAAAGGGTAGATAATGAATCACACCTACAGCCTGAAATAACGAATTGGATTGATATGGCAGGTCGCTGGGTAAAAGGACTATAATTTTTTGCTTAAAAGAAAAATACTTACTGCTAAAGTAATCACAGAAATAAACTTACTTACAAGAATCAAATAACTAATCGTTTGTGATCCCAGATTAATATGAGGAAGTTTTATTAAAGTGTAAACGATAAGAATTCCAAACAGCAGGATGGAATATGCATGTTTATATGAAGTGTTAATGATGATACATCCTCGTTTATCTTCTTTTTTATTGATAAGAAAAATAATCTGATAGGACATAACTAATAATAAAAGATACGTTAACAGGATGATAGCCAACTCAATGGTCAACGGAAATCCTCCTTAACTCCTTTTTTTGTCCGTAAAATATAATTGAAAAAAGCTAACAAAATGGTGATTTTAGTCCATTTTGTTAGCTTTTTCACATATTTAAAGACCAGGACTATTCTCATTTTCATTTTGAGATTTAGGAATAGAGATTTTCTTTTTCACTGATTTACCTTTTTCCCACTTGAAAATTTTATTTAGAAATTGATAGATATTTTTAGACTCTTTCGTTAACAATGGCCCAATAATAGCCAATATTAATACATAAACAGCGGTAAATGGTTTTAGGATCGGCAGTAATCCTCCCGCAAGTCCCAAGTTAGCAACAATGATTGAAAATTCACCTCTAGAAACGATTGTTAATCCGATGTTGGAGGAAGCTTTATAAGACAATCCAGCTTTTCTCCCGGAAATCATCCCAGCTACAAAGTTACTAATAATTGTTAATATTACTGCACCGACAGCAAGCCAAACGGCTCCGCCTAAACTGAAGGGGTCAATACTTAATCCGAAGCTGAAGAAGAAGATTGCTCCAAAGAAATCTCTAAAAGGGATGACTAAATGTTCTATGCGTTCGCGATGTTCCGTTTCAGAGAAAACTAAACCTAACAATAATGCGCCAATGGCCTCGGCAACATGTAGTTTTTCTGAAAATCCTGCGATAAAAAATAAAGACGCGAAAATGACGAGGATAAATATTTCATTAGATTTAATGTTTAATAGTTTATTAAGAATAGGTGCCCCTTTTCGAGCAATAACAAAAAAGAGAATCATATATCCAAGTGAAATGAGGACGGAAAGGATTGTTCCTCCAATAGTGGTCGAGCCGCCTAGCAATAGACCGGACATGATGGAGAGAAATAAAGCTAGGAAAATATCATCAAATAAAATGATACCTAAGATTAATTCTGTTTCTGAATTGGCTGTTCTTTTTAGATCGACAAGCACTTTGGCGACAATGGCACTTGAGGAAACACTTAGGAGACCTGCAATGATTAAGGTTTCCATAATAGGAAAGCCAGTAGCGAAGCCGTAAGCTATACCTAAAGTAAAATTAAGTGCTACATAAATGGAACCGCCTATCACAATCGATCGTCCCGAACGAACTAATTTTCCTACTGAGAATTCAAGACCTAAATAAAATAGTAAAAATAGAACGCCAATTCGACCGAAAAACTCAATAATTTCAGAGCTTTCAATGAAGGTGAGATCAATAATACCGATTTGAGGGGCATGCGGACCAACTGCCATCCCTAAGAGGATGAGAAACGGGATGATCGAAAATTTCAACTTTCCTGCTAATACTGCTGTAAGTGCAACTAATACTAATGCGGTACCGACTTCAAAAACTAAATGATTCGTCACAAGTATCACCCGTCCCTTCTTGAAAGTACTTCTTTAACGATCCTTTTTACTTGATTGCGCTCACCAGACACGATCACCGTATCTCCTTCTTCTAAAAGTGTTTCAGGACCAGGAGTATGAATCTTTTTGTGATTCTGTCGTTTAATAATTGCAATAATATTAACCTCATAGGATTGACGGATATTAAGCTGTCCAATGGTTTGATTTACAGCGGCTGCATTCGGTTCAACATTAAACCATTCAATCACTAAATCATCAAATGCCATTTCTATAGTTTCTAATGCTTTGGGTGCATAGGTCATTCCGCCGATTATCGCTGCAATCTGCCTTGCTTCCTGATCATTAAAGGTAGAGCTAGCGATTGCTTCCTCGTAATCCTCCTGATCAAAAAGATAAATGTCTCTTCTTCCATCATCATGAATGATAATGACCAGCTTATCCTTGTTATTTGTGATGGCCTCAAATTTCTTCCCAATACCTGGGAGTTCGATTTCGCGAATGTTCATTTTTACTTCCTCCTCAAATAATTTGTACATGGATAAGAGTGCTTCTTCCTATAAGTTGACATCAATTTCAGTTCTGATTTTTTCTTCTTTGGAAATTCCAAGGTATTTTAGCGTTTCAGAAGGGGTTGAATGGTTGAAATGCTTTTGCAGAATGGAAATGGCGATTCCACGTTTATAGGCATGATATCCGAAGGTCTTACGCATGGAATTGGTCCCGATTTTACCTTCAATTCCAATGACCTCAGATGCTTGATGAATAATTCGATAAGCTTGCTGGCGTGTAATCGGTTTATCGGTTTTGGACGATTTGAACAAAAAAGCTTCAAAGTTTAAGTGTTCATGTTGAACGTAGTGAAGAATTGCTTGCTTTACTTTAGAATTCAGATATATTTCCTTCATCATTTCATGATGTGGATATGAATAAAAATTCTTTACACTGTCTTCCTTCTCTAATACGTCGCCAACCTTGATATCCAGCATTTCGGTGATTTTTAATCCTGTGTTAATTCCAAAAACGAAAAGAAGATAATCACGTTCGGAATGCTTTTTTAAATACTTTTTAATTGCATTAATCTGCTTGATGTCCCTCAGAGCTTCAACATACTCCATTAGAAATTCTCCTTCATCCATGTTACATAATATTATTGTATCATGTTATTATGTAACATTCAATTTTTATGCATAACTATACGAATATTGGCTGCAAATCCCTGCCAAATTGGTGAATTTATATCAGTATTTGTTTATTCAATGTATTTATTACTTTATAATGAAAGACAAATAGGTTTAACGAAATGGGGAAGAAAAATGAAGCCAAAAATAATCGTTTATAAAAAAGTGGATAAGAAAGTATTGGAATTTATTTCAGAAACCTGTGAGGTTATTTATTTTGAGAAACTTGATTCAGAAAACTATCCTGCATTTCTTGAAGAATTAAAGGATGCACAAGGTTTATTAGGTTCGGGGCTCAAAGTAGACAAAGAGTTATTGGATCAAGCACCACATTTGAAAATAGTCTGCAATATAGCTGTTGGTTACGACAATCTTGATCTGACTGCTTTGACAGAGAGTGGGATTATGGCGACCAATACCCCGGATGTTCTAAATGACACGGTAGCCGATACTATTATGGGATTAATTCTTTCAACAGCAAGAAGAATCCCAGAATTAGATCAATGGGTTAAAAACGGTCAGTGGGAATCGGGTCTTGAAGAAAAGTGGTTTGGGGTAGATGTCCATCATAAAGTGTTAGGTATTATTGGAATGGGTGGAATTGGTTCCGCAGTTGCTAAAAGAGCACATTTTGGATTTGATATGGAGATTTTATATCATAATCGTTCCCGAAACGGAGGGGCGGAAGAAACATATGGGGCTACATATTGTTCAATGGAGGAATTGTTAAGGAAGTCTGATTATGTTTGCTTAATGACACCTTTGACTCCAGAGACTGTAAATTTGATAGGCAAAAGAGAGTTCGAGCTTATGAAAGAGTCAGCCATCTTCATAAATGCTTCAAGAGGGAAAACTGTCGATGAAGAAGCTTTAATTCAAGCGCTCCAAAATGGGCGAATATATGGGGCAGGACTAGATGTTTTTGTTCAAGAGCCAGTGCAAATGGAAAACCCGCTGCTTTCCATGAAAAATGTAGTTACGCTGCCCCATATTGGCTCGGCCACCTATGAAACACGATACAAAATGGCCATGACAGCAGCAACCAATTTAGTGACAGGATTACAAGAAGAAAACCCGCCAAACTTAATAAAACAATAAAAGTAAACCTCGCCTAGTGTTACTGGCGAGGTTGTTTTATTTCATATGGTTTTATAAATATTACTTACAAGTTTATTAACAAATAAGCTGCATTGTTCAGCGATAAACTCTTTATCATTGTCCATACTAGCAACGTGATAAGAATTATATAACGGAACCACTTCTTTTATTTCTGATTGAACGGCTGACAAAATATAATTTGTGTTTTCAGGCGGAACCACGTGGTCTTCTTCTGAACGAAATGCTAGAACTGGGCAAGTAACACGTGAAAGCTTATCCCTTGTTTCATCCATTAAAGCAAATAGCTGATGCATTGATCGTACTGGTGCTTTTGAATACGTAATTTCGTGAACGTTCTTTGCTTTAATATCTGGTTCTCCTTCTTCAACATAACGTGGAGTGTGTTTGTTTTTATACATTTCCATTGGGGGAATGGAGTTGATTGCAGCATTAATTAACATGATTCCCTTAATAGTTTTATCCTTTTGAGCTAGATTTAGTGTTAAAGTACCACCCATTGACTGGCCAATGACAAAGATGTCGCGGCAATGTTGTTTTAGAAAATGGAATCCATCTTCTATACTTTTAATCCAATCGTGGTAACTGCACCTTTCCATATCCTCAAAACGTGTCCCATGTCCTTTTAATCTAACTCCATAGACTGTGAAACCTTCAGATGCAAGGTATTCACCTAAATAACTGACACTCTGTGGTGTTCCAACAAAACCATGTGAAATTAAAATCCCAATTTCATTTCCCTTAAAGAAAAAAGGTCCTGCTCCTGGTAATACTGGATAATGTTCGATCATTAATAAAACTCCTTCCCTTATCATTATTAGAAGTAAGTATTAAAAAAACACCTCCTAGTTATAGAGAGGTGCCTTTTGCTGTCAAATCGGCGAATTAATATTATATATCTCTACGATATACCTATAATTCCGATGTGTCAAGTTGGTTTTAACTTTAAAAATCAAAAATTTATAATTTCTAAAAAATTTCTAAGAAGTTTATTCAAATAAACATCAAAATATAGTTGCTCAGATATAAGTATTGCAGCTTCTTTTTTTGGAATTCTAATCCACTGTTAAGTAAACACTACATATTAGATGTATGAAGTTGATTTTGGAGGTATAGGTATGAGTCGACTAGACAGGCTCAAAATGGGAAAAGTGGAAACAAGGCACTTCCAACAGTTTAATGAGTTATTACGGTATGTGTTTCAAGTTACTAAGAAAGATTTACAAATGGTAGGCTGGGAAGAACGCGAGATAGCTTTAGCCAAGAAACCGGTGTTGGATCAAGCGGATGTGATTGGCTGGTTTGATGGAGAGAAACTTGTTTCACAGCTGGCTGTTTACCCTTTTCAAGTAAATATTTTTGGAAGGACGTTTGAAATGGGCGGGTTGACCGGAGTTGGTACCTATCCAGAATACGCTAACATGGGACTAATGTATAAATTAATGCGACAGGGACTTGCGGATATGCAGGCAAGAAAACAATCTATATCCTATCTATTTCCTTATTCCATTCCATACTACCGCCGAAGAGGTTGGGAAATCATTTCGGATAAAGTAACCTTCGAAGTGAGAGATGTCCAATTACCAAAGATAAGGAAAGTTCCTGGTTATGTGGAAAGGTTGAATATCGAGCATTCAGATGTAGAAACTGTTTATAAACTTTTTTCTAGTAAAATGCATGCAGCTATGATACGCAATGAGTTAGCTTGGGATGAATATTGGAGATGGGATGTAGATGAGTTAACCGCAGCTGTTTATTATGATCACACACACCAGCCTCATGGGTACTTGCTGTACTGGATCTCTGAGGATGTTCTCCATATTAAAGAAATGGTCTATATGGATCAAGAGGCGAGAATTGGCCTTTGGAATTTCATTGGGGCCCATTTCTCTATGGTATCAAAGGTGGTTGGGAATATTTTTATGAATGAGCCGTTAGCCTTTTGGCTCGAAGACGGGGATATCAAAGAATCCATTTCTCCATATTTTATGGCTCGTATTGTTGATGCGAAACAATTTATTGAACAGTATCCTTTTAGAGCTACGGGAACTGAAAGTAAAGTAACACTTTTGCTGGAAGACCCCATGTTGGAATGGAACCAAGGAATATTCACACTTCTTGTTTCGAGTAATGGTCAAGGCCAGTTCATACAAAGCGAGGAAACTCCTAATGTTTCACTCGATATTCAGGCACTAACAACGATGTTACTGAGTTATAAAAGACCATCATATTTGGCTGCAATTTCTCGTTTACAGGGTGATGAACAAGCTGTTGAAATATTAGAAAATATTATTGGGATGCAAACACCATATTTTTCAGACTACTATTAAGCTTGGTGTTATAGAGTTAGCTAAAATCGCAAAAGAAAAGGTGATAACTGGTGAAAGAAAAAGAGGTAGAACCACAATTTCAAAGTGGGAAAAATGTTAACAAGACATTTAAAGGCTTATATGGGCTTGACCCAGAAATGAGTTTGTTATCTGTTAGTTTCGCTACCACTGAAAATCCCTACTTAAATGAACATTATCAAGAGGATCCTAAAGTAGGCGAGTTCGAATAAGAGAATGACATACGGGGAAGCTAACTTGGTATTCATTCATTACTAGGAGGAATGACGGTGTATTTCTATAGAGAAGACCTAATCAATATGATTGTTCCCGACAAACCTGATCCGGCTGCAGCGAAAGTTCTTCAAGAAACATTGGGCGGAAGATTTGGAGAAATGCGTACGATGATGCAATATTTCTTCCAAAGCTCAAATTTCAGAGGTAATCAAAAGCAATACCGCGATTTAATCAGAGGGATATTCCTTGAGGAAATCAGCCATGTAGAACTTGTTCAAACAACAATCAATCAACTCCTGAATGGGTCCGGGGAAGAAGCAATTGGGGCTGGAGGCACGACCGGTGCTCCTTTAGAAGAAGCAGTAAAAGAACATGCAAACCCTCATCACTTTATCATGGGAGCTCAAAGTTCACTTCCAGTAGACGCTGGAGGGAATCCTTGGAATGGAAACTATGTATACAGCCATGGAAACTTAGTTGCTGATTTATTGGATAATTTGACTTTAGAATCTACTGGTGTTTTACAAAAGACTCGGATTTATGAAATGAGTTCAAATAAAACCTTTAGAGAAACGTTAGCTTTCTTAATTGTACGCGATAATGCACACCAAAATGCATTTGCAAAAGCTCTAGAAACATTGGGTGTAGATTGGGGTAAAATTTTCCCAGTACCAAACTATGACATCAATAAGTATCCAGAATGCCGCAAATATGTAGAAATGGGCTTCCATAATGCTCAATTTAATTTTAGACTAGACGAAACACTAATTGGTACGATATTCCAAGGTGAATCACCAAGCAGGAATTCTGGTACATTACAAGTTGTACCACCACCGAAAGGTTATCCAGTTCCCGTAATGCCTGAAATGCCGAATGAGCATAGCCCTGGTATCAGTGATTTAGGCCGATAATGTAAAAAAGGATGAGACACAAACGTGTTCATCCTTTTTTGTGGTGAAAATTAACAATCACCATGCTTATTTAGATGTAGCGGTGGAGGAATTAACCAGCCTTTTTCTTTATTTAAACGAAGTACTTTTGCTCCAAGTGCAGCTTTTTGAGCATGGACTTGACCATACATCATAGCAACATCTTCTCTGATGGATTTACCAATGATTTGACTGCATAACACAAGTCCAGCAGCGATATCTGCAGAAAGTCCCGCAGCAATAGCAGGGTCTGGAATACGTGCGCCAACTGGAATATCTTCTAAACAAGCTTCAGGCGGTTCCGGCTGCGCTGGAGGCAAGCCAATACCGTTTTCTTTTAAAAGTTCTTCCACTTGCTTTTTTTCTTGTTGGCAAAGTTCTGTTGCTTCTACTAATAGCTTCTTTAGATCTTCATCGCCTGCATGGTTTAACATGGTTTGATATCCTGCAATCATCCCATTACCAGCCAATAATGATGACCATAAATCAAAGGCTTCGCCATAGTGTAAAGGCTCATCTTTAGGGTTGCCGCTTAAAATTCCCATCGTTGCCCTCCTTAGTGTGTATGAAAATTTATTCATTAACAGTGCCACCTTTCTTTAAGCACATCATTAGGGTTTCCATTTCGACCCCCTCTCATTAATATTTTATCGTTTCTTCTTTTCCTAACTTTTAAAAAGTTTTGGACATGTGTTCGAAGTACCCACATAAAATGTACAAGTTGAGATATTGGTGGAGTGGAGTGGTTTTTTTGAGTATCAGCATATTAATGAGTTACATCATTTTGGGCTTTACGCTGGCAGCTCCAATAGGTCCAGTAAATTCTGCACGATTAGATAAGGGGATAAAAAATGGCTTTTGGCATGCGTGGGTGGTTGGTGCTGGCTCAATGGTGGCAGATGGATTCTTTATGTTGCTTGTTTATTTAGGGATGGTTCAATTTTTGGGTATTCCAATCATTCAAATATTTCTTTGGTTATTTGGAGGATTTATACTGATATATTCAGGAGTCGAAAGTATTAAAAATGCAAATACTATTACCCTAACGTATGGCAGAGAGAAAGAATCATTGATGAAGTGTTTCTTTACAGGGTTTATTATGTCGATTACAAGTCCATTATCCGTTTTATTTTGGTTAGGAATATATGGATCGGTCTTAGCGAAAACAGCACAGACAACAGGAACAGAATCTCTGTTAATTTTTAGCAGTATGATTTTTCTTGGATTGACCATATGGGATGTGTTCGTAGCAGCACTCACTACTGGATTTCGAAAACTACTGACAGTAAAAAGTTTAATTGCTATCTCAATCATTTCAGGTGCTTCCCTCATAGTGTTTGGTCTATATTTTGGATATCAAGGGATTAATGCGCTATAGAATTAGATAAATATAATACCTTCAAAGACATGTGAGCTCACATGTCTATTCTACTATAGAGGCTAGCTTGACTTTTTTAAAATAATGCGTATAATACTCATTTGTGTTGATCAATTTATTTAATTTCTTGTTCATATATTGTTCATATTTAACTGCTACTATAAATGATAGATTAATGGATTCTCATAAAAACTCATTAAAACGCAAATGATATTTTGTTAAAAGGTAGGTGCAATAAAATGAATAACTTAGCTCATAAAGGTCAGGGTATTTTCAATAAATATATTGGCTTTTTCTTTTTGGCTGTTTTCTTTCTTTGGATGAAAACATATTTAGCCCAATTAACTCAATTTGATTTAGGAATCGAGAATACATTACAAAAAATATTGCTATTTGTTAACCCGCTAGGATCATCTTTACTTTTTTTAGGATTAGCTGCACTATTTAAAGGACGCAAGAAATATATTGCATTACTTGTAATTGACTTCTTTTTGTCTTTTCTTTTATTCGCAAATGTGGTTTATTACAGATTCTTTAATGACTTTATTACGTTACCAACTTTAACTCAGACCCAAAACTTTGGAGATGTCAGCGGAAGTGTGGTAACACTTTTACGACCTTATGATTTCTTATTCTTTACAGACATCATTCTATTAGTCGTTTTACTTGCTTTCCGAATTGTGAAAATTGAACTGAAAGATATGAATCGCAGAAAAGTGGCTGCTGTATTCTCATTAGCATTGGCCATTTCATGTGGAAATCTTGGACTAGCTGAAAGTGATCGTCCTCAGTTGTTAACAAGAGGATTTGACCGTAATTATATCGTCAAGTATTTAGGGATGTACAACTACACGATTTATGATGCAGTTAAAAGTACAAAAGCTTCAGCTCAGAGAGTTATGGCAGATAGTGACGATATGACTGAAGTCATTAACTATACAAAATCAAACTACGCTGAGCCTAATCCTTCATACTTTGGTGCTGGAAAAGGTATGAACGTGATTTATTTGCACCTAGAATCGATGCAGAATTTCCTTATTAATTACAAGTTGAATGGTGAGGAAGTAACACCGTTCCTTAATTCATTAACTAAAGATCAAAACACAATGTATTTTGATAATTTCTTCCATCAAACAGCACAAGGTAAAACATCTGACGCTGAATTTATCCTTGAAAATTCATTATATGGATTACCACAGGGTTCAGCTTTTACAACAAAAGGGTTAAATACATTTCAAGCAGCACCTGCAATTTTAGGGCAGCAAGGCTATTCATCAGCAGTGTTCCACGGGAATTCAGGAAGCTTTTGGAATCGTGATGAAATTTATAAATCTTTTGGATATACCAACTTTTTTGATGAAAAATACTATAGTATGAATCCAGAGGACCTAGCAGAGTATGGACTAATGGATAAGCCGTTTTTTGAGGAATCTATTCCAATGTTGGAATCATTACCTCAGCCTTTTTATACAAAGTTTATCACTGTTTCAAATCACTATCCTTATCCGCTTGCGGAAGAGGAAGCAACAATTGCACCACATACTACAGGTGATAAATCTGTAGATACCTACTTCCAAACAGCACGTTATGCGGACGAGGCTTTAAAGCAATTCTTTGATTATTTAAAGACATCTGGTCTATATGATAATTCGATTATTGTTATGTATGGTGACCATTATGGTATTTCAGAAAATCATAATAATGCCATGGAAAAAGTTCTAGGTAAAGATATTACGGATTTTGATAGTGCAGGATTACAACGTGTACCTTTCTTTATTCGCGTACCTGGAATGGAGGGTGGAGTTAACCACGAATACGGTGGACAGATTGATATCCTTCCTACCCTTCTTCACTTGTTAGGAACGGATACAAAAGATTATGTGCAGTTCGGAACTGACCTATTATCTGAACAGCATGACGATCTTGTACCTTTCCGTGATGGCAGCTTTATGAGTCCAACTATTTCATCTGTAGGTGGTAAGTTCTATGATTCCACTACTGGATTGGAAATAGATGAGGCAAGGATGGAAGAGGCTGTGAATCTTCAGAATATCGTAGAGAACAAGCTGGCTCTTTCTGATAAGGTGGTAAATGGAGACTTATTACGTTTCTATACTCCTGGAAACTTTACACCAATTGATCGAACACAATATAATTACAATAATTCTCAAGATGACGAATCTGAAGAGTAAATAATATAGGCTGCGTAGGATATAATCCTACGCAGCCTTTTTGTGTATGTTAGAAATAATGTCTTTCCATGCTGGAATTTTTGACTATAACAAAAAAATGTAGGAAACTTATATTGTGTTCACTCAATTGATAAATGACTCTGAAGGTCTATAAACGGAGTGATTTGAATATTTACTATTAATGAGTTAAGCCTAATAGAGGAGGGCTCTTATGACGAATTATACTTCCAGAAATGATGTACCGGTATTTGAAAAATGGAACCTTGAAGACATTTATTCCGATCTATCCAAATGGGAAAACGATCTTCAGCTCGTTGAAAACATGGCAGAAAAGCTTAAGACATTTGATGGAGCAATAAATGACGGTAAAAGTCTATATCAATACCTAAAACAAAGAGAAGAGTTATCCTATACCTTTAATCATGTCTATGCCTACAGCATGCTGAAGGTGGATGAGGATACAAGAAATGCAAGTGCACAATCCCTATTAGATCGTGCCAAAGGACTAAGTGTGAAGGTAAGTGCACAAACCTCCTTTTTTATGCCGTACTTATTAGGATTAGAAAAAGAAACCTTAAGCAGCTATATTGCAGAAGAAGAGGGCCTTAAGTATTTTGAGGAGGATTTATACGAATCTTTTCGCTACAAAACGCATGTCCTTAGTAAAGACCAGGAAGAGGTATTATCACAATTAGGGGAAGCTCTGTCAGCTCCTAGTACAACCTTTGGAATGATTAATAATGCAGATATTAAATTCGGAGATGTTACTAATGACAACGGTGAGAAGGTTCAGTTAACAAGAGGAATGTATTCGAAATTAATTGAGGAAGAAGATCGCGAGAAACGAAGAGAGGCTTACAAAGCTTATTATAAACCATATGTTGAATTGAAAAATTCGATTGCGAGTACACTGTCTGCAGCGATAAAGAATAACGTTACGATGGCAAGAATCAGAAAATATCCTTCAGCATTAGAAAAAGCATTATTCGGCGATATGGTGCCAAAAGAAGTTTATGAGAACCTCATTTCTGCAACGAAAGAAAATATTGCCCCTCTTCACAGGTACTCTGAAATCCGGAAGGCAAAACTTCAGCTAGATGAATTACGCCAGTATGATATGTCGGTTCCTTTAGTACAGGGTGTGAAACAGGTAATACCCTATGAGGAAGCCTATGAAATCATGTTAAAAGCCTTGGCTCCACTTGGGGAAGAATACGTATCCATTCTAAAAGAATTCAAGGACGCGCGTTATATAGATGTCCGTGAGACTCCTGGCAAGCGGTCTGGCGCTTATAATTTGGGAATATACGGAGTTCATCCCTTTATCTTATTAAATCATCAGGATGATTTAGACAGTTTATTTACCCTCGCTCATGAGTGCGGTCATGGTGTTCATAGTAAATTAAGCTCACAGCACCAGCCTCAAATTACTGCACGGTACAGCATTTTTGTCGCGGAAGTGGCTTCAACAGTCAATGAAATTTTATTGATAAATTATTTGTTGAATACTGAAAAGAACCTTGAGGTAAGGAAGCATTTATTGAATCATTTTATTGACCAATTTAAGGGTACTTTCTTTACACAGGTAATGTTTGCAGAATTTGAAAAAATTACACATGAGTTTGCAGAGAAGGGTACACCATTAAATGTCGAGGTATTTAATCAAACCTATGAAGCGTTGTTCAGGGAATACAATGGGGATGTAGTGGTGTTTGATGAAGAAGTGAAATTCGGCTGGTCGAGAATTCCTCATTTCTATCGTCCATTTTACGTCTATAAGTACGCAACTGGTTTTGCCTCAGCGATCCATCTTGCCACAAGAATATTGGATGGTGATTCAGAAACATTACAATCCTACCTAAACTTCTTAAGGAGCGGAAGCAGCGATTATCCGCTTGAGCTATTAAAGAAGACAGGAGTCGACTTAACCACACCAGAGCCAATCGAAAACGCCATGAAAAAATTTAGTGAACTGGTAGAAGAATTTTCAGTTCTATAATAATGGCTGTGTTAATAGAACCTGTGATTTTAGAACCTGTTGATTGGCGCGGAAAGCGTAGCGACTCGGACAGGCAAAAACCGCCTGTCCCAGCGATGATTAATCAAGAAGCATTCCTTAGTGGAGCGCCAATCAACAGCCTAGTCACAGCCATGTATGATAAAAAAGATGTCGCATATATTTGTGGCATCTTTTTTTATCACAGATTATTTTTGCATGGTATGATAAGTATAGGAATATATTTACTCATACAAGATTACCTTAAAAAAGAAAATAGGTGATTAATATTTGGAGAAAAATCATTTCCTTTATCGGGATAATATTGATCATTTTTTTAGTTGTTCATAATACCGAAACTTTCCGGCTGCTTAGAATCGGGGACTTGGATTCAATCATCATATCATTAAAAAATACCACGTTTTCGAAATTCTTCTTTACTTTCATCATTATGGTGATCCAAAATTCATTTACGATTATTCCTCTCATAATTATCATCACAATAAACTACGCATTGTTCGGTTTTTTTAATGGTCTACTCTGGAGTTGGTTAACAAGTATTATAGCTGCTGGAATTTGGTTTTATGGAAGCCGTTATTTTTTTAATGATTGGGTCCAGAAAAAAACAAATCCGGAACTCTTATCAAAAATGGAGCAAAATGGGCTGCTCTTTGTTTTTCAAGCCCGAATTATTCCCTTCGTACCAACGAGCTTAATTAATATTCTTAGTGGCTTAAGTTCTATTAAGTTTAAACATTTCTTGGTGGGGACCATGTTTGGAAATCTCATTTTCTTCTTTGTGTTAACATTGATCCCTGCTGGATTAATGGAAGGGAATATGGAGCAAAATATCCTCCTCGGGACTGTACTAGTCCTGGTAGGAGTTGTTGTCTTTTATCGTATTAGGAAAAAACAGAAAACTAGGAAACAAGTAAATTAACTCTGAATTCTATGTCGCTCTGGTCTTTTGATGATCAGAGTGTTTTTTATTGCTTTATTCGATTACATTAAATAAAGTAGATATTAATTTAACAAATAGTTTGAAAATAGGTGAGGTAAATGAGTATCGATATTGTACCATTAGGTGATTCAGCAATCAGTATTTCATTTGGTAATGAAATTAATGAGAGTACTCATCACCAAATCAATCACTTTTTACAGAATTTTAGACGTCTTAAGATTGATGGGGTTATCGAGTGTGTTCCAACTTATACTTCTATTGCTATTTTTTATGACCCCACAAAAATAAGGTGTAGCCAATTAGAAAAAATGGTTTATTCCATAATGAAATTAGCCATGAACTCGATACCGCTAAACCCTATTGTCTACAGGATACCGGTTTATTATGGGGGAAAGACTGGACCAGATTTACCTTTTGTTGCAAAGTACAATAACATTAGTGAACATGAAGTTATTAACGTACATGCTAACAAAGAATATTTAGTACATATGATTGGTTTTGTACCAGGCTTTCCATACCTAGGGGGTTTAAATAAAATAATTTCAACTCCTCGACTGGAAAAACCCAGAGCAAAGATAGCAGCAGGTTCGGTGGGAATTGGCGGCGACCAAACAGGGATTTATCCTGCTGAGGTTCCTTCGGGATGGAGAATAATTGGGATAACCCCTTTAACACTATTTGACATCGAGAATGACAAACCCTCACTATTGTCCGCAGGAAACTATGTGACCTTTTTTCCTGTCGAATATGAAGTGTTTCTTGATATTAAAGAACGGTCTCAAATAAAAAAGTATAAAGTTATGACTTACAAGAAGGGAGAGTAAATAACGTGAATTACATTGACCTTAATTGTGATCTTGGAGAAAGTTATGGGGTATTTAAGATTGGTAATGATCATGAGATTTTGAAGCATATTTCATCTGCAAATATTGCCTGCGGCTATCATGCGGGGGATCATAATGTGATGATGGAAACGATACAATTGGCCAAGAAACATCATGTTAATATTGGTGTACATCCAGGATTACCAGATTTAATGGGGTTTGGACGGAGGGAAATGAATGTAACCCCTAGGGAAATCTACAATCTCACACTCTATCAGATCGGTGCCTTGCGTGCATTTACAAAGGCCGAAGGAGTTAAGCTCGTTCATGTTAAACCCCATGGAGCCTTGTATAATATGGCTGCTAAATCTCGACAGATTGCAGACGCTATTGCACAGGCAGTTGCAGATTTTGATTCTAACTTAATCCTATTTGGTCTGGCGGGAAGTGAATTAATTCATGCAGGAAAAGAAAAGGGTTTAGTAACGGTACAGGAAGTGTTTGCCGACCGGACCTATCAGCCAGATGGAACATTAACTTCAAGGAATGAAAATAACAGCATGATTCATGATTTGAAATTCGCTGCACAGCGAGTCATTCGTATGGTGCAAGAAGGAAAAGTTACAGCGACAGATAGAACTGAAATTGCTATAACAGCAGATACAGTGTGTATCCATGGTGATGAACCTGCTGCATTAGACTTTATTTTAGAATTAAAATATGCTTTAAGTAATGAAAAAATAGCGATAAGAAAGAGTTGGTCTTAAAAGATGAGGACCCCAATCTTTAAGGTATTGAAACCTGGATTGCAAACAACTGTACAAGACCTTGGAAGGTATGGATTCCGAGAATTTGGGCTTAGCCCTTCAGGGGCGATGGATCCTTATTCTTTGCAGATTGGGAATTTATTAGTTGGCAACAACTTAGGGGAGGCTGGACTTGAAGCACCGCTTATTGGACCTGTCTTAATGGCTTTACATGATATCTCTATTGCCATTTGCGGCGGGAATCAAACACCCCAAATAAATGGGCAAGAGGTACCGCTTTGGAAAAGCATTGTAATCAAAAAAGGGCAAATTCTCTCGTTTGGAGAGCTAAAAGAGGGCGCAAGAACGTATATAAGCATCGCAGGTGGTATTGATGTTCCGTTAGTACTTAACAGTAAATCAACGTATTTAACAGGAAAATTAGGAGGTATTGAAGGCGGAGCTTTAAAAGAAGGGGATACTCTTTTTGGAAATCCCTTTACTAGAAGAAATAGATTTCTGAACACCCAGCTGATTCCAAAGTATACGAAACAATTAACAGTAAGAGTAATAGTTGGTCCGCATACTAGTAAGTTTACTACTGCAGGACTCGAAACATTTCTAAATGAAGAATATTCTATATCCTCTCGATCAAATCGAATGGGATATCAATTAACAGGTCCAAAAATTGAACATAGCAGTACGGCAGATATTATATCTGACGCCATTCCTTTAGGTGGAATTCAAGTCCCTTCAAGCGGACAGCCTATCATACTCTTGGCTGAACACCAAACAACGGGGGGTTATTCTAGAATAGGGACGGTGATATCTGCAGATATCCCGCTTCTTGCTCAAGCACAGCCGGGAACCAAAGTAAGATTCAAGGAGATTTCCCTGCAATCTGCCCAAGACCTTCTAATTGATAGTAGAAGAAGGCTGAAATCTTTATACAGATTATCTCGGTAGTATCTATTAATATGAACTTGAATTCATTTTTACTAGATTTATGATATAATCATAGTAATAAAATTTGATTCATGAAGACTACAAAAGCTGGTAATAATAACCTAGTCAGAGAATTAGTAGTGAATTTCATTCTCCAATTTGGTTTTATTAATAAATTTCTCATAAGGTGTGATTTTGTGACAGAACAAGTAAACGCAATAGTACAACATCGAAAACTCCCTCTCAGTAAAAAAATCTTTCGAGCGATAGCCATTACCCTTGGAGCAATTTTAATGGCTACCGGTCTAGAGATCTTTTTAGTTCCTAACAAAGTAATTGATGGCGGGGTAACAGGTATATCTATTATGTTATCTCATCTAACCGGCCTTGAACTCGGTATCTTTCTATTCCTGTTAAACCTGCCATTTGTTTATTTAGGATACAAGCAGATGGGAAAAACCTTCGCTATTTCTACTGTTTATGGAATTATCGTTTTATCTGTTTTTACAACATTATTTCACCCAGTACCGGCCTTTACCGATGATATTCTTCTCGCAACCATTTTTGGTGGTATGATATTAGGAATTGGTGTTGGAATTGTTATTCGCTTTGGCGGTGCTTTAGATGGGACAGAAATTCTATCACTCGTAATAGCCAAAAAGGTTCCATTTTCCGTTGGTCAAATTATTATGTTTATAAACCTCTTTATTTTAGGTGCAGCAGGGTTTGTGTTTAGTTTTGATCGGGCGATGTACTCCTTATTAGCTTACGTAATTGCTGCAAAAGCCATTGATACAGTGGTTGAAGGCTTGGAAGAGTCCAAATCAGTTTGGATTATCAGCGATTTAGCTGAAGAAATTGGAAATGCCGTTAATGCACGATTAGGTCGTGGTGTAACATACCTTAAGGGTGAGGGAGCCTATACCGGTGACCATAAGAAGGTTATTTTCAGTATCATTACACGACTAGAAGAATCGAAACTGACAACGATTGTTGAGGAGATTGATCCAAATGCATTCTTGGCAATAGCAGACATATCCGAAGTTCGGGGTGGACGTTTTAAGAAGAGGGACATCCATTAGTTTCATACGATATAAAAAAATCTCAGGGGTGAAGTTCCTGAGACTTTTTTGTCCTCGTGCAATAGATTTTATGTTACAGTTGTTATGTAACTGATAGTTTACGAGAAAAGGATGAATTGGGATGTCAACAAACAAGAAAAGAATCGAGAAGGATTTCCTAGGAGAAAAAGAAATACCGGTTGACGCGTATTATGGGATACAAACTATTAGGGCGGTAGAGAATTTCCCTATCACAGGATATCGGATACATGAGTCACTAATTAAAGCGCTTGCAATGGTAAAGAAGGCAGCAGCCATCGCTAATATGAACACAACAAGGTTGTACAAAGACCTGGCAAATGTCATCATCAAGGCAGCGGATGAAATTATTGCAGGAAAGTGGAATGATCAGTTTATCGTGGATCCGATCCAAGGCGGTGCGGGTACATCCATGAACATGAATATGAATGAAGTCATTGCCAACAGAGGACTTGAATTACTTGGTCACGCAAAAGGTAATTATTTTCATTTAAGTCCAAACACACATGTAAATATGTCACAATCTACTAATGACGTATTCCCAACAGCTATACATATTTCTACACTAACATTATTAGAAAACTTACTTGTCACCATGGATGATATGCAAAAAGTCTTTAAACAAAAGGCCGTACAGTTTGAGAAGGTCATTAAGATGGGACGTACTCATCTTCAAGATGCCGTTCCAATCCGTCTTGGACAAGAATTTGAAGCATACGCTCGGGTGCTGACACGTGATATAAATCGGATTAAGCATACACGGGAGCATTTATTGGAAGTCAATATGGGAGCAACAGCTGTAGGAACAGGATTAAATGCAGACCCTAAATATATTAAAGATGTAGTTAAACAGCTTGCTGAAATTAGCGGTTTCCCACTTGTAAATGCAGAGCATCTCGTGGATGCCACTCAAAATACAGACGCCTATACAGAAGTTTCAGCTGCACTTAAAGTTTGCATGATGAATATGTCGAAAATAGCAAATGACCTTCGATTAATGGCATCAGGCCCACGCGCAGGGCTAGGAGAAATTCGATTGCCTGCTCGTCAGCCAGGTTCGTCGATTATGCCAGGAAAAGTAAATCCAGTTATGCCTGAACTAATCAATCAGATTGCCTTTCAGGTAATTGGGAATGATCACACCATTTGTCTTGCCTCCGAGGCTGGTCAACTGGAGTTGAATGTAATGGAGCCTGTTTTAGTTTTTAACCTGCTTCAATCAATTAGTATTATGAACAATGGGTTCCGTGTCTTTACCGATCATTGCTTAGCTGGCATTGAAGCAAATGAAGAACGTTTAAAAGAATATGTGGACAAGAGTGTAGGGATCATTACTGCAGTCAATCCACATCTTGGATATGAAGTAGCAGCACGAATTGCCAGGGAAGCTGTCATCTCCGGGAAATCTGTTCGTGAATTATGTTTACAATATGATGTTTTAACAGAAGAAGAATTAGATATTATTTTGAATGTCTATGAAATGACTGAACCTGGGATTGCTGGGGAAGAACTACTGGATAGAGATTAATTATTATAATTTAGTAAGAAAGGGTGCCCAATGAATGGGTACCCTTATTTGTATTATAGATCTAGCAATTCTGTTAGGGTAACCAAGTTATATCCCATTGATTTTAAAATCGGAATGACTCTATCAACTGCCTCAGGAGTATTGATTCCGCCAATATGCATAAGAATGATGTCTCCGTTGCTAGCTCCTGTTTGAATTCTCGAAACAATCACCTCAACAGCAGGCTGCTGCCAATCTATCGTATCAATGGTCCATTGGATACTGTATGGATATCCTGCCCCGCCAACGGCTTTTAGTGCATCTGCATTGTAGGAACCAAAAGGAAAGCGGAAATAAGGTCTTGGCGTCACCCCTGTTGCCCTTTTTATTGCTTCTTCTGCTTTGATGATATCCTGTACAAATACATTAGAATTCGTTTTAACTGCGTCAGGATGGGAGTAAGTATGGTTTCCAATATCGTGTCCTTCATCAGCCATTCTTTTTGCGTAACTTGGAAATTTATCTGCCCAGCTGCCAGTGAGGAAAAAAGTTGCTTTAACATTATGTTTTTTCAGCACATCCAAGATTCCGATTCCAATGGCGTCACTTCCTGCGTCAAAGGTAAGGGCGATTTCTTTTTGCTGAAGGCTGCCGTTTGAAACGATAACAGATGATGCTGTACTTTGCGGCTTCTCATCCTTTGGCGGGTCTGCAGCTGGAGGAGGTTCCACATTTTTACCATATAACTTCAAGATTTGGCCGACAATAATTTTGTCACTTGTTAACGAATTCCATTGTTTTATTTTCTCAACAGTCAAATTGGCACGCTGTGCAATCGAAAATAAGGTGTCACCTAATACTACCTTATATTCTACTGTACCATTGTCAGGGACAATGATCTTTTCTGGTTCTGCAGGTGGCTGGTCAATTGGCTTCTCGTCAGTTGGCCCGTCAGCATCCGGGTCTTCACTAACTGGTTTTTCATCCTTAGGATTTTCATCTGATGGAGGATTTTCTTTATCAGGATTGCCACCATCATTTGTTACAGGGGTCTCGGTTGGAGGTGAATCGGGATTTTTATTCCCTGGGTCCGATATGTTCCAATCAAGAAAAAATAGCATAAAAACCAATGAAAAAAAAGTGACTACTGATAATGTAAGGTATATCCACTTCCCGCGAGACTTTTGAAAATGCGAAACGATTCCTAATCCAAAAAACAATGAAAATAACAAAACAGTTAAGATCATCAGTATTCCAGTCATTGAAATTCCCCCCTTTTTTTTATAATCAGGGAGCAGAATCCAAGTGTAGAATTGATTAGTGGATGCAGCTTTAAATTGAATAGAATAGGGGAGGTAAGTAATGGGAAAGTATATCTGCTTTGCATATACCATATGTAGAAAGTTAGGCAGATGGCACAGGATATTAAAAATAAAGAACCTCACAGTGATATTCACCGTGCGGTTCTACATGTTATTTCTCATTTTTCTTCTTATCATCCTGTTTGTCACTCTTTTTATCACTTAATCCTCGGTAAATCTGAGTATACATGCTTCCTTCTTTGATGTTTTCAAGGAAAAAAGGACCAATAAGTTCTAAATATTCATCATCATCAAACAGCCTTTTGTTTTCTAATTCCATTTCTCCCAATCCATCGTAGGTCGAAAGAAGAGCATAGGTATGATCTTCACCAGATATCGGTGTGAGTATCTCAACATGATGGTTATAATTTTCATTTCTAAATTTTTTAATCTCTCTTAAATTGTCTATCGCTTCTTTAAACTTTTCTTGCTTAATAATAAACGTCTGATATACAAAAACAGACATTAAAGCACCCCCAGAGAAAGATACAAACATACTATCTTTATAAATCTCCAGAAAGGCTGTTTATTATTCAAGATCAGAATAGTTACAATAGAGTTATGTTCGCTTTTGAACAATCCTCAATGATTTGATCATTCCACACAGAAACCTGAACTTCGCCGATATGGACTTTTTTTAGAAAAAACATACATATTCTTGATTGTCCAATACCGCCGCCAATGGTATAAGGAAGTTCACGGTTTAGAACGGCTTGGTGGTATTCTAGGGACATTCTGTCTTCAGCGTTTGAAATCTTTAATTGCTTTTTCAGGGCTTCCTCATCTACACGGATCCCCATCGAAGAAACCTCGATTGATTGTTCTAAATCAGGATACCAGAAAATAATATCACCATTTAAGGACCAATCATCATAATCTGGAGAGCGTCCATCGTGTTTTTCTCCAGACATTAACTGACCACCAATCTGCATAATAAACACGGCACCATATTCCTGGGCAATCCTGTCTTCGCGTTCTTTTGCTGAAAGCTCTGTGTACATGGTTTCAAGTTCCTGTGTGGTAATAAAATGAATCGCTTCAGGCAGGACAGGCGTAAGGACAGAATAGAGCTCGTGTAAATGTTTTTCGGTGTTTTTAAAGACTTGATAGATCTTTTGAACCTCAGCTTTTAACGTCTCGATGTTGCGCTGTTCTTTTGAAATGATTTTCTCCCAATCCCATTGATCCACATAAATGGAATGCAAATGATCTAAGACTTCATCTCTTCTAATGGCATTCATATCTGTATAAAGGCCTGCCCCAAGGGCAAAGCCATACCTAGCTAAAGCCATCCGTTTCCATTTCGCTAATGATTGAACGATTTCAATAGTGGCATTCTTAATATCGATAGCCTCAAAGGATACCATTCTTTCCACACCATTTAGGTCATCATTTAAACCTTTTCCAGATTTTAAAAGGATTGGGGCGGATACACGTGTTAAATTAAGCGCATCTGCTAAAGAACTTTCAAAAAAATCTTTCGTTTGTTTAATGGCTACTTCCGTTTGTAGAAGATCTAATTTTGAAGAGTAACCTTGTTTTGTAGATAGTGAATTCGACATAAAATAAAAAACCTCCAGTTAAAACTTAAAAATGAACGATGATTATTTATACATTCAAAGCCATACGAAATGAATATTCTGAAATTATAGCAAAGTTATGATTGCCTTACCACAAGTTTAGAAAAAAAACTCTCCACCATTTACTTCGGTGAAGAGTTTTTTAGCTACCTTAATTGATCCCAATCTGAGTATGCTCCGCTGCCTTGGCAGCCTGGGCATTCCGCGGAGTTATAATAAGCAAATTCATTATATGGATATACAGTAAAGCCTCTGCCATAACAATCTGGACATTTGTCCTGATCCTTCATATGAGAAACATGATTTTGATATCTTGTTTCCCTCCACTGGTTAAAGGAATTAATTAAACCCATGTTTTTCACCTCGCTGTTTTTAATTAGTATGTTTTAAAAATGGAATATTTATGCAGGCGGTGAATCGGTATGATTTTTATCATCATTCAAAAACTAAATGTGAGAGGTGATAAAAATGAGTGACTGGAATGAACAAGCAGCGCCTAACAATAATATCCCTGCAAGGGTTGTAAGACCCTTTGAACGCCGTGATCAAAGTGTAAACCATGAATTTTCAGAGGAGCTATCCGATGGCGGTGAACGTGACGAGTTTATTCAAAAACAGAATAAAATGAAGAAATAGCGATTAATGGTGGCGATTTAAGTAGATCGTCACTTTTTTATTTTACAATTTTATCTAAATAGTGTAGAATTTCTATGTACCTAATAATTCTAGGTAGGTGAGAACATGTTTAATCGTGAATTGGTAAAAGGAAGTACATCATTAATCTTGCTTCAATTGCTAAATGAAAGAGATATGTACGGCTATGAATTGGTTAAGGAATTAGAACACCGAAGTGATAATGACCTAAGTGTTAAAGAGGGTACATTGTATCCGGCACTGCACAAGCTTGAAAAACAAGAGTATATTGAATGCTATTGGGTTGAGCAGGAGAAGGGTCCCGCACGTAAATATTACACAATTACGGACGCAGGTAAAGAAGTCTTAAATGAAAAAACCCGTGAATGGCAGGACTTCGTGAAAGTGATGAACAAGGTAATAGGGAGACCAAAGCATGGAACGGCCGAAGAATAAGTTTTTAGAAGAACTGGATAACCTGCTTGGAAACCATGAAGATAAAAAGAGTATTCTATTGGAATATGAAACACATATCGAAGAAATTCTTCTTGAATCTTATGACTGTAGTAATGAAAATGAGTTGATAGAACGAATTATTTCTAGATTAGGCAGCCCTGAGGAAATCGCGACTATGTGGAAACAGGAACTTTCTGTTACTCCAAGTAATATGAAATGGCTTTTTATCTTAATGAATATTCTCTTTTTTGGCGGCGGCAGCCTATTGACACTTTTTCATAATTTATTTCAGTGGAAATGGCTTTCTGTTGTATGGAGTCATTTAACGGCAATCCCAGCCATAATTGCTTTCATCTACATGTTTTTTTGGGCGCTGCTCGGATACGAAATTGGGAAGGGCTTTGGACATGGAGGTAGGACGCTGCTAAAGAAAACCTTTTTACTTTCATTGATCCCAAATTTGATGCTCATGGTCTTAACTGTATTTGAAATTATTCCCCACTCTTGGTTCGAACCGCTTTTAACGAAAACATTTATTATTGCTTGTATCATTTTAACCATCCTCTTATATCCAATTAGTTGGCTTGGATATCGGTGGGGGAGAAAGGCTTCGATATAAGCAGCTTTTTTTACATATGTACATAGTAAAACTATGTACATAGAGATTCTATGAGAAGGATGATGGTTATGGAATTGAAATTAGGTAAAAATGATTGGTTGTTTTTATTTATGTGTATTGTCGTAGGAATTATTGCGGAGGAGGCTTTTTTTCGAGCCGAAATCGGGATATCCTACCTGGTGTTTTTAACCGCTTTTTATGCTTTGTTTTTTTACCGTTTCCGAGGATTTTCTTACTCTCACCAGCGGTTCGGATATCTCGTTCTTATCTGTATCTGGCTGCTCGCAGCAGGCTATTTTATTAATGATAATCTTTTCTTTTATGCTTTGAATATTTTCGGAATTCCTGCACTTGTAATATTTCATCTAGCCGTGATCACAGGCCAAAAAAGTATTCGTTGGAACAAACTACGCTTTATTTCTTACTTATTTTCAAAATTCGTGGCTTCTATAAAGTATAATTTCTTTTTTGCTTCATACATTGGAAAGTTTTTTAAACAAGGAATAGAGGAAAGCAGGTTTCAAGTGTGGAAAAAAGTCGGGATTGGCATTTTGATTTCCCTCCCTGTTTTGTTTGTTGTTTTAATGTTACTAATGTCAGCAGATACAGAATTTGAAAAACTGATGGGTGATATTCCGCAGTGGTTTGACGTGCTTGACGGTGAAATAATAGGTAGAATACTTGTGTCTTTGTTCTTTACCTTTGCATTCTTTAGTTTCTTGCAGACCCTTATCCAAAAACAAATCAATGCCGTTATTCATAATGCAGATAAACAATGGTTCAAATTGGACGCCATTATCACCATTACGGTCCTTGTATTAATAAATGCAGTATATGTTCTATTTACTGTTGTCCAATTTAAATACTTCTTTAGCGGTACATTGCAAAGCGATTTCACCTATGCAGAATATGCGAGGAAAGGATTTGTTGAATTATTATTTGTCACACTCATCAACCTAACCATTACGATTCTCGTTTTAACCTTTGTGGATCGTGCCACAGGCTTTATAAAAAGACTCATGCAAATCATGCTCACGGCACTTGTCTTGGCAAGTAGCGTGTTATTAAGTTCCGCTTTTCTGCGGTTGAGTATGTATGAAGAGGCCTATGGGTTTACTTTTATCCGGGTTATGTCACACTCGTTTATGATTTTTCTCGTTGTCATTTTCATGTATACATTCATTAAAATTTGGATTGAAAAACTGTCATTATTCCACTTTTATTTTATAAGTGCTCTTCTTTATTACACCCTGATGAACGTAATTAATGTAGAGCAAATTATTGTAACAAAGAACATTGAACGCTATGAACAAAGCGGGAAAATTGATGTGCATTATTTAAATAGCTTATCTTACACAGGTATTCTAGGGTTGATCCAGTTATATGAAAAGAATCCTCAGCTTCCGGGCTTAAAAAATATTTTACTAGAGAGGAAAAACGAAGCAAATCTAAACACTTACTCATGGCAATCTTATAATCTAAAAAGAACTCAAGCAAATGAGGAACTAAAAAAACTACATTTGGAATAAAGGTTATTGAGAGATTTGGTCGAAATAAAATGGTATAAAAAATTATTTTGAGGTGAAATACCTGATGAGTCGCAAGGATGTATTGCTAGAACAATTTCTTTGTTGTCATAAAAAAAGCCACTGGTTTGTCTCGTTTGAAAAAGCAGTGGCTGGATTAACTCCTGTGCAGGCCCTTTGGAAAAAATCTGATTGTGAGAATTCTATTTGGGAAATTATTAGTCATTTAGTATTTTGGAATAAAAGGTTCCTAAACCGCTTTAAAAACAGTGAAAATTCAAAGATGGAAGGTAATAATGATAGCACTTTTACCTATCTACAAGAGTGCGAATGGGAGCAGGTTTTACAACAATACAATCAAGTAATGACAGATTGGTTTGAAACCATCGAGAAAAGTGAAGATGAGAAGTTTGATGAATTTATTAGCGAACAATCGAAGGAAACATGGTTAGAATCAATATCTAGTATCACTCTCCATAACGCCTATCATATTGGACAAATCGTAACTATTCGAAAGATGCAGTGTTCTTGGAGCAAGGAACAAGGACTTAGTTAATTTGGTGCAGTCAAACCGGCTGCACTATTTAAAATTGTAAAGTTTTTGTAAAATAGTTCTTTGTATCTTCCGAAATAGAGGTTGATTTCCTTTTTTAGGGAATATTCTAGTAGTTTGTAACCTGTCTATTTTTCGAATATTTTGGTAATATTTGTGCTTAGAGAGACGAAATAATAATAATTTCAACTAGCAACTGCTAGAAAATCTATTAAGAGAGAGGAATTGTTACGTTGAAAGTATTAAATCCCATACCATGTCAAAGCGAAAAGCATCTAACACAACTGGCATCAGTTGGTCAGATTGCTGCAGGTATTGCTCATGAAGTTCGTAATCCGTTGACCGCTGTTAAAGGGTTTTTGCAATTACTAGAGCATGAAAGTAATCCTGAGTACATAAATATTGCTCAGTTTGAACTTGAGAATGCATTAACAACACTGAATGATCTTCTTCAAGTTTCGAAACCAGACCAAGAAGATGAGCAGCCACAGTCGTTCCTTATCGCAGTAGAACTGGAATCGATTTTAAATTTATTTCAAGATAAAATATATGATATTCAAATTAATACAAGTTATTATGATACAAATACACCGGTGTATGGTAAAAAAAATCAGTTTAAAAAGGCATTTTTTAATCTCATAAAAAATGCGTTGGAATCTATGAATGAATCTGGTGCATTAACGATCAGCCATTTTGCTGAAGGAAATGAAGTAGTGGTAAGTATAGAAGATACCGGAGTGGGAATCCCTAATGAAAAATTATCCTTACTGGGTACACCGTTTTTTTCAACTAAGGACCTCGGTACAGGGATGGGGTTAACCCAAGTGTTTTCTACCGTATATCAACATGGCGGCAGAATAAATGTCGATAGTGAAGTGAATAAAGGAACAAAATTTACCTTAAGACTACCTGTTCGAAATGACTCGAAAAATAGAGGTGTGAAACAGTTGAATTTAACCTTTGAAGAAACATCATCAATAAAGGAATATTTTCTGGCAAATAAAGATATTTTTGAGGATAGACTCCTAGAAGAAGCGATAAATGTGAAAGATAAAATAGATGAGATACATAGAATTGGAAATATTAATCTTTTAAGCAACGCACATAAGCTTGTGTTACTCATAGTAGAGGAACGGGAACATGAATTAATCTCCTTCGCAAAGCAGGAAGGAATGGCTTGGGCTAAATACTCATTAACCATTGCTTTTAAATTAGAATGGATACAAGCGATAAGAAGAACAGTATGGGACTTCCTCTATAATCTTGATATTAACAAAAATAATGATCATTCTTCAGAGTTTTATTTTACACTGGAAAAAAACATCAATCGACAATTTGACCAATTTTTGAATTCATTTTTTATCCAATATAGCAGGTACAAAGATGAATTGTTAGATGCTCAGAGAAAACTTCTCGAGAATCTTTCTGTTCCGATTATTCCAATTTCACGTGATATCAGTATCCTGCCGCTAATTGGGGCAATTGATAGTTTTAGAGCAAATACGATTGAAGATAAATTGATTACTGAAATAGGTAATTCACATATTCATACATTAATATTAGATCTTTCCGGTGCCGCGGTGATGGAGATCGAAGTCATCCAGCATCTGATTCGGGTTATTAATGGTGTCTCAATGATGGGGTGTAAGACAGTTATAACTGGACTACGACCAGATATTGTAAAGCTCGTTATAAACTCGGGCGTTACTTTTGAGCACGTCGCCGAGTTAAAGGGGACCTTACAGGTGGCACTTTCAGATTACCTTGGGGGAAATACTCTTTAAAAAGTAAAAAGGGCAGAATGGATTCTGCCCTTTCCCGGTTTCTGGTGTTAATCGCCATTGAACATATCAAAAATTCCTCTTGCTATGCTGCCTTCATCTTTTCCACCGCCACGGTGTGGTGCTGCAGCAAAGACGCGGCTGGCAAGTCGGCTAAATGGAAGAGACTGAATCCAAACCGAACCTGGACCTTTTAGTGTCGCAAAAAATAAGCCTTCTCCACCGAAAAGAGCGGTTTTCACTCCTTTAACCATTTCGATATTATAATCGACTCCACTGGTCATCGCTACTAAACAGCCCGTGTCCACTCTTAGGGTCTGTCCCGGAAGTAGTTCTTTTTTCGTAATCGTTCCACCTGCATGTACAAAAGTGAGTCCATCGCCTTCAAGCTTTTGCATAATAAAGCCTTCACCCCCAAAGAAGCCGGCACCAATTTTCCGCTGAAATTCAATTCCAACAGAAACACCTTTGGCGGCCGCAAGGAAGGCATCCTTTTGGCAAATAATTTTTCCACCAAGTTCACTTAAATCCAATGGTATGATTTTACCAGGATACGGTGAGGCGAAGGATACGTGTTTTTTGCCATGACCCTGATTGGTAAAGGCGGTCATGTATAAGCTTTCTCCGGTAATAACGCGTTTACCAGCACTAAATAATTTGCCCATTAGTCCGCCGCCGCCAGAATTGCCAGATCCATCCCCAAAAATCGTTTCCATATGTATGTCATCTTCCATCATCATGAAGCTCCCAGCTTCAGCAATAACCGTCTCTTCTGGATCGAGTTCTACTTCTACGAACTGCATATCATCCCCATAAATTTTGTAATCAATTTCATGGTTATTCACGATAATATCCCTCCTAATTCTTTATAAATCTATTTTAATAGAAATAGGAAAAAAGTGCTAATTTTAGCAAAAACAAATAAAAAAGACGTCTGCATATAGCAAGACGTCTTTTTGCGTATTGAGGCGAAAAACCACACTCCACATAGTGCGCTCCATAAAGGAATGTTTCTCGACTTACACAACTCAGCTCATCGCTAAATTAATATAACACAGGAAGGGTAGATAACACAACTGGAAAATTTTTTTAAACAAATGACTTGATTATTATTTTATATTCCTCTATATTCAAATAATCAGATATACAAGTTTATTAGATAAGAAGGGTTCATATGTTTAGTGACAAAAGATTCCATCAATATTCCTTAAGTAATGTACCAAAAGATGTCCTTTCAGGATTAATTGTCGGTGTTATTGCCATACCACTTGGAATGGCCTTCGCAATTGCTTCAGGGGTAAAGCCGGAATATGGAATCTACACAACAATTGTTGCCGGGATTCTCATTTCTCTTTTAGGAGGATCAAAGTATCAAATTGGCGGTCCCACAGGTGCGTTCATTCCGATTCTATTTGGAATTGTTATGACGTACGGGTATGAAAATCTGTTAATTGCAGGCTTTTTAGCGGGAATCATGCTGCTCTTAATGGGAATCTTTAAACTTGGGTCGTTGATCAAGTTTATACCAAGACCAGTAACAATTGGATTTACAACGGGGATAGCTATCACTATTTTCACCGGACAGATTGCTAGTTTCCTAGGTTTGACGGGTATAAAGAAACATGAAGAATTTATTAATAATGTAAATGAAATCATCATCCATATGGACACTATTAACCTTTTTAGCATCTTGACGGCAGTCGTTTGCTTAGCAACGATATTTTTGACTCCAAAAATTGCTCCAAAGGTTCCAGGTCCATTAATTGGATTAGTGGTTTCGACGATGATTGCAACCTTGTTCTTTCCCAATCAAGTAGCAACAATTGGAACCGCTTATGGGGAAATTCCTAGTACATTGCCAAAGCTGCATATACCTGATTTGAGCTTGGAGATGATTATTGCTCTCTTAAAACCAGCGTTTGTGATTGCGATGCTTGGCGGGATTGAATCATTGCTTTCAGCGGTGGTTGCTGATGGCATGACCAATAGCAAGCATAATAGTAACAAGGAACTAATTGGTCAGGGGATTGCGAATATGATTACACCACTGTTTGGAGGTATACCTGCAACAGGAGCCATTGCCAGAACAGCGACAAATATAAAAAATGGTGCCGTTTCACCGTTATCTGGCATTATTCACGGGATTGTCGTTTTGCTTGTGTTACTATTCCTTGCTCCGTTTGCTTCTTATATTCCGCTTGCAAGCATGGCACCGATCTTAATGGTTGTGGCATGGAATATGAGTGAACGGAAAGTTTTTGCACATATTTTAAAGACAAAATCTACGGATTCGCTTGTTTTAGTGGTGACTTTTTTATTAACTGTTTTTGTGAATTTAACAACAGCGGTCGAAGTTGGTTTGGTTATGGCGGCGATTTTATTCACGGTGAGAATGAGTGATTTGATGATTACCGCTAAGGCGTTGCCAAACCCTAAGCATAAACACGCAAAAGTCGTCTCGCAAATGGTATCAGATTCTCATGATTGTCCTCAAATCAGTATTTATAATGTAGAGGGTCCATTGTTCTTTGGAGCGGCACAGACGTTTGAAACATCGATTATGAATACAATTAACTATCGACCCAAGATATTGTTATTGCGAATGAGCAGGGTTCCATTTATGGATACGACTGGTGAGGCAAATCTGGCTAGTATTGTGTCCCATTTTTCAAAAAATGGTATAGTTATCATATCGGGAATAAATGAACAGCCTAAAAATGTTTTGGTAAGTACCGGCCTATATGAAGTTATTGGTCAGGAACATTTCTTTGAACACACAGGTGACGCCATTGTGTTTGCGTTATCGCAGCTGGAACAAAATAAGTGTCTCGGCTGTAAACACTTTGTATTTAAAGAATGTAAGAAGCTTTCAGCTTCCGAAGTTATGGAAAGCAGCAAACAGAAGCTCTCGGCTACTTACTAGATGAATGAAGGAAGTGGATGGATTGAATCTTGAAATGCAGCAATTTAAGGCGGAATTCTTCAAAGCACTTGCACATCCCTTGAGGATCCGTATATTAGAGCTGTTAGCAGAAGGGGATAAAAATGTAAACGAAATTCAAACCCTCGTTGGCAGTGAAGGATCTGCTGTTTCTCAGCAGTTAACAGTATTAAGGGCAAAAAACATTGTCTCTGGTACAAAGGAAGGAAATAAAGTCATTTATACTCTTAAAGACCCAATGATTGTCGAACTTTTAGCGGTAGCTCGTCAGATCTTTAATAATCACTTAGTTGATACGATTACTATATTAGATAAGTTCAGAGACGAGGATGAAGAAGTCATGACGATGCCGAGGAAATAACATTCTTCGGCTTTTTTACGTTTAATTTAGAGTAATGGTATTTTTATAATTATCAATTTATTGTAATATTTATACCAACATTTCCCTGGATTCTTATATTACTATAAAGGTGTAATCAAATTTGAGAATTTTAGGAAGTGATCTAATGATTTACGACTTGGTACTGCTGCATCCGCCAACCGTCTATGACTTCAGAAAAGAAATGCTATTTACCGGTCCAATCAGTGATGTAGTTCCATCTTCACCTGTATTTGAAATGTATCCAATTGGATTGACTAGTATTGGTGATTATTTAGAACGATTTGGATTAAAAGTAAAAATCGTCAATATCGCAAATCGGATGCTGTTAAATCCAAACTTTGATGTAGAAAAGAAAATCAGAAATATAAAGACAAAGGCATTTGGCATTGATCTACATTGGCTTCCCCATGCACATGGAAGCGTAGAGTTAGCAAAAATCATTAAGAAATATCATCCAGAAACACCTGTTATGTTTGGTGGATTATCCAGCACCTATTTCCATAAGGAATTAATTCAGTATCCTTATATTGATTTTGTTGTTCGCGGAGATACCACGGAAAAATTAATACTTATGCTCCTCAATGAACTCGAGAAAAGGGATGTACCGGGATTTGCAGATATACCTAATCTAACCTGGAAGCGAAATAATCAATATTATTATAACGAGATCACTTATGTGCCGGACAGTCTCGATGAATTTAATTTACCTGGATATCGCTACATAATAGGATCGGTCTTTAAGTATTTTAATCTATTAGATGCTTTGCCTTATAAAGGCTGGATTCAGTATCCAAATACCGCAATATTAACCTCTAAAGGTTGCAATTATAACTGTTTAATCTGCGGTGGTTCAAAGGATGCATATGAGTTAAACTGCAATCGGAAAAAGCTGGTAATGCGTTCACCAAAAAGAATGCTTGTAGATATCGCCTTGATTCAAAGGTTTACACGTGCACCTATTTTCCTGTTGAATGATATAAGGCAGGGCGGTCAGGAGTACGTTGATGAATTCTTAGATGGCTTGTCAAATATGAAGCTGAAGAATGAGATTGTATTTGAATTGTTTAATTACGCAGATGAGAAGTTTTTTGAAAGATTAAATGAGGCTTTACCTAAATATAGTATCGAGCTAACCCTTGAATCTGCAGATGAGGACATCCGCAAATATAATGGAAAGCTGCCATGTACAAATGCAAAGGTAATTGAAATGCTCCAATTTGCATTAAAACATGGCTGCGCGAAGATCGACTTGTTTTTCATGACGGGGATCCCTAATCAAAGTTATGAAAGCGCGATGAGAAATGTTGATTTTTGTGAAATTATTCACAAAGAGTGCGGAGGAGATTCTCGAATTTCGTATTTTGTCGCTCCACTTTCCCCATTCCTTGATCCGGGAAGTCCTGCATTCGAAAATCCAGAGAAATATGGTTATAAGAAATTTTGCCATAAACTCGAAGATTTCCGTGAAGCTATGAAGCAGCCATCCTGGAAAAATATGCTGAGCTATGAAACGAACAGTATGACGAGAGAGGGAATAGTAAAAGCGACATATGATTCTGCTCTAAAGTTAAATGAATTTAAATACAAGAATCATATAATCGCAAAGGATGTTCATGATGAAGTAAGACTAAAAATCGAAAAGTCCGTGGAGTTTCTTGACCGGCTAGACGCGATAGAGTTGTTGCCTGAAGATGAAAAACAAAAACAGCTTGCCATCATTAAGAATGAAGTAGATCAAATCAACCGACACAGTATTTGCGGTGAAAATGAACTGAAATGGGAGGTTAAAAAGCTGTTTGCAAACTTCCCATCGCTAACGTACATTGGCTTAGAATTACTCATTAAAGATGTCATTAAGGAAATAAAATGTAAACTTGGCAAGATTGATAGAAACCAAGTTTTGATCACGAATCCAAGCAGTAATCAGCACGAAAAATGATGTGAGAATTCGGGTGAAAAGCCTTGTAAACCCCGAATTTTGTAGGCTTTTGTCTATAGTATTTTATTGACAGTACTGCTTGAAAAATGTTAAATTTTAGTCAGCCGTTGCACGAGATTAGATTTATGTTACAAAAGCTTGTTCAAGTTTTAACTGAAGTTTGGATAAGAAAGTGGAAGTAAAGCTATCACGTTGTAATTTGGTGAATTTTACACAGGCTTACTATAAGCCAATAGGGGGATTTTTTTACATGAAAAACGGTAAAGTAAAATGGTTCAACTCAGAAAAAGGTTTCGGATTTATCGAAGCTGAAGATGGAAACGATGTATTCGTTCACTATTCTGCTATCCAAACAGAAGGTTTCAAAACTTTAGAAGAAGGTCAAGAAGTATCTTTCGAAGTTGTTGAAGGTGCTCGTGGACCACAAGCTGCTAACGTAACTAAAAAGTAATTTAAGAAGCCAATGATTTAACAGCCCGACCAAAGTGTCGGGCTGTTTTTTGCGTTTAAATAAGGCTGTGTTAGGGGTATCTGGTGATTTTAGAACCTGTTGATTGGAGCGTAAATCAACAGCCTGGTTTAACACAGCCTAACTAAAAAAACTCTACCCAGTATTACCTGTTATTTCTACCATTTCCAACCTCACAAAAGATGGTATTTTGCTATAATAGTAGTATTGAGAAAAAAAGATCCGTGAAAAGAAAACAATTTTGCCAATAAAATTATTAAACATAAAAGGGGACAAGTCTAATGAAGTTTTTCCATACTGCTGACTGGCATTTAGGGAAGTTGGTTCAAAATGTTTATATGACGGAAGATCAGCGCCATGTTCTTCAGGAGTTTGTCAAAGCGATTGAAGAAGAAAAGCCAGATGCAGTGATTATTGCAGGGGATTTGTATGATCGCGGGGTACCCCCAACTGAGGCTGTGAATTTATTAGATGAAGTGCTAGAGACAATTGTTTTGAAATTAAACACACCAGTATTGGCCATTGCAGGGAATCATGATAGTCCAACCCGTCTTCATTTTGGCAGCAAGATGATGAAGTCGAACGGTTATCATATGGTTGGCCAGATTTCAAAGGACTTAGAACCAGTTGTACTTAGAGATGAACATGGGGAGGTACATTTTCATTTAATACCCTATGCAGACCCAAGTATGATTCGATACGTGTTTGAAGATGAAGAAATTAAGACTCATAATGATGCGATGAAAAAAATTACCGATGAAATTGCAGCGATAATGGACGAGAAAGTGCGCCACGTTTTTGTTGGACATGCGTTTGTGACACCATCCGGAGAAAAAGAGGAAAATACGAGCGAATCAGAACGACCACTTGCGATAGGCGGAGCTGAGCATGTTAGTGCTGCCCACTTTGAGAAATTTCACTATACAGCACTAGGGCATTTGCACCAAGCCCATTTTGTGTTAAATGATTGTATTCAATATGCTGGTTCACCTCTTAAATATTCCATTTCAGAGGAAAAGCATAAGAAGGGTTTTTTCATCGTCGAAATGGATGGTTCTGGCAATGTTACCCTTGAAAAACGGTTGTTAACACCAGCTCGAGATATAAGAACGGTTGAGGCAAAAATGGAAGACCTCTTAAAGCACCCGACAAATGAAGATTATGTATTTGTTCGATTATTAGATGAAACACCAATTCTTATGCCGATGGAGAAGGTTCGTTCGGTTTATCCAAATGCGATGCATGTTGAGCGGTTAATCCAAGCTTCTCTCGTAATGGATGGAGAAGGGACGGAAAAAATAGCAAGAACTAAAATGGATGATCTATCTTTGTTTAAAGCTTTTTACCAGGAAGTAAAAGGAACAGCTCTGACTGAAGAGACGGAAACGATTTTTCTAGACGTCCTACAAGAACTCTTACAAAAGGATAGTGAACATTCTTCTTATCCTTCGAAGGAAAAGGTTGCAGTTACAACAAACCCAGCAGAGAAAGGAGAGTAATAATGAAACCTCTAAAAATAACGATTACGGCATTTGGACCATACAGGGATCGTGAAGTGATTGATTTTTCTGAGTTGAAGGATAACCGATTATTTGTTGTTTCAGGTAACACAGGTGCCGGAAAGACGACGATTTTTGATGCGATTTGTTTTGCTCTTTATGGATCAGCAAGTGGAGAAGACCGCAGCGATTCAAAGATGATGCGAAGTGATTTTGCGAAGGACGATGTTCATACCTCCGTTGAGCTGGAATTTGAACTTCACAATAAGCAGTATCGGATTAAGAGACAGCTGTCGCATGTGAAAAAGGGTAACAAAGGGGCGACTGGAGAGCAGTACGAATTTTTTGAAAAAACAGCAGACGGTGAGATTCCTTGTGTAGACCGACAAATCGTTTCTGAGATCAATAAAAGGGTGGAAGAAATTGTTGGTTTAACACAGGATCAGTTTAGCCAAATTGTCATGCTTCCACAAGGTGAATTTCGAAAGCTATTAACTTCACAAACGGAAAATAAAGAAGAGATTCTTCGGAAAATTTTTAAAACGGAACCCTATAAATGGATTAGTGAACGCCTAAAAGACAGAAAAAAAGCTGCTGAGGAAGAGTATAAAAGTGAAGCATCCATGGTAGACCGTTATATTAAAGACATCCAAGCCACACTTCCGATTCGTGAGGTATCAAAGCTATCTGAAGTGCTTTCCCAGGCAAATTATAATACACATCAAATCATTGACGGTTTAGATGTTGAAACTGACTTTTACCAATTAGAAATGATGGTCAATAAAGAGCGTTCGGAGAAAGCAGAAAGTGAATATAACCAAAAGCTCGAGGACTACCATCAGACAAAGGCATTAAATGATCGTTTTCTGGATCTTGAAGGGAAAGAAGCTAAGCTTCATGAATGGTCTTTGCAGGTTCCCCGCATGAAGGAAAAAGAAAAGCAATATGAAAAAGCGGAAAGGGCTAGTAAAATTGTAGCCTATGAAAATCAAGTAAACGATTGGCGAAAAGATGAAAACACGAAAAAACATGCTTTACATGCTGCTGAACTAGCACTTAAAAAAGCGATGGAGCAGCGTGAAATTGCTCAAAATACGTATAAAATTGAGGAACAGCGAAAAGAGGAGCGGGAGGAAATCGCTCGGTCTGTTGATCGTTTGAAAGAATTCTTACCCACTGTACAGGAGATTGATCATAAAAAAACTCAACTATTGACAATTGATAAAGAAGTAAAGCAGCTTGCAAGTGTTCTTGATGGAATGGAAAGAAACATTAGTGTGAAAAATGGTGAAAAGGAAAGTTTCACTGCAAATATTAAGGAGATTGAAAATTTAGTTGATGAACTACCTTCTAAACAACAAACCTTACATGAATTGCGGGAACAAGTCGTTATCATACAGGACTACCTTAAATCTTGCCAAAAACAAGCAAAACTACAGCAAGATTTTATCGGAAAGAAAGAAATTTTTCTAGGAAAGAAGGAAAAATACGATAAGCTTGAGGCGTTATGGTTTAGTGGTCAAGCGAGTATTCTTGCTGCGCATTTACATGATGGAAAGCCGTGCCCAGTTTGTGGAAGTAGTGATCATCCTAACAAGGCAAACGGTCAAGATGCAGTTCCTTCGAAAGACGAGCTTGAAATGGTTAAGAAGGATTTTAATCAATCAGACGGTTTGTATCGTGATGCAGCAGCAAGTTTGAAATCTAATAAAGAACAGCTTGAAGCCAAAGCAAAAGAAGTAACGAATAAAGGATTTAGGATTGAGGATGCGCAGAAAATTTACACTACAATTGTTATAGAAGGACAAGAGCTCAAGAAAGAAGTAGATGGGCTTCTAGCAGATAAGGAAAAAATCAAATCTTTAAAGGAATCACTTGAGCTGTTAGAAAAAGAACTTAAGCAACTTGAAAAAAATAAGGATCAAGTTTCTTCAGACCTTCAAAAAAAGGAAACTCTTTTTGTCAGAGAAAAAGCGATTTATGATGAAAAAATCGGTCGGATTCCAGAGGAAATTCGAAATTTAGCAGCGTTACAACGTAAAATCGCTGAAGCACAAACTCAAAAAGAAAAGCTTGAGAAAGAATGGGAGTCAGCACAAAAGCAGCTGCAGCATTCAAAGGAAGAAGAAACAAAAGCATCTGCCTATTATTCTAGTGCACAAACACAATTACAAGAGAGTAGCGAGAAAAAGGATCGTTCAGAAACCCAATTCGCCTCCCAATTGCATGATGCTCAATTTGCCTCAGAAGAAGAATATTTAAGTGCAAAGATATCTGATGCAGATCGCCAGCAACTAAAAGCTTCAATTGAAGATTTTAAGAAAACTATTGAAACACTGAAGCAGCAAATCACTGAACTTCAAGAAGAACTGAAGGATAAAACAAAAGCTGATTTAGATTTGCTTACGAATGAATTAACAGCAATGAAAAATGAACGCGACCTAGCTTTAAAATCGTTTAGTGATTCTGAAGGTTATCGAAATAAAGCAATGGAATTAAGAAACAAAATATTATCTGCTGAAGAAAGTGTCTCCGCTTTGGAAAAGCAAATGAATATGATCACCGATTTGTTTGATGCTGTCAGAGGACAAAATAACAGTAAAATATCATTTGAACGTTACTTACAAATTGAGTATCTGGAACAAATTATTATTGCAGCCAACGAGCGATTGAAGCACCTATCAAACGGCCAATTTATCTTGCAACGTAGTGAACGTCAAGAGGCTCGCGGCAGGCAAAGTGGTCTTGGTCTTGATGTGTTAGATGCATACACAGGTCAAACACGTGATGTAAAAACCTTATCAGGCGGGGAAAAGTTTAATGCTTCATTGTGCCTTGCTCTTGGTATGGCTGATGTCATTCAGAGCTTCCAGGGCGGCGTTTCGATTGACACAATGTTTATTGATGAAGGTTTCGGTTCGTTAGATGAAGAATCATTGAATAAGGCGATTGACACTTTAATTGACCTGCAGCAATCTGGTCGGATGATTGGCGTTATCTCGCATGTTCAAGAGCTTAAAAATGCAATACCAGCAATTTTAGAAGTTATAAAGACGAAAGAAGGCTATAGCCGAACAGAGTTTATAATTAAATAACTTTTTTAATAAATGAGTGCCCATCCCTTCGAACAATAAAGGAGATGGGCACTCATTTTTGGTTAGGACCTAAATAGCTTTGAAATTTGGAAAAGGATACTGTGATTCTGTAAGGGATGATAGATTTGTTAGTTCAGCGGCAGCACCTATTTTATTCCATACAGCCATTACTCTTTCTGATTGGTGGGCTTTGTCAATTGCCTCACTTGACTTCCATTCCGCGATTTCTATTATGGTTCCATCCTCTGCTTGAAGCGTTAATAACTCTCGTTCTGTCAGCAAACCTTCTTCCCGAAGAACGGGGATATGTGATTTTAGTATTTCTTTCAATTCATTCTCTTTTCCAGGATTCGGACGATAAAGCGCCATAAATACCAATGCAGACATGGGACAGCCTCCTAATTTTTTATAGTAATTATCATATCGGTAAATTATAAAAGGGGCAACCACTCTAGGCTAGCATGAATGATTTAGAATTGGCTTATAGGTACGTTATTGGAATTTAAACAAGAAAAAACCAGAAATTGATTCTGGTTTTTTATTTTGGAGTATTTTGCTCTAAATAGGTTGTTAGCTCTTCTAAATCATCTGATTGGTGAAGAACCCCTGCCTGATCAAAGAGAATATAAGTTGGTTCTGTCTTAATTTTTAAATCTGGATAAGCTTTCTTAGCCATATCGAGTTCGGGCAAGCTCAGTATATCTTTTACCTTCTCCGTGATTTTGCTGTTGCTTTCAATGTGGTTATCTTGATCACCAATGACTAATAGTGAAAAGTATTGACCACTTTCAGATAATAAGTTTGGATAGGGGAAAGTGGTGTTTGTATCACTTTTGGCTGATGCCTTTTGTTGATTTTGTACGGTTGATGGTTTTGGTTCTGCTTTTGGTTCATCATTCTGACATCCCACTAGCAGGGTCAGTCCTATAACAATAGGCCAAGCAATTCTTTTCATTTGGTATCTTCCTTTGTTGTAATAGAATTCTTTCCTAAAACATAGCACAATAATAGAGCTTTTGAACGGATTGAATGTGGAGGATTGGTGAAATGAAAAGCAGGATTATTGTTGATTGATGTCAAATAAGTAATATTATATCAGTCGTTTTGAAGGAGTGGGCAGGATGCAACAGATAACGGCAGGAATTGACGCAGGAGGTTCATTAATCAAAATCGTTTATCAAGAAAATGGGAGAATGCATTTCAAAAAAATTTCAATAAACAAGATGGATTCCGCTATTTCATGGCTTAAAATGGTAGCTCCCTCTTTAAAAGTTTCATTGACCGGCGGTAAAGCTAATACTTTACAAAATAAGTATTTTCAAGACAGCGTGGTAATTCCTGAATTTCAATCTACATGTGAAGGCGCACGCTTTTTACTAGAAAAAGAAAATAAAAGTATAGCAGATAACTATTTAATCGTGAATATCGGAACAGGAACCTCGTGGCATGTTGTGAAGGGGGAGAAGGCGGAGCGAATTCTTGGCAGTGGAATGGGCGGTGGCACATTTACTGGTCTCGGTTCTTTATTAACCCAAGTTCAGGACTATCAACTGCTTACCGTTCTCGCAGAAGAAGGAAATAAAGGTAAGGTCGATATTCTAGTTAAGGATATTTACGAATCAGCTGAGAGTCCCATAGAAGGTGACTTAACAGCTGCGAACTTCGCTAAGGGTAAGAAACAAGACCATACGGAGGCAGACCGATTAGCATCACTTTCCAATATGATTGCTGAAACCATTGTATTGTTAACGTCCCAAGCTGCTGCAATTCATCAAGTTAACAGTGTGCTTATTATCGGAACCGCAATAAATGGAAATCCTTCATTGAAAAAGGGTCTAGATTATTATTTGAATATGGTAGGTTTAACTTCGGTGTTTTTGGATAGAGGAGAATATTGCGGTGCAATTGGAGCTAGTCTAACTGTCTAATAAAGTTCGCTTGAACTATGAGACCTTTAACGATAAAGTAAAATGGAAGACCTTAAAAAGCAGGTGGCAACTTTGGAAAAAAGATATTTTACAATAGGCATGGCAGGACATATTGATCATGGTAAAACTTCATTAACAAAAGCCTTGACCAACGTGGACACAGATCGATTAAAAGAAGAAAAAGAACGACAAATCTCGATCGAACTCGGATTTGCTCCATTATATGAGGATCAGGAAATTCAAATTTCGGTGATTGACGTTCCAGGACATGAGCGCTTTATTCGGCAAATGATCGCTGGGGTTGCTGGGATTGACTTAGTTGTTTTGGTTGTGGCAGCAGACGAAGGCGTAATGCCACAAACACGAGAGCATTTGGACATTTTAAAGTTTTTAGGCGTGAAAAATGGGCTGGTTGCGATTTCAAAAATTGACCGGGTCGATGAAGAATTTATTGAGCTTGTAAAAGATGATATTTTAGAAGAACTAAAAGGCAGCGTCTTTGAGGGTGCGCCGTTTGTTTTAGTAGACAGCCTATCCAAAAAGGGTATTGAGGAATTAAAAGATTTAATCATTACAACTCTTAAAGAGCAAGAAATGAGAGATGCAAAAGGGGCCTTCCGTCTGCCGATAGACCAGGTATTTACTGTAAAGGGCCAGGGGACTGTTGTTCGTGGAACGGTCTACGAAGGGACGGTAGAAGAGGGACAAACACTTAGAATCATGCCAGAAGGTTTGGAAGTAAAAGCGAGGCAGATTCAGGTACATCATAAGCAAGCGCAAAAGGCATATGCCGGTCAGCGAACGGCCATTAATCTTTCAGGAGTTTCGAAAGAGGACTTGGAACGTGGTGATGTTTTGGTTTCGTCAGAGCATTTTATCGTTACAAAAACAGTGGATGTAGCGATACGAGTGGTGGAGGATCTTGAACATATGGTTAAGCAAAGGATGCCGATAAAGCTTCATATTGGCACAACAGAGGTAATGGGACGTATTGTCTTTTTTGACAGGAATGAGCTCAAAGAAGAGAATGGTGAAATATTATGCCAGCTTCGTTTGGAAGAAGAAATTCTTACTAAACGAGGAGATCGCTTTATTTTACGACGTCCAAGCCCGCAAGAAACAATTGGCGGCGGATGGGTCATCGATCCGAGAGGAAATAAATATCGATTCGGTAATCAAACGATTGAAGAATTGGAAAAGAAAAAAGTAGGTTCATCAAAGGAACGGATTACGGCTGCCATCTTTGAAGCAAAAAGTATAACGCTGGGTGAATTAATAAAACGCACAGCGCTGGATGAAGAAACATTGAATGAGTTCCTAGAAGATGATGATTTTGTTTTATACAACGGTAAAGAGTATACACTCAAGATGTTAATCAATTCAATTGAGGAAGACATCTATGACCGTCTACAAGAATTCCATCAAACGCATACCATGAAACTTGGTTTGAATAAGGCTGAGCTTTTGCAATCCATGCAAAAACGATTCTCAAAATCGCTACTTGATTTTGTGGTTGAAAACGGGATTGCTAATGGTACATTTAATCGAAAAGGACAGTATGTTTCGTTAACAGACTTTGTGCCGCATGTACCAAAAAGCTGGCAAAAGCGTACTGACAACATGCTGAGTGTACTAAAGAAGGACGGAATGAAGGTACGTTATTATAAGGATTATTTTTCAGATTCTGGTATACCTGATCATTTAGAGGCTGATTTGAAACGGTTCCTTGAAGAACAGGAATATGTCGTCCATTTGGACGAGCAATTTGCCTACCATGGGGACGTCTTTAAAGAAGCAGTCGAAAAACTACGAAGGGGTACAGGGGAAGAATTTGAAGTGGGCAACGCGAAAGAAATCCTAGACCTTTCACGAAAGTATATGATCCCATTTCTAGAACGATTAGACTCCAAAGCTCTAACAAAACGAGTAGAAAACAAACGAGTCTGGCAATAATATATATGAAAAAACCTCAATCCAAATTGGCGGATTGAGGTTTTTAATTTTTGGCTGTGTTAATGAAAACTATTGATTTTAGAACCTGTTGATTGGAGCGGAGGGCGCTCGACTCCTGCGGGATGTACGAGCTGAGTGAGACCCCGCAGGTCGGGACGACCGAGGAGGCTCACGGGCGAGCCCGCGGAAAGCGTAGCGCATGGAGCGCAAATCAACAGCCTATTTTAACACAGCCTAATATTATGAAAGAAACTCACCAGGATTTAAGCCGAGTTCGCGGCAAATATCGCTGACCATTTGCATTTCATTGTGGTCAAAATTGCCGTCTGCATAGCCAATCGCAATACAGTAACGAGCCACTAAACGGGCAATTTCAGGCTTGGATCTTATTTTTCCAAGTGCACGGAAAGCTTCTGCTCTGCCAATCATACGATCAGTTTCAATTTTGGATACATAGTAATTAAATCTCTGAAGGACTTTGTTACTATCAAATACGCGTAACTCTTCACTAGAATTAATAAATTCAACCATTTTTTGTCGTTCCATTGCATCTAAATATCCGTCTGCCATAGAAACCAATGCACAAGCGGCTACGACTGCTTCTAATACGTCCTGACTCTTGTAACGATTAAATAATTCTTGAGCTTTTCTCTTTGATTGATTTGCCCATTCTGCATAGTCTGTTTGATTTGGGGACCATGAGTTGCCGCAGCTGTTACAAGTTAATTTCAACTGATTCTTTCCAATAAATCCACCAAGCAAACCGACAGGCCCAAGAATTAAACCGCCAATCGCCGCTTTGCCCAAACCAAATCCCTTTTGTCCAGTACGAACATTAGATGAACTACAGCGCGGGCAATGAATATCATCCCCATATGTACGATTGGTGCTTCCGTGTGAGGTTTGAGTTGGATATCCAAAAGCCGGCTGCGAATAGGATGATTCGGGCTGTAAATGGATTCGCTGCTGCTGTTGGTTCTGTTGGTATGGATTAGAGCTGTAGGAATTTTGATTATATGATTGTTGATTGTTACCTTGATTTTGGTTGTTATATTGATTCTGAGTGTTAAATTGATTTTGGTTGTTATTAAATAAATTTTGTTGAACAGGCGGTGTGGTTGCTGGTGCTGGGTCATCCACACTTACGCCGAAATTGCGGCATAAAGCAGCTAGTCCACCTTGAAAACCGCTCGCAATCGCATTAAATTTCCATTCTCCGTTATGGCGGTAAAGTTCTGCAGCAACAATTGCCGTTTCAACGGTAAAATCTCTGCCAAGGTTAAAACGAAGCAGTTCCTCATTTGTTTGTTCATTGAAAATGCGCACATATGAATTGGAGATTTGTCCGAAATTCTGCTGCTTCATTTGAGCGTCATGAATCGTAATGGTGAAAGCAATTCGATGGATGTGACCTGGCACTCTTTGTAAATCAATTCGAATTTGTTCGTCATCCCGTTCGCCAGCGCCACTTCGGTTATCCCCGCTGTAATTAATCGAGCCATTACCGCCAGATGGATTATTATAAAAAATAAAATCCTGGTCGCTTTGAACTTTTCCAGTTGATCCTAATAAAAAGGTGGAGGCATCTAAGTCAAAGTTAGAACCATTATGTGCAATATCCCATCCTAAACCTACTACAACATTTTTCAGACCAGGATGTGACTTTGTTAAATCAACTTTTTGTCCTTTACTAAGTGTAACTCCCACGTATTTCACTCCTAATCATGTTTACTATTCATATTTTATTATAAAGCAGCCAATGTAGAAGAACGAATTCTCCAGATTTAAATTTTTCCTACAGACTACTTTTACGAAACAAGCGCTAAAAAGTTTCAAAATTGTATATAGTAGAAAATAAGAAAAAGTTTTTCTACCCGTATCTTTTTATTCAGTTGAAACGTTTAAAGTGTAGAGAGTGTTAAGGGAGTGAAAATAATGACTAACAAACTTAGCCTGTACACCTTAGGAGCTGTACAGCAAGATGAAAGGTATGAAGATTCCTTAAGGGATGAATATTACCTTAAACTACAGAAATATTGTTATTTCCTTACCCAGAGCAAATGGGATGGGGACGATTTAGCTCAAGAGGCAATGATGAAAGCTATCTCCTATTATAGCCAGGAGAGATTAACTCCTTCCTTATTAAATAAAATTGCCCATAATCATTGGATGGATATTCTTCGTAAAAGAAAAAACGAACAAATGACTAATGGACAAATACGAGAGGAGAACTATTCATCAGTGGGAGATACCATTGCTTCAGTGGATTTGTTATTGGACACCTTTACTCCACGGCAAGCAATCATTTTTCTTTTAAAAGAAGCTTTTCAATATCAATCGAAGGAAATAGCAGAAATATTAAATACGACAGAAATGGCTGTAAAAGCCAGTCTAAACCGTGCCAAAAAACGTATCGCAAATGAACGGGAGCCCTTTTCTCCTGATTCATTTTGGGAAGATGAGGAACGTGAACAGCTTTGGAATCTTTTTCATGATTCACTGGTCAACCAGGACCCAACAGTCCTGATTGAAGCGATACCTTCCATTAGAATAATGATCGATGCTCCTACGGCAGTTTTCAGAAAAACAGCCCCATTCAAAGCTTCAGCTCCTTTAAGCACTCTCTGTATTGCTGCATAGCCAATAACTTGCTTTTTAGGAGGATTTAAATATGAGTACAATTCCATATGTGATTGAACAGTCCAACCGTGGTGAACGATCTTATGATATATATTCTCGTCTATTAAAAGACCGAATCATTATTATTGGTGAAGAAATTAATGACCATACCGCGAATAGCGTAGTAGCCCAATTATTATTTTTAGCAGCCGACGCACCCGAAAAAGAAATCTCCCTCTATATCAACAGTCCAGGCGGCTCGACCTCAGCAGGGTTTGCCATCTTTGATACCATGCAATACATTAAGCCTGATGTCAGAACAATATGTACAGGAATGGCTGCATCGTTTGGTGCCATGTTACTATTGGCTGGAACGAAGGGAAAACGATATGCCTTGCCAAATAGTGAGATCATGATTCATCAGCCGCTTGGAGGTGTCAGGGGGCAGGCAACAGAAATAGAAATCTCTGCAAAACGGATCTTAAAATTACGGGAGCATATCAATCAAATTATTGCCGAAAGAACAGGTCAAAGTGTTGAAAAAGTAGCCAAAGATACTGATCGTGACTACTTTATGAGTGCAGAAGAAGCCAAACAATATGGAATAATCGATGAGATTCTCTACCCCAAAGAATAAATCAAAATTTATCAAGCAAAATAAGTTGAAAAGGTTAGCAAAAAGCTGACCTTTTTTTATTGACGCCAAATTAGAGATAACATATAGTTAAACAAATGAATAGTTAAATAGTTTAACTAATTTTAAAAAGTGAGATGAGAAATGAACGATGGATAAAAAAATTATTGAGGAATTAATTTGCCGTTATGTGGCCGTTTCTTTTGATGTTAATAAGAAAGCAGAGTCTTTAATTAAAAGTCAGATAGAAGAAGACCTAACGATTGATCAACACTATATTATCGGACACATTCAGAAGTCAAAGGAGTGTACGTCGTCCGAATTGGCCGAGGCCTTTGAAGTCAATAAAAGTGCGATTACCGCTATCATCAACCGTTTAGCTGACAGGGGTCTGATTGAAAGAACCCGTGATGAAAACGATCGAAGAGTTGTTTATCTCACCTTAAGTGATAAAGGTAAAGAACTGCACCAAAAAACGCAGGAAAAAGTGCACCTTTTAGTAGAGTCGTTTATCACCCAATTTGATGAAACGGAAATTACAAATTTTATCAATACCTATGAGAAATTAGCCCTAATATTAACCAACATGAAAAAGGAAGAAGTGGGGGAGTAAAACGTGAGAGCGATTATTAAAGGAAAATGGTTTGTCCTTCTGGCATGGATCGCAGTCATTGCTGTTCTCTTTATGTCTTCACCAAATATGGAACAACTTGTCCGTGAGAAAGGGCAAATTAGCGTTCCCGAAGGCTATTCTTCTACAATAGCGGAGGGAATTTTAAGCGATGTCCAGTCTAGTGAAAATAGCGGGAATGAATTACAAACAGCTTTGGTCTTCCATAGTGATAAAAAGTTAACGGAAAAAGATTTTTCAAAGGCAGAAAAAGCTATTCAACAGCTCGAAAAAAACAAGAGTGAATTGGGGATAACTTCAATTCTTACCCATTTCAATCAAGAAGAATTGAAGGAACAGCTTGTATCAGCGGATGGGAAAACAATCCTTGTTTCATTGAACGTAACAGCAAATGACCGTGAAGCAAAGGAAATTACAAATGCGTTATATAATGCCCTGAATAATGTGGAATTAGCCCATTATTATACAGGCAACTGGCTAATTTCAGAGGATCTTGTAACAAACTCACAAGAAGGTCTCAAGAAGACTGAAGGAATTACCGTTGTTTTCATTTTAATTGTGCTATTGCTTGTGTTTAAATCGGCAATTGCTCCAATTATTCCGTTAGTAACGGTCGGATTCAGCTATTTAGCGGCACAATCGATTGTTGCTATTTTAGTAGATAAAGTGAATTTCCCATTATCAACTTTTACCCAAATATTCTTGGTTGCCGTATTGTTTGGTATTGGGACCGATTATTGTATCTTGCTGCTTAGTCGTTTTAAAGAGGAAATGTCTAAGAATGACAGTGTTGTAGAGGCAATTGTTATAACCTATCGTAATGCCGGAAAAACCGTCTTCTTCAGCGGTTTAGCCGTTATGATTGGATTTGCATCGATTGGTTTTTCAACCTTTGTACTTTATCAGTCCGCTGCTGCCGTAGCGATTGGTGTAGCATTATTGCTAGTAGGTCTGTTCACCATTGTTCCGTTTTTTATGGCTGTCTTAGGGAAGAAATTATTCTGGCCATCTAAGGGTAAACTTGAACATGGTGAAAGTAAATTTTGGGGATTTGTTGGCAGCTTTGCTTTAGCACGTCCTTTAATTGCGTTATTCATTGTAGCTGCCATTTCTGTTCCAGCATTATTCACCTACGATGGGGAATTGTCTTTTAACTCTCTAGAAGAAATTGGTGATGAGTTCAATTCTATTAAAGGATTTAATATTATTGCCGATGGATTCGGTCCTGGTGAATCCATGCCTACACAAATTGTTATTAAAAATGATGACGAATTGAATTCTTCTGAATATATTGCTCTAACGGAAAAAATCAGCCAAGAGCTAAATAAAATCAGCGATGTTGACGCAGTCCGTTCGGTAACCCGTCCGACTGGTGAAACCATTGATGATTTATATATTTCTGAGCAAGTAAAAAGTCTTGAGGACGGTCTTGGTCAGGGGAATGACGGAATTGAACAGATTAGCAGCGGTCTTGCCGATGCCGGCAGCCAGCTCGCTGCCAATCAGCCCAAAATGAATGAGGCTGTCGATGGAATCAGTCGATTGATTTCCGGAACAACCCAGCTGCAGACAGGAATGGGAACCATTCAAGAAAACCTTGCAAAAATTGAAGATGGATTAAAGCAAGGTGCAGCCGGAACAACTCAGGTAAAAGAAGGTCTAGCGGTTATCAAGACTAAATCTGCCGAAGTTTTGGCGGGTAGTAAACAGCTGCTTGAGGGGTACAAACAAGCCGCCGAGGGATTAACTACACTCGAAGGAAACTATGAAAAAGTTGCTAAGGGTTTAAGTGATTTAAATGCATCCTTATCAGCAGCAAATCAATACCTTGCTAATTTAGAAAGTGATTATAGTGATATTGGGCAAAATCAAAACTATCAAGCTATTAAAATGACCATCCAAGGGTCTCAGGTGGCAACAGCAGAATTAGCAGGAAGCATGAATCAATTGAACGCAGGACTAAAGGGTGCTCAGGAAGGAATTAGCTTTGCTAATGGTAAATTCTCAGAAGCCATTGCAGGTCAGGAAGCACTTGTGAAAGGAATGGAAGATCTCTTAAAAGGTTTAGCAGAGATTGAATCAGGACTTTACACGATGGGAAATGGCCAAGGACAAATCGTTGATAGTCTGCCTCAGTTTTCCATTGGTCTAAATGGGTTAAATAGTGGTCAACAGCAGATCTTAACTGGCTTTAAGGACATGAGCGGTCAAATTACTGTGCTGACAGATGGTTTAACGCAAAGCGCTGATGGCTTAAATCAAGTGTCTGATGGCTTGGAGTCTGCGCAGGAGTATCTAGCGGGAGTATCTGAACAAGAGCAAAATGGTTTCTTTATTCCACAAGAGGTACTCGATGGCAAAGACTTTGAGCAGGTATTAGATACCTATATGTCAAAAGATCGTAAAGTAATGACGATTGATGTAGTCTTTAACAAGAACCCTTACTCCAATGAAGCTCTTAATACAGTTCCTGAAATTAAGGAAACAGTGGAGCGAATCGTAAAGGATACGAAGCTTGAAAATGCAGAAATTGCAGTAGGCGGTGTATCAAGTATGCACCATGACCTAGATAATATTTCAGAGGCTGACTATTCTCGAACAGTAGTGCTTATGCTAATTGGGATTACCATCATTCTAATCATTCTGTTCCGTTCCATCATAATGCCTTTATACTTGATTGGCTCATTAATCTTAACGTATTTTACTTCAATGGCACTTGCAGAGGTTTTATTTGTAAATATTTTAGGCTATTCAGGTATTAGCTGGGCCGTTCCGTTTTTTGCATTTGTTATTTTAATCGCACTCGGAATTGACTACAGTATTTTCTTAATGGACCGATTTAATGAGTTTAAACATCTGCCAGTAGAACAAGCAATTCTCATCTCAATGAAGAAAATGGGAACGGTTATTATCTCTGCCGCTGTCATTTTGGGCGGTACTTTCGCTGCGATGATGCCGGCGGGTGTATTATCATTACTTCAAATTGCAGCCATTTTATTAATCGGACTCTCTTTATATGCACTGGTTATCCTTCCATTGTTTGTCCCAGTAATGGTTAAAACATTTGGCGAAGCGAACTGGTGGCCATTTAAAAAGAGTAATGATACGTTAATAGATAATCATTCTACTCATATATAAAAAAGAAGCGCGCTGCGAAACAGGTTAATTAATACTTCTAAATGTACTTGTGGCTCATATTGCGCAACAAAAATTAATCAGTAATTTCCATTTGGAATAATACATTAAATATATAATTGTGGACATAGTAAAACCAATAATAATTTTTTATACATTGAATAAAAAACGTAGCTGATAGCATAGGGTATCAGCTACGTTTAAAAAATTTATTGCTGGTATGATTGATTATTCATTTGCCCTGCTTGCCCTTGAACTTGCCCTTGCCCTTGTTGCTGTTGTAATTGTTGTTGTGTTTGATTAATTTGTTGAGTGATTTGGTTTAACATATTAATGGATTGAATTGATTGTTCTACACCAGTTAACGTTTGAGCAGCTTGGTGAACGGATTGTTGCAATTGTTGAAAAGTTTTATGCTGTTGTTGTTGAGCTTGTGAACTAAACTGTTGCAGTTGGTTTAATAGGTCATTTGATTCATTCTGATTCTGACTTTGCCCACCAGATGACATTGTAGATTGCTGGTTGTCTGAATTAAGTTGATTTAGGGTGTTTTGAATTGACTGAATTTGGCTTTTTAACGGTGCAAGCTCAACAGCAATTTCTTCCTCAGCCTTTGCAGCTGCCACTCTTTCAATTTTAGCATTTTCTGCAGTTTTAACTCTTTCTTTAATAACCTTCGTTTTTTCTTCCAAAGCGAATTCCTCCTTAAATTGATTGTTTGAAAATGGTTTGGGTGTTGTTTCTATTGCAGGAATAGGGTTATTTCTCTTTCTGCCCATAAAGAAAACCCCTATTGCAATAGTTAACAAAAGAACTATGAAGAATAACATTCCGATTATGGTAATGCACCTCCAAGTGTATCTACTTGTAATCTCACCAGGTAGACAAATATATTATCTTCTAGGTCTTTAGTATTATTGATGGTAAAAAAATCCAACTGATGTTACTTATTTTGTCCTTTGGGAAAGATATTGAAGGTGGTAAACAAACTAAACTGATTTAGTAAACTAGATTAATTAATAAAGGCAGTTATTTTGCTTTCAACGAAAGAAAGCAGTGGTTGATATAAACCCCATGATTGGGGAGTTTTTCCAAACGCATATATACAAAAAAAGGATAGTTAGTCTATATTGCTGGACTAACTATCCCTATCCCATTAATAAATATTATCTAGATTTAATCCCCTCAGAGTGCTTTCCTAATTTACTCAACAATAACAGTTCCTTTAAACATATTCATCCCACAAGTAAAGGTATATTCTCCTTCTTTGTCAGGGGTAAAGGTTAAGTTGGTAGAACCAGCCTTTAGATTTACATTATTTAAATTGAAATCCGGCATCATAAAGGTTGAAAAACAGCTATTGTCACCTGGATTTGTAATGTTTAATTTCACTGGTACACCTTTTTTAACTTTAATCACATTTGGTGAATAACCAGTCGGTGTTACCATCATGTCTATTGTAGGGTTGGTTTCATTTGTTAAATCGAGTTCTGTTTTTGCAGTAGGAGAATTTGTCTCCTGTGCTTGTGCTTTGTCCTCACCAGGAATCTTAACAAGATCACTGCTGTATAAAAATAAAAATAATGCTATCAGAACAAGTCCTGCTGAAAAAATATTAAACGGTGAAATCCCTTGCGTATCAAGTGAAAATTTACCATTTGTATCAACGATGATAAATAAAATAACAAGACCAATAATAATAACATATAAACCTAGTAATATCCCAAGCATAATGGTTGGGTTATCGAACTGAAGAATTGCACCTAGAAGGGCACCAATAATTCCACTTACGATACCGGAAACCGATCCGCTTAATATCGCCAAAATCCCAATAGGCTGACCGGCTATAAAACCTAGGACGAAACCGATTAAGGTACCTAAGCCAACAGGGAAAAATAACTCTCCCGAAAGTATTCCGCTGATGTAACCGGATAAAAGGCCTCCCATCATTGTCAGGACGGTGACGACCATCGTACCTGAAAGTTTGGCTATTTTATGTTTCTTCCGATGTAAAAGGAAAATTGAATAGCCAGTCAATAAAGCCATCAAAACTATTGTGAAAATCGATAATATATACATGTAACAATCTCCTCTAACTATTAATAAACAATATATGTACATTATAAATGCATTAATAAAAATAAAGATTGTCATTTCGGTGTAGTTTATGAACGTTTAATGAAAAAAACTCTTGGGGAAATAAAAAAAGACGTTAGCAACATCCCAGGCTGTTAGAAAGTCTCGACAGACATTATTTTCAATGCAGAGGTGCGGGAGTGCCCGAAGCCTGACATGAAAAGTAATTTGGGTCAATGCAGAGGTGCTGGAGTGCCCGAAGCCTGACATGAAAAGTAATTTGGGTCAATGCAGAAGTGCTGGAGTGCCCGAAGCCTCGTATGCAAAGTAATTTGGGTCAATGCAGAGGTGCTGGAGTGCCCGAAGCCTGACATGAAAAGAAATTTGGGTCAATGCAGAGGTGCTGGAGTGCCCGAAGCCTCGTATGCAAAGTAATTTGGGTCAATGCAGAGGTGCTGGAGTGCCCGAAGCCTGGTATGCAAATAATTTGGGTCAATGCAGAGGTGCTGGAGTGCCCGAAGCCTGACATGAAAAGAAATTTGGGTCAATGCAGAGGTGCTGGAGTGCCCGAAGCCTGACATGAAAAGAAATTTGGGTCAATGGAGGGTGCTGGAGTGCCCGAAGCCTGACATGAAAAGAAATTTGGGTCAATGCAGAGGTGCTGGAGTGCCCGAAGCCTGACATGAAATGAGATTTGGGTCAATGGAGGGTGCTGGAGTGCCCGAAGCCTGGTATGCAAATAATTTGGGTCAATGCAGAGGTGCTGGAAATATAAAAATGCCGAGAAATATCTTCCTCGACAATCTGAGACGTTAGAAACGTCCTTTGGAATTATTGTTTTTTTCATTATCTATGGTGTTTTTAAAGATTCTTTTTAACGCTTCATTTTGCATCCTCATTAGGTCAAGTAAGTATCGTTTTTCTTCTTGTTCCTGATCAATCTCATTCATATCTTCACTTTTCAAGGAAATCACCTCATTCTTCCTAATTGTAACCGATATCCAAGCTAGAAATAAAGCCAAGTAAGAATGTAATCAGAATATTTTTCCATAATAATATTTGACATTTGTCTATTAGAAATATATAATTTTTTCAAAAATACTATTTGAAACTGTGATGAGGATTAGTAAAATGTAAGGTGTCTTACAAAGAGAGGAAACCATTGGTGAAAGGTTTCTTAAGACAGACATTTGAACCTGCCTCGGAGTTCTGTATCGGATCCATTTTGAAGATACATGCGGATAAAATCCGTTATCATGTCGAGAGTATAAAGCATTTGCTTTATGAATTTAGGGTGGTATCGCCAGGTCTTGGTCCCTTTTTGGGGCCAAGGCCTTTTTATATTCAAAAGGCTGTGTTATCGAATACTGTTGTTTTTTGAACCTGTTGATTGGAGTGGAAGGCGCTCGACTCCTCGAAAATGCTATCGCATTTTCTTCGTGCGTGGGCAAATTCGAGGAAGAAAATTCAAAGTCCTGCGGGATGCACGAGCTGAGTGAGACCCCGCAGGTCGGAACGACCGAGGAGGCTCACGGGCGAGCCCGCGGAAAGCGTAGCGCCTGGAACGCAAATCAACAGCCTTATTTAACACAGCCATCAAAAAAATAATGAGGTGTCAAAATGGCTAAGGAATTTGTAAAAGATGTTACCAGTATGGACGAGGATTTCGCCCAGTGGTATACCGATGTTGTAACAAAAGCAGACTTAATTGACTATTCAAGCGTACGCGGATCAATGATTATTCGCCCTTACGGATATGCCCTTTGGGATAATATTAAAAACGAACTGGACCGCCGTATTAAAGAAACAGGACATGAAAATGTCTATATGCCATTATTTATCCCTGAAAGCTTGCTTCAAAAAGAAAAGGATCATGTCGAGGGCTTTGCACCTGAAGTTGCGTGGGTTACCCATGGCGGTTCTGAAGAGCTTACTGAGCGTTTAGTCGTGCGCCCAACTTCAGAGGTTCTTTTCTGCGAGCATTATAGCAATATCATTCATTCATACAGGGATTTACCAAAGCTTTATAATCAATGGGCAAACGTAGTCCGCTGGGAAAAAACAACTCGTCCTTTCTTACGGACATTAGAGTTTTTATGGCAGGAAGGTCACACCGCACATGCAACCGATGAAGAGGCAATGGAAGAAACAATCAAAATGCTGAATGTATATGCAGCGATTTGTGAAGAGATTCTTGCTATTCCAGTAGTAAAAGGTCAGAAGACAGAAAAAGAAAAATTTGCTGGTGCCAAAGCTACTTTTACCATTGAAAGCTTAATGCATGATGGTAAAGCACTGCAGTCAGGGACGTCTCATCATTTTGGTACAGGTTTTGCGGAAGCATTCAATATCCAATATACCGATAAAGAAGGAAAGCTTCAGTATGTACACCAAACATCATGGGGCTTTACAACAAGAATCATCGGTGCGTTAATTATGGTTCATGGTGATGACCGTGGTTTAGTTATTCCTCCAAAAGCGGCGCCAACTCAGGTTATGATTGTGCCAATCGCTCAGCACAAAGAAGGAGTACTTGATTTTGCTTATGATTTGAAAAAATCTCTAGGTCAAGTTGCCCGCGTGGATATTGATGCAAGTGATAAAAAGCCAGGCTGGAAATTCAATGAGTACGAAATGAAGGGGATTCCAGTTCGTCTAGAAGTTGGACCAAAAGATATTGAAAACAAGCAAGTTGTGTTGGTAAGAAGGGATACATTAGAAAAAGTATTTGTTCCTTTAGATCAATTAGAAACAAAGCTTGTGGAATTACTTGATGATATACAAGCTAACTTATATAACAAAGCATTGAATCACCGTGAAGAGAGAACCTCTGTGGCAACAACTCTTCCTGAATTAAAAGAAGAGCTTGAAGCAAAACCAGGCTTCATTAAAGCTATGTGGTGCGGCGAGCTTGCATGTGAGGAAAAAATCAAAGAGGAAACAACAGCTACTTCTAGATGTATTCCTTTTGAACAAGAACAGGTTTCTACTACATGTGTATGTTGTGGAAAAGAAGCTGATAAAATGGTTTATTGGGCAAAAGCATATTAATATTTTTGTGGAGACTCTTCCTTTTGGAAGGGTCTTTTAATATAGACCTTCACTAAGCCCAAAAGAAAAGGGAAATAAAAAAATGGTCCTCATGGAGGGTTTATGAAGCTCAAAGTCGAACAAGAAAAGAGAAAATGGACTTCATGAAGATTCAAAGTTTTAAAAGGGGGAGACAAAATGAATCCTAGTTTAATAGAATTTCCAGAGGAGTTTACCTCAGAAAGGTTGTTAATCCGTAAGCCCTTCCCAGGTGATGGGAAATATGTTTATAAAGCAATACAAGCGTCATTGAATGAACTAAAACCGTGGATGCCATGGGCACATACGAATCAAACAGAGCAAGATGTAGAAGCGAACATAAGAGATAGTATTGCAAAGTTTATAACACGTGAGGATTTAAGATTACATCTATTCGATAAGGAAACCGGTGAATTTATTGGTTCATCCGGGCTGCATAGAATTAATTGGGATGTACCGAAGTTTGAAATAGGCTATTGGATAGATACTCGGTTTTCTGGCAGGGGATATATAACCGAATCGACTGAGGCAATTACGAAATTTGCCTTTACAGAACTTCATGCTAAACGTGTTGAGATTCGTTGTGATTCACGAAATACCAAAAGTCGTGCAATTCCAGAAAAATTAGGTTTTACCCTTGAGGGAATCTTGAAAAATGATGGTATCTCAGTGGAAAGCAAGGAACTGAGAGATACATGCGTTTTTGCAAAAACAAAATAATACTATTAAATATGAGAGGCCGCACTTATGGGTTAAGGAATCAGGTTAAGCATTCAAGGCGATAAATAAGCGGAGAAATTCCGCTTATTTATTAATTTGTATTAAATTAAGCTCAAATAGACGGAGGGATTCCGCCTATTTAAGTTGAAAATTCGAAAATAAAGGATTTTGCTATGAATAAGCGGAAAACCTCCGCTTATTTACCCCGAAATCAGCTACATTATGCATTTAGGCGGAAAACCTCCGCTTATTATTGTATTTTTGCTGGTTACTCAATTAAGAATCTAAGATTCTATTGTAGGTACTCTTTTTAGTGGTTCTAATTAATCAAATTTAATGATGTGTGATTTGCATCACTTACTTTAAGTGTTATTTCTCATATAATCACTATATAAACAGTAATAACCACTACATAAGGAGTGATAATCTTGTTAAATCGCAATACAATTGAAATCATCAAATCAACAGTTCCAGTTTTGGAAAAACACGGAGAAGCCATTACAACACGTTTTTATCAAATGATGTTTGGTAATCATCCTGAACTATTAAATATCTTTAACCATGCAAACCAAAAGCAAGGTAGACAACAAAAAGCCCTAGCAGGGACTGTCTATGCGGCGGCTCAATATATTGATAATCTTGAAGCAATTCTTCCAGTTGTTAAACAAATTGCTCATAAACATAGAAGTCTTGGCATTAAACCAGAACATTATCCGATTGTTGGGAAACACTTATTATTAGCAATTAAAGATGTTTTAGGTGACGCTGCAACAGATGAAATTATAAACGCCTGGGCAGAGGCTTATGGTGTAATTGCGGATGCATTTATAAGTGTTGAGGCAGAGATGTATGAAGAAGCTGAAAAACAAAAAGGCGGCTGGGATGGTTTCCGTAGTTTTGTGGTTGACCGCAAAGTAAAAGAAAGTGATGTGATTACATCCTTTTACCTAAAACCTACAGACAACAATGAAATTGCCCAATTCCTTCCAGGTCAGTATATCAGTATTAAACTTGAAATCGATGGTGAGGAATTTACACATATTCGTCAATACAGTCTATCCGATGCACCGGGTAAAGATTATTACCGTATTAGCGTAAAACGTGAAGCAGGCACAGCAAATCCAGACGGAATGGTTTCAAATTATCTTCATGATACTGTAACAGAAGGACAAATCTTAAAGGTTAGTGCTCCTGCAGGGGATTTTGTTCTTGATACTGAAAAAAATACTCCTGTTGTGTTACTAAGCGGTGGTGTTGGACTTACACCAATGTTGAGTATGTTAAAAACAGTGGTCGATGTCCAGCCGCAAAGAAACGTAACCTTCATTCACGCAGCAGCTAATGGCAATGTTCATGCATTAAGAGGGGAAGTTGACTCACTATCAGCTCTAGACAATGTAAACTCATTTTTCTTTTATGATTCACCAACAGAAGAAGACCGTAAGAACAATAGCTTTGATGTAGAAGGATATGTAACAGAGGATTGGCTCGTTAAGAACATTCCTACTTTAGAAGCGGACTTCTATTTCTGTGGTCCTGTGCCATTTATGAAATCAATCAATACTTCTTTAAAGAATTTAGGAGTTGCACAAGAGAGAATTCACTTTGAATTCTTTGGACCAAAAGGCAGTTTAGAAGAAAGTGTGACCAAAGAACCGGTTTCCGTTTAGGAAATCGGTTTTTTTCTGTCTTGAAAGTTTGATTCATTCAGTAATTGTGATTAAATAAAAGGTAGAAATAGCCAGAAAGGATGAAGCTTTTTGAATAAGAACGTCATACGCTCTGTAACAATTATATCGGTATTTTTTTGTATCCTCTGGCTGGCCGGGCTAGGCTGGGCTGTAGCCGAATATTATGCAGGCAAACCTGATAAAATCCAAGAGAAAACCAAAGTAGAAAAAAAAGCAGAGAAAAAAGATGGCTTACATATTGTGGCAATAGGTGATTCCCTAACAAGAGGTACAGGTGACGAAACAGGAAAAGGTTACGTAGGTTACCTTCTGGATGAAATAAAGGAAAAATCAAACCAGGATGTTCGGCTGACGAATCTTGGCATAAGTGGTCAAGAATCCGACCAACTTAAGCAGCAAATTCAGCAAACCGAAGTGAAGCGGCAGCTGCAAAGTGCAGATATGATTTTAGTAACAATGGGCGGCAATGATTTGTTCAGAGGCGGACAAGGTTTGCTAGAATTTGAAACAGCTGATATTGAGGATATTGAGAAAAAATTTCTTGAGAATATGAATTTTATTTTTCAACAGATTCGTGCAAGCAATAGTGAAGCAAATGTCTTCTTCATCGGTTTATATAATCCCTTTAGTGAATTAGAGCAGGGGAAAGAAATGTCAGCAGTTGTTCGTCACTGGAACTATCAAAGTGCTGAATTAAGCGCAGCATTTCCAAAAATCATTTTTGTACCAACATTTGATCTCTTCGAGTTGAAGGTTAATGATTATCTGTATACTGACAAGTTCCATCCGAATACAAAAGGGTACCGTTTAATTGCTGAACGAGTGGCTTCATTGCTAACCTGGTAAGGAGACCGGCCATATGGAGAATATTACATTATCTGTACATAATTTAAAAAAAGTAATTGGCAAAAAAGAAATCATCAAAGGAATTAGTTTTGAGTTAAAGGAGGGTGAGGTATTCGGTTTCTTAGGTCCTAATGGTGCTGGGAAAACGACAACCATCCGAATGCTTGTTGGATTAATCAAACCAACATCCGGAAGCATTCATATTGGCGGCTATAATATCGTCGATCACTTTGAGGAAGCGATGAAACACCTTGGCTGTATCGTTGAAAACCCTGAATTATATCCGTATTTGTCTGGTTATGACAACCTTCTCCATTTTGCACGAATGCTGGATGGAATAGGGGAAGAGCGGATCAGTGAGGTAACTAAACTTGTAGGTTTAAGAGATCGCATTCATGATAAAGTTAAAACCTATTCCTTAGGGATGAGGCAGAGACTTGGGATTGCTCAGGCACTTTTAGGAAGACCAAAGGTATTAATACTTGATGAACCAACCAATGGATTAGACCCTGCTGGCATAAGAGAAATGCGGGAATTTATCCGTTTTCTTGCCGAAGAAGAAGGACTAAGCGTTCTTGTTTCCAGTCATCTATTAAGTGAAATTCAATTATTATGTGATCGAGTGGCGATTATTTCCAGAGGAACCGTGATTACGACCGATACAGTCGATAACTTGTTATCCAATCGCGAACGAGTAGTTTGGTGTTTCCATCCGCTTGAAAAAGGTAAAGAAGTGTTACGTTCCGTCACAACCATTGAAGAAAGGGAAGACGGTACGATTTCGACGGAATACAATGAAATGAAGACTGCTGAGTGGAATAAAATGCTGGTAGAAGCACAAGTCTCTGTGACTCAGATGTATCGCAAAATGCCAGTATTAGAAGATTTGTTCCTCGAACTAACCGGGGGTGACTCGATTGAATAAGCTCATTCAGAATGAAATGATGAAACTAATTGCAAAAAAGAGATTAGTGGTTATAGCGATAATCATTGGTATATTGGTTGGGTTATTCACCTATGCACAATATAAAGAGAATGAACGGCAAAAAGAAAAGTTAGGAACAGACGATTGGCGGACCATCATACAACAAACAATCATTGATCAGCAAAACCGTATCAGCAGCCCTCGGATTTCTGATGAATGGAAACAACAGCTCCAAATTGCCTTACAGCAAAATCAATATTATCTTGATCACGATATAAACCCATCAGAGCCAGGTGCTCCTACGTTTATGAGGATCTTTTTAGAGAACTCCATTGAATTGTTTATTCCTTTAATGGTGATGGTAATTGCCAGTGATATCGTGTCTTCTGAGCACAGTCAAGGCTCTATTAAGCTGCTGTTGACAAGACCAGTTAAGAGGTGGAAGGTCCTTATAAGTAAGTACATAACCCTTACTCTTGCCATCTCATTAATAATTGCCATTGCGGGCATCTTGTCCTATAGTATTTCAGGGTTGGTGTTTGGATATAAAGGTTGGGGAGCACCAGTATTGACTGGGTTTAGTGTAAGTGATGCGGGTCTAAATACTGCCAGCGTGAAGTTAATCGATCAATGGCAGTTTTTATTAATGGATTTTGGACTTGTTTGGCTGGTGGCCATCGTAGTGGGAACACTTTCCTTCATGTTATCCGTACTCATCCGCAGTACAGCTGCCGGTATGGGTGTAATGTTAGCCGCTCTCATTGCTGGTGCGATCCTAAGTAACATGGTTTCTTCGTGGGAGTCAGCTAAGTACTTCTTTATGGTGAATTTGAAGTTAACAAACTACATGAATGGAAATCCACCGCCAATCGAAGGTATGACATTGTCCTTTTCAATGATGGTTCTTCTCGCATGGTGGGCTGCTGGATTATTTGTTTCCTTTTATGTATTTACAAAAAAGGATGTCTATTAATAAGAGTAAAAGAGTTATTCTTGGAAAATGAATAACTCTTTTTTATTGGTCATCTGATTTTTTTCTTGCCTCTCTTAGGTATTCTTTAATTCTATTTAACATTGTTTTATCAGATAAGTAACGGAAAATTGATACGTCAGGAACGAGGTTTGCTTCTATGAACCATGGTTTCCCGTTCTGGTCAATTCCAATGTCCATACCCCATAAGCATGCATCAGGGTACACTTTCTCCAGTTGTCCCGCAATAAGTATCCCGAGTTGGTCGATTTCCCATAGCAGTGAATCGATATTTTTGATGTTGATCTTGGAGGCGTTTAAAGCATCCTCCACGGTCGATAATGACTTTGCAACATTGGTAACAATAAATCCAGTTGCGGCCGTTCTGGTGATTTTACCCGTAACAACCCATACAGAGTTAACATTTTTACGTTGGACCATGACTCTGACATCAAATGGGCAGTCGTTAATTGTTGCAAGATGTATTTTTTCTTGGATGTGATAAGCTTTTTTTGAAGTATACCGCTCTTGAATTTTTTCTAACAACTCTTTGAAATCATTAATAGGAATCTTGCTTCGCTCTGAATGGATTTGAAAGGATTGATCTTCTAGCTGAGTAATGACGGCTATCCCGATCCCCCATTGGCTTATATTGGGCTTAATGATACAGCTATTATATTTTTCAAGATAATAAAGCAGGACCTTTTCATGGAAAGGGTAGGTTTCAGGCAGATAAGGGAAGAGATCCTTCTCACCTCTTAACACTTGATACCAATCCCATTTACCCTCTGAAAATCTATACCTTATTTCGTTTAGCCAAGGTTTTCCTAACAAATCAAGGAAGAAATCCATCATCACAAACTTGCATGCAGGATATTTCTCCTCTAGTTTTTCGGCAATTAAGAGGGCGAGTTTATCTAGTTGATTGCAAGCTTCATGAAATATGCTGTTAAAAGAAGATACTGGGCGAACGGAAGATAGGGGAAAGACTCCCTTCACTTCATCGGTAATCAAGTATCCATCAGGGGTGATGCGTGTTATTTTTTCAGTAATGGACCATTTAGAAGAAATCTTTACTGCATACACTCTAATATCAAAGTGATTTTCATCGACCGTTAAACGGGGAAATGCCTGTTGAATAATAAACCTTTTACCATCAAGCAGGTTATTTTCAATAAACTGGTACACTTCGGTTTTTCCTTGAATGACTTCACGTAAGCTTCCTGATTCGATTTGAAAGTGTTGATCATCTAAAGAAGTAACTAAAATAGAGATTTTATAGTCATGACGGGGACGTAAGTACACTTGATAGTATTTATTTATATATTCATAAAAGCTGCTCTCATTTAGTAGTGCTGTTTCGGGTAAATGTGGAGCAATCCTTTCATCGGTTATTAAGTGGGAATAGTTGCTGAATTTTTCATTTATGATTCTCATATTGGATCATTCCCCTTAAATTTGGCTTTCTTATTATACTATTCAGGTCATTCTTAATATGGAGGGCAGAAGTCCTATTAAGAAAAATATTATTGTACAAAAAAACCACCTTCACTTTAAAAGGTGGTTTTGCTGCCTGATATTGGGGGATATAGGCAACGGTATATATAAGGGATATTCTAATCAATGGGAAGAAAGGGAGGGAATCCTTACTCCATTGGTTAAACTAAATTACTGATTGGCAGTCACTTTAACTGGTTCTTTACTAACTCCAAAGTGTTGTTTAATGATGAGGGAAGGACCTCCAAGGTTAAGTAAATAGCGTGCTTCAATTACTTGCTTCATAAAGGCACCAAATAATCCAGAAAGTCTAAAATTACCAACCTTCCCTACAGCAGCGAAGTTTCCGATAGATGCTACAGAACCTTTGTGATGATATTCAAAAGCTTTTAAGCTTTCTCCTCGAAGAGCAGCGACAATATTTTTTGCACAAACATCAGCTTCCTGAAGGGCAACCTGTGCTGTTGGAGGCAGTGCATTTTTTTCATCCTTCATAAATAAGGAACAGTCACCAATACTAAAGATGTTTTTCATGTCCTTAACGCGGAGATAGGAATCAACAGGGAGTTTGCCCTTTACAATAGGTAAACCACAGTTTTGAACAATTGGATTTCCTTTCACACCACATGACCAAATTAAAGTACGTGTTGGAATCTCGATATCATTTTCAAGAACCACTTTCTCAGGAGTACATTCTAATATTTTCGTAGACATATACATGCTGATATTAAACTTCCCTAATACTTCAGTTGTATATTGTACAGATTCCTTAGGGAAAAACGGAATGACAGACGGTGCAGCCTCGACAGCAACAATTTTTACTTCTTCAAATGGGACATCATACTTTTTACAAAGCTTTGGAAGTCCTTCAGCTAGTTCACCAAGCATTTCAACTCCTGTAAATCCGCCCCCGGCCACAACGAAAGTTAGGCGTGATGGGTCCTTGTCCTCTTTATATTGAGTTAATTGCCTTACGATTTGATTATATATGGCTTTCGTGCTTCTAAAGCTTCGGATAGCAAAGGCATGTTCCTTTATTCCAGGAATTCCAAAGGTTTCAATATCGAAACCTAGAGCAATTAAGAGGTAGTCATATTCTACAGATTCGCCGTCCTCAAGGTTTACAGTTTGCTTTTTAACATCAACACCCGTTACACTGCCTTTAATAAAATTTGTTTTTTGTGCATTAATCAACTCTGGAATTTCCATAGCAATTTGACGATCCGATGCCGTACCCGCTCCAGTTTTATGTAGCTGTGTCGTAATATAGTGGTATTCATGTTTGTTTATTAAAGTTACGTCTGCTTCTCCAGATTTTAGAAGCTTCTCAAGCTTCTTGCTCGTGATGATTCCTCCGTATCCGGCTCCTAAGATTACGATTTTTGGCTTATTCATATTAATCCCTCTCCCAACAATAAGTAAAATTATCTACGATTTATATTGTGAACTATTTCACAGAAGAACTTAAAAAAATATCGAGCTTTTCTGCTCGTTCTATCTTGTGAAATGTTTCACATATCTTCTATATTCATAGAATACGATAACCTAAAGGAATAAACAAGTAGGTTATTTGCTTAAATTTTGTCAAATTGGTAAATTTTTTTTTGACGTAATGGGAATGATAAATTCGTGCAAATTTAATTACTGGTTAAATTTTGAACGAATATAGCAAAGAAAGTAGGAGATTGAAATGAAATTTAGATTGTTGATCATGATGCTAGGATTATTACTTGTCATGCCAGGTTTTACATCTGCGAATGTTCAGACACCTAATGATAACGAAAAACAAGCTGAAAAAAGACCGGTTCCAGGCTCTCAGGATACAGAAGCGGACATGGAGTCAGAAGAGTGTGATTGTGAAAAACAAGATCATAGTCACAAAGACTGGCAGGCAAAAATGCTAGAGCGTGAGCAAAAACTGTTAGCATGGGTGGATCAATATACTCCCGATAAAAAAGCAGAATGGACAAAGGTTTTAGCGGAGAGGAAAGAACTAAGAACGAAGTGGCTAAGTCCCGAAAATGCACAGAAACGCGAAATGTGGAAGCAAGAGAAAATGGCGAAAATTCAGGAGTTAAAGAAACAATTAGATGAAGGAAAAATCACAAAAGAAGAATTTGTTCAAAAAGCACATGGCGGTAAGGCTATGGGGCATTGGAAAACTTTCCATGAACTAAAGGCTGCAGTTGAGGCGAAAAATGATAAGCAGGCTGCAGATCTATTAAATCAATTGCTTGAACAATCCAAACAACATAACGAGAAGATTAAAGCAATGTTAGCAGAATAATCTCGAAAATAATGCAAGACACCAAACCTCTAACGATTTGGTGTCTTTTCAATTTCCTCTACATTGACAAGGATATAATCCTTGTAATACACAATTAACTCACTTGTGGAGTGTGCAGCTTTTTGTATTACACTATGATTTCGGCAAAAAAGGGGAATTTCTATTGAACCATCATGAAAAATCATAAAAGTAAATTCATCTGATAATGGTGACTCTTCATTCTGAATCATGACAAATTTGCCTTTAAATGTGGAGAGGTTTACGATATTTTCGTTTTCTGCTTTTCTTGCTTGAATTAGGAATTTGGTATTTACATGGTGAAATAAACTTTTTAAAAAGATGAGTAGTGCAATAAAACCGGAGAGTAATATTGCCACCATATAGGTTTCAGGAATGGAGGGTATCGAAAGGGAAATTCCGAAAAATAAGAGGGCAGCAAATAAATGATAATACATTTAAAAACACCTTCTTTTTTATAAGGTTGGAAGGGTAGAACAATCTGAGTTTTTATAATTATCTATATATTTAGAATACAACATATATCTTGTGTCGTAAATTAAATAATCGCAAATAATAAGACTTGCTGTTAAAAAGATTAATCTAAGGGAACATTTAGGTAGTAAAGTAATGAAGGAGGGATTGCCGATGGCAAGAAATCGATTGCTTATGACAACTGCTGCATTGGGTGCAGCCTATTTACTTAGAAATGATAAGGCGAGGAAGAAATTAGTCAATCAACTTCAAGCATTTGCGGATAAATCACGGCGATAAAAGAAGCAAGCTGCTCATGCAGCTTGCACTTATTTTTTTAGGTCAATTCTTTCCTTTTGTGCCTCTTTGAGGTCATCCTGAAACTCTTCTTTGATGTCATTTGTGATTCCTTCTGTTGCACGCTTGAATTCACGAATGGACTTACCAACAGCACGACCAATCTCAGGCAGTTTATTCGGACCGAAGACAATTAAGGCAATAACTAGGATTAAGATTAACCCGGGTACACCAATGTTTGAAAGCATAAAAAGATCTCCTTTTTTAAATAACTAAATTAGATTGAACATAGTGGTATAAAAGTTTTGCTGTATTTTCAATCGATGATTCATGTGTGCGTTCAAATGCATGTGAGGAATCGATCCCTGGTCCAATCAATCCGTGTACGATATCATGCCCAGAACGAATAGCGGCTGAGGCGTCAGACCCATAGAAGGGATAGATATCGAGTTTATATTCGATATTGTTTTCTTCCGCAAGCCGTACTAGATTTTTGCGAAGTCCGTAATGGTACGGTCCGCTGGCATCCTTCACACAGATAGAAACCGTATATTCATCGGTTGATTGGCCATCACCCATAGCACCCATATCAACCGCTAAGTACTCAACCGTTTCAGGTGTTATATTAGAGTTTCCGCCATAGCCAATTTCCTCATTGTTCGAGATTAAGAAATGTGTTGTGTATGGTAATTGAATATTTTCTTGTTTTACATGCTTGATTAATTGTAAAAGAATCGCCACGCTTGCTTTATCATCTAAATGACGGGATTTAATAAATCCGCTAGATGTAACTTCAACTCGTGGATCAAAAGAAACAAAATCACCAACCTCAATTCCAAGGGCTCTAACATCAGTGGCATTATGTACTTTTTCATCAATTCTGACTTCCATATTGTCTTGGTTACGCTCTGCTTTTCCAGCGTCCTTATAAACGTGAACAGAGGTCTGGTGCATTAGGATAGTACCTGTTATTTTTTTACCGCTGCTCGTTTCGATTTGGCAATATTCACCTTCAATAGAGTTATATTTAAATCCTCCGATTAAGTCAATTTTTAATCTTCCGTTTGACTTTATTTCCTTAACCATAGCACCGAGTGTATCCACATGTGCAGTAAGCATGCGGTGCTGACTTGAATCCTTTCCATCTAATGTTGCGATTAGACCGCCTTTACGGTTTCGTCTAGTTTCTACTTTTAATTCTGCGAGGTATTTTTCTACGTAGGAAATCACTTCAGTGGTGTTTCCTGATGGACTCGGGATTGATACTAAATCCACAAGTAATTTCATCGTTTCCTCTGTGTTTTTGTTTGTCAAAGCTAAATCCCCTTTCTGTTTAACACTCTTTCCTATTATAGCATTTTATTTAAAAATCAATCTAAAAAACAATACCTGTCAACTTTTTCGGTAGTTCTGCATAGTTTTGAAAGTGATGGATTATTCATAGAAGGTACGGTGAGAAACCGATAGTACTGGCAATAAAAGGTACAATTCTGAAGTATCAAATAACAAAAGGTTTGTGGGGGAGAAAAATGACCAGGCTTGAACTATATCATAAAAAGACAAGGCAATTTTCTTGGAAGGGACCATTTTTTTTCATTCTAACTTTTCTCATATTAGCAATGGGCTTCTTCGTGTTTCGCTACTATTATCAAAGTTCGATTAAAATTGAATCGCCTGAAGAAAATCTAGGTTCCAAAGTGGTTGTCCATCTACCAGACGGAAAAGAGGTTTTTACCTATGAGAATTATATTTTTGAAAAGGATGGAAGGACTTACTATAAGGGAGAGCGGAACACAATTGATTTAACAGGTGGAACGGTTACGTATGAAAATTGGGAGTAACAAAAAAGACTAGAAGGCTAGTCTTTTTTGTTTATTTAAACCAGCCTTTTTTCTTAAACCACAGCGACATCCCCAAAACGACAAGTAACATTAGGAAGAGGGTAACAAAGTAACCATACTTCCATGTTAATTCGGGCATATAGTGAAAATTCATCCCATATATGCCTGCAATGAAGGTAAGTGGCATGAAAAGAGTTGTAATAACAGTAAGAACCTTCATCACATGGTTCGTTTGGTGTGAGTTTAATGTTATGTAACTGTCACGGATATCAGTTGCTAATTCACGATTTGCTTCCACCATTTCGGTTAACTTTAATAAGTGATCATGGATATCAGAAAAGTATTCAATCTTTACCTGCATGAAAGATAATCGCTGTGAATTAATAATTCGATAAACAAGATCTCTCATCGGGGTAATAGTATGCCGCAGTGAAAGAAGGTCATGTCTTGTATCAAATAAGTCCTCTAGTAAAAGCTCCATTTGTCTCCCCTTGGAATTCTCATCGATTTCATTTAATTTATCCTCAATTTTGTATACAAGCGGAAAGTAATTATCAACCATTTTATCTAGCACGTGATATAAAACTTGTGATGGATGCCACTTCGTACTATTTGTTGTAAGACTTACCCGGTTCCATACCTCTTGTATCTCTTGGGAAGGCTGTTGGTGAAAGGTAACAATAAATTTTTCAGCAAGAAAAAAATTAATTTCTTCTTTTTGTAACGTTTCCTGATTCAAAGCTTGAGTAACAAAAAAGGTATAGTCTTCATAGTAATCGAGCTTTGGGCGTTGTAATGTATGAATACAATCCTCAATGGCCAGGGGATGGAAGTGAAGTGGATTTCTTAATAGCTCAATTTCGTTTTCATCTGGCTGATAAAAATCGATCCAAGTCCATAGATATTTTTCTCCTAATGCTTCCGCAACATCGATGTCCTTTATTATTTCATAATTATCATTTACAGCTAACGTCTTAATCATATAACACCTTTTCTTCCGTAATTCTTTAACATATTGTAACGATACTTATCCATCATACCGATAACATAGTATTTTTTCAAAAATACCGACGTTCAAATTAAAGATACAGGATTAGTAGAATAATAAAAGGCATTCCAATCGGAATGCCTGCAATTTATTAGACTGTCTGTGCAGCTTTCTTACGCATGGACTGCGGGATATAAACGCAGAATGGTTCACTTTCCATATAGTCGCCAGTTACTGCATACGTTCTTGAACGGGAACCGCCGCAGATTTTGTTGAATTCGCAGACGCCGCATTTACCTTTATAGTTATCTGGCTGTCTAAGGTCTTTAAATACCTTTGCTTCACGATATATTTCTGCAAGTGGAGTGTCTCGGATATTACCGCCCACGATTGGGAGCAAGCCGCTTGGCATAACGTCCCCAATATGGTTTACGAATGCAAAGCCATTTCCATCATTTACACCCTTTGGTGCGCGTTTTAAGCCATCGTGCATCGAAGCGAAATCCGTTGTGATTGAATCTTCGTAGCGAATTTCACCTTTTTCAATGACATGGTCACGTGCCTTCTCCTGTAAAACTACTCGTCGATAATGCTGAGCAGCCGTTGTTTTAATATCATATGGAGCAGTTTTGCTTAGCTGGTACAACCAGCGGAAAACTTTTTCGTGCTCTGCAGGTGTGATACACGCATCCATTTGACCGCGACCTGTTGGAACTAGTAAGAAAATGTACCACATAACCGCACCAAGTTCTTCAACAAGCTTAGACATTTGTTCAAGATGGTCATAATTGTAACGGGAGATAACCGTATTGATTTGCAATGGCATTCCCAGTTCATTTAAATACTTAATTTTTTCAATCGTCAGATCGAAAGAACCTGGCACTCCGCGGAATTTGTCGTGAATCTCTGCCGTCGGTGCGTCAAGACTTAAGCCCCAGCGTGAAAGACCAACTTCCTTTGCACGTTGCATTTTATCCTTCGTAACATTCGGTGTTGCACTAGGAGTCATACTAACACGCATACCTTTTTTAACTGCATAGTCAGCAAGTTCAAAAAGGTCTTCTCGCATCATACAATCTCCGCCTGAGAATACAAGCATCGGATTATCCATTTCATAGATTTGATCGATTAAGTTAATTCCCTCTTCATGCGTTAGTTCACGTGGATCTGGAGTCAGTTGTGCATCTGCTCGGCAATGAACACATTTTAGCTGGCACGCGCGTGTTACTTCCCAAATGACAATAAACGGATTAACGTCATAATCGATTTTTTTCATTCCATGCGGATGTCCCATTGCATGTGGATGTCCTTTACTTATTCCTTGCATACATATCACCAAGATTCATAATATTTTTTAAACCAATTAAAAACCATTAAAAATGTTTCTATAGGTTTATTATAAATTTGTCTTTTCGTTGTGCATGAAACGATTGTTACAATATTTCATAAGGTTTGTTACAAAATTTCTACATTTCTATTACAAAAAAATACCAAACTACGAATGTTTATTGTATTTTTACTAGTGAAATTAAGCGGAAATCCTTGGTATATAAGGGATGGAAGCGATTTAGGTGTGTGTTACGTGAGTGCTTTCATTCCCATCGCAGGGATATACTTCCTAATTACCCATATGTTGAGGATATTAACAAATAGGTACTCTCCTTTATGATAGTTTTATCAACGAATAGAGGAGAGCAACCATGAAAAAACATTTACTGACAGTTGCGGCAGCTGCCGGCATTTTGTTTACAAGTTTTGGTGGATCTGTAAGTGCACATGAGAATGTCTATACAGTTAAATCAGGGGACACGCTTTGGAGAATCTCGCAAAATAACAATGTCTCAGTTACAAATTTAAAAGCTTGGAATAATCTTTCTAGTGATAGCATCTATGTAAATCAAAAACTATCATTATTGGCACCTCACTCGCATGAAACTCAATCCTTTTCCACTTACACCGTTCAAAAAGGCGATACTTTATGGGGGATTTCCACGCGGAATAATCTAACAGTGGTACAGCTGAAATCTCTTAATAACATGACCACGGATACCATTTATGTCGGACAAGTACTTAAAGTTTCAGGGACAGCTGCAGCTCCAACTCCAGCGCCAATTTCTACTGTTTCAAAAGCGCAAATGGTGATTACAGAAGCGAAGAAGTATATTGGCAGTCCTTACCTATGGGGCGGAAATACTCCAGCAGGTTTTGATTGCAGCGGCTTCTCAAAATACGTTTTTGAAAAAGTAGGAATCTCACTTCCAAGAACAGCAGCAACACAGTTTTCTGGTCTTAAGGCAGTTGGCAGCCCAAGCCCTGGTGACCTTGTTTTCTTTACCACATATGCACCTGGTCCGTCTCATCTGGGAATTTATATTGGAGATAACAAATTCATTCATGCTGGGACATCAACAGGTGTAACCATTACCGATATGAATAATCCGTATTGGAAACCAAGATACCTTGGCGCTAGAACAGCATTTTAATAGAACAAATAAAGACCTTTATCAAAACGATAAAGGTCTTTATTTGTTCGAAAAAGTTCTGAAAATTTATAGTTTATGTACGGGGCATTAACCTTTATACTTAATATGAAGAGTAAATTAGATTTGGAGTATTCAATGTTTAAAAGAATCCTGAGCATTTCAATATTATTGATGGTCATTGCCGTTGGTTTTTTACAAAAAGATGAATTACTTACATTAATTATGGAACGTGGAATCCTTTCCATTTTCATCAGCATGCTGTTTGTTGCCATATGTGTCTTTTTTCCAGTAATTCCTTTTCCTGTTCTAGCGGGTGTCATCGGCGGTGGTTTTGGAACCACTCAAGGAGTAATCATTTCCTTGACGGGAGCCATGGCTGGAACAATGTGTTTCTTCTTACTAAGCAGGTACGGTTTCAGGGATTATGCTCAATCTAAGTTATTGAACTATCCGAAGCTCCAGCAGTACGAAGAGTTTCTTAATCGAAATTCGTTTTTTGCAATCTTAACCTGCCGTTTGATTCCCATCATCCCTGCGCCCGGTGTCAACATCATCTGCGGTTTAAGCAAGGTGAATTGGTTAACTTTTTTTACTTCCTCCACGCTGGGGAAAATCCCAAACATCCTGATTTTGTCCTATGCAGGTGCTTCTTTTAGCAGCAATAAGTTATTTTCTTTTGGTTTATATGGCGGTTATATTCTGGTTATTTTTATCATTTACTTTTTTGTCATATATCGTAAAATGGCAAAGGAATCTGTCGACTAAACAATGTATTTTACTGGAAGTTCTTTTTCTTCGATTGTAATGACTTCTTTAAAAAAGCTTTTTAAAATAAACCATCGTGCTGGATAGGTATTAATAAAATCTTCCATTACAAAAGGAGAGTACTGAATTAAACAATCAAGGAAGTTTCTATGCTTTTTTAGATCATGTAATAGTGCATGCGGTATGGTGTAGTAGTCATAAATTTGGTAAGGATTTAGCTTTACGACTTCAATATTATGTTGTTGAATGTAAGGTAATATGGATTGTTCTTGGAGTTTAAAGCTTTCTTCCTTCGAAAGCCCATTTAAACTTATCCTATCATTGATAAAATAGATTCCCTTCATACCATGACACCTCTTTCTACTAGTGTTTGGTATTGTTATTGACAGGGACGGAAGGAAGTATACTTCAGCACAATAAGATAGTAGTTTATTCCTAATTTTGGAAGGTGATGGAACATGTCTAGTTGGGAAAAGAATGGTTTTACTATTAGTACAGATAAGCAATATCTTGATACTGATTTGATTCACCATTTTTTAAGTGTTGATTCTTACTGGGCCAAAGGGATTACGATCGAAAAAGTAAAGAAATCGATTGAGAAATCCTCGATTTGTTTTGGAATGTACGAGGGAGATCCTGCAAAAGGGGAAGCAAAGCAAATAGGTTTTGTCCGGGCGGTAACTGATTTTGTTAGATTCGCATGGATTATGGATGTATTTGTCCTTCCTGAATACAGGGGAGTAGGCTTATCGAAATGGATGATGGAAACGCTGGTGGAGCAATCCGAACTAAAAGACGTTCGGAAAATGATGTTATGTACCTACGACGCTCATGGTCTTTATGAACAATACGGTTTTCAAACACTCGATGACCCTGAAATCTTTATGCAAAGAAAAATATAGTATATCAAATAAACAGGCTGTCTGCTAATTAGTAGACAGCCAGTATTATTATGTTTGGGAGAGACAAGATGATAAGTGCTGCAATTCATGGATTTATTTTAGCCTTTGGGCTGATTTTACCTTTAGGGGTACAAAATGTATTTGTATTTAATCAGGGAGCAATACAGCCAAAATGGACAAACGCATTACCAGTGGTTATGACAGCTGCACTTTGTGATACACTCTTAATTTCGTTGGCTGTTTTAGGGATTTCTGCAGTTGTGTTAGAAATCAGCTTTTTAAAAATAGCGTTGAGTGTGATTGGAATTGCTTTTTTATTATATATGGGCTATGTAACATGGAAAAGTAAACCTAGTACAGCGGAGAATAGTGTTCAATTATTTTCAGCACGGAAACAAATCACCTTTGCTGCGTCTGTTTCATTGTTAAATCCTCATGCCATTATGGATACCATTGGTGTAATCGGAACGAGCTCATTAACGTACATAGGAATAGAAAAGGCAGTTTTTACGATTGTCTGTATTTTCGTTTCTTGGTTATGGTTTTTTGGATTATCCATTGTTGGTAGATTGGTAGGAAAACTTGATCAAAGTGGCAGTTTCCTTCACGTGTTAAATAAAATATCTGCTATTATTATGTGGGGAACAGCGGTGTACCTAGTGTTTTCGTTATAAAAAATGTACCCGGCAAATTGCCGGGTATTTGGAAAAGAATCTATATAAATAAAAGGGGGGAGGATTGGTTCTTGTTACGAGAACCTGTATTTATCTTAACGGAAATTTATGAACAAACTATGAATGAATAATTAATAGATTGGTAAATCTGTGGAGGGGAAATAATGAAGGATTTCCATTACTGTGCCACATGCAGTCATTTTAAGGCTGAAAGAAAATCAAATGGAATGGTTTATTACTGCAGTCGTTTGGGATATGAAACGAAAACTCATTATAAATTTAACTGCTGGAGTCCAAAAAAGAGCATAATAGAGTTAATGGAGAAATTGAACAAGAGTTAAAAAAGGAGTTTTTGAAGGCAATGGCAAACACACATATTTTTTCACGGAATGAGGAGGTTGCTAATTCGATTACGCACGGCATTGGTGCAATACTAAGTATTGCAGCTTTGGTTGTCCTAATTGTTTTTTCCTCCCTTTATGGGACTGCATGGCATATTGTAAGCTTTACAATCTATGGAGCTTCCATGTTCATCTTGTATATGTCTTCAACATTGGTGCATAGTTTCCCTGAGGGTAAAGCCAAAGATATATTTGAAATCTTTGACCATTCCTCTATTTACTTTTTTATTGCTGGAACTTATACACCATTCTTGCTGGTTGTGATTAGAGGTCCTTTAGGGTGGTCGCTGTTTGGGGTAGTTTGGGGACTCGCGATTGCCGGTACCATTTTTAAATGCTTTTTTGCAAAAAAATATTTATTTACCTCGACGATTCTCTATGTGGTTTTGGGTTGGATGATGGTGTTCGCTTGGAATCCATTAGCAGCTAAGCTGCCTTCTGAAGGGATGACCTATTTAATGATTGGCGGTCTCCTTTACACATTTGGGTCAATATTTTATGTATGGCGTGGGTTCCGCTATCACCACGCAATTTGGCATTTATTCGTTATCGCGGGAACCGTGCTTCACTTTTTTTGCGTATTGTTTTATGTTTTACCAATAAGATAGCGTGAATCGAGAAAGGCGTCTGTTATGAATGAGTTCTATAGTGACCGAACCCGTAAAAAAAGAGGAGATGTGGTAACTATAAGAGCTCTATAGTGACCGAACCCATGAAAAAAGGGGAGATGTGGTAACTATAAAAGCTCTATAGTGACCGAACCCATGAAAAAGCAGGAGATGTGGTAACTATAAGAGTGAAGGCGACTGGATATATGTACCAGACGCCTTTTTCTAATTAATTATTCTTCATTGCAAAGTAGGTATCCAACACTCTTCGGCCGATAAGAAAGTTTGCTCCATTATCGGTTGTTCCTTGGTATGCCCAAGGAACTATCACAGCCATTGCCACTTCAGGATTGGTGCTTGGTGCATAAGTGACTAGGCTTAAATTCATTACCGGAGGCGGCTCCTTCCCGAACTTAGCACGTTCCGGTCCATCGTAAAATGCTTCAGCGGTCCCAGTTTTTCCAGCGGGAGAGTATGGAGCACCGGCAAACCGTCTAAATGCTGTTCCCCCTTGCTCCTGGAATACTTTTTGGAATCCTAATTGGACCCGGTCCATCCATGCAGGTTCGGCATCAATCGTATTCAGGACAGTTGGTTTAATTTCTTGGAAAACAGGACCGATTTCGTCTGTATTATTATCAATCGGTTCACGTATTTCCTTAACAATATGAGGTTTCATTCTTTTTCCGCCATTTGCTATCGTGGAAATGTATTGTGCTAATTGCATAGGCGAATATGTGTCATATTGACCAATAACTAAGTCCATGATATGACCAGGGAGGCGGCTTGACCCCTTTAGTCCACTGGATTCATTTGGTAAATCAATACCAGTTCTAGAACCAAGACCAAAGCTTGCAAAGGAATTTCGGATGATGTCTACCGTATTTGGAGCAAGGCTTAAAGGCTGCTCAAATTGGTAATTCCCTTTACCAATTCTAATGGCCGTATGGAACATATAAACGTTTGACGATAATTTTAATGCATCGACATCATTCAGCGTCCCTAGGTAGGAATAGGACTTTTTCAGTGGAGTGTCTTTGATTTTAATCCCTGTGTCATTAATACGAGTTCCTGGTTTAATAACACCAGTTTTAAAACCTGTTAAAACCGTAGCACCTTTTACAGCAGAACCTACATTATAGGTAGTCGTAATGGTACCTAATGCGTCATCCTGCATTTCTAATTGTCCGGTTTCGGGATTTTTAACGATTCTTTTCCCTGCCATAGTTAAAACGGCACCATTATTCGGATCCATCAATACGACATAGGCGCGATCCAACAGGGAGGTATTAGGTGTTCTTTTCAATCCCCAAAGCTCTTCTTCTATGATTTTTTCTACAGCTAATTGTAAATCCATATCAACGGTAAGGACGAGGTCTTTGCCTCTTTTCCCATCCGTAACTACTTCGGTTTCAATAACATTACCCTGCTTATCTGTAACTGTTTTAACCTTCGATTTGTGACCATGGAGTACATCTTCGTATTGCAGTTCGAGCTGGCTTTTTCCAACTCTGTCATTACGGTTGTACCCTAATGATAAAAAATGATCCAGCCTGTCTGCGGGCAGACCTTCCTCGGTTTTCGTTACGTTCCCTAGGATTGATTTTAAAGTTTGGTCAAATGTATAGGATCTATCCCAGTCTGTAGTAGTATCGACTCCTGGGAGAGATTGTAGATTCTCACTCACAATCGCAAATTCCTCAGGTGTGACATCTTCATTTTTGACAATTTGCGGGGTGAATTTATAACCGCTCGAAAATTCAAGATATATAGACCAGACTTCTAACTCTTCCGGCGTTAACGTACTTAATTCTTCCTCAGTGATTCGGTCAATCTTTAATTTGTATATATCATTATCCTTTAATTTTTTTGCTTTAACTAAATCTAATTCTTTTTTTGTGATTTTTGCATCCGCTTTTTCGGGATTTTTGAGGATCCAAAGGTCCTTTTTTTCCCGTTGCGTCATCTTATCATAGTTTTTACCAATTAATTTTCCCAATTTCTCAGCTGTCTCCAGCATTTCTTTCTGGCTCGCGCCCATGTTTGTGTATGTAATTGCCCGTTTTGGAACATTGTCAACGATGACTCGGTAATTACTGTCAAACATTTTTCCCCGTGGTACAGGGTTGTTTATCGTAATATCCTCTTTTCTTTCCAATTCACGTTTAAAATTTTCTCCGTATACGATTTGAACAAATCCCAGGCGCAAAATAAGGATGGAAAATAACAAAAATACACTGAAAAATAGCAGGTTGAGGCGGATTGGAAAATGAGATTTCTTCTTTTTCTTTTTCTCCAAATGTTTTCACATCCTTGATCCTTTTTGATTAGTATGTCCTTAGATGAGAATTGGTAATTATTTATTATTTTCGGTTACATTTGCAGAAATGTAAAGGATTTCCTATTAATAATATTACATCTGGGTTTATGTCAAATAGCCAAATTTTAGTATTGACGATTTGTCGGTGCTATCATATAGTATTAGTAATAAAATATTTCCTTTTTAAAGGGGAGTAGCTGGACAATAAAGTCGTCATTCCGAGAAGTAATTTCTCCGGCTTTATTGGCAACGTGACGTTGTTAGCAAGACCTTTACTGCAAAACGGTAAAGGTCTTTTCGTGTTTTTTTTTTGAGACCTTTACCGTTGGAAAAAGTTTAACTTTTTCCTGGTAAGGTCTTTTTTATTGCAGCAAAAGGGATATTTTAGAATAAAACTTACTATTTAGGAGGACTTGTTGATGGATTTTTCTCTATTGCTGGAATATGGGTGGGTATTGTTAGTGTTAGTGGCATTGGAAGGATTACTAGCCGCAGACAACGCATTAGTTCTTGCGATTATGGTAAAACATTTACCTGAAGAAGATCGTAAGAAAGCTTTATTTTATGGATTAGCTGGAGCATTCGTGTTTCGATTTGTATCATTGTTTATTATATCTTTCCTCGTCGATGTATGGCAGGTTCAAGCAATTGGAGCACTTTATCTATTATTTATGGCAGTTAATCATATTGTTCGAAAGGTTGCTGTCAAGGGAAGTTCAGAAGATAACCAGAAAAAGAATAATAAGAAAAGTGGATTTTGGTCAACTGTTTTTAAGGTTGAATTGGCGGATATTGCCTTCGCCGTTGATTCGATTTTAGCGGCAGTAGCACTTGCAGTAGTACTACCAGAAACGCCGCTTCCCAATATCGGTGGTCTCGATGGTGGTAAATTCTTAGTTATTTTTGCGGGTGGAATTATTGGACTTGTGATTATGCGTTTTGCAGCAAATCAATTTGTTAAGTTATTAGAAAGAAGACCTGGCTTAGAAATCGCTGCATTTGGTATTGTTGGCTGGGTAGGTGTTAAGCTTGCGGTTTACACACTATCACATCCATCACTTGCCGTTTTAAGTGAGGATTTTGCCCATTCAACTGAGTGGAAATTAACGTTTTATGCTGTCTTAGTTGGTATTGCAGCTGCAGGTTGGTTCTTATCAAAGGATCAAGTAGAAGGAAAGGCGAAAATAGAAACAAAAGTATCATAATTTACTCTCATTAAAGGAAAACTTAGAATAGATAGAATGAAAAGGAAGCTGCATTCATCATTGGGCAGCTTCCTTTCAATAAAAGGTGAATTTTTCCTACATAATTAATGATGGAGGTGTAAGCCTTACACCATGTAAGGTTCGATATTGACAATCATAAATCTTTTTCTAATCGCCTTACTCATTGCCCTAACAGGATTTTTTGTCGCTACAGAATTTGCTATAGTGAAAGTTCGCGGATCCAGAATTGAGCAACTAATCTCAGAAGGAAAAAAGGGAGCAGAAGCAGCTAAACATGTGACAACCCACCTCGATGAATATTTATCAGCCTGCCAGCTTGGAATAACGGTTACAGCTTTAGGTTTAGGTTGGCTTGGAGAACCAACCGTTGAGAGCTTATTGTTGCCACTATTTAAGCGAATGGAGTTAAATGAGACCATATCGCATGTTTTATCGTTTGGTTTGGCATTTGCCTCGGTTACGTTCTTACACGTTGTGATTGGAGAGTTGGCTCCCAAAACCGTTGCAATTCAAAAAGCAGAAGAAATTACACTTGCTACTTCGAAGCCATTGATTTGGTTTTATAAAATTATGTACCCCTTTATTTGGATATTAAATCATTCTGCACGTGTAATCGTTGGATGGTTTGGATTTAAAGCTGTTTCAGAAAATGAATTGGGATTGTCAGAGGAAGAATTGAGAATTTTATTATCGGAAAGCTATGAAAGTGGAGAAATTAACAAAAGCGAACTGGAATATGTGAATAATATTTTTGAATTTGATGAAAGAATTGCAAAAGAAATAATGGTTCCAAGAACGGAAATGGTCACTTTGAATATGAATGATAGCATTGAAACAGTTAGAGAAGTAATAAAAAGAGAGAAATATACACGTTACCCCGTTGTCGTCGATGGTGATAAGGACAATATATTAGGACTTATTAATATAAAAGAAATTTTAACAGAAGAAATTAGGAAAGAAGAAATCCTCAAGGAAACCACCTTGCAATCAATGTTAAAACCAGTTATTCGAGTTATTGAATCTATTCCTATTCATGATTTGTTGGTGAAAATGCAAAAGGAACGATCACACATGGCCATTCTGCTTGATGAATATGGAGGGACTTCTGGATTGGTAACCGTTGAGGATATATTAGAGGAAATTGTCGGCGAAATCCGTGATGAGTACGACACTGATGAAGTAGCTGAAATTCGAAAAATTAACCCGGAACACTACCTTTTTAATGCCAAAGTATTAGTGGGAGAAGTAAATGATATTTTGGGAACTAATTTATCATCTGAAGAAGTTGATACGATTGGCGGCTGGTTCCTGACTCGTAATTTTGATGCAAAAAAGGGCGATCAGATCGAGGAAGAAGGAATCATTTTCACTGTAAAAGAAATTCAAGGACATCATATTCTATTAATAGAAGCAAAGAAAGTTTTTACTGCAGAAGAAAAAACATAAACAGGCAATTCCGCCTAAATGGGGAACTGCTTGTTTTAATAATGTCAAGAATAGTTAGTTAATTTTCGAAAAAAAGTTTGACAATTTTGTGAACACGGTTAATAATTAATATATAGAAAGGGGATATGTTATTATGAGGGGAAGAGAGAGATTACTGAATGCGGTAACCTATGTCGGACTAACTGTCCTTACGATTGGAATTTTAACTTTTATTGCAGGATTAGTTGTAAACGGTTTCAGTATTTTGGTTCCAGTTGGAATTGGAACATCCGTTGGTGCAGTGTTTATTTTTCTAATTGGTGTGTTTTTAGTCGTAACTGATGAGATGTTAGAAAAATCATATATAGGGACGAAAGTAGTTCCGATTAAATCAAAAAAAGGAGCACCTATTCAATAGGTCTCCTTTTTTGATTACATATCCCAGATCATAGCGAGTAACGTTCCAAATACTGTTACAAGTGCGATGACCAAACCGTAAAATACATTTGTATAAATTGCACCTTTATCTTTTGTTTCTCCTGCGTGCATAAAGACAACTAACTGAAGTCCCGCTTGGATAAATGCTGTGACAAGAAGGATTGTCATGCCTGCTGCAAAGGACATATCAAGGAAGTATACGGCTAACGCAACGGTTGTCAGGAGTAACGAGAATACAAAACCAAGTACTTGTTTCATTGGGAACAATTGGCTCATATTACATCATTCCTTTCAAATAGATGAAGCTGAAGATGAAAATCCAAACAACATCTAGGAAATGCCAATAAAGCGAAAAGATGAATGCTTTATTGGTTGTTTGTGGCGTTAATCCCCGTTTTTTGATCTGGAGGATAATGAATAATCCCCAGAAGAATCCAAGTGTAACGTGTGCTCCGTGTGTTCCAAGAGTTGTTAAGAGCGCACTTGTAAATGCACTGGTTTGTATACCTGCACCTTCATGTACATACGTAACAAACTCAAATATCTCCACTCCTAAAAATGCCAGACCGAGAAGAAGTGTGATGGAAAAGAAGGTAATCATCGCTTTTTGTTTCCCAATACGCATCGCATGAATCCCAAGTCCAACTGTAAAACTACTCGTTAAAAGTATGATTGTTTCAAATAGAACAGGAGTGATTTGGAATATCTCTGCTCCAGTTGGACCGCTGCCAGTTCTATTTTCTAAAGTGAAATAGGTGGCGAAAAGGGTTGCGAAAAGCATAATCTCCGCACCAAGGAAAATCCAAAATCCTAAGATTTTTAAACTGTTTTCTTCGGTACTATATTCTAATGGAAGCGAGTTATCAATTTTCATTTTTTAAGCACCTCGCAAATTTGTTTCTGTTTCTTCAATTTCTTTAACTGAGATATAGCGGCCATGGTCTTGTTCAAATGACCGTAGAGCCATACAAACAAAAATTCCTATGGTTGTAAGGATTACAGGAATCCACAAGCTGAAAATAAAGGAGAATCCCCAAACAAAGAAGATACAGCTCATGATGAACGGGATACCGCTATTATTTGGCATGTGAATTTTTTCGTATTCACCTTTAAATAATACATGACCATTTTTCTTTGCGTCCCATAATGCTTCGTTAGAACGTACATCTGGTAAAATCGCAAAATTATATTCTGGTACTGGTGTATGTGTAGACCACTCTAGCGTACGAGCATCCCATGGATCATTACTGATATCTCTTGATTCATATCGAGTACTATAGTAAATATTGTAGACGATTAATACAAACCCAATGGCCATGATTGCGGCTCCCACAAATGAAATCATATTCATTGCGCCAAATCCGGCAGCTTCAGAATATGTGTACATCCGGCGTGCCTGACCATCTAAACCTGAAATATACATAGGCATGAAGGCTAAGAGGAAGCCAATTGAAAGCAGCCATGCTGTCCATTTTCCAATTCTTTCATTTAACATGAAACCAAACATCTTTGGCCAATAATAATGCAGCCCTGCAAGCATCGCATAGACAACACCAGGAATAATAACGTTGTGGAAGTGAGCAACTAAGAACATTGTATTATGATATTGATAGTCTGCAGCAGACATTGCAAGCATTACCCCGGTAACTCCGCCAAGTGTAAATAACGGAATGAAAAGCATGCTATAAAGCATTGGCGTAGTAAAAACAATTTTTCCTTTTCTCAGCGTTAGAAGCCAGTTAAAGATCTTGACCCCTGTCGGTACGGCGATTGCCATGGTTGTAATCGAGAAGATACTATTTGTAAAAGCACCTTGACCCATTGTAAAGAAATGGTGCGCCCATACCAGGAAGGAGAGAAGGGAAATAATAACCATCGAACCAACCATAGATTTATAACCATATAGGTTACGACGAGCAAAAGTTGAGATAACTTCACTGTAAATACCAAAAGCCGGCAATATTAAGATATATACTTCAGGGTGTCCCCAAACCCAGAAAATGTTGGCCCAAAGCATATCCATACCGCCATTATCCATGGTGAAGAAATGTGTTCCAACTTGACGATCAAGGGTTCCCATAGCTAGTAACACAGCTAAAACTGGAAATGCGAAAACGATGATGACGTTCGCGATTAAAGAAGACCAAGTAAACATTGGCATTTTCATTAATGTCATACCAGGTGCTCTCATTTTGAGAATAGTAGTAATAAAGTTGATACCTGTCATTAATGTACCAATACCTGCGATTTGAATCGCAATCATATAATAATTGTTACCAACAGATTCACTAAATTCGGTACCTGCAAGCGGGAAGTAAGATGTCCAGCCTGCGTCAGGTGATCCGCCGACAACGAATGAAATGTTGAATAACATCGCACCCATAAAGAATAGCCAGAAGCTTAATGCGTTCAAACGTGGGAACGCGACATCACGTGCTCCAATTTGCAATGGAACAACAAAGTTCATAAAAAACATAATGAATGGCATTGCCATGAAGAGAATCATTACGATCCCGTGTGTCGTGAAAATCTCATTATAATGCTGTGCGTCAAGCAGAGTGTTTTCAGGTACTGCCAGCTGAGCACGCATCATGATGGCGTCAACCCCGCCTCGGAATAGCATGAGGAGGGCAGAGAGCAGATACATAATGCCAATTCGTTTGTGGTCAACAGTGGTTAACCACTCACGCCATAGGTAGCCCCATTTTTTAAAATAAGTTAATCCGGCAAGAACTGCGATGATTGTTAGCCCAATTGCCGCCATTGAGGCATAAATCGCAAGACTAGGATGTGGTACGGCAAATCGATCAAAGAAATCCATTTATTATATCTCCTTTCAAGGGAAGATTACTTTTTAATATTAATGACTCATACCCTCGTGTCCGGTATGTGCATCTGTGTCAGTTTCTGTTTCAGGTGTTTCTGATGATTTTTCTGTATGATTATGACCTGTCGGCGCAGGCGAAAATTCTAAGTGAGTTCCTGTGTATGTTTGCTGCCCGAGATGACCAGGTTCTAATAATTCTTCGAACTTTTTCTCTGTTATCGGTTTAGCTGTTTCTTTTACTTCTTTCACCCAGTCGTCAAAATCCTCTTGAGACATGGCCGTAACATTGAAGGTATTCTCAGCAAATCCTTTACCCGAGAAGTTTGCATTTCGGCCCATGAATTCACCAGGGACATCTGCGGCTAAATGTAAAGTTGTTACATGGTCACCCATTGCATATTTTTGTCCCCCAAGCTGTGGAATCCAAAAACTAGTAATCGGTCCATATGAATACAGTTTAAATTCCAGTGGTCGGTCTGTTGGGATATATAAGTAATTTACTGTTTCAATGCCTTCTTCTGGGTAACTAAAGTGCCACTTCCAGTTTGAGGATGAAGCATATACGACCAATGGTTCCTTATCTTCGTATCCTTTTGGTGTTGCCTCAACAATATAGTTACTTTGAACGGATATATAAGATAGAAAAGCAACGATGATTACGGGAATACCTACCATAATGACCTCAACCCAAAGGTTTCCTTCAATATGAGGTGGTTCATAATCTGGTTTTTGTTTAGAAGCGCGATATTTTACTAACATATAGACTAACAATGCAAAAACGACAATGACAATGACAGCCATTAATCCTATCGATAATAGGATGTCGCTTGCCTGTCTTTCTGCTTGAGGACCCTTAGGATCCAGGACTAGTAATGGCTCACATCCAGCTAATACGGTGATGATTGTAAAAAATACTGAAATTAAAGCCACTTTTATACCTTTTTTGTGCATGTTTTTTTAACTCCTCTCATTGATTATCATAGTGGTTGTTCGTGAATTCATTCACAAACCAAGGTGGAGGTTTAACTAAAATAATTTTTTGCTAATAATAATTACATAATTAGTGTTATTATCTCGTACCACAATATTAACAACAAAGGTGTGATGTTTATATACGTTTTTTGAAGAATTTGTGACAAATTTGTTAAGGTTTTTAATTCCAGTAAAAATCAGCTTGGAAGTTTGACTAATAAAATAATTGTCTATTTTTGAAAATTAATGGGATAATGTTATGTATAACAATGGAATAGGAGAGACAAATATGAAAGTCAAAATCAATCGCCATGCAGCGAAAGCATTGAAAAAAATGTTGGAAGGACCAGAAGCAGAAGGGAAATTGTTCCGTGTGTATGTAACCAATATGCATGGCGATCACGCCCATTATGATTTAATGCTAGATACTCCAACAGAACATGATGAAGTGGTAAAAACAGATAAGGACATTGATATAATTTTAGATACTCGTGAGGATTATCTAGATGGAGTATGGATCCAACTGTTCCATGTTCCAAAAGAAGAATGGCTAATTACTAATCCATCAAAAGGCGGTCATCATCACCACCATTAATTACATAAAGCATAAATACTTCCACCTGAAGGTTTCCAGGTGGTTTTTTGATTGTAATTTTCAAAATATTTTCATATAATCCAAGTACTTAACTAAAAAGGAGAACTGCGATGATTCGACGTTTCTTTTCCTATTACAAACCGCATAAAAAGCTTTTTATTCTTGATTTTAGCAGTGCTGTTGCGGTTGCGGTTTTGGAATTAGCCTTTCCGCTGGCTGTATCATGGTTTATTGATGACTTGCTGCCGGGGGGAGATTGGCAAAGCATTGTGACGGTTAGTATTGCGCTGTTGACTGTTTATGTACTTAGTACCTTCTTGCAGTTTGTTGTGAATTATTGGGGCCATAAGCTTGGGATTAATATTGAAACAGACATGAGGCAAGAACTTTTTGAGCATGTCCAAAAACAGTCTTTCCGCTTTTTTGACAATACCAAGACAGGACATATTATGAGTAGAATAACTAACGATTTATTTGACCTCGGGGAACTAGCACACCATGGACCTGAAGATGTATTTATTGCAGTGATGACTTTTATCGGTGCATTCTGGATTATGCTGACGATCAATGTGAAACTAGCGCTTGTGGCTGTGATAATTTTACCGTTATTGGCATTATTAGTTGTAGTTTGTAATCTAAAGATGAATAAGGCCTGGAGTCATATGTACACAAGCATTGCAGATGTAAATGCTCGAGTGGAAGATAGTGTTTCAGGGAGCCGTGTTGTTCAATCATTTACAAATGAAGATTTTGAGATTGCGAGATTTCGAAAAAATAATCTTAAATATCGAAATGCAAAATTAGTTGGATATCGAGTGATGTCTTTCAGTTTATCTGGTATTTATATGATGACAAGACTTATTACGATTGTTGTTCTAGTTTATGGAGCATGGCTAAGCTTTAGCGGGCAGCTTTCCTATGGGGAGCTCGTCGGATTTGTCCTTTATGTAAATGTTCTTTTTAAACCAATTGATAAAATTAGTGCGATTATGGAATTGTATCCTAAAGGAATGGCTGGATTTAAACGTTTTATGGAAATAATAGACTCTGAACCAGAACTAAAGGATACTGATGATGCTATCGAAGTAGCTTCACTAAGCGGTGATATTGTCTTTAAAGATGTTTCCTTTAGTTATGACCAGCAAAAATTAGTACTTGAAGATATTAACCTGGACATTCGTGCAGGTGAAACGATTGCGTTTGTCGGACCATCTGGGGCAGGTAAAACAACCATTTGTTCCTTGATTCCTAGGTTTTATGATGCCAGCAAGGGCAGCATAACAATTGATGGATTTGATATTCGTAACATGACAAAAAAATCACTGCGCTCTCAAATCGGTATTGTTCAACAAGACGTTTTTCTTTTCACGGGGACAATTAGAGAAAATATTGCATACGGTAAGCGAAATGCTACTGATGAGGAAATTGTAAAAGCAGCTAAGAGCGCTCATCTTGAGAAATTTATTGAATCATTGCCAGATGGATACGAAACTGAAATTGGAGAACGTGGATTAAAGCTTTCAGGCGGTCAAAAACAAAGACTTGCGATTGCCAGAATGTTTTTGAAAAATCCACCTATATTAATTTTAGACGAAGCCACATCTGCACTCGATACCGAAACAGAGATGGTCATCCAGGAAGCTTTAAACGAGTTGGCAAAAAACCGAACAACCTTGATTATTGCACATAGACTTGCAACCATTCGGAATGCTGACCGGATTATTGTCGTGACGGAAGATGGTATTGCTGAGGAAGGCGGTCATGACGAGTTAATCGAACAAGGCGGTATTTTTGCAAGCCTTCATCGGGTACAATACCAGCAGTAAAAAGGAAGTATCCCTGTAACAATCGCAGGGATATCTTCATTTACTTTGATTTTGAGTTCACTGCAATTGATGTTACTCTTAAGTAGTATTGTTGAAAGGAGTTATATACATATGGAGAATTTCAAAAGTGATGTTGATATTAAACTGATTGCACTTGATATGGATGGAACTCTGCTAAACGATGAGCATGAGGTTTCGGAGGAAAATCGAAAAGCAATTAAAGAAGCACAGGAAAAAGGTGTATATGTCGTCCTTAGCACAGGGCGTTCACTAAGAAGCTGCCAGAAGCATGCGGATTCACTTGCATTAACATCTTATTTAGTAACCGTTAATGGAAGTGAAATTTATGATGATCAAAGAGGCTTAGTGGATAGAAAACTTGTAAGTTCGGAGTCGATACAGTGGATGCTGGAGTTGACCCAAATGCATAAAATTCGATATTGGGCTATCAGCACTAATCGGAACTATTTTGATGAAATGCCGGAAGATATTCACGCAGAGGAATGGTTGAAATTTGGATTTAACATAAAGGATGTACCAACAAGAGATATGATTCAAAAAGAATTGGAAGCAAGAGGGGGCTTTGAATTAAGTAACTCAACCCCAACCAATATTGAGGTAAATCCAGTAGGAATTAATAAGGCTAAAGGACTTTTACTCGTGTGTGAGCGTCTTGGAATTGAGATGAAAAATGTTATGGCAGTTGGTGACAGCTTAAACGATTTAGCGATGATTAATGCTGCCGGATTAGGAATTGCAATGGGAAATGCTCAAGAAACAGTAAAAAAGGCTGCTGACTGGATCACTGCTAACAATAATGAAGATGGAGTAGCTGTTGCTATTCGTAAATGGGTGCTCTAGGGATATCATTTACGAAGGTAGTTACAATATACGGAAAAGATATTTCTTTTTATTAAATAAATTCTATTTTAATGGGAAATACTTTCTATACAAGAGGATTTTGTTTAAAATGATTTTCTCTTGGGTATAATAATCGGGCAAGACTATATTGCAATTTCATGTAATTGTTACATGCTAGGAGGAGCTACAAAAATGGAACATGGTAAAGTAAAATGGTTTAACGGTGAAAAAGGCTTTGGATTTATCGAGCGTGACGGTGGAGACGATGTATTCGTACACTTCTCAGCGATTCAAGGCGAAGGCTACAAAACGTTAGATGAAGGTCAAGAAGTAACGTTTGAAATCGAGAATGGACAACGTGGTCCACAAGCGGTTAACGTTCGTAAAGCATAATAAACCTTCTAAATCAAAACAGACTCCATTTGTGAGTCTGTTTTTTATTTTTCTGTAAAAACATAAAAAAAACCCCACAAAATGTGGAGTTCAATATGTGATAAGTAAAATGGTTATTTATAGTATAGGGCTAATTTACAAAATTCATACCTAGGAGTCCTGTCTATTACTCATTAGTTGGACTTTGAATTTACTATTTCCTGCACTCTGCCAACTTGACCATCCATTAACCTTACCTTTATTCCATGAGGATGGGTGCTTGAGTTTGTTAAAATATCCTTCACGACACCATTTGTAAGTTTTCCAGTTCTTTGATCAGCCTTAAGTACAATTTTAACCTCAGTACCGGAAGTGATATCTTTTCTATTTTGCCCGTTCATTAAACACCCATTTTCCTGCGGGTATTACTTACTTTTTTCGTCTGCTGGCTTTTCATTTTTTGGCTATTTTGAAGACCGCCTTGGCTGTTATTCGCTGCTGCTGCTTTGTTCTTCTTATTGGCTAACTGCTGCTTCATAGCTTCCTGCAAACTCATTTTCTTTTTTGGTTCTTCATTTTGATTTGTTTGATTGTTTTCTGACATTAGAAAATCCTCCTGAAAAAATGTACTTTCATACCCTCAGTATAATCTATTTACACTAAAATTAACAATCTAATCCGGATTGATACTAGAGGTTTAATTCACAGAATATTCTTTTTTGGAAAGTATTAATTGGTTAAAAAATACACTAGTCAATTGAAAGTCTTTTTTAATACTTCTGAAAAATGAAAAGTTTCGACAGCTTTTGCAAATTTCTCGTATTAAACTAAGTCTTGCAGAAGTGAAAGGGAGATAAAGGCATGAATAATAAAACAGCTATTATTACCGGTACATCCAGTGGATTTGGATTATCTACCACCATTGAATTAGCACAAAAGGGTTTTACTGTTATTGCTGCTATGAGGAACAGCCATAAGAGCAGCAGCCTGTTGCAAGAAGCAAGTAAGCATGGAGTTGAATCAAAGATCATTGTTTTTGAATTAGATGTTACAAATGAAAAGTCAATCCTCTCATTTCAAACGCGGGTACTCGATGAGTTTGGAAGAGTAGATGTTTTGGTTAATAATGCTGGCTATGCCGGGGCAGGCTTTGTTGAAGAAATATCGATGGATGAATATCGAAAACAATTTGAAACAAATGTATTTGGCGTTTTTGCTGTCACCAAGGCCTTTTTACCTTTAATGAGGAAACAAAATCGTGGATGTATTATTAATGTTAGCAGTATAAGCGGTAAGGTAGCTTTCCCTGGGCTTTCACCCTATAGTGCATCAAAGCATGCCATTGAGGGATGGAGTGAGAGCCTTCGTTTAGAAATGCTGCCATTTGGTGTGAAGGTAGTTTTAATAGAACCCGGTTCCTACAAAACAAATATCTGGTCAACAGGTAAACAGGTTGCACAAGAATCATTGCAGTCTGACTCTCCTTATCAGGAGTATATGATGAGAATAGAAAAATATCTTGCAGAAGGGGAAAACAGTTTTGGCGACCCTTTGGATGTGGCAAAGAAAATTGCTGAGATTGCGACAACGGAAAACCCGGACTTGAGGTATCCCATTGGCCGTGGTGTTAAAACTACTATATTTTTGAAGAATTTACTACCATGGAGACTATGGGAAAAAATTATCATAAATAAACTGTTCAAAAAATAGTATTAGTAAGGCAGCATCCAACTTAAAGTATTCACAATGTTGTCGACTTTAGGGAGGAATTTCAGGGTTACAGTGAGAATAATAGATATATGAACAACATGTGAGGAGTGATATGTTTGGATATCCAAGTGCTTGAAAAAGAAGAAATGAAGGTAGTTGGAATTTCATGGAGCGGCACCTATTCACAACTGAATACCATTCCTGAATTATTTGATGTTATGAAAGAGCGGATTGATGAGGTACCGAATCAAACAAATACTTCCATCTTAATTGCTCCCTTCCATAGCAGAGAAACGGAATTAACCTATTATGTAACAACACCAGTTGAAAAGCTGGAAAATGTCCCAGAGGGAATGGTAGGGTTTACGATTCCTCGTAAAAATTATGTTTGTACTTCGCATAAAGGGAGTCTGGAGGAAGTAGAAAATACATATAAGAAGACGTTAGTGTGGATGCAAGAGTATGGCTATGATTTGGATGAGTATGCCCTAAGTTTAGAAGTCTTTAATCAAAAAGATCTTGATAACGATGGTAGTATTCAATTTGAGTTATATCTGCCTGTAAAAACCTATGGAAGCGATTATTAAATATGATCTGAAGGAGAAGATTTTGAGTACTTCTTCTTTTTTTTAGCAATTATCACAATTATTAGGTATACTAGTAATAATCATATAGTTGAATAATTCCTTCGGGGTCAGGTGAAATTCCTAACCGGCGGTGATGAAGCATTGCTTCTTAGTCCGTGACCCGGTTAAACGAAAGTTTAAGCGGTGGATCTGGTGAAACTCCAGAGCCGACAGTTAAAGTCTGGATGGGAGAAGGAAAAAATCCGGTTTAGCCAAGGGTGAAGTCTACCCTTTTTTAAGCCCTATTTTCTTATTGCCTTTTTCCAAGGACCCTGAAGTGTTTCATATCTTCAGGGTCCTTTTTCTTCTTTTATGATAGTAAGTATGAAAAAATTTGCTTGATCTTGCAAAAAATAGGGAAGGAGAACAAAAGCTATGTTTACCGGCATTATTGAAGAATTAGGAGTAGTAGCGAATATCAAGCGAAGCGGGGAGTCTTTTGTTTTAACAATTGACGCCAAAAAAATTCTTAAGGATGTTCATCTTGGCGACAGTATCTCGGTAAACGGTGTTTGTCTTACTGTAACTGGGTTTACTAACAGCCAGTTTACCGTAGATGTTATGCCAGAAACCGTTAAGGCTTCAAGCTTACAGTCTTTGAAGCGCGGCTCTAAAGTAAACTTAGAAAGAGCAATGGCAGCTGGCGGGAGATTTGGCGGTCACTTTGTTTCCGGTCACATCGATGGAACAGGTGTGATAAAAACTAAAAGGCCTGTTGAAAATGCCGTTTACTATGAAATTGAGGCCTCCCAAGAAATCTTAAAGTATGTAATCGAAAGAGGTTCCATTGCTGTTGATGGGACCAGCCTTACAGTATTTGGTGTAACAGATAATGATTTTACTCTATCACTTATCCCCCATACCTTGACTGAAAGTATCATTGGCCTTAAAGAATCAGGTGATATTGTCAATTTAGAATGCGACATGATTGGAAAGTATGTGGGGCATTTTTTAACGAGTAGACAAAATACAGGAAATAAAAAAAATCAAGCCGGTATTAGTGCGAGCTTTTTGGAAGAGAATGGATTTGCTTAAGTACATATGAAAGGAGAGATTACACGTGTTCGATAAAATTGAAGATGCCATAATTGATTTGCAAAATGGAAAAGTTATCATTGTTTGTGATGACGAGGACAGAGAAAATGAAGGTGATTTTGTCTCAATTGCTGAAAAAACCACACCAGAGGTAATCAATTTAATGGCTACGCATGGTAGGGGCTTAATCTGTGTTCCTATTGATGAGGAATTAGCACAGAAATTAGAACTTTTTCCAATGGTCGCAAACAATACGGATTCACATGGTACGGCATTTACCGTTAGTATTGACCATAAATTTACAACGACAGGGATATCAGCATTTGAGCGTTCTGCAACGGTACTAAGTATGCTCGATCCTGAATCAAAGCCTTCTGATTTCAAGCGGCCAGGGCATGTTTTCCCTTTGGTGGCCAAAAAAGGAGGAGTCTTAAGGAGAACCGGACATACTGAAGCGGCAGTGGATTTAGCAAGACTATGCGGCTCAAAGCCTGCTGGAGTCATTTGTGAAATTATGAATGAGGATGGAACCATGGCACGTGTTCCGGAGCTGCGGAAAATTGCTGATGAACTTGACGTCAAATTGATCACGATTAAAGATTTGATTGAGTATCGCAATAAAAAAGACAAGCTGGTCAAACGTGAAGTCGAAATCAATTTGCCTACGGAATTTGGTGAATTTAAGGCTGCTGGATATACAAACGTCATTGATGGTAAAGAGCATTTAGCCTTAATAAAAGGGGATATAAATCCAGAGCAGCCTATTCTTGTTCGTGTACATTCCGAGTGTTTAACGGGTGATGTTTTCGGTTCTTACCGTTGTGAATGCCGACCACAGCTGCATGCGGCACTAAGTCAGATTGAAAGAGCAGGTAATGGGGTCCTCCTTTATATGCGCCAGGGCAGTGGTTTAGTCAATAAATTAAGGGCACATGAGCAGCTAGAGGATGGTCACAACACTGGTGAAGCCGATTTACGTGAATTTGGTATTGGTGCTCAGATTTTAAAGGATCTAAGAATTAGCAAAATGAAATTGTTAACGAATAACCCGCGGAAAATAAAAGGAATTAAGGGATTTGATCTTGAAGTCGTTGAAACTGTTCCATTGCAAATGGAAATCAACGAGGAAAAGGTAAAATAAAAACTACACAATAATTTGGAGGTATGAAAATGGGACATATATATGAAGGTAATTTAGTAGGATCTGGTTTAAAGATAGGAATCGTTGTAGGACGTTTTAACGAGTTTATTACCAGTAAATTATTAAGCGGTGCGCAAGACGCTCTGAAAAGACATGGTGTTAGTGAATCAGATGTAGATATTGCTTGGGTGCCAGGGGCGTTTGAGATTCCTCTAGTAGCTCAAAAGATGGCAATTAGTAAAAAATATGACGCTGTTATTACACTTGGAACCGTAATTCGTGGTTCTACACCACATTTCGACTATGTATGTAATGAAGTTGCGAAGGGGGTTTCAAGAATTAATCTAGATAGTGGTATTCCCGTTATTTTTGGAGTATTAACAACGGAATCGATTGAACAGGCAATTGAGCGTGCAGGAACAAAGGCTGGAAATAAAGGCTGGGATGTTGCAACTGGTGCTATTGAAATGGCTAATTTATTGCGAACTTTCGAATAATAAAAAGATTTTTGGCGAAATTTGCATAAAAATATAGCTTTCATTTTTATTTACTATATAATTATGTCTATCATAAAAAAATTATTGGAGAATAGGTGCTGAAAATCTTATCGATTTTTAGCTTAAAAGGGAAGTTGGTTAAAATCCAACGCGGTCCCGCCACTGTAAATGGGAGCAACCTGCAAAATGTCACTGTCAACTGATGGGAAGACGTAGGAAGCAATGACCATGAGCCAGGAAACCTGCCTTATTCTTGTGCCCCAAAAAGAACCTACGAGGATAGGGAGGTGTGGACGACTAGAGTCATTTATTAATGGCATTTAATCAAACCAACATCTCTACGTAACGTGGAGATGTTTTTTTGTTTGAATTTTTTAGAGGGTGCAGTTTTTTTGTGATGTATTTTGGCGTAATTCATAGGGGGAAGAAAGATGAAAAAGTTATCAGCATTATTATTATTTCTTTTGTTAACAATAGGTGCACTAGCAGCATGTGGTGAACAGAAAGAAACTGTAAAGGATGAAGGAAACAGCAGCACGGAGCAAAAAGGGGAGGAAACGGCTTATCCAGTTACCATTAAAGATGCATTAGATAATGAGGTTACGATAAATGCAAAGCCAGAAAAAATCGTTTCATTGATTCCGAGTAATACTGAGATTGCTTTTGCACTTGGGCTGGGAGAAGAAGTTGTAGGTGTTTCCGATTTTGATAATTATCCTGAAGAAGCCACAACAAAAGAGAAAATTGGCGGGATGGAAATCAACATCGAAAAAATAATTTCATTGCAGCCAAACCTAGTGTTAGCACATGCCTCTGCAATGAATGGGACAGAAGGCCTGCAACAGTTAAGAGATGCTGGGCTGACAGTTTTAGTTATAAATGATGCTCAAAATTTCGAGCAAATATATGATTCGATTGCTATGATTGGTAAGGCAACAGGTGAAAACAAGAAAGCAGAAGAACTGATTAAAAGTATGCAGGATAAATTAGCAGAAATTAAAGCCAAGGCTGGAGAAATCAAAGAAAAGAAAAAAGTATTTGTAGAGGTATCTCCTGCTCCTGAAGTGTTCACAACAGGAAAAAACACATTTATGGATGATATGATTACTCTGATTAATGCTGAAAATATTGCAAATGACCAAGAAGGCTGGATTAAAATCGATCAAGAAGAGATGATTGACCGAAATCCAGATGTCATCATTACTACATATGGTTTTTATACTGAAAATGCTGCTGAACAAGTGTTATCTAGACAAGGCTGGGAAAATGTCAATGCGATTAAAAATAAGCAAGTCATCGATGTAGATTCTGATCGCGTGACCCGCTCTGGCCCAAGGATTGTTGAAGGAGTAGAGGAACTTGCAAAGGCTGTCTATCCAGAAGTTTTTAAATAATAAAATACTAGCCTATATAATTGCGGGAAGTTTCCTTCTCTTTTCAGTATTATTAGGAATTTCGATAGGAACCGTTTCGGTTCCTATCTTTACCATTATTGAAATTATCATATCAAAGCTCCTAGGAACGTTTCCACTAGATAAAATCGATCCCATGTTTTCAAGTATTGTTTTAAATATCCGGTTACCTCGAGTCATTCTGGCTGGTTTAGTAGGGGCGTCACTCGCAATAGCAGGTGCAGCCTTTCAGGGACTATTAAGGAATCCTTTAGCAGATCCATATACTTTAGGAGTATCTTCCGGTGCATCCGTTGGGGCAGTACTGACTTTATTTTTTCAACTATCAATCCCCGTCATCGGCAGCTTTACCCTTCCATTACTCAGTATTTTGTTTTCATGGGCTACGATTTTTTTAGTGCTCGCCTTCGCCAGGAAAATTGAACGCTCGATGAGAGTGGAAACCATTGTCTTAACGGGAATCATTTTTAGTTCCTTTCTTGGTGCCTTCATTTCGCTCATGATCGCTTTAACAGGCGATGAGCTTAGACAAATTATTGGCTGGTTATTGGGCAGTGTATCGATGAGAGGCTGGGAATACATAAGAATTATTTTACCTTTTTTTGTGCTAGGATCTATCGTCCTAATTATTAATGCAAAAGAATTAAATGCAATGTCCTTTGGTGAGGAACGTGCCCACCATTTAGGTGTAAATGTTCAAAAAAGAAAACTGATCATCTTAACGGCAGGATCGATATTAACTGGCGCTGCGGTGGCAGTTTCCGGAACGATTGGATTTGTTGGGCTAGTAATACCGCACCTTTCAAGATTATTATGGGGGCCAGATCATAGGCACCTGCTCCCGTTATCAATCCTTACTGGAAGTGGATTTTTAATTCTAGCTGATCTAATCTCAAGAACAATTATTTCTCCAACTGAATTACCGATAGGAGTCATAACAGCATTAATTGGTGCCCCGGTATTTGCATTAATCCTATTACAGAGAAAAAGGATGGAAAGAAGTGGATAAAGGGATGCTTAACGTTCAACATGTTGCAGGCGGGTATTCAGATGAATATATACTAAAGGATATTTCTTTTGAAGTTGAAAAAGGTGAATTATTCGGTATCTTGGGACCAAATGGAAGCGGTAAGACCACCTTATTAAAAATGATAAGCGGAATCTTGCCGATTGTATCAGGTGATATCCTCATTAAAGGTAAAAGATTACAGGAGTATAATTCAAAACAGCTTGCCCAAATTGTAGCTGTTTTGTCGCAGCATTCTTCGCAATCTTTTTCCTATACCGTAAAAGAAACGGTTTCTCTTGGTCGGTATGCACATCAAACCGGCTGGTTTCAGACATGGGGAGAGAAGGATGAGAAGATTGTACAACGTGTAATGAAGCAGACAGGGATCACTTCATTACAAAATAAAACGATACAAGAGTTATCTGGCGGGGAAAAACAAAGAGTGTTTTTAGCTCAGGCACTCGCCCAAGAACCTGAAATTCTCCTATTAGATGAACCAACAAACCATCTTGATTTATCTTATCAAAAAGAATTATTGGATTTATTAAAGAATTGGACGTCCGAGACAGGTCTAACAGTCGTATCTATTTTTCATGATTTAAATCTTGCAGGCTTGTATTGTGATCGATTGCTCTTGCTCGAAAATGGCACCATAAATATCAACCATGTCCCGAACGAAGTGCTTAGAGAAGAAAGAATTCGAGATGTTTATCATACCGAAATTCAGAAGCATCCTCATCCAAGAGTACCAGCACCTCAAATGGTGTTATTACCTGAAGCAAGACAGGATAAAAAGAAATTTCAAATTGATGAAAGTTTGTTACGTGTAACAAATGAGATTATTGAATTAAGATCACCTGCACCATTACGGACGATGTCTTCAGGTGTCGTAGGATCAGGAACAGGCTGGCACCATACTTTTGTTAATCGACATGTTGGAAAAGACTATAACTGCAGCGACCATCGACAGGAAATGGTTACTTTTTTAAAAGTAAAGGGCTTTGAACCTTCAGAAACAGTAGGAATGATGACCGCAGTTTTCCTTGATGATGTTTCATTTAAGCATGTTGAAGGAACTGGATTCTCACTATTTGTTGTCGTAACTGCAGGTGTTGGGAACGCGATAGACGCTGCTAAAAGCGAACAACATACATTTGAACAGGTACCTGGCACTATTAATACTTGGATTTTCGTTAATGGTGAATTAACTGAGGAGGCCTTTATTCAAAGTATTATGACCGCTACCGAAGCCAAAGCAAAAGCGCTCCATGATTTAAATGTGATTGATGCGGTGACAGGCACCGTTGCAACCGGTACTTCAACGGATAGTATTTTAATCGCTGCTACACAGGCTGGTGAAAGATTGGAGTATGCGGGGACAATTACTCCTTTGGGCAAACTAATTGGAAAAACCGTTTACGAGTGCACGCTTGAGGGTATTAGAAAATCTCAAAAAAGGAAAAAAGTATGATTATCTATCATTTAACAGCAATAACCATAGCTTATTTTATTGATAAGGTTGTAGGGGATCCACCACATTGGCCACATCCGGTTAGATGGATAGGAACTTTGATTACATTCTTTGAAAAACACTTAAATCATGGAAAGGGTAAAAGATTAAAAGGGGTCATAATGCTCCTTTTTGTTTTATGGATAGTACTTTTTATCGTAACGTTCATTGTAGTAATTAGTTATCGGATTCACCCAATAGCTGGAATTATCGTTGAAAGTATGATTATTGCGACAACCATTGCTCAAAGAAGTCTAAAAGAAGCTTCTCTTGGTGTGTATGGTCCCTTAGAAAATGGGGATTTGGCAGACGCAAGAATAAAACTATCTTACATTGTTGGAAGAGACACAGGTTCATTGAATGAAAGTGAAATTGCACGTGGAGCTATCGAAACGGTTGCAGAAAATACCAGTGATGGGGTAACAGCGCCATTATTTTGGGCCCTTTTAGGCGGTGCACCGCTGGCAATGGTCTATCGGGCGACGAATACCTGTGATTCAATGGTAGGTTATATGAATGAGAGATTTAGAGAGTTTGGTTGGGCTTCTGCTAAATGGGATGATGTGATGAACTGGATTCCTAGCAGGTTAACGGGAATCATGATGGTTCTAGGAACAAAGCCCTTGAGAATAGAGTACCAACAGGCATGGAAAATATTATTCCGTGATGCAAGGAAACACCCGAGCCCAAACAGTGGCTGGGGAGAAGCGGCTGTTGCTGCTATCTTGGGGATTCAGCTTGGCGGTATCAATTATTACAGAGGTATCGTTTCAAATCGAGCAAAGATGGGGGATCCATTAGTTCCCATACAAGCTGATCATATCTTATTGGCCAATAAAATCTTGGATAAAACAGTCTTTTTATATGTACTATTCTTATGGATAGGAGGGATGATTCTTGAATTTGCCTTCACATGGATCAAATCCGCAGCATCTTTTTAAATCGCTGGGACTTTCGCTCCCAGAGAAGTATATTGATTTTAGTGCAAATATTAATCCACTTGGCCCGCCTCCGGCACTAAAAGAGAAATGGAATGATTTTTATCGGGAAATAACCGTTTATCCAGATCCATTTGCAGAAAAGCTTAGGAAAAAGATTGCGGATAAGGAACAGATTTCAGCTCAGTCTATACTAATTGGAAATGGTGGAGCAGAACTTATTACACTTGTTGCAAGGTTTCTTTCTGGAAAAAAGGTTGTAGTGGTAGAGCCGTCTTTTTCTGAATATGAAAAAGCAGGTCGTGCGAACGATTGTGAAATACAGTACCATCAATTATTGGAACCTCATTTTGAATTAAGTATGGAACAGATACTTCCAAGCTTAACGAATGCTGGTGCATTATTTTTATGTAATCCGAATAATCCTACCGGTATTCAATATTCAGTGTCAACGGTCATTTCAATCATACAGGAATGTGAAAAACAAAATTGTTTTGTGGTTTTGGATGAAGCTTTCTATGATTTTTTAGTGAACTATGAATCTTATATCCCTTATATTAATAAGTTCTCAAATTTAATCATTATACGGTCGATGACAAAAATGTTTGCCATTCCAGGGCTTCGTCTAGGCTATTTGGCTGCAGCCCCTGCCTTAATCGCGGAAATTAGCAGATTGCAGCCTCACTGGAGTATTAACAGTATTGCCTTATTGGCAGGGGAGCTTTGTTTACAAAATGAAGAATATATAAAAGAGACTCAAGTCTATATTTCGGAAGAAAGGGAGAGGCTGAGTACATTTTTTAAGAGGAATAATTTTGTGATGACTTCGTCCCAGGTTAATTTTTATTTGTTACGAGATTCCAATCAAAAGGAACAGAATAAGCTTTTTGAATTCCTATTACTAAAGGGGATTATTCCGCGCCATACATTTAATTTTCCTGGTTTAGAAGGAAATTGGTTACGCTTTGCTATAAAAAGTAAGGATGAAAATAGTAAATTAATGGAGGTATTGTTGGAATGGCGGCAGCTTCATTAATTTTTATTTTAGGCGGGGTTAGGAGCGGAAAAAGCAGTTTTGCTGAAAAAATTGCTGTAGAACTCGCAAAGGAAAATGGTGGCCAATTAAACTATTTAGCAACAGGTGTGGCTTCCGACCAAGAAATGCGGGAACGAATCAGAAAGCACCAGAGCGACCGAGAAGCTGCAAAGTTTCATTGGAGAACCATTGAACAGTCTCAAAATATTGGTGAGATGGCAGATCTTTTTAACATAGAAGATATTATTCTTATCGATTGTGTGACGACCCTTTTAAATAATGAACTGTTCTCTTCCAATCAAAAATGGGATGAGTCTTTTTTAGCAAATGTAAAGGAAACGATTATAACAGGAATAAATAAAATACGAGACAGAGCAAACGTGTTAATTGTTGTTAGTAATGAAGTATTCAATGAGTCAATGACAGAGAATGATCTCGTTTTCTCATATGGACGAATACTCGGTAAAATTCATCAAAAGTTGGTGAAGGAGGCTGATGAAGCCTTTTTGGTTGAAGCAGGAATAGCAATCAACATGAAGGGAGTTAGAAAATGAAAGGAGTTATGATACAAGGAACAGCGTCCGATGTTGGTAAAAGCCTCATTGTGACAGCACTTTGCCGAATGTTCGCCAATGAAGGTAAAAGAGTTGTACCCTTCAAATCTCAAAACATGTCCAATAATTCTTATGTGACAAGAGACGGGAAAGAAATTGGGAGAGCACAGGGGATTCAAGCAGAGGCTGCAAAAATTGAGGCAACCGTATGGATGAATCCGATATTATTAAAGCCCCGCTCAAATCAAGATTCAGAGATTGTTTATTTAGGAAAGTCATTGAAGACTCTTTCCGGAAAAGGATATCGAGATACCTTTTACGAAAAAGGACTTGATGTGATAAAGCAGTCTTTAGACCAGTTATCGAGTGAATATGAATTAGTGGTCATAGAAGGGGCTGGAAGTCCGGTTGAAATCAATTTGAAGGACCGAGAACTTGTGAACATGAAGGTTGCCGAGCTGGCGGATGTTCCAGTAGTTCTTGTAGCGGATATTGATCGAGGCGGGGTTTTTGCTAGCATTGTTGGGACTCTTGAGCTTTTGGAGCCGGATGAAAGACAAAGAGTTGCAGGAGTAATCATTAATAAATTCCGTGGAGATATGAGCTTATTTGAAGATGGAATTGACTGGCTGGAAAAGAAGACGGGGATTCCAGTGTTAGGTGTGTTGCCATATGTAGAGAATCATATGATTGATGGAGAGGATTCATTGTCAATAAGCCAGCAGTTTGCAGCCAGTAAAAAGGGAAATTTGGATATTGCAGTGATTCAGCTTCCATTTATCTCAAACTATAGTGATCTGGAACCGTTTTTGTATGAAGAAGATGTATCAATCCGCTGGGTTAAGCAGGCTTCTGAATTTGGAACCCCCGACGCAGTTATTATTCCTGGGACAAAGAGTACGATCAATGATTTAAATACTCTAAAAGATAACCAAATCGATATCTTGATACAAAATTATTTTGATAATGGTGGCTATGTGGTCGGTATTTGTGGTGGATATCAAATACTTGGTGAAGAAATTATTGATGAAGCTGGTTCTGATACGGGGATAGCGAATAATATCGTAAGAGGATTGGGATGCATTCCTGGGAGAACAATCTTTTATGAAGAAAAAGAAACGGTAAGAGCGGCCGGAGTATACCACGAAAATACAGGTTTGTCCATTAATAGAAAGCTACAAGGGTATGAAATTCATTTAGGAAAAACAGTTTTACACCAGGAAGGATGTTCATTTTTATCACTTGAGAATGGAAAGGAAGAAGGTTATTATGGCAGGAATGGTCATATAATCGGGACGTATCTTCATCATCTTTTTCATAATGACGAATGGAGAAATCATTGGTTAAATCAAATTCGCAAAAGCAAGGGCTTACATACCAAAGAAACCACTTATATAAGAGAATACTTAGATAAAAGATATGATGAGATTGCCAATCGAATGAAAGAACATTTAAACTTTGAAATGCTAAATGACATCATCAACAAGTGGTGCTCGAAATGAGAAAACTTCTTAGGGGTTTCTTAATCAATCTGCAATTTTTCACTGCCATTCCAGTACATCTTGAATTACCAATGGACAAACCACATCTAAAAAGTGCTGTTCAAGCTTTCCCGCTGCTAGGTCTGCTTCAAGGGGGCATATATTCTGGGATTTTTTATCTATTGCTAGAATATACTCCTTTTTCCAATCTCGCAGCAGCATTCTTGCTTTGGCTAATGAGTATTCTTTTAACAGGCGGAATCCACTTGGATGGCTGGATGGACGCGAGTGACGGCTATTTTTCTTACAAAGATCAGCCCAAAAGACTAGAGGTAATGAACGACCCTAGAACCGGTGCATTTGGTGTAATTTCGGTCATTGTTTTGTTAAGCAGCCGTTTTCTATTTATTTATGAGATAACCGTACATGTACAGGTTGAATCATATCTAATGATAGCTGCAATCCCTCTATTAAGTAAAAGCGTGATGGGGCTGCTGTTATTAACCGTAAAGTCTGCAAAAAAAGAAGGACTCGGAGCACTTTTTCAAAGTGCTGCAACATTAAAGGATTTATGGACCTATATTGTCTATATCATTGGATTCATTGCTGTCATGTTATTGTTTGATAATGCATTCAATTATTTCTCCATATTGCTTGTTACAACATTCGTTATTTTGCTTATTTTTCGCCGAAAAGCTATGAAGTGGTTTGGTGGCATTACGGGCGACATTTTAGGTGCCGCAGTAGAAGGGACTGAGTTATTTCTATGGATGACACTGTGGTTGTTGCATTATTTCGTCATGGCATAACGGAGGAGAATAAACGCAAAACCTATTTAGGGTGGAATGATTCTCCGCTATGTCCTGAGTCAAAGAATATCAGCACTAGCAACAGCTACAATCTATATTTCTCTAGTGATTTGCCAAGATGTATTACGACTGCCACTATACTTTTTCCAAATGAAGATTTAAATCTTTTATCTCATTTAAGAGAAATGAATTTCGGTAAGTGGGAAGGAAAAACCTATGAAGAATTAAAAGATCTCCCTCTTTATAAGCGTTGGCTTTCTGATCCTAAAACTTATAGTCCTCCAGAAGGAGAGTCATTTGTGGAGTTCACAACAAGGGTTTCAATTGGATGGGATAAGATTACTGAAGCTATTCTCTCTCAAAACATTCAACGATGTGCCATTGTTACTCACGGTGGGGTCATTCGGTATTTATTATCTGAATTTACACCTCAGCACAATGATTTTTGGTCGTGGCAAGTACCTCATCATCAAGGATATGAACTTGTATTTGAAAAAGAAGCATTAAGGAGGCGTGACACTTGCACTTTATTACGGGAGGTGCCTTTAACGGCAAAAGAGCTTGGGTAAAGGAGAAATACGGAGTTAAGAGTACTTGGCTTTCAGCCTATCAGGACCAATTTCTGAGGGCTGATATTAACCAAATAGAAAGTGATTTGCTCGTTTTAGAAGGTATCGAAATTTGGTTAAAAGAGCTAACGAAAACCTACGATTCTTATAGGTGTCGTGAAATCTGGAATACCGCCATAAACAATTGGCTTATTTGGGAAAAAGCAGAGCCTAACCGAAAGCTTGTTGTGATTGGAACAGATATTACAAAGGGAATTGTCCCGGTGGAGAAAGAGAATCGGTTATGGAGGGATGTGACAGGCTGGGCTTATCAAGATCTTGCTGCTAAAGCAGATAAAGTAGACATTATTTGGTATGGATTAAATCAAACAATCAAACAAACGGGGGATGGGAAATTATGAGACTTTATACGAGGACTGGTGACAAAGGAAAGACAAGTATTATTGGAGGACGTGTCGATAAGGATGATATTCGAGTTGAAGCTTACGGAACAGTTGATGAGGTAAATTGCTTTGTCGGTCAGGTTATGACTGAGCTAAATCAAGCAATCTTTAAAGATGTTTTGGCTGATCTTGAAAAGATTCAACATGAATTATTTGACTGTGGTGGAGATCTTGCCAATGTTTCTGATAAAGTTGCGCATAAGCTGGAGAAAGAAGCCATTGACTACTTAGAAAAGAAGATTGATGAATACATTCAAGAAGCTCCAGAGCTGGAAAGGTTTATTTTACCAGGTGGAACGAAACCAGCTGCTTCGATTCATATTGCTAGAACAGTGACAAGAAGAGCAGAGAGATTGGTTGTTACATTAATGAAGACCGGCGAGAAAACGCCTGAATTAGCTCTAAAATATCTTAATCGTCTTTCTGACTATTTCTTTGCGTTAGCAAGAGTGGTAAATTATCGACTCAATGTAAAAGATGTAGAATATGTAAGAAGTGCAAATGTTTTTAGAGATGGGAAACGTAAAGATGAAAAGTAGAATGCTAAGTTTACTGGCATTGTTTTCAGCGTTATCCGCAGCTGGGGCTGCGATTAAGATTCCTGCAACCATAGGCAGTGTTGCTTTTGATGTTTTTCCAGCCTTACTTGCTGCTGCCTTGTTAGGCAGTGGAGCAGGAGCAATTGTCGGTGCGTTAGGGCATTTGTTATCCGCATTAATCGCAGGTTTTCCATTAGGACCAATGCATGTATTGATTGCAATCGAAATGGCTCTTCTAGTCTTTATTTTTGGTGTCCTTTATAAAAAGAATAAAAAGGTTACAGCTAGTATTCTATTTATCCTTGCGAATACATTTGCGGCACCATTGCCGTTTATCATTATTATGAATAAAGCATTTTATATCGCACTGGTGCCGTCGTTATTAATAGCATCAATAATAAATACGGTTATTGCTTTAGTCGTAATCCCACGACTAAAAGGTCTTTTTAAACAAAATTTCATTAATAAAGATGTGAAATTATGAGGGATATCATTACAATCCCGCTAAATAATGAAGATTCGCTTATAATCGCAAGTGATAATAGCGGCGGCATTGGAATGAAAGCAGGCGATCATGTACAAGTTTCATACGAAACGATAGCATATTACTCATTTAGAGTAGCAGCAATGGAATGTATCGCAACAGGAGGAGAGCCGTTTTCAGTGGTTCTTCATAATTTTTGTGGGGATAACACATGGAATGAGCTTGTAAATGGGATTCAAAAAGGTTTAGCAGAATTAAAGCTAGAGGATGTACCGGTAACCGGAAGTACGGAAAGTAATTTCGATTTACAACAATCCGCGGTTGGATTAGTAGTTCTCGGTAAAATGGCTTTATCAAAAATATCGGAGAAGGCTTTTTCAAATGATTTAAAGTTCGCGGTAATCGGCAGCCCATTAGTTGGGAATGAAGTAATTGACAATAAGGATCAGGTCGTACCTTTATCGGTTTTTCTGGAAGTAACAAAAATTCGAGAAATACTAGTTTGGCCAGTTGGCTCAAAAGGAATCTTATATGAGTTAAATCAGATGTTTACAAATACAGAATTTACGAAAGATATGCTTAATACGAATCTTGACGTATTAAAATCGTCTGGGCCTTCAACCTGCTTTATCATTGCCTTTGAACAAGATCAAGAAGAGGCGTTAAAAAAAATAGCGAATGCCTATTATCATACTATTACGATTAAATAAATAGCACGCCATTACGGCGTGCTATTCCTTTAAGCCTTGAAGTTTTTGAATGACCGTATCAATGCCTTTACCAATAGTTATCATCGCATCCTCAAAGCCTTTCTTCCAAACAGGTGCTTTCTCCTGAAGCTTTTCACCGAGCTTTTGGGCATTTTGATTTAATTCCTCTTTGATTTTTTCGGCCTGCTCTTTTATCTCTTCTCTTGTCTGAGCTTTACCAGCTAATTGGTCATTAATCGAAACAACATCAAACGTTTCACTTTGTATATGAGGGATTGATGATTTCATGATTTCTTTGAAAATCGGGACGACATTACCAGAACCGCTGCTTGGAAGATAATGCTGTTGATCGGTTTGGTCATAGCCTATCCATATCGCTGCAACTAAGTTAGGTGTGTAACCGACCATCCATTGATCTTTCGTCCCATTTATATCATTAAAGGGAAGCTGAGTTGAACCTGTTTTACCAGCTATTTGAACATCAGGAATGCTTGCGTTTTTACCGGTTCCAGATTCTACCACATTCAGAAGCATGGCTGTCATCTTATTGGCATTATCCTTTGACGTTACCTGAGTGGTTTCCGGTTCACGTTCCGCAATGATATTTCCGGTAGGACCGACAATTTTTGTAATGAGATGGCTGTCTTGTCGCTTGCCGCCACTTGGAAATGCAGAGAATGCATTTGCTAATTGAAGCGGAGATATTCCTTTGCTCATTCCACCTAAGGCGATCGCAAGGTTTTTATCTTCCTCTTCAACTGGTAATCCAAAGGATTTGAGCTTGTCTAATCCTTTCTTGAGACCCAGCTCATTTAAGAGCCACACTGCTGGCACATTTAACGATTCCTCCAAAGCTTTATACATCTGAACCTTTCCCTGATAGGTTTTTGAGAAATTTTCAGGTTTGTATTCTCCAAAAGAAGTAGGCTCATCAACGAGTTCTGAGTCGAAAGTGTAGCCTTCCTCAAGGGCAGGAGTATAAACTGCAAGTGGCTTAATTGTTGAACCTGGCTGAGCCTTTAATTGGGTAGCTCGGTTAAAGCCTCTAAACACATGTTCACCGCGTCCTCCTACAAGAGCGAGGACACCTCCCGAAGCAGGATCCATTAGAACAGAACCGCTTTGAACGATACGATCACCTGCAGCTCTTGGAAACAGTGAGTTATTATTGTTTACCTTTTCGAGTCCCGTTTGCAGGCTTTGGTCTAATTCTGTATAAATTCTATAGCCCCTGGTTAATATCTCTTCCTGTGTTAATCCATATTTAGAGATTGCTTCATTAAGGACCGCATCCACATAATAAGGATATTTACGCTCGACAAAACTCCCACTGCCACTTTTAATTTCAATCTTTTCTTTCTTTGCCGAAGTGTATTGTTCCTTCGTAATCATCCCGAGTTCATTCATCTTGCTAAGAACGACATTTCTTCGTTTCATTGCTATGTCATAATTTTTTGATGGGTCAAGGTAACTCGGTGATTGCAGTAACCCTGCGAGCAGTGCTGCTTCGCTGATGGTAACATCCGTAATCTCTTTATTAAAATATCTTTTTGACGCATTACTAATTCCCCATGCACCACCGCCAAAATATACTTGATTTAAGTACATTTGGAGGATTTCATCTTTTTTATAGACTTTCTCGATTTTCACTGCTAAAAATAATTCTTCCGCTTTCCGTTTATAGGTTTGTTCAGGGGAAAGCAAGGCGTTTTTCGCTAATTGCTGTGTTAAAGTACTGCCGCCGCCGGTAATATCTCCCGCAAATAAGTTATTGAAAAAAGCTCTCGTAATGCCTTTAATATCAAATCCATTATGTTCATAAAAGCGTTCATCTTCAATTGCCACCACTGCACCAGGAACATATTTCGGGAGCTCTGCAATCTCAACCCCCCCAGTCCGATTGGTCGCAACATTTGTTGCCACACTTTCATTACGATCATAAATGACGGTTGGTTGGCTAAGACCTTCCTTTAAAGTCTGGACATTGGCTCTTGTTGCAAGCCAGCCGAAATAAACAATCGTTACGAGCACGACAATCAAAATGACTAATAATAATAGCTGTGTGATGTGCTTCTTTTTCCAGAAACGGACAATCATTTCCCAAAATGGGCGTAATTTTTCCATTGTATCTCCTTTCCTTCAAAAGGAATTTTGCTTTATTCATTATAAATTTTTTAGCAGAAAAACACCAATAATAGCATTTTATAATGAAAAAACAAAAATTTCATAAACCTGTAGGGGTTTTGAAATCGCTTATCGTCTATTAAGTTGAAGTAGGGAAACAGGAGGAAACTATGATTACAATAAAACATTTAAGCCATGAATTTGTGGTTGGCAAAAAAGGAAAACAAACATTTATACCTATCCTAAAGGATATTTCTTTTGAGGTTGAAAAAGGGGAAATTGTCACGATTGTAGGTCGGAGTGGTTCTGGTAAATCCACTTTATTAAATCTGGTAAGTGGTTTTATTCATCCAAAAGAGGGTGAAATCTGGATTAATGGTGAGAAGGTATCACAATTGAATGAGTCGAAATTTGCAGATTTTAGAATTAAAAACCTTGGCTTTATTTTTCAAAGCTTTCAGTTGATTCCTAGTATGACAGCCTTTCAAAATGTAGAGCTTCCATTAATTTTAAAAGGAGTCAGCGAAGCGGTAAGAAAAATACAGACAGAGGAAATGCTGGCGAAGGTTGGCTTACTAGATTACCAGGACCACTATCCTGGAGAATTATCAGGGGGACAACAGCAAAGGGTAAGTATTGCGCGTGCCTTAATCGTGAATCCGCCTATCATACTAGCAGATGAACCAACTGGAAGTCTTGATAGTGAAACAGAAGAAGATTTATTGAAGTTTATCAAGGAGTTAAACACTGATTTAGGAATAACATTTTTAATCATTACCCATGACGAAAAGGTTGCTAATATCGGTCATCGAACGATTGAATTAAAAGACGGACGAATTAATCAGGGGGTGCTTGTATGAAGCTGAGAGACCAATTCCGTTTCGTTCGCCAAAATATGAAGAAAAATAGAACACGAGTTTACATGACGATTCTAGCCACAGCAATGGGCTGTGCATTCTTAATTGTCCTTGCTTCCGTGGGCTTCGGATTACAAAAATCAGTGGTTAAGGAAATGACAGAACGACGAATTATGACACAAATTGATGTATACGGACAAGAAACCAAAGAGAATGGGGGGTACCGTCAGTTAGATGGTAAGGACGTTCAAGCGTTCGAAGAGATGTCTGATGTGAAAGCCGTAACAAGAAGAAAAATGCTCCAGCAGGAAGGGTTCTATTCCATTGGAAATTATCAGCAGAGCACGCAAACAGTAGTAGCCAACTTTCCTTCTGAAATAAAAGCTGGTTTTGAATTGTCAGAGGGCAGCCTTGGAAAGGGTAAGACTGAAGTAGTGGTCGGTTATAATTTTCCACTTAATCTTGCTGTTAAAGGTGAACAAACAAACGAATTCTTTGACGAACAAGGTCAATTAAAGGAAGAGTACCGGTATAACGGCAAACTAATTGGAGAAACCATCGACTTAACTGTTCGTAAGATTGAAGATGGGAAAGAAATAGAAAAAGTATACCCTGTAACAGTAGTAGGGATATCAAAAAAACCAACGAAGGAATGGACAGAAGACAGGAGTGTCTATATTTCGGAGGAACTATTAAAGGAAATTGAGGTGTTTACTGGAACACCAAAGGGAATACTTTTGGATTCAGCTAAGCAGGTAAATCTGGCAGATTTAGAGGCTTCAAAAAATACCTTTGATGATGTAAAGGTCTATGCGAAAAACATGGAAGCTGTGCAGGGCATTGTGGATAACCTTAAGAAAAAAGACTATGCCACCTATTCCGTTGTAAATGAATTAAAGGAAGTTAATTTGATGTTTGCGATAGCAAAGGCAGGACTCATCTTTATTGGGACCATTGCAATCTTAATAGCTTCTATTGGAATTTACAATACGATGACAATGGCAGTAACAGAACGTGCACCGGATATCGGAATTATGAAAGCAATCGGGGCAAATCCTCGTATCATTAAGAGAATCTTTTTATTAGAAAGCAGTTATATTGGTTTGATTGGTGCATTCATTGGGACCATCGTTTCCTATTGTCTTAGTTATGCTGTCAATTTTGTTATACCTTTAATCATCAAACAGGCTTTTGGGGAGGAAACACCTCCTGAACTTATTTTTAGTGATATTCCACTTAGTCTGCCAATTATCTGTATCGTCATCTGTTATGGAGTAACCATCCTTTCAGGTCTTCGTCCAGCTCAAAGAGCTACAAGAGTGGATGTACTAAGAGCAATGAGAAGAGAAGTTTAATTGTTGATGTTGTGATATTTGCGGACAACCATTTTCAGTCCAAGCATATGTTAATAGAAAGAACCTCTATAACATAGAAAGGGGATATGGGAATGATCAACTGGAAGGTCCGCTTTAAGAACCGCAGCTGGGTGATGGCTTTTGTTGCTCAGTTGATGATTGTGGCGCAAATGCTATTGCAAGGACTAAATGCGTTAGGTGTTACAGATTTTCAACTAGCAGATTCGATTCAACAGTCCATTTTAACATTTATTAATGCTATATTTATTTTATTATCATTGATGGGCATCATACAGGATCCAACAACCAAAGGTATGAGCGACAGTGAACGTGCCAAAACATATAAAGAACCAAACTAATTATGTAGAGTGAAGAAACGCTTGGATGCCTAAACATAGGCAAAGTTCGAGCGTTTTTTTATTTATGTAGAATTATGTAAATATAAGGAGATTGAAATTTCTGAAATGTCGAAGGAGTAGGGGGTATAATGAAGTGAGAACAATAGACATATAAGGGCAGGTAGTACGTACGAAAGGAGTTCTTGATATGTGGTATTTGATTGTTGTGCCGGCAGGATTATATATACTTTTTATTCTCCTTGAGGAGTCTGTTTATTACTTTTGGAATCGTTATGTTTACGGACCAAAAGAGAGAAAAGAGAGACATCGGAGAAGAATCATATTGGGAATGGCCTTTATCATTCAATTACACCTACTAGAATTTCGCAGAAAACATTCACATAAAGTTAGTTCAGGTAAACAATCTGCATAAAAAAGGTTCCTTTACAATCCGTAAAGGAACCTTTTTTATGATGTTACTTTTGACTGGCGGGTGTCTGATAAAGAATTTTGTACCACAGGTAAGGTGATATTAACCGTTGTTCCTTGGTCAATCTCACTATCGAACATAATAGTCCCTTTATGTGATTGTACAATTTTATAGCTGACCGTTAATCCTAAGCCTGTCCCTTTTTCTTTTGAAGAATAGAAGGGTTCGCCGATCTTTTGTAGTCGTTCCTTTGAGATACCACAGCCTTGATCTTGGATGGTTATGCCTAATCGGTTATCATCAATTAGACCAAGAGAGATAGAAATTTTACTATCACTTTTTGAAGCTTCAATAGAATTCTTGATTAGATTAATAAATAATTGTTTCAACTGATTTGGCTCACACTCAATGATGATATTCTCTTTTTGAAAATTTGATTCAATTTGAACATTATATAGGGTTGCTTCGACTGCTAATAATGAAATGACATCATTAAGTATTTTTTGAATCGCTAATTTTGAATATTTTAAATGCTGCGGTTTCGCTAAGAGCAGGAGCTCACCTACAATATGATTAATTCGATTTAATTCATCTAGCATAATTTGATAATAATCTTGGTGTTTATCATCTTCCATTTGCAATAATTGCACAAAACCTTTTAATGAGGTTAGTGGATTTCTGATCTCGTGGGCGACACTGGCAGATAACTCACCGACAACGGAGAGCTTTTCGGTTCTGCTAAGGCGCTCTTCTGTTTGTCTTAGGGTCGTAATATCCCGACCAATAATGACTAACCCTTCCCTCGTTCCGTCCTCATGGAACAACGGAACCTTAATCGTATCAAATATTTTAGAATTTCCATCGGGCAGTGGAACGACCTCTTCACAACGTGTTACGGTACCATTTTCCCACGTTTCTTCGTCAGATACTTCACAGTATTTAAGCGCATCTGAATAAAACTCGGTGTATTCTGCTAATTCAGAGTCTTTTTTCCCCAAGTAATCAACATTCTCAAGCTGAAATAATTTCAGTCCAAAGTCATTGGCTTGAATCCAGCGTCCTTCACCATCTTTAAAGTTTACAAAGTCTACCATTGAGTTGATAAGGGTAGATAAACGTTTTTCTTGTTCTTTCGTTGTATAAAGTTCTTCTTTTTTTAGGATAAAAAAATAAAAAATTCCACCCGTCACAAGAATATAGAAAATTTCTTTCCCTCGTTCAAAATAATTATCAAGGGACGAAGGGATATAATGTGTCAGGATATAGTTACTTGCATAAAGCCAAATCATACTAGTAATTAAGAATAGAAGTACTAATTTCGTTTTCTTCATTTATTTCTCCTTGGAAGGAAAGCTTCCTGAATTTTCATAGTTGCATATCTATACTACTAAAAATTCAGGTAATATGGAATATCAGATAACTGGAAATCTACATAATTACATTAAAAAGGTTACAAATTGGCAAAATCCTTTTTAACGAGAGCAGTAAGATAGTGAAAAGAACTTGCTGCTTTTTTAATAAAAAACTTGTTTTATCTGAAAGTTCAGAATAAAATTAGATTGACATACCAACCGGTAGGTATGTATCCGGTATTGCCAGCATAATTATATTTAGCGGCTATTATACTAAATTCTAAAAAATGAATGGAGTGAAAGGTATGCATTTACGTTTGACAGATGAACAAAAGATGGTCCAAAAAACAATTAGAAGATTCGTAGAAAAAGAGTTAATTCCATTAGAGAATGAAGTACTAAGAAATGAAAGAGAAGGTAAGTCAAGTCTTCCTCCTGGAATACTTAAAGAACTTCAGTTAAAAGCGAAGGAAGCTGGCTTCTGGGGGATAAACACGCCAGAAGAGTATGGCGGAGCGAACCTGGGGCAAATGATGATGGCTATCGTATTAATGGAGGTTTCAAAGACGTTTGTCCCATTTAGCTTTGGCGGGTCTGCTGACAATATCCTTTATTATGGTAACGAAGAACAAAAGAAGAAATATCTAATTCCTACTATTAATGGTGAGAAAAAATCTTGCTTTGCGATGACGGAACCAGGCGCAGGGTCTGATACTAGAAATATAAAAATGACAGCAGTTAAAGATGGGAATGACTGGGTGTTAAATGGAGAAAAAACATTCATCACAGGTGGAAATGAAGCAGATTTTGTCATGGCGATAGCCATCACAGATAAAGGCCTGCATCAATCAACACAGGGGCGTGAAGGAGTTACCTGCTTTATTGTCGACAGGGATATGGGCTGGAAATCCGAGTATATACATACCATGGGAGAATGGGGACCATCCGGACTAGTATTTGATAATGTTCGAGTTCCAGAAGAAAATATTCTTGGAGAATTACACAAGGGTTACAATTTAGGGTTGGAATGGATAGGGTTTGCAAGATGGGTAGTTGGTGCCAGAGCAGTAGGTGCAGCAGAGCGCTTATTAAAAATGGCTATTGATTATTCAAAGGAACGGATCACCTTTGGAAAACCAATTGCAGAAAGACAAGCCATACAATGGCAAATTGCTGACTCTGCAGTTGAGATTGAAGCAGCTAAATGGCTGGTATTAAATGCTGCGTTTACGCTTGATAACGGAGAAGATAATCGCCACTTAGCTTCGATGGCAAAGCTTTATGGAGCCAATATGGGAAATAATGTTGTCGACCGTGTTTTGCAAATTCATGGTGGTATGGGCTATACAAGGGAATTGCCAATCGAGCGCTGGTACCGGGAAGCAAGACTTTGGAGAATTTATGACGGTACCGATGAAATTCAGCGTATGATTATTGCAAGAAATCTAATAAAAGGACATGTTAAAGTAGGGCAATACGTTTAATTAATTTTGTGAGCGTTATCTAAAAAAGCTAGGTTATTAGATTTTGTTTGGGAGGAATAGAAATGGCTGGGAGATTTTCAGGAAGAGTAGCGTTTGTAACAGGTGGAAGTCGTGGAATTGGAAAAGGAATTGTTGAACGTTTTGCTGAAGAAGGCGCAAAAGTGGCGTTTATTGATTTAAATGAAGAAGCATTAGCAGCGACAACAAATGAACTAAGAGAAAAAGGCTATGAAGTTTTTTCAAAGGTGGCAAATGTAGTGGATGCTGAGCAGGTAGAAAATGCAATCAAGGAAGCATACGAAGCATTTGGTTCGATTGATATTCTTGTTAATAACGCGGGTGTTATTCGCGATAACTTATTATTCAAAATGACAGACTCAGATTGGCAAACAGTCATGGATGTTCACTTAAAAGGATCTTTTAATGCTGCACGAGCAACACAAAAGTACATGGTGGAAAATAAATATGGTCGTATTATTAATATTTCTTCGACTTCAGCTCTTGGCAATCGTGGTCAAGCTAACTATGCCGCTGCAAAAGCAGGATTACAGGGCTTCACAAAGACACTTGCAATTGAACTGGGGAGATATGGAATTACGGCAAACTCTGTTGCACCTGGGTTTATTGAGACTGAAATGACAATGGAAACCGCTGCTAGACTTTGTGTCCCATTTGAAAAACTAATTGAAGCGAGTGTTGCCGCTATCCCTGTTGGAAGAAGTGGAAAGCCTGCCGACATTGCCAATGCAGTGGAATTCTTTGCTGATGAAAAATCTTCTTTTGTTAATGGCCAGGTAATTTATGTAGCCGGCGGACCAAAAAATTAATCGATAAAGTGAGGCGAAGATAAATTGTTCAATGATCAAGTTGGTAAACGCTCCAATAAAGTGAAAAACGTTGTCGAGAGAGGAGCAGTTAAAAAATTTGCCGAAGCAATTGGAGACCTCCATCCTATCTACTTTGATGAAGAAACTGGTAGAAATTCAAGGTATCAAAACAATATTGCTCCGCCTACCTTCCCGAGAACGTTTGATTATGGAGTGATTGAGGGATTAAATCTGCCGAATAAAGGATTGATTCACGGGGAGCAAACCTTTCATTACAAGCGTCCGCTTGTCGTTGGTGAGGGACTTCTTTGTTACTCCGAGGTGAAGAAATACTTTGAGAAAAAAGGTAATTTTGGCGAAATGGGTTTTCTTGTCTTAGAAAGTTTTGGTGAAGATCTAGCTGGCGACGTGATATTTAGTTCAACATCAACTGTTGTTATTTCTGAAGCAGTGAGGAAGGTGCTGACAAAATGAGTACTCTTACGCAATTACAGGTGGGTGAGTCACTTAAAGAAATTCAGTTAGACCCGGTCTCACGAATCGATTTAATAAAATATGCAGGTGCCTCCGGTGACTTTAATCCGATTCATACAATCGATGAGGAAGCAAACAAAGCTGGATTACCAGGGATTATTGCTCATGGTATGTGGACAATGGGCAATCTTGCAAAGCTTTTTACGCCTTATTTCGAAGAGGGCTTTGTCCAGGATTATTCCATCCGATTTAAAGGAATGGTCTTCTTAAATGATGTCATTACACTTAAAGCAACCTTAAAAGAAGTAGTAGACAAAAAACTGCGCTTTCAGGTTCAGGCTGTAAACCAAAATGGAAATGAAGTTTTAAAAGGTGAAGTGTTGTTTAACCAATTCTAAGTCCTTGATAACCCGGCCAAAAGAGAGATACATGCTTATTGGCTGGGTTTATTACTATTAGAGATGGATGAAATGAGGTGATTAAGATGAACTTTGAATTTGATGAGGATATTTTAATTTTAAAAAAGAATGTACGTGATTTCATTCAAACCGAAGTAGAAGCTGTTGCTTTGCAAATTGAAGAGGACAATCAAATTCCTGAAAGAATTATTCAATTATCAAGGGAAATGGGACTTTTCGGTCTCAGTATTCCAGAACAATATGGCGGACTTGGTATTGGAATGGTTGGAAAATGTGCGTTATATGAAGAAATTGGTCAAACGCACAATGGCTATACCACTTTAATTGGTGCTCATACAGGAATTGGTACAGTGGGGATCGTGGAAATGGGTAATGAGGATCAAAAGAATAAATACCTTCCTGCGATGGCCAGCGGTGAAAAATTGGGAGCTTTTGCTCTAACGGAGCCAGATGCCGGCTCGAATGCCGCCAATTTAAAAACTACAGCAGTCCGAAAAGGAGATAAATACATTATCAATGGTTTAAAGCATTATATCACCAATGCAACTGAAGCCAGTGTGTTTACAGTAATGGCTGTTACTGACTCGGGGAAAGGAGCAAAAGGGATTACTTCTTTCATCGTTGAAAGGGGTTTTCCAGGCTTTCAAATTGGAACAGTAGAGCGGAAAATGGGGTTAAGAGGCTCACATTCGGCTGAATTAATTTTTGAAGATTGTGAGGTACCCGTCGAAAATGTCCTTGGAACCGAGGGGCAGGGGTATGTCAATGCGTTGAAAATATTAGCAAATGGTCGAGCCGGTTTAGCGTCAAGGAATCTTGGTTCCTGTCAAAAGCTGCTAGACATGTCTGTGAGGTACGCGAAAGAACGTATCCAATTCGGTACACCTATCATTAAACACCAGGCAGTCAGCCATATGTTAGCGGAAATGGCAGTCGAAATTGAGGCACTGCGTTCGTTTACCTACCGAGTGGCATGGATGGTTGACCAAGGAAGGAAAGTTATTAAAGAAGCGGCAATGTTAAAGCTTTATGGGTCAGAGGTGTATAACAGGGTGGCGGATAAAGCCGTGCAGGTCCATGGTGGACTTGGTTATATTGCAGATTATCCGATTGAGAGATTTTATCGGGATGCTCGAATTACGAGGATTTATGAAGGATCGTCGGAGATACAGAAAAACATCATCGCATCGCAACTGGATATTGAGTATAGCGGTTTATAGTGACCGAGGGAAAAGATGGAAAAGGGTTTGGGTAACTATAAGAGGTTTATAGTGACCGAAAGATAAAATTTGTAAGGGTTTGGGTAATTGTAGGAGGCTTATAGTGACCGAAGGATAAGATGAAAAAGAGTTTGGGTAACTATAGGAGGTTTATAGTGACCGAAGGTTAAGATGAAAAAGAGTTTGGGTAACTATAAAAGGTTTATAGTGACCGAAGGATAAGGTGGAAAAGGGTTTCGGTAACTAAAGGAGGTTTATAGTGACCGAAGGATAAGATGGAAAAGGGTTTCGGTAACTATAGGAGGCTTATAGTGATCGAAGGATAAGATGAAAAAGGGTTTCGGTAACTTTAAGAGATTCATAGTGACCATAAGTAAAATATTAAGTAAATTGGTCGTTATGAATAACCTGGAGTGACCGAAGTGCAGGAAACTTTGGAGCCACTCAACAGATAAAGGGGGTTAGACTGTGAAGGATATCGTAATTGTTATTGCGGTTCGGACGCCAGTGGGGAGATATGGCGGCATATTAAAAAGTCTGAATTCTGGACAGCTGGCCTCAATCGTCATCAAAGAAGCTATCAACAGGGCAGGAATCGCAGCTAGCCAAGTAGATGAAGTAATACTAGGGGAAGTAAGGCAAACCACAGAGAGTTCGAATGTTGCGAGAGTAGCCGCATTACGAGCAGGTGTACCAGAAACGTCACCTGCTTTTACTGTAAATCGTCTCTGTGCCTCTGGAATGCAGGCGATTGCTTCTGCTGCGCAGCAAATTGCGTTTGGACATGCAAATATTGTGGTTGCCGGCGGAACCGAAAGCATGAGCAATGCTCCAATCTATCTGAGGAATTCCCGTTTTGGCGGTGATAATCCTAAACTCATTGATTCTAACACCGAAGTGGGTCAGCAGCCAACGGAGCAATATGGATACCATCTGAGCATGGGAATCACCGCAGAAATTGTTGCAAAACGATACTCGATTACGCGGGAAGAACAGGATGTATATGCATTAGAAAGTCAACACCGTGCTGCCACTGCGATTGAAAGTAACCGATTTTATGAAGAAATTATTCCAGTTGAAGTAAAAACGAAAAAAGGTACAATCTTGGTTACACAAGATGAACATCCTAGACCCGAAACAACCATTGAAACCCTTGCAAAGCTTAAGCCTGCATTTAAAGAAAATGGAACTGTTACAGCTGGTAATGCATGTGGCAGAAATGACGGTGCGGCAGCGATGGTGTTAACATCAGATGAATATGCTATGTCACTAGGATTAAAACCAATTGCTAGAATCGTAGATTGGGCGGTTACCGGGGTTTCACCCGAGGTAATGGGAATCGGACCTGTACTTGCTGTGAAAAAGCTGCTAGAACGTACAAATCTATCACTTGAGGATATTGACTTATTTGAATTAAATGAGGCATTCGCCTCCCAGGCAGTAGCTGTAATCCGAGCATTAAATTTAGATAAGGCAAAGGTAAACATCAATGGCGGTGCTATTGCACTTGGACACCCACTTGGCGCTACAGGGGCAAAGATCATGACAACTTTAGTGTATGAATTGATTCGTCGTCAGCAAAAAAGGGGAATCGCTACCCTATGTGTCGGTGGTGGCCAAGGAATGGCCATCATGGTAGAGCGGATTTGACTTATACAATGAATTTTATATTTTAAAAAAGAAGCGAGAAATTTGGTGAAAAAATAATATTGAATATTATAGGTATTTTATATATTATGTGTTTAGCAACATACCAACTAGTTAGTATGTGAATTTTTTAATAGAGAGATGAAAATGACCGAATGGGAGGAAACAGCGATGCATGTGAAAGATTTATTTGATTTAACAGGAAAAGTCGCGATTGTTACTGGAGGTGGACGAGGACTTGGTCAGCAAATTGCAGAAGGATTTGCTGAAGCTGGAGCCAGTGTAGTGGTGTGCTCAAGGAAATTTGAGGCGTGTCAGGAAGTAAGTGAAGGGTTAAAGAAAATCGGTGTCGATAGCCTTGCCATTAAATGCGATGTCACCAATCCAGATGATGTAAAGAATGTAGTTGACATTACGCTAGAAAGGTTTGGGAGAATTGATATCCTCGTAAATAATAGTGGTGCGACTTGGGGAGCCTTGGCTGAAGAAATGCCGCTCGAGGCTTGGAAGAAAGTAATCGACGTCAATGTAACTGGGACATTCCTTATGTCACAGACTGTAGGAAAAGTTATGTTAGAGCAGAAATTAGGCAAAATAATAAACATTGCTTCTGTAGCAGGTCTTAAGGGCAGTAACCCTGATTATATGAATGCGATTGGCTACAATACTTCTAAAGGAGCGGTTATTACTTTTACAAAGGATTTAGCGGTTAAATGGGGCCCACACGGAATTTATGTGAATGCAATCGCTCCAGGCTTTTTCCCTACGAAAATGTCAAAAGGATTGATAGAGAAAGGCGGCGAAGGAATTCTACGAGGCACTCCATTGGGTAAGTTTGGTTCAGATACCGATCTAAAAGGAGTTGCACTGTTCCTAGCGGCACCAGCGTCAGATTTTATCACAGGGGATATTGTGGTCGTGGATGGCGGCGCACATGCAATGTAAAGTAATAGCTTAGTAGAAAATGGGTAAAGATCGGGTATGGAATGTAAATGGCAGGCAGGGTGGCACTTGCTGTCATACAAGTTCATGCCAAGATTTTCACATAAAATGATAACGCTTACAAAAAAGGTGTGAATTTTGCTAAGAACTGGCTTTTCTATTAGTTTCTATTAAAGGAGTTGGTGTTGTGAGGCTTAGTGATTTGCTTGAAACAAACATCAGTCAGTTTGGCGATTATCCTTTTTTACATTATAAAGAAAAGCAATATACCAACCTTGAATGTAGGATGTATGCCGATCAATTCGCATGCGGGCTCAAGAAGTATGGTATTTCTGCAGGTGATAGAGTCATTGTTTGTATGCCAAACTGTCCGGAAGTTATTTTTGCTTATCAGGGGATTACGAGAGCAGGCGCTATTATCGTACCGGTTATGTTCACCCTCCATCCAAAAGAACTGCAATATATTGCATTAAATTCTGGGGCAAAGGTAGTCATTACCTCTTCACTTATTCTAGGAAACGTAGAGAAAGCGCTTGAAGGGTTACCGTCTAAACCATTAGTTGTCGTAGTAGATCAGCCCTCAAGTGAAGGTTGTCTAAACTTTTATGATGTAAAGAGTGAGGATCCATTTGTTCCTAGGAGTGAGGGAAAGGAGGATGATACAGCTGTTATTCTTTACACATCTGGTACGACAGGAAATCCAAAAGGTGTTCTGTTAACCCAAAAAAATTTAACGAGTAACGCTCAAAATTCAGTCAAGCATAATGAACTTGAAAGAGGAACAACCATTGGTGTTCTGCCGCTTGCACATGTCTATGGACTGACCATCTCTAATATTTGCTTATTAATGGGGAGCTCAATTGTAATTTTTTCGAATTTTGATACTGGAGAAGTATTCAAAGCGATTGAGAAATATGAAGTGAAGAACTTTTCGGCAGTGCCAGCGATGATTCATGCGTTAGTTTCCTATCCTCACGCTGACGACTATAACACCTCAAGCCTTGAATCGGTAAGTTCCGGTTCAGCACCGCTGCCTGTCGCTTTACTGCATGCTTTTGAAAAAAAGTTTGGTGCTAAGGTTTATGAAGGCTACGGTTTATCAGAGGCTGCTCCTATTGTGACAGCTCATAAAAATGGAATAGAAATTAAACCAGGCTCTGTAGGAATCCCGATTCCAGGAGTAGAAGTGAAAATTGTCAATGACAATGGCGACGAGGTTGAATGTGGTGAGGTTGGCGAGCTTTGTGTTCGCGGTGAAAACGTGACACCAGGCTATTATCAAAATGTTGAAGAATCAAGAAAGGTCCTGATCGATGCTTGGTTACATACCGGTGATTTGGCACGAATGGATGATGAAGGCTACGTCTATATTGTTGACCGCAAAAAGGACTTGATTATCCGAGGTGGATTTAATGTCTATCCGAGAGATATTGAAGAAATTTTAAATACTCATGAATCCGTTTCTGAAGTCGCAGTGGTTGGCGTTCCCGATGAAAAAATGGGTGAGGAAATGGTCGCATGTGTTGTCGTGAAACCGGGAGCCATTGTAAGTGAAGAGGAATTAATTGGCTTTTGTCAGGAGCATTTAGCAAAAAACAAAACACCGCGGAGAATTGTTTTTCTCGAGGCTTTGCCAAGGAACGGGGTCGGAAAAATACTAAAAACACATCTGCGCAAAAATGTCGCAGAAATACAGATAAAGTAATCAGGAGGTCTAAATGACAAAGAGAAAAATATTAACGACAAGTAAAAGAGGATTATTGGAGGATTCATTCCCGTTTCGCTTATATCAAAAGGCGAAAAGATTAGGAACCTGGAATCCAAGTGATATCAATTTTAGCCAGGATGCTAGAGATTGGGAAAAACTAAATCATGAACAAAAGGTAGATATTCTTCGATTAATCTCACAGTTTCAAGCTGGAGAAGAAGCAGTAACGCTAGATTTACTCCCGCTGATTATGGCGATTGCAAAAGAAGGACGTCTTGAAGAAGAGATGTTCTTAACCACATTTTTATATGAAGAAGCAAAGCATACAGAGTTTTTTCGCCTAGTATTAAATGCCATCGGCGAAAGAGGGGATTTATCCCATTTCCATACAGAGACGTATAAAAAAATCTTCTATGAAATCCTCCCAACTACGATGGAACGTCTTGTGACAGACCAATCTCCAGAAGCAATTGCAGAAGCCTCCGTTGTTTATAACATGTTTGTTGAAGGTGTCTTAGCAGAAACAGGTTATTATTCTTTTTACCAAGCGTTAGAAACTGCTAATATCATGCCTGGTCTCTTAGAGGGCATTGGGAATTTGAAAAAGGATGAGTCCCGGCATATTGGCTATGGCACCTTCCTGCTTCAACGATTAATTTGTGAACACCCTCATCTCTTTGATTTTGTTGCGGCAAAAATGACTGAACTTACTCCTTTATCGCTTAGATTAAATGAGGAAGGAATAGCAGGAAGGGATGTAAGTGCATTCGGCGGGGATCCAGCACTGGTAATGGATTTCACGCTTAAACAGCTGTCAGTAAGGATGGAAATTCTTGCACGTGCAAAAGGCAAAAAAATCGAAGAGATTTATAGATTCTCAGAAAGTGAATTAGGCGTTTTATAAAGGCCTTTATAAAAAGGAGGAACGAAAATGACAGTAAAAGTCGAAGTTCAAAGTTTTCCGCTGTTTATTAATGGAAAGTGGGAGCCTGCAAGCAATCAAGAAACCTTTGATGTTTTTAACCCAGCCACTGGTGAGCTTGTGGCAAAGGTGGCAAAAGGTACTGCAGCAGATGTCGATCGTGCAGTCCAGGCTGCAAGAGACGCGTTTGATAACACTGACTGGAAAAATATGAATCCGAAGGACCGTTCCAAGATACTTTATGCGATTTCCTATCAAATTGCTGCGCACGCTGAGGAGTTAGCTTATTTAGAAGCGATTAGTTCTGGCGGAACAGTACGTAGAATCGGCAATAGCGATATTTTACAAATGGTTGACCTATTCCAAACACTTGCAAACTTCACGTTAGAATACCCGTTCTCTGAAACCTTGCCAGTACCGCCATTTCCTGGACCAGCACATAATTTTGTCTGGAGGGAACCGATTGGAGTGTGTGCTGCGATTACACCTTGGAATTTACCAATGGTCATTGCAACCTGGAAAATTGCTCCTGCGCTAGCAATGGGTAATACTGTGGTGATAAAGCCTGCAAGCTATACACCTTTATCCACACTTAAGCTTGCTGAATTAATTTCTAATGTTGTACCGCCGGGAGTTATTAACGTAGTCACAGGTCCAGGCACTGAAATCGGTGAGGTGCTAGTTCGTCACCCGAAAGTAGACAAGGTAGCCTTTACTGGCTCAACAGAAGTAGGAAGAAGGATAATGGGATTGGCTTCCGAAACGATTAAAAATACAACCTTGGAGTTAGGTGGTAAGTCACCAAACATTCTATTAGAGGATGCGGATCTAAATATCGCCCTCCCTGGCAGTCTGTTTGGAGTGTTTTTACATTCTGGTCAGTTATGTGAGAGTGGAACACGACTGTTTGTACCAGATTCCTTGTACGATCAAGTGGTTGCCGGCCTGGTCGCTTTAACTAGCAAGTTAAAGCTGGGAAATCCGCTTGACCCGATGACAGATGTGGGACCAGTTATTTCTAAAAAACAAAAAGATAGTGTTCTTTCTTATATTGAGGCAGGTAAACAAGAGGGAGCTACACTTGTTTGCGGTGGTAAGGAAGTTAAGGTAGCTGGCTGTGAAGATGGATACTTTGTAGAGCCAACGATTTTCACCAACGTTACCAATGATATGAAAATTGCACAGGAAGAAATCTTTGGACCTGTCTTATGTGTGATTCGCTATTCTGAGTTAGACGAAGCGATTAAGATGGCCAATGATACAATCTATGGATTGGCTGCAGGTGTTTGGACACGTGATGTAAATAAAGCATATGAAGTAGCAAGAAAACTTCAGGCTGGTGTGGTTTGGATAAATGACTGGCATATGCTTAGAAGCGATGCGCCATTTGGCGGTTATAAACAAAGTGGAATTGGCAGAGAAATGGGGCAGCAATCGCTGGATGCCTATACACAAACAAAGCATGTGCACACGTCTATGTCTCCAGAGCTTGAAAGACGCAACTGGTATGGTATTCTGTTTGGCCAAAACTAATGAAGAGGTGAAGAAGATCATGAATACTTCCTTATCACAGTTTATGCTTCGCACTGGTATTTACAGCGGTTCAAATTCACGTGCCATGGTTCCAAGTTTATTTGCAGGCCTTGGTGCCAAAAGAGTCGTCCTATTAAGTGACAGAGGGTTAGAAAAAGCCGGTATCGTCCAAAAGGTTGCAGAAATATTTCAGTTAACTGGTCATGGAAGCGGACCGCAGTTGGTTGGACAATTTCTAGATATCTCTCAGGATGCAGAAAGCCGCTGTATCAATGACGCAGTCCGCTATGTAAAAGAAGTAGGAGGAGACGCCCTGCTGGCAGTTGGCGGAGGAAGTGTATTGGATACAGTAAAAGGAGTTAAATATGCACTTCATAAAGGATTATCGGATATAAAAGATGCAATCCCTGGCGGCCTATTATTTGAACAATTTCCAAAGGCAAACTTTATTCCGATTCCGCATATTGCAATCCCAACAACTGCGGGTACAGGGTCAGAGGTTTCACCGATTGCGGTTATTTTCAATGAAGATATTCAAATGAAGACAAATATCATCAACCCATTCATAAACGCCGATATGGCTATCCTTGATCCTGATTTAACGGTTGGACTTCCGCCATTCATCACAGCCTTTACTGGTTTCGATGCCCTAACACATGCAATTGAAGCACTTGCTTCGCCAACCGCAACAGCGCTTACAGACGCTTATGCCCTGCAGACAATTCGGTTAATAGAAAAAAATCTCCCAGTCGCCGTGGCGGAAGGCATCAATTTAGCTGCGCGTATGGATTTATTGCAAGCAAGTTTAATGGGGATAACCGCCTTTAGTTTTGCCTTGAATGCAATACCGGTACACAACATGGCACACGCTTACGGTGCATTGTTCCGCATTCCTCATGGCCTAGCCAATGCAGTCTTCCTGCCGGTAGTAATGGAAATGGTTCCAGCATTATACCTGCCAAAGGTAAAAGAGCTTGCCGAAGCATTAGATGTTGAGGCGAAAGGTGATACTGCAGAAATGGCATTAGCCAAGGTCGTGGAAAAGATACGTTTGCTTCAGCATAAGGTTGGTCTTCCTGCAGATTTCAAACAATACAATATCTCGGAAGAAAATCTCGCACAAACGGTGCCAGCCGTCATGAAAGATCCAGCGGCACTTAGCTTCCCAATGCCAAAAGAATTAATCGCGGCAATTGGGCAAAGAGTTGTTCCCATCGGAGTAAAATAAATTTTGTGACCTAGCCGGCGAATTGATATTCGTTGGCTAGGTTTTAATTTTTTTTTTGAATAGTGGGAAAGAATCATATATAATTTTCGTTAGGGTCAAACTCAGTAATGGAGCTTGTCTACATAATTAATATGATTAGGAGTTAAAACAATGGAAAAAGTACTTATTTTCGGTCACAAAAACCCTGACACAGATACGATTTGTTCTGCGATTGCATATGCAGATTTGAAAAAGCAACTTGGAATGGATGTAGAGCCAGTCCGTTTAGGAAGCGTGAATGGTGAAACACAATATGCATTGGACACGTTCAAAGCTGAAGTACCTCGGTTAGTTGAAAATGTAGCATCTGAAGTAAATTCAGTTATACTAGTGGACCACAATGAGCGCCAGCAAAGTGCTAATGACATCGCAGACGTTCGTGTTTTAGAAGTCATCGACCACCACCGTATCGCTAACTTCGAAACAAGTGATCCTTTGTACTATCGTTGTGAGCCGGTGGGCTGTACAGCAACGATCTTAAATAAGATGTACAAAGAAAATGGCAAGGAAATCAAAAAGGAAATTGCTGGTCTTATGCTTTCAGCGATTATTTCAGACTCATTGCTATTTAAATCTCCAACTTGTACAGCTGAAGACATTGCAGCTGCAAAAGAATTAGCTGAAATTGCAGGTGTTGATGCCGAGGAGTATGGACTAGAAATGCTAAAAGCGGGAGCAGATTTAAGTGACAAGAGTATTGAAGAACTAATCACACTTGACGCAAAAGAATTCGACATGGGTTCAAGCAAGGTAGAAATCGCTCAAGTAAACGCAGTGGACACTGCTGAAGTTCTAGCTCGTCAAGAAGAATTAGAAGCTGCAATCACAAAAAATATTGAAGAAAAGAACCTGGACTTATTCTTATTTGTCGTAACGGATATCTTAACAAATGACTCTGTTGGTTTAGCATTAGGAAGTAAAACAAATGCAGTTGAAAAAGCCTACAATGTAACCTTAGAGAATAATACAGCAGTTCTAAAGGGCGTTGTTTCACGTAAGAAACAAATCGTTCCAGTGCTGACTGATATATTTAATCAAGGAATCTAATAAAGAAAACCGTTCTTATTTTGGAACGGTTTTTTGAATTTTCAGGGTGTGTTCAGTTAACTGTTGTTATGGCACCCTGTTGATTGGAACGGAAGGCACGAAGACTCCTCGTAAATGCTATCGCATTTTCTTCGTGCGTGGGCAAATTCGAGAAGGAAATTCAAAGTCCTGCGGGAGTATGGGGCTGGGGGAGACCCCACAGGTGCTTTAGCGCCGAGGAGGCTCCCCGGCACGCCCGCGGAAAGCGAAGTGCCTCGTGACAGGCAAAAACCGCCTGTCACTGCGGTGATTATTCAAAGAAGCTTTCCTTAGTGGAGTGGAAATCCACTGGCCAATTTTTATAATAAAAACTACTACGTTGACTGTACAGTTTTGTTTATGATAATATTATATAATAATAGAAAGGGGTGAGTAAGTTGGGAAGTTGTATCGTATCGGCGAAATAGCCAAGTTAATGAATCTCTCCAAAAGAACAATCGATTATTACACCCAAATAGGCTTACTTAACCCTATTCGGACGGATTCTAATTATCGATTGTATGGAGAAGACAGCATTCAAATTATGCATTTAATTGAACACTATAAGAATCTTAATATGCCGCTTGAGGAGATTAAGTCATCAATTGAATTAATTAAGACGAAGGATTGTTTTGATAAACAAAAGGTAGAAAAGCATTTTGAACAAATTGGAATTTTAATGCGTCATCTTAAAGAAGAAATTGAAGCAATCGAACCCATTCTTGAAAAACTAAATGGCAATCAAAAAGAAATGGTCGTAAATAAACTTTCTTCCCAAGGTGTTCCATTAGCCCAAACATTATTATTATTACTAAGTTAAACTTATATTTACAAAAACCAGGAGGTGTATTCCTTACTTACACTTTGAGTAAGGAGACCATTGACCATAATAAACTTGATTGTAATTGCAATTTTAATTGCGTTTACGGCATTCTTCGTGTCTTTCGAATTTGCCATTGTAAAAATCCGTAGTACACGAATTGATCAGCTAGTAGCAGAAGGCAATAAAAAAGCAATTGCAGCTAAGAAAATTGTTTCAAATTTAGATGAATATTTATCAGCATGTCAATTAGGTATTACCGTAACAGCTTTAGGATTAGGTTGGTTGGGTGAACCAACTGTTGAACACATGCTTCACCCATTGTTTACTAAATTAAACATAGCGGAATCAGCAGCTGGTATCTTGTCCTTTATCATTGCTTTTGCGTCAGTAACCTTTATTCACGTTGTGGTAGGTGAACTTGCTCCGAAAACAATTGCGATTAATAAAGCCGAGGCTGTAACATTGATTTTTGCAAAACCTATGATTATCTTCTATAGGCTTATGTATCCTTTTATTAAAGTATTAAATGGATCAGCACGTGTAATCGTAGGGATTTTTGGATTAAAACCTGCTTCAGAACATGAAGAGGCACACTCAGAGGAAGAGCTTCAATTAATTATCTCTGAGAGCTACAAGAGCGGTGAAATCAATCAGTCTGAATACAAATACGTGAACAACATATTCGAATTCGATGATCGTATTGCTAAAGAAATCATGGTACCTCGAACTGAAATCGTTGTATTTGATCGGTCACAAACGCTAGCGGAATGTCTAGAAATTGTGAAGGTAGAAAATTATACAAGGTACCCAGTCATTGATGGAGAAAAAGATAACATTGTCGGTATGTTAAACATGAAGGAAGTCTTAACTGATTATATCAGTGGTAAAAACCTTGATACTCCTATTGATGAATATACTCGTCCTGTTATTCAGGTCATTGAATCAATTGCTATCCATGATTTATTAGTTAAAATGCAAAAAGATCGTGTTCATATGGCTATTTTAATGGATGAATATGGTGGTACGGCAGGATTGGTTACGGTTGAAGATATTCTCGAAGAAATTGTCGGTGAGATTCGAGATGAATTTGACGAAGACGAAGTACCAGAAATCAACAAAATTAGCGAACATAAAACAGTTGTGGACGGGAAAGTTCTAATCGACGAAGTAAACGATTTATTTGGTTTAGACATTCATGACGAAGAAATGGATACGATCGGCGGATGGATCCTTTCTGAAAAAATGGATGTAGTCGAAGGTGATAAAGTAAACTATGGCGATTATGAATTTAAGGTACTTGAAATTGATGGTTACCATATCAAATTATTAGAAATTGTGAAATTAATGAAACACGAATCTATAGCTTAACAAAAAAAGAGGCTGGGACAAAACCCTCCTCTGAAATGAAAAAGCCGGTGGAATTTTACGACGAGTAAAATTTCACCGGCTTTATTTTTTTCAATAAAATAAGGACAACTTCTGATAAAATTAAGTTACCACACAAAATAAAATCAGAAAGAAGTGTCCTTATGTTTAAAAATTATATCATGAATCAATTAGTTTTGCCTTTAGATTTAGAAGTAAAATTACAAAATAATGATATTGCCTTCCATGTCCATCATTTAGTTGAAAGTATCCCTCAGGAAGCGTTGGAACCATTTCTTCGAAATGAGGGCTGTCCTGCCTACCATCCACGCATGATGCTTAAAATAATCTTATGTGCCTACACGCAATCTGTCTTCTCGGGGCGCAAAATTGAGGCACTATTAAAAGACAGTATCCGTATGATGTGGCTAGCTCAAGGGCATGAACCAAGCTACCGTACAATCAACCGATTCCGTGTTCAATCAGAAGTGAAGGAATTAATTCGCCAATGTTTCGTCCAATTCCGTTGCCAATTAGTCGAAGAAAAACTTATCGATCAAGATGCAATTTTTATCGATGGCACAAAGATTGAAGCGAATGCGAATAAGTTTACGTTTGTATGGAAGAAATCGATTGAAAAGTATCACAAAGCATTAATTGAAAAGTCAAATGAACTATACAACGAGCTACTTGAAAAGGAAATCATACCTGAGATTGAACGAGAATGTGAAGAACAGTTATCGCATAAGGAACTTGGTCAAATGGTTCAAAAAGTAGACGATATTGTTACAGAGTATGACAAAAAAATAGAAGCAACGTCAGACATAGTGGAACGAAAGGCGTTAAGGAGTGAGAGGAAATATCCCAAGCAGGTGCGCAAACAGTTGCTTGATTACATCTTGCGAACACAGAAATACCAACGAGATTTCGAAATCTTTGACACACGTAATAGTTATTCAAAAACAGATCACGATGCGACGTTCATGCGTATGAAAGATGATTATATGAAAAATGGTCAATTGAAAGCTGGTTATAATGTACAACTCGCAACAGAAGGTCAATACGCACTAGCCTATAGTTTATTTCCAAATCCGACAGACACACGTACGTTAATCCCGTTCCTGGATGAAATTGAGCAACACTATTTTAAGTTACCAAAGCATATTGTCGCAGATGCAGGTTATGGCAGCGAGCAAAATTATGAAGATATCCTTTCAAATCGTAAACGAGAAGCGCTCATTACATATAACATGTATTTGAAAGAGCAAAAGAAAAAATATAAACAAAACGAATTCAATCCAGACAACTGGCAGTATAATGAAGGAGATGATATATACATTTGCCCGAACCAGCAAAGTCTTGTATTTAAATATTCATCTGTACGCACGGATAAAACAGGTTTCAAACGAGAGTTTAAAATCTATGAATGTGAAGACTGTTCGGGATGCCCATTCCGTTCATCATGTACGAAGGCAAAAGAAGGCAATAATCGAACGTTAATGGTGAATAAGAAATGGGAACAACAAAAAGAATATGTGAGAGCGAAGCTTTCAGAAGAAAAAACGGGTGCCATCTATCGAAAACGCAAAATCGATGTGGAGCCAGTTTTTGGATTCTTGAAGGCTAATTTGCGTTTCAATCGATTTTCTGTACGCGGAAAATCGAAGGTTGACAATGAAATGGGAATAGCGTTAATGGCCGTGAATTTACGAAAATTCACGGCCAACAGCTGAGAATGAAAAACCATTATGAGTAAAAACAGAGAAAGGTGAAATTGAGCACGCTCAATTTCACCTTTCTCACTATTTGAAGCTAGTTATGTCCCAGCCTCTTTTTGCTGTTTAGAATGGAAAATGTCTTTCCTTTGTTTGGACAGAAACCCATTTTGTCACAGTAAATTCTTCAACTACCCAAGGGTTGCCGAATCTGCCTAATCCACTAGCTTTATTTCCGCCAAATGGAATATTTGGCGCGTCGTTTACGGTTTGATCATTGATGTGAGTCATACCACTATCGATTTGAAGGGCTAGCTCCTCGCCGCGGACCAAGTCGCTTGTGAAGATAGAAGAGCTTAAGCCGTGTGTGGTATCATTAGCAATTTCAATTGCTTCACTATCTGTTTGTGCTTTAATTATAGTAGCAATAGGAGCAAATAGCTCGGTTTGCGCTAGTCTGCTAGAATTGTCCACGTCTGTAAACACGAATGGAGTCAGCACATTTCCGACACGCTGTCCTTCTAAAGCAACCGTTGCACCTTCTGCTTTGGCATCCTCAATATATCGAAGCGCCTTTTCCAATTGACGTTCGTTTACTAGAGGACCAATAACTGTTTTAGGATCGCTAGGATCGCCATATGGAAGTGCAGCTGCTTTAGCCACAAACTTTTCCACAAATTTATCGTATTTATCTTGATGAACGATGATACGGTTAATAATCATACAAATTTGACCTTGATGGATAAACTTCCCGAATATAGCAGCATTTACAGCTGCGTCGACTTCTGCATCGGATAAAACGACAAATGGGCTGTTTCCACCTAATTCAAGGGCGACACGCTTTAGGTTTTGACCTGCTATCGCACCGATATGACGTCCTACAGGTGTAGAACCTGTAAAGCTTATGAGATTTAAATTAGGGTTAGTTAACATACCATCGCCAATTTCTTCAATATCAGTTAAGACAACATTTAATACACCTTTTGGAAGTCCGGCAAATTCAAATGCTTTTGCGTTAATGGAGCCACCGGAAAGCCCCACTTGAATATCAGGCTTATGCACAACACTATTTCCTAATGCAATTGCTGGTGCAATGGTTCTCATTGAGAGATTCATAGGGAAATTGAATGGAGAAATCGAAGAGATTACTCCTAATGGCAAACGGTGAATATGATTTAACTTTTCTGGAGCTCCTGGTACTTCTCTCACTTTATAGATTTCGTCTGCATATTTAATTGATTCCTCTAAGAATTCTAAAGTTAAATGATGTTCAACATTCGCTTTTAATAGAGTACCACCGGTTTCACGTACAATCGTATTAACGATTTCTTCACGGTTTTCATTCAAGTATTGTGCAGCTTTATGGAGAACTTCACGTCTTACTTCGACTGTTGACTTTGACCATGCTTTTTGAGCTTCTTTTGCAATTTCAAACGTTTCTTCCAGCTGTTCCTTTGTAGCTAAACGGACAGAAGCGACAACAGAACGATCGTAAGGGTTTAAAATATCATAAGTGCGGTTACTTTTTCCTTCAGTCCATTCACCATTAATATAATTCTTATTTAATACTAGAATAGATTGCATGTTAAGTCCCCTTTCAGATTTAAATTGATAACGCTTACAAAGATACTTGCCACAAACTTAACGGAAAAATCACCCCAGTCACAACTATGAATAACTTTAGTATAATTACCTTCTTATTATTGTATAGACACTTTTTGCTATATATGAAACAGTAGAAAAAAACTTAAAAAAATTAATTACCAGAAAGTTAAGAAAATAAAGAAAAATAATATATTTTTCCTAGGAGGAATATAGACATGAAAGTAGAAACTAGAGAGTATTAATTTTTTCTCAGAATTCTCTAATTACAATTAAACTAAAGGGAAGGGGTGGCGGACCTTGTTACTAACTATCCTGGATTTTGATAACAAGAAATAAAGGTTAAAGGAGGGAAGGATGAAATGATTATCAAAACCTTGGATGAAAAGGCATTCCACTTGTTAAAGGAAAAAATGGAACAGGGTTTATTTCCACAGTTGGTAATAACGGACCCAGATATCTATGAATTGGAAATTGAAAAAATCTACGGACATACGTGGCAATTTCTCGGGCATGAAACAGAGCTTAAGGAACCAGGCAGCTATATAACAAGATGGATGGTAAACGATCCAATCCTTCTTGTAAAAAATCGAAATGGTGAAATTAATGCATTTTTAAATTCTTGTACCCATCGCGGTACGATGCTCTGTACAGCTGATCGCGGCAACAAAAAGACCTTCACATGCCCCTATCATGGTTGGAGCTATAATACAGACGGAGATTTAGTCGGTATTGTTGCAGGGAATAAGGTTTATGGGGAAGAAATGTGTAAAGCAGAATGGAACCTCCGCAAAGTACCTAGAGTTGAAAGCTATCAAGGAATGATCTTTGGTAACTTGGATATGAACGCCGAACCATTGGAAGATTATTTAGGAGAAATGAAATGGTATTTTGATATATTACTAGGCAGAAGTGGTGGAATGGAAGTAAAAGGACTGCCACAGCGCTGGGTCGCAAAAGCAAATTGGAAAGCAACCGCCGAAAATTTTGCTGCAGATCCTTACCATGTTCAGACTACGCACCGTTCCACTGTTGAAATGGGGATTAGCCCTGAGGACCCACTTTATGCTGGATACGGTCATCAAGTGGTTTTGGAAAATGGACATGGGATTAATGTCATTACCTCCAAGACAGGAAAAGCAAGAGTACCATTTCAAAGTATGCCAGAATCGATGTGGCCATTATTTGAAGAACATTTAACTCCCGAACAATTAGATATGCAGTCCAGAGTAACGGTTTTTGTTGGCGGAGTGTTTCCTAACCTTTCATTTGTTAGTCCCATTCATGGTACGGAAGGGCATTTACATAATTACTTGAATTTCCGTATGTGGCGACCACTTGGCCCAGATAAAGTAGAGGTTTGGTGTTGGTTTATGATTGATAAAGCAGCTCCAGATGAATATAAAGATACTGCTTATAAGGGGTACCTGGGTTCATTCGGACCTTCAGGTACACTCGAACAGGATGATACCGAAAACTGGGCAAGAATTGTTGAAGTGAGTAAAGGTTTGATGATGCGTGATAAAGAATTAAACTACAATAATGTTAATAACTATTTAATGGGACTTGGACGCGTTGAGCAGGATGAGAATTTCCCTGGGCCTGGAGTCGCGTATCCTACCACATATTTGGATGCGATTGCTCGAAGTATGCATGAACATTGGTTAAAGTATATTTCAAAAGGTTTGTTTGTAAAGGAGGAAAGTAAGTGAATTCCGAATTAAAAAACAAAATAACAACAGAATTACAATTGGAAATTACGAATTTCCTTCATCAAGAAGCCTATCTATTAGACAGTCGAAAATATAAAGAGTGGTTAAATTTATTAACAGATGATCTTGTTTACCGCATGCCTTTACGTGAAACGGTTGAAGGTGTAGATGCTAACAATATTGCAGAGGATTCGGCATTTTTTGAAGAAACCAAAAAGTCACTGACTACAAGGGCAAATCGCCTATATACAAAATCCGCCTGGGTTGAAAATCCCGCAACCAGACAGCGCCATTTTATCACGAATATTTTCGTAGAAGGTACAACGAACCCGAATGAATTTAAAGTAAGAAGCTACTTTTTATTTAAGCGAAGCAGGGGTTCGAGCCATACGATTGAGGAAATGTTTGGTGAAAGAAATGATATCATTCGAAAAGAAAATGAAGAATTTAAAATCGCTGAACGGACCATTTACCCAGACCAAGCGGTTATAACCACAATGAACATGAGTATGTTTCTATAGTTGAAAGATCCATTAAAGTTCTAACTTTGATGGATCTTTCTTTGTGTTTTTCTACATAGAGTTGTAAAAGTGAATAGGTTCGATAGGAACTTACAAAATATGTGCTTAATCAAGAAATTAGTTGGTATTTGTCGCACAAATAATAAAGGGATTTTGGAAGTTTTCACTTAATATATAGTGTAATAGATTTGCAACTAAAGTACTATTTTTGTGGGTCGATTGTGCTATTAATATTTATTATTGAATAGTATTAGGTAAAACGGAGGGAGGATCATCTTGAAAAAATTCAGCCTGCTAATTTTGTGTCTATTAGTTTTGTTACCTTCTGTGGTTTCGGCACATACCCATCTTTCAGTATCTAACCCGATTGAGGGACAAGTAGTTGTCGATGAGTTAAAAGAAATCACTTTAACATTCGATGGGAACATAGAAAAGTTAAGCTCAATGAAAATAGTAAAGAATGGTTCAGAGTTGGCTTCTCTTCAAGTACAGATTGAAGAAGAAAAAATGTTTGGAGTCCTGCCGGAACCTTTAGAAAATGGGGCCTACATCATTCAATGGAATATTGCCGGTGAAGATGGTCATCCAATCACAGGTGAAATTAACTTTACTGTTCAAAAAGAGGAAATAAGCGAGGACCAAAGTATAACATCACCAGACCGAGGTCAAGATTCATCAGGGAATAATGATGAAGAACTTGTAGAGGTCCAGATTACAGCGGATGGCAGTGGGAATGAAGGAATTGGCAGCCAAAATCCGAATAATAGCAAGGAAGAAAATTACAACCCAACTAGCACCTCGATAGTAATCATTCTCGGATTCGTGATAGTTTTGGGAGTTGGATTATTGCTGTTTAGGAAGAAACAAACACTATGAACCTATTGATTCCTATTGCAGATTTTGGTAATTATCTATTTTTATGTCTGTTAGTCGGATGTATTGTATTACAATTTGTACCACAGACAAAAAAACCTACAATTCAATTTCCAAAACCATTATTACTTATCTGTGCCCTTGGAGTTATTATCGTTACGTTTGTACCAGTTTTGTCTTTAATATTGTTTTTTGATGATACAGTTGGGTTTGTACGTGCAGCCAACTCGGTCATAACGACTACCCAAATCGGGCAGGGATGGCTGTTTATTACGGTATTTGCCATTTTCTTGTGGTTGACCATTTATCTGGAACGCTCTAAATATATACAGGGATTCTGGATTGTTTTGATAATAATCGCAATTGGCTATAGCAGTCATGTTTCATCTCAATCGTTTGTGGTGGGCATATTCTCTCATACCACACACTTTCTTATGGTAGCCATTTGGGTAGGCGTCTTGTTTAATGTTTCTTGGTTTTCTAGAAGCAGGGAACATTGGTCCGAGTTTTTACAGTGGTTTACACCTCTGGCAATAGTTTGTATGATTAATATTTTTGCGACAGGTTTTGTTATTATGTTCACCATTGAAGCTCCGACAGAATATTTAAATGGCTGGGCAACACCATACGGCCGGATGCTATTGCTCAAACATATAAGTATTATTCCTGTTATAATCTTTGCTATCATTAACGGTATTCTTTATAAGAAAGCTTCTGCATTTTCTCATTATGATCCTCGTACATGGCTAAAATCTGAATGTGTAATCCTGTTACTTGTTTTCTACTTTACTGCTGTATTAGGCACATTATCACCACCTTATGAAATGGATTACGCTGCTGCGCAAACAATCGAAGCACCAACATGGATTGATTGGCTTTTAGCAAAAAATATCCTTATACCAATAGAAATTAATTTTGCCCCCACGCTTTTATCCGTCTTGTTGATTTCTGTAGCTTTACTATTTTTATTACTCATTATTATTAGTTACAAAAGGATGAGTCCGGTTTTTGCAACCCTATTTGGAGGTTGTTTCATTCTTACTTTGTACTTAGGTTTAATGTTTTCTTGCGTCCTATATCCCATCATGTGAGTAATGGAAGGGCATTTCTCTGTTTTTTCCTTGTTCATAGTGTAAAAAGAGAGTGCGCTTGAAAGAAGTAATAATAAATTTGACCCGGTCATAACATTTTATAGCAGCAGGGAGCTAATACTTACATACTACTGGGAAGAAATGAAAGGGGTACAAAGGTTGAGGCAAAAGCGTTCTTTTTTACTATTGGTTAGTTTTCTAATCTTATTTTCTATTGTATCTCTCTCAGTCGTTTTTATCGTCCATTCCTCAGAATTAAAACACGCCCTTGCAATGGATAAAGTAAGACCTGTGACAGCAGTGAAAAATAACGAAAAACAATCTTCAAGCAGTCAACAAATAGTCAAATCAGCTAATAGAGTCCAAACCCTTAAATCGCAAAACAATAATCCATCTTCAACTACCAGTGAATCGAAAGAAGCAATTATACAAACGAAAGCTGCAGAGGCACAGACTGCACCTGTGTCCTTGGCTAGTATAGACATGCCTAACGAAAAATGCATCAAAGGCGCACCCGTTCGAAATTTTAATATTACCGCTATCCAGGTAGATATGGTATACAACAAATTTGGTGACCATGATCCCAAAGCAAAAATATATGCCTTAAAAGAAGATGTAGAAAAGATACGAGCAGCGATTGCTGAAAATCCGGGGAAACCGGTAAAGGAAATTCAGCCGTTGGCACTACGTGCTAATAAAGGTGATTGTGTTCAAGTTACGTTTAGTAATCAGTTAAGTGAAAAGGCCTCCATCCATATTGAAGGTGTGGGATATGACGTTAGGGGATCAGATGGTACGCAAGCTGGTTATAATCCTGATTCTACTGCTGCCACGAACACGGAAATGAAGTACACATGGAATGCTATGGATGAAGGGACCTTCTTTTTTTACAATGGAGCAGACCTAACTTACTTTACTGACCCCACTGGTGGAAGGGGAACGATGGGTGATGGTCTATTCGGTGCATTAATCGTTGAACCAAAAGGGGCGACGTGGACGGACCCCGTAACAGGTGAAGCGTTAACGAGCGGATTATATGCTAATATCCATTTACCGGATCAACCGGATTTCAGAGAGTTTACGCTGTTTTTCCATGATGGAATTAGCGCACAATTTGGCACACCGCCGCCTACTGGTACCCCAGCAGAGGAGGAGCATGAGGAAGAAGGAGCAGAGGAGCCCCATGTGGAGGATCCAAATGAAAAAGAACTATATGCAGTAAACTATCGGGCAGAACCAATGGATGAACGCTTGAGAAATGCTATTGGTGAAGATGGTAAAGATCCAACCATGTTTTATTCATCATGGGTTTTTGGTGACCCTGCAACACCGATTACTAAAGCCTATGTTGGTGACCCTGTTCGCTACCGAGTAATCGGAGCAAACAGTGATGAAAATCATGTTTTTCATCTTCATGGACATCGGTGGAAAAGTGATACCAAGAAAACAAACACAGTCGACTCAGATACGTTGAACATAGGAGATACCCAAACGGCTGAATTAGCATTTGGAGCTGGCTATGACAAGGATAATACCGGAGCACCAGGAGATTATTTATGGCATTGTCACTTGTTCCCACATTATTTAGAAGGCATGTGGGGTTTGATGAGGGTTTACGATAAAGCACAGGCAGACTTGCTACCATTACAAGATAGGGAAGCACCCTCTAGTCCAACCGAACAAAATCCGGGTTTTCCAAATTATATACCTGGGGAAATTGGTAAACGTGCTCCAAAGCCGCCGGATCCAGAATTGCGTCCAGCAACGGATTCAGAAAAAGCAGCTTTAGGTGCCCTTGTACCTGGAGCACCAAATTTTGACCGCTGTCCAAAGGATGCGCCAATTCGTAAATATGACATTGTCGGAATCCAAACGGAGATTGTTTACAATACTGAAGGCGATCGCGATAAGGAAGGACGAATGTATGTTCTGCGAGAGGACGAACAAAGGGTTTTGAGCGGTGAATTAAGACCTCGTCCACTTGCGATTCGTGCTAATCAGGGAGATTGTGTAGAGGTTACACTAGAAAACCATCTGTTCAATGCTAAGGAACCAAATGCATTGTCCATACACATTCATTTTGTCGCATACGATCCACTGGGTTCCGATGGGACTGCAGTCGGCTGGAATTACAATCAAGGTACTGAACCGGGAGAAAAAATCCGTTATCGCTGGTATGCAGATGAAGAGGGGTCCATCTTTTTTCATGACCATACCTCAGCCGGTGAAAAGGGATTCCACGGAACCTTTGGCACTTTAATTGTTGAACCAAAAGGCTCAAGATGGCTGGACCCTAAGACAGGTAAGGAAATCAGATCTGGAACCGAAGCGATGATTGTTCACCCGGAAAAGGAAGATTTCCGTGAACAAGTCCTCATTTACCATGATTTTGCAAGACTTTGGGATAAAAACGGCAACCTGCTTCCTTTAGAGGCAGATCCATCAAATTTCATGCATGCACATGGGTATGCGGCCGTCAACTATTCTAATGCACCATTTTTCCGAAGAAATAATGCAGATCCTGCTTATGTCTTTAGTTCATGGGTACACGGAGATCCACAGACGCCGATCATACAAAGTTATCCAGGCGATCCGATTAAAATCCGTTTAATTCAAGGGGCACATGAAACCCAGCATAACTTTAATGTGCATGGATTAAGCTGGAAGCGTGAAGCTGGAGTGGAGGATTCAGAACTAACGTCCACTCAAACCATTGGAATGTCTGAACAATTCACTATGGATATACAACCAAACCCTGTGGGGGTTAAACAACGCGATTATCTATGGTCTTCCCAGCCAATTGAAGATTTGTGGAGCGGATTATGGGGCTTTGTTAGAGTCTGGGGAGAAAAAACACCAATTCTGCAAAAACTTCCAGATCGCCCGCAGTTAAATTCATCTGTGGTTCCATGGAAAGTAAATCAGATGAAGAAAAACGGAAAACAACCTCCCAAGGCACTAACACCTGGGAATCCTTGCCCACCAGGTGCTTTGGTTAGAAAATTCGATATTACAGCCTTTATGAAGGATATTGTCTATAACAAATATGGTGATCATGATCCTTTTGGAATGATGTTCTCGCTTACGAAGGATTATTTAGAAATTAAAAATGGCAAGAAAGCGGCCGAACCACTAGTCATTAGGGCGAATGAGGGGGAATGTATTAAGGTTACACTATCGAATCAACTCCCGCTGGACCCACCTGAAAATGGGGCAGATCCTGCATTGTTAATGGCTAATCAAGTAAATTGGAAGAATTCTAACCGTGTATCCTTGCACCCGCAAATGGTGCAATATGATATGCAGGGATCTGATGGTGCAACAATTGGCTATAACTATGACCAAACGATTGGTCCAGGCGAAAAAATCACCTATCAATGGTATGCCGATAAAGAACATGGCGGGACCATTCTTTATGATTATGGGGATATCCGCAGTCATCGACTTCATGGTGCGTATGGTTCGCTTATCATTGAACCAAAGGGCTCAACATATCGTGACCCGAAAACCGGTGAAGAAATCATGTCAGGAGCACGAGCAGACATTATCGTCCCGAATATGCCTGATTTTAGAGAGCAGGTGCTAATGTTCTCGGATGGTCTCTATACCATTGGAAAGGATGGGAGTACCCCAACACCGGGTGTCGCGGATCTTGATATGGAGGATCGTGGCGAAAAAGGCATTAATTACAGTTCTGAACCTTTCAAACATCGATTAGCTGCGAATCCCGATAAATCTCTTATTTTTAGTTCGATTATCCATGGTGATCCGTCAACCCCAATACCGGAAGCCTATGTAGGTGACCCCATCCGACTAAGGGTGATGCAGACGGCTGACCGATCAAGAGGAAGTGTATTTACCCTTCATAGTCATCGCTGGCGCTACCAATGGACAGATCCTAATTCTAAGCTTGTTTCCAGTCAAGGCTCGCTTACTCCAGGGGAAACCTTGGATATTATCCCTGTTCAAAACGATGGCATATTTAATCAAGTAGGGGATTATGTATATCGGGAAATGAAATTAAGGAGATACTTGGAGGGTGGTTTATGGGGGATGCTTCGTATTCATAATCAACCAAAATATCAACTTCAGACTTTACCAGACCGCCGTCCCGAGGAGCCATTTAATGTGAGTGGTGTACTATCATTAGATAAGAAGGTAATTAATTTCCAATGGAGAGCCAATGTTAACCCTAATATTGTTGGTTTTAACTTTTATCGAACAACATCAACAGCAAGGGGATACCAAAGGGTAAATGGCAGTATAATCCGTTCTTTATCCTATACAGTGCCAGTAAGTCCAACCGCACCTAATTATTATTACACTGTTACCTCAGTAGATAAATTTGGTAACGAATCATTATATGCAAAACCAATATTAGTAGATACCTCCATAAAAAGATCAGCCTCTGCACCTTAGTTGTAAATGTTATTTCGAGGATGGAGGGGAAACTTTCACTGCCACTCCACCTTTTGGACTATTTATGATAGTGAAATAACACTATGAATCTGTTGATAAATAGGTCTATCTATTTATTGTATGGAATAAAATTGAAAGAAAAAAAGAAAGGGGTAGTGGGAATTAAGTCATGAAGATTACTAGTTTTTAAAAAACGAAAAATTTAAAAGGTGGGTTGTGGATGTTACCAAGAGGAATGAGAAGAAAGAGAAAGAAAGCATCAACCTTAAAAAGTGTTTTACTTTTGGTTATAACTGTGGTTTTAGTCATTAGTAGTGGGATTTTGGGAAATAGCGGGGCTAAAGCGGAATATTTGGTGCCAATGGATCAAATTCCTAAACTCACAAAAGTGGGGCCAATCGGGGATTATGGTTATCCTGTATGGTATAAGGATTCAAAAGGTAAAAGGCTCGAGCTTTGTATAGATGGTTTAGACCCACTATGCGGTTTTGTAGCAGGGGAATTTGCAGAAGGTCCCCTTTCAGTAGAGACTGGTAATTTCCATGAAGAAGCATTTTATCAGTTGGCTGGTGCTGAAATTACTTTGCCATCGGGTGGGGATGCTGTTGCAACTTTCGCTCTTGAAGGCGCATGGGCAAATGAGATTGTCCAAGATGGTGATCAAATTGTTTTTGGAAGGGTTCGTTTTCGAATAGACGATTTACAAATCGGTAAAGAATACACTATCACTCATCCGTATGGTGTCGATAAAATTACTGCTACTCCTGCGGATAAGGATGAAACTGGAGTAAATGACCCTGGTGAAATAAGATTTGTTGAAGATATTGGAGTAAGTGGCGGCTTTGAAGGAGCTACGAAAAGTCGAATCGGTACTTTTTTAGAATGGGATACAACAGCAGATAGACCGATTGGCTATGTAGGAGATCCGAACGTTGACCATAAAATAAAAAATGGTTATCATAACGGAACTGAGGAACAAAACTATTTTAGGATTCAAGGACCCGGCATTACTAGTACTTGTGTTTCAGGTACAACTACAATCCAGAATTGTATCCAAACAGATTTATTCAGTTTAATGGGGAAAGAGGCAACAACTGCTGGTGTTGATGTCATGAGAGCTACATACAGCCAGGATACGGCGGGCAGTGGTACCATCGATGTATTTGCTTCAACAGAAGAAGATCAACAATATACAATTGATGTTACTGGAGACGGAATGAGTGCAACAACGATGAGAGGAATAGCTGGACAATATTTTGGACGTGTACCATTTACTGGCGATTTACCGAGCCAAGTCATTGTTACGAATAAAACAGATACTCCTAATAGTACGAAAAAGCTAAAACCAGTAGATCACATTACAGGGACGGCCAAGTATGATACAAATTCCGATTCTCTCATTATTACTGCAGCTTCAAGTGATAAATTGAATCCACCAACGCTTACTGCGCAAGGATTTGGGGATATTCCTGCCTCTGGAACACTTGTAATTAATGAACCGGAAAAAATTCCGCCAACTATTACGGTAACTTCTTCTGCAGGCGGCAGTGAGTCTCTGCCAGTTGACGTTACAACAGTACCAGCTTTGGCAAATGCAGGTGCTGCTCAAACGGTTAAACAGGGCACTGTAGTAACCCTGGATGGAAGTGCCTCAACGAATGCATCGACATATAAATGGGAGCAGGTAAGTGGTCCTGCCGTTACACTTAGCGATTTAGGGGTTGCTAATCCAACCTTCACATTCCCTAAGCAGTTTGTTCCGGTAAGCTTTAAATTAACGGTCACTGGTTTAAATGGTCAACCTTCTACAAATGAATCAATTGTTACCATTACACCAGCTCCTGACACTCTTACTGCACCACGTGGCACTTTTGTATCAAGTACAGGTACATTAACTGTACCTGGAACTAGTGATGTTTTTGGCCCGGGAGTAACAATTACGATTTCAAAAAGTAATCAAACTACTCCACTTGGTACAGCAGTAGTGGGACCTGATGGTAAATGGGTCTTCTCGAAAAGGGCACTTTCATTTACGACAGGTGAAACCTTAACAATTGTATCTAGTTCAGGTGGTAAACTGAATAATGTGCCTGTATTAATTTCAACTAGATAACCATTTAGAGGAAAGAAACTCAATTGTGGTTTCTTTCCTTTTTTATATTCGGAGAAAAAATGGGTTTTATCTCAGACTCTAATTCGGAACGAAAGCCTCCATTTATTCGTCTAATGAATAAAAGGTACTGGAAGGGTTGAAGATATGCTATTCTTTGTGTTATTTCTTATCGGGGTGGTCATTCCGTTTTTATTAGTAAAGGTTAGACCAAGTTGGATTGTTTGGGTACCATCATTTGTGTTATTTATTGCTGCCATTGCTATCTATGGAAAGGCAGAGTTTTTTCCAGGAGAGGGAATGGCTGATTTGGCGGAGCGTCTTTACTTTATTATTTTTGGATTGACCGCAATTGGCTCGTTTGTGGGTGGACTAATCATACATTTTTTGAGAAATAAATAACCTTGGGTTGCTAAGTCAGTTCCATATGTATGGATTCTGGCTTTTTCTTTTTACCCATCTGCATGTAACTAGGAATAGAGTCATATGGTGTAAAAAGGAGGTATCCAATGATTAGTTTAAATGGCCGGATTGTCAAGCCTGAGGAACTTAGTAAAGACATTACAAGCAATGAGCAAAAGGTGATTGTAAAACAAATGGCGAGTTACCCTGTGATTTATTACTATGAATCCATACAGCAACTAAAGTTTGAATTATTATTCAGAGTAAATACTGTTAAAGCAGCAACCGCATTAGAAAAAAGCGGTGCAAAGTTTACAACTTTCGCTTATTCCTTTCCTAACAGAAAATACTGGTATCGATTGCCTAACGGAGGGTTTCTTTTACGAGAGGGAGTAAATCCTTCAGAGGGTATTGAAGATATAGTGAAAAATGGGGAGCTCTATGCCTTTGAATGTGCTACCGCGATTGCCATTGCTTTGTACATTGCTGTCCTGTATACGATTGGACCGAGGGCTTTTAATACGTATTTTAGGCGTCTATACTTAATGGATTGGCAATTTGATGAGGATCTCCCTGTTTATCAAAAAGATGGGGAGGATTTTCTCATTGGGGACGTATTACATTTTAAAAATCCTGATTTTGACCCGAAGCAGCCGTGGTGGCGGGCCGAGAATGTAATCTTTTTTGGTCATGATAAATTCTATGGGCATGGAATTGGAATAAGAGATTCTAAAACCATTATTAACTTTTTAAACGGGAAGAGAAAAGAAAACGCTGATGAATCTGCTTATCTTATGCGAATGATAACAAGACCAAATTATAAAACCATTAGCTTGTTACGGTAAAAGCAAAGGAGCTTCCATAATGGAGGCTCCTCTTATATATCAACAGTGTAGTCTACCATCAAAATTTGCGCTCAGCTGTTTACATAATAGATGGTCCATCTCACGCCGTTTTTCAACTTCCATTCTCACATTTAATTTACGTTTATACACTTCATAACATACTCCATGTGCACGCAGCAGACCTTTTTCCATTTCATTTGTGTACTTCATTTTCAAATAATGGATAACGAATCCCTCCGGTTTTTGCCGTTCATTACGGCTTTATTGTTAATGCAGTTTTAATGATAACACTGCAGATTTTTCCTTACAAAGTCGAAAAATGGCCATATCTCGGCGTCAACTATCGTGACACGGAAACTGGTGTATATAACTCTTAGGTTCTTAAAATTGAAGCCATATCCTTCCATTATGAGCTTGTCATGTATTTATCCAAACAAAACAAAAGAAAGCCCATTGCTGGTTCAGCAATGGGCTTTCTAAATTTTCTTTTTTAATTCATAGATTTATCTAACATGAAATCAGCTTTTGGCAATGTTATAATCTTGCCGCCAATTTGCACGTGTACGGTATCGTTGAAAATGGCTTTTACAATTCCCTTTAGTGAAACACTTGAGTTGATTGAGATATCTTTTTTATCAGATTGATTTGCCATATTAATCAACACCTTCCAAAGTTAATTATAAAATATTATATATGAATAAAAATAAAAAAAGCGAGTAAAAAGTCTTAGAAAAACAAAAAATAAATAATTTGTTCATGTTATTTACAACCAATGCCAAGGGGTGTGAACATGGATTAAAATAACATGAACTATAGTTCAAGTATTACATGATTAAGAGTTTCTGTCAATGGAAACATGAACTAGGGTTCAATATTTGTGTTTTGTGTTATACTAGAGGTGAGGTGAGAAAAATGTCAGACCGAGAAGACCAGCTAACGGGTGAGTTTCCATTAATTCCTAAGCAGGAACGTGCCCAGTTAAAAAGAGATTTGCTGCTAAAAAGTGGTCATGAATTATTTATCTTAAACGGATATGAACATACAACAGCAAAGGAAATCGCAGCACATGCAGGGGTAGCAACCGGTACTTTTTATCGGTACTTTTCGGATAAAAGACAATTATTAATGTCTCTGTTAGAGGATCAAATCGAGATGTTAATGCCGCCTGAACCAAAATGGGGTGTCTCTGATCCAGAAAGCACGCTGGCTGCCCTATTAGAAGCACATGATAAACGTATTAAGGAGATGGGAATGCAAAGAGTGCTCCCTGAATTACTGGCAAAGGATACAGAATTTGCTGAGGTATTAGCAGCGGCAAAACGGAAGATTTTCACTAGAATTCTTACAGGGTTAAAAATGGCCTATGATAGAGATCTAACCTGGAAAGATTTAGATTTAAACACAGTAACATGGTCGCTGATGACTTTGGCCGAGCATGCACCCGAAAAAATGAAACAATATGGGAACGTGACAGATTATCGCGAAGTAGCAAAAGTGATTTGCCGATTAATTTTCCCACCGGAAGTAATTAAAAAATTACAATCAGATGAAACTGAAGCAGAAGAAGAGTAATGATTTTTGAAAGGATGTAAACGCTGGGAATGGAAAAGACCCTTGATTTGAATAATTTAAAAGCAATTAAAATTGAACTGACTCGTTTTATGATGGCCTATAAATTTGCTCTCGATGAGATGACGACAAAAATTAATATACTTAAAGATGAATTTAATTATATTCATGATTATAACCCAATAGAACACGTAAATTCACGATTAAAATCACCTGAAAGTATTTTTAGAAAAGTACTTAGAAAAGAGTGTGATTTTACGTTAGAAAGTATAAAAACTACTATTAAAGATATTGCCGGAATGAGGATTACCTGCTCATTTATTTCCGATATTTATGAAATAAGCAGGATGATTGCGAATCAGAAAGATATTCGAATTATAGAATATAAGGATTATATAAAAAATCCAAAACCCAATGGTTATCAAAGTCTGCATATGATTGTGGAGATTCCGATCTTTATGTCCGACCGTGAGGAGCAAATCATGGTTGAGATTCAAATCCGTACCATTGCGATGGATTTTTGGGCAAGCCTAGAACATAAAATTTATTATAAGTACAACAAAGAAATTCCCCAGACGATGCTGGATGAATTAAAAGAAAGTGCTGATATGGCTGCACATTTGGATCGGAAAATGGAAGGTATTCATAAAGAAATAGCAAAAATGAAGAGAGCAGAAGAGGACGAAGATACATTTATGCTTCCGATTGGCAGCGGGAATAACAAACTTAAACTTTTGGAAACTTTTATGGAAGAACAACTGGGAATTAAGTAACAGAAAGCCTATTTCTTTTAAATAGGCTTCTTTTGCATATCGCTTTAGGGTACGGGGGTATGATATAATATCAGAAAATGAGGTGATGGAATGTCTTTTGACCATGAATATGAGGAAGAAATGAATGATGAATCATGCTGCGAGACATCAGGCAGCCACCGTAAAAGCCATCATTCTGATAAGGTGAAGAGTAATCTTGTTACAAGGCTCAATCGAATTGAAGGACAAATTCGCGGAATTAAAGGAATGATCGAAAAGGACACCTATTGTGATGATGTGATTACGCAAATTTCCGCAACGCAATCTGCATTGAATAGTGTTGCAAAACTCTTGTTAGAAGGTCATCTGAAAACGTGTGTGATTGAGAGAATTCAAGAAGGAGACCATGAAGTTTTAGACGAGGTCCTCGTAACCATTCAAAAATTAATGAAGAAATAATAGCACCTATCAAGCCGTACTTTTGTACGTCTTTTTTTTGGGCTCTTTTCTCAAAAGTTGTTGCTATTAAAAAGTAACTACGATTGATTGAACATTATTTTCACTGAGAATAGCCAAAATTAATGAGAAAAGAGCCTGCAAACTTAGTTCTAAAGATCATAACCGGTTATTCCACGTTAAAATCGGCTTTAAGATTTTAACCTCAATCTTACGAAAACAGCCTTTTTTATCCTATTATTGTTCTTTGCTAGAAGGAATAAGAAAATAGTATGAAGAATATTATAGTTATAATATTCTGAAAACTATCTGGGGGTGAGGAATATAAAGGCGACAAAAATAATCCTAATGGTATTTGCTGGACTTATACTTTCTTTTAGTGTTTACGCTTATACAGTGTTTTACGGGACACCGTGGGGAAAACAAAAGCATGAAACAAATATGCAAAGCTACATTTCTGAAAAATATCAGACTGATTTTGTCCTAACTAAAATTAGCTATAATTTTTTAAGTGAAACGTACCAGGGATATGCCTATCCTAAAGAGCACCCGAACCTCTTATTTATCATTGAGCAAGATATAGATGCCCCTCTTGGCTATTCCGATAATTATCCGAAAGTTATGTGGGATAGTGAGTTAGCAGCCAACCTTAAAGCACAAATAAAAGAACTTTTTCCAGATTTGAATGAAGGAATGTTTAAAGCACTGCAAATTAAGGACAAAGGGGAATTCTTTGGTCCGAATATTCCTACCTATCAAGAATCAAGGGTATCAATCCTCTCCACCTCAATTCCTATCGATATAAAAGCAAATTGGGCACAAGTGAATCAAAAAAGTGAAATACTGAAAATGAAGAAGCTTAGTCAATCTTTACAGGAGGCAGATTTTCCTGTACTAATGGAAGTAAGATATTATGAAAACGAGATGAATGAACAGGCGAAGGTCTTTTTTATTACGGAAAAAGGTGAAATCATTGAAAAATAGTGCCACCACAATAGTGGAGCACTATTCTCATGGTTGTATTAATTTGTGGTGCTGATTCAGCAGGAAGTTTTTTAATGTTCTTCTTCTGATCATGAGTAATCCGAGGTTGTTATTCGTTTCCATGATCGAATGATTTTCTAATGTTTGATAGTTTACAAAGTCTTTCCATAAATAGGAGTTTGACATATTTCCTTTTCCAACTTCTTTAATGTGATAGGAAGGGGTACAAATACGTTGAATTTCGTTATTTTTTCTTTTAATCGCATTAAGGGCCATTATTTGTTTCATCAAGATGCCCCACAAACCACCGAAGCTCATATTTTTCAATGGAGAACTTGTAAATTGGTTGATCGTAAGTTTTTGCCCATTTTTAAAGGAAACAGCAGCTTTAACAGCAGAGGCATAATGAACATCTCCCGATAAAATAATACACCTACTCGGTTTCCATGCTGCCACCTGATTGAGAAATTCAGTAAATCCTTTTCCATTATACTTCCACGCTTCAAAATCAAACCTAGTCTGCACATTTACCCCTAATACTTTTAATGGATATACATAGTCATGTAAAAAGGTTTCAATTAGGCCAAGTCCATATAGGGGTGTTGCCGAAACAATGATTAAAGGGCTGCCGCTTTTCCATTCGTTCTCAAGCAGACTGCTGGTGACATGCACCCAGCCTTTTTGACTAATCAGCTGTGGAGCCCAGATGGATTCCTCAATAAGTTGCCCAAATTTCTCTGGTCTTGGTTCCATGTTATATTCCCTTTGTGTCCGTGTGTCCAGGAAGAGTGTTTTTGGATGTGTCGGAGCAACAAAATGCCAAGTGTCAAAGTTCCATAGAGTGTCTTTCCACTCTTCTTGATACGTTATGATTTTTCCAATACTCAGCATTTTAAAATAAGTTTTCATCAACCAAAGGAATTTATCATCATAAGATTGTGACGCATTACCCCATCCTTGAAAAGCCCAATAAGCAGATAATCCATTGGCAATTACATGACTTCCTAAAGCGGAGTTTCTAACATTTTGCATCCACTTATAGGATATATTCCAATCATCGGTAATATCATGGTCATCAAACATCATGTAGGTGGGTATGTTTGCAAGAAGTCGTCGTATACGATAAAGAGAATGCTGAAAAGAAATCAGTGTTTCCTGCTGCTCAGTAAAACGATTCGTTAGCCGCAGTTCTTCGTTTTTGTTCTCCTTTGCATATCTATCCTCTTTTGGAAACACAAAATACATTTGATTCTTTTTGACACAGTCATCGTATTGTTCGAAGAGTGCATATTCTTGTGCAGTTTCCCATAGCTGCGGGCTCCATGACAGCAGATACATTGCTGCAAACTCTCCGAATTTCATTAAGTGGTTGCTTGCATGGGAAGAGGTGAAATGGCAAAAGTTTTCCATAATATATTGCCTGCCGTTGACTTGGTTCAATGCTGTTTGGAAGGGCTCTTGCTTTAGCCTCGCATCGATTAATTCGAGGGACTCTCTCGCACCAATTAATTCATCGCTTAGTTTAGAAATCACAGGAAATAATGGGTCTGCAACATCATCTGCATAGATTTGGTCTCCCATCAGAAATAATGTGCTTGGACGAACTGGCAAATTATTATATTCCTTTTCTAGCAATAGGTCTGCAGTGGAGAGTGTATCTTCATCATCTCCATGAGGTTTCCGACATGAGCCATAAAGGACATTGCAGTGTTCGGAAGAGCTGTTGAGGAAAAGGGTAGGATAGTCAAGGTTACCGTAAGTGATGGAACCTGGATCATCCTTTGATAGCAGTCCCAGGGATTTTAAGTCTTGAAGTTCAGAGCCTCGTTTAAAATGAATATTGTATCCTAGTAAGGTTTCGGTTGGGAAGGTATCACGATAAGGGGAGAGTTTAATCAAATGAATAAAAAGTTGTTTACCCATCCGTATCATATTCGTCTCACATTTTGATTGGATAACATGATAATCAAAAGAATTAGGATCCTTACCTGAAGTGATACGATAAATCTTAGCATGAATTCGGTAACTTTTACTTGTCGCAATCCAAATTGATATTTGAGTAGGTTCTGCTCTGCGAACGATTGGTCCAGATAAGATCATTGGCAGGGTAATGGAATTCATTTTATCACCTCATGATCATTTATTTGTTCTGACCATTTTATTCCAGTTCTTGGGGTTTGGTGTGGCATTGAAGTTGCTTGTGACGGAAGATGAATTGTAGAAATATTGCCAATATTTTTTCGGGATATTGATTATTGCTGCTTTATAATAATAGTAAGACAACAAAAAGCAGACAGTATAACTTTCGTTCGTAAATGGTGTAATAATTTTCCATGGAGGGTAGGATGATTTATGAAGACATTGATTGTTTATTGCTCATCTCATGGCACAACAGAAAAAGCTGTCCAAATGGTGAGTGAGTGGTTGGAAGGAGAAGTCCTGGCAGTTGATTTGAAACGGGATAAAATTACTTTTGATGTACACGATTATGACTTCGTAATCATCGGAGGCTCCATCCATGCCGGAAGTATACAAGGGAAAATAAAGAATTTTATCGGTAAGCAGTATGAAGAACTGTTAACAAAAAAACTGGGTCTTTTCCTTTGCTGCTGGCACGATGGAGAAACAGCACTTGAACAATTCGACAAGGCATTCCTGGAGGAATTAAGAAATGTATCAATCGCTAATGGGATTTTCGGAGGAGAATTCCTTGTTAGTAAAATGAACTTTATTGAAAGGCAAATTGTTAAAAAGGTTAGTGGTGTTACCGTGGACACATCGAATTTAGATACCACTGCCATCATGACCTTTGTCATGAAAATAAATACAACTCTTTCACTTGTATAATAAATGCCTGACCCATTTTGTGGGTCAGGCATTTTTGTGCAGGTTAACAGATTTTTTGTATCAGTTTTATGGAATTGTTTTTTGGTGAATTAACCAGTGGACTCACTTCATAAGCTTCCATTAAATCGTGATCCAGGGGTTTAAGTAATGGGTTGAGCTTAGTAGTGTCAGTAATAGAAGGATCAAGCCAGTACTTTTCATCTTCTGGTTTTAATATCACAGGCATCCTGTCATGAATATCTTGCACTAGCTCATTAGGACTTGTGGTTATAACGGAGCATGAATAGATCGATTTTCCATCAGGCGATTTCCAGTTTTCCCAAAGACCAGCCATCGAAAATAATTCATTCGATTTAAGTTTTATCCTCATTGGAATTTTGGTTTTACTATCAATCCTCTTCCATTCATAAAAACTATCAGCTACAATCAAACAGCGTTTTTTCATAAAAGCATTTCGAAAGCTAGGTTTGTCTATTAAGGTCTCGGCACGCGCATTAATCATTTTATATCCAACCGACATATCCTTCGCCCACGGCGGAATTAACCCCCAGCGTAAAAACCCCATTCTTTTATGAGCACCATCATTAATCACCGCTAACACCGACTGAGAAGGGGCCACATTATAACTAGGATTATACTCCTCCTCCTGTAGAAAAAACTCTATATCAAACCGGTCAATAAGCTGATCAACACTTGCAGTCAACGTAAACCGTCCACACATTTACCATACCCCCTTTGGTGCACCCTTTAGTGCCTGTCACCAATGTGAAAAAAAGAGTTTTTCACCATTTATACATTATATCATCATTTATACAGCGTTTTATACATCTGTTTAGGCGGGAGATGTATAATAGGGAATTTTTAGGCGAATAATGGTTAAGGTTTTTAGTTTAGTATATCAACGAGAAAGAGGTAACGTATGAGGATTTGGTTTAATAGGTGGTTTACGACGGTTACGCATTTTATGGAGATGATTCGTTCGAATGATGAGGGGAGAAGGTTTGAAATTTTTGGTACTCATTCGAATATGGACGCTCTCTATTTACAGTATTGTGATTATGCCTTTTCAGAACCCACCGTATCTGGTGAGGAATATATTGAGTTTTGTCTTCAATTTTGCCTTAAGCATAAGATTGATATTTTCATTCCAAGGAAAGAAAATGTCTTGATTTCAAAAAGGCTCGCTGATTTTGAAGAAATCGGTGTAAAAGTGCTGGTATGTCCAGATTCTGACTTAATGGAGACGCTGGACAACAAAGCAGCGGCATACCACTCCATCATGCAAAAGGAAGAGGATGGGGCAGAACTTGTTTCGATACCAGATTTTTATGTCGTCAATAATATTAATGATTTCAAACTTGCCTATGAAAATTTACGGGCCAAAGGACATACTGTTTGTTTTAAACCCGTTGTTGGAGAAGGAGCCACTGGTTTTCGCGTCATTGAGGATAAGATAGAAAGTATTGACCAGCTATTTAGAAGGGCTAGCAGCCGACGTCTCCCATTTCATCATGCGTGTGAGATTTTAAGCCAGCAAGAGGTTTTCCCAGATCTAATGGTGTTAGAGTATTTAGAAGGTCCGGAATTCAGTATTGACTGTGTTGCTTCGACAAAGCAGTTATATGCGGCAATTCCTAGAATGAAAGGGGAGGGAAGAATAAGAGAAATCATCGACCATCAAGAGCTTATTCAGATGGCCCAAAGGTTTCATCAGCATTATCATATACCATACCTCTTTAATATCCAGGTCAAATATAATCAAGGTGTCCCTAAGCTGCTTGAAATTAATCCGCGAATGAGCGGGGGAATGCATTTTAGCTGCTTAACAGGTCTAAACCTGCCATACCTGGGAATTAAACTCTTGATGGGTGAAGAAATTGGTCAATTGAAACCTAAATTTGGTATTCGAGCAAGTCACTTAGAGAAGGAAATGATTCTTGATAAAGACCTTCTTGCATGACATTAAACAACGCCTTGGGGGATTCCCAAGGCGTTGTTTCGTTTTATTGGATTTTCTCATTCGCTTCCGGCACGCGCAATAGAATGGCACCGCCTAGGATAAATAATATAACTAAGCTAAAAACTCCAGCACTTGTATTACCAGTGATTTGGGCGGTAAAACCGACTAAAGCCGGTCCAAGGATTGAGGCGAATTTAAAGAAAATATTATAGAATCCAAAAAACTCATTTGCATTTTCCTTCGGTACCAGCTTTGCAAAATAAGAACGGCTAAGTGCCTGAATCCCGCCTTGGGAGGAACCAACCAGCATCGCTAAAATCCAGAAATCTAAGGTGGTTTTCATGAAATAAGCATAAATACAAATAATAATATAGATAAAAATACCAACTAATAACATTCTTTTTCCTGTAAATTTATCTGCCAGCTTTCCGTACAACATAGAAAATGGAGCGGCAATCACTTGAGTAGCAAACAGTATGATTAATAGATTTGTGGAAGAAATTCCAAGATCCGTTCCATAAGCAGTAGACATGGTAATAATCGTATGGACCCCATCAATATAAAAGAAATAAGCAATTAGGAATAAAAATAAAGGACGGTAAGCTTTAATTCGTTTAAGCGTTTGGAAAACCTTTTTAAAGCTGGTAGAAATCGGATTTGCTACTTGCTCGACGTAATAAACCTGTTGAACATTTTTTAACATTGGAATGGTAAAGGTTCCCCACCAAATGGCTGTGATGGCAAAGGCTATTTGTGTGGAAATCGTTACAGACAAGGGGAGAATCCCTTGTTGTGATAATAGAATTAGAGCAATGCCGATGATAAAAGGAATGGTACTTCCGATATAGCCCATTGCAAATCCGCGGGCAGATATCTTATTCATCCGTTCTTCACTAGTCACATCAACAAGAAAGGCGTCATAAAAGATATTGGCGCCTCCAAAACCAATCACAGTAATAACATAACATATTAAGAGAATCAGCCATTGGTTGCTTGGGACAACGGCCAACAGTGCAGTAAAAGCGATACCTAGAATGACAAAAAAGGTAAATAATCGCTTTTTTAAGCCTCTAAAATCACCGATGGTTCCTAAAATTGGTGCACAAATGGAAACAAGCAGAGTCCCAAACGAATTCGCGTAACCCAAATAGGCAGTGGAGGTAGAACCAGCAAGACCTGCACCATTTGCTGCTGCTTTAAAATATAAAGGAAAAATAGCTGTTGTAATTAAGATGGAGTATGCAGAATTCGCCCAATCATAAAAAATCCAGCTTTTTTCTTGCTTCGACAAACGACTCATAAAGTACCCCTCCTATTTAGGTTCAACTTAAATGTGAAAAGCTTCTGGTAATCTTTCTCTGTATTACCTAAATTTACACCTCTTTTACATAAATATATGCTGACCCATCACCTAATACTTTAGGTCTTCCAATTATTTATCTCCATAATAGCACTGATGGAAAAGAGCTTGTGTTGAAGAATAGCATATTTTGGTATGTCTATCATAATTGTACAATAAATAAAGGGGATAATTGTTAATTTTTCAATAATTTTAACACTTATGGTAATAATGCAATTAAAAAAAGGCAGTTCCTTTTAGGACCAGGCTTTCTTCTCCTTAATCAACGCAGTAGCATATTTATATTTTCTTTTTATAGACAAGTGCCTTTACACTTTTTGACCCAATTGAATCTATTATAGTAGGCGGTATTTCCAAGGTCTTTTAATTAGACAAGCAGGGATTGATAAAACTGCCAACTTAAAAAGGGAGGAGGGAATATATGAATATTAAAAATTTAGAACAATGGATGAAAAACATTAAAGTGACAAATATGGTAAATGCAGATGTGGAAGTAGTGAATAACTCACCATTGGTAATGATGGGAAAAGGACGGCAAGGTGCAGTATTCCAATTAACGGATGACATTTGTGTGAAGGTATTTGGGAATACGGAGGATTGCGAGCGCGAATATTATGCTTTATCACTTGGTCAGCAGACAGCTCTTTTTCCAAAGCTCTATGGAAAAGGTCCACTTTATATTGTGATGGAAATTATCCGGGGTGTTGATTTACGCGAATATTTACAATCCCAGCCCTTAACTAAGGCACTTTCTGCCAGATTAATTGAAATGCTAATCACATTTAAAATAATTGGGTATGAGAGAATTGACCATCATAAACGGCAAATTTATCTTCAGCCGGATGGCAGTCTTAAGGTAATTGACGTAGCAAGAACCATTTGGCGTGATCGTGTCTATCCATACCCACGTAAATTATTGACTTCTCTAGGGGAGGAAAATAAAGCAATCTTTTTATCACATGTACAAGAAATGGCTCCAGAATTATATGCAGAATGGCTTCACTATATCCGTATGGAGGAAATTTCCCGTCAAATAACGGCGTTACTTCTCCCTCAGGATCCGGATAAAAATAAGATCAAAAATCTAAGTAATACTTTGCTAACAACTGCAGAGGAGAAAAACTATGTCACCAAGCTGCAAGGATTGGTGCACAAAGTTTTCAAGGAAGAATGGGTGAAAGCAATGCTGGCACGAGGCGTGGACCCTGAAGCAGTCATGGTCAAAATCGATGAGCATTGGGACCAACTTGAACAAAATTTTTCTGAGAGACACCCAGAAGGCGAGAACGACTATGGCGGGATTAGAGGTTTTGAAGGTGATCGACGCTCTAGAGGTGATCGTGAACAACGTGGAGGAAAACACTTCGAGGGAGATAGAGGTCGACGCAGCAAAGGTGCTAAAGGTGGAAAGGGCGGCCGACACTTTGCTGGGGATAGATACGACGACCACAACCGCAGTGATGAGAAGCGAGAAAAGAATAAAGGTAAGGATAAAAAAGGACGTTAAGCTCCTATAATGGTTATACAAAAAGAAACCTAACAGAGCTGAGGAGGAGCCTACTAAAAAAACGAGGGGAACCAGTATGAAAGTATTAATAATCTGGCGTCTGCTTACAGTTGGCGGGGTGAATGCCGGCTGGCGCAATCGCTCGATTTATTTTAAAAAGCATGGAATTGATACAGAGTTTTTATATACAACTGATCACGGCGGGCTTCATATTATGGAAGATGTAGCCCCCGTTTATTTGACAAAAGATGAACAGGAAATTATTAAAATCATTCAAAACAACCACTATGACGCAATCATTGTCGTTGACACGGGTGCTGCTTTTAAATGGATAAAAAAAGCAAACTATCGAGGACCCGTGTTGGTAGAGGCTCGCACCCCGGAACTGATTAAGCTTAAGCCGCATTTAAAATCATTTAGAGGAATTGAGCCGGAAGCTATCATTGTTCCATCACATTATCAAAAACGATTAGTAACTATACTGACGGACGAGATTCCCATTCATGTCATTTACAACGGAATCGACACATCATTTTACCGTGCTTTGTCGTGTGAAGAGATAGATGTTGATAGTGATCCAATTCTCCCTCCTGGTAAAAAAATTATTGGCTGGATTGGCAGATTGGACAAACGTAAAAACTGGCAAATGCTATTGGAAATAGCAAAACTCATGAAAAGTCAGCGTGATGATATTGAATTTTGGGTTATCGGCGGTGCTCAAAGTGTGCAGCGGGAGGACTTCGCGGCCAAATGGCAGGAGGAGCAGCTGACAGACATAGTCAAGTGGTTTCCAGTGATACCCTATCAGCAAATGCCGCATGTCTATTCTAAAATTCGCCAATCTGGCGGCTGTACGCTAGCCACTACGAAGACCGAATCGTTTGGAAATACTTTTATAGAATCAATGGTATGCGGGGTACCTGTAGTGGCATCGAATATGATGCCGGTCACAGAATTGGTCCTCCACGGTGAACACGGAATGCTTTTTCGCGGCCAAAACGTAGAAGATGCAGTGAATCAGCTTTGTGTAATTTTGGAAGACTCCAGCATTCATGAACAAATGTCTAGGGCAGCAATCGTACGCGTCCATGAAAAATTCGCAATCGAGGTTGTGGCAGAACAATATCTCCATCTTTTGAAAAAAATAGGTGGAATAAATGTAGACGAGGTGAATGGGGAATGATTAAACCAGTTGCATACAAGAAAACACTTGAAGGAAAATCGAATGCTCACTTAATTACATTTAATGATGGTCGGGATTATGTCGTGAAGTATTTCCAGCCTGGGTTTGAAAAAACATTGGCGAACGAATGGGTTGGCTATTGCCTTGCACGTTACCTTGGACTGCCCATACCTTTTGCCAAATTAGTAGAAATCCCCCAGGAGTTTTCCTCAAAATACCCTGAACTCTCTCAAATGACGCAAACACAATTTCAATTTGCAAGTCTTTATGTACCAGACTGTTATGATGGACATCAAGTGACCGATATTCCCGCTATTACTAACAATGGAAACCTAGCTGGCATTATATTATTTGATTACTGGCTTTGCAATCGTGATCGAACAAGGAAAAATATTATTCTATGTAATGACACACCACACTCCTATCGCTTGTGGATTATCGATCATGCAGAAGTGTTTGCATCCTATAACTGGACATTGCAGGATATTGAGTCATTGCCGATAACGATTTTAAAAAGTGCAACCCATCAAATTATGGCGTGTTTTATCCAGAATGAACAGGAGTTTCACGAGCAGCTTGAAATAATTCAAACCCTGCCTATTCATTTAATAGAAGAAATTGTCGCAGTCATTCCAGAAGATTGGCAAGTTACGAGTGAAGAAAGAAAAGCAATTGTCAGTACATTGGTAACTCGGCGTAAAAGAATTCTAAGAAAGTTGATGGAAAGGTTTATTAAGCGAGTTTACCAGCCAATACATGAACATGACGTATGACTCCCTTGGCTATGTTGGTGAAGGGAGTTTTATTTTATCGAATGTTTTTAAATAAACCATTTTAATAGGTAACTAACGTGACCGGAGGTTGTCCGACTGCATATAAAGGATAGAGGAGATAAGGAAAGGAGGCAGCATATGAAAATCCGTAAGGCCATTATACCAGCAGCTGGCCTCGGTACTAGATTTTTGCCAGCAACAAAAGCACAGCCAAAAGAAATGCTGCCGATTGTTGATAAGCCAACCATTCAATATATCGTGGAAGAAGCCGTGGCTTCTGGTATTGAGGAAATTATCATCATCATCGGCAGAGGAAAAAGGTCCATTGAGGATCATTTCGATAAATCGTATGAGCTTGAGGATACACTTTTAAGAAAAAACAAACTTGATATGTTAGCAGATGTTCAAAAGATATCAAACTTAGTAAATATCGTTTATGTCCGCCAGAAAGAGCCGAAAGGGCTGGGACATGCTATTCTATGTGCGAAAAGCGTCATTGGTGACGAACCATTTGCGGTTTTACTAGGTGATGATATCGTCATGTCGGAGATTCCCTGCCTAAAGCAGGTTATGGATGTTTTCGAATATTATAATAGTTCGGTTGTGGCTGTACAGACTGTAGGAGACGAAGATGTCAGCAAATATGGAATCATTAAACCAAAAGGTACGATGATTGAGTCAGATCTATTCCATATTGACTCGCTAATTGAGAAACCCAGCATAGAAGAGGCACCTTCAAGATATGCGATTATGGGCCGGTACGTTCTTAGTCCGAAGATTTTTGAGATTTTGGAGAGAATTCCTTTAGGTCGAGGAGACGAATTACAGCTGACAGATGCCATCAATGAACTAAACAAACACCAGGCTGTTTTTGCCTATAACTTTGATGGAAGCCGCTATGATATCGGAGATAAAATTGGTTTTATAAAAGCAACCATTGATTTCGCATTAAGCCGTGAGGATATTAGAGAATCAGTGTTAGCCTATTTGCAAGAAGTTACAAGGAAAGAAACCTTTGAAAATAGTAAGAGAGAGATTGATTGATATGAAGATTGCTGTTTTAGGTACAGGCTATGTAGGGCTGTCAACAGGAGTTTGTTTATCACAAATCGGTCATCATGTGACATGCATCGATATTAATGAACAAAAGATTAACCAGTTACTTAAAGGAGTTTCTCCTATATATGAACCTGGTCTTGAAGATTTACTAACTGCGAATATGGGAGCAGGACGTCTGCATTTTACCACCTCTTTAAGTGAGGCATTAACTGATACAGAAATCATTGTAATTGCAGTGGGAACGCCACAGGGTGATGACGGCGCCGCTGACCTTTCTTATTTGGTACAAGCAGCAAAAGATATATCTCCGTATATAACTCGTGAAACCATAATTGTGATTAAGAGCACGGTGCCAGTCGGAACCAATGATTTTGTTAAAAATATGATTGAAGACCTATGTGGGTTTACAGTGAAAATGGTTTCCAATCCAGAGTTTCTCCGCCAGGGATCTGCCATTGAAGATACGATGAAAGCTGACCGGATTATTATTGGATCTGAAAGTGCAGAAGCGGCAGGGAAAGTTAGGGACATGTATCTTCCATTAAATGTGCCTGTGATTTTAACAAGTACAAGAAGTGCTGAAATGATAAAATATGCATCCAATGCGTTTCTAGCTACGAAGATTAGTTATATCAATGAAATGGCCAATTTATGCGAAGCAGTTGGTGCAGATGTCACCGATGTTGCAAAAGGAATGGGTAAAGATAAAAGGATCGGTGAAGCATTCTTGAATGCCGGTATTGGGTACGGCGGCTCTTGCTTTCCAAAGGATGTCAAAGCCTTGCTCCATACCGCGGGATTAAATGGAGTACAATTTCCTCTATTAAAAGAAACCATTGCCATTAATGAATATCAACGAAAATTGTTGGTAACAAAGGCATTAAAACGGTTTGGAGGATTAAAAGGAAAGAAAATTGCACTACTTGGACTAGCATTTAAACCAGAAACGGATGATATGAGAGAAGCACCGTCCATTCCAATTTCAGAAGCATTAACGGTATTAGGTGCAGAAGTCGTCGCCTATGACCCCGTTGCTGCTGAGAATGCAAGAAAGGTTATTGGCGATAAGATTAGATATTCAGGTTCGATAGATGAAGCGATTTTCGAAGCAGACGCTGTGTTCATATTAACTGAGTGGAGCGAGATCAAAAATTTGGATGTAGCGAAGATGGTAGGAAAAATGAAAGAACCAATCATCTTTGACGGCAGAAACTGTCTATCAGAAGAGAAAATTCGGGTATGCGGCTCGGTAGAATACTATCCCATCGGAAAACCACCCCTCATCATCTAACCACCAGGCATGAACTTTTGCAGACAAGTTTAACTGCAAAAATCATGCCTAAGCTTTTTTCATTAGCAGAAAACTTTGATACAATAAAAAATGTATCAACACAAAATACATAATGAAACTGAAATGAAGAGTGTCCACTGGAGACGGACATTTGTACATTAGTGGTGCCTGTCACCAGGTGTTCACCATAGAGAGGTGTGAATAATATGGCTATTGAGCATGAGCAGTTAGAGCGGAGTGGTTTGACTCGGTATGTTTCTCCGAAGGGGGATTTTATTGGGTTTCGTGATGATGATCATTATAAGGAGAAATTGAAGGAGTGGGGGCTTTCTTCTGCGAAGGAGGCAAAGCGGGATTTTTTGTTTAAGGAACGGAACTACCAGCGTGTCGTGACGATTAAGGGGTATGAAACATATGGAAAGTCTGACGAGTTTAACACACTTGTGATTGAGTTCCAAGATGGAAATTTGTCGTGCATTCACCCTGCTTTTCTAAAGGAAATGCAGGCTTCAAGTTTTGGCAAGGAGAGTATGCTGCAGGTAGAGGAGAAGGATTACAGTACAGCAGAACAGGGTACAGAGACTCAGGGGCAGGAAGAAAAACCAGAGCCAAAACTCGAAGAAAAACCTGAACCGAAAAAGCCTAAAGCTGCCAAACCCAAAAAAGAAAAAGAACCTAAAATTGAGCTCCCAGCAGATAAAGTTCACTTTACGGCAAGTGTTAAACAGTTCGCTCTTACATACAATCCGTTTAACGAAGAAAATGATGAAGTGGTGGTCCTGGAAAATGTGGTGATCGTCGAAGAGCCACCAATTGAACTTGGACTAGCATGGTGCAGTCACAGTAAAACACTAAAGAAGTTCGAACTGCAACCTGGGGATCTACTTGAATTCGACGGAAAAGTGGCAAAGAAAAAGCTAGCTAAGGGTAAAGATGTTGAAGAAGAATTTATTGTTGACGCTGCAGTCCAATACAAAGTCAACAATCCATCAAAAATCGTGAAAAATGGATAATTCAAAACAGAATACTTTTACTAGGAAGAGATCTTCATTATCGAAGACTCTTTTTTTTAGGCTGTGTTTAAGATAAAATGGATTATTGCACTGTTGATTTGCGCGGAAGGCACGTAGACTCCTGCAGGAGTACGGAACAGGTGAGACCCCGCAGGCGCAAGCACCGAGGAGGCTCACCGCAACGCCTGCGGAAAGCGAAGTGCCTCGGGACAGGCAGAGACGGCCTGTCCCTGCGATGATTATTCCAAGAAGCATTCCTTAGTGGAGCGCAAATCAACAAACAAATTTAACACAGCCTTAACTTAACTAAAAAAAGTGTCTGGATAAGAGCACTTGTCCATTCAAAACAGCCAGACGTACATATCTTATAGTAATCGTTATTAAACGAAGATGACTGTTGGTAAAAAGAGTAAGTAACACCTAATTTAGAAATAAAGAATAATTTATAACACTCCCTCTTTAGCTGCAGTCAAATGGAAGGAGGGGATAGAATGGCTGCTATTCAAAAAAGTGTAGACTCTTCAAGCTTAGCGGAAGTAATTGACCGTATTTTGGATAAGGGCGTGGTTATTGATTTATGGGCTCGTGTTTCTTTAGTAGGAATCGAGCTTTTGACAATTGACGCCCGTATCGTCATTGCCAGTGTAGATACATGGTTACGATATGCAAAAGCGGTTGGTCTGCTTAAAGATCATGATCATCATCCTTTTGCGGAAGAGTCATAATAATGGTTTGAATAAGAATGGAAGGAGCGGAGGCTTGACTGTGCCTTGGCTCCTTTTTTTACAAAATTTTAATCGTAAGGAGGAAAAATGTTGAATTCATCTGATAAAGGAAGTGGAACAGGGGAATTTGTTAAAACTCCTTTCTTCGAAGACATCATTTCAAGAAGCCATCAGTACTTGCAAGCTGGATTTCCTGTCCATTTTGTTGGACCTACAGGTGTAGGAAAAACAAGCTTAGCGATATATATTGCGAAGCAACTAAAAAGAAAGGTAACAATTTTACGTGGTCACCATGAATTGTCGAACAAAGACCTTTTGGGTCAATATTATGGTGCTCGCAAAAAAGAAATAATCGATAACTATATTCACTCTGTATTTAAAAAAGAGCAAGAAGTCAAACCCATTTGGGTCCAAGGACAACTAATTGAAGCAGTAAAAAATGGACATGTGGTAATTTACGATGAATTTTCACGTTCCCGCCCGGAAACGAATAATATATTTTTATCTTTATTAGAGGAAAAAATCCTGCCTGTATACGGCAACGGAAAGGAAACTTTTATTAAATGTCATCCTGATTTTTCTATTATCTTTACAAGCAATCCAGATGAGTATGTCGGAACCTTTCATACTCAGGATGCCCTCTTGGACCGACTCATTACCATTCATTTAGATTCTTGTGACAGGGAAACAGAAATTGAAATTCTTAAACAAAAAACAGGATTAAACGATCGCGAAGCACAAGAGGTTACCAGATTAGTTTCAAATTTAAGGTCTTATGGGAAGGGATTTTGCCCTAGTCTGCGAGCGACATTAATGATTGCGGCGATTTCAAAAAAAACAAACATCCCCATTATTCCTGGGAATATAAGCTATCAAGCACTATGTATCGATGTGTTAAGCAGACCCATGAAACAAATACTTCCTGAGCTCTCCTTTGTAGAAGTGAGGGAATTGATTCAAAAGGAAATCCTGAGAAAGGATGAAAAATAAATGAGTACACATGATGGCGTGTACCTTTTTTGTGCGATACAGGAAAAGGAGCCCAAGAAATTTGGCAGTGTCCAATTAAATGGCAAGAAGAACGGGGTATATACCATCCACTTCGGAAATGTCGCTATGGTCGTATCAAAGGTAACAGGTGATGTTTTGCCAACTCGTCAAAACTTGATGGCACATCAACAAAAAATCACAGAGGTGATGAAACAATATAGCGTTATTCCTATGAGCTTTGGAAATGTTTTTAATTCCAAAAATGATGTTCTCTTAGTAATGGAGCATTTAAATGAGGAATTTGAGAAACTGTTCTTACAATTAGATAACAAAATGGAAGTTGGCTTGAAGGTAATTCCAAAGAAAGAATGGATAAACGAAGAAATGAACAAGAATCCACTCCTAAATCAGTGGAAAGATGCAAAAAAAGACTTGGCAAACCCTGCTTCTTTTTATGACCAGATTCAGGTGGGTGAACAAGCCCAAAATTTTATTTTACGTCTCGAAGAACAGGCAGCAGAGGAAATTTATGAACCTTTGCTGGCAATAGCAGAAGCGGGAAAGTTGAATAAAACAATCCCCGGAAAAACACTTCTGAACGCTGCCTTTCTAATTGATACCAATCATGAAGAATTATTTGATAAGAAGGTTAATGAACTTTTTGAAATATGGAAGGATAAATTGGAGTTTAAGTATTCCGGACCATGGCCAGCCTACAATTTTGTGAATATCGTGTTAAGGATTGAAGGGAACTTATGATATTTAAATTATTTTCACTGCCGATTCGTTCGCTCATTAAACTGGGTGAGAAAATACAGGAAGAAGTAGATCAAGAACTGTACGATCTCACATTAATACAGCAACAATTGATTGAGCTGCATATGATGTACGATATGGAGGAAATTGATGAAGAAGCCTATATAGAACGCGAGGAAGAATTACTTAACAGATACAAAATCGCCAAAGAAAGAGAAAAGAACGGGATGTAAAATTAGCGTTAAAAGGAGGAGGTATGCATGACTCATACTACGGTGGAAACCGATTTTATTTATTTGTATGGTGTCATTCTTTCGGAGGAACTAAACAGAACAGAGGTTCCGTCAATCATCGGGATGGACAAAAAAAATGCAACAGTGTTAAAGTTTAAGGAACTAGCTGCCATTATTACCCCAGTTAATCCTCAACAATTTTCCCAGCAGCAAATCGAGCTTCAATTAAAAGATCCTGATTGGTTAAAGGAAAAAGCATTTCATCATCATGAATGCATTTCGGCTATTCATACCCAGTTTACAATCCTCCCAATGTCATTTTGTACTATATTTCAAAACGAAGAGAATTTGTGCAGCTTACTTCAGGAGCAATACGATGTGATTTTGCAGCAGCTAATTAGATTCAAAGATAAACAAGAATGGAATCTAAAAATTTATTGCAATTCTGAGCAGGCGTTTTCTTATGTCGTTCAACATAATCCGAGTGTTCTTGAGTTAAGAGAAAACATTGCAAGTATGCCAAAAGGAAAACAATTTATTATGAAAAAGAAGCTCGACCAGCTGATAACAAATGAATTAGAAAAAGAACAATCTCAATGGTGGCACCAAATTGAACAAAAATTACAGCCATTCTTCTCAGTTTCAAGGCTGCGAAAAAATTGGGGAAGAGAAATCACAGAGCGAAATGATGACATGATTGTAAATTGCGATTTCCTTATTGATAAACTGAAAACGGAGCAGTTCTTAACTGAAGTCCAGGAACTCGAACATACCTTTTCGAGATTAGGCTGCTCATTTCAAATAAGTGGACCATGGCCGCCTTACCATTTTTCGAAGGAGACTTAACATGGAACAGTATCATCTTTTTCAAAATAAAGAAATGACGCTGTTAGATCTACTAGACGGAATCATTGATACAGGAGTCGTGGTGAGCGGCGAGATCTTAATTTCGATTGCCAACATCGATTTAATTGTAGTGGATTTAAAACTGTTGATTTCGTCGATAGAAAGTGCCTATGGACCATATGAGCGAAAAATAATTGGGGAGGCATTAGGCGATGGAAAGGTTACCACTTGATTCTAATCAGGTAGAACAGGGTTTAGCAAAACTAGTGCTAACCATTATTGAGCTTCTCCGCCAGCTGATGGAAAGACAGGCGATGCGGAGAGTCGAAAGCGATTCCTTAACAGATGAGCAAATAGAAGAATTAGGCTTAACATTAATGAGGCTTGAAGAAAAAATGGAAGAATTAAAGCAGATTTTTGGTTTAGAACATGAAGATCTCAATATCGAATTGGGTCCTCTAGGAAAACTGCTTTAAGCATATTAGGAGGGATCATATGCCCATTCATCACCCGCCGCAATCATCGAATTTACTCGACGTACTTGAAAAGATTTTGGATAAAGGAGTTGTCATCGCTGGTGATATTAAAATATCATTAGCCGATGTTGATTTATTAACGATAAAAATAAGACTGCTCGTGGCCTCAGTAGATAAGGCTAGAGAAATAGGAATGGACTGGTGGGAAAAGGATCCATACTATTCCTCAAAAGGAATAATTGCCGAAAAAGAGCATTCCAATTTAATTGAAAGAATTAATCGATTAGAGCAGGTTATTGAAAAAAATGCACTGCCTCTTCCGATGGAAAGTGAGGCTTTTCCCATCCTAAGTGATGAAAGTTCATCTTCCTCTTTTCAAACGGAGGAAAGCTCATCAAATCACCACCTCCCTGATAAGCCAAAAAAGAAGGAAAAGTGAAAGAGGAGATTGGCTCCTCTTTTGCTATTTTCTATACCACTTTCATTACCTTTCCAAATGGTGCTTTAGGAACAAATTCAGTCGGAACAAGCCAATATACCTCATAAGGGACCTGCATGTCCTCCGGTAAAAAGCCAGTTAAGTCGGTGATGTAGAATACAGTTTCTATCTTTTCTTCTTCCGCCCATTCCAATGCAAGGGTATAGGAAGCTTTACCATGTGTGTAATATTTGATTTCCGTTCCCCCCGTAATTGGATCCGCACTACGGATTTTAAAATCGGCTTGAACAAGTGTTGTTTCCGGAGTTAATTCTTTAAAAAAAGTTACAATATTTGCAATGAGGTCAATTTTCGTTTCATTTGTTGAGGTATCCACGACTAAAGCTAGTTTTTTACCTTGGCGGTCCTGTATGATTTTAAGTAAATTTTTGTGCCATTTCATTTCTTGATTTTCCCCTCTCTTCAATAGTCACAAAAATTATTATGCTCATAATGAACCTATGAATTCGATTTAAATTATTGCAATTCATGTATAAGAATATTACTTGTAGATTGCTACTTAGGATGTATACTTTTATTATATTAGTAGCACTATTTTTAGATGGGGTGAGTATCATGGAAGGAAAATGGCTGATTGCCGATCGTGATTTAAATGAACGAGAAGGATTAAAATGGCTGTTAAAATCATCTTCTATCCCTGTAACAAGCATTCTATTATCCTCAAATTTTCAGGAATTTATCGTTACTTTTGAAAAAGAAACCCCGGATATCATCCTTTTAGAACTGGATATGATTAGCAGAGAGAATTGGCCAAGCTTCCGAGAGTTAATGCAGATTTATGAACCGATCGTGATAGTAACCAGTGCAGAGGCCACCTTTGAAAAAGCTCGTTTAGCGATTGAACTTCAGGCATTAGAATTGATGATTAAACCTTTTTCTGCTACCAAGGTAAAATCCACGTTTCAAAAAGCAGCAAAAGCACTTGATAAAAGACATGTTACGAAGGATGCACCTCATGTTTATAATGATTTATCATATGAGGCACTATTTATTTCCGAGCCAGCTGTTTTAGAGGATCATAAAATTGCAGTATTTAAAATTGAAAATAACGATAATGTTGGAATGTTATATTCCTTTTTGTCAGACTATCCATTTAGGGAACTTCATGGTATTTTCCCTTTAAGCGATCGGGTTGTTCTTTTGTTTAAAGAAACATGCCAAAATAGTAAACAGCAATGCCAAAAAGCGATGAGAAGGTGGGAAGATGAATTCTCCGACCCGCTTGCAGTTGTAGTCAGGAATGAAAAATCACCACACATCAGTCTCAATGAAAAATTTCTAGAAACACAAAAAATGCTGGAGCTTACCTATTATCATGGATATCGGCAAATTATTGAGTTTGAGAATACAGCAGACTTGGTACATATCGATCCCTTTTTGACTCCTCCGGAACAGAGGGCTTGGGTGGACATGCTCGTAAATAATGACATAGAAGGTATAAAAACATGGTTATATGATGAATTTGTCCAATTAGGGGATCACTATCCAGATCCGGGATTGGTAAGAATTAGGCTTACGAGTATTCTCGCACAAATAAGACGATTCATGAAAACCTACGATTTAGATGAACAGCATAGCTATGAAAAAGAGTACCGATATATTTTCCATTCAATTTTGTATGATAGTGTTCTCTATCAGTCTGTACAAAATCTAATTCTGTTTATTCAAAAGATATTTTTGGGTGCCGATTCCAGCCGACAAATGGTTAAACAGAATCCGATTGAGCGTGGTATTTCCTTTATTGAGTCCAATTTTTCAAACCATGAATTAAAGCTTGAGGATGTGGCTAAATACGTCGATAGGAATCCATCCTATTTCAGTCATTTGCTACTTTCAAAAACAGGCCGAAGCTTTACGCAAATTCTATCAGGTATCAGAATAAAAGAAGCAAAAAGGTACCTGCTTGAGACCAGTAAGCCTGTAAAGGAAATTTCCTACTTAACCGGATATCATAATCCGAACTACTTTAGCAGAACTTTTAAGGAAATGGTCGGAGTTTCCCCGAGAGAATTTCGATTGAATAAGGGATAAGTAGATGAGATTCAGAGACAACTGAATCTTATTTTTTTCTAAAAAATTTCCTATTTCCTAAAAATAGTGAAGTTTTAGGCTAAAAATAAACGAGTTATATCTATAGATAGTGCTGTTTTTCTAGTGAATGCTTTGTATTTTTCTGAAGATTTTATTTTTATAATGAAGGAGTGAAAAAGTATTTAAGGGAGTGAGAATAATGGAAGCAAACAGTGCAAAAACAAGAGTGATTAAAAATTATAAAGGGACAGAATTACATGCAAAAGGCTGGATCCAAGAGGCTGCACTTCGGATGCTGATGAACAATCTTGACCAGGATGTAGCTGAGCGACCTGAGGACTTAGTGGTGTACGGTGGAATCGGAAAGGCTGCACGTAACTGGGAAGCATATGAAGCAATTGTTCAATCTTTGCTTGAATTAGAAAGTGATGAAACACTGTTAATTCAGTCTGGTAAGCCAGTTGCGGTTTTTAAATCACATAAGGACGCTCCCCGTGTATTATTAGCAAACTCCAATTTAGTGCCGGCTTGGGCGAATTGGGAGCATTTCCACGAATTAGATAAAAAAGGCTTAATGATGTACGGACAAATGACAGCAGGCAGCTGGATCTATATTGGAACGCAGGGAATTGTCCAAGGAACGTATGAAACGTTTGCGGAGTTGGCTCGCCAGGAATTCAGCTGTTCATTAAAACATACGATTACATTAACAGCGGGACTTGGCGGCATGGGCGGCGCACAACCATTAGCAGTAACGATGAATGATGGTGTATGCCTAGCGATTGATGTTGATGAAACTAGAGTGGATCGCAGAATTGAAACCGCTTACCTTGATGTGAAAACGTGCGATTTAGAAGAGGCTATTAAACTTGCTATGGAGGCAAAGAAAGCTGGAAAGGCATTATCAATCGGTCTGATTGGAAACGCAGCTGAGTTGTTGCCGATTATGATTCAAAAAGGGTTTAGCCCGGATGTGCTAACAGACCAAACGTCTGCTCATGATCCGTTAAACGGCTATGTTCCTGTTGGTTACAGTTTAGAAGAAGCAAAGACTCTAAGAAAAGAAGATCCTGTAAAATACGTAAAGCTCTCGAAGCAAAGTATGGCAATCCACGTTAAGGCAATGCTGACAATGCAAGAAAGAGGTGCAGTAACTTTTGATTACGGGAATAACATCCGTCAGGTGGCTAAGGATGGAGGAGTGGAAAATGCGTTTGATTTCCCTGGCTTCGTGCCGGCTTATATTCGTCCATTATTTTGCGAAGGAAAAGGACCTTTCCGCTGGGCTGCGTTGTCTGGGGACCCTGAGGATATTCGAAAAATTGATGAAGTCCTGCTTCGTGAATTCAAGGATGATGAGCACCTTTGTAAATGGGTGAGACTGGCTCAGGAAAAAATCAGCTTCCAAGGACTTCCCGCTCGAATTTGCTGGCTTGGATATGGAGATCGTGCACGTTTAGGAAAAATCATTAATGACCTGGTGGCATCTGGTGAAGTATCGGCGCCGATTGTTATAGGGCGTGATCACTTAGATGCAGGCTCTGTGGCCTCACCTAACCGGGAAACAGAAGGAATGAAGGATGGAAGTGACGCAGTTTCTGACTGGCCAATACTAAATGCGATGATCAATGCAGTTGGCGGTGCCAGTTGGGTTTCGCTCCACCATGGCGGCGGTGTAGGAATGGGATATTCTCAGCATTCTGGAATGGTTATTGTAGCAGATGGTACAAAGGAAGCAGAAGTTCGTTTACAACGAGTATTAACCACGGATCCTGGGATGGGCGTTGTTCGTCATGCCGACGCAGGTTATGAACTTGCGATTAAGACAGCAAAGGAAAAAGGCATTAAAATGCCAATGTTAAATCAAGATTAAAGAGGTGATTAGGTGAATAAGCCAATTTTTATTAGAAATGCTTCTCAGATCGTGACCTTAAAGGGAAGTTCAGATGCTCCCCTTGTAAAGGAAGCCATGTCGGAGTTAGGAATCATTGAGAATGGCAGCATATGGATGGAGAACGGGGTCATTTGTGATATAGGAAGTGATGAGGAGCTTTTTGAAAAATATGAAGACCGTCTGGGTGAAGCGGAGATAGTAGACGCAAGTGGAAAGCTTGTCACACCAGGTTTAGTTGACCCTCACACTCATCTTGTATTTGCTGGAAGCAGAGAAAATGAGTTTAATATGAGGCTTCAAGGTGCCACCTACATGGAAATTATGAATAGCGGCGGCGGAATTCATGCCACTACGAGAAGAACAAAGTCAGCCTCTTATGAAGAGCTTTTTGAAGAGAGCTTTGAGCGCTTAAATCAATTCCTGCGCCACGGGGTGACAACGGTTGAAGCGAAAAGCGGTTATGGGATGGAGTGGGAAACGGAGCTTAAGCAGCTTGAAGTCGCGAAAATGCTTAACGAAAAACATGTTATCGATGTAGTTCCCACCTTTATGGGCGCACACGCCGTACCAAAAGAGTATAAAGACAATCCTGATGCATTTGTTAATATACTGATTGATGAAATGATTCCCAAGGTAGCTGAGAAGGGATTGGCTGAATTTAATGATGTTTTTTGTGAATATGGTGTTTTTACCCCTGATCAATCAAAGCGGATCCTTGAAGCAGGAAAGAGAAACGGATTAATACCGAAGATACATGCGGATGAAATTGAACCTTATGAAGGGGCAGAACTTGCCGCCGAGGTTGGAGCGATATCTGCAGATCATTTATTAAGTGCGTCTGAAAAAGGCATGAAAGCGATGGCGGAAAAAGGTGTGGTCGGGGTGCTGCTGCGGGGACAGCTTACTTTTTAATGGCGGAATCAGCAAACGGGAGAAAAATGATTGATTTGGGTGTGCCGGTTGCATTGTCCACAGACTGTAACCCTGGTTCATCTCCAACTGTATCCTTGCCATTTATTATGAATCTAGGCTGCTTAAAAATGGGGATGACTCCTGCGGAGGTAATTTCCGCAGCAACCATTAATGCAGCACATGCGATTAATCGTGGTCGTGAAATTGGCAGTTTAGAAGTTGGGAAAAAAGCCGACATAACGATGTTTAATGTTGATAATTATATGAAGCTACAATACTCCTATGGAGTCAATCATACGGACACTGTTGTCAAAAACGGAAGGGTAGTTCTCAAGGGAGGTCGTTTAATTGAAGAGCTTTCTTTATCCGAAAATTAATCCTCCTAGCTTTACATGGGTACGACCTGAAAACGGGGCAGGGGAGAAGGTTCATGAATGGATTCAGCCAATCATGACTTTGAATGATTTTGAAAAGAGTAGGGAGGCCGAGGTTGTGATCCTCGGTGTTCCTTTGTCTCGTTCTTCGATAAGTGCTTCTGGCGCATCAGAATTCCCCGATGCCTTTAGACGTTCTTGGCGGAGCTTTGCCACCTACAATCTTGATGATGATGTCGATTTGGCCGAATTGACAGCACTTGACGTCGGGGACGTTCCGATGCATGTCACGGATATTGGTAAGTGTCATGAAAATATTGTTGAAGCCTCTGCCGCTTTACATCAACAATTCCATAATTCGAAGGTTTGTGCAATTGGCGGAGACCACTCCATCACAGCGATGATGGTGAAGGGAATGAAGCAGGCAAAGCCTTTAGATAAAATTGGGATACTGCAATTTGACACCCATTTTGATTTGCGTGACATGTCAGATAATGGACCATCTAACGGAACACCAATGCGAAATTTAATTGAGAGCGGTGTTGTGGAAGGCAGCAATATGTACAACATTGGTCTTCATGGATTTTTTAATACAAAGGATTTAAAACAGTATGCGGATGAAAAAGGAGTCAACTATGTTACACTCCGTACAGCACGGAAAAAGGGGATTGAGGAAACGGTTCAGCATTGCTTAGAAGAATTATCTTCGAAGGTGGATACCATTTATTTAACCGTTGATATGGATGTCTTAGATATTGCCTATGCCCCAGGGGTGCCGGCATCAACGCCAGGGGGCATGACAACTGTAGAACTGCTAGAAGGGGTACTAGCAGTAGGCCGCCATCCAAAAGTAAACGCAATGGACATCGTCTGCCTCGACCCATTAAAAGACACACTCGTCCAGCCAACCGTTAAACTAGGAACACACATATTCCTTACTTTCCTAACGGGAGTCATACTTCGACAAAGTGATAGCAACTAGATAGCACATAATAGCTAGTTGCTATCTTGGGTGACAGGCACCACTAAAACACAAATGTCCGCCTCGAGTGGACATTTTGTGTTGAAGAATGAATTTTGGGTGTTATGAGAATACTACCATTTTATAGGATTTTTTGTTTGGGGTGATTCTCATGGCGATGTTGGAGTTGGATGGTGTTAGCTTATATTTTTCTGTTAAGGGTGAAGGCACACCGATTGTTTTTATCCATCCACCGTTATTAACAAATGAAAATTTTAGATATCAACGTGCTGTATTATCACATGCTTATAAAGTAATAACGTTTGATATTAGAGGACATGGAAGAAGCCAGTATTCTCCCAGACCAATAACTTATCACTTAATTACCGAAGATATAACTCGGTTATTAGATCATTTAGGAATAAATAAAGCCTTCCTTTGCGGCTATTCAACAGGTTCCTCTCTGGCATTAGAGTTTTTGTTAAATTATCCGGACAGAGCCTTAGGTGCTATACTAGTCAGTGGAATGTCTGAATCTAGTGATTTTTATTTGCGCCAAAGAATTTCTTTAGCTGTGAAACTCGCAATGCCAACTGCTTTTCCGATTCTTGCTAAAGCGATTACTTACGGTAATGCTGATTCTAACGAGACATTTAAAACATTGTACGATGCAGCAGTAAAAGGTGACATCAGAAATATTAAAGAATATTTTCAATATAGCTTAAATTATAATTGTACAGATCAGCTAAAACATATTAATTATCCAATATTATTGGTTTATGGGAAGAAAGACAAATCTTTTTATCGGTATGCGAGTCTCCTAAAAGAAAAATTGCCATGCAGTGATTTAAACTTCATTGATAACGAAAAACATCAAATTCCTACAAAAGCTTCTGCTGAATTAAATCGATTGATTGCACATTTTGTAGAGGGACATAATAATAATTTTTTTTAAAAATTCAGGAAATTAAGAATATATTTCTTGGGAAAGCGCAAGAATAGACATTTCTGGCAGTTATTTGTCAAAAAATGTTGTTGTTTTCACATTGGAAGGAACTATCATAACTTTAAATTTTAATGCTTTTCAGAAAATAAGAGGGATAAGAATGAAAATTGTTGTACTTTCAGATACACATCTACCAAAACGGAAAAATGGATTGCCTGATAGGTTATTAGAAGAATTAAAGGATGCCGAATTGATCATCCATGCGGGTGACTGGCTGACGATAGATGTTTATCACCAGCTGCGGGCGTATGGAAGAGTTGAGGGTGTTTATGGGAACGTGGATCATGAAGATATAATCGGATTACTATCTTCAAAAAAGATAGTAGAAGCAGGCGGTTTTAGATTTGGCATTACACATGGACACGGGAAGGGAAAAACAACAGAAAAACGTGCCATTGTAGAATTTGAGGGAGAGAACGTAGACTGTATTATCTATGGACATTCTCATATTCCTGTAAAGAGGTATGAAGGAAATCTATTAATTTTTAACCCAGGTTCGCCAACCGACAAAAGAAGACAAAAGTTGTTTTCCTTTGGGGTACTCACCTTAAGTGATAAAATAACAGCAGAACATATTTTTTTTAATGAAGAGTAGCAACGGTTGGAAGGAGAGGAACCAATGGAAAAAGGAGTTATCGTTTATACGACAAACGACTGTATTGAGTGCACAATGGTCAAAAAAGTACTTACTGAGGAAGGCATTCCTTATGAGGTTAGAGATATATCAATAAACGCCGAATACCAACAAGAAGTAGAGAAATACGGCTTTCTAGGCGTTCCGGTAACGGTGTTAGGAAATAAAGCAGTAAAGGGTTTTACGAATGAATTAAAGGAAATTATCGAAACAGCAAAAAAGAGCTAATGTCCTAGTTAGCTCTTTTCGCTATATTAAAATCCTGCTAGTTTTCTACCATAAAGCATATTGGTTTTAAGAATCCCATAGTATAGATCCGGATCTCCAGCTACTAACGCAATATCGTGTGAGGGGTTGCAGTGATCAATCTCTGAAATCCAGATATCACCTAATTCTCCAACCGTAATATCAACAGCTGCATTTGCCAAATGCACGCCGGTACCTTCTAATTCATTTACAATATCAATCGCTATTTGGTTCAATTCTTCATAAGTTAAGGAAGCGTGTAAATCGCTTTGCTGTAAGAAATCTTTTACGATCTCTTTTTCAAATTTGACTAAAGGCATTAATTTACCATCGTTCTTTACTGATTGGTCGCCTCTCGTAAATGAGCCCATTACCTGCCATTGCCCTGAGTGGTTTTTGACCGTAATAAACCTTACAGTAATCGTTCGATAACCGGTTACATCTATGGATTCTTGGATGATATATTCTCCATCTTTAAAATATTTACTAAAGATAGAATAAGCCTGATCTCGATTATTAAATCGATAATTCTTTGATTCCATATTTGTTAAATTTGTTATCAAGAGAGAGTTTGAATCTTTTAATAATACTCTATAGGCATGCCGATTGGCGCTGTTTAGAGGCTTCACCGTTAAATTAGGAAATTTCTTTAAAAAGTAGTATAAATCTTGAGGTGAACCATAAAGATTGGTATCGGGAAGATAACATTTTACCCCGATTGAGCTTGCCAATTTCTTGTGGATACTCCATCGATTTAGAAAGAAATCATTAAAAACCACATTGCCAATGATGGATTTAAAATGCTGTATCCATGCGGTGCTGACAGAAGAAGTCATCACAAAAATAGAGGATGGATATGGGTAGGTTCCTTCTTCCCATTGTTTTGTTCGAGGATTATAAAGATAGCCTTTGACGAGATGGTTGACTTTATCAACTTGGTCAAGAGAAAAGACAAGTATGGCACCCTTAATTTCATGATAAAGTAAAACATAATCACGTAGATGATCGAGATATTTCTTAATCGAGCTTTGATAATATCCTGCAAGTAAACCAATAAAGGGTCCAATTTGTATTTCATTGCCATTCTGCATGATTTCAAGACTGCAATGCTGTGGTATATTCAGCATGTCCAAAATATCTTCAGATAGGCTTGCCCCATTTAGAGGCAGTTCATCAGAAATGTCTACAATAGATTGATAGGTCTTTGCACCAAATCTGATTTTTCTAGCCGTAATTTGAGTTATTCCCATAGATTCTGCTAACTTGGGATGCAACGTTAAAATCCCACTGTTAGTGGTGTTTCTTGATAGCAGAATAACATTTTCCATTCTTATTCCCCCCAACCATAATACTGGATAAGTTATTATATGTACCAATAACAAAGATTGTCTTAAAAATGGGGGGGATTCTAACAATTTGGACATGTGTACCATTGTTATTGTGAAATATGTTTGATGGCTAATCGTCTTCCTTATAATTTTTTTTATCTTCGTTTTGATCAACAGGGCGGCCGTATTGCTCATTGATTTCATTAGCCAATTCATCTAAAAATTCATCTGTCAAAAGCGGCTTTTTCTTTTTAGACATATATATTTCTCCAATCTATATTTTTTTAAAAAATTTTGATTTACATTTGAGAAACACAGGAGTATGATAATCACAGTTTCATATTTCTAAATCGCTGAGACCAAATTGGTGCGGGGGACCCATTCATATGGATAGTATATCCAAGGGGTGAATCCTTTAAAAGGTAGGGCTACTCAATGGCCCGAATCCGACAGCTAACCTCGTAAGCGTTAATGAGAAGGAAGGTGGAGCTTGTTAGGCAGTTAATTCATGTCTGCAGGTCTATTTAACTTTGACTTGCAGGCATTTTTTTGTGCTTTTTAAGCAAGATAAGAACAGAGAAAAAATATCTTTATAGAAATCACGGTGGTGCAGATACATGGTATCTTCAATTAAAAGATTATTAATTGGCAGACCTTTAAAGTCAACAGAATTAGGGGAACAAAAGCTCAATAAAACAAAAGCGCTGGCAATCCTATCATCTGACGCATTATCATCGGTTGCGTATGGGCCAGAACAAATCCTAATTGTCCTCGTAACAATAGGTGCAGCTGCATTTTGGTATTCACTTCCGATTGCAATCGGTGTATTAGTTTTATTAGCAGCATTAATTTTATCTTATCGACAAATTATTTTTGCCTACCCGCATGGTGGAGGAGCGTATGTAGTATCAAAAGAAAATTTAGGTATCAATTATGGGTTAATATCGGGTGGGTCATTACTTGTTGACTATATTTTAACAGTAGCTGTTAGTGTATCTGCTGGAACCGATGCCTTAACATCCGCCTTTCCAGCACTGCATGACCATAATGTGGGTATTGCGATTATTTTTGTCATATTTATTACTACTTTAAACTTAAGAGGTGTAACGGAGTCTGCTTCTATTTTAGCATATCCTGTCTATTTATTCGTGCTCGCTTTATTTATTTTAATTGGTGTGGGACTCTTTAATATTTTTACAGGTCAGGTTCCAGCAGAATTGCATACACCAGTTGGAACTCCTATTGCAGGGATATCATTATTTCTTCTTTTAAGGGCATTTGCATCAGGTAGTTCTGCTCTTACAGGAGTTGAGGCGATATCAAATGCGATTCCAAACTTTAAAGATCCAGCTCCAAATAATGCTGCTAAAACTTTGGCGGCAATGGGAGGATTACTGGCGGTTTTATTTTCGGGAATTGTATTGTTAGCCTATTACTATGGTATTACTCCGAATGAAAAGGTTACCGTGGTTTCTCAAATTGCGGAGCAGACATTTGGACGAAACTTTATGTATTTCTTTATTCAAGGCACAACTGCTTTAATCTTAATTCTTGCTGCAAATACAGGTTATACAGCTTTTCCATTGCTGGCAGTCAATCTTGCAAATGATAAATTTATACCTAGAATGTTTAAAATCAGAGGTGACCGATTAGGGTACTCAAATGGTATTATTACATTAGGTTTAGCTTCAATCTTATTAATTATCTTTTTCAAAGGACAAACGGAGCACTTAATACCACTTTATGCGGTTGGGGTCTTCATTCCGTTTACCTTGTCCCAAACGGGGATGATGTTAAAATGGCTTCGTGAGAAGCCTCAGGGCTGGGTATCTAAGCTTATCATTAATACGATGGGTGCTATTATCTGCTTTGTTGTTACGATCATGTTCTTTTTAACAAAGTTTGCGCAGGTGTGGCCAGTTTTGGTGTTCTTACCTGTAATAGTTTATATTTTTTACCGAATTAGAAAGCATTATGAAGCAGTGGGAGAGCAGCTAAGATTAAATTGTGAGGACCCTGCAGTTCCAATTGAAGGGAACGTAATTATTGTTCCAGTGGCAGGGATTACCCAAGTGGTAGAAAACTCATTGAATTATGCAAAATCACTTGGTGCGGATCAAGTACTTGCGGTCTATGTTTCCTTTGAAAGAGACGATGAAAAGAAATTCGAAGAAAAATGGAATAAATGGCAGCCGGATGTAAGGCTCGTCACCCTGCACTCCCATTACAGGAGTATCATTCAGCCACTGACAAAGTTTGTGGATACGGTTCAGCATAAGGCCGGTGAAGCCAATTACAGGGTCACAGTGATCATTCCACAATTTATACCGAAAAAAGGCTGGCACAATATTCTGCACAACCAATCAAGCTTACTTATCAAAGCATACCTGTTATATAGAAGAAATGTTATTATTACAACCGTCCCATATCATCTAAAAAAATAATCAAAGAGCAGCTTCCATTTTGGGAGCTGCTCATTTTTTACTTTCAGAATTAGTGAAGATACATCCTGGAACCTCAAATGTTCGACCATTCGCAGCAGTTAAAGAGATGGAACAGATGGCATTACCAATGATGGTCTCATGTAGAAAATGTATGTTTGAAAGAATGGCATTGTCATGAAAGTTGACTCCGGAGGCTTGTCCTTCCACTGTTAAGATTATACCGATACCGCCGCCTGATACGGGTTCACAAGTTGGGATACCAGGTGCAGCGGATTTAAAAACAAAGCTGTTATTTTGATTTAAATCGTCACCATAGAGAATGGAAATAAAACTGTTCTTGGCTGTACAATCAACTTCACAAATTCGTGCAGATATAGTAATTTTGCCTCTAGATGAAAATCGATCGATTAAGGTTTCGACTGGTACCGCAGATGCGGTTACTTTTGCACGACAATTACAAATATCCATAAAACACCTCTCATTCACAATATTACTTATATATATGAATCAGCTTGTCTTTTGGTTTGGACAAGGAGTAGGGTAAAATGGAAATGTACAACCTAAATTCATTATTAGGGTAGAATTTTTAGTAATATGGATTTGATTGAAATTACCATAGTATGGGAAAATATGGAGAGGTGATAAATAAAATGTTGAAATTTGATTTACATACCCATCATGATCGTTGTGGCCATGCAAGGGGAGGAATTCGAGATTATATCGAAGCAGGTATAAAAAAGGGGTTAAATATCATCGGAATCTCCGACCATACCCCGTATTTTTCAAGTAAAGAAGATCATCCCTTTCCTCACATAACCATGGCAACAAGTCAATTTCCTGAATATGTAGAGGAAATCCTAAAGTTACAACAAGAGTATACTGGAAAAATTGATGTCCTATTAGGAATTGAGGCAGATTTCTTTCCTGATTCTGTAGACAAATACCGTCCTCACTTTGATCGATATCCATTTGATTATATTATTGGATCTGTTCATCATGTAGATGGAGTGAGCATTTTTAAGCAGGACCGCTGGGAAGGGCTGAGTTCTAAAGAACAAATACGTACGAAGGAGGCCTATTATTCATTAATTGAGCAATCTGCGCGCAGCGGCATGTATCAAATTCTTGGTCATATTGATGCAATGAAAGGTTTCTATCCTGAATTTTCAAATATTCAAACTGCTGCAGTCGAACACACCTTAAAGGTCATAGCGGAATGCGATGTAGCTATTGAAATCAACACCTCAGGAAAAACCAAATACGTGGGAGGCTGGTATCCAGCAGATGACATATTAGTAATGGCACTTCATCACGGAGTAAAAGTCACTTTTGGCTCTGATGCCCATGACCCAGAGCGAGTCGGAGACGAATTCGAAATCGTCCAAGCCCGCCTCAAAGAAATAGGCTTCAAAGAATGGGTCTACTTTAAAGGACGAAAGAGATATACAGTAAATATATGAATAAATACGAATAAATGCATAAATGGTGAAAACTCTGTTTTCACATCGGTGACAGGCACCAAAAAGGCACCAAAAAAGTAATGGAAAATTATTCCATTACTTTTTTGTTTTTTATTTTCAATTTACTAGAAAAAATTGCTAATTTTTTACTAACAATGCTTTTGTGAATTTCCTAGTACGTAAATACATAAGAAGAAATACAAAGGCACTTCCGATCCTCATAAAGGAATTCAGCTCCATTGATTTTTGTATGCCCAGTCCTTCTAGCAGCATAATACCAATCTGAGGGGCTATGAAGGCGACAAAGGAAAGGAGCACATTATAAGAGGTGATACAATATGTTCTGGTTTCTTCTGGTGATTGTTCCAGCAAAAGGTTAAACAATAAGAGTACAACTCCAGAAATGAAAAATCCGGATAATGCTTGTACACAAGTTAAATAGAATAGATTGGTAGACAGCACTGTAAGAAATGGAACAAGCGCCATACCTAGCGCAGCCCATACCAGTGTTAGGGTATTAGATCTTGCCTCTGCCCATTTTTTCCACAAAGGGAAGGTAAAGATTTGCACTAACTGACATGCTACCGAAAAGATACTTATCCAAAGAATGGTGGCTTCTGCGATTCTAACATGATAAATATTGAATATCCCCCAGGACATCTGCCAGGTGAAATTAAAGCAGAGTGCCGCAATCAGGAACCATTTGTATCCATGATCTTTAAAAATCGACCAATCCATCGAAGATTTTTTTGTAGTCGTTACGGCTTGGACTGACTCTTTATGTTTCATTAAGAAAAACACTTCAAGTAATCCACAAAGTAAGGCTGTGAAAAATAACCACTGATAGGCGGTTGCATTATTTGTTTGGTTCTTCATGAAAATCCCAATAATAAGTGTGGAAATCATACCAGCAATCGTCAATAACCGGTTCCGATCACTAAAAAAAGAACCTCTTCGTTCGTCTTTGATCATACCGCTAATTAAAGTTTGCCAGCCAATGTTAGCAATGGTGGCGGGGACATTCATGAATGCGATAATAATTAAGAATACCCATGCCTGGTAAGAAGAAGTGATATAAACAACCCCGATGAGCAGCAAAAATAATAGTCGAGCACCTAATACTGCCATGGCAACCGTTTTTTTCTGCGACTGCAGCCGATTTAACAGAATTGCCGCAGGAATGGTCATCAAAAGCGCAATCAGAGGTGGAAGTGAACTAATTAATCCAACTTGATAGTTGGTAGCTCCAAGAATCGAGATAGCAAAGATGGGATAGAAGTTACTTGCAAGATTGATTGCAATGGTAGAAACCATTCCATGATAGATACTAATCTTTTCATTATAGGTACGCACTTTTTCTTCACCAGTTTCTCTATTAATCGATAACGATATTATTATACTACGGTATCCGAAATTTCTATATAATACTTTTGAAAATTATTTGGCAAATAAAAATACCGCTTCTTGCAACAAATAATACTCAAGTTAGCCCAAATCAAGTATAATAAAACTTTGGCTTTGATATATCAATATTTCTAGGAGTTTTTATATGAATCAGACTTTTACATTAAAGGAAAAGACAAAACAAATTTTTGTCATGCTTATACCGATTTTAATCACTCAGCTCGGGATGTTTTCGATGGTGTTTTTCAACAATATTATGTCAGGAAAATATAGCTCCTCTGACCTAGCCGCTGTGGCAATTGGCTCGTCAATCTGGAGCCCGATATTTACTGGTATAAGTGGAATTCTGCTAGCAGTTTCTCCAATAGCAGCTCAACGCTTCGGGGAAAAAAGGAGCAGGGAAGTGGCTTCGGTTGTAAGACATGGACTCTATATTTCCGTTATAATTACCATTATCGTCATCATGCTGGGTGTATTCTTTTTAAATCCACTTTTAGATAAGATGAATCTTCCAAGTGACGTACAGGAAACCGCTTTTGACTACTTGGTTGGTCTTAGCTATGGAATTCTTCCGCTATTTATCTTTAACGTGCTTAGGTCATTTATCTATTCATTAGGAAAAACAAGGGTAGTAATGTATATCTTGCTCTTGTCATTACCCATTAATTTCTTTTTGAATTTTGTATTGATTTTTGGCTATTGGGGTTTCCCGGAACTTGGCGGAGCAGGTGCCGGCTATGCCACCTCCATCACGGAATGGATAATAACTGGAATGACTGTGTTCATTGTAAAAACACAGCAACCATATTCAGACTTTGCTGTGTTTGAGAATTTGAAGAAATTTTCATTAGCAGAGTGTAAGGAAATACTGAAAATTGGTGTACCAATGGGATTATCAACATTCTTTGAAACAAGCATGTTTGCAGTCGTAACCATTCTATTAAGTAAATTTAATGTTACAACGATCGCAGCCTATCAATCAGCATTAAACATCGTTTCTTTCCTTTATATGATTCCAATTAGCATATCGATGGCACAAACGGTACTTGTAAGTTATGAAGTAGGGGCACGAAGATACAAGGACGCAAAAAGCTACAGCTGGTTAGGTATTTATCTTGCTATCATAATAGCACTCATTACCGGGGTGCTGGTGGTTCTATTCCGTTACCAAGTGGCTGGATTTTACTCGAATGAAACAGAAGTCATTAATTTAACGGCGCATTTCTTAATCTTTGCGTTGTTCTTCCAAATCAGTGATGCCATTCAAGTAACAGCACAAGCGGCATTACGGGGATATAAAGATGTCAATCTTGCCTTTGTCATGACTTTAATAGCGTACTGGTTAATTTGCCTTCCAGTTGGCTACGTACTTGCAAACTTTACAGGATTAGGAGCAACAGGCTATTGGCTGGGACTAACCGCGGGCTTGTTAGCAGCTGGAATCGCCTTATCGTGGAGACTGATCTACATCCAAAAACGAAAATTCATAGAGACACATAAACTAGAAGCAGTATAATAAATCACATAAAAATATTATGTAAACAAAGAGATAACAAAAAATCTTACTCTATAACAGGGTAAGATTTTTTCTATTTCTCAGAGAAATAGGTAAATATGTATTTTATGTGCATTTATGAATTTTCAGTTAACAGCTAGAAAGGTTAATTTAAATGAGCTAATATTCTGCTTAAATAGATGGAATTCGTAGGTTAAGTTATTGTCGAACCATGTTTTTTTATAGAAAAACATTTGTCGAAAATAAATAAAGATTCATTATACTTTCAAAGTAAATGTTCGTCAATATAGTTTAGTAACATTAATAATTTGATCGGGGCAACCAATAAATTATTTTTATATAACAGATTTACTTTCTATCTTCTAGTAAAATATACTATTTTTGAGGAGGTATTTTGTGGAAATAAATGAGGGAAACATGGAAAATAATAACGCCCTTGGGTAAAGGTCTTGCCGGAACGAAACCCAAGGGCAAAGTAAGTTGAGTATACAACTTTATCGTTAGTATACTCTTATTCTTAAAATAATCAACACTATTACTAGAAAAGAGGATTATTAATTTATGGACATAAGGGATACGCACCTAATTAATGAAATGACGGTCTTACTAACTGGTGAATACAATGATCGAGGAGAATTATGGTCAAGAGTAATTGAGGGGGAAGAAACTTTCCTCGTTAGAAAGAGTCCAATTACTGTAATCGAGGAAACCTTATTGCATTTGGGGTCAAATTTCCTTGGAGCCCGCCGCAGTGCAAAATACTTGCTTACTCCAACAAGGATGCATCCTATAAGCGTGAATCCGCAGATGGGCATTTTATTGTTTCCTACAAAAAATATGAAATGCCATTGCAATATCTGGTTTTCACTTATTCATGTAAAAACAACAAATCCTGTTGGAATCAATCAAATTGAAGTTTTAACGAGTTTTGGTCATACGATACTAATCGATATGTCGCTAAGAGCCTTTAACAACAAGCGGCAAAAGGCAGTTCAACTTCAAGAAGCCATTACCAATAATTTGAATTGTCCCTTAAATTTCTATGTCGAACCTAAGAAGGGCTTTTATATTAGTAAGAACCCAAAAGAAAATAATTACTCGCTTGAGAAAAAATAATGACAGAGAGCAGCTTCCTTATTGGAGGCTGCTCTCTTTAGGTAGAGGTGAAACCTCCCCTATGTACCAAAAAGTGGAATAGATTAGATAAGAATAAACAATGCTAATAAGGAGGTTTAAAGTTTTTTTAAGCGTAAATTGCGACATTATGACATTACCGTAAAAAACATGTGAAGCCAGTAGGAGTGGTAACGTACATTGAGACGTCCATTTTTTAAAAAAATAAAAACAAAACATTTAGAAATAAGTGAAGAGTTGTTTCAAACTGATGAAAGTATTAAAAAAAACTACATTTCAGGTGACCTATTCCTTGATGTTTCTCAAATAAAGGAGCTTTACTCTTATCCAAAAAATATAGACTTTACAGTGAGAGAATTCACGATTCATATGATGGGTAGAAAGGCAGTTATTTTCTTTATTCCATCTTTAACTGATACGAGGTTAATTGATGAGGAGATCATAAAACCATTAATCTTAGCAACCAAAGAAATTATTGATATTCCTTCAGCTATAAGCATCAGTGCATTCAAAGAGGAGAAGATAATATCCGATGCAGTAAGTGAGTTAAACACAGGAGCCACTTTGTTACTAGTTGAAGGCGTGAATGTAATCTATGTGTTAAAAACATCATCTTCAGCAGGTAGAAGTGTTGAAAAGCCACAAAATGAAACGACGTTATTAGGTCCTAAAGAATCATTCGTAGAAAGAGCAGACGTAAATATTTCGCTGATTCGGAAAAAAATTCGCTCTGAAGATTTCACTGTAGAAAAAATGATCATCGGCAGTCGTTCCCAAAATGAAGTCTATATCATTTACAACAAAGAATTAGCTGGTGAGAAAGTATTAGATGAAGTTAAATCAAGGATTGGGGCTGTTCAAAAAGACGCAGTCCAAAATCTCGGTCTCCTTATTCAATATATAGAAGATCGATCAGCCAGCTTATTTCCGACCATTTTACAGACGGAAAGACCAGACAGAGCGGCCTCTTTTATCGAAGATGGTCATGTTATTGTTGTGATGAACAACTCCCCGTTTGCCATTGTAGCACCAGCGACATTTTGGTCCTTTTATCATTCTGCCGACGATCATTATTTACGATTTATATACGGTAATTTCACAAGATTACTACGGATGACAGCGATGTTTATTACATTGTTTACTCCTTCTATTTATATCGCAATTACAAATTATCACATCGAAATGCTTCCTGCTGATTTACTCTTAGCGATTGCTGGTGCACGGGAGATGGTTCCGTTCCCTGCTATTTTAGAATTACTCTTAATGGAAATGGCGTTTGAATTGATTCGGGAGGCGGGGATTCGAGTGCCGACTCCGATTGGTCCCACTATTGGCATTGTTGGTGCATTAATTTTAGGGCAGGCTGCAGTTGAGGCAAATGTGGTTAGTCCCATCGTGGTAATCGTGGTGGCATTAACGGGTCTCTCGTCCTTTGCGATCAGTGATGTGAATTTGAATTACGCTATAAGGATAGCTCGATTTGGTTTTCTTTTATCCGCTAGTTTATTTGGTATTTTTGGCATGGTGGGTATCTTTATGATTGGATTATTTTATTTATCGGTTGTTAAAACGTTTGGTGTCCCTTATTTGGCGCCGTTTACTCCGAAATACAAGTCTTCAAAAGACACATTATTTCGAGGATTATTAAAGAATGAAATATTAAGACCAGCCTATGTAAAAACGAAGGATTTAACAAAAGAGCCTGTTCAAAATGAGTGAAAATAGGTGGTAGTTTGGTTAAGGTTGAGAAGGATTTAATAGGTATTAGGGAGTTTTTTTCAATTATTGTCTTTATGATAAGTACTAAGGCCACAGATATGACGACAACAAGACTTTTTGGAGATACCTTTAATGCAGCCTGGATGGTCATTATTGGTTCCTTTGTCATCATTCTCCCTTCTATCATTGTATTAAATCTGGTCTTAAAAAAATATCAAACGAAAAATTTAATAGAACTCCTGCAAATGGCGATGGGCAGGCATATCGCTTTTGGGATTGGGTTCATTCTGTTTATTTTCTTGTTAGTTAATACATCAGTAGAAAGCAGGAGCTACGCGGACCAACTTATTACGATGAATTTTCCAAAGACTCCATTATTTATCCTTTACACTGCATTGTTATTAATTTGTTTATGGGGTGCTAATAAAGGCTGGGAAGCACTTGGTTCTGTGGCATGGATGGTCTTTCCTTACGTTACAGTTGCATTAGGGATATTGGTTTTCTTACTGGCAAAAGATTCTGTAATAAATAGGCTATTTCCTTTGTTTGGACCTGGTAAATGGGAGGTAGCAAAGTCTAGCTTTGAGAATGTAACTATGTATGCAGAAGCCTTTTTCGTTTCTATGTTGTATCCCTTTGTCAAAGACCATAAAACCTATACTAGAGGACTTTTTGGTTCGTTAGTCTATACCGTTTTGATGATGATGATACTTTATATTTGCTACACATTAGTATTTGATTATCGGAGTGTAGGGAAAATTACCTACCCATTTAACGAAGCAACTAGACTAGTGTCGATTGGAAGAGTGATTACTAATATCGAAACCTTTTTTTTAACTTTTTGGTTATTGGTGATTATAGTAAAGTTTGCTGTTTATTTATATTTGGTAAGTATGTTGTTTGGATATGTTTTTAATATAAAAGAATTTGAACATACTCTTATTCCAATTACTATATTAGTTCTATTGCTAGGAATGATTCCGACAAATCAAATAGAAAATATCTTTATCTATAAGCGAAATATAATCATCTATTCGAAGTATATGTTCCTGCTCCTTCCTCCGTTGCTTTGGTTATTACTCAAAGTAAAGGAGGTAAGAAATAGATGAGTTACATAAAAACCATCATTTTAGGATTGGTGATTCTCTTTTTTCTTACCGGATGCTGGGATCGAAAAGAGTTAGAGCAAATGTCATACACGATTGCAATTGGATTAGATTTACCTGACAAGAACGATGTCGATGAAAAACAAGCGGTGGATGTTACCTTTCAATTTGCTAATCCAAAACTTAATATTAAGGGAGCGCCAGGGCAGGAAGAAGACCCCGAGAGAAATATCGTTACCTTGACAGCACCGGATTTTGTAACGGCAAAGAATATGGCGAATTCTTTTGTTACAAGGCAAATCTCATTCAGTCACGCTAAAGTAATCGTGGTATCAGAGGAACTGGCAAGAACAGACAGTTTTTACCGTTTCATTGGAGCTGCGCTCAAGGAGAGAGAAGTTCGTCGTGAAACAAATATTATCGTAACAAAAGAGAAAGCATCTGAATTTATTAGAAAAAATAAACCAGAGTCTCAAATACGTGCACATAAATATTACCAGTTTATTATCGATCGATCAGTTGAAACCGGTTTAGTACCAGAATCCTCAATTAATCGTCTATTAGCAATTACAGATGGAGATGCAGACCTCTTTTTAGCCATGAACGGCTCAATTGGTAAAAAAGACAATGGCGTTAAATTTAAAGAGGAGGACCAATATTTAGCTGGCAGTGTTCCGAAAAAAGGTGGGAATATGGTGCAGTTAATAGGTTCTGCGGTGTTTAAAGAAGGGAAAATGATTGGTAAATTAACAGGAGAAGAGACCCGAAGTGCTCTTCTCCTGGATAATACATCGAGGATTGAAGATATGTATGTGAATTATCAAGATCCGTTGTACGAAAAATATATGGTAGCATGCAGAGTTAAGAAAAAAACGGCTACGAAGGTAAAAGTCAAATTAAGAAAGGGACCGCCTGTAATTAATGTCATGGTGCCTATTGAAGTTGAAGTATTATCTGCACCAAGTATGGAAAATTACGCTGAAAACTTAGAAAAACAGTTGATCTTGAAAAAGAAGATTGAAAGTGAATTAAAAGAAAATTTAAGTGCACTAGTTAAAAGAACCCAAGATGAATTCAAATCAGAACCATTTTATTGGTCTTTGTATGCACGTCCGTTATTCAGTTCAGTGAAGGAGTACGAAAAGTGGGACTGGACCAATAAAAATTACCCTTTTGCAAATGTGAATATTAAGGTAGATGTAGAAATTGTCGGATTCGGTAAGCAGATGAAGGAATCTGAAATGGAAAAGGTGAGGGATTAGTCGTGAAGGTCATTTTATGGTTTGTAGTTCTTTTTGGTGCATTTTATAGTTTCGCGCATGCTTATTTCCTGATTAAAGATAAAAATAAACTAGGTGCTTTCGGCATTACAATAATTGGCTTAGTGATATGCGTGTGTCCCTTTTTCATTAGATTAAAATAATACTCTCATACCATGTGGTAAATTGTTTTATGGACTTCAATTCAGAGGTCCAATTTTTTTTGAATTTTGGGGTGAAATGTATCCGTTATCAACTTGGTGAAATAAGGTTTTTTTTGACACTTTAGTAGGTTAAAGTAGTAAAATAATGTGTTAGATAACCTTCCAAACTCATGTAAATAAAGTTGTCATGATGTTATAAATAATTCAGACAATTCAAAACGAATAAGGAAGGTGCTCACATGATAAAACAAAAGCTAGTACTTATAGGAAATGGAATGGCAGGAGTCAGAGCGATAGAAGAAGTGTTGAAAATCAACCCAGAGGGATTTGAAGTTACTATTTTTGGCACTGAGCCCTATCCAAATTATAATCGAATTCAGTTATCAAAGGTCCTGCAGGGTGGTACTTCAGTAAGTGACATTACCTTAAATGACTGGGAATGGTACGAAGATAACAAGATCCGTTTTTATCCTGGAGAGACGGTAACATCCGTTAATACAACAAACCAAACTGTGAGTACCGATAAAGGGCGAATTGAGTCCTATGATCAGTTGATCATTGCCACAGGCTCTAACCCATTCATGCTTCCATTACCAGGGGCAGATAAGGAAGGGGTAAAGGCGTTTCGTAATATTAAAGACTGCGAAGAGATGATTGAATATTCAAAAACATACAAAAAAGCAGCGGTCATCGGCGGAGGCTTACTTGGATTGGAAGCAGCAAGGGGCCTTCTTAACCTCGGAATGGAGGTAGATGTCATTCATATTTTCGATTATTTAATGGAGCGTCAGTTAGATAAAACGGCAGGTAAATTGCTACAAACAGAACTAGAAAAACAGGGAATGAATTTTATTTTACAAAAAAATACTGCAGAAATTACCGGCAGAAAACATGTCACAGGATTAAAGTTTTCGGATGGCAGCAGAATTAAAGCAGATTTGGTCGTGATGGCGGTTGGGATTAAACCGAATGTCGCGTTGGCACAAGAAGCGGGTATACCTGTTAACCGAGGTATCCTTGTGAATGATTATTTAGAGACAGATATTCCAAATGTGTTTGCGGTAGGGGAATGTGCCGAGCACCGCGGAATTGCCTACGGATTAGTTGCGCCGCTATATCAGCAAGGACAAGTATTAGCGAAAAGACTCTGCGGGATACAAGATAAAGGCTACCAAGGTTCGGTATTATCAACCCAATTAAAAGTGTCTGGTGTCGATGTTTTCTCTGCAGGAAAAATCAATGAAGATGAGAGTACCAAAGTATATAAAATGTACGACGATTGGAATGGTACTTATAAGAAAGTACTCATTGAAAACGGAAAAATTGCAGGTGCTGTCCTGTTTGGTGATACAAAGGATGGAAATAAGTTATTCGATTTTATCAAAAAAGGGGCACTGATTGAGGAGTATTTAGAGTCATCTCAAAGTGCTAATTCTGAGGTTGATTTAGTAGCAAACATGTCTAATGAAGAGATTATTTGCGGCTGTAATGGTGTCACCAAAGGAAGTATTGTAGAGGCAATAAAAGCAAATGGATTAACGACGGTTGATCAGGTGAAAGGGTGTACGAACGCTTCCCGTTCATGTGGGGGTTGCAGGTCACTTGTCTCAGATTTACTCTCTTGTACACTTGGTGACCAATACCAGACGGACCAAAAGGAAGCAATCTGCGGCTGTACCACATTATCAAGAGATGAAGTAATTGCCGAAATTCGTGAAAAGGGTCTCACTCATATTCGCGAGGTAATGAACGTGCTGGAGTGGGAGTCAGATGGATGTTCAAAATGTAAACCGGCTCTAAATTATTACTTAGGAATGATTAATCCACTAAAATATCAAGACGAGCACGAAGCCAGATATGTCAATGAAAGAATGCATGCGAATATCCAAAAGGACGGTACCTACTCCGTTGTTCCTAGAATGTATGGCGGCGTTACAACCTCTGATGACTTACGAAAAATTGCCGATGTTGCCGATAAATATAAAGTTGGCATGATAAAGGTTACGGGCGGACAACGAATCGATTTACTAGGTGTCTATAAAGAAGACCTGCCAAAGATTTGGGCAGAGCTTGATATGCCATCTGGGTCTGCTTATTCTAAAGGACTTCGCACAGTAAAAACCTGTGTAGGTGAAAGTTTCTGCCGATTTGGAACACAGGATTCTATTGGAATGGGAATTCGACTAGAAAGGAAGTTCGAAGGCTTAAACACTCCTCATAAATTGAAAATGGCAGTGTCAGCTTGTCCGCGTAACTGTGCAGAAAGCGGAATTAAAGATGTCGGAGTTGTCGGTGTGGAAGGTGCTTGGGAAATGTATGTCGGCGGCAATGGCGGGACTCATCTGCGTGAAGCGGATTTGTTGTTTAAGTTCAAATCAGGTGATGAGTTGGTCGAGATGATTGGTGCATTCCTTCAATATTATCGTGAAAGTGCTAAATACCTGGAAAGGACTTCAGCATGGGTGGAGCGCTTAGGAATAGACCATATTAGAGAGGTACTCTCTGATGAATTAATGGTGAAGGAATACAATAATCGAATTGATGAGGCACTGTCTGTGGTTAAAGATCCATGGAAAGAAGCGATTAATAATAAGAACCTTTTAAGAGACTTATATCAAAATGTAAAGGTACCAGTAGAAACGAAATAATGGGGAGTGGAGTGGATCTTATGGAAAAAACATTACGCAGCGTCTTCATCGGGGAAGTAGCGGAATTACCACAAAAGTTGGGAAAAACAGTCATCGTCGGCAATAAGGAAATCGCCGTTTTTAAAACAGAAAATGGCGATATACGAGCCATTGAGAACCGTTGTCCCCATAAAGGCGGCGTTCTCGCGGAAGGAATACTCAGTGGTGAATATGTATTTTGCCCTATGCACGATTGGAAAATAAGCGTTAAAGACGGCAAGGTTCAGTCACCGGATGTAGGGTGCGTTCAGACATATCCAGTGGAGGTTAAGGATGGTCAAGTATTTGTCTTAATCAGAGAATAGAAGGGGATGTAGGTTCCTCTTTCGATAGGTTCATAGTGACCGGGTAAGCGTGGAGATTGTGGTTTCGGTCACTATAAGAGGTTTATAGTGACCGTGTAAGCGTGGAAGTTGTGGATTCGGTCACTATAAGAGGTTTATAGTGACCGTGTAAGCGTGGAAATTGTGGTTTCGGTCACTATAAGAGGTTTATAGTGACCGTGTAAGCGTGGAAATTGTGGATTCGGTCACTATAAGAGGTTTATAGTGACTGTGTAAGCGTGGAAATTGTGGTTTCGGTCACTATAAGAGGTTTATAGTGACCGAAATCGAGGAGAGATAGTGGTTTGGGTAACTATAGGAGGTTTATAGTGACCGAATTCGAGGAGAGGTAGTGGTTTGGTTAACTATAGGAGGTTTATAGTGACCGAATTCGAGGAGAGGTAGTGGTTTGGGTAACTATAGGAGGTTTATAGTGACCGAAATCGAAGAGAGCTTGCGGTTTGGGTAACTATAAGAGGTTCATAGCGACTGAACCAAAAGAGAGAGAAGGGTTAGGGTCACCAAGAAAAGTCCAAAGTGAACGATGAGGAAACAGACCCATTAAAATGAGGAGGTGAAAAGATGTCGATAATAAGTCCAAATCAAGTAGTGGAAAGTATGATTCAAGCAGGAAAAGTAAAGGCGAAATTACCTGTTAAAGATCTGCTCATCAGGGGTGCACTAAGTGGAGCGTTGCTCGGATTTGGCACAACATTGGCTTTTACAGCTGAGATCCAAACAGGACTAGGGATTGTCGGGGCATTACTTTTTCCTGCTGCATTTGTCATTATTATTCTCCTTGGATTGGAATTAGTTACCGGAAGTTTTGCTCTCATTCCCGTTGCAGTAATGGCGAAAAAAGCAACAGGAACCGAGATGTTAAAGAATTGGTTTTGGGTCATTGTTGGTCATGTAATTGGAGCTGTTTTTTACGCCATTTTATATATAGTAGCAGTTACACAGCTCGGTCAGGTCACCAATCATGCAGTTGCAGCAAAAATCCTTGCAGTGGCAGAAACGAAAACGCTGGGGTACAAAAGTCTCGGTTCAGAAGGGTTGCTCGTCGTATTTGTAAAAGCGATGCTCTGTAATTGGATGGTGACACTTGGTGTTGTAATGGCAATGACGACAAAGTCCGTAATTGGAAAAATTGCGGCAATGTGGCTGCCAATAGTAATTTTCTTTGCCCAAGGCTTTGAGCACGGAGTGGTCAATATGTTTGTCATCCCAGCAGGCATGATTCTTGGCGCAGATATTAGCATAGCTGATTGGTGGCTGTGGAATCAAATACCTGTGCTAATTGGGAATTTAGTCAGTGGGGCTCTTTTTACCGGATTCGCACTTTATTATACACACGGGAAACAAGAATCGAGAATGGTTTTGGAAATGCCCAGAACAAAAGCAGCAGTATCGAGTACACAGCGATAAGAAGGAGCGATGGTTATGGGAAAAGCGTATATTGTTGGAGCAGGTCCGGGTGACCCGGAATTAATAACGGTAAAGGCATTAAGATGTATCCAGAATGCAGAAGTTATTCTATATGACCGTTTGGTTAATCCGGAACTGTTAAAGGAAGCAAAAACGAATTGCCAGCTTATTTATTGTGGGAAACAACCAAATTATCATACATTACAGCAAGAAACAATCAACCATCTGTTAGTGAAGTACACCAAACAAGGGAAAAACGTTGTGCGATTAAAAGGCGGTGATCCTTTCGTATTTGGACGCGGAGCGGAGGAGGTGGAAGCCTTGGTGGCAAAGGGGCTTCAAGTGGAAGTAGTTCCAGGTATAACAGCAGGTATAGCCGCCCCTGTCTATGCTGGAATTCCAATTACACACCGAGAATTAAGCAGTTCTTTTGCTATCGTCACGGGGCATAAGTCGACGGGGAAACCAACCGATATTAATTGGAAAAGTCTCGCAACTGCAGTTGATACGCTGGCGATTTATATGGGGATCACAAATCTACCTTATATTTGCGAGGAATTACTGAAGCATGGAAAAAAGGAAAATACCCCTGTTGCGGTCATTCAGCAAGGAACAACGTTAGCGCAGCGAACGGTTACAGGGACACTTAGCTCAATTGTCGGTGTGGTTGAAAAAGAAGGTATTCAAAATCCTGCTATGATCGTTGTTGGAGAAGTTGTCACCTTCCGTGATAAAATAAGTTTACTAGAGGAAGAGGGGAAGGCGGAAAGCTATGCAACAATGGCTTAAAGAGGTCGCAAGAGGAAAAAGAGGGTCCAAAGACTTAGATTATCAACAAACAAAAGAAGTCGCTCAAACGATTATTAGCGGCAAGGCAACAGATGCGCAAATTGCAGCATATCTGATTGCGCTCCGCTTGAAAACGGAATCGCCGGAGGAATTGCTCGCATTTGTGCATGCCTATCAGGATGTTAGTAATAAACTAGAGCCGTCAAACCAGTCAATTATTGATCTGGCCAGTCCGTATAATGGAAGGAATTCTTTTACAGGAAGTATACCAACAGCCATTTTGATGGCTGAATACGGGTTTCCAGTGTTTTTACATGGCAGCGATTCACTGCCGCCGAAATATGGAATAGCGCTTAAGGATATACTTATACATTTAGGTCTAAATGTTTCTCAACCGCCACAAAGATTGGTGAAAACAATTCAAGAAGCAGGAATTGCATTTGCAAACACAGAGGAATATTGCCCTAGTTTAGGAAAGCTGAGGGGGATTCGCAAAGAGCTGGGGGTAAGAACTCTTTTTAATACAGTAGAGAAGTTATTAAATTTAGCGAATGCAGAATCACTTATGATGGGTGCTTATCATCGGACAGCGATTAACAAAATTGCCCCTATTTTTAAAGAGCTTTCCTTTAAAAATGTTTATGTGGTTCAAGGAATGGAAGGTTCTGAGGATTTGCCTGTTCACCGCAACAGCTTTATTTATAAAATTACAGACAATAAAATCGAATCATCGATTGTCAAACCAGAGGAAATGGGCTGTTGGTGCAAGAGTTAGATAAGGATACCAAGCTGTCTGCACAAGAACAGTCTGACATTACGCTGGCGATTCTCAGTGGGGAACAATCCAAATCATTACAGCTATTTTACAATCAAGTGCTTTTTAACACCGGCATCCGCTATTACCTGTTCGGTGTCGTCAATGATATAGGAGAAGGTATAGAGATAGCTAAAAAACAACTAAACGAACAACGAGGTTTAACTCAATTAGAAAAATGGAAAGTAAGTCAGCCTGAAAATATTACTACGTAACGTGAGCGTTCTGGACGAAATATCCGTCTAGGACGCTTAATTTTTTATTGGGCTAAAATAGAGACAAATTAATTTTTCTAAATTTTATATTTTTTCATTTACATAAAACCTATTGGTATGGTAGGATTAATTTCATCAATTACAAATACTTATCAAGAGAGGCTGAGGGACTGGTCCTATGAAGCCCGGCAACCTGCTGTGCAAGGTGCTAATTCCAGCAAAATGGTCTTCATTTTGGGAGATAAGGCGTTAAACAATCGTGAGATGCCTTTCCTTTTTGGGAAGGCTTTTTTGATAAACAGAGGAGGTTTATAGGAATGGCTACAACGGTAACATATGAAAACTGGAGTGAAATATCCGATCAATTCTCTATTGAGGATAAAACAAAAGGAGCAAAATCGGTATTGGAGTGGGCATACAACTCTTATGCAGAAGACCAAATTGTCTATGCATCCAGTTTTGGTGCAGAGGCAATCGTATTAATCGATCTCATCCAGCAGGTTAAGCCAGACGCGCATATCGTTTTCCTAGATACAGGCTTACACTTTCCGGAAACATATGAGGTTATTAACAAAATCGAAGAGCGTTTCCCTTCATTAAATATAGAGCGAAAACTGCCAAAGCTGACATTAGATGAGCAACGCGAGCAATATGGGTCAGCACTATGGAAGAGGGAGCCTAACCAATGCTGTAATATCCGTAAAGTCATTCCATTAAGGGAGACGCTGACGGCGAAACAAGCTTGGATCTCAGGGCTTCGAAGGGAACAATCACCAACAAGAGCAAACACTCAATTTTTAAATAAAGATGATAAGTTTCAGAACATTAAAATCTGTCCGCTCATTCACTGGACATGGGACGAAGTTTGGGCCTATATCAAGGAAAAAGACCTCCCTTACAATACCTTGCATGATCAAAATTACCCTAGTATCGGCTGTTTTCCTTGTACACAGCCTGTTAGTGCAGATGGTGATTCACGTGCAGGACGCTGGTCGGGAAGCGGCAAGACGGAGTGTGGCTTACACACATCCTAAAAGGGGGCTTTTAGATTGCTCACAGTTATAGCAGTAATAATTGGTTTGTTTTTTGCAGTCAATATTGGAGCTAGCGGTGCAGCTGCTTCAATGGGGATATCTTATGGAGCAGGGGTAGTAAAGAAGAGATTGGCATTGTTAATGTGCGGTGTTACCGTATTCTTTGGGGCATGGCTAGGCGGTGGCGAAGTGGTAAAAACCATTGGCAGCGGAATTGTTCCAAACAGCACTTTTACCGTACCTATCGCTCTTATCGTATTAGCTTCAGCAGCACTATCGTTGTTTTTGGCTAATATATTCGGAATCCCACTGTCGACGAGTGAAGTAGCAGTTGGATCGGTGGTAGGTGCCGGAATCGTTTATCAATCCGTATTTGTTAGTAACTTAGCAATGATTATGGTCTTCTGGCTGCTTACTCCTTTTGCAGCATTCGTGATTGCCATCCTAGCTGCGAATCTATTAAAAATCAAAACATTGAAACGCTGGATGGAGGCGCCGAAAGCCATTCCTATCCTATCCGTACTTGTCGTATGTATGGGGTTATTTGAAGCTTTCTCAGCGGGGATGAACAATGTCGCCAACGCTGTGGGACCGCTAGTCGGGGCTGACATTATGTCGACAAGTTCTGGGATTTTCTGGGGCGGGCTTTTTGTCGCAGCTGGTGCCATTCTGTTAGGACAGCGTGTTCTTGAAACGAATGGTAAAAAAATTACCACGCTTCGGCTGGAAGAAGGCTGTGTTATTTCTGGAACAGGAGCAGCAATTGTTACTGTAGCCTCGGTTTTTGGGATTCCTGTTCCACTGACACAAATCACGACATCGTCAATTATCGGCATCGGCTTTGCCAAGCATGGCAAATCTGTCCTAAAAAAGGGTATAGTGGTGCAGCTTCTTACGGTTTGGATTGTGTCACCTGTACTGTCCATGGTGCTTTCCTACACACTGATCCAGTTGCTAATCGAGCATAACTTTTATCCAATAGTTGCGATGGCAGGCGTTTTAATCTCTGTATTCGGAGTGTCGTTTTTGATGAAAAAGTCAAATCAGCCAGTTACTGAAGCAGTAGAAAAGTAGTTTGATAGAGTTTCGCTAAAACATTTTGATTTCACCGATAAATTCTTTATCGCTGATATAAATCTCTAATTTAGAGGATTTTAAAAAAAACGTAAATTAAATGAAGAAAGGTTTGATTCTGTTGTCATTTTTACCAGCACCTCATGGAGGTAAACTTATCCAAGCATTTGATCCAAACTATGATGTAACATCCATTGTAAAAGAACTAGAAATCGACGCCATTGCCTTAAGTGACCTTGAGTTAATCGGTGTTGGGTTATTTAGTCCCTTAACCGGTTTCCTTGGGAAAGCCGATTATGAAAATGTCGTGGAGAACATGCGCCTTGCAGACAATACGATTTGGTCAATTCCTGTTACACTTCCTGTTTCCTATGAAACAGCAGCAACACTTGAGGTAGGGGAGAAAATCAAGCTTGTATACAATAAAGAAGTATATGGAGTTATTACCGTTTCAGAATGGTATGAACCGAATCTAGACAAAGAAGCGGTTGAGGTATATAGAACGCTTGAAACAGCTCATCCTGGTGTAAAGCGTCTGTATGAAAGAGGCCCTGTCTATGTGGCTGGGGATATCACACTTGTTAAAAAACCAGAAAAAGGTGTTTTCAGTGATGTCTGGTTTGAGCCAAAGGAAACACGTGCATTGTTTGAAGCAAAAGGCTGGAAAACAGTTGTAGGCTTCCAAACAAGAAATCCAATTCACCGCGCACATGAGTACATTCAAAAAGCAGCACTCGAAACAGTTGATGGACTTTTCGTAAACCCGCTTGTCGGGGAAACAAAGTCTGACGATATCCCAGCTGATGTTCGTCTAAAAAGCTATCGTGTCCTTCTTGAAAATTACTACCCGGCAGAACGTGTACAGCTTGGTGTATATCCAGCAGCGATGAGATATGCTGGCCCAAGAGAAGCGATCTTCCATGCAATTGCTCGTAAAAACTTTGGCTGCACTCATTTTATTGTTGGCCGTGACCATGCAGGTGTAGGTAATTATTATGGTACGTACGATGCTCAATTAATTTTTAGTGAATTCCCTGAAGGGGAGCTTGGCATTAAACCATTATTCTTTGAACATAGCTTCTATTGCACAAAGTGTGAAGGAATGGCTTCTGATAAAACTTGCCCGCATAGCAATGAAGACAGAGTGATTCTTTCTGGAACAAAAGTCAGAGAATTGCTTCGTGCAGGACAGCTTCCTCCATCCACATTCAGCCGTAAAGAGGTTGTTGAAGTGTTGATTGAAGGAATGAAAGAAGAAAAGGCGACGGTCTAAGGAGGAGAAATCATGACAAAAGCAACAAATATCACTTGGCATGCTAGTACCGTTTCAAAATCCGACCGTCATGCTCAAAATGGTCATGGAAGCTGTGTACTATGGTTTACTGGCCTTTCTGGTTCTGGTAAATCGACGATTGCAAACGCCGTATCAAGCGCTTTGTACCGTCAGGGTATTAATGAATATGTTCTCGATGGTGATAATATCCGCCACGGTTTAAACAAGGATCTCGGTTTTTCTGACCATGACCGGACAGAGAATATCAGAAGAATTGGCGAAGTCGCAAAATTGTTTGTAGATAGCGGTGCTGTTGTTACGACGGCATTTATCTCGCCATTCCGTTCCGATCGCGACCAGGTACGAGCTATTTTTGAAGAAGGCGAGTTTATTGAGGTTTTTGTAGACTGTCCTATTGATGAGTGTGAAAAGCGTGATCCTAAGCAGTTATATGCAAAGGCTCGACGCGGGGAAATAAAAGATTTCACTGGGATTGATTCGCCTTATGAAGCACCAGAGTTTCCAGAAATTACAGTCCGTTCTGACCTTTTAACAGTGGAAGAGGCAGTGAATCAAATATTAAGTTACCTCCAAGAAAAGAACATTCTCTAACATGAGTTAATAAGAAAGGATGGTTGATCAATGGTTGGCAAGGTTTATTTAGTAGGTGCGGGTCCTGGAGATCCAGATTTAATTACAGTAAAGGGATTGCGCTGCCTCAAGCAAGCTGATGTCATCCTCTATGATCGGCTGGTAAATCCTGAACTTTTGGAGAATGCGAAAGAGGGAGCACAACTTGTCTATTGCGGCAAGCTTCCACATTATCATACAATGAAACAGGAAACCATTAATCATTTCTTGGTGAAATACGCCAAAAAGGGGTACCAGGTTGTTCGCTTAAAAGGAGGAGACCCTTTTGTTTTCGGACGTGGCGGTGAAGAAGCGGAGGAATGTCAGAAGCATAATGTTCCATTTGAAATTGTTCCAGGTATTACAGCTGGAATCGCTGCTTCTGCATATGCAGGAATTCCTGTTACCCATCGTTCCTTAAGTAAAAGCTTCGCATTTATTACCGGTCATCAGGCTGGTGATGTCTGTGCCGAACACCAGTGGGCCCATTTGGCAAAGGGTGTCGATACAATCTGTGTGTATATGGGCGTATCACATCTTCCGATGATAACCAAACACTTAATCGTAAACGGTAAATCACCACAGACTCCGATTGCTCTGATTCATTGGGGTACATTAAGTGATCAGAGGATCGTGGTAGGAACACTTGAGAATATTGAAGAAGTGGTGGAAAGAGAGCAAATTACCAATCCAAGTATGATTGTGATTGGTGAGGTTGTGACATTGCACAAAAAATTGAATTGGTTTCAAGAAGAAATTGTACCTAATATTCCAGTAGCAAACCGGTAACAACAGAAGGGAGCACATTGTATGAAAGCAATTCTTTATATCGGCCACGGTACTCGCTCAAAAAAAGGTGCGGTCGAAATTAGAGCCTTTATTAACAAGGTTAAGGGGCGAATGGATGTACCGATTCAGGAACTTAGTTTCCTGGAGTTGACAGAGCCGCTGATTGAAGAAGGCTTTGAAAAATGTGTTGAACAAGGTGCAACGGAAATCGATGTCGTTCCTCTGTTTCTTTTGGCAGCGGGACACATAAAACGGGATATTCCATCGGCCTTGTCACCCTTGATGGCAAAATATCCTACTATTCCGGTAAAAATAAAGAATCCGTTTGGCGTCCAGGAGGTTATTTTGGATGGTGTCGCTGAGCTAATAAAAGATTCCGCAGGAGAAGTGGGTCCCGCAGATAGGTTATTGATTGTTGGTGTGGGCAGCAGTGACCCGGATGTTCACGTAAACTTTGCTAAGATTGCCGATGGTATCGGGGAGAGGCTTGGCCCTGAAAGGGTGTCCGTTTGCTATTTAGCAGCGACTGAACCAAAGTTAAGTGAGGGGTTGGAAACCATATCGGAAGGAGCTAAGGGCCGAGTAATCGTCGTTCCTTATATGCTATTTACCGGTCTCCTGTTTGCAGAAATAAACAAAATCGTTCGATCACGCCAAAAAGAAGGTCAAAGAATCCTTTGTACACAAGCTTTAAGCAACCATACCGTAATCGAAGATATCGTAATTCAACGTGCATTTGGTGAGTAGTGAATACGTAAAATTGTGCGGAATCAATCAGTACAAAATATTACAATAGAAATCTGTGTCATTAAATTAACAAATTTATAATCTTACAGCCTCTAAAAATACTGTATGATAAAGTTTATATTCCATAGTGAGGTGGATAACGTTGCAACTTCAGGTAATGAACAGTCCGTTTAATCAGGAGCAGGCGGAACTCCTTAATCGTCTTTTACCTACTTTTACTGAATCTCAAAAAGTGTGGTTGAGTGGGTATCTTGCAGGAGCAGCCTCTGCGCCATTGGCTTCTATCCTAGGAGTACCTGGCCAGCAAGGAAGCACTGAGGGGACAGCTTCAAAAGAAGTGACCATACTTTACGGTTCACAAACAGGTAATGCGCGAGGCTTAGCAAAAAAGGCTAGCACAACACTTGAGGGGAAAGGGTTCCAAGTAACTGTTTCAGCCATGAGTGATTTTAAGCCAAACAATATTAAGAAAGTAAAAAATCTACTTATTATCGTAAGTACGCACGGAGAAGGCGATCCACCGGATAATGCCCTAACATTCCATGAGTTTTTACATGGCAAGCGGGCTCCGAAGCTTGAGGACTTAAACTTTTCAGTCTTATCGCTTGGAGATAGCTCATATGAATTCTTCTGTCAAACAGGCAAACAATTTGATGCTCGTTTGGAGGAGCTAGGTGGTACCCGACTTTACCCACGTTTCGACTGTGATCTGGATTATGATGAACCAGCAGCAGAATGGCTTGAAGGAATCATCGGCAGCCTAGGTGAAGCAAAGGGTGGAATTCCTGCACTAACTCAGGCAGCAGCAACGCAAACTGTAGAATCAACCTATTCTAGAACCAATCCGTTTAGAGCAGAAGTTCTGGATAATCTCAATTTAAACGGTCGCGGATCGAATAAAGAAACACGACATCTGGAATTATCGCTTGAAGGGTCTGGGCTTAACTTCCAACCAGGGGATAGTCTTGGAATCTATCCAGAAAATGATCCTGAACTGGTTGAACTGCTACTTGAAGAATTGAAATGGAACCCAGAAGAAAGTGTAACCATTAATAAACAAGGCGAAGTTCTTTCTTTAAAAGATGCGCTAAAAACCTATTATGAGATTACAACATTAACAAAACCGCTTCTTCAAAAAGCAGCAGAACTTACTGCAAACAGCGAATTACTGGAGCTTCTAAATGATAGTGATAAAGTAAAATCCTATCTTGAAGGACATGATTTGCTTGATGTGGTTCGCAACTTTGGGCCGGTTAATAGCTCTCCTCAAGAGTTTGTTTCGATTCTTAGAAAAATGCCTGCACGACTTTACTCGATTGCAAGCAGCTTAAATGCAAATCCAGATGAAGTTCATTTAACAATAGGTGCTGTCCGTTACAACGCGCACGGTCGTGACCGTAAAGGTGTTTGCTCTATTTTTACAGCAGAACGATTACAGCCAGGAGACACGGTACCAATCTACATTCAACAAAACGAAAACTTTAAGCTCCCAGCGAATCCTGAGACGCCAATTATTATGGTAGGTCCAGGTACAGGTGTAGCACCATTCCGCTCCTTTATGCAAGAGCGCGAGGAAACAGGGGCCGCAGGTAAGTCTTGGATGTTCTTTGGAGACCAGCATTTCGTAACGGATTTCCTTTATCAGACAGAATGGCAAAAATGGTTGAAAGACGGTGTACTAACTAGAATGGATGTTGCTTTTTCAAGGGACACAGCTGAAAAAGTTTATGTTCAACACCGCATGCTTGAGCAAAGCAAAGAATTGTTCCAGTGGCTTCAAGAAGGTGCTCACATTTACATTTGCGGTGACGAAAAACATATGGCACATGACGTCCATCAAACACTTATTGAAATAATTGAAAAAGAAGGAAGCTTGGGCCGAGAAGAGGCAGAAGCCTACTTAGCAGATATGCAGCAACAAAAACGATACCAGCGCGATGTATATTGATACAGTAGTGGAAGGAGACTTTTCTTAAAATGGTGAAGCAAAATTTAACGGCACCTGAAGGCGCGCCAAGTGATGTAGAGCGAATAAAAAGAGAAAGTAACTATTTACGCGGAACACTGAAAGAAGTAATGCAGGACCGAATCAGTTCAGGAATTCCAGACGATGATAACCGCCTAATGAAGCACCATGGCAGCTACCTGCAGGACGACCGTGATCTACGTAACGAGCGACAAAAGCAAAAACTTGAGCCAGCATACCAATTCATGCTCCGTGTCCGCTTGCCTGGGGGCGTGACAACACCTTCGCAATGGCTTGTTATGGATGAGTTAGCTGACAAAAATGGCAATGGAACGTTAAAACTGACCACTCGTCAAACGTTTCAAATGCATGGTATTTTGAAATGGAATATGAAAAATACAATCCAGGAAATTCATGCTACGCTATTGGATACAATAGCTGCGTGCGGCGATGTAAATCGTAACGTCTTGTGCAGTTCAAACCCATATCAATCAGAGATTCATATGGAAGTATATGAATGGGCGAAACATTTGAGCAATTACTTATTGCCGCGTACTAGAGCGTATCATGAAGTTTGGCTTGATGAAGAGAAAGTTGCTGGGTCGCCGGAAGTAGAAGATGTTGAACCGATGTATGGACCGCTATATTTACCACGTAAATTTAAAATTGGTATTGCAGTTCCGCCTTCAAATGATATTGATGTCTTTTCACAGGACCTAGGATTGATTGCAATTGTCGAAAATGATAAGCTTGTCGGTTTTAATGTGGCAATTGGAGGAGGTATGGGCAGTTCTCATGGTGATAAGGAGACCTACCCGCAACTTGCCAAAGTAATCGGTTTCTGTACTCCAGATCAAATTCAGGATGTCGCAGAAAAGATTATTACGATCCAACGCGACTATGGTAACCGTTCAGAGCGTAAAAATGCCCGATTTAAGTACACCGTTGACCGGTTAGGGTTAGAAACCGTCAAGGAAGAATTAGAAGATCGCCTAGGCTGGAGCCTTGGGGAAGCAAGACAGTACCATTTTGAAGATAATGGGGACCGTTATGGCTGGGTAAAAGGCGTCCAAGGTAAATGGCATTATACTCTTTATATCCAAAACGGGCGTGTAGCGGATTTTGATGGTTATAAGTTGAAGACCGCCTTGAGAGAAATTGCAAAAGTCCATAAAGGTGAATTCCGTATAACAGCAAATCAAAACGTAATCATTTCGAATGTTTCAAGCCAGAAAAAGAAGAAGATTAGTGAATTAATAGAAGAATATGGCTTGACCGATGGCAGCCATTATTCTGCACTGCGCCGTAGTTCCATGGCGTGTGTGGCACTGCCAACCTGTGGTTTAGCTATGGCCGAGGCAGAACGCTATTTACCAAAACTAATTGATAAAATTGAAGAGATTTTAGATGAAAATGGTCTTAGGGATAAAGAAATAACCATTCGGATGACCGGATGTCCAAACGGCTGTGCACGCCCTGGGCTGGGTGAAATAGCATTTATGGGTAAGGCAGTTGGTAAGTATAATATGTATCTTGGAGCAGCATACGATGGCAGCCGACTCAATAAAATGTACCGGGAAAATATCGGTGAGGAAGAGATTTTGAGCGAACTTCGTGTCATTCTTTCCCGTTATGCGAAAGAACGCGAACAAGACGAACACTTTGGTGATTTCGTTATTCGTGCAGGAATCGTCCAAGCTACAACAGATGGCACAAATTTTCATGCTTAATATCTGAAAAGAGACAGAAATCCTGTCTCTTTTTTTGAATTAAATATTCAGAAATTTTAAACATCGTCTAGTTTTGTCATAATTTAACTTGTTTTAGCGAAACGATTTAATAGATTCAAATACATGCTATAATACTTTTCATGACTAACATATAAAAGCAACTAGATAATTAATATTGTTTAGAGGTGTGTTTTTGTTATGAGGATAGTAGATTTAGAAGAAGCAATCAATGATAAAAGGGCTGAAATGATAGAAATAGGAATGGAAAAAGGACTTTCTTGTGAAGAAACCATAGTATGCAGTCAGGAACTTGATAGACTGCTTAATGACTATAGAAGGTTAACTGCAAGTCAGGGCCGGTTTACATCTACCTTATTTCAAGAAGATCTTTTAACCTTTATTCATCACTTACAAAAATTGATAGTGAGACCTTACAGACTGTTCCTTCCTTACAAAAGTAATAGATTCTATTAAGTTCATATGTATTCCTGAAAAGGTAATTTTAGACCCACCCATTTGAAAAGATGGGTCTTTTTTTTATATAATTTTTACGTTCGCTGAATCGTGGAAGTTGAAAAGCTTTTTACCATTTTTTGCAGGTTTCTATGCGCTTCTCTTAGTTTGATGGTTTCTTCGATAATTCTTTGGAAGCCCTCAATGTCTCTATCGGTTGCATTTAAAAGTGTCTTTGGTACTCCTTCAGCAATTTGTTGTAGGGTAATATCTTGGCTCATAGCTATGACCACCTTTCAACTTAATTCTTAGACTAGCTTTTTCGTCTACTTTAATAGTTTGAGGTAGAGGGGTGTTTCTCCTGCCAAGACTATAATAAACTTGTCTACATGAATCACCAGATTCTATTAGAAATAGCAACGTTCTAGCAAATAACGACGGGAATCCATTAGGGTTGTGGGACCTTTGTAGAAAAATATTTAAAGAAAATTCAGTTAATATAAAAAATAGTAAAAAATGAATAGAAAAGATTACAGAATGAGAGAATAATAGTTGACTTAACTATTGTATGTAATATAATAAAACCAATAGATTTACTGGGGATTTAAAAAGAGGTGAAATATAGATGTATTTAACGATAGAAAAGATTCAAAAGAGTTTTGTAAATGATAGAAAAGAAAACGTAAAAGTACTTGATGGAATAAATTTGAATGTTAAAAAAGGAAGCTTTGTTTCAATCGTTGGTCCATCAGGATGTGGGAAGTCTACTTTGCTTTACCTGGTCGCAGGGCTTGATAAAGCCGATAGCGGCGAAATCCGTGTTGATGGAGAGTTAGTATCGAAACCAGGTCCAGAAAGAGTCGTAGTTTTCCAGGAAGCAGGGTTGTTTCCTTGGCTGACTGTCTTAGAAAATGTAACCTATGGCCTAAACCTTAAAAAGATGCCAAAAGAAGAGGCAAAAGCGAAGGCTCTTGATGTATTAAAAATGGTTCACCTAAGTAAGTATGTGAATTCCTATCCTCACGAATTATCGGGCGGCATGAAGCAAAGGGTTTCCATCGCTAGAGCGTTAGTCATGGAGCCTGACATCCTGTTAATGGATGAGCCTTTTTCAGCACTAGATGAACAAACGAGAATGGTACTGCATAAAGAGCTACTAGATATCTGGAGGAAGACAAAAGTTACCATCTTCTTTATCACTCACAATATTAGGGAAGCAGTTCTTCTTTCAGAAGAAGTGGTGGTTTTTGCAACACGTCCCGGAAGGATCAAAGAGATTATTCCTGTTCCTACAATGAAGGATGGAGTTACACCAGACAGTGTAACATTAAATACGGAACAAAAAATTCTGACTATTTTACAGGAAGAAATCGAGAAAGTATTGAAGGAGGAAATGGGTGATGACTACAGCTTTAAGACGGATCATCTTCATCGCGGTGATAGCGGTGATATGGGAAGTCACATCTAGATTTTCCAGCCTTCCAGATTTTATGTTTCCCAGCCTGAGTCAGGTATTGGAAACACTTTTCAACGGCTTAATGAGTGGACAAATTACGCTGGCAATAGGTAAAAGTATGGGGCGTATCCTACTTGGGTTTACGATTGCAATCATTGTGGGATTAATATTAGGGTACTTCATTTGGCGATATAAACTGGTTGAAGACACACTTGGTTTTGTCGTAACTGCTCTTCAATCAATTCCAAGTATTGTTTGGTTCCCATTAGCAATCATTTGGTTTGGTTTAAATGACTTTTCTATTCTTTTTATTGTTACAATTGGTGCAACGTGGACCATGACGGTTAACGCAACAAGCGGATTTAAGAATGTACCTCAGCTTTATCAGCGTGTTGCAAAGGTTTATGGTTCAAGTGGTATTCATTTCTTAAGGACTGTTATCCTGCCAGCATCTGTTCCGCAAATTATTTCAGGTCTGCGGATTGCTTGGGCATTCTCATGGCGCGCCTTAATGGCGGGTGAACTACTCGGTGGGGGCGGCGGACTTGGGCAATTGCTTGAAATGGGCCGTTCACTCGGTCAAATGGATTTAGTTATTTCTGTCATGATTATCATTGCGATTATCGGGACAATTGTCGATAATGTTGTTTTTTCAAGACTTGAATGCAATGTAGAAATAAAATGGGGTATTCGAAAGAGAGCTTAATAAAAAAATAGCTAGGAGAGAAAAAATGTTGAAAAAATCTATGCTTTATCTATTTATCACGATCTTATTTATTGGACTTTTAAGCGGTTGTGCCCAATCATCCAACGAAGGTGAAGGCGAAGGCGATGGCAATGGTGGAGAGGCGAAAACAGTTAAGATTGGATATTTTCCAAATCTAACTCATATCGCAACAATCGTCGCACTTGAAAAAGGTTATTTTGAAGAAGCTTTCGGTAAAGATGTGAAAATTGAAACAAAAACAGTTGCTAATGGCGGACTATTTATGGAAGCGATGGCCACTAAAGCAATTGATGTTGGTACTGTAGGTCCTGGTCCATTACTTAACTTCTATGTGAAAAACAAAGAGTACCACCTAATCTCAGGTGCGGTAAATGGCGGAGCAGTTCTAGTAGCATCAGAAGGCAGCGGAGTTGAAAAATTAGAAGATTTAGATGGAAAAAAAGTAGCGATTCCGGTTATTGGAAGCACCCAGGATGTAATGTTACGTAAAGCATTAAAAGACGCAGATTTAAAAGCGAAAACAAGCGGCGGTACAGTTGATTTATTTGCTGCAGCTCCTGCTGACACAGCATCTCTATTCATCCAAAAACAAGTGGATGCAGCTGCAACACAAGAGCCTTGGGGATATGTACTTGAAAACCAAGCAAATGGTAAACTCCTTTTAGACTGGGATGAATTTGCATGGGGTAAGGAATCTACCAATACTGTCGTTGCTGCTAGAGCAGACTTTTTGAAAAACAAAGAATTAGCAAAGCAGTATATAGATGCTCATAAAAAAGCGGTAAAATTTATCCAGGACAATCCTGAAGAGAGTAAAGAAGTTGTCATGAAGCATTTAAAAGATCTTACTGGTAAAGAATTAAATAAAGAGGAAGTAGACGCAGCATTCTCTCGTTTAGCTGTCACAACAGCTGTTAATGAAGACGTAATTCAGGAAATGGCAGATATCAGCAAAGAAGCTGGATATATTCCAAGCAGTGATATTAAAGGTTTAATTGACTTGTCATTAGTGAAGTAATAATAGAAGGTTTTGGACTCAATTGTGAGTTCAAAACCTTTTTTTAAGGTAAAATATAGAAAGAATACATATAGGAAGGAATGGTAGAAATGAAATCAACGATTAAATGGGCAGGGGATATGGCGTTTACCGGTATGACACCATCAGGGCACGAATTAAGAATGGACGCAGCACAAGAAATTGGCGGACAAAATAGCGGTCCACGACCAACAGAACTACTGCTCTATTCTCTTGCAGGCTGTACAGGAATCGATATCGTGATGATTTTGAAAAAAATGCGCGTAGAGCTAACTGGTTTTTCCATGGAAGTAGAGGGCACACGTGCCGATACAGAACCGAAGAAATTTACTGATTTTCATATTCACTATTCAGTCGAAGGGGACCTGCCAGAAGATAAGGTAGTCCGTGCAATCCAATTGTCAAAAGACAAATACTGCTCCGTATCCCATTCATTAAGTGCAAACATCGTTGCTAGTTATTCTATTAATGGAGTAAAAGGAAATCAAGTATTATAAAAATGGGGATTCAGCTTTTGGCTGAATCCCTAACTTTGTCGTAGTGATCATAGAATACTTTAAAGAGTCGTTCGTCTCCGCCTCGATCGGGATGAAGGGCTTTTAATAGTTTCTTGTATTCTTTTTTGATAGTGTCACTATTTGCCCCAGAATTTAATCCTAATATCGAGGTTAGGGTTAATGGAGGAGTATCGGATAGCGCATACTCCGCTTGCAGCATTCTTTTTAGGGACCGATTTTTTGCTTGTTCAATGCGAATAGTCGTTTTTAACTGTTCAAGTTCTTCTTTTAATTTTTGATTGTCACGAAACGTTTTTTCCCATTGGTGAAAATCGACTCCAAACTGCTTCGTTTTGTTCTCTATCTTTTTTTCCAAAATAAAGGACGCTAAATCGACGGGAGTTACAGAGTATTCAAGATTAAGGTGCTTCGTTCTTCTGGCCTTTAATTTTCCATCGAGAATCCAACGAATGACAACCTGTTCACTATCGGTAATCCCCTCAGCTCGAAGCTGTTCCGTAACCTCTTTAACATTTAACATAAAATCAACTCATTCTACATTCGTCTAGTATCTACTAAACTACTGTATCACATGGTAAATGTTACAGGTTTACAGGACTATTTAATTTTTGTTGCAAAAAGTTTTCATTAACGATTATCCACTTTTTCTGGGTAAAGGTCATGATTCATCAAACGGAAAGTTGCCATTTCTTCGAATTTGGTTCCTTGCTTGCCATAGTTGCACCATGGGTCAATGGAAATTCCACCGCGTGGCGTGAATTTACCCCAAACCTCAATATAGCGAGGATCCAAAAGCTTAATTAAATCGTTCATGATGATGTTAACGCAATCCTCGTGAAAATCACCATGATTTCTGAAGCTGAATAAATAGAGTTTTAAAGACTTACTCTCTACTATTTTTTTATCTGGAATGTATGAGATATACATCGTTGCGAAATCCGGCTGATGTGTAAGCGGGCACAGACTGGTGAATTCCGGGCAATTAAATTTTACGAAATAATCACGTTCTGGGTGAAGATTATCGACTGCCTCCAAAACCTCTGGAGCATATTCAAATGAGTATTGTGTATTTTGATTTCCTAATAGTGTTAAATCTTTTAATCCTTCTTCGTGGCTGCGGCCTGACATAAAAAAACCTCCAAGTCAAAAATGTTTATTCCAGAGAGCTCAAGCAATCTATAACTACTAATTGAATAGAAAACAAAAAGCCATGTCCGGTATGGACATGGCATAAAGTCATGTATCCATAGTTTTTTATAGAGGGTATCAGCTATGAACCTCTCCCGTGTAAGTACGGGTATTATCTTCTCCATATGATAAAGGACTCTCGGCAAAACGTCAATTGAAAAATAATGAACAAAAAATAATCCCAATATTTAAAAGATTAATCTTTTACTTTTATTATGGTATCATACAAGCAGAAAACAAAAGAGGTTCTAGCACCCCTCGTTAAAAAAACTAAGATGAAGCAGTACTTCTATCTTGGGGTACTGCTTTTTCTATTTTGGAAGGAGTTTCCTTAAATATGTTAAAAGAAGAAAAAGCCATTGTCGTATTTAGCGGCGGGCAGGACAGCACTACTTGTTTATTTTGGGCGTTACAACAATTTAAAGAGGTTGAAGCGGTCACTTTCGACTACAATCAACGGCATAGTTTAGAAATTGAATGTGCCAAAAATATAGCCAATGAACTAGGTGTAAGACACCATATTTTAGATATGTCTTTATTGAATCAGCTAGCACCGAACGCATTAACACGGTCTGAAATTGAAGTTAAAGACGGAGAAGAGGGTGAACTTCCTTCAACGTTTGTTCCTGGAAGAAACCTTTTATTCCTGTCCTTTGCCGGAGTGTTAGCTCGTCAAGTTGGTGCGAAGCATTTAGTGACAGGAGTTTGTGAAACAGATTTCAGCGGTTATCCAGATTGCCGTGATATTTTTATTAAATCACTAAATGTTACTTTAAATCTTTCGATGGATGATAATTTTGTAATCCATACCCCGTTAATGTGGCTAAATAAAGCGGAAACGTGGGGATTAGCGGATGAATTAGATGCACTTGACTTTGTTCGCGAAAAAACACTAACCTGCTACAATGGTGTCATTTCTGACGGCTGCGGCGAATGTCCAGCATGTGTGTTAAGAAAACGCGGACTCGATGACTTTCTAAGTGGGAGGAGCTAAACCATGTACGGATTTAGAATCGTCGATAAATTACAGAAAATAGATGAAGATATTCAACGCAAGGAGCTCAAATATCATAATAAGCGCGTATTAGTCAGTAAAGAATTTACTTTTGACGCGTCCCATCACCTACACTGTTATGAAGGTAAATGTAAGAACCTTCATGGGCACACGTATAAAGTCATATTCGGCATTTCCGGTTTTGTGGATGAAAGAGGATTAATGATGGATTTTGGCGATATCAAGGACATATGGAAAAATGAAATAGAAATTCACCTTGACCATCGTTATTTAAATGAAACCCTTCCGCCGATGAATACAACAGCGGAAAATATTGTGGTCTGGATTTATGAAAAAATGAAAGAAGCATTAGAGAAAGAAGTGAACAAGGATAGATTCATTGGAGCAAGAGTAGAATTTGTCCGCCTTTTTGAGACGCCTACGAGCTATGCAGAAGCAAGAAGGGAGTGGATGGAGGAATGAAGAGAATTCCCGTTTTAGAGATTTTTGGCCCCACGATCCAGGGTGAAGGAATGGTGGTTGGCCAAGTTACGATGTTTGTTCGAACAGCCGGCTGCGATTACTCTTGCAGCTGGTGTGATTCTGCCTTCACTTGGGACGGCAGCGCCAAAGATGATATCAGGCAGATGACGGCAGAAGAAATTTGGACAGAATTAAAATCGATCGGTGGCTCTAATTTCTCCTTTGTTACCATCTCAGGGGGGAATCCTGCACTTTTAAAAAATCTAGATTCACTGATTGAGTTGTTAAAAGAAAAGCAGATTAATATTGGTATTGAAACGCAGGGAAGCAGATGGCAGGATTGGTTCTTAAAGATTGATGAACTCACCATCTCGCCAAAACCTCCAAGTTCGAAAATGGAAACAGATTTTGAAATATTAGATTCAATTTTTATAAATTTAGATGAAAACCAGTTTGAAAATAATGTTAGTTTAAAAGTCGTTATTTTCGATGAAGCCGACCTGGAATATGCGAAACTGGTTCATAAAAGATACGAAGGCATTCCATTTTATTTGCAGGTAGGAAATGACGACATCACGAATGGTAATAACCAAGAACTTATACAAAAGCTACTGAATAAATATGAGTGGCTCGTCAATCGGGTAGTCAAAGACAGTCAGCTAAACAATGTCAAAGTACTGCCTCAATTACATGCCCTGCTATGGGGAAATAAGCGCGGAGTTTAATTGGAAAAGCCCACCTGCTAACTAGGTGGGCTTTTCTGTATTTTTTAATAATTTCTTTATAAAAATCCATTTAAGGAATGGTGGTACAGCAAAGAAGATAAATAGGAGCCGGAATAATTGAAATCCAGCCACCATGGATAAGTCCGCCTGGACTTCATGTGCCAGTATCGCCATTTGATCGGCACCTCCTGGAGTTAAACTTAAAAAGCTTGTGGAAGGTGTGATATCGTAAAAATGGACAAGAAACATACTCATTCCTAATGTTCCTAAAACCATTACTATCCCGCTAACAATCGCTAGTGAGAGGATTTTTGTTTTATTCTCAAGCTTGTCTGGTTTTAACATTAAGCCAATGTAGCTCCCAATCATGAATTGAGATAGATCTAATAGGAAGGTTGGCAGTTCCGGTCCGTTGAAACCTGAAATGGTCAAGACAGCAGTTCCAACAATTGGTCCTAATAAAAATGGTGTAGGGATATTCAGCTTTTTTCCTAAGAAAGCAAAAATCACACATACTGCCAAAAATATAAGGATGTCAGGAAAAAACAATCCTGTGTTTTCAGCAATATTGGGAATAGATTTACCTGTAAGATGATCAAATATAGGACTGCTAATTAAAAAAGGAACCGAGAAAATAATGATTATTACACGTGTTACTTGTAGAAAAGTTACAACAGTAAGATCTATCCCCTTTGCCTCTTCTGCAAAAGTAATTATCTGAGAAAGCCCTCCAGGAATACTGCCAGTGAGGACGGTAGGGTAATCAATACCGGAAAGCTTAGAAACAAAAAAAGCAATCCCAGCACAAAAGGCAATAAGAACGATGGTTAATAGAAGCATTATGGGCAGTTTTCCAAAGATCTGAACCACAGCCGCTTTCGTTAGGGATAATCCTATCGAATACCCCAATAGTACCAAGCCTGTATCCCGAATCGGTCTTGGCCACAATGCTTGAAATTCTCTGGATTTGGAAGAAATCAAAACAGCAGTCATCGGTCCAAGCAGCCAAGGAATCGGGATTCCTAAAAGTGAAAAGAGAATACCTCCAAGAGAGGCAATAAACAGTGTTATGTAAAAGCGATTTATATTCTTTTTAAGATTTATCAAAAACATCCCCGCTAACTTCTTTTTATTTATCATATCAAATATTAGCTAAACCGTAGACCATTAATAAAAATACAGTTTATTTTCTTTTATTAAGTTAAGATGAAGTTTGCTTTAAAAGTAGGTAAATATGCTAAAAAACGACACACTCACAATCACGAAGAGGTTAAAATCGGATAGGTAGTTAAGGAGCAATACAAAACCTGGAGGTGACAAGGTATGAAGAACATTCTTCGAACCGCTGTCCAACAAAGAAGGCAATTTCTTATAGATAAACTGCTTAAAGTGGGTGTGTTTAAAAAGGAAGATCGACATCTGTATGAATGGACATTAAGCGACTTAGAGAAAGAATACAAATATATTGAAGCTAGCAGTCTCGCAAAGGGAAAGATGGACCAAGGTAATCAACTACAACAATAATGAGGTATATACTTAGAAGAAAACACGAAAGACCGGTCAGCTGACCGGCCTTTTCCAAAATCATTTACGTCTTTTCGGTACCTAACTCACCACGATCGACAGCCATTGGAGGTTGTTCCATCCATTTATTATTGATCATGATATTGGCGCCATCCTCTGAATACAATTGAATTTCTAAAGATAGTCTGTTGTACATAACCCCCAAGTCCATCCGGGGGCTTTGAGCCACACCCGTACCGTAATAACCGATACTAAGACCAATTAACCCAGCCGTAAAGAACATGATCAATTTATCGGAAAATGTATACGATGTACTTGTTGTTACTTCAGCTGATATGGTTGCCGGTACCGAAAGATTGCATTCCTCTAATTTTTTTCCAAATAATTTAATATGTTTCTTACCAATGTCAATTCCTCTTAACAAAAATTGAATAACTTCCTTGTCCTGCGCTACCTGACTAAATCCAATAAGAGTAGCTACACCTAAAATGTTCCGCTGGACGTTTGCATATAGATTGCCTGCTTCTGCGACGATTAATGGTCTTTTATCACCGATAATATCGAAAAGAAAGGCTTGTTTATTGACAAATTCCACCTTCTCCATGGGTAAATGAGGAGACCTTACATACAGACCTTTTTCCAATAACAGGTCCTTTGAAACTTTGTATAATTGCATAGTTTCAGAAACACATTCTATATAATAATCAGTAATGTCCGATCGTACCGCTGACGTGACACTGGCTGAATAGTTGGTAAGACCAATCTTTGCCATTTGGTGGATAAATTGAAGAACATAACTGTCCGAATATAACTTCGGAGCCGATAAATCAACATCCTCTTCTAACTTAAAACCATAAGGGACCGGATAATCCTCCTCATTAAAAAAGAACGTTAATTTTTCAATGTGTTTTTTTGATAATTGCAATGCAAATTCAATAATAGGTTTTATTTCTGGGTCTTCCACCTTTTCTAAAAAAAAGGTAAGAACACAAACACTTCCGCTGTCATTCATGTATTGAGCCCAAAGTTGAGCTAGTTCAGCGGATGTAATCATTACTTTCTTGTCTATTTCCATTGTACGACCTCCAATTACCGGATACCTATTTCCATCATTTCCTTTAAAAATAAATTTATGTATGTAAATTTATATGACTCTCCCTTAAAGGTCTTTCTTTTGTTAAGGTTTGTTTAAGGTTTCCTTTATAAAATGAATCCATGGTCGTGAGATACCAAATCCTCGGATTTGTAATAAAGGTAAAAAGGAGACAATATGATGAAGAAAAAATCAATGTTATTAAAAGCAGGTTCAATCATTTTATGCTCAACACTTTTGTTTTCCTGCAGTCAGAATACTGATTCGACGAACGAATCTAGTACGATTGCAGCTGTAAATACGGAGACGTTAAGTACAATTGGAGATAAAGAGGTTAGCGCAGTTATAGGCGAAACTGTTTCCTATAGCGATGACGATTTTTACACGGATTGGGAAAATGAAAATCCAACTTATATTGAGTTAAATGGGACAAGTGCCAGCTTTGATGGTGCGGGTGCAGTGTTCGTATCGAATAATGTTGTTACCATAAGAGCGGCAGGAGTATATGTTATTAGCGGTAATCTAGATGACGGTCAAATCATTGTCGATGCCGAAGATAAGGGAACTGTTAAGCTCGTATTAAATGGTGCATCAATAAACAATAGAAATCAAGCTCCAATTTATGTGAAAAATGCGGGAAAAGCCATTGTATCTCTTCCGGAAGGTACTGATAATACTCTGTCGGATGGGACGGAATATGTGCTAGAAGATTCATCTGATGAGCCGAATGCAGCCCTTTTTAGTAAGGACAACCTAACGATTAACGGTACTGGGAAACTAACGGTTCATGGAAATTATAATAATGGAATTACGAGCAAAGACGAACTAAGAATTACAGGCGGAACCATTGAAATTGATTCAGTGGATGATGGTTTAATGGGACGAGATGTTGTTGCAGTTAAGGAAGGAAGTATTACCATTAAAGCAGGTGGAGATGGAATCAAGGCATCAAATGATAAAGATACTTCCAAAGGAAATATAGCCCTTGAGGGTGGAACGTATGACATCACAGCAAGTAGTGATGGAATGCAAGCTGAAGCGTCTTTATTAATCGCTGATGGTGACTATACTATTACTTCTGGTGGCGGAAGCCCAGAAACGATTGCTAGTAAAGGAAATGATATGAGACCAACTGGCAATGAATCCACAACAACAACCACAACAGAAACAGAAACTGAAAGTGCCAAAGGATTAAAAGCAACGGTAGATATTGCAATCGGCGGGGGAAGCTTTAAGATTGATTCTTCTGATGACGCCGTTCACAGCAACAACAGCGTTACCATTGCAGGCGGTGAAATAACGATTGCCTCAGGAGATGATGGCATCCATGGAGATACTGCGGTTCTTACAAAGGGTGGAAAAATAAACATTACCAAAAGCTATGAAGGAATTGAGAGTAAAGTCATAAGTATAGCCAATGGAGAAATTGATGTTACCGCAAGTGACGATGGTATCAATGTTGGCGGCGGAAATGATAGTTCAGGGATGGATTTCCAATCTACTGAAACCGAAGACAATTTATTATCGATTTCAGGTGGAACGGTTACCGTTAATGCAGCTGGTGATGGACTGGATTCAAATGGTTCGATCCAAATGACTGATGGTACTGTTTTAGTTAGTGGTCCCACAGACAATGGCAATGGTTCACTTGATTACGATCAAAGTTTTGAAATGACGGGTGGATTCTTGATTGCAGCAGGCAGTGCAGGAATGGTACAGGCTACTTCAGAACAATCAACACAAAATGCCATCGTTATGACCTATCCTGATACACAAGCAGCAGGTACACTCCTGCATGTTGAAGACAGCGATGGAAACACAGTAGCTACCTTTGCACCAGAAAAGGATTATCAAGCAGTATTTATTAGTTCACCAAACCTAGAAAAGGATAAAGATTATACGCTTTATTCAGGAGGAACGTCAACAGGTGAAGAGGCAGATGGTCTTTACAGTGATGGAACCTACAATGGTGGTACAAAAGTAGTGGAATTTACGATTTCAGACTCGGTAACCTGGCTCAATGAATCCGGTGTGACAACCGCAAACACCAGCGGACCTGGAGGCGGAGGTATGAGAGGCGGAGGTCAAAGACCTGATCGTGGACAAAGACCTCCTACAGGAGAAGCGCCAGATGGCAGTCAGACACCTACCACTGATCAATAACATAAGGTAACGAATAAAGAGCATGCCAATAATAATTGGTGTGCTCTTACTTTTTTATATTGATAGTTTAGTCCTATAGAATGTAAGGCTTATTTCTCATTAACTTTCATACAATTCGTTTTAAAATAGAGCAATATGTAAAAAGATAAATGAAGTTAGTAGAGATAAAGGTGGTCAAGACGTGGGACGAATGGAACAAAGACAGCAAAGAAAGGCGTCTAAACAATGGGATTGGAGTCAAGTCTTAAAAAAGAGTTTAGTAAAGAAATTGATTATAGCAGGAATTATCATGGCATTATGTGGTTTACTTGTCGTCAATATCTTCATCTGGAGTAGTGATGTTAGTAAATTAAATAAGCCAGCACCACAGCCAACGATTATTTACGATCAAAATGGGGAGATTGCGAGTAAGATTTCCAATTCTAGCATAGAAGGAGTTGGCATTAAGCAGATTTCACAAGATATGGTTCATGCTGTGGTTGCAACTGAAGATCAAAGATTTTACAAGCATAATGGCATAAATTATTTCGGGATTATGAAGGCTTTCTTCAAAAATATGTTAAGTGGAGATATAGTTGCAGGCGGGAGTACCGTTACACAGCAGCTGGCCAAAAATGCATTTTTAACACATGAACGGACCTATACTCGAAAGGTTAAGGAACTAATCATTACGAAAAAGATTGAACGAACCTACTCCAAAGACGAAATTATGGAGCGTTACTTAAATCAGATTTATTTCGGTGAAGGTGCATGGGGAATTCAAAGGGCTGCTAAAACGTATTTTGGAAAAGAAGCAAGTGAACTAACCTTAAGTGAGTCTGCCATGCTCGCTGGATTAATTAAAGCGCCCTCGATACTCTCACCATTTAAGAATATGGAAAAATCAATGGAGCGGCGAGATCTTGTTTTGTCTTTGATGGAGCAGGAAGGATATATTAGTGCAGCTGATGTTAAAAGTGCTAAAGAACAGCCGGTGGTGTTAAATGAGGAAGAAGTAGAAGACGAGTATGATGGAAAATATCCTTATTATGTGGACCACATTATTGAAGAAGCAATGACGAAATATAAACTGACAAAAAACGAAGTTCTTTCAGGTGGACTTCATATTTTTACAGAATTAAATCCAACTTTCCAGCAGGCGACAGAAGAAGTATATCAGAATGATAATCTTTTTCCAGCTAGTCAAAACGATCAGCTTCTCCAAAGCGGTGCGGTTTTTATTGATCCTGAAAGTGGAGGAATTCAAGCTCTTGTTGGTGGAAGAGGTGAGCATACTTTACTTGGTTTTAACAGGGCTACACAATTAGTGAGACAGCCTGGATCAACGATGAAACCTCTGGCTGTATATACACCGGCATTAGAAGAAGGCTACGAAGTCTTTGATTTATTACAAGACAGTCCGCTTAATATTGGAGGTTACCAGCCAAAGAATTTTGATAAGCAATATCGAGGCGAGGTAACGATGTATGATGCAGTCGTGAATTCGTACAATGTTCCTCCTGTGTGGTTATTAAATGAAATAGGTTTGGAGCAGGGGACAAAATCAGTAGAGCGGTTCGGTATTTCTTTACAAGAAGAAGATCATTCTTTAGGAATTGCTCTTGGTGGCATGCATGAAGGGACATCTCCGTTAATGATGGCACAAGCATATTCTGCATTTGCAAATGATGGAACTATGGCAGAGGCACACTCCATTCAAAAAATAGAAGATGCTGATGGAAAAGTAATTGCGAATTGGAAGAACAAGTCAACGAAAGTGACAGATCCTGAAATAGCTCAAAAAATCACCTACATGCTAAAAGGTGTCGTACAAGAGGGTACTGGGAAGAAGGCTTTCATGGATGGCTTTGATATCGCTGGTAAAACAGGATCTACGCAGCTCCCATTTGCTAACGAAGCGGGTACAAAGGATCATTGGTTTGTCGGGTTTTCGCCAAACGTTGTCGGAGCAGTATGGCTGGGGTATGATCAAACAGATGAAACTCACTACTTAGGTACATCAAGCAGTGGAACCACACCCGTAATTTTTAAAGAAATATTATTGAAAGCAAAATCAGAGCTATCTGATGAAAAATTTGCACTATCAGGCATTGAGAAAAAATACAAAAATGAAATAAAAGAGATAAAAGAAGAAAAGGAAAAAGCAAAGAAAGAGCAGGAAAAGGCAAAAGAAAATCAAAAGAAAAATAAAGAGAAGGGAAAGGAAAAAAAGGAAAAAAATAAAGGGAAAAAGGAAAAAGATGAAGACGAAGATGATGAGGATGAGGATGAATAAAAGTTAATTAGCTATTTATTAGTTAGCTTTGTTAAAGAATGATGTTGATTTTCCTCACATAAATCCTTATGAAGGACGAATCTCATTGGGAACCTTCCTGATTTGTCCTTCATCGACCTTTTATACCGCTGTATTAAAAATCAACAATGAAATTTAACAAAGCTTATTAGTTAAAAGACCAAATCACTTCCGATTTGGTCTTTTTACCTTTTGAAAGGTTAGGAATTAAATCTTTGCCCTGGATAAAATACCTCGTTGATTTCCCAAGACTCAACAATCCTGTGGGCCATGTTAGGATCATATCCCATACCTATAAGGTAGGTAATCGCTGCAACCTCTCTTAATGCATGGGCAAAAGAAGTGTGTTTTGCTTCATGTAATCCATATTGCACAAAAGGCTCGACAGTTCTTAATACCGTGTGTTTATTTGGGTTTTGGTGATATTGTTGAGTTTGATTAAAGTGATAAGGATTGTATTGGTAAGGGTTATACAAATTACAGTCATCTCCCTATAAATAATTTGTAAAGTCATCCTTAGTCTATGTATGATTAAACATGTGTGAAACGGAGTTAAAAAATTAATATAGTCACTTTAAATATATAAAATTAAACGCTTAGAGCAATAATACTCGAAGCGTTTGATTTTGCTGGCATTCGATTGATTCAATAAACATTAAGCAGTAAAGTTGCCGTCATAGCTTAGCATGATGGCTGATTTTACATCTTCCATGCTAGAAATATTATTAATAAAATCTAGGTCATGATCTTTGACACGGATTTCATAGGTCACTTCATAATCATTACCTGGCATAGCTGACTTTGATTTAAGGGAATGCTTTATAGCATGTCCAGAAATAACATGTTCCAGTGATTTTTCAATCGAAGTGCTGCTGTATCTCACAACTAATAAATATGGATTTTCAATTTTTACTTTGTTAACAAAAACAATTAAGACTACCCCAATTAAAATTGATCCAATAACAGCCAGAGGAACAAAACCTGCACCACACAAAATTCCTACCACAATTGCCCAGAAGATATAGACAATGTCCATGGGGTCTTTAATGGGAGTTCGGAAACGAACAATCGATAAGGCACCAACCATCCCTAGTGATAACAAGGCATTAGATGAGATTCCCATGATGATTAAGCCTGTAGCCATCGACATGATAATTAACGAAATATTAAAGGTATGAGAATAAATAACACCCGTGAAGGTTTTCTTATAGACATAAAAAATTAACAAACCTAATGCAAAAGCGGCCAGCAATCCAATCAAAGAATCTACGATTGAAAAACTGCTTGTCTTTTCTAAAAAACTCGATTTGAAAATATCCTTAAAATTTAAACTTTCCATTTATAATTCCTCCAATAAATTGTATTAACCAAACATCCTGCTATATTGATATTTTGAATAGCCACTTTTTCGACGATCGATGACTTGAAGTAATTGTTTAATGACATCTGGTAAATACTCATCAAATTTCACTTCAAGAACAACGACATTTGGTGTGGTCTCAACCATTGCTAAATCTGGGTTTAAAAGATCATTATTTCGAAAACTCGTTTTAATACAGCCATCAAATGTTACTCGGACGTTACCATATTCATAAATGAACACTTCACGTTCATAGTCGACAACCGTCATCGGTTTTAATTGATACAGTTTCATTTGGACATATAAATCCTTAATAAGAGGTCTTGTGTCATTTTCCATCCACTCAATGTCACCCAAACGAATTTGTTCATATTCCTCCGGGGTTAATCGGCATTTTTGTTTAAAGGTTAAATTATCTCGTTTGCTCTTTTTTTCAAGATTAAGATAATCCATGTTGTAATCATACAATCTGACTCTAAACTTATCTCTATCAAGTAAACCTTCTTTTTTCTGTGATAGGACCTTATTATCATAGTTATCGAAATAAACACTTCGTATTAAATATTTCCCATTGTTTTTTGCATGAGGGTCTGGTGTCATAAAATGCTTCAAATTATTTCTAAGCAGATAGCAATCCAGTGAGGTCATTTCATGCTTTAATTCTCTACGTCCCTTTACACCATTTAAGCTCATCGTCGCCTTCATGTTTCACTCTCCAATCTGTTGAACAACTTCTTGAAACCTATTATGTTGGTTAAACCTTAAACAAACCTTAAAAGTTAATAGAGAGAGAAAAAGAATACATACAATGATTCAAATTGGTAATAATTAGATGGTATTATTTCGTGCAATGGAGGGCTAATAGTGGAAGAAAATCATCAATTTAAGAAGGGTTCTGGTGAAAGTGCTGATACCTTAACCAATCGCCAGGGACATCCTGTAACAGATAACCAAAATATCAGAACGGTTGGCAATCGTGGACCATCCACACTTGAGAATTATGATTTTATTGAAAAAATTTCACATTTCGATCGTGAAAGAGTGCCTGAGCGGGTTGTTCATGCACGTGGAGCGGGAGCACATGGGTATTTTGAAGCGTATGGTAAAGTAGGAGATGAGCCAATCGCAAAATACACAAGAGCAAAGCTGTTCCAAGAACCAGGAAAGCGTACACCGCTTTTTGTGCGTTTTTCAACAGTGGCAGGTGCAATGGAATCACCAGAAACTGCGCGAGATCCGAGGGGATTTGCGGTTAAATTCTATACAGAGGACGGCAACTGGGATCTTGTTGGAAATAACCTGAAAATATTCTTTATCCGCGACGCAATGAAATTTCCTGATATGATTCATGCGTTTAAACCCGACCCGGTTTCCAACTTAAGTAACCCTGAGCGGATGTTTGATTTCCTATCTCGCACACCTGAAGCTACACATATGGTTACTTATCTTTTCTCTCCTTGGGGAATTCCGGCAAATTATCGCCAAATGCAGGGATCAGGGGTTAATACATACAAATGGGTTAACAAGGATGGTGAAGCGGTTCTCATCAAATACCACTGGGAACCATTAAAACAGGGGATTAAGAATCTGACTCAGAAGGAAGCTGAACAAATTCAGGCAAAAAGTGTAAGTCATGCTACCCAGGACCTATATGAGGCCATTGAGCGTGGAGACTATCCTGACTGGGAACTTTGCGTTCAAATCATGAGTGATGATTACCATCCTGAGTTAGATTTTGATCCATTAGATGATACAAAATTATGGCCAACAGACAAGTTTCCGTTCTTAAAGGTAGGAAAAATGGTTTTAAATAAAAATCCGGAAAATTATTTTAATGAAGTGGAGCAAGCAGCGTTTGGTACAGGTGTTTTAGTCGATGGTTTGGATTTTTCAGATGATAAAATGCTTCAAGGCAGAACGTTTTCCTATTCGGATACACAGCGACATCGTGTAGGCACAAACTATTTACAGCTTCCAATCAATGCACCTAAAAAGCGCGTGGCCACAAATCAACGCGGAGGACAAATGTCGTACCATGTGGATTCAGGTCAAAATCCACATGTAAACTATGAGCCTTCTGTTATCGGTGGCCTAAAGGAAGCTGAACAAGTAGGTAAAGTTCACGAACCACACTATAATGATAAATTGGTACGTGAAAAAATTGACCGTCCTAATGATTTTGGTCAAGCTGGTGAAACGTACAGAAGTTTTGAAGACTGGGAAAGAGAGGAGCTCATCAGCAATCTTGTCGACGCACTCAAAATATGCAGACCAGAAATCCAGAATAAAATGTTTGAGTACTTTACAAATGCGGACGAGGATTATGGAAAACGGGTCAAAGAGGGCGTGGCAAAAGCTATGGAAATGAGAAAGGAAACATCACATACAAGCTCAGCTGAAGCAGATGCTGCCACCGATAAGGCAATACAAATGGGACATGAAGCAGATCCATATTAATAAAAAAAAGGCCGGACTCGTGTGAGTTCGGCTATTTTTGATTTGTACAATTGTATTACTTTGGTAGTTTTATTTTAAAAGTAGTGCCCTTATTTTCGTTGGCGCTGACTTTAATACTTCCATCGTGAGCAGCAACAATCCATTGGGCAATGGAGAGACCTAATCCAATTCCGCCAGATTCTCTTGTTCGTGCTTTGTCTTCACGGTAAAAACGGTCAAAGATGTAAGGAATATTTTCTTCTTTTATTCCAATACCCGTGTCACTTATTTCCAAGACTACTTTATGATCTTCTTCGTAGGTCTTTACTCCAATACTGTCATGTTCGCCTGTGTATTTTAAGGCATTATCGAGCAAAATGACGAGAAGTTGATGAAGACGGGTTTCATCAGCATTCATCATCATGTCACAATTTAATTTTAACCAGAAATGTTTATCCTGTGATTCAGCAATTTCGATATAAGGAGAACAAACACTTTTGACAAAACTATCAACATGGATCGACTTTTTCTCCAGCTGTGTTTGAGAGGAATCTGCCCTGGCTAACGTCAACAAGTCAGTCGTCAGCTTTGATAATCTCCGAGTTTCAGAAAGACTTAGGGCGATATTTTCAAATTTATTCGCTATTTTTTCATGAGGTGTGGTCAGCAATAATTCTAATTTATTTTGAATAATCGTTAATGGTGTTCTTAACTCATGGGAGGCATTTTCAACAAACTCGGATTGCTTGTTCCATGAGCGGATAATTGGTTTCATCATCTTTTTTGACAAAAGATAGCTGGCAGAGATCGATAGTAAAATAAAGATGGAAGAACAAATGATGATGAGTTTACTGAAATTATTTAGGATATTTTGCTCGGCGTCAATATTAATCATGAGCTGTGTATATGCAACCTCATCTTCATCATTGGTATCTTCAAATAAAAGATAGCGAAACGGGTACAAATCATTCACGTTTGTATTGGTTATAGTATCAAGGTTCGTTTTAACAGGTTTGTAGTCTGCTAAATAATCTTCATAGAATGAAGTTCCAATCTCATTCTGATTGACAATGTTATCATTTTCATCCCATTTAATGACGATAATTCGCGGATTTTTCGGCCGATCATTCTGGCGTGCTTCAATTTCACCGTTATCATTTGGGGGAGGGGTCCTGGTATTATTTGGTGAATTATCGTCCATCCTTTCCTTAAACATTGACAGCTCCTCATCTGCCTTTGAGAATAAGGTGATTTGAACCTGACTAAAAACAATGAAACCGAATATCGTAAAAATCACAGTAAAAGAAATGAGATTGAGCACCATGAATTTTAACTGTTGTTTCCTGAAGATTTTATTTTTAAACATTTCCTTCACCATTTTCGGTCAGCATATAGCCTAATCCGCGGAAGGTTTTTATATATTGATCATAGTTGAATTTTTTTAAGTTTTTTCGTAATTTGCTTGCATACACCTCTACAACTGTTGCACTGGTGTCGGATTCGAATCCCCAAATTCGATCGAAGATTTGTTCTTTTGTGAGAATGGTATTTTTATTGTTGATCAAATACTCAAGCAGCTCGAATTGCTTCCCATTTAGATTCACAAGTTCATCACCAATGGTCGCTGTATTATTTTTTACATTTAGCTTTAAATCCTTAAAGGTAATCACGTTTTCTTTAAATTCTCCAACGCTTCTTCTAACCATAACCTCTAATCGTAATAACAACTCTTCACGATGAAAGGGCTTGACTAAGTAGTCATCTGCTCCTACCTTAAAGCCGTGGATTTTATCGTCAATCCCGTCTTTTGCCGTTAGCATCATGACTGGTGTGGTAATATTCTTCTTTCTTAGATTTTCTAAAACTTCATAACCATTCATAAAGGGGAGCATGATATCTAAAATGATCACATCAAATATATTCTGCTCCGCTAAAAATAAACCTTCCTCGCCATCATAAGCTTGTTCTGTTTCAAACAGTTCTCCTACTGTTTCACGTATGGTTTCAGACAGGTGTTTGTCGTCTTCGATAATTAATAATTTCATTCGTTGTTCCTCTTTTCAAGTTGCTAATAAGATAGTTTGATTATAGGGCTATTTAGGATAATTGCAAAATGTTTTCATGTAGGGGATAGAAGGAATTTATCAAGATGTGGCGAAAATTGTATATTATAAAACTTTATTTCGAAAGGGAGTTTCTTTATGTATCGATTTAAGGCGATTGATCACATTCAACTAGCCGGTCCTAAAGGTTGTGAAGAAACTGCGAGGAAATTTTTTATTGATATTCTTGGATTTGAGGAAATGGAGAAACCAGCAGAATTGAAAAAGCGCGGCGGAGTTTGGTTTCGAAACGGAAGCACACAAGTACATATTGGTATAGAGGAACCATTTGCACCAGCAAAAAAAGCGCATCCTGCCTTTGAGGTAGAGAATATTGAAGCGTTGAAAAAACATTTAAGAGGTAACAGAGTCGAAGTGATCGAAGACAATAACCTTCCGGGGGCAAATCGTTTTTATACAGCTGACCCCTTTGGCAACCGTATTGAAATACTCGAGTGGAACTAATCTTTCATAAGGGGGGAGTGTGGGTAATGAGTTTAAGAGATAAAACCATTGTAGAATTAGAAGAGATAGAAGAAGAACTGAATGAGCAGGAAGATGAGCATGGGTATTCTAATTTTTCAATGAAAATTGATGTGTACAAGGAAATGTACCGAAAACTCTCCTTGCTTGTCCGACAGCATAATGAGGATGTACAAAGTTCGCTCGATTATGTAAAAAGGAAATTGATTTATTGTCTTATTCATTATGGAACGTATTTGAAGACCGAATATCAAAAAGATGATTACTTGGCGACTCGCTGCTTGGAGGAAGCGCTAAAATATGATAAAACCAATCCACTTGCCGCCTATCGACTAGGTTTCTTGTCTTATAAATTTAATGACTATACTAAAGCGATTCAGTATTTCCGAAATGCTTTAGAAAATGATCAATACCATAAACAGCATCTCTATCAATTAAATGAACAGCAACAGTTAAATGCCCATTTGTATTTAACCAATTGTGCTTTGCATATTGCAAAGGAAACGTATGAAAAAATGAATGAATTACCTCTAGCGAAAACGCAGGAGATACCGAAACAGGAGTTATCTCCGTTGTTCAGGAGTTTAATAGATAATGAAAAATATTTGCTGGAGCATGCCTTCTATAAGTTAAACAATGTTGAAAGAACGACTTGTTCTAAGGCAGAATGTGAGAGGTTAATTTCCAGGCCGCCGCATGATACCCTTCTCGTTTATTTTGGTGATCGGACGATTGTTACTGTTTTTAACGGGGAGGAAGCCACGCTAACTCAAGACCAAGGAAATATGCTAAGTTATTTTCTATTAAATAGTTCAGAAGCTGTACCAGCCACAAGACATGATTTCTCGGTGGTGGATACGGTTATTCCAAACACGTATATTACAAATGTCAGCAGACTACGCAGGAAATTAATACAACACGGAATTCCCTCCATGATACAAACCAAAAGGTACCAAAATGAAACAGGCTACTATTATGATGGATCTTATCCGTTTTATATCATGTATCGATCAGACGAAGAAATTGAATATCGTTAAAGGGGCGGTGACAGGGGGTCATCGTCTTTTTGAGTTGACTCGAAAATAAATTTTGAATAATCATGTGTAAGTTGAATATTAATTAGGTAGGTATTTTAACTTGAAGACCTTCAAAATGGAGGGGATCCTTTGAAAATTGAATACCAACATACTTTTGGTCTGCCAAGAAAGGTTGTCTGGAAGTACATCAAGGATGAAAAGGTATTAGGAAGTGCCATCCCAAACTGCAGGACGTTTGTCCAAAGCACAACTGGTCTATATCAGGCAGAAATTGACATTCACATAGGACCACTAAAAGATGTTTTTAGACTCAAGGTTAAGCTGGAAAAAGAACAGGCACCGTCTTATTATCATCTGTTGCTGAAAGGAAAAGGTAATTTAGGCGAAATAAGTGGCAATGCTGATTTATTTTTCAAAGACCAACAAGGAAGCACTCAGCTCAATATCCATGCAGACGTTAAAGTCACAGGAACCCTCTCTGGTGCTGCAGAGCGGGTGATAAGTGGAGGAGCAAACAAGGGAATAGAGAAATTTTTTCTGAGTGTAGAAAAAGAAATAAAGAAAAACCTTTATCTTTTGCGAAAAGGTCGAAAATGAGAAAGAGCAACGTCATGGGACGTTGCTTTATTTATTCTTACCTACTCATGCTGTGGATAATTAGCTAATTCTTTTATTCCTTCTATCCAATCCTTAAAATTAGCATATTTATTTGCGTCGAAACCAAAGTGCTCTTTAATTAAATTAATGGATTCAAGTTCAGTTTCATGAACAATTCCGTCTGAATAAACTAAGCGGAGGATTTCAGTTAGAACAATATGTTTTGAGCGTTCCTCTTTAAAAACCTTAAGAATATCATCTATCGCTAAGCCTTTGATTTTATAATCCTCCAGATCCATTTCCTCTGTATACTTCGCGATAACTGGGTTTTCAAATACCGAGAATTTCCCATCAATGGTGGCCATTAGATAGGCTAACTCAAGAAACGCCTCTTTCTCCTCTTGTTGAAGCTTTGTCAAAAACATTATGTCTAGCTCCTTCTTAATAAAAATGATTTATGTTATTAGACATCTTACCAAGTTTAAAGACCATTTGTCTAATATTTATATGGTGAAAAAAGGAAAATTCCAGTTTTAAAACGAATAAAATATAGGTTGGGTGAGTAAGGAGGTTGAATGTCATGGGATTTTTTATACATATGCTTGTTACATCACTGCTTGGAGTATTGTTGTTTATTAATTTTGTATATTTTATTAAAAACATAAAAGAAGGAAAAAGTACTCATAATCAAACGATCTTGGGTTCTGTTTTGACCTTCTTTTTTATATTTTCTTTTATGTTTTTCATCCTAAGTCTGCATTAAACTAAGTCTTGGCAGTGAGTCTTAAAAAAATAAAGGTTGTAAAAGGGGCAATACTATTTTGATAAAAACAGTTTTTGTAGGTTTAACAATTTTTTTTCTTATAAGTTTTTTGCTACTATCCATTGGCTATAGGTTTCAGATTGAATGGTTGATGTTCCGTTATTATGAAGAAACTGAAACAGGTTTCTCTATTGGAGGTTCTGTCATTCCATTTATCATCGCGATTATTGTCACATTTTTTATTGGAGAGTATTATCAGAAGAAACATAACAGTAAATGGTAGCGATATTCGATATTGATTATGATTCAAAGGGGATGTTTTATTGCTTGAAACGCGACGATGTTTATTACTCAAACTCCAAGAAAATGATTTAGAGGATATCAAAAAACTATATGTAAATGAGGATGTACGTAAATACCTGGGAGGTACTCGGAAGGGTGGGGGGCGGGATATGGTGTTGAGGTTTTGCAAACAATTCTAGACTTTGCTTTTACATTTCTCGATCTACCAAATGTAGTGGCAGAAACACAAACTGCTAATATTGCTTCTTGTAATCTATTAGAAAACTAGGAATGAAAGTAACAGAAACAGTTAGTAGATTTGGAGAGAAACAATCATTTTATTCTTTACACAGCTATAAAAAAAACCCCACCGGATTTACGGTGAGTTTAATCTAACACCCAAACCCAACATGCTATACGACTGTACAAATTAAAATTAACCTTATCTTAATCGAAGCAATCAAATTCTTCAGGAAGTATTACTGAATCAAATGGACAAATTCTGCAATCTTCAGATTGCAGTTCCAAAAGAATTACACATCCTTCAGAATTTCTACAAGCTTTTAGCGGAGGACAAGGTATCACACAAGGAACACACACTAAATCACCAACTTCTACACTGCAAGTTCCTACAGTACATAGCACTTCATAAATACAAAATCTTTGAAGACCCATTTCTTATCACCTCTCTTTACCTTATAAAATTATTAAATGAAATTAAGAGAGGATTTGAAACGGACAAGTATCTGTATTTTATTACTTTGAATGAATAATGTGTCAACAGGATTCGAATATAGACATTCTTGATATGAGGAGGAAGGAAATACAATGGATAACAAATTATTAAGGATTGGAACTTCTTATTTACCTGTGAGTGATGTGGAGTTATCATCCCAATGGTATGTAAACAAATTAGGTGCAGTGCTAAGCTATAAAGATGAAGACAAAGCAATACTTAACCTTGCAAACCAAAGTTTCTTCCTAGTTAAGGCAAAGGAAAATCAAAGTGCCAACTTCTATAATATATACGGTGAAGAGTGTTTTTCTCTCACATTTGAAGTGAATGGAATATACTCTCTTGAAACCATTTATCGAGAATTTAAAGAAAAAGAAATTAAAGTAGAAGAAATAGAGAACAGAGGACATAGCGGCAGAAACTTTGTTTTCTATGATCTTGACGGAAATAAATTCGATGTGTGGAGTGAACTTAGCCCAAAATTTAAAGAGAAGTTTCTGTCTTAATGGGGGATAAACAAAATGATTAAATTAGGAAATGTAGCCGAGATAGTCATTGCGCACAAACTCATGAAGGAAGCATTTGAAGAGTATCGATTTCTGGAAGTTCCTTCAAGTGCGATTTATGAACCAGTCGAATCATTAAGAGATTCTTTTCGTAATGGTTCAGAAAAATTTATTATCTGTTACATTGATGGCTGTCCACTTGGTTCTTTACGATTTAAAACAATAGGAAGATCTTTGTATTTTTCAAGAGTATCGGTTCCACCTTATGCAAGGGGAAGAGGGATTGCAAAATCAATGTTATCTTGGCTCGATGTATATGCAAAAAAAGAGGGATTTTATAAACTGCAATGCAAAGTGAGGAGCAGCTTAACTCATAATGTACGTTTATATCAATCTATTGGTTATACCGTGTCGAAAGAGGAAATGGTAACGAGTTCTAATAATTTCCCAGTGAACATAGTAGTGATGGAAAAGTTAATCGAGCAATAACTGATGTTCAAAAAAGAGTGCGTAATTGTTAAAGAAATGGCAGGTGTGGTGACGATGGTTCAAGAAACAACATTACATATATTAAACGGACAAGCAATGTACGATTTTTTTAAAAGGAAGAATTTCCTCCAAGGCCAAAAGATGATCCCATTTAACGAAGCAATGTGTTTTGGGGAAACAACCGAAGACCTATTCACACCGGAATTCAACGAAAAACGGGCAAAGGTTCATCACGTAACTTCAGAAAAATATACTGATATTACGTTAAACCCATTAAAGCCGCTCATTAGCAAAAGTTTTACCAACATAGAACTATGGTTTGACGAGGATATGTTTTGTCAAATCAATATCCTCACGATTCTTGCTTGGCTCGACAAAAAGGGTCACACTAAGCCCATTAACCTGCATATTGTTGGTGATAAGTTTGAACCTATTGAAAATTACACATTAATGGCAGCTGGTTATTATGAACACTATGTAGAAGTATTGATAAATAAAACTCTCCCAGAATCTATCGATCTAGTACCCTTAAGGAAGGGCGTTGAGTTGTATTTAGCTTATCTTAACGAGGATAGTAACCTAATGATGTATATTAAAAAGAACCAAAATATGACGGAAAAAGAACTTTTATTCTCCCTCTTAGAAAATTTCAAAGAGTATGGATTAGGGGATGTACAATATTTAGAAATTATAAGGGCGCAACGGTCCTAAAGAATATCCCATCTATTTCAATTAGGGACGATAATAGTTTGTTGCAAGCGTTTCTGCCAAATGCAGAAGCGCTTTTTTGTTAGTTATTTTCACTAATGATTAATTACATAATGACGGGATATCCAATTTATTTCCAGTAAACTTTTCTGGGTGGCTTTATTCTCACTAGTAGAATACATAAATATTCGGTACTTTGACTTAATTTCTCATCACCATGGCTGGACAATGGCATGGTCCATTTTATTCAATTTAATCATTTTTTAATGCTGCTTTTACATTATAAGCGTCCAATTGCAGCGATAATCTTATCCATTCCTATCATTTTATTCTTTGTCATGCTCTTTCATGTACCGATTTATTAACAAAATGAGAATATATTACGGAATGAAGAAAAAACTAAAGGGAAAATAAGGTTAAGGGGAGTAAATATGGATTTAATGAAACCAATTAACATTAGCTCAGATAAATTAGCTCCAGAAAACCATTTTACTGCTGTGGAAATGGGAAAGCTTTGGGCAACCTATGTAGGGAATAGTATGTCGAATAAGATCTTGCAGTACTTCCTAAAGAATGTTGAAGATGAGGATATAAAAACCTTGCTCGAAAATGGTCTAGCCCTAACAGTTGACTTTATACAAACAATTGAGAAGTTTTTCAAACGAGAAAACTTTCCAATTCCCGTGGGATTTACCCAAGATGATGTAAATCTCGGTGCTCCGCGGTTGTTTGAAGATCAATTTTATGTGCATTATTTGAAATATGCTGCAAAAGCAGGACTTAGTTTATATGCCATTGCCATTCCGATGGTAATGAGAGAGGACATACGAGAATTTTTCATTTATTGTAATGAAACTACCACCATACTGTTGGGGCAGCTCAACAATGTATTGATCCAAAAAGGTTATATTATGAAACCTGCAGCCATTCCAGTGCCTAAAAAAGTGGATTTTATTAAAAAGGAAAATTATTTGAATGGCTTTTTCGGCGATATAAGAGAATTACATGCACTCGAAATCACTCATCTATATGATAATATTGAAAACAATATCACCAGTAAAGCTCTACTAATTGGCTTTAGCCAAGTCGCCAAAAGGGAAAAAGTAAGACATTTTTTTGTAAGAGGTAAAGCGATTACCGACCGGGAAGTCCAACAGTTTCAGGATAAACTCCATAAGGAAAATTTACCGTTTCCATCCCAAATTGATCATTTAGTTACAGAGTCTACTTTTTCACCTTTCTCAGATCGAATCATGGTGTTTCACAAAGTAGATATGTTTTCTATTAAAATTCGGTCATTCGCAAACTCTATGGCTGTGAATGGAAGAAGAGATATTGCTTTAATGTATATGAAGGCACTTTCCGAGGTTGCTTTATTTGTGGAGGACGGGGCAAATATTTTGATTGAAAATGGATGGATGGAACAGCCTCCAAAAGCCATTGACCGTGATCAACTGTCAGCTAAGTAATCTTTATTTGGAAGATCTTTGACGTAAAGGAAGAGTGTAATGGAACCAACCAGAATATCTTTAACCGCTCCAGAGGTCTCAAGTTTATGGACTCAATATATGTTTGATACAATGTCAATCGCTTTTATTAGGTATGCACTTGAACACATAAAAGATGAAGATATTATTGAAATATACAAATATTCATTGGAGCTTTCAGAAGGTCATGTGAAAAAAGTAAAGGATTTCTTTGTAGGAGAAGGTGTTCCCATTCCAAAAGGATTTACAGAAGAGGATGTGAATATTCATGCTCCCCGCTTGTTTCAGGATCCATTTTATCTGTACTATATTTACATAATGACTTTACAAGGGCTGACAGGTTACTCCTTGTCTCTCAGTACCTCGATACGAGCAGACCTTCGTAAATACTACAGCACCTGTAACACTGAGACGATGCTGCTTTTTGAGAAAGTCATCGATAGTCTGCTGACGAAAGGGCTATTTTCAAGACCGGCTGTCCTGACGCCGTCTGTAGAAATCGATTTTGTTAAACACCAAAGTTTTTTAACAGGATGGTTTGGTGAGCGCCGGCCATTAACGGGGATTGAAATTGGGGATATTACTTTTAATATGAACAAAATGCATATGCATGTGGCATTAAAAGTGGGTTTTAGCCAAGTGGCTGCTTCTAAGAAAGTTCGGCAGTATATCAACAGGGGGATGGAGATTTCTACTAAACATATTGCTGCATTTGAGAAAATCTTTCGTGAGGAAATGCTGAATTCTCCTGCGTCCTGGCAATCACATGTTACAAACTCGACAACTTCACCTTTTACAGATAAGTGGATGATGTATCAAGTCCAACTGTCTTCACAGATTGCCATTGCCTTCTATGGAACGGCATTAAGCGTTACTTCAAGGGCGGACATCGCTGAAAAGTATATGGCGATGATTGCTGAATTGGTTAGATTTGCGGAAGATGGTGCGAATCTCATGATTGAAAATGGATGGATGGAGGAACCGCCAAAAGCCAGTGACCGTAGAACATTAACAACAGGAAGAAAAGAAGGAATTGAAAATAATCAATATGATAAGTAAATTAGTGAAGGGTGGATAGATTCCAAATCTATCCTTTTTTATATGAAAAATGAAGGTGGTAAGGTTTAAATCATTTATTATTTTCTGTAACCAATCTGGAAAAATCAATTGAGTTTTATCCATAAGCGTTTTTACATAGAGAACTATTATTCTATTTTATTATTTAAAATAATACAATTATAATAAATTTAAGTACCTCGGGCGGCTGGAGTAGTTAAATGGGAGAAAGTCATATTCATGTTAAAGAACATTGAGGGGCCATTAATAAAAGCTAGAAGTTTTACCCAAGACCCATCGCAACTCCAATGTAATCCAAAAACACAGATATGGGGATTACAAATATCCCTACATTTTTTGAGTAGTTTCCAAATTTTACATTAAAAAGGAGCAAAAAAAATGCTGATGAAAGAAGAATTGAAAAATATAAAATTGCTTCAGCAAATTTGTGAGGAAGAAGGACAGCTTCAGCTGAAGCTTAATTTTGATATGCTGGAAAGCAGGTCTGAAAATCGTAAGGAAGATTTTTTTCATTATGAGGATGGCAAGCTTGTTGGTTTCCTTGGAAGCTATTATTTCGGTAATAAAGTAGAAATTTGCGGAATGGTGAACCCGGAATTCAGAAGGAGAGGAATCTTTTCAAAGCTGCTTGAAGAAGCACTTGAGGAAGCAAAGAAACGTGTGGCTAAGACCATTTTATTAAATGCTCCAACAGAATCTCAATCAGCAAAGGAGTTTTTAAAGAACATCCCTTGCACTTTATCACTGGTAGAATACCAAATGAAATGGGAGAAAGTTTCGGAGTTACCTGACGACCCAACGGTGACGGTAAGACCCTCTTTTTCCGGAGATGACACAGAAGCTGAGATACAGCTGGACGTCCAATGCTTCGGGTTAAATGAAAAAGAAGCACGACAGTATAAGCTGGAAACTAAAGACCTCGATACTGATGTTAGATTAATCATTGAAGTAGATGGAAAAATTGCTGGAAAAATGCGACTTTCCGAAATGAATGGTGAAGCATGGATTTTTGGATTTGCTGTTTTTCCAGAACTACAGGGAAAAGGGATCGGCAGAAAAGCACTATCAAAAGTGGTAAAAATGGAAGATGAAAAAGGTTTTTCAATTTTTCTAGAGGTAGAGGCTAAAAATGCCCATGCCCTAAGGCTATATGAATCATGTGGATTTAGAAGCTATCATTCTCAAGAATACTATAAAGTTAATTTTTAAAAGGGAGGGGTGTTCCATGCCCCTCTGATAATATAATAAATTTCCAGAATTTAATAGGAGACATTTGTAACCGTTTACATTATAATAATAGTAAGAACTAGGGGAGGGGAAACAAACCATGGAACTTTTATTAGAACAATGTGAACATAACAAGTCAGAAGAACCTTGTGAAGAGTGTGCCCCACAAATAGAAAATGATGAGAATATGGATTTGTATGAGTATGATTATTATAAAAGGATTTGGTTTTAGGACCAATTGGATCTAGTTAAATATGATAGGATCATCTAACAGGAGCTGTCCAGGACAGCTTTTCTTTTTGTTTATAGCAAAACCATAAAAATGACGTGTTTAAAGCACACGTCATTTTTTATTGCTATTAGTGAAGTAAATGCTGAAGCTGTTCGATTTGTTTACGGCTTGTGTCAATGACTTTTTCCGCAAGCTGCCTGCTTTCAGGGTCGAGGTCACCCCTGACAAGTTTCTCCGAATATTGAACTCCATAATGATCTAAGCCTTTCAAAGCATCTTCAATCATCTCTTTTGTGTCATCCGGAAGCATGGCTTTGTGCATAAAACTATGTATGGAACCAGAGAAACCTTCATCGTCTGCTGGGACACCGCCAAGATTTTGAATGCGCTCAGCAAGTCTCTGAGAATTCTGCTTAACCTCCTGTTGCATCGATTGAAAAACCTTCTTTAGCTCATTTTCTTCAGCTTTTTGGATATAGTGTTCAAATGATCGGATCCCCATATAGGTACCTCTTAATAAGGTATTTAACTCCTCAATAATTGTCTCATTCGTCATTTAATCAGCTCCTCAAAACTTATTATGCAGTTTGTGAGCGGAGGTATACGGATAATCAAAATTTTATTCATATTGAAGAAAAAGGACCATAATGGGCCATTTTTCTATTTTTTAAAGACATGTTGTCCAATTACAAGGGTAGTTGTCCTTGTATCGAGCCATCGGCTGGAGGCGATAGCTGGATTATAGAAGAATAAAGCACCAGGAGCCAATTGGCGTTGTTCCGTGAGAGCGGCTTGTACAGCTTGAATCGATTCCTCATCGGCTGGTTTGTTAATTTCACCATTTTGCACGGGTTGGAATTGACCAGGAGCATAAATGACTTCCTTAATGGTGTTTGGAAATTGAGGACTTTCGACTCTGTTAAGAACTACACAAGCGACAGCAATCTTGCCCTCTAAAGGTTCCGTTTGTGCCTCAGCTCGAACCAATCGTGCCAGTAAATCTAGTTCTTCGTTCGATAGACTTTGGTTCACAGGTTCTACTATTTTCGGCTCATTAGATCTAATCGTTTTATTTGTATTGAGCTCTTGACCAGGGTAAATAAGATTTAAATTGGAAATTTGGGGATTATTATCAGCTAATTCCTGAAGAGTTAAATGATTCTCTCTTGCAATACTTGACATCGTGTCTCCCGGTTTAACCATATAAGCAAATGTGGGGGAAGCAAAAAGTAGTGAAGCGGCAAGTGTTAATAAAGTGATTAGTTTTTTCATCATTCTAGTCCTCCAAGTTGGTTTAATGTATTTAAATCTATTACTATGAATTGAAAAAATAGAATAGTATTACAGTTAAATTACATAGAGGAGACAATTTGAAGACTAGTAAAGTTAAGGAATTATCTTCCAAATTAGTAGAACTGGTGATAGTCGGTGACATAGGGCGGGAGTTAAAAGTTGTAGTGGAAATTGAAATCATATGGTGAATCATTTTATCGGAAGTGACACAGGATAATTTAGAAATAGTAAGCAAAGCATATAAGTTTGTTTCTTGTATTTCTATTGTTACTATAGAAATATACCTTTAAAAAGAAAGGACTAATATATATAATGGGAACTTTTAATATACCTGTTTCAGTCTTAAATCTAGCTCCGATCCGTGAAGGACGGACATCAAAACAAGCGATTGAGGAAATGGTTGATTTAGCACAAGCAACAGAGGCAATGGGCTATGAGCGCTACTGGATCGCCGAACACCATAACTCTCCGACACTTGTTAGTTCAGCTACTGCCATACTCATTAAACATACATTGGAGCATACCAAAACAATCAAGGTAGGTTCTGGTGGAATTATGCTGCCAAACCATTCGCCGCTTGTTGTTGCCGAACAATTTGGTACAATGGCTACGATTTATCCAAATCGAGTAGAATTGGGTCTTGGACGCGCACCTGGAACAGATATGATGACAGCCAATGCGCTGCGCCGCTCAAAAAATGACTCCGTATATACGTTTCCAGATGATGTTCAGGCACTGCTGACTTATTTTGGACCAGAAGAGCACCAAGGTTATGTAAAAGCCTATCCGGGTGTGGAAACCAATGTCCCGGTATATATTCTTGGATCTTCCACAGATTCTGCTTATTTAGCAGCAAGCCTGGGTCTGCCATACGTATTTGCTTCACACTTTGCACCGAAATTCATGGGAGAAGCGATTAAAATTTATCGCGAGCGGTTCCAACCTTCTGAGTACCTAGACAAACCATATATGATGGTATGTTTAAATGTCATAGGAGCAGAAACCGATGACGAGGCTAAAATGTTACAAACCACTATGCACCAGTTTTTCCTAAACGTGGTTCGCGGTTCACGTAATCCATTACAGCCGCCAGTTGAAACCATGGATGGAATTTGGACACCAATGGAAGAAGAAATGGCAAAGTCCATGTCCAGTGTTACCTTAATCGGAAGCAAAGAAACCATCCGTCAGCAGCTGACAAGCTTTCAAGACTACTATGCTGTTGATGAAATCATGGCTGTGTCATATATTTATGATCCTGAGAAACAAAAACGTTCATATGAAATATTTAAAGAAGTGGTGGACGGGGATTAATTTTTATCTCTGTCACTTTTGGTACTTTGTGGACAAATAGGATAATTTAAAAAAGATGACGTGTTAAAAACGTCATCTTTTTTGTACTGCATTCGTATCTAGTAAAATAACATTAGTCGGGCTTTAAAAACAAAATTAGTCACGCCCAAATTCTTTATCACATAGGATGGAGTATCACAAGCGGGGTGATTTGGGTGAATAATTGGTTAAAAGCCGGTATCTTACTATATCTTTCGCTGTTGTTTTTCGGGAGTTTTATAGCAATAGGGATCGTAATGACTGGAGCACTTGATAAATCACTGCCATTTATAGATGACATTAAAATCTTTTTGTATTATTTCTTCGCTGGATCCATTGGGGGCTCACTGCGACATTTATATATGTTTTGTTCTCATTACATGAAAGATGAATTAAACGACTATAGGGAATGGATTATGTACATCTTTTATCCGATATTCGCAACAGGTACAGCAATAGTAGCAGTCACCTTAATCCAAAGCGGGATCCTACTAATAGAATTTGTCGACTTTGAGGATACCCCTTATGCACAAATAAGCTTCGCCTTCTTCGTAGGATTTGGATTCAACCGCTTCGTAAACAAACTAAACGCCGTATCAAAAGATATCTTCAAAACCAATCAACAGCAAGCAAACAACGGAGAAACAAAAACGAAACAGCCAGAGTCCGAATAGGACTCCGGCTGTTTTTGGTGCCACTGTTTGTTGACAACTGTACTGGTGACAGGCACCGTTTATACATAAATGCCCAATTATACAGCTTTTTTTGTATATTGTTTTGGTTGTTTCTCATAGGTTTCGCCTGGAAGGACTAGTTTCAGTTGAAATACTGATGCAATTAAATATGGGATCAAATATGATAATGTCGAATGTAAATAACGAAATCAAAAGCTGCTGAAATCGAATTTGATATAGTAGAGAAGATAAATTGTAAAAGAAATATTACTAAAAATGTGCTAGTTTATCAGATAGTTTGTCTCATTCAAAATAACTCTCGTATTCATAAAGTAAATAGAGTAAAGTTTTATAATTTTACTTAGTATTGTAGAAAGGTGTGATTTTATGGGAAATCGGAAAGACTTCCTTTTCATTGGAGATGGACGGGATAACACGGTTAAGCGTTTCCATCCAACAACAGGGGAGTTCCTTGGTAGTTTTGTCACATCAGGAAGCGGAGGCTTGAATGGTCCTCGTGGACTTTTATTCAATCCTGTAGGAAATTTACTTGTATCAAACCAAAATGTCGACACTAACGAACCTGGAAATGTTTTATTGTTCAATGGTCAAACGGGAGCGTTTATAAGCGAACTGGTCAGTTCAGAAGGCTGTAATGCTGCGTTTGCACCCCGTGGGATTATCCTCTCATACAACAATTCTCTGTTTGTAGCGGACTTTCTTGACATAAACAATCAGCCAGGGGAGTTAAGAGAATTTGACGGAAGCACTGGTGAATTTCTACGCAACCTATTACATCCTGACTTCTTTGCACCGTTTTTTCCACGGGGTGTAGTCATCGGTCCACATGACGGATTGCTGTACGTCTCAGTAGTCAATATTTTCAATCCACTTGATGGGTGGGTCCTTCGCTTCAACCCGGAAACAGGTGAGTACCTAGGGGAATTTATCACTTCAAGTGAAGAAAATAATCTTCATCGTCCTGAAGGTTTAGTTTGGGGTCCTGATGGTAATCTTTACGTTACAAGTTTTCGTGCAGACCCTAATGACAACGATAAAATATTAATTTTCGATCAAATGGGACAGCTTATCGACCAAATAGATCTATATGCAGTAGGAGAACCACGAGCTTTCGCACAAGCTATTCTTTTCGGTCCAAGCGGAAAATTGTATGTACCAATTAGTGATGTATCGAATGTACCTACTGGCGTATTTACTGGTTCCGTTCGAGTCTATGATGTCGACACGAAGACGTTTGATGAAATCATACCTCCATTCTTAAGCGGAGGACCATTAGGCGTTCCTTTTTATTTGACATTTAGAAATACAGATCACGCAACATTGAGATATATGGAATGAAGTTAAGCAACTAAATCACATGGAAAAAGGGCGGCAACGATTTGCCGCCTTTTTAAGTTTAAGAAGAAATGAAAATTTCAATACATAAGTCATCATATATTACATACATATTAACGATTTTTAAAAAGAAGGGAGAGATACAATTGTGGAATCATCATGGCTATCAGAATGGTCCATATAATCTATACACTTATTATGCAGGGTATAACCCGCCAACTTCGGTCAATCCCTATCCTAGGTTTCCCACTATTGATAATCAAGCATTTTTGAGTCCTTTTACATTTGTAGTAGGAGATGTAACCATTCAGAAAAACACATTTGTGGCACCTTTCGTAAGTATCCGTGCAGATGAGGGAACTCCTTTTTATATTGGAAGTAATAGTAATCTTCAGGACGGTGTGATACTCCACGGGTTAAAAAACAAGTATTTTGAGAAGGACAATAAAAGATACTCTATTTATATTGGGGATCAGGTTTCCTGTGCACATGGTGCATTGATTCATGGACCATGCCGAGTAGATGATAATGTTTTTATTGGTTTTAAAGCAATCGTTTATAATGCCATAATAGGAGAAAGGAGCTTTATTTCATCAGGAGCAGTGGTTACCAATGGAGTTAAACTTCGACCTAATAGCTTTGTACCCCCTGGTGCTAGCATCGATACCCAGCATAAAGCTGATTCATTAGGAACTGTCCCAAAAACAGAGGAAGAATTTGCGAAAGAGGTGCAACGGGTGAATCAGGAATTTCCTGCTGCTTATTCATTGTATTTTGGGAAAAATAAATGTTCATGCGGTCTTGCGTGTTAAGAATTTAGAATCAACCCTGCAAATCGGTGCAGGAATAGTCGGATGTGTTCATTTCCTTTCTGCTATTCTTTTAATGAGAGGAGGTTCATCATGGATTCGCTTAGAAGATTGAACGATGCAATAGGGTATATAGAAAAAAACTTACTCGAAGATATTGATATTAAAGAAGTGGCTAGGCGCGCCTATTGCTCGGAATATCATTTTCAACGGATGTTTTCATATTTAGCTGGTATATCACTTTCGGAGTATATTCGCCGCAGGAGGCTTTCACTTGCAGCTTTTGAATTGATGAAAAGTAAAGTGAGGATATTGGACGTTGCTATAAAATATGGATATAACTCACCAGATTCCTTTACAAGAGCTTTTCAAAGCTTGCACGGAATTACACCTTCGGAAGCGAGAAAAAGTGGTCAATCGCTGAAAGCTTTTCCTAGGATGACCTTCCAACTAACTATTAAAGGAGGAAGTGAAATGAACTACCGAATTATCGAAAAAGAAAGTTTTAATCTAGTAGGAATCAAAAAGAGAGTGCCGATCATATTTAATGGTGTAAATCCTGAAATTGCAGCGATGTGGCAAAGTTTAGATATGGAGAAAATAAACACACTTAAGCAACTCTCTAATGTCGAACCAATGGGACTGCTAAGTGCCTCAACAAATTTTTCTAAAGGTCGAATGGAGGAAAAAGGAGAGTTAGATCATTATATTGGAGTGGCAACCACTAAGGATTGCCCTGAGAATCTAACGAAACTCGAAGTACCTGCATTAACCTGGGCAGTATTTGAAGCGGTCGGACCATTTCCTGAAACGCTGCAGAATGTTTGGGGGCGAATCTACTCAGAATGGTTTCCTTCCTCGAACTATCAACTCGAAGTTGGCCCGGAAATGTTGTGGAACGAACATAAAGACGTAACTTCTCCAACTTTTCGTAGCGAAATTTGGGTGCCTGTGATCTCGAAAAATGGATAGAAATTTAGTGTTACTCGCACGGATGGACAAATTTCTTTTTTAAAACAAGTAATAGTGAACAAAAAGCCCTCAGGTACAGTAACTGAAGGGCTCTTTTCTTTTTTAAATGTTCACAATATTGACATATATTTTCATAATATTCGAAATACATTTCGACATGAATGGAATGATTTCTAGTGTTATTCTATTTTGTAGTGTGTTTACTGTGAAATTAATAGTGAATTTTGTAATATTACGTTAGAATTGGTCGACCTTTTTAATTTTTCAATCAACAATTTGTCTGATAGAATAAAAACATAACTACAATAAAAATAGAATTCGTGTTTAGTAGATAAAAAAGTAGAAATGTGTAGAAGTATTTGGAGGGGCTCCAATCATAGTTAGGAGGGCTTTTTATGTATTTCAAAGTTAGGATCTGGAGAAGATTAACCAAAAATCAGAAGATTAGACTTCTTAGACAAAAAGCTCACATTAATTTAATTGGTAAAGGATTTATTGCATAGATTTGAACTTATACAAGATAAAGATGTACTTGGTTGAATAAATAATTGAATGAACAAAACCCGTCAGTTTAGACGGTGTTTTTTTGTTTATTTTGATTTTTCGCTAAGAGAAAAGGATAAAATTTGTGGCCCTTGACGTTATGAGGTAAAACATGTTACCATTTGGTCACTTGATATAAATGTGACTTTTTAGGCACATGTTTTTTAATCGATACTGAAAGGATCGATGTAATGAATGAAGAACTCTCTAACGTATTTAAAGCACTAGGGCATCCAATCCGCAGAAAGATTCTCGATATTCTTAAGCAGTCCCCTAGAACAACCGGAGAACTTGATGAGTATTTTCCGGAAGTTACTAGATATGCCATTATGAAGCATTTGAAGATATTAGAAGAAGGAAATTTGGTAGTGGTTCGACGTGAAGGAAAATATAAACGGAACTTTCTTAATGCGGTACCGCTTCAAGAAATGCATAACCGTTGGGTAGGAAAATATATGGAGCCTACGGCAAATTCTCTATTAAAGTTACGTTCTGCAATAGAACAAATAGGAGGAAAAGAAAAAATGAGTGAATTTCGTATTGAACAGGAGTTATTTATAAACGCATCGCGGGAAGCTGTTTTTAGAGCATTAACAGAAAGGGTGGAAGATTGGTGGGAATTTCGAATAGCACCCAAAGGAGTAACATCTCACTTTACATTTGAACCCGTACCAGGAGGACAATTTATTGAAAAATGGGGTGAAAATGACGGAGCCATCTGGGGGAATGTTTACTTTGTAAACGCTCCTGAAGAAATTCGTCTATTCGGACACCTTGGTATGCAAGGGGCTGTAAATAGTGCTTATACCTATCGTCTACAGGAAAAAGAAGGAGGAACTGTTCTTCAACTTTCACATACTGCATCAGGAGTAATCCAAGAACAATGGGAACAAGAACACTCGAAAGGGTGGGAATATCTTCTTGGAACCTTACTTAAAAATTACGTAGAAAATAAAGTGGAGTAAATAGACAATGGTAGATGTAGTTAAAAACATAATTATTAATCGTCCTATTTCACAAGTATCAGAGTATGCTTCGAACCCTGATCATGCACCAGAATGGTATGTTAATATTCATTCAGCAGAGTGGATATCTACTAAACCACTCGCAATAGGTTCACAAATTGCTTTTAAGGCGAAGTTTCTAGGGCGAGAACTTGCATATGTGTATGAAATCGTAGAATTTGTTCCAGGAAAGAAGTTAGTGATGAAAACGGCCCAAGGACCATTTCCAATGGAGACGATCTATACATGGCAAGCTATTAATGATCATCAAACACGAATGACTTTAAGAAATAAAGGAAATCCAACTGGCTTTTCAAAAATAATCTCGCCGTTTATGTCTTCTATGATGAAGAGGGCGAACATGAAAGATTTGATAAAAATTAAAGAAATTCTAGAAAAATAATTAAGAAACCTGCAAACACACCGTTAAATTATGAACGGTGTGTTTTCCATTATCCAATTAATATTTTTTCTTCTGCGTATTTTACTTTTGCTTCTTTTCTAGGATTTAATAAAGCAAATGCCATGGTTAGTGGCCCAAGTCTTCCTATAAACATCATGATGGTAATCAATACCCTTCCGAATGGGGATAGTTCTGGTGTGAAATTTGCAGACAATCCCACGGTTCCAAAGGCTGATATTGTTTCAAATAGAAGCTTGCTCATATCAGCTTTTTCAGTAAAAGTTAGTAAAAAGAATATAAGAAAGATAAAAAATATCGCAGCCACAACAATCGATAGCGATTTATTTACCAATTCCCAAGGAATCCTCCTTTTAAAGAGGTTCACATTGTCCCGATTGGTCACGACTGCCCAAAAAGCTAAAATAATAATGGCGAAGGTTGTTACTTTAATTCCACCACCAGTCGAACCTGGAGATGCACCAATAAACATCAGTGCCATCATAAAAACAAGAGAGGACAGGTTCATCGCTCCAATATCAATCGTATTAAAACCAGCGGTTCTGGTTACGACTCCTTGAAAATAAGAAGCCCAAAGTTTATCTTCAAAGGCAAGGTTTCCAATAGTAGCCGAATTGCTAAATTCAGAAATCAAGATGATTAGAAATCCTATTATATTTAAAAAGAGTGACATGAGTAATGCAACTTTGGAATGCAAGGATAGTTTACGAAAAGATTTCTTTGCCCATAAATCAAGTATAACGGTAAAACCAATACCCCCAGTAATGAAAAGAGAAGTAATGGCGATGTTTACCGTAGGGTCTCCCACCCATTTACTTAAATTATCAGGTTCAAGCCCAAAACCAGCATTATTGAATGCGGAAATAGAATGGAAAATCCCATAATAGATGGCTTTCCTGAGTGGCATTTCAAATGACCAGCGGATTGCTAAAACAGTAGCTCCTATTAATTCCACGATAAATGTAATAAGAATGATACGCTTAACTAAGGTGACAACACCTGCAAGAGAAAACACATTTAATGAATCCTGGAGCAGTAAGCGTTCCTTTAATCCAATTTTTTTCCCTAAGATAATGAACATAAATATTCCTGTGGTCATAAATCCCCAACCACCAACCTGTATCAAGCTAAGGAGAACTATCTCTCCAAACAAGGTAAAGGTTGTTCCCGTATCTACAACAGCCAAACCGGTTACACAAACGGCTGAGGTTGCTTCAAATAAAGCATCAATAAAGCTTAGTCCACGACCTTCTTCATAAGTAGCAATCGGCAACATAAAAAGAAAAGTCCCTAATAATATTAGACCACCGAAGCCGAGAACCAAGATTTGGGCAGGGTGCATTGTAATTAAATTTCCTTTTCTTTTATAGGTCTTCACTTTTTTAGTCTCCTCTAATAATCCATATTGAAATCTGTCATTGGTAATAATACCAAAAAGAGGCAAGTGAGTGATAGTGAATTTCTTACTTCTTTTTAGTTTAAAACATGAGTGTTTTTATTTTGGCAGGTTGTAAAAAATCTTGGTAAGATATAATACGACGATTAGAAAAAGTGAAAAACGGGGGCAATTAAATGTACAGCTTTAAGAACGATTACAGTGAAGGGGCACATCCTAGGATACTAAATGCCCTGTTAGAAACCAACCTGGAGCAGGATGAGGGGTACGGGGAGGATAGATATTCAAAAGAAGCAATTGAACTGATAAAGGAGAAAATCAGAAATCACGGCGTAGATATTCACTTCATCTCAGGCGGAACACAAACCAATCTTATTGCAATTTCAGCTTTCCTTAGACCGCATGAAGCGGCAATAGCGGTTAGCAGCGGTCATATTCTTGGGCACGAAACAGGTGCCATCGAGGCAACCGGTCATAAAATACTATCAGTTGAAGGCAAAGATGGAAAACTTTCACCATCTGATTTACAGGGAGTCCTAGACGGTCATCCGGATGAACACATGGTGAAGCCGAAATTAGTTTACATATCGAATTCTACTGAAATTGGCTCCATCTATTCTAAAAGCGAATTGCAGGAGTTACATGACTTTTGTCAGCGTAATCAACTAATTTTTTACATGGATGGTGCAAGGCTTGGTTCTGCGTTGTGTTCGGAGGAAAATGACCTGCAGTTGAGCGATCTCCCTAACCTGATGGACGCCTTTTACATTGGCGGGACAAAGAATGGCGCACTGATTGGTGAGGCATTAGTGATTTGCTCTGAATCGTTAAAGGAGGATTTTCGTTATCATATTAAGCAAAAAGGGGCCCTTCTTGCGAAAGGAAGATTAATGGGCATACAGTTTCTTGAACTTTTCCAGGATAACTTGTTCTTTGATTTGGCCACGCATGCCAATAAGATGGCAAGCATGATTAGAGAGGAACTAGTGAAAGCAAATGTTAAGTTTCTGACCCGCTCACCTTCAAATCAAATTTTTCCGATACTTCCGAATTCAGTCATCACGGAGCTACAAGGCAAATATGCATTTCATATTTGGGAGAAGGTAGATTCAGATTCATCTGCTATTCGCTTCGTGACATCGTGGGCTACAAAAGAGGAAGAGGTAACCAGTCTTATTGAGGATCTGAAAAAAGTCTTATAATGTTTTGGAAAAAAAAGATACAAAAGGCGATAGTCAAGCCTGAATGTATCTTTTTTTCTTGAGTAAACCCATTGAACATAAAAGAAGAAAATTTTTTATATAGAATTAAGGGAAGAATTTTAATGAGTAAAAAGTCCCATCATATTATTATTGGAGGTGTGAATAATGGGTTTTTTAGACAAACTATTTGGGAAACAAACCAAGGAGGAAGAAACAGTGACAAATGAAAAATTAAACATTGGAATTATCTTAGGAAGCACACGTCAAGGGCGAGTTAGTCCACAAGTAGGTGAATGGGTAAAAGGAATTGCCGACAAACGGACTGACGCCAATTATGAAATTGTTGATATTGCTGATTTCAATCTACCGTTTTTAGGCACTACGGATGGTTCAGAACCTGGAATTGGTGCCTGGAATGAAAAACTTGCGAACTTAGATGGGTTTGTTTTCATTGTTCAAGAATACAATCACAGTATTACGGGTGCATTGAAAAATGCATTGGATTTCGCACGGGAAGCTTGGAATAACAAAGCAGCAGGAATCGTAAGTTATGGATCAACAGGAGGAGCCCGAGCTGCTGAACATTTACGCGGAATCTGCGGTGAATTGAAAATTGCCGACGTTCGTACACATCCAACATTGAGCTTATTTACTGATTTTGTGAATGGGTCTGAATTTAAACCGCAAGATTTACACCTTGATAATGTCAATGCCATGCTTGGTGAAGTGGAGCAATGGAGTAAAGCATTAAAAACTGTAAGATAATACAGAAATAATAGCGTGTTGGTATAATACCAACAGTTTTAGTTCAGTAAGCACTCTAAAACGGGTGCTTTTTTTTGGATACTCTGTGTCAATAAGATTTAACTATGGAAGGGAATAGCCAAAGGACCTACAGTATAAAATAACGAGGGATAGAAATCATGATGAGGTGGGTAGTTGATGAATTACCAAGAAGGATTGAAACAGGTAGATAAAGCAACTAAAATGATTACTGAGGCAAACCAGTTAATTGTTGAAACAGTTATGAATGCCTTTTTATTTACTTGGCAGTGGTGGACAGCATTTGCTATGATAGTTGCCCCTTGGATTATTTGGGGGATACTCCGAAATCGTGAAAGCTCAGCCCGTTTATTTTCCGCAGGTTTATTGGTGATGGTTTTATCAGAAATCCTTGATACGTTTGGAGTTAGTTACGGAAAGTGGGCTTACCCAGTAAAGGTAGTTCCCGTAGCCACAATAAATTTTTCATACAGACTTTCTGTTTTACCAGTGTTTGTAATGCTATTGTTGCAATATAAGCCAAACTTTAATCCATTTATAAAAGCAGTTTTTTTCGGAGTGCTAGGTGCATATGTGGGTATGCCTGCATTGGCAAAAATTGATTTGTACAAGAAAATTGATTGGTCTTTTACATATTCTTTCTTGATCCTAACCTCATTCTATTTACTGGCGCACTGGTTTAGCCGCTCCAAGGCCTTTGAAAAGGTAGAGAAAAAATAATTAATATACACTGTTGAAAATATTGCTGCCGTCAAGGCAGTTTTTCTTTTCGAATGAAAAAGGATATAGAGTTGAACAAAATAAAATAAAATATGGTGGGATTATGTCATGCATATTAAAGATTTAAATAACCTAGTTTCGAAACTTGGACTTAAACCACACCCAGAAGGTGGTTATTACAAAGAAACCTTTCAGTCAGAAGAACAGATTAGTGATCGCGAATTATCGGTTAATTTTGAAGGAAAACGTAAGCTTTATACCAGTATTTATTTTCTTTTAACCTCAGATGATGTGTCCCATTTTCACCGGCTGAAATCAGATGAACTTTGGTACTATCACGGTGGAAGTTCTTTAAGTATTCATGTTATTGATGAAAGCGGTGAATATAAGGAAATTAAATTAGGGATGAATCTTGATGCAGGTGAAGTACTACAAGTCTTAGTGAAGAAAAATACGATATTTGGGTCATCCGTTTCGGAGAAGGATACTTGTTCATTAGTAGGATGTATGGTGTCCCCAGGTTTTGAATTTCAAGACTTTGAGTTGTTTACACAAGAAGAACTATTGAAAGTTTATCCGCAACACAAGGAAATCATTATGAAATTAGCTTATCAACAGCTGCCAAGTTCGTAGGAATAAATATAGAGGAGTATTTGTGAAGGTTATATTATGACAATTAGGTTTATTACATAAAAGTACAAACCGGAATCAAGATGATGATTCTAAACATGAACTCGCGCATGCTACAACCTCCCTCCCATTCTCTCAATACACTCATTATAGGAGAAAATTGTTAAGACACAGTATGTGGATTGTAAAATTTTTGTCAATTTCCGAACGTACAAAGAGTGTTTAAAAATACTACAGGATATCCCATAGAATCCTTTTCTAAATGAAGTAAATAATAACGATAGATTATTTTAGAAAATGGGTGAGATGGAAAATGGGTGAAAAAGCTATTAAGAGTAAACGAAAGGGATTATCAGCGTGGCAGCTAACGTTGATGGCGTTAGGAAGCGTTATTGGGGGTTCTTTTTTCCTTGGATCATCGGTAGCGATTAATGCAGCTGGTCCATCTATTTTACTATCGTACGTTTTAGCCGGCGGGCTTGTTTATCTTATTCTATATGCCTTATCTGAGATGACAGTAAGTGCACCAACAGTAGGTTCCTTTAGTACATTTGCGGCGAGGGAACTTGGACAAGGAACTGGATTCGTTGTGGGCTGGCTTTATTGGACAGGAACTGTTCTATCGATGTCGAGTGAGGCAACAGCCATATCATTATTAGTTCGTGAATGGGTTCCGAATGTATCAATCGCTTTGTTAGGCGGATCCATTATTGTAGCTGTTACCCTGCTTAATTTATTAGGTGCAGATAAAATAGGTAAGCTTGCAAGCGGCTTATCTGCGGTTAAAATTTTTGCGATTATCTTTTTTATCCTAACAGCATTGGTATTGATTGCAGGTTTAATGCCTGAAACCCCAGCGATTGGTGTGGGAGAGTTGGCAAGGGAACCAATTATGCCTGGTGGGATAAAGGGGATTGCCGGAAGTATGCTGCTGGTTGTTTTTGCGTATGCAGGTTTTGAGATAATAGGATTAGCGGCAACTGAGGCTGATAATCCAACTGAGACGATCCCGAAAGCGATTCGCTATACTGTTTTTTCACTGGTCGGATTATATATCCTGTACGCGGCAGTGCTGTTGCCACTTATTCCTACAGCAGAACTAAGTGAAAACGTCAGTCCCATGGTTGCTTCACTAAATCGATGGGGAATCGGCTGGGCAGGAACTGCACTTAATTTGGTATTGATTTCAGCCATTCTCTCAGCGATGTTGGCATGTATTTTTGGATTAGGCAGGATGATCCGCTCCCTTTCTGATGAAGGTCATGCACCCAATTGGCTTAAGGACAAAAGAGATGTACCGTACAAAGGTATATTATTTTCCGGGCTATCCATGCTGATTGGATTGTTTTTCGGTCTGCTATTTCCGCGAGCCTATCTTGTTTTAATTACATCAGGCGGATTTGCTCTAATTTTTACATATGCTGTAATTATGGCAAGCCATATCCGCTTTCGTAAAAGAGAAGGGTGTCCACCTGGTGGAATCTGTCAAATGCCGGGGTTCCCATTTACATCTTGGCTTGCACTAATAAGCTTAATCATTGTTTTACTATGTATGCCTTTTATTCCAGGTCAGACAGCCGGGCTCATAACTGGAAGTAGTATGGTAGTCATTTACTCCCTTATTTATTTTGTGATGAGCTACCTGCGACGTACTAGAACAACTGAAACACCCAAAAAAAGTATTTCACCCAGGGAATTCCGCCCAAACTACGCAACCGAACTAGCACGGGAATTATCTGAAAGAGTTGACGAAAGAAACAAGGATAAATAAACTAAAAGAGGTTTCTATTATAAAAATCAGAAAACTTAAGGGTGAAAGCATAGATCATGAAACAAAAAAAACCTCTTTTAGCATTTGAATTTGCCGATTCAAATGGAAATATACAACCATTAACGTTTGAAAATCCGGTCAGAGTAATTGCCGCTCATAAAGTGGAAGATGTCTTACCGTCCTTTCAGCTTGTTCAAGAGGCTGTGGAAGACGGGTATTACGCTGCAGGATTTTTATCATACGAGAGTTCTCCCGCATTTGATCCAGCATTTAACGTCAAAAGCGGGGGTTCTTTTCCTTTGCTCTGGTTTGGTATTTTCCAAAAACCCGAGCATAAACAAATAAGCAGTCATGGAGCTTTTTCCGAGGCCAAATGGAAACCGTCAATTACGATGGAGGAATATAATCAAGGAATTTCCTCTATTAAAAAATCTATTCAGCACGGAAATACATATCAAACCAATTATACAATCCGTCTTCACTCGCACTTTAGCGGTGATGATCTTGCTTTTTATACTAGGCTAAAAAAAGCACAAAGCTCGAATTATTGTGCTTACATACATACGGGTGAACATAGTATTTTGTCTGCTTCACCAGAGTTGTTTTTTCACTTGGATAATGGAAAAATTACGACCCGGCCAATGAAGGGCACGATTAAAAGAGGGACGTCTTTTGAAGAGGATGCCCAAAACGCAAACTGGCTGCTACAATCTGAGAAAAATCGTGCAGAAAACCTTATGATTGTCGATTTACTCCGAAATGACCTCGGAATGGTTGCTGAATCAGGAAGTGTTGAGGTTGAGAAATTATTTGAAATTGAACAATACCCGACGGTTCATCAAATGACCTCTACAATTTCTGCAGAGGTATCGGAAACCACCACCCTTGTAGATATCTTTAAAGCACTTTTTCCATGCGGGTCCATTACAGGTGCGCCAAAGGTTAGCACCATGAATATCATTGCAGATTTAGAAAACGAACCACGTGAGGTATATTGCGGTGCTATTGGCTATATTACACCAAATAAGGAAGCGATTTTTAATGTACCAATCAGAACAGTACTGATTGACCATTCAGCTGGCAGCGCCGTGTATGGTGTAGGTGGTGGAGTTACATGGGATTCCACATCGGAAGGGGAATACCATGAGATTCTTGCTAAAGCAAAGCTGTTAGAAGAAAAACCTAGTGAATTCCAATTGTTAGAGAGTTTGCTGCTAGACAATGGGAATTATTTTTTGCTTGAAGAGCACCTTAAACGCCTAGAGAATTCAGCTCGGTATTTTGGGTTTCGATTCGATATAGATCGTATAAGAGGATCATTAAACGAGTTTGGAGATAAAAATGGTAACGTAATGATGAAGGTTCGATTACTACTGGCCAAAGATGGGGAATGGACGATAGAAGACCAGCTTATTAAGCAACAGGATACAGTGTTAAAAGTGGTCCTCGCGGAAGAGTCAGTCGATAAAACAAATCCATTTCTGTACCATAAAACTACCAATCGTGAAATTTACGAAAAGTTTCAAAATCAGAAGCCAACTGAAGCTTTTGATGTCCTGCTTTGGAATCAAGACGGTGAATTAACCGAATTTACCAATGGCAACGTAGTAGTGGAAATCGACGGTGTACGATGGACTCCGCCAGTAAGCAGCGGCTTACTAGCTGGAACTTTTCGAGACAGATTAATCCATAAAGGAGAAATACTCGAAAAAGCACTCACACATGCTGATTTAAAAATCGCCACAAAAATATGGTTTATCAATAGTGTTCGTAAATGGAAAGAAGTTCAGCTAATTTAAAAAGTAAAAAGTCAAGTTAGATACGTGTAATCACCTTATCCCATAGGAAAGGTGATTATTTTTTTGTATTAGTAAAATTAATGGATTTCAAATTGGTCATTACATTGAATTAAGGACTCTTAAAAGTTAAGAATATCTTAAGGATTCTATGAAACTTTTCTTAAGTTTTTATTTGTATAGTAAAAACACAGAAGTTTTCTTGAGGAATTTTTTAAGGAGGCTATTAATGGTAGAAAAGGAAAAACAAATGTACCTTCTTTTAACGAATACGGGTTCATTTTTAACAAAATTAATAAAGCTTTATACAAAAAAACCATATAATCATGCATCTATTGCCTTTGATTGTCAGCTATCAGAAGTATATAGCTTTGGGAGAAAAACGGTCCGAAACCCTTTTATTGGAGGCTTTGTTAAAGAAAATGTGAAGACAGGTTTATTCAAACAAGCAAACTGTGTCATTTATTCTATTGCAGTAACTGAGGAACAAATTCAAAAGATGAACCAGGTTTTAAAAGAATGCGAATTAAAGAAGAAGGATTATCGATATAATTTTATAGGATTATTTGGCGTTATGTTTAATAAACCGATAAAAAGAAAAAATGCCTTCTTCTGCTCTCAATTTGTTGCTTTTCTACTTGAGGAATCTAACATCATCTATTTTAATAAGCCCCTCTCACTTATTACACCTCATGATTTGCAAAGTACATCTACATTTCAATTCGTCTATGAAGGAAAGCTAAAAGATTACCTTAATGAAAAAGAAGCTGAATTTCCTTTGAATTTTGTATCAGTTTGAAAATTTACGTTGTGAAATGAAATTCTCCTTAATGAGTTAGAGCAATTTTTGTTTTTTGCTGGTCTATGACAGTTTATTGTGGAATAGTAGTATTGAGAATTATAGAAATCTAATAAGAAAAAGTTGGAGGTATCATATGTCAATTTATGCTTTTCATGCTGAACTTTCAAATGGAGAAAATATTAGCTTAGAGGACTTTAAAGGAAAAGTATTGCTAATTGTCAACACTGCAAGTAAATGTGGATTAACCCCGCAATATGAGGGTTTGGAGAAAGTATTTAGGACTTACAAAGATCAGGGATTCTCCGTTTTAGCCTTTCCTTGTAATCAATTTGGCGGGCAGGAACCTGGTACGGATGAAGAAATCCAGGCATTTTGTTCGGTAAATTATGATGTGAGTTTTCCTGTGTTTAAAAAAATTGATGTAAACGGGGAGCATACACATCCACTCTATCGGTATTTACGTGAGCATGCCCCAGAAGATAGTAACGTGGATACCGGAAGTAGATTATATCAACATCTCAGAAACAATTTTCCTCAGATTTTAGAGAGTTCTGATATTAAATGGAACTTTACTAAGTTTTTAATTGATCAAAATGGAAATGTTGTTAAACGCTATTTCCCAAGTACCTTGCCGGAAGAGATGGAAAATGATATTGAGAAGTTACTAAAATAATTTTTAAATCGAAAGGGCCATAGCTGGTCCTTTTTTTTAATGATAAATGTCCACAAAATTGAAATAGATGGTTATAGGGAAGAATGATAAAATATAATAATCTAGAAAATAAAAGAGGACAGTTTGATATGAACAAAACTGAGGTAATTGCACGTAGAATACTAGGCTGGAAATTAAATCGGTGGGACAGATGGTATGACTCAGAAAAAGAGGTCTTTATTTATGACTTTCAGCCAGAAAAAAACCTTGAACAAGCACTTTTAATTGTTGAGAGATTAAAAAGTTTCGGTTATTCCTATTCAGTAACAGGTGAACATGAGGTTTGTTTTAATGATGTTTGCACAAGTGGTGAAACCTTAACACAGGCCATTACGGATGCAGCATTTTCTCTCGCCGACAATAGTACAATTGATGAAGGCTGGTTATAGATAAAAGACTCGGTTTTACCGGGTCCTTTTTCAAAAAAAGAACTCCTCAACATTGGAGGCGTTCTTTTGCAAATCTATTATCCCTTTATTGCGTCGTGCTTAAATCCGCTTTGGGTGGCATAGACCTCATACCATTCGTATTGCGGGGATTTAAACCATTCGTACTTTGGCAAATATACTAAGTATCTAGTATTCCCATCGGCATAAAGAATTGATTTGAAGATGGTTACATTGCCAAATCCAAACGTTTTGTCCAAATATCCTTCCATTCCACCTCTGATGATATTTTTTTTGTCTTCCTTTTCTTGCTTATGTAACTCCAGCACACCATCAATGAACATACTTAACACGACCAAAGTAATAAGGATTAATACGAAAATAAATAACTTTAACAATACAATACCTCCTATAAATTTTTTTGACTCAGTATTATTTTACATTCGGTAGAATGTGGAAGGTGTGATAAAAATAACAGGGGATAATGGACTCAGTTATTTATTTTTAAACTATTTGAGCCTGTCCATTTATGTTTCATGTCCATATATAAAGGGTGAAAGGAAAAGGAACTATTTGAGGGGCAATGATTGTCCAAGAAAGCTAGTAAAAGTTCCTTTTTCAAAAAAAGGAGGAATTAAATGTTGAAAATAACTCATGCTGCAGGACATGCACGTATCACACCAGGAAAACAGTCCCCTGATGGATATAAAGAATGGCAGGTTACAAGTGAGATTGTGAAGCTTGTAATGATGGAACTTGAAAGTTATGAAGGCGTTAGTCAAAAACGGATTGATGATCCTACTGGGGAAAGTGATTTTCCGCTAAACAAACGCTGTGAATTCATAAATACCTGGGGTTCAAATGTCCATATCGATTACCATTTGAATGCGTACGGAGCAGGATGGAACGATGCGGGTGGAACTGAAACGTATGTATATACCACGAGGCCAAAAGAAGCATTGGCACTCGCCGAAAAGATACAAGCAAATCTAGTGAGAGAATTAGGGTTTAGAAATCGTGGAGTTAAAGCATCTGATTTTCAAATAGTAAGAGAAACCAACATGACGGCAATATTAATCGAATTCGCCTTTATGACTAACCGTGATGAAGCCATGAAAATGAGGACAACGGAGTATCAGAAAAAAGCAGCGAAAGCAGTAGTAGAGGGGCTTGTTGTTCAGTATGGTTTAGTAAAGAAACTAGTTGAAAATCCAACAGCCAATGTGTTTTATCGCGTACAAGTCGGGGCATTTACAGATATCAATAATGCGAAGGGCTTGGTAGAAGAGTTGAAAGAAAAGGGATATCCAGCGATACTGATTAAGTAGAATAAATGAGTTTGGAAAAATATAGGTCTAACAGTCTAATAAGGTGTTATAACTCCATAAGTACAAGCATATGATTAATGTACCACCTATGATTATTCATAGAAAGAAAGTTTAGGAGGTTATTTGAATGGATTTTATGAGCAGAGTAGCGCCAGAATTGAAAGAAATACTTACGGTTTTCCCGCCGCTTAGACTTCCTGAGGGCTTGGAGGCTGCAAGACAAGCACCAGCCATTCCTATTGAAAAACTTGAAAGCGTCAACATTACTGTGCGTACTATTCCTGGTGGTGATGGACAGGATATGAAGGTTAAGATTTATGAACCTGTACTTCGTGGTGCTGAAAAACTACCAGCTCTGTTATTTATTCATGGAGGTGGATATGTTATAGGAGATGCAGATGGTTCTGACGGCGACTGTCAGGAGTTTTCACAGCAAGCTCAGTGTGTTGTCGTTTCCGTTGATTACCGTCTTGCACCTGAACATCCATATCCGGCACCACTTGAAGACTGTTATGCGGCATTGGTATGGATGACGAATGCAGCAAATGAGTTGAATATCGATGTGTCGCGTGTCGCTGTTGCGGGACAAAGTGCAGGGGGCGGGTTGACTGCTGCATTAAGTTTGTTGGCACGCGATCGGAAGGGTCCGGCAATCTCATTCCAAATGCCATTGTATCCTATGATTGATGACCGAAATGTAACACCTTCCAGCTACGAAATTACGGACGAACGTGCAATCTGGAACCGTGGAAATAATCTGGCAGGTTGGAGGATGTATTTGGGTGAACATGCAAACGGAGAAATTTCACCATATGCAGCACCAGCCCGTGCAAAAAATTTATCTAATCTACCACCCACATTCACTTGCGTAGGGCAATTAGATCCATTCCGCGATGAAACCATAGAATATGTAGCAAAATTAGCGCAAGCGGGTGTTCCTGTGGAATTCCACCTTTATCCAGGTGCTTACCATGGCTTTGAACTATTAAATCCTACTTCAGAAATAGGAAAAAAGGCAAAAAATGAATATGTTCAAGCATTGAAAAGAGCGTTACAGCTTCAGCCTGAATCAGTTAGTATTTAAAAATAATGTGCATTGGATGAGTTTTTTGTCCATTGCGCTTTTTTATTTACAGTTTAAAAATAGAATATTAGAATAAATGAATGTGTTTTCAGTATATTTTCATTAGGAGGAAAACCTAAGTGCTTGTTAATTCAAAAGAATTTACAATCAATGGTTTACGTTATATCATTAGGTCTGCCATGGAAAAGGATGCGAAAAGCTTATCTGAAGTCCGAGTGCAGATAGATGGGGAAACTGAGAATTTGGATAGGGAACAAGGCGAAGCATACATAGATGAATCAGGTTTTAAACAGATTATTAAGGAAGACTCAGAACGGGTTAACAACTTATTTTTGGTAGTTGAAGTACATGATAGAATAGTAGGTTTTTGCCGATGCGAGGGGAACCAATTAAAACGATCCTCTCATAAAGTAGATTTTGGAGTCTGTGTTTTGAAAGACTTCTGGGGGTATGGGATAGGAAAAAAGTTTCTAGAAGAATCAATTGGTTGGGCTGATGAAAATGGAATAAAGAAAATCTCCTTGAAGGTTCTAGAAACCAATAACAAAGCAATAAAGTTATATCAAAAGTATGGGTTTGAAGTGGAAGGTTCTTTAAAAAAAGATAAATTGTTATCAGACGGAAATTTTTATAATACCATTTTGATGGGAAGGTTGAATCCGTCCTAGGAAACTAAAGAGGCGATGCTTTAATGGGCATCGCTTTTGCACAGATTAGTAAGTGTTTGTCCTTAGCTAGGGTCATTTTCATCTAAAGTTAAAATAGTTACATTCGTTGATTCTCCGTTCTCGATTTCTTCCTGGCTAGCATCTTGATTTAAAATATCCTCTGTATTAATGCCTTCTGCAAGAGTGGGTTCCTCTTTTGAATAATTACCTTTTTTCATAACAGTCACCTCTACCGGTTTATTTTGTGTTAGAAATAACACTAGAATTATTGTTTGTAAAAATGTAAAAAGACATTCTTCCAAGTGGATTCGATATGTTTGAATTTGGTGAGTGTAAGTTCTACATATCTGATGGTACCTGTTTAACATTATTAGTAAATTATTAACAAATTCTGTTGTTTATTTTGTCTTGTTAAACTTGTATGATAATAGTAAGAAATACTTTATCAAAATGTAAGAATAGGGTCGTAATAACTAGGACCTCAAAAAACTGATAATTAACAATACTTTTAAAAAGGATTCTGGTTAAAATGAAAGATACATTCATACTGACTGATTTTGTGACAGAGCAAATATTTTCAATTGTTAGGTGGATATTTTTAGTAGTGTCTTGCGTGGTTTTTTATTATCCACCCATTGCCTCTATTGTGAACTTCGAATTACATACCTTTAATTATTTACTCATTTTTGGTTTTACCTATATGGCAATTACACAGGTTGCCCTATGGTTAGCACCTGGGAACCACACAATATTTACATTGCTAATGAAAACGGGGATACTTTTTGATTATATAGCGCTGATTTGGCTTTTATGTTTAACAGGTGGAGTCACGAGCCCGCTATTTCCAATTTCATACCTGCTCATCATCCATTCAACTATTTATTGGAAAATCCTCGGCGCTGCTTTATCTTGTACGGTTATGGTAATAAGTTATTGTGTTCTGTTTTGGATTAGTCTTCCTTTATCCAATCACTCTATTGTAATTTTTTCATTAAATATTACCTTCTTAATTGTAATTGGTTTTTTTGGAGCCCTGATCGTGAACAGAGAGCGCCACCATCATAAACTCCAATACGTTTACAAGGATTTGGTTGTTCGTGACTACTTAACAGGATTGTATAATCATCGACATTTTCAAGAATCTCTTAAAAACTCTTTAGCTGATATTAGTAAGATTGAAATGTCTGTGGTTCTGGCTGACATCGATAATTTTAAAATGATAAACGATCAGCACGGTCATGTAGTAGGGGACAAGGTGTTGATGAAAATAGGAGAGATCCTCCAAAATACCATCCCCCCCTCATTAGGGAGTTCCTTCCGCTATGGAGGAGAGGAATTTGCGATCCTATTTTCTACAACCGACAAGGAAAAAATCATTCCATGCCTAGAGCAGGTTTACAAAGAATTACGAGAGGTTGAGTTTACTAGTGAAAATGGGACCTTCAGCATTACGATGAGTTTCGGTTTATTTGTCAATCAACATAGTATTTCCAATCAAGTGGATCTTGTCAGACGCGCTGATAAGCTATTATATAAGGCAAAACATAATGGCAAAAACCAAGCTATATTTGATTGTGGAACGGTAATTAGGGGATGAAAATATATATAACCAAAAAAGCTGTTGATTTCGAATTCAACAGCTTTTTTATAGATTTTAATTGGCTCTCACCAAACGAACGGGATTAATCTCGAAGTGTTTTGAATATACGTTGGATATTCATCTGGAAACATTCGACCTTGTTGATCTTGGAATATACTAAGTGGTTGCGTAGCAAAAGAAGGAATTTTGTAAAAGAGAGAGAATTTATTATCATTCAAAGTGAATGAATATTTGGGAGGATTCTATGAAATTTGTTTTAATATTTGGTCCTCAAGCTGTTGGAAAAATGACAATAGGACAAGAACTGGCTAAAATTACAGGTCTAAAGCTTTTTCATAATCATATGACCATTGAACTGGTTACGCCTATTTTTGACTTCGGCACGAAGGAAGGCCAAAGATTAGTAACCTTGTTTCGAGAGGAAATATTCGAGGCAGTAGCAAAAAGTGATTTGGAAGGTTTAATCTTCACATATGTTTGGGCCTTCAATCATCCATCTGATTGGGAATATGTAAATAAAGTCTGTCAGATATTCGAGTCCAGAGGCGGCGATGTGTATTTTGTTGAACTGGAAGCAGATCTGAACGAAAGGTTAAAACGAAATAAAAGTCCTCACCGCCTTCTTCATAAACCGACCAAAAGAAATATAGAATGGTCTGAAAATAACCTAAAGAAGTCGATGGAAAAATACCGGTTAAATTCTCTAGAGGGTGAAATTACAAAACCAGAGTATATCAGGATTAATAATACATATATGAGTGCCGAAGAAACAGCGAAAGTCATAAAAGATAAATTTGAGTTATAAATATATTTATATTTGATTTCCAAAAAGAGGAGAACATCATGAAAACGAATTTCTTCAAATTAACAGAACCTACCCAAACGCTTGTTGAAGTATTTAACCGCTGGGAAAACAATCCCGATTTAATCCCGTTAACCCGTCCTAACCAAGACAAGATTGCATTGGAACGACGTGACACCATGACACTCGATGACTTAAAAAAAAGACTGGAACATCATCACACTTACCTGATTTATCTTGATGATCAGTTGGTCGGTGAAATGAACTATATGGTTGACCCCGATCACCTTTACAAGAATGAAGCAGGAACTGCATGGATTGGCATTACCATTGGAGAACCTGCTGGCAGGGGGAAAGGTATTGGGTATCAGGCAATTCAATTTTTAGAAGAAGAAATTAAGAAGGCTGGATTAACTCGGGTGGAATTGGGTGTGTTTGAATTTAACACCCAGGCTCGAAAGTTGTATGAAAAGCTAGGATACAAAGAGATTGGACGTATAGAAAATTTTACTTACTGGGCTGATAAAATGTGGTTTGATATCCGAATGGAGAAGTATTTATTAAAGGATGTATGAATCATGACTAATATTCAAACGTTAGACACTCCAAGCTTACTGGTAGATCATCAAAAATTGTTAAAAAATATAAGTGAGATTGCTAATTTTGCAAATCAACAAGGTGTCGTTTATCGTCCTCATATTAAAACACACAAATCTGTGAAAATCGCTCAGCTGCAAGTGGAAGCAGGAGCAGTTGGAGTAACAACAGCTAAAATTAGTGAAGCAGAAGTAATGGCTTCTGGAGGAATTAAGGATATATTAATTGCCTATCCTATTTCAAATCCAGACAAGATTAATCGATTAATTAAGCTAATACAAAAAGGGGTACGACTGAAAGTCTCCGTAGACAATCCTGAATCCTTACGTTATTTACAAAGAGGACTAGAACATACTCCACATACACTTGAAGTATGGATAAAGGTCAATTCAGGACTTAATCGGTGTGGAGTGGAACCAGGAAAGGAAGCTCTTCTTTTAGCAAAGGCAATAATGACTCATTCCAAGCTTAAACTCGGTGGGATTTTTACACATGCTGGACATTCGTATGCAGCAAAAACCTATGAAGAAATTGAAAACATAGGCCTGCAGGAAGGATTGGCAGTGGTAGAAAGCGCAAAGGAATGTGAACAAGCAGGGATTCCGATACTAGTTCGAAGTGTTGGTTCTACACCAACATTCAAAATTGCAGGAAAAGTACCTAGCGTAACAGAAATAAGACCAGGTAATGCGGTGTTTTTCGATGCCATTCAAGTTGGTCTAGGTGTGACAAGCATAGAGAATTGTGCAGTAACTTTACTAGCATCGGTAGTTGGCGTCTATAAAGATCGGATAATTTTCGATACAGGCAGTAAGTCTTTATGTTTAGACAAAGGTGCACATGGTAATCAGACTGTTAGCGGGTTCGGCCATATCATCGGGCACCCTGAAATAATCATCGAACGTTTATCGGAAGAACATGGGGTAGGAATTTTAGTAGGAGAAACAAATCTAAAGATAAATGATAAAGTACAAATCATTCCCAACCATGCCTGTCCGGTCGTCAATCAGTTTGAAGAGTATGTGGTTTATGAGAATGGACAGTTAACTGACGTATGGAAAGTCGACGCAAGAGGAAAGGTTAAATAATGTCCTTCAGTGATTGAAAGTAACGAACTCTAACTCCGCCATGAATTTTGGCGGTGTTTTTTATTTTTTAAAATAACTTTAGTCAAATTTGATAGATAGATTCTTGTTCGTTATGATAGGGAAGTAAGAATTAGTTTTTAAGTGGTAAGCGTATTTGAAGGGAGACCAACTAGCATAATGGTATATCTACTGATCATTTTGGGCGTTCTGGCAATTGGAATCATACTTTTTATTAATTTACACCCGACGTTTGGGGGCAGCCCAAGTAAGCAGGATCGTGAGCGCAATCGTTATTTCAACCATTATAAAAATAATCAATTTGTCAATCAAAGTCCTACAGACATGAAAATGGATCTATCTACCATTCTTTCACTATTGAAGGATTCCTTAACAGGAAAAAAGGATCGAAGTCCTAATAACCCTATTCCAATTTCTCTTGATTGGAATAAGATCAACAGTGTTGAAGACAGCTTAACGTGGTTTGGTCATTCAACGATTCTCCTCACATTAGACAAAAAGAAAATCCTGATTGATCCGATGTTTGGACCGTCTCCATCACCCGTCTCGTTTGTCGGTACAAAGCGTTACAGCGAAGATCTATTATATGTAATTGAAAAATTACCACAAATCGATGTTGTGTTAATCACACATGACCATTATGATCATTTGGACTACCCATCCATTATCAAAGTAAAAGATAAAGTGGGTCATTTTATCGTCCCACTTGGCGTAGCTGCACATTTAGTAAGGTGGGGCATAAATGAAGAACGAATCACAGAATGTAATTGGTGGGATGAGAAGCAGTGGGATGGATTAACAATCGCTTCAGTTCCGTCACAGCATTTTTCCGGCAGGGGATTGTTCAATCGGAATAGTACTTTATGGAACGGCTGGGTCATTCTTGGAGAAAATCTGAGAATTTATACGAGCGGGGATGGCGGATATGGACCGCATTTTAAGCAAATCGGTGAAAAATATGGTCCTTTTGATCTCACTTTAATGGAAGGCGGCCAATATGATAAACGGTGGTCAGCAATCCATATGCAGCCAGAAGAATCTGTTCAAGCTCATCTTGATGTAAAAGGTAAAAACATGATGCTGATTCACTGGGGAGCTTTTACTTTGGCTTATCATAGCTGGACAGACCCAGTAGATAGAGCAATACGTGCTGCTAAACAAAAAGAAGTAAAATTAATTGCACCAAATATTGGGGAAACGGTTGTTTTAAATGGAAGATTCCCAGAACCTAATTCCTGGTGGAAAGAGCTCAGCACGAAAAACAGTCTTGAAATAGAATCATCAACGCCACAGTAGCTGTCAATAATTCAATGTCAACCAAATTGACATCCGATTTTGGATTTTGTATAGTAAGGTTGTAGATTATGATTGGAGTGAATCAGTTGATCCCAACCTCTGAATTACAAAATTTAGATCTGATTGACCTATTGAGCGAACGTCATTCTTTAGTCCGAAAAATCTCAGAGAAAGCATGGAACAATCAAAGTGAGATTCATATTTCTAATTCTGAATGGTATATCATGTCTAGAGTTTATAAAAAGAAGCCTACCATTTCCTATATCACAAAAAATGTAGAAATTTCTCGTCAGGCAATTCATAAGTTTATCAATAAGCTTGCTGAAAAGGGATTAGTCGAAATCGATAATGTTGAAAACAACAAGAAGGAAAAGTGTATACAGTTAACTGCTTTCGGTGAGGAATGCTATGAGAAAAACGAGGCTCTTAAGGCCGAACTTGAGAATAAAATTGCCGAAAAAATAGGTACGGAGCAAGTAAAAATTCTTAAAAATCTACTAAAGTTAGATTGGGATATAAATCAATAAAATCAAACCCCCGCTTTGTTTGCACAAGGTGGGGGTTTTTATATTATTTAACATTTATCGTCAACTTAGTTGATAATAACTCAAGAAAAATATTTTGTCAACTAGGTTGACGTTAAAGAAAAATCTTTGATATAGTTAACAGGTTCGTAAGTAAGCAGGGGATAAAACGGAAATAGGTAATTCTTTTTAGGGATTACCAAAATGGTCAAATTTATTAAAAGGAGATAGTAATAATTTTATGAGTACACAAGTTCAAGTTAAAAATCCTAAGACAATGGCATTTATCTTAATGTTAGGTGCTTTTGCTGGATTATTTGGTGAAACGGCATTAAACATGGCACTTTCCAATATTATGGAACAATTTGTAGTTCCGGCAACCACTGCACAGTGGCTGACTACAGGATATTTATTAGTTTTAGCAATCTTAGTTCCAATCTCAGCACTGTTAATGAAATGGTTTACGACAAGACAATTGGTAATCGGGGGACTGACTATTTCGCTGGCAGGAGCCATTTTGGCAGCGTTAAATATCAGTTTTAGTGTTTTATTACTTGGTCGTGTTGTTCAGGCAATCGGTACAGGACTTTTATTGCCGGTTATGTTAAGTGTTATGCTTCTTATCTTCCCCATCCAGAAACGTGGAGTCGTTATGGGGCTTATGGGTCTAGTTATTACCTTAGCTCCAGCCTTGGGTCCAACACTTTCAGGTGTCATTATTAGTACATTAAGCTGGCCATATATTTTCTGGTTTAGTGCCATTGCTTATGTTTTACTGATCTTGGTTGCTGCAGCTAAAATTGAAAATGTGTCGGAAATTACGAAACCTAAAATCGATGTTTCGTCCATTCTTTTATCAACAATCGGTTTTGGCGGATTAATTTTTGCATTGAGTACAATGGCTGAAGAAGCTTTTTCATCAACTAAAGTATGGGCACCTTTAGTAGTAGGTCTTATCGCATTAATATCATTTGGTATTCGTCAAAATAAAATGGCTCAACCTATGGTTAATTTACGTGTCTTTAGATATCCAATGTTCACATTAGGAACATTGTCGATGTTTCTTGGCATTCTAATCATTTTATCAACGGGAATTTTACTGCCTCTGTATTTAAAAGGTGCTTTATTATTTAGTGCTGCGATGGCTGGTTTATTATTACTACCTGGTAATGCAGTCAACTTTATCTTGTCACCGATTGTAGGGGCTCTTTTCGATAAAATCGGAGCACGACGTTTTACTATTATTGGGTTTATCTTTGTTTTGATCGGGAATATTGTTTTTCTTTCGACTCTTTCAAGTCAAACACCTGCATGGCAAGTCATCGTAGCGTTTATGATTTTATTCTGTGGTTTATCGATGGTTATGATGCCTGCCCAAACAAATGCAATGAATCAATTACCACGTGAATTATATGGTGATGGATCAGCAGCCATGAATACACTAAATCAAGTTGCAGGAGCAGCTGGTACAGCGATCGCCATCACGGTATTTACAAGTGGACAAAACAGTTATGTAATGGACTTTCCGAATGCTACCCAGCCTGAAATATTAGCTGCTGGAATTAAATATGCTTTCTACTTTATTACAGGCATTTCCGCAGTTGGATTAATAGGTTCTTTCTTCGTAAAAAAACCTAGTGCAGTAACAGAAAAATCACAAGCAGTCGTGCAATCAGCAGAACCTGTCAGCAGGTAGCGGCATTTTCAATAAATCTATAAAAATATCAAGAAACCATTCGCTTAGTTACGAATGGTTTCTAATTATGATGAAATTATTTTTTTATAAATATTATGGATAATGTCTCCTCTGCTTAGCACCCCAATCACACGACCAGCTCCATTAACAACAGGGAGTTTTTTGAAATGATGCCGCGATAATAAACGGATTGCCTTATCAAACTCTTCTTCAGGTGAAACGTAGAGAAGATTTCTTTTGGTCATAATATCTTTTACAGGTGTGTCCAATTTTTCTTGTATTACATCCTTGATTTCTTCTGCCTCAATTATATAAACCAGACCAGCAATACCAGCGATACCCAGAGGTTTTGGAGCTAGGTAGCGTAAAACATCTCCATCAGATATCATACCTACCAAATGATCTTTTTCATTAACAACTGGAACACCGCCAATACGATTTGAATTGAGTATCCGTAACAATTCCTTGACCGTATTGGAAGGTCTCACAGTAAAAACCTTTGTAATCATGAAGTCTCTTACCTGCATCGTAGGTCCCTCTTTTCATGGTGTAATCGCATACATCTTTATTTACTACTAGCTTAACACAAATAAAACGCTGTTCTCTAATAAAATAATATGTCGATTTTGCGTCCTCAGGTATAAGTTTCGGATATAAAAACGTGGAATTGTCAAGTATTACTATTTTTCTTTTTGAACAGTATAATCAGTGATGGGAGTTGAGAAAATGAATTCAAAAGATATCGCAAATATCCGGAAGCAATTTAAGTTAAACAATAATCTCATGCAAATACGAGAGATTTTAAATGTTTATGTTCAGAAAGAATCAGGTGAAATCTATCATTCCGTCATTTCACCCTTTGAATTGTTAGACCAAGAGTCACAAGAATTATTTTTAATTAATTTCAAAAAGGTTTTAACGGGACAACTCGATGCAAAACTATTCGAACTGAAATTTAAACGGGATGTGGAAGACAGCACCCAAATCATACTCTTCGATGGATTACAGGCAGCAACGACCGATGATTGGATCGATCAAATGCATCAAATCGTTAGTAAGATGTTTGCTCATACTGTTTATGAGTTTGATACAGTCGTGACGTTCATACGAGGTGAGTATCGAAAAGCGACTAAGAAACGAGACCAGGAATCCGAAGAAGGTGGGGATGATGAAGTTTATTCAAACCAGTTTATCCTCTGCAGTCTGAATAAAACGGATCAGCCGAAAAGAGCCTTGGTGTTCGATTATGTTGAAAGAGAATTTAGATCTAATAACGCATTTGATCCAATCATTAATTTAGCTTCTCCGATGTCAGGCTTTTTGTTTCCTGCTTTTAATGACAATGCTGCCGACGTGAACCATATTCTATATTGTGCAGGTAAAGCGAATCAACCGGATGAGACATTTATGGAAGAGGTACTCAATTGCGAGGAAATTATTACAGCATTAGAAGAAAAGGATAGCTTCGAAATCATCCTTAATAAAGTAATCGGTGACAAAGTAGAATCCCAGGTCATTTCGAATGTCTATGAGGAAATTGATAGGGTGGTTCAAGAGAGCAAAGAAAATGAAGAAAGTGAAGCTCCGATGTTGGATTCCCGGGATATCGAACGCATATTAAAGGTCAGCGGAGTGGAAAATGTGGATACGGCAAAAGTCGAACATGCTTTCAAAGCCATCTTGGATGATGAAAAACATGAACTTAAAGCAAGCAGTGTACTTCCTAAAACAATAAAAATTGAAACAAAGGTTGCAAATCTATCACTAAGCCCGAAGGACCTGAAACATGTAAAATATATTATGTTCCAAGGAAAAAGGTGCTTAATGCTGGAAATTGAAGATGATGTAGTCGTGGAAGGATTCACATTAGAATCAGAAATAATCTAAAGGGTTATGTGACAGGTAAGTTGGTTCTCTACTAAAAAAGTAGGAACCAACTTTTTTGTTTTGACATCGCTCAACTTGTTAGCTGTATTGCTGATTTGATATCATTTGTATAGGTGATTAAGATGGAAGAACTGATAAGCAAGTGTTGGCAAATTAATAAAGCGTTTGAAATAGGTGTACAAGCTCTAGATAATGAAATGAAGACGATTATACAAATTGCGGATGATAATGAACCCTTGATGGTGATTGAATCCCGAAAAAGAATGTTAATGGAGATTCAAAAAGAGTTAGTACAAGCAAATAAAGATAGTTTTTGTTATCAAACCGATCCTTTTCAATTATCATATTTGGCAGTACCTATAAACGAGGATGACGGGTATGCGGGTATGGTTGTTGTTGGTCCATTTTTGAATGAACGGGTTACTGATCATATGATCTGGAACGTAATAAAGGAAAACAATCTTGAGAATAACTGGTTAAAACAATTAGATACCTATTATAAATCATTACCATTATTAGCAAACTCCTACTTAGCAATCGGCGATTTGTTAGTCAATATCGTTATTCATCCACATGTAAAAGCTCAAATCATCTCCTCTAAAAACAGTGGTAAGCAGTATCGCCTTGATGTGGAGCCTGAAGACTATGACCAGAGTGGAATCGAAATAAAACAAAGATACGATGCAGAAAAGAAACTATTGCACTTTATTGAAAACGGAGATAAAGAAAATGCAATGAAAGCGATGCTTGATCATCATATAGGTGATTTTTTATATCGAGTGCCAGGTAATCCATTACGAGCAAGAAAAAATATTACCTTTTCAGGTAATACCATGTATAGAATCGCTGCTGGAAACGGCGGTGTTGAACCACAATATTTACATGCTATTTCGGAAAAATTCGCGCTGAAAATTGAGTCAGCAGTGACAATGTCCGAATTAAATACGATTGACGTTAGTATGATAGATGAATATTGTCATGCGGTAAAAAATTTCGCTATCAACGGGTATAGTCCAGTTGTAAAAAAAGCGTTAATGTATATAAATCTCCATTTTAATGAATCGATAAATTTGCAAACTGTTGCAGATTTAATAGGATTTAATCGAACGTATCTCGCGAAAAAATTTAAATCAGAAATGAATCTTTCAGTGGTTGATTACATCCAGAGAAAGCGTATTGACGAAGCAAAATTTTTAATTGATCTAGGTCGGTTATCGACAACAGAAATTGGATTACAGGTCGGTTTTAGTAGTTATAATTATTTTTGTAAAGTATTTAAAGAAATAACAGGAATGACAGCCTCCGAGTATAAACGCAACAAAATAGTAGAAAAAGAGGCACATGCATAAGGCATTGCCTCTTTACAATTTTAGAAATGAGATTATTTCTTTAAACATGGCTGTGTTAAAGGAGACTGTTGATTTTAGAACCTGTTGATTGGAGCGGAAGGCGCTTGACTCCTGCGGGATGAACGAGCTGAGTGAGACCCCACAGGTCGGAACGACCGACCGAGGAGGCTCACGGGCGAGCCCGCGGAAAGCATAGCGCCTGGAGCGCAAATCAACAGCCTGGGTTAACACAGCCCAACAATAAAAATTTATTTTTACGATAGTTGCAATTTTATACAAAAGACAACAATATTGGGTGTGGATGCTTCGTCAAATTGTTAATATTAACAATAGGAGATTTAAACAAGTTTAGGAGGCATTACATTGGAAAGTAACCAGAAACAACCCAAATTAGAAGCGAGAGTTAAAAATATCATCGAAGTCGATGGATTAAAATTTAAAGATTTAAATAATAGCGGAAAACTAGAACCTTATAAAGATTGGCGTTTAACCCCAAAAGAACGGGCTGAGAACCTAGTCTCCTTGATGAATAACAATGAAAAAATCGGTATGATGCTGATTAATACGCGTAAAATGGGTCTTTCTCAAGAAGATAAGAGTAAGACAAGTCATGATGGAGTACTTGATGAAGCAATCGTTGAAAAAGGTGAAAACATCTTTGCGGTTGCAAAAATATATGGAACTACTCACACAATTGAAAATATGCATTTACGACACTTTATTCATAGAGACAACCATAGTCCAGCACAAATGGCAGAGTGGATCAATAAAATGAATGAAATAGCGGAGGGAACTCGTCTTGGTATTCCTTGCTTAATTGCATCCAATTCACGAAATGAAAATGGTGAATCCATTTTTGGTATGAACGACGCAGTTGGGATTTTTTCAACATGGCCAGGAACTTTAGGGCTTGCTGCAGCAGCAATGGGAGATATCAAAAATGGCGGCGATGCATCACTAATTAGCGAATTTGCTAAAATTGCGCACGATGAGTGGGATGCGACGGGAATCAGAAAAGGTTATATGTATATGGCGGATACCGCTACCGATCCTAGATGGCAGCGTACGTATGGTACATTTGGGGAAGATGCGGAATTTATTTCAGATGCTATTGGACGTATCATAGACGGATTCCAAGGTAAGGAGTTAGGGAAAGATAGTATTGCCATGACAACTAAGCATTTCCCTGGCGGAGGTGCAAGGGAAAATGGATTTGATCCTCACTATGCAGAAGGAAAATGGAATCTGTACCCAACTCCAGGAAGTTTAGAAAAATATCACTTACCGCCATTTAGAGCAGCGGTTGAACATGGAACTTCTTCCATAATGCCATATTATTCAATACCAAGTATCAGTAAGAGTGTGGTTCAAGAATTCGAGGGAGAAGATATTCCATTCGAAGAGGTCGGCTTTACGTTTAATCATTATTTCTTACAACGTATCCTTCGTGAAGGACTAGGGTTTAAAGGTTACATCAATAGTGATAGCGGTATCACAAATAAGATGAGCTGGGGCGTAGAAGATAAGAGTGAGGCTGAACGTTTTGCCAAAGCAATCAATGCTGGAACAGATCTTGTCGCCGATACCAACGATATTGAAAACCTGAAAATTGCCATCGAAAAAGGTTGGATTAGTGAAAAGCGTATTAATGAAGCAAATGTACGTCTTCTTACAGAAATGTTTACATTAGGATTATTTGATGATCGTACCTATGTTTCACCTGAAAATGCGACTGAAGTGGTTGGTACTCCAGCTCACTGGGAAGCGGCATACGAAGCACACAAGAAATCCGTAACGGTTCTTAAAAATTCAAATGAGACATTGCCATTAACTGCTGAAAAGCTTACGAATAAGAAGGTATATGTAGAAGTCTTCCATAAGGATCAAAAACTTGCAGCTACTTATACGGACCAAGCTAGGAAAGAATGTAAGGAATTTGGAATTTTCACTTTAACGGAGAACCATGAGGAAGCAGAAGTAGCGATTTTGTTCCTGCAGCCAAAATCCGGATCTTATTTCAATGCGACACCTGGACTTTTAGAACTTGAATTATGCGAGAATAAAACAATAAAAGCTTTAGATGGCTCGGAGTATCAAGAAACAACTTTGAGTGAAATAGATCGCCTCAAAGAAGTGTGTAATGATATTCATAATCGTGGTGGTAAGGTTGTAATCAGTGTAAATGTGACATTGCCATGGATACTTGGAAATGCTGAACCGTTTGCAGATGCATTGATTGCGGGATATGATACCTTCTTTAAGCCTCAATTTGAGGTAATCGCTGGTCAGTTCCAGCCAGTCGGCGTCCTGCCGTTATCATTGCCAGCTAGTGAAGAGGTAATTGCTGTCGATGAAAATGGTGATTGTGTGTCACCAAATGATGTACCAGGCTATGACAAGGACAAATATATGTCTGAAGGACTTTCATATGCATATAAAGACAGTGATGGAAATGTCTATAAACTTGGTCATGGATTAACTTACTAATAATTGATTTACTTAAGCTAAGGTGAATGCCTTAGCTTTTTTGTTGATAAAGAAAATTAGGTAATATGGACTACCAGTCAATACATATATTTGGGAGGGAAGTGTATAGTTAAGGAGGGACAACATGGCAAATCCGATTGTTGCTCGGTCATTAGACGAAATTCAATTTTGGTCTCGGATTATGAAAGAGCATTCATTATTTTTAAGTCTTGGTTTCACGTATGAACAAAAACAATTAATTGAGGAAGCACAGCAGTTTTATGCTTTATTTGAGAGGATCGAGGAGAAGTTATCCAGATTTACGGTGAATTCGGATCTGCGTCAAGTTCAAGCTTTTAATACTGAGGTATATCAAGCAGCAGCAGCTATATATGCGTATAAAAGGAAGATATTAGATTTAACGCTTCGCTGTCAAATAAGGCACAACAATTTCCCTTTATTAGTTGACCATATTAGCAGAGAAGCTGCTTATTTTGCAAATCGGTTAAAAGAATTAAATGAAGGAATATTAGCCCCGACACCAGATACGGTTATTCAAGAAAATGTATTTTTCTTAAAAATTATGGCTGACCACGCAAAGTTTATCGGACACCTTTTAGATCCTTCAGAAAGAAAATTAGTAGACCAGGCGAGAGAGTTTAGTAATGATTTTGACAAATTATTGTTCCAGGCAGTTGATTTAGATTATATGGCGCCTCAATCTAAAACCAAACCATTGCTCGGTCAAATGTTAAATCAAAATAAAGTATCCGTTGCTTCATTAAGGGATTTCAAGAAAACAGCAAGAGACTTAATAGAAGAATGTCGGATTAAGAGCAATATACATCCTCTCTTAGCTGACCATACATTTAGGGAAGCTTCAAGATTCATAGAAATCATAGAAATGTTTGAGGCTAGTCTCAGTGGAACGTAAATAAACTAAGACCTTCCACCAAAATTGGTGGAAGGTCTATTTTCATTTCTTAAGCCTCTTTTGTCTTTCTTTCATAATCGATTAGTTGGCCGACAAATGAAATTTCTTTAATGGTTACCAACAGTTCCCCGGTTGGGATTTTTATGGATACCTTATCACCGAGATTCTTAAAAAGCAGCTGCCTGCCTACTGGAGATAAAAAGGAAATATAGCCCAAATCCGGATCCGACTGTTCTGGGTAACAAATAACATAATCCTCTGTTTCATTTTCCTCATCGTACAATACCGTAACCTTTGTCCCGATCAACACTTTGGGAAAAAATGAAATGATTTCATTTCGTTTATTTGTTTTTAATAAGTCCTCAACTTCTAATACATATAAATTAAAAAAGTGTTTTAATCGTTCTTGTATAGGAGTGGAAGAAAGATAGAGATTGGTTAACTCCTTGATGTTTTCGTCTATATAACTCAACTGTTGAACGTAGTAATCCTTAGTTAGGTGTAGACTATGGTTCATAGTAGATAACCCCCAAACTTGGATTGAACTTTTTGCAAAACTTCATTGATTGTTTCATTTATAACTCCTCCTAAATATAAAAAATAAACCTTCCTTACAGAAAATAAGATAACTCACCGTAAAAGTGGCGTTATCAGAATTCCTGTACAGTAAAGAGGACGATGCCCTTTACCTATTGGAAGATATTAGTTCTATTTTACCATATATCAACAGAAATAGCATGATTAGCAATTATTGTTGAGAAGTGTTTATAAGGTGCAAATACAATAAAAAACAGTCCCTTTAAAGAGACTGTTTGTAGGATAAAGTTTGGTTTTAGAAAGTACCTCACTTTTTAAAGTGACACCGCCAAACTTTCTTGAAAATGAGTAAACCAAAAATAATGACAACGAGGAAGCCGATTAACGAAATTAAGATGTTAAAAATATTGGCAAGTGCGCCTAGTGTAAGGATAATAAGGAATTTAGTAATAACACCTAAAGTCGCAAGCAGCAACCATACTAAACCTGTTAAAAATCCAAGGAAAAGTCCCAAAATGCCACAGGAAGAATGACCATTACTCATGAAATTCACCCCCTCACTATGGTAGTTCAATATCATCATATGCCGAGGGGTAGAGCCTGTTCTACAAATCCAGCAAAAGGGGCGGAAATGGGCGACGGAGACCATATTGACAGACCTCAAAAGCCACGGTGACAAAGGCACGGTGACACAAAGGCACGGTGACAGGCACCGCTCGTGGACACTGTCCACCTCAGGCGGACAGTAGGTTTTTATTGTAATTATGAAATTGAAGATTAAATATCTAAGTTTGATTTGGGAATTCTAAAGGTTATGGAGGGATATGTAATGACTAATAAAGTAGAGATAGTTAAATTAACGAGTGCTGAGATATCAGCGCTATGGACAGCCAATATAAATATCAGCGTAGTATTTTGCATGGTGACTCACTTTATAGAAACCTGTACGGATCCGGAGATTCTAACACTGTTAGAAGAAGCAAAGTATTTAGCTGAAACACATAAAAAACAGATTGAACAGCTATTTTTAAAGGAGAAAATCGTTGTACCGGAAGGTTTCAAGGTTGAGAAACATGTGATCCCAAATGCAGCCAAACTTTTTTCTGATCTCTATTACATACAGTGTATCCTTCAAATGAGCAAATTTGGTCTTGCTTCGCATACTGCGGGTTTAACCGTTTCCGCGAGGGAAGATGTGCGAAGGTTATTTAATACTCTTATGGATGATGTGGCTCAGTTATACAATAAAGTAGTAAGTAAAATGCAGGAAAAAGGGATTTATGTGAGAATGCCATACATGAATTATCCTTCAGAAATTGATTTTGTGAACAAAGAAAATTTTCTGACAGGCTGGCTTGGACGCAGGCGTCCGTTATTAGGGATTGAGGCCACGCATTTATTGATTAATGCCATCCAAAATGAAATGGGGATGCAACTGTGTACTGCATTTTCACAAGTAATACAGGATCGTGAACTGCGTGAATATTTCCATCGAGGAAAGAACTTGTGCAAACATATCTTAAGCTCCATTCATGATGTATTACAGGAAAGTGAAGTGCCCGCCGCCAATTCATGGGATCATGGTGTTACCGAATCGACTGTAGCTCCGTTTTCGGAACAATTAATGCTTTATGTGATAGGAATACTTTCAAATCTGGGAATGGCAGCATATGGTGCTGGTTTAGCAACTACGATGCGCAGGGATATCAGTGCCATGTATGCTAATTTTCTAACCAAAACAGGAGCTTTTGGGGAAGATGGAATGAATTTGATGATTGAAAGAAAATGGTTCGAGCAGCCTCCTCAATTTGAAGCATCGAAATGAAAAATAAACCTGAGAAAAGAGCAGTTGGCTACTGCTCTTTTCTTGTATCATTCGAGAACGGTCTGTAAAATATTTATCAATCACACAGACTGAGGTATGTAAATGAAGAGATATAAATTAATGAAAGATTTCAAAGGAATCTATAAAAAAGGAACTACTTTCTTTCTTATATCAGAATCAGAATTTATTGGGGTAAAAGAGTTTGTTTTACAAACCAGGAACTTAGACGGCAAAATCATTCTTTCTGAAAAAGAATTAAAGAACCACTTTAGGCAAATTTATTAATTCAATAGTGATAAAATAAGGAAAACTATGAAAAAAATCATGAAACAAGTTGTTACTTGTTAGAAGATTGTGCAAAATAGAGTATGTAGCAGCATATATCCAATCAAATTACTAATTAGCGGTAACGGTAGTTGTAAAAAACGAGAGGGGTAAATGAAATGATAAAAGTGGTTGCAAAAGCCAAATTGAAACAAGGTGTATCGGTAGAGGAATATCTGATTCAAGCTAGAGAATTAGTGGCAGAAACCAGAAAAGAAGAAGGATGTATTACCTATGCTCTTCATCAGGATATCAATGATCCATCAATCGTCACTATGCTAGAAGAATGGGTAAATGAAGAGGCCTTAGCTCAACATAATAAAACCGATCATGTGAAAAGAATTGTACCAGGGCTTAGAGAACTACGAGAAAGTACCGAAATTAACATTTATAGAGAAGTAGAATAGAAACGTAGCAGAGCGGGGGAAATATCATGAAGTTGGATAAAGTTCGTTGGGGCATCATTGGCTGTGGGGATGTAACGGAAGTAAAAAGCGGCCCGGCATTCCAAAAAATCAATCACTCTGAGCTGGTTGCTGTCATGCGTAGAACAGGAAAGCTTGCGAAAGACTATGCGGAACGCCATCATGTTCCCAAATGGTATGACGATGCAGACCAACTCATTAACGATCCAGATGTAAATGCTATATATATTGCAACACCTCCTGGCTCTCATATGGAATATACCCTAAAAGCAGCTAAAGCAGGGAAGGCTGTTTATGTAGAGAAGCCAATGGCACGCAATTACAGCGAGTGCCAAGAAATGATGACAGCATGCGAAAACGCAGGAGTCCCTTTATATGTGGCATATTATCGCAGAGCACAACCTCGATTTTTAAAAGTAAAAGAGTTGTTAGAAAATGGTGCTATCGGCGAGGTTCGGTTCGTATCTGCCACACAGTATCAAAAAGATTTTGAAGCGGGGAAGGAACCTGAACAGCTCTCTTGGCGTGTTCAACCTGAATTGGCTGGCGGAGGACTCTTTTTTGACTTAGCCAGTCATACGCTCGATTTATTGGACTTTTTGCTGGGACCGATTACGTCTGTCCAAGGATTTGCTTCCAATCAAGCAGGTTATTACGGTGCTGAAGATATTGTTTCCAGTACATATTTGTTTGAATCTGGCATTCATGGTGTAGGGAAATGGTGTTTTACTGCCTTTGAAAATGAGGATATAAATGAAATCATAGGCAGCAAAGGGAAGATTACCTTCTCCACCTTTGGGAACGAACCGATACGATTGACTACAGAACAGGGTACAGAAGAGTGGAGTTTCGAACGGCCACAGCATGTTCATCAACCCCTGGTTGAAACCATTGTATCTGATCTAACCACTGAAAATAGCGGGTGTCCTAGCACCGGAATGTCTGGTGCCAGAACCAACTGGGTCATGGGTGAAATGGTGAAGAACTATTACCTTTAATTAATGCTTACAAAAAAGTAACCATTCTAACAAAGAATGGTTACTTTTTTAAACTATTAAACTAATATAAGTCTTAAGGCTCCGATTATGGCAAAGCCAAGAATTAGTGTTTGGAAGGCTTTTTGCGGGATAAGAGGCACCACTTTAATTCCAATCACAGCACCTATTAAAATAGTAGGAATCAACCACATATTAAAGGTAATGGAATCAAAGGTAATTAATCCTAAACTGATATAAAACGGTATCTTAATCAAATTCACGAACATGAAAAACCATGCCCCTGTTCCAACAAACTCTTTTTTCGGTAAGCCTTTCATCAATAAATAGATCGCCATTACGCCGCCTGCTGCATTTCCAATCATTGTTGTAAATCCTGCTAAGATTCCCATAGAGAGGGTAAACCATAAAGACTTTGGCAGAGCCTCCGTAAATTTTTCTCCAAATCGTTCACGACTGATATGCAAAATAATGAGTGCCAATACGATAACACCAATCAGTGGTTTTAACTGATCGCTGTTTATTTGATTAAGGACAAAATATCCGAAAGCGATTCCAATCAATACCCAAGGAATCAATGAAATGAGATATTTCCAAACTACGCTTCGACGATAAAAAATGACTGCAAAAAGGTCTCCGACGACCAACATTGGCAACAATATTCCTATGGATTCTTTTGCAGGAAATACGTACATAAGAATCGTGGCAACAAGAATACCCATGCTGGATACTCCGGTTTTTGTAAAACCAATAAACACCGTGCTCAAAATAACGATAAACCATTCAATGTAGGATAAGTCAAAAATGATAAATCACCTCAATTTTTTAATAATTCTCTATATTATTTTAAAGCAGAAAAGGATTATTTTCTATGTTTAGTTTTGGGATTTCACATGTATCATGATAAAGTAGTTCAATAGAATAAAACAGTATATAGAGAGGAGTTCCCACATGAAGAAGATTGATGAGTACTTTGAAACAGCGATGGAAGCCTGGAGTATGATGCAAAAGACTTCTGATGATGAAGGGGCAGAATGGGCAGAAAGATTTGAACGCTACTTTTATGAATTTATTGATGAATTAAAGAAATGGTGGGCGACACTTGACCCAAAGCCAAAAGATATAGAAGAGGCTGAGGAGTTACCAGAAATAAAAAAATGGATGGAACAAATTCCAGCTCCTGTTCAACTAAATTTTCTCACAGAACTAGAGGATATTGTGGATGGAGTAGATACAGTGAGGTTCGATTAACCAGTTGGCAAAAAAAGGAAAACTCCCTGAATATCGAGAGTTTTCCATTTTTATAAATTTATTTGCGATTAAACGTAACTAGTTCTTTTTGAATTTACTGCCTTTACTCTTTGAACGAAGCTTTGTCATCAAATCATCCACTTTTTCCTGTTCTGTCTGAGTAGTTTGCTCGTCCAATTTAATCAATGAAATTTTGTCATTTTCGATACTCATTTCGAAATAGGAGTTTTTCTTGCTTCCTTCCGGTAAGTCCTCGACTGGAATAACAAATTCTTTTTTGATTTCCTCTACTAAAATAACAGCAAATTGATTGTCTTCGATTCTGTCTAGGTAACCCTTAATCATCCTAACCTCCTGTGCAAGCAAGTCCTTGCGATTTTATATCTGCGATCCTTGCTGGTCCAATTCCTTTAATTCTGCCTAAATCATCTACTGAGGAAAAAGGCCTTAAGTTGATTAAATCCTGGGCACGGGCAGGCCCAATGTGCATGATTTCCTGCAGCTGCTCGATGGATGCCGTATTTATGTCGATACAATTGCCAGCAATCGGAGCAGTTTCCACTTTAGCCTCATCGTTAGGTGTGCTTCCGCTGCTCGAGGGTGTAATCGTCCCATCCTTTTTCGTCAATATTTTATAATCTTTTCCGGCTGTTTCTACAATGATGGTGCCGTGAACATCTGTCCCATAAAGCTGGATTTTAGAATTTTGAATAAGATTTACCACTTCTTCATGTGGATGACCATATGTATTGTTCAAACCGGCACTGTATATCGCCACAGCTGGCTGCACTTCCCGTAAAAAACTGGGGTGCGTCGATGTAGAAGACCCATGATGACCAAGTTTCAGAATGTCAGCTTTAACATCGATACCACTTTGAAGCATTTTTAACTCAGCGTCCGTAGTCGCGTCTCCTGTTAAAATAAACCTAACGTCACCATAGGTTAATTTTAACGAAATCGATTCTTCATTATCCTGTTCACTTATTGTTTTTGGATATATGACATCAATTTGGAGCGGACCTACTTCAAACTGATCTCCCATTCTCGGTTCATAATAGTCAACTTTTTTCGCATCGATCGCTTTTAACAGACTTTGGAACGTTTGAGAGGGATTTGTGTTCCCTGATAACCAGACCTCACCCACATTGAAGTTGTTAATGACCTGATCTAACTGCCCAATATGATCGGCGTCTGGATGTGTTCCAACCGCAATATCAATTTGTGATACCTTCTGTGACCTTAGATATTGGATGACTTCATCACCAGTCCAGTTGCCAGCGTCAATGAGTATTGTAAAGTCCTCACCACCTTCAGAAAACTGAAACAAAGTTGCATCACCTTGACCGACATCAATGAAGTGAGCCTTAAGTCCGGTTAAATCAGAACGTACTGCTTTATCTTCTTCAGGTGTTTCATCTTTTTGCGTAGGAACTGACTTTTCTACGATGTTTTCTTTCCGTTCTGCTATATCCTTGGATTGGTGCAGTTCTTGGCCACAGCCGCTTATGAGAAAAATCAAAATGAAACTATATAGAGCAAAAAGGTAATGTTTCTGCATTCAATTCCCCCTTTTCACCTATTAGCTTAACACAAATCAACCATTTTCAGACAATTCAAGCCTGACCTATGTGTTTTTTAGTCTAGTCAAAAAAAAAATATGAGTTTAGTATAAAATCAAAAAGAGAGAGCGGGTTAATATGGAAATCATAAAATTGAACAAAAACCATATAGAAAATGCACTTGATTTAGTTTGGACGGTATTCCTAGAATTTGAAGCTCCTGATTATTCGCCCCAGGGAATTGAAGAATTCAAGAAATTTATATCTATTGATTCAATGATTAAACAATTTGAAAAAGAAGAGATAACCTTTTGGGGATGTATCATTAATAATGTATTAACTGGTGTAATCGCAACAAGAGGAAGCAATCACATCTGCCTGCTTTTTGTAAATAAAGACTATCATAGGCAGGGGATTGGAAAACGTTTATTTCATACTGTTTTAGAGGAATGTAAAAGGAATTCAAATTGTAATAACATTACCGTCAATTCATCTCCTTATGCGGTAGAAGTGTACCATCGACTTGGATTTGTCAATCTTGATCAGGAACAGACGGTAAATGGACTAAGATTTACTCCGATGAGCTATTCAATATTTAGAGGTATGTCTAGGAAATAAATGGTATGATTATAAAAAAATCAAAGGAGAAGTGAGGTAATCATGATAAATTATAATGGCCGTAGGTTTGTATCAATTGAAAATACGGAAAATGGGGAGGTTTCTTCACAAACAGTCTTTGAATATAAACAGGAAGGTAAAATCATCTCAGCAATTTACGGTGGTGGCGAAATTATACAGGGAACATTAATTGGATTGGTCCGGGAAGATGGCTGCTTAGAGTTCAGATACAATCATGTGAATTCGAAGGATGAAATTAGGGGCGGAAAATGTGTGTCTACTCCGAATATCTTGGCTGATGGAAGAATTAGACTATATGAACAGTGGAAATGGCTTGATACTGAAAATGCTGAGGGAAGTTCCATAATAGAAGAAGTTACGAGATAAGTAATGTTGAAGAAGAATAGGAAGTGCCAGGAACTGTCCAATACAGAGGATAGTGCCTGGCACGCTTTTTTATTTAGGAACATTGCTGATTTCTTTTCCTTGGTCGATGTCATAAAGTCTCTCCATGATTCTCCGTTTTCGAAATAACATTTTTCCTGCTTCGGCAACATCATTAATCGAAGAGCGATTAATAAACGCACCAAAAATCATGCCAGCAATCGGAATCATTTGAAAAAGCTTTTTCCACCCAAATGAATCTCGGTAGGTAGTCACTACTTCACGCCATCCCTGTAATTGTGAAATCATTTGCTGGTTTTGACCTCCTTGTCTAAAGGAAGATAACTCCTCTAGAATAGCCTTCTTCCCGACAATATCGGAGGAAGAAAATTGCAGGCATTTCACAATAAAAATCCTTTCTGATTTTTCTTTAGGATCATACCCATAACAAATGGAGATTTCTTGAAGGACTTTGAGTGATAATCCTAACAAAACAGGTATATCAATAGCTAACGTAAAAAGCCCGCCAATCCCTGTTGTGGCTCCTTGTACCGTGGCCATTTTAGTTCTTGAACTTCGTAGCTCTTCTGCAATTTCATCCATTTTACTTATCGGAACCTGTTCAAGTAATCCAATGTGAAGATCATCGGATGAAGAATCTGATGCGAATTTCTTCAATATATTTTCTTCTTTAATTAAATATTGACCGCCTGTCTGAATGTAGTTTCCTAATTCATCGATGGCCAAGCCGATTTTATCCTGAATAAATTTTGGGGTTAGCTTATCTAGCAGCATGAAGGGCAAGCGGCCAATTTTTTCCCAAAACCATAAATCTTTCTGTTCATTTTCCCAAGCTTCAATCTTTTTTAATTCATCTTTTAAATAATCAGCTGATTCACCATTTAACAAAACAATCCCACTCCAATTTCAACAAATTCTTAACATGTATATACGTGAAAGTCTCAAACAAGTTTCATCTATTAAGTACAATTTCAAAACTTCAATTTAATAGAATACACAAATGATCGATATATATACTAACTTTCCTTTTTGGAGGTCCTTACTTTCTGCACTGAAGGTCAAATACAAGGTTAGCTCATGAAGGAATATTTCGACCTATATAAAAATATTTATATAAAAAACAAATTTAAGTTTGTACATGATTTCCCTGTAGAGATTCTAGAAGGGAGCAAAGTCTTTGAATCGGAATCGAAATAGAAATGTTCAATTAACTATTTTTCTGCTATTTTGCTTACTCATCATTCTGATCGTTCATGCGGTTCTTCATATTAAAATTTATATTGTGTATAGCACAGGATTAGGTCCCCTATTTGTCATCGGGTTGATCATTTTCCTGATTGTCCTCTTATACTACAAAGGATAAAAAAGTAAACTAATAATTTGAATTAATAACTATTAAATGGTAAAATATAGCTCCATTGTAAATGAAAGCATCTGCAAAATAATTGTAGATGTTTCTTTTTGTGTTCGTGTGATTGGTCGTAAACGATGATAGGGAGAGGTGGCGGTTTAAGAGAATGAGTTCAAAAAGGCAAAAGTCAGTACGTGACCACAAAGATTATCAATTAGAAGTTGAGCGTTTAGAGTTTACAAAGGAATACATAAAAAATGTGTTGGAAATGTCGAAGGGGAATAAAGAACAGTTTATTGAAAATTTGAAGGAAGCGTTTGCTGACTTGGATACCTCAGACAGCAGTTTAAGTTACATGACCTTACTAACGAATGCTCAGTATTTGGAATTGGCACAGAGTGAATTGGAGCGATTGGCGAGTGTCATTGGAAAACCGTACTTTTCGAGAATAAACTTTAAAAGCAGCGGTGATACCGATGAAGAAATTCTTTATATTGGGAAAGCCTCACTATTTGACCGTGTGAACCAAATCCCGATTATAGTGGATTGGCGCTCTCCGATTGCTAATGTTTACTATGATGGACGACTCGGGGAAGTTACCTATGATGCTTATGGGGAACCCCAAAGTGGTTATCTATCTCTTAAAAGGCAATATGAAATAGAGAACGGTTTTCTAAAAGAGATAAGAGATATCGACTTAACCACACACGATGAACTCTTGCAGAAATCGTTATCTGGTAAAGCTGACAATCGCTTGACCGAAATTGTCGCCACCATCCAAAATGAACAAAATGACGTCATTCGAGCGTCTCTTAAACACCCCATCATCGTTCAAGGAGCTGCAGGAAGCGGTAAAACAACCATCGCACTCCATAGAATATCCTACTTCCTTTACTCTTCTGGATATCGATTCCCTCCAGAAAAATTAATGATTCTTGCACCAAACCGATTGTTTATTGATTATATTTCCGCTGTTTTGCCAGAATTAGGGGTAAACAAGATTAAACAAACCACCTATATCGATTTTATGAGACATTGTCTCGGGAAGAAAATTAAATTATTAACACCAAACTCAAAATTAATGGTCCTTATGAAAGGCGAGGAAAAATCAAAATGGTTACAATGGGTGTCAGGTTATAAAGGTTCCCTGGATTTTAAAGAATTAATCGACAATTATGTAAAAGAGATCGAGCAAACCCTCGCACCAACAAAGGATTTTATTGTTGAAAAATCACTTCTCATGAGGGGTCAAAAAATCAATCGACTCTTTTTAAAAGAATTTAACTACTTACCTATCTATAAAAGACTCGATAAAATAAAAAATTTATTGGCCAATGATTTGCGACTGAAAAAATCCATCATCCTAACCAAGATTAATAGTAAGTATGATGAAGCCTTAGAAAAGGCACTTTATAACAACAGAATGGACGCAGATAAAAGAAGAGAAAGAGTCGTCACCATCATGGATACAAAGGAAAAGCGCCTTAGGACCGTAGAGCAGGAGTCAAAGGCGGCTATTAAAAATTATATGGATCCTTTTGTAAGAAAAGATATTTTTGCATTATATAAGGACCTGATGACATCTTCTGAACTTTTACAAAAATATTCACATACTCTTACAGAAAAAGAGTGCAAGAAACTGAGCCTATATAGTCAAAGGATTTTTGCTAAAAAGGCACTGGAACTAGAAGATTTAGCTCCATTATTTTATATGAAATCGAAATTAGAGGGCATTGATGAACCATTTAAAATGAAGAGTATATTCATAGACGAGGCACAGGACTACAGCTATTTTCAATTCGCTGCGATGAAAGAAGGTTTCGAAACGGATTTATTTACGATCGTGGGCGATTTAGCGCAGGGGATTCATTCGTATCGGGGGTTAAACAGCTGGGAGCCATTAGTTACGGAAATTTTTCCTAATGCAAATTATCATGCCCTGCAAAAGAGTTATCGAACAACGGTTGAAATCATGCACTTAGCGAATGACATTCTCACGATAATGGGCAAAGACTTGCCAATTGTAGAACCAGTCATCCGGCATGGTGACAAACCGCGCTTTACAAAAATTGATCCTGGCAGCCATCAACAGGTAAAAGAATTATTAGAGGGAGATATTCAATTACTGAAAGAGCAAGAACTCAACTCAATAGCGATTATTGGAAAAAACGACAGCGAATGCTTGCGAATATTTAAAATGCTGGAGACTAGCAATCTTCCTATCCAGCTTTTAGAAGAGAAAGAGGATATGAAAAAGGGGAGTGTAGTCATCGTACCTTCCTACCTTTCAAAAGGATTGGAATTTGATGCCGTCCTCATTGTAGCCTTGGAAGAAGCGTATCGTGAAGAAGAGTTAGATATTAAATTACTGTATGTAGCCATGACAAGACCGATGCATAAATTGTACTTATATTCCTCCGAGCCATCACAATTGTTATTAGCGAAAGTAAACACTTCCCATTTCGAAATAAAATAAAAAGTGACAGGCACCATTCATAAACTGAATGGTGCCTGTCACTTTTTATCGTATATGTAACACCGTGCACCTGCCTCTGATAAGAACAACCAAGCGTTACTTGTAAAAATTAGCTCAAATTAGGCTGACCCACGGCACATAGTAGAGACTACTTATGGCTGCTTCCTTCCGGACCTGACCAGTTTCGTAGGTACCATTGCGCAGGACCCAATTTTTCAACACTATTTTTACAAGGCAGACCTTACTTGCTCAAACCTCGGGCAGGAGTTCAACCCCGCTATGGCGGATTGCGGGTTACAGGGCACCGCCAACTCCCCGTCTAGCACGGTATGTATAGGCTAGACTATTGCTTATGTTTTGTGTAGTACCGGCGCATGAAATGGCTGTAAGCCAGGTTCTGTTCCTGCGTGCTCAAACGATGCCAATCTCGCACAACAGGTGTAATCATATGACTATCAGTCACTTTAGACTGATCCATCCGTTGGTTCATAATTCCCTCAGAATGGTGCCCCTACCAAAGTTTGGGTTGCTCGCTCGTGGGGTTTACCCGTTCCATTTCTTCTGTTTCCAGAAGAATTCGTCACTGTGGCACTTTCAGGGTACTCGAAGCATATCCACGAAGGACTTAGCATAATTTCCCCGCCGTCAGTAGTAAGAACTGCTGCCCACCTTTACAGATGGCACGAACACTCCGGGCATCTCAGCACCGGGCGAGCCTGGACTTTCCTCAACTCATGTAAACATGAGCCGCGATTACTCACCATTTCATGTTTGTTTGTTATCGACTACGTAAATCAATATACCATAATAAAGTGAAAGTGGTCATTAGGAGAACTGCTCCAGAGATGGAAGATTAAGGTTTTTTTATAAATTACTTTCTTATTGATCATTATGTCATATTATTTCCATTAGAGTTCGTGGTTATAAATGAAAAGGAGATTGACATAGATTTACCATATTTGGGGGAAAGTATTGGAAAAAAGGTCAAATGGAGAAAAAAATGAACTTTATTTTTCGTGGTATAAAGAGTCACATAAAAAAAGACTTGAAACAGGTTCCTTCTGATCAGAAGTCTAAACCGTTTGTAGGGGTATTTACGTCACTAGATGAAAACATTTCATTTATTAAAAAAACTTTTTCTTGTTCAGATGATTTAATAATCCAGGAATTCAACGTAAGAAATAAACGGGGGATTCTTGTCTTCTTAAATACGATGACGGATTCGGATAAAATTCAAAATAATATTTTAAGTCCTGTTCTGGAAGCGAATGGTGACAAGCTCGAAAGTGTACTTAAATCTAAATTTCTAAAATCAGATAACTTAATCAAAGCGAGAGAAGAACTATTAAATGGATCCTGTATCATCGTCTTTGATAGAGACCAAGAATTTTACAGGTTGGAAGTGGCCATCTCCAAAGATCGGGCAGTCATTGAACCTAATAATGAACAAGTGATACAGGGATCTCATGAAGGTTTTATCGAAAATCTTTTGATCAATCTCCATTTAATTCGAAAATCGATAAGAACTTCAGACTTAGTCATGGAACAGTTATCAGTTGGTGAGCATATTCAATCCAAACTAACCATGGTTTATATGAAAGACCTTGCAAATAAGGAAATAATTAAAGAATTTAAACGGAGGATTGATTATATTTCTATTGATTATATACCCAGTATTGGATCTCTTCAGGAATTAATAGAAGATTCCACCTGGTCACCTTTTCCACAGATTTTAAGTACAGAGAGAGTAGATCGTGTAATAGGTCATCTGAATGAAGGAAGAGTTGCGATATTAATGGAAGGCAGTCCTTCTTGTTTACTTATACCCGTCACCTTCTTTGCATTCTTTCATTCACCTGATGATTATAATTCACGCTGGATGATTGGAACGTTTATCCGTTCCATGAGACTCGTGAGCATTGCCATTGCGGTTAATTTACCTGCTATTTATATTGCGATCATTGGTTTTCATTTCGAAGTACTTCCAGATGATTTAGTTCTCCCAGTTGTAAGTTCTATTCGAAATATACCATTTCCCCCATTAATTGAAGCACTTGTCATGGAGTTGACCATTGAGCTGATTCGTGAAGCGGGGGTACGGCTGCCAGCAAGAATTGGCCAAACGATTGGTATTGTCGGGGGGCTTGTAATTGGGGATGCGGTTGTCCGTGCTGGACTCGTTTCGAATACCATGATTGTAGTTGTGGCGATTACGGCAGTTGCAGCCTACAGCATCCCTTCAACGGAAATGAGCGATGCCGTTCGTTTATTGCGTTTTCCTCTTATGATTCTTGCTTCAACCTTTGGATTTGTCGGGATTATTTTTGGATTTATGTTTACTTTAGCTCATTTATGCCGGTTAGAATCATTTGGTACACCTTATTTTGCACCTTGGGCACCATTTCGATTAAAAGATATAAAAGATACTTTTATCCGTTTACCATTATGGAAATTTAATACGCGTCCAATCGATTCAAATCCGAAAAAGTTGAGAAAGCAATCCTTGTCAAGAGGGTGGAAGACTAATGAAACTAACCGCGAATAAAATTACTAATAAACAGCTTGTATTTATGATAATTCAGGCACAAATTGGTGTAGGAATATTATCATTGCCACATGATGTAGCATTAATAGCTAAACAGGATGCCTGGATTTCAACTATAATAGCAGGAGTCTTATCACAGGGTGTTATTTTCGTCATTTGGGGACTTTGCAGAAGATTTCCTGACCTTTCACTGTATCAAATACTTCCGAAATTACTAGGGAGAATTTTCGGAAAAATACTTATTCTTAGTTATTCCTTGTACTTTATGGTAACAGGGAGTTTAGTTCTAGCGAGATATAGTGACATTATCGATAAATGGATTTTGCCGCAAACCCCTAATTGGATCACCATGCTTTTAATGCTATTAACTTGCATTTACATCGTCAGTGAAGGTTTAACCAGCATTGCAAGATTCTATGTACTGGTATCGCCAATTTTGATTGTATTAGTAGCGTTAATTTCTTATGCGATGAAAGATGCGAACTTACTGTATATCTTTCCAATCGGGGATCATAGCATGCCAACCATATTGAAAGGTTCAAAAGAAGCAGCTTTCTCGATGTTGGGCTTTGAACTTTTTCTCTTTATCCACCCCTATGTTCAATCTTCCGGAAAAGAGAAGCTCGTTGCCATCACTACAGCTAACATGTTTGTTACATTCTTTTATACCTTTATGGTGATCGCAAGTATTGTCTATTTCGAACCTAATGTGGATATTGCACTGACTCCTGAGCCATTATTGTATATGATTAAAGCTTATTCATTTCAGGTTCTCGAAAGGACTGATTTATTTTTCTTATCACTTTGGCTTGTCATCGTTGCTACTTCCATAGCAAACTGGCTATTTTTATCCTCAATGGGGTTGGCTAGCCTTGTTCGAAAAAAACACTATGCTCGCTTTCTCCCGATTGTTGCTGGGATCTATTTAGTTTTGGCCATTATCCCCGATCGAGGGAAAGACTTTGAACGTTTTAATCAGGTTCTTGGGCCTTCGCACTATATTTTTATTGTCATTATACCGATACTTCTATTTATTCTTTCGTTTATTCTGACAAAAAAAGAAGCGGTGAGTAAAGTATGAAAGGCAAAAAGCCTATCTTGGTAATTCTATGTTTATTACTTACTGGCTGCTGGGATCAGCATCTGATGAAAAATGCGGTATTGGTTCAGATTTTAAGTTTTGATTTAACTTCGAAAGAAGAACTTTTATTAGGGGTCTCTATCCCGATTATTGAGGAGTCCTCCGGGGGTCCGCAAGCCATGGTGAAAAGTGAGACATTTTCTGCTAGCGGTTATACACCGAGGGATAGCCGTCTTAAAATCGACCGTGAAATAGCAGGTATATTAGATACATCTAAAAATAAACTGATCCTGTTCGGCGAACGTATGGCTGGTACCGGTATTTATTCCTCGTTGGATGTCATTTGGAGAGATCCACGAAATTCACTTGGCGCTACTCTGGGGGTTGTGGAAGGGGAGGCAGTTGATTTGCTTAATATTAAACCAAAACATGAGACAAATGTAAGTGAATATATTCAAGATGCAATTACAAGCGCAGAAGAAAACTCCGTCATTCCGAGTCAAACGATCCAAACGCTCGCTTCAGAATTTATTGATCCGGGAGAAGATACCCTCCTGCCTTTCCTTAAAATGAATAAAAAGAAAAGCGCAGTGGTTGTAGGATTAGCGTTAATGAATGATAAAAAATATACAGGAAATTTACCACCACAAGAATCAACTCTCCTGCTTTTATTGAATAACAAAAAAGGAAAAAACGCACGATTTACAAAACAAGTTAATAATGATGAGCAGCACGTAGTAAATGATTATATTTCCTTTAATATCCAAGATATGAAAAGAAAATTAAAGGTTCAAGTTAAAGATAGAGAGGTATTTGTTTCAATAAATTTACATTTAAAGATAAGTGTTGAAGAGTACCCAAAAGGGGATGTTCCAAAGGAAATGGATCGTCTAAATAAGTTATTATCAAAAGAGCTTACTGAAGACGCGAAACAGGTAATAACAAAATTACAGCAGGTGAATTGTGATGCTTTTGGAATTGGAAGGAGACTGATTGCGTTTCACCCCAAAACCTGGGAAATTCAAGATAAAAAGGAGTACTTTAAAAATATAAAGTTTAATACAGTTGTCAAAGCTGAAATTGTCAAACACGGAATTGTCAGGTAAGGATTGAAAAAGAAACCACAAGCTCTAAATAGCTTCGTAGTTTCTTTTTTGAAAAAGACGGAATATTTCTTTAATTAAAGGTATATATGTATAGAGAAAGTTACTTACCTAATGAAAGGATGATGTCTGAATGGATTGGCTATGGCTGGTTGGTCGGGCAGTATTTGGTCTTTATTTTGCTTATTCTGGTCTAAATCATTTCATCCAATTTCAAGGTTTAAAGCAGTATGCAGCCTATAAGAAGGTGCCAGCACCAGGACTATCGGTAGTAGTAACGGGATTAGTACTCCTAGCAGGAGGATTGAGCGTCCTTACTGCATATTGGATAGAATGGGGATTATATTTATTGGTACTATTCCTCGTTTTATCAGCTTTCATAATGCACAATTTCTGGAAGGAAACAGATCAGAATGCAAAAGTAGGCGAGATGAATCAATTCCTAAAGAATATTGCCTTAGCCGCAGCAACTTTAATGTTACTATCCATCACCAATTGGACCTGGTAAATTTATTATAAAATAAGTGTTTAGATTGGAAAAAGAATCATCTATGAGAACAAGCCGTTCACTTTTGAGTTAGCCTCATAGCAGAAATCAAATATAATAACAGTTATAAAAGCAGTGTGTTTCTCAATGAAAACACACTGCTTTTTTGCACGTTTACATGTTTAAAGTATTATTATTAACTTCTTTTACTAATGGGACAGAATAGTTAATTAAACTTTATTTTAAGAAACACCTTGTTTCATTATTGTAACAAATCACTCCTTTTGATATTAATGACTAAAAGTTTTGTATCTGTTTACTCTTGTTCCAAAAAGTATTACGCTACTAGTGCAGCCTTTCACCGTTATTATTTAAATTTTAACAATAACAATATAAATACTTTAATTATTGGAGATAACTATGCAAAATATAATTTTCATTGATATAGATGGAACATTAGTGAATGACCACGGAGTAATCCCAGAATCAGCTAAAATTGCTATTCGAAAAGCTAGAGAAAATGGAAACCTTGTTTTCATATGTACAGGGCGTTCTAAAGCAGAAATTTTCTCCGAAATCCTAGAGGTCGGTTTCGATGGTATGATTGCGGCAGCAGGGGGATATGTCGAAATAGGAGAAAATGTACTCTTGCACGAAAAATTGAAAAGCGAAGAAGTGCAGCATCTCGTTGAGTTTTTTAACAAACATGGTATTGACTTTTACTTAGAGTCAAATAATGGTGTATTTGCAAGTATCAACTGCAAAAATCACCTAAGTACCATTATAGAAAAATATATCATGGATCATTCTGATGCCATGGAAGAAATCAAAAGAGGTTTTCAGCCATTTTTTGATATTTTGATTGAAGGAGAAGAATTGGTTAGAGAGGATATAAATAAGATTTCCTTTCTAGACTCAGAAGTTCCTATTGAAGTGATAATGACAGAATTTGGAGCTGCATTTACCGTTATACCTAGTACAGTTTCACTACTAGGTAACAACAGTGGAGAATTATCTGTACTAGGCGTTCATAAAGCCACAGCAATTGCAAAGGTAATTCAGCATTTAAACATAGATAAAGAGAATACCTATGGTTACGGAGATGGTTTGAACGACATTGAAATGCTTGAATTTGTTAAAAACGGTATTGCTATGGGGAATGCAAAAGAAACAGTTAAGCAAGTAGCTGATGATATTACTGATACACACAATAATGATGGTATTTATAAAAGCTTTATAAAATATGGACTTATTTAATAAAAACAGCGACAAGTGTATAAAAGCTTGTCGCTGTTTTTATTATTAAAGACCCTAACTTTAAGTCAAAAGGCACAATCGTTCATTATGATTGTGCCTATTTTTAATTGCTTAAGGGAATCTTTGTAAAAAAATATTGACTAAACACAAATAATGGAATACACTTTAATTAACGATTAACACACTGTTAATTAATAAAAGAGGTGAATAATTAAATGAAAAATGAATTTACAACTCCAGATGGTTATACGAGTGATATTGCCGTTTTTACGATTACATCTGAAAGTAATGGTGAATATAAGCCTCCCATAAAAAGTTTGAAAATAATGCTGATTAAACGAAGTGAATGGGACCATGAAGGAAATACAAATATCGAAGCAGGGAAGTGGGCACTTCCAGGTGGATTTGTTCGGCCGGATGAGACAGCTTTTCAAGCAGCAGAACGTAAACTGGTGGAAGAAACGGGAGTGGATGGACTTCGGATCAAACATTTTGGTGTTTATGACTCACCTAATCGGGACAAAAGAGGCTGGATAATTTCAAATGCCCATTATGTCATAGCGAACGAAAACTCCTTGAAAAAGCGCAAAACTACCTATGACGCCCAAGATGTCCAGCTTTTTTCTATTGAAGAAGCTCTAGCTCTTGAACTTGCCTTCGACCATCGCAGTATTATTGATGATGCCCTCTGGTTTATCAAGAAAGATATGGCCCTCACCACACTTGCAAAACATTTCCTCCCAGAAGAGTTTGTGCTTTCGGAGCTTCAAGGAGTTTTGCTTACCGTTTTGGATGACCCATCCATCTCAACCGATGCGGCATTTTTTAGAAAAGCACCAACACTTCCATTTATAGAAGCTATATCGGAAAACGGGAAACTTAAGAAATCAAATGCATATTCGAAAACACCGGCACAACTTTACCGTTTTACAGATTTTCAACCGATTGTTTCGGTATATAGAAATAAACTAAAAGGTTAGGGGAGAGGTACAAATGGGGATTTTAAAGAATTGGACGCGTTTTGAAATAGCTTGGTTGTTCACCTTTACATTGATTAACATTTACCTGTTCTTCGCTTGGTCCGACTCACTTCTTGGTTTGATCTCATCTTTAAGTGGTATGCTCTGCGTGGTTTTAGTGGCAAAGGGAAAAATCGCAAATTATTATTTCGGGATTGTCCAAACGTTAACCTATGCTTATATTGCATACGGCTATGGCCTCTATGGAGAGGTTATGTTAAATGCATTGTTTTACTTTCCAGTACAATTTATTGGAATCTATATGTGGAAAAAGAACAAAACCGAACATGGTGTTAAGGGAGAAGATGTCAGAATAAGCAGCCTTACAAGAAAAGGATGGTTCTATACCTTAGTGTCTATCATCATTCTTACGATTGTCTATGGCTTTTTCTTAAAATTCCTAGGTGGCAATTTAGTATGGACCGATTCAGCCACAAATGTACTATCGATTGCAGCACAAATTTTGATGTTAAAGCGATATACCGAACAATGGCTACTATGGATTTCAGTCAATGTTTTATCAATTTTTCTATGGCTGGGTGTTCTAATCTCTCAGGGAGGAAATGATTTCTCCATGCTAGTGATGTGGTCAGCATTCCTTGTAAACAGCATTTACGGGTATGTGAATTGGAGAAAACTATCGATCAAACAAGTTCAGGAGGCGGCCTAAATGACAGTTGGTTTTATCGGAGGAAAATTCCTTCCCTTGCACCTTGGCCATGTGTATGCCATCGTTCATGCTTCAACGATCGTGGATGAACTGTACGTTGTTTTATCTCATAGCGAACTGCGAGACAGAGAGCTTTGTCAGGATACAAAAATGAACTATATTCCTGTTCAAATCCGGCTACGCTGGCTTTCACAATTAACCAAAGATATGCCACATGTAAAAGCAATTAGCATTGAAGATCATCAAGATAACGACAACTACGATTGGGCTGAAGGAGCACAATTAATAAAAAGAGAAATCGGAAAGCCCATAGATCTCGTTTTTAGTTCAGAAGTTCAATATAATGATATTTTTGAAGAATTATATCCTAACGCAAAGCATAAGCTGATCGATCCAATGCGTTCACAGGTAACCATCTCTGCTACAACCATTCGTACCGAAGGTGTCTATAAACATTGGGAGTTCATACCTGATTTTGTTAGACCTTATTTTGTAAAAAAGATTGTCATGGTTGGGACTGAAAGCTGTGGGAAATCATCCTTAACGAGAAACCTAGCTAAAATTTACAACACAACCTATGTAGAAGAATATGGCCGAACTCTATGTGAAGAATTGGGTGGCTGTGACGGGATTATGGTCAAGGAAGATTATCAAAGGATTGCTTATGGACATAAGATGGAAGAATTTAAGGCCATTGGAAAAGCAAATAAGCTTGTTTTTATCGATACAGAAGTCATTGTAACCCAGTTTTACTCAAACCTATACAATAATGAACATCAGCTGGTTCTAGATGAGATTGCAAAAATACAGGATTATGACCTATGGCTATTCCTTGAACCAGATGTAAAATGGGTGGATGACGGCTTACGTGTTCATGGCGAAGAGAAGGTAAGAGACCAAAACAATGAGAACCTAAAAACATTATTAAATAAGCATGATGTTGACTATAAAATCTTGAGTGGTAGTTATGAAATCAGGTTAAAAGGTGCCATGGAACATATTGATAAATTGCTACAGTAAAAAAATAAAAAATAAACCGATGAGCAGCTAATTTCCATCGGTTATTTTTATAATAATTAAATAGTCTTGTAATTTGAAAACTTTTAAAATATAATAAATTAAGTTTTTATTATTGCTATGTTGTTTAACTTAATTACGTAAATACATATTGTTAACCTTATCCAGAGAGGCAGAGGGACTGGCCCGATGACGCCCAGCAACCGCTATATTTATATAGTATGGTGCCAAATCCTACAGAACGAGGAAGTTCTGAAAGATAAGGAAGAGTATATTCAAAAACCCTCTTCCTATTTTTCGGAAAAGGGTTTTTTTATGGGGTGAAACAGTAAAACACGAACATTAATATAAAATATTTTAAAAATGTTCGATTTTGTATTGCTATTTTCGAATTTTTTTAGTAAATTAATAGACAAATAGTAATAAAAACGAAATATAACACAGGGGGAACGTCATGAGAAAACTACTTGCATTTATCGCACTAGCTTTAGTCTTGCTTGTCGCTGGATGTGGAGCACAAGAATCAACGGGGAAAGATACATCATCAAAAGAGGATAAGAAGAAAATTGCTCTCGTACTGCCTGAGAAAATTGGGGTTAACCCATTCTTCCAGCAAATGGATGAAGGGGCCAAAAAAGCAGCAGACGAATTTGGAGTGGAATTAAAGACAATCGAATCTACGGATCATTCAGCGATAGAAGAAAATCTTCGCGTAGCTGTAGCAGAAGGATATGATTTAATCATTACTTCATCATTTGAATCAGAAGATGCATTGAAAAAAGTAGCAACAGAAAATCCGGATCGTCAATTTGCAATTATTGATACGGTCGTCGACCTTCCAAATGTTCAAAGTGTTAATTTCAGAGAGCACGAAGCAGCGTTCTTGCTAGGAGCTGCAGCAGGCCTTTCTACCAAAAGTGATAAAGTGGGTATGGTAGTGGCTATGGATATTCCACTAATGAAAAAATGGACAGTTGCGTTTGAAGAAGGATTAAAGGAAACAAATCCAGACGCTGAGTTTTTAGTAAACTATGTTGGAAGCTTTACGGATCCGGCGAAAGCAAAAGAATTAGCGTTGTTGCAAGCTTCTAAGGGGGCAGACTTCGTTGCAGGAGCTGCTGCAGTCGGAGATCTGGGTGTATTTGAGGCAGCAAAAGAACAAGGAATCTTTACTTCTGGTCAGGACGTTGACCGTACAGAGGTAGATCCAGAGCACGTCGTTCTTTCACAGTTAAAAGGGACGGACGCTGCTGCATATGAAACAGTAAAAGCATTTGCAAACGGCGATTTTAAAACAGGCATTGTCGAGTATGGCTTGAAGGAAAAGGGCGTTGGCTTAACATATGTAACACATGAAAGCAAAACACCGCTTAACAGCTTTGTTGGACAAGAAGTTATTGACCAAGTAAAAGCACTTCACGAAGAAATTGTATCTGGAAAACGAGAAATCAAAAATCCACTGAGCAATTAATCTAATAGGCTATTACCGTTAGCATGGTTGTTAAAATCCTAAAGCCGATTTTAACGTGGAAATAGCTAGGTTCCGCTCTAGAATTTAGATTGCTGGCTCTTTTCTTCTTGAATTTATACTATTTCTTAAGGAAACTTAGTACAATCATTAACAAAGTTTAAGAAAAGAGCCATTTGAAAAAAGTAAACCGACTGCACAATGTAGTCGGTTTCCATTTTTAAAGGGGGGTAAAACCATGAGCGATGTGTTAGAAATGAAGGAAATGACCAAAAAGTACGGTGAGTTCCTTGCGAATGAAAGGATTTCGATACATCTGAAAAAAGGAGAGGTTTTGGCGATTGTCGGCGAAAATGGTGCCGGCAAGACAACCCTCATGCGGATGCTTTACGGTCTTGAACAGCCGACGAGCGGTGAAATAATATTGGGCGGTAAGAACATCAAATTTTCTGGACCACTGGATGCGATTGAAAATGGTATCGGTATGGTGCATCAGCACTTTATGTTGTTTTCAGATTTTTCCGTAACAGAAAATATTGTAATTGGGCATGAACCGAAACGTAATGGTTTCTTTAATAGAAAAGCAGCGGCAGAAAAAGTGAAAGAACTTAGCGAACAATATAAAATCAATGTCAATCCAATGAAAAAAGCTGGCGATTGCTCGATTGGTGAACAGCAGCGGATTGAAATTTTAAAAGTGTTATATCAGGGTGCGGATATTATTATTCTAGACGAACCAACAGCAGTCTTGACTCCGATTGAGGTTGAGGAACTGTTAAAAACGATTCAATTCTTAGCGGATCAAGGGAAAAGTATTATCTTAATTACGCACAAGCTGCCAGAGGTGATGAAAGTAGCGGATCAAATCACCGTGTTAAGAAATGGTAAAGTTACTGGAAATGTTTTAAAACAAAATACCAATGTCGAACAGTTGGCCACCTTGATGGTCGGGCGTGAACTTCAGAAACTTACCGACCGTATTCAAGTGAATGGCGAGCCGCTTCTTATGGTAGACAATCTTTCAATCGGCGGAAAAGATGAGAAACCAATTTTGGATCAACTCTCTTTAACAGTTCATCGCGGAGAGATTGTCGGGATTGCCGGAGTATCGGGGAATGGGCAGTCAGAGCTGATTCAGGCAATTTCAGGCTTGAGAAAAATCGATCGTGGCAGTGTCCGCTTAGGGGAGACAACCTTAACGGGAAAAAGTGTGGCCTCTAGAAGAAGTGCTGGTCTTGCTCATATTCCAGAAGACCGTTACCTGTGGGGCGCTGCAAAGGAAGCGACTGTCGAAGAAACAGGACTGATGGGCTATTATCGAAAGAAAATGTTCAATCAATCTTCCTTTATCCGACTAAGCCCATTTCGAAAGCTTGTTAGGGGATGGATTGAACGATTTGAAATTAAAACACCTTCCTTAGACGAAAAATCAGGAAATCTATCAGGCGGAAACTTGCAGAAACTTATTGTGGCACGTGAACTAGGATTTGAAACTGATTTTCTCATAGCAGCAGAACCGACCCGTGGTGTCGATATCGGCGCCATGGAATATATTCATGAAGCAATCATTGAGAAACGAAACAATGGAGAGGGAATTTTGCTTGTATCGTCTGAGTTATCGGAAATACTCGTTTTATCAGACCGGATTGCTGTTATGTACGAAGGGAAAATTGTTGATATTCTCGATCGAAAAGAAGCGACGGAAGAGAGATTAAGTGTACTTATGGCAGGAGGAAACGAGAATGAATCGCAAGCGTAAACTACAACAACTGCTTAGCTCGTTGGTACAGCCTCTTACGGCCGTGTTGATTGGGCTTTTGACAGGGGCAGTCGCTATTAGTCTAGTAGGGGCGTCTGTTTTGGAAACCTACAAAGTCATGTGGGACGGTGCATTCGGAAATTTCTACTTTGTTACCGCCACACTTGCTCGTGCCACTCCTATTATTTTCATCGGTTTAGGGCTGGCCATTGCTTTTCGAGCTGGTGTCTTTAATATGGGAGCAGAAGGGCAAATGGTGTTAGGTGCTGTCAGTGCTGCACTTGCGGCTTTATATGTTCCAGGACCAGGAATCATCAAAATACTAGCTGCACTCGCAGCTGGGTTTTTAGCCGGGGGCCTATGGTCGCTCCTTGCGGGATGGATGGAAACTAGATTTAAAGTACAGCTATTAATTTCAACGTTACTCTTAAACTATGTTGCGGTGTTATTTGCAGGTTATTTAGTTTCAGAGCCGTTCCAAGACATAAGTGGATCGGCTGCATTAGCGCAGACTCCGATGATTGATCAGATGGCATGGCTTCCTAAGTTATTCCAAGGTATGAGTGTTCATATGGGATTCGTCATTGCGATTGTTTTGGCGATTATCCTATTTATCATTCTGCGTTTCACTTCACTCGGATATGAAGTAAGAATGCTCGGATATAACCCGTTTTTTGCTGAGTATGGCGGAATTAACAAGATTAAGGTTCTATTGTTCAGCATGTTCTTTAGCGGCGGGATCGCTGGACTAGCGGGGACAGTTGAAGTCCTTGGTTCACAATATCGATATGTGGAAGGTTCCCTAACGGTGCCAGGTTATGCATGGACCGGGCTAATGGCAGCCCTTCTGGCAAATTCTAATCCTCTTGGTACAGCGGTAGCGGCGATTCTCCTTGCTGCACTTCAAACAGGTGCAATGGGAATGGAGCGAAATACCGAGGTTCCGCTTGAAATTGCCAGTGTAATTCAGGGTGTCCTTATCTTATTTGTAACAGCAAAAATCACCATCAATTGGTGGAAAGTAAAGAAGAAAGCGGGTGACATCCATGGAGCTGCTTGATCTCTCCTTTTTTACGTCAGCGATTCGAATGATTAGTCCGATTCTTTTGGCAGCTTTAGGAGGAGCCCTTTGTGCTCGCGTTGGAATTTTTAATGTTGGTCTTGAGGGCCTAATTTTAGCAGGTGCTTTTTCTGCCATCGTTGGAAATTATTTTAGCGGAAGTGTGCTTGTGGCCGTTTTAGTCGGTGCGTTAGGATCCGTCCTTGTTTCACTGCTATTTGGTTTGGCGGCCATTCGATTTAAAGCAAATCCAATCGTAGCAGGGATTGCAATCAACTTTTTAGTACTGGGTTTGACGACGTTTGGACTTCGGGCGATTTTTGATGTAAAAGGTGCCTTTTATGATAAAAACATGGAAGGACTGCAAAAGGTGGACATTCCGGTGATTGAAGGGATTCCTGTTGTAGGTAAACTTCTTTCTGGACATTCACCACTAGTTTATGTTGCTTTTCTAGCGGCAATATTGTTGTATATTTTCTTTTACCGTACGGTTACTGGTTTCCGAGTTCTTGCGGTGGGGAAAAATGAAGCAGCAGCAAGAAGCCTTGGCTTAAAGGTTACATTTTTACAGTACGGTTCAATTGTAGGATGTGGAATTCTTTGCGGTTTAGCTGGTGCTCAGCTTTCACTTGGTCAAGTGACTATGTTTACTGAGGGCATGACGGCTGGACGTGGCTTTATCGCTTTAGTGGCAATGATGCTAGGTCAATCTCATCCAATCGGGATCGTTGGATCTAGTCTTTTATTTGGGCTGATGGATGCGTTAAGTATCAGACTTCAAGGTTTTTCGATGCCAACCCAATTTACGGCAATGCTACCTTACATCATCACCATCATTGCGATGTTCTTCCTAAAGAACCGTGGTGCAGACTCACAGCTTTCAGGACAGCAAAGCTCTAGGTAAGAACAAGGAGGAAGGAAACGATGAATAAAGCAGAAAGAATTAAAAAGACGAGAGTTCCGGCGGTTGATCCGAAGCTCGCAAAGCGACTACCGCCTGGTCAGGCATTAACGGAACGTTTTCCGATTCTTCATGAAGGAGACGTGCCGGTTTATGATATGGAAAAATGGGATTTAAAGGTGTTTGGGGAAGTCGACAAAGAGGTCGTTCTCTCCTATGACCAAATCAAACAAATGCCACAGACAACCATTAAGGTAGACATTCACTGTGTTACACGCTGGTCTCGTTTTGACAATAGCTTTACCGGTGTCAAGTTCAGCGATTTTCTAAAGGTGATTGGAGTGACTCCTAAGAGCAAGTATGTGATGCTGCATGGTGATAATGATTATACAGCCAATATTGCTTTAGAGGATTTACTTAAAGAGGATGTTATCTTAGCACATTCGTTTGAAGGGGAACCGTTAACGGAAAAGCATGGTTGGCCACTAAGACTTGTTGTACCACATCTTTATTTTTGGAAAAGCGTAAAATGGATCCGCGGAATTGAGTTTATTGACGAAAACCAGCCAGGGTTCTGGGAACAAAACGGTTTCCATATCAATGGTGATCCATTTAAAGATGAAAGATTCTCAGGAGAAGATCTGCCAATACCAGAAGATGAATGGGAGCGAAAAGACTTTGACTAAACAATTGCCAAATTTAAAACTAACATCAGATAGCCTGCCCGATCGTGTCCTGGTATGCGGGGATCCAGGTCGTGCCAAAATTATCGCCGATTTATTGGACAACCCAGTTCAACTCGCTCAAAATCGTGAGTACCATACTTACAGCGGCAGTTGGAAGGGGAGTCAGGTTGCGGTAGTCAGCCATGGTGTTGGAGCACCAGGTGCGGCCGTATGTTTTGAAGAACTAATCATGGGTGGCGTACAGTCGATCATTCGTGTAGGAACTGCAGGTTCTTATCAAAAAGAGGTGACACCTGGAAGCCTTGTGGTCAGCACCGCGGTGGTGAGTTGTGATGGATTAACGAAACAAATTGTTCCTCCTGGTTTTCCAGCGGTTGCCGACCGTAAGATTGTTGAGGCATTAATGAATGCGGCAGTTTTAAATGAGGGAGATATTCCTGTAAATGAGGGGATTACCCTTACACTCGATGCCTTCTATTCAGGAGTAATCGAATTTCCACATCAGCTTTATAAAAAAGCGGGAGTACTAGCAGTCGACATGGAGAACTCTGCTTTGTTTGTTATTGCTTCTTTAAAAGGCGTAAAAGCTGGGGCGATTATGGCGATTGATGGCTATGCGGATGCTGAGCTGCGAGACGAATATAATCCACACAATGACTTGGTCGCGAGCGCTGTGGAAGCAGAAATGAAAATTGCCTTGAATGCAATCACAGCAATATAAGCTTTAGGTTTCGCTCGCTGAAACCTTGTAGATACGATTAAAAAAGCCGACTTATAATGCTCGGGCTTAATTGGATCCGGTGATTTGTCAATTGCAAAAAACTATATTACTATCTTTTTACAAAGGTATCGACAGATTGATAGGAAAAGTGTAAAATAAGTGAATCCTAAATATAAATCCACGTACTGTGGTCGAGGTTGTAGCACCCCTCGCTAAAAAAACTAAGACGAAGCAGCATTTCTCTTAGAGGTGCTGTTTTTTTGTTGTTCATCTTAGAGAGTAAAGGGAGAGTATTTTTGTGAGGATTTTATTGTATTTAGTTTCAATCGTTACGGCAAATGTAGTAACTGCAGCATTCGCACCATTTGTTATGGGGATATTCATCGTTCCAATGGGAACATTTTTAATCGGGGCCACATTTATCTTCCGTGACTTAGTGCAAAACAAGTACGGCAGAAAGAAAACCTATATGTTTATTGGGATAGCACTTTTAGCGTCGGCAGTAGTTTCGTCCATTTTAGGTGATACTTTGATCATCGTGCTAGCTTCTGCAGTTACTTTTGCGATTGCTGAAACAACCGATACTGAAATTTATTCAAGATTAAAATTGCCAATGAGCTTACGTGTTCTTTACAGCGGAATTGTCGGAGGGATCCTGGATTCTGCCATTTTCGTGGTTCTTGGTCTGAGCCCATTAGGTGCAAACTTCCTTCCATGGGAAGCTGTTCCAGCAGCAATCCTAGGTCAAGTTATTGTTAAAACAATCATCCAAGGAATTGCAGCGCTCATCATTCATCAAACGAATAACATGAGCAAAAATACAGTTGCTAATTAAGTTTAAAGCCCCAAACTCATTCATCCTGAGTTTGGGGCTTTTATTTTATATAAATCATAGTCCATCAACGTCTAGTACGGACTGTGGTAGTCATATATTCTTATGACTCTTGAATTTTTTAGAAAAGAGGTGTTTGTTATTATGTTTTCTGTTACCGGAATGCAGACTTTCACGTTCTTTTCAATGCCCCATATTTTGACGTTAATTCTCTTTGTTCTAACCTTTTTCCTTTTCGTGTACTACAGGCGTGGTCTTAAATCATATCAAAATCTCATAAAATGGACATTATTTACTATCTTAATTGTTTGTGAGGTTTCTTTCCATTTGTGGTTAATTCTAACGAACCAATGGGAAGTGGCTGATCTCCCATTACAGCTTTGTTCACTCAGTACGTTTTTATCGCTGTTTTTATTTTTGAAACCCAATCAAAAAGTGTTTAATCTGTTATTTTTCATCGGACTCCTTCCTGCGATATTAAGTATGGTCACACCGGATATCGTCTACCAATTTCCTCATTTTCGGTTCTTAAAATATTTCCTTCATCATTCCGCCATCCCACTAGCTGTATTGTACTTTATCCTCTTTGAAGGGTATCGAGTTCCTAGAAAGGCAGTTATATCAAGCTACCTTACTTTGAATGTGATTGCTGTACCCATTTTTTTCTTGAACCGGTTTTTGGACACTAATTTTTTCTTTTTAGCTAGCCCTTCAGAAACAGAAACCTTACTGTCATTCTTCGGTAGTGGAATCATGTATTACATTAGCCTTGAAATAGCCGCGATCATTGTGTTTATGATTACGTATATACCAATGGGTATTTTATTAAAAAGAGAGAAAGGTACTGCAAATTGAATGGCAAAGTGTACAGCTTATACAAAGAACCATACAGTTTCTACACAGGTTCTACAAAAAACCATACAGGTTCTACAATTAACCGTACAGTGCCAATAACAACACAACTGAATTGTGTCTAATTTAATTCTTCTATGTAAATAAAAGGAAAATACCTTCTCCTTCTCGAATATTTTTAAATAGCAACATGAAGTTGAAACATAAACTTCTAAATTAAGAGAGGAGAAGGGTAATGACGAACACAATTATTGAAAGCGCTTACGGTAAGCTGCAAGGAGAACAAATCAATGGTGTATTTACATGGAAGGGGATTCAATATGCGAAGCCTCCAGTGGGACCACTTAGGTTTCGTGCCCCGGAGCTGCCAGATTCTTGGGAAGGTATCCGCGATGCGACCTCCTTTGGACCAGTGGCTCCACAATCACAACGGGACATAATGGAGTTCTTTGGAAATGACATTTCGAATATGAGTGAGGATTGTCTGTACTTAAATGTTTGGTCACCAGCAGCGGATGATAAAAAGCGGCCAGTAATGGTTTGGATTCATGGCGGTGCTTTTGTGTCTGGATCAGGGTCTAGCAGCTGGTATGATGGTGCTTCGTTTGCTGCACAAGGTGATGTCGTTGTCGTGACGATTAATTACCGATTGGGTATTTTTGGCTTCCTTCACCTTGGAGAAATTGGGGGTGAGGAGTATGCGACTTCTGGAAATTGCGGCATTCAGGATCAGGTAGCAGCATTGCAATGGGTGCAGGAGAATATCGCGGCTTTTGGAGGAGATCCGAATAATGTAACCATATTTGGAGAATCCGCGGGGGCAATGAGCATTGGTGTGTTGCTTGGATTCCCATCAGCACAAGGTCTATTCCATAAAGCCATTCTCCAAAGTGGTGCAGCAGCAAATGTACATTCTTCAGAAAGAGCTACAAAAATAGCGGGTCAATTATTAGCCACTTTACAAGTTGAACCATCGAATCTATCAAAATTAGAAGAATTGCCAGTTGAACAGTTAATCCAAGCCTCCGACCTCGTTCCTCCGATGAGCTTAGGGCCAGTGATTGATGGTATTTCACTGCCAAGACAACCGGAAGAGGCGATTGAAGAGGGTTCTGCAAAGGATGTTACCCTCTTAATCGGGACGAATAAAGATGAATACAATATTTTTAGTGTTTTTGACCCTGAGTGGAAAAACGCAGATGAGACAAAGGTTACCGAGCTTTTTGAAAAAACTTTTGGACCACTGGTACCGCTTATTTCTAGTTATCTCGCAGGTAACAAGCCTTTATCCCAAGAACTCTATAACAAACTATTAACGATGAGTATCTTTACATACCCTGCACAAAAATTAGCACAACTGCAGGTAAAACAAGGTGCTCCTATTTGGATGTATCGTTTTGATTGGGAAACACCGGTATTTGGAGGTGCGCTTAAATCAACGCATGCCTTAGAAATTCCATTTGTGTTTAATACATTAGATACCCCAAATACGGATAATTTCACAGGATCATCTCCTGAACGTCAATTGGTAGCTAATCAAATGCACAGGGCATGGATTAATTTTGCGCGTAACGGCAATCCTGGTTCAGAAAACCTTCCTGAATGGCCGAAGTATAACCTGAATGAGAGATCAACGATGATTTTTAATATAGAAAGTACAGTAGAAAATGATCCAAACCGTGAAGAGCGGATGATTTGGGAACAGGCAACAATGATGATGAAATCCTTTAGTTAAACATAAGAAGTGCCAGGCAATTTCCTCAAATGGGAAAGGTGCCTGGCACTTTTACTGTCGTATCCTTATTTAAATTCTTTGTTGTTAAAAAATGATCACATATCAATTATAATTTATTAAAATACTAAAATATTTACATCATGATAAAGGAGAATCGAGTTGAAGAAGAGATGGGTGAGAATAAGTATAGCAGTTGTTTTGATTTTTATAATAGGAATGGCCCTTGCCGGCAATTATTTTTACAATGTCGGTATTAATCGCAGTCAAGAAGGACCGGACCTTCATGGAGGAGGCAGCTCGGCGGCGGCGGCTAGTATTGAAGGATCAGAGGATCAGCAGGCAAAGATAGAGGCGTTAATGAAATGGACAGAGCAGCAGAAGTTTGAAATCGTTCAGATGAAGTCTTATGATGGCTTAACATTAAAGGGGCGTTTTTTGAAGAATCCTAATTCTAACGGCAAAGTCGTGATTCTGGCTCATGGGTATAAGGGCAGCAGCGAACAAATGCCAGGGATTACAAAAGATTACTACGATATGGGATATGATGTACTAAAGCCAGACGCCAGAGGACATGCCATGAGTGAAGGAGACTATATCGGTTATGGATGGCATGATCGTAAGGATTATGTTGATTGGGTAGATTTTTTAATTAGAGAAAAGAAAGAGAATACTATTTTTCTCCACGGTTTTTCAATGGGTGCCGCAACCGTCCTGATGACTTCCGGTGAACAGCTACCAAAAGAAGTAAAAGGAATTATCGCAGATAGCGGGTATACCACGGTTAAGGCTGAATTATCCCATCAATTAAAATACCTCTATCACCTTCCAGCCTTTCCGCTCATGGAAGTGACGGGTGTCATTACGAAAATTCGAGCGGGATATACATTTGAAGAAGCTTCTGCATTAGAGAGCGTAAGGAAGAATAAACTCCCATTGTTTATTATACATGGAGACCAGGATGAGCTTGTCCCAACTGAAATGGGAACTGAAATTTATGAAGCGGCTTCTAGTGAAAAAGAGTTGTGGATCGTGAAAGGTGCCGGTCACACAGAGGCCTATAAGGTGTCTGAGGAAGAATATAAGAAAAGATTACAAAACTTTCTAGATCGTGCGAATCGAAAATAATTTAATAGGATTGTCTTACCATTGCTCCCTTCATCAAGGGAGTTTTCTTTTTTCTAATGTCGGAAGTTATATATACCCTATGGGTATTGGTCTAATCCTGGGACAATCAAGGTACATAGTATGAGATTGTGAGTTATTTAGTAATGACAAATGACCAATTCATTCGTGAATGAAAATGTTGAAAAAACAAATTAGGTGGGGGAATGAATGAAAATGAATGAACAAAAACATTACCGAGATGATTTGTTGGAATGGTGTTATGCTGTTGAGGAAAATTGGGATAGTATGAAACCGAGGTTTTTAAAACTCTATGACATCGAAATCATATCGGAATGGGAAGAATCTTGCCGCCTATTAAAAGCGAAGTTATCAAAAGACATAAATGCCGACATGGAGGACTATGAAACTGCAAAAAATTTATATGAAAAATGGGAACTGCTTTATAGAGAATCAATTGCTTATCCAGAAGAGCTTGAAGTCGAATCTGAAAATTATGTGGAAATGGATGGACAAATCCACATTGATGAAGATGATTTAGAAACAAACGCTCATCGTGAAGAGAGTGAGAGTGAATCTAAACAATATATTGACTTGGAGGAAGTAAACCAATACCGTGAAAATATGTTGGAATGGTGTAATAACCTGTATACAAATTGGAATAAAAATAAACCGAGGTTATCAGAGCTTGTTGATAACGAAATCTTAGAGACATGGGAAGGAATGTATTCCGAATTAACAGAGAGATTACAGGAAGACCTGCCGTTGGACTACGAAGTCTATGAAATAGCTAATACTTTATATGAACAATGGAAAAATCTTCTTGACGAATCGTATTCTAAAGAAGAGATTGAAGTTGGATGAGAAAATAAAGTATGGGAGTTCGCAAATTCTGATCAATCATAAGGGATAAATACAGAAAACTCCCTCTAAAAGTGGAGGGAGCTTTCTTACAAATACTTAAATGGTGAAAATGAGGAAAAAGGAGCAAATTTTGTATTTGTGTGGTCTATCCAGCTTTTTCATGTATAGTAGAGGAGAAGATAAAAAGGCAGAACTAATAAATGAAAGGCTGATCATATGAAGGTTGCAATTTTTGATTTTGATGGAACATTATTCCCTGAGGAGACTTTCCCGCTTTTGATGAGTCATTTAAAGAAACATCCTATCCATTTTCAGAAGTATCGTAAATTCTTCTTCAGAATACTACCTGTCTACCTAGCATATAAATGTAAGCTTTATCCCGAGCAAAAAATGAAAGAGTACTCTATGTGGTCTTATATAGCTGCATTTGGTTCTTCTACCAAATCAGAAATTGATGAGTTTTTTTCTCAAATTGGCGGGATGATGAGTCAAAACCTGAGTAATCACATGTTACATAGACTCGAGCAACATAAAAAAGATGGGTACTATACCATGCTTGTTTCGGGAGCATATGAGCCGCTCCTGAATTCGGTCACTGAGGATGTTACTTTTGATTGTATCATTGGAAGCAGTATTCCTTATGAGGATGAAAAACTAAGGAAGAATGCTTCAATAAACTATATATATGGTGAACGAAAAACTGAATTTATCAATAACCATTTATCGAACATGAAAGTTGACTGGCAAAACAGCTTTGCATATGGGGACAGTTACACAGATTTAAATGTTCTTGAATTAGTTGGAAATCCAGTAGCGGTCAACCCTGAACCTCGTCTATTAGAAATTGCTAATAATAAGAAATGGGAAATCATATCGTAACCAAACAGCTTATTGACAGACAAAACGAGAGCGTATCCTAATCAATGGATACGCTCTCGTTTTAGTTACAAGGTAGTTAAGACTATAACGACCACAAGCGGGACGATAACAATGATATAACCGATTGGATTACCAAAATTCAGGGTCCAGCCAACGCCAAATCGTTTTTCTACAAAAATAGAAGGATCATTTCGGTTGAAGTAAAAGAGTCCGCCTTTCCAGTGTGGGTCATCGTCGTAATCTGTTATTTCCTCTTCTGCCTCATCGACAGATTGTTTGTCTGAACGCCCTACTTTTATAGCAAAAACAATGGTTCCGGCTAATACTATTACTAGGAAAATAATTGGCGTTGCCATCATGACCGTACCTGCAAATAAATCAGGGTGAATCGTGGTTAATTGGAAGAAACTAAACATAACTGTTAGCAATAAACTAACTCCAAACATCAGCCAACTTGAGTTTTTCCGTAATGTTAGCTGACGAGTCCGTGATGCATTTAAACTGGTTGCACTTAATTTAAAACCAGATTTATTTTTTCCAAGATTGATTCCCAGGAACATTGCTTGCATAGCTAAAAGCGTTAGCGGCATTAAGATCGCTGACATTGGCGTTTTCTCTGTAAAGGCGTCCGCTTCACCATTTATTCCCCAGTGAGTTGGAATTTGTTCCGGCAATAGGTCATATTGGAAAATCGTATATCCGATGACCCCGACAGTAATCATCATTGGAAGTAAAAATACATACCAAGGTAGCATTTCATCTTGTGAACGAACCGTTAAATCAGATACTTTAACCTGTTTTAAGTTTTCCATCCAATTATTTTTCTTTTTTAATTGAAGGGTCTTTCCATGATAGAAAAAATATAGGGAAAAACTGAAAAGAATAATGCCAAATTGGATCAATATCCCGATTAACACGGTTTCTTCTTCACCGGGAGTACTTATCATTGCCCAAAGTATATAACTGGCTAGAACGATACATGAAAGAAGGGCAACCATGAATGTGTATCTCTTTTTATAAGATAATAGCTGTTCATTTTTTATGTGCTTTTCTGGGACGGTGACGCCAAAGATAATCGTCCGTTTTACTAAAAAGGGAATAGCTGTCTGGATACCAACCAGGATGAGGGAGATAAAAAGAAAAATGGCTAATGTCATATAAGTTCCTCCTTTGTTTTAGTTCTTTTTAAAGTCATTAATAATGGCGGCAACAAGCTCCTGAATTTGCTTTTCAGACATTCCGACCACAAGTGCTTCTGCAATGAGTGGCTGATATTCATTTTTTAGTCGATCGAAAGAGGATTCATTGAAATCTTGAGGATAAGAGATAATCGCGCCCGATTTCGGAACAATCTTGATGATTCCTTTTTTCTCTAATAGGTGATAGCTTTTGTTAACAGTATGCATGTTAACACCAAGGTCAGATGCAAAAGCCCTCACTGAAGGCAGCGTTTGACCTGGTTGAATCAAACCTCGAGCGATTCCTTCGACAATTTGATTGGATATTTGCTCATAAATAGGAATGTCAGAGTCGGGTTCAATTCTAATCATCATCTTCTTTCTCCTCCACATCTGTTCTACATTTATTATAACACATCTGTTCTATATAAACTAGAACAAAAGAAATAGTATTTTAATTTGCGAATAAAATAGAATCGAATTCACTTGAAACATTCCAATTATTGTATTAGAATTACGGTTGTACTCAGAATAATCAAATAAACTGAATAATTCAATTGCTAGGGGATCCCTTGATAAGGGCTGAGAATAAAGTAGTTACTTTTAAACCCTCAAAACCTGAACAGGTTAGAACCTGCGTAGGAAAGTAGAGAATGTGTTTGTACTTGTTTGCATGTGAACAAATTTCAAACCAAACCACTTTTCTATTTAGGAAAGTGGTTTTTTTATTGAAAAAAATGCTGATAGAATTGATACTTTATGATTTTTTAAGGAGGTGTCTAAGGTTTTTAATTGGATTTAAGGAGAGATAAACGTGAAGCTAATAGCAGTAACAGATGATAGGCAATCAGTACGTGATTTAGCATCTAAAATCATTGGGTTAATAGAAAGAATAGATTTTGTCCAAATACGCGAAAAAACAAAAACAGCTCATGAAATCATCACTTTGCTCCAATATATGGAGGAGGGTGGTGTTGATAAAGATAAAATCATCCTAAATGACCGTTTGGATATTGCTTTGTTAATGGGTATCCAAAGAGTTCACTTACCAGAAAAAGGTCTCCCTGTAAAAATGGTTAAACAAAATTTTCCTCAAATAAGGGTTGGACGCTCTGTTCATTCTTATGAGGGAGCAAAGAAAGCGGAAAGAGATGGCGCGGACTATTGTTTATATGGTCATTGCTTTGAGACGTATAGTAAAAAAGGAAAGAATCCAAATGGCATTCAGCCTATTCTTAAAATCAAAGAGGAGCTAAGAATCCCTGTTTATGCTATTGGTGGAATTACATTGAATAAAATAGACACATTGCAACAAGTGAAAGCAGATGGTATAGCGGTGATGTCAGGAATTTTTTTCGCAGAAGATCCATTTTTTTCAACAAAAAAGTATTATGAGGCGATAAAACATGAATCAAAAATTTGATGTAGCCATAATTGGAGGCGGAATAATTGGTTGCTCAATTGCTTACTATTTAGCAAAGGAAAAGATGAATGTAGCATTGTTTGAAGGCAATCAAATAGGTTCGAAATCGACAAGTGCTGCAGGTGGTATGCTTGGTGCTCACTCTGAATGTGACGGGGATATTGATGTGTTTTTCCATTTTGCAAGAAGCAGTCAGAATGCCTACTTCCAACTTAAGGATGAATTAAATCATATGAGCGGTTTCAATATAGGGTACAGAAAAGGGGGGATTTTAAAGCTTGCTTATAATGAACCTGATGCATTTGGGCTTCGCTCCATCTTATCCCAACCGACTGTAAAATGGCTCGATAAAGAGGCAGTATGGGAGATGGAACCAGATGTTTCTTCCAATCTATTAGGAGCAGCCTACATTGAAGAAGATGTCAATGTTATGCCAAATGCTGTTTGCCAGGCTTTTGCCAAAAGTGCCCAAATACTTGGGGCTTCTCTTTTCGAATTTTCCCCTGTACTAGATATTCAAAAGAAAGATCATAGCTTCTTGATCCAAACAGCAACAAGTCATGCTGAAGCCAGGCATGTTGTGGTAGCCAGCGGGGTTTGGAGTACAAAATTTTTTAAACAGCTTGGGTTAGACCATCAATTGACTCCTGTAAAAGGGGAATGCCTTTCTGTAATAGATGAAAAAGCGACTTTAAAACATACCATCTTTTATGATCACTGTTATATTGTGCCGAGAAATAACGGAAGGCTCGTGATTGGAGCAACCATGATTACGAATGACTGGAATGAAAGAGTTAGTCTTAATGGGATTGAGACTATCATTGCGAAGGCAAAAACGATGCTTCCGACTGTCGCAGATATGAAAATGGATTCATTTTGGGCTGGATTACGTCCGCAAACATTTGATCAAAAACCATTCATCGGCCACCATCCTGAAGAGGAAGGGATATTATTTGCTACAGGGCATTATCGAAATGGAATCCTGCTTGCTCCTGCAACGGGGCAGATGATTCGCGATTTGATACTTAAAAGACAAATAAAAAGCGAATGGGTGGAGGCCTTTAAAATCGACCGCCATCAGCCATTGCTGTTAAGTAGGTGAAAAAATGTCCATTACATTAAATGGAAAGAGTGTTGACCTTCTTGAGGGAGTCATTACGGTGGAACAATTACTTTCCCACTATCATTTAGAAAACCGTATTGTCATAGTTGAGGTCAACAAGGAAATTGTTATGAAAGAAAACTATAAAACAATCAGTCTCTTGCATGGGGATGTCGTTGAAATTATTCATTTTGTAGGAGGAGGATGAAACATGTTAAAAATAGCCGATCGTACATTTCAATCAAGACTTTTATTAGGAACTGGTAAATATCCATCATTTGATATTCAAAAACAGGCGGTAGAAGTATCCGAAGCAGAAATTTTAACCTTTGCTGTTAGAAGAATGAATATTTTTTCAGATAAGCAGCCAAATTTTCTTGAACAACTAGATTTGTCTAAATATACGCTTCTTCCTAATACGGCTGGTGCAAAAACAGCTGAAGAGGCGGTGCGGATTGCGAAACTGGCAAAAGCTTCTGGATTATGTGACATGATTAAAGTAGAAGTAATTGGAGATGACCGAACACTTTTACCAGATCCTGTTGAAACATTAAAGGCCTCAGAAATGTTATTGGAAGAAGGATTTATTGTTTTGCCATATACATCCGATGATGTTGTATTAGCAAGACGTCTTGAAGAACTTGGGGTACACGCTGTAATGCCAGCTGCATCACCGATTGGTTCTGGTAAGGGAATTATCAATCCACTTTACTTAAAATTTATTATTGAACAGTCTTCGATTCCGGTGATCATTGATGCGGGTATTGGTTCTCCTAAAGATGCAGCCTTTGCGATGGAGCTTGGTGCGGACGGAGTGTTACTAAATACAGCCGTTTCAGGTGCGAAAGATCCTGTTAAAATGGCTCAGGCAATTAAGTTGGCAGTAACAGCAGGGAGATTAGGATTTGAAGCTGGAAGAATAGAAGAAAAGGAGTATGCGATAGCGAGCAGTCCAACAACTGGGATGGTGACATCTTGACAAAGCGGTATTTAAGACAGGAGTTATTTTTAGGAAGAAAGGCACAAGCGACAATAAAAGAGGCAAGTGTAATCATCATTGGTGCAGGAGCTCTTGGATCTGCAAGTGCTGAAATGTTAGTAAGAGCCGGGATCGGGCGCCTGACGATCGTCGATCGAGATTATGTCGATCTGAGCAATTTACAAAGGCAGCAATTATATACGGAAGAAGACGTAAGAAATCAATTACCAAAAGCCATAGCTGCCAAAACAAGACTCGAACAAATCAACAGCGAAATTATTATTAATAGTTTCATAGAGGATGTTAACGGACTGAATATTGAAGAATTGATAAAAGATCATTCAGTGATCGTGGATGCAACTGATAATTTTGAAACTAGTTTAATTGTGAATGATGCCGCTGTGAAACATGGAATTCCGTTTCTATTTGGAGCATGTGTTGGAAGTTATGGACTTGCATATCCGATTATTCCGGGAGAAACACCTTGTTTACACTGTTTATTAAATCATTTGCCAATGGATGGGATGACCTGTGATACCGTTGGCGTGATAAGTCCGATCGTTCAAATTACTGCGGCATTGCAGGTTACACAAGTTTTACAGATTCTCTCCGGTGAAACACTTTCTCCGATGCTTCAATCCATGGATATTTGGAAAAATGAAAAAGCGGAGATCAATGTGAATCAGTTAAAAAACAAACTTTGTCCAACATGCGGAGAACAACCATCCCATCCTTTTTTATTGTTTGAAAACCAGATGAAAACAGATGTCTTATGTGGAAGAGATGCTGTCCAACTTCGTCCAGGGCTGAAGCCGAATACATATTCACTCCCTCACTTGTTGGAGAGATTGGAGAATCATGTTACTAATCCAGTATTAAATGAATATTTGCTTTCCTGTAACTTTGAGGATTATCGAATTGTTTTCTTTAAGGATGGCCGTGCGATTATACACGGTACCAATGAGGCCAAAAAGGCACGAGCAGTCTATAACCGATTCATTCAATTTTAATAGGATTTGGTTTGATGGTGGACCAAGATACAAAAAAGCGTACAGTTTCTACAAAAAACTGTACAGTTTATACAAAAGGTCATATAGTTTCAACAAAACGAGAGCGTTCCTGAATAATGGATACGCTCTCGCTTTACTACTGATACTTCCTCAAATGTATGATTTTGAGTCTATTTAGGACTTACTATATCTTTTTTTGGATATGTGTAGCCTATGTACCTTTTTCATGTATAGTAGAGTAGAACTATATGCAGAACGAATCATAACGGCTTTTCTATAGAAGTGGAGGATATGGATGAGAAAAATTATTTTGACGACAGAGAGTGGTGCAGATTTACCAGTTGAATTAGCTGTCAAACATAATGTACACGTGGTTCCAATGCACGTAATCATGGAAGGAAAGGATCATTTAGATGGTTCATTACCTGTAACGGATATTTATGATTATTACGAACGGACAAAGAAAATACCTTCAACGACATCAACCAATTCCCATGAATATCTTGAATTTTTCACAAAAATCAAGAATGATTTTCCTGATTGCGTCATCATACATATTGGTTATACGTCAAAAGCATCTTCTTCCTTCCAAAATGCGATCATCGCAACGGAAGAGTTGGATGATATTTTCCTAATTGATGCTTTGAACGTAACAGGTGGATTAACAGCGATTGTGATGTATGCGGTTACCTTGTTAGAGAATGAACCTTCGATTGAGCATGACCAATTAGTCGAGAAGATTGAATCAAAGGTTCCTAAATCAAGATTGGCTTTCGTCCCAGGAAGCTTGGAATTTTTAAGAGCAGGGGGTCGGGTTAGTAATCTAGCGTATCTAGGTGGGGCCCTGTTAAAAATAAAGCCGCGAATTGAATTAATTGATGGAAATCTTGTTTCAACAAAAAAATATCGTGGAAAAATGGATGTTGTTTCAGAAAAACTAATGCGTGATTATTTAGATCAATACGATATTGATAGAGGACAACTTTATCTTCTTTACTCGATCGGACTTGATGAAAAGATTAAGCAGGGGATGGATGAAATCGCAATTGAAACTGGTTTTAAAAATGTAAAATGGATTCAAGCCGGCTCCATGATATCTACTCATGCTGGACCTGGGGGCTTCGGAATAGCAGGCTTGGAAGTTTAGGAAATGATTAGATTTTACACAGCACTAGAATATTTGACAAAGAAAACAAGGAAGGCAATGAGCGGTCTAGCCTAATAGAAAGATGGCTAGATCCGTAATTTTTAGTCAATCATAAAATTAATTAATTTACCCATTAAATTACATTTGACTTATTTAACTGTAAAAATTAATATTACAGTATAGCCGTTGAGTTTAGCTCTCTAAATTAATTTTAAAAGACATGTTTTTATTGCTTCTTAACTGTAATATTTTTCGTTACATTTAGGCTATTAAGCAATGGTTGAATAATAAAAAGGGAGTGTGTAAAGGTATGGTAACTGTATTTACAACACCGAGCTGTGGTTCTTGTCGAAAATCAAAGGCGTGGTTGGAGGAACATCAGATTGAATATATTGAAAGAAACATAATAGCTAATCCGCTTACGATCGATGAGATTAAATCAATTCTTCGCCTGACAGAAGAAGGGACGGACGAGATTATTTCAACGACCTCAAAAGTTTTTCAGGAATTGAATGTCGATATTGAATCTCTGCCACTTAACGAATTATATAAATTAATAATCAACAATCCCAAAATGTTACGCCGGCCAATCATCATAGATGAAAAAAGATTACAAGTTGGATATAACGAGGACGAAATAAGCAGGTTTTTACCGCGCAGGCTTCGTACATTTGTAAACACCGAATCGCAAAAAGCAGCTAATTAATAGGCAGATAAATTGAAGTTACGTTGTCCAATCTGTTACGTTTATCATTACAGTATAGGAAATGTTATAATCGTTAATAGTAGCAATATCTAATAGAAAAATGATGAATGTATAGGAGGCAGGTCATGAACAGTGATTTTACACTTGCCATTCACAGTTTAACTCTACTTGCATTACAGCCAGACCGCATGTCAACAAGTGAATATATTGCAGAAAGTGCCGGTGTCCACCCAGTTCGTATTCGTAAAGTATTAAGTTTATTAAAAAAACATGGTTTTATTAAATCAAAAGAAGGAACAGGCGGGGGATTTATATTTGCTTTAGAGCTTAGTGAGGTTAATCTCTGGGACATCTATAAGATTACTTCTGAAGGTGCGCTTCAGCCTAAATGTCCTGAATCGAACGAGCAGTGCATTGTCGGGGCAAATATGCAAAGTGTCTTGTTTACCATTTTTTTGGGTGCTGAAGACCATTTGGGTGAATATTTAAAGAACTACACCATTAGAGAAATTGTTGATCTTATTAATAAAAAACAATAAAGACTTGGCAACAAGTTTCTTTCTAATTTAACTGTAATAAATTTAATTACAGTAAAAGAGGTCATTCATCATTTAGTAGTACTATACTTTTCCAAGCAGGTGAAAAATATGTTGAGTAATAATCAATTTCCAATGTTAGAAACAGGTGATTGGGTTAAGGGAAATTTGCTGAGTGGGGAATTAATCATAGGTTATATTGAATCGCTGAGCAATGTAGAAGGGGTGGCAAAGGTTACGGTTGTGACAAGTGACAACAAAGACATAATCGGCAGAACAATTGCATTATTAACTAACCAGCTAAAACATTTACCTGCTGCAAATGTCACTAATAAGGAACAAATCCTTTTCCTAATTGACTTGGCGTTATTATCCGGTGATGAAGAATGGTTTAATGAGTTATCAGCCAAATTACATTCAATCAATCAGCTGGTGAAGGAAGTTAATGCTTAAGGAGACATTCATTTAGGAAAAAAACTGACAGGTGCGATTCACACCTGTCAGTTTTTTTTGCAAACAATTTAAATCGCAGTTGATTTATAAGGTTGTTGAAGATAACGTTCTATAAACTCCGCTAATCCATCATTTTCATGGTGTCCTGTGACAAAATCAGCTGCAGCTTTAACCTCTTTGCTAGCGTTCCCCATTGCTACACCAGTACCAACATGACGGAGCATCTCTATATCATTGGGTCCGTCTCCAATGGCTACAACTTCATCAGGACTAATTCGGAATTCGGTAAGTAAGCTTTTTATAGCAGACCATTTGGAAACATTAGGGGCAAGCAATTCAAACCCGTCATTCCAATCGACAACTTCTGCTTCATTTTTAAACAATGCGGATATTTCAGGGCTAGGTTCTCCAGTTCGAACACTATATTTAAGGACATCTTGATATTTCGCCTGTCTTAAATCGCCGATATATCGTGGCGGAATTTTCCCAACCTTTGTCCAATAATCAATTTCTTCATTTGTTTCCTTACAGTAAAGCCCATTTGCTGTATGGACCATAACATTATAAGGACTTTCAGCGGTCAGATGATGAAACCGTTCCTCGTTCAACCGGAGAGTATTCATCTCGGTAATGATCCCTGTTTTTTCATCGTGTATAGCGGCACCATTCAAACAAATCATCGGAGTTCGTAAACCTATTTCTTTATGGTAGGGTGCGGTTACTTCATAGTGTCGACCAGTGGCTAGAAAAACCTTGATTCCCCGATTAATAAGCCCATAAATGGCTTGCATATTTCGGTGGGAAATGCAGTTTGAGGCTTTAAGAAGAGTACCATCCATATCAATAAATATTGCTCGCACATTCATTTATATTGCCTCCTCATTGGTTGTTACGCCAATCATATCATTTGAATATTAAAGTTAAGTAAACTCGGTGTATTGTTTAAGTGAATTTTATTGAGCTAGCAGGACACGTTCTTCTGTTATGTAAAATTAATACCAGTAATGGCTCCACCTACGCCAACTACCATGATAGCCACACATGCTATCCCCACTAATAATAGAATAATAAATCAATGTTAAGGGACTGCTTTGTTGATGTTAAGGTTATGTAAATCTATTTTAAAAAACGCAAGCGAAATAATTAAACAAAAAAACATGCAAGCGATGTTCATCACTTGCATGTCTGGCTTTATTTACATTTGAATGTGCTGATCTGTGGATTCTGACATTCTTTGTTTCTTTGATTTTTTAAAATACAATAATTCGTACACACATGGAATGACGATCAGCGTCAAGAGGGTAGCTAGAGCCAGCCCGCCGATAACAACAACAGCTAAGCTTTGGGAAACCAAGCTTCCGGTCTGAGATTCCTTAAACAAGAGAGGAATCATTGCACATATTGTGGCAACTGCGGTCATCGTAATTGGTCTCATTCTGGTAGCCGTTGCTTCCACAATCGCTTCGCGAATCGTCATATTTTCTTCATTCTGTCTAACCCGGTCAATCAGAACAATCGCATTTGTGACGACAATTCCAATCAGCATAAGCGCTCCAAGCAGTGCGGTGATATCAACGGAAATCCGGCTGATTAGGATTCCTAAAATCGCACCGATTGCCGCAAGCGGAAGAGAGGTTAAAATCGCGATTGGCGCTTTGATGGACTTAAAGGTGATGACCATAATCAAGAACACAATTCCGATGGAAACAAGCATTGTTAAGAAAAGATCGGTAAAATCCTCCATCTGTTGCGCACTTGCTCCTCCAACAAGAACCTCCACATCGTCAGGAATGTCCATTCCTTTATTGTCTTTTTGATCTCCGAATATTTCCAGATTAATCTTGGTCGAAATTTCAGAGAGCTTTGCAGGATCGACAGTTGCCGTGACGCGAAGATAGGTCTTGCCATCTTTATGGAACTGACTGGTTGAACTTTCAGTTTCTTTTAATGTAGCTATCTCTGAAACAGGTACCATACCGCTTTCGGTCATAATCGGAATGTTTTTCAAGTTTTCTTGTGTTTCTGTGATAAGTAAGGGTTCAAGAACAACGTTCGTTTGTTTTTCATTCAAGGTGATTGTACCAATTGGGGTTTGGTTGAGCATGACCCCAAGCTGCTGAGCAATTTGCTGCGTATTACCCTTTGCAGGATCTACGACTAAAGAGTAGACGGTTTTCTTTTCATCTTGATTCGTTGTCACTTCTTCAACACCGTCAATATCAGCTACTGTTTCTTTAATATTGTTTGCAGTTTTTTCTAGTCTGTAGATATCTTCACCAACCACATCGATCGTAATATTGGTTCCTGATCCGCCCATCATAAACGAAGCGGTGGCGACTTCTAATACTGCTCCCTTATAGTCGTCCTTTTTCTTTTCAATTTCTTTTAAAATCGTATCTGTATCCTCTTTATCTTTCAATAGAATACTAATGACCGCTTCAGTTGGAGAACCAATCTGGCCAAATTGAGCGAAATCAGCCGAAGAACCGACTTGGTTAAATACATATTCAACCTCATCCATTTCAGCTATCTCATTTTCCAGCTTAATTGCTTTTTCTTTTACCGTTTCAAAAGGCGTTTCATTTGGGTATTTCAAGGTTGCTGATACAAAGTCGGCAGAAGAATTGTCAACAGCACCCTTCGGTACCGTAAAGTAGGCGACTATTGAACCCGCAAACAAAAGGATGGAAATCGCAAATACAATCCATTTATGATTTAAAGACCATTTGACTACCTTTGGAAAGCGTACTGCCGGTTTATGTTCCGGTAGTTTAGTATTTTTCAATAATCCAGCACTCATTAACGGTACCAATGTTAATGCAACCACTAGTGAGGCGAGGAGGGAATAGGTTACCGTTAAGGCAAATGGTAAAAGGAATTCTTGAAGTCCACCGTTTAATAAACTCATCGGCAGGAAAACCGCGACCGTTGTTAACGTGGAGGCTGTTATCGCAACACCAACTTGTTTCGTTGCATCAATCACCATTTGAACTGAAAACTTCTCTGTTTGCATTTTACGATAAATATTTTCAATGACAACGATACTGTCGTCCACAAGTCGCCCAACAGCAACTGCAACCCCGCCGAGTGTTAAGATATTTAATGTTACCCCAGATCGTGACAGTAAGAACAAGGTGAAACAAAGTGATAGCGGGATGGAAACAATCGTTATAAACGTTGTTCTGATATTTCGTAAAAAGATCATAATCACAATCGTTGCAAATAAAGCACCAAGAAGTACTTCTTTCATCATCGTTTGAACAGATGTTTCAACCATATCTGCAGATGCCACATAGATTGTAGCTTTTTGAGAATCATATTTTTTATTGATTTCCTTCGTTACTTTTTCGATTTCTTTACTAATGGATACAGCGTTCGAATTACTATCCTTCGTAATACTGATGCTTAATGCTTCCTCACCGTCGAAACGGTTGAGAAAATTAGATTGTTTTGTCTCATTAATCGAGGAGATATCTTCTAGGTTTACATTTGGAGCAACTGGCAGTTTTTTTAGTTTTTCGAGACTTGATATGTCGCCAATTACCTTAATATTGCTTGTTTTTCCATCAATATTCTTTTCACCGACTGCAAGAGCGGTGTTTTGACCTTGAAGAATTCCCAGCACAGACTGAAGGGATACCTGGTTTTGTGCTAACTTTTGATTATCGATTTTTATAGAAATTACAGGATCAACCAATCCATATGTTTGAACTTGAGCAACACCGTCAATTTCTTTGTATAACGGTTCAATTTTTTCTTTTACCAACTCTAGGTTTTCGGTTGTGAGGCCATCTTTAAAGGTTACAGCGATGTTGGAGATCGGAATCATGGAGGTATTTAGCTGCGAAATGATTGGCTTTGATATGTAAGCTGGGAGTCCCACATTGGATAATGCCTCTTGAACATCTAATTTTGCTTGTTTCATGTCTGAACCAGCTTCAAAAAATAAATCTACTTTTGAAAACCCGTCTCCCGTTGTGGAATAAATCGAATTTTTTCCTTTAATTCCGGTTACGGCACGTTCAATCGGCGAAGTAACATCACTTTCCATTGTCTTTGAATCGGTTCCTTGACCCATCGTAATAATGGTTACTTGCGGATTGTCTGCTGAAGGCAAGAACTCCATCGGTAATCTAAAATAACTTACGACACCAATGATTAATATTAATATCGTAATCAATGAGACCGCGGCTTTATTTTGAAAAGCCCATTTCGTAAAAAATGACATAGGTACATCTCCCTTATGTTCTAGATAAAAATCCAAGTGAATCGTAACATGATTTTGTGACTGACAGCCATTATTTACCATAAAATTGCAAGAGTTTTACATTCTCTACATAATTCCATCGCCTCCGTTTGTAGTTCTATTTAACTATTTATTCGATCCTGCTCCATAAATATCCCATATTTTTCTTATTTTGAGGAGACTGAATTTTTTCTACGACTTAAGTCTTACAGAGTGAAAAAGGTGCCAGGAACCAACCAAAATTTTGCTGGTTCCTGGCACTATTTTGTATTCTAATAAAAATGTAAACAGTTGTTCATCCACCGTTCATATTCCGATTATAAACTTTCATTGTAAAAAGAAATGGGAGGAATGAAGATGAACATGGCTTGGAAAGAAATGAAAAACAATAAAATGAGATTTATGATTTTAGGTTCTATTGTTTTTCTTGTTAGTTTATTAACGTTTATCATATCTGGTTTGGCGAATGGATTGTCACAGGATAATTCTGCATTAATAAAAGATTTGCCTGATGGACTTTTTTTTATGTCTAAAGAGGCGGAACACACGATTAACCTTTCAAAAATAGATAATGATATTCAAGTTAAACTATTAAACAAACATAAAGAAGCAGTTGCATTTTCCATTCAAATGGGGTTTTTGAATGATAAGGATGAAAAGCAGCAGAGTGTTGCCTTTGTTACCTCGACTGAATCTCAGTTGTTTGAAAATGTCCAAAGAGGAGAAGTTGTTTTAGATCAGTCTATGCAAGACAAGGGGATACAAGTTGGTGATTCCTTAACAAGTAATCAGTACAGCGGCAAATTCTTAGTAAAAGGTTTCGTTGACCAAAAGAAATTCAGTCATGCACCTGTTGTATTTATCAATTCCGAAGACTACAAAGATATGTACCGCGCTACTGAAATGCAATTGATTTTTGTACCAGAAAAGAAATCTCTTGATGCAGTCAAAGGATTAGATGTGTTTACTAATAAAGAATTCCTAAACACCATATCAAGTTACAAGGCAGAGCAGACCTCCCTCAATATGATTGTTTGGTTTTTAGTTGTGATTAGCGGTATGCTATTCGGAATCTTTTTCTACATGATGAACGTTCAGAAAATGGGTTTATACGGTATCTTAAAGGCAATTGGGGTAAAAACAAGAACATTATTTAAAATGATGTGGACACAAATGATAGTTATTACCGGGATGGCCTTAACGATCTCGATTACACTAAGTCAGGCTTTTAACATGCTTGCACCTAAAGATATGCCCTTTCATTTGACTCTAGAAACAACAGGACAATTATCTACCGTCTTCTTCATGATAGGTTTTATTGGATCTACAATTTCTGGCATACAGATCAAAAAAGTCGAACCATTACAAGCGATTCAACAAGGAGAGGTTTAGTATGACACTATTTACTATCGATAAAGTGAGAAAAACGTTTACAAATGGGGAAGTGAAGGAGGAAATCCTAAAAGGAGTCAACCTTACTCTTAAAAAAGGTGAGTTAACCGCATTAGTCGGAGCTTCAGGTTCTGGTAAAAGTACACTCCTAACCATTGCAGCTGGACTTCAACCTGCTTCAGATGGAAAGGTACTTTTTGAAGGTGAAAATTTGACTGAAATGAATGGAGATCAAGTTAGAAAGATTCGTTCCAGTAAATTTGGATTTGTCTTTCAATTCGCCCATTTGGTTCCATTTCTCACCGTAGAAGAGCAGCTACTTCTTATGATGGATGTGTCAGAATCTAAAATAAATAAGACAGAACAAAAAAAGGAAATCGACCACATCCTAACATTAGTTGGAATGAACCATCGAAAGCATGCCTACCCGTCAACATTATCTGGCGGGGAAAAGCAGCGGGTAGCGATTGCACGTGCCATCATCCATAAACCAAAGGTTCTGTTCGCTGATGAGCCAACTGCCAGCCTTGATTCAACAAAATCAAGAGATGTAATGACGTTACTTCGAGATTTGACAAAAAGGTTGAACCTGACTACATTAATGGTTACCCATGATGAGGAAATGCTCTCCTATGCGAATACTGTCATTAAAATGAGTGATGGAAAGATTTTGCTTAGTCAACATTAGAATCCAAAGATTGTAAGGGTATAATGAAGCAGACGATTTTAATTTTAATAGGAGAAAAGATATGACAACTATTTTAATTGTTGATGATGACATTCATATATTAAATCTAGTCAACATTCAACTTTCGAATGAAGGCTATAATGTACTGTTAGCAAAAGATGGGGTTGATGCCTTGGAAGTACTTAAAAAGGAAGCTAGTGACTTAGCCATCGTTGATGTGATGATGCCGTTCATGGACGGCTTTGCTTTAACAAAGGAAATTCGCAAACAATATAATATTCCAGTCCTCATGTTAACGGCTAAAAACCAAATCGAGGATAAGGAGCAAGGATTTTTAGCCGGAACGGATGATTATTTGGTTAAGCCCTTTGAACCCAGGGAATTACTTTTTCGAATAAAAGCATTGTTACGGCGGTATGAACATCAAATGGATGAAACCATTATGCGTATTGGTAATACAACCATTAATAAAAAAAGCTTTGAAGTTCAGATTGGAAACCGAACTTTGCTCCTGCCCTTAAAGGAATTTGAACTTTTATCATATTTATTTTCTAAACCGAAGCAAGTGTTTTCCAGGGAGAATCTGATAGAACAGATTTGGGGAAGGGATTATGAAGGTGATGACCGAACGGTAGATGTTCATATAAAAAGATTGAGGGAACGTTTTTCAACATTAAGTGATGATTTTCAGATTAAAACAGTAAGAGGGGTTGGCTATTCTTTGGAGGCCAAAAGGAAATGAGAACCCTCTATGTAAAATTTATTGTTATCACCACAGGCATGATGCTAATAAGTTTTCTCTTTGCTTTTTTAATCTCTAATACCTATTACCATCAAAAGATAAAGCCTTATAATGACCAAAAAAATACAAACGTAGCCTTAAACATTGCCGCTTTTGCAAACGAACATCCTGATAACAACTTAGGAGTCTATTTAGAAAACATTTCTGAGGTTGGCTATCAACTGTATTTAGTCGATAGCCTTGGGAATGAACATTATTTTGGTGAACCTTTCAGAGATAAAAGTCTTCCTGCTTCAACTAAAGAACGTGTATTAAATGGTCAAGTTTTTCATGGAATCCTTCACTTCCCACGTGAAACCTTTGTTACAGGCTTTTTTTTCAATGAACTGAGAAACAGTATTGGGGTTCCATTAAAACATAACGGGGTAGACTATGCTCTTTTTTTAAGACCGGATATTAAATTTCTTTTTGGCGAGATGCATGTCTTATTTGGATGGATTCTGCTTTTAGCCATTTCTTTGAGCATATTGATGGTACTGATTAACACCAGATATTTAATAAAACCTATTTCTACACTAACGAAAGCAACAAAGTCATTAGCAAATGGTCATTATAACGTGGAACTGGCTAGTAAACGTAATGATGAGTTAGGACAGCTTTCCGAAAGTTTTTTACAAATGGCAAAAAAGTTAGAACAAATGGACGACATGAGAAAGGAGTTTATTTCCAATATCTCTCATGATATCCAATCACCACTTTCTAATATAAAAGGGTATACGAACCTGTTGGATGACGATTCCATTAAAAAGGAAGATAGGATCCAATACGTTTCCATCATCAATAGTGAAATAAGAAGGCTTTCTTCCTTAACCAAACAATTGTTACTTCTTGCTTCGTTGGATCGAAATGAGGATGTAATGCAGAAAAAATGGTTCAAAGTTGGTAAGCAAATAAAGGGATTAATTCATAATTACCAATGGGCAATAAATGAAAAAGGTTTAATGCTTAGTTACTCTTTACCTGATATTGAAATTATGGGTGATCCCGCCTTCCTTGCGACAGTTTGGGATAATCTATTATCCAATGGTATTAAATATAATGTACCTAATGGCAGCATGGAGATTTCGATTGAAGAAAGAGGAAATTCAGTCTTCGTGAAGTTCGTTGATACAGGTTTAGGAATGAGTGGTAAGGAAGTGGATAGGATATTTGAACGCTTTTACCGTGCAGACACATCACGTACAAGAAGTATTGAAGGGACAGGCTTGGGACTCTCAATTGTTTCAAGCATTGTCAAGCTCCATAATGGGGTTATTACAGTAAAAAGTAATGAAAAACAAGGGTCTACTTTTATTGTTGAATTGCCAGTTAAATAGAAAATTTATCATAGAAATAGCAGAAGCATTTTTTTGTGCTTTAAGCTGTTTAAATCATAGAAGGGGCACGATAATCCAAAATTTATAATGATGGAAATGTTTGATATGATGATAAAGGAAGGAAGTGCTAAACGATGGAATTCGAAATGGTTATGCAGGAACTGGAGTCACTCGGTAAGGAACGAATGAAAAAGATGTACATAAGCAATGGGGCACACGAACCGGTCTTTGGGGTGGCTACAGGTGCCATGAAGCCGATTGCGAAGAAAATTAAGAAAAATCAGCCTTTGGCAGAGCAGCTATATGCAACTGGGAATTATGATGCCATGTACTTTGCCGGCATCATTGCGGACCCAATGATCATGACGGAAGCGGATTTTGACCGGTGGATGGATGGTGCATATTTTTATATGCTGTCCGATTATGTAGTGGCAGTGACTTTGTCTGAAGCCGATATTGCGCAAGTAGTTGCCGATAAATGGATTGCAAGCGGTGAAGAACTTAAAATGTCGGCCGGCTGGAGCTGCTATTGCTGGCTTTTAGGTAATCGCCCGGACAGTGAATTTAGTGCAACTAAGATTGCCAGTATGCTCAATCAGGTGAAAAATACGATTCACGTATCTCCTGAACGGACAAAATCCGCTATGAATAATTTTATCTATACAGTTGGAATTTCTTATATGCCGCTTCATGAAAATGCAGTTGAAACCGCTAAGGCAGTAGGTCCAGTCGAGGTCAAGCGGGACAAGAAGAAAAATAGTATTTTGCTTGCTTCCGAAACTATTCAAAAGGAACTGGATAGAGGGAGGCTTGGTTTCAAACGTAAATATGTAAGGTGTTAGCATATCAGACAAATGTTAATAATTTCAGAATTATGCAAGTATAACCAGCAAATGTAAAATAGAATAAACGGAGATTTTCCTGTTAAATCAAGATTGGAGCTCATTTCGGGGGATATAAGGGGAGGTTTTCCGCTTATTCAAAGCAAAATCTCCCATTTTCGAATTTTCCGAGTCGATAGGCGGAATCTCTCCGTCTATATAAGCTTTTTTTAATAATGTTTACATATTAAGCGGAATTTTTCCGCCTATTTTTCAACTCGGGTGCTTAACCAGGGTTACGAAAGCATTACTTTTGACAATTCGATTCAATGTGAGTAAAGTTACCAAGTATGATACAAACATTAGTATCTTAATTCCATTTTTCATAATAGGGTTAAAACACCATGAGTTTTACTTAAATGTTCATAGTAGAGTTGAACGAAACTATCATGTCATTACAGGAGGAAATATTATGTCAAACTCTCAAACTATAGAAAAGCTCGACCAGCAAATGTTTTTAGATGTAATTCGTGAACGTCGATCTGTTCGTGCCTACGATCCAACAGTAAAGATCTCACGTGAAGAAATGACTGAAATACTTGAACTAGCAACGTTGGCTCCTTCATCTTCAAACCTGCAGCCATGGCGTTTTCTAGTCATCGATAAACCGGAGTTAAAGGAAAAGCTTTTGCCAATCGCGTTTAACCAACAACAAGTAGTTGAATCTTCTGCGGTGATTGCCGTCCTTGGCGATGTGGAAAGCTACAAGAAAGCAGAAAAAATTTATGGACAGGCTGTTGAAGCAGGCTTTATGCCAGCTGATACGGCTAAATCATTCATTGAACGAACAGTTGGCATGTACTCAAGCTTGCCGGCTGAAGTGGCACGCCAAATTGTATTTACCGATGGCGGCCTAATCTCAATGCAGCTCATGCTTGTCGCACGTTCTAAAGGGTACGACACGGTTCCAATGGGAGGATACGATAAAGCGAAGTTCGTTGAAGCGTTCGGAATATCCGAACAGTATGTGCCGGTTATGCTCATTGCTATCGGAAAAGCAGCGAAACCAGGCCATCCTACCAAACGACTTCCAATTGAGGATGTAGCCTTCTTTAACGAAATGCCATCAGTTGAAGAGTAATACAATACGAAATAGGTTTCTAAAAACAATTTTAGAAACGTAATCGAACCCCGTTTCTTTTTAGAACGGGGTTTTTTATGTTTAATAATCCATTAAATAGGGTAATTGGAAGGAATAAACTGCCTTAGTTTTGTTTCGGAATGTTGCCATGCATGATAAAATGAATAACTATATAATATCAAGAAATTTATATGTTAGATTATAATTTTACAATAGTAATAGGTGTGATGCATTTGAAGAATAAACGAGTTACGTGGATGAGTATTTTTATTGGTATTTTACTATTAAGTGGTTGCCTATATTTAATTCTGCCAGAACGTAATCAAACACAGGTGGAAAGTGTAAAGGCGGTTGCTTCTTTAAAAAGAGAACTAACAGAAAGTACAGAAGATAGGGCAGCTGAAGTTGCTAAAGCTCAAGAAGAGGTAGAAACTGAGCAGGTAGAAGGTGATAAGCCAATAACGGAAAATATTAAGGAAAAGGTCAGGGAAGTAGTGGAAGTTACTTTGGACTTCTTTAAGAAAGACCAGAAGATTGTGGCAATCGGCGACTCTTTAACCGAAGGGAGTGGTGATGAAACAGAAAATGGTGGTTATGTTGGTATCCTTAATCACACATTTGAAGACAACAACCTAAATATCACCGTAGAAAACTTCGGTAAAAAAGGTAACCGGACAGATCAATTATTAAAAAGGCTGGAGAAAGAAGAGATTGCTTCTGAAATTAAAGAGGCTGATATGGTTCTAATCACAATTGGTGCCAATGACATTATGAATGTATTAAAATCTAACTTTATGAATGTTACGATGGAACCCTTCCAAGAGGAGAGGGTGAAATATATAGAGCGATTAGAGGCCATTTTTAATAAAATAAATGATCTGAATCCAGATACCCAAATTTACTTAATCGGCTTTTATAATCCATTTGAACGTCATTTTGGTGAAATAAAAGAACTTGGCTTGATCATTGACAGTTGGAATGAAGCAGGAAAGTCTCTTGCTGAAGAATATGATAATGTAAAGTATATTCCAACAAAAGATATATTCAGTAATTCTAACATGGACTTATTGGCGGAAGATGAATTTCACCCAAACACAAGCGGCTATAAACTAATGGCCCAGCGAGTATTAGAATATATGCAAGAATCCAATGAAAAAACCGAGATTAACAAAGTTGAAGTATCACCATAATGGTATGCAATGGGGACGGTTCTCTTGGTCTAACTTAAACAAAAAGTTAGACCGTTGGAACCGTCCCCATGGTTTTTAACAGCTTGTTTTTATTATCCATAATCCAATTACAGCGTATCGCAGACTTTTGGATATATTCTTTAACAATGTCAATGGAGCTGACCTGATCGAAATAACGACCCAGAAAGTGAATGAATACGTCGAGACTTCTAAGTTGGATGAGGGTGGGAACTGCTTCAATTTCAGCTTCTGTCAATTTTAGTGATTGCCCATAACCGGAAAGAAATGCGTTAATTTTTGCCCAAATAATGGTTGCTTCTTCGCTAGGTTGGATGAAGTCTGATAAGCAAACAGCCAGTTCCATCACCCGCAAATCGTTCGTCACGAATTCAAAATCGAGAACAGCTGACACGATACCATCTTCATTGACGAGAATGTTGGACGCGTTAATATCGCCGTGAACAAGCTGATGTGGTAATTGACTTAATGTTGGAACTTGCTCCATAAAAGAAGTCAGCTGTTCATGAATCACTAATAAATCTGTTGTCTGTTCCGAAAATTCCTTCGGAGGTTTTTTGCAAAAGCTTAAAACATCATGTAAAGAACAACGAGGATGAGTACTTTCAATCTCATAATACGGTCTGTAAGCAGGATGGTGATTACTTTGGACAAGTGCTAAAGAAGTTGACAAGCGACCAACCGTTACGCCATAGGAGCGAATTTCAGCCAATTCCTCCAGAGCAGGGTTTACGCCATCCAAGTACCGAAATAAACCAGCAATTTTTCCATTACTTGTTCTTACTATCGTTTCTCCATCAAGTGATGTGACAGGCTGCGGTGTAGAAAAAGTAAGAGACATTTCCGCTAAAGCTACGAGAATAGCATGCTCATACTTTACCTTCTTTACATCCTGGTGGGTTTCGTAAATGCGAAGTACATATTGCTCATCATCAACACGTACAAATCGAGTCGTATTGTTTGCTCCACTTTGCCCAACCCATGTTAGCCAACTGCCAGTCGGAAAGAAATGTGCCAGTATTTCATCAATGTATAAATTTTTCATCATAATCGTAATCCTAACTCCATGGGGACGGTTCACTTGGATCAAGTTAGACCAAAAGAACCGTCCCCACAGTTCTAAATTTTAAAATATTCTTTTCTTATTTCATTGAATCTTTTTTCATCAATGATTTCCTTTTTCAATGCGCTATCAATCCATTGTGTAAACGAAGTGTCAGTTAATGTTATGTTTCCCTTATCTGTTATCTTAGTGATTAATGGCTTTTTATTAAATGCGGATTTAGGATGTTCCACAATAATTCTTTGAACTTCATTTAATTCAGTTATATTTTGAACCTCTTCTTTAGTATTAAAAGCCTAACCGATCTTCCAATCTTCATCTTTGCGATTTAATTTCATGTACAAAATATAATCCCCATGTTCACTTTCTATATGTTCCACTTTAAATTCACCATTACTTGAGGCAACAGACTCTCCGCTCAATGGAACAGGTTTTAATGGCAGGTTCCCTCCAAATCCAGTATCAACGACATAGACCTGCCCATTATGGGTAATAAGATTAAGCACATGAGTATTCCCAGTCGGACTCCACTGTTGCTCAATATGATTATACGTTACTCCGCGTATTAAGGTCGGCTTAAAGTTGTTTTCATATAAAAAAAGGTAAAGAATCGTATTTAGTTCATAACAAAGCCCGCCTTCATTTTGTTCAATTATTTTACTCGTTAAATTTTCTTTTGTAATTTCCTTCGTTCTATTTTCAATAATACATAAATTTTCAAAAGGAATGGTCTTTGCTGTTTTTTCAAGAACTGTATCTAAATATTGAAATGTGATTATAGCGTCCTGTGGGAGCCCCACTCTATTACGAAATAATTCGTTTAAGTCGTTCATTTAATCTTCCCCCTTGATGCCTGCATATATTAAATGATAGCAAAAACCTGAAGGTAACCCAAATTAGAATATATTCTTTGGAAGTCCCATATTGTAAATGATAGAATAACTCCATAGGGACGGTTCTCTTGGCTCAAGTTAAACAAATAATAGACCAATAGAACCGTCCCCATGGTCTTTGTGAGGTGTTAATAATGGAAGCAATCGTCCTAGCTGCTGGCTATTCCAGTCGAGCGAATGCATTTAAAATGAAGTTGTCATTGGGGAAAATGACGCTTTTGGAGCAAACGATTTCTAAATTCGAAGGAGTTTGCAGCAGAGTTATCGTCGTAGCAGGGTTTCAAGCAGAAAGTATACAAGAGGAAATTGTAAGGATCTGCAATAACAATACCTATTCATTTCAAATAAAATTTGTTTACAACGAAAACTTCAAGCAGGGGATGTTTAGCTCCATCCAAATGGGATGCAACGAAGTAAATGCCCCAGATTTCTTTATCACACCTGGAGATTGTCCGCTTGTTAAAAAGGAGACAATTCAGCAAATCGCAGGCCATAAAGGGGACGTAGTGATTCCCAGCTTTCAATTTAAAGGTGGACATCCTATTAAGTTATCAGAAGCAGTAAAACAAAAAATACTCGAAACCGATCCGGAAAGTAATTTACGTGAGGTCCTGAATGGGTATGAAAAGGTATATATAAATATAGATGACCAGGGAGTTCTTATGGATGTTGATACGCAGGAGGATTACCAAAGAGCCATTGATTATAATAAAATTTAAAGGAGAACACATTTCGTTAGTCAGCGAATGTGTTCTCCTTTATTTAGGAACTATTAATCTTAATAAGAACATGTAGTGTAGGATTTTCCTCTCAATGTATTTTCCTCTAAGGTTAATCCGTATATCTAACACCTTTTAAAATCATATTGACTTTTAATTTAGTATCTTTGAAAATATTTTTTCTGAATTCCTTTGCTTTTCTGAAGGCTTCCGTCATTCCTGATGCTATAATTTTTATTTCTTTGGTACCTACCGGTTCTTCTATAAGAAAAATATATTCTTTCATGCTGTTTCACCTCTTAAGTTGTAATTTTAATATAATTATATACGATTTTGAAAGCGATTACCACATAATTTTGTGAACGTTTTCACTTTTAACAAAAATGCTTATGGTAATGAAAATTCCTTGTAAAACATTCTTACATAGTTAAGTAAAGTTTCCCGTCATTAAAATATAATGAAAAGAACGAATTTCTTGAGTGAAATTAATCATAAAACTTTATGCTGACTTATAAAATCGTAGGAAGAGGTTCTATTAATCTTGTATCTTTTTTAAAAATGAGTCGAAGGGTGTTGTTGGATCGTGAAACTTAAAAACATAAGCACCTCAGTGCCCAAAAAGGACCATAAAGGGAAAGTATCTGGCCAGTTGGCTTACATTAGTGACGTGAAAGTGGAAAATATGGTTTATGGTGTTTTGTACCGGTCTCAGGTTGCATATGGAAAAATTAAATCGATACAATTACCAGACCTTCCTGAAGGATATGAAGCGGTTGGTGCAGAGAATATCCCCGGACCAAATTATGTAAAAATTATTAAAGAAGATCAGCCCATCTTTGCCAATGAGTGGGTCAATTATATTGGTGAGCCAATTCTCATGCTCGTAGGAAAGGACCTGGATATCCTGTACGGTCTGCTTGATGAAGTAAAGATTGAAATGGAAGAACACCAGGCAATTTATACACTGGACGAAGCAATCAAACAAAAGTCAGCAACCGGGGTAACGATGGCAAACTATGAATTTGGGGAAAGCTTAGAAAGCATTTCAGCCATTGAGCAGGGTGCATTTCATATTATCGAAGAAGAATATGATGCGGGCTATCAGGAGCATGTTTACCTTGAGCCGCAAGGTATGCTTGGCATTTATAAGGACGATGAAATTGTCGTCCAGGGCTCGATGCAGTGTCTTTATTATATAAAAAATGCATTGATCACCGCTTTAGCGTGTGGCGATGATGACGTAAGTGTGGTTCAAAGTCCAACTGGCGGTGGTTTTGGCGGAAAAGAAGAGTTTCCTTCAATGATGGCGTGTCACGTAGCAGTAGCTGCAAAGGCAGTCAAAAAATCGGTCATGCTCGTGTTCGACAGGTCTGAGGATATGGTAGTCACAACGAAAAGGCACCCAGCAAAACTCAAGTACCGAACAGCACTTGATAAGGAAGGAAATATCTTGAGCATGTGTGTAGAGGTTTTTCTCGATGGCGGGGCAAATGTAGGATTGAGTTCAGTCGTGCTGCAGCGCGCCTTACTAAACAGTGCCGGTGTTTATAAAATTCCGCATTTTCATGCAAAAGGCTATGTGTTAAAAACCAATACCGTACCGAACGGTGCCTTCAGAGGCTTTGGTGCGCCACAAAGCTTTGCCGGAATCGAAAGTCATATAGCTCATCTTAGTAAACTAGCAAACATCGACCCACTTGAGTATAAACGTAAATACCTCGTCAAACAGGGAGACCCCACGATTACCAAAGGAAATTTTCGCGATCCAATTTTAATGGAAGATATGATTGAGGACTTACTTAACGCGTCCGATTACAAAAAGAAAAAAACGGAGTTTGAAACCTTCAATCAACAAAATCTGCGCTATAAAAAAGGGATTGGAACGTCGCTGTTCCTCCATGGCTGTGGATTTACTGGCAGTGGTGAACGAGATCATATAAAAGCAAAGGTCAGGCTATATAAATCCAAAGACGATCGGGTGTCACTGAAGATATCAAATTCTGACATGGGACAAGGCATTTTTACTACACTGAGTAAAATTGTCGCCAAAGAACTAGATCTCCCATATGAAGAAGTTTTGTACCCTTATCCCGATACAAAAGAAGTTCCCGACTCTGGTCCGACTGTAGCCTCAAGAACGACAATGATTGTCGGTAAATTACTTGAACGAGCCGCCAAAAAACTGAAGGCTCAGTGGCAACCCGGAGTGGAACAGGAAGTAACGGAGGACTATGTTCATCGGGAAATGATCCCTTGGGACGAAAAAACATTCACAGGCGACGCCTACCCGGCCTATTCGTGGGGCGTGAATTTTGTGGAAGTAGAAGTGGATACATTAACTGGAAATGTAAAGTTGGAAAAAGTATATGCCAATTATGAAGTAGGGAAAGTCATCGATGACCGGGTTATGAAAGGGCAAATTGACGGTGGCTTGGCACAAGGATTAGCGTATGGGTACCTAGAAAAAATGACCTCAAAAGAAGGCAGAATTCAACAAAAAAGCATAACGGACTATGGACCCCCGACTTCAATGGATGTCGTTACCATTCAAAGTAAAGTGTTTGATAATCCCTATGCGGATGGTCCCTACGGGGCAAAGGGTGCAGGTGAATTGACATTAATCGGCGGCGCTCCTGCTGTCCAGTCGGCGATCGAGAATGCACTGAAAACTCCTTTTCAGCAAATTCCAATTACCCCTGAAGTGATTATCGAAAGTCTTTGGACGAGAGAAGGTGAGGAAGGATGATAAAATTCACTCTAAATGGAAGAAAAATAGAAACAGACGCCCCTCCAACAGCAAGATTACTAGATTTAATAAGAGAGGATTTTAATTTAATTGGTACAAAGGAAGGCTGCGGAGAAGGAGAATGCGGAGCCTGCAGTGTTTTTGTCAATAACCTCCTGCAAAACAGCTGCCTCGTTCCAATTGGCTCCATTGAGGGAGCCGATGTTGTCACGATAGAAGGAATTATGGAGTCTGAGCAATTTAAAGTTTTAGATGAAAGCTATTCCGAAGCCGGAGGAGTGCAATGCGGTTACTGCATTCCTGGGATGGTCATGGCAAGTGCAGCTTTATTATCTCAAAACCCACATCCTTCAGAAGCTGAAATTCGTGAAGGGATATCAGGAAATCTCTGCCGATGTACGGGCTACAATATGATTGTCGATGCAATCAACCTGGCGGCTAAAAAAGGGGACGGCTTATGGCAGAAAAAATAATCGCCTATCGATTCGACCGTTTAGAAGAAACCTTGGGCCAATTGAATAAAGATAACTGTGCGATTATTGCCGGGGGCACAGATGTCATGGTTATGCACAAAAGTCGAAGAGGAGTACCGCCAAAAATCCCCAAACCAATTATTTTTATTGATCATCTTTCTGAGCTAAAACGGGTGTATCTAAAAGGTAACAATCTCCATATCGGGGCCTGTTGCACGTATAGCGAATTACTCGATGACGCGCTAATTCCTATACCATTAAAAAAGGCAATTAAAACGATTGCTGCTCCTGCGATTCGAAACAGAGGGACTTTAGGGGGGAATATTTGTAACGCTTCCCCAGCTGGTGACACATTGCCATTATTATATGTATACAACGCAAAAATTTTGCTGCGCTCTGTTAATGGGGAGCGAATCGTTCCGGTTAGTGAATTTATTCAAGGTGTGCGAAGGGTTCAACGTGAACCAAATGAAATTTTGACTGAAATTATCTTGCCGTCGGTTTTAGTAGAAGGTGCTCATGTCGTTTTTGAGAAAGTAGGCAACCGCAACGCAGATGCCATAGCCAAAGTAGGGTTTGCAGGATATATAAGGACAAAAGGTGCTGTAATTGAGGATGTTCGCTTTGCATTCGGGGCGGTCGGACCTACGATGGTTCGTTCGATTGATATTGAGAAAAAGCTGCTAGGAAAGACCATACCATTAGCGGATGCAGACATCGCACAGGTTATCGCTGCCTTTAATAAAATCATCAAACCAATCGACGATCAGCGCTCCACAGCATTATATAGAAAAACAGTAGCCTTAAATCTTTTACGTTATTTTCTAAGCATGAAACACAACTAAGCTTAAAAAAGGGGGAGCTATACTTGCTACTGATGGAAAAAGTCGCGATGCTGAATCGTCAAAACGAAACCTTTGCACTAGCCATGATTATTGAATCAAAGGGCTCGACTCCCAGGCATGTTGGAAAAATGATTGTATACCGGGACGGTACCATTGAAGGTACTGTCGGCGGGGGCCTGGCAGAACACTTTATCATCGAAGAGAGTGTAAAAGCACTCCAAATCGGTAAATCAAAAATCGTTGAATACAAACTAAATAAACATGCAAAAGACGGAATTCAAATGAATTGCGGCGGGACACTAAGGGTGTTTATCGAGGTTTATACAAGCAGACCTGAACTAGTTCTGGCTGGAGCCGGTCACTTAGCATATGCCCTATCAAAGCTTGCCGATTCCCTTGAACTTCCTTATTGTATTGTCGATGACCGGATTGGTTACGCAACCAAGGATCGCTTTCGTAATGCCACAAACATTTTTGTCAACGAGGATATTGAAGAGGCATTGCTCAGCGCAAACCTCAATGAAAAGTCCTATGTAATTATTGTGACAAAAGATGGTGATGACAGAGTATTAAAAACAGCACTACAATTTCCAATCGCCTATGTTGGGATGGTGGCAAGCAAACGCAAGGTGATAACGATATTTGAAAAATTAAAAAGTGAAGGTGTCTCACAAGAACAGCTGGAACAGGTTCATTCTCCAATCGGACTGGAAATTGGCGCGGAAACAACAGAAGAAATTGCCATCAGTATTATCGGTGAAATCATAAAATTAAGCAAGGGAACCAAACCTTTAAAAGTGAAACAGTTAATTAGATAATTGAAATGTTTTTAAACGTTCCTTGCATTATTGCAGGGAACGTTTTTATATTTATCTGAATTGAATAGACCTTTTTGACTAGTCAAAAATAACTATATTGTTTTAATAGCTTTAAGATGATATATTTATATATAATAAATATATCAACTTTAAAAGGTGAAATGCGAATGAGTACTCCCTTATATGAAAAAATATATGAATATATCATCGATCAAATTAAGCAAGGCAATTTAATGGAGGGAGATCGAGTTCCTTCCGAAAAGGAATTGGCTGGAGAATTCGATGTAAGTAGAATTACATCAAAAAAGGCATTAGATTTGCTTGCTCAAAATAACATCATTGAGCGGATAAGAGGAAAAGGTTCATTTGTCGCCCATCAGCAACAAGAAAATAGGGATTCTTCTCCAAATGGCTATCAAAATTCCAGTCTTACAACGAGTAAATTGGTCGCCCTTATCATACCTGACTTTGATAATGCATTTGGGTTAAGTCTAGTAAAAACGATAGAAAAAATTTGTATGCAAAATAATTGCAACTTGATTATCCGGCGTACCGGAGGGGACACCAAAGAAGAGGAAAATGCTATCATCGATCTTGTAAAAAGTGGTGTGGATGGTCTCATCATCTTTCCGGTGCATGGCGAACATTACAATACAGAAATATTAAAGCTAGTAGTAAAGGACTATCCAATAGTGTTAGTGGATCGATACTTAAAAGGTATTCCTGCTAGCTCCGTTTGTACAAATAATCAATCGGCATGTGAAACCTTAACCAATTATTTATTCACGTTAGGTCATAAGGAAATCGCCTTCCTTTCACCGTCTCCTAGCGGAAATTCTACGCTAGAGGAGAGACTCCAAGGGTTTCATATTGCTTTTTCAAAGCAAGGTTTGAAAATGAATCCTGACTTTTTATTAATTGATCTGATCAGTTCCTTACCACAATACGTGGACCACTCGGAAGATATTATGAAAGCAGACTTTCATTCGATCAAACAATTTATTCTAAATAATCCGGAAGTCACAGCCTTTATTGTGAGTGAATATTATTTGTCTTTAACACTAATGAATGTTTTAAAAAAACTGGGGAAAAAAATTCCCGAAGATTATTCTATTGTCTGTTTCGACTGCCCAGAGGACCGTTTTGATCAGTCGCTCTTTACCCATATACATCAACATGAAGAAGAAATGGGCAAAAAGGCCGTTGATCTTTTAATGAAGCAATTAAAGGGCGAGAAAATCCCCAAGCATACTGTGATTGATTTTACTTTGATTGAAGGGAAATCGACTATGCTAAATCAGCGAATATAGATGCGAAAGCAATCCTTTGCGTAAGGATTGCTTTTTTTGTTGCTTTCTAAACAAAAATACTTTTAAAAATGCCCAAATAATAAGAAAGAATTTTCAAAAAGTATGTTGACATGTCTGTGTTCAGTTGGTAATCTATCAATATACCATTAATAATAACAGGTTATAGTTGTTATATCATTTTGTTAAATTTTTTTGAGTAGTTTTGAAAGCGCTTTTATTAATGGTTCAACTATGAAAATACATAAAAGGGGATATGAAAAATTAATAAGAAAGCAGGGGGATGAACATGAAGCAAAAGAAAAAAAGAATGGGAGCAATAGCATTAATGATCGCGCTGACTTTATCTATGATTCTTACAGGATGCTCCTCCAAATCGAGTTCGTCAGAGAAAGGAAGTAAGAATCAAACCACAGTAACTTTTTGGCACCCAATGACAGACGTTACAGGCGAAGCGGTGGATGCAGTCATTAAGGAGTTTGAGAAACAGAATCCGGATATCAAAATCAATGCTGTCTATACAGCAAATCAAGGTGAAGGACAAAATGAAAAATTAATGACGGCTATCTCAGGGGGAAATCCTCCAGATGTCGCCTACTTCGACCGTTTCGAGATCGGATCCTGGGCAGCGCAAGGATCTTTGGAAGATTTGACACAATTAGCGGAATCCAGTGGAGTTACAAAGGAAAGCTACTATCCTTTTGCTTGGGATGAGGCCAGTTATCAAGGTAAACTATACGGCATCCCTACGACTACCGATTCAAGGCTCGTGTATTTTAATATAGACCATTTCAAGGAAGTGGGATTAGACCCAGAAAACCCTCCGACAACCATTGCTGAATTAGAAGCTGCTGCGGAAAAATTAACGAAGAAAAAAGGAAAGCGCTTTGAACGAATTGGCTTTATTCCATGGTTTGGTCAAGGTTGGTTTTATGGCTGGGGTTGGTCGTTCGGCGGAGAATTCTATAATCCTGAAACAAATAAAGCTACAGCAAATGATCCAAAGTTAGTAGAGGCTCTTCAATGGATGACCGATTTTGCTAAGAAATATAATGTCGAGGATATCGCTGGTTTTACTGATTCACAAGGTCAGGGTGCTATGGACCCATTCTTAACGGGTCAATTAAGCATGAAGTTAAGTGGACCGTGGGAAGTTTCCGCGATTAAGAAATTCAAACCTGACTTGAAATATGGGGTATTTCCTATCCCAACTCCAACGGGGGAAGATCATACAACCTGGTCAGGAGGATGGTCCGTTGTCATTCCTAAAGGCGCGGAGAATAAAGAGGCTGCATGGAAATTTCTGAAGTTCTTTGGCGGGGAAGAAGGTCAAAAGATTTTCAGTGGAATCTCGAGAGACTTCTCTGTCCTTGATTCCGTTAATGAAGAACTAGGTTATAAAGAAGATCCAATCTTAAAAGAATTTGTTAATATTTTACCTGTTTCTCACCATCGACCAGTAATGACACAAGGCTCTTTATATTGGAATGAACTGGCCAGCGCGGTAGAAAATGCAACTCGTGGAAATGGAACGCCAGAAGAGCTATTAACAAAAGTGAATGAAAAAGTAAATAAAGAGCTAAGTAAATAAGAACTTACTGAATAAGAAAGGGAGGGGTTTTTCTCCTCCCGGATCATGAATATCGGGAGGAGCGGTGATTAATGTGAAAGGAAACATACCATTGGCTGAAAATTTGAACTCTCCTAAACCAGAGCCTAACAATCAAATAAACATCACTGCTAAGAAAAGGCTGGGTAAATGGGGGGAATACAAAACTGGCTTTTTATTTGCATCACCTTGGATTATTGGTTTACTGGTCTTTTACGCAATTCCTTTGTTTTCATCCATTTATTTTAGCTTCACATCCTACAGTATCCTTCAGCCAGGTGAATTCATAGGCTTGGAGAATTACAAAAATTTAATGAATGATGAGTTATTTTGGAAATCCGTTTATAACACCGTTTACTTTGCTGTGTTTTATGTCCCATTAGGAATCATCTTTGGTGTGGCACTTGCTATGATGCTGAACATGAAAGTAAAAGGGATGGCCGTGTACCGAACCATTTTCTTCCTGCCAACTCTGGTTCCACATGTAGCATTGGCAGTTTTATGGATGTGGCTGTTAAATCCAGGGTTTGGGCTGGTAAACGGAATTTTAAGCTCGATCGGAATTGAAGGACCATCATGGCTTGGAAGTGAGACATGGTCGAAGCCCTCATTAATTCTCATGTCATTGTGGGGAATAGGGCAGGCAGTGGTCATCTATTTAGCGGGGCTGGGAGATATTCCGGAAGATTATTATGATGCAGCAGATGTTGACGGGGCGAACTGGTTCCAAAAAACCTTACATATTACTCTGCCTCTGTTAACACCGGTTATCTTTTTTAATTTGGTAATGGGAATTATTGGCGCCTTCCAGCAATTTACCCTGCCATACACATTGACACAAGGGAAAGGGACACCAGCCAATTCATTAACATTTTATGTCATGTATTTATATGATAACGGCTTTAAATTCTTTAAAATGGGCTATGCATCGGCCATGGCATGGGTTTTATTTGTGATTATTATGGCATTAACGGCCTTTGTATTTATTACATCAAAGCGATGGGTTCACTATCAAGGCAAATAAGGGAGGAGAAAAAAATGGATGGAACCAGGAAAAAGAAAGTAACCCGTTTTTCAGCACATTTGGTACTAATCATCGCATCATTTTTCTTTATGATTCCATTTATCTGGATGGTATCAACGTCATTAAAACCATTGACACAAGTATTTACGTTTCCGCCTGAATGGATTCCGAAACCTGTTAAGTGGAGCAATTATATTGATGCCATGAATTATATCCCATTTTTCACGTATTTAAAAAACACTATCATTATTACCCTGGTCAGTACCATTGGAGCAGTATTATCATGTCCGATTGTCGCCTATAGCTTTGCGAAACTAAAGTGGCCAGGAAGGAATATACTTTTTATCATTACCATTGGCGTCATGATGATTCCAGGGCAAGTAACGATGATTCCATTATTTTTACTGTTTGAAAAATTAGGGTTGGTGGGTACGCCTTATCCTTTAATCATCCCGGCATTTTTCGGAATCCCTTTTTACATCTTCCTGTTAAGGCAATTTTTTATGGGATTACCTGATAGTTTAAGAGAGGCTGCGAAGATAGATGGTGCCAGCGAGTTTAGAATCTATTGGCAAATCATGCTGCCGCTAGCAAAACCAGCGGTATTAGCCGTAGGACTATTTCAATTTATGGCTAGTTGGACAGACTTTATCGGTCCATTACTCTATTTAACCGATTCCGTTCAATACACTTTATCTCTAGGTTTGCAGCAATTCCAAAGTCAGAAGGGTTCTGAGTGGGGGCTCATGATGGCTGTCTCAACGATGATGACAGTTCCTGTTATTCTCCTATTCTTCTTTTTGCAAAAAACATTTATTAAAGGAATCACTTTTAGTGGAATTAAATAGGAATCTATTAATATCAATATAAATTAGTAGGAGGTTGTTTATATGAATAGAAAAATAGGAATGAGAATCTCGCCCAAAATCGGTGCGGAAGGAATGGAGTCTGTCGCAAGATTCGCGGCTAGTATTGGCCTGGATATTATCGATGTTCCCTTCTATAACCAAGAAGTGAAAGCTGTATTAGAAAATGCTGGGCTGGAAGTCGGATCCATTGATGGTGTTGGAGCCGTTGGCCGCACAAAACTCTTAAGCGAAGATGAGAAAAGTCGTGAAGAAGCAGTGAACGCTCTAAAAACTCAAATGACAGAAATTTCTGAGCTTGGCGGAAAAGTCATGTTTATGTGTCTGGTTCCGGACGATATTACGATGCCGAGAAAGAAAGCGTTTGAAATCTGGAAAGAAACCTTTCCTGCTATCGTGAAGCATGCGGAACAAGAAAACATTTATATTGCCTTAGAAGGGTGGCCGGGGCCAGCTCCGTATTATCCAACTTTAGGATGCACGCCAGAAATGCTTAGAGCGATGTTCAACGTAATTCCTTCTAAACATTTCGGGATCAATTATGATCCTTCCCACTTAGTAAGGCTAGGGATTGACCATTTAAGAGTATTGAGTGAATTTGGTGACAGAATTAATTATTGTCATGGTAAAGACACAGAAATTTTACATGATGAACAATATGAGTGCGGCAACATTGCTGCTACTTTTGGAGCAAACTATGATTTTTCTGAAGGACCATGGAGATACACCATTCCTGGGCAAGGAGATGTGGATTGGGCAAAGGTAGCGGTGCGTTTAGAAAAGGTCGGTTATCAGGGACCAATCAGCATAGAACTGGAAGATCATCGCTATTGGGGGTCTTTAGAGAAGGAGCAGCAAGGAATTATCAAAGCTAAAGAACATTTGGCTATTTATTTTAATTAAACACACAAGGAGGAATTGAAGATGACAAGAAAAGTGAAAGTAGCGATTGTTGGTTGTGGCGGTATCGCAAATGGAAAACATTTGCCAAGTTTATCTAAACTGAAGCATGTTGAATTAGTTGCCTTTTGTGACGTACTGATTGAAAGAGCTGAAAAAGCAGCGGCTGAATACGGAATTCCTGATGCAAAGGTTTATGAGGATTTTCGTGAGCTTATCCAGGACGAAACGATTGAGGTGGTTCATGTCCTTACTCCAAATGATTCCCATGCGGAAATATCTGTGGCTGCACTGGACTCAGGAAAGCATGTGATGTGTGAAAAGCCTATGGCAAAGACATCTGCTGAAGCGCGAACCATGGTTGAGGCGGCAAAGCGATCTGGTAAAAAGCTGACAATCGGCTATAACAATCGTTTCCGACCTGATAGCCAGCATTTACATCAAGTATGTGAACGCGGGGATTTAGGGGAGATTTATTTTGCGAAGGCGCATGCCATTCGCCGCCGTGCCGTTCCAACATGGGGTGTGTTTTTGGATGAAGATAAACAAGGCGGCGGCCCGTTAATTGATATTGGTACCCATGCCCTCGATTTAACATTATGGATGATGGATAACTATAAACCTAAATCTGTTATGGGTAACACTTATCATAAATTAAGCCAAAAGAAAAATGCGGCAAATGCATGGGGACCGTGGGATCCTGAAAAATTTACCGTTGAGGATTCTGCCTTTGGATTTATTACGATGGAAAATGGCGCTACCATTGTGCTCGAAGCAAGCTGGGCTTTAAACTCTCTAGATGAGGATGAGGCAAAATGCTCGCTTAGCGGAACAGATGGCGGAGCCGATATGAAGGATGGACTTAGAATCAACGGCGAAAGCTTTGGAAAGCTTTTTACTTCCAATATTGAACTCGGTGCTGGGGGAGTAGCCTTTTATGATGGAGATTCAGAATCAGATGCGGATCTAGAAGCAAGGCTTTGGATTGATACTATTCTCAATGACACAGAGCCTGTGGTAAAGCCAGAACAAGCATTTGTGGTGACGCAAATATTAGAGGCAATCTATGAATCTGCTAAAACAGGAAAAGCTGTTTACTTCCAAGAGAAATCTTCCTTTGTTACGAATTAAAGAAGTCGTCGCACTTACTGAACAATTTTATAAAGCGGCAGGCTATCAAGCTTATACTTCAGTAAAATAATGGAGGAAAGAAGATGCCAAATACTGTGAAGGTAGGAATTATTGGCAGCGGCGGAATTGCAGCTGCCCATGCTAGAGCCTATAAGCAAATGCCGGAAGTAAGGATTGTGGCTGTGGCCGATGTGATTCCAGGCAAGGCTAAGCGATTTATTGAAATGCTCGAATTAAAAGAGGCAATAGCTTTTGATGACCATCTCGAGCTGTTACATATGGATCTCGATGGTGTCAGTATATGTACTCCGAATGTTGCCCATCATAGCACAAGCATTGATTCCCTTAATGCGGGCAAACATGTGCTTGTGGAAAAGCCGATGGCTGTTACATTAAGACAGACGATAGAAATGGTGGAAGCATCCAAAAAGGCAGATAAAATCCTGACAGTTGGATTTCAACCAAGATATGATCCGAATATGAAAGCGGTAAAAGAAATCGTTCAATCGGGTGAATTGGGAAATGTCTACTATGTTCAAACAGGAGGAGGACGCCGGCGGGGAATGCCAGGAGGAACCTTTATCAATAAAGAATTAGCAGGTGCGGGTGCAATGGCGGATATCGGATGTTATTCGTTAGACCTGGCTTTAAATGCGCTTAGCTATCCTAAGCCCTTAACGGTATCTGCCTATACGTCTAATCATTTCGGAACAAATCCGCTATATCACAAGGAAGCGGATAAGTTTGAAGTAGAGGATTTTGGGGTGGCGATGATCCGATTAGAAGGCAGTATTGTTTTGAACTTTAAAATATCATGGGCCATGCATATGGACTCTCTGGGTCCAACTATCTTCCTTGGCACGAATGCCGGTTTGAAATTAACGCCAGCAGGCAGCGGACCAAAGAGCGGTGTATGGGACGGGGGAATCGGCTCGATCAGCTTATTCCATGATATTAAAGGCCACCATGTAGAATCTGCTATTCCTGTGCAAAATCATCAGTTAAATATTTTTTATGAAAAGGTACGCGACTTTGTTTTGGCGATTCAGAATGGTAACCCTGCGCCAATTCCTGGTGAACAAATTGTCATCAATCAAGCGATCATTGATGGGATTTTACGTTCGGCGGAACAGGGTTCTGAAGTGAAAATCTCCATTCCAGAATTTTAGTGAGCGGGCGCAAGAGCGGGCACAAGAGGGACGGTTCTCATGGTTCAACTGTGATTAACACAGGGTTAAAAAACCATTAGAACCGTCCCCTTTGCTCGCGTAAAAGAATAACAAGAGTAAACCCGGCATCTTTTTCGGTGCCGGGTTTGCCTTTATTGAAGAGAGCGCAAGAGGGACGGTTCTGATGGTTCAACTGTGATTAACACAGGGTCAAAAAAAACCATTAGAACCGTCCCCTTTGCTCCTGTTTTCTAAATGCCAATAGTGTTGTTTTCAATGAAGCGTAAGAACCAATCGCAGCATATCCATAGAACCACCCCATAAAAAGACCAGCTATAAGGTGGTGGCGATGGCTTATAAATACTGAAATGCTTAACCCGATAATAAGAGCGATTGTTGGAACATACTTTTTCTTCACTTTAAATAAAACTTTTATTAGTTGTGTAATCAACATCACGATAGGAACTGCGATCACTGCGTCCCAAAAGTTCGTATGGATTGTAGGAAAGTCCACACTAATACACCTACTCACCTTAGTATTTTGCTAAAACAATGAAAAACATATGACTCCAAAAAAAATTGTATAACATTAATATTTACAAGATTAGATTTTTTTATAAACGAATTTATTTTCAAGACAGGCAAAAAAACAACAACTTGTACGTTCATGTTTAATGATTAGTTCATAAAAGTTGTTCAACAAGTGCGTAGTTGACTATTGAGAATTTAATAGATTTATAGTATTGTTTAATAAGCAGTTAGTTTATTTGCTGCTATATGTAAGCGGTTTACTAATTGTAAGTACAACTTTTTTCTTAGAATGGAGGGGAGATAAGTATAAGTTAAGGAATTGGGGATAATTGGTCCGTATATTTGTGCAGCTTTGAAATTACATAAAAGATATTTTTCACTATAATATCTTAAAAACTAGGAAAGGATTACCTTTTGTATTCAGAATATTAGGTAAATTGAACTATAACTAATTGTATGTACTCTAGTATAAAAGTTTGGTAGAAGGGAATTTAATTATGATTGCGCTACCAAAGGAGGAGAAAGAACGAAATGAAGATTCAATTTAAAAGATTAATATTTATTTCTCTAGTATTGCTGTTGTTAATACCAAGCGGTGTCCTAGGGAAGAAGCAAGCAAGTAACACTAGTAATTCTGAGCCACTTGAGTTTAGAAATGCGTCTGTTCACGACCCTTCCATCATTAAAGATCCCAAAACAGGTACCTACTATGTGTATGGTTCACATATTGACGGTGCAAAATCAACAGACTTAGTAAATTGGGACAGATTTACGAATGGCTATACAACGCCAGATAATAAAGTTTATGGCGATTTGTCAGCAAACCTTGCTGAGTCCTTTAAGTGGGCTGGAGAAAATGATTCAGACAGCCGAGGCGGCTATGCCGTCTGGGCTCCGGATGTTTTTTGGAATAAACATTATGTAAATGATGATGGTACAAAGGGTGCCTATATGATTTACTATAGTGTGTCTTCTACTTATATCCGCTCTGCAATTGGGATAGCTGTGTCAAAAAATATTGAAGGTCCATTTAAATATGTCGACACCATTATGTATTCAGGATTTACCAACAAAGAAGCTTATGACCGAAATAGCGCTGTAAACAAGCACTGGGAGAATACGAATATCGCTGATCTTATTGAAGATGGTGTGATTGATGAAGTAAATCCAGATTGGTTTACAGCAAATGGAGACTACAATAATAAACTGTACACCAACGCAATTGACGCCAACATTCTTCAGGCTAAAAATAATAAGTTATATATGACATATGGCTCCTGGTCTGGCGGTACCTATATTTTAGAATTAGATAAGAAAACAGGGCTGCCAAAGTATCCAGGTAAAGATGGAAAAACAGAAGATGGCCGAATGGTTGATAGATATTTCGGCACAAAAATCGCTTCTGGCTACGGAAGATCGGCTGAAGGAACTTACGCTGTATATGATAAGGAAACTGGCTATTATTATCTATACATTACTTATGGCGGTTTAGCATCTGATGGCGGTTATCAGATGAGACAATTTAGATCAGAGAGTCCTGATGGTCCATATGTAGATGCTGAAGGTAATCCTGCAGTATTCCCAGAGACCTTTGATATCGGTGTAGGTAACTTCCCAAGTAGAGACGATCATAAAGATATCGGTAATAAAATGATTGGGAACTTCTTATTTAAAAGAGATCTTGGTGAAGCGGGCACTGGAATTGGTACAGGCTACCTTTCTCCAGGGCATAACTCATATCTAATTGACGAAGAATTAGGCAAGGAATTTATTGTTACTCATACTCGTTTCCCGCAGCAAGGGGAAATGCACGAAGTTCGTGTACACCAGACATTTAAGAACAGTGATCAATGGCCGGTGCCAACACCGTACCGTTATGCTGGTGAAACAATCGAAAAGGTGCCCGAGGTGGATGTAACTGGAGACTACAAATACATTAACCATGGTGAAGAAATTACAGGTAAACTAACTGAATCAACATGGGTAAAGTTGAACGAAGATCACACCATTTCTGGTGCTGTTACAGGTACATGGAAACTTTATGACAATTACCGAGCAGAATTAACAATTGATGATGAAGGTACTTATGATGGCGTCTTTATCCGCCAATATGACCCTACGTCTCAAAAGTGGGTGATGACGTTTAGTGCGATGTCAGATGAAGGAATTGTCATTTGGGGAAGCCATGTGAAAGCGTCCTCTAACGCAGAATTAGTAAATGCTATTAAACAAGAGTTGACTACGAGTTTCCCAGCTACTGTAATTAGTGATTTGACGCTGCCAACCGTTGCTACAAGGGGAGCGCAAATTAGATGGGAATCTTCTAATCCAGAGGCAGTTTCTGTTGATGGAAAGGTTACACGACCAAGTTCCGATTCGGAAAATGCGGTGGTTGATTTAACCGCGACGATTACATTAGGTGAAGCAACCGAAACATTACAAATAACTGTTACCGTGCAGAAAAAGGAACAAGGCGGCTTAGCAGCTTTCTACGACTTTAACGATGGATTGAAAGACACTTCTGGAAAAAAAGCGGACGCAACCGTAACAGGAGACCGGATAAATAACACAGGCGGACAAATTACGTTTGCCGAAGGTATTGCTGGACAAGCCGCTAAATTCGATGGAAATTCTGGACTTCGTTTAGATAAAGGTTTAATTACTGGTGATACGTACACTGTGTCATTATGGTTAAAGCCTGAACAAATCACTGAATTTACAACCTCTTTCTTTGGTGCAGAAACAGGGAACAATTGGATTAGTGTCGTACCAAAAACCGGATGGGGTAATACGATGGTTTGGTCACACAACGGTGACCAGTGGTATGATGCCGTAACGAATACAACCATACCTTTAAATCAGTGGTCACACCTTGCTTTTACGGTCAATGAAGGACAGGCTGTATTTTATATCAATGGTGTAGCCAAATATACAGGGACCAACTTCCCGAATGTATTTACCTCCATTGATGCGGAATTTGGTTTAGGTGTGAACTACTGGGATACACCTTTTAAAGGATTAATGGATGAAGTACGTGTGTATGATGGATTAGCCCTTCCGTCAGATCAAGTACAATCTCTTTACGAAAATCCTAGTCAAGCTGAATAGAATTTTGACCTATTAAAGGTGATACAATTTCTGTATCACCTTTTTGGATTGGATAAATTGGAAGACATAACAATCGAGGAGCATGAATATCCAGATTATAAGGTAAGTTTGATTGAGGTAACACCAGGGCAGGAGCAGAGGCATCTTACGGAGAGAATTAAGGCAGCAATTGAAAATCTTGTCAGGACCAGCCAATCCATATTGGAGATATTGGTCAATCGTTAGTTTATAGGTTATTAAGTAGGACTTTCTTATGAAGGTCCTTTTTTCTGTGAACATAAATAATGGTTGCTGCATGGGCATATTTACAATTTCATCAGCGAACCATACAGCTTCTACAAAAAAGTGTACAGTTTCTACACAAAAGCGTACAGTTTCTACAAAAAAGTGTACAGCTTCTACGTAAAACCATATAGTTTCTACAAAAAAGCGTACAGCTCCTACAAAAACCATAAAGTTTATTAAAAAAGCATACTGCCTCTAGCAAAATACTTATCTATAGTAGTATGGATGCAGGTAATTGTTCTTATTTAGGAATTATTGGAAAAATTGTATGATAGTAGTGTAATTAATATCTTTTCTTGTGTAAAGTTTATTGAGGTTTTGTATAGAAAGAGTGAAGATTTCGTTAAATAGAACGAATTTACTTAGGTAAATGGTATCTTAATTGTATATTTGTAGTACTTCCCAACATAAGAAAGGAGGAAAATTTCATAGATTTATAAAATATAGGAAGTTCTACTTTTTTTAGAGGTTTACTTTAATAGATTTATGGATTTAGGAGGGAAACTTATGAAGAGGCTTAGAAAACAGATACTTGCTTTAACGACAATGTTTGTCATGTTGATAGGTATGGTTATCCCATATCGGGCGCAAGCTGCTGAACCTATTACAGTTGCGCAGGCAATTGCCAATAATACAGGATCAGCAACAGTTGTAGGGTATATAGTAGGTTATACAACAAGTGGCAGTGGCGGGAAAGCTACATATGATTTTGAGGCGCCATTTGGAGCAGATACAAACTTCGCCATTGCAGATAGCCCTACAGAAAGAGACGCAACAAAAATATTACCTGTTCAACTGCCTACTAGCTTCCGTCCAACCTTTGGATTATTAACGAATCCCTCGATAGTAGGTAAACAGGTTTATGTTACTGGTTCACTTGAAGCTTATTTTTCAGTACCAGGTATAAAATCTCTAACTGCCATGTCGTTTGATGGCACAACGCCTCCTCCAGAAGAACCTCCTGTAACAGGCGAAACAGGATTGAAAATCCATGACATCCAAGGTCAATCTCATACCTCACCTTATAAAGATAAAAATGTAGTAGATGTCCCTGGGGTTGTTACTCAGGTAGTTGATAGCAGCAATTTCTACATGCAAGCCCCTAATCCAGATGACAATTCTAATACATCGGAAGGCATTCTCGTATACAAGCCAACTCACAATGTGGCTGTCGGGGATAATGTAACCGTATCGGGACTTGTAAAAGAGTGGGTACTAGATGGTTATGCCGAGAAGCTCCAAACAGATTTAGCGATGACAGAAATTAATGCCCAATCAGGTAAGGTTACAAAGGTTTCTAGTGGAAATGAACTTCCGAGTCCTTTGGTAATCGGTAAGGATGTAAATCCTCCGACTTCGGTCATTGACAACGATCAATTCGGAACATTCGACCCAGCGGAAGATGGCATTGATTTTTATGAAAGTCTTGAAGGAATGCTTGTTTCTATTGAAAATCCAACAGTAACAGGACCACAGAAATTTGGAGAGGTACCTGTAATTACGGGTAAAGTGGATAGTAAAGCATATACAAAAGAAGGAATTCCTCTTTTAACAAAAGAAAATCAAAATCCTGAGAAAATGCTTCTTCAGCTTGATGATCGCAGCTTTGTAACGAAAGCGGGTGACTCTTATGCTGGAACTGTCACAGGAGTGGTCAGCTATACGTTTAGTAACTTTAAGATTCTCACAAAAGCAGCTGATCTACCTGAACTTGTAGAAAGTGAAAGAACCAATGAAGTAACGACCATTCAAAAAGAGGAAGATAAACTATCAATTGCAGGATATAATATCGAAAACTTTGTAGCAACAGACACTGCTAAACGCGATAAGCTGGCGAAATCAATGGTAGAGAACTTAGGCTCTCCAGATATCATTGGTCTAGTTGAAGTGCTTGACGATAGCGGGGAAACGAATAATGGTATCGTCAAAGCGGATGCAAACTATAAGGCATTAAGTGAAGCAATCCAAGGTTTTGGCGGACCAACCTATGCTTGGACAGAAATCGCTCCAGTTGATGGAGAAGATGGTGGCGTACCAGGCGGAAATATCCGTGTTGGTTATCTTTACAATCCTGATAGAGTGACTCTAAACGAGGCACCTGAGGGAGATGCCACAACGGGTGTTGCTTATGAAAATGGTTCTCTTACCTTAAACCCTGGACGCATTGACCCGACGAATGCTGCATTCAACAGCAGCCGAAAGCCACTTGCAGCTGAGTTTACTTTCCAGGGCGAAGAAGTTATTGTCATTAACAACCACTTCAACTCAAAAGGTGGAGATGAGCCTTTATTTGGAAAAAATCAACCGCCGTACCTTGAAAGTGAAGCACAACGTGTGCAAATCGCAACTATCGTTAATAACTTTGTCTCTGACATCAAAGTAAAGAACGAAGACGCCAATGTCGTGGTATTAGGTGACTTAAACGATTTTGAGTTTTCTGCCCCACTAGCGGCATTAAAAGGGGATGATTTAACGAATTTAGTTGAAACCTTGCCTGCTTCTGAAAGATACACATACAACTATCAAGGAAATGCACAAGTATTAGATCATATTCTAGTATCCAATAACTTAGCTGAAGCGGCAAAACTCGATATCGTGAACTTTAACTCTCCATATATGGAAGAGCATGGACGCGCTAGTGATCACGATGCACTTTTGGCTCAATTAGATCTAGCCGTAGAAGAGGGCCCATTTACATTGTCCGTTCTTCATACAAACGATACACATGCATATGTGGAGCAATTCCCTAAGTTGATTACAGCTGTAAATGAAATGCGTTCTCAGAAGGAAAATAGCCTGTTGTTAAACGCAGGGGACGTGTTCTCGGGAACATTATATTTCAGACAATATTCAGGTCTAGCAGACTTGTATTTTATGAATCAATTAGGCTTTGATGCCATGACACTTGGAAATCATGAGTTTGATAAGGATTCGGCGACGCTAGCGAACTTCATCAGGCAAGCGAAATTTCCAGTTGTGTCTTCCAACGTAAATATGGCAGATGATGCTGACCTAGGGCCACTATTCAATACCTCAATCGGAGGAGGGAATGAACAAGGTGAAATTTTCCCAGCCATCATTAAAGAAGTGGATGGAGAAGAGGTAGGTATCTTTGGTTTAACAACAGAAGATACAGCGTTTCTAGCGAATCCAGGAGATAACATAGGTTTTGAAAATGCTGTTGAAAAAGCCATTCAAACAATTGAGATGCTTGAATCACAAGGTGTAGACAAAATTATTGCATTATCCCACTTAGGTTATCAACCAGATTTGGATTTAGCCGAACAGGTAGACGGCATTGATGTAATTGTAGGAGGACACTCCCATACAAAACTGGATGCACCAGTTGTTGTAGAAAAAGAAGAACCGACATTAATCGTCCAAGCAAATGAGTATTTAAAATACCTTGGTGTACTTGATGTAACATTCGACAAAAATGGTGTAATCGCGGATTACACCGGTGAACTAAAGGATGTAAATACGTATACAGAGGATGCAGCTGCCAAAGAGAAGGTGGCTGAGTATAAAGCTCCTTTAACAGAACTGCAAAAACAGGTGGTTGGAAATACATCCGTTGCGTTAAATGGAGTCCGTGAAGATGTTCGCAGCAAGGAGACCAATCTAGGAAACTTAATTGCAGATGGAATGGCAGCTAAAGCTAATGAGTTCATTCCAACGTATATTGCCATGCAAAATGGCGGTGGAATCCGTGCTTCCATTGATCAAGGAGATATCACGTTAGGAGAAGTGTTAACGGTTCTGCCATTCGGTAATAACCTAGTTACTCTTGACCTAACAGGTGAAGAAATACTTGCTGCATTAGAACATAGTGTGAGCGCACCTGGTGCAGGTGGTTTCATGCAGGTATCAGGATTAAAGTTCAAGTACGATCAAGCGAAACCTGTTGGTGATCGCGTCTGGCATGTCGAGGCTCTAACAGCTGATGGTTATGAAGAACTCCAACTCGACAAAATATATAGAGTAGCAACTAATGCCTTCACTGCGGACGGCGGCGATGGGTACGGCATGTTTAAAACAGCAAAGGATGAGGGACGTATTTCTGAGTTATACATTGTAGACTTTGAAGTGTTTACTTCCTATTTAGAAAAGGTAAATCCTGTTTCACCGGTAGTTGAAGGTAGAATCGTACAAGAAGTTGCGGACAGTACAGCTCCAGAAGCTCCATCTGTAAACGAAGTAACGGACCAATCGACACAGGTTACCGGAACGACAGAACCAGGTGCAAGTGTTGAAGTGTCTATTGATGGAACCCTTATAGGGTCAGCTCCTGCATTAGAAGATGGCAGCTTTGCAATCGAAATCGCTAAGCAGGATGCTGGAACACAACTTGCAGTTACTGCAACAGATAATGCAGGCAATGTTAGTAAAGAGACAGTGGTAACGGTTAAGGATGTCACAGCACCAAATGTCCTTCTTGTCGATGCTGTCATTCACAATGATACCTATATCACAGGCATAACAGAAGCCGGTGCAACGGTTAAGGTAATGCTGGGCAAAGTGGAACTAGGTACAGAAGTAGCAGATGCGTACGGTAAGTTTAAGGTATCTGTGCCGAAGCAAAAACACAAAAATATTTTAACCGTAACAGTTGCAGATGCTGCTGGAAATGTTAGTAAGGCAACGATTGTTGAGGTTTTAAAGAAAAACGAGAAGTAAGAAAGAGGCAGATTGCAGTTTGTGCAATCTGCTTTTTTAATAAGCAGCATTTCCAGATTGCTAATCTATGGATCCGGTTTGTACGATTTCCACATTTGCATTTACATGAATTTTCACGTTGGGATAATCCTCATTCCATTGTTTTTCATTAAATCCACGAAAATGTTCTTTATATTTTGCCCCTAAACCTAAAGGATCCACTTTATGCTTTTGAAATTGAGAGATGATACTTAATGCACTTTTTTCTATTTCTTTTTCAACCTGCTTTTGATATTTTTTTTTATCAAAAGCCTGCCTTTTCTTTTCTGAGGGAGCAAACTCTTGTAATTTTGTTTTCAATTTTAAGTTAATCGTAAATTCTGGTCTCCCATCTAGAATTTTCACTTTATATTTTGCATTTGAATCTAGTGTTTCAAGAACGACCTTATCACGATTAGCTAAGATAAATTGACGTAATCCAATATTGTTTATATCAACCAGTGCTTTAAAAATAAAAAAATCTTTCATTGGAAAAGATGTTACATAACGATCATCCTTAAAAATTGCGATGCCGGTAATCCTAATGTTATCGGCTTCCTTCTTAATTAATGGTAAATAAGGATCTTGTCCTATTTGAAAATATTGAAATAAAAAGGATTGTAAATTAGTTTGAGGAAGTAATCCCATTTTCATATTGTGCTCTAGCAATTCTTGGATATGAATGGAAACATTCTCATTTTTATATTTCTTCATTTTATATAATTGATTTGCATCGCCATCAACAATTGCCATTTGAACAAGGCTCCCAATGGCCGGATCACGATGTAAGGTATCTACAAAATCATTTATCCCTGTCTTTGCAATTTTTTTGCCATAAAGAGCTACACGAATCTGACCACTTACCAATGGATAGCGAGTTTCGTTATTTAAGATTGAACGAATCTCTTTACTGGATTTCCCTATAGCTGTTCTGACTTCTGTAGTAGAAGTTTTGTCTTTTTTAAAAATAGGAAATACAATCGTTCCCTTTATGTTCGATTTTTCACTCAGATCATACCCTACCCCCTGAGACATATCGATTTCATTGACAATGTTGGTAGGGAGAAAGGTGCACCCTGACAATAATAAAATAAGAAACAAACAAAACGCTGACCTATTCATCATGTTGCTTACCCCTTTTTAAAAAAGTTAAAACGAGTAAGAGTAGGGGGATATAGCCGTAAAACACCCATAAATTCATTTGAATGATTAATTTATTCAACATTTCTTTGAAGGAACCATTTAAATGACAAAGGATAACACTTAAAAGGCAAAGAAGGAGCAACGTATGCTTTTGCTTCCTGTTAAAAATTATCTTTAAACCTCTGCTGGAGCACCATAAAAAAAGTGCGATTAAAACACTAACGATAATCAAATACATGGATATATACAGGTATTCAAATCGTTCCAAGAAAGACAACGTAACTGTTTTTGTTAACGAAAGTTCTGGCCAAATTGTCGCTTTTAACTGATTTTCACTAAAAAAGGTAAAGGAAACAATAGCAGACATAGTATACAGTAAAGTAGTAAATAAACCACCTAAATGAGCAAATTTTTTTGAAGCTTCAGGATTTCTTATAAATGGATAGTACATCAACAATGCTTCGGTTCCCGCTAGTGTGTACATCGAGTTTTTGAGGGAATCTACCATATCCATGAAGGAATGATTCATAATCGGCAGCAAATTTGAAAAGTGTGCAATTTTTAACGGGAAGATAAAAAGTACAATAAGTAATATTTGTGGGAAAATAAACGATAGAAAAGACATGCCGACAATAACCCGAAATCCTCCAGAAACACAATAATATACTGAAAGTAAAATAATAGTCGAAAGTATCCATGAAGGCATGGTAGGAAACATCCATACTTGAATGATTTCAATAAACCCAATTAAAACAGAAACACTTGCCAACCAATAATAAATCATGAAAATTAAGCTAAGAAATTTGCCTAGTCCATTTCCAAAAATAGTGGTATGAACATTGATAATATCTCCATTGGTTTTTCCTAAAAGTTTGTACATAACCCAGATAAACGCTTGCACTAAACACCCGGCAGCTAATACACCAATCCAGGCATCATATCCTGCTTTCGCGGCAATGGTCCTTTGAAAACTTAAAATGCCAACACCAACCTGGGAATTGTAAATGATAAAGAAGACTAAATAGGGAGAAACTTGATGTCTAATATTAGCTTGCAAATTGTTTTTCCCCTTTACGATTTATTCATAAAAATCGTTCGCCGGCCCCGATTTTTTTCCTTTACCTGTTGATTTCCACTTCTTTTGAGGTCTCAAGGTTTTGGGGTTTTCTTTTTGCATGGAAAAAGGGAGCCTTATCCATAAATCCTGAAAGGAAGTATTCCGTATTGGATACTGGCTTAAATAAGGCCGACCAAGTGACGTTAACCGGAGTAAATGGATTTGTGTAAGCAGGAAGGCTAAAAACACCCCAAGCAAACCAAACCATTGGGCAAGAAAAATGACCGGAAACTTGATAAACCGAATCGTATTACTGAATTTATATACAGGTGACGTGTAGGAAGCCAAGGAGCCGAGTCCTACTAAAATAAGCAAAACATTGCTAGTTAATCCGGCTTCCACAACAGCTTGCCCGATTACTATGCCACCTACAACACCGAGGGATTGACCAATTTTAAGCGGCAGACGGATTCCTGCTTCTTTTACCATTTCAATCATTAATTCTAAAAAAAGAGCCTCTAAGAATGGTGCAAAAGGAACGGCTGCCCTTGAGCCTACAAGTGTTTCTAGTAAACGCGCCGGAATTAATTCATAGTGATAAGTCATAATGGCCACATACATAGGACTTATCATTGTCGAGATGAACATAGCTGCTAGTCGCAATAACCGAAAGAAATTTGAAAGGATCCAGGAATAGTTATAATCTTCCATGGCTATAAAAGATTCCATTAAGGTAACGGGGAGGATGACAAGATTCGGTGATCCATCTACTACTATAATAATTTTTCCCTCCGTGAGACCGGCAGCGACTCGATCTACCCTTTCCGTTGATATCGATTGTGGAAACAAGGAATTAGAATTGTCTTCAATCATCGATGCGATATAAGAGCTGTCCTGGATATGATCATATTGGATATCTGTTATTCTTTGGATGACCGTGTTTACATTTTCAGGATCAGCAATTCCATCTATGTAAAGTACTGCTACTTTTGTTTTGGATAGCTCTCCAACCTTCATTTCTTTGACTTGCAGTTCAGGAACAGGCAATCTTTTTCGAACCAGATTGATGTTAGTGTCTAATTCTTCAATAAATCCAACCTGCGGTCCTAGGGCCGAGGATTCCATTGTCGGTACGCCGACATCGCGAAATTTACTATTCGCAATATTGATTAATAAGCATTCTTCATCAAAACGGTGTTTTTGAATGGCCATATGTCCATTCAATATATTTTGGATGATTTCATTTGTATCCTTCGATAAAATAATTTCTTGAACAGGGATTCTACTTTTTAACTCATCTAATGGAATGTGTTCCTGTAAATAGGGCAGAACATCTTTATGTAAAATGTCTGATGAAATAAGGGTGCGATAGTATGAAATCCAAAAAGGCGCATCTTCTCTGAAAGAAGTATGTTCATGAATGAAATCATTCGATTGTGATAATCGTTCAAGCCAATTTGAATCGTTCCTTCTGTCGGAGCCCTCACCTTTGTCCTTTTCACTATTTTTTAAGTTCATCTTAATCCCTCAAAAATGTTTTTTCTAATTATGTGTAAAATGGGAAAATTTATTCTTACTTTCATTATTTTGGTAAAGGACCATAGAAAAAATACTCTATAAGACTCGTGATTTCTAAATATTCAAAAGAGTATGCTAGAATAAAAATAGAGTAAAAATCACTCAGATGTAAAAGTAAAAATATTGAAAATACACAGTGGTATGTGATAACTGTTCATTGTCCTAGTAAGCACAGACTAAGGGGTTGAGTAAAAATAATGAGTCTTAAGCAAATGCACATAAAGAATGCTTTTGAATTACCCAAAGAAAAAGTTGTAAATGAATTCTATGAACGAATTATTACCATCCCGATTGAAGCAAGAACAAATTTGAAGAATGAGCTCATTACGATGATTGGCGAGGAACGAACGAGAGGCGTGTTTATTCGCTACGGCTGGCATTGCGGTGTGAGTGACGCAGAAAAAGCAATGTCGCTGGAATGGGACGATCAGATAGATTTGGCATTAGCAGGTCCTAAATTTCACATGCTTCATGGATATTTAGATAAAGTGGAAATTTTAGATATGAGCTTTGATGAGCAAAAGAAATGCAATTTTATTAAAGTGCTTTGGATTAATACGTTTGAAGCCACTCAATATTTAAAAGCCAAAGGTCTAAGTCAAGAGCCTGTTTGTCATAACTTGTGTGGTTATGCAAGCGGTTACCTCTCAAAAGTTTTACAGCAGCCTATCCTTGTTAAGGAAGTTGAATGCCGTGCGATGGGCCACGAGCAATGCAAGTGTATTTGTATGCCAATTGAAAAATGGGGAGAACAAATTACGAGTGACCTAAGTTATTATCAAAACACTAGCATGATCAAGGAACTCGATGAAATAACAGCAAAATTAAAAATGGAGCGGGACCATTTAAGTAAAGCGAGTGATATACACCGGCAATTAATTGAGGAACTACTGTCAAACCAAGGTATACAAAAAGTGGTTGATATTTTATTTGAAACGACTGGATTAAACGTCTTTATTGAAGATGAATATAATCAAATTATTGTAAAATCAGGAAACCTTCCGGAGCAGCTTACTTTAAATAAATTTAGAGATTCGAACACTACATTTGTACGTTATTCCGAAAAGCTTTCATTGTTACGGACACCCATTTATTATGGACAACAAATTAAAGGCTATTGTTCTTTCGTTTACTCAGGTGACAATCACCCTAATGAGCTTGATTATATGATTATTGAAAATGCGGCCATAACGTCTTCGCTGATCTTATTCAATGAAAGTATTAAGGTTAATACGGAGCAAACGATTAAACGGAGCTTTTTAAATGATATCTTAGAAGGGCGATTAGCAAAGGAAGAAATGTATAAAATCGCCTATTATTTAGATTTCAATCCTTCTTCGACTTATTGGATGCTAACGTTGGAAGGATTTGTAAAGGAATCAAGTATTGAAAATGAATTAGCGTTTAATGAAGAAATGATTGGTCATATTCATCTGTTTTTGAAAGAACGCTCTATCAACTCGATCGTTTCACAAAAACTTAACAAAATCATCATACTAATTGAGTACCCAACTTTTGAAAAATTACATATAACACAGTCCTCATTTATAGATCAATTGTTAAGACATTGTTCACGGCGCTTCCCAAAATATAGGATCTCTGTTGGTGTCAGCTCAGTCATCCAGGAGTTTTCACAAACTGTCACGCTATACAATGAAACATTGGCAGCATTGCGTACCACAAACAATCGAAAAAATGTTTATTACTTCGAAGACCTGGGAATTGAAAGCGTTTTATTCCAATTGCAAGATGATGTGCTGATTGAGCGGTTCGTGAATCAACATATTGGCAGATTGTTAGAAGCAGATAGTAGTGAATTTGAGTTAATCAAAACGTTATACACTTATATAGATAATGGAAGCAGTATTAATAATACGGCAAAGGAATTATCGATGTCGATTAGCGGATTACGCTATCGCCTGACCAAAATTAGCGAGATTTTAAATCATGATCTTAATGACACACAATATGCCTTCACACTTTATCTAGCAATTAATATTTTAAAAGCTAAAGGGAAAATTGAGATTTAACCTGAAGGGCCTTCCCTAATGGTAGAGACGTCCTAAAATATTTTTATAATGTCCTGGATTTAGTACTTATTATCTAAAAACCATAATATCTTTTTACGTAGATATCGTAAAAGGAGAGATATGATGGATCAATTTGATGTAATTATTATTGGCAGCGGCCATAATGCGTTAATAACAGCTGCCTATTTAACACGGGCCGGGAGAAGTGTATTAGTATTAGAAAAAAATGATCGTCCAGGAGGATTTCTGCGTACAGAAGAGTTGACACTGCCAGGTTTCAAACATGATGTCTATGCTGCTGCTCATCCGCTTTTTACAACCGGACCAGCGTACGCAGACTTAAGAGAGGACTTAGAAGCACGCGGGCTTCGCTATTTAAATACAGACCTGCCGACGGGCGTTTCCATGGAAGACGGACGAACAGCGGTCCTTCCTTCTTCTTTTGAGGAGCTCATATCTGAGGCGGAACGGTTGGCACCTGGTGACGGTACAGCGCTGGCAGGAATGTTTGAACAGCTGAATCCTTATGTAAACGATGTTTTTGGGTTATTTAACATGGATCTTTCCAGCCCGGAAGCTGCACCTATCATCAAGCGTCTACTTCATCAAGATGGCGGCGTGGGTTATTCACCATTTGCAGCATCGCTCGTATCAACAGCCCGTAATACGGTTAGTTCGCTTAAGTCACCTGTGACGAGGGCGATGCTTGCTTCCTGGGTTACACACCTTGGCCGCACACCAGATGAGGTGGGAAGTGGAATATGGGTGCCGCTCACCGTGATGGCATTAATGGGCGGCGGAATGCCAACGCCGGAGGGTGGCAGTGAGAAGTTAGTTCATGCATTAGCTCAGCTGATCAAGGACCAAGGCGGGGAAATTCTTACAGAGATTCAGGCCGAGCGGATTTTAGTGGAAAATGGTCGGGCAGTTGGCGTTAGGACCACAAAGGGGAAAAAGTACCGTGCCAAACAGGCGGTGGTGGCCTCAACCACACCTGATCAGCTGTATCTCTCGCTATTGGCCGATACCGAAATATCACCACCACTGCGTGCGCAAGCAAAACAGTATCGATACGGCAGAGGATGTGTGCAAATTCATTTAGCTCTGAGTGAGCCGCCAAACTGGCCGGATAAGCGGTTTAACCGTGTCGGTCAGCCACATCTAACTGATGGGCTAGACGGATTTACCTTAGCCATTGCCCAAGGCGCAGCTAATCTGCTTCCGTCAAATCCGACCTTTACCGTTGACTGTTCGACAAACCTTGATCCTACGAGGGCACCTGCAGGGAAAGCCATTATGCGTATTCAAGTGCTGGAAGTACCAATAAGGCCAAGCGGGGATGCTGCAAATCTCATCGATGTGGGGGATGGGAAATGGTCGCATGATTTGACAGAGCGTTTTACAGAACGCGTGCTAAACGTTGTCAGCAAGCATATTCCAAACATCCCAAGTGCGGTCATCGGAAAATACGTGGTCACACCAGACACAATTGCGAAGTATAACCCGAATGCTGGTCCGGGGGATCCGTATGGTGGTGCACATGATTTAGGTCAGAGTTATCTTTTGAGACCATTACCAGGGCAGCCGGGCCATCAGACAGCAATAGCTAATCTGTATATGCTCGGGGCCGCAACTTGGCCAGGACATGGGGTAAATGGTGGATCGGGGTATATAGTGGCTCAGAAACTATTAACACAATAAAATTACAAATTATAGAATACAATCAAGAGTAAATGACTAGTAATCAATCCATCTTTTAATTTTTTTTAAAAAAGGCGTGTTGAATAATTGAATCGTACCAATTTTATTGTGGCCTTGCCCATTAACTTGTTAATGGACAAGGTTTTTTTGTTGTTAAAGATGAAAAAGGTTCATTTGCTTCATCCTTTTACAATAACAATTTAGCTAACATCCTTTAATTTAAAACGGATATACGCTATCCAATTAACTATACAAAGAAAATATTTAATAGGAAACGTGTTAAAAACAATCTAAATTCAATATTTTTCGTAGGTATATTTCAAATATTCTAAATATTATAATTCAAAACAGAAGCAGGTGCTTTATAAGAATTGAAAACGTTTACTTAAGAGGAGGAAGGTATATGGCAGTTAATCTTTTAGAAGTTAAAAAGACTCCTAACAAAGAGGAACTTCTTAAAAGGGCAAAGGAAGTTGGATTATTAGCTGAAAAATATGCTTTAAAGGCAGATCAAGATTCAAAGCTTCCAGATGAAGTGATTGAAAAAATTAAAGAAGCTGGTTTTCATAAGCTTATGCGGCCGAAAGCTTATGGCGGTCAATATTTGGATTACTTTACATTTGGTGAAATTATCCGCACAATCGCCAATCATAGTGTCGCTGCTGCCTGGTTAAGTTACTTCTTTGTGATTCATGAAACCTGGGTTGCCTTTTTGCCAAAAGAAAGCCGTGATGAATTATACAATCATGGTGGATTAATGGCAGACGTTTTTGCTCCTGTCGGGAAAGTTACAGATGATGGCGAAGGCTATCGCCTATCAGGTCAATGGAACTTCTGCAGCGGCGTGCTTTGGAGTGATTGGATTGGTTTAGGTGCAATTGCTAAGTTAAAAGATGGCACAGAGCCGGAATATTGTATGTTTATTGTGAATAAAGAGGAAGCGGAAATTATCCATAACTGGGATGCAATGGGCTTGCGAGGCTCAGGAAGTAACGCGGTAAAAGTTGATAACGTTTACATACGGCCGGATCGTATTTTCCATGCAACTCGAGTGATTAATGGTGCAGCTGCGGTAGATGGCAATTATGATAAGGACTATCAAATTTTCAATGTCCCATACATCCCATGGTTTTTGATGGGGTTCCAATTTATTCAGATTGGCGGCGTTGAACGATTAATTGAAATCTTCCAAGAAAAAACAGAAAACAGGATTCGCGTTTTCAACAATAATGCAAATGAAAAAGAAGCAGCTAGCAGCCAGCGCGTACTAGCGGAATTAAAACTTCAATTAAGCTCTTTAAAAGGCTTAGCAAATGAATATTGTGAGAAATTAACGTATTTCGAGCAAAATGGCATGACAACATTGGATGAAGAAGAACGTGAAAAATTGTTCGGGATCCGTGGGCACATAGCGAAGACGTCTTCAGAAATGGCTCTCCGTATTTTGCTCACTTTAGGTGGAAACTCCGTATTTAAAGGGCAGCCTACTGAATTATTTGTACGTGACCTAATGACAGCGGCTTCTCATCCGACGCACCATTACGAAGATGCAATGGCTTCATACGGCAAATCAATCTTTGGATTTAAAGGAAACCCAATTTGGTAAATTAAACTTTGGAGGGAATGGAAATGATGAAAGAACCTATTTTTGATGTCGCACATTTAGCACATATTGAAATTTATAGTCCGAAAGTAGAAGAGTCTGTGTGGTTTTTTAAAGAAATTTTAGGGATGGAAGAATCGCACCGACAAGGTGATTCTGTTTATATGCGTGCATATGAGGATTTTTATCATCATACATTGATCATTACAAAAAATGAGGAAGCGGGTCTTGGGCATGTTGCCTGGCGTGCCACTTCTCCGCAGGCGCTAGAACGTCGTGTACGAGAAATTGAAGCGACAGGTTATGGAACCGAGTGGATTCAAGGCGATATTGGTCATGGACCAGCGTATCAATTTACAACGCCAGATGGTCATAAAATGGAAATTCTTTGGGAGGTTGACTATTTCAAACCGACAGAAGAGCAAGCAACGCCACTTTTGAATCGTCCGCAAAAACGTCCGCGTCGCGGTGTACCAGTACGTCGCTTAGACCATGTGAATGTACTGGCGAAGGAAACAAATAAAAACGTTGAGTTTTTAGAAAATGCACTTGGATTTAAAGTGCGCGAACGGATTCTAAATGATGATAATACAGATGTTGCAGCATGGTTAAGTTCAAACTCATTAGTGCATGAAGTGGCGATCATGGGAGACGCGTTAGCTGAAAAGGGAAGACTGCACCATATTTGCTACTGGTACGGGTACCCTCAACATTTAATGGACGTGAGCGAATTATTGGTGGAACACGGCTATAAAATTGAAGCCGGCCCTGGTAAGCACGGTGTATCTCAGGCCTATTTCCTATATGTGATTGAACCTGGGGGCAATCGTGTCGAATTATTCGGAGACACAGGTTATCAAGTTTTTGACCCAGACTGGAAAACAGTTGAATGGAAAGGGAAGGATTTAGAGCATGCAATTATTTGGTACGGCTCTAACTTACCACAAGAGTTCTTTGAGTATGGAACACCAGTGAAGAAAAAGGAAGCTGCACCAATAAAATAATCGGTGTTTAGATTAGAAGGTGAGCCTTGGCTGTCAACGTACGTACAAGCCCACAATGAATGGAAACAAAAAGCGGGAGGAAGCTTTAATAGTTTCCTCTATCTTTTTTTAATAGATGGAAGGAGCAATCCGTTATGACGATTAGTTCAAAATATATGGATATTAGTGGAATCAACACCCACTATCATGAAGAAGGGGCAGGAGAAGAAAAAATTATTTTAATACATGGATCAGGGCCTGGTGTATCTGCCTTTGCAAACTGGCGCTTAATTTTTCCTCGATTAAGTGATTCCTACCATGTATTTGCACCAGATATTATCGGTTTTGGTAAAACTGATAAACTCCCTGATCACCAATATACCGTTGATTTATGGGTACAACATTTAATTAGCTTTATAGAATCTGTGTCTGATGAGCCTGTTCACTTAGTCGGCAACTCCATGGGCGGGGCATTAGCACTCCATGTTGCCTACCAAAGACCTGACCTTGTGAAAAAATTAATTTTAATGGGCAGTGTCGGCATCAAGCACCAAATTTCAGAAGGGTTAGAACGTGTTTGGGGGTATGAGCCAAGTTTGCAATCAATGCGAGAATTGATTGAATTATTTTCTTACGATGAAAAAGCAGCAAAGAATGAAGAATTAGTCCGTCTTCGCTATGAAGCTAGTATAGAACCTGAGGGGAAAGAGGCATTTTCGGCCATGTTCCCAGCGCCCCGCCAACAAAAACTGGACGAATTGGCGTTAAGTGATGAACAAATTCAAAGTATTAACGTCCACACACTATTATTCCATGGCTTGAATGATAGAGTTATACCAATTAAAGATACAAGCTACCGTCTAATTGAATTGCTTCCGCATGCAGAACTACACGTATTTAATGAGTGCGGGCATTGGACACAAATCGAAAAAACCGAGCCGTTCTTGGAGAATATTTTAAGATTTATTAAATGAAAAAATTTAATAAATCATTAGGCAGCTGGTAATTTCTATATGTCTACTATTATTAAATAATCTTAGGAGGTCACAGAGATGGATGATCGTCAATTTCGGACGGCAATGGGAAAATTCGCAACAGGGGTAACCGTGATTACCACAGAACTTGATGGAGATATACATGGGATGACGGCAAATGCCTTCATGTCAGTATCCCTTGATCCCAAGCTTGTTGTCATCTCAATTGGAGAAAAAGCGAAAATTTTAAATAAAATCAAGGAAAGCCGGATCTTTTCCGTGAACATTTTGGCTGCTGATCAACAAGAGCTATCAATGATTTTTGCGGGACAAATCAAGGAACCTCGCGATGTTGTTTTTGATCGTCTGGATGGAAAACCAGTGTTAGCAGGCGCGTGTGCACAGGTGGCTTGCGAAGTATCTACAGCACATCTTGAAGGAGATCATACACTGTTTATTGGAAAAGTAACCGATATTCGCCTTGAGGAAAAGGAACCTCTTGTTTTCTTTAACGGGAAATATCGTGAACTGGCTGGTATAAGCTGACCTTATCATTGGAACATGAAAGGAGACTGTATGAAAACCATCTATTTAAATAAGGGGAATTTGGCAGCTTATCAGGAGAGTGCAAGCTCAAATGTGATGGCACTTGGATGTTTTGACGGTCTCCATCTTGGCCATGTAAAAGTGATTCAATCTGCATTGCGGGAAGCAAAGGAAAGAAACGTACGACTTTCAGTTATGAGTTTCTTTCCTCACCCGAAAACGGTCATTGGGGAGAAGGCTTGTTTTCACTATTTAATGCCGCAGTCTGAAAAAGAAAAAAGGCTTAGTGAACTTGGTGTTGATATTTTTTATCTTGTGGAATTTGATAAAGACTTTGCTGGGTTGTCACCTCAAGCATTTGTTCAGGAATACCTCATCAAACTGGGTGTTATTCATGCAATAGCAGGATATGACTTTTCGTATGGTAGTCGCGGTGCAGGGAATATGAAAACATTGAAACAAGATTCCGGGGATCGGCTTGAAGTAACTACCGTCGGCAAGGTCGAATATAAAGGAGAAAAAATCAGTTCGACTCGTATCAGACAACAACTATTACATGGGCATGTCGAGGAGCTGCCAAATCTTATCGGAAAGTCTTACGAGATAAAATGTGTATGCGCCGGAACGGTATTAACACCCTATTCGAATTATACACTCCCTGCTCCAGGACGCTATGAAGTTACAGTGTATAATAACCGAAACTCTTTACGAACCGAAGTGGATGTAAACGAGAAAAGCATAATGATGACGAGAGAAAAGCAGATTCCATCATGGCTTGAAGGAAACATAACCATAATATGGAATCGGTTGGTGAAAGCTGAAAGGATCAATCGGGGGAGTTTTATTATAAATATACAAAGATCGAATCAAGTGCTTGAAGCCTAAGATCATTTACTTCAGGCAGAAAAAACAATAATTCTGTTGCCTCACTTACTGATTTGTATCCTGATTAAATGATGTGGATGCAAAACATCATAATAATAAGATCAATTAACGTTCCTACAATTTGTAAGGAACGTTTTATATTTCAAATTCAATCGAGTTTCATAATCATATTATGTTAACTAAAAACGCAGGAGGGACGGTTCTGATGGTTCCATTTTGTTTAACACTAGACAAAAAAAGCCAAGAGAACCGTCCCCATTGTTCGGTTTCCCTAAAATATCATATAGACGATAATAAGGATTTTAAGTATGATTAAAATTGAGAAAATTTTCACTAGTTTATTAATCTAAATAATTGTATCCATTGAATATTTGACAAATGAGGAGGATATATGAGATTTCGTACGAAGCTCTATACGAGCATAGGATCATTACTTTTGTTTATTACGATTATTGTGATGATCTTAATGAACATGCTTGAACAATCAACCGTTAAGATGAATGTTGTGATTAATGATTTAAATGAAAGAATCGAAATTGCTTCCACGATTAAAGATGAAACGTCCTTATCGTCAAATGTGTTAAATGCCTTGTTGAACAATCGTGAAGCAGCAATCAATTTGGACTTGACGAATGCTTGGGAAAATTCAAATGCAAGTTTACAAATTGCGATTGAATCACTGGAGAAAAAGGACACACAAGAGAAGTCTCAAGAACTCATTAGTAAATTTAAAAGCTTACATGAATCCTATCGAAATATGGGCGAGCAAGCGTTGATGGAAAGAAAAATCAATCCTAACGCTGAACTTACTCCTGCTTTTTTGACTGATTTGGAACGAACCAGTCAGAGGATGACTCAAATGACCGAACTGCTTCATGGTATACAAGAGCAAGGGTTGAAGAACGAACTGTTACGTTCAAAAGATACCTATAATTGGGCTGTTGAAAATATTTACATATACCTAGTCATTGGCTTAATCATCGGAATAAGTTTTGCCATTTGGATCATAAGAAGCATCAGCAATAACCTTAACAAAGTAACAGAAGTAATGAAACAAGCAGCGGCCAGTGATTTTGATACAATACCGCGTATTGAGATCTCCTCAAAAGGTGAACTGAGTGAAATTGCGGTAGCCTTTAATAAAATGGCCAAAGCACTTGAGGAACATAGTAGAATCGAGAAACAAGTAAAAGAAGATGCAGAAGAGCTGAGCTGGCTGAATAGACAAATTGCTAAAATTGCAACACTATATACGGAAGTAGAAAATGTGCAGATGTTAGCAGATATGCTTATCACAAAGCTAGTACCTATGGTGGGAGCGAGCTACGGGGTCTTTTATTTAAAAGAAGTTAACAAAAGTGACCAGTATTTAACAAGGATGTCGTCCTATGCCTCCTTGAGTACGGAGCAAGAACGAAAGCAATTTCGTTTAGGTGAGGGATTAATTGGGCAATGTGCACTTTTAAAACGCCCCATCCATCTAAACCAAGTTCCGGACGATTATCTAAAAATCGGTTCAGGCCTGGGAGAAGCTTCTCCTAAAACAATAATGATTTTACCAGTATTATTTGAAGAACAAGTACTTGCAGTGATTGAAATTGCTTCCTTTGAGACGTTAACCCCAATACAAATAAAGCTGCTTGAAAAAGTGAATAACAATTTAGGGATTAAAATTAACAGTATTATCAACCACATGAAGGTAGAACAATTATTGCAAGAGTCACAAGCCCTGACAGAAGAGCTGCAGGCCCAATCAGAGGAACTCCAGATGCAGCAAGAAGAGTTAAGGACTACAAATGAGAAACTAGAGGAACAGTACGAAGCGTCTAAACAACAGAACTTCGAAATACAAGAGGTCAGTGCGGCGCTTGAAGAAAAAGCACAGCAGTTGGAGCTAAGTTCTAAATATAAATCTGAGTTTCTAGCAAATATGTCACATGAACTAAGAACACCTCTAAATAGTTTGCTCATTCTAGCACAAATCCTCTCTGAAAATGGAGAAGGAAATCTGACATATAAACAGCAGGAATACATTAAAACCATTAACACTTCCGGAAATGATTTATTGAATTTAATCAATGATATATTAGATTTGGCCAAAGTAGAGTCTGGTAAACTAGATGTGATAGCAAAGGAAGTAGAATTGAATCAGTTGAGAGATATCATCTATCGTCAATTCTCACACATTGCAAATAAGAAGAAAGTTCATTTTTCAATTGAATTGGACAAAGCATTGCCAATGACGTTCTTCACGGATGAGCAAAGACTGCTGCAAATTCTAAAAAATCTGCTAGCCAATGCGTTTAAATTTACGGAAAGTGGCAGTGTCTCCTTACAAATCCATAGTGTCATGAAAAACATCACCAGGAATCAAGGAGAAGAACAACAACTAGAGCGAGTGTTCGCTTTTTCTGTGATCGATACGGGTATTGGAATTGAGAAAGAAAAGCAAAAGACGATTTTTGATGCATTCAAACAAGCAGATGGGACGACAAGCAGGAAATATGGAGGTACGGGATTAGGTCTTTCAATCTGCAGGGAACTTGCTCAGTTATTGGGCGGGTTTATAGAAGTTACAAGTGAAATTCGGAATGGAAGCACATTTACGTTATATTTGCCAAACCTTCAAATGAATAACAAGATCATAGATATCTCTGCGGCTCGAGCGGAAGCAGCGGTGAGTTTGGAATCGAACTATCTTGTAAACAGTAATGATCAAATTTTAAAGGAAGAGTCCATGATTAAACATGGGAAGTCGATTCTGAAAAACAAGAAAATTCTTATCGTCGATGATGATATTCGTAATGTATATGCCTTAACGATTGCGTTAGAAAATTATGATATGGAGATCTTGGTGGCAGAAAACGGCAGGGAAGCGTTGGAAGTTTTAAAGGAGCATCCGAAAACCGACCTGATATTAATGGATATTATGATGCCTGAGATGGATGGGTTTGAAGCCATCCAACATATTCGTAAAATAAGCAAATTTGAAACGATACCAATCATCGCCCTTACAGCAAAGGCGATGAAACACAGCAGAGAAGAATGCCTGGAGGCTGGGGCTACCGACTATATTAGTAAGCCGATTAACTTAGAACAACTGTTCTCGTTAATGCAAGTTTGGCTGTTTACGAAGGAGGGCTAGAAAATCGCACAGGAAAAATTGCATGAAACTAGTAGTCTAGCTCAGACTGAAGAAATCGAGAGGATTGAAATCGATTTATTACTTGAGGCAATGTTTCGTCATTATGGCTATGATTTTAGAAACTATGCCTATCCTTTTATCCAAAGGAGAATTAACCATCGCGTTCAGATTGAGAGACTATCAAGTATATCAGCGCTTCAGGAAAAAATTCTTCGTGAACCTAGTGTGATGGCAAGATTACTTTCCGATTTCTCCATCAATGTGACGGAGATGTTTCGAGATCCATCCTTTTTTAAGAGTATCCGGACAAAGGTGATTCCTTTACTAAAGGATTATCCGTCGATTAAAATTTGGCATGTTGGCTGTTCTTCAGGTGAGGAAGTGTATTCCATGGCGATACTCCTGCATGAAGAAGGAATCTACGATAAAACAAGAATTTATGCAACCGATATAAATAAGAATATTCTCGAAAAAGCAAAACAAGGTACCTTCCCGTTGGAAGAGATGAAGCTCTATACCAAAAACTATATTGAAGCAGGAGGGAAACAGGCCTTTTCTGAATACTATAAAGCCATTGACGATAAGGTTTGTTTCCACCCATTTCTTCAGAAAAACATGATATTTGCCCAGCATAATGTGGTATCAGACCATTCTTTTAACGAGTTTGATATTATTATATGCCGAAATGTTCTCATCTATTTTAATAAGAATCTTCAAAATGATGTGCATCAATTACTATATGAAAGCCTGGGTAATTCAGGTTTTCTTGGCTTAGGAAAAAGAGAGGGGGTTAAATTTACACGTTATGAAGACTGTTACGGAGAATTTGATGGACCAGAAAGGATCTATCGAAAAATTAAATAATACACCTCCTCAAAAGGTGAATATTTTAATGGTGGATGATCATCCAGAAAACCTTCTGGCATTAGAAGCAGTGCTCACTTCACCAAACTACAATCTTATTAGCGCGAATTCGGGAAAAGAAGCATTAAAATGCATGCTTCAATATGATTTTACTGTGATTTTATTAGATGTTCAAATGCCGGGAATGAATGGCTTTGATACAGCCAAACTGATTAAGGCGAGGGAAAAAACAAAACATATTCCTATTATTTTTATTACAGCGATTAGTCAAGATATGGATCATGTTCATCAAGGATATTCTGTAGGAGCAATCGATTATATTTTTAAACCCTTTCAACCAGAAACATTGAAAAAGAAAATAGAACAAATTGTTGGGATTCATCAACATCATCAAGAAAATATCATTCAGACCGATCTAAATCGTTTAGTTGAACTGAATGAAGTCAACAAAAAGCTTGATAGAACCACACTAAACCTACGACGAACGGAAGCCTTATCAAAAGCAATAAGCGATACGATAACCGATTCCATTGTCACGTTTGATAATCAAGGTTGTATTCTTTCGGTAAATCCTGCCGTCACCAGCATGTTTGGCTACCATGCACAGGAATTAATGGAAAAACACGTTTTAAAGCTTTTTCCTCAATGTGTGACTGAAATGCCAGTTAACCCATCGACATTCCTTTCTACGATTAGACAATCCTTAGGAAGAATTATAGAAGTCGTTGCTTGTAAAAAGGATAAGAACCTGTTCTATGCCGATCTATTAATTGCATCCACAATTATTGAGGATGAACCGATTTTTGTTTGTACCATACGTGATGTAACAGAAAGAAAGGAAATTGAAGAAGTTAAAAAGCAGCGATTTCATAATTTGGAACATGTCGTAGAAGCGCGGACGCTTGAGCTGACCAAGTCAAATCAGAAACTGCAAAAAGAAATTGAAGAACGAAAAAGAATGGCCGACCATCTGTTCCGTTCCCAAGAAAGGTTTCGAAAAATCTTTGATTCCAGCCCCTTATTAAAGGCGATTTTATCACAGAAGGACCTGACATTTATCGACATCAATGCCAGTTGGACAAAATTCACCGGGTATAGCGGTGACGAGTTGCTTCATCAAAAAATTAATCGCAAGAATTTTATCGATGAAGCATCAGGGAAGTCTATTGATCTAACTAAAAAGATCCGAAATAAGAAAATCAGGTATGAGACGAAAAACGGGGAAGTCCGCTCAGGATTATTGTCCACGGAAATGCTTGATATCGATTCCGAACCATGTACCCTCGTAGTATTGAATGATATTACAGAAAGGGTCCATCTCGAGAATGAAATGTATCGGCTGGACCGATTGAATTTAATCGGTGAAATGGCAGCAGGTATTGCCCATGAGATTAGAAACCCGATGACAACTGTTCAAGGATTTTTACAATTATCAAGGAATAGAGCCGACAATTTATCTACTGAATTCATCGATTTAATGTTAGAGGAATTGAACAGGGCAAACTCGATTATCACAGAATTTTTGAATCTAGCTAAAAATAAAATCAGTGTCAAAAAGAAGCAGAACTTGAACGCTATTATTGAAGCTTTATCTCCTTTGATACAAGCTGAAGCGTTCCGTTCGAATAAACAGCTTAAGCTTGACTTAGGAGAATGTCCTGACATCTCCCTTGACGAAAAAGAAATCCGCCAGCTTATCTTAAATATTGCATTAAATGGTTTGGATGCCATGACTTCTAATGGTAATTTGACAATTAAAACCTTTCAGGACAATGAGACAGTGGTTCTGCAAATAAAAGATCAAGGTCAGGGTATCAACCCAGAGGTATTATCAAAATTAGGTACACCTTTCTTTACGACAAAAGAAACAGGAACAGGTTTGGGGTTAGCCATTTGTTACAGTGTAGCCAAACGACATGAGGCCAATATTGATATCGAAACTGGTGAAAATGGGACCACCTTCTCTGTTCAATTTCAGCTTATTCCCAGCTTAAGTAGCGTCTAGATAGATTCTTTAAATAAGAGGAGAGGGGGTAGGCTGTTGTGGTAAAGAAATGGAAAATTATTTTAGTTATGGGTGCTGTAATTTCTGTTATGGTACTAGGTTTTATGTCTGTAACACTAGCTAATAAAAAGCCGACTGTGATCGTAGTTTTAAAAGCTATGGACTCAGAATATTGGAAAATTATGAAGGCTGGCATCGAAAAAGGATTTAAAGACTTTGGAATCAATGGAAAAGTGTTGGTACCAAGTGATGCAACACCAAATGCACAGGTGGAATTATTAAGTAAAACATACAAGGAAAAGCCAGATATTCTCATAACGGCTCCATACAGTTCATCTGTTGGGCCGACATTAGAAAACTTCACGGCTGTTCCTATTTTGCTAATAGATACAGACCTTGCCGTAAAAAACAAAACAGCTTATATTGGAACCGATAATGACGACTTAGGTCTAAAGGCAGGAGCTTTTTTAGCCTCCCAGCTACAACCAGGCGATAAGGTGGCAATTATCGGTGGTGATATATCTTTCTCCGTGTTTAGAGAGCGTGTGGACGGTGCTACACTATCTTTACAAAATGCGGGAATCGAAGTTGCCTATACCAAAACAGGTGTATCAGATGATCCTAAAGCAATTCAAAAGGCAATTTCAATCGCTTTGCGAGACCATCCGGATATTAAGGGAGTGGTGACCTCACACGACACCATCGCATTACCGGTAATCAAGGAATTAGAGAAGCAGGGGCTCTTGATACCTGTCATTGGGCCAGATGGTCTTACCGAGATGCTTGAGTTAATTGCAGACGAAACCCTCCCCGGTACCATGGCACAAAACCCATATGATATGGGCTATTTAAGCGTCGAAACCGCCATGAAGGTGATTCAAGGGAAAAATGTCGAACCATTCGTCGACAGTGGAGTAGATATAATAATAAAAGAAAACGCGCAGCAAAGATTGAATTTTTATGAGAAATTAGTGAAATAAAGACAAGAGGGACGGTTCTCTTGGTTCACTTCAGGCAAAAAGTGGACCAAGAGAAACGTCCCCTTTGGTTGTGGAGGGATTCAGCATGAGTAAACAAAAGCATATTGTCATTCATTGTTCTAGCAGGTGTGGTATTAGCTAGCGCAGGAATGATAGGTTTTAACTTTTATCAAGAAACAGAGAATGAAGCTGTGGTCGAAACTCAACGACAGGTAGAAAAAGAAGAAACCAAAGATGCAAGTGGAGTTGTTGAAACAAAGGTCATTAGTGCAGAAATGAATCCGACCCAAGAGAATATAGAAGCCGCACAAGAAGCAGTCGATTCATTGACTGAAAGCGAAGAAAAACGAAAGCTATCACATAGGATCACTATTGTGATAGAAGAGTTTATTCGAAACCTTAAGGCAAAAGAAGAAACACGATTGGCAGAGTTACAAGGCGACATCAATCAAGCAAAAGTTGCATTAGGTATAGATCAAGCGCCATCAGAAAAAGACGTTTTAGAAATTCTACATAATATGACCCACCAGAAAGTCCGTTCAGAAGAAAAATGGGGATTTGTTCATATCAACGAAGTAAATCTTTTAGCAGTGAAAAATGTTCTGCTGGAGAATCCTTCATTTAACCAAAATATTGATATGCTTTCTATAGTAACTGATTGGTTAAATAACGATTTTAGTAATATTGTAGCTGAACATAACTCAATATGGAAAATGAAAAATGGTTCTGTAGGAAAGGCGTATGGAATCTTGAGCCCGAGCGAAGAAGCGACGCTAGTAAAGGAACAATTTGGAGTTCAGCAATAACAAGTAACAATGAGTAACAATGGGTAACAATGGGGACGGTTCTCATGGTCTCATTAATACCACAGGAACCGTCCCTACGGTTCTCCCAATTTTATGATATTTGCTGTTAACAAAGCAGAACCCCTCAAATCAATTGAAGGGGTTCTCAAATTCTATTTTTTTTCAATCAAAGTAAATAAAACACCAGTAAGAATGAGGATAGAGCCGATCCAAAAGGTTACACCTATTTTCTCTCCTAGAATAAGCCAACCAAGTAATGTCCCAACCACAGGTTGAAAGAAGAAGAATATCCCTCCACTTGGGCGTTAAGCATTTGTAAACCTCGATTCCAAAGTAGGAATCCACCTGCTGTCGAGACAATCCCTAAATACAAGAGTCCTCCCCAAATTACTGGGTGAGTCAACTCAGAAAACTTAATGGCGTGTAATCGTGGCAAAACAAATGGTGTCAAAACGATTAGGGCTACCAGGATGGAATAGGTGGTTACGACAATTTGCGAGTAGTCACTCGGCAAACGTTTTACTAGAACAGACATAAGTGCCCATGTTAATGCAGCAATAAGTAGTGCTATACCACCAAGTTTACTCGATATATCCACATCTCCGATTCCGACAATGAGAAAGACCCCAACCGTCGCCAGACAAACGGAAAGTGACTTTTTTAACGTCAATGGTTCTTTAAGTAATAAGCGAGCAAAAATAACCATAAACGCCGGTGTTGATGAAGTTATTATCGCTCCCAACTGTGCTGTGGATAGCATTGTACCCGTTTCCTGAGCAACAATTGAAATGGCGTTACCAATAACTCCGATGGCAATGATTAATAAAAAATAACGTTTCTCGATTCGCCATTTTTGCCGGGTCATGAATCCGATGATTAGAAGTGCGGCAATAGCCACTAAATAGCGCATCCATACAAGTTCCAGTGGAGGTATGACCGCTACTACCACTTTCACAACAACGTACATACCACCCCAAATACTGGCGGCTAATGTTAAATATATAGAACCTAATAAAGTGTTTTTCATTTTAATACCCTCCGTATTTTAATTAGGTAAAATTGACCCTAACGGAGAGATGTAGTCACCTTCACTCCATTAAGAGCAGAAGTGTGCTACTGGTACATCATTTTCATATAATGGAGTCCAAAACATTTCGATCACCTCAAGTTTCCAAATTTTCTATGTTTTATTATAACAAACTATAGTAAATAACCTATGTATTTATTATAAATAAGAGAAATAATAAAAGAGTTTACTATATATATATGTACAGAAAGTATTCGTATAGATTTATAGTAACCGAGACCTATTAGTTTTTCTTTCTCTTGATGAAGGAAAATTTATCCAAGTAATGAAGATACCTGAAGAAACACGTTGTAACTTTACTTAATACAATTCGTCCTATAATAAGGGGGATTTTTTTGAAAAAATTGATAATTGTTTTTATCGGAATCATTTTAATGTTTATCGTAAGTTGTTCAAAGGAAATAGAGAATGAGGAACAAATAATAAAATTCCAAAAGTATATGGGGAATGAAGATAATTATGAGGAATTCAAAGAAATTAATAACAATGAGCGAGTTAAACAAGTGAAAGATATAGTAGATAATATTGATTGGGAAGATGCCAAAGTTTCTATGGTGCGACCTCCTGATTATAGATTTGGATTCCAATATAAAAATTCTAAATTTGAAGCGAAAGCAGCATTATATGAGCTTTGGGTAAGCCCAAAAAAGGACAAAGTGGAACTGGTTATTGACGCTGAAAGTAAATATGTCCAATTAGACAAAAAGAAATCGGCGGTCCTATACGAATTGATTACGGAAGAAAAATTATCTGACTTAAAATAATGGTATGACCTCAGAGTAGAGTGTTAAATGAAAGAGGAGATATTTTAATTGTTGAATCTGAAGGAGCAGTTTTGAAATACCTTGCTATTGTTGAGGGATAAAAAATGTTCAGGGTAAGTTGGGTGTGAAAAGAGAATTTAAAAATAAATTTCAAATATACTAGATGAAAATAGGAGGGGCAAGATGATTACGACACAATACAAAATCACCTTACCAAGTGATTATGACATGAACATTATCAAAGATCGGGTCAGAAATAATGGGCATAAAACAGATGGATTTGATGATTTGATTTTCAAACTATATCTAATTACTGAAAAAGGAGAACATCATAACCTGCAAAACAGTTATTGCCCGCTATATCTTTGGAAGAATTATAACGGCCTTAACAAATTCTTATTTGAGGGCTATTATGACAACATTCTTTCCTCGTTTGGATGGCAGCAAGTTCAGGTGGGGATTCCTTTGATGGATCCTCCTGGAAATATCAAACCATATAAATACGTGCTACATGTTCATGATCGAATTCAGCCACAGGGAAGTCTCCGTCAAACAAAAGAGGAAATAATCAAGAAGATATCACAGTTTCAACATGCTGAATATATTCTTACCTATAATCCGGATAAGTGGGAATATGATGTTTTTTACTTATTTAGTGAAATAAGTAATATAATAGAAGAAAAACATGGAGTGGTTTATACGATTCTGCATATTTCACAAGGAAACTAGTTTCCTTGGGGACGGTTCTCATGGCTCAAAATTGGTTAGATATCAAGGAGTTACCTTGGTCTGGAAGGAGAAAACATGGCGTCAAATACTTTTTATTATTTAGGTTTGATCCTTGTATCAATTATTTGGGGAATTAATTTTGGGATTTCGCGTTGGGCAATGGAAGTCTTCCCCGCAGAGGTGTTTGTTTTTCTTAGATTTGGACTTGCATTGCCGATATTATTCCTTATGTTAAAGGTGACAGAAGGCAGCGTAAAAGTGGAGAAACGGGATTTACTAAAACTAGCATTTATTGGCTTTATTGGCATCACAGCGTTAGAAATTATGGTTATGTATTCTATCAAATATACAACACTAGCGAATGCTTCACTATTAAATGTCGCTCCATGGCCAATTTTTGCGGCACTTTTTTCACCGTTATTTACTCGTGAGAAAATAACTTCCAGAGTAGCAGTGGGGGGATTAATCGCACTTATGGGGGTAACAATGATCATCCTTGGCGGAAAGGATGGCTTTGACCTTGGATCTGAGTACATGATAGGAAATTACATAGCTCTAGCCATTAGTTTAATCGGTGCATTATTTAATTTAGCCACCATGCCGTTGATGGAAAAATACTCTCCTCTACGGGTAACCACTTGGTTTATTTTTTTCGGTTCACTTTTTATATTTCCAATTACATTCGATAAATGGAGCACGATTCAATGGGAAAACCTATCATTCGCCACTTGGGGAGCGGTTGCTTATAATGTGCTGATGTGTACCGTCATTGCCATTGTTGTTTGGAATGTATCAATGAAGCATGTTGGTGCGGCAAAAGCGAACTTCTTCCGTTATTTCGTTCCAGCGGCAGCCACAGTGGCAGGTGCGTTTTTCTTTAATGAACCTATTTGGGCAGCACAGATTGTTGGTGGAGTCGTCATTGTTTTTGGTTTAGTTTGGATTGGAACGGAGAGAAAACAGCAAATTCCCCCCAAATTCTCCAACACCAATCGATAACTAATAAATAATGTAGTATTTTTAGAAGGTTTGATGTTTGAAGGTGTTTATAAAAGATAACAAAGGTGCAATTTTTGGTCCAGTTTCACGAGTCATTTTATTTGATCGGCCTACAAAGGTATTAGGAGGAATTTATTTTGGGAACAGTTTATTCATCAATACTTCCAAAACACGAAGAATTTATAAGAAAACAACGGATTTTTTTCGTTGGTTCAGCACCGCTAACAGCAGACGGTCATGTTAACATTTCACCAAAAGGTCATGATGTATTAAGAATTTTATCCTCAAATGAAGTAGCTTATCTAGACTTAACGGGTAGTGGAAATGAAACAAGTGCACATTTAAAAGATAACGGTAGAATTACTTTTATGTTCCTAGCTTTTGAAGGACCTCCTATGATTTTAAGGCTTTATGGTAGCGGTAATGTGATATTACCTGGTACACCGGAATGGACTGACATGGCGAAACATTTTGACATACTTCCTGGTGCTCGACAAATTATTCACGCAAAGATTGAAACAGTAAAAACATCATGTGGTTTTAGTGTACCGTTCTATTCATACGATGGTGAACGGGATACTCTTCAACAATGGGCTACCAATAAAAGTGAACAAGACTTAGAGGAATATCATAAAAAGAAGAATTCTATAAGCATGGATGGGATAGTAACACCGATTGGAGAAAGTTTAGCTAAATTTAAAATGTAAAATAATCCTTGTTGCACTAACAGGGGCGCACACATATTGAATTGGCGATTTGCTTGGGTTCAATAATATTCGGCTACTTAGGTAGCCTTTATTTGTTGTTTCACTATCGGTGATATATAGTAGTAGCACCAATGAAAGAATGAGAGGATACCTAATGACATTTTTAGAAAAATTGAAACCACACTTGATTAGCGATGATATTTTAATCCAAGAGGTAGTTCTGCATGCTCTGCATGATTATCCAAATGTCCCAGAAGAATGGACCAATGAATTATTGAAAGAAGCATTTAGAAATAAAGACAAACAATCATCGATCTTTATTTATGTAGAAAATCAAACCTTCAATGAAGAGTCTGTTAAAATATTATCTGAAAATATTCCATTAATGGACCCGTCCGAACGCCATTTGGCGGTGAACCTCGTCCAACGGATCGAACCAGAGCTTGCTCTTAAATATAAGAATCAGCTTCAAGCATATATTCCGAAGAGTACATGGGCTTTATATGAGTTATTGTTACATGGTACGGAAGAAGAAGTGTACTCGGAATATGGTCAAATCTTAAATGATCTTGAGCGGGCCGGTTCCGATCAGCATCATTTGTACATAACAGCAAAAAAACTAGCAGCCTGTTTGGTGAAAAAGGGCTGGGTTACAGAAACTGAAATAGACTTAATACTAGAAGAAGAAATAAAGGGAAGATGGTTTTCATTTAATGGAATTCTGAACATCTATATGATTGGGTTGTTAAAATTAGAAAAATACATTCCTTTATTGGTTCGCTTATTGGAGCGCGATGAAGACAGTTTGTTAGAAGAACTGTCCGCAACGTTAATAAGTTTCCAAAGTGATCAGGTGATAAAGGAAGTAGCACCTTATCTTAGGAAAGAAAATTCCATTATTTATGCCGCTTCAATCGTTGAAAACATGAAAACAGACTTCGCAGTACAGGTTTTAAGAGAAGCCTACACTTCTGCAAGAGAACTGGATCAACAAGATATACTATTCGAAGCACTTTGTCACCAATTTTCCGAAAAGGCTCTACCTGAAATAAACAAACATATGGAGCTAGATTATTCTTCAGGCCTTGTAGATATTGAACAGACTGCCTATAGCTACTTTTCGATTCTAGGGATAAAGCATCGAGAATTAGCTCTATGGAGACAAGTAGCACTAGAAAGAGAACTCGACTTTAGACAAAAGGGGAATGACCTCCCGAGTGCTCCAGTACGAAACGAAATTAGGGTTGGAAGAAATGATCCATGCCCTTGTGGAAGCGGCAAAAAATATAAAAAATGCTGCGGGAAATAGATAATCTTATATCCAATGTGTGTTTTATCAGAGAATAGCTTTTTTACTTGTAACTAGAAGGTCATAAGTTTGTTCCTTATTTGAATATACCTAGGTATAGACCATTAATGGAGGGATAAATATGGCATTCGTTTCTATTTATACGGTGGGTAGACTAAATCACCCCTATGACCATCCTACTTCTCGTGAATTTTTTGAAGCAGGATACGAAGTAATGCGACAGGCAACTAGAACAGGGCAACTAATAAAGGAATTTTCACCTTTTGGAGTCCCTATCCCCGAGGAAGCTACCAAAGGGGATGGTTTCCCGGTTCTTACACTTACAGTATGGAAAAGCCTTCAGGGCTTATATAGTTTTACCTACTCAGGTAAGCACAGACAAGCAATGAGAGACAGGAGCAAATGGATGGAGCCTTATCAAGAGAAACACCTTTCATATGTCGTCTGGTGGACGGGAACGGTGAAGGATGTTTCTTGGCTGGAGGCATTCAAAAGATATAACTATTATTTACAGCACGGTCCCACATCTTTTGCGTTTGATTTTAAGCATGCATTTGATGAAAAAGGGGAGACTTGTGTGGTTAAGTAGCTGACGAGAAAAGTGTCTGACACCTTCCATATTTTTGGTTGGTGCCTGTCACTTTTTTTCTTTTTCTGTTGATTACAAAATGGCAGTAAACTTCGAGGATAAGCGGAATTAAATTAACTAACTGTCATCCCTTATGAAGCTGGGGTTAATAATAAAAGTTAGGATTTTATACTCGATTTAAAATAATAGGTTAGGATTCTGTATTGTATTACTATGTAAAGTGACTATATAATAAACCTAATTATATTAATCTGATTTTTCTGAACACATCGGTATAACCAGTGTTTAATATGGGGGAATGACTACATAACAGTTATTTTAAAACCTAAGGTATATGTGTGGTCTAAGAGATTAAAAGGTAAATTACATCTGTCATTGATACTTAGAAGTTAGAAATGAAGTATATAAATGATTTAGCAGGTTAGGATTTTTTAAACTATAAGTTATAAGGAAATTTTAAATATATTCGGAGGTTGTTTTGAACTATATCAGTTTATACCAACGTGAATTAGTAACCAACCATTATCATCCTAAAGTTTTTGCCTATTATTTTAAGCAGTGGGAAAGTTATAATATGCCATTTCATGCACATAAAGAAGTAGAAATTATGTATGTAATTAATGGAAGATGTACCGTTGATACGGAGGATGAATCAATTTCGATGAAAAAAGGTGACTTTATTTTACTAGATTCCAATGTGTATCACCGATTAATTGTAGAAAAAGATTCTCCCTGCAGGATGTTAAACGTTGAATTTTCCTTTATTCCAAAAGAAGGATGCTTCCCATCAATCAAGGATTTAGCTATGGAGAACAGTAACTTAGCTGAATTTCTTTTACTTGGTCGTCCCTATGCTGTATTGAAGGATCCTAATGATATCTACTATACTTTAAAAAATTTAGTTCTCGAATTAGATAAGAAGGAAAAGGACAAAGAAATAGTGATTCAACTCCATTTAGCACAACTACTCATTCAAATTTCAAGAATGGTCATGGAGGAAAGGAAGAATGAAAGGGATTACCAACAGGCAAATGTTTATGTAAAAAAGACAATTGAGTATCTTCATCAAAACTACGACTGTAATATTCAAGTGAAAGATATTGGTGACACGGTAAATATCCATCCTGGATACCTTCACCGAATTTTTAAAAAACAGACAGGATTTACTATCATGGAATATCTGACTTCATTAAGAATGGAAAAAGCAAAAATGTTATTGGCAGATACCGATATTCCAGTGATTGAAATATCTTATTATGTTGGGATTAATAGTCGTCAATATTTCAGTAATCTCTTTAAAAAACACTCAAATATGACGCCTATTGAATACAGAAAGTCTGTCAGTCAAGATATTGTGAAATTTAGTAGTTAATCACCGCCAGCAGTCAGATTTCGTTATTAAAAGGTTATGATTTTATACATTTTTTTACTAGAAAGGTTAGAAATTTGGAAACGTTTTCTAACTTATGGTGATAGGATTAATATATGAAATAGTAAAGGGGATGCTAATATGACTTTTAAAATTGCTTTTATTGGCGCTGGCAGTATCGGGTTTACAAGGGGACTTTTACGAGATCTTCTTGCTGTACCAGAATTCAAGAACATTGAAGTGGCTTTTACGGACATTAGTTCTCAAAATCTGGATATGGTTACAGAGCTATGCCAACGAGATATTGATGAAAATGGGCTGGATATAAAAATTCAAGCGACACAAAATCGCAGAGAGGCTTTAAGAGATGCAAGATACATATTTTCCGTCGTTCGAATCGGCGGTCTTGAAGCCTTTCAATATGATGTTGATATTCCACTTAAATATGGGATTGATCAGTGTGTAGGGGATACACTTTGTGCGGGCGGTATTATGTACGGGCAACGTGGGATTCCTGAAATGTTAAATATTTGCAAAGATATTCGTGAAGTGGCAGAACCTGACGCATTACTTTTAAATTACGCGAATCCAATGGCTATATTAACATGGGCTTGTAACAAATATGGCGGTGTAAGAACGATTGGTCTTTGTCACGGCGTACAAGGGGGACACAGACAAATTGCCAATGCATTTGGATTAAAAAAGGAAGAGGTCGACATCATTTGTGCAGGAATTAATCACCAAACTTGGTATGTTAGTATCAAACATAAAGGGGAAGATCTCACTGGGAAAGTCCTGGAAGCGTTTGAGAATCATCCAGAGTTTTCCGTAACCGAAAAAGTCAGAATTGATATGCTAAGACGATTTGGCTACTACAGTACAGAATCAAACGGTCATTTAAGTGAATACGTCCCGTGGTACCGGAAACGACCTGAGGAAATTAATGAGTGGATTGATCTAGGTACTTGGATTAATGGTGAAACAGGTGGATATTTACGAGTCTGTACAGAAGGCAGAAACTGGTTCAAAACTGATTTCCCGAATTGGCTAAAAGAACCAGCCATGGAATACAAACAAGAAAATCGTGGCGAAGAACATGGATCATACATTATTGAAGCACTAGAAACTGGTCGAGTATACAGAGGCCACTTCAATGTGGTTAACAATGGTGTGATTTCAAATCTTCCAAATGACGCGATTATTGAGGCCCCTGGCTATGTAGACCGCAATGGTATCAACATGCCACATATAGGCGATTTACCACTTGGACCTGCGGCTGTATGTAATGTGAGCATTTCCGTCCAAAGACTTTCTGTAGAAGCTGCGGTAACAGGAAATGACTTCTTACTACGTCAGGCAATGATGATGGATCCACTTGTTGGAGCTGTGTGTAATCCGAAAGAAATTTGGCAGCTTGTTGATGAAATGTTGGTTGCCCAGGAACAATGGCTGCCGCAGTATACTGAAGCAATTGAAAAAGCGGAAGAGAACTTATCCACCGGATCATTAATTCCAACGAGGGATTGTAAAGGGGCAGCTCGATTGAAGGTTAAATCAGTCGAAGAAATGGCCCAAGACAAAGAAGCAGCTCGTAAAAGTGCCGGTGAATCGGATAAAGCGATTGAGCGTCCATCAGCGGTACATTAATGTTATTCTTATTACTAAAGGCTGTGGAAAACAGCCTTTTTTTTTCATATCATTGCTGGGAAATTCCATATCAGCCCAGCTTATTTAATATAAGCAAACTAACGACTTCCATCTTTAGGTATGGGCAGCACTAAAGTTGTTAGTAAAAGAATAATTATTATAAGAATAGGGATAAGAATCGCCGTTTTCATTTTTTAATTTTCCGCGTGTTCCATGTGTTCAACCTCTTGGGTAATGGCATTAATTAATATCAATGCACCAAAAAATTGAATCCAGCTACTTACTAAAAGAATCTGTTCTCCAATTACATTTTTTTCGTTTATAACATAAATATTACCGATTGCTCCTAAAAAAGAGCCTAAAGAAATAAAGCTATTTCCTGTAATAGCAAGGGTCCTATAGGATGAATCCTCTTCAAGGGAAGCACCAATGGCTTCAAAGGCTGCACCAAGACCTTGGACTCCACTGCCAAGGGTATCTATTTTTATTCCCTCTTCCTCAGCCCCATTCATGTCAATACTTACTCCAACTGAATTTGTAGTATTACCGGCCGCCTCAAGCCAATTACCGAAGATGGTAAACAGTTGAGATAGATCCCTCTCTGATTTTAACAGCTTAGATCTCCCAATAGCTTGTAACGAATTTCCGAAAGCTTCAATCCCATTTCCTTTTATAATTAAATCTTTCCCCAATTCGCTGTGGGTGAAGGTTTGCTGGGTCTGCCCGATTGTATCTATAAGTGAACCAACAGCTAGTAACCATGTACCTGAAATAAGAAGGTCTTCTCCGCGAATCGTCATAATCTCAAACACTCCTTAAAGGGGGTATCTTATAGTATTCATAACCCATCGTAAATTTACATGATCCTTCAAAACAACGTTTTTAGATTGAATGTGAGCACATCGTTTCTAATTATTTGGATTTGTTAAAAATCCAAACTCTAGAGGCAGAGGGAAGGTTCTCATGGTCTAGGAAAATGGACCACGAGAACCGTCCCTTTGGTGTTCCTATTCAATGTTCTAAAAATATATAACACTATCAAAAGAAGTTGGAATTTTCAACTTCTTCAATTCGCTTTACTATTAAAAGTGTAAGGAGCACATTTGAAAAGCCATAATGAAAGCGCTGTCTAACATAAGGAGGTAGATGGAAGGTAAATCGTAATAGGGGGTAGGAATTCCAGGAAGTTGGAAAAACATTATTTTATAAAAACAGTAAAGGGAGGTTTTCGAGGATGAATAAAAGATTAGTAAGTCTTTCTATCCTAGTATTTCTATTAATGGTAACAGTCTTGGGATGTAGTTCCAAAACGGAAAGTACGAACACAAAGGATGGCTCAAAGGAAGTTACCATTGACTTTGCCATACACGTAGCAAATCCAAAAGACCAGGAACCAGCATTCTATCAAATGGTGGAAAAATTCAAGGAGAAAAATCCAGAGATAAAGATTAATTTAATCGGTACAGACCAAAAAGAGCATATCAAAAATATGAAACTAAAAGCACAATCCAATACGCTCCCTGATATTTTTTGGATTTTGCCAGCCTCTGCAAAAGAACTGGAAGAAGCAGGAATGCTGCTGGATTTATCACCATTACTCAAAGACAAGAAAGTCGACCCTGATAAATTCCATGCAAGTATGATTGACACATATAATCTTGATGGAAAACAATATGGCTTACCTTATCAAGCATTAGTTACAGGCTTTTGGTACAATAAGGCACTATTTGACAAATACAACCTTGAATTGCCAGAAACCTATGAAGATCTAAAGGAAGTGACAAAAGTATTTAAAGAGAACAATGTGACTACGATTGCAAAGGGTGCAAAGGATCCATATTCCGTTTGGGCATTCCTAACCATGTTCTCACGTTTTGGATATTTTGATGAAATTGATCAGATTCTTGCTGGAAAAGAAAGCTTCAATAATGATAACTTCTTAAAACTATATGAAAAGATTGATGAATTGGCAAAATTAGGTGCTTTTCCAGCGAACGTATCAACACTTAGCTATTTTCAGGCCGTTGAAATGTTCCTTAATGGAGAAGCAGCATTATTAGATGCTGGTGTTTGGGAAACACAAAAAATTCAAGAAAGTGCGCTAGCAAAGGACGCAGGTCTTTGGTGGGGACCAACCTTCTCTGATGGTGTAGGAAATCAAAACCTTTCCTCCGTCGTACCGGCTGCACCATTAGTAGTCAATAAGAAAGTGAAAGAAGATAAAGGAAAATACGCTGCAATTGAGAAATTTATGGAATTCTATTACAGCGAAGAAGGCGCGCAAATTATGTTAGATAATCAAGTTCCTCCTATTATTAAATATGCAGGTGAGATTGATAAAGCAGCTAACCCTGTGTTTGCAAAGGTAGTAGAAGCAATGAACGATCCCCAATGGGAGAGTCAGCCAAACCAACCAGATTTAATAGTATCCGAAGCAGTTGGGAATGCCATTTACGACAGTATATATGGTGTCATTAACGGGATCTATTCTCCAAAAGAGGCTTTAGATGTAGTAGATAAAAAAATTTCATCTCAGTAATGTGAGTAACCAGGCTTTCCCTCATCTCATCTGAGGGAAGCCTGAAAAGAATTTCGCTAGAATCCTTGGCGTATAACAAGGAGGGAGATAACGATATGATTTGGCTAAGTAAGAAACGCTATAAAATTTTGATGATTCTACCTTCACTATTACTGTATAGCACGTACATCATTCTTCCAATTGTGATTGCGTTTTACTACAGTCTCACAAAATTTACTGGCATTGGAACCCCGGAGTTCGTGGGACTTAGTAACTATCAGTTATTATTTGAAGATCCATTGTTCTGGAAGTCATTAAAAAATACTATTATCGTCTTGGGCTTTACCATTGTAGTCTTATTACCAAGTTCGTTTTTATTAGCACTCTTACTTAATAAGAAAATGAAGGGTGGTAATGTAGTAAAGGCTTTAAACTTTGCCCCGGCCGTTATTGCACCCATTCTTGTTGGTTTAATATGGGTCTTTATTCTCGATCCGGAAATCGGATTTATAAATGTCTTCCTAACAAAAATTGGTTTAGAAGAACTGGCGCTCAAGTGGATTGGGGGAGAAACGTTAACACCCTACTCCGTTGGGCTGGTAGAGAGTTGGAGAATAGTAGGTTTTATCGCCACCATCTTCCTAGCGGGATTAACGACCATCCCTCGTGAAATCTATGAGGCTTGTGAAATGGATGGAGCAACTAGTTTACAAAAACTGTTTTTTATCATCATTCCGATGTTAAATGAAACCTTCAAAATTAATACAGTGTTAATTATTACGTTCTGTTTTAAAATCTTCGAAACCGTCATTCAATTGACGAACGGCGGGCCAAACCATCTTTCTGAAGTACTCGTCACCTATATGTACAACATTACCTTTATTTCAAGTGAATATGGCTATGGAATGGCGATTGCGGTCGTGACATTTGTGATAACGATTCTATTTACTGGAATTTATCTAATGTTCACCAAAAAAGAAATTGAGAGTTAAGGAAGGAGGGAGAGTTATGGCTCATGTTGAAGTTCAACCGCAGTCGAATGTAACCCTTAAGCATTTAAAAAGCAAAAAAAGGCGGAGTCACCTTGGGGGGTATATACTCATTTATTTGATTACCTTCGTTGTCATGATTCCCTTTTTGTGGATGTTGTTATTGTCATTTAAAACCAATAGTGAAATATTAAATAGTCCATTTTCACTGCCGGAAACCTTAAGTTTCCAAAACTATCAGAAAGCCATCGAAACCCTGGATATTCTCTTGATGTATAAAAATACTTTTATCATTGCAGGAATCACAATCGTAGGTCAAATTATCATTACGTTTATGAGTTCCTTTGCGTTAAGTCGTATGGTATTTAAGTCCAAAAAATTAAAAAGCGGACTAAATTTTTATTTTCTATTAGGTTTAGCCATCCCACCTTTTATTCTTTTGTTCCCTGTATACAGGCTAACAATCGAATTAGGATTGATGAATACACATGCATCATTAGTTTTACCATACATTGCCACATCTATATCCTTTAACAGTTTATTGTTTATTGGATTTTTAAAAGGATTCCCAAAGGAAATAGAAGAAGCAGCAATTATTGATGGCTGTAATCTATTTTCCTTATGCAGAAAAGTAGTGTTGCCCATGATTATGCCAGTGGTTGCTACGATATTCATCTTCAATATTCTATACGTGTGGAATGAGTTTCCATTTGCCGTCACCTTAATCAGCGATGAATCCTTAAGTACCATTCCCCTCGGTATTTCTGAATTCAAAGGGCGATGGAGTATAGATTACGGCGGGATTATCGCGGCTAGTATTCTAATCATGATTCCGCAGCTCGTATTCTTTGGTTTTTTCCAAAAATACATTATCGAAGGCATGACAGCAGGGGCAGTAAAAGGGTAAACAATGTAGTACTAATGATCAAATATAAAAAATTGGAGGAATTGTAAATGAACATACATTCAAATGGAATCATGCAGAACTTAACCACACATAAGGACGTTAGAGCCGCGAGAATTTCAAGTTCTGATCAAACAGGCAGAAATCAAGATTATTGGTTGATTCCACCAAATGAAACCGTTGTATTAGGAGAAATTGAAGGACCAGGGTGCTTAACACATATGTGGATGACCTCTTTCTGCCGAAAAATTATGGGTCCAAGTATTGTAGATCCTGCATTAGGAAGTAATGTTGCACCGGTCAATGAAATCCATAATGCACTAGGGGTAACATGGGAAGAGCAAGATCCATTTTATTATCGTAAAGCACTTTTTAAGATTACGTGGGACGATCAAGAGACACCTAGTGTATTAGCACCATTCGGAGACTTCTTCTGTGTTGGCCATTCCTTACCAGGTAATTTTCAATCCATGCCGTTTAACGTATCAGTAAAGCCGGAGGAAGCCAATAAATTTGGAGCTCCAGCGGCATTAAATTGCTATTTTCCAATGCCTTTTAATAAAAAAGCAAAGATTGAAATAGTGAATGAAAATGATTTGCCATTTGGCCTATATTTCTACATCGATTATGAACTGTACAAACAACCACTGCCTGCGGATACAGTTTACTTCCATACGAGCTGGCACCGGGAAAACCCATGTGAAGGCTGGGGCAACGACCTTCAGGTAAATAGCCCGGCGATTCAAAGTGTCTCAAACGTAACAGGGGAAGACAACTATGTAATTTTGGATACAAAAGGAAAAGGGCATTATGTAGGCTGTAATCTATCTGTGAATCACTTCCAAGGAAGTTGGTGGGGTGAGGGTGACGATATGATTTTTATCGATGGTGAAGAAGAACCAAGTATTAATGGAACAGGCAGTGAAGATTACTTCGGTCATGCATGGGGCATGCAAAAGAATGGATTTTTATATAATGGGTCAATCATTCATGAAAGTGACAAGCCTGGGTATCAGGTATCTTATCGGTTCCATATTGCCGATCCCATTCACTTCAACGAGAGCATTAAGGTATCACTGGAGCATGGACATGCGAACCATTTGTCAGATGATTGGTCATCAACGGCTTACTGGTATCAAACGCTGCCGTCTCCTAAGATTGATATTTTGCCAGTGGAAGACCGACTCCCACATGTAGCGATAATGCCGGAAGTCAAACAAAAGGCTAAGAAGCCATTAACAGAAGAACAGCAAAGAGCGTATGAAGCAGCCAAAGGAAGAGAGATTGCTTATAGAAATGAGAAGTTGAACCAAATGGAGCTTAAATATGAAAAGACAAGGAATTCAACGTTAGGAAATATCGAACATGCGAAACGTGTAAAATCAAGTATTCTTCCATCAGATAGGTAGGAGTGTGCATATGTCCGACACTGTAAAAGCAATCAACCTAAAGCACGAAGAAGCAAAAAATATAGCAAATCAAGAAATAAATCGGAGAAAAGAATCCATCAAGAAAAGCCGTTATCGGTTACACTATCACTTTATGGCTCCGGTCGGCTGGATCAATGACCCGAATGGACTTGTTCAGTATAAAGGCGAATATCACTTGTTTTATCAGTTTTATCCGTATGATGCAAAATGGGGTCCCATGCACTGGGGGCATGGGAAAAGTACAGATCTTGTCCATTGGGAACACCTCTCTGTAGCGTTAGCCCCTTCGGAAGATTATGATTCCGGAGAAGTAACTGGGTATGGCTGTTTTTCCGGAAGTGGTGTCGTGAATGGGGAAGAATTAGTCCTCATCTATACGGGGCATGTTGACAACAAAGAGCCGATGCAGGTTCAATGTATAGCGACAAGTAAAGACGGTATTCAATTTGAAAAATACCCTCAAAACCCAGTTATTGATGTTTATCCAGAAGATGGTTCACCGGATTTCAGGGACCCCAAAGTTTGGAGTCATGATGGAAAATGGTTTATGGTAGTGGGTTCACATAAGAATGGGAAAGGAAAAGCCTTACTCTATGTTTCTAATAATCTCAAAGATTGGGCTTACGTTGGAGTGGCTGCTGAAAGTGATGGAACACAAGGTGATATGTGGGAGTGTCCAGATTTATTCCCACTTCAAGATTACCATGTCCTGCTTGTCTCACCTATGTACGGGAAGCAAAATGAAAAGCCTTTCTATGTGATTGGAGATATGGATTACGAAACGGGTGTATTTACCCAGCAGCTCGCAAGAACTTTGGATTATGGCTATGACTTCTATGCTCCACAAACCTTTGAAGATGATAAAGGACGAAGAATTATGATTGGCTGGATGGAAAAATGGCTGACCAAAATGCCATCACAAGAGCATGGCTGGGCAGGTGCCATGACGATTCCTAGAGAGCTAATACTAGAGGGTAGTACCATTGTTAAACAAAAGCCTGTAACGGAATTGGAGAATCTCCGAACAAATGAAAAACACTATGATTCCCTGGTCGTGGAAAATGAATGGATGATAAATGATATGGATGTTTCCACTGAAATCATGATCAATTTTGATTTACATGAGACAACCGCCTCGTTATTTGGCATCCAACTTAGATGTTCAACGGATGGGAATGAGCGAACTGACATTATTCTCGATGCTGCCAGACAGGAAATCATCCTAGACCGTAATAAAGCAGGAGTGGGTGAAAAGGGCATTAGTAAAGCACCGTTTACCATAAACGAAGATGGTACCGTTCAAATCCGGATTTTTATGGATACAACCTCGGTAGAAGTTTTTGTGAATGATGGAGAACAAGTCATTACAAATCGAATTTTCCCTGATGAAGGCAGCAAGTTATTTAAGCTATTTTCGAAAGATGGAAAAGTATGTGTATCAAGAATGTCGTCATGGACTTTAAACACTGTTTGGGATTAGGATTTTTAGTGGGACCTTTCACTTTTGGTCCCACTCTTATAAGAAGAAAGGGAAATACATTTAGGAGTGGAAGCTTATGCAAACTGGATTAACTGGAGCGATCGTTCGAATATGTGATTGGATAGCAAGACTTGCCTTTCTTAATATACTATGGATTGCCTTTACATTAGTGGGCTTTGTATTCCTTGGATTCTTTCCTGCTACGATAGCCATGTTTTCTGTTTGTAGAAGATGGGTGATGGGAGAACAGGATGTTCCCGTTTATAAAACCTTTTTTCAGTCTTATAGAACAGAATTTAGGAAAGGGAACCTAATTGGGATATGTTTAATGGCAATCGTCTATATCCTCTGGGTCGATTATCGAATCCTACAAACATCAGCGAGTAGTAATCTCCAAAGTTTAGCCTATGTGTTTTTCCTGCTTTTTGTATTTTATGGGATCTTTCTTTTATTTCTGTTCCCAATGTACGTCCATTATGAACTGAAAGGCAGACAACTGATAAAAAACACCTTGCTCCTTGCTATCGCTAGTCCCTTAACAGCCATTGTCATGGTTACGGGAGTATTACTCGTGTATTATCTCTCATTGTCGATTTCAGGCGTGGTGTTTTTTTTCAGCGGAAGCATACTTGCACTGTTTATCATGTGGTTCTCGTATCGCGTGTTTCAAAAGCATAAAGGAATAGAACTTACTCATGAAAAGGATGTTTCAATATGATGTTTGATGTATGTGCATTAGGTGAATTATTGATAGATTTTACGCCCATTGGCTCATCGAAAAATGGGAACCCATTATTTGAGAGAAATCCTGGTGGCGCACCAGCCAATGTGTTAGCAGCGCTAGCCAAACTTAATAAAAAGACAGCTTTTGTTGGGAAGGTAGGCGATGACCAATTTGGTCATTTCCTAGAAGGTGTCCTTAACGAACAGGGAATTAAGACCGCTGGACTCAGATTTTCAAAGGATGTACCAACAACGTTAGCATTTGTTCATTTAGATGAAAGTGGAGATCGATCCTTTAGCTTTTATCGAAACCCTGGTGCGGATATCACCCTTACAAGTGAAGAACTAAAGAAAGATATCATTACCCAATCTCGTATTTTTCATTTTGGTTCCCTATCATTAACCCATGAACCCGTAAGAAGTGCCACATTAGAGGCCTTGAGGGTTGCCAAAGAAAACCAAATCCTTGTCTCCTTTGATCCTAACTTACGACCTGCATTATGGAATTCGTTAGAGGAAGCCAAAGAACAGATTCTAAAAGGAATGGAATTTGCAGATCTTGTGAAAATATCAGAAGAAGAGTTCGAATTCTTAACACAATCTGGAAATTTAGAAGAAGGTACAGAACGTCTTTGTGAGAAATACAATGTTTCCATGCTCCTGGTTACAATGGGAGAAAAAGGCTGTTTTTATCGAGTCGGAGAGGAGACAGGCTATCAGAAAGGATTTAAGGCAGCGACAATCGATACAACCGGTGCAGGGGATGCCTTTTTGGGCGGTATTTTATATAAAGTAATAGAACTGGGACTTCATCCGCATGAACTAACTCTTAATGATATGGAGCAAGTAACCACCTTTGCAAATGGTTTGGCAGCTCTTTCGACGACTCGTCTGGGTGGAATACCCAGTATGCCGACCTTAAAAGAAGTAGAAGAATTTTTACTTAAAAATCATATTTAAAAAAAGTAGAAGAAAAGTTCTTCTACTTTTTTTCAGTACTGAGCAAATCAAAAAATACATAACATTTTTTAAAAATATTTGCATTTATATATCCTTCAACCTCCTCTATAATAGGTAGAAAAAGATGATTAAAAATTCACAAAAATGAAAGCGTAACCAAAAAATAAATATACTACATACTTATTAATAGGGGAGAAAAGTGATGAGAAAATATGTGAATGTATCGATTGTTCTATTGATTTTCTTTGTAACTATAGGGTGTAGTAGTAAAGAAATAGAAAAAACGGTAAATGATAAGGCATCAGAGAATATTACGTTAGACGTCGCCATACATGTGGCGAATCCAAAAGGGCAAGAACCTGCTTTTTATTCAATTGTGGAGCGGTTTATGGAGAAATACCCAGATATAAAAATTGAACTGAAAGGTACGGAACAAAAAGCTCATATTAAAAAAATTAAAATGATGGCGCAATCGGATTCATTACCAGATATTTTTTGGGTATTACCCTCCTCAGCAAAAGAATTAGCCGAAGCAGGTTTACTTCTTGACCTAAGACCATTTCTAATAGAAAATCCCGAAATGGTGGAAAAACTCCATCCCAATATGTTAGATACCTATAGCCTTGACGGACTGCAATTTGGGCTGCCTTATCAATCATTAGTAACAGGAATATGGTACAACAAGGCAATTTTTGAGAAGTATCATCTTAAACTGCCAGAAACGTATGATGATCTAAAAACAGCCGTTAAGACCTTACATGCAAATAATATTATTCCTATTGCGAAAGGTGCAAATGATCCTTACTCTGTTTGGGCTTTTTTAACGATGCTATCTAGATATGGCTATTTCGAAAAGATCGATTCGATTCTATCAGGGGATGAAAGCTACAACAATGAAGATTTCTTAAATTATTATCAAAAAATTGCTGAATTGAGAGAATTAGGGGCATTTCCAAAAAATGTAGCCACTCAGAGCTATTTTCAGGCTGTCCAAATGTTTTTAAATGGAGAGGCAGCCATGCTTGATGCAGGTATATGGGAAACAAAGAAAATCGAAGAAAGTCAGATTGCAGGTGATGTCGGCTTTTGGTGGGGACCCACTTTTGCCGATGGTGTCGGAAACCAGAAAATCTCCTCGATCGTCCCGGCTGCACCTCTTGTAGTCAATAAGCATGTCGAAAAAGATAAAGCAAAATATGAGGCTGCGATGAAGTTTTTAGGTTTCTATTTTAGTGAAGAGGGTGCTGCGATAATGATTGATAATCAAGTTGCGCCTATTATCAAGTTTGATGGGGAAATTGATTCGGATTTACATCCGGTATTTGCAAATGTCATGAATGTTATGAACGATCCTAGTTGGAAAAGTAAGCCAAACCAACCAGATCTCATTGTTTCAGAGGGAATCGCAAATGCCATGTATGATAGTATCTATGGAGTCATTAATGGTATCTATACACCTGAAGAGGCGATTAAAATAGTAGATAGTAAGATTGCGAGATAATGAAAAGGCATAAAAGAAATTGAGGGTTGTACAATGAACTTTATTACCAGGATTAGAAAAAGACTATCAATCAAACGAAAAATTATCCTGCTCGCGATGCTATCAACACTCATTCCATTACTTATCGTCGGAACTTTTTCTTACGTTTATATGAATAAGGCAATCGAGAATAAAATTTCGGAAACAACCACCAACCTTTTAAGCCTTATCAATTGGAATATTAATACATTCGTGAACGATATTCAAAGTAATGGCGAGATTCTTTATGCTTCAAACGATGCGCAGGATTTTTTAAAACAGAAAGATTTAACGAAGGAATCCTATGTCACACAAGGTGAAACAAGGGATCTCCTCATTACGATCAGTAGTAATAACCAATATATTAACGCAGTCTACCTGGGCAATGAGAATAACGAGTATCTCCAATTATCCCAAGGACAAAGTGTTTACTATGGAAATATCTATGAACATATATGGGGATCAGAATGGTTCAAAGAAATCATGAAGAAAGATTTATACGGAACTTGGTTCCATGATGATGTGACGTTTATCGAAAACTCCAATCTTTTAACGTATGGAAGGCCGATTAAAGATTTACAAACGTTAGATGTCATCGGGATGATGATCTTTAGTATTGATAAAGCGATATTTAAGGATATGTTTAAAGATATCGATCAGGACGGTGAAATTATCATCCTTGATAAGGGGGAAATGATCTACTCTAACTCTGAGGATCAAGTGAAAAGCAGAAAAATGGTAGAACTTATTAATGCTTCAGTAGGAAAGGATTCTGAACTGGTTACTTTTAATGATGATAAATACATTGTTAATTTTGATGTAAATAAAATCACCGATTGGAAAATTGTTAGTATCATGCCTTATAAAAGTATCGTGAAGGAATTCGATTTTATCCGGAAGGTTTCGATTCTTCTGCTGATTATTACGCTGTTCATTGCTACATTTAGTGCATTACTTATCTCAAATAAAATTACCAAGCAACTCTCATTATTACGGGATGTTATTAAAAATATGAGGAAGAGAGAGAAACTGGACTCGATCTCCTTTGACCCAGAGGATGAAGTAGGAAACATTGGGTTTCAATTTATCAACTTATATAATCGGAATAATGAGTTAATGGTTGAATTATATGAGTCTCAACTAAAGGAGAAGGAAGCGGAGTTAAGAACCCTGCAAAGTCATATTAATCCACACTTTTTATACAATACGTTAAATTCGATTTTTTGGATGGCAGAAAAAGCAAAAATGAAACCGATCGCCAAAATGGCCATTCACTTAGCAAATATTTTCAAATTAACTTTGAACGATGGAGAATACATCACAAGCGTGAGAAATGAGATCGACCAAGTAAAAAGCTATCTAGACATCCAAAATATTCGGTATGACAACCGAATTCAATATCAAATACATGTGGATGAAGATCTGTACGACAAAAGGATGATTAAACTATTGTTGCAGCCACTAGTGGAGAATTCTGTCTATCACGGACTGGAGATGAAACCAGGAATCTGGGAAATTATCATCAATGGGAAGAAAGAAGATCATAGCTTAGTATTCGAAGTAAGTGATAATGGAATTGGATTTGATCTTGATAAGGTGCTAAAGCAAAAGACGGGGTACGCCATTAGGAATATTAACGAACGACTTCGATTGCAATATGGACCTGGTTACGGGCTCACCATTCATAGCGAAGAGGGAAAAGGTACTACTGTTTCTCTTAGAATAGGGCTGGATATCAGTGAAAAAAGAGCTAATGCAGGAGCTTAAGATACAAGAAAGTGGTGATACAGATGTATAAGCTTTTCATTGTAGATGATGAAAAAGTGGTCATTGATGGGCTATTATCGGTTGTCGATTGGCATGAGCACCAAGTTGAAGTGGTAGGCACCGCGATGGATGGAAATAGTGCCTATGACTTGATTGTGGAAGCGGAACCGAATATCGTCATGGCTGACATTCGCATGCCTGGATTAAACGGTTTGGACTTAATCCAAAAGGTGAAAAGTGTAATACCAGATACTATTTTCATCATTATCAGCGGCTACACTCAGTTTTCTTATGCAAAAAGAGCAATTGAATTGGAAGCTATCGATTATTTAACAAAGCCCATTGAACTAGATGAAATTATTGCAACGGTTAAAAGGGCGATTGGAAAATATGACCAAATCCGAGAACGAAAAGAGGCAGCTAGTAAGTTAGAACAATACCGATCTCAAGTAGAGGATAAGCATATATTGCATTCCTTGTTTGGTTATCCATTGGATCAGATACTAGAGGGATATACGAGCTGTAGTGTCCTTGTTACAGATTGTAAGAGTCAAAGTACGGATAAGCTAATAGATATGGTTAAATTACATTGCAGCCAAGGAGAACATCAACGTATATTCTCATATGGGATGGATGATCAACTTGTTACAATTTATTTTTCATATGAAACTAGTGAACTAGACTCAGGTTTTTTAAGTGATTTAAAGTCGTTGTACAGAAATATATTGGCTCATCCCATCACAGGTATTAGTAGTACTAATAAAGAAATAACGAACTTACAGCAGCTTTATAAGGAAGCGCTGGAAGCTTTCCATGTTGGACTTTACTTACATCAGGAAGTGACCCAGTATCGAGATTTAGTAAACATGAATGGTACGATTGGATCAAGTATTATAAAAAGAATAGATGAGTATTTTCTTGAACAAGAAATTGATCTTTCATCCAGTGAGAGTTTGATAGATGAACTTTTATCATATTCAATCCAAGAGAAACTTACACCAATGAAATCGCAATATTTATGTTTTAAACTGATTAATCATGTTTTTGAGTATCTACATCAAGAATTTGATATCAATGCGGAAACCGTTCTTCAAGAAGAAAAATACTTAATCTTTAAACAGCTGAATCAATTAAGAACAATGGAAGAACATAAGGTTTGGCTACTTGAAAAAATCGGAAAACTTGCAGATTATTTATCTGACAACCAAATGTCACAAAAAGAAAAATTACTGCATGAGGTTAAAAATTATCTTAAAGAAAATTACACTCAAACGATTGGCCTTGATGAAATTGCTGGAAAATTCCATATAAGCCCAGCTTATTTAAGCAGTCTCTTCTCCAAAAATACGGGTGTGACCCTGTTTGAATACATCATCAACATGAGAATGGAAAAAGCTAAGGAACTATTAAGGACAACTAATAAAAAAATCTCTGATATATGCCAGCAAGTCGGTTATGAAAACCAACGGTACTTTAATCAGGTCTTCAAAAAAAATATTGGTACCACACCAGGGAATTATCGTGCTAATCACTTAGTTAAGCAGTGAATTCAAATGAAATTCACTGTTTTTTTGTTGGACAAAAGGGCAGGGTGATTTGCTGTAATAAGAATATTATTAGTAGGCGATCCCTACACGCGATTTTATATAATCGCTTGCATTTATCTGTTTAAAAGTAAATTCTGCTGTATCCGGTACGGATATTTTAGCTCCACCCTCTGGCAAAAAGTTTCGCTCTATTCGATATTTTCCTACCTTTTCTCCATCCGGCAAGTACGTAGGACAGACAATCGTCCAATCGAGGTTTGATTGTTTGAGAATATCGTACACTTTATGATGTTCTTCCGCTGCACGGGTTGACTTACGCTTGGATTCACTTGATTGATAACGCAGAGTATTTGACGTAGTTCTACTCTGCAGAATACCCGCAGTTCCTATAGTTATTATTCGTATTATTCCTTCGTTTACCATTGCTTCGATAATAAGTGGCATACTTTCTGATAGAGTATTTGTGCCATCCGTATTTAGTGCACTTATAACTACATCAATCCCACGCATTGCAAGTGCTATATCATTTTTATTTAAAACATTCCCTTGAATAATGGTTAAATTTTCATTATGTATTTGAATCTTCTCTGGAGTACGGACTAATACAGTAACATGATGTCTGTCATGAAGGGAATAAGTAACTATTTGACTTCCAACTCGTCCAGTTGCACCTAAAACTAAAATATTCATAAGAATGAGGCTCCTTTTGTAAATAATAATATTTTACTATAAAAGTTTATTAATTGTCTTGTTCAACTAACGGATACAAGAGTTAAAGATGAAATCTGTGCGCCTATCGCTCGTTGGTTATTACAACTATTACTGCATCACTGATAACACGCAAAGCGTTAGCAACTTTAAAGAAAAAATCGAATACTTACTGTTTAAATGGCTCAATAGAAGAAGTCAAAGAAAATCCTTTACTTGGGATAAATTCAGCCTCTTTCTTCATAAATATCCATTACCTGCACCAAGAATTAAAGTGAATATATATGACTTAAGAAAAGAGATTAGCTACATTCTGTAAATGGTGACTAGGAGGAGCCGGGTGCATTAATAGTGCAAGCACGGTTCTGTGAGCGGGGAGGAATACAATCTACCGAAAGGTAGAGAGGTTCCCTTCTACTCGACTGATCCAATAAGGATTAACGCTTCTTTTTGTTGAACTTTATTGAAGTAACGGTGCAGATTAGCTGAACAAGAGTAACGAAAAGTCTTACTGTTTTATGTCGATGTTTGAACCATTTGCGACAAAAAAAGGAAGCGTCACTTAGACTCTTCAAAGAAGGAGAGCAACATATGAAAATCTATTGGTCTAGATAATATTATCCAAAATTTCAGCTAAAACAGGTAATGATTGATTCTTCATTCTTTAGCAGTAGCTTTTATTACCCGTTCAATGATTGGATTCCAAATCCATCCTGTCATCTTCACTACTATGCTTGTTAAACTTCCTAGTATCGAACTGCCTAAAATATCCATAGGGTAATGTTGTCCCATCCAAATTCGAGAGAATCCTGTTAGAATAGCGGCAAGGTACATCATACTACCTAAGAAACGCTTATAAAAAAAGACAGAAGTTGCCGCCGCAAATGCTAGAGTGGTGTGTTTACTTGGAAATGAAGAGCTCTTTTTTGATGGAAATGGGGGTAATAAATGTACCCAAAGATTCAAAAAAGGGCGAGGTTTAAAATAAAACAGTTTAATCAATTTATTTAAAACCAACGATAATCCAATGGAAATGATAGTAAATAAAGTGATTTTTTTGTGTGAGTTATTGCGAAACCACATGAAGATTAATATAAATAGAAACAAAAAACGAACTTTTTGAGAGAAGTTGACCACCAATGTATCCAAAAGCTGATAACGACCTGCATATTCATTAATCCTCTTAAATATCCTGTGGTCCATATAAATGTCTCCTTCTTCCCTATTCTTATATCAAGTGTAGTTTAGCTGTTTAAAAACGATTTATGTTCAACTCACCAAAACGGGTTAGGAAAGATGAGAAGTTTAAAGCCTAGCTCTATATAGATTGTGTCATCATAATGTTTTTTAATATATACCCTTACAAAAAAAAATATGTAGTTCATCCATCTGTGCAGATTTCCTAATAATCTTTTCCAGTTATACTTAATACCTTTTATACAGAGAATACACCTGTGGCTCACTATCTAAAAGGGGAGGAATGAAAAATGACAGTAGGAACTCAAGTAAGCCAAACTTTAGCTGGATTAAAAAGTGCACAAGCTAGCTTAGAAACATTTGCTTTAGGGACTGAGAATAAACAGGCAAAACAGTTGTACCAAAACGCTGCTCAACAAACTCAATCAATTATTGACAGCTTAGAGCCCCGTCTTCAACAGATTCAAAAAGAAGAACCTCAATACAATCAGTGATGTATTTTTCTTGGGGTTAGCATTATGCTAACCCTTATCAAATTAAATTTTCTATAAAATTCCCTTACTTCAATAAAAATTCTAATTTAAGGGGGATAAGGATGACTGTATATTCTAACGTAAAACAATGTTTAGCCTCGATTAATGGAATTGAAACACAACTATCAAATTTTGCATTAAATTCCCAGGATGAAAAAGCTCAACAAGCATTTCATCAGGCGATGTTATTAGTAGGAGAAGTTAAAAAGGAGCTACAAATTCGAGTTACAGAACTCGAATTTCAGGAACCTCAATATAAACCAACTTAAAGTTAAAGGTGATGAATGTGCCAGACTGGATTGATGTTTTAATAAGAGGAATTTTGTATATAGTCGTATTATTTATGATGACCAAACTATTAGGTTCAAAACAGATTGCTCAGCTTTCCTTTTTTGAATATATCTCAGGGATTACTATCGGGAGCGTAGCTGGTGAAGTTATTACTGGGTTAGACAAAAATATTTCACATGGAGTAATCGTAATTTTACTTTTTGGTGGTGTAACCTATGCTGTAGACTTTTTTTCCTTAAAAAGCAAAAAATTTAGAGATTTTGCTGAAGGAAAAGCAAATGTTTTTATTAAAGATGGAAAAGTTATGGAAGATAGTTTAAAAAAAGAACATTACACCATTGACGATTTAAATGCCTTACTTAGGAGAAAAAATGTATTTAAAGTTGCCGATGTAGAGTTCGCAGTCTTAGAACAAAACGGTGATTTAAATGTTCTTTTGAAAAAAGAAAACCAACCACTAACTCCCAAAGATTTAAATATAAAGGTTGGAAATGAAAAGGCACCTCAAACAGTCATTATGGATGGGAAAATTTTAGATAATTCTCTTGAACAAGCAAAACAGACCCGCCATTGGCTTAATATAGAATTAGAAAAACTCGGAGTAACACTTGATAATGTATTCTTGGGACAAGTAGATTCTTATGGACAATTAACAATTGATGTTTATGATGATAAAATCAATGTCCCATCGCCCCAACTACAACCATTATTAATGTCAATGTTAAAAAAGAGTCAGGCTGACTTGGAATCTTTTGCATTACAAACGGATGCTGAAAATACAAAAAAAATGTATACACAAACTTCCAAAAAGATACAAGAAGCAATCGATTTACTTACACCTTATCTGAAAGGGTAAAATTAAAAGGAGGGCTGAGGAATACTCACGCCCCTTACCCTTAAATAACTACTCGTTTTTAGATCCTTGATGTTGCCTGCATTACGGTTTTTAGCAGCGTTGTTATTGCCACCAACTTCCTCACCCACTTGGTTACCAAGTGTACCGCCAGCAAGGCCCCCTGCAACAGAGCCAAGTGGTCCAAAAGGAACCTACGGCGGCACCTGCAGCACCACCTCCAATAGTACCTATTGCTTCACCAATGTCACTGCCACCTTGGTTTGCATTTCCGCCATTTCGATTGCATTCGTTATTTTGAGTCATCGTAGTTCACTTCCTTGTTTGTAATCGGGAAGAATCACATCCTAAATGCAGCGTTTCCGCAACATATTTTACCCAAACCGAAATGTTTTACTCACTTATATGGGTCTCCTTAATTAACCTTCGTTAAGCTGCCTTTTTTTACTTTGGCTAGTATCCGTAATAGGGGTTATTACGGCACTTTTATGTTCTACAGTATTAAGTTATACATGTAAAGGAAACATAATCACACTTCATATGGAAGATTGTGAAATATTACACTTAAACTATAGGGTGCGATTGTTCAACAAGAACAGTCGCTTTTTCACTAACGGGGCAGTTTAGCTCAAGAAGGTGATATTCATTAATAGGACGAATTATATATGTAGAGCTCAATTTAAAGAGGTCTCAACCAAAATATGTTACCTTGCCAAAAAATCAAATGAGGTGGAGATTTGTCACACGTAAGAATACGATGTACAGGACTAATAGTCGAAAATAATTCTGTACTTTTAGTTGAGTACGATGATAATAATGGGATTCATTATAATTTACCTGGTGGAGGACTTGAGCCAGGTGAAACTATATTAGAGGGTGTTGCTAGAGAGGTGTTAGAAGAAACTACAGCACAAGTTGATGTTGGTCCGTTAGCATTAATTTATGAGTTTACCCCTCATAAACAGTCTGGAGATTATAACGTCAATGAGAAGCACGGATTGCACCTCATTTTTGAGTGTACAATAAAGAATAATTCAATACCACGATTACCTCAAAATCCAGATCCTCATCAATCGGCGGTTAAATGGGTCACTCTAGAAGAATTAGACTCCATTTTGCTGATACCGAATATTAATAAGCAAATAAAAGACTATTTTCAGAACCAAAGGAATATCGAATTAATTGAGGATTATAGGCTAGATAGACTCCAATTAGAATAGAAGTAATTCATACATAAGACAGTAATTGAAATTTTCCTTGATTGTAGTAATTTCCTTGCTATATTAACTGTGCTTGAGCTCAAGAATGATCGCTGCGGCGGTCTTTTTTCTTATTGAAGTAACGAGGTGGTTTAGTTCAAGAAGGAAACCGATAATGACGAGGAGTTATATTACTAACATTAATAAGATACGGTAAAAAGAAATACCTGCTGAAAGATCTGATGAAACTTTTTACCAATATTTTCGTATTTATATTGATAAAAAAATTGGGGAGATTGAGTTAATGATGAGAATCTTTTTAAGTTTATTCGTGTTCTTTTTTCTTGCAGCGTGTACAAATGAAGCATCGTTTGAAGATAGAAGTGCCCAATTACCAGATGATATTATTAGTGCTATCGAACCTTTACCAGATGATATTAAAGATGATATTCTTATTCCTTCAAAGTTGCTTTCTGATAAATATTCGGTGGACTTCGGGTACACATCTGAACCAGTAAATAATCCAAATGGAAAAATTGTTCTTAGTTATCTAATTTATGCCGATGAAAATAGTGATTGGAATATTACATTAAACACATTTCATAATCCTAGTTCTCCTAGTAACGAATATAAAAATAATGAAACTGTGAAACTTATAAATGGGGCAGAAGCCACATATAGTGAAACAAAGGATGGTTTACAAAGAGCAATTTTATGGACTGGTAACGAAATAACACACGAGATATCTTTGATAGAAAACCCAGAAAGAAGTAAACCAATATATACAAAAGAAGAATTTTTGGACGTGGTAAACTCATTGAAATGAAGATTGATTAGAAAAAAACAGTGTTAGGAATCGTCACTCCAAGTAAAGCATATTTTGATCCCCAACTAAATAAACGTGTAGTAGGACAGGGTGTTGTTACGGCAACATCTTTTTTTAATGCAATAAATTTCAAAATTATTGTATGTTTGTCCAAGGATTTTAATTTCCTTTTGAATTTAATGTAACCAAAAGGGAGGCGGAAAGTAATGAATAATAATGTTGTTTCAATTGGAGCAAATTGTGTAGTAAGAATTCGAACTCGATTTTTTCTATTGGTAGAAATTGAAGTGGAAGATATTGATTTAGAAGAAATTATTTTTATCCGAATTTCCGAGCGGGAGTTTAGAACATTAATAAGAGCCGGTGTCCAACGTTGTACAATCGCAGAGCGTATTCCACGTAACAAGGCAGAATTCAATTGTGTTTTAATAGAAAATGGTCAAGCATTTTTGGTTTTCGACGTGGAAAACAACCAAGACGAAGCTGTCCTTGTTAGAATTTCCTTAACAAGAGCAGAGGAGTTAATCCGTAATGGTGCAATGAGGTGTACGGTTATTAATCGATAGAGAAAAAGAATTTAGGGTTTACAAAGGAAGGTTAATTTAACCAAAAGCGTCGTGGAGACATCCCTTTAAAAAGGGATGTCTATTTCATATAAATAAAGGATATTACGCTCTTTTTCTACCCAATATTCATTTCATTTTCTCTTCTAAAGAAACTTATCATAATTCATCCCAATATAAAAAGACATACTCTGGTTCATGCTCTTTTTTCAACTCGTCAACACTTGCTATTTTATCTGAATTTTTCTGTTTATTCGTTCGTAAAGTATTACTAACGTTCTGTTTTAAACCCTTTTCATCCATGATATACACTCTCCTTTATAATATAGTTTGTGTCCTGACCTTCTTCCTATTCTTGTTTTTGCAACGAATGTATTCAGGTGAAATATTCAAAATAAAAGAAGAAATATGGAATGTCTAAAGAAGTGCTCAAAATTTTGAGTGCTTCTTTTATTTTCTTTTTCAACTTAAGAAGCAGGTTATCGAATAAAAGTTACCCGATTTAGGAAAAGATAAAAAAAATATTGGAGGTTTACTCAATGGGTCAGGTTATTTCCTGGATTGTAATGATAGTACCTTGGTTTTTACTTCTACCACTAAATTCAATTAGGGTAAGAAATTTTTTATCAGTTGCGTTTTTTACTGTTTTATTGAATACAATTTATTTCCAGATGGCGGAAGTTTGGAATTGGTGGACCGTAACAAAAAATGTATTTTTTCTAACAAATATTTCATCGTTTACATATGGGCTACTTCCTGTCACAACAATCCTTGTATTTTATTTTTTTTATCCCAACGTCTGGTTATTTTTCGGAGCTAATCTCATCTTGGATGCAATACAAGCATTTATCATTAGTCCTTTTGTTTTTGAAAAATTTGGACTTTATGAGTTGAACATTATGAGTAATTTGGGGCTCTATTTTGCGATTATTAGTCATTTACCAATAATTTATCTTTATCAAAGATGGTACGATTCTGTATTCAATCATAAAAAAGCTGATTAAATATTATGTTGAACATAACCTACCTACGCTCGGCATTGCCTCAAGGAGCAACGTAGCTTTTTACTGGAACAATATAAAAAAACACTCACAAATGTTGAATGACCAATGTATGGGAGTGTTTTTTTTTTGATAATGATTAGATTATTTGAAACAACGTTATTAGGAAGCCTGATTAGGCTGTTTTGTAAGCAAAATATCCAGTGTATTCACTGGATTTATCGTTACCTTACTTTGAAGATTTTGGTTTTTCTATGGCCTTTTGAAAACCATAGTTCAAAAGAGATAGTGAATAAGCAGTAAGAAAAATGGTTTTAGAGTTGAACTTTTTTAACTTATAGTGACCCATTTTTTGAAAAAGTGCATTTAAAGGATAGGCAAAAAGAAGATCCATGACTAAATTACATAATGCATATAAAGAAAATTTTCCATATGTAAAATGAAACACCCACAAATTCATGGTAAAAAACGGTCCGAATACAAAGGCTAATGTATCAAATATGGTGTATTTGATTCCTCCTTTTACCGTCCACCATTTAAAAATGAGGTTCGGCAGTGATTCACTTAACAAAATGCAGGAGCAAAATAGGGTAACTGGTAAAAATCTTTTAAAGGAATTCTTAGGAAGCAAGAATATGACAGTAGCCCACAAAACGATTGCATTAAAAATTCTAAAAAAATTAGCCAACATGTTCACCATCCTTGGTTATATTTTTTAGGATGCGGTAGCGGATAGATTTAATTCCATCAGAATAGTCCAAAACCCATATGTAAGTACAATCTAACTAATTTGCCTGCTTTCACCAAATTTGTATGTAGAATTTGCAAGCATGCTGAGTATATCCACTACTTATTATCATTTTCTAGATTCGTAAAAATTATGATTCCGTGTGTAACCAATCATAGTACATGACTTCGCCTGTTGCGAGTACATAGCGTGTCGGCTTACTCTCACTCACTTCTGTTACTTGATTGAGAATCAGTTCTTTAAATTTGTTGGTTACAATGCCGTAAAAGAAAGCTATTGGTTTTACTACTGATTTAGTTGATTTAAGTTTACGGATAAGCTGCTTAAAGGACTGAATACCAATACTGAGAATGTCATCTGAATGTTGATCACATTCAAATCGAAAAGCTGCGATTTGAACCATATGCCAGTATTCTTCAATTGTTTTTGCATCAGAAAAGAAGTATTTTACGGTTTGAACAAAGCTTTGAGGAACTTGATCACTGACAAAAGTGTGATCGAGTTCAATCGGCGCTTCCTTACGTTTATTAATCTTTTGATTATTTGTTTTTAAAAGATTATTAGTTTCTTTAGGGTGGTCCAATTTTTTCTCCTTGGGTGGTTCACTCGTTGGGAAACGATTAAAGCTGTAGAGGTTACTCGACTGTGAACCATTTTTCCGTTCGGTTTCATAGATAGTGAGGATTCCTAAATCCTTCGCTTTGAGGATCATCCGTTTAAAAGTAGAGCGGGAGATTCCATTACCTTGATACTCTTCATTGATCGCTTTTAACAGAGTTCCAATTTTCGCATTACAAACTCCAGGGACCTTGGCAGAAAAACGAACCAGACGTTTTAATCCGACGAGCTCACCCTTCGAGAACTCATCCTTCTTCACCGCTAACCACATCTCTATATGCGTATTAAACTCCTTCACACTTTTAAACTGAGAATACTCTTCAAACCCTTGAATTCTGCCAGATTTCAAATTCATAAAACTGCACCACCCTTTCTACCCTCTATATATGGAAATAGGGGGCAAAAGGACATGGTGGTTTGAAAGCAGTTGTTACAGTATTGTGAACGGTTAATATGAGTCCGGGAATAGCTATTACACCTTCAGTGTGGAAAATAGCCTTATACGCTTTAACCTATTCAGTCAGCACAAGCTCTTTTTTCATTCAGCTAGAAGATTTAAAATCAAGATCTAATTGATTGTTATACGATACGTGATAAATTTTTACACGATACGTTATACGATACGTGGGCAAAAAGAAAAAGAAAAAGAAAAAGAAAAACAACAACAAGTTCTTTCTAAAAAAATAGAGGAAAATCCAAATCAGTGCACCATCGTCATATCTTATCGCACAAGGTTTTCCAGAGCTTAACAAAGGAGTCATTGGAACATTCATGCATTTCACAAAATATTCACATCTAGATGAAATTCACCCTGTCGGTTTTAGGCTGTTTTTCATATATAACCTATGAAAGTAATTTTACTAGAAGAAAGGTTAGTGATGGAAAATGGAAAAGTATAGAATAGTTCCAACTGATTTTTGGAAGAATCCGATTGTTTTGGAAGAGATGACTACTGAGGACAAGTATTTTTACCTTTATCTACTTACCAATTCTCAGACCACTCCAATTGGTATCTATAAGATTACCAAAAAACAAATGGTTTTTGATTTAGGCTATTCGATTGAGCAGGTTGATTCATTAATAGAACGATTCATCAACCATCATAAGTTAATTCGTTACAATCCTGAGACGATGGAACTCGCCATTAAAAACTGGGGGGGAAATAACCTGTATAAAGCAGGAAACTCTGATATGGATTGTATTTATACTGAGGAAGACGAGGATACTTCATTTATTTTCGAAGCTCATTTAGAAACAGGAAATTGATAGGAAAAGACAATATCAAATGCCCTAAGGACTAGCCTGGATGGTCCGTTGATGTGTGAACTTAGCCAGATTCCAATAAAATGTTATTATCTTTGAGACGGTTCTCATGTTCTTACTGCCAACAAAGTTTCTCAATAAATGAGTCCAGAAGAACCGTCCCCATGGATAGCAGACAGTTCTCAAAGGTTATTCCAGAAAAAGGACGAAATCATGATAGCAATTTCGTCCTTCTCGTGGCTCCAATTGAAAAAGTAGACAAGGAGAACCGTCCCCATTGTTACTTGTACATTTCATTTTCTAAAATTATCACATTTTCATTGTAGGAGGTGTTCGCGACATGCTTCGTATTTTCCACCAAACGGTAGATATTGTCACAGCATTGTTTGGAGCCTAGAACTAATAAAGGGACGCCGATGACGTCAATATTCAGCCCTCTTGAAAACATTCCCCCAAGTGACATAGCCATTGGAACGGTTGGAGAGGTATTGGAAAAAATAAGCTTTTCTTTTATATGAAATTTTTCCTGAAAAAGTACCGCCAATTCTCTCATGGCAGGCACCGCATATTTGTCTCGTTTCCGTCCAATAGAATAAACGGAGTTCCCTTCCTTATCAATCCCGTGAAAGAGAAGTTTTCCAAAATCCTTTTTCGTTAACTTATTAAAATATTGGACATTAAGGATTTCTTCCTTGGTCAGCTTTCTTTCTGATTGAGGCAATTGTTCCAAATGGTAGGCCGCTGCCAAAGCAGTGGAGTGCGTCCCAGCAAAATCATTATAGATATATAACATCGGAAATCATCCTCTAAATATTCTCTTACCTTTAATATGGTTGTTTTTAGTATTAACATACAAAGAAGTAAATCTATATTGTTTTCTCCTTTGTAAGTACGCACCGGATCAAGGAAATAATTGAGCCCGAACATATAAAAATTCAAATGGGAAACTTTAAAAAAGAGTATCTTTGAAGGGGAAAAATATGGATATGTCTTTTATTTGGCAGTCATTTTTATTAATTTTAGCTGGAATATTGCTATTAAGATTGGCTGGAAGAAAATCAATATCCCAAATGACTCTAGCTCAAACCATCGTTATGATTTCTATCGGAACCATAATCGTGCAACCCATTGTTGAAAAAAGTGTGGAGAGTTCAAGAAACTTCTTGATTTGTATTTACCATTAATCCAAGGAGCAAAGGATGCAACACAAATCTCATCTCAAGAAAAAGGAAATATTTTTGAAGAAATTAAAGAAAGAAAACCCCAAGACGGTTCAGATTTCCTGATGTAAATGAGGTAAAAGACATACATATATAAGAATGGCCGCATCTGCGATTAGATAATAACAGATATTATCGCTTTTTTCAGAGCTATTTTTCTATTTTCTTCTTAATTTTTGTGTAAAATAGAATTGAAAATAAAAAAGAATAGGTGAGAACATGAGTCAATTATCCGATTTTGTATCCAAGCAACATCATGAAAGTGTCGAGGAATTAAAAGAATTATTACGCATTCCAAGCATAAGTTCCTTATCTGAGCATAAAGAGGACATTCAAAAAGCAGCTTCCTGGATTGCCAATAAGTTAGAAAGCATTGGAATGGAACACGTTGAAATCGTACAAACAAAAGGTCATCCGATTATATATGCCGACTGGCTCCATCAGGAAAATGCGCCGACTGTTTTAGTATACGGCCATTATGATGTACAGCCGGTTGACCCGATTCACTTATGGGAGACCCCGCCGTTTGAGCCAGACATTAGAGATGAAAAAATCTATGCGCGCGGTGCCACAGACGACAAAGGGCAGACATTCTTACATATCAAAGCTGTCGAATCACTACTGAAACTAGAAAATAAATTACCGGTAAACCTTAAATTTTGTATCGAAGGAGAAGAAGAAATCGGAAGTCCCAATCTTCCACAGTTTTTAGCAGAAAACAAAGAAAAACTAGCCTGTGATGTGGTGATCATATCTGATTCTGATATGTGGGATAGAGGAGTTCCTGCGATTACATATTCATTAAGAGGTCTGGCTGCTCTCGAGGTTTCACTTAAAACGGCGAATACCGATTTGCATTCAGGTATGTTCGGCGGAGGAGTTCAGAACGCTAACCATTTATTAGTGAAGCTGCTATCTACTCTTCATGATGCAAACGGAAAGGTAAATGTTGAAGGCTTCTATGATGATGTTTTAGAACTGTCAGAATTTGAGAAGGAACAAATTAAAGCACTGGGCTTTGACGAAGAAAAACTAAAAAAACAGTTGGGCTTAACGGAATTAACGGGAGGGGAAAATAATTATCCATATCCCGAGAAAATTAACTCTCGGCCAACATTAGAATTAAACGGCATATGGGGCGGATTTCAGGGGGAAGGGACAAAAACTGTTATTCCAAACGAGGCACATGCCAAAATCACCTGCCGTTTAGTCAACAATCAAAATCCTGAAAAAATCCAGGTGTTAATCAAAAAGCATTTGGAAGAAAAAGCACCAAAAGGATGCAGTGTAAAAGTAACACTTCAAGATACAGGTAATCCATTCTTAACGCCAATCGATGATCCAATGATTCAAAAAGCGGCTGAAGCCTATGAAAAGGTTTATGGAAAAGCACCTGTTTATAAGAGAGAAGGGGGTTCAATTCCGATTGTATCGGATTTCAATCATACCCTAAATACTCCTGTTGTCTTAATGGGATTCGGCTTGCCAGATGAAAATCTCCATGCTCCGAATGAACATTTTAATTTAGAAAACTTTGATAAAGGTATTTTGACGATCTGTTCGTTTTTGGAATTGATCTGATATAGATAGGCAAAGGAGGGGTGCATAGCATCCCTCTTTTTGTAAAAGTGTATGGGGAAGTTTAACAAATTAGTGAACAAAGCATGTAAAACGAATGGAAACTTTTGTTGAAAATATGGAGAAAATGTAATAATTAATCAATGAAAAAAGACAAGTGAATATTAACCTTGTCTTTTTCCTTGTCTATGCTGCTTTTTAGTAGGTAACGGCTTAGTTGCTTCTCTTTTCAATAAATGTTTTTCAAATTGGAGTAAAATACCAATAAGTTCAATTATTTGTGGCAATTCTTCATGTTCGAAGTTATCTAGACGATCCATAGTTGTAAATTCAATTAGTTTTGATAAATGTATGTGATAGGGATCGGAATCTGTTTGATATCTTTTGTCCCTTGTCTTAGATTGGTTATGGAACCCAAAAACTAATTGAGTATTACCATTATAATCTTTACCAGTAAAGTTATAATGGTATTGTTTAATTGAAAAATCATCGTTTAACAATTCTTCACAGGTCAAAATATAATCAGACTCATGGAATTTAATTGTTTTCCGTTGAGCAAAGCGCGAAGATCCAGCATCATCGATTATTCTAATTATTTTGATGAAATCTTGTTCGAGTACATTAAATTTGGTGGCGAAAATTTTCTTTTTAATCTGAAGCATTAAGTTCTTTTAACATTTTGGAAAAATGAAACCATGCACCGTAGTCACTTTCCTGCTCGAATGTTAATTCCTCTTTTAATAGTAGGTTTTCTTTTATGTTGCCATCATATTTTTGCTCTAAGGCATTTAACTCAATTAAAATTTCATCCATTGCATCTTCTTTTGATAATTCTGGAGGATTGTATTCATTAGAAAGATACTGTTCGATAATTTCTTTGACCTTTATTTTTGCTCCATTTGATGCAACCCACTCAACGTTTTCATTAATTTTCGTGTGTTTATTAGGTTCTCTGAAAATTCCAATAAATCTACCCTGGTTAATCCATTTGTTTATTGTGGTTTGACTCACCTGAAAAAATTGTGCTAATTCACTTGTCGTATAAACTAACCCCTCTGATAAATGACTATCATCGGAATTAATTAATGATTCAATCAGCTGAGGCACTGCAATAGATACAGCCTTGCTTTTAATGAGTTCTACAATTCGATCTAAATTCTTCAGATTCGGATTGAGATTGTTAACGACTAATTTAATAAATGTTGGACTAATGTCGGAGTTTTCAATCATTTTCGCGAATTCTTCTGCGTGTCTTTGAAATTCAATTAATTCCTCTTCTGTAACCACAATTCTCACCTCTTTCACCTCCTATTATATCATGTATATTCCAAACTGAAACCAAACTGAAACCTTCTTTTATCCATTTTATTCAAATTAAAATTTTTTAGTCCTTTTATTCAAGATAATATCTGATATAGTTTCTCCGAAAACCTCCTATTTGTCATATAGGCAAGGTGAGATTACGGAGTTTAAGAACCCCAATTGCTAGACAGTGCGATTAATAGACCTTTAGCAACAATGTTTGGAAAGTCATTAGATTAAGGTATTTTTGAAAAAGCGGTTGCTCTCTTTGAACCTCTTGCAAAAAATCATGTATTTCACAATGGAAATAAACGCACTGCATTTGCATACATGACTAATTTACTTTTTATTAATGATCATGTTTGTGTGATGAACGAAAGGAGAGCTGCTGATTTAACGTGGATTTTGTGAATGGTAAGATTCAATTTAAAGAGGTAGTATCGAAAATAAAGCAACATTCTTATAGAAAAAGTATAAAAAATTAAAAGACACCACAAGAAGTTAATATGGTGTCTATTTTTATTAAACAAATTTTCCCTGATGCGCATATTCTATAAATCGTTCTTTCATGAGGATAGTCAATTTATGTATGAACTTAAGAGGGTGAGATAATCCAAGTTAGTCCTTCATTTCTATCTATATTCATTTCCTATTAATCAATTAATTACTTTCATCCCTAGAGATTTTGAAATTTATTCAACGCTCTTAATCGTTTAATAAAATTTTCTAATGCTTCACCTTCAGTTTGGAATTCTTTCTCTGAGATTGGATTTGCCCGCTCGTCTGAAGTATAGACTTTCCATTTATTTGCTTTTTCTCTAATGCCAACTTCATTTGGTTTAATTTTATGATCATCGAACCAATTTAAATTCTGTAATTTCTCATTTTGGATGATTTCTAAAGCATTCTCTCTTGTCAATATAATCACACCTTATTTTATTTTTTCTATTAAGCCTAAACCTTCCAATAAATCAACTGGTTGAAGTGGAAGATATCGATTTAGAAGAAATTTTTTTTTCCCGTTTAGACGTCTCTTTTCTAGTAAACAAGTTTGTAAATATTGTACTTCAACAAAGGGGGTATGCAAAAAGCATATCCCCTCACATTTTTTATTAATGAAATCTACCGTATAATAATTTACCAATCCAAAGCGTAAGTAAAAGCCAAATCAAAATGAATAATATGGCAACAAACCAGTTTTTGGGTTTACCATTTTTCCTGATTTCTTCAGCCTTTTCTTTGTTTTCTTCAATAATGTAAGCAGGTATTAATTTGAGAGCAAGCGAAATGCCCAGAGGAACTATAATTAGGTCATCCAGATAACCTATTACAGGAATGAAATCAGGTATTAAATCTATAGGACTAAAAGCATACGCAACCACACAAATAGCGACCAATTTAGCATACCAAGGAACTCTATTATCTTTGTAGGATAAATAAAGTACGAATAAATTTTGTTTTAGTTTTCTTGCGTAGGTTTTTAACTTTGTCAAAGTGTTTTGTTGTTCCATAAAACTCCCCCATTTAGTAGTGATTATAAAGGAATTTAAGAAAGAACTAAATCTGTGACCATGGGGACGGTTCCGATGGCTTTTGTCTCTTCGGGTAATAGGGTGGGTAAGCTCTCAGTTATTGGATTAGTCCTGAACAAGGATTTTGAAACAATCAACAGGAAAAGAACCGTGAGAACCGTCCCCAAAGTACAAAGTACTCCCGTCTTTTATCCCGTATGTCAGCTAAATAAATGTGAGTATAGTTCCATTTTTTTGAATTTTGGAAATTTAAGGAGGTGAATAAAAGAAGTAAAGAGAATAAAATTTTAGCTTAACAAAAACGAAGGCAGTTATATTTTAATTAAATTAGAGAAGTACGCTGCCTTTAAAGTAAAGGATCTTATTGTCGTAAAAAGAGGAGGAAGCAGGTTTGGATGAGAAAATAAATGCAAACTATCGATTGGTCGACACCGTCAACTCGCATGAAGCTTTTAGTTACCACTCACACGAACAATATGAAATTTATTATTTCCATGGTGGTAACTGTAAATATTTAATTGGTGACCATATTTATCCTTTACAAGAAGACGATATTATTATCATGAATGGTTTAACATTGCACAGAGCATACCCAGAACCAGGTATCCCATATGAGAGAAGCGTAATTGAGTTTTCATCTGAATGGTTACGACCTATTTTAATCAACTTAAACGTTCCTGAATTATTAAATCCGTTTAACCAGCTCAGTAATACTTTATTTCGGGGAACAGACAAAGAGAAATTAGTAGAGATTAAGAAGTTAATAAGAAAAATCGCATGCAAAGATTCGAATACATTGCTTGATAAAGAAAATAGTGTAGAAAGTCGTTTGCGAAATGGTGAAATTTCCACTTTATTCGTACAACTTCTATTTAAGATCTATGAATTAAGCAAACAACAGCTCGTAAAAATACCTCCAGTCGAAACGGAAAAGAATACTCACGTAAAACGTATTATACCCTGGATTGAAAAGAATTTTAGCAGTTCGATTACTTTAGACTGTATTGCAGCCAATTTAAATTTAAGTAAATACCATATGGCTAGGATTTTTAAAGATGTAACAGGTTTTACCATCATGCAATACTTAATGACTTGTCGGATCAACCGTGCAAAATACCTGCTGGAGATCCACCCGGGAAAATCCATTCATGAAGTAGCCTTAGAATCCGGTTTTGAAGATTCATCTCATTTTAGTCGTTTTTTTCGAAAACAAATGAAAATTACTCCATCAGAATATCGCAATAGTAGAGCAATCAGGAAACCTTCAGCGTATTCAAAATAAATCATTTCCCCTAAAAAAAATAGCAAAACAGCAATATATGACAAATTAAAGTCAAAATAACACAATTATAAACAAGCGAAATATTCTAAATTTTTATACCATTTAATTAGAAATTGAAATGGTATCCGCTAGATTTACTAGAATGATTCTTAACAGAAACAGGAGGGCGTTGTCAAAAGGAGATAAAAAAGGCAGTAGTAAAAAGCAACGCCTACATATGAAAAAAATTTTTAGGTTTGTTTGAAAGCGTTGTCATTAAGGAACGGTTACATGACCAAAATCAAAACGGTGAAGGAATTCTAATCAAGAAAGGAGATATTTATGGCGAATAACAGCATGGAAGCGGCCAATACAGCCACTACAAGTGTGAATACAAACACTCACACAGAGTCTAAAACGATGAAACAGAAAAAAAGAAGTTCCCAATGGACATGGTATATTTTCTTAATCCCAAGTTTTGTAGGTATTTTACTGTTTATGGTCTATCCTATCGCAGAATCACTAAGATTGAGTTTTTTTAAATCAAATGGGACGATTGAGACCTTTACGGGACTGGCTAACTTTCGTACGGTATTAACTTCAGGTCCTTTTTGGAATTCCGTTTGGAATACCTTTTATATCGGAATCTTTCAAATCATTATCACTATCCCACTAGGGTTTATTTTTGCAACACTTATCAACTCTGTGTCAAAAGGGAAAAACTTTTTTAAGGTCTTATACTTTCTGCCAAATGTCACTTCCATTGTTGCGGCTGCCATGATCTTTCAATTTGTTTTACACCCTGAAATGGGGATACTCAATTATATTCTTGGTTCTTTAGGATTACCAACACCAGGCTGGTTTTCAGATCCTGCCACTTCTAAATGGGGTGTCATTTTGCTGGCGGTTTGGCATTGGATTGGTTTTGTTATTATTATCTGCCTTGCCAATCTTCAAGCCATTTCGGCGGAAATGTATGAAGCAGCTAAAATTGACGGGGCAAGTGGAATCCAACAATGGTTATTTATCACCATTCCAAATATGACTGGAACGTTTGCCTTCTTATTAATCACTGGTTGGATTGGTGCTCTTCAGCGTTTCAATGAGGTTTACGTCGTTGGCGGACCAAATGGAAGTCCCGCTCGTTCCATCCAAACCATGGGAGCCTTTATTTATGAGCGTGGTTTTACAGGATTTGAATTTGGTATCGCATCCGCTGCCACCTATATCATGTTTATCATCATCTTGATTTTTACCTTTATTAATCTCAAAGTCTCGAAAATGAAAATATAACTTAGAGAGGAGGGACTCTATTGAATAGCACAATGTCAATGAAGAAAATGGAACGGATTACATCTATTATTAAGTTTCTTATTCTATTAATTTTCGGTGTCGTGCTTATGGCTCCATTTATATGGATGGTTAGTGTAGGTTTTGATCGGACAGCCAATATTTCAATGCCGTTTCCGCCTCGATTAATACCAGAGGAACCTTCAAAATTCAACTATGGCATCGTATTTGAGAATGGAAGACTTATTAAATCGTATATAAACTCAACCATTGTTACGGTGAGTTCTGTGATTTTGGCAGTTTCTGCCTCCCTTCTGGCAGGATATGCGTTCTCCAAGGGGAAATTCAAAGGAAAGAAAATCTTGTTCATTGTTGTCCTTTGTACGCTCATGATTCCAATGGAGCCGAGGTTAATCCCCTTATATACCTTGTTTAATAAAATGAATCTATTGAACACGTATTATCCATTGGTTCTTCCCTCTATTATTAGCGGCATGTTGATTTTCCTTTGTAAACAGTTCTTTGATCAGCTGCCAGATACGCTTCGGGAGGCTGCCCAAATTGATGGAGCTGGTGAATTTAAAATTTTCTTCCGTGTCTATTTGCCACTTGCCGGACCGATCGCAGCAACAATGGTGATTTTAGCCTTTATTTGGAGCTGGAATGACTTTATGTGGCCATTAGTGGTGCTTAGCGATTTAGAATTACAAACCGTTCCTCTTTATTTAGCGAGTTTCTCGCTGGAGAATGGTTCAAGTTTAGGGGGCTTAACCATGGCTCTCGCAACCGTTAGTATTTTACCAATCGTCATCTTGTATCTTTTTTTACAACGATACATTATCCAAAGTATTGCCCTAAGCGGGGTAAAGGGAGAATAGTTTATTAGTTTTACTAAAAGAAATGAATAGGGGGTAAGGAAATGCGTAGAGGTATTTACAAGAAGGCAACCATTTTATTTTTTACGATTATGTTGTTAGTAAGTTTTGCACTTGTGGGCTGTGTTCCGAAATCAAATAGTTCTTCTTCAACCAGTAAAACAGAAGGAAAATGGGCAGGACAAAAGATTAAGGTCCAGATGATTGGTGACTTTGCGATGGATGACAAGACAGATCCCGTTTCTGGTGAGACAGCAAAAGGCATGAAAGTAATAAAAAAGGAGTTCGAAAAGCAGCATCCTGGAGCAACTGTTGATTTTGTTTTAATGCCATGGGAAGGATATACAGAGAAAACGCAGGCGATGATCACTTCTGGTGAAGCCGACGTGTACCAAATGCCTGGTGTCGCAGACTTTGCTCCACAAGGTGTACTAGAACCATTACAGCCGTGGATTGAAAAAGACAAAGAATTCAGTCTAGATATCTTCATTGATAACCAAGTTGATGGTTGGAAGGCTTTGGGACCAGACAGTAAGGAATTAGATATTTTTGGACTTCCGTTTTTGGGCGATACTCGTTTTATTGCTTACGATAAGAAGTTATTTGACGACTGGGGCGCAGAATATCCATCTAAAAACCCAACAATGGAAGAAATTGCAGAAAAAGCAAAACAAATGACAGGAAAGAATCCAAAAACGGGTGAACAAAACTATGGAATTTGGTTCCGTGGGGATTGGTCTTCTGCTTTCACACTTGTGGATCTTGCTGAAGGACAAAACGGTACATGGGGAACAGGTTTTGCATGGGATGAAGTTAAGTTTAGCTTTGATTCACCAGAAATGCTCAATGGGTTAAATTGGCTGCTGGAAATGCAAAAATATGCACCAAAGGGAATCGTTAGTAACCAAGGGAATGAAAAATGGTTGTCTAAGGATAACAATATTGCCATTATGTTAAACCAAGGCCCTGGGGATACCGTTAAACCAGCTTATGCCCAAGGACTTGGAGACCGAATCGGGATTGTTAATGAGTTTAAAAATGATGAAGGTCGTGGAGGATTATTTGCAGGTAGTCCGATTACCATTGCGAAAAATAGTAAAAATAAAGAATTGGCATGGGAATGGTTAAAATTTGCTACGAGCGATTTCGTCCAAAAATATGTTTTTGAAGAATATGGAGCAATCCCAGCAGTGAAATCCGCAACTGAATGGGATAGTGTGAAAGAAATGCCATTAATGCTTCCAGTATTTAACGCAATGGAAACACCGATGACTCCTAGATACCCATGGGGATCTTCACAGCCACGTTTTATCTTAACCTCTGAAATTGAGGCTGCATTAACTGGAAATAGAAGTGCGGAAGACGCACTTAAAAAAGCTCAAAAAGAGAGTACGGAATGGGTTGAAAACCGTTAATCTTTGGGGCATTAAAGTTGAGAAGTATACCAGATGATAAACTAGCAGATTGCTAGAGCGGTAGCAATGAAAAGAAGTAACTGTAGAGAAATAGTATACAGTTACTTCTTTTCATAATGGTTGTTCATTCTTTTCATAGATAGAAAGTATACTCTGTAAAATACGAAAAGGATAAGGGAGTGTGTCCTATGCTAAAGGTTGCCGTGATTGGACTTGGAGATGTTTCGAGCGTTCATCTATCCGCTATAAAGGGAAATACGCGTGCAGAGTTGGTGGCAGTTTGTGATATCGATGAAACAAGGAAAGATATCGTGCCAGGTGTGAACTTTTATACTGATTTTCAAGATATGCTGGAAAAAGAAGTGTTGGATTGCGTACATATTTGTTTGCCGCACTATCTTCATTATCCCGTAACAAAAGCGTGTGTTGAAAAGGGTGTTAACGTATTTCAGGAAAAGCCGCTGGCATTGAATTCTGAGGAAGGATATGCCCTCGTCAAACTAGAGGAAAAGTATAACGATTGTAAAATATGTGTTTGCTTCCAAAATCGTTTCAATGAGACCTTTGAAGTGCTGCAGAAAATAGTTGAAAGCGGACAAAATGGAAAGGTGATGGGAATCAAGGGTGTAGTTACATGGGCTAGACCAAAATCTTATTATGACAATAAACCATGGCGAGGGAAATTGGAATTTGCAGGTGGTGGAGTGATGATCAACCAATCCATTCATACGTTGGATCAAATGCAGCTGCTTGGCGGCGAGATTAAATCCATTCGAGGGTCCGTCGATCAGCTTCTAGATTATGGGGTAGAAATCGAAGATACTGCCACAGCGTCTATTCAATTTGAAAATGGGGTGAAAGGATTCTTTTTTGCGACCATTGCCAATGCAAATAATTCCAGTGTCGAGCTTCAGGTAGTTTTTGAGAAACAGAAATTCACCATTAAGGATAGTATTCTAACGAAGCTAGATGAAGAAGGTAAAAAAGTAGAATTGATCGAAGACACCAAGATGCCAGGCTCAAAATTCTATTACGGTGCAAGTCATATGAAATTAATTAATAAATTCTATGAGTGTATTGTAGAGAATACGGACGAGTATGTCCACGTCAAAGATGCCCTTCCGTCAATGAAAATGATTGACAGTATTGTTAAATCATCTGAACTAAAAAGAGAAGTCAAGATGCAAAGCTTAGAAGCTAGTATATAAAACGAGGAAAGTGGAATCAGCTGTAGGCAAAAAAATAGTTGAGGATAGCTGACCATAAATAAAGTAATGAAGTCCCGCTATTTAGATCATGTTTAATCATTGAGTACGAATAATCCTCTTAAAATAGCAATAGGGGTAAAAAAACTCCCTATATTAAACAACCTTAACCAAGTCTATTCTGAATATTCCGTTTAGTATAGACAGTAAGCTATTACACTGTAAAAGAAAAGGAGCTAGTGATATGAGAAATAAGTTTGCAGCCCAATTGTATACGCTACGAGAAGAATTAAAAAGGGGAATTGTACCAGTTTTTAAAGAATTGAAGGAAATGGGCTGGGCCGGAGTTCAGTTGTCGGCGTTACCGCCAGGCTATGATCCAGAAGAAGTCGCAGCAGCTCTAAAGGAAAATCAACTTGGTACGGCCGGGATACATATATCCATTGACCGGCTGGAAAACGATCTTGACAATCTTCTAGATGAAGTCGGCTTATATCAAACAAAAGATATTGTTTGTCCATTCCTTCCTGAGAATTTAAGAAACAGAGAAGGTTATCAAAAAGTAAAGACCCTCTTAAATGAAGTGGCTGAGAAAGCACCTGGATATCGGATTAGCTATCATAACCATGCGTTTGAATTTGACACTGAAATAGAAGGGAAATCTTCTTTAGAATACTTGTTAGAACCAACAGCAGAGAATAAAATTTTGGCTGAAATTGACGTGTTTTGGGTCAAAAAAGGCGGAAGAGATCCACTGCAATTTCTACAAGCCTATGCACAAAGAATGCCTATTATCCATTTAAAAGACATGACAAAGGATGAAAGAAAAACCTTTGCGGAAGTTGGAACCGGCTTGATTGATTTTGCTCCAATCCTAGATTGGTGTGAAAAATCAGGAGTTGAATGGTATGCAGTGGAACAAGATATCTGTCCTGGTAACCCAATGGATAGTCTTCAAACAAGTTTAGAAAACCTAAAAGTACTTGCAAAGCAATTTCAATAAAACAAAGCGGAAGCGCTTAAACCAATTATGAAATAAGGAGAGGGAAAATTTGGAGAAAGTCAAAATAGGAATTATCGGTATTGGCAATATGGGAAGTTCCCATTCACTCTATCTTAATAATGGTGAAGTACCAGGGGCAGTATTAACAGCTGTATGTGATCAGAACCCCGAGAGATTAAAATGGGCAAAAGAAACATTAGGTGAAAATATACAATTGTTTGACAATACGGAAAGCTTTTTCGAATTCGGTGATATTGATGCGGTGATTGTAGCAACCCCGCATTATGATCATCCGCCTTTAGCGATAAAAGCCCTTCAAAAAGGTCTACATGTTTTGGTAGAAAAGCCGGTTGGTGTTTTTACCAAAAACGTTCGTGAATTGAATGAGGTGGCTAAAAAAAGTGGAAAGGTTTTTGGAATTATGTTTAACCAACGAACCAATCCTTTATATCAAAAGCTAAGAGATCTTGTGCTAAGCGGAGAATTAGGGGAAATCAAACGAACCAATTGGATTATAACAGATTGGTATCGCTCTCAAAGCTATTATGATTCAGGCGGTTGGAGAGCAACATGGGCAGGTGAAGGCGGCGGGGTCCTCGCAAATCAAGATCCGCACCAGCTTGATTTATGGCAATGGACAAGCGGCTTAATGCCGAAACGAGTTCGGGCTTTTTGCGGGTTTGGTAAGTTTCATAATATTGAAGTAGAAGATGACGTAACGGCTTATGTTGAATACGAAAATGGTGCAACAGGTGTATTCGTTACTTCAACAGGTGATGCTCCTGGAACCAATCGCTACGAAATATCCGGGGATCGTGGAAAATTGGTAGTCGAAGATGGAAAATTGACATTTTGGAGATTAAGACAATCCGAAAGGGAATTTAACAGAGAATATAAAGGTGGATTTGGAGAACCAGAATGCTGGAAAATTGATATCCCAATTAAAGGAGTAGCAACACAGCATAAAGGAATTACCACCAACTGGGTGAATGCGATTCTTCATGGCACAGAATTATTAGGGCCAGGCGTAGAAGGAATCAAAGGGCTAGAAATTTCGAATGCTATGCATTTATCTGCCTGGACAGACGATTGGGTAGACCTTCCGATAAATGAAGATCTCTTCTATTCAAAATTGCAAGAGAGAATAAAAACTTCTACATTCAAAAAGGAAATCGTTGCTGATAGAACACTTAATATTCAAGGAACACATTAAAGGATTAGCTAAATAACACTTGAAAAGCAGAATATCCCCTATATTCTGCTTTCTTCTTACGATTTGAGAGGAGAAAAGCCTTGTTAGAAAAACCATTTCCGCTTGAAGCGGCAGTATCGAAGTATGTTGAACAATTTGATGAATCACAAATACGTGATTCACAGTACAAAAAAAGCTCATATCTAGACATCATTCAACCTCTTGTTCATTATTTTTATACCTGTATGGATGACGAAGGTCGAATTATCGACCCTTGTATGCATCGTGAGACACAATATTCTACCCCAGCTTTTGCTGCTAGCTCAGCACTTCTTTATACGCAGCAAAAGGAAAATTGGATGTTAGTAAGTGCTTGTAAAGCGTTAGATTCTTCGCTTAAACAAATGGTAGAAGAGAATTGTGCAGACGATCATAGTAATTTTTATACCACCATGGTCACTTTTGCTTATATGAAACTGAAACCTTATGTATCTGACACAAAAGCCAAACAATGGGAAATGTCATTTTCTAGAATGAATCCTGCAAGTTTATATCGAAAAACCATTAACAATTGGAAAGTGGTGGCACTTGCAGGAGAATACTTGCGGGGAGCACATGGGCTTGGAAATCCAATGGATTTAGAAGAAATTGATCAGGAATTAGGCCCCCAAATGGAGCTTTTAACAGAATATGGTCTCTATGTAGATCCAAATGGTCCAATGGCATATGCCATGTTTACACGAAACTATTTTCGATTAATGTTGCTTGCAGGCTATAACGGCAGGCACAAAGAGAGATTGGTAGAATGCTGTAAGCGTGGAGACTTAACGTCACTGTTTATGCAAAGTCCAACAGGCGAAATGCCAACAGGGGGCCGAAGCTCCCAGCATCAATGGAATGAAGCCCAACAAGCTTTTCAGTTTGAAGTGGCAGCAAATGAATATGCCAATAGTGGAGATTTTATAATGGCAGCGGCCTTTAAACGGGGAGCACGGTTATCGCTTGAATCAATCAAAAGATGGAAGAGGCCAACAGGCGAGCTGAATGTGGTCAGAAATTATGCTGACCCAATGACTCGTACTGGTTACGAAACCTACACCTATCATTCTCAATACAATTTGCTTGCCGCGTATTTTTTAGCGCTGGCATTCGAACAGGCTGACGATGAAATTGGAGAACTTCCATGTCCAGCACAAACAGGGGGATTCTATCTTTGGATGGAACCGTATTTCCACAAATTGATTATTAATGCAGGTGGACATTATATTGAGTATCAGACAAAAGGGGATAAAAACTACACTCCTACAGGAATTGTCCGTATCCAGCGAAAAAATGTATGGCCGACCATTGGTCCATCAGATGGAACACCATTAACAAGTAATAGAGCTCTATCATTTGCTCCAGCGTGGATCAATGTAAACAATGTGATGACACGATTAACTGAGATGACATCAAAAGAATCTCCCAATCTGGAAGTCTCTGTAATATCCTGTGACCGAAAAAAAGTCGAGGTGAAACTAGTTTTTAGAGGACCTATGAATGGGGCTTTCTTGATTGAGCAAACGCTTACAGTTACACCGGAAATCCTTCTTGTGCAAGACTCTATTATAGGTGAGATAGAAACGGTGGTACAGGAATTTCCTCTGTTTTTATCTGATGGCGAAACCAGTACTAAAATTAGCTGTACAGAAAACAGGATTGACGTTGATTACAAAGGAAATAAGGTTTGTATTAAAGTACTTGATGATAAGCCTTTTACTGGCATAAAAATGGGACCACAGGTTGTGCGATACCGTAATGGATTATTGACTAGTGCATCCTATCATACAAAGCAAACCGTTTCTCACTATATGGTTCATCTCTATCAAGATGAGGAATTTATTGAGGAGAATACTTTACTAGAGATGATGGGCGTCAGTAAATTTGATCGTTTAGTTGGAAGGAGTTAAAGGATGAAATTGGCTTTTACGACATTAGGTTGTCCCAATTGGGATTTAGATAAAATCATCTCAAATGCAGTGGAAAATGGCTATGATGGAGTTGATTTCCGAGGTTACCTTGGTGAATTGGATCTATTTAAATTTCCTGAGTTCTCAAGTAACGTACAGGAGACTGTTCGCAGATTTGTAGAAGCATCGATAGAAGTTCCCTGTTTTTCAAGCTCGGTAAGGCTGTTTACAAACTCAAAAGAAGAATTTGAAAATTATCGAGAAGAATTAAAGAATTATGCGGCGCTTTGTCAAGAATTTCACACTCCATACATTCGGGTATTTGGCGGCTCCATTGGGGATACAAGCAGAGAAGAAGCTATTTCAATTGTAGAACGAAACGTCTTAGAATATCTCAAAATTGCGGAAGAGTACGACGTTCATCTCCTTTTTGAAACACATGATGATTGGACCAACAGCAAATATATGAAAGAAATTTTTAAAAGAATTCACTCCTCCCATTTTTTTGTCTTATGGGATGTGCATCATCCATATCGAACGCTAGGAGAAGAACCTGTCTTCACTTGGGAGACACTTGGAGACTGGGTTAAATATACACACTGGAAGGATTCTTATGTAAAAGAAGGTACACAAAGAGGGTACCAGCTTTGTCTTCTTGGGGAGGGTGATGTCCCCTTAAAAGAAATATACACTCTTTTAATGAATAATGGATACGAAGGCTATTGCACTTTAGAATGGGAAAAAAAATGGTGTCCGGAGATAGAAGAACCTGAAATTGCATTTAAACAATATAGTTCTTTTATGAAAGATATTCTTAAATAAGGTGGGAGTTATATGAAACTAGGTTGTTGTGCAGGTATAGATAAAGCATCAATTCTCTATCAAGCAGGTTATGATTTTATCGAATGTACGGTTGTTTCATTGCAACCTGAAGCAAGCGAAGCGGAGTTTAAATCCATCCTAAGAACCTATGAAGAATCGCCCATTCCGGTTGAAGCCTGTAATATTCTTCTTCCCAGAGATTTAAAAATTGTCGGCGAACAGGTTAATACCGAACGGATAAAAAATTATTTGTCCTCTGCCTTAGAACGAGTAAAACGAATAGGTGCTGACACCATTGTGTTTGGAAGCGGTGGTGCTAGATCATTGCCAGATGGTTTTTCAAGGGTGAAAGGTGAAGAACAAGTTGTCCAGTTTTTGCATCTGGCAGCTGACGTTGCGGATCCACTTGATTTGACCATTGTCATTGAGCCTCTTAACCGAAAGGAATCAAATATTATTAACAGTGTTCCAGAAGCAGCACAATTTGCTAAAAAAGTAAACCGTAAATCCATTAAGGCTTTGGCAGATTTTTACCATATGGATGAGGATCGTGAGCCTCTGACCCATATTTACGAACATAAAGATTTTATTAAACATATCCACGTTGCAGATTCTGGCAGGTTCTCACCTGGTACAGGAAATTACCCCTATTCGGACTTTGTTAACTTGGTGCAGCAATCTAGTTATAAGGGACGGATTTCAATCGAATGTAAGTGGAATGACTTTGAAACAGAGGTTAAACAATCACTACTTTATTTAAAAGAGCAGTTTCGTATTGCATAGTAGTATCTTATAGGAAAGAAGGGAAAGCATGCTTCGAGGGATTTACTTACTAGATAATTTTGATCTCATATACGGAAAGGCATATAAAGAAATTAACAAACATGTACACATCTATGCAGAACCACAAACAAAGGTATCCATCAAAGAAAATCCTTCCATTTTGTCTGCTGCGGATATTATATTTTCTGGATGGGGTTGTCCAGTAATGGATCAATCATTTCTAGACTTAGCTCCTAATTTGAAAGCTGTATTTTATGGTGCAGGATCTATTAAGACAATTGTAACAGATGAGTTTTGGGATAAAAATATCGTCATAACAAGTGCGTATGAAGCAAATGCTGTACCTGTTGTGGAATTTACGTTATCTCAAATTCTCTTTTCATTGAAACGGGGCTGGTACTTTTTCCATCAAGTAAATAAGAAAGCTGCTTTTCCAGCTAGAGAAAATGTTCCAGGTGGCTATGGATCGACTGTTGGGCTTGTGTCCTTAGGAATGATTGGCCGGAAAGTCGCTGAGATGTTAAAGCAGTTTGATTGTAAAGTCATCGCATATGATCCTTTGGTTTCCGAAATGGAAGTCAAAGCTCTAAATGTTGAAATGTGTTCATTAGAGGATGTGTTTCGAAGAGCAGATGTCGTTTCCTTGCATACTCCTTGGATTAAAGAAACGGAAGGCTTCATTACCGGTGACCATATTTCTTCCATGAAACCGAATGCGACACTTATCAATACATCAAGAGGTGCTGTTATACGGGAGCAGGAGATGATTGAAACACTGCAGCAGCGTCAAGATCTCTATGCGATTTTAGATGTAACATACCCAGAACCGCCAGTAAAGGACTCACCATTATACTTATTAGAAAATGTCATATTGACTCCGCATATCGCTGGGTCCATGTCAGCTGAATGTCAGAGAATGGGTAAATACATGGCACAAGAGCTTGGACGTTATCTACGTGGTGAACCATTGAAATGGAATATAACCAAAGAAAAATCTATCATAATGGCATAGAAATAGATTACTAAAATAGATGTGTACAGGGATTGAGATAGAATCCTGAAGTATAGATTTGTAAATAAAGCTAAAGAACAATCAAGTCATTTAATGAATGGAGTTTTTTACGTGGAAAAACAAGATGGAATGAACTACGCACCAAAAGGACTGGTAAATCATGTTGTAGAGAAAGGAGAATTCCCTTTTGCTGCAATTGGATTAGATCATGGTCATATCTATGGAATGTGTAATGGATTAATAGAAGCTGGCGGCGAACTTGTTGCAGTGTATGATCCCGATCCAAAAAAGCTTGAAAGATTTTGCAATACTTATCCGAATGTAATCCCTGCTGAATCAGAAGAAGAGATCTTAAAAAATCCTTCCATCAAGCTAATTGCTGCAGCCAATATTCCTGTAGACCGTTGTGAACTAGGATTAAGAGTCCTTGATGCAGGTAAGCATTTTTTCGTTGATAAGCCAGGGTTTACAAACTTGAATCAAATAGAACAAGCAAAGAAGAAAACAACAGAAACCGGGTTGAAATGGGGAATTTATTATAGCGAACGTCTCCATGTGGAGAGTGCGGTCTTTGCTGGACAATTAATTGAAGAAGGAGCCATTGGCCGGGTTATTCAAGTGACTGGAATGGGGCCGCACCGTGCAAATCCTGATAGCAGACCAGATTGGTTCTTTGATCCAAAGTATTATGGTGGTATTTTGTGTGACATCGGAAGTCATCAGGTTGAACAATTTCTACATTATACCGGTGCAAAAGATGCAAAAGTTTTGCATAGTAAAGTAGCGAATTACAACTTCAAAAAATATCCGAAATTTGAGGATTACGGGGATGCCACACTTGTTGCCGACAATGGAGCTACGTTTTTCTTTCGTGTGGATTGGTTCACACCAGATGGGCTTGGTACATGGGGGGACGGTCGTGTATTTATTCTAGGAACAGATGGATACATCGAGATAAGAAAGTACATTGATATTGCCAGGGAAAATCAAGGAGACCATTTATATTTGGTAAATCATCATGGTGAAAAACAATATCAGCTATCAGGAAAGGTTGGCTGTCCTTTCTTTGGAGAATTTATCTTAGATTGCTTGAATGGAACGGAAAATGCCATGACACAAGAACATGCATTTAAGGCTGCATCGTTATGTATTGAAGCACAAGAAAAAGCAATTAAGATTGAGACTGCTGAAAGGCTATCGGTTAATTAGAAAAATGTAAGAGAAGAACCGTGGGGACGGTTCCGATGGCTTTTGTCTCTTTGGATAATATGGTAGGTAAGCTCTCAGTTATTGGATTAGTCCTGAAAAAGGTTTTGAAACAATCAACAGGAAAAGAACCGTGAGAACCGTCCCCAAGGTACCTTGGGAAGGTGCTTGTTGGATTAATATTTCAACCGGAACTCCAATTAGAAATGCTGAACAAGAACGTGATACTCATAATAAAAATACAATCCATGACAGTGGAGAAGAAGATAATAGGGAAGTTACCCCAGAAACAAAACATAATTATTCAGGTATTTATATGATTTACAGAGACAATTTCACTTCTGAAACCATGTTCCGATTTATATAGGACAAGCAAAAGACATACAAAAAAGATATAAAAAGCATTTTTCTGAAATTATTGCTTTAAATAGGCTTTCTTATGATGAGTATTATAATTATTTCTTTTCAAAATCTAGTTCCTTTTATGAAGGTAGTTTTAAAGCATGTAAGATTTTTAAATATATGCTAGAAAATAACTGTACTCTACAAGGACTTCCATATGGTTGTAATAGAAGAGGTGGAGGTGGAGGAAGAGTATTTAAATGAGAAATTAGATGAAAAGGAACAGGATTACTTTAAGAAATTATAGACGTTAAGGCTGGATCCAGCCGAAAAGCAAAAGAAGAAAGGAGCTCTTCAGCTCCTCTTTTTATCTTACTGGACTGCCATCCCATCCGAAGTAGTAAATAACATAACCACCCGTTGAACTACTGCCCCAGTTATCTTCGAAAGTAACTTGTTTACCTAATGAAACTGCGTAATCTACTAGTATTTTTATCTTCGACCAATCTTCAGATTTTGGATTATCAAACCTTAATACATGGTCAGCTACAACCATAACATCTGGTGTTAATTCTAATTCTAGTGCTTTCGCTTGCATTTTTTCTACGAATGTTAATTCTACTGGTACTGGTACGATTTCTTGGTGCTTTATCTGTCCGTAATGATTACCGTTATTGCCCTCTAGTTTTGGAGTCTTTACTGTTCCTTCCGCCTGTGTTAATGAACCACTGATTAATAAGCTTCCTGTTAATACGATTCCTATTACTAATTTTTTCATTTAGTTTTCCTCCTCAAATTGTTTTTACACCCCGAAGGGTTCAACCCCATATAAGATTAAGCAGCTTTGTTGATTTCTTCGATTAATTTTTTCTTCGCCCATCTTGTGCAACCTTTAAATCCTAATTCTTTACCAATAGCCCAAAGCTCTTAAATAGTCATTTCGCTTGTAACTCGTACTGTCTCAACTTCAATGTCGAACTCGTCATGGAAGTTTTCGTTTAAGTCCTCAAGATTAATTTCGCTATCTACTTCTTACTCGAAATTCTTCTCTACTGTTAGGGCTACTTCTTCGACGGCTTCTTGGCAGGGACTATAATACCATGAATAAAGGACTATTTGTTTGATGTGTTTGTGGCAAATTTGTAAGTTTGTGGGATATATTGTCGTAAATCTTATTGAACTAAGGGGTGCAATCGTATTATAAGGTTAACCAGTTTCTACTGTGACCTTTTTTAATAGATTCTATTATATCTGTAGGCAGTGTAGGACGTACGGGTGCGTGGGGCATTGATCCAGTCAACTAAACTGTCCGCCCCCTACTTGTAGAAACATGTTTGAGGCTGGTTGGGACGTAGATCTCGTATAACAAGCGAAGCTATGACACTTCAAGATGGAATAGGGGTTACTGGTATCACATACTACTGAGGAATTGACTACTTTACTTCATTTTTTAGAGGGGGGTGGAAAGGGAGGCTAAGGTTAAGCCGACAGTATATTTAGAATCCATAGGGCATAACCACACACCTGTAATTCAGTTTTAGATAAGCAGAATTTCTTATATATTTTGGTTAATTCGTTACTTTCATATAACGCTAAAAAGTCAGGTTTACGAGTAAAAACGGATGAAATTGATGCTTTTCGTTTATGTGAACTGTTTTATAAGGAAGACCTATTAGCTGGTTTAGTTCAACTAGACTAATGTCGTTTTTGACTCTTATCGTGTATTTAAATTAATACAAAAAGAGGCAGTCTACCTATCCCTTTTTATTCATGAAATTTAGTTTTAAAAAACCAATTGTTAAAAGCTTGTGATAAGTAATCTGTTATCCAAATTGTTATAAAGCTCCAATACCAAGTCCATTTTTTATATTTAATTAATTTTGTATATTTCACTGCAATAATTTCAAAGATGACTATTACTGAAGTACTAATAAAGTAATGTAGGGTTTTTAAAAGGTTAGATTTATTTTTTGGGTAGTACAAACTAAATAAAGCACACAGTCCAGGATATATAAAGTATTCGAATGAAAAATTAGCTTTATTTGCCTTTTTGAAAAATAATCGATATGGATAGGAAATTAAGTTTTTTTGTACCACTAGTAATCCAAAAATCCATGTTAGTGCTTGTTTAAATAAAAATATAACTATTGTTTCACGAATTTTATTTTTTGGTGTCAATTTTATTAATAATAGTGACACAATTAACCAGGATGAAATTTCAATCGTTTTCTCTGCTTTGTATTTCATTAATTATCCTCCTTTATTAAATAGTTTTTCCTCCTTGAATTGATTAATGCAATTCTAGTTTGAGAATAAAATTATAATTCGACCAAGGCACGAAAAACACAACAAAAACACAAAGAGTGTGTATTCACAATACGATGATTTTAAGCAATAAAAGTCTGTTGCTTATTCCAAGAATATCTATTTCATTGCTTTAACATCCTAAAACATTTCACTATTTAATAATAGGGTTTTCTCGACAGGTTGAAAGTATCAACCGATACTCTTTGATTTTTTTGGATTACTCGTTTATGTCCATCGTGATTAATTTTTTGGTTTCGGAATTAAATACCGCCCATTTAAAGGTCCAATTGATTATAATCAGAGGATATGCTGACTTCCAAGAGATTTGTCTGTGGTTTGCTTACATTATTTTGTAGCATACTATACAAAGCACTGAGATTTAACCAACGTATAAGAGGAAAAAGGGATGGTGTACGATGGAAAATCAGCTTCCACCTGGCCAATTCGAAACAGAAAAATGGCCAATACTGCATGCAGGTGATGTTCCCAAGTTTGATGAAATCATATGGAATTTCAGAATTTTTGGTGAGGTAAAAGAAGAAAAGTTCTTATCCTATAAGGAAATCATGGAGCTTCCAAAGACCATTTCAAACGTTAACATGCATTGTGTTACCACCTGGTCTAAATTTGATACAACTTTTGAAGGAATTGCACTTAGAGAGTTATTGAAATTTGTTGAAATTAATGAGGGTGTCAAATACATTAAAATATACGGTTACTACAATGGGGACAGATTTGGTTATTCTGCAAACCTGCCACTCGAGCCTTTATTAGGGGACGATTCTTTGTTTGTATACCGTTGGAAGGATAAAAATCATGATTGGCAGGATATTGATCCAAAACATGGTTATCCACTAAGGTTTATTCCGCCAGAAGTATTTTATCTATGGAAAGGCTCGAAGTGGGTGTCAGGGATTGAATTGATGAATGTAGACGAGGCTGGTTTTTGGGAAGAGCGGGGCTATTCGATGACAGCAAATCCATTTAAAGAAGAGCGGTACCGTTAACACAGATTAATCTAAGTAACAAAAAGGATGGTGAGAAATACTTAAACTTATGATGCTTTGTTTCATTATAGAAGCAAGGCATTTTTATGTAACGGGGAGGTAAGTTTAATAACAAGTTCATCTTTTATGAGAAATTCAAATTATTATTATCAATTTTATAATTATCTGAAGATTTCACCAATCAAATAAGGGTCACCTAACTGGAGGCTCTTATTTATGATTTCATTTTATCTTTAGTCTTCTATGTAGACCATGAAGCACTTGCAATCATTCGAAAATTTATTATTGCACCCTTATCCCCACCCAGGTCCTTAATTATACCGTATTCAAAAAAAGGTTGAGTAAGGAAGATTTGGCAAATGATAAGAAGAAGAAGGAGGTTTTGAGATGAAATTTACTATTCGTTGTTTCTTCAGGGAAAACTTTAATAATTCAATATTTGAAAGAGAGCTAAAAAAATCCTTAGAGGAAATTAGTGTATCTGTTTCAAGTATTAAGTTTAATCTATTTGAAGAAAAACACATACATAATAAAAGAAATATTATTGAGGTGAATGTTGAAGTTAAAGGGGACTTCATCGATTACAGAACTGTTTTCGGTTGTGTATTTTTAGTGATAGATGAACTTTCATTAGATTTATCTGGATTAGATATAAATGAATAATGGGCGTCCCTTAGTGCTTTTATATATTTAAATTTTTCCTAATAAAAAAATTTGTTTTTCAAGGAGGAAATTATCAGTAGTCCATGGAAGAAGGTTGAATAAATCCACAACTATTGTTCCAATTGAGAACGAAAATGTAAAGAGGAATATTATAAATTATTTTGATGATTCGTGGAAAGATATAATTTCAGTCAGTTAATAGTTTATATTAATCTATCGTCATTAGTATTTAATGGAACAATGTAGAATATGTGATCCTATATGGGGATAAATCCTTCTTCATGTTTAAAAATCAGTAACAAATGGAAAATATAGAAAGGAGGGATGAGTATGAAAGTACTTATTATTGGTGGAGATGCAGCAGGGATGAGTGCTGCAATGCAAATTGTACGAAACAGTTCTGGACATGAAATCACTGTTTTAGAAAAGGGTGGAGTGTATTCGTACGGACAATGTGGCCTACCTTATGTGATCAGTGGGAAAATTGAGTCAACAGATAAGTTAATAGCACGTACACAGTCTACTTTTAAAGAGAAATATGGCATTGATGCAAGAGTATATCATGAAGTCCAAAAGGTAGATACGGAAAATAAAATGGTAAGTGGAATAAACCATAGTAATGGTGAAACGTTTAGCTTTCCGTATGACCGCCTTCTTATTGCGACTGGCGTTGGCCCGGTCATTCCAAACTGGGAGGGTGTTAAACTTCCAGGTGTTTTCACATTAAAGACAATTCCTGATGCAAAGACAATCATGGATTATCTTGAGAAAGATATAAAAAATGTGACAGTTATTGGTGGCGGATACATAGGACTTGAAATGGCGGAAAGTTTTGTAGAGCTCGGCAAGAAGGTAACGATCATTGAAAGAAATGAGCAATTAGCAAAAATATTTGATAAAGAAATGGCAGAACTTATCCATGAAGAATCTCTGAAACATAACATTGTGTTAAAAATGGGTGAATCTGTTGAAGCATTTCGTGGTAGTGAGCATGTTAATTATGTGAAAACTGATAAAGGGGAGTATGAGACAGATTTAGTATTAGTCGCTATAGGTGTAAGGCCCAATATATTATTTTTAGAAGGGTCTGGAATCAAAACAAGTGTTAATGGTTCTATTCAAGTAAATGCGTATATGCAAACAAGTATTAAAGATATCTATGCTGCCGGAGATTGTGCAACACAATATCATCGAGTAAAAGAAATGGATGATCATATCCCATTGGGAACACATGCCAATAAGCAAGGTCAAATCGCCGGATTAAACATCGTTAATAAACATAAAACATTTAAAGGTGTTGTAGGCACTTCAATCATAAAATTTTTTGATTTAACTTTAGGGAGAACAGGAATAACAGAAACAGAGGCAAAAATGCTGAACATCCCATGTGGTTCAGTAACAATTAATTCAACAGATATCGCTGGTTATTATCCTAATAATAAAAAAATGAATTTGAAACTTGTCTATCATAAAGAAACATATAAAGTTCTTGGTGGGCAAATTATTGGGGAAAATGGGATCGACAAACGAATCGATGTTCTAGCAACTGCAATATTCCATTCGATGACAACCGACGAGCTGCTTGATTTAGATCTTGCGTACGCGCCACCATATAATGGTGTATGGGATCCTATTCAGCAAGCAGCTAGAAGAGTAAAGTAGCTTTAATACTAACTATTAACTATATAATGTACTATCGGGATGCTTCTCCTTAATAACAATGTTCAGCAATCAGGCACATTTGTTAATAAGGAATGTGTCTTTTTTTTCAGATTTAGAGGAAATTAAGTAGACCAGGAAGAACTACGACTAGAATTATGTGAAGTATTATATTTAAAGTAACGGTGCAGTTATCTACAGTATATTTTTTTATTTCATCGTATTTTAAGATACTAAAAATGTCTAAAATTTATCTTTGTGGAAGCATTATCTACAGTTATTATTTATCGTATTCAATGTACACAAACATAGGACTTTACTTGGAGAGGTGGGTATGATAGGCTCGTTTGCCTGAAACAACTGCTGTGTGACCATGGGGACGGTTCTAGTGGCTTACTTTTTGGTTATTTGATAACAAGACAGTAGAGTCCTATTATTGAAACTTTTTCCAATTTTAATCGTACGAATAGTTGAATGATACAAAGAAGTAAACAAAGAAAATTTTATTGGTTTAGGAGGAAGGTTATGATTAAGGAATTCATAAGCAGACAAAAAGTAGAATGCATTGGCGGATTTACTGCTGTATACGCTGATCCAATTATGGCACATGTAAGTCCTAGCGAACTTCACAAAAAAGATATTTTCATTATTATAAAAAGCGATAATACCATCTGTGCCACTATTGTGGACCATGAAGGCAAAAACAAAATAATCAGTGGATAGAAATCATTCGGGATGACGTTAAGAGAAGAGTAAGTCCAATTATGCCAAGGACCAATTACTTTGAAATTAAAAAGGGAGATTTATTTGGAACCTATGTGATTTCGAATGATATTATTTCAAATGAGTCCTTTTCCGACAGTAAAACCTATCTTAGTGCTTTAATAGATAACAATTGGTACCCTTTCCAGGTGTTGATCCTAGAAGGGGTGTTTTTTGTTTTTGTGGCAGTTTTGAACAAAGGTTAATTTATGTCATAGGAGGCACTAATTATTCTAATTAATATTATCGGATTCTTACTATTCGTATTTACAATACTGCTATTTCTCGTTTTTATCATCAATCTAATAATCTTCTTTACCAAAAAGAAACCATTTCCTAAAAAACTACTACTTGCTACTTTGACAAGTGTGATTCTATTTATTGGACTCTTTATATATAGGAACTATTTTTTTACTTTTGAAGCTATCAACAGAGAATATACTCAAAAAGGACCTGGACCTTTATCTTCACCCACAGAAAAATATACGGCAAATGCTTTATTTGAACCATATGGAGGTGCTGCTGGAGGAGTTAATGTTTGGGTTGAAATCACATACAATACTGAGGGAAATAAAGTAAAGACGGTTTATTATGGTGATGCAAATAGCAATTTCTCTATGGAATGGATGGATGACGATACCCTGTCTATTCTAAATAATGAACCTGAGTATCCAACTTCAAATAGAAGTATCGAATTAGAAATCGGAAAAGAAATTTATCATGAAAGTGGGTTAGCTTGTAAAAGTTTGTTAATGAAAGACGAATATGAGAAATGCTATCAAGACTAACAGGAAACAGAATCCGTTATTGTAAGCTAACCCTCTTTTTAAGTAAAAAAGTATTTTAGTTTCGAGTGTGGGTGGGGAATTGATTAGGCAGTGTATCAAGGGGATAAAGCTGAAGTTCTTCCAGAAAGAATGGTAACATTACGAAACTAGGTCATTAATTAATATAACCTATCATGGACATGTGCTTGAACAGTCCTTTGATGTATAATACGCAAGATAGTGCCAGGTATCACCCAAGAAATTGGGAGATGCGTGGCATCTTTTTTGAATGCTTGAAGACAGTTGTTAATTTTCTATTAATCAAACCTATCACTCACTAAGAGTGGATTATATAGAAAAGGCACATTTCTGCACTGACTGGATTGATTCTGTTTGCTGATTATGGGCATATGTGTGTGGGTAATGAATTCAGATTTTTTAAATAAAAATCTATCTCTATATCCTGCACATGGACAAATAATCCTAATATGGTATCCTTTTGGTGTATTTAAAGATTGAAAGGTTGAATGTGATGTACAAAAAACAAGACTTATTAAAGCACCTTAAAGAATTGGGAATCGAAGAAAATGGAACATTACTTGTTCATTCATCAATGAAAAGTATTGGACAAGTAGAGGTTGGGGCTGATACTGTCCTTGATGCACTTTCAGAATATATGAAGAATGGTCTTTTGGTTTTTCCCACCCATACATGGTCGTATATTAATGCGGAGAATCCACGATTTTATGTCAATGACTCACCATCTTGTGTTGGGTTATTAACGGAACTGTTTCGAAAACGTCCGGGTGTTGTTCGCTCATGGCATCCAACTCATTCGGTAGCTGCACTAGGAAAAGGAGCACATGAATTTATTTCGGGAAATGAACAATTCGACACACCTTGTGCACGCAAATCGAGTTGGGGGAAATTACTCGATCAGAAGGCAGCCATCTTGTTAATCGGAGTCGATTTACGAAGATGTACATATATACACGGAGTCGAGGAATGGCTTGATATACCAGGTCGATTGACCGATGAGCACCAAATGCTTTACACCATATTACCGGATAAAACGGAAATTTCGATACCGCAAAGAAGACATACTGGTCATACCTCTGAAAAATACAATCGAGTTGAAGATATTTTTCTAAAAAATCAAGTTATGTACAAAGGACAATTTGGCGATGCAACAGTAAGAGTATGTGACACAGTAAAAATGACAGACTTGCTAAATCACTTACTAAAAGAAAAACCAGATTTATTTTCTTGATTTATAGGGGACAACGGCAAAAAATTGGCATTTCACGAGTGATGGACCTTCAAGAGACATTGATTTATAAAATCTGTGTCTCTTTTTACTGAAGAAATTTTTCACCTCTAAAATATGTTATAATAGGAATGTACGTTCGTCTTGTATGAGGTATACATATTAAGGGAGGTACCGAATGGAGAAAATGAGCTATCCGAGAGTATGGAATTTGGATAATGTTTTTTTGGGGGGAGGCAAATCAAGTCAATTTTCAGATCATATTAATCGATTGGAAGATCTTGTGCGTGAACTAGAAAATAGTGTTAATTCACTTATTACCCCTCTTTCAGCAAGTGAAGTAATCAAATTGGTACATTTACTAGAGAACATCGGAAACATTCGTCTGTACCTATCACAAGCTACTTCGTTTATCACTTGCCTCCTTGCACAGAATCCAAAGGACCAAGATGCTGCGATTTTACGGGGAAAAGTTGCTCAAAAAGAATCCCGTTTTGAAAAAGAATTATCAAAAGTAAAAAGGCTATTAACATATACAAAGGAAGATGTTTGGGAAAGTATACTAGAATCTGAAAAATTACAAGAATATAGATTTATTCTAAATGAATGGCGTGAAAATGCTGATCTGAATTTGTCAGAACAGGAGCTAAATTTAATTTCTGATTTAATGGTTGATGGGTACCATGCTTGGGGACATTTCTATAATGATCTAATAAGTAGTATTAGCGTAAATATTCATATAAATGGAAAGAAAGAAAATCTATCAGTTGGACAATCCATAAACTTACGGTCGCACCCTAAGGAAGAAGTACGTAAGGAAGCTCATTATGTATTAGAATCTATATGGCAAGAAAAAGAAGAGCTATTCAGTAAGATAATCAATCATTTAGCTGGCTTTCGTATACAGGTAAATAACAAACGCGGGATAAAAAGTGCAATAGAAAATCCTTTGAAAAAGAACAGAATGAAGGAAGAAACACTGAATACGATGTGGACAGTAATCAGTAAATATAAACAACCTTTCTCAAATTACTTGAAGCGAAAAGCGGAATTGATTGGCGAATCTAGTATGAAGGCTTATAACTTTTGGGCTCCCGTTACAAATAGTAATCAAGAGATAAAATTCGATGAAGCTGCTGCACTAATTACGGAACATTTTGGTCAGTTTGGAACCGAATTAGAAGGATTCGTTAAGCAAGCTTTCGATGAAGGTTGGATAGAGGCGGAAGATCGTCCAAATAAGTCCGCTATTCCATTTTGTGCTGGTTTTCCACTCACAGGTGAGTCAAGAGTTTTTATGACATTTAGCGGTACTTTTTTAAATGTGTTAACGCTTGTGCATGAGCTGGGGCATGCTTTCCATAATCATGCCATGAAGTCAGTGAATGGGTTGAATAAGCGTTATCCATTAAGTATTGCTGAAACTGCTTCAACCTTCTCTGAAATGATAATTTTTGAAGGTGCTATGAAAAAGGCCAATTCGAAAGAGGAAAAATTATTTATACTGGATGAAAAACTAAAACGCAGTGTAATGAACTTTATGAATATTCATTCTAGGTTCTTATTCGAGCAGAGATTTTACAAGGAACGTAAAGAAGGTATTGTGTCAGCCCAGCGACTGAATCAATTAATGGAAGAATCAATAAATGAGGCATATGCTGAATCCCTAGAACAACCTTCCATTTATTCTTGGGTTTGGACGCCACACTATTATATTACTCAATCGCCTTTTTATAATTTTCCATATACTTTTGGGTATTTATTTGCATTGGGCATTTATGCAAAGGCAAAGGAGAAGGGGAAAGATTTTGAGAAAGATTATTTAGCCTTACTTCGTGATTCAGGAAGTATGACGGTGGAAGATTTAGTAATGAAACATTTAGGAGAAGATATTACTTCTGAAGAATTCTGGGAAAAAGGAATGGAATTATGTGTGAAAGATGCGGAAGAATTTATTAAATTAACTTCTTCTTAAGTTGTTGGATGAGTTATGGTTCAAGTTAATGGGAGCGATAAAGAGCTCAAAATAACTTCTAGGAAAAGCAAAAATTTAATTTTGCCTTGGATTCTAATTTTTAAAAAAGGTTGTACTGAATTCGCTTCCATGATATAGTAAGAAAAAGAAATTGTGAACAATTTGTGAAAGATAATATTCATTATAAATATTATGGAAGATTTAATACGAAACAGCGATCCTGTTAATCGGTTAAATCTAGAAACCTATCTTTTTATAAACAGTTGGTACTTAACAGCGCTCCTGTTAAAGGCGAACCGTTGTATTGATTTCTAGTTTTCTGTAACATTCAGAAAACTCATGGAATCTTACAACGGTTTTTTATTTTTGTTCACAAATTATTATAGAAATGATTTTTAAGGGGGAGATGAAAGAGAATGAAAACGAAAAAAAATCGGTGGTTAATTGCTTTATCTGCTGTTGGAATTCATATTTCCATCGGCTCTGTGTATGCATGGAGTAACTTTACCGCACCACTTAAAGAAATGTTTGGCTGGTCCGACTCACAGGTGGCCATGACCTTCAGTATTGCGATTCTTTTCTTAGGTTTATCGGCAGCATTTCTAGGACATTTTGTAGAGAAATACGGACCAAGGAAAGCTGGGCTATTGGCTGCAATCTTCTTCGGAGTGGGTATCACTGGATCAGGTCTTGCTGTAGCATTAGAATCAAGAACCTTATTATATGTTTTCTACGGGGTACTAGGCGGTATCGGTCTAGGTGTAGGTTATATTGCGCCTGTTTCAACACTTATTAAATGGTTCCCTGACCGAAGAGGCTTAGCAACTGGGCTTGCAATTATGGGCTTTGGCTTCGCAGCTGCAATCAGCAGTCCGATTATGAATATGTTGATTGAAGCGGTGGGGGTAGCCAATACATTTTATATTCTTGGTCTTTCCTATTTTGTGATTATGCTTCTTTCTTCCTTATATCTGGAAAAGCCAGAGGAAGGATGGCTGCCGGAAGGCTATCAAGACAAAATCAACAGTGGAAAAGCAAAGCCGAATATGGATTTATCACAATTGATGGCGAATGAAGCGGTTAAAACGAAGCGTTTCTGGTATTTATGGTTGATGTTGTTTATTAACATTACATGTGGTATTGCGATTTTAGCAGTAGCCAAGCCGCTTGCAATGGAGAGTATCGGAATTGACATGGCACAAGCAGCAGCACTGGTTGGAGCCATCGGAATTTTTAATGGGTTAGGAAGAATTGGCTGGGCTAGTTTTTCAGATATTATTGGACGACCAGCCACCTATACAACATTTTTCATTTTGCAAATGGTGATTTTCTTTGTATTGCCTGATGTATCGGTTAAATGGTTATTTATTGGACTGCTGATTGTAGTTTATACCTGCTACGGTGGAGGTTTTGCATCCATTCCTGCTTATATTGGCGACCTATTTGGAACGAAGCAATTAGGGGCAATTCACGGATACATCTTAACAGCGTGGGCTGCGGCAGGTCTTGTTGGACCATTATTTGCAGCATGGATTAAAGACACAACCGGCAGTTATTCTGGCAGCTTAACGTTCTTCTCTGGATTGTTTGTGGCTGCGTTTATTATCTCGTTGTTGATCCGCTTAGACATTAACAAACTAAAGAAAAATCAACTCCAAAATCAGACTGGATTACAAAATAAGGTAGGATAACTTCTCTTGCAATTTAATGACTAAACTTATAGAATTAACACTATGAACATAGTGAAAACCTTATGAATACAAGCGAGATGACGTAAGTGAATAAATATGAAGCAGAATTTAGTAATATCGTTCGCGCCTATAGAAAGCGCCATATGGGAAAAGGTCCTAGTCAAGTGAGAACAACCTTCTGCAAGAACTGGGCCATTTGTGAGTTAGAAGGAAATTTATCTCCAATCGAAAAATTTATTGCAACGGCTGAAGATGGAAAACAAATGCTGCGCTCGGCTCGTACCGAAATGGTAAAAGAGATTTATAAGAAAAATCATCCTCAGGAAATGGAAGAGCTTCTTGGTGCGAATTTTGTTTGTGTCTTTGTTGATATCGATATTGAAGAGGACAAAGGAATGTCAATCTTCGTGTTTGACCAAGATCTTGAGGAAAAGTTTAAAGTTTAATTGTAATCTAACCAACTATATCTCGTTGGCACTTGACAGCGAACCTGTTAAAGACTAACCACCATGGAGTAAACCGCCTTGTTTTATTAACTAGGCTCTCCTTGGTGGTTTTTTTATGGATTTTTTTGACTAGAGGAGGAAATGAGAATGGGAAAAACACTACATCCAGGACCACAGAAGAAATCAAAGCTACCAGCTCCCAAACATTGGGTAAGTCCAATTCCTTTTGGACTCGGAAAAATCAAACCAAAGCATATTCGCGATACGATGAAAATTGCTTGGGATAATAAAGATAATATCGGGTATGCCACCAATATCATTACAAAAGGAGTATGTGACGGGTGTGCCCTTGGGGTATCGGGATTACATGATCAAACACTTGATGGACCGCATCTTTGTACCACTCGCTTAAATGTTCTAAGGCTAAATACGATGCCTGCCATTAAGCCAGAAATCCTCCATGCTGATATTGATGAACTAAGAAAGTATGATAGCACAGAGCTTCGTAAGCTTGGGCGAATCCCGTACCCAATGATTCGCAAAAAAGGAGAGCGGAAATTCTCCCGCATCACATGGGATGATGCAATGGATATGATTGCAGCCAAGATGAAAACATTAGATCCGAAGCAATATGCTTTTTATCTAACAGCTCGCGGGATTACAAATGAAAGTTACTATGTAGCAGCGAAAGTGGCACGTTTCTTAGGGACCAATAACATCGATAATGCATCACGTATTTGTCATGCGCCAAGTAAAACCGGTTTAAAGCGTTCGATTGGCGTCGGTGCATCCACGTCTAACTATCTCGACTGGATCGGAACAGATGTATTATTGTTCTGGGGAAGCGTCGCCTCAAACGCATCACCTGTATCTTCAAAATACATGCTTGAAGCAAAGAAAAAAGGGACCAAGATCATCGTTGTCAATCCTTACCGTGAACCAGCAATGGATAAGTATTGGATCCCATCAAATCCAGAGTCTGCAATATTCGGAACAAAATTGGCTGATGATTTCTATCAAGTGAACATTGGTGGAGATATTGCCTTTATGCATGGAATTATGAAGCACTGGTTCGATATGGAAGAAAAAGCATTTGGTTCTGCTATAAATCATGAGTTCGTAGAGAAGCATGTGAATGGCTATGACGAGCTTAAGAAAAAAGTTCAAGAGCAATCCTGGCAAGAAATCGTTGAATCCTCAGGTGTAACGAGAGAACGAATTATTGAGCTGGCGGAGCTATTGGCAAACAGCAAGAATGCAGTTTATGCTTGGGCACTTGGTCTAACGATGCACTCTTTTGCAACAGATAATATATCTCAAGTTGCCAATCTTGCCCTTTTACGTGGACACCTCGGACGTAAATATTCCGGTCTTATGCCATTTCGTGGACATTCAAGTGTGCAGGGAAGTGGAGAAATGGGGGCGGACCCGTTCGTTCTTCCTGGCGGCGGATGGGATCCGAAAAATGTGGAACGTATTGAAAAGCTATGGGACTTTGAGCTTCCGAACTGGCAGGGTGATATTGTCGGTGTTACACTTGAGAACATTGTCCTTCCAGAAGATCATGACCGAAAAGTGAAATTGTACTATTTATCGGGCGGAAACTTCTTAGAAACGATGCCAGATCCGGACTTTATTGAAAAAGCATTATCTGAACTTGATATTCGCGTACACCAGGATATAATCTTAAACACTTCAACGTTAGTTGATGCAAAGGAAGCAGTCATTGTCTTGCCTGCAAAAACACGTTATGAGCAAGAAGGTGGCGGAACAAGTACCTCGACAGAGCGGATGGTCTATTTCTCCCCAGAAATTCCCGGGAACAAAAATGCGATAGCAGAAGCCCGTGCTGAGTGGAAGATTTATATTGATTTAGCAAAACGTGTAAAACCAGAAACCGCTCACTTAGTGGATTTCTCTGATGGACAGTCGATTCGTGATGAAATCGCTAAAGGGAACCAGGATTATGACGGCATTCAACATTTGAAAAATCAAGGAGATGTCTTCCAATGGGGCGGAGCATGGCTATGCGAAGACGGGATTTGCCCAACACCAGATGGCAGAGGCAGTTTAATCCCAGTCGACATTCCCGATTTAAATAAAAAACCTGAGCAATTTATTGTGACCTCACGCCGAGGTAAACAATTTAACTCTATGGTCTATAAGGAAGTCGATCCGTTGAATGGAGCCGGACGATATGATGTGTTAATGAGTCCAGTTGATGGGCAGAAATTAAGTATTGCAGAAGGCGAAGGAATTGTCGTCTACAATGGCTTTGGCGTTTTCCAAGGACGCGCCAAGTTTGTCGATATCGCACCAGGTAATATTGAAGTCCATTTTCCAGAAGGAAACTTCCTGTTACCGCGCGGACGCTATGAGAAATTTGCGGGTATTCCTGACTACAATATCACGGTCCATGTGGAAAAAGCAGAACGCTACAATGCGAGAAAAGATACAGAATATGTAGAAAGACCAATTCCAGACCTGGAAACAGAGGTCAGTTAATTTTTCCAAATGAAAGGAGCGACAGTGCCTGTGTCAAAGGAAATCACTACTTCTCAAAATATTGTCAGATATAATGGACAAAGCTTTATTGAGGAAGAGGATGATATCGCCGTCGAATCAGCCTTAACCATCATGTTAAATGGGGAAGAATTTGCCACGATGGTATGCACCCCCTCTGAGTTAGAAGAATTAGTCGTTGGTTTTCTGGCTTCCGAAGGAATGATCCGTACATTTCAAGATATTAAAAACCTTCACATTGATGCCGAAACAGGATTTGCCTATGTCGACCTAGTCAATCCGAACAAAGTGGAAAAGAATTTCCATTCGAAACGATTTATTGGTTCCTGTTGTGGCAAAGGAAGACAATTCTACTTTCAAAATGATGTCAAAACGGCGAAAACGATTATGACGAGGTTTACCATTACACCGGAACAATGCCATAAGCTAATGAAGCAAATGCAGGATGGTTCCTCCCATTTCCAACAAACGGGTGGTGTTCATAATGCTGCATTATGTTCAATTGATGGAGTCGTGATTTCACGAACCGATATTGGCCGACATAATGCTCTAGATAAATTATTTGGGTACTGCTTGATTCATCGAATTCCATTAAAGGATAAGATCATCGCCTTTAGCGGCCGGATCTCATCTGAGGTTTTACTTAAGGCAGCGAAGATTGGAGTCGGGATTATCCTTTCGAAATCTGCGCCAACCAATCTCGCGATCAATTTGGCAGAGGAACTTGGAATCACAGCCGTAGGGTTTATCCGTGGCAAGGGGTTCAATGTATATACTCATCAGGACCGAATCCAGGGACTTGAAAACAAGCCAATACAATCCTCATGTATGTAAGTTAGAGTGTAGAAAATAAAAGTGCCACAGGCACCATCCAATAACTGGTTGGTGCCTGTGGTTCTTTTTTAAATTTGCTATTACCATAATTTTCATTTTTAGTTAATTCTAATGTCGGTATAACATTACATCTGTATAATGACTGATTATATTGAGATTCGTCATGAGCGATATAAATAAATTCAATTGAATATTTACCCAAAATGCAAAAAACGCCTTCAAAAATCATTTTTGAAGGCGTTTTTTGACGTTTCGCGCTAAAAATGCCCTCAAAAGTAGAATAGTGCAGTTCGATTTACTCAGCCAATCCCGTTACTGTAGAAGTACCGACGTGAGCCTTCACATAAAGTTCTCACGAAGGAAAACATTAAACTTGGTGATGAGAGGGCGTTATTGAACATGAGTATAAAATCGGGTAATACGGAAGAATTTAAGCAGTTCTCGCAATTTAGTTCCCTTCAGGAATTTAATCAACATACCGAAATGTGGTTATTAGAACACAAGTATGATTTTACTAAGGGAGAGCTGGTCGGATTAAAAAGGCTCGTGCGATTTGCCGCCAAAGTTCCCGGCGTTTGCAATGCCAAAATCGGAACCATCTTAAAATCCATTCACGCACAATACGATGATAACGGCATTTCAAGATCTACCTTTAAACGAATGATCTTGAAAGCAATGGAATTTGGGATTATTACTGTCTTCGAAACAGAAAGGAAAAACGGTTCACAGTCTAGCAATTTATATCAGTTTAATCGTTTTCCATCGAATGAACTACCCAAAGAGGAAAAAATGAACCACCAATATAAAACTAGTAATCTTATTAAAACTAATAATCAAAAGATAAATAAACGTTACGAAGAACCGTCAACATTAGATTATTCCTATGTAAGCAGCACAGTACCACACCCTTTTGTCCAATTGGTAAAATGCTTTTTCAGCGATGCAAAAACCATTGAAGAATATTGGCATATGGTGCAGATTACTGCTTTTCGCTTTGAGTGTACGAATGACACAGAAGATATACTAGACATCTCCATCCAAGCCTTTAGACAACTGATAGGTAAAATAAAAAGGACCAATCTCGTAAAAAATACGATCGCCTACTTTTATGGCATCTTAAACAACAAATTCATGAAATACTATTTGGAACAGGTATCTGCAATGGAGACTACAACTCCTATATCCCATTCTTTTATAGATGGCATAGATGCAGAATGGGATTGGTTGCAGTTAAATGAATAAAGGATTTTATTGCCCTTGGAGGACATGAAAGGAAGCGATTCAGAAAAAAATGTCGCATCTTTGTCAATATGCACTTGAATTATGACGAATCCTGTTTGATAAAGTCTGAAGTAAAAAAGTCCTAATTAGCGTTTAATAGATTTATGGGGTAACCACATACATCTCTTTAATTAAGGAGTGGAGTATTATTATAATTAAAAATTTCTTTATTGATAAGAAAGTGATCCTTGTGATGGGTGAATATGATCAAAATGGAAAGCTGTTTTCCAGGATCATAGTAGAAAAAACGACTCTACTGGTGGACAGACCGCCACTACATTTATTGGACGATACATTAAAATACATTGGCTTTGATTTACGAGGAGCAATAGCCGGAGCAAAATACATTCTTAATAAGACGGTTATGTGTCCAATCATTGTAAATCCCTATCAAAGCGTTTGCCTTTTTCCGAGCAAATCTCCACAAAAACAAGACTGCATCTGGTTTAATCCCGACCATATTGTCAAGACAAAAGCAATCGGCAACAAGACCGAGGTAGAATTAAGCAACGGTCATTTCATGCTTTTCGATGCAAAATTAACTTCATTTAATAGTAAACTACAAAAAGCCAATCAATTAAAACGACTTTCTAAGGAAAGAGGGATTCAAGCTAGTTCCCTCCTCTTATATCTGGAACCGCCAAAAAAGCATCAGTTTCTTGAGAAAAAATCAGGCAAGTATAATTTTGACATTTTAGAAGAAGAAAAATGATCCCCCTTATTTGATTCCCACTATTTATAGGAGGACTTCCTTGGTGGAGGATGATTCGCACCTGGATTTTGGAAAGGCTTTAAAAAGACTGCGAAAGGACCAGAAATTATCGTAAGGGCAACCTGCTGGCCTGAGAGGGTTAGAACTATCCTATATTAGTATTCTTGAAAGAAAGCTTTTAAATTCTTCACCGTTAACGGTTGCAATCGAACAAATTCTTCTTGCATAAAGGAAATAAAGAGTCAGTCCCCAAGTGAGTTGATACTCTAACGCGATGAGGGACTGACCCCACTCCCCAAGTATCACCCGAGAAATTGGGAGGTGCCTGGCATCATTTTTTGAATGCTTGAAAACAGTTGTTAATTTCCTATTCATCAAACCTATCACTCACTAAGAGTGGATTATATAGAAAAGTCACATTTCTGCCCTGACAGGATTGATTCTGTTTGCTGGTTATATGGTCATATGTGTGTGGGTAATGAATTCAGAATTTTTATATAAGAAATCTATCTCTATATCCTGCACATGGACAAATAATCCTAATATGGTATTCTTTTGGTGTATTTAAAGATTGAAAGGTTGAATGTGATGTACAATAAACAAGACTTATTTAAGCACCTTAAAGAATTGGGAATCGACGAAAATGGAACATTACTTGTTCATTCATCAATGAAAAGTATTGGACAAGTAGAGGGTGGGGCGGATACGGTCCTTGATGCCCTTTCAGAATATATGAAAAATGGTCTTTTGGTTTTTCCCACCCATACATGGTCGTATATTAATGCGGAGAAGCCTCGATTTTATGTCAATGACTCACCATCTTGTGTTGGGTTATTAACGGAATTGTTTCGAAAACGTCCGGGTGTGGTTCGCTCATGGCATCCAACTCATTCGGTAGCTGCACTAGGAAAAGGAGCACATGAATTTATTGCGGGAAATGAACAATTCGACACACCTTGTGCACGCAAATCGAGTTGGGGGAAATTACTCGATCAGAAGGCAGCCATCTTGTTAATCGGAGTCGATTTACGAAGATGTACATATATACACGGAGTCGAGGAATGGCTTGATATACCAGGTCGATTGACCGATGAGCACCAAATGCTTTACACCATATTACCGGATAAAACGGAAATTTCGATACCGCAAAGAAGACATACTGGTCATACCTCTGAAAAATACAATCGAGTTGAAGATATTTTTCTAAAAAATCAAGTTATGTACAAAGGACAATATGGCGATGCAACAGTAAGAGTATGTGACACAGTAAAAATGACAGACTTGCTAAATCACTTACTAAAAGAAAAACCAGATTTATTTTCTTGATTTATAGGGGACAACGTCAAAGAATGGGCATTACTCGAGCGTTGGAAGGCATTACTGGAACCAGGAAACAAAAGAGGAAGAGCAAGCTGAAAAAATTCATTTTGTGATTACCACGGCGGTGGAATGGAAAATGCAAGCAGAGAGTTCAGTGAACGTAAAATCAAAACCATGATTCAACATCAAAAAGAGAACTATGGCTGGGAATTCAAAATTCTAGGTGGAATATCGATGCGGTTTCCGTAGCAGTGCAATTCGGGATAGACGAGGATTTTGCCGTCAACTACATGCTGAAAGAGAGGGAACTCAATAAAACTACCAAGCCGTAAATGAAGCAGTCATGAATTTCCGAAACGAAAAGAAAATCGATCGAAGCTTGAACAATGGATTGAAGAGATTACAAGAGCAGATGTAATCATAGGAATCTATGGGCAGGGTCTTGGTGATCCAAATAATAGAAGTCAAGGGGTACAGTGAGAACCGGACCCCTTGGCCTCTAAATAGTCGTTTGTTAATTTATCCCAATGTCATTCGAGAATTAGAATTATTGGTTAGTTAAGGATATCTAGAATCTGCAGGACCACAGATTTTTGGTTGGTCCCTGTCACTTTTACCGTATATTACACCTGAAGCTCAATGTATGGGTTTGTCGAAGGAACTGATGAACATAATGCTCTACTTCGCCAAGTAACATTATACATATTGTTATTTAGAAACAATGAAGAAACTCGAAACAGCTAATCTCCTTTACTGTAAATTAGGCTTCCAACAACTTGATCAACCAATAGATGGTTCAGTGCATAATGTTATGGATGCTTGGTATTTAAAAGAATTATGAGAAAAATAAATACAGTGTATAGCCTAGTTCATTGGAATAGGCTATTTTTTTAATGGTTGTATGGTTTCGGAAGGCGTTTAACTATCTAGTTAGACATCTTTGAAGAATTCAATGATTAATTAAAGGTCAGTCCTAAGAAAAAAAATCCTTAGCACAACGGGGGACTGACTTCAAATTTCGTAAATGTACTATTAATATTATCAGGAGTACCCTAGTTGTTCTGATAATTCCCGTGCTGTTATTATTAGTTCTCTTACCGCCGTTGATTCCTTTGAAATATCCAGTGCTTCTGTAAGTCCAACGATGTATAGGACAGCAATTAACTCTTTTTTATAATCAAACACAGGAGCCGCAATGGCTGAAATTCCTGATAGATATTCAGAGGTATAAGCATAATTCTCCTTTTTCACAAATGCTAGGATTGATTCCAATTTCACTTGGTCGATTAGTTTCTTTTCAAGTTCCTTTTGAATGATCGTTTCTGTCTTTTCTTCCGGCAAATAGGTTGCAAATATCCGTCCCGCTGCCGTTGTTGTTAATTCAACTAACGTACCAGGTCTTATATTCAAATTAATTGGCTTTTTACTTTCTTCCCATTCAACAATTAAAGGTCCCTCATCTTCAACCCAGATAGCCAAAGCTACTGTTTCGTTTAATCGCTCATTTAGTTTTTTTATATAAGGAAAGGCTTTTGCTGTGATATCTGTTTTTTGCATAGCGAAGACACCCATGGTAACCATTTCTTTTCCCAATGAATATCGTAAATCCGAGTCTTTTTCAAGGGCGCCAACCTTACATAAGCTAATAAGATACCTATACAACTGGCCTTTCGGCATATTACTTAATTTTGATATTTCGGTGATCGTTAATGGTTTATCTGCTCGTGAAACCTCTTTAAGTATAGAAAAACCAAGTTCAATTGATTGAATCCCCTTTTTTTCCTGCTCCATATGTAAACCTCATTTCCCAATTGATTATTATTTATTATTTTATCAGAGAATACTCATTTTTTTTATTTTTTAGAAATAATAGTCAGAAAAATCGAAATATATTGACGTGCTGTTTTGGTTTATACTATAATCATATTGTAAACGTTTGTTATACTGTGTCAACCATTGTTTAACAAAATAAATAAAGAGTTTCAATTTTACAGAAGGGTACCTCATTATCTGGGGGTGTGAGAAAAGATTGCAAACAAGAGTATGAATTGATTAAGTAAAAGAGAACGCTCTTATTTTAGTATGAAAAAAATACTGATTAAACATAGAAAGGAAGTATGCTTTATGGCAGGAAACATTAAACGTCATCAAGTTGTGATAGTAGGAGCTGGACTAGGAGGTTTGACTGCTGCAGCATTTTTACAGAGGTTTGGGATTGATGTGCATGTATACGAGAGAGCCGCAGAATTGAAAGAAATTGGAGCGGGTATTAACCTAGATTCAAATGCAATCAGAGTGCTGTTACGATTAGGGATTACGGAAGAAGAACTTATGGAGGTTGCGGTTCCACTTAAAGAAGTATGGGAGTTTCGAAATGGCAATGATGGTCGAGTCCTGTACAGCGAACCGTTTAAGAAGGAATTTGGAGCTCCACATGTAGTGATCCATCGTGGAGAACTGCACAGTCTGATAAAAAGCAAAGTATCCGAAGATGCGATCACTGTTAATCATGGCTGCTCCAACGTAGAACAAGATGATGAAGGTGTGGTAATCACTTTTGAAAACGGTGTCAAAGTTGAAGCTGACGTATTAATTGGTGCTGATGGCGGACGCTCGGTTGTTAGAAATGCTGTGGTTGATACTCCTCCAAAAATGCGTTTCTGGGCGGCTATGTATAGAAGTCTTGTTCCAATTGATCAAGTTCCGCCTTCTGAGCGTGTTCCAAATCGAACCGCATGGTTAGGATCAAGGCATTTCTTTATGCGTTATCCAGTTTCCGGGGGAAATTACTGAATATCGTAGGTGCGGTTCCCCGCAAGCAATGGGAGCATAATGGTCCAATAGATGCAAACGTAGAAGATTTTCTTTCTGAATTTACAGGCTGGGAAGAAAATATTCAAGCCATGATTGGAGCAGCGCAGGAAACGAAGCTTTGGCCATTATACGACATGGATCCACTTGAGCGCTGGAGCAAAAATAGGATTACGTTACTCGGGGATGCAGCTCATCTATTATTACCTTTCTTAGGGCAAGGAGCAGCGCAGGCAATTGAAGATGCAGAAGTGCTAGCAGGCAATTTGAAAAACTTAACAAAGGGTAGCGACTTATCCGAAATCTTTGCACGATACGAGGGATTGCGTAAACCTCGGGCATCAACGGTTCAATTTATGGCAAGGACCATTTGGCAGTTTATTGATCCGCCATACATTAGCTCAGAAGTTTCAAGTATACCAGGAGACGATATATTTAACCAGTATAAGAGTCTATTTAATATGCATGAATGGTTGAATGGATATGATCTTCAAAAAGACGTAGTTAATAGTTTTTAAGTCTCATAGTAACTCCAATGAGGGATATTGGGTGACTTTTCATTCAAACGATGGATACTCTGGTATTTCTTGGCAGGAAGAGTGAACAGCAGGAATTCCTACACGGTAAGGAGAAAGGTATTTAATATAGGGGGGATTCATAATGGAGGCTAGTATGGAAAATACAAAAAAAACGTCGCTTAATTCCGGAACAAAACTTGTTGTTTTATTATCCTGGTTATTTATGATTTTTGAAGGATACGACCTGTTGGTTTATGGGACCATCGTTCCTTCATTACTACAATATCAACAATGGGATATGACTCCTACCCAAGCAGGACGATATGGCAGTTATGTTGTAATAGGTATGTTAGTTGGAGCGATAGTGGCGGGGATGCTTGCGGACAGATTTGGTCGTAAAAAGGTTTTGATCATTGGTGCAACCATATGCGCTGTCTTCATGATAGGTTCCGCTATAGCACCGACCCCAGAAATTTTCGGACTAAGCCGTTTACTGACAGGCATCGGATTAGGAACGGTAATGCCTGTCGTAACGATATTAACCCTTGAATATGCTCCAACGAAAAGGCGCGCTTTTACGACGATTATCATGTATAGCGGGTACCAATTAGGTGGAGTCCTAGCAGCCCTATTGGGCATGTCATTAATTCCTAATATGGGGTGGCGTGCAATGTTTTGGGTAGGAGCTATTCCTTTGTTACTCGTTGTTCCACTAGCGATTCGTTTTCTTCCTGAATCTTTAGCGTTCCTAATAGCAAAAGGCAAGAAAAAAGAGGCAGTAAGGATTGCGGAGCGATTCGAAATTCCGATGGAAGAATTAGAAAAGGAACAAAAGGAAGAAAATAGCATGAAAAATGGAAAGGAAATGAATTCTATTGGTTCATTGCTATCAAAAGGACAACGTAAATCTACTCTGTTATTCTGGCTTGCTTCATTTTGTGGACTCTTTCTCGTTTTCGGCTTGGGAACATGGCTTCCTACGATTATGATGAAAAGTGGGTATTCAATCGGTTCTGCTTTATCGTTTTTACTGGTCCTAAATGTTGGAACTGTTATTGGTAGTTTTCTAGGAGCTACAGTATCGGATCGATGGGGTCATAAATTTTCGTGTACAATCTCCTTTGTAGTTGCTTTTACAGCATTCCTATTATTAAGCTTTAATCCTTCTTCTATGCTAGTAACCTATTTACTTATTGCTGCAGCAGGAATGGGCTCAATTGGGACACAATATTTAATTAATGCTTATGTTGGAGTTTACTATCCTGCTACTGTTCGTACGACTGCCCTTGGTTGGTCCCTTGGCATCGGAAGATTTGGTGGTATTGTCGGTCCGATTGCAGTGGGGCTGTTAGTTTCTATGTCTTTAGGAACATTCTGGCACTTTGGATTGTTTGCGCTTACAGGATTAATTGGGGCGATTTTTATATTATTCATTTCGAATTCGACAAAAAATGGAAAATCAGTAGATAGCTCGGTCATAGCAAATAAAGATATACCGACCACAAATTAATTGGATGGGATTAAACCCATTGAATGGAGGATTAAAATGGAAAACGAATTAAAAAAATTTGATGTGGCAGAGTTAACTCATATGGAAATCTACACACCGAATCCGGAAGCTACGGTATGGTTTTTTAAAGAAATCCTAGGAATGATAGAAACAGCAAGAGTGGGGCAATCTGTTTATCTCCGGGCTTATGAAGATACCTACCAGCATTCTCTTAAAATAACCGAGAGAAATGAGCCTGGTTTGGGGCATATGAGTTTTCGAGCAAGCTCGAAAAACGCTTTGGACAGACGTGTAAGAGATCTTGAAAAATCTGGTGCGGGTATAGGATGGATAGATGGTGACATTGGTCATGGCGCAGCTTACCAATTTGTAACATCAGATAACCATTTGATGGAAATTCTTTGGGAGATAGAAGAATATCAAGCTCCCGAAAGTGAAAGAACAGTATTAAAAAACCGACCACAAAAACGACCAACGAAAGGGTATCCCGTTCGTCGTTTAGATCATGCCATGTTGATGTCTAAAGATGTAACCGGTAACAAAAACTTATTTATGAATGAACTTGGTTTTAAGTTAAGTGAACACATTTTGAAAGACGATGGAACGGATCTTGGGATATGGTTAAGGGTTACCAATACCGTTAATGAGCTGGTGTTTACTGAAGATGATGGTACAGATGAAAAAGGTCTTGGAAGACTTCATCATTTTGCCTTCTTATATGGTAATACACAAAATTTATATGAGGTAGCAGAAATATTAACTGAAAATGGTTTAGAAATTGAAGCGGGTCCATTTAAACATGGGATAAGCCAAACAACGAGTCTCTATGTTTATGAGCCAGGCGGAAACCGTGTGGAACTTTATGGTGACCCTGGATACCTAATCTTTAATCCAGAATGGAAACCAGTTACGTGGACGAAAGAGGAAGTCGAGAAAGCAATCATGTTCTTTGGCTCTCCTTTACCAGAATCATTCTTTAAGAAGGGGACCCCAGCGGTTAAATCTTCATTATTATCAAAATGAAAATTCTAGTGTAAAAAGGATTCACACCATAAAAATGGGGTGGGTCTTTACACTGTTTCTATCAAGATTTGTCATTGAGAAGGAATTACATAATAGAAAGGAAGGTTTCTAGTGTCTAGTAAAATACAACATTTTGCCGCAAAGTTGGCGGAAGCGGAAGTTACCCGTGTCGGTATTGATCCTCTCACTTACACCGACCCAGACATTACGGTTAATGAAGCTTATCACATTCAATTGGAAAATATTAAAAAGAAGGTAAGTGAAGGAAGAAAAATTATCGGTAAAAAAATCGGTTTAACCTCTGTTGCTGTTCAAAACCTGTTAGGTGTAAATGAGCCGGACTATGGACACCTATTAGACACAATGATGATCGAAAACGGAGGTACTATTTTCTGTGAAACAATGATTCAACCAAAAGTAGAAGGTGAGATTGCCTTTATATTGAAAAATGATTTGAAAGGTCCGAATATTACCGTTCTTGATGTATTGCAAGCGACCGATTATGTGGTTCCAGCTTTGGAAATCGTTGATAGCCGAATACAGGATTGGAAAATAAAACTGCAAGACACCGTTGCAGATAATGCTTCATCTGGATTTTATGTAATAGGAGGCAAGCCTACAAAAATTTCAGAAATTAATCTAGAATTAATTGGCATGGCTTTATATCAAAATGGTGAAGTTGCCAACACGGGTGTCGGTGCTGCCGTGCTCGGAAATCCTGCTGGTTGTGTTGCATGGTTAGCCAACCGATTAGCTGACTATGATATTTCACTAAAAGCAGGGGAAGTGATCCTTTCTGGTGCACTTTCAGGTATGGTAGTGGCAAAACCGGGAGAAACGTTTACCGCAAGATTTGCCCATCTAGGACAAGTGAGCGTTAACTTTAAATAATGATGATCCATTTAATTGAGCAAGACTGGTGTTTCTAAGGAGGAAAAAAGTGATGGCTGTTGAAGTCTTTAAAGAAATTGCTGATTACTTGGTGGCAGCAGAAGTTGAAAAACGTGAAATTGTAAAGGTAACAAAGTCATTTAAACCTGATTTAACGGTTGAGGAAGCATATCAGGTACAGGAGTTGCTCGTACAAAGAAAAGTAGACGAAGGGCACAGAATGATTGGACCTAAAATGGGTTTAACAAGCAAGGCAAAATGGGATCAAATGGGCGTTTCTGAGCCTATCTACGGTTATGTATTCGATTATATGCTGGTCAATAATGGCGGTGTCCTACCTTTCTCAGATTTAATCCATCCAAAAGTAGAGGCAGAAATTGCATTTCTAATTGGGGAAGATATCCAGGGGCCAGGCATTACAGGTGCCCAGGTTCTGGCTAAAACACAGTATGTATTACCTGCTCTTGAGATCATTGATAGCCGTTACGAAAACTTTAACTTTACATTACCGGATGTGGTTGCAGATAATGCCTCTACATCTAGAGTGGTGTTTGGGACTGCACTTAGAAAACCAAGTGAGTTTGACTTGGAATTAATAGGTGCAACTTTATCAATTAATGGTCAATTGAAAGAACTGGGGGCTGGTGCAGCTGTTTTAGGGCATCCTGCCAACGCAATTGCGGTATTAGCTAATATGCTTGCTAGAAAAGGAGAGAAAATTAAAAAAGGGGATATTATCTTATCAGGTGCCTTAACAAGTGCTGTAATGTTGAGTATCGGAGATTTTGTTTCCGGTAAATTTGATGGTTTAGGTGAAGTGACTTTCTCTGTTGGAGAATAAAAACGGTACAAGATCGTTAGATCAATTTTAGAAAGGGGAATACCATTGCCAATTATCCAAGTTAATCTAATCGAAGGCAGACCGCCTGAAAAATTAAAAGCTCTGATCGAAAATATAACAGATACCGTTGTGGAGAGCTTAGATGCACCACGGGAAAGTGTAAGAGTATTAGTAACAGAACTCCCAAAAACCAATTGGGGAATCGCAGGAGTACCAGCTTCTGAAAGAAAATAGCGTAAAGCATTAACAAGCAGTTCCCAATAGAGTGGGAGCTGCTTGTTTGTTGCTTGGCAGTTTTTCGGCAAATGGGGAGATTACTTGATCCTTTTGAGGTCAGTCCTCTAGTGCATTAAAGCTTTACTTCGCCGAGGGACTGACCCCATTTTTGACCCCATTTGTCCAACGAAATCCATACCTTTTATCGTAAACGCTGTCCCAACATTCATTAGTTGTTTTTTAAAGATGGAAGAGTTCTTGTTCATGGTACGAAGGATATTTCCGAAGCGAAGGCGCATAATCATCGGTATCTGGGAAAGTTAGAATCATATGGAAATTACTTAATCTGCTATAATTATAAATAAATAGGAAAGGAGTGTATAGTGATGGGAATAGCTATTCCAGAGGTCATCCTAAATGATGGGCTTGGTATACCGGTGATTGGTTTAGGTACATATAAACTGAAGGGGAACGATGGGGTTTCTTCGATTCAAAGCGCAATAGACCACGGCTATCGGCTTATCGACACGGCTTATAATTATGAAAATGAAGGAACGGTAGGAGAAGCCGTCAAACGCAGTTCTGTATCGAGAGAAGAGTTACGAATTACCTCTAAGTTACCTGGCCGCTATCATACCTATGACAAGGCTGTGACAACTATTCAGGAATCGCTATATCGTGCCAATCTTGATTATTATGATCTTTACCTTATTCATTGGCCAAATCCAAAGCAAGATCAATTTGTGGAAGCATGGCAAGCCTTAATCGATGCTAAAAAAGGCGGGCTGATTCGATCGATTGGTGTTTGTAATTTTTTACCTGAGCATATAGAACGATTAGAAAAGGAAACAGGCGTGAAACCTAGCTTGAATCAAATCGAATTACATCCATTTTTTAATCAAGCATCACAGCGAAAATGGCACAAAGAGCATAATATTACATTAGAATCCTGGAGTCCGTTAGCAAGAGCACAGGACGTTTTACAAAATGCTACGATCAAACAAATCGCTGATCATCATAACAAATCGATTTCACAGACTATTTTACGTTGGCACTACCAACTAGGGGCCGTTTCCATTCCAAAATCGGCATCTCCTGCACGCCAGCTTGAGAATTTATCTATTTTTGACTTTTCGTTAGATGATACAGAGATGCAATTGATTTCAGGATTAACACGGCCTGATGGAAGAATTAACAATCAAGATCCTGCAATTTATGAAGAGTTTTAAATCGGTCAATAGCACTTCACTCTTCCCATGTAGAGAGGTGCTTTATTTTTGTGGTTTCACTCATGATCGAATAAAAGGACAAGAATTTTGGGGTCAGTCCCCCGATGCATTAAAGCTTCACCTTTGCCGGGGGACTGACGTGAATTAATGCTTTAAAGCGATGAGGGACTGAGCCCACATCCCACGCGGCATTCCGTTAATTTATTATTGATTCTACTTCTTTCTTTCATAAATTTCATTACTTCGTTATCATGAAAGAAAAATGTTACAAGGGAAGGGGGAATACCATGCCACTTGAAATCGTCCGTAATGATATAACCAAAATAAAAGTGGACGCGATTGTCAACGCTGCGAATCCACAGTTGAAAATGGGTGGAGGCGTGTGTGGTGCCATTTATAAAGCAGCAGGCAGTATAAAACTTCAACAGGCATGTGAGAGAATAGGGCATTGCCCTGTTGGCCATGCTGTAATCACGGAAGGATTTAATCTTCCTGCCAACTATATTATCCATACACCAGGTCCGATATGGGAGGGAGGCTCCGACCACGAAGCAGAGTTATTAAAGGATTCATACAAGAATTCCTTAGAACTTGCTAGCCGTTATCAGTGTGAATCAATTGCCTTTCCACTCATATCTACCGGCATTTATGGCTATCCAAATGAGAAAGCTTTGCATATAGCAGTTTCGACGATTAGCCAATTCTTACTCGAATCAGACATGAAGGTATATCTTGTAGTATTTGATAAAAAATCATTCGGTCTAAGTCAAAAGCTGTTTGCTACTATTAACGAATACATTGATGAGCATTATGTAGAGGAAACAGATATAATCTTCAACCGGAGATTTGAAGAAATCGAGGAATTGAAGAGTCTTAAAGAAGCTGAACCGTTTCTCAATCAATCATTAATAGACATGATGAATCATTTAGAAGAATCGTTTTCTGAGCGACTTCTTTCGTTTATTGATGAAAAGGGTATGACAGATGTAGAAACCTACAAACGTGCCAATATTGATCGTCGTTTGTTTTCAAAGATTAGAAATGAAGAAGGTTATAATCCCAAAAAGAAAACCGTGCTCGCGTTTGCGATTGCCTTGAAGCTCACTATAGATGAAACAAATGAATTGTTGTCTACTGCTGGTTATACTCTGTCTCGAAGCAGCAAGTTTGATGTTATCATTGAATATTTTATCAATGAACGCAACTACAACATCCATGGAATTAATGAAGCCTTGTTCAGCTTTGACCAACCATTGTTGGGTGCATAAATGTCGCTTGCCAAGTGACCAAACGAAATACGTTAATTGTTATCCTTAGTTTGTAAATGAAAATGAACGGAGGATAATAAGCGATGAAAGAAGAGTTAACTGAATTAGTATTTATTTTGGATAAGAGTGGTTCGATGGCTGGCCTTGAAGGGGATACAGTCGGCGGATATAATTCAATCTTGAAGAAACAGAAAAAAGGGAAAGGCGAGGCGATTGTCACGACCGTATTATTCGACCACGAATGTGAATTATTACATGACCGAATCAATATAAAAGGCATTTCTCCGATAACCGAAGAGGATTACGAAGTAGGTGGGACCACCGCATTATTGGATGCAATTGGTTTTGCGATCCAAAAAATAGTGAACGTTCAAAAGAAAACTATAGAGGAAGAACGAGCAGAAAAGATTCTCTTTGTCATTACAACGGACGGAATGGAAAATGCTAGCCGTGAATTCACTTCCGGTAAAATAAGAAAAATGATTCAACAGCAAAAAGAGCAGCATGGTTGGGAATTCATGTTCCTAGGTGCGAATATTGATGCCGTTTCCACAGCAGCCCAATTTGGGATTGATGAGGATTTTGCTGTAAATTATCACGCTGACAAGGAAGGGACTCAATTAAACTACGAAGTCCTAAATGAGGCAGTCATGAACTTTCGAAAAGAAAATAAAATCGATAGAAGCTGGAAAGAAGGAATTGAGCGAGATTATAATCGCCGGCAACGTGGGGAGGGTTCTCGTGGTTCCAATTAAGAAAGCAGGGGGGACAGGTATTCAGGTCCCCCCTGCTCTTTATATATTTTTAGTTATCTAGAATACTTGCCATACTTGCTGTTGTAACTCAATGTTTCAGCATCAAAACGGGTCGTATTAGGCCATTCTAGTATTTACTCTGTTGTTCCTTTTGCGTTTTTTGACACCTGATTTGTAACAGTCTAAGTGTAGTTTTAAGATTTTATATTGAGCCCTGTTTAATCAATTGGTAATGTAAAACCGATTCAACTAGCAAAACTGTTTCAAATGTCGACTTGTAATCTACTGTTTCCGTTTCTTTGTGCTCATTTTGATAGCCAGCTGATAGATTGACAGAGGGGATGCCGTACTCTGCGAAAACCATCGCATCACTTATACCACCAGGAGTGATTTTCCAATCGTCCATTCCAGCAATTTTGCCTGCCTCCTCAAATAATCTACCATACTCCTCAGGACAAAAGTGTACATAATTGCTCCAGGACGTAACAATATCCCGATTTCCACGGCGGTCAATCACAATGGCAGCATCAACATCCTCAATAAAATCCTGGTCGATGGCACGAGAGCCAAGGCAGCCAATTTCTTCTTCCACTGTAAAAGCTACTTTCAAGGTTCCGCTAAAATTAGTCCTTTTCACTCCAGATAGGATTTCGAGAATAGCCGCAACTCCTGCACGGTCATCGGCTCCAAGAATCCCTACGGAGCTTCTAAGAATGGAATTTTCTTCAATAATTTCTCTTCCTTCCACGATTTCTTCAACCATATCCAACTGTGCGGATAGAAGAACAGTGGGACCATTTCCAAGTTCCACAAACCCGAGAAGATTACCTTTCCGGTCGATAAAGGAGTGATCGATAAGAGAGGACAGTTTATTTCGCACTCTTGAACGAAATCTACTTTCATCGGTACTAGCACCCGGTATATTCAAGCACTCTAATAGCAAACCTTTAAAATGGGCTGCCTGAAGATCCTTTAGTAAACTCGGATTCTTCCAGACTTGGTACAGATTTTCAGCAAAATCAAGTAATAGTAACTGACCTCCTTTCTTGGGATAGATCACTCTGATAATTTTACCTTCAATTCTGATACGTAGACTTGTAGGTATGGCGGCCTTCAATAGCTCAAGGTGTTTCCCATTTGGGTATTTCTTTAGATAAATTCTCGCCTCGCCTCGACCATGCCCGTCACAGCTGCCATAGGTATAAATACCAAGTTCGTTCATCCAGCGGATCACCCCACGGATATAAGGGTCAAAATCAGTAATCGGCAAATCGCCAAGGACGGGATCAATTAGCATCCCTCTCCCAGGGGAATCAATGGTTTTAGCAGATTCTTGCAGGAAGGAAATGAAATCTTCATCGGTAATCTGGTCACCGACTTCATGAAACCATTGTTCTGTACCCATCAGTAGTTTGCCAGCATTGCATACTTCATCATGAAAAGAACGCATTAAATCTCCTTTTTGTAATCCATGTCTAGCCAACAAAATTTCTTTGTATTTCATATTTATCATCTCCTCTTTGTTTATAATCGAAGTATAGCAAGGCAGATGTGACTGACTGTCACAGCAAGAAAAGAAGGTACTTGACAAATAAAAAGGGAATTTTTAAAAAGAGGTGAAAAGAATTATGAGGGATCGTGATGATGAGTTCCATCCGATGATTGAAGAAACAAGATTAAAAGAATTACTGGAGGTGGCACGAAAACAAAGAGATAGAACTCTTGAGAAGGAAATAACCAAGAAGCTTGTGAAATTATATGTTTCCCAAGGGGAGTATTTTAAAATGGGTGATAAGCCTGACCTGAATATAGCTAAAAGATATTTAGAAAAGGCGCTGCAAATGCAAAAGGACCATCCAGTTGCTAATTATCGCTTGGGCTATCTTTATTACCGGAGAAGTGAATACACGAAAGCTGTTTCCTCTTTTGAAAGAGCATTGGACGGTTCAATGGAGGAAGAATTAAATGATACCCAAAGGATGCTGGCAAACATGTTTCTTGTTAATTGCGGCATTAAGATAGCAAAAGAAGCCATTCATGAGATTAACTTTACCGAGGATAATGTTTATACAGAACTGGAAATTGAAAGAATAGAGCGTTATAAAAATGAAATTCTCGTTCTAGATGAAGAAATCTTTAATAAGATGTTTTACCGAAAAATTGAAAATGGAACAGAAGAAAAGATTGGTGAATATGAATTTATCAACTTTAAACCTGATAAAAGCCAAATATTATTAAAAAGATCCGATCAGGGAATGGAAATTCATTTTCAAGATTTCGATCCAATCACGTTGAACCCAAAATTTTTTTATACTTTATATGGAATCGTAACGGCAAAAGGTTTTAGGACTTATAGGGAGTTACAAGAAATTGCTTCGAATGGAAGCGTGCAAGTGGTAAGTGATGATTATATCCGTCAGATTATACTTCGGCTCTCAAGAGATCTTCCTTACTGGGGACATATTATTGAAACGACATCTATCATACACTTAGAATCAAGGAGGCCTATAGCAGCTATTAAGCTGGCAGATGGGTATTCGGCTTGTATACTTTGTCGAGTTGAGGATTATTTACCTGATTATCAGTAGAGTTAGGTTATTACAAAGGAACATATAAGAGGTTCGGATGAGGAAAAACTTTAAAAGTATGAAAATGTTTAAAAGATTGAATGTTGTGGTAAACATCCATAAAGATAGGAGCTGATCGCATGGACGGACAAAAACAAAGTTACTATATCAATATTCAATCTAATGAAATTTTCAGAGGACCTTATGAGGGAGAATGGGATTTTAAAATTGAAGCGACAGAATCTCAAGTAAATTTCCTTGAACGACTTTTCAATCGAAATGATGAAACAGATTGGGAAAGTTATTTTCGATCACACATTCCCTATCTTGGATATCATCATCAGCCTCAAAATAGGGAATATGACCAGCGGATACTATGGATCTATACGACGCTTTATGATTTAGGTGATGAAAAAACCCGTGCACATATTAGAAAAATGGGAATTCTAAATGAAGATAGTGCAAACATGCAATACAAAAGTTATTAATCTTACTTGAACCTGGCAGAATATATTAAAGGTGATTTACTTACACAAGCATTAAACGCGGTCAGTCCCATGCCTTGGGAAACTGGCTGCATTTTTTTTGATAAAAACGCTTTGTTTGTAGCTTAAAGAATTCTGGGAAAAAGGCTTGGTCCTGCATCCGGTCTAAATATCCTTGATACTATCTTGTAGGGCCAGGCATTTATTATATATTCAAATAAACACTCTCCTTTTTTAGTGCTGGTTTTCTTATTATTTTCCTACTTTTGTGTAAAATAGAAATGAAAATAAAAAAGAATAGTTGAGAACATGAATCAATTATCCGATATTGTATCCAAGCAACATTATCAAAATGTTGAGGGTTTAAAAGAATTATTGCGCTTTCCAAGCATAAGTTCCTTGTCTGAGCATAAAGAGGACATTCAAAAATCAGCTTCCTGGATTGCCAATAAGTTAGAAAGCATTGGAATGGAACACGTTGAAATCGTACAAACAAAAGGTCATCCGATTATATATGCAGACTGGCTACGAAATGCGCCAACAGTATTAGAATACGGTCATTATTATGTACAGCCCGTTGATCCGCTTAACTTATGGGAAACCCCACCGTTTGAACCAGACATCCGCGATGAAAAAATCTATGCGCGAGGTGCCACAGACGACAAAGTGCAGACGTTCTTACACATTAAAGCAATTGAAGCACTACTGAAACTAGAAAATAAATTACCAGTATACCTATAATTTTGCATTGAAGGAGAAGAAGAAATCGGAAGTCCTCATCTTCCACAGTTTTTAGCTGACAATAAAGAAAGACTAGCCTGTGATGTGATGGTCATATCCGATTCTGATATGTGGGATAGAGGAGTTCCTGCGATTACATATTCTTTAAGAGGTCTGTGTGCGCTTAAAATATCCCTTAAAACGGTGAATACCGATTTGCATTCAGGCATGTTTGGCGGGGGAGTTCAGAACGCTAACCATTTATTACTGAAGCTGCTTTCTACTCTTCATGATGCAAACGGAAAGGTAAATGTGGAAGTCGAGGACTACCCAGAAAAATTAAAAGATAAAATCAACTATGACCGAATTTGTGACGTTGAATATCTCTATTGTGGTATAATTTATTACAGTCAACCTTATGACTTTGGAAAAGGCATAAATAAGGTAAAAAGATTATCCAATGAATAGACCTTGAAAAAAAGGTCTATTTTTTTTTCATTTATTCTTTCTTCTTGGCTTTTAATATAAAATTAGCAATTTTATCAATAGTACCTTCAAGATTATTCTTAACCTCATGCTCCCAGACCCGTAATATATACCAGCCTATTTTTTTATAATACTCCGTAACTTCCTTATCCCTCTCAATATTCCTCTTTAGCTTCTTTTCCCAATATTCAACATTGGAACTAGGTTTGTTTCCATGAAGGGGACAAGAATGGAAAAAACATGAGTCAAGAAAAATAACAATCCTATGCTTTTTTATTGCAATGTCTGGTTTGCCCATAAGTGTTTTAACATTTTTCCTAAATCTGAATCCTCTCCGCCATAATTCTGAAGTCACCCTTTTCTCCAATGTTGTTCCCGTAGAGCGAATTGCCTTCATATTTTTAGATCGCTGTTCTTTTGTAAACATGTCTGCCATAAAATCCCACTCCTATTTTTTAATATTTGTTACAGCATATCACCATAAGTGGTGATTGTAGAGAACTGTAATCCGATTATGATTAATCCAACGAATGAAATATCAAATTGGATTGGAGGTTAAAGTGATATGCCAAACGAAAATGAGATCTTGCAAAAGTTACTTTTAAAGATTTTGACTTACCGTATCACGCGGAATCTGGATAAAGAACTTGAAAGTCGTAAAATCACTCATCTTGAATTAAGCAGAAACACTGGTGGAAACACTAACTGGTTTAATCGAAGGTTTAATGAATTAAAGGATATAAAATTATCCACTTTCGTGAAGATCATTGTTGCCATTAACAAGATAATTAGCGAAAACAGCAAATTCGAACCAGTGGAAGTTAACTCTGTGCTTACACCAGAAGTGCTCTTAATGGCTTCAGTGAGCATTGATTTAGCAATAAACGACATTGATTACCTTCTCGCAAACGACGAGGATTTTAAAAAGTTTTTCCTTAGTATGCAATTCTATGTGAATAATATCAAGGCACTTAACAATGTAATCGCACAAGAAGAAATTGCTGTTTTTGAAAAAATCATGATTCAAATAAATGATTAAAGGAGCTGGAAGGCAATGTCAGAAAGAAAAATATGGTTCATTACACGTCCAGAACGTGACCCTAAATTCCACCGTGATGCACTTTTAGCGTTAAGGGACGCAACTAATGGATTTACAATTAAATGGTCGGGGAATCGCCAAGCTCACCTTAATTACGAACGATCATTAAATGCTCGTGGAGTAAAGCGAGAAAATGTAAGTAATGACGGTTCTGGCGGAAGAACCTGGGCGGCAATGTTAAAAACCTTTGCCTATATTTACACGGACGACAACGGCTTTTTGGTTCTAACTAAAGCTGGAAGTAAGATCTTAGACGGTGAAAAAGTACCAGAAAACGTGACTAAACAAATTTTAACTCTTCAAATACCCAATGCTTACTTTCTTGAAACTGGCTTCCGTCCGAAATTCGAATCGAACTTTCGAATCCGTCCAGCACGCTTTCTTATCAAGCTAACTAATCAGGAAGTGTTGAACTACTATGTAACCAAAGAAGAAATCACGTATTTTGTTTTAACCGCAAACAATGATAATCAATTGGCGACGGTTACAGACCATATACTTAAATTTAGAAATGCAAATCAAATAACAAAACAGCACATTAAGCAAGTAATCGCTGAAAACTTCGACCACCGTGAACGTTCCGATAAGGGGGCAAGAGATTTTGAAATAGCTCACGGAGACGTAGCCCATACATTTATGTTGATATCTGATTATACTGGTCTTGTCGAATACATCCGTGGTGAAGCACTTCGAGTTGACCCAGCAGTATCAAAGCGAGTCACCGGAGAAATTGACAAGTATGATATGAGGTATCCTTTTAATTCACGTTTCCTTATTTCACTTCAGCGTATGGCAGAAAACAACGGTTTGGATATTGACAGCTATAAGGCTAGTAGCTTTGGTGGGATCAAACCAGCGAGTAATAAACGGAAAACTGCAAATAAAATTAATGAGTTGCTTTCTGACTTTCCAGACTTAGATAATTTATCTCATGAAGAATTAAAAAAAAATCTAATGAATGAATTCCCAGCAAAAGAAGCAGAAAAACACGCAGACGAGCTGAAAAAGCAAAGCTTTAAGTCTCTAAATAATGACTTCGTTGAAGGTTACTTAAATGAATTAGATAATCTCGTATTTGAGGACAAAACTGGGGAAGTGTTCCGAGCTATCGGTTTTGAGGTTGAAATGCGTCCAAAACCACTCGCAGATGTTGAAACCGAAATTGAAATTCTTCTTAAATACCAAGGTAAAGAAATGGGTATTATTGACGCTAAAAATTATCGGTCTAAATTTGCTTTGTCTGCTCACTTATCCTCTCATATGGCTTCTGAATATTTACCGAATTATAATGGTTATGACGGACGAGAAGTATCATTTTTTGGGTACGTGACCGCCGCAAGTTGGAGTGGTGAAAAGAACCTTGAAAAAATTAGCAACCTTGTAAAACGTGCTATCCCAGACCGTGATATTAAGGGGATCATGTTAAGCGCTAATGTTTTACTTGGCTTTTTGGATTATTGTATAGACAATGATATTCCACAAGCTGATCGAATTGAATTATTTTTAAAAGCGATCAATAACCAAGCATATTCAACTATTGGAGAATTTTTACGTGAGGTTACTAACTTACGTGGAGTACTATAAATAAAAACGGAGCGACTGATTTAGTCGCTCCATTTCCTTTTTAGTCAACTAGAACAAGTTCTGGCTGTAAAATGAAATCTTCTGCATTCCATTTGGAATCAATGCTTTCATATTCAATTCCTGCGAAGGTTTTTAGTATGGCTTCAACAATTACTTTTGCACCTTCTGGAGGTACAGCCATTCCAACTTGCTGTCTAACTTTTTCTTTACCACCAATAAAGACAAAATTGTCGGGAAATGTTTGAATTCTCGCACGTTCTCTGTTTGTCAAAGCTCGTGGTTCATCCCAGTGATACATATGTGTACCACCACCGCCGCTACCGGTTACTGTATAGGACGGCTGGTCTGGGTCTAAACGTTTATAGATTTGGCTCATTCTAGCTCCTTTAACATTTAACCTCAAATGTTCTGGAATACCTTCATACCAAGCGTTTTGACCAGGAGGAATATTATTTAACATTTCAATAACTTTTCTAGTGTGCCTTGTCAATTCGTTATTTAAAGCATTTTCTGGAATAGGTGGATCGGTAAGTGCTTGTCCGGCTGTTCTGAAAGGTAATAAACCTTCACCATTTCCATGAGTAGGAGCAGGAACCCGAAATTCTAAGTTAAAATCGTTTCTAATACCAACAATTATTATTCTGTGTCTCGCTTGAGGAACGCCATAGTCTTGGAATTTATACAAATGAGGGGTAACTCTGTATCCAGCTTCACTTAAATCGCGAATAATCCTAGCGAAAGCCTGTCCTTCATTTGCACTTTGGAGTCCAGAAACATTTTCTGCAACAAAAAATCGAGGTTGAAACTCATTAAGAACACGAACACCATAAGTATATAAAGGACCATAGTCACCGTTAAGACCTCTTTGCTCTCCAACAATACTGTAATCATTACAAGGGAATCCGAATGTAAATGCGTCAATTGCACCTAGCTCTCTAAGTATATTGAAATCTAAAGTGCGGACGTCTTCGTGTATAACTGTTTGTGGTCTTGTACGACAAATATTGTGAATAAAAGTTTCACATGCGGATTCGTCAATATCATTTGCCCATGCATGTTCTACTCCCCATTCTTCACCATGTTCATCAATAAAACCTGCCATCTTCGCCCCGAGTGCAAGACCGCCGGGGCCGTTAAAAAACTCACCTTTTTGAAATATCAATATTCTCACCCCGTTTAAATGTGTACAACCCATTATACTCTATTATACTAAAAAATGCAGCAAAAGTTGTCTGAATTTGTCGGATGGCAGAAAATGCGTTCGTGAAAATTCGGTAAATTGAGTCAAAAAAGCTCTTTTGTTTTTAGTCACAGCTTCGTGTACACCTCGTTGGACTTACAAGAGGAAGGAGCTGTTTATATGTATCAAGTCGGAGACAGGGTGATAGTTACTGTGGAACTTTTTGGGCTGAAAGAAGGATTGGCAACAATAGTTTACATTGACTTTCCAACTCTTTTTGCTCATGAGTCTTGTCCAATACAAGTTGAGTTAGACGAACCTTATGACGGTTCAGGACAAATATTGAAAACCTTACTCAACGAGTCGCTGCTCTTGTTCAAGAAATGCTCTACTTTTTGCTCAAATAAAAACAATAGAGGAGCAAAAGAGTCAGCCAAAAGAGGAGGTTGAAAACAATGGATAATTTACGAGTTAAGGAAGTATTGGACTATCTGAATTTTTTTGAGTCAAGTTCAAGGTTCGGTCATTATGTGAATGAAGAAATAGAGGAAGTTGTGAAGGAAATTCGTCAGGAGATAGGTCTGGAGAAAAGAAAGGTTGACACATTGAAAGAGTTTCGTCGTCTAGTCTTTGTTGCTAAACTTGGAGGGGAAGTGAGCCTTGTTCAACACATGTTGTTTGAAGCTGTATTTGGACATTATGAACGAGCTGAAATAATACTAGAATATTCACAGCTTCAGGAAATGAAGAAAGCAATGGAAGTTCTCAAGGGAATGAAGGTGAAGAAAGCAATTGGGATAAATGAGGAAGTTGAGACAATTTCAGTCAACCGTGTTCAATTAATCTCGAAAAGCTTGACGCTTTTCTCGATTAATAGTCTTCCTATTGAAGACATTAACAATTGAAGGAGGTCACTTTGAATGTGACCTTGTTATTTCTCGGACTCCTTTTAAGTATTTCTTTTGTGAGCTTGGTTCACTTCATTGTTAGACCTTATGTGAAATTCACTTATTTAAAATATGAACAGCTTTGTTTTCATTACCTGTATAAGATCAGAAAACTACTAGAAAAAGTAAGTGAAAAGTTCATGAAAAGAGGGTAAAAGTACGGTGTTTTTATAGGTTCGTTGTCACTTTTCTGACACGAACGTTTTTCTTGTAGTTTTATCCAGTAACCCTTATTTTGCAAGGTTTATTTAACGAAATATTGAAGAAAGGAGAGTAAAAAGAATGTCAAAAATACTAAGGAGAAACTCGCTGACGGACACCCAGAAGAGTTGCGCTTAAACTTTAGCAAACAACGACATTCAAAAGAAAACACATGCCCAGATAGCAGAAGAATTTGGAGTCACAGAAAGAACCATTTACCGTGAAGAAGGACCCAGAGTTCATTGCTTACCAGAACTCTGTGCAGAGAGAGCAATGGAAGACTTCCTCACTGAAGCATAATCCAAACTCAAGCAATTATTAAGGGAAGGAAAGTCAGAAAAGACCCAGCTGACAGCTATTAAACAAACTGGTCTTACAGAACAGAGGAAAGCTCAAAGACTCTCATGAACATAATCATGAAATAAAGCAAAAGCAAACGCTTCAAGGCCTTGAGAGAGAAGTCATTGACATGGAGAACGAACTGTTGAATGTAACAAAATATAGATTGTGTGACATTGGAAAAGTCTCAAAACGTTGATAAAACACAGTTCCCTCCAGTCTTCCAAGCTCCTCGGAAAAGGGACTCAAACAAAAGAATGAAAAAGGTTTTATTTCAATCGAAAATTGTGTAAAGAAAAAATTCCTGACAGGGGTACACAAGGGGGGCTGGGGGTCTTTCTCTTACCCTTCTGTGTCCTACAATTTACATACAAAATTCTTAAAGTTCGGGGTCAACCTATAACACAAACATTTCCATTCGTGCTAGAATATTGCCTAGTAAGGAAATAGGAGGAACAAAGAAATGAAGGGGAAACTCAAGATATTATCTATCATTCTCACTTTCGGTCTTTTACTGGTTGGTTGCTCTGAGGAAACGACCGAGTCTGCTCCAAAGAAAGAAGAGCCAAAGACCGAAGCTGTTGAAAAAGAGGATTCAAAGAAGGAAGAACCAAAGCAAGAATAAACAACTCAAGAGGAAGCTTCTATCAAAACAAAAGTATTTGCTTATGCAAAAAAGGTTGATATTACTGACGCTATTGAAATAAACAATCATGTTACGGCAACGGTTTTTATGAATGAAGAACTCACTCCACAATTGGCTACTCAACACGTCCTCAACCAGTCCTATGACTTCTTACAACAAGAAGACCTTGCTGGGGCGAACACGGTTACTATTGGAGTAATGCACGGAGAGACAAGAGTCTTTCAATTTACGGTTGACAAAACAAAGTTCACTCCAAATGATTCCGAGCCAATGGTCAATGTAGTTCTCCAAGCTTCAAAGGTAGATAAGTCTACTCCAGAAATAGACGAGTACGCTACTGCTGTTGAATGGAACATAATTAAATAGATTAGTCACACTCAAGCCTTCTTGTCGTTGTTCAATGTAACAATGACAAGGAGGTTTTTTATTTGAAGAACGACAGAGAACAAGAGCTGTTAAAACAAATTGAAACGATCAAAGAAGAAGTCCTCAAACTGAAGCTCCAGAAAAGAAAACTGTAGAGGGAACTGTTAGAGGAAGAAAAATTTGATCTTTGGAAGGAGTGAAAACAATGGTAGTGGGACTGTCTAGTCTGAAAAAGCTTCAAGAAAAATATGAGCTGTTTCAAGGTCGTCGTTCAGTGAATGGCAACCTGTTCCAAGTCAACAAGCTGTGTTCGAGGTCATTCACGTTGACCGAATGAACGTAAAAGTTGAAAGAGTACAGAAAGGTTCAGGCTTAATTTTGACGCTTCCATTCAGCCGTTACAAGTTAATAGAAAAGAAATAAAAAGGGGCTTGGAATCATTCCAAGCCGATCAAAACTCCTGAAGATACTTTAGAATCATTCACACCCGATGAAGTTATGAGGATGTTGGATATTATTGATGATATTTAGACCTATCCTATGCCATTTATTACGCCATTTTTGGACCCTTCCAGGTCCAGCTGGCCATCTTCTTCAAGTTCATGGCAGCAAAAGTAAGCATCGCTTGCATGGACAATTTTTTTAAACCTCTTAAGGTTGTCCAACGCATACCATGCTTTTCCTTAGCATCCGCAAAGACACGTTCAATCGTTTCTTTACGTCTTGCGTAAATACTTTTATTCTCTTGTGTGTGACGAAGATGATCGGCTTCTTCTATGTAATGCTCCCACACATGCCGCTCAATCAATTTTTTATGGTTCTTTACTCTTGTGCATTGTAAAAGCAATGGACACTTTTGGCATTCAAGCGGATTAGAGAAGTATTGACGCTTTCCATTCTTCGTCGGCGTTTCATATTTCAGTATTTGTACTTGCGGACAAATATAACAATCGTAGAATTCATCATAAACATACTCATGTTTTTTCATATAACCGTCTTTCGGACGAGGGCGTGTATATGGTAAAGCAGGTGTCATATCATTTTCAAATATGTATTGAGCAATAGCAGGCGTTTGGTATCCAGCATCAGCAGCAACTGCTTCGGGTTTCCCGTGTTTTTCATTGACCTTCTCAAGTAGTGGCTCTAAAATGACACTATCATGAATATTCCTTGGAGGTACAATAGCACCCAAAACAAAACCATTTCGATCAGAAGCTGCATGAAATGAGTATGCGAACTGTTTCGTTCGCTCATCCTTTACGTAATAACCACTTTCTGGATCAGTGGTACTTTCTTTAATTTCCTTTAAATCTTCTTTTTCAAATTTATCTGGAGGAAAGGGCTTTTTTCCGTGATCTTCGCGGTCTTTATTAATCTCTTCTTGAAGACGTGTTTCATAAGCCTTAGATTGCTTTCGAACTACTTTCTTCTCGAATTTTCGCTTATTTGCACTAGCCTTAACATGTGTGGAATCAATAAAAACGTGCTCACTACTAATCAATTTCTTTTCTGAGGCTTCCTTTAAGATACGGTAGAAAATCTGTTCAAATAAATCAGTACCTTTAAAGCGCCGCTCGTAGTTTTTACCAAAGGTTGAAAGTGTGGTACCTTATCATAAAAACCAAAGCCGAGAAACCAGCGATATGCAATATTCGTTTCCATTTCTGCAATGGTTTGACGCATTGAGCGAATACCGAGGGTATATTGGATGAAAGCATTTTTATCAATACCACAGGGTCAATACTAGGACGTCCCCGTTCAGATGAATACATATCTTGAACAAGTGAATAGATAAATGAAAAATCAATAGCAGCTTCTATTTTTCGAACCAAATGGTTCGCAGGTACAAGTTGTTCTAAAGCTATCATTTCTATTTGATCACGATTCATCTGTGTATTTTTAGTTAGCTTTTCATCCACCCCAATTAAGTATCTGTATCTTAATTATACAAAAAAGACCGCCGGCAAATCCGATTTTTTTCGAATTTGTCGACAGTCTGAAAGGTTCTCCTTTAATTGAGGAGAACCTTTTTTTTTGAGATATAATTAGGAAAAATAAATATATTTAACAAGATTTTATATATAATTTACGAAAAAAAACTATATCTTTAATATATAGACTCTATTATTAAAATGTAGTTGAAAATAATAGAGTAATAGTTTAATATTTTAGTTAATGAATACAATTAGGGAGTGAATTACATGAACGAAAAACGCGATAAGTTCGAGCGATTAGCAGAAAAACGTGTTACTGATGTAATTAAAAAGGTAAGACTCATTGGTAATTTATCCAATAAAAACAACTACGATTACAATGATGAACATGTAAAGCAGATAATTGATACCCTTGAGTCGGAAGTAAGATTACTTAAAGGTAGATTTAAAGAAGAAAAGGTTAATGACAACCCAAGTTTTTCGTTTAAGAAATAAAAAATTTGGTGCGAGTAGAGGAAGAAAGATTACAGGTTGAATGTTACTAGAAATTGGTTATGGTACTGAGTATGGTAAGAATGATCCTAGGTATTGAAACTTTCAGAGGTGATCCTTATCCATCTCTTGCAAGGGAACCAATTTAGAACGCCTTTTTTACTATATTGATGTGTTAAAATATAGATTAGTATTATGTATGAAATAATGCAGTATTTTTAAAAGATAGAAAGGAAGGAACATAATAATGGCCATGAACATGATAAACGTGATAAATGATTTTTCTTCCCCAAAATATGATGAGCATCGAATGGCAATCGAAAAGTTGCGTAATAAAGGACGCAACTGGGATTTTATTAAATATTACGGCAAGCAGGATGAAGAAGGGCTGCAGAATAAACTCGAACAATTACAAGAAGATGATATGATTCCCGAAGATTTGAATGCACCAATCTGGTTAGCAATTGTAGAGTTTTTGCGGGAAACAGCAGAGCGTGAACAAATGATTGAAGAGAAAATTGCCAATAATCGCATTTTAAGTCTTCGGCAAGATAATGATTTGACAATCCCAAGTGGTGCAGCGAGTAGTTGGCAATTATATAAGAACAAGCTGATCAGACAAGGCTGGACTGATGAATCGGTAAAAGATATTGAAAATACAACAATAAGTATTTTAAGAAAGCTCCGAGTAGAGACTGATAATCCGATTAAAGGTTTAACTATTGGTCATGTACAGTCAGGTAAAACAGCAAGTATGGCAGCTTTAATGGCAATGGCTGCGGATTGGGAGTTTAATTTATTCATTGTTTTATCGGGGACAATCGAAAATTTGCGTAAACAAACAGAAGATCGTCTAATGAGTGATTTAAAAATATCAGGCAATCTTTCTTGGGAACGTTTAAGTAAGCTCTCATTAAAGTCAAATTCTTCGCATAAAGTAAGCAGCCTTTTATTAAATAAAGGGTCACGTGAACGTTACTTAAATGTATGCTTGAAAAATAAAACTCGTTTAAACGATTTAATCCTTTGGTTAAAACAAGATGGCAAAAAGCTTTCACAAATGCGCATTTTAATCATTGATGATGAATCAGACCAAGGTGGAATCAATACAAATGATGTAAATGATTCTTTAGCCGAACGTACCGCATTGAATAAAGCAATTGTAGAACTAGTAGATATTCAAGCAAATGATGGTGCAAAACCGTTAAGTATGAATTACATCAGTTACACAGCTACACCTTATGCTAACTTTTTGAATGAGGCATCAGAAAAGTCCCTATACCCCCGTGATTTTGTTGCGGTATTAAATCCAGCGAAAGAATATTTTGGTGCAAAACAAATTTTTGGATTAGAGAATAATGAATATTATCGCGGGCTACCCATCGTACGTGAAATAACAGAAGATGATCGTGATTTAGTCAATAGTGTTCATAAAGAAGAGGAATCATATTTACCGCAATCGTTTGAAGATGCACTCCATTGGTTTTTATTAGCGACTTCGATTATGCGCTATCGCAAATATAAAAAGCCGATTAGTATGCTTGTCCATACGAGTCAAAAGCAAATACATCATCAAATTTTTGCGAAATTAATTAACAGTTACTTCCGTAGTACACCGAAAACACAAATCATTGAATCATGTCGGGTACTGTATGAACAAGAGCAGAAAAAGTTTACAAAAGAAGACTTCGAAATGGAATTTGAGGTGTACCCAAATAAAGATGAGGTGAAGGATTATCCACCTTTTGAAAAAATCGAAGAAGAGCTAAAGCGTTTAATCCGTAATCAACCTTCGCACATCAATGTGTTAGAAGAGACAAAAAGCTTGGAATATCATGACGGTCTTCATTTATGTATCGATAACTGCGCAAATAATGGGATCACGGAAGATTTAGAGCATGTCCGTTTAGCCTATCCAGATCCCAAATCACCCAATTATCCAGCACCAGCACCAGCATTTATTGTTATTGGTGGGAGTACGTTATCGCGTGGTTTAACAATTGAAGGCTTAGTAAGCACCTATTTTCTCCGTACGACATCTCAGGCAGATACATTACTTCAAATGGGGCGTTTCTTTGGCTACCGTAAAGGTTATGAAATGTTACCGCGTATTTGGCTGACAACAGATACAGAGGCGAAGTTTAGGTTTATGGCGACCCTTGAGGAAGAATTACGTGAGGATATTGAAACCTATATTTTGGAAGGTATGGATGCCAACGATTACGGACCTAAAATTAAAAACTCACCAAAACTGTCATGGCTGCGTATTACAGCGAAAAATCGAATGCAAAGTGCAGAGGAAATCGATTTAGACTTCTCTGGCACATCGACTCAATCGATTCTATTTGAAGATGATGCAGTTATTCAACGACAAAATATTGAAATAACAGAGCACTTTTTACATCGCCTGGGCACACCAAACGAAACACGTAATGGTCGTGGTCTTTATTGGGAAGATGTGCCATTCCAACAAATTTTGGATGACTTCTTCCATAAATTCATGTTTAGTAAACAGAGCGAATTCTCCAATATGGAAACCTTTTATCAATGGTATCAAAAGAAAGAAGCCGAAGCCGGCTTTACGAATTGGAATGTGGTGCTATCTGGTACAGGTAAGTTAGATGATGATGCACATAAACAATGGTTAGTCGGTGGTCGTGGAGTGGGACTGATTACACGTAGTCGTCGTGGTTCGGCAACCGGCGAAAAAATTAATATTGGTGTGTTACGTACGCCATCGGATTTATATGCAGATATGACAAAAGAGATGTATGACTCAATTCCAGATGAATTTAAGTTAACGAAAGCTGGGAAAGAAGAGCGTGTACGTATAGAAGATCAATTAGATGAAATTGATCAAAAACAACCTAAGAAAAGTGTTGTCAATGAAATACGTAAAGCAGCGGGTATTGGGTCAACTCCGCAGCTACTTTTATATCGTATTGACCAAAATTCGAAATTTGAAGGAAAACAAAGCCCAAATACAAAAGAAGCCAATAGACGTTATGACTTAAATGCTTCAGAAGATCTAATTGGTGTTAGCTTATTTGTGCCGGGGTATCGTTCGGGCAAAAATTTAGCGACAAAATTGTCTATTCGTATTGAAAATCCAATGGGAGAGTCTGAAACGGAAGAAGGAAAAGAGTAATGAAAATCGAAATTGCAGAGTTTGGGAAAATGTCCCAATCAGGCAGTTCATTATTAAAACTTATTCAAAATAACGATTTACCGATTTTAGATTTACTTGTACGCGAATCTGTGCAAAATAGTCTAGATGCTGGTATTCGTGTAGAAGGTCATGATTCTGTTTATGTGGACATTGGCATCAAAGATGTCAATGTCCCAAACTTTGCTAAACATTTAGATGGAATTACAGATCGATTAAACGCAAAGTTTGGAGCCACGCCACAAAAGGCGATCTATATTGAAGATGCCAACACAACCGGCTTAACGGGGTCATTAGACTTTAAACATACGCCAAACGGCAATATTTTTAAACTAATTTATGGGATTAGTATGGCACAAGAAACACCAGGTGCCGGGGGGTCCTGGGGATTAGGGAAGACTGTCTATTTCCGTGTAGGCATTGGCTTGGTTGTTTACTATTCACATATTTTAAATGACCATGGTCATCACGAGCATCGTTTAGCTGTGACATTAGTAGAAAATGAGAAATTACCAAATCCAATTATTCCAAAATCTGCTGGAAAAGTCCCGAGCGGAATTGCCTGGTGGGGCCAACGTGTAGCACAAGATAGTAATGATACCATTCCAATTACAGATGAACCAATGATTCGGAATATTTTACAATCCTTATCTATTGACCCGTTTGAGGGAGAGCGATTAGGGACAAAAATCATTATTCCATTTATAGATGAACAGCAGTTGCTTATTAAGCATGACATCAATCCCGATGAAAACAAACCGTGGGAATCGAATGCAGTAGATTATATTCGTATGGCAATGCAACGTTGGTATGCACCGCGCTTGGCTAATAAAAAATATACTTATGGCAAATATTTAGATGGACATATCAATGGAAAGAGACTGGAAAAGGATGATTTTTTACCATTATTCCTTGAGCTACAAATGATGTACAACGCAGCTGTGCTCGGTGGTAAATCAAATCGTTATATCGTCAATGATATTCAAATCCGTAATTATTTTGAACGCAATAAAGTAAATAACGCAGGGAGGGTGGCATATAAAAAGTTCACGAAAAAGGAGTTGGATATGCTAGCGCCACTGAATGGTCCGAGCCCGTTTACATGTGTGAATGAAAAAAATCCGCTTGGCGAGCAAAATGCACCGTTGATGGCTTATGTGAGAAGACCAGGAATGGTTGTCAATTATGAAACAAATGGCGAATGGTGTAAAGGACTTGGAGCTACAGAAGGGCACGAATACTTAGTGGCTATTTTTGTGCCAAATTCCGATACAAAGTTACTGAATCCAGATAAAGATGTCATCGATTTAGAGGCGTATTTGCGGAAAAGTGAAATGGCTGACCATACCTCATGGACAGACATTATTTTACAAAGTAAGCCGCTTGATATTGTTGAGAAAATTCGCTCACAAGTTCGTCGTAAAATTAAAGCTGCATATGAAAATAAAGAAGAAGTAAAAGAAAAGCAAGGTATGAACACACTAGCACGTAATGTTGGAAAGTTGCTATTACCACCGACTGGATTTGGTCGTCGTGCTTCTAGTCGTAATCGGGCTGGAGGTAAGAAGCCTTCTACTATTAAAGGTAGTGGCGGCAATAGTTTTACGATTGTATCACAAAAATATTTAGATACTGGTGCTTTAGAAATTCATTTTCAAATGAAACTAGCGAAAAATGTCACTGTTTTTACAATAGAGTTATTTATTGCTTCTGAAGGTGGAAAAATCTCAGCAACAGACTGGGAATCAGCAGATAGTGTAGGGACACCATTCCCAGCACAAATTACACGCATTTCTTTCCCAGATACGGTTGGTCTATTTGGTCGATCCACGGCTCAAAAAAGCGAAAGCAAAGTGTTGCATGCTGTACGTATTGAGAAAAAAGACAAGACTGTGGAATGTACAGGCATTTTAGTATTCACTTGTACGGACCCTCATGTACAAGTCGAAATGTCGATGAAGCCAGAAGGAAGTGTAGACAATGGCTAATAAGGTTAGTATGAATCGACTTTATGATGAGGCGATGGAAGAGTTGTTAAATGTCTCGGTTGATTTGCAGTTCTTTTATAGAGATGAAGATGGTTCAAAGCATGACCTCATTCAAACAGAAGACTATGAGTATAAAACTTTATTGAGTAATGACGATGATAGCTGGGACTATGTAGAAAAAGGTTTTGGGCTTTCAGGCAATGTAACGTTGAGTAATCCGTCTAGTTTGTTTGGTCCTACGCAATTGGTCAATGCAGATGCAGAGTTAGGGTTAGCATTGCAATGGTTGTCAAAGCAATCTTCGCAGCGAGGTGTAATACCGCTTTCAACCATTACAAGTACAACTCCAAATGAAGTGAATATACCTATTGATTATTATTTCCTAAAGGATAAACTGTTTGGTGAAGTTCATATTTCGCTTGTTGTTTATCTGAAAAGGGCGAGCCGTAATAGTATGCGAGGCCAAGCACAATTAACAGGAACTATTTTAGGTAAGTTAGTAGAATGGGTTGTCATTTTAGATGGTTCTGGCTCGACGTTCCCGATTGTGATTGTTAATGAACCGGATAAACCTTTATGGTATGTCGATTTCAATTATTCGGAGCCGTTAGTCGAACCGTTTGATAAAGAATATATTACGATTTATTTAAATAAAGCGCATGGTGCATACACATCGATTCAAAAACCGAAAACGAAGCTTGATCAAACATTGTATGTTGAGTTTTTAGCAGGTGCCTTGCAGCTTATTTTTCAAAACTTGATGGAATGTCCGGATTGGCAGGATATTCAGGAAGGGAGAAACTGCGAGGAAGGTTCTATCGGGCAAGTCATGCATTATTTTAAAACAACACTAAATTGGGATTTCGATACGCCAGAAAAACTAGCGATGTCTCTACGAAAAGATTTAGAAACAAGAGTAAAGACAGGTGAAATGTAATGTGGGAAAATATAGTCTATACAAAAGCACAAGCAAAATTTAAGTTTCAACAAATTGAGGCCGAACCAGAAAACTGTGCACCTCGACAAGTCAAGGGACCTTTTGATCAGCTGCGTGAAATTATGTTGAACGAAAAGAAAAAATTTTTAATGGATGAAATGAAGAAAATTAATTCTTATGCATTTGATTTGCATATGGGTTTGATATTGTACCGTATGCTAAATGAAGACTACAGCTTTAATGAGAGATTAGCAGCTCAAGATGAGATATGGCGTTATTTATCATTGGAAGTATTTCCTGATTTAGTATACCAACGTTTTGGAATGAATGATCAACGTTTTTATAAAGGAACACGTCGTATCTGGTTGAAAAGTATTTGGTGGTATATTCATCTTTCCTGGCAGGGAACAGAGGAAGAAACATTCGATACATTAAAAGATAATTCGGCAGATGAAATCCTTCAGCTACTCGATCGTTCAGGTAGTGGTGGTTATCGTGTGGAACTAACACGGGAAATGATGCACCAGTATAGATCACATGCTAGTAGCAAAGTGCCACAATTATTTCGTCGTATGTTGAAATTAAACACAGCACGGTTAAATATGATTGAACCTAGTTTAGTAGAAGGTGGCATAAAAGCATATGTAACAGATTTGTATAAGTATTTTTTAAATGACTTTAGCAAAATTAGAGAAAAGAGTCTAGTATATGGAAACCATACAAAAAATTAGAGAAGGCTTCGCTTATTTTAGAACATCTGCAAAACATTCCACTACATTAAAAGAGCAGTATTATTGGATTGTAAAAATTGATGGTATGCAAGGTGTTGCCATTGAAATCCCGGCAGATAAACATGTAAATGAACAGTTCGCCAGTATTGCTTATTATACAAGAGAATATGTAATTGGTGGTGAAGAACGCCATTTATTAATGCTCGTATCAGATCATCCTAAGTTATATGATGATTTTGCGATTATTTGTGCTGGCTTTTTAGAGAAGGTACTCGATGCAGAATCGTATCAAGAAATCCTACAGAATCCAATTTCTTGGTGGCATGCGATGAAAGAATTGTTGGGCAATGCCAATATTGAAAAAGCAGCCTATAGCGTACTAGCTGAAATGTTAAGTTACTATTATTTGTTGAAACAAGAAAAAGAGGTTTCCTGGGTAGGGCCATTTGATGGTTCTGTTGATTTTTATTGTAATGACGGTGGCTATGAGGTTAAATCGACTGTAGCACGTTATGGTTCACAAATTACTATTAATAGTCAATATCAGTTAAAAGCAAATTATTTATTATTCTATCGTTTTGAGCCTGATGTATATGGTATTTCGATTCAAGATATTGTTACAAAATTAGTAGAATTGAACGTAGAAGAATCGGAAATCGAACGTGCACTTGAAAATCTAAAATACCCAATTGGCAGTGAAGTTCGTACAAAATCATATCGCCTGCTCGAAGTAATGAAATATGAAATCGATGAAAGCTTTCCAAAAATCGTACCAGAAAGTTTTATAGATGGCCAATTGCCTAAACATATTAGTGGACTGATTTACAAATTAGACTTAGATGGTTTAAATGGGGAAGTTATTGATTTAAAGGAATTCTAGTAGAAATAGTCGATGTTTTTATAATAGCATCGACTCGACTATCATTGATGCTTCCAACAAAACTCTTAATAACAACTCAAATACTGCGTTTAGTGGAATTGACAAATTAGCCTTGATAGAACTAATAAGGCTGCAATTGACTTTTGATTAGTTTTTTGATGTTTCCATCGGAGTATTTCGAGATATCTTAAATTCCTCTATTAGCTATTATAATGAAATAGTCTTGACTTGATAAAAAGTGCATTAAATTAAGATTTTTACGGCATTATGATAAAACTAAATGGAATCAAAAAAGATAACTTCCCTCAGCAAGTCGTTAATTGCTAGTTGGTGAAAGTCCTACCCCAAGTAAGTACAAGAGGCTGGGTAGCTGGCAGGCGACTTTTGAAGAAATCCTAAGGCTAATGCCCTGTGACAAAGAGATTCTCTTTGAGGATGCAATAATTCCACCAATGGTCATATAGCAAATAAAAAATCTCCATTTCTATCCTCCTCTAGAATAATAATGTTTTTACGATATATTTTTATGTTCATTTTTTCCCTGCATTATAAAACAAAAATCAAGAATATTAAAAGGAAATTAATGTTATATCTATTGATCAATCAACTGTAGCAAAATGAACATTTTTTTATGTTGGTGTTCATTAAACTAAGAGTTGTAGTAGGATATCTGCAAATAATTTAGTTAAGTTATTTTAGTATAAAACAAGACCATCGACGTGAAATGTGTATTAAAATATCCAAGATCCGAAAATGTACTCTGCTATTTCAATTTTAACCGGGAACGCTTTGAGGTTTCTATTTATTATAAGAAATAAGACCATATTCTGATAAATAATTAAATCAACCCACATAAATGTAAATAATTACATGATTAGCTATAATAAAGGTATATTCAATATTGGAGGTAACATTAAATGCCTATTTATAACAAATTAGTACGAGATCGTATCCCTGAAGTAATTGAAAAGACAGGAAAAAAGTTTATTACCAGAATATTAGATAGTGAAGAATACAAAAAAGAAATAAAATCAAAATGCTTTGAGGAACTAAATGAATACATAAATGCAAAAAATGATAAAGATGCAGTTGAAGAGTTAGCTGACCTATTGGAAATTATCCATGCTCTTGCTGAATGTCATGGAACGAACATTGAACAGGTGGAACAGGTACGGCAGGAAAAGGCAGAGAAGCGAGGTGGATTTAAAGAGAAAATCTTCCTAATAGAGGTTGAGGATGAGTAAGATTCAATTAATTACAAGAGACTTCGGTTCACATTTAAATGACAAAATAGAAGAAGCGAATACCATGTGTGTTTTGTCTTCATTTGTCATGAAATCAGGGGTTAAATTTATTAAAGATGCCTTGAAGAAAGCTGCACAAAATGGAGCGGATATTAAGATTTGTACTGGTGATTATTTATATATTACACAGCCGGAGGCTTTAGAAGAGCTGCTTTCAATTGATGAGCGTATTAGCATTCGACTATGGAAAAGTAATGGTACTTCATTTCACCCAAAAGCATATCTTTTTCAATCCAATGAACATGATGTTTTCTTTATTGGTTCTTCCAATCTTTCAAATTCTGCTTTGAATCGAGGCATTGAATGGAATATTTCTGTGAGTGACGAGAAAGAGGTTTTTGATGAAGCACTAATGGAGTTTCTTGATATTTTCTACTCTGATCAAACGGTCCCTTTAAATAAAGAAACCATCGAAGAATATCGAGCTAATTATGATGAGTATAAGCGGAAATATCCAAATCTGGTTCAAAAATGGACGGAACTTGAGGAACAAGAATTAATGCTTCTTGCAAAAAAGGATAGTCCTGAAAAGCCTGAAGTCGTATTAGAACCAAAGGTATCTTATGGTGAGATACTGCCTCGTTTTGCGCAAATTGAGGCTCTAGAAGAGTTAAATAAGACTTTAGAAGAAGAATACAACAAAGCTCTTGTTGTGATGGCTACTGGACTGGGTAAGACCTATTTGGCTGGATTTTTTGCACAAAGCTTTACCAAGATTCTCTTTATCGCTCATCGAGAAGAAATTCTCTATCAGGCAAGAGATTCTTTCAAAAGAATTATGCCTGAAAAGCAGTATGGTATATACAATGGCAAGATAAAAGAAGGTGGAGCAGATGCGATATTTGCTTCGATCTATACACTGAGCATTAAAAAACACCTTGAGCAGTTTAGAGCGGATGAATTTGATTTAATTATTGTGGATGAATTCCATCATGCTGCAGCGGATTCTTATAAACGTGCGTTAGATTATTTTCGGCCGAAATTTTTACTAGGGATAACAGCGACTCCTGATCGAAGCGACAATAAGGATGTATATGCGCTTTGTGATGGGAACGTTGCATTCAGATTAGATTTCTTGGAAGCGATTAACCGTCAATGGTTAGCACCCTTTACCTATTATGGTGTATATGACGATACAGACTATAGTCAAATAACATGGCTGGGAAATCGATATGCAGAAGAGGAATTACTGCAAGTTCAATTAAGAGAAGAATTAGCTCAAAAGATACTACATGCGTGGGAAGATAAGAGGCAGACTAGAACACTTGGATTTTGTTCTTCCATTAGACAAGCCGACTATTTATCAAAATATTTTAATACCCATGGCTATCATACTGTTAGTCTCCATTCTCAGCAAACTGGAATCAGTAGAAATCAAGCCATTTCGCAACTGGCAAAGGGTGAAATGGATATTATTTTCACGGTTGACCTTTTCAATGAAGGTGTAGATATTCCGGCCGTAGACACGCTTTTATTTGTCAGGCCGACGGAATCATTAACCGTATTTACTCAACAGATTGGCCGCGGACTGCGGCTGCATTCTCAAAAGGAAAAGTGTGTAATTATTGACTTTATCGGAAATTATCGTAATGCGGATATAAAATTAGGATTATTTGATACACAACTTAATGAGGGTAAACCTAGAAACATCCAACCAACATTACCGGGCTTTTGTGAAATTGATTTGGATATTAATGTCATCGACCTTGTTAAAGAAATGATCAGAAAGCGACAACCAAGAAGAGAGAAGCTGTTCCAAGATTATATGGATTTAAAGAGGGATATAGGAAGAAGACCTACATATTTGGAATTACATTTAAAGGGAGCTACGGATTCACCGCAATATCGACAGGAGTTTAATTCTTATTTTGGTTTTCTAAAATGGGCTGAAGAATTAACTGAGCGAGAAATTGAAATATTTGAAGGGTATGAAAATTGGTTAGTTGAGGTAGAAAAAACAGGGATGGCTAAAAGTTATAAAATGGTTGTTTTATTTGCCATGCTCGAACGCGGAAAATCGAACTGGTTCAAGCCTATTTTTTCAAAGGATGTAGCACCTTTCTTTCATCACTACCTTATGGAAAAAGAACATCGCAAAAGAATTGATTTTTCCGATAAAGGAGCCAAGAAATTATGGAATTATGATGAAAAAGGTGTCAGCAAACTGATTGCTACCATGCCGATGACAAAATGGAGTGGCAGTTCTAAGGGATTAATTTCCTATGAAAATGATGTTTTTCAATTAAACCTTGATGTAACAAAAGAACATGAGGATACTTTATTCCAATGGACAAAGGAAATTTGTGAATATCGTCTTCATTATCATTTCGAACGGAAAGCACGAACACCATTGAGGCTATAATATTATTAACAAAGGGCTGCTAAAAAAAGCGGCCCTTAGATATTTATATACTTCTATAACCTTACAGTAATTCTTACCAATAAATATGTCTATTATTTTAAATTGATGGGTGTTATGACTGTGGAAATGAGTATCGTAGAAACTCTCTTAATTTTTGTGTTTTGTTATTCCAAAATGAAAGATAGTTGACAGTACACCGTGTCTAAAATTGGTGGTGGACTACAGTGTACATGTTATGTATATATATTTGAACACTTTTATAAAATTAATTAAAATATAAAGAAAAATTTCAGCAGATTTATGCTGATTATTGAATTAGAATATTGTTTATAGCTTGAACTGCAGCCCTTTTTGGGTCATCGTCATCCCAACCATGTCCTATTGGGAACTCTTCTAAAATATGCTGTACTTTGTTAGCTCTTTTATTTGCGAACGCTTGGATGGTACCATCCGAATAATGGAAAATCTCTATGTAGTATTGTTGACCTTTATATTCATAATTTTTCCAGATGTCTAAATTAATAATCTCAATTGTCCTGTTATTCATAAGCCAACCCCATTTAATTAAGAATAATTTCAGTTAATGATTTTGGTATTGTGATCCTTTTTGCTCATTCAAAGTCATCTGTAATATCTTCTAGAAGTTGTAGGAAGTTACTTTGTTTTTCAATTTCTTTTAATAAATCACTAGGTAGCATATTTAGAGCATTAGCATATTTACCAAAGGTTATGATATTTGGAAAATGTTCATTTCTTTCAAGATTTGATAAGGTTTTTCTGCTCAAGTGGCACTTAAAGGCAACCCCTCTTGTGAAAGCTGTCTAACTTTTCTTAATTTCCCTAAGAGTGTTCCAAATTCAACGGTCTCATTATCCATTAAAGGTATTCTCCTTTTTAAGACCATTACATAATGAAGTGTTAATATGCACCACGTAGTAAACTTCTCAAAGTTTGCTCCGTGTTAAAAATTTTGGCCTTTGGAAAGTCGTTAATTGAAACCTTTGGATAAGAAAACTTTACACATAAAAGGATTTTAATAGGGGTATTCGAAAGTATTAGAAAAAAGAAAGGTTATTTAAACAAGAGTTTTAATATTAATTAATCTTTTGAATGGAGTGGTCATCATTAAACGAAGGTACTCTACGAACCTCTAGTATTTGGTTGAGGCAAAAGATAACATTGAAATGATGAGGTCCCGATGATAATTATTTCTCTAAAAATACGCAAAAAATCCTCTAGCCCTTATTTGGGGCCTAGGATTTTTTTGCTTTATTTCTTTTTAAGTACACCCTTTTTCACAAGATTAATAAGCGTTCCCATATTTTTATAGCGATTATAGGCAATTAATCTATTAAGGTCCTTTATGGTTAATCTAGTAGGTTCGATTGCCAGTTCAAATTCCTCTTTTACTTTTTCAATCAACAAAAGCGCATATTCGATCTGCTTTGCTGATAACGTGTATTCTTCATCCTGGTTGGAAACTTGATTTCCCTTTTCAGCGAGTGTAGTTTCTAATGCAGCAGCATGTTCCTTTAACTTTGATTCGACTAATGCCTCCACGTCCGCTTGACTTATTGATTGATTTTGAGGAGTACTAATAGGTTGATTTGATTTAAAAAACTTTTCTATTAAACCTTTTAACAATTCGTTCACTCTACTTTCTTTGTGTCCTAACATTTTTTGTCTGGTCTTATTTTCCCATAATACTATTAATAAAGTAATATAATGTAAAACACAATACTTTTGGGAGTCATTTGTTAATTTTGGTAGAAAGTAGTCATAGAATATCGATTAATTCTTAAGAAACTAGAAGTATTTTGTAATATTATGGGTGAAATGACCTAATTGTAGTATAATGGAGAAAATTGCAATTATTGGAGCGGTTGTTATGGCTATTACGATTCCCGAGACAATTCGATCATCTGCGACAACAGGGGAGAGGCTGTTTTTTCGAACGCTTAAGACCTTTTTACCAGACGATTACATAGTTTATTATGAACCTGATATACAAGGAAGAAGACCTGATTTTGTCATTATTGGGCCCGACCTTGGCATTGTTGTATTAGAAGTAAAAGATTATACGAAAAATACCCTTTTTCAGATTAACCATGATGAATGGCATATCGTTACTACCTCTGAAGATCAAGCGGTGATTAAAAGTCCAATGAAACAGGCAAGGGACAATATGTTTCATGTGGTTGATACATTGAAAAAGGATAAAAGTCTAATTCAATTAGACGGAAAATATAAGTTTCAATTAAAGTTCCCTTATGGTCATGGGGTTGTTTTTACGAGGCTGTATTCTAAGGATTTTGTCCAAGAGGGACTTTATTCAGTCATTGAGCCGAATCTTTGTTTTACCAGAGATGAAATTGACCCAGACAAAGAGGGATTTTCAGAAGAAGTATTAATGGAAAAGATCCTCAATATGTTTGTCGTTCCATTCCGTTTAAAGGAATCGCTATCCATAGAGGATATCAATGCGATTCGTTATCACTTATTTCCGGAAGTACGGATTAGTGCTGAATACAAGCCACCTGTACCATATCAGGACCAGCTTCTGTTATCCTTACATGATATTAAGACAATGGATCTTCATCAGGAGAATTTAGCGAAACAGATAGGGGATAAGAATCGCTTAATACGTGGAGTTGCTGGTAGTGGGAAAACGATTATCTTAGCAAGTCGAGCAAAGATGTTATCAAAACAGAATCCAGACTGGAAGATTCTCATTCTTTGTTACAATATTTCTCTGTCGAATGCGATCCAGCAAATGATCCATCATATGCTCAATGAGCCAGAGGATTTATTTGATTTTGATCCAAACGCTAAGTCTGTGAAAAATGAGAATATCATTGTGAGGAATTTTCACTCCTGGTTAAAGAATGATTTAAGGATAAGGGAGCAGCAGCTTCCAAATATCATAGAAAAACTAGAGAAAGATGAAGCGATTTTACCTACATATGATGCCGTATTGATTGATGAAGGACAAGACTTTGAAGCAGACTGGCTCCGATTAGTTAGTTTACTGATTAATGCAGATACACAGTCTCTATTATTAGTAGAAGACCGCGCTCAGACTATTTATCAGCGGAAGCGTTCTTACCTTGAAGATACAGGTCTAAGTTTTCGTGGAAGATCAAAGGTTCTTTCTATTAACTATCGGAACACCCAGCAGATTGTTAAATTTGCTTGGGAATTTTACCGCAATCATTCGATGTTTAAGAATAAAGTGGTCAATCGTGAACTAGAGGGTGAGATCATTGCCCCACAGAGTACCAAGCGGAGAGGTCCAGAGCCTGGTATCGTAAAGGCAGCTAATTTTTTTGAGGAAATGAGAATTGTAGCTCGCTCTATAAAGAAATTACATATGGATAAAAAAGTACCGCTAGAGGACATCTTAATTCTTTACCGTGTTAAACGGACTCATAAATATCCTATTATTGATATTATTAAGCGGTCCTTGAAGGATGAGGGATTAGCTTACTTTTGGATTACGGAAAACGACATCTCAAAACGCTCTTATGAAAAAGATGATGGTAAAGTTAAAATTAGTACGATTGATAGCAGTAAAGGATTGGATTTTAGAGCGGTTTTTATTGTTAATGTGGATTCTATGCCATTTCCGCTTGAGGAGAATAAGGAAAGGGAAGTTTCACTTCTTTACATTGGAATGACAAGAGCTAAAGAATACTTATGCCTCTCTTATTCAGGAGAATCAGAGTTCACTCTACATCTTGACAGTATTTTGGAAGATAGGAAACAGAAGAAGATTGATATTGGAAAAGTAAATTAATTTTTATACAAAAATGAGCCTATATATTTGTATAGACTCTTTTTGACGATATTAGAAAAGAGTTCTGCAGTAATTATTTTTCGCTTTTTTAAATGGATTAAAGGAACTTAAAAAAAGGAATTATAAAAGAAAGACAAAGGAAAATTAGTGGTTATTGGAAAAATGGAAAGAGGTCTTTTAATTGAAAGATAAGTTAATACATATGAGGGATAAACTTAATGATATTAGTAGGCGTAATCGTTCTATCCGATTATTGAAACTATATAATAAGTGGAGCTTTGATGTAACGGAACTGGATACCCTAGCCTTGTTATCAAAGGAGAAAGTAAGTTCACTTGTTGTTGAGCAAATTATTAATCAGTCTAAAAATGAAATTACTATACTTAAGCCCACCATTACAAATGAAAAGTCCATGATCATTTCTAAAAAGCTTACTGACTTGTATAGAAACATAAAAGCAATTGAAGAGGAAACAGGAATCCACGATTTTTATTTGGGTTTTCCTTTTTTGTCAGGGAAACTTTATGATGGTACGTTTTTTCAAGCTCCCTTATTTTTATATCCGATTAGACTAGAAAGAAACAATGTAAATTCACAAAAATGGGTATTAAAACTAGATGAAGGCAGTCCACAGATTAATCGCACTTTGTTTTTAGCATTCAAAAAGTTAAATAATCTGACGTTTGCCGAAGAATTTTTTGAAAAAGCCGCTGAAATTTCAACGAATTTCAATTATGATGAATGGCTATCCTTTATGAAGGAAAATGAAATGAATGTATCGTTTGTTCCAAAAGGAATAACGAAATTACGTGAATATAAAACAGATGAAGTTCCTGAAGTAGCGAATTTAACTTTATTGGAAAATGCCATTATCGGGAATTTCCCTCAAGGAGGTTCCTCATTAGTAAAAGATTATGAGGAACTAATCGAACTTTCAGAAGAAAGTGATTTGTCTCTCGCTGGAGAACTTATAGACCCACTAGATCATGATCTTGATAGAGATGGAGATCAAGTTGAAAACGAAAAAGACAAGATACCGGAAAAACTCGAGATTTTGAATCTCTTACAAGCCGATGGCTCTCAAGAGGAGATTTTGGTTGAGGCACGCTATAAAAAAGGTATTGTTGTCCATGGGCCACCAGGGACAGGGAAGTCGCAAGTAATTGTTAACTTAGTTTCCGATGCAATTAATCAAGAAAAGAAAGTATTAGTTGTATGTCAAAAACGAGCTGCTTTGGATGTGGTAAATCAACGATTAGAAAGTGTGGGATTAAGTAATCATGTTGCACTAGTCCATGATGAAAAAAATGACCGAAAAAAGCTCTATGCAAAAATTGGTGCCCTGCTTGAACAAAATCAAGTTGCATATGAAAACGCAATAAAAGATTTAGCTTCCACCTCCAAGAAATTATCTACTCAGGAAGATTTATTAAATAAAATTGCAAATGCTTTATATGAGTACCAGGACTTTGGATTAAGGCTTTACGATCTGTATGGATTAGCAAAACCTATTGAAAATACCAATCAAATCATTGATTTAACGGAATTATTATCAGCATTAAATAAAGATGTTTTAGAAGATGTGTCTGAAAAAGCCTATACCTATGCTGAATGGTTTGAACGGTACGGAGATGATGACTACCCATTAAAAGAAAGAAAGTCCTTTGGGAATTTTAATATGAAGGAGAAGTTAGAAGCGATTGAATTGCTGAACGAAATAATTGAAAAGGCAAAAAAGTCAGTTGAGTACCTGGATTCATTAGATCATGAAAAAATTACTCCAGCTTATACGTGGTTAATTGAAAATAAACTCGATAAAATTTATCCGGATATAGAAGATGGTACTAAAAAAACATTACAAGGGCTTAGACTATGGTGGTGGACCTCATTTTCCGGTAAGACGATTATAGAAGAATTATTGGAAGGACAAAAGTTCAAAGGCACGAGTTCGCCGGAATGGTTGAAAATTAAAAAATCTCTCATAATGATGAATCAATTGGGTAAAGTTACAAAAACAATGGCTGAAGAAATGGACAAGCTTAAAAAATATCTAAGTGATTCAACCATTGAGGGTTATAAAAATAGAATATCCGAAGGGGATATCCCTTTAATTGAATTAGATAAAATTGTTGAATATTTCCATCGGGATTTCGAAGATATACAGCAAATGGATGTCTATTGGAATCATTGTTCGGAACTAGAGAAAAAGGTCATTCTTTTACTACAAAAGAAAAAAACAACGAATGAATTAACCCTTTCTGACTATTGGGTTGAATTATTTAGAAACTCTGCGTATGTTCAATGGATTGACCAGACCGAAAAGAAATACCCAGAGGTGCAAAAAGTTTCAACCAATGAATTTTCAAGGATAAGAGAATCTTTCGCAACACTAGTTGAAGAGAAGAGAAAGATTGCCACACATTTTTTAATAAATAAACTAACAAAAAAAGTAGAATCAGCTCAATCCAACCACCCAAAAGGTATCAGGGAGTTAAAGCATCAGGTAGGTAAGAAGAGACAGGTTTGGTCGCTTCGAAAATTAGTCAATCATTTTGCCGGTAATGGACTAGTAGATATCATGCCTGTATGGTTGGCATCCCCTGAAATTGTTTCATCTATTTTTCCATTAAAGGAAGCGATATTTGACATCGTCATTTTCGATGAAGCCTCCCAATGTACAGTAGAAAGTGGCATTCCGGCGGTTTACCGTGCGAAACAAGTTATCATCGCTGGAGATGAAAAGCAGCTACCACCTTTTAATATGTTCCAATCCTCCATGGTATCGGATGATGAGGAGGAAGAACAATATGATACAGATGATTCACTTAGCTTATTAAACTTAGCTAAGAGAAGATTCCCGGAGAGGTTGCTGCAATGGCATTATCGTTCAAAATATGAAGAGTTAATCAATTATTCCAATCATGCCTTTTATAATGGGCATGTTCAAATTGCACCTAATGTTGTTCCTTTCAAAAATCCGCCAGCTATTACATGGAAAAAAGTGGAGGGTATATGGATTAATCAATCCAATGAAGTAGAAGCCATTGAGGTCGTAAACATATTAAAAGATCTTTTAATTAAGCAGCCTGGAAAATCAGTTGGGATTATTACCTTTAATGCAAAGCAGCAAACGAAAATACAGGATGTTATCGATAAAAAATTAATGGAAGATCCGGAATTCAATTCAGTTTATAATCAGGTCATGGCAAAAGAACTGGATGAAAGAGTCTTTATAAAAAATATCGAGAACGTTCAAGGTGATGAACGCGATATTATTCTTTTCTCAATCGGTTATGCCAAAAATGAGGAAGGTAAGGTCTATAACAGGTTTGGTATGTTAAATCAAAAAGGTGGAGAAAATCGGTTAAATGTTGCTGTTACAAGGGCAAAAGAGGGAATCATTGTGGTCTCTAGTATTGAACCCGAAGAACTTAATGTTGCAAACACCGCCCAAATGGGACCCAAATTACTTAAAGCATATTTAAAATATGTTAAAGCTGTATCAAACTCACTTGTTGACCAGATTAAGGCAGTTATTCAAGAAGTAAATGAAAATGTGAATACACATGTGCAAGATTTAGAATTACATTTTGATTCTCCATTTGAGGAACAGGTGTATAATCAATTGAAAAATTTAGGATATGAGGTGGCTACCCAAGTAGGCATGTCAGGTTATCGAATTGACTTAGCCGTTTTTCATCCGCATGACTCTTCCAGATACATCTTGGGAATAGAATGTGATGGAGCCATGTATCATAGTTCTGCGAATGCAAAGGAAAGAGATGTTTACCGACAACGGTTCCTTGAAAGTAGAGGATGGACCATTGAACGAATATGGAGTCGAAATTGGTGGAAGAACTCATCTACTGAGATAGAAAGAATCGATCAGAAAATAAAAGCATTAGTAAAAAGTCAAGATGTTCGAGATAGAGTGGTTCATAAATAATATAAACCGTAGTTCCTATAATAGTGATTTTAAATTGACAAGCCTATTTATGTTTTTATAGGCTTGTTTATTTTCTGACTAAATCGAGGTAAAAGACTATCAAATATTGAGTTATTAAGATATCGCTTAATTTATTACTTTCCATATTTCTCACCACTTAAGAAAATCTATAAGGAGTAAACTTGCATTTATTTTACTAACCGCTATTTTTTGTATAAAATAATACAGTTAATGGTTAACAGTTTCTACATACTAAATAATATTAAAAAGCAGACTTTCCCTATAAAACGTCCACACTAAAAATGAATGTGGGGAGATCAATGGCACACAAGATATAAAAGGTTAAATTGAGAGGGAATTTTTCGATGAATACATCATTAGAAATGCTGATACATTTGTTTGAACGAGCTGCTTTGCTGTTGATTAGTCTGTTTTTCATGATTCGGATTCCGAGATTTAAGGAATCTCTTCAAAAAGATCAACATTCTCTCATAGAGCGGCTTGTGATTACACTTATGTTTTGTTTATTTGCTATTTTTGGTACCTATTCTGGGATTAATGTCGAAGGTTCACTGGTGAATACCAGAATTATCGCCGTTGTTTCGGGAGGTATTTTGTTTGGTCCCTGGGTGGGGATTATTTCAGGTGTCGTCTCAGGCATCCATCGCTATTTGATTGATATTGGCGGAGTCACATCCGTCCCATGCTTATTCACCAGTATTATTGCCGGTATTGTTTCTGGATATATTAATCGTAAGGTGAAGAGGTCGTTGCGTTGGATCTACGGAATCATTGCTGGAATGCTTTGTGAAGTATTGACCATGCTATTGATTCTTGCCATATCAGAGCCATTTTCACTCGGTTTGGATATTGTTTCAAAGATTGCCTTTCCAATGATTGTCGGAGAGGTTAACATTGGTCTGATTATCTTACTTGTCATGAGTGTTGAGGGAGAAAAGGAAACAATTGCGGCACGACAAGCCAAGTTAGCATTGGATATCGCCAACAAGACACTCCCATATTTTCGCTCGATTAATACTGAGTCTCTAAGGAAGATATGTAGGATTATTAATAATGAAATTAAGGCAGATGCAGTGGCCATTACAGATAATCATAATGTGCTCGCGTATGTCGGCTTTGGAGAAGAGCGATATGTGACGGGTCAGGAAATTATTAGCGATTTGACAAAAGATGCGATTCGAACGGGGAAGTCAATCATTCGAAATCAAATTGCGGATGACCAAACGCCTCAAATTCACTCTCTGCTGATTGTCCCTTTTGAGGAACATGGAGAGGTGACAGGAACCCTAAAAATCTACTATCGCAAAGCCAATAAGATGACGTATTCACTTCAGACAATGGCGATTGGTTTATCACAGATTATTTCTACTCTCATGGAGGTTTCCCGAATCGAACAGATGAAGGAAGCAGCAAATAAGGCTGAGTTGAAGGCCCTTCAAACAAAGATCAATCCGCACTTTTTGTTTAATGCCCTCAATGCGATTGCCTCCACGACACGAAAGAATCCGGAAAAGGCCAGAGAGTTGATTATCAATCTATCTGGTTATATGCGCTACAATTTAGAGATCAGTGATCAATTGATTGACATCCATAAAGAATTGGAGCAGGTCCGCGATTATGTGGAAATTGAAAAAGCCCGTTTCGGCAACCGTCTGACTGTAGAATATGATGTTGATGAAGTAAATGTAAACATACCAAGCCTTCTTATCCAGCCGTTAGTAGAGAATGCCATTGTTCATGGCATCTTAAAGAATAAAGGTCCCGGAGTTGTAACCATATCAGTCAAGGATTTGGGAGACAAAATCAGGGTCACCGTCAAGGATACAGGTGCAGGGATCAGTGAAGATGTCATCTACGATTTGCAGCATGATACGGTGCCTGCGAACAAAATCGGCTTGTATAACGTTCATCAACGCGTCAAACTGATCTATGGAAATGGCCTGGTGATTCACCGACTGTTACCGGGAACAGAAGTTTTTTTTGAAATTGTAAAGGAGTAATTATGAAAGCGATCATTGTCGAAGACGAAATTCCAGCTCGAGAAGAATTGGAGTATTTAATAGAAGCCTATAGTGAAATCGAAGTGACTCATTTCTTTGATGATGGCTTAGATGTGTTGAAATTTCTACAAGAGCAAGAAACAGATGTCATCTTTTTGGATATTAATATACCATCCCTTAATGGTATGCTCTTGGCTAGTACCATTAGCAAATTTTCCAAAAGACCGTATATTGTCTTTACCACCGCCTATAAAGAACATGCGGTAGAAGCATTTGAGCTTGAGGCATTTGATTATGTTCTAAAGCCCTATGATGAGAAACGGATTGCTGCGATGTTAAATAGGCTTGAATCTGCTTATAAACGAGATCAAACCGAGGTGTTGATCCCAGAAAGAAGTCTGAATACAAGGGGGCAGGAAGAAAAGGCCCATACAAAGGCTTCTACCCGAATTAATTTAAAAAAGAACGAGAAAATCATCGTAACCGATGCAAATGACATTTATTATGCGGAAGCAAGTGAAAAGGTGACATTGGTTTATACACAGAATGAGGTGTATACGATGCAGATGAGTATCTCGGAATTTCATGCACATCTACCTGAGGATATGTTCCATCGCTGTCACCGATCTTACTGTGTTAACTTAACGAAAATCCGCGAAATTGTCCCATGGTTTAATCAAACCTACGTGCTCCGACTTAAAGATCTTAACGCGGAAATTCCTGTAAGCAGAAGTAAGGTGAAAGAGTTTCGACAAATCATGCAGCTATAATCTCCATTCATTCCGAATAATAAGCATTTCATTCTGAAACCGATTTCTTCCTCTTTTTTCAATGATATGATGATCACGTGAACAAGATAATTAAAAATTACTCATGATAAAATGATCATTTTAGTTGAAAGAAAAGAGGAGAATGTAATGAAAACAAGCTTGGATCGTCGATGGTTGATTGTTATCGGGACCATTATCGTACAAATGGGATTAGGTACTATTTATACCTGGAGTTTGTTTAATCAGCCATTGGTAGATCATTTTGGCTGGAAGCTTAATTCCGTATCATTTACTTTTTCTATAACCAGCCTAGCCTTGGCTTTATCTACGTTAGTGGCGGGCAAGCTACAAGATAAATGGGGGATACGCCGGCTACTTACAGGTGCTGGCATTGTGCTTGGAGCAGGATTAATCATTAGCTCCCAAGTATCATCCCTGTGGATGCTATATATTCTGGCTGGTGTCATTGTGGGTGCAGCGGATGGTACTGCCTATATCACTTCATTATCAAATTTAATTAAATGGTTTCCGGAACGTAAAGGATTGATATCTGGTATTTCGGTTGGAGCATACGGGACAGGCAGTTTGTTATTCAAATTTATTAATGGGTCATTCATCGAATCGGTCGGGGTTACACAAGCATTCTTTTTTTGGGGATTAATCGTCTTAGTTATGGTCGTAGGTGGTTCCTTTTTAGTAAAGGAAGCAAAAATTGCTCAAGAGTTGACCGTCCAAAATGGCATTGTTCAAAAGGATTACACCGTGAAAGAAATGCTGAAAACGAAGGAAGCGTATCTCTTATTTGTGATATTTTTCACAAGCTGTATGAGCGGATTATTTCTGATTGGAATTGTGAAGGATATCGGTGTTAAAATGGCGGGGCTTGATATTGCTACAGCAAGTAATGCCGTGGCATTGGTGGCAATATTTAATACAAGTGGACGGATCATTCTTGGAGCATTATCCGATAAAGTTGGTCGTCTCCGAGTGGTATCATGTGCCTTACTGGTTACATCAGCCGCAGTTACAGTATTAAGCTTTGTCCCTCTTAACTATGGATTGTTCTTTGCATGTGTTGCAGCGATTGCGTTTTGTTTTGGCGGTAATATTACCGTATTTCCAGCCATCGTAGCGGATTTCTTTGGTTTAAAAAATCAAAGTAAAAACTATGGAATTATTTATCAAGGATTCGGTATTGGTGCCATTTCTGGTTCTTTTATCGCCACTTCATTAGGCGGCGTAATCCCTACCTTTAAGCTGATTGCCGTTTTAAGTATTGTTTCGGTCATCATCGCTCTCATGATAAAAGCACCTGGCAATGGAAAACCAACTACGAAGGTTAAAAGGAATACTGGTAAAATCAATAGCCTCACACCGGATACACGTGCAAGTTAATAATGGAAAATTGTGTTGAAGTAAGAAAATATTTTGGTGAGGTTCTCTAAAAAAAAAATCTCTTTTGTGCAGACAGATAGGAAACTGTCTCACAGAAGGGATTTTATTTTTTAAATTATTTGTTAAAATTTACTTAGTTATTACTCTGGAAAAGTATAAGTATGGGAGACAATAATGAAAAAATTTTATGTTGCATCATTTTCAAAATGTAGAGGTAGTTCGAATTGTTAGCGAACAGTTAAAAAATAAGGGCTATGTTCAAACGTATGATTGGACAAAAAATAATAAAGCTTCGACAATCGAAGATTTAAAAGAAATTGGTCAAGAAGAGAAAAAAGCAGTAATGGAAGCAGATTTTTTAATAATGTTACTACCAGCAGGTAAAGGAAGTCATATTGAATTTGGTATTGCGTTAGGGCAAGGAAAAAAGATATATCTTTACTCTCAAAACAATGAGGTAAGTAACTTTGAAACAACAAGTACATTTTATCATTTATCTGAAGTTGAGATAGTGATTGGAACTATTGATGAGTTATTAACCAAAGTGACAAACAGTAAGGAAAAACAAAAAGCAATGGAGAGCTAAATCCATCGCTTTTTATTTTGTTAATTTAATGTTGAAACAATTACTTATTTTTATGCTAATTAGGTTACGAATTAAGATTTTCTACTCGAAAACTGAACCCGTTACTCGGAAGATAGACTCTATTATAATGTCTCAGCTGATATTTATTAACCTGCTATATTATTTGGTTGCTGCTTACCAACCATATCTTTACTCTTTTTCACATTGATTTTATTAATGGAAAGGGTAATGAGAAACGAACTGATTAAACTTCCAGCCATTGCGATGATAAAGCCACTCATATTATTGGATAAAAGTGGTGCCATAAAGGATGGAACATAGGCTGTTCCTCGGACATCAAACAGTCCCACGAGTAATCCGCCAAATCCGGATGAAAGAATGGCTCCCGCAAAGATATATTTGTTTGAAAACATAAACGGATAAGCGGCTTCGACAAATGTACCAAAGCCCATATTAATGGCAAATCCAGGTGCTGCCACCGCTGATTCGCCTTTATCTCGTGGAGAGACAATATTGGCTAGGGTAATGCCAGCTGACACCATTACTAGTCCTACCATGTCAACGGCACCTAAAAAGCTGTTCCCAGTCTGTTCCATTTCTAACAGCACAATGGGCAGGATTGCTGCGTGATAGATGCCGCCTATAATCGCTGGCCAAATTAACAGCCCTGCAATGAGACCAGCGATTATCCCGTTAGTAGAGACAAGCAGGTCCAGTAATGAGCGGATTCCTTCACCCAGCCATAAGGCGACAGGGGCGATGAGGAAGAACACAGCCAATCCAGAAATCAGCCCAGCAATTCCTCCTGCTGCGATATTGACGGTTGTTGCGGGAAACTTCCATTCAACACATTTTCTAAAAATGTATTGGACCAAAAGCCCTGCTAAAATACCACCGATAATACCTCCAATAATTCCGCCTTTCACCGATAATACACCTGCAACAATTCCTGCCACGATTGAAACATCATCAAGGTCTGCCACTTGTTTAGCTGCCACGACAGCAAGAATAACAGGTAGAGCATTAATCATCAGATCAAATACTTCTCCAAGCATCGTTAATCCAGGAATTTTACTCAACGCTAAAACTAGGGCCATGGCAATAAAACCTGGAAGAGAAGAAAGCATCATTCCACGAAGGTTGATCCGTTGAAATGACCGAACAGAGGATGTCTCCAGCTGATTGCTATCTATTGCTTTTCCGATGACAGGACGGTAAGGAACACCAAAATGTTTACTTAAGGAAGTAAGAAAGGTAACGGCACGTGTTCGATTGGTTGTTCCCGTTGTTCCTGATGTGGAGATGACATTTAAACCCTTTGAAGCGATCGCAGCCATGGAGGTTCCACCTGTTCCAGTTGCAGGCAATTTCTTGTCAGCAGCTGCTTCAACGGCGCTTTTATTGGCTCCATTTGGATCCGCACTCATGAAAATTACCGCATCGATTTCATTATTTGTAATCTTTGCTGCAATTTCGGAATCAAGATGGGAAGCAGCTTTGTTTATGTCAGCAATGGTTCCTCTTGCTATGACAGTTGGTTTATGAATACTATCATCCCAACTATACAATTCAGCCGTGGTATCTTCCTTCACGGAATCCATAGAAGCTTTTGCTGCTATGAACTGTAGTGACCCGCAAACCATACCGGCAGCATCGATTTGCAATAGAAGCTCTTCTAATAGTTTTTCAGGTTCTTTTCCTCCCAAATAAAACAGGTTACCGCCGCTGCTTCCCAGAATTGCGACTTTCTTTTTTGTGGATATTGTATCCATATCCATACATCCTTTCTGAAACAGTTCAACTAACTTTAACAAGTTTGATGAGTGTTTAATAGTTTAACTCAATAATAAAGTAAAGTTTTAGTTTATTAAAGTGTTAAATCAAAAAAGATAAAAACTTTGCGAAGTGGTAGAATAGGTGTATCAAAATTGGAGGAGATTTTGTGCCTGTCAGCACCTGACAAACTGTAGCGGCAATTTGGAGAAATTGAATTTTATTAAGATTTTTGTACCTCCCGAATTGCAGTTGTAGCTTTATATCTTTTTGAACAATAAATATTGATGGTTAGCCGAAATGAAATAAGTGAATTATAATGAAAACATGAAAGTACTAGAATATGGAGGAAAAACGAATGAAATTTCCAAATGATGCTGATGGAGATGCTTTACATAGTCTATATAAAGATGGAGTAGATTTTAAAAAACAACAATCAGTGGACTTTTTTGTTGCCGTGCCTAATAAAGCAACAGGTGAAGAATTATCGCAAGTACTAAAAAAAGAAGGATTCAATTGTTTCTTAGAGCAAGACGACGAAACTGAAGAGTGGGCATGTTGCTGCTCTAAAAGAATGATATTATATTATAATGAATTAATTAAAATACAGAATAAATTAAATAACTTAAGTAAACCACATGGTGGTTATACTGACGGTTGGGGTGTTTTTGTAGAATAAAATGATTGAGGGCTCTCTATTATTAGTAGAAGACCGCGCTCAGACTATTTATCCACGGAAACGTTCCTATTTACACATATAAAACCGAGAATAAAGAGTGTCAATACTATTCATTAGACAAGCCTATAACATTTCTTATAGGCTTGTTTTTTACGTTATTTAACTAGGTGTATGTAAATACCATGTACCTGATTATAAATGGCTAAAATGTCCTTATAAGGAAATGATAATGAATAATTATATTTTTTGATTTTGTATAATTAATAAACATTTCATTGAGGGTACAGAATGAAACAAGAAAAAATTAGTACGCTCCAACTTTTTTATGTGATTGTTGGTTTCGAGGTTGGTAATACAATGATTCTTCCATTTGGGGCAGGTGCAAAGCAGGACGCTTGGTTGGCAATTGCTTTAGGTATGATAAGCGGTATTTTCTTAATGTTACTATATAGTAAAATATCTGCATATTATCCTGGGGACACATTAATCCAGATGGTCCCTAAAATCATCGGCAAATATCTTGCATTTCCAATAAATTTATTTTATATCTTTTATTTCGTATTTCTTGCCTCCACTGCGTGCCGAAATTTTGGGGAATTGATAATCTCAACGATATTAACGAAAACTCCATTTGTTGTCATTATTGGGAGCTTTATGGTTTTGGTGATTTATTGCTTAAGGGGCGGTGTTGAACCATTTGGCCGTATGGGGGAATTAATCTTTCCTGTTTATATTATTGCGATTGTTCTGGTTTGGATTCTTTTATTTAGTGTTGAACATTTCAATTTGAATAATCTTACTCCTGTTGTAGGTAATGGTGTAAAACCAATAGTAAAAGAGGCTTTTCCCAATACACTTATCTCATTTGGTGAAACGATCATTATATTAATGTTTTGTCCAGTACTAAACAACAGCCATCACTCCAGAAAGATAGGCATTTCCGTAATTGTGATAGGTGGAATGTTATTAATGTTTAATGCAATGATGAATATAAGTGTATTAGGACCTGAAATATACTCGCTCGTAAAGTTTCCTCTACTAGAGACTACTAGGCAAGTTTCTATAGCAGACTTTCTTGAACGATTTGATGCATTAGTTATTTTGTTAATGGTTTCCGGGGTTTTTTTTAAAATTGGAGGTTGGACTTATGGTGCTGCTATTGGTATTGCGCATTTATTTCATCTAAAGGATCACCGTTCTATTTTGGTTGCACTCGGAACCATAATTGTTCCATTATCCCTATTACATGCATCGAGTGATGTTGAACATTTTTATGTAGTTGGTAGAGTATTTCTTAATATGTATTTTCATATCCTAATGCAAATCGTTTTTCCGCTTATTTTGTTCTTCATTGCATTTATTCGTAAAAGGTTAAATTCAGTAAATTTTACAGCCTAAAATCAAGCTTTTTTGTTGAATTTGTTTGCATAACCGTATCTAGAATCCAGAGAATCCGGACTTATGGGTTGAGGGATTAGGTTAAGCACGAGAACTGATAAATAAACGGAAAAATTCCGCTTAATAAGCAAATATTATTAAAAAGTGCTTAATTAGACGGAGAGATTCCGTCTATTGGCACAAAAAATTAGAAAATGAGAGACTTTGCTTTGAATAAGCGGAAATCCTCCGCTTATATTCCCCGAAATGAGCTCCATGATGAATTTAACCGGAAAATCTCCGCTTATAACACTTTTGCTGGTCAAAAAGATCTACTAGCTCGTACAGAAAACTTAGAAAAAGGCCAGCTGGAATTAATAAGCCGGACGGGAAATTTAGAAAAAGGTCAGAAAGAATTAATAAGTCGGACGGAGAATTTGGAAAAGGGTCAAGATTTATTAACAGCAGGTCAAAATGAAATAAAAGAATTAATTAAACAAACAGCCACACTAATGACTGAAAACTTCACGTATATTCGAGAAGATATGAAATCATTAGCATTGGATGTAAACTCAGATATTGAGCTTTTATTCAAAGAGATGGCTGATGTAAAGAGAAAAGTGAATAAACTGGAACAGAAATAATCATCCTTGAGTTTGGCAGACAGGTGGATTTTTTATCAGGAACCGGCTTTTACTAGACATGACATATAAATGTACTTAAATTATCGTGAGCGTTAATCCATGAAGGATTAACGCTTATTTTTGTTGAACTTAATTGAACAAACGGGACAGTCTAGAAATTCAAAAGAAGAACGAAAAAAATGTAAAAGTAAAACTTTTAATTGAGTTAAACGTCTAAACATCTAGTTAAAATATTGGGGGGAAGAATTTGTCTGATATAAGGGATAAAGAGGTTTTAGAGTGGTACGAACAGTTCCATGAATCAATATTTAAATATATCTATATGATGATTCAAGATTATCAATCTGCTGAGGATTTAAGACACGAAACTTTTTTGAAGGCTTACATTCATTTTAATTCATTTAGGGGAAATTCCAATCCTAAAACTTGGTTGTTTAGTATAGCTCACAATATAACGGTTGACTACATTAGGAAACGAAAGCCATTTACCATTTTACAAGATGTACTTTTGTTAAAAAAAGACCTTAAGCCATTGCCGGAAGAAATAGTAGAGATAAAAGAAAGTTCTCAGCAACTGTATAATGTTTTAGCAGAACTTAAGGATTCTTACCGAGAAGTAATCATACTTAGAAAAATAAAAGAGTTCTCTATCGAAGAAACCTCAATCATTTTGGGATGGTCTGAAAGTAAGGTAAAGTCAACGCTGTTTAGAGCAATCCAAGCTTTAGAAAAAAGGTTATTGAAGGAGAGGATTCTAAGTGAAGAAATTGTCTGAGCATAGCATATTAGATAATGAGCTGTATAAATTGGAGTCAGATATGATTTGGAAAAAAGCAAATAGCAATGAATTAAAGCAGAAACTTATTACTGACTTAAATAAACAATCATATAGGTCTAAATTCAACAGATTTATTGGGCACTCAGTTAGGATTGGGGCATTAGCTGCGGTATTATTCATTGGTTTCATATTTTTATCCGAAAACGTTAGCCATGTTCCATTTACGAATGGGGGCAATAATGAAGAAATAAATCAATCGGAGTTACAGATAAAGAATGGGGATGAAACAATTGCTTTTTCGGCAGAAGAACAAAATTTAATTGAAAGTTATCCTGCTGCCAAAATCCTAACTTTAACTGAAGAAGCAACCATTTCAATGGATTCAATTCATTCTTTTTTACCTAATAGTGGGAAACCGGAGATTATAGCAAAAAAGGAACAAGGAAAAGTTTTGGTCAATTTATTATATCCAGGAGATAAAGGTCTAACTATCCAACCAAAGATTAATGAACAAGATTCAGTAAGTCTTGCATTTGATTCGTTAATAAAGAATTATCCCAAATATATTCCAGTAACAAGCATCCATAATCATTCAGCTATTCTTACCGAATCAGAAAATCAAACAACCCATATATTTATGGTAACTGATAAATTTATTTATGAAATTTCTGGTAGTAATAATTCTGACGACCTAATTAAAATTGCCAAGCAGATAAAAATTAAGAATCCTGAAGGAGATAAAAGCAACCATATTAAAATTGTAAAATTGGGCGGACAAACTGTTTTAAGTGCAACTGTTTCAAGAGTTGGTGAAAGTCTGTTAGATGTCAAGAAACCACACCTTACTTATAAACAAGAAAACCCAAATGAACTTCAGACTCTAGTTGATGCTATCCAAAGAGCAGAAAAAAGAGTTGGTGTTTTTGATATGCTAGCTCCTGATTATCTTTTTATATTGACCTTTGAAGACAAAACAATATCAAAATACTCACTATGGATTGGGAATGATGGTGGGACTATTATGAATGAAAATGATACGCATACACTTTATATGCTACCAAAAGAATTAATCGATGATATAAACACAATCGCCCAATAAAACAGTAAGTGAAAAGGCAGCGGAGTTGATCCGTTGCCTTCTGTTATTTCAGAATTAGGAAACGAAAAGGTAGTTGAGAATTATATACAATACATAAAACAAATTAATCATTTTGTGTATTTTCTTGGTCAATAAGAATTTGCAAAAAAAATGGAAGTAAATATAACCACCAAGTCACCAACCAAAATTATTTTTCTAAATGGAAGGAAAATTAATTCTTAATAGAGAACGTATTACGGTATGTAATAAATTAAGTAGGGGGAGAGAGATTTATGAAAATAAGAAAAAGATTTGTAAGCGCTTTAATTATTGGTTCGCTATTCGTTTCAATCCCATTTACCGCTTCAGCAAAGAATATCAAAAAGGAACATTTTGATTATGTTGCTCTGGGTGATTCACTAGCAGCAGGACGAACACCATTTGGAGTTGATGCGGATGGTTATGTGGACTATCTTGCTAGCCGTTTTGAGCAATCTCAATACAATGTTGAACTCGACAATTACGGTGTGTCAGGGTATAGGACAACACATATTTTAGATGAACTCCTCAATCCTTTTAACAGCAAGAATGCTAGTCTTCAAGAATCTATTGGTAATGCAGAACTTGTTACCATCGATATTGGAGCGAATGATCTACTTGCAGAGTTACCTAGAATTCAAGCAAATCCAGCGTTGGCTCAAACGGTATTAAAAGTAATCGGAGAAAGACTTTTCGTTATCTTAAGTGAAATTGATAAAATCAATCCCGAAACTAAGGTATATGTAATGGGTTACTATAATCCATTCCCTCATTTACCAGAGGAACAGCAAGCCGCGTTACTTCCGTTATTGGATGCTTTCAATCAAACGATCCAAAGTATAGCTAGTAGGAATGGTGATATCTTCGTTCCAACCGCTACAGTGATTGAAAAACATGAGAAGGAATACATTCCAAATCCGCAAGATATTCACTTGGACATAGAAGGATATAAAGTGGTAGCGAAAGAGTTTTGGAAAGCGATTCAAGAAAATAAGTAAAGATTGTTTGTCATATTAAAAGCACACATCTTTCAGCCGATTTTTCTGAAGGAAATAAATGTCAACTGAACGAAGCCCCTTTGATTTTATCCAATCAGAGGGGCTTTGCTTTTGGTTTAGTGTAGTGATAATTACATTTGCATTGTTCAGCAAGATTAACATGTTGGTCAAATCAGGAATTATCCTGCCTGTTTTTGTAAATTACACTTGACTTGATGTATAGTTTACTTTACATTTAGTATAACAAGTTTAACTTATTGTAAAAATAATCATACACTAAAGAGGTGAATTATGACTTATCAAGAAAAGAAAAGTATCGTTTCGGTCATTAGTGCTATTCTCATTTTCGTCGCGTATTGTTTGTTCATGTATCCGCGCTACCCAGGAGAGGGTGTGGACTCGAGTGAGGTTTTTCATTATTGGGGTTCCTTCGTCCTTTACCTGACTTTATTTTCAATCGTCGCGCATATCATCATCAGCATTATTTTCAACATTGTATTTAGACTGACGACCAATGAGAAAGAACCAGCATTTGCGGATGAATTAGATAAGTTAATTGACTTGAAAGCGTTCCGAAATTCATTTTTTGTGTTTGTTGTTGGTTTTCTTTTTGCAATGGGATCGCTGGTCTTCTATCAACCGTTACATGTGATGTTCATTATTCTGATTTCTGGAGGTTTCATTTCAGATGTCACCGGTTCAGTTACAAAACTTTATCACTATCGGAGAGGAGTGTAAGAATGGGTAAAAATCTTGTCGGCAATCACATCCGTAAATTACGATTCAACCATGATGAAATGACACAGCAGCAGTTGGCTGACAAGGTGGGAGTAACCAGACAAACCATCGTAGCTCTTGAAAAGGGAAACTACTCCCCATCACTGGAACTCGCTTTTCGCATCGCTCATGCCTTCAACTTACCATTGGAAGAAGTATTCTTTTATGGGGATCAGACAAAGCAGTAAGAACGATTAATGTTTACAGTTTTTGAATTTATTACGTGAGGGGATAGAAAAATGAATTCAAACAGAAAAGCTGCAAAAATTGTGGGAGTCCTGTTTATCCTTGCTGCTGTAACAGCGGTAATAGGTCTAAACTTATACGATCCGGTCCTAAACGGTCCCGATTATCTAGTTAAAGGTTCCGAACACGCCAACCAAGTGATACTCGGAGCTGTAATGGAATTAATACTTGTCGTTTCAGCGGTTGGAACGGCCACAACCATGTTTCCATTGTTAAGACAGTATAATGAAACAATCGCCCTTTGGCATGTTTGCTTCAGGTTTCTGGAAGCAATTATTATTACAGTTGGTGTCATCAGTGTCTTATCCCTCTTAACCCTAAGCCGGGAATTCGTAGCAGCAGGAGCCCCAGATTCTTCATCTTTTCATTCTTCAGGAATAATCCTTAAAGCAATACATGACTGGACATTCATGCTAGGTCCACTTTTCATGCTTGGTATCAATACTGTGATGTATAGTTATATATTTTACAAAACCAAGCTTGTACCCAGATTTATATCAATCCTAGGTATGACAGGAGCAACTTGTGTTTTCGTTTGTTCCTTGTTCGTAATGTTTGGTGTATTCCCTCAAATTTCTTTTTGGGGTGCTGTATTGGCGGTGCCAGTCGCAGCGAATGAAATGATCTTAGCAGTATGGCTACTCGTAAAAGGATTTAACGAAAATGCGATTACAACCCTCACTCTAAAAAGTAAAAGGAAAGCGACCATATGAGAGCCATGATATGCACAAATTATGGTTCACCGGATGTTTTTAAGCTCCAAGAGGTAGAAACGCCAATCCCTAAAGATCATGAAGTCAGGATAAAAATTCACGCGGCTTCCGTCGGACCATCGGACTGTACCTTTCGAAAGGGCTCTCCCATCGTTAAGCTTGTATACGGGTTTAAAAGACCGAAGAACCCGATATTTGGTACGGAGCTGGCAGGCATAATTGATGCGGTTGGCAAAAAAGTAACATGATATAAGATATGCGACCAAGTATTTGGGTTAAGTGCTAAGACATTTGGCGCCCAAGCTGAATACAAATGTCTGAACGAAAACACCCCTATGGCAATCAAATCGGCAGCAATGTCCTATGAAGAAGCGGTCGCCATCTATTGTGTTAACTTTAAAGTAGTGTAGTCAGAAATATATGTCTCTATAAACAAAAAAAAGAAGTCAGATTACCTACCTGAGTAGTTAATTAACTTCTTTTTTTCTTTTATATGGATTTTTTTAGTGGCTTCTTACCTTCCCTTGGGAACCCCGCGAAACCATAAGAACCGTCCCTTTAGTCCTCCTTTGGTCCTCTATTTATTGAAAATTGAAACTTTTTTGTAAAATAGCCGTAATAAAGCTATAGCCTTATAGAAAGAGGGGGAGACAGCATGTGGACTATAAATAGAATCTATAAAACTGTTGGACTTATTTTTTTAGGCGCCATCCTGGTTATTGTTGGTTTTACCACGTGGTATACGGTCGATGAAAGTGAGCAAGCCGTTATTATTACCTTTGGAAAAGTTGAAGAAGGAGTAACCGAACCTGGGTTACATTTTAAGATGCCATGGCCAATACAATCGGTTGAAACGTTATCAAAGGAAACCTTTAGTCTGCAATTTGGATATGAAGAGAAAGATGGAAAAGTAAAAGAGTTCCCTGAGGAAACGAAAATGATTACAGGTGATGAAAATATTGTTTTAGCGGACTTAGTGGTCCAATGGAAAATAACCGACCCTGCTAAATATTTGTTTAATGCGGAGCACCCAGAAGAAATATTGTATAATTCTACCTCCGCCTCCTTAAGAAGTATAATCGGCAGCTCTAAAATTGATGATGCTTTAACCTCTGGAAAGGCTGAAATCGAAGCCGATGTCCGGGATTTGTTATCTACATTGGTAGAAAAATACGATATCGGGATTTCAATATTGGCCGTTAAGCTTCAGGACGTGGAACTGCCCAATGACGAGGTTAGAAAAGCCTTTACTAATGTAACAGATGCCCGTGAAACGATGAATACAAAGATTAATGAAGCTGGGAAATATCGAAACAAACGAACCAATGAAGCCAAAGGGGAAGAGGCTGCTCTAAAGTCTAAGGCACTAGGTGATAAAGCAGCAAGGATTGAAACCGCAAGAGGGGATGTTTCTGTATTCAATAAGCTGTATGATGAATACCGAACAAATCCTGACATTACTCGCCAGCGGTTAATGTTAGAGACGCTTGAACAAGTTCTCCCGAATGCTGAGATCTATATTATGAACGATAATGGAGATACGTTAAAATATTTCCCGATCAGACCTTTGGAAAACCAACAGCCAAAGACAACTGGGGAAGGAAGTGAAAAAAATGAGTAATGTAGTCAATATGGACGGTCGTGGCCCAAAAGGATTCAACTGGAAAAACTACACAAAAATAGGCAGCATTTTTGTCATCGTCATCATCCTCTTAGCAATACTCATTTCAAATCTCATTGTAGTTAAAGAAGGCGAATATAAAGTAATTCGCCAATTTGGAGAAGTAGTACGGATTGTGAAAACCCCTGGTCTAACCTATAAAGTTCCATTCATTCAAAGTGTAACGACTCTGCCAAAATATCAAATGACGTATGATGTTACCGAAGCTGAGATCAACACCAAGGATAAGAAACGGATGCTCATCGATAACTATGCTATTTGGAGAATAGAAGATCCTAAAAAAATGATCACCAATGCAAGGACCGTTGAAAAGGCAGAATCCCGAATGGAGGAATTTATTTACTCCGTCGTTCGTTCAGAGCTTGGGCAGTTAAACTATGATGAAATTATTAATGATGAAAAATCATCACGTGGTTCTTTAAATGACAGGATTACGGAAAAGGTAAATGATCTTCTCGGAAACGATAATTATGGCATCGTCGTTACAGATGTAAGGATGAAGCGAACAGATCTTCCTTCCGAGAATGAACAGTCCGTATTCACGAGAATGATTTCTGAACGAGAATCGAAGGCACAGGAATATTTGTCAATGGGTGATGCAGAAAAGAATAGAATTGAGGCTGATACCGATCGAGAAGTGCAGGAATTGCTAGCAAAGGCAAAAGCGGAAGCAGAATCCATCCGTGCTGAAGGGGAAGCGGAAGCAGCGAGAATCTATAATGAATCGTTCTCGAAAGATCCAACTTTTTATTCTATGTACCGTACGTTAGAATCATATAAAAAGACAATTAATGATCAGACAGTTATCGTCCTTCCTTCTGATTCTCCTTATGCACGTTTGTTGATGGGGTATACGGATTAAAAATTTTATCAAGAATTAAAATAAATGGAAGTGCCCTGCTAGTTGCTTTGGCATAGCAGGGTTTCTTCACTGTTAAATACTTATAGAGGTGAAACATGGATTACATTTTACCGAAAGAAGGGCAGTTAAAGCTTAAACAGTGGCCAAGAGATACCATTGCTGGGGGGCGTCGCCATACCGTTGGGCTTAACTCTGATGGAACCGTGACAGCTGTTGGTGATAATAAATATAGCCAATGTGATGTAAGCGGCTGGCGAGATATTATGGCGATCGCCGCGGGTTGTGCCCATACTATCGGTCTAAAATCGGATGGCACGGTGATTGCTGTGGGTGATAATGAATATGGCCAATGCGATATAAGCAGTTGGCACGGCATCAAACTGCCTGAAATTAATTTTTAATACTGGAGGTTCAATTAATTGAATGTAAGTATTTTAAGTAAAAGCGATTACGAGGAAATGAAAAAGTTATTCTTAGATGTATTTTCAAACGAACCTTGGTTTGATAAGTGGAATAAAGAGCAATTAGACCTATATATGAAAGATTTAACAGAGAATAATAACTCGCTCTCATTAGCTTTATTTAATGAAAAAGAAGAGCTAATTGGTTGTTCATTAGGATATATTTTTAACTGGTGGGAAGGTCGCGAATATTTTATTAAGGAATTCTTTATTTCAAGAAAAAATCAAAGTCAAGGTGTAGGTAGTACTTTTCTTACTCTAATAAAAGACAGATTAAGAGATGAAGATGTTCAGCATATAACGTTAGCTACTGAAAAGACAGTCCCAGCTTATCATTTTTATCAAAAAAATGGGTTCTCGGTGTTGGAAAATTCAGCGTTTTTAGTGAAAAAGGTTATAGAATGATTGACTAAATAAATGAATATTGATAGCAGTGTTATGTTATTCTCTCATTTTTTTGTATAATGAGAATACTATACAATTCTAATCATGAGGTAAAAGATGAAATTCCACTTCTCGTTTGGGGCTCCAGTTGTATCCCTAGAAAAACAAAAAATGCTGGAACAATTTTTGCTAAAGGAAAACATAATTCGCTGCAAATTATTTGCTAGAATTGTATTATTATTTGAAGCCATTCTAATAGGATTAAATTTAGCCACGACCTATCAAGGTTCCCATGGGATTAATATTTATTTAATTCTATATTTGACTTTGTTCCTAATGAGTATGTTCATGCTCATTTATATAAGGTTTTTTGGTAAAAAGGTTGCTTCTAGTGGGCAGGGAAAATGGTTTCGTGTTGGATTACTTTGTTTTGTTAATTTCTTTTTGGTATGGGGGTCCGTGGTTTCACTCGTTGACCAAAAGGATTACGGGCATATCATGGCATTTGTTGTTAACTTTATGTGTGTGTCTATTCTCTTTCACGCCTCCAATCGTACCATTTTACAGCTTTATATTACACCGATTGCCGTCTTGTTCATTGGGTTACCATATTTTCAACCTTCGTCTACGATTGTAATGGGGCATTATATTAATCTTTTTGTTTTTTTATTTTTTTGTTGGTTAGCTTCTAGAATGTTATATAAGAATGTTTCTACAAATTTTTATAACAAGCTTCTGTTAACAGAAACCAATCAAAGTCTTGCAGCGAAAATTGAAGAAAATGAAAAAATGAATTCTGAATTGGCCAGGGTGAATCAACAACTAAAGAAAATGGCCATTATGGATGAATTGACGAAGATCCCAAATAGAAGAGGATTCCAGCAATATATTCGGAAAGCCTTATCGACAACACATGGTAATCAGAAACTCTCTGTAATGATGCTTGATATTGACTCTTTTAAGTCATTCAATGATCATTATGGGCACTTTGAAGGGGATAAAGTCATCGAGTCCGTCGCTGCCACCATCCAACAATGTATGGATTCTACCAGCAGTATAACCGCTCGATTTGGTGGAGAAGAATTTGTTATTGCTGGATTTGAGTTGAATGAACAGGAGTTTAATAACCTTGCAGAGAGTATTCGGGCAGCCATAATGGAATTGAAGATTCCTCATGCGTTTTCCCCAGTGTCCAATCAAGTTACCATTAGTATTGGTCTTGCCACCGGAAATGTATCTGAAGAGGAAGAAATCACGCAGTTACTGGAGAATGCAGACATTGCGCTATACAAATCGAAAACAAATGGACGCAACCGAGTTGAATTTTTTGAAATACTCCATGCCCACCAAGTTTAATGAATTCGACTATACCATTCTTTCATAATAAACCCCGACATCCATCGGGGTTTACAGTTTATTATAAGGTTTATTAATTAATGGCCGGTTAGAGCTGGTCTTCTCCTGATTATCTTTGTAACTTATGAACATCCGAATATACATATAAGGAAGTGTAGAAGTTGAAAAATGTTTTTTCGGTTATATTAATTGTATCTTTGATGATTTTCACAGGTTGTTCTAATTCCAAAGGTGAAAGTGTTGAAACATCCAATGGTGCGTCGTCCACAAATAAAGAGGAAGTCTCTACTGACTCGCCTAATAAAGAAAATGACGATGAAAAAAACGTTCCTTCAGATGAATCCCCTAATACTAACTCGAATGATAACTCATCGGAAAGTAATTCCACAAATGCAGGCGGTCAGGAGGACAACGAACCACTTTCCCAGTATTCAAGTGAACAAATTGAATACGCACGGGTTTGGTTGCAACTTGGTCCGAATCAAGAAATAGAGGAATTGAATGTTTTACATATTCCGGCTGGTACACCAATCAATCCCGATGATGAAACAAGTGATAATTATCCAGAGAATGTGATTCAGTTAGCAGGTTCTCGCTTAGTAGATGGGTCTGTAACGTATAGTGGGAACGGAGATGGAACGATTAATGTCTACAATGTTCCTTTACGTTGGGATGGCAGTTATCCTGCTGGTGAAAACTTCTACAAAGATATAATTGAAAATACCAAGTTAATCAACGTTAAAAAAGGTGACGATGAAAAAATTATAGCGTTAATTAAATTGTTACATGATCCTTCTAGCACTTATTAATAACGGGTGAATTGGTTTGGTGTTTCATATATTTTATTCGTCTTATACACGTTGGTTGTTGGTTTATGTATATCAAAGGAAAGCATTCTCTTTAAAAAACGAATTACCTCGGTATTCTTTTGGCTTACTTTTATTGGTTCAAATTATGTAGTCTTTATCCCTTTTATCAAAGGGGAAAATCCATTCTAATGAAAAAATAAGAACAAGGCATAGAAACGAAAGTATAGTAAGTAAAATGATTGACTTTATTTTAAAACAATACTCTTTGGTTTTTGTTTTTGCTGAAACCGATAATGATGCAGTGAGTTTCTATAAAAAATATGGATTCGAAATAACAAGTTTAGGAGAAAAATATATTGGCGTTGAACGCTTTCAATGTATTTACAGGAATAATTAACAAGTGTCTTATTGAAGTAATGGGGGCGTTTCTTTAAAAAGGAAGGCTCTTTTCGTATCCAATTAAAAGGAAGTAAATGTTATTATTTTATTAAAGATGGTTGCTCTTCTATTATAGTTGGGGAAAGCTTTAATACGATATATACTACAATATTAACTTTGGAGGCACACCACTGCAATAAGACTTATAACGAAATTAAGTTCTTGATATATCCCGTAAAGGACATATTATGAAACAGTGCTTTAATAAAGGAGTTGTATAAAATGAATGAAAATAATGGTACAGAAATAAAACGCTTTTCAAAAGCAGAAAACATTCTACCTCAGATTAATAGTAAAACTAAACTAGGCGACTTGCGAAAAATCGCGAAGGACATTAAAAAAGATCACGAACTAGCTATGGAACTTTGGTCAACCGAAGAGTTTTTGCCCAGACTATTAGCAACCTTAATTATGGACAAAAAACTTCTTTCACAAGATGTGCTAAATAAGCTTGATAAGGATATGCAGACTCACACTTTTGATGAGCGAAATAACATAATGGATTGGTTAATGGCTAATCAACTCACCAAAGACAAGAAGAAAATTGCAATGATGGTGACATGGGAAAATAGTCCTTCTGCTCTTCAAAGACGAGCTTTCTGGTATTATCAAGGGCGATTGAGATGGACTGGACAAACACCGCCTGATGACACCGCATACTTGCTATCTGCATTAGAAGCTAATATTACGCAGGAAGAACCGGAAGTTCAATGGGCTATGAATTTCACTGCAGGCTGGATAGGCGTTTATGATGAAAAGAATCGTGCACGTTGTATTAAACTTGGTGAGGAAACGGGGCTTTACAAAGATGAAAAAGTAGCAAAGGGATGTACTCCCAGCTATTTACCGGAGTTTATTACAATTGAAGTTAACAAACGACATAATTATTAGTTACCTCTGAAAAATTTATTAGGGTTTAATGAAAAAAATAAAGGAATTTAAAGCCTCAATATGAAATTGTAATAGGCTTGGAACGAAAAATAAAGAAAACAACGAGTTATGGTAGCTAGTTAGTGAAATTGCAAGGAAGATGTAAAGGATTAACCCACTATCTCTTTTTGGTCTGTAGGACGCTTATCTTTAAGAAGAACAACTTTCCAGCTGCACAGTACAACGATACTGTTCAGCTGGAAATAAAAATGGACGATTTCCACATAAATGGTGATCGTCCTTCTTCAACTAATAGGGTCGTTGATCTAAATAGGATTTATGCATTCTCTCATATAGCTTTTTGAAAATTCTATTATTTGTTATGATATTCTTTGTAAGTAAAGTAATTAGAGTATACAGAGGGAGTGCTTAAGAATATGGATTACATAACACTTAATAATGGGTTAAAAATGCCAATTATTGGTACAGGTACAAATACTTATGGAAAAGAAAATAACGAGTATAACGGGGCGTTAACTAATGAAATTCCTGAACTTGTATCAGCACTTGAGTTGGGATACCGTTCAATAGACGCAGCCATCATTTATCGAAACGAAGAACTTGTAGGAAGAGTTTTAGCAGAAAGCACAGTGCCTCGAGAAGAGTTATTCATTACGACAAAAGTTCCAGGCAACGAAGAATATATTTCTTCAAAAGAAGCTACTCGAGCAGCTATCGATAACAGTCTAAAAAACTTCCAAACAGACTATCTCGACCTGCTTCTTATTCACTTCCCTATCGAAGACAAAGTACAACTTAAAAACACTTGGGAAGTCTTTGAAGAATATTACGAAGCGGGCAAACTAAAAGCAATCGGCGTTTCAAACTTTGGAAAAAATCATCTAGATGAATTGAAAGAATTCGCTAAAGTGAAGCCAGCTGTTAATCAAATACAAGTTAACTTAAAAGAACCTAACAAAGATCTCCTTGCCGTATTAAAAGACGAGGGAATTACACCTGTTGCATGGGGACCTATGAAAGCCGAAGCCCATCAAAAAGAAGTTTTGGATGAAATCGGTAAAGCCTATAAAAAATCTGGTGCACAAGTCTTATTAAATTACCAAATCCAACGCGGTGTGATTGTTATTCCAAAATCTCACAACCGTGAAAATCAAGCATCTAATATAGATCTTTTCGATTTCGTATTATCTACAGAAGATATAGAAAAAATTGAAAACTTATAATTAGTTAGTCTTTCATCCTAGTGATATGAATAATATCGCTAGGATTTTAATTTTTTCAAAACAATGAGATTGGAGTAGTACCTTTTTTTTATTGAACTAAAGGTGCAGTTTAGTTGAGGTGTGTTTCTAAAGTGGAGACGCTTTGTTATTAAAAATTAACATAATTTTACTTATGGTAAATATGTATAATAGTATATGCTTGTCTACTAGAAATTTTTAGGAGGTTTTAATATGAAAAGGAAATTAGTTTTAACTCTTGGTTTTGCAGGAGTTTTAGCTTTATCAGTTGTTGGTTTTGCGGAAAACTTCCATAGCACAAAGGTTTCAGCAGAAGAACAAAACAGGGCAGAAAACTCGTCAGCAAAAGAAGGGTTTGTACCACAAGGGAAGCTATTAACTAAAGGAAGTGATATTCCCACAGTTATTACAGTTGAAGAACAAAACAGGGCAGAGAAAATGCTAAAAAATATGCCAATTGGGGTTAAGGTATTTGTACCACAAGAAAATGGAACAGGATTCTACGTTTCAAAAACGAAATAGTTTTGTTCAACTAACTTGGTGCGTTTGTTCAACAGTGGGGGTTGCTGCGGCATTCAGCTAGAGGAGCGGTAAAGGTGGAAAAGGGATTACGTATCTAGTTGTCGAATTGTTTAATTTACATAATCAAGCTGTTCATTCCAAGTGCTTCGTTTGCGGTCCGAGTTGTTCATCTTAGTCGGAAACGACTAAAGTAAAAATTAAATTAATTGAAATGAAAGAAGTGAAGGTTTTGATTAAATATAAATGCCTCCATCATGTAAGTCTTACCGTCACAAATTTGAAAAGAGCAAAAGATTTCTATGGGAATACTTTATGTTTAAAAGAAATACCTCGTCCTGATTTTGATTTTGCGGGTGCCTGGTATGAAATAGAGGGAAAGCAAATCCACTTGATAGTCGATCCCTCTTCACAGACGATTCGGCAGGATAAAAGCTTATCCAGTAGAGAAGGTCACTTTGCTCTTAGAGTCGAGAACTACAATGACACTCTTACATGGTTAAAACAAAATGAAGTTGAAATCATTGAAAAACCGTATGGAAAAAGTGGATTCGCTCAAATTTTCTGTGCGGATCCAGATGGTAATTTGATTGAACTAAATGTTGACAAGAAAGATTTATAAATAAAAAGATAAAAGGCTTCCAATACTGGAGGCTTTTCTTATTGAAGTAACGGAGCAGGTTAGTTTAAAAAAGATATATCGAAAAGGTGCTTTAGTCCGAGTTGGATTAAGCACTTTTTTTAGTAGTAAACAACAAGTTACGTTAAAAAAGAATTGTTTGTTAATTAAAATGAAAAAATAATATTTGACTTGGCAAAAGTTAAGTGTTAAATTAACCTTACGACCGTTCGGGAGGATGAATAGAATGACATCAGATCAAATTAAGGAAGTATCTTTAAAACACTTTGCACAAAATGGGTACGAAGGAGCATCGTTAGCACATATCGCTGAAGATGTAGGGATAAAAAAACAATCAATTTATACTCATTTCAAAGGAAAAGATGAGCTGTTCCTTCAAATATGCAAGGATTCATTCGGGAATGAATTAACCAGCGTTATTAACTTTATAGGAAGGAATAAGGCTCAACCTACTAATGATTTCTTATTTAATTTTCTATTGCACTGTATAGAGCGATATGAAAAGCTCGATTCTACAAAATTTATGATTCGTACTTCTTTTTATCCGCCAATCCATCTCAATGAACACGTAATGATATTCGTTAACGAATACCTGGATAAATTAGAAGAACTTTTTCTCCCAATTATAGAAAGAGCAATAACAAAGGGTGAGATTTGTTCAACTATTGGTGGACATCGAGCCACAACGGCATTTATGGGGGTTTTAGATGGAATATTCGTTGAAATGATATATGGAGGTCCAGAGCGTTTACAAAAGAGATTGGATGCATCTTGGTATGTGTTTTGGCGTGGAATTTCTAATGATTAAAAACTCTAGGAGGGAATTTAAATGAATCGAAATTGGGTTTTTGTAATTATTGCTGGTATTATTGAGATTTTTTGGGCGATGGGGTTAAAGTATTCAACTAATTTGATTTCTTGGGCTGGAACATTTCTTCTTATCTATTTATCCTTTGTTGTATTGCTAAAGGCTACAAAAAAATTACCAGTTGCTACTGCTTATGCAGTATTTACAGGGATAGGTACAGCTGGAACAGTTTTAGTTGAAATGATTGTTTTTGGAGAACCCTTCAGTTGGACTAAAATTTTCTTTATTATTCTGCTTTTAGTTGGTGTAATTGGTCTAAAACTTGTTACTAAAGAATCTGGTGAGAAAGAAGGTGCAGTATAATGGCTTGGATATTTCTTATATTCGCTGCAATATTTGAAGTGGTTGGCGTAACTGGTATGAATTTGATTAATAGAGAAAAAAACTTCAAGTCGTATTTCATACTATTTGTGGGATTTGCTATTAGTTTTAGTTTATTATCTTTAGCTATGGAAAGCCTCTCGATGGGACTGTCTTATGCAGTATGGACAGGAATCGGGACAATAGGGGGAGCAATTGTCGGAATGATGTTTTATGGAGAACCGAAAGATTGGAAGAGAATCTTATTTATAGGACTTATCTTAGCCGCAGTAATTGGGTTGAAACTGACACATTAAATCCGAGTGCTAACCAAAACAAAAAACACCAACCCTATCAATCAATCGTTGGAACTAATAGAACATCTTTGTGTGGCAACTTAGAAAATACGGACACCGTTACTATTTGTTAGCGACAGAAAGAGAGGCATTTTCAATGGGAACATATGAAAATGGAACGGAATATGACACTATCATTGTAGGTGGAGGTTTAGCAGGTTTATCGGCTGCCGCATTACTTGCAAAAAAAGGTAAAAGAATACTCTTGCTGGAACGAGGTAATATAGGAGGAAGAGCAATAACGTTAAATATAAAAGACTTTAAATTTAATTTTGGTGCCCATGCTATTTATGGTCGTGATTCCTCTACACTAAAACAACTAGAGTACGAACTAGGAATTAAAATTGGTTGGCGTGACTTTAATCCCAACAAAGCCAAATATGATTTAGGTTTTACTCTAACCGATATTCCTGCTAACATTATTGGTTTATTCAGAACAAAAGTTATCGATAGTGCTAGCAAAGTAAAATTCACGTTTGAGATTTTGAAAACATTATTGGGTAGAGAAAAGGGTCACCCTCATATTTCAATTAAGAAGTGGATGGAAAATGAGCAATTAGACGAAAACGTTCGGGAAATGATGCTTACGCTTGCGTCTTCTAACTTTTTTACAAAAGAGCCAGAGAAAATACCTTCTGATGTATTTTTCTCTTATTATCATCGTTTATTTTCGACCAACAAACCTGTAGCTTATATTGAGGGCGGATGGCAGGCGTTAATAAATGAATTTGTTCATGTAATTGAGGAGCACGGGGGAGAAATCAGAATAAAAGAAAAAATAGTCAACATAGAAACGGAAAATGACCGTGTAGTATCTGTTGTGACATCAAGCGAAACATTCAAAGGAGATAACTTTGTCTTTTGTATTCCTCCTATAGAATTATCGAAGTTATTTGTTGACACCAAAATTAAACACTTAGTAAAACAATATGCTCAATACAAAAGTAGTTACGTTTTTGTTTATGATATTGGTCTAAAAGAAAGAATAGATACCCCTTACACTTACATTTACGATAAGCATAATAAAATGTTTATTACTGATATTTCCTATTATGACGAAACATGTGTCCCAAGAGGGGGGCAACTTCTCCAAGCAATTGCTTATTTAAATGAAGAAGACTTGGGAAATGTGAAAAAGTTAGACGAATACAAGCAACAAATTGAACAACTATATGACAAGCACTTTCCTGGATGGCGAGATCAATTAGTCGTTCCTCGAATATCAAAAAAAGCCTCTGCTCAAGAAATAAAATGGACAATGAATCAGCAAGCTATGCCAATTTCATTTCCTGATTATCGAAATTTATTTTTTGCAGGAGACTGGTGTCAAGGGAAGGGTCAATTGTCTGAATTATCGTTTTCAAGTGCTTATCATGCATGTAATTTAATTTTACAAAAGAAATAATTCAAAATTTATTAAAGGAAGGAATTAATGGTATGGGAGTATGGTTTACAGAAAAACAAACGAAAAATTTTGGTATCACTGCAGAAATATATAGAAGTCTGCATTCAGAACAAACAGAATTTCAGAAGTTGGATATGATTGAAACAAAGGAATTTGGCAATATGTTAGTATTAGACGGTATGGTGATGACAGCTGAAAGAGATGAATTTGTTTATCATGAGATGATTGTTCATGTTCCTTTATTTACACATCCAAATCCCAAAAAGGTATTAGTTGTTGGTGGTGGAGATGGTGGTACAATTCGGGAGGTATTAAAACATCCTAGTGTTGAAAAAGTAGTTCAGGTAGAAATAGACGAAAAAGTAGTTGAATATTCAAAGCAGTTTCTACCTGACATCTCTTGTGAGTATGGTAATCCACGTACCGAGTTAATCATCGGAGATGGGTTTATGCATATTTTAAATAGTGAAAATGAGTATGATGTTATTCTTGTTGATTCTACAGAACCAGTTGGTCCAGCCGCTGCCTTATTTACCAAAGGATTTTATGCGGGAATTGCTAAAGCATTAAAAGAGGATGGAATTTTCGTTGCTCAAACTGATAACCCATGGTTTAAGGGTGACCTGATTAAAAACGCTATTCGTGATACTATAGAAATCTTTCCAGTGGCTCGTTTATACACTTGTAACATCCCAACGTATCCAAGCGGAATGTGGACATTTACGATTGGTTCGAAATTATATGATCCGTTGCAGGTTGAAACTTCACGAAATATTGATTTTGAAACAAAGTATTATACACCTAAATTGCATGTAGCATCATTTAGTCTACCAAGATTTGTTGAAGATTTATGTAAATAAGTTGAGGTGACTAGAACCAACGTTATAGAAATTCTTATAGTTTGTGAAACTTATCACTTAAACTAACGGGTGCGTTAATCCAAGAAGGATTAGCGTTTTTTGTTATTGTACTAAAGAAGCAGGTTAGTGCAATAAAGGGTCCAAGGGTTATAATTAAGGATGCAGCTTTATTAAAAAACTAGCAAGGTGTTAGAGAAGAGGTTAACAATGAAAAATAGAGAGGAAGCTATCGGTTACTGTATGGGGATGGGTAATACATATGAAGATTATCCATTTCGGGATAAGAATTGGACGTTAATGCGACATATAGATAACAAGAAAGTATTTGCGTGGATATTTGAAAAAGATGGACATATTTGGATTAATGTGAAATGTGAACCCGGTTTTTTGGATTATTGGCGTCAGATTTACTATTCGGTAGTTCCTGCATTTCATCTTAATAAGGACCACTGGAATTCGATAATTCTTGACGGGACTGTTCCAAAGGAAGAAATTTACGAAATGATAAAACAAAGCTATATGTTAACTAAAAAAAGTAATAGTAAAGTTATTTTCAAAAAGTGAAGGCATTGATTAAGCAGGAGGGATTAATGCCTTTATCTGTGGAACTTACTATGATTATGAAATAATCTACTTAAAGTAAAGGTGCAATTTAGTTGTAGTAGGATTCTCTGTTCAGATGTTGAATAACATAAAAAGGGAAGAACTTTTATTCGAATTACTATTTTCAGCAGAAAGCTATAACCAAGCAAGTACAAAGGAGGAGTGACTAATGAAATTTATGATGGTTGTGAAGGCTTCGAAGGATTCTGAAGCAGGGACAATGCCAAAGGAGCAGATGGAGAAGATGTTTGCTGCAATGAAAAAATACAATGAAGAACTGAAGAAAGCAGGAGTTCTGGTATCAGTTGGTGGACTCCATCCAAGCTCCAACGGCATTCGTATTTCTTACCCTATTCCGGGAGAACCGCCGACCATAACAGAGGGTCCTTTCGCCGAAGTCAATGAGTTGATTGCAGGATACTGGTTCATAGATGTGAAATCTCGCGAAGAAGCCATTGAGTGGGCGATGCGTGCGCCAGATCCGCATGGTCTTGGAGAAGGACAGATCGAGCTTCGCCAAGTATTTGAATAGACAAATAAGCTGCACGTCGGATTAACAATGATTCTATTGAAGTGGTTCTAATCAATCATAAAGCTAGGAATTAAAGATATAGGATCAGTAACCATCATGGCTTGATATAAATGCAATGATTTATTTTTTATTTTTAGAATACTGATGTTTGTGAAGTGGTGTACTTAAACTAAAAGGTGCAAGAGTTGAAGAGCATGGCTGTCGTTGCGGCAGGTTTTTATTATTGTGCTAACGAAGCAGTTTAGTTTAACAAGGAATAGAAATGAATTTATAGAATATTTATAGATATTTAAAGGTTTAGGGGGAGGAGGGCAAATGGGACGTTATTTAAGTCTTTTTTTGCTTACGATATTGGTAGCGGTTGTTTTATTTTTTTCATTACCGTTGTTAATTAGCGGTGTCTTTGTAGAAATTGAAATTATTACAGGATTTATTTTAGTTTTATTGGGGGCATTTATTATAACCTAATTATTTTACATTATTGATTTATTAAAGAAAAATAGAAGATAGGTTATTGAAGTAATGGGGTGCTTGAGTTAAAGATGGAGTTGCGGCACGCAGCTCTTTTTTTCGTTGATCAACTAACGTGGCATGTTAGTTGAATAACGAAATGGTAAAATTATGTAAAAATAGGCAAAAAAAGGTAATAAATTTTAATATGTTAGAGTGAAAGTAGGAGATGGTGATATGTCAGAAGATGAATTATTCTTAAATAAGGCATCTAATGTTTATGAAATATATTCGATAATACTCGATTTATTAAAAGAAATTGGACCTTTTGAAATTGAGTTTAAAAAGACTTCTATACATCTTTTGAATAAATCTTCCTTTGGAGGAGTTCATCCAAAAAAGAAATGGTTAGATTTTAATTTAGTAACAAACCATCAAATTGAACACGAGAAGATTACTAAAATTGAACAAGTTTCAAAAAACAGATTTCACAATAACTTTAGATTTCATAGTAAAGACGAACTAAATCAAGAGTTTTTAGTTCTTTTAAAAGAATCATATCAATTAATGAGTTAGTTAGAGAAAGGATATTTATTACTAATGAACAGTATTTTCTTAGGAATTATATCTGGTATAATATTTGGTTTATTATCTGTACTACTTATGCTCCCGATGAAATTTGAAGATAAACGTATTGCTATTATTGGTTCATTTATTAATCGTTTTACAATTGGTTTCTTAATACCAGTAACTGTTCTTCCTATGTATGGTTGGACAAAAGGAATTTTGATAGGGTTGTTAATTAGCCTCCCAGACGCACTTATTACAAGTGCCTATATACCAATCATTGGCATAGGAGTAATCGGAGGAGCTATTATTGGAGGCTTTATTGGCTAAAGTAGATAGGTCAGTATCGTTAAGCTTATTGAACTAACGGGAGCACTAGTTAAAGGCAGCGGAGTATCCGTTGCCTTGAAGTAACGAAGCAGTTTAGTTGAAGAAGTAATGAAAGTCCTTGAACTAAGAAAAAAGCCTCTCTAAGTTCCTTATTTAAGGAATTTACGAGAGGCTTTTTAATATGTTGCTCTTCGAAAAATATTTCCGAGTATCTTCACGTATATGTTTGGGTAAGACACGATCAAGCTCTTCATTTAACCACGAAAGTGTTTTACTACGTAAATAATCACGCATTTTTTCTTCCGCAGAGAGCATAACTAAATTGATAGTACAAAAGGAGGGAGCTGTACAGCAACCTTCTCTATACAAATAACCATTATCTTTAATATTTTTACATTGAAAAATAGGCTTAGGACCTTCAACTGCTTCAACTACATCCCAAAAGGAAATATCTTCTGGAGATTTAGCAAGTTTATAACCACCCTTAACTCCGGGAACTGAACTTACAATACCAGCCTTTGATAATTTACCGAAAACTTTTGAAAGAAATGTCTCAGAAAGCCCTTGAAACTCTGCTAAATCCTTCGATTAAATTAGTCTTTAATTGTAAACCTATTAAGGAGGTAATTAAATTGGAACAACGAGTTGATTATTACAATGTAGCACCAGAAGCACTTAAAATAATGATTGAAATGGAGAAGTATACGAAAACTACAGGTATAGACCGTAAACTTCGTGAACTTATAAAAATTCGGGCTTCTCAAATAAATGGTTGTGCGTATTGCTTGAATATGCACACGGCAGATGCTAGAAAAATGGGAGAAACGGAACAACGTTTATATTGTATTAGTGCTTGGAGAGAGTGTACATTTTACACAGATGCAGAAAAAGTAGCTCTTGAGTTCACTGAGTACGTGACTTTAATCCCGTCAAAACGTGTGCCAGATGAGCTTTATCACCGAGTGCGTGAACATTATGACGAAAGACAATATGTTGACCTTGTTCTAATAATCAATCAAATCAACAGTTGGAATAGAATTTCTATTGCAATGGGGAATACAGCAACTGAAAAATAATAATTCTCAACGAATTTCTTATTGTTTACGTCTCAGTTTGTAGAAAAAAGCATCCAAATGAACCTGTTTGGATGCTTTTCCATTTTATTCTTATAGAGTAATTAACACCAGCTGGTTCTGCCTTAAATCATTTCGGGTCTTTCTATAAGTATGGAGTCGCTTTCTTTCTTAGATTGTGAAGTATCGTACTTAACCTATTGTGTGCTGTAACACAATAAGAAATAATAATAAAGAGCCAATGATATGTAAGTTTTTATGCACTGCTTGCGTATTTTGGCTCTTTTTACATTTATTAAAGATACTGCCATTCATAGCATTTTTTAATTGCCGAATACATCATGCATACAAAAAATGGGAGTTTCATGCAGAAAGTAATATGATATTCTATAGAAGTAAATACGCTCAAAATAGGGGAGAGAAAAACATTGTCTAAAGAAATATTATCCAAACAAACCGCAGGTGTTTTAAGCGCTGTCATTAACCAGCCCCATTGGAAAAAGGACGAGCTTTCACAAAGAATGATTCAAGTATTAAAAGAGATAAAACAGGGTGTGGCTTCGCAAGAAGATTATCTAGAGACACTACTTAAAAACGTGACCTTTTTGATTGAAAATACGAATCGAGCTTTAGCTTTTTTAAAGCATTGTATTAATGAAGAAAAGTTTGTTCCGCAGGAAACTTTTCATACGCTTATGTTGGATGTGCCTAGACAAGTGAGCGAGTCTAACTTCTTCGCCGAAAATATGCCTCGTTTTAAGGAAATGATGTACAAAGGTTCGACGATAGAAGAACAAGTAGCCAATGCTGAATTGGTTTATTACAATATCAGGCTAGTAAATGATCTGTTAATTGATTTTATAGGTACCTTCCTTCAACCAAATAACAAAGATTTTATGATTCACTTTATGGAATATGCTTCCGATGTAGTCGTGGATACCGTCATGCACCATTGCCAAAATATTTCGAACCTGATTGTAAAAGAAATAAACCAGAATATCAAAATTGAGAAATAGGAAACTATATAAAGCAGCCAACCGTAATTGCTAGACCGGACATGTTTCACCATGTCCGGTTTTTTTAATTTATCCTATAGATTCAAAATAAAGGTACTTATTTACTATCAATCCTAGGATTATAAACAGAACCGGATTGATTGTATTTGATTATTTCTAGTAATTGCTCTGTCATGTAACTTGAACTATATTTAAATCCACCATTAATCCATTCTATAATTAATCCAAAAATGGCATAGGCTTGATAACCTGCACTTAATTCAGTGTTAATTTTCGGATTTGGAAAATCTTTATAAAAATCGTTCAATGCTAGTTCTTTGAATATACTGCAAAACCTATGTTGAAATCCGGCCAACGTAGTCGTTTGAACCGTTAGGGAGTAGAAAACAGCAAATCTTTTAACATGATCAAACACCTTAATTGCGGAAGTCGTAAGTTTATTAAGCTCAAAGACTTCCATGTTTTATGCTGTAAAAATCTACCCTGGCGATTTGGGTACAAAAGGAGGGATTGTAGCAAACGAACACGGGCAAGCATTAAGAAATGGTCAGCCAATTGAAGGGTAATCAGCAGCTAACCGAATAAATATAAATACATAATACTAGATAATAATAGGTGTTATTTGAAATTGGAAATATATTACTTTATAATAAATTTATGGATAAACTATTAAATAGGTAAGAAGCCAAAAGTAATTAGGGGTATCAACTCAAACTATTCAAAATTGGGACAGAGCCGGAAAAATTGCTACCGTGCGCACACTAGGAGGACGCAGAAGAATTCCCTTAAGTGAAATTGAAGGATTACAAGGTAATGTGAAGAAAACTCAACGTAAAGTTGCTATTTATGCAAGAGTTTCTTCTAATGAACAAAAACAAAAAGGCGATTTAAAACGTTAAATCTCTTTTTTAGCAGAAAATATCCCACCTGATTTTTTAGTAGTTGAGACTTTGAGTGATGTGGGTTCAGGATTGAATGACCATCGGAAAGGTTTATTAAAATTAATGAACTTGGCTAAAGAACGAATCATCACAGATGTAGCGATTCGATATAAAGACCGTCTAACACGTTTTGGTTACGCATATTTGGATGAGTATTTTAAAAGTCATGGCGTAACTATTCATGTACTAGACTCCGAAGAAACTACTAAATCAGCACAGGAAGAACTGGCGGATGATTTAATTAGTATAATTACTAGTTTTTCTGGTAAATTGTATGGTCTACGCAGTAAAAAACATAAAGGACTACAAAAAACGGCGAAGGAGACGATTGTGTATGTTCAAAACCTATCAGACGAAAATCAAGAACAAAGCAATCGTTCTCAAAAATAAAGAATCAATTCCACTTTATCAATTTTTAGAAGAGACAGCACGTACCTTCGGTACGATAGAACGAAGACTGTTTGTCGATATGTATGTTAGAAAAATGCCAGAAAATGAGTTGAAAGTTTCTTATTGTGCAAAACACCAAATTACAGCTCGTCAATTCAATAGCATTAAGAAGCAATTAAAAGGGAGAATTTCTTCCAAAAACGAATTGAAGAATTTATATATTGAAGAAACCAAAATCAAAATTCAGAATACCTCAGACATCATTAAAAAGAAAGTGAAAAAAAAAGATAAAGCTCATATCTCTCTCCTTAAAATGAAAGGAAATGAGAAAACGTTCCTTAAAAAAGTTAGAAGCTATAGGAAATTGCGAAACGCACTTCACCAAAAAAAACGGAAACTATATGCTCTTACTCATAAACTTGAAAAACTTGAAAGCGACTTAGAACAAAAGGTAGTACGTATTTGTTTTGGTTCGAAGGATTGGTTTCACAAACAATTTAACTTGAAAGAAAATAACCTTACTTTCCAAGAATGGAAAAAGGAATGGCAAGCACGACGTGCAGCCCAATTTACCTTTGTCGGTTCCAAAGACGAAACATACGGAAATCAATCATGTACCTACGATTTGAATAACGACCTGCGCATTCGAGTTTATACAAAGGACGAGCCTGTGTATGGAAATTACGTCGTTATTCCTAACGTGATGTTTCCATACGGACAGGAACAAATTGATAAAGCTAAAATAGCGACTATAGGTTACACAAAAGGAAAAGGCAATAAAGCAAAATATTACAAGGCAACAACGTGGAAGTTCATTCGCAAGAGCGATACTTGGTAAGTAAACGCGTCAGTTGAAGTAGAATCACCACAAAAGACAACGCTTGATCATGTTGGTTCAGTAGGAATCGACTTCAATGCTGGATTTTTATCCATTACAGATGTGGACCGTTTCGGTAACTATCTTCAATCTTTAGAGGTTCGATACGCAAATCATCACACAACGAGTGAACAAATAGAACAAAGCTTAAGTGAAGCTTTAAAGGTAGCTGTAAATTACGCCAAAGAAAAGCAAAAACCAATTGGACATGAAAATCTCAATTTTAATAAGAAAAAACTAGTTTTAAAAGCACACTCTCCAGAACAAGCTAAATTAATTAGCGGTTTCGCTTATTCAACCTATCAAGCTTTGTTAAAGGATAAATGTGAAGTGGCAGGTGTACGATTAATTGGTGTCAGTCCTGCATTTACTAGCCAGATTGGTCATCATAAATTTATGAAAAAATATGGTTTAAACTCACATTCAAGTGCCGCAATGGTGATAGCAAGACGAAGTCTTAAATTTAACAAGATTGAAAGAATGCCTGTTAAACACTTACTAACAGGCAATCCATGCAAAATTGTTCAAATATGTAGGTGGAAGCAATGGAAAGAACTCACTAAACAATGGAAAAAATATACTTTTAAATCGAAGATTTACTTATTAAATCAACTATAATTTAGTTGCCTTTCGGCGGCAATGCCACAGTGAACCTGTAAGGAAGAAAATGTGCTCGTGAAGTCGAAATCAATAGGCAACAAATAGAAATACCAGCAGGTATTGGATTACCTATCAAGGCAGTAAGATACTGGTCCTCAGACGTTTCGATGTCTGCGTGATGTAGCTTTACACCTTTGGTGTGAGAGTGAAATTCTCTCTTGCGAATCCGTAAAGGGTACACCGTCCTTGCCTTTACGTGAGTACATTTACTATGTATTTGTACTTAAATTCGAACGGTTGTATGCGACTGGAAACTGTAGCGCTTCTGTCATGGGACGCGTTTATCCGGGTCCTGGATCCACCCTCGGTCCAACGACCGTATTTGGCTATATTTCTGCTAATCATATTCATCAGCATGTTGCAAGACCAACTAATCCAGAGTTACATGTCGTGTAATGTAAACATTCCTGATAAGGAATCGTGTAGAGTAATTTGGGATATTTCCTAATATTGCAAGGGTAAGAGAAACTTAATTTCGATTCGAACAATCAAGCACATTTCTTAATGAGATGTGCTTTTTAGATTTTTTTAGGGCGCGTTATCCGGATGCTTGATAAGATATATGTATAATGAATAGTAGGGGAAAACAATTTGATATTATTATAGAATCATCTTGGGATACCTATAGGAAATCATATAAAGGATGGTGCTTTGTTTGGAAACAATCCGATCTATGTTTCAGCATTTACATTGGGCTAATCTACGAATTCTAGAAACCTTACAAAACGGTGAAGAAAACAAGCAGGCGAATAATCTCTTTTCACATATTCTTCATGCGGTAAACGTTTGGTTTACTCGATTAAAAGGCGCAGATAGTTCACATTTACCAATTTGGTCAGAGGTTAGTTTAGAAACATGTGCGGAGATGGTAAATCAAAATAATCAAAACTATGGTGAATTCCTTTCAAGGTTATCCAATACCGATCTAGATCAACTAGTCTATTATAAAAATAGTAAAGGTACAGAGTTTCATCATTCCATTAGGGATATCTTAACTCATGTTGCTCTTCATGGTCAGTACCATCGAGGACAGATCAATCAACTTCTAAGGGCAGCAGACAAGGAACCCATAAGTGTTGACTATATTATGTTTAGAAGATGACGTAGGGGTTTTTATATATTTTTCAAGGCAATACTTCTTTAGGTAGGGAAACAACATAATTCTAGAAAAAGTGGGGGAGCAATTTGGGTAAAAAAGTAAATCAAGAGGTAATTCCTTTTGCCGCAAATAAAAAATGGCTGGCCATTCCTGCGGCTACACGAAAGGAACTTGAACGTAATGTCTGGTGTGTAAATTGTATTGATGTCGTACAAATTGTAGACTACGTCGTTCAAGACTCACCTCCTTCAATTGCATTAGCAGGAAAATGTAAAAATTGCGGAAATGATGTTGCAAGATTTATTGATTAAAAAGAGTGCCAGGCACCATTTAATTTGATGCCTGGCACCCAGACTGTCGAGGGGGATTGAGGACAAAACGTACTTTCTGCCAGAAGGGATTAGTCCTAAATCCGGGGTATTGAGGACAAAACGTCCTCTCTGCTGGAAGAGATTAGTCCCTAATCGGGGGTATTGAGGACAAAACGTACGCTCTGCCAGAAGGGATTTGTCTTTAATCCGGCCTCTTAAGGACAAATCGTACTCTCTGCCAGAAGGGATTTGTCTTTAATCCGGCCTCTTAAGGACAAATCGTACTCTCTGCCGGAAGGGATTTGTCTTTAATCCGGTCTCTTGAGGACAAAACGTACTCTCTGCCGGAAGGGATTTGTCTTTAATCCGGCCTCTTAAGGACAAAACGTACTCTCTGCTAGTTGGGATTAGTCCTTAATCCGGCCTCTTGAGGACAAATCGTACTCTCTGCCGGAAGGGATTTGTCTTTAATCCGGCCTCTTGAGGACAAATCGTACTCTCTGCAAGAAGGATTAGTCCTCAATCCGGCCTCTTGAGGACAAATCGTACTCTCTGCCGGAAGGGATTTGTCTTTAATCCGGCCTCTTAAGGACAAATCTTACTCTCTGCCGGAAGGATTAGTCCTCAATCATGGGTAGAGGATTATCATACGCGCCACCGATATTAGAAAAACGCTGAGCTACCAATTATTATATAAAAATACAGAAATTTACACTATTTCGATATACCCATCTGTTCCATTCACGCGTATTCGCTGACCGTCTTTTATAAGTTTAGTAGCGTTCTCGACTCCAACAACTGCTGGTAAGCCATATTCCCGTGCGATCACAGCCCCATGGGTCATCAGTCCGCCCACTTCGGTAACCAGCCCTTTTATCGCTACAAATAATGGTGTCCAGCCAGGGTCCGTAAAGGATGTGACTAATATATCTCCATCTTCGATAGTAGCATCTTCCATGTTTAAGATGACACGTGCTCGGCCCTCTATAACCCCGGATGAAACAGGCAGACCTACAATCGCTTGTGCCGGAAGATTTTCTCGTTTGTACTGACCTGTAATGATTTCACCATCCGACGTGATCACACGTGGGGGAGATAGTTTTTCATAAAATTTGTATTCATTTTTTCGTTTACTGATAATATTGTAATCCAGTTTGTTTGTTCGAACGACTTCGTGAAGTTCTTCAAAAGTAAGATAGTAGATATCTTCTTCTTGATGAATAACTCCGGTTTGTAAGAGTTGTTCAGCTTCTTTCAATAAAGCCTGCTTATAAACGAAGTAGCGATTCATCATGCCGTATTTTGGATATTCTCGGTAACCAATGAAATTCCGAAGGGTGCTGATCGTTCTTTTTGTCTCTTTGACTTTTGCTATACCATCCGGTAATTGCTCCAATCGCTCTACTAACTCTTGTTCTTTTTTCAAAGCAACCTGCAGCCCTTGCTCAAATTTTCGCTTGCCAGCACTAGGCTCATAATTTTTGATGTTACCCAGAATCAAGGGGACAAGTGTAGTTGGCTTTTCACTCCAACGTGGGTTCGTCGTATCAATTTCTCCTGCACATCGCATTCCGTATTTATTGAGATAGGCTTTTATTGCTTCCTGAGCTTCCTGTCCACCTTCAAATGTAACCAGTTCATCCAAAAAGGGATCCTCTTTTACCTGCTGTAAATAACTAATCACTTCTGGATAAGGACGAATCACATCTGCCACATCCAATAGCGCCAGGCCCATTTCCGAAGTAATATTGTTTGATACAGATAGAGAAAGCGTGTCTGCTGCGTTTTTTTCACCTAACCACTCGTTCATTTTTTCATTGATCCATGATGATGCATTCATAGCAGCTTGAATCACACGTGAACTTTGTGGGTCAAATAAAATCTTCTTTAATTGCTGAATATCTTCAAGAATAAAATCAAATAATTCAGATCCTGTTTTCTTTTCGATGTTTTGTTTTAACTCTTCAATAGATGTTTGACTATTCTTAATCAAATCAGAAACGATTACGTGATTGTTCTCGATTTCTGCCGGCATATTTGTATGGCTGCTGCCGGGACGGTGTGCTTTTTCAACATTCGGTAACGATTTTATAAAATCTCCTCGCTCTATAACGGACAGAAGTGCGTCTTTTGTAAGTGGATCATATTGTCCCAGGGTATTTACTATCATTTCAATCATAGGTGTGACATCCACAAACAACCTTCCGCCAGCTGTACGCATGGGTGCAGGAGTTGTTAATAGGTAAAAGGACAATCCCAATGGTTTTATTGGATCGGTCATCATTTGCTGATGGCCAACAGATACATAGACGCGATTTTCTTGATCAGTTGCTTGGGGAATGGGGAATAAAGTCGTGATGGGACGGCTCTGTACGATATAAAAGGTATCATCAACCAAACACCATTCGATATCTTGTGGGCAGCCAAAATAAGTTTCGATCTGTCTTCCGATGCGAGCTAGTTGTAAAATTTGTTGATTGTTAAGTGTTTGAGTCTTTTGCTGATCAGGATTGATTTGATTTGTCTCTGTTCCACCATCTTTTCGTCCATAGATAGCTACCTTTTTGGCAGCAATCAATTTCTCGACGATTTTATCTTCCTGTACCTTATAGGAATCAGGGGAGACTATGCCAGAGACCAAAGCTTCTCCAAGCCCAAAACTGGCATCAATGGACAGCAACTTTCGGTTCGACGTAATCGGGTCAGCGGTAAATAATACTCCTGATGCCTGTGGGAAAACCATTTTCTGAACGATAACGGATAACGAAACTTGCCTGTGGTCGAAGCCGTTTTGCATACGGTAGATTACCGCACGATCCGTAAAGAGGGAAGCCCAGCAATTGCTGATATGCTGCAAGATTGCTTTGTTTCCGATGATATTTAAGTATGTGTCTTGTTGACCAGCAAAAGAGGCATGTGGTAAATCTTCAGCAGTGGCACTAGAACGCACGGCATAAGCATGTTTCTCACCAAACTGAGAGAGATAATGAGTAACAGCTTTTACAACATCTGAAGGAATTTCTACTTCCAGAAGTTGTTCTCGAATCTTCCTGCTGATGACACTAATTTGATTCGATTTCACAACGGTTATTCTATTTAATTGTTCCAACAATGTGTGAAACGTTTCGTTTTGTTCTATAGCTTTCTGAAATCCTGCTGTTGTTACACAAAATCCTTCAGGTACATGTATGCCTGGTATTTTTGATAATTTCGCTAAATTTAATCCTTTGCCGCCAACGAGTGAAAGCTTTGCCTTTTCCATTTCCTGAAAACTGAGAACAAAAGAATTCAATCTACATCTCTCCTAAGTGATCATTTAACATAACTAGAAACGGTATTGCCTATACAAATCACATTTAAAGTTCTATTGCATTTTAGCAGGAGTATTGGAGAATAAACAGTCTATATTGCCCGTTTTTTATGTGTTATAATTAATGTAGGGAGAGTTCAAACTTCAAAAAATAGCATACCCCGTTCGTACCCGTGAAAGCAGTTCGCCCCCAATGATTATCGTTAAATTAACTTTTTTTATATAAAAATATGAGTAAGAAATATGTATGGACTTTACTATAGATGTATCAAACATTTTATCATTGTAATGTAACAGTAGAAGGGAGTTCCTATGCCATTCATCCCAGTACAACAGCGAGATCATGTCAGTACTTACAAAAGTCTTCGTTCATTATTCGAAAAAAATATAACCGTAAACAGTATTTCAGAGGTTTTAGCTACCTGCAATGTGGGAGATCAAGCCCTGCAAGTAAGAGAGCAAATGTTTTCTAAAGATTATGACGTCATCGGAGTAGAAGAGAATGGTATGGTGATCGGATATGTGTTAAGAGACGACTTGAGGGAGGGAAGCTGTAGAGACTTTTTCCGCAGTTTTAGCCCTACTGATCTTGTTTCAGATTCCACACCTCTGCTTCAGACGCTTTTTATTTTTAAAAACACCGAAAGACTTTTCGTTATTGAAGGGAACCGAATTACGAAAGTCGTAACACTAGCTGATCTCCAGAAACCACCGATTCGAATGCTTTTGTTCGGTGTCATTTCGTTAGTGGAAATGCATTTATATCAAATCATTCGTGATTATTTTAACGAGGATAGCTGGAAGAAGCACCTAGGTGAAAAAAGAATTCAACAGGCAGAGGAGTTATTTTTACAACGAAAAGCTCGAAATGAAGGCATTGAACTAAGTGATTGCCTGCAGCTGTGTGATAAAAGGGATATCGTATTAGGCGAACAGTCTTTACGTGAGTTTTTGGGGATTGAATCAAAAAGCAAAGGGAAGGATTTCTTCAAGAAATTAGAAAACCTTCGCAATAATCTAGCTCATTCACAGGATCTTAATACGGAAAATTCCTGGAATGAGATGTTTTCTTTAATTGAACAGACAGAGATTTTATTAGAGAAATGTGAAACTATATAAAAAATATCCCTTTTGTGGGATATTTTTTTTTAGCTTAAGCTATGCTCTTTACGAATTTTTTCTAGCAATGCCTGACAGCCATCTGTAACCAGCTGATAGGTTTCTTCAAAATCTCCTGTGTAATAAGGATCAGGAACATCTTTGTTATATTCCGTTAAATCGAGCAGACGGATGATTTTTGGATGTTGCGGCTTACCAGTGATATCGAAAATGTTTTTTACATTGCTCTCGTCCATCCCAATGATATAATCGAATTTTTCAAAGTCATCCTTGGTTAACTGGCGTCCGACAAGTCCTTCTGAGGAAATATTGTATTTTTTTAAGATTGCAAGGGTTCCTTTATGGGGAGGAGAACCGATATGCCAAGAGCTTGTTGCAGCGGAATCCACGCTTATCTTATTAGAAAAATTTTCTTTTAAAAGTAAGTCGCGAAACACTCCCTCAGCCATTGGTGAACGGCAAATGTTGCCTAAACAGACAAATAATACATGAATCATCTCATTATCTCCTTTAATCTTCTAAACTAGTTTCGTTTCTATAACGACCATTCTAAGGATTTTATCAGAGAATGTAAACAGAAAGGAATGGTTTAGAACTTGCAACCGTGAATTTATGTCAACGAGTAAACAAATGGCCAAGCAATTACTTGGATGGGCACCACGGTCGGCAGAAGAAGCAATTATAGCAACTGGTAAAAGCATGATAAAAATCATCAAAGGGCAGATGAATACAAAAATATAATATGCAGAATAGTTTAATAAGAACTTAAAGTCGTTAATGGAAAAGGAGTTGCTTCTACTCCTTTTTTTCTTTGTGTCAAAATAATATAAAAAAATCTTTTAATAATATTAAAATAGTGTTATTCGTTTAGAACTTGTCCAATTATTCCAGCATAACATGTTAGTGTAAGAGCTCTTTCAATAAGGTTGAAAGGGGGGAAAAAATGTCTATAAATCTAGTTACTGTAGTTCTTGTGTTGCTTCTCTTAGTAGCCCTGCTTGTTGCTGTTTTACTTGGTACTCCAGAACAACAACAAATCATTATTGCTGCTATTACAGCATTACTTGGTGGGTAATTTAATGTAGTGATATAGTTCCCCTCAGTATCAAGCCCCCTTTAATATCACTGCCTATTATGGGTAGTTGGTATTATTGGGGTTTATATTTTTTTAATGGATTATTATTTTATTGTAAAAATATGTTTTTAACCCATTTTTAAGACCTTATGGTTTTTAGCTAACACACATGTAACTTTTTTTCATAGAATGTAACAGCATAGGACAATCAGTCCAAAATATATAAAAGGTGGAGTTTACTACATGACTAATGAAAACGAATCCAAACCAGAGGTTAATAACCCTCTGACAGATATTAAATCAATAGATTTAAGTGGGATCATGAATATTGCAGGTTCATTACTTAAAAATCCAGAAGTATTGAATACCGTTTCAGACGTAATGAAACTTACTAATATCGGTCATGAAACCACAAAAAAACCAGAAGAACTCCAGGATAACACAATTTCAGCGTTGCAGAAACAAATAGCAGAAATGAATCAACAAATCATTGACTTACAAAATCAAATAATTAGAAATAATGAGGAACTAAAAGAATTGATTTTAAAATTGGTAAGCTCCCTTATAAAGCGAAAGTAGTGGTAATCATTTAAGGGATTTTCGTAATGGAAAAATATAAAGTAGTAATGCAACTATTCAATATCAGCATTCTCTAATTATAACGGGTTCTTATTGTAAAGAAGGGTTTCACATAAACTAAATGGGGCTTTAGTTTAAGAAAAGGACTGTCCATAGACGGTCTTCTTTTATTGATAAAGTGTCATAACTTAAAGTAGGGAAAATTTATTTATGTAGTAAGGTTATTGGTGTTTGTTAAAATAAGGTAAATGTCTTCAGTGAGGTGTGAACATGAGTATGGATAAGAAGAAACATAACATCACTAGCATTTTCATAGCATTGTTGTTCTCACTTTTTCCAACAATACCTTCGGAAGAGGGAGATCATTCCTTTGGTATCCCAGCAGAAACTTTAACCGTTTTTGAAGGTTGGTGGGGGTTTCACATTAATCCACTTGCTTTTGTTGTCAATTTCCTTGTTTTCTACTGGTTAACTAAATTCATCATGAAGAAGTGGACTAAGCACTCAATGAAAGAAAAATGATAAACTCCCTCCGGCATTCGCTGGATGTTTTTTTGTTTAATACCTCCTAAGTCCCAAACTGCATAATATAAATAATCTGGATATACGCTATAGTCAAAGTTTGAAATTGTTACTGTGTATTCTATAGTTGAGGGATCATATTTCATTTCATCATTTTTAAAATCTAAAACATTGTTAACATTATTTTGTGAAAATACTTTATTAGCGGAACATAGGAGGTATGAGATATGAAGATCAATAGAATAGATCATGTAAGTATAAACGTAAATGATCTTTCAGAGGCTAAAGCGTTTTTTCTTGATTTAGGACTTGAAGTGCAAGCGGAATGGGAATTGGATGGAGAACAGTTGGACAGAATAGTTGGGCTTAATGATGTTAAAACAGCATGTGTAGGATTGGGGATGCCAGATGGTCAGGCATGGATAGAGCTAGTCAAATTTTATACACCCTCAGATGAAAAAGATATTCAGCAACCTTTTGCAAATACGCTGGGTATCCGACATATTTGCTTTGCAGTTGAAGATATTGAATCTATTGTTGCAAAATTGAAAGAGAAGGGCACGGAAATCTTTAGTGAGATACAGCAATATGAAGAAAGTTATAAGTTATGCTACGTTCGTGGTCCAGAGGGAATTATTTTAGAACTGGCGGAGAAAATCAGATAAATATTGAATGGGACTTTAAATGATTTAGATATCCAACTTTAAAGATTTCTACTTAAACTATCGGGGGCAATAGTTGAAGATTAAAGCTGCAGGGCAGTTTAGTTTAATAAGGTACAAGCCAATTTTAAGGTTTGAGGGGTAAAGCAATGGAGGATGCTGAGGCGCCTCTTTTTTTATTGCAATAACAGTACAGGATTGAAGAAAACCTAAAACCTATTTGAACAGTCTTTATTAATTTAATGAATAAAAGCATAAAAGCATAAAGGCGTAAAAGCGTTAAATCGTTTCATTGCTAGAAAATTCTTAACAGTTTATAATCTCTTAAATGAAAGGAGAAGATTGTTGTGAATCAAGTTAAGTTTTATGCTTCTATGTTAGTAGGTACGTTTATCTTTTATACAAAGAAAATAGAGTTTTAAATGGAGGAACTTAGGTTGGGTAAAAATTATAAAAATGAGAATCTGCAACGAGGTTTAGATAACAGGCATATCCAGTTAATTGCACTTGGAGGTGCAATTGGAGTCGGACTGTTCTATGGTTCCAGTGCAGCCATTCAAATGGCTGGTCCTTCCATCTTGTTCTCATATTTAATCGGTGGCTTAGTTATTTTTATCATAATGAGAGCTCTAGGTGAACTAGCAGTCGATCAACCAGTTTCAGGTTCATTTAGTTCCTACGCAAATCGATATTTAGGGACGTTTGCAGGTTATTTTAGCGGCTGGACCTATTGGTTTATGTGGGTTGTCGTTGGAATGGCAGAAATAACTGTGGTTGGTGTTTATGTGAATTACTGGTTTCCAAATATTCCACAATGGCTCACAGCGCTCGCTGTGCTTGTTGTGATTACAATGATAAACCTTGCTAACGTAAAAGCATTTGGGGAGTTTGAATTCTGGTTTGCACTAATCAAAGTTGTTGCCATTATCGGGATGATCCTGCTTGGATTAGGAATCATCTTCCTGGGGATTGGGAACGGAGGTCAGCCAGTTGGTTTGGACAATCTTTGGAGTAATGGTGGATTTATGCCAAATGGAATTAAAGGAATTTTAATGTCTTTGGTTCTTGTGACGTTCTCATTTGGCGGAGTGGAATTGGTTGGAATTACGGCAGGAGAGGCAAAAAATCCTCAAAAATCAATTCCGTCAGCCATTAACAGTGTTGTATGGAGGATATTAATTTTTTATGTAGGTGCATTGGGAATTATGATGATTCTGTATCCTTGGAATGAAGTAGGCACGAATGGCAGCCCATTTGTATTAATTTTTGAGAAAGTTAGAATCCCTGGTGCCGCACATATCATTAACTTTGTTGTCCTAACAGCAGCATTATCTGCGTTTAATAGCGGGTTATTTAGTTCGGGAAGAATGCTATACAATTTATCACTTCAAAATAATGGTCCGAAATATTTTGGTAAACTTAACAAGAATGGTAGTCCGATACGTGGAATACTGTTCACGTCATCACTTTTATTGGTGGCAGTAGTTCTGAATTACATTGTTCCCGAAAAGGTGTTCATGTACATTTCTTCAGTTGCAACAATAGCGGTGATTACCAGCTGGACAATTATCCTGATTACGCAAATAAAGTTCAGGAAGTCAAAAACAAAACAAGAAATTGAAAAACTAGCATTTAAAGTGCCATTATATCCAGTTTCAACTTATATAGCATTGACCTTTTTAGCACTTGTTATTGTCTTAATGTCGTTTATTTCGGAAATGCGAATTGCATTAATTGTAGCACCCGTATGGTTCATCATTCTTTATTTAGCATATAATGTTAAAAAAAAGAATCGGACTGAAAGTTCCATTGATATGGAAAATGTTATTATACCTAGCAGTGATTGACAAGATATTCAAAAGTATGTGAATAACTACACTTAAAGTAACGGGAGCGTTGATCCAAGAAGGATTAACGCTTATTTTTGTTGATCTTTATTGAAGTATAGTGGCAGTTTAGTTTAAGCTACTGCAGTTATCAAAATATTATATTAAGTAAAATTAAAAGAGAGGCAATTCTTCAAAGGTATCGTAAAGAATTTTTAAATGAACTTGATTCAATTAAATAAGCAAATCAAGGACCTAGCATTGGTCCTTTTTTTATTTTCATTCATCATAGAACTCACGTTCGTGTATAATGTGATGGAGAAAATCGAAATGACAATACACGACCGTGGTAAAATTAAATGGCAGCCGGCTTCATTAATGCCGGAATCACTTGTCTAAACTTTTAAAGCTCTCAATCCTTGTAACCCAATAGGCAGTATAGTAAAAAGTTAAAAAGATTAAAAAATCATATAGAGTCGACCAATTTTTAGGGTTATAAAAATCAATTGCATTAAAGAAATTCATTCCTCCAAAAGCCGCAATGGAAGAAAATATGATTCCTTTTATCAGGTTATTCATTTTTGGTTTTATCTGCAGAGCGAACATTACCGCAACGGGTGCTAAAGAAAAGTGATAGGGTAAAAATAGAAAAGGTGCGAAAGGGATTATTACCATTGGGTATGACCATAACCCTAAAGATAATGCAACAAGATCTACTGAAAGAGATAATAGAATCGTTATGAATCCAGCTAAAAGGAGACGTCCTGTACTATCTTTTTTCCTTAATAAGAACCAAACAATCCATGGAACAATAAACAGTGCGACACCAAACCACCATTGCCAAGTGGATAGAAACTCCCCCTTTACTGTTTTTGCAAATAAAGAACTGACTTCTGTTAATTGGTTATATGCATTTTCTGATTGAATAAGCCCCTTTTGAAATGCCATCTTGATAACACCTCCCAAAAAATTAGTAATAATATATTTTTTTCAGTTAAGAAATAATTTATACAATAGTGTTTCTTAAGTAAACTACGATTTTCTCCCTATTTAGCAGAAAAAAGCACTATTCCAATACGGGAAAAGTACTGATAACTGAATAGAAACCTTTGTTTGTCTTTATGGATTTATTTAATCAGGAGTAAACCTTTTTGCTTTGAAGGTTCCGTTAGCAATGGCCGCAAACCACTCATTTCTCTGAACCATGTGCCAAAGATTTTCTGTCAATCGCTTCAGGTTGTTTTTCTAACCAACCATGTTTAACCATAATATTGTAAGACAATGCACCAGCCTCCATCGCATGGGTAAATACTTTAAAATATTACAAAATCCTTTGGCTTGTCCAATTGTATCCCTCTTTTTGAGGCTGGGAGGGAAAGGACATAAGGAAAAGCCCCTGTTTAAGTGACTCTTTTTATCGAACTAAATAATATACCTATTTTTGAGCATACTCTTTTTGAGGATATTTTTTCCTGTAATGTGATTGGTCGTCAAAACTTATGATACCAAGAGGGGGTAATTTTTTTTGAAATGCCCGCAATGTGTTTATTCTAATCCTGATGAAGTAAAGTTCTGCTTAAGCTGCGGCGAAAAGTTTTTAAAAAATAACGGTTCTGAAGATGAAAACAGCTTTTTTTATGAATTTGCCCATTATGTTGATTTGGTTCCAAATGTTGAACGGTCCATTGAGCCTAAATTTCAAAATATATTTTCCCGTGTTTTCCGAAAGCATAGTGAATTGGAAGCGGAACGGCTGTTTATAGTAGGAACAGCGCTTACGACACCGAAGATTTCGGAAGTTAAGGAGACATGGCCAAAACCTTGGCTTTTTGCCAGGGTGTTCATCATTGCTCTACTTATATTTGCAGGCTTTTACATAGGTGTTACCTATTTTGGAAATTGGAACTTTATACCTGGAGTTATTATTGTTGGAGCATTTGCTGTTCCGTTTTCAACGTTAATGTTCTTCTGGGAGATGAATGCACCGCAAAATATTGCTTTTTACCGAGTTATCTATTACGTGTTGACCGGCGGGATTCTTTCCATGTTAGCGGCTATCGTTTTTTTCGATATTCTCAAAAACAATATCAATGCGATTACGATTGGAATTGTTGAGGAGCTTGCTAAAGCAATAATGGTCATTGCGTTTGTTCGCTACAGAAAATATAAATATATACTAAACGGACTTCTCATTGGAGCTGCGGTTGGAGCAGGTTTTGCAGCGTTTGAAACCGCGGGGTATGCTCTAAGGTCTTTGCTTTCAGGGGATGGCGCAAATCTCTACAATACGATTATGATCCGAGGAATCTTTGCTCCTGGCGGACATGTTGCCTGGGCGGCTCTGACTGGTGCGGCATTCTGCAGAGTACAAGGGGACCATCCATTTCATCTAAGAATGCTATTCCATATTAAATTTTTACGTGTCTTTATCTTAGTAGTTGCGATTCATGCTTTATGGGACTCACCTATAAAAGGAATGTTCCCCTATGGACATATCTTTTTAATGATAGCTTCATGGATCGTTGTTTTTCTGCTCATCCGTGCCGGGCTTAAGGAGATAGGAGAAAGAAAAATTAACGGTCTAAGAATACCCCATATAGATTAGCATTTCTTCATTCATGAGAAATGCTGGTTTTTTTCTGGGGGGTGGCACCTATATTTAGAAAAAAGGCCTCTCTGCCAAAACATAAAATATGTCTTGGATTCATAGAGGCCTTTTCAACTAATCATTCAATGAACCTATAGTTGAAGAATTTCATTTGGCACATATCGGTTACATTGGACTTTGATTAGAAGTTTAATTGTTTAGGTTCACCAGGATTGGAAATATTCTTAAGGGCTTGTCCAGCTTTATCAGTCGACTGATTATTAACAGCTAGATCACCTAAAGAGACGATTCCAACCAATTTGTCATCTTCCACAATAGGAAGACGGCGAATTTGGTGCTGGGACCTAAGTCTTACCGCTTCCTCCACTGACATTTCTTTGCTTCCTTTTACAACATTGTCGGTTACTAATACAGAAATCGTGGAGTCACTCGAAAGATCATTGACAAATCCCTTTATAACAATGTCTCGGTCAGTTACGATTCCTACTAATTTTTCATTATCACAAATTGGAACTGCCCCTACATCCAGCTCTTTCATTTTCATAGCAACCTCTTTACACGTACTTTCCGGACTACAGCTATCAACATTGGTAGTCATTACTTCAGCGACATTCATGCTCATTCCTCCTTTATGATTTATCATTTTATTAACTACCCGCCAGAGCATATGGTTAAACGTGATTTCTGGCATTCTTCTTCTCTAATAACAAAATGAATAGTATTGAACACTTTAACAAAAACTGTTTGTTGAAGTTGTTTTTTCTTTATATAGCGAGTTTTATAATATATTTCATGAGTTTAATAATTTATTGAAGAATATGCCCTTACAATAAACAAAATGATTTATCGGTGTTTGGCACTATGTTGACAATCTAAACTTTTTTTATTATCCTTTAAAAAACGTTAATGAATTTAATAAAATTTCGTATAACTCCAATAATATGGTTTGGAGGTCTCTACCAGGAACCGAAATTCCTGATTACGAAGAAAGTACAAGATTTGTATTTTCTTCGTAGTCAGGAATTTTTTTTTCTGAATTTTAATTAAAAAATTTATTTCAGGAGGTCAAAAATGAACTTTTTAGCATTGCCAAAAATTGAACTTCACTGTCATCTGGATGGAAGCGTTAGGATAGAAACTGTTATCGATATTGCTCAGAAGGAAGGCATTCAGTTACCCACTTTTGATAAGAATGAACTGCAAAAGGAACTGATTGTCCCATTAGAATGTGAATCACTTGATGAGTATTTAAAAAGATTTTCTCTTCCAAATTTGGTTATGCAGTCCAAGGAAAGCTTAAGAAGAATTACTTTTGAGCTATTTGAGAATGCAGCAAGGGAAAATGTTAAATATATGGAAGTCAGATTTGCACCGTTACTTCACACATTAAAAGGGCTTAGTGTTGAAGAAGTTATTCAATCTGTTATAGAGGGGATGCGGGAAGCTGAAAGCTGTTACGAAATAAAAGGAAATATAATCTTGTCTTGCATGAGGACGATGCCTGTAGAAAGCGCATTTGAGGTGGTCGAAAAAGGGAAAAAGTTTCTGGGAAAAGGTGTAGTTGCAATTGACCTATGTGCATCAGAAGAAGAAGGTTTTTGTGAAAGATTCGTAGATCCGATTCTCTTAGCCAAAGAATATGGCTATAGAGTCACTATTCATGCCGGTGAAACGGGAATTGGTAAAAACGTTCTGGAAGCTATTGAACTGTTGGGTGCCCAAAGAGTAGGACATGGAGTATTTATTAAAGATTGTCCTGAGGCTTATAAGATCGTGAAAGAAAGACAGGTAGTGCTTGAAATGTGTCCAACAAGTAATGTCCAAACGAAAGCTGTTCATCATTATTCTGATCATCCGATTTATAACTTTCATAAAGATGGAGTAAAAGTGACAATTAATACAGATAACAGAACCGTATCTGATACTACAATGACAAAAGAAATCCATCTTGTTAACAATGAATTTAAGCTAAGCGAAGAAGATTATCGGCAAATTTATTTAAATAGTGTAGAAGCATCCTTTGCCGACCAAGAAACTAAAGAATGGTGCTTAGCAAAATATTAAAAGAAAATCAGACTTAGCGAAAAAACAGCCCCCGAACTCGAACATAACATTTAACTACCAATAGTAAGGATGATGATTGCTGGAGGTAAAGGTCACTATTCCAGAAATAAAGAAATAGACGTTTAAACACTCGAAAAATCAGTTGCTTATTCCAATTCCTGGATCATTCCCCAGGTTTATTCTGCTCTTCCATTTTCCTGAATTGAATATCATCACTTATTTTCTTTTCATCCAGGTTTTTCAATGCGAGTACTGCCGCCTTCCCGTCACTGGGCGACCCATTTGAAAAATACATAGGAAATAGTGAGAAAAAAAGAATATAAAATGAGAAATAGGTAAACTGAGACCAAAAAACTGACTTATCTAGAATTCCTTGAGAAAGGAGGGCCTGTACCAGAAAAATACTTATCAGGTTGAATAAAGACCCACCAAGGTATATTAAGGTGTTCGTGACACGATTATCATGCCTTAACGATTTAAACTCGCAGGCACCATTCCAGAAGTAGTATTTCCTTACCTCGATATTCAAAATGGAAAATACATTTGGCCCGCATCCGATTATGATTTTTTTCTCTAATCCTCTGAAAAGCGTAACGAAAAAAATATGCCCGCTTAAATGGATTAGAGTAACAAAGGGCAGGATTACGAAAAAAGAAATTAGAAATTTTATTATATCTGCGAATCCGAACATGATTATCCTCCTAAAATATTCTATTTAGAATATGTAATTTCGTAGAGTAAAGAACATTATTTATGTACCCAGTAACAAAGAATGTTAACTAGAAAAAATTTGCTGTATTAGTAGAGTGCTGGATACATTAAAGTTATATTAGAAGGGTTAATATAAAAAGGATTATTGATTGAAAGTGAAGAAGATTAAATAAATCCATCTAATATTTTCTTGTAACGACAAGGAGTTGAGATTATGAAATTACTACTTACATCTGCAGGCATCAATAACAAAAGCATACATGACGCGCTGGTTGATATGCTAGGAAAGCCAATTGCCGACTCCACCGCCCTGTGCATCCCCACAGCGATGTACGGACATCCCTGGGTCGGCCCCGGCGTCAAAGCCTGGCAGTTCATCAGTGGGAAAGAAGAGAATCCCATGGTCAACCTGGGCTGGAAGTCCGTCGGCGTGTTGGAGCTCACAGCGCTGCCAAGCATCAACGAAGACTGCTGGGTGCCGCTGGTCCGGGAGACTGACGTCCTGCTGGTGTCGGGCGGCGACGCCCTCTACCTGTGCCATTGGATGCAGCAATCCGGGCTGGCAGAGCTCTTGCCGTCGCTGCACGCAGTCTATGTGGGAATGAGTGCTGGGAGCATGGTGATGGCACCTAACATCGGGGACTTCTTCGTTGGCTGGACTCCACCCAACGGTGGGGATGAAACGCTGGGACTTGTCGATTTTGCAATGTTCCCGCATTTGGAACACGAGATGCTGCCGTATAACACGATGGCTAATGCAGAGAGATGGGCCGCCGGGATGCAGGGGTCGGCGTATGCAATTGATGATCAAACCGCCATCAAAGTGATCGACGGAGAGGTCGAGGTTGTCTCCGAAGGGCATTGGAAACTGTTTTCGAACTGATAATACTCCGCCGCTAAACATATCAAAAACCCAGGCGAGATTCTTGTGATGAAAATATGATTTCGCAAACTCGGCGTCAGTATATGATTATGGCTGCACGATTCATACGAATGGTACGATTGTAAACAAACACTTCGTGACAGAGAAACTTTCGAGGCGTATGGTAAAATATACTGTGGAACGTGTTACCAATGAAAGTAACCAGCAAAAAATGCTGGTTATTTTTTCTTATAAAGACGGCTTTCTTTGACTTGGGGTATTAATGTCTCATTTGAGTCTCTAGGAATTGTTTAAAGTGAGTTTAGTTAATAAAGATGCCATCTTTTTAAGACCAAATGATCTTAATCTGCTTTTTGTTGCACTTAATCCACCAAATGAGTGGGGGTTAGTTAATGCATTGGAACTCCTGTACCGTCAGAACGTAGATAAATCTTCGCTGAATTATTGTCAGAACCATATACAGTATAAGTCATTCCATAATGTTCTGTTAAAGGAGTTCTTAAGTCCATTAAATTATTTGAAAGGTCTACGTTAACAAGGTCTATAGAAAACTTGTTAATATCGTCATGCTTTGTGATTGTGTACTGGTAGTTTGTACCCAACTCTGCTTGTAAGTTCTCGAAAAACTGAGTAACCTCTGCTTGAGTATCGAATGCTGGAGGGACTGGTTCATTCTTCTTAACTTGTCCATATCCAGTTCCTTTACCACCATATTCTTTACCAACCGCTTTACCGTTGTTAGTTTTGTCAGATACATTAGAAACGTCATATGTTGTGTTTTCACTGATTTGTTGTTTTGTTGTGTCAGTTTGATTACATCCAGTAAGTGTTAGTGCTAATGTTAATAATAGTCCAAGTAGTTTCAATATTGATTACCTCCATTTAAGTTCGTACACATTTAGTTTTCTTAATCTCGTTGTTTGTATTCAGTAAAGAAGGTATCTAAGCTAATTTTTAGAGTGGCTTAATTGAGTGGCAACAATATTCACCGTTCCTAAAAACATAGACATTTGTAGATATTACTATCTATGTGTTCTAAATGGAGACTATCTATCCATTTAGCACGCAAAACGAACAGAGCTTTTTGCGAATCACGTTAGGGAATCTCGCCCTAATTCTAGAATGGAAACATCCGTCTTTAATAGTCTTTCGACTCTTACAAAACTTCAACACTTCCGTCGCAATGCCATGTTTTCCATCCATAGATGAAATTCACGACACAGGATACCATTCGATACTCTAGACTGGCTGTTAGCCACGCTCATTTTTACTTAAATAATAGTAAATTGAAGTACGTGGTCCTATTTTTCCTTTCAGGTAAATAGGAAGCGTTGCTCCAATTCCTCTAGGAAATTCGTTAAATATCTGCCTTTAATAGTTCAATCTTATCTTGAAAGGTATATAGATTCTTTAAATGATTGGTGATTGTCCGCCAATTACTAAAATTGGATTTTTGTTTATCAAAATTCTTTGGAAGAGATAGAATGGTATCATATTTTGGTTTTTCCGTTTTAAAATAATAGCCTCTTCTTGCAATCATACATGCAGCCGAACTATGGGAACTTAGTCCATATCGGGCCATAAATTTCATTTGCCCAATTTGGCTCGTATAAGCAGGGTTTACTTTTCTAATTCTGACTCCCTCTTTTTTTCCTTTAGATTGGATTATTTGATTAAAAGAGGAATAGGCAAAACCCGAAAGCATTCGTGCATATTTAGGTTGCATTTCTCGTAATTTGACTTTCTTCTGGGAGAAATCTAATTTTTCGATGACAACGTCTTTTTGTACCAGAACGGCATAACTAAGAATCTGTTTAATCGCATCACTCAATGAAGCTTTAACCTGTTCTGTTCGCCGATTGTACATTGGAACATCTATGCGCCAACTTTTTATTGGGTTACCGAATCGGTCTATTTCACAGATGGATAAAAAACCTGCATTGAGGTCGACTCCTATCAATCCATTTAAGTTTGATGTTCCTATTTTTGGAATATTTAACTCCACTGTTGCGTTTACATACCATCCTTTTTTCTGTTTTAAGAAACGATATGTGATGGCAGTGTAATATTTTTGAGGTTTACCCGTGCGGGTAACGCCCATATAAGAAACTTTTGCCTGATCAATCATTGCCTGACCGTAGGGGAACTTCAGCTCCGGAAAAGTGATATATTTCCCATATTTCGAAATATAGTGATCCGCAACACGTAGTCGTAACGTGTTTTGCAAATCGTATGTAGCTGTTTGATTCCCAAAAGTTTCATCCTTTGAACCAATGACTAAAAACTGGGAGCTTCTTGCCGCAAGCCATTCCTCTTTCCATTGATTATGATCGGTATATTTATTTTCTTCCAAGCGAAATTGTTTATGGAATAGCTTTTTCGAACCGAAACAGAGACGAATCTTTTTATTCACTTCATCTGATTTCAGCTTTTCTAATTTTTGCTGTAAATTTCTAAGTCTTCGTTTTTTCTGATGAAGATAAGATTTGTGATTTTGATATTTTTTTACTTGTTTGAGAAAAATATGACTCGCTTGAGGAATTCGTAGGAGTTTTTGGTGAAGTTGTTCTGTTTGTGTGGTTTTCTTTCTGATGATTTTCTTTAGGTATGCCGTTTTGGTTTCGAGTTCTTGAATTTCTTGTTTTCTTTTTTCTAAGATAGAAGAGACCTTTCCGTCCAATTGCATTCTTATAGAATTAAATTGCCGTGCCGTTAACCCATATTGTTTTGAGAAATTCTTTTTTAAATGGGAAGAGGAAATACCTTTTATATGGGTTAGAACAAATAATTTTCGCTCTATCATACCAAAAAACTTCCCATATTCTGAAAGATACATATCCGATGTACAATCCGTATTTAGATAATGATTACTAAGTTTGGTCTGGTAAGTTTGTAACATCTCTCCAAATCCCTTCGATTTTTAACTACAATGAAATATATAGGAACATATTAAAAATGGAATTAACGGGCGTAAAATTATCTTTTGCGCGAAACGCTTACCAAATAAATTATTTAGTAAGATAAGTAACAACACAAACATATGTTTCTATGTAAAGGTACCACATAAGTCCACTATTGTCTATCAATATATACTTTTTTGGAAACTGCTAGTAACCCTTTTTTTTATAATAATTCCAAAAAAGCATTGCACTTACACTATCGGGTAGCGTTACTTCAAAAATGAAGACCGCTTTTTTTATTCAGCTAATGGGCTAGGTTGATGCTATATGTATTTACCTTAAAACAAAATATAAATATATTAAAATGTGGAAAGGAGCTGGCTGTTATGAAAGAAAATAAGCCATTTAATGATGTAATAGACCATATGAATAAAATAGAAGGAAATTCAGCAAATGTAAGCAAGGATGCTATAAAAAAATTGCAAAACCGTTAAAATATTTGCGGTATTTTATAACTGGCTTCCTAACCATATCCATATTGCTAATAATTATTTTAAATTTATTACAATAACTGATATTGAATATATAGCAAGGGGACAGGATTTTAATAATAGGGTGTGGGGGAGGTTATGCAATTTAATTAATTTTAGAAAAGGATTTAGCTGAAGGAACTAAGAATTAAATTAACCTTTCAGTCTTTTCTGTTCCACTAACGGGGATGATTGTTGTAAGACATTCGTCATTGACCGCTATCATACTCACTGCCAACTTTAGGTTTAGTAAATATCTTCCCATTGTTTAACTCACACCAATTTTCTAATTCTTCATAAGTTTCCTTGATACCGTATTTTGCTAAAAATGCTTCTTTCGTTTCGAAAACTTCAATTAAACCATTTTCTATGAATGTTACCATTCGAAAAGGATTTAGTTCAAAAACCTCAGAGACAGCTATCAATTCACCTATATGAACAATATTGGCGATATTTTCCATTACTTCATCTCCTTTTACAGTTAGAAATATGCACTGTTCGTTCCATATTTTATAGAAAAGAAACGAAAATAATAACATTACCTCAGTAGTATTATTTTCAGTTTTCACTGTACTATGTATGACTTCACTAGTGGTGCAAGAGTGGGAAATTGGGCATTTATCCAAGGCAGCTTTTGTAATTGAACTAATGGAGAAGTTTAGTTGGAGAAGGAATTGATTAGGAATAAAGCCATTTGTGATGTTTTAGTAGATATCACAAATGGCTAGCTTTTTAGAAAAGTCCTGCTTCTTCTGCAGCTTCTATACTGATCCTAGCAAACTCAGCCGGACTCATTCCAACATTCTCCCAATGCATATACATTAACCTCGGTTCTTCAAAAAGCCAATGGTTATGAAATGCTGTTACGATAATACCTCTGCATCTTAATGCATCGAGCATTGGATTAACTTCTTTTTGAAGAAGTACAGTTTCACCTAGGTTAAGACCATTATTTTCAAAAGATAACATAAATGGAAGTGCTAGGGGAGAAAGAGTGCGACGGCCTAAAATAGTTGCTCGAATATCATCGCGAAGACGCATAACTACACAAACAGGAGTCGATTGAACAACCTCGCCACCGATAATATCTGCAAGTCTTTGACAAGTTGACATATTAAAACCTTCTTTCTATTAATATGTTATACCTTATGACGAATCAAAAAGGCTTGTATAGGTTTTTTCATTAACAAGGAAAAAAATAAATTATAAAAGAGATGCGGCAACACTAACGAAGTTTGCTAGTGGGATAAACTTTCGTAAAAGGCGTTTTTTTCTCTGCTGAGTCGAAGACAGTAGTTTCAAATATATTCAAGAATTATAGAATTTCTTATTCAACTACTGTGGTGCTAGAGTTGAAGATTGTGCTGCCATCAAAGGCAGCTTTTGTTATTGAATCTAAAGAGCAGGTTGGTGTTAGTGCAAAAAGGTAACCCTTCGTTTCATTAGAAATTTATATAAGGATAATCAGGCTGGCTGTTATTACTGTAGCGTGTTTATATTGAACTACTTAGCAAAAAAGTTTAAAAGCACCTGAATTTTCACAGACAAGACATTCGAACTAGTCATAGGTATGCACCTAATGATCCTTAATGAATAATTTGTAGGTAAAGCCATTTTGGGGGGATCGGTGTGGGTTACTATGTTACTGTCGAATCAGGCGTAAAATTATATGTAGAAGATATTCATCCAGAGAGAAGTAAGACGATTGTGTTTTTGCATGGTTGGCCGTTAAGCCATAAACAGTTTGAGTATCAATTTGATGTTCTTCCCATATTGGGATACCGCTGTATCGGAATTGATTGGAGAGGTTTTGGAAAGTCGGATAAGCCGATTAGTGGTTACAGTTTTGATCAATTGGCAGATGATATCCGTTCAATAGTGAGTGTACTTCAACTAGACATTTTCACTCTTGTAGGTCACTCCACAGGTGGAGCCATAGCGATTCGATATATGTCCCGTCATAATGGTTTCGGAGTATCCAACCTGGTCCTTATAGACGCTGCAGCTCCTGTAGGCTTTACGGCAGAAACTGCAACTAAATTCCTAACTCAAGCGTTAAATGACCGTCCAAAGATGATGAGAGAAGTAACAGAATCCTTTTTCTTTCAATATATAACGAGCTCATTCTCTGAGTGGTTTTCTCAATTGGGATTACAAGCAGCAGGTTGGTCAACGGCAGCGATCATCATTACACTAAGAGATGAGAAGCTTTATGGAGATTTGCAAAAAATACATGTCCCTACCTTAATCGTTCACGGTGTTCACGACAAAGTTATTCCATTTGCCCAAGCTCATGAACTTAATAAAAATATAAGAAATTCACAACTTGTTCCATTTCATTACAGCGGACATGGTTGTTTCTGGGAAGAACGTGATAAGTTTAATCAGTTATTAAAGCAATTTGTTGGTTGAATGTGAATATTAATACGACTATATTTTCAAAAAGGAATTTCTAGTTAAATGTTTAATAGAAGTTCGTTCCATCACATATGGATTTATGTCTAACGGAAGAAGTGTTCCTGTTTTAACTATAAATCGATGGATCAACCATACGTTTTCCTCACCCCTTCTTCATTTAAGTTAATTTTACATCTCTTATAATGGCTTTGTTTACGTCTAACTTAGATATTCTTACTGATATTAATTCTGTTATTTATGGATTATCTGCGTTAGGTGTAATTTTAGAGGAATACTTATGTATAAAAAAAGAAAGAAAATATGAAGTTTAGAGACTCTATAATTCACTAACGGATGCTCTTGTTAAGGATGATGATCGCTGCGGCGGTCATTTTTTCTTGTTGAACTAACGGGCAGTTTAACTTAAGAAGTCGAGTTAAGCAGGATTTTAAGCGAAAATTTTGTTACACAAACTCTAAAAAGAAAGAAAATTGCCGAGGTATAGTTTTTATTAAACATTTTCTAATAAATTTATGCGTTTAGACATTTAATAATTTGTCGAGAGGTTTAAGTGTTTCTCTAACTTCTGCTTACCGGTAGGATGCAATAAAATAAAATCAAGAAGTCAAACAAGCGGAGGTGAAAAAATGAAAAATAAAAGTTGGCTTTTTCTCGATTTTCTTAACGTAGATCTGGAAGACGATGAAAAAATCAAGAAGTTCTTAAAACGATGTGAAAGTTATGAAGAATTCTTTTATCCATCTGAACTTGTGGTAAGTATCTACCTGACTATGACGCTATTAAATTCTCCTGATATTCGTTTGAAAGGAAAAGATGCCACTGTTACTGAATTTATATTGAGCCATAAGGAAAAGCTTCTAGATTTACAGTTAGCGTTGAAGCTTTATGTGAGTGAAAACGCTGGTCAAAGTAGTATGGTTGATGAATTTAAAAAAAATGCGTCAAAACATTGGTTACATTATGGTATGGGGGTTCCTAAATATACAGGAATATATCTTCAGCTTAAAAAGTTAATAGAAGAACAAGAGGGAAAAGAACCGAAATATGAATATTTAGCAAATATCTTTGACTTGATTGTTCATAATGTAGCAGATTACAAAAGGACATTTGATACTTATTTACTTTGCTCCTATTGTGGGCAGTGGATTATTTCTCCTACTAAGACCCAAGTAAGTAATTCCAAAAAGGATCTCAACCAGATAAAAGAAGAAGTTCGGAGGTATACGAGTAATTACGTTTACTGTTGTACTAATTGTTCAATAGAAGGCAGAAAACAGAGGCGAGCAGAGAAAAGAAAGTAACAAAAAAGGAAGAAGGGGAGTAAATATAGCCCTTCTACGCCTAATTTGTTCTGTATTGAGAAATTTTGGTTCTCTATTGTTCTTGGTAAGAACAAAGTATCATTGAAAGGAGGTAAATAATTATTCGAGAACCCCACTAATTCTAGTATTTAAGTTTCAAAAACATTAAAAGGGAAAAGGGAGAGATATTGAAATGGAAAATAACTTCACAATAGAGAATGGTTCTATAAAAAAAATGTTATTGCTTGTAATTGCAAGTATTACTTTACTGTTGGCAAGTGTTTTTTCACCTTTTGGGGTTAATTCAGCTAGTGCTGCTACTACAGCAAGTAAAAAATACGAATATACCACTTCTTATGGTAACATTACATTTTTGCACGATGAATACTACGTTGGCGTTTCTGGTAACTATACTGGTAAGATAGAAATGCTTACCTATATCACGGTTAACGAAAAAGGGGTTACTATTAACAAGGTTACACAAAGTGCAAAAGCACTTTATCCATTAGTGATTAGTGGCGAGGGAACAAAGATTATTTATAAGAACTCAAACACATACAATCAAAAAGCTCAATCTTATGCTAAGTTCCGTGCATCTCTTTTTATTAAAGGGTTACCAGTTGGTCATCAAGATTATGAATTGAACACTGTTTTCAGAGTTAAAAAAATTGATAAAGTTAAGAAAAAAGTCACATTTGAAGTTCAAAATCTTACAGCTAATTAATTTTTTTAAATGAAGTAAAATTTAATTTAACCTCTTTCCTATTTATGTAGTAGATTAAACAGGAAAGAGGTTATTTTATGAAAACATCGTTTTCGTTATGCAGCGAATGCTATCGGAGAGGTTAAAGGAAGAGCTAATATAATTAATTGTTGTAAGGGAGAAAAGAAATCAGCTTACGGATTCAAATGGATGTACAAAGATGAATACGAGGTAAAGTACGGAAAAAAATAAAAAAGTTAAATAAATAAAAGGACAGTACAAATTTTATAGACTAATATGTATTGTCCTTTCATTTTGAGCTAACGGGAAGCTTTAGTTCAATCAGACTGCGATATGTAGCCTAAGTTAATATGAACTTGGGCTATTTTTTATAAACAAAAAGCACCGTTTGGAGAAAACGTTACATTCAAAACCGTGTTTTATCTAGCAATTAAAGGGGTGGAAAAAATGACTAAAGATGTTCAAGATGTGCAGCCAATTCGGAATTTGGAAAAACTGGAAGACATGAAGTGGAGTTTGAAGCGGCACTGTTCCGAACGTGATTACATTATGTTTTTACTGGGAATCAATACAGGTTTACGAGTTAGTGATCTTTTACAGCTGAAAGTGAAAGATGTAAAAGGGAAAAAGAAGGTCATCGTAAAGGAAGGAAAGACTGATAAACCAAGAATCATTCACTTGCACAACATTTATGAGGAATTGAATAACTACATAATAGGATTGGATAGTGAGTGGCTATTCCCAAGCAGGAAGGGCGATAAACCCATTACCAGGATCCAGGCTTACAGACAACTAAATAAAGCTGGTGGAATGTGTGATATTGAGGACGGAATCGGAACCCACACCATGAGAAAGACCTTTGGGTATTGGTATTATAAGCAATCAAAAGATATTGCAACGCTACAAAGCATATTAAATCACTCACACCCAGAAATAACATTGCGCTATATTGGGATCACTGATGAGGAAATTGAAAATAGCTTGCAATCATTTAAACTATGAGAGTGTAATCATCATGGAACAGGTGGTTACCTATTCTGCTAAATTGTTTGCAAAAACGGTTATGCAGCAGCTATAAGGCTTTAATTATGGGAAGCGGTACGGGAAATGGGAAGGAATATAATTATAGCGCGAAGATTTGGTGCAATTACAACCACTTGGGTGACAGCAACTAGAAACCGTATAGTGGTTGTAATTCAGGTTCCTAATGTAATTATAGGCGGGGATTTAGGAATCCAGTCGCCATCGCTGTTGTAGTCCTCGTTTTTGAACTAACGTGGCAGGATAGTTGAAGAAGGAATAAATAATAAAAGCATCGAATATATCCTGAATTACTTAATAATAGGAGTATGTCCGATGTTAAATTTATTTCGCAAACTAATGTTTAGTAAGTAAGATAAGTTTGCTAAGAACTAGGTTATCCCTCTTGGAAAGAAGCAGAAGAACATACCTTTTTTATTTTTCATATTCCGATAGATGCAGGATGGTATGCTACAGAATTACCTGATAATAATTGGGCGATTTGGAATGATGAGGGCAAACCTCCTTATTCTTTTAAAGTTATTGAAACGTGGGAAGAAACAATCCAATACTTAAGGGATTTATTTGATGGTAGTGAACTTCCTGAACATCACTGGTTTCCTGAAGGATTTGACCGAGAAGAAGATGTATATAAAACACCTCCTGATAAAGAAAAGAGACTATAACTGCAATAACTAATTGAAGTAACGGGCAGGATAGTTAAAAAAGGGGTAGCGTCAGGAAAACGCAGATTTACGCCGTAAGTAATTCTGAATTTAGGAGCTGTTGTACTTGCAGTTCCTTCTGAGAAGTAAGGTATTATTAATCGAATAAGTAGTATTATAAGCCATCTAACCCACATACAACATTCTGGAACAATCCGATAAGAGGTTGGTCCTTTTTCCATTTATACCTTAGATTATAGAAGGTCATAAAAATCCAATATTTTTTCAAACCAGATGAAGGTTAGCTACGTCTATTATATATGAGAGGGTGATAACAAGATGAATGGACTAAAACAACTGGCGGTGACAGATGAAAGTATGTTGCTTGAGAGAGAGGAAATAATCGATCAATTAATGCAAGAATATAGCGATGATATCCTGCATCTCGTATATACATATGTTAAAAATCGAACGACAGCAGAGGATTTAACGCAGGAGATATTTTTAAAATGTTATGAAAAGTTAAATCAGTTTAATCAGCAGGCAACACTAAAAACATGGGTATATCGTATTGCTAGTAATCATTGTAAGGACTACTTAAGAAGCTGGCATTATCGCAAAATAACGCTTAGCGATATAATTTTGGATTATATACCTTCGAAATCAAAACAGGTTGAAGAAGAGATTATCGCGAATAGTGAAGAAAACATCTTAACAAATGCTGTCATGAATTTACCTCTAAAGTACAGAGAAGTAGTATTTCTGCATTATTATGAAGAACTATCTTTAGCCGAAATAAGTAAGATTACGACAGTAAATATAAATACAATAAAAACTAGATTAAAGCGTGCAAAAGAATTATTAAAAGACAAGATGATCGAGGAGGTTTAGGAGATGAATGATCCATTTACTAACCTGAAGAGTTCGATGAAAAAATCAATTTTCAAGGATTTTTCTTTTTCCAATGAAAGAAAAAATGCGGTGAAAGAATCCATTCGTATGAGACAATCTCAATCACAATTTCATTCTTGGAAGATAGAAACCATCATAGCTATATTAGAATCGGTTCAGCATGAATCAAAGGATGGCTACAATATTTCTACCCAACTTTTTCAAAAAAATGAACGTACTTTCCAAAAAAATGAAGGGCAGCTTTATTCACTTCTACATCTACTAGAAAATAAAGAAATTCTTACTTCAAAATGGATAAACAAAAAGAAATATTACTCCTTAAATTCCAAAGGGGAAAAATACTTAGCTACCTATAAACAAGATAAATCAAAACAAGAGTTATCCCTTAAACACTTACTAGAGGAGGCGTCCTTATGAGTTCTCCCAAATTTGAAGAATTTTTAAGTAAAGTAACGTCCAAAGTGAAATCTAAGGAAGCCCACAACATGATAAAAAAAGAGCTTATTCATCATCTGCAAGAGTTAAGTCAATCTTACAAAAAGAGAGGGTTTTCTAAAGAGGATGCAGAGGAAAAGGCGATTCAAGAAATGGGAAATCCATTTACCATTGGGGAGAGATTAAATCCCCTACATAAGCCGAAAATGGATTGGGTTCTAATTGTTTTATTTGTTCTTTTTGCTGGTATTAGTTTTCTCCCGTTAGTTGATGGGATTCCTGAATTTTCCCTATCAGGTACCTATTTTATGGGGAGACAGGCGATTTGGTACACCCTGGCTATTCTTGTAATCATTGGATTCCTTTTCTTTGATTACCAAAAATTAAAGAACGGATGGATATACTTTTATGCGATAGGCCTATTGATCCATATATATCTTCATCTTTTTGGAATTATGACCAACGGAGCAAAGAAGTGGGTTTCCCTCCCAGGCCTGACGGTCGATGGAACCATGATGAGCTTATTTTTCTTTTTTCTTGCTTGGGCTGGTATTTTTAACAAAATAAATGAGTTTCGTAGTTGGAAAAAACAAGGTTTACTTTTTGTTTTATTTTGGATTCCCATCTCGCTCTACATGATGGTGCCAGACTTTATGGTTAGTATTATTTACTTCTTCTGCATACTTGGGATGTTTGCTTTCGCTCGAATCAATAAGAAATTAGCTGTAAATCTGACCCTAACAAATCTATTGGCTGGTATTATTTTCATTATTATGTTCTACATGACCTCACGTCAAAGTTATTTGTTAACTAGATTATCTGCTTTTATAAACCCTACTGCCGATTCAAATGGAGCAGGATATATGTATAAGGCGGTTAGGAATGTCCTTTCAGAAGCGGGATGGTTCGGTAACGGACTTTCCAACGAGTTGAATTTTCAATTGTTACCAGAAGCACATACAGATTTTGCTTTTCCCTTCCTCGTCTATTCTCTTGGTTGGGCTTTCGGATTCGTTCTTTGTTTGATCCTACTGATATTTATTTCAAGGATCTCAAAAAATGCGTTTAAAACAAAGGACCTCTATGGGAGATTGATCGTAATAGGTGGTGCTACATTGTTTGCGGTTCCTACTACCTGGAACATCTTGATGAGCTTTGGAGTCGTGCCTATAATGGGGGTTTCTCTGCCTTTTATTAGTTATGGAGGCAGTGCGATACTCTTTTACGCTGCTGTTTTAGGACTCATTTTAAATGTTTATCGAAGAAAAGATCTTGTAGAACCCACGATTGCAGATGAAATTAAAAGTTAAAGTCGAACATGTAATTGCTGATAAAAAGGGCGACAGCTAAAGTAATAGTTGTCGCCCTTCCCTTATTGAACTATCGGGTGCGTTAATCCAGGAAGGATTAACCGCCTTTTTTATTGAATTCCTTATTAAGCAAACGGGGCAGGTTAGTAAAATAAAAGAATCATAAATAGACCTATGTGAAGGCAGACTAACACCGAGGTGTTTATATGCAAAGACCATTAAGAATATTAATCTTATTATGTTTTATGGTATTTACTTCTCCCAATTTCTCAAAAGCAATTGAAATACCAGTTAAAGACAAAGAAATTAAATATAACCATAACAGTATGACAATTCCCGAAATTAAACACCACGTCGATTTTAATGTACTTGTACCTAAAAATGTACCTGATGATTGGACATTAGAAATCAAAACATACCCTTGGGAAGCAAAGACTAATTTCACCAACTTTAGATTGCATTATATGGATAAAAACGATGAAAAAATGATGGTTAGTATTGAACAAATAAAGGGTTCAATGAAACAAATTGAAGATAATAACCCAAATGCTAAGACAGTAACCATAAATGGGCATTCAGGCAAGTTAATAAATTGGGGAAATGATGGTGAAGTTGACTATAAAGGAGAAATTGTAACCGGTGGTTTACTTCAATGGACACAAGAAGGAACGTATATAGAAATATATAGTTCAACGACACCTATGGAGAAGATGTTAGAGATTGCACGGTCTATGGAATAGTCATTATAGAACCAACCAAGTGAAAGCGTTGGTCCCAAGGAAGGAACAAACGCCATTTTTTTGGTAATTCCATTTGAACAATATGGCAGGGTACTTAAAGAAGGATGGATCATAACTCTTTTCTATTTGGGGAAATTAGAAAAGAGGTGAATATATTTTGAAGACATGGGTTCTAATGCTCTTAATCATATCCTTTTTTACTTTGGGGTCATTTGAAGTTCATGCACAACCTAAAGAATGTCCTGTGTTACGTGAATTAGAGCAAACATCCAATAAGAATAGAAATGAGGTAATTGAAGCATTAAATACTTTAATACCAAAAACATATGGAACTGGAATAGATGATTTTCCCGACATTTACACTACATGGAAAGTAGTGATCGCCAAACCTTTTCCAAAAACAGTTGGTAATAAAGAAGAAGCCTATTATGGAATGGCAAAGACCTTTTGTGGCAAGCAAATTGCTGATAAGTCATGGCTTGTACGCTTAGATTTCCCAAAAGCACCTGGAACTAACTTAGCCCAAGGTCAAATATTTTTAGCGAAAAGTAAGGAAAAAGGATGGTTTGTTTGGTTTCGGTATCATTAAATTTATCTATTTCTTCTTATCATTACTAAAAAATCTAGCTGCCGACCAGGCAGCTTTTTCTTATTGAAGTAATGAAGCAGGTTAGTTGAACAAGTGGATGATCGATAAATTTCACTTTTGAACCAAATTGCGACGAAAGTAGATATAGTTACTACTCGAGGGCTTATCCCGACTGATGATTCAAAACAAGAAATAGGGCAAACATGAACGGTGATTCAGAACTAATCTGTGAAATAAAAAAGGTGCATCACTATTGTGGTAGCACCATTGGAGTGGATTAATCCCAGATACGGACTCTTGGAACACCTGCTGTTCTTAAATAATCCAATAACTGACCCGTATGAATAGATTCATGATAGCCAATACGTAATAACATGTCGCCTAAATCTCTTATGTAACCTGCATCAGAGCGGTCAATCTTTATATTTTCTAAGTCTTCTTCAGAAAATGACTTGATTGTATCTATGAACGCTTTTCTATAAGGTTGAGCATATTCCAATTCTGCATTTACTGAGGTAAATGGATGATTTTCGAAAGGAGAATTGAAAACGGACAAACTCCCTCTATTTTTAATTGCTAAGTGATAGTAATGTTCACTTTCTAGTACGTGTCTAATCATTTCTAGGCAATTCATTGCTTCACCATCTGGCTTCCAATGGAGTTTCTCATTAGGAATAGATGTCCAGACTTTAATGCTTCTTCTCCTAATTTCATTAATGTTTAAAATAATTAAATCAATAGAATTCATTAAAATTCCTCCTTTTATTAGAATATCTTAATTATACACGAATGAATGTTCGTGCAAATGAAAAAGGAGAAATATTTAGATATTTATTTCACAGATTCAATTATGTCGCATTTCGAATATTTTTTGAAGCAATGTACTTAAGCTAAAGAAGCAGGAAAGTTTAATAAGGGCTTATGATTTTAAATTTAATTAATCCTTTTGGGTCATAATAAAAATAAAAAGGAGTTACATTAAAATGGAACATAACCCAAAACTTGTTTCTTCGGAAGTTGCAGCCTTGTGGGGTGCTTATATGCAGAACTCAATGGCTTATTGTATCGTTCAGCATTTTGACAATATAAATGAAGATGCCGATAGTACAGCTCTTCTTCAAACTGCTCTAACAACTTGTAATTATGTCGTAAAAGAGGTTAAACAAATCTTTGAAAAAGAAAATCATGCAATACCTATTGGATTTACACAAGAAGATATAAACTTAAATGTAGGTCGAGTCTATTCAGACCTTTTTGCCTTGCGATATATTAAATACATGGCGGCAGCTGGAACAGCAGCAGCTGCAGCTTTACTTGAAGTATTGGCTCGAAAGGATGTTAGAGAATTTTTTTCTACAACTTCCGAAATGTTTATGAAACTTTACAATAATGCATGCGACCTATTACTGAAAAAAGGTGCTTTTATCCGTTCACCAACCATAGCACCAATGGAGAAAGCCGAATACCTTCAGAGTGAATCATTCCTATCGGGATTAATAGGCAAACATCGCCCTTTAACTGTTATTGAATTAGCCCATATTTCTAAAAATACGGAAACTAACTCAATTGGTAGAACGTTTGTAGCGGGTTTTTCCCAAACTGCTAAATCACCTGAAGTTAGAAAGTATATGGAAAGAGGCACGGAAATAGCAGCAAAGCATGAAACTGTTTTTAGAGAAATTTTAGTAGAAGATGGAGTGCCGTTGCCAAGTTCATGGGATTCAACCATTTCTCAATCAATTGATGCACCATTTTCAGATAAGCTAATGATGTTTCATATTTTAGGTCTAAATGAACTTAGTGTCGCTGGATACGGAGCTGCAATTGGTACGAGCCTAAGAATGGATTTAGGCGGACATTATAAAAGATTAGTGGCTGAAATACTTCAATATGGGAATGATGGAGTTAAAATGATGATTGAAAACAGGTGGTTGGAACAACCACCACAAAATGTAGATAGGGAAGCACTTAGGAACAGAAGTATTTAAATGTAAAAAAAATAGTGACGACAGCAGGGATGCAAAAGCATCGCTGCTAATTTTGTTATGTGTTATAAGTTAATCTCTTAAATAACATATTATAGTGAATGTTTTCACTTAAACTAAAGAGCAGGATAGTTGAAGAAGGAATAACTACTTTATGTTGGAATTATCCATTAAATTAAGAAGCTAATTAAAAATATACCCCTCACTAATGAGGGGTATATCCTATTTATCTTGTGCAAGTTCTTTTCTATTGGGAGCAAGTGGTGGCTGTTCTAACCACTTGTTTTTCACCATAATATCGAACCAGTTTTTGGTAATTCCTAATGTTTTTAGAATTGCTTTTTCATAAGCTACAGCTAGGTCTGTTCGCATGGATCCTGCTAGACCTGTCCCGTAATATACTTGTGCAGTTTGAGCCAAGAAACCCATATGATACAACATTAATTTATCTGAAAAAGGAGAGTCTTTTGACGTTGTAACCTCTGATTCCCACGACATTGGAACTGGCAAATTATCCTTGTGCATAATTTTTGAAAGGGCTTGTAGGTTTTCATCTGCCGCTTTTTCTAATTCCTCAAAAAACTTTCTTACTTCTTTCGATTCTGTGACTTGACTGAATCCGATTGAAAGAGCTTTTGCCATAATGCCCTTTTTAATGTTAAGAGAAATACTGATTATTTCTGAAGCAGATAAAAGTCTCCCTTTTCCGAAGAATCCATCAGTAAAATCTTTGGTAGAAATAAATTCAGGGCCCTCGTTAGGATAGAAATAGGGGTCTCTTTGGAATTTTCCTTTTTTAAGCAATAACTCAATGGTTAAATCGTACATACTTTTTGCATCATTATCACATGAATTGTAAAATTCCCGTATGTCCTTTCTGACAGAAACACTTAAAGCAGTTGTATGACCCAACAAACCATGTATAGTCATAATATGTAAATAATTCAAGCAGAATGTGTCAGAAAACAATCTCTCTGCACTTTTATTAAGGTCGGACTCAGTAAATCCAATGGGAACTGGAAATCCATCTTTCTCAATGAATGAAACAAGCTGCTTCTTTTGCTTTTCCCATGTTTCAATGGCTATTTCAAAAACTTTTTTTATTGATTCGTCTTCTAAAATAGAAATCATATACCTATTTACTATCTCGGTCATTGTTCCGTTTACATACTCCCCCCATAGTGTTCCTATTTCGGAAGATGTAAGTTTTAAATTATCATTTTCCATTTGTTCTCACCTCTTCAGTATTTTTTACCAATACAGAAATAGGTATGCATTTCTTTGGACTTAAACCTTTTAGATGATTAGTTGAGTAGTTTCTTGTTGAACTAACGGGTAGCTTGAGTTCAAGAAGGATTGCAGCGGCAATCCCCGTTGTTCTATACAAGCCCCCGTTAACTCTTTGCAATGTTACTTTGAATTCAGAAAGGACGGACCCTGTGGTCACGGTTCTTTTTTTTACACTTGGGAATAGTATTTTTCTAAGGGGTGTACCTTATGGAATTATTAATATTGATTATATTACTGTTATTAATATTTGTTATCTTTTTATTCACTCGAAAGGACAAGGATCAAGTAATAGAGAGTTTTTCCCTAGGAGACTTTTTACATCAAAGCTATTTTGAACACAAGGATACAACTATTATCACCAAGATCAATGATTACTTCGATTCTGATGATGATGGCAGTGGAGACGGGATCGATGATGGCGATGGTGGTGAGTAGTAATAAACCAATGAAGTAATCATTCTTTCCCACAACGGCTTAATCTTATCTGGGTTTGCTACTTCATTGAAGATCCATGGAGTTTCGGTGGATAAAATTTCACATATAAGTTTAACTGCCTGTTTGTGTTTTTGGGGTGTAATATTCTTATAGATTCGTTTAGTTAAACTGACTAGTTCAATGGGAAGTGAAGTTTCAATTGTTTTCATACCCAATTGTGCTCTGTTTGGATTGTATTTGTGCAGTAACACTCTTGAAAAATGCGTCATGACATGATGGAGCATAGTAACTGACCATAACTCATTACCTCGGGCAGATGATGTTTTATACTGAAAAAGGAACCACGCAATATCGTCCACAGCGTCTTGAAACTCAGCTTTTGATAGTTTTAGATTCTGTTTTTGTTTGAATTTATCTAATTTATTATATGGATCATAAAGGACTTTTATATAATCCTTCTCGATATATGTATGTTCTGTAACGGTAAAAAAGTCAACATGCACTAAATTCTCATAGACTGCTAGTATTTGCGGAGCCACAATAAATATATCATCGTGAAATAGTAGTTTGTTATAGGACGCTAAATGTTGGATCCTGCTTTGATTGAATTCTTCTACATCTTCTTCATTTACCAAACAATACATATCGATATCTGAAAACTCGTCCTGTTCACAGCGTCCTATCGAACCTTTTAAAAAAATCGACTGGACCCTTTTATCCTGTTGAAGGCTATTTGATATCGCCGCTATAGCATCCTCTAAGATCATAATCTGTCACCCTTCCTATTTTTGGTTATTAAAAAAGTTTATAATATTCAATTGTAAGTTGCAATCCTCATTTGAAAAAGTGGAATAATGTTTTTAAATGAAAAGTCGAAATTTGGAACCTTTCCATGTCTGTTCCGTATAATTGGCATAATAATATGACAGAGGTAGATAAATTAACAAATAATGGAGATAAAATTAATGAAAATCAAAATGATCATTTTTCTAACATCAACAAAAGAACAAATCGAAAATATTCGAACGGAAATCGTTATGAAAACGGTAGAATCATCGATTCGTCCTGTTAAAGGAGATATTATTGATGATCCAGGATTTGATTCAAGGTTTCATAATGGATATGAAGTTGTAAAAGTTACAATCAATTATGTTGAAAATAAATGCTATGTTTCTTTACATCCACTAGCAATAGAAATAGAGGAAATCAGTATCGGGGACTATATAAACAAACTTGTTGCAAATGAATGGCGAATTGTTTCAAAAGAATAATTATTGGTGTAGATGAATTTTTAATGAATATCAACAATATAGGAACAATACAAGATAGACTGGATTATTACATAAAGGAAACTATGGAGTTTTACAAATAAAATCCTATTACATTAGTAATGAAAAAGAGTAAAACTCAAAATAATTACAATGCAATTCTCGTTCCTTTCTTATCTGTTTCATATTTTCATTATGATGATTTTTCACGATACATGAATAGCAGCAGCGACACTTCATCAAGTTGTACAAGTTGTGGGTCGGCTAGCTCTTGTAGTAGTTCATCCTCGTCTTGTAATTCCTGCTCAAGCTGTGGCGGGGGTGGAGATTAATAGAAGATGCTTTTAAGGTTTAATTTCTTATACAGTATTAAATCAGACCTTCTTTTCGGAGGCGCCAAAACTAAATCCTGCGCGTACTTTGATTAAAGGTGTGCTCTGTGGTGTCCGAATCGAAGACATTGAGGAACCAACGATGAAGGAAATTCGCTATTTGGATAAGCTGATCGATGAGTTAGCAATAGGAAAAGCTTGGAGAAGATTTTGCGGACTTAATAAGTAAAAATGACGAAACACTGTATTTTAAAAGAATTTCTTTACATGCTCGTTAATAGTAAATTATAATTTGAATGGATAATTAAGATAATTAAAAAATCTCAGGAATAGGAGGTGTAAGGAAATGCTTAGTGGTTTACAATTTATAGTTAATTTTATAGTAGAAGTTCGTTCCATCACATATGTACTTTTGTTTAACGGGAGCAGTGTGCGCTGTTTTAATTATAAATTGATGGATCAACCATAAGTTTTCCTTACCCATTCTTTCATTTATTTTAAAAGCCGTGGGCAGGTTTAACTTGCTCACGGCTTTTTGTGCTCTTCTAATGCGTTGAAAAATAAGTCTGACAAAATTGATGTCAGTGAGAAATGAGGAAAACGAATTGAAAATGAGTTTACTTACCTTTCGAAACATGGATCGTAATATTTGGATTCGTTTTATCGGTGAATCGATTAATGGTATTGCGATGATGATGTTAATGCCCTTTTTCGCTTTATATATGAGTGATAAGGTGGATCATTTTTGGCAAGTGGGTGTTGTGATGGCGATGGGGCCAATTGCCGGAGTGCTTGGTTCCTTAATAGGTGGTAAGCTTGCAGATCAATATGGCAGGAAGCCCATTATGATTGTTTCAATGGTTGGAAATGGACTGGTTATGCTTGGCTTTATTTTTTTCGATGGCTTCTATCCTTTCTTAGTGATTTCGAGTTTTTTCGGCTTGTTTAATTCTCTTTTTCATCCTGCGGCATCAGCCATGGTGGCTGATGTGACGGATGAAGAGGGAAGGACGGAAGCATATGGTTTGCTGCGAATGGGACACAATATTGGAGCAGCAATCGGTCCATTGCTTGGAGCATCCGTTGTGTTTTTATCAAAATCAGTTATTTTTATGATTGCTGCTTCATCCGTTTTTGTTTACTCTCTATTTTTAGCACTCTTGCTTTCAGAAACTCTACCGAAAAATGAACGGAAAAAGAATACGAAAGATCTTGAGGAAGGGGAGAAACTTCCATCTATTTTTACGGTGCTCTTCAAAGATAAAATTTTATTTTTCTATATTATGACGGGAATTGTTATTTCGATGGGATTCTCACAAACGGAAGGGATGCTTCCACTTCATTTTAACCAACAATTGCCGGCACTTTCCGATGCCCAAAATCCATATCCTTATTTAATGGCTTTTAACGGAGCTCTGGTGGTTTTCTTCCAATTTGCGATATCGAGATGGGCTAGTAAGCGTAAACTTGGAAAGGTCATGTTATATGGATCAGTTTTATTTGGTTTTGGGCTGCTTGCAGTAGGATGGCTGCCAATCTTTTTTACAAAGCTCCAGTTTTCCTATTGGAGTATTCTTTTAGTTCTTATCATTATTTATGGAATTTACACACTAGGGGAAATGCTCTTATCCCCGGTACAAATGACATTTGTCGCGAATATTGCACCTGAACATTTACGTGGTACCTATATGGGGGCAGCAAGTCTTCAGTGGATCGTTGGTAGTGCAGTCGGTCCAATAGTTGCAGGATTTTTGCTTGATGATCATCTTGGTCAGGTTCTATTTACGTTTCTAGGAATAGGTTGTATGGTTGCCGGTATTATTTATTTATCACTTGATAGATGGGTATCCGAAGCGAAGGAAAAGAATCTGACCCTTCATGGTAAAAAGGAAGTTACAGCAAGTAGAACGAATTTAACATAGCTATATACCAGCTCTACTTGAGTATTTTTCTTTCCTGAAGAAGAGCGATTGTAAAGGAAGTGCAGTCGGTTCTTGTGTTAAGAAACAAAATGAGGTTGAACTTTCTTAGGTAATGGAGGGGCAATTATGATGATAATTAGAGCTGTTAAACAAGAAGAATATAGTTTTATCGAAGATTTTGTTTATGAAATATTCAAGAATACGAGCTATTCAGATGGTGTAGTTGAAAAATCTCTTGTAAGAGAGATTCGGGAGAAACAATATTACATCCCACAATTAGATTTAGTTGCTGAGGAGAACGGAGAAATTATAGGACACTTTATACTTTCAAAACTTCCAATAAGTAATAAATATGAAAACGATATTTTAATGTTATCCCCCGTCTCTGTGGCAATTAAAAAGCAACGGCAAGGTGTTGGCAAGTTTATGTTACAGGAAGGTTTTAAATTAGCTTCGGAAAGAGGATATAAGGGTATTATTGTTGAAGGAGATTTTAGATATTATCGACGCTTTGGATTTAGAACATCAACTGAGTTCGGTATTTATGCGTCCAATAAAAACTTACCGCCATCCAAGGAGAATTTAATGGCAATGGAGTTGTGTAAAGATGGGTTGAAAAACATCTCCGGTGAAGTTAACTATACAATTTATCATTCATTAACACATTGAAATTTATTTACCACTTCAAATACTAATGGGTGTGTTAATCTAGTCAAGATTAACCACCTTTTTTTTGTTGGGTTTCTTAATATTTTACTAACTGGCAGGTTGTTAAAAAAGGAAATTTCTTTTAGTTCTAGAATATAGATGTTAAATAACCTTAAATTTTTTCGGAAGTGGTGGGATTCATAAGTCAAAACTTTACTTTCTCTTTAGATAATAAAATGGAAATAGGTATAATCGACAGATTACGGAGCGAGGGTTGTATTTTTGCAGAAGCAGAAACACAGTTACTTATCTCACAGGCTGGCAGTATCGAGGATTTAATGAAAATGGTAGAAATACGAGCCAGTGGCGTACCACTTGAATACGTACTTGGATTTACAAAGTTTTGTGGGTTGCGGATAGAAGTAGAACAGGGAGTTTTTGTTCCACGTAAACGTACGGAGTTTCTGGTTCAGCAGGCAGAAGCATTGACCCACATTTGTGATATTGTTGTTGATTTATGTTGTGGGTCTGGTGCGGTTGGTGCTGCAATTGCAACTGACTTGAATAAGATTGTATTACACTCCGTTGACATTGATCCTGTCGCAGTAAAATGTTCTTCCCGCAACATATCTAACATTGGTGGTCACGCTTATCAAGGAGACTTGTATAAGGCATTACCCCATACATTAAGAGGTCGTGTGAACATAATAGTTGCAAACGCACCTTATGTTCCTACTGATGCAATAAATCTACTTCCTCAGGAGGCACGATTATATGAACCAAAAGTGGCACTTGACGGAGGAAAGGACGGACTAGACCTACAGCGTAAGGTAGCGGAGGAAGCTCCTCAATGGCTTGCCTCTGGAGGGTATCTATTGGTAGAGACGAGCAAAATGCAGGCAGCTCAAACCTTTGAAATTTTTGCTAAAGCTGGATTAACTACCAGAATAGTAAGAAATGAAGAATTGGATGCAACAGTAGTTATTGGAAAAAATTAAGCAAAGAGTAACTAAATAAGTTCCTTCGTCAGCTAAAAGGGGCTAGAGTTGAAGAACGGGGATTGCTTCTGCATCCCTTTTTTTGTTAATAAGCTAAAAGAACAAGAGGTAAAGGGATAGGGCAACAAATCATTAAGGAAATCCTAAAAAATCGCATTTGAAGAACTTCAACTACATAGAGTTAGTCTTGGCGTATTTGATTTTAATCTTTCTGCAATCACCTGTTACGAAAAAGCAGGATTTATAAAAGAGGGTTTACTTCGAGATTCAAGAAAAAATGATGGGAAATAGGCAAATTAGAAAACGAATGGTTGAAAACCAATAAAGTATAGTCTTAAATAACTGAACGGGTACAAGGGGTTGCTGGGGTAATTACTTGCCTTATTAAATTAACGAAACAGTTTACTTCAAGAAGGTAGAACTTTTTGTTAAAATATGGATATAAAAGAGGCAGGAGAGGATACATTTTGGGAAAAGTTATTTTAATATTATTGCTATTGATCAATATTTCCTACTTAGTAAGTTTTCTGGCTTTCTTTGGGGCGTCATTATTAAATAACTTTTGGCTGGGTACTTTTATAGTTAGTTTAATATTATCTATTTATTATTTAATGCGTACTAAACAAAAGGCCTACACCACTTATTTATCAATTACAGTAATAAGTTTTAGTATGGGTTCGTTGGGACTTTACGTTTTTATGTACTATCTCTCCAATCTATTGGGATAGATATTCTATTTAAGTAAGACATTATTTTCAGTTAATTATACTATTAAGCGGGAAAGTATTAGCAAAATTTCTTCCATTACCTGCTTCTTTAGCTCAAAACAAAAAGGCGTCGTAACAGCAGCTCCCTAAACTATAATATGGGGTTGATTTCTTTGGGTGAATTGAAAAAAGTCGTAATTAGATTGATTGAAATTATTGCAATCTTATCTATTGGTTTACTTTTCACGGTATATATTTTAAAACCTATTTACGAGAAATTCGGAGTTCTATTTATTGGAAACGTATGGGTTAATTGGTTTGGAGTTTCTTATATATTTTTCGTCATATACACGTTGATTGTTAGTTTGTGTTTTTCTAAGGAAAGTATTCTCTTTAAAAAGCGACGAACTTCGATAATCTTTTGGCTTATTTTTATTGGTTCAATTATTGTAGTCTTTACCCCTTTTATAAAAGGTGAAAATCCATTCTAAGATGTTAGTACAAAAAGATTAATGAAACTTTGTGGGAACGGTGATAAAAAGTGGGTAGACGGGGAACTGGTGTTGCATTTATAGCTATATCTGCTTTTCTAATTTCAACTAAATATATTAGTGCAGCTATTTTTGGTTCAGGAGTTCTTAGTTGGGATGAGCAGTTGTTTAATGGAATGTTAGAGTATGTTGGAAACCTTCTAAGTAACTTCAGTTTATGGACATTGATAATTGGAATAGGATATATAATTTGGGGGGAATATGACGAATTTAATACGAAAAAGAAAAATATAGATGAATAATATCTATTGAAGTAACGGGCATTACTGGAACATCGTAATGCTTTTTTCTTATTCAACGGGTAGGTTACTATAATTAGAGGAATTGGTAGTTTCTTACCCAAATCAAGGAATATGATTACTTGGAGGACCTCTTACGAGTAACTATTAATTTAATCACGGCGTAATTCTAGTTATTTAAATCCATTAATAATTTATGGACTATGTGTTGTTCAAAATCTTTTGGCTTAACTAATAAATTCCTCTTCTTGACGCAGCTGCAATTATTAGTCCTAATTCATAGAGATAGTACCAATTTGAACTGAATTTGAAAAGGGTTTTTCGCCATATTCATAAATTTATTATTTAATTAATGATACAAATTGACATTACAGTTTAATTTTTATTGAATTAACCAGTAGTTTAGTGAAAAAAGGATTTATTTTGAGTGGTGTAGAATAAAACCTCTTAAAGGAAAATATTGGGGGTGAATTTGTGAGTAAATGCTGTGGGTAATGTAATCTATGCAAATTTAAGTTATGGGGGGGAGAAATTTGTTTAATAACGGTGGCACACTGTTTGCATCGGAGAGTGTATTTGTTCTTTTAACTTTTTTACCTATTATTTTATCTTTAGTTCTTACTGGTTTTGGAATATATTTTTTTATTAAAGTTATTAAGTTCATGAATGCCAAGACAAAATCAGATCAAGAAAGAAATGAGAAGATTGATGAATTAATTAAGGTTGTTAATCAAGGAAGGAATATTGAATAATTTTCGTGTGTTTTTGAACTTGGCGGGGAGCTAGAGCTCAATAACTTTTGGCTACTTAGGTAGCCTTTATTTGTTGTTGCACGATCGTGGCAGTTTAGTTTGAGTGCAATCCTTCACAATTAACATGATTATGTTCGTTACGAAAATATTCATGGTGTTGCTTCTCCCTATAAAATTATCCTTTCCTTTAACGAAAAAAAGACTCCTCCAAATATCAGGAGGAAGCCAAGCTTTTTAACTGACTGTGATAAAAAATTTCTCCGTCAAACTTTTTCAATCACTCTTTCTATATGATAAATATTCTAAAAATCTCTTGGAGGCAAGCGATAGTGATTTTTGTTCTCTCATAGCAACACCAATATTTCTAAAAGCAGGAACTTCAAGCTCTTTCGCTATAATTTTGTGAGGAATACGCTGTAATATCAATTCTGGTAATATACTGATACCTAGCCCATTTTCCACCATAGACATAATGGCATAGTCATCCCATGTTGTAAAATTAACATTCGGTGAAATATAGTGTCTCTCAAAAATTTCGGAGATTTCTGCTTTTGCGCCCTTTTCCAACAGCATAAACGGACTGTTCTGTAAGTCGTTGATGGGAAACTTTTCGCAATTAGCAAGAGGATGATTTAGTGGAATCACTACCAGCAAACGGTCTTGTTCCAAAAAGATTGTTTCAAGTTCTGATTTTATCGGGAGACGCAAAAATCCAAAGTCAACACGCCCATTTAGGATCCAACTCTCAATTTCTGTATAATCACCAAGCAGAAATTCAAAATCTATCATTGGGTAATCCTTCTTAAAAATTTTAATAATGTTAGGGAGCCAATGAGATGCCACGCTGGAAAATGTCCCAATACGAATTATCCCAGATTCCATATTATTTAATTCTTCGATCTGCTTCATTAAGATTTCATACTCATTGCAAATTCGCTTTAATTGGGGCAGTAACTTTAAACCATCCGAGGTTAAATTGATACCGGCACGTCCTCTTTCAAAAAGGAAAATCCCCCACTCCTTTTCTAAATCGTTAATCATACGGCTAATCCCAGACTGTGAATAGTCCAATATTTCGGCAGCTTTTGTAAAACTACCCAATTCTACTGCTTTGACAAATGCCATGTATTTTTGGATATTCATATCTCTTTCCTCATCCCATCTGATTTTGTCATGCATATCATGATAAACATTCGTTTTTGTAATGTATGTGATTATGATATATTTTTACTATTAATTATTCAAGATAGGAAAGAAAAGGGTGAAAACTGATGTTATTTGTGAAAAATATTATGGAAAAAGCTCCAGACAGCTACAAGTCTGATCTACAAGAAACGATCTATGAATCATTGACTAAGTTACTGGTTCCAATTGACCGAGTTAATACAGATGAAGCAATTTCAATTAAGAATCTACGAATTATAAGCTGTTTCACGGATTGATAGGGGGAGATGATGAAATCTAAAATTCAGTTTATATTATCAATGATTATTTTCGGTACAATTGGTTTAGTTGTTCGAAATATTAATCTATCTTCGAGTGAAAGAGCGTTACTAAGCAGTTTCATAGGATGCTTATTTTTACTATTAATATTCTTCATGATTAAGATAAAAATATCATGGAATTTAGTTAGATCTAATGCTTTATTTTTGATTCTTTCAGGTATTGCATTGGGAGGAAATTGGATTTTTCTTTATCAATCGTACGAACTTACGACAATTGCCAATGCAACGCTAGGTTATTACTTTGCACCTGTATTTGTTATGATTCTTTCTCCCGTTATACTTCGGGAACAATTATCCATCAAGAAAATTATGTGTAGTGGTGTAGCAATCATAGGGATGTTAATGATTATAGGAGAAGGCGTGAGAGCATCAAGCTCAGACGATTTTCTTGGACTTACCTTTGGATTAATCGCAGCTGCATTTTATGCTGCGTTATTGCTTCTAAATAAATTTATTAAAGATATGGGGAAGTTAGAGCTGACCATAATCCAGCTTGGGACAACCACTATACTTCTAATGCCATATGTTTTCCTTACCGAAGGCTTAGGTATCTTTGAAGTATCACGCTCTTCCATTCCTTTTATTTTAATTTTAGGGATTATCAATACAGGGATTGGTTTTTGGTTATTTTTCTCTGGCATGGAAGGATTAAAGGGGCAGAGTATAGCTATGCTAAGTTATGTAGACCCATTTGTTGCAATTTTGATTTCTTCAATTATCCTCAAAGAACAAATGACTATTATTCAAATGCTGGGTGGTACACTCCTGTTGGGTTCTACATTTGTTTGTGAAACTAAATTTATTAGAATATCCAAACAGAGCACAAAAATTTTATCGAAATAGTCACCATTAAGTAAATCCATAAATGAAGTAAAGAAATGGTAGTTGAAGATCAAAGAGGAAAGACATTCCTATGGAATGCCTTATCAACAGCTATTTTCTTTAGTAGCAATGTCTCTCACAACATCTTCTAAAGTAACATTTCTTAATACCTTCTCCATTGCCAATTGTGCTGCTGAGAATAATGGTTCAATTGTATTTTGGATGTTCCTACCAACTGGACAATCAGGGTGTGGACTTTCATGTATGCTAAACAACTCTTTCTCCTGTACCACATTGACTGCCTTATATACGTCGAACAGAGTGATACTAGATAATTCCTTTGCGAGTTTAGCACCTGCAATTCCTGGGTGTACCTCTATCAAACCAGCTTTTTTTAGCATTCCCATTAGTTTTCTTATAACGGCTGGGTTTGTGTTAACACTCGTAGCTAAAAATTCAGAAGATGTTACTCCTTCATTATTTAATTCAATTAGAGCCAATATATGAATTCCTACTGCAAATCGGCTGCTGATAGACATGTTCAGTCACCACCTCTATTATAACGATTTCTTATATAATTTTATTTCTTATCATGTAATTGTTTTGATTACAAGTTTATTATACCAAAATACAAACAAAATAATATATGGTATTTTACCTGTTGACAAAATAATTACATGTAACTAAAATGAATACATGTAATCAGTTTTGTTACAGATAAGATTCGACTGGGAGGGAATATTAATGAAAATTTTAGTAACAGGAGCAACAGGAAAATTAGGTTCAAAGGTTGTAGAATCATTATTGAAATCAGTACCTGCAAGTAATCTGGTGGTGAGTGTTCGAAATCCTGAGAAAGCAGAAGGACTACGAAATCTTGGAGTGGAAGTTCGTCAAGGAGATTTTGACCATCCGCAAAACTTAGATCATACTTTTAAAGGGATTGACCGATTATTAATTATTTCTGCCGATGGTGACAATGAAACAAGAATCCAACAACATACTAATGCTGTCCAAGCAGCTGAACGTGCAGGTGTTAAATTTATTGCTTACACAAGTTTAGCCAATGCAACTGAAAGCAAAAATTTAATGGCTCCACCTCATGTTGCGACAGAAGCAGCCATCATTAAGACGGGTATCCCATATTCTTTCTTGCGTAACAATTGGTATTTGGAAAACGAAATCGGAAGCATTCAAGGTGCTATTGCAGGAGCTCCATGGGTAACTTCTGCTGGAGAAGGTAAAGTAGGCTGGGCACTGCAACAAGATTACGCAGATGCAGCGGCAGCAGTTCTAGTTGGAAACGGTCACGAAAATACAGTGTATGAACTTTCTGGTCCTCTTTTAACTCAAGAAGAATTGGCATCTGCTCTTGGTAATGTATTGGGTAAAGAAATACCAGTACAACAAGTTAGTGACGAAAAATATGCAGAGATTATGAAAGGCATAGGTTTACCAGATTTTGTGATTCCAATTGTAGTAGGAATACAAGAAAGTATTCGAAACGGTTCACTAGAAGTTGAAAGCAATGATTTTGAGCAAGTTCTTGGTCGTCCAGTTACACCAATTAACGAAGCACTCAAACAACTAGTTAATGTAATTTCTTAACTAGATATAATTCACTAAAAAAAACCGGCATAAAGTCGGTTTTTTTTTGGATTTATTAATGGAAATTAATTATAAGCTACGCATTGATATAGCAAAAAAAAAATATTTGAAGCAGAATATATTTTGTTAGGTGGTGGCGCAGGGTTAACTGCCGCTGCTGGGATTTATACATAAAGGAAATAAAGAGAAGGTTAGTTTGAGTAAGATTAGAAAGGGTAAACCCAAACTTTGTTGAATTATATGGTAGTAGAACATTTCAAGGGGTGTTATGTATGGGTTTCTTCAATGCAACTAAAGAATTTATTGATAGTCATTATAAAACGCCCAAAGGAATTATTGGTACATATATTGGTGAAAAAATGGTGAGGCAGCACAAGACTGAAACAAATTGGTCATTAGAGCTAATGAATGTTCAACAAGGTGACAGGATTTTAGAGTTAGGGTGTGGGGCAGGATATGCAATTAAATTAATTGTAAAAAAGGAGTTAGCTGAAGTAATCGTCGGTCTGGACATTTCTCCAACCATTATTCAATCAGCAGGAATTAGAAACAAAAAGGCAATAAACGAAAAAACAGTAAAACTAGTACAAGCAAATTTCAAAAAGTTGCCCTTTTATAATGATAGTTTCAATACCGTCTTCAGTATCCAAACTATTTATTTTTGGACGGATATAACTGCGACAGTATCAGAAATTTTTAGAGTTCTAAAGCCAAAAGGAGTGGTAATCCTTACCTTTTCTGACGGGAAAGGAGATGAAGCTTGGGATGGCATAAGAAGTATTACTGAAAATCAAGTCATTCCGTCTATGAAGAATGCAGGATTTAGTGACGTTTCTTTTGTCAGAGGTCCAGATTCAAGAGGATATCATACCGTTGCGGTTAGGGGAACTAAGCAATAAATTTACATTTCAGTATTTTTTTTCACTAACTGGGCGAGTCAAATTTAGTTAAATTTCTTAAAAACTGTACGCTATAAAACTAACCATTCTTATTATATAAACAATGACATGAATGTAGGCATTTTTTCATACTATATTTTTGAGAGGTGATGAAATGCCAAGAGTAAGGGCTAGAAGTCATGAAGTAGATGAAATGGCAAGAATGATGAGAGCAGAAGCAGAAGGCGAAGGGCAGCAAGGAATGTTATATGTTGGAAATGTAATAATAAATCGTGTTGTAGCAGAATGCTTAGATTTCAAAAGTGTAAACAATATTCATGATGTGATATTTCAAGTACAAGGAGGAAACTTTTCTTTTGAAGCAGTGCAAAAAGGGAATGTATTTTATCAAAGATCAAGAACTGCTGAAAGAAGATTAGCACAACAAAATATAAATAGTTGGAGAGATCATCCTGCGAAATTTGCTCTTTGGTATTTTAATCCAACGTCGCCAGGGTGTCCTCCTACATGGTACGATCAACCTCATACTGGTGCATTTAAAGAACATTGTTTTTATGAACCAAAACCTGGAACATGTGATAGTGTTTATAGAGGTTAGGCTTACTCTTTGAGTAAGCTTTTTTACATAATTAGAACATTTGTAATGAACTGGTATTATTTCTATGGGTACTTTCCTGAAGATTCACAATATCAAGGACTGGTACCGATTTTGGTCATAATCTGCTCATCTAAATAGTAAAAATGGTATAAGGATTGTTTTTTCCATATCAATGATTTGGTTAAAAATTCTTCTAAATTTTACAACCTAGATAATTAGCTTACTAAGGAGGCGTGTTTCGTGAAATCGATTGGAATCTTGGGCGTCGGTCAAGCAGGTGGAAATATAGCGGAAATTGCATCAGCCTTGAATTTTCCAACAGCTCTCATTAATACAAATCAACGTGATGGTATTGTAAACACCCGGGTAGAAAAAAAGTTATTTGTTCCAGGATACAATGGAGCAGGTCAAGATCGTTCTTTAGGATTACGGGCACTTCAAGAGCACTATAAGGAAATTATTGATTTTGTTAACAGCTCCTTTAAAAACATTAAGCTTTTGCTAGTGGCTTTTTCAACGGACGGTGGCACGGGGTCCGGGATGAGTCCGATGTTAATTGATCTGTTAATCGATCAGCTGCCTGGAATCAAGGTGGGGGCGATCGCGATTATCCCTGAACGAAATGTATTGGCGGGGAATCGCATTAATACCGCGGAGTGTATCGAAGAACTTTCCAATATTGAAGGTATTTCTTCAGTATTCCTCGTCGACAATGACCAAATGCGTAAACAGAAACCACAATCAAGTAAACACGAAATTTACCTATCTGCTAATCTTCAAGCCATAGAGGCTATAAATCATCTTCTGAAAATCACAAAGAAAAGCTCATTCTTTGGCAATTTTGATGAAACAGATTTAATGAATATCCTTGGTTCTAGAGGCGTAACGATTATCTCTTCCGCTCCCATTACGGATGCGAAAAATACTTCTGAAGTCTCAAAGAAAGTCCAGGTTTCTTGGGAGAACTCAATTTTCTGTCCTGTTGAATCACAAGGCGTGATTCGAGCTGGTCTTATCTATGAGGGGCCAGAGAACATTTCAAAGCTGATTAATGTACCCTCGATCTTTGAAAGAGTGGGGGAACCGCTGCAATTATTTGAAGGAACATACATCACAGAATCTGATCCTACGATCACAACCGTTCTTGCTGGACTATCCTTCCCAACACGCCGGATGCTCTCCGTAGAAGAATCGATTGAGAAAAATAAAGAACGACTACAGAACCTTGTAAAAAAGGAAAATACACAAAATTACGAATCTGGAATTAGATGGGCTTCCAACTTAAAGCTGATGAAACAGGAAAGAAAGCCAGTATCTATCACTTCTAAATTAAGTAAGTATCAGAAGTAATTAGGATCTTATTCCGTACTTAAAATGAATGTTGAGTAAAAGGAAACACATGTGGAAGAACCAATCCGATGTGTTTCTTTTTTTTATATTAATAGATATGAATGTATCATTATTTTTGATGTACAAGCCGTATTCGGAGCTCTCAAAATATTTTTGTTAATATTCAGAATATTGTTGACATAAATAAATAATAGAAATATACTTTAGTTAATCGATTAACTAAAAGTTGGTGAGCAATTTGAAGAATCCTACATTAAAAGAAGTGGCAAGTCTGGCTCAGGTTTCGACTGCAACAGTATCAAATGTTATTAACAACACAAAACATGTAAGTGCAAGTGTAAGGAAACAAGTTTTTGATGCAATGGAAGCGCTTAATTATAAACCAAACGAGATTGCAAAAAGTCTAAGAGTGCAACAATCTCGTTTAATCGGGATATTAATTTCTGATATTTCCAATGATTTCATATCCAAAGTTGTAAAAGGCATCGAGAACACATTATCCGAAATAGGATATAACGTACTTCTATGTAGCACTGATTCTGATTTTGAGAAGGAAAAAGAATACCTTAATGTATTCATGGGGAAAAGGATTGATGGTTTAATCATCTCATCCTCCGGAACAGGAGATTATGAGCATTATGAGGATTTATTAAAAGCCAAGGTACCTGTTGTATTTTTAAATCGCTGTCCAGATCATTTTCCTTCCAATATGGTCATGACGAATAACATTAAGGGTGCCTATATTGCTACTGAACACCTTATCAAACATGGTCATAAAAAAATTGGCATTATTACAGGTCCACTCCATTTTAGTACTGGACGTGATCGCTTTAAAGGATATCAAAGAGCACTTGATGATTATGGTATTCCTTTTAGAAAAGAGCTTGTATTTGAAGGTCATTTCAATATTGAAAGCGGTTACGAATTAACTAAAAAATTATTTGAAGAAAATATGGAAGTAGAAGCCTTATTTATTTCTAATAATTCAATGTCACTAGGAGCGTATAAGTATATTAAAGAACAGGGTATTAAAATACCAGAAGAAATCGCCATTTATGGTTACGATGACCCGGAGTGGGCGGATATTGTTGATCCACCACTATCAGGGATTAAACAACCAGCGTTTGAGTTAGGGGTATATGCAGCAAATAAAATCATAAACACCATTCAAGGTAATTGTGCCGAGTCTGGTAGCATCAAGTACTTGGATCCAGAAATGATAGTTAGAAAATCATGTGGGTGTTGATTTTTGTTTTTAATCGTTTAACTTATTTTTTAAAATTTTCTTGTTAAACGATTAACTATAAATTTTAAAAAAAACTAAAAGGATGGGTTAACAGATGAAGATTGCAGTCGGAGGAGATCACGCAGGTTTTCCATTGAAGGGGTATGTGATTGAGGTATTAAAAGAGTTAGGACATGAAGTAACAGACTGTGGCAGTTTTGACCCCAATCCAATCGACTTCCCGGATATTACTAAAGTTGTTTGTGAAATGGTTCGAAGAAATGAAGCGGAAAAGGGAATTCTTGTATGCGGAACGGGAGTAGGAGCTTCCATTGCAGCAAATAAAATTCCTGGGATTCGTGCTTCTGTTTGTCATGATATCTATTCATCACACCAATGTGTAGAGCATGATGATGTGAATGTGATGTGTATAGGTGCTCAAATTATTGGTCCTGCGTTAGTGAGAGAATTAGTGGATTCTTTTCTAACGGCGGAGTTCAGCACAGCTGTAGAATTTAGAAGAAGAGTTGAGAAGCTTGCAATCATGGAAAAGGAATATGCCAAACAGTTAATAGAAGTTAATAAAAAATAGGGGGATGGAATGATGAAGATGAAGAAGGCGCTTACTGTTTTTTCAAGTTTACTTTTGACAGCTAGTTTGGCCGCGTGTGGTGGATCACAGGATACTTCAAAACAATCAAACTCAAATACTAGTAATGAAGAAGTAATGAACATTAAACTTGGGCACGTTACCAATGACCAATCTGCAATACATAAAGGCTCCATTAAATTTAAAGAATTGGTTGAGGAAAAATCGGATGGGAAAATGATCGTAGAAGTTATCCCTGGCGGGCAGCTTGGAAGTGAAAAAGACTTGATTGAAAGTACACAAATTGGAACGATACAAATTACGATTCCTTCCGCAGCCGTTCTTTCAAACTTTGTTCCTAAAGCATCCGTTCTAACTTTACCTTATGTAATCGAAGGGAAAAATGAACGTGAGAAATACAAAACGTTTGTAGAGCTTGCCAAAACAGATGCATATAAAGAAATTGGAGCACAGGCAGAAACCGTTAATTTGGTAGCGTTTCCCGAAGCTGTTTGGTGGGTGGGGGATCGTCATTTAACTACTGCCGAAAATCCTGTAAAGAAACCAGAAGATATGAAGGGCTTGAAGGTTAGGACACCTGATGCTAAGGCCCATACAGAACCTTTTAGAATTATGGATGCTAACGTTACTCCTATGAATATTGCTGAAGTTTATATGTCTCTGAAAACTGGAACAATTGAAGCTCAAGAAAATTCGGTTAATCAAATTTATACCAATAAGTTCTATGAAGTACAAAAGTATGTTAATCTTACTGGTCATATGACACAGAACGAACTACCCGTTGTAAGCAAACAATGGTTTGATAGTTTAAATGATGAACAGAAGAAAATTATCACCGATGCCATGAATGAATCTGGAGAATATATGTCCGAGCTTCAGTTAACCGCTAACGAAAAAGAATTAGAGATTTTAAAAGAAAATGGAATGGAAGTTGTAGAGGTTGATATCGAGGCATTTAAAAAAGCAACAGCTGATACGTATAAATCTTTTGAGGATCAAGTAGGAAAAGATTATTACGAAAAAATCATCGCTGCTCAAAAGTAAAAGACATTCACTATTTGGAGTGATGACCTGATGAAAAATATGAAGTTTTTATTAAATGTTGAGGAAATTTTTAGTTGTATCTTCTTTATCATTATGTGTATTTCCGTCGCTCTCGGAGTTTTTGCCCGATTTTTTGAAATTGCTTTAGTATGGACCGATGAATTGGCAAGGTATACGTTTATTTGGTCAGTACTCCTGGGCACTGTCGTAGCTTATAAACACAAAAAGCATATTGTCATTGATTTAGTAGGAAATTTTTTCCCTAAGACCATTCGTCTAATCATGCATATACTCATCCACGTCGCGTTACTCGCTTTATTTTTCACCCTAGTCAGATATGGATGGAATTTAACTCTACAAACCTGGAATGTACCAACTACCAGTTTACAGATTCCAACAGGACTTGTTTATCTGTCCGTTCCATTATCTAGCTTTCTACTAATTATTTATACTTTAAAAGAACTATATCTGACCACAATCAAAGGGATTAGCAATCCATTATAGGAAGGAGAACAATATTATGCTGATTATCCTTATCATTTCTTTATTGGTTCTCCTTCTAATAGGTGTTCCAGTTGGATTTTCGTTAGTCGGCTCATCTTTAATCGCGATATTGGTACAAGACACCATACCATTACAGGCGATTCCGCAAAGACTTGCTCTAGGATTAGATTCATTTCCGATGCTGGCGATTCCCCTGTTTATTTTGGCTGGGACTGTTATGGAGGCCGGTGGAATTACGAAACGCCTGATCCATTTATCGGAAGTACTAGTCGGACATATAAGAGGAAGCTTAGCTCATGTGTCCGTTGTATCTAATGTGTTTATGAGCGGGGTTTCAGGGTCAGGGGTAGCGGATGCAGCTGCAACTGGTTCTGCCTTGATTCCTACTATGGTTAAAAGAGGATATGGGAAGGGGTTTGCGGCTGCCATTTTAGGTGCTAGTGCAACGGTAGGTCCTATCATCCCCCCAAGTATTCCGATGATTATCTATGGCAGTCTTGCAGGTGTATCAATAGGTAAACTGTTTATTGGAGGAGCCATCCCTGGTTTAATGATGAGCACTTCCTTAATGATCGTTTCTTATTTTATAGCCAAAAAAAGAGGATTCGAAAAAAGACAACGAGCTCGATTTAGTGAGATTATCGCAGCATTTAAAGAAGCATTCTGGGCGCTTCTTATGCCAGTTATTATCGTTGGCGGTATTTTTTCAGGCTTATTTACAGCGACGGAATCAGCAGTCATTGCTGTTATTTATTCTTTGATCATTGGACTATTTGTTTATAAGGATTTAAAGATTAAGGAGTTACCAAAGAAAATTCTAGAAACGGTAACGATGTCTTCTTCAATCGGTATCATTATTGCAGCTTCTGCACCGTTTGCTTGGGTGCTGGCTTATGCGCAAGGTCCTGCAAAAGTATTGGCCATGTTCCAGGATATTGCCAGTTCTACCATAGTAGCTATGTTGTTACTGATGTTTATTTTATTAGTTTTGGGATGCTTTTTGGATGGAATGGCCATTATCATCATAACCACTCCAGTTATCATGCCTATACTAGCTCAATTTGGTATAGATCCCTTGCACTTTGGAGTAATTTTAGCGATTAATGTTATGATAGGAACCATTACACCACCTGTTGGGACGATTATGTATGTAGCGTTAAGCATCGCGAAGTGTTCAGTTGTTGAATTTACAAGAGAAATATGGCCGTTTCTATTAGTGCTAATCGCACTACTTGTAACCTTTGCATTAGTTCCAGAAATTGTTCTCTATTTACCAAATTTATTGATGAAATGAAAAAGGGACCGTATTGGTCCTTTTTCTTATCATATTTAAAAGGATAGGTGAATTTAATTGAAAAAGCCAAGAATTACAGTTTTAGGGAGTTTAAACATGGATCTAGTGACTGTCACTGAAAAAATGCCTTTACAAGGTGAAACTATTATAGGTCAAGCATTTTCAACCTTTCCTGGCGGGAAGGGAGCGAATCAAGCAGTTGCTGCAGCGAGGCTGGGAGCAGAGGTTTATATGCTTGGAAAAGTTGGGAATGATCTATTTGGAATTAAATTAAAAGAAATATTAACTGAAGAAAATGTGAATGTCGATTTCGTTGATGTAGCAACGAATACAGAAACAGGAACAGCTTCTATTATTATTTCCGATGATGATAATAGAATTATTGTGGTACCTGGAGCAAATAAAGAAGTGACACCAGAATGGGTTACCTCACATGAAGAACAAATTAGAAAAAGTGATATATTGCTGCTGCAATTAGAAATACCATTAGAATCGGTTAAAGTAGCAGCACAAATTGCAAAGAAGCATAAGATTCCAGTTATTTTAAATCCAGCCCCCTATCAAATATTACCAACTGTTCTTCTAAAGGATGTTACATATCTGACACCAAATGAACATGAGTTTAAACAACTTTTAGAGGAAGCAACAAAAGAGGAGTTTGATATTATTCGGGCAAAAAGTATTATAACAAGAGGTGGAGAGGGGGTAGAATTTTTCCTGAATACTGAAAAAATTCTAGTAAATGCTCAAAAAGTAGATGTAGTTGATACAACTGGTGCTGGAGACACTTTTAATGGGGCGTTTGCAGTTGAACTAGGTAAAAAACGAGATATAAAAGAAGCCGTTTTGTTCGCATCCATTGCAGGGTCCTTATCGGTAACCAAATTGGGAGCTCAATCAGGTATGCCTTCGTTAAATGCTGTAAAAGAAATTTATGAATTACAAAAATGTTAAAACAATAGAGATAGGCTGCCAATGAGATATGGTAGCCTTTTTTATAAGAAAGATAGGCTGACTTATACTAGTCGTTTTGTAACGACTATGCTAAGTCAGCCCATTTAAAATTATTTAAGTGATATTTTGTTTACTTTTCATAAGTTAGACCAAAATCAAACCCATATGCATTACCATTCTTATCACGATATACATAGGAAGGATCTTCATCGTAACCAGGAACATCGCCATTGTTGTTATTAATTGCTTCTTGATCAGCAGGGATGGTAAATGGAAGTTTTCCTGTTGGAGCAAATTTTCCGCGTATCACATCAACTAGCGCTTCTGCTTTCACTCCGAATACCGCTAATGTTGCTGCCGCGTTTTCCTCAATCTCTCCAATTAGCCAAGGACTGGTCATATTGACTGTCAGGATGGTAGGAACGGCTTCTTCAATTTCTTTGATTCTTTCCACATTTATTCCTGTTTCTGCACCTAGCGCCACAGAAAGTGGAATATCCGGACGATCAGGTACTGTGTTTGGAATGGCATAAACTAGTGCGTGAGTAGCATCCTCTAAGTTGTCAACTACTTGGATAGCTGGATCATACTGTGTTATCGACTTTTTCAAATCAGCAGTTCTAGTTTGTGCGCTGTTTCCTGAGGAGAATACCTCAACATAAAGTTTAATAGCCTCGACTTTATTATCGTTTAGAGGTAATGTGTTATCATCATTGCGCAGCAAGACAATCGATTTACGATGTGCTTCATCTGCTTTTACCTGTGAAGCTGGTTCATCGGCAATCTGTTGTGCTTGAACCGGATCAACATATGGATTTTCAAATAATCCTAATTCCATCATTTCAGTTATAAGTCTTGATACCGCTTCGTCGATTCGCTTCTCGGTAATTAAGCCATCCTTGACTGCTTTGATAAGGTCAGCAGGATCGGCTTCACCGGAAACAATATCAGTTCCAGCATTAATGGCCTTTGCATAACGTTCAGGTTTTGTCAGGTTTTCAACACCCCATGGCATTGCATAAATAATCGAAGTATCGCTATTTACGTAACCTTCAAATTTAAGTTCTTTGCGTAACAAATCTGTGATCAGCCTCTTGTTGTAAGCAAAGCCGACTTCTTCAAATTCTTCGCCGTTCTTTAATTGGGGCACGCTGTATTCATTACTTGGGTATGCATAATAAGGCATAATAGATGTGGTTCCGGCTGCGATTGCTGCTTTAAAAGATGGAAGATGGTACTTATACAAGCTTCCTTCCGTTGGATATGGATTGAATTTAGACCACTCATAATGTGGATCATGACCATCTTGACGTGCACCGCCGCCAGGGAAGTGTTTTGTCGTTAACGAAACGCTATGTGTACCAAGCTCATCACCTTGGAATCCTTTAACCACTGCATAGATCATATCTGATGCGAGGTCTGGATGTTCACCAAAAGTACCATTGATTCGATTCCATAAGGGGTCTGTCACGACATCCGCCATGTACATGTAACCTTTACGGATACCTGTAGATGTCCATTCCTTCGCAGCAATTTCACCAAATTCTTTTACTAGTTCAGCATCACGTGTAGCTGCTAAACCTAATTCACCTGGCCAAACAGAAAACTGACCTGATGCTTCGCTAAAACCAAAAGCCAAATTCCCTGCATGATTTCGAGGATTAGAGGTCATGACGACAGGAATTCCAAGTCTGGTATCCTCTGCAATTTTTTGTAGCTCATTAATCCAAGTTGCTAAATCTTTTGCAGATGGATTGTCACGAATAATTAAGTAACGTAAATTACGTTCTTGAATTCCTTTGGTAGCAGCTGATGCTTCTACAATAGGTGGATCAAACGTATGGAATTGTTGACCAGGTACCGACCAGCGGTTTGTTGTAGATACTGTATCTTGCTCACAGGTAATAAAGTCTCCCGTGTCCGGACATGTTCTGCTGTTACCCATATAATGAGAGGAGATTAACATCATTCCGGCTTTTTCCTCAAGGGTCATCTGTTTAACAAGATCCTTTACACGTACATTTACTGGGAGGGCCCAGTTTTCATATTTGTCTAGTTTGCCATTTTCATTTAAATCTTTGTACTCTTTACCGTTAACGGTAAGAATATCCTTTGAAGTTACACTAAGTTGAGGGACTGTTTTAACCTCTGCTTTGTTATCATTTCCACGGTCAGCCGAGGCATAAGGAATCACTAGTGATGATAACATCAGTGCTCCTGCTGATAATACAGCTGCTTTTTTTATCTTTTTCAGTAAACCCACCTTTTTTTCCTCCCTCATTTTTACTAGGCTTTAATTATAGGCTGTGCATCATAGCCGAATAAAAAAGTTATACATTATTCTTATACAATCACCCCCAATAACCTAAGCAAGCGCTTTCTTTTCAAGTTAAGTTTACGAGAGGGAGGGACATACGAATTAGGGATTTTTTTTAGATAAATTTGTGATTTTTTTAATATTCCGAAAAACGGTTAATAGTACCTATTACTTAATCACTACCAAACTAAAGGGCAAAACTAAGACCCTTGACTTAGGAAATCAAGGGCCTTACCTTATAAAAATAGTAAACACTAATTATGAGTCTTTTCTAATGCTAGTTTAATACCAAAACCTATTAGTATACTACCTGTGATTCCTTCAATTATATTTTGTGCTTTAGGTTTTTTCATAAAATCACTAACCTGATTAATTAAATATACATAGAGTAAAAACCAAACGGCAGTCAATACAGTATACGTGATACCCATTAGAAGAAACGGTATAAAGGTATTACTTCCGGCGTCAACGAATTGAGGCAAAAAGGTTAAGAAAAAGACAGCAACTTTGGGATTTAGGATATTTGTAAGGAATCCTTGTTTAAAACAATATTTGTTTGTAAACTTGCTTTTTGTGTTGATCACAACGCTTTCTGCTTCTTTCTTTTTCCTCAAAGACCATAATGTTTTAATACCCAGATAGATTAAATAAACAGCACCAACGTATTTGAAGACAGAAAATAATAACGCAGATTTCACAATAATGGCTGAAAGTCCTAATACAGCAGCTGATGTATGAATCAGAAGGGCACAACAAGTACCTAACGCTGTTTTAAGACCTCCGATTCTTCCAACGGTGACCGTATTTTTTGTAGCAATTGCCGTATCAGGGCCAGGTAAAATGATTAGAAAAATACACATAAGGACAAACAGGTAAAAGTTTTCCATTTTATAACATCCTTTCTGATTATGATAAGTTCTGCATATGCAATTCTTATTTTGTATTATAAATTAATTTTGTTATATGGTTAGCATTAATATACTTTATCTAGTTATTTAAGCTATCTACATATTGGGTATGCATTTAACAAATAATAACAAAAAATCAAAAGGAATGAGAGAAATGATGGGTTTTTTAAACGATCTACCTACCTTACCTTATTTTTTTAAGGCATTGTTAATTTTTTTGGCTGCAATTATGCTTTTGCGTATCGCAGGAAAGAGATCGCTTGCAGAAACGACGGTTTCGGAAGCGGTGTTGAGGATTTCGATCGGTGCTGTACTAATCCAACCTTTAGCATTAAGAAATGAATGGGAAGCAATATATGCTGGGACTTTGCTTATTATAGGAATTGTAATATTAGCGAAAATACAAATATGGATACCAAAATCCAGAAAGTTTATTAATGGAGTACCATCAGTACTAATTAATGATGGTCAGATGAAATTAGAAGAGCTAAAAAAAGCAAGACTTACAACAGATGAGCTACAGAGTGCACTTCGCCTAAAAAACATAGGCAATGTCGAAGATGTAGAATTGGCGGTATTAGAGTCCAATGGTAAAATATCGACTACCCTAAAGCCAAACAAAGCACCTGCAACCAAAGAAGATATTCAAAAAATTTTAGATATCTTAGCTCAAAATGGTATTCATCCCTCATCACAAAATCAGTCTGAACCGAAAACTCCACCATTATTTAAAGAAGCATATGACGAGGGAGACATTGTGAACAATATGACTCAGTTACATTAAATAAACATCTTTTTTTGTCGTTGGTACAACTCATACATTATAAAAATGTCTAAACCCTGGGTACATATGGGATTAGACGTTTTTTTATTTTATATCATAATAAACGTTAAGAAGGATTAACGCTCTTTTTGTTGAAGTTGTTATATGATTATTGGCTGTTTCATTTTTTTATCGATAAAAGATTTCAAAGAATTGGATTGGGCTCAAAAGCGTTAAATGAATTAAAGGGTTAAATGACGAGCGGGAAAGGGTCGACAACTTCAATTGCTTACCTATGGTAATATTAGAAGGACTAACGTTCTTTTGTGGATTAATTGAACGAACGAGTAGTTTAGTACTTATACAATTATGAGTAAAATTTAGGAGGAAGAAACGATATGACAATCAGTACGAAGGAGTTGTCACTAGAACAACGTGACCAACTTCTCAAAACATTAAAAGCTCGGTTTGAGAAAAACATGAACCGACATGAAGGACTTGAGTGGGATAATGTATTAGCTAAGCTTGAAGCAAATCCTGATAAACTGTGGTCACTGAATGAAATGGAAGCTACTGGTGGTGAACCAGATGTGGTTGGCCAAGGAAAGGAGACGGACGAATACATTTTTTTTGATTGTTCAGCTGAAAGCCCTAAAGGCCGCAGGAGTCTTTGTTTCGACCGTAAAGCGCTGGATTCAAGGAAAAATCACAAACCAGAAAATAGCGTGATGGATTTGGCTGCCACGATCGGCATCGACCTATTAACGGAAGAACAATACCGAGGGCTGCAGGAACTAGGAAATTTTGATTTGAAAACCTCGAGCTGGGTGCAAACTCCAGATAATATCAGGAAACTTGGCGGAGCACTTTTTTGTGACCGTCGCTACGACACGGTCTTTGTATACCACAATGGAGCAGATTCCTACTATGCTGCAAGAGGGTTTCGCGGCTCGCTAAGGGTTTAATTTTTATTTATAAAAGGCACCTCTGCTGGATCACTGTCCATCTAAGGTGCCTTTCTCTTAGATTGAATTAATATCACTGTTCTCCAAATAGGGGCTATGATATCCAGATTTGGTGACACTTATCATCGCTTGACCAACTTGTTCGGTTGTTGTGACGTTTTTTAACTTTCTTAGAAGAGGATAGATGGGACTTAAGAATTGATACATGACTCGATACAATTTGGTTTTTGATTTCACGCCATGAAGCGGAAGAATGACTCCTGGACGGAACATATACGCAGCTTTAAACGGCAGTTTTAATAAATCATTTTCAGTTTTACCTTTCACTCTAGCCCACATAATTTTCCCTGTTTCCGTACTGTCTGTCCCAGTTCCTGAAACATAAATGAAGGTCATACTTGGATTTAATTTCACTAAGGTTTGTGCCAAGGACAGTGTGAAATCATATGAGATTTTTCGATAGTGTTCCTCTGACATCCCAACAGACGAAACACCAAGACAGAAAAAACATGCGTCAAAACCAGTTAAGGCGTTTTCAATTGTTCCTAAGTTCATAAAATCATCATGTTTAAGTTCATTTAGTTTATGGTGGTTCTGCCCGGTAACACTTCTGCCAACAGACAGAACATGCTGGACGCTTTCATCACGCAAACATTCGCGCAGCACACCTTGCCCAACCATCCCTGTTGCCCCAAAAAGAAGGACCTTCATTTTTACATGCCTCCTATTATAACAGTGCGTTTTTTGTTTCACTCTAATATCGTATAGGCATTGCCCGGATAAGTAAAATTTGAAATAGATTTAGGCAAGAACAAACTTTTTTCAGGGAATGATTAACCGATCGTTATCATAAAAAACAGTAGGGGAGTATGATACCTCTAGTGTTTTTTAATCCTTTCAAAAGAAAGGAAGGAGAGGATGGGATGGGCGGTCCAAGCAGCGGTAAACGCAGATATATGCCCGGAATAGATGGTCTAAGAGCTATCGCTGTTATAGGCGTTATTCTTTATCATCTGAATATCCCTTGGTTTCAGGGTGGATTTTCAGGTGTAACGGTTTTCTTTGTTTTATCTGGATACTTGATTACAGACATCCTTATTGATGAATGGAACAGAAACAATAAAATTGACTACTTTCGCTTTATGATTCGGCGGTTTCGCAGACTGGCTCCTGCATTATTGAGTATGATTTTTATTGTGACCTTCATGGTGATTTTTACGAATCATCCTGCGTTTGAAAAACTACGTTCAGATTTTTTTCCTTCACTTCTGTATGTTACAAATTGGTGGTACATTTTTCATGAAGTCTCCTATTTTGATAGCTTCGGTCCTGCCTCACCCTTTACTCATATATGGTCACTGGGTATTGAGGAGCAATTTTATCTTATATGGCCGCTGCTGATGATTCTTGGTTTTACTTTTATAAAAAGAAAAAGGTTTCAAGTTTTGGTTATCCTGGCAGGGGTTGTCATTTCTGCATGTTTAATGGCATTCCTTTATTCACCGGGAGAAGATCCTTCTCGCGTTTATTATGGAACGGATACTAGAGCTTTTTCACTACTGCTGGGTGCGGCACTTTCATTTGTTTGGCCAAGTCAAAAATTATCTAAGACCTTACCAAGGCACGCTAGTTGGGTTTTAGAAATTGTCGGCATAACGGGATTATTGCTGCTAATTATCATGTTTATGGTTACATCAGAATTTGACACTTTTCATTATCAAGGGGGCATGCTTTTATTATCCGTAATTACCACTTTAATGGTAGCAGCATTATCCCATCCTGCTAGTATGCTAGCGAAATGGCTAAGTGCGAAGCCTTTGCGATGGATTGGAGTTCGTTCTTATGGTATTTATTTATGGCATTATCCGATTATCATTCTAACAACACCGATTATTAACACCGATGGAATAAATGTTTGGAGAATAACATTACAAATAGCTGCAACACTCGCTGTTTCGGCCTTTTCCTATCATTTTGTGGAAACCCCAATTAGAAAAGGGCAAATTAAATTTACCATAACAGCCTTTAGAAAAATGACAAAGATACAGCAGAGGATTTTTATAGGAAGCAGTGCTGGACTTTTGGCATTATTAGTCGGAATAGGAGTGGTATTTGGTACGAAAACAACCGTTGTGGTTACAACTAAAGCCCCTTTAACAGTAGATACTTTCAATGAGATAGATTTCCCTGATGATCCAATCATAGAGCCTGTACCTGAACCAGCCCCCAATTTAACATCCATTACGGTGATTGGTGATTCGATTCTCTATGATGTTGCTCCATTCTTTAAAAACCATTACCCGGATGCGGTTATCGATTACCGTGTTGGTCGGCAAATGTCAGAGGTGCCAGAGGTGATTAAGCAGTTAGAGAGCAGTGGGCAATTAGGTGAGAAAGTGATTATACAACTTGGCACAAATGGACCTTTTGTAAAAACCGACTTAATAAATTTACTTAAAAGTCTGGAAAATAAACAAGTGTATTTAGTAAACTGTCGGGTACCACGTGCCTGGGAATCTACTGTGAATCGTACGTTAGAGGAGGTCGTTAGTAGTATACCGAATACCGTTCTCGTAGATTGGTACAGTGCTAGTACCGGCCATCCGGAGTTTTTTGCAAATGATGGTGTTCATTTATCGAGGGTTGGCGGCGAAACGTATGCCAACCTAATCGCGGATAAGGTAGCAGAGTGATTCGATTCTGAATTTGCTCTGCATTTTTTTTTACTGGGAATGATGAGACGGTCGTAAAATGTCGATATTTGTAACTTTTTATTACGTTTTATTTCCAAATAATTGGAAAGTATAATAAACACTTCCATAAAACGGAATAAGCAACCCAGCACAAAGGAGAATTTCATGAGGAATCTTGCTGCTTTATTTTCTATGCTCATGCCTGGATTTGGACAACTTTACAATCGACAATTTATAAAAAGTGTATTTCTTTTAATTGTTGAACATTATGATAATGTATTGGGGAGAATCAATACGGCCATTCATCTGGATTTTAACGGCTTCCACCAAAAAGCGTTAGAGGCAGCCAATTTTCAATATGTGTTATTTTATCCTGGATTTTATGCCTATACCGTTTGGGATGCCTGGTATTATGCAAAGCCAAATGCAAATAAAACCAAATCCGCCATCCCTTTTTTGATAGGTGGGTTTCTTGGTGAATTTGGTGCAATCTTCTCTAGTCGATTGTCCATTCCTACTCTAACGGTCGGACTGCTAATGGTTGTACCTATGATCGTGGGAATGATTATACTAAGAAACCAATAAAAAAAGCTTTACCTTTTTGTATGGTAAAGCAATTCAATTTAAGAAGATTGGGACATAGTGGGATCATCTTTAATATTTTCTTTTACATACTCTAGATGGCTAAGTTCTGTGGGCAAGGTGATTGTTACGGTTGTAGCGATGTTCGGCACACTTTTTATTTCAAACTTCCCATTGTGATTTTGAATGATTTTCTTGCTCACCATAAGCCCCAAGCCGGTTCCCTCTGTTTTGGTTGTATAAAAGGGGGTGCCTAATAAATGAAGATTTTCCCTCGATATCCCCACGCCGTTATCGATGACTGAAATGACTAAATTGGCGTTTTGATGTTCCACTCTTATGTGAATTTTTCCTCCTTGCGGCATGGCCTCTATTGAATTTTTAATCAGATTGGCAATTACTTGTTTTATTTGATTTTCTTCGCACTTAATTAAAAATCGCTCTCCAATAAACTCCGGAATGATTTCTATTGTTTTCATGATCGCCTGTGTATTTAAGAGGGTAATCACATTTTTTATACTTTGCGAAATATCAGTTAAGGAATACTGAACCATATGTGGCTTAGAAAGAACCATAAATTCACTCACGATAAAATTGATTCTGTTTATTTCATCAATCATAATCTTGGAATATCGTTTATTTGCTTCGGGATCGGTATTTTCATTCATCATTTGCGTAAATCCTTTTAATGTCGTTAAAGGATTTCTAATTTCATGTGCTACGCCAGCTGCAAGTTCTCCTACTAGCGATAGTTTCTCAGATTCTCTTAACTTTTTCTCATGTTTATTTAAATCCTTCATTTGAGCAATTAGCTTTTTATCCAGGAAGGCACTGGATAATAACATAATCAACACGACGAAAATGGCAGGGACAGAGATAAAAGAACTCAAGGTACTGGAACTAACTGAGTAATAAGCATCTGAAGGCAGGTGGGAAGGTTGATCGTGAAGATTTGTACCCCACATCCCAATATAATGCATTCCTGCGATTCCAATGCCCATTAGGATACTGCTCAATACCCGGCAATTAAATTTCATCGAGCGCTGATGATTAAAAAAGAAAAGTACCCATAAAGAGCCAAATGCACTCGTAAAAGCAATACATAACGACAAAAGCACAATGGCAGGGTTATAGGTGATGGAGAAGTTCAGATGCATGGCTTCCATCCCTAAATAATGCATTCCCACGATTCCTCCGCCCATAAACAGACTCGAGAAAAGGAGTCTACTATAATTCATTTTCATCATAAAGAAGGCGAGCCCAGTACCTGCTATTGAGATCAACAGAGATAGCAATACTATTCTAGCGTCATACTGACTATCCCTTGGCATATCCATCGCGAACATACCAACAAAGTGCATGGTCCAAATTCCGATCCCCATTGCAACCGCACAACCTAGTAACCAAAGATTGTATTTTAAATTTTTAAAAATGATCATTTTCCAGCGAAGATCTAACGCTATATATGAAAAAAGAATTCCAAGAAGAATGGAAAAAACAAACCAGTAATCGTTATAAGTCCCGGTCATACTATGCTCCATAGTTAACACTTCCAAATAGTTTATATTTTTACCATGATTCACATCATAGTAGGATATTATAACGAAATAACAAAAAAATGGTAAATTCGACCCAAATAGCTATAACAAGTTAAAAGGACTATACTTAGTAAATTAATAAAGACATGGGGGATATTTGATTTGGAATTACGACAATTACGAACTTTTGTTGAAGTAGCGAAGCATAAAAGTATAACAAAAGCTGCTGAGCATCTGCATGTTTCACAGCCAGCACTGAGCAAATCGATCATGGCACTGGAAGAAGAGCTGGGCATGTTGTTAATCATTAGAAGTAATAAAACAAGTGAGATTACCGATGCTGGCAAAGTCGTGTTGGAATATGCACAGAAAATGACACTTTTGCTTGATGAGATGACAGATACGTTGAATGATATGACAAACCTGACAAGAGGGCAGATTAATGTTGGCTTGCCGCCGTTTATTGGCAGTTTATTTTTTCCACGAGTGATGGCTAAGTTCCATCATACATTTCCGAATATTGGTTTGAACATAACGGAGTATGGAGGGGCTAGGGTGGTAAAAAGTGTCGAAGAGGGTGAATTTGAACTCGGAGTAGCCGTTCTTCCCATTGACGAGAAGCAGTTTAATGTCTACCCGATTGTAGAAGAGGAAATGAAATTGCTCGTTTACAAAGACCACCATTTATCCTTTAAAAATGAGGTAGATATTAAAGAATTAAAGGACGAGGAGTTTATTTTCTATCATGAGGAATTTGCGCTACATCATATTATGAGGAACCATATCATCGCTGCTGGCTTTGAGCCGAAAATCTTATTTAAAAGCTCTCAATGGGACCTGATGTCCGAAATGGTGGCTGCGAATCTCGGAATCACTATTCTTCCGCAATCCATTTGTAATAGGGTTTTTACTAAGGACATTAAAATTATTAACCTAAAACAAGAAATTTTATGGAAACTGGCCGTGATTACGAAAAAAGATCGTTACATCTCTAATGCAGGGAAAACCTTTATAGATTTCATTTTAAATGAACGATTATAACTTTTAGTTATGAAACTCATTCTGAATATGTATTTTACGAATGGTGGATTTCATCGTACCATTATCCTATTGTAAAAACAGGAACGAAATGGAGTTAAACAAACTCTTTTTTCAATAGAAAGGATATAACGATGAAATTAGCTGTTATTGTCTTACAGGTTTTGTTCATTCATGTTTTTTTATTTTTAGGTGCTGCGCTGAAAGCAGTTATCCCACTCCCGATTCCAGGATCGATGTTTGGATTGATTCTTCTTTTTCTCGCACTATATTTTAGAATTGTAAAGCTGGATTGGGTGGAAAAAGGAGCAAAATGGCTGATGGCCGAGCTGTTATTGTTCTTTGTTCCATCAGCAGTTGGAATTGTAAATTATGACGATATTTTAAGTCTGCAGGGAGCAGAAATTGTGCTATTGATTGGAATCAGCACCGTGATTGTTTTAGGGATGACAGCTCTTGTAGCAGAAACAATTACAGGCAGAAAAAGTGGTGAGCAGCATTGATGATGATTTTGTTTACTGTAATTACCTTTATTATTTACCGGTTAGCGAAAATGGTATATTCCAAATTTGCCTTAGCAGTCTTTCATCCGTTGTTGCTTGCACCAATTCTATTAATACTGCTGATTAAAGGTATGAATGTTTCAGCAAATCAATATCTGGATGCGACCAAGTGGCTCACCCATTTATTAGGACCCGCTACAGTTGCATTTGCTGTTCCTATTTATAAGCATTTACCTACAATAAAAAAATATATGGGAACGATTATGATTAGTGTAACGACAGGAACGTTGGTGGCTATTTTTTCAACATTTGCCTTATCAAAGATGATTCATTTAAAATCTGATTTTTTGACTTCCATCCTTCCAAGATCAATTACGACACCAATTGCGATTGAGGTTTCGAAAGAAATTGGCGGCCTGCCAACTCTGACGACAGTCTTTGTCATTATAACAGGGGTAATGGGTGGGGTAATGGGACCATCCGTCATCAAGTGGTTGTCGATTAAAACCCCTATCGCAAAAGGGCTCGCTCTCGGAATGGCCGCACATGGTGCAGGGACCAATAAGGCATTGGAATATGGGGAACAAGAAGCTACTTTTTCGTCACTAGCCATGATTTTTGCCGCATGGATTACGCTCCTGTGGGGAGTCCTATTAATTCCAGCTTTAATCCATATGAAGCCTTTATTTTAGATGATGCTCAAAATAGCAAAGCCATCCTCAAATGAGAATGGCTGCTTTTTTGTTAATGTCTAAGAGTAAGTTTCGACTCTGATACCTGCTACATTATTTCTTTTCCACTTTTACTAACCCTTTTCCAAAATTATCTTTCTCAAAATAACATATGACCACATCACCGACTTGAATTTTTTCACTCGAAGTGACGCTTTCAGCGGAAAATTCAATCTTGGTTCCAGCTTCACTTTCACCATAAAACTGATCATCTTTAATTTGGCTAATTTTGTATTCAACCGTTTTGTATTCCGAAGTTTCATTGTCTTGATTGGTAACAGGAGTGCTGGTTTGGGATTTTATGATCATTAGCACGGTTAAGATAGATACGAGTATTCCAAGGATGATTATTTTTTTTAACATACGACTAACCTCCCATTAGTATTTTAAGAGATGTTGGAGGAAAGTAAATCCTACTATTTTCCTTTAGTCTTTTTACCTATTACTATAATAAAAGAGTAAAGGCGAACGAAATAATATTCTTTTTTTATAATTAACGGTAAAAGACGAACGATGATTAAACTTATCGAAATATTGTTCACATCTTATTGATTAACGACTATGATGTTGTTATACTAATCTAAGTAATAAGCTATTGTAATATATCTAAAAATTCACTATAATTCTATTTGTTAGAATTTAAGAGACAGGGTAACGTATTGTTTCTATTCCAGTGCAATTTAATTAATACATGTAGGAGGGATACATCTATGAAAAACTTATTGAAAAAGTGGAATCAAATCAGTCTGGTAAAGCAAATATCTATTGGTTTACTAATTGGTATTATCCTTGCTGTCGCAATTCCTGAAGCAGCAAAACCTGTTGTCATTTTAGGATCGTTATTTGTTGGAGCATTAAAGGCTATTGCCCCAGTATTGGTCCTATTCCTAGTTATGTCTGCCATCGCGCAGCACAAGAGTGGTCAGCAGACAAATATGAAATCAATTATTTTCCTATATCTATTAGGAACATTTCTTGCTGGATTAATTGCCGTAATTGTAAGCTTTATTTTCCCAGTAAGCATTACTCTTACAAAGGGCGCAGAGGATGTGACAGCTCCAGGTGGTGTAGTAGAGGTTCTGAAAGCATTACTGATGAACGTTGTCGATAACCCGGTAAACGCGATTGCAAATGCAAATTATATTGGTATTTTAGCTTGGGCGATTGTTCTAGGGATGGCTTTAAAAAATGCCCCAGAATCAACTAAAACATTGATTAGTAATTTTTCAGACGCGGTATCGAAAATGGTGACATGGGTCATCAAGCTGGCACCGCTAGGAATCATGGGTCTAGTGATTGATTCCATTACAACAAATGGACTTGAGTCACTCTTAAGCTATGGAAAATTACTTGTCATCCTGATTGGATGTATGCTTTTTGTGGCGTTCGTTGTCAATCCACTGATTGTATTTGTGAACGTACGTCAGAATCCTTATCCACTGGTTTTCAAGTGTATAAAGGAAAGTGGTATTACCGCATTCTTTACTCGCAGCTCTGCTGCAAATATTCCGGTAAATATGAAGTTATGTGAAAACCTGGATTTAGATAAAGATACTTATTCTGTATCGATTCCATTAGGTGCCACCGTCAATATGGCTGGTGCAGCGGTTACGATTTCGGTTTTAACTCTTGCAGCCGTTCATACACTTGGGATTCAAGTGGATATTCCTACAGCCATCATCCTAAGCGTATTATCCGCAGTATGCGCGTGCGGTGCTTCAGGGGTTGCCGGCGGCTCACTATTATTGATCCCGCTTGCTTGTAGCTTATTCGGAATTCCTAATGAAGTAGCGATGCAAGTAGTTGGAGTAGGCTTTGTCATCGGTGTTTTACAGGATTCCTTTGAAACGGCACTTAACTCCTCAACAGACGTCCTTTTCACAGCAACAGCTGATTATAAGAAGAGAATAAAAGAAGGAAAAAAAGTCGATATCAAAAAAGTTGCATAATAACAGATAATCCCTTTTGTGTAGACGGGCAGGACCTTCTCACAAAAGGGATTTTTTATCAATTGGAACAAAGTTGTCACTATCTCATGGCCACAAGTAAGCAACACAGAAGTATAATAGAAGTATAAGATATAGTTTTTTTATGAGAGGATGATAGAAATGTTAACGGATTATTCAAGAATCGTTGTTGCATATGATCATTCGGAATTAAGTAAAAAAGCATTGAAGATGGCCATGAATTTAGCAAAACAGGATAATCAGATTGAATTGTTAGTTGTGATGGTCACACAACCTGATAGACCTATGGTTTACTCATATGGTTATGCATTTGAAGCCTACCATGAGAAGCAACGTGAGGAAGTAAAGGCTATCCGCGGTGAACTTGAGCAGGAATTAGAGTCGCTGCCTAATAAAACAAGAACATTTGCAATAGAGGGCAATCCAGGTCATATGATTGTGGAATTTGTGAAACAAAATGATGTGGATCTTGTTGTGATGGGAAGCAGAGGATTAAGTGGATTGAAGGAACTATTCTTAGGAAGTGTCAGCCACTATGTCGTACAAAAGGCACACTGTCCCGTTTTTATTGTGAAATAACTAAATGCAAAAAGCTTGTAGAAAAAGACCCCTTAGACACACTCTAAAGGGTCCAACTTTCTAGTGCTTTCTTAATAAATAAAACAAGAGTTGACGTATGCATTGGCATACGTCTTTTCTCATTTTGTCGAGAAAGTGTATTCTTCTTTGCAATTTGTAATTTTCACTGAATCTTACATACCGTTTATTCATTAATCTTGTAACTGTTACTATTTGATGACATATCATACTCGCTTCCTGAAAGTTAGTCTTAAATTGGAGGTCTTGAGGACAAATCCTATGTGCTGCCAAGGAGGAATGGTCCTTAATCGGGGGTCTTGAGGACAAATCCTTTGCGCTGCCAAGGGAGATTAGTCCTTAATCGGGGGTCTTGAGGACAAATCCTTTGCGCTGCCAAGGGAGATTAGTCCTTAATCGGGGGTCTTGAGGACAAATCTTATGCGCTGCCAAGGAGGATTAGTCCTTAATAGATGGTCTTAAAGATAAATCCTACGCTGCCAAGAGGGATTAAGCCTTATTCATGGGTCTTGGGAACAATCGTAAGCTCCCCTTATAATGCTAGAATAAGTTATCTTAATATTGGAATTATTCTTGACACTCGAAAACTATGATGATATCATTCTTTTAAACCAAAGACGAGGGAGTAAAACTGTTAAACGATCTCTTTAGCGAATCCGGGATGGTGGAAGCCGGACAGATACGAGACAGTAAATGGGCCTCCGAGGGCGAAGCGAAAGAAATTATTTTTAGTAGCTTAGACGCAAGAGCCAGCGTTATAGGGCTAAGGGTGTGAAAGCACTCTGCGAAAGAGGGTATGTTGATACATATCAAGCAAGGTGGTACCGCAGGTTAACACTTGTCCTTGAATTTTTATTTAAGGCAGGTGTTTTTTGTTTTTTATGGACTTATATTAATTGCAAATGAGGAAAGGAAAAGTTGCTATGGATGATAAATTTACGCTATTTAACTTAAAGGTAGAGATTGTAGGTACAGATAAACCAATGGTGTGCAGTCATAAGGAAGGGGACTATTTCTTAGTTGAAGGGGAAAACCTGATCTTTCCGGAAACGAATTCATTTTCCATGTATGCCTTAAGCGCTATTTTGCCACTACTGCCTGCAAAGCAGCGACCATTACATACTAATGACTGGATGTTGTCTGATAGTTTGATAGCCTGCCCAGATCCAAACTGCGGGGCACGATTTAAGATAACTCGTACCGAAACGCAAGAATTTAGTCATGCTGAATGCACAATTGAACCCATACATAAAGGAGAGTAATAAGAATGGCAGAACGATTACAATTAGCAAAAGATTATAGTATTAGCAGAGTGATCAACGGTTGCTGGCAGTTATCGGAAGGTCATAGCTTACAAGCAAAGTTAGATATGCAAGATGTCATGAAGGCCTTCCATATGCTGGCTGAAAGAGGATTTACGACATTTGATTGTGCAGATATCTATACGGGTACTGAAGAACTCCTCGGTGAATTTTTAACGGAACTAAAAGGAGGGAGCACACTTTCGCCTCATGATATTCAAATTCATACTAAATATGTACCGGATATCAATTTGCTTAGTGAGGTCGATTACAACTACACAGAAAAGATAATTGATAGAAGCCTCAAACGTCAAAAACGAGATGTATTGGATCTTGTTCAGTTTCATTGGTGGGATTACAGTGTGCCTGGATTTGTTGAGACAGCGGGGGATCTGTTGAGACTTAAAGAAAAAGGAAAAATCCGTAATATTGCGGTTACAAACTTTGATACGAAGCATTTGCGCGAAATCGTTGATGCCGGTATCCCTGTTGTGTCTTGTCAAAATCAATACTCGGTTTTTGATAGACGTCCAGAAAAAGAATTAATCGATTTTTGTAAAAGCAAAGGTATTTCCCTGCTGTGCTACGGTACATTATCAGGAGGATTGTTAGCGGAAAAATGGATTGGCCAAGCTTCGATTCAACCCGAAACGCGCTCTCACGTTAAATATTTGCAGGTGATTGAAGATACGTTGGGCTGGGATGGCTATCAGGCATTGTTGGTATTGCTGCAAAGAATCGCTAAAAAGCATTCAGTCAAGGTCTCACAGATTGCTACAAAATATATATTAAGTCAGCAAGGTGTTGGTGCCTCTATTATTGGAGTTAGAAATAGCAGGCATGTTGAATCAAATACGCAAATATTTGCTTTCGAACTTGATCGTACCGATATCGAAGAAATTAAACAATTCTTAGACAACTATCCAATAGTAGACGGCGAACCATTTGAGTTAGAGCGTACTGTTGATTCGAAATATCGCAATATTATGAAGATGAATTTAAACGAAGAATAAATGAAAGTGGATGTTTAGTTTAGAATAGAAAGTTTAGATTAGAAGAGGAGAGTTCTGGTATGAATAAAAAACTTGAATTTAGAGGTGGCTGGGGTACTGCGTTTATCCCAGTCGTGATATTTCTGTTTTTCTGTATATTGTATTTTATCGTGTTTAAAGCGTTTGAAATGTATGCACTAGCGATGGGTGCTTTCGTCGCATTGATGGTGGGTTCCGTTTTAGTGAAAAAGGGTAATTACGATCGTTTCTGGGATTCAGTCTATGAAGGCGTTAAGGAAGCTGTACCGATTACCATTCTGCTGTTTGTGATCGGGATGTTCTCGGCACTGATAAAAGCGACGAATATTTCGGCAGGGTTCGTATGGCTTGCTGATTTGCTGGGCGTGGACGGGGGATTATTCACCGCGTTTACGTTCTTAGCCGTTTGTGTCATTTCTACTGCTACGGGATCATCGATTGGAACCATGTTTACCTGCTTCCCTATTTTCTATCCAGCAGGTGTATTGTTGGGATGCGACCCTGCTATGCTTGCGGGCGCTATCGTTAGTGCTTCAATTTTTGGGGATAACTTGGCACCAATATCAGATACCACCATCATCTCTGCAGGAACGCAAGAATATACAAAAAAACAAGGCTTTGCTGACATTGGCGGCTGTGTTGCCACCCGACTGAAGTATTCCTTGGTTGCAGGGATTATCTCGTTTGTATTGTTCTGGATTTTCGGTGGCGGCGGCACGCCAGGAACGGGCGCTGCAGATATCCTCGAGAAGAACATGAATCCAACTACACTGGTTATGCTGGTTCCGGTAGCAATCATGTTAATAGTGGCAATTAAAACCCGCAATATCTATAAAGCTATAACCATAGGTATCGTTTTAGGAACTATAACAGGTTTAGCATTTAATCTCTTAACTTTTGACAATGTTATTTCTGTTGCAGATGGCGCTCCGGCAGGATTCCTAACGGGCGGTATCAGCTCCATGATGGCAACGGTGACGCTGGTCATTTCCGTTTACGGTATCATGGGTGTGCTCAATGGTGCGGGTGTGCTTGAAAAAGTCACAAATGGCATCCTTAACAGCAAAATGGGCAAAAGTGTACGTGGTGCTGAGTTTGCTATGATGCTAGGTATTTCGTTTACCACTTTGATCTTCGGGGGTGTGACCAGTGCTTCGATGACCACTTTTGGAAAAGTACAGAATGAGATTGGCAAACGTGTTGGTCTCCATCCATACCGACGTGCCAATCTACTTGATGGTTTTGCGAATGCCATCGTGTTAGTCATTCCGTTCTTAAGTGTTTTTGTATTCCTCGGTGCTTTATTGTCGGATGGGTATGATTTTATTGCGCAGCTATCACTAACACAGGTGAGCAGCGGTATGATTTATTGCATGATGCTTTTCCTGGTTCTATTGTTCTCAATCATAACAGGGTGGGGCCGTCAATTTGAAGGCTCAGAAGGGAAACCGGTTAGCAGTCCGCAAGAAAATACAAACCAAAGTGTAGTAATGTAGAGGGGCGCACTAGCACCTTATATGTTGCCAAATACACTCTGGAAGCGTAGAAAAAGTCATACTTCTGAAGTAAACAAAAAGAGCTCATTCGTGTGAGCTCTTTTTGTTATAGACTTAGATGGACGATTCTACAGGCTTTTATTATTTTAGTACTAAAGGAATGAATTCAGCATAGTTATCAAGGTGAAAATCTGCTTCGATGTTACGATTTTGAAAAGAAACTGTTTTAATTCCAAGTTGTCTAGCCGGAAGTAAATCCAATTTCCGATCACCCACGACCAAGTCGATGTCATATTTTTTCAATACAAATTCATAAGAAGAGGGATGAGGTTTTCTGTTGAATCCTTGTTCTTCAACAGAAACAATCTCTGTAAAGTATTTGGATAATCCAAATTTCCCAAGCAGATAGTCGGCCGACTCTCTATCACGATGGGTTACAATAATATTATTATCAACCGCTGCTAAAACCTCAATTAAATGGTCAAAAGGCTTACTCTCTTTTGAGTATTGAATATCTAACTGCTTATACTCGGCCCGTCTGTCTTCATCAATCCCATAATGTTTAAAAGCCGTTTTCGAATCAATTTTCAGCCATCGCAACACCTCATCGCGATCAAGGTCACGCTGACTTAACGTAACAAAACCCTCTACCAGTGCAGGATATGTATCAAAAAGTGTGCCATCAAAATCCCATAATATGTTCAACATTTGTCCCTCATTTCAAAAAATAATCTTTAAAAGTATTACTTTATCATTTTATTAACTATAAAACCAGGGAAGTCCTGTAGCGTTGGCTGGAAATTAAAGGTTGAAGTAGAAAATTATGGGTATAAGGTAGGTAGAACAAATAAGGAGAATGACATATTTACAGATAATTCTAAAAATAATAACATTAAAATGTAATCGATTTCAAAAAGTTTGCTATCTTTATACCTTTGACTACAGGTAACCTCTGTTATTAAAAATTTCTTTAATAATGAAGTGCTGCAACTAAATGTAATCGATTACATTTTTAGCAAGATACTTAAAGTGGAGAAGTTAAATAGTTTTGAAGGGAGGAGTACATAACACTAGAGTTGGTACAAAGTTTATGAAGTGATTGTAGTAGTTTTTAGACAATGAGGAGGAGTATATGGCTATGAAGAGAATATTATGTGTTTTCATTTCGACGGTTTTATTGACAGTACTTATTGCAGGTACTATTAATCCTGATGTGCCTTCTGCAGCACAAAATAATACAAAAGTACGTCTTGCGCTTGTGGGCGCTTGGCATGTACATACAAAAATGTTTATTGAAAAAATAGCTAAACAATCGGCTGGAAAAGTTGAATGGGTAGCGGTTTGGGACCATGATGCTGAACGTGGTAAGAAATATGCAGAAATGCTAGGTGTTCCTTATGAAGCTGATTATCAAAATATCCTGGATAATGAAAACATAGATGCGGTTATGATTGAAGCCGAAACTAATTTACACAAAGATCTTATCGTTCGCGCTGCAAATGCAAATAAGCATGTTTTCACAGACAAGGTAGTAACCCCTACTGTTAAAGATGGTTTAAGTGTAAAAAAGGCAATAGAAGAAAATGGTGTAAAACTAGTAGTCTCACATGAATCCTTGCCTATTGGATCCTATCAATATGCAAAGAAATTGGTTGACGAAGGAAGTCTTGGTGATATTGTTGCCATTAATTTTAGGCGCGCACATGGCATGGCCAAAACGAATAATCTGCCTGAAACCTGGTATGACAAAGATGTAGCAGGAGGCGGGGCCTTAATTGACCTAGGGGTACATGGTATGTCTATGCTTACTTATCTGGCAGGAACACCAACGAAAGTTTCGTCTTTTATGGAAAACTGGACAGATAGAGAAGTGGAAGATAGTGCAACAATCATGCTGGAGTTTGAAAATAATGCTATCGGTACGGCGCATACGAATATGGTTACAAGCATAATGGAAAATTCATTAGAAGTAATCGGAACAGATGGTATCCTAGTAGTCTTAGGAGTGGAAGGTAAAGAATCTGTTTATCTAAATTCAAAACATATTTCGGGGATGGAAACAGGAATGAATTTAATTGATCCGACTGTGTATGCATCGGATGGTTTAGTTCCAATAAACTTATTTATTGACTTTGTTCTAGATGAGTCCAACAAGGATCAGTATTTACCTGGATTTGATATTGATACTGCCCTAACGGTTGTCGGAATTGCAGAAGCTGCATATAAGTCCGCCAAAACAGGTGGAAGCGCAGTGAAATTTAAAAAATCTTGGTAAAAGCTTATTAAAAGACACAAGAATTGACGTATGAATTGGCATACGTCTTTTTCTTTATTTATTAGGATCCGCACTTATCGGTTGGGTGATCAGGTTATGCACCCGAACTGATAAATAAACGGAAATATTCCGCTTATTTTACTTTTGCTGGTTACTCGATCAAGGACACAACATCTTATTTAAAGATTCTAGCTAAATAATATCGGTATAAAATACTTTACATATGGTAACCAGTAGACTAACATAGAAAATAACTTAATACGATTTAACTACTAGGGGTGCTCTGAATTTGGGGCTGAGAGAAAAACTTTACGTTTTTTAACCCTTCGGACCTGATCTGGATTATACCAGCGTAGGAAAGTAGCCATGTGAAATTACCTTTTTCTCTAACTATTACGCCAGGTCCTATTTTGATGGATCTGGCTTTTTTATGTTTAGAAGACTAATAGGGTCATTGAATAAAGATGGGGGTGTTGTGATGAATCATCACGATTTTAGTTCTATTTTACAAAGGGTAAGAGAAGAAAATCCGCTCGTACATAATATTACAAATGTGGTCGTCACCAATTTTACCGCAAATGGTCTTTTAGCACTTGGGGCTTCACCCGTAATGGCTTATGCTCCAGAAGAAGTAGCGGATATGGTAAGAATTTCACGTGCTCTTGTTCTGAATATCGGAACATTAAACAAGGACGTGGTGAGCTCGATGATCTTAGCTGGAAAAACAGCTAATGAGCTAGGGATCCCGGTGATCTTTGACCCAGTTGGAGCCGGTGCTACGCTGTTCCGCACGGAAATGGCACAAAAAATAATCGAAGAAGTAAAAGTATCTGTTATTCGCGGAAATGCTGCTGAAGTCGCCAATGTTCTGGGGGAAAAGTGGGAGATTAAGGGAGTGGATGGTGGTGGACATCAAGGAAGTAATGTCACATTGGCCGTAACCGCGGCACAAAAGTTGAATACCACAATTGTGATTACTGGAAAAGACGATGTGCTGACAGATGGGAAGACGACGTACTTGGTTTCGAATGGTCATCCTCTGTTAACAAAAGTAACAGGAACTGGCTGTCTCCTAACCTCTGTAATTGGAGCCTTCGCAGGAGTGGAAAAGGACCTACTGCTTGCTGGATTATCGGCGTTAACCTTTTATGGTATTGCAGCAGAAAAAGCATTCGAAAAGGTCGGTGAAATGGGACCTGGCAGTTTTCAAATTGATTTTTTAAATCAACTATCACTCGTTTCTTCTGAGGATATACATCAATTCGCGTTATACAAACAACTATAGGGAGTGGGCATAATGAAAAAAGCATTAACGATTGCTGGTTCTGATAGCGGCGGTGGTGCAGGTATTCAGGCGGATTTAAAGACTTTTCAAGAGTTAGATGTTTTCGGAATGTCAGCACTGACAGCAGTTACGGCACAAAATACTTTGGGGGTTCAAGCCGTATATCCGATGTCAGCAGAAGCAGTTAGCACACAAATCGAATCGATTGGTGAAGATATGGGTACAGACGCTGTTAAGACAGGAATGCTGTTTAATGCAGAAATCATCAAAGCCGTTTCTGAAAAAATAGAATTCTACAACTTGAAAAATGTCGTGGTTGATCCCGTGATGATTGCAAAGGGCGGGGCGTCACTGTTGCAATTAGAGGCTATTTCGGCATTGAAAAAGTATTTGTTACCGCAGGCGATGGTGATTACACCGAATATTCCTGAGGCGGAAGTTTTAACAGGAATGTCGATTCGAACAGATGAGGATAAAGAGGAAGCGGCTAAACGTCTTTTTGACTTAGGAGTTAAACATGTGGTCGTAAAAGGCGGGCATGATGAATACCGTGATGTGTCGGTAGATCTTTTATATGATGGGAACGAATTTAAAACCTTTACAAGTAAAAGAGTGCTGACAAAGAATACTCACGGAACAGGATGTACATTTTCAGCGGCTGTAACGGCAGAATTAGCCAAAGGTTTAAGTGTTTATGAAGCTGTATCAAAAGCGAAGCATTTTATCCAGGCTGCGATCGAAGATCAACTGCTGATTGGTCAAGGTCATGGACCAACCAATCATTGGGCATATCGAAAAAGAATTGTAGCAATAGGAAGGTGACCAGCATGAATATTCACAATAGTGATTCATTACGAAATACATTGAAAGTTTACTTTATTATGGGCAGTCCCAACTGCAAGGACAATCCAGCACAGGTTTTGCAGGAAGCGATTAAAGGGGGAATAACTCTTTTTCAATTCCGTGAAAAAGGTATCGGGGCTTTAACAGGGGATGCAAAGGTTGAACTGGCCAAGGAACTTCAGCAAATTTGCAGGGAGCAGCAAATATCCTTTATTATCAATGACGATATTAATTTGGCTATTGCACTCAACTCGGACGGAGTTCATATCGGGCAGGAAGATGATCCGGTAGGGGAAGTCAGAAAGAAGGTTGGCCATGATAAAATCATTGGAGTTTCAGTACATAGTTACGAAGAGGCAATGACTGCATTAGAGGGAGGAGCCGATTATTTTGGAATCGGACCCGTTTTTCCGACAAAAACAAAAGAAGACGCCAAACCTTCAAACGGGACCAAGTTAATTGAGGAATTGCGAGACAGAGAAGTATATATTCCGATTGTGGGAATTGGCGGAATAACTGCGGAAAACGCAGGATCTGTTATCCAAGCTGGAGCGGATGGAGTATCAGTCATTACCGCGATTAGCCATGCAGAATCTGTTACAAAAGCAGCTGAACATTTAAGAAAAAGTGTCTTAAATCAAAGGTCTTGATCTATCAAGATTCATGGATTTATGTTGGTAAAGTTGAAAAAACTTTATTCGTGCCCTAAAGCAAATATATGTGGTTTGCGGTAACGATAAGCAATACTCGAAACCGTATCGTGTAAGAATTAAGTAATTTAACATCGGAACAATTTCTATTAAAATTTCATACTAGCACTGGGGGAGCCGAAACTGGCTGAGATTAGACTTGTAAAGGTCTTAAACCCCTGAACCTGATCTGGGTAGTACCAGCGTAGGGAAGTGAATGATACATCCATTAACTGTGAACCATAATGGTAGTATTTAAAACGGTAATCCCCCAGTGCTCATTAAAAACTTGGAGGGCTTTTTTTTATGAGAAAAACACACAAACTCACATTAACAGCGATGATGATTGCGATTGGCACACTCTCGAGTAATTTATTGTTTATTCCGGTTGGGTTCACTAAAGTGTTTCCGATTCAGCATTTCTTGAATGTTTTGTCTGCCGTCCTACTTGGACCTGTTTATGCTGTTGCGCAGGCACTTTGTGTCTCAATCCTGCGCAATATCATGGGAACTGGATCAGTCTTTGCATTTCCAGGCAGTATGGTGGGTGCCTTGTTGGCCGGGCTTCTTTTTATGAAAACAAGAAAGATTTATATGGCCTTTTTCGGTGAGGTTATTGGAACGGGCATTCTTGGCGCGATTCTCTGCTACCCAATCGCCACTCTATTAATGGGGCAGGAAGCAGCAGTGTTTGGCTTTATTCCGTTATTTATATTCAGCTCGATTGCGGGTGCACTGATTGGGGCCATTATCCTATCAGTCTTTTTAAAAAAGAAGGTTGCTGTATTTACTCCAAACGGAACAACATTGAAATAGAAAGGAAGTATCACCATGGAACAGCAGCAAATCATAGACCAACTACTTACTATTCTGCAATCAGATTCACTTTCAGAAGGTGAATTTAATCAAAATGCCTTGCAATTATTTGCCTATCAGTTCACAAATAACCTTCCATATCGGAAGTACTGTCAGCAAAAAGGCAAAACCATCCGGACTGTGAAATCATGGAAGGATATTCCCGCGGTGCCAATTAACGCTTTTAAGGAAGTAGCATTAACCTGTACGCCTCCAGAACAAGCAGAAAGGTATTTTATGACAAGCGGTACCACACAAGGTGTCAAGGGGAAGCACTATCATCCGACCTTACAAGTATGGAATCTATCAATGAAAACCTATTTTAAACAGCGGTTTATGAAAGAAACGGAAAAAATCCGCATGGGCATTCTGTTCCCGACTGAGGAAGAAATGCCTAATTCCTCATTGGCTCGTTATTTAAACCTTGCTAAACAGGAGTTTGGTACAGAGGAGAGTCACTATCTATTAGGTGAAAATGGGATTGACATTAAAAGGTTGATTCAAGAATTGGAACATGCTGAACATTCAGGTGAGCCTTATGCATTGTTAGGGGCTTCATTTAGTTTTGTTCATCTGTTTACAGAACTAGAAAAAGCGGGTCGCCGCTTTCAATTGCCGCCTAGAAGTAAGATCTTAGATACTGGTGGATTTAAGAATCAGTCAAAAGAATGGGAACTGGATGATTTTTACCAGGAGTTATCGAGCGTACTAGGTGTTCCAAGAAAGGATTGTATCAACATGTATGGTATGACGGAGTTAAGTTCACAGCTCTATGATTCTGGTAATGAACAGGTTCCATCTGTTAAGTCCGGACCACATTGGCTAAAAACGAGAATTATACATCCGTTTACAGGTGAGGAAGTGGCTGAGGGGGAACGTGGGGTTATTGTCCATTGTGATCTCGCAAACTTCAATTCTGTCACGACTATTTTGACCGAAGACTTAGGCGTGAAAGTTGGTGAGGGGTTCCTTCTTTTAGGCAGGGTGCAAGGAACAGAGGCAAAGGGCTGTTCACTTGCGGTTGAGGAATTTATCCATGCTGCAACGGGACCAAGAGTATGAGAGAAAGAGTTGGATACCTTCCCAATGTCGAGGAAGAAATCATAGAAACCAAGATACTTAGCTTTGCCAGAAAAGGTGAGACACTTGAATTAGAGGCGCCACTTCTTACTATAAAGCAAATGCAACAGGTAACAGAAAAGGTTAAAAGAGCCAGTGCAGAAGTATTAAAAAACATGAGTATTACAGAGATTATTTCAATCATCGACACCGCCATTGAAGTGTTGCTCGACCGAAATTCTAATTACCGGAAAAAAGCCGAAAGGTTACTGCCAATTGTAACTGGGTACGATGAAGAAATGATTCGACTGGGACTTACATCTTTTTTAAAAAAGTTCCGCAAACATGAGCTGCAGCGCTTCGTGGTTGAGGACTTAGGAAATCCTCTGCTGCTCGATGATTTTCAGCCCCGTGTAAAAAAAGGTTATTCGAAAGCAGTGGGACCGGAATTGATTCTCCATGTATGGGCTGGAAATGTACCCGCGCTCCCCTTATGGAGTCTCATTTCAGGGTTATTGGTTAAGTCTGGCAACATTGGCAAAGTATCGAGTGCAGAGCCGCTGTTTGCAGGCTGGTTTGCACAGGTACTTGTCGAGGTGGCTCCGCAATTAAAAGACTGCCTAGCGGTTGTCTGGTGGAAGGGTGGAGATGAGGCACGAGAAAAGGAGATTTTTAGATATTCAGATGTAGTGGTCGGCTATGGAAGTAATCAGTCGCTAGAATCCATGAGTCATAGAATTCCAGCCACAACTCGCTTTCTGCCATTCGGTCATAAAGTCAGTTTCGGGTTGATTAGCAATTCGGCTCTGGACTCACGGAAAGCATTAACCAGTGCTCATCATGCGGCATTTGATATCATCCAATTTGACCAGCAGGGTTGTTATTCCCCACATATCTTTTATGTTCAAAAAGGTGGAAATGTATCACCATTTGAGTTCGCGCAGTATCTAGCGCAGGAACTGGAAAGTTTTCAAAAACGATTCCCTAGGCGCACTCTTTCATTAGATGAAATGACGGCAAGCATCCATTGGCGTAACAAAGAAGAAGTATCTTCTTTTACAAATACTACTAAACATGTATTTGGTCAAACTGACAATCATTGGACCGTTGTTTATGAAGAGGGTGCGGTGTTCTCCCCAACTTGTTCGAATCGTGCAGTCAAAGTCATTGCTTTTGAGGAGATAAGAGAAATCTTGCCAGATATTCAACCCTATCGAAATTACTTACAAAGTGTAGGTGTGGCAGCTGCTCCAAAGGAACTTTTTCGGTGGGCTGAATTGTTGGGGAATGTTGGTGTAACAAGAGTAACTGCTCTAGGCAAGATGACTTCGCCTGAATCAGGCTGGCATCATGATGGTCGATTTAATTTACTATACCTCATTCAAATGGTTGATATTGAGCATTCAGCGGAAGAGAATGCAGAGTATTTTGCAGCTTATATGTATTAGGAGGCAGAAATGGCATATTTGAGTTTACAAGATGTTACTTACAGCTATGCAAAAAATAACCTGATTGTCGATTCCGTAAGTTTCGATGTAGGAAAAGGAAAGTTTCACAGTTTACTGGGTAAAAGCGGCTGTGGAAAAACCACATTATTAAAGCTGGCAGCTGGATTATTACCACCAGACGAAGGTTGTATTCTGTTACAAGGTGAAAGGATTGAACCTTCAGAAAAGATTGGCTTTGTATTTCAAGCACCAACCCTATTGGAATGGAAAACAGTAATGGATAATGTTCTTTTACCAGTATCGCTTAAACGTAAAGTAACAAAAGAACAAGTAGAAAAAGCGGAATCTCTCTTGGATCTAATGGGTCTATCCCATTTAAAAAAGGAATATCCAACTCGTTTATCCGGAGGTCAGCAAAGTCGTGTTTCGATTGCAAGAGCGCTGATAGGATCGCCCACGCTGCTTTATATGGATGAGCCTTTCTCAGCACTCGATGCGATCACAAGAGAGGAACTTCAAGATGATCTTCTCCGGCTTTGTGAACTCCATCAAATGACGGTGTTATTTGTTACCCATGATATTTCAGAAGCGGTCTATTTATCAGACAGGATTGCGGTTATGGATAAAGGGAGAATCATCAATGACTTCTCTGTAGATTTACAGGATCGGCACACACCAGACAGTCGATATTCCGGTCAGTTTAGTCAGCTTTGCCTGGAAATCCGGAGTGCCATTAGCGGGGTACAACAATGAAAAAAGTATCAATTTATTCCTGGTTGTTATTCATCTTGATTCTATTACTCTGGGAAATACTGGCTAAGCAAATGTCGGAACTAGTCCTCCCAGCACCGTCTGTGGTCGTCGCAACACTTTTAGAAGGATTAACGAGTGGATATTACACGCCCCATATTCTTCAAACCAGTTTGGAGATTGTCATTGGACTGTTTATAGGAAGTTTGTTAGGAATACTTACTGGAATCTGGATGGGTGAAGTTGAGTTTATCCGAAAGCTATTATTTCCTTATGTGATAGCAAGTCAAGCTGTTCCTAAACTGGCCCTGGCACCATTATTTATTCTCTGGTTTGGTTTTGGAATGACATCCAAAATTGTGATCACGGCATTAATTTGCTTTTTCCCGTTAATGGAAAATACGGTCACAGCGATCCAATACACTGATCCCCAAAAGGTAGAACTGTTTCGAGTGTTAGGGGCAAACCGATGGCAGACATTGTTTAAATTAAAAATACCTGCCGGGCTGCCAAGTATAATGGCTGGCTTTCGGGTTGCGGTTGTTCTAGCAGTTGTTGGTGCAGTAGTTGGTGAATTTATCGGTGGCAGTGAGGGATTAGGAGCTTTGATTATTGCCTCGCAAGGAATGATGGACACACCGTTAATGTTTTCAGTGCTTATTTTAATTACGATTCTTGGAACTGTTCTCTATCAACTCGTTTATTTTATAGAACGTCGCTTATTTCAATATAAAAACCAATAAGGAGTTTATTACAAATGAATTTGAAACGAAGTATTACATCTGTAGCAATTATTCTCACATTATTGTTAACGGCTTGTGGATCAAAAAATAATCAGCAGGTATCTTCAGTAAAAGAGGAAGATACAATAAAAATCGCAAGCTGGAGTCAACCAATCTCAGAACAAACAAATCTGCTTGTAAGTGAGGATAAAGATTTTTTTAAAAAAGAGAGTTTAGATGTTGAATTTATTCCGGGTGCTGGGGGAGGAGATGCGATTAAAAATATCCTTTCAGGTAAAGCGGATATTGCCTTTACCGATCCAGGATCGCTCTATTTTGCCTTAAATCAAGGTGAGAAATTAAAAGTAATCTATACTATTTACCCACAGAACGTATTCAATGTCGTTTCTTTAAAGGATAGCAACATCACGAAACCTGAGGATTTGAAGGGGAAAAAGATTGGTGTGTATAGCCTTTCCAGTGGAACTAGGCAAAATCTTCTTGTTCTGCTAAACCAAGCAGGTCTTACCGAAAAGGACGTTACCATTGTTGAAACAGGTCTTTTGAATTTTGCACCGTTAATGCAAGGTCAGGTTGATGCCACAGCTGCAACGGATACTGGTTTAGTGACAGCAAAGGAAAAGGGATTGGTGGATGTCAACGTACTTGAGGTGAAAGATTATCTTAATGTCCCAAGTGATATTTTTGTGGTGACAGAAAAAACGTACAATGAAAAAAAGGATCTGCTGAATAAGTTTGTTGAAGCCTATCAGAATAGTGCAGAGTGGATGATCGACGAACCAGAAGAAGCTGCTGCCTTAGCTGTAAAACATGCCATTGATGGCAAGGATGAAAAACATAATTTAGATATTATTAAACTGCGAAACGAAGCCAGTGTTTCAAAAGCAACAAGCGAAAGAGGTTTAGGTTCAATCGAAGTAGATGTCCTACAACAGGGTGCTGATATCTATAAAAAGTTGGGTCTGATTGATCAGGATTTACATATGTCAGAAGTAATTGTTGAAGACTTTACGAAATAGGGGGAGCATGTGAGAAAATTTGAGAATAAAACAGTCCTAGTAACTGGTTCAAGCAGAGGAATTGGTGCAGCTATCGCGAAAGGTTTTGCAGCAGAAGGGGCAACGGTTATCGTTAACTATGTTCAAAATGAACAAGCCGCAGAAAGTACAGTGGCAACTTGTCTTGAGCTTGGTGGTGATGCATGGGCGATTCAAGCAGATGTATCGTCGGAATCGGACGTTAAAAGAATGATGGAGCAAATTGAACTCGAGGTAGGCAAATTAGATATTGTCGTTAATAATGCCTTTAAACCCTATGTGTTTAATCCCGATACACGAAAAATGTTCTCGCAACTGAAATGGGAAGACTATCAAGAACAAATCGATGGAGCAGTCAAATCTACTTATTATGTATGTCAACAAGCCATTCCCATAATGAAAAAACAAACAAAGGGATGCATTGTTAATATCGTAACAAACTTAGTGGACAGGCCACTTATTCCTTATCATGATTATACTACCGCTAAATCCGCATTAGTAGGGTTTAGCCGCAATCTTGCCGTTGAATTAGGGGCATTTGGGATTCGTGTGAATTGTGTGGCACCAGGTTTGGTGTACCCAACCGATGCAAGCCGAGAAACAAAAGAAGAAGTAAAGGAAATGATTATAGCCCAAACCCCATTAAGAAGGATTGCCCAACCGGAGGATATTGTTGGACCTGTCTTGTTCTTATCCTCCGATTGGAGTCAGTTTATGACAGGGCAGACATTGTTTGTTGATGGCGGGCTTGTCATGAGTTAAGTAAGTCTATGCAAAATCAAATGTAAATCATTATATAAAAATAGGGGCCCCATAGCTGGGCCTCTTTTCCTATTTATTCTGAAATCATTAAATCTGGGTCCTGAAGGTTTGAAACAATAAAATAGGCTTATGTATTAGTAGCAATACCCAACTTTTGTACATATTTTGTTTGGGAAGGTATAGCGGTATTAACCTAATTTTTGTTTTTTCTGTGCCCGTTTCAAGTTGCTGCTGCCCTTTTTTAAATATATAAGGAGGTAATGAAAATGAATGATTTCCACAGTCAACTCCAGGGGTTAAGTCTTGGGGATTTCCAAGCGACCCAGGCAGTTCCCTATGACCAAAACCAATACTATGGTGAACAAGATCGGATTTTCCTAGGTGTCGGTGGTTTTGGCCGATGTTCTAGCTGTTTTAGTTGCTTTAGCTGTTTTAACTGTTTCAATTGCTTTAATTGCTTCCATAATTGCTTCCATAATTGCGGAGGTCATCGTTGCCATAATTGTGGCGGCGGGCATCGCTGCGGTGGACACAATTGCGGTGGTGGTCATCGTTGTGGTGGCGGAGGCCATCGTTGCGGCGGTTGATCGCTTTCGATTTGTAAGAAATCTAAACTTAAAAACGGAAGGTGAAAAGCCCCAACAATTGTTGTTGGGGCTTTTCTCTACAGAATTAACATAAGGGACAAATTAAGATACATAGGATGATAGTGATGATAAATATGAGGAAAAAGCTACGGCTAAGGAGGAGCGAAATGACAAATATGAACCCTTCTATGCGTCTGAAGGTCAAAAGGGATACGTTTTTTCTCCCTAACCCAAACAGAGGTGTGTATTTTAGGAATAATGTAAGCTCATTCCGTATGGAAGGCAGTATGATCGATCAATGGGTTGAAAAGCTGATACCGATGTTTAACGGAGAGAACACCTTGGAGAATCTGACAAACGGGTTGCAGGGGCCGTACCGGGACAGAGTCTATGAAATTGCGGAGTCACTATATCGAAATGGGTTTGTTCGAGATGTCAGCCAAGACCGTTCACATCAATTAAAGGAACAGGTTTTAAAAAAATATTCTTCTCAAATTGAATTTGTAGATAATTTGGTGGGTTCAGGGGCTTTCCATTTTCAGACCTATCGTCAGGCGAAAGTATTGGCAATAGGATCTGGTCCTTTTTTTGTATCATTGGTTTCTTCCCTACTTGATTCTGGATTGCCGAAGTTCCATATTCTGATCAATGACAGTATTCAAACTAAAAGAAGGCGATTGATGGAACTCATAGAACATGTCCGTAAAACAGACGCTGAAGTAGAAATCGAGGAGGTCATACGAAACAATCAAAGTACATGGCAGGAGATTATAAAACCGTTTGATTATATTTTGTATGTGTCAGAAAAGGACGATGTAGAGGAACTCCAGCTTCTACATAGGGTTTGCAAAGAAGAAGAGAAAGTATTTCTCCCAGCGATTTGTATAGAGCAGGCGGGTTTAGCAGGTCCGGTGGTATATCCAGACTCCGAGGGAGACTGGGAATCTGCATGGCGCCGTATTCACCAATCGGCCATCGTCAAAGACCAGCCATTTTCTACCATCTCTTCCACAGCGAGTGCCATGCTGGCTAATATTATCGTATTTGAATTATTTAAAGACATTACGGGTGTGTCCCAAAAGGAACAAAGGAATCAATTCTTTCTCCTTGATTTGGAAACGTTAGAAGGAAACTGGCATTCGTTTCTGCCTCATCCACTGGTGACAGGACAAACATCTTCTAGATTGGTTGAAGATATTGATATGCGACTAGCTCAAGGAACCGAAAGAGGAGATCCGGGCAAATTACTCCTTTCCTTTAACCAATTAACATCTAAGGTATCGGGAATTTTTCACATTTGGGAGGAAGGGGATTTAAAGCAGCTGCCGTTGGCTCAGTGTCGAGTTCAGTCAGTCTACCCGTTGACATATAGGCCAGCAGACCTATTGGGTGAAATTGTCTGTACAGGTCTGACACATGAGGAGGCAAGAAGGGAGGCTGGTTTGTCCGGAATTGAAGCGTATGTATCACAACTAGTCGGATCGCTCGATCTACCTCCGGAAGTGGAGGTGGGAGCAGGAGAAACATTCGCAGAAAGTGTTTGCCGAGGATTGCAAAAATGTTTGGACGAGGAGTTGATCATACAAAGCCTTGAACAGAATTATTCAGTCTTCCCAGTCCAGTTAAGTACGGTTGACGATGAACGCTGTCGTTTTTATATGCAGGCACTGACGACGTTACGGGGAGCACCGACTATAGGGATTGGCGAGGACGTGTTTGGTTTCCCGGTTGTGTGGGTTGGTACAATTGATGGATGGTATGGCAGTGTCGATTTAAATAGAACAAAGGCATTACGAAATGCGTTGCAACAGGCAATAATCACTGCGCAAAATGAAGAGGAATTCGTTATGGCACGATCATTGGAGGTTTCGTCCATGATTCTTGATGAAAAAGTGCCGCAAATCATTGCAATTCCTGCGTGTGAAGAGCGATTACAAACCAAGGACTTGCTGAAGGCTATGGAAATCCTGGAACAGAACGGAAAACAGTTATTTGTATATGAATTAGATCTAGAACCCTTTTTGAAAGAGGGGTTAGCAGGGGTATTCGCGGTATTGGTTCAAGAGGAGGGATTAACGTGAGTGCTGTCATTTTGGTTGTAGGAGAAGGGCTGCTGGCAGACCACATGAGTGAAGAACTTTCATCTCAATACTTGGTCTTTCGCCAAACTGATTTCGGGGCAATCGTACCTGGAAGTATTGATTTGGCATTGGTTCTACATGATGTATGGAATCCCTCCGTTCATCAAAAAGCAGAAGAAATTTTTCATCGAACCAATACTCCCTGGCTGAGAGGTTTTGTTTCTTTTGGAGAAGGCGTAATAGGACCACTTGTTCATCCAGGGACGCCAGGGTGTTCACAATGTACAGATATAAGGCGTCTTATGACAGGTAACGACCGAAACGAGATGTGGGAATTACAAAAAAGGTTGGAATTAACAGCAGGAGTCCAGCAGGAAGCCTGGGCAACACGCACAGGTCTCTTACACATGGCTCATCTGGCGGCGGAGGAGGTCCATAGAACTATCCAAGGTAATCAGGCCAGATCTGAAGGAAAGGTATGTTTTATCAATCTGAAAACATTGAAGAGCTCCTGGCATAGGTTTCTGCCTGTCGCCTTGTGTCAGGTATGTAGTCAGTTACCTGACGATTCACCAGACTTGGCTCGAATTGCGTTAAACCAAAGTCCGAAGGTTACCAGCGACAGTTATCGCAGTCGTTCTTTAGATGATCTGAATAACGTTCTCGTTAAAGACTATCTTGATCAGCGAACAGGCCTTTTGAATAATAAAATGGTTAACCTCGTGCATACTTTTGCTGATGTAAGTGTTAATTTGCCTTTGTTCGAAGGGGATGAGGGAACAGCAGGACGGACTAACTCCTACGCGGTAAGTGAATTAACGGCCATTTTGGAAGGATTGGAGCGGTACTGTGGACTTGAGCCCCGTGGCAAAAAGACAGTGGTCCATGACAGTTATAACCATTTAAAACATCAAGCACTCAATCCGATTGAGGTTGGTGTACACGCCCAAGAACAGTATGAGAGACCTGGTTTTCCATTTACAGAATTTGATCCAGACCGCTCGATTGATTGGGTGTGGGGATATTCGTTTTTACAGGAGCGTCCGATTTTAGTTCCAGAGCTACTTGCCTATTATAGTTTGGGCTGCGGATCCAGAGGGTTTGTCTATGAAACTTCCAATGGATGTGCGTTGGGCGGAAGTCTGGAGGAGGCTATTTTCTACGGAATCTTGGAAGTGGTGGAACGTGATTCGTTTCTTATGACTTGGTACGCGCAGATGTCCCTCCCGCGTATTGATCCTAACACCATAGAAGACCAAGAGGCTTTGTTAATGATTGAACGGATGCGTGCAGTCGCGGGATACGACCTATATTTATATAACTCTACAATGGAGCACGGAATTCCAAGTATTTTGGCCATCGCAAAAAATAGAAAGGAAAAAGGGATGAACCTTATCTGTGCGGCCGGTTCTCATTTGGACCCAGTACGGGCGGTGAAAACGGCGGTTCACGAGTTAGCGGGTATGATGCTGTCATTGGACGAGAAATTAGAGGCGAACCAGGAGGAGTATGTCCGAATGTTGCATGATTCTTCTTTGGTGCAACAAATGGATGATCATGGAATGCTGTACGGTCTGCCGCAAGCAGAAGAGCGCCTGCAGTTTTTGCTGGAGGATAATCGTCCATTGCGATCATTTAACGAAGAATTCAAGTGTAAGTCAACACATTTAGATCTTACCGATGATCTTCAGGACATAGTTCAAGTGTTTCGCCAATTAAATCTCGATGTAATTGTGGTTGACCAGACGACTTCGGAAACGGCGAGAAACGGACTTTATTGTGTAAAGGTGCTGATTCCGGGGATGCTTCCGATGACATTTGGACATCACCTTACACGAGTAACAGGGCTGGAAAGGGTGTTCAAGGTACCAATGGAGCTAGGATATTCAAAAGAACCACTGACAGACGAACAGCTTAATCCACATCCTCATCCGTTTCCATAAGCGCATCACTAGGGGGATAAAGTATGATTCTAGATGAGTTTCTGCACAATTTGCATTTTGATATTGAGAAGGCTAGCATCCCAAATTGGGAAGTGGATTGGGAAGATAAACCACTTCCTTATAAATTATACCGTGGATTGCCTGTTATCCCGTTATCTCTAGAAGTACCACTGACACTTGAAGGACAGAACCAACCCGCAACGCCTGACCTATGTAAAATCGGTCATTTTCTTTGGTATGTTTACGGCCTTACTCAATTTAGCCAATCGGTCATTAGCATGGATTCTACAGAGCTAACAACAGAACTAATGCAATCAAAAAGGAGGTTTGCTCCCTCGGGTGGAGCGCTGTATCCAAGTGAATTATACGTCTATTTGAAAATCGAGGATTTACCAGTTGGGGTGTATCACTATGATGTGGCACACCATTGCTTAGTATTGCTGAGAGAAGGAAATTTCGATTCCTATATTGCCAGGGCACTTGGTAATCGTTGCGAGATTCCAGCATGTTTTACGACGGTTTTTGTTTCGACTATGTTTTGGAAAAATTTTTTTAAATATAATAACTTTGCCTACCGGTTGCAGGGATTGGATGCAGGAGTCTTGATTGGTCAATTATTGGAAGTATCAAAACGGTTTGGCTACGAATCTGGGGTTTACTTCCAATTTCTTGATTCCTCCATGAATCATTTGCTTGGATTATCTGAACATGAGGAGAGTGTGTATGCGGTAATCCCGCTTTCGGTAGAACCTACCATATGGTCAGCCAATGGGCCTGAATTAGACAGAATGGTTACTGCAGATAAGTTATCCCGAGAGTTGACTTTGATTCAGCCAAATCATTTTATACGGTCACAGAGGGTTAAAGAGTATCCGATGTTAACCAAGTTAAATGAAGTGTCCATGTTGGATTCCACAACAAAGTTTTCATCGATCGAGCCGGTGGAAAATGTAAGTATTGATGGGCAAGCTGTTGCTCTGCCTCAGACGGAAAGGCTGTCGTATGATCTGGGATCTGTTTGCCGAAACCGATTTTCACCAGATATGGATTTCATTTTGGGAAAGGTAAGTCAAGTCGAATTGGCGAATCTTCTACATGAGACAACAAATTCCTTTTTGTATCGAAATGATCTGGAGGCTGTCCATCAGAAGCATGAACCGCGTGTCTCGCTGAACGTCTGTTTGTATAATGTTGAAGGAATTCCTAATGGCGCGTATCAATATGACAGCACTGCTCATGCATTACGTCAGATTCATCTCGGAGATCATCGACTCCTGCTGCAATCGGGTATGTCGTTATATAATGTAAATTTACTCCAAGTTCCACTCTGCATACATGTCACAGGAAATAAGGATTACTATCAAACAACATTCGGATACAGGGGATATCGAATCCAACAAATGGAGGCAGGTATGCTCGTGCAACGATTACTCTTATCGGCAGGAGCTAGTGGAATGGGAGGGCACCCGCTACTCGGCTATGATTCGAAGCTCTGTGATGAACTTTATAGGATGGAGCCACAAGGAAAAACCAGCTTAATTCAAATTCCGATTGGTCCCTATCGAAATCGTCCTTGGTTAATGGGAGGTTTATGTACTTAATAACGAAAAGAGAGTGATTCTTTTAATTACTCTCCTTTCGTTTTGAATAATATTTCATTTGTTAAATATTCCAAATACAAATCGGAGATAAAAGTAGATATTTAATGAGATTTAGGTATATATTGGAAACATATATGAATGGAGGAGGTCTTATGAATGGACCAGTATCCAACGCTAATTAAAATCTCAGAGGATATCAATCAACTAGTTGTTCGGTATCCGTTTGGAATGTATGAAATGAATAGTTACTTATTCCGAGGAGAAAACGGCTTTACCATCGTCGATACAGGTAGTGAAGCAAAAGAATCCATCGAACTATGGGAGAAAACATTAGCATCAGGAATCACAGTCGAAAAATTGGTGTTAACACATGCCCATCCAGATCATTGTGGACTTGCTAGATGGTTTCAAGACCATCATCACGTTCCAGTCTTTATTTCAAGTTTAGGTTATCAAGAATTACAGAAAAAACAAAAACCTCATAGGGTCAATTGGCTACATAATTTCTTAAAATCACATGATTGTCCTGAAATCTCTCAAAATATGGGTAATTCAGAAGCTGCTGCCTATGGATTTGAACCTGATGGAATTTTTGAAAACCAGCAATCTATCAAGCTAGGAAACGAAACATATGAAACCATTTGGACTCCAGGACACTCTTATGACCATTTCTGTTTTTATAATCAAAATCAGCAGGTGATGTTGACAGGCGACCATGTGTTAGCCGGATTTTCCCCAATCGTAGCTCTTTGGTCAGAGAGTGATGAGAATCCAATTAAAGATAACTTTTCCTCGTTGGAAAAATTAAAAGCATATTCTACCAAGCTTGCACTCCCTGGTCATGGTGAACTTATTTACAACCTGAATACTCGGATAGACGAGATGATACAGAGTCACAACTATCGGTTACAGCAAATCTTAAATTTAGTTGGAAACGAAGAAAAGACAGCATGGCAAGTTTGTCAGGACATTTACGGGTCTCTTAGTAATACCAAATTCTTTGCTCCGCTAATGGCCACAATTGCACGACTGATTTACCTTGAAAAAAATGGGGAAGTACATAGTAAGTTGAGGAACGGGAAATTGTTCTATAGTCGCGGCATTTAGAATTCATACCCATGAACAGGACATCCTATTACCAGGAGGGATTGATCATGGGTTTTAAGGTGTTACTACTATTGATCTTCATCAGCTTTCATTTTTCATCAATGGTCAGTGCTGAAGTTTCACTTACCGCTGCATTTATCCGCGACCACCAACTTTGGATCAAAAAGGGAGATCAAGAAGTCCAACTCACAAAAGGACAATATGTGCATTCCCCAAAATGGTCATATGATGGTCGTTTTATTGCGTATATTGATGGTGATGAACAAGGGGAGAAATCAAATTTATTTATATATGATACAAAGGAAAAAGAAAGCTATCAGCCTTATGTAACCATTCAAACATCAGATTTTAAGTGGTCCCCGCTAAAAAATCAACTAGCCTACAATTCCGGCGGTGTATTAAATGTTACGAAAGAAAAGAATGACCGACCTCATGGATTTGAAAATGTCTCTTTAGGTGTCAGTGATTTTGAATGGTTTCCGAACGGGAAAGAATTTATTGTTTCCTCCCAGGCAAATTTACTTCCTACTGGATGGGGACCTGTCCAACTGTTTAAAATTCCTGTCGATGCCAATCTTAACACAGAGAAAATGAAACCTTTTTACACAATTCAAACGGACGACTCGGATTTGTTTACGATTTCTGCAGACTATTTTAAATGGAGTTTTGATGGAAAGTGGGTTAGTTTTTTAGCGATGCCTACTGCTTCCTGGTCTAATGATAGTAACACATTATGTGTTTTATCCACTAAAGGAGAACAATTTCAAGTGGTAGGTAAAATGCTGTGGCATAAAGACTGGATGAAGTGGTCAGCTTCGGCGAATCAACTAGCGTATATTTCAGGAGAAGGACGATTTTTTGTAGAAAACAAGAAAACGAAAATTGCCGATATGCCAAGTTCGATTCAACAAAAGGAATATACTCCTAAAGGCTTCGTTGACCTTGATTTAGAATGGTTCTCTCCAGATAAAGTGATTGAAGCTCGTTCAAAAGAGAATAAACAGTGGCACGAAGGACCAGTCCCAACAATGTTTACCGCACTTTATGCAATTAATATTAAATCAGAAGAACAACAGCAGATTTCCTTTCCTAGGGAGAATGATCTGGATGTTGATCCTCAGGTTGTTGAGTCTCATATTACTTGGTTCCGCAAAAAGGGTAAGGAATTAAAAGGTGATGTATGGCTGAAGGATGCTTTAAATGGACAAGAAACTATTTGGCTGAAAAATGTGGATTACGCTCCAGTGTTTTTTACACTGAAGTAAACGTTCGCGAAAATGTATTAGTCATTCAGCTAAACGCATACTAATTAGTATTAATCGACCCTGTGGCTTTACCTTAGGGGTGTAGGTGGAATCATTCATGTATATGCTATTTTATTTATTATTAGCCATCATTGGCGGGACTTGTATTGGGTTACAAGCCGGAATAAATGGTGTCTTGGGAAAAAGGATTGGAGTAATAGAGGCTTCTTTTGTTTCTTTCTTTATAGGAACAATTATTCTCTTATTAATTGTTATTTTTGCTGGAAAAGGGGATTTATTAAAAGTAACAAACGTATCGAAATGGCAGTTGCTCGGTGGTTTGCTAGGAGTCGCTTATGTTTCGATAATGGTTGCCATTGTGCCAAAAATTGGCGTAGCATCTGCTATTACAGCAGTAATAGTTGGACAGTTATTTATCAGTGTTGCACTTGATCATTTTGGAATCTTTACTACTCAACGTATCCCGATTGATTGGTATCGTATTTCAGGTTTGTGCTTATTACTAGTCTCTTTATTATTAATATTTAAAGGTAACATTAAATGGTTTTAAATTAATATGAATTGACCAAAAAGTGTCCCGCACCGATGGAGTACGAATGTTCATCCAAAGTGCGGGATGCTTTTTTATGCATAGGGATTTTTCCCCAATTGATCACTGATTAAATAGGTATCTAGATTTGTTTTAGTTTGTTTCAATTAAATTTTGGTATTATAGCTTTATAGTTTTAGTTCATATTTGTAAAATAGAATTGTATAGAAAAAATTAGATAATAGAAACCGATATTGTCAGCTAAAGGGAAGTGTTAGAATCATGCTTTATATTAGGAATATTGAGAAAATCATTGAAGATACTTTAGAACAGCACAAATTAGATATTAATTATGAAATTAACAATAAACTCACTGTACCTATGAGTTATAACGTTTCGACAAACACGATAAAATTTAATTATCTACAAGTTAATAGTTATATAAATAAAATTAGAATAAAAGAGACAGATGAAAACTTTGTTAAAATAATTCTTTATCATGTGATTGGATATTATTTAGATTTTAAGAAAAACAGACATGATTTGAGAACCTTAAAGTATGGAGAAGACTACGAAATCGCAAAGCTTAAAAGGGAAATTGAAACAAATGCATGGGTGTATGGGAGAACATTAGTGCCTGAACAATTGTTAAACTCGTATGATCAAGTCCGTGAATTAGATAAGAACCTAGTACATGGTCAACTTACAAATATATAATCAACATTTTACTCCATGATGAAAAACTTTAACAAAAGTAATCTAGCATATTAAAATTTAACGTGAGGTGTAGATCGTTGAAGGCAGATGCTGTTTTTGAAGGCGGTGGAGCAAGGGGAATTGCTTTTGTCGGAGCCATTCAGGCAATGGAAGAGGAAAAGGTAGAATGGCAAAGAATTGCGGGAACCTCAGCTGGGGCGGTAATCGCTGCGCTTTTGGCAAGCGGCTATAAAAGCTATGAGATTAGAAAACTTCTAAGTGAACTGGATTTTTCTAAGCTTCGTGGCAGGACGTTCATAAACCGAATCCCCATTATCGGCAGTTTACTTGAACTAATGTTTAATCTTGGGATATATAAAAATGATTATTTGGAATCCTGGGTTGATGCCCTTCTTTTAGAAAAAGGGATTAAAACTTTTGCAGATCTTCCAGATGGAAAGTTAAAAATCATCGCTTCTGATGTTTCCAATGGCCAAATGCTTATTTTGCCGGATGATTTAGAGCGCTATAGAATGACTCCGGCAGATTTGAAGGTTTCAACTGCGGTAATGATGAGCGCATCAATCCCATTTTTCTTCCGTCCGGTTATTGGAAATCAAAAGATCGTAACACATCCTACATATTAGATGGCGGTTTACTGAGTAACTTCCCAATTTGGATTTTTGATGCGCCAGACCCTAAGTTTCCAACGTTCGGCTTCCGTTTTGTAAAAGATGAAGTTAGTATTGACCCAGTAATACCAACGCCGCTGCATCTTTTCAAAAATATTTTTAAAACGATGCTGCAAGCACATGATCTACGACATATGAACGAAGAAACACTTGAGCGCACAATAAAAATTCCGATAGGGGACATTAACGCTACTGATTTTAAACTGAATAAAGATGAAATCGATTTTCTTTTTAAATCAGGATATAATTCAACAAAAAAGTTTTTATCAACGTGGGATTTTGAACAACATAAGCTCAATAGATTACAACGAATAAAGAAGGAAAGGTAGATAAAAAACGTCATTCCATAATGAATGACGTTTTTTTATTTCCACCATTGCCACCATTTCTTTTGTTGTGCTGCCGCGATCTGATTTCTTGTTTCTTCCAAAATTACTTGACTTCGTTCCTCCATCAGCTGCTCCGTTCGTTCCACATACTTTAAGATTTGGTTCATCTTATCTTCTAGATAGGCTTCCCGTACCGCTTTCTCCTTAAGTAAATTGATCAAATCCATGTTGATTCTCTCTAAATTTTCTATCCGTTCCATTAAATCTTCAAAATCACCATGCTGTGATTTTTCCGTATCAGGAAAAGTATGTAACGGTTCAGTTTCTTTAACCGCGACTGTCTTATTTTCTTCAGAAATCCACGTTATAACGGCTTGTGCTGAGAGTTCCAGCGTCAATCCCTCTTGTTTGCCAAAATCGATGAATTTACGAAGCGTGTTAATATCCTTTTCGAAATAACTCCGATGTCCTCTGCTATTACGGTGAATAGGATATCCGTGACCTTCTAATAGAGTGGCATACTTTCGTAATGTATTGCTATCAATACCAAGCAATTCTTGTACATGACTAGGGGAATATAGTTCTGTCATAACAATGCCTCCTCCATTAATATCAATTTAATTTATGATTAATTAAGAATTATGTATATAAGGTATTATACCAAGTAATAATTAAGAATTTGTCGAACCAAGGGTTAGTTAACAATTTGTAATTAGACTGTTAAATCGTTGAAACATCTAATCAAAAAAGATTCAATTTAATCTTATTTTTCGTGATGTATATCACATCAGATGGGAGATAAATCCCTTAAAATAACATTAAGACGATAACAAAGGGGGAAATAAAATGTTTCTTACTTGGTTGATGTGTATCAGTTATTTTATTGGTTCTTATTATATTTGCGTTGTTATTTTTGATCGCCTTAAGGAGAAAGATCAAGCTGATTTAGCTCTATTAGAATCACAACTTAAAAACATGGCTGTAAAGCCTTCACAATCTATGAAACAAGCGGTTTAATTTAACAAAGTTAAAATTCGTATAAAATAAAAGCCAAAAGGCATCTGACTATTTCAGGTGTCTTTTGGCTTTTATAATAAGAATTGTAACCGTTTTTACTATAACTAACGTATTAACTCGTAGGTATGCTATTATTAATGATGAAATTCCAGAGAGTGGAGAGGGTATCCATTGAAAATTAATTCATTAATAGCCAACAATATCAACAAATTAGATGCCTCCATACCGGTAGATCAAACACTAGGAATTGCCGGTCTGTCTGGATCTGGTAAAACCACATTTTGTCAAACCATTGGTGAAGAATCCAAGAAGCGTCTTGTTTCCCTTTTACCCAAGGCTGAATATCAATATCTGTTTTCCAATATTATGGAAACCAACTTCAGTGCGATTAAGATGGAAGACATGCCGTTGGTCCTTTTTCTCGGAAAATCATCGATATCCTCCAATCCACGTTCGACTATTGGAACGCATACAGGAGTTTTTAGAGAGGTAAGGGAATGTTTTGCCGATAAATATCATCTTTCCCCAGAAGTTTTTTCCTTTAATAATGCATTAGGCTGGTGTCCAGATTGTAAAGGTCGCGGCACGACCAAAAATGTCGAATGTCCAAAATGTAGGGGCAGGCGCTATAGCAAAGAAGTAGAGCAATATAAGCTTGAATTATCTGGTCAGCTACATAGTATTTCTGATGCAAACAACTTAAGCATCGAATCTATTTTTTCTCTAGCAGAAGAATTACATATCAGTGAAGGTAAACTACATATACTTCAAAACATAATCAATATGAATATCGGTTACTTAACCTTAAATCGAATTATGGGTACCTTGTCGGGCGGAGAATTAACTCGGCTTTACCTGGCAGAATTCATGGCTGCAAGTGAAAATACCGTGATTATTATCGATGAAATCTCCGTCGGTCTTGATCATCAGACCCTACTGAAAATCTTAGAACAGATTCGAAAATTAGGCTTTAAAAATCAAATTTGGCTTATTGATCATTCAGATACCGTTCTCGATTCAACGGAGGATCAATTATTCTTTGGACCCGGCAGCGGGAAATATGGTGGTAAGATTGTCGACGAATCACCTCGCCCAAAACCAATCATTTGGGAACGAAATCCTGCACCTCTAACAGAATATTATCAATTCAGGGACCTATACTGCCGTAATATTCAAATGGCTGAAATAGAAATTCCTAAAAATAGACTTATTACCTTTACAGGTGAGTCTGGTAGTGGAAAATCCACGCTGGTTAACGAGTGTATTGCTAAAGATTTTTTGAAGCGATATTCAAAAGATAAACTGGTGATCGTTGGGCAGGATCGAAACCAATCAATCACAAGTCGCTCTACGGTCGCTACTTTTCTTGATATCAAAAGAAAACTCACCAAATATAGTGATGATATTGATGATATTTTTCAGCGTTCGATTGAAGATATTATTGAAGAGCTGCCAAAAGAAGATATTGTACATAAACGCTTGAGCTTATTGATCAAACTTGGGCTGGGTTATTTGACATTAGAACGAAAGACACAAACTTTATCCACGGGTGAGTTTCAGTGTGTTCATTTAGTATCTGAGCTGTTTGCTAACAGCAAGTACCCTCATACGCTGTTTATTTTTGACGAGCCATCAAAAGGGTTGTCACAAAATATCTTAAATCAATTCATCGATAGTATTAGAGTGATTCTACAAGACGAATCTGTCTCGATAATCATGATTGAACATAATGCCTATATGCTTGAAAGCTCTGATTATATCGTTGATTTTGGTAAAAGACAGATTGAGCCAGTCACACAATTAGATGTTCTAAGTCATGAAGAATATTATCGTCATATTGTGCGTGAAGAAAACGATACACCAATTCAAATTTCCTCAATGCTTGGGTTGCAAAATGGCATTCGGTATCAACAAGAAAACCATATTGCTTATTTTAAAAATGCGGAAAACATCTATAAAGGTGGCATTTTAAAAAGTTTGTCATCCATGGCACGTTTGATCTATGGAGAATATGAATCAGAAGCAATCGCACCTGTTATCGCCATTGATTTTGAACGCCACCTGTATAGTCAGTATAGTTTTCTCTATGAAATTGGCGGGCTGATCAACCATATTGTGGCGTCTCATAAGACAAATAAAGATACACGAAGCTTCGATTTCTATTATCAACCCAATCATTGTCCATGTTGCTCTGGCCGACGTGTTATTGAAAAGTTTGATTTTGATGTAGTCGTACAAGACAAAACCGTGCCATTCTGGGATGGGCAATTATATCCAGATGTGATGGAGGTTTTGAAATGGTATCAATATGCAAAATTGCAATTCCTTTTTGATGAAATCAAGAATGAACTTGGTCAAGATATTAGTAAAAGCTACAATGAGATGACTGAAGCAGAAAAGCATACCTTCTTATATGGTTATTGGGAAAAGTCATTTTACGATAAAGCAGGTAAGGCACAGAGAACATGGGAAGGCTTTAATATGATCCTAGGGCGTTACATGTTCATCTCGAAATCAATTATTAAAGAGCAAATGAAAGAATCAAAAGAGATGATAACCTGCCCAGTCTGCCAAGGTACCGTGTTAAACCACCATAAAAAGCTATATTTTGGTGATCGTGATATTCGAGAGATCCTCCAAATGCCTCTTAATCAGGTCATCGAGACCGTAGGCAGCTTACCGGAACTTGAAAAACTGATAAGTATAATAGGCGGTGAAATGGTACTCACTGAGGATGTATCTCTATTGCCTCTGGAAATACAAGTAAGTTTAAAAATGCTGGAACTAGACCTGGCAAGCTTCGCTGGATATGAAGTGGTTTTGCAAAATGCCTTACCATTCTGGGGCAATATTAAAGGTAATATCGAAGCCATAAGCAGTAAAAATCTAATAACCATCTGCGATTTTGCCAATATTACGGAAACGCGAGAAACCATAATTGATAAATATTTCACGAATGGAAAATACAAAAAACTAACGTACGTCTATGAAGCATTCGGCTATAAGAAACTTGTTACCCAAATAAATAAGATAAAAGCAGCTCAGCCATGTCCTTTTTGTAAAGGGAAAAAGGTTATTTCAGAAGATAACCTCCATGAAGGCGTACATAAATTATCGGTACCATGTGTGACCTGTCACGCGAGCGGCATTAATGAGGAAGGGCGGAAGGAAACTGTCGAGGGCATTGAGGTGCAAATTTGGCTTACTGGCAAAGTAAGTGATGTTGTAGCACTGAGCCAGATAACTGAGGATGTTGCAGATATCCCAATTTTCAATCGCATACGTGAGTTGAATAAACGAGATATGATGGCAGTATATCAAAACCTTGAGCAAAATAAGTAAACAATGCTAAAGAGAACTCATTTGCAATTCGTCATTGCAAATGAGTTTTTTTATGTTTTAGTTTACGAAGGAAAGCAGGTTGTTTGTTATAATTTCTTTTTTATTTTACAAAAAGATCAAAACCGATTGTAATCAACCAGCCAACAGCAAGAGTAACGGTGAGATATGTACCCAGATAAAGCAATATTTCCGCCATGTTTCCTCCTTTACTTCCTTCTTCTAAGATATAAAGCCATCATAACAGCGGGCTTTTTCAAAATTTGTCGAACCAAAGGATATTAACCAATTTGTAACCAGACTGTTAACTATCCTTAACAATAGAAATACCCTCAATATAAACAGGACCAAACTCCCCCAATTAGGAAAAATATGACTGCTTTTCTAATGCCAGAAGGGTGTGCTTTTTCCCATTTACCCCTGATAAATAATAGGTAACACTTAACTAGACAATAAAATCAATGTTCCGTAGACTAAAGACTATATTATTTTTCTAGTAATTTACTTTGGGGTAAAAAGTAACACTTGATAACGAAAAATAGATTTCTTGCAGAATAATAGTGAGTATTGAAAAGTGTAGGATTTCGGGGAAATGGGAGGAGTATCCATGTTAGATTTTGATACAAGTATGGATCAATTAGCTACGATTAAAGTAATCGGTGTAGGCGGCGGCGGAAACAATGCTGTAAACCGAATGATTGAGGATGGAGTTGGCGGTGTAGAATTTATTGCCGTTAATACGGATTCACAAGCAATCAAGCAATCAGGCGCAGCGATTAAAATGCAAATAGGGTCCAATTTGACACGGGGTTTAGGTGCAGGGGCTAATCCGGAAATAGGAAGAAAAGCGGTAGAAGAAAGTAAACATCAGATCGAAGAAGTGTTAAAGGGTGCCGACATGGTTTTCGTTACCGCTGGAATGGGCGGTGGCACAGGAACAGGTGCTGCACCTGAGATTGCGAAAATTGCTCGAAAGCTTGGTGCATTGACAATCGGAGTGGTAACGCGCCCTTTCAAATTCGAAGGACACAAACGTGCCGTGAATGCAGAAAATGGAATAAGCGCTATGAGGGAAGCAGTAGATACCTTAATTATTATTCCAAATGATCGCTTATTGGAGATTGTAGATAAAAAAACACCGATGATTGAGGCTTTCCGGGAAGCGGATAATGTTCTTCGCCAGGGTGTTCAAGGGATTTCTGATTTAATTGCTGTGCCTGGTTTAATTAACCTTGATTTTGCAGATGTGAAAACAGTCATGTCCCATAAAGGAACGGCACTAATGGGAATTGGAATCGCGAAAGGGAATAATCGTGCAATAGAAGCAGCGGAAAAAGCTTTAAATAGTCCATTATTGGAAACCTCGATCAATGGAGCTCATGGAGTCATTATGAACATAACGGGCGGCAATAATTTAAGTTTATTTGAAGTACAGGAGGCAGCTGAAATCGTTGCTGCATCAGCAAACGAGGATTTAAATATGATTTTTGGTTCCGTCATTAATGAAAACCTAGAAGATGAAATTATCGTAACGGTTATTGCAACGGGTTTCTCTGAGAAAGAGGAAATTCCAATACATAAGCCTTCTCAGCCTGCAATAGAGGAAACACAGCGATCTTATCAAAGAGAAGAACCTGAGCCGATTATCCATTTCGAAGAAGTGCTTGAATATGAGCCACAACCAGAAGAATCCTCAGATATCCCAGCGTTTTTACGAAATCGTAAAAGACGAATGGATAAACATAGAATATGAATGCAGTCGTTTCATGCAAAAAAACCGTTAAGATTTAATCTTAGCGGTTTTTTCTAGAATTCTTTTAGGTACATTCCCTGAAGTAGAGAATATGATAACGGGATAAATCTTCGAAGGGAATGAGCAATATGTACTATGTTCCTTATATGTACCCTTATCCATACCAAAATCCTTATTATGACAACAATGCAATCTCTAACCATGAAACACAGACCTTGTATCAAGAATATACTGACGAGTTTGACTATGCCCATCCATATCGCCGTTGGCATCCCATCATTGAGGTACGAAACGTAGACATACAAGATTACGGAAAACAACCGTTTGCTGTGAATATTAATGAAGCGTCTAAACAAAACAATACCTTTCGTACCGCCTTATGGACTGGAAGTCATCTTCAAGTGACTTTGATGAGTATAGCCGTTGGGGAAGATATCGGTATAGAGGTGCACCCACATTTGGATCAATTCCTCCGTATTGAAGATGGCAATGGAATCGTTCAAATGGGTGATTCTAAGGATAACCTAACCTTCCAGAAGAGAGTTTCTGACGACTTTGCCATCATGGTGCCTGCTGGCAAATGGCACAATGTAACCAACACAGGGAATAAACCACTCAAACTATATTCCATCTATGCACCACCACAGCACCCATTTGGAACGGTCCATAAAACAAAAGCAGCGGCCATGGCTGCTGAAGAACATCATGAATAAGTATAATAAAAAAATTAGTCCCAATAAATAGCCTATTTGTTTATTGGGGCTTTATTTGATTCAATAAATACAAGCGTTTACATACGATTATTCTTGGAATGAAATGGTATAATTTTTAATGCCAGATAAAACTAAAGGAGATTAAAATAGGATGGAATTCTGGGAATCAAGTTTTATAGAAAAACAAACGATGTGGGGATTTGAACCTTCAGACTCCGCAATCTTGGCAAAGGACTTTTTTATTGAAAGGAATTTTAAGGACATACTGGTACCGGGTATTGGCTATGGTAGAAATGCAAAGATTTTTATCGACAATGGAATAAATGTCACCGGTATTGAGGTTTCAAAAACTGCGATTGATTTGGCAAGAAAGAACGGGCTTGATATACCTATTTTTCATGGATCAGTAAGTGATATGCCTTTTGACAATAAACTTTATGACGGTATATTTTGCTATGCACTTCTTCATTTATTGAATGAACGTGAGAGAGAGAAATTTATTAAAGATTGCTACAATCAGTTAAAACCAAATGGGTATATGATTTTTACAACTGTTTCAAAAAAAGCCCCAATGTTTGGAAAGGGCAAACAATTGGGTCAAGATTATTTCGAAATCATGGAAGGCGTGAAAATGTTTTTTTATGATGCTGGCTCGGTAAAACGTGACTTTGAAAAATATGGGCTGGTAGAGTTTTCAGAAATTGATGAACCCAATAAGAACATGGAAAATAAACCTTCGATAAATTTTATAATGTTAAAGTGTAAGAAGGAACAATAAAGTAATAAATAAACCATTATTAAAAAGATACGATTGTCATTGGGGGAGGTAAAATGAAGATTGTTATCGCTGGCGGTACAGGATTTATCGGTAAAAAACTAACAGACTTGTTGCTAGCAGAAGGGCATACTGTTGTCATTTTAACAAGAGGTGATCGTGAACCTTCTGGGAAAGTCCAATTTGTAAAGTGGCTAGACAAAGGTACTTCACCTGAAAAGGAAATCAGACAAGCGGATGCCTTTATTAACTTAGCGGGTGTTTCCATTAACGACGGCAGATGGAGTGAAACGCATCAGGAACAAATCTATGAAAGTCGTATGACTGCAACAGATGAGTTACTAAGAATCATTTCCTCACTACCTGAAAAACCTTCAGTTCTGGTCAATGCCAGTGCAATCGGCATTTATCCTGCCTCATTAAAAACGGTCTATACAGAAGATTCAACGGATAGAGCAAATGATTTTTTAGGGAAGACGGTCCGAGATTGGGAAAACAAAGCGAAACGAGTAGAAGAACATTCTGTTCGTACGGTTATCATGAGATTTGGTGTTGTGCTTGGTAAAGAGGGTGGTGCACTGCCACTTATGGCACTGCCATATCGTTTATTTGTGGGCGGAAAAGTAGGGTCCGGAGAACAATGGGTGTCCTGGGTGCATGTTACGGACGTTGTCCGTGCGATTGTATTTGCACTTAAAAACGATCGGTTGTGCGGTCCAGTGAATGTTACATCACCATCACCAGTTCAAATGAACGATTTCGGAGAAACCATTGGATCCGTTTTACATCGTCCACACTGGATGCCTGTTCCTTCTTTCGCTATGAAAATGGTCCTTGGGCAAAAAAGTGCACTCGTTTTGGAGGGGCAGCATGTAGTACCTCAAAGGTTAATAGACCATGGTTTTGAATTCACGTTCCCAATACTAAAACTTGCTCTAGACGATTTGCTTACATAGTTTTAGCTAATTTTAAAAAGTTGTCTTTTCGTTTTTACGAAAGACAGCTTTTTTTTATATAGTTAAGCTTTGTTTAAGGTTACCCTCTTAGAATCAAAATCATAACAAAGCAATTGACAATCTACTTTAGCGAAAAAAAATAAAGGAGGATAAAACTTTGGAAGTTCAAAAAGTACAACCCCGTAAAAAGAAAATAGTCATGATTATTACTCTCAGCGTGTTGGTACTAGGTATTATCTTATATCAATTAGCAAATCGTTATTTGATAAAACACGTGGAAATGACAAACGCATTAAGCAATACACCGAGCACGGTGCAATCCACTGAATTATCGACAACAGAAGAAGATTACAATGCTGACGACTGGAGTTATACCAGTGACACAAAGTCTATTCAGATTAAAAAAGTTGAAGCTGGTACCTCAGCCAATCCTATTGTTTATTATGTAGCAGATGTTGAACTTAAAGTAGCAAGCAGTCTAAAATCTGCTTTTGCAAACAATCAATTTGGTAATAACATTACTGAAAATACATCTGTGATAGCAAGTGAAAATAATGCAATTTTTGCGATAAATGGTGATTATTATGGATTTCGGGAGGATGGGATTACCATTCGAAATGGAGAGGTCTTTCGAGACAATCCAGCACGCACGGGGCTTGCTTTATATGAAGGTGGATCAATGAAAATTTATGATGAGACCGAAACGAGCGCAGACGAATTACTTGAACAAGGTGTAACACAGACATTATCATTTGGACCTCCATTAGTTGAAAACTCTACAGCTATTACTAATTTTGGGAATGTAAGTATCGATAGCAATTTTGGAAATCGGTCAATCGAAAACTCCAATCCAAGAACTGGAATTGGAATAATTTCACCAAATCATTATGTATTTGTAGTCGTCGATGGGCGAAGCGAAGAAAGTGATGGCATGACATTGACAGAGTTTGCTCAAGTGTTTGAAGACCTAGGCTGTACAGAGGCATATAACCTTGATGGAGGCGGTTCTTCTACTATGTATTTTATGGGAAGAGTGGTTAATAATCCTCAAGGAAAAGGTCAAGAACGTGGTGTAAGTGATATTTTATACATTAATTAAAAGAGGTGATTCCAATGATCGTGATTATTCCTGCTTATCAACCAGATGAAAAGATGCTGCGACTCATCGATGAAATTCAAAAAAACTCTAACTATAGTATTTTAGTTGTTAATGATGGCAGTACTGAAAGCTGTCGTCCAATCTTTTCACAAGCTAAAATGAAAGGCTCCATGGTATTGTCTCATGAGAGCAACCAAGGAAAAGGAGCTGCACTTAAAACAGCTTTTTCCAATATCGGCAATCATCATCCAGATGAAGATGGGGTGGTCTGCGCCGATTGTGATGGACAGCATAGCTGGGAAGATATCCAGCGGATTGCCGAAGCAATACCCTCCCATCAGCAAACCATCCTATTGGGCAGTAGAGAATTCGTAGGATCTGTTCCATTAAAAAGTTTAATAGGTAACACCGTAACGAGAAAAATATTTTCTTTTGTTTCCGGTTATAAAATCAATGATACCCAGACGGGGCTTAGAGGTTTTTGAGTAGAGATGCTGCCATGGCTGCTTCAATTAAAGGGAAATAGGTATGAATATGAAATGAATCAGCTTTTAGAAGCTAAATCTTCTGGGTATGATGTTTGTAGTATTCCGATCAAAACGATCTATGAAAATAATAATAAAGGCAGTCATTTCCGCCCAATCTTAGATTCGATTCGAATCTATCTTCCAATTATAAAATTTAGTTTGTCTTCCGTCTCTTGTGGGATCATGGATCTCATTGTCTTTTTTCTACTAAATTGGTTAACAGGGAATTTAATTGTTTCGGTCATAGGTGCAAGAATCATTAGTTCCGTCAGTAACTACCTGATGAATAAGAATCTTGTATTTAAAGCCAAGAACTATCTACAATCAAAAACGTTAGTAAAATATTATGGTTTAGCTGCTCTAATCATCATTAGTAATTATTTCTTACTTGAGTTCTTTACTAATACAAGCAATTTATCACTCTTTACGAGCAAAATTTTCACTGAAGGAATCCTTTTTATTTTTAGTTTTTATACTCAGCGACATTATATTTTTTAAAACAAAGTAGGTTCCTAGTTTTTATGTAGAATATACGAATATATGTTCTTGTTTTATGTGGTTTTGTGATATACTAGAAAGGCATAGAATAGGGGTCTCAATGGTGCCGGCATGCTCCCAATAGGAAGGGGGTGTTGCTGTTTGACAATTTTTGAAACGTTGATGATTATGTTCGGCTTTGCTAGTTTAGTCATTGCCATTCTGACGTTTAATCAAAAAAAATAACCCACCCATGAGTTTGGAAGCCTCGGGTGGATTATTTATACTCATACTAGCCGATCCTATTGAGAGACCGTCTATTGCAGGACCGACATGTTGCACCATGTTCGGTCTTTTTAGTTTATGTTCATGTCTATCTATATTATAACGAAAAATAGGAAAAAAGAAACATATAAGATAGGTAATCTAATAAACAAATAATAGTAGTAAGCGTTTACATTCTAATCAAGAAATAATACCCCTTCTAAAAAGTTCACTTACTGCATGAGAACGATTATGTGCACCAAGCTTTTTGATCGCTGACTTCACATATTGCTTTACTGTTAATTCACTTATATCCATCGCAGCAGCCATTTCCTTCATGCTTTCTCCCCAAGAAATCTTCCTCATTACCTCTAATTCCCGTTTACTTAAGTTTGGTGTTTCATCTAGGTTGTTGGTCTTTTCCATGTACTTTCCAACTATTCGCCCGTAATCAGTAAGAGAAGAAAGCGTCCGTTCATCAATTACAGCAGTATCGGAGAATTCAGTTGTACATATGTAGCCAATAACCACTTTATCAAAGCAAATCGGGATCACAGCCATAGAATTTACGTTGGAAGTAACGATATATTTGCTGCTTGTTTGTTTTAAGAATTCAATTCCAGAGCAGTACTTGGCTCTTCTTTCTAAGATGGCGGAGTAAATGAAGGGCAGGGTGCGAACATTGTCGCGGATTTCGTTTATGTAGACGATGCCAGTTGAATTTAACATGATGATTCCTTCACCTAAATAACCTAAAGGTGAAAAACGGAATAAATACGAATTCCGTACAGGGTAGATTGACATGTATACCTCTAAAATTTTATACAGTTTCTCCTCATGACTAGACGTTTCCTCTAGCTGTACAATCTTTTCCATCAAGGTACGCTGTGATGCCAAATTATCATCTCCTTTTGGGGGATTTAGTATATATAAAATTGGGAATATTCAAATTATACAAAATATTTTACTATTTAGATAGTACTTACTATGCATATACAGAAAAAGGTGAAAAACTTTTATTACGAAAGGAAGATGACAATGGCAAATTTAAAACCACAATCACTAATCTATCTAGAGGCATTTAAGCAAATGCCGCCAATCGCTTCATTAGAGCCGCAAACAGTAAGAGATATGTTTGCGATGGCACCGCCAGTAGAGGTAGAACTTGCTCCACTTGCAAAGATTGAAGATCGTCTTGTACCTGTTCAAGATGGAGAAATTAATGTCAGAATTTATACACCAGAAGGTCAAGGTCCTTTCCCGGTATTTGTATATTACCACGGCGGCGGCTGGGTATTAGGCGATATTCCTACATCTGATGCCAGCTGCAGAATGCTAGCAAATAAGACACAAAGAATAGTTGTCTCAGTTGATTATCGACTGGCTCCTGAGTATAAATTTCCTGTACCGGTGGAAGATTCTTATGCTGCTTTACAATGGGTAAGTGAAAATGCTGCGCCGCTAAATGCAAACGCTTCCAATATTGTCGTAGGCGGTGATAGTGCCGGGGGCAATCTGGCTGCTGCCATGACCTTAAAGTCACGCGAGGAAAACGGACCTGCTATCGCTGGTCAAGTCCTGATTTACCCTGTAACAGCCTTAAGCTATGATACTCCATCCTATGATCAATTTAAAGAAGGATTTGGGTTGGACCGAGACCTGATGATATGGTTCGGTAATTATTATATCCGCAATGACGAGGATGCGAAAAATGTACTCGTTGCACCAATTCTCGAAGAAAATTTACGCAACCTTCCGCCAGCCTATGTACTGACAGCAGAGTATGATGTGCTGCGAGATGAAGGTGAAGCCTATGCAGAACGGCTTAGAGACGCTGGAGTTTATGTAGAAACCTCAAGGGAAGAAGGCTTAATCCATGGTTTCTTCACGAATATGGCGGTCTTCCCTGAAGATATTAAAGGGGCAATTGACAAATTTGCTTCTTTTTTAGCAAAGGTAGATCAAGAAGTAAGTAGAGTCTAATTAGTATAGAAGCTATATCTGAACCTAATTTTAGGGAGGGAAATGCTAATGGCAACGAAAAAAGAGGGAAATCAAACAAGTTTTGATGCGGTTGTAATTGGTGCAGGCTTTTCAGGTATGTATATGCTTTATCGCTTACGTGAGGCAGGTTTATCGACTCGAGTATACGAGGCTGCCGATGGTGTTGGAGGTACATGGTACTGGAACCGTTATCCTGGGGCACGCTGTGACTCAGAAAGTATCTACTATAACTATACCTTTTCAGAGGAGCTTTATCGTGAGTGGACTTGGTCTTCTCGCTATCCGGAGCAGCCTGAGATATTAAAATATCTTAACTTTGTTGCTGATAAATTCAATTTGAGACCTGATATTCAATTTGAAACCCGGGTACAGTCAGCACAATATGATGAAGAGAAAAAGCAGTGGCAAATCTCTCTAAACGATGGTACTTGTGTTTCAGCGAAGTATTTTATCACGGGTGTCGGTTGTCTTTCCGCTTCAAACCTTCCTAAATTTAATGGCTTAGAAAACTTTAAGGGTGATTGGTACCACACTGGTCATTGGCCGCACACAAAGGTTGATTTTACAGGAAAACGAGTAGGAATTGTTGGGACTGGATCGAGCGGCGTTCAGGCGATTCCTGTCATTGCTGCAGAAGCAGATCAGCTGACCGTTTTCCAACGAACACCGCAATATAGTGCACCAGCAAGAAATCACCCTTATGATCCTGAATATATCCGAAATGCCAAGGAGAATTTTCACGAAATTAAGCGCCAAATTCGTGAATCCTCAGGCGGTGCACCTGGAGAAGTGCCGACGAAATCCGCGCTCGAGGTAACGCCTGAAGAACGCTTGGCTAAATTTGAGGAAGCATGGGAGGTTGGTGGTCAAGGTATATTCACCTCGTACTATGACATTACCATTAATCCAGAGGCAAATGAGCTGGCAGCCGAATTCATCCGTTCTAAAATCCGCTCCATTGTGACAAAACCAGAAGTCGCCGAAACGCTTCTGCCTTCCTATTTTTACGGAACGAAGCGCCCAATTATCGACACCGATTACTATGAGACCTATAACCGGGATAATGTTTCGTTAGTCGATGTGAAGAAAAATCCAATTGTAGAAATTACGGAGAAGGGAATCCGTACTACTGAGGGAGAATTTGAGCTTGATGCCATTGTGTTCGCAACCGGCTTTGATGGCATGACTGGCCCACTGTTAAAAATGGATATTCGCGGTAAAGATGGTGTGTCATTGAAGGAAAAATGGAATGGGGGAGAAAATACACGAACCTACCTCGGCGTTGCGAATGCCGGATTCCCTAATTTCTTCATGATAACTGGACCAGAAAGTCCATCGGTTCTTAGTAATATGCCGGCATCCATTGAGCAGCATGTAGAATGGGTCTCGGATTGCATCGAATATATGGAGGCAAATCACTTAGAGACGGTTGAAGCAAATCTGGATGCGGAAGAAGCATGGAGCAAGCATTGCGGTGAAGTTGCGGATGCCACATTGTTTACAAAAGCAGACTCCTGGTACACTGGTGCCAATATTCCTGGGAAAACGCGCAGATTTTTAATCTATCTAGGCGGTGTCGGAGCATACCGTCAAAAATGTACAGAAATTGCTGAGAATGGATATGAAGGATTTACGTTTGAAAAGTCAACAGCGCCTATTCAGGGTAGTATAAAATAAATCGTTTTTACGCAAATTGTCCCTAGACATTCGTCTAGGGACTTTTGTATAGAACGAGCAAAATGGAAAAGTGGGGTCATGGAGCCTAAAATCATCAGTAATTTTAGAAAAGTGGTATCATGAAGGGTTCATGAAGCCCGAAAGTATCAATGATTTTATTATTTTAATTTACTTCCGTAACTCCACCTTCATAAAAAATCTCAAAATATCGATTAACACTATTGCCGGATTCATTAGTGGCGGTTATTCGATATGAGCGATAATTTGGAGTTGATCCATCAAAATGAATAATTTTTTCAAATGAACTTGGTAACTGTTCTGTAATCTCCTCGTCTGTAAAAATGATACTAGTGGCATCCGAGCATCCTTTAAAAGTTACATCATGTTCTCCTGCAGGTAAGTGTGTAACAAGCTGGGTAGGGCTTTCAATATTTAGTTTTGGGAGTGTAGTATCAGGAGCTTCCTTAAACGTAAGGCCATTTAAGATAAAATCATAGGAAAGCAGGGACGGGTCTTCCGGTGATTCTGCTGGATTAGAGGTTATCACTAGCATATAATCACCTGCTGGCAAAACATCGCCATTTCCATACATGGCCGACCAGTTTTTATCAGTGATGATATAATCGGATCCAAGTGTATCGGGTCCCCAACTGATGTCAATGGTACCTTTCTTTGAGGTTGAAAATAGGTAATAATGTGTTTCAAGATCACGATAAATCCTGCCTTTATATTCAACCGGCATTTTGACTTTTTCCTTTTGTTTTTTCTCTGTTTTCACCTGTTCTGCAGATACATGGTCTGGTAATGGAGAAAACACTCTTGGTGTAAATAACAGAAGGAACACCAAAAATCCGACCCATAAATACTGTAATTTCTTTGATTGAAACATAACAATCATCCTTTCTTGATAACAATTAAATTATTGAATTTAGACCAGTGCTTGATTGTATGCTGCAACTCTTATCTCTATAAAGTAGACGATATCATATGAGTATGGTTACACTTGTTTCTGAGAAGATAAGGATTATTTTCAATTTTGATCGGCCCATTTTTAACAAAGGTTTCATGGAGAATTTTTAATCCGTTTGTATTGTTCCCATCCTTATAAACTAATAATATGGTTATATACAAATCTAAACATTTTTTACATTCATTGTTAGAAACGGAGTTGGTTTGAACATGTTGTGGGATAAACCAAAATGTATGGTTTGTGAGAAACAATTTAAGGAAGATGAGATCGTCTTTGTGAAAATGAAATATCCTAAACGTAAAGGTTTTACGGAAATCAAAGCCTATTTAAGAAACGAAGGAAAATTTGTTTGTAAAGACTGCATTACACTTAAAAAATAGGAATAGTAAGTCCAGTAAAATATAATCTATGAGGTGTGGTCGATGTTAAAAAATAAAATGACACAGCTATTAAAAATTGAGTATCCGATCATTCAAGCTCCCATGGCGGGAGGAATAACGACTTCAAACTTAGTAGCGGAGGTTTCTAATGCTGGTGGCCTTGGAATGATTGGCGCTGGCTATATGACTCCAAATCAAATCAGAGAACAAATCAAGGAAATAAAGCAGTACACATCCAAGCCCTTTGGAATAAATTTATTTATCCCAAACGAATTTGCTTATACAGATAGTGAAGTGAAATTAGCCAATCAGGTATTAAAGCCCATTCGTAATCAATTACATATAAACGAAGATCCTAACCTAGACATCCCAACTTGTGATCAAGTATTTGAAACATTTAACGAACAAATCAAAGTTATCATAGAAGAACGAATCCCAGTTTGTTCCTTTACATTTGGTATTCCTTCTGAGGCAGTTATTTCGGAATTAAAACAAAATAATATTTTTGTGATTGGAACAGCTACAACAGTGGAAGAAGCCGTTGAAGTTGAAAAATCAGGTATGGATATAGTTGTGGTGCAAGGTAGTGAAGCAGGGGGGCACCGCGGTAACTTTATCAGTCCATCACAAGATAGTTTAATAGGGTTAATGTCACTGATTCCACAAGTTGTCGATCATGTCAGTATTCCAGTTATTGCTGCTGGAGGAATAATGGATGCTAGAGGTTTAATGGCTTCTTTATGCTTAGGTGCATTGGGAGTACAAATGGGCACTGCTTTCTTAACATGTATCGAAAGCGGTGCACAAAAGGTATACAAAGAAGCGATTATGCATGCGAAAGAAGACCAAATTGTTTTAACTCGGGCGTTTTCCGGAAAATGGGCGAGAGGAATTAAAAATAAATTTATAGCAGAAATGGAGAAACACGAAGATTTATTACCAGATTTCCCAGTTCAAAATGCACTTACTCAACCTTTAAGAAAAGCTTCCTCTGCTCAACAAAACGCAGATTACCTCTCACTTTGGTCCGGTCAAAGTCCCAGATTAGCAAAAAATCAAACAGTGGAATCGTTAATGAAAAGTATTATAACTGAAGCAAAAAATATCAATAACTCTTTTTTTAGATATTAGAGACCAGTAATAAGAGAATAAATCATCTATAAAATAAATCAAAACCCTGCCTAAATTCAGTTTGGCAGGGTTTTGATTTATCTTACTGGTTCAAAGCAGTTTGAATGACATCTATATTTTTTCTCATGATGCTTAAGTAGTCTTCCTGCTCCTTAATATTTTCGTCTGTTAAAGCCTCTAGATTGTGTAGTGTCAGCGATTTTGCGCCAATTTCTTTCTGAATAATTTCTGATACTCTAGGTGAGACATTTTGTTCAAAGATCACATATTTAATTCCGTGTTCGGTTGATTCTTCAATAATTTCCGCTAATTCTTTTTGAGAAGGTTCCTGTGTAGGGGAAAGTCCATTTATCGCAATGGTTTCCAGACCATATCGTTTCTCCCAATAGCCGTAGGCATCATGAGAGACTAACAGGTGTTTGGTTGTTGAGTTGTCAACGACTGTCTTAAACTCTTGATCTAGTTTTTCTAAGTCACCTTTCAGCTGGAGAAAATTTGTTTCAAATTCATCTGCGTGCTCTGGCTTTAAATCCGTTAATGCTAGTTTAATATTATTAGCCAAGTCAATTGCTAATACAGGATCCATCCAAACATGCGGATCAACATCTCCATGGTCATGCTCTTCATCCTCATGTGCATTTTCTTCGGCAAGTTCATGCTCTTCATCTTCATGAGCAGTTTCTTCGGCAGACTCATGCTCATGACTATGGGAGGATTCTAACAGTTCTATTCCGTCAACTGCCTCCACTATGGTGACGTCTTCTTTTTCTAAGGTTTCAACAGCTTTATCAGCAAAACCCTCGATTCCCGCTCCGGTGTATATGAATAAATCAGATTCAGCAAGAGAGATCATGTCCTTTGTAGTAGGTTCAAATGTATGGGCATCGACACCAGGAGGGTAAATACTCTGCACTTCAACAAAGTTACCGCCGATTTTTTTTGCAAAATCCTCAAGAGGGTAAATGGTAGTGGAAACTTTTAACACATCATTCTTTGTTGTTTCATCGCTTGTTTGAGTTTCTTTTGCGCCGCAGGCGGTTAACAATAGAACAGAAATCATAATGGTTGAAAAAATAAATTTAGTTATTTTCATTTCTAAACTCCAATCAAATATTTATTTTGTGTAAATCGTAGTTATTACGTTTTGTATTATATTATTAAATTATGATTCTGTAAATGATTTTAGGAATCATTTCGAATTAGAAATTAAGAATACTTATTTTTTCTGGAGAAAACCATGGATATCAATTTAATTATCTTTTAATTTATAGGGGAGTTATTCTAAGAAGAAAAAGAAGAATTTACAAACATAGGTAGCGTATAATGGGTACTACATATTACTGCAAAAAAACGGGAGGATATATGGCGATCAAGAAAATTGTATTTACCGGCGGGGGTTCAGCAGGGCATGTAACGCCAAATATAGCTATTATTAATGAGCTTAGCAACGATTGGGATGTTTTCTATATTGGCTCTAAAAAAGGAATTGAAAAAGAATTAATTCAAAAAATAAACATTCCTTACTTTGGTATAAACAGTGGGAAACTTAGAAGATATATAGACTTTGAGAATTTCGTGGATATATTTCGAGTAGTAAAAGGATGTTTTGAAGCAAGAAGGATTCTAAAACAATTGAAACCCGATTTAATCTTTTCTAAAGGTGGATTTGTTTCAGTGCCTGTTATTTTAGCGGCAAAGTCCTTAAGAATCCCTATTTTTATACATGAAAGTGATTTGACACCAGGATTAGCGAATAAAATTTCTCAAAGATTTTCAACAAAGATTTTTACTTCGTTTGAAGAAACAAAAAAATTCTTCCCTGAGCATAAAACAACCGTCATCGGTTCTCCGATTAGAAAAGAAATAATGAACGGGTCCACAGAAAAGGGGAGAAAGTTACTTGGATTTGATAAGCATACTCCAATTTTAACGATAATGGGTGGAAGTTTAGGAGCAAAAAAAATAAATGAGGTTGTCCGAGAAACGCTAGAACAACTAACTTTACATTACCAGATTGTTCATATTTGCGGGAAAAATAACATGGATCCTCATTTGTTTAACCGACCAAAGTATAAGCAATATGAATATGTTTATGATGAGTTATCAGACATTTTAGCTGCTACGGATATCGTAATTACTAGGGGTGGCTCAAATGCCATTTTTGAATTTCTTGCCTTAAATATACCAATGCTTATTATCCCACTAGGTTTAAATCAGAGCAGAGGGGACCAAATTTTAAATGCGAAAGTTTTCCAAAATAAAGGCTATTCACTTACCCTAGAGGAAGAAAACCTCACTAGTAAAACGTTGATGGAAAATTTAAATACTGTCTATAAAAACAGGGAAATGTACCAGAAAAACATGAAAGAATCTTATAATGGTGACGCCTTACAAACTCTTGTAATAGAAATTAATAATGTGAATACCAGCAGATAAAACTTTGTAGGATTTGGCTGCAATAAATGCGGCCTTTTAAGCAGAACCATTTATGTATCTCCACAATCTAGTAAACTATTCCAAACAATGGGATCATTTGATTGATATAACTAAGAAATAACTCGCCAATAGTAAACTCCAGCCTAATGGACTTTTTGCTATTTGGCGAGTTTTCATTTTATACAGCTAACAAATTATTACAAGAAACAATTATCAACATGCGCACCAAATTATTATTAACAGGATAAATAGCACAACAATTAAATGAAACCCAAACCCAACTTCATATTCATTACTCATTTGAAATACCTCCTTATTTCTGGGAAGAATACATCTTATGATATTCGCCTAGAGATTGACACTAAAACCGAATATTAATAAAAAAAGACAGTGACTCAAATAAACAATTTAGCGGACTTTATTTATTTAAAATGGGATAAATATAGTATGATTAAGAATAATTCCAGTCTTTTTATTTAGAGGTGACTATTGAAATGACTTTTTCAGAAAAGTATGTAAGAACTTGCCCCAATGGACACAAGTATCATAAAAGTAGTGATTGTCCAACCTGTCCGACTTGTGAGCAAGAACGGAAACCCATAAGCGGATTTCTTTCACAGCTCTCCGCACCAGCAAGACGGGCATTGGAGAACAATGGGATCACATCATTACAGGAACTATCAACCTATAGTGAAAAAGAAGTTTTGAAATTGCACGGAATGGGACCTGCTTCTTTACCTAAACTTAGGTCAGCATTATATGAAGTAGGCCTGCAGTTTAAATTATAACTACCCATATTGTTAAGCATTTTTCATGATAATGGTTTCTAATGTATTGGCTACGGACTGACAGAAGTCTGCAATGTTTTCTAGTTCTTCATAGATTTCCTTATATTGAATGATACGGATCGGGTCTTTTTCATTTACAAAAAGACTTTTTATCGATTCCCTTAAGATTCCATCACATTTGGATTCTAAATCTTTGATTTTTATTGCATGTTCTCTCATGTCCTGTAATTTCTTTGTTCCCAGAATTTCAATTGCTGTTTCAATTTCAGATGCACAACTTCTAATTGCGTCAACAAACCTAAGCATATAATCATCTGCATTTACTATCGAATACATTTCAAATAGAGCGGCTGTATGCTCTAAGCCATCTAAAACATCGTCCATACTCATCGTAAGAGTTAAAATATCCTCACGTTCAATAAAAGTAATAAAAGCATTATGTAAATCCTTAAACACTTCATGAACCATGGTATCGCCCTTTGATTCGTACTCCTTCATTTTTTCTGAAAAAATCTTAAGGTCGCTAACATTCTTTAATTTATATTCCGCAAAATAATTGGCACTTTCCTTTAAATTTGAAGCGATATTTCCCAAATAAACCGCAAATTTGTCTTTTTTCTTAGCCATGCTGATACCTCACTATTATCCAATTATTGTAGTACTAGTTATTTACTTTTACTATTTCCTGATTGGAATATCCAATACATATATCAACATAAGTGAAATGAAGGTTTCAGTAAACTAAGAAGGATTCCTTCTCTATTTGTTGAAATAGTCTTTAGAAAAAGAGGGAAAATCTAAAGGGAGAGTTTCTAATGAAAAGTTACGATATAGAGTTGGAAGGGAAAAAGGAATTGCTCAATTAAGGAAGGATATAAAAAACGTTGCAATCATTTCAATAGATGATGCCGGTCATATTATACAATGGGACCAACCAGAGGAAGTAAGTGCTGAAATTGTAAGGTGGATTCATACTAATGAAGTTAGACATCTGAAACAATGAACGTAACCCCCAAAGCATTTGCTAAGGGGGTTCTCAATTTTTAACCTTCTTCAGGATATTTAGGGCCGTTTAGGTCTAATTGATAAAAAGCCAAATCCAGCCATGTTTCGAATTTATAGCCTGCATTTTTAATTGTCCCTGAATGGACGAAGCCAAACTTCTCATGCATGGCAATGCTTTTTTCATTTGCTGCATCAATTCCTGCAATTAAGGTCTTATACTCTCGTTCATTTGCAATGGAAATTATTTCTTTTAATAAAGAAGTAGCAATTCCTTTTCTTCGATAATTGTTATCTACATAGATAGAATGTTCGATAGAATATTTGTAAGCGGGCCACGGTCTAAAGGGACCAAAAGTTGCAAAACCAACTACCTTATTATCTAACTCATATACGATAACAGGATAACCTTCATCCATTTTTTGTTTAAACCAAATTCTTCGACTTTCAAGTGTTTGTGCTTTATAGGTATATACAGCAGTAGTATGAAGGACAGCATCATTATATATATCTAAAATGTCCTGTAAATCCTTTTCTTGTGCAGATCTTATCACGTTAGACACCCCTAAAATACAATATGGCGTCTATTATAACAGTGAAAGTCTAGTATGAAAATAACTTAATACAAACTTTTGTTGGGTGCCATAGAATATTCATTATTTAATTCATATTGTAATAACAACTTTCCCTTGTGCGTGACCATGTTCAAAGTATTTGAATGCTTCGCGTACGTCACTTAGCTTATATTGTCGATCAATAACAGGTTTAACTTTGCCGGTTTCCAGAAGCTCTTTCAAGAATACGAGATCATTTTGATTGGCTCTTTGTAAGAAGGTGCCCATATTTTTACCCGAAGTCTTTGATATCCATGCTCCCACGGTCATAGCTTGGAACATTTGTGCCCCGGAACCTCCAACATGAACAAAAATACCATTTGGTTTTAATGCACTCTTATAATCTGAAAGAGGTTGGTGACCATTAACACCAAGAATTAAATCATAACTCTGATTGTTTTCGGTAAACTTTTGCTTTGAATAATCAATGACATGATCGGCCCCAAGCGTTTGCAAAATATCTACATTTCTCGTACTACACACTCCAGTTACCTCTGCTCCAAAGGATTTGGCAATCTGTACTGCGAATGTGCCAACACCCCCAGAGGCACCATTAATCAATACCTTCTGTCCCGCTTGAATCCTGCCCTTATCCCGCAGACTCTGTAAGGCGGTCACAGCTGCCATTGGAACTGCCGCAGCTTCCTCGAAGGAAAGGTTGGCTGGTTTTAAAGCTACTGTATTTTCTGGTACAGCTGCATATTCCGCATAACCACCCCAACCACATCCTGATAGATCTCCGAATACGTCATCACCTGGTTGAAATTGGGTAACATCTTTCCCCACTGCTTCTACCGTGCCAGCAATATCTCCTCCAGGTATAGAGTACCTTGGTTTAAAAAGTCCGAATGCAAATCTTGCTAAGAAAGGTTCTCCTTTTAAAAGGACGAGGTTTCCAAAATTCACGGAAGAGGCATGAACTTTTACCAATATTTCATTATCCTTAGGAATCGGTTTTTCAACTTCTGTAACTTCAAGAACATCAGGTGGACCATATTTTTTATATACTATCGCTTTCATAAATGCCCCCTATAAATGTATTTACTACTCAGAAATATCTATAAAAATAATAAACTTATAGGTAAATAGATATTCCGCTTAGAGGTTTTTCAATACTTAAATTCACTAGTATAAATGCTGTTAGTTACAATTAATAGAAAAGAAAAAGTAGTTATTATGATGAAAATAGTTAATGTTATCTGATAAAATTAAACTTATATGGAATATTTAGGAGGAGGTAGTCGAAAGCAATGAACAAGAAGATATCGCTCATTCATTCTAACCATTTAGCTCAAGTTGATTATGCATATGCTAGTCGGGTTCCAGCGGGAATGGATTTATTATTTTTAGCGGGAGCCTGCCCACTAACGAAAGAGGGAATCGTACCTGCATCAAGTGATTATGAGATACAGGCTAACCTTTGTGTGGAGAATTTGAAAGCGGCATTAAAAGAATGTGGTGCTACTTTAGAAGATATCGTTTATACAAGAATTCTCGTGGCAAGTCAAAACCGGGCTGACTTGGTCACAACATGGCAAACAATCAGAAGAGAATTCGGTAACCATGATGTCCCGAGCACCTTATCAGGGGTAACTATATTAGGCTATACTAATCAGTTAGTGGAAATCGAGGCTGTAGCTGCAGTTAATAACCATACAAAATAGTGTGAGGGGACTCAATTTTTTGAGTCTTATTTTTATTAGTGGGGTCTTTTATTTTCTAATTATTCTCTATTATTTTCCTATTCCGCCTATTTTGTAAGCGCTTTAATGTGAATAGATTCACATGTATAATAAGAATATAAGAAATCCATTAACCTTAACTGGAGGAAATCAAGATGTTTACAGAACTTTTTCTTGAATTCAAAAATTGGTGGTTTGGCGAGTCAATGTATAATGAAGAGATAGAAGAGTTTGAACGGATTGAATCCAAGCATACAAGAGTTCATCATGATGAAGATGTTTTTGAAATAATTCGAGTACATTAAACCTAAATTAATTTGCATTCCAAAGAAGACATCTAGTTGAGAAGTCTTCTTTTTTTATATTCTGAGATTGATAAAATTCATAATCTGTTTGAATTTAAACGGCTTGATGTCACTATTTCTATGCTATCCTTATTCACAAAGTACTATTTTTATGGAGGGTTACAAAATGAGCTGTGGTTGTTCATCACATATTAGAGATGGAAAAGATATCGTTGATCATGTTAAAAGTAAAGGGAAAGAAAACTTTGCACCTGCAGTGGCGCACGAAATTAGCTGTGAGTGTGGCGAAACATTTACGTTAGAAACTGTTGTTATGAATTGCCCCAAATGTGAAATGACTTATGCCGTAACACCATGTGGGTCTAGTGATATTAGTAATATCAAACTTGCAGGCATAAAATACGCTTAAGAAAAAACTATTATCCTGAAGTTAAGGTTGCTGCACGCAACCTTTTTTATTTTCAAAAAATCGAGTAGAAGGTGTGAAAAACAGAAGAACATTAATTTATTTGTTATTCTGTTTTTTTATAATTGTTAACCAATCAAAGCTAGAGGCAATGACAATTCCTGTTGTATAGCGAATTAAATCCACAGTAAGGAATCCTTTCCCTAATATCAACGCTCCCAGCAGAGTTCCTCGAATCTGATTAATCCATTCTTCTTGATACAACTGACTGAATTCGATACCGAAACTAAACAAAAAACTAAGAAACATGGCTGTCACCATGCTTTTTTTCAAAAGGAAGAACCGGAATCCGAAATAGACCATCATTGCCCATAGGACATCTCCAGCATTCTCTGCTAAAGTAGAGAATAATAGATGGCAGAATTTTCTGGATGCCAGTCCCAGAACAATTGAGATCACAACAGCTATAAAATAAGTTCTTCTTAGTTGATTATGAGATTCGTTTTTAGAAATCATTGGCATCACCTTATTTCCAAAGTATAATCATCTTTATATTAACACTATTTTGAGAATACAATCGATATCTGCATACTTACTGATATATCTTCAAATTCTACAGATAGAGGTGTTTAATGTGCTAAAAATTGAAGAAGTTAAAGACATTGAGATCTATATAGGAACACTTTCTGAACTTTTGGTACAAGTGGTAGACGACGGTGCGTCCATTGGGTTTTTACCGCCTATGAAGCTATCAGCTGCGAGACAATATTGGCAAACTGTATTAAATCCAGATGTCCTTTTATTTATTGCGAAACTAAATAATGAAATTGTTGGAACCATTCAAGTTCATTTATGTACCAAGCAGAACGGTCTCCATCGAGCTGAAATTGCAAAGCTAATGACAGGACCCAATGCTAGACGCAAAGGGGTAGCTCGTGCATTGATGAAAGTTGCGGAGGAGCGAGCTGTAAGTGAAGGAAGAACGTTACTTGTCCTTGATACAAGAGAAGGGGATCCCTCAAATCATCTCTATGAATCAATTGGTTTTATTCCCGCCGGGAAAATTCCGAACTTTGCTCTGTCTCAAACAGGTGAATTAGATACCACTGTTATTTATTATAAAAATATATAAATGAGCTGAAAGCGGGATTGTTAATGAGAGTGATAGGCATTGATTTATCGGGACCTAGTAATCATAAAGATACGGTTATGGCGGTCTTTGAATTGCTAGATGGTGAATTAAAGTTTCTCAAACTAAAGAAAAATATTCGAGACCTAGAAATTTTGGAGGAAATCCAGACTCAAAGTCAAATAGATGAAGTTGTTATTGGTATGGATGCTCCTTTGTCTTACGAGGATGGCGGAGGGGACAGGCACGGTGATAAACAACTGAGACAGTTTATTCTTTCTCTAGGGATGAAGCCTGGCTCCATCATGCCTCCTACATTTAATCGAATGGTCTATTTAACATTGAGAGGAATTAAGCTTACTAGAGAAATAGAAAATCTCCTGAGTAAAAACCCTATATCCATTGTGGAAGTACATCCTGGTGCCGTTATAGGATCAAGAATTTCTCAAAAAGACTTAGGACATGTATTGAGCTATAAGCAAGAAATAACTTCGAGAATTTTTATAAAAAAATGGCTGGGAGAGCAACAATTAATAGAGCTGCCTGCATTTATAGCAGAAGAAAGTCATACAATTGATGCGTGTGCTGCGGCACTAGGAGCTTGGCATTGGAAGGACCCATTGTTTGCTACAAAATGGCTGCTTCCTGCAAATCCTCCTCTTCATCCATATGACTATTGTTGTTAATTAAGTAAAGTAAGGAGGAAATTAAGATGAAGTATTATATTGTGGATGTGTTTGCCGAAAACAAATATGAGGGAAATCAATTGGCAGTTTTCATTCCAGAGAGAAAAATGGAAAAAAACGAATTGCAAAAAATTGCCAGAGAAATGAATTTTTCGGAAACAACCTTTATTATGTCGGGCTTACAGGATAATGGTGGTTATGATGTTAAAATATTCTCTCCTGATTCAGAATTACCTTTTGCAGGACATCCAACCCTCGGAACTGCTTATATTATTAAATTCTTATTTGACCGGTCAGAAGGTAGTGAAATTAAACTAAATCTGCCTGTTGGGCAAATACCAGTTGTTTTTGAAGATCAATACGCCTGGATGACCCAAAACCAACCTGAATTTGGCGCTAATGTGGAGATTGATAGAATTGCAGCAGTACTACAAATAAATCGAGAAGATATCAATACTAATTTTCCGCTACAAGTCGTGTCAACTGGATTACCAAGTGTAATAGTCCATTTGAATTCATTGGATGCTGTAAGTCGATGTAAAATTAATCATCGAGCCTATGCAGACCTATTGAAGGATAAGGGAGATATTAATTTACTGGTCTTTGCAACTGAAACTGCAAACCCAGAAAACGATTTAAATGTAAGATTATTCATGCCAATACCGGGATATCTAGAAGATCCAGCAACAGGAAGTGCTAATGGAAATTTAGCAGCATATTTATTGGAACATAACTTTTTTAATTCTAACGAAATAAACTATCGTGTCGAACAAGGGGCTTTTATTGGCAGACCATCGTTACTAAAAATAAATGCCAAAAAGAGTGATGACCACTATCTAATCCAAGTCGGCGGACGTGTTATTGTCATTTCAGAAGGTAAGTGGTATTAAGAATCAAGTGAAGGGAAATATACTATGCAAACATTGCCACAAACACAACCGGTAAAGAAATACATACCACTTTCATTTTTTGTGATTTTTCTAGGATACCTTGTATTTGGGTTATCAGAGAATATCAAGGGACCTGCGATTCCACAAATGCAAATCGATTATGGGATCGATGAGCTGCAGGTTGGTTTTCTATTAGCCATTAATTCGATTGGTTTTTTAATCGCTTGCAGCTTTACTGGCGTATTTTCATCTAAAGTCGGCATTAAGCTTACGAGTCTGATAGCATTTGGTGTGATGGCGTTATCTGGAGTATTTATTTATTTTTCAAGTAACTTTGCAATCTTTTCCGTTTCCTATTTCGTTATGTATTTAGGAAATGGGATGTTAGAAATTGCGTTGGCGATTTTGGCTGCAAGAATTTTTACAAAAAATACTGGCTTTATGATGAACCTATCTCATTTCTTTTATGGACTTAGTTCTACGGCTGCTCCTTTGATGGCTGCGGGCTTAATGGGCGTGACATTTTTGGGGGGTAGTGAGCTAGGCTGGCAGGGAATGTATTTAATCATGCTTTCATTATGTATCATCCCTATGATCCCAGCATTTTTCAGTACACTTCCAGTTGATAAAACAACCTCTCACGAACGCCTGCCTATTAAGATGTTCTTAAAGGATCGGGTAGCATGGTTCATTATTATCATTCTTTCTTTTGGTGTTATCGTGGAGCTTTCAATTGCTGGCTGGCTTGTTAACTTTCTAGAGAGATCTTTTCAATGGAGTTCAACAGAAGCCTCTGGTATGTTATCAATCTTTTTTCTCTGTTTTATGGTAGGAAGGTTACTTCTGGGATTTGTAACCGATAAAATTGGATTTATGATTTCTATCATTGTTTTTTCCGGTCTTGCTGGAATTACGACCATTTTGGCTACATTATTCGGACCATCAGGTGTATGGTTATATGCGGCGGCTGGATTTGGGATTGCACCCGTCTATCCAACTGTAATGGCGCTGCTTGCTAAAAGATATCCTAATGGAATCGACGCTGCGATTACCGTGACCGTAACCATTATGGGTATCGTGGTGGTTATTAGCAATTTATTCTTAGGAGCGCTCATTGAGTTTTTTAAAAGATGGTTCACAAGTCTTCTGGGAGCTGAAATCGGGCTAATGAGAGGATTTCAGGCAGGATTTATTTTTATTGGCGTCTGCGGGGTTTTATGTTCTGTTTTTAGTATTATTTTGTATCGTTATTTAAAGAAGCGTAATGAAGTTATGTAAACAAAGTGACCAATCCAAATTGAAAAATAAATTGTAAAAGCATATATCGGAATTCCGATATATGCTTTTTTGTTTTTGGCTGTGTTAAAGGAGACTGTTGATTTTAGAACCTGTTGATTGGAGCGGAGGGCGCTTGACTCCTGCGGGATGAACGAGCTTAGTGAGACCCCGCAGGTCGTACGACCGAGGAGGCTCACTAGCGAGCCCGCGGAAAGCATAGCGCCTGGAGCGCAAATCAACAGCCAAATTTAACACAGTCTTGTTTTTAAATGTGTAATTTCACTAAGTTTTCACCAACCGTGTTTATAGTAAGAGCATAAGAAGCGGAAATCACGTTGCAACTATATTAAATTCAAGATGTATTGGAGGAATTTTAGAAATGGACAAAAAAGTAAAATGGACGATAATTGCAGTAAGTACAGCAACGGCATTAGGCTTCGGGGGATTGGTATTGAATAATCAAAATCCCTCAAGTACAACGAATAGCACAGCTGAAAATAATACTAATCAAGAGAACTCAACAGCATATAATCAAACTCAAGAACAGCAAGACCGTTTTTCTCGTGGGAATCATCCGCAAGGTGATAGTGAACAAGCTTCTGTACCATCTGCTTCTAATGATGAAGGCAGCATTAGCCAAAGTTCACCTGACCAAGGATCTTCTTGGGGACAGGATCAATTCCAACAGGCTCCAAGCAGCGGGTTTGAACAAGGAAATGGAAGTTCAGGTGCAACACGATGAATAGGACAGAATTTAGAGCAATGAATTGCACGATTAAGTTAGACGGAATGGACAGGGAAGTTCAATTAGAAATCAAACAAATGATTCGTGAATTTGAGCAAACTACAAGCAGATTTATTCCTGACAATTATCTTTCCTACCTGAACAGCAGGGCACAAAATGTTCCGATTCTGTTAGATGACACATTTGCTAATCTGCTTGACCAATCGCTGACACTAACAAGGAAGACCGACTATTATGTTCATCCATTCATGGGTGATTACATGAGAGAGATTGGCTATACTTCTTCTTTCCATGAGAATTACGAACCTATTTTCGAAGAAGGGGAGTTCGCTATAAAAGAATTTAGAGAGGAACCGATTGAACGATTATCGGAAAAGTGGTTGATTAAGAAGCGGGACTTCTCCTTTGATTTTGGCGGATTTGGAAAAGGTTATATTATTGACCAAGTAAAAAAACAGCTTCTTCAAAAACGTTCTAATAATGCTCTGATCAATGCAGGAGGGGATTTAACAGTAATTGGATCTTACGAAGTTGGCATTGAACATCCGATTTTAATGGGAAAAGATATGATGAGGTTTGTCATTAAGGATTGTGCATTGGCGACTTCTGGTAAAAATTATCGGAAGTGGGAGAAGGACCAATCCTCCTATCACCACATTTTAAATGGCCGAACAGGTGAACCCGCTCAGAATGGAGTTTTACAAGCAAGCGTTATTGCTGACAACGTAATGGAGGCAGAAACGGCTGCAAAACTCTTTTGCATCCTTCCCTTTGAGGAGGCAAAAGCATTGCTATCGGTGAGGTTTCCTAAGATTGCTTATTTTATTTATTTTGAAAATAATCAAATCGCCATTGGTGGTGATAAAGGACTATATGAAAGACTGGAGGTAGCACAATGAATTGGATATGGATCATCATTAGGGTCACCGGTTTGGCTGGTTATTTTTTGCTGACATTGTCATTACTGGCGGGAATCTATCGACATATTCCACGCAAAAAGGGTAACATTCTCGCTTTTCACCAAATAATTGGTCAGGTGGCATTATTATTTATCGGCGTACATGCTTGTTTACTTTTGTATGATACGTATCAGCCTTATACGTTAAAGTCCATTCTCATACCGTTCACTTCTGCCAATGACCCAATCTTAACGGGGATTGGTACAATAGCAACTTATCTATTAATAATTGTTATTTTTACATCTGATTTCATGAAAGCATTTGGACGTTCATTATGGAAAAAAACGCATTATCTAGTTTTTCCGCTTTGGGTGCTTTCTGCGATTCATGGATTATTCCTTGGAACGGATTCACAAACAATATGGGCGGAGGTTCTTTATGTAAGTACCACGTTAATGGTTGTTTTATCGACACTATATCTTGTTATTAAGATGAATAATAAGAAACAAGGGAATGTAAGGGTTAATTAGACATATAGTCTCAGTAACTCTAATTACAGAGTAGTGTTTTAATTCCCATTAAGGATAAAAAGCACGTTGACCGGGAATCAAAGCGGACTTTTGATCCCCTTAAAGGATAAAAACCAGGTGTTACGGGAACCAAAACGGACTTTTGATTCCCCTAAAGGATAATAACCAGGTATAACGGGAACCAAAGAACTTTGCCTGTATCAAAAAGGGGAGTGACAAGTATATTATCTTTGGAGCATTTTAGATAAAAAATCCCAAGTGACTTGCCATCACTTGGGATCTTTTTTATAGATAAGGACTTTCATGCTTCGCCTTAAGCATATTCCAACGGCGATCAACCTCTTTATCAAACATCTCCAGCATGTCTTTGCTGTTTTCATTGAGCAAATGTTTCGTTTTACCCATCAGCTTCAGCCATTCGGATACAGCTAACCGTTTATTTTTCTCCTCAGGATTATAGGTAACCGTGGTAATTCCATGCTCAACCTCATAAAGAGGGAAGAAGCATGAGTTAACAGCTGCCTCTACAATTGTCTGTCCTAACTCATCCTTTGATTTCCAATTCAATGGACAGGTAATTAAGATTTTGCCATATACCAAACCTTCATTATTGGCATACCACTGTGCCTTTGCCGCTTTCTTTAATAGATCCCTATCAAAAGCTTCAGTACCGGTAAATACATATGGAATATGAGTAGCCGCCATAATTTGAGCAGTATCTTTATGATGGAACGGCTTTCCGTTTTGGAATCCTCCAATATTGGATGTACTTGTCATATGACCCATTGGAGTAGAGTAGGACAGCTGGCTGCCTGTATTCATATATCCTTCATTATCATACTCAAGGATAATCATTTTATGGTTTCTTAATGCCGTTCCAATCGCAGGACCCATACCAATGTCCATACCACCGTCACCAGTCACCATTACAAAAGTAAAGTCATCACTCAAACCAAGTTCAGCTAACTCACCACGTCTCTTTCTTTCATGGAACATTTCTACTAGACCTGAAAGGGTAGCAGAACCATTTTGGAAAAGGTTATGAATGTAGGTGGCTTTATGAGAGCTATATGGGAAACCAGTGGTTACAACCATTGCACATCCAGTGTGGAATAATGCAACGATATCACCTTCAATACCTTTAAAGAACAATTCCAACCCAGAAAAGATGCCGCAGCCTGGACATGCCCCATGACCAGATGCAAGGCGCTTTGGCTTCTTCGTTAAACTCCGCATTGGCGGGATTTTCACTTTGAGTTCGCCCGTTTTTTCATCAGGAGTTACAGTGATTAGACCGGTATTTAAGTCTTCTTTTTTCATTGGATTCAGAACACGTTTAGGAGCAAACTCAGCCTTACCAGGATTATGCCCGAAATAGTCAAACGGCTTTTCTGCAAATCCTTTTTCGGCAGCTTCTACAGCTAACTCGAAAAAGTGTTCAGCATCGTCTGCATAAAAGTCTTTTCCGCCCAATCCGTAAATTCGGTTAATAACCTTTGTATGCGCATTTCCCACCGTTTGTAGTGCAGCTCTTAATTCAAGGGCCATGTTCCCGCCATGTGCCCCGTAAGAATCAGCACGGTCACCAACTGTCACAGCTTTTACGTTTTTCAAAGCTTCCGCTATTTGTTTTTGAGGGAAGGGCCGTATCATATTCGGTGAAATGACGCCCGCTTTGATTCCTTTTGAGCGGAGGCGGTCGACCACGTCTTTACAAACCTCAGCAGCAGAATTCAACATAAATACTGCCACCTCGGCGTCCTCCATCCGATATAAATCAAGGATCGGATACTCACGTCCGGTAATTTGCGCATATTCTTTCGAAATTCGTTCGAAAACTGCCTCGGCATTGTACATCGCTTCAGATTGTTGATAGCAGTTATTAATATAGTCAGGTTCATTCATATATGGACCTATGGTAACTGGATTCTCACGGTCTAAAGCATGAGGGAAGTTCCTTGGCGGCTCACCGATAAATTTTTGGACATCACTTCTATTTTTAATCACCTGAACACGACGTTTTTGGTGGGAAGTAAAGTACCCGTCAAAAGAAACGATAACTGGCAGCCTGACTGATGGATCTTCTGCTAGTTTAATAGCAATAATGTTCATATCATAAACAATTTGAGGATCACGGGCCATCAAGATTGGCCATCCAGTATTCAACCCAAAATATAAATCAGAATGATCACCATGGATATTTAATGGACCTGAAACAGAGCGGTTGACTAAATTTAATACCATCGGGAACCGGGTTCCAGATTGAACAGGAAGCTGCTCTAACATATAAAGGAATCCATTAGCGCTAGTAGCGTTAAAAACACGGCCGCCACCAGTTGACGCCCCGTAGCAAATCCCTGCAGAACCATGTTCACCATCTGCCGGAATTAATACGATATCATGTTCACCTCGAGATTTCATTCCATCCAGGAATTGTGCTACCTCTGTTGATGGGGAAATAGGGAAGTATCCCATTACATGATAATTAATTTGGTGGGCAGCATAGGCAGCCATTTCATTACCTGATTCAAATACAAAACTTTGCTCAACTGTCCCAAGTTCGGTTTTAAGATTTTCTTGGTTTATTTCAATGGACATAAACATCCCGTCCTTTCCTTAGTTTTGAGTGACTAAATCAAAAAGTTGAGGCACACGGTTTTTGTCCGCATAGCCGTCATTATATTCACGTTCTCCTGATAGCGCTTCCACTGGACAGGCGGTTACACATTTCAAACAGCCTTTGCAATATTGGTAGTCAATGCCACTGAGAAACATTTGCGGACGACCTTTTTTGTCTGGCTTTTCCTCCCAAACAAAGCAAAAATCGGGGCAGGCTGTATCACATGCAGCGCAATTGATACATTTCTCCTCATGAAAATGAGGGAGCATACCGGCGCGTGAAATACTTAAATCTTTTAACATGCTGTTACCTGGATTTATGATCATACCGCCAATGGCCTGAGTTTCATAACCAAGAACGGGTTCTGGTCTTGAAAAAGGTTTCGGTTCAACTCCATCTTCAGGAAGATAGGTTTTAAATGCTACTTCATTAAATCCACGGTCGAATGTACGAATATTTGGATCAACCAGATGTGGATATTTTTTTTCAAAGGTCCGTCGTATTGTTTGTTTCATTGATTCTGGGTCTAAAAAGTCCAAAATTCGATAAAGCGCACCCAGCATAGCCGTGTTCGCTTTTGTTTGTTCTTCTAACGCGATACCAGTGGCATCAATGATGGCAATGGTCCCACCAGCAATTTTCATGAGATTTTTAAGTTCATCAGGGGATTTTTGTGAGTTTACTAGGATCGTGCTGTCAGGATAGATCCCGCTAGTGCAGTCGATGGTTTTAAACAGGGCATCATGGAAAATGCCGACAACATGAGGGCGTTCTATTGGTGTGGTGTCTCGAATGTTTGTTTCTGGCTCGCAAAAACGAATATGTGCTTTTACTGGTGAACCCTTTTTCTCTGAACCGTATGATGAAAAACCAACTCCATTGAGTCCGTTTCCAACAACTCCATCCTCAGAAAGCATTTTTCCAGCCAGATTTGCTCCTAACCCGCCAATAGACTCAAGGCGGATTTCAAAAAAACCTAATTCATTTGTTTTTGGCAATTTTGACAAGTATTTTCCTCCTATCTGTGAAATGGAGTTTAATATAGAATATTATAAATATTCTATAAATTAAATTATTTTAATTGTAACAGGACACCAAAACAATTACAACAGATTTTTGAAATCAGAAGTAGGAACCCGTATGCAGTTGGTTTTATCATATAGGTGAAGGGTGATTGTGATATATAACAGATAATATCATGTTATACAACAATTGAAGAGAGGCAGATATGAAATGATATGAAAAATTGTTTGTAGGTCACTTGTGCCTAGTTCATACATATAATGCTAAAGGCAAATAGTCATGAAAAATTAAATATTTATCCAAACCTGTTGTGAATACACAGTTAAGGTAAGAATTATACGAACAGGAGGGGATGTTTGTGAAATTTACTATTCAATATATACCCCTGAACAAAATTAAACCTGACGTATCATTGAAAGTAACTGAACATATTAAAAGACTTCAGAGATTGATGTGGGACTGTATGTTTGTATTGGTTGTCAGAAAAAACCGGAAGGATAACAGCTATACAATCATAAGCGGACAGGAGCGGTATGAATCCCTTCGAAAGCATACGAAAAGTATTTATGCTCCTTGTATCGTTGATAAAAGTACACCTTCTGGAACCTTATCTTGGTTTCATCGCTTTCGCAGAAAACAACCGCTGGATGATTTTCCGTTAATGCCATCAAGCTGGGCAATCGTACGCTCCTTTTTAAAACAAGAGCCTCGTTTCAAACAATTATCCCGCTCGCAACAAATTCGAGTCCTGCTTTTAGCTGCCCACTATAAAAAAACAGTCATTTATTCAATGAAAATGACTGTTGATGATATATTGAGAGACCATTAAAATTTGAGAAAGAGTTTGGAGACTTCCAAACTCTCTCTTAATTTTTTATAAGAAAAAAATAGAAAAACATATGTAATAGGAAACCAACTCAGATCATATTAAACCAATTAATTACAAATTTATTGCCCTTCGATTGAATCACGCACATTGCGACAATATTCCAGAATACCTTCGAATCACGCCATCGTTTTTTGGTCAGGCTTTCTTTTCGGTCACATTTCACCACCATTATCCAGTAACCTTACGAATGAAATCATACTTTCTACCTTAAATAATTGTTTATAAAAGGAGAGAAGAGCAGAAATTCATTTCCTGCTCTTTATTATTATTCAATCTTTACTTTTATTTGATCGATAGCATTATATCCATAACCTTTTCTATTCCAATATGGTTTGATGGGCTGAGTTTGACCATAAGAATCTGTTGCTTTTGACTTAATGGTATAAATGCCTTTTTCTGCTGCACTCCATTCATAAGACCAACAAGCCCATTTGTAGCCGGAAATTGGTTCACGTACTTTCGCGTTGGACCATGTACTTCCATTATCCGTACTGATTTCTACCTTTTTTATGTAGCCTTTACCTGTCCAGGCAATGCCTTTTATAACATGTTTACCAGAATTTAACCTAGCCATATCTAACGGTTTTTGAATCGTCGTATTAACGTTCATGGTGGAGACAGGGTGAGCATCATTGTCATTATTCTGATTTGGATAATACATATAATCAGTGTCCTGGAAAGGTCCAGTAAAATGAGAACCAATCACACTAATTTGTTTAATCCATTTGACAGACGCCATACCATACCATTGTGGAACGATTAATCTAAAAGGAAATCCATGTTTAAAGGATAATGGTTGGTTGTTAAATTTATAAGCGATAATCGTATCAGGATGTAAGGCCTTCTCTAATGGTAAACTCCTAGTATATGAGAAACTCTTATCCAAGTCCGTTCTTATTCCAACATCATATCCTTCCACAACCACTTCTTTTGCCCCTTCCATTATTCCTGAAAATTCGAGCAGGGTCACTAAGGGAACTCCTTTCCAAACGCCTTGGCTGATTGCACCCTTTTCCCATTGTTCGCCAAACACTTTAGGCTCAAATAGGCTGCGCTTATTCCCCGAACATTCAAGGACAACCTCTAAAGTTTTCGATGGTAACTGAAGGATATTTTGCATGGAAAGCAGTAAGGGGGTAGTTACTAAACCATTTATAGGAAGAAAATAGTTGGAATAAGTAAGCTTTGGGTACGAAAAGTGATTGCGCCGATAAAATAAAGAGTTATGGATTATATCATTCTCTATAAATTGAATAGGTGTTTCCTGATTCTCAGGCTGCAACCTGCGTGTTACCAAATAAGGCTTCACAACGTATTGTTTTGGATCGTCCATAATATCCTCCCTTAAAAGAAACAGTCTCTGCTAATATATGTTTTATGTGTTTGAAATAGGCAACATAACACTTCAAAAACTGCACTTAAAGGGTATTGGATAGATAAAAGGTTTAGAAAGAAAATGGAATGAAATAAATCATCATCTGTCTTAAACAAAGCCTTAAGAAAAAGATTCATTTTAATAATTGAGGACATATGTCCTAACAGAGAGCTCTCGATTTATCATTTAATTAGAATATAAATCTAGGTAAATTGGAGAGAAGAGAAATGAAAGGGAGTTTATTTGCATTTTTAGGCGGGGCTTTTATTACACTTCAGGGTGTAGCAAATACCCGTATTAGTCAAGATATTGGCACGTGGCAAACTGCAACTATTACACAATTCACGGGATTTCTTGTAAGTTTGCTGGTTGTGATGTTTGTAGGTGATAAGAATTGGAAAAAGTTAAAGAATGTAAAACCCCTATACTTGACTAGTGGTGCTTTTGCAGCAATTATTATTTTTAGTAATGTCGCATCCATTGAATACGTAGGTGTTACCCTATCCATTTCCGTCCTTTTAATAGCACAATTAAGTTTGACCTTTTTAATTGATGGTAAGGGCTGGTTCGGTATCCCAAAGCAAAAGATGAGGTTACCTCAGTTCGTAGGAATTGCGATGATGATAGTGGGTGTCGTGATATTACGGTTTTAATGAAACGAAATGGGCTATGCCGGAGGTGGAAACATGAAAGAAATAAAAGATCGACAGTTAATGCAGTCTTATTTACAGGCTCATCAAATAGAATCCATTTTTAATGAGGATATCATGCCATATTTGTCTCTATACCATTTCGAACAAGGGGAACTTATCTTATCCCAAGGTGAACCTTCCAAGTATTTGTATGTCCTGGTGAAAGGCAAAATAAAAATCTACACCACTTCAGCCGAAGGGAAAACACTTATTTTATCTTTTAAAACACCAATTGAAGTTATAGGAGATATTGAATATGTGCAGGAGATAGATACCATTAATACGGTGGAGGCAGTTTCATCGGTTTATTTGATCGGTGTACAGCATACGTTGCTAAAAAAATTCACGAATGATTTTTCACCTTTTCTGCAATTTATATTAAAAATTATTACCGAAAAGTTTTATTTGAAGAATAATTCGATGAGCTTCAATTTGATGTATCCTGTTGAAGTTCGTTTAGCAAGTTATTTATTGTCCGTTACCCAAGATGGAAATCAATCATTATTTTCCGGGCAGATGAGTACGACTAGTTTGACGGATACTGCCAATCTTATCGGGACCAGCTATCGCCACCTAAATCGGGTTATTCGGCAGTTTTGTACTGATGGTCTGGTTGAGCGCAGTAAAGGATACATTCTTATTAAGGACAGAGAAGCCTTAAAAACGTTAGCCGGAGGCAATATATATGAATAGGTAAGTCGGTGGCCAAGAACGAAGCACTTGGATTCGTTACAGCTTGCATTCCTTCATGAGCTTCTATTAAAATATTTCACATTGGAGTGTATTAGATATGATTCTAGGACTATTATTTGCTATACTGGCTGGATCTTTAGTCAGTCTGCAAAATATATTCAATAGTAAAACAGGGGAACACGCTGGTTCATGGACAACAACTACTTTAGTATTAGGGTTAGGATTTGCCGCCTCATTTACTTTAGGTTTTCTGTTCGAAGGTAAGCAACTATTTCTTTTACAAAATATGAAGATGTGGTACTGGTTCAGTGGTTTAATTGGAATTGGAGTAGTAACCTGTGTCGTGAAAGGTATAAAGTTGCTTGGTCCAACCTATGCGATTTCAATTATGCTTTCATCACAGCTGGGATTTGCATTATTGTTTGATACATTCGGCTGGATGGGAATTGAAAAGGTACCTTTTACCATTCAACAATTAATAGGTGTATTAGTCATTGTTGCTGGTATTCTTATTTTTAAAATGAGCGGGGAACCTAATTCGACTAAAATGACTACTGGCTTAAAAAGTGTCCAAGCAAAAAAAGTAATCACGGGACGGAGAGATACTTTTGAAAAAATATAAGACTTTGTTTTTTGATGTAGATGATACATTATTAGATTTTGGCGCAGCAGAAAAATTAGCATTACAACTCCTTTTCGAGGAACAGAATATTCCGCTTACTTCTCAAATGGAAGAGAAGTATAAAAGCATAAATCAAGGTCTTTGGAGGAGATTTGAAGAAGGTGAATTAAGTCGGGACGCGGTTGTCAACACACGCTTTTCTGTCCTTTTCAACCACTACGAAAAAGAAGTCGATGGGACCTTATTAGAAAAAAACTATCGATCGTTCTTAGAACAAGGACATCAATTGGTGAACGGTGCTTCTGAACTGATTACAGAACTTAATTCACAATATGACTTATATATTGTCACTAACGGTGTGTCTAGGACACAGGATAAACGATTGCATGCTTCAGGTTTATATCCATTATTTAAAGGCATCTTCGTTTCCGAAGATACAGGTTTCCAAAAGCCTATGAAGGAATTTTTCGATTATGTTTTTGCAAGAATTCCTCATTTTGACGTAAACCAAGCGCTAATTATCGGTGATTCGTTGAGTGCTGATATTAAGGGAGGAGAGCTTGCTGGATTGGATACATGCTGGTTTAATCCAAAAATGAAACCGAACTATTCTGATGTTAGTCCAACCTATCAAATCCACATGCTTGAAGAATTAAAACGAATACTAGGTGTAAGAGATAGGATAGGTGCCTTTTAATTTGACTTATAAAAGGAGTGGGGAATATGGATTTAATCTATGAAATCATTTCCGATGAAGAAATTGAAACCTGTAGAGATTTATGTAATGAACTTATGACCTTTCAAAAATCGAAAGCTCATATAACTCCCGAGTTATTTAACCATATGAATTTTGACACTCGGATGGTTCCTTCCGTAAAAAATGCTATTCGCAATTACATTGTCATTGTAAAAGATGGTGAGAAAATTATCGCCTACGTGTATTCCAATATCTCCCCGAAAGAAGCCTATTCCAATAATTTCGCCACATTCTTTGACATAGCATCGGTTCGGAAAAAGAATGTAGGTTGTCTATCGCAAATTTATATAAAAGATGAATATAGACAGTTTGGGATTGGATCTAAACTTTTTGATATGTCCATGGATTGGCTGGTCCAATTTGATGATGTGGAGGATTATTTTATCTATGTCTCAAATGGCAATGATAACGCCTTGGAATTTTATAAATATAAAGGATTTACAGTACGTCATACTATTTTGGATGGTTTTATTACTGTTTTACGAAAATAGGATGGGACCATTCATCCATAAATCACCTTGAATCCTAGACAGTCATCTACTCCTCAAGTCTTAGATGAACTTACTACTTCAGTATCTTCAGCCAAATTTAAAACTCCATTATACTATGATTACATAATATAATGGAGTGGAGAAGGATGACTGAATCAATCTTATCCCTAATTAAAGAATGGGGGATATTGGGAGTGTTATTTTCCTTATTTATTGAAGGAAGTGCTCTTCCTTTTATCGGCTCGTTCATCATGGTTACAGTGGGATTTATTTTAGATTTAACATGGTTCGAGAGGGTATGGATTTCATTAGCAGGCAGCTTCTTGTATGCGACAGGGAGTTGGATTCCTTATTTTATTGGGTATAAATTCGGAAAATCTGTAGAAGACAGGTTAAGTGAAGCAAAAAGAGAAAAATTAACAAAGGCAAAGAAGTCTTTTAGCAGGAATGGAGTTTGGAGTGTTGCCATTTCAAGCCCGCTTCATTTAGGAAATTTTGTTCCTTTTTTAGCAGGAATGTCACATATGAAACTTCGAACGTATACACTACTTACAATGGTCGGAATTGCGCCATCCACCTTACTATTTTTAAGTATTGGTCATTTTTATCCAGGTGATTTCAGAACCGTTATGAATACAATAAATGATTATCAATTATTACTGTTCATTTTGTTTGGCTTCATCACTTTGTCTTATATGGGTATAAAATTTTTCGGTTATCGCAGGCAAAAGAAATTGGTGAAACGGAATGTGCCGAGCTAGATATCCTTTTACTAAAAACACCTGATAAAGGTGTTTTTTTTATTACATGGGAGACGCCCTTTAAGGGAAACTTATACGAAAGTAAAATTAATTATGTGGATTTATTTTCGATTTCCAAGATTATTTTAACTATGTTCGGGGTATATCATCTATATGAATTTCTATTTTATCTTTATAATGGAAATTTTTATCAAAAAAAGTACAAAATAGTATTAAACCGGTATAAATATAATTTATACTATTATCATGATGTAATCATACTAGGGGGATAAAATGGAACTATCTTTGTTATTAGAGTATGGATGGGTTTTACTTATTTTGATTTTGTTAGAGGGCTTATTATCCGCGGATAATGCTTTGGTGTTAGCGATTATGGCGAAGCATTTGCCTGAAGACCAGCAAAAAAAGGCGATAAATATCGGTCTAATGCTAGCCTTCATCTTTAGGATTGGTGCTATCTTTATCATTTCGTTTTTGTTTCATGTCTGGTGGATTCAAGCAATCGGGGCTGCTTATTTAATATTCATTGCACTCAAACATTTGCTTAAAAAGGATCATGGTGGCAAAGAGAAAGCTGGAAAAAGCTACCGAGCTACTGTAGCTCAAATCGCATTAGCTGATATCGCCTTTGCAGTTGATTCAATTTTAGCTGCCGTTGCTCTTGTTATTGCTTTACCAGGTACGCCAATGGGCGAAATCGGTGGAATGGATGGCGCGCAATTTATTGTCATATTAATCGGTGCCATCGCTGGATTAATCGTGATTCGTTTTGCAGCGGGGTTCTTTGTTAAAGTACTGACAGAACGCCCTAGCCTTGAAACGGCTGCAATGTTACTTGTTGGCTGGGTCGGGGTTAAGTTGTTAATGCATACTCTTGCACATCCAGCGTTACACATTATTCCTCATGATTTTGTAGAAGGACCAATTTGGAACACAATCTTTTGGTCTGTTATGCTTCTTATTGCTTTAGGCGGCTGGTTTTTATCTGGTAAGAAAACAGAGCAATCTACGTAAGGACCATCATCATAGAGAAATGGCTTGGAATCATATCAAGCCATTTTTTTATATTGGGAAAGGAGAGTAAATATGAAATTTGCATTTGATCATTTAGTTTGGTTCCATCATAATCCTGAAAAAGCAATACAACCTCTTTTAGAAAAAGGAATCCATGTTGCCCACGGCGGCCGTCATGAAACATGGGGAACCTACAATACACTCAGTTATTTTGACTTAAGCTATATAGAATTTTTGGGGATTGAACAGCTATCAATCGCTGAACAACATGAAGAGAATCGATTAATTACTCAAATTGTTGAGCAACTCGGTATGAAAAATCGAGAAGGTCCAACTAAAATAGCGATTAGAACAGACCAAATCAATGAATTAGCTATAAAGCTCAGAGAAGACGGCCATACAGTGTACGGTCCACTTCAAGGACAACGTGTAACTGCAAGCGGGGAAGTAATACAGTGGACTCTTCTATTTATTGTGGATCATCCTAATCATTTATCACTTCCTTTTTTCATCCAATGGGAAAAAAGTGATAAGGAAAGATTATCTGCTTTCAAGGAACAAGGATTATTAGGGAGGCATAGTGGCGCAAATTCGAAATTTGACAGTGTTGGGTTTGTTGTAAGAGATTTAGAAGAGACGATAAGATCTTGGGGTAAGTTATTAAATCTAACACCAAGTGAAGAGTTTCGGGACGAAGTATTACATGCGCAATGTCGATCATTAGAATTGCCTGGCACCCATCTCTTATTCTGCACACCGCTTGGAAAAGGACCAGCAGAAAAGGTCTTACATGAAAGAGGGGAAACACCTTTTCTAGTAAGCTTGTCAAAAACAAACCAAAACAGTTTTTTTGAATTGTTGAATGGCTATTGGCGATTTCAAAAATAAAACAGGAGAGGAGATGATAACATGATCATCACAAAATTAATTTTAATAGAAGGATTACCTGGTTCGGGAAAATCCACCACAGCAGAAATGACAAATGATATTTTAAAAGAATGGAATGTCGATACAAACTTGTATCTTGAGGGAAATGTCGAACATCCAGCTGATTATGAGGGAGGCTCTTACTTCTCAAAAACTGAATTTGCCCAGTTTTTGGAACAGTATGACGAAGTGCAGCCTATTATTGGAAAACATGCGATTGAACGCTGTGATGGATTTGTATTGCCGCAATATAAGCTGAAACATGACCCTGATAAAACAATGGTTCCTGATTCCTTTTGGGATCAAATTTGGAATCACGATATCTATGAGCTGCCTTTAGAAAAGAACATAGAATTAATAACGGATAAATGGAAAAGGTTTGTTGAACAAGCGTTAGCAGGAAATCAAACATATATATTTGAATGCTGTTTTATTCAAAATCCTGTAACGATTGGAATGATCAAATATGGTGCCTCTCAGGAAGTTGTTATGAATTATGTAAAGCAGTTGGCTGATACTATCGAGCCGTTAAACCCCGTTTTAATTTATGTAGACCAACTAGATTTGTCGCGTTCCTTTAATAAGGCTGTTCAAGAAAGACCAAAAGAATGGTCTGCTGGTTTTATGTACTACTATAATAACCAAGGTTACGGGAAAATCCATGGTGCCCAAGGGATTGAAGGTACTATTGCAGTTCTGGAAGCAAGAAAACAAATAGAATCCTCAATTTTTAATGAACTAAATATAAAAAAGGTGAAGATGGATAATACACAGTTTGATATGGATTCTCACAAAAATAGAATCAGAGATTTATTCATAGATGCTGTAAGGATGTAATTCTATGATCAGAGTGCACTTTGCCTCTGATTTTTTTCGCATATAAATTATATTGTTGGATTGGTGACTAAAACAATGACACTCTTATCTAAATCAAAGTCCCAGTCGACAAAAATATCGATGATTTTGGTATTCAAAAGCGCTTCAAAATGGTTATTGTTATGAAGCAGTCCTTTTTCGAGCGTTCGCTTTGCTAACTTAAGCTGTTCCTGCATGCCTTGTCTGATTAATTGCTTTTCTATTCTCACCAATATCCCATTGCGGATTACAAGGATTGACCGGTGATTTAGTTGGCATGCATAAATCTCTTCAGGCTTCTTTTCTGATTCTGAGCTTAAATTAATAATCTCATTAATCAGTTCTGTTTTCCCTGTGAATTCTTCTTGAATGGGGAAGTCGATACTCGTTGTATCCGTGCAGATCCCTGTGAACATCGCGGATTTATTATGCAGACCCCAGTCATAGTAGAATTCTCTTATTTCCATTCCGGTCACAATCTTTATATATGCTTTCATTTCAGGAATTAGCGTCTGCATAACTAAATCCCGCATTTTTTGAACACTTTCATCTTGTTTTTGATTCATAAGTACCTTTTCTGTTGGGGAAAGGAAATTTCGAATATGAACGATTATAAAGGTTTTACCTAATGTAACATGTACGGATTCGGGACCTTTACCAAAATAATCGCGGAGGATCCTACTTATATAGCTGCTTACCTCGACTGATTGTTTATTAATTGGTGACTCCATTTGGTGAACTCCTTTTCGGTAACCAGGTATTTACCCTTTAGCATACCCTTTTTATTGGAAATAATTAGCATGGTTGTTTACTCGTAATAAAAATATAATGAAAGAAGGTGAAGGGATAGAAAGCCATTCGCTTTGAGGAGTAGGATATGTTTTCAAGCATGAGCAACAAAGTTTTAATAGACACATATTTTAATGCTGTAAAGCTAAAGCTAGATGAAGATTTTATTAAATTGTTAGATGAAGAAATCGATAGACGAGGGATACAAACAGATAAGGTAGAAAGAATGGTATAAAACCATAGCTATTTACTAAAGATGCTTTGAACCTTCTTTCAAGTGTTATAAGGTTTTAAATGTAATAAGAACAGCAGCGAATGGCTTCTTGCTCTTCACTTTTTACATTTGAAAGTGAACACCAAATAATCAGACAACTAATACTATTTAAAAAGCTAGGTCGATTGCCTAGCTTTTTTCATATAGGTATTTTAAATAAGTGGTTATTTTCCCTTATATCTGATTCAATAGTTTTGTATAATTTTAATATAATTAGAATTTTTAAATATAAACACGCATGATACTTTTGAAAAATGGAGTGCTTGAAATGTTAACCATACGTAACGTTACGATGAATGATTTACCAGATCTTATAATCATTGAACACTTATGCTTTCCAATAGAAGAAGCAGCTACGGAAAAAGCGTTTAAACAGCGTATTCAATTAATTCCAGATAGTTTTTTTGTGGCGGAAGAGTGTGGCGTGGTTGTGGGATTAGTCAATGGACCAGTGATTGCTCAGGAATTTATTACAGATGATTTATTTGAAGAGATTAAACCAAATCCTGCATCTGGTGGTCATCAAACGGTTTTAGGAGTTGCGGTGACTCCGCATTTTCAAACCCGAGGAGTTGCCACAGCGTTACTAGAACATCTTGAAAAAGAAGCAATATCAAAGAAACGCAAGAGTATTACACTTACCTGTAAAGAAGACTTAATACGATTCTATGAAAACTTAGGATACAAAAATAAAGGTGTATCGAAATCTGAGCATGGTGGAGTACTTTGGTATAACATGAATAAAAAATTGCTATAGAGGAGAGATATGCTTGTACGAATTAAAAACAAAAGAAACAGACAATAGTGTGATTGAGTTTATCGAACAGGTCGACAGCTCTAAAAAAAGAGAGGACGCATATAAATTATTAGATATCTTTACAGAAACTACTGGCTTTGAAGCAAAGATGTGGGGACCGAGTATTATTGGTTTTGGATCCTACCATTACAAATATGAATCTGGTCACGAAGGTGATGCTCCTCTCGTTGGCTTTTCCCCGAGAAAAGCCAAAATTAGCTTGTATTTTGCTCCTGGTGAAACAAAACGGCAAGAATTGTTAAAACAGTTTGGAAAACACTCAACAGGAAAAGCATGTGTGTACATTAATAAAGTTGCGGATATTGATGTTGAAGTATTAAAATCATTGATTAATGAATCTGTATCCTATTTGCAAAAAATGTACCCAGCTAAATAAAACCAGTGAGCCCCTTTTTCCAGCAATCAATTCATTTGCTGAATAAGGGGCTATTTATCAATTTTTGTTACGGCAGCAAACCTGCTATTCCTAAAAGAGATAAAACAATTTCAAAAAGAATAAGAATCACAATAATCCATTCAACAAAAAGCCCCCGAATCGAGTGACTGATAGTCGAAAATCCATCCATGATGTTATAGAGTATTTCGGTTTTGCTTTTCAATATCTTATAACGATCATTCAATTCAAAAAACTCAAGCATCCGATCATAAAACTCACCGGCTGAACTGCTTGCCCAGGTGATGTCGGGCTTATCGAGGATCATGATGTATGCAAGGGTATTATACTCATGACGGATAATTTTAGCTGTTGTCCTTGCGAGTTCCTTATTACCGATTCGCAGCTTACCTTTTTCTAACCGGTCAATCATCGTTTCGAGCTTATCATTAATTTGCCCCAGCTGTTCCTCTGTTTTTTCCAAAGCAACAGACTTTGCCAATACTGTAGAAATTAATTCAGGATAGTAATCCTCATATCCAGGCACGACCACATATTCATCTGTTAATTCAATGCTTTCGGTTTCTTTTATATGCAAGTTGTAATCATCGCTGTATCGGTCAGCATTTTTGACCTCAATGTCTGGCTCGAAGGAGTGGAGGTAGTTCAAAAAAGCAGTTATCTCATTCGGAGTTGAGTGATTAATGAAGACAATGCTGCCGAAGGAAAAAACTAGAACCATTTGTGAATTGTCCACATCTTTATAGAGGATCGATTTTAATATTTCACCCCTTAAAATTAATGGCTCCTCCCAGGTGAATTTCTTTGGTATTCCACAATGAACGGCGATTTTGTTCAGATCAATTTCATTGGTTATGGCAAAAGCTTTAAAGGTTAAGTCTCTCATATTCACCACTCATTTCTTTTTTATAGTATATGACCTCTCACGTTAAATTAATGAAGGAAAAATGAAAGAAAAGAGAATTAATACAGATGAACTAATTGGTGGGTTTTTAGAATGGTAAACTTATCCTATTTCATTTTAAAAAAAGGAATGTAATACTTTCTCCTTTTAGTTAAATAATAAAAATAAAGGAGAGATTACGATGAATAAAGAAAAGGACTATGTAGCTGCAGAATTATCATCAAATTTAGTAAGTGAAATCAAATCACTAGAAGAAAAATTAAGTGAACAAGCCAATAAACAAGTTGTGGTTATTGCTTACGAAAAAGACGAATAAAAAAGCAAAAAAAGAGCCGTTATTCACGGCTCTTACCTTTATTTTGCAAATACATGATTTCCAATTGTCTTAACTACTTCACGTGTCGTAATCCAAGTATCAGTTGCAATTTCTGGATTATAAAAATATATGCTATCGTTTAAACGATCTTGTCGTGTTAAAGCTTCTTCCACTGCGCGAATGGCTTCATCAGATGCCGGCTTATTAATCTCTCCATTTTGTACTGGTGAAAAGGCGTATGCATCGCCAACAACTTCCTTAATAACACCTGTTACTGTATCTGGAAATTCAGGAGAGTCAACGCGGTTTAATACAACCGTTGCAACCGCAACTTTTCCTTCATATGATTCGCCTTTTGCTTCTGCTTCTACTAATCTCGCAAATAAGTCTTTCTCTTGAGTGGAAATAGTAACGGCAGGTGCAGCTGGTTCAGCTGCTGGTTCTGGAGTAACCATTTCCGGTTCAGCTGTTTCTGGCTCCGATGAAGCAGGTACTTCAACCTGCGTTTCGGCAGATTGCTCTTCTACTAAATCAGGTTTATTTAAAATGATTTCCTTTTCGTCATCATTTTGATTATTTTCTTGATTCATTTCATTCATAATTGGACCATAGGCTTGTCCAATGTCAACAAGGCTATCTACATTTACAACTTCATATTGAGTTATCGCTTCAACTGTCGAGTTGTGTATCCCGATAAATGCAAATGTAGCTACACAAGCTACCGCAACTTTTTTAAAATAAGTGTTTTTCATGTGTGCTACCTCCTGATGTTTTGTATGATATAACACTAACATGGGGAGGCAGACGATATACAGAACGATAAGGTTACATTTCTTTATGGTTTGATGAACAACATTACAGCAACGATGGAAATATGACATTATGCCTATGATTCTGTCATAATCAAACCATTTTTACGGTATAGAGGAATATTTTGTATGTAAAATGTAGGATTAGGAAAATATTTCTGAAATCTAATATTTCGGAAATGAAAATAAATGGTGGTTATGCTACTATTACAATATTAAAATTATCAATAATATTGGAGATGGATTTGCGTGCTTATTTGGAAGCGTAATTTGTGGGTACTATGGGTAGGCGTTTTCTTCGTATCAGCAAGTTTTTCCATGGTCATCCCGTTTTTGCCTATTTTCCTGCTTCAAATTGGTGTGCATGATCACACGGAAGTATGGGCGGGTTTGTTATTTAGTGCTGCATTTTTTGCAGGTGCGATTGCTTCACCATTTTGGGGGAGGGTGGCAGATAAATATGGAAGAAAACCTTTGTTAATCCGAGCAGGGTTTGCACTGTTTCTCGTCTATACGCTAACTGCCTTTGTTACCAACCCCTATCAGTTGTTAGGACTACGAATAATGCAAGGTTTGTTGAGTGGATTCATCCCTGGTTCAATCGCATTAGTCGGTACCAATACACCAAGCAATAAAGTAGGGTACGCTCTTTCGATGATATCCTCTGCTTCGGCTTCAGGGGGTATTGTTGGACCGCTCCTGGGCGGGGGGATTGCTTCGTTAGTAGGAAATCGTGTGGCATTTGGAAGTGCTGGAATGTTCTCGCTTATTTCGACATTACTTGTAATATTTTTCGTAACGGAGGAAAATTTCACTCCGAGTAAGGAGAAAGGATCCATTCGAAATGATTTTAAATTGGCACTTTCAAACCGTTCTTTAATGATGGTTCTTGGATTAACAAGTCTTACATCTGCTTCTATAATGACGATTGAACCGGTTCTTCCATTATATATAGTGGAGCTTGGAGGTTCATCCCAGCATGCATCGTTACTAGCGGGTATTGTTTTTTCTCTTCCAGGTATTGCAAGTGTTATTTTTGCCCCTATGTGGGGGAAATGGGCGGACAAAGTTGGTTTCCAAAAAATTCTCTTTATCGGACTAATGGGTGGAGGAATCGGAACTATCGCCCAAATTGTTTTCAGTAATATTTGGGGATTCTCGATTACACGGTTTATTTTCGGTGTCTTTTTCTGTGCCGTATTCCCGGCGTTAAATGGACTAGTAGTAAGGTCAACAAAAAGCGATTTCCGTGGGCGAGCGTTTGGTTTACACCAGACCTCCAATCAAATTGGGGGAATGATTGGCCCAATTATAGGAGGGATTCTTGGCGGCATTTTCCCTGTATATACTGTGTTTGTTGTAACAGGTATCTTACTTCTAGCCGCTACCGGTATGACTTATTGGCACTCAAATGACTTAAATCGTGAGCTTAAAACAAAAGCTACATGAAATATTAAAAAGGATATAAATAATATGTAATAATGCCAACAATAATTCCAGTTACGGCCCCAAAAAAGACCTCAGTTGGTTGATGACCTAATAATTCTTTTAATTTTTCTCTAGACTCCGGTTTCTTTAAATTGGGGTCTTTTAGCGTTTCAATCAGACTGTTAAAGTCGGCTAAAAGCGTATTCAGTATTTCCGCATGATAACCTGCATGCCTTCGAACTCCCATCGCATCATGCATAACAATTGCAGCTACTACAACGCAAATAGCAAACTCATTTGATTGGAACCCTGTCATTAATCCGATAACTGTAGTCAATGATACAATCATTGCAGTATGCGAACTAGGCATGCCGCCAGTGCTAAACATTAAATTCCATTTCAATTCCTTTGAAGCTAAAAAGTGAATCGGTACTTTTACGAATTGTGCGAAGAACATTCCCAAAAATGCAGCTAAAATCGGACAGGATAAAAACATAATAACCTCCTGAGTTGTTGTATGTAATTATCATATCAAAAAGAATCCTTATTTACCCGGAAGAATTATCAAGACTATCGAAGAATTATGATGATTTTTTTTAAAAACATGAGAAAAACAAAGAAGTAAGAGTGGCTATTTGATCACTCTTACTTCTTTTGTTAAATGGATTTAATTAAGTGATTGTATTGTTTCCACTAATTTTTTAAGTGCTTCGTGATCGTCAGAACCAGATGCTTCTAAACTGATTTCTGCATTATTTGGGATGGCTAGTGATAAAACACCCATTATAGATTTACAATTAACTTTATGCCCATTGTAAGTCAGGTAGATATCTGATTCAAATTGGGATGTTACCTGAACCAGCTGGTTAATTGCGCGACTGTCTAAACCAGCCTTTCGATTAAGTTGAATTGTCTTTAGTACCATTTGAGGAAACCCCCTTAAGATTCAAGTTAAATTACACTCTTTTATGTATGATAGTTAAAATTTAAATATGATTTATTTAGCCATTTAATCTAGTTTCCTAACACGATTGTATGTAAGATAATTGAACAAGAGCGACCTAAATCAAAATACAAAACAAAAAGCGGTCACTCCGATTTGGAATGACCGCATTTATATGTTCTATTTATAATCCCAGAAGTTCCGCTAATTTCTCTTGGTTAAAGCCAAAAACAACCTCTATACCATTTTCATTCTCAACTACAGTTGCTGGGGTGGCAGATGCACCTAATTCAACAATTTCATCTAGATATTTAGGGTTTTCTCTAATATTTTTTTCATCAAACTCAATTCCATTATCCTTTAACCATAACTTTTCAGCTGTACATGGACCACAGCTTTCTTGTGTATAAATAACTACCTTACGCATAGTACATTCCTCCTTCAGTTCATTTTATTACAATTATAAAAAAAAGTCCCATCACTTGACTCCTTCATTAATTACATTTTTACAAACCAAAAGATATATGCTGAAGTTTCATGTCATCTCTCTATCTAATTAAGGTTCATATTATCGTTTGCTTAACATACATATACAGTATGATGACAAGCTGTTCCGTCAAGGAAAATCCATGAAAAGGAGATAAGTGCTAGGAGATGGAGTTCTTACAAGAAATCATCGCGAATTATGGATCGTTTTTATCACTGGAAGCTTTGGGAAAAGTATTAACAGATCCTGCTAGTTGGGGAGTTATTGGAACCTTAGTCATTTTAGAAGGATTACTATCGGCTGATAATGCGTTAGTTCTAGCTGTATTGGTTAAGCACCTGCCCGAGAAGCAACGAAAGAAGGCACTCTTCTATGGAATAATAGGAGCCTATCTTTTCCGTATTGTGGCAATTGGAGTTGGTGTTTCCTTAGTTAATATTGGCTGGATTAAAATAATAGGCGGTCACTATCTTTTATGGATTGTCATTCAAAACTTCATTAAGAAAAAGGATGGGGAGGAAGAGGTTCAAACGAAGACCGTTGGTTTTTGGAGTACAGTGTTAACGGTAGAGCTGATGGACATCGCATTTAGTATTGATAGTGTCATTGCCGCTTTTGGTGTATCCAATCAGGTCTGGGTACTCTTTTTAGGAGGTATCCTGGGAATCCTAATGATGAGGGGCGTAGCACAACTATTCTTAGCTCTGATCGAACGGGTCCCTGAGTTCGAAACTACTGTATTTATATTAATCGGCATGATTGGATTAAGAATGATAGGTGCAGCTTTTGGCTTCCAAATGCACGAAGTAATCTTCTTTAGTCTTTTAATCGGTATCTTCCTTGGAACATTCCTTGTGCATTTTTTTAAAGCGAAAGTGGTAACAAAATAGAAATTTACAGAGGCCATGATCTGGTCTCTTTTTCATTAGATGAAAAATTTTTCAATTATTCTAAGATAAGCTACTATTAAATAGTCATTTATTTTTATTTTAAAAGGGGGAAATTTCATGCATGAAGAGGGAAACATAGAGGTTTCAGGCGGGAGAGTCTGGTATCAAATATTCAATAAAGATTCTAAAGCAACCCCAGTCATCGTATTACATGGTGGTCCTGGTTCTTCAAGTTATTCATTAGAAGGATTACAAGCACTTGAAAAAGATAGACCGGTTATTTTATACGATCAATTAGGCTGCGGCAGGTCAGACCGTCCAAGCGACACTTCTCTTTGGCAGCTTGATCGTTTTGTCGAAGAATTTGCTCAGATACGAGAAGCTTTAAAATTGGATGAAGTTCATATTTTAGGCCATTCATGGGGTACAACCCTTGCGGCTGCCTATTGTTTAACAAACCCTGATGGCGTGAAAAGTGTTATCTTTTCAAGTCCATGTCTAAGCGCACCGCGTTGGGAACAGGACCAGGCAGAGAATTTAAAAAAGCTTCCTATTGATATTCAGGAAACCATTACTCGATGTGAAGAAGAGGGAACAACGGATTCCGAGGAATTCAAAGCGGCCATTCTGGAATTTAACAAAGTGTTTGTTTGTAGAGTGCAGGAAGAACCAGATCCTGAGTGGGCTAAAAAAGGATCAGGTTATCGAAACCCTGAGATTTACAACATTATGTGGGGTCCATCTGAATTCAGTGTAAAGGGAAATTTAAAGTATTTTGATTGTACTTCTCGATTGAATGAAATCAGTTGCCCTACCTTATTTACTTGTGGAAGATATGATGAGGCAACACCTGAATCTACTGAATACTTTAGCAGCCTCGTACCAAATGGGAGATTTCATGTCTACGAAAACAGTGCTCATATGGCATATTTTGAAGAGAAGGAAGAGTTTTTACAAGTAGTAGGAAACTTCCTAAAAACAATTGATTCCAAATGATTATAAAACCTAAAAAGGACAGCCACGAGGTTGTCCTTTTTAGAAAAATACCAAAAGTTATGGGTTTATAGGTAATCATTTAATGCAATTTGCCAACGAGAAAGGAGAATCATAATATCGTATGTTCTCCTTTACTAAATATGGCGTTTATTATTATAGAACGTCTAATTTAGCAACGATTGCTACAAGGATTTGAAGAAGTGCTTGGATATTTACAGAAACTTGAGTGTCAGTTGTAGTAACTTTGATATTTTTAGAACCGTGAATAACTGTTTTTTGAGAGTTCTTTTGTTTGTTTTTAAATAATTGTTTAAGGTCCTGAACAACTGCCTTACTTTTTTCTTTATCGCCAATTGTAATGCTAATTACAATCGCGATGGCAACCTGGATTGCTGCTTGTAAGGACAGAGCAATTTGAGTATCAGTAGTGTGTACATCAATTCCTTCAGAATCCTTAATGATAATCCATTCAAAAGATTGTTGTTTGTTAGAAACAAATTGATCTGCTTCTTGCATAACATCAGCTTCGTTACCTTTGTCGTTACAAGAGTCTAATGCTTTCCATTTCTTTTCTGTCATTTTATTTTCACCTCTTATTTATATATTTTTTATGCAATATCAACTTTAGCAACTAATGTGAGTAGTACTTGTAATAAAGCTTGGATGTTTGCAGCTACGTCAGTGTCAGTTGTTGTAATGTTGATATCTTTAGAATTTACGATGCTAATTTTTTGGAAGTTATTTTGTTCGGAATCGAAATATTGAAGAAGATCTTCTGCTACGTTTTGACCTTGATCAGAATCAAGGATAGTAACGCGAAGGACTAATGCGATAGCAAGCTGTAGTGCAATTTGCAGGGAAACAGCTGCTTGCGTATTTGTAGTATGAACGCAGATATTGCAAGAATCTTTAATGAAAATTAATTCCTCGGAATCTTGTTCCATTAATGAAACTTGATTTGCATCTTGGAATACATCTGCATCATGAGAATCCTTAGAGTGATGCTCTGGTTCTTGGTGTGTTTGTGCGTCTTCAAAAACCGCTGGATCATGATAAACATAAGCAAATTGCGGTGCTTCCTCGTAAGTTTGTTCTGCAACTGGCTTGTCCTCATGGAACATATCTGAAGATTCTTCCTTCTGATACTTTTTATCCTTTTTCTCCTTTTTGTTGTTGGATGGCATTGTTTTTTACACTCCTTTGTTGTAGTTTGTTTTCAATATAATATATGGAGTTGTCCAATAATGTGTTTGTGTGTATTAGATGAATTTAGTTGTTTTATAAAAAATGAAAAGAACGCCTAATCAAGCGTTCTTTAAAATTTATTATTCCGTGTCTTCGGCATTCTTTGCAGGATTCTCTTTCTGAACGAAGGCATCGACCTGTTGGGAAAGGTCATTCACTAAATCCTTTATTAATTGTTTTTGTTCTGGGGATAAATTTGCCTTCCCTTTATCTAAATTGATACCATTTTTTTTAAACAGATCACTAACAAGTAAATCAATAATTTTACCTGTAAGTAATGGGTTTTGATTTGAATCACTCACCACTAATCGCTCCTTTAATCGTTTTTCCATTAACAGGATATGCATTTCACCAATGATATTCCTGCACTTATCGTCCAAAATCAGACAAAAATAAGGCGAAAAAGAAAAATATGGTATAATTTTCGATATTATATAAAGGTTTTTAAAAGCTGGACCTCGGGAAGGAAAATGACTAGGTGAAATTACTTGAGTCTCTTTTTAATACTCTAATGTTAAGTGTAGTAGAATTATTTCTCCTGTTAGGATTCATAATGGGTGTTGGTTTCTTATTAGGCGTGTTAGAAAAATACTCGAATAAGTTTTTATTCAAAGCATTTGGACCACGGGGAGTATTGGCTACTGCCTGGATTGGTACACCAATTCATGAATTCGGTCACCTGATTCAGTGTTTCATTTGGGGACATCGTGTCAAAAGAGTTAAATTCTTACAATTAAACAATCCTAATGGTGTTCTCGGATATGTAGAGCACCAATATAATCCGGGTAGTATGTATCAGCAGATTGGAAATTTTTTCATTGGAATGGGACCTATTTTCAGTGGAATTGGTGCATTGATACTGGGGATGTATGTATTGGTACCTGAATCCTATCAGACTTTTAGTGAATATATTCAAACCCGTGTTTCTCCAGATCTTCATAATAGCGATTATTTAATCGTAATCGGAGATGCAATACTTGTCATTACTAAAAGTCTCTTTACATTTGAAAATTTACTCAATCCGTTATTTTGGATTTTTCTATTGTTTACTATCAGTATTTCCTCACATATAGCGTTAAGTAAAGCCGACATTAATGGGTCGGCAAGAGGATTACTCATGATATTTTTCGGCCTGGTTATTACAAACCTTGTCACTGGATTCTTCGATATAAATACATATAGATTTATTGTCAAAGTAACACAATATAATACCTATGTACTAGCATTTTCTAGTATTGCGCTCCTTTTTTCATTTATTACACTTTTGATCTCCTATGTTTTGTATAAAATAAAATCTGGCTGGTGAATAAATCAGGATAAAACTTCTCGAATTAAGTATGGTATTTTTGTGAAAGAAGGCTGAATGCATTGAAATTAATTTCTGTGATGCTTGGAGGATTTTTTGGAGCAATAACTAGATATGCGATAGGAGAATGGGTAAACATAGATAATGGATTTCCTCTGGGTACCTTATTGATAAACCTCACAGGTTGTTTTTTCCTCGGATGGTTTCTAACATTCATTACTATCAAGAGAAATATAAAACCGGAAGTTACTTTATTAATTGGAACGGGTTTTACCGGGTCATTTACTACTTTTTCAACCTTTTCTGTAGAGACGATTCTTTTATTTCGAAATGGACTAGCTGGTTATGGAACGATATATGTATTATTTAGCATTATTTTGGGATTAACCCTGGCATATTTAGGTCTAAAATTAGCATTAATTACTGAGAGAAAAGGTGAAACACATTGATTTGGTTAATTGGAATAGGAGGCTCCCTAGGCGCAGCAGGTAGATATTTATTAGGCAATTTTATAAATAACAAAAAGAAACCTGGAAATTTTCCATTGGGAACTTGGGTAATAAATATTACCGGATCCTTTCTCTTAGGGATTCTGTATAAGCTTCATTTGACAAATGAAATAAGTGATTGGATGTGGTTTTTTGTTGGAGTTGGCTTTTGCGGAGCTTATACCACATTCTCGACATTTGGTTATGAAACAATAACCTTATTGCAATCAAATAAAAAAATTTTAGCAGGTCTATACGTTTTTTCTTCAGTAATCGTAAGTATTGTAACGGCTGCAATGGGTTTTATTATTTAGCATTACGTAATCCTGAATATATCGATGATTAAATTTAATAAAACAATACAAAATAAGAGGGGAAAATACTGATTTTATAGGAGGATTTAAATGTCTAAGAAAAAGTATTCCCCTTCATCAGAAGTAGATCAAAAACAATTACTGAATGATAAAGTTGAAAATGCTCGTAAAAACAATTTCGAAGAAGATCATGTACGCAGAGTGACACCAAACGGCGGGCAAGGACAGTAATTAAACATCAGGGGTTGTTGCTTAGGCAGCAGCTCCTTTTCTCTGGCTTATTTGCAGCCTTTAAAATAATAAATATTTGGTTTACCGTGTGAATATAATTCATCGACATACTTATTTTTATTGAAAGTAGGTATTTGAAGATGAAGAGTAAAATACATCGGTGTAATTGCAGGAAAGTATGGTCGATTCAAAACCGTAAATTTAAAATTACAGTCCAATCTATTCTTCTTAATGGTGAATGGTTTGCCGAATTAAAACCCGAAAGAAAATGTGAACCAAAAGGTTTTGTAACAACGAAGAAGAGTCAGGAAATCATCTACAATCCAACTAGTAAATATTTGGAAAAATTTATAATAAGTGATAAACTAATTTATGATAAAAAAAACGTCAACTTCAATATAAAAAAAGGGAACTGCTTATTATTTGCTGAAGATGGCACCTGTTATATCCTTAAAAAAGTAATCTAAAAGAAATGCCGGTTTGATATGTTAAATGTAGAGCCTGTTTTTTTCCAAACATCTTTTCCACCTAGCCTAAAAGCATGGTGTTTTTTTGTATTATTTACAAGTTTAATTTCAATAAAGTAACTGAAAATAAGAAAGGTGAAAAACAGATATATCAATGGGGGTAACGCGGTGAATTCAAAATATGCACCATTATTTGAAACATTAACATTTAAGAATGGAATCCAATTGAAAAACCGAATTGTGATGGCACCAATGACAAATTGGTCATCCAATCATGATGGAACTGTTACGGAGGCAGAGGTAGAATATTATGCAAGACGCTCTAATGAAGTTGGGATGGTTATTACCGCTTGTACCTACGTTACTGCCAATGGAAAGGGATTTCATGGAGAATTTGGCGGGGATCGGGATGAATTAATCCCTAGCTTACAAAAGCTGGCCACAGCTATTAAAGAGCAAGGAGCTAAGGCAATATTACAAATTTTCCATGGTGGCAGGCAGGTGCCGCCTGAATTAGTACCGGATGGTGATGTTGTTAGTGCCAGCAATATCCCGGTAGAAGGTAATGGGAAGCCGGTACCACGAGAATTATCTGACCAAGAAGTTAGTTCCATTATTCGCGATTTTGGTGAAACAACACGCCGTGCAATCGAAGCAGGTTATGATGGAGTAGAAATCCATGGTGCAAACGGCTATCTCATTCAACAGTTTTTCTCTCCACATTCAAACCGTCGTAACGATCGTTGGGGAGGCAGTTTAGAAAAACGGTTAACTTTTCCCATGGCTGTTGTGGATGAAGTTAAGAGAGTGGTGGCTGAGAAAGCCAAGGGTTCGTTTATAGTCGGATACCGTTTTTCTCCAGAAGAGGCTGAAACACCTGGCATTACCATGGCTGATACACTTGTCTTGATTGATGAACTAGCCAAAAAGGATCTAGATTATCTGCATGTCTCACTGCAGGATTTCTGGTCAACTCCAAGAAGAGGTGTGGACGATACGCGTTCACGGATCGAAATTATTCATGAACGCGTTGGAGATAGAGTACCTGTGATTGGAGTTGGTTCCATTTATACTCCAGATGAGGCTTTAAAAGCTTTCCATACAGGGGTCCCACTGATTGCCCTTGGACGTGAGCTCATCATTGATCCAGATTGGGTTCAGAAAGTAAAAGAGGGTAAAGAAAATGAGATTAATACGGAGATTAAAAAGAATAACCAGGATCAGCTTGTGATTCCAGATCCATTATGGCAAGCGATTATACACACACCAGGGTGGTTTCCGGGAATCCACTAAAGCAAAAGAGTCCATCCGCAAATCCGGGATGAACTCTTTATTCCTAATACTCTGCGTACAGCATTATCAAAGTAAAGGTTTCCAGTTGTTGAATAAAATATCTTCACAGATAAATAATAGACCTAGTGTTATTGGATAACACTAAACTACAGTGTGGAGGGATATACTTTGAATATACTTTTTAGCTTAATAAGTTCGTTAATGCTTCTTGGGATCAGGTTGACGTATATCCTTAATAATCTTCAATGTAAGTTGAATATTTTGTTAAGGAAGCCCCTAAGACTAAGCACAGTGTATTCATAAAGTATAGTCGTTTCGCATTGCAGGGACAAAAGGTGAGCATAGTATTATGCTTGCCTTTTTCAAGTGTTACTTATTTCAATATTTCTCTATATTCTTTTCCTTTTTTCACATAGTTATCACTGGAATATTTGAGCATTTGCAGGTCTTTTTCATTTAATTCACGGACTACTTTCCCTGGCGAACCTAGAACGAGTGATCGAGGAGGGATTTTAATTCCACCTGCTAAAAGCGTGTTTGCACCAATAATACATTCTTCCCCAACTTCCACATTATCTAGTAAAGTTGACCCCATTCCAATAATCGAATTTCTGCCAATCTTACAGCCATGCAAAACAACATTATGTCCAATCGTAACATCGTCTCCAATTTCTACCGGAGAACCTTCATAAAGATGAATCGTGGAGTTATCTTGAATACTACATCTTTTCCCAACCAGGATAGGGCCATCATCTCCCCGCAGCACAGCATTAAACCAAACGGTCGATTCTTCTCCAATCGTAACATCTCCAATAATATAAGCGCCAGGTGCGACAAATACACTTTCATGCACGGTAGGTGTGGTACCTTTGTATGGTATATTCATAGTTAACACTCTCCTTATATTCAGAATTGTTTTACATTTAGAGAAAATTATACCATTGTAACTCTACTAGGGGAAAGATATTGATTTGTGAAGAACTTTTCAATGAAAGCGCTTTAAAAATTAACAAAATAATTAAAATAGTCAAAAAACATTGACTCTGTCGCTTTACAGTGATAATCTTATTAATAATTTAAAACGAATTGATGACGAGAACAGTAGGTTAAGCACATTGTCCAAAGAGAGTCGACATACGCTGAAAGTCGATGGCAACGCTTATCTGAAAATCATCTCCGAGATGTGTAGCTGAAAATGAACAGTAAGCTAAACCGGAATAATCCGCCGTTAAAGGGAACACGTATCATTAAGATACGTTTATCGAGAGCCACAGCCTTGTATTTTTTGCTGTGGAAGTAGGGTGGTAACGCGAGTTAAACTCGTCCCTATACAAGGGGCGGGTTTTTTGTTGTTTTTAAAAATATGAATGCCTTATAAGGGCGATTTAGCTGGATCAAAAAAAGAGGAGGAAAGTGAAATGAATCAACAAGTAGACCAAAAAGAAAAAACTGTTCAAGTAGAGGATATCATCATTGCCAGCCACACCATTAAGGATGTGATTTCGCCAACTCCCTTGCAATATAATCACTTATTATCTGAGCGATATGACTGTCATATCTATTTAAAAAGAGAGGACATGCAAAGTGTTCGTTCTTTTAAAATCCGTGGTGCTTATAATCGTATTAAAAAGCTAACACCTGAGGAATTAGAAAATGGAATTATTTGTGCAAGTGCCGGAAATCATGCGCAAGGGGTGGCCTATTCTTGCAATCATTTAAAAATTAACGGAAAAGTTTTTATGCCAAGTACTACTCCAAAACAAAAGGTGAATCAGGTAAAATTTTGGGGTAAGGAAAATGTAGAGATTGTTTTAGTAGGGGACACCTTTGACGACGCATATGAAAAAGCGATGGAATGCAGCAAAGTAGAAAATAGAACGTTTATCCATCCGTTTGATGATAGAGACGTGATTGCTGGCCAAGGTACTGTTGCAGTTGAGCTGCTGAATGATTGTCCTGAAAAAATTGATTATCTATTTGGAGCTATTGGTGGAGGCGGACTTCTTTCCGGGGTCGGTACCTATATGAAACACTTTTCACCAGATACCCAATTAATTGGTGTAGAACCACAAGGTGCGGCAGGGATGAAGGAGTCAATTTTTAATGGAGAGGTTACCTCTCTGAAAGAAATTGACCCGTTTGTCGATGGAGCAGCAGTGAAAACCGTCGGTTCAATGACTTTTGAGATTTGTAAAGATGTTGTTGATGATATTGTAGTGGTACCTGAAGGAAAAGTCTGCACTACACTTTTATCTCTCTACAATGAAAATGCAATTGTGGTTGAACCAACAGGTGCACTCTCGATTGCCGCGCTGGATCAGTTTACAGATGAAATTAAAGGCAAAACGGTTGTTTGCATCGTAAGTGGTGGAAATAACGATATCGGTCGGATGCAGGAAATCAAAGAACGCTCCAAGTTATATGAGGGGCTTCAGCATTACTTTATTGTTCAATTCCCACAACGACCAGGTGCTTTACGCGAATTCTTAGATGATGTCCTTGGGCCAAATGATGATATCAGCCATTTTGAATATACGAAAAAGAATAACCGTGAAACAGGACCAGCTTTAGTAGGAATTGAGCTAAAGTGCAAAGATGATTACTTTCCATTGATTGAACGTATTAAGGTAAAGGGATTTGTTTACCGTGAAGTAAATAAAGACAGCACCTTGTTCCAAATGCTAGTTTAGAAAAATCGAAGAGCCCAATTTGGGCTCTTTTCTATTGTGACCGTAACTCCGGCACAAAGAAAATAAGATAGCAATTCTTTCCCTGAAATTGTATTTTCATTTATAATAACATCAAGATTATATTAAAGTACAAGGTGGGGGCTAAGTGTCTAAGACAATTTATACAAATGGTGTCATTTATACCCTTGATTCCAACCAGCCAGTGGTGGAGTCGGTGGTCATTGAGAATGGCAGGATACTAGATTTAGGTTCACATCACGAGATGAGCTTACAATGGGGAAGAGCGGGGGCAAGAATAATTGACCTGCAGGGGAAAATGGTTACACCCGGACTCATTGACAGCCACTTACACATGTCAGGTGTGGCATTTAATTTTTTAGACTTAGATTTAACAGGGGTAACATCTAAAACTGAAATGCTCGATAAAATAAAGCAAAAAGCGGATACCGTTGCTCCAGGTAAATGGCTGATTGGGATGGGCTGGGATGAGAATCTGTTTACAGAAGGATCAATTCCAACAATCGATGAATTAGATCACGTTGCACCGCATTGTCCGATTTACCTTAAAAGGATTTGCTATCATGCATTTTTAGTCAATAGTAAAGCACTTGAAATGAGCCACTATCATCCAACGATCGAGGTACCGCAGGGTGGAAGGGTGGCTCTCGATCCACAAACAAAAAAGCCAACAGGGCTGTTGTTGGAGTCGGCTTCCCAATTAGTTAGTAAACATATCCCCGATAAAACATATGATGAGTTAAAAAATGGTTTGGGACAAGCCATGAAATTCGCGATAAAAAAAGGTTTAACCAGTGTACATACTAATGACCCGGCATATTTAGGCGGCCTACAGCAAACGTATCGGATGTATGATGAGCTGCTCAATCAGGAACAAAAAGGGTTACGCTGCAACCTTTTGATTGATTATCCATACCTCCCAGCTTTAAAGGAAAATGGAATGTTTGCTGGTTTTGGGAATAATAAACTGCAAATCGGCGCTATTAAAATATTTGCAGATGGAGCTTTTGGAAGAAGAACAGCATTGCTTTCGAAACCATATCATGATGAACCTGGTCAATTTGGTGAAGCCATGCAAACAGAAGAAGTTCTTTTTAACATTGTAAAAGACGCCCGTGCGCAATCCATGCCTATAGCCGTCCATACGATAGGTGATCAGGCATTGGAGAATGTTCTCGATATCTTAGATCAATTTCCAAAAGTGAACTATCGTGATCGGATTATCCATACTTCATTAGTAAGAGAAGATTTAATCGCCCGATTAGCCGACCCAAGCATCGTGGCAGATATCCAGCCCAGGTTTGTTGTCGGAGATTATCCATGGGTAATTGAACGGATTGGTAAGGAGCGTGAATCCTATTTATATGCCTGGAAATCATTACTATCTAATGGGGTTATCTGTGCAGGAGGATCTGATGCCCCAGTTGAACCTGTTGATCCATTGCTTGGCATTCATGCTGCTGTTACTCGAAAAACTCCTGGCAAGGATGAGTGCTGGAATGAGAGTCAGAAAATCTCGATGGTTGAAGCAGTTAAGCTTTTTACAGTTGGCGGGGCTTACGCAACAAACGAAGAAACACTAAAAGGGACGTTTTCAAGAGGGAAATTAGCGGATATGACGGTGTATTCTAAGAATCTATTTGAGTTGGAAAATCCTGATGAGCTATTAAGTACAAATATTGAAATGACTATTATTGACGGTGAGATCCAGGAAGTATAAATAAGTAAAAGAGCATCGATAAAAAAGATGCTCTTTTATTTATTTAGCTAATTTGCAAAATGGAGTGATCGGATGGATACTTAAAATATTGTCTAACTGTTAGAGAGATACCTTTAGCAATGGCCGCAGCCATGGTGTAAACAAGATGAAGATCTGTACATAGAAGTGAATTTTTCAAAGCAGGGTCATTTTCGAGAATTACACCTTTAATACTACAATCTCCAATAGGAGGGAGTATATTACCAAGCCCAATGCCAGGAACCATTGATCCACCATTAACAACAATGGAGTTCACCATCTCTTCACTCCCAAAGACACTATCCACCGCAAGAACAAAACTATTTCTTCTAAAAGTGATGGGAGTTACCTCCTGGACTAGTGTTGTAGCATCTAATGGGAATTGCAGATTTCCCAGGACAGTTAAGCGTTCAGTGAAACAGTTGTTTAGCATTGTTCCTACAAAAGGGCCAAGGCTATCACCATTAATTCGACTAGAGCCAATCCCCACTACATAAATATGCTCTGTTCCGTCCGGTATAAAAGAATAAAGTGCTTGTCGGATGTATAGAGGTGCTAATCTATGATTATAGGGAATAACTTGATTTATTTGTGATTGTAAACTAGTAGTAACAGAGCTGATACCCATGTTTTTAACACCCCACCGTCAGTTATACTATCAATTTCTTCATTTTTATTCTATTATCCTTCTAATTTTTAAAATTCTTTTGCAATGGCACGGCCTGCCTGTCTGCCAGTAAATAGACAACCGCCGAGGAAGGTCCCTTCTAGAGCTCGGTATCCGTGGACACCGCCGCCTCCGAATCCACAAACTTCTCCAGCTGCATATAAGCCGGGCACAGGATTACCCGCTGAATCAAGTACCCGGCCAGATAAATCTGTTTGTAGACCGCCCAATGTCTTTCGACTAACAATATGAAGTCGCACCGCAATCAATGGACCATTTTTAGGCTCTAATAATTTATGAGGAGAGGCGACACGAATCAACTTATCACCAACATAATTGCGTGCTCCGCGAATGGCAGTCACCTGCAGATCCTTTGTAAACTTATTATCCATCTCACGGTCTCTAGCAGCGATCTGCCGCTCAATCTCATTTAAGGTTAGAAGGTTATCACCCGTAAGCTTATTCATTCCCTGCACAAGCTCCGTTAAATTATCTGCAATGACCAAATCTTCGCCTTTATCCATAAATGCCTTAACCGGCGCTGTAGGTCCGGGAAGAACACGGGACAATACTTTTTTTATACTCTTTCCAGTAAGGTCAGGGTTTTGTTCAGAACCTGAAAGTGCAAACTCTTTTTCTATTATTTTCTGAGTTAAAATAAACCAGGAATAATCATATCCCGTTTTCTGAATAGCTTCTAGTGTACCTAACGTGTCGAAACCCGGGAAATTCGGCGCTTGAAAACGTTCCCCTTTTGCATCAAGCCAAATAGACGAAGGTCCTGGAAGGATACGTATACCGTGATAACTCCATATCGGATTCCAGTTTTTAATTCCTTCTGTATAATGCCACATACGATCGCGGTTTACGATTCTGCCACCAGCATTTTCGGTAATTGATAGCATTCTGCCATCAACATGATCAGGAACACCTGAAATCATGTTTTTTGGTGCTTTCCCCAGCCGCTGCGGCCAATTTTTTCGAATCAAATCATGATTACCCCCGATTCCGCCACTTGTTACAAGGACCGCTTGTGCGTGGAATTCAAAGTCACCAATTACTTCACGGGAACTTGCTTCGCCACGGGCCGCTGAGCTAGAGATGAGGATTGAACCATTCACTCCAACGACAGCACCATTTTCTATCAGCAATTCATTGACACGATGCCGAGGTCGATAGTCTACAAGACCTGACGACATGGCATTACGGACCTTTTTCACAAAAGGTTCAACAATACCAGGACCGGTACCCCATACAATATGAAACCGCGGAACAGAATTTCCGTGTCCATCAGCTAAATATCCTCCTCGTTCAGCCCAGCCTACTACAGGGAAGAAACGGACTCCCATTTTATATAACCATTCACGTTTTTCTCTGGCAGCGAAGTCTACATATGCCTCAGCCCATTTTTTACCCCAAAGTCTTCGTCATCTTCTCTGTCAAAGCCTGCTGAACCGAGCCAATCTTGCCAGGCCAGTTCACGTGAATCTTTTATTCCCATTCTCCGTTGTTCAGGTGAATCAACTAGAAACAATCCTCCAAAGGACCACCAGGCCTGTCCGCCCATGGAAGCCTCTGGTTCTTGATCAAGTAGAAGCACTTTCTTACCTGCCTCCATAAGCTCAGCTGTTGCCACTAATCCAGCTAGCCCAGCACCTACAACAATCACATCAAACTTCATACTTTACCCCCAGAACATTAGATACTTCGATGGTATTTTAAATATTCCGAAAAGTCAATTTGTGTTTTATTAATAGGAATATAATAGGTGTAAATCGAATAAAAAAAGTAAGAATCAGAATATTAGACACCAGTTAGCAAAGATAATAAGATAAAGAAAGAATATTCGGGCTAGAAAAACTATTTAGATAGGTAAGCAACTCATCGTAAAAAAGAAGGGATGTTGAGAAATGGACGATCGTTTTTTTCGAAATGCAATGGGGAAATTTGCAACGGGTATCACCGTTGTATCAACTGAAGTAGAAGGTGAAGCACATGGGATGACAGCGAATGCATTTGTTTCTGTCTCATTAAATCCTAAATTAATTCTTGTATCCATCGATAAAAGAGCAAGAATGCTACCTTTAATTCAAAAATCCAAGAAATTTGCAGTTAGCTTTTTATCTGACAATCAACAACCAGAATCGATGCGTTTCGCAGGTCAAATAAAAGAGGATACTCCCTATAACTTTGAGCAATTTGGTGGTCAGCCGGTTATCCAAGGTGCTCTTGCGAACATGACCTGTGATCTTTTTAACGAGGTGGAGGCAGGAGATCACGTTTTATTTATTGGTGAAGTTACTGACCTTAAGGTAAATGAAGGGGATCCACTGTTATATTTCGGTGGTCAATACCGCAAATTATCAGAATAACTTTCTTGTTAAAAGCTGTCACTTGGCGGCTTTTTCCTTTTGTGGTTCTACTTTTGTATTGTACAATTGGAACAGGAGGGGTTTACCTTGTTAAAGAAAATAAGAATTATATTAGGAATAGTTGTTATAGTATTAGCGGGATATGGATTAATAACGAAAAATTTTGTGGCACAGCCTATCATGATGTTGAGTTTAAGCGCATTTATTTTAGCGGGAGGTTTGGATGAGCTTAAACAAGGGATAAAACGCCGTGGATATATCAGTATTTTTCTTGCAATATTCGTATTAGCGGTTGCAATACAAACGTTCCTGCATAGTCCCAAATAAAAACGGAGAAATCTTATGATTTCTTCGTTTTTTTGTCTACATTTTTTTGATTTGATCTTAATCCTCTTCTTTTTAGAAAGCGTTTACATCTAATATTATTTCCCAACTTACAATATGTTGATTAATTGGAAATTTCTAAATAAACTCAATATTACAGCCGTAAGAAAGCTGTACATAAAAAATAGCAGGAGAGGGGAAATGAGATGAAAAAGAAAAAAAGGATTGCCTCAGCATTACTTGCATTAACTATGGGAGTTTCTTTGTTTGCCTCAGCCGCTTACGGTGAGGGCACAGATTCAAAAGAAACGTACCGAGTCTTTATTAAGGGACCAAGTACTGAAAAAGCAAAAGCAAAGCAAACAACTGGAGTACGATGGGATTTTGGCGATGAAGGATATTCAACCACTGTCAATTCCAAACAATATCAAGCTCTACTAAATAATAAAAATTTAACGATTGAGCAGGTTTCAGAAGTACAATTGGATCGAATAGACAATGCTTCAAAAGACAAAATCGGTACAACAGCCATTACGTCACTTCCAAGTGACCGGACACCGTGGGGAATGCAAGCGATTTACAATGATCCAAGTATTACCGTTACATCAGGCGGCGCAGGGATTAAAGTTGCTGTTTTAGATACTGGAACGTATATCAATCATTACGATTTAGTAGGTAGCGTAGAACAATGTAAAGACTTCACCCAGTCATCTTCACCTATTGTTAATAATTCATGTACAGATCGAAACGGACATGGTACACACGTCGCTGGCACTGTATTGGCACACGGGGCCTCTGATGGTTTAGGTATCTATGGAGTAGCACCACAAGCGAAACTTTGGGCTTATAAGGTATTAACGGACAGTGGATCAGGTTATTCCGATGATATTGCAGGAGCAATTCGGCATGTAGCGGATGAAGCAGTAAGAACAGGCTCAAAAGTAGTTCTTTCTATGTCACTCGGCTCTAGCGGAAAAGATACGATGATTGCTAGTGCAGTAGATTATGCATATAGCAAGGGTGTTTTAGTTGTAGCAGCAGCAGGTAACTCCGGATATGCGGCCAATACGATTGGTTATCCAGGTGCCTTAAAGAATGCTGTTGCAGTAGCAGCCTTAGAAAATGTTCAGCAAAATGGCACCTACCGCGTTGCAAATTTCTCATCCCGTGGTAACCCATTAACAGACGGTGATTACGTTATTCAAGAAAAAGATGTAGAAATCTCTGCACCTGGTGCTGCGATTGAATCAACATGGTATGATGGAAATTACAATACGATCAGTGGAACTTCAATGGCTACTCCACATGTATCTGGCTTAGCAGCAAAAATTTGGTCATCTAATTTGTCTTGGACTAACGCTCAGCTTCGTTCTGAGTTACAAAGAAGAGCCAAGCTGTACGACATTAAAGGCGGATATGGTGCAACAACTGGAGATGACTATGCCTCTGGATTTGGTTTTGCAAGAGTAAAATAATCATAGAGAAAAGCCATCTGATACTTCAGATGGCTTTTCTCGTTACCGTTTGACTACGGAAAGTATAAAAATGGTTGCAATTATAGATAGTGCTCCCAGCCATTCAATTGGACTAAAGGAAACATGAAGCCAGGCTACGGCTAGAAAGGCGGCAGAGAGCGGTTCAATACAGGCTAGAAGGCTCGCTTCAGAAGCTTTTATGTATTTTAGGCTTTCCATAAAGCAGAGAAACGCGATTAATGTACCAACTAGAACGACAAATGCAACTGCCATAAAAGAAGCAGGTGACCAGTGACCTTCAAATTTCCATGGGGGATTGAAGATACTCAAACCAATACCTCCGATCATCATACCCCATCCAACTGTTAAAGTCGTTCCCCATTTTGAGAGCAGTTTTACCGGGTAAAGAGTATAAAAAGCCAGTGCAAATGCAGAAAGTATCCCCCAGCCAAACGCCGATCCGGATATCGCTAGTGAATGGATATTACCTTTTGTGACAAGCAGAAATGTCCCGCCTAGCGCAAACACTATGGCCATTACCTCATGGTTTACAGGTAAAGACTTGGTACGGAAGCAAAAATATAAGGCGATAAGTACCGGTGCCAAGTATTGCAAAACGGTAGCAGTGGCAGCATTCCCTTGCTCTATAGCCATAAAAAAAGTATATTGAACACCGAGCATACCGATAATTCCAAACAAAACAAGCTGGAGAACATCCTGTTTATTTTTCCAAATACTCCATATATTTTGTTTCCCAACTATTTGAGCATATAGTAATAAACCCAGTCCGGCCAAAAGTAATCGGATCACCACAAGCCAGTTAGTACTGAAGCCTTGCTGATGAAATAGATACTGTGCCACTGTTCCCGAGACACCCCATGATGTCGCCGCGATTAATACTAATAAAATTCCTTTTGTCCGTGGATACGACAAAGAAGCACCAAGTGTGGTCAAAATATATCCCCTCCAATTAAACCATTCTATTAATTTATCAGAAATTGAAAAAGTTTAAAAGAAGATTTTGGATAGAAATTTAATAAAAAGTAAAAGTCATTAGACGTTTTAAATGTCTAATGACTTTTACTTTTATCTTGGCGTTAGCGTTTTTACAGAAATAGCAGGGGAGTAAGAGGTAACGATGCAGCCTTCTAGATGGTTTTCACTTAATAAACCCAATTGAAGTGCGGATTTAATTTTTGCGTCATCTGCCTTCTTAACAACCTGAACCAGTTCGTTCATTTGTAATTCTTCTAATCTTTTTACGGTAACGTCTTCATTATATTTTTCAATTTTCCTAATTTGCCTTTGCAGCTTATAGCCATTTATCGTGATTTCGGCCTTATTATCAGGACCTACCAGTTTATTAAAATAATCCTGAAACAGGTCCTTTAATTGATTCATTTCTAGTTCAATTTCCTTTTTCTTCTTATTAAGCTCATAATATTTAACCACCATCTCATCTGTAATGAAGGAATCATTCTGTTTAACCAAGATCCTCTCCTCCTTATCGAACGTATATTCTATTGTATTAGCACCAAAAGGGTATTAGTACGATTAACCTTCTACAATTATTTTAAAATCGGCCATTTTTGACACTAGGAAAAGAGGCGGACTCACACTAAAAATTTCTGATTTAACCACACGTTCACCTAGGTATATTTAGCGAATTCTGAAAATAAGATGAAGGTAGGATTTGCCCATGTTTCTAGTTTTCGCTACATAGGCAGTAGGACTCCAATGTTATGGGCGGTGCTATAAAAAATAGAAAAGAGGTGTTAGGGTTGAAGAAGATTTTAAGTATTGTATTTTTTATGTTACTGCTTGCGCTATTGGCAGCTTGCGGGAATGATGAAAAGACTACAAGTGATGAACCGGCAACGGAAGAAACAGCTGGCAGTGAAGATTCCAGCGGGGATGAGGATTCTGGTACTACAGGTGATTCAACATCAACATCTCTAGCAGGCAATGAAGTTTTCCAACAGAGCTGCATTACATGCCACAGTTCTGGTGACATTACAGGTGGTCAAGCGAAGCTTGATGGTGCCAAAATTCATGGAGATTTTAAAACAAAAGAGGATCTCTTAGCATTTGTTGAAAAGAATATGCCAAAAAGTGCTCCTGCTTCTTTATCAGCAGATGAGTACCAAGCTGTAGTAGACTATCTTTGGGATCAAAAATAAATAAATTACTATTTAAAGGTATTGGTTCAAAATAGAACCAATACCTTTTTTGAGCTCTTACAAATCCTGAAAATCTCTCATACGGTCTAAAAGCAATCCGTCAGTTTTGGTATTTTCTCCAATAACAAAATCCTTCATATAGCAGGTTAAATATTGGCCATATTTATTGTTTGTTTTTAGTAATAACTCGTCAACATAATAAACACCATTTGGTATTTGGTCAAGCAAGAGGACGGATAGGGAAGCATAAATCCCACATGCAACCTGGAAGTACGTGGCATTTGTTTTATATTGAGCAAAGATACTTTCGTTATCCAGCACGTTATAAATATAGCGCTCTTTATCTGGATAAACTAGCAATACTCCGACTAAATCCTCACCAGTCAATGGGGCAACCAGGGGATCGAGTACTTTCATTTCAAAATCCCACAAAACATCTGAGTCATCTATATGTTCGCGGATAATTTTAGTGGTATGGTCATTTACCTTATACAAAAATCCACTTTCCATATCGAATAGCTTGCCTAACGTATAAACTTCTTCATGTGGCATTAAACAACCGTAGAAAGTTTTCTTCCCTAAGGTTACTTTAAATTCGATATCATAAACGTTTTCATATAAAAAAAGCGGTGTACCTTTTTTCATGAACATTGGATAACACAAAATAGCTTCGTCTAGGAAGCATTCAGGGGACCAAGTTGTATAGATGACATCCTTTTTTGCCTGTGATTTCTTCTTGAAAAAAGATGTATCGTGCTCGACAATGTAGCAGCCCAGCGGTTGTTCATCCCCATGTTGTTTCATCAGTTCAAATGCCATCCACTGTACCACTCCTGGGTTCATACCAGAGCATACAATGGCAGTTGTATTTTTAAAAGTGTCCTTATGTTTTTCAAAATGATGTATTCGTTCTATCAGTGGAAAGCCTGCGAATTGTTCTTCATGGTCATCAATAAATGTATTTTCTAGAGCAGTATTAATATATTTGATCCCCAGCTGGTCACAGCATTGCAGCATTTCAACCGTATCGGCCCATGAAACATCAATCACAATACTTGTATTCGTACTGGTCAAATGGTTTTTCAACTGCACTTTATCTTTAAGGTCGAACTGATGGTAGGTAATCTGTTTGGTTAAATTTGGAACTAGACTTTGATAATATTGGGGATCCTTTTGTTTATGATCAATTAAGTGAATCGCACTATTTGCCATAAATTGATGTATAGGATCTTTCGTATCACTTGCTGAATTATTCAAAATGGAAAGAATAGATTTTGCGACCCCGCCAGCACTTCCCAAAATGGATATAACTGTTTGGTGATCTTTCATTTCAACACCTCGTCCATATTTTTTATAATATAATATGTTCAAAAGGGTGCAAAGGATTGGATTATTATCTGAGAATAATAATATATGAAAATTTTTTTTACGTTACCACTAGATTTTAAGGTAGAAGAAGTGATAATAATAGTAGATACACTAGCACATAGAGTAGGAGTTGAAGTTGTTGAGTAGTACATTTCCAAAATGGTATGATTTTTTTATGGGACCTTTGGAACGAAAGAAGTTTAAAAGGGTACGTCAGGACCTGCTTAAAAGCGCGACAGGGAAGGTGCTTGAAATTGGTTCAGGAACTGGAGTTAATTTTCCTTTGTATAGAAATGCTGAACATGTCCTCGCCATTGAACCGAGTCAGTATATGATCGACCAATCACTGTCAAAGCTTAAATTAGCAGCGGTACCAATTGAGATGGTTAATGCGAGCGCAGAGAGGCTTCCGTTTGAAGATCATACATTTGATACCGTCGTTGCAACTCTTGTTTTTTGTACGATACCTAATGCCGAAGAGGCTATTGATGAAATAAAAAGGGTGTGTAAACCTAACGGTAAAATACTATTATTTGAACACGTCAAGATGGAAAATACCGTGCTTAACACCATGCAGGAAGGGCTAACACCTCTGTGGAAAAAAATCTGCGATGGCTGCTGTCTGAATAGAGAAACATTAAAGGCATTTACATCTCGTGGATTGAAGATTGAGAGAGTAGAGAAATTTTATAAGGACCTTTTTATTGTAGTTGAGCTAAGGAATAGAAAAGCATAAGTAGCTTTTTATTCCCTCAAATCAGCTTTTTTCTCCTTGCAGGGAGTCAAAAATAACTTTTGATTCCCTCTTATCTGCTTATTTCACTTAGTGGGGAACCAATGACGCTTTTTGATTCCCTCGAATCAACTATTCTCACTCAGTGAGGCACCAAAGACAACTTTTGATTCCCTATAATATATATTTTTCGAGTTGAAGGGAAGCAAAAAAACCTCAAAATAATTTGAGGTTTTTATTGCGTTCTACGGGCAAAGTCGACAAATCTGAATTTGTCAGGACGGTGCCTGGATTCAGTATATTGAAAAAGGCTTGCATCCTCTAAATATACATAGTTTTTGATGACGACAATATTATGAAAACCATCCAGGTCCAAAAATGAACGATCTTCAGCAGTTGGTTCCTCTACGACGATTTCCTTTTTTGCAAAGCTAATCTTTAGGTTTAAGTCATTTTCAAGATAGGCATAAATCGAGTTTGCGCAAATTTCCTCTGTAATAGAAGGGACGTATTTTGCAGCAAGATAATCTTTATCAAGAATGATTTTCTTGCCGCCAATTTCCCGTGTTCTAACGATTTTCCATACTTGGTCCTTACTCGAAAGCTGAAGCTGTTGCTTGATATAGGCATCCGGCTTAAAAATTAACGATAACTCATTGACAATCGTCCTTGGCTTTTTGTCCATTTTATCGGCTAGTTCTTTAAAACTAACTAGGCCAGAAACCGGAAAATCAAATTTATTAATATCAATAACAATTGAACCTTTACCCCTTACTTTTTGAATGTAACCATTTTGAGCGAGCAGGTTTAAGGCCTTCCTAATCGTCTCTCTTGAAGTATCGAATTGTTCCTTTAAATCATTTTCAGAGGGGAGAAGGGAATTTGGTGGAATTTCCCCACTTTTAATCTGATCCACAATATTATTAAAGATTATTTGATACTTATTTGTCATAAAAATCTCCCATTATTTTTTCAAATGATAAACAATGGACTCATATGGGCGTAACGGTATTGCTTTCTCAAGCGGTGCTGAGTCCTCATAATTTGAGAGTAACACACTGCTTGTCAGTCCATCAATGTCTAACCCCACTGGGAGAGCATAAACAATGTCTTTTCCATAAAAATTATTAATAACCAACAGCATTTCATTTTTTGTTTTGCGTACAAATGCAAAGATTGATTCATCGTCTTCGGAAATCAATTCATAATCCCCGTTCGTGATGACGTCATATTCTTTCCGTAAGCCGATGAGTTCTTGATAATGATAAAACACAGAATCTGAATCCTGCATGGCATTTTCTGCATTAATTTCCTTATAGTTAGCCGCCGTATGAATCCACGGAGTGCCAGTTGTAAAACCAGCATGTTCGTGCTTATTCCATTGAACTGGTGTGCGAGAATTATCCCGGGATTTTTGTTTTAAAATCTCGATAATCTCTTGCTCTGGCAGTCCTTCTTTTTTCTTAATCTCAAAGATATTTAATGACTCAACATCTCGATAATCTTCAATCTTGTCAAACTTGGGATTGGTCATTCCGAATTCTTCCCCTTGGTATATATAAGGAGTTCCTTGCATCATATGAATGGTCGTTGCAAGCATTTTGGATGATTCTTTGTGATACTGTTGATCATTACCAAAACGAGAGACAACACGCGGTTGGTCATGGTTGCACCAGAAGAGGGCATTCCAGCCGCCGCCTTTATTCATTTCAACCTGCCAATTAGACAGAATGTTTTTCAAAGCTTGGAAGTCAAAATCCGCTTTCGTCCATTTTTCTCCATTCGGATAATCCACTTTTAAATGATGGAAGCTGAACGTCATATTGAGCTCTTCTTCACGTGGGTTCGTGTAGCGAATGCAATTATCAATAGAAGTAGAAGACATTTCACCAACAGTCATGATGTCATATTTTGAAAATACCTCTTGGTTTATCTCATGGAGGTACTCGTGGATTCTAGGACCATCTGTATAAAATTTACGTCCATCACTGTTATCCTCAGGGAACTGCTGATCTTTGGATATCAAATTGATAACATCTAGTCTGAAGCCATCGACACCTTTTTTAAGCCAAAAATGCATCATTTCATATAAAGCTTCACGAACTTTTGGATTTTCCCAGTTTAAATCAGCCTGGGTAACATCAAATAAATGAAGGTAATACTGTCCTGTGGTCTCATCCCATTGCCAAGCGGATCCGCCAAATTTGGATTCCCAGTTGGTAGGAGGGAGGTTGTCTTTACCATCTTTCCATATATAAAAATCGCGGTATGGATTATCTTTTGAAGATTTTGCTTGTTTGAACCACTCATGTTCAGTGGATGTATGATTGATGACAATATCCATAATGATTTTGATTCCGCGCTTGTGTGCTCCTGCAAGAAGCTGGTCGAAGTCATCCATCGTACCGTATTCCTCTTGAATGTTGTAATAATCGCTTATATCGTAACCATTATCTTTTTGTGGGGATTTATAGATCGGAGTAAGCCAAAGAACATCTACACCAAGCTCCTTTAAGTAGTCGAGCTTTTTGATGATTCCTTGAATATCGCCGGTACCATTACCGGTCGTATCATAAAAACTTTTTGGATAAATTTGATATACTACTGCTTTTTTCCACCATGATGTTGACATGATATACACCTGCCTATATTTTTTGAGACTCTAATAATGAAAAGGAGGGAGATGGTCTCCCTCCTAAATTGGAGTATTACTTTTTAAAAGAAAATTTGTTCATTCCTGTTTTTGCAAAGATAATTGTTAAAAGGAAAGGCACTACAATAGCCACTAACATGGCAATTGCAAACATCATCATGTGCTGTGGCTGGATAGAAAGGAATCCTGGAAGACCGCCAACACCGATTGAGTTAGCCATTACATCACTACCTACAGAAATAACTGCTGCTACTAGAGATCCAATCATAGCTGCAAGGAAAGGGAAGCCATATTTTAAGTTAATACCGAACATCGCTGGCTCTGTAACACCTAGGTAACAAGAGATCGCTGCTGGGATTGAAACTTGTTTTTCTTCTTCATTTTTACGATTAATGAAGATCATCGCAAGAACTGCAGAACCTTGAGCAATATTTGATAAAGCAATCATTGGCCAAAGGTTAGTTCCGCCAAGCTCAGACATTAATTGTAAATCAATCGCATTTGTCATATGGTGTAAACCTGTGATAACAAGTGGTGCATAAGCAAAACCAAAGATAGCGGCAAATAACCAGCCAAAAGCAGAAGTTAAGCTTGTATATACAACATCAGAAATCCAAGAACCAATTGTCCAACCGATAGGACCTAAAACGGTATGTGCAATTAAAACAGTTGGAAGTAACGCTAAGAATGGAACAACAATCATAGAGATTGAATTTGGAACAATTTTTCTAAGTCTTAACTCTAAGAATGAGAGTAAAAATCCAGCTAAGATAGCAGGGATTACTTGAGCTTGATAACCAATCATTTCAATTTGAGCAAAACCAAAATCCCAAGTAGGAATTTCTTTCGCTCCTGCGACGCCATAGGCATTTAGTAATTGAGGCGATACTAACGTAATACCAAGGACAATACCTAGGATTGGTGTTGCACCCATTTTTCTAGCGACTGCCCATGTGATACCGACTGGCAGGAAGTGGAACACAGCTTCACCGATTAACCATAGGAAAGCATGAACACCTGCCCAGAATTGAGACACTTCAACGATGGTCTTCGTTCCATCTTCAAGCAATTTAATATCACCGATTACGTTTCTAAATCCAAGGATTAAACCACCAACCACGAGTGCAGGAATTAACGGCGTAAAGATATCTGCAAGATGAGCAATCATACGTTGCAGCCAATTCATATTTTGCTTTGCAGCAACTTTTGCTTCGTCTTTCGATGCTTCACTAACACCGGCAACTTTAACAAAGTCATTATAGAAGGTAGATACATCATTTCCGATGATTACCTGGAATTGTCCTGCTTGGGTAAAAGTACCTTTTACCGGTTTAAGAGATTCAATTTTTGTTACATCCGCTTTACTAGGATCGTTTAACACAAAGCGCATTCTCGTAACACAATGGGTTACAGCCGCAATGTTTTCCTTACCTCCAACGTGTTCGAGCAGTTCTTTCGCTGACTCAGTGAACTTCGTCATTATTTTTTCCCCCTGTTGGAATTGGAAGTCTCCAATTCTATATATAGTTTATTATTTACTTGTATTTACCAATTAATGTGTACGGTTTCAACTCGCCACTCGAACGTGTATATACAAGTTTCTTGGTTACGGTTACATTCTAACTTGTATATACAAGACTGTCAATAAATTTATTTTTAATAAAAAATTGGGTGTTGACCCTTACTAATGAATTACTTATTATAGGAGGTATTATTACAAGTTCATAACTTTTCAACTTTAACGCTTTAAACTGTTGAAAGAATTTTCGGAAAATGGTACAATCAACTTGTTTAAATTCTTCTGAGTTTAGACCTCCTAAAACTAGAGCTTAGCCTTGACCACTAAGCTCATCTTTTGCCTTTGACAATTGTTCAAAGGTCTTTTTTTTGGTTTTTTTGATTAAAAGCTATATTTTATGAAAAACTAATATATTGTGGCTTATTAATATAAGGGAGTGTTTAACGTGAAGGAACAGATTACACCATATTTATCGTTTGATGGTAATGCGAAACAAGCTTTGGAGTTTTATAAAGAAGTTTTAGGGGCAGAAATTACAGGAGTCCAAACCTTTGGAGAAGCAGATTACCCAACTCCACCTGAAGCAAATGATCGGGTAATGCACGCGCAGCTTAAAAAAGGTAACATCTCGCTTATGTTTTCAGATACCTTCCCAGGTCAATCGACTGTTGTAGGAAACAATATAACACTTACTCTCGAGCCTGAAAGTGAAGAAGAAATTCAACATTTGTATGACGCTCTACGTAAAAACGGCAAACCACTTAACGAGCTAGAGGATACCTTCTGGGGAGCAAAATATGCAAGGGTTCAAGATCAGTTCGGGATTATTTGGGAATTGAATTATCAAAAGTCATAATGAAAAAGCACTTTTAGGAGTGCTTTTTTGAGTACAGAAAAAAAGAAAGTGGTGGGGCCACTTTCTAAAGGAGGTATTGTATCATGGGTTAGTATAATATATGTCCCTCTATGTACAGGCATGTAGTGAACATGTCCATTTTTCGAAAATTTTTTTCTTAATTTAAGGCTGTTTTGGGTAAGACTGTTGTTAAAATCCTAAAGCCGATTTTAACGTGGAAATAGTTATTTTGCACTTTTGAATTTAGGTTGCTGGCTCTTTTCTTATACGATATTTGTGCATTTTCTCCGGTAAACTTTATATTTTGTGTTCTATGGCAACAAAGTTTAGAAAAGAGCCTAATCTAAAAAGCGTTTTTTCATTTCCGCAGCAGGCAGCATGCAGCTGTCGCTTTTGCCAAACCAGTTATAACGATTTTTTGCCACCATGTCATAAAGGAAATCTCTAAAAATAGGAGGGAGGACCCTTAGTATCGAAAAGAACCTCCAAAATCCAGTTAATTTTCTGCATATCTGTAATGCTGCTTTTGATTTGATATATACTTTTTGCTCTTCAATAACTATGAGGCTGTCGATCTCTTTACTAACCCCATATCGCTTTAATAGCTGCTGTCCCGTGTCACTTTGGAGTGAAGCGAATTTGAAATATCCAGCTGGATCCCTCTTAATAATGAACTGAACACTGCTATTACAGAAGTTACATATTCCATCGAACAAAATAATTGCTTTCATATTTTCACCCATCCCTTGTTACAGTATAAATAATGATTACAATAATGTTAAATGGAAAGAATTCTTGAGACTTTAGAATACAAAACCCAATCAAAAAAACCTATTTCTAAAGGTCGAAATAGGTCATTACATATATAGTCCTGCCAAAAAGATCCCCAGTGTCTCTTCATAAATCTCGTCAAATTGGGTAAGTGGGAGGGGATTTGTACCTGTTCCGAGCTCGACGGTAAATCCTGGACGGCGCCAGTCTTGAATAAACCAATCCTTATACCCGGCATAGCTTTCGATACTCTTGACAGGCTCGTAGCCACTGACTCTTGCAAACTCATTAACAAGCACCTCAGACTCTGGCGGCTCCAAATTTTCAAATCCCCAGTAGATAACTTCACCTTGGGTATGAAAGGCTATGACGCGGGCAAAGTCACGTCTTCTTGTCAGATCTGCCATCGCAATTGCTTCAGGCTCCGATAACGGCCGTTCACCCCCATAATCCCGTGGTCCGGGTTCAGTAGGATTCCTAGCTTTCTCCAATTCCCAGAGAGCAGGGAACTGGTCATTTAGGTCAACACCTCTAATATTTGCTTTCCAGCCAGAAAAATCAGTGCTTCCACGATTAAGTTCGATGACTCTATTTCTCCAAGTGTCATTTTCCGGCGGACCATTCATTACAAGACTAACTCCGTCTGGGTTAACCATCGGGACTAGAGACAGCATGCTTTGCCTGTATAATGGAAAAGTAGATAGACCTCGTATGGAACTGCCATTCGTAAGCGATAAACAATAATCATTTAAGAATGTCATTAAGACAGGGGTAGTTATCCATTCATTTGCATGAAAAGAAGCATTATAGTGAACTCTTTTACTGCCATTACCTAGTAGAACTTCAGGTATCCGGTTGCCAAGGACTGAATTTCCTGCATTGGTTACCCGGAGAAATGGATACACCTCTTGCAAACGTGCGATATCCCTGATCATACGGCTAAAATCATAATGCTGCTTTCCTTGAACGAGTCTCCACGTAACCCTAAGTGGAACCTTGATATTTTGCCCGACTACTAGACGATTAGGATTTACGTTAGGGTTAGCGAGCAGCAGCGCATCAAGTGACAGATTACGGTTTTGCGCGATACTCCAAAAAGAATCTCCGCGTCGGATCTGATAATTTTGACCAAGAAATCCGGGAATTCGGATTCGCTGTCCGGCAGCAAGCTGACTGGGTTGAATATCCCGGTTAGAATCAATAATCAGTTGAATATTGATTCGATACAGTTGACTGTAATACCATAAAGTATCACCTTGCCTCACATAGATGTCCATGGAATCCTCCTGATGTTCAAAAATGGTCTTACTTAAAATGTATGCAGGAAAGTTTAGCATTTATGTAGGGTTTTAGATTATTTGCAGAAGAGGGCTAATAAAGGCTGTTTACTTGAAGATGGTTGTTAAAATCCTAAAGCCGATTTTAACGTGCAATGAGGTTTTTTGAGCTTTAGATTAAAGTTTGCAGGCTCTTTTCTCAAATATAGTTGCTTTCAAAAGCAACTATATTTGAGAAAAGAGCCTAAATAAAAGAGTGCCGCCCTTAGGACACTCTGTGATAGTTATATAGAGCGAATTTGGTCATTATTACCGAGACTAGGCTATCCTCATATTTTATGTCATATGAACGGTTTTAATATGTTGAAGATTTAAATTGACAGGATCACCTTTAGCCGTCAGCAATTCCACAAAATTATTTTTTATTCCCATTACTTTCCCCATACAATGCTCATTTTCCCCGATATTAAATACAATTAAAGTCCCAATCAATTTTTCAATCTGGACTTCAAACGATCGTGCGAATGTAATGTTAGAGGGGTTTACTGGTAAATTTGCATTGCTTAAACCATAGGGACGCTGATTGTTGGTATAAGGAATTAACCATTTTAAATGATTAAGGGATATAAACATGGTTTTGTAAATAGGGGAGTAAAATACAAAATAATTATTCATAATGCTGATAATGTAGCCGTGTACGGCTTGTTTACTTGTCACAAATATTTCGGTAAAAATACCCTTAGCTGCCGTTAGCGTTTTTCGTAATGAAATTTCCTCGTTAGGATTGAAAATAGGGGATTGGTCATCTGATAGAGTAATGATTTCATCAATTTCTTCCTTCTTAGGAATCTTCCAATTTTGAATATGGACAGTAGGAATGTATAAATAATCATAACCATTGTAGATAACCCACAAATCACTGCCGATGTCAATTAAGATTCCGCTTATGGGTTTATTCCCTGAGAGTTCAAGTTTTATATAGGTACCAACATGGTCTTTTAATTTCATTTACTCACATCCTTTCTAGTAAAATGATTCTACAAAAAGAGCAGGTGCATATAACTGTATATACAAAGAAAGATGCCCAGCTCTTTATTGTAAAATTTATAATGGATATTAATCGGCACAGGAATAGTAAATTTATGTTTACGGATAATCATTTGCTGCCATTATCTTGGGGGAGTGATTAAATGCGTTTTTGTGAGTTATTCCGATTCGGCCAGCCAGAGAAGATAGATCTTCGGTCAAAATCACGCATAGCTGGTTCACCAGAGAAACGTGATGCCCCAACTTCTTGAGCCTTAGGTTTTTTATCTTCTTTTTTTATCTCTACGGTGTTTATTTTTGTCTTTTCTATTTTCATTAGTGGATTGGTATCAAGGGTTTCTTTTACTTTTTTAACTTTATTTAATAGTTCCTGTGTAGAATTCGCTGTTACTTCCTTTTTCGGTGCAGGTTCTGCTTTCATTTGCTCACGTACAGGCTGTTTTACCTGAGCTCTTTTTTCCAATGAAGGTGCAGCAGGTTTTTGAGCAATTTCTTTATCATGTTTCACGATGTTTTGAACAACAACCTCGGATTTCTGCTTTTTCACTTCTTCTTGATGAGATTGAGGTATTTCAGTTCTTGACCACTTACTTTCCGAACTTTGTTTTACATTATGCTGAATGCTTTCATTGTGAACGCTCTGCTTTTTCTCTTCTTTTTTGCTTACATTGCTGATTTTTTCGAGTGATATCGAGGATTTAATAGGTTCAGCCCAAACCTTTTTCTCATTTTCCGGTTGATTTACAATTACTTTTGGTGAAGTTATCACGTCAGTTTCTACCAGAGTTACTACTTGTTGAACATCAGATTCCTTTTTGTCTGCCTTCATGAAAACTTCAGTTTCAACATAATTGTCGTTTGTATCTTCCGCTTTACTTTCGGAAACAGTTGATTCCGTTTCATTTTTGTTTTCTTCTTGTTTTTCTTCTTTGCGATAGCCTTTTAATATATTTGAAATGTGAGAGATTTTGATGAGAATTCGATCTTCACCATTGATTAGCGTAACAAAGTCGGTATCGACAATACTTAGTACACCGGTAAAAGATTGCTTATTTAAGCACAAAATAGAGACCCATGAATTCTTTAATGAGCTTAAAAGGTCAGCTAAGCTTTGAGTTTTCATAAATTCAGTGGTGATTTCTTCACCTTTATATTGCTTGGTATTTTTTGTAATTGCCTGTATTTTATCAATACTATAGTAATAGACATATGCCTTTTCGTCTTCTAGGATAATATGATCAGACTCTACGCCCATTAATTTACCTTTTATAATTTCTTCACCAACATACAGATTTACATTGTAGCCTTTTAGTAAATCCACAGTCGATGAAAAATTATCAGATCCCATTCAACGTTCCTCCTTATGGTAAATTTGTCGCTTCTCAAGCAAGAAGCGACAAGAGTTTTATCTTTTTACTGTCTTACTTGTGAGTTTTCTGCACGTGCCACTCTTTGTCTCACAACTTGTTTTTCTGTTTGAGACATAGTGTTTTCTTCTTTACCTTGATCTTTATTTTCTTCTTGTTTTTCACTTTCGATTTTTAATCCATAGCTAATATTACGGATATGCCACATAGATACGCGGACAACTTCTTCTTTGCTAATTAGCGATACAAAGTCTTTGTTAATTTCGCTAATAACACCTTCAAGTTTTTCCGGACCTCCACGGTTAATTCTTACCCACTGGAATTTTAGGTTTTCTAATAGACCTTGGAAGTTTTCGGCTTTTTTAAATTCGAAATTCTCTGGAACCTCAATTCCTATATCCATTGTGTCCTTTGAATTTTCTGTTACACTTTTGACATGGTGCGTATTGTAATAAAGTACACCATCATCCTTAGTTAACAGTACTAGATGGTCATCAAGAACAGCCATTAATTTACCAATTCTTGATTCTGGACCGCCTCTGTCAACCTTGATCGTCTTCCCCACTAAAGACTTCCACATGTCGTTATTCATAACAATATTTATCCTCCTTTAATTAAATAAACATTTACACTGCATTTATATGTGTCACGGTATGATGTTGTACTAAACGACGAGCCTTTTTTCTTACCTTTTTGTAAAAATAGGCAAAAAAAGAAGTATATGGAGTCCATATACAAGGAAAAAGGTCATAATGACGCCAGTTCTTTCGTTAAATAGCTATTTCTTTTGGTAATAAATTGGAGAATGACATCTTTTTCTTTATCAAAATATTTTTCATCCATATTTATATAGGGATCTGTCCGAATAAATGGCTTTAATAATTGAAATTGTTCTTCGATTATTGGCTCCAGAGTGTCGATATTAAAGTGAGTAGTTAAGATGGAAGACAAGATTTCTTTGTATTGTACTCTATATGGTTGAATATGGAGAAGTCGTCCTGTTAAGGTATTATACCCGGTGATGGGTACGAAATCGTAATCAAGCTTCCTTCCGTGAAGGTCTCTTCCCCAGGTCCCATCGTAATCCCAAGGGGTTATTTCAAATCGGTTGGTTTTGCTATTTAGATAGAGAGCATAGTTATGGATAAAACCGTCAAAGTTCTGGGTACAAACGACACCCGCAAGCCATTTGAGATATTTCTCAATATCTAGGATTTTACCAACCTCTTTTTCAAACTCCTCATTAGGTACGGTGTTAATCATTTCAATAAAACCCTCTAATAAAGATAGGTCTTTTTCCTCGCCGTATTTTATCGTATAGCCCTCATCTAAACTCGTTTTCAATTCGTTCTCAGGAGAGATTAAAGAGAAGTTCGCAAAATAATTAGTGGCATATATGATGGGCCCATCTGGAAGATTTCTTTTTTTCAAAAGATGTTGGTCGAAGGATTCTAGTTCTAAATAAATTCCTTTACAGAAACCATTGATATAAAGAAGCACGTGCTTGGAGTGGGGGGAAATGACCCCAATGATATCAAAAAAATCAAGAGAGAGTTTGTTCCGGCTCAGTGAAATATCATCGTATTCAGCATTTAGATGAATTTCATGTGCACCATCAAAGAGATAAGGTTTTTGAAAAATGATATTATAGGATTTTTTTTTCTTCTTTCTAATGACATTTCCCCTATAGGTGAGTCCTACTTTGTACCTTTTATTTCCAATTTTCAATAAGGCTGGAAAATGTTCATCCTCCCAAATATCATCTTCCAACTTTTGCAGCCATTTTGGATTAATGAAGATTTCATATTTTAACACGTAGATACTCCTATACATACATTTTTTCTAGATAGTATGCTGCCTCTAGGAGGATTGTGCAGTACAAACATCTAGTATTTTGATATTGGACAAATGCCAACACTTAAATATTTATGAACTGAAAGTAAAAAAATAAATGTTTGTCTATATCAAGCACCACTTTTTTACCATAAATTAGAAAGTGAAACGAATATATTTATGGAAAGTGGTGGAAAACCAAGATGGGGATGGACATGAATCAAATGCTGTCAAAAGCAAAGGATAATGGAGTCGTTTTATTTCTAAATAACAATCCAGATGATAAACAAGATAAAAAATGTTTCTGTAATGATCATTCAGATTCCAGTGGCAGCAAAGGGTCAGACGGAAGTTGTGGCTCTAAAGGAAGTAAAGGATCAACGGGCAGTAGTGGCAGTAGCGGCAGTAAAGGCAGCAAGGGCTCAGGCGGAAGTAGAGGTTCCGAAGGTTCACGAGGCTCTGGTGGATCCAAACGAAGAAAAGGCCCAAAAGGTCCAAAGGGTCCAAAAGGACGAAAAGGCAAACACAGTTCTGGTGGAAGTAGAGGTTCAAAAGGCTCTCGTGGTTCTGGCGGTAGCAAAGGATCAAGAGGCTCTCGCGGTTCTGGCGGTAGCAAAGGATCAAGAGGCTCTCGTGGTTCGGGAGGAAGTAAAGGTTCTTCTGGCGTCTATGGTTATGGCCGTAAAGACTCCGGCGGCAGCAAGGGATCTCGTGGAAGTAAGGGATCTCGTGGAAGTAAGGGCAGCAAGGGGTCAAGAGGTTCCGGTGGATCTCGTGGTAAAAAAGGTCCAAAAGGTCCAAAGGGTAGAAGAGGCAGTAAGGGTTCTCGCTCTTCGGGCGGTAGCAAAGGATCAAGAGGCTCTCGCGGTTCGGGTGGAAGTAAAGGTTCTTCTGGCGGTTATGGTTATGGCGGAAAAGACTCTGGCGGCAGTAAGGGATCTGGTGGTAGTAAAGGCAGCAAGGGGTCAAGAGGTTCCGGTGGATCCCGTAGATCTCGTGGTAAAAAAGGTCCAAAGGGTCCTAAGGGAAGACGAGGAAGCAAGGGATCAAGAGGTTCCGGCGGTAGTAAAGGATCTAAAGGCTCTCGTGGTTCCAGCGGTAGTAAAGGGTCTAAAGGCTCTAAAGGCTCTAAAGGTTCTGGCGGCAGCAAAGGATCTAAAGGCTCTCATGGTTCTGGCCGCAGCAAGGGGTCTAGAGGCTCTCATGGTTCTGGCGGAAGTAAAGGATCTCATGGCGGTTATGGTTATGGTGGTACAAAAGGATCTAAAGGCGGGCACGGTTCAGGTGGAAGCAAAGGGTCCAAAGGTGGTAAAGGCTCTGGCGGCAGCAAAGGCTCTAAAGGTGGTAAGCACTCCGGTGGAAGCAAGGGACCCAAAGGCGGTAAAGGCTCTGGCGGCAGCAAAGGCTCTAAAGGCAGTAAGGGTTCTGGCGGCAGCAAGGGATCCAAAGGTGGTAAACACTCTGGCGGCAGTAAAGGCTCTAAAGGCAGTAAGGGTTCTGGCGGCAGCAAGGGATCCAAAGGTGGTAAACACTCTGGCGGCAGCAAAGGCTCTAAAGGCAGTAAGGGTTCTGGCGGTAGCAAGGGATCCAAAGGTGGTAAACACTCTGGCGGCAGCAAAGGCTCTAAAGGCAGTAAGGGTTCTGGCGGCAGCAAAGGATCCAAAGGCGGTAAACACTCCAGTGGAAGCAAAGGCAAGGCCTCTAAAGGAAAAAAATAATAAACCCCAAACCGGTACTTCTGGAGTACCGGTTTTTTGTGGACCCATTACATTCGTAAGACAGCTGCCTGCAAATAAACCCTTTAGGCATTGGTTTAGCAACAAAAAAACAGGCGTTTATCCAACCATTATTTTAAGGAAATTTCTAGATACCTGCTGATTTACATAAATTCAAGATATTCGTTTAGTTCAAGCCTCTTAGAACCTACGTATGATAAAGCAAAGGACAAGAGAAGACACGAAAAGGAGATTTCTTAGAATGAAATTTTAATATAGATTGAAAGGAGAGAACTAACATATATGTATCAACCATCGACGGTAATCATAACCATATTTGCATTTTTTCTAACCATGGTGATGATTTTTATCCGTCCGAAAAACATGAATGAAGCTATTCCTGCAACGATTGGTGCAGTCATTGTGATGTTAAGCGGCAGCGTTTCTCTAGCTGACTTAATGGATATAAGCTCGAAAGTCACAGGGGCTGCTGTAACCATCATTGCAACCATTGTTATGGCGATTGTACTCGAAAGTTTTGGCTTCTTTAGATGGACCGCGGCATTGATGTTAAAAGTATCAAAAGGATCCGGAATTCGCTTATTCTGGTATACATTATTACTTTGCTTTTTGATGACGATGTTTTTCAATAATGACGGAAGTATTTTAATTACCACACCTATTCTCATTCTTATATTTAAAAATATCGGGTTAAAGAACAGCCAAAAGATACCATACCTATTAAGCGGTGCCTTAATAGCGACTGCTTCGAGTGCTCCAATTGGAGTAAGTAATATTGTTAATTTAATAGCACTAAAAATTATCGGCATGGACCTCTACCTTCAAACAGCCATGATGTTTGTTCCAGCAACGATTGGACTACTATTTTTGGCGTTTTTACTACTGCTTGTTTTCAAGAAGGACATCCCTAAAGAAATCCGGCTCCATTCCTACACGCTGCCATTGTTAAATAACAATCGTTTTCACCCATTACAAAGAAAAAACGAGGATATGTTTGAAAAACAAAAGAAGTTAATGATTCAAATGCTTATTTTTGTCTTTATCGTTAGAATCGGCCTTTTTGTAGCCTCGTTTTTGAATATCTCTGTTTCTTTGGTAGCCGTATTAGGTTCAATTATTTTACTAATCTGGAGATGGATCCATCTAAAGAAAAATCCAAAAGACGTATTATTTAAAATACCTTGGCATATCTTGATTTTCGCTTTCTGCATGTATGTAATCATATACGGTTTACACAATATCGGGTTAACAGCCCTTCTGGTAGAACATCTGAGTTCTATTGTAAATGGCAGTTTACTCCACGCAAGCGTTACCATGGGAATTATAACCGCTTTCCTATCGAATATATTTAATAACCATCCGGCATTAATGGTTTCGACACTCGCATTAACAGAGATGGGATTAAAACCATTATTGACGCAGACCGTTTACTTAGCAAATATTATAGGGAGTGATATCGGTTCCTTAATCCTGCCGATTGGTACCCTTGCCACATTAATTTGGATGGATATATTGAAGAAAAACAATATTAAAATATCCTGGTTAGAGTATATAAAAGTTACAATCATTGTCATTCCGCCAACGCTCGTTTTTACACTTATAGGTTTGTACCTATGGCTGCTGCTCGTTTTTGTATAAAGTAATTACAGCCCTTTCAAAGTGAAAGGGTCTTTTTAAGTTTTTTTTTTAATTAACCAAGTTTTCCATTGAAAAACTTGAACTATTCTACCTCATCCTGAATATATTTTAGGGAAGAGAGCAAAGGGAGGGAAGATGATGAGTTTCCGCGCTGACCAAATGTCAGAACCGCGCCGTAGAATCATACAGTTTATCAAAAATAACGGATCCTCATCAATGAGCGAGCTGGCTTCCTTCTTAGATATAAGTGGTGAAGGAGTACGGCAGCACCTTCTTCAATTAGAAAAAGAAGGTTGGGTGACTCGACATTCAGAAAACAATGGTGTTGGTCGTCCTGTACTACAGTATCGCTTAACAACTGCAGGCGAACATCTTTTCGAAAAGAATTATGATCACTTAACGATTGAAGTTCTAGATACATTAGCAAATTCCCTTGGAGAAGAAGCAGTAAAACATTTACTTTCCGCTATGATTGAATCAAGAATTGTCCAGTGGGAACCAAAATTAAAAGGATTACCCACAGAAAAGCGTTTAAATGTTTTAAAGGATTTCTATAAAAAAGATGATTCATTTATGGAAATAGAAAATAAAAATCATACTTATTCCCTGATTGAACGTAACTGCCCCTTCCATAATGTTGCATTGCAGCGACCTATACTTTGTAGTGTAAGTGTTTCTGTCTTAACACATTTATTAGGATGTACTGTAAAGCGAGAGAAACGACTTCAGAATGGTGATGGTTGTTGTGTTTTTCAGGTTCTTTTGGATGAACCTGTTAGTGAAAACACTCCTCGAATCATCATTGAGGATGAGTAGTCCTAAAAACCAAAAAGGGATGATGTGATCATGAAGAGTGAGCAGTTACAGATTTTATCTAAAAAATATCCACATTTATTTAACCAGCTAACTGATACCGAAAATGGCAACATTACCAGTGTTACTCAGTTTTCAGAGGCAGTAAAACAATTAATTAAACTTTGCGGCGACGACCCCGAGCGTGATGGTTTACTAGATACCCCATTTAGAGTCCTTAAAGCTTTTCTTGAGTACACAGAGGGTTACCACGAAGATCCGAAAATTCATTTAGAAAAGACGTTCGATATTCATCATAAAGGTCTCATTCTAATAAAAGATATTGAGTTTTACTCTTTATGTGAACATCACTTTTCTCCATTCTTTGGAGTCGCACATATCGGATATATTCCTAAAGAAAAAATTACAGGTCTTTCTAAGATGGGGCGATTAGTGGAAGGTTACGCAAAAAGATTTCAAGTTCAAGAAAGATTAACAACTCAGATAGCAGAAGCGATTGAAGACGTATTGGATCCAGAAGGAACGATTGTTGTGGTAGAAGCTAAGCATATGTGTATGTGCAGCAGAGGAATTAAGAAGGTGAACACCGTTACCACTACATCCAGTCTTCTTGGAATCTATGAAAATCGACCAGATCTTCGGGCTGAATTTTATTCACTAATAAAAAACACAAGGGAGTAAGTGACATGAATAATCAAATAAAAATTTCCGATAATGGTCCGTTAGAAGTTAGCGGTGATTTCCAGTTATATGATTCAGAAGGTAATGAATATCCGAAAAAAGGAAAAGTATATCTTTGCAGGTGCGGACTATCGAATAAGAAACCTTTTTGTGATGGCTCCCATAAGCGAGGCGGATTTGAAAGCAGCCCCAGAGTTTAGAGGATAATGTTTTTATATAGAATACCAAGAATGACACATATATGCTGTCATTCTTTTTTGTTTATAGAGAGCCTTTTTTTTAAAAAAGTCACGAAGCAAGGGTTTGTCTTTAACCTTTATTGCTTCCTTTCAATACTATAGTATTAAAAGGCAGGTGAGTAAAATGTACTTGGTCGGCTTTTATTCGCCAAAGGCGAAATCAGGTGTTACGGAATTATCATTATCTATTTATCATTGGCTAAAAATGAATACAGATTTATCAGCTGCATTTATTTCATATGGAACATTGGAAAAAGAAGGTCTCTCTGATGAGGTAATCCATGAATTCTCTAAATTATCTCTTACTGAACAGAAACGAATCGTTAAAAATATGAAAAAAGAGTACGATATTATTATTTATGATGCCTCGAGCCAGCTTTCTGAAGGAGTATTAAAGCTTTTGCCTATTGTGGATCGATTATTTGTTGTCGGTGAAGAAAATACAGACTTTGCTGTAAAACTCCATCAAATCATTGAATTCAACAAAATCTTTGATAAAAGTGTGAAAAGTTTCATCCAGCATTTAAAAAGAAATAAAACCTTTATTATCCGTGAAAATAAGGAAGGCCGTGTGATTGGCTTTAATCATACAAAAAAAGAAACAAATGATATTGGGCAAATGGTATATAGAGATTATGTAACGCGGTATTTAGAAGAAAAATTTATTGAAAAGAACGAAAAAATCTATCGAAAAATAAAACAAATCCCTAAAGAGACCTTGTTTCGAGGCTTATATGAGCTTGGAATTGATTTTGAGAAAGCATTGCTATTTCATGAATATGTTCTTTTACGTGAAGCGTTAGGGCAAAATTATGATGAAGCACTTGAAAATCTTTTCCCGCTATTAATCAATTCATCGTTTGTAGAAATACTAGAAAAATTTCAAAATGAAATAAAATTTATCACAAAACTAAAATTATCCTAAAAAAGTCAGGAACCTAAATTCCTGGTTTTTTTGATGCCTATTATAACTGTTGATCATAAATACTTAACAAATTTTCTCTTTACGGTATAATATTTTAGAAAATGGTTGAAGATGTAATCTATTTCTATTACTATTTTTATGTAGAGCCAAAGTTGAAAGTGAGTGGACAAAAATGGGCCGTAAATGGAACAATATTAAAGAAAAGAAAGCCTCAAAGGATGCAAATACAAGTCGTATTTATGCAAAATTTGGCGTTGAAATTTATGTTGCAGCGAGAAGAGGCGAACCAAATCCTGAATCAAACCAGGCATTAAAATTCGTTTTAGAACGTGCAAAAACCTACAATGTACCTAGACACATTATTGACCGTGCAATAGACAAAGCAAAAGGCGGATCAGAAGAAAGCTACTCTGAGCTCCGTTATGAAGGTTTTGGACCAAACGGATCAATGGTCATCGTGGATGCTTTAACAAATAACGTGAACCGCACCGCTTCTGACGTACGTGCTGCATTCGGTAAAAATGGCGGAAACATGGGTGTCAGTGGATCTGTCGCTTATATGTTCGACGCAACAGCAGTTATTGGTCTTGAAGGTAAAACAGCAGATGAAGTTCTAGAATTATTAATGGAAGCGGATGTAGATGTTCGTGACATTATTGAAGAAGATGAATCTGTTATCGTTTATGCTGAGCCTGATCAGTTCCATGCTGTACAAGAAGCATTTAAAAATGCCGGTATCACTGAATTTACTGTAGCTGAATTAACGATGCTTGCACAAAACGAAGTTACCCTTCCAGAGGAGAGCTTAGCTAAATTCGAAAAATTGATTGACACATTGGAAGACCTTGAAGATGTTCAGCAAGTATACCACAATGTGGATTTAGGTGAATAGGATTTCGAAGAAGACCTTTGTTTTCACAAAGGTCTTTTCTATTAAATGATTCGTAAAGCAGGTGGCATAATGTCCAAAACAATAAAAATACAACAACCAAAAATACCAGATGGTTTAACAACTAGAACTTTTCAAGCAATGGAAGATCCTTTTTATGAAATGTGTATCATAAGCGATTGTTCTATTTCGAGCGAAGAAATACATAGAATACGTTTTGAACAAGTCATTTTTAAAAATGTTACCTTTTTGGATGTTTCTTTTAGAAATATCGAGTTAACAGATGTTATCTTTGATCACTGTGATTTATCGAATACGGATTTTAGAGATGGCAGCATCCATCGGGTTGAATTTAAAGACTCAAAAATCTTAGGTCTTAATCTTTCAGACACTTCACTTGGGAACGTTTTATTTGAAAATTGTAATGCAAAAATGATTTCGTTTGGTTATGCCAAACTAAAGCAGGTAAACTTCAATTCTTGTTCCCTTCGTAACGCAGACTATTATGAATCCAAATTTAATAAGGTAGGATTTAAGGACTGTGATATAAATGAAGCCAATTTTGAACAAACCCCTTTGAAAGGGATTGATTTGACCACCTGCACCTTTGATACAATCAATGTATCCATAAAAGACATCGCGGGCTGTGAAGTTACAGCAGATCAAGCCTTAGGATTTGCACGATTACTAGGATTGATAATAAAATAAACCTAATCGGGAGCAATCTTATCAGATTGCTCCTTCTTACGGTATAAACATTGCTTCAAAAAGTATGAAAACAATACCAGCTGGGATGGCATGAAATAAAAACAAAATCGACAAACTAACTAAAAAAAGGGGATTTCAAAATGAAGCAAACTCTGGATTCAAAAGTGCTATCAGTATTAGAAGATAAAATTCAATTAATTAAAACAGATAAAGGTGCAATTTATTTAGTTGGACCGATCAAGCTTCCCGTTAATTTATACGGAGAAACAGTGGAGTTCAAATGGTACTGCTGGTTAAATTGCGATGAGGTTACTGAGAATTACGAAAGAATTATCGATAAATTATCGTCTTCAAACTTAGCAGAATTGCAACAGTCAAGTGTCTTAGTTTATGGAGATTTTGAGTTTGCTGAGGACGCAATAATTCGCATGCATTCTATTTGCCATACCGGTGATATTTTTGGCAGTAAAAGATGCGATTGCGGCTATCAGCTTAAAAAATCAATGAAAATGATTCAGGAACATGGAACAGGGGCATTATTCTATTTAGCTAACCACGAAGGAAGAGGTATTGGCTTATTCAGTAAGGCAATGGCTTATGTGCTTCAAGAAAATGGCTATGATACGGTTGAGGCTAATGAAGGTCTTGGATTTGTAGATGACTCCAGAAACTACAGCGACGCCATCCAAGTATTAAAAGCTATTCGTCAAAAACCGGTTACCCTAATGACAAATAATCCTAAGAAGTTGAATGCCTTAAAAGAAGCCGGATTAGAAGTTTCGGGCAGACAGCCGCTTTGGGGAGATATCTCCGAGTATAATGAGAAGTATTTACAAACAAAGATTAATAAGTCTGGACATCTTGAAGAAGATGAGGGGACTTGTCCAAATGACTAATCACGAATTTTATATGGATTTAGCCTTAAAAAACGCCCAGGCAATGAAGGGACAGACTGACCCGAATCCATTAGTGGGTTCCGTTATTGTTAATGACAACCGCGTTGTGGGGATTGGTGCTCATTTGAAGGCTGGGGAGCCTCATGCTGAAATCCATGCCATTCGAATGGCCGGGGAGAAAGCAAGAGGCGGTACCATTTACGTAACGCTGGAGCCTTGTTCCCACCATGGAAGAACAGGTCCATGCGCTGTTGCGATTGTAGAGGCTGGGATAAAGAAGGTTGTTATTGCGACCCTCGACCCAAATCCAATAGTAGCAGGAAATGGTGTGAAAATTTTAGAGGATGCCGGTATCGAAGTCATTATTGGTGTCCGTCAAGAAGAGTCACAAAGAATGAACGAAGTGTTTAATAAGTTCATTGTTGAGAGAACACCTTTTGTCACATTGAAAGCAGGCATTACCCTTGATGGGAAAATTGCGACTCATTCGTTTGATAGTAAATGGATTACTTCTGAGGAAGCGCGAAGAGATGTACACCATCTCCGAAATGAAAACATGGGGATTCTTGTTGGCGTTAATACGGTCATAAAAGATGATCCAGAGCTAACGACTAGGATACCAAATGGTCGTAATCCTATTCGGATCATTTTGGACTCTACTTTAAGAATTCCATTCGAATCTAAGGTACTGAATGATAACCTGGCGGAAACATGGATATTTACAAGCGAAACTTATGATAAAGAAAAAGCCAGGGTATTAGGAGGATCAGGGATTTCTATTTTCCCAACGAGCGGATCAAAACATGTTAACCCGACTGAAGTCCTCCAAATTTTGGGGGAGAAGCTTGTTTCCTCTGTATTAATTGAAGGAGGAGGCACGGTTAACTGGGCATTCCTCGAAAATAAATTAATTGATAAGGTAGTTATATATATGGCACCAAAAATTATTGGCGGCAGCAATGCCCCGTCCTTTTTAGCAGGGGCAGGGATGGATAAGATGAAAGATGCAGTACAATTAACAGACCTATCTGTTCAGCAAATTGGTCCTGATTATAAGTTTACTGGATATCCGATTTACTCACACGAGGGGCAATAAGATGAAATTTGGTTTTGATATTGATGATACCTTAATCAATTTAAGAGAACATGCATTTACTATCTACAACAAAAAATTAAATAAAAATGTACCGTCCGAAGTATTCCATGAGTTAAAAAGAGTAGAAATTCATGAGCCCTTTGGTTTAAGTGATGAAGAAGGTAGTCAAATGTGGAAATCCTCTTTAGAAGAGATTTACTATACAGACTGTCCACCTTTTCCAAATGCGGTTGAAACGTTACAAGAACTAGATAGAAACGGGCATGAAATCTATTACATAACTGCACGGCCAAAAGAACACGGAGAACGGACAAAAAAATGGATGAAAGAGCAGGGCTTTCCTGTTCGTGAGGACCGTTTTTTCTATGGCATGCAGGATCACGAAAAGGTTGAATTTATCAAAGAATTAAAGCTAGACTATTACTTTGATGATAAAGCCGAAGTTTTAGATACATTGACTCACGATTCCTTAAAAGTCTTTGTAAGGGACCAGTCTTATAATCGGCATTTAAAATATCCACGTATTTTAAATTGGACGGACTTAAATGAAATATTGAAAAAAGAGCTTGAATAGGTGAAATAAAACAGGAGGTGTAAATAGACCCTTCTGTTTTTTGTTTTTCATCAATTCTGGTGATAACAAGAGAATTATCGTGAAAAACAGTAATAATGACAAATGAGTGCGTTTACATTCAGTTTCACAAATTTGTCACAATCCTATATACTGTGTTTTGTTCACAACGGACCCGACTTTCATGAGAGTTGAGAGTCATAAAAAATGATTAGAAAGAGGTGCTTCATGAACCTTAACAAAATTAAAAATGAATGGTTCGGTAATATCAAAGGCGATGTATTATCCGGAATTGTGGTAGCTATGGCTTTAATTCCTGAGGCAATTGCATTTTCGCTTATTGCTGGCGTTGACCCGATGATCGGTTTGTACGCGTCATTCTGTATTGCTGTTGTCATCGCATTTGTAGGGGGAAGGCCGGGGATGATTTCGGCCGCAACTGGTGCAACTGCCCTGGTAATGGTAACGTTAGTGGCAGACTATGGGTTACAGTACTTACTTGCTGCAACCATTCTTACGGGAGTGCTTCAAATCATAATGGGCGTTCTCAAATTAGGACGTCTAATGAAATTTGTCCCGCGTTCTGTTATGATCGGCTTCGTAAATGCGCTTGCCATACTAATCTTTTCTGCCCAATTAACTCACTTTGTTGGGGAATCTTGGGTAATGTATGCAATGGTAGCAGGAGCTCTGGCGATTATTTATATTTTTCCCCGTTTTACAAAGATTGTTCCATCTCCATTAGTAGCAATCATAACCATTACTGTTATTGCGGTTATGACAGGTAGTGGAGTACGAACAATTGGTGATATGGGAGAATTGTCTCAAACTCTGCCATTTTTCTTAATCCCTGATATTCCGTTTACTTTTGAAACATTACAAATCATTTTTCCATATTCACTTTCGATTGCCATTGTTGGTTTGGTTGAATCTTTGTTAACCGCTTCTATTGTCGACGATATGACGGATACAAGTAGTGACAAGAACAAAGAAGCAAGGGGACAGGGAATTGCCAATATCGTTTCAGGATTCTTCGGCGGTATGGCTGGCTGTGCCATGATTGGACAATCGGTCATTAATGTTAAATCTGGCGGTCGTGGGAGATTATCAGCGTTAGTAGCAGGTGTATTTCTTATGGTGTTAATTATCCTGTTAAATGATTTCTTGGTGAGAATTCCAATGGCTGCATTAGTTGGAGTCATGTTCATGGTTTCCATCGGAACATTTGATTGGTCATCTCTTAGAAACATTCACAAGACTCCGTTTTCCGATACAATCGTCATGATTGCAACGGTTGGAACAGTTCTCGCGACCCATGATTTATCAAAAGGTGTTTTAGTAGGAATTTTATTAAGTGCGATTTTCTTTGCTTCCAAGATCTCAAAAGTAAAGGTAACAACTTTAGCTTCAAAAGGTTCACATAAAAAAGAGTATACTGTCTCTGGTCAATTATTTTTTGCTTCTGTTACAGACTTTGTAGAGAGCTTTAACTACACTGAGGATGTAAAGGAAGTAAGTATTGATTTAACACAAGCACATTTATGGGATGATTCAGCTGTAGGTGCCATTGATAAGGTAGTCATAAAATATCACCAGAATGGCATTAAAGTTCAGTTAATCGGACTGAATAAAGAGAGTAATAAATTGATAGAAAAACTTGCCGTTCATAATAAACCAGGCGGTCTTGAAAAGGCTGTCGGTCATTAATATATGGGTTAGCACGCTGATGATAATAGAATCAGCGTGCTTTTTTTATAGAATATAATTTCACAAAATCTCCATATTTTTCAATTATTACATCGATAGGATTCGACATAATCAGTTTGTATACCATTCCTGTTCCATACGAGATAAAGCTTATTTTTGAAGGTAAAAAAGATTTTAGTCGAATATCCAGCTTAACCGTCGCAATTTATTGGTGTGTTCCATTTAGTACAGGTGCTACAATGAGGGCAAATAAGTATTACATATCGGATTTGTCAATGAAAGAGGTGGTAAAAATGACTCAAAAACAGTGCATTGCCATGTTGTTAGCAGGAGGGAAAGGCACACGTCTAAAGGAATTAACTCGCAACGTAGCAAAGCCAGCTGTCCCGTTTGGAGGGAAATACCGGATCATAGATTTTGCGTTAAGTAATTGTAAAAACTCTAGCATTGATACGGTTGGCATCCTAACTCAATATAAACAAGAGACACTTCAGAATTATATAGAGAATGGAGAAAAGTGGGGGCTTAACCGAAAGATAGGGGGAGTAGCCATCCTTCAGCCAAATCAAAGTAACTATAAAGAAAATAGCTATGAAGGTACTGCACATGCTGTTTATGAAAACTTCCGGTTTATTGAAAGTCAAAATCCAGAATATGTACTCATTCTATCGGGGGATCACATTTATAAAATGGATTACAGTCATATGGTCAATGCTCACAAACGGTCTGGAGCCGATGCAACCATTTCCGTTATTCAGGTCCCATGGAGTGAAGCCAGCAGATTCGGAATTATGAATATTGATCAAGAGACAAATCAGATTATCGAGTTTGAGGAAAAGCCTGTTTATCCAAAGTCAAATCTTGCTTCTATGGGAATCTATTTATTTAACTGGCCAATTCTGAAGAAATTTCTCCAAAAAGAAGAGAACAATCCTTTTTCCACAAAGGATTTTGGCAAAGATGTTATTCCATCTATGCTTCAGGATAACTGCCATTTACATGCCTATCACTTTAAGGGTTATTGGAAGGATGTTGGAACCGTTCAAAGCTTTTGGGAAGCACATATGGATCTTCTATCAGTAAACACCAACCCTATCTTAAAAAATGAAGAATGGATAATTTATACGAACGGAATGAGCCAACCACCTATGTATTTGGATGGAAAAGCTTCCTTACACCAATCGATTATAAGTGAAGGCTGCAAGGTTTATGGAGAAGTTGAAAATTCAGTGTTATTTTATGGAGTAACAGTTCGAAAAGGGGCAATTATCAAAGATTCGGTCATTTTACCTAATACCGTAATAGGAGAAAATGCTGAGATCTATCGCTCTGTTGTAGGAAGTGGAAGTTTCATTGGGGCTAATTCTAAAGTGGGAGATTCAACACCATATAGTGAAATTACTCTAATAGGTGATAACGAATTTATTCAACCCCTAGTTTATAAATAATATCTAATGCGAAATCAAATGGTAGATCTCGCATTTTTTTTTAGATTCTGGAGTATCTAGGCTGCTTATTATGATATCTACAAAGTACGTCATTGACATTCATAGGAAGTTATCATACTATTATCTCATATTCAAGATAGCTTATTTCGAGTTACTTTTTGAACACATACCTCGAAATCGAGATAATAATTAATGAAATCAAATAAATGGGTAAAATAAATTATCACTTAAGTTCTACAGAAAGAGATATTTCAAAAAAACGCCCTAAATGATTTTTGGAGGTAAAAAGATATGAAACATATATTTAATAAGGGAAAAGATTTAACGAAACCAACCTTTTTAATGCTTCATGGTACAGGTGGAAATGAATTAGACCTGCTGCCACTCGCTGGAATGATTGACGATGAAGCTTCTGTATTAAGTGTACGTGGAAATGTGTTAGAAAATGGAATGCCGCGATTTTTCCGAAGATTAGCAGAAGGTGTGTTTGATGTAGAAGACCTCCAAATCCGAACGAATGAATTAAACGAATTTCTAGATGAAGCGGCGGGGAGCTATGAATTCGACCGTGATAATATCATTGCCATCGGTTACTCTAACGGAGCTAACATCGCAGCAAGCTTACTATTCCATTACCAAAATGCATTAAAAGGTGCAATTCTCCATCATCCAATGGTGCCGAGAAGGGGAATAGACCTTCCAGATTTAACGGGTAAAAACGTATTTATCGCAGCTGGCACCAACGATCCTATCTGTCCACCATCGGAATCATCTGAATTACAATCCTTATTAGAGAATGCCAATGCAAAGGTTGTCCTGCATTGGGAGAATCGGGGTCATCAATTGACGAGAGAAGAAGTGGATGCCGCGGCAGAATGGTATCGAAGATTATAAATATAAAAAACCAGATTGGATTTCCCATTCTGGTTTTTTCTGCTTATTTTTTCTCCGCAAGCCATGAAGCTACGGCATCTGCATCTTCTCCTGAAAGGATTCCTGCAGGCATACCGCCTTTTCCATTGGCAATAATTTCTTCAATCTCGTCTTTTGAGTATTTAGAGCCGATCTTGTCTAGGTCAGGAGCTCCTCCACTTTTTAAATCTCCACCGTGACATGACGAACAGCTTTGCTGAAATAGAGCGTCTCCATCACCAGCATCTGCTGTTTGTTGTTCATCGCCAGCCTGTTCCTCAGTAGTGGTTGTATCTTGTTCCGTTTCATCGTTACCGCCACCACAGGCAGTCAGAAAGCCAAGGAAGGCAATACAAACAATACTATAAAGTAGTTTTTTCATTTTTTTCACCTCCATATAATAATAGGTTTTCTAAGAAGGCGGTTGAATATTCTGCAATATCTCAAGAAATTGAATAGGTCTTGAAATCAATTATTACTTGATTTACTATATAAGTAAATAGTTATATATTAATAGGAGGTGATAATCTTGTCCAAAGCAAAAGTAGAATTAGAAAGGACTGCTACCGTTTTAAAATTATTAGGTGATAAAACACGCTTAACAATCGTTGCTATTTTACAAAAACGAGAATGTTGTGTATGTGAATTTCTTGAGGTGTTTGATACGAGTCAGCCATCAATCAGCCAGCACCTTCGAAAATTAAAAGATGCGGGGCTCGTAAAGGAAGAAAGAAGAGGTCAGTGGATATATTATTCTCTGAATCAACAATGTGAATTCTTCAGGCTAGTTGAAACGATTATGAGTAGTGTTCCAGAACCGATAGAAAAAATCAAAATCATTGAACAAAGCAATCCTACGCTTCGCTGCGGTTGCTAATGAGGAGTGTAATAAATTGAGTAGTACAGAAAAGAAACGTCTATCATTTTTAGACCGATACCTAACGCTATGGATCTTTCTTGCAATGGCAGTAGGTATAGGTTTGGGATTCATTTTTCCTGGGTTTGTAGAGGGAATGAATCGTCTGCAAGTTGGAACAACATCGATTCCATTAGCGATTGGTTTAATTTTAATGATGTATCCACCTCTTGCAAAGGTTCGTTATGAGGAAATCGGGCGGGTTTTTAAAGACGTAAAGGTGTTGTCCCTTTCTCTTGTACAAAACTGGATCATCGGTCCAATACTTATGTTTTTATTAGCAATCATCTTCCTTCCTGATAAACCAGAATACATGATTGGTCTAATCATGATCGGTTTAGCACGTTGTATTGCGATGGTTATTGTTTGGAATGACCTTGCAAAGGGAGATACGGAATATGCAGCTGGTTTAGTCGCTTTCAACTCAATATTCCAAATGTTATTCTTCTCCGTTTATGCCTATGTGTTTGTTACCGTCATTCCACAATGGGTCGGACTTGAAGGAGCGGTTGTAAATATAACGATATTGGAAGTTTCTAAATCAGTTTTCATTTACTTAGGAATCCCTTTTATTGCTGGAATGATTACCCGTTTTACATTGGTAAAGGCAAAAGGGAGACAATGGTACGAGAAAGTATTTATTCCTAGAATTAGTCCTATTACACTAATTGCTTTATTGTTTACGATTATTATTATGTTCTCGCTTAAAGGGGACGCTATTGTAAGCCTGCCATTAGACGTGATACGCATTGCTATTCCATTACTAATTTACTTTATTGTAATGTTCTTCGTTTCCTTTTTCATGGGTAAGAAAATTGGTGCAAACTATCCGGTCACTACCACTCTTGCATTTACAGCAGGCAGTAATAACTTTGAATTAGCGATCGCGGTTGCGGTTGGTGTATTTGGAATCCATTCTGGTGCCGCCTTTGCAGCAGTTATTGGACCACTTGTAGAAGTACCAGTCATGATAGCGTTGGTGAACGTAGCATTATGGTTTAAACGAAAGTACTTTAAAGATTCAGCAGCCTAGAAAAATAATAAAGGTGGGAAACATAGTGAAAAACAAAAATACGATTTACTTTTTATGCACTGGTAACTCTTGCCGAAGCCAAATGGCAGAAGGCTGGGCTAAAAAACATTTAAGCGTTGAATGGGAAGTAAAAAGTGCTGGTCTTGAAGCTCATGGATTAAACCCTAATGCAGTAAAAGCTATGAGTGAAGCAGGCATCGATATCTCCAATCAAACATCTGATGTGATAGATCCAGAAGTACTTAATAATGCAGATTTAGTGGTTACATTATGTGGACATGCTGCTGATCATTGCCCTGTAACACCGCCACATGTGAAACGAGTTCACTGGGGATTTGACGACCCAGCGAAAGCAGAAGGGACAGAGGAAGAAAAATGGGCATTTTTCCAACGTGTCCGTGATGAAATCGGAAACCGCATTAAACGATTTGCTGAAACTGGGGTATAGAACTATCATATTAATATTGAATAAACAAAAGGGGTAATTAGTGTTATTGCACTGATTATCCTTTTTTCAAACTGATGGTTACTATAAATCAAATTTTTTTGATTTTATAATTGACATATGAAAATATTGGATATATGATAAATACATCAAGAAAATTTGATTTAAAAAGCAGGTGAAAGAGTGAAGGAAGAAATCCAACTACAGGACATTTCAATGGATTCATTTTATGAAAAGTACGAGTTAAAGTTTAAAGCGATTGCTGATAAAAAGAGATTACAGATTATGAATATTTTAACGCAGAAAGGTGCCATGTGTGTTTGCGATCTTGCACCACTGGTTGATATGGCCCAGTCAAAGCTATCTTACCATTTAAAGATTTTATTAGAGGCAAACATTATTACAAAAGAAACCCGCGGAACATGGAGTTATTATGAACTAAATCAAGAAGAGCTCAACCATTTGTTATCACACGAACTGTGCTGCGTGTTTAAACCGAGTTGTTAATTTTTTTAAAGTATATACCAATTTTTTTTGATTAATATATCAATATTATTTGATTTAGGAGGGGTCAAGTATGTTTAATCAGTATGCGGAATATCGCTTGTTGAAATTACGTAAAGAAGAAATAGAAAGAAACGTTCAAAATACCTGGATACATTACAATAATGGAACCGAAATAAACGAATGTAAGAAAATCGATGTGAAATCACCTCTCGCCATAATGCCCTGCTGTGAGTGCACATGTTAATAGTATTAATTCTTTAGTAGTTAAGCTTCTTGTGGTTTATATTAGTAAAATGGAGGGAAAAGCATGAAAATGCATGTTGGAATTAATGTAACAGAGTTAAAAAGGTCGATAGAGTTTTACACAAAAGTATTTAATTCAGAACCAGTAAAAGTAAAGTCAGACTACGCAAAATTCTTACTCAATGATCCTGGTCTTAATTTCACTTTAAATGTAAAAGATGAAGTCTCAGGTAATCAGGTAGGTCATTTTGGATTCCAAGTTGAAACTCATGAAGATGTCCTTCAGCATAAAAATCGATTAGAAAAAGTAGGATTTTTTGCAAGAGAAGAGATGGACGTTACCTGTTGTTATGCAACCCAAGATAAATTTTGGGTTACAGATCCTGACGGGAACGAATGGGAATTCTTCTACACCAAAGGTGAAGTAGAAGCTACGGTGACAAATACTCCGTGCTGTAATACACCACCAGCTAGTCTAAAATAAAAAATAACTCCTGTTGTTAACACTACTACTAGAAAACGCTGAACGAATTCAGCGTTTTTTATTAAACATTCAAACAATTGTTTGACCATTTGAAACGCAATTGTATATACTAATAATCAAATGAACGTTTGAATGAGAAGGCTAATCGGGTGAATGATTATTCGACTTGTCTTTGCTAACCAAATGGAGGGGAAAGCTTATTATGAGTAATGCGTTAGAAAAAGCTAATGAAAAAACGGTTTATCGCGTTCAAGGATTCACCTGAGCAGGCTGTGCGACAAAGTTCGAAAAGAACGTAAAACACCTGGATGGTGTTTCTGACGCAAGTGTAAACTTCGGTGCTGCAAAATTAACCGTTTATGGCCATACAACCATAGAGGAAATCGAAAAAGCGGGAGCCTTTGAAAATATAAAAGTGGTTCCTGAAAAACAAAAAGTAGAAGAGAAGAAAGTACAATTTGTACCAAAACATACAACGGTCATCGTATCAGCTCTTTTCTTACTTATAGGATGGTTTTCAGGGCAAATGAATGGGGAAGAGAGTATCCCTTCCATTCTAGCCTATGGTGCGTCTATTTTAATAGGTGGGTTTCGGTTATTTAAAACTGGAATGAAGAATCTTATCCAGTTGGAATTTGATATGAAAACCTTGATGACCATCGCTGTCATTGGTGCTGCATTTATTGGAGAATGGGGAGAAGGAGCCACGGTTGTTATACTGTTTGCAATCAGTGAAGCACTTGAATCGTATTCAATGGACAAAGCACGACAATCAATCCGTTCTCTCATGGATATTGCCCCAAAGGAAGCCTTAATCCGAAGAGGAAAAAAGGAGTTAATAGTTGAAGTAGATGATATCCAGATAGGCGACACACTAATTGTGAAACCAGGGCAAAAAATAGCCATGGACGGGATTGTTATTAAGGGATTATCAGCAGTAAATCAGGCTGCGATTACCGGTGAATCTGTACCTGTTGAGAAAAGTGTTGATGCTGAAGTATTTGCCGGAACCTTAAATGAAGAAGGGTTACTTGAAGTACGAGTAACCAAACCTGTGGATGATACTACAATTGCGAAAATCATTCATCTGGTCGAAGAAGCCCAGGCAGAGCGTGCACCCTCGCAGGCATTTGTAGATGTGTTTGCAAAGTATTACACACCAATCATTATGCTCATCGCATTAGGTGTTGCTGTTGTACCACCATTGTTCTTTGGTGGAGATTGGGATAAGTGGCTTTATCAAGGCTTAGCTGCACTAGTGGTTGGCTGTCCATGTGCTTTAGTCATTTCCACTCCTGTTGCAATCGTAACTGCAATTGGTAATGCAGCTCGAAATGGTGTGTTAATTAAAGGCGGAATTCATTTAGAAGAAATGGGCGCAATCAAAGCCATCGCTTTTGATAAAACAGGAACCCTAACAGAAGGTGTACCAGTAGTTACAGATTATTTGCCACAAGCAAATACAGAAGCTAACGAACTATTAACCATTATCGCGGCCTTAGAGAACGGTTCTCAGCACCCGTTGGCGTCAGCAATTATAAAAAAAGCAGACCAGGAACACTTGCCATATAAAGATATTGTTATACAAGACTTTTCTTCTATAACTGGTAAAGGAATAAAAGGTAGAGTTCAAGGTAAAATGTATTATATTGGAAGTCCTAATTTATTTGAAGAAATCTTAGGTAATGGAATTCCTACACACATAAAGACAACTATTACAGGGCTTCAAAATAAAGGTAACACGGTCATGATTGCGGGGACTGAAACAGAAGTAGTAGGAATCCTTGCGGTTGCCGATGAGGTCAGAGGGAATAGTAAAGCTGTTATCCAAAAACTCCACTCGTTAGGCATTCAAGAAACCATCATGCTAACAGGGGATAATAAAGGGACTGCAAATGCAATTGGGAAACAGGTAGGGATTTCCACTATTAAAGCTGAATTGCTTCCACAGGATAAACTAACCTTTATTAAAGAATTAAGAAAAAAGTATGAACGTGTTGCAATGGTCGGGGACGGTGTAAATGACGCACCGGCATTGGCTGCTTCCACAGTTGGTATTGCAATGGGTGGAGCGGGTACGGATACGGCACTGGAGACTGCAGATATAGCGTTAATGGCAGATGACTTAGGGAAACTTCCATTTACATTAAATCTCAGTAGAAAAGCTTTGAGTATCATAAAACAAAACATTACATTCTCCTTAGGAATTAAACTTGTCGCATTATTATTAGTCATTCCAGGATGGCTGACGCTCTGGATTGCAATATTTGCGGATATGGGTGCAACACTGATTGTCACCCTAAATGGTTTAAGACTACTCAAAATCAAAGACAAATAATAAGGGGCTTCCAGTTTAGTTTAATAGTAAAGAGTTCCGTTCGGGTGCTTTTTTATTAAAATGAAACAGAGAATTGACGTATGAATTGCATACGTCTTTTTCTTTATTTATCAAGGTCAACCTTGAAATAGCTATAGAAATCTTTTTCGATAAAAAGCTACTGATTTCCAACTCTAGGATCAAGAGAGTCCGCACTTTTCGGTTGGGGGATCAGGTAAGCAACTGAGTCAATAAATAGGCGGAGAAATTCCGCTTAATTCGTTATCAGTATTAAAACAAGCCTAAATATACGGAGATATTCCGCCTATTGGCTCGAAAAAATCGAAAATGGGGGATTTTGCTTCGATTAAGCGGAAAATCTCCGTTTATTTTACTTATGCTTGTTACTCGATTAGAGGACAAGACACTTATTTAAAAAGGAGTGGGTTTTATCTAATAAATCAAAGACCAACCTCATTTTGATTAATAGAGAGGAAAAGAAACTCGCCCTATGGCGAGTTTTACTATTTTATATACTAATAATGATCGATGCTAATACGACTTGCATTTGAACACGTAATTTTAGAGTAGCACCTTAAAACGGAACCCTTTGCTTTAACGGGAAGCTTTAACTTACTGTAAACATCCAAGTAACACCAAATTTGTCCATCACGGAACCATGAAGCTTAGCAAAGAATGTTGGTTGAAGATCCATATGAACAGTACCGTTATCTTTTAGTACATTCCAAGCTTTAATTGCACTTTCCTCAGAATTAAGCTCCACACTGATACACACTTTTCCATCGCTTTGTAAATCCTGCCTATAATCAGAACCCAAGATAAACCCTGTTTCTGTTATTTTTAATTCTGCATGCAGAACAAGGTTTTTATCATCCTCAGCGACAGGGAAGTCTGGACTCGGAGGCATATCCCCATATTTCTGTATGGCAACCATTTCTCCATCAAACGCTTTTTGATACACTTTAAAAGCCTCATCGCATTCTCTGTTAAACATTAAATATGGTTTAATCATTTTTTTGTACGCTCCTTCTAGTTTTTTCTATGTATGAAAGCAATGGTGATAATATCATTATAACCGAACCTTTGTTCTATTATCAATTTTTAATAATAGTGAGTACAAAAGAAAAGCTGTCGATGAATTCTCGACAGCTTTTAAGGTTCAATTTTACGGTCTTCTTCCCAATATCGGACACTCTCTGTCTTAGATGTTGGTTCTCTTTTAACCACTTTTCCAGCTTCGTCGTAATAGACTTCATATTCCTGATAGATTTCCACGAAATAACCGTTCATTTTTTTTATATCATCGAGCCTATATTCCAACACTGGCACATCTGTCGGCGGTTCTACCTCCACCGGTTGTGCCACTGCAGGTTCACTTACCGTCGAGTAGGAATATTTACTATGAATAAACGAATACGGCGAATCAAGATAGGCTACAAACGCAACAATGACACACAGGAATAAAAACGTCGTGAAATGAGAGACTATTTTCATACATCTCGACTCCTTTTAACAAGTACATCCTCGTAACCTATCTTATGCATGTCCTTTTCACATATGCTAGTTTGTTTTAAGGACTAAGGATTTTCTCCGATAAAATTGATATAGTACCAAGGCTATAACTGAAATAATGGCACCAGATATATAAGGTAAACCGATTGAAAGCGAGAACAACCACCCTCCAAGAGGTGGACCAATTATTCTGCCTAACGAGTCAAAGGAAGAAAGCAGTCCGGTTGCACTTCCATGACCTGCGTCAGTAGTTTTCGTAAGCAGGGAAGAGACGCTAGGGCGAATAACGCCATTTCCAATACCAAAGATGGATAAAAATATAGCCGCAGTGGTGAAACTGTCAACAAACAGGATTAATCCAAAACCAATTGCAGATACAACAATTCCACCTTGAATTACTTTACCTTCACCATATTTCTTTGTTAATCTGCCGACCATACCGCCCTGGACCATAGCACCAGCAAAGCCCATAATCATGAATATATAGCCTAACTGAGTAGCACCTAGTCCTGCCTTTTTCGCAGCAAAATAAGCAAAGGTTGCTTCTAAGCCAGAAAGTGAGAGAGAAATTAACAGTTGTAACAAAAACAATACTGCTGCAGGACCAGAAAAAGCCTTCCATCTCGATTGCTTATTGTTTTGGTTCAAATCTTCATTATCTTTTTGTAAGGATTCTTTCAAGAAAAAGAAAATGATGACTAACGTTATCAAGGAAGAGGCACCAGCTAGATAAAATGGCATACTCATACTTGATTTTGAAAAAATACCGCCAATCGCAGGACCAAATACAAATCCTAATCCTACTGCTGCACCTACAATACCCATTCCTTTCCCACGGTTTTCCGGAGTGGTAACATCTGCAACATACGCCATCGCAGTCGGCATATTGGCTGAAGAAAGTACTCCGCCAATTATTCGTGCGGCGAATAACATCCATAGCTCAGTAGCCATCGCTTGGATGAAGAAGGATAATGATAATCCAGCAATTCCAATCATCATGATCGGCTTACGACCAATACGGTCTGATAATTTCCCCCAAAACGGTGCGAAGATAAGCTGCATCAGCGAATAAACAGCCATTAATAAGCCTAATTGAGTAGGAGAAGCACCCATTTCTTCAGCATAAAATGGCAGAACTGGAATAATGATACCAAAGCCTATCATTACAAGAAACATTACTAAAAATAAAATAGGTAAAGCTTTTTTTGTTTCCAAATAACTCCAACTCCTAAATGATCTAAACATTATGTAAAAAGTACTACAAATTTTTGGCGCTATGCTTAGGATAATAGAAAACATGAATCTAATACAAGCATTTCAAATTATTATTTAAAATTAATTTCTATGCTGATAGGATGGCACCTTATTACCCTCTATCAATAAGGTAGCACTAGTCTATCATCTGCTAGCAGAATTATAGCGGGGGGATATAGCTAAAAAAGAGCACAAGTCTAAAGTGACATGTGCTCTTTATTTAACAGCTTTACGAGTTGTTTCTGATGCGAAGTCTGCTATTAGGACAAGAATCATGTAACACAGTAATAGCAAGGTAATCTGTGTATAGTTAAAATAACTCATCGCAAGCTTAAAGTCCATCCCCAGACCACCTGCACCTACAAAGCCAACAACGATGGTTGTTCTCATTATAACTTCCCATCTATAGAGAATATAGGTAAGAAATCTTGGCAGAACAATGGGTAGAATTCCGTAAAATAGGATTTCAATTTTCGAAGCACCTGCAACTGCCAGGTTTCTGATTGGCCGGGGGTCCATATCTTCAACAGCCTCAGCCCAAAGTTTCCCAAGGATTCCGAAGTTGTGAAGGGCAAGCGCTAAGGCTCCTGGTAAGATTCCAGGTTTAAAAATAAAGATAATCATCATCGCCCAGACTAACTCTGGAACAGACCTTGAAAAAATATAAAGAAGACGGATGAAAGCGAATAACGGCCAGTTATACCATCTCTTTTTTAATGTAAGATTTCCATTGGCAATATTTCGTGCAGCAGGAATAACTGTAATGAAAGCGGCAATCGTGGAAAAACCAATGGCAATTATGCTCATTTCAAGTGTTTCCAACGTAAGCTTGAGTGCAATTGCCCAGCTTTCTCCATCTAAGAAGGCTGGATTCTCTTGATTGAATCCTAGGAGACCGCCGAAGAACTTTTTAGCATATTCCATATTTTTTTCAGATAATAGCTCAAATAATCTAGCATTTTCACCATAGGTAATATACATCCAAGAACCGACTATTAACAATGTAGCAAATAGCACTGATATCCAGCCAGATACAAATCCACTTTTTCTTTTATGATCTGTTAAGCCCTTTCGAACAAAATGACTCCAGCCATCAACAAATATCACAAGTGCAATTAAAAAGAAAACAAATGTCCAAACCGCATCATATTTTAAATCAGCCAGTGCCAATTGAATTTGAAAACCAAGTCCTCCTAAGCCAACAAAACTCATAATGGCTGAAGAACGAATAGCACATTCAAACCGGTACAAAGTATAACTTATAAAATCTGCCCAGACTAAAGGGAGATATCCATAAAACAGCGTTTGAAGTCGAGAGGACCCTGTTGCTTTTAAGGCGATAATTGGCTGCTCGGGAACGTCATTCAGCATATCTGCAAATATTCGCCCTAGAATCCCGCCATAAGGAATGGCTAGGGCTAGGATTGCAGCATATGGGGATAGTCCTACCGCTGCTACAAAGAGCCACGCCCAAATTAATTCATGAATCGAACGAGTAAACCCTAATATTCCTCTAAAAAACACCTTAGAAATTAAACGTGAAAATTTGCTAGAAGTTAACGTTCCAGATGCAAGGACACCTACAATAAAAGCATAAACAATGGCCAGTGACATCCCCGCTACTGCATAAGCAAGGGTAATCCAAGCTGATTCCAATCCGACTAATAATATATTTGGTGCTAGATTAGGCTTGATTAGCCCCTCAAATATCTGCAGCATGGTTGGAATACCGCCTGCATGAAAAAGCTCAGAGTTCCAATGAATGGAGGTAAGACTCCATACGAAAACTGCCAGCAACAGTAAAGTTAGAATGTATCTTTTATGCAATTGAAGGGAGGGGATCAGCTTCATCATACTAATCATTCCCCTTAAGCTGATAAAGCTCAGTTAACAGCTCATCACTTACTTTTTCTGTTGGCAAATCAAAAAATATTTCGCCATTTTTGAGCGAAATGATTCTTGTAAAATACTTCCGTGCGTAATCCACTGAATGCAGACTGGCCACTAACGTTTGATTTTCCTCTGAAGCAATTTTTGTCAGCATGGAAAGTACATCATCTGCACGAGCAGGGTCGAGTGAAGCTACTGGTTCATCTGCTAGAATGATCTCTGGATTTTGTACCATTAATCTTGCCATCGCCACACGCTGTTGTTCACCGCCTGACAATGTCGCCGTTATTTCGTAAGGTTTATCTCCGAGTCCGACTCGATTTAGAGCAGTAAGGGCTGCTTCTTTATCTTGAGGGATCAGGAGTGAAAATAAGGATTTGATTAATCCCCACTCTGCTAATTTGCCAGCAAGAACATTATGAATAACCGCTAGTGGGCCAATTAAATCGAACTGCTGTCGGATAACACCAATTTTTTTTGCAAACACCTTTCCTCGTTTGTAATCGGCAAGAGGAAAACTGTCAATAAGGAGCTCGCCGCTTTGAAGAGGAACAAGACCGGCAATGGAATTCAATAAAGTTGTTTTTCCAGCGCCGCTTGGACCAATTAAGGCGACCAATTCACCTTGTTTAATAGAAAAAGAAAGGGAAGATAAGGCTATCTTCCGCTCAAAATGTTTTGTTATGTTTTTGGCTTCAATCATTGTATTTAAAGACATGGAGCAACACCTACTACTTTATAATCTCTAATTCTTTCGCAACTTTTTCAATCTTTTCATAGTTATCATTTTTTGTTTCAATAAATTTGTCGGTCTGGAACAAATCAGAAATTTCTTTTGTATCACCTGGCATAGAAAGCAGGGAGTCTTTTACTTTTTGTTTTGCGTCTTTACCAAATACTTCTTCAACATTGCTATTGATTGTCCAGTTATAATCATAATAATCTGGAGTCGTATAGAAAACTTTTACTTTACTTGTATCTACTTTACCTTCTTTAACCGCTGCTTCCCAAACAGAAATATTTAACGCACCCGCTTGGTAGGAACCAGATTCGATTAATTTATAAGTTGTATCATGCGAGCCTGAGAAATTAGGCTTCCCATTAAAATCAGTGTTAGGGTCAATGCCTTCTTCATTTAAGAAATAACGTGGCATTAAATGTCCGGATGTAGAGCTTTCACTGCCAAATGTGAATGATTTTCCTTTTAAATCAGCTAATGTATTAATACCTGAACCTTCTTGGGTAATAAATACAGATTTGAACTCTGCGTCACGTGGACGCTGCACAATGGATTCAGCTTCCGGAACAAGATTTCTTGCCTGAACACTCGTTAAACCGCCAAACCATGCTAAATGTATCTCGCCACGTTGGAATCCTGTCACTAATGCAGCATAATCAACAGAAGGGACAAATTCTACCTTCATGCCTGTTTCATCACTTAATTGCTTCGCAACTGCGTCCATTCCTGTTTGAAGGAAAGCCGCATTTTGATCAGGAATCGCACCAATTTTAAATACTTCCTCAGTTTTTGTATCCTTATTTCCTTCTTTTTCTTCATTTGCTTTATCCTCAGTTTGCCCACAGGCTGCTAATGAAAAAACAAGCATAAATAAAATAATACCAGTTAACCATTTTTTCATAAAATCATTCACCTCATAAATTATGTAGTTTTTCACAGTAGTTATAACCTTTCCCAATTGATTATAATGAATAGTATCATTCTATTAAATTCATTTTATCTATAAAACAAATCGGTATTAATCTAAATTAACGATAGTAAAATAGGTCAATAGTAGTAACCCTTTAATAATAAAGAATTCTCCCGCACAGGATGAAGGAGATTGAGATTTCTTTATGCGTTTATCTTTTATGACTATTCTTTGACATTCGAAACTTCGATCAATAAATAAAGGAAAAGATGGATTAAAATAGAATTATTAGATAAAAATAGTTGAGGTGATTATATGAACGTAATAGGTTTTGGCGGAGTCTTTTGGAGGTCTAGGAACATCAATGAACTTAAAAAATGGTATTGTGAGGTATTAGGTATACCGTTGAATAACGAATGGAATGGTACCATTTTTCCTTCCCAAGAAGGTAATGAAACAATCTTTTCCTTTTTTAAAGAGGACAGTGATTATTTTCCAAAAGAACAGCAGGTGATGTTAAATTTTCAAGTTGAAGATATGAATGAATGTTTAGATCATCTCAAAAAACTTGGAGTTCCTTTACTTAAGGAAACTGAGAAGAGTGAGTTTGGTACATTTACCAGGATTGCAGATCCAGAAGGAAGATGGATAGAACTTTGGGCAAAATAAACATTAAAAAAGAATGAGCCGGCAGCTCATTCTTTTTTAAATGTTAGTTATTCGAAGACATGGAATCTCGGTCCACTGCCTGTGGCGGTTTTTCCATCCATCCTTCATCTATAAAGATTTTGGCCCCATCCTGCACATAAAGCCCTATATCCAATAAAAACTTGCTGTACATTGCGCCTATATCATGCCGCCCATTAAGGGATGAAGCATTCGCATATGACCTGATTTTCATGCTGAACATATCAATTTTATGAAACATCATTAATTTATCTGAAAATGGGGCAAATGTTGAGTTTTCTAGTAAGTCATCTAACAATGGATGTGCAGGTAAATCTTCATTATTTAACTGATGTCTACATGCTTCAATATGTTTCATCGTAATTTCTTTTCCACGATGCATAAAATTTTTAACTTTTTCATTTTTAGCCACCTGTCCAAAGGCCATTAATAACACTTTGCTGGTGGAGTTATTTTCCATATTATCGTATAAATGAGCAATCTCGAGACCATGCAAAGGGCGGACATGACCTAAGAAACCATTAAAATAACTTTCCTTTTGTACGAATTCAACCTTTTCTGGGACAGGAATCACAGGCGGTCTCGTTAAAAATCCCTTTTCTTTTAACGTATCATTTAGGGTTACTAACAAATCAGTGGTCAATTGATTACACTTTAGGATAAAATCCCTTACATCTTGTCTAAGCATTAATGGGATTGCAGTCGAGTAAAGACTTAAGCCTGCTTTCGCTGCGTACTTCAAATAATGAAGATAAAATTCATCTGCAAATAGTCTAGGAGCTCCTAAATTAACGTCATCCTCCGTAAAGCCAATAGGAATGGGAAAATTTTCGCTATCAAATATCTTTTTAATGTCTTTTAGAAATTCGTTACCAAGATTTAAGGCATTTTTAAGAATTTCTTTTATGTCTTTGTCATTCACATGCTGTAGGTAAAAACTAATTACACATTTTGACATGGTATTGCCCATATATACAGCCCAAAGCTTACCCATTTCAGCTGAAGTTAATTTTTCGACTGGTTGATCCGTAAGTTTAGAGGTAATCTTAATTGGCTTAATGGTCTTCATTAGATAAATTCTCCTAACGCTAATCGTTTCTTCTAGTTTTTTCATCTAATGTAAATCTATTCGTTTCAGTAAAGAAATCTCCACAAATAGAAGGTAGCGTAGGATTCCCAATTCGTCCAATTTACTGCTAATTTCAAGATCTCATCATTAGCGGGTTTCTTTTCTCTGCCTAGTCGGTGTTTAATCGCATTCTGCAGTCCCACATCATCAATAGGGAAAGCAGAGGGATATCTTAAGCAGCGCATCAATACATAATTAGCCGTCCAAGGACCGATACCACGTATTTTAACTAGCATTTTCTCAGCACTTTTATAATCTCCTATTTCGAGCAGCATTTCTTTTGATAATTTTCCATCAGCCATTAGTTTTGCAGCACCAAGGAGATATTCAGATTTCTTTTTCGTCATTCGAAGGCTTTCCAATTCCTCGACAGGTAATTCAGCAATATCTTGTGGGGAAGGGAAGACCCAATAGGTGACACCATTATGCATAACACTTCTACCGAATTTTTCTACTAAACGTCTTTTTAAGGTGTAGGCAAACGAGAGGTTTATTTGCTGCCCCAGTATGCCCCAGCAAAGCGCCTCAAATAAGTCGGGAATTCCAATAATCCGCAAACCATAAAAGGATTCTACGGCTTGACCCAAGAGTAAATCCTTCTTTGCCATATCATAAAATGGCCTCAAATCCCTGTCTAAATCAAACCATTCTCTGACATATTGGGTGACATCAGTACGGAGATTTTTGCTAGTTGGTACACTCTCTCCTAAAAAACGTACGATTAAATGGTTTGCATCTTCAGAATTAACTTCGATAATTGGTGTTTCTTCACCTATCGGAATTGCCTTGTAAATACGATTATCAGCGATGTGAAAAAGGCATTCGTTATTACTCCTCGATAGATAATTTATATTTTCTTGAAAGTTGAATTCTTTTGGTAAAACCAGTTTCAGTTCATTCTCAGTATCATCCCAAGGTTGGATCCTCATGATAAACCTCCGCTATAGATTACTAATTAAAGTTATACCACTTTGGAGGACTAAAAATCTTGTTTTTTTCATTCTGAAAGACTTAAATATGATTAATAGGTATACTGATTGAAAGAGCAGTAATTATGGCGGAGGTGTTGGTGATGAAACAAACACTATACTGGACACAGTTAGTTTATGAAAATTGGAAACTGTATATGGCAGCAACTTCTAATGGACTCTGTTACGTTGGCTCTCAGGATAAGCCTTTTGAGGAAATGGAGATTTGGGTAAAAAAACATTACACTGGCAGTCAATTCGTGCAGGATGTAACCGTAATGCAGCCATACGTAGATGAATTTAAAGAATTTTTTCAAGGTAAAAGGAATTCTTTTACCATTCCTCAAGAATTAAAGGGAACCAAATTTCAGACAGATGTGTGGAATGCACTCTGTAAAATCCCTTACGGAGAAATATGGACATATTCAGATATTGCCAATGCAATTGAAAGACCATCAGCAGTCCGAGCCGTTGGTGCGGCAATTGGAGCAAATCCAGTCCTCTTAACAGTACCATGTCATCGAGTAATTGGAAAAAACGGTAAACTTACCGGTTTTCGCGGCGGATTGGATATGAAGGAACAGCTTTTAAAGCTAGAGCAGAAAAACCATATAAATAGTTGATAAATGCATGAAGTTCCTGGACATACTATTTCTTATGAATTAAGAAAACGAGGTGCTTATTTCATGGAAGAGATCCAGGAAGTTAGATTTTGTGAAAACTGCGGCAGAGAAACAGTACATATGGTGAGAGAAGACCCGTTGGAAATCGAGTATATCTGCAAGGAATGCAATGATCAACAAGAACTGTTTAAATCGTTTTTTTAAGAAATGATAATATCATATTAAACAGAGCCTTTTCCTTTAGGCTCTGTCCTTTTTTTATCATGAACCCTATACCGACCCATACATAACATAGTAGTAACACCAAGGAGGGGTTACTTTGGTCACCAACCATAATAATGTTTCAATTGGGACAGTTTCTGGAGGCATTGTAAACTTTGGCGGTGCTGTTTACATTTCACCCATATCCATTACCAAAACTATCGGTGGCTCTGGCGAAAACAACACAAGCGCAGATTCTGGAATGGACTCAGAAACTGAGCAAAACATGAGTTTCCCTAAGCGATGCTAGAAAAGCACCGCTTTTTTTTTTGCAGTAAAGCGAGGCTGGTATAAAGAGGTTTCGTTGGTAAATAATACTTTAAGCGTACATCTTTAGTGGACAGAAGGGATGAAAGTGTTCTTTAAAAAGCTGTTTTCTTCAAGAAATCAATTAAAACCTAAAAACCAGGGTCTAATACCAGAGACAAGAGAAAAAATGTCCACTGAGTTTAAACAAAGACTGCAGAATAGTGCCGACATTTTGGAGAATGAAATAGGAATTTCAGGGATTACCATATTTTCTATAGGTACATTAATAGACAAAACCATGCTTCACAGAGATATTATTTATCCACTAAAAGACCTTTCCTTCGATTCGATCCAAAATATTATGGAGCATTTGTCAATTGGTGAAATTGAAAAGGTAAATCAGATGGAAAAGGCTGTCCAAGCTGCTCTAGACGGAAATGTAATCATTTTTTTAGAAGGGTATTCATCAGTTCTATTGGCAAAAATCCCTTCCAGAGTTGGACGTTCGATATCTTTTGCACAAAATGAATCCCAGGTCATAGGACCACAGATGGCGTTTACTGAAAGCTTAATGACAAATATCACCCTTGTTAGGAATTATATTAAGGATTCATCTTTATGTATTGAAAATTTACAAGTTGGGGCTCGAACTAATAAATTGGTTTCCATAGTCTACATTAACGGTATTGCCTCCGAACAAATGGTTAACAGCCTTAGAAAAAGGATTCAAAACTTAAAAATTGATGGAATTCTTGACAGTTCGATGTTAGAACAGCTTTTGGCAGAGAATTCATTGACCATATTTCCACAAATGGCGTTAACGGAACGACCTGATCGTGTATCAGATTGGCTGCTAAAGGGAAAACTGGCTGTCTTTGTAGATGGGAGCTCATTGACGATTGTTTGTCCACAATCCTTTTTGGAATTTTTTCAAAGTATGGAGGATAGTAATGTAAATTGGCAAATTGCCACATTCTGGCGATTATTAAGATTCATTGCGTTATTCCTGTCCGTTTTCTTTACGGCTCTGTATGTTGCGTCTTTAACTTATCACTATGAGGTCATCCCACAAACTTTATTGTTTACGCTTAGTGAGTCACGGGCAAAGGTACCATTTCCTCCGATAGTAGAAGCACTATTATTAGAATTTATTATGGAATTATTACGGGAAGCGGGTGCCCGTCTGCCAACAAAGGTAGGTCAAACAATGGGTATCGTTGGCGGTATCGTAATCGGAACAGCTGCTGTAGATGCAGGGTTCACCAGTAATATCCTCATTATCATCATCTCCTTAGGAGCTCTGGGGTCGTTCGTAACTCCAAGTTATACAATGGGAAATGTCATTCGTATCGTTCGATTTCCCCTAATCGTATTGGCTGGTTGCTGGGGATTTTATGGCATGATGTACGGCTTTTGTTTTTTACTCCTGCATCTGTTAAGACAATCCAGCCTGGGAACACCTTATTTAGCACCATTTTATCCGCCGCGTTTTGCAGACTGGAAGGACAGCATCATTCGACTGCCATTATCCTTCACAAACAAAAGACCGGACTTAACAATGGCTGAAGACGAATATAAATATGATCCTATAAAGGCAAAAAAACATACTTGACCTTAGGCAGCGGGTGACTCAATGAAAGTTCAATATCAACCTAACCCTCAATCTCTTTTAAGTACCTTTATACTATTTTTTATTATTCATTCCATACAAGTTGGGATAGGTATACAGGGGTTCCAACGGATCATTTTTTTGGAAGCGAAGCACGATGCATGGATTTCCGTTATTGTAGCTGGCCTTTTTACTCATATTGTTGTAATGATTATGATTAAGACCTTGCAACTTTATGAACCGACAGATATATATGGTATCCACATTGAAGTGTATGGAAAATGGATTGGAAATATCGTTAATAGTTTATATATCCTTTATTGCTTATGGATATTTGTAATTGTTTTAATTAACTATATTGAGGTTATGCAAACATGGGTTTTTCCCACCGTACCCACATGGTTATTTTCAATCTCTATCCTCTTATTAGTTATTTATGGGGTGACTGGTGGATTAAGGGTAATCGTTGGTGCATGTTTTTTCAGCATCATTCTTTCAATCTGTATGTTGGGTTTGATTGGCTTCCCTTTACGTTTTACTGATATTCATCATCTTTTTCCGGTGATGGAATCAAATATTACATCCATTCTAAAGGGTGCCCATAAAATGACTCTCACGATAATTGGTTTTGAAATTCTTTATGTGGTTTACCCTTTCTTAAAGGATAGAGAGAAAGTAACAAAGTTTGCACATCTCGGAATTGCCGGAACGAACCTCTTATACTTGATCGTTATGCTTATAACCATTACTTATTTTAGTCCTGGTCAAATGGAAAATACGATTTGGCCAACTCTTTCCTTATTTAAAATCGTAAAACTACCTTTTATCGAAAGAGCAGAGTATGTAGCCGTTTCTTTTTGGCTGCTCATCATCCTTCCAAATCTAATGTTATATTTGTGGGCTGCTGTACGAGGAGTAAGGCGTACTTTTGAAAAAAAAACGAAAGGACTCATCTGGTTTTTTTCGCTTGTCATTTTTATCGGCAGTTTGTTTTTCAATACACGATCAAAGGTCAATCATTTTAACGACCTTTTTGCTAGTATTGCATTTTATGTTACGTTTTGTTATCCATTTATTCTTTTTATCCTAGCTTTAATAAAGAAGAAGATAACATCCCTTAAGGAGAAATAAAAATGAGAAAAAAAGGGTGTTTTGGGTTTTGGACATTTACCTTTTTGTTGCTATGTGGCTGTGCAGAACCTAGGATTCTTGAAGAAGTCGGTCTTATTACTACTTATGGACTTGATATTGCAAAAAATGGCTCTATCTTAGGAACAATAGTTGAGTTAAAAATTGACCCTAGAGCACCCCAAGATGTAATTATTTTAGAAACTGAGGCATATTCGATAAGGGGAATCCGAAATAATGCAAATAAAAAGTCCTCTAAAAGACTTGCCTCTGGGCAGCTTCGTGTAATTGTATATGGTGAAGAATTGCTTAAACAAGGTAACACAGGGATAGCAGAAACTTTGACCAACGACCCATCCGTAAGTGATTTGGCATACTTAGCGATGGCAGATGGGCCAGCACGTGATATATTACAAGTGAAAGCTAAACATATTCCAGATATCGGAATTTATCTTTTTGACCTTATCGATCAAAACACAAAAGGAAAAATAATACCGTCAGCTACTTTGCAAGAAGTTTTACATAACCATTACGCGGTTGGCAGAGAACCAATTTTACCCATTTTAAGAACAGAAGGGAAGGAGGGAATAGGTTTTTCAGGGATAGCTTTGTTTAAAGGCAGTAAATTTGTTGGAAAAATAAGCACTCACCAAGGCTTTTATCTAAATCTAATCATAGACAAATATAAAGGCGGAATCAAAGATATCGAGATCGAAAGTTCGAAATTAAAGCCGAGAAACCGTCGGCTTAACAAGACGGTTGCCTCTATCGATTCCCTCGACAGCAGTAGTGATATTAAGCTAATAAACAAAGAAAAACCGGAATTTGATATCGATATTAAACTTTCTGGCAGGCTGCTTGAAATTACGAGTAAAATTGATCTAGGAAATCCGGTAACGATTAAACTAATCGAGAAGGCCATTACGAAGAGCATGACAAAAGAGATTGAGAAACTCATTGCCTATTGCCAAACAAAGGAAACTGATATTTTTGGTCTCGGAGAAATATATAGAAGTTCAGTGAGACACTCAAAGCTTACAGATGAAAAATGGTACAAAATGTTTAAAGAGGCTAAAGTAAATGTAAATGTAGACTTTAGTGTGAAAAGAACAGGGCTTATTGAGTGAAAAAAGCTGCCATTGAATTGGGCAGCTTTTTACTAATACTATTAAGCAGCACCTTGACTGCTTGGCTTTGTTGTCTGACTTTGCTTTCTAGGTCCAGCTATATTAAATACAATGTTTAAGAAAATAGCCGTCAAGCTTCCAGCGACAATTCCATTATTGGTAAGAATTTTTACACTTTCAGGAAGCTGTGCAAAAAGGTCAGGAACAGCGGTAACACCCAGACCCATTCCCACTGAACAAGCAATAATTAAGAGATTTTCCTGTGAAGCAAATTCAACTTTACTTAACATTTTAATTCCGTATGCGATAACCATTCCAAACATTGCTACCATAGCGCCGCCCAGAACAGGGGTAGGGATAACGGTTGTTAGAGCTCCAATTTTAGGAACGAATCCTAAAATAATTAACATTGTACCCATGGTGTAGATAACATTCTTACTCTTAACACCTGTCAGTTGTAAAAGTCCAACGTTTTGCGAATAGGTAGTATATGGGAATGCATTGAACAATGCACCTAACATAATCGCAAGTCCTTCGGCACGATAACCTTTTGCTAAATCACTTTCCTTTAACTTTCTTCCAGTGATATCACTTAGAGCAAAGTAGACACCCGTTGATTCTACTAAACTTACAATCGCAACAAGGGTCATCGTAATAATCGGTGTCCATTCAAAAGTAGGGGTACCGAAGTAAAAAGGCTTGACCATATGGAACCATGAGGCATCACCAACTGCTGCAAAGTTTACCTTACCCATTAATGCAGCTGCAATTGTTCCTCCCGCAAGACCAAGGAGAATTGCAACAGAACGAATAAAGCCTTTTGTAAAACGGTAAAGCAAGATGATAAATAATAATGTTCCAAATGCTAAACTGATATTTGAGAGACTACCAAAATCAGGACTTCCTTGACCACCAGCTATATTATTCATGGCAACAGGAATTAATGTAATACCGATTATCGTAACAACAGAACCCGTCACAACAGGAGGGAAGAACTTGATTAACTTACTAAAGAACTGAGCAATCAAGACAACAATTAAACCCGAGACGAGGATAGAACCATAGATTGCTGAAACACCATACTCTCCGCCAATGGCAATCATTGGACCCACAGCAGTAAACGTACACCCTAGAACAATCGGTAACCCAATTCCAAAAAAGCGATTCTGCCAAACCTGTAATATAGTCGCGATACCGCACATTAAAATATCTATCGAAACTAGATAGGTTAGTTGCTCTCCAGTAAGGTTCAAAGCACCGCCGACGATAAGAGGGACGATGACAGCTCCTGCATACATTGCTAATACATGTTGAATACCTAAAGATGCGATTTTGAATGGATGTTGTTTCATTAGACCAATTCCTCCATTTTTTCGTGTTTAAACGTTACTTCTCCATTTGATAGCGAGGCGATTCTAGCTAATGACTCAACTCGTAATCCTTGCTCCTTTAATTTATCAGCACCAGGCTGGAAGGATTTTTCGATCACAATACCGATACCAGCAACGGTAGCATTCGCCTGTCTGACCATTTTGACTAAAGCGAGAGCAGCTTCACCATTAGCAAGGAAGTCATCAATAATAAGAACTTTATCGTTTTCATTTAGATACTTGCCTGCAATAGCAAGCTCATTCGTTTCATTTTTAGTAAAAGAATGGACACTTGCTGTCAGAAGGTCATCCGTTAACGTAACGGATTTTCTTTTTCGAGCGAAAATAACGGGAACATTCATATATAAACCAGCCATCACAGCAGGGGCAATCCCAGAAGACTCAATCGTAACGATTTTCGTAATTCCTTCAGCTGCAAAACTTCTCGCAAATTCCTTCCCAATTTCATTCATTAATTGAGGATCAATTTGGTGATTTAAGAACGAATCCACCTTTAATACATTGCCATTAAGGACTCTGCCTTCCTTTTTAATCTTTTCTTCTAGTAATCTCATATTTATTTATCCCCCTATGAAAAAATAAAAAGCCCAAACGCCATTGCTCACATCAAATTTGAGTGAGGCAATGACATTTGGGCTTATTAACCAAATGGATGGACGCAAAAATTGCGCCGTTAGCATTACCCACTCATAGTCGGATTGTTAACGGCAATCCGGTAGAAACTTGCAGGCCATATCCCTGCGATTATATGAGTGAAACCTTATAAATTTATTTTCATTATAATCCTGGTGAAAAGGGAAAGCAATTGTTTTTTAACCAAAAGACGAACGAAAGATATTTTTAAAGACGTATTGTTCGTGTAAGGAAAACGCTTTACTTATTATTTTAAAAGGTCTCACTCTATGATTGAATAACCATTCATTTTCCGTTACTATTAAAATAGGAAGTTTATTCAGAAAATTCTAACCAAAGGAGAGTCGAACATGCAAAAAACAATCCCTGAAAATTGGTGGAACCAATTGAGGCTGCCTGTTATTTCTGCACCGATGTTTTTAGTGTCGGGTCCGGAACTAGTGAAAAATTGCTGCTTGAATGGTGTTATTGGGTCATTTCCAGCTCCAAACGCAAGACCAATTGAGGTACTTGATCAATGGATGGGTCAGTTGAATGAAGAATTAGAAAAAGCCAGGGCAGCAGAGCCTGACCGAAAAATTGCCCCTTGGGCAATGAATATGGTGGTACATAGCACCTATAGCCGTCTTCAGGATGAATTAGAGTTAATCAAAAAGCACAAGCCACAATTGGTCATCACTTCTTTAGGAAGTCCTAAACATGTGGTAGATATTGTTCATGCATATGGAGGATTAGTTTTCTCAGATGTCAGCGACCTAAAGTTTGCCCGTAAGGCTGCAGAAACGGGTGTTGACGGACTAATTCTTGTTGCAAGCGGTGCTGGCGGCCATGCTGGACAAATCAATAGCTTTGCGTTTGTCGATATGGTTCGTACTTTTTGGGACGGCATAATTGTCCTTGCCGGTGCGATTTCAACCGGAAAGAGTATATTAGCTGCACAGGCAGCCGGTGCTGACTTAGCTTACATGGGTACAAGATTTATTGTGGCTACAGAAAGTATGGCAAATGATGATTATCGTAAAATGCTTGTGAATTCTAGTCAAGAGGATCTCATCCTAACCGATGCATTTTCTGGTGTCAGGGCAAATATGCTAATTCCAAGTATCCAAAAAGCAGGACTTGATCCTGCTCAGTTGATTAAAAAGGAAAAAGTTGATTTTGATAATATGCACGGTAAACCAGAAGCGAAAGCGTGGCGTGATATTTGGAGCGCAGGGCATGGTGTCGGTGCGATTGATAAAATTGAATCTGCTGCAGAAATCATTCAACGACTAGAAGGAGAATATCAAGAAGCCCTAAAAAAAGTGAACCAAACTGCTGCAAAAGTAAGCAGGTTAACTGTTAAATAACAGAACCCTTCCCGATAACGGGAAGGGTTCTCTTTTCGGGTGCATTATTAGTGTCCTCATTTATCGGCTGAGGGTTCATGTTAAATACACGAGCTGATAAATAGGCGGAAGAATTCCGCTTAATTAGTCATTCATATAAAAAATGGCTAATATAGACGGAGAGTTTCCGCCTATTGGCTCGAAAAATTCAAAAAGGGAAGATTTTTCTTTGATTAAGCGGAAAATCTCCCTTTAATTACCCCGAAAAGAGCTCCATTTTGCATTTAACCGGAAAATCTCCGTCTATCATACTTCTGCTGGTTACTCGAATGCATTATCGGGAAGGTTCTTTTTTCTTGGAAACCATTTTAATTACTTTATAGCCAGGCTTTATTTTCACTCGTTTTGTTTCCTTAGCAGTTTTTACTTGATATAGAGTGAATTTTTTCGGCTGGTGCTCCAGCATTTCGACTTTTTGGACATTTTCATTGCGATAGGTTTTGTGAATCTTACGAATTTGTTTTTCTTGTTTTTCTCCAAAAAGCAAATCGTAAAGGTAAATAAAAATAAACACAAAAATGCCGCCTACAATAATTGTGTATAGTAATGATGAGATTGATTCCACGTATTTACATCCTTTCTGTTCCTAAACATGTATGCTCTCCATTATACCTTTTTTGCTTCATTTGAAAAATAACCTGTTTTCAAAATGGATAACCTAAAAATGTAAAAAAAATTTTATAGCGAATGTCTTTTTGGGATGAACATTTTCAAAAAAATGTGATAAAGTATAGTTAAGAAACCCTTTAATCAAGGGTATTAACTGAACATTTCAGTGTCCGTCTCAGGAGGACAAATGTTTTTCTAATAGCGACAATAAGGGGGAATAAAAGTGTCCAGTACTATTTTGGAGCAATTTTTAAATGAAAACCTGGAAGATTTAAAAGGTAAGGGTTTGTACAATGTCATTGATTCATTAGAAAGTCCAAATGGCCCAATGATTACAATAAATGGTAAACAGTTAGTTAATCTTTCTTCAAATAACTATTTAGGGTTAGCAACGGATGAACGCTTAAAGCAAGCAGCAAAAGAGGCAATTGAAACGTACGGTGTAGGGGCGGGAGCCGTTCGCACGATTAACGGAACATTAAAGCTTCACGTTGAGCTGGAAGAAAAATTAGCAGAATTCAAACATACAGAAGCAGCAATCGCATATCAATCTGGTTTTAATTGTAATATGGCCGCGATTTCCGCTGTCATGGATAAAGATGACGCGATATTATCCGATGAATTGAATCATGCATCGATTATTGATGGCTGTCGGTTATCCAAAGCGAAGATTATTCGTGTAAATCATTCCGATATGGAGGATTTACGAAGAAAGGCAAAGGAAGCAAAGGAATCTGGTCAATACAATAAAATTATGGTGATTACAGATGGGGTATTCTCCATGGATGGCGATATTGCATTATTACCAGAAATCGTTAAAGTTGCTGAAGAATTCGACCTTATTACATATGTAGACGATGCACATGGATCTGGTGTCCTTGGTGATGGTGCTGGTACGGTTAAGCATTTCGGCTTGTCTGATAAAATCGATTTCCAAATTGGGACTCTCTCAAAGGCCATAGGTGTAGTTGGTGGATATGTTGCAGGGAAGAAGAATTTAATTGATTGGCTAAAGGTAAGAAGCCGTCCGTTCCTGTTCTCTACATCACTAACACCAGCAGATGTAGCAGCAAGTAAACGATCCATTGAAATCTTAATGGAAAGTACCGAGCTTAATAAAAAGCTTTGGGAAAATGGAGATTACCTTAAAAAAGGCTTAAAGGGCTTAGGTTTTAATATCGGAAATAGTGAAACACCAATTACTCCATGTATTATTGGCGACGAGTCTCTTACACAGCAATTTAGCAAACGTTTAAATGAAGAGGGAGTATATGCAAAAGCAATTGTATTCCCAACCGTCCCGAAAGGAACAGGACGCGTTCGCAATATGCCAACGGCTGCACATACAAAAGAAATGCTTAATCAAGCGATTGCTATCTATGAGAAAGTCGGAAAGGAAATGGGCATTATTTAATCATAGAAAACCTTTGATGGGCGGATTTCATGACTTAAGTGAGGAGGACGGGGCAGAATGAAACGGATATTAATTACAGGTGCACTTGGACAGATCGGTTCTGAGCTCACCATGAAATTACGGGAAACGTATGGGGCGGATAATGTAATTGCTACTGATATAAGAAAGAATGAAAGTGAAGCTGCACAGAGCGGTCCCTTTGAAGTTTTAGATGTGACAGATTTACACATGATGGGTGAGATTGCGAAAAAATATAAAGTTGATACCATCATGCACTTGGCCGCACTATTGTCGGCGACAGCAGAGGCAAAACCAGTCTTAGCTTGGAATTTAAATATGGGTGGGTTGATGAATGCATTAGAAACGGCAAGGGAGCTTAATGCACAATTTTTCACTCCAAGTTCGATTGGCGCATTCGGACCATCGACACCAAAAGACAGCACACCACAAGATACCATCATGCGTCCCACGACCATGTACGGTGTAAATAAAGTAGCAGGCGAGCTTTTGGGCGATTATTATTATCACAAATTCGGAGTCGACACCAGGGGTCTCCGATTCCCAGGCTTAATTTCACACGTAGCACTGCCTGGTGGTGGAACCACCGACTACGCTGTAGAAATCTACTATGAAGCCATTAAAAATGGACGATATACTTCTTATATCGATAAAGGTACTTATATGGATATGATGTATATGCCTGATGCACTAAATGCAATTATCGATTTGATGGAGGCAGACCCATGCAAACTTAAACACCGTAACTCATTCAATGTTACGGCAATGAGCTTTGATCCAGAAGAAATTGCAAATGAGATTAGAAAGCATATCCCAGGATTTAAACTCACTTATCATGTGGATCCAGTCCGCCAAAGAATTGCCGACAGCTGGCCAAATTCGATTGATGCCATTGCAGCAGAGGAAGAATGGGGTTTCAAATTCGAATATGACTTAGCGGGAATGACTGAAGATATGATTAATAAGTTATCGAATAAGTTGACTATGAACCAAACGAAGGCGAGCGGAATTTAATCTTTTTTTAGGAAGATGACCTGTTTTATCGGGTCATCTGTTTTTTTGTTTTTATGGTCAATTTGTATAAGCTGTATGGTTTTTTGTAGGAACTGTACGGTTTTTTGTAGAAGCTGTACACTTTATTGTATGAACTGTACGGTTTTGCGGAGGTACAAAAAAAACAGCGTAGCACATGCCACGCTGTTATCTACTAGCATAAATTAATTTCTCTTTCTTCTCCGTAACCCTGCCGACAATCGCAGCATGGTGTTTGCCAGCTGAATGCAGGTTGTCCACATATTGAACAGCTTCTTCTTCACTCATTGAAACGAGGAGTCCTCCAGACGTAATCGCATCACAAAGAACTAATTGTTCCTCAGGAAGCAGGTCCTCATATACGACATCACCAAGTATCCATTTGTGATTCGATTTTGAACCTCCTGGAACCACTCCATCCCTGGCTAACTCTAACGCACCATCCAGGATTGGAACCTTTGAATAGAAGATTTCAAAGCTTACATCACTGCCGCGAGCCATCTCACTGCTATGGCCTAACAATCCAAATCCTGTAACATCCGTTACAGCATGAGGATGATAGTTCATTAACAATTCAGCTGCTGTTTTATTTAACTCAGCCATTGTATCCGTAACAATTTGTTCTTGCTCCGGTGTTACCACACTCCGCTTAATCCCGGTAGTGATGATACCTACACCTATCGGCTTCGTTAATACTAAAACATCGCCAGGCTTAGCGCCAATGTTTTTCCAAACCTTTTCAGGATGAACTATTCCTGTTACAGAAAGACCAAATTTTGGCTCTTGGTCATCAATCGAATGACCTCCAACCGTTAAGGCGCCAGCTTCTTTTACTTTATCCGCTGCACCACGCAGAATATCGGAAAGCATCTGGGCACCAAGCTTTTTAATTGGATACCCTACAATATTTAACACTGTTTTCGGTTCTCCACCCATTGCATAAACATCGCTTAATGCGTTCGCAGCGGTAATTTGTCCAAACATATATGGGTCGTCTACGATTGGAGTAAAGTAATCGACCGTTTGAATTAATGCAATCGAATCCGTTAATTGATACACACCTGCATCATCAGAAGTTTCATGACCTACTAGTAACTCTGGAACAGGGTCTTGCTTTGGTAATAGACGCAAAACTTGCGCCAGGTCCTCAGGACCGATTTTACAGCCTCAACCAGCTTTAGTTGATAAAGAGGTTAGGCGTATTTTCTCTTGCTCACTCATAGTTCCACCTCCATTTATTAGTATAACTGTTTCGAAAAAAAACTGCACACACTATGTACAAGCAAAAGATTTGCATGGAAAATACCGGTACGATAAAATGTTTTTACTATAGTGAAGTAGGAAACTAGAATTTTGTAATGGAGGAGTTAAAAGATGAGCAACTATCACGTTATTGTTGAATTCTGCATGCAATGAAACTACGCACCTAAAGCCGCGGGTCTCGCGGAAGAACTGTTTACACACTTTAACCGTAACATTGGAAAAATGGAATTAATTCCTGTTTCAGGTGGAGCATTCGAAGTAACTGTCAATGGAGAAAAAATCTATTCTAAGTTAGATACCGGGGTGTTTCCTGACACCGACGATATCATTAATAAAATATCACAAAAATAAACATAACCCTCATATCAGCCATTTGATATGAGGGTTTATTGTTTTAATAACGGTATTATGATAACTGGATTGGCAAAAAAATAATGCCGTAAGATAACTTAGGGCAGTGTAATGTAGCAGTTTTTCCCTGAACCTTTTTCATTTTTTGAAATGAGAACCTCTAATATACCATTAATATAATTCGCACTTACTTTTTGATTAATAACCTCAAAGGGGAACTCAATAGTACGTATTCTCTTTTGTTGATTAGAGGGAGTGGAAGATTTAACAGCAGTGATAACGAGCTTATTATCTTCAATAAAGACTTTAATTTCCGAGCTGTTATACTCGTTAAGTAATGCCTCCACGATCCATTCTTTGTCAGTCTCATATAAATCAATTCGAAATTGAACCAGGTCATCCTGGGTAGTTAGAGGATCGAGGCAGTAGTTTTCCAACCACTTTTCCACAAGATCAAAATCGATGGGCTGTATATTTTTTTTGGATTTCATAGCAATCCCCCTTGCATGGTTTATTTTATTCATTCAGAATGAAAGGGTGTAATGAAAAAACAGGACTAAAGTAGGTATAGTAAAGGAGTTTTTTTGGTGAAAGAATGGTTACGCTCAATTCCGGCGGTACATGAACTACAAAACCACAAGCAGTTCGAATCCCTCCTAAGGGAGAATCATTTGGATGTTACTCAACTAACAAAGCAATTAAAGGAAGCACTTGATCAAATACGATCATTACTAATAAATGGAGACTGGAATGGCGCCATCCCGGGCACAAATCAGTTTATAGATGATATTTTTCAACTATTAGGTGGCAATATTAAGAAACAATATTCTTATACCCTTGAAAGAGTAATTAATGCAACAGGAACCATCCTTCATACGAATCTTGGAAGAGCTAGGCTAAGTGACAACGCCATCCAGCATGTTGTCGAAACAGCCCAAAATTATTCAAACCTTGAATACAAGCTTGCTGAAGGGGAGCGTGGATCAAGGCATAGCCATGTAGAAGCACTTCTTAAAGAAATTACCGGTGCAGAGGCGGCAATGGTCGTTAATAATAATGCAGCCGCTGTTTATCTTGTTTTAAGAGTGCTTGCAGAAAATAAGGAAGTCATTGTTTCACGAGGACAGTTAGTAGAAATTGGCGGCTCATTTCGTATCTCCTCCATTATGGAAGAGAGCGGGGCGAAATTAGTCGAAGTCGGAACTACAAATAAAACTCATTTATATGATTATGAAAAAGCCCTGAATTCTGAAACGGCTATTATCATGAAAGTACATACAAGTAATTTCAAAGTGATTGGTTTTACCAAATCAGTCGAAACAGAAGACCTTATTAGACTGACTCAAGCTGCCGACGATGTTATTTTTTATGAAGACCTTGGGAGCGGTGCCCTTTTTGACTTCAGAAAGCATGGAATTGGAGATGAACCCGTTGTAGGCGAGGTCATTGATATGGGTGCAGACATTGTTACTTTTAGTGGGGATAAGCTCCTAGGTGGACCTCAAGCAGGAATTATTGCTGGAAAGAAGAAAATCATAGATATTCTAAAAAAACACCAATTAGCACGTGTTGTTCGCGTAGATAAAATGACTCTAGCCGCGTTGGAAGGTACACTAATTGATTATGCACGCGGGGAAAATGGAGTACATAACATTCCCACCATCCATGATTTATTAGTTTCTATTGATATATTAGACGAAAGAACGAAGAGTTTTGTTACAAACTTGTTACAAAACTCAAATGATTTTCAGGCGAAAATTTTTCCTGGTACAAGTCAAGTAGGCGGGGGAACGATGCCGGATGTGCAACTGCCAACCCTGGTCATTTCTCTTAAACATCACACCCTAACAGCAGAACAAGTTGGAAGAGAATTAAGAACAAAATATAAACCAGCAATTGTTGGAAGGATTCAAAAAGATGAATTTATCATTGATTTAAGAACAGTTACCGAGGAAGAAGAACAGCTTTTACTAGAAGCCTTACTTCAATTATAAAAGCAACCCCCTCATTGGTCTAGAGGGGGTTAGCACTATTTCAAAGGTCCCATCAATATATATTTTCAGCTATGAGAATTGTCCAGCTCCTGTCTCCGAGAAGCAGGCGCCATCCTCTTTTCTACATATCATGATGTGAATTGTGTTTTTGGCGTGTATGGTTGCGGTTCTTTACTTTTTTCGATCCGCTTAAAGGCTCAGGCTGGCCAGATATCTTTGGTTGATTTCTACGCATATCTTTGCCGTCGTTTTTGTTCACCATTTTCATCCCTCCTCCTATATTGTTAGGATGCAATGCCGCAGACTTTTTATGCTGAATAATTTGTTGTTGTGCTGTGCAATTTAACGTTATAGAAACATGAGGGGAGTGAAACAGTCAATGCCGGAGATTGATCGATTTCCATATAATAAGGACAAGCAGCAGGCTTTTCAGGCTGCTCAGCAGGGCTATGAAGAGGCACAGGGATTATTTAACACGATCATTAGTGACAGTGCCAGTTACGGTCATCAATTAAAGCATTTAAAAGAAGAAGTTAATGAAGCTTATCAGCAAATTGAAAATGCGTTAGAAGTGGCTTCAGAGCATCAAAGATCCCAGCTCGAGCGCTTTCAACAAGATTTGCAGAGCATCGTAGAAGAAGTTAATCTTACTGAATAGATCAAATTTAAAAAGCAGGGGATAACTCCTGCTTTTTATCTATCCATTATTGATTCTTTTTACGTTTTTTATTGTTCATTTTTTCTTTGATTGTTAGGGGCTCGTTAGACATTTCCTCATTATATCCAGCACCCATACCTTGACCTTTTGCTGCATTGGCGCCTGGAATTACATGATTTGACTTCTTTCGTTGCATGTTATTCACCTCCTATAAGAATTCAGTAGAATTCTCACTGATAAAGATAATATTTCCTTTTAAGTAAAAATAAATGACAAGAAAAAAGTTTTTTGAGATAATAAAAAGGTACACTATTCTAATCTTTAAGACTATTCAGTTATACGTCGTTATAAGATTTTTCTAAATATTTTGAACAATATACATAAAAAACATAAGAAAAACTTATCAAGCGCAATAACTTTCTTGTTATTTACTTATGTAAATGGTTGTATTAAGATTAGAATTGTGAGAAAAGTAGGGATGGATATGAATTTTCAAACTTTTCGACTTTTCGTTAATTTAGTTAATGATGACGAATTAGGGGGTTTTCACTATGGTGAAAAATGATGTATTTAACGCACGCACTTCCTTCGAAGCAAACGGTAAACGTTATCACTATTACCGCTTAAGTGCACTTGAAGAGGCTGGTATTGGCAATGTTTCTAAATTGCCATATTCCGTAAAAGTATTACTTGAATCTGTGCTTCGTCAGTACGATGGCCGTGTCATCGCAAAGGAGCACGTTGAAAACTTAGCAAAATGGGGAACTGATGAACTTAAAGATGTGGACGTTCCATTTAAGCCATCTCGCGTAATCCTACAAGACTTTACAGGTGTTCCTGCAGTTGTTGACCTTGCTTCTTTAAGAAAAGCAATGGCTGACCTTGGAGGCGACCCAGATAAAATTAATCCAGAAAAAACAGTTGACCTTGTTATCGACCACTCTGTACAGGTAGATGCTTACGGTTCAGCTGACTCTTTACGCGTTAACATGGATTATGAATTTGAACGTAATGCTGAGCGTTACCAGTTCCTAAGCTGGGCGCAAAAATCATTCAATAACTACCGTGCTGTTCCACCAGCAACTGGTATCGTACACCAAGTTAACCTTGAGTACTTAGCAGATGTGGTACACGTAGCCCAGGCAGCTGACGGTGAATTAGAAGCATATCCAGATACATTAGTTGGTACTGACTCCCACACTACTATGATCAATGGTATTGGTGTTTTAGGATGGGGTGTTGGTGGTATTGAGGCAGAAGCAGGAATGCTTGGACAACCTTCATACTTCCCAGTTCCAGAAGTAGTCGGTGTTAAATTAACTGGCGAACTTCCAAACGGGGCAACTGCAACTGACTTAGCATTAAAAGTAACTCAAGTTCTCCGAAGCCAAGGTGTTGTTGGCAAATTTGTTGAATTCTTCGGTCCTGGAGTATCTGTACTTCCATTAGCAGACCGTGCAACAATTGCGAACATGGCTCCTGAATATGGTGCTACATGTGGATTCTTCCCAATCGATGATGAATCCCTTGCATATATGCGTTTAACTGGCCGTGAAGAAGAGCAAATCAATGTAGTAGAACAATACTGTAAAGCAAACGGATTATTCTTTGATCCAGCTTTAGAGCCAGTTTATACAAATGTTGTTGAAATTGACCTTTCAGTTATTGAAGCGAATCTTTCAGGTCCTAAGCGTCCACAAGATTTGATTCCACTTTCAAAAATGAAAGAAGAATTCGTTAAGGCAGTTTCTGCACCACAAGGAAACCAAGGCTTCGGCTTGCAAGCAGATGAGCTTGAAAAGTCAGCTGTTGTTAATTTCAAAAATGGTGACGAAACAACTATTAAAACTGGTGCAGTAGCGATTGCTTCCATCACTAGCTGTACAAATACTTCTAACCCATATGTACTAGTGGGTGCAGGTCTTGTTGCGAAAAGAGCAGTTGAATTAGGAATGGAAGTTCCAAAATTCGTTAAAACTTCTTTAGCACCAGGATCAAAGGTTGTAACAGGATATCTTCGTGATTCTGGATTACTTCCATACCTAGAGCAAATCGGCTTCAACCTTGTTGGTTACGGCTGTACAACATGTATCGGTAACTCCGGTCCATTAAAAGAAGAAATTGAAAAGACAATCGCTGAAAACGATCTTTTAGTTACATCTGTTCTTTCAGGTAACCGTAACTTTGAAGGACGTATTCACCCGCTCGTAAAAGGTAACTACCTAGCTTCACCACCACTAGTTGTGGCTTATGCACTAGCAGGTACTGTGAACATCGATTTCGCTTCTGAAGCAATTGGTAAAGATAAAGATGGAAATGATGTATTCTTCAAGGATATTTGGCCATCCACTGCCGAAGTAAATGACGTTGTTAAACGTACTGTAACTCCTGAACTATTCCGCAGAGAATATGCGAATGTGTTCGGAGACAACGAGCGTTGGAACGAAATCCAAACGAGCAATGAGCCATTATATACTTGGGATGAAGATTCCACTTATATTGCAAACCCACCATTCTTTGAAGGCTTGTCACCTGAACCAGGTACAGTGGAACCACTAACTAACCTGCGTGTAGTAGCGAAGTTTGGGGATTCTGTAACAACTGACCATATTTCACCTGCAGGAGCAATTGGTAAGAACACTCCAGCTGGTAAGTATCTGCTTGAAAAAGGTGTTCAGCCTCGTGACTTTAACTCTTACGGTTCTCGTCGTGGTAACCATGAAGTTATGATGCGTGGAACATTTGCAAACATTCGTATCCGTAACCAAATCGCTCCAGGCACTGAAGGTGGAGTAACCACTTACTGGCCAACAGGCGAAGTGACACCAATTTATGATGCTTGCATGAAGTACAAAGAAAACGGTACTGGACTTATTGTTCTTGCTGGTAAAGATTACGGTATGGGTTCTTCACGTGACTGGGCTGCGAAAGGTACAAACCTTTTAGGCATTAAAACAGTTCTTGCTGAAAGCTTCGAGCGTATTCATCGTTCAAACCTTGTGTTAATGGGTGTTCTTCCACTTCAATTTAAAGATGGTGAAAGCGCTGAAACACTTGGGTTAACTGGTAAAGAAACAATTGATGTTCAAGTGGATGAGAATGTTAAACCACGTGACCTTCTAAAAGTTACTGCTACTGATGAAGCTGGTAACAAGAAAGAATTTGAAGTACTTGTTCGCTTCGATTCTGAAGTTGAAGTTGATTACTACCGTCATGGTGGTATCCTACCAATGGTACTTCGCGAGAAATTACAAGAAGCATAATATTCAAACCACCATGCAGCATTTGCATGGTGGTTTTTTAGGGTAATAACGTATATTCTAGAGAAAAATAAACTATTTACTTGTAGAGCGAGGGGTACGATGTAAATGGACTTTTCAAAAATCGCTGAAGATAAAATTAAGGAAGCCATAAAGAAGAAAGAGTTCGAAAATCTTCCTGGCACGGGGCAGCCACTGGAAATAAAGGATCATTTTCCGGGAATGTCTGATGAATGGAAAATGGCATATCGGGTGTTAAATAATGCGGGGTATTCACCTGAGGATGTAAAAAAAGAAATTTACAGGATTGAAGAATTGCTTGAAGGTGCAGTAGACGAAGAACAGAAAGAACGTCTACAAGCAAAACTGATGAAAAAAAGGTTGGAAATGGAAAGATTACTTGAAAAAAGAGGAACAGCGACAAATTCTCGTTTTGGGAGCTATGCAGATAAAATTTATAAAAAATTAAAATAGGTGCTCATTTAGAAAGAGTGATTAACAATGAATACTGATCATATTTTACGTTTATATGGCTGTAAAGAAGGTACTCTCATTCCAATCAATGACGGCTTTCATAATACCGTCTATACAAATGGAAAGCTTATATTTAGAGTTTCACCCTTCAGCAGGCGAAATCTTGAGGATATCATAAATGAATTGGCATTTATTAAGGGGTTATGGGAGAATGGAGTGCCAGTCTCACTACCTGTGGAATCTTTGCATAAGAAGTTAGTAGAACCAATTGGCAGGAACCATTTTGTCGTGGCATTCGAGAAAGCAAAGGGGACACCCATTGATGTTACCCATACTGAAGTATGGAACCATGATCTATTTTATCGATGGGGAAATGTAATGGGGAGGATGCATAGTGCTGGGAAAAAAATAAATGTAAATCGGCCCATTTGGACAGTGCACCAACCAGATTTATTAAATCTTTTCCCAAAAATTACTTCTGAAACAATAGCAGAAAAATACAAACAACTATTAATGCAGTTAGCAAAGTTCCCACTGACTCCAGACCTTTTCGGACTTATACATAATGATTTTCATCAAGGGAATATCTTTGTGGATAGAGGGCTGCTAACCATTTTTGATTTTGATGATAGTGCTCATCATTGGTTTGCTTACGATTTAGCCACTTCTTTTTATCATGCCTATTGGCAAGCTACCTCTTATACACCAGAAAACACCCAATTTAGCAGAGACTTTTGGGTGCATTTCTTACGTGGTTATCAGCAGGAACACACACTAAGCAAGGAACTCATTCAACAAATTCCAATCTTTTTGAAAATTAGAGAGATCTTTTTATATATTTTATTTTTGGAGAAGTGGAATTTGGATAACTTACAGGATTGGCAGGAGTATACACTTACCAATTTAAAAAATAATATTGAGAGCGGTAAGCCGTATTCCAATGTTAATTTTACGGAAATCATTGACAATTTTGACCTAGGTGAAATAAAATAATCATAACAAACGTAAAGGAATGGTAAAGAGGAATGAAGTTATAATCTTATTTTTTCAGACATTTATTCGAATAGCGAAAAAATGATGAACCTGAAGAATAGGATTAGTCTATCCTTTTTTAGTCCTGAACGTTTATATTTCAATTAAACATAAGTTAACTTTGGCCTTTTTAGGCTTATTAACGTATGGTTTTTTTGATTGAGTAAACTACATGACTCAAACTCTCTTCAGGTTCAATCGAAGGGAGTTTTTTTATGAACAAAAATAATTTATCTGTTATAAAAGTAACTGGGTTAGAAATGAGCTTTAATCTACGGAAAATCTTAGATAACATTTCTTTTGATATAAAACATGGCGAAAGAATTGGCCTAGTCGGATATAATGGGACAGGGAAAACAACATTGGCCAATATCCTTACTGGAAAACTCATACCTGATAAGGGATTCATTGAAAAATCACACGAATTAAAGATCGGTTACCTCACACAGTCTATTGATTATGAAGGCAGTGAATTTCAACATTCACTATCAGCTGAAGGTGAAATCTTGCAGCACTCAAGTAAGTTAGGCTTGAGAAAGGTTTCTGAATGGGAAGAGAAGCGCTTAAGCCATTTAAGCGGTGGAGAGAAGTTAAAACTCGCATTATCCAACGTATGGGCTTCCAAGCCTGGGTTCTTAATTCTGGATGAACCGACCAACCATCTTGATTTTAAAGGGATAGAATGGTTGATGGAAGAGTTGGAGAAATTTAATGGTCCAGTGTTGATTATTTCTCACGACCGTCATTTCTTAGACAAAACAGTGACACGTATTTTTGAGATAGAGAATATGAAGGTCAACTTCTACAATGGTAATTATAGTGATTATCAGAAGGAGAAGCAGCACAGACACGAAACTCAATTACACCATTATGAAGTGCAGCAGCGTAAAAAAGAAGAAATCGAAATGCAAATGGAGCAATTATCGTCCTGGTCCGAGAAAGCTCACAGAACATCAACAAAACAAGGCAGAGATTATGGAAAAAAAGAATATCACCGGGTTAAGGCAAAAAAACGAGATGCTCAAGTGAAATCTAAAATGAAACGTCTTCAGAGTGAGCTTGAAAAAAACAAAGTCGACAAACCGCTAGAGGAGATAAAAGTCAGATTTCAGTTTGATACAAAAGGTAATAGAGGAAAAAGGATTATCGAGGCAAAGAGTTTAACAAAGTCATTTGAAAAGAGAACCCTTTTCAGTGAATGTCACTTTTATGTTAATCACGGAGAACGTATTGGTTTATTAGGAGAAAATGGCTGTGGTAAAACGACCTTGATTAAAATGATTCTAGGAGAAACCTCGGTTTCTAGTGGAGAGCTTTGGAAAAGTGAATCGTTAAAAGTTGCATACCTAAGTCAGGATGTTGATAACTTACCACCTGATAAGTCAGCTTTAGAGGCATTAGGATTTACGGACCGAGAGAACATTCTAAAGGCGAGAACTTTATTTGCGAATCTCGGATTAAAGGAACAGTTTATTACCAAGCCGATTGGGACACTGAGCCTTGGAGAGAGAACTCGCGTTAAACTAGTCGACATGCTAATGAAAGACTATGATGTTCTGATCTTGGATGAACCTACCAATCACCTCGATTTGCCAAGCAGGGAACAGCTTGAAAAAACACTTAATGAATTCACAGGAACGATTATTACTGTTTCGCACGATTTTTATTTCTTAAATAGGCTGTGCGATAAACTACTTGTATTTGATAATCAAAAAATAATGCGTTTGGAAATGAAGCCGGAAGAGTACTTTAATAAGACCAGCAAAGCTGAACCTTCTGATAGTAAAGAAACTTTAATGTTAATCGAAAATAGAATTGCTACGATTTTAGGTGAATTATCCCTAATTGACCAAAAAAGTCATAAATACATGGAATTAGACAATGAATTTAACGAACTCTTGAAGCAAAAGAGAAAATTAATGTAAAAAAGCAAAAAGAGCTGAGCGAACTGCCCTAAAAATGGTCCCACCAGGAGGGACCATTTTTCATACATATTTCCTAATATCATAAACGAGACTAATCAAAACAACGGTTTTCATAACGGAAAGCAGGGTTTAGATGATTATCGAAATCAAATACAAAAAACTTTTATGTGATATTGGAAAACGTGTGTATGAAAAAGGATTCGTTGCAGCCAATGATGGAAATATCTCTGTCCGCATTGATGATAATGAGTTCTTAATTACTCCAACCAATGTAAGCAAGGGAATCCTGACCCCAGAAATGATTATTAAAGTAGATGGAGAAGGTAATGTCCTAGAGGGAGATTATAAACCTACTTCGGAAATGAAAATGCACCTCCTTGTTTATCATGAACGTCCTGATGTACATGCCGTTTTACATGCTCATCCACCACATGCAACGGCTTTTGCGATTGCTGGACTTCCTTTGGATCAGGCAATTATGCCTGAGGCCGTTGTCTCACTAGGTACCATTCCATTAGCCCAATACGGAACGCCTTCAACTGATGAGGTTCCGGAAGCAGTCAAAACACATGTTTACGATCATCAAGGTGTATTATTAGAAAACCATGGAGCCTTAACATGGGGGAAGAATTTAGAACACGCTTATTATTTAATGGAATCTTTAGAGTTCACTGCAAAAATAAATTGGATATCCAGACAATTAAAAGGGGATCGCGAACTTTCTAAAGAAAATGTGGCTAAACTCATTGATATTAAAGAGATGATGGGGGTAAAAGGTATTTCACCATTAGGTGTCGATGTACCCGAAGGCACGCAGGCAAAGAAGGTAACCGCAGTGAATGAACAGACTTTATCTGAACGGGATCTCGATTTAATTGTAGACCGGGTGACAACCAGTGTTCTTAACGCCTTAAAAAAGTAACATTATTTGCTTTTCTAGAATACTTTTACTACACTATTTTTAAAATGTCACATATTTGGCATATACAAACTGTATTTCAACTTACTTTATAGTGTAAAATCGATGTAGCATATTATTGAATCAAGGGGGTTCGGGGTATGGTGAAGAAAGTCATTGCTGCTGTGGTGTTAATAGCCTTACTTGGAGTTGCAATCGTGCAGGCTATGGATAAAAAGGCTGAACCCGAAAATGTAAGTCAAGAAGCTGCTAACATGGGCGGATTAAAGGTTGGGGCAAAAGCTCCAGATTTCGAACTTAAAACATTAGCCGGCGATACAGTTAAACTTTCCGATTTTAAAGGGAAAAAGGTTATGCTCAATTTCTGGGCTACTTGGTGCCCGCCATGCAAAGCAGAAATGCCAGCCATGGAGGAGTTTCATAAAGAAGCTGGGGATGATGTTGTTATTTTAGCCGTGAACATTGACCCACATTTAGATGTAAAAGCTTTTGTAGACGAAAATGGGATTACTTTCCCGATTCCGTTAGACGCGGAAGATATAGTAAATGAAACGTATCAAGTCCTATCTATTCCAACTACGTATTTTATTGACACAAAAGGCAATATCGGAAACAAATATATTGGCGCGATGAATCTTGACGCCATGAAACAGTATGCAAATGAACTGAAGTAGACAGTGGATGAGTAATCCATTGTCTTTTTTTATTGGTTTGACTGTGTTAGATGGGCTGTTGATTTCCACTCCAGGCACTTCGCTTTCCGCGGGCGTGCCGGGGAGCCTCCTCGGCGCTTTAAGCGCCTGTGGGGTCTCCCCAGCCCCGTACTCCCGCAGGAGTCTTCGTGCCTTCCGCTCCAATCAACAGGTGCAAAATCAACAATTAGCTTTAACACAGCCAATTGTTTAGCCCTTTAATGCTTTATCGCATACTTTTCTTTATAATTTTCAAAAAGTTGTAATAATTGCAACCGTTTCCGGGAATAATAACTGTTAGAATAGGTCATAAGGAAGGTGATATACATGAGAAAGCCTAGAAAACGTTCTTTTGCAGAACTTGTATCCGAAAATAAAAGTCAACTTTTGAAAGATAGAGCTGCGATGGAGAAAATTGAAATGCGTTTAGAAGAAAAGCGTCTTGGTAAAGCCGAATAAACTCACATAGATTACCAATCATGTTCCTCCTTTAAATCGGACAAAATGTTAAGGAGGAGGGATGATACATGAGTAATCCAAAACATAGTCAACAGGGCTATAGCACTGATGAACTTGGGAATAAATCATCACAGAAATATGGAGGCAACAAAGGGAAAAAATATCAGGATACATCAGGTAAACACGCACAAGTAATCCAAACTAAAGGTGAATAAATAAAATGGTAAAGACTCGTCTGGCAATTGCCAGCGGGTCTTTTTTATAGAAAAAATTTTCAGTGATTATTTTTTTCACTTCGAAACAAACTATATCTGTACCATGACACCACCAAGGAGGAACAATTCAATGACTAATAACAACAAACCGAAACCAGATGATCGAAGTGATAATGTAGAAAAGCTTCAATCTATGATTCATGATACGATTGAAAACATTGAAGCAGCAGAAGAATCATTAGCATTTACAGATAGTGAAACTCAGCGTCAGCAAATAAAAGCGAAAAACGAAAGACGCCGTGAAAGTATTGACTCCTACCGTGCAGAAATTAAGGATGAAGTTTAATTAAGAATTCAGGACCTGTTCATTTCGTACAGGTCCTTTTTTATTAGAGCCTTGAATTTCGTGTCAGAGAACAGGTTGTGGTAAGATAAAAGGTGAAATTTTGAAGAAGAAGTGATCCTAATGATAAGACAACAAACAAATCCGGTAAACGATAATGAAAAATTACTCCAGTGGGAAAATGAACTCAATGAAAAAGGGTTTATTTCTAATGAAAATGAGCTATTAACAGCCATACGCAGTGAATCCAACCCAGTTCTTTTATCTGGAATGTTAACAGTTGCTGCGTTATCACGTTTAGAGCGAAAGAACCAGGATTCATTAGCCTCAGCGTGGCTTCACAAGGCATTAGAAGTTCATCCAGAGAATAGAAAGGCGAAGGCCTACTTCATTCAATACGATTGGAAAAAGAAAAAAGACATTCTTGAAGTGCTAACGTTTCCTGCCATGCGTGAAACAGATAATCGAACAGCAAAGAAAAAAGTTGCGGAACAATACATACAAATTTGTCAAAGATTTTTAGCAGAAGCTGATGATCAGGTCGAGGATCTTACGGAAAAGATGAATCTTGCACAGACGATTGGAAACACGACGCTTTCCAATCAATACAAAGACCTTATTGAATTACTGTCTACTGCGATTGAGGTTAGTGGTAACCTCCTGAAGGCTGCTGAAGAGTATGAGGAATCCATTAAAGGTGTTTTTCATACGGCAACTTACTATGATGACTTAAAATTACATTTATCCAGTCTCGAAGACATTAAAAAAGATTGGCAGAAGTTTTTTTTGATTGAAGAAGACGACCGTCAAGAGTCAGCTAATGCCTTAGACCAATTAAATGAAATGGTTGGTATGGATGTCGTTAAAAAGCGAGTCAATAATTTTTATCAATTTTTAAAATACCAAAAGGACCGTAAAAAACTTGGATTCCAAATTAAGGATGAACTAAGTCTTAATATGGTGCTGACTGGAAATCCTGGAACAGGGAAAACAACGATTGCTCGGTTATTAGCAAAAATCTATCACGAGCTTGAGGTCCTGCCACGACCAGAAGTAATTGAAACGGACCGATCTCAGCTCGTTGGGGCGTTTGTAGGTCAAACAGAGGAAAACGTTAGAGCTGTCGTTGAGAAAGCGATTGGCGGGGTTCTGTTCATTGATGAGGCCTATAGTTTAAAACGTGAAGGACAATCAGGAAATGATTATGGGCAAACAGCGGTTGATACCCTTGTTTCACTTATGACCGGAAAGGAATATGGTGGAAAGTTCGCGGTTATTCTAGCAGGATATCCAGATGAAATGCGTATCTTTTTAGATGCCAACCCAGGATTAAGGAGCCGCTTCCCTCAATCGAATCTCATCCATTTGCCCAATTATTCCAATGAGGAATTACTTTTGATTGCCGACAAGATTTCCTCTGAAAACGACTATATTCTTACGGAGGAAGCGAAGATAGAAATCAATCATCGCCTTGAACAGGAACGGGTAGATGATACGTTTGGTAATGCAAGATCCGTGCGTAATATTGTGTTGGATGCGATCTTCAAGAAAGGGTCCCATAATCCCGCTTCAAATGAAGATATACTCACATACACACTATTGGAAAAAGAAGACTTTGGAGTCGAGAAGTATGAACACCGTGAGTCACCTTTTGAAAAGTTAGAACGGTTAATTGGATTGACTGAACTAAAAGGTGAATTGGAGACCCTCGTTTCCTTTGTTAAAATGCAGCAGTTTAGAAAAGAAAAAGCTGCCAACGGTACCGATTCAGCTTCATTCCGTGTTCACAGGTAACCCAGGAACTGGTAAAACGACTGTGGCAAAAATTTATGCTGAGCTCCTTAAAGAATGCGGGATGTTAAAAAGAGGTCATTTAATCGTCGCCTCTAGAGCAGATTTCGTTGCAGGATATGTGGGTCAAACCGCAGGAAAAACAAAGAAGAAGATAAGAGAAGCGCTCGGTGGCGTGTTATTTATTGATGAAGCCTATTCACTTTTAAGCCAGACAGCGGGTGATTTTGGTAAAGAAGTAGTTGATACCCTTGTTGATGAAATGACCAAGCATAATGAAAATCTTGTTGTGGCGCTTGCGGGTTACCCAAAAGAAATGGACCAGCTGCTAGAAAGTAACCCTGGGCTGCGCTCTCGGTTTAAGAAATTCTTTCTGTTCCCGGATTATTCGCTTGAGGAGCTGCTGGCCATTATCGAAACATACTTAGAAAGCTTTCAATACCAATTAACTGAAGTGGCCAGAACTCTTTTGAAACAAAGTATTGAAAATCATACTTTCGAAGGGAACGGAAGATTTGCTACCAATTTGGCTGATGAGATGATACAAGCTCAAGCAATGAGGCTCATGGGAGCACCACAGGAAGAGGATCTATTAGAAAAAGCCATTCATATTGAAGGTGAAGATGTGGAAAAGGCGCTAAATAAATTTCCTTTAAATAGGGAAGGGGAATAGAAAATGGATAATGTATTTATTTCAACGAGAGAAATTCAACTTTTATATGCGGATACTGACATGATGGGAGTCATCTATCACGCAAACTATTTGAAATACTTTGAGCTCGGAAGAAGCGGGTTAATTGAGGATCTTGGATATAGTTATGTAGATATGGAGAACGCGGGATATTTTGCGCCTGTATATGATATCCAGGCAACCTATAAAAAACCCTTGCGTTACGGCGATCGGGGTTTTGTAAAGACGTGGATTGAGAAAAATGATGGACTTAAAACAGTTTATGGCTATTCCATCATAAATGGTGACGAAGAAGTTTGTGCAGAAGGAACATCGACTCATATTGTTGTCAAAAAGGACAACTTTAGACCGATCGCATTTAAAAAGGCGTTCCCTGAATGGTTCCTGAAGTATGAAGAAATAAAGAAAAAGTAATGGAATGAGCTTTGGGGTGAATTTATGGCATTTGGAATCAAGAGACAGGAAGTAAAAGAGTGGAAACAAAAAATCGATGAGGGTGAAATCGCATTTCTAACTCATTATTGGCTGGATGACCGCTTCCCAGGAAGCAAAACGGTAACCAAGGTAGGGTGCAAGGACCTTGAAAAACTGGCTGAATGGGGAAGCAAATATGGGTTAAAAAAAGAATGGATTCACCACCGCCGTGACGGCTATTCACATTTTGATTTAATCGGAGAAAGACAAAAAGAAATATTACATAAAGAAGGATTGCTTCATCATATTTGGTGAAGGCAAGTAAAAAGTGTAAAAGCACACTTAAATGCAGAACTTTAAGTGTGCTTTTTATCGTTAAGGTTTTTTGTATTCTAAAACAGGCTCTTCATATTTTTGATGAAGGTTGACAATTAGATCATGGTCATCAAAATACCACAAATCTTTTTCTTCAACATAAAAGGTAATTCCACCTTCGGTTGTCTTTGCACCAATATCATTGGGTTCATCATTCGATATGCCAAGTGAAAATCCTTTTTGTACCGGACTGAATCCGCCATAACGGACATAGAAACGGACAAAATCACCGTTTTTTAGACTAAGCTCTTGTTTGTACCACTCTGCTGCTGCACTGCTGATTTGGATGTTCATTTGTTTCTCCTTTCAAAAATACCTCTTTAGTTATTATATAATAAAGCTTCTATAATTATCGATGATGTTGCTTTACACTATAATATTGGCAGTTGAATCCAGCCATTTAAGGAAGAGAATAGTAACACCACCGTATGAACTAAAATAACAGGCAAAATGCTTTTATATTTAGTTGTTAAAAAACCAAATATCAAGCCTGCAATTAGATACGTTAGAAGAACAGCGGGAGAGAATCCAAATATTGTTGTATTAACACTAAAGGCGATACCAGTAAACAGGATAGCCGTTGTTTCACTCGTAATCTTAATCATCTGTGTTAACAAAATACCGCGCCAAATGACCTCCTGAGCGGTGGCATGAATAAGTGAGAAGGTGAAAATGGAGAGGAAAACGGCGAAACCATCTTTTCTAAAAAATAAAAAAAGAAATCCTGCAACAATAAAAAGCAAAACGAGATATAGGATACTAAAAGATTTCGGTTTTTTTAAAAAGAAGCTAAGCCTTTTATTGAACTGTTTGATAACATACCACATCGATAGGATTGGAATGATGAACAAGATTTGATTGATGATAACTCGATAGAAAGGATCCGCAACTATACCTGCGATAAACTTATCTAGATAAACAACAATAAAATTGCCTCCAAAGAAAGAAATTACGACCCATGCAAATAAACGATTCTCTTCCTTGAGAAATACTAGCAGCAGGAATAAACCAAGGATTGTCCAAAAGAAGGGACTATAATAATTCCTAGTAAAAAAATAGACTAAGACAATAAACAACAAAGATAAAAAATTACCTTGATAATTGTTTTGTTTCATTCCGAAACATCCTTCCAAAATACTCATAAAAGGCCCCGAATTAACGGAGCCATTGAGTCATATGATCTTGAATTTCCTGATATTTAGCCGAAGCATTTTCAAGTCCAAAAGAGCCTGCATTTTCAAGAGGGACTACTTGATAATTGCTATTTCTTTGGCTTGAAACATAGGTTGGATAAAACGCAGGGTTTGATAATTCAATTTTCTTTCCTGATTCCGTAACATGTTTAGTTATTTCAACGGTGGCCATACCGCCAATATCCTTATAGTCCCGTACCTGACCAGAGATGAAGTTACCCAAGGAATAAATAACGAATGAGTTCCTGCCATCTTCTGTTTTAATCCATTCCATTGGCTGAAGCACGTGAGGGTGAGAGCCAAAAATAATATCTACACCTTCATTTGCAAGGAAGGCAGCCAAGTCCTTTTGTTCAGTTGTGGGAATTCGCTGGTATTCATTTCCCCAATGAATACTCATAATCACAACATCTGCTTCTTTTTTTGCCCGCACTATTTCTTCACTCATGATATCCCGATTTATCAGGTTTACTAAGAAATCCTTGCCATCGGGTATCGGTATTCCATTTGTACCGTATGTATAAGATAGAAAAGCTAATTTTATGCCATTTTTGTTAATGATTCTAAGTTTCTGCCGATCGTCTTCATCTAGAAAACTTCCAACATGAGGCAGTCCAATACTATTTAAATAATCTGTTGCGGAAAGAATTCCTCTTTCCCCCTTGTCTAACGTATGATTATTTGCAAGTGAAACGATATCGACCCCTGTATTAACGAGCGCATCTGCAACTTCATGTGGACTATTAAACATAGGATAACTTGAAACACCGATGTCAACGCCGCCTAACATACTTTCTTGATTCGCGGTTAGAACATCTGGGGATTCTAATATACTTTTTACATTTTCAAAGATAGGATTGAAATTATACTGTGTGCCATTAAAGGCGTCCTGATAAACCCTATCATGAATCAATATATCTCCGATGGCACCTATGGTTAATTTTTCTGTCAATGTCCTGCCCATTACAGATTGTATTCTGGCAGTATGCTCCTTAACAGGATGTTGTTTGGCAGCGGCAGCCTTATTATTGTGTTGTTGAATCAGCAGCACCGAAGCAAGAAGAATACACGCAGAAATGATGAATACGGAAGTTATTATTGCTTTTTTTCTCATAATTTCTCCTTCATGATTTGTTTTGAGGCAAAATATTTTAATGTATTCTACCAATACTATATTATATTTATATGCTATTTTTCGACTTTTTCCTGCATATTTCGAAAAAAATTAAGGAAGTGGTTTGTGATGTTTACAATAACCGAGAGTGCATGCACTATATTAGAAGATGTAATCGAGAGAGAAAAGCAATCCCCTCAGGAAGAACTGTTGGTTCGATTGAGTATGGGAATTGGCTGAGGTGGTCCAAAACTAAATCTGTCTCTGGAAGAGCGGAAAATTACTGGGGATCAGCTATTTGAATTTGGCAGGGTAAAAATTCTCATTCATGATCAGGATTATGTCCACTTTGACCAGACAAAGCTTGATTATATTAGGAATGAAGACGGTAAATTTGCATTTAAACTTATAAGAATATAAAATACGGAGTTTGTTTATTAAAAAATGGCTTTAAGGAATCAAAATTCCTTAAAGCCATTTAATTTTAGGTTCTGTTTTATTCTTGATTCGCGTAATATTTGCGCGATGTCGATAAATCACAAATGAGGCCAAAAGAGTTACAGCAATAAGGAGCGGGATGTCTCCATCAATAGCAGCATAAATCACTGCACAAATGCCGGCGAGCATAGATGACAGAGATACATATTTGGTCGTGTAAAGACTTGCAAAAAAGACCAAGAAAATAACTAAAAACATTAGCGGGGAGCAAAACAATAAAACACCGCCAGATGTGGCTACTGCTTTACCGCCTCTAAAACCAGCAAAGATTGGATAGGTGTGTCCGATAACAGCAAAAACCCCAGGAAGTAAAGGATTTATATCATCCAGTCCAAATATGACCGGCAAGGAAGCAGCTAAAGTTCCTTTTAGGATATCAGCCAATGTTACAGCTATACCTGCTTTTACTCCTAATGTTCGAAATGTATTCGTTCCTCCTAAGTTTCCACTTCCATGTTCACGGATATCAGTTTTATAAAAAACTTTACCAATGATTAAACCTGAGGGAATGGAACCTAGCAAGTAGGCGAGTAGTAAAACTAAAACAATTTGAACCATCAACGAATTCTCCTTCTATAAATAGTGCATGTCCTGTTATTTTACCATGTATTGGTGAAAAAACACTACTCCTGCTTTTAACTAATTCAAAAAGTACTTAAAAATACCTTCTCAATTTTTCGTTGATACCGTACGATAGAAGTGAGGAGGAAAAAGAATGGCACATATTGAATACCAGAAAAAGAAAGCATTATCACCAAAATGGATCTTAGGAGGATTGATGATTGCAACTCTATTGATTGCATCTTCTATTCTTTTTTTATTATATCCGTTTGCCTCTAAAGAAAGAGCAACCTATTTTACCGAAAAAAATCCGATCCTTTTCGAAGGAAGTCAGCGGGGAAATGCACTAATTGAAGGCAATTCTATCTTTCTTCCACTTTCATTTATGCAGGAGAACATAGATGACAGCATTATTTATGATGAAAAATCAAAGTCTATCATTATTACGACTGCAGAAAAAGTCATCCAAATGCCCACTGATTCCTTAACCTTCTTTGTTAATCAACAGCCGGTGGAGCTTCAAGTATCACCGATTATCTCTAAAGAGGGTCAAATATTTGTGGCAATCGACCCGCTGCTCTCATACTACCCGATTCAGTATACGGTATTAAAGGAAACCGGAGCACTTTGGATTCAGAAAAACGGGGACCACTATACGCAAGGTGAAATCATTGCTGAAGATGTTCACCCGGAAAACCTACGTTTACGAACGCAGCCTTCTCTAAAAGCACCGTATACCGCGGAAATGTCTAAAAAAGAGACTGTAATGATTGAGGCCGAGGAAAAGGGTTTTTATTTAGTTAGGAAAGAAAATGGAGTAAGTGGATTCATCAACAAGAAATATGTTGATAAAAACAATGAGGTTACCATTACAATCTCACAGAAAAATGAAACAGTAGCGATTCCAAAAATTAATGGACCAATTCAGTTAACGTGGGAAGCCGTATACACGAAGAATCCAGATCATACCCAAATACCGGATATGATGGGGGTTAATGTTGTATCACCAACTTGGTTCTCATTGACTGGGAATGACGGGACAATAAGTAACTTAGCGTCCTTAGATTATAGTAAATGGGCACAATCCAAGGGTTATCAAGTATGGGGATTGTTCTCAAATTCGTTTGATCCGGTGCTTACACATGAAGCGTTAAAAGACTTTGAAACACGTCAAAAGATCATTGTCCAGCTGCTGCATTTTAGTCAAATGTATCAATTGCAAGGGATAAACTTTGATATTGAAAATGTCTATCCCGCAGATGGACCACTTGTCACTCAATTGCTGCGGGAGGCAACACCGTATTTGCATGAAGCAGGGTTAGTTGTTTCAATGGACATTACGTTTTATGCAGGTGAAAACAATAATTGGTCATCCTTCTATGAAAGAGATAAACTTGCAGGCATTGTGGATTACCTCATTATTATGGCATATGATGAACATCCAGGATCGTCTCCTGTTGCTGGCAGTGTTTCAAGTCTTCCATGGGTTGAGACGAACCTGCAAAACTTGTTAAAAGAAGTACCAAAAGAAAAGTTAATACTAGGTGTCCCTTTATATTCAAGGTTGTGGAAGGAACAAGTGAAGGAAGATGGTACAACAGAGGTTTCCTCACAATCTATATCGATGGCAAAGGTAAAAGAATGGCTTGTAGAAAAAGGGATTCAGACTGTGTATGATGAGGCTAGCGGCCAAAATTATGCGGAATATTATGCAGTAGAAGAAAATTCCACCTATAAAGTATGGATTGAGGATGAATTATCGTTAACGAAACGAGCAAATCTGGCAGCCAATTATCAGCTGGCAGGTATGGCTTCTTGGTCCAGAGTCTTTGGAGATCAGACCGCGTGGACTGCGATGACCATAGACCCTAATAAAGCTGTAACACAGAAATAGACCACAAAAATGGTCTATTTTTTGCTTTTTTTAAATTAATATTCTGTCTAAGTTAAGAACAATTAGAGTCAATTTTATTACAAATATATGGAGAATTTTCAAACCATTTAGTTATCGATTGATGTGATTGTTTACAGGAAATATAATTTAACTATAACATTGAATAACATTAGGTAGGCCGGCCGAGTGGTCGGTTTTGTCATATACAATTTTAAGTAGGATGAAAGAGGTGAAAGATCATGGCCATTACAGTACCACAAAATCACAATTATCAATACCAAGATGTAAAGGTCTTATATGTAGAAGATGAGGTGTTTTCACGCGAAAAATTATTACGGATCTTAAATCGCCGTTTTTCAGATGTCCATGTTGCGATAGACGGTGAAGAAGGCTTTCAGCTTTATCAACAGCACCATCCTGACTTGATCATTTTAGATATTAAAGTTATGAGCGGTTTAGACATCATTAAAAACATCCGGAAGCATAATGAAAAAGTTCAAATTATTGTTACCACAGCACATGATGATAACGATATCTTTATCCAGTGTATTGAACATACCGTCAATCATTTTATTTTAAAACCGATCGATTTAGATCGATTTTTACTTGCAATTCAAAAATCAGTCCAGCAAATTCTGCAGGAAAAGGGATTATTGAAACAAAACCAGTTAACAAAGGCACTCTTAGATACACAGGATCATTTATTATTCATTGAGGACCACGGACATATTGTAGAGTTTAATCAAGCATTTGCTACCTTTACAGGTATAGAAAAGAAGAAGGGATTACATAAATCTAACCTTGTTGCTGAATTATTTGTTGAAGATCCAAATTATTTTTATCCTAAGAACAAAGGAAAATGGATAGAAGAATTTCTTCAGACAGAGAAAAAGTATGCAAAGGTCATGTGGAAAGGTCAAAAAGACAAACAAGGGATATATTTAATGAAAGGCACTCAAATTCCAGGTAAAAAACAGATCTTATTTGTCTGTACAGAAATTAGTTTGTTAGAAGAAGAGTATAAAAAGAATGAAATTCTATCCATGATGGACCCATTAACACGCAGTTTAAATCGGAAAAAGTTCGAGGAGCTGCTTGCAAGTGAGATAAGTCGGTCAGAACGATATAACCATCCTTTTTCTATTATTCTCATGGATATTGATTATTTTAATAATGTAAATGATTATTCTGGCCATAAAAAGGGGGATGAAGTGCTCGTTACAATATCAACCATTGTTCAACAAAGGATTCGTGAATCAGATGTGTTGGCACGTTGGAGCGGGGATGCATTTATTCTTTTAACACCTGAAACCAACAGCCCTGGAGCGATGGTGCTTTCTGAATCCATCCGTGCCTTAATTAATACATTTGTCTTTCCAAAAATAGGTTCCGTAACCTGCAGTTTTGGAGTTGCAGAATTTTCGGCTGGCAAATCGAAAATAGAGCTCATTTCTGAGGTTGAACAAGCATTATCTAAATCAAAAATTAAGGGAAGAAACTGCGTAACTTTTTATAACAGTTCAATAGGTGAATAATAGTGCTGGGTATATATATTTCAATTCTTTCAGTAGGATTAATATTCATTTCTTTTGTTATAAGCTATATTATTTTGCGTCATGTGTTAATGAAAAAGCAAAAGGAAAATGAAGAGAACTACAGGGAAATGGCAGAAAAATATGAGGTTGTAGTAAGAAACTTAGAAAGCAGAGTCGAGGAAGAAGCAGCGAAGAATCTTCAGAAGGATCATTACCTTCTTCAACATTCTAGGTTTGCATCGATGGGTGAAATGATCTCAAGCATTGGATATCAGTGGCAGCAGCCGCTCAATAGCCTCTCCCTCTTAATCCAAGACGTCCGTGAAGCCCTACAATATGGCGAAATAAATGATCAATATATTGACACTTTCACCAAAGAAGGCATGACTGAAATTAATTATATGTCAGGTACAATCAATGATTTCCGGAAATTCTATCAACCGACTAAACAGAAATGCACCTTTTCTATATCAGATTGTATTGAAAAAGCACTATCGATTTGTTCCTATAGCCTTAAGAATCATGACATTCATGTTGAGTTTGAATACCGAGAAGAGCATATGGCTTATGGATGTCCAAATGAATACAGTCAAGCTGTTTTAACGATCCTAGCAGACGCACGCAATGCATTTATATCAAGCAAAGTTAAAAAGAGAATATTAGATATTAAGATAGCGACAGAAGGCAGCTGTTTAGTTGTTGATTTTAAAGATAATGCTGGTGTCATTGATCCGTTATTGCTTTCAAGAGTTTACGAACTCAATCTCAACACAATAAATAGTAATACTTCGGGGATTGGGTTATATATGGCGAAAATAATGATAGAAAATATGGATGGAAGTGTTGCTGTTAAAAATACTGGGGACGGAGCGCAGTTTCGCCTTTCAGTGCCAAAGGCTGCTTCCAGGGACATTCCATCACCTGTCTGAAGTTTAATCACCAATGCTCCCGCTACACGGGAGCTATTTTTTTTTACAAATAATTGAGTTATGTTATAGTGAAGGTGGATAGTAAAATTAAGGAAATAAAGGGAGTGTTTGTTCATGGCAGTTGAAAATCCATCCTTAGAAGAAATCGGAGCTATATTAAAAAAAGCTAAACGTATTGCTGTTGTGGGGTTAAGTGACAAACCTGACAGAACTTCGTATATGGTTTCAGAAGTTATGCAAAAAGCAGGTTATGAGATTATTCCGGTGAATCCAGTTGTTGATGAAGTGCTTGGAGTGAAAGCGGTTGCTTCGTTAAAGGACATCGAAGGACATATTGATATCGTAAATGTTTTCCGCCGATCAGAACAATTGTTCGATGTCGCGAAGGAATTTGACGAAGTCGACGCCGATGTTTTTTGGGCACAGCAAGGCTTAGTAAATGAAGAAGCATATAAGTTTTTGAAGGAAAAAGAATATACCGTGATCATGGATCTTTGTATTAAAGTGGCACATGCGTTAACAAAATAAAGTATTTACGAAAGAAAAGCTGCTATCATTTGGCAGTTTTTTTTCATTTTTTTACTAAAAATACTGTTACAAAAATATGTTGTTTCAAATAAGACATTTGCCAAATCGAAATAAATCGCTAAAATAAAGCATAGACGCCGCAAACATGTGATACAATTAAGAGCGGCAAACATTCGTTCTAAATAATGGAAATAACTTTTTTACACGAATGAATAAACTTACTCATAAAGATAGCAATTAACAGATGTTTTTTCTTTTGCAGGGAATGAAAGGGGTATTTTAGTGGCAAGTAATCAGAAAGCTTTTGAATATAATGATGATGCCATACAGGTACTAGAGGGACTGGAGGCCGTCAGGAAGCGACCAGGAATGTACATCGGGAGCACTGATACACGCGGATTACACCATCTTGTATATGAGATTGTCGACAACTCTGTCGATGAGGCTCTAGGTGGATTTGGGGACCAAATCATTGTAAAAATTCACAAAGATAATTCAATAAGCGTCATGGATAAAGGACGCGGAATGCCTACTGGCATGCATAAAATGGGAAAACCAACTCCAGAAATCATACTAACTGTCCTCCATGCTGGAGGGAAATTCGGTCAAGGCGGATATAAAACCAGCGGTGGCTTGCACGGTGTAGGTGCCTCTGTCGTTAATGCCTTATCTGAATGGTTAACGGTAACGATAAAGAGAGATGGTTTTGTTTATGAACAACGGTTTGAAAATGGTGGTAAACCGGTTACGACCTTGGAGAAGATTGGGAAAACCAATCAAACAGGGACGACGATTCACTTTAAACCGGACCCGACGATCTTTTCTACCACCACCTATAATTTTGAAACATTATGTGAGAGGTTACGAGAGTCAGCGTTTCTTCTAAAAGGACTAAAGATAGAAATCATTGATGATCGTAATGATTTTCATGAGGTTTTTCATTATGAAAATGGTATTGAAGCCTTTGTTTCTTACTTAAATGAAGAAAAAGATGTCCTTCATCCCGTCGTTAGCTTTGAGGGAAGCCATAATGGCATTGAAGTGGAATTTGCCTTTCAATTTAATGATGGCTATTCAGAGAACATGCTTTCATTTGTAAACAATGTCCGGACGAAAGACGGCGGAACACATGAAGTAGGTTCAAAAACAGCTATGACTCGTGTTTTTAATGATTACGCACGAAAAGTTTCATTGTTGAAAGAAAAGGAAAAAAATCTTGAAGGTGCGGATATTCGTGAAGGATTATCTGCGATTATCTCTATCCGGGTTCCTGAGCAATTATTACAATTCGAGGGTCAGACCAAGGGTAAACTTGGTACGAGTGAAGCGAGGTCTGCAGTAGATGCAGTCGTTTCTGAACACCTGACTTACTTTCTTGAAGAAAATCCAGACATTAGCGCGTTATTGATTAAAAAGTCGATTAAAGCGTACCAAGCCCGTGAAGCAGCACGGAAAGCAAGGGAGGACGCTAGAAGTGGAAAGAAACGAAAGCGTTCTGATGCTCTTTTATCAGGGAAGCTTACACCTGCTCAATCAAGAAATCCGCAAAGAAATGAGATTTACTTGGTAGAGGGTGACTCAGCTGGCGGTTCTGCCAAACAAGGGCGCGACCGGCGCTTTCAGGCCGTACTTCCACTGCGTGGTAAAGTAATCAATACGGAAAAAGCGAAGCTGGCGGATATTTTTAAAAATGAAGAAATCAATACAATTATTCATACCGTTGGTGCTGGTGTAGGCTCTGATTTTAATCTAGAAGATGTAAATTACGATAAGGTCATTATTATGACGGATGCCGATACAGATGGTGCACATATCCAAGTGTTGCTGCTTACCTTTTTCTATCGTTATATGAAACCGCTAATTGAAGCAGGTAAAGTGTTTATCGCACTGCCTCCTTTGTATAAAGTAAGTAGGGGTACCGGTAAAAAGGAAATCATTGAATATGCCTGGAATGATGATGAACTTCAGGGTGCCATTAAAAAAGTTGGCAGAGGCTATATGATTCAGCGTTATAAAGGTCTTGGCGAGATGAATGCAGACCAGCTTTGGGATACGACGATGAATCCAGAAACACGGACATTAATACGTGTAAAAATAGATGACGCAGCAAGAGCAGAGCGACGTATCACTACTCTTATGGGTGACAAAGTTGACCCACGCCGTAAATGGATTGAAAGCAATGTGGCGTTTGGGTTGGAAGAAGATGATACGATCCTTGAAAATGAAAATATTATGGTCGCCCAGGAGGAATCTGAAGAATGAGCACAAATGAGAAATTCCGTGACTTACCTCTAGAGGATGTACTTGGCGATCGTTTTGGCAGATATAGTAAATACATCATTCAAGAACGTGCCTTACCCGATGCGAGAGATGGCTTAAAACCAGTACAACGAAGAATTCTGTTTGCCATGCATGTTGAGGGTAATACCCATGATAAGGGATTCCGAAAATCAGCGAAAACAGTTGGTAACGTTATTGGTAACTATCACCCGCACGGTGATTCCTCTGTTTATGATGCGATGGTGCGGATGAGCCAGGACTGGAAGGTAAGAAATGTCCTCGTTGAAATGCATGGAAACAACGGAAGTATGGATGGTGATCCTCCAGCAGCGATGCGTTATACAGAGGCACGCATATCTGCAATTTCTGCAGAATTACTTCGTGATATTGAAAAACAAACAGTCGATTTTATTCCTAACTTCGATGATACTTCAAAGGAACCAACTGTATTACCAGCTATGTTCCCAAACCTGCTGGTAAACGGCTCAACAGGTATATCGGCAGGTTACGCAACCGATATCCCACCGCATAATCTCGGTGAAGTGATTGACGGAGTCATCATGCGAATGGACAATCCTGACGTTTCAGTTGATGAATTAATGACGGTGATTAAAGGTCCTGATTTTCCAACTGGTGGTATTATTCAAGGCGTTGATGGTATTAAAAAGGCCTATGAAACTGGGAAAGGGAAGATCATTGTTCGCAGTAAAGCGGATATCGAAGATCTACGAGGCGGCAAGCAGCAAATTGTCGTGACCGAAATCCCTTATGAAGTCAATAAAGCGAATCTTGTGAAGAAGATCGATGAATTCCGTTACGATCGCAAAGTCGAGGGAATATCAGAGGTTCGTGATGAAACAGATCGAACTGGGTTGCGAATTGTCATTGAATTAAAGAAAGATGCGGACGCAAATGGTGTCTTAAACTATCTATATAAAAATAGTGATTTGCAGGTAGCATACAATTTTAATATGGTGGCTATTGCTAAAAAACGCCCTAAATTATTAGGTATACGTGAACTACTTGATGCTTATATTGAGCACCAAAAAGAAGTTGTTCTTAGAAGAACAAAATTTGAGCTAGACAAAGCAAAGGAACGTCAGCATATCGTTGAAGGGTTGATGAAAGCATTATCCATCCTTGATGAAGTGATCGCGACCATCCGTGCTTCAAAAGATAAACGTGATGCAAAGGATAATTTAATTGCTAAGTTTGCGTTTACTGAAGCACAAGCGGAAGCTATTGTTTCTTTACAGCTCTACCGCTTAACGAATACCGATATCACCGCTTTACAAAAGGAAGCAGAAGAATTGGCTAGTAAAATTGAAGAATGGACTTCGATTTTATTAAGTGAGAAGAAACTTCTATCTGTCATAAAAAAGGAATTAAGAGACGTCAAAAAACGGTTTGCTGATCCTCGCCGTTCAAAAATAGAAGCAGAAATTGAAGAATTGAAAATTAATCTTGAAGTAACGGTCCCTAGTGAGGATGTCATTGTAACCATTACAAGAGAAGGTTATGTCAAACGAACTAGCCTACGGTCTTATGCTGCTTCAAATGGCCAAGACTTAGCCATGAAGGACTCAGACCGTATACTGGCACAGCTTGATGTGAACACCAAGGACGTAGTTCTCCTGTTTACCAATAAAGGGAATTACTTATACTGTCCTGTTCATGAACTGCCTGATATACGCTGGAAGGATCTAGGGCAGCATGTTGCGAATATCATTCCAATTGACCGCGATGAAGATATTATTCAAGCGATCCCAGTGAAAGACTTTGAGATTGATGCTTATCTCGTATTTGTCACTAGAAATGGAATGGTAAAGAAAACAGAACTTAAGCAGTATAAAGCACAGCGCTATTCGAAGCCATTAGTGGGTGTAAATCTTAAGGATGATGATCAAGTAGTTGATGTACATCTTACAGATGGAACGAAAGAATTGTTCTTAATTTCAAATTTCGGCTATGCATTATGGTTCCATGAAGAAGAAATTAGTATTGTTGGTGTTCGAGCAGCTGGTGTAAAAGGTGTAAATTTGAAGGATGGAGACTTTGTTGTTGGCGGTAAAATTATTACTCCAGACAGTAAAGAAACCATAGTGATTACCACACAACGGGGTTCTATTAAGAGAATGAAACAGAAAGAATTCGAAAAAGCAACACGAGCTAAACGCGGAGTTGTCATTCTAAGAGAGCTGAAAGCCAATCCTCATCGTATAGTAGGCTTTGCAGTTGCGAATGACGATGATACTATCTTCATTCAAACGGAAAAGGGGCACATCGAAACAGTCGTAACATCAGAAATCCGCTTAAATGACCGATATTCTAACGGTTCTTTTATCCTTGATGAAAACGATAATGGAAAAGTAACAACCATTTGGAAGGTAGAAGGAACACCTAAAGCAGAAGAATAAAATGATTATCAAGACTCCCTAAATATTGGGAGTCTTTTTCATGTTTTTACCAAAATTGGGCATACTACGTGTATCAGATTTTGGAGGGGAAAAGAATGAAAAGAGAATTACTACTAGTTGCTGCTGCATTTTTTCTCATGTCCGTTACTGCGATTACCGGTGTTCACGCCTTCGATGAAAAAGCGAAAACGGTGACGATTTCAACACATGAATCGGATATCACTGGAGATGGTATCAATGAAAGTATTCAGTTAAAAGGGGTCCCATATGAAGACGAAGAGGGCTATTTAAAAGAGATTTATATTGACATATCTACCACTGATGAAAAACAGTATAAAATCCCACTGGATAGCGGGTCTAAAGCGTCATTAAAGCTGGTAGATCTCAACCAGGATGGCGTAAAAGACATATTCTCAAATGTATTAACAGGGGGAAGCGGTGGCATTACCCTAAATTATTTATATACACTGAAGGATTTTATAAAAAAAGAATTGGTTGTTCCTGAACCATTAGAAATTGCCAGTACTTTTGAAAATGGCTATAAAGCGAAGATAACCATTGGTCAAACAGGGAAAACCTATATGTTTGACTTAAAGGATCGAAAGAAATATTACAAAAAACTAGGACTTTATTATAAAGGGAGGTTAAACGAGCCAACCGAATTAACAGTGAATTCATTTCAATCTCTGAAGCCAGTTAAGTTAACAACTGGTGAGATGGTGTTAAAAGGGGTACAAAGAATTACTGGGATTGCAAATGCTGATACAATCGCGTTTGTGGAGTCTACATGGAAATATGGTGACCGTAAATGGAATTTGAATAACACAAGCGTTCACACTAGCAAAAAAAGCAGGTAGAAATGAAAAATTTTTGATTCTGTCTCATTTTCTTAAGTATACTTGTCTTTTGAGATACAAGATAAATTTGTTTTCATAATAATATTATGTAAACTGATAAAAAAGAAAAAGTCAGCAGGTGATTCTGCTGACTTTCATTATGATTCCTCTTTTGGCATATCCATTTTATCTACAGCTATTTTTAAATCATCATTCTTTATATGTGTATAAATCATAGTCGTTTGAATCGATGAATGACCTAATTGTCGTCGTAATTTTGGTACATCATTAATCTCTGCATGGTATCTGGTTGCAAAGGAATGTCTTAGTTTATGCACGGATAATGATGGCTTTCCAAACGCTGTAGCGTATTTTTCAATCAGATATTCAACAGCTCGAGCTTTTAGTCTTTGTGATGTTACTTTTGGACCGGTTGGGCCACCAACAAATAATGCCTTTTCATTTTTATCAACGTTATATTTGGAGGCTCTTACAGCTAAAAATTCTTGCAAATCTGCCATGGCCACCTGGCTAAAATATACGAATTGTTCTTTATTTCCTTTACGGATAACGCGCACACAATACTTGCTAAAATCAATATCGTCTAAATCAATCCCCACCAACTCCGAAAGCCGGAGGCCCGATCCTAGAATTAACGATACAATTGCTGTATCACGTTCTCTATTTAATTGATAAAAGTTATACAACCGCTTGTTTTCTTTGTTTAATTCACCATAATCATTGGCAATAAATAAGCGGAATTTCTCATATTCATCACCAAGCAGAATTTTTCCTTCCATTTTTGTTGCTTTCGTTTCCATACTATCTTTGACTTCATTAAATTCAATTTTAGCCATTACATTTCGAGTAATATATGGTTTAAAATCAGAAGTTTCGGCAATATTTTGTAAGTAATTGAACAGTGATTTCAAAGCGGATAATTTCCGATTAATAGTAAGTTCTTTATTATTTAATTGATAGTGAAGAAAGTTTAAAAAGCCATCAACCTCTATAACCGTTAATTGCTCCAAACGCTCTATTGGGATATCTTTGATGTTGCCATCCCATAGTTGTTCGCTGACCATCCAATTGAAAAAGATTTTATAGTCATGGCAGTAATTAAAAAGTGATGCCGTGGAAAGCTTTCGTAATTTATGATTTATGTATTCATCAACATACCAGGGTAATTCTTGAAGTAAGGACTGGAGTTTTATATAATTTGTTTGATTTGTCTTATTTACCATTTAAACACCTCGCTATTATATTTTAGCTTTTTATCTTAATTGCGTCAAATTTATATTTTACGCAGTTTATAATCAGATAAAGATTTACCATAATTCTAGCTCTAATTGTTCATTAAACTCCCCCTTCTCCCAACTTCACCTGAATTCAAGAAACTGATCTATTGTATTATTTTTGCTACCGTATATTTTAAAGAAATAATATATGAACTTCTTCTTAAGGGTATGCCGGCAATTTCATCGTGTTTTTGTTCTATGGTTGAGACAGAATGTAACATGTTCTAAATAAAAGATGAATAGTCGACGGGTTAACATTTATATAAAAGAGGCCAGCACCAAAAAATTACACTTTTGGTGCTAGCCTCTTTTTATTTTTAACTGCTTATTTTAAGAATATTTGAAAAGTATAAATGGTACGGTCACCCACATCAACTCTTATTTTGTATTTACCTACTGACATTGACTTCGTGTTAAGATTAAAAATATATTGATTTTCAGTAGAATTATAGCGGAATTGATGATCTTCTACCGCTGCACTTGTAGATAATCCATTAGAGTCTTCCACATAGATCTTAGCAGTTGCTAAAGGAAGGTAGCTACCTGTTTTATCTGTTAACTGGAACTTAACTGGTAGTGTACTACCTGCCTTGTAACTGGCAGATCCATCCGTTTTTAGAGGTGCAAGAATTCCACTCGATTGAATCGTTTCGCTGGAAGCAACTATCGGTAAATTAGACTCCCCTTCGCTGTTAACAGCCGTTACTTTGTAATAAGAAGTACCTAAAGGTGCAGTACGATCAGTAAACTCTGGGATGGTAGAAGATCCAACCTTCGTATATTCGCCATTTTCAGTTGATGAACGATAAATATTGTAGTTTTCTACACCTAGTATTGGAATCCAGCTTACATCTATATCGGCACGATTGTTTACCGAAGCCTTTATCCCGGCAGGAACAAGGTTTTTAATGGTTAAATCGTATCTTCTGGAATCATATCTGCTAAAGTTGTAGTTTCTGAAATCTGGCATGCGTGTTACACCAGAAATATGCTCCCTTAAATTGCTGGTACCATTAGAGTAAATATATACAGCAAGTTCTCCTGTAAGGTTATAAACAATTAACTCATCCCTAGAATCTCCACTCATGTCTGCTACCATTACTTGCTCTTTTGCATCCGTATGTCCGTTAAAGGTAACAATCGGATTAAAGTATCCATCATATAGTTTTGGTACAATTCCATTCGGATTGTCTGCATCTATCCCTCTTCTATATGTCGTGATCAGTGGTGTATAACTTCCTGTCCAGTTGTCTAGAGGACGTACGATACTTCCCCAATCTCCTTTAGCACGTTGTTCATGGTATAAAGTTTCGCCATTTGAAGTAAACAGGAACATTCCATCCTGACCTGGATTCCCTCTGTTGACTCTATCTAGTCCTGCAAGCTCCAGGCCAGGAGAGTCTACACGGTACTCACCTACTAATATTTGTTGTGGCTCTACTGTATCCCCATTTCTAAATAGTTGGTTACCCTCAAAGTCGAAAGCATAAGTATCGGAACCACCAAGAATGATTTCCTGTTTTCCATCACCGTTTATATCGGCTACCCAGTGAGTATCAACATGATCCGGTAAATTCTTTCTCCAGATCTCTTTCCCATCGTGAGAAATTAAGGAATAGTTGTTCACTAGTTCATCTCTTCCATCCCCGTCAAAGTCATAAGGTAGCAAGCTATGACCAGTGTTTCCTGGATAATACCATAGTTGGTTAAAATCCTTATCCATCGCCCAAATCTTTGAATATCTATCCTTCAATAAGATGTCTTGTGGCGTTTTGTTACCTGAGAAATTTGCGATAAAAATAGCATCATGCGCTCTTTGATCTGGAAGTTTATGCTTTTTCTCTATCTCACCTGTCTTCCCGTCAAAAATGTAAAAATACTTTTCTGTATCTTCAGCTAGTTGCATGACGGTCAATACCTCATTTTCACCATCAGCGTCAATATCATAAATCTGAGCAGGCTCATCGGCTCCGCTCGTTGTCACTCTCGGATCAACCGTTCCTTGCTGCCACAATAAGTTCCCTTCAATATCATACGCTGCCAAATGTCCTACATATCGAGGGTTCCGAGCATCATCTCTAACTAAGGCAGGCTGCACCATTAAAATATCTTGACGGCCGTCTCCGTTCATGTCACCAATACGCATCCTATTTCCTGTGCCTGCTGCGCTAATATCAATTTTGCTAATTAGGTTAGGAAAGGACCATTGTGTCATACCTAAAACCTCTGCAGATCGGTCCCCTTCTCCTGCAGCACTTACTGCTGAAACCTTATATAAATAACTAGAATCGCTTTCAACACTTTCATCAGTAAAATTGGTCGTTTGTGAGTTACCAATCAATTTATAATCCTTATAACCTAATTGTGTTCGATAAATATTAAAACTTTCAGCCCCGTTTACTGCTTGCCACTTTAATGAAATAGACGTTTGGGATACAGAAGGGATTTCTATTCCACTTGGGGCGGATAGGGCTGAAGTATGTACTTCAGTTTCAGCAAACACAGGTTGTTTTAATGGAACAAATTCAGCTATCATTGATAGTGATAGAACAGTAGCAAGTATCGTTTTAGATTTTTTAAACATGGTTTTCCCCCAGACTGAAAATAATATTAGGCAAAGAAAAGGAATGTTAACGTTAACATTTTTAGATAAAAAGAGAACTTAAACTACCTTCAAAGATGTTTGACCATCGATTCACCTCTCTTGCGTTAATCTGAAATCGCTTACACATTAAATTGTATTTATTTTCTGAAAACTATTGTAGTAAAAATACAGTTATCTTTGTTTAAAAAACAGAGTTACCCATAACAAAAGCAAGGCCTGATTGGCCCTGCTTGTTATTTAACTATTACTTTTCCAACCATTCCTTCATTGAAATGGTACCGGCATATCAGTTCATATGTACCTGGCTTTTCCGGTTTCACGGTAATGGTTTTTTCTTTTCCTGGCTGGACTTCAGCATCAATTCCAAGCTCTTTCACTGTGAAGGTGTGTTCTTTCTTACCTACGTTTTTCAATAACAACGTTGTCGTACTTCCATTGGGAATAGTGATAACTTTTGGATTAAAGTAATCATCGTTCAACTGGACCTCAATCGCTTTCACCGTCTCCATAGGATGTGTCGCAACACGGGATTCGGCAAATACGCCGAGTGAGCCTGATGTTGTCACAATCACAATCATTGCAAGCAAAACCATTAATCCTGATAACCACTTTTTTACAGACATTCGCAATTCCTCCTTTTCTAATCACTATTTTTCACCAATCCATTAAATATTATCAATGTAAATTGAGTCAATCTTCTCAAATTCATTCTGTGAATCATGTAAATCCGATATAATAAATTTATTATGCCTTTAAAGGAGTTTTCTTAATGGATCAAAAACAGTTAGAAGAAAAAATTATTCAGAACTATCAAGGCGAGGAAAAAATGATGATCCTCGTATTTGCTCAATGGTGTATTAACCAAGATTTAAATCCTGAGGAATTGTATTTGCGTGCCTATCCCAATCAGGCGGCGAACGAGGCATTAAAAGAAGCAATGGAATTAGTCGTACCTAAAGACGAGGCTGGAGAAATTGGTGATGAAACACTTCTTGGTGTTTTATCATTGTTTGGCAATGATGATTTAGCATTTGTTGTGACTGAGGAAATTGCTAAATTGAAACCAAGAAAATGAATGAATAATATTTGCTATTAAAACCAAAATAAAAACAGGGCTTGTAGCTCAATTATAGAGCGACCGACAGTTTCAAACGTAAACTGTTGTGTATTTTGTGGGTGCGAGTCCCACTAAGCCCTGTATCTATTCTCCCTCCTTCTAACATTCAGTATTATGTAAAATCTCTTCTGCAATCAATTTATAAGATTGAATTTTATCTGCCGGTGAATATGTGATGGTTACAATCATAATTTCATCTGCGTTATATCGGACCTGCAGATTCTCTATTCTCTTTTTTACTTGTTGAGGATTACCGATGATCATACTTTCCTTCATCTCATTTAATAGAGTTTTATCATTTTGAAGATAATCCTTCGCTTCTTGGATGGAAGGAACACCTCTCTGCCCTTCTCCTCTTTTTCTTTGAAGCCCCCATACGAGTGAACTTAAAGCCACATCTTCAGCTTTTTCTGATGTTTCTGCACAAATAACTGACACTGTAACAATTACTTGTGGAACTTCATTTGGTTTCCTTGGTTGAAAATAATGTCTGTATTGCTCAATAATAGCAGCACCATCTTGGTCACTCATGAACTGTCCAAATGCGTACGCAAGTCCGTTTTCTGCAGCGAGTATGGCACTTTTTTTACTTGTACCAAGCAGCCAAGGCATTGGTGGAACTGATGGGATCGGTGATGCTGACACTTTCGCATGCGGATGTTCAGGCGGCAAAGTATTGTCTATAAAATACAGTAGATCTTTTACTGATTTCGGCATATTCCACACCTGCTGTAAAAAGTTATCAGATAAAGCATTGGTTGCTTCTGCTGAACCACCTGGAGCTCTTCCAATCCCAACATCGACTCTATCAGGAAATAGGGTAGCCAGCATATTGTATACCTCGGCAACTTTATATGGTTTATAATGCGGTAATAATACTGCCCCTGAGCCGATCCTAATGTGTTTTGTATTTGCTCCAATATAACCTAACATTACTTCCGGTGCCGGACATGCAAGTCCTGGTAAATCATGATGTTCCGCAATCCAAAATCGCGTATACCCTAAGTTTTCACCAGCTTTAGCTAACTCCATCGATGCCTTAAGTGCATCAGATGCACTCTGATTAGAAGATATGGGTGCTTGATCCAAAATGCTTAACCTCATTTCCCACTCCACCCTCCTTCCTATTCATTTACTTCCAGTAACTGTAACTTAAACTGTCCGACTTGACCTTTTATATATAAATTTGTAAATGATGTAGAGTATTGCTGAATACTTGCTCTAAATGATAAATCCCGCTCAGGAACTTTCACATCAAATGTACCGTTGTACAAAAGCGTTGTGATATCATGATAATCCTCACTGGTTACATTAAATTCGACTGAAATTTTATGTAAATGACCTTCTTTTTCTTCATCATACTTGTTAACTTTAATCGTGGTTTCATTTAAGTCAATTTCATTTACCATAGAAGCATCTCCTTTAATCGATATAAAAATAATAGCACTTACACCAATAAAAACAAAAATCTTGCTTACGTGCTTTGTCTCCTTCCTTTTAAATTATGTTATGATAAAAAAAGTTAATATGGAGGAGTGTAATCATGAGCGTACATAAAGACTTAATTAAACATGCGAAAAATCAAAATCAAAGTTACCAAGAGTTTAAAGCTTTAGACGAACTTCGTGAAAAATATATAGAAGAAGCTGTTAAGTTATGTAAACAAGGAAAACCTTTTACAACAGATAAAATTAATGAAGTCACTAATAAAATGAACAGAATTAATTTGCGAATCATCTCACTTAGAAAAAATGTTACCACTGAAATGGTTCAAGAATACGTAAATTCAATAATAAATAAATAATCCAATAACAAAAAAAACGACAGATTCTGTTTCTGTCGTTTTTACTTCAAAAGCTCAGCTAATACTCAATCTCGTTCTCTTGCCCTCTGTGTATCTCGAATATTCTTTTGAACCGTAATCGCTGCAAATAAACTAAGAACAAAAGACATCCCATAGAATCCCTTTTCGCTCAAATCAATACTGCCTGCATTGTATAAACCGATGCCCATTAATGAAATAGAGACGATTAGTGCCAGCCAGCTAATACCATAATAAATATTCGTAACCGGAATTCCCTCATCTTTATCTCTAACTGCTTTCTGTAAAGAAACCGCTGCATAGAGCCCGAATATTAAAACGGAAAAGTAATATCCTTTTTCATTTAATTGCATCTCTGCGTTAAACAAGCCTATGAAATAAGCCGTAACACCTACTAACAGTGCACCCCAGGAAGCCCCAATGAAAGCCGGAGTCGGTTCTCCCTCTTTCCTTACTGCTTTCAATTTAGGATCCTTTTGTTTGCCTTTATCTAATAAAACCTCATTTTCATTAGACATAGAATGTTCCCCTCCATCTTTTTCTCTATAAAAAAGAACACTGCAGATACACTGTAGTGCTCCCACCTCATTCTATTATATAGAAAATTCTTACAAATAATAGATGATTTTTTCTAAAGTTTTAAAATTTGAATACAGAAAACTGTACAGCTTCTACAGAAAACCACTCTACTTCCATTTTCCTGAACTGTTTATAATAATATTTGCCTCGATATTTATGTTCATATCCTGGTAAGATTGGTACTTATCTAATGCTTTCCATTCTTTATAGTTCATTTTATTACGTACATATCGATTAATACCAAGTGAGTCTACTTCGAGTTTCTGCAACTTTACGATAAGCTCCTTACCCTCCTGATTAATTTTCTTGGTAATAATATTTTCTATTTTTTTCTGAATTTTTGGATCTGAAATTTCTTCTTTCCCGGTATATTCAATTACATCCCCTATTAATTCTATATAGATTAAGGCTTTCTTTGAATTTTTTGATGTTGATTGAACATGAACTCGGTGTTTTCTAAGTTCATAATTAAGCATGATTGACACTATTTCATCCTCTCCTACGTCAATTTGCTCGACGAAAGTACCTTCATTCATCTCTTCTCGAAAAAGGAAAAGATATTTGGCTTCAGAAGGTTTAAGGATTTTGACAAGTTTGTCTTCATGGAATAAACCTATGCCATTATAGACAATGTTATTTTTTTCAACTTTAAAGACCGGCAGGATTGGATCTATTCCGTCATCAAAGTAGTCCCTTAGGAATTGATAAATATTATAATTTGTCCGTAAGTTTTCTCGATTTAATTTCGTTAAAAACTGCTCCAAATAAGTAGCGTTTTGCCCCTCGCTTTTAATTTGCAGCATTAAAACATCACTGGCTTTATCTTCTGCTAATGCCAATTTCGCTCTTGTCCCGATACTTGGATCACGAACTAACGATTGTATATATGGTAACATTCCTTGTTTCGCCACCTCTTGGCCATACAGAGAAACACGAACTTGCCCGCTTTCAAGTCTTAAGTTTGTCTTCAATCTTACTTTTTCCCTTGCCTCTTTACTTGATTTACCTTCAACTATAATCGTTTTTCTATCATAATTTCCATCCTTTGTAATGAATGGAAAGGTAACGGTTAACTTTAAGGGATTCTTTTCGTTATCCGTAACATCATAACCTACAGCGTTAATTAGCGCTAAATCATCGATGATTCTCTGCTCCGCACATCCACTCAGAACAAATATCATAATTATCACGATTACCTTAATCATTGGCTGGCTTCCTGTTCATTTTTCTCGTAAATAGAACAATAATTATTAATAGAATTGGTAATATAAAGGCAATTGCAGTAGCTGCATATGTAATATACTTTAACCATTGTTCAACATCCTTTATAACCTTTGGAATAAAGGAAACCAAAAAACTGATTATCAGAATCCCAATTAAGAGATAGTTTGATTTTATCTTTTTAAATTGATAGTGTAATAATTCTTTTGTCCCCCATAAATACATGACGGTCGTCATCAGCACCTTTAAACCAAAAATTGAAAAAGTAAAACTTTCTACGCGTTCAAGGACTGGAAAAGATATGTATCCCAGCAGCGTTACCACCGGGTACATTTCCCTTAACAATTGATCAAAGCTGAAAAAACCAAAACTGACGAAGGTCACACCCAAATAAACTATGGAGGTAATGGAATTCCCAACTATAAGCGATGTTAATTGTTTCCTCTCTATCAAATGGATAAATAAAATGGACAGTTCATAACCTAAAAGGGCTGTGAAAATAGACAATCCTCCTTGTGCCATGTCCGTATCACCTTTAAAAATAAACGGTGTAAGCCGAATAAAGCTAAATTCCGGAAGGTGGAAGGCTAATAGAAACACGGTCCAAATCGAAAAATAAAATAATACCACCGTTGATTTAGCAATTTGATAAAGGTCCTTTTTCAGAAGCAAATACGATAAAATGTAACCCATAGAGAAAAAGTAAAAAAGGGATGCGTTTTGGTAGAACAAGACTTTTAGGATCATTGAAAACTTAACCATCACAAATACCCCTAGCAGCATCCATACGACGGCAATAAATAAATTAACTGGCAATGTTATCCATTTAGGAAAAATAGATATGATTTCAAAGAAGGACTTCCCTTTGCTTATTTTATATACGAGCCAAATGAGAACTAGATTGATATTTACAATAAGAAAGACGAAGATAAGTCCAATCCAGCCGTTTGTCCCAAAGGCTTCTGCGACAAGCCTGGGTAAAGTAAATATTGTAACACCAGACTGAATTAAATAAACCAAAATCGAAGCTTGAAAGGGTGATAACTTTTCTTTCATTTGTGGTTAACCCCTTTCGGCTTTTTTCTTAATAGGTCCCCTTATTAATGAGTATTTGAAGAACTTTGGATACATCGGCGATATTGGCAGTAAGTAAGGTGAGTTTAAATTAGTCAGGCTGCTTAAATGGATAATTAATATCCCCATTCCAAAAACAATTCCAATATTACCCCAAAATCCAGTAAGGATGATAAATCCAAAACGCACAATTCTTATCGATCCACTTAATAAATAACTGGGTATCACAAATGACGCGATGGCAGAGGCTGCTACTACAATAATGAGAATATTGCTGGTAATCCCTGCCTGTACAGCGGCCTGCCCAATTACAATACCACCGACAATACCAATTGTTTGTCCAACTTTTGTTGGAAGCCTGGCTCCTGCTTCTCGCAGCAGCTCTAACAAAAATTCTAAAAAAAGTGCTTCAATTACAGGGGGAAATGGCACTTTACTGCGTGACTCCAGTAATGTCGGAAGTAATGCCTGAGGAATCATCTCATAGTGATAGGTAGTAACGGCTACATATAAGGCAGTAAACAACAAGGTAACTAAAATCGCAATATACCGCGTTACTTTGATGAATGTGCTGACAATCCATCTTTGCCCGAAATCATCCATGGATTCCATAAAGTCAAAAAAACTGACAGGTGTACAAAAGGCAAACGGACTGGTGTCCATTAGCCCTACGATTTTTCCCTCAAACAATTTATATACCGTTACGTCTGGTCTTTCTGTGGTATAAAACTGAGGAAATGGTGAATTTGGATGTTCATCTATAATTTGAACAAGCATATTCGTATCTGCAATCCCATCGTTATGAACCGATAAAATCCTTTTTTTAATTTCTTCTAAATCTTTATCTGAAGCAACACCTTCAATATATAGTAAATAAACAGTTCTTTTTGACGTTTTACCTACATGCAATTTTATCGTCTTGAGTTGGGAACTCATCACTCGTTTCCTTATAAGAGATAAATTTACATCAACAGATTCCACAAATGAATCATGTGAACCAAGAATGACCGTTTCTGATTCAGATTGAGAAATAGAACGACCCGTCCCCTCTTTAAAAGGGAGCTCATAGGTATTTTTTTCGGTAAAAATGATAGCACTTCCAGACAATATGGCATCTTCAATACTATTCATATCTGTAAGTACTTTAAATTCTGAATGATTTAAAAAAGGCTGTAACTCTTCTGGCATTATATTTCTAAGTTTTGATAAAAATTTTTCATAATAATCCTTATTAATCAGATAACCAAAGTAATAAATTTTTACTGTTAAATGCGGAAACTCTGTGACACTCAAATCAGAACTATTATTAAAACTGTCAACAAATTGCTGTAAAATAGATTCTCCGTTTAAATTTGGTTCTTCAGTGGAACTAAATCTATTACTTAATTGCCTCTGCAGTTTGAAATCCTTCAAAAAGCGATTGCGATCCTTCCGCATTCGCACCCGCCCCATCTTTTTCTTTTATTTTTTGCTAACAATGGTAATTTATACATTTAATATAAGGTTGAATAATAATTTGTATTAAGAAGGCAAATTGCGACTAAAGGAGGTTACCGGTGAAAAATCTAAATCCATTTTCTCCTTGGGAAGAGCATTATTTTTGGGTCAATATACTCTTGGATCATGCGATTTTTGTGCGGGATTATTTATCATCAGTCGAAGTAAACCTTGTGGAGGAAGCGGCAGTGTTTATTGGGAGATTCACAAAAGTAAGAAACAGACTAGAACAAATTCCAAAAACGAATCCGGTAAATTCACAGGCATTGGTTGAATTTTCAAAGCTATCTGCTCAAGTTTCCTTTGATTATTACCGCTTTGAAGGAAGAATCCTTAACCTGCAATTAAATAATAAAATTCTAATTAACATTACCCCAACATATTTTAATGGCACCTTAAATGAAAACGGGGAATATTTGCGGATACTGCAATATTTTATGAATGGAACAGATTATCCCCCACTTCCATTAGTTGATTTATTAGACCTTTGGTTAGAGGACCAGCTTGGTCATGCTTCATTATTAAATCGCGCACTTGATGGTGTCGAACTTATCCTTCACGAAAAAGTAAATACACTAAGTAAGCTATTCTCAGCACATATTTTAAAAAATGACGCAATTAAAGGGTATTTACGGTTTATGCCTCCTCATTTTCCTGTACAGATCGCCTTTGCACGTGAAGTTAGTGGAACGGTCCTTTCATTTAACCAATTGGTGGAGCATGTGATTAAGCTTTATAAAGGAAAAGAAGTTTTAAATGCGACAACGCTACGGTTCTTAGAACATCATTTTCCTGAGTCCTGTTATTTTTTAACGAAACTTAGTGCATTTGTGCCTGAAATGGAAAGACCCCCTTGCTCTTTAACATCCTATTTTAAAAACTACCACAACAACTAGTAATGTTGGTTAATCCATTCTTTGTTTGCTCATACTAATTTTGGATTCATGATTATTAGAAATGGAGTTGAACATAAGAATGGAATTTGAAGCAAGAAATTCTACCGAAGCTGCCTTACACGAGTACAAATCCGGGTTAGGTGTATTTACTCAAAAAATGCCAGAATTTGCTAAACACTTCAATGCATTTACTGAAGAGTGCTTTAAAGAAGGTGCTTTATCTCAACGAGAAAAGCAATTGATTGCATTAGGCATTAGCCTTTATACACAAGATGAATATTGTATTATTTATCATACTAAGGGATGTCTCGACCAAGGATGTTCTGAACAGGAAATCCTCGAAGCGGTTGGTGTTACGGCTGCATTTGGCGGAGGAGCCGCTATGAGTCAGGCAGTTACACTTGTTCAGGAATGCATTACGGATTTAAATCAACTAAAACAATAATTCCCTTTAAAAAACCACTACAGAACATTAGTTCGTTCTGTAGTGGTTTTTTCAGTGAATATGGTTTTTAACTTGTTTCATGATGTATTGAACAAAATCGTCGTCTTTTACTAACCAGACCTCATAATTTCTTTTCAAGTAGCTTTCCCCGTCTTCAAAATTGGCATAGGTTTGTTCCAAGCGTTTTTGCCCTTTGTGAATAGCCCATTCATGGACATTTACTTGATGAAGCAGGAAGTAATCTTCTCTTCTGCTTTTATACAATGTACCAAACTCCGAACCCTTAAGGTTATAACGATTTCGTCTCGCGTCCTCTGGAATCGGTTCTAGGTGAAAGGTTTCGGTTACAAAACTTTTATATGCTTCTTCGGTTAACGAACACCCCGAGGCCTTTGCATGCCCTCCTCCGCCATATTGTCCTGCTACTTCAGAAACATCAATATGATCGTGAATAGTTCGGAAACCCATCCGCTTGCCGCCAATATTTAAAATCGCTATATAATCAAGATGTGGATATTCTTTCCCTAATTCATTTCCCAATTCGGAGTGATAGGATTCAGCATAGACCACACCTGCAAAAAGACCATTCAGTTCAGTCTGTACCAGCTCGCGTCGTTTCCTGCGAATATAGCGGTCAATTTTATCTTCTTCCATGTCTAATATTTTCTTTTCAAATTCGTCAAAATGAAAATGTTCACTTGTCCGAAGACGATTGATCATTTTTTCTTCAAATTCGTCAATTGATACGAGAAAAAATAAAGCATTTAGACGCTGGGCATCCTGATTATTATTTTTTTCCCATTCCCACGTATCATATTGTCTAACCAGCTCAACAAATTGTGATATCGCTGATGACTCTTCCAATAACTGATTTGAAAGAAGATAGTGATACAATAAGGAGGTTGCAGAAGTCAATTTCCCTTCTTCATCTTCTACGACCACATGCCCCCACGGATAGTCATTGTAATGCAGCGCAGTTTTATGATGATCGATTAACTGTACTCTTCCACCAGCTTGATAAAACTCATTGATCCTCTGCTCATTTTTTTCATTTACAGACAAATCGGTAATAAATAAAAAAGTGTTTTTATCATCATTTTCGAAAAACCATTCTACTTCTCGATTTAAACCAGAAATGGAATTGTAACGAACCTTTACATCCTCCCCAAAGGCCAGCTTTGCTAGAATTCCACACCCGACACCATCTAAATCATTATGTGACAACAGTTTATACATGCTCTTCACCTCATAAAATAGTATCGTATCAAAAGGTTAAAAATATTGAATGTCACCAAACAAAAAAACCGCCGCTTCTAAAAGTGCGAGTTTTGTTCCTAACTTTCTATAAAAGAAAGAATTTCATCTTTCTGTTTTAAAAAAACACTTCTTCCTAATTCACTAAGTATATCCATATATTTCACTTCATCGAACGGTACTTCCTCCCCTAAATCTTCATTTATTCGAAGATATTTCTTTTTAAGAAGAAGCTGGCAATGATAAGAGACGGATTCTGAAGATAAGTGAAGTGCCAAATCGAGAAGCTTTGGAGTGACCTTCATCGAAGGTAAATGGAACGGGAGCCATTGATTGATTCCCCAATATTTATCATTCTTGTTTGTAAAATCAATATTCTGTAATCCCGTACCAATGGATAATATGTTGATTTCCTTCATACTTTTTTGGAAGAAATGAATCGCTTCTGTCAGACAGACTAATGAAGGATTATTCGCCCAAAGCCCGCCATCAATAGATAAGTATTGATCCCCTATTTTATTAGGAGGAAAATAGACAGGTGCCGAGCAGGAGGAAAGGACTGCATCCCATACTTTTATAGATAGATCATCACAATCAGGATGACCATAGTTGGACCGGTGAGTAAACGGTTTTCCATGAGTAATGTCGACAGCAGGAATAAGCAGCGGCTTAGTTATATCCTGTAGTGTCACTTCACCAAACGCTTGTTTTAGCAGGTGTCTTAGCGCCCGGTCACTATACACACTCTTAAATAGCCCCACCTTTGCCTGCCTGGTAAAGATCTTTCCGCCAAAATACTTATAGCTCTCATATATCTCTTTCATGTTTTTATTTAGTGAAACAGAGGCAGCGATGATTGACCCAGTACTGGTGCCAGCAACTACATCAAACAAATCACCAACAGGTTGACCTACTTCTTCTTCTAATGCTTTTAGTATGGCAATGGCAAAAATTCCTCGTATTCCACCGCCATCTATACATAGTAATTTCATTCTATTTCACCTATATTAACCTTCTTTTTAACTAAGTGTGCCCCAGCTTCTCTAAACTTATCACGTTATTTCTTCGGTGTTCATTTCTATATTCTCCTTTGTTTGAGCAATGGCTGAAATCACTGACCCAACAGCTTGTATCCAGCTACCGTTTATGCCTAAAGATTGGCTGGAGGTTAATTGGTTGGACTCATTACTTTCCCTATATCCTTTAAATCGATCAGCGTTTTTTTCACGAAGGCTTTTTAGCTCTTCAGCCCCGCCAAGAGCTTGCATTGAATTTCCAGTAATCTGTAAGACATTTCCTACAATATTAAGTGTTCTAATGGTGGATGGATCATCAAGTAAATCCTCCGGAAGTGCGATACCTCCCCCTACTGCTTGCAGCAAATTTCCGTTAATATCCAACTTAAGCTTGTTCTCTTCTGAAATATTCAATAGAATTCCAGCTACAACAGTGGAATTGCCGATCGCTTGAGCTTCATTTCCAAGCTTTCCTAAGGTGAATCCTTCTTGTGCATCCGCAATTAAGGCATTACCAGTGCCTTGAAGGACATTTCCCCATAAGTTCAGACTTTCTTGTGTATCTTCATTAAGGGAGGGTGTACTTCCAACAGCAGCTGTAACGGTTCCTACAGCTTGAATCCACGCCCCGAAAAGTTCTTTTAGTTGATTTTCCATAGAAAAACCGCCCATCGATTAAACCTTTAATAAGTATATTCAATGGGTGGTGTATTGATATTCATCAAGGATTATTGTATTCATCATGTATTAGTTAGCATAAGACCTCTATCAATTAACACTGGAAACTCTTCATGCAAAAGCTTTATATCTTCAAGCTGGTTTTTTAGTAATAACTGTTGGTCTGGCATTAGTTTATGTTTCACCAACAACTCCATTACCTCAATTCGTAATAACCAATCTTCTTTATAATCAGTCTTTAATTTACTAATCACCTCAAGTATGACTTGTTCAATGTCATCCTTCTGTTTTTCACGTATATTTCTTACCTTCCCATACAACTGTTCTAACTGAGATAATTCTCTTCTAACAAGTGGCTTGGTTTCAACTTCCTCTAAATCCGCATAATATTGCTCAGAATCCGCCGCGCCTGCAAAAACTGAGGTAATGTACTCACCGATTGCCAAATCATACGTACCCCAATCTTGATGGAATAAGGTTTGTTCTCCGTATGAAACCGTACAATCCTTAAACGATATCAGCAGAAGTTTGCCATCATTCCGATAGAAATGTTGTGGAGTCCCTGCCACCTTAACACCACTCTCATAAACGATCGTCGATTTTTTTCCTATCTCTATTCCAATTCTTTCTAGTTCATCATCACTAAGCTGTTCTACTGCTTTTATGCTTTTTGCTATTTTTCCAATTGGAGCTCCGAATCCGTCTTGATGTGCCGTTTTTCCATGACCAGTCAATTCGGTATTTTGATAAGCCAATGCGGATGGACCTTCTGTTTGGATGTAAATTGCTTCACCATTTTCACCTTTAATAAGGTTACGTAAGGTTCCTGTTAGCTGCAGCCCTGAGCTATATTGAATCGTAGCAGTATGATTCGAACGAAGTGCTTTATCTAATCCTTTTGTTCCACCAACGTTAAATGCCATGGTTTTTGAAAATTCCATCACTGCATTGATTAATTGATCAAAGCTGTCACAAACGAAAAGCTGCGGCTGTGGTTTGGTAATATCAAAGCCAGTTTCGATAACAGTTTGCAAGTCAAAAGCAATTTTCTTAACCGCAGCCGTTAAACTGCTTCTTCCTTCCGATACAGAGGATAACAATCCAGCTCCATATATTTGTGGGTGATCGACACTGCCAATAAGGCCGTATTCAACGGTCCACCAATATAAACGGGAAATTTGTTCAGCTTCTGATAATTCGGTAACAGCCGCTTGTTTTTCTTCCATAGTCGTTTTAGCTTCCTCAATTTCTGCTTTGGTTGCTTTTCCGCTTTCTAATAAATTCGAATAGGTTCGGACTGCTTCAAATAATTCATGCTCTTCACTTGTTGCCAATGCTTTTGAACCAATTTGTCCGAAAAGCTTTACATATTCCGAGAATTTCTCCTCGCAAAGGATTGGTGCATGACCCGCCGCTTCATGAATAATGTCAGGTGCTGGTGTATATTGAATGTTTTCTAGTTTACGTATGTCAGATGCTATCGGCAGGATACCATGCGCTTGAAAGTCGAAGAAGATAACACCGGGGATAAAACCATCAATATTCGCTGCACCCCAGCCGAACGGCTCTAACGCTTTGTTCATATCTGTTACATTAGGTATTTTCTCAACCGATATCCCAGAGGACTTTAACCCGCCAACATACGCTTGATGAGCAGTGTCTTTTAAATAGTTATGGTTTTGTCTCATTACATAACGCCAAACCGCATGATCAATCGGTGTGTATTTCTCATATTGCTGGTCAACCACATATTTTTGTAAGTGTCTCGGAATTTTCCTTGCTTCCCCCATATAGAACCTCTCCCTCTAGAAGAAAATTAACTTTTCGTTTGTAAGTAAAATTCATCGTATTTGAGTGCTAATTCAAAATCTAAAGCAGTTAAACCCCTTGCATTCCATGACGAAATTCTTAAGGTTACGACCTTATAATCTATTGAAATAAATGGATGATGGTTAACCTGCTCAGACAGGTTTGCTGCAAGATTCACAAACTCAATTCCTTTTAAATAATCGCGAAAACGATACTTTCGCTCAATCCATTTTTCATCCGTTAATCTCCAGTCAGGAACGGAGGATAACTTTTCTTGAACTTCTGAAGGCAATAATTTTCCCATTCGCTTCTCTCCTTTATACAAATAAAGCGCTTTCATAAAAACTCACAGTCATCAATAAATACTATTCAATTAGAATAAAAAAAACACTGTCAGTTATCTATTGTTTGGAAATGAAAAAAATCTACCTGTTTTCCAGATAGATTTTTTCACTTATTTCATTGGGTTAAATGTAACATTGATTTGGACAATTTCTGAACGTGTACCAATTCGGAGCGGCAGTCCCCACACACCATAGCCGGAGGAAACAATGGATTGGAGCTGCCCTTTTTTCAGATAGCCAAAGTCGTTTTCAAAAATCATATTCGTTATGAGATTGCCGGGTGCAACCTGACCCCGATGTGTGTGACCCGATAGAATAAGGTCCACCCCGTTCTTTTCGGCAATATCTAAATCATATGGCTGATGTTCAAGAAGAAAAATAGGTTTCTTTAAATCGACCTGCTTCATTAATTCCGGAAGCTCTGCTCTTACAACATCCTGATATCCCCTGTCTTTCCTTCCCACAAGGACAATCCCTTCAGGAAGGTTTAGGACCTCGTCATCTAAAACCTTCATGCCGCTATTATTAAAAATCTTTACAAGATCCACGTCATCACGATCATGATTCCCTAAGGAAGCATAAACAGGAGCTTGGATTTGTTTTAGTATCTCTGGAATTCCCTTTTCAAGAAAAGGTGTAATATCATCATCGATAATATCTCCTGGAAAAAGTACTAAGTCAGGTTTTTGTGTATTTATGTACTCAACGAGTTTTTTTGCCTGCCCGCTTCCGGACAAATCTCCGAAATGCATATCCGATGCCATAATAATTTTCAAGCTTTGTTTCCCATCTACCTGTTTCGGGATAGTAATCTGATAGGCTTTCGCTTTCGGACTGTATGCATTAAACATTCCGAATAAGAATGAACCAACAATCACAATTAATACGGTGTATCCTGTCCATTTAACAAACTTCTTTTTCTGTATCTTTGTAAATCTTCTTAAAAAAACCGCTAAATTGGCTACAGGTATCAGCAATAGTAGAAAGTAAAATAACGAAAGCCACGCAGCACCGAGCCAAGTGAAGAACAAACTCTCATCGAGCCAGCGTGAGAAAACAAAAGAATAAGCAAAAATAACGAGTACAACCCAGAACATTATTTTTATACTCTTTCGTTCACCACTAATTTGCTTCAGCCAAACCCAAATATTATAGCCAATGTAAAAAATCAATACATTATATAGTAAAATAATTCCTATTCCAACAGCCCACACAGAAGTAAATCTCCTTTTCACTAGAAGTCTTACTATAATTAGACAATATTTGAGCTTATTTAACAAATAAATAGGACTCACAATTTACCATTTTTTCGCAAGGTTGATATTACCAACACATCCTCCTCTTATTTTTTGATACAATTTTAAAGTCAGAGAATAATAGGGAGGAATACAATCTATGAAAAAAAGCAAAATCCTCCTTGCCCTGGTAATCCTCATTACCTTTACAGGGGGAATATTTACAGGAGTGTTATATTCCAAAAATAAAACAGAACAAGCGTCAAAACCGCTTAAAATAGAAAAAGCCTCAGAATCAGTAAAAAATCCCGAAGAAAAAGCAATTCCAAAGGAAAGTATTGAGGAATCAAAAGTGTTATTGGGGTATGTACAGGATTTTCGCGACCCGAATGTGGTTGATTACTCCAAGTTAACACATGCAATCTTCTCGTTTGCACATCCGACACCGGATGGAGGGATATTGCTAAATGGTGATACAGCCATCAATAATTTACGTGCGATGGTTAAAGAAGCTGACAAACACAATACAAAAGTAATCTTAGCGGTTGGCGGCTGGTTTCATATAAATGGCGGGGAATCCTACGAGCCGTTTAAAACAGCCATCAGTAATCCTGACTCTAGAACAAGACTAGTGAATGAACTTACTAGTATTGCAGACCGTGAACAACTGGACGGTATTGATATAGACTTTGAGCACCCTCGTTCAAAAGCCGACGGTGCAAACTTGGCTGCATTTGCTAAAGAGCTAAGTGATCAGCTTCATCCAAAAGGTAAAGAACTATCGATTGCGGTTTATGCCAAAATTCATGCGGTGACAGGCACCGAGATGGGCTTTGTTGTTTATGAACCTTCTACTTTCCAATATGTCGACCATGTAAATATTATGGCCTATGACGGCCAGTGGGATGGCGGTTACAACGCAGCGAATTTATCTCCTTATCCGTTTACGGAGAAAATAGTAAACTATTGGGCAAATTTGTTTGACCAAAACAATTTGCCGAAAGAAAAGCTTGTTTTAGGAGTTCCTTTTTATGCTCAGCCTGAAGACCCTGCCATTAAACAGGTCTCGTATGCGGCCATCATCAATCAGGATCCTGCAAATGCAGCTAAGGATATGGTTAGTATGAACGGAACGACATATCATTATAATGGTGTAGAAACGATTAAAAAGAAGACGGATTTAGCACTCGATCACGGCTTTGGCGGAATGATGTTGTGGGAAGCAGGTCATGACAGCAAAGGCGACCATAGCTTAACAACAGCAATATACGATGAATTAGTTAAATCGAGTGATAACCTCGCAAAAAAATAACAAAAGGCTGCACACTCTAAACGAAGAGCGTGCAGCCTTTTCTTATGCTTGTAAATTCATCAATCTTTCTTTTACTTCTTCTTCACTTAATCCGTGCTGAGCCACATAGCGGTTTCTTGGGTGTGTTCTGCACTCATGTGAACAGCTGCGTAAATGACGGTGTTCATTTTCCTCAGAGCATAGAATCTTCTTATTACACTCTGGATTAGCACAGTTAACGTAACGCTCACAAGGCTCTCCTGTGTAATAATCCTTACCTACCACCACATGCTCTTTTTGATTGACTGGAACCGCAATGCGCTCGTCAAATACATAAAGCTGTCCATCCCATAAGTCACCTTGAACCTCTGGGTCTTTTCCGTAAGTCACAATTCCGCCTTCTAATTGTGAAACATCTTCAAATCCTTCTTTCACAAGCCAGCCTGAAAATTTTTCACAGCGGATACCGCCTGTGCAATAAGTAAGAATCTTTTTACCTTCGAATTGCTCCTTGTTATCTCTTATCCAGTCTGGCAAATCACGGAAATTTAATATATCAGGTCGAACGGCGCCTCTGAAATGACCTAAATCAAATTCATAATCATTCCGTGCATCAATCACAACCGTATCTTCTCTTTGCATAGCTTCAAAAAATTCTTTCGGTTTTAAATGCTTTCCTGTTGTAACAAGAGGATCCACATCGTCTTCTAAACGTAGTGTAACAAGCTCTGGTCGAAGACGAACACGCATTTTTTTGAACGCATGCTCTGTTGCTTCATCAATTTTAAAGATGGTACCTGCAAAAAGTGGATGCTCGTCCATGTATTTCATATATGCATCCGTTTGCTCAGGTGTACCTGAGACCGTACCGTTAATACCTTCAGAAGCTAAAATAATCCGACCCTTTAAACCCAATTCATTACAAAACTGAAGATGCTCTTGTTGAACCTCCTCAGGATTCTCAATAGTGACATATTTATAATATAATAACACTCTAAATTCTTGATTCATATTTACCACCTTATTAACTTTTATACATTCTTTATATTAATAACCGAATTATTATATCAAAAACCCTACATATATTTCAATTGATTAGAATTACTATTCCCTTTATTAAAATAAAAAGGCATCCTACCGTTGATTTTAATTGGGTAGGATACCTATTAATGGGTCGTTTGTAGATATATTCAAAAAGCGTGTAGATAATTAATGATTTTGTGCAGATATCCTTTAAGAATGTGTAGATTTCGGCCAATATTCAGTAGAAATATCCGGAAAACGTGTAGATATCTTCAAAAAACCACCATTTGAGACATTTTGTTATTCTCCAAATTTCCATACGCTGTGACTTAGGTTCCCATATCGAAAACTGCGATGTAATAATTTTGCTTTTTTGTTATCATCTGCTGCACCCATTGCGTAAAAAATCGGAACAAAGTGTTCATTTCCATATGGAGGTACAGCATATTGTGCATTGGGAGCTAGTGAATCATACTTAAACAATGAATCCGTATCCCATGTGTGAAGATGATGGGCTAACCAATCATCGAACTCCACCGCCCATGTATCTACTTGTCCATTATCCGCAAAATTCACGGCCCTTAAATTATGAACTGTCCCCCCGCTGCCAATGATTAAAACATCTTTGGCACGTAATGCAGAGAGTGATTTTCCGATTTTATATTGTTCTTCCGGTGTAAGTGAAGGGTTAACAGACATTGCTATTACAGGCACATCTGCATTTGGGTAAAGTAAACGGAGCACCACCCATGCGCCATGATCCAATCCGCGTTTCGTTTCTACCTCAACAGGAATACCATTTCCTTTGAATAAATCCATTATTTCATTAGAGATATCCTCTGAACCTTTAGCTGGATATTTAATGGTATAGAGTGCTGGGTCAAATCCACCGAAATCATAAATGGTGTCATATTGAGCTACTTTGCTTACTTTTTGTGCTCTAGACTCCCAATGCGCGGAAAATAAAACAATTGCCTTTGGACGTGGTAAAGACTGTCCGAGTTTACTTAAGAATTGAGTATACTCATTGTTTTCAATCGCAAGCAATGGTGCACCATGAGCGATAAACAGCGATGGCATCATAGTACTTTTCCCTCCTGTATTAAAGTGATTGTGTCTGGTTATTTTGTCCTTTGAAAAACACTTTATCTAGCGCAAACATCTTACTATCGTTGATGGCAATAAATAATGCGATTACTAGTAATGCTAAATCTAATTCCCAACCAGCACCTTGACCATTTCCTAAGAAGCCGCCAGCTAATTTCACTTTAACAGTCGCTCCAAGCATTAATACCACAAACAATCCTGATACAATTCTGCTTCCTAACCCAAGGATTAAAGCAAGTCCTCCAACCATTTCTACCACTGCAACACCGTAGGCAAGAACACCTGGTAGACCAATGGAATCAAACCAGCCCACGATATTTTCAATCCCGCCTTGGAATTTCACTAATCCATGGATAAAAAACGTTGCCCCTAATACTAAACGTAAAATTAATGTACTTACCTCAATCTTTTTCATATTAACTACCTCTCCCTTAATGTTTTTATTTTTCTAATTCTTGTATTAACCAGTTTGTAAAATCCTGCAGATTACGTAAGGAAACACTATGTCCTTCTTGGTAAGTCTTAAAAGTAACATTTGCACCTAATTGACGAAAATACTCGTTGTTGGCAAGACCCCATTCAAATGGAAGTACTTGGTCCATTTCTCCATGTGTTATAAACACGGACACTTCATCCACAGGTTTGATCGCATATTCTTCTTTTACAAATGCCGGAATGTAACCACTAAGTGCAACAATTCCTTTTATTTTATTTCCTAATGTTAAACCTAGCGTCATTGCTAAAATCGCACCTTGGCTAAAACCTAATAAGTATAATTGAGATGTATCTAGCGGATACTGTTCGCAAGCATAGTCAATAAAGCTCGTAAGTTTACTCACACCTTCATCAAAAACTTCTCGATGCGGCTTGCCGTACCCTTCAATAGTAAAGAAAGCATAGCCTGGAGGCTGCGGGAGATGACCGCGAATACTGAAAATGTAGAACTGTTCTTCTAATCCGTTTACCAAAGACAGCATGTTTTGTTCATTACTGCCAATTCCATGCATGATAAACAATGCTGGATATTTTTTATCCGGATGGATTTCTTTTGGACGGCGAATTTCATAGACCATAGGTGCATTCATATATATCATCCCTTCCGATTGTATTTAATTTGTTAATAAATATTCATATTAGTAAACACACATTTAAAAAATAAAATGTTTTATAATATGAACATTTGTTGCTTATAGGATAACAACGAATCCTATGGATTGTCAATGGATTTTTTGCTAATATATAAATATGTTCTATATTAGGAAACCATAAAGGGTGATCAAACTGGATATCGGCGCAAAAATACGTGCAATTAGAAATCGAAAAAAAATCACAATAGCCCAAATGTGTGAAGGTACTGGCCTTTCAAAAGGGTTTATTAGCAATGTAGAAAACAATAACACCTCACCATCGATCAACACGCTGCAAACTATTGCCAACTATTTAGAGGTTCCATTACCTTACTTATTATTAGAAAAAAAACAACATTTACGCGTAGTCAGAAAAGATGCCAGAACAACAACCTCATTAAATCAGTTAAATATTGAACACATCTCATCAATGGGTGGTTTGAGTTTAAGAAGTGTGGAATTTCCGCCAGGTGCCTCGATTGGAGACGCCCATGCGCACGAAGGGGAAGAATGTCATTTAGTGCTTGAGGGAAAAGTCCTGGCAGAGCAAGGGGAAGATTCCGTTATTTTAGAAGAAGGTGACTCCTTCAGCTGGAATGCAAGTGTTCCTCATACAGTGAAAAATATCGGAGATTGTAAAGCGGTTGTATTGATTGCTGTTTATTCAAACAAAGAACAATAACAATTAAAGGCAGGGTGTCGATTTCGAGACACCCTTTCGATTTAAATACCTTCGTAATACCATGTACCTTCCTGAAGAAATTTTTTACATTGGTTGTTTAAAAATAAATACTCCAAATGAGCAAGTGTTTCTCCAACAGCAAAGCGAGTTTCATGGATATTCAAATTTTGAAACAATTGTTGATTAACCTCATAGATGGTTGCTGGTTGTTTAATGGCGTCATACGTCTCCGCTAATCTTTCATGATGATGTGCCAATAGTTCTTCTATTCTTTTATTAGCATTTCTAAATGGCTTCCCATGAGAAGGAACACAAAAGTCTACGTCCAAAGATTTAATTTTTTCCAAAGATGTCATAAAAGATTGTAATGGATTTGGATTTCCAACGAACCAATAAGAAATATTGGGAGAAATTCTTGGTAAAATATGATCGGTTGAAAATAAGATACTATTCTCTTTATTAAATAAAGTGATTAATCCATCGGAATGCCCCGGTGTAAAAATAACCTCGTATTCGTATTTGCCAAATACGAACTTCATTCCTTCTTCCAGATAATGTTGAACAGTGGGATAAGGCTTAACTTGTGGGTTAAAACCACGTTCATCCGTCGTTAACAAGTGAGATAAATTATCAGGAAGCCCGCATTTATCATAGTTTTCATTTACACTCCCTAAAGAGTCCTGCTCCCAATAGGTTAACCCAGCCTCAGCATCAATTTCTGTCATCCATACCTCTGCATTTGTAAGCTGCTGCAATGTCCCGGCATAGCCAAAATGGTCTGGATGGTAATGAGTTAGAATGATGTCCTTTATTTCATGCTTTTCTATGAATGGTCTCCATGTATCCCTGGATACTTTATTATTTAATCCTACGTCGATAATGGTCCACCCGCTTGCCCCTTCAGCTAAAAAACAATTTACATGATTTAATCGAAAAGGCAGCGGTATGGTTACTTGTGTTACACCTATTTCATTGAACAAAAACCCTTCTCCTCCTTACCCTCTAGTTATTATTGGGCTGTGTTAAACTAGGCTGTTGATTTGCGCTCCACTAAGGAATGCTTCTTAGAATAATCATCGCAGGGACAGGCGGTCTTTGCCTGTTCCGAGGCGCTATGCTTTCCGCGGGCTCACCCCGTGAGCCTCCTCGGTCGTTCCGACCTGCGGGGTCTCACTCAGCTCGTTCATCCCGCAGGAGTCAAGTGCCTTCCGCTCCAATCAACAGGTTCATAAATCAACAGTATCCCTTAACACAGCCTATTGTTAAAAGAAAATAAGCAACAAAATGGTTCTTTTGCTGCTTATTTCCTCTTTCAGTTCTTATTCACTAATTCTTTCGATGATTGTTCCGTTGGCCATTCCCCCACCTTCACAAATTGCTTGAAGACCGTAGCGGCCGCCTGTTCTTTCTAATTCATTCATCATCGAGATCATCAATTTGGCGCCTGTTGCTCCGAGTGGGTGTCCAAGGGCAATAGCTCCCCCGTTAGGGTTCAATTTCTTAGGATCTGCCTTAATTTCTTCTAGCCAGCACATTGGTACAGGAGCAAACGCTTCATTTACTTCGTAGGTGTCCATATCTTCGATTGTCAGCCCTGCTTTGGCTAAAACCTGTCTTGTTGCTTCAATTGGACCTGTCAGCATCAAAGTTGGATCAGAGCCTACTACCGAACGGGCAACAATTCGGAATCGAGGTTTAAGCCCTAATTCCTCCGCCTTTTCATGTGACATCAATAATACAGCCGCAGCACCATCACTCATTTGACTGGCATTTCCGGCATGAATTTTACCATTTTCTTTAAAGACTGTTTTAAGCGTGGACAACTTTTCTACAGTGGAGCCCTTACGAGGTCCTTCATCCTGCCTCACTACCACCGTACTGCCATCCTCTAAAGTTACTTCTAAAGGCATAATCTCCCTGTCAAATCTGCCTTCTTCTTGTGCTTTTAACGCACGATTGTGACTTTCAACGGAAAATTCATCTAACTGGGAGCGTGTAAATCCCCACTTATCAGCAATTCTTTCTGCAGATAAGCCTTGGTGTATAATTTCATACCTTGAGGTAAGCTCTTCACTGGACGTTGAATTTTGACGGGTCGAACCAAGTGGGACACGTGTCATGCTTTCAACGCCCCCGGCAATAACAATATCCATATCCCCGCTTAGAATGGCTTGTGCTGCAAAGTGAATAGCCTGCTGACCGGATCCGCATTGACGATCTATAGTGGTTGCTGGTACATGAATAGGGAAATCTGCCATTAGAACTGCATTACGTGCGATATTCAGACCTTGTTCTTCCACCTGTGAGACACAGCCCATGATGACGTCCTGTACGATTCCTGGTGAAATGCCAGCACGATTTACTAATTCTCTTAATACTTTTGCGGCCAAATCATCTGGACGCACGTTACTCAATAGCCCTTTTCTTTTTCCAACAGGTGTACGAACTCCCTCAACGATAACAACTTCACGCATTTTTATCTTCCTCCAATTTGAATTTTATTTTTTAAAAATTAACGACTTACCTTGGTGCCATACGAATGGCACCGTCTAAACGGATAGTTTCTCCATTAAGCATGACATTCTCGATAATCGACTGAGTTAATTGTGCATATTCAGATGGACGTCCGAGTCTGGATGGGAATGGAACTTGGGATTCCAAAGCAGCTTTTGCCTGCTCAGACAATGAACCGAAAAGAGGTGTTTCAATAATGCCAGGAGCGATTGTCATCACCCTGATACCGGATTTCGCTAAGTCGCGTGCAATTGGCAATGTCATTCCTACAACACCGCCTTTTGAGGCACTGTATGCAGCCTGACCAATTTGACCATCAAAAGCGGCAACTGACGCGGTATTGATAATGACCCCTCTTTCACCTTCTTGATTTGGCTGATTGTTGACCATTTGTGCCGCAGCAAGGCGAATGACGTTAAAGGTACCAATTAAATTGATTTCAATTACTTTTTTAAAATTATCAAAACTATGTGGTTGATTTCTGCCAACCGTTTTTTCCGCGACAGCAATACCTGCACAATTCACTACCGTATTAATGCTGCCAAATTGAGCAATAGCAGAGGTGATTGCGTTCTGGACATCTTCTTCACTTGTTACATTCGTTTTGTAAAAAACCGCATTTTCACCTAATTCTTCGGCTAAAGACGTCCCTTTTTCTTCAGAGAGATCAAGAATGGCGGCTTTACCGCCGTTTTTTACAATATTTCGGACAGTTGCTTCACCTAGTCCTGAAGCACCGCCCGTTACCAACGCAATGGAATCTTGTATTCTCATCTTCTTATCCCCTTTCTTTTTTCAATAACCTAGCTCTTTCAAAATTTCGTTTGTATGTTCCCCAAGACTGGGTGAATGACGTCTTGTACTAACAGGTGAATTTGATAGTTTGATAGGATTTCCAATTTGTTTGATTACCCCCACTTCAGGATGAGTAATGTCTTCAATCATTTGACGATGTTTAATTTGTGGATTGTCTGTAAGTTCTTCTGGAGTTAAGACTGGGGAGACACAGGCATCAATACCTTCGAAAAGTTCAATCCATTCTGTTAATGTTTTTTGTTGGATGGCTGTTTGAACTTCCTGCTTCATAATGCGCTGCTGTTCTAAAGGTTCATCTAGTTGGTCAATCAGTTCTTCCTTTCCAATTACTTGGCAAAATTTTTTCCAAAACTTATATTCAAGTGCACCAACGGAAAGAAATCGATCATCTTTTGTTCTATAAATCTCATAACATGCTTTCCCGCCATTTAAAGTTAGTTCCCCACGGTTGAGCTTTTCTCCGGAAGTCCAGTAGTTTGGCAGAATCGTATGCATCCATGAAAGAGCTCCATCAAGCATGGAAATGTCCACAAATTGACCTCGATTCGATTTCTTCGCATCAATAATGGCGAGTAGGATTCCGACTGCAGCCATCAATGCTCCTCCGCCAATATCACCTATTTGAACAGATGGGATCAGAGGCTTTTCGTTTGGTGCTCCTTGTAAATGCAGCAGCCCCGAGTAGCTTAAAAAATTCAAATCATGTCCAGCCTCTTTTGCGTATGGTCCTGATTGGCCATAACCGGTTATTGCGCAATAAATTAGTTTGGGATTATGTACCTTTAAATCCTCATATCCAATACCAAGACGATCCATAACCCCTGGTCGAAATGATTCTATTAGGACATCTGATGTTTTGAGTAAAGAAATAAACGCCTCTTTATCCTTTTCGTCTTTAAGGTCTAGGGTAATGCTGCGTTTATTGCGATTTAAAGAGATAAACATAGCACTTTGATCATCGTTTACTCTTGGTTCGTACCAGCGGGCATAATCCCCGCTTTTGGGATCTTCCACTTTTATTACATCTGCCCCATAATCAGCCAGTAGTAAAGAACAATAAGGGCCAGGCAGAAGTCTTGTGAGGTCAAGAACGCGTATACCTTCAAGAGGTAACAAACTATCATCTCCTTACTTTAAGTGACAACGCTTACACTTCTATTTTAAATAATAGCAATTTTCTTATAATTTTACAATTGATTTATTTTTTGAACCCGTGTTTAAAATTCGTTGATTTTTCAGAAAAGCTGTCCTATATTTAAGATTACAAAGATTAATAGTTAGGGGGGAAAGAAAATGTCCTCTTTTAGAGCGCAAAAAATGGCGAAAAAAAAGCAGGAAATCCTTCGTTCTGCTGCGGCCGTTCTTGTTAATAAAGGATACCAAGGAACAACGATGGAAGAAATTGCTGCCAAGCTTCTAATGACAAAAGGTTCGATGTATTACTATTTTAAAAATAAAGATGACCTACTGTATCAATGCCATTTAATGATTATGGAGATTTGTTTGGATGGAATTGAGAGCGTTATCGATAGTAATCGTAACCCAATTGAAAAGCTAAGATGTGCGATTAAAGAACATATTCTACTTGCAACAAGTGAGAAATCAATGTTCATGGCTCTATCAAAGCCAAATCATAATTTTTCAGAAGAGCAGTTACAAGAAGTTCTCGAGTTAAGAAAAAGTTACTCTCACTATTTTGATAGAATCATACATGAAGGTATAGATAAACAGGTGTTTGGTCCTGTGGACGTAAAAATGGTGCGTCTAATTATTTTAGGTGCTCTCAACTGGATCCAAGAATGGTATGACCAAAATGGTCCTCAAAGTGCAGAAGAAATCTCTGACGCCTATGCAGACTACTTATTAAAAATGGTAGTGAAATGAGGTTAAATGGCTGGAGTGACCAAAGCTGCTTTCATTTTGATTTCCGGTCACAGCAGAGAGCCTGTATTGACCCAAATTCTTTTTCCTCATGCTCTTCGGTCACTCCAGACTGCCTGCATTGACCAAAATCTTTTTCTTCATGCTCTTCGGGCACTCCAGACGAAAGCCTCCTTATCAAACAAGGAGGCTTTGCTTATCATCCTATTTTTTCTTCATGATCTGTATTTAAAAGTACTCTTTTATTTGAAGTAATCGGGGTAAGGTTGGATCGCTTTAATAAATAGTTTAAATGATCCAGTGGCATTGAGCCATGACCTTTTCCATCTTCTAGTGTAAATTGAACGGTAACCCCATTGTTAGTGGTAACCGTCAACGATTCAGCAGAATTAAAATTCCCCTTAATGGTTTGAGAAATTTGATATTTCATTCCTGTTTCAATTGACATTCGCTATCTCCTTTACTGGTATTTAATCATAGTATTCTCCGATAATTTTTATTCATACAAAATTATTCCATTTAGCTTTTATCGAAACTGGTTATTAAAATATGTTGTGTTAGAATATCATTATCTAGGAGGAGGTGCGCTTATGGAAGAGTTTAGTGAATTATTGAAAAGGCAGCGTGATTTCTTTCAAACTGGAAAAACAAAAGATGTAACATATCGAATAGAAGCATTAACATCCTTAGGGGACATGATTCGCTCACATGAGACAGACATTATGGCAGCACTTAAGAAGGATTTGAATAAGAGTGACTTCGACTCTTATATTAGCGAAATGGGAATATTGCTAGAGGAAGTCCGCTTTACTCTCAGAAATATAAGAGATTGGACACAGCCAAGAAAAGTAAAAACAGCAATGACGCAAATTGGATCAAAGAGCTATATTTATTCTGAACCATATGGGGTAGCATTGATCATTTCTCCTTGGAATTATCCCTTGCAATTAGCCATTGCTCCTCTGATTGGTGCGATTGCTGCGGGAAATTGTGCTGTACTTAAACCCTCTGAACTAACACCAGAAACATCAAAACTTATGGCAGATTTGATTAATAAGACATTTCCTGAAGAGTACGTTTCCGTCGTCCAAGGTGATGCCGATACCACTCAGCTGTTATTAAAAGAAAAATTCGATTATATCTTTTTTACTGGTAGTGTTTCAGTTGGAAAGGTAATTATGGAAGCCGCTGCAAAGCACTTAACTCCTGTTACTCTTGAACTGGGAGGGAAAAGTCCTTGTATCGTTCACCATGACGCGAATCTTAAATTAGCAGCCAAACGAATTGCCTGGGGCAAGTTTATCAATGCTGGGCAAACATGTGTTGCACCTGACTATTTATATGTCCACAAAGACATTAAGGAAGAATTCATAAAAATCTTCAAGAATACCATTAGTGAACTATATGAAGATATCGTCAAAAATGGCGAATTTACGAGAATTGTAAGTGAACGTCATTTTAATCGTGTAACCAGCTTACTTACGAGTGGGGAAATCCTTCATGGCGGCAATTATTCCAAGGATTCTCTTACAATTGAGCCAACAGTCCTAGGTGGCGTAACGTGGGATGACCCAGTGATGCAGGAGGAAATTTTCGGACCGGTCCTCCCTATCCTTGAATATGAAAATGAAGCAACAATGATTCAAAAAGTTAATGAACACCCTAAGCCGTTAGCTCTTTATATTTTCTCGGAAAGTAAAGAATACCAAGATAACCTTTTAGATTCTGTTTCTTTTGGCGGGGGCTGTATAAACGATACCGTCATGCACCTTAGTTCACCTTACCTTCCATTTGGTGGTGTTGGCGAAAGTGGAATTGGTGCCTACCATGGAAGGGGAAGCTTCGATGTCTTTTCCCATCAAAAGAGTATCTTAAAACAAACGACCACCTTTGATTTACCATTCCGATATCCAAACCGTAAAGACGCACTAAAACAAATCAAACGTTTTATAAAATAACTTTTAAAAGCCTTACAGATAGCTTCTGCAAGGCTTTTAAAAGTTATTTAGTTGGTTACACCCTCGCATTGATATACTAATTCTCCACCCATATAGGTTTCTAGCACTTTTATCTCATCAATTTTTTCGGGACTCATTTCAAGAATATCTTAATCAAGAACGATAAAGTCCGCTTGATAACCCGTACTTGTGAATCAAAAAATACCCTTCCCTATTTCAATGAAAGAGTATTTTTATCGTATTAATATTAAACCCAGCCTCGGAACTGGGATGCTTCTGCTACTTTTTTTATCCCAACCATATAAGCAGCTAAACGCATATCTACTTGATGAGTCTGTGCTTGTTGATATATCGTATCAAAAGAGCTAACCATTACCTTTTCAAGTTTTTCCATTACTTCTTCTTCCGTCCAATAGTATCCTTGATTGTTTTGCACCCATTCAAAGTACGAAACGGTTACTCCACCAGCACTTGCAAGAATATCCGGAACAAGCAAGATTCCTCGTTCTGTTAAGATTTTGGTCGCTTCTAGAGTAGTCGGTCCGTTTGCGGCTTCAACGACAATACTCGCTTTAATGTTTGCTGCATTCTCTTCAGTGATTTGGTTCGAAATCGCAGCTGGTACCAAAATGTCACAGTCCAATTCTAGTAATTCTTTGTTGCTTATTGTGTCGGTAAATAGTTGAGAGAATGTACCGAAGCTATCTCTTCTATCGAGTAAATAATTAATATCTAATCCGTTTGGATCATATACTGCACCGTACACGTCGGACACTGCAACAACCTTTGCACCAGCATCATGCATAAATTTAGCCAAATAACTGCCCGCATTTCCAAAGCCTTGGATAACGACTCGGGCACCTTGCAGCTCGAATTCCTTTTTCTTAACGGCTTCATTAATACACATAGTTACACCACGAGCAGTTGCGGTTTCACGCCCATGTGATCCACCCAATACCAGTGGTTTACCAGTAATAAATCCTGGAGAATCAAATTCACGTAAACGACTGTACTCATCCATCATCCAAGCCATAATTTGTGAGTTTGTATAAACATCCGGAGCAGGAATATCTTTAGTTGGTCCTACGATTTGACTAATCGCACGCACATAGCCGCGGCTTAATCTTTCAAGCTCTCTAAATGACATCTGCCTCGGGTCACAAATGATACCGCCTTTACCCCCGCCATAAGGAAGATTCGTAATCCCACACTTCAAGCTCATCCAAATGGATAACGCTTTTACCTCCGCTTCATCAACATCAGGATGAAAGCGAACACCGCCCTTTGTAGGTCCGACCGCATCGTTATGCTGTGAACGGTACCCGGTAAATATCTTTACACTGCCATCATCCATCCTAACCGGAATACGGACAGTCAATAACCGAATTGGTTCTTTTAGCAGTTCATACATTTCGTTCTTGTAACCAAGCTTCGTTAGTGCCTCCTGTATGACGGTTTGCGTAGAGTAGAATAAGTTTAACGATTCTTTTTCCTTCTGTTGTTCTTTTGACATTTCTTTAAGTACAGTCGTAACAGACATTTCAGACACCTCGTCGTTTTTGTGGTATTTGATAATCCTCTATTAAGCTAACACTTTCGTAATCTTCTCTAGTGCCCAATCAATTTCTTCCTTCGAGATGATTAGCGGCGGTGCAAAGCGGATAACGGTATCATGTGTTTCTTTACATAATAAGCCTTCTTCCTTTAATTGCTCGCAGTATGGTCTTGCTTCTTCTGTAAGCTCGACTCCAATAAACAAGCCGCGTCCTCTAATTTCTTTAATCCGTGGATGCTTGATCGTTTTTAATTGTTCTAAGAAATAATCACCTAATTCTAGTGAACGTTCTGCTAATTTTTCCTCTTCAATCACTTCTAAAGCAGCAATTGACACTGCACATGCTAGTGGATTGCCTCCGAAAGTTGAACCATGCGATCCTGGATTAAATACTCCCAATACATCTGAGTTGGCAACAACGCAAGAAATCGGGAATACTCCACCGCCTAGTGCTTTACCTAAAATTAACATATCAGGATTTACTTCTTCCCATTCGGTTGCAAACATTTTACCTGTACGCGCTAAGCCAACTTGAATTTCATCAGCAATAAACAATACATTGTTTTCTTTACATAGATTTGCTGCAGCCTTTAAGAATCCTTCAGGAGGTAAAATGATTCCAGCTTCCCCTTGAATTGGTTCAATTAAAAATGCAGCGGTGTTTGGTGTGATGGCGGCTTTTAATGCTTCAAGATCTCCATAAGCAATCAGATTAATTCCAGGAAGCATTGGACCGAAACCACGCTTGTATTCGGGATCAGATGATAATGACACTGCGCCCATTGTACGACCATGGAAGTTACCTGTACATGCGATGATTTCTGCTTGATTTTCAGCAATTCCCTTAACATCATAGCCCCAGCGGCGCGCAGCCTTAAGGGCTGTTTCAACTGCCTCTGCACCTGTATTCATCGGAAGCGCCATTTCTTTATTCGTTATTTTACAAATTTTTTCATACCAGGGACCAAGCTGGTCATTATGGAATGCGCGTGACGTTAATGTTACTTTATCAGCTTGGTCTTTTAATGCTTGAATGATTTTTGGATGACGATGTCCTTGATTTACCGCAGAATAGGCACTTAGCATATCCATATAACGGTTTCCTTCTGGACTTTCAACCCAAACTCCCTCTGCCTTAGACACTACGATTGGCAGTGGATGATAATTATTAGCACCAAATTTTTGTGTTTGCTCAATAATTTCTGTTGTTTTATTTAAAGTAGTATTCATTTTGTTTCCTCCTTATAGCGTTTCAGATGTTGTTTTTGCTTGCATATGGAGAAGTAAATAATCAGGGCCGCCTGCTTTTGAATCTGTTCCTGACATATTGAATCCTCCAAATGGCTGATATCCAACTATGGCACCTGTACACGTACGGTTAAAATAGAGATTTCCTACGTGGAATTCTTCACGGGCACGTTCAATATGCTCACGGTTTTTAGAAATTAAGGCACCTGTTAAACCGTAGTCTGTGTTGTTTGCGATTTTCATCATATGGTCAAAATCACGAGCTTTAGAGAAAGCCACCACTGGTCCAAAAATCTCCTCTTGCATAAGTCGGGCATTTTCGTCTATATCAGCAAAAATGGTCGGCTGAATAAAATAACCTTTCGAATCATCGCCTTCTCCACCAGTCATTAGTCTGCCTTCTTGTTTACCCACTTCGATATAATTCATGATTTTTTTAAATGATTTTTCATCAATCACTGGGCCCATATAATTAGATAGATCTTCTGGGTTACCAAGTGTAAGTGTCTTTGTTAACGCTACAGCTTTTTCGAGCACTTCATCATAAACATCTTGATGAACCACTGCACGAGAGCCTGCAGAACATTTTTGACCAGAGAATCCAAAAGCTGAGTAAACAATACTTGCTGCAGCTAAATCTAGGTCGGCATCATTGTCTACAACCACTGTATCTTTACCGCCCATTTCAGCAATGACGCGTTTGATCCAAATTTGACCTGGGTTAACTTTTGCTGCTCTTTCATTGATCCTGCAGCCTACATCACGAGAGCCAGTAAAGGATACGAAACGAGTTTTCGGGTGGTCAACTAGATAATCCCCAATCTGGGCACCGCTGCCAGGTACAAAGTTCAATACACCATTTGGTAGACCAGCCTCATGCATAAGCTCTACAAATTTTGCAGCCACAATTGGAGTGGAATTTGCTGGCTTAAGAAGGACTGTGTTACCAGAGACAATTGCTGCAACTGTTGTTCCAGCCATAATCGCCAATGGGAAGTTAAATGGTGAAATAATAATTCCTACACCAAGTGGAATATAGTGATATTGATTGTATTCCCCATCACGGCTTTGAACAGGAAAACCTTCTTTAATGCGGAGCATTTGACGACCGTAATATTCGATAAAATCAATGGCTTCAGCAGTATCCGCATCCGCTTCCTTCCATGGCTTTCCAGCTTCTTTTACAAGATAAGCAGAAAATTCATGTTTACGACGGCGTAAAATAGCTGCAGCACGGAATAGAATGTTGGCACGATACTCTGGCTTCCACTTTTTCCAAGATTCAAATGCAGTTAATGCTGTTTGCATAGCCTTTTCTGCTAGTTCTTGGTCTGCCATAGAAACACTGCCGATCACTTCTTCTTTATTTGCTGGATTAATAGATTGAATCTTCTTATCGGTAGAAATAGATTCCCCGCCAATCACAACAGGATATTCCTTACCTAGCTGGGATTGAACATACGAAAGAGCTTGTTGAAATGCTTGTTTATTTGCTTGTTCTGTAAAATTAGTAAATGGTTCATGCGTATACGGTTTCATTCTTTTGCCCCCTTGTGGTTTGTACAAAATATAATAATGCAAGTTCCGTGCCAAACCTAAAATCTACATAAATAAGGGATTTATATTATTAAACGCAAAATATTTTTGCGCCAAATTTTTAAAATATTTTTAATGCAAAAATATTTTGCGCTATTTTAGATTATTTGTTTTAATAGAAAGATAAACTATAAGGGGAATGACTCTCATGGATCAGACAAAAATGACAGTTGAATACCTGCAGTATCTTATTTCTATGTATAAAAGGATCTTAGATGAAGTGGATGTTGGGGTACATGCAGTAGACGCTTTAGGAAATACGGTTATCTATAACAATAAAATGGCCCAAATTGAATCGATGGACATCCAAGATGTCATGAATAAGAATTTACTAGATGTCTTTATGTTTAAAGAAGATCAATCTAGTACACTTGTCAAAGCGCTCCATGATAGAAAAGAGACAAAGAATGTTAAACAAACTTATTTTAATAACAAAGGTCGGGAAATTACAACTAACAACAATACCATTCCAATTTATGAAAAAGAAGAACTGTTGGGTGCAGTTGAAATCGCAAACGACGTGACAAAGCTGGAACGTTTAATAAAAGGGAATATTACGCGAAAAGGAACCACTAGATATACCTTTGACAGTATTACAGGAAACAGTACAGTAATGAAGGAAGTTATTGAAGGTGCCAAACGCGCGGCGCGTACCTCTTCTTACGTATTAATTGTTGGAGAAACCGGTACTGGAAAAGAGTTGTTTGCCCAGAGTATTCATAATGCCAGCAACCGTTTTTCAGGACCTTTTATATCTCAAAACTGCGCGGCATTGCCTGATAATTTAATAGAAAGTCTTCTATTCGGAACAAAGCGCGGTGCTTTTACCGGATCCATCGACCAGCCAGGATTATTTGAACAGGCAAATGGCGGAACGTTATTACTTGATGAGATTAATTCTCTTAATCTAAATCTTCAGGCTAAACTGCTTCGTGCACTTCAAGAAAAAACTATCCGCCGGGTTGGGGATACGAAGGATACCCCTGTTGATGTTCGTGTGATTGCAAATATTAACGAGGACCCAATCGATGCGATAACCAATAATCATATGCGTAAAGACTTGTATTACCGTCTTGGAGTTGTTACTGTCTTCATTCCACCTTTAAGAGAGCGTAAGGAGGATATCCCTTTCCTCGTCCAACATTTTATCAAAAAATATAATGAACTCTTTCAAATGAATGTAAAGGGCTTATCTGAAGAAGTGAAGCAATCGTTTTTGGACTATGATTGGAACGGTAATGTCCGAGAGCTGGAGCATATCATTGAAGCTGCGATGAATATCATCATGGATGACGAAGATATCATTAAGTATCCTCATCTCCCTTATCAATACCGCAGTAAAATGCACGGAAAAGAAAAAAATATCCCCGCTGCTTCGGTAGATAACTTTATCAAAGAACAGTCCGATTTACCTGCTTCACTCAAGGATCAAATGGAATACTTTGAGAAGTCCTATATTGAACATGTCTGGAAAAATAATGATTACAACATTTCAAGAACAGCAGATGTACTAGGATTAAGCCGCCAAAGCCTTCAGTATCGAATGAAAAAACTAAACATCAAACATGAGTAACAAGAACCAGTAAAATTGTCCGGAATTCTTCATAAAATTTGCAGGAATTTGTCGATAAATAAAGGAATATATAATTAGACCTAAAAAAGGAGGAGAATAAATGAAGAAGATATTTACATTACTTTGTACTAGTTTAATTGTGTTATTGATGTTTGTTGGTCCCGGAAATTCAGTAAAAGCCGCAAATCCAATTTTAGTACCAGATTTGTTTTCATGCGGATGTGAAGATCATGGTATCTACCCGATAACAGGTTCTGAAAAGAATAAAATTGTTGCAGAACTTTTGAGTAGCGACGCTTTTAAGACTCAAAAATCGTTGCTCAACAAGGATTATACTTTTAAGGGTGTAAATGAAGTACAAGTTGCTAAGGTCAAAGGTGCAAACATTGTAATGGTTGCTGTTCCTTTTTTCAAAAAATCAGGAACTTTAGAATTTGCAATGTTTACAAATGGAGAATCTAAGGGTATGGCCTTTCCGCCAACAGAAGAAGATCACAACCATTAAAATCCCTAAAAAAGCTAGAGCTGGTATTCCAGCTCTAGCTTTTTTCAAAGTTATTGACTATCCTCTTTCTCATCCATTATCTCATCAAAAGCAGCCGACACTTTATCAAACCCATCGTCACAATGGTAGGAGTTCCATTTACCGATCAAAATGGAAATATTAAAGTGAATGTCGATATTAATGGAGCTTTTGTGGGGACTGTTTTGATGTAAGTTTTAATTTAAGTAAAATAACAGGCCCTTAGTATCTTCCTAAGAGCCTGTTAAATAATTTAATTCAGTTTATTAAACATTCACCAAAACGGATTTTCATTAATTATATTTTTTGTCAAAATCAAACTCGATATCCTCAAGTTTAACCACTTTCGTTTTCCTAACCAGTTTATATCCAAAGAATAAACAAAGGAAAAACGGAATGCCTAAATACGCCGCTACAACACCGCCCCAATCAATCTGGTCCGCAAGAAAGGCTTGGAAATTTTGAGCTAAAATTACGATAATTCCACAAGCAATCGCAAAAATTGGTCCAATCGGAAACCATTTTGCCTTATACGGTAACCTGTCTAGCGAATGCCCTTGGGCGATAAGGGCTTTTCGGAACCGATAATGACTGATGGAAATACCGAGCCAAAAGATAAATCCAGTTATACTAATGGCATTCATTAACCAAATATAGACCATACCATCACCGAAAAAGGAAGCCAAAAAGGCAAGCGCACCTATAGCACAGGTTAGAATAATACCTGCAACTGGAACTCCACGATTGTTAAGTTTTCCAAAAATCCGTGGGGCTTGTCCTGCTTTCGCCATTGAATACAACATACGAGTTGAAGCATATAGGCTGGAATTACCAGCTGATAATACCGCAGTTAAAATTACAGCATTCATAAGAGAAGCCGCAAAGGCAATCCCCGCCTTTTCAAAAATGAGGGTAAATGGACTTACCATCACATTATCATTTTGTAAATTCGGATTGGTATATGGAATAAGAAGTCCAATCACAGCAATCGCCAAAATATAAAAAATTAGGATTCTCCAGAAAACGCTTTTAATCGCCATTGGTACATTTTTGGCTGGATCCTCACTTTCTCCCGCCGTAACTCCCACAATTTCCGTACCTTGGAAAGAAAAACCCGCTGCAATAAAAACTACAAAAACACTTAAAATTCCTCCTGAAAAAGGAGCTTTGTCCATTGTAAAGTTTTTAAAACCTACTGCTTCTCCTCCCATAATGCCGAAAATCATCAATAAGCCAACAATAATAAAGATTACGATTGCTGAAACTTTAATTAAAGAAAGCCAATATTCCCCTTCTCCATACCCTTTAACAGACAAATAATTTAATAGGAAAATTAGTGCTAAGAATGAAGCACTCCAAACCAAGGATGGACTATCAGGAAACCAGAATTTCATAATCATTGTAGAGGCAGCTAACTCAGCTGCAATAGTCATTGCCCAGCTAAACCAATACGTCCATCCAATCGCAAAACCAAATGCAGGATCAACAAATTTAGTTCCATAGGTACTAAACGCACCACTTGTAGGCATAAAGGCAGCCATTTCTCCTAAGCTTGTCATTACAAAAAAGACCATTGCGCCAACTAAAGCATAAGCCAGTAATGCTCCCCCGGGTCCAGCACTGCTTATAGCAGCACCGCTGCTAAGGAATAATCCAGTACCAATTGCTCCTCCTATTGCTATCATCGATAGATGACGTGATTTCAACTCACGTTTTAATGTCTGTTCTTTTTGCTGCTCTACAGATTGCTGGAATCTTTCAATTTCACGCTCTTGTAACATTCTCTTCAGTCCTTTCTTTATTTTAATTAAAGCGGTTACAAAATAAAAAAATCTATTAAAGTAAAAAAAGTGTCTACAAGTCATGGTAAATAGACTTGTAGACACTTAAATAGTGTGTCACAAGTTCCACCTTCCTTCTCATAAACGCTTACGAGGTTAGCTGTCGGATTCGGACCTCTTGAGTAGCCCTACCTTTAAAAGGATTCACCCCTTGGATTTATTTCATCCATATGGTTCCCCCGTGCCTAAACGGTTTCAGCGATATAGAAATTTGAAACTATTTTTAATATTATAATAGTTATTATTTTAATAAAAGTAAAATTATTTTTAAAAAATTTATGAATACTTATACTCGAAAAAAACACTGTTATTTCTTCAATACATTAACAAAACTGGATTAATATTGTAATTCTACTATATCAAAATCATTATAGTAAATTACTTGACTAATAACTTTACACCCTTTAATACTGTTGTAAGTTGCTCTTGCTTCTTCTTGGTTATCAAACTCAAACATTTGAATATTTTTTTCTGAATACACCGTAATGATCCACATTAATATCCCTCCCTTAATATATAAGTTTTGCTTGTCGAGACTGAACCTTCTGAACATTCAAAATAAAGCAAACCAGTCTTTTCAAGTTTTGATAAGAATGATGTAATGGAGTTTTTCTCCTTTCATTAGCTTATTTAATTAACCAATTTTCACCATTAGCACGATAGAAACTTTATATATCTTGTTATACTTTAATGCAATAACTATGCCAACTTGATTTCCCGTACGAAATATACGTTTTATTATTATTTATTAGCAATTTGCGCAAAGATTTTTTGCCTGTGCCAAAATATTTTGCATAATAAACTATTCTAAGCATTTTACAGAACAGTTATCAAAATGTCTTTGAATTTTATTATTTCCTAAACGATAAAAAAGCTGGCAGCTGCCAGCTTTTCTGAATACTATTCCTATTCCTCGTCCTCATCCATGATCTCATCAAATGCTGCAGAAATTTTATCAAATTCCTCATCGCTCTCGATTGCAGTCAGGTCTCCATCCTCGTCAACCTTTAGAAAGAAAATATCAATGTCTTCTTCAGTTTCCTCTTTAATATCTTCAACAAATCCTACCGCCACATAATTGGTACCTTCTATATTGATGGAAGCAAGTACTTCTACTTCCTGCTCCTGATCTGTTTCATCACTAATTGTAAAAACTTCTCCAACTTCAATATTTGCCACGTTACATCTCCCTCTCATAAAAGAATAAGCATTTCATTCAATAAGTATCTCTAAAAAGATTGGAATTAATGCTTGCAAATAACTTATTTTTCCTCAATAACTTTTATAAACTCACGCAAATAGTCCGGTAAATCAGGCGGACGTCTGCTTGAGACGAGGTGCCCATCAACTACTACTGGTTCATCATACCAAGTTGCACCGGCATTCTCCATATCATCCTTAATCCCAGGTGTACTAGTTACCTTCTTACCCTGCAAGATTTTTGCGGATATTAAAACCCAGCCAGCATGGCAGATCTGTCCAATCGGCTTTTTGTTTTCTTCGAAATGCTGAAGCAGTAAAAGAACTTCAGGAAAGCGGCGAATCTTATCAGGTGCCCATCCACCTGGAACCAAAATCGCATCGTATTCTTCCCCTTTAATATCACTATAGGAGTAATCCGATTTAGCCGGCACACCATATTTTCCTATGTACTCCTCCTCAGCCTTTTCACCTGCTAAGTGAACGACGGCTCCCTCTTCTCTTAATCTGAGTATTGGATACCATAGCTCTAGATCTTCAAAATCATGATGGACAAGACTGACTACCTTCTTACCTTCTAAACGCATAATTTTTCCCTCCTCCTTCTTAATTATTATGACATAGAAAAATCAAACCAACAAAAAAGACACCACCTTATCTAACACAAAGTGGTGTCTTTCACCTTAAAGCCAACCAAAGTATCTTACTATTTGGGTAATAATTAGTGGAACAAGAATCGCAATTACCGTTGGAATCAAAAAGGCCAAGAACGTCCATTTTTTACTTTTTGTTTCTTTATAAATATTTAGAAGCGTCGTTCCGCACGGATAATGAAGCAGCGAGAACAACATCATGTTTAGCGCTGTCAGCCACGTCCACCCATGGTCGAGGAAGATTTGCTTTAAATCAACCAAGCTATCCACCTCTGTTAAGGATCCTGTTGATAAATAACCCATTAACAGAATTGGAAGGACGATTTCATTAGCTGGCAAGCCTAAAATAAACGCCATCATAATATAACCATCAAGACCCAGTAATTTCCCAAATGGATCTAAGAATTCAACTGCATACATCAGAATACTGGTATCACCAATAAAAATGTTTGCAAACACCCAGGTTAAAATCGCCGCCGGTGCTGCAACTTTCACCGCACGCATTAATACCGACCATGATCTTGTTAGCGATGAGCGAACCACCGTATCAAAAATTTTGGGTTTCCTGTATGGCGGAAGTTCTAAAGTGTAGTGGGTTGGAATTCCTTTTAATGCTGTCTTTGATAGCACCCAGGAGACAAAAAAGGTGACAATGATACCAAACATAACAATCCCAACAATCACTCCGGTAGTGACGAGTGATTTAAGTCCGCCTGTAAAATTTGCAGCCATAAATAACGAAGCTAATACAATTAACGTTCCCCAACGCCCATTACATGGAACAAAATTATTGGTCAATATCGCCAGCATTCGTTCTCTGGGCGATTCGATAATCCTTGTAGAAATCACCGCTGCTGCATTACAGCCAAAACCCATCGCCATCGTTAAGGATTGCTTACCGTGAGCACCTACCCTTTTAAACAGGCGGTCCATATTAAAAGCAACACGTGGAAGATAACCATAATTCTCTAAGAGTGCGAAGGTTGGAAAAAAGATTGCCATCGGAGGCAGCATGACGCTAATAACCCACGTAGTACCACGGTATAACCCGAGAACAAGAATGCCATGAACCCAGTCAGGTGCTTGAATAAAGGTAAAAAATGCAGTTAAATATTTCTCCAACGAACCAAAGAACTCTGCTAACATCGAGGACGGTATATTTGCCCCAGCAATCGTCAAATAAAACAATACGCCCAACATCGTGAGCATAATCGGAAATCCAAAAATCGGTGAGGTAAATATCGCATCTAGCTTTTCAGTCCTAGTGTCTCTTTTGGACTTTGTATACTTAATGCCCTCAGCACAAAGGCGATGACTTCGGTCATAGAGCTGTTGGACAATATCATCTCTCAGCTTGGCTGTTGAAAGCTGCTGTGCTTCTGTATAAAGCTGTTGAATACTCATTTAAGCTCTCTCCTTTTGTCCAAAGCGCTGGTTAATCTCATTCAGTAACTTTTCATCACCATCCAACAGTCTTAACGAAACCCAACGTGCAGACAACTGATTTCCAATAAGTTCAGAAACTTTTGGTTCTATTTTCTTTATTTGTTCTTCAATATCATCAGGGTAGGTCGTTTGGACCGGTTGACATTCTATTGCCCCGGTCACGATTCGATCAATTGTATCGAGCAGCATAGCGAACCCTTTTTTGTTTCGTGCTGAAATTTTAATCACCGGAACGCCTAATCGATTTGTTAAAATCCGCTCATTAATGTTAATCCCTTGTTTTTCTGCCACATCGATTAAGTTAATACATATAATTACATTTTTTGTCATTTCCAGCACCTGTAAGGCTAAATTAAAGTTTCTCTCTAAGGATGTCGCATCCAGTACAACAACAGTAACATCAGGCTTTTCGAAAACAATATAATTTCGTGCCACCTCTTCGTCACTTGAATTGGAAAAAAGCGAATAGGTACCTGGTAGATCGATCAAATTAAACGTTTTATCTTTATACTGAACATTCCCCTGTGCGAGTGAAACAGTCTTACCAGCCCAGTTTCCTGTATGCTGTCTTAAACCCGTTAGGGCATTAAATAAAGTACTCTTACCGGTATTTGGGTTTCCTGCTAAGGCTACTCGATAACTATTCCCCATCTGTCATCAACACCCCTTCTATACGAGAGCTTTCCTCTTTTCTTAACGCAATTGTCGTTTGACTGACACGATAAGCAATTGGATCTCCTAAAGGGCTTTTTCTAATGACCTCGACAATCGCACCTGCCACAAAGCCTAAATCTAACAATCTTCTTCTCATCACACCGTCCAGATTTAAAGAAGTGATTTGAATTAAATTTCCTTTTTCACCATCAACAAGTTTCATTATTTTTGGTATGCCCATATCTCTTTCCCCTTCGTTAAAGTTTTTCCTTCGTGCAACTTTTTCTTAATTATATGCTATTACATACCACTTGTGTCATTTTTTCGAAAAAAAAATTAGCTGCCTATTGTTAGGCAGCTAAAAATATAAATTTTAGGTCAATACTTCCCTTAAGAGTATTCCAAGTGTAATTCCTATAAACATCGATGTCAGCGTACCCAATAGAAAATACTCTGCCCAGTTGCGGTCATCCATTTGTTTGAACCGTGCAATCGACTTAGCCGCAACGATAAATCCAATCGCTGGATATGCACTGTAAAAGGTTAACATTATAACTAGTAATCTCTCAATATAGCCAATTAATTTTCCACGGGAGAGATCATGTTTGCTAAAAATTGTATAGTTGTATTCCTCTGTCAACGCTCTATTACCCGTATAATTCTTGGCATATTGAGCCTCTTGCCGTTCATTTTTAAATGTATATTTTCCTTCAAAGGTTAAAAGCTGATTAGGCAGTGAGCCTAATAGGATTTTTATCATGTGCCCACTTACACTAGTGGCAAGAATCATAATAATAAAAATGAATAATACCGAGTTTGTGGTGCCCAATTCTTTCCCGTTTAGAAAAAATTCATGAATTCCTGCAAGCTTAATACCTAAAAAAAACTGTCCAGCAAGCAGGATTATTCCAAGGTGAATCAGCTGATCAATCATGAAGAAACTAGCTCTTTTTAAGTTTTCTTCATTGCTTATTTTTAAGGTATCAAGGAGCCTGATTTTAAGGATATCGATCATAAAATGGCTGCTCACAATAAAGAGCAACGAAAAAATAAGACTGGTTATACTCACTTCTTTAGATGAAGAAAGGTAAAAAACAGTCAGCACAAGTACATTTACAAGAAAATGGTGGCCGATATGCTTCTTAATATTTTTCATCTTGTCTACGACCATTTCATCGGTCTGCATATAAAAATCAGCGATAAGATGGACAAGAATGAGGGATAATATTAGCATGGAAACTCCTCTCTACCGGTCATTGCTTCATATGATTTAATTTCAAATGATGTCGAATTGATTCCACTAATGATTCACTTTTTGCTTTCACCGGATTATCGATATACGATTTTTCCTGCAGTGAATCTAGAATGGTGACCAATTCACTAAAAACCTTTATAATTTCTTCAGATTTTCCTTTTTTATAATGACTGGAAATGGTCGGTGCTGTTTTTTCGAGCAGCTTTGCTACCGCCTTTTGCTGCTGCAAAATAAGGTAATAGGTAAAAACCTGTTCCTGAATAGGAGTTTGCTCATTTAACATGGACATTTGTAAACGTAACAATGAATTGATTAAAACCTCAAACTCATTCCTAAACTGGTTATATGGAAATTGTGAACTAGCTTGATAAAATTGATCAAGTTCAAATTTAAATAGTGGTCTGACTGGCTCTTGTTTTAATAAATCGTTCGCATATCTCGCCTGCTTAATTAATGGATGAATCCACTTTTCAATATCGACTTCTTCTAGCTCTTTATCACTATCACCAAAAGACAAACCAAAATAAGGGGTATGGTCACGATACTGCCAAACCCTGCTGATAAAAAAAGCGATAATATATGCCGTGGAATAGCCATAACCAGCAAAAATAATCTCATCGCCCGCACGGTGTTTTACTTTGCAATGGCCAAACTCCTTCGTCCAAACATTAATTGAGTTCACCATCTCATCTAGGTAGTTCGTCAATTCTTCTCCCATTTCAGCGGATGAAGAGTTACTTACATCTAAAATAAAAATTGAAATAGGATGATTCATTAGCTTAACTTCTCCGTTCTAAAATTAGATTATATAGTCTAATTTTAGTGAATTTAGAGTAAATAGTCAAACTTTCATCCAATTAGATAAAAATGCACCTATATGACCGTAAAACTCCGCCACTCTTGTGGCAGGAGATCTTGATACTGCCTCTGTAAAAACCGGTCGTCTACCAGCACAATGGTCCCGTGGTCCTCTTCCGAACGAATTAACCGTCCGCCCGCCTGTAAAACTTTGTTCATTCCAGGAAATACATAGGCATAATCATAACCGCTCTTTTCCTTTTGATTAAAATGTTCCTTTATCAGATTCCGTTCATAACAGAGTTGCGGCAGACCTACACCTATCACCACCACTCCATTTAACCGATCACCTTTTAAATCGACACCTTCTGAAAAAACACCGCCTAGTACGGCGAATCCAATCAGTGTCTCTGATTGATTTGGTTTGAACTTTTCTAAAAATGCTTCTCTTTCCTGCTCTGACATTCCCGCACCTTGAAGTAAGGTATGTATTCCTGGGAATTCTGTAACGAACTGCTCATATACCGCAAGTAAATATTGATAGGATGGAAAAAAAACTAAATAATTACCTGGTCGATTTTGACTTAATGCATGAATCATTGATGCAATTGGCTCATTGGTTCTCTCTCGGTCACGATATCTGGTCGAGAGCGGTTTAATAAAAATATCTGTCTGTTCTTCTTTAAAGGGCGAAGGAATTGACAGTGAATAATCATCCACTTGCCCGCCTAGTATATCCTGATAATAAGATAACGGAGATAGTGTGGCTGAAAAAAAGACTTTTGAACGATAGTTTTTTCCCATTTTCTGCAGTAATTTGGATGGATCGATACAGAACAATTTTAATGCTAGATTGTTTTTATTTTTCTCTCCATAAATCACATAATGCTCATCAAGTAATTCAACTATTTTCAAAAAAGCATTGACTTGAAAGTACAGCTCCAGTAGGTTTGGGGCGTTCTCTTTTTGTAGATAAAGTTCGGCACCTTCATTAAATTGGGTTAACAACTCAACCAATTCTTCATCAAGCTGCACCAAAGTAAATTCACTCTGCTCGCCATGGATTTTTTTCAATGAAATAAACCAGGCATTTATTTTTGAAGCATAATCAGATATAACCTTATTGACAGTTTTAAATTCCTTTTTTAATTGAAGAAACGTATCCTTGTTTAAGGAAGCAGAGAACATTTCTCTTCCGCGATCAACCAGATTATGAGCTTCATCAACTAACAAAAGTGTTGACTTCTTCTGCTCCTCGAACAATCGTTTTAACGATACACGAGGATCAAAAATATAATTATAATCACAAATGACAGCGTCAGCTGCATAAGCAAGATCAATTGAGAATTCAAAAGGACAAATGGTATGTTTGCGAGCGTATTTCTCGATTACCTCACGATTCATAAGGTTTTCATTTGATACAATATCTAATACAGCTTCATTTATTCGATCATAATAACCATCAGCAAACTCACAAAAATCCTTCTGACATTTGGTCTCATCCTTAAAACAAACCTTGTCTTTCGCCGTAATCGTAACGGATTTCATACATAGCCCGCATGATCGCATTCGTTTTACAGCCTCTTCTGCCGTTGTCCTGGTAATGGTCTTAGCAGTAAGATAAAAGATTCGATTTAGATATCCTTCACCTATTGCTTTGACAGCCGGGAAAAAGGTTGAAATCGTCTTGCCAATCCCAGTTGGTGCTTTAACAAACAAACTCTTTTCTTCTGAGATCGTCTTATAAACACCACCAGCTAGTTTCCTTTGACCAGCACGGTAAGAATCAAATGGAAAAATCAGTTGTTTACTACTTTCATTCCGCGCTTTACGGTGATCATGAAGTAGTTTTGCGTAGGGATAATAATTCTCTACCACCTCATGAACAAAAACATCTAGTTCCTCAAATGTAAAACAATTTTTTAGATATCTTTTCTCATCACTTTCAACCTGCACATAGGTAAGCTGTACAAAAATCTCCGGTAACTGATGGTCCTTGGCATATATATAAGCGTACATTTTTGCTTGTGCCCAATGAACAGGTATACCCTCTTGACCAAGGTGTTCCATCGGCTGAGAGGTGGATTTAATCTCATCTATGATTACCTCTCCATTCCGGAATAATAAACCATCACATCTTCCATCAATAGTGAATACGACGTCTTTAAAGGGGAGATCAGCTCGAAGATAAACTTCCTTTTGATCAGAATCTTGATATGTACGTTGAATTTTTTGGTGAATTCTTGTTCCATCTAACATCGTGGACTGTGTTCTGAACCTGGAGTCAATACTGCCACTGCTATAAACATGTTCCACGAGCGTCCTAACAGCTATTTTAATGGTATTAGTCAAGAATCTCACCTTCTCCAAAATAAGAATATATGTTTGGATAATATTATAACAGAAACCCTATCGTTTTGGATAAAAAAATAGAGAACAAGAATCTACCTTGTTCTCTGTTACTTATTATGAACGAATCTGACCTGTTCCCTGCACAATTGCCTTAGTGGTAGTAATGGCTCTAAGCCCCATTGGACCGCGTGCATGTAATTTTTGTGTACTAATTCCAATTTCAGCTCCATAGCCAAATTGTTCCCCATCGGTAAAACGAGTAGAGGCGTTATGATAGACAACGGCTGCATCGACTGCCTGGAAAAATAACCGTACATTTTCATCATTTTCACTGATGATGGCTTCTGAATGCTTCGTTCCGTATTGGTCGATATGTTGTATGGCTTCCTTCACACTCTTTACCAATTTCACGGCTAGAATCGGTGCTAAAAATTCATTCTTCCAGTCCTCTTCGACCGCAATTTTCACAAATGGGAATTGCGCTGCTAGCTCTTCATCCCCTCTAAGCTCCACTCCTTTTTCCTTTAAGGAATGAACGATCTCTGATATATGTGGCCAATCCTCATGAAGGACAAGAGTTTCAGCGGCATTACAAACAGAAGGTCGGTGCAATTTTGCATTAATCGTAATATCAACGGCCATTTGTTTTTGTGCAGTTTCATCAATATATATATGACAATTTCCCACACCCGTTTCAAGCACAGGAACGGTGGCATTTTCAATAACCGATTGAATCAAACCTGCACCTCCGCGAGGAATAAGTACATCAAGATATTGATTTAGCTTAAACATTTGCGATGCTGTTTCCCGGCTCGTATCCTCAAGCAGCTGTACCGCATCTGCGGGTATTTTACTATCTGCGAGAGCCTCACGCATCACTTTAACTAGTGCTTTATTCGAATGGAGAGCAGAAGTGCTTCCTCTTAACAGAACGGCATTTCCGGCTTTTAAGCAAAGACTTCCTGCATCAACGGTTACATTCGGACGAGCTTCATACACCATTCCGATGACACCGAGTGGAACACGAACTGTATGAATTTGTAAACCATTGGGCCGCTCCCAGGCTTCAATCGTTTCCCCGATTGGATCTTCAAGTTCAATCAATTGGCGAATTCCTTCTACAATCTGTTCGATTCTTTCTTCCGTAAGCAATAAACGATCCAACAAAGAAGGCGAAAATCCTTTTTCCTCTCCTGCTACAATATCTTTAGCATTTTCAGTAAGGATCAATTCTTTCTCTGTCAATAATCGGTCAGCCATTTTTGCTAAGGCTTCATTTTTTTCTTCAGTAGAGAGAATAGCAAGAACCTTTGATGCGGCTCTTAGTTTTACGGCTTTTTCTAATAATTCACTCATAGTAAATTTCACTCCTCCGGCAAAAAGACCCAGTTATTTCGATGAATCACTTCTGCTCTTTTATTGATAGAAAAATTTTTCGTTTTCTCGCCTGGTAAACCTTTTACCATTTGAAGATTTTTTGCAGAATAATAGATTTGTCCTTTACCAATCAATTCACCTCTTCGATTGTGAACCTCAACAACATCCATTGCGTTAAAATCACCAATAACATTCGTAACACCAACAGGCAGCAAACTTTTTCCATTTGTAACAATTGCCTCTTCTGCCCCATCATCTATCTCCACAATACCGGCAGTATGAGAATGAAAGGCGATCCATTGCTTTTTCTTTTGCATTTGCGTCTGGAAAGAGCCTCCAATATACGTTCCGTCACCTTGACCTTCCAGTATATTGGAAAGTTCCTCCCTGCCCTGACCGGTCCCGACAAAGACACTCACCCCGAAGGAAAGGGCCTTTTTCGCTGCCAGTAGCTTCGATTTCATGCCGCCTGTTCCAACGGAAGAACCACTGCCTCCTGCTGCTTCAAGCAGGACATCGCTAACCCTCGGAATGAAGTCATATTTTTTTGCATCCTTCATCACTTTTGGGTTTCCATTATATAAGCCATTTACATCCGTTAAGATAATTAATGCATTCGCATGTAAAAACCCGCTTACGAGCGCAGATAGCATATCATTATCACCAAAGGTTAATTCCTCAATCGAAACAGAATCGTTTTCATTAATAATCGGTATAACGCCCTTTTGAAGCAGCTCCGATATGGTATTGTAAAGATTGTGAAACCGCTCAAGGCTGTAAAAATCTTCTCTTGTTAATAGAATTTGTGCTGGGACAATACCAAATTCTTTAAATTGTAAATGATAATGCTGCATCAACAATCCTTGTCCAACTGCGGCTGCAGCCTGCTTTCCTGCTAAAGTTTTTGGCCGTGCCGGATACCCTAGCGCCCCAAATCCTGCTGCGACTGCTCCGGAAGAGATGAGTATGACATCATGACCTTGTTCTTTTATGCATGCCAGTGCTTCGACATGCTCACGAATTTTTTCTTCTGATATCGTACCTGAAGCTGTTGTTAACGAGCTGCTTCCTATTTTTACAACCACGAGTTGTTTCTTCATTTCCTCTAACCCCTCTTAAAAAAATAAAAAAACGATTCTTCTGTCCCTATAAAAGGACGGAAGAATCGTTTCCGCGGTACCACCTTCATTGATGCTTTTAGCATCCACTTTGACTCCGTAACGAGGGAAAACGGCTTATGTTTTCATAAGCGGTGTGAAAAGGGCAGGTTCAATCTCTTTCGCGTGAGAAACCTTACAGCCTGTGGGTTTCACTCTCTTTCACGTTCCCAAGTTTACTAATCCCTTACCATTATCAATTTGTAATTTTATTTATTATCTAAAGAAATGAGCAAATTGTCAAGGATGTTTTTTGAAAATTAAAATATTGCTCACATTCTTTATTCAAAGTCTTTTGTTAATAATTGTCCGATCAAATAATCGCATACTTTTTCTGAATTTAATTTTGCTGCAATAAAAGGAGGCTGTAACCCTTTTCCTCTTCCTAACTGAAAACCGAGCCAGAGAATATGCTCATCAATGACGACAAACGGGAAGGAACATGCAGCCTCCTGCCATGAGTCGGGCTGTATTTCTGGAATTGGTTTCTCAGAAATAACGGTAAGTTTGGCGTACGAATTACGATGAACTAAAACATTTATCCATGACTCAGGTAAAACAATTGTTACTGGTAAGGAAATCACGATGGAAGACCGGGCATTTTCTATGTCCTTAAGAACCTTGTCTAATTTTAGTGCATGGATCCACTTTAAATTAGTATGCTGATTTTTAATCCAAGAGCCAATATCCTTTGTTCTGACACTTTGTTGATGTTTTTCTTGATGTTCAACCAACTGCCGAATCGTTTTCCTATTATAGACATGTTTACGGATAAAGGCGATATTAGAGACGTGAATAAATTTTCCCTTTGTTCTTGTAATTGCCACATTAATGAGTCGTTCACTATCTTTTCCCGTTAGTAGCATTCCCGCTCGTTCCTGCGGATTGGAATCAACTGTATCAAAGATCATAACATCTCTTTCACTGCCTTGAAAGCGGTGGACGGTCGCAGAAACAATATCTGCCGTTAACCGTTCTTTTTCATATAAATCCTGCAGCAAGAGATCCATTAAGTTTGCTTGTGCACGGTAGGGAGTTACATACCCAATGGAACGCGCACCACCTAGATAAGATTCATGAATCAATTGAAAAGAAATCAGAGCCTGCCATAGATTGGACCTTGAATTAGAACTTTTTTCATTTATACAAAAAGCACCCATATAACTTGTATCTAAAAGGATGGCAGCTCGTCCAGGAAAAGGTGCGTAATCAACAATCTGCTCCCTGCTGCTTAGTACACTTGAATGATCGCCTACAAGTGAATGATAAATGTATTGATTGGTAAACGCAGAGATCTCTGGGTGCATTCTTCGCTGTTCCTTCAATAAGAATAAATGCGGATGGAGCTTACCCTCCTCAACCCAATCTACAACACCTGCTCGATGAAAAACATCCTCTTTCAGCCATTTTGTTACGAGCGAGTCTCTAGAGGAAGCGATTGGCGGTAATTGTTTAAAATCCCCGCAAATGATTACTCGTTTACCAAGCGAAGCGGCGAATGCTGCCTGTGGAACATACGCCATACTTGCTTCATCCACGATAACAACATCAAATTCCTTACCATATATAGCAGGATCACTTGCTGCTTTGGCAAGTGTTGACCCCACCAAAAGGGCGTTCTTTACAAACTCTATTTCTTTTTGACGTATTTTTTCAAGCACTCTTGCAATCTTTTTCTCAAGTTCCAATAGCTGATTTGTATCCCTTTTACTAAAGGAACGGGCAATATCTTGTTTTAGTTTTTTTCTTTCTTCTATTAATGCATTTTTATCTTCTACAAGACTATGTTCCTGTTTCTGGAGGAGCTGACTGGTGGTAAGTGCTTCTTCGCTATCCTCTCCCACGCTGGTATTTGATCCATACCGAAGCACATCCCCTTCTTTGAACCGGTCTTTCTTTTTTATAAAAGCAGAAATCTCACTGATTAATACATCTACTGCTTGATTACTATGCGATAGAATAAGTACCGTTTTTTCTTGAAAATATTTATTTGCAGCAACCCGTGCAAGGGTATAGGTTTTACCGGTTCCAGGCGGTCCCCACACAAAGGTAACGGGGTTGTATTTTGAGCGTAGAACTAATTCATGGACATTGCTTTTGATTTTATCTACGGGATGCTTTGCGGGCATTGAAGGGTCCATTAATCGGTTGACCCTTAAACGTTTCTGCTTGTTTTTGTTGATTTCATCTAACCGTTCGATGAGCTGTTCAAGCAGCTCCCAAGGATCGTGATAGATATAGGCTTCAGGTATTAAGTCACCCAACGATTGTTCTAATTGAACAATGATCCCCTTACCCTCAGAAGAAAGGGTCCGCCCTCCCTGTTTTATGCCGCCCCATACAATCGTAATAGAAGAACCTACTGGTATTTTTAATGAGAATGCCGTATCAAAATAATAGGTAAAGGTCCCATCGTTGGACAACAGCCTGCCATTGGTGACTCTATATTTGTTACTGCCATACTTTTTCAAGAAAATTATTTCGTTTTGCAGTGCCTGATGCCACTCTTTCATATAAACCGTCTTCATCATCGTTTTCATCCTTTAATTACTCTAAATAGTCAATATACTATAGCATGTTTTAGCCAAAAAAATAAATCTAACTCGTAAAATTATGAATCTATGAATAAGTAAAATGTTATACAGAGAATAATTTCGACATTATATTTATACTTCATCTCGGCGCGTTCGTTATAAAATCAAAAACAGATATACTTCGTTTTCAATTGAGCCTTTTTACCTATAATTCATATCACTCGTGCAAGTAATTTGTCATATTTCCAAAAATATCCTCGATAAAAAAATTGCTGTCAACTTGTAGGAAAGAAAGGAATTTTCAAACTGGAAAATGAATAGTTATTTAGTACCAGCCGCACGAGGTTGAATACGACAAACAGGTTAAAATAAGGTCTTTATTTCGAGAACGGTTTGTGACTTTGGACTGGGTATCCCTGGAGTTAGACTCGAATTTCTGTGGATATACATAGGCCTTTTGCGTGGTAAAACCATTTCTCTAGACTGTTTAAGGAGGTAAAGATGAAACGAAGAGATTTTGTTAAATATGCAGGTGGTGGTCTTGCTGCTTTAGTTGTAGGAAGTGTGATGCCTGCGTGGATATCCAATAATTCACTTTTTGCTGTTAAACAGGTGCAGGAACTTAACTTTACCATTACAGACGCTATAAAAGACATGGCTACACATAATTCTATTAACCAAGCACAATGCTACTTTTGGTTGTACAAAGAGGCTAATTTCCCAGCAGAAATTCCTGGACCACATATTTTTACTACTGAAGGAAGTCTCATTAAGGTTTCCATTACAAATGGGCTTGACGAACCACATGCTTTTTTCATACCAGGTATGGTGAACAGTGGTCCAATTGCACCTGGAGCGACAAAGAATATCGAATTTATCGCATCCAAGGCAGGGACTTATTTGTATTATGACAACCTTAATGCACCAGTGAATCGTGTAATGGGTCTTCATGGAGCATTGATTGTTAAGCCGAGCGAGGCTGCTCCAGGACATAAGTTCACGCCATATGCTAATCCGACACCTGCCGTGCAACAGTTATTTGATGATTTTGGATCAACCTCCCACTTCCCTGGATTAGCCTGGGAACAAGGAGACCCAACAACACATACACCGGCCTTTAGACAATATGTATGGCTGCTCCATGCAGCTAGTTCCCGTTTGTTTGCTGAAGTTGGAAACTATCCGCCAGGAAGAGATTATCCTGCTGCACAATTTATAAGTGCCTATCAAAGGGATCAATTTCGATCAGATGGATTAAATAAAAAACCTGATTATTTTACCATAAACGGTCATTCCGGATGGTTTGCAGCTCATAATCCAACCATTACCCCACATCATAGGGTAGGAGAACCAGCTGTCATCAGAATACTCAACGCAGGGATTTCTATGCATTCGTTGCATATTCATGCAAACCATGTATATGCAACGGGAAAAAATGGAGTAGTGGAAGAAAATCCGATTTGGATGGATACCTTAACGGTCAAACCACTTGACGTTATCGAATGGGTTGTTCCTTTTACCAGACCACCAGATGTGCCTAATGAAAGGGGAATTGGACTTCCGGATAAACCATTGATTTCCATTCCTAATCCACGTATTTCAGGATCTGCTCCCCACCCCGTCTGGCCTCCAACTGAAGAGTTGGGAACGTTTATGCCAAAACGCGGGGAAGAGGCTGGAGATTTCGATATCTCTGTTCAATTATCACCCATTTGTTATCCGATGCATGATCACTCTGAAGCTAGCCAAAGTGCGCAAGGCGGGAATTACGGATTAGGGATGATGAGTGGACTACATTTTATTGGTGACCGGAATACACCTGGAGGAGTCACAACCTTCCCTAATGCTTCAACCATTCATGGTCCAGAGGCAACGGGACCGGCAGCAGGACCAGATGTATACCATGAAGGACACTAATTTTCGAAATCTTTTTGAAACAAAGGAGAAATGATATGTCTTTTACAAAACCAGTTAATCAGATCCCAAGAAGATCCGTAGAAGGAAATGAAGGTACATGGGTTAAAAGCTTTAATCCGCCGAAAGAAAGTCCACCTACCCCTGAACTGCTAGAGCCGACAAATCCGGTTCCTGCATTTATTGCATCAACCGTGGCTGGAGCTACAAATTTACTTCCGAATACAATTCGACCACATTTAATGCACGGCACTGAACTTAAGATGTGGGATGGACGTGAGCTTAATTTCTTTCTCATTGGGGATAATGATATCCCTGATGCATTTGACGGAACCTTCCCTGGTCCTACAATCAGAGTACCTCGCGGGGTGGTTTTCCATGCCACAGTTGAAGGACATGGTCAGGCACCGCATACGATACATTGGCATGGGATTGAACCGACTGCCATGAATGATGGGGTCGGACACACCTCTATGGAAATCGGTGATTATACCTATCAATGGCAGCCCAATCACATCGGAAGTTATTTTTACCACTGCCACAGGAACACCATCCAACATTTTGATTTTGGACTTTACGGATTTTTAATTGTTGAACCACCAGATGCTTATGATCCGAGCGATGGTAAAAATGTTGGCGGCTATCCGCGCCGGACAGCAGCAAACTTAAGCAACTTCCCTAAATTCCCTGGCTTTATCGGCGGTAATCTTGAAAGTGGTGATCCCCATGCGATGACCGTTCCCTACGATGTTGAGGCACTCTGGGTTATTGACGATATTGATTCTGTTTGGCGGGATCAGGCTGAGCATGCTCATCAGACCTTTCCTGAACATGGTGATAGACCAGGAGTTAACGATGAGTTTCACACGAATGACAGAGGAAATGAAGAATTCTTTTCCTTTCATGATTACAACCCTGATTACTTTGTTGTCACCGGAGTTAATTTCCCAGGACGCGTTGGCAGTACTGTTTCTATTCGACCTGGATTAACCATCCCTGCTTCATTAAATAGTGGTGTGGCTGGAATGCAGATTTCTGTTAACGCTAGAAGAAATCAGAACATTCTAATCCGGTTATTATGTGGTGCATATACCAAAATCAAGGTGACCTTCCCAGTTGATGTTGTCGTTATTGCAGTTGATGGTCGTTCATTAGGTGTTCCTCCATTTGGTCGGTATAATCACCCATATACAGTTCCTGCAGGTACTCCGATAGAAATGTCTACTGCCCAGCGCTGTGATGTGTTGATGAGGTTTGATCGCCCAATTAGCTCTTATGCACAAGTCGAATACAGGCACCATTTAAGCGATGCTTTTCTTTTGAATGGCAGGATTCCAATCGTTATTAAATAGTCTTATAGACAAAAAATCCTAAGTATGATCTTCCCGCACTTAGGATTTTTATATATTTAGTTGATTTTCTTAAGTGACTCTGTAACTGTCTTAATAATAAAAGTAATATCTTCCTGCTTTATATTTAATGGCGGCGATAAAGTTAATACATTATTGTATCCCGCAACAGTAGCTCCGTTTTTGCCAATTAATAGCCCTTCCTGTTTGCAGTTGGCGATTACTTGATTAACTAGCGACACATCTAAAGGTTCCTTTGTCTTCTTATCCTTCACTAATTCAATTCCAACCAATAATCCCTTTCCACGTACATCCCCCACAAATGGGTGTTCCTGAAGAAGATTCGTTAATTCGTTGACCAATTGTGTCCCAAGGTTTCGCGAACGGTCAAACAGGTTTTCTTTTTCCATAATTTCTAGGTTTTTTAATGCCAGGGCACAAGCAGCTGGATTGCCGCCAAAGGTGTTCACATGGCGGAAGTAATCATATTCTTCCGTTCCTTTAAAGGCTTCGTAAATTTCTTTACGTACGGCCGTCGCGGATAATGGCAGGTACGCACTCGTAATCCCTTTCGCCATTGTAATAATGTCAGGCTTAACATCGTAGTTCATAAAGCCAAAAGCTTTTCCAGTTCGACCAAAGCCACAAATTACTTCATCAACTATCAACAGAGCACCATGTTTTTCGCAAACCTCTTTGGCTGCTTTCATGTATCCCTCAGGCGGAACTAAAATTCCTCCACCCGTAATAATAGGCTCCATAATCATCGCAGCTATCGTTTCGCTTAGTTCCCAGGTCATGGTCCGATCGATTTCTTTTACAGATGAAAGTTCCTTTGGATCACTTACATTAACATCATCCCGATAGGAATCTGGTGGAGAAACATGAATGAAGCCTGGAGCAAGTGGCTCATACTTATACTTCCTTTGTGCTTGACCAGTTGCTGCTAGTGCCCCCATAGAATTTCCATGATAACCGCGGTAACGGGATACTATTTTGTAGCGATTAACATCCCCTTTTTGCTGATGATATTGACGGACCATCTTAAATGCAGTTTCATTCGCCTCTGAACCGCTGTTTGAGAAAAAAATGACGTATTCATCGCCGAGCATCTCATTTAATTTTTCAGCCAGTTTGATAGCCGGGATATGACTTTGAGTAAGTGGAAAATAAGCCATCTCCTTAAGCTGTTCATATGCCGCATCTGCAAGTTCTGTTCTACCATAGCCAACATTTACGCACCATAATCCAGCCATTGCATCTAGATAGCGCTTTCCATCGGCATCGGTTACCCAAGACCCTTCGGCCTTTGTAGCGACGATGGTGGTTTGGGGATTATAAGGCTTCATCGAATGCCATAAATATTTATCATCCTGTGCAAGTAATTCCTCATGTGGACGACCTGTTTGAACCATGTTCCGTCCCTCCTTTTTTATGCTTCAAATCGGGATGTGATCATTTTTTTACGAGTATAGAAGTTTAAGCCATCTTTGCCATTTACATGGAGATCACCATAGAAAGAATCCTTCCAGCCTGAAAATGGAAAGAACGCCATTGTCGCCGGAACACCAACATTAATACCAAGCATACCAGCGTCTGCCTCTTCACGGAATTGCCTGATTGCCTTTGCATTATTTGTATAAATGGTAGCTCCATTTCCATATCTGGATTTTCGAATATATTCCAATCCCTCATCCAAATCACCGGCACGAAGCAGGCTTAAAACTGGGGCGAAAATTTCGTCCTTGGCAATCGTCATGTCAGGTGTAACATGATCAAAAATGGTTGGTCCTAAGAAATTCCCTTCTGAATGCTCACTAATCTCTTTGCGTCCATCACGGATTAAGTCAGCACCTTCTGAAATTCCTTTTTCAATGTAACCGAGAACCTTGTCACGATGTTCTTTTCTAATGACAGGAGTTAATAACACTTCATCATCCATTCCATTTCCGATTATTAATTCATCTGCTTTTTTCGATAATGCCTTAACGAATGGTTCATTGTCACCGACAACCACAACTGCACTGCATGCCATACAGCGCTGCCCCGCGCTTCCAAACGTTGAGGAAATAATATGCTGGACCGCCTTATCCAAATCTGCATCTGGCATGACAATGTGATGATTTTTCGCTCCGGATAGGGCTTGAACTCTTTTTCCATTAGCTGCTGCTCGTTCGTAAACATACTTTGCAACAGGCTGAGAACCAACAAAAGAGATTGCCGCGATATCTTTATGATTGAGCAATCCATTTACGACATCATGTGCACCATGGACGACATTTAATACTCCAGGAGGAGCCCCCGCTTCAGAAAACAACTCTGCTAGTCTATTAGCCAAGATCGGTGTCCGTTCAGACGGCTTTAACACAAAGGTATTTCCACAGGCAATCGCTAAAGGGAACATCCAAAGCGGCACCATCATCGGAAAGTTAAACGGAGTAATTCCCCCAACAACCCCTAAAGGATACCTGAACATTTCCGAATCAATCTCCTCCGCAATCCCTGATAATGTTTCACCCATCATCAACGTCGGTGCTCCAGAGGCAAATTCAACACACTCAATACCACGCTGAACCTCCCCATATGCCTCCTTAAATGCTTTACCATTTTCTTTAACAATCAGTCTTGCTAATTCTTCATGGTTATCACTTAATAGACTATGATACTTAAAGAGGATTCTGGCACGTTTTGGCACCGGAACCTTTTTCCACTTGTTAAAAGCTTCCTTTGCAGCCACAACTGCATCATTCACATCTTCTTTTGTTGAAACCGGGACTTTTGTGAGTAATTCATTTGTCGCTGGATTTGGGACATTAAGTGTCTGACCGCTGTTTGAACTTACCCAGACCCCATTAATAAAATTTTGTAAAACGGATGTATCCTTTTTTGTCACGCTCATTTATTCCCCTCCATCGTAAAATGTTTGTATTGTATACAAAAGCTTTCAAAAGAGGAACGGCATTAAGCACCGATCCCCTTTCATACTTCTACTCTCATTTTATGCCTAAATTCTGTTTAATAAGTAAACTGGAAAAATACTTTCTTGCATTTGCCGTGCCAATAAGCAATGTCTCTTTATCCTTGCTACTTGGGTGGTAAAACTCAACGGAAGCACCATCTAAGTGTTCATGGACAGCATTAATTCGAAAGCCCTTCTGAATGAAAAAATCAAGCTTATCACGTTCATTAAGATATTGTTGATAATCTGACATCATATCCTCCTATAATTTAGAAATTTTCATTAGTCAAATTTTAAACTAGCAGGTGCTTCCTCGATGACAGACTCATAACCTTCCTCAATAACCCAATCACGCCCGACTGAGATTCCCAGATATTTCGCATCACTCGGATCTTCAATTTCAGCTTGGCGATACTTCTTAAACCACCAGTATTTGGCCAGGACATAATAGATAACTGCTCCAAGTAAGAACCCTACTAAAAATCCATATGCCGGGAAAAGATAAGAGATATACCCGCCGATGATCCAAGCAATTAAACCTGCAAGATTCACACCGCCCCAATATCTAAATTGACCATGGTCTTCGTATAACTCCGGCACATTTACTCGTCTTTTGCGGATTAAATAATAATCCGCAAACAGAATACCAACGATTGCTGACAATACGCCTCCAACGATTAGAAGAATAGGAATAATGACGCCAAATAACTCCCAAGGTTGAACAATCGTACCAACGATTCCTGCTGTAATAACACCCGCCCAAAATGGAAACTTCGGTCCGCCTACATTAGAGAAAATCGTTGCAGCTGGCACAACATTTGCAGCAGTGTTCGTAGACCACTGGGCTAATACGATCATCAATAGTAAAACCGCAAGGACAATTCCGCTGGCAGATTCTTGAAGTGCCACCACGGGATCAGCATTTAGTACCGCAATGTAAGAGACGGCACCAATGATGATCATGAAGGTTTGCGTTAATGGCATGGCAATAAGGTTTCCGATTAAAGAACTTTTATTTCTCTTAAACCAGTTCTTTTCGTTCACAGGGGCTTTCATAAATCGCGAAATTGACGGGATATCTGCACTCAATGTCGCCCAAAAGCCCATGTTACTAAAAATAACAACCATAAAAGCGGTAACCGCTGCACCACCGGTAACAGGTGATTCTACCCAGCTCCAAACATCTCTTCCTGCAGCCTGTGCTTGGTCTGATAGTGAAGAATACATCCAAATGGAGATTAAGATAATGATAGGCGCTGCTAAATCTGCAAATCGCTCAATAGACTTAATTCCTAGAGCGGTATTAACCAATTGAACAATTGCAAAAATAAAGAAGCAGACAAACCAATTATCAAATCCAAATAAAATATTTAAAATGCCGTTCATAGCTGTCGCACCGAAATAGGTATTAATCCCAAACCAGGCAGACGCGGTAACTCCCCTTGTAATCGAAGGAATATGGGTTCCAATGGTTCCAAATGGGGCTCGCATGTACACAGGAAATGACAGGCCATGCTCTATGCCGATATCCGCAATTAAGGATATAAAAAATCCGATGGCGAGTGAGCCAATGATGGTTGCAAGAATAACGAGTGGTAATGAGAGACTTTGAACCCCTGCACCGCCAATGGCAAAGGTAGCAAGTACTACAACCATCCCTACCCACATAAATGAATATCCTAGCTTTGTAACTTTTCTATCTTTTTGTTGAATTGGTAATAAATCTGAAGACTTTAAGTGGCTTTTTTTCATATGAACACTCCTTTTCGGTTTAGATACTAGAATTTATACGTTCAAATTCACATCACCGACAACAACAGACGTTATTTAAAGGGGCAATTGCTTGGAATAGCAAGCAATTGCAGGAGTCGTTCAACAATGAATGGAGAAAATGGTAATTTATCTGATGCTGTTAAATGGATAAGGTTTCGTTTTGGTTTAATGGTGCGTTTACACTGTATTTGGCTCTCTTTAAATATTGACCTGAACCTGGTTTGCCGACGAACTGCTTATCCCGCACGACGAATTCGCCTCGTGATAGTACGGATACTGGCTCTCCAGTGACTTTCATTCCTTCAAAGGCATTGTAATCGACCGCCATATGGTGAGTTTCAGCAGATATCACTCTTTCCACTTGTGGATCAAAGATTACAATATCCGCGTCAGCCCCCACGGCAATACTTCCTTTTTTCGGGAATAAGCCAAATAATTTAGCCGCTCGAGTGGAAGATAAATCAACAAACTGATTAAGACTAATACGTCCCTTCCTCACCCCCTCAGAGAATAAAATCGATAGTCGATCTTCAATTATCGGTCCACCGTTTGGAATTTTGGTAAAATCATCTCTTCCTAAATCCTTCTGTCCTTTAAAGTCAAAGGAGCATTGGTCAGATCCAAGCGTTTGAAGCTGACCGCTCTTTAAAGCATTCCACAACACCTCTTGGTTCCATTTTTCTCGTAGTGGAGGTGACCAAACATATTTAGCACCCTCAAAATTTGGCTTTTCTAAATAACTTTGATCTAAGACTAAATATTGTGGGCAGGTTTCGCCCCAAACATTAAAGCCCTTGCTGCGTGCTTCGGCGATTTTTTCCACCGCATCTGCACAAGAAACGTGAACCACATATAGTTGGGAGTTTGCCAGTCCGGTCAGTTTCGCTGCTCTTCCCGTTGCCTCTCCCTCTAATTCAGGTGGTCTTGTCAATGCGTGATAGATTGGGTCTCTGTTTCCTTCTGCAATGGCCTTTTTCGTTAAATAATCAATGACATCTCCATTTTCAGCATGGACCATCACAAGCGCTCCATGTTCTTTGGCTGAAACAAGGGTTCGGAAAAGCGTTTCATCGTCTGCCTGGAAAACGTTTTTGTAGGCCATAAACACCTTGAAAGAGGTAATACCTTCTTCATTGATTACATTAGGAAGTTCATTTAAGACATTTTCATTGATTTCAGCAATCATTAAATGAAAGCCATAGTCGATAACTGCCTTTTCTCTCGATTTTGCATGCCAGGTTTTGATTGCATTTTTTAACGGTTCACCTTTATTCGTTAAGCAAAAGTCTATTATCGTGGTTGTTCCCCCAAAAGCTGCCGCCATGGTTCCTGTTTCAAAATCATCCTTTGTCACGGTTCCTCCAAAAGGCATATCTAAATGTGTATGAGGATCAATCCCACCAGGAATAACAAGACAGCCATTGGCGTCGATTATTTCTGCTCCCGGTGCTGAAAGATTCGTGCCAATCTGAGATATTTTTCCGTCTTCAATTAATATTTCTGCTGTATAGGTATCTGAGGCAGTTACAATCGTTCCGTTTTTAATCAGTTTCTTCATACCAATTCTCCCTTCTTATTTGTGAATATCAATCTTACATTCTGCCGCAAGACTCAAGGCAGACTGTCTTTCATTCCAGGTCATCGGAGGCAATTCATATGGCACTTCCACCATATCGATTGCTCCATCAACAGGGCAGACAATAGAGCAAAGATTACAGCCAACACAATCCTCTTCTCTAACTTTCAAATAACCATTCCCGTTCTCGTCTGTTAACCTATCAATACATTGATGGGAGGTATCCTCACAGGCAATATGGCACTTGTTACAGTTGATGCACACCTCGGTATTGATTTTTGCGACAATATTATAATTAAGATCCAAATTCCCCCAATCCGAATATTTTGGAACGGATTTACCAATGATTTCGCTAACAGATCCAATACCCTTGCCATCTAAATAATGACTGAGTCCTTCAATCATATCTTCAACAATACGGAATCCATGATGCATAGCAGCGGTACAAATTTGCACACCAGTTGCGCCCATTAACATAAACTCCACGGCATCCTGCCAGTTCGAGATCCCGCCAATAGCCGAAATCGGAACATTAATATTTGCATGCCTGGCGCACTCTGCCACCATATTTAAGGCAATTGGCTTTACTGCAGGACCACAATAGCCGCCATGCGCACCTTTGCCAGCAACATGAGGAATGGTATTCCATGTATCAAGGTCTACTCCCATTAAACTATTAATGGTGTTGATCATACTGATAGCGTCGGCTCCGCCGTTACATGCAGCTTCAGCAGTAGCTGTAATATCCGTTATGTTTGGTGTTAGTTTTACGATGACAGGCGTTTTTGCTACTTCCTTTACCCAGTACGTCTGACGTTCTACTAGTGCTGGTACTTGCCCGGATGCCGACCCCATTCCTCGTTCAGCCATTCCGTGCGGGCAGCCAAAGTTTAATTCCAGACCATCCACCCCAACATCCTCAACACGTTTAACCAGTTCATGCCACTTCTCTTGTTTTGGCTCCATCATTAAGGATGCAATAATTGCATGGTTTGGAAATCTCTTTTTCGTTTCATAGATTTCCTTTAAATTAACATCTAAAGGCCGGTCGGTTATCAATTCGATATTATTGAACCCAACAACTCTCTGTCCGTTAAAACTTATCGCCGCAAACCTGGAGGTAACATTTAAGATGGGGTCACCTAATGTCTTCCAAACGGCACCACCCCACCCTGCTTCAAATGCTCGCTGAACCTGATACCCTGAATTAGTTGGAGGTGCAGAAGCTAACCAAAATGGGTTAGGAGATTTTATTCCTGCAAGATTAATACTCAAATCAGCCATATGAATTCACCCCTTTTTTATAGAAACATCCTTTCACAAAGGAAAACGCTTACATAAATATATCCTTACGAATTTTAAATTATTTTGCAGTACCAACTGCTGTAATTTGTTTATGAATGCTATAGGCTGCCAGTTTCCCTTGCTGTGCAGCGGTAACCACCATGGCGTCACCTTTGCCTTTTCCAAAAACAACATCACCACATGCATATATTTTGGGATTGGAAGTTTGATAGTTTTCTTTATTTACCTGTACGACTCCACTTTTATGCTGTAGTTCTAGTGCCTCAATTAGCTCAAGGTGTCTTGTTTGACCGATTGCTTTGATAACAGCGTCAACCGGAATGATATATTCAGATCCTTCAACTGGATTAGGTCTTCTGCGTCCATCTTGATCAGGCTCACCAAGATTCATTTTGATACATTCAATTCCCGTTACCTTTCCATTCTCATCCCCAATAATTCTCTTAGGTGCTGTTAACCAGCGGAATTCTACACCGTCCTGTTTAGCAAATTCAAATTCAAAATCATAGGCTGTCATTTCCACTTCTGTTCGACGGTATAATATTTTTACATTTTCTGCACCTAAACGTACGGAACAGGTGGCACCATCAATGGCTGTATTTCCTGCACCGATGACAGCTGCACGCTTTCCAACAAAAGCCTCTGATAATCTTCCGCTTTTAGTTTCCTTAACAAACTCAATGGCATCATAGACTCCATCGAGGTCTTCACCTTCGATACCTATATGAGGAACATGTGCCATGCCAACCGCTAAAACAATACAATCATAATCTTCAAGTAAATCCTTTACGGACACATCTTTACCAACAATTGTATTGGTTTTGATTGTTACATTAAGTTTTTCAACCTGTTCCACCTCCCAATACGAGATGGATTGCGGAAGACGGAAAGAGACAATCCCGTAGGTATTTAATCCGCCGGCTTTTTCTGCAGCTTCAAATATCGTCACTTTATATCCAAATCGAGCTAGTTCTCTAGCCGCTGAAAGTCCAGCTGGTCCCGCGCCGACAACAGCAACAGATTTACCATTTGGTGTTCCAGGCTCAAACAAAGTCTGCTCATTTTTGATCGCCCAATCGGTAGCATATCGCTGCAGGTTACCGATCATAATGGGTTTTGTGGAATGGTTTAAGACGCATGCACCTTCACACAGCTCCTCTGTTGGACATACTCTCGCGCAGCTTGCTCCAACTGGATTGGAGGTCATAATCGTTTTTGCAGAGCCAAGTAAATTACCTGAGGCGATTTTTTTTATAAAAGTTGGGATATCGATGCCTGTGGGACATGCCTTAATACAAGGGGCATCATAGCAATAAAGGCAGCGATTCGATTCTTCCAACGCTTCTTGATTGGTAAGTGCACGTTCTACTTCTTGGAAATTTCGTTCTAGATCGATAGTGGAGATTCGCTGTATTTTTTCCAATAAAAAGCCCTCCTTCTTAAAAGTGATTTTACTGAAAAATTTTGCATCTATTGTAAATTTTACAGACCATAAAACTGCATTATATTTATACAACCTGTAAAATGATGCTCGTATTCTACTATCCAATAGGTAACTCGATTCAGGTAAAACATGAAAGGTGATCCTTATTACTAGATGATGTTTTGAAGGGAAATTGCGTTGAATATAGTAGTAGATAAATGAGAGTTATTCTTGTACCAATGTTAATCTTTTACCAATTTATCACATGTGAACAAAAAATTTTGTAAAATCACATCGAACCAGCAATTGAACTTTATGAAAAAAATAAAATGGAAACCTTACGAAAAAACCAATATTTTCACGTAAAAAACAGAGTTAATCGAAAAGTCAGCGACAGTTAATCTAACAAATAAGTTCTCGACATTCTTAAATTTATTGCCGAATGAATCGACCAACAAAAAAAGTGCACCTAATTGGTACACTTTTTATCGATTTATTGATTACCTTTTTTTCACCCACTCTGCAACTTGAATTGTTCGATATTCTTAGTGTTTTACGGTAGCTTAAAGCTTTTTCCATTCTGAAAACCGTCCATTGAATCAATTTCATGTGAAAGATAGATATGTTTTCCCTTTATATCAGACTGCGCCACAACGGCCATCGCGGCTGCAACTTTTCTTGCTTGTATCCCCCGGTACGGACGCAGTGGACCTATCATGATTTTGTTCAACACAACACTAGCTTTTTCGGCGAATTTCTCTCCCAACCGGAACTCTTCCCGCTTCCCCAGCAATAATGAAGGTCTGAAAATATGCAGTGAAGGTATGTTTAAATTAATAAGAGTTTCCTCTACTTCCCCTTTTACTCGACTATAAAAGAATAATGACTTAGTGTCGGCACCCATAGAACTGACAATGAAATACTTTTTTGCGCCGTATTTCTTTGCTATTTTTGCGGCTTCAATAGGATATTGGTAATCTACTTTACGAAAAGCTTCTTTTGTCTTTGCAACTTTTATGGTTGTACCTAAGCAGCAGAAAACATCTGTGACTTTAAATAACTCATTGTATTGATTTAATTTATCGAAATCAATGATATGTACTTCACATATTTCAGATTCAACTTGAATCGGTCTGCGAACCAATAGATGTACTTTTTGATAGTGCCCATTTTCACTCAGTATTTTGACTAATTCTTTTCCGATTAGACCCGTAGCCCCGAGCACAAGTGCTGTTTTTTTATTTACACCCATATTTTTCAGCAAGCCCCTCTCAACTTTAAGCAATCTCATAAGGAAATTATACCATGCACAAAAGGTTCAAATAAAAAGAGGAAATGAAAATGTTTTTTCACAATAAATGTTATATCATTTTTATGTAGGCCACTTAAAGGAGAGCGAACGATGAAATATGAATGGAGAAAAAAAGAGAAAGATTTGTATTTGCCTGGTTCCCACCCAGCTAAGATTGCAGTTCCTCCAATCCATTACTTCACATTAAAAGGGAAAGGCAATCCAAACGGCGAAGCTTTTAAGGAAAATGTGAAGGCACTATATGCATTATCATATGCGATAAGGATGCTACCAAAGAAGGGTATAACTCCCGATGGCTATTTCGAATATACGGTTTTCCCTTTAGAAGGTGTCTGGGACTTGGATGAAGAAGGGCGACAATTAGAACAGCTGGACAAAAACAGACTCGTTTATAAGTTGATGATTCGCCAGCCTGATTTTGTTACAGCAGAACTCTTTTCGTTTGTCAAAGAAGTATGTGCGAAAAAGGTATCAGATGTACTAATACGGTCAGCTAAATTTGAAACGATTGAAGAGGGCTTGTGCGTCCAATGTATGCACATCGGAGATTATGATAGTGAACCTATAACTTTTTCAAAAATGGATGATTTTTGTGCCTCCAATAACCTGACCAGGATAGACAAGAGGCACCGGGAAATCTACATAAGTGATCCAAGAAAGTCGGAACCTTCAAAATTAAAAACAGTTCTGCGGTATAAAGTAAAGTAACGCTTGGAATCTTGCATCCAAGCGTTTTCTTTTAATGTATTAACGCAAAAAGTTTCTCAAGCCCCTCCAAAAGCCTTGGGGATGGCCGGCAGTATAGTTCTTCTTCAAGAATCAGGATTCTGTTATCGTCAACAAAACCAAGTGTTTCATATCCGGGACGTTTGGTAACATTGTTTTTCTGAACTTTTTCCTTTCTTACTCCTACCCAGGCAAGGCAAATAAAATCTGGTTTTCTACTCAGGACGTCCTCCCAATCTGTCTGAACGCTGGCTAATTCCACGTCATGAAAGGCATTGATGGCACCCGCTGCTTCAGAGATTTCGGTAAGCCAATTGATTTTCCCCGGAGTAAAGATTGGTTTTGGCCACCACTCCCAATAAAGAGAAGGCTTCTTGTTTGTGTTTACGCCTTGTTGTTTGACTGCATTTAGCCGATCTCGAAATGCTTTTGCTGCAGTCTTGCCAAGTTCCAACTGATTCAAGGCTTCAGCAGTTTTGAGTAAATCCTCTTCAATGTCCGTCAAATACTGAGGGTTTAAAACAATGTGAGGGATGCCGCGCTCTACTAATGCTACTACATTCTTTTCCATCCCTGGCACACTTAAAGAAGCAAGGACAAGGTCCGGCTTCAGTCCTTCAACAAGGTCCATATTTATTGATAAATCAGGTCCTAGTTTAGGTAAACTGGCAATGGACGCGGGCCAGTCCGAATAATCGTCAACTCCCACTAAAAGATGATACAAACCTAAGTATTCCATTATTTCAGTATTACTTGGGCACAATGATATAACTCTCAAAACTCTCCCTCCCTTTCTCATATCGTAACTTAGATACAAATAAACAACCAGCATATTTTAGCTGGTTGTTTGTTTAACAGTATGAACTAAAGTGGTTAAAAACTGGTGTATTAATTGAAACGCCTCGTGGATGGAAATATTTTCTGTATATCCATTTACGTAATTTAATGCGAAGTTCAAATCCCATAAACCATCGTCATGACTAAACACTAAATCAAATTTTGCTTCATCACCATGTAAAGAATGATTTAGCTGTTCCTTTAATAGTTTCTCAAACTTCTTTTGAAGCTTTAAACCCAGCATCACATCATAGGTTCCAAAGACATCATCAACCTCGACTGACACACCCTCTATACCAATTTCTTCAAATAACTTAGACTCTACATAAATAAATTCATTTTTATGTTCTTTTAGATATGTAATTGGCTGGTTTAAAAAATTCGACGATTCATTGGCAATCATCGTTTCTGTTTCCTTGCTGCAACGTTCAATATAAGCATCAGTAAAATTTGAGTTCAATTTGTTATCCATTTAATACCCTCCTATAAAAACAATCCCACTTTAACTATATAGTTATGTAAAATAAAAAAGCAAATTTTTCAATATATAAAAAACGTCTAAACTCACATGGAGTTTAGACGAGAAGTATCATACTAGTTTTCAGCTAGTTTATTTACTACGTTTTTTCCTGCTGGATTATCCTCTATAGTATCTTCTGCTTGTTTCGCACGTTTCATAAAGAAAGCAAGGATAAGGGCAACAGCAGCAATAAAGACGGACACGAAAAAGGCAAAATTGATGCCGTCTAAGGTGGCGCTCATCATGATTTGCTGCTTCATTTCAGCTAGTGCTGCTTGCGTTGGCTGCTCAGTCAAGTTTGCCATAGCAGCTTCGCCTAACTCTTTAGCCTTTGACTCTGCACGGTTTGACATGACAGTTACCAACAATGCTGTTCCGATTGCTCCTGAAACTTGCTGAAGTGTATTGTTCATAGCAGTACCGTGTGGGTAAAAACGCGCAGGCAGTTGGTTTAAACCGTTTGTAGAAACTGGCATCATCACCATCGACATCCCCAACATTCGAACTGAATATAAAAGCAGTAAATGTGTATACGTTGTTTCAAGTGATAATTGGCTGAAAAGATAGCTGGTTACTACCGTGATAACTAAACCAGTTATAGCTAAAATGCGTCCGCCAAATTTGTCGAATAGTTTTCCTGTAATTGGTGACATGAGTGCCATAAGTATTGCTCCTGGAAGCATCATTAGCCCTGCGTCAAGCGGCGAAATCCCGCGTATTGTTTGAACATAAATCGGCAACAACAGCATCCCTGAAAACATTGCCATTGTAAGCACCATAGAGATAACAGATGATAAAGCAAACATAGGGTACTTAAAGATCCTATAATTTAGCATAGGCTGATCTTGCTTTAATTGACGTAGGATGGAAACAAGTAATGAAATAGCTCCAATCGCAATCGTTAAATAAACTTGTGGACTGTCCCAGCCTTGCTTTCCAGCTGAACTGAACCCATAAAGCAAGCCGCCAAAGCCCACGCTTGTAAGTAAAACAGATAAGAAATCAAGTCGAATATCAACTTTTTCTTTTTTATCTTTTAATAAGAAGAAACCGATTAATAGAACAATCGCTGCAATTGGTGTTACAAAGTGGAACAACATTCTCCAATCATAGTGTTCGATTAACCACCCTGATAATGTTGGTCCAATTGCAGGTGCCCCCATTAATACTAATCCAAAAATCCCCATTGCAGCTCCCCTTTTCTCAATAGGGAAGCTTACTAACATGACATTCATTAAAAGTGGCATCATAATCGCAGAACCCGCCGCTTGCGTCATCCTGCCTGCTAATAATACCGGAAATACATGTGCCAACCCAGCAAGAATGGTCCCTGCTGTAAATAAGCCCATGGCAACTAAGAAAAGTTTTCGGACAGAATATTTTTGAATTAAAAATGCTGTAGTTGGTATTAATATACCATTTACTAACATAAAACCCGTAGTCAACCATTGCACAGTTGAAGCATCTACCTCTAAATCAGCCATTATGGATGGAAGTGCAATATTTAGTAAGGTGTTATTTAAAAAAGCAATAAATGCCCCAATCATCAGGATTACAATAATCCCGTATGGGGGACGTTTCGATTCATTTTTTACGTGTTCCATGTTCTATGCCCCCTGTGTAAACTCTTTGTTCATTTTTTTATACTCCTGTTTCACGCTTTATTAATAATATACCGTCGGTTCATTTTTTGCAATCAAAAAATACTACAAATTTATGGATTTGTAATGCCCAAATTTTTAATGTAGTATATTTTTATACAGTCAGTATATTCAGGATTATAGGTGATAAAATGAATGATCGAAAACAGCATGTCATAAGTAAGGCCCATCAATTATTTATTGAAAAAGGTTTCCAAGCTACATCGATTCAGGACATTTTAGATTTTAGCGGTATCTCAAAAGGAACCTTTTACAAATATTTTTCATCAAAGAGCGAGCTACTAATTGCTATTTATAAGGCAACCTTCAAAAAACTCCAAAAGGAAAGAGACGATTTATTGATTGGCAAAAGTCCTTCAGATATCGAGGTCTTTATCAAACAGCTAGAAATGCAAATGATTTCTAATCGAAAAAATAAGTTAATTGCTCTTTACGAGGAAGTAATGTCAACAAATGATGCAGATTTGAAACAATATATCCGCATCGCACGATTACGATCACTAAGATGGATGTTTAGCAGGTTTATTGATATCTTCGGCGAAAAAAATAAACCATACTTATTAGATTGTGCCATTATGTTTCAGGGACTCATGCAGCACAACCTCCAATACAATCGCTTAGCTACAGATTCTAATGAGAAAATTAGCCATGTTGTCAGATATAGTGTGAATCGTTTAGTTAAGATGGTTGACGAAGTAGCTGAAAATGAAGAACAATTGCACCACCCTGAGCTTTTAGAAAAATGGCTCCCAGGTCTTCAAAATAATAACCATGAATTAATCGTTCAATTTTACAAAATTGTCAGTCCTATGAGAAATTGCATCACAAAACACTTTCAAGATAAAAACGACCAAGAAAAATATAACGAACTGTTAGATTTTATCCAAGAAGAAATCATGCATACGAGGGCACCAAGAAAATTTCTAATCGAAAGCGCCCTCCAAACACTGCAAAACAACCCTGCAGACATCTGGAAAAAAGAGGTCCTTCAGCTTAACCAAATCATAACTGCATTCTTTCTACATTTGGAAGAAGAGGAAGAACACTAAAAATAGACATTATAATTGGCTCTGCTATATAAAGCTACAGGGCCAAGTATATAAAATGCGCAGAAAAAATTACTAGAAATAACAAAAAGGAATGGAGTGTAAAATCTCCATCCTTTTTGTTTTATGTATGGTCTTATTTTGGTTCTACGTGAACATGTACGTCATACACCTTATGTGTCCTGATTAACTCCTCTTCAACTTGTGTGGCGATATCATGCGCCTTTTTTACATCTAATGTAGAATTTACGAGAATGACAACATCAACAACAACGTTATTCCCGTAATTTCTAGCTTTAATTTCTTTCACACCCTTTACGCCCTGACAATGATGGATGGTTTGTTTATATACTTCTATTTCTTTTTCATCAAATCCATCCGTTAAATAAAGAGAGGCTTCTTTAAAAATGTCCCATGCTGTTTTACAAATGAGGAGTCCCACAATTACTGCTGCCAAAGGATCAAGCCAAGGGAGTCCAAATTGTGCACCTATAATACCAATAAAGGTACCCACACTTACCCAGGCGTCAGAGAGATTATCCTTTGCTGCTGCCATGACCGATTGACTGTTTATGTCTGTTGCTAGTTTTTTATTATACCGATATACCCAGTACATCACGAACGCACAAAAAAGCCCCGTCCATGCCGAGATAACATCTGGTATTCCTATTTGTACGTAAAAAATACTTACGATCGCTTCGTATGCAACCTTTAAACCGACGGCCGCCATGATAAAGGAAGCGACCATGGAAGCTACGGTTTCTGCTTTCCAGTGTCCATAAGGATGATCATCATCCGCAGGTCTTTGGGATAATTTTAGACCTATCAGAACTGCCACTGATGCAATGATATCTGTTACATTATTTAAACCGTCTGCTTTCAACGCCTCAGAATTTGCTATATATCCAACCGCTAGTTTTAATGCAGACAAACAAATATAGGCGATAATACTTACAATCGCTCCACGCTCTCCTCTTTTTAAATCAAGAAATCCTTGTTCTTCTAACATTTTCCTCACCTACTTCTTATCCCTATTTATATTATTGAACAAAAACCTCTAGTGGGTCTAGAGAAACCTTTTTCCCCAGCTCGAACTTTATAACAAGTACGAAAAAGAGTTGTATTAGGTAAAAACTAAAGAAGCTTAACCTTGAAATTCAGCTTGCAGTTAAGTATTCTAAAAACATATTGAGCAAATTAAGGATGTGTTTAACCTGCGATTAAATAAATTTATTTCCGAGTCTGGAAAAACATCAAGACGCGGTGCAGATAAATGGATAGAGGAAGGAAGAGTCACAATTAATGGGAGTGTCGCTAAGGTCGGCAGTCAAGTCGAGCCTGGTGATGTGGTTCGTGTGAACGGTGAAACCATTCGGGTAGCCAAAAATAATGTTTATATTGCTTTAAATAAGCCTGTTGGAATTACAAGCACAACTGAAAGACATATAAAAGGTAATATTATTGATTTAGTGAATCACCCACTGCGAATTTTTAACATTGGTAGATTAGATAAAGATTCCGACGGCTTAATCCTTTTAACAAATGACGGAGATATCGTCAACGAAATATTACGTGCGGAAAATAAACATGAAAAAGAATATATCGTTACGGTTGATAAGCCGATTACATCTGACTTTTTGAAAAAGATGTCAGAAGGAGTTAGAATCTTAGATACAACAACCCTGCCCTGTAAAGTGGAACAGCTGTCCAAGTATGTTTTTAAGATTATTTTAACACAAGGGTTGAATCGCCAAATTCGTCGTATGTGCTCTGCTCTCGGATATTCGGTTGTTCGTCTTCAGCGGATTCGAATTATGAATATTAACTTAGGAAATCTCCCTGTTGGTCAATGGAGGGATTTAACGAAGAAAGAAAAAAATCAATTATTTAGTGATCTCAATTACGAACCCCGAGAGTGGTGAAAAAGATGAGTCGAAACGTAATCGTTCGACTCATCTTTTTATTTGCTTTAATATTCAAATAATATATGATATTACTTAGGAACACGAAGGTTTTTAGAGGAGGAGAAAAAATGGAAAAAACAGTAGCAAAGCGGTTAACCCGATCAGAAGTTCCTGAAGAGTTAACATGGAATCTTGATGATTTATTTGTGTCAGATCAGGCATGGGAAGCTGAACTTGCACTGATTGAAAATGATACTGCGAAGATTGAAGTCTTTAAAGGTACGTTACATACTAGTCAAATGAGTTATCAGCATGCTTGATTGCGGAAGAACAACTATTAATGAAAATGGTCAAAGCAGCAACATATGCAAGCTTAAAGCACTCCGCTGATGGGACAGATTCCCTCAACCAGGCTAATACTGCCAAATTAGCTGCTCTACGGACAAAAATCACTGCTGCATTATCATTTATAAATTCTGAAATCCTTTCACTTGAAGAAGGTACTGTAGAGAAATATTTACAAGAGAATTTTGAACTTCAACCATTCCGAAAAGATTTACTGGAGCTGCTTGAAACAAAAAAACATCGGCTTTCACCTGAAACAGAAGAAGTATTAGCAGCTTTGGGTGAAGTACATGGTGCCCCTTATACTATATATAATATGGCTAAATTAGCAGACATGGACTTTTCCCCTATTGCTGATAGTGAAGAGAATGAATTACCTGTTTCTTTTGCCTTATTTGAAAACCGCTATGAGTTCTCAGCAGATACAGAAATTCGTAGAAAGGCCTATGACTCTTTCGTTTCAACTCTTAAACAATACAAAAACACAATCGCAGCTGCCTATTCTGCTGAAGTAAAGAAGCAAGTGACTCTTTCACGTTTAAGAAATTATCAGTCAGTTGAACAAATGCTTTTAGAACCACAGCAAGTAACACTTGAAATGTACAACAATCAGATCGATATTATCTTTAAAGAGCTCGCCCCTCATATGCGCCGGTTTGCTAAGCTTAAGAAAAAGGCTTTAGGCCTTGATGGCATGAAGTTCTGTGATTTAAAAGCACCATTGGATCCTGATTTTAATCCAGAAACAACCTACGAAGAGGCAAGTCAACTTATCCTGGAATCGTTGAAGGTAATGGGACCAGAGTATAGTGAAATCATTGAAAAAGGCTTTAAGGACCGTTGGGTTGATCTTGCCGATAATATTGGAAAATCGACAGGTGCCTTCTGTTCAAGCCCATATGGTGCACACCCATATATTTTAGTTACATGGCAGGATAATATGCCAGGCTGCTTCACCCTAGCACATGAATTCGGCCACGCAGGTCACTTTTACTTAGCAAACAAGCATCAAAGAATTATGAATGTCCGCCCTTCCCTGTACTTTATAGAAGCTCCATCAACGATGAATGAGCTTTTATTAGGACAGCACCTGTTAGCAAAAAATGAAGATAAACAAATGCGTCGTTGGGTAGTCCTTCAGTTGCTCGGAACGTATTATCATAATTTTGTTACTCATTTACTGGAGGCTGAATATCAACGCAGGGTTTATGCGTTAGCAGAAAACGGGAAAGCACTTACTGCCAATACACTATCTGAAGTGACCAGAGCCGTACTCACAGAATTCTGGGGAGATACGGTGGAAATCGATGAAGGTGCAAGCCTAACCTGGATGCGCCAACCTCACTATTATATGGGCTTATATCCATACACCTATTCTGCTGGTTTAACTGCCTCTACTGCTGTGGCGCAATTGATACAAGAACATGGTCAGCCTGTTGTTGACACCTGGCTGGAAGTCCTTCGTGCAGGTGGAACAATGAAACCACTAGAGCTTTTAAAACATGCTGGTGTAGATATGTCGACACCAGCGCCAGTTCAAAAAGCAGTGGCTTATGTAGGTTCGCTAATAGATGAATTAGAAAAGTCATACGAGTAATCAAGTGCCAGGCACCTTCTCATTGTGAGATCAGTGCTTGGCACTTTTTTATTGTGAGATCAGTGCTTGGCACTTTTTTATTCATGATAGATGGTAATGAATAATAAATAAAAAATTTATACACAATATTTTTTTAAGGAGGTGTTAAGATGAAGCATGTAAAAGCTTTAGCCATTAAATTTGTTTCAAGTCTTGTCCTCCTGTCGCTTATCCTCGGTTTATTATTTGACATGGCATTCAGCAACATCTTTCTTATCACACTTGTTCTTGGTGTCGCAGCCTATCTCATCGGAGATCTATTGATTTTACCAAAGACAAATAATACCATAGCAACGATAGCGGATTTTGGATTAGCGTTATTCATTATCTGGATAATGAGTGAAAATCTAACCTATGGGGACAGCCATTTTTTAATGTCTTTAATTGCTGCACTTGGTGTTGCATTATTTGAGTATATGTTCCATAAATATGTTGCAAATAATGTTCTTCCAAACAAAGGCAGACAACAACAAACAAGGCCCCTACAATACCAAACAGAAGCTTCAAAAGAGCTGACTCCAGTCAGGCAAGATGTAAGAAGCTCTACTGAAGAAAACAAAAAGCCCGAATAAGAGTATAAGCACCCTCTGAATCATGTTCAGAGGGTGCTTTTCAGGCTGTCGAGTATGTTCGACAGCCTTTACTTTTTTTATAACTTTAGGAAATGCACCGTCTTTAGTATGTGGGGCAAGACCCCGGATTAAGGACTAACCCTCCTTTGATGCGCATACGATTTGTCCTCAAGACCCCGGATTAAGGACTAATCCTCCTTTGATGCGCATACGATTTGTCCTCAAGACCACCGATTAAGGACAAATCTTCCTTGGCACCGCGTACATTTGTCCTTAAATCGTAGCACGTACAAGATTTAAGGAATAATCGTTAGGTCAGATTCAGCGAAAAACAACAAATTGCCGAGAGGAATACCCTTTCTCGACAATCAGTAGAATTCCCAATGAGATCTGTCCTTCATATGCATGATGAAAGACAAATCAAGAGAATTCCCTGTAAGATTTGTCCTTCATAAGGTTGATGAAAGACTAATCAAGAGAAAACCCAGTGCGATTTGTCCTTCATAAGGTTGATGAAAGACTAAACAGTAGATTCCTCATCGAGTTTAGTCCTTCATAAGGATTTACGAAAGAAAAATTATTTCTTTACAGAGCCATTATAAAAAAACAATATGGTTTATCTCCTCTAATACCTAACCTTTTGAATTCTGTTATCCATTTCATAAGTGAACGGTTTTGGTTGAGCAGCGATAAAGTCTACGAGTACGTCTAAGTCAACTGGTCCTATCACTTTATTTTGCGCTTTCGTAAATACTGTGAAACCATCTCCTCCACCTGCGAGGAAGATATTTGCCGCTACAGTATAGGTTTTATTCGGATCCAATTGAGTACCATCAGGAAGTAGGATATTTACAACCCTTTGCCCATTCGGAGCATTTTCATCCCATGTGTATGTGAATCCAGAAATTTGAAGCATCGTTGTTTTAGTGCCCCACTGTTGATTAAGAACATCGCGTATTTGCTGTCCTGTCATGGTCATTTTAACCATATCATTATTAAATGGCTGAACGGTGTAAATTTCCCCCCACGTAATGTCCCCTGGATTAATATCGGCTCGAATACCGCCCGGATTCATAAACGCTATGTCTGTATTTAAGGCTTGCCTTTGCGCGTCAGCTATTAAGTCTCCAAGGATAGATTCTCCGTTATCATTGCGGAGCGCTGTTAAATTAACCGACGTTGAGCCAATTATCCTATTTACTATCGGTTCAACCGTAGCTTCGTATTTCGCTACCATCCCAGCTATTTCTGGGTCCGGTTTTATACCTTCTTGAAACGTTGTTACGATTTCTGCCCTCTTAGTAACGATATCTTTCGTTTTCGGGTCAATCTCAATATCGACATCAGAAAATGCAGTACCATAAGAATAGGATTGAACTACTAGCTTATTGTCAATTGTTGCATTCATATAAGCATGATTATGTCCGCCAAAAATAATATCCACTTCGTCGTCAACCTTATTGGCGATATCGACAAGCATGCCAGTTGGATTTTCACCATTCACACCTGATGTACCTGGATTGTGTGCCAAGACAACGATTGATCGAACTCCTTGCTTTTTCAATTCTGCTACATTACGATTAATAGCCTCCACTTCGTCAGAGAAGGTTAAGCCTTCCACTCCGCTTGGGACTACGATTGTCGGTGTCTCCGTAGTTACGACCCCGATAAATCCAATTTCCATCCCATTTACTTTTAAAATTTTATAAGGCGGTAAAATGGATTCTCCAGTTTTTTGATCAATGACATTCGCTGCCACCCAAGGGAAATCGGCTCCAGCAAAATTGCCTGTTTCTTCATGAGTCCCGCCATTAATAAGACGAAGTAGTTCTTTTACTCCCTCATCAAATTCATGATTGCCTACTGTTCCAATATCGAATCCTAGTTTGTTCAATATCTCGATTGCAGGCTCATCCTGTAAGAGTGCTGAAGCTGGCGGACTTGCCCCTACCATATCCCCAGCTTGTACAAGGAGCGTGTTCTTATTTTCTGCTTCCCTTTGTTTTAAATAAGCTGCTAAGTAATCTACTCTGCCTGCCGGTTTTCCACCAACATTACGCGTTACATTTATTTGTCCGTGTAAATCATTAATCCCCAAAAGTTGAACTTGAATATAACGATTATTCGCAGCAGGGGGGTTTTCCTTTTTCAGTTTTGTTTCCGGACGATTAGAAAGATGGCCATGATATTCTTCTGACAAGCCTTGATCATTTCCTAAAGAATTTTTAGTTATGGTGCCAACATTACCTTTATTGTTTTGCGAGGTAGCCATAGGATTTAAATTGTTAGAATGGTTGGCTGCTTGTTTTGAATTTAAATTATTTGCTTGGTTTCCATCTGTAGCATTTTGATTACCTGCACAACCAATTAAACTGATTGTAAGCAATGATATAAGCAATTTATAGAGCCATTGCATATAATTCCTCCTTGTTTTTTCTATAGAAGCTTTGGTATTTTTTGCTTAAAAACAAAGTTTATGCAAAATTGACCATTTCAAAAAAGCTATTATTGAAACTTTCTTCCTAGCTAATCGTATATAAATAGAATCAAGTTATATAGAATTTGATTAAAAAGGGGAATTAGTTATGGGGAATATGTTTTTATTTTCATTGATTATTGCGATTGTATCTGCTCTTGTTCTTATTCCGATTTATAGGGTTGATACGTCCACCAATACGAAAAGTAATAAAAAGAGTCCAAGCGGGGCTAGAAGGTTAATTCCGGGAGCTATTATCGCTTTGATCTTTATTTTGATTCCTTCTGCCTTTGCTTACTATTATTTTACGAATTATGACCGAAACCTCTCCTCTTTATGGGGACTTGCCATTATTATTACTGCTTTAGGTGCACTCATTGCTACTGGAGCGGAAAGGAAAGTGAAAGCACTGCTCTTTGCAGCAAGTCTAATCCTTGGAATTTACTTTCTCACAGCCTTTCTCTTTAACGCGGATGAAAAATATGAGATTGCAAAGATGGACCAAAAAGTAGAGATTAAATCTTTTGATGAAAAAGAAACACCTGCTAGTGTACCACCGGAGTTTGCCCGTAATAAAATGAAAAAAGCTTTTGGTCAAGTGCCAAATACAAGCTATTATGAACTGGGAAATCTTCAAATTCAAAAAGTCAATGGAGATTATGTTTATATTGCACCTGTTGAGTTTTCTGGGTTTTTCAAATGGTGGAAAGGAAAAGAAACGCCTGGTTACTTTACCTTAAGCGCCACTGATTCTTCTGATAATCCAAAATTTATCAAGTCAGACATGATTTATACACCTTCTTCCTATTTTAATAAAGATGTAGAACGACATATTCGGATGCAATTCCCGAAACATATTTTCTACGGTGATGTTCAATTAGAAATTGATGATGATGGGAAACCCTATTACATCCGCTCGTACGGTCAATTTATTTCAGCACGAAATGGCTTTGACGTTAAAGGTGTAGTCGTAGTAGATTCGAAAAATGGCGACACAAAGTCATATACTCTATCAACTGTTCCTGATTTTATTGATGGTGCAGTATCACCTGAAATTGTCAGCATGCAAAACAGCTATTTCGGAAATTATGTTCATGGATTTTGGAATAGCCTCTTTGGAAAGTCAGATGTCAAACTTCCTTCTGATGAAGGAACAGAGGCAAATGTAAGTCCAATTTTTGATCAAAAAGGGGTTATGTATTATTTCACTGATTTTACCTCACCTAAAGAAGGTGTCGATTCCATGCTTGGTTACTCATTGACCAACTCGCGTACAGGGGAAGCAACCTATTACACAGGTAATCCAGAAGAATCTTATATGGATTCACAAGGGGCACTGCAAATTATTGAAAAGAAATTTATTGAAAAGAAATGGCATGGGGAAATGCCTGTCATTTATAACTTCTACGGAGAAGCAAGCTGGCTGACACCAGTTCTGGATTCGAATGGATTTTTACAGAATTACTTTATCGTATCCGCCGCTAATCCGGAAATTTCCGTGTTTGGTGTTACTCCAAACGAAGCTCTAAAACAATATAAAACCGCTCTCCAACGAGGCGGCGGTTCAGTGGATGGCAGTTCGAAGGCGGATGAAAAACAGATTACAGGGACCGTTCTCCGTGTATATAAAGAAAAATCAGGCGACTTCACTGTTGTTTCATTCCTTTTAGATAATAAGAAAAGTTATATCCTATCCTCTGAAAAAGAACCATTGATCATTTATCTAAAAGAAGGAGACAGCGTAAACGTAACCTATTTGGATACGGATGAAGACTTCCTTCCTGCCAAGGAGATTGTTATTGAGGGCTTAGAATAATCCATAAAAAACACGATGAAGAGGAAAAGCTTCATCGTGTTTTTTTATGCTTATTAAAATTTATCGCTTTTGAAGTAAGGCTTGATATGCCGCTGAGGTTCTCATCTCAACGGTTAAGGTACCATTTGGATTATAAGTCGCTTTAACCAATAACGGTACACCCGCTGTATTCTTAAATTGAAAATCTTTACCTCCATATGAAACTGTTGCATCGCGACCTGAAGGTACATACCCCACTGTCAAGGAATGATGGTGCCATTCCACATATTCGATAGCTAATTGATCAACTGCATTAAACAAGGTAGAGGAGGTTTGACAAATACCGCCGCCAATTCCCATAACCAATTCCTTATTTACGATTTCTTGTGCCGGCTGGTATCCATGTGCTTCGTCACTCGGTCCAACAGTATAATTAAAAGAGAAGATATCTCCTGTTCCAACAATCACATTATCAATTGCCTGTGCAGACAATTCAATGTTTTTATTTCTTCCTGTTATACTTGGATTAAATTTTGTTGTATATGTCGCCACGACCACTTCAGATAAATGGGCAGCATCCTCAGGCTTATAGCCGCTTTCGGTCACATAGATAGGAAGAAAAACATCTCCTCCCTTAACGGAAGCCTCGATAATTTTATTCACTAGTTCTGCCTCTTCAAGAATGACTCTTGCTTTTCCTTTAATGACCTGACCATTAGCATCAATTTTATCCAGCATCATCTTCGTGTCATACCCAGGAGTTGTATCTGTTCCTCTTGCTAAATCCTTAGCCCAGTTTTCAAGCTCCTGCTTATATTTTTCATTATCAGTTCCATATCCCATATCGACTGGAATGAGGCTTTTAATAATGTTTTTTGTAGTTGGATCCACTACATTAACCACTTTAGGCTTATTAGCCTCTTCCTCAGCTTTTCTTTTTGCTTCGGCTTCTTCCGCCGCTTTCCTAGCCGCTTCTTCTGCAGCCTTTTGCTCTTCAAGCTTCTTTTCAAGTTCTGTTACTTTGTTTTCCAGTTCCGCTTCATTGCCATTTGTTTTTTCCGCACAACCTGCTAACCCTAGTAAACTGCCAACTAATATGAATGAAATCGCCCAGGTCCGTATAGACATTTATAACTTCTCCTCTTTTCCCCAAATCTCGCCATTCCTCACGGAGCACTTCCGAATATTCAGATAAAGGATTTTGCTCTCATTCTTCTAATCTATTCCGCTTTCAGACACACAATTCCTGCAATTTCCCTTAAATAATTTCCTGAAATTGGATTCATCATATTAGACGTTCTTCATTCAAATTAGTTTCAAAGCAATTTGAATGAAGATTCACGGTTTTGTTTGTTATTAAGAACAATATAATATATAAAATCAGCAGAGTAAGTGATTAAAACTTGTTAAAAATGAAATTAGTATGACATTCCATTCAATATAGAGAACAGATTGACTTATGTATTTTTTTCCTGGCTTTCATGGTAGCAAAAACATGATTCTACATGATCATTTACCATCCCTGTTGCTTGCATAAAAGCATAACAAATCGTCGATCCAACAAATTTAAAGCCGCGCTTTTTTAAATCCTTACTTAACCGATCACTTATTTCGGTTGTAGCGGGAACTTCTGATAAATCTTTAAAGTGATTGATAATTGGCTTACCGTCTACAAAAGACCAGATATACTCACTAAAGGAACCAAATTCTTCCTTCAACTTCAAAAACGCCTTCGCATTTGTAATTACGGCATTGACTTTGAGTTTATTTCGTACAATCCCTTCATTCTGTAAAAGTTCTTCGATTTTCTTTTCATCGTAGGAAATGATGATCCTGGGGTCAAAATAATCAAATGCCTTGCGATAATTTTCTCTCTTTTTCAGTATTGTGTACCAGCTTAAGCCTGCTTGTGCCCCCTCTAAGTTCAAATATTCAAATAGCAATCGATCATCGTAAACAGGCACTCCCCATTCATGATCATGATAATCAATATAAAGTGGATCCTGATTTACCCAGCCGCATCTTTTCATTGGACATTCCTCCTTAATACTATCATTTTAACAAACTTACCTTTTATCACGATATCCATTCACAAAATCAACATAAAAAAACTGCCGATATCACTCGACAGCATGTTCAATCATTATATTTTTAATACGCGACAGATATTTTCCGCTGCAAATGCTAAATTGGCTTCACCGGATTTCAATGCCTCATCTAAAGAAGAACAACCTTTCAATATCCCAACAATCGAAGTAAATCCGTGGTCGTATAGCGGTTCTACACCATTTCCAATTCTGCCAGCAAATGCGATCACTGGGATTGAATACTTCTTCGCAATTGATGCCACCCCAAAAGGTGTCTTTCCAAATAACGTTTGCCCATCAATGCTGCCTTCCCCAGTAAAAACATAATCCGCGCCTTTTATTCTATCCTCAAGACCAGTATATTCAATGACTAAGTCCACGCCTTTTTCTAGATGCGCATTTAAAAATGCCATTAATCCTGTGCCAAGACCACCAGCGGCACCAGCACCTTCTGTATGTGCAATGTCCTTACCCAATTCTCGTTTAATTACCTCAGCATAATGTGCTAAATTTTCATCCAAAAGTTTAACCACTTCAGGAGTTGCCCCTTTTTGTGGGCCAAATATGGCAGATGCCCCATTCTCTCCAATTAGAGGGTTCGTTACATCACAAGCAACATCAATTTTGACATTCTCAATTCTGCTGTCTAACCCGCTTAAATCAATCGAAGCTAATTGGTTTAATGCACCACCACCAAATGGAAGTTCCTGGTTATTCTTATCTTTAAAAGAAACACCAAGTGCCTGAAGCATTCCAGTCCCTCCATCATTCGTTGCACTTCCGCCAATTCCGATTAAAATACGACTTACACCCATATCAAGAGCATGCTTTATTAATTGACCCGTTCCAAAAGTAGTAGTCACTAATGGATTACGGTCTTCTGGTTTGATTAATTCTATTCCACTTGCACTTGCCATTTCAATCACAGCTGTTTGACCTTCACCTAATAGACCATATTCTGCTAAAACCTTCTCACCTAGCGGACCAATGACTTCAACATTGACCATTTCACCATTCGTCATACTAACGAGTGATTCAACCGTCCCCTCACCACCGTCTGCCATAGGAACAATCACACAATCTGCTTCTGGAAAAATAGAACGAATACCTTTTTCCATTGCAAGAGCAGCTTTTTTGCAGACATACTCTCCTTAAATGAATCAGGCGCTAAAACAAACTTCATAATAATCTGTCCTTTACATTTAAAGTAGAAAAAATTTTCCATTTATTAACTGATAAACCCATAAAATTGGTGAAAGATAGGGTGACCTTTTTAGCCACCCTACTACTATTTATCTCACTAAGCAAGGACGTTTGTTATCAAATTTCCAGTTAGGGATCAAGAATTGCATTCCCACAGCGTCATCACGAGATCCTAGTCCCATATTGTTGTACATTTCATGTGCTTTCATAATTTGATCCATATCAATCTCAACACCAAGACCTGGTTTATTAGGTATAGTTAAGTCACCATCTACAATTTGGAAGGGCTCCTTTGTTAAGCGCTCTGTACCTTCTTGCCAAATCCAGTGTGTATCGATTGGTGCAATTTCACCTGGTGCAGCAGCTGCCACATGTGTAAACATCGCAAGTGAAATATCAAAATGGTTATTGGAGTGTGAGCCCCAAGTTAATCCCCATTCATTACACATTTGAGCTACACGTACAGAACCCTGCATAGTCCAGAAATGTGGGTCAGCTAATGGAATATCAACAGACTGTAAGGAAATGGTATGACCCATTTGTCTCCAATCCGTTGCAATCATATTTGTTGCAGTCGGAAGACCTGTTTGTCTTCTAAATTCAGCCATAATTTCACGACCAGAATAGCCATTTTCAGCACCACATGGATCTTCTGCATAAGCAAGGATTCCATGCATATCTTTACAAAGCTCAACTGCTTCTTTTAATGACCAAGCACCATTTGGATCAAGGGTAATTCTAGCATCTGGGAATCTTTCTTTTAATGCTTTAATGGCTTTAATTTCTTCCTTGCCTTCAAGAACGCCGCCTTTAAGTTTAAAATCATTAAAGCCATATTTTGCATGGGAAGCTTCCGCAAGACGTACAACCGCTTCTGGTGTTAACGCTTCTTCATGACGGATACGGTACCATTCTTCCTCTGCCTCTGGGTTGCTGAAGTAAGGTAAATCCGTTTTATTTCGGTCGCCAATATAGAACAAGTATCCTAATGTTTTAACTTTATCACGCTGTTGACCTTCGCCTAATAATGCAGCTACTGGTACATTTAAATGCTTACCTAAAAGATCAAGTAATGCTGCTTCAATTGCTGTTACAGCATGGATCGTAATCCTTAAATCAAAGGTTTGTAATCCACGGCCGCCAACGTCACGTCCTTCAAATGTTTTTCTAACAGTATTTAAGATATTGTTATAATTACCAATTGAAGAACCCACTACCAATGGAATCGCATCTTCTAACGTTTTACGAATCCCTTCACCACCTGGTACTTCTCCAACACCGGTATTTCCATTGCTATCTTTTAGAATTAAAATATTTCTTGTAAAATATGCACCATGTGCACCACTAAGGTTAAGAAGCATACTGTCACGGCCAGCTACAGGGATTACAGTCATTTCGGTAACAACAGGGGTAACATTAACTAAAGTCTCTACAGTATTCATTGGGATTGCTCCTATCGATTGTTTTTTAGTTAATCTATCATTCAGTTAGAGAGAACGAAGGACTTTCCATTTCGCTCCGTTCTCTATGATTATTCAGGCGAATTAGCGTGATACTTCTGTATTTGCTAGTTTTTCATAATATTTTAAAAGACTGCTATGGTCGTCAAACTCATGACCATCAACTTTTAATCCGTACATCATCTCTAAAACTGCTGATGTTAATGGTAGTGGTGCTCCTACTTCATGACCTGCTTCCATTGCATTTGTTAAATCTTTAATGTGCAGGTTGATACGGAATCCTGGGTTGAAGTTACGTTCTAACATCATTGGTGCTTTTGCTTCAAGGACTGTGCTTCCAGCTAATCCGCCGCGGATTGCTTCAAATACTGCTTCTGGATTTACGCCGGCTTTTTGTGATAGTACAAATGCTTCTGAGACAGCTGCAATGTTTAACGCAACGATAACTTGGTTGGCTAATTTTGTAACATTACCAGCTCCAATTTCGCCAACTAGAACAACTGAACCTGCCATAGCTTCTAAAACTGGTTTAACTTTTTCAAATACTTCTTTCTTACCGCCGACCATTACAGAAATTGTTCCATCAATTGCTTTTGGCTCTCCACCGCTAACCGGTGCGTCTACCATGTCTACGCCTTTTTCAATCAACACTTTATACACTTCTTGTGAAGCAGCTGGTGCGATGGAACTCATGTCGATATAAACTAATCCTTCATGTGCACCTTCAATTAATCCATTTTCACCTAATGCAACTTGTTTCACATTTGGAGAGTTTGGCAGCATAGTGATGACGATATCAGACTTTTCTGCGATCTCTTTTGGCGTTTCTGCTACTTCTGCACCTAATTGTTGAAGCTCACTCACTGCATTTTTATTAAAATCACTAACAATCAGTTGATATCCAGCCTTGATCAAGTTTTTGCTCATAGGCTTACCCATAATTCCTAATCCAATAAATCCAATTTTCATCATAATAATATTCACTCCTACAGAAATTTTTATTTATTAAGAGTAATACTGGATGTAAAACTCTTATTTACCAAGGTCAAATTTATCCTTGGGGCAGGGAATTTACTGCCCCAATTCTCAAAAAATACTAATTATAAAAACATATTAAGAATTAATACTCCAATTAATCCAAGAATAGATAGTGCTGTTGTATATGTTGTTCTAGTTTTTAATGCTTCGGCAACTGATAAATTGAGATATTCTTTGTACATCCAGAAACCAGGGTCATTTACGTGTGAGAATGCTACACTTCCGCTTGTTACGGCAAGAACCATTAATTCCATGCTAATTCCAGAAGCTTGTGCAATCGGAAGGACAATACCTGCTGCAGTCATAACCGCTACAGTTGCTGAACCTAATGCGATACGCAAGATTACAGCGATCAACCAAGCAAGGACAATCGGTGAAATATCCCAGCCACTTGTTAATTCTTGAATATAATCGGCCACACCACTATCTACTAAAACTTGCTTGAATGCACCACCGGCACCGATAACTAAGATGATCATACCCATTGGCTTAATCGCGTTTGAACATGACTTCATAACATCTGAAAGCGGGCGTCCAATTTTAGGTCCAAGGATATAGAAGGAAATCAATAAGGAAATCATTAATGCGATTGGTGCTGATCCAAAGAATTCCATATAATGTCTCAAAGAGTTATCTTCTGGTAAAGTGATCTCAGTTACTGCTAATACTGCCATAAGAACTACAGGAATAAGCGCTGAAGAAATACTTGCTAAAAAGCTTGGCATTTCTTCTTCTTTAAAGATTTTTGATGTTCCTAGTCCTTCAGGAATAGAAGGGTTTAACTTTTTAATAAATGGAATTTTTGGCCACATTAAGGCGATAAAGAATCCTACAGGGATTGCTATGATCAGACCATATAATAGTGTTACACCCTGACTTGCTCCAAAAACACCTGCTACAGCTGCTGGTCCTGGATGTGGTGGTAAGAAGCTATGCGTTGTTGATAATCCTACAACTGTTGGTAATGCCACCCAAAGCAAATTCATTTTTGTCTGACGTACAATTGTGAAAACTAACGGAATCAATAAAACAAAAGCAACTTCAAAGAACATTGTGATACCAAGGATATAAGCTGCAAGTAACATAGCAACTTGAACTCGTTTCACACCCATTTTGTCAATCAAGGTGTTAGCAATTCGTTGAGCGGCTCCAGCTTCAGCCATTACCGTTCCCAACATCGCACCGAAACCTAAGATCAAGATTAAATCATCGACTTGTCCGCCAATACCACTGACAATTGTTTCGAGAAGCGTATTAACATCCATCCCTTGCAGTAAACCAACAAATAAAGCAGCCAATAATAATGCAACAAAACCATTCATTTTTAAAGGAATCATCAAAACAAGAATTAACGCAACACCTAAAGCGACATATAATAATGGCATAGTTGTTTCTTCCTTCCAAAGGGAGATAATTTTTTAATAGATTTGATACAATTCTAGATCCTTTAATACATTTGCTAATAACTCTCTACTTTCAGGGCTCATCTCAGACGCAGGTGCTAAAGCATAACCTACATCAATTCCTACCATTCTTAAACCTTCTTTTAAGACAACAGGGAAAGTTGCTTTATCCACCGCAAGTCTTAATGGAGCAAGTTTTAATTGTAATTCAAGTGACTTTTGAAGGTCTCCTGCTGCAAACGTGTTGTAAATCTCAGAAACTAGCTTTGGAGCAATGTTACCAGTGGAGGCAATCGCACCAGATCCTCCGTGGCATAAACCTGCATAAATTAAGGTGTCTCTTCCAGCAAGTACGGAGAATGTTTCACGGTCAGTTACCCGAAGGTACTCGGCCATTCTTGTCATATCACCGCTGCTGTCTTTGATTCCGATAATATTGGCCACTTTACTAAGTTCTTCACAAGTCTTAACCTCAATTTTCACCTGTGTGCGCGCTTCATTTCCATAAAGGATAATTGGTAATTTAGTAGAATTTGCAATCGCTTTAAAATGGTCTGCCAGCTCACTTTGTGTTGGTGACATGAAATAAGGTGTCAGAACAGATAATGCTGCAACCCCTCCAACCTCTTCAACCATTTGCGCTGTTTGGATACAGTCGCGAGTGGTAATTTCACTTGCACCACAGTAAACTGGTACTCTTCCTGCTGTGTGATCAACTGTAACTTCTACCACACGGCGTTTTTGTTCTGCTGTTAATCCGTAGATCTCACCGCTGCTTCCTAAAATAAATAATCCATGAACACCACCAGAGATGGTGTAATCAATTACTTTTCTTAGTGCATCCTCCATTAAGTTTCCATTCTTGTCTAAAGGTGTTACTAATGCTGGTATGACTCCTCTTGGCTTAAACATGACTGCCTCCTTCTTGATCTCCCTATATTTCCTAAGAATACTAGTGAGTCATTGTGACTGATTTGTGAAACTTTTCACATGATTGTTTTTTTTAAAAGATTACTATTTCTTGATTTTCACTATTTCCAAGTTAACAATCTAATAATAATCTTTTTTTGAGTAACCACCCGTGAAACTTGTTACAAATTGAAGAATGTTGATGAATTGGATCTTTTGAAAATTTCTTTATCTCTTATTTTGTCGACCCTCTTCATACATCTATCGTAAACGGTTTAAAAGAAAATATCTTCATTCATTTCGATAAAAATCCTTATTATCTTTTTGTGCATTTGAACAAAATTGATTTTACAGGTCATTTCAATAACAGAAATCCCAATTTTAATCAAGTGAACATTTTGTTACGCTTTTTCCTTGATTTTAAAGTTTTTTTCGTTTTTCAGGAACCGTTTACAATATATATTGTATAATTAGCTTACAAATTAATCATCGGTCAAAACGATAATAATTTCTCTCATTTTTTAGGCAAATAAACAATTGGTACAAAATCGGGAGGCAGCGAAAATGAAAATTAACAAAGAATTAGCACAAGAGATCTCGAATAAAGTAATGCAGGTAATTCCCTATAACGTTAATATAATGGATGATATCGGAAGGATTATTGGAAGCGGTGACAAGAATCGAATCGACAACTACCATCAAGGTGCTACCTTAGCGATTGAACAAGGATCGATTGTCTCTATCTACCATACTGAAGGCGGAGCAAAACCTGGTGTGAATATCCCTATAAATTTTAGAAATAGAATTATCGGTGTTATCGGCATTAGCGGTGACCCTCAAGTTGTGAGTCCCTTTGCGGAATTAGTAAGAGTCACAGCTGAACTACTTATTAATCAAGAGTTTTTATTTAGAGAACGCCGAATTAAGGAACAAATGAAGGAAGAGTTTTTATATCAGTGGGTTTTTCGGACTGAAGTTTACGATAAATCCTTTGTTAATAACGGTGAGGTCTTTGGAATTGATCTTACTATCGAGCGAAAAGCCATCGTTGTTAAAAGCAATGCAAATAAAAATATCCCTCTTCTCGATCAGGAATTTATCTTTCGTCTTAATCCTAATCTCACTCTATTTATTGTTCCATACCAGAGTGAAATCATTAAAAGGATTGAAAAGAGTTTAGAAAACGTTGAATATAAAATTGGGATTGGAAATCCTTATACGCACGTGGCTACGTCCGTTCATGAAGCGAAAAGAGCAATTGAAATTGCAGAAAAACTAGGAATGAATCAAATACACTGTGATTATAAGAGTCTAAAATTCATTGATTACTTAACGAATAAAGACAATTCACTTAATGAAATGAAAAAGTTTTATCAAGAGCTTGAAGAAAATCCAAAAGGACGCGAATTAATAGAAACACTGATTAGCTATATTACAAATAGCGGTGATATGAATGCCATTTCAAAGGAACTTCATATTCATCGAAACAGCCTGGCATACAGATTACAAAGAATTGAAATCCTTACAAATAAAAACCCAAAGAAATTCACTGATTTATTTGAGCTGTTTACTGGCTATGTTTTATATAAAATGAAATCTGCATGACGAAAAAGCCTTCACATATCTGTGAAGGCTCCTACTGTTTTGGATTTTTATCTTATCCTATTATGGAAATAATCCCAATTCCGATAACAGCTATAATTGTAAAGTGTAAACCATTGAAACGTAAGCCCGTCTGAACCCCTGAAATACCATTGAAACGACTAACCATTAAGTTTAACCCCGAGAACGGACTTAATGCAGTGGAAATAGACCATGTTAATAAAAGTAATAATGCAAGGCCGATATTACTAATCCCTATTTCCGCAGCATTTAGTTGCATCGCCAAGGCCCCTACCGCTGCAATTTGATGAACCCCAATGTAAGTAATCCCTAATACGATCACCATAACAGCGAGTGCAAATAAGAGGAACGATTGATGTGCCAAATTCGTAAGAAAATGACTTACACCATTGGCAGCTGTAGTCCCTTTCATCGCAAATGCCAACATTCCTGCACTCATAAAAAGCATGATTTCATTATTCAACATCAAAACGGTTCTGTCGCGAAAATCAACCAATGGCGGGATCAGTTCCTTCCAGCGTTTTGATTGAAGCCCAAATAATAGTGGAATGACGATGGAAACGAGACAGACAATAACAATCATTGACCAGTTTGTTATACTCTCAACCAGTAAACAAGTACCGATCAAGATGATAACAAAAAATACTAGTTTTATTAGTTGGTTTCGGGTGTTTGTTTCTATTTTTAACTTGGCGGAATGTTCACGAGCAAGCGGATGACGTTTTATCCAAAACGCGAATAATATGTTGCCGATTACCAAAGAAAGCAGAGATAAACCAATTCCATAAATGATATATTCCTTGTATGGTATATTCAGATAATGCAATACCAGTGATACGGAAGCAAAATAAGGTGACCACATTACAGCGGTGGAGAAGCCGACTAAATAACCTTTTGCCGACAACGCTGACGGCAGCTTCAGTTCATCCAAAAATTCATTTATGATTCTTACAGATCCCAAATTTAAAATTGGGGTTAAGAAAAACAGCGTTCCAGTAATTCCTGCATATAATTTTTTGGGCTGTGCTAATAAATTTTTCAATAAAACAGAAATGGACTGAAAATAACCGCCAAGCCTTAATGGAATCGAAAGCAGTGGAGCCAAGGTGATGAGGCTTAACAATGGCAAAATTAAAAAGATTCCCTCACTTATTCCTTCAATACCGGTACCTTTATTCCATTCAATCAGTAATCCCGAGGTCATCATAAAGATGCCAAGCCAACGCGGGAATTTATCAGCCTTTAATGCACTTCCCAAAAAGGCAAGAATGGATAAGCCAACCACAATGTATTCAAGCCACTGTACCTTAACAAAGTACTGAATTAAAAATAACACACACATTCCTAAAATCAGGTAACTACGCATTACAGTCTCTCCTTGCTGTATTACTTTTTTCATAAATTGTTATCCTTTATAGTAGACCTTTAATGCGCCTCTTACAATCTATTAAATAAATATTCTCTAAATCTTAACATTTGGTTTGTGATCCATACGTTCTTTCCTTTTGCCTTTCATCCCAAATAGAATCCGTATAAATGGTATTCTTGAGATAATAAAATGGTAGCTACCGATAATGATAATGAAAGCTAGTGATATAAGAAGGACTAGTTTTACCGTGATTGACCAATCAACCTCTGCAATCATAAAACCGAATGTAACAATTACCGGCTGATGGAGTACATAAAAGGGCATAGATGCTTGGTTCCCATACTTCAGCCATTTATTTGAAAAAGATAGCTTTTTATCGGCAAAGGCAAAAATAACAAGCAGCCAGCTCCAGCAGTTTAAGGCTTTAACAGCAGCCAGGAGAATCGATGAACGGTTACCTGCTGCAGGCATTCCTGTCATAAATCCATACACAAATAAGACAGTGGTAAGACAGGCTAATATCATCATCTTAGGGAGAAGCCTTGAAACAACAGGTTTAAAGGAAGCTTTTGTGAAGAAAAAAAAGCCATATAGAAAAATAACCAGATAAAAACTAATATCCCAGCCACCTAGATTTACCACATCCACTAATACAGATACGATCATTAAAGGGAAGGTTAAAACGATAATATGTAATGGTTTTAAATCCTTGGATACGGAAGGTTTCTTTCTAATAAACAAAGGCAGGGTAATAAAACTAAAGACTAGTAAGACCAAGAGATACCATAAATGCAATCCAACAAATGCAAAATTTCCTGACCCACCAATATCGAGATAAACTCCATCAAAATAATGTGGATACCAGTTAAAAAACGAGCCGGAATACTGCCCATGACTGACCCGCTCCATATAGATTTGAGGAGGAGTTAGAATCATGACCCCAAACAAAAGGGGAATCCCTAGTCGTGAGAGCCTTTCCTTAATATATTGGCTTCCCGTTCTCTTCTGTAGAGCGTAGTACGAATTGATTCCCGATACTGCGAAAAAGATTGGCATTAACCAGGCACTCATAAATAAAGAAATGGCCGTGATGTAGGTCGGGTCAGTCTCATTATTCTTAACATGCCAGGCCCATGGATTAAAAAACATAAAACCATGATAAATGAAAACGGCTAGTGTAGCTAAAACACGAATCCAATCTATATCATATTGTCTTTTCATCATAAATATCCCCTTGGAAAATAATTTTCACTCCATATCCCGGTACTATTTTACTATAAAAGATCTTTTCCAATTGTCGAATTATAGGGAATTATTCAATATTTCCTAATAGACTCTAAAAAAACAAACAGCCATCAAACGATGGCTGTTCATATTTTATATTAATATAATATTATCCGGCAAAGTAACAGAGGTTAGGATTTTGGTCTCTTTTACTCTGTCGGCAGCATAGGAAGAGCCATTTAATACTTCAAAATCCAGATAACCAGGATGGCACATTACTTCTACGGTTTGATTTTCTACATCCCGATGAGATAACTCAATGAAATATTCCTGAGTTACACCCTCACCATAAAAATCATGTAAAAAGCAGTCTGTAAATGTTGGCACCCCTTCAACAGGCTGTTCAGAAATCCGCCTTACAGGTAAATTGTACTTTCTGGATAGCCTCTGAATCACTGGTAAGAATTCTGGAATACCGTGGACATGATGATGACTGTCAAAATGAGTAGCTGTAAGTCCAAAGTCTAAAAATCGATCAATTTGTGCCGTCCATTCCCTTTCTAGTTCAATTAAGGATAGGTTTTGATCATTAATAAGATCTTTTAGTTTTTTAAAATTACCCTGTTCATCAACTAGGGTTGAAACATCTGACAGCAAAGGTTTTCCAAAAGTTAGAACAAGGTGAATCCCAAGCTTTAATGCGGGGTGTTCTTTTGCCAGTTCTACTGCATGATTGACACCAGGCATATTCATCATCATCGTTGTGGAATTGACAATTCCATATTTATGAGCATCGATAATTCCATAATTAACTCCCCTGGAATATCCAAAATCATCTGCATTGACAATCAGTTTAATCAATCAAATCGCCCCTCCCTTCTTCATTTTTGAAAAAATTGTGGTAAATACTTCTTATGCGCTTCTAACATTTCATCCACGATTTTCTTTGCCACCGTATCCGATGCAACGAGTGGATTTATCGTTAACGCAAGAATCGCTAGATTATAGTCACCCGTGACAGCTGCTTCACAAGCAACCCGTTCAAATGACTTTATTTGCTGAACAAGACCGCGGACGGGTACAGGAAGGTCTCCCATGACCAAAGGTTTAGGTCCTTCTTTTGTAATAATACAGCTGACTTCGACAGCACTGTCGTCGGGAATACTGGCAATCGAGCCATTATTTATCGTATTAACAGGCTGAATGTCACACTTGTCATTATAGATAGATGAAATTAACCTTACAGCCGCATCACTATAATAGGCACCTCCGCGTTTTTCGAGTTGTGGCGGTTTAATAGAAAGATTTGGATCTTTATAAAGTTCAAAAAGATCATCTTCTAATTTCTTTACCACTTCCGCTCTTGTGCCAACAGTTTCCGCATTTTTAATGTCTTTCTCTACCATTTCACGAGTTTTGTAGTAATAATTATGATACGGGCATGGGAGCACACCTAATGCGGTGATGAATTCTGACTCCCATCCTTGACCTTGCACATTTTTAACAAAACTTGAGTTTTCCAGGTTCGTTAAGAATTCGATTACCCGCTCCTTCACACTAACACCGTCAACGTACACGTCTAAACCGTATACCATGTGATTTAGACCAGCAAAATCAATGCGAACTCGTGAATGTTCAACGTTCAACAGTTTTGCGATTCCCATTTCCATTCCGATAGGTACATTACATAAACCTACTACTTTTCGATGGTCACTATACCTGAGTACCGCTTCTGTTACCATTCCAGCTGGATTCGTAAAATTAACCAGCCAAGCGTCTGGGCATAGTTCCTTCATATCTTTTACAATATCTAAAATAACAGGGATTGTTCTTAAGCCTTTAAATAGACCCCCAGGTCCATTTGTTTCTTGACCCAGAACTCCGTATTTTAACGGAATCCTTTCGTCTTTTGCTCTTGCCTCCAGTAAACCGACGCGGAATTGTGTCGTAACAAAGTCAGCACCTGCTAATGCTTCCCGTCTATCCAATGTCAGGTGAACCTGGACAGGGAGCCCGGCTTTTTGAAACATTCGTTTTGCTAGATTTCCAACAATCTCTAGTTTTTCCTTTCCTTCCTCCACATCTACAAGCCAAAGTTCCCGCAGTGGAAGTTCAGCATACCTTTTGATAAAACCTTCGACGAGCTCAGGTGTATAACTTGATCCACCACCGATGGTTGTGATTTTAATAGATTTCTGCACAAATTCTTCCCCCTTGTTATCCTTTGTTCAATTCTTGACGAATTTCGACCATCTCTCTTGCTAAATCCTTTAATGTCATAGCCGTCATTAAATGATCTTGGGCGTGAATAAGTATAATCGGTATCTCGAATGATTCCCCAGCGGCTTCCGCGTGAATCAATTGTGTTTGGAACACGTGTGCTCTAGTTATTTCAATGTCAGCTTCATCAAGCTTTTCAAAGGCTTTGGTAAAGTTATTTTCTTTGGCTGCGAAAATAGCTTCCATAGCAAGACTTCGGGCATTTCCACTATGCAAAATTAATTGAAATGACAGGTTATATAATTCTTCTTTATTCATGGTCTACCCCTCCAAAATGACATACCAAGAGCTTGCCGCTGGGCAAGCTCTCTTGTATTCTTTTATTTTTTCCGTGCATAGATTAGGTCTGTTGATTTGCGCTCCACTAAGGAGGTCTTCTTCGAGTAATCACCGCAGGGACAGGCTGTCCTTGCCTGTCCCGAGGCACTTCGCTTTCCGCGGGCGGTCCGGGGAGCCTCCTCGGCGCTTAAGCGCCTGTGGGGTCTCCCCTGACCCGTCCTCCCGCAGGACATTGAATTACTTCCTTGAATCCGCCCACGCACGAAGAAAATGTGATAGCATTTTCGAGGAGTCTTCGTGCCTTCCGCGCAAATCAACAGAGTTATAACTATCAGCATTTAGCTTTAGCTCAGTCTATTCTTTAGCACCTTGTTCGACTTTGTAGTTTTGTTTATCCCACATTCTAAAGAATGGGTAGTAGATGGCAAAGGATATGGCTAGGTTGATTAGTTGCATTAGGGCACCTCTGAGGTTTCCGCCTGTCGCAAGGTAACCGCCGATAATTGGAGGTGTAGTCCATGGAACGGCAACTCCTGCGGTCTTCGGTGCAAAGCCTGTGCTCATACCAATATATGTGGTAATGGTTAGGGCTAGTGGTGCTAGAATAAATGGAACGATAAGCAATGGGTTAGCGACAATCGGGGCACCGAAAGTGATTGGCTCATTAATATTAAAAATTCCTGGTCCAATCGCTAGTCTGCCTAATGTCTTGGAATGCTGACTTTTAGCCATAAACATCATCATTAAGGCAAAAGTAAATGTAGCTCCAGATCCACCCATGTAAATGAAAATATCAAAAAATTGCTGCGTAACTACATTTGGCAATTCATTACCAGCAGTAAGTGCTACTCTGTTAGCGTCCGTTGCAGCCAGCCAGATAGGACCCATTACCCCGCCAACAATACTGGCTCCGTGTAATCCAGTCGACCATAAAAGCTGGACAAAGAATACAGCTATTAATGCACCAATTAGCGATCCTCCAAGTGCACCCAGCGGTTCCTGTAACAGCTGTCCAACTACGTTGTGTAAGGTTTCAAAGGAGGTATTTTCTATCAATAAACGAATCAGCCAAACCACTAAAATAACAATAAATGCCGGAAATAAAGCGATAAAAGACTTACTTACACTTGGAGGTACTCCATCAGGCATTTTAATTACGATATTCTTTTGAATAATAAATCGATAAAGTTCAGTTGAAAACATCGCAAGGATCATTGCAACAAACAACCCTTTGCTTCCCAATAATGCAATAGGGAGTACTCCGCCAACTTGAATAGCTTCGCTAGCCCCTTCTGGTGTAAACATTGTAAAATATGGTGTGGCCAGTACAAAAGCCGAAACAGAAATAGCCCCTGCATTCAAAGCATCTACTTTGTAATGTTCCGCCAATCGATAGGCAATACCAAACCCTGCTATCAATGCCATAATGTCAAAAGTAGCAGTTACTGGATAAAGCAGTTTCGTCAGCCAGGCGTCACCAAATAAACCTGCCATAAATTCTGGATACCCTTTAAAAGGTAAGAATCCAATAATTAAGAAAATAGATCCAATAATAATAAGCGGCATTGTTAAGATAATTCCATCACGTAATGCTTGTAAGTGTTTCTGACCGGCAACCTTTCCTGCGATTGGCATAAACTTTTCTTCCAGTACTTGAGTAAATTTGGCCATATCTATTCACCCCTATGTGAAATTATGAACCTATTAAATTTCTCGCAAACTTTAATACCTCCGCACCATTGCACATTCCATAATGAACAGGGTTAATCGCATCAACGGGTATCCCTTTCTCTAATCCTTTTTTCTTTAATTGAGGCAGCAAATAGCGCACCTGTGGACCTACAAGTAACACATCTGCAGCATCCAAGTGGTTATTAACTTCATTTGCACTCACTGCCCATATTTTCGCTTCAATTCCTTCTGCTTTTGCAGCAGTTTCCATCTTCGCTACCAAAAGACTGGTAGACATACCTGCTGCACAGCATAATAAGATATTCAATTACAGTCCCCCACTTCCACATAAATCTTGTAATCGCTTACAATTTTACAGGAATTTTCAATCACCCCTGTTATCAAAAATGTTCCTTAAAAACTCAATCCTCCTGCCTATAAAATTTCTTAACCGTACTAAACTATATTCTCATTTTTTAAATTTAGGACAATTCTACGATTACCCCAATAAAAAAAGAGAAATCGTAATAAATACGATTTCCCATTTTATATGTTAGGTCTTTGCTAATTTATTTACAACCTGCTTTCTAGAAGAAGTCTCATCTAGTCGATCTTCTGCAGGTTTTGCCCTTTTAATAAAAAAAGCAAGAACCAAGGCCGCGCCAATAATAATGGCTGATATAAAGAAGGTATAGTTAATGCCTTCTAACATTGCTTCCATTGCAATTTGCTGCTGCATTTGGGCAAGTGCTGCTTCTGTTGGTTGCCCGGACATTTTTTGCATTGCAGCCGATGCAAGTTCTTTTCCATATGTTTCTGAACGATTAGACATAATTGTAATCAATAAACCTGTACCAATAGCAGCTGATACCTGCTGCATAGTGTTGTTCATTGCTGTACCATGTGGATAAAACCGTTGTGGTAATTGATTTAATCCGTTCGTAGACACCGGCATAAACACCATTGACATTCCAAACATTCGAATTGCGTGTAAAAGCACCAAGGACATATAGGATGTTTCAAATGATAACCGGCTGAAGAAATAAGTAGTAACTGTCGTAATAGTCAAACCTACTACTGCTAAAATTCTTCCGCCAATTTTGTCAAATAATTTTCCGGTAACTGGTGACATAAGAGCATTCACAATGGCTCCAGGCAGCAGCATTAACCCTGCATCAAAAGGAGAGATCCCCCGGATTGTCTGAACATAAATTGGGAGGAGCAGAAAACCTGAAAACATGGCAATATTGACGATTGCTGAAATAGCCGATGAAAGGGCAAACATATTATATTTAAATATCCTAAAGTTAAGCATTGGCCGATCTTGCTTTAATTGGCGTAAGATAAACCAAACCAATGAAACTACCCCGATAATGATCGTCAAATAAACATGCGGGCTGTCCCACCCTTTGCTGCCGGCTGAACTAAAACCATACAACAGTCCTCCAAAACCAATGCTCGATAGCAAAAGCGAAAAGAAATCAAGGTTGATATTTACTTTCTCCTTTTTATCCTTAAGCTTCAAAAATCCTATGATAAGAATAACTGCTGCAATTGGAGATACGAAATGGAACAGCATTCTCCAATCATAATGTTCGATAATCCATCCGGATAAAGTTGGACCAATGGCAGGTGCAAACATCAGGATTAATCCAAAAACCCCCATTGCCGCTCCTCTTTTTTCAATAGGAAAGCTTACTAACATTACATTCATTAACAGCGGCATCATTATTGCTGAGCCTGAGGCTTGCACCATTCGCGCAGCTAATAATAAGGGAAATGTATGGGCGATTCCAGCGATAAGAGTACCAATTGTAAATAATCCCATCGCGACTAAAAATAACCGGCGAACAGTATACTTTTGAATTAAGAATGCAGTAGTAGGAATCATGATCCCATTTACTAGCATAAATCCGGTCGTCAGCCACTGAACTGTCGATGTATCGACATCTAAGTCCTTCATAATTGAAGGTAAAGCGACATTTAATAATGTATTATTTAAAAAAGCAATAAAAGCACCAATCATCAAAACTGCTATAATACCATAAGGCGGGCGGTTAGTCTTATTCATGGTTTGTTCCATTTTATGTATCCCCCTGGTTCAAGAACTTCTTATTTATTTTACCAATTAAAGCAAAATTTATCATAAGCTACTAATTTTATTATTCAAGGCTGATAGAAACGAATAGACAAAAGAAATGAAAAACTCGGGACCTCAATAATGAGCCCCGAGTTTTTCATTTTATTCAATTTTGCACTTTAGGAATGTGACCCCTTTTATAAAAATATTGCAAAGCGAGTAATATCGCAAACAATACTAAACCGACTAAGTCGGAGATATTTTCTGGATAAATTAAACATAATCCCGCTCCAAGAGAAGTGATACGTTCCATCCAATTCAATTTTCTCACCCAAAAGCCTATAACTCCTGCACTAATGGCGATCATACCAATAAATGCTGTGAATAAAACCCAAATTAGATAGGTCCATGTGGTATCTATCATCAGTAATTCCGGTGACAAAACAAACATATAGGGGATGATAAACGCTGATATGGCAAGTTTTGTTGATTCCACACCCGTTCGAAAAGGTTCGCCTCCCGATATTGCCGCTGCGGCAAAAGCAGCTAGCGCAACTGGAGGGGTAATATCAGCCACAATGCCAAAATAAAACACAAATAAGTGAGCAGATAAATCAGGAACTCCTAACAAAATGATCGCTGGTGCTGCAATCGTTGAGGTAATGACATAATTAGCCGTGGTAGGGGAGCCCATTCCCAATATCAAGGAAGCAATCATCGTCAAGAACAATGTTGGCAGCAGTGCCCCTCCTGCAATATCGAGAAGTCCATTTGCCATTTTTAATCCTAGTCCTGTTTTCGTTACAACACCGACAATAATCCCTGCGGCAGCGGTTGCCGCAGCAACACCTAAAGCGGACCGTGCTCCATCAACTAAAGCTTCAATGATCCCTTTAAATCCGATCCTTGTTTCCTTTCTAATCGCACTTACCACGACCGTAATCACAATGGACCATAATGCAGCACGAATGACACTCATACCGGACATTAACAAAAGCACAATCGCAATAATAGGAAGTAATAAGTAAAGTTTCCCTAGAACCTCTTTCCTGCTTGGCATTTCTTCCTTCGTTAACCCGCGAAGACCGATTCGCTTTGCTTCAAAATGAGTCATAATCCAAATACCTGTAAAATATAGTACGGCTGGGATTGCAGCAGCCTTCGCTATTTCCCAGTAGGTGATACCTCCTCCAATAAATTCAACCATCAAGAATGCCGCGGCTCCCATAACCGGTGGCATTAACTGTCCACCTGTAGACGAGGACGCTTCCACAGCGCCGGCAAATTCCTTTTTATATCCCAGGTTTTTCATCATTGGTATCGTAAATGCCCCGGATGTTACCACATTAGCAACAGAACTTCCGCTAATTGTTCCTTGTAAAGCGCTTGAAAATACTGCTACCTTCGCAGGTCCCCCCACACTTCTGCCAGCGATCGCAATCGACAGATCGTTAAAATACTCACCTACTCCAGTCTTAATTAAAAAGGAACCAAATAATAAGAAGAGAAAGATAAAGGTCGATGATACACCAATCGGTGTACCAAGAATTCCTTCTGTTGTAAAAAACATCGTCTGGACTAATCGATCCAATTCTAACCCTCTGTGTGCGATGGCACCAGGCATATACGGTCCAAAAACCGCGTAAACCATAAAAACGATTGCAATAATGGTAATTGGCAGACCAACTGTCCTTCGCGTTGCCTCTAACACTAGTAAAATAGCTGAAAGACCAACAAAAAAGTCCATCCCGGTGATATTTCCTGTCCGTAAGACCAAATCATCAATCATGACCGGCCAATAAGCGCCAACAATGACTGAAACGATCGCAAAAATGATATCATACCAAGCGACCTTAATCTCCTTTCCCCGATTTTTTTTTCGAGCAGGAAATAGTAAAAAAATGAGTGCGAGCGCAAAACCTAAATGGATGGAGCGCTGCAGCTGCGCGGTTAACATGCCAAATATTCCAGTATATAAGTGAAAGAGGGAAAAGGCTAATAAACCTGCGAAGGCAATCCAAAGAGGAAGTCCTTTTAGTTTTCGCGTGCCAGCTTCAGGGTCATATTTTTCTAAAAGCTCCTGCTGCTTAGCCTCTGACAGAGTTTCTTCATAGTGACTCAAGGATATTCACTCCTTTCCATTGAGTAAAAAAGTTCAATTTGCATATTTCCACTTTTACAGACGTGCCTGGTTTTATTGTACGAGATAAAGGGTATTCCTTATTTTTAAAAATCAATGTATGATTGGCACGAACCTGTCCGATTCGTAGGTGAAAGAAGGGAAAATCCCGTTTCATGTTTTTGATGTAGTAAGCACCATTTATTTGTTCAAATGTTTCTCCTTTTTCGGCATTAGAGGGCATGCCGATGGCAAAATCCTCATACATAAGCTCATATTGTTGAATCCTCTCGCCGTGTGTAATTTTATAGCTTTCAACCACATCTGATAAATGAATGGAATGAGTGTATTTGATTGCAAAATGAGTTTCGTTTTTTACAGGAATGTAAGCAAACTTTGCATTGCTGTGATTTGGCTGGAAAACAATCGCTTTCTGAAAGGGTAAGAATGCTAAACAGATAAGGATGATAAACGAGATTAATAGATATTGGATAGGTTGAAGTCTACGCATTTTCGCCTCCCTTTCTTATGGAAAAGGTGGCCGGCTGTTATTCATCCCAGCCGGCCAATTCATTCACCAGCGAAATCTTTTACTGTGCTTTTACTCCCTTTTCATCAAAGTATTTTTGTGCACCAGGATGTACATCAATCCCCACACCGTTTAATGCATTCTCGACCTTGATTAATTTCCCTTTGGCATGTGTCACTTTATCAAGATTTTCAAAGATTGCTTTCGTAATGTTATAAACCACATCATCCGCAAGATCGCTGCTTGCCACTAGCATTGCTTGAACAGCTACCGTTGTTACAGCAGACTCCAATCCATATGTTCCAGCAAGTACCTCTTCTTTTACATAGAATGGATATTTTTCGATGATGGCATCGATTTTATCTTGTTCAACTGGAACAATAACTACATCCTCGGTAGCACCAAGGCTTTCAACCGCACCCGTCGGCGTCCCTGCTGTTACAAATGCCGCGTCAATGGTACCATCTTGAATCCCTTGTGTAGACTCATCAAATGATAAGTCCTGTTTATTAATATCATCAAACGTCATTCCATGGACTTCGAGGATTTGTTCAGCATTTGCCACTGTACCCGATCCAGGTGCGCCTACTGAAACCTTTTTGCCTTTTAAATCTTCAACAGATGTTATCCCGGATTCTTTTGTGGTTACGATTTGGATTGTTTCCGGATATAAGGTAGCAATCGCCTTTACATTGTCAACCTTGTTGTTTGCAAACATTAATTTTCCCTCAGCAGCATACGAAGCAATATCCGTTTGGGAAAAGGCAATTTCGGCATCACCATTCTTAAGAGTGGTCATGTTTTCCGCAGAAGCACCACTAGTTTCAGCATTTGCATCAATACGTGTTTCATCTTTAATAATCTCCGCAAACGAGCCTCCTAATGGATAATAGGTTCCACCCGTCCCCCCTGTTAAAATACTAATAAATTGTGGCTTTTCTTTTTCTTCATTTGCCGGCTTTTCCCCACCCTCCTCTTTGTTACCACATGCTGCTAGAATCATAGAGAGTGTTAAGAGAATGACCATTGAAAGATGAAACCTCTTCTTTTTCATAAAATTTCCCCCTTTTTATAAAATGCCGTCCATCAATCAATACTTATTATTCAGAAGGTACAAACTTGTCAATTTTAACAAGAATAGCCCTTTAGTCCTATTCCTCTGCAAAAAAAGAAACCCCTTACAATTGAAGGGGTCTTAAAGTTACTTATCTACGTTTCTTCTTAGTGTCTTTTGTCAATCTACCTAACAAAAATGCACCAGCAGCAACACCTATTATTGTATTGGTCTTCTTATTAAATACCTGTTTTGCAACAAGATTTAAATTTTGCGGTCTTTCTGCGAGACGTCTCATGAAATAGCCGTACCAGTCATTTCCAAAAGGTACATACGTGCAGAAGTTATAGCCTTCTTTAGCCAGCTGCAGCTGCATGTCTTTTCTAAAACCATATAGCATTTGAAACTCAAACTGATCGTTTGGAATGTTGTTCTTTTTAACAAATTCCTTTACGTGGTTGATGACATTGTGATCATGTGTGGCAATGGAAGTAAATTTGCCGTTTATTAAATGCCATTCGATTAGTTTAATAAAATTTGCGTCAATGTCTTTTTTATTTTGGTAAGCGTATTCATCGGGCTCCTTGTAAGCACCTTTTACAATCCGCATACGGTAGTTTTTATATTTTTCTAGGTATTCATCAGCGCGAAGCAAATATGCTTGAATAACAGTTCCAACGTTGTCGTATTCCTTTGATAAATCATCCAAAAGATCGAAAGTCGGCTGGAGGTGACCAGTATCTTCCATGTCAACGTTTACAAAAATACCGTAATTGTTTGCTCTTTCAACTATTTCTCTTAAGTTACTTAAGCAGAAGCTGTATTCGATATCTAGACCTATTTGCGTAGGTTTTAAAGAGATATGGGCATCGACTTTATGCTCATAAATCGCTTCAATAACATTCAGAATTTGTTCTTTTGCTTCTGTTGCCTCTTCTTCTTTAAAGACAAATTCACCTAAGTTATCAACGGTACAAGAAATTCCGTTTGCATTGAGTTCTTTAATACTTTTAATTACTTCATCGATATTTGTACCTGCAACCACACTTTGTGCACCCATTTTTAAGCCATACTTTTTAGCTGCACTATTTAAAAATTGATTTTGAGATAAGCCAATAAAAATATCTTTCAACATAGCGATTTCTCCTTGCTGTTGTTATTTCACTATTATTTTAGCATAAATTTTTCAATTGCTCCTCATAGTTTTTAAAAAATTGTCCAAATTGAATTCATTTGTACTCTAGACCCAAAAAGGGGCTGCAGAGATATCTCTCAGCAGCCCTGGCAGTAGCATCATCTTCGATTACGATTACGCAGGAATGTAGGAATATCCAGCGTATCTTCTGAATGTTGTCTTTGTCTATCCTGACTAGGCTTTGGTTCTTCTTGAACATTTTGTTCTCGTCGTGAGATTCCTTGAGATTGAGGTCTTGAGATAACATCCCGTGACGGACTAACTGTGTTCTTTCGTGAAGATAATTCTGTTTCAGAAAAGCCTGTTGCAATGACGGTTATCATGATTTCATCTTTTAGGTCTTCATTGATAATCGATCCAAAAATCATGTTTAATTCCTTGTCCGCAGCAGAAGAAACGATATCAGCCGCCTCTTGAACTTCGTATAAACTTAAATTGCTACCGCCAGTGATGTTCATGAGGACACCCTGAGCGCCATCGATAGAAGTTTCTAACAACGGACTTGAGATTGCTTTCTTCGCTGCTTCGATAGCCCGGTCCTTACCTTTAGCCATACCTATCCCCATTAAGGCAGTCCCTTGATTAGACATTATCGTTTTTACATCGGCAAAATCGAGGTTAATTAATCCTGGTACGGCAATTAAATCGGAAATCCCTTGTACACCTTGTCTTAGCACGTTGTCTGCCTCGCGGAAAGCTTGTATCATAGGAGTCTTTTTATCTACGATTTGCAATAAACGATCGTTTGGTACAATAATCAATGTATCTACTGCTTCACGCATTAAGTCAATCCCAGCAGCTGCATTTGTTGCACGTTTACGGCCTTCAAATCCGAATGGACGAGTCACGACACCAATGGTTAAAGCACCTAGCTCACGGGAGATTTGTGCGATGGCTGGTGCAGCTCCAGTCCCTGTTCCTCCGCCCATACCAGCGGTAACAAAGACCATATCTGCTCCTTTTAGCACTTCTTGGATTTGCTTTCTACTTTCCTCTACAGCATTTCTGCCAACCTCTGGATTGGCACCAGCACCTAAGCCTCTAGTTAAGGCAGCTCCGATTTGCATTTTAATTTCTGCTTTTGATAGTTTTAGAGCTTGGGCATCGGTATTTACGGCAATAAATTCTACACCTTGAACGCCGTCTTCTATCATTCGGTTTACAGCGTTATTACCTCCGCCGCCAACACCAATCACTTTTATTCTTGCTACTTGATCTATGTCCATTTCAAAATCCCACATAGTCTACTTCCTCCTGCTCCCGCAAAATCATTGTCTCATTATTCAAAATTCAAAAAATTCAATTGTTTATTTGTAAGTTTTATAGCTTTTAGCAGATTTATTACACTAGTATAATCTAACTTAAGCATATTTTTGTGAATTTTGTCGAATCCTTTATTCTTAAATTCTATTTTAACAAAAAACTGGGGATTTTTATATAGTCCTGCAGTCATTCCTCTTTTTTTTATCATTAAAATTTTGTTACAAACATACAAAAGGCTCAGTCCTATGACTGAGCCTTAATATTATGAGAATATACTTTTGATACTTTCTATTAATTGTTTAAAGAAATCGGCTACTTGTTGCAGAAAATTCTTGTCGCCCACTGCTTCTTCAATCCGCTGCTGAATATCCTGGGTAAGATTTTCGAGCTGCGATTTAACATTATCGAAATTAATATTCAAATTTCTCATTTTTTCAAACAAGTCTAGTAACAACTGCCGGTCTTCAGGACTTAGACTGATTTCAAGTGTCTTTAATTTTTCATCAATAAGTGCAGCAAGTTCTTCTTTTGTTGCAGGGTTTTGTTCAGCAATTTCCTTTTTGATTTCTGTCAACAGCTCACTTACTTTATCCTGATCAAGCCCCTCTTTTTTCGCTAAATCAGTAGCCAAGTTTAGTTCTTCATTGGCGACTTCTGTGCGCTCCAAATCTAGTGTTGCGCCTTCACCTTCATCATAAGCTTTATAAATACCAACTAATGCAGAGTGTCCACTGACTTTAACAGGTGAAGCAACATCCACGACTGCGTCTTGAATTCCCGCTGTCAATAAGGCGTTTGCGTACATTTCATCGGTAACCTCTGTAATATTTTCAGGAGTTACCTGATTAATAACAAGCCCTTCACCCGCATCCTTACGCGTAATTTTTGCGGAGGAATACATATTAGAATGTGCGTCGCCTTTAATATACTTAACTAAGTCTTCCCCGGAAACAGTAATCTCTTTCACTTTGCTCGTGTCCGTTACTTTTAAAAGATCTCTCACTTCATCCTTTTGAGCAACTGATAATGCTTCCCCATAAACGACAATCGGCAGACCAAACTTTTCATTGATACTCTCTTCCGTATTACCGCTAGTATCGGCTAACACCATGCTTGTACTACTCACTGAGAATATTATTGTAAGAATAATTGTAAATGCAGCCATCTTATAAAAACGTTTCATATAATCTCTCCCTATCAAATTTCTAAGGTGCTTCAATTTAAAAGACGAATAAGTAGATAAATAGGTTTCAATTTTTTGTGTGGCAAAAATAGTAAGACCACCCGGAAGGATGGCCTCTAATCCTTTGCAAAGCCTTGAACTCTTTTTAAAAAGTTAAAGAAAACTAGACCGGAAAATGCTCCTAAAAAAATGAACCCTGATACAATTGATAAACTTGATGATATGATACCAAAGCCGATACCAGCTGTAAAGGTTATGATGCTCTCTATCAATGATTGAACAGACTCAATTGTAGCCCTTATCTCCGAACTCCCATGATGATGAAGGTATCCCGTTACGACCGGGTCTATAACCCCACTGGCTAAAAAAATCAGTATGATCATGAATAAGCCAATTACACCTGGAAATATAGCTGTCATGAAAAAGCCAACAGTGGTAATCCCTAGTATGAACAGAATAATGGATTGTGCTTTGAAATAGGTAAGTAGATTAGCCGCTAGTAAATTCCCTGGAATTCTTGCCAGCGAAATACAAGCCGAAAATAGCCCGAAAAATAGTACCGAGAACCCGATCTCATCTAAATACAGCTGCCAAAACTCATCTAAATACGTGATACACGCTGCTATTCCCATCGCATTTGTAATAATCGTAACTACCTTTGGATTGCTTTTATAGAAGTATATGGACTTTCTTACGTAAACCATAAAGTCCGAATGACTTTTTTCCATTTTCTGCTGCTGACCGTTTCTAGGTGGTTCCTTCAAAAGTATGGTAAGTATCAATGCAAGAAACATACTTGCTGCAGACACAATATAGTTAAATTCAAATCCAAAGTATTTCGCCATAACACTTCCTGACAGAGCGGCAAATAATGATGCCGTAAAATCGAGTGAATTCATCCTGCCAACAATTTTTTCAAAGGATTTTTGCTTTTTGTCTGTTAATAGTGAGTCATATAAAAGGGCATTCCATGCACCACTTAAACAGGCGCTCGAAATGCCTGCCAGAAAAACAACCAAAGCAAATGTCCAAAAATTATAGGCAAACAGCAGGATTATAAATTCAAAGACCGAAAAGACGGCACCAATTATGAGCAATGTTTTTCGTCGAAATTTGTCCGCAAAAATTCCTGTTGGTATTTCAAAAATGACAATACTTACGGTATAGATGATTTCACAAAGAACAACCATCAACACCGTCATACCCCGCTGCTCCCAAAATATTCGTTCGATTACGTAAGCTGGGATAAGGTTATGAAAAAAAATTATTAGGTAGAGCTTATTTACGTTTACTATCATCCAGTTGATTCCTCCTTTTTTTCTTTTAAAAAAGAAGGAGGAAGGAGGTGGACGAATGGTCTTTTTAGCTTAACAAGGAGGTCTCACTAAATACATAAAATCAACTCCTAATTTTTTCACCTTTTTCTATTTTAGTTCAAAGAATTAAATTTAGTACACAATTTAGTATGCCTAAATTTCATTTAAAAGCCTCTTTCCCCCATCGATGATATCAAAACTGGGTGAGAATTTGTCCTGCAGCAAACATAGAAAATCACTCCAGTTCAGAGTTATATACTTTAATAATAATGTAGTATGATGGAAATGGAAATTTTTAAATTATAAGGAGGTCTTTCTATTGAGTGGGGATTTCAAAGCCTTAGTTGTTGATAAGACAGAAAGTGATTTTACGATTGGGATAAATAATATTTCTATTAATGATTTACCTGCAGGTGAAGTATTAATTAAAGTTGCATACTCTAGCATTAATTATAAAGACGGCTTAGCCAGTATTCCTGAAGGGAAAATTGTCAGGTCCTACCCATTTGTACCAGGGATTGATTTAGCAGGCGTGGTAGTATCTTCAGAAGACCCTCGCTATAGAGAGGGAGATCAAGTCATTGCTACCAGCTATGAAATTGGGGTGTCCCATTATGGCGGTTACAGTGAATATGCGCGGATTCCTGCAGATTGGATTGTACCTTTACCTGAAAACCTTTCTTTAAAAGAGGCAATGATTTATGGAACCGCCGGGTTAACAGCAGCCCTTTCCGTTCAAAGACTTGAAGAAAATGGACTTACGCCTGAAAAAGGTAAAGTATTAGTAACTGGTGCTACTGGCGGCGTTGGAAGTATCGCTGTTGCCATCCTGGCTAAGCGAGGCTACGATGTTGTCGCCAGCACTGGAAAAGAAAATGAACATGACTATTTACATACACTCGGCGCAAAAGAGGTTGTTTCTCGGGAAGAAGTATACAACGGAAAGGCCAAAGCGTTAGATAAGCAGGTTTGGGCTGGTGCGGTGGACCCGGTCGGCGGAGAATCCCTTGCGGCTATTTTAAGTAAAATCCACTACAATGGTTCCGTTGCGGTCAGTGGATTAACAGGCGGCGGTAACGTCCCTACTACTGTGTTTCCGTTCATCCTCCGTGGTATCAATCTTCTAGGGATTGATTCTGTGTACTGTCCAATGGAAGTTCGTAAACCGCTTTGGAAGCGAATGGCCAGTGACTTCAAACCGGAAGTGCTAGAATCCATTTCCAAAGAAATAAGTTTAGAAGAGCTTCCACAGACTCTCCCTCTTATTTTACAAGGGCGTGCTAAAGGACGATTTATCGTAAAAATGTAAGAGAAAAGCCGCAAAACTAGCTAAAGTTTTGCGGCTTTTTATGAGTAACCGTCATTTCTTTTTAGTAGTTTTCGAACTCTCATCAACCTTATGAGTGACCGCCCTCTATTCTTTTACCACTTTGAGGACTCTCATCAATGAACGTTTTAGGCTTCGGTCCCGCTCAGATTACCAATTGCCTTAATTTTCACTATTAACGGGAACAGGATAACCGAGTCTTGCTGATATTTTCTGGCCTGTTTGTATCATAATCGGTCCAAGCTGGTTCAACCTCTCGGTGGTCATTCGTGTGGTTGGACCAGAAATGCTGACAGCTGCAACGACATTTCCTAGATGATCAAAAACAGGAGCAGCGATACAGGTAATCCCATACTCATTTTCTTCTAAGTCTAACGCGTAACCCCTTTGTCGTATTTTTTTAAGCTCACGGAGGAATTCTTCCATCGAAGTAATAGTATGGTCTGTATGAAAGGGCATCCCTTTTCGCTTAAGAATCGCAAGAACATCACTTTCAGGTAAAAAGGAAAGGATCGCCTTCCCAACGGACGTACAATGCATCGGGGCTCTTTTTCCAACCTTTGAATGAGTTCTTAAGGTTTCATTTCCTTCTAATTTCTCAATATAAACGACTTCTCCCTGGTCATAGACAACTAAATGAATTACTTCATTGGTCATATTTTCGAGTTTTTGAAGAAAAGGCTTCGCTTCGGTTCTTAAATCAATCGATTCTAACAGCTTTGAGCTAATATCCAGGAATTTAAGTCCGAGCTTGTATTTCCCTGTTTCTGTATCCTGTTCAATATAGCCATATAGAACAAGTGTGGATAGTGTTCTAAAAACCGAGCTTTTGTTGATATCAATTTCATTCGCAATTTCAGTAACACCGAGACCGCCCTTTTTCATCCCCACAAGCGCGATGATATCCAGCGCCCTGCTTACAGACTTTACCACATTATCTCTGTGCAAACTTCCCCACCTCTTTGCCAAGGCATTTTAGAAAAAAATGCCCTGAATACATCTATGATTAGGATCGAACTGAATATTTTAATTTCGCTTCGAGACGGCGGCTATGCAAGATAGGTTCCGTATATCCACTTGGCTGGTCATAGCCCTTAAATACTAAATCACACGCTGCTTGAAATGCCACCGATTGCTCGAAATTAGCTGCCATCGGTCTGTATGCAGCATCCCCAGCATTTTGTTCATCCACCACCTTCGCCATTCTCTTCATCGTTTCTACCACTTGTTCCTTGGTGCAAATTCCGTGGTGCAGCCAGTTCGCAACGTGCTGGCTGGAAATACGAAGGGTTGCTCGGTCTTCCATGAGCGCAATATTATTGATATCAGGTACCTTTGAACAGCCAATACCCTGTTCAACCCACCTAACGACATATCCGAGTATTCCTTGAGCATTATTATCAAGTTCTGCCTGGACTTCCTCTGGACTCCAGTTCGTATGGTCAGAAACAGGAATTTGTAAAATATCATCCCGCAAATCAGAAATACTGCTGAGAAGATTATTTTGTATATCTTTTACATTTACTTGATGATAATGCAGAGCATGAAGCGTTGCGGCTGTTGGCGATGGAACCCATGCTGTAGTTCCTCCTGCCTGCAAATGCCCTATTTTTTGCTCAAGCATGCTCTTCATCAAATCAGGCATTGCCCACATTCCTTTACCTATTTGCGCACGCCCTTGGAAACCTGTGGAAAGACCATTGTTCACATTAGATTTCTCATAGCTTTGCAGCCAAAGCGTGGATTTCATCTCATTCTTGCGGATCATCGCACCCGCCTCCATTGACGTGTGCATTTCATCACCCGTCCGGTCAAGGAATCCTGTGTTAATAAAGACAACACGCTCCTGTACTTCCTTGATACAAGCTTTTAGATTTAACGATGTTCGGCGTTCCTCATCCATGACCCCAATTTTCAGGGTATTTCTGGCTATCCCGAGTAAATCCTCAGTCCTGTTAAATAACTCATTCGCAAAAGCAGTTTCTTCTGGTCCATGCATTTTTGGCTTTACAATATAAATCGAGTTGTTTGCGGAATTTTTGAAAGAGGTATTTCCGATTAACGAATGCTTTGCACACAGAGAGGTAACAACTGCGTCGATAATCCCCTCCTGGACTTCATTCCCGCTACCAACTAGAATGGCATTATTGGTCATCAGATGGCCGACATTCCGAACAAGCATTAAAGCGCGCCCTGGCAAAGTAAATTCACTTCCAGCAGGAGATAGATAACTGCGGTCAGGATTGAGCGTGCGTGTTAAGGTTTTATTTCCTTTTGTAAAAGTTGCACTTAGGCTGCCTTTATTTAAGCCTAACCAATTTCGATATACGAGGACCTTATCCTGTGCGTCTACCGCGGCAACAGAATCCTCGCAATCCATAATTGAGGTAAGAGCCGATTCTAGAAGAATATCTTTTATACCGGCAGCATCACTTTTTCCAATTGGATGACTTCGGTCAATTTGTATTTCAAAATAGTTATCGTTATTCTTCAACAAGACAGCAGTAGGCTGTTCTGGCTCACCTTGGTAACCAACAAATTTTTCTTCATTTTTCAAAGTAGTGATATCTCCATTACGCAAGGTAACCCTCAAACTTCCTTGCTCAATGGCATAGCTTACTGCCTCTTTATGTGTTCCAACCTGTAAAGGGATGGTCTCATCAAGAAAGCTTCTAGCAAATTCGATGACTTTTCCCCCGCGAACAGCATTATATCTCCCTTGGTTTTGTGCGCCGCCTTCATCACTAATCACATCTGTACCGTATAAGGCATCGTACAAGCTTCCCCACCGTGCATTTGCAGCATTAATCGCATAACGGGCATTGTCAACAGGTACAACTAATTGAGGACCTGCTTTTAGAGCGATTTCATCATCTGCTCCTTCAGTAGAAATAGTGAAATCCTCTGGTTCTGGCAGGAGATACCCGATTTCTTCTAAAAATGCTTTATATCTATCAAAATTTAAATCTTTATTTTCCCTATGCCATCTATTAATTTTTGTTTGCAGTTCATCCCTTTTTACAAGCAATTCCTTATTTCTCGGAGTCAAATCCTTAATGATTTTTTCAAACCCTGCCCAAAACTTATCCTCGTCCACTTGGCTTCCTGGCAATGCTTCAGAATTAATAAATTCATATAACTCACTTGCAACCTGTAAATCTCCTACATTCACATAATTACTCATTCAAACATTCCTCCCTAGTAAAGCATTGTTTTCTTTTTTTATTTCCACGCATCGCCCAGGTGTCGGAAACAATTTACCAGCATTTAAGAGATTATTAGGATTAAATACTTCACGAATATTGGTTTGAGCAAGTATTTCTTCCTCCTTAAAAACAAAGCGCATTTCTTCTCGCTTTTCGATTCCTACCCCATGCTCACCAGTAATCGTTCCGCCAACATCTGCACAAGCCTTCAAACATAGGCTTCCAGCTTCCAGTGCTTTTTCGATTTCTCCTGGTTTACGGGCATCAAATAAAACAAGTGGATGGAGATTTCCATCGCCTGCATGAAATATATTGGCAATCCGCAAACCAGATTCTTCACTAATCTGCGCAATTTTCTCCAGTACCTCTGGAAGCTTGCTTCTCGGAATAACCCCGTCCTGTACTAAATAATCAGGTGAAATGGCACCCATCGCTCCAAATCCTGTTTTACGATTAGCCCACCACCTTCCTCTTTCAGCCTCATCCTTGGCCGCACGGACTTCACGAACCTTATTTTTTCTACAAACTTCCAAAATCTCATTAATTTGTTCTTCTAAACCTTGGGCAATTCCGTCTACTTCTATTAGTAAAACTGCTTCAATATCCTTTGGATGTCCTACAGGGAATGCCGCCGCCTCCACCGCTTCAATCGCTGTTTTATCCATCATTTCCAGTGCTGCCGGAACAATTCCTGCAGAGATAATATCTGAAACCGCCTGACTTCCATCTTCTACCTTGTCAAAATAAGCGAGGACCGTCTGTTTTCCTTCTGGATTTTTTAAAATACGGACTGTTATTTTCGTGACAATTCCCAGCGTCCCTTCTGAACCAGTTAAGAGCCCGAGTAAATCGTAACCTGGTTCATCCAAAACTCCATTCCTGCCTATATCAATAATGTCTCCATTCGGAAGTACGACTTCCAAACCAAGGATATGGTTCGTAGTGACACCATATTTCAAACAATGTGCACCGCCTGCATTTTCAGCTACATTCCCGCCAATCGTGCAGCAATATTGACTTGAAGGATCGGGGGCATAGTAATAACCTCGATCAGAAATGGAGTTTGTTAGTTTAAGATTGACGAAACCTGGCTCAACCACTGCTCTTCGATTTTCAAGGTCAACACTGATTAGCTGTTTCATCCGAACCATGCTAATGATGACTTCCTCATTAACAGGAATGGCCCCTCCACTCAAACCTGTTCCAGCACCACGAGCCAGAAACGGGAGACCGTGATCAGCGCAATATTTTACTAGTTTCGATACTTCCTCAGTATTTTTTGGAAAAACAACAGCCTTTGGCAAATGCTTATGAATCGTAAATCCATCGCAATCATATGCGAGCAAGTCTGCTTTTTTATATAAAATGGACCTTGTTCCTCCTACGATTGCCGCAAGATTGATAATGTGCTGGTCAGAGGTATCAATCCTTATGGCGGACATGATGGTCACCCCCATCTTCTTTTTGATAAGCCCAATCAAGAAGCTGAACGGTGTGGACAATCTTCTGATTTCTTCCGTATTTTTGCACTCCTAAGGCCATTTGCATCATACAGCCGGGATTTCCCATCGAAATCATATCAACATCCTCTGGAATGTTTTCCATTTTACTTTTGAGAACAGCGTCCGCCATTTCAGGGTTGGTAATATTATAGATTCCCGCACTCCCACAACAGCGATCTGCATTTGGCATCTGTACCATTTCAACACCTGGAATATCAAGCAGTATGTCACGAGGTTCCTGCCTCACACCCTGACCATGAGCTAAATGACAGGCATCATGATAAGTGATACGAGTATTTATGGCTGCTTTTGGTTTATCATAGCCGGTGTCGTGCAAGTATTTGGAGATATCCACTACCTTCTTTTCGAATTCTTCCGCTCGTTTTTTCCATTCTGGTTCATCACGGAATAATTCTGTATATTCCTTCATCATGCACCCACAGCCAGCCGCATTGACGATTACTTTATCTGTTTTTTCAAAAGCTTCGATATTCTGCTTTGCCAGCTTCCTTCCCATTTCGCGATCGCCGGCATGAACATGCAGTGCCCCGCAGCAAGTTTGATTTGGTGGAATGCTGACGTCATTTCCATTCCGAGTGAGAACATTGATGGTCGAATCATTGATATCACTAAAAAACACATCCATAACACAGCCGGTCAGCAGCGCCACTTTATGCTTGGTTTCACCTTTAGATTTTATTAGTGTTTTACGAATTGACCTTTTGACTTCCGGCATAATCGATTCCAGTTCGATTAAATGCTGTGGCATAATATTGATTAGCTTTGTTTTCCGGATCGCCTTTTGCAAGCCGCTCCGCTGGTAAAACCTTAACAAACCACCGAGTGAACGCAGCCGATTATGATGTGGGAACACACCATGAAGAAAGAACTTGTTAACCGCTCCCTTCCAGCCTTTAAGCGGCACCGCTTGACGGATCTGTCCACGTGCTTCCTCAATTAACCCGCCAACGTCAACGTCAACAGGACAAGCCGTCGTACAGGCACGGCAATCAAGACAGGAAAAAACGGGGTTCGCAAAATGTTCATCCACGCTCAGCTTTCCTTCAGCTACTGCTTTTATGAGATAGACACGGCCTCGGGGTGAGTGCTGCTCCTCACCGGTTTGTTCATATGTAGGACAAGATTCCAAACACATCCCACAATGGACACAATCCGCCCACTTTTTTTCCTGCGGTGGATCACGCCATAGATAATTACTTAAAGAGGATGTACAAGGCGTGTCTTGCTTCAAATCACTTTCCTTCACACTCATGTTAAATCCCCCCAACATAACGATTCTTATTTAAGACCGTGTTTGGATCTATCTTTTGTTTGATTCCTTCATAGAGAAAGTGTGACGTGGTTCTTTCTCCCCAGACATTTATTTCACTGCGGAGAGAAAATGGAAGGTGCTTTACAATCGCATATCCTCCGTAATTCATTGCACTTTTTCTTATGTGTTGAATGGCAGATAATATATCCTCGTTTGCACCACGAATGGTCACGTAGCATATGCCAGTCCCTAAACCGCCATGTGCTTCGATGGAAACATGACAAGCATCAGCGATTAGCTCTGCTTCTTTTAAAATCTTTATAGCATCAAAGTTGACAACGCCAATTTTTAGAACCGCCTCTGTTGTGGTTTCGTTAGTTAAGCCGTTAGGTTGTTGGTGATAAAAATTATCCCAGAAGGATGTTGCTTCATTTTGTGAAAGGGATCTTATGGTGGTTTTATCAGGCACAATACTTCTGATAACATTTACTTGATAGTGTACGGAGCTTTTAACATCTTCAAACGAAATCAGCATTGTAAATTGATTAGTGTTTGTCAATTTCCCAGCTAAGGAGGGGTTTAGTATCTCGAGGCTGATGGGTTCAATCATTGAATCAAGCACTTTTGCAGCAAATGCTCGAATCTCTTCAATATTTCTTTCAGAAAAGGATACAAAAAGAATAGATTCATATTTAGCAATCGGGCGCAGCTTTACAGTCACTTCTGATATAACACCAAGGGTCCCCATTGCTCCGATAAATAACTTATTCATATCATACCCGGCTACATTTTTTACTACTTTTCCACCAGAACGAATCAGCATTCCGTCAGGGTACACCAACCTTAGACCAATTACATTGTCTCTCGCTGCCCCATATCCAAGTCTTTTAGGTCCGCTATCGTTAGCTGAAACAATTCCTCCAATCGTCGCATGTTTTGGATTGTAAGGATCTAGAGGGATCATTTGCTTGTAAGGTGCTAAATAGGTTTGGATTTCCTGGAAGGAGGTACCGGCTTTTACTGTTATTGTCATATCACCAGGATTATGCTCAACGATTCCAGTATATTGAGCTAAGGATAAGAGAATGTCCGCTTTTTCCAGCCGTCCTCCATATCCTCTTTTTGTACCGCCTCCCATGATGAAAACGGAATGTTTATGGGTATTGGCATACGCTAAAACAGCTGAAATTTCTTGTTCTGTTTTTGGACAAATCGTTACTTTTCCAGAATTTCCAAGTGGATGATATTGGTCATCATCACTTATCTGTATTTCTTTAAAATACGCTTTTAATTCAGTTAGACTTGCGTCCGTAATCAATCACTTCACCTCCATTTGTTGCGTAATAACAAACAGCGTTTCTGCTTTATTGTAAAAAAACCTACCACTTAATTTTATTTTTCCCTCTAATAATTGTCAATCTATTTAGAAAATTTAAAAATCCCCCAATTTAACATTGGGGGGCGGACAACTATTCTATATGATTATTCAGTTTAGTTAATGTTTCTCCGATGGAATCATGGATTACATAGGAATCCTTGTTATGGTCAAAGGGTGTATCACCTTTATTGACAATAATCATAGGAGTGCCTTCTCTCCTGTATTGCGGGAATGTGGAGAACGGGGTAACCTTTAAACTTGTTCCCAATACTAAAAGGCAATCCGCTTGCTGGACGATGTTAATGATTTCGTTGAAGCCCTCAATCGTAAACCAATCCCCAGAATCTCCAAATAGGACGACATCCGGTTTGATATACCTTTCCTTTTTAGCAAGCGTACTACAGTGGTCGCAAACATAAAATTCTTCCGTCGTGTTTAGTCTGCTGATCATTTCTTCGATGGTATAGGTTTTTCGGCAGTTTTGACAGGTAGCAGTTTTCATCGTCCCATGAAATTCAATAACCTGTTTAGAACCTGCTTTTTGATGGAGGCCATCAATATTTTGCGTGATAATATGACTGACTTTCCCATCGGTTTCCCATTGAGCCAGGATTTCATGCCCTTGATTAGGTCTTGCTTCTGGGTGGTAAAGATTTTGAAAAGCAAATTGGTAAAATCCAGCTGGGTTATGATAAAAATTATCAAGTGAGAGAATATATTCAGGGGCCATCTGATAAATCCCTGTTTGTGAACGAAAATCCTTGATACCTGATTCGGTACTAATGCCAGCACCCGTTAGGACGACAATATTTTTCGCGTTCTTTATCAGTTTCGTACAGGTTTGCAGCATGCTGCTCTCCATATCACCACTCCTATGAAACATAGTGCTTTTTTAGGGATATCAGCGTGTGTAACGTATGCTATCAAATTGCTAGCATCATGCTAAACGCCAGTTTTTTGGCTATCCGCCAGTGTTTCTGGTTTTACGCCAGTATTCTCTGCCATCCGCCAGTATTTTTCAATATCCGCAACTAAATCCCCATATCCCTATTTTAAGTCATCAAATTCTCTAGCAATCCTCTCGAATGCTTCTTTTATCATCGGTCGTGGTGATGGAATACAGATTCTCTGATGGTGCAAGCCTTCTTCTCCAAACATTTTTCCATCTTCTAATAAGACATTTGCTTTGTTATAGATTCGGTCGTGAACTTCATCTGGAGATATGCCGTAAGCACTAAAGTCCATCCACATGATGTAGGTTCCTTCAGGTATTCTCACCTTCACTTTTGGCATTTTCTCCGCTAAAAAGTCCACTGCCCATTCCATTGTTCCGTCGATATATTCTTTCAACTGTTCTAACCAATCCTCCCCCTCATGGTAAACGGCGATGAGGGCAGAAACGGTAAAGGGGGATGGTAAATGCATGCCCATTACACCATTGAAGGTCTTCCGCAGCTCAGGATTCGTGATGATCACATTGGTACAATGAAGTCCTGCTACATTAAAGGTCTTGTTAATCGCCGTAAACGTGATAATCTTATCAGCGTGCTCTGGAGCTGCTTTTGCAATCGGAATAAAGGTTTGATTACGCCTGACGATATCGCCATGAATTTCATCAGCTATGATTAGCACATCATTTTTTGCACAAATATCTGCTAATTTTCTTAACTCTTCGTTGGTAAATACTCGTCCTGTTGGATTATGCGGGTTACATAAAATGAACATTTTCGTGTTTTCATCTTTTGCCTTTGCTTCAAAATCCTCAAAATCAATTGAATAATAGCCATCCTCATCACACACAAGTGCATTATTCAGCAGCGTTCTTTCGTTTGCGTTGATTGATGATGTAAAGGGAGGGTAAACTGGCCGTTGGATGATAACTCCTTCTCCTGGTTTTGTAAGTGCCCTTACTGCAACATTCAACGCATGAACAGTCCCAGGGCTATAGACGATTTCTTCTTTCTTGAATTCCCAATCATGTCTCTTTTTGAACCAATGCTGTACAGCTTCAAAGTACTCATCAGGAAATACAGAATAACCGAAAATCCGATGATCAACCGTCTTATGTAAGGCGTCAATTAACGGTTGAGGAACCGGCAAATCCATATCAGCTGTAAATAACGGTATGGTATCTTCATCATACCTTTCCGTAAAACCCATATTTTTTAAGATTTGACCTCCATCCCACTTTATAGAATAAGTACCTCTTCGATTTACGATCTCATCAAAATTATATTTCATCTTATACGCCCTTTCGTTCGTTATTTTGCAAAGCTTCTAATTTCTAATGTATGCTTTATATATGTAGATTTCAATCATAACGATTTCTAAATAAAAATAAGTGCCAGGATTTCCTAGCACTTTTTCCTTCTATATTAATTTGCTTTTTAAAGAATTTCTAATACCCACTTTTCCTCCATGATTGAGTTTATTTTCCAAATGATGATCAAAGACGATGATGTTTTTAAATTCAGCAAAAAGAATATCTCCTCTTTTGACAGGAGTCATATGTTGGTATTGATCAATACTCATCTCTGCTTCAAAAAGCGCACCCGTATCCTGGCGTCTTAATTCGACCCTTACAGTGGAACCAATAATATGAATATGTGAAACCTCGGATAAAACGCTGTTTCCTTGGGATATTTTACGCAGAACAATTTCGTGCGGCCGAATATAACTGATTGTCTCCGACGCCTCAGAATCCCGAAACTCGTTGACTCTTCCTAAGAAACTATAAACAAAAGCGTTTGCAGGTTTTTGATACACTTCCTCTGGAGAGCCAATTTGTTCAATCTTTCCCTGATTCATCACGACTACGGTATCAGCCATTTCCAATGCCTCTTCCTGGTCGTGGGTGACAAAAATAGTGGTAATATTTAGCCTTTGATGAATTTCCCTTAACCAGTGACGCAGTTCCTGGCGAACCTTCGCATCGAGTGCTCCAAATGGTTCGTCAAGAAGCAAGACTTCTGGTTCTACAGCAAGTGCCCTTGCCAATGCAATCCGCTGCCTTTGTCCCCCTGAGAGCTGTGATGGATAGCGATTTGCCAGCTGTTCTAATTGAACGAGCTTCAGCAATTCATTTACCTTTTCGGCAATTTCATTTTTAGAGGGGCGCGTTTTCCTTGGTCTTACCTTTAATCCAAATGCGATATTATCAAATATAGTCATATGCTTAAATAGCGCGTAATTTTGAAAAACAAACCCTACATTCCGTTCTTTAATGGTTTTATAGGTGTAGTCCTTATCATTAAAAAAGATTCCTCCAGAATCTAATCCCTCTAAACCAGCAATCAGCCTCAGTAGTGTTGTTTTTCCCGAACCAGATGGTCCTAATAATGCCACAAAATCTCCTGTCGGAATTTTTAGATTGACATTGTTAACAGCCGGAAATGTTCCAAAAGCCTTTGATACGTCTCTGATTGTAATCCCCATTTCCACAATCCTCCATTTTAAATACAAATAATCTCTATTAGTGTTTTTTCGTTTTCCACTCCACAACGCTTTTTAAAATTAATGTTAATATGGCTAGAAGTGCAAGTAAGGAAGCCGCTGCAAATGCCGCGGTGAAATTGTATTCGTTATATAAAATTTCAACATGAAGTGGAATGGTATTCGTTAACCCTCTAATATGGCCAGAAACAACCGATACCGCTCCGAACTCACCCATTGCCCGAGCGTTACAAAGAATGATTCCGTAAAGTAACCCCCACTTAATATTGGGCAATGTCACACGAAAAAACATTTGCCATCCGCTTGCACCAAGCGTAATAGCTGCTTGTTCTTCTTCTGTTCCTTGTTCCTCCATGATGGGAAGTAGTTCTCTGACTACAAATGGAAAAGTAACAAAAATAGTCGCTAAAATGATTCCTGGTACAGCAAAGATAATCCTGATATTATTTGCCTCTAAAAACGGACCCAATACTCCCTGTGAACCAAACAAAAGTACAAAAACGAGCCCGGCAATAACAGGTGAAACCGCAAACGGGATGTCAATTAACGTAATTAAAATATTTTTACCTCTAAAATTAAACTTGGTAATCGACCAAGCAGCCAACACCCCGAAAATTGTGTTAACTGGGATCGTTATCGCAGCTGTAAGTAACGTTAATTTAATCGCCGATAAGGCGTCACGTTCTGTCAAAGATGCGAAGTATAGCTCAATTCCCTTATTTAGTCCCTCAGAGAAAACAGCGATTAAAGGTACAAGAATGAATAATCCTAGAAATCCTAAGGCAATGGTGATTAGCGCCCATTTTTTTAGGAGACCTGGCTCGGAATTGGCTTTTACATTTTTCTCTCGAAGCTCTTGAACAATCATATTCCCCTATCTCCTCTAGTTCATTTGATACTTTTTCGTTGTTCTCCATTGCCAGAAATTAATTAAGAATAATAGAACGAATGAAAATACAAGCATGACAACCGCGATAGCAGCGGCACCAGCATAATTGAATTGCTCTAATTTTGTTATGATTAGTAATGGAACAATTTCCGTTTTCATTGGCATGTTGCCGGATATGAATACAACAGAGCCATATTCGCCCAAAGCCCTTGCAAAGGCAAGGGCAAATCCTGTTAGGATAGCAGGGAAAATGGCCGGTAAGATAATTTTCACGAAAATCTGAGTCGAACTCGCACCAAGTGTAGAGGCTGCCTCCTCATACTGACGGTCTAAATCCTGCAATACCGGCTGCACGGACCTTACGACAAAGGGAAGTCCGATAAAAGTTAAGGCCACCATAATTCCAAGCGGTGTATAAGCTACCTTTATCCCCATAGATTCAAAGTATTGCCCTATCCAGCCATTAGGAGCATAAATGGTGGTAAGTGCAATCCCTGCCACCGCGGTTGGAAGAGCAAACGGTAAATCTACCAGGGCATCAATAATCCGTTTCCCATAAAATTCGTACCTTACTAATACCCATGCAATCAGTGTCCCGAAAACCGCATTAACCAAAGCTGCAATAAGCGATGTATAAATCGTTAATTTATAGGAAGCCACCACTCTTGTCTCGGAAACGGTCTCCCAAAATTCTGCCAGGCTGAGCGTCGATGCTTTTAAAAATAGGAATGCAATCGGAATCAACACGATTAAACTTAGATAAATGAGTGTGTATCCCATGGAAAGACCAAATCCTGGTAAAACTCGATGTCGCTTTCTCGTATTAGCCACTTAAAACTCTCCTTTATTCTTACGGTTTGTAGATTTCGTCAAAGACCCCGCCATCATCAAAATGGGTTTTCTGGGCATTTTTCCAGCCGCCAAAAACTTCGTCAATCGTAAATAGGTTTATTTCAGGGAATTGGTCTTCGTACTTTTTAGCTACCTCTTCGGAACGTGGACGGTAATAATTTTTAGCCGCAATTTCTTGACCTTCCTCTGTATATAGATAGTCTAGATAGGCTTTAGCAACCTCTTCTGTTCCATGTTTCTTTGTAGTTTCATCAACAACGGTGACAGGCGGCTCTGCTAAGATACTTACGGATGGTACAACAATTTCAAATTCATCTTTGCCTAATTCATTTAACGCCAGGAATGCTTCGTTTTCCCATGCTATCAACACATCACCAATTCCTCTTTCCACAAACGTAGTAGTAGACCCACGTGCACCTGAATCTAAAACAGGAACATTTTTATAGAGTTTGGTAACAAATTCTTTTGCCTTTGCTTCGTCTCCATTGTTTTGCTCAAGTGCGTATCCCCATGCTGCTAGGTAATTCCATCTAGCTCCGCCAGAGGTTTTAGGATTAGGAGTAATGACGGATACGCCATCTTTCACGAGATCATCCCAGTCTTTAATTCCTTTTGGGTTATCTTTTCTAACAAGGAAGACAATTGTAGATGTGTATGGTGAACTATTGTTATCTAATCTTTCTTGCCAATTCTCTGGAAGCTTTCCAGCTTCAGCGATAACATCGATATCATACGCTAGTGCAAGAGTTACGATATCTGCCTCAAGACCATCAATAACTGATCGTGACTGCTTTCCTGAACCACCATGAGATTGATTGATCGTTACTTTTTGCCCTTTTTCTTTTTCCCAATATGCAGCAAAGCTTTTATTGAATTCTTCATAAAATTCTCTTGTTGGATCGTATGAAACATTTAAAAGTTCAACTTCTTTTTTTACAGCAGCAGTATCTGTTTCTTTCTCAGTTGTTGCGCTTTGGTTCGAGCACCCGGCAGCCCATAATAAGGATAATGATAATAAAGTAATCCAGAATTTTTTCTTCATTTTGATTGCCCCTTTTTATTGTTTTTTTATAGGCTTTTTCCATTAAAAAAAGCCCAATAGTTAATTATCGTACATAGAGTATGTACGGGAAACTACAGGGCCTTCGGGTGTCCGATCGGCAGTTATTCATAATTTTTATTACCTGCTTTTTGATTGATTTGATAATGGCAAAATCTGTTTGCTTTTTAGCGGCAAACGGTGCTTTTCTAAGCGGTCGATTTGGGTAATTTGTGAATCGTGAACGGTTATTTGAACGGTGCCAAATTCCAAGCCTTCTAGTAAACTAGCTATTTTTTCCATCACCTGTTGATCCAGTGCTTTTGACGACAATGATATCCTCTCCTTCTAACTTAGTAATTCGGTTTAAAAGTAAATCCTCCAGTGTGGTTCGTTCTAAAACAAACGCAATAGTATCACGGACCATCGACCACAACGGCTTTAATTGACATCCCCCCTCTAATGGACATGGCTCATATTTTGTAATGGATGCGCAGCTCATTGGTGATAGAGGACCTTCCAAATCCCGAATAACTTCCCCAATATTTATTTCTCGGGGTTCCTTTTGCAGCATGTAACCACCCTTGGCACCTCGTTTGCTCGTTACATAACCAAGCTTTTTTAATTGAAGTAAGATTTGTTCCAAATAATGAATACTTACTAGGGTTTTTTCAGAGATTTCTTGAATGCCTAGTACATTTCCTTGATGATTTCCCAGCTGAAGTAAAGCTCGAAGTGCATATTCACCTTTGCTCGATACCTTCATTCAATCCCTCCTCCATTAATGTTGAGTAATTCAGTCAACATTAACTCCCAAAAATAATCCACTTGAGTTCTAAAAAAATGGATTTTAGCTAGTTATAAATATATGCAGTGTTTATTGAAAGGGCACTTGTCTATTGAGCCCTTTTCTAGGTCTTACGCGTCTACTACATTTAATTCCGATTAAAACTATGGGTTTAATATAAAAATATATTAATTGTTATTATTAGAAAAATCAATACATTTTTTTCAAAATAAAAAATAATCTTTTCATTTGTTTTTTTTGAAGAAATGCTCCTTGCTCATCATACTCATCTCTTCTCAGGGGATACTAAACCCTATATTAGTGTAAATCGGGAGGTATGTTAAAAAAATGAGCGAAAAATCATTGTCCATTTTTGCCTTAGGGGGCATAAATGAAATCGGTAAGAATATGTATGTGCTTGAATATGGTGATGATATAATAATCATTGATTGTGGTGGAAAATTTCCTGATGAGAGTTTAATGGGTATTGACCTGATTATCCCGGATATGCAGTATTTAGAGGAAAATCAGGATAAAATCCGTGCGATGCTCGTGACACATGGACATGAAGATCATATCGGTGGTATTCCTTTCTTTTTAAAGAGATTTAAAGATGTACCTATATATGCTACTCGTTTTACCTTAGGGTTAATTGAGTTAAAGTTAGAAGAGCATCGCCTTCTTCGAGATACAGAGCTTGTTACCATTCACTCTGAATCAACGCTTGAATTTGGAAAAATTGGTGTTTCTTTCTTCAAGGTGAGTCATAGTATCCCTGACTGCTTAGGTATAGTCTTCCACACACCAGAAGGGAATGTCGTTCATACCGGTGACTTCAAATTTGATTTAACACCTTCAAATGACCAATATTGTGATATTCATAAGATGGCTGCTATTGGCGAACAAGGGGTTATTGCACTAATATCTGAAAGTACCAATGCGGAACGCAAGGGTTTATCTCCATCTGAGCAAATGGTTGGTGACCATTTATTAGAGGCTTTTATGAAGGCAGATGGTAAAATTATTCTTTCCACTTTTGCATCAAACGTGAACCGTGTTCAACAGGTGGTTGAGGCAGCGATAAAGACGAATCGTAAGCTAGCCTTACTTGGACGAAGTATGGTTAACGTCGTTGATGTTGCAATGGAACGCGGATACTTAGATATGCCAGAAGGGATGCTCATCAGTGCGAATGAGATTGAACAGTTCCCTCCTGATAAGGTGGCAATTCTTTGTACCGGAAGTCAAGGTGAGCCTAATGCCGCTCTTGCAAGGTTATCAACAGGAAATTATCGTGATGCAACCATTTATCCTGGAGATACCGTTGTGTTAGCAGCGTCGCCTATCCCAGGTAATGAGAAGGGTGTTTCGAGAATTATCGACAATTTGTTTCAATTAGGGGCAAAGGTCATTTATGGATCTGGCAGCTCAACCGGTATGCACGTTTCTGGACATGGCTACCAGGAAGATTTGAAACTAATGCTAACGTTAATGAAGCCAACCTACTTTATCCCAATTCACGGAGAATATAGAATGCTCCATCATCACAGGCAGTTAGCAGAATCCGTGGGTGTTGAAAAAGGAAATACGTTTATTATAAAAAATGGTGATGTTGTTGATATTGAAAATTCAGTTGCACGACAGACTAGAAATATTCCTTCTGGGGATACCTACGTAGATGGCATTAGTGTTGGCGATGTCGGGGAAATTGTTTTACGAGACCGAAGACAGCTTTCAGAAGATGGGATGCTGGTCATTGTGTTAACCATCAGCAAATCCGATCGTAAAATTATCCAAGGTCCTGACACGATTACCCGTGGATTTGTATATGTAAAGGAATCCGAGGATTTAATTAGAGAAATTAACCGCCTTGTTAAAAAAGTGATACTAGAATTAGAAGCAGATAATATTCGCCAGTGGAACGTGATGAAGCAAAATATTAAAAAATCAGTCGGGCAGTATTTATTCAAGCATACGAAGAGAAAACCGATGATTCTCCCGATTATCCTCGAAATCTAAAGCAAATGTCAGGCACTTGAGATTGTGCCTGACATTTTTATTTTTCTCGACAACGCAGATATTTTCTGTTTATCGCAGAAATAATTAAAAAACATAAAATATATCTTGATTTCAGAACTAATTTATTTTACAGTTATTCAAAATTGGCTATACTCCTAATAGAATTGGAGGAAAGATAATGTTTCGTTTACTACGATTAATTGCATTATTATTTTTACTATATATTTCTTGGCCATTTATTACAAAACAACTAGATAATTCGGACATCCATGCTAATTTTGTATCGTCGTTAAAAGAAAATCTAGAAGTACCCGAAACGATTAGTGTTTTATATGATGATATCCAGCAGATGTTGAAACAGCTTGGCTTTCAATTAGAGGAAATGCCGTTGACTCAGGAAGAATCGAATGAAGCACCCCAGAAAAAGGTGGAGTTAACACCACCTGCTGAACAAACTTTTTCTATTCATAATATCGAGCTCGGGAATGCAAAGACTGACATTGAGCATAATCTGGGATTAGCAAACCGGACTTCTCTCAATGAATATGGTGTAGATTGGAATGCGTATCATGATAATTATCATAACTTTTTTATGGTTATGTATGATAATAATAATCAGGCTGCAGGTCTATACACAAACCAAGACTTATTGACTTCCACTAATGGAATTAAAATTGGTACTTCATCAAAAGAAAGTGTTCGTAGTATTCTCGGCGAACCGATAACGAAAGTGCAAAAGGGAATGGTCATATATCAGCTACAAGAGGATAGTGACAATGATCTATTTTTGATTGATGAAGCTTATGTGACGATATTTTATGACAAGCATGAGAATAATACGGTAACCGCAATTCAAATCGTCAGCAAATCGATGGAGGATAACAAAAAAGATTTTTATACAGAAGCATCGCAAACCTTAAAAGAAGGCTTTGAATATCAAATGTTTGATTTAACCAATGCAGCCCGGGTGAATCACCAACTACCCATCCTCACATGGGATGACCATGTCCGTGAAACAGCTAGAGAGCATAGTGCCGATATGGCCGAACATGATTATTTCGATCATAAAAATCTTCAAGGACAATCACCATTTGATCGTATGAAAGAGGATGCTGTTGCGTTCCATACTGCAGGGGAAAATCTCGCATATGGTCAATTAAGCAGTATTTTTGCCCATGAAGGATTAATGAATTCACTAGGACACCGTGAAAATATCCTGCGTCAAGAATATGAGTATTTAGGAGTCGGTGTCGCATTTAATGAAAAATCACAGCCTTATTATACCCAGAACTATTATGCCAATTAGTGACACGAATTTGAGATGATCATAAAGGGAAAATTAAATACGAGCAATTCTACATTGCTCAAAAAACTTCGTCGGGAGTGATGTATCATGGCTAGAAACAAACTATTGGTTCCTGGTGCAGACAATGTTCTGAATCAAATGAAGGAAGAAATCGCCAACGAGTTTGGAGTTCAACTTGGTGCTGATACGACCGCACGAGCAAACGGCTCAGTCGGTGGCGAAATGACCAAACGTCTAGTCGCGTTGGCTGAACAAACATTACGAAATCAACAAGGTATATAACTTGTGATTTCACTAAGAAAAGTGGAAGCGCCTCTAGGCGCTGAAGCTAGACAAGAAAATGGGCTGTCCGAATTACTCGGACAGCCTTTTTCTTATCCCCTTAATATAGGAAGCGTACAGCAGCGGAAGGATCCACCGGATTTAATGATTTCTGAAATATCCACTTCTATCACTTCGAATCCACGGTTACGCAGATTTTGATTCACTTGTTTATTAATAGGTAAACTTAAAATTTTCTTATTCCCTATACATAAGACATTTGTTCCTAGTGTAAATTGTTCTTCTTCTGATACCTCAATTAATTCATATCGAGACGAAAAAAGCTCGATATCCTCCTTTGTTAATGCGGGACGATAAATCAGGGCAGTATCAGGAGAGATAACATTAAATACACAATCCAAATGAAGGTATTTTTCTTTAAAAGGGATGGCTTTTACATTGTATTGGATTAAAAGACTCTGCAAATGTTCTACGGCCTCCTGATGGGTCCGGTTACTTAATCCAACGTAAATCGTCTCCCCGTCAATGATCACATCTCCACCTTCAATCCTGTCTTCTGCCAAATTGAAATAAGACATTTCTTCATCATCGAGCCACTGTTTTAAAACATCTTCTTCGCCGATACGAATATCGTGAGCCATTTTCGCAACAAATATGGTTTGTCCGAGCGTAAAGCCAATATCACGAGTAAACACCTGCTCTGGGAATTTTTTATGATAAGGTAATAACACAACCTCTATTCCATTGGATTCAAGGGTTCTAACAAACTCCCTATGTTGTTCCAACGCACGTTTAATATGTATCCCTTCATCCTTAAATTCCTTTTGTGTTTCGTTGATGACTTCACGGATGGTCATATATTGGGGCTGACAAAGGATTACACGGTTCAATGGGTCATACTCGTTTGCACAAAATGTTTTATGATTTAGCGTCATGTGCGCTCCTCCTAAATAATCTTCTTTTATAGGATTGCTTAAACAAATTCTCCCATTCATTCATAAAGTAATAAAAAGTGTACTTGGCGGTGAGGACTCTATGTTTGAAATGAAGAAATCAAAATACGGCAGAGGAATATTTGCAACCCGCGACATCAAGAAAGGTGAACTCATTCATGAAGCACCCGTGATTATTTCCAGTAAAGATGAATATAAATATTTGAAAAAAACCATCATGATTGAATACGTATTCTGGTGGGGTGAAGATTTAGAAGAATGTGCATTAGCACTTGGGTACGGTTCACTGTTTAACCACTCCTACACCCCCAATGCCTTATATAAACTTAATCTAAAAAACCAGACCATTGATATTTATGCATATCGTGATATCAAAAAAGAAAATGAAATTTTAATTAATTACAATGGCGATCCTAATGACGATGAACCAATGTGGTTTGATGTTTTTTAATAACATAAAATCAAATCATAACTCTTTATCTGCCTTAACAGACAAAAAAGCATCCAGTGAAAAGTGGATGCTTTAACCTGTTGGTAATTTTATTTTATCCATAATCGATGTTAGGTAACTTTTGACAGTTCCGGTTTTGTTGTGTTGAGAGGATGGTTGTTGAATTGCATATCCCTCATTCGAATCCTCGTCCATAAGTTCATCGGAATAAATTCGCTTTCCTTCCATTATTCTTCGTATGGAAGAAGCTAATTCCTCACTGGGATTGTCTTTCAGTAAATATCCCCATACGTCAGCCTTCATCGCACGCTGATAATATCCTGGTCGTGCAAAGGTTGTTAAAATAATTACTTTACAGTTGTTATGCTGTAATTCTTCTGCCGCCTCGAGACCTGTTTTTTCAGGCATTTCGATATCCATAATACAAACATCAGGCTGCAAGTTTTGCACAAGAGTAAGTGCCTCTTCCCCATTACCCGCCTGACCAACTACTTCGATATCCTCTTCCAAGTTCAACAGATTACCCATGGCCTCTAACAGCAGCTCCTGATCCTCTGCGATTACAATTCGAATCATCTTCAATCTCTCCTTATCAGGCAACTGCTACACATACAGAGACTCCCCTCAAAAAGGAGAGTCAGCCAAGGTGGGGCACATTACAATTCTGGTTTTGCTTGAACTGAAATTCGTTTCTTCGCTAATGCCTTCACATCTTTAAAAGCAACAAAGTTCTTTGTATTTTCATCCCATAAACGGAACCTGAGTGACTTTAAGCTTGTTGCAAGTGAAATCGTTGGTACGTTTTGTAAAGGTTGCGTCTCATTATGTGCCTCTTCCAGCAAATAATTCGGAACCCTTGGGCTTAAATGGTGTACATGGTGATAACCAATATTACCAGTTAAAAATTGCAAGAGTTTTGGAAGTTTATAAAATGAACTTCCCTCTACTGCTGCTTTTACATATTCCCAGTCTTTATCTTCTTCAAAGTAAGAATCCTCAAATGTATGCTGCACATAAAATAACCAAATACCTGCTGAACCAGAAATCATGAATATAGTACCTTGTACGAGTAAAAATGACTGCCAGCCGATTGTCATGCAAAACAATGTAATCAAGGCAACAAGAATAACATTCGTTAAATAAGTGTTCATTCGCTCTTTTTTACGAGCATCTTTTCTGTTAAAACGATTTTTAAGCGCGAATACATAAATTGGTCCTAAACCAAACATCACGATAGGATTACGATAAAAACGATAGGCTAAACGAAGTTTCAGCGGCGCTGCTAAATACTCATCAACCGTTAATGTCCAAATATCCCCTGTGCCACGCTTATCTAAGTTACCACTTGTCGCATGATGAACAGAGTGTTCGTGACCCCATTGGTCAAACGGGAACAATGTCAATACTCCCATTGCTGTACCAACTGCACGATTTGCCTTTCTGTTCTTAAAAAACGAATGGTGGGTACAGTCATGAAAAATGATAAAAATTCGTACTAAAAACCCTGCTGCAGCAATCATTGGAACCAATGCTAACCAATAAGAAACAGATAAGCTTTGATAAGCAAGGAACCACAATAAGATAAACGGTCCGACCGTGTTAACAATCTGCCATATACTTTGTTTCGTTGTTGATTTTTCAAAAGGAGCCACTTGTTTTCGTAAATTCTTCGTATTTTCTTGTACTGACATAATTTTAATTCCCTTCGGTTTGTGTCGTTAAATCAAGTATAAGGAAATAAAATCATTATTGTAAGTACCAGGTGTCATATGCAGAGTATGACAAACGTCATATACAGGTTGTCTCTTACACGAAAACAGAAAGTTATGCTATAATAAAATAGTTGTGTTTTAACAAATTAAAGCGGTAGTGTAAGTGATAAAACATGCTTGCCGCTTCAAAAGGGTGCTAATAAATGAAAAATGAAATTGATACGATTTATATTTTAGAAAATCCCGAAAAGAATCTGATTAAATTTGCAACTGGTTATCAGCTTAAATATGAAGATACCATAAAAGATGTTTTTGGTGTGGCATGCCTCAATGATTTAGAAATGATGATACAGTTTAACAAGCCTTTCCAAGATAGCGTTTGTACAAGTAAGAACATAACCATTAAGAGTCTTTCATTAAATCAAGTTATCCGTATTGCTTCCAAAAAGGAACTCCTTCAATTAAGGGAGCAATTGTTAGAGCAATTAGGAAATTTACCGATACCACGTCCTTTCGATTCGGTCATCCAGCTCCAAGAAGGAATTTTTCGCTGGGACGAACAAAATTCGTCATACATTTTAGATCAGCTTGGTGCTTAATTTATTGTTCTAAATCAGTAACCCGCCATAGGTATGGGTTACTTTTTCTATGAAAATCATTATCTTGGCAGGTGTTCCATCTCATGTCCTCAATGGAAAAAGCAATTATTATTGGTGGAGGTATTTCTGGTAAATTGGCGGCACGTGTGTTGTCGGATGTTTATAAAGAAGTAATCATCCTCGAACGTGACAGCGAATCAGAAGGGCCATCATCACGAAAGGGTGCCCCGCAAGGTGAACATTTACATGCCCTCCTTCATGCTGGTGAGTATGGTCTCGAGCAGTTATTTCCTGGTATAACAGAGGAATTTTATGATAGCGGGGCTGTAAAAATAAATTCAACCATTGATCTTTCATGGTTTCACCATGGAGCATGGAAGATTCGATACGATGGCGGTTACAGTACCACACTCCAAACGCGCCCACATTTAGAATGGCATATAGAAAAATATTTGAAAAAGATTCCTAACGTTGTATTTCATTACAATCAAGTGGTCCAGGATCTTTTATATAATGAAACAGAAAATCGTATTTTCGGTGTTCAACTAAAGGATACTTCATTAACAGCAGATATAGTGGTAGATGCCAGTGGTGTAAGCAGTCTTACATCAAGCTGGCTAACCAAACGTAATATTCAAGTTCCCGATGAGAAAGTGGATATCAACTTAAGTTATATTAGTAAACAATTTCAGCTAGTTGAAAATCATGACACAGACTGGAAGATTAAGATGGTATACCCTAATCCACCTCATGAGAAGATAGGCGGCACAATCTCAAGGGTTGAGGATAATCGTTTTATTGTCACCATCATGGGATATCATAATGCCATTAATGAAAAAGAAGTTTTACAAAGTGACATCGGCTTCCTTGAACTTACAAAGCAACTGCCAAGACTAGATATCTATGAAACAATAAAAAATGCAACTCCTTTGACTAAAACATCCCTGTATCGTATCCCTTCTATCGTTTGGAAACGATTTGATAAGGTTGGAAATTTTCCAAATGGGATTGTACTCATTGGAGATACGTTTTGTAGAATTGATCCCGTATTTGGACAAGGAATGAGTATAGCCATTCTAGAGGCCGTAGCATTGCAAATGCTGTTACAGACTCATAAAGGGGAACTACATAAACTTCCAAAAGCCTTTCATAGAATGGCCGCAAAAATCATTTCTCCTATTTGGAACATGGTCATTACAGAAGATTTCCGGTATCCGCAAACCACTGGGAAAAGGCCATTCGGTCTTTTTATACAGCAATGGTACGCAAGAAAAATCTTCCTTTTATCATCGCAAAATAATGAAGTCTACGACGCTTTTGTCAAAGTGATGAACCTGGTTCGACCGATTTCATCCTTGATGACACCGAGTATCATCAAAGCTATATTGATTCATACATTTTCAAAGAAACCATAAATATAGGTTCCATAGGTAAAGGACAAGCTGCATAAAGTTGAAGCTTGTCCTTTTTGGTATTACCTACTTTTTATATATTTATTACATTACCAAAGTCACAATATAAAGAATTTATTGAATATTTTATTGAAATATCATCCTATATTATTTTATACTTTTAATATCATCTTGTTATACAACATCTGAAAAATATAAAACCATTAATACATAACAAAGGAGGAATTCTATGTTTGAACAACTTGTTACTAACATTAACGGTTATTTATGGAGCCCACCACTCATCATCTTTATTTGTGCAGTTGGACTGTACTTTAGTGTACGGACAAGATTTCTACAGATTCGTCATGTAAAGGAAATGGTGCGTCTTTTATTTTCTGGTAAGAGCTCTAATGAGGGTGTCTCTTCCTTTCAAGCATTGGCAATGTCTTTATCAGGACGTATTGGAGTCGGGAATATTGCAGGAACGGCAACTGGAATTGCCTTCGGGGGTCCAGGAGCTGTATTTTGGATGTGGGTAATCACCTTTATCGGTGCAGCATCTGCATTTGTTGAGTCTACTCTAGCTCAAATATATAAAGAAAAGCAAGATGGAGAGTATCGAGGCGGTCCTGCCTTCTATATTGAAAAGGGGCTTGGGTGGAAATGGTTCGCCGTTATTTTTGCCGTGGCAACACTTCTCGCAATGGCTGTACTTATGCCAGGTATTCAGGCGAATTCTATTGCAGAGGGCGTTCGCAATGCGTTTGGAATCGACAGTACTATTACTGGTTTAGTAGTTGTTTTACTAATGGGTCTTATTATTTTTGGTGGCGTTAAGCGTATCGCAAGAGTTGCAGAATTTCTCGTCCCTTTTATGGCGGCTGGATATTTACTGATCGCGATAGCTATTATTGCTGTAAATTTCGATAGAATTCCTGAAGTATTTACACTGATTTTTAAAAGTGCGTTTGGCGCTGAGGAAATGTTCGGTGGTATTCTCGGATCAACCATTATGTGGGGTGTAAAACGTGGTCTATATGCGAATGAAGCAGGACAAGGAACAGGTGCTCACCCTGCTGCAGCCGCAGAGGTATCACACCCAGCAAAACAAGGACTAGTCCAAGCATTCTCCATTTATCTAGATGTGTTCTTAATCGTTACAGCAACTGCTTTTATGATTTTATTTACAAATTCGTACAATACCGTAAATGAAAAAACGGGGGAAGTCTTAGTTGAAAATCTAAAAGGGGTAGAAACTGGTCCCGCTTATACTCAAGCGGCTGTGGATACGATTCTTCCAGGATTCGGATCTGGATTTATTGCGATTGCTCTATTCTGCTTTGCCTTCACGACGATTTTTGCTTATTACTATATCGCAGAAACCAATCTTGCTTATCTAATTAAAGGCAATCAAAGAAAATTAGCTATGACCATATTAAAAATTGTTCTCTTAGGTTCCACTTTCTATGGATCAGTAAAGACGGCAGGGACAGCTTGGGCAATGGGTGATATCGGACTCGGAATCATGGTATGGCTGAACTTAATTGCTATTCTTTTATTATTCAAACCAGCGAATATTGCTCTGAAGGATTATGAAGCGCAGCTGAAGCAAGGCCTTGACCCTGAATTTAATTCTACAAAGTTAGGTATTAAGAATGCAGAATTCTGGGCTGACGGTTATCAAACAAATAAAAAAGAAGAAAAAAAACGTGCTGCAAATTAATAATTTTTACCGATAAACACAGTGCCAGGCACCATCCAATCATGAGGAAGGTGCCTGGCACTTTTCTAGCCTTCTTTTTTTAATAACCATTTTCAATCATTTTGATGGTATCATATAGTTTTCTGTTTACTGGGGTTGATACTTGATATTTTTCACCCATCTGCAATACTGCTCCCGCAAACAAGGCCACCTCGCTAAATCGCTGCGCTTCCAGATCCTGTGCCATGGAAGGTTTCCCTTCCGGGCTTAATGTAGCTAACACGCTTAACCAATATCTCAGGTCTGCCTCAGTTAAATTGACCCCTTCGTATTCGGATAAGGTCATTACCTCTCTCATCGCAGCAATCATCGTTTCCCTTGCTTCGCCTTCCCGTTGTATTTCACCGTAATCGCTTTTATAGACCGCAACAGTTTGATTAACTCCAACATTGAGCATGAATTTTCCCCATAGCCGCTTATTCATATTGGTGTCTACCTCGTAAGGGAAACCAATTTTATCAAAAAAAGCCGCTACGCTTTTAACCTTATCAGAAATGATCCCAGGATCGTGATCACCAAAGCAAAGCATTCCCATATGGTCATATGTAAGCTTATTCCCTACTTTTACCGCGTCCATCCCTTGTGCAACACTGTAAAGAATCTTATCCATTCCATATTCTTGGCCAATAATACCCTCACTGGTAATTCCATTTAATGCGGATAAAATGATCGTGTCCTTTCCTACATGATGGTGCACAGCTCGGATGGCCTCATGTAAGCCTTCGTATTTCACTGTAAAAATCAGTATATCTGCCGGTTCACATGGTTCTTCAGGCGTTACATAGTAGAAGTCACAAGGTTCACCATTACAATAGACATGTTCGCTTTTATATTTTTCGATACGGTCGCGGTCTGCAATTATCCTTACATCTTCCTTTGGCATTCGCTTGGTAAAATGGTTCCCAAATAAAATCCCTAATGCTCCTAATCCGATAATTGATACTTTTTTTATTTCCATCAGATAAGTCCTCTCACCTTTTTATTAGTGGCGCTTTTCTCCAATCTTGTTGCTTTTTAATAGTAAATTCGATTGATTGAGCATTATTTTCATTGAGAATAGCCTATATTAAGGAGAAAAGAGCCTGCAAACTTAGTTCTAAAACGCAAAACAACTTATTCCACGTTAAAATCAGCTTCAAGATTTTAACAACAATCTTTTAAACAGCCTTATTAAATTTTATCATGAAATTTTAGTTGATTAATAATGATTCGTTTTTCGATATAATAGAGATATAGAAAATTTTATAATGAGGGATAAAACGTGGATAACGAAAATACCGAACCAAAACTTTCAGATGACGAATTCGACTGGGAGGCATTTTTTAATCCTGAAGATAAACAGGAATGGGAAAAAGAGAAACTTCAAAAGAAAAAACAGAAGAAGTTTATGGTTAAGATCGTTAGTTCCCTGCTCGTACTGGCGCTTTTGATTAGCGGACTAGAGGTGTGGATTAACATTTTCAACCTCCCTGCGATTAACTTTGTTAAAGTGTCTAATCAATTATCCAAACAGCCTGAAGTAAAAGAATACAAAAAATCGGTTGTAACGATTGAATGGGATGGAGTAAAGGGAACAGGCTTTACGGTTTCTCCCGCAGGATTAATTGTTACCAATGAACATGTGGTCGAACATACAAATAGAGTAAATGTCCATTTCAAAAATGGTGAGTCATATGCTGGCAAGGTAATTGCGATGCACCCGGAAATAGATGTCGCGATTGTAGAAATCGACGCAGATAACCTCCCTTTTCTCCCACTTGCTATCGACAAGAATTGGGAAAGATGGGTTGGCGAGGAAATTATCTTTATCGGAAATCCGTTAGCTTTTACCCAAATTGCCAATCAAGGTACCATCATAGGAAAAGCTCAATTAACGAACTGGGATGTACCGGTGATGATGATTGAAGCCCCTATTTATAAAGGAAATAGCGGCAGCCCAGTACTGAATCAAAATGGTGATGTCGTTGGAGTGATATTTGCTACCTTACAAAACCCAGAAATTGAAACAAAAGAAATTATTGGGGCTGCAATCCCATCGTTTTATATCAACGAAATTTTAGAAACAGTAAAAGATTAAAGTATAAACGCCAATCGAAAAAATCAGGCCTCATGACATGTTCATGAAGCCCATAATTCGAAAATATCAAATAAGTCAGACCTCATGTAGTGCGTCATGATCCATTCTGTTTCTTTAAATAGTTTCTACGCACCATTTCATCGTATATATCTTTAAACAAGATATCGCTGTTTCTACCTTCTATGACCTCTTTCATATAAGAATCTTTTATTTTGAAAAAAGCTTCGAGGTTGAAAATATTCTTATATTTATCAATCGATCCGAGGACGTCCAGCGTTAATAAGGTTCTTTTACATTTAAGACATCTGCCGCAATTCTTGATTCTAACGAGACAAACATTTAAATATTTGTAGGAGAGTTCAAATTCCGAAACCATTTTTGTCTTTTGTACCCGGCTGAAATTACTTCCTGCCGAATAGAAGGTCACGTTTTCTGTTGATAACAAAGGCAGACTAATTGGATCATAGGAAGCTGAATCCTGATTAAATTTGGCAGTTAAGGTTTGATAGCCCGCAGAATAGTAATAGACATGAAACAACTTTTGAAATACTAACAGCGCCGATACGTTTCTTAACGTATGGGTTCTTACAAAACTCATCTTTAGGATATCGTGGATATTACTATCTACCACAATTAGGTCTTTCCCTAACTCTTTAGCGCATGCATTTGCCCATGCTGTTCTGTCTTGATATATTTTCTCTTGCCACCTACGGCTTCCCATCATTTGGTTAGATCCTGTATTAAAAAAGGTAAAATGAGTAATTTGATAATTTTCTGGAACAGCCCCACCTAAATGCTCATAAGCAGTACACAAAGAATCAATTCCACAAGATAAACCCGTACCAACTGCGCCCTCATTAGGTAAAGGTGTTGACTGAAGATTATCGCATAGCACTCGAATCTTTTTATATCGATAGATTTGAGCAATTAACGGAATTAAATGGTAATTTAATGCATAATACAATTTTTCCGAGACAGCACCTTTTACTAGAATATTTTGTCCTTTTCTAATTCCAAGCCAAAGCAGACCAACCAAGAAAGCATCGACTCGCTCCGTAGTCATATACGTTCCATATGTCTCATTTGTCTCATACCAAAGGATATTCTCAATTCCCCCATCATCAAATCTGGCTTGCAGGCGAACTTTCCCATTCATATTTACTTTTTCCGGTTGGTATATAGTAAGCAATGTCGTCACCGCCATAAATTATTTACCTACTATACTATGTAAAAAAAACTCAATGAATTGGACAAACCCACACATCAAAAAAATAAAAACCACCAACTGGCGGTTTCCTAATTCAATGGCATAAACATTACCGGTTTTTTCCCGCTTTCAACAGCCCTTTTATCTGAAACATAGCCACTTTACCTTCTTTACGTTCAATAGCTTGAACGAAGCTGCCTACGACAATTAATTCAGCTAATGATCCTAGCGACAGACCTATCGCGCCGATGGTACCATTCCATTGCGCAGCAAGATTCACGCCAATGATTAAAGCGATCAATGTAACGATAAAATTTGCTCCTTGAGAAAAAATCGTTATCTTCGTGCGTTTGTACACCATTAATAAACCGTTAAAGTAATCTACAAATGGAAATACAAGTGCCATTAACATCGTAACTCTGAACACTTGTATGCTAGCGTCCAACAACCTCCCGCTGACCCCAATTACATGTTCGAAAAACAATTCCCCCAGCGGAGTATACGATAAAATAGCTACCAAGATACACGGGACAAAACCAATCATAAGTAAGAATTTTTTCACAAGAGCATGATGTTCTCCATAAAAATTGATAACAATTTGATGGATATAAGAGAATAGACTTAAAATCAATTGAGTTACACTTAGGGCAATAGCGTAGCTTGCAATCGCGAGCTCAATATTTACCGTTTTACCTAAAGCAATATTGATGGCAGGACCAATCATAACCACAATCACAGAAGAGAACATCAGCGGACTATAAAATTTAAAGATACTTTTCTTTGATTCTATTTTAAGTTCATGCTTCTCAGGCATTTTGCGAACTAAAGACCTCGCTTCTATGAAGCTAATAATACACTCGATGATCATTCCGATTAAGAAAATCATCGCACCGGATACTCCTGTAATATGACCAGTGTGAATGAAGTATAAGGACAACAAATACATGGCGGCAAGCCTTATGACCATACCAATTGTTAACCATTTTGTTTGTCGATTATAAATAATCACACCCTGGGCTAAACAACGAAGTGCAGAAAATATCGTGACGACGATCAGTACTTGGTAGATAGCCTTAATATCATCCACCATATTAGCTTTCGCTCCAAAGATTTTTGAAAAAATAAAATCTCCTGCCGGTGTATAAGCCACAGCAAATGCAACCAACATTAAACTTCCGATAAGATAAAAGGAAAAATGGGACATTAACTTATACGATTCTTTATCCCGTACCAAGGAAGAACACGTCTGTCTGAGCAAATTGCCCAGTCGTTCGGTAATAACAAACAAACTCATCGCAATCGCATAACCTGCCAAAATAAATTCAGAATTATCCGCTCTAACTAACGTACTGTTAATAATAATATGAGAGATCGTAACAAGACTCGCAGATAATGCTAAAGGAATAAAGAAAATGAACAAGGATTTCATATTCAGATTTTCTTTGGTTTTTTTCATTCTCTCCAACACCTTCTAATTAGACTATCTTCCTAAAATTTATTTCGGCACACTAAATTTATTCCATTTTATTATAAATCTTATGGGTTTTCATGGATATAATTATTTTTACAAAAATGAAAATAACACCGACCTCTTTTGACGAATGTCGGTGTTAGATACGTTTTTAATCATTACTCGCTAATAATGGAATCTTAACTTCCACCCCTAAACGAGTAAGTAACTTAGCAAGGGTTTCAAGTCCAGATTTCGGATTGATTTTCGTTTCAAGGTAATAGGTAGTACCTGTTAGTTTCGACTTATACGTGTGCAATTGGGTAAAATTCCGTTTATCTTTATGAACGGGTTCAAGTGCCATCGCATAGCGTTTTCCTGTATCGGTGGAACCAAGAACCACTCCCTCTTTTATCTTTTCATGAAGAGGAAGATGATGATCCTCAATCCAATTTAAACCTTCTTTCCAAAGTGCCGGCACACTTTCACCACGAATAACCGTGTTGCCTTTTCCAAGCTTTACATTGATATACAAGGAATCCCATTTTTTATTACTTGTCTGAATGGACTCCTCCTCAACCTCTGGTACAACGGCGGAGGCTTTTTCATTTGTTTTCTTCTTCAACTGTTCAAACAACTTTTCTACTGTTCCAATTCCGACATTTTCATATTTTGCGAGAATCACAAGCTCCTTCGGCAGCTGTCCGACACTTTCAATTTGGTCTTCATTAAGTTGTCTTAATAAGCTTGGAATTCCAGAGAATTCATCCGAGGTAAGCGGGACTTTGGCAAGTTCCTCGGTGACAATGATATGGTCGGCCTTATAAAAGAAAAACAGTTCACCAGGTCGTTCATGCGAAAGCTTTCTTCTAACTTTTTCTTCTTCAATAAAAGTCTTTAATTCCTCAAATAGGATCTCATCATTTTTTTCACTGTACCGTTTTACATGCTTGTGAAGTCCTTCCAGATTCTTTGGCAGCTCACTCATGATCCTTGCTTGCTGCTCTGCGCCTAATCGAATCAGAAAGGTTTCAGATTTATCAAATCGTTGTGGCAGCAAGAATGCGTCACGGAGAAAATAAGGAACTTCCAGCTTTCTTCCATTGAGTGAAATGGTACGAATTGTCGTCACACCAGGAATACTCTCTTCCACTACAGGTACCTCTGCTTCCATCGTTTCAACGCTAACTGCCGCTTCTGCCAGTGCAGTCTCAGGAGAGAGCTTTTCCACGGAATGCGAAAGGAGTTCTTCAAATGACTTGAGTCTAATCTCCAGCTCAGACATATCATATCTTTTTTCCATTATCGGAGATGGATCCTGATAATCCGGAACCGTAATATCTACTGGTCCATATACTTCTACATACCATTTAACAATTTTGTATAACTCCTCCCAAGATAAAAGCGCCTCTGAATAGCGGAACATTCTTGAATTATGTGCCGCTTGATTTCCAATTTGCCTAACAAAATGGAGAGCATCTCGTATCTCAGGAATTAAATATCCTTTGTCGTTAAGCATATCTAGCTGATCTTTCAAATTAGTTCGAGGATCTTCTGGCAATTCCTCAGCCCGAATCACCTGCTGCAAAATATTCTCCACAAACACACGTGCGTGTGTCAGCATGGTTCTAGGGCTGGTAAAAATACTATTTTCCAATTCACGTGCAACTAACGCTAGTTCTTTAGAAAGCGGCTCAATAAATTGATAGAAGTATGATTGGTTTTCCATGTAAGCAAGCTCCTCTAAATATATAATATTCTTATTTTATCATATCGAAGCACTCTTGGAATATACTAGTAGATTCATCCAATAAGAAAAGCCGCCTCGATAAGAGAACGGCTTCTGATTTATTCGGTTTAATTTGTAAAAATAGTTCCAATGATTTCATCGTAGGACATTCCACTATTTACAGTAAAGGAACCAGGACGCAGAGCGTTTTGTAATCCTCTAGCTTCAATATCCTGTGTGAACACAAACGCATCAGGGATTAAACTTGCTTGAACGAGCACATTCGCAACATCGATACTCGTCATCCCATCTGCTACATTCACTACGACTTGAGTTACGGGTTTATCCTGCACTTTTGAATCAGCAGGCTTTGTTTCAATACCCTTTGCTGCTTCCAAAGTCTTTTCTAATTCATCTTTCGTTTGGACCACATAACCCGCAGATTCAAGCTCATCCTTCATCTGTGCAGCAGTTAGTTTAACATCTCCGGAAGATTTAGCTGACGCTTCTTCAGTGGTTGTATCATCAGTGAAGTATACAACACCACAAATCGTTGTGGCAATTAGGATTCCTGCTGCAAAGCTGCTCAATAAATTAATTCGCATTTGCCACAAGTCCCCCTTCATCCTTTATTTTCAGATAAGGTGTTAGCAACTGTTCAATTTCTATTGCTGGTACTTCTTTCATCTCAGCGATGCTCTCAATCGAGTAATTACGTCTATATAAGTCAATTACTTCGCGCATAAAAAGCTTCTGTTCTGCAGAAAGTTGAAGTCCAGCTTCTTTTGTTACTACTTCTATATCAAGCTCGATATCTCGGATTGAGTCTTGTATGCTATTGATTTCTTTCATCATGGATACATGTACTAAATCAATTTGCTTTTTTTCGGCTTTAGAGTCACGGTATGTCTTAACTATTGAAAATACAAGCAATAATGCGGAAAGAAGAAACAATCCGAATAATGTCCATTCCATCGAAATACTACCTCCTTCTTTTTAATAGAACAACACAGAAATCTATTATACATCCAAAACAAATAAATTTCGATTTTATTCTACAAAATACATCAAAAGTCTGAGAGATTTGTAAAAAAGCAGGTAATTCAATTTGCACCCTAATGGATTGTTTTTTGGTAAAGGAGTTACTATTCACCCAATTAAAAAAGCCGCTTCACAATCGCGAAAACGGCTTTAACCATACAAAGTTCTTCTCCCTATAGAGAGTTTGCTTCCATCCCCATTTGGCTCCATTCTTCTCGTGATGGTCCATAAACACCTGGGACCTTCAATCCAGCTTGGCGCATAAGAACGGTCATTTGTCCACGGTGATGAATGATATGCTTGTTAAGCATACTAAGCATAACAGCTCTTGGCAGGTCCATTCCGAATACATTTTTCGTTTCGCTTAGGGATTGGTCTGTCCACTGTTCACTTATAGCGGCACCGGTTTCTGCACTAACACTCCGGAACGTCTCTGCAATTTCCCTAGCTGAAGTTGGAAGGTCAGTTTCGTTTAACGAATTTTTCACTGTAACACCAAACTCCATTAGCATTCCAGGTGTACTCGCAACAATGTGCCAGGCGATTTCTCCTAACGTACGATCCTCCGGTGAAACTCTTTGTTGAAGCGACTCATCTGTTAAGGAATCCAAGACCTTTTGTGTAGAAGCTGCTTCTTGATTCCATTCATTGATAAAATGAGAAATGGCTGTATACATTGTATTTCCTCCAGTACGATTTGTTTTATTTGACTACAGTAGCATAATATACCATTTTTACTGATATTACAAAATTCCCCATACTAACATTTCCTGATTTGATGTTTTTATTCTCAAATCGTGATTACCATGATAGAATCTAAACGTTGTAAAATAAGTCTAGTAATATGGATTATCGGTGGTGTGTTGTGAAAGAGACTGTATTAATTCAAACTAAAAAAAGAATTAAGCTGGATTTAGGCTTTCTAAAAAAGGACATGGTTTTTACCATTTCACTGGTTTTAGCGGCGGGGAGTTGTTTATTTCAAACTCCTAAAATAGAGCACCTAAATTTCCCCGTATTAATTAGTTTATTTAACTTAATGCTTGCGATTAAGGCTTTCGAGGAACTAAGAGTTTTAGATAAAATTGCGATTTCAATCTTAAATAAATCCAATAATACTAAATCAGTTTCTGCGATTCTGATACTGTTATGTTTTTTCAGTTCCATGCTTGTTACCAATGATGTGGCATTATTAACGTTCGTCCCTTTAACCCTTGTGATTAGCAGAAAAACGAAAATGCCCATGATGGAAACAATTATCCTACAAACAATAGCGGCAAATATCGGAAGCAGTCTAACACCCATGGGAAATCCACAAAATTTATTTATTTATTCGTTTTATGAAATAACCGCTAAGCCTTTTTTCGGGACAGTGCTACTGATTGCTATTCTTGGTATCATTTCTTTATATTTCTTCATTCAAAGACTGGATAAAAAAGAATTGAAGGTAGAGATTCCTCCGGTACAGATTAACGATTCAAAGAGTACAACGGTTTGGTGTATAGTTCTAGTTGTCATCATTGCTTCCATTTTTGATGTCATTCATTACCAAATTGCATTTATCATCACCTTAATGACAGTGGCAATTTTGAATCGTAAACTAATGTTTAAAATTGATTATTTCCTGCTTTTAACCTTTATTTGTTTTTTTATTTTTGTTGGAAATATCTCGAATACAAACGCTGTGCATACCATTGCCACAGCTAATCTGAAAGATGCTGATTCGATTTTTTTCAACTCAATTCTAATAAGCCAATTGATTAGTAATGTGCCTGCTTCCATCCTTCTTGCTGAGTTCACTTCAAATTGGAGGCCCCTGTTATTGGGTGTAAATATAGGGGGACTTGGGACAATTATTGCCTCAATGGCAAGTGTCATTTCTTATAAGTTATATATTCAATCCTATCCCAACCATGGTAAAAAATATTTACTAAAGTTTAGCTTGTACAACTTTTCGTTTTTAGCATTTTTAACTTTTATTCCATATGTAATTTTAAAAATCCTTCATATATTTTAATCCTTTTTCAACCCGCTATCGATAAAAATAGTGGGTTTTTCGTTTCTGATTCATTCATCTTTATTTTTATAAAGCTGTCGGTCTCGCATGTGGTCTATTCCTTTGTAAAAATTTACACATTAGCAATTTGGACTAAAAAATTTACGAACGCGCATAGTAAAAATATTACCAATAAAATGATACGAGGAGTAATAGGATGAAAAACAAATGGATGATCACCATTTTGACTATTTTTCTTTCAATAGGATTGTTAACAGCATGTAATGCTGAGAAAAGAGATGCGTTAAATGAGGATGACAATGTAAATTTCCGTCCTGTACGATATGAACGGAAAACTAACGAAAATGAGAGCAATAATGATTATAAAAACCGAGAAAACAGCCGATTCCCTCATAATGAAAACCCTCATCGTACAAAGGATGAATTGGAATAAGACAATGATCATTTAAAATAAACCGATAAATATAAATATGGCTATGGCAGGAGGAAAAAAATGACCAGTCATATCAAATCAGAATTATCATTATTAAGTGAGCTCTTCTTATCAATTTTGTTAACAGCATGTATAGCCATCTATTTATACAAAACATTTGAGACTTTTCCCTGGCTGCCCTTTATTGGGATTCCTATAGGGTTAGCAATCATGGTTGCTTGTTGGGAGAGGAAAAAACACAGTTGGAGTGTGTTTATTACAGGCTTAATAATTAGCAGCATTGTTTGGTCAATTGTATTCAATTGGTCCTATCTCCTAAGAATATTTCATTAAAAAACTCGTGGAGGATTTCATATGAAAAAAATATGGGCTACTACTGGAATCAATATCATTTTAGCAGGATTTCTTGTATTTTTGCTCTTTAATTACGAAGGAACTCCACATGCAGACAAAGCTGTTGAGAAAACTGCAGGGGGCGAAACAGACACTTCAGCAAAAGCAGAAGAAATTGCAAGTACCTCTTGTATAACATGTCATGGAGAAAATCTAAAAGGTGGAGCAGGTCCTGCTTTAAATAAAATTGGTTCAAAGTATGCCCAAAGTGATATCGAAAATATTATTAAAAATGGAAAAGGAGCGATGCCCGCAGGGGTCATTTCTCCAGAAGAAGCAAAAATCGTTGCAGCATGGTTAGCACAGAAAAAGTAATTATCATTTTTTTCACTCCCCGCTTAACCAACTGTCCACCCTAGGCGGACAAAATGGAGTGTTTTGTCCACGAGTGGTGACAGGCACCAAAAAAGGCACCGAATGGCGCCTTTTATCCTGTTTTTTTCATTAGGTATTTGATTTTGTCTACTACGCTTTTTGGATGTGGTGTGCTGTTGATAAGCAGCAGCAGTTGAATGATGACGACAGGCAGAAAGGTTTCTCTGTAGGCAAGGTACTTAGGTTCCCATCCGCTGGCGAATTTGCTTTTGAATTCTTTAAGTCCTTTGAAGTTATACATTGAATTTCCATGCAGGTAGGCTAATCTAATGAACTTTTCACTTTGAAAGGAGAATTTGCAATCCCCTACATTTGAAAGTGGAGCCATACCCAAACTACAATTCAGGTACCCGTTTTCTTTCGCCCACTTAAAGATCTGAATAAATAAAACATCCATTGTTCCATGTGGACTATTTGGGAATTTTCTCATTAAGTCGATGGTGATTGATTTTTTGTGATCAGTTGCAAGTGTCGCAAAAGCCAGAACTTTCCCTTCCGGATCGTACAATAGAGCAACCGGAAAACAAGAAACATATTCCTCACTAAAGGAAACGACGGAGAATCCCTTTTCCTTCTGGTTACCAAGCCACGAATCTGATATTTCCTTTAACTCAGAAAGGATTGCTTTTGAATACGGCGGCATGATTACGCTAAACGTATAAGAATTACGGGTAAATTTATTAACCCTCGTTCGTAATTTAGCTCCCTGCTTGCCCTCAATCGAAAAGTTATGAAGATTTACAACTCCTTCTTCCCCTAACTTTAAGAATCGATAGCCTGTATCATGATACAAATGCATGAATCGCGGGCTGATTTGGTAGAATATTGGCTTAAGACCTTTACTTACTCCGTATTCTTGAAATTCTTTAATAGACTTAGGAACCAATGCCTCTGGACCTATCGGGTCTCCTAATACGACTATTTTATTACCTATCCTCTTATAAACAATTAGTACTTGTTCTTCCACTGCCCAATATACATCCTTATCCTGTAACAAAATAAGATGGGATAAATGATTGCCGCCAGTTTCTTCTAAGAAAGCTATGACTCGGTCTAGTTGAGAGTCTATATTACTGGTAGTTAAGCTATTTTTAGTTTTTAATTTATTTATTTTATAAAAAGTTACAAAAGCAAAAATCAGGATTAAAAAATACCATAATGTGGTATCAAACATGCAGGCACTACCCCCTAGTAAAGTTCACCTTAATAAAGATACCATATTTATAGTTTTATATGTACATTGATTTTTTTCCAATTTTAGAACAATAGAAAACTTTTTAACTAAATAATAAATTTTGCCAGTCAATTTTAATCTTGGATTACTCAAAAAACTTTGAAACCATGATTTATTTCACATACAAGTTAATCTCGATAATTTAGAATATTCTTTAAAAACAGAAATCAGGTGAAGGAATGTCATTAGTAAAAGAAGACTTAGATGTAGAAGTATTATTAAACTCATTTAGCTCACTTGGGGTCGACTGTTTCTTTGGCAGTGATGCACAAGAATTTATGGTATCGAAAGACTCCAATGTCCGTTATTATCAGATGGTGCATGAGCAGGCAGCTGTTCATGCGGCCGATGGATACGCACGTGCAACAGGCAGACCTGGAGTGGTCCTGCTTACATCTGCTTCTGGAATTACCAACGGTGTAACAGGAATTGCAACCGCCTTTAGTGATTCCGTACCGTTAGTCATTATAGCGGGTCACCTTGAACAGCATGATCCGTTGAAAAAAGAAGCGCTTCAAGAAATAGTTATTTCAGGACTCACAATGGCGATCACTAAGCATGCCTTTAAAATTAAGGCAATTAATGGTCTTAAAGATGTTATTAAAAAGGCAATAACAATAGCGGCTTCTGGCAGACCAGGTCCTGTATTAATTGAACTCACCACAGATACTACGATAAAGGATGTTCCAATTCAGCGTCAGAGTCCAACAAAAGTGAACAAGACCATTCTAGAAAAATCAATTAATGCCGCAAGAGATTTAATTGAAAATGCAAGAAAACCTGTACTTTTTGTAGGTGGCGGTGTCATTGCTTCGGGGGCAGCTGATGATTTAAGAGAGTTTGTACAGCGGTCTCGAATTCCTGTCGTGAGCTCCCTTTTGGGAATTGGCTCTGTGGAAACGGGAAACCCGTTTTACTTAGGGATGTTAGGGATGCACGGAACGTTTGCCGCCAATAAAGCCGTACACCATGCTGACCTATTAATTTGTATCGGAGTTCGTTTCAGTGACCGTGTGACGGGAAGAATTAGCGGTTTTTCACCAAAGTCAAAGAAGATTCATGTCGATATCGATCCGGCTGAAATCAATAAAATCATTTCTGTAGATTTACCCGTTGTCAGTGACGCCAAACAATTTATTCAAAAAATAAAAAATAATTTAGATTATCAACAAATTAATAGAAATGCTGAAATTTGGACTAACGAAGTGGTGGAATGGAAACGCACAGTCCCCCGATTTGATAAGTCCAACAGTCTACTTAAACCTCAGAGTGTAATCCGGCTTATGAGTGACTATTCCAATCAGGATACCATAGTGGTTACGGATGTGGGTCAGCATCAAATATGGACCGCTCATCATTATGCATTTACGAAACCTAGGACCCTCATTACATCCGGCGGTCTAGGAACGATGGGCTACGGGTTACCTGCTGCGATTGGAGCAGCTGCCGCTCATCCTGGAAAATCCGTTATTTGTGTCTCTGGTGATGGCAGCTTTCAAATGAATATACAGGAATTGATCACGATAGTGAAGTACCAACTTTCAATCAAAATTGCCATTTTAAATAATGGCTATCTAGGCATGGTACGTCAATGGCAAGAATTGTTTTATCAGGGTAGGTATTCAGCGGTAAAAATGATTTCACCAGAATTCGCACAACTCGCTCAAGCCTATGGTATAAAAGGTTTTAAAGCCCAAACCGAGGAAGAAGCACGACAGATGATTCCTGAGGCATTTCAGCGTACTGGACCTGTTCTTTTAGAGTTTAATGTATTAGAGGAAGAAAACGTCTATCCAATGGTACCTCCAAACCAAAACAACCATCAAACCATACTATCCCGCTAATCAAAGAAACGCCAAACCCTTTTAAATATAAAGGTTTGGCGTTTTTCATATTATATAATATTCATATATATTCCAACTGTCCACCTCAGGCGGACAGTGTCCATGGACGGTGACAGGCACCATAGGTTAGCATTTTTAATCTATTTTACACTTCCACTTTTTGGGTGTAATATTGATAGCCTAGGTATTGATAGTTTTGTCTCTTGTACATTTCTTTTGGAGTGTCCTGACCATCTGCAACTAAAATAACTGTCTTATCATGAAAGGTATCCATCACATATTTTTGGATTCTGCTGCCGATTCCTTTCTTTTGAAAGGCCTCATCCACACCTAAATTATCAATTTCAGCTGTATCCTCTGAAATAATGACGTCCACTGCCCCCGCTGGCATTCCTTTATAAATAGCAAGCAGCTGCATGAAATTCGGGTCCTCAAAAATCTTCTTATTTAACTCAACCTTTTGATTGGCGAAATTACTGCCAAACATGATATCTTGCTGATACTGTAAAGCAAGAAAAGTCTTCAAATTCTTTTCTGTAACAATTTGAACCTCAATGTCAGGGTGATCCTTTACCTTTGGAAATTGATTCGGCTCAATTGCATATAATTCTAGAAAACCAATATCATAATGTTCCTTATTTAAGTAATTTACTAACTCAACTGGGATAGTTTTATTGACAGGAAATTTAAATTTTACATGCTTCTGACCATTTTTTCGATGGAAATCTCGTAAAAAACGTTCTGCCTCTATTATTTCATCTAGTGTAGGAAAGGTTTTAAACTCGATATAATTACTATCGTAGCGCGATAACATTTCCGGAAAGTGATAGTGTTGGTATAGATCATTTTCTGTCAGTAAATGAGTATGCTTATGAATATTTTCAAATGTAATTTGCATGAATACGTTCCCCTTTTTCCTAGATAAACTAATGAGTTTACTTTTTTCATTCCTGCCTTTTCCAATATTCAGAAATATACTCTTTTATCATTTCGTTTAAATCAGCTTTTTTTTGCTTTTTTAACCATTCGACCTGATCGATGGGCAAATTTAATTTTAGGCTAATGTTCTCATTCGGCATTTCGACTTTTCTTATCTCTTCTAATGTAATTCCCTCTTCTACATTGGGAAACGATGAACTATTTTCATTTACCCTTTCAAGCTCTTCGTAGTCATCAATGGATTCGAGGTCACAGAATAAATTAAGCTGCGGCAATCCTCCTGACAAGCTTTTTAAGTGCATAATGGAATCAATCAGCCTGCCACTTTCTAATTCTATCTCTATAATTAAATTTTGCTCTTTCTTATATTTTCTCTCCGTCACTTCACTAACGACCAAATCCAATTCAAGTGTATATCCCGAAGTAGATTCAAAAATATAAATCTCGCTATTAAAAATATGTATAGTCTCACCATCAATTTTAACCAACTTCACTGCAGCCATTAAACCATTCCCCCAAAAAGCAATAACAATAATAATTTCATTTTATACCAAAACAGAAGGCTTCTTCAAAAAATTTTCAACATATTTATTGTTTTAATTATTACATATGAGTAAACCATTATTCGTTCATAACATAAAATGGTAAGAGTGATTTTTTGAAGGAGCGAGGATTAATTTTAATGCAGGAATTAAAAAACGGAAGATATAAATATTTACCTGAGCATATAGGCGAGGGTCGAACCAGCCAGGTGTTTAAAGGAATCGATACAGCTTCTAATCGTGAAGTTGCCATTAAGCGCATGAGTAATAGTGAAGATGCGCATAAAGAATCTGATATCATGAAAAAAATCCCCAAACATCCCTTTCTCTGTGAATATATAGACTTTTTTGAAGATCAGCTCTACGTCTATATTGTAATGGGCTATATAAACGGCGAACGACTTGGTTACTATAAATATGGCAAAATTTATCCCCCTAACAAAGCACTAGAAATAACACTAAACATTCTAGAAGGGATAGAACCTTTTCATAATGCTGGGCTGCTGCACTGTGATATTTCACCGCACAATATACTCCTCTCTAAAGATCAACAATCTATTCAAATTATCGACTTTGGATGTACAGTTCACAAAGACAAGAATGGACAATTTAATGGCAAGCCTATGATAGGTACACTAGGTTTTTACCCGCCCGAGCAGAAAAGGAAAGGTTTATTGCCACTGACCGATAGTACCGATCTTTATAGTATTGCTTGTATCCTTTTATATTTATTAAATGGCAAAGCCCCCTTCTTTCTCGAAAAGGCTTGTAATCAAGTGAATGATGCTTCACTACAAAGTGTACTAAGAAAGGCTACAAGCTATAAAAAAAACGACCGCTATCAATCAGCAAATGAATTAAAAATGGCTATTTCCGCTCTCAAAAAAAGCTTGTAATCAAGTACAAGAGCTCGTATTACAGAGTGAATTAAGAAAGGAGTAAATCATGCAAAACAGGTCAATTGGCATTATGATCACAACCGTTAAAGTTAGGAAACAAGTATTGCTTGAGAATTTAGATCGCCTAGTTAAGTTTATCCCGCAACCCTTCGCGATTTATATTTATAATGATGCAGGACCACAGCTTTATGATGAGATTAAGAACGTCATACCTGAGTCGAAAAGTAATGAAATCATTCTTCATTGCTTCAATGACCTTGCAGAAATTGACAAGAATCCGGTTGGGTGTGGAGGGGGTCGGCATTTTTTATTTGAACAAATGAAAGAAAAATTTGATATTATTATTTCTCTCGATGATGATATGCTCATTCATGAAGGATGGTTTGAAGCCATCATAAAGGGCATTGAGGATCACCCTAAGCACTCAATCTATACGGGAGTTGTAACAGATTCACGCGGAAGAGTTCAAATTGCAGGATCCAGGATGAATTTTAGAGGTAATACCTTGAAAAGGAGAGCAAATCAAACTATCTCGGGAATGTACAGCGTGACTGACTGGGGTCCATTAGGTTGTTTAGTCCTTTGCCGCGATGCATTAAAGAAAGAAGTAATCATACCAAAATTGTTTGTTCGAGAAGACTCAGCCTTTTTTCTGATCTGCAAAAGTTTGGGCATTAATGAAACCATCGTATGCAAAAACGCTGTTGCGATTCATAAAGCAAATGCAGTTCCCAGCTCAAATCTTCGTCAGCCTGAGAAACTGCAGGAAGCTAAGGAATACTATAAAAAGCACTATGGGCTGGATATGTGATAAATGCAAAACACCTCCTTTTAGAAATCTAAAAGAGGTGTTTTTTTGCGGTGACCTTATATTTATCTATTATTATTTTTAGAAAGATTCACTTTTTCAATAAGACCATTTTTTTCAATAAATTCCGGTTTGTAAATATCCCCCCATTCTTTAAGCACTTCCTCTATCATTTCTTTTATTTGTTGCTCATTTTCTTTTTGTTGTAATAAAGTAATGTTATTCTTATGACGGCGCTGATTATAAAACGTTTTGTCTATCCAATAAAATTTATAGTGGTCTGCCAGCTTTAACATAATCTTAAAATCCTCAGCTTTACTTATTGGCCATCCACCAATGTGATTGAGTGCACTTTTTCGATACAAACGAGGGCAGTGTGTTTTCATTTCTGTTAATACTTCATATTTATTTTTATAATTCATCCCTTTGTATACAGGACCTGGTACAGCACTGTATCTCCTTTGAATCCATTTCTTTCTATTCCCATAGCATAGACCCACATCGTCCGGTTGTTTGGACATTTCTTCTACCATGGTCTGAAGCGTATCGTGTTCTAACCAATCATCACCATCAAGTTCCAAAATATATTCCCCTAATGCAAATGCTAATCCTATGTTTAATGCTCTTGCCTTCCCGCCATTTTCAATTTTAAGTGGGATGATTCTTGAATCGTTATATTTAAAAATCTCTTCCCAAGGATTATCTGTAGAACCATCATCAATTAATATTAATTGAAAATCTTTAAACGTTTGATTTAATACACTTCCGATTGCTTGTCTAATAAATTTTCTCTCATTATAAAAGCTAATCATTACAGTAACTTTAGGAGTATCCCCTTGCTTTAAGCGATGATAATTACTTGCCGCTGTACTTTTTATCTTTATGTCTTCTCGTGGTGTGATTGTTGTATACGAATGTTCCCCATTTAATCTGTATTCCATCAAAAAATGAGGGATAAATTTAATTTCACCAATTCTTAGAAGTCGAATCCAAAACTCGTAATCTTCAACCTTTTCGAACATGGAATCGTATCCTCCAGCTTTAACAAAAGCAGATTGTTTAAATAAAAAAGATGCTCCAATAAAGTTTTGTTGAAGTATTTCTTCTTTATTCTGTGACATAAAATTTACCATTTTATTTCGACGAATTTCATCATTATCCCTATTTATTCCATTTTGATCAATAAGATTAAAAAGTGAATAAACTAAAACTGTCTCCTTAGATGCATTTACCAATTGTTCGTAAAGTGTTTGTAAAAAATCAGGATAATGTCGATTATCACTTGAAACCCAAGTTAAAAATCTACAGTCATTTAAATGTGAGAATCCTTGATTTAAAGAATACGCAATCCCTTTATTCTCATTTCGCAAAATAATTTCATAAGGAATGGTTAACATTTTAGTTGCTTCATATACAGCTTGAACGGTTTCCTGATTAGCACCATCAATAACAATGACTATTTGAAAATCACGAAAATTTTGGGATTCTAATGATTGAATACATTCATCAATATAGTGTGGCTTCTGATTGTAAACTGGAAGAACTACTCCAATCTCCATTTTTATCCTCCTTGAAAACGATTGATACATTATATAACTCTCTTAAAATCATTTAGACAATTTCCAACAAACAATTTAACTATCATATTATTGTATGAGCTTATCCAAATTATGTTTGTATAAAGCTTTTATTTCATTAAAATAATTTTATTGTTTTGATACACGACCAATCACTTACCATCATATTATTCAAATAAGTCGAAAAAAGGATGTGAAAAATGGATAAAGACAAAATTAAAGTCCTAACTATTTTTGGGACGAGGCCAGAAGCAATTAAAATGGCTCCGGTAATACATGAATTAAACCGATATAAAGACAAAATAGAATCCATTGTGGCAGTAACAGCACAACATCGGGAAATGCTTGATCAAGTTCTTAGGGTATTTGATATAAAACCTAATTATGATTTAAATATTATGACAGACCGCCAATCACTCTCCAGCATTACTACTCGAGTTCTTAATGGTATCGATGAAATCATTAAAATAGAAAAACCCAACCTCGTATTAGTCCATGGGGATACAACAACAACTTTTGCAGCAAGTCTTGCGGCTTTTTACAATCAAGTATTAATTGGACATGTCGAGGCTGGCCTTCGCACTTATAATAAACATTCTCCTTATCCTGAAGAAATAAACCGACAATTAACAGGTAATTTGGCAGACCTGCACTTTGCCCCAACATTGCAAGCTGAAAACAACTTACTACGTGAAAATAAAAGCAGAGAATCTATTTTTGTGACAGGTAATACAGCTATTGACGCACTTAAGTTAACGGTTACAACATCTTATTCTCATGAAATATTTGAGAAAATAGGAAACGATCGTCTTATTTTAGTAACAGCCCATAGACGGGAAAATTTAGGCCAACCTATGCGTAATATTTTTCGTGCAATAAAAAGATTGGTTAATAAACATAAGGATATTCAAGTAGTCTTTCCAGTTCATTTAAATCCCTTAGTACAGGAAGATGCAAAAAATATTTTAGGCGGCCATACACGAATCCATTTGACTCAACCTTTAGGGGTCATAGACTTTCAAAATTTCGCAGCCCGATCGTATTTAATATTAACCGATAGCGGCGGCATCCAAGAAGAGGCTCCTTCGTTAGGTGTTCCAGTATTAGTCCTTCGAGATACAACAGAAAGACCCGAGGGAGTTAAAGCCGGAACACTAAAGTTAGCAGGAACTAACGAAACAGCTATCTTTTCAATGGCTCATGAACTTTTAACAGATACACAGGTTTATCAAAAAATGGCTCAAGCTTCAAATCCATTTGGAGATGGTGAAGCCTCAAGACGGATTGTTGAGACGATCCTTTATAAGTTTGGTAAACGTAATAACCCAACCGATTTATTTAAATGCCCACCTGTTGATTGACCCCCATAAAAATGCAGAGATTCCTTAATCTCTGCATTTTTATATTTCATCTGATTTTCTAATAACCGTACTTTTAAAGTTATCTGTATATGCAACAATTTCTCCATGTTCAATAAGTCTTTTATCACTAACTTTCCAGGTATGTTCATTTACATCATTTTCTCTTATCGCTGCAAAATTATACTTGCTAGTTGAATAGATTCTATAACCATGTTTAATGCATTTCTTTTGAAATTCAGTATCTTCTCCCAATGTCAAGTTGGGAAACTTAATTTTATCTATTATTGACTTTTCAAAAACCAAGGTTGCTCCACTAACATGCTTGACATATTTGTTACTAAGCCCGCGGCCTCGCAATAATAGCGCATTCATACTTTTCAAAAAAACAAAAAATTCTTCTTTACCAACGATATTAGCATTTGTTTTTTTAAATACATTCATTGCCTCAGTTAAATACTCTGGACCATAATAATCGTCATCATCAAACTTGGCGATGAAATCAAATTTTGCTTTTCCTATACCATAATTTAAACATTCGCCTAGTGAATAATCTTGGGGAAGCTGATAAATAGTAATTCCCTTAACGCCTCCAATTTTTCCCTTTATAAAGTTAATATCCATCTCATCTTTATTTAAAATAATGATAAGTTCCTTATCTTGAAATAATTGATTCGTATAGTTTTCAATGATATTACTAATTAAATGTTTTCTCACTGTACAAGTAATGATTGAAATTATTTTAAATCCCCCATCCTTATATATTTCTTTATAATATGTAAAATTTCAGGACAGGTTCCATTTCACAATATGCCTTTATCCTTAGAGGCTTCCAATAATGCTGGACATCGTAAATTATTCGTTTGTTATGACATGCACACAAACCAAAATGATGAGTTTTAATATAATAATATTGCATTCTTAAAAAAACCACCGATACAAACAATAATTACTGAATAGGCAGTGAATAAATTATGAAGGTATTAGTTACAGGGGGAGCCGGTTTTATTGGTCTTCATTTTGTTGAAAAATTATTAAATGAAAAAATGGATGTTGTTATTGTAGATAATTTATCAAGCGGTATCAAAGAACGAATCCCAAAATCTGCAACATTTTACGAGGCAGACATTGAAGATTTATTAATTGAAAACATATTTGCTACGGAGAAGCCTGATTACGTCGTTCATCTTGCAGCACAGGTATCCGTACCAGTCTCTATGAAAAACCCTTTAGCTGATTGTCTAGCAAATATTGCTGGAACCGTTAATCTCCTTCAAAATTGCGTGAAATATAATGTTAAAAAGTTTATTTTTGCATCATCAGCCGCGGTATATGGTGAACCAGCATATCTCCCAATTGATGAAGATCATCCACAACACCCCATCTCATTTTATTCCCTTTCGAAACAGACTTCAGAACAATATATCAAGTTATATGCTAAACATTTTGGTTTGAACCACAGTATTTTAAGATTTGCCAATGTATATGGACCGGGGCAAAACTCCCATGGTGAAGCAGGTGTAATTTCAATATTCTTAAATTCTATTTTTGAACAGATCCCTCCCATAATTTATGGTGGTGAGCAGACAAGAGATTTTGTCTATGTAAAGGATGTAGCAGATGGGATATATTGCGCACTCTATAATGGAAGTAATCACACATTTAATATCAGTATCAATACGGAAACGAAAATTAATGAATTATTAACTTTAATGTTGACCAAGGTTAACACTAATTTGACTCCAGTCATTAAACCACAGCGAATAGGTGATATTGCTCAAAGCAGATTGGATAATACTAAAGCCTTAACGGAACTACACTGGGTCCCTAGGTATTCACTGGAAAGAGGATTACAAGAAACCATTGATATATATCAATAAGAACTCATAGAAGCAAGACAGAAAAAATGGAGATGGTCGAATTGATTAATAGAGAAAAGAATTTGGTCAGTATCATAATCACTAGTTATAACAGGGAGAAATATATAAAAGAGTGTTTAGAAAGTATATTGGCACAAACTTATCAGGATATAGAAATTATTTTAGTAGACGATTGTTCCACCGATAGAACATTAGAGATTTTTTATGAGTTTCAAAGGGAAGCTGTAGAAAAAAGACCAGAAATGAAAGATCGAATTATCGCGGTATCACTGCCGAGGAATGTTGGATATGCAGGTCCCTTAACATTGGGGATGTTCCTCAGTAAGGGTGAATTTATCGCTATTCAGGATTCAGATGACCTTTCACATTCAAAGAGGATTGAGAAACAGGTCAGCTATTTAAACGCTAACCCGCAATATGAGCTTGTAGGAACTCTATTTTCCTCATTCTACAATTACAAAAACGGAAAATTTTTCGGCATACGTCGTCCTGTAAGCTGGATTAAATTCGATGAAGAAATTTATAAAGTTTATCAAAGTGGAGGACATTGCATCTGCCACGGGACAACCCTTTTCCGGGGATCAGTTTTTGACCAGCATGGCGGCTTTACTAGAAAATTAGGTAAGGAAGCAGATTTTGAATTTCTTCAAAAATGTATTAATAATGGTGTTAAGGCGAACAACCTCCCAGAAGTACTTTATTACTACAGGAGACATCCTGAACAAATGTCAAAACAAAAAGGTGATTGAGGCAAAAGAAGTGAAAATATCTCGAATGAAACCAAGAAATAATCGAGTGTAATACCAACTCGATGTTTCTTGGTTTTATTATATTAATAAAAAAGTTTACTTTAAAAGCATAATTAAGCCACAGACCAACACTGCCTGTGACTTTGTTTCTTCATATTATCTCTTCTATCAAATTCCGGTAAAGCTTTAACAGTCTTTCAACAGTATGCTGCCAGGTAAAATAGTTTCTTACCCGTAAAACACTTTCCTTGCCCATTTGCTCTAGCTTTCCGGGGTTTGAAAGTAAGTCGGGAATGTGTTTGATCAATTCTTCACTCACATTAGAAGGGTCTATTAATAAGCCTGTTTTTCCATGATCAATGATTTCAGGCATACCCCCGGATTTTGTTGCAATGACAGGAATACCCGTTGACATAGCTTCTAGATTTACAAGTCCAAAAGCTTCATTTTGCGCGGAAGGAACCAATAGTAAATCTGAAACTTGAAACAATTCGTGGATTTTATCATTCGGTATAAAAGAAGTAAAAACAACGTGGTCCTTTACACTTTCAGCGAGATTTCTTAAATGTTCAGAATATACCTTGTGTTCTCTTGGGCTACCTGCAATTATCAACCGAATAGTAGGGTCAGCTTTAATAAGCTCCGGCATAACTTCTAAAATATAATGAACCCCTTTAATTTCAACCAATCTACCTACATAAAGCAGAACTTTATTATTGGAAACACCTAGTTCTTGTTTTATGATCTCTAATGGTGCGGTACTGTCTAGCTGCCATTTGGGTTTAAATTGATCCGTATTGACTCCTAAATAATTAACAAATATTTTATTTGTATTACAATTAGTTTTTTCTATTAAATGATTTCTTAAAAAACGGCTATTTACAACGATTGCATTAGCCTGATCTAAATAATATGGCAGCATTTCATCTTTCATGTATGGGGGAGAGATAAATGTCACTGAATGCAGGCTAAGGATAATTTTAACATTTGGTATTGCCTGACGAATGTATTTTACAAATCTAGGGCGGTTCTCAATTTGAATAATATCGGGCTTATCCTGTTGCAGCTGCTCAACTATTTTTTTTATATATGTTTTGGTATTAAAGTGATACCGATAATACGTTAAATTCCCTTGTCTTTCGATAAAGGATTGGTTTTTAGTTTTCTTTCCAAATATGTTCACATCTACATATTTCTGAAGAAGATTGGATGTATTTTGTACAACTAACTCAACAGAACTAGATTTATTACCAGGAATCGGATAAACGCCTGGAGTAATGATAGCTATTTTAAGCCTCGACACCTCATTTGCACTCCTTTCTGAAACCCTTATTATACTAACTTACGCACCGAGGATAGAAAGGTGTGGACAAGTCTTCAATTATTTTTAAAGTTAATGAAATGTTCACAGCTTATTATGCCTTATTGCGTTAAAATAAAGTCGAAATTAATAATATGTGATGTACTTCACAATTAGAGTAATAAGAAAGAAGGAAAAATAGTCATGTCATTTTACAAGCCCGATCAAATACTAGAAATTTCAATTAAAAATGGAATTAAAAAGACTAGTTATCCATTATTAACAACAATTTTATTAGGTTTCCAGGCGGGTGCTTTTATTTCATTAGGATTCCTGCTCTATATACGTGTTACTGCTCCCTTATCCGAAGGTTTATCTGGACTTAGCGCAATTTTAGGTGCCTCTGTCTTTCCGATTGGGCTCATCCTTACATTAATAGCAGGCGGAGAACTTCTCACAGGAAATATGATGGTCGTTCCATTAGCACAATTCGCAAATAAAATTAACACTAAGCAAGTTGTGAAAAACTGGTTTCTCATCACAGTAAGTAATTTTCTAGGTGCGATTTTCGTTGCTTACTTTTTTGGACATATTGTAGGATTAACAGAAACAGGCGTCTATTTGGATAGCACTGTTCATATTGCTGAACATAAGGTAGATGCTACCTTTCTTCAAGCTTTTGTCTCAGGTATCGGGTGCAACTGGCTTGTGGCTGCAGCAGTGTGGTTATCATATGGAAGTGAAGATATGATGGGCAAAATCGCTGGGATTTGGTTCCCAACCATGGCTTTTGTAGCGATCGGTTTCCAACACGTTGTGGCCAACATGTTTGTCATACCAGCAGCGATTTTTGCTGGACATCTCACATGGATGGATTATTTAGGTAACTTTATTCCGGTTTTCTTAGGAAATGCCGTTGGCGGAGCACTCTTTATTGGAATGGCGTATTGGTTTGCATATAAAAAGAATGAATACACTGTAATCGAAGGAACTAAAAAGACTGGAATCTTTGACAAAAAAATACGAATTAAACCAGACAGCCTGCAACAACATAAAAAAAGCTGAAACGATTTCGTTCCAGCTTTTTCATATTTCTACAAAGACTACCACCGTGCAGTCAACATTTTCTTTCTAGTATAAAACTCTACACCATCTGTCCCATTTGCATGAAGATCCCCGTAAAAAGAATCTTTCCATCCTGAAAATGGAAAAAACGCCATAGGTGCTGGCACACCCATGTTAACACCTAACATTCCTGAATCAATCGTTTCCCGAAATTGTCGAACGCTTCCCCCATCTTTCGTATAAATGCAGGCACCATTTGCGAATCTAGATTTATTGGCAATTTCAATGGCTTCGATTAATGATTTTACACGGATAACCGATAAAACAGGAGCAAAAATTTCATCCTCCCATATTTTCATTTCTTCTGTAACCTCATCAAAGATCGTAGGACCTACAAAGAAGCCTTCGCCATTTACTGCACCATCTTCCCTGCCGTCACGAACAAGCTGAGCTCCTTCTTGAACACCTGTAGAAATATAATTTAACGTACGCTCTTTATGACCTTCACGAATTACAGGTCCCAAAAATACATCTTTTGCTAGACCATTACCTATTACTATATTGTCTGCAGCATCTTTTAATTTTTTCACGAATACATCTGCCACTTCCTCTTGAACGGTCACTACCGATGCAGCCATACATCTTTCTCCTGCTGAACCAAAAGCTGCAGAAGTGATTTGCGTAACGGCAAGATCAAGATCGGCATCATTTAAAACAATGGAATGGTTCTTTGCACCCGCTAAAGCTTGAACACGTTTTAAATTTCCTGTTCCTTTTTTATAAACATATTCAGCAACAGGCTGCGAACCAACAAATGAAATTGCTTTGATTTGTTTTTCCTCTAGTAATCCATTTACAACATCATGTGCCCCATGCACAATATTCAGTACTCCCTTTGGTAATCCCGCCTCTTCAAACAACTCAGCAAGGCGATTTGCTAATAGTGGAGTTCGTTCCGATGGCTTTAATATAAAGGTATTACCACATGCGATTGCAAGTGGGAACATCCAGCATGGTACCATCATAGGGAAATTAAATGGAGTGATTCCGCCCACAATCCCTATTGGATATCGATACATTCCAGACTCAATGTCTGTTGCAATATTTGGAAGTTGTTTTCCCATCATTAGAGTAGGTGCCCCTGCCGCAAATTCAACACACTCGATTCCACGCAAAACTTCTCCATGGGCCTCATTGTAACTTTTCCCATTTTCAATGGTAATTAATTTTGCAAGTTCATCCCAGTGATCGACCAGGATTTGTTGGTATTTAAAAAGAATTCTTGCTCGTTTTGGTACAGGAACTTGAGACCAACTTAGAAATGCTTCTTGAGCAGATTTTACAGCCATTATCACATCTTCATTTGTGGATAGTGGAACGTTCGCAATGATTTCTCCTGTTGCTGGATTATAGACAGGCTCTGTCTTAGTCGTTGATGCCTCTATCCATACACCATTTATATAATTTTGTACAACTTTGACTGTTGTCTGTGTCATGAATAAATTTCTCCCTATTAAGATTATTTTTAGTTTGCAGTCGCTAATACTTCGTCTGCTGTATCCATAAAACCTTGTATTTCTTCTAAAGTTGGCATAGCTTCGGAACAACTGTGCTTGGAAATAACAATTGAAGCAGCAGCACTTCCTAGCCTCATAGACTCTAAAACATTGAATCTATTCATTAATCCGTAAATAAAGGCAGATGCATAGGAATCACCTGCGCCAAATGTTTTTAGTACATTGGTCTTGAAAATTCCACATTGGAATTGATCACCATCTTTTGTATAGGCGATAGAACCTCCACCGCCATGTTTGATCACAACGAGTTTTGCATAGTATGAAAACCACCTTTGTGCTGTAGCTAGATTATCGGAATCGCCAAAATTCCTGATTTTTTCAATCATATCAAACTCCTCACGAGTTCCGATTATGACATCACACTTTTCTGCAGCTAAATGATAATAGATGGCAGTATCCGTTTCGGATTCCCATGTGTAAGGTCGATAGTCAAGATCAAATATAACCACTACATCATGTTTTCTAGCATACTCTAAAGCTAAAAATACGGCTTCTCTAGAGGGGCTCTTGGCTAATGCGGTACCTGAAACTAATAACGTCTTACATTGCTTAATATATTCCTCGGAAACTTCTCGAGGATCAAGTTTTAAGTCTGCAACATTATCACGGTACATTAAAATGCTGCACTCAGTAGGGCTTTTAATCTCAGTAAAAGCTAGACCTGTTACGGCACCTGTTTTATCTGTAAAAATATTATCAGCTTGAATATTATTTTCTTTTAAATACTGAAGGATAAAACGTCCCATTTGATCGTCAGATACCTTTCCAATAAAACCAGCCTTCATTCCAAGACGCGAAACCCCAATGGCTATATTCGCTGGGGAACCACCAACATATTTTGTAAATGTTTTCGTCTCTTCCATCGGTCGTTGTGTTTCATTCGCATTCAGGTCAATACATAAACGACCAATCGCGATTAAATCCAATGGACGATCTTGTTTAAAAACTAGTGAATCCATACACTCTACCTCCACTTATTAAATCTTTCAATTGCACCATTTTCTATTATTTATTAAATAGCCATTCAAGGTCTTTATCGTTATGGAATCTCCACAAGCGCTTAGGACCGGCCATAACATTTAGATAATATAGTTCATGTCCTGGGCTTGCAGCTACAGGATGATATCCCTTTGGCACGACAACTACATCTCCATCTTTAATGGCAAGAGCTTCATCTATGCTTTGATCGTCGGTATATACCCTTTGAAATGCAAAACCCTTATCTGGTTTCATCCGATGATAGTAAGTTTCTTCGAGCAAGGACTCTTCAGGTAAATTTAATACATCATGTTTGTGTGGGGGATAACTGGACCAATTTCCTTCAGGAGTAAATACCTCCACTACTAGGAGGCTATCTGCCTCCTTATCTTCGGGAAGGATATTATGAACATATCTTTTCATATTTCCCTTTCCCCTTTCAATCACTCCTACATCCGCAGGTTCAATTAACCTCGTTGGATAGCTTCCTTCTGTAGGTGAGGAACAAAATGCAATTTCGACCACTTCAGTTAGGGCTGCCATTTCACAAAAATCATTTTTTGTCACATAAACAGCATATGGGGGGATTTTTTCGAAAATATCCAATCGATTGCCGATTTCATCAAATGTCAGATCCTTCGTATTAATTTTCACCTTTCCGCTTAAGATTACAGCACAAATTTCATTTTCCTTGGCTTCCCTCTTAATCTTTTCACCTTTTTGAATTTTACATGCCTCAAAACCAACAAACTGTAGACCAGATTCCTCAGGCATCACTCGAACAAGCGATGGTAATTCTGTTTTAATAGATTTATATATAAACTTTTTTGGCATACAAACCCTCCTTCTAATTAATTTACTTAACACTCCCTGCAGTAAGTCCTTGAAGAAAATATTTTTGAACAAACAAAAAGACAATAATGAGTGGCGCGCTTGCCATAAAAGATAAGGCCATTAAGGCGTTCCATTCTGTTGTAAACTCACCAATTAACATTCCAATTCCAATCGTTAGTGGTCTAACCTCAATAGAATTGGTTAGAATGACGGCAAATAAAAATTCATTCCAAGCTAATATAAAAGTATAGACACCAGTAGCAATTAATCCTGGCAGACATGGGGGTAATATAATATAAAAAAATGATTTTAGTGGACCACATCCATCTATTTTCGCTGCCTCATCTAATTCTTTCGGAATGGTATTTATAAAATCTCTCATCATCATGATAGAAAATGGTAGTGCAAATGAAGTGTATGCCAAAATTAAGGCAAAATAGGTATTATATAAACCCACTCGTGTAATGAACAAAAAGTAGGGGATAACCAAAAGAACCATAGGAAACATCTGAGTTAATAGAATGTAAATTAAAGCTGACCTTTTTCCTTTGAAATCAAACCGTGAGAACCCATAACCCGCCATCGCAGCAGCAATGATACAAATAAACGTTACCGATAAAGCAATAATATAACTATTAACGAATAATTGAATTAAATCCCTGTTCTCAAAAACCGTTCTAAATGCATCTAAAGTAAATGTTGGGGGTAATAATTTTAAAGGAGAAGCAAATACTTCTGGATTTGTTCGGAATGCAATGCTAACCATCCAAAAAATTGGAATCATCGCAATACTACCAAGTACGATTAATGATAAATAAACGCCAAATTTGTTTTTCCTAAACAATTTATTCCCCCTCCTTCTTAATTGAAGATTTCAAATAGAAAAAGGATAACGCAACCATAATCAGTAGCATAACGATAGCTGTTGCAGAAGCATATCCAAAATCTAATGTTCTAAATGCATGATGATAAATATATGTAGACAGGACTTCTGTGCTATTCATTGGTCCCCCACCGGTCATAAGAAAAACCAAATCAAATGATCTGAAATTCCAAATAAACTCTAATACTACTAAAGTAAAAATAATATTTTTAAGTTGCGGGATCGTAATATAGAATAATTTCTTAAAAAATCCAGCACCATCAATATCAGCAGCTTCATATAAATCATTTGAAATGGTTTGTAACCCAGCTAATAGCATTAACATCATAAAAGGAAAACCTCTCCATATATTCGCGACAATTACAGCTAGTAGGGCTGTATTTTCATTTCCTAACCACGCTGTCTGGGAGAGTTCAGTTAACCCTAAGCTACTTAGAAATTTATTTACTAAACCAAAAGGATTGAATAGCAGCATGAAAATGGCGGCCACAACCGTCGATGACGTTAACCAAGGAAACATTAATACAGACCGAAAAATAGCCCTAAATTTTGTGTTGATTTGTTGATTTAAAAGTAATGCAAAAATTAAACCAATAGAGAGGCCAAAGAAAACACTAACAATTGTGAAAACGACCGTGTTCCCCAATGCATTCCAAAATAGGGGATCGACAATAAAATCTGAGTAGTTTTTAAGGCCTGCAAATATTGGGTTTGCCTTGTCGGTATAATCATAAAAGCTCATTAAAATAACCTGATATAAAGGATATGCCGTTAACAAAAGCAGTAAAGTAATTGCTGGTAGGATAAATGAAACTTTTCTAAAATACTCTACAAGATCATTCCTCGCATGGTTATTGTTCATTGTGTTCCTCCATAATGTCAGAGGCTCAAAATAAGCCTCTGACATTTTATTCATTTATTTATTTTTTTCAAAAGCGTCATTCCAGTAAGCTGCTGCATCATCTAGTGCTTCCTGTGCAGTCTTCTTACCAGTAATAAAGTTTTGGATTTCAATGGTGAATTGCTTTCTCAAATCAACAGCATTTGGTAAATAATGATCGATTACTTCTACACGATCAAAGGTTTCTAATTCCTCAACAAATACTTTCAAATATGGATCCTCTTTAAAGAACGGATCATTCATAGTGTCTTTGTTATAAGGGAAGAAACCTGTAGCTTTATCCCATAATAATTGTCCTTCAGCACTACTCATGAATTCAATAAACTTCCATGCAGCGTCTTTATTCTTACCCTTCGCACTTAGTGCTAAAACAGAACCTTGGGCGATTGTACCCGTTTTTTCACCTTTTGGTAAAGGTACAACACCGAAATCTAAGTCAGGATTTAAACCTTTCTGAATGTTTACACCCCATGGACCCTCAAACATGAAAGCAACATTTCCAGAAGAGAAATTTGCTCTTTTTTCCTTTTCCCCTGCACTTAATTCCCCTGGAGTGGACACCTTATTTGTTACTATTAAATCCTTCAAATAGTTTAAGGCTTTAACACCTTCTGGAGAATTAAATACTGCTTTGCCGTTATCTAATATCTTTCCACCTGCCTGTAAAATAAAGGGCATAACCTCATAGCTTATGACAGTTGGAGGTTCCGCTGCTAGATTCCCTGTTAATGCGTATCGATTTTTGCTTGGATCTGTTAGTTTAATAGAGGCCTCCATAAATTCGTCCCATGTAGTAGGAACTTCTACACCTGCTTCTTCAAGCAGCTTTTTATTATAGAACAATGCGATATTTCCATTTGTAACAGGAATCCCATAAAGTTTTCCTTTATATGGAAGCACCATTGGCCCTTCGTTTGCTTTTTTTATGTCTTCTGGTAATGAAGCAAATCGCTCATCAATTGGTTCAATAATACCTGCATCAGCAAATTCAGTTAACCATGCTCCGGATGCCGTGATAATATCTGGTGGATTACCAGCCAAATCTAAAGACAAAATTTTATCATGTTCTTGTGCGAAAGGAAGATCGTCAATGATTAATTCAATATCTGGGTTTTTTGCCTCAAATGCTTTTTTAACTTCATTGATTTTATCTGGTCCTTGCTCATTTACCCAATGCTGAAGCCAATGAATTTGTGTTTTTCCATCCTTTGTTTTAGATCCACTATCATTATTATTTTCCTCTGATGTATTGGCTGTTGAAGGTGGTCCACATGCTGCTAACAATAACAATAAAATTGTAAATAATGTGATCAACTTGAATTTTTTCATCTAAATAAAATCCTCCATCCTAATTTAAACTTTCAGTAGTTAAATAATCCGATTCCAAATTAATCTCTCTTTCTAACAATGGCTTTAAATAGTTTCTAAATTTATCTGTCGGCATAAAATTGGAATAATCCCAAAAGTCGGAGGGTAACACCCTTTCCTTTCCAGAAATTTCAGACAAATCAACACAAGTTAAGTTATATTCATATAGGGCACTTGAAGACCTTTCAATCCCAATCATCTTCCCGCTTTCCCCTCTTAAAGCAACTCTTATTGCCTCCCTTCCAATTATTTCAGCTTCATGTAAATCCTGATGTGAAACCAAGCACATAGAACTTCTATATAATTTGTTTGGGATTGTAATACTTGTTTTAATCTCAAATCGCTGCTGGATTTCTTGGGCTAGTCGATAACTTATGCCCCCGTTGTACTTTTGTCTTGGGTTATGGGTGGTAATATCAGAATTAAAAGATGCTAGTTTCATATGATCTGGTACCATTATTAAAATATTTGTATTTTCTTTCAATACCGATTCAACATCTGATAATATTTCATCGATTGAGGTTTCTCTCTCAGGTAAATAAACTAATTGAGGAAAGTCATTCCTGTGCTTTTTTCTTACAGCACTTGCCCCAATCAACCAGCCTGCGTTCCCTCCCATTACTTCCATAATCTCAATTTGTGGAGGAAAAGAATTCGATCGCATATCTGCTTCTATTTGATTTAATGATTGGATTAAGAATTTTGCTGCGCTTAAATAACCTGGAGTGTGGTCAGTACCACAAATGTCGTTATCTACGGTTTTAGGAATAAAAATACAATTAATTCCTAAATTTCGTGATTTACATATCTCATGAACTTTATTTGCAGTTCTTGAAGAGCCATTTCCACCAATGTAACAAAAAACATCAATAGAAAGTTCCAGTAATTTATCTACAATTCTTTCGAAATCTAGATCTGTAAGTTCAAACCTTGACGCACCTAAAATCGCTCCAGGCTGTTCTTTTGCTTTTTTTAAGAGTTCAACTTTATCATTTAATAGGATAATGTTATTTTTTAATAGACCTTCTAGTCCATCTACAGAAGCATAGACGTTTTTTATCTCATCAACGATTAGTGATTGGTCAAGGACACCAAATAGGGTGGAATTAATAACGGGTGTGGGACCGCCAGATTGTGCGACAAAAATATTCATATTTCACCTTCCGTCGATATTATGCAATGATAACATTCATCAATTTTTCCAGTTCATTTTGATTTTCCGGTTGGAGATTATCGTCCGTAATAATCGTGTGTGATGAATCAAAAGGAGAAATATGAAAAGAACTTATTTTCCCAACCTTTGATGAATCAACAAGCCAATAAACTTCTTTTGCTGATTTAAGCAATTGTTTTTTCACATCTGCTTCTAAAATGTCGTTACAGGTAAATCCATGTGTGTAGGACAAACCTGTAGCGGCAATAAATAGCTTATCTACATAAATAGAAGAAATCATTTGCTCCATCATAGAACTGACCATTGTTGTCGTTTTAGATCTGAACACACCTCCCAATACTATTTTAGTAATGTTTTCCCTATCTTCTAATACTTCTGCAATATTCATTGCTGTAATGAAGGCTGTAATCGTTAAATTAGGATTAATACTCTTCGCAAACTCGTATAAAGTAGACCCAGCATCAATCAGGATACTATCACCACTTTTCAGCGAAGAAGAAGCTTTTAAGGCTATCTGTCTTTTTTCTTTTAAATTCGTTTTGCTTTGTTTATGAAAACGATTGTTTAAGAAGTCTTTCGAAATGTTTCCAATACTTTCTTTGGTACCGCTTTCATTTTCCTCCCATACAGCTCCTCCTCTTACCTTTTTAATATTAGGAGTAATTTCTTCAAGATACTCTACATCCTTTCTGGCAGTCACAACTGAAATATCTAACAATTCAGCTATTTCATTTATACTAACCATTTTTTTCTCTTCAATAAACTTCATGAGGCTATCTATTCTTTTAGTTGTTATCATACCCTTCACACTTTCTTGTTTTTAGAATTTTCTTAATTTTCCTTAATTTTATTTTACTATCTTTAATTTGTAAAGAATAATTTTCTATTTTTTACTTTTACTTTCTATTTTTTTCTTTTTTGTTGTAATCGCTTACCATTTGTAATATTATAAATATTAAGTAAATTCTAACAATTAGGAGGACTTATATGAGTTATTCATTTATCGATGAATTATCTATTACAAACATCCGAATGCTGGCAATCGATGCGGTTGAGAACGCCAATTCAGGACATCCCGGAATGCCAATGGGTGCTGCACCAATGGCTTATGTTTTATGGACAAAAATCATGAATTACAATCCAAAGAATCCAAAATGGATAAATCGTGATCGTTTTGTACTTTCTGCTGGACACGGCTCCATGCTGCTGTATAGTCTTCTACATTTAAGCAACATGAATTTATCTATAGAAGATTTAAAACGGTTTAGAAGGTTGAAAAGCAAAACACCTGGTCATCCAGAATATGGTCATACCGCCGGTGTGGAAGCCACTACAGGTCCATTAGGGCAAGGCCTTTCAATGGCAGTAGGAATGGCAATTGGCGAGAGATATATGTCCACAAAATTTAATAAGGATCCATTCGAGTTAATCAATCATTATACTTACGCGATCTGTGGAGATGGCGACTTAATGGAAGGTGTTGCACAAGAGGCATCCTCTTTAGCTGGTCATCTAAAATTAGGGAAATTAATTGTTCTATATGATTCAAATGATATCTCATTAGATGGCAGTACAAGCCTTTCTTTCACAGAAAATGTGGAAGAAAAATATAAGAGCATGGGGTGGGAAGTACTTACAGTTGAAGATGGAAACGATGTACATGCTATTGAAGGAGCATTAGTTGAAGCAAAGAAAGACGAAACTAAACCTTCCCTAATTGTTGTAAAAACTATGATTGGTTATGGAAGTCCAAATAAAGGCGGAAAATCCGCAAGTCATGGATCCCCTCTTGGTACAAATGAAATTGAATTAGTAAAGGAGAACTATCAATGGAATCATGAACCGTTTTTCGTGGATAGCAGAGTAAGGAACCATTTTGAAGACTATATCAATAACAATGAACAAAAGGAAAGAAAATGGAAAGCAGTATTTCAGGATTATCAACACCATTTTCCAGAGGAGTCAAACCTATTAAAGAACGTTCTTTCACAGCCAATTGAAATAGAAAAGTCCATCCTACCAATTTTTGAAGAAAATACCTACATTTCAACAAGAGAAGCCTCTGAAAAAGTACTAAATGCCTTTGCTCAATCTAACATAAGCCTTATAGGTGGTTCAGCAGATTTATCCTCTTCTAATAAAACCTATTTATTTGATCAAGGCGACTTTAGTCCTGTTAATTATGGTGGACAAAATTTACACTTCGGAGTACGAGAGTTCGCAATGGGCTCGATCTTAAATGGTCTATCCTTATATGGCGGATTAAAACCATATGGTGCCACCTTTTTAGTATTTTCAGATTATATGAGACCTGCTATTAGGATGTCTGCATTAATGAATCAACCAGTTACCTATATCTATTCACATGATAGTATCCATTACGGTGAAGATGGTCCTACACATCAGCCCATTGAGCATATCCCAGCATTAAGATTAATTCCCAATTTATTGGTGTTCAGGCCAGCAGATGCGAACGAAACGGTTGAAGTATACAAAACAGCCTTTTCACAGACCAATCGCCCTTCTGCCATTATTCTTTCTAGACAAGATTTACCTGTCATTACCAATCCTGTAAATCTCTATCAAAACGTAAAGAGGGGTGGTTATGTTTATAAATTTGAATCAAAGAAAGAAATCGATGCCATAATTATTGCGACGGGCTCAGAAGTATATCTCGCTGATAAAGTACGTAATATCCTTTCAAATGAGGGCTATTCGATTCGAATTGTAAGTATGCCTTCACTAGAATTATTCAATGAACAAGATCAAGAATATAAGGAAAGTATCCTACCTTCTGAAGTTCTTCATCGAGTTATTCTTGAACTAGCCGCTCCATACGGATGGGACTCGGTTAAAGGTGAAAAAGGTATAAATATTGGAATTGAAACCTTTGCAGCTTCTGCACCTGGAGATGATTTAGTAGAAGAATTCGGTTTTACAGAGGAAGTCCTTTCACAAAAAATAAAGATTTATCTTAATAAAAATATAAGGGAGTTGTCCAAATGACACTTTTACCAATGACTGATATGCTTTTAAAAGCTAAAAAGGAAAAATATGCAGTACCACAGTTTAATATAATCAACATGGAATTTACCCAGGCAATTGTGGAGGTTTCCACTGAGGAAAATTCACCTGTCATTTTAGGTGTTGGTGAACCAACCATAAAATATATGGGAATGGATTATGTTATGGCCATAGCCGAGGCAGCTGCGAAAAATAGTTCTATCCCTATTTCCTTACATTTAGATCATGGCAGTAGTTTTGAGGTTGTCATGCAGTGTATCAGAGCTGGATTTTCCTCCGTTATGATTGATGGATCTAAATATTCATTTGATGAAAATATATCTCTTACAAAAAAGGTTGTGGAATCTGCACATTCTGTTGGGGTTTCAGTGGAAGCCGAATTAGGTACGATTGGTGGAACAGAAGACAATCTACATGTTCATGAAAAGGATGTCATATTGCCAAGTTCTGATGAAGCAATCGAATTTTGGAATAACACAAGGGTTGATGCCCTTGCCGTTGCAGTAGGTACAGCACACGGAATGTATAAGATTGAACCAAACATAAGGTTTGATGTCATTTCAGACATTTCAAATTCGATTCCAGTCCCTTTAGTTCTTCATGGGGGTTCAGGTGTTCCAGACCAAGATATTAAAAGAGCGATAGAATGTGGCATATCAAAAATAAATGTTAATACAGAAAATCAAGTCGCTTTTTCAAATGCAGTACGAAAAATAATTAATAGCCATGATGATATTCAAGACTCTAGATTATTCTTAAGACAAGGAAGAGAAGCTGTAAAAGAAATGGTAAGATCCAAAATACGATTATTTAATTCTATTAATAAAAATAATTCTTCCCTTCTTAATATTTAATCTATATAAAAAATCTATGTCTAAAAAACATAGATTTTTTTTGCCGTTCTTCAGTTTTATTGATCAAAATATCACTTGGTTTGAAAAGCTAAAATAAAATATTTTCAATATATTAATTACTAAACGCAGGGCAATGTTCTGGAAACCTCGCGTTGATGGAAAAAGCCGCGATTATCGCAGCTCTACTTGTTTTACCATTAATTCATTCCAATTGCCTGAATGTGGTCCCAGTATCTCTTCCTATGTTAATCGAGAAGAAATTTTATTCAAACAACGGACTTACAGCTCTTTCATTATGAATTCGGTCTATAGCATCTGCCAGTAATGGGGCTACAGACAGCATCGTAATTTTATCAATTCTCTTTTCTTCCGTCTGCTCAATCGTGTTCGTGATCACTAATTCTTGAATCGCTGATGATTCGATTTTTTGAACAGCGGATTGTGAGAGAACTGCATGTGTACAGCAAGCATAAACTGCCTTTGCCCCATACTCTACTAAAGCATTGGCTGCTAAGGCTTGCGTTGTGGCTGTATTAATTAAGTCATCACAAATAATGGCATTTTTCCCTTCAACATTCCCAATAATCTCAAGAATTTCGGAAACATTAGGTTCAGGACGTCGTCGATCAATGAGGGCGATCGGGGCATTTAAGTACTTGGCCATTTTCCTCGCTCTCCCGACAGCACCGTTATGTGGTGCGACAACAACTACATCCTCAAGTCCCTTTTTCTCAAAATACTGTGCTAGAATCGGAATTCCAAATAAATGATCCACTGGAATATCAAAAAATCCCTGTACCTGCGGTGAATGAAAATCCATCGTCAGCACCCTGGTAGCGCCTGATTTTTCAAGGAGGTTCGCAATTAATTTAGCTGTAATCGGCTCACGGGATCTAGCTTTTCGATCCTGACGTGCATAGCTGTAGTAAGGAATAACCACATTGATCATTTTCGCTGAAGCTCTTTTTAGAGCGTCAATCATAATCAATAGCTCCATGATATGGTCATTATTCGGGTGTGAAGTGGATTGAACAACATATACGTCGGAGCCACGCACACTTTCTTCTATATTTACCTGAATCTCTCCATCACTAAATTGAGTGACAGAGCTCTTCCCAACCTCACAACCTAAATGCTTAGCCATTTCCTTTGCCAAGCTTTGATTAGAATTTAGTGCAAACAATTTTATACCTTTTTTCAATTCATACGACACTTTATGTCCTCCATGCTTTGTTTATTTACAAATCCTTAACGTCTCATTTACCTATTTTACATGAAATGCAGTCATTAGAACAATATTTCATTTAGGGAACCTTAAAACTTAAAGTAGCTTTACAATCTTTTTTCTGCACAAAAAAATAGCTTAGTGTGATATCTTTTACACTAAGCTATTTCTTATTTGATTACAACCCAACTTCATCAGGTACATACAAGTCAAATGGAGTAGCGTTGTATGGGAGAATGGATAATTTCTCTTCGATGAGTCGGTAACCTCTGCCATAGGGATCTTGTCTGTTTTCAAGTTGTTCTTTTAGCATGTTGGCGTACGGTACTTCTCCCATTTGGGTCATCAAGTGTACTTCTACCCATGAGGCAAATCCCTCAAGTTCTACCGTTTGCAGCTGATCCACTTGTAAATTCTCATATTGCCAAATATGGGTTAATTCATGCGCTAAGGTGGAAAGTGTATGGGTTCTCGGTGACCCATTTTCAACTAGAACCTTGAGTTTACCATCATCATCCATACTGGCTTTCCCGGTTAATCGTGGATTACCAGCCTCAGGAATAAAGGGTAAACCGCTCATTTTGTGAATTTCTGCTGCACTTAACACGAATAGCGAGATATCTTCAGGTAAGTTTACTAAATATACATCTTTAAAAAATTGGCGAACTTCTCTATAAAGTGGCTCTACTCGTAATACATGGTCAATGGCCGACTCATTACAAGTAAAGCACCTTTGTCTGCCATCATTGAGTTGAATGACTTGCGCTGCAGAAACCGTTCTGCCACAGAACACGCATTGAGTTTCAATGCTGCTGATATTTACGACTTCTTCTTCTATCATTCGTCCATGATATCCTGTTCGAACTTCCCTTAGTTTTTTCCTCGTTAACAACGAATCTAATATCGAAAAGGCTTCGCATAAGACCAATTCCTTGGGGAAGTGGTCGTAACCAAAATAGAGATAATCACTATTTCCATTACTTTCATTTAATAACCAAAAAAGATAGTCGTTTAACATATCAAAGATTTTTTCCCAATTATGACTAATCGCTTCTAACATGCCAAGATGCATTGGAGAATCCTCAATAATAAATAGCGTAATCTGCCCCTCTTCCTCAGCGACATCATCTACATGGATGGAAGGAGTAATCCATTTTAAATTGTTTGACTGTGAATCTGACTGGTCAAAGAATAATTCCCCCAACCTAGCACAAACCTTCACAAAATGGTGTGTATCCGGGAATAAGGATACAAACAACTCATTCAATAAGAGAGAGAGAGTAAATTTGATGTTTGCGGCATTTTCAAACTTCCCCTCTTTGGAATGTATCTCAAAGCATAAAAGATGACCGTTTTCATAATTCCTTGTGATCTCTTCATCTTGATGATAAGAATGCAACTTCATCGATTTTAAGTTTAACATTTCACTCATTTCCACATATCCGCTTGTTTTAACACTTATATCCGCCTGTACCGCTCCCAAACAGACCTCAAACTGTTCCAAGAGAATAGTATTCCTCTTGAAATTGCGTTGTTCTGCCATCTTGCTTATTTTAAATTCCGTAATAGGACGGTAGTATTTCTGCTCAAAAATGTGTTCAAAGGTGACTTCCACGATTCCACGCTCAACATCCACTTTTTGGATTTTATATTGTTCGCCATTAAATGAATGGTATTGGCCAGGCAGGTATTGTTGATATAGGTGTCCTTCAAGAATCTCAGAAAGACACTTGTCGTTATGCTTAATCTGAAAGAAATGGAACCCCTTTGGCAGGATCTTTTCTTTAGCCGAATATGGGATTCTGTATCGTGTTTTCTTCACAAAGTCTTTCTTGGACCGGTCAAAGGTTACTAGTTCTTCTGATTCAATCGTAAAACGGTATGCTAATTTAGGACCAAAGGCGTTTGAGAACAACTCGTGAACACCCTCGACAACCGAGCGATAAGAGCTAATTTTTGCTCTTGTTAAATAGCTCTCTACTTCCTCTTTCATTATATAAAAATTAACTAATCGCTCTAATAGGGTATAAGCAATGCTCCAAAGTGATTGAGATAAGCGTGGAGCTAAAGGTGCAATGGTCCGATTCGTACTCATATAGAAATCCAACTGATCTGCTAAGTAATCTCGAAGTAAATAAGGAGGGCTGACGATGTGTACGAAAGAAGCCACTTTGCCGGTTCCTTTCCACAAATTTAAACGCCTCACTAAATTGTAGTGATCATCGCGAATGAGAAGAAGTGTAAAATCATCAACCGGAATCGTAAGGTTACTATCCTGGACCTGAATCATTTTTACCATGTGATCCAATGTTTCTAAATCAAACCCAAGATCAAATAACGCCTTCTTCATATCAATCATTTCGTGGATACTTTCTTTAACATTAGTGTTGCACTGGTTGATGAAGTGTACAGGTTCAATATTCGCCTTTAAAGCTAGTATGGATAAGACTACTTCAGCTTCTACTTGACGATGCGAAATTTTTGGCAGGATCTTTTGTTGAAACCAAATTTCACCTTCATTTTTCCAAACCATATAGTGTAAATTTTGACTTGTGTTGGACGATGAAACGATATCTCTAGGCTCACATTGCAGGAGTGAACGTACGGTATGTTCTAATCCTTCATACCATTCTGTTAATATGATGTACTGTGGTTTTTTCCCAATTAGCTCTCTAACATTTAGATTAAAAGTATGAATTATGGTGGAATAGGTTGGAATCAGCTTCTCAGCATGGAACAACAATATTCCTTCCAACAGTTTTGTTTTTTCCAACTGACGTAAGTAGTGCAAAAATCGTTTCTCCTTCAACGTATCGGGAGAAACAATCAATACATCTGAATTCATGTTTTGTTCAAGTGCATCTAAAAAGGTACTAACCTTCCATATCTGGTCCACCCCTGACACTTCTTTAATTCCCTTTGACACCCATTCTACCGCATCCTCTGCTGCACCTTGGCTATGTGCAATGATCAATATCTTCTTATTTTTGGCCAGCAAGTGATACAAAGCCGGAAAGAAATAGGAAGAAAAATCGTTATAATTGACATCTTCAATCACGACATCATGTTCTTGAATGATTTCTGACATCATCGTTGTATAGCTTTCATCGATAATGATATTCTTTTTCTTTAATTCCTCACAAATCGAATCAATAATCAATTGATGTTCCAGTTCTGGCGAGATATTCACATAGGAAAAATGATCTTTACGATGATGAAAATGTTCATCTTTTCTCACAATCCCAGAAGCCAGCAGTCGGTCTTCCCATAATTCCTTGTATTGATTAAATAATTCCTCATAGGTTGTTAGTCTTCTAGAGACGGCATCACTACCAGTAATAAAACCTTCACTATAGGGTACCTTTTCACCATTTAAAAACCAAGCAATCTCCATTAATAGAATAAAAGAAATAATTGGATATGCCGGCAAATACTGATTGATCGAAAGTTCATATACATTGGCAATTATAATAAGCACCAGAATAAGTAGTGGAAAAATCGCTGCAATCTTAAAAAAAGCAGATAGATAGGTCCACTCCTTTTTCAAATAGATCCTTCCTCGGCTTTTAAAATAAACAAGCGAAACGGTGCCCTTCTCCGAGAGCTTCGTTTTCGATTTTTCCACAAGTTCTTTCGGATAGAGAATAGACGAAGCCTTATTTACTATTTTCACAAATGGTTTAAAGATGCGATTATTTCCAAGATTCTTAGAAGGCAAACTTCCTGCGAATTTCCAACACCATTTTACAGTCAATACCGAGAACAAAATCGTTATATTTATCAACAGTTGGATATTCGACAAAAGAGATGGCATTCTTTCATTAAGAAATTCTTGGTATATACCCATAAGCCACTTATCCAAAAGAAGCCAGGATAAACAAATAAATAATGTCACTAGTGGAAGGTAAAGTTGTTTATATCGTTGATCCTGAGGAAAATTTGCCGTATAGAGAAGAGTGATACTAAGACATAAAACAAGGAAACTTCCTAACATTTCAAGGTATAAGTTCATAGTTTATACACCTTATCTTCTTGGATTCGAATTTGCTCAAGTTCTTTAATATAGGCTGATTGGTATTGTTCGATAGCACTACCGAGATACACTTCAATTCCATGTCCGTTTGACCCCTGTACCCCTAGCTGTTGAAACGGAGAATAGATTGGATTCTCGATGATATTTTTTTCAAACTTAATACCTGGTACCCGTATTTCTTGTTTAGAAGAAAATGATTCTTTATTAATCTGAAGGATATGAAGCAATCGATTTGACATCTGTACAAATTCGTCTAATTTAATTAGGTGGTAGCGGTAAAGAAGATTCTGCTTCTTCTTTTCTTCACCGATTACAGATAATTTTTCTTGATATTTACGTAACGAGAATAGCTTGAATAAATGGTTTAAATAGTCATTATAGCGGTGCTGGGCATCGACTTGCATTTGATAAATATTCTCGGTATATTCATAGGTTTTTTCTTGATATTTCGATATGTGTTGATGGGATATTTGTCTGGTAAAATAATACCCACTATACGTAACAAGAAGGGTGATAACCAAACCAATACCATAAAAATAGGCTGTTACCTTAGTAGATTCATTTGAACCCGAAATTTGCAGAAAAGGAATGAATAGGATCATAAAAATCAGGAAACTCATCATCAGTAACTGATGCTGGTTTGGAAGTAGCTGCAGGAGAAAATGCATTTGGTTTTTAGCTTGCGTCACAAAATTTTTCCATTTTGAAAGCGTTTCAGATGTCCCAGGAGCAGAATGGATGACATCCCTTTCCACTACACTAATTTTTTGGAGGATGTCCTGTTTATAGTCATTAATCTCGATCAATTCTTCCTCTTCCAAAAAGTCATTTCTTCTTTTTACAACATGCAATTTTTTTATCGCTTCTCTAGAATTTTTTAGCAATTCATTTTCGCGATCAAAGAGAATGGTTTCAACTTTATAAAGCTGATCCTGCCATTGGTCAAAGAATTGATAGTTCAGTTTAGTGTTCTTCATTAGTGGCTGATTAACATCTCTTCTCTTTTCAATACTTGCTGCTGTATAAGGCGAAAAATCATCGTCTCGAAATCGATTGGTATGAAACTGGTTTTGGAGCAATAATTGATCCTCTAATTGCCTTTTCGCCTTTAACAAGCTCATAAAATAATGATTGACTAATGTTTCCAGCCTCTCCATTTCTAACGAAATTTGTATCACACTGGTACTTCCCTTTTCCAACCTTTCAATTAGTTTTGGATGGTGGCTAATCGTGAGAATAAAATAGGTGAGTTCCAAATAACCTTTCATTCTTTCACGATGAGAACTTTGAACGATTTCCTGACGAATAAGGCGAATATCACCGATTTCGCTTTGGATACCAACATGGTACTTCAAACTGCTTGATAGCTCTCCTGATGGAGTAAAATTTGTTAATGACGGGGTTAATGGTAGCGTGCGTATTTGCTTAATCTTTTTCTCAAAATCTTCCATGATGATATCTAATTGATCCTTGGTCAACCATTCATCATGACTCGGCTTCTCTCCACGTAACAACAAATAATCTTTCTTTTTGTCTATCTTTTTAGCTAAGCAGGTTGTGACCCGCTCGCATTTCATTTCCAATGCCTCCATAAATTCTGCACCGGGTTGATCTAGGATTATATCTTGAAGCTGAATGGGTTCTCCCCATTCTTCATCGAGCTGTTTAATTTCCTCCTCGATAAAGGCATTACCGAGTATAGGCCACCCAGGACTTTTCATCAGATAGCCAAAATGGTCAAGTTCCCAATACCGTTTTAACCCTTCTTCTATTGGCGCATAATTAGAAGTTCTCTTGATTTTGTCAATTAAATGTAAAATACTTTGAGTTGGATAGAATCCCTTGTCCTTTAAAGGTTCAAGCAGGTCTCTTCTTATTTCCGAGAGATGCGTTGTGAGTCGTAGCCTTCTATTTAGCTCATCATCTAAATTCAATAGAATAATCAACTGCCAATCCTTTATTCGGTGACGGTCAAGATGTTCAATCATTCGATCGACTAATGATAAAAAAAGAGGATTAGAGGCCGGGGCCTCCTCCTCCCAGTAAAAGGTTAATTCATTACAACTCTGCAGCTTGTAAAAGAATGGCTCAATCAAATTCCAATCCTCATACTTTTTTCCAAAATGAATCACGATTGAGTGCATCAAAGATCACTCCTTTTTTTAACAAGCTATACTAAAACTCGTTCTTGATTTAGTGAGTTCAGTTTATTATTAATATCATTCAACCACTTGTGGTACTCCTCTGAATCCTGAGCTGTTCTTTGTCTGACCTCAGATTCCTTCCAAAGTTGGTAAATTAAATTTGCCGCTCCCCGTTTTGCCGACTCCGTTCTCTTTACTTTTTTAAAGTACTCACAAATCTCTGTTAACAGACATTGTCGCAGGCGGTCGGCCCGCTCGGTTAAGGAAGGATTGGAAATAAATTCTTGGTCATAAGCCAACACTAAATCTAAGATATTACCAATTCCATCTTTTCTAACTTTCGAAATTTCGACGGCTCCCCTAATAAAATCATGTTCATGAATATCTCGGTTATTTCTGATTTGGGTTTCTTGTATTTCTTGGAATCTTTCTAAAATTTCATCATAGATAACAGGATTATGAGGCAATGCTTCATGAAGGTTGAAAGTATCTTCCTCCACCTTTTCACCAAATTTGAGTAATAATTTTGTGCCTTGATTTCCACTATATTGATAGACTCTCTTCCCATCAGAGTTGACTAACTGAAGCCAGCCATAGATCACTCCAAGCAATAGCGCACGGTCCGTCCGATTGGTTTCAAGCTCAGCGCGTTCCGGGTTTAAGTCTGGCATATACGCAGGGAGATGCCAATTTCGGTCCAAATGCGGGGTTATCGTTCGATTTTCATCCTCATTTAGCTTACTCACTAACCGATGATAGGCCTCATAATATACACCTGGAGGCTTTCCATTTTTTCCAGAGGAAAATTTGGTAAAATCACTGACAGATAATCCATAATGGGCACGATAACAAACGATTTCATTTCGCTTAAAGGCATCATCCACAATTTGTTTTTCGTTGAATAACTCATTTTGCAGCTGCTCCGAGAGCAGGTTAAAACTTTCCGTATGGAGTCCCCAGTATTTCAAACTTCGATACTCATTTGTAATCGGAACATAAGGTTGCGCCAGTTCTTCTATAGCCTTCATTCTTTTATAAAGATACTCATCTGGGTCCAGCCCTAAACGAGCGGCTTCTATTTTGATTGCTTGGGTAATCGTTAAATCTAATTTATCATAATGCTTACTCGCCAATTCCATCCGGCAAAATTTTAAAACATTCTCTCTAAAAAACACTTCAACCTTGGTTTCTTTATAAAACTCCTCTGCCCCTCGATTGTTTTTGCGTTCGATAAACCGGTTATAGAGACTTTGATAAATCTTCTGAGAGATACTATCCGGCAAGAAACCATGATCAACCGATTGACGTATCCGCTCCCACGTTTGCTCCAGCATTTCCTTGTTGGCTAGAACATACCTTTTCGTCGGATCACTCACTCCATCAAACTTCCTTGCTAATTGATTTATTTCCATCAAGAGCGTTTCTCTTGTTTCAATTAAATGATCAAAGAATCTTTGCCAATCCTCGATCATTTCCCTGATAGATTGATTAAGAGCAGAAAAGACTAGTTCTAACAACATGGAATTTTTATAGCGATTAAGAGTACTCAGCTGATGAGACGCCTTTTCCGTATACTCATCAATAAAATCTTTAAATTGATTTCGAAACACACTGGAAACAAAGCCCTGTTTTAACGCTTTATCCACACGCCTGACCGCATCATCTACATCACCGTCATTACGGTCTAAATCATATATATCTTGATAACGATCAATCTGTTCTTTAAATCTGCGATTCTCTTCTTTTAAATGGGCAATCTTCTTAATCAATTTATTATGAATACTGTAGAGCAGATATCGCACCCCAACAGGATGAATAGGTGCATCTTTTTTCAAAATCCAAGTATTAAGCTGGAACCTGCTGCCATTCGCGCCATTGGGCGAATGATAATCCGCATCAATAATCTGGTAAACAATGAAATGACTGTATTCATTAATTTTCTTGTTAATTTCTTTGGCATAGTCTTCTAGGGAGGATTCCATTCGATTAATTTCTTGTTTCGCTCGATCTTTTATTTTCAGTTTTCCTCCATCAAGTACACAATGATCTTCATAATCCTCTTTTAATTCCACATCATCTTTAAGCACTTTTTTTGCATATTCCTCTACCTCAGATAAAAATATATCGGCTTTTGAAGCGCCTTTTTTACCCTTATCTTCGATTTCATGTACTTGGTAATCAAGCTGACGAAAAAAAGGGTTTGGTTTTTCTTGGTCATTCACAATTTGCTCAAAATACTTAACATAAAGCTCTCTTATTTTTGGTTTTTCTTTATGAATCCCGTTTCTTAAGTCATCGTCATGCCGTTTATTTTCATCATTAAATAACTTATCTAAGCGGAGCCAAGAGTCATCTAATCCACTAACAGACCATTTTAGTGCACAATAGTCAACAATCTCTTCATATGGATACGTTAAGGATGCAACACCAGCACCGCAGTACCGTGCCTGGCCGTTTGATTCTACCAAACTTCTTATTTGGTTATCTTCCTGTGAAAAGCTTCTTGCTGAAATCGGGCTAAAGAGTTGGAGATAAACAGATCGTGCCACCTGGTCTATATACTCAGAGACGTTTGTTAAATGCTGCCCTTTTGTGTTTTCATAATCAAATAGAAAGCAAAAATCATATGGGAGATGTTTATCTGTAATCGCATGTGCTGTTCTTCCCTCTAAATCAATTTGATTCGGTCGGTACTCGAGCTCAATCGTCACATTTTGTTTATGATTACCCGAAGCGCTCAAGCTTATGGCATTCAATTCTTTTAAGCTGGCGTACCCATTCCCTTGGACCGCTTCCCACTCCGTTTGGTCAACCGTATTACTTCTTACTAATATATCCGGTAGTAAAAAAACGCCGCGAATCAGTACACTTTCCGAGTTTAGCTTTCTCTCCAGCATTTCACGAAGATAAAGAGCGATTTGCAGAAAAATCCCTGAACCAGTGCCGCCAACTAAGGAACTAATAATAATCACTCGAACATTATACGCCTGGGCATGGCTGTCGACAGGAAAAATTCGTTCAATTCCATCCCACATCGCATTTAATTTCCCTTGTGACATCGCTGACCGAAAAGCAAGTCTCGATACTGCACGAACTTGACCAGCGCCATCTGTCATCGTTTTCCGCTTAATTTGGGGATTATTCGGAAACCATTTTAATACCTCTGGATTACCCTGTAGGTATTCATTTACCGAATGGCTGGTGCTGGTTTGTGTAGCGCTGTTTCTTAGGTGCTCTAATTTAGAAATGCTATTGGCATCAGTATCAAACGCATGGATAGCAACTCTTCCCCGCTGCTCGGGGGGCACACGGCCATATACCATATTGGCAATATTACTCCCTATTCCGCCTAGACCGATTAATATTGTTGGAACATTAAAGCTCATCTAGTTACCACCTCTTTAAGTACTTTTAATGGGATTTAAATATATAAACTGAATAGTCGTTATTTCTCTCAATTTGTATCTCATCGTTATGATAAATTTGTAAGTCTGCCTTTTTACTTCTTCCCTCAAGCTTTTCATGTCTCACAATAAGGTTAGGGTCCTGTGATTCTTTCACAAGCCAAACACGGTCCTTTTTTCGATCAGCCTTAAATGTTAATTCGCCAATACTCTTTTTTTCCGCCAGATATGGGACAAGCCATCTGTTGAACCAATTTGTATGGAAGTTTTCTGTCATCCCGCGCGCATCTCGGAGTCTCTCTCTTTTCCTGCTTTGCTTGTATTCTAGTGAAATATGGTTTTTGTCAAACCTTGGTTTTATGATGATTCCAAAGATATACACAAGGATGGCAAGCCAGATTAACGCTTTTACAGCAACACTCCCATATTTCTTAAGGAGTGAGATATCTTCAATCGTTAGGGTAAACGTCTCTTCCACGATTTCATTAGGGTACTGACCGGTAAGGGTAACATGAAGGGGTACGTCACCTACCGAAGTTCGGAATATCGGTGATAAACTCTTAGGGTAAATAAGAATTTGATTCCCTTTTTGTTCTTTTTCAATTTTTATATGGCTGGGGGTTTCTATTTTTAGTTGCTTGAAGACCTTTTTAAGCTCCTCCGAAGTCATTTCCTCCCCATTGACCATTGGAGTAATCACAAAGGGATCTGCTTCAGTTAACTTATCTAACGATGCACTCCAGGTATCAGTATTTGCCACTAGGCTCAACTTTCGCGTTGGGTTAATTTGAATGCTTGATTCCTTTACTTTTTGATAGAATCCCTTAATATTGACTTTTACATTGACAGGAATTTTATCCTTTTGAGGTAACGTGAAATCTCCGATGAATTTATTAACCTTAGAATCATATTTAAGAGGAAGCCTCGCCCCGTCAATTTCAGCTTCTACTTCAAACAAACTTTTTACGTCAATATCACGTAAATCGATTTCTTCTTCATTACTTTCACTCTTCAATAGTGTGGTTTCTAGCACCATCTTACTGCCTGTAAAGAAAACTTCAGGATTCTCATCACCAGTGGCTTTTTTTAAATTAACTCTAAAATCAATCGCCGGTTCTGCTAAAATCTTAATAGACTTTTGTTGTTCTTCAGATAGTCGCTTTTCAAAAACAATTTTATATGTCCCTCTGTCAATCACGCCATCACCATTCACATTTTTAAAATGCGTGAATGTTCCTTGAATGGGCGGATGTAATTTTGCTGGGTCATCGGGTGTAAATACTTTGTATGGACCCTCCATTCCTTGTTCAATGCGTTGGTTGTTTATATAAAATTCCTTAAAGGAAGCATTCTCTTCAGCGGATTGTTCAATGAGAGTAATTCTCCGTAATGGAAATGGAGACTCCAGGACTAATTGATTGCCGTCCCAAACAGGATGTAAATCAAACTGGTCCTGTTCACTCGGATCACGATTGGTCATGAGAGCTGCAACCTCGTTAATGCGTTGAATGATATCTTGCTCTCCATTGCTCACTAACACATTTCCAGCTGAACTTTCGGTCCATTGCCGTTTAAAATCGGCCATAATCTCTAGCTCTGCTGTGCTCAAATAGGACTCAATGGGAATCAAGGTACTGTGAAAACTAGCACCATTTTGGTCCATTTTCTCCTTTAATTCCCTCAAACTAGTAAAAAGGGCATTCTTGTTTTCTTCAATTTGTGCAGCTGAAAGCTTTTGTTCAAGATGGTTAAGTTCATTAAAAATCCCATCGGTAAGAACGATTAACCAGAAATCAGAGTTTTTATTGCTATCCACAGCTTTATTCAATTCCTTTATCGCTGTATATAAAGATTCTAGTGGAGTATTTCTTTTCCCAGTCCAGGTTCGAATTTGATCAATTTCATGTTGTCGAAGTCTTTCATCTAATTCAATTGGCTCCGGCACGGTGGGTGAGCTCATATAAACAACCCTTAACTGATCTTGTTTTTCTAAAAGAGAAACAAAGCTTTGAAGAGCGTAATTTGCATACTTCCAATTATCAATCGGAACATTTCCAGACTGTTCCCACATACTGCCCGAATCATCATATACAAGAGCAACAATTTTATTTTTAGGAATAGTGGAATGAGTTTTCGCTTCCGCCGCTGAAGCGAAAATGCTAAAGGAAAAAATAACCAGGACGTGCATGATAACAAGATGTTTATACTTAGCTATCATTCATTTAACTCCTTTCACGAACGAGCGAACACCTTAAAAACCCTTTTCGAATAATTACTCCTATCCTATTCAAAACATATATAACGCATGACCCAATTGTAAAAGTTTAGCTAAAAACCTGTACATAACATGGGGTCTCTACTAAAAATCTAGCCTCGAGATTAACAAATCGCTAACGCGGTTTTTATTCACAAACATTTCAGGTTTATTAACTTGGGGCTTTTCTAGGTCGCCTGATTGTGCCAATCAAAAAGGGCAAACTACTTCTTCATTTTCTTAAAATTCATATTGAAACTCTTCCACTAAATAAATTCATAGTCCGAAGACTAGCTGCATTTTGACCAGGTGACGCAGGAACCACGCTTTGTAGTACAAACATAACTAAAAGCAACAAGATAACTGGATTTTTCAGGGGGATGAGGACAAAACTCAAAAGGCTACCAAAACTTTTCCTTTATAAAGTCTATGAGGGATAAATCCTTGAAGGGTCCTTCATAATGGGGATGAAGGACAAATCCTTTAAGGCTACTGAAAGATTTGTCTTTCAAAGGGTATTAAGGACAAATCAAAATTACTATAAAAAGAATTTTCTTTAATCACTGGCGTTATATTAATCATTGGATTTTTATTAAGCTTCTCAGCCATTTTTATGACAAATACTTTTTTGGATTGAATTCTTGTGTATCCTTATCACACTCCTTCACAAACGGACATAGATTGCATTCATGAACATTGCTCGTCTTAAAGTAACTAGAAGGATCCTCAATGGAATACTTCATGACTTGTAGATAGTTAAGACCTTCCTGTAAATCTTCAGGGGTCTGTGTGTAGACATGCTTCTTTCCGTCGAGCAGTGTAATGACTTCTACTCTCTTCGGAGTTCTTTTAAATACCTTTTCAGAAAAAACAATCGTCAGATGATAGTAAAGCGTTAACATTTCTGGTGTTGCGTCAACTAAGTACTTCTTTATCACAAAAGAGGAATCAGACCACTCGGCAACATCAAATGTTAAGGATAAATCCACATCCAGCTCTTCAATATATGTATTTAGTTTTTCAAACAAAAACAAAGGTAGAGATTCCTTTGATTCGGCCTGTATATGTTGAATTAGATTATCTGTGATTTTGGCAATTACTAAATAGTATTGAATCCTTGATTCAAATAGGTGTGGAGCTACAATACTCCAATATTCATCAACAAGTCTTAGCACTTTTCCTGAGTTTCGGTGTTCAGCAGGGAGCTTATAAAAAGAATAAACTACCTTATTTACCACTTGTTGCACGACCTGTCTCCAGTTGATGGAATGCTTTCTCTTTTCGTAGTAATCAAGATAAAATTTGTAAGGACATGTGATGAAGTCCTTTAAGTTATCCTCTGTGATAGCCTGTATTTGATTCATGGACAAACCTCCCCCTAAATGTATTTGTTCAACGTAGTTATTTCGATAATAATTGATAATGATTATCAATGTCAATCGTATTTTCTAATTTAGGACCTAAATTATTTGAATAGTTAAATTGTTGTCAAGAATCTTGTTCTGCTACATATATTTTTGGCAGATGATAATAAAGGAGGACATTTAATGATGACAACTGAGAGTATACGTTTACGAAAAATTCAAAGGCTTGCTCATGAAATTATGGATGAGGTAAATCTTAGAAATGTGCAAATGCCGCCAGAACTCCTGACAATGGTAATCGATAACCTATCACGTGCCGTTGGTGATTTAACCGATCCTTCAGGAAACTTCTCTTTGAGTTATCTAGAAGAAAAAGTCGGTAATGCCCACTCCCTTCTCGTCAAAAAGAGACAATGTTAATTAGGAGGAAAAAAATCTAGAAACCAAATTTACAGAATAATAACCGTCCCACTATCAGGTCTGCTTAGGACCAATATAGTGGGTTTTCTTTTATAAAAATATTAAAACAAAGCAAAAGGAACTACATAAAGAGGTCTACATTAAGTCCAAGCAAAATATTACATAAATATATGAATAGATAGTCCTCCCTTCTTTACGTATGGAGGACTGTTCCATGCTAGTAATAAAAAACCTATGGAAAACAAATTTCCATAGGCATACAAATTCTATTCTACTTTTTTAAACTTTGTTTTCTACAAATATTTTATGGTTGGTCCCGCTTGCTTAATCCTAATATACTTGTCTACTCTTTTCTTTTGGAGGGAATCATACTTCTTATAAAAGTCCTTGCACGATCATTCATTATTCGATTTACTGGATGTAACAAATAACATTCCTCATTATTTTTAACAGCATTTATAAGTTCTCGTCTCGTATATTTTGGTCTGTCACGCATCCATTTACCAACATTAGCAGGATAAGGTTTTGATTTTACCCCTAGAGATTTTGCTAAAGTTGCAAATAACATTTCTTCTAAAGCCAATACATCATCTTCAGTTTGTTTCATAATCCTTTTCATCTCTGATAATTTGTTAAAGGAAAGTATTTGCTTAACAAACTTTCGACTAAAAACTTGTGAACCAAAACAACCATAAAAATGATCCATATCAAAAATTGGCTGCCATAAATGCCAAATCTTTTTCATTGTTTTCCCGGGATACCATTGATCTGTTGCCATTCCATAATGTGCAGCCATATAATCAAACTCGTTCATTTCCGAGATAATAAATTCCTCAAATCCCTTTTTTGCAAAAAGAGAATCTGAATCTAAATTGATTAAGTAGTCATATTCATAACCCGTATTTTCAAGCCATTCCATGATATTTAAAAAGAACCAGCCATATGTCCTTCCATATTTCATTGGATGTGACGTTGGGCAAATAGGATAACCAAGTCCATTACATAAATGATCGTCATTCCCACTTTGAAAAAAGACAATAGTAGAGTTTGGACAAAAGTAACGAATGTTCTTTATTTGATCTTGAATTACATCCCTATTTTCATGAACAAGGATCGCAAAGCAAATTTTCTTCATATTTTTATCACATTCCCTATTTCCATATTTTCCAAGGTGCTTTGTTCGACTTCCAAAGCTCCTCCAAATACTACTTATCACGCATTGTATCCATAAGCTGCCAAAAACCTGAGTACCTTCAGCTAACGTAATTTTTCCGAACACCGGATAGTGTCTAAAAACCTTAACAATCTAATCTATATTTATTAAATGATTATCATTGGGAATGTATCAGTATCATCTTTATTGTATTCTTTTGAGGAAATAGCAAGCATAATAAACGGTTCCTCTTCTTCATTTTTAAAGGCATGCACTACGTAAGGTGGAACTTTGAGAATAACATTATTATTTGCTGACATGATGATTTCTTCAAAAGCACCTGTATCCAAATTCCTTAATGCCACTCTCGCTTTACCGCTAATTACAGAAAAATATTCTAATGTTTCTTTATGATAGTGATTTCCCCTAACACTTCCCTGATTAGAAAATAGAACGTAAATCTCTTCGATTTTTTCATCTTCTTTAAGTTTACTTTTCATTAACAACTTCTTAAGGCTTCCGCGTTTATCCCCATAAGTTTGAAAGTGAATCAATTCATACCAATTCTCCATATTACCATCCCTTTATTTATTGTAAATTTTAAGCATGACCAACTCAGATATATTGGATACCCAGCTGCTTCATAGGTTGACTTACCTTACACCCTACGAGCATCAACTAATGATGGTTTTTTCATTGATTACTTGAATTCTTGAGGAGAGATTTTAATATAATCTGGCCACGGAGTAACAATTATTACAGCCAGAGCATCTTTAAGAGCAATTTTGAAATCAACAGAGTAATAGAGGGAATCATTTTGAGGAATAAGTTTCACTATCATGTGTCATCTCGTCGTTCCTATGAACTTATGTTTATTCTCCTTATACCATGTTACTGTTTTGGCAATCCCCTCTTTTAGACTTATCTTTGGCTCCCACTTTAAATGATTTTTAATCTTTGAAATATCCGGTTGTTGTCTCCAAACTTCATTTTCTCTATAGGGTAATGCCCCATAATTTGGTAGTTTAACTGATTGCATTTCATTATTAATCATATCCACGTAAAATTTAAGTTTGTGAATTTCACCACTTGCAATATTATAAATCTCATTTTTGGCGGCATTGTTTTGAGCGGCTAAAACAAATCCGTCAATCACATTTTCAATATAACAATAATCCCTAAATTGTTCACAAGGGGTCAAGTTCACTTGCTTATCCTCTATCATGGATAAAATAATATAGGGAAAGAACTTGTGTGAGCCTTCTTTTTCTCCAAAAACTCCAAAAGATCTTATTGTAACTAAATCAATATCATAGTTTCCTGCCATTTGGTGGGCAATGATGGAGGCTGATGCTTTTGTACTCCCATAAATACTATCTGGCTCTAAAAAAGAGTCCTCTTTAATGAGTTCCTGTTTATTTCCATACTCCATACTCGTTCCAACATTAATAAATTTTTTACAGCCAATACTTTTCAGGGAATGGATCAGATTCATAGTTCCATTAATATTGGCACCTGCAGCCACAAAAAAATCATTTTGTCTTCCATCTACGCCATATGCACCACAATGGAAAATAAAGTCTGGTTTTATTTGCATTACGTTTTTTTTGACCAACTCCAAATTCCTTAAATCTGTTCTATAGAGGTCTAAATTCTTTTTTACTTCATCCAGTCTCCATAAGTCAGAGGAATCCCTAACAAATACAGATACTTGCGCTTCTTCTTTTACCATTCTTTCAACCATATGAGAGCCTACGAAACCATTTGCCCCTGTTATTAAAACCCTTTGATTCTTAAAATTTGTTTCCATCTTAACCTCCATACATAGGCATGTTGTATGTCCAAGACATAGAATCCCTGTAAGCCCTCTTCTATTCATTATCCTAAAGCTACGAAGATTTTAATAGGAATGTAGCCTTATCCCCTAGACATGCATTATATGTTTATGCAAGAGAAAATTATATGACAATACTAAATTACTAATTTATGGAAAAAGCGTGCGATTTTATGTAGTCAATATTAAAAAGCCTATGGAGTTCAATACATTCCATAGGCACATTCTTTACTTTACTTATTTTTCACGTTTTGAAAAACCTTGTTGTTCAAGCATTTTTCCTACGTCTTTATAACCGTTATTTACATAAAACGGATCTTTATAAAAATTTGCCATTCTTTGTGTCCAGGTAGAACCTCCGCTTTGTCTTCCCCTCGTTGCTTCAAGATGAATTTGATTAAACTGTTGGATTTCTTCGTGAATATTCTCTTTGTATTGTTCTTCATGAAAGATGGCTTCCTTTGGTAATCGCGGTACCAAATCTGGAATTTCACTAGAATAACCAATACATAACCCTGAAACTGGAATGACATACTCAGGCAAATTCAGCAGATCAATATATTCTAGTGGACTTCTCCGTATTCCGCCAATTGGCACTGTCCCTAACCCGAGCGATTCTGCAGCAGTAATCGCATTTCCTAGCGCAATACCAACGTCTACCGATCCAACCAATAATAAATCAGGATTGACTGCAGACCGGAACTCGATTCCTTCCATTTCACAAGCCACCTTGATACGGTGGAAATCTGCGCAAAACACAAGAAAAATGGGTGCTTCAATTATATGTTTTTGGTTTCCTGCAAGCTCCGCCATTTTCTTTATTCGCTCAGGATCTTGAATGGAAATGATGGTAACGTGTTGACCGTTGACCCAGGAAGGTGCAGCTTGGGTAGAACGAATAATTGTATCCAAATCTTCATTTGAAACTGGTTGATTAGTGTATTTCCTGATTGAACGATGTGCCATCATGGTTTCAACTACTTGGTTCATTTGTTGTTCCTCTTTTTTCATATGTAATCATCCTTATACTAAATTTAATATACATTCTACCCTATCAAAAAAGTTGCTCTATAGGAAGAGCAACTCGTTTTGGGGATCACTGAAATGTAAGTGAAGTGCTCATTTCAATAATGTGGTTCTGGTCGGCCCAGAGGATAAAGTAATGATATTCTGTACCTCCTATTACAACAGGATTCGGATACCGCACAATCAATGCTGCTTGTTTTCTCATTTCGGCTGGTTGGTCTTGAGACGGGAAAATCAAGCAAGCTGGTTGATTTCCAATACGAGTGTGTTGGATGCGGGGCTGAGTGCCGTATGGGTTTAGTTGGTGGAAGGCTTCATTTTGACAAACCACTTCAATCGATTGGTCAGAGGCTATGGCTGAAATTTGAAAAAAACCATCTTCTCCTTCGTATCTTTCATCGTTTACCCGCTGCCAATGGGATGGATATTGGAAGCGAACTTTATAGACTGAATTAGAGTATGTTTTTTTGAGAGAAGTAATCGGTAACGGTGACCATTGCAATGCCGTAATCGCTCCACCTTCTACAAGTTGGATTGGAACGGGATGAGTTAAATCCATTTGCCAGATTTCGCTGGAACTGCCTTGTTGCTTACATCCAGAAAGATAAGCAATTTTCCTGCTATCTGGTGACCAGGTCACTGGGGTGGCAAAACAATCGGATATCGCTCTCGTAACTTCAGTCATCCCTTGTCTTCCAGCTGTTCTTACCAGTGAGAAATATCCAAGGTTTTCAAACGCCGTTGCACTATATGCGAATCTTTGTGAATCAGGTGACCAGGTTGGGAAGTAATTTTTCGCTAAAGGTCCTCCTTTAACTTCTATTACGTTTCCGGTTGCAAGGTTAACACTGTAAATGATGGAGATGCTCGCACCTGGGGTCGTATATAAAGCATAGGTCCCATCAGGAGATAGACGAACATCATTAAGCCGGCCACCTGTATTTCGAGTAATTTGCACTTTACTAGTTCCATTAATTTTGACACGAAAAAGCTGGCTTACTCCCGTGGAATCGGCTTGTTGAAAAAGTAATTCGGTCCCGCTCGGAAACCATTGGGCATCTGTTGCACCAACAGCATTTAGGGTTCGGGCACGATGAGTGATCACATTGTAAAGCATCAACCCATTTGGTTTTGTATAAACGATTTCTTGGCTATTCGGAGACCAATCAAGAAAAACACCTAACCCGTCTGCAAACTGGTCAATTTGAGCTATACTATTATCAACTAAATTAAGAATGTGGAGAATTCCATTTTTTCCAACAAAGGCGATCTTTGTGCTGTCATGTGACCAAAATGGAGTCGAATAAGTTTCTGCTAAACCATTCGTAATTTGTTGGTCCACACCGTTACTAGGATTATAAATCCAAATATCATAGCTGCCACTTCGATTGGAGGTATAAGCAATTACACCCCTATCACCTGGAGGAGCGTATGGAATGGTGAGTTTCATACCTGGTGAAATAACGGTAGACGACAGGTTATTAACTTTCATAATTAACTCGAAGTTGCTTTGACTTCCAGTTATTACGTTAAAACGGTTTGCGATTTGGAATAAGGTATCTCCTGGCTGGACCACATAGTAAGGAACACCAGGTGGTACTTTCAACAACTGACCTGCTTGGATTACGTAAGGGGGCTGAAGGGCATTAGCTTGAATGATAACCGAAGCTGGAACCCCAAAGTTTTGAGAAATTTGATAAACTGTATCTCCTGGTTTCACACGAATGACATCTACACCAGGAGGAACGGAAAGCTGCTGACCTACATAAATCGAGTTGGGCGAGGCCAGATTATTCGCCGCAATCAGCGTCTCTAACGGCAGCTCCCAGCGTCTCGCAATCTGGTAAAGTGTATCCCCAGGGCGGACTGTGTAAAATAGCTGCATTAACATACCTCCAATCTATCTATTACATTTGATGGACTCACCTCATTTGCAGTTCTGCTGACTGAACAACATGGGCGAACCCTTTTGCCTACATGCTATTCACCCGCAGGATGAAAGTTTCATCTTACTGTAATAAAAAAACCAACAGCATGTAAATTCTTGCTGTTGGTTCTTTGTATAACCCAAGTTTTATCTTCTTTTATTTAGAGAAAATCCTTTTCCAATCGGTGCATTGAGTGTGGTTACCATGTTGTTAACGGAACTAAACAAAGCTTTTACAGAGGATGTCATAATATCAGGGTCAATTCCACAGCCCCAATAGACAGTACCATCCATAGCAGTAATACCCACATAGGAAACAGCGTTGGATTTGGATCCTATTTCTAAAGCGTGCTCCTTATAGACCAAATCTTTATACTCGATTTCCAATTGGGTTTGAAGAACGTTGCTGATGGCGTCAAGCCTTCCGTTTCCGACACCCGTAAATTCATGCACTTCGTTATCTATACGGATTGATACAATCGTTTCATAATGGTCGCCATGGGTAGGTCGGTAATGGTTAAACCCAAGAGGAGCACTAATATTCACATATTCTTTATTGAATATTTCATAGATCTCATTAGGCATAATTTCCTTGTGCATTTTGTCTGATTCATCTTTCACCTTATACCCGAAGTTTTCACGCATTTTTGCAGGCATATCAAGTCCATAATGTTGCTGAAGCAGATAACCAATACCACCTTTACCAGATTGGCTGTTAATACGGATAATATCACCTTCATACTCTCTTCCAATATCCTTTGGATCAATTAGAAGATAAGGAACTGTCCAATATTGACGTTCTTGATCCTCACGCCATGTCATTCCCTTAGCAATGGCATCCTGATGAGAGCCTGAGAAGGCAGTAAAGACAAGGTCGCCCCCATATGGATGTCTTTCATGAACATTCATTTTAGTCAGTTCCTCATACTTTTCTCTAATTTCACGGATATTCTCAAAATTAAGGTGAGGGTTCACCCCATGTGAATACATGTTTAAAGCAAGCGTCACGATGTCTACGTTACCTGTTCTTTCACCATTTCCAAACAGTGTACCTTCAACCCTTTGTCCTCCAGCAAGCATACCCAACTCTGCATCAGCAACCCCCGTTCCTCTGTCATTGTGCGGATGCAGTGAAAGGATTACATTGTCCCGATAATTTAGGTGATCTCCCATAAATTCTATTTGGCTCGCATAAACGTGAGGCATTGACATGGAAACAGTTGCGGGAAGATTAATAATCACCTTGTTCTCAAGCGTTGGTTGCCAAATATCCAGTACAGTATTACAAATTTCAAGCGCAAACTCCATCTCTGTACCCGTGAAGCTCTCAGGTGAATACTGGAACTGGAAGTTCCCTTGTGTCTCAGCTGCATACTTTTTAAGCAATTTTGCACCGGTTACGGCAATTTCAATTATTTCTTCATTTGACTTTTTAAATACCTGTTCCCGCTGTGCCACTGAGGTAGAATTATATAGGTGGACCACAGCTTTGTTCACACCTTCCAGCGCTTCAAAAGTCTTTTTAATAATCGCTTCTCTAGACTGTGTTAACACTTGGACGGTAACATCCTCAGGAATCAAATCCTGTTCAATCAATGTACGTAAAAACTGAAATTCTGTTTCGGATGCAGCGGGAAAGCCAACTTCGATTTCCTTGAAACCTACTTCCAACAGCAACTGAAAATATTCTAATTTCTCTTCCAGACTCATAGGAACAACTAAGGCTTGATTTCCATCTCGTAGATCCACACTACACCAGGTAGGAGCTTCCGTTATGTACTCCTTCTCTGTCCATTTCAAGCTTTTGACAGGGGGCATAAAATAACCTCTTGAATACTTTTCAACATTTCTCATTCTAATGACCACCTTTTCATTTAAGTTCAGATAAAATAAAAAAAGCCTATCATCTCATAAGAGACGATAGGCTTTGCCTTCGTGGTACCACTCTTTTTGGTCCATTTAGATACAAACGAACCCACTTTGAGACTTTGTGACGGTTGTCAGCCGTTAAGACCTACATATCAGCCTTACCACTCCTGGGCGAGTTGGGGAGTTTATTGACTGTCTTTCACCAGCCGACAGCTCTCTAAACAATAAACGATCCTTAATACTCCCTATCATTGTGTTTTTATCATTTAATTTTTTATTTTCCTTATTTTATACTAAATTCAGATACTTTCCAAGACATATTGTGTAACTTTTTCTACTTATTAATACCATTTTTTGAAAATTTGATTTTTCAACCCTTATTTATTTAAGAAAAATTTAATACTTACTTTAGATTCCTTTTATATTTTCCTATTAAAATAGGTTTATTGAAAGATCATTCATTAAATTAAAGGAGTAATATTAAATGACGCATGCACACTTAACATCCCTGGTCTTGTCACTAATTTTTCTAATCATTATTGCCATTCTTCAAAATAAAGGAAAAAATATTAAAATATGGCATAGGGTTTTACGAGCTACATACATTCTTATTATCGTAACGGGTGGTATGCTCTTCTTTGCTGCATATTCCATTCCAGTAACGTACTATTTGAAAGCAATTCTCGGTATCATCATGATTGGTTTATTTGAAATGGTAATTGTCCGTAAACAAAAAGGAAAGAAAACAGACATCATATGGATTGCATTCTCTCTCGTTCTTGTTAGCCTATTTGCTCTAGGATTTACACTCCCAATGGGATTTGATTTATTGAAATAAAAATGAGTGTTTCACTGGTGCCTGCCACCGATGAAACACTCTTTTTTTATTTAAGGCAAGTTTATATTTGGGGCACACACTCTTGAAGGTTACTTCATTTTAATAGGAGTTACCACGGAAAATAAACTTTGGGCTGGATCTGTTACATTGATTTCAATAATTTTAAATCCAGTTCCGTTAGTAGTAGTTTCATTTTTGCTTGTTTTAATTATTGGATTAATATTCATCGTTCTTTCTTCCTTCCTAAGAAAATACTCACAGAAGCTACTATATGCAGGAAGGAAGAAAAGGTGCACATTAATTTTACGTGTGCCGTTTTCTAAGTTTAAACGTGAATTTACAACTTTATTATGGCTTTCATCGGATAAAATTCCGTTGTCATTAATCGTGCAATCACTGCGGGATCTTCTTCGATAAGTTTTGGTACTTGTTCCTCATTCTCGACTTCAATAATTGCCAGTCCGTGTGGGGCTGCAGGATTTAGAACAGGTCCGAAAACCAGAGCAATCCCCTGATTCTGCTTGTCCGTCCAATAGGCTATGTGTTGTAGCATAATATTCCTTTCTTCTTCAGTCATGTTCTGATGAAAAGTTACTCTTGGTGGAGTAGACTTTAGCATGAAGTGTATTTGACTCGGATTATTGCTAGAGATATTGTTCGACATTGCAACTTCTCCTTCAGTATGAATTTGTATTTTCCATAACACATTTGCTGGACCGATTATGCCATAAATTCCTTCTGAATATATAGACCGGTGCTTTTTTCATAAATCTTGATATGACCGCCACTTGGTCCATATGCAATCCCGTTATGATTCCATCTGTATTTTTCATAATAATTTTCTAGATCCGTTGTCAAATAAAGCTTCTTATACCCTTTTTTGGCTGCCTCACTCAAACCGTGTTCCAGAAGCTTCTCACCGATTTCTTGCCCCCGATATTCTCTATCAACAAATAAGCATGCAAACCATGGACATAGATCTTGACGGCTATTAATATCATTTCTCAAGATGGCATACGTACCAATAATAATACCATTTTCAATGGCGACATAGAATCTTGGAAGGTCTTCTGAAGTTTCTGCAGAATGAAGAATACAATTCTCGTAAAACTTATAATTATCTTCAGTTCCCCAGACCTTCCAAAATACCTTAATACCTTCCTCCAAATATTCATTCCCCTTTTGAAGCTCAACAATTTTCATAAATATCTCCCCCTCGTACCTATCTTTCTATTGGGAAATAACGGATTATGTCATTCAGTATTAAGCATTTAATACTATTTTTTCTTCAGTTTTTTCCTCTTTTATCATCATAGCTCCTAACACTCCCATCAAAGAAAACAGAACAGGAATGATGAACCCATAATGATATCCAATATTGATAGAATCTTGAGGAAATAAATCTAGTACCTTTCCAAAGACAATCGGTAACAAAACGGCGCTTATAAATCCACCCATATTGGAGAATCCTGTCACAACCCCGACTTCTTCTATAGGAAAGGATTTCCGGACCACTGCAAATGTCAAAGCACTTGCACCATTTCCAAAACCTACAAGAAAAAACAGAACAACTACTAATATAAATGAAGGATTCACACCTAATAAAAACAATCCTCCCCAACTAAAAAAGGTAATGATGTGAACAAAGGTATAAAGTTTTTTCATAGATCCTAGTCTGCTTGTAATCCAGCTAATTAAAGGGCCACCAAGAATGGCTCCAAAAAGACCATACATCATTAGCTGGCTGGCTCCTGAACGGGATAACTCGAGTACATGGATTCCGTACGGTACTCCCCATGAACCGATAAATCCGACATACGCCCCAACCAACCCAAAGTGACATAGAAACGTTGCCCAGGCCTGCCGTGCAGAAATGGTTCGGCGGAGAATCTTCCAAACACTTTCTCGATTTTTGTTCCTTTTCTTTTTTATATCGGTATCATTTGTAAAGATTCTTTTAGGTTTCAAAACAAGCACAGTATATAAGAAATAAGATAATAATATTAAAATGATACCTATCGTTAGGAAAGGTGTTCGCCAACCTGTGAATGAAATCCACACCGAAAAGGGAACAGTTGCCATTAATGAGCCTACGCTCGAAACAAGAGAAACCAGACCTAACAATTTTAAAAATTCATTTGCTTTAAACCACTGGCTTAAAATGATAACCAGGTTGACAAAGATCATTGAATCTCCCATACCAACCAAAAATCGAGAGAATATTAAAACATATTCATTTGGCGAGAAATTATAAATTATACAGCCTATTCCAGTGAGAATAGTACCCAAAATAAGAAAGCGATTGGGACCATACCTGTCCGATAATAAACCTACCGGAATTTGAAGTCCTGCATATGCAAAAAATTGAAAACTACTCATAAGACCTATAACAGCAGCTGAAAAATGAAAATCCTTCATTAACTGATCCGTAATAAGTCCTGGAGCAGTTCTTTGGCTTATTATGATAAAGTAAGCCAATAAGACAGTACTAAAAACGACCCATCTGTAGCTGCTTTCCTGTTTGTTCATATTGAATATCCTCTTCACTTTGAATTTTTGTGAAACCAAGGAAAATTTCTCCCTATTTGGCTGATAATAATATTATAAACTAAACAGTATTATACTAGTGAAATTCTCTCTATACTTCAAGTCTTTATTAGAAAAGCATAATATTTCTCTTTCCCGATCCTCCATTCAATAAGAAAGCAGAGTAAATTCATCAAGGAATTACTCTGCTACACTATTTTTTATGGGTTGATAATAGTTAACCTTACACTTTTCCTAGATAACTTCGGGTAAAGTTCGGCATGACGATTTTTCCATTATGGCTGTATTTTTCAAATAGGATTGTAATGGCTTCAACAAAATGTTGATATTCATCGTCTGACTCTTCTAGTGAATAGGATGCTGAAAGGTTCCTGCCCAAGAATCCTTCAAAACCCATGACTAAATCATTAGGAAACCTTTTAAGTTCGTATTGTCCATCTCGATAAAATTGATTAAACACTTCCTCACCCTCACCGATTCCACCGCTAAATCCATAAAAGTTCGGACAATATTTTTTAAATATCTCAACATTTTCCTTAATGAGAGGGCTTTTGAAATCTCTACTATTCCAAACTAGGGCAACCTTTCCCTCCTGCTTCAAAATCCGGTTACATTCTAATTTGAACTTTTCTTGGTCAAACCAATGAAAAGCCTGAGCTGCTATAACTAGGTCCACACTATCGTCCGGTAATGTAGTTTCTTCAGCTGAGCCTTTAATCGAAGTAAATTGTTCGAACCGTTGCAATTCTTGTTCAGCTTTCGTTCTCATATCATTATTGGGTTCCACCGCTAAAACGCTGACATTTCTCTCCAATAGCTGACGAGTTAGAATCCCTGTTCCTGAACCGATATCCGCTACTCTGCTAGTCTCATTCAAAGAATTTACTGAGAGTAAATAATCAATATACTCATTTGGGTAACTAGGACGAGACCTTGAATACACATTGGCCTTCCCACTGAATTTATCGGTTGGTTTCATAAACTCCCTCCCGTATCAATATCGTTTCTATGTTCATTTAATAAATGGAATAGAATACCCATGTACTCACAAAAATCAATAAAAAAGCAGAAAATTGACAAGTTGTGAACACACACTTGCAAACCTTCTGCCTTATGATTATGTTGTTTACTGTTTTCTGTATCTAATGACCTAATTATAAGCCAGTTCTTTATCTGTTAGACCGAGCGACTGCTCAGTCGAAGAATGAATTTGGCTTAACAAATCTGGGTTTTTCATTAGTGACACACCATAAGAAGGGATCATTTCCTTGATTTTGGGTTCCCACTCTATTGTTTGTTGCGGGAAGCATTTTTTGATTACCTGCAGCATAACGTGAACGGCAGTAGATGCACCTGGAGAAGCACCTAGTAATGCTGCGATTGAGCCATCAGAAGCAGTAATGACTTCCGTACCAAATTGCAGCGTTCCTTTTCCTGCCTCAGTATCTTTAATAACCTGCACACGTTGGCCAGCTACGACTAAATCCCAATCCTCGCTTTTAGCGCTCGGTATAAATTCACGTAACTCTTCCATGCGCTGCTCTTTTGATAACAACACTTGCTGGATTAGGTATTTGGTCAAAGGCATTTCTTTTGCGCCAGCTGCTAACATAGTTAACACATTATTCGGCTTTACCGAGGTTACCAGGTCGAGCATGGAACCCGTTTTCAGGAATTTTGGTGAAAATCCGGCGAATGGTCCAAATAACAATGATTTTTTATTATCGATAAATCTTGTGTCCAGATGAGGCACAGACATTGGCGGAGCGCCAACCTTCGCTTTTCCGTATACTTTTGCATTATGCTGCTCTACAACAGCAGGATTATTACATACCATAAAGATTCCGCTTACAGGGAATCCTCCAATATTTTTCCCCTCAGGAATACCGGATTTTTGCAGTAAATGCAGGCTTCCTCCTCCGCCTCCGATGAAGACGAATTTTGCAGTATGGCGTTTAACATTACCACTAAACTGATTTTGAATTTTTACTTCCCACAAGCCATCGCTGGTACGTTTAAGATCACTAACACTATGATTGTACTTAATATCTACATTTTTATTCTCTAAATGGTTAAACAACATGCGCGTTAACGCACCAAAGTTAACGTCCGTTCCAGAGTCGATTTTTGTTGCCGCAATCGGTTCATTCCATACGCGGCCTTCCATAATAAGTGGAATCCATTCCATCAGTTTTTCCGGATCTTCCGAAAATTCCATCCCCTTGAAAAGAGGATTTTTTGTGAGCGCTTCAAATCGTTTCTTTAAAAAAGTTATATTTTGTTCCCCTTGTACCAAACTCATATGAGGCAATTGTCTGATAAATTCTTGCGGATTCTTTACCAGCCCGCTGTTTACAAGGTAAGACCAAAACTGCATGGAAACTTGAAACTGCTCATTAATACTGATCGCTTTACTAATATCAATGGATCCGTCCGATTTTTCGGTTGTGTAGTTAAGCTCGCACAGTGCTGCATGCCCTGTTCCCGCATTGTTCCATTCGTTAGAGCTTTCTTCCCCTGCGTTTTCGAGTTTCTCAAACACTTTTATTTCCCATTCCGGTACTAATTCTTTTAAAATCGTCCCTAAAGTGGCACTCATGATTCCGGCGCCAATTAATATGACGTCTGTTTTAGTTTCTCCGTTGCTCATATTTACCAACCTTTTCTTTTAAAAATTTGAAGAAAGATGTAGAAAATCGCCAAGTTAGGCGTCACAAAAACACACATCTATTCTGTATCAATTACTACCATATCAAAGTCTATTATATTATTTATAGATTAACTATATACTATTATATGATAATTATAAATTATTTAAAAGATTTAAAAAGGGAGAAATAATCAAGAGGTTTTAAGTGCACGAAAAAAAAACCTTAACCTAGCTTTTGCCAAGGTTAAGGCTGTGGTCTCCCAATAATTATGGCTGCTGTTTTTTACTACTATCGAGAACTTCCTCATCTTCATCAATGATGGAAGTGGCAGTTCGTCTGAATTCGGATAATGTCTTTCCAAACGCAGACCCAATTTCCGGAAGCTTTTTAGGACCAAAAATGATTAAAGCGATGATTAATATGAGTATTAACCCTGGGATGCCTATATTCGAAAGCATATGTTCCTCCTCTTCGCATGTTTTAAGCTAATATGCCACCTTTTTGTCTATAGGATAAAATCCCTTCAGCTGCTCGATAAGCGAATGCCCCGACCGTACCGGTTGGATTATAGCCGCCATTATGGGCGAACGCTGTAGCGCCAACGACAAATATATTATCAGCATCCCACATTTGCATATAATTATTGACGGCAGAAGTACTCGGATCTGCTCCCATGATGATACCGCCTGTGTTATGGGTGGATTGATAGGTGGTAATATCATAAGGCCCAAGTTCCTCCATCGTTTCGATAAGATTAGCACCCATTTCTTTCATGATTTCTTTGCATCGATCCGTTAAAAATTTGGCTAGCTGGCGGTCCTGCTCTTCAAAATCATAGGTAATCCGAATTAACGGATCGCCAAATTCATCCTTGTATGTCGGATCAAGGTCAAGGTAATGATGTTTAAACGGCATACTTGCTCCTTGTCCGCCAACGGATAAAACCCGATTTGCATATTTGATCGAATTCGCTTTAAACTCTTTCCCCCATGTCGGAGTTCCTTTTGGAACTTTGTTATTTGAAATCGGCCGTAACCCGGTTTGAGAAATGGCAATCGAGCCTCCATGAATAAAATTAAGATTGGTATGGTCGAAATTGTCTCCATTAAAATCATCAACCACCATGCCGAGAGAACCTGCGCCAGCATAGGTATTAAATTCTTCCTTTTCAAAAAAGCCTGTCGCATTTCCTTTTTGGACTTGGTAGGCGTAATTTTTCCCAATCACCCCAGTCCCCGAAACCGGGTCATATGGTCGGCCAATGCCCGATTGTAACAATAAACGAACATTATTAAACACATAACTTGTTAACACCACAATATCTGCAGGTTGTTCGATTTCTTCTCCTGTTGTTATATCCACATACATGACTCCAGTTGCTTTATTTCCGGATTTCAATACGCGTCTGACATTGGAATGAGTGCGAATTTCAAATTTCCCAGTCTTTTTTGCAACTGGAATAACGGTAACAACAGGATCCGCTTTTGCCCCATATTCACAGCCGAACCTCTCACAATAAGCACAATATTGACAGGCTGCACGTGCTACCCCATCCGGATTTGTGTAAGCCTCTGAAAGATTTGCAGAAGGGCGATTATAGGGATGGAGCTTTAAGTTGGTAGCCGCCTTCCTAAATTTTTCAAGTGACGGTGTTGTTTTCATCGGTGGGGTTGGATATGGACTAGATCTTTTCCCGGCAAGCGGGTTTTCTTCTCCTGAAATCCCAGCCATTTTTTCAAATTTATCGAAATAGGGCTCTAATTCATCATAGGTAATGCCCCAATCTTGAATGGTCATATCCTTTGGAATCTTGTTTTCACCATATCTTTCAATGGTTTTGCTGCGAATTTCAAAATCGTAAGGGAGGAAGCGGTAGGTTTGTCCGTTCCAATGAACACCCGAACCCCCTAATCCCTCACCTAATAGAAAGGAACCGTATTGCCGCATTGGCAGAGCGCGGATTCTTTCATTTCCTCTGAATGTTATCGTCTCATTCGAAAGATTCTGCATCAGGTCGTACCTAAGGGCATAACGAAGTTCATCATGTATCATAAAATAATCTTCTGTTTTCCGTTCTTTTCCTCTTTCCAATCCAACACAATTTAAGCCTTGTTTCGTTAACTCGGCAGCAATAATCCCACCTGCCCAGCCAACACCAACAATGACAACATCCACTTTCGGTAATTTCTTTGCCACTTCACACACCTCATTCATAATCGATTTAGTGCAAATTCTCTATAACATTAATGGCCTAGGTGATCCTTTAGACTTTTTGGAGGAATGACTGTAAATTCTTTATCAATGACTTCTGTATAAGCCATTTGACTGCCTGGGTAATTCCGCATTTTCCAGCCCTCCATGTTTCGATTTCCGCTGTACAATGGATCACTATAGGCCCCTTCTAATGTGCTGCTCCTAAGCATGTTGAAAAAGCCACTTGGAGAAAGCGTCGTAAGGTTAACCTTGTCCCCAGCAAAATCTGTTAAAATATCGTCTTGTTCCTCTTCACTTAGTTCAACAAAATTCTTTTTATACTTCGTTAAACTGTGATTTTGCAATTCTCGTAAACCGATATCGAAAATTTCACGTCTTCTAAGACGACCTTGATACCCTTGGACTTTTTCTCCTTTAAAAAAAGGCGGCTGCATATATTCCCTTGAATTAAAGCCCCAGTCCCCACTTAATTGGTGATCGATAAAATAGGCAACACCTAAATCCTTTGCACCTGGTCCATTATCATCAGCTGGAAAAATCCGCTCCGTTGCGGCCTCAACCATTTTAAATTGCTCGGGGGAAAAATACATGAGTGCCAGATTATAGTTTTCTGATGTCCCTTGGTTTTTAACATCCACTTTATTCGTTGTTTTGTCTTTAAATGGGAGTAAACTCCCTAATGCCCCGCCTACAGCCAATCCACCAACCGCAATACCAGAACTCTTGAGGAATTTGCGACGAGAAAGTGATTCCTTCTTTTCTTGTTGGTTGGAGTTATCTGCCATAAAATCCACCTCCTACAGTTTAAAGATAGATTACCCCAAAAAAATCCATTCATACGTAAAAAAAAGTTGGGCATGATAACGTTAATTCTATTTTTATGAGGTGGTAAATAATGAAAAAAAATTGGAAAAATGCAGCTATTTTTAGTACAGCCTTATTCCTCTCTGCATGCTCAGGTCAACAAAATCTACTCGATGAATCCGTTAAAGCCGAAGAAAGTCAACATGACAATCATGGAGCACATCAAACAAGCGTCTATGATAAAAGTATTTCAACAAGAAATATGAATGATGGCTTAGTCATTCCAAGTGAAAACGGAGAAAAAAGACAAACAACGGATGAACATGGGGGAACCTCTCATGGAACAGGAACAAATGTATACAGCATGATTGGGAGCTCAGGTTTGAATGATGGCGGAATTTCTTCTCATCTGGAATCGAGATTAGGTGGGGAAGGAATCAATGGGGTCAAGGTATTTGTATTAGATGACACGGTCATCCTCGCGCGGGCAACACCTGAGGTGACTTCCAATCAATACGATTCCATGCAAGAGCATGTCCTTAATGGTGTCGATGGAATGTCAAGAAAAGACCAGAACAAAAAAGATCCTGCCAATATGAACAATACAGCTGCTCAAGATGTGGATGATAACCTCGACAAGGCAAAAAGTTATATGAACAAAGTCTTTAATGGAAATGTTCAAACCCTAACAGTAACAAATCCCGAGGCAGTTGTGCTAATTGAAAAGATTAAAAACAATTTAAAAGCGGAATCCGTTCCATATGATACCGTTTCACAAGATATTATTACGCTGGTAAAAATGACACGGGAAAAATAAACAGAATGGGAAAAGTGCCAGGATAATAATTCCTGAGTTTTTAAGGTCAGCCCTAAAAAAAACAGGTGTTTCGCGGCTTTCTTGACACCGAAGAAACACTTGTTTTATCCTCATGCAACTTTTCCCGATTTACGCCCCATATCCGTAAAAAGTACAAGCAGTTTGATGGTGTTCTTATTTATTGGCTCCAGTCCATTTCATGATGATTTCCTTAACCTTTGAAGATGATGTGGTAAGGTGATTTTGTCTTCCCTTTAACCAGCTTACTAGTTCTTCCTGTTCCTGTAATCGTACTTTTATAGTTTTTTCCATTCTATTAGGGCTAGGTCCGCCCTGAAGATCACGGATTCGAACAAAATATTCAGGACTCAGGCATAGTTTTAATTCCTCTTCAGTTAAAACAGATTCCTTTCCTACAACCTTTATTGATTGCTGATTCAAAAGATATAAAGTTAATGATTCTAATGAAGTTTTCCCATTCTTCATTAATTCCTTTACCGTTGAACTTACCACATGGTGGGCCTGACGGAATGATAGTCCATCTTTTCGCACAATGGTATCTGCCAATTCAGTGACGTTTGCAAAGCTTTCTTTTGCTCTTTTCAGAAGGGTTTCTTTATTCACTTCCATCGTAAGTAACACAGATGTTAATAATTCATAAATGCCGCCGAGTCTTTCAATCGCTTTCCAGATATACGGCTGCATATCATCCTCTGTGTCAACGATGTCTCCAAATGGTGTATTATGGACCATCAGTAAAACAGTCTGGCAATCTCCTGCTACACTGGATAAAAGGGCTCTCATATGCTCGATTGATACAGGGTTCCTTTTCTGCGGCATAATGGAGCTAATTTGCACATATGGTGCGGAAAGGAGAAATGCACCATACTCCTGTGTACCCCATAATAAAAAGTCTTGCATCGATCTTCCTAAATTTAATGCTGACAACTGAACGGCAGTCGCTGTCTCCGCTATATAATCTGCACCTGCAACCGCATCCCAGGCATTATCAATCATTTCTCCAAAGCCTAGGAGGTCTTTCATACGTTCACGATTAATCGGAAATCCCGAGGTGGTTAAGGCTGCTGCTCCCATACTGCTGCGATTCACCGTTTTATAAGATGCTTGAAGTCGATAGATATCACGTGTAAGCATATCTGTCATCGCATTTAAGTAATGACTTAATGTGGTTGGCTGCGCCTGTTGGGTATGTGTATATCCAATCATCACCGTTTCTTTATGTTCGTCAGTCAATTCGATAAGGCCCTCGCGAAGTGTTAACGCCTTTTTTATCAAAAATAATAGTTTCTTCCGTAATGTCATCCGATAAATGGCAATCCCCATATCATTTCGGCTTCTTGCAATATGAAGATTTCCTGCAATATCACCTGCTTCTTCGATTAATAAATGCTCCACTTCAAAAAATAAATCCTCAAACTCACCGGTGTAGCCTCTTGTTTTCACATTATCGATATCTAAGTTGGAAACTGCTTTAGCAATTTCTTCTGCTTCTTCTTTTCCCACAAGCCCTTGTTCAACAAGCATAATTAAATGGGCATGATGAATCTCCATCATAGAGTCAATAAATTGTTTCTTAGCCTCATCATAGGCAGGTTCAAGTACCATGGATGTATATGTTTTAGAAGGAAAAGTGGTACCTTCTTTCTTAAAAATTTGATCCCGAAGTGAGCTTTTCACCTTGGTCCATCCCCTCTGTGGCTCATTATTTATATATTAAAATATGGAAAAAAAAATGACGTGTGCAGTCTACGTCATTTTCTTAAGATTTCGATGTTCTCAAATATTTCTTTCTTATAAACATATTAACGAATCCCTTTACCTACCAGGGCTTCATCTGCATACATTGGTGAAATAATATTCATTACTAAAAATTTATTCTTTGTTTAGAATCTAGTCCCAGATTACAAAAAATACAATCTTTCACCATAGTAAAACTCCTTGAATCTTTTCAAAATGTTGTTAAAAAGACAGTGACGATGTAAAATTTATCCATATGATATAGACAGGGGATGAAACATGATGGAGCACGAAATAAAAGAGTTAATCAAGCAGTGTGACAATGCAATAAAAAACGAAGATTTTGATACATTAATGGCTTACTATACAGATGATGCAGTTTTAGTTGTAAAACCTGGAATGATTGCTAAAGGAAAGGATGAAATAAAAAAAGCGTTCATTGCCATTGCAAAATACTTTAATAACAGTATCGTACCAACACAGGGTGAGATGATGATCTTAGAAGCGGGTGATACTGCATTGGTTTTATCCCATACTTTCCTTGAAGCTGATAAAGAGGATTCGGAATATTCATTGGATAGAAAGGCAACTTATGTATTTAAGAAAAATTCACAAGGCAACTGGCTGTGTGCCATTGATAACTCTTATGGCACTGAGTTAATTACAAAATGAAATTGATTACTATTTTTCTAGTGAAAATAAGAAAACGATAGGTCTCTGACTGTCGTTTTCTATTTATGTACTGAACATGCTTTTTACCGTTTTTGACAAAAAATCGATTGCCAGCCTTCTTGTTCGTTCTCTTCAAAATAGAGAACCTTCCAATCACCAAATTCTGTTAACAACTCATTAGACTTTAGTTTATATTGGTCGGATACTCCTTGTTCATCAGTGAACGGTGACTGATAGTAGGTTTCCATAAAGAAATAACCCCCATCTTTTAAAACGTCTTTTACAATTGGAAACAATGACCGATCTAAGTAATAGGACATAACAATAAAGTCAAAGGGATTACTCGGCCAATTTAAAGTTTCCAAATCGGTAAGATCTGTAACTCGAGGTTGCACTCTTAAATTATCTTTGGCTGCCTGTTCTTGGACATAGTTGATAGCAACGTCTGAAATATCTATTGCCTCGACTTGATTGTTCATTCCTGCAAGGAACAAACTGTTTCCACCAAGACCACAAGCTATATCCAAGGCAGTACCCCCTTCCTTAAAATAAGAGGCCAGCTTCTTTAATCTGGGATTGGGTTGAGGTTCCTTTAGCTGAGTGATTCGATCGAGATGTTTCAGATTCCATTTGTCTTTCGTGTTCATACGAAAACCTCCTCTATGTTTAATCTTGGGGTATCTCTTTTCCTATTTTACTAGATTTTAACATAATTCTACTTAATTCTACGTATAATTCAAACTATTTTTATAATATAAATCTCAATAAAAAAACTTCCTCATCGTACTGAGGAAGTCTAATTATCTTTATTACTAAATCCTTTATAAATGTTAATCTCAATCTAATTATGTCCAATGATTAGGTGTGGTACGTATGGCTCTTCTAGATATGATACTTCTTCAGTGGTTAACTTAATGGATAGCGCACCAACGGCATCTTCAAGATGAGATATTTTTGTAGCTCCGATAATAGGAGCTGTTACTGGTTCTTTCTGCAGCAGCCAGGCAAGTGCGATATGGGTACGTGGAACACCATATTTCTCTGCGAGGGCAGCGACTCGTTCTACAACCACTCGATCAGCTTCAGCAGTCGAATCATATTTAAATTTTTGAATTTGATCGGTCTCTGAACGTTGTGTGGTTTCAGACCAATCACGTGTCAATCTTCCTGACGCAAGAGGACTATAAGGAGTTACCCCAATTCCTTCTTCCCTGCAAAGTGGCAGCATTTCTCTCTCCTCTTCTCGGTAAATGAGGTTTAAATGATTCTGCATCGATACAAATTTAGTCCATCCATTTTTATCAGCCACATGTAATGCCTTTTGGAACTGCCATGCGTACATGGATGAAGCACCGATGTATCTTGCCTTCCCCGCCTTCACAACATCATGCAATGCTTCCATCGTTTCTTCAATAGGGGTATTGTAATCCCAGCGGTGGATAATATAAAGGTCTACGTAATCAGTGCCAAGCCTCTTAAGACTCTTATCAATCTCACTCATGATTGCCTTCCTGGAGAGCCCAGAACCGTTAGGACCCTTATGCATTTGCCCGTGTACTTTCGTTGCGATTACCACTTCATCACGATTTGCATATTCCTTGAGTGCTCGTCCAAGGTATTCCTCACTTGTCCCTAGAGAGTAAACATTTGCTGTATCAAAAAAGTTAATTCCCAACTCGAGTGCTTTTTTTATAACGGGGCGAGAGTCCTCTTCATTAAGCACCCATTGGTGAATCCATTTGCTTGCGTCCCCTAAACCCATACACCCTAAACATAATCGAGATACATCTAATCCTGTATTGCCAAGTTTTACATATTCCATATAAATGCCCCCACACTTTCATAATAGATTGATATAGTTAAACACTGCTAAATCAATGAATTAATTTCATTTTACTAAATTGGTCTTCTATATATTGTAAAGCTTGAAGCTCGTCCGTCCCATTAGCCCTTATATTAAATGGAGCACCAGGTCGGATTTCCAACGACATTAAATCCATTATCGTCTCGGGTGAGTAATTTAATTCCACAGACATCCCCTCATATTCGAGAACTAGGTTTGATAAATATATAGTAGAAACACCTACTAAAATCCTTGCTGGACGGGCAAAACCCGTACTCGATTTAATATTATATTGTTTTTCAATCATTATTTACCGTCTCCTATAGCTATTCTTGAAAAATAAATTTTCTTATACGGCACTATGTATATTATGCAACAATCTAAAGAGCAATTGTTATCTCATTCCTATCAAGTTTTTGCCTAATCCTATCAAAACCATTTACATAGTCGAATATCTGAGATAGAATGTGACTATCATTGATGCAGGAGAATCCAATATGTCAGTTGAAATCTACAAACAGCAGCTTGAGCTCGTAAAACTTATTGACCGTTATTCAGAGCAGGACGGGGTTCATCCTACTGTTATCCCATCTTTATTTTTAATCCGTGAATCAATTGTTACCGAACCCATTGCAAGAGTGAACGAAACATCCTTTTGCATAATCGTCCAAGGAGAAAAGGAAGTATTGTTAGCAGAGGAACGATTTAGGTATGGTCCCGCACATTACATTGTGGTATCTGCTGACCTGCCGGTTACCGGGCAAGTTATAAAAGCCTCAGCTGATAGTCCTTATTTGGCTCTTAAACTGGAATTTACACCTAATCAAATCTTAGAAGTTTTAAGTGATTCTGAAATTCGTTCAGGAAAGAAAAAAAATGCCAAACGTGCTTTATACGTAAGCAAAGTTGAGCCAGCTCTGTTGGATGCAGCAATTAGGTTAGCCCGGTTGCTTGAAAATCCGAAACATATCCCCGTACTAGCTCCATTATTCACGAAGGAAATTCTCTATTGGATTCTACAAGGCCCTCATGGTGAGTCTCTGGAACAAATGGCCATTAAGGGTAGCAATGGCGATCGCATAAGAGATGTTATTGAACATATCATCAAAAACTATGACCGCTCTTTTAAAATCGAGGAGCTTGCAGAAATAGCGAATATGAGTGTTGCTTCTCTTCATCGACACTTTAAAGAGATTACAGCTATGAGCCCCATTCAGTTTCAAAAACAATTGAGACTCCAGGAAGCCAGGAGAATGTTAACAGCGGATACAACAGATATCGCTGATATCGCATTTCGGGTAGGCTACGAAAGTCAATCACAATTTAGTCGAGAATATTCCCGCATGTTTGGTTGTCCGCCAAGAGAAGATATAAATCGCATGAGGGAAAAATCAGACGAAATAATCAAGGCATAAGTTATGAAAAAAGCCAATCTTCAAGATTGAAGAACGGCTTTTTCTATACTTTTTGAAATGAATGCACTTAAACTTAAACTTAATTGCCTGTTAGTTGAAAAAGAAACTCCCACTGAATTTGGCAAATTTATCTCAATCTAGCTTCCTCGTCCAAATCTGCTTGAGTTATTTCTTTGTCCTTGTAATAGTATTTCATATCGTGTTCATTTATAGAGCGCAACACTTTGCAAGGATTGCCAACAGCCACGGAATTAGCTGGAATATCTTTCGTTACTACACTGCCGGCACCTATAACACAGTTATCGCCAATGGTTACCCCAGGACAAATGATGCTGCCGGCTCCGATCCAACAATTATCTCCAATTTTCACTGGATCAGCATACATATATCCTCTGTAATTTGGATTAATTGGATGACCAACGGTAGCGATAGTTACTGCCGGACCAAATAAAACATCTTTTCCGATGATAATTTTAGTGTCATCAACAAAATTGCAGTTAAAGTTAATATAAGTACCTTCCCCAATTTTAATGGACTCATTCCTTGCATTTCCAGTTAACTGGTTATTACAAAAATTAAAGGTATATAAATTAGTCAATTTTAAATCCATACATGTTTTTCTCATTTCGATGTTTTTTGCAATTGTTATATATCCCTATCAGTTATTCATATCTCAAACAGAATCCAGTGACTGAAACTGGATTTTCTGGATTTTCTCTAGGCTATTATTACCAGCACTAGTACCGTTAGAGACCATTCTGCGTAGTTCAAATAATATATGGAAAGATTTATGTTAAAGTAAAGAAAAAGAGGAAATGGAGGGAATATTGGTCAAAACTACGGTCATTTGCAGTGCCGTTTTGAGTACCAATTTTATTGATCTTTATAAGCTGGTCGATAAAAAGCTGCTGTTTCCCGTATCTAGGATAAATAGGGTGCGCACTTATCGGTAAGGGGATCAGGTTAAGCACCCGATCTGATAAATAGGCGGACATATTCCGCTTAATTAATAATTATTATTAAAAAAAGCTTCAATAGACGGAGAAATTCCGCCTATTGACTCGAAAAATTCTAAAATGAGAGAATTTGTTTTGCATAAGCGGAAAACATCCGCTTATAAACCCCGAAACGAGCACCATTTTGCATTTAACCAGAAAATCTCCGTGTATTTTACTTTTGCTGGTTACTCGATTTATCATATTTAAAATTGACCAATGTATCTTTATACGTATGTTACTGCTGAATGATTTGAATAAGATTACCGCATGTATCGTCGAAAACAGCTATTGTGACATCGCCCATTTTTGTCGGCTCCATAGTAAACTTCACGCCTATTTCCAATAACCGATTATACTCATTTTGAATATCTTCTACACCAAACATTGTTGCAGGGATGCCTTCAGAAGATATCTTAGCTTGATACTCCTTTGCAGCAGGGTGGACATTCGGTTCGAGCAAAAGCTCCGTACCGTTTTGTTCTTCTTGAGAAACAAGTGTGATCCACCTATATTCTCCGGTAGGAACGTCATGTTTTTTTACAAAGCCCAGCTTTTCTGTATAAAACTGTAGTGCCTTTTCTTGATCTTCAACGAACAAACTCGTAACAACGATTTTCATTATATATTTGCCTCCTTGGTATTAGTGCGTATGTACTGTAATAAGACCTTTCCCTATTATAAAATTACTCTACCCATCCTTTTAGCAAATTTTTAAGTGGTTCATTGTTAAAGATAATTACTCGATATTTTCCCTTTCTTTTTGATGTTATCAGACCTGCATCCTCCAATACGGCAAGATGTTTAGCTATTGCTTGTCTAGAAATGGCAAGGTCGTACTTCATAATAAGACGTACCGTTAATTCATACAACGTTAACTCGTTGCGTTCAGTTAGTTCGTCTAAAATGAGCCGCCGAGTCGAGTCACTAAGTGCTTTGAATATGGCGTCTTTGTCCCAATTCATAAATCGAGTATAAGCAACCCTACGGTTGCTTGTCAAGCACAAGTAACCCTAGGGTTGCATGATAAAGGAACCTATTATGCAATTGCAATACTTTATATGCGCAAGCCTCTCGTACTGCCAACTCCCTCCAACTAAAAAATATTAAAGAGAGCCTCCAAGACTCTCTTTTAACAACTAACCATTACCATAAAAAATCTAAGATATTAGATTGAAAAAGATTCGTGTCGATGTTACAGGTCTCTCCATCAATTCCATATTGCCAAATCGAGACTGGTACGTTTTCGGGTGAGCCTGGCTGAAATTCTGGGGCATTAGCCTGTGGAGTTACACCAGGATCCGGGTTACTACTCCAGATGATCGTTTGGGATTGGACATTCTGATTGACTGCAATAGCTGCTTGATATGCGGCAGTAAGAGCACTTTCGTTAGTAAAGACCCCGTATATACCAGGTTTATATGGCGAACCTGATAAGGTTTCGACCCATCCACGGATAAACGCCTCATCTACCGGGTAAGTCGGTTCAATATCCGCGAAAATCGCTTTCCCCTCTGGGATTCCTATTTGTTGTGCATATGCAATCGCCGCTTGTGCCTCAGAAGCCCCGCCTTCATAAGTTGTGGCGTTTGTGAAATGGTTATAAATGGGGATAATCTTAATCCCTTGTTGATGGAGAAGCTCCACTTCTTCAGGTGTCAAACCAGCCGATACCCCTTCTTTGGTCTCCAGATATCTTCCAAAGACAGAAGGCTTCCCATAGTTATCCACTACACATTGTAGAAAAGCCTGGTCTAGCGGACTAGCTGTATCAACTCCCCATAAAATTTGGGGTGGTTCCTGTGGTGGCGTTGCAGGTTGAGGCTCTGGCTCTGGCTCTGGTTGTGGCTGAGGTGGTTTATCTGGGGACTCCCCCTCTTTACCAGTTTCTGTTACAGCTTGTGGTTCTTTCACAGGTTCTGTAGTTGTGGGCGTGGAATATTGATGAGAAAAAACAAGAAGTATTGAAAGAACGAGGAAAGAACTTAGCAATATGACCCAAAACATTTTACCTGTTTTCATTTTTCCCCTCCATACGACTGACTTCAAATTAATGTATTCGGACAGTCGTATAGAGGCGTGAGGATTTGTACCTCCGCCTTTAGAATGAAAAATAACCTTTTTTTAATCAGTTAACATAATATTATTATTAAAAAACTGTCATATGTTAATGAATAACTATTCATTTTGTGTTAAAATTTGACAAAGGGCTAGTTATGGGAAGGATTGATTTTATGTTGCTCAAGAAGAATTTCAGCCAGCAGACCATTAATGGTGTTCAAGCTGGAAACGGTACTGTGGCATTTCAAGGGGTAAAATTAAATGTTCATTGCTTCGTCCTAGACGGTGTTCTCATTGATACGGGTTCCGCTTCATTAGAAAAGGAGTTTCAACCATTTTTCAAACAACAAGACCTCGATCAAGTGGTCATCACCCATTTTCATGAAGATCATACAGGCTGTGCAGCATTTTTACAAAAAGAAATGAATCTACCAATATATATGAATGATATTAAACTGGATTATTGTAAAAAGAAGTCAGATTATCCACTGTATCGAAAGGTTTTCTGGGGGATCCGCCGACCATTTCAAGCAAACGCCATTAGAAAAATTTTTACATCCCGTAATGCCACTTGGGATGTAATTGATACACCTGGTCATGCCATCGATCATGTAGCTTTTTTAAATCGTGAAACGGGACAGCTATTTACTGGGGACCTGTATTGCCAGGAAAAGACAAAGGTTATTTTACGAGAAGAAAGCATTCCAACCATAATAGATTCGTTAACAAGAGTATTAACCTATGATTTTGGGGATGTATTTTGCTGCCATGCAGGCTTTTTAAAGGATGGTCGTGCTGCTTTACAGAGAAAGCTAGATTATTTGATTGAGCTCCAAGGTAAAATTATTAAGCACTACGAAGACGGTATGCCACCTAGTCAAATTAGTAAAACCCTTTTTCCAAAGAAATATCCGATCATCTTTCTCTCTGCCGGAGAATGGGAATCTATTCATATTATAAACTCGATTATTCATGAACATAACCTTATAAATAAGTAAAATCAAAAGCCGAAATCCACATGCGATTTCGGTTGATTTCTTCTTATTCAGATTTACTTGGCAGTACATCATGGAAAATTCCCAGGTTTTGCCGATAACATTTAGCAGAACAATCCATAAAAAAGCCAGGACCATTTTTTAGGATGGTTCCTGGCTCTGAACATTTACTGGTTAACATAATATTATTACATGCTGCAAAAAGATAGGTCTATAATTTCGCTTGTACCGACTGCAACTTCCGCTCCATTGTATTTTCCTTATCGCGTCGATCATCAATGCGAACGTTCGTACAAACCCTCTGAAGACCTTTCTGAAACGGAACTTCATGAAGTTCGTTAACAATCTCCAGTAATAGTTTTAAATCACCTTCGATTAACGTACTCATTGGGGTTAACTGATACTTCACCCGTCCTTCATACTGTTGAAGTACCTTATGTATTTCAGCTACATACTCACTAACACTAGGTGTTCCTGTCCCAACCGGTATTACTGTAATATCAACAATCGCCATTTTTTTATTACCTCCTGCTTTCTTCTTTCTTCATAAGGATATCATGAAAATAGGCGGGACAAAAATCTAATAGAACTAAATGAAACGCTGTTGACCTATGGTCAACAATAGGTCAACAGCCATATCATATGTATTGAAGTAATAAGCAAGGAGAGTGAGTATGTTGAAAAATAACATAAAATTAATCGGTTATCTAATTCGTCAAAAAAATCACGCAATTCTTCAAACAAAAATGATTACCGTAGCCAATGGACATAGGATAATTCCATTAACTGTTCATGTTGCCGATACTCCCAAAAAAAGAGACAAGGGCTTAATGTTTGTTGAAAACTTGCCCGAAAACGAGGGAATGCTATTTGTATTTTCAGCAAAAACATATGGGGGTTTCTGGATGAAAAACACCTTAATACCTTTATCCATTGCTTTTCTTGATTCAAATGGAAAAATTTTAAAAATACTAGATATGGTTCCATGTAAAGGTAATTTTTGTCCTACCTATGATCCCGAACTTTATTATCATTATGCAATCGAAGTCAATCTAGGATGGTATAAAAGAAATCAAATCAAAGAAGGTGATTTTGTAATGTTTGTTTAAAATCATGGTTCTAAGAGTGATAATTTTTTTAGAACCGAATTTGAAAGAATGGTCCGTTTACCTCAATCATTCTTTCTCCTCAATTCATACACCCTCCGTGCCATTTCCTCTAATATAAAAATAACAGGAATTTGCGTGGTAATATTCGATGAGTCAAAGAACTCTTCCGTCACATAATACGATACATTTTTATCAGAAATCCTGGCAATCATGGACTGTGCGTTGTTTGTAATGCTTAAAATCTTACTGCCTTTTTCTTTTAATTTATGTATGTGAGAGATGGTAATCTCACTTTCTCCAGAAACAGAAAGAGCCACCGTAATGCTATTATGTAAGTCAGCGTGAACAGGCATATACCAGTCTTTTAAATACGTAGAGAACTTGCCTAAACTCGAAAGGTATCTTGCACCGTATTCTGCAAGGATTCCTGAACTGCCAATTCCAATGAAAAATACATGATCTGCTTTAGAAAGGGCTTCTGCTGCCTCCTCTAACTTCAAAATGAAATTCTCATTTTGCGTGCGCTCAAAAAACTCCGCTAACACATACTGGCCACTTTTAATCGTTGGGGCACTTTTTTCATCAAGTAAAAGCTTCAGTTTTACTTTAAATTCCGAAAACCCTTCGCAATTTAATTTTCTGCAGAACCGCATAATGGTGGAAGTGGAAACATGAGCTTCATCCGCAAGATCCCGTATACGCATATAAACGACTTTCTCTTTATTTTGCATGATGTATTTGTAAAGCAGCAACTCAAGTTCATTGAATGTTGCAATGACCTCATTTGTAAACAAAGTCTTCTCTCCCTTCATGGAACGTTATACCTTTTGTTAGTATACTTCAAAAGAGAAACACAGTGTTATTTTTGAGAAACAAATTTCTTTCGGTGAAATTCAAATCTAACGCTTTCAAATCTATATCATATTCCCTTTTTCTCCTCTACAATAGGTTTTGTAAATTCGTATTTATTAGGAGGATGACCATGAGTAAAGGAATTAAGATCGTAACTATTGGCGGAGGTTCAAGTTATACTCCAGAATTAGTGGAAGGTTTTATTAAACGATACGAAGAATTGCCTGTAAGTGAATTATGGTTGGTTGATATAGAAGCAGGAAGAGAAAAATTGGAGATTGTTGGAAATCTCGCAAAAAGGATGATTGAAAAAGCAGGTCTTCCGATTGATGTTCATTTAACACTTGATCGAAAAGCAGCATTAAAAGGTGCCGATTTTGTTACGACACAATTTCGTGTGGGTTTATTGGATGCTCGTGCAAAAGATGAAAGAATTCCTTTAAGCCACGGGGTATTAGGTCAAGAAACAAATGGTCCTGGTGGACTTTTTAAGGGATTGCGTACGATTCCAGTCATATTGGACATTGTAAAAGATATCAAAGAACTATGTCCAGATGCATGGCTCGTCAACTTTACAAACCCTGCCGGCATGGTGACCGAAGCGGTTCTTCGCTATACGGACCATAAGAAAATCGTTGGTTTATGTAATGTTCCGATTGGAATTGAAATGGGAGTCGCAAAGCTATTGGATGTTGACCATTCTCGTATTCGAATTGATTTCGCTGGTTTAAATCATATGGTTTATGGTTTAGATGTATATCTAGACGGCGTTAGTGTGAAAGATCGAGTAATCGAACTGTTAACAAGTCCAGAGAACAGCAGCTTTGTTAAAAACGTAGAAGGTCAAGGATGGGAGCCAGAATTTATTCGCGCGTTAAATGCCCTAACATGTCCATATCACCTTTACTATTATAAGAGTGATGAAATGCTAGAAAAAGAGTTGAAAAACTTTAAAGCGGGCACAACAAGAGCGGAAGTAGTAAAGAAATTAGAAGAAGAATTATTTGAGCTATACAAAGATACTAATTTAGCCATCAAGCCTCCTCAGTTAGAGGAACGAGGCGGAGCTTATTACAGCGATGCAGCGGTTCGTTTAATTTCTTCCATTTATAACGATAAGCGTGACATTCAGCCCGTCAACACAATTAATAATGGAGCAATTGCGAGTATCCCTTATGAGTCAGCAGTGGAAGTAAGTTGTGTCATCACAAAAGAAGGTCCAAAACCAATCATAAACGGCGATTTACCAGTTGCTGTTAGAGGTCTGGTACAGCAAATTAAATCATTTGAACGCGTAGCAGCTGAAGCAGCTGTTACAGGAAACTACGATACTGCTTTACTGGCTATGACCATCAATCCTCTCGTTCCTTCAGATAAAGTGGGGAAAGTGATTTTAGATGAAATGCTAGAAGCACATAAAGAGCATTTACCACAGTTTTTCCAAACTGTAGAAGTGTAAAAGTAGCAGGTTTACTAGAAGAAGCATATATTAATTTTTTGAAGCAGCTCAGTCCTATCAGGACTGAGCTATTTTATACAGAGGTGGAACTTTCGATTTTCATCCCTTTTTGTACCCTTAAATGCTCAGCAATTATACCAATGAATTGACCATTAGTTGGCCTCCCTTTTAATGGACTTACTGTGTTTCCAAAAACAAAATCTAACTGCTCAATACCTCCTCGATTCCATCCAACTTCAATTGAATGTCTTATGGCTCTTTCTACACGGCTTGGAGTGGTATGATATTTGGATGCAATAGCGGGATATATTACTTTTGAAAAACTAGTTTCACAGCCATTATTTATCATTTGAATAGCTTCTCTTAAAAAAAAATATCCTTTTAGTTTTGCTGGAATACCTATGGAACGTAAAATATCGGTAATTTGTAATTCTAATTTTTCATCATTATTGGTGTTATGCATTACCTTTTTTAATGCTGGTTTCATAGAAATATTTTCTGAACAAATAGACATGATCATTTTTGGTAAATGGCTTAGTTCAATTGGTTTCATCAAAAAGTAGGATGCACCTAACTCCTTTACTTGTGTTATGGCATCCTCAGTTCCTATAGAGGTAAGTATTATCACCTTTGTGGTTATGTTTTCTTCATATATATTTTTTAATAAAGAAAGTCCATCGGAATAAGGCATAATCAAATCTAAAATAATTAAGTCTGGTTTCTGATTCTTTATTAACTCCATTCCCTTCATTCCATTATGCGCAACTCCAATCACCTCCATATCAGTGAAAGTCGAAAGAAAATCTATTAGTATTTCTGTGAATTGAACATTATCATCTATTAATCCAATTTTTATCATATTATTAAATCTCCTTTTTTGTTAATCAGAATTAAATCTGTTTAATAAAAAAAGCCAAAATAGAATAACCCTGCAGGGTGTATCTATTTTGGCTTATGTTTGAGCTCAATAAAAATATTGTCTATACCATCTTCCAAATGGGAATATTTAATTATTATGTTTACTTTTACCAAGTTAAATATTACCTTACCATTTCAAAAAAATCAAGAGAAATAGATTAGATGATTACCTTGACAGGTTAAGTGTGAAAGAAAGAATATCATAATAGGAAGGAATATGGGAATTATAAGAAAAAAAATAAGGAGTCCCTAATAATGATAAGTCCTTCTGATCGTATACAAAAATTAATAAATGAACAGTATAAAACAATTGATGATGCTCATTCTAGACTAAGCGAAATTTGGCTAAACGATATTCTGTTTTCTTTCGGGTGGATAACAACATTGGTTTTAACAGTGGTTCCGTGGATAGTATGGTTTATGTTCAGGGATAAGGCGAGTTCAACCCGCTTAATGTTAGGTGGGTTATGGGCAATGCTTATCTCATCATGGTTGGATTATGTTGGGGTAACGCTGGGCCTTTGGAGATACTATAATAAATTAATTCCGCTAATCCCAGACTATATTGCATGGGATTTTGCACTTATGCCAGTTACCATTATGTTCTTTTTACAAATCAAACCTCAGGTAAGTTCCATCATTAAAGGGTTAATCTTTGCAGGCATGACAGCATTTCTAGCCGAACCTCTTTTTTTATGGTTAGGTTACTATAAATATCCTGGATGGAATTCAATTATTTCATTTCCATTCTTTTTTGTCATTTATCTTATAGCTCATAAATTGGCTTACAGTTCAGCAACTAAACCCCTTTTATAGCTAATCAACGACTTATATAAATCCTTTTAATTTCAAGCTTCATATAAAAAGGCTCTGATTTGTTAATCAGAGCCTTTAATCTATTATGTTTTTGCTTTGATTCCTAATCTTAAAGTAAGTAGGATTCTCCATCATTTGGCACTAAAACATTCGAGGAGATTCCTTTTTCATTTGCAAAATTTTTCAATTCTTCTCTAGACAATGCCCAATGGTTTACTGCTTCCATGTGGACTGCAATAATTTTCGCCTCAGGAGCAGCTTTATGCACTTCGTATACATCATCTTTACCCATGACTAAAGAACCGCCCTCAAAAAATTGGTTGTCTCCAGCATTGACTACAATGATTTCTGGCTTATGTGTATCGATTACTTCTTGTACTGCATCATACCATACTGTATCTCCGGCAACATATAAAGTCTTCTCCGTTGAGTGTTTGAAAACAACTCCACATACAAGACCAGTCATTTTTAGGATTTCACCTCTACCATGCTCGCCTTTTGTTTTAAATAATTGAATACCTTCAAAGATCGTATCCTCTTTTAATACCTCCACATTTAGAAAACCAGCGTTTCTTATTTCTGCAGCATCTTCTTCGTTTTGACTAAAAAGTTTTATATCTTTCGGCAATGCTTCCTTAGCAGCGTCATCCCAATGATCTAAATGCAGATGAGTAACGATGACGGCATCAATATTTTGAATAATATTGTCAATAGAAGTTGGTAAGCTTACCAGAGGATTATGTTGGTCTAGTCTAGGTGAATTCGGGAAAGATGGGTAAGTCCCCTTTTCCGCTAACATTGGATCGATTAGAATCTTTTTCCCGGCGTATTCAACAACTATAGTTGCATTGCGAATTTGATGTATGTTCATTTATATTAACTCCTTTTGTTTGTAATTTTCCTTGAACAATGTATATTCTAAACTATGACCCAATGACGGATACATAGATTAAATAAAGTGTTTAGTCGATTTTACTTTATTTATGAAAGGAGTTTAATAAAATGTTAGATAACACGGATCTTCTTATCCTAGATGAACTATCCAAAAATAGTCGGATTACGATGAAAGAATTGGGGAAAAAAGTTCATTTGACTGGACCAGCTACTTCAGCAAGAGTGACAAAATTAGAAGAAAGCGGGATTATTGAGGGATATACCATTAATGTTAACCAGGTAAAAATCGGATATTTAGTTCACGCAATTATACATATTTTTTCAAAAAGCACAAATCATCAACCTTATCTGTCATTCATAAAACAACAAGCTCAATATGTCATTAACAACTACAAAGTCAGTGGAGAAAGTTGCTATCTTCTCGAATGTAAATTCCCATCCAATGACATATTAAATGATTTCTTGACAGGCCTGAGTAATTATGTGAGCTATAAATTATCGATTGTTATTCATAAATAGTTGAATCATTTCACAAAAAAATGCACCGCATAAGCGGTGCTTTACTTTTTATGGATTTCACAGCCATCATCATCGCAATTTAGACCGTCTTCGTTGTTTAAAACCGTGATTTCATCTTCTGCAATCACTTTTCTCAAAGCCTGTACAAATGTCTCAGTAGGCTGGGCACCAGTCAGGACATATTTTTTATTAATCAGGAAGAATGGGACACCTGTAACCCCATATTGTTTGGCTGTTTGCTCATCTGCACGAACAACATCACTCATGTCATCACTGGCGAGCATTTTTGCGACCGCTTCCCTGTTCAACCCTACTTCAACCGCTAGATCCGTTAAGGTTTCATGATCTCCAATATGTTTGGATTCGGTAAAATAGGCACGGAGAATCCGCTCGGTCATCTCTTTCATTCTTCCCTGAGTTTTCGCATATAACGTTAATCGGTGCGCATCAAAGGTGTTCGTTTGGATGAGAGTATTCATCTGATAATCCAGTCCAACTTCTTTCGCCATTTGTACCACTCTTTCGACATTTGCCTTTGCCTGAGCGATGCTCATACCATATTTCTTGGCTAGCGTTTCGTACATAGATTCTTTTACATCTCGTCCCATTGTCGGATCCAATTCATAGCTTCGATACGTCACTTCAACGGGGTGATCTATCTGTTTAAGGGCGTCTTCCAGACGCCTTTTGCCAATATAGCAAAATGGTCAAGCAAAGTCAGTCCACATTTCAATATGCATACTAGTCCCTCCAATACATTATTCTCATATAGTATAGGAGTTGAGCAGGTATTTTACACGTATTATGCTTCAGTGTCTGCAGCTCCGAATTTTCTATATGGACAGAAAAAGCTGCCGAATTGGCAGCTTATCGAACATAAATGTAACCAGAACTAATTTCGTTTTCTAAAAATCCCTCACGGTTTATTAAACCGATGTAGCTAAGACATTGTTCAAAAAAAGTCCGATTTCTTTTGCCGTATTCTTCATACTTTCTCCAAAAGGTGGGTAGCTGAAGTAACCGTGAATATGACCTTCCATACAAATATATTGGACAGGCACACCCGCTTCTTGAAGTCGGTCAGCATACGCCTTCCCTTGGTCACGAATTGGATCAAGTTCGGCTGTAATGACAAGCGCCTGCGGTAAATTGCTAAAGTCTTCAGCCATTATCGATGAGGCATATTTATGATCACGTTCTGATGGATGATTGAGGTAATGATCCACAAACCAGTTAATCAATTCCACGTCCAGCCCATACCCTTCGCCATACTCCTGTACGGATTGATAGCCCAGATTTAAATCTGATCCAGGGTATAACAAGACTTGTGCTGCAATCGACGGTCCTTGACGCTCTTTAGTCAATTGTGTCATTACAGCCGATAGATTTCCTCCAGCACTATCTCCACCCACGATGATTTTTGAAGCATCTCCATTCAGCTGCTCAGCATTCGCATGGACCCATTCTAGTGCTTTATAGCAATCTTCCACTGGAATCGGAAACTTGTATTCTGGTGATTTACGATATTCTGCGGAGACGACGACACAATTACCAGCATTGGCAATGGAACGACAACCATGATCAACGAATTCCAAATTTCCGATCACATAGCCTCCCCCATGATAGTAAACAAAAAGTGGAAATGGTCCTGTACCTTCTGGAGTATAAATTCTCAGATTTATTTCTCCATTATCGACAGGTATGGTTTTATCTTCAATCTTTGAAACCACTTCCGGTTCTGAGCGAAGTGTAAGCATTGCATCAATTGCAGCGCGTGCTTCCACTGGAGACAACGATGTGATTGGCGGTCCAGCACTTAACATATCAAGAAATTGTTTCGTTATGGAATAAATCGTCATTTAGATCACTCCTAAATTTTCTATGAGTTTAATAGATTGAATTGCCATTTAAAACAGCACTAGTCAACAATGATAATAGCTGGAGGCTTAGGTAGAAATGCCATTAGATTTTTTAAATCTGCTGTTAATTCTTGTCCTTTTTGCGAAGCTAGGTTTTGATTTAGTTCATCTGCACTTTCAAATTCAAGTTGAACCACTAAGTAGGGATTAAGATCACTGTTTTGAACTCCCAATACTCGATTTGCTTGGACACTTTTTAAACCAGGTAACTCCTCCGCTAAAGGGATATGGGTGCCAAAATAGTGACCATCAAACCCTTCTTTGTTTGTTGGTTGGTCATAGACTACTAATAATTTTGCCATTTGATAATCCTCCGTTTTAATTAATCTAAGAAAACAGCATTGTGCCTGAATGTTCTATTAAAAAACCGTAATGTACATCCTCCAATAATCGCACTCTCCAACGGATCATGCCTCTAGTTATTTTTCTACAGCCACGTTTTGCTTTGGTGTAAAAGTAAACCCTTTGTAATCTCTGGCATTATTAAATTGTTCTTGAAACATTAAGTAATCTCCAGTGTAGCCTAAAAATCCACGCGGCTTCCCTTCAATATTGGCTCCTGTATACCAGCTGTCAACCTTAGCATAAATCGACTGTTCTCCAACTTCATTTGCATGGTTTGTCCAGGTTTCTTCTGCCTCAGAAGTTGCCTCAATTTCTTCAACACCATGCTCTTCAACATATTTAATGCAATCGAAAATCCATTCCACTATTACCTCATTCACTGTAATAGCATTCGTGGTTAACGGGAAATGGGGACCGGTAATGGTAAACATATTTGGAAATCCAACGTTACAAACACCGAGGAATGTCTTAAGGTTTCTTCCGCCATCCCATTTATCTTTTAAGAAAATCCCATTTCTACCACGGATATTTGCTTTCATTAATGGTCCTGTCATCGCATCGAATCCGCTTGCAAATACAATGATGTCAAACCCATACTCAGCTTCTGATGTTACCAATCCCTTTTTTGTGCATGCTACAATTGGAGTTTTTTTCAAATTGACGAGAGAAACGTTTTCTTGGTTATATGTTTCATAATAATTTGTTCCTACAACAGGACGTTTCCCGCCGATCAGGTAGGTCGGAAGTAAAGTCTCTGCGGTGTCAGGATCTTTTACAATTTCTTTGATCTTAGTACGGACGAATTCTGCTAATGTTGCATTAGCTTCATCATTTACTGTTATATCCAAGTATGAAAATAATAATTGAAAACCATTTTGTTCATTCCAGAGTTCCTCGTAAAACCTTTGACGTTCTTCTGGTGTATCTTCGAGTGCTGAATAAGGCCTTCTTAAGTCAAAGGTAGGCGCCCCGATAAAATGTTCTCGTATTTTACGTCTCAATTCAGGGAAATTATTCTTCATTTCCTTCACTTGATCTGGACTGAGTAAAGGGTTTTTCACGGGGCTGACAAATTGTGGTGTACGCTGAAAAACGGTAAGATGCTCCGCTTCTTTCGAAATAGATGTAATGGCTTGGACGCCGCTCGAACCAGTCCCGATAACCGCTACTCGTTTCCCCTTAAAGTCTACTTTTTCATGTGGCCAACGACTCGTATGGTAGGTTTCGCCTTGGAAATGTTCTAGACCTTTAATGTTAGGTGCATGAGGGATTGACACATTTCCTAAAGCTGGGATGAAATATTTTGCTTGAACAATGTCTCCATAACCGGTACAGACTTTCCATTTTTTACTCTTCTCATCATACTCCGCAGATGTAAGTCGAGTGTTGAACTGGATATCTCTGCGAAGGTCCAACTTATTTGCTACGAAATTACAATAGTCTAGAATCTCCGATTGCTCAGGATAAACGGAAGACCATGTCCATTCTCTATGAATTTCTTCTGAAAACGTATAACAATAACTTTCTGTTGGAATATCACACCTTGCACCTGGATAGCGATTCCAATACCAAGTACCCCCAACATTACTGCCTGCTTCATATAGGCGAACAGAAAAACCCTCTTCACGCAATAAATGAAGCATATACATTCCCGAAAAACCTGCCCCTACGATAACGGCGTCAAATTCTTTTGAAATAGTCATAGTTTTCTCCTCTCGTATCTCATTCTTCCTCAGATAGAAACTTAATTATTCATAAAATTCGAATAATTATGTATATAACTATTTTACAATGAGTACCAAACTCATAATACTCCTAGCATTAGGGGAATTACCCTTCATTTGAGGGGTTCTTACTAAAAAACACGCAAACTCCATATTTTTTATACTTGAATTTACGAGAAACAGTAAAGGATGGGGTTGCGTGCTAGATACTTTTTTCTATACCCTAAAAGAACTTGAATAGCTATTAAATAATCCCTTGCTTAATTAATATAGCAACTGCATGGGTTCGGTCTTTTACCCCTAATTTTTTGAGAGACAATTTAATATAATCCCTGATCGTGAATTCACTAAGATGCATGGACTGGGCGATAATTTTCGTCGTTTCCCCTATTGATAACTTCTGCATGATTTCAATCTCTCTCTTGTTTAACAAGCAATAATTATCATTGATAAGGTATGGTTCCTCAAACAGCTCCCCTAACATTTCTCCGAAAAGCGTAAATAAAGGAAGTAATTCTTCTATTTTCTTATTGCTTTCCGAAAACTGTGTACTACATGCCATTCCTACGACAACACTTCTAAAAGATATAGGTATAAATAAGATCGAAGAGGTCTTAGAAGTAAAAGTGTATCTAGGATTATACTTTACGAAGTCTTCCCCTTTAAGAAAGATTGCTCTGCGTGTCCTTACTGCATTGTAAACACAAGGCAAGGTTCGAACATCATCTCTCATATCCCTAATATGTTTAAGTCCCTCTTCTGGGGTGATGGCCATTATTCCTTCTGTTAAATATCCAAATGGAGAGTATCTGAATAATCCTATATCCAATAGCGGAAATAATTCAAGAAAGCTCTTAAGTACTTGGATAATCTGATCTTCATGTGATTCAATTGTCTTTATTCTTTTAATATATTTTTCTAAATCACATGTATCGTTCAATATTGAGTTATCATTAATAAGCACCATCTAACCCCTTTCTAAATCAATAAAAGCCTTTTCAAACTTAATACAATTCATAAAAATGAGGAAGAAGGTTATTGATAGTAAGAAATCCTAGTTAAGTAGAGCTTAGACATAATACTTTAACTAGTTTGGAGGTTTGTTGGTAACTTGCTGCTAACGTAATATTGATAAAATCCTTTGCCGCTTTTTCTTCCTAATTCTCCTTTAGCTACCATCTCTCTTAGTAATTCAGGCACCCGGTATTTAGAATCATTTGTCTTTACAAAAAGAGCTTCCTGTATATTCAACATCGTATCAAGGCCAATCATATCAGCGAGCCATAAAGGACCGATTGGATGATGCGCCCCCAACTTCATCGCTTTATCAATATCCGCCGGAGTGGCTGTTCCTTCCTCAACTAATGTAATCGCTTCACAAATAAGCGGCACTAGTAGTCGATTGACAACAAACAGCGGGGTATCCTTAACATGAATGCTTTGTTTGTTCATTTGCTTAACAAGATCTTCCGCAATTTGAATGGTTTCGACAGATGTCTCATCAGTTGCCGTTATCTCAACAAGCTCCATAAGTGGCACAGGGTTAAAGAAATGCATTCCACATACCCGATCCTTTCGGTTTGTGACGGCTGCCATATCGGATATACATAGGCTAGACGTGTTCGACGCTAAAATCGTCTTTGGCTCACATAATTCATCCAGTTCTATAAAAACCTTTTTCTTAACCTCGATGTTTTCCGTAATGGCTTCAATCACCAAGTCTGCATCATGTAGCTTTTGTTTGTCGGTGGTAAATTCTACGCGTCCTATTACCTCGACCGGATCAAGGTTTGCATCCTTTTGCGCAAGCTTGGTTAAGCTTTTTGTAATTGAATCTTCGGCATTTCTCAAAACATCGAAAGATATATCTACTAATGTAACGTTGTGTCCACTCGTCGCAAACACCTGTGCAATTCCATTTCCCATAACTCCAGATCCTAATACAGCAATTTTCATTTTACCTTTTCCCCTTTATTAAAAAATTCAGGTACGTCACTACTTTTTAATGGAAAATGAGCGGGACGTTTTTCTAGAAACGATTGAACACCTTCCATTGCATCAGCGTTGTTTCCTGCCCAAAATAAAAACTTTGACTCTGCTAGATGTGAGGCTTCTGGAGAATTCTCACTCAACATGCTCCATAGAAGCTGTCGGACAAATGTGTTGGATGTTGCAGCTGTTTCACTTGCAATTTGTTGAGCCAGTTCATATGCTTTTGCCAGTACATCTTCTACTTCATACTGGACTAATCCTGAGGCTAGTGCCTCAGACGTTGGTATGTAGCGAGCTGTATACATCCATTCCAATGCCTTTCCGATTCCAACAAGACGAGGTAGAAACCAGCCTGAGCACGCTTCAGGACCGATGCCTCGTTTGGCAAAAACAAAGCCAATTTTTGCGTCTTTTTTAACAATCCGAATATCCATTGCCAGTGTCATTGTTAAACCAATACCAACCGCAGGGCCGTTAATTGCCGCAATGATTGGCTTTTTCAAATCATGCACGACAAGGCTGACCTGACCGCCGCTGTCACGAAAATCTTCCATTGATTCTGATGCTGAGAACGTCTTTCCACCATCACCTAAGTCCATTCCAGCACAAAATGCTTTTCCTTCACCAGTTACAATAATGACACGAACATCATCATCCTCATCTGCGTTTTTGTAGGCGTCGATTAGCTCTTGTGCCATAACGTGTGTGTAAGCATTCATTTTCTCTGGGCGGTTTAAAAAAACCGTTAAAATTCCTTCATTTTGCTCTTTTCTAATCGTTTTGTACAAAGGCTGCCCCTCCCTCTTAATTCAAATGTTCCCTTCAGTTTAATTTGCTGATGAGTATTCGTGAATTCGATGGACCCATGTAAGTCATCCGATTCTGTTTTTGTGACCATAGTTTCAGTGACAATCAGTTCTTCCCCAGAATAGGTCGGGGAGAGAAATCGGACCTGGAAAGTTAATAATTTTCTCTCTGGATACCATTCTTCCAGTGCTTTTGAAACCAATCCCATGACATACATACCATGAGCAATTGGCTGTGGATGGCCACTTTTTCGGGCAGCATCAGGGATGGTGTGGACAGGATTTAAGTCACCTGAAGCACCCGCATACTGGACTAGGTCAATGGGTTGTATATGTTTGACTTTATATTGTTTATTGGACAATTTTCCCCCTCCATTCAAGGGCGCAGGTGCATTTTAAGGCATTTTTATCAATGTGGTCATACATATAACTGTTAGTTCATTAAATTGATTACAGTACATGGTCTTCAAATAATAAAAGGTCATGTTTCGCTTTTCCTCGATTCTTTCTACTGTAAGCGTCGCGGAAATAGTGTCACCTGCACAGATTTCCTCGTAGTATTCATACGATTGTTCACCATGGAGCACCTTTTCCGGATGAAGCTGTAACCTATCAAAAAATTGATAAAGATCGTGATCATTTGTGTACTCAATGACCGTTGGAAAAGTTGGAGGTGCCACGACATCACGATAACCCTGTCGCTGTGCTTCCTCTTGGCTATAATAATTCGAATTTTTAAGACCCAGTACCTTAGCAAATGTTTTGATTTTTCCCCGTTCTATCTCGAATGGCTTGTAGTGATGAGTCATCTCCTCTTTCATCTCATCCCTCTTTTTTACAAGATTTTGTTTGTCCGTGTTAAATTCGCCAAGTTAAATAAATTGGCAATCGGGGATTGAAGCTTCGCAAACCGATCGTCGTCTGCTGCACCTTTTTTCCAGCGATAATAAAGCTGTTGTAATATGACAGCAAGCTTGTAAAAGCCGAATGCTACGTAATAGTCAATGTGTGAGATGTCACGACCACTTTCCTTGGCATACTGTTCGGCCATTTCCCTTCTTGAAAAAAAGCCTTTCTGATTGGTCACCAGCGAAATTCCCATGTCTGGATCACTCGCTTCACCCCAGTATGCAAGAACTGCACCAATATCTGTCATCGGATCGCCAATGGTTGCCATTTCCCAGTCAAGTACCCCTTTTACTACACTAGGGTCATGTGGGTCAAGGACGAGGTTGTTAAGTTTAAAGTCATTATGAACAATCGTTGTTTCGACTGTTGCCGGCATTTGCTTTATCAGCCATGCCTCCAGTTCCGTAACTCCAGCAATTTCATGCGTTTTGGACACGCTGTAGCGTTTAATCCAGCTATGAACCTGCCTTTCTAAAAACCCTTCTGGTTTTCCTATATCCATTAAGTTTGCTTTCTTGTAATCTACTTTTTGAAGCTCAATTAAGCTGGTAATGATACTTTTTGATATGGCGGGGCCAACCAACTCTGGAGATCCATACGTGTCAGGAAGAACATCATTAACGACCACCCCTTGCTTTTTTTCCATGAGGTAAAAATGCCGCCCCATAATGGCAGGGTCGTCGCTGTATAAATAGGGTTTGGGGGCGAGGGAATAGACTCCATGAAGTTTGGATAGAATGGTATATTCTCGTTTAATATCATGAGCTTTCGCCGGAATTTCACCAAACGGCGGTCTCCTTAACACCGATTCCCAGTCCCCAAACGACAGTAAATAGGTGTGATTGGAATAGCCTTCAGAAAATTTCTTAACCTTCAAAGCTTCATTCGGAATGCCTGGAGCCGATTCACGGATCAACTTTTCCAATAAACCCCAATTAATATGTTCGTAATCAATATATTGGTTGACAGTTTTCATTATCCTTAATTCCCCCCTGTTTACTTACCGTAATAGGTTGGTATGCGTTTTTCTTTAAAGGCCTTTGCCCCTTCTAGCATGTCTTCTGTCTGACAAAGATCAGCAAAGCATTGTGTTTCAAAGGCTTGACCTTCCTCAAACGAAAGATCTAAACCTTGAGTAATCGCTAGTTTTGCTTTTTTGATGGCTAATGGGCCTTTGCTTGCGATTTGTTCAGCGAGTGCTAGTGCTTCGTTGACAGATTGACCGTTCGGCACCACTGCTTCAATCACTCCCCATTCGTACGCTTCATGTGCAGAAAGGACTGCACCTGTAAAAATCATTTTCTTTGCCCGTCCAGGTCCAATTAATTGTGTTAAGCGCTGTGTCCCGCTGTAGCCTGGCAAAATCGCCAATCCAGTTTCGGGTAAACCTATTTTTGCTTTTTGCTCAGCAATTCTAATATCACAAGCCAGTGCCAGTTCTAGCCCTCCTCCTAATGCAAGACCATTGATGGCACAAACTACCGGAAACGGTGCATAGGCGAGCTTATCAAAAATCTTTTTCCCTTTCTCTACTAATCTCGCACCCTCTCTGGCATCGAGATGAAGAAATTGATTAATATCTGCACCTGCAACAAATGCCTTTTCACCTGCTCCAGTGATGACGAGCACACGGCAGTCCACTTTGGCGATAATTTCGTCAACCATTACGTCTAAATCACTTAAAAGTGCATCAGTCAGCACATTCAAAGGCGGATTTGCAATGGTCAGCAGGTAAACAAATCCTTTTTGTTCGTATGTAACCAACATTCTGACCTCTCCCTTCCTATTTGAGATGTATAAAGTTTCCCATACCTATACACAGGCACGACCTCTACTTTTTCCACATGGTCAATGACCCATTGAGTGCAGCGCTCATAACCAGTTCTTCTTAACAGCCCTGCCGTTTCACTTTCCAGCAGGTTAACAAACTGTTTTAATTTGGCATCAACGAAAGAATCTCTTGCAAGCCTTGCTGCATCGGAAAGCTCAAAGACATTATTCCTCGTGAGGTGATCAATGATTTGTCCAGCCCCGATAAAATCTTCCATGGAGAAGCGTCCAGCATTTCCGGAACAGATAAGGACAATCGACGACCCATCGTCCTGTTGCCTAATATGTTCGGCGACAGTGTGGCCATTGATAAGCGAAGACGCATATAGCGCCTTCGCCTGCTTAGCTTTTTCAATCGCAATCGTTCCATTCGTTGAGCAAATAATGGCTGGTTGTTTTATTTTGGTTGTTTCGATTAACATGGGGTCTGGATAATTAAAATTCTCAATCGATTCTCCCTGCCATTCGCCCATTAACAAATATGGGCTGTTCTGCTTCTTTACGATATCAAGTGCTAATAATGCGTCTTTTACGGCATAGACAGGTTCATAGCCTTTTTCAAGTAAATAGGTAATTGTTGAGGTGGCCAGTAAGACATCAATGACCACCGCTGTACAATTACGAATCATTTCCGAATCGACTAATTCTTTTTGCGTGATCACATGGATTTTTCTCATTTTATTAACTATTTCTTTCTATTTTAAATAGGAAAGAAGGTTCTTTCTCCAGCAGGTTTCTTATCAGAATGAATAGGTTCTCGACAATGATTAATGCAAATCCTACGGGAATTAAAAAGAACAAAGGATATATCGGGTATAATGTTCCTGCCGCCGGAAATGACATTTTTCGTGCCAGACCATCCATGGCATAGTCCCAAGTAAATTGCGTCATTAGTACAAGAATAAAGAGTTCGACTATAATCATTCCAAAAATAAATATTTTTTTGGTTTTATTCTGAAAACGATCCATCAAAAGGTCCATTCTTGGAAGAACGTTAGAGGAATACATATACGCAAGAGCTGGAAACACGAGGACCGGCATAAAGTAATTCTGAACAATTTCAAACCCGCCGTTAATCGTGTCGCCGCCAGTGTTCCGCAAAAATACATCCACGGTAATAAACAACATCATCCCAAACAAACTGATTCCGCTAATCCATACTCCTATGAGTTTAATCCAATTAAAATATTTGTAGACATTTAATACCCCGTTCATCCTCATCATCCTTTCTGTTAAGAATCCATCGAATTTGGCAGGAATGTGGCAAGTTCAGGGAATAGAATCATTAGTCCACAGACCACAACGAGTGCCGCTAGGGCAAACACCATCCCAATACGGAATATCGGTTCTAATCGAATATTACTGACACCTGCTACCGCGTATACACTTAACCCAACCGGAGGAGTCAATAGGCCGATGGTACAGATAACACCGACAAAGACACCAAACCATAATATATCAATCTGCATGGCATTGATAATTGGAAGGAGTACTGGGATCGACATTAGAATGACAGCAGCCCCTTCAATGAACATAAACATGATGAAAAGCACCACAGAAATCACGATAAGTACTAATGCGGGTGTATCCATAATTGGCTCTAGCATCGCAATTAATTTTCTAGGTATCAGAGAAAGCGAGATGAATCGGCCAAAGATTTGAGCTCCAATCATGATAATTAGAACCATACCTGTTAAGCGAAGCGTTTCGATAACAGAGTATTTGATAAAACCAAAATTCACCTTTCCTAACACAAGTGCCGCTAAAAATGCGACAAATGATCCTACTGCACCCGCTTCTGTTGGAGTGAAAAGACCGCTATAAATCCCTACGAAAATGATTGCCATTACTAAAAAGGAAATGAAAATGACGGTTATTAGCTTTGGTACGGAGACATAATGTGCATCTTCGACTGTTGCAGCTACTTCGTCTTGAGCAACGTGCTGCTTTTTTTCCATTTTGTAATAGACCAGCATCACAGCGATAAACACAAGCATACATAGTATTCCTGGGATCACTGAACCAATAAATAAGGAGCCTATAGGAGTTTCAGTAGCTACTCCATAAAGAATTAAGATGATACTCGGCGGAATAACTCCTGAAAGAGAACCTGCTGCTGCCGCTATTGCACCTGCAAGCGGTCCACTATATCCGTGTCTGCGCAGCTCTGGAACGGCGACCTGACCAAGTGATGCGGCAGTAGCAGTACCCGAGCCTGATACTGCCCCAAGCAGTCCGCCAATAATCATGGTTAACACACCCAACGCACCATTTTTCCCTCTGGATACCTTATGTACCAAATAAAAAATGTCTTTTACAATATCAGCTTTCAAAATGAATTGGGCCATCAACACGTACAATGGAATTGTTGTTAGCGTATAACTTGCCACTCGGTTAAACGGCTCGTTTCCAAGAAGTCCAGGTAAAATATCGAAACCTTCTAATAGAATAATCCCAATGATTCCACAGGCAAACAACACGGAATGAATGTACAAACCAGACAGCAGAAAAAGGACTAATAATGTAAGTGTGATGGTAATGACGATGACTGCATCCATACTACTCCCCTACCTTCCAATAATTAAGTGTCCCTCAATTCCAAACTACAGTTCATAAGGGCAATTAGGAGTATTACCTATAAAAAATGATTTTCTTTTGAATAAATGCATGTCAGGGCTAGTCACGAACAACCGTACTGTGACTAGCACCCTTTTCTCGATTTATTTCATATTCTTAACGCCCGCTGGGACGTCTCCGCCTTGTTCGATAATAATGTCACGCCATAAAGTGACTAACTTGTTCCCTGGCTGTCCTTGTTTTTCAAGAAGGCTGGCGTAATCATTCCAGGTGTCCTCAATCCCCTTGTTAATTAAATCTTGAACTCCTTGATCGAGGGTGGAAAATTCAACAAACTTACCACCATCCGCTTCGTTTTGCTTTATCATATCTTCTGAACGCTTAATCCACTCATCTGCTCCTTTTGAGAACAATTCTTCGTTTGCCTGGGTCATAGCCTCCTGTACATTCTTTGGCAGACTATCCCACTTCTCATTGCTCATACCAATAAACGCATTAAAATGTCCGAAGTTTACTCCTGTAATCGTGTATTTGAATAGATCCTGGAAACCATAACCGGACCAGTCAGCTATACTATAGTAACTGCCATCAAATGAGCCTCTGCTGAGTGAATCATACATTTCAACCGCAGGCATCGTAACACTGTTAATGCCAATGATTTCGGAGTATTTTTCATGGATGCGTGAAGGAGTACGAAGAGAAGTACCTTTCACATCTTTGGCAGTCTTAAATTCTTTTCCAGTTGTAGAGATCGAATACTCCTGAGTTGTGGCAACTGGGAAAATTTTAAAATCGCCAAACTGCAATTCAGAAAATGTTTTTCCATCAGCAAGTTCAACATCACTGGTTAACAGTTCTTTCCATGCATTCGAACCGATATGGGCATCAGACTTTGCAAGCGGGAGCATAGTAATCTCAGCCATTGCATATTGATCCGGCTGATAGATGGGAAGTACCAGTCCGACATCTATTGTACCGCTTAAAACGGCATCTCCTTCATCCGGTGTCGAAACAAGTTCGCCTCCAGCGAATGTTTCAAACTCCACTTGACCATTCGTCAACTCTTCTACACGTTCCATCCATGGAATCATATTAGCTGACCACCACGCATGCTGGGAACTTAGACCTGTAGCTGCCCGTAGTTTAATGACTTCACCCGTCTCACCTTTTCCGCCTGTCGATCCACTTTTAGATGTTTCTGACGAACAGGCTGCCAAAATCATGAAAGCGCTTAAAATTAGTGTCAATAAAATCCCTTTTTTCCCTTTTCTCACACGTGTTTCCCCCTCGTTAATAAATGGACATGACTATATCTCTATCAAGGCTAAACGCCTTATTAATAGCCTTTTATGGACGTAACACCAATATTATTAAGAACCTGTAAAACTAGCTTTTCTTTTCTCAAAAAAGGCGGATACACCTTCCTTGTGATCATCTGTTTGAAGTAATATTGCCTGTATCGTATTCTCCTGCATAAGTGCTGTTTCATGGTGAAGAGAAGGGGCTGTATTCACAAGATACTTGACGTACTTGTTTGTTACTGAAGGTCCATTTACAATGAACTCTGCAAAAGTTTCCGCCTCCTTTACGACATCCCCTTCTGCCAAGCGGTTAATCATTTGATATGACAACGCTTCTTCGGCAGTAATAGTTTTTCCCGTGGAAATCCATTCCTTTACCAAAGGTGGTGAAAGCCTTTCTGATAGAAGCTTAATTAATCCCAAATCAGGAATTAAGCCAATATTCGCAAAACTCAAGGCAAATTTAGCTCCCCTTTCAGCAACAATGAAATCACAGGCGAGGGCGAGACTAAAGCCTGCCCCTGCAGCATAACCCTGGACCGCGGCTATTACATACTTATTGAGCTCTAAGATCTGTCGGGTGAGCCCTGAAACAAATTCGACCCACTCAGCAGCCTCTGCTTGATTTTTTAATTTGTTCATAGAATCAATATCTCCACCAGCACAGAAGGATTTGCCGTTGCCTGATAGAATGATTACTTTCACAGCTTGATTGTTTTCAAATCCAAGAAGTGCTTCACGTAATTCTGCTACTAAATCCCTTGATAGAGCATTTAACTTTCTTGGCCGGTTCAAGATAATATGTCCTATACCTTGTTCAACCTTTATTTCAATAAATTCACTCATAAGCGCCCTCCTTTGTCCCAACTACTAATTTCCCCCATGTTTCCCGGCTTCCCAATTGATTTAAGGCTGCTGGTACTTCTTCGAAGGGATAATTGTGATAAATAAGCGGTTTAATTTTTTTTGCTTTGTATAATTCCATCAGCTCGTCATGTGCCACCTTCACCTTTTCTGGAAATAACTTCCTAAAATAGCCAAAGTGAACACCAACGAGTGAGTAATTTTTAATTAAGGCATGATTCATCGGTGCTTCAGGAATAGTCCCTCCTGCAAATCCAATAATTAGGATCCTTCCATCAAATGCGATACATTTGCGTGACAAATGGAACACATTTCCTCCAACTGGGTCAAAGATTACATCTGCCCCATGCCCTGCAGTTTCCTTCTTTACTCGTTGACTAAAGTCTTCTTCTCGGTAATTGATAACAACATCGGCGCCTAGCTGCCTGCACATTTCGAGCTTTTCATCAGATCCAGCGGTTGCAATGACTTTTGCACCAAGGGCTTTTCCAATTTGGATCGCAGCGGAACCAACTCCTCCTGAACCTGCATGAACAAGAAGCGTCTCGAAAGGCTGGAGAAGTGCTTTTGTATGTAACGCATAGTAAGCAGTATGGTAGGTAATATACATCGCAGCAGCTTCCTTGTACGAAAGCTCATCTGGAATCGGAAAAACATCATCTTCTTGTACAACAACAGCTTCGGTATATCCTCCCTTGGGCAGAAGTGGAACTGCCAGAACACGCTGACCGACAGTTAGTGACACGCCCTCTCCAACTTCTACAATCACTCCCGCAACCTCCGCACCAGGGGTAAACGGAAGCGCCGGTTTCTCCTGATATTTTCCTTGGCATTGCAAAATATCAAAGAAATTAAGTGCGAAAGCCTTAACTCGAACAACCACTTCCCCTCTTGCCGGGACCGGCCTTTCAATTTCCCTAATTTCAAGAGCCTCTTGTGGGTCTCCTAACGTTGTCACAAACCAAGATCTCATTGGTGCAGCACCTCCTATAGCTGTTCTTTAATTTCCAATCTGGCAATATCTCTTAAATGGACTTTGTCTGGTCCATCAACAATTCTAAGCGTCCTTGCATTGGCATAATGAGCAGCCAGTGGGTAATCATCGGAGACACCAGCTCCACCAAATACCTCGATGGCGCGATCAATGACCCGAATGGACACTCGTGGCACAGCGACTTTTATCATGGCAATTTCTTTTCTTGCTGCCTTTGCCCCTTCTTGATCGATCTTGTTTGCTGCATGCAGGGTAAGTAATCTTGCCTGCTCGATATCAATACGGCTTTCGGCAATTTGTTCCCTTATCGTCTCTTTATCAATTAGTTTCGAACTAAAAGCCTCACGACTATTAGCACGCTTGATCATTAAATCAAGAGCACGTTCAGCAGCTCCAATCGCACGCATGCAATGATGAATTCTTCCTGGTCCTAAGCGTCCTTGAGCAATTTCAAAACCTCTGCCTTCACCTAATAAAATATTGGATACTGGAACGCGCACATTGTTGTAGTGGACTTCAGCGTGCCCGTTTGGTGCATGGTCATAGCCAAACACCGGCAAATGTCTTTTCACTTCTACTCCAGGCGTATCAAATGGTACAAGGATCATGGACTGCTGTTTGTGCTTCTGGGCATTCGGGTCTGTTTTCCCCATTACAATAGCTACTTTGCAGCGTGGATCTAGTGCCCCTGTTGACCACCACTTTCTTGCGTTTATTACGTACTCATCGCCGTCGCGCACAATACTGCTTTGGATATTGGTCGCGTCCGAAGATGCCACATCCGGTTCAGTCATCGAGAAAACCGAACGAATTTCTCCTTCTAATAGTGGCTCAAGCCACTGCTTCTTTTGCTCTTCGGTCCCGTACTTAATGAGAACTTCCATATTTCCTGTGTCAGGGGCATTGCAGTTAAAGATTTCCGGTGCCAGCAGGGAACGTCCCATTATTTCGCATAGATGCGCATACTCATAGTTTGAAAGTCCACTGCCGTATTCTTCATCCGGAAGGAATAAATTCCATAGTCCTTGCGCTTTCGCTTTCTCCTTCAATTCTTCAATCATAGGGGGAATTTCCCACCGATTTTCTTGACGGTTCAATTCTTCTTCAAAAACCATCTCGTTCCGATAAATATGTTCCTCCATAAATTCAATAAGTTGTGTTCGTAGTTGCTTAGCTTGACTCGACAGCTCTTTTAACATCGTGTTCCCTTCTTTCTTTCAAACTGTTTTTCAGAATTTTTCCAGCAGCATTTCGTGGCAGTTCATCTAGGAATTCGAATAACTCCGGAACCTTGAATTTTGCAAGATAGGTTTGACAATGGCCTTGAATGGCAGGAATATCTACTTCTTTCAGTTGGTCGCTAACGACGAATGCTTTCACACGTTCCCCGTAAATCGGATCAGGTTCACCGATAACTGCTGCTTCGCGAATCGATTCAAGCTTCTTCAGGACATCCTCAACTTCAATGGAAAAAATTTTCTCTCCTCCACGATTAATCATGTCCTTTTTACGATCGAGGATATAATAGTATCCCTCCTCATCCATTGTTCCAATGTCACCGGATTGCCAATAGCCATTAGTGAAGCTCTTAAAATTAGCATCCTCATTTCGCCAATACTCTTGAATGACCATTGGCCCCTTAATGAAAAGTTCGCCAACTTCACCAACATTGCATTCTTCTCCCTCACCTTTCATGATCTTGATATCCGCCACTGGAACCGCCAAGCCAACGGAAGCGACTTTTTCTGGTGGATGAGCTCTTGGCATTAGCGTAGCTGGAGATGATGTTTCAGTTGAGCCATAGGCATTATGTAGTTCAGCATTAGGAAAAGCACTTTGGAGTATTTGGTAGGTTTGTTTGTATATAGGTGATCCGCCATAGGCAACCTTCGTGACAAAATCAAAGGTGTGTTTTTTGAATTCTTCTTCAGTGGACATCATGATGAAAATAGTGGGTACGTTGAACAGGAAGTTGATTCGGTGTTGTAAGGTGAGTTCGATGTATTTCTTATTTTGGTAACGTTCCATGCTGTAGGATGTACCGCCGACATAGACCATGTGCAGGAGCTGACCGACTAAACCAGTAACATGAAACATCGGGACTGCAATCAAGGTTTTCATAGTGGAATTAGTGTTAAATACCGATTGGTAATTCATTAAGCTGTGAATGACTCCAATGTGCGATAATACGGCCCCTTTTGGCCTGCCGGTTGTCCCGGATGTATATAAAATAAAGGCAGGATCAACCTCTTCTAGTGGGGTAAGGTCAGGAGTTGAATTTCTACTATCCATTAAGTGGACAAATGAATCCTCCCCATCTATGAGAAAGATATTTGTCTTCTCTGGGAGAGCATTTTCATTAATCTCTTTTATTTGGCTGAGTTGTGTTGCATATTGGCTATCACTGACAATGACTTTAACTTCAGAATGACTTAAGATATATGCCATTTCATCGGGTGATAATTTAACATTGACTGGGACCATAATCGCTCCAAGTTTAACGCAAGCAAAGACTAGGAGCGGAAAGTGGTAGCGATTACCAATAATGGTGGCAACCCGGTCTCCTTTTTGAATGTTGTATTTTCGTTGAAGGTTGGCAGCTATTATGCTTGAGTATCTTTCTAGCTCTTCATAAGTGAGTGTTCTTTCCTCTGTTACAATCGCCTCCTTTTGTTTGTTGGCAGCGAGCTGCATGTTGAGGATATCGTTGATATTCTTTGGTCGGTTTGCAAAGACTTTAATCGACTGTCTTCCGAATAATTCCACTTCTTGAATCACACGGTGAACCTCCCTCTTATTTTAAAATTTTTAAAATAGATTTTGTGTATTTTTCAATCACTTCTTCTTTCAATAACCGACCATTTGGATTATACCATTGCTGCACCCAGTTCATGGCCCCAAGTATAATCATTCTCTCGATGGAAGGTTCCTCTACACAGAAGTCACCACTTGCGATTCCTCTTTTGATAATTTGGTCGAATAAACTTTCGTATTCCTTTCTCAGCTTTAACACGAGGTCAAGCTGCTCCTCATTATAAAAGCGCTTTGGCTCCATAATGAGATTGAAAACTTCTTTCTCTTCAATTGCGTACAACATGTGGGTAGAGATCATTTCCACAAGAACTTCTGTTGCACTTCCTTCCCCTGTATTCAGAATTTCTCGCAAATCCTCTGTTGCCTGGGAAAGGACAAAGTTATGACATTGGTACATTAAATCACTTTTATTTTTGAAATAATAATAGAGGGACCCTTTTGTCATTAAAAGTTCGGCTGCAATTTCCTCCATGGTTGCACCACTGTAGCCTCTTCTATTCACTATTTCAATGGCTGAAAGAAGAATTTGTTCCTTCTTTCGGAGGATTTTCTTTTCTGAAAGTTTCATAGGATCACCGCTTTGATAGAATTAGAAACCAAAGGAACCGCTTACATTATCTTTTTAAACAAGGTTCGGTTTTTAAACCTTATTTAATTATCTGAATATTTGGTGTTAAGTATAATTTAACAGCACCTTTTTAACTTTGCAAGCATTTTTTTGAATGATGTTTTATTTTTGAACAACGTTTAATTTTTGTATATAAAAAACCGAAGTAGGTGTAACTACTTCAGATGATAGAAACCTCCTGTATTCAAGGATCTTACCTTCATTGGTCTTTGAGACAGGTCGATTTATTAATATTTTGATAAAACATAAAAAGCTGCCGAATTGGCAGCTTTTCGAACATTAATATAACTAGAACTAATTTCGTTTTCTAAAAATTCCCCGCATTTTTCATCATTTGATTTTCACTCATAGCCCTTATTTTCTTAATATCAAGACGGATAAGCAGTGAAACCGTTAGAGCGACAATAAAGATTCCTGAAAAAATAACTAATGTCCCCTGATAGCTTCCGGTTGTTTCTCTAACCCATGATACAAAGATCGGTCCCGCTAGACCAGCTGCTGCCCATGCTGTCAAAATATATCCATGAATAGCCCCAAGCTGCTTAGTTCCAAACAAATCGCCGATATATGCCGGTATGGATGAAAAACCTCCTCCATAACAGGTCATAATCATATAAACGATTATAGAAAATAGAATAGCTACTGTTATATTTGGAAGCATAAAAAAGGCAACAATTTGAAAAGCAAAGAATAGTGTGTAGACATTTGGTCTTCCGATGTAATCAGAGATGGTCGCCCAAACAATCCTTCCTCCGCCGTTAAATAACCCCATTATTCCTACCATTGTTGCAGCCCCAGTTGCGGTCATTCCTACTAGCTCTTGAGCCATCGGCGATGCCACCGAAAGAATCGCAATTCCACAGGTAACATTGATAAATAACATCAACCATAATGCCCAAAACTGTCTTGTTTTGACTGCCTCATTTGCCGTTAACTGACGCAAATCTTCTTTTAATTTCATACCGCCTGATTTTTGTCCTGCCGCTGCCATACCCTTAGGTACCCAACCTTCTTTCGGTGGAGCAAGATATTGTGCAGAACAAAATATGATAATGAAGTATGCCGCTCCAAGTAAATAAAAGGTGTTGGAAATCCCATAATTCACGATTAAATGATTCATAACAGGACTGCTGATTAAGGAAGCAAATCCAAATCCCATAATCGCTAGTCCTGTTGCAAGACCCCTTCTGTCAGGAAACCATTTTACCAGCGTAGAAACCGGTGTAATATATCCAACGCCTAACCCAATTCCAGCGATCATCCCATAAAATAAATAGAGTAATAGCAATGATTCTATTTGAATAGCAAAACCTGCCCCAGCTACTCCAGTCCCAAAAAACACTGCGCTTAGTGTTCCAGCTGCTCGCGGACCAAACTTCTCCACAAAATGCCCTAAAAAAGCTGCAGAAAGTCCTAAGAAAAGAATTGCCAAGCTAAACGTGAAGGAAATTTGCTTTAACCCCCAGCCCATTTCTTGTTGAAGTGGTTTTGTGAAGACACTCCAGGCGTAAACCGAACCAATTGAAATATGTATGCCAACCGCCGATAGCGCGATTAACCAACGATTTTTTGTATGCATTCATCCATCCCTCTTTCCAAATTGTGGTCTTGTTGTCGATAATTCCACGACTAATTATTCATAGGTCACTGTCATTTTAGAAGCTCCCAATTCCGCTCTTTCTCTAGCCTCATCGACAGATTCCCCGTTGCTTAACACTACTGCCATACGTCGTCCCACTTTTGTTTCTGGTTTACCAAATACCCGAACTTGTGTATGAGGGATCGATAAGGTTTCTGCTATTCCAGATATGTGGTAAATCTTACTTTCTTTTGCAGCCTTAATCGTATGACTTGCACCCGATTTTACTAGCTGAACATCTGGAATCGGATATCCTAAAATAGCTCTTACATGTAAGGCGAATTCAGATAGATCCTGCGTAGCCATTGTTACCATCCCCGTATCATGTGGTCGTGGTGAAACTTCACTAAAATAGACACCTTGAGCTGAAAGAAATAATTCCACACCAAAAACTCCGTATCCACCAAGCGCATCCGTGATTTTTTTTGCGATATCCTGCGCCTCTAAGATTTGTTCCTCTGACATAGCATGCGGCTGCCAGGATTCTATATAATCACCATCTTTTTGCACATGCCCAATGGGAGCACAGAACGTTGTACCAGAAACAGAGCGAACGGTTAATAGGGTAATTTCAGAATCAAAATGGATAAATTCCTCCACAATGATTCGGGCTTTGTTACCTCTTCCACCAGAAATCGCCTCATTCCAAGAGCATTCTACATCCTCAATCGAACGGCAAATGGTTTGTCCTTTACCAGAAGAACTCATAATCGGTTTAATGACACAGGGAGTTCCGATTTTCTCTACGGCTTTCCTTAGTTCATAAAGGGTGTCTGCAAATGCGTACTTCGCTGTTTGAAGCCCTAGTTCTTCACTAGCCAATCGGCGAATTCCTTCCCTATCCATGGTGAGGTTCACGGCTTTAGCTGTCGGTACGATACGAAAACCTTCGTTTTCAAGTTCCACTAGTGTTTCTGTTGCAATCGCCTCGATTTCGGGAACCACCAAATCTGGTTTCTCTCTTTCTATTACTCTACGAAGTTCTTCTCCGTCAAGCATGTCCACCACATAAGAACGGTGTGCCACCTGCATAGCAGGAGCATTTTCATAACGGTCAACTGCAATCGTCTCCAGTCCAAGACGCTGAGCCTCAATGATCGTCTCTTTTCCAAGTTCGCCTGAACCAAGTAACATTACCTTTTTCGCATGTGTATCAAACACCTACTACAACCCCTTATTGTTTGTCTTTTGATTATAATATCTCATATTTTTATCGATTTCAAGCAAATGTTTTCACCAAAACACGAACGTTTAATTTTTAAAATTTAATATTGTTCGCTTTTATGAAAGTAAGCGGTATCGTAGGTTTTATTGGTTGACAGATTATCTGAATACGTGTAACTTAACAGGTAATTAAATAAGCAAGAATACTCTTATCAAGAGAGGTTGAGGGACTGGCCCTATGAAGCCTCGGCAGCAGACTAATTAATAGTACTGTGCCAATTCCAGTAGTGAATGCTTGAAGATAAGAAGAGATTGGTTATGGACTTCCCCCTCTTCTTTTTTTTAAGAAGAGGGTTTTTTTATAATATTGAAAGAAGGTAATAATAGATGACAAAAACACTAGTTAAAGCTCCTTTTAAAGCAGATCATGTAGGGAGTTTCCTTAGAACAGAACCGATTAAAGCAGCAAGAAAGGCTTTTGCAAACGGGGAGATTGATAAAGCAGACCTAAAGGATGTAGAGGATAAAGAAATCGCGAAACTAGTACAAAAACAAATCGAGGTAGGTCTTAAGTCCATTACGGATGGTGAGTTTCGACGTTCTTGGTGGCACTTGGACTTTTTAGCCGGGCTTCAAGGTGTAGAATTCTTTGAAAGCCAATATGTTAGTGCCTTCAAAGGTGCCAAAACAAGAAATAATGCCATTAAAGTCGTTGGTAAGGTCGACTTCGATCACCATTATATGATACAACACTTTCAATTTTTAAAAGAAGCGGTTGAAGAATATGGGGATGGCAGCCAAGTGGCGAAGTTCTCTATTCCTAGCCCAAATATGCTTTTTACTAGAATTCAAGGTGATGAGTATTATAACGGCAATAAAGAGGAGTTTTATAACGATACTGTTGCTGCTTACAGAAAGGCAATTCAAGCATTCTATGATGCAGGCTGTCGTTACTTACAATTAGATGATACCTCTTGGATTGATTTTGTCTCGGAAGAACGTATTACAGCTGTGGTAGAAAAAGAAGGCAAAAACGTACAGGATGTCATCAAAACTAGAGTCGCGTGTATTAATGACGTTATTGCAGACAAGCCGGATGATTTGTTAATTACAATGCACATTTGCCGCGGAAATTTTAAATCTACTTATATTACAAGCGGAGGATATGACCATATTTCAGATGCTATTTTCGCTGAATTAAATGTAGATGGCCTATTCTTAGAATACGATGATCAACGTTCTGGTGATTTTGAACCATTAAAAAGCTTTAACCGCCCTGACTTGACTGTTGTTCTGGGATTAATCACCTCAAAATTGCCGGAACTTGAAAATGTTGACACCATTAAAGCACGGATTAATGAAGCAAGCCAGTCTATACCTTTAGAAAACTTAGCTTTAAGTCCGCAATGTGGCTTTGCAAGTACAGAAGAAGGAAATATTTTAACAGAGGAAGATCAATGGAATAAGATCAAGCACGTTATAAACATAGCGAAAAGTGTTTGGGGTTCTCTCTAAATATATTGAATAAATAGTATATCCTTCAGATGTTTTTAAAATGTAAAAAAACCGGAAATATGCAAGAAATGAATAAACTCTTTCATATTTTCGGTTTATTCATTATAAAAATAAAAGCATCCTGTAGTGGAAAATGGGTTTAAAGTTTTCATTAAAGCTTTACTTCTACCTCAGTTCCATCCTTCAATTTCGTTTCAACCAGGATAACTCCACTGTGTTTTTGTAATCCCTGCAGCAACGGCTTCAAATCTTTTCTTTCAATCTCAGGGAAGATGAATTTGCTGCCATCCTTTTCAATCGCTTTGTTTATTAAGCGATTTATCTTTTTTGATGTAATAATTAAACTGACCAAATTTAACACTCCATAGGGAACGGGAATGGAGAATCGTTTATCTTTTACCTTCAACTTAACTTTTAACATAATCTACTCAATTACCACAAAAACTTTATCCCCATTGGCCGAAGTGATGTTAACAATCTCTCCGTCCAATTCGTTTTCAATTGCTTCGATGAGCAGGTCAACGTTAATATCTTTTACATATTTTTCAGCCTCAGGTATTTTTTCAGCAATATTGGTGCCTACTTTTAAAACAGCCTTTACCAGATTAATCGGTAAATTCACATTTACATTATCACCTTCTTGGGAGGTCACACGAACCTTTAGCATTTTATTTCCATACGGGGCTTCTTTCTTTATTGTCACTAGCTCTGGTTGATTTTTACCTTGTAAGATTGTAATTAATTCACTTGCTTTTTCCTTATCAATCTTACCTTCTTCTACCAGCGTTAAGACTCTCGAAATTTCGTCCTTCATTATACTTCCCCCTCTTTTAATAACTGAATAGCTTCCTCTGCCGTAATTTCGCCTTTTTCCAATAAAGATACAATTTTTTTCTTATCGACTTCCGGTTTCTTTTGAGAGGAATATCCCAGAGCAGAGATAATTTCATCTAATTTCCCTCTGACTGTCGGATAGGAAATCCCGAGCTCCTTCTCGACCTCTTTGATATTTCCACGGCATTTAAGAAAAATCTCAATAAAATGCAGCTGTTCCTGACCTAGGGCCGCCAAGCTTGATACTTCAAATTCATTTTCTACCGTTGTCTGGCAATGGTTACACTGTAGCTTAGTGATTTTAAGCGCTTTCCTGCAGACAGGACATGTTGTAAGTAAAGGATACGCCATAATGTTCTCCTTTCTTTTTATTTAAACATATCATACACCATATCTTTTTGTTTTCAAACAAAAACTTAAAATTATTTATGAAATTATAGATTTTAATTCAATAAATTAACTTCAACATTAAATAAATTGATTCATTAGACATTTAATTTAAAGTAAAAAACAGACTCACGTCGAGTCTGTTTTTTGCACTTATAGCAGATATTTAATTTGCTTCCACCTTTTTTATTTTTATGGTAAAAGTTGGACATATTATTGGTAGGAGGTGATAATGTGGCTGACAATAAGAAAACTTCCAAACCCATTGAAAGAAACAGTAACTTAGATAATTATAACAACAATCGACATAATGATAATGCTAAGGCAGCAGCGGCAAATGAAACAGGAACCCCAAGAATTAGTACAGATAATCTTTAACAGTGGGTTATTAGTATACCAAAAGTTATTAATTATTTTATTTCCACATCCTAAATTAGATTGGTTCATTAATAAAGAGCTACCCCCACAGGTAGCTCCTTTAGTCATTATAGTTCGTTTTGTTCAACAATCTGCCAGCTTCGTGACTTCATAAGAAAAAAGCGATCCTTCGTTATTGAAGCACCGCCCCCAAAATTGTATGATGATAATCCTCAAATATTAGGTTGTGAATTTTCAGCCTCTAATCTTTCATTATTTCCTTTGATACATTTGATGCCATTGCTGCCAGGAACCATGAGGATGCTGCTGATGCCATTGGTGCCAAGGGATGAATGGCATATGTGGATGGTGCTGTGGATGGTGCTGGTGCTGCCACTGTTGCCAAGTACCATGTGGATGGTGCTGATGCCACTGCTGCCAAGAGCCGTGCGGAAACTGTTGCTGATGATGATGTTGCTGTTGTTGATGATGCTGTTGCTGCTGCCAAGTACCATGCGGATGTTGCTGGTGCCATTGCGGCCAGGATTGACCAAAATGCATAAAATTCACCTGCCTTTAAATGAGTCTTAATAGCTTATGCACTACAGGGTGTTGAAGTTTGTACATATGCAAAATTTAGACTCGGCTTGGGTGAGAAAAGCAGTCCCATGACACTTTTCTAGGCATCATACTTGGATACAGTTATTAAAATAGAATGGTTTATCAATAAAGAGCTACCCCCTGGGTAGCTCCTTTAGTCGTTATAGAATTGTGTTTTTCATATTGTTGTACATCGTCTTTACTGTCTCATCAATTTCATCTCTGGACATCCTCATCGCTTTTTCAGCACGTCCGTATCCGATTTCGATTTTTCCTGCTTCAAGGCCTTTAAATACCGCATCGGCAAATTCATCTACAGGGGCGCCAAAGGTATGCAGGCCAATTCCGCCTAAATCGGTATTAACTGCCGGCGGCGCAACTTCGATCACCTCAATGGACGTATCTTCAAGCTGATGCCGTAAGCTCATCGTAAATGAATGAACCGCCGCTTTCGTTGCTGAATAAATCGGCGCAATCGCCATTGGGGTAAAAGCTAAACCGGATGATACATTAAGGATAGCACCATAATCTTTATTGGCAAAGTACGGCGCAAATAGCATGGCAAAATGAAATGGCGCCTCAATGTTAGAAGCTATTTCTTGACTGTAATAGCTCCACTCTTCCTTCGCGTTCGTTTTAAGAACATGGTAGCGCTGCTGTATGCCTGCGTTGTTTATCAGTACGTTAACATCGGGGTGCTCGCTCGTTATCCAGTCGAACAAAGCAATCCGATCAGATTCTTTGGTGACATCACAAACGCGTGTAATCAGTTCAGGATATTTTTCCTTTGCTTCCTGGAGCTTTACTTCGCGTCTGCCGCAGACAATGACTTTATTGCCTGCTTTTATGAATCTCTCTGCAAACGCAAACCCGATTCCTGCCGCACCGCCCGTAATCAGTACTGTATTCCCTGATAGTTTCATCATATCCCTCTTTCGTAGAACGTTAGGTAATTCCTCATAACTATTTAACCTTTTATTGTTAGTTGTACACTCGTTGCGCTTGTTAAAGTAGTTAACTTATATCTACGCCACATTAAGTATAATAATCATTTATCTCTTCTATTATGAACAGAGTTTCTTTTTATTCTATAAGCCACTTATAGATTTCTACTGTTGTTTTTTCTATATTACTTTGTCCATTTAAATAATATAATGGTGTTTTTATTTGACTCAATTCTTTCATGATTTTTTCATAAGGCTCTGTTAAAGTCTGTTGTTGATAATTTGATTCAGGAACTTACGTTCTATAACAGGGTTACCTATATAAAAGTTGGTGATGAACGTGAGAGCAACTGATATTCTTAAAGCCATTCAAAAACTATCTGAATAATTACCTTGTTTGGTTTCAGGTGTTAGAATCCATTCAACATCAAAGGAATCCTATTACTAAGAATGACTTGATGATTAAAGGGAATTTAATACAAAATATGGAAACATATGATACAATTAGGTTATCTAGATTCACGATATAAACGTTACTGCTTGTTCAACTAACGAAGCAGGTTAGTTTAATAAGGATACTTCCAGTCTTTGGGTAGACTACATTGTATTGGAGGGAAGTTATGTCTCCGAGCAAGTTTTTAAGGTGGATATTATGAAAGTTATGCACTGATCTTTTAATGAAAATGAGTTTATTTAATGTAATTCTGTCGGGCAGAGCTACAGTGCAAAACATAGCATCATATGAATCCGTGGCAACCCTCACTGGCGGCGAAACTCGGCTGGGATTAAAGCTCGTCAATGAGACCCGAATGATGAGGAACTCCTATTATTTACTTTGCTCCCTTTGGTTTCCCCGCAAAGATCAATCAAATGCTTTAAATGTTCTAATCCCCACTCATGCATTGACACCAATAATGGCATTAAACCTTTGCCGAGTTGGATATGTACAATTGGTCCAGGCTTCACAAGTGTCGGTGGACAAGAACTTGGTACTATTGCCGATTTGATAAGATCTAATAACAACATTATATCTGCTTGATTGTTTGAAAGTCGTCCATTAAGTAACTGAAACCTATTCCTTGTCTCTTTTATGGATATCTTCCGTTCCAGCATCCAATGCAGATTTGTAATATGAGCATTTATAATCAATGACTTCCAATGTTCTTTTAAGTTCTTCCATCTGAGCTTCTACAGCAGCCTTCCGCTCGAGGAACATCTCATATCTTTGCTGCAGAGTAGAGTCTCCCTCGGAACACCACTCTATGAAATTTTTAATTTTTTTGATCGGCATCCCGGATGATTTTAGGCACTCAATGATTTCGATCGCACCCATATCTGACTCTTTAAATAATCGTATTCCACTAGGTGTTCTTTCGACAAAAGGCAACAAACCTTCCTTATCGTAGTAACGCAGAGTGTGTGATGTAAGATTAAAGTGTTTCGCAACTTCGCTTATGGAATATTTCTTCATTACGTATCCCCATTCTTTAGTTCAATACTTAAAGTTAACTCTAACATATAGTTTACCACAGCAGGAGCGGATTGCCAGGATTGACTTATAAGAGCAAACTGAAAGACACCTGGGCGACAGATGATGTGATGATTATAAAGATAGCAGTTTAAGTAGGTAAACTACATGTTATAGAGGACAAAAAAAAGTAAAAAAAAATAAACCGACCGCTTGACTTAGAGTTAACTCTAAGGATTATCCTATGAAATGTGATTCCTTTACTACAAAAAATAGAAGAAGAGAGGTTGTTAAAAAAATGTCACAAATAGAGATATGATTACTGCTAATGCGCGTGCTTTATTCAATCAAGAAGGTCCGTTCAAACTGACCGAGATCAAACGGAGAGAACTTCAGCCGCATGATGTTCTCATTCAAATTAAATATTCCGGTATATTTGCATGAATTTGTTGAATAGCCGACAAATCCAATGAAATCAACGATTTATGTCTATAAGAAATGATTTATTGTTTATCTATAATTATAAACGACAATAATTATAAACGACACCAGTTGACTAATCAATTGGTGCTCTCAAAATTAGAAAGGGTGCTTTAAAAATGTCACATTATATTTTTAAGTTAAGCGAGAAAGTAACAAGGGAATCAGTTTCATATAAGAATAGATACGGAATTAAAGTTTCGGCAGATCTTTATTTGCCAAAGGATTTGGACGATTCAAAGAAATATCCAGCCGTTATTATCGGCGGACCCTATGGTGGGGTAAAAGAACAAGGTTCTGGTATTTATGCACAAAATTTGGCGGAACGTGGATTTGTAGCTCTTGCATTTGACCCAGCATACAACGGAGAAAGCAGCGGAGAACCTCGTCACGTTTCTTCACCTGATTCATTTGTAGAAGATTTCAGTGCAGCCGTTGATTATGTAGGTACTCGTTCATATGTCGATAGAAATAAAATTGGTGCAATCGGCATCTGTGGCAGTGGCGGATTTGTTCTTTCTGCTGCGAAGGTTGATCCTCGCATCAAGGCGGTCGCCACCGCAAACATGTACGAAATAAGTCGCTATGTACGAAACGGATGGCAAGATAGTATGACCAATGAACAACGTAAGGAATTCCTTAAACACCTTGGCGAGCAACGCTGGAAGGATTTTGAAAATGGGACTCCTCAGTTGGGTCCAACATTCCCTGACGAAATCCCAGAAGGATTAGACCCTATTACAAGTGAAATTTATGAATTTTATCTAACACCTCGTGGACAGCATCCCAATTCAATAGGTGCATTCACACTTACAAGTAATATGTCTTTTATTAACTTCCCTTTACTTACTGATCTCGAATCCATTTCACCAAGACCGATTTTGTTTGTCATGGGTGAAAATGCACATTCACGTTATTTTACTGAAGATGCTTTTAAGATGGCTGCTGAACCAAAGGAATTGGTTGTTGTCAAAGATGCAAGACATATCGATTTGTACGACAGAACAGACCTCATCCCATTTGAAAAATTAGAATCATTCTTTATCGAGAATTTAAAGTAGAATCTTTTTTAAACTGCCCCATTTACATTTTTGGGGCAGTATTTCTTCATTTTAAAGAATGGTTGATGGTGGGCTATGGTTGAAGTATGTAACAAAAGCTTTATAAATTACAAAGTAGTAAAATGGATTTCATAAACCAAGAGAGAAAAGGAGTTGTCAGAATGAATGTGTTAATCTTAGCTGCAAATGGTCGAATTGCGAGAATTGTAGAGCAACGCTTATTGTCAGCTCCAAAATTTGACAATATTAATTTAACTTTAGTCTTAAGAAACAGTAAACGCTTAGTTCATTTATCTGACCAACCTCGTGTAAATATCATTGAAGGTGATATTGAAGATTTTGATGTTGTAAATCAGGCTATGCAGGGGCAGGATTTGGTATATGTGTCAAATGTTGATATAACCCACGATAACAGTATAACCGTAAATGTTATACAAGCAATGCTTAACAACAATGTCAAAAGAGTAATTTCAAGCAATGCCATTGGAATATATGATGAAGTGCAGGGCGAGTTTGGTCGAATGAACAGAGATGCAATTGATTATGTGTTTACGGAAATAGTCAACTCCGAAAAATTGCTTGTTAATTCAGGCTTGGATTACACTATACTTCGCCTTCCTTGGCTTAACGACAACGAAGAAATTAATTATACAGTAACAACAAGATATCAAAAATTCTATGGAGATTATGTTTCAAGACAAAGTGTGGCAGAACTTGTGTTGAAAATCATAGATAATCCCGTATATGGCCTGAACGATAGCTTGGCATTGGCTATTCCAAACAAACAAGAGCAACCCCACTCAGATTTTTAATAAATCAGAAAAATAATAAAGCTCACATACATAATCACTTGCTTATGTATGTGAGCTGTTTTTTTTGCAAAGTAAGCAATAGAAAATACGTTTTTCAATATCTCTAAATTAAAGTTTTAATAAGAGGTCTATAATAACAGTCAACCCGAGTGGTACATCAGCCTGATAACACCCTTTAAATATTGAAAGGGAGTTTTTTAATTGTCTATAAGTTTGTGAATTATTTCACTTAAACTAACGGGGTGCGTTAGTTTAACAAGCAAATATTATAAAAATGGAACTTCCACAAATTGGGAAAGAATGAGCAAAAACTGATGTATTGATAAAGACTGCATCTACTCGTTTAATCTTTGAAATAACTCGATTTTTCTCATCTACTTCAACAAATTCTACTGTAGGTAAATGCTCTCTTAATTTTACTTGCCAACTTTGGGATCCCTCAAAACTCAACAAAACCAAACAAAACTTAACGATTTGTGATAAAAATTAAAGGAAGGTCCTTTTTGAAGGGTCCTTCCTTTTTAATCAAATTTTAGATATATCTATTGGTTAATCCTTCACCATTTTTGTTATCCGAAGATAATTAGGAAAATTCGTGATTATGTGATAAACTCAATTTACCATTTGATTTACTTGTTTACATGTGCCCTACTCATTCGTGAGTGGGGCTCCTTGTTTTTAAAAGGATAAATTAAAAAAACAGACTCTAAAAGAGCCTGCTTTAGTTTGTTCTTAATTATTAAGCTTTACGCACGTTAGCTGCTTGAGCTCCACGTTGACCTTGCTCAACGTCAAAAGTAACTGCTTGACCTTCGTCTAAAGATTTGAAACCTTCGCCTTGGATAGCTGAGAAATGAACGAATACGTCTTCTCCGCCTTCACGCTCGATAAATCCGAAACCTTTTTCTGCATTAAACCATTTTACTTTACCTTGTTCCATTTTGTTTCCTCCAGCTGTGCTTTACACACAATGTATTACTATCCTTGCACTCAGTGATCATCAAGACGAAAAGTTAATCTGATACTATCCTTTACACCGAACAAAAATAATTCTTCTAAAGCATAACACTTTTTAAAAGCATTTGCAAGCAGACAAATGGACAACCATTTTTTCAATCATTAATTTTCAAATATGGTTTTGGATTCGCTATGCGTGATCGAGACTTTTTATGCGGTTGGCACACGTCAATTTAGGAAACTGTTAAAAACCCTTTTTTTAATAAGACTTTTCTAAAATCCGGGTGCTTGAATAATCGTAACAAAATTCCTACGGGAATATTTTTATATCTTTTACCTTTGAATAAAGTTTAAATAAGTATATAATTAATGATAATTGTATACGTAAATGTTTTCTAGGGTTCCGCAATACTTGTGTTGGTCTGGACCGAGAGAAAACTCACAGCTTTGCTGTGTCACGGAAGGATAAAAGCCTGGGAGATACTGTTTAACAGTGGTCTTTCAGGTTTTTTTGTTTATGAGAAAAATCAACTTCTTACTTTAACAGAACCTTGTTTTTTAAAATTAATGGAGGTAATAGGTAATGAATGCAAATTGGATGAAAGTGTTTGTTGGAGCATTTTTCGAAGTATTTTGGGTGATCGGCCTAAAACATGCAAGTGGCTTTTGGACTTGGACAGGAACTGTGATCTCGATTATGGTGAGTTTCTACTTAATCATCATCGCTAGCAGGAAACTTCCCGTCGGTACGGTATATGCAGTTTTTGTAGGATTAGGGACAGCAGGAACGGTCATATCTGAAATTATATTCTTCGGTGAACCCATCAAGGTGGAAAAAATCATGTTGATAGCACTACTACTAGTTGGTGTTCTTGGCTTGAAGTTATTAACAAAAGACGATAATCAAGAAGGAGATGAGTCCTAATGGCTTGGATATCTTTAATTTTAGCAGGATTATGTGAAGCATTTGGTGTTGTTACCATAAATAAATTGAATAACAGTCGTAATTGGCAATCGTTATTACTATTAATTCTCGGATTTGGAGCTAGTTTTCTTTTCCTTGCCTACGCAATGAAAACTCTACCTATGGGGACCGCATATGCGATATGGACAGGTATTGGCTCAGCCGGTGGAGCACTTTTAGGAATCATGATTTATCGCGAATCAAAAGATTGGAGAAGGATCGCTTGTATTGCAATAATTTTAGGTGCAGCCATCGGTCTAAAACTCGTTGCATAAATCTAGTAAAGATAATCTAAGATTTTTGCCAGTATCCATTCATCTTCAGCTGACTTTTTATCATGATGATAAAAAGTCAGCATGATAAATCAATGATTACATTCTTGTAATGGTTTCCTTAACAAGGTTGATAAATTTCTCTCTTACCAAAGCCGCCACTTCAATGACTTCATCATGACTTAATGGTTGATCTAAAATCCCACATGCCATATTGGTTAAACAGGATATACCGAGTACTTTCATTCCTCCGTGAATCGCTACTATCGCCTCTGGGACAGTTGACATCCCAACTGCATCCGCTCCTAATGTTCGAATCATACGGATTTCAGCAGGAGTTTCATATGCTGGCCCGCTCCACCAAGCATAAACGCCCTCTTGTAAGGTAATGTTTTGTTCTTTTGCTACATTAGCGGCAATAGATCGCAATTCACGATTATATACTTGAGAAACATCAGGGAAACGGGTTCCTAATTCATTATTATTTGGCCCAATCAATGGATTTGTACCAACTAAATTAATATGATCCGTAATTAACATTAAATCTCCTGGGTTGAAACTTGTATTGATTGCCCCGCATGCATTCGTGATGAGTAGATTCTCTACACCCAGCGCCTTCATTACACGTACAGGAAAAGTGACTTCATCTAACGTAAAGCCTTCATAATAATGAAAACGTCCCTTCATCGCCACTACCGTTTTTCCCATTAATTCCCCTATTACTAATTCGTTTGCATGGCCGACTGCTTCAGATTTTGCATAGTGAGGAATCTCGCTATAAGGAATAGTGACAGGGTTCTCAATTTCATCTGCAAGCGTTCCTAATCCTGATCCTAAAATCATCCCAATCGTTGGACGATCGACAGTTTTACTCATGATGAAATCTCTAGCTTCTAAAATATCTTGCATTTTATGCATAGTAAAATATCTCCTTTTTTCATAACAATTTACAAAAGAAGTTTAATTGATTTTGCTATTAAAGTAAATGTATTGATCGATAACGGAACAAATCTGGCAACATTAGCGCAAATTACGTAAATATATCAACTGTGAGCCGCCTACAACATCGTAGCCCAAAGGAGCTGGATGTATGATACTGATTATTTCATTGAAGTGATCCGGAAAAGTTGTTGATTGACATCCAAGATGAATCGCTTTAGAATAAACAAAGTAATATTGAATCCAAAAAAATTTGTTAGTGGACTTTTCTAGAGACATCTCTATTTTCGCCACACAGCTACTATAGCTGTGTGGCTTTTTATGTTTTATAGAATGAAAGGGGTATTTTAATAATGAAAAATTGGCATTACGCTCTACTTGTTTTACTCGGGGGATGCTGTTACGGTGCATTATCGACTTTTGTAAAGTTAGCTTATTCAGCTGGATTTTCCTCCTCAGCGGTAACCGGAAGTCAACTCTTAATGGGGACACTAATAATCTGGATCGCAGCTCTCTTTTCGAAAAAGAAAAAACTAACGCTGCGGAAAATAGGCAAATTACTTTTATCGGGAATTCCACTTGGTTTAACCAGTCTATTTTATTACCAATCACTGCAATCACTTAACGCTTCGCTTGCGATTATCTTTTTATTTCAATTTGTCTGGATTGGCAGCTTATTTGAATGGTTTTTTTATAAGAAGAAACCAACCATGGGAAAAGTGGTTTCAATTGGCATTCTGGTGATTGGTTCCATATTTGCTTCAGGAATTATCGCTGAAGGCAGCGGGGGAATGACATGGCAAGGCACCATTTGGGGTATGCTTTCTGCACTAACCTATACCACTTTTATCTTTCTTAGCAGTAGTGTGGAGAAAGATACACCCGTTGTGCAAAAAAGTGCTCTATTTACCACGGGGGGCATGATTACTGTTTTCCTTCTAAGTCCGCCAACAGAGTTACTACAATTACCAGTCTTAATGGAAATTGCACCATACGGATTGTATCTTGGTTTATTAGGAGTAGTATTGCCGCCAATTCTATTTACCATCGGCATGCCACATATTGGACCAGGACTTGGTACCATTTTAACATCCGCTGAACTTCCTATTGCTGTTATCTTATCAGCGCTAGTCTTATCAGAACAGGTAAGTACGTCGCAATGGCTTGGAGTTATTTTAATATTAGGCGGGATTATAGCGGGAAATCTGAAGATATCTAAAACGAAAATAAAGTCCTCTTATTTGGAAAGGGAATCTACTTTATAAGAATAATATTTCGGGGTGGAGAGAATCCTTTGCGGTTACCTTCTCCCCCTTTTAATTACTCTATATAGCTCTCCTTTCTATTTCTTTCTATCTTTTTCTCCTAGTTTACTAGCTAAGGTGATTAAACTCTCACTCCTGAAAAACCTCACTTTCTAAAACATCTCCACTAAAGTTGTGTACTCCAAATGGATTAGCCTAATACTAGTTACCAAGACTCATAGACCCTTTCTTATATTATTCGTATAATTTAGAACAATGAAATAGAAATGACAACAGACAGGAGCAGCAGTAATGGAATACAGCTATGAGTTAATCAAACTCCGTGAGGATTTGCCCATTAAATTGATCACCCATACTTCAGATAATCAGGCATTCATCCCTAGGCATTGGCATGAAAGTGTAGAAATCTCCTATGTTCTTTCTGGAAAGATTGACAATATCTATATTGATGGGAAGGAGTATGAATCAAGAGAGGGGGATATTGTTGTGATCAACTCTAATGCCATACACTCCTTTTCGGTCAACAGGGGACAGAACAGAAAGGCACTCACGCTCTTTATTCCCTATGAATTTATAAAAGCCGTTTATCCTGATATTGACGAGGTGGGGTTTGACTGTATTTCGATTGATCAACAAAACGGTCCGAAAAAAAGAGAGTTTGCTGAGCTGCGCGAGAATTTGAATTCTATCAACAATGCCTATCTTGATTCTGAAAATAACCCTTTAGCCTACATAAAAGTAACAAGCTTAACCTATAAGCTAATTTATCTTTTATTAAAGCATTTTAAAATAAAGAAAAAGAGCAGCAGCAGAATCAAATCATGGAAATATATTGAACGGCTGACCATAATCACAAATTTTATCAAAGAAAACTACCAGCAAAATTTATCCCTGGAACTTCTATCAAATCAATTTAATTTTTCACCAGAGTATCTATCCCGATTTTTCATGAAGCACACGGGGATGACGTTACTGAACTATATTACTGCAATCCGCCTGGAAAAATCGTTCCCTGATTTGATGAATACCGATCATCCTATCATCCAGATTGCCTTAAATCATGGTTTTCCGAATGAAAAATCATATATTAGAGCCTTCAGGACCGTGTACCAGCTTACGCCTTCACAATATCGAAAAGATCAAAAATCCAATCGAAATTATAGACAAACTTGATCTCTCTATCAGTCTATGATTTTTTAATTGGTCAGGATTTGACCATAAACAGGTTAAATAATGACAGGATTTGAACTACGCAGTCTAGTAAAGTATATGTAAGTGCTTTCAACGGATAGCACGTTATATTTAAAAATCGGGAGGCAATGGAACATGTTAAAGAGATTCAAGAAACACTTTAAAACGGCATTGTTATGTACTTTAGCGACGGGCACCACCCTTTCATTCAGTGCAGGGGTGCAAGCCAAGGAAGTCAAAACTCAGACGGTATCCTATCAGACGGTTACTGAAATAGAAGACTGGGGACCAGCAATTACGAAGGTGATTGTCGATTTGGGCAGGCCAGTACCTGTAAATTCTGTAACAGCTGATACCTTCAATGTTCATGTGCAAAGAGTTGACAGCAGTCTAGCCAATCCTATGTTAGAGGAAGGGATCCGTAAAGTCACCAACGCTTATGTAGCTGACAAACATGGCAACCTTGTGGATCAAACAGGAAAATATGCTGTACTGGAAATGGAAATTGGTCCGGCTGTTACCTTAGGGTCACCAATGAACTTCAATTTGGGAACATTCCGTAATAACTGGGTTGACAGCGATTACACAATTACCCAGCAAAAAGACATTCTTACACCAGCAGGGACGGTTTCTGGATTGGTTGTTGACACTTTTACTGGGGGAGTAAGAGAACTCGTAGATGATTTCGAAAGCGCTGAAGCAACCTACGATGATGTAACGTTAACCTATGCGGATTATACTCCTGCGAAAGACAACAAAAAGAATCCGTTAATCATCTGGCTCCACGGCATGGGTGAAGGTGGTACAGACCCAACGATTGCGATATCCGGAAATAAGGCAGCAAACTTTGCTTCCGAAGAAATTCAAGCCTATTTTGATGGTGCCTATGTGCTTGCTCCTCAAACTCCTACCTTCTGGATGGACGGATTTACAGGATTCGGAGACGGAACGTCAAAATATGAAGATGCGCTCATGTCACTAATAAAAGATTATGTAGCGAACAATAAAGACATCGACACTGATCGAATTCTTATTGGTGGAGATTCAAATGGCGGCTATATGACTATGTTGATGATCCGCGATTATCCAGAATACTTTGCGGCCGCATTCCCGGTATGCGAGGCTTTAGATGATACACTTATAACGGACGAAGACATTCAGAGCATGAAGGACCTCCCGATCTGGTTCACTGCGGCTAAAACAGATACAACTGTGCCTGTTAATAAGTATGTCGTTCCAACCTACAACCGCCTGATTGATGCCGGAGCAAAAGATGTTCAAATGTCTCTTTTCGATAATGTGGTCGATACTACTGGCCTGTACAAAAAAGCAGACGGTACACCATATGAATACGATGGACACTGGTCCTGGATCTATGTGTACAACAACGAGGTTTCAAACATTATTGATGGTAACACCACCACGCTGATGGAATGGCTGGCTGGTCAATCATTGGAAAAATAAGATACGAACAGGCCCTGGTTTTATCATGCCGGGGCCATTTTACTTCTTCCTTTTACTGTACCATCTCTTCTTCACCTAAACTGACTCGTTGAATAACTCAGGGTATTTTATGTGTAGTTTTAAGTTTATTATTATCATTTTACTATTACTATTTGTTGTGTTGTTTAGAACCGCACCCAAGCTTAGTCCTTCTTCATCCCCTCCACCTGTTGGTTCATAATCCCATTCATCTGGAACACTTGATACATATATCTTGTAAAAAAGTCTATTATGTATATCACCATCATCATATTCCCAATAATCTTCTGCAATTAGATTCTCAACTCAAAACCTTAAATCCTGTTTCTTCTGCAATTTCCATAATAACTGCATTATAAGTGTCTTCTTCGACATTCACTGTCCCTTTAGGGATCTGTATCCCTGCTTCGGTTAATGGATGTTGAAAAACTAATACTTGTATTTTGCCATCTTTAATTCTTGTTATATATCCGTAGGCTTTTCTAATCGAATTCAAACCGATTCCCCCTCATTTAGTTTATTCAAGATGATACAGATAAGGACAAATCTTATTAATCCCATTATTCACCAACCTTTGAATTAAACATTTATATAAAATCCTAATAATAACACTAAAGAAATTACCGTACCGATAACAAAAGTCATTTTCAAATTAGTTTCTAGATTCTTGTTTCCATTGGCTGTTTTGTTAATAAATTTCTTTACTGATACTCCAAAAACTACACTTATAGCAATCATAAAAATAAGGGTTATTATAAATTGGAAGTTCGGAAAAGTAAGTTGTGTTGTAGAGCCCATTAAATTTTGTAATGAGAGATGGGTAAATAAAATGAAGATTACTACATACGCACTAACGAAAATGAAATGTCTTATTTTCAAAATTTCCCCTCCATCAATAAGACCTTAGTATCCCCTTCCTCTTGGGATCTGCCAAATGATTGTCTTTCTATATTCGCTAAGGGAAAATGTTAAATTCTGTCCTGGGAAACTTTTACAAAAGAGTCCATCAAATAATTTGATGGACTCTTTTTCTGTATATTTTTTATTCCAATATTGGTTGATGAGATTATTAAGTGAAAATCACACCCCAAAGAATTATGGTATAAATGATCCAGTAATTTCATTTGTACTCTTATTGTTCAAAGAAGCATTTTCGCTTAATTGTTGGTTAGCTGATTTGATGTGTTCTGTATCATTAAAATTTACTTTGTTTCGAAAAAATTTATCGACAAATACTCCGAAAAGTATGATTCCTCCTAAAAGGCCCCAAAATAAGTAAGCGATACTTGACATAAAAATACCCCTTTCACTTAATTATTTTAAAATTCAAATAATGTTAATTTCATTATATCACAAAAAGACAATTATTGGAAATATAATAAAAATTTCCACTCTTTTGCCCCCTATTATTTAAGTGAGCATTTGCATAGAGTCCGCTACGTATGTAAGGTTTTGTTTGTTCTTTTTTAAAAGGATATGGGATAATGGCACAGGGAAAGGAGTGGGCAATGTGCAAAAGATTTTTATTATTGAGGATGACCCTAAAATTGCTGAACATCTGCAATCCTACATAAATAAATACGGATATGAATCGTTCATTGTGGCTGATTTCGATCGAGTCATGGAGGATTTTCAGAAGTGTAAACCAGACCTGGTTTTATTAGATATTAATTTACCTAGCTATGATGGCTATTATTGGTGTCGTCAAATACGCAAGCAATCGATTTGTCCCGTTATTTTCATCTCGGCAAGAGTTGGTGAAATGGATCAGGTCATGGCGTTAGAAAATGGTGGCGACGATTTTATTACAAAACCGTTTCATCCGGAAATTGTCCTAGCGAAAATTCGCAGTCAACTTCGTCGAGCATATGGAGAATATGCGGCGCAAGCTCAGGAGCGTGTGTTGGAAATAGAAGGGTTAAAGCTTTTTCCCGAAAGGCTGGAGTTATCTTATAAAAAAGACAATATTACCCTATCCAAAAAAGAAGCTGAACTGATTGAATGCTTAATCGATCGATATCCCCGTGTAGCTGGACGTGAGGATTTACTTGAAAAATTATGGGATGAGCAAGTCTATGTCGATGAAAACACATTGAATGTAAACATTACTCGAGTCCGTAAAAAAATGGAGAGCGTTGGTCTTAAAGGAGCCGTCGAGACAGTAAGAGGGGCAGGATATCGCTTAACTATTTCCTGGTTAAAGGCTGAGGATCGATGAAGCTATTTTTAAAGGAGCATGCTCTTCTCATTGGTGTCCAAATCATTCAATTTTTTGTTATTCTCGCGATTTATTATCTAGATGGCTATCACCATTTATTACCTGCACTTTATGCGGTGTTCCTCGGTCTTTTTTTTCTTGGGGGATATTTAATCTATCATTATTATAGCCGCCGTCTGTTTTACAAACGACTCACAAGCGAACTGGAGTCATTGGATCAATCACTGCAAAAAACAGAACAAACACCTATTTCTGAATCACTTGATCGATTGTTAAAGAATCAATATAAGCATTATCAGGAGCAAATCAAAAAATTAGAGTCAAGACAAAACGAGCATATGAAATTTATGGATCAATGGGTTCATCAAATGAAGACGCCATTGTCTGTCATTGAGCTCATTGCTCAAAACCTCGATGAACCAGATTCCTCAAATATCCGTGAGGAAACACACCGAATGAAGACCGGTTTAAATACCATTCTTTATATGGCGAGATTAAGGTCCATTCAACAGGATTTTCATATTAAACCAGTGGAACTAGCAAAGCTGGTCAGTGATGTGAATCATGAAAACAAACGCTTCTATATTCGAAATCAGGTTTATCCTCAGTTCACTCAGGAAAAAGCCGGAATGCTAGTCGAAACCGACGAAAAATGGCTGTTCTTCATGCTTTCCCAACTGATAAATAATGCAGTTAAATATTCGAAGGGTAAAAGCAAGAATATTTCCATGTCGATTTACGATAGAGAAGGTGAAGCGGTATTAGAGGTAAAGGATTTTGGCGTAGGAATACCTGAGAGTGACAAGCATCGCGTATTTGAACCGTTTTTTACAGGAGAAAATGGCCGGAAATTTAGAGAATCAACAGGAATGGGACTGTACTTAACGAATGAGGCCGCACAGCAGCTTGACCATCATATCGAGATTGATTCAAAGGCTGGAGAAGGCACAACCGTTCGAATCATTTTTAGTGTGACCCAAAACATTACACCCCTGTAAGGAAAGTGAAAGAAAAATCGATTTTTTTAACAAAGGAACAACGGATATAATAGTCACAAGTTAAAGGAATTGGTATGGAAGGAATGGTGAACTTGTGATGTTAAAAGTAAAACAAGTAAGTAAAATTTACGAAGGTAAAATTGCTTACCCTGCTTTAACAGATATTGATTTAATGATAAATGAAGGTGAATTTGTTGGGATTATGGGGCCATCTGGAAGTGGAAAAACAACATTGTTGAATATGATTGCAACGATTGATGAGCCAACGACAGGAGATATTCTTATTAATGGGCATAATCCTCATCAATTAAAAAAGGAAGCATTAGCACAATTTAGACGTCGTGAGCTAGGGTTCGTCTTTCAGGACTTTAATCTCCTTCATACCTTAACGGTTGAAGAAAATATCGTCCTTCCGTTAACACTCGATGGGAAAAAAGTGAATGAAATGAAGCAAAAGGCAAATGAAATCGCGGAAAAGCTAGGAATTAGCACCATTATGAAAAAACGCACCTACGAAATATCTGGAGGACAGGCACAAAGAGCAGCTGTTGCAAGAGCAATGATTCATGGACCGAAGCTATTGTTAGCAGATGAACCGACAGGAAATCTTGATTCAAAGTCATCAAGAGATGTGATGGAAATGCTTGAGTCTATTAATAAAAAGGAACGGACAACGATGATGCTTGTAACGCATGACGCACAGGCTGCGAGCTATTGTAACAGGGTCGTGTTTATTCGGGATGGAAAGTTCTATTCTGAAATCCATCGTGGTGATAACCGCCAAGCCTTTTTCCAAAAGATTATCGATACACTTTCTTTAATGGGAGGCGACGCACATGACCTTTCGACAATTCGCGTTTAATAACGTCATCCGGAATAAAAGGTTATATGCGGCCTATTTTCTTAGCAGTTTATTTACCGTGATGGTGTTCTTTACATTTTCTATATTTGCGAATCATCCAGCGTTAAGTGGAAATGAGATGAATGGAAGTGTTACAAAAGGGATGAACATCTCTGCCGGAATCATCTACGTCTTCTCTTTCTTCTTCATTCTTTATTCCATGAGCTCATTCTTACAATCTCGTAAAAGAGAATTTGGATTGTTAATGATCCAGGGGATGTCGATGAAACAAATCCGCATTATGGTGTTTTTAGAAAATATGGTGATTGGTTTTTTTGCGACACTTGGTGGGATATTCCTTGGTGTTGTGTTTGCAAAGGGTATCCTCCTGCTTGCTGAGAACGTGCTCATTATTGAAAGTGCATTACCCTTTTATTTTCCAACACAGGCAATCATTTTGACCTTTGCATCATTTATTGTCTTGTTTTTCTTAATCTCTTTATTTGTTACGTATGTACTTCGCAGTAAAAAGCTTATTGAGTTGATTAAAGGAAATAAAATTTCCAAGGGCGAACCAAAGGCGAACCTATTTTTAACGCTATCAGCAGTCCTACTGCTAGCTATTGGCTATACAACAGCCTTACTTGCAAAGGGAACAATCGTGGTGGTTGTAATGCTTCCCGTCATTATAGTTGTCATGGTTGGAACCTATTTATTATTTACTCAATTAAGTGTTTACATCTTAGGTAAATTACGAAAAAAGGAATCTATTTTTTGGTTTAAAACCAATATGCTTCTCTTTTCCGATTTGGCCTTTCGAATGAAAGATAATGCCCGTACATTTTTTATGGTCGCAATGGTTTCGACGGTTGCATTCTGTGCAATTGGCTCTTTATTTGGATTCCAAACCGTCCTAACATCAAGCATTAAAAATGTGAATGCTACGACATTTTCTTATAAAACCTCTGAAAAAGAATCCGTAACTCAAGACGTGGAGTTTATTAATGATACTTTAAGAGAAGAAAAGATTGAGGCAGACAGTGAGCAAATGGAGATGCGCTACTATGATATCGCAGATGATACGATATTAATAACAAGTAGTTCTGATTATAATCGTTTTGCCTCTTTAATTAGTGAAAAGCAAATAGAGGTAAACAATGGCCAGGTAATCGTTGTCGAGTTCGAAGGAACCAATTTTGGGCAGACAAGTGAGCTGTTAAATGAAAGTATTAAATTGGAATCAGATGTTACACTAAAGCCGAATGAAGATGAAGTCATCTCCTCAAGAGCGTTACCAGCAACAGATTCTTATTATATTGTGTCAGATCATGACTTTGAAAAACTTCCTAATCCAGTAGAGGTGCAAAGCTTTTATGCTTGGCAAGTGACAGATGGTGAGGCTGGAATCATGGCTGCATCTGAAAAGCTTTATAAACATTTAGAACGGTTTAAAATCATGTCTGTGGAATACGAAATCTATCAAATCATGAAATTTTACGGACCGATTTTATTTGTTGGATTATTTATCGGAATTGTCTTTTTTGTCTCAGCCGGTAGCTTCCTTTACTTCAGACTATATATGGATTTAGATGAAGATAAGCAAAAATTTTCATCAATATCGAAAATGGGTCTAACGGTGAAAGAGTTAAAGAAGGTATTAAACAGACAAACCGCCATTCTCTTTTTCGCCCCCATCATCGTGGCACTTGTCCATGGAGCTGTGGCGTTAACAGCATTATCCAATCTATTTTCCTTTAATCTAGTTAAGGAATCCGTAATGGTGCTAGGCGTTTTCTTAGTTATACAAAATATCTACTTCTTTATCGTCCGCTATTTCTATATAAAACAGATTAAAAATGTTATTTAGATACCTTAGAGATTGGTTATATATAATCCCTTAACGGTAAAGTTTAAAAAACAGCATAATTCCATAGAATCTTAAAAATTCCTGGAAAGTGAACCTTCTCAGGAATTTTTACATATTTGAAGGTTAACCAAGATAATTATTCAATGTTTGCTGTAAGGTTGCCTTTGTTTCTGAATAACTAGTAAGATCGATCCCTAAATGAACCATTTGTCTAACAAGTTCTGGGCGTAATCCAGTTATGACTGATTTAGCTCCCATCAGCGTGATACCAATCAACACATTTTGAAAATGAGCAATGGTTACTTCGTCCATGTCTGATATTCCTGACAAGTCAATAATTAATGTCAGAATCCTTAACTTTGCAATGTCTGTTAATACCTTTTCTTCAATAATATGCATACGATAAGCATCGAATGTACCAATCAACGGCAATACAGCTACCGTTTGGCTGACTGGTATGATCGGTACCGAAAGATGTTCGACTAATTTCCTTTGTGAAAGGATTAATTCATCTTTATATTGTGAATAACTAATAAAGAACGTGTTTAAAAACTCATCAATCCCATCATTAACTTTTTGTTCCAATTCGAAAAAATTGTCTGCAAAATTAACATTCTCATTTATTTGTTCATATTTCTTGATAAAATACCATAAAGTACGTCTAATAGCATGTACCCATTCTAATTTAAACGCAACAGTTAATGAATATTTCGCCCAAGCAATGCCTTCTTCATTAGCGAAAGCAATGAGTTCTTCGTTTCTATCCTCCACTACATAAAGAACGAGCTTTTGAGCATTTTTTAATAAATCAATATTTCCCTCTTTTAAGATACTCTCAATATTAGTGGCCACATTGACAGCCTCCGATAATAGTTTCTCCTGAAATTCCTGCTTATTATGATTAATATATTGTGATATATTTTTAGTATCATAGAATGTTTGCAATTTTTAACCCTCCTTAGTGTTTAAAAAAGTTGACCTACAATATAAGTCAGGTCGTCCTTCCCTGTTTTTGCATGGTTATCTAAATAGTTAGAGATCTCTTCAATCGAACTAGAGGAGCTTGCTAATGATTTTATACCAGGAAAGGCAAGACCATCCGTATGAATAATAAATTTTGATCCCTTTTCATAAGAAAATGTTTCGCATCGGTATTTTTGGGGCCTCCCCGATAAATATCCCAGGATAGGCAGTGGATAGATAAACTTTCCAGAGGGGCAAGAAAGAACAAACTGAATGTTTCCCACCGAGCTATAGGTGAAAGTCTTCTGTAAAAAATGTGCCTTTAAAATGGACAGAGTGACACCTCTTTTATCCTTGAGGACCTGATTGCAATTATCGATTAATACCTCTACCTCTTTATCATGGTTTTTTTCCACTTCCTTGCGGACTGCATCCGACGAATAATACGCATACTCCCCACTGCCTAAACCGTCGGCAACCGCACAAATAAAGTAATCGTCCGTTACTTTCATATAAATGCTATCCCCGTTAAATACATTACCTTCCTTCGGAATTTGATAGGCAATTGCCTGAATATGTTGATTAATGCCTCGTTCAAGCATTTTTTTACCCTGCATCTTTACACGTGCCTTTCATAGGTTTTTGGTTACTCTTTGATATGCTTCTATGCTCAATATGATGTATTCAACATCTTTTATATCCTTTTAAAAATTATTAGCGTAAAATCATCCCTTATCTCGAAATTCTGTAATCTCTCGATATCACGATAAATGTTCTCCACCATTTCTTGTGCGGACAAATGCATATAGGTTTGAATTAAATCAGTTATTATAGATCGTTCAATAAATCCCTTTTCTGTCCTTGATTCAGTCACACCATCAGATAACATAACAATCATGTCTCCGGGTTTAACCTTCTTTTCAAATTGCTCATATGTAATATCCCTTTGAGGACCTAACACCATGCCTCTTGTTGTAAGGTCCTCAAAGGATTGAGAAGACGCATGATAATAGAACCCTTGTTCATGCCCTGCAGCAGAATATGTAAATGTATGATTACTGTAATCATATTTTCCGTAAAACATAGTAATAAACATACTTGAATCAAGATTATTTTCTACGACTCTATTTAAATTTGATAACACATCATTTGGATTATTTATGGACATTGGTAAACTATCCATTCCAAACATAATCATAGACATACAAAGTGCTGCAGGTATTCCTTTGCCTATTACATCGGCAATGGCAATACTAATACTTTTTTCGTCCTCAATAAAGCGATAAAAGTCTCCATTTATTTTCTTCGCTGGAACACTAATGGCACCAATATCAACTTCATCCAGCTTCGGAATGGATGTTTCTAAAAAGTTTTCTTGGATGCTCGCAGCCATTTCAATTTCCGATTTAATTTCGAACTGCTTGTCCCTCAAACTCTGATATTCTTGATAGGCTAGTCCATAGTTCATCATAAATTCAATAAGGAAATCAAACGAAACTAAAATTTCCTCTCTAATATCAGGAAATAGATCTTTTAAGACTTTACAATGGATACTAATAATTTCTTCAGGGGATATCTGCTGTGTAATGGATTTCCTGCTGAACATTTGTCCTTGATACAATGCTGTTTCAGAAGATTCTTCTATATACCTGCGAAGTATTTCCCGATAACTGGATTCTAAAATTGGTTTGAAATCCATTTTTTACCCAAACCTCCCTCGTAGCCATTTTACTACCTGTATGGTTGTCCCTTTCCCAAGTGTTGAGGTCAAATCAAATTCATCCATTAAACGTTTTACCCCGGGTAAACCTGCCCCTAAGCCACCAGATGTGGAATATCCATCCTCCATCACTCTCCTAATATTCTGGATTCCCGGGCCATGATCAAGAGCGATTACTTTTAAACCTCTTTTTTCAAGAGCACTGACAGGCTCGAAATAAATCTCTCCCTTGCCCGCATATAAATAAATATTTCTTGCCAACTCAGAAATTACAGTGGTGATTCTTGTCTGGTCAACTGTTCCAAATCCAAGCTCTTTAGCAATGTTTCTACCTCGCTGTCTAGCTGTAACGATATCCCATTCTGATAATATTTTTACAGAGGATTCGTATCCCATGATCTAATCCCCCAACTCCCTTTGTAGTATTTCTAACCCCTTTTCTAAATCTAATGCTGTTGCCACATCTTTTAGATGAATCCCTAGTTCAACTAACGTAATCGCTACAGCTGGTTGGATACCAGTTAATACAACTTTTACACCCATCATTTTTGACATACTAATCACATCGCCTAGAACCTTTGCAATAAACGAATCAATCATATCAACAGATGTTAAATCAATGACCACACCCCTAGCACCAGTTTCATGTATTCTTTGGAGCAATAAATCTTGAAATTGTAATGCTGTTTGATCATCAAGCTCCCACTGAATGGAAACAAACAGATAGTTATATAATTTTAAAATAGGTATTCTAGTATTCATTTTATTCCTCCATTTATACAATCTTTCGATTCGTTATTACTTATGTATCCCTCCTCCTGTCTCTGGTTTCTCTAATCGGTAAATGATTAGATGAAATAACTTTTTCTACATTAACCTTAGTGACATAAATCGATATATATTTTAAATCACAACAAGTCTAAAAAAAGGACTATCAATAAGATAGTCAAAATTAGTCGCAAAGTAAGGATTTGGGGGAAAGCAACTTATTATTTCATACCCGAATATTTATATCTTAAACCCCAAAAATGTTCTTTTATTAAAAAAATAATCTCAATGTTTTACACTATCCTTATTTATAAACTCTTTATACCAATCTACAAATTTCCTATTCCTTCGTTAATACTTGTTTTTGGTTTATATCCTATCTCTTTTTCTAGATTGGGATAAATTTTACGAATTCAATGAATGTCGAAATGTTGCCGAACTTTCTCAAAAGAGTCAATTTAAAGAACAAAAAAAAGAAAACACCAAATGATGTCTCCTCAACAATAATTTAAAAGCAATTCCTATGAACTCTCTTTCCACCATACCAGAACAGCATTTTCCTGTCCTCAATCATCGTCTCCATATAAACATCTACACTAAAGCTGATGAATTATAATGCCACGTTTGAGACATGCACAATCGAATTATAACCTTGTATCCCATCTGCCGCAAAAAGCATCTACCGGACTGTACCCTTTAAAATCTGAATTTCCCAATAACTTCTCCACAATTGATTTTAAAACTGGCTCCGAAGAGGAATAACCATTAATATAGGTTTTAACCCTTGGAACATCTAGCAGGTGATATGGATTTTCTACAGAAATGAAAATAGTTGGTATAGAAGTAATAAAGATTGGGACATTTGCTCCCATTGGTTGTGCCCATTCAATTCTGACTGTAGTTTGGTTACTTTTTGTCGCCATATTTGCCATATAAACAATTAAGTCATACTTTTCCTTGAAAGAATTAGCTGGAGTCATTATCCCTTCAAATCCTGCTTGCGGATTAAATTGTTCTACTTCGAATCCTTCATTCTCCAATAATTTTTTGAACTCACCTGCTGCATTATACGAGGACTGGAAAAAGCCATCTCCCGATTCAATGGAATATAATAGCACCCTTTTATGCTTTGATGGTGTAAGAGGCAGAAGGCCTTTTTCCTCTTTTACAAGAGTAACAGCTTTATCTGCACATTCTAAAGCCCACTCTTTATGTTCAACGTTTCCAATAACTTTCATTGCCGTATCTAATGAAGGGAGAAGTGTACCTTCTTCTTGTTTCTTTTGAAGTCCAAGAGCTGCCTTTAGTCCAAGAATCTTTGTAAGGGCATCGTATAACCGCTCTTCTGTTATTACGCCATTTTCGATCCCTTTTTTCATAAATTCATAATCTTCTTGTTGATTTCTCGTAAACAAGAACATATCGCATCCTGCTGCAATCACTTGTGGAACCACTTGTTCTCGAGGCATTGGGATCGTCAACCCTGCCATCGAAGAAGCATCAGAAACAACAAGACCATTAAAACCTAATTGTTCCTTTAATAATTGTGTCGTAAGCTCGTATGAAAGCGATGCTGGAAGTAAATCTTTGTCTTCGACACCAGGGTTAAACTTTCTGCTATATGCCGGCTGCATAATGTGACCAATCATGACAGTCAAGGAACCCTCATCAATTGCCGCCTTATATGCAGCCCCATAGGTTGCATCCCACTCTTCACAAGATAAATCATTGATGGATGTCACTAGATGTTGGTCGCGCTCATCAACACCATCCCCTGGGAAATGCTTGATAGAAGCAGCTACACCATTTTCTTGGACACCTTTCACGTAGTTTACACCCATTCGACGAACCCGTTCTGGATCTGAACCAAATGTCCGTGTGTTGGTAATTGGATTTCGAAAATTGTAATCAATATCAATAATCGGTGCAAATGCCCAATTACCGCCTACGGCAGAACCTTCTCTTCCGCAAACCACTCCAAGCTTATAAGCCATCTCATCATCATTTGTTGCCGCAACTTGCATTTGGGAACCAAATTTAGTGCCCTCAAGTACTATCCCATTTCCGCCAGCTTCTAAATTGGCAGGAATCAAGAGTGGTATTTTTGAATTTTCTTGAAGCAAACGAACTGTATCTACTGCGGATTTTGCTGGCATCGGTCTAAGCATGACGCCGCCAGGTTTAGCATGGTTCGCCATCATTTTTAATAAATTTTCATCATCAGAGTAAGCAATCAGGCAAAAAAGCTGCCCTACTTTTTCATCAAAGGTCATATTGGAGATGGTGGTTTCGACCCATTTTATATCTTGATCTTTTAAGTTGAAGGGTTTTTTTCTAAGATTAATTAGACTCTTGATTTTATCTAAGGATGACTCTTGTAAACTCATTATTATGACCTCTTTTCTTCTATTTTAGTATATCGTTGATGTTCATCTGTTCTAAGCTCAAGGAGCCCAATTCTGTTCCTGGATAGGATGCGGCTGAACCGACTCCTACGGCCTTCATTCCAGCTGTTAAAGCGGCTTCAATCCCTGCTTCGGCATCTTCCACCACTACACAGTCGCCAGCTTTGATCCCTAATCGCTCTGCTGCAAGTAAAAAAACTTCCGGGTCTGGCTTGCTTCTTTTGATATCGGTCCCATCCGCTACGACATCAAATAAATTCAATAACCCGATTTTTTCAAGGATATATTTTGCATTTTTACTAGAAGAACCAATCGCGATTTTAATCCCTTGTTCTTTTAATTTTGTTATCAAAGGACATACTCCTGGGAGAATATCCTTTGCACTAATAGTTGTCAGTAGCTTTTTGTATATGTCATTTTTTCTTTCTGTTAATTGTTCCTGTCCAAACTCGCTAAAATCCTTTTTGGAATACTTAATGATTATTTTTAAACTTTCACTCCTGCTAACACCACGAAGCTTTTCATTTATTTCTCTATTAAAATGTAAATTCTCTTCCTCGGATATTTGATTCCAAGCTTGGTAATGAAACTCATCTGTTGTAACAATGACCCCATCCAAGTCAAATATGACCGCTTTTTTCCTCATAACCTTTACATCCAATTCCTATTTATTTCCGTTCTTACATTCGAACAGAGAGAAGTGTTTGATCCACTTGATTCAATTTCTCAGGTGTGACGATATTAATAAAAAGAGGTACACCGATTAACTCTTTAAGAGTTGATTCGGAAAAATGCTGAATCAATTCATGCTCAACCAGTCCCGGTAGTTGTTGCACTAAAATGTTTTTCGTTTTCTCATTCTCTATTAATTCTTTTAAACTAGTATCCGAACTGTAGGTTAAAATATAATTTTTGTTCGGCATATATTCAAACACAAAATTACCTGGTGCAAGCACACAACGCACATTTTTTTCCAGTTGTTCCGCCTCCAGACCACTGTCCAAAATACCAACGTTGTTTACCTTTATGTTATTTAACAATGCATCGGGCAAAAAGACTTCTGCCGTAGAATTAAATGGAATCGTAAAACAAAACGATAAACTACCATCTTCTTTAATTTCCCATCCACTGTTAATTAAGCCTGAAGCGGAAAATACACTCGCCTTTGCATAGGTTAATTTGCCGTATGGTTTTGGACTAAATTTAATTTTTCTAAAACCTGGTGCTTCATCTACTGGATTAATCCCACACATCTGTTGGTACATCCATTGTGCGATGGAACCATAGGCGTAGTGATTAAGAGAGTTCATACCAGTGTCACTAATACTCCCATTTGAAAGAACAGAGTTCCATCTTTCCCAAATAGTCGTCGCACCTAATTTCACACCATATAACCAACTTGGATAATCCTCATTTAGCAATAAAGAATAGGCAAAATCATTCGCACCATTTTCTGATAAAACGTTACAGAAATACGGAGTTCCTACAAAGCCAGTGGTTAAATGCATCTTATCTTCACGAAGCTTTGCTTTTAAATCGTTAATGACTCGCTCCACAAAATCCTCCGGAATTAGGTCCATATGAAGAGCCACAATCATAGCGGTTTGTGTATGAATGGCACTTCTGCCATTTGGTGTAAAATACTCCTTCATGATTGCTTCTTTTATTTCATTCGAAAGTTTGTTATATTCTTCTGCAATTTCGTGTTTCCCAAGTACCTTGGCGGCTTTTGCAACCAGTTGTGCCGAATAGCAATAATAGGCAGACGCAATATAATAAGAATCTGTTCCTCCCATTGGGCTATGAGGATCTCTTCCATCAAGTGCCAACCAATCACCAAAATGGAACCCTGTCATCCATAATCTTTTTCCACCTGTCTCATCGTCGATTTTTTTGATGTAATCGACCCAATCTTTCATCGTATCGAACTGGTTACGCAGCAGTTCTTTATCTCCATAATTTTGATAAAGCGTCCATGGGATAACGGTAGCAGCATCCCCCCAGGCGGAAGAACCATGACCATTAATAAAACCATTGTCATCTTTTGGTTTCACCGTAGGTACCGTAAAAGGAACCGAGCCGTTTATTCTTAACTGTTCCTGCCACAGGTCATACATATACTTTCGATAAAATGCCGGTGAATACATATTGTAACAAGCAGTAGGAGCGAATACTTGAGCATCTCCCGTCCACCCCATGCGTTCATCACGCTGCGGGCAATCGGTCGGAACGTCAAGGAAGTTTCCTTTTTGCCCCCATAATGCATTTTGAAATAACTTGTTTACTAACGGGTTAGAGGTTTCAATCCTTCCAGTCTCTTCAAGGTCGCTGTATATCACACAACCCGTAAAGTCATCCAAATTTACTTCGCCAGTAAAACCATTCAATTTTACATAGCGGAATCCAAAGAAGGTAAAATGAGGTTGTACTTCACATGGTTTTCCATTTGAAATATAAATGTGTTCCGCTTTTGCTGTTCGCAAGTTTTCTCGATAAAAGTTGCCTTCCTGAAGAATCTCACCATATTGAAGATGAAGTTTGGTCCCTTTAGCTGTATTGGCTCTAAACCGAACCCAGCCTGTCATAATCTGTCCAAAGTCGAGAACTGTTTCACCAGCTGGTGTTTGAATGATGCCAACAGGCTTTCTTTCCTCCATTATCTTTACAGGCAAACTTAATCGGGCTTGAAGTTTCTCGGTGTTCATTTCTGCGCTTCTAACATGTGACCATTTACTGTCATTAAAGCCACTTAAAGACCAATTATTACTTTTAAGATTGGCATCATAAATTTCTCCATCGTAGATTCCACTAAAAAGGATGGGGGACGGTGCACACTTCCATTCTTGATTAGAAGTCATAACGACTTCTGTTCCGTCTTTAAGTGTGACAATAAATTCAGCAATGAGTGCAAATTTGTCTCCATACAAGTCATGATAACCGCCTTCAAAACCGAAACGTCCTTTATACCAGCCGTTCCCCAGAGTAATTCCAATCGCATTATCACCACTCACTAGAAGATCTGTAATATCATAGGTTTGATATTGCAACCAGTAATCATATGCATTGTATCCTGGGGCAAAATATTCTTCCCCTACCATTTTCCCGTTCAATTCAAGTTCATATAATCCAACTCCGCATATATAGGCTCTTGCGGATACAAATTCGGAGGGCAAATGGAATTCCTTTCTAATTAATGGATGGATTTCTTTACCTAAACTAGGAGTAATCCATTCGGCTTGCCATGGCTCATTCATTTTTGCTGTTTCGAACCAGGCAACATCACTGGTTACGACATCACCGGCATTTCCCCATACCGTAACGCGCCAAAAGTAGCGGGTACGCGGCTTTAAATCAATATCCGGAGTATAAGATAAACTATCAATATCTTGTTTCTTGCCACTATCAAACACAATTTGGTTAAAGTCAGAATCCAGAGCAACCTCAACACGGGCAAAATTTTGAAAAACAGAGTTACTCCCACCTGTTTCCGTTATCCACGATAAACACAATCTTTCAAATTCAAATCCTAATGGATTCGTAATCTGGTTTGTTCTTAGATGTCCTATCTTCACCTTTTATACCTCCACAATCCTAAATGTTAGAAGAAATACAGCTGGAAATGGAATTTCTCCATTATCCAGCTTTATCAAGATGGTCTTTCGTTTTATGCTAATACTTTATTTTCTAGCTCAGTTACGTTATTACTTTGCCCAATCTCCGGTAATGCACGGATTGCAAAAATCGAAAAGATTACACAAGCTACCAAGAAAAGATAAAAGAAGATCCATCCACCGACATGTAATAATAGTGGTGCCAAAGCTGGAATAATGGTTTGAGGCAAAGTATTAGCTATATTTAATATTCCAAAATCCTTTGAAGCATCCAACTTATTTGGTAGAATTCGAGAAACTAAAGCGGTATCAACTGCAGTAAAACTACCAAGTGCTAAATTCAATATCACAACTCCTACAAAAACGGCGATTAAGTTAGGTATGAATGCAAGAACTAGCAATCCGGCAATAATCATAATGGCCGAGATGATCAAAAATGGTTTTTGTTTTTTCATTTTATCGGACAGAATGCCACCTAAAACGCTAGCCAAAGCTGATCCTACAAGACCAAGCATATTAATAGGACCGATTAGGCTCTGAGCCTTTTCTGTTGAAAACCCCAATCGGCTTACAAGCATAATGGATAGATATGTTACTGAAAAATAACCCATCATTAACAAAAACTTCGAAATGATTGCCCAAGTAAAAGCAGGGTGTTTACGAGGGCTTGGATAAAAATGATTTAAGCGCTCCTTAATAGAAGGTTTTTCTACTTTCGCTTTTTCTATCTCAACTTTACCTTCACGAATGAAAAACAAAGCACTAATGAAAGGTCCAACTATCCCAATAATTAGCAACACTAACCATTTGGAGAATGATGGGGCAGCGTTCATCGTTGTCAAAATCCCCATTCCAACAAACATACCAATGGGCATTCCTAATCCATAAATCCCGGAAATGGTTCCTTGTTTTTCAACGCTTACCTGATCCGGTATCAAGGCATTGAAAGCAACACCTGCAAAATTAAAGAACATTTGTGTAAGGCATGTTGCTATTAATACTTGCCAAACAGTTGAGGCAGAAGCAATCCATAAAAGTGATAAACCGCCACCGAGAGAACCAATAAGAATCCAGGTACGTCTACGTCCGAATGATATATTGGTACGGTCACTTATAGCACCACCCACTGGCTGAGCTATTAACGCAAATAATGCACTAATACCAGTAATCAATCCATAGGATGTCGTAAACCCTTTTGGATCTATCTCCATTACCTTAAAAGGCAGGAGCATAATCCCTGGTGTCATCAAAGCAATCAACAGACAAATGTTCCCAAATACAAGACCAAACGCTAATCTTCCAAATGAAGTTTTTCCTTTAATAGAAGCTAACTTTTCAGCCATTTCGCTTCCTCCTCCTAATGATTAATCCGTAAAAATATTTATTACTATCAGAAAACGTTTTCTTTATAGTTTTATTGTATTTTAGTATTTAATTAAAATATGGTAGTATTTTAATAAAAATAGGATGATTGTGCACTTTTTCAGAAAAATTATAGCGTTTTCATCTTTTGAAAGGAATTTAAAATGAATTCTATTAAAAAAGATCATTTAGAGTTTATTTGTAAACAAATGAACGAAAATCTTGGGATTCCTTTTTTTCTAATGGATTCAAATGGAGAAGTTCTTTTTGAAGCATCGACTGGCTATCACCAGAATCCTCTATCTCCGGAAAAAGAGATCTACCTTCAAAGCCTTATTAAAAAGGATGAACCATCTGATTTTCCTATTATTAAATCTACAAACTTACTAGAAAATTTTATTATTGTAAATTTAGAGAGCAATGATACATTTACGGGAGCTATTGTCGGAGGTCCCTCCCTTTTTACTACTCCTAGCGACGATCGGTTAAGAAGGATGTTAATTGATTGGGGTCTTTTTTTAGAGCAAGATTTAATTAATATACACTATCAATCATTGCCAATTATTAAACATCTTGAGTTAATCCGTTCGGGAATAATGATTCATTACATGGTCTATCATAAGATTCTTGATACTGAAAATGTAATCTCTCAAAATAAGCAGCTGGAAACTGAATCAATACAAATAGAGAATCCTAATTTAAATATTTCTATAAACCGCCAACAATTTACCAGTCATCATGACTTCTTGGCTTCGGAAAAAATATTGAATGGTATACAGACAGGAAACAAAAGGGAAGTTTTAAATGATTTACAAAAAATTTATGAAGAGTATGGATTTGGGACTCTATCAAAGAAGAGCCAGCTAAGAAATGATAAGAATTTAACCATTTCTACAATCGCCCTGGCAACGAGAGCAGCGATTTTAGGGGGTGTCCATTATGAAATCGCCTATACTTTAAGCGATTTGTTTATTCAACGGCTTGAGGAATTGAACAATAGTGATGAAATATTTAAACTATGCCAAAAAGCTTTAGGAGATTTTGCAGACCGTGTATTTGCCAGCCAAAACGAAAAATATTCTAAGCCCATTTCTCTATGTCGTAATTACATTGTTAATCATATCTATGAAAAAATATCTCTGGCTGATTTGACGGAATTAGTGGATTTTACGCCAAACTATTTATCAAAAATATTTAAAAAGGAAACAGGACTATCAATAAGTGAATATATCCACAAAACAAAAATTGAGGAAGCAAAAAAATTAATGTCGTTCTCTTCCTATTCTCTTTCTGATATTTGTTCTTTACTGAATTTCACAGACCAGAGCTACTTTGCTAAGATTTTCAAAAAATACACCGGAGTGACACCAAAAAAATTCTTTAAAAATGAAAATACGCTTTAAGTAAAAATTGGCTTACTAGATTAACCTGCCCGCAAAAAAGAATCTTGTGGAGCATTTGTGTGTTTCTTGAACCTTTCCGTTTGCATAAAAATATCCACCCTTCCCTCAAGAATTTGGTGGATTTAACAACTAATACATTTCCTTTATTTTCTGTTTAAGAATGGTTGGCATGAATGCGCTTAAACCAAACCTCTTTATAAAGGTGCCTGTCACTACTCGAATCTTTTCGAATTTCTTTCGGCAGGAATCGGACGGTGATAGGCACTTTTTTAAAAGCTCATCATAATCTCATTTAACCTAAATCAGGAATAAGGCATACCTGATTTTCCTTTTCATCAATAGAAATAGTAAAAACTACATCGGTATCGATATTACTTATTCTTCTTATTTCTGCCGGTATATGAATGGTTCCTTTTTGATTATAAGTACACTTATTTTCATTTTCAAAACCTGCTCTACTTGTTAATACTATTTTTTACCTTCTATAAATATATTGAGCCTGTCACCTACTTCAATATCTAATATTTTACTAAGAGTTTTAGGAATGTACAATTCTCCAGTTTTACTCAATTTAACTTTATTCAATTCAATCCCTCCCTGAGATTTTTTGATCGGCTAGATGTAGGCATTCCTTAGTAATACTAGAATTGAAAGTGCGGGCTCTAAATAATATCAATGAGCCTACATTCAAATATTGGAGGCTCGTTCATTTTATTTATATTCCATACGAAGGGGTCACCAATTTCATTACCAAGGAATTGATTCTATACTCTTCCGTTTCCGGAGTATACTCGGGCGCTTCCAACTCTTTAACCCCGCCGGGAGATTCGCTTGCGGCATCAAAATTAAACAAACCTCTATTTAAAAACCCTGATGGGTGAATATCCCCTTTTAAACAATCAAGTAAACAAAAATATTATAGGGATTTTAACAAACAAGAAGGATCCATAAAAGGTGACAGGCACCATCCATTTTTTTGGATGGTGCCTGTCACCTCTATCAGATATGATAAAATGAGACATAAGAAAAGCCAGGAAATATCCAATAATAGAATAGTTTCTGGTCTTTTTTTCAGTATAAAGTGCTTTCCTTGTTGCACTAGTTTAACTCCATCTAATGAATTTTTACCAAGGAGTATCACTAGTATTTTTCTAAAGAAATCACTTGTACCTTTGTAAAATCCACTAATTTAAATAAAATAAAAACTGATTTTTTCAAAATCATCTAGATTATTTGTCATCTAAAATTTGCAGAGGGAAAGTATTTCGATACCACTTTTAAATTTAATTAATCAGTACGCCTCAATGGATATTTTGTTTAATTTCACTTATTAAACTAGAGGTAATTGCTTCTTGATATCCGGCCATCTTCACGTCCTTCATCAAGCAAATTAATTCCATCCATTCAGGCGAAGAAACACTTTCAAGTTTGGAAATTCTGTTTGTAATATCCTCATTTGATACGCTGGCCTTATATGCATTTATATCCATATTCCATAAAACAATGCGGTCTTTGTACCGTTTTTTTAACCGGTCTGCAATGACAATACCTTCCGGGTCTAAATCTCCCGAATAATAAAGGGTACAGTCCGATTCCACAAGCTTATCCAATAATAACCACCCTGCAACTCGAAGCTGCCCATGAGTACAAATGACAGGAGCATCAGGGACAGCATCCATTATTGTGGAGCATACACTTGAGTTCTCCACAATCCAAACCTTCAGACCCTTTGCCGGCCAAACCCGCTCCACTTTTGTCAGTTCTTTCATCGGCAGGTTCATAACCATTTGTGTATGAACCGCTGCCTGCCATACGGGGTGAAGGATATCCCCAATGGAAGCAAGCAACCCTTGGCATGTTACAAAATTCCACAAATCATCTCGCAACAGTCCATACCCTCCATATAAATCATTCAATTCCTCCACATTCCTTGGCATAACCAAGTCTTTATTTCCATGAAGGACTTGATCCACATACATGCAATGAAGAAGCAATCTTCCCTCCACTTCGTTGCTGTCAAAGGAATGCGGATTTCCCGTTACTCTTTGAGAAAAGAAAGGAAGGCGTTCAAAGTCTCCTTGTTGTGGCAGCTCTTCAAACGCTTTGGACACCGTCACTAGTTGTTCTCTGAGTTTTGTCTTGTTCTGGTTATAAAGCGACCAAATCCATCTTGTATCCGTTGATTTCGAACTGATCCAATCAAGCCATGGTGATGAATATGAAATCTCCTGTTTAAGGAAGTCAAAAAATAATTCCTCTTCCTTTTGCTCGTGCACAAGCTCCTCTTTTTTTGTAAAGATAGTCTCCTGTAAGACTTCCTGGAGCAACTGAAGCAAAGAAAAGTCTGAAAATCCCGTATTGGCCAGTTCCTTTTCAAAATCAACCAATGCGACGCTCCCTTTCCGTTGCAATTGCTCCTTTGAAACACCAAGAAAACCGGCCAGGGACTCAATTTCGGCTTGATTAAAATTTTTCAGGCTCACTGTGCCTCCGACTCTTCCAAGCGAGCGGTATTTCTCTTTAAACATGGAAAATAGTTTGAGAAACCCAGGCTCTTTTTGGAAAACCTGAATTTTTTTATTCATTCATGACCAATTCCTTTACCTGCAAATAATCTTCAACTACAAGTGATCTTTGTTTCCCATCCCATTCATAGCGGATTACCGTTACAAAATCGGCATTTTTCGGACGGACCAATTCGCAGATGGAAAGACTAGAAATCGTATCATAGTCTCCCCATAAAGCTTGAGAATTCATAATATAATTAAAGCCGAGCTGTTCGACTACCTCGAACATATCACGGATGTTGTTTTCGTCTACTCCAGCAAAAGCTTCATCCAAAGAAATGATATACGGTGCCATTTCATCTGCTTCTTTATAGCGCGAGTACGCAGCAGTAAAGAGAGGAATATACATAGCCATTGCCTTTTCCCCACCACTAAATTTAAAGAAGGCGTTGTTGGTCAATTCCCGTTTGGGTTCGTTCACCCGGCTGTAGGAAAGCACGAAGGTAAACCATTTCCGATAATCTAACACCTCTTTCAATACCTGGTGTAGGGTTGAACCTTCATTCCGCAGCTGTATAAGCTCTTTTGCCTTCGCAATCCGGGATTGGAAATGCTTTGTAATTCGATTTAAATCCTCTTCACTTAAAAATTTGCTATTCCGTTGCAAGAGCTGAACAAGATCCTTTGTATCCAACTCCTGTTCTGATTCGGCTGTAAGCGGCTTCCAAGCAATCGAGAAAATAAGTCCCGATGAATTATCACGATCAGCCATAATTTGATCCATTTGCTTCACCCAGCTTTGTGCTCTTTGGATCCGATTCCGAAGAATGATACCCACCGAATTCAAGATGATATCCTCATACAGCTGACGGTCCTGCTCATCGAGCCAGCCTTTTTGGTCTTCTGTCTCTTTTTTTAATGCATTCGAAACATAATAGGGACTGACCCGCTGCCCATGGTACTCCAATTGGATGGTCCTTCTGCCTTTTAACTGATGCCATTCATTTTTGAACGGCTCAAAATGATCTCCATAATCCTCTATAAACCATTCTGGTGCCGGTACATCCTCTGTATACTCAAACATCCTGTATTCAGTTAGATGGGTCTGTTCATTAATAAATACTTTCGAGAGCTGTTCCAAAAGTTTGGAGCGGTCATATTTTGAAAGCACTTGTTCATATTGCGTCAAAATCCCATTAGCATCCGATGCATCAACAATTAAAAATTCCCTTTCAATCTCTTTTCCTACGATTTGCTCCCATAATTGATCCATGTTTGACCAGAATTGCAACTCTTTCCTAGCAGAGGTAAGCTTTTCGGTGCAGCGTTCTTGGTCTGCCTTCTTATTTGGAAGGGTTTCTTTAATGGTGTCGATTTGCTGTTCAGCCTCACTTAATAGGTGCTGCACTTCACGAATCCGCTGCCTGACCTCATCAATTCCTTTTAATTGCAAATGCTGTTCAATCGATCGGATGAGTGCTTTTAATTGTGAAAGCTGATCGCTTTTTTGATTTTGTTCCCCTTTGACTGCATCCATTTCTTCTTCAATTTCGCCTATTTGGTCCACTAAAAATTTTAATTGTTTTCTTGCATAAGAGACTTGAATTGAATTATTTTTAAATTCATGCAAATAGTCAACATAGCTTCCTGCAGCGGTTAATGAGGTGCCGATTTCTTCAATGGTTAATGAAATATTGAGATGAATTCCTTTGTCGCGAAGCTCTCTTTTTACCTGTCCATATTTTTCATGAATCTGTTTCCATTGTGTGTCGATTTTTTCAAGCAGTTCCTGCTCTTTTTCCAACTCTTGTTGTTTCTTTGTAATTTCTTCATAAAGTCCCAATAACTCACCATCATTAGGCATTTCTTTTTTCCAGCTATCAATCAGTTTGAGTTCCGTTTCAAATGCTCCCAGTTTACGATTTAGTTCTCCTAGCTCGTCTTGAAGTTGAAGCAGTTTTTCGGTCCATCTTTGGATTTCCTCGCGCTGGTGGCGTTTGCGTGATGCTCGTCCGATGAATTTCGAAGCCCCTTCGTTTGGAGCATGCCCCACGAGACAGCCGACTGAATACGAACCATCCACATCAACATGAAAACCGCTGCCATCTTTTTCAAGCGGTATGGATCTGAGCACTTCATCGACCATTTCCTTTGAAATTGGACTATCTTCGTCCAAATCAGGCATCAAATAATCAGCTAGGGTATAACCAAGCAAGCGCGGCTCTGGCACCAGGACGGCATCCTGTTCTGGTGAAAACGGACGATTCGTAATCAGGCTGTCCAACACCCCGGTCGTTTTCAAGGCGCCTTCAATCCGCTCCCGTTGCTCTTCTGTTACATGTTCCTGAAACTCGACGGCGGCATAAAATGGGACAAAGGCATATCCCTCATCCTTTAGCTTTCTGCGATGCTCTTCTGTCCCAATTGCTCTTTCGGGTTCTAGCATTTTCTGCGTTTTGATTCTAAGAAGTTCCTCTTCTGTTTCCTTGATTTCAGCCTGCTTTATGGCTAATTTTTCGTTTGTTAAAGACTGGTCTGTTCTGACTTTACTTTCATAAGTATAGATTGCTGAATACAGCTTATCACGGACGAGGTCGTACCGGTTCCTCTCATATAGTCCTTGCAATGCCCGAGCGATTTCCTGCTGCAGGTCTACAGAATAATTCAGTTTTGGATGCTCCTCCATCCACAGAAAGACATCACTTTCCAATTGTTGCTGCTGCGAGTCGAACCATTCCTGCAAATGGTCAAGTTCTTTACTATGTTCATCTACCACCTTTTTCTTTTCGGACGATTCACGCTGGAGGCGGGTATCTTCCTTACTTAACCGCTCCGCTTCTTCCGCCAGCTTTTCCAATGAAACCAATAAGGAATGGTGTTCCTTTGCTTCCTTTTGCCATACGGTAAAATCAAAGGCTTCCATTTGGGAACGAGTAAAATCTTCGACGTTTACTTCATGTTGATCAAAAGCAGCCTCATCCGCATCCCGGTTCAGTTCTTGCAGAAGTTCCTTGGCTTTTTGTTCATGCTGGTACAATTCCGCTTCAGTCGTTTCTTTTTCCCGCCATTTGGAATGCAATTTTTTATTTTGTTCATCCCACTTTTCCTGTAGCCGATTAGCTTCTTTCAATAGTTGGGCAGCGTCGTCTCCTTTTTTGGCCATCTCCTCCTCCAACGACCAAACTTCATGTTTTTGCAGCGAGCTTTTCTCTTGATCGGCTACAAATTTTTGTTGTTGATACTTTTGTAAATCGTTTTTTAGGCCGCCCATTTCTTGTTCCAATGTCTCAAATTGATTGGACAATTCCTGGACCTGCCTGACTGTTGCTTTTTTCTTTTGGCCGGCACGTTTCCATTGTTGCGCGCGCTCTGCCAAAATATATTGGTTGTAAGTATCATATGTGAATTCAAGTCTCTGAATTGAGTCGTATTCCCGTTCCAGCTGTTCCAATTGCTGGGCAGCCTGATCCATATTCTCAATCGTGTCGGAAAGAGTACGTAGCTCATCATCGGTTAACGGAGGCAGTGCTGATTCCAGGATTTCATAAATCACTGTTGGTTTAAAATCCTTTGATAGCTTTGGGCTTCTCAATTGAATCAAGAGTTTAATCAAATCGTCAAAAGCCTCAATGGAATTGAACCCAAAAACATATTTATTTACTAGCTCCATATAATCCCGCTGCGAATGGACGACATAGCCGCCCTGGCCAATCCGATTTTCCAATTCCTTTGCAGATAAAGGCACTTTTTCACCGACGTGCTTTTGTGCAAGATAAAAATCCTTCCCGATTCTGCGATTATCCGTTATGAGAAAATACCAGGATTTAATCCCTTTATTGCGTTTGGCCTGCATCCCGATCCCGGTCGTGATATATTGTTCAGAACCCTGTTTTTTGTATTCGATAAAAAGATAGCCTGTCCGTTCATCCCGATCGACCACTTCCTTCTCTCCAAGCAAGTAATCCTCCATCCTCCTTGCTTTTGAACCGAAAGGATCTAGCCGATCAGGTGATTTTTTCCCGTCGAGTAAAACCGGTAAAAAACTTTGCATCGTTACCGATTTACCGGAACCGTTCGAGCCCCTTAATAATAATTTCCCGTCATTAAAGTGGAAAATTTCATTATCGTAATACCAAAAGTTAAGCAACCCCGCTCGATTCATCACCCAACTATTGTTGTTCATCATCGTTTCCTCCTTCAAAATCCGCCGGGAATGTCCCTGCCAGCACCCCTAACAAAGGTTTTAATTTGATCAGTGAACTTTCTTCCTCTACATCAACCATCATCCAATCCTTCATCGCCTCAATTATTTCGTGACGGATGGCATTATTGGATTTCTCACGAAAATACTTCGACCAGCCCTGCTCATATTCTTTTCTCAATGCTTCGATTACCTTATTCATTCCCCCTTCAGTCATGATGATCTCCCCATTTTCTTTTGGACTAAACGTGTCAAGATGTTCATGAAGGTAGTTGGAAAGCTGAAGGATAATATCGGTCGATGCTTTTGTATTCGGATATATTTCCTGGTATTGTCGTGGCTGTGCGACTGATAAAAAAGCAGTATTTTTAAACACATGCAATTTATAATCACTATGATTTTCGATATCCTCCGATAAACGATTGCGGAAATTGCGAATATACAAAAAGTCAGGGTCCTGCTGATCGATCCGATGCAGGCCGGGGAAAAGAACAGCTTGCGGTACACCCGCTTGCGACGCTCATCCTCCTGATTCAGCCGCCAATCATTCTCCAAAAGCTCCTTCCAATTCTGATAGCTGACAAATTCGTCCGGATAAGAGCGCATGAAATAGCGGCTGTATAGGGTTGCTTCATACAGAACTTCCTGGTCTTCATTATGGTCAAACCGATTGATATCCCCATCAATCTGACGAATCAATTGAAAATCCATTAAAATTTTCACCGCACGAATCAGCGATTTCCGATGAATATAAAGGGTCCAGTCCAGTTTGATATCCCCCGGATAATCTGCCAAAATCTCCTGGCATAAATCTGACAGCAGGAACTGCTCATCGACAGACTTTCCCTCTAAAAACGAGAGGGCACAGCAAAAAATCGCATAATCCATCGGTTCCAGAAAATGATGAATCCCCATCCAGCGCTCCGGTTCAACAGGTATTTTTTCCAGCTTAATAAAATGCTGATGTACAATCAGCCGCAAACCGAATTTCTCCATCACATACTTCCTGAGAACCTTCTCCCGCTCCCGCACAAGCTGGTACCAATCCGGGTGTTCCGTTCGCAGAATCCAATAGTTATGGAATAATAGGTCCAGTCCTTGAATGGCCTTTTCATCAAATTCAAAACTTTGCTCCTGCTTCAACCGTACCACCTCCTTCTTCTTTAAATTCGAACAATGCATCTGGCATTTTCAGTCTTCCGTCATCTGACTCTAGTAAGATATAATTTTCCCTATCAATTGTTACCTTGACAATCAGTCCATAATCAGTCTTTACTTTACCGTCTTTACTTGCCATTGATTTTCCAATCCATCCCAGTAATACTTTTCGAATAAAGGGCTCCACTTTCGTTAATTGCGATAATTGAATCATGCCTTCCGTCGTGTATTGGTCAATAAGAGCACGCTCTTTCTGTCGTTCCTCCAAATATTGCTGTCTTTGCCATTTCTTTTTTTCTTCATTCGAAGTCATCGAGCCCGGCTTTGTTCTTTGCCGATAATGATTCGTCCGCGGCTTGATCATTAACATTACAGGTTTTTCATCCCATGAATCCGAGTGGAGGTTATCGGTCGTTCCCTCTTCCATTTGTAAATGCTGAATCCTCATCGCTCCAAACACTACTGATGAAAGCTTATGAGCCTCATCTAATGAACTGCAGCCGTTAAACCACTTGGCTAAATGAAGATAATCATTTTTTCTGCTCCGAAAATGCTGCTGCCGTTCTCCAATCCGTTGAACATATCTAGTCATTCTACGAATCATTTCATTCGTCTGCGATTGGAGAATCTCCAATTCACTCTGCCCGTTGCTCGATCCCAGGAACCATGCCTTAGCGACGCCCAATACTCTTCATATTCCCTCCGCCATTCTTCAGTGGATGAACTAACATCTTCCAACCTCGGAATCGCCTTTCGATGCTCAATTAATTTTTGAAAAAATAAAGATAGTTTTTGGGGAGTAAGCTCGTGCAACCGTTGCCCGATTTGAAGCGAAGTTTTTTGCAATGCAACAATAAAATCCCGCAAATAGGTAGTAAATTGGTTCTTATAAACAAGAAACGCCTCTGTCTGCATTCGTTGGTCAGTTTGCTCACTGTTGATATAAGCAATATAATCAGCTGTGCTTGTCCTAATCGTTTGAAAATAACGAAACACATCCTCCCACATGCGCATATACTCTTCCGGATTCTCCTTAAGGTCTGTATCCAATTCCTTTTGTAGGACCGTTAACGCCTGCAATAATCGGTCAAATTGGGATCGTTCAAGTGAACCCTGGAATGAGTCGCCGACTTTCTTTTCTAAGACTACTAGCATCCTTTCAATCTCAATCGTATAAGGTGTTGATTGATAGCGAAAACGCTTCTTCTTGTATTCTTCAACTGTTTTTGCGCTCGTCATATCTTGGCGTGCAATCAGGTTATTCCATTTCACCAATTGGGCCAGGTGCTGATGCAGCTGATCTTCCTGATATTCAGTAAATAAGGGAATCGATCGCATATATTCCAAGATTTCCTCTGGTGCTATAAAATCTCTCATTCTTTCATGCTGATGATAAAAATAACGCAAGATCGTTCGATAATGGGCAGCAGAATCCACAGTTAAATAGTTGGCTTCCACTACTTTCTTCATGATTATATCCACTCAACTCATCCTCATAAGTAGTCTATTATTACTATTGTAATGGAAACAAAAATTTGGATAAATGGAAAATATTTTTTTATTGGCAAAAATTTTTTTGGAGTACATAGAAATTTAAAAAATATAGCAGAATCCCTATTACAAATAGTAAGGGAAAAAAATTGAAATATTAATAGTTGCCTAAGGTTTATCAGGTGCAGAATTTTTTTAAAAACAAAAAAATGCACAGTAGACATTAATCCATGTGCGTTACTTTATGTATTGGTGGGACTGCATTAGGAATTGAACCTTGCAGCGACGACACGCGCCGCTCAAGCAGTTTTGAAGTTAGAGGGATGGTATTATTTCGAGGTGTTTTTTGATAACATATGTTGTCGAAAGTCCTTGATTTATAGGGATTCTCGAGCAACTTAAAATTATTTATTAATATTATTTTTTTTTTATTATTTGTGGTATGTTACCAAAATGTTTCCACACTACAATTTTATTTTTAGAGCTATTACTTAGTTACCCACAATATCTGCAGATCATCTCTTAAGAGTGTCTGCAGATTTTTTATTAATTAATGCAGAACTTCATTATAATGACTATTGGCGTAAATATTTGATACTGATGTACTGTTCACTTTCGAGAATGACAAAGAGATAACAGCTTAATCAAAAAGCAAGTGAAAAGCGGATGCTTTGTCGGCATCCGTTTTGCGGTTTTTAGATTATACTTTTTACAGAGCATCTTCCAACTCTTCTTCAGAGTAGCCGAAAGTGTAATCTTCATCTTTTCCATTTGAAGCCCAGATTTGAGCGGCATCATAAACGCTTAAAGATTCGCTTTCGTCTAAATCGTCGTCATCATCTAAACCATATCTGCAATTTGCGCAGTACATATCACTAAAAACGTATTTCTTAGTTAGACGTTCTCCGCATTGTGGACAAGGTGGAGTCTCACCAGTATATGCGTTTTCTTCTTCCCAACTTTTCCTTTTAGAAATATCCATTAATCCCATGTGGATACCCTCCCTCTTTAATTAGCCTCAATCGCTTCATCGGTTTCGCCATCGGGTTCTTGCATTACCTCATTTTCAGTAGCTGCTTGGGTAACATCGTAATTCTTTATGCCTTGTATAAGTTCCTTTTTGGCTGATTCAACTTCGGCGGTTGAGATGGCTTTTTCCTGAGCCAAGTAGTCAATTATTTTTCGCACACCGACTGTAAGGGCAATACCTCCGGCAAAAGCTACACCAACCCAAGGAAAAATCTTTTTTTCTCCGGACTTAACCAGTAGTTCGACAAGTTTTTCGGGACCACCGCATTCCTTTGCCATTTTAGATAGTTCTGCGTAATTCCATGCCATAGTTTTCCGCTCCTTTGATAATTCTAAAGTAGACGTTTATGTTCGCATTCGCTACAATCATTTTAACCATTAATGTCCGCACCATCAATAAGACAGACTGCGGTATTTTTGGCAAAAATGTCCGCAAATCGGGAGGAGAAGGTAATGGGTAACAAAAAGGCTCGGAAAGTACCCGTCAACAAAGAGCGTTTTATTGAAGTATTAAAACATAGAAACTGTAGTATTAGGAAACTCGGCGAAGCCTATGAGGAAATCGAACGTACAGAAAAAACAATACGTCGGTGTTTAGATGATGGGGAAATGCCGCCGGATTTGCTGGATAGGATTGCAAAATACCTTGATGTTCATCCAGACTATCTGTCAGGTGCATATGATGAAAAAGCTGACAAAATTGAAAATGAGTATTTACTCGCTCTTACTCGTTCTTTCATAAAACCAGAAAAATATCCTTACCTCTTAAAAGCCAAAAGCGATATAGGTTATAAAACATATTTTGAGAATATTCTTACCATGAACGATATCACAATGGAGCTATTCCAAACGCTTCCACCGGAGGAGCGTATAGTGTTCCGTCAAGAAATGGTTGTAGCGATTTTACGAGTCATTGCTAAACATTTTTCACATGATTCCTTAGGCAATAATTTAGCGGAAGAACTATCTTATTGCGAATCTTTTGTTGGGGATTTCGACCCATTCTCATATTTTGCAGGGTTAGAAGGCATCGGATTATCAGAGGAAGAACTTGACGGATTAATTGATGATGATAACTCCATGGCTGATTCTGAGAGACGTTTGCATGAAAAATATACAAGATTAGAGCAAGGGTAAGATCAACAGGCGAACGAAAATCCCACGGTAGCGGTTTCAACCGCTCTCGTGGGACTTTTGTGTTTCCAGCGGTTTAATGATTAAACCTCATTTACTTTTGATAAATTAGCTATATTAATAAAGTTAATAAACTACCATATTGATACTTCTTTTTACAATTAGGGATAATGGATAAGTCTATATAAAAATATAGAATTACCAGCTAGGAAACTCTTTAACCTACACAAATATACTATGAATAGCTTTTTTCATAAGTAAATAGAGAAGTAACTTAATGTAATTGCTCATCCTTTCTTACCCCTCAAACATAGCTCACTCTAATAAGTTTCTTTGAGTTAAACCATAATTAACAGCTTTAGGGAGACAATTATAAAATGTTTTTTATCGTCAAGAATTTCGTAATAACATAGTTCATATATGGGATTAAAACCTGATATCCGAACCTTCTAGACTAATAATTCCTGAATTAGAGGGGACAGAGGGACAGATTCTCTGTCCTAGTCCCAATCACTTCAAGATCCCCTTTTCCCTTAAGAGGTGGGACAAGGTACCTGTCCCCTCGTACCTTTGTCTGCAATTTATCGTCGTGGAAGTGGTGACACGCAACGTTGATCTCTCTTCAAAATGGCGGACATTTTTGCGGTATACTATCGCATATTCTGCGGACATCCTGGAGCCAACTAAAGTGCCAGGCACCTTCCATTTTTGTGTGGTGATTATTTGTAATCATTTACTATTTGCTCAATGTAATACAAAATTTGTGGCTCATTTGTGTAGGAATCATATGAAACATTTTGTTTTCTGGTCGTATGGATAAATTGTAATATTTCTTCATTTGACAATTTTGTTTGGTTGCTTTTAAAAATAAGAAATTCAATTAAGTTTTTCTTTTTGAAAAATGTTTGTTCTTCTTCATCCAAACGGGACTTTCCTAATTGTGATTTAATTTGATCCCCACGGCTAGCTAAGCTGAAAACAATATAATCATTAAAACTAAATAAACCATCTACTTGTGTATTTGCCCACTCATTATTTTTTATTCCCCTTGTATAATAATCAGGTACACTCCAATGATCTGTTCTAATTAGAGTCACATTCCCCATTTTCATAAATGGATTACCAGATGATATTTCTCCATTTTGTAAGAAGGGTACTTTTTGGCGTACACTCGCTGAGATAGTTAGAAGAACATGTTTCTTCTCTTTACAAATTTCTGCTGCTAATCCGTCAATTCCCCATTGTTGCCTATCATTTTTAGGATAAGGTAATTCAAGCAAATCCTCCCAAAATGTTGGATAATCAGAATAAAGATACCATCTTGTTTGCCCAATCGCTTTAATAAAGACATTTTCATTTTCTTGTTTTGTGAGGCAGTAGATTTCATTTTTATCCAACTTAATTATATCCAACCCAATTTGGACAACATCTTCTTCCCACTTTGTTTCGATATGTTGGTGAATCCCTGTTTTACTTAACCCATCTAGAAAAGCACTTCGAAAGCGATGTAATTTATTTGCAGGCTTATCAATCTCACGATTAGGATGATAAACTCCAAATATTTTTTCTAAGTATCTATAGTTAATAAATTGTACTTGTTGGTGTAGTTGCCTCAAGGCAATGTGAATTAATTGTTTTGGATCTCTCTTTTTATCATCTCTATGATTTTGGTAATCTGGGATGAAAAAAAGATTGATATTTTGAATCTTGTCATTCAATAAGCTATTAATCTCCTGTGTGACTTCAGATATTTTTGAATTTTTATCAGAATATAGTAGATGAGACTTCTTCAATTCCTTAAACACAAAGCGCAATTCTACCTCTTTATTAAAAAAATGAATTTTTACTTTTGTATTGGATTTAATACTAGGAAAAACTAGCACACCATTCTTTTGATCAACTACTTTATCCAGAAAGCATCCTACAAAATCATTAAAATGTTGTTGTGCTGCAGCAAACACATTTATAGTTAGGTGATTGATGTGACTAGGAACTGTCATATTTGAAAAAATAATATTTTCGCTCTTACCCTTCTTATCAAGTTTTGAGCTCTTTTGGGAAATATCCATTAACCCATCAACTTTTTTTAGCCCCTTTAACCTTGATGCAACTTCACGGTAAAATTCATTCATAATTTTAAGGAAGAAGAATAATATAAAATTTTATAAAAAACAGCTAATTAATAGGAAAAGGTTCCGTTTTGAGTTATTTTCTAATAATTTGTGCCGAAATGACAATCGTTTTGTCATCTTTATCGGCATATAAAAAAGCAAAACTCACCAACTTATTGGCGAGTTCTTTTATTGAAATCCGGAGCTTCTTAAACTAGTCGAGTAGAAGGGAGCCTTTCTACCTTGCGGTAGATTGTACTCCTCCCCCCTCACAGAACCGTGCTTGCGCTATTAACGCACACGGCTCCTCCTAGTCATCATTTACAAAATATAGCTAATTTCTTTTCTTAAGTCGTATATATTAATCTTAACTCTTGCGTAAGGTAATGGATATTTATTAAGAAACAGTCTGAATTTATCCCAAGTAAATGATTTCCTTTGACTTCTTCTATTGAGCCATTTAAACAGTAAGTACCCGATTTTGTCTCTGAATTTGTTTACACTTTGAGTATTATCTGTGATGCAATAGTAGTTGTAATAACCTACTAGTGAGCGTTTAAATCTATCCATTATCATATGAATGTCTTTATTTCTGTTAATTTTCAACCATTCTTTAATTTCTTTTATTTTAGCTTGGACTTTCTTCCTGCTTGTTCTCCGTTTTACTCGAAATTTCCCTTGTTTACTCCTACCGCAATAGTGTGTAAATCCAAGGAAGTCAAAAGTTGCCGGTTTACTTCTTCCCTGTTGATTTGCATTTTGCTCCGCAAACCGCCCAAAGGGTATGATTTTGGTTTTATCCTCAGCTATTTCTAGATTAAACTTCTTTAATCTCAACTTTAATGAATGGAAGAATTGCTCGGCTTCACATTTATATTGAAAACAACAAACTAAATCGTCTGCATATCTCACTATGTATGCTTGTCCCTTACACTGTTTCCTAACCCTTTTCTCGAACCATAGGTCAAGGACATAATGGAGGTAGACATTGGCTAATATCGGAGATATTACTCCACCTTGCGGTGTGCCTTTGTCTGTTTTATATTTCTTACCTTCCTCCATATATCCACCTTTCAGAAACCTACCAATGTTTCTTAGTAAGTTAGGGTCAGCGATACGCAGTTTTAGGAACTCCATCATCCATGTGTGGTCAACGTTATCAAAGAATCCTTTTATATCTACATCTACTACATAATTTACTGACCTCTTTTCAATATAGTGGTTCAGTATTTTCAAAGCATCGTGGCAGTTACGATTTGGACGGAATCCAAATGAACAGTCTAGAAAATCAATTTCATAGATGGTATTTAATATTTTAGTAATGCCTCTTTGAACAATCTTATCTTCATGTTCCGGTATTCCCAATGGTCTTTTCTTGTTTGAATTAAGCTTTGGAATATACATTCTCCTTACTGGAACAGGACGATAACTTTTGCTTTTAAGCCTATTTACTAAATTCTCTATGTTTTCATTTAGATTTTCACTGTATTGCTCTTTAGTTGTACCATTTACCCCACTTGCCTTCTTGTTAGGTAGCTCCTGGTGACATTGAATCAGTGATTGATCATTTAATAAATGTGCAAGAGATGTAAATTTCATTTTAGGATCAGATTTTGCTAATTCTGCTATCCTTAGTAGTTTTGTTTTCATTTATTATTCCTACCTCTGTGTGTAGTAAATGTGTCCCTAGTAAAGGCGATAACTGGTAGCTAGCCTTTCCTCCGTCGGCATTACCCAACTTCATTGGTACTACGCTGCTATCCGACTCCCTACATCGGCATTTGGTTTCCTTGCTTGTTATCGCTTGTACACCATACTCTTCTAAAAAGAAAAGACCGGTAGGGTCTCCCGAGTTGCCGTATCATATCAATGTATAACGTGCCAAGGTCTCTGACTCCAGAGAGGTTTTATCCTTCTTGCCCTTAACGAACGATAAAATGTAGCTTTCTGCTGTGCTTAAGGCATCAGCCCTCTTGATTTACTAACATTATGGAGCTCAATCCCTTCAACCATTTGGCTTTCGGCCCGCTACCTAACTGTCTACGCTTAAAGACTAAAGTTACCTTTAGCCCTCCAAGACTCGCTACGAGCGAATGGCTAGTTCTTACTCGACGGGAATCCCACCCGCTATATGATACGACCTATGCTCGGCCGCACAAGCACTTGTTAGTTTAAATATATTTATTCACATACTTAATTTAAATATGAGCTTACTCTGAACAAACTTGAAGAATATTCCCAGGATTAGATAAGAAATTGATAAATCTTTTTTTAATTATCTTAATCGGGACTCCCAGAGTTGCCTCGAAAAGCTATCATAAATTATTGAAAAATTGTAAAATTAATTATGGTATTGCAAAGTTAAAATAGATATAAATAAATTTCATTATATATAAGGGTGGGATAATTTTTGTACGATTTTACTAACCTAAGTGATGTAGAATTCGAAAGATTAAGTGCAGACATACTAAGTAGAAAGTTAGGAGTTAAATTAAGATACTTTGCACCAGGAAGGGATGGTGGAATTGACTTACTTGACGATGCGGTACAGAAAAATATAGTCGTACAAGTAAAACACTATGCCAAAAGTAGCTTCAATAGTTTATTAACTTCATTAAAGAAAGAGGTTGCTAAAGTAAAAGTAATAAATCCCAAACATTACTATATTTGTGTTTCCCAAGAACTAACTGCTCTTAATATTAACGAAATCTATAATTTGTTTAAAGAATATATGAAAGACAGCTCACACATAATAACTAGAAGTGAATTAGTTGAATCTTTAAATGAAGATGGTAATCAAGACATTCTTCGTAAAAACTTTAAACTTTGGTTACTTTCAGATAAGCTGTTAAAAGACATCTTTAATAATCAAGTTTTTATTGATAGTGAAGTATTATTAGATGATATTAATGAGGATTTTAATTATTTTGTTCAAACCGCAGTTTTTACTGAAGCTTTAGAAACTATAAAAAAACATAGGATGCTAATGCTATATGGTGCTCCAGGAGTGGGAAAATCAATTAACTCAAAAATGTTGGCTGCTACGTTTGCTAAAGAAGATTATATTATTAGGTACACAACTGATGGACAAGTTAGTAATATTAAAAGTGTTTTATCTGAAAATCCAGATGTAAAGGAAGTTATTTTGCTAGATGATTGTCTTGGTCAATATTACTTTAACTTAAAAAGTGGGCAAGACCGAGAATTGATCTCCTTAATAAAGTACATAAAACATCATAAAAACAAAATACTTATACTAAATACTAGAGTTACAATCTTAAACGAGGCCAAAAGAGCTCGTTTTGAATTTAGAGACTTTTTGGACCAAGAAAGAATCCATTTAAAATCTACTGATATGGAAAGTATATCAAGAAGTGAGAAAGCAGAAATCTTTTATAATCATTTGTCAAGGAATCAAGTTCCAAAACCATATTTTGAAGCATTAAGAAATGATAAAAAGTATACACACATAATTAATCATAAAAACTATAATCCCCGAATTATGGAGTTTGTTACTCAAAAGCATAGATATATTAATTTGAATCCAGATGATTTTTTTGGCTATATTTTATCTAACTTAAAAGACCCGAGAGAGGTATGGGCGGATGAATTTGATGAAAGATTAGAAGAGATAGATAGAATTTTTATGCACACTCTCTTTTCGTTAACAAATACTTTTACGGATATAGATATTTTAAAGGAATGTTTTATTTTTAGATTAAAGAATGAAGGTCGTGGCCAAAGCACAATAGATTACTTTTCTGTTGTAAAAACTAGATTAACTAAGTCACTGGTTAAGATTTTCGATGTTAATGGATCACAAAAGATTGGAGTGTTTAACCCATCTATAAATGACTATATGGACAGTCATCTTCGTTCAAACACAATTGGGCTTAACGCAATTAAAGACTCTATTTTATATATAGAACAACTAGAAAAAATGTACGAACCAAAAGAAGCAGCAGAAATATTAATTAACAAATTGAAAACTGGGGAATACCTTAACTTAATGAGTTTAGTTAATAAGAAATTTGAATATTTATATTTTGGTATTGCTACAAATACAATTCTTAAAGATGAGTATAAAACAATCATAAAAAGTAATTTTATTAAATTAAACGAGAGCCTAAGTTTTTCTAATAATACCATCAAGAAAGCGGAAATTGTTATAAAATTCCTTGAGGATAAGCATTTATTCGAATTTTATGACATTGGTGAGAGCTTAAATGATACGGATTTCGTGAGTGATTTTATTACTAATCTTGATTTTAAAGGAATTACTAGATTATTATATGTAATAAAAAAAGAGGAAATTTTGATTCCTGAATTAATTGAACGTTTAAATGAAGACCTCTTAGATGAACTTAATGCTTATATAAGTGATATTGACGTTGGTGAATATATAGAAAGCATTGATGGTTATGACACTTTTTATGATCTTATGCCGTTAGAAGAAAATACAGATAAAATTGATAAAGCGATAAAACTATTATTCTCTGATATTCAAATGGATATTAAGAAATCTTTAATTGAAGAAATGTATCAACTCGATAAAACGCTAGACTATGAAAAACTCAGTAAGCAGATAGAAGATATGGTGGAAGAGTCTATATCTGAAGATACAATTTTTGGTGCATTAGAGATACACTTTTATCCAGAACCGGACTTCGATTATGAATATGATGATGATAGGCGAGGTTACGATTCCGGGAATATAGATGTTGCTTATGTCATATTCAATAGGGATATAGTTTACGATGAATAGGAAGTGGGTATTTAAGTCGAAAAATTCTTTGAAAAACAATTCCTAGAAAAGACTAAACACAGTACCGTTTTGAGGTGTCTATCAAAAATATAATCCAAAATGATAGCAATTGGCATATAAAAAGCAAAACTCGCCGCAATTATGGCGAGTTTTCTTTATTTATGATAATCCAGATTCTTCAAATTTTTATAAAAGTTCATAATATTAATCGTCTGTTTTATATACTTTTTAATTTTCTGAATTCTACAAATTAAATCTTGATTTAATAGATAAATATATTATTATAATAATTGAAAGGATGGATAAAAATTGAAATTAGATGACGTTGCTTTATCACAATTAGTACCTATAATTAATGAAAGTTACTACCGTTCCGGTCCAGTGTTAGTAAATTTATTTAACAAATATGGTTGTAGAGATGTTTATGGTAAAGGTTTCCCATCTAGAAAAGATTATACTTTTGCAAAACTGAAACAAATTAATGAAACAAAACAACTTGAGATGCTTATTAATGAGATTATCTACTCCAGATCATATATTGGAACTGATGTCGATGTATACTTGAATTTTGTAGAACCAATTAATGAAATTTTTAAATATTGTGGGTATAAGCTAGAAAAGAATGAACAGGATGAATATATAGTAACAGGTGAAGGATTAATTCCAGAAGAAACTATAGAGGTCCAGACATCTTTTGAAAATATACAAAATGACATAATAGAACAAATAGACCAAGCCAAATTTACAATTTGGATATCAGTTGCTTGGTTTACAGATAGAACTCTGTTTAACAAATTAAAGGAAAAAGTAACACAAGGAGTTAATATTCAACTCATCATAAATAACGATGACATAAATTCACAAACTGGATTCGATTTTGAAACTTATTTTGAAACATATAGAAAAAATAGCTTTGGAGTTTTTCAAAATAATATATTTCACGAGAAATTTTGTATAATTGACTTAAAAACTGTAATAAATGGGTCATACAATTGGACAAATAAAGCAATGTATAATCAAGAGAATATAAATATAATTCACAGCTATAATACTGCTGAAACTTATGCTAATCGTTTTATAAGAAATAAGCTATTATAAATTATTAAATCAATAAAACTCCTTCGTATCTGTGAATCTGGACAAGTCAAAAATTTCTAAAGTCTTTTATCCGTAATAATCGGTACTTTAAGAATAACTCTACACTTTAACTTAGTCGTACCTTAACCCCCTTTTTAGAACCAAGATTACGTCAACAATTATATCTTTTACTTTTATTCAATTGCTGTCTGCATCTTTATCTTCTATTTTTATGCCAAATTAAAGTAAAAGCTGGCATGATAAATTCATCATACCAGCTTTTTTAAAATGTTTACGCTAATCAATTCCTAGAAGATTATTTAACAACCTTCCAAGTAGTAACAGTATCTGCGACATTAGTTCCATCTGCTTTCTTAGCTGACGTAATTACTACATTTCCACTTTCATTTAGTTCTACACCGTCCCAAATAAATACACCTGGCTGCTGGATTCTTCCCGTACCGTAATCCTTACCGTTTACAGTTAAAGTCACTTCTTCCAGGTTTGAATAAACCTTTACAGGTGTAATACTTTCTTCCCTTTCAGAATATCTTCTGCTTGTGATATAGACAAATTTGTCTTCTTTATTCCATTGTGCTTTATAGAAATAGAATGCATCCTTCTTAAGCTGTCGATCATGTGATACGAGACCCTTGGTATTAATACCTGGAGTTGATGCTTCATTTTTACCGGCAACGCCGAAATCAAACATATTCCAGACATGAGTTGCCCATAACCAAGGACGTTCACTTATGATACTCCATGCATTTTCATGAAGATAATTTTGAAATTCTTCTGGCTGCCATGGACCACGAGAAGATGCGCTATTCCAGTTATTGATAAAGTCATCATCAATTACGTCATGCTGATAAGGGTTTGCTCCGCCACCATACTCGGAAATACCTAGTGGACCATTTGGATGCTTTGCATGTAATGTGTCAAGATAGTCAGCTAAATCCCCAGCTTTATTATAATACCAACCAAAATAGGTATTAAAAGAGGCAACATCTATGCTTCCACTTTCATTCCAGGCCAAATGTCTTTCCAAAACTTCCTTATAACCTCCAGGATCACGGGAATTATTCCCCTGAATAGCGTGAGTTGTCGGTCTGTTAGGATCTAATTCTTCTGCCTTCGTTGCCAAACGCTCAATCAATTGTGTTGCCGCAGCATACTGCTCTTCAAGACTTTCACTAGCGTCTCTACTAGTATAGAAGCCGTTTCCTCCAAATTCGTTTTGAAGACCCCATGTTACAATGGATGGATGGTTATAGTTTTGTTTAATCATCTCAGTTAATTGCTTTTCGGCATTGTTTGAAAATTCTGCTGTTAGTGACATTGTGTTTACCAATGGCATTTCAGCCCAAACGACCAATCCCATTTCATCCGCCTTATTGTAAACATATTGTGAGTGTGGATAGTGAGCTACTCTCAGAGTGTTAGCACCAATTTCCTCAATCAGTTCGAAATCCTCAGCCCTGACTTCATTTGGTACTGCATTACCGTAACCTTTTCTGTCCTGATGGATATTAACGCCATGCAGTGGATAACTTTCTCCATTTAGAAAGAATCCTTTATTAGGGTCTACAGAAAAATAACGGAATCCTACTTTTTCATTTACCTGGTCAATTACCTCGCCTTTTCTTGTTACCTTAACTTCAACTGTATATTGATAAGGATCCTTTGTTCCATTCCAAAGGTGAGGTTTATATACTTTCATTGTACCTGTAAAATCAACGCTATCTCCTGAAACATCTGCAGATTTTAACTTTTTCCCGTCTGCCTTTAATTCTGTTCTTGATCGGACCTTACCTTCTGCATCTTTAATTTCAGCTCTAACTTCTATAGAGTTAGATTTGCTATCAACATCATCACTGTTTACTTTAACTGGTACTGTTAGCGTTACTTCAGCATTTTCATCGATTGATTTATCATTTGGAATGGTCACATAAACACCGCTTGAGCCATCATCATCAACATCAATATGGGTTTTATCAGTAACAAAAAGATTTACACTTCTGTAAATACCACCAAAAAAGGTGAAGTCTCCTTGTAGTGGAGCTGAATCTTTTACTTCATTGTTCACTCTTACGGCTACAATATTTTTTTGTCCATAGTTTACAAAGTCTGAAATATCAACTGTAAATGCAAGATAACCACCTATGTTGGTATGTACAGACTTACCATTAATAAATACCTCTGCTTCTTTGTTCGCAGCTTCAAATTGTAAGAACAATTTTTTGCCTTTGTAGGTTTCAGGAATATCCAGTTGCTTTCTGTACCATCCATCTCCTTCGTAATTTTTCGCTATTCCACTGCCATCCTCTGCATTCCAAGTGTGAGGAAGGCTTATCTTTTGCCAACTGCTATCATTAAAATTATTGGCACTGAAATTTTCCTCTACGCCTTGAGCACCCTTATAGAATGTCCAATCATTATCAATGTTTTCAACAATTCTACCCGTATTGACTACTGTGTCTTTTAAATCGCTTTTTTCCCCTTGCTCGGCGCTTACACCTGGTATAAGAAGTGCAAATACCAGTAAGATAACTAGCATTGATAGTGCCGATTTTTTAAAATTATTTCCGATTAAATGCATCTCTCTCTCCCTTTCTATTTTTCTTTGCGAAGGCACTTTCACTTTATTAAACATTTTGTACTTTTAATTGAATCACCTCCCTTCATTTGTAAAACGCTTACTTGTCCCAATTTTACAAATTTATTAAATATTAAGTAATGTTGATTATTTAGGTGACTATATGTTTTATTAAGGTGGTAGATTACTTAAATTAACTGCCTACTTTATTTATGAAAATGAAACAAAAAAACTCCCACCATTCCGGCGGGAGATTCTTTGTTATGAAAGTAATATTCTTTCGTTACATGCTATTTTCGGAATATCATTCAGCTCTTTGTTAATCACAGGAAGTAATTCCTTAGGAATTTTGAAGAAGGACAGTTTAGACATCTTCTCTATGGACGTGACTCCCATCATTACCTTAAACCTCGGTTCCTCGTCCAGGTTTCCAAAAAATTTCTTAAATACCGCTTTTGCAGCTTCACATTCAAAAAGGTCTTCAATAGTGTCAAATGTAGAGTAGTACCCATCTTTAAGAACTATTTCTTGCACATTAGATAAATCAAAATTTTCGAACCAATTTACCACATTCTTACTTTCTTCTTCCTTAACATATACATAATTTTTGTCTATTTCTGCAACATGATTTAGAATGATTTCATCATTATAAACGATTCGGTACTCATCCATTGCTTCTACTCTTATATGATTTTCCCCTTTTGAAAGTGGTACTTCTTTAATTATTTTCATGGGTTCATCGCTTTTTAACTCAATAAGTAAAACATTATTATTATACAATTTTATATGAGAGAGGTTGGACAAAACGATGATATCATTTAGAGTTTTATGCCTATTCACAAATCTTCTTCCAGCTAAGTGAACAAAAGGTTCATTTGACCAAAATGCTTTATAAAGGAAATAAGCATCTTTTTTTATTTTTCGGTCAATTGTTACAAGTCCTTTTAAGTTCTTTCCAGGTTCCCCGCCTTCATTTCTATTGGCACTGCCAAAATCGAACATATTCCATACATACCCACCTAAAACGAAGGGTCTCTCGTTAAATGTTTCCAGGGCATTATGATGGAAAACTAGTTGATATTCTTCAGAATAGTCTTTTATCTGGGGATCGTAAGTATGAAGTTTGGGATTTGTATCCACACCGTATTCTGAGACTAAAACAGGTACATGAGGTTTCACTCGATGAAATTCATCCAACCTCTCCCCCAATCCTTCCTTCTCTCCATAGTACCAACCATAGTATAAATTATAACCTGCTATATCTGTTATATCATTGAGTACACTGTTATTTTCAACAGAATAGATATTTGCTTGTGCTGTCAAACGAAAAGGATCTATCTTTTTCGCCAAAATCCCTAGTTCCTTAACCAATTCATAGATTTGTACGTTTTCCATAGCAATGGTTATCTCATTTTGAATACCCCAGCAATAGATTGAGCAGTGATTATATGCTTGCTTAATTAACTTTTCTAACTGCTCCTTTGCGTTTTGATTTGCTGGATCTTTTGTGGACGGAATACTGATAAATGGTATTTCAGCCCAAACCAACATCCCATTCTGATCACATAGGCTATAAAAATAATCATCATGTTGATAATGCGCAAGACGAATACTGTTTGCACCCAATTCTTTTATGATAGTCATGTCTTCTTCCATTTGTGCCTTTGTCAAAGCATTGCCAATACCTGCATAATCCTGGTGACGGCTTACCCCCTTTAGCTTTATGGGCTTACCGTTTAAAATTACACCAAGGTCAGAGGTAACTTCTACTGTCCTAAACCCAATTTTTAAATTCCGGGCATCATATGTCTGCCCTTTAATAATAACCGCAACAGATATTGAATATAGGTAAGGTTGGTCTACTCCATCCCAGAGAATTGGATTTTTTATTACTTCAATTACTTTAAATTCCTTTTCTCTAACAATCTCTATTCTTACATTTCTTTCAAACATCATATTTCCATCTTGGTCAATTAGTTGTACCTTAATCGTCCCGTCTTCTGACTTAAAAGATTCATTGACTACTTTTCCACAAACTTCCATTTCAAAGGTATTCTCCTCAATCTTTTTTTGATTGAGGTAAATTCCATCTCTGCTGTTATCTAGAACATCAAAATGTAAATCCCCCATAACAAGAAGCTTTACATCCCTATATAAACCGCCATAAAATGTGAAGTCTGCCATTAATGGATAAACATTATTATGATAACGATTATCGACCATGATAGCAATGAGATTTTCTCCAATTTTCAAGTGCTTGTTTAAAGAAATTCTGAACATTGCATATCCACATTTACTTACTCCGGCAAGCTCCCCATTAATATAGACCTTCCCAATATTACCTGCGGCTCCAATCTCCAAGTATAAACGCTTTTCTAAAGACTCATGGTTAATGGTCAGTTTCCTTTGATACCAACATGTACCTCTAAAATATTCTTCACTGCCGCCTTGCCCATCGTTGCTATTCCAACAGTGGGGCAAGGTTACTGACTCTCCCTTAGTTATTAGCTCCGATTCATATGAAGGATGATTTACCTTTGAAAAGATCCAGTTATCATTTAAATCAATTGCATGCAACATATTTATACCTCTCTTAACATATTCTAATACTTTGATGTTTTACTTAGCTATTAATTGAAGCTCGGTACCATTATCGTCTTTTTTATCTTCATATATTTGTTTATAAACAGTCTTATCAATCTTATAGAATTTCATAGCTATAATGCTGATAATATCCCCTAGTATTGGAAATCCTAAATAAATTAATAAGGATGTCCAAAAAAGCGCAGTGGTTGGCTCGGCATTTGCGTGGTAGCCTGCAAGTCCCATTAGCAGCCCAACAATAGAACCTGCCATGGAACTGATGACTTTATCGATAAAAGAAAAGGATGATGCAATCATTCCAGGCATAAATTTTCCAGTTTTATAAGTATGATAGTCCACGACATCTGCTATCATTGGATCAACATTTTGTGCTGTCAATCTTCTACAAAGCGTGTTTAAAGACATTAGAAGAATAAAAACAGGAACTACATCGAAAGGGCGGAAAAGCAGTAATGAGACAGAAAAGATTAAATTAATCCAAGCGCCTAAGACAAAAGCCTTCCTTAGTCCAAATCCAATGGCAATTCCTCCAGCGATTAAGGCACCAACAAATGCCACTATCGTAGAATAGCCGCTAACCATTGGCTGCAGGCTAACATTTTGAACCGCATAAATATAGAAATAAATCAATGCTGCACTATCAACGGTATCCGCTAACTTGTTCGAAGATGCTGAAATCATTAACATTTGTAGAGGTTTGTTACTTTTTATAATATTCCAGTAATCTATTACTTTTACTTTTTCTTTTCTTTTTTCGCCTATTCTAAAAAACTCAGGTTTATCTTTTGCAGATATCGCAAACAATGCTAAACCAAGTAAAACTAAATTTAAAATGACGGCAAATGTAGAAACCCACTTCCAGCCCGACTCGGCTCCAAATCCACCATTCATATTAATAACTGGAACTACACTCACCAAAAACGCCATATTCAATAATGTGCTGTATACTCCTCCAGCAATACCAGAAACAGGTCTTTGTTTAGGATTCCTTGTTATGACCGCAAGCACTGACTTATTAACGGTTGACATCATAGAATAACCTATATCCCATAGACCATAAAAAAATATAATCCAAAAAATTTGAAAGTTTTCCGGAATAATAAAAGATATTTGGAATAACATTATTAAACTAATATTCATGATGATTGATCCGCTAACTAAAAACGGTCTAAACTTCCCAAATTTTGTTTCAGTCTTGTCAATGAAGGTACCTACAATTGGATCCATAAAAGCATTAAAAAGCCTAGATACTGTTAAAATAATCCCGGTTATGACAGGATTCATTTTTAAGGCTTCTGTAGCAAATACCATGAAGAATGACATAAACAAGAAAAAATGAACATTGGATGAAGCTGAACCTAATGGTGTCATAATAACGCGCCACAATTTTTCACCTGAATTTTTTATAGTCATAGATAAAACCCCCATTTTTTTTGATAAAAAAGTTAAACAGTAATTCTAATTTTCTATTAACCACTAAGACTGAAGTGTAAAGGTTTACAATAACTTGTACAAACCGTGATATTAATAATTATTTACCACCGGTATAGATCTGCCTCATCCATTCATAATTTAATTTTTTTACTAGTCGTTATTTCCACACTATCTATTGCTTTACTAATGCATTACCTTATTATCTTTCCCCTCCTTGAATATGTTGTATATTTAATATACATTTTCTGCGACCGGTTTCTCTGCATTCTAAATTAGGCTAATTATATCTATTATTAAGATTTCTATTTTCAAATAACATTACAAAAAAAACAAAAAAGACAGAACATTTTTATTCTGTCTTTGTATTTCTTTGATTTGTTAATTTTATTTTGTATTGATTTGGTGTCATGCCGTATGTTTTCTTAAAAATCTTATAAAAGTAACTATGGTTTGTATAACCGACTTCCAAAACGATATTTTCAATTGTCATATCTGTATTTTTAAGTAATTTGCTTGCTTCTGACATTCGAACATCAGTCAGTAAATCCTTTAAATTTTTACCAAATTCTTTTTTAACAAGACTGCTTAGATAACTTGGATGAAAATGAAAATACTCAGCCATTTCATTAAGATTTGTATCTTTATATCTATTTCTAATGTAAGTTAAAATTCTTCCCTTAACCTTATGCTGTTCATCCTTTATAAGTTCTCCTGTACTATAAGTAATTTCTCTTGATAGTTCTGTAAAAAGAATTAGTAGATAGCCGTTAATAGCTGCTGAAGATTTGATTTCTGTTGAATAATATTCAATCAGAAGGTTCTCTAAAATAATCTTTATGAGTGAATCGTCTTTTATATGGTGTATTAAGAAATTTTGAGCCTTACTCTTAGAGTAAAGACTATTGATAATAAAATTAGAAATATAGTTACCATCCGACAATAAATACATGAAAATACCATCAAAAAATTCAGGTGTCAAGATAATATTGATAACCACATCAGAATCACGTAAAGGTAAGGAGCTATGTACGACATTTTTGTCTAAAATACACAAATCCCCTTTATTCATCTCGATCTGCCTTCCGTTTATTTCTTGAATAAAACTTCCTTCTAAAACATATACAATTTCAATATACTCATGTTTGTGTTTTAAAATAGGTATATATTTTGTTTTTCTCCTTATTGCAAACTTATTGGTTTTCACCTCATTATTAGGATAAGATGTTATAATTCCTTCTCCGTCTTTATCCATAATAATTTTCGAGTTGTTATCCCCTAATTTATTTTCAATAAAGAGAGGTTGTTGTTTAGAATTTTTCGAAACCATTTCTGGATTCTGCTTTAAATATTTTTCTATTTCAGTTCTTTTATTAATTATTTCCAACAAATTCTGATAACCTTTGAGTCTCATAAAATGCTCTCCAATCTGATGAGGAAATAAAAACGGTTTTATTTTTATACATACTAACATCTGTATAATGAAATAAATAGTCACAAAAATTTACTTTTTATAAAGCAAATAGAAAGGCCCATCGTAGTATGGACCTTTCTATTTATTCTTTTAAACAATCTTTTAACCCAACTTGCTATTATTTTACCATAGCATGATCAGGTGTACCTGTCTCCCCTGCATGATCCGGTTTTCCAACCGCTTTTCCTTGATTATAAGAAAGACCAAAACCGTACTTATAAACATCACCAGATTTATTTACATATGGATAAGCAGGGTCTTCTTCCGGTGCAAAGCTCGGAACATCTCCGACTTCGTTGTGTACTGCCTCCATACTTGCAGGAAGTGCGAATGGAAGTTTTCCAATTGGATTGAATTCTCCACGAATGACATCGACGATTGCTTCTGCCTTTGTCCCAAAAGTTGCGATTAACGCAGCAGCGTTTGGTTCAATTTGATCAAGTACCCATGGGTTGGTCATGTTCACAGCTGTAATCGTCGGAACCATTTTTTGAATTTCAATAATTCTATCAACATTCGTGATTCCTGTTTCAGGCCCTACTGTAATTCTTGGATTATTATCCCAGTTCGACTGAACAGGTTTAACAAAAATATAAGCATGTGTAGCTTCACTAAGATCATTCGTAATCGTAATAGAAGGATCATGCTTTTTAATGGTTTCTATAAACCCCTTTGTACTGGCATCATTCGTTCCGCCAGGGAACATCTCGACATAAAGTTTTACTTTATTAAACTTAGCATCTTTTAAAGGTAATAGATTTTTATCATTTCGCAAAAGAACAATCGATTTTTGATGTGCCTCATATGCAAATTTCTGCGCTTCTGGATTTGCGACCACATCAAGAGCATTCTGTGGATCTACATACGGATCTTCGAACAGCCCTAAATTCATCATTTCAGTGAGCAATAAGGATACGGATTCATTAACTGCCTCTTCCGTGAGTAAGCCTTGTTCGACCGCTTGAATGATCGGAAGCGGATCAGAGGAGCCAGAAATAATATCTGTCCCCGCATTGATTGCCTTTGCAACCTTTTGCACTTGTGTTAAACCTTCAGCCCCCCAAGAATTAGGACCCACAGCACCGGTATCAGAGTTAACATATCCTTTGAAACCGAGCCTGCCACGCAAGAATCCGTCTAAGATTGCATCATTTAGGGCGAAACCGACCTCTTCAAATTGCTGGTCTTCACTGTACCATGGTAATCCTTGATTCGCACTATCATTGCTTGGATAAGCATAATAAGGCATGATGGACGATACATCCGCTGCGATAGCTGCCTCGAAAGGAGGAATGTGATACTTAAGTAGACTTCCTTCTGTCGGATATGGATTGAATTTACCATCAACAAAATGCGGATCCAAACCATTATCACGTGCTCCGCCGCCTGGGAAATGCTTCGCTGTGATCGCAACACTATCTCTTCCAAGTTTTTCTCCTTGAAATCCTTTAATTACATTATAAATCATATCTGAGGCAACTTTTGGATTCTCACCAAATGTATCTTCAATTCTTGCCCATAAAGGATCGGTAGCGATATCCGCGGTATACCCGTAGACCTTGCGAATTCCTGCTGCTCTCCATTCCTTTGCTGCAAGTTCAGAGAATTCCTTTACAGCTTCGGTGTCTCCTGCAGCTGCAAATCCTAGTGGACCCGGCCAAAAAGAATGTTGTCCCTGGCTTGCACTAATATTAGTGTAATCCGTAGAGGCATGATTCCTTGGATTCGATGTTACCACTACAGGGATTCCTAATCTTGAGGCCTCTCCTAACTCTTGCAGTTGATTCGTATATTTTGCGATAACATCTACTGTTGGAGTTTGACGGAAAATAACGTAGCGCATGTTTTTGCCAACAATCATTGGATCATCTGGTTTTACATATTTGCCATCTGCAGGATTTGCGATTGGAGTGTGTGTATTAATCAGCATTAATCCTGCTTTTTCAGCGAGTGTCATCTTGGATACTAGATCAGCAACCCGTTGATTAACCGGTTTTCTCCAATCCTCGTAGAGATCCAGAGCCCTGTCCCCATCTAAATCCCTAAACTGCTTCCCATCAACTGTGAGGACTCCTTTTTTAGCGGCTTCGATTTCCGGTTGCCCAGTAGCAGAGTTAGCCGGTACACGATAGGTTACTGTGTCTGCTCCTGAATTGCCAGGATTGGCATTTGTTGTTGAATCTACATATCCAAGGTCCTCGTTATTTGCATGTACTTGTGGGACCATGACAGGAGCTAGTAATGATAATGCAAGCGCACTCATTAGTATAGTTTTTCTTAGTTTTGAAGATTTTTTTCTTATTCTTGACGATATTGAAGCCATTCTTTTATTCTCCCTTCGTACTACCAGATAATAGTAAACGCTTTCAATCATGCGAATAAAAATCTAATAATCTACCATTTTAAGTATTTTTTAACCTACCTGGTTATATATACATATCCCAGGTAGGTCTAATTTTAGTTACGGGCGAGCTTGATCTATAGCTTCCATAATATCTTTATAATCTTTTGAGTGTTTTTCTACCATTGTCTTAACTGCATCTTGCCAAGGTTTAAGATCCTTAACTTCAGTGAATGTTACACCTTCGTCTTTCAGCTTCTTTTCAGAACGTTGTTCCCACTTATCCCATTCAGCTTTCTGAGTTTCAACCGAATCAAGTGCTGCTTGTTTGATAATTTCTTTGTCCTCTTCGTCTAACTTATCCCAAACACCATCACTCATTAGCAAAACTTCAGGAATTCGTTGGTGGTGATCCAGAATGATGCTTTTTGCTTCTTGATAATGGTTAGATGAGTCAAAGCTTGGCAGATTGTTTTCAGCCCCATCGATGATTCCGGTTTGCAGGGCACTAAATACCTCTCCGTATGGCATTGGAGTAGCACTTGCTCCAATAGCCTTCATGAAATCAATATTAATTTCACTCTGCTGAACTCGAATTTTAAGACCTTCTAAATCATCGATACTGTTTAATTCTTTAGTAGAGTAAAAATTACGTGATCCAGAATCGTAATAGGCTAAACCCTTCATCTTTGATTGTTCTAAACCATCCAGCATTTCCGTTCCTTTCTCACTTTCTAGGAAACTCCATAAATGCTCATCACTTTCAAATACATATGGAAGGCCAAGCACTGAGAAATCTTTATTAAATTCAGCTAATGGGCTAGCGTTAATTCTAGTAAATTCAATAGCTCCCAGCTGAACTTGTTCAAGTACTGATTTCTCATCCCCTAATTGTGCCGATGGAAATACTTCAATTTTTATACGTCCATTCGTTCTCTCTTCAACTAACTCAGCAAACTTTTTATCTCCCACAACTGTAGGATAATCAGCTGGCTGGTTATCTGCCAAGCGGAATGTATAACTTGGCTTATCTTTTTCTTTGGACCCTGCTTCGGAATTTGTCTTCTCTTGATTACTTCCGCAGGCAGACAATATTGTACCTGCGAAAATAGTTGCTGCTAATAATCCTGTAAACTTCTTTGTTTTCATTACTTTTACTCCCCCTTAATTTTGTGTTTATTTATTTTTTATATTTTCACCCAAATCCTATCCCTACTTCACAATCATATTTGGAAGCCACATTACTACTTCCGGGATATAGGTGATAATTAACAAAACGACTAATAAAGCATAGAAGAATGGCAGCATTGCTTTTGTTGCATCCTGAATGGAGACCTTCCCAATGGCGGAACCAACAAACAACACTGTTCCCACCGGAGGTGTTAATAAACCAATCCCTGCGTTTAATATTAGGATGATTCCAAAGTGCACCGGATCCATTCCAAAGCTCGTTACTACAGGAAGGAGAATGGGTGTCATGATTAGAATCATGGGTGCCATGTCCATTGGAGCTCCAAGTAGCAGCAATAAAATATTAATAATCAATAAAATAATCAGCGGATTGTCAGAAATTTGTAAAAATAGATCAGTTACCATACCTGGGATTTGCAAATAAGCAAGTATCCAGCCAAAGGAAGCAGATGCTGCGATTAAGAAAAATACCATCGAAACCGTTCTCATTGTACGTTTTAATATTTTTCCAATACTAGAGAATGGAGCCTCTCTATATACAAAGAATGCTAGAATAAAAGAATACAAACATGCTAATGCTCCTGACTCAGTAGCCGTAAACCATCCACTTAAGATCCCACCTAAAATAATGACGGCAGGGCTTAAAGACAATAAGCCGTGAAGAAGGATCCCTGGAATTTCAGATTTTGGTACAGGTTCAGCTTTTCCATATCCTCGTTTTCTTGCAATGATATATCCCGTTAATATGAGGGCAATTAACATGATGATTCCCGGTACAATCCCCGCCATAAACAGGCTCGCAATAGAAACACCGCCGGCTGCTAATGAATATAAAACAAGATTATGGCTTGGCGGTACCACCACACCCTGAATAGCTGAAGCGATGGTTACACCTACAGCATAATCTGCTTCGTATCCATTCTTTTTCATCATTGGAATCATAACAGACCCAACAGATGACACATCCGCGACAGCAGATCCGGAAATATTTCCAAAGAACAATGCAGCTACGCTGTTAACCATGGCGAGACCCCCACGGATTCTCCCGACCATTAAACTTGCAAACTTTACAATCCTGTTGGCAAGACCGCCTTCACTCATAATTTGTCCTGTAAGAATAAAGAACGGGATCGCGAGCAACGAAAATGAGTTCATTCCTTGAATCATTTGCTGACCAATAACTGGCATCGGAATACCTAGATAAATGACAGTTATTAATGACGAGGCAACAAGTGTCAAAGCAATGGGAAAACGAAGCAATATTAAAAGAACAAAACTTGCAAGTAGAATAATAATAGCGATAGTATTAGTATCCAAGTTACATCCCCTCCTCAATACCTTCATGTCTAGTTGTGTTAATCTTAAATAATTGTAGTAATGAATATCCACAAATCATAATGCCTGTGATCGGCATCGCCAAATAGGTAACACTACTTGGAAGTTTTGTAGCTGGGAGTGTGGATTCAAACATCAATACTGTAAAATTCCATCCTTGTACCACTAGATACAAGCCAAAAGCAAACAGACTCAAACTAATCACCTTATCCCAAAACTTATTGAATGCCTTTCCAAAAAGGTTCGTGAAGGAGTCTATACCTAAGTGGATATACTCGCGAACTCCTATTGCGATTGCCATGAAGGCAAACCATGCAAGCAATAAGAGGGTGATTTCTTCAGACCAGAAAAAAACGAAATTAAACAATTTCCGTGTCATAACCTGAGTAGTTACAACAAAAATTAAACCTACCAGCGTAATTAAGGTAAAGTTTTCAAAAATAGTGTCAATCAATAGACCAGCTTTTTTGATAAACTTCATTAAGATTCCCCCTCTTGTTGTTAAAACGTTTACTTGTCCCAATTTTACAAATATAATAACTATTAAATAATGTCGTTTTTTTAGGAGATTATATGTTTTATTAAGATTAAAGAAATTTCCTCCCATGTAAGTATTTGTTATAAATAAAAACGCTCCTTACAAAATGTAAGAAACGTTTGGAAAATAAGCTTTTTTGAGCTTTATCTTTATTTTAAAATGACCTAAAGAAAAGACTATTTGGAATGAAATTTATTTTGTTTCAGTCGGGAATAAATCCCATCCATTCAACTTATTCAAAGGTACATTGGAAGGTAATCTGTTTCCAGATTAATAAACAGATTCATAAAACAGTACCTTCTTATTTTATTCGTTTAATTCTTTTTTCCTTTTTGGCTTTCATGAGGTTTTGTTTTTTTACTATTTTCCTTCTTTCTAACTCTTTGGAACAATCTTTACTCCATGCAATTAATTCTTCATCAGACATTGTTGGTATTCTTTCAATTATTTCGTTTAATTTTCCCCATCTAATCATGTTCAAAAACCCCTTCAAAAGATTATAATGATAGTTTTTGTTGGGTGTAACTTCTTTTATGCCATTTTTTCTTCATTTTTTTCTTTTTTCCCGTGCCTAGTTCACTGATAGATTTAGTGATCCTTGTTTTAGTGGATAGCCTAGAGAAAATTTACCTAAAGAAGATGATATTTTTGCTATTCACATCACTCCTAATGTGGATTGAGGAAAAAATAAAAAAGCTGGTCGGGAACGACTAGCTTTTAAATATTTTTTTAATTATTATTTTATTATTCCTTCTCGAACTGATTTCACATATACGGTCATTTTAATCATCTGTTTATATAGCCGTCAGACATACAAAATCTGCTCATTAAATTAGGCCACCATACTTAGCAGCCCATTTTTACTTATAAAAATATCAGAAAATATTTCTTCACATTCATTTTGAAAAAACATACTTTTTAGGGGATGAACTATTCATTAATCATTTTTAACGCCGTATTTAATACGTCAACAACTCTGTCACACCAATTGTCAAATTCCTCATCCGGTATTTGTAATTCAGAATGTGCTAATATGTAATCGATTGTTTGCTTAACCCCTTGGTCAAATCGGGTTGTAGCAACAAAATCGGGAACAAGTCTTTTTAGTTTAGAATTATCGAACACGACGGAATTGGCCTTATCCCCCAATAATCCACCCCTGTAATCCTCCTTACTCGATGCGTCTAAAAATCCCGATGACACATGGATCGCATTGAGTTTTTACTCCAAGAGCGTCCGCGATTGCTTCGTAAATTTGATTCCAGGTAAGACTTTCATCTGAAGTGATATGAACAGACTCACCGATTGCATGGATATTGCCCATCAAGCCAATAAAGCCTTTCGCAAAATCACTATTGTGTGTCATCGTCCACAAGGATGTACCATCACCATGAATGATAACGGGTTTATTTTCCAGCATTCGTTTTGCAACCTGCCAGGAACCTTTGCTTCCATGTACTCCAAGTGGAATCGAACGTTCATCATAGGTGTGACTTGGTCTTACAATCGTAATCGGAAAGCCTTCCTCACGATAAAGTTTCAGTAGATACTCTTCACAGGCAATCTTATTTCTCGAATATTGCCAATATGGATTCGATAATGGCGTTCCTTCTGTAATTCGATAGTCGGACAAAGGAGTTTGGTAGGCAGAAGCAGAGCTAATAAAGATAAATTGTTTCGTTTTCCCCTTAAACAAGCGATAATCTCTTTCAAGTTGTGCAGGTTCAAACGCAATGAAATCAGCAACGACATCAAAATCTAAATCTTCAATCAGTCTGGAAACTTGGTCTTCATCATTAATATCGACTTTAAGTAAGTTTACTCCTTCTGGCAAGCGATGCTTTCGATTCCCTCTATTAAGAATGTAAAGCTCACATCCCTTTTCTACCAACTGCTTTGTAATGGCAGAACTAATCGTTCCAGTTCCTCCAATAAATAATGCTTTCATTTTTTCACCTCCGCTAATCTTAAAACAATCATACGTTACCAAGTAAATATTCAATACTAGTAACAAAATTCCTTTTTTCATGCACATTTTTATCCATTAATTCCTACAGGAACTGCCTAGCCTTACCAGAGTGATGTGACCATCCTCAATTTTAGCTAGAAACCTCTTGCACAACTAGTCGAGTAGAAGGGAATCTCTCTACTTCAAGGTAGATTGTATTCCTCCACCCTCACAGAACCATGCTTGCGCAAATAACGCACACGACTCCTCCTAGTCACCATTCACATAATGTAGCCAATCTCTTTTCTTAAGTCATATATGAAATCAATGGTTCGTAGCTCTCTCAATTTTTTTACACATGAGCGGCAATAATCCACACCCTTAAACTAAAGCGCTCTTTCTGGAATATCTTAAATGCCCCGAAAGTTAATAGTTATAGGATAAGACCTTTTCTTCTTTACCTCAACAAAAAGCTTGAAATTCCAATAGGTTTTATTAAACACAGGGATATCCCCTTTGTGTAATATTGGCCATTTTCTATTTCGAATTGGTGGAAGCAGCTTGTCTATCATACACCATCCTTTTTTCCTTTTAAACTTTTTTAACCACAGTATTTCGTATAGTACATTACAATAAAAATTAAGAAAACCAAGTTAGTTTCCTGCACTAGATACAATGAAAAAGGGTACCGCCTCCAGTTTGGAGACAAGTACCCTTTTCACTTCAATCCTTAAAATTTTCTGTTGTCTAAGTTCGTATTTGTTTGATTCAACGAAGTGACCGGAGTATTGTATGAATCATTTGATCTTAGAGTTACGTCTGTATCGTTTTGGTTCATACTTGTATCCACTCCTTGTCCTTCACCTAGAAGGTTTTGTCGGCGTTCCACCACAACAAGGAATTTACCATCTTTTACATAGCCTTCGTAAAGGTCCGCCTCATCTTCAGGAATTCCTAATCCAATTAAAACTCCTGCCAAGCCACCAACACCTGCTCCGGCGACCGCCCCAGTCAGGGTAGCAGCTATTGGCCCAGCTGCTACAATAGGTCCGATACCTGGTATTGCAAGGGCACCTACCCCTGCAAGCAGTCCTAATATTCCACCAAGTGCCCCACCTGTTGCAGCTCCAGTAAGAGCACTTTTTTCAGTTGTCGTACCAGTAGTATCATTAATGTCTTTAACAACGTCTTTGTCTTTCCCGATAACTGAAATATCTTCGGAAGCATAACCCTGTCGTTTTAAATCTTCCACCGCCTGAATAACCTCTTGTTCAGTATCGTAAACTCCCACCAAATGCTTTTCATGTTCGTACATTGAAATTCCTCCTTTGGATTTGTTGTCCTTATTTTAGTTACCCGTCCTGAGAAGGAATGAAACATTCATTTTATCATCGCTTTGGCAATTTCAATATTTTTCAAACAGGACCGTTTTTATCTGTAAGTATTTTTATAGGTACACACCATCTCTCATGGATTATCTTGCTTTAACCCGTTTACTGAGTTGCCAAAGGGGGGAACAAACATCCTTTCTACTTCTGTGATTTAAAAGGATATAGCTCGCGGTAATTGGTCGGTGTCATTCCTTCATGTTTTAAAAAGCGTTTGTTAAAATAGCTGATAGTCGGATAGCCTGCTTTTAGAGCAATTTCTTTAATGGTCATTTCTTTATGGTCAAGCAGCAATTGTTTACTCAGTTGAAGTCGGCATAATGTAATGAACTCCATTGGCGTCATTTGGGTATCCCGTTTAAAAAGGCGACAAAAATAATAGGTGCTCACACCTGCTTGTTCCGCCCAGTAATCCAATTCAAATGGTTCACAAGCTTTACTTTGCATCAAGGGAAGTAAGACCTGAATTCGATTGTCCAACTCCTGCTTTCGGTCGGAAGTCCGGGGTACTACATTTGTTATGAATTCCATTAAGAACGTATAGGTGAGAGTGGACAACCGGGACAAATGCAAAAAACTATTTTTCTCCGCTTCAAGGAGCAGCTGCTCATGAGCCTCTTCTACTGGCTTCATATGTTGGATATTCCATAGTGAATGTCGGTTAAACCCTTTTTCTGATAAAAATGGATGGAGAACGCTTCCATAAAAATGCACCCATCGAATATCCCACGGGTCTTGATGACTGCTATAATAACGCTGTTCCTGCATCGGAAAATACAAAAAAGCATCCCCCCGCTTCAAGGAAAATTGTTTTCCGTCTATTTCTATATAGCCAGTTCCTGAAACAATAAAGTGAATATTAAAATTATTAAGCGTACCTACCTTTCTATCTACCTGATGTTCCGGCTCATCCCAATACCATCCGATCGATTCGGGGAGCACCATATATTCGTTATTATTGAGTGTAGGTAATAGATATTGTCGAAGCATGTTCTATCACTCTTTCCATAGCAATATTGTTTCATATGTAAGGCAAAAAGATTTTATTTTTATTTTATTATGAGTTTAATATAATGACAATATAGTAATATTCTTACATAAAAGGAGAGGAACAGAATGAAAAAAATTCGTTGGGGAATTATTGGCTGCGCCGGCATCGCAAAGCACTCGGTTATACCTGGAATCCAGAAATCTGAAACCGGCGAAGTCGCTGCCATCGCTAGCCGCGGATTGGACAAGGCCAAGCAAACAGCGGAGGAATTGACTATACCGACCGCTTATGGTAGCTATGAAGAATTACTTGCTGATCCTACTATTGAAGCCGTTTACATTCCACTGCCCAACCATATGCATAAAGAATGGGTAATTCGTGCAGCAGAAGCTGGAAAACATGTATTGTGCGAAAAGCCATTAGCGCTTACTGCACAGGAAGCACAAGAAATGGCAGCGGCTTGCGAAAAAGCCGGTGTTGTATTTGCCGAAGCGTTTATGTACCGATATCATCCGCGTTATAACGTCATTCACGACATTATTCGATCGGGTGAAATTGGCGAGATTCGCGGAATTCATGGCACCTTTACCTTTAACAATGCAAAGGACAAGAACAATATTCGATATAAACAAGATTGGGGCGGCGGTTCGCTATACGATGTAGGTGTATATCCAATTAGTGCAGCACGGATGTTGTTAAACGAAGAGCCGCAGGCTGCAACGGTTCATGCTCTATTGTCTGAAGAGCATGATTATGTCGATATGATGGCCTCTGGCATTTTAGAGTTTAATAAAGGTGTTGCTTTAACGTTTGATTGCGGCATGTGGGCGGCATTCAGAAATACCCTTGAAGTCTTAGGAACAGATGGACGAATTGAAGTTCCGAGCGCCTTTGTGGTAAATCAGGATGAAAGAGATAACTTTTTTGTCCATACAAAGGATGGACGTAGAGAAGTAGAAGTTCCTCGCTTGAACCAATATGCCTTGCAGGCAGATGCTATAGGAAGAAGTATTCGTAACGGAGAACCACTTCCTTTTCCAGCATCAGATGCCGTCCTGAATATGAAAGTGTTGGATGCTTGTTTGACATCGGCACGGGAACGCCGTCGTGTGGAAATTTAACAAATTGGAGGTTGAAATAATGAAAACGATTACGATTCCAGGGCTAACAAAACCAGTAACAACCCTTATTCAAGGCTCAGACTATTTTAGGCCAAGTGTGTATGAGCAAGTTTGCCAAGTGCTGGACCGTTTTTTCGCCATAGGCGGGAATACGATTGACACCGCCCATATTTACTGTGGCGGTGAGAGTGAAGTGGCAATTGGGCAGTGGATGAAGGAGCGAAACAATCGTGAAGATGTGGTGATTTTAACGAAAGGGGCTCACCACGACCAGAACGGCACCCGTGTAAATCCTGAAGCAATTTCAAAGGATCTATTTGAGAGTTTAGAAAGGCTTGGAACAGATTATATCGATTTATATGCGTTGCATCGTGATGACCAGAATGTCCCGGTTAACGTCATTATTGATGCCTTAAATGAGCATATTGCCGCTGGAAGAATTAAAGCGATAGGCGGGTCGAATTGGACGGTTCAAAGGTTGCAGGAAGCGAATGAATATGCCGCAGCTAATGGGTTGGTCGGATTTACTTTCAGCAGTCCCAATCTAAGCTTAGCCAAAGCGAAAGAACCGTTTTGGGCTGGCTGTGTATCCGCTGATGCAGCTGATTGCCAATGGCATGAAAAATATCAGATCCCGCTTTTGTCGTGGTCTTCCCAAGCAAGAGGTTTCTTTACAGGTCGGTTCTCGTCAAATGATTACAGCAATGCGGATCTTGTTCGCGTATTCTACAGTGATGAAAACTGGGAACGTCTGCGACGCGCTGAAGAGCTTGCAAAAGAAAAAGGTGTCAGCACCATTCAAATCGCACTTGCATATGTTCTCAATCAACCATTTCCATCCTGTGCCCTAATCGGTGCTCAAAATGAAGCAGAATTGCACTCTTGTTATGAAGGATCCAAAATTGTTTTAACACAAGAAGAGATAAAATGGCTGGAAGATGTTGCAATAAGTGTGAGATAATGCGCTTTCTCTTTTTATTAAAAGATTAGAAGGTTTCCTTTTGTTAAAGAGGAAGCCTTTTTTAGTAGCCAATTAGTTTTATTAAGAAAGTGTCATTTGTATTTTTCATAATTTAATCACTAGTATTAATGTCTAATCCACTAGTTTAAAGTTTACTTCATATCTCTTAGATTTTTCCTTTTATAACATTTACAATATCAAAGAGATTCCCTTAAACTCATAATAAAAAAATGGTTGGTTCTAAGGGACTATCAAAAAAAATTATTATTCAAAATTCTTCCCATTCAAATAATAAGCAGACTCTAGAAAGACAGTAAAAGCAATTTCCACCTCGGGAATACCCTGTGAATGAATGTAATTCGTCATAATTTTTGCAAATTGATCCTGAATTTCCTGGCCACGATCAAACCATTTCACTTCGATGAAAGGAAATCCAGGGACTTCCTCTTGATTAAAAATATAAGAAGAGTGGATTATTTCTAATATAAAATTGTCAGTTTCACAATTACAAAGGTCTGCTAGTTCCTGAACCAATGGAGCACTAATTTTTTTTACTTTATCAACTGTAATTCCTTTAAAAATTAATTGCGGCATTTCAATTCCTCCCATAAAATTTATACTCTGTAGGTAACCAGTATAAAGTTAGTTGTATTCAATCAAGTCTGACCAAATGTGCAGACCTCCGGATATATTGATGATATACTTTTTAAATATCTAAAAATATATGGTGTTAAATTTGGTTTATTTATTTGATATTAATTTTCCTTTTGATTTGTATTATTTTATTTTTCACTTTTAATAAACTTTATATTAGAACTTCAACCATGTCCATATGCGAAATTTGTTTAAAGAAATAGAGAAGCCAAGGATACCTCTTCCTTGGCTTCTCTAAAATAGATTAAAATATTTTCTGAGACTTTTCAAAATTACTACTTATCCAATAAATGTTTTTTTATTTAACTGTTAATATAACGCGCTGATAATGTTTTAGTCCATGTACTCCGTCGTCTTGTACTTCTGCAATAATATGAATCGTATCCCCGGATTTTGCATCTTCAGGTACCGTAAATGTAACGGTATCTGTATTACTGCCTGACAATGTAATACTGTCTGTTACTTCACCCTCTGCCAATTCACGGTGAAGTCCCAACTGTAAACTTCCTGCTAATTCTGGTTTTGTTTCTTCCTGAGGAACTTTTGAATCTTCATAGGAATCGGCTTCAAAGTATCTCCACCATTTATACGTTAGATTGTCTCCATCCGGGTCTTTAGCTTTTGCATGGAGGGTTATTTTTTGTCCTTTTTTAACCGTTAAGTCTAAGCCTTCTTTTATTACAAGTGTTGGGTTATGATTGGCGCCTTTATATTTTGAAGCAATGAGCCAATCTGCTCGGGCAGCAAAATCATCTTGAATATCGTCAAACCAGCGCATTAAAGAATATTCCGCTTCATAACGATTCGTATAGACATTGAAATCTAGAACGGTGTTTTTAAATAACTTCTCATTTTCCGCTCCAAAACGTCCACCCCAGCCGCCATAGCTTGGATCTTCCATACTTCTTAATCCATTATCAATCAGATAGAAAAAGGATGGTGAATCTCCTTCAGATATGAAATCATATCTGTTATACATAGGATTGTTCTGCAAATATTCTTCACTGCCGCGTTGCTCTTCTGGCAATTCGCCTTCAATGATATTACCGTCTCCCATTAAGGCATATAACTCCATTAATGATCCATGCCCGAATTTGATATTCTCAGCATTCCAGGCACCTTTAAGTCTACTATTTACTTCATCCGTATGATACTTCCAAGCATAGGCGAAATGCCAAAAGTTGGATCGATCATTTATAATTCTGATTTCCGACCATTGCTCGGCAATATACGAAGAATAACTATCATCCTGGTCAAGAATAATGTAAAGAACTAGTTTATCACTAACCTTTTTCTTAATACTTTCCCATTCTGCTGTATTCTCATATTCTTCCTGAATGGATTTTAATGCTCTGGCTGTTGTATTTGTCCCGCCCCAAGTCTGGACATATAAATCGCTATCATTATCATCCAAAAACAATTCTTTTAAAAACTCAGACCCTTCCGTCACTTCTTCCATTTCACCTACATTGGAAATATTCCCGATTTTTGTTACACTGCGAATATAGTCAGGTGTAGGATAACCATCTGCATGTTTAGTTAAATTTGGGTAGGCTTCTTCATATGCATCAATCATATTGTATAACCAATCAGTTCCTGTCCATCTAAAAGGTTCAATCCCTTTTTCTTTGTCACCAGCATAGTGGTAGACAGAGCTAGTAATGACGATCCCTTCTAAGTCCATCTCATTGGCATATAAAAGATATCTGAGAACAGAATTCATATCATCTACTTCGCCATCAGTTGTAATAACTGTCCTGGCTTTAGAAGTTTTCTTCTTTTTACTTTCTGCAGTCTTTAGACCTTTATTGCTCTCTTTACTGCTAGTATTCTCCAGATTATTATTTGTAAAACCACTTGCAAAAAACACACTAAATAACAATATGATGCTTAATACCAATTTCCTTGCTTTCATTTTTTACTTCCTTTCTATGTTGTTTTTTTAATAATAGGAAAAAAAAATAACCTAAACCAATACAAAGTAATGTATTGGTTTAGGTTATGCCCGTTAGGTAACATTCCTATTTCTTAAATTAAATAAATTATATTATTAATTAAAAGCGTTTGCAATATTCTAAGTACTTCTAATAGGTTGAAATAATAAAATCGTTGTTTAAAAGCAACGAAGCTCTTTTTGAATAAGACAATAAGCTGCTTTCTCCTTTGTGAAAATCTGGTAACAAGGCAGCTAATAAGACTAAAGGATTTTCATTTTTAACCATTCATTTTCCAAAATGCTCATTTCCCATAAACTCCAATATTCATCACCATTTTTTCTTGAATCTCGAAGTAAACCTTCTTTTATAAATCCTGCTTTTTCGTAACAGGCGATGGCAGAAACATTAAAGTCAAATACGCCAAGACTAACTCTATGTAGGTGAAGTTCATCAAATGCGATTTTAAGGATTTCCTTAATCATTTGTTGTCCTATTCCTTTACCTCTTGCGTTTCGATCACCGACTAAAACTTTTCCAATTCGTGCTGATTTGTTTTTTCTATCAATTTTCCCCAAAGAGATATGACCAATCGTTTCACCAGTCTTATTATCAACTACTTTATAAACCAAATCTTCTGCGTTTTTATAATTGGAATTTTCAATGTACTTTTCTAATTTTGAATCATTCAAGGGATAATCAAATCCTGGGCCTCCCCATTGAAGTAAAAATGCAGGTGAATCAATCCAATCGATAAGTTGCTTGAAATCAGAGCGTTCAAAATACCTTAGTTCTACCATAAATACCTACTCCCTTCTGTTCTTAGCTAAAAAACTAAAATGACTAATGACTGTTGAAAAAGCAGTCCAATATTATTTTACTAATATTCCGATAGTTCAAAAAGCATTTATATAGTATAATTGAAAAAATCAGTAAAGAAATAGGGGGATATCATGCCATTATCAAATATAAATTTATCCAGTTGGAAGCCCGTTTCAACTTCACCACCACCACCATTTACTCCTTTAAACCCGCTTATATTTACAACAGATTAAGAATCTGCGAATATAAGCTGTTTCGCAGATTCGAAGGAGTAGACGATGAAACAGTTTATATTATCAATGATTATTTTCGGTACAATTGGTTTAGTTGTACGACATATCGATTTATCTTCGAGTGAAATAGCTTTACTAAGTAGTTCAATCGGATGCCTATTTTTAATGTTCGTATTTCTTGTGATGAAAAAATCCATTCCATGGAAATTAGTGAAAGCTAATGCCTCTGTCGTAATTCTTTCTGCTATTGCATTAGGAGGCAATTGGATTTTCTTATATCAATCCTACAGTTATACATCCATTACTAACGCAACATTGGCGTATTACTTTGCACCTGTGTTTGTGATGATTCTCTCGCCAATTATCCTTCATGAACCATTACCTATCAAAAAAATGGTTTGCGTGGGTGTAGCGATAGTAGGTATGTTATTGATTGTTGGAAATGGCATAAGTGCATCTGGAAAAGGTGACCTACTTGGGATCTTTTTTGGATTAGTTGCAGCTGCATTTTACGCTGCATTAATGTTATTAAATAAGTTTATTAAAAACATGACCAGGCTAGAGTTTACCATCATCCAACTTGGAACAACTGCTTTACTTCTCTTACCATATGTGCTTTTTACCGAGGGATTCAATGCCTTGGGAGTATCAAGATCTTCCATTCCCTTTATCATACTGTTAGGGATTATAAACACTGGTATTGGGTTTTGGTTATTCTTCTCAGGTATGCAAAAGTTAAAGGGACAGAGTATTGCTATGCTAAGCTATGTAGATCCATTTGTAGCTATACTGATTTCAGGGGTAATCTTAAAAGAACAATTGACCATTATTCAAATGTTTGGTGGGGTATTGCTTTTAGGTTCCACATTTGTTAGCGAAAATCAATCTATGAAGTTTTCGAAACCATTAATGAAAAAAATGGTTAAATAACGTAAAAAAACAGTGGGAAGCATTCGTTTCCCACTGTTTTTGCTCTTTCCAGAATTAATTAGAAGACTTAGATTGTTTAAATACCCATTCAATCATTTCTTTGTTTTCATATGCAGGAACCCATGATCCATGGTTATATTTCAGCTCAGAAGGATACTCAGTGTAAATTGGGTTTCCTCGAGTATTCCTCAAAGCATCTATTGCATTTCGTGTGAAGGAAACAGGGATTACAGCATCATCTTCTGCGTGAAAAGCCCAAATCGGTTTATTTGCAATGGATTGTACCTTATTTGGATCCGCACCCCCGGCAATTGGGACCATTGCAGCAAATAAATCAGGATAAGCAATATTCAGATTAAAGGTACCAAATCCACCTTGAGATAAACCTGTCGAGTACAAGCGGTTGCTATCAATATTATAAGTATCCCTAACCTTCTGTAGTATTTCGTATGCCTTCTGCAAATCACTTGAAAACTCAAAAACCCGGCTTAAATTTACGATATTATTAGAATCCCGCGTAACCGTAAATCCACCATCAGGAACATTCCTTGCTTGAGGTGCCAGGACAAATGCTTGATGCTTTGCTTGGTTCTCAGGTGCTGCCCAAACGACCGCTCCATCATTAGCTGTTATGTGCTTAACATTATCATCACCACGTTCTCCCCCACCATGTAGGAATAATACAAGCGGATAAGATTTAGTTGGATTATAATTCTCTGGCACATAAAGACGATAAGGCATAGACTCGTATTCAAAACTCAAAAATTTAGAGGCAAGTGCTTCTCTTGTCACAAAGTCATATGAGAACGTAGCTATTTCACTTTTCGTTTTCCCTTTGCTGACTTCTAAAGCTTGACTGCTACTATCTCCTCTAATGGCAATCGCTTTAATCGTAATATCATTTTTTATTGTAAAAGGCTTAGTGAATAGAATACTATCTTTTGTAGGCATACTTCCATCGAGTGTATAGTAGATGCTTACACCCGGTGTAGAAGAACTTAGTTCTACAGTTTGCTCCATAAAATAAGAGCCTTCTGCTAATGAAGAAACTGGTGGAGCAACTTCTCCCTTGCTTTTAGTGTCTTTTGCAAGAGCTGTTATTGATAAGCCAGGTAGTATCAGTAAAGCAAGCAGAACAACACCTATTATTTTTTTTAGTTGAAAATTACTCATCGATCATTACCTCCAATTATGTTATTTGGGAACCCGCTTTAGAATCTAACAATCTATTTCCATCTCCAATAAAGCATAACTTAAGCTCTTCCCATGAGTATCCGTACTTAAAGAAGTGGTTACTCCTCCCAGTAAAGCCTGATGACATACGAATTGTAGTGCAGCTATATTTGGAACCTCGTACCGGATTACATTTCCTTCAACTATTTCCTTTAAATGGTCTTTCACTTTTTCGGCGGTCACTTTTTCACACAGTACTTGATAATCTTGTTCATTATAAGGAATAAGCGATAACATTAAAGTATTTCCTTTGTCCCCCGCACGGCTGTGAGCTACTTCATACAATTTTTTCTTCATTCTTTACACTCTCCCTAATAACAACAGACGTATTTATTTTGTCGCGTGAGATCAAAGTAGACACAATGCCAATTACCTCATTCGTATACTTTCGGGCTCCTCCTCCCCCAGCAGGTCCATTCGTATAAAGTGCTTCAACTTCTTCCCCGATTTTTGCCGCATTCTCTATCGTTTGAGCCTTCCCGGCTACTCTAAGCCTTATCTCATAAGGAACTTCATTTTGACTAAACGATGTTCGATGAACCGAAGTACTTCCAATGTAATCAATACGAAGTTCAGAAAAATCATCCTTTAGTCTTTCATACATAACCTCACCGGCCAGTTTTGCTCTACCCAACGCATTCATTCCAGCATAAGAAATTTCACCCTCCCCGACGTATCCGGCATGGTAACCTACACTAACCTTTAGAGTGTCCGGTTTCTTTTTACCAGTACAGCCAGAAACTTCTATGGTATCAGGTGCTAGCTCTCTCAAACTGACCGTTGTAAAATCTGCAATTACATCAGGTGTCATATATTCATTCGGATTCGTTACTTCATACAGAAGCTGCTCTTTAGCAGTCGCTAACGAGATGATTCCTCCCGTTCCCTGTACTTTACTGATGATAGCTGTCCCATCACAATCAACATCAGCATATGGAAAACCTAAATTAGCAAAGTTTGGAACGTCTTTTTTTCCGGGATCCGCAAAATATCCTCCACAAATTTGACTTCCACACTCTAACAAGTGACCTACTACTGTCCCTTGTGCAATCCGATTTGCATCATCCAATGACCAACCATAATGATGAATCATTGGTGCGACAAATAAAGAAGGGTCGGCAACTCGTCCAGTGATGATGACATTTGCACCTGATTCCAAAGCAGGCAATATCGCCTTAACACCCAGGTAAGCGTTTGCCGAAATTAGCGGTCCAAAAGAAGATAATGGTTTATCGACTTCTAGTGCGTTTTCCTCGAAATTAATTGAGTGGAAGACATCATCTCCTGTAACTGCAGCCACTTTGACTGAAACTCCGAGTTTTCTTGCCAATTCTACAATCTTTTCAGCTGCCCCAATAGGATTGGCTGCCCCCATATTCGTTATAAGCCGAACTTTATTTTTACTGATGACAGGTAAAAGGAGCTCCATTCTCTTTTCTAATAAGGGATCATACCCCAACAAAGGATTTTGAAGTCTCCGTTTTTGAGCCAAAGCAATGGTTCGTTCAGCTAGACATTCCAATACTAGATAATCTAGCTTTCCGTTTTCTGCTAAAACAACTGCCGGTTCCAATCGATCTCCTGAAAATCCTGCTCCAGAACCGATTCTTATCATACATACCACCTCAAATAGATATAGCTCCTGTTACTAGAGCAATTATTGTCATTACGATTGTTGTTGCAAAAGCCCATTTAAATATAAAACGCTGATGCTCTCCTAAATTCACGCCAGCTAATCCAACAAGAATAAAAGTGGACGCTGTTAGAGGGCTCAATGGAAATCCTGTTGTCATTTGGCCAAGTATCGCTGCCCGTCCAATTTCAATAGGGTCAATTCCAAAACTAATAGCCGCTTCACTAATGACTGGCAGAACACCAAAATAATAAGCATCTGGAGTAAAAACAAGACTGAGAGGCATACTCGTAATCGCTACAATTAACGGTAAAAACCCTGCAATTTGTTCAGGGATAACGGAAACCATCGACGATGCCATTGCATCAATCATTTTCGTTCCTGTAAAGATACCCGTGAAAATACCTGCAGCAAAAATCATTGTTGAAACCATTACAACACTACTTGCATGGCTAGACAGTCGTTCCTGCTGTTCTTCTAATTTTGGGTAATTTACAAGTAAAGCAATAACAAACGCAACAATAAATAGGACAGGCATCGGTAGCCATGCCATTACCAAAGCAATAAGAAGTAAAATGGTTAACATTAAATTGAACCAAAATAGTTGTGGTTTCCTGCCTTCAATTGCAGCCGCATGTTCAGACATAAAATCCTCATAATTGCCCTTTGTATCAATAATTCCTAGCCTCGCACGCTCTTTTTTCCCAAGCCAGTATGCTGAAAACAAAACCCATACTATGCCGCCGATCATGGCAGGAAGGACAGGATTGAATAAGTTCGCAGAATCTGTATTTAGCATTGACATTGCTCGTGCCGTAGGACCGCCCCATGGTGCAATATTCATAACACCTGCCCCTAACGCGACGACACCAGATAATACAAGAGGATTCATATTTAGCCTCTTATAAAGGGGAAGAAATGCTGTAATCGTTATCATAAATGTAGATGCACCATCTCCGTCCAAGGCAACAAGCATGGTAACTATGGCTGTACCGATGACAATCTTCAGTGGATCTCCTTTAACAATACGAATCATTCGAGAAATAATTGGATCAAAAAGTCCTGCATCCATCATCAGTCCAAAATACAAAACAGCAAACGCTACCATAATTCCCGTAGGTGCAACTTTTTGAATTCCTTCCAGCATCATAGGTCCAAGTTCGGCACCAAATCCGCTAATCAGACCAAAAATAATCGGTACAAGTACAAGAGCTATAATGACAGACATCCGCTTCGTCATAATTAAGAAAAGAAATGTCCCAATCGTTAGGAAGCCTACTAAAGCTAACATCAAATTCCCCCAATCTCCTTTTGATTTCTGACCTTCCCCTTATTCCAAAACTCTTGCTAATAATAAAGCTTTTAATGATACCCCCATTTCAAAAACTATTAAGTTACTTATCTTTAATACTTGCAATTAGCGTGCCAAAAATGTGATCATATCACTTAATGAGTCATTATATATTCAAAATCCCCTTATTTTTTACGGGTTTCACTTTATAGGTAAAAAAATAAAAATAGAGAGCGCTATCAAAATAGGCACTCTCTCACCTGGATATCTTATTGAAATTTCTAAATTTTTAGAAAAAACTATTAACAACTGATTTAACTTGTTATCCACTGTTACAGTACTATTCATGATTTCTAATATTTTAGAATTAAAATGAACAAGATTCTAAAACATTAGAAATCTATGTTATATCGTTTGAGTTTGTTGTATAAAGTAGCGAGTGAAATCCCTAACGAGTTTGCTGCCTTTTTCTTTTCTTCAATGTCGCTACCAAATCTCTTTAATGTTTCAATAATAAACTTTCTTTCTGTTTCCTCCATGGCTTCTTTTAATGATTGTTTAGTCGAATGATCCTTTGATTCATATATGCTGACATGCTTTTTTATAATAAGTTCAGGCAGATGTTCAATCTTTATCTCCGTACCCTCTGCCATGCAGGATGCATAATCAATAACATTTTTTAATTCGCGTACATTCCCCGGCCATTCATACTGTTCCAATAAATTCATGGTTTCTCTGCTAATGGTATACTCGTATGGGGAGTTTTCGATTGATAGGTTCACCTGGGATGAACGGAGCATCGAATAGATAAGGTCAGATATATCTTCCTTACGCTCCCGTAAAGGCGGTAGTTGGAGAGTGATAACATTTAGTCTGTAGAATAAATCTTCTCTGAAGTGAGTCTTTTTGACCAACTGCTGCAAGTCACGATGGGTTGCTGCAATAATCCTTACATCTATGCTCCTTTCATTTGTTTCTCCCACTCTACGAATTTTTCTTTCTTGCAATACCCTTAACAGTTTTGCCTGAAGATCATAGGACATATCACCTATTTCATCGAGAAAAATAGTTCCGTTATTCGCCATCTCAAATAGACCGATTTTACCGCCCTTTTTAGCATTGGTGAAGGCCCCGTCCCCATAACCGAATAGCTCGCTTTCTAAAAGAGCCGATGGTATCGCAGCACAATTGACAGGGATAAAAGGTTGATCTTTCCTGCTACTTTCATTATGAATCGCTTGAGCAAATAACTCCTTTCCAGTACCACTTTCACCTGTAATGAGGATAGGCAAAATCGCATTCGCTACCCTTTCTGCCACATAAACGGCTTCTTTCAGACCACCATTTCTTCCAATAATTTGGTTGAGTGTGTACTTTGCTTGATAAAGAGAATCTATTTTATTTTTTAGTTGATTTAATTTTTCCCCATTTTTCTTCAACTCCAGGGATAGTTTATGTACTTCAGTCAGACTTTTGCAGACTGATACAGCCCCTATGACCTTATCGTTAATAATAATTGGCGCCATATCAACAATATATTCCCGTTTATCCGTTTTCCGATAAACTCCCACCCTGCACTTTCTATCTATTAATATCTCAGGCAGCTGTGCACCTGGTCTATATTCTCTCAACTTTTTTCCAATAATATCAGGGGTCACACCTGTAATTTGTGTATACTCAGGGTTGATAAGTCTTACAAAACCCTCATGATCGATGACTAGGACTCCATCATTAATTGAATGGACAATTGCCTTCCACCAGTCGATCTGTTTTTCCAAAGAAAATTCTGTATATTGATTCTTAATTCTTTCAGGCATACATTTCACTTCCATTCTCCATCTTGTTTACTCTTATCGCCTGGGATTGGATAATACCAAATAAATAATGGTACAATTTTATACTTGGAATCGTTCATAGTTTTCCCTTCGACAAAAAGTCACAAAAAACCTGCTCTAGCTTTCAATTAAATAAAAAATGTTGGATGTATTAACTTGATGATTGTTGTTTTCTATATAGTCATTTACATGGAAATAAGTTACAATTAATATATACTGATAATTATGGAAATTCGCTGTAACAAAGGGGCGCTATTGTTGAATTCTCTAAAACAGTTTTTCAAATGGCTTTTTAAACGAGGTTCTAATAATATTAGTAGATTAATATCTTTTGTATTTGTTTTTATCGCTGTTCTATTTTTCGACTATAATCTCATAAACAAAAATCCACTATTGCTTATACCTTTATTTTTTATTTTACTCGTTCTAAATCAATTAATTGAAAGCTTACTAGGAAAGATACTAAGGGACAAAAATACGGAGATTGGATTCGGTTACTTTGTATTAGCAATCATGATAATAACAGGAGTATCCGCAACTTTAAATTAAATGCAAAAAAATTCCTTAGATAAAAGTCGATGAGGTAACTAAAAGCTCAATCTTTTGAATAATGCACTGTTAATTCAAAAAGAAGCAGCGATGCCTTGTTTAAGCATCGCCGCCTTCAGTAAAAGATGATTTGGAATATAAGTATTGTTTCCATTCCTATTAGTAAGGCATAAAAGCAATTTATTTCAAGTTAAAAATCCCTTTACCAGTTTCCATATTTATAGGCAATGATGAGTGTTCATGAGTTATAACCCAAGATTCATTCATTTTTTTCAAACAATATGTGAACCGATTTGTCATTTGGCGGAGTTTCTCACCTGATTCTTCTTGGTGAGCAGCAAAGGTTACTGCACAATGAACAAAGGCAAGATTTGCATTTTCTTCAAATACTAGGTCATTAAAATCAACTTTAAGTAAAACACCATCTTCACTCAATCCATTAAACCACCCTACCACATTTTCCTTCCATGAAGAAATACCTTTGATCTCCCAGTTCCCCCAGCAATCATAAATATGCATTTCGGGAGCATACATCGATATGAATCTTTCAACATCTTTTTCGTAAATTGCTTTTTTGTAATTTTCAAGTACGTCTTGAACTTTTAAAAAAACCTCCGTCATTAAGTTCATCCCCTTTACTAATTTCAGATTAATTATATTCAAACATTTTTTCCTTCTTTAAGTTAACTCATCCGTTAGTTAATAAGATTTTAAACTGCTCCATTAGTAGAACAAGGAGAGCCATTGAAGCATCTAGTGATATTCAATTATAGCCGTTAATTTTATAAAAATTTAGACATATAGTATTCATCGACAAAATTGCCGTCAATATAAAGAGAATGTCTTTTTGTTCCTTCGATATCAAATCCCATTTTTTTATATAACCTTATTCCGGCTTCATTACGGGTTACTACGGTTAATTCTAAACGATGAACATTGTGTTCCGTTGTGGGTTCACAATAACCTCACCCGTTAATGGAATAAGAAAAAAGAGTTCCACATTATTGTAGAAACCACCCGTTACTTTACGTGTAATAGTTCACAAAGTTCATTACCAGCCCTTACGATTACATAAAGAAGTAATATGTGCAAGATGGTGTCGCCCGTGCCAAGCGTAGATTCCTATATTTTTACCTACTGAAACTTCACCTGAATCTGGGTGGATAAATGTCTTTTCCATATCAGCTGGAATTAGACTAAGTAAAAGATCTGTCCAGCGTATGTGCAATGCTTCGAGCAAAGATAGTGAAATATCAATTGGTAGCTTATAATCAGAAAGTTCCGCCCACTTCGTTTCTTCATATGGCTTAATTACAGGTTTTTCTTCTGTAAGAGCCAATTTAAAGCGAACGTAGGCATTCATATGACTATCTGCAAGGTGATGTATTACTTGTCGAACAGTCCACCCTCCTGGACGATAAGGTGTATCAAGCTGCTCGTTATCTAAGTCTTTTACAACATCTCGTAATAATATTGGTAAATCTTTAATCTCATTTATCCAATTCTTTGTAATGCTGTTAGTAATCTCACCATCAAATTGAAAATTGCCGATTGGATACTTCATATCCATCTACTATTCCTCCTAAAATCCCCTTGATTTTTGTGGCCAACTAAATGAATCGTTTAATAATATATAATTCTGCATCAATTCCTTTAAATCCTTTACGCCTTATATGTGATTCAACTAACCTTCTTCGTTTGTTGAATAACAAAAACAGAACCCTTTTAAAGCAATGCCCTAGGGTGTATACCTAAATAGCTGCCATTAATGAGGATAACGCATGCCTCCTAGTTCATAAAGTGAGTAAATCTACTTATGGTGGGTAGTATATGTTTGGGATGGTGTGCTTTCATAAGAATATTCCCAATTAATAAACAAGGAAGTGAATAGATGAATCAGAGTAACGATCGCAATAACTTTGGTGGAAATTCAGAAGAAAGTAGCAACAATCAAGCTGGTAGAAATGCCAAACAAAGTACCAGTGACTTTAGTGAAACAGTAGGAACTCTTACTGATGCCGTTGCGGGTGCTATGATAGGTTCCCCATTAGGACTAATTGGTACTGTTATAGGCGGTGTTTCAGGCGGTGTAATTGGTAGCCAGATGGGGGAGGGGGCTGAAGTAGATAATAATACAGCTTCCAAAAATCGTGATGTGGGCAAATATATTTAACTCTATAAATAAGGAGCCATTTTGATAAGGATTCAAATCAATTTACGAGGAAAATGTAAATTTTCTGGAAACATAAGATGTTGAAAAACAGCTGCATGAGTGGCTAACGGGTGAAATGTCTTGAGGAAGAACTCAATAATGGGTTCTTTTTCTTTTGATATTATATCACCATGAACGTTTAACAATTAAAACTTATATATGGATTAGAAACTGACCCACACCACGACATTACAAAATAGTGCCAACTTCTCTTTAATTGAAATTGGCACTTCGTTTATTCACTTTAGGTTATCGAGACACTTTTGGCGGTTGGCACACGTCACATTTACGTTGATTATTATTTTTAAATTTCGTAAATGTTTTTTCAAAGTTGCTACCACATTCACATTTAAATAGTAAATTTTGAGAAAAACCATGATATTCAGTCGTTAGCAACTTACTTTCCGAATTGTTCTCGACAAAATCTTTTATTTTTCCAATCGTCCATCGTTTGTTCATACTCTTACACCTCCATATTTTATCGTTAATCGGAGGCATTTCTTAGCATCCGTTAAATTAAAAGTAAAAGTAGTAATTATCCTAAGTTACCCATTATAACATGAGTTTATTTTTTGGAGTAGTGCTCTTTAACAGATGGGAGAAGAGTAATGGATTGAATTATAAGACCCAGGAATATGTAGAAAACGTGAATAAACGCAACTCCTTGAATCATATACAATTCCACCGTAATCCAAATTATTAAGATAAAACCTACGTATAAAGAACTATTCCATGACCAATGTGTTTCTTTATAGAGTCTGAGTTTTTCAGCGATTTTAAATGGCTTTTCAGTGATAAGAAAAATTGCAGTGATTAGTGGGAGAATGCCCAACCCAACAAATAGTATAAGACCAGGGATGAGAAAATTATTAAAGGGGCTATTTTGTAACATCTTCAAAGGCATTGACAAAATCGAACCATCAGGAGAAACAATCAATACACCTCCACCAAAAAGAGCACCTAATCCAAGAAAAATGTGTAAGGAAATTAACAAATAGCAAGCAAAAGACTTCCGTTGTTTCGCAATCATTAGAATCATCTCCTGAAAGATTGTGTTATCAAATTAATTTTACAATATTTCAAAAATTTCAAGTTAGTAAGTTATGACGAATCTGTGAATATTTTTTAGAGGTGGCACCTTTATCTTTTTTTTAACTTTTTATCAATTTTATTGCTCATATTAAATACCTACCCTGAATACCTATATATACTTACAAATCATTTATGGTAAAATAGTATTCCTTGGCAGGGGCATTAAAGAGCGAGTCGGCATTTTATAACCGACTCGCTTTTATTCTTTATCAGGTGATTCTAAAGAAAGTGTCAGGCATCTTCTTTACTGAATGAAATAAGTCCGTCTGCAGTCCGTCTTTTTGCATCCGTAGATGACCCATTAATTAAATCCAATGCAAATGATAATTTCTCCCCAACAAATCAATAGTTACTCCCACATGACTCTCAAAGTCAAAAAAAAACTACTATTCAGACCTAATTTATAGGTCCACGAATAGTAGTTCAAATTTTATTAGACTAATTCATATATGGTTTTCTTGCAAACTAGCAATGGCAATCACCACTATGGTAATAGGAAACTGCTACAAGGTTCTCAACTCCACTTTAGTTTTTCTTATTTCCAGTGGTTCCGTTGTTGCCGCTGCTGTCAACTTTTACAGTATTAGTTGATGCATTACCAGCATTGTCAACTGCTACAACTGTCACGGTTTGTCCTTTAGAAACTGGAGTAGTAAGTTTGTGTGATGTTTCACCATTTACGTATGGTTTTTCTGTAGCAATTTTACCATCAACCGTTACATACCAATAAGCAACACCACTTGTTTTATCTGATAAATCAACTGTTACGGTTTGTCCGTCTGTACCTAATGTTGTTTTTAATTTAGGCGTTGTTATGTCAAGTTTCACTGGGAACGTAACTTTTTGAGCCTCAGCACCTTCAAAGTCAAGAGTTGCTTCTACTTGCAAGTAATATTGACCTTCAGGAGCTCTCTTGCCGTTTTGCATTGTACCATCCCATGTCCAGTCGGAGAATAGGTAGTATTCTGGGCCTCTTCCGCCATCAAAGTAGTTTTTAGTAACATCTACTTCGGTCTTAATTTCTTTTACTACCTTACCTTCCGAATTTATTACATTAAGATTTAATTTTTTCGCGTTGCGGATAAGGGATAGAATGTAGGTTGCACTGTCATTTACCCCATCACCATTTGGTGAGATAGCGATAAGATCAGGGTTTAGATTACCAGTAGCCTTATCTACCCCCAAGAAATCGTAGCTGTTGTCACCAACAGGAGTCACTACACCTGTAAAGCCGTAGTAAGACATTGTATCCCAAGCTGGAGAATCTAAAATTGGTGCTGCATTCCAGTCACCTTTAAAGCCAACATAAGGCACCACTAAATCTGGATTTGAATCAGTTGGGTCAGATAGCTTAACAAAACCTTCTAACCAATATCCATTTGTGAAAATTGTTTTCAAATCTGCATCCCAATCACTAACATCAACAGTAACGTCAAATGTCGCTGTGCCATTAGCAGGGACTTCAATTATACTTACTGCTTGACCGTTAACTTTAGCAATGGCTCCTAGATCAAGGGCTCCAACTTCGTTAGGTCTTGATACTAATACACCACTACTATTAACAGGTCTATCTGTTTGTGAACTAGCACTTACATCATATGTTACTGCTTCGTTAGAATGGTTTTCTGCTGTTAATGTAAAAGTTACCACATTACCAGTAACTTCTTTAAGAGCAACCTTTGCTTCACCAGTTTTGGAGTCAGTTACGGTGACCGGTGTTGATAATGCTGCATGAAGCTGCATTAAACCTGCACCTTGGCGTCGAGGAGAAACAGGTGCTCCACCAAATTCAACTGGTTTTGATGTGTTTAATAAGAATTTCTTCGCAAGCTTCTCCCTTGCAGCGCCATTATGGCCAAATTCTTCATCCACACGTTGTAATACTAATGCAGACCCACCAGAAACATGTGGAGCTGCCATGGATGTACCACTCATAACTTGGTATTCATTATTATTAGCAGTAGAGTAAATTTGTCCACCTGGTGCTGTAATTTCTGGTTTAAAATCAAGGTTTGGAGTTATACCCCAGGAAGAGAATGAACTCATTTTCCCTGATTCAACGTTAGGTATTGTCGTTTGTTTGCCGGCAAAGGTAACGTTTACTGATTGTCCGCTTTGAAGTGCTGTAGCAAAACGATCTCCATCAGCTTTTAACATGAACAATTGAGGGATCTTGATTGACGCATCCGTTGCCATATTAACAGTTCCATCTTGATTATTGTATACAATCACACCTGCTGCTCCAGCAGCCTGAGCATTTTTGGCTTTAGTAACAAAATCTAGTGTACCGCGTTGAATTAAAGCGAATTTTCCATTCAAATCCTTACCTGTAAAATCAGCAGGAGCTCCTATTCCAGCATGTACCAGTTCAAAAGTTGATCCTATTGTAGGGGCAGTCTGACCTGCGGATAAGAACATCACTTGTTGTGCTTCGCCGCCAGCGATTGAAACGTTGGCTGCATCTACAGTGAGGGTAGTGTTTTCATATGAAGCTACTGAAATAGAATCAACAGAAACACCAGGTGCTCCTACAACTCCATAATCAGGATTTGATGCATACGGATGGAAATAGCCACTTCCAAAGTATGTAGAGTTACCTGCAGAAATGGACATAACAACACCGTTATCAACGGCTCGCTTAACTGCTTGTTGTTCAGGGGACTCGGCATTAACAAACCCAGCTGGAGATCCAAGACTCATATTAAGAACATCTGCCCCTAGTTTGATGGCATCATCAATGGCTTTAATATAAATATCGCCCCATGTAGATGCTTCTTCTTCGCCGAATACACGTAGAGCCAAAATTTGTGCTTCAGGAGCAACACCTGTAATACCGCCGTTTTCTTCATCTCCGTTTGCACCAACTGTTCCAGCCACGTGCATACCATGCATTCCAGTGTCTACATTGTCGTCAACGATATCAGTGTTATTATCCATATAGTTCCAGCCATAAGGGACCTTTTCTGTTCGATATGTCCCAGGGAGGCCAAACTCGGAAATTGCATTTTTCACTTCACTTTCAGATAGTTCAGCTTTTGTAGAATCCGATAAAACAAAATCTTCATGAGAAGGGTCAACACCAGAATCAATGATTCCAACAGTCATGCCTTCCCCCGTATATCCAAAATCACGCCAAGCAGCTTGAGCCTCAACCAACTCTTTACTGTACTTCATATCAGGTTTTTCAGTTGGAAGTGTATACTCAGTTGCAAGGTAAACATTTTTGACTCCTTGAACTTCTTTGATTTTTTCAATATCACCGTATTTTACTTTGGCACTAAAGCCGTTTACGATGGCATTAAATTCTTGTTCGTATTTAATGCTAATATTTTTCCCTTTGATTTGATCCTTCGCTGCTTTTTGTTTGTTTTTAGCAGCAGTTTCTAGTTGCTTGCGCTCTGCTTTGGATAGCTTATCGTACTTTACCCCTTTTTTAGTGGCCGTTTCAACCGCCGCACTGCCTGCTAACTCAACGATAACACGAACCTCTTTGGCTGGGTCGACGTTTTGCTTATCAGTAGCTATCAAATTTGTTTTTGAGAGCGTTGGTTTTTGTGCATCTAACTGATGTGGTGTGATTCCTCCTGTCACAGCAAACCCAACACTGCTAAATGTCATTAATGAAACTAGTGAAATTGCAGAAATTCTCTTTAACATGTTTCTACCTCCCCTAGGACTTTGTGAAACTAGATTAATAGAGTAGAATACTGCCCCCTTTTTTATAATCTCTACTAAAAACATCACAAAATTTTCAGTATATTCTAACTATACTAAATTAGTAAATTTTGGACTAGACCCTTAATAAACAGCCAGTAAGACATATTTCTACTTACATATTAAAAATATTGTCATATAATGTTATGAAATATAAAAATCGAATGGAACCAAGAGGTTTTTGACTTGGGAGCGATTTTTAGGGGAGAAAATATACTAGAATGTTAGAAAGTTTTGTCGAGAGTTCTTTTATTTAAAAGGGATATTATATTGGCGAGGGACTGGCAAATTGACCCCAATAAATAGCTCTTTGATTTATTGTTTAATTTTCTCCTATTTCCCTATTTCAGTTGATTTAGAGGAAATTTTTATTTTTGCATAGGACCATGGGGACGGTTCTTCTGGTCTATTTTTTTAATTTGAACCATGAGAACCGTCCCCGCAGTATTTTCCATCACTAACCTTTCTTCACTTAAGAGTACTTTCACCCTTTATATATAGAAAAAGGAAGAAAACGGACAGGGTGATATTCCTTCAGATGTGAATGATTTGTGACAATGGAAATGAAGGTTCCTATGACTGCTCTTTTAAGCTCCATACAACTTGTCTAAAAGGTTTGGCTAGTCTATACATTTTTACATACAATAACACTCAAAACATTGATAGTTCAACATTTGTGAGTGTTTGAAAGTTACTAAAATATTCTTGTGTGAAAACATACGACAACTTCTTTTACAGATTTGGATTTTTCTCTTATTCGGCTAAAGATCTTCTTGTTGTTTTTCTTTTTCTTTTTCTTTTTCTTTTTGCCCACGCATCGTATATATTTCTTGAACGTATCGTAAAATTTCCATTAACGTATCGTAAACTAGCTTTTTTATCCTCCGCGTATCGACAGGAACATCGTTTCACTTGGTAGTAGATTTTGTGTGGTTATAGGTGGATAGGAAAATAAAGTTGCATCTACACAATAAGTGGTTGGCTAAAATCCACGAGTATTGGATGGTTCGTCAGATGGAAAATTACCTTATAATAGTTGTGACAATCTAAATGTCAAGATTAAAACGAAGACATACAAGCAAATTAGTAACCAGAGATTTTGACTAAAGGAGTCGATCAGATATGACATGGACCATTGCACTTACAGTATTGCTTGGAATTGTGCTTAAAATGGTAATGAGTCCTCCAAGTGCAGTGGTGGATTGGATTTTTAGTAAATTTGCACTTCATCCAAAACTAAATTCAAAAGATGTAACTGTCACATATTTAGAAAAGCACTTAGACGAGATAGAAAAAACTCGATTGATTGAAAATTTTAATGATGCTACTTTTTTAAAACAATATGATATTTTTCCAGGCAAAGAAAATTTATTTCTACAACCAGAGACACCTGTTACTCCATTTGTTATCACAGTAAAAAGAGGGAAAAAAGATTGTAAGATCTTTGTTTATTGTTCGGTGGATTACGTGTATGTAGTCAAGCAGTCCAATAAGAAAGTAGTAGCTTATGATCTTAGATCTGAAAATCTACAAAAATTCAATTTATCAGCCAAGGTTGCAACTAAAGATGTAATATGATACAAGTGCAGGTTGGCAATAAGAAGAAACCTAAAAGAAAGTGCATTTTATATTCTCTAAAAGGAAAAATCCGGTAAATAGGCTAGTTAATCTGAATTCGTGCCCGCGCGGCGAAACTTTTAGAGAAAAGGGTAACGAATAACCCAATCATCTCCGTGAAGTGTTATCTTTTTATAGATGACGGTAACGATTAAACTTCATGTTTGATTTCCTTAAGCTGGATTATAAAGGTGTACAGGGAACCAAACTATCTTTTTGATTCCCATAAACTTGAATTACTGAAAGTATAGGGAATCAAAGCCCTTTTTTCTCAAACTGTAAAGGAAAATTCTAGGCTTTTCCTAATGATTACAATAGTATCTGGATAGTTCCATAATCATTGCTCCCATTCTTTCATGTTCAGGGACAAGCATTTTCTCAACTCCCTCTTCTCTTAAAGCCTCCGCAGTAACTTTTCCGACTGCCACTGCAAGTATATGATTATTAAAAGAAGTTAAAATTCTGTCTACACAATCGTTATCTCTTGCAAAATTAAAAAGGGACCGGACTTGAACGGCAGTAGTAAAACAAATTGCGTCCAACTTTTCCTCCAACAGCTCTTCACATAATGTTGCAACGGTTTCTGTTTCTGGGGGAATGTGCTGGTATGGGAGAATCAATGTTACATCTGCACCTTTTTCTTCTAGGAATTTAATTAAGGACGGCGCTTGTTCACCATGAAGCTGAACCATAACTTTTTTTCCGGTGAAGTCAAATTTCTCCAATGAATTAATTAAACTACTGGTTGTACCATCTTCATCTTGGGCTTCCGGATAAATTCCCAGTTTCTTCAAAGACGAAAGTGTCTTATATCCTCGCGAAGCAATCTTGGATTGTTGGATTATGTTTACCAACTGCTGTTTAATCTCTAGTTTATCAGCTATATCCAACAACGTTTCTATACCTATTCCCGTTGTGAAAATAGCCCAATCCGTCCCGTCCTTTATGACTTTATTCAGATTTGGTCCTACCTCTTTTTCAGCCAAGAATACAGTCCCTTGAAGCGACCGGACAATTGGAAAACCTCCCTGTTTTTCAATTAGTGTACTCATTTCATCCGTTTTCCGGGATGCACCGATAGCAACCCTTTTCCCCGTCAATCCTTTTGACATACCGCTGCCCTCTTTCTGTTTATAATGGTAAACTAAAATAACGTTTCTAAATGCTTAATGGTTGGACTTAGATTCGCTATGAAATAAGCTTCTCTTAGTCTTCTAAATGAATCACTCCCCTGTAAATAACCTTGGCCACCAGAATAAAGCATGTCTGCTTGGACTGCTTTCAAGGTTATCTTGGCAATTTCTAATCGTGTTCGCAATATTTCCTTCCAAATAATTGTGAGATCCGTGGCCTTTGCATGTGCATATGTATTTTTACGTATACACTGGATCTCATCGATTAATTCCTTTGGCTGCGGTTTTACATGTTGATTTACCTCTATATTTTTCGAATGATTTTTGACAATAGATTCAATTGCAGCCTGGGATATTCCTATTCCCAATGGAATTTGATAAAGTGCTAATATTGGCCGTAATTGTTGTATATATTCATCCGCTTCTTCAGTTAGAATCCACTTATCTGGGATAAACACATTATTAAAATAACAAGAATATGTCGCACTACCATTTAAACCAATAAAATCTGTTTTACTTTCTAACACTAAACCTTCTAGTTTTACAGGTATCATACACATAATTCGCTGATTGGGATTTAGAGATGCAATAATAACAAACCAATGATCCTCATCCAAATTAGACACGCTTGGTAAGTTTCCAGATATAGTATATCCTCCTTCAGTCCTTTTTGCATTAATACGAATCGGTTCTAATCCAGCATAATATTTTAATGCGTTTGATAAGCCGGTTCCGCCAATGACGTCTCCTGATTCTAATAAAGGTAATAACTCGTTTTTAATGACAATATTATTGCTTAATCTCGCAGACGCCAAAGCTGCTAAATGACACCATATTGTAAAAGCTGTTGTCATGCAATAATTTGCCGTTTCTTCTATTAAATAAATATCCTTATAGCTGACAAGTTCCTTCTGTATTTTGTTTGAATTAAAAAAACCAGCTTTACCAATCGCATTAAGAAATTCTTTCGGGTAAAAAACGTGTTCATCAATTTGTCTGATATGTGGTTTAAGATGTTCATTAATGATTTCGTTAAATATGACCTCTTCTATATTTGTTTTCACAATATCCATTAAAAATGACCCACCAAACATTATTATTTTTCAAACATTCTTGTACCGTTTATTTAAAAAAACATCAATACCTTTAATATCATTCTATATGTAAAAAAACCGAATTCCTATAAAGAGAAAACGGCTTTGTTCCGTAGGTTTGATCTTCTGTTATTTCATCCAAATTGTACTTTCCTGCTTTTCTTTGTTTACAAATAATTTAAAAACATCCGGCCTTGAATAATGACCAACAGAATCAAAGTCAAATTGACTATAGGCGATCTGTTTCATATCAAGGTCTGCAATTATGATCTCTTCTTTTCCCCAAACAGGCTCAGTAACATAATCACCAAGGGGTCCAACGATGGCACTTCCACCGTTACTCATCACATCAGGAGATGATACAAGGTCATCATAACAAGCTAAATCTTTAGGGTACATATCCTTGGATACATATTGATTTGAGGACAATACAAAGCATCTGCCTTCCATTGCGATGTGACGAATGGTCGACTGCCAAGATTCCCTTGCATCTGCAGTAGGTGCAATATACAGCTGGACACCTTGTGCATACATTGCTGCCCTAGCTAGAGGCATATAGTTCTCCCAGCAAATCAGAGCTCCGATTTTCCCATATGGAGTTTCAAATACTGGTAACGTACTTCCATCACCCTCACCCCAAACGATGCGTTCAGCTGCAGTCGGTTTTAATTTGCGATGTTTTCCTAAAAGGGAGCCATCAGGACCAATAAAAATAACAGAACAGTACAGAGTACCACCACTAAATTCACTATCTCGCTCGATAACGCCCATAACAACATAAACTCCAGCTTCACGTGCCGCTGCCCCAAGTTGTACAGTCGCTTCACCAGGTACAGGAATCGAGTTCTCCCAATACCTGTACCAATCTTTTCTGCCATCTTCAGTTCGGCTTCCAATAATCGTACCAAAGGATAACCCTCTAGGGTAGGCAGGAACAAATGCCTCCGGAAAGACAACAATTTTAGCACCCTTTTCTCCCGCTTGTTTTATTATGCTAATGGCTTTTTTAATCGACTCATCTCGATCCATAATAACAGATGCAGCTTGAATAACCGCCACCCTGACATTTTGATTTGTACCCACCTTAATCTCCTCCAATTGAATTTCAGGTTAAATTTTTATAGAAGGAATCATCATTGCTTACTCGATTTGATACTATATCATTGATACCAAGGTAAATGAGTTCAAAAAGTTCTTCTAAATCTTCTTCTTCGACACACGAAAAGGCAATACGTAAGTCAGTTGAATTTATGGCTATGGTGCCTACTCCATATTGATTTAATAAGTGAACCCTCAGTTCCTCGGCATCTACCTGATTAAGCTTTAAGCACATAAAATATCCAGAATTAAAAGGATAAAAACCCCAAGCTCTTTTATATTTTTCTCGAGTAATAATCTCTTTGACCTTCGTCGCCCGCCGCTTCAATATCATATGTTTTTTACATTTTTCCTCTTCAAACTTGCTAGATTGCAAGGAACGTAAAATGACACTCTGAGACAAATGGGAACTGCTTGAAATCGTTCCTCTAATAAGGCCGTTTGTTTTGTGTTCCAATGCTTCCAATATATTAGGACAATCGGACGCAAAGGTTATAAAACCTACTCTAAGTCCCCAAACATAATTTTCTTTTGTTGCCCCATCCACCTTAATCGTTAAGATTCTAGTATGGATTCCTGACAACCTTCCAAACAATGACTCTTTTACAGAGTCTTCAAAGAACAAGCCGAAATAGGCATCATCAAGAATTACCGCTAGATTAATACCAGCGTCCGCCGCTTCTATTAAGACTGAGATAATTCCTTGCACTTCACTTTCCTTTGGCGTGTATCCCGTCGGGTTGTTTGGGAAATTAAGCACAACGATTGCCTTACCTGCATCCTTTTGCTGTAGTAAACATTCTCTGAATGATGGAACATTAAAGGTGTCACTGTCATCAAAAAGCTTAAAAGTCTTAAGATTTCCTCCTCTACGTACATGAAATATTGTTTGATAGTTCCCCCAATATTTATCTGGAAGAATAATGGTATCATTTTCATCTACAAAAAGATCCGCTGCGAGACTTAATCCGTGTGTAAGTGCATTCGTTGTAATCGGGAGCCCCATCCAGTTTTCCTGTATAGATGGATTATCTCGCAATAATTTTTGTTTCCATACATTCCGTAATGTTAATTTCCCAGAGGGAGGTGCATATGGATAAACATCTTCTGGGGCATAATCGGATAATGTTTCTTGTATATGTTCATAATGCATTGGAACCTTTTTTTCAGTAGCAATTCCAATTGTTGCATTAAAACGGGTAGCTTTTTTGGCTGCTTCAGCACTTTGGCTCAAGATTCCTTTGGGGTAATATAACTTCTTACCCAGATTCGAAAGTAACTCAAATACATGCGGATTATATTTATTAATCATGTCGTTTAGGTGTATAGCAAGTTCGTTCATTTTGTCTCTCCTTTTAATTGTATTGTTAAGAGGATTGAACTTATTGCTTCTATTAAGATATTATTCTCCTCTGGTGTTCCAATTGATATTCGAATATGTTCCGGCATCCCCCATGTATTGCCATAACGGACAATGATACCTTTCATTAGTAACTGCATGTAGATTTCCTTTGCAACAGGTCCGAATTTAACTAGAATAAAATTACTCATGCTTTCAGTATAATGTAAGCCTAGCTCTTGAAAGGCTTTGTTTAACTGGTCTCGTCCTGCCGTATTGACCTGTTTTGATTTTTCAATATGTTCTTCATCCCTTATAGCTGCTGCAGCAGCAGCCTGGGCCAAACTATTAACATTAAAGGGTTCTTTTACATGTAGGATGCTTTGAATGATATTTCTAGGTGCCGCACCAAATCCAATCCTTAAACCAGCAAGTCCATAAATTTTCGAAAAGGTTTGTAAAACAATAATTGGAAAACCAGCACGAACATATTCTAGTCCGTTTGTGTAGTCTTCGTTAGTCGCAAAATGACTATATGCACTATCAAAAACTACCAAAATATGATCAGGCAGGGATTGAAGCAGTTCTTCTAACTTAGATTTTGGTAAATACGTCCCTGTAGGATTATTTGGTGAACAGATATATACCAATTTGGTACGATCGGTTACTGCTGATACAATCAAATCAATATTAAATTGGTAATGATTGTCCAGAGGAACAGGTACAACTTTTGCCCCCATCAAATGGGCGCCGAAATCATATTCACTAAAAGATGGGGAGGGGACAATAATTTCATCTTCTGCTTCAAGATAGGTTTCTGAAATTAAGGTTATTAATTCATCTGCCCCATTTGTAATAATTAATTGTTTAGTGGACAGTGATAGGTTTGAAGCGATTGCTGCCTTCAACTCAACTGAATGTGCATCAGGATAACGATTGAGTGTGCTAAGACTATTAGATATTACCTCAAGGGCATTAGTAGATGGTCCGATAGGATTCTCATTTGATGCTAATTTTATCACTCTATCCAATTGCAGTTCCTTTTGTACTTCCCACAATGGTTTTCCTGGAATATAGGGTTTAACAAGATCTAATGCTCTTCGATGTTTAATATGATTGATTTTACTCACTGTGCTTCCCTCCTAGCGATCATTCAGTCATTAACTAACATATAAACTAATAAAAACGAAAAAAAATTATTATTCTATACATAAAGTTTTTATATTATTTTACTTTTTGAATTGTTTCAATAATCAAATCTACTTTTCATCATAAAGGATTTATAAATTTTATTACCCTCCAATTGACAGTTTTTTTAACCATCCAGTTTTACTTCATAATAAAAAGAACCCAATCAAATCATGATTTTTTGATAAAAAAATTATTAACAGTTATCAAGCTTTAGAGTGGGCTGTATCATGAATTCATGCAAATCACAAAAAAAGCCTATCTCCCTTAGGATCATAGGCTTAATTGGACTATTCTGCTATTCCTCAGCATTTATTTAGTTTCCAAGCCATGCCGCACTGCATAGGCAGCAAGCTGAACGCGATTATCCAGTTGGAGTTTCTCCAACAGGTTTTTGATATGATTTTTTACCGTATTTTCTGCAATAACAAGTCTCTGCGCAATTTGCTTATTGGTTTCACCTGACGCTACCCTAGCAAGAATCTCGCATTCCCTCGGCGTTAAAGAAACGGGACTAGGCTCGTCAGCGGTACTGCCTATACGAAAACGATGGAATAACCGGTTGGCAATCCTACGGGATACTTCTGTATGGTTCCCCAACAATGCATGAAGGTACTCAATCCAATCATCCGGCTCCATATTTTTAAGCAAATATCCTTGTGCACCAAATTGAATGGCTGTAAACAAATCTTTAACATCATCTGAAACCGTCAGCATGACAACATGAATATGAGGATAACCCATTCTAATTTTCCGAACTGCTTCCAGTCCATTTAATCTGGGCATATTAATATCAAGAAGCAGCAAGTCGGGCTGCAATTCTTTGCAAAGTTCAATTGCTTCATGTCCATCTGCAGCCTCCCCTATAATAAAAAAGGAATCATCAAATTCCAAAACACTTCGAATGCCTTCTCTAGCTAGAGGATGGTCATCCGCAATCACAACCTTATACTGCTTCATTTCTTTATCTCCTTTGTTACAATAATATCTGTTCCACCCATCCCACTTTTGGATATTTGTAATACTGCACCCACCTGTCTTGCACGTTCCTGCATCATGGATATTCCATACTTCCTTTCCGATACCATTGACGTATCGATTCCGCATCCGTTATCCCAAATCCTCAACTGCCATTGATTATGTGTTTCCTTAAATTTAATACCTACTTTAGTCGCTCCAGAATGTTTTCGAATGTTAGCAAAAGCTTCTTGAATAATAGCAAAGACCTGGACTTCTTCCTTTAATATAAACAATTGATTAGGTATTTCGAAATCTTCCTCGACATCAATCCCGGTGAACGAACTCCACTCAGATATCCACTTGGTCACTCTAGCGTTCAATGATCCACCTTCTTCAGGAGTAGAACGCAGGTTAAAAATCGCCTGTCGAACGTGGTGGTCAATGGTGGAAACAGCTCGGGAGGAAGCCTCCACATCTCCTTGCTTTAGCTTTACATTGAGATAGAAAAGGGATTGGGCAATCCCATCATGAAGTTCGCGTGCTAGTCTTTCCCTCTCTTCATAAACAGCGCGTTTTGCCTGTTCCTTAGCCAATTGGTCATTCTTTATTCTTATAATATGGAATACCCAGGATGAAAACAAAAGGGAAAGAACAAACGTAAGAATCGTAATAAAAACGTTCCCTGTTTCCATCGACAAGTGTCCCAGAAGAATATCATGGCGAAAAAATTCGAAACCTCCGATTAAAATTGTCGGTAAAATCACGGTAAGTATCTGTATTAAACGATACGACAATTAGAACCTCTCCTTCAACACTAATTAAATCTACTATAAATGATAATAACCAAAAACATAAGGCAGTGATAGCCCTGATGAGCTATTTACTATGGTTAGTGGAGGATTTACACTGTTGTTACGGTCAAAATAAATCAATTAAAAATATTTCGTCTTAATGACACTAAAAAAGGAGCTCCATTTTGAAAAAGTTAATTATATTGTTGTTTTTTGTATTTATGATTGTACCTTCGGTCGTTAGTGCACACACAAGTTTGTCTTCATCTGATCCAACAGAGGGACAAGTTGTTACTGAGAATCTCGAACAAATCACCCTTCATTTCGCTACGGCTATTGAAGAATTAAGCACTATGGAGTTGGTTAAGGAAGGAAACAAAATAGAATTAGGAGAAATTAAGGTAGACAATCAGCAATTGATTGGAACAATTTCTGATCCATTGGTTAACGGCTCATACACAATTCAATGGAAAATCGTTGGTGAAGATGGTCATCCCATTAACGGCGAGATAAATTTTAGTGTTCAAACAGAACAAAATCAACAAGAAACGAATACTGTCACACCTGAGGAAAACCAAGGTACGCAAGAGAAAAATAAACAAGCCAATCCAACTGAACAAAATACTGCTAGTGATACAGTTGAACAGGCAGAAAATAATTCTTCTTCCAACATGCTAGTAATTATTGCAATTATTTTGGTCGTTATCTTTGGTATTGTACTACTATTGTTCACAGGAAAGAAAAAACGTTAAGCATTAATACCTTATAACATTTGTCGAAGGGAAGATTTAACTAATGAAAAAGATTATGACCTCGTTTGTAGTTATGTTTGCAGTATTTTCACTTTTTGCAGGAATGGCTAGCGCGCACGTTACTGTCCTACCCAAGGAAACAACACAAGGAAGCTATGAAATGTTTACTGTCAGGGTACCATCCGAGAATGAAACAGTACCTACTACACAGATTAAAGTTGAATTCCCGTCAGACGTTACTATCAGCCGCTTCGAATCAAAACCAGGCTGGAAATATGAAATTGAAAAAGACTCAGCTGGAAAAATTACCAGTGTAACGTGGACAGCAGAAAATGTAGGGTTATCTTCAACAGAATTCGGACTTTTTAATATGCAAGGAAAAGTAGCAGACGACGCAACTGAAATAGCTTTTAAAGCATACCAAACCTATCAGGATGGAAGTGTGGTTGAATGGATTGGGGCACCAGATTCAGAAAAGCCGGCTTCAGTGACCACAGTTAATCCAAAACCAGCCGATGGCTCAAATGATCACCATGAAACTATTGAAAAAGAAGAAACTAAAACAGAACAAGTCAATGATGTGGCAGTAAAAGAAACAACAAGTGCTTCCAATGCTCCACTTTATGTTTCGATCGCCGCTTTAATAGCAGCGCTGATATCTTTAGGTATTTCTCTAAAAAGACGAGGATAATTTAATAATTAAAAGGACATGAGTTAAAATAAAAAGATAGCAAAAATAAATACAGAGAATAGCTCAGTTCATTTCATATCGAACTGGGCTATTTAATTCTGAGAAACTAAACAAAAAACACCGCAGATGCGGTGTAGATAAACACTATACTTTACATTTTTCTTATTAAGAAATTACTCTAAATAACTATTAAATTACTCGTCTACTATGTTATTTTAAATAGTATGCTTCTTCCCATCTTTTACTTTACATTATGAATCTTCAAAAATTCTTCATCAGCATTTTGGGTTATAACGAAGAAAGTAGATATTCGAACCAATCCTTCAACTAACCTAGTATTTTTATGGCAGAGCTAGTCCCAATTCTTGTTGCTCCAGCCTCGATCAATTATTGGCTAACTGTTCTTTAATTACACGTATACTTTTTAGTTCCTCATCCTCTGCACCTTGAACGGGAAGCCCCGCTTCAACATTCATCCTTGTATATACTAGATTATCCTGAGTGATAATTTCTCCTGGTATAAATATTGGAATTCCAGGTGGATAAACCATTACAAATTCTGCAATGATTCTTCCTTCGGACTCTTCAAAAGGAATCACTTCTGTATCTGCATAAAAAGCATCTCGCGGTGTCAATGCTAACAAAGGAATCTCAGGCAACAAAACCGAGCTGTCTACATTCTTATCTACCTGTGTTTTATATTCTTTGGATAGTTCGGTTAATGCTTGAATAAACAGTAATAGATCTTGCTCTGTGTCACCAGGAGTGACAATACAGAGAATGTTGTAGAGATCAGATAATTCCACTTCAATATTAAATCGAATACGAAGCCATTTTTCTACATCGTATCCAGTAACACCCAGCTCTTTTACTGAAATTAGCAACTTAGTTGGATCCATCGCTACTGCCGCGCTTGTTTCCAAAACTTCATGCCCCATACAATAAAGATGAGGAATTTCATTAATTTTCGAACGTGTTTCTTCTGCTTTTCGAATCGTGTCCTCTAACAATGCATGACCTACCGTTGCCAATGATTTTCTTGCAACATCTAATGATGAAAGTAATAGATAAGAAGTCGAAGTTGTTGTTAACATACTTAAGACAGATTGTACCCTTTTTGGAGATACAAGTTTTCCCTGCAAATTCAATATAGAGCTCTGTGTAAGGGAGCCTCCTAACTTATGAACACTAGTTGCAGCCATGTCAGCACCAGCCTCCATAGCGGATAAAGGCAAATCCCTATGAAAATGAATATGCGCCCCATGGGCTTCGTCTACAAGTACAGGAATATTCCTGGAATGAGCAATTTTTACTGTTTTTTTCAAATCTCCCGAAACTCCATAATAGGTTGGATTAATAACAAGAACTGCTCTCGTATCAGGATGGAACTTTAATGCTTTTTCGATAGAATCTGGTGTAATTCCATGTGAGATTCCAAAATAAGAATCAACCTCAGGATGAATAAAGATAGGAATAGCACCTGAAAACACAATGGCACTCATGATAGATTTATGAACATTTCGAGGCACCAGTATTTTATCACCAGGGTTGCAAACAGACATAATCATGGCTATAATGGCACCGCTAGTACCCTGTACAGAGAAGAAGGTATAATCTGCACCAAATGCTTTGGCAGCTAACCCTTGTGCCTGTTTAATAATTCCTTTAGGAAGGTGTAAATCATCAAGCGGTCCTATATTGATTAAGTCAATTGATAGAGCATTTTCACCAATGAATTCTCTAAAATCAGGATCCATTCCATTTCCTTTTTTATGTCCTGGGATATGAAATTGGATTGGATTCTTTTCAGCGTGTTTTTTTAAAGCTGTAAATAACGGAGTTTCAAATTGGTCAACCAATTTTTACACACCCTTTCTCATCTGAATATTGAAGTCATAATCATAGTTGAAATAGATGATTAAAGTGTTGTTTAGATTCATTAATAAATCCACTTCTACATAATAAAGGATTTTAAAAACTTATAACCATCCAATCAGATAGTTTTTTAGCCATCCATTTTACTTCAAAATAAAAAGAACCACGATTAAATCGTGATTCTTTTTAAAGAAAAATATCAGCAGAAAACGTTGTTAAAGAGAATGAAGTGCTTCCGCAAACCTTTTAATTCCTTCATGTATTAACTCCTCATCTTCCCTAGCGAATGTGAATCGCACAAACCCCTTTTTGGATCCCATCGTGGAACCAGGGACATAAATAACTCCCCTTTTTATAGATTCCTCCAGTAATTGCATTTCGTTAAAGTCTTTTTTTATCCGGCACCATAAATGAATGCCTCCCTGAGGAATTGAAAATTCAACTTGTTCCTTTAAATAGAATTGAAGGCTAGTGATAATTTGATCCCTTCGTTTTTCTAACTCTTTCACCAAACTTTTGATATGTGAATCAAAACTTGCCGATTCTAAAAAATCATTTGCAATCCACTGGGTAAAGCTTGCATGCCCGAAGTCTATTTGTTGTTTTGCATCCGATAGCCTCTCAATCACTGGCTTTGGTCCGATAATCCAGCCAATCCTTAAACCAGAGGCAACAATCTTTGATAAAGAGCTAATATATAAGACGTTGCCATGAATATCCATCGATTTTAATGTTGTAACCTCTTCACCGGAAAAAGAAGTTAGACTATAGGGATCGTCTTCCACTACCGGAATCCCATGTTCAGAGGATATTTCTAAAATCGCTTTCCTCTTTTTTTCATGAAGTAAGGTCCCTGTAGGATTTTGAAATGAAGGGTTTAAGAATATCATTTTAATTCGATGTTTTTTATGTAATGTTAATAATTCTTCTGGGTTTATTCCATCCTTATCAACGGAAAGAAAATATGGTTTTATTCCGGCTGATTTAAAGATCGGAAGATTATAATTATACGAAGGGTCCTCCAAAGCAACTGCATCTCCAGGTTTTAACAGACACTGTACGACTAAGTGCAAGGCCTGCTGCGCGCCGGATGTAATTAATATCGAAGAAGGATCGGCTTCAATTCTCCGAAATTGCTTTACATGCTTTGTAATGGTCTCCCTAAGTATTAGGTTACCTTGTGGATGATCATATCCTAAGCTTCCGATAAATGATCTAGAAGCGGTTATCTGTCTTAAAGAATCTAAGGGAAAAAGATCTTCGGATAGTTCTCCACTTGCTAAGTTAATAAGTTTATGTTCAACTGCTTCTTTTCGGATTCTTTGGGTAACAGGTAAATTGGGTAAAAACGATCCTGCCTCTATGTACCTGTTCCAGCTCGGAATACGTTTCTTCGTAATCCCCCAGATATCCTTACTTATCGTTGTCCCGCTTCCTCTATTCCGTTGAATCAGCCCATTTGATTCTAACTCATCATATGCGGAAACCACTGTACTTCTGTTTACGTTTAGTTCCTTAGCTAAGTATCTTTCTGATGGTAATGGTTTATCAGGCGGAAATGTACCATTGGCAATTCCATTTTCAATATATTCAGCAAGCTGTTTATAGATGGCTTTTTTAGCCGTACGATCTGGTTTCCAATCCATTGACTACAGTCCTTATGATTTTATTTTTCTACTTCTATTATTTTTCTATTTCACATTTTTACTCTTGAGGTATTTCCTACAGAAAAATTCATAAAAAAATAACCTATCGAATCTTAAAGTCAATAGGTAACAAAACAATATATTTATGCAAAAAATCTAATATAGACTCCAAGTGAAAATAGAGATAAGGTAATAACCACAACATAAATTAACGTTAAATTTGTAGTATTCTTTTTTGTCGAAACGCTATAATTTTCATCACTCTTTCCTGTGATTAGCAGTGTCGAAACAATTGCTACTAATAAAATAATAATGACCAAAACATACATAAAACTCATGTTTCACCTCTAAACGTATTATTAGACTACTTAGTAATAAGTAGTTAACTAGATAAAGCCACTTCAATATTTACATTTTTCTTAATGACAGCCAATTCAATAAATAATTTATATTATAATATATATCCCTATATTAGTTACCATCCAATTAATAAATATTTAAACCATCCACTTTATTACCTGGTAACCTTAAATTCCTTATTATAAAAATAGGCATTAACGGAATGCTTTCCTAGCAAATACAAAAAACCGGGCAGAAACCGCCCGGTCCATTTTCAATAGTTAACTTCAGAATAACATTAAGCTGCTGGGTTAACTTCTAATTCCACTTTAATTTTGATGTCTTTCCCTACAAGTACACCGCCTGTTTCAAGAGCTGCGTTCCAAGTTAGACCGAATTCTTCACGGTTAATTTTCGCTTCTGCTTCAAATCCGTAAACTTCTACGCCCCAAGGATTTGTACCTTTACCATTAAATTCTACTGAAAACGTTACTGGTTTCGTTACCTCTTTAATGGTTAAGTCACCAGTTACACTATAGTTATCTCCTTCATTTGTAATGCTTGTTGATGTAAATTCAATAGTTGGGTTATTTTCTACATCAAAGAAATCTGCAGATTTTAAATGGTTATCACGATCATCGTTCCGTGTGTTGATGCTTGCCACGTCCAGTTTGAATGCAATGGAAGCTGAAGTTAAATCTGTTAAATCTGCTGTTTCTACTTCAGCAGAATAAGATTCAAATTGTCCTTTTACTTTTGACACCATCATGTGTTTTACTTCAAATCCAATGCTTGAGTGTGATTGGTCTACTGTCCATTTTGCCATTTTAATATTCCCCCATATTTTGTTTTTTATAGTTGTCTCGAAATCGAGATATTCATCCAAAAAAAATTGTTTTTTAATAAACTAATATCCTTCAGTAAATTATCTCGAATTCAGTTATTTTTAACTTGAGATAAATTTACCATATAACCATTTAAAGTGTCAACACTTTATGAAATTATTTTTTATTCAATAAAATTAACGAACTTACATACAATAAGAAGCCACAGAATCAATGTCTGTGGCAATCGTATGTTACGTGCTAAAGGATAAAAGATACCTTAAAAAAGCTCTGGATATAGAAACCAAAGCATGTAATGTGTCTTCTAATAACAATAACTTTACTATGATTAGTTACCTATTTCTCTTCTCCCTGCATTCCCTCCCATTTCCTCCATCATATTTTTAAAATCATTCCCTGAAGGATTCTGGAAGATATGAAGTCCAAATTGTGCAGCTACTGCAAAAAGATGATCAAAGATATCGGATTGGATTGATTCATACACATGCCAGCGGATGTCGTTGGTAAAGGCATAAATCTCTAGCGGCAATCCATTTTCAGTTGGCGCCAATTGTCTTACGAGTAAGGTCATATCCTTACTGATTCCTGAGTGATGATGAAGGTATTGGGTAATATACGCTCTGAAAACACCGATATTGGTTAGGGCCCGGCCATTCACGGGATTATTCCGATTAATTTTATTCTTTGAATTGTATTCAGTAATTTCATGTTCCTTAGCAGTGATGTAATCGGAAAGAAATTGAATTGTTTTAAATTTCTCTATCATTTCATCGGTACAAAATATAATACTTTTCGTGTCAATGAATAAAGAACGCTTAATGCGCCGTCCACCAGAAGCCTGCATCCCTCTCCAGTTTTTGAAAGAATCAGATATAAGAGCATAACTTGGTATGGTCGTAATCGTTTTATCAAAGTTCTGGACTTTTACCGTGTTCAAAGAGATATCGATAATATCTCCATCTGCTTCATATTTTGGCATTTCAATCCAATCGCCAACGCGCACCATATCATTGGCCGATAACTGAATTCCCGCTACAAGTCCCAGTAGCGAATCTTTAAACACAAGCAAAAGTACAGCAGATAAAGCACCAACCCCGCTGAGAAGAATAAAAGGACTTTCCCCCAGCCAATGTGCGATAACGACAATTCCTCCAAGAATGAAAATAGTGATTTGAATCCCCTGAATATATCCCTTTATTGGCTTAATCTTAGAGATTTCAAAGGTTAAGTAAATATCATTAGATGCCTTTAAAAAGCTATTTATGACCATTAAACCGACCACAATTAAATAGGTCATTGCCGCTTTTTCTATAAGCAGCTGATAGTCAGGGAAGGTAGATGAAAAGTAATAAATAATAATGGCTGGAACAATATGGGATAATCTGTGAAAGACCTTCCTTTCCAAAAGCATATCATCCCACTCGAATTTGTTGTGCGTAATAAAATGAGCAATGACTCTCAACACTACCTTCTTCGTGAGAAAATTTGCAGCTATACAGAGGACTCCAATAAAAAGAATCATTAGAAGAACCGCAAGATATTCAGTAAGGACTGGGTCCATATCATATTCAAGCAGTCGATTGCGAATCAGTTCCATGTTTTTCCTCCACGTTTCATCATCATTCCGTTGTCAGGAAGTTACATTCACTACCCAAACATTCATTCTACACCTAGTTTCTCTAAATTTCGTTGCATTCATGTACTATTTAGATTCCCCCACCCATGGGAGAATTAAAATTTGTAGAATATAAAAACTCCAGCATTTAGAAATTTTGTTTCCTCTCAAAATTTGAATCATCGGCTTAATTAATTTCTTCTAATGTATGGTGTATAATTAGATAAGGTACATTGATATGAGAAAGGTTGTGGGAAGATGCGTATGGCAGATCAACATCAAAAGATCATTACCTACAAGGAGTATGCCAGTTGGGATGAAGATAAACGATGTGAAGTGTTGGATGGAAAAATAATCAGCATGGCTCCCTCGCCACAGCCTAGTCATCAAGAAATATCCATGCAAATATCCAACGAGATTGGGTCATATCTTAGAGGAAAAGTATGTAGAGCTTTTGCTGCTCCCATTGATGTGTTCCTTTTTGAAGATACCCGTCATAAATGGATTGATGAAAATGTTAGGAATTGGGTTATCCCTGATTTCATTGTTGTTTGTGACCCAGATAAGATCAAACAAAATAAAATCTTAGGTGCTCCTGACTTGGTAGTTGAAATAATTTCTTCATCTTCTGCTAAAATTGACCGAATCGATAAAAGACTTGCGTACCAGCGTGCAGGAGTAAAAGAATATTGGATAATTGACCCTGCCAATCAGCTCGTTGAAGTTTATCAGTTGAGGAATCATTCATTAGAACTACAAAATGTCTATAAAAGGGAAGATACTATTCCTGTACATGTATTAAATAGCCTGGAAATTGATTTAACTGTAATCTTTCCAGAAAGAGAATCCGACCTCCAAGAGTAACGGGGAGGTCGGATTTTTTTATTTTTGTGTATTTAATTTGTGTTTGTTTTCATTTGTTACTTAATTACTAAGTCGGGCTTTTTTATTAAATATGTGTCCCCGTTAAACTGCTTTTTTATGTTTTGTATTATTAAGGTTTTCTTTATAATTTATGAGATTCTCATACCCAATCTTGTTATTTCCCCATGTTTTTTCATATTCCCAGCCTGTTAATTGTTCAAAAACCTGACGGGCTTCTGGTGAAACATCTTTTTTTGAGCCGCCATTTTTTAACCGTTCAATCTCATTTAACAGAATAACATGATTTTCTTTTGTTAATTTGTAACGATAGGAGATAATTAATCCTCCCACTAAAAAGATGAGTGTACCAAACAACAGGATTGAAATGATCATGTTTACAGCTGATTCTGGTTGAGATCCTTGTCCAGATACGAAGCCAGCTTCTTGCAAGGCCACACTTACTAAAAAGACAGCCAAAGCTTGTGTTCCTTTCCGGATTAAACTCATAACACCAGCAAAGACCCCTTCACGTCTTTGACCCGTTAACGCTTCATCTACATCTGGAATAAAGGCATAGTTATTCCAAGGAATGTAGTTCAAACCACCACGGCCTAAACCACAAATTCCAATCATGACAAACAATAAAGCGCTGCTATTTAGTGTACCAGTATATTTCAATACAATGAATCCACCAATTCCAGCAATAAAGAAGAAAATTGCCGTTCTAAAAGCCGGTGCAGGATTCAATTTAATCGTTAATGTAAGAGCAATCCATACACCAAATATCTGCATGGCATACATAAACGTTAATAAGTTAGAAGCATCAACAGCACTTTGCATGAGCGCAAAGACAACAAAATAAGTAAATACCGCATTGAATACGTCTTGACTCAAATATCCTCCTAAATACATTCCTAAATGGTGACGGAACGTTTTTACTTGTAAGGTTGAGAACAAGTCCGCATAAATCTTATGAACATTTTGAAAGAACGTTCTTTTACTTATCGTTTTTTCTAAAGGTATTTCATCAAGTGGTCGTTCCCAAGTATTTTTGTATAGCAGAGTTAAAACAATTAAAAATATTAATGTGAAAATGATACCTGAATATAAGAATGTCAGAGGATCATCTTTCCCTAATGCTTCTACCAGTCTACCAGGAATAAATGCTGCGAATACAGCAGACGATTGTGCCACAAACATTCTTGCACCCGTAAACTTTGAACGTACTTTATAGTCATTGCTCATCTCAGCTGCAAGAGTATCATAAGGAATTAAGATCATTGAATACACAAGTTCAAACAATATATAGGTTAATAAATAATACCAGTAATTAAATCCATCAACCCAAATTAATGTATACACTAGCACAAGTGGAATGGCCGCCAGGATAAAGAACTTACGTCTGCCAAAACGACGGCCAAGTTTTGTTTTATGAAAATTATCGGTTATATACCCCATTGTTGGTGCAGCAATAGCATCGACAATTCGAGCGATTGCGAAGATAGAACCAGCTTGAACGGCTGTTAGATTACAAAAGGTTGTTAAGAAGAATAGTAACCATGCTGCTGTTAGTGCAAAGGCTCCTGCCCCTAAAAAGTCACCTAAACCATAAGACAAATAATTTATAAACTTCGGTTGTCTCTTCATTATTTCTTCTCCTTTTATTTGAAAAGATGTGATTTTCAACTAATATACGTATTAAGAAATTCTGCTAATGCTAGGATCGCTAGTGATTGACCATATGGCATGGTGGTAGTTCTGATTTCTTTGTAAAAATCAAGTGTATCTCCCATCCCTGTTCCTACAGATACTTTTTGCAGTGCTCCTTCTTCATTCACTTCTTTGATGAGTCCCTGAATGGCCTTGTAGGCTACTTCTTTATAATCCTGGCTAATATATCCCTCATGTACCGATTTTAAAATTCCATATGCAAATCCTGCTGTAGCAGAAGCTTCTACATAAGAGGTTGGATCATTAATTAATGTATGCCATAATCCGCTTACATTTTGGTGTTTCGCAAGTGATTCGATTTGCCTATTCAATGTATCGATTAGGAAATCGTGAAGAAAATTGCCCTTTTCCAATTCCAATATTTCAATAATCTCGGGAATCGCAATCGTAATCCAGCAATTTCCTCTTGCCCAAAGTGCTTCGGCATAATTATGATTTTCTTCGAATGTCCAGCCGTGGAACCATAAACCTGTTTTTCTGTCTGTTAAATATTTGATATGGATGAGAAATTGCTTTTTGGCCTCTTCTAAGTATTCTGGTTTGTTTAGCAGTTTTCCAATTTTGGCTAATGGCAGCACGGTCATCATTAACGTGTCATCCCATAGCTGATTTTTGTTTTCTGGTCCATAGGTCATATGTTGAAGACCATCTTCACAAGTACGAGGCATATCATTCATAACCCATTCCGCCCATTCCTCTAAATGTGGCAGATATGTCTGGTTCTTGGTATCCTCATATAAAAATGCCAATGTTAAAAATGGTGCCATTGTATTGACGTTTTTCGGAGGAACACCTTCTTCGAATCTTGCATTAAACCATTCATTAATAATATTTAAAGCATTTTGATCCTTGGTTAATTTCCAATATTTATAGATTCCATAGAGCCCTACACCTTGAGGCCAGTTCCAAACATGCCAGCTTTTATCGTCAACGATTAAGCCGTCAAAATTAAGTAAAAATTCGCCTGTTTGATCTTTGATTTCTGTTAGATTATTCATTAACAAATTTATGTATTGAATAATCTCTTTCTTTTCGATGACATTAGCCTGTATCACAGTAATCCCTCCAAATGAATGATCTTTGTCTTTTAAACTTGTAAACGTTTTTATGCTACACCTCAATTGTATGGAAAGCGCTTAATCAGAACAATTAAAATAACAGAGGTCTAGTATTAAAAAACATACTTATTCCAGAAGATTGAAAAATCCCTATCTAATTTTTAGACTACAAAAAAACCAGCACAATGGCTGGTTTACTCAATTAATTTCTATCTAGATTACTTATTCATTCCAAGAATCTTTTCTGCATGTTCTCTAAATAACTTTGCTCCATCTTCGGGCGAAATCTTCTTAAATATAATCTGTTCAGATATATCTTGCAATACTTTCATTACTTCTGCACTCCCCAATGGATCAGGAGGGTCGGATGCGCTTACATTTCGAGAAGCTTTTTCAACATAATCAAAGATTTTGGTTTCATCTTCTGCCAATTCGGGCTTGATGGCTTTGACAACCTTCAAAGATACAGGGACACCACGGTCACCTTTAATTAACCTATTGGCTTCTACGTTGTTGACAAAGAAATCGATGAACTTGGCAGCTTCTTCTTTTTGCTTTGAATTCTTAGGAATGGAAAAGAACATACTTGGTCTTAAAAATAAAGCTTTCTCTTTACCCTGCTCGGGTGGTAGATTAAGTGATAAAGAGCTTTGAGCCGCCTCGGCAAATGCTGAAAATTGATTGGACCAGTTCCAAGTTATTGCTGAATCTCCTGTAACAATAAATTCATCTTGAAGTCCTTTTATATGTGCCTCGACATCTGGAGTAGGGAAAGCCTTTGCCTCTACTAAGCGAAGCTGCCTCTCAAAGTAATCAATAAATAATTGGTCGTCTGAATAGCCTAGACCTTTACCATCTTCACTATAAAAACGCTTACCTTGTGTCCTTAAATAATATGGAAAAAATACTTGTGCTGGATTCATTCCATTTGTACCATACTCCCCTGTACCTTTTTGGACATCGAGTGCTATTTTTTCAAAGTCGTTCCAAGTCCAGTTCTCATCGTCCATTTTAATATCGGTTTCTTCTAACATATCATCATTTGTTATAACAGTAAGAACATTGGAACCAAGTGTGAAGCCATATAATTTATCGGCCATCAATCCACCGGAAATTGCATACTCATCGATTGAGCTAGTGTCAATCGTCCCATCTTCAATATACGGATTTATATCCTCAAGCAAATCTTTTTTACCATATTGAAACAGATAGGCTGTATCCATTTGAATGATGTCCGGCAGCTGACTGGCTGCAGCCATTGGAGCAAGCTTCTTCCAATAATCATCCCAGTTGGCATATTCAGCTACTATTTTTACATTTGGGTTTTTCTTCTCATACATTTCAATCACTTTCATTGTATAATCATGTCTTGGTTGCCCACCCCACCAGGCGACTCTAAGTGTCACTTTTTTATTTCCATTTACACCGCTACCTTCAGTATCCTCTTGACTGCTTGTACTGCATGCCGTGAGGGAAAGGAGTACTAGTAAACTTAATAATGACCAGCCAAACTTTCTCAAAATTTATCCCCCTTTTGCGAAAGAGCTTATACCATTCACTTTCCTGCTCTTTGCCAGCCGACCCCTAAATTCAGGTTGCTTTTCGATATTCAGATGGTGTATAGCCAGTGTATTTTTTAAAAACCTGGCTAAAATATTGTGGATTATCACCAAAGCCAATCATTTCCGCAAGTGTTACCATCTTTACATCGTCCATTTCCACGATAAGATCCACTGCCTTTTCAATTCTAAGCTTCGTAAGATAGGCTGAAAATCTTTGCCCCGTTTCTTGCCGAAACAGTTTACCCAGATAATCCGGATTCATATAAAGGATATTATTCGCTACCATTTTAAGGGAGAGATTAGGATTACCCAGATTCTCTTTCACAATGTCTATAACTTTACTAATAACGGAAACCTGTTTTGACTTAAACCTATTATAGTAGTCTATCGTTATTTTTTTCGCGGTTGTTTCGATATATTCTTGTATTTGCTGCACTGTTTCCATGCCCAACAATGCGGATGTCCCCATCAGGTAGGCTTGCATACTCTCTTTATCAACTGTCTGGACAATGGTCATGTAGAGCTGTATACAATAGGATTTTGTCATATGGATACCCATTCGCAAATCAGCCATTTTTTCAAATATACGAGTAAGTTCGTCACCAACATCCTTGATATGCCCTGATTTGATTTTTAAAACAATCTGCTGTTCATCCATGATAAAATCATTAGAGTAATCCGTATGAGCTGGTAATATATCTTTTTTGCTAATAATACTTCCCTCACCCAAATAAAAACGGTGTTCCAAACATTCGATTGCTTCACGGTAAAGACTTCTGACATTTTGGACTTTATCCCCATCACTTATGGCTACAGTGGTATCTCTTTTGTAGTATTGACGAAATAGTTCTCTTATTCTTCCAATTTGATCATGAAGTTTTTCTAAATTTTGATTATCTTCGATTAAAAAAAGCTCATATTCCCCAATATTGGTATTTAACAGGGGAGAAGTAAATATTTCTGCCCCAATATTTTTGATCGCAAACAAATGCTCATAAGAAAATTCACCTTCTAGTTTAAAAAGAATCAGCCTGACCTGTTTATTATTCATTTCAGTATCAAAAAGCAGCTGATAGAAGTATAAATCCTCATTTGAATGGCTTTTACTTAACAAGAATTCTGCTAGGTATTGTGCTTTCATATAGGGCCGAGCTTTTTCATATTTCTCCCGAAGTTGACGGATAAATGTATCCTGGTCATTTTTATCCCTTAATTCATTTAGTACATCCTGAAGCGCGGCAGTAATTTTCACCACATTACATGGCTTTAACAAATAATTTTTCACACCATAATGCATGGCAGTCCTCGCATATTCAAACTCACTGAATCCGGACAATAAAATAAATTTCACCGATGGAAAATTTTCGTAAACCTTCTTTACAAGACTAAGACCATCCATGCCAGGCATTCTGATATCACTGATAACAATGTCAGGCTCATTCTCGACAATTTTTTCATATGCCTCGATCCCATTTCTTGCCGTTGCCACAAGCTCCAAATCCAGTGCAGCCCAATCAATCGCACTGGAAATACCTTCGACAATAATCTTTTCGTCGTCTGCTAATAACACTTTGTATGCCATGGTATCACTCCGTTTGAAAAGGTAGAACTACTGTAATTGCGGTCCCTTTTCCTAAAAGATTTTCAATTCGTAAACCATACTGTTCTCCTGTGAAAAGCTTAATTCTATTATCAATATTATTTAGACCAATTCCTGTTCCTTTCGGCCTCATTATGCCCTCTTTTACTTTTTGGAGAATAAAGGGGTCTATGCCCGGACCATTATCTTCAACCCGAATAAAAAGCTTGTCTTGTTCCTGATAGGCTTGCAATTTAATCACAGACGTATAGATTGAAGTTTCAACTGCATGTTTAAATGAATTTTCAAGAAGCGGCTGTAAGATTAATTTAGGAATCTTACATTTCATATATTCTGAAGGGATATCTAATTGGAATTCCAGCCGATCGTCAAACCTGTATTTTTGAATCGTTAAGTAACTATTAACAATTTCAAGTTCTTCCTCGATCGTGATGATATCCTCTTTAAAATTTATCGAATTTCTCATCAAATTTCCAAGGGCTTCAACCATATTTGAAATCTGCTTCTGTTTGTTGATGATTGCCAGCCAATTGATAGACTCCAACGTATTGTACAAAAAATGGGGATTTATCTGGGACTGCAGTGCTTTAAATTCTGTTTCCTTAATTAAAAACTGCTTAGAATAATTCTCTTGAATCAACTCATCAATTCTTTGAATCATCGTTTTAAAATTCCGATATAGAATCCCCACCTCATCTTCATAAATCTTAGAGGGATTTAATGTATTTACGATCGTAAAGTTCCCGTTTTGAACTTTTTGCATGGTACCGGCCAATTCTAGAATTGGCTTCGTAATTCGACTTAGAAAATTAAAACTAAGTGAAATCAAAATAATGAACATCAATACAAAAACCAATACCAAAGAGTATTTTACAGCGGTAATCTTTGAAAACATCTTGTTAAATGGAATAATGCTCCAGTATGTCCAATCCTCAAAATCGGTTGTGAAATAATTAACAAAGAATCGTTGCCCATTGATTTTTTCAATTCCGTATCCTTGCTCATTCTTAGCAACAAAATTATACGTATTTAAATCTTCCATTCCTTTTTCAGAATAAAAAACGTGATTCCCATCTGAAATGACAATGTTTCCTGCCAAATCTCCAGTTGGTTTGGGTAAATCGCTTACAATTGTATCTAAATTAACACGAATCAGAAGTTTGCCGACGTTATCAAAGTTAAGGTTCTCATACGAACGGATTAGGCGGACGGAGGTTAAATTCCCATTATAGCCGTCTATCTCCATCCAATGGTTTTCTCCCTCATACTTTACTGCCTGGCTAAGAGCAAGCTCTTTTTCTGTCACGTTTAGCGGGTTACTGCTGGAACCGGCTAAAAATTCCCTTCCGGCAGAATCATACAGATAAATGGATTGTATATATTTCTCAGAACCAACATATTTCACTAAGGCATCTTCCAATTCCTGTTCGAGCCGGTAAAAGTCATATTTCTCTACATTTCCTTGCAGCTCTATTAAGATTCTTTGAATGTTCGGATCGACTGCTATTTCATAGCTTACTACTTCGACTTGTTTAAGTTTCTCTTCTATGCTGTTCGAAGACATCATCAACACTTGTGAGGATTTTGCATAAATTTGCTCATCATAAAGGGAAAATGCATAGCGAATGCCTCCTAGGACAAACACCAATGCGGTCACCATAATCAATGAAATGGTTATAAAAAGCTTAACATTCAGCTTTGAATTGTTGTAGATATTCGTAAAGTAGAACCAAATCTTTTTCATGTTAGTTATAAAGCTCCTCAAACTACTTTCTTATTTTATCATAATAAAAATAACAAATGGTTCCCACAAAATAACCGACATCATTGTTTAAAAAACAGTGAAATCAGATACTACAAAATTCGGAATAATGACTTTCTATTAAAAATAAAGCAGAAAAATGAAACCCACCAACTCATTTATATACGAACATTCTATCGAACGGGTTTCCACAAGTCTAGGTTTTTTATAGTGGCGTATACAATAATAAAAATTGGGTGGTGACACGTTCTCACCACCCAATCGGTTAGGTACCAATGACTCGGAACATTATCTTCTTAGATTAGTTTACGGATACGATTAATACGGAATCGTTACCGTCAACCCTACTTTTCCTTGTTCATGGGCACGATTCAGAGTGAATCGTTACCGCTAACCCCACTTTTCCTTGTTCATGGGCACGATTCGGAGCGAATCCTTACCTCTATCTCCACTTATCCTCGTTTACGGGCACGATTCCGAACGGATGGTTTAAATATCCTGCACTTTCTCATATTTTTATATTAAAACATTCCTTCAATTGTTTTCTAATTTTCCCCATATAATCCGCACTCAGAAATCCGTTGCCTCCTCGAAGTATTTCTACGATATAATGTTCAGGTGGTGCTGTTTCCGGATCCTTATCTACGACAACAAATGTAAGTATGTTTGTAAGTTGCCTGCCATTTACAGTGATATCGATTACTGCAGGACGATAGCAGCCTGCATTTACACCTTCTCGTCGATATAAATATGATAGCGCCTCTTGTGGTATTTCATAGACCTTACCTTCAACCGTCCCAGCTACCTCGACGATGTCAGCACGACCTCCGTCATGGGCTCTTCTCGTAAAACGTAAATGATAATTATCCAAAATGCCTCTACCAATTACTTTTTGAAAATAGTGGTTAACTCCTGCTGATTTGAATCTTTCTGCGTCCATACAGCTGCCATAGGCAAAATAAAATAGGGACTGTTTTTGTTTCAATAGTTGATTGACGCTCCAGTCTCCGTTCTTTATCTCATTCAAATTTGGTTTTACCTTTTCATTTGGAAGTATATAAACAAATGCTTCATAACACTCTTTATCTGTATAAATATCCTGTTTTGTTCGAACATAGTAATTATTATGGTTAGTGCCATAGTAACCCTCAAGTGTATCCAGTTCCTTAAGCTGTAGCTGATCCACCTGATAAAGCTCTCCGTAAACTCTGCCACTAGCGGATGGTACTAAATAGGGATATCCGTTCTCTGAATCTATTAGCTTTCCAACAGTCCAGCACTGACTTGCTATACAAGTCACACCATTCAATAGGTAATGATTTCTTTGATGTTTTCTTAATGTTCCATATACGAAAACCATATATTTTTCCACTGAACTTCACTCCTTACATTTGATAAACTACCGATTTTCCTTAATGTCCATTCTAAATTTCTGCTGTCTTGAAATACTACAGATATTAACTTAATCGTATCATAACTGGTTTCTACGATGGTCTCAGTATATAAAAAACAAGATGACAGTCCTGTCATCGTTATTTTTCTCAGCATCTACATCAGCAAGTTGAGATATGATAATATTTAATTTGGGTTAAGCAACCTATAGTGGAATGTATGAAACCTATCAGAACTATTTGAAGGAGATACTATATGATTATTCGAGAAATTAAAAAAGAGGACAATGCAAAAATAAAAGAAATCATACAAGATTCATTAAAATCACTTGGATTAGCGATTCCTGGAACAGCTTATTTTGACCCTCAACTTAACGACCTGCACCACTTTTATAATAATTTAAAACATGCAAGGTATTGGGTAGTAGAATTGGAAGGAGAAGTAGTTGGTGGAATAGGTATAGCACCGTTTATCGAACTTGATAAGATTTGTGAATTGCAAAAGCTTTATTTAAATACAAAAGCACAAGGCCTCGGACTAGGAAAGAAGCTAATGGAAACAGCATTGTCATTTGCCTCTAAACATTACAAAAAATGCTACTTAGAAACAACGCATGAATTAAAAACTGCATGTGTATTATATGAAAAATATGGATTTAAACTTTTAGATGAACCACTATCGGGTTCTGACCATTCTGCTATGAATGCGTGGTATTTAAAAGATTTGAATTAAACAATAGAGATTCCTTAAATCAAATATTATTAGAAATTTATATACAGAGTGTTAAGCCGAATGTAAAAAGAAAATTATCAATTAGGTAGTTGCTAAGGCAACTACCTCATTTTTTATCATTTTTAACCTTCAAATAACTAGTTATACTTATTCTTCACCCTACATAGGTTAATTGTTTGCCTTCACGATACAATTGGCTTATAATTCCACCGCCGAGGCATTCATCTCCTTGATAGAATACAACTGCTTGTCCAGGAGTTACTGCACGAATCGGTTCGTGGAAAGTGACTCTAACTTTGGCATCATCCAGCCATTCTACCGTTACTTTACTGTCTTGTTGACGATAGCGGAATTTTGCCATACATTCAAAAATATCAGTTATAGCCCCCTTTGAAATCCAGCTTACATTATCAGCAATAATGCTGTCTGAATATAACATTTCATGATGGAAGCCTTGTCCAACATAAAGAACATTCCTTTCCATATCCTTACCAATTACAAACCAAGGATCGCCGTTTCCTCCAATCCCCAATCCATGTCTCTGTCCGATGGTATAGTACATTAATCCATCATGATGTCCGATAACTTTGCCATCTAATGTTTCCATATTCCCCTTTTGGGCAGGCAAAAAACCACTTAAAAACTCCTTAAAGTTTCGTTCACCAATGAAGCAGATTCCTGTACTGTCTTTTTTGGATGCTGTCGCCAAATTAGCCTCGGCAGCTATTTCCCTTACTTTTGGTTTTTCCATATCGCCAATCGGGAATAACACCCTACTTAACTGCTCATCGGTTAATTGATTTAGAAAATAAGTTTGATCCTTATTATCATCTTTCCCTCTTAACATGCGTAACCTTCCGTTTACTCTGTCCACTCGAGCATAATGTCCTGTAGCCACAAAATCGGCTCCAAGGCTCATGGCATAATCTAAAAATGCCTTGAATTTGATTTCCTTATTGCATATTACATCAGGATTCGGCGTTCTTCCCGACTTATATTCCTTCAAGAAGTAGGTGAATACCTTGTCCCAATACTGCTTTTCAAAATTCACGGAATAATAAGGAATATCAAGTTGATTGCAAACGCGGATAACGTCCTCGTAGTCTGCTGTAGCCGTACAAACACCAAATTCGTTCGTATCGTCCCAGTTCTTCATGAATATTCCAATTACTTCATAACCTTGCTCTTTCAGGAGCAGTGCAGCAACGGAAGAATCGACCCCGCCTGACATTCCTACAACTACACGTGTGTCTTTTGGTGATTTATCCATTTCGTTTCATCCTATCTATTAATCAATACTTACTATTGACAATCGTAATCTCAGTTACCAGGTTACTTCCTTTATACTCTATAAAACACCCATACCATGTTAGTATGATAAAAGTAGTTTATTTCATCTGAACCAATTGATGTAATACTTCCGTAATATCCCCATCAAAACCAATGGATTTAGCAGCAATTACATCTGGAATGTAAAGCTCGCTGCCTCTATTAAAAGTAATGTAGGTAGCATTTTCCTCATGATTGGTTACATTCATAAATGGGGCTTTAATTATTCGGTTTCTGGCACCCACGCCTAGTTCCAGCAGAACTAACTTTTTGCTATGGGCTTTCTCGATAAAGTCCTGATAAGCCTGATAGCTTATTTGCCAGGTCTGATCTCTTAGAAAGTTCCGATCGACTTCGACATGGACTTGCATTTGGCCGCCACAATCAGGACACTTAGGAATAAGATCCGAAGGAACTTTTCCGTTCTCTTGGTATCCAGCCATTTTGCTTAGGACATCGTCGCCTGGATAAATTCGATTATGGCAACCAAGAGAGCATTGAAGATTCCGGCAATTGCCTTCTATTTCGAAGAGGCGTTCCTTTGGAAAACCTGCCTGTGTAAAATGAGCATCTATATTAGAGGTAACCACAAAGTAATTTTTATCTTTCACTAGTTCATAAAGGTTCTTCATTACCGAACTTGCTTCTCTGCCTATTAAAAAATATTCGTACATACGGCTGAAGTAAGCCCACTTTTCTTCCTCTGAAGGATATAGAAAGAAGCATCCCTGGATGATGCTGTGAAAACCATACTTTTCACGAAAATCACCAAAATTCTCCCGGAAAGATGAATCATCCGCAAAGATATGAATGCCTTCCGAAATGGAAAGGCCGTTACTAGCGCCGATTATAATCGCGTCAGCTTCTTCTATTTTTGTTAAAACATTACGATATTTCTCTTTCATGTGATCCTCCATATTATTGATTTTGTCAAACCGCATTTTGTTTCCTTTCTTTTTGCTGTTTAGCCAGAACATCTCGTAGTACTTGCGCTATATCTTCATGAACAGCGAGTCCCTTACCCTTCAGTTCCCCCGGCAACAAGTTGTGCTCCGGATTTGGATTGATGGTAATATAGTAGGCGTCCGGCCAACTGTAAGTCATATTCCAGAAGGGTTCCTTGATGAACATCGGAGTCATTAGACCGACGCCCAACTCTAAAAAGAGAACTTTCTTATGTTGATTTTCTAATAGAAATTCACGATATTTTTTATGCTCTTCTCTATATTTGGCTCCTTCCAAAAATACAAAGGAACGTACCCACAGTTCCATAGGGCCGCCGCACTCCGGGCACTTTGGAACCATGCTGGATGGAATCCTTGTCCCTTCGATGTGGGTACACAGTTCCTTTGCCTGTTCCGCATAAGGATAAACCCCGTCGTGACAGCGACTACTACACTGTAGATATGTCCAGTTACCCTGAATGGCACTGACTTTTTCTTCTGAGAACTCTTGTAAAAATTGGGTATCTTGATTTGTCGTAAGAATATAATAGTTTTTACCACTTAGTATTTGATTTAAATCCTTATAAGGCTGGCCGATGGGGACCTCCGCTACAAAGTTGATCAAAGTAGCAAGATATGCCCACCGTTCTTCTTCAGTGCGAAAGCGATAGTAAAAGCCTCCAAAGATGCTGTCGATCCCATATTTTTCAGCAAATGCATTAAAATATTTTCGAAAATTTTCATCATCTCGATACCAGTTATATCCTGCTGCCGAAGACATACCGGCGGCACCGCCAACCACAATCGCCTCTGCTTCTCGGATTTTATTTCGTAATGTATCTATGTTGTCTTGATATTGTTGTAATAACATACTTTATTTGTCCTCCTAAAGATTTTTCTTCGTAGTTGAAAAACATTCACTTTTTAGCACCTCTCTCCAAACTTGAATCCAGAGGTGTATATATTTCTTCAGGTTCACTCCCATCCTTTACTTGGATTTGAATGTATTATATAGTCGATATAGAACCATAAACAAGTATGCACTTTTCTGACGCATACTATCTAGGAGGATAGTGTAAAGATGAAAAACAAAGTTAGTGTTGCTGATAGCCAAGAGACTTTTTTTGGCTATACGCTTTCTATTATCAACGGTAAATGGAAGCTGCTAATTATTTACTATTTATCACAAAATGGTGCGGTACGTTATAATGAACTACAGCGTATGATAGGTCAAATAACTTATAGAACTCTCAGTTCGACATTAAAGGAAATGGAGAGTGATGGCTTAGTTCATCGAAAGGAATATCCACAAATCCCTCCAAAGGTCGAATATAGCCTTACCGAAAAAGGGCAAACCCTCTGGCCAATTATCCAAGAAATGTGCCAATGGGGAGAGCATAATAAAGAAAAATAAATGTGAGATAACAAGTAAAAAGGTATAACACCTCAAAATGGAGAGAATTATACCTTTTTTGCTTTTTTATGCTTTTGTATTTTTGTTATCTGATCCTATATTTACTTCTTCTAACGGTACTTCTTCAATTAATACCCGTTTTATAATCTAAATAATAAAAAAGAAAGATACATAAAAATCAGAAAAACCAAAAGTGAAAATAAAATAGAAACAAATATAATTGAATAGTTAGACGGAATAAATATGCCTTCTTGAATTTCCCTTCTTTTCCTTGTGTAATGGATAGTAGACATAACAGCCGTTATAAAGCCAACCACACAAGCGAAAATACCTAGAAATATCGCCAAATTATTAATAGCAGAATTGGAACTGATTTTAATAGTAAAATGTAAAGATGTTGTTAAGAAACCAACACCTGTAATCGAAATAGCAGTCCGAATCCATGCCAGATATGTTCTTTCATTTGCTAAATGTTGCTGAGCATATTTAACACTGTCTTCTGTTCTTTCTTTGATTATTTTTAAAGCTTCCATATTGAGCAAATTCTCCTTTGCATGAGAGAAAAAATAGCCACTAGATAGTCTTACTAGTAGCTACTGGAATGAAAAAACAATTTAAATGTTAGCAGATTTATTAAGCGCGGAAGTTCGTTTTACAACTTGTTTATTTGTTGTGACGAGTATCCCTGCTAACAATATTACGGACACAACAATTAAAATGATTGTCATCCAATTAAGATTGGTATCAGTGACTCCAGTTGCAAACATTACACCAAATACACTGGAAGCAAGGATATTACCGATAAATCTTGACATCAAAAATAGACCTGAAGCTGTACCGGTTTCTGCTTTAGATACAAATGAATAGAGCAGGGTTTGTAAACCAATATTTAACATACCATTGCTAAATCCAATGATGGATAACACGATAAAAATCCAGTAAAGTGGAGAGCTATGGTTGATTGTCATTAAAAGGACAACACCCACTACTCCGATAATGACTCCTGTAAGTAACGGTATTTTATATCCTGACTTTTCGATCCAGCGCGTCGCAAGTGGTGTACTAATAATTGAAAATATCGACAGCGAGAGCATAATAATACCCGTTAACTTAGCGCTCAGCATGAATACAGATTGTAAATACATCGGTATTGAAAGCAACATGGCAAAGAAGATCAATGTTGCAAAAATGTATTGAATATATAGTAGTGAAATGTTGAGATTTTTCTTTAAGAACAGTACATCTATAAAAGGCTCTACTTTCCTTTTTTCAAAGTAGTAAAATAAAAATGTTAACGCAATGGAACCTATTAATGCCCATATGCTTAAACCACTTTTTAATGTTTGTAAAAAATAAATCCATAAAGAAATCATACAACTGAAAATAATGATCCCCATACCATCCCACTTGAATGTTTTGGTCGGTATCTTTTCATCTCGAGGAATGAAAAAGGAGCCCAGGACGGCAGAAATAATGATAATCGGAAAATTAACATAAAAGATCACATGCCATCCGCCCTGCTGAATTAACAGTCCGCTGATTGTTGGTCCAAATGCTGCCGAGGTGGTAGCACATACAGTTAGTGCGCCGATCACTCTATTTTGATTTTTTTCAATATAGGAACGAACAATTCCCATTCCGGCAGGATATAAAGCGGATGTTCCAATTGCCTGTATCGCTCGCATTCCTAGAAGAAACGTCATATTTTGGGATAATGGGGCAGCAAAGGAAGAAATACTGACCAATAGTAGTCCAGACAGAAATATTTTTTTCCTTCCATATAAATCGCTCATTTTTCCAATAAGCGGTAAGAAAATCGCACAAACAATAAAATAAGAAGCGATTAACCATGTAATATCTTTTGATGTAAGTAAAAACTCATTTTTTATCTCTGGCAATGCAACTGTAATCATAGATGTATTTAATGGGTTTAAAATAATTCCAAACGCGATAGCAGCGATTAATAAATTTTGATTTTTAACGAGTGAAACATTTTTTGCGAGTGACAAGAATCATACATCTCCTTCTGAGATGAACACTATTTATTTATAAGTATCTCAATCTCTTTTAGCACCATAAATCTATAAAATTTCCCCATTTGACTCAATAACCTTTTTATACCAATAAAAGGAATCCTTTTTTATTCTTTTAAACGTGCCATTTCCGTTATCATCCACATCCACATAAATAAAGCCATATCTTTTTTTCATTTCACCTGTACTAGCAGCAATGATATCGATTGGTCCCCACATTGTGTATCCCATGACAGGAATACCATCAATTTCAATCGCTTTTTTCAACTCTAATAGGTGATCTCTTAAATAATCTATACGATATGAATCATGGACACCTCCGTCTCCTTCAACTTTATCGACTGCTCCTAAACCATTCTCTACAATCATTAAAGGTATTTGATAACGATCATATAAAAGATTTAATAAGTAACGGAGACCCATCGGATCTATTCCCCATCCCCAATCGCTCATTTGTAAGTGAGGGTTTTTGTAACCTGTTTTAACACCATTTAATCCGTTAAAAACTAAAGGAGAATTTTTTCCTACGACATGAGTCATGTAATAACTAAATGATAAGAAATCAACCTTACCATTCTTCAACTCTTCTAAATCACCATCTTGAATAGGCAAAGTAATTCCTTCACGTTCAAATTCCTTTAATTTATAAGCAGGATAATAGCCGCGACATTGAACATCACTATAAAATAGCATCTTATGCATGAAATCACTAGTTCTTTGCATATCTTCTGGATCACAAGTAGCTGGATATGCAACGTGACCGTTATACATCATCCCAACTTTATTATTGGAATCAATTTCATGCGCCATTTGGACAGCCTTTGCACTGGCCAAAAATTGATGGTAGGCCGCTGTCATACGAACTTGCTCACTTTCAGAATTTACTCCGCTAGCCATCCAAGGTTTTGTTGACATAACATTAATTTCATTAAAAGTCAGCCAATATTTAACTTTACCTTTGTACCGTTTAAAAAGTGTCTCGCAATAACGCAAGTAAAAGTCTACTACTTTACGATTCTCCCATGAACCGTACTTTAGTAATCCTAACGGTGTTTCAAAATGAGAAATTGTTACAACAGGCTCTATTCCTGCTTGAAGGCAGGTATCAAAAACATCGTCGTAATGCTTTAATCCTTCTTCATTTGGTATTTCTTCATCCCCATTTGGGAAAATTCTAGACCAAGCAATGGACATGCGATAACATTTGAATCCCATTTCAGCAAACAGTGCGATATCTTCCTTGAAACGGTGATAGTGATCGACCGCCTTGTGACTTGGGTAATACCTTCCATCAATGACTCCATCTGTAATTCCCCTTGGAATACCATGTTCCGCAACTGTCATCACATCTGCAGTGCTTAATCCTTTGCCATCAGCTAAAAAAGCACCTTCACATTGATTAGCGGCAGTTGCACCGCCCCATAAAAAATCTTTCGGAAAACCCATCATTTTAAAATTCCTTCCTTTCATCATATGGATTGGATGCCCTTACGAGCACCCAATCCCGACCATTTTTAAGCTAATTTAAGGATAGCTTCTCCTGCTTGAACTTCTCTTCCCGTAATACTAAGAATATCTGTATAATCAGCTGAATTTGTCACAATAAATGGTGTAATAACTTCATATCCTTCTTCTTTTATTCCTTCAATATTAAACTCTAATAGTAAGTCACCTTTTTTAACGGATTGTCCCTTTGTCACCTTCGGCGTATAATGGCGACCTCCTAATTTGACTGTATCTATTCCGACGTGAATCAGAATTTCTGATCCATTTTCACCTGTAATGCCAACTGCATGATGTGTATCAAAGAAGGCTGTTACGGTTCCATCAATAGGTGCAAATACTTTTCCTTCTTCCGGAATAATTGCTACACCTTTTCCTAAAATTCCCTCTGAGAATACAGCGTCATCTACTTCTTTAAGTTCAACTGCTCTCCCTCTGATAGGCGAATAGATTACATCATCCGAAATAACTTCTTTTTTGGTTTCAGATTTGTTTTCCATGGATTCTTCAACTGGATCTTCAATGCCAAGGATATATGAAACAATAAATGCTGTAACAAACGATATACCACAACCAATAGATGCATAAATTAAATTTGAAAATCCGTCCGGTCCAATATAACTAGGCAATGAAAAAAGACCTGGAGCAACTTGAGCGTATCTTCCTACACCCATAATTCCTATAAACAGACCTCCAACCCCGCCACCAATCATCGCAGCAATTAATGGTCTTTTGAATCTTAAACTAATACCATACATGGCGGGTTCTGTAATACCAATTACCGCTGTAATCCCAGCCGAAGAAGCTAATTGTTTAATATCTTTATTCTTTGTACGAAGTGCGACAGCCAATGATGCTGCACCTTCCGCAATATTTGAAACCATCATCCCTGGACCTGCAACTGTATCAATGCCTCTAGTTGCAAGCATACTCATACCGATAGGAATAATACCGTAATGCATACCTGTCATGACCAAAAATGGCGTAAATGTACCCACTAACATTGGAACGAGCCAGCTGACATGAGTGTTGAGAAAATTTATAACCGCTCCAAGTCCTAGACCAAGATTATTACCTAAAGGTCCAATCACAATCAAAGTCACTGGTGCTACAACAATTAAAGTTAGCAAAGGAGCAATCATTTGCTTCATAGAACTTGGCACAATCTTATCAAAAAAAGGTTCTACATAAGACATTAACCAGACAGCCAAAATGATTGGTATAACGGATGTCGCATATGAAACAAGAGGGACTGAAATACCAAGGAAATGTAATCCTGTTTCTGCCTCTTTTGCCGCACCCACCATTGAGATAAACATAGGATGCACTAAAATACCACCAATTGCCATTGCCATATATTGATTAACATTAAACTTTTTTGCAGCAGAGACCGCTAAAAGTATAGGTAAAAAATAAAATGCTGCATCCGCAATAAAACTCAAGAACCGATAACTTTCAGATTCAACGGTTATCCACTTAAGTGCGATTAATAATGCCAGTAATGCTTTTAACATTCCAGCACCAGCAATAGCTGGAATAATAGGGAAGAAGCACCCGGCAATGGTGTCTAATACTTTTGCAACAACACCTTTTTTCTCCTCGTCTTTTGTATCACTGCTACTTGCATCACTAAGATTTCCTAATTTGACAAGCTGTTTATATACATTGGAAACCTCATTTCCAATAATGACTTGATATTGTCCTCCTTTGTTGACCACACCAACAACACCCTTTGTGTTTTTTATTGCTTCGGTGTCTGCCTTCTTGTCGTCTTTTAAATTAAACCGTAGACGTGTTGCACAGTTTCCAACTGATGAAACATTTTCTTTTCCGCCAACTTTTTCTAAAATGGTAGCTGCTAGATTTTTATAATCCATTTTATTTCCCCCTGTTTTAATTTCCTGATAAATTTTCAAAAATAAAACCCACCAGCAAAGGAAAGAAATCAACATATGATTCCTTTCGTTTACTGGTGGGTAAAGCCTTTCGTAACAATCCCACATCGTAAATCCACTATTTATTATTTTGCTTTTCACAAAAATAAAACCCACCAGTTATAGAAGGAAATCAACGTAGGATCCCATTTCTTTAACTGGTGGGTATAGCCTTTCGTAACAATCCCACATAGCAAAACCTATTTATTTTATGCACTTTCTCCTATCACTCTTCTAATGTGGATAGCAAGATAAATAAGTTCATCTTCTGTCAATTCACAATTGAGTTCTTTTTGAACATATTCTTCAATCCGTTTGGCACATTTATATTCATTCGGATACTTTGTTTTAATCACATCTAAAAAACCTAGGTCTTCTTTGATACTATCTTTTCCTTTAGATAATCTTCTAACAAAGTATTTAATATGTGTCCAAAACCTGTCATAGTGTATCGAACTCTCATTAAGTTCTATACCGTAATGGTATTTAACTATATCGAGTATTTTCTTTTGTCTACGAATCATTTCCATCGTTTCCTGGATCTTTACGTTATCATCCATTTGCGCATTGACTAAATGTAATGCGATAAATCCAGCCTCTGAATCATTAAGTTTTACACCATGTCGCTTTTCAATAATTTTCAATGCTTCCTTACCGATTAGATATTCATGATTATAAAACCTACTGATTTCCCATAATAAAGCATTTCTTACTACTTTCCCTTTTTTAGCACGATCAATTGCATGGTATATATGATCGGTTAGACCTAACCAAATCGTATCATCTAACTTTTTATCTAAGGAATTGATTGCATATTTAACGATTTCATTTGTCGTTTGAACATATGTGTAAGGAATATTAGACAGTAATACTTCTAGGTAATTACTATTCTCTTCTCCTTCAATCACATAAATTCTTTCTATCAGCGTTTCATCAATGAAATCATCTCTCTGCTTTTTAAAACCAAGACCTTTTCCCATCACAAGGGCTTCTTTACCATCTTTATAGGAACGAACTAAATTATTGTTGATAACCTTATCTATCTTCATCATTTTCATTTGCCTCCAAGGTTACACAATAAAACATGAAACCATTCTAGCAACAAAAATCAGTATAGCCTGCCTGACAGTAACTATCCAATTAATTTGATAATGTTATTTTATCTTCGTCTGAAAACGATGTCAACTACTTATTTTTGCAATTTCAGTAAACGTTTTATATCATCTGGCAGTCAAAGGATTTTGTTGTTTAGTCTCTTGTATGGATAGATACAAAGTGTAGTTCCCATAATCAAGAATCTTATTAAGAAATAGATTCAATGTTTCTTGTGAATCAACTTTTATTTTTAAATGGTAACAGCCTTCTCCTGAAACTCGGTGAGCTTCAACTACCTCATTACGATCATTTATAAAACGTATAAACGAATCGTGGTTTGCTGTTTTCATATAAATAATGACGAACGCTGTAAAAAATAGTCCTAATTTCATTTCATCAACAATTAGTGAGTATGCTTTAATGACACCACTATCTTCGAGTTTTTTAATACGATTTCCGACTGCTTGTCCCGTCATATGAATTTGTTCACCTAGGTCTTTCCATTGAATACGTGAATTTTGGGATAGTAACCGAAGAATCTGAAAATCAATATTATCAAGTTCCATATTAAATTCCTTTCACCATGAAATGCTTTGAGTCAAAAGTGTTTCATCAAAGTATCGAACAAAATCAAGATATTTTATATCATCATACTTGTAATAAAAATTTTTTAATGAGGTGGATAAAATGAGTACAGCTTTAATCATTGTCGATATACAAAACGACTATTTTCCAAATGGAAAGATGGAGTTAATCAATCCTGATAAAGCAGCCGCTAATGCTGCTAAAGTTCTTAATTGGTTTAGACAAAATAACAAAGATCATATTTTTCATGTTCAGCATATCGCAAGTAGTCCTGAATTAGGCTTCTTTCTTCCAAATACAGAGGGAGTTGAACTACATGAAACCGTTCTGCCATTAGAACACGAAAATATTATCGTAAAAAATTTCGCTAACAGCTTTTTAAAGACTGATTTAGAAAGCAAATTAAGAGCAAAAGGTGTAAACAAGGTAGTGGTTGTAGGTATGATGACACATATGTGTATTGATGCAACCGTTAGAGCTGCAGTGGATCTAGGCTTTGAAACTACACTTATTGAAGATGCATGTGCGACAAGGGATTTATCATATCAGAATAAGGTTGTTCCAGCAGAACAGGTTCATTTTGCGTTTGTCAGCGCACTTCAAGGTATGTATGCAAATGTAATTTCGACCGCGGATTTCCTGCAACGAAACTAACACCATTTTGAAGGACATATCATTCATATAATGGGAGTTTGTTTAAAAACAAGCTCCCTTCTTGCTGATGTATAATCAAACCCGTTTACGTAATAGTTTGCGCTTTCCTCAAATTCCCCATCCATAATATCTTTGTGTACTTGTTGAGAATCCTTCCTGATACGCCCCAAATCCGGTGGTGTATATTCTTGGATTTGAAAGTATTATATAGTGGATATAGTTTTCCAAACAGTACGCACTTTCTTGACACATACTATCTAGGAAGATAGTGTAATGATAAGTGAATTCATAGAAATGGTGCTTATAACCATATAACAATCTACTTATCTTTGTTTATTATCAACCCTTTTTAACGTATCTGCTTAAATATGATAAAGAGCCTCTCCCTAAGGAAAGGCTCACTACAATCTTTAAGGCTTCAACTCAAATATAAATTGGTGTTAGCTTAATTTTTTATACTTATTACGCTTTCTCAGTCCCTATTTTAGGTTCAATAATGGTAAATAGAATTAAAAGAGTCATTAAAGAGCTTCCCGCTAAGAATAAAAAGACTGTATTCCAGTTAAAAGTATCTAAGAGTACACCCACTAGGAATGGAGCAAATGCACCCCCGAGGGAACCAGCGGTATTTACAATAGCAGCAGCAAAGGAAACCTGATCTTTTGATGCAAGTCCCATAGGATATACCAAGAAGGTAGAATATCCTAAGTTTAATAGAATACCTGTTAGTAAAAGTAAAGCACCTAGTACCACTGCGTTATCAGGCGCGTATAAAAGTGAATACATCATGAATACAGTTGCTGCAGCCGTTAAAAGCATATTAGGCTTACGGCGTCTATCAAATACATTATCAGAAAGCCATCCGCCAAGGATATTACCAATCATCGCACCAATCCAAGGAGCTGCGGCAACAAACCCCATTTTCATGATGGAAAACCCTTTAACCTCAACCAAATAGGTAGGTACCCACGTCATGATAGCATAGGTAATTCCTACCATAAAGAAGTAACCTAAAGCGCATCCCCAAACATTCCATGAAAAAACTACCTTTCGGCTGGTATCCAATGGCTTAATAGTTTTTGTCCGAATAAGTTGATCTAACCAGTTTAAATTCAAGCTTACTTTCTGTTGACCGATTCCCTTTGTCTTTGTTACAACCTTGTGTTCAACTAGTTTTTCTTCATTGATATACTCTACCTCAGATTCTGAGACATAAGGGCTTTCCTCCGGCTTGTCTTTTACCAGCCACCACCATAGTACAGCAGAAATGAAACCTGGAATCGCAAATAGGTAAAATACTTCACGCCAACCGAAAGTGACAATAATGAAGGCACAAAGTGGAGGTACAATTGCTGGCGCAAACTTAATGGCAGCCATAAAAATACCAGTTGCAAAGCCCTTTTCTTTAGGTGGAAACCATCTATTGATTGTCGTAACAATTCCTATATTCAGCGGACCTTCCGCAGCCCCCAACAATAGGCGAAAAATTTTCAGTTGTAAAACACTATTAGCAAATCCCATAAATAATGTTGCTAATGATGTTAAAATAATCGATAGTGAGAATACTTTGCGTACCCCTTTCTTCCCAAAGTACATTCCTGCTGGAATCTGGATAGCAGAATATCCAAGGTAAAACAAAGTAGTCATCAAACCAATATCGGTATTACTCAGATTGAAACTGTCCTTTATAACAGGGACAATAACACCCATATTAGCCCTGTCTGCACCAGCAATCATATAAACAATAAAAATTAAGAACAGAACAACCCAGCGAAATCGTGTTTTTTTCTGTAAAACGGGTTGTGGTTTTTTTGCGAGTGCGTCTCTCATGTGAACTCCCCCCAACTAAAAATTTAATTATACTACAACAAATTCTCCCGTGATGAAAGAATTAGTATAAGAGCAATTCAAATCGTGCATACTCTTTACACAAAAAACGTTGATCAAAGTTTATGTTATCTTATCTCCTCCTTAAAAGTAGGATTATGTTAATTCCCGGAATCTGATTTTATAGTAGCAAACGCTTTCATCTTTTAATAACGATTTTTTTACATGTTAATTATCAACTTTTTAGATAATTCAATCTGAAATATTCAATACAATCATCATTAATTTCTTATATAATGAGTTCAAAGGAGTGTTTTAATGAATTATGAATTAGTTGAAACCTTTGCTATATTAGCGAAAACAATGAATGTAACCAAAACCGCGGAAAAACTATTTTTATCTCAGTCCACTGTCAGCTATCGATTAAAAGCTCTTGAAGAAGAACTAGGTGTCACATTAGTTGAAAGAGACCGAGGTTTTAAACATATAAAATTAACAGACTCTGGAAAGTTCTTTCTATCCATTGCTTTAGAATGGCAGAATATTAATGATAAAATCCAGAATTTCGCTTCTTCCCCATTTAAAAAAACAGTATCAGTAGGTGTTGTGGATAGCGTTAATAATTATCTATTTTCGGAGATTTATCAGGAGATATTTAAAAATACTCCAGATGTACAGCTAACGATAAAAACGCTCCATACAGGTGAGATTTATGATCAGATTGACGCAAGAATCATTGATATAGGATTCGCTTTAAACCATATCATTCTGCCTAACATTGAATCGGTAAAAATTTTAGATGAGGAAATGGTATTCGTTTCTAAATCCGACAATTATGGTCATGTTAAGGAAATGGACCCCGAGGAACTTAATCCTAATAATCAAATCTTTATCAATTGGGGAGAAGAATACTTAAACTGGCATAATAAATATATTCCTCATCATTCAACTCCTAAATTAATCACGGATTCAGCATTATTATCATTTGAATTACTTGATAACGATTCATGGTTAATCGCCCCATATAGTGTGGTAAATAAATTGAGAAAAAAGATTTCAGTCCATCTGTTACCGTTTAAAGAATCTGCTCCACAAAGAACGCTTTACATGATTAGTAATAAAAGTCCACTATACAGTAATAGGGATGCAATCAAAGAATTTAAAATACTTATAAGTAATTACATGGTCGAGCAGGAAAGATGGCAGCAAGAGTTTAAAGAAGGTTTAATTAAACCAGAATTGTAATTCCATACTTTCTTAAGAGGTGGGGATTCCCTTGTAATGAGCTAATTTTTTAGCCTATTGCGAGGGCTTTTTTATTGCCATTCATCTATTTAAGAAAATTTTACGAATAAATATTAAATTTTTCCCCTTTTAGATGGCAATAATCAAATTTATCGATAATTAATATGTAAAAAAACCGTTTTTAATAAATGTAAGCGATTGCTACTATTAAACTAGATTTCCGGAATCGAAATGATAAACCTAATTAAGGGGCGAATAAATCATGCTAACGTTTAATCGTAGTTTTGAAAGACCAGACAAAAAATGGTTTGAAAAGTTTGCTGCTATAGCTACACCAATAATTGGTGATGTAATGGGAAGACAAAATATCATGGATCATAGAATTAGACCCATTTGGACAGGGGCACGATGCGTTGGATCTGCATTAACAGTTATGAGTTATCCTTCTGATAACTTAATGATACATCTTGGTGTCAGCTTAGCAGAAGAAGGAGATATCCTTGTCGTCGATGCAGGAAATTATCAAAACGCAGGTGTTTGGGGAGAAATTTTAACAGTTAATGCAATGAACCGTAAAATTGGCGGCATCATCATTGATGGTGCTGTAAGGGATATTAAAGAAATCGAAGAACTAGGTTTTCCAATGTTTGCATCGGGAATCAACGCCCGGGGTGGTTACAAGAGTAATCCAGGAACTGTAAATAAGCCAGTATCTTGTGGAGGAGTTGCAGTTTGCCCGGGAGACTTAATTGTAGCGGATGAAAACGGTGTAGCGGTCATTCCTAAGGAAGACATAGAAATTGTCTATGACAAATGTTTAGCCAAAATCGAGGCAGAGCAACAAATTATGGAGCAGCTAAAACGTGGAAAAGATACGTTGGAAATTATGAATATGGATGAAACGCTTGTAAAACTTGGAATCAAGCTAATATAGAAAGAGGTGCTACTTGATGAAAACGTTTATTTTTGACCCCATTGAATCCAGTGCTTTACGATATGCAATGGATAGACTAGATGTTGTCGCTTGGAGCGATAAAGAGATTGAAGATTATTCGAAAGCAGAAGCAGTCATTGTACGCACTTTTAAAATGACGAAAGAAGTAATAGACAAAATGCCAAATCTAAAAATTATCGCAAAACATGGTGTAGGAGTAGATAATATAGATTTGGATTATGCCAACAGTAAAGGAATAAGAGTGACGAATACTCCTCAAGCTAACATGCACTCCGTATCTGAATTAGTTATTGGTCTTGCATTAAATAGTGCAAGAAAAATTAGCTTATCTCAAAAATTGCTGGATAAAGGGATCAGCAAAAATTCTCCTGTTGAATTAGCAGGATTTGAATTACAAGAAAAAACAATTGGCTTAATTGGATTAGGACGCATTGGAACATTAGTGGGACATAAATTAAAAGCAGCCTTTAATATGAATGTTCTCGTTTATGATCCATACGCGAGTGAAATGCAATGCAGCGAAGAAGGATTTATTAAACAGGATTGTTTGGACGATGTATTAAAAGAAAGTGATATTGTTAGTATTTCTGTTCCATTGACAATAGATACAGAGAATTTGATTGCTGCACGTGAGCTTTCCATTATGAAAAAGAATGCTATTTTAATTAATACATCTAGAGGAAAAATTATTAATGAACAAGACCTCTATCATGCATTACGAAATGGTGAGATTTTTGGGGCCGCACTAGATGTTTTCGCAGAGGAACCTATTTCTAAGGATCACCCATTATTAACATGTGATAATTTCATTGGTACTCCTCACAATGGTGCAAACACTGTAGATTCACTCATTCGAATGGGTACCGGTGCTGTAGATGAAATTGTTCGGTTACTAAACCACGAAGGAGCTTCATCAAGAATTTCATGATTCATTCGGAATTATTATATTTTTTAGAGGTAAGCTACACCACAGGAACTTCTATTCCTTGCCGGAGAACATTTTAAATCTATGTCCAAAAGCAATGCTTTTGGACATCCTTATTTATACTGATTATCATCTGTACCCGAGTAAGACTCTATCGCATTTTGAAGAGCATTGTGCGCTTGACCGAAGGCTGCGGCAGAAGATACATCCCCTGCATTCTGCAAGGCCACAATCGAATTTCTCGCTTGCGTTACTGCAGTGATACAGTTCTCAAGCATATTACCTTTATCACCATACTGTTCCCGTGCAGCCTGAAGCTGAAGAAGGCATTGATCTAAATTGTTGGATTGTGGATTATCATATGCCTTTTCTAATTCCTCTTTTACCTGTTGTAAAATTTCCTTCATCAACCTGTCCCCATTTCTTCATAGTTAGTAACAAATGGTATTTTGACCAAGCTATCATAGAATTATTCTAGAGAAAAAGTACAAAACAATAACGTTCCTTATAACGCGTAAGAAACAATCAGGAAATTAACAATTCATATTAAAACAAAACGTAAATGTAAAAATAAAAAATCTAGCGATTAATCCCTAGATTTCAATAATCTTAGGAGCATATTTGAACGTCCTAACGAAATCAACTAGGTATCTTTCATATAAATCAAATTTCCATTTTTCCTCATCAAAACTCGATCCATATCCAAAAGATAAATTAAAAGAATGGAATTCTTCTTGGATTTCAATGAAAGAATTTGAAGAAATACACTTGCAACAAATGTGTACAACTAGCACCGTTTACATCTGAACAATTGGTATTAAGTTAGGATACAGAAAAACATTCTAGTGCAAAGACTTAGTGAATTGGGAGATATAAATATAATTAATAAGTTGGTAAACTTATAATTAGTAACCTATACTTTTATGAAATAATTAAAGCCTAATTTCTCGTTTTAGTAACTTGAAATTAGGCTTTTTTATATAATATATTTCCTTAGCGTTGTAAATCCGTATTTATCTATACTAAGAAGTAGAATGGTTTGGATTAGCCAAGTACCGATTCGATACCTTATCATTGTCAATACATCGCTACGTTGAATACTTCAACTATACTAGCATCAATACTTTATTTAATAATAAAATATCAAGTGTTCGAAGAAACTTTTCACTCAATTTTTCTTCATAGAATACTTTAAATACTAATGATTTTCAGAGTACAGATAACCCCATTTTCCTGACTCTACCCCTACTAGAATACATACACCTGCCTAATCTTCTTATAAAGAATCAAAAAAGGCATCCTTTCGCAACCTATATAGCCATTCTAAAATAATTTTATCAAAAAAATAAATCTTTATATTCGTAAGTTTGCCCGCCTATGTAGGTGAACGAAGACCCTTAAAGTATGAAGATATATGAATCTTAAATCTCTATTTTATGAATCATATGCATTTAAGGCATTCACACTGTGAGCTAAAGCTGAACCTGCTTTTAATGCCGTTGCAACCATAATAGATTCTGCTAGTTCTTCCTTTGTTGCATTTGCCCGTTTTGCCCTTTTCGTATGATCGTCAATACAGTATGGGCATCCCGTTGTATGAGCAACCGCAACCGCAATCAATTCCTTCTCTTTTACACTTAAAGTACTTTCTTTCATTGCTTTTCCATCAAAATCAACAAATGACTTAAAAACTTCTCCATTGAGTTTTGAGAATTCTTTTAATCTATTAAAATATCCTGCTCTATACAATTCTTCGTCTTCATTTTGATCATATGCATTTAAGGCATTCACTCCATGAGCAAGCGCAGAGCCTGCCTTTAAGGCTGTTGCAACCATGATGGCTTCAGACATTTCTTCTTTAGAAACATTCTTCGATTTTCCTTGTTTAACATGAAGTTCAATACAATAAGGACAGCCTGTTGTATGAGCAACCGCAATGGCGATTAGTTCTTTTAGCTTTTTTGTTAGTTTCCCCTCTGCTAATGCCAGTCTATCAAAATTCATGAAAGCTTTAAAAACATCTGGTACAAGATCACTTAATTCACCAATTCGGTTAAAATATGATTTTTTATACAGTTCTTCTCTATTCAAAGTTTTCCCTCCCAATTTTCTATACTTCTTTTTTCAATCGTATTAGGCTCCCTATCTTCTATGCCTATTTATTAACCCTTACTCATGACCATCACCTTTTGTTTTCAAATAAATTATCGGACTAAAAGGTTCAGACAATTATATTAATTGAAAACATTTTATCACTTTTACGCAAATAAAAATTGACCTATATCTATAACATAAAAGAAGATAGGGTAGGAATTTGATCAAGATATTGACAAATCTCCCAATCCATTAGTCAAACATAGTAAAGGCAGAGTTACTGTATGAAATATCGGTTTGTTACCACAAGGCAAATTTACCATACCTCCGATGGGTATGTCAATATATAAAAATATAATACCAGTTATCGGTTACTGGTATTAAATATTGGGACTTAGAAAACCGTTTAAACACTTCCATTAATTCCTGAATTGCTTCTTCACCATTTCCATCTTTTATCGCAACGGATACACAATGATGTGTATGCTTTTCCAATAAATGAAGACCTACTTTATTCATGGCTGCATTGATAGCAGAAATTTGGGTAAGAAAATCCATACAATATCGTTCATTTTCAATCATATTTTGAATACCGAATACTTGACCTTTTATCCGTTTTAATCGGGTTATTAACTGATCTTTTTCTTTTGTTTATCTGTGTGTCACCTTTATTTCTTCAGCGTTGTTCATACAAGTATCACCTTCTTTTCTTAAAATGGTAAGCTATACGTAACTGGGGTACGAATATGATTTGTACCCTAAAAAGGAGGAATTTGAAAAGGCATGAACAATTTAATGAGTGTATTGAAGAATGTCTTGCTTGTTTAACAGAATGTAATCATTGTTATGATGCATGTTTAAAACAAGAGGGGGTACCACCAGCAAAAGGCAGATTAACAACGTTAAGGGATCTGGATACAAAAAATAGCCGGTTTTCTCCACGCTAAGCGTGTAACTAACCGGCCTGATTGATTATAATACAAAAGTAGGTTACTAAATAAATCGCTTTTTATTCCACTAACTTAGTTACGATTCTATCATTTTGGACCATCCTATTCTCCTTGCTTCGATGAACGGACAAATAGGAGGGCCAATACTGCTCCTGCAAAAGCCACCATGCCTGACCAGAAGAACGCTTGTTGATAGCCCTCGTTTAGAACTACTACCGGGTTCCCTGCAGTACTAGAGGCAATTGCTGCTGCAATGGAAACCATGATAGCTAAGCCAACTGCTGAACCAATCTGGTACGTCGTGTTATATAAACCAGATGCAAGACCAGATTCTTCTGACTTAGCCTCCGATACAGCTGCCGTGGTTGCTGGGAGATAGGCAAGGGCATTGCCAAGAGCAGCCAATAGTAGAGCGATGAACACATCACCCCAATAATTCCCATTAATTGTATTATTTGAAAATAAAATTCCTGCAATACCAAGTATGATAAATCCAATCATCATTGTTATTTTCATACCCAATTTATTCATAACTCTTTCAGCTAGAACAATCATGAATATAGCCATCAGAATCGGCGCCGGTAACATTCCCATTGCCGCTTTAAAAGGTTCAAATTTTAATACTTGTTGCAAGTATAAAATAAGGAAATAAATAAGAGGGAACCAAGATGCCGATAATAAAATAAGAGAAATGTTCCCTGCTGCCAAATTAGGCGTCTTAAAAATGCTAAGTGATACTAATGGATCTTTTCTAAACACTTGAATAAGGATAAAGAAGATGAATAAAACAACACCAATTCCTAAAGGTATTATAGTTGAAAGTGCTTGCCAGCCATTATGTTCTACATTTACGATTCCATAAACAATTAGAACGAGGGCTGCTGTTATAGCAATAGCACCTGCATAATCAATACGACCTGTTTTTGGCATATATTTTTGTAAAAGCTTTGGTGCTAATAACAAAACGATAATACCGACAGGAACATAAAATAGTAGTGTCCACCGCCAACTAAGTAATTGTGTCAAAACACCGCCAAGAACGATACCAAGTGCACCGCCTGCTGCACCAGAAAGCCCCCATATTGCAAGCGCCTTTCCCATTTCTTTCTTATTGGCAGAAAATAAAATCATAACAATTGAAAGTGCTGACGGTGCAATTAAAGCCGAACCAACACCCTGGATTGCTCTTCCTATGTTCAATGACATTTCGTTCCAAGCTAATCCAGCGAATAAAGACGAAACAGTTAAGATTGAAACACCCCACATAAAAATGCGGCGGTGACCAAACAAATCAGATAGTTTTCCTCCTAAGAGTAGTAATCCCCCAAATAAAATAAGAAAGGCGTTCATAACCCATTGTAAATTCGCCTCTGTATATCCAAGTGCACCTTTAATAGATGGTAAGGCAACTTGAACAACAGCTGAATCCATCATTACTATAAAATTTGCAAATCCCAATAAAGCCAATGCTTTCCAACGCTTCGGATCGGGTTGTGCAATAGTCTGTGAATGTGTTGACATTATTCAATTTCCTCCAATTTTTTTCGGATTTATTTTCATTTCATTTTGACTTCGAGACTCCTGTGAGTAGCAAGATTATCTTGTTTTTATACCCTCTCCTAGTAAAAATATAGTAAACTTGCGCATAGTATTTAATATAAATTTTCACACTCAACAATAGCAGCATGCATTCGACAGATTAAGTCTTTCATTTTCAGGTAATTATATTTTATTTTGCTGAAAGTTCACTTTCTGTTACCCATTTATGATTTTTCACTTGTTCTCCACCAGTTGTCGAAGTGTAATCAACCATAAAAACAGTAGTTTGTTGGGCTGAATCAATTGTTGCTTTTGCACCCTTCATGCCTTTGATGTGGTCAGCTTCAACGGTTGCTTCATCTCCAGGTTTATATGGTTTTTCGCTTGCATCTTTAATTTCTTCATGAATAATCCATTTGTGATTTGTTACTTTTTCACCACCAAATGTCGGTGTATACGAAATTATATAAACAGTGGTATCAAATGCACCAACAATGGTTGCTTCAGCGCCATTCATCCCTTCCATGTGATCAGTATTTATAAGGGCTTTACTCCCAAATTTAAATTTAGGATTCACCGCCATTTTTAATCCCTTGGGTACTTCGCCTGAACTTGAATGATTCATGTGATCCATTTCTTCCATGGCTTCATCGTTCGCAGAGCTTGAATTCTTTTCTTGCTCGGAATTATCGCTTTGATTCATTTTTCCATGTTCGTTCTCATTATCTCCATTGGAGCAAGCTACTAAGAGTACGCCAAGGGTCAATGTAAGTAAAAATAGTACCGTTCGTTTAGTTTTCATCATTATTAACACCTTTACTTAATATTTAGTAAATTTTTTCTGTTCTTCTTTGATTTCACCCATTACATCATCTGTTAGTCCACGGGTTGACTTTTTAAATTCCTTCAACGTTTGCCCAAAAGCGCGACCGATTTCCGGAAGTTTTTTCGGTCCAAAAATGATTAAAGCAAGAATAAAAATCAAAATTAATCCTGGCACTCCTATGTTAGAAAGCATGGATTTATATTCCCTTCTATTATTATTATTTCTATTACGGTTAACGTACTAAAAAATCTGATTGAGTTAGAAACTGAGATAATTCTTACCAGAAATATATATACTAACTTATTAATTGTACTCTACCTATCCGTTTCAAAAATTTATGAAACGATTCTCGTTTTTTTTTCTTTTGTGCATAAATTGCGATAATTTTGTCAACTGCCTCATATAATTGCTCTTGCCCTAAATATTCTAGAAATAAAGAACCAACCTCTGTGCCCTTCCCTTTTTTCCCCTTTCAGTTAATTATTTACTATACGTCGGTAAGGTATATATTACTGAAATTATACCTGCCGCTAAATAATGCGACAGGTGATATCAGTTTTTTAAATTTAAAATCTTCCTTATCTCATCTATATTTTGTTCAAATCCAATCAGGACTTTCGGTTTGCTCATCAACCCCAACAAGGATTTATTCTTAAATACAAATGTTGGAACAATTCTTGTACCTGTTATTTTAACTAAATCTTCTTCTTTAGAAGGCTGTTTCGTTAGATCGTATTCAATATACGATACGTTATTTTCGGAAAGAAACTCTTTCCCTGTCTGACAATCTGTTCAGGTAGGTCTGGTATAAAGCTCTAGTTGAACTTTTGTCATAGACAAATCACCCTTCCATTTTTATTATTTAACTTCTATAACAAATGGGTATATATTGACCTGTCCTCCAAATTTGAATTCAGCCCAAAGCTTATAAATACCTGGCTTATCAAACTGCGTGTCAAATACAGTTTTATCATCTGCTACTGGGTGAACATGGATATATTTTTCTCCATCTTCATCCAAGACCACAACATGACCTAATGCGCCTAAATGTGGCTCAGGTTTTGCATCCTTTACATCAAAATTAAGAGTTATCTCCTTGTTGACCTCAAAGGATTCAGTAGTTAATTCAACTGTTTGACCATTGATGGTCTTTGTAAAATCCGAATCGGCAACGAGTTCGTTAACACCGTGTTCATGATGCGTTTCACCAACATGGAATTCAATTGGCATTACTGAATATTGAAGACCTTTTGGTTTTATGTCAACGAACGCTTTATAAGAATTACCAACTAAACTTACCTTCTGTTGGTAGATTCCATCGCCCTTTTTCTCTGGATGTAAATGATGATACTCTTTTAAGTCTGAACTTACGACAATGAAATGCATATTTTTTTCATGAGAAACTTCCAGTTCCGGAACATGATTATTTTTATCTTTTAGCTCAATGGTGATTTCTCCGTTAGCATAAGATACTTTTGGTGTAACCTCGCTAGTAGTGTTTGCACCATGATTCTCGTGATCTTGATGACTATGTTGATGATTAATGCTTTCTTCCTCCTGTTCAGTAGTTGTAGTTGTATGGTTATTGTGTTCCCCTGATTTTGGATTAATACTTGCATACACACTGTAACCAGCGATGACAATCCCAAGGTACACGATAGCTGAAACCGCCCAAATCATAATACTATTTTTCATATAAGAATCCTCCACTCCATTCAAGCCTTTAACTTAATTCTCTGAAGTCTGAGTGCGTTTAGAACAACCGATACAGAACTAAATGCCATCGCTGCACCGGCTAACCATGGTGCTAAGAAACCGACTGCTGCAATTGGAATTCCTATAACGTTATATGCAAGCGCCCAGAAAAGATTTTGTTTAATATTAGTTATTGTCTTCTTACTCATGAAAATCGCATCTGCAATACTAGTTAAGTCGCCTCTGATGAGGGTAATGTCAGCTGCTTCCATTGCCACGTCGGTACCTGTACCAATCGCCATCCCAATATCAGCTGTTGCAAGTGCCGGAGCGTCATTAATTCCATCTCCTACCATTGCTACTTTTTTACCTGCTTGTTGGAGCTTTTTCACTTCTTCAGCTTTGCCTTCTGGTAATACTTCTGCTATGACTTTCTTAATTCCAACTTGGTTGGCAATTGCCTGTGCGGTTTGGGTATTATCCCCTGTAATCATTACTACATCTAAACCCATGCTATGCAAACGGAAAATGGCTTCTTTAGATGTTTCTTTAATGGTATCAGCGACCGTCACAATTCCAGCAAAACGTCTATCAATAGCTACCAACATGGCTGTTTTCCCTTGTTTCTCCAAGTTCTCCATTTTTACTAATTCATCTTGCACATTGATGTTATGTTTAGCCATAAGTCTGCGTGTACCGATGAATAATTGTTTACCATTCACCGTTGACTGAATACCAAAACCAGGGATGGCTTCAAATGTTTCAGATGACCCCAGGTTAATTTCTTTTTCCTTTATACCTTCCACAATTGCTTCTGCAAGTGGATGTTCGGAGTTTTTCTCAGCCGTACCAACGAGCGTTAGAAATTCCCTTTCATCCACGCCTTCTGCTAAAATAACATCTGTTAATGAAGGTTTTCCGTTTGTAACAGTACCTGTTTTATCAAGAATAATCGTATCTAAGCGATGAGTTGTTTCAAGGTGTTCCCCGCCTTTAAATAAAATCCCAAATTCGGCTGCACGACCTGAGCCAGCCATAATCGAAGTTGGTGTTGCCAAACCAAGTGCACAAGGACAAGCGATAACTAATACCGCAATAAATTTCTCAAGAGCATCCGCAAAATCTCCAGGGTTTACAGCAAAATACCATACAAGGAAAGTAATAATTGCTATTCCTACAACGATCGGCACAAATATTCCTGAAATCACGTCAGCTAACCGCTGAATAGGTGCTTTAGAACCTTGTGCTTCTTCAACCACCTTAATAATTTGAGCTAAAGCTGTATCTTTTCCAACTTTTGTTGCTTTAATTTTCAAGAAACCATTTTTATTAATCGTTGAACCAATTACCTTATCTCCAATCGTTTTATCAATTGGAATGCTTTCACCCGTTAACATTGATTCATCAACCGCTGATTGACCTTCCACAATTTCACCATCAACCGGCACTTTTTCACCCGGCTTTACATAGACAATATCCTCTTCTAAAACATCTTCGATTGGGATAATCATCTCGATACCATCGCGAACAACTGTTGCATTTTTCGCCTGTAATCCCATTAACTTCTTAATTGCCTCAGATGAACGCCCTTTTGCCTTTGCTTCAAATAATTTCCCTAATAGAATTAAGGTAATAAGCACTGCACTTGTTTCATAATAGAGCTCTACCATATGAGCACCGGAGCCAATAGAAATAATACTTAAATATAAACTATAGAAATAAGCAGCTGATGTACCAAGTGAAACAAGCACATCCATATTTGCACTCTTATTTCTTAACGCCTTAAAAGCTCCTACATAAAACTGTTTACCAACGACAAATTGTACTGGTGTTGCTAAAGCTAATTGAACCCAAGGATTCATAAACATATCTGGCAGCCAAATAAATGACGTAAATTCAAAGTGACTCACCATTGCCCACAATAACGGGAATGATAGTATGGCAGAGAAAAGAAACTTTCCTTGTTGCTTTTCAATTTCCTTTTGACGATGGTCAACTTGTTCTCCTGCATTTTCTTTCTTTTGTTCAAGGGCATAGCCTAATTTTTTGATTGCCTCTTTCATTTCAGAGACAGAGACCTGTTCTGGATTATACTCGACAAGGACTGTTTCTAACGCGAAGTTGACAGTCGCCTTTTCGACCCCATCGAATTTATTAAGCCTTTTTTCAATTTTATTTGCACATGCGGCACAGGTCATTCCTGTTATATTAAATTCCACTTTTTCCTTTACAACATCATATCCTAAAGATTGAATTTTCTTTTGAAAATCCTGTTCAGATACCACTTCTGGATCATATTTTATGGTGGACTTTTCAAGTGCTAAATTAACATTCGCCTCTTTCACGCCCTCCATTTTTTTGAGTCCTTTTTCAATTCTTGTTGCACATGCCGCACAGGTCATTCCTGTAATTTGAAAATATGTTTCTTTTATTTCACTAATCATCGTTATTCACCTCTCTCATACGGGTAGGGGGTATAATTTATTGTTAAAGATAACGTGCTTTTCTGCGCACGTTATTTTTAACATCTATTCAACATCATAGCCTTGGTCATCAATTGTTTCTTTAATCTTGCTTAAAGAAACTTCAGCAGGGTTAAATTCTACATCGACTGTCCCTTCAGCTAAATTAACTTTAACAGAATTAATCCCTTGTAACTCTCCGACGCTTCCTTCAATAGAATTTACACAATGACCACAAGACATTCCATTAACCTTTAATGTAATGTTTTCCATCAATAATCACTCCTCATTATTTTTTCATTAATCTTTCAATTGTTAAAAGAACTTCATCTAAAACTTCTGTATCACCTTCGTTTATTCGTTCCAATACACAAGTTTTTAAATGTCCTTCTAGAAGAATCTTTGCCACACTGTTTAAAGCAGATTGTGTAGCAGAAATTTGTGTAATAACATCATCACAATAAGTATCCTTTTCAATTAATCCTTTTATCCCGCGAATTTGACCCTCAATTCGATTTAAACGAGTGACCAAATTTTTCTTTACTTTGTCAGAATGATGACTCTTTCTTTCTTCAGAAAGAAGACAATCATGATTCATGTTTTCATTCATCCAACCTCACCTCACATTCCTAATTTACTATACCCCCCTATAGTATGTCAAGAAACTTTTTGAAATCCTTTTTGCTTTACCAGAGTGGGAGTTGTTATGTAGGGGATATGCAGAGATTTAACCTTCATTTTGGTTTTTGCCCTACAAATTGTATGACATGGGATAAACCATTATGGAGCTTTCCTTCATGCCTGGTAACCTCCCCCATAAAAAAGTGGATAATCCTCCAATCCGAGAAGACTTGTAAAAATTCTTCTGGATTATATAAAAAGTCCAAATCCTTTGGTCCGCCACTTACATATGGTAATTGGTATATTGAATATACCTCTGATACATAATATCCACCTGGCTTAATCGTTTCCTTAACACCTTGAAGTGTTTTCTTGCGTAAATCTGTTGTAAAATGCCCGAAAATGCAAACAAGCTGATCCCACTTATCTTTTTCCCAGTTTATATCATTTAAATCAACAAGCTCGGTACTAACCGTTACAGCTCTGCTATCGGCGAGTTTTTTTGTTTTTGCTAAGCCGGATTCCGCATAGTCCCAAGCGGTTACTTTCATTCCTTGTTCAGCTAAAAAAACTGCATTGCGCCCTTCTCCTTCAGCGATTGCCAAAGTATCACCGGATAATTGAAGTTTTTTCCGGATATCTGCTAAAAATACATTGGGTTCTTTTCCATAAACATAATCATCATCCTGAAATCGAATATTCCATTGATTCAACATATTTCTCCTGTCTAATCAATATTATTTATTAATTCTGTCATCATTTCTCCATCCATTGGACCAATTATCTTTTTACGGATAATACCATGAGAATCAATGACATAACTTGTTGGAATTGTAATAGCCTGATATCGGTCCCCTATTTCTCCCTCTAGATCAAGTAACACTGGAAAAGTTACGTGATTATCTTTAATAAATTTCTCAATATTTTTTATATTTTTTTCAGATGTAGTTAAATTGACTGCAAGTATTTCTACGATTTTGTTTTGTTCTTCATAAAAATCTTGCATATGGGGCATTTCTGCTTTACATGGCGGACACCAAGTTGCCCAAAAATTTAATATTACTTTCTTTCCTCTTAATTCAGAAAGCTTTAGTTCTTCCCCATCTATTGTTTTCATTTGAAAATCGGGAGCTTTATTGCCTTCCTGAACTCCGATTTTTATTTTTTCTTCACCTGTTGGCATTGTACTGGCTGTATTCTCCATTTTTACTTTAGGGATTTTGCCAGAGGAATAAAAGATTCCAAAAGCTAACAATCCAGCCAAACTTATTATTAATAATCCATTTTTCGATGAAGATACCTTCCTGGTAAGACTCAATATATAAAGCAAAAGGGAAAGTAATCCTACGAAGAGATGAAAAAGAATATTTTCATTAATTAAGAAAAGCAATAAAAAATGATACCCGCTTAATACTGAAAAACTTAAAATTAATGCTGTTTGCAAGGTCATCAAAAAAGAAATGTTTAATTTCATAGTTTTATAAAAGAAATAAATAACTGAGCCAAGAATTCCTAAAAATAACCCTTTATCCCCACCTGTAAAATACAACAACGATAATGGACTTTTAACTATTAATTTTGGCTCCAGCAACAGCAAACTGCCTTTCCATATAAGAAATCCTAAAAAAACACTATTTGATACTAAATCAAATAATTTTTTATCTAATTCATTTCTTTGTGAACGCAGCAACCATAGCTTTAAAGTAATAAATCCTATTAGAATTGCAATTGCAAGAACAATCCATTTCATCATGATGGTAAAAGACCCAATTTGTACTACGTCGATTCTCGGCTCCTCCCTTCATTTATCAAGAGTTACTAAAAAAATAGTATTAACTCTTGCTTATTTTAAAGTATTTTTTGTATTAATATGATGACTCCTACCAGGAGCCAAATGAAAACCCCAGGTCATATGGGAGGTGAAAATTTCGAACGGGGTTTTTTATTATTTATTCCTCAAGTACCGTTACCACAATTCTTAGAGCTATTATTATTCAAAATTTATCTCCCCTATGGACTTTTACTTTATGGCTCCAACTCAAATAAAAAATTTATGTCCTTTCTACAGTTTAATCCGTCACTCCGTGTAGTCTTATTATTATCCCTGACAACTTTGTTCTTTTTTTGGTGTTTTTGTTCTCTCACCAACAAAACGATTATCCCTAAAATCAAAAGAACTATTGAAGGCATTGTATCTCCAATACCCTGACCTGCATTTAAATGTGTAAACGCAGCACCTGCCATTAGTAACACTGCCCCTCCAGAAGCCAGTAATGCGAATTGTGAGTACCAAAACCCAATTAACAATCCAAGCGCTCCTAGAATTTCTCATACGCCGACTATGTACATAAATTCTACTGAATAACCAAACGTTTCTGTAAACACATGAATTTGTTGTTGATTACCAGTTACCTTCTTAACACCAGCAAGAATAAATGCAACGGAATAAAATCCTTGAATAATACGCAACATCCATATCATATAAAATCCCCTTTATATCTAGCCTATTTCTTCAACGCTAAGGTTTAAAAAAATCAGCCAGGATTTTCTCACCCAGCTCGTTTCAATTTTATCGAGTTAGTTCATCACGTCTTAATCCACATCTCCAATAACAAAAAGCAATATAACTGCTAACGGTTATTAACTACTTTAAACGTTTTCTTAAAAATTGTTTATCAGATTAGCAATAACGTCTAAGTCCTCCTCAAAAGCAAAATTCCCATTATTTAATAAATGAAATTCCATTATTTTCATCAATGCTACTATTTTCTTGAATGGCTTTATCACTAATGTTTGTTCCAATTACCCCCTGTACTTTTTCAATCGTCTTACAATTTACCCTTCCTTGATCTTGTAAAGTGAAGCGCAACCGGGTTACACAGTGAATTACATTTTGAACATTTTCTTCCCCACAATGCTCAAGAATGCCTTTAGATGTCTTATAATATCCATCAGTGTCTCCTCCCATTTTCATTTTGTAAGCATCACTGCACTCCCCACCATATAACCTTCCATTCTTATATAACGTAAAAAAGATTATTTTGGCTACCTCTCCAGAAATCCTCTCAGGCAATTAAAAAACCTAAATTACAGTCAATGTAGGAATACATAGCTTCCCCTACACTTTCTGTAATTTAGGTTTTGCCTGATTAACCAGTAACAATCCTAACTAGATATTTAGGTTTTGCCTGCTTAACCAGTAACAATCCTATTGGATATTTAATTTGATTACTTTGCCCCACCTATTTTAATCGTTTTCCTAAAAATTGCTTAATCAGATAGGCACTAGTTTCTAATTCTTCTTCTAAAGGAAAATGCCCGGTATTTAATAAATGAACCTCGCATTCTTTAACATCGTTTTGGAAGGCTAACGCTCCTTTAGGTCCAAAGAACATGTCATTTTTCCCCCAAGCTACTAATACAGGAGGCTGATATGTTCTAAAGAATTCCTGCCAGCTCGGATATTGTTTAAGGTTGTTTCGATAATCGTAAAATAGTGCAAGTTGTATTTCTTTATTGCCAGGACGATCCAAAACGAATTGATCCATATTCCAAGCATCTGGGCTAATTCGATCAGGGTTACGTGTCCCATTTGTATATTGATACTTTGTAAAGTCCGCTGATAAAAGGGCTTTTAAATTATTTTTATTTTCCTCATTAGGATTTTCCCAATAAGTGCGTATAGGATCCCAAGTAGACAATAATCCTTCCTCATATGCATTTCCATTTTGAGTTATAATGGCTTGAATTCGTTCAGGATGTTTCGTTGCTAATCTAAATCCTACTGGAGCGCCGTAATCGTGAACATAGATACTAAATTTCTCTAAATTTAATTTCTCTACAAATTTATTTATTAGAAGAGCTAAGCTATCAAAAGTATATTCAAATTCATCCATTCCGGGTTGATCGCTATTTCCGAAACCTGGGTAATCTGGCGCGATAATGTGATATTCATCCATAAGTTTATTTAATAAATTTCGATACATATGAGAAGAAGACGGGAAACCATGAAGTAATAAAATTGTGGGATTGCTTGTATTACCAGCTTCTCGATAAAAGATATTAATGTTATTAATATTTATTGTTTTGTATTGTACTAACATATTTTCACCTCATGTTATTGAAAATGATATTTTCATCATTTATTTTACTCACGTAGTGAACCCTATCTAAATTATAGCAATTAAACTCGGATCACTTTAAATTGTCCGCCACCATATATCATCTTTATATAGTCAATTTTTGTATTTTCAAAATATACCTTATCTCTTTTATTAACTAGAAACTGAATCCCACTTTCTTCAGTAATTTCATCACTCTCTAAAGCTGACTCTTCCAGAGCCAGACGAAGTTGCGGTCCTCCTCAGCCAATCCCCATTGATAAACGGATTAATGGCTTCCTACCTTCTTTAATAAGGTCTTTAACTTCTTTGGTAATTTCCGAAATTGCAGCCTGCGTTATTTTAACCATATATTTCCTCCAAAAGAATACTTATTTTATAGTTTTATCCGCCCTATTTTTTATGGCAAATACGCTTAAAGTAAATCATTTAAATCTTTATAGCTGTTGCTAAAATTAATAAGGCTAATTCTATTCCAAGATCTTAGTGCTTACCAGATTATCCGGAATCATCCACGTATTAACTAACTACATTTTCCTCGGATAATAAAGAAACTTTGCCTTCAACACCTATTTGAACATCTGCTTTTTTCAACATGTTTCCGACTGCGCATCCTTTATCTGCAGCTACAATTGCTCTATTAGCTGATTGAATCTGCTCTTCTGTTGCATCAGCAGATAAAATAATATGAGGATAATGTATAATTTTGAATCCTTCTTCCTTTGAATTGGTTGCTTCCGAATCCATTGTCAAACCAGCTACAGGCAGTTTTCTTGTTTCAAGCATAGCGGCAAGAGTCATCGTATAACAGGCTACGGCAGAAGTTACCAGTAATTCTTTAGGCTCTGTACCTTCTCCACTGCCACCCAATAATTCAGGTATCGCTATTTTTGTTTCAAGATAATTTGCTTTAATTATCCCCGTTCCTTTTGTGTTTCCATTCCACACAGTCTTTAAATTTATTTTTGCCTCCAAGTATTTTCACTCCTTAACTAAAATACAAACTTAGTTAACTAGTTTATTAGTTAACTATACATTTAACTATAATTAATATTAATAATGTTTGTCAACTCTTTTTTATCAGCTGGTTAAAAGCACTTTTGCAGAACTTGATTTTTTAAGATTTCTTCATTAAGCTAAACATATTTAGACTATTAGTTAACTAAGAAAGTTGGTTATTTAATTATGGAACATTCAGGCTTACTTTTTAAAATCGATTCCAAATCTCCCATACCCATCAATTTACAGATAAAGGAACAAATAAAATGGTTAATCGGAAAAGATTTACTCAAACCTGGAGATACCCTCCCTTCGACCAATCAGTTAGCGGATCAACTATCCATTAACCGAAATACGATACAAGGAGTTTATTCTCAACTAAAAGAAGAAGGTCTATTGTCTATACAAAAGGGGCGGGGAACGCAAGTTGCCGGCGAGGAAGAAATTACGAGGTTTAAAATACAAAATACCTATTTTTCTTTTGTGGAACAAACAATTAAGGATGCCTACGAATTAGGTTTCACTATCGAAAACGTGTTGTTGTCCGGATTTGCCTACATGCAGCTGTTCGGACAGCCTCTGAAACGGAAGTTGAGTTATCTCTTTATTGAATGCAAAGTAAGTTCGTGCATTTTTTATTTGGATGAAATAAAACGGATGACATCTGCAGACATTCATACTATCGATGTGTCATCGTCACCAGAAAATATCCTTATTGAGTCCATTCACAATGCGGATGTGATTGTGACGAGAGCTGATTTAGCTGAGAAGGTGAAAAGGTTTGCCGACGCCGCTAAAAAAACGGTCATCTCCGTTGGTTCCTCAAACGATGTGTCGCTGTTACTGAACATGTTAAGACCATAATGATTTTTTATGGGGACGTAAAAGTGAAAAGCCCAATTCCCCCATGAAGATGATAAATGTTAATTGTTTTGTTGAATACCCTTGTTTTCATATAAAAAAGTAGACGAGTTCCCCCGTCTACTTTTTCATTATTAAACTACCAATTTATCCTGCTTCTTTTCAAAAGCCATTAACTGCATGTTTTTTCCTACCTCTTTATCTTCATGAGAAACTAATCCCTTTGTATCACTCTTGAATTCAGTTAAAGTGCGTTCGAATTAAATTTTTCACGGACAACGAACAATTAAAGGAGTGGACAATTGTAAGTTTGTATAAAAATTCCATTTTTGAAACACTATTTTTTGTATCAGGTCCCAACGGGCGACTCTTGTTGGAAAAATCTACACAAATTCCTCATAAAAACACAAAAACCTAAATTACCCTTCACATTTAAAAAAGGTACAATTTAGGTTTTAAACTTGCAAAAACAGTAACAATCCTAATTTTGGGTTTTGCCTGAAAATAGTAACAATCCTAATTTTAGGTTTTGCCTGTAAAACATTAACAATCCTGATAAAAATAATTTTGAAATTACCTTTTATTTTCTATATTAACATTTTCACAAATTCTCACCATTGGACTCAATTACTTTCTTATACCAATCAAAAGATTTCTTCTTACTTCTTTTTAAGGTTCCATTTCCTAAATTATCTCGATCCACATAAATAAGTCCATAACGTTTCTTCATTTCTCCAGAACCTGCACTTACAATGTCAATACAACTCCACATCGTATAGCCCATTACAGGTACCCCATCTAGGTCTATCGCATCTTTCATTGCCTTAATATGATCCGATAAATAATTGATTCGATAATCATCATTAATGTTTCCATCTGAATCAGGGATATCATTTGCACCTAAACCATTCTCTACTACAAATAAAGGCTTTTGGTATCTATCATATAATTCAATCAACATTATCCTCATACCTAAAGGGTCTATTTGCCAGCCCCATTCAGAGGACGGTAAATATGGATTTTTGACAGAATCAAATATATTTCCAGTAGTTTGTTCCGCTATTTCAGGATTAGCAGTACCCACACGAGACATATAATACGAAAATGAAATAAAATCAACCGTATTATTTTTTAATAGCTCCAAATCCTCTTTCTCAAAATCAATTTGAATTCCTTCTCGTTCAAATTTTTTAATCATATAGCTTGGGTATTCTCCTCTTGCTTGAACATCCGAAAAGAAATAGTCTTCCCTATCTCTTAATTGACTTACAAGAACATCATCAGGATTACAACTATATGGATAATGCTTTCCAGCGCCTAACATACATCCTACTTGGTTTTCAGGATCTACTTCATGTGCAATTTTTGTAGCTAATGCATTCGCTACTAACTCATGATGAGCAGCTTGGTATTTGACTTTTTCCTTTTCTTTTTCATCAAGATCCCCAACATATAATCCAGCTGCCATAAAAGGTGCATGTAATACCATATTGATTTCATTGAAAACAAGCCAATACTTAACTAAACCTTTATATCTCGTAAATACTACTTTGCATAAATTTTCGAAAAAATCTATCATTTTCCGATTTCTCCAAGACCCATACTTTTCAACTAGATGCATTGGACAATCAAAATGAGATATGGTTACTAAAGGCTCAATACCATATTTTCTACATTCTTTAAAAACTTTCTCATAATATTCAAGACCAGCCTCATTAGGCTCTTTTTCGTCTCCTTTTGGAAAAATTCTTGTCCATGCAATTGACATACGGTATGTTTTAAAACCTAATTCACCAAGTAATGCTATATCTTCCTTATATTGATGGTACATATCAATTGCATTTTTTGCTGGATAAAAATAATCATCTAAGAAATGGAACATCTTCTTTTCACCCATAACTACCGCTCTTCTATCTTCTCCTACTGGTAGTAGATCGACATTTGCCAATCCTCTATTATCAAGGTTATATGCTCCTTCACTTTGATTAGCGGCAGTTGCTCCGCCCCATAAAAAATTTTCTGGAAACCCCATAATTATCCTCCTTATAATTCCATTTTAATAATTGGTTGAAGTTTTTTCACATCTTGATTTTCTTTAAGTAATTTCGAAATCCTTTTGTTTGTTGTAGACTGATTGGTGATAACAACCGGTGTAGTGATATCATAGCCTTGTGATTGAATATACTGAATATCAAAGTCTAAAAGAAGATCGCCAGCTTTTACTTGGTCACCATCATTAACTTTTGGAGTAAACCCTTTTCCCTCAAGTTTAACTGTATCTAACCCTACATGAATTAAAATTTCATCTCCATTTTCTGATAAAAGTCCAATTGCATGCCCTGTCTTAAACATTACTTTGATACTCCCATTAACCGGTGAATAAACCTTACCAACTGATGGAACAATCGCTACGCCATCTCCTAATAACTTTTTGGCAAAGGTTGCATCAGCTACTTTATCAATTGAAATAATTGTTCCTTCCATTGGAGAAAGTAATTCATCTCTTTCACATTGGATACTATTATTGTTATCACTTGTTTTTTTATCGGTTAAGTCCTTAAAACCTAATACAAATACAGCTATAAAAGAAACGATAGAGGCAATAACAGCGACAATAATTGCATTAATAAAATTAGATGATTGCTCTGGGGAAATAAATTGGATCATCGATATAACACCTGGAGAAGCCAATGCAAAGGACTTTATCTTAAATATACCGACAAATATTCCTGCAACACCAGAACCAATCATAGCTGCGAATATTGGTTTTTTAACTCTTAAAAGGACTCCGAATAGACCTGGCTCTGTTATTCCAGCTATACTCGCAGATATAGCTGAGGAAACGGCAACTGATTTAAAATTTTTATTTTTTGTTTTAACTCCAACCGCTAGACAAGCAGCTCCAAGCGCAAAGTTAGTTGCCAACATCATGGGTAAAAATAGTCCATCAAATCCTGGTCCAGCAAAGTTAGCAAACATAATAGGATCAAAAGCATGGTGCATTCCTGTAATAATTAACAATGGCAATAAAGCAGAAAGAATAGCCATAGTAAGCCATGGTGAATACTGTTGAGCAATTTCTGTAATTTGAGTTAAGCCTTCCCCAATTATTGCGCCTAGTGGTGCAAAAACAATTAAAACAATAGGGATTGTTATAACCAATGCCAAGAGCGGTTTAAATATTGCTTTACTCCATCCTGGCGTTAACTTATCGACAACAGGTAAAATTAATTTTAATATCCACGCTGCAAATAAAGGAGGGATTACTGCTGAGACATAACTAGTAGAATAAATCGGCATGCCTAAGAATGATAAACCCTCTCCAGCCATTCCTTTAATTAATAAAGGATGGATTAAAACAGCAGATACCACCATAGAAAGAACAATATCTGTATTTAATTTTTTTGCAGCGGTATAGGCTAATATCACCGGTAAAAAATAGAAAGCTGTATCTCCAATAATATTCAAAACATTATAGGTGGGCGTATCATCTAATCCAACCATTGCAAGAATGACTATAACAAGTTTTACCATCCCACCACCAATAATGGCAGGAAGCGCAGCTGTTAAGGATCCAGAAACGTAATCAAAAATAGAAGTTAGAAAACCCTTCAGGTTTTTCTTATTTGAAACATTGCTTTGCTCTTCTCCCTCCGAAGAGGTACGCTTATTCTTGGGGAGTACATTGAAGACACTAGCCACCTCTCCTCCGATAATAATCTGATACTGTCCTCCTTGCTTCATTACCCCTTTAACACCTTGTATACTTTCTACAGATTCATCATCTGCTTTAGACTCATCTTTTAAAACGAAACGCAACCTGGACATACAGTGTGTGGCAAATTCAATATTTTCTTCCCCACCAATAGCCTGTGTAATCTCTTCTGCTATTTTTTTGTAATTCATTTTCTTTTCCTCCTATACAAATTCAAAATTATCTTCCCCACCTATTGTATTGGTAATCTCTTCTGCTATTTTTGGTAATTCATTTTTTCCCCCTATAAATAAAAAGACCCAAACTCCTGTGGTTAAAGAGTTTGGGTCAAGCTCGAATAATTCGATAACAATCCCATTTATAAATCATTTATGACACGGTTAATATGAATAGTGATATAAGATAACTCAGCTGTTGTTAGCTTATGCCTTGTTTCTTCATAAACATAATCATGGATTTTTAATGCACAATTATATTCTTTTGGATAACTGTGACGAATCATCGAAAACAATTCCATATTGTCGTCAGGTATGGACCGATTCATCGTAATTCGTTGCACAAAAAATTTCAAGTGTGTTAACAATCGTCCATAAGATAGGTTTTCTTCAGCAAATTCAATATTAAAAGTATACTGTATAATATTGAATATCTGCTTGATAATTTTTGTCATTCCTACCGTGTTTTCCATGGTATTATCCAACTCAGCATTAACGATATGCAACGCTATTGATATTGCTTCATCAACCGGCAATTCAACTTTTAATCTTCTTGAAATAATTTCCAATGCTTCTTTCCCTATCAAATACTCATGATGATAAAAATGTTTAACTTCCCAAGCAAGAGGATTTTTAAAATCTAAACCCTTTTCATGTCGTTCAATGGCAAAATGTAGATGATCAGTGAGTGAAATATAAATGCTATCACTTAACCTTTTTCCTAGGGAAAGTTTTGCATATGACACTATTTCGTTAATTGTTTGAATTTCTTCCAATGGAATATCTCGTAGCAAATGTTTAAACCTATCTGTATTACTAGGGTTATCTAGCGTGTATACCTTTTCAATTTGGCTAGGATCAATTGCTTGACCAATTTCTTTATGAAAACCCACGCCTTTTCCCATAATAACAACTTCATTTTCATTTTGCACTGACGTTACAATATTGTTATTTATTATTCTTACGATTTTCATCACAATCCTCCTTTCAAATATTATTGAACAAAAAAAATAGTTATACCCAACACAAATAAGTTGGACATAACTGGGTTAAGCTTACATTTGTAATAACAATCCCTATATTATATCGTAGATACACTGTTAAATTATAGACTTGCCCACTTAAGGTAACAATCTAATTAGGATTATAACACGCTTACAAATAAAATCAACATCTTTTATTTGAAGCTTTTTTGCAATCAATGCTTTTTGGAAAACATTTCAATAACTATAAGACACGCTTTCATTAGTTGTCAAATGTTTTGTAAAACCTGCGTAGAATCGTAGCTGGATTTTAAGAATGAGCTGGTTGCTCCAATGTGTTCATATATAAATAACCCATTTTTTAGCATGAACTATTTAATAATAACAATAGATAATTTATAGCTCACATAATTACTCAAGCCTGTCAAGAATTCATCTAATATTTCATTGGAGGGGAATTTTCACTCGAGGAGATAACAACTTTCTCCACTGAATTTGTAGTTGTTTATGACGTATTGATTTTGTTCTTTTATGAACGAGAGATAAGGTGATGAATCGTGCTTTTCGTATAAATATGTATAATTGCATGAACAAGATACCCCATTTTTACTTGTTGAAGGGTATACCATTAAAGTGAATCGTCGCACAGGCAATAGTAGTTAATGGGGTTCCACCTCACCGTATGGGACTCGCCACATCCACCTTCTTTATATTTTTTGAAATCGGTACTGGATTTGGTCCTTATCTTCTTGGATTGTTTATTCCAAAAACCGGCTATAATGCCCTGTATGCTTTTTAGGGAATCATCGTCTTTGCAACGTCTGTCCTCTATTACTTCCTGTACGGAAAAAAAGAACGTGCACATCGGATGCGTATGGCTGCATCAACATGATAAGTGTTTAGCTAAGGGCATCCTGCAGCAGCACGGGATGTCCTTTTTGAAGTTTTTCCATATTCCTTACCTAACCCACAACCCTCTTTTGAGAGGGAAATTAATAGTATTTTCAAGTGCCTTGTTTTTGTACTCATAAGATGTATTTGTTATGTTAATATTTGGGGCTAAAGCAAGAAGAATGTATAAAAATTAGTTAAAAACTGCATGTAAATTATATAAAAAATTTGGTTTTACACTTTTTGATAAACCACTACGGGTTCTGACTATTTTGCTATGAATGCATGGTATTTAAAAGCTTTAAATTAACGATAGAAGTCCATTAATCTGGTAGTCACTTTAACGATTTTTTAGTATGCTAAGTACAGAGAATTAATCGTATTGAACTAGTTACACGGAGACTGTTAGTAAATTAATAGTGAATTTCTCCTAAAGGGGGGTGTTCCAAATAGAACTATCCATTCTAGATAAACAATTAAGGGAAATAACCGATTTTGAAAGGAAGCATTCCGGTGCTGAGCTGTCTTTTCCTAAATTTGGTGGGTCACCTCACATCATTCCAATCGAACGTTTTCTCAAACCAGATCAAAATGTAGCCTTTTTTAAACACCCACGATTTATCAAATTTACTGAACACCGACATTCTTTCATCGAAATGAATTATGTTTACTCTGGTACTTGCATACAAGTGATTAATGGCAAAGAAGTTATACTAAAAGAAGGGGATCTTTGTATCCTTGATACAAACGTCTTACATGATATCCATATTGCTAAAGAAGAGGATATTATCATAAACATTATGATTCGTCCCAGCCATTTTGACTCCATCCTTCTTCATAGAATGGCGGGAAATGATTTATTAACTGATTTTTTTGTACATGCAATTTATGAACAAAAGAAAGATAGCCGATATATTTTATTTCTTAGGAACCAAAATCATGTATTGAAAGACCTAATATTGAGGGCAATATGGGAAAGCTTTCACCCGCAGCTTTGCTCTAGTGAAGCCATTAATTCCTATATGCTATTAATTTTTACTGAACTGCTAAGAATGTATGATAAAGAGAAAAAGAAAGAAGAACCCGTTTTAAAAAAGGCTGTATTATCTGACATTCTTAGCTATATGGAACAGAACTATCAAAGTATAACCTTAGAAAAAACAGCAGAGAAATTTCACTTTCACCCCAATTATTTGACGAGGATTCTAAAAAATAATTTAGGCAAAACATTTATGGAATTATCACATCAATTAAAGAACAAAAAAGCAACAAGTCTTCTAGAAAATACTGATTTAACCATTGAGCAGATTGCGAATCAAATTGGTTATTCGAATGTTGGCTTTTTTATAAATCGTTTAAGAAGCTACATGGGGTTACTCCTACAGAATACAGAAAGACAAAGAAAGCTTTACTCTAAGCAAGTAAAGCTTTCTTTGTCTTTTTGGTATTTTTTATAACTTTATTTCAAGCTGTTGTAACTTGCCTAACTCTTAATTTTGCGCTAACACTTCATATTCTGTGAGCATAATGAATTCTAAAGAAATTCCGGCATAAAGTTTAACTCTGGCAAATATTCTAAAATGCCAAGGAATGACCGTTGCCGCTTCACCGCAAGCGGTGGAACCATGCCCATTAAAACCGTTCGTTGGAACGACGAACGGGACGCTGCCGCCAAATTTACTTTGTTCTGCCTCTACATCGTTTCGATACTTTTGAAAAAATGCAGCTGTATCCATGTTAAAGCTGGCTTTCTCTTCAGTTTATATAATAACTTGCAAGACTACTATAGCGATATCCTCCTAGATTCTATCCAATTGAAACCAAAACGGATAATCAAATTGGAACCATTTGAGTATAATCTAAAAAAATGAAAAGCCTGTAGAAAATTATACACTACAGGCCTATTTCAATAATTAAGTTATTTCATCCTACATTCTCTTTTGGTAATACTTCCTTCATTTATTTATTACTGCGGTTTAGAACCCGCCATAATAGAACGGAACTCATAACTTCCTGATTGGAGTTCATACACTGCTTTACCATCTTTAAACTCGATAAACTTAACCCCTTTTACCTTAGTTATTGGCTGTCCGCCTTCCTTAATGGTATTAACATTGTTTGTAGGAATATAGACTGTTGCAGTTGTATTCGCAGGTACAGTTGTATGATAAGTAAATGTTCCATTCTTGACTTTCCATTTACTTTCGATTGTTCCATAAACTGAATCAAATGAACTATCCACCCACGTTATACGGCTGCCACTATCAATGGTTGGCTGAAGAATAAAATGTTGGAATCCAGGTTTATTTGGATCATTTGAAATACCCGCCATGTATTTGTACATCCATTCAGCCACAGCTCCATAGGAATAATGATTAAAGGAATTCATACCTGAATCTCCAAAGCTGTCTTGAATGGAATAAGAATTCCATCTTTCCCAGATCGTCGTTGCTCCATTCTTAACACTGTATAACCAAGATGGCATTTCATCCTGTAACAGTAATGTATAAGCTAATTCCTCTGCACCTATATCAGATAATACCGGCAGGATCACATTTACACCTAAGAAACCGACTGCTAACGTATTTTCTGGTTGATCTTTTCGAATCATGCTGCCCTCATTTTTAATATTAGCAGTAAGATTTTCAATCATTTTTTCCTTTTGGGCCTCTGTTTCATAAAGACCAAGTTTTAACGCCCACAGTAGTCCTGTTTGTGCATTATCGGCACCAGGATAACCATGTCTAGAGACGGTAAAATTATCGGCGGATGCTGTTAAGAGATTAAAATCTTCATCAAAATATTTATTGATAAAATCAGACTTAATCTCCGCAAATAGTGTTTCATATTTTTGAACCATTTCCTCATTCCCAATCACTTTCGCCATTTTGCTCATAAGCTGCGCATCATAAGCACGATAAATGGTATTTAAATAAACGGTTGAGGTAGCTTGGAATGCCAGCCAGTCGCCAAATAATGCTGTACTATAACCATTCGCACCAACATAGTCCATATATTTATCCATTTGTGAAAAGTTTTTTTCAATAATCGTTTTATCTCCGGTCTGCTGAAATAATACCCAAGGGATGATAATCCCTGCATCACTCCATCCGGAAGCAACCGTATTTGCTAGGAAACCTACAAAGCCAGTTGGCATAACACTTCCATACTTCCCATTTTGTTCTCTACTGTGGACATCCATAATCTCACTGTAATTTTCTAAAAATGGTATATCATTAAAATTATAAACTGCAGTTTGTGCAAATAATTGTGCATCCCCAGTCCAGCCCGCACGTTCTGCCCGTTGAGGAGAATCTGTTGGGATAGATAAGTAATTTGATCTCTGTCCCCACAGGATATTATTAAATAATTTATTTACATCCTGATCTGAAGTGGATATGGATCCCACCTGTTCTCCTACAGAGGTGATGACTTTCCCTTTTACTGAAATGACACTAATATCATGATCAACGCTAATTTCTACATATCTAAACCCATGAAAAGTGAATACAGGCTGATACTCTTCCACCCCATCGCCAGATACGATATATTTATCTGTCTGTGCGGCAGTTGTTAATGCTTTTCGATAGAGAGTATCTTTTGGTCCATCACTGCCACCTGCTGCAATCGTTGAATTTTTTCTGCCATCATTAAGCATTTCTGCGTGCCTCATTGTAATTGTAGTGCCATTAGTACCTGTTACTTTAATATTGGGTACGCCGGCAAAGTTTTGCCCCATATCAATTATCAGTGTTTCTCCGGCCTTAAGAGAAATTTCGGTATTTATATCAACATTGCTTGTAATCGCATGACCGAAATCGTACGTTGATTTCCCGCCTTCTGAAACTGGCTTCTCAATTCCACTGTACTTTAACCCTTTGATTGGCGTTAGCGTATATTCCTCCGCTATACGAGCAGCCGCACCCCTATTTCCCTTAACTTTTCCTTTATAATCAAATACAGAAACAGGATTCCATTGGCTATCATCAAAAGTTATAGTGTTCCATCCATTAATTTCTTTTGCTATGTTTGCATCATAGGTTTCGCCGTCAAAGAAATCGTTTGCTAATATAGGGCTCTTATCACTAGATTTCCAGTTTGACTGATCTGTGACAATAACAGTCTTACTACCATCCTTATACGTTACAACCATTTTTGCTAGTAAAGCCAATTTGTTACCTACCTTTTGAGGATATTCCCCGGTTTGACCGATTCGTCCTCCAAACCAGCCTTTACCCACCATAACACCTAAACTGACTTTAGATTGATTAGAAATATAGCTTGTTACATCATATGTTTGATAATTTACATACGATTTATAATCAGTCCACCCTGGATTTAGTGTCTCATCGATCGAGTTACCTTTATTGATCAACTTAACTTTTTCCCCGTTTATAAATGCGTTATATATGCCTAACGATGTAATATAAAGTTGGGCACTCTCAATTGCCTTGTTTCTTAAGTCTTTTTCTGTTCGGAATAAGGTAACATTAACTGGGTCCGATGTACTTTTATCATCTGTAATCCACTTTGCTCCCTCCCAGTTGGTTGTACCATCCGTACTCATTAAACCTGTTTCGAAATATGCTTCTTCCTTCGATTCTAGTATATTATTATTCTGGTCCCACACTTTCACTTTCCAAAAATACCGGGTACTTGATTTAAGTTGAACATTACCTGTATATTTAACACTTATAGAACGTTCTGAAACCTGCTTCTGACTATTCCATATATATTTACCATTTTTTAGATTTTTTTCACTATCGGCCAAGGTAATTTCATAAGCAATTTGTTTTGCCCCACGCGTATCTGATACCATTTTCCAACTGAATCGAGGTTGCACCGTATCGATTCCTATCGGATTCTCCATATTTTCAACTATCAAGTTAGTGATGGCAGCATTAGTCGAGGCATTTACACTCTCTGAATTTGGGAATAATAGACTTACAAATAAAATCATAATTAGAAAAATAGATAAAACGCGTTTAAAAACCAATGGATAACCCCCTTTTAATTTATAAAAAAGTCGACCTGTTCAATATAAAATTTTAAAAATAAACTTTAAGAAAAGCCTGTAGACTCCCGGACTCTATCTACAGGCTTTTCTTAGGTCAGTAATGATGAATTCTAGTAAACTTCTTTCCACTCAGCAATATTTTCTTGATCAAACTTGAACGGGTCGCCAAGCATGACTTGTGCTCCGTCACCGTCTTCAACGACTTCTTTTTCACCAAGGTCGCCTGCTGTAAACTTGTCGCCGACCTTACCAGTCATCTTGCTGCTTACTAAGGCATCCGCAGCGTAGCCTGCCAAGTACCCAACATCGATTGGATTCCAAAGGTACATCCAATCACTGACACCGCTTTCAATATACTCGGCCATTTCACTTGGTAATCCTAGACCTGTAAGATGTACTTTATCCTTTAACCCTTTGTCAGTTAAAACCTTACCAGCAGCAGCAATTCCTACTGTCGTTGGAGCGATAATCCCCTTAAGATCAGGATAAGATTTTAATAGAGCTTCTGTTTCGGAAACACTCTTATCTCGTAAATCATCCCCATAGGCTACTTTTACTAATTCAATATCTTTGTATTTAGGATCTTCAAGTTCTTTTTTCATCCATTCAATCCATGTATTTTGGTTTGTTGCTTGAGAGGTTGCACTTAATACGGCAATTTGTCCTTTACCGCCAATCATTTCAGAAATGGCTTCGATTTGGATTCGGCCGATTCTTTCAGGATCTGCTTGGTTGATGTGAACGATCCGGCTGTTTGTATTAACCGCAGAATCTAGAGAAATCACTTTGATGCCATGATCCATTGCCTTTTTCAACGCAGGCTCGAGCGCATCCGGGTCATTACCTGCAATGGCAATGCTGTCTACCTTTTGTGAAATTAATTCTTCAATCATTTGAATTTGCGCTTCAGCTGTAGGCTGGTCTGGGGCTTTAAGAATGGCTTCATGACCAAGCTCTTCAATGGCTTTTTTGTAGCCTTCCATCATTTTCTCACCATATGGATTCCCCGTGTTCTTGAAGACAATCGCAAATCTTTTCTTGCCATCCTTACTTCCTTCATTGTTATCTCCGCCGCTGCTTGGTGCAGATTGCGTACAAGCTGCTAAGATTGAAAATACCATGAAGATTGAAATAAATACCGCGAACCATTTTTTCATCGTCAGATCCCCTTTTTTGTTTTTTTATACAATCAGTCAAAGGACTGCTTTGTAACATTGTTTCGCGAAAAATTCATCCTGCAATTTGTCGGGATGTATCCTTCGCTGTTTTCTGTTTTACTTTTTCTTTTGGTTTTAAATTTGGCACCATAACAGCTGTAATCAGAAGTAGACCTATGATTATCATTAACACTTGTGCTGGTATGTTGATTAAACCCAGTCCGTAGCGAAGGTAACCAATTAAGAAAATAGCAATGATCGCTCCTGCCATTTTCCCTTTTCCACCTGCTGTACTAATTCCACCTAGTACGACCATAGCAATCACATCCAGCTCATAGCCAAGAGCGACGTTTGGTCGTGTACTGCCCATTCTGGAGGTTAAAAATAGTGCAGTAACACCTGCCATTAAACCAGCAAGTGTAAATACAATGATTTTAATCTTATCGACTTGGACTCCTGAAAAACGACTTGCAGTTGGATTATTACCAATCGCATAAACTCGGCGTCCAAAGGTTGTTTTATGCAACATGAGCCCAAAAATGACGGCTAAAACCAGAAATGACAGTAAAATGAACGGTATTCCGTATACATATCCCCAGCCGAAGAATCCAAACCATTCTGGAAAGGACCCTGCAGATTTATCCTCGAGAATGATATAGGCAATGCCACGGTAGATAATCATTGTTGCCAATGTTACAATGACTGCTGATAATTCCTTAAATTTAACAATTAATAATCCGTTGATAAGACCGCAGACTGCCCCGACGGTCAAACAGATCAACACTGCCAGCTCCATCGGTACTCCTAATGTATATAAATGAGCCATCACAACGGATGCTAGGGCGACAATCGACGCCACAGAAATATCAATATCTCGTAAGATCATGACCATAACCATTGGAAAAACGATAAAGGCTTTATCGAGAAATGTCATGGTAGCATCTCGTAAATTATTAAAATCTAAATAAAAGGGTGATAAGCTTGCATTTGTAATGTTTACAACAATAAAAAGTAAAACTAGCAGCCATTCCCATTGTAGAAAGAATTTCTTAACCGAAAACTCTTTTTTGCTTATATTCTCCATCGCTAGATTTGCCTCCTCATGAGAGCATTTAAATCTACTCCTCTTTTTACTAGAGCATTTAACACGACAGCGATTAATATGATGCTGCCTTGGATCCAGCTTTGCCAAAAAGGAGATACATTAATAAGTGGAAGAGCATTATTTAAAATTCCAATCAGTACTGACCCTAAAAGAAGTCCCGATATCTTTCCAGAACCTCCGGCAATATTTACTCCCCCTAATACACAAGCAGCAATAACCGTTAATTCATAGCCAGATGCGGTATCACCTTGTGCGGAAGCAAATTTCGATACCCATAAAACACCCGCAAGGCCTGATAGACCACCCATAAGGGTATACACCAAGAAAATAATCCGATCATGGTTAATTCCTCTAATAATGGCTGATTCGGGATTACTTCCGACTGCATAGATTTGTCTTCCTATTCGGGTGTGGTTAATAAAATAGTAGAAAATGAGATAAATCATAATAGCAATTACAATCAAGTTATTGATACCAAGAAATGATCCGGTCGCAATCTCTTTGAAACTAGCCGGCATCTGGTGGGCGCTTACCCATTTTCCACCGCTGACCATAAAGGTTAAGCCTCTAAAGATATACATCATTCCCAGTGTAGCAATGATGGGTAAAACTCCACCCTTAGAAATAATTAAACCAATGATTCCACCACTGACTATTCCTACGAGAACTCCTAACAGAATTGCCCAAATAGGGTTAAGAGCTGGAAACGAACCGACCGTTAAGGCTGAAATCATACCTGCTAAAGCGAGTGTGGCCCCTATCGATAAATCGATTCCCCTAGTGATAATTACAAGCATCATTCCTACGGCAAGAATACTTAATATCGCCGTATTGGTAATCATATCGTTAAGATTCTCAAGCGTTAAAAAACTTGAATTTCTCATTTGGACTACAATGGATAAGAGGATGATAAATCCTAATAAGCCAACTTCCCGAAATCGTGCAATATTGGCACTAATCGAGTTTTTCTCTACCTTATTTTCTGCCATTCACCTTCCCCCCTTATAAGCTTGCAACCTCAAGTGATCCACCCGACTGACGAGTCTCTTTGTTCGTCATTGCAGCCTCTAATATCGCTTCCTGCGTAGCTTCCTTCCCATTGATTTCTCTTGTAATCCGCCCTTCTCTCATGACGATTATTCGATCACTCATGCTGATGATTTCAGGCATTTCCGAAGAAACCATAATAATTCCATAACCTCGGCATGCTAAATTGCTGATAATTTCATAGATGGCAGACTTTGCTCCTACGTCGACACCCTTTGTCGGCTCATCGAGGATGATAATATCTAAATTGGTAGTAAGAAGCTTTGCAACCGCCACTTTTTGCTGATTTCCACCTGACAATGAACTGACCAAATTATAAATAGTTGGTGTTTTTACATTTACCTTTTTTGTTAGACTGCTAGCTATCTCTTCCTCTTTCTTATTGTTTAACCAGCCTTTATTAGAGAGAAGATTTAAGGATGGAAGTGTTATATTTTTATCGATTCCCCATGAGAGAATCAGCGCCTGTTGCTGCCGATCTTCCGGTAAATACCCGATACCTTGATTCATGGAATGTAAAGGATTGGAAATTTTTGTTTCCACACCTTTGATGAAGACTTTGCCTTTATCAGGTGGATCAATTCCAAATAATGCCTGACATACTTCACTTCGGCCAGCCCCAACAAGTCCCGTTAGTCCAAGGATTTCTCCTTTCCGAAGTGAGAAGGATACGTCTGCAAAAAATCCCATTCTGCCAAGTTTTTCTACTCTTAATACCTCTTCGCCAATCTTTGCAGCCGCTTTTGGAAAGAGCTGTTTAATTTCCCTGCCAACCATTGCCACGATTAAATCTTCATTGGAGATCTCATTTTTCCCCCATGACCCTATGTACTTAGAATCACGGAAAACCGTTACTTGACTTGCCAGCCGGTACATATCCTCAAACCGGTGAGAGATAAAGATAATAGATGTTCCGCTGTCTCTAAGTTTTTCAGTGATTCGATAGAGCTCTTCACTTTCATTTCTTGTTAATGCCGCCGTGGGCTCATCCATGATGATAATTTTTGCATTCGTTGATAATGCTTTAGCAATTTCAACGATTTGCTGTTGTGCCACACTGAGTGTCCCCATCGTGGTTTTTGAATCAAAATTGGCACCGAGTTCCTTTAGCAGCCTGTTTGCTTCCGCATGCATTTCCTTCCAAAGAATCCTTTTCGTCACTTTTTGCACTTTTTCATGACCCATAAAAATATTTTCTGTCACGCTTAAATCTGGAAAACAGGTAACATGCTGATAAATGGCCGCTATTCCTTTCTCCTGAGCCTCTTTGGGATTTTTAAACACAACCTCCTGGCCATTTAAATAAATCTTTCCTTCATCATGCTGATGAACTCCGGTAATCACCTTAATAAAAGTAGATTTACCAGCGCCATTTTCCCCCATCAAAGCATGAATTTCTCCTGGCTTTAATTTAAATTGAACTTCATCGAGAGCCTTTACCCCTGGGAAGGTCTTAGAAATCCCATTTAGTTCTAGTACATACTCAGACATTTTTTCACTCCTATCTGTTGAGCTTTTTATTTCAAGGGGGTTGTAATCGCTTACCTACTTGTTATATATAGCTTACTCATTCTCATTACTTGGGAAAAGGAGATAGGTTTCGGGTAGGGGGGTCTATTTTCGGGAATTTTCTAAAAATTAAAAAACCTCCTGTTTTTGGAGGTTTCATAATGAATTATATTTTAGTTTTTCCTTGAATTTAGAAGGGACCTCACCAAAATACTTTTTAAAGAGCTTACTAAAGTATTTGGTGTCGGAATACCCTACCTGTTGTGCTATATCGTATACTTTTAGATCGGTTGTTAGGAGTAATTTTTTGGCTTTTTCCATCCTTGTTTTGGTCACATAATCCAAAACGGTTTCTCCGGTTAGATTTTTAAAGTACTCACAAAAATAAGTAGGATTCATGGGAATCTCACGTGCAATCTTTTCGATGGTTATATTTTCTCCTAGATTCCCTAAAATCCATTTCTTTGAAGTTTGAACAGGGTCAGCCTGTTCCTTTTTATTTAGTTGGTCTAAACTTGTATAAATTCTCTGCATCCAAACGATAAAATTTCCCCTTAAAGTGTTAAAATTTGGGGAGCTTTTCGCTAGATGAAGTGCCTCGTGGATCAAAGGGATTTCATCCTTCGTTTTTGAATATTTCAGCAGGTAATTCACTACCTGAACGGTTAATAATTGGATGTTACGATCAATCTCTTGGGGAGAGTTCAGCATCTCTAGTTCTTTTAGGAACTGTCTTAAGAGAACATGTGTCTCTCCTTCCTTTTGAAAACGCTCAAGTGATTGCAAGATTTTATTAATAAGAGTCTCTATTCCCTTTGAATCTTTAACTATAACTTTCTTCATTTCGTATTTACCTATTGAAGAAAGTGAATACACTTGATTTCCGCCATAAATCAAGCGAAATTGCAGCAAAGAAAGGAGATTATCTCTCAAACTGGGAAGCAGAGTCAGGTCTTGGAACATTTCACTTACAGCAATTGTATTTGCTTGGCGAGTAATGCTTCTGATTTGTGATTGAAGATTCTTTGCAAGTTTATAGGCACTATTGTCCTCATTGCTAACGTGTTGAATCAACACCCAATAACAGGACCCCTCACCCTTCCATAGCCAATGATTCATTCCATGATTTTGTTTCAGAAAATCCGTGATGACATGTTCTACACTTTTAGTTATTTGTTCAGGATTATACATCTCCTGATTATCTTTTGAGATATTAAGCAGAAAATAACTGCCTTGAGGAAAATCTCTTATCCAATCTAATTTAGACAAGTCCATTTCAAACCCTCTAAATAGTTCACTCAGTAATTGGCTCTGTTTAACGAAATTTAGTTCTGAATCTATCTCCTCTAATCGCTCTTCTTCTGCACGCTTTTGTTGAATTTTTTCATTGACCCGTTGAAGCTGCTGACGAAATTCATCCCGTATAAGCGGCTTAACCATATAATCGATTGCCCCTTCGCGTATGGCCGTCTGCAGGTATTTAAAGTCATTAAAACCGCTGATGACAACTGCTTCAAACGAAACAACATTTTTCAATTCCTTGATTAACTCCAGTCCATCCATGCCAGGCATTTTTATATCTGTTATTAATAAATCAAATTCCAGCTCTTCCTTAAGGTAGAAATCTATCAATTCAATTCCACTAGAAAAACTCCCAATGATCTCAAACTCATCCGAACAAGATAGGACCAAACGCTCTATCCCCCTTCTAATCCGTGGTTCATCATCAACAACAATCGTTCTAACCTGCCTGGTATTCAAATTCTCCACCTCCGTCCGTATATTCGCTCAGTTTCTCAGATGTTGTTAAAGGAATTCTTACCTTCACTTCCGTTCCTTTACTGATCATACTTTCTATTTGGATACCATACTGCTCTCCAAACATCATAACCACCCTGCCATGGACATTGATTAACCCAAATTTTGAGTCTCTTCTTTCCATAGGATTTGATTCTAGATACCTATTAAGTTCCAATAATATTTCTTCAGAAATTCCGGGTCCATCATCCCTTACTATAAAGATTAACGCTTCTTTGTTAGGAGATTTCATAATAGAGATTTCAATCTTAAAATGAAGCTGGTGATCTAAACCATGCTTAATCGCATTCTCTACAATTGGCTGTAAAATAAACTTTGGTGTAAAATAAGCATTCGTATTAATTCCTTCCTGAATGAAGAATTCAATTCGGTCTTCGAATCTTATTTTTTGGATGGTTAAATAATCTTTCATATGCTGGATTTCTTGTTCAATGGGTACCATTTTATCTTTATTATTGATCGAAAATCTTAACATACGCCCAAGGAGAGATACCATTTCTACAACCGTATCATCCTCCCCTTCCTCTACTGCCATTCCGATTGTTTCAAGGGTATTGTACATAAAGTGAGGGTTGATTTGGGACTGTAGGGCATAAAGTTCAGCCTCTCTTTGCTGTAATTTAATGTGATAATTCATTTTAATTAAATCCTTAATCTCCAGTACCATGGAATTAAAGCTCTTAGCAAGTATCCCCACTTCATCTGAACTCTTAATGGAAAGGTCCACTTCAAAATTACCCTGTTCCACCTTTTTCATTAACTTTGTTAGGCGATGAATAGGCCTTGAAACGTTCCATGCAAGAAAAATGGAGATGATGGTACTTAATAAAACAACTGCCATAAATACGATTATAGTCGTATTACGCACCATATCCGTTCGTTCGGTTAAATTCCTCAAAGGCACACTATGTTCTAATACCCAGTGGTCTAGACCACCTCTACTAATACTAATTAACCTGTTTTCTTCTTCATATCTGGTTCGAAAACTACCGTTAATATTTGGATAGTCAGCTAGAGTTTTATTGGTTTTTCCAATAAAATCTAAATTAGAATGATAAATAATGTATCCATTTACATCCATTAGTGAGATGACTGCTTCTTTGTTTGTCTTTATATTTTCAAATATCGTCTTAAAGGATGTCATTTCTACCGCAATGAACATCGTACCTAGATTCATTTGGTTTTCTGTATCGGTAATCTGTCTCATTACTAAAATGTAAGGCTGGTTATCTATAAATTTTAAATCCGTTTGTCCCGGAAAGATAATAGCTTGTTTCCCTTCTAACTCCATATCCTGACCATATGGTAATTCAATATTTTCGAAGCCTGTATAGGGAACCTTTGAACTTTCAAATAATCTATTTTTTGAAAAAATAAACACACCTAATATATCAGGATTTCCACCATTTATATATGTTCTCTTTAAGTAACTATTCACGATAAACTTATCCTGTAGTAACGATGATTTGTTTTGAAAAGAGTCCTTTCTCAACACCTCAATTACTTGTCCAGAATTATAAAGAAGATCTGGAAGCTCCTTTACGTCGCGAAGATAGTCATTAATCCGCTCATGTGCCTGATCCAAGATTTTCGGTATGTTCTCGCCTACTTGTTCTTCGATGGATTTTGTATATTGGCTGTAGGCAATATACCCCAGAAAGACGATCGGTATTACTGTAATACAAATATAGGTAACGAGTAATTTTGTCATTAAATTATAATTATTGAATTTTTTCCATTTAAAAATCATACTGATCCACATTTTCCTTTGTAAAATCAATCGGTTCTCCCATAATCACCATATCTTCTTTAACACTAATTTTTCCTACTTGCGAAATTTCCTGGCGATCAAATGGTACCGTTCCATCTAAAAGGTTTGTTGCAAGTGCAACTGTTAAATAACCAAGCTTTTTGGGACTCCACAATGTAACGACTTGGGCTGCATCAATTTTTAAGTATTCATTCATTGGATTAGGGGAAGATAATCCAACCACAGCCACTTCACTTGATTTTCCCGCTTCCATTACCGCTTGAGCTGCGGCCGGCGGTCCAACAGAAGAATTTCCAATAATCCCCCTCAAATTTGGAAATTCTTCTAAAAGTCCTTTTGCTAAAAGGTATGCTTTATTTGGATCATCATCAGATGCCACAACTTTAACTAAATTCATTTTCGGATAATATTCTTTCTGTTGAATTTTAATCCAGTTAAGCCAACTGTTTAGGTTGGCAGCTGACTTTGCCCCTGTTATAATTGCAAAATCACCCTCCTCATTTACATTCCATGCCAGAGTATCCATCAAATGTCTTCCTAACGTCTCCGGGTCCACCATATTGATAAAAAACTCCCTAGCACTAGAGTGAGTATCCGCATCCCAAGTAATGACCCTAATATTTTGACTTTGCGCCTTATTCATTACGGGCACAAGTTCAGCGGGATCATTTGCTGAAACAGCTATGACGTCTACCTTCTGATCGATTAATTCATTAATAATTTTTATTTGCTGTCCTGAATCAGCAACAGTAGGTCCTTTATAGATGACATTCACCCCTAGCTCTTTCCCTGCCTCCATTGCACCTTCTTCAACAGCATTAAAATAGGGAATATTTATTAATTTTGGAACAAGAGCAATGGTATACTGCTTTCTTTCATTTTTTTCTATCGGACTTTTCACTTCTCCCTTGGAGTATACAATTTCGTAATTCTCACCTCTATTGCAACCGCTTGCAAAAATAAGTAACAGTAAGACGATGAAACTTGTATGTTTTCTAACCATTTTCCATCCCCCCAATAGCATATAAATATAACAGGATTTATTTATTTGAAAATTCGCACTCTTCTACTATTTTAACAGAATCCACTATAACGATATCAAACAAATACATAACCAAATCAAACTTTATATTCGATATTTTTAATTTTCGCAAACTACGAATTTTCTCAACAAACCTGGGAAAGTATAATTAGCTGTTCGATTGGAATAATAGGTAGGTAAAAATTACTGGTAGGAGGTTAATACAGGTGAAGTCAAACGATGAAAAATCAAATAACGAATTAAATAAAGCGGAACAGTTTTTACTTGATAAAACCGACAATGTACTGATTGATAAGAATATCAATTCCGCTAAAGACGGATTTCGGTACGATTACAATGATTCTTCGGATTTTAATGATGATAATAGCTAATCATGTTGAAACGGTTCTCAAAATAAAAACAGACAGAAACATAGAATTTCTGTCTGTTTTTATGCCTCAACTATTGTTCACTTTAGTAGCTTTATTCAAATTCTTTTTATATCATATTTTTTTCCTGCTAATGTATCGAATGATATCCTGTTATTAGACATGATTTTAACAGGTATGTTCTGTCCATCAGTCACTTCAACTGCTGGTTCTATGACTAAATGACATAGTCCGCCTAAATCGGAGTAGATTTCCGCACATTGCAATTCACCTTTTTCCCACTTAACATTTACTTCAAATCCACCGCGTGCCCGTAACCCTTTCACATATCCATTCGGCCAGACAGTAGGAAGTGCAGGCAGCAAATGGATTTCATCTTCATGTGACTGCACGAGCATTTCGGCTAGTCCTGCAGTAAACCCAAAATTCCCATCAATTTGAAACGGAGGATGCGCGTCAAACAAATTTGCATAAACACCGCCCTTTTGATTGTTGCCATCCTCCTCTTTCACGAGCTGAAGAAGATTAGAAATCAATTTATGAGCTCTATCACCATCTTTAAATCTGGCCCACAAACAAATATTCCATGCCAGACTCCATCCTGTACCATCATCTCCCCTTCTTTCCAACGATCTTCGTGCTGCATTGAACAGTTCACTTCCTTCAGAATCATTAAGCTGACGCCCTGGATAAATTCCAAAAAGATGTGAAACATGCCGGTGATTTTGATCTTCATCTTCCCAATCCTTTATCCATTCTTGAAGCTGTCCATAACGACCTATTTGCATCGGGTATAATTTCTCACGTGCTGCGGTTAATTGCTTGCTGAAATCTCCATCTATTTGCAATAGCTCTGCTGCCTCCATACAATTCGTAAACAAATCCCAAATCAACGAAATGTCCATAGTCGTGGCCATGCTGACTGCTGCAAGTTTTTCCTCTGTCGTGATAAATTTGTGCTCGGGTGAAGTAGATGGAGCAGTAACCAAATTTCCTTTACCGTCATCTATCAGCCAATCCAAACAGAAAAGAGCTGCCTCTTTCATAATAGGATAGGCAGTTTCCCGAAGATACGATTGATTTTTCCCGAAGTTAAAATGTTCCCACAAATGCTGAGATAACCAAACTCCTCCTAAAGGCCAGAAAACCCAAATGGGATCCCCATGTCCATAATCGCCAACAGGAGCGGATTGACGCCAAATATCTGCATTATGATGCGCTGTCCATCCTCGGCACCCATAATTCACAGAAGCGGTTTCCTTCCCGTTTTGGGCTAATTCTTCAATGTAGTCTAAAAGTGGCTCATGACATTCGGAAAGATTACAGGTTTCAACTGGCCAATAATTCATTTGAGCATTAATGTTTAATGTATAATTGCTGCTCCATGGAGGCCTGACTTCTCGATTCCAAATTCCCTGAAGGTTAGCAGGCTGTGACCCTGGCCTTGAGCTTGCAATCATTAAATAACGTCCATAATGAAACAATAATTCCACAAGATTTGGATCCTTTGCACCATATTTCAAAATCCATTCATCGGTTGGCAGATTTTCCGGAGCAACTGCTTGCCCCAAGTCCAATTCCACACGATTAAATAGAGACTTGTAGTCTTCAATATGGCATTGCCTTACTTTTTCAAAAGATTTCGACATCGCATTCTCTATAAATGCCTTTGCAGCTAAAGAAGGATCCTTACCCTCTTTCCCTGGAGATTTATTAAAGCCGTTAAAACTCGTTGCTGCACTGAAGTACAATGTTACTGTTGTAGCTGCAGTAACGTGGATGCCATCATGATCAAGATGAATAGAACCATCTTCCGCCCTTACACCTAAGCGTCCTTCGAATCTCATCGCTTCCGTAGTATCTGGGTCCCCATATTTAATTGGATCATCACTTCGATAATAAGAAGGATCAACATGCTCCGGACAGATGCCGCTTAATACCAATTGTTCTTGTTCCGGAGTAATATTAAACTTTAAGGAACTCCCCAGACTTGCAGAAAAATTTAAGAATCCTTGTTTACTAGTCTTTAGTCGAATGGCAATCACTTGATCCGGAAAGGAGGCAAATATTTCACGTGAATAGTGCACATCGCCAATCATATATTCCACATGGCCAGTGCCTGTTTCTAAATCAAGGGTTCGCTCGAATGAACGAACAGGTTCTCCATGATAAAATTGAAGGTACAAATCCCCTAGTGGCAGATAGGATTGTGTATATGGTCCCATCATCTCCCTGCATAATTGGTCAGCTTCTGTATACCTTCCTTCAAATATCAGTTTGCGGACCTCAGGAAGTATTTCTTTTGCCTTTGGATTATTAAAATCTTTAGGGGTTCCTGACCATAAGGTATCCTCATTTAATTGCAAATGTTCTCTCTCAATTCCGCCAAAAATCATAGCACCGAGACGTCCATTACCGATTGGAAGTGCTTCGTTCCACGTTTTAGCAGGTCGGTTATATCGTAACTTCATATTTGATGTTTCCTCCCATTAACATTGAGTAGGAAATATTCCTCTCAATTATATAAATACCTGCGTTTTTAAAAAATTTATCAATAATATAGTGCTGTAATAATACACGGTGTCATTATAATAAATCCATAATATAAATTAAATACAAAATTCAGTCTTTTTTAAATAATTAACAGTTCGTTTCTATCAAACAGAACGTGCCCTCCGTGAACACAGCTTGTCCAACTGGACAATGCCTAAAAAAGTATACTCGAAGGTGACACTCTACAGGAAAAATCGAAAGACACCGCTGATCGTCCTTTTAACGGTGTCTTAATTCCAATCAAACTATTTATTTTTATTAAAAACGCTTGAAGAATAGTTTCCCTTATGCCTAGTTGTTTCGACCCTATCAGTTGAATTTTGGTTACCTGTGTCCTGTAGACTGTTTTTATATTTCCATTGGTCATAGGTTAATAAGCCCGTACTGTCATCGTTTAAATATTTAATATAATCTTTACCGTAAATATACATCTAAGGCTTCACCTCCATTGTATAGTAACAATGTATGCGCTTTCATTAATAAAAAACACCAAACCATGCATAAAAAAAAGTGTCACAATTCCCTATAGTTTTTCCTACAAGGAGTTCTGACACCTTTTTTATTAATCAACATTCATTATGAGACTCTTTTTATTTTGCCTTAAAAAGGCATGTCACCCATTCGTTACTTTGTTTCTTTTCCTTCAACTGAAATCCTGCGTTTTCAAATAAAGTCTCTACCCGTTGGGAATTCCACTCAAGCATGCCTGACGTTATAAATGTAGTGTCCTGGCAATCTAAGAGTCTTTGGGCATTAAGGATATCGATATTTTCCTGCGTTCCGATATTAAGGAAGATCCAATCATATTTTTTGTTGATTCGATTTTTATTCTTAATTAGATCACTTTGAAACACATTCACCGGCTTCACACGATTTAATTCACACTGATAAAGAATTTCCCGTTCTACCGGCTGGATGTCATATGTATCGATCGTACTTGCTCCCTTGAGCGCAGCAGCAACACTTAATACTCCTGAACCTGCTCCGATATCCGCAATACTCAACCCAGTTAAATCATGTTGTAAGATGAAGGACAAACAATCTTTTGTCGTTTCATGATAACCTGTACCAAAATTCCCCTGGGAGTCTAGTACAATCAGCTTTTCTATGTCGTAATGATCCTTCCTATCCGGTGTCGTGATGACCCAGCCATTCTCAAGGAAAATGTCGTCAAAAGTTTGCTGGTAATTCAGCTCATCTACTTCTTTAACAACAAGACTGGATTCATCAATGGCCAATAATTCTACTAACTGACGTCGTTCCCTTGCTTCTAAATAATCGTTTATATAGATATTAAGTTCTGTTGTTTTATCCCTCTTTTCAACAAAGGCATAGCCGTTGGCATCTGTGACCACATCTAATGGAACCTCGTAAAAGGTTTGGTAGTAGCCCTTCTGGTATAAATGGGTAATGATTCTCTCGATCTTTTTAGTTGGGAGGTTTACGGTTATTTCATACATGGTTTTTTCTCCTAGCAGTTGGCTTCATAAATCATATTTTTTATCATTATCGCCAGTTGGACGGAAATAAAAACGGCTTAGATGACAAACACTGAAGAGTTGTTTTATGATCCACGCAACTATAATATGGTAAGTTCGTTCTCGGCCAAGATATAGGAATCAAAGAAAAACACCTTTCGCGCAAAAATTAGTATTGATACCAATCAACTAGAGGTGTTTTTCTATGGTTATGGTGTAATGACGATGCATGTTCTATTCTCATACCTTTGATGAGCGAACAAATAATAGGGCTAATAGTGCACCTGCTAATGCAACCATTCCACCCCAGAAAAACGCTTGTTGGCAGCCCTCGTTTAGAGTGACTAACTGGTCCCCTCCAATTGCGGAGGTTGCTGCAGCAGCAATGGAAACCAAAATGGCTAAGCCAACTGCCGATCCTACTTGGTACGTGGTGTTATATAAACCTGATGCAAGACCGGATTCTTCTGATTAAGCTTCCGATACAGCTGCCGTAGTTGCAGGAAGATAGGCAAGGGCATTTCCGAGAGCGGCCAATAGAAGTGGGATGAACACATCACTCCAATAGTGTCCATTAATCGTATTCCCAGAAAATAAGAGCCCAGAAATACCAAGTATGATAAATCCGATGAAAATTGTAACCTTCATACCGAATTTTGCCATTACTTTTTCAGCTAAAACAACCATGAATATGGCCATCAGAACAGGGGTCGGTAACATGCCCATTGCGGCCATGAAAGGTTCAAATTCCAATACCTGCTGTAACGGAAATAGCACCGGCATAGTCAATACTACCAACTTTTCTTGTGCCTTTCTGCAGGAGTCTTGGCGACTTAATTAAAACGAGAATACCAACAGGAACATAGAATAGTAATGTCCATCTCCAACTTAGAAACTGTGTAAGAACTCCACCAAGAACAATACCAATGGAGCCACCCGCTGCCCCAGAAAGTCCCCAGAATGCTAGCGCCTTTCCCAGTTCCTTTTTGTTTGCACTAAACAAAATCATTACTATCGAAAGTGCAGCAGGTGCAATCATAGCTGAACCAGCACCTTGGATTGCTCGTGCTACGTTAAGTGACATTTCATTCCAAGCTAACCCTGCGAATAAAGACGCAATGGTTAAGATTGATACCCCCCACATGAAAATACGTCGGTGACCGGATAAATCTGCCAATCTTCCACCTAATAATAGGAGGCCTCCGAACAAAATAAGAAAGGCATTCATTACCCATTGCAAGTTTGCCTCCGTATAACCTAGTGAGTTTTTTATCGCAGGTAAAGCAACTTGGATTATAGCGGTATCCATCATAACAAGAAAGTTCGCAAAAGCTAATAAAGCGAGTGCTTTCCAGCGTTTCGAATTAGGTTGTGCTATTGTCTGTGATTGTGATGGCATAAAACAATTCCTCCAATTTTCGGTGTTTAATGTTTCTCTAATTTTAGAAATTGTGAAGAACTTCTCGTATTTCATCTCTTCCATTTCTCTTTAGAAATTTATTGAATGGCTCCCGCCTTTTACCCTTTTGTGAATATACCTCAATGATCTTTTCTACTGTTTCGTACAATTCTTCTGATGTAAGTTTCTCCATTAACAAGGAACCAACCTCTGCGTCTTTCCCTTTTGCCTTTCCTCCAACATATAAATTGTAATAATCTCCAATTTTCATAATGCCTATGTCGCTTAACATTGGTTCACCGCAACCAATAGGGCAACCTGTATAAGCCACCTTTAGGGTAAATGGTACTTGTTTCCCTGCTATACGGTGATTTAACTCTTTTGCCACCGGCATACCTTCCTCTTCTTCCCCTTTGCAAAAATTACAGGTTCTCAAACTTTTTACGTAGTTTCCAACCGGATAACATGCTAATCCAACACCTTGAAATTCTTCTATGATTTCTTCTTTCTTATCTTCCGGGATTACTATATAGAGTTGCTGGAATGTTGTTAACTCAATTTCCTCATCTTCATACATATATTTTGAAATCGTCACTAGCTGTTTTGCATTTAACCTGGCACCAAACCCAATTCCTCCATTTACTGCGTATTTAATCTTATTTACTTCATTCTCCATATAAATCTCTCCTCTGTTATTAAAACTCTAATTCTATTTAATAGTTTACTATCTACCATACTCCAGTAAGGTATATAAAATAGTCAAAAATATACCTACTTCAAAATACTGGCAGGATCTTTGATTATTATTTTTATTGTTCAAATTTTTTTAGATTTTTGTTCGAATTATACCGATAGGGGGTATAATTTATTGTTAAAGATAACGTGCTAGTCAAAAGCACGCTGGTTGTTTATTTTTCGGATCGTTGACAATTTTCATTCATCTAACATCACATCCGCAATACTAATCTACTATACCCCCCTATAGTATGTCAAGGGATTTTTTAACAGCTTCAAAACACAATTTCATGTCAGTAAACTGAACGTGACCTTTTTAGGACATAACTTGTTTACTTAATCCGTTCAAATTAGTTATTTCTACACCTTATCAAGATTAGCTAGTTTTAATAGAATAATGAAAATTGGCTTTACTCGATTGAAGTAAAGCCCTGCGTTAAACGGTTACATTTCTATATCTATTTCTATTTCACGAATAGCTGTAACCTTGATTGATTTAATTTCTGCAATTTCTTTATCGATCACCTCCGCTCTTGCTGCCATTGGTGAATCACTTTTGACAAAGCTGCCCTCTTTTAATGGCGAAATATAAATATACATTCCTTTTTCTAAAAGGTCTTGTTTATGCTGATGTAGTCCGATTTCCCATGTATTATTATTACAAAAATTATCATGAATGAGCTCGCCATCGATAAACGCATACCCAATATCGCCAGCATAGTCAATTTGAAGAAGAAGTTCTTTTACATCGTCAAAAGCCTCGGACTGAAAATGAATCACCGCTTTATTTTGATTGACCATTTTAACTTCTAAGCCTGTTTGAGTTTCAATGAGCATTTTCTTAAATTCCTTGAATAATCCATGGTTCCGACAAAGAACTTCTTCTCCGGCTATTTTAATCGGAGTATTATTCCCTGGGAATGATATTATTTCAACGGTCTCTAGCTCTTCGCTTTCTAACCTTATTTTTTCTTCGTCTACAAGTAAGGTTGCATTCGTAATGAAAACCTGCTCTTTTCCCCTAAAATGAAACTTCCAAAAATTTAAGCTTTGTTCGTGTGTCACCGTACAAACATGAAGCCTCTTACCAGATTTCAATGTGATATCAACTAGACTAATCTCCTCATGACTTACTTGTATCAACGTATGTTCATCAGAAATGATGTTTCCCTTATCTACGCTTACCTCTTGGATATCATCACTTTCAAAATAATACTCACCATTCATTCCTTTTGGTGTGAAGAAGAAAAAGTATGTTTCACCCTCATGGTTTATGCTTGTTAGTAATTGCGTCGTTGAAGATTTTAGATTTAGTCCTTGCAAATCCAAGTTAAATGGAAGGATACAGCACTCATCCTTTGCTAACGACATACTGCCGGTTTTAGGAAACTGTATCTCTTCATTCTCAAGGTTCACTGTGATCGCAAAGTCTTTTTGGTCCTTCGTTTCCACATGGTCCTGATAATTATTAATAAAAACAAAACCAGAATCTTGATGCGCTCGTACAGCAAACCGTAGTGTTTCTATATCATATGGGTCCATATCTTTCGTATCATACGGAAGGACGGTTTTGGTTTTACAAAAGCTTTCCTCTACTGTTTCATAAAAGTAGTGTTGACGCTTTAATCGCTTATATGACTCTCTTATTTGTCCAAACTCTCCAATCGGAGCTTGATAGTCATAAGATATTTTCGGTGTAGCGTTTTCATTCAAGAAAGGTGTCTTTTTCCCCTCGGGATTTGAACCACCATGGAAAACATAGTAACCTACAAAGTTACATCCACCGGCTACCTTCATTTCTGCCATGGCGTCCACACTTTCATATGGAAGCTTGAATCTATATTTATAGAAAACGGTCATCCCTCCCCCCATTTCACAGCAAGCAAATGGTAGACTCTCAGGACGATAAGCAGGATCAAACCCATAATTTTTCTGGTCGTTATTATGATAGTCTCTAAAGATAAATTCAGGTGTAGCCGGGTGCTCCTTCACATCACCATAGAAAATCCATGGCCAAAATGCATAGCCTCCCCATAATGGGAGTACCTCCTCAACAGGTGCAGCTGCACCTCCCCAGCCGGTACTTGTATAAATAGGGGTTTCGATCCCAGTTTGGATGGCTAACTCTTTTAGTTTAATAATATGTGCATTTCCATCTCTCCCTGAGGATACCCACTCATTGCCTGTTCCATTGGTAATTTCCCACGGTGCACCTGCATGTTCATACTCATTCTCAATCTGGGTTCCGATGATAGGACCACCGTCTTTAAAGCGGTACCCTTGAACCTGTTTTCCAATTTCTTGATAAAACCTTTCCACATACGACAAATACTCTTTATCATTCGAACGAAGCTCAAAGGGTCTTCCGAACAGCCAATCGGGAATTCCGCCATTTCTCGACTCACCATGGGCAAATGGACCAATCCTCAAAATGACAGCCAACCCATGCTTTCCGCAAAGCCCGACAAATCTTCTCAGGTTTTTATTCGCATCCCAATCAAATATTCCTTGCTGCTCTTCATGATGATTCCAAAAAATATAGGTTGGGATAATATTAATCCCTCCCATTTTCATTTTGATGATTTCATCTTCCCATTTTTCACAGTTATATCGACTGAAATGGAACTCACCGCATATACCAAAAAACGGACGACCATTTTTCTCCATATAATAGTTTGTAAAACTATAATGTTCACCTGCAATATTTGATCCACCCAGCTTTTCAAGCGGGTATATCTCTTTTTGCGTATTTTTGACGTCAATACTATATGCTCTCATGAAAAACGATTTTCTCCTTCCAATTGGCAAACAGGTTTTAGCTCTTTTATTAAATCCACTTCCATAAGCGACGGGCGATCCTTGCAAACAGCAGTGCCTGTGTCCAGCGATTGCTCACCTCGCGCTGGACTCCGTCCGTGCCACGCATTGTGATTGCATAAGGCGGCGGCCCCAGCTCGCAGATAAACGGTAGCACCTCGTCTTCCTTTGCCGCTTTGAGCCAGCTCCGCATACCTTCAAGCCACCAACGTACAAAGTGCTTCAACAACGGGTCTTCGAACTCTCTTTCATTGGCAACCTCTTCACCCTTACTATCAAACATGGGTATATCAATCTGCACCTGCTCTCCGTTCGATACGCGAGCGTGAATGCTCTTCGTCCGAGAAAGCAGCGTCTGGAGCAGCTGTTCAGCCTCGTCCGACACCGTACGCATTTCCCCGGCAACGACATAATGTGAAAAATCAATCGTTAGTTCAAGCTCAGGCATGCGCTCCGCATACTCAACCGTGCGCAGCAAATCCTGAGTAATGGTGCCGCGGTGTGTTTCGATATACGCCGGGATGCCTGCAGTCCGAGACATCTCTGCCATGTCTGCAAGCAGTTGCACCGCTTGATCTCCGACCAGAAATGGTCTCATCACCTGTACGTTGACAAAATCGACCCTACCGAACGATTTTGCTTTGCAAAGAAAAACATCCAGCTCCTCGGCCGTTTTCGGATATGCGTTTACGCTGTATGAAAGGTTGTATTGATCCAGCAAAAGGTGCCATTGGTCGGCCTCATTGCCCTCCGGCAGCATGCCGTTAATGCCGTCGTAGCCCGCCTCGGCAATGCGCCGCACCTTCTCCTCCATGCTCCATTCGTTGCCAGCGCCATTTTGACCTCCCAGTCCACTCATCCCCCACCAGGACATTAACACCTCGAGACGTTGCTCACGCTTAGTGGTGATACGGTGCATCGTACTCAACGCCACACGGACCTCCATTCGGATTGCTCTCAAGTTCCAGCGGCGTGCCGTCAGCACGGAAAAGAGGTCGATAATGTGTGGCAATGTGAGTGGCAGAGCTGTTAGCATAGTGGCAAATAAACGAGCGGCGGAAACGATCTTTCGTCTTATTACGGTAGGAGCCGTGAATTAGATTCCCATTGAAAAAGAGGACATCGCCCCTCTCCATGACGACTGGAATTGCCTTCTGATCCTTTGGCGGCTTTACGTAGTGAGTAGTGAACGATTCCTTTGAATCGGACAACTCAGGACATACGATATCATACGCACTCGTCTTTGGAACAACCAACAGTCCGCCGTTTTCTTCATCAGCCGAATCAATTGCCGTCCAAGCAGCGATGCAGTTACCCGGTTCGACCTTTAAGTAAAAGTTATCCTGATGAAGCGCCTGACCCCGTGCGCCCGGTGGCTTGTAATAGAACATGCTTTGTGCCGCCAACGGTTCTTCCTCATACAAATCAGTAAGGACATTCAATACTGGTGAATGCAGCATATACCGTTTAGCTGTTTCATTAAACCGGTGAGGATGCATGACCCTCGGATAACGCTTTAGTGGGTCGATCGTTTCTCTTTGTAAATCCGGCTCAAAATACCCCGGAATTACCTGATTGCTGATACCCTCAAAGGTTTTATCAATCTCCGCCAGATGCTCATCCGTAAACAATCCTTTAACTATTAAATAACCTTCCGTTTCAAACTGTCGCTTCTGCTCTTGCGTTAACACTAAATGGTTATACACCATGTCCTATCCCTCCCCTAATTCTACTGAAGTGATATTTATCACACTTTCATTATACAGATGAAATATAGACTAGAAGAAGGATGAATCATGCTAACAATGCATACGATTCTGCTATTTTTTCAGATGTACACTTGTGAGCTACTCTCAGTTAAGCTAAACTATTTTTGAGAAAGTACAATTTAGAAAAGGATGTGCACCATGGAACAGGATAGCCCCTCCAACTATAACGGATTTGCCTACAGCATGGTGATTGCTGGACATTACCATGAGAGCGACACCTATTCTATTGTACGTCCGGACGGAATGAGTGACTGGCTTATCACTTACACGCTAGGCGGTGAAGGTTATTTCGAGGTAGATGGCTGCGACCAGCAGGTAATAGCTGGTGATGTAACACTGTTGAAACCGGGAACACCCCATCGATACGGAACACCTAAAGGAAAAAGCTGGAATTTTGTTTGGGCGCATTTTACTGGCGGATTCATGGACACGAGTCTACTTCCATCCGATGCTCTGACCATCAAGCAGATTGAGCAGCACGGTGTGAGGGAACGCATCTACCACGCTTTTCTCCGAATTCTGTCTGACTCCCGAGAACAAGGTGCTTATTGGCACGAGCTGTGTTTGGGCTCGCTGCGTGAGGTCTTGATGCTGCTCGCAAAGCAGCAAACAAGCAGGTTTGACCCACGGATCGAAGAAACGCTGTATTTGCTCGCCCAGCGGATGCAGGAGACTGTTCGAGTTGAGGAGCTGGCCCGTAGTGTTGGGCTCTCGGCATCGAGGCTATCGCATCTATTTAAAGAAAATACCGGCGAATCGATTGTGGAGGCACTTAACCGCATGAGAATTAAGCAGGCTGCATTGCTCCTTGCACATACGAATCGGAATGCAGCGGAAGCAGCCCATGACGTAGGCTTCCAAAATTACAATCACTTTACCCGGCAGTTTCGCAAATATATAGGGGTGACTCCAAGCGAATTCAGCCGCCAAAGCGCCCCGACCAAAGAGTAGCAGTGTCCTTATTAGTTGATTTTTTAACTCTGACAGGTTGGGGAAATTTCCATGGCGAAAGTGTCAGATTCGAGGGTTGGCGTTAATAATTTTTGCGGTTTTAGAAAATGGGAAAGGCGAACAGTTTAAAATACTGTCCGCCCCAGATTGTCGAGAAAGGTATTTTCTCGGCATTTTTATATTTCCAGCACCTCTGCATTGACCCAAATTTCTTTTTATGCCAAGCTTCGGTCACTCCAATACTTCTGCATTGACCCAAATCGCTTTTCCTGCCAAGCTTCGGTCACTCCAGCACCTCTGCATTGACCCAAATCGCTTTTCCTGCCAAGCTTCGGTCACTCCAGCACCTCTGCATTGACCCAAATCGCTTTTCCTGCCATACTTCGGTCACTCCAGCACCTCTGCATTGACCCAAATCGCTTTTCCTGCCAAGCTTCGGTCACTCCAGCACCTCTGCATTGACCCAAATTTCTTTTTATGCCAAGCTTCAGTCACTCCAGAACCTCTGCATTGAAAAATAATGGCTGTCGAGACTTTCTCGACAGCCTTAGGCGAACAGTTAAAATACTGTTCGCCAGTTTCTTTTAGATAATGAAGATTCTTTGTGTGACTCTAGGAAGGTTCTCTCAAATTCTTCACCCGATAGCGGAGGACTGAACAGATATCCCTGTACAACCAAACAGCCATTTGATTTTAGGAATAGTAACTCCTCTTCAGTCTCAACCCCCTCTGCAATCACATCAAGATTTAAATTATTGGCCATTGAAATAATCGTTTTTACAATGGCACGATTTTCAGAATTGCTTGTAATATCTTTTACAAAGGAACGATCAATTTTTAGAGTATTAATCGGAAACTTTTTCAGATAACTTAATGAAGAATAGCCTGTTCCAAAATCATCTATTGATATCGAAATCCCCATTTCCTTTAACTCATTTAACCTGCATATCACAGAATTGATGTTTGCCATCGAAATACTTTCCGTGACTTCTAAATCTAGATAGTGAGCGTCAAGATTTGTTTCTTTTAAAAGATTCATCACAGATTCTACAAAGTTCTCGTCATAAAATTGCCGCATGGAGATATTGACCGATACTGGTATAGGCGTGTACCCCATATCTTGCCAAATCTTATTTTGAAGACAGGCTGATTTCAAAACCCATTCACCCAGCGGTAATATGATTCCCGTTTCTTCTGCTAAAGGAATAAACTCATCGGGTGAAATCATTCCTAATTCAGAACTCTCCCATCTTACTAACGCTTCCATGCCAGTGATGCTGTTACTTACAATATCAATTTTTGGTTGATAAACTATTCTAAGTTCATTGGAATGCAATGCTTTTCGCAAAGCTTTTTCTAATACCATTTTCTTCTGATAATCATGATTCATCTCCTGCGTAAAGAAGGAATATGAATTTCTTCCCGATTCTTTAGAACAATACATTGCAATATCAGCATTTTTTATTAAAACATCTGGAAGATCACCATCCGCCGGATACATACTGATGCCCAAACTGGAAGTGACATATAGTTCATGATCTTTTAGCGTAAATGATTTCTTAAATATATTTAAGATTCTTTTTACAAAGATGGTTGTTTCAGCCTTTGTTTGACTAGATAAAATAAAAGTAAACTCGTCACCGCCCAGTCGATAAACTGAAAAATCGGTCACCCTTTTATCATCCGAATTACTTAAGCGTTCTGCTACCTTCTTTAGTAGAAGATCCCCATTTTCATGATTGAGGGTGTCATTAATAATTTTAAAACGATCTAAATCTAGAAATATGACAGCAACATTATCGTTATTCAGTGCAGCAGTTTTCATTCTTTCGTTTAAATCTTGATGAAAGGCACGTCGATTGGGTAAACCGGTAAGAGGATCATGAAGAGCTTCCCACTCTCGCCTTTTTTCATTGATCTTTCGCTGTGTAATATCAGTCGCTACAGTAAGGACTTGTTTATCTCCAGATGAAACAATAGGCAGCTTAACCGTTTGGATCCACCTTATATTTCCCTGTGCATCGATGATTTCATTTTCCGGTATATGCTTTTCTGCTAAGCTTGTTAATACCTCATAATCAATATATACATTCTGCATTGCCATATTCAGATCCGGATTATAATCCAATTCATCATTTCCGATAAGTTCTTCGGAATCCACCCCAAAAAGTAAACCATAAGCCTGATTGGTTAAAGTGTATTTACCATCCTGACTTTTGGCATAGATATAGCTGGGATTCAAATCGATGATTTTATGAAAAAATTCTTTTTGATCTAAAAGTGCATTATTCATCTTTATAATGATCTTTTGATGCATTCTAATAACAGGGATGAGAATCCCCATGGATAAAAATAAAACAGCGATACTGCTCGGTAATAACAGATAGTTTTTTATCATATTTAAGAATCCAATACAATATCCAACTGTTGCAATGATAATAAAATAATGCAAAAACGTTTTTGTTTCAGAATCCTTCAGTTTTTTGCTTAATGCAAGTGATATGACAGTGATAATAATGAACATACAGGTATTAAAGTTAAAAATCCATGACCAATCTCCATAGACTGGGTATAAGAAATTCACCTTTATTAACCCCTGGGATTTTACTAACTCAAAGCTTTGAATGCCTTTGTGGCTCCATCCAATCAAGTAGACAAAAGTTGACCATATATAAAGAGTGACTACAGTAATTTTATTAACTGCATATTTTACCATTCTAGATTCAACCATTTGTGTTTGGTTAATGGCCGTATAAATAACGGCAAATAAAGTTGGAGCCAACATGATTGAACCAAACCGAAATAACTGAAATAAAAACTCAATAATATTATTAGAAAAAAATTCACGAGCATGTAATAACGAAACATCTATTTGCCAAAACGAGGTAAAAATAAAAAAGATAAATAAGAGCTTTGATAGTTTCGTTTTTCCCAAAATATAGATGGTTGTAATTCCAGCTGCTAAAGGAAATAAGGCAAAAGAAATCATTAATAGAAAAATCATTGCTTCTTCCTCAATTTTGTTTTGTCATGAATAAACAAGTATTATTGCCGCTAACCCCATGGTTCGTTATTGCGACACTTTCGACATTTTGATACTTCGTCTCAAAGACAATTGGCAAGTCATTAAAACCGTCTCCACTCGTTTTAATGGTTGGTGGAATAAATCCATATTCCATACTTAATAACGAAGAGACGACTTGCATCGCTCCCATTGATCCAAACATATGGCCGGTCATTCCCTTTATAGAAGTAATAGGGACTGTGGATCCAAAAAGATTAGAATGAGTAATATACTCAATCATATCATTCTGTACTAATCCAAGAGCTTGACTGTTTACATAGGTAGGGACGCTATTGCCTATTGCACTTTTTAATGCAGCTGTCATTAAACGGCCAGATGCATCTGACTGTAATATTGGTAGAGCTTCATTGTTAGAAGCAGCCCCGCTGACTTGCCCCCATATCTTAGCGCCTCTTGATTCTGCATCCTTTTTCCGTTCCATAATCACAACGGCAGAACCCTCTGATTTAACAAATCCTTTGTGAGATGTGGAAAAGGGTACTCCGGTCTCTTCAATTTCAACATTTTCCGCAATCGTACCCGTCTTTAAAAATCCATAGGTAATCCAATCCCCTAGAAGAGCATCAGAGCCGCCAACGATACAAATATCTGCATGTCCAGCTTCTAAAAATAATTTGCCCATAAGTATCGCATCTAAACTTGCGGTACACCCTGTAGAGATGGTAAAAGCCTGGCCATTTATCCCAAGGTGCCTTGTGATCCCAGAAGATAATGTATGCGGATCACCTACAGGTATATAGTGAATAGGTACTTTTTTAAGATTATTTCCATGGTTAGAGAATTTTTCAGCTTCTAAAATTCCTCCACCTGATGTACCCATTATGACGGCTACACGTGCAAAATCAGCATTTTGTAAGTTGGCCATCTTATAAGCCTGCTCAGCAGCTGCAATGCCCAACCGAGCTGTACGTGGGTACCTTTTATAATTTTGACCAGAAATAATATCCAAATCTTCATGAACTACCCCACATACTATATTAGAGCCGTTATTGCCACGGCCTTGGAGTATTTCCTGTGTACAGATACCCTGTTCTAACACGTCTTTAAGTTGAGCGATATTACTGATACCTGGGGCTTTAACTCCGTAACCTGTTATGACAATTTTGTCCATATTTGACCTCAATTATATTAAATTTATATTAATCTAGAAAAATTTAATTATATGAGGCGTACCGATAATTAGCAACAAATCTCGACAGAAATCTCCTTGCCATTTTCCCCCATTTGCGCCAATAAGAAAGGGGCATGCCCAGTTTTCCGCGGGCACGCCCCTATTATCTTTTCTCGAGAGCTATCAGTTAAGACCGTTACCCCCGGAACTCGGCTTGCACTGGAAGCTGCTGGACACTTCCGGGTCGCCCTTTGTATAGCGAGCCACCAACGGGTAAGGGCACAGAGGACGGGACCGGTCCGGTGCCCAGGTAGATGGTACATCAGTGTTAACGCCGCCCGGATTGCCCACACCGCGAGCCGTGGCCGTAATATGGTCCGGCGCCTCGCCGTATTCAACCCAATCAATTAGCGCGCCAAGCCCGTCAAACTGATCGGTGGCGGGACCACCGCGGGAGTGCCCCATGCCTGGGATCTCGAAATATCGGGCGAATTCCTCGGCTTTGTTCCGGTAGTTCGCGTCGAGCTCCTCATACCAGCGCGCCGTGTCATCAGGGGAGAAGACCCCGTCGGAAGCACCGTGTGCCACGATCATCTTCGCTCCTGAATTTCGCATGCTATCTAAATTAGTTGGATTCGGCGGTGTCATGAACTCCATGGCACTTTCGGTGTACAGCTCGTTAGACTCGTAAATCAGCCCCGCCTGAGTGTCCACATCAAAGTTCAGTGCATAGCCCAGAGTGTCCTGCAGCATGCTACGATCCACCGGAGGCGTTGAGAAGACGAAACCGACGGCCACTGGATCGCGTGGACCCACGGAGTTCTGGAACTTCCAGCTGGCCCAGCCGCTCTGGGCTACCCCTGGGTCAAATGGGAAGGAAGAGTAGATTTCTTCCCCGGAGCTAGTGCGTGCTCCCGCGAAAACATCCTTCACAACAAGCTTCTGCTCTTCCGTCAGGCAGGTGCCATCTCGTACTGCGTCACAAGTTGGGACGTCCCGCTCAACGTCGAAGAATTTTTGACATCTCTCACTGTCTTGCACCATACCGTCTACCAGTCGGTCCAGACCATCACAGCGGTCCAGGATCGCTTGCGCAAGCACTTTGCGCTCGGCCGGCGGCAGTGCCGTCTCCAGGTTATCATTTGTGGTGGCTACCTTGGCCCACTGCTGAGCTCCCCACAGCTGTGCTACCGCGGCCTTTGGCAGGTTGAATCCAGGCGCCACAGCAAGGAATCCGTCGTACTGGTCACTGTATCGGGAAGCAGCCACCATTGTGTGTCGGCCACCGTTGGATGTTCCGGCAAAGTAGGCGCGGTCAGGCTCTCGTTCATACGCTGCCTCAATCAAACTCTTAGCCATTGGAGTGAGCGTTCCGACTGCCTGATAACCGTAGTCCAGACGTGCCTGAGGATCGAGTCCGAAAAGTGGATTCTGCGCTCCGTTGTGACCTGCGTCCGAACTCATAACAGCGAATCCCATCTGTATACCGTTTTCTAACTGGCCACCTGTTATGCTGCCAGTTGCAGAAGCAACAACACCGTCAAGTCCGCCATTGGCTTGGTAAAGGAATCGACCAGCCCAGTCGGCAGGTAGACGCATTTCAAAACCGATGGCATACGTCTGGCCATCTACAGGACTCACTCGCTCGTTCATTTTTCCCTGGATTAAGCAATGCTCGCCAACCGGCTGACCGGCATTGGACAGTCCTCCCTCAGGAACGATCTCTGCCTTTGTGATAGTGGTACGAGTAAATTTAAAGGATACTAGTTCCTCGCACTTCAGCAGGATTCCCAGCTGCGCGGGAGATAACTGAGGAATTGGCTCGGATGAACCCCGCGTATGCTTATCCACTTTTGAAGCGCCTCCACTTTCCGCCAAAACAAATGAAGGAATAAATGACATAATGATAAGAACCAATATTAGTAGAATCGAAAAACTTTTCTTTCTGTTCACAGATATTCTCCTTTCATTCTCAGCTAACCTCAAATTATGTAACCCCTTTCATTTTTGTAACTTCATTATAGGCGATTAAAAAATATATAAATACGTACAGAATGAACGAAAAGATGTTGTAAAATTCATTAAAATTGGGGAAGCATTAATGCAAAAAAGCTAACAAGGGACAAATCGTCCAACCTTGTTAGCTTTTTTCATTTAGGGCACAGTCACTTTTATCCAAGTGCTGGAGTAAACTCACTAATAACGGTTTGGTGCCCATTATTATTTTCATAACTTTGTTTATGTTCAAGATTAAACTTTTCCAAAATTGGCAGGTCATTGGTTGAGAATAAATAACTATCTTCCAGAGAAACGTGCTCATGCCATGCCCAGTTTGGAACAACAAAGAAATCCCCTTTTGACCAATCGAACCGGACACCGTTGATAATACTATAACCGGAACCTTCATGTACGTGATAAATAGAAGCATGAGTATGACGATGAGCTTTTCCTTTAAATCCTGCCGGCAGTTTTTGCATCCATGCAGCGATGGTAGGACATGCAGTCTCTCCATTTGATGGATTTATATATTCAACTGCATATCCATCACATGCATCTGGCTCGAATCTAGACAAACCGCTAATCGCTGCTTCTGTCCCCGCCCATTTATAAGATCCAACTGGTGCCTTCACTGTATGCCGATCGGATATTGGTCGAACCATTCCTCCTTGATAACGCTGAGATGAATAGTTATCGGGAACACTTGGCTGCTCTATATGTTCTGGATAAGGTTCAAAGAATGTTCCTCCAAGATAATAAACAGTAGGAATATCCAAACAATCCATCCAAATCATTGGTTTTTCTCCAGGATGACCATGTCCATGCCAAAGTCCTCCTGGGGTTGTTAAAAAGTCTCCGCGCTCCATAAATATCCGTTCACCTTGAACAATTGAGTATGCCCCTTCTCCTTCCATAACAAAACGCATAGCGTTTTGAACATGCCGGTGTGATGGTGCCGTCTCACCCGGCTGAATGAGCTGAACAGCTGCATAGAGAGTTTGGGTAGTAGATGCCCACCCCCAGGGCTTACGATAGTTAAGTCCTGGGTTTTGGAAATAAATCGCTCTACGCTCTCCACCACGGTCAGGTGTAAAAATTTCTGTAGCTTCCATCAACTTTTTATGCAATAATTCACTTTTCCAAAGATATGCCTGTGCATGTGGTTCAGGTGTGTGTTTCATTAAATCTGGAATCGCATTCCATAACGGCCCGAGATGGTATTGTTCTATATCACGGTTAAAATCCTGAACAACTTTACTATCAAAAAATGCCTGCTTTTCAGCCACGTCCATACACCTCTCTCAATCTATTTAATAAGACCAAATTTTGTTAAGTTGCGCTGTATCTGACTATAGTGTTTTTCAACATGTTCAACCAGCAAGTGGTCAACAATAAAAGTAAGTGGTTTGACTCCGAAACGTGGATTTCTGCTAGGTGCCTCTTGTTTTAACATTTCAACATTTAGCTTCGACAATGTTTTTTCAACTTGTTCTTTTAGGTTTACAATTTCAGTTAATACATTGGAAACAGACTCATTTTCTATATTCGTTACAGCAGCAAGACGTGCTTGATCTTGTAACCCTCTTCCCCACTCAACGCCTGGTGTCGCAAGTAGTGTTTCAATCTCGGTTAACCAGTATGGAACCGCCTCCACAATATGACAAAGAATTTGCATGATGGACCATTCTTCCTCTGAAGGTTTCCTTTGAATGGTTTCCGCCTCCAACTCCTTAACCTGTTGAATGATTTTATCGAGTGATAGATTTATATCAGTAATGGATTGAGATAATGTAGATGCAGCCATTATACGAGTACCTCCGCATTTTGTTTAACACGATTTTCTAATACACCGATTTTATCAATTTCAATTCTCACAACATCACCATTTTTAAGGAATACCTGTGGTTCTCTTGCGACTCCAACTCCCCCTGGTGTCCCTGTTAAAATAACGTCACCAGGTTCAAGCGTTGCGATTGATGACAGGAACTCGACAAGATACTGGACGGTGAATACTAGATTTGCGGTATTGGATTTTTGCCTTTCTTCACCATTCACGGTTAACACTACATCTAGACCGGATGGATCCTGAAGTTCATCAGCTGTAACAAGCCATGGGCCCATCGGTGCACTGCCGTCCACTGTTTTACCCTGCAGCCACTCAATCGTCCTGCGTTGAAGATCACGGTATGTTACATCATTGACAATGGTGTATCCTGCTACATAATCTAATGCATCATCTTGTGATACGTTTTTAGCCCGCTTGCCGATTACGAATGCAAATTCTGCTTCATAATCAAGCTGTTCCGAAATAGGATAAAACGGTATTTCATCCTCTGGTCCGATTATGGTGTTTGCAAATTTAGCAAAGACCACCGGATATTTCGGTATTTCTCTATTCATTTCAAGGATATGTTCGCGATAATTATGACCCACACAAATCATCTTACCAGGAGCTTGTACAGGTGCCTCCAATTTAATTTGATCTCTATCATAAACGAGAACTCTATCATTATACTGATTGATTTCCAGTGCGAAAGTAATCGCTTTCTTTGCTTCGGTAATACTTTCCTCTCCACCTTGAAGGAATCCAACCATATCAACGGGTACATATGCTTCAGCAATTTGTTTTGCCCGAATTTTCCCTTCCGATTCTAACAGTGATTGATAGGCAAGGTTTAAATCTACTACTTTCTGATCCAAATAAGCTCCAATACGGGATACCCCATTTTTATTAAATGTTACTAGTTTCACACCAATTCCCCTTTCCAAACAGGTATTTCATTTGATTAAAGAATAACAAGGTTTGCATCATGTATGAATGAATAAATTCTGCTATGTGGAACAAATCAAAATTTTTAGAAAAAAAATAATTGGCATTTAACCAATTATTTTAAACTGAGTATTTATTCTCGTAATATCTTTTTCTTCTTCTGATTTTTACCATTTCTGATAGTTTATCGGCTGCACTTTTCACTTCTTCAATAAAAGCTTTTTGTTTGATTTTTATCAACATGCGGTTCACCGGGCCCACAATACTAACAGCCGCGATCACTTGGCCTTTTTCATCAAAAACAGGTGCGGCAATGGAAATAACACCTTTCACATATTCCTCATCACAAATAACAAATTGTTGTTGTCTAATCGTTGATAGCTTCAGTTTCAATTGATCTCGAGTAGTAATGGTTTTGTCAGTAAACCTTTCCAGCTTTTCGGGTAATAGCTTATGGATCGTTTTTTCATTCTGAAAGCCAAGAATAATCTGTCCGATACTCGTTGCGTGAATCGGCTGCCTCATTCCGATATGAGTAGACAGTTTAATAGGATTTTCACTATCTATTTTTTGTAAATAAATGATATGCTTACCCTCTATTATCCCTAGATGTGAAGTTTCTCCTGTTCGTTCGGTTAATACGTTCAGTATAGGATTGGATTCGTTCACGATTGGTAATTGGGAGTTAACAATATTGGTTAAGGCTAAAAAAGAGGTCCCCAGACTATATCGATTTGAATTTGGATCTTTATATACAAATCCCTCGCTGCCCAACGAAAGCAATAACCGATGAACAGTACTTTTGCCAATATTCAAATTCTCGGCAATTTCTGTTACCCCTTGTTCAGGGTTATCCATCGAAAAGCTTTTCATAATCGTTAATGCATTGGTGAGTGAGTTATTGCTCTTATCCACTTTTGCACCCCCTGTTCGTTAAATACATCTATGAATCTGTTATTCAACACCACGTCCTCTTTTTCCTTTTTTAGTAGTCGAAAGATGTAAAAAGAACCAATCGTTTTAAACAGATTGGTTCTTTGATTACTGATTTATAGACGTTCCCAAATGGAGGCAATTCCTTGTCCGCCGCCGATACAAACAGCAGATGCCCCGTATCTTGCGTTTCTTCTTTGTAATTCATAGATGAGCGACAAGGTAATTCTTGTACCACTTGCTGCTAGTGGGTGTCCTAGTGCAATCGCTCCCCCATTCACATTTCCGATTGCTGGATCAAAACCTAATTCTCTTTGACAAGCTAAATATTGTGCAGAGAAGGCTTCATTGATTTCTATTAAATCTAGGTCTTCAATCTTTAGGTCTGCCTTTTTCAAAGCATCTTGAATTGCAGGAACCGGGCCGATGCCCATATATTTAGGGTCAACGCCAACAACGCTCCACGATACAAGTCTTGCGAGTGGTTTTAAGCCTTTTTCCTCGGCATACTCACTTGAAGTGACAATAACAGCAGCTGCTCCGTCTACCATTCCGCTAGCATTACCAGGAGTAACAACACCATTATCGACAAACCGAGGCTTTAATTTTGCTAGTTTTTCCATACTCGTTTTTCGGACATGTTCATCACGATCCACGATGATTTCTTCTTTTCTCCCTTGAACAGTCACTGGAGTAATTTCTTCTTGCAAATAACCTTTTTCAATTGCTGCTAAAGCCCGCTCATGGCTTGATAGGGCATGCTGATCCACTTCTTCACGTGAAATTTCATATTTTTTCGCCAAATTTTCCGCAGTTTCTGCCATTGTACAGTCGCCAACCGTATCATATAAACCATCCCAAACCCAGTCTTCAATAACAGGACCGCCAAGCTGGCTCCCCCATCTCATTCCTGGAATAACATGGGGCACATTACTCATGCTCTCTGTTCCTCCTGCAAGCACAGCTTTTGCTTCTCCAGTCAAAATGTAACGGGCTGCTGTGAGAATCGCTTCTACTCCACTTCCACATAAACGATTGATGGTCAACGCTGGCACATGGATTGGAAGCCCAGCTTTCAATCCAACATGCCTTGCTAAAATGTGAGCATCTTTACTGGATTGCTGAACGTTTGCAAAGACAACCTGATCAATCTCTTCCGGATTAATATTTGATTTGCTAATCGCGGCTCGTGCTGCCTCTGCTCCTAGATCTGTTGCGGAAATTCCTCTAAATGTGCCAGATATTTCGGTAAATGCTGTTCTAGCCCCTTCTACTAATACGATATTGCTCATCTTCTCCATCTCCTTTTCAAAACGCTTTCATTTTTATATAAAATAACTTATTCTATTACTATTAAAAACTCTTTTTTCCAAGTTCTTATCTTTATTGTAATGATTTAGCTTACATTTTGTTACCTACACTATGTAGGAAAAACACTACTATTCTTCATTTATAAAGTAGCAAACAGAAAACGTTGGATTTGGGGGTTCTTGTTTTGTCCAGTGATGAAAATAGCAAATATATTATAACCTCTGTTAGAAACGCCATGAGGATCCTTCGTTTATTTAAAATAGGACGGGAAGAATTCAGTGTGACAGAAATTGCTGCTCAGACGAACTTGCCTAAAAGTACTGCTTACCGGCTTATTTCGAAAATGGCTGATGAAGGCTTCTTATCTAAAAATCCCAAAACCAATCATTACCGTCTTGGGCTTTCCATTTTAACCGTGGGTGGCGTTATTACCAGCCATCGTGATTTATTCAAAGAAGCAAAACCAATTGTGGAGCGGGTGGTAGACATGTTAGGAGAAACTGCACACATTTGTCTCCTTGAAAATAATGATGTAGTCTATTTACTTCGTAACGAGGGTCCTGATTCTGTAAGACTGTTAACGTATATGGGCAGAAAAAACCCCCTTCATTGTACCAGCGAAGGATTGGCTCTCCTTGCCTATCAAGATGAAAAAACGATTCATAAATACTTAGAAAAAGACCTCTACGCCTATACCCCTTCTACCATTACAGAACGGGATGAGTTAGAAGACTATTTAATAGAGATTAAGAAAAATGGATATGTTATTTCTAAAGATCACTTTTATGAGGGTTATGTTGGAATCGCTGCACCAATTCGAGATTACTCTGAAAATGTAGTGGCTTCTCTTTCTGTAATAGGACCGACATCCCGAATCACCGAAGAACAGTATCCAGTCTTTATAAAAACCATTATGGAGGCTTCAAAAGAGATTTCCTCGTTGCTTGGTTATTATGCTTAAAAATGAAATCAGCCCTCTCAAACTAGCAGGGCTGATTTCTTTTTTTTATCCGAGAGTACTTCTCTCTTTCCGAGAGTTATTTCTCCCTATCCGAGAGTATCTTCTCCTTATCCGAGAGTATTTTTCTCTATCCGATAGTTATCCCTCTCCATCCGAGAGTATACAAGGTTTAAATTATTATAATAGATAAAAGGTGTTACCTTGAGGTCCTAGCGGTAGATGCCCTTCCACCAAAAGGTCTACTAAAATTGAAATCTTATCTTTTTCATCCGCAAGTTCAGCTGTACATGCCAATGTGCTAATATACATCGCATGGCCAACAAGAAATTTTATCGTATCCGCTTCATTAAAAGCCTCATAAGCATGTTTGTATGCTCCATGAAAAACAGCTTCTGGTACCTTATCCACGACATCGTTTAGAAGTTGTTGATTACCAAAGTTGTCAATCTTTTTTCTAAACTGGTCTGGTAACTCTTTCAATACTTCCCAAAGTTCACTATTTTCAAATGAGAGTTTTCCAATTGTTTCAGCAACCTGTTCTTTTGTAATCCACTTAATATCATAATTGTGGACACCAACAGCACTCATAAATCTTGCTAATTTGCCTTCCACATCCGGATTCGTTTGGCCTGCTTTTGAATACCAGTTTATCGTGGTTAATTTATCAATCAACTCATTTACCGAACGAGCAGTCTCACCATATTTTCCTTCATTTATTAACTGTGCCAAAGCCATTCTATTCGCTCCTCTCTGATACGTTGTACCATTGACTAATATTTTGTTGTTAATTCTGGTGGACCAAATTTAGGACCATACGGACCCTCTTCTAACCACCGGCCTAATCTCGGTACAACGGAAACGAGAGAAGCAGCAAGATCACGTTTCAAATTCATTTCCGGAGAGTTCCCCTGTAGGTGATGCAGGGCAGTAGTGGAACAATCACGATTCCAATTTGCTGCAATATACCGTTCATTTGCCGCAAAATGAATCGCCTTCCTTCGTTCCTCCTCTGAATTTGATTGCAAGGCCTTTTCAATCCCCGCTATTGCCTTAAGAGCATCAGGAACACCAGAGTTAAGACCACGAGCACCGAATGGAGCAAATAAATGAGCTGCTTCCCCGGCAAGTAAAACACGGTGCTTTTCATCCGTGAAAGAGTTTGCCACAACTTGATGGAATCGATACGTCGATACCCATGTAACTCGATCCGCATATTTAGGATCCATGACTTTCGGTAGCCATTGTTTCACACCTTCCATGCTAGTAAAATCATCTGGATTGTCACCCTCTAGCAACTGAAGGTCAACACGCCATCCTCCTTTAAACGGAACAAACATTACATTTCTTCCACCTGTAGCAGGATGCTGGTAATGGAAGGTACGTTCCAGCGGCAGCGGATTATCTTCGTCTTCTTTCACATCAAGCACTAGGAATGTATCCGCTGTCCTAGGACCTTCAAATGTTAAACCAGCTTGTTCCCTTACGACTGAGCGGGCACCATCACAACCAATCACATACTGTGCTTCCCAAACTTCACCCGATTCAGTCGTTAAAATGACGCCATTATCGCTAATATCAAGATTAGATACAGGTGAACCCCAACGAATCTCTACACCAGCCTCCACGCATGCTTCATAAAGATGCTTTTCAATTTCATCCTGATGAAGAGAAGTAAAATGAGGCAACTTAGTTGGATCTTGGTTATTTGTTATTCCATAATTTCTAACGTATACTTCTTTTCCTTTATAAAGCGTTCGATTAATTGGCCAGATAATCCCATTACGCGCTAAAGTAAAACCTAATCCTTTGTATGTCTCTTCAAGGTGGTTAAGTGTTGCATTATGGATATAGATCGCTCTGCTGCCAGGACGTGGACGTCCAAACGGATCCGCCTCAATCACAACAGAAGAGATCCCCTTTTGATTTAACGCAAGACCAGCTGTGAGACCAACAGGGCCCGCTCCTACTACAATCACATCAACTTTGTTTTTTACCATGCTTTATGATCTCCTTTTTTTGTTTTTTGTTAATTTGATTATAAGAAATATGATTGCTAGAATAATATGTTGTTGTTCTGCTATGTGGGAAAATACAATAAAATTATTCATTATTTCTAATTTTCTGCCGATAATAGTGCTAAAAAAACCTCACAAAGGAATTACCTTTATGAGGGCCATTTTGCTATTTTATTTACCTGTAGTACTATATTCTGTTACAACCTTCTCTGCATATTGGACATTGACGGTAAACGCTCCAACCTTTTCAATTTCAATTCGAACAGTGTCGCCATCTTCGATAGGACCAACACCTTCAGGAGTTCCAGTTGCAATGATATCACCAGGATTAAGCGTCATATTTTGATTGGCTGCTTCAAAGCATTGGTAACAATCATAAATCAAGTGCTTTGTACTTCCATCCTGACGTAGTTCATCATTTACCCATAGCTTCATCGCTAAATCATTGGGGTTATCAATTTCATCTGCTGTGACAATCCATGGACCAATCGGTGTAAAGCTATCAAACGATTTTCTCCATGTTCTTTCTTCGTTCCCTCTAATAGAGATATCCAACAAAGCGAAATAACCGAAAATATAATCCTTAGCCTCTGATGCCGAAATATTTTTTCCCTTTTTTCCCACGACATAACCTAGTTCGGTCTCATGGTCCGTTCTCCGACCCTTAATTGGCAGTAAAATCGGATCTGATGGTCCAGATAATGATTCTGGTGATTTTAAAAATAGTTTAATTTCTTCAATCGTACGTGGTGCATTGTTGAATAGTTTATTCATTTCGATTTGGTGATTTCGATAGTTAACGGGTGCTGCCCATATCTTTCTTGTTTCAGGTACAGGAGATTTAAGTTTCACCTCTGACAGCTGGAAAGTAGGACAAGATTCAATCGCAGTTTCAATTTTTCCTTTTAATTCCTCAAAGTTCTCTACCAACTGCAAAAATGATTCATTTGGCTGAACAGGGTTCCATCCTGCAACATCTGAAATATTTGCTACTCTATCACCGATTACTACACCTAGCAAGTTTTCATTAAAAATGGCAATTTTCATTCCGTATTCCCCCTCATTCTACAGATGTATCTGGTACAAAAACCTTTTCGATGATTTGATGGCCATCATTTTCCTGATAAGCCTCACAATACTCCAGCTCTAATTTCTCCATAACAGGCTTATCGTTAAATGAGAAAAGGTAGACATCGCCCGAGCCAGTATTTACATGCTCATGCTTGCTCCACGGCGGTAAAATAAAGAAGTCACCCTTCTCCCAATCAAACTTCTGCCCATCAATGACGGTATAACCATTCCCCTCGAGAACATGGTAAATAGCACTATGTACATGACGGTGTGCTTTTGTCTGCTGTCCTGGTTTTAATTTTTGCATCATGGTACCAATGCGGGAATCCGCAGAGCCACCTGTTAATGGGTTAATATATTCAATGGCATACCCATCGTATGGATCATTATCAGTTTCCTTCATTTGGTCTAACAAATATTTCACTCTATCAAACTTGTATCCATAAATGGGCGAAGGATAGCCAGGCTGTTTCGATTCGTTTAGCTTTTTAAATGCTCCCATTGAAAATTGCATTTTTGAATAGTTCTCAGGAGCTTCCATTGGATAACTTTCTTCTTCGTAGGGTTCAAAAAACGATGCAGCTAAAGTACGAACAAGTCCCACATCAAGACCATCAAGCCAAAATACTGGTTCTGTTCCCTCGTGCTTGTGTTCGTGCCATGTCCATGCAGGTGTCAATACCATATCGCCGCGTTCCATATAGGTTTTCTCTCCATTAACCGCTGTATAAGCCCCGCTTCCTTCAATAATAAAGCGAATAGCTGATTGTGAGTGATGATGGGAAGGAGCACTTTCTCCCGGAAGCAGTAACTGAATCCCAGCATAAAGCGTATGGGTTCCATAGCCGACAAGCCCATGTTTTAATAGACTTGGATTCTGTAAATAAACAACCCGCCGCTCTGCATCTTTACCTGGTTTTAGCAGTTCACCCGCTTTGAGTACATATTCTCTTATTGTTTGCCATTTCCACAAATAGGGTTCGACATCATGAACAGGTTCTTTTGTTACCATATGGCCAAGATCATACCAAAGTGGACCCAGGTGGTTCTTTTTCATCCCTTCATAATACAAATCTAAATTTTCCTGCGTTTGAACATCATTTTTTGTCATATCGCATCACTCCTATTAATAAAAGTAAAAACTGATTCAGGGAAACTATCTGAATCAGCCCTTTAATTCGTTAATCCGCCGACCTCGGGTTTAAATTAGCAAAAATAGCATTCTTTCATTATGGCAGCATCGGCAATTCTGCGTTTTACGGCTATGATATTTTCCGGACTGCTCATAACGAGGAGACTGGCGATTCGTGAAAAAATATCGCCATTTCCAAAATGGTTAATCATATTTAAGGCTCTAAGAGCAAGCTGTTGAGAAGTTTCTAGTGAATATACTTTAGTACAATCAATCTTTTGTCTATTGGTTTCCTCACTTGTTTTCAGTATTGCTTTTTCCGTCCTTAGGATCGCGCTTTCAACGGCATAAATTGAAATAACCAAATCTGCTAGAAACGCAGCGATTTCTTGTTCACTATTAAAATTACTAAGTGAATTCTCCTTAACTGACTCAATTGATTCATGAAACAGCTTTTTTAATAGCTGAAGAACCTGCTTCTCCCGTTGGAATAGCCCATTCTTGAAATCAATACTTTCGGCTGGCTTCAGATGGTTCTTTAAGACCGTACTTGCGATAAGGATTCGGTTAATCTCATTTGTACCTTCAAAGATTCGATTAATTCTAGAATCCCGATATAGGGTTTCAATTTCATATTCAGCCATGTACCCATAACCACCGTGAATTTGTACGGCCTCATCTACCACAAAATCAAGAATCTCAGTTGACATGACTTTATTGATTGAACATTCCATGGCATACCGGGCAATGGTTTCACCGTAATCACCACCGGTCTGCTTCATTTCATCGAATCCATCCTGCATCAAACCTGACGTCCTGTAAATAGCGCTTTCATTCACGTATGTTTTTATGACCATATCCGCAATCTTGCTCTTGATTAGATTGAAACTAGACAAAGGCTGACCAAATTGCTTTCGCTCATTGGCATATTTTACAGCAAGTTCAATGGCACGTTTAGCTGTTCCGAGCGAAGTTGCCGAAATCTTATGACGCCCAATGTTTAAAACATTAAACGCAATAATATGTCCTCGACCTACCTCACCGATGACATTTTCGACAGGGACTTTTACATTCTCTAATACAAGTGATCGAGTGGAGGAACCTTTGAGCCCCATTTTCTTTTCTTCAGGGCTGGTAGAAACACCCTCGTACTCTTTTTCCACAATAAAAGCTGTAAACTTTTGGCCATCCACTTTTGCATACACTATAAAAACGTCAGCGAATGCCGAATTGGTAATCCATTGTTTTTCTCCATTAAGTAAATAGTAGTTTCCACAATCTGAAATCAAAGCATTTGTTTTCAAACTCATGGCATCTGTACCAGAAGAAGGCTCAGTTAAGGCATAGGCTAATATTTTTTCACCAGACAAAATATCTGGGAGGTACTTGTCCTTCTGCTTTTTCGTTCCAAAATAGGCGATAGGCAAAGCACCAATTCCCGTTTGTCCACCAAACGTGATCGAGAATGAACGACCGACAGCCATTTTTTCCGAAATAATGGTTGCACATACCTTCCCTAACTCTAGGCCGCCATCTTCTTCTGGGATATCGGCACCGATAAGACCGAGTTCTCCAGCTTTTTTTACTAGATTGATTGTTTCATTAAATTCTTGATTCTCTATTTTCTCTAGTTTTGGATACACTTCATTCATGACAAATTTAGTTGCCATGTCCGCAAGCATTATATGTTCATCTTCAAAATCCTCTGGGGTAAACACATTTGCTGGCAAAATTTCATCATATAAGAAGTTTTTACGATCCTTCTTTTCCGTTAGCATGATATTATCCCTCCACGATTTCTACTTGTGGCAGCATCTTCTCTCGGATAATATCTGGAATCGGCTGTGCTTTTGGTTTTTCTTTAAAGGACGTCCACGCACGAACTTCGTAGCCTTCTGCTGCAATTTGCTCTCCTTTTAAAAATACATGCTTGATTTTAAATACTTTGTTATGAAGTTCTTCCACATAACTTTGTACTACCACCTTGTCTTCAAACAGAAGCGGTCGTTTAAAAATACAGTTTGCCTCCAATAACGGTACCCCGATTTGCTGTTCAGCAAATAGCTGTGAAGAAGGATAACCAATGTCTGCTAAATATGCATGTGTTGCGTCATCCATCCATTTATAGAAATTTGGGTAAAAAACAATTCCTGCAGCGTCTGTATCTCCCCAGCGTACTTGAAAATGGTATTCAGATTTCACCTTAAATGCTCCCTTCAATTTTTAATAGATGGACTCTTTTCAGCAGTAATCTCTTCCCGTAGTTTTAATTTTTGAATTTTTCCACTTGCAGTGACTGGAAACTTATCCGTAAAAATAATTTTTTGGGGAACCTTGTAATTTGCCATGTGTTCCTTTAAGTAGGATTTCATTTCTTCCTCTGTACTTTCTTTCCCGCTCTTCAACTGGATAACGGCACAAACGATTTCTCCTAGCGTTTCATCCGGAAGCCCAACCACGGCAGATTCTACTACTTTAGGATGCTTTGATAAAACAGCCTCTATTTCCTGAGGATAAATATTAAATCCTCCTCTGATAATCATTTCTTTTTTTCGACCAATAAATTTCAAATTGCCTTGATCATCAAGCATCCCGAGGTCACCGGTGTAATACCAGCCTTCGTGATCAAGTACCGCAGCAGTCTGCTCTGGCAATTTATAATAACCCTTCATGGTTCCGAAGCTATGAATTGCGATTTCACCCTTTTCGCCATTAGCCAGTGACACTCGATTATCATCTACTATTTTTAACTTTACGCCTGGAAGTGGTTTTCCAAGTGTTTCAGTAATGTTCTTTTCCACGTCGTCATAAGGTGTTAATGTAACCGATACGGTCTCTGTAATTCCAAAGGATTGACAAAGGTTCATGCCCATTCGGTCACGAATTTCTTTCACTTTCGTTGCTGAAATAGGTGATGCTCCTACAACCCCCGTTCTTAGTGAGGATAAGTCATAGGTGTCAAAATCTTGTGTTTCTAACAGTTTAATAAACATTGTTGGTACTCCGTTAAGAATGGTAACCTTTTCCTGTTCAATTAAACTGAGAATTTCTTGAGGTTTGAATTTTTCAAGTAAAATGACCCGTGTATTTGTAAAAAACGCATTAAACAAATTAACGGCCATACCAAAGATGTGGAATAATGGTGAAGGAAGAATTAAGACATCATTTTCAGTGCAGCGTAGTTCAGCACCCATCACATTAGCAGATTGTACAACACTACGATGTGTAACCATTACCCCTTTAGGAACACCCGTTGTACCCGATGTATATAAAATGCAAAATAAATCATTATTTACATCAATATTTTCTTGCCCAATTTCATCGGTCTCATCATTTAATAAGTCATTATATGATGGGTAGTTATTTAACTTAGTCCTGACCGTAATGATCTGAGGTACAAAGTAATTTGCTTCCTCAAAGCCGAAATTTTCTTCAAATTCTTCTGTAGCAATTAATGCTTTCGGTTCTGAATTTCTTAATATATGACTGACTTCATGTGCCTTATATTTAGGGTTAAATGGTACGAGCACCGCTCCAATTTTTGCGGCAGCAAAATAGATGACGATTATTTCATACCAGTTTGGTACGGAGACAGCAATTCGATCTGCTTTTTTAATTCCTCGTCCGACGAATGCAGCGGCTAGCTTATCTGCATCGGATTTAATTTGTGAAAATGTTATTCTACTAGTTAAATCAAAAACGGCTTCATTCTCACCATAGACCTTTGCTGCATGTTCTAGAATTCCATATACCGTAAAATGATTACGATCATTCACCATTCGTATCATCACTCCAATTATTCACTATGATACAATCTTATTTAATAAATTCGAAAATGAAGTATCCATTGCGTTCTGCAGGATACTTCATTTTGTTTAAGTTAAAGGAAAAATTATTTCCCAGCGAAAACTGGTTTTCTTTTTTCTACAAATGCCTTTAGTCCTTCTTTACGGTCTTCTGTTGAGAACGCATTTGCAAAGCAGGTACTTTCAATAATTAGACCTGACTCGATATCCGTGTTTCCGCCGGTATTAACAGCTAACTTTAACATTTGCAATGCCACTGGCGGTTTTTGTGCCAGCTTTTGAGCCCATTCCTTAGCAAAGTCTAGTAGTTCTTCGACTGGAACCACTTTGTTTACGATGTTTAATTCCAAGGCACGATAGGCATCAAACATTTCCCCAAAGTATAGAAGTTCTTTTGCTACTCCTTGACCAACGATTTTCTGAAGACGTTGGGTGCCGCCTCCTCCAGGGATAATCCCAAGGCCAACTTCTGGGAATGCAAATTTTGCTTTACTTGAACTAATCCGCAAATCACATGCTAGTGCGAGTTCAAGACCTCCACCAAGGGCTAGTCCATTAAGTGCGGCAATAACCGGTTTTGAAAGATTTTCAATCTTTGAGAAAACCAGTCTTGATGTTTTGTTCATTTTATTAATACCAACCAGATCCAAGTTAGCCATTTCATTGATGTCTGCACCTGCTACGAAAGCTTTTTCACCGCTTCCAGTTAAAACAATGGCACGGACTTCATCATTGTTTTCCAATTGGTCAAAAAGGTCTGATAATTCGTTGAACACTTGTGTGCTCAGCGGGTTTACAGGTGGTCTGTTAATGGTTACAACTGCTACTTTATTTTCAATTTCACATAATAGATATTCATAACTCATGATAGTTCCCTCCAATTAATTATTCGTAATCGTAAAATCCTGCACCCGTTTTCTTCCCTAATCTGCCTGCCTTGACAATTTGCTTTAATAATAGCGGCGGTGCATAATAGTTCTCGCTAAATTCTTCTTTAAAATACTCCATAACATGGTAGCCAATATCCACCCCGGCAAAATCTTGAAGTTCAAATGGTCCCATTGGATAATTCAACCCAAGTTTAACTGCCTTATCGATGTCTTCGTAAGAAGCGACGCCTTCTTGGACAAGTCTTATTGCTTCAATAAACTGCGGAAGCATGATTCGGTTTACAATGAATCCAGGAGAATCCTTTTTTACTTCCACTGGTTCTTTTGAAAGTTTTTTAGATAACGCTTTCAATTGTTGCACTGTTTCATCACTTGTTTTAAATCCACGAACCACTTCAACAAGTTTCATGATTTGGGCTGGATTAAAGAAGTGCATTCCTGCCACTAACTCTGGGCGGTTTGTAGCTGCCGCAATTTCCGTAATCGACATGGACGATGTATTTGTTGTTAAAATTACACCTTCGCGGACGATTTTATCGAGAGCTGAGAATACTTCTTTTTTAAGATCAAGATCCTCTAAAACCGCTTCAATGACAAGATCAACATCTTTAAAGTCTTCTAAGCTAGTCGTCGTTTGAATACGACCTAATGCCTCTTGCTTCTGCTCCTCTGTCATTTTCCCCCTGGCAACGCTCTTTTCCATAAACTTACTCATTCGATTTAAAGCGCTTTCTAAAAAGCGTTCCTCGATATCTCTTAAAACGACATTAAATCCATTTATAGCAGCAAGGTTTGCAATTCCTGTGCCCATCGATCCTGCTCCTACAACACCAATTGTTTGAATGGTCATTTCTACAACTCCTTATATGTTTAATTTTTTGTTTTTTCTATAAATTTATTATAGCGAATCTATACAGTTGAAATACACCTTCACAATGTAGGAAAGAAGATAATATTTTTCATCTATTTTACGGTTTAATAGATTATGAATGAAGGAAAGCATAAAAAAGTCAATAATCTTTTACCATTTAAAAGATTATTGACCTTATAATTTTTGTAACTCGTGATCTTCAAAGTTACGAGGTAAATTGTTTTGAGCTTTGTACCTTTTCCAAGTTTCTTTGTACTTTTTTTAATAGTATTCTAAAGTTATGAATCTCCTCGTCCGTCATCCCATTACAAATGGTCTCTTCGCATTCAACAATCAGGTCATGTGCAAATAGCTCCAACTCTTTACCAACTTCTGTTAAATAGATTCTCTTAACACGTCCATCCTGTGGGGAGGATTTCCGTATGAGCCAGCCTTTTTTTACCATACTATCAATCATTCCCGTCAATGATGCAGGTGTCACTCCCAGTGCTTCAACGAGCTGCGTTTGAGTAAGAGCATCGTTCTCCCAAAGCAGCTTTAATATCCAATAATTCGAACTAGAAATATCGCAAGCTGACATTTTTTGGTTTACTAGACTATTTAAATGTAGCGATGTTCTTCGTATGATACTACCAAACCAATTACTTCTATCTAGATTCGCAGACATGATACACTCCCCCAGAGTTAACTCCTAGAAAAAAACTTACATGAACCTAGTAACATCTCGAATTTCTTCAATATTTTCCAAGTTAAGAATTTGTTCTATTACACTATTTAGATCTTCTGGAAGAATACTATTTCTTGAATAATGACTGCAGTTAATAAATTTCTTTGTTAACTCTTCGTTCGTCATCGGATGATTCGGATGTCCAAAGGGCACATCGACCCTCTCAAAATATACATTTTGATCCTTCGTCCTAATCTCCAAGTAACCCTTTAGTGTATCTTTCATAGCGAGATTCTCGTTTACTTCATATTGGAATTTTTGAGCCACTGCAAGTACCTCAGCATTCTGAATCGCTTCTGCACTGTAATGTTCCAAAGAAACATTTCCATAAACCATAGCTGTTGCAATTGCAAACGGCAGGCTAAACTTAGCATTGATCGCATTTTCGGGTTTACGCTTTCCTTCAATTGGCTCACAGATGAGTGTCTGATTAACGGGACCTACCACTGCTTTAATTTCTTCAATATCATCCACTTGTAGATGATGCTCCCCCATTATTTTAAGGACACACTCAATATATGGATGGGTACCCCTGCAACTTGGCCATGGTTTAAAACTCACATTGGCACCTTCAAAATTTTTGCCGAGGTCACTCACTAATAGTTCAGGGTCATAATGATCTCTAGAAAAAGCATAGAAAAACCCTCTTTTTCCATCAAAGGGTCGCTCAAACCCGGTTACGCCTTCTTTGGCTAACAATGCAGATGTCACACCAGCTTTCGCAGCAAAAGCATCTCTAACGGATCGAATCAGAGTTTGTGGGTTTTGAGTAATCTCAGCACTACAAGTGGCCTGACATAATAGTAAAGAAAAGGCATCAAGCATCTGCTTTTCTGTCAAATTCAATAGTTTACCGGCTGCAGCTGTGGCTCCAAAAGCACCTAAAATCGGAGGAACATACCACCCATATTCCAACAAGTTCTTGGTCAAGGAAAGGCCCATTCTACATACCAAATCATTTCCTAACGCAACGGCTGTGATCAAGTCCTTACCATTAACATTTTCAAGCATTTCAGCGATCGCCAACGCAGCGGGAACGGTCGGAGAACTAGAATGAACAAAAGCAGTATCGTGCGACTCCCCAAAATCCATGGAATGGGCCATTGCACCATTCACAAAAGCTGCTGAACTCGCTGAAACTTTTTGGCCAAATCCCAGGATTGAACTTTGTTCTCTCCCTCCTTCAGCAATGGCAACGTTCGCAAAAGCTTGGCAGCCTTCCCCTAAAGTATTGGCGGCAAGTATGACCCCAATGGTATCTAATATACTCTTCTTTGTAACTTCGACTACTTCCTCTGGTAAGTCATCGTATTGAATCTTTACCAAATGCTGAACTATTTCCTGTGATAAATTCACAATGACACCTCCACACGAGCCTTTTCAGTAATGATGATCTCATTTCCCTTTACTGTAAAGGCTGCCGGTAATTCTTCGGATTGAGTGATTTTTTTCATATCTTCCACTATCTCATCAAAACGAGCATCTCCAGCATTTAACACGTGCGGCTGGTCCGTCTGGGGATCAATGTAGGCCGGTTGGAACGCGACTTTTTGCAGTTGCTTATCAGCGATGGTACATTTCACGATCATTGTTTTATAAGAATCTAATGGCCACAAGGCTTTATCCACATTCCAATCAGGATTGAGTGCCTGAATCTCTTTGAATGACTTGCTATTAGATACCTCTTTTTTAAAATGAGGAGGTAATTCGATTGCAAAATTACCTAGGCTATAAAAAATGACTTTTCCTTTATAGACTTCGACCCCTTTTAAGATATGGGCATGATGCCCTAGAATGATGTCAGCCCCAGCATCGATGGCGGCATGGGCTACTTCCCTTTGATAATCAGCGATTACCGCAGGAACAAAGTGAATACCCCAATGAATGGATACCACAATTAAGTCTGCTTTTTCTTTTGCTTTTTTAATATCGTTAACCATCGACCGAAGATCATCCCGTTGGGCGAAGGTATGGATGCGGCATGGTGTACCAGGCTGATCGTGTTCAATCTGTTCATACAAGGTATGCGCCCTCATCGGAACGCAACCCTGACGATCTTTTTCAGCCCAATAGCTTTGAGGTAAGATCGAGTTGTATCCTAAAAATGCTACCCTTGTATCCTCTTTTTCTACAATTGCTGGTTTCCTGGCTTCGTCTATGTTTGCCCCAACCCCGATGGTTAACAAATCATTCTCCCGTAGAGCATCTAAGGTATCAAAAAATGCTTCTCTTCCCATATCCATACAATGGTTACTCGCAAAGGAAACCACATCAAATCCTGCTTTTTTTATCGAACTTGCTGCTTCTGGGATGGTATGAGCTGCTAATCTTGCTTGTGGCAACGGAGTTCCTCTATTGGATAACACAGAGTCGAGTTGACAAAATGCGATATCGGCCTCTTGGATAAAAGTGGAAACGTGTTCAAAAATAGTATCAGGATTTTCTCTATTTGGAGCAATATCACCAACTGCATATAATTGAATCTCTCTTGTCATTATTGCCATCCTCTCTATGAATCTTTAATTTCTTAAGCTTTAACAACCTTTAGTGGCAGGGAAACGGGTCCCCACTCCGGAAATGGAGCCATTTGAATTTTACCTTCACCAAGTTCAATATTTTTGGTTCGGCCAAGTAATTCTTGAAGAGTTATCCCTAACATCATACGAGCAAGTGGTGCGCCCGGACATTGATGCGGACCCATTCCAAATGCCACATGTTCTTTAATATTTGGACGATGTAAAATAAATTGGTCGCTATTCGGAAAAATATCTTCATCACGATTGGCAGAGGCAAAGACCACCGCAATTGGCTCATCTTTCTTTATCAACCTTCCTCCAATGACAACATCCTCAGTTGGTGTTCTGGCAAAACCACGATATGGAGTAAACAGACGTAAGTATTCTTCAATTGCTGCTGGAATAAGACTCGTATCATTTCGTAATTGGTCTTGTATATCTGGATTTTGTGCAAGATGAACGGAGACGCTTCCAATAAACACAACAGGTGCAATCATTCCGACAACAATTAACTGACGAATCGTACCAAGGATTAATTCATCCGGTAGTGGTTCCCCTTTGTAGGTTCTTTGAAGAAACGCACTAGTTACATCCACCGTCGGGTCCATTGGTTCGTCTTTTCTCATTTGGATAATTGTGCGGGCAATATCGTATAGTTCCAAACTTTTTTGTTGAATCATTGGTTTGTCCATTACATTCAAAGCTTTTACATATAACTTTGTCACCTCACGGATTTTCATGGATAATTCCGTTGCAAGATTAAAAAATTTCGCAAAAACATAACCTGGTAATTGATGGGAGAACTCTGTGCAAATATCTCCTCCCCCAGCATCAATAAAAGGCTGCAGCAGGTTAACGGTCGTTTCTCTAATTAAAGGTTCTAATTCTTTCATCTTTTCATCTGTAAAAAATGGATCCAAAGTTCTTCGATAAGGAGTGTGCTCTGGCGGATCTAAATGCAGCGGCGGTCTCCTGCCGGTTGTGGAAACTTTGGGTACTACATTCTGAACAGAAGTTACAAAGGTTTTTGGGTCTTTTAATACGTTTACAACATCCTGGTGTTTAAAAAGCGCCCAAAACCCTGCATAAGATTCACTATGAGCAACCGGGCAACTTTGTCTTAATTCTTTATATTCTTCATGAGCACTTGTAAATGTTTCTTCCTTTACCGCCTCAAAATCATGGGTTAACCTTTCGGAATTGAGTTGATTAAAATCAAACTCTCCATGATTGAAGGGGCACTTTGACACATTTGCTGAATCTACTGTCAAACTCTTGTTATCTTGATTACTCATTGTTTTACTCATCCTTTCCATTTATAAAAATATTTTGTTGAAATTAATCGTTAGGTTCCTTAATAATTAACCATCTAAAAAACTAATTTAAGTGACAAAAATCGTTAGGAAGCTAAATATCGTGGAGGTTTTATATATTTTTGAATATACTGATAATTCATACTTTACGGAAGATACATCCTAAATTCAAGATATTGTAGAGGACAGAGCGTAGGAATTATTTTTAATTTTTCCTACGAAGCGTACGATTGACTTATTTTTTTGGGGAATAATAAAGAAAAAACACTAATAAATTTTGATATTTACTAGTGTTTTATAAGTAAATATTATTTTAATTTGACTAGTCTGTTACTCTCTATTTCTTGTCCATACATATCGTAAAGCTTTAAAGCCAGCATTAAATTGAATCTAACTTCCGCGTCGCTTAATTGAATATCGAGAAGTGATTCTATCTTTTCAAGTCGATAGAGTAACGAACTTCTGTGGATATAAAGCTCTTCAGCTGTATTTTTCACATTCCCATTGTTTTGGAGAAACGTGTGTAGTGTATTAATTAAATCTGTATTTTTCCCTTCAGAATAGGATAAAAGCGGGCCAAGATGTTGCATTACAAATAAATCAATCGCCATTGAATAATTTAAGTGATGGAGAATGGCATAGGAACTGAGTTCATCAAATAAGGAAAAACCGTTTTGCCGTAATCGGCTGGTAACAATGTTTAATGCCTGTATGGCTTGTTGATAGCTAATATAGTAATCTTGTATGTTATTTGTTCTCCCGCCAACTCCCATTAATACCTTACATTTAATCGTGGTTTCTAATGCCCACTTATTTATTTTAGAGTAAATGGAATGCCAGAACTTATTGGGAAGAGCACTTTCATTTTTTAATGGAACAATTAATATATATTTCTCATCATGGTAAGCGGTTATTATAGAAGCGTCATCCACGCTAATTTGGGATTTAATGTATTCCCATACTTGGGTTTTTTTCGACTGTTGTTCAAACAGATTGCTTCCTTTTAACTCTTTGTCATCAAGTGTTATTGACAAAACTGCAATTTGATGACTATGAAAAAGATCCCACTGAAAAAGATTTGCATATTGCAGAATGCCCTCTTTATCTTCAATGTTCTCTGTGAGTAATTTATTGATAAAACTATCTTTGGCCTGTTCTTTTGCATCTAGAACCAGTTTTTGCTTAATGAATTGAATAGAACAAATATTTCGGGACAATTCAACGGTTAAACGATCAATCTCATCCATTTCTCCATTTGGCCGGCCCACGGCAAGATAACCAAGTAGACTTCCTCCTCCATTAATCATTAATAATGAAAAGCAACTGGAAGGATCATCCGAGTCTTCCACTGTGAAATAATCAAGACTTTTTTGTTTGCTTTTCATAGTTTTCGCTACATTTGAAATTTGATCCGGTAGTTGACTCCGATAGTGTTTTTCATACAAACTAAATGAAATGGGCTGCATAAAACGATCGTAGAGGATAACCGGATTTTGAAACAAGTTTGATAGCATAGATGTAATTCCATCAAAGTTGTCGACTTCTACCGTTTCTTTAACAAGAGCTTGTTGAAAATCCAACAGAAATTGAAGGCGATTTTTACTCTCCTTCTCTTTATTAAATAACCGTGCATTTTCCAATATTGTGGCAACATGATTGGATAATAACTCCAACATTTTTAAATCATTTTCTGTAAAAATAGCATCCTTCTTATTCTCAATATGCAATACGCCAATTGTTTTTAAGTCAATAATCAAAGGTATCGACATTTGCGATCCGCCAGGGACCTCTAAAAACGGAAAATATTTATTTAGCATATAGTTTTCTTCGATCATAATTTTATGAGGAAACTCACTTTCTCCATAAGCTGGCGGCTGAAAAATAAAACAATTTTCCTTTTCATCATATAAATAAATACAAGCAAAGTCCGCATTGGTTCCTTGTCCAGCTCTCATGGTAAGCTCAGCAATATGTTGTTCAATGGGAGCTTTTAGGGATAAATTCTTACTAATCCATTCAATCCCTTCTATTTTTTTCAATTGTGATTTTTTTTCTCTTGCCATTGCCATTGCTACAGCAATATCTTTTCCGAATTCTTCAAATGGCTTTTCCATTTCTAATAGTGGTAAATAGTTTAAAAAACCTACAATACAAAACCCTAAATTGTAATCGTTATCATAAAGAGGCACAGTAAACCAAGTATTAACCTTCGCATCTTTAAGTACTTTTGAAAGTTGGCAGATTTCTGGGAAGTCTGCACGTTCATTTGTCAAACTCTGCCGAAGAAGCTTCGGAGAACATTTATGTATATCTAAAGGAAAAGAATTTGTCACCGCAGGCAGGTTTCCACTCCATGCTTTGGGTACAAAATTCTCAGATTCATTAAGTATCACACCGACAAAATCACAATAAAGTTCCGAATGGAAGACGGCTGTTAAATATTGGAGAACTTCATCTTCGGTATCAAATTTAATCAGTTGTCTGGCTGTAGAGCGTAAATGGTTTTCTAATTTTTTCATTAGTTTATCCTTGTCAATGTACGGCATAACCCATTTCCCCTCATCCATAATTTCACTTTCCCCTCTTATTTTAATCTATTTATAGACAAAAAACATTTTATTTTCCTAATAATTAGACAAATCCCGAGGGAAACTCCCGGGATTCAATACTATTATTTTGCCATTTTTAAATTTTCATCATGCTCAGCTTTTCTTCCCTTTTGATAATCTCCATGTTTTTCTTGAACGCATAACATCGCAATGCCGCCAAGTACAGCAGCCGTCGCAATTGCGGCAAAGTTAAATTGAGGCATTAAGTTCATCGAGAGTAACACTCCAACAAATATAGGGGCAACGATTCCTCCCAATCTACCAAAGGCCATCGTACTGCCTATTGCTGTTGAGCGCATTTTGAAAGGGTAATACTGTGAGACAAAGGCATTGGACATATTTTGTACGCCTACAGATGAGGCACCGATCACCGAAATGTAGATAAATGCAAGCATTGTACTTTTGGTAAACCCGATTAATGAAAGTGCAATCGCTCCACAGAAAAAGAGGGGAACAAGAACTTTCTTAAAGCCCCATTTGTCTACTAGACGACCAAAAATTAATGTACCTGCGATCGCCCCTACTTGCATAACGGCTGTAAATGTAAGGCTTGAGCTAAGATCATAGCCCGACTGCATCATGAGGCGAGGTAACCAGGTATTCATAGAATAAATAAGGACAAATGCGCTAAAACATGAAACCCAAAACATCAACGTACTCAATGCACGTTTTTCTTCAAATAATTTGATAACAGGAGAACCTGGTACCTTTATTTGCTGTTTTTCAACGTGAATCGCAGCATTCATATTCAGAGTAGAATCGATTTTAGAGAGAATTTGTTTAGCTTTCTCTTCTTTTCCTTTCTCTATTAGAAATCCAATTGATTCAGGTATACTTCTCCACATAAATGGAAGGAGCAATAACGGAAACCCCGCCATTAAGTAAACAGGTTCCCAACCTACAGTTGGAAGAAGAGAACGACTTGTTAAAGCAGCTATTATTGCCCCTATTGAATAACCGCAGAACACAAAAGATACTACTGCAGAACGGATACGTTTTGGAGCAAATTCAGTGGTTAATGCAATAACATTCGGCATCACTCCACCCAAGCCTATACCAGCAATCACACGGAACACCGTAAATGTAACAGGGTCATTCGCAAGACCAGAAAGGAATGTAAAAAAACTAAATAAGATGGTTGTTAAGAGGATAATGTTCTTACGACCGAATTTATCTGCTGCCATTCCAAACATTATCGCACCAAGTGCGGTACCAATTACGGTATAACTTCCAATTGCTCCAGCCATGACGTCAGTTATTCCCCATTCCTTTATAAGGGAAGGAACGGATGCACCGTAAATTACCACATCATATCCATCAAACATAATGACGAGAAACATCCAAAAAACAAGCCAAAAATGATAGGAATGAAATTTACTATTATCAATCACGTTGTTAGGATTAATAGATTTTGCTTTCATGTTTTACAACCTCCAGTTTCTATGTAGTTATGCTCCAGCAGTCTTAATACCTAAATAGGCTGACATTACCTGAGGATTAGCACTGATTTCCTCTCTTGTTCCATTTAAAATAATTTTCCCTTGATCAAGGACATAGGCTTTGTCGGAAACCTTTAGTGCCGCTTTAACATTTTGCTCTACTAAAATTACCATGGTCCCAAGATCTTCTTTAATAATTACTAGTGTATCTAGTATTTCGTTTACGATTTTGGGAGCAAGACCCATAGACGGTTCATCAAGTAAAATAATTTTTGGATTAGACATTAACCCTCTCCCAATCGCTAACATTTGCTGCTCACCGCCACTTAAATTACCAGCTAGATTATTTAAATGCTTTTTCAAGCCTGGAAACATATCTAGTATTTTCGTTAAGTTTACATTCACCAGCTTCTTCTCTTTATAATATTTTGAGAACATACCGAGCATTAAATTTTCCTTAACGGTAAGATTAGAAAAGATTTGTCTCCCCTCAGGTACTAGGCTTAATCCTTTTTTTACAACCTTAAAGGCTTGGTTACCACTTATTACTTCGCCATCGAGTGTTACAGTACCTGCTGTTGGCCGATATAAACCAGCTAATGTATTTAATAAAGTACTCTTTCCCGCTCCGTTGGCCCCGATAATCGAGACAATTTCTCCTTTGTTAACCTCAAAGTCAATATCATGAAGGATTTGTATTTTTCCAATATGGGTGCATAACCCTTGTACTACTAGCATTACACAACCTCCTCCCCTAAATAGGCCGCAATAACCTTTGGATTTTGTTGAATTTCTTCAGGGGTCCCTTCCGCAATGTTTTTCCCAAAGTCAAGGACAACAATGCGGTCTGCAAGTTCCATAACAGTCGCCATTTTATGTTCAACAAATAAAAAGGAAGTTCCTTTCCTTTTTAACTCTTGAATATAGCCCGCAATCTTATTAGTTTCGGAATCGTTTAACCCTGCCATCGGCTCATCCAGCATAATCAGATCCGGTCCATAAACGATCGCTCTTGCAAATTCCAATTGTTTTTGAAGTCCATAGGATAACTGTCCGGCCTTTTCAAACATTAGATCCTCTAAGCCTACTAGATTAATAACCTCTAATGCCAATTCATAGGCTAGTTTTTCATCTCTTCGAATTCTTGGCAGTCTAAATGCCGCATTGAGGACATTGGTTTTCAGCTTGACATGTGCCCCCATCATCACGTTTTCCAGTACCGTCATATTGTGAAATATCTGTAAGTTCTGAAAAGTTCTCGACAATCCTAAAGCTGCTAATTCCGGAATCCTTTTTCCTGTCAGCTTTTTCTCTTTATAATATACCTCTCCTCGTGATGGGGAAAGAAAGCAAGAAATCATATTAAATAAAGTTGTTTTCCCAGCTCCGTTTGGTCCAATCACTGCCACGATTTCTCCTTCTCCCACCTCAAAACTTACATCGGAAACAGCAACAACCCCACCAAATTGTTTCGTTAATTCCTTTACCTCAAGTAATTTAGACATGGTTATACTCCTTTTTGAGAAATCATATCTTTAGGTGTTTTCGCAGGTAGATGTTTTTTATGTTTAAGTTTTTGAAAAGGTTGAGCAATAACAGATATCAGCCCTTTTGGCAAATACATCATGATTAAAACAATGATTAAACCGTAAACAACGATTTCGACCTCACCACTGATTCCAAAATACGTATGTCCGACAAACCGAATGATTTCATTTAAAAACATTATAATGGTGGTACCTAACAGCGCACCCCATACAGAACTTGCTCCTCCTACCATGACCATAATCAAAAAGAGAATCGATTTGGTAATATAAAAGGTTGGCGGCGCTACAAAGGTAATATAATGTGCATAAATACTTCCAGCCAGCGAAGCAAAGGCAGCACTTAAGGCAAAGATCGCAACTTTATATTTGGAAACTTGGACTCCAAGTGTCTCTGTTGCAATTTCACTATCATGAATACTCCTAAGCACCCTGCCAACATGAGAGCGAACAATATTTAAAGACAATAGCAACACTAGTAAAGCAGCAATCCACACAAAGAAGTAAAAGACTACTTTATCAGTCAGTGAAAGCCCAAATAAAGATAGGGTTGGAATACCAATTAACCCCGCAGCCCCTCCCGTCCACTCGTTCAGACCTAATATGATAATAAAGAAGATAATATTTATTCCAAGGGTAGCTAGTGCTAGGAAATGTCCTTTAAGCTTTAAAATCGGGATACCAATGATATAAGCAATGAAAAAAGTTATAACCATTCCAATGACCATTGCACTCCAGGGAGAAACCTGATAGCTTACAGTCAGGATTCCGGATGTGTAGGCCCCAATTCCAAAGAAGGCAGCATGTCCGAGTGAGATTTGTCCTGCATAACCGATTAAAAGACATAAACCAATTGTAACAATGGAATAAATTCCAATTAATATTAAGATCGTAAAAATATATTGCGACTTCACCACTAATGGTAAGATCAGAACAAGTGCACTTAAAAATAGGAGAGGTTTTAATCGACTCCCATATAACACATTTTCTAGTTTCGACATCGGAATTCCCTCCTATTAAACTCTTTCACCGGAAGCTCTAGCAAATATCCCATTAGGTTTTAAAAATAAGACTAAGATTAATACGGTGAACATAATCGCATCACTATAAAAGGTAGAAATATACGCGCCCGAAAATGTTTCCAACAATCCAACAATTAAAGCGCCGGCAACCGCTCCCGGAATGCTATGCATGCCGCCAATAACCATTCCTACAAATCCTTTCACTCCGATAAGAAATCCCATTTCATACGTCGCATCAGTGATTGGGGTGATCATGATACCGGCAACTGCACCTAATGCTGCGGCCAGTGTAAACGCCAAAGCCGACATAGTGCTCGTATTGATCCCCATCAACTTTGCAGCCCGTGGATTTTTCTCACTTGCCCTTAAAGCAGTGCCAATATATGTTTTTTCAAAGAATACGTATAAAAGTGCTAGAAGGATAAATAGAATAATAAAAATGAAAATACTTTGAGGATTAATAACGGCACCCATAAATTGAATTGGATCTGCTTGTATGATTGGAGCAAGCTGTTTTGGATTCGTTCCCCATACGATAAGGCCCATTCCTTTTAGGAAGGTCGATAATCCGATGGTGATAATGATTAAAATAATAACAGATGTATTCCTGGCGTGGAGAATGGCTGTTCTCTCCACAATCAGCCCTATAGCTGCCGTAATCAAAATCGCCAGAATGATAGCTGCAAACATAGGTAATCCAGAATTGACTAAAGTGATGCAAGTCATTGCCCCAATCATGGCAAATTCACCCTGTGCGAAGTTTAGTATTCCAGTAATGTTATAGATGGTGACAAATCCAATCGCTAGTAAGGCATAAATACTTCCGACGGTTAACCCCGTTACGATATATTGCATGAGTAAATCCATGAACGAACTCCTTTCTTAATGCCAATGGCAGAAACCGAAGATTCTGCCATTGGTTCATCTATTCTTTAAAAGTGACCTCTTTTGATTTGGTATTTTATTCACTATACTTCCAATTGTTATTGTCAATACCTAGAACAGCGAATCCATCTTCATGAGGGCCTACATAATCAGACTTTAATTCAAAGGTACCTGTAAGACCAGGATACTCGCTTACTTCTTTTTTTAAGTAATTATGAATCTCTTCAGAGGTTGTGTTCCCTGCTTTTATTGCTTCAATGATTAGATGGAAACCATCTGCAGCATGTGCTGTAAAGTTGTCAGGTTCACTGTTAAACATTGCAGTGTAATCTTCACGGAACTGCTTTAAACGATCCTTCTGTTCACTGTCAGTTAATTGATCTACAACACTTAATTTGCTTCCAATGACAAAGAGGTTTTCATTGTTATCCTTCACTTGATCTAAGTAGCCCTGATTTGCCGCTGCAGATGATTGGATCATCGGTATGTCAAAACCAAGTGATTTAAAATTACGGGCAACAATCCCTGCACCTGGAGTTCTTGACCAAACAATCACAGCTTCTGGATTCTCTTTACGAACATTGGTTAATTGTACAGTCATATCTGTAGCCGTGGCATCGAATTCTTCATGAGCAACAATCTCAATCTTATTCTCTTTTGCAACCTTTTCAAATGCTGGAAGACCATCTACCCCAAAACCATCTCGTGCATTAATCCATGCTACTTTCGTAATCTTATTTTCTTTTAAAAATTCTACGATCAGGTTAGAGCTGGTTAAATTGCTAGGTGCCATTTGATAAATGTTTTTAGCTTCAGGATTTACCGGAGCAACCGTCATAAGTGGAATTCCTGCACCAGAAATCTTAGGTAAGATTGCCATGGACGTACTGGCTTGAGTGGCACCGACAACAGCAACCACTTCCTCAGAAATTAATTTATCTGCAGCAATTACTGCTTTTGTATCATCTGTTTCGTAATCCTGCATCACAATTTCAATTTTCTTTCCGTCAATAGGACCTTCCTCATCTAATTGTTTTTGGAGGAGCTTCACATAATTAGCTTGAGTTTTTCCTAGAGTTGAAGCCGGACCAGTTTCTGCAAAAATAGCACCGATCTTAATGACCTCTTCCCCGGCTTTTCCACCTTCACCACCGCTTCCGCCAGAGCTTTCAGTATTGCAGGCGGCTAAGCCAAAAACGAGTGCGGAAATTAAACCAAAAGAACTGAACTTCTTAACGATCTTTTTCATAATCAATCCCCTTTTTAATTTTTCTAATAGATAGAACTCATTTCCTTTGTTGGAATTGCATTCTATTTAAATCCTTGTGCTAACCAACTTACACCTCCATAATCTAATTAAGTTAATAGAAATCTTGAAGCTAACCCCTAGTAATGTAATCGCTTTCAACTTAGACGCAATAAATTAGTAGAAACACTTCCAACAAAATTAGATAGCGATGTTTATGAATGTTCTGAATATTTGTAACCTCATTATAGGTGAAGGAAATATAAAAAAATACGTACAAGATGTACTAAAAATCAATAAGAAATTCATTAAATTTGTGGATACAGATATAAAAAAAAGCTAACAAGGTGAAAAATTTGTCCCAACTTGTTAGCTTTTTTCAATTTTTTGTATGTATTTCTCAGCCAAGCTCACTTAAAATCAAGAACAACTTTACCTTGATTTCCAGATAAAGCCATTTCATATGCTCTTTGATATTCAGTCCAGGGTAATATCTTTGTAATGATAGGATCTATATTTAGACTTAAATCTCTTAAATATTCCATACTAACTAGAAAGTCATCAGGATACGTGTAAATGATACTCCCATATAATGTAATTTCATTTCTTACAATATCCACAATCGGTAACTCTGCTTCAGGAATCATCCCAATCAAGACAACAGCACCGCCAGAGCGGACCATCCTGGTCGTCTGTTCTACAGCTGATTTTGCTCCAGCAGCTTCTATTACCACATCATATTTCTCATCCCCAACTTCATCAGGAGCTATTGCTTTAATATCTGCTAATTTTCTCACCATTTCACGCTTCATAGGATTAATGTCAATCGCTGTGACTTTAGCACCCAAGTAATTAGCCAAAATCACTGCTAACATTCCCTCATTTCCAGAGCCTACTACGGCAACCGTTGTATCCTTATTCAGAACCACTTTTTTTAGCGCATGGACCACGACTGCAAACGGTTCAATTAAAATGGCTCTCTCATCCGTTAAATCTTCTGGAATCGGAAAAACATACTTGGCTGAAATTGTCATTGCTTCGGAAAATCCACCATCTGCATTGACTCCAATTGACTTCTTATGTCGGCATATATTGGTTTTCCCCTTTAGACACAAATCACATTCTCCGCAAAAGCTGTTAGGGAAAACGACCACTCTCGTTCCTACTTTATAAGGTGCCGCTTTTCCAGCCTCTATGATTGTTCCAACCAACTCATGGCCCGGCCTTATCGGGTAAGAAGCATGAGCTAATTTCCCCTGAAATACTCGAAGGTCAGAGCCACAAATTCCACCGTAAACCAACCTAATTTTCACGTCACCTTCCTGCAAAAAATCGGAAGGATGACTTTCTCTTAACTCCAATTCGTATGGCCTTTTTAAATATAACTCTAGCATTTAGGTCTCCTTCGGCACTTTACTTTTGGTGAAACGTCTAATGTAAATGTCAATTTATGCACCTAATACATCCTAAACAATCATTTTCTTAATCTCATGAACAATGCTGTTACTGATCTCGGTATCCCAGTCGGATATATATACTACTCCTTCTGCTATCGAGACTTTCTTTTCAAAAAATCTTTCTGCCAACTCTTGGACAGGGACCCAAAGACTGCCTTCAATCATTTTCGGGGTCACCTCAAATGGAAATACTTTATGATCCACCCATAAAGCAGGATGTTCAGCTGTTATTTGACAATTTTTTTCTTTATATATAAGTGTTGCCTGACAAAGCTCTTGATTCCATTCAACATTTGCTCCAAAGATATCAGCAATGAAATGGATAGGTGTATATAGGCATTTCTCTATAGTGAGGGCAGCAACAGTTAGCTTTCTTGGGTCTAGCTTAATTATGTTTCCTTTAACCATTGCATGACTACTACCATCAACCAGTGCAGCCGTAAAGATATTAGAAGGTGGATGATCAAAACGATTCAATACGATGACAGATCCATCCAACCCGCGTGCAAAATGGCAAAAAAATCCATACCAGACAACACTTGCTAATTCGATATTTAAACGATGGGGTCCTCCCTTATATTCAACAAAGCGGACCTCCGCACCGCAATCACTTTGATAGATGATTGTATTAAGTTTTCCATCGAGGTGAAATTGAGGGTTTGTTGTACAGCCATTGATTTCGATCCAATATTTGTTTAGCAATTGGTTTACTTGTGTACGAGTCAAATCTCCGCCACCAAGGGGGTCCCTTTCCCCATTCCAACGTAAATATGGAAGCGGAATACTTGGTTTCATTCTGTTCCCAGCCATGTCCACGATTTTATCGGGATGGGTTGGGCCATTTAGCCCGGCACAGGCCGCAAACAGTTCTGGATAAGTTACGGCAAGCTGAAGTGCCATTTGATCTCCATTTGAATGGCCTGTTAAATAGATTCGGGAACGATCGATCCGATAGTCATTACATATTTTTTCAATCAGCAACTTAAGCCAATAAGTTTCATCCTCAGACTTGTTATTCATATAAAAAGCGTTCCATTCGTGGTGTCGCCCATCTTCATCTTCATAAGAAAATGTGGCCTCAGGATATAGAATAATGAAATTTTCCCTGTCGGCAATGGTTGTAAATGTGGTGGCTTTGGCGGCGCCCTCCCCATTATTGCCCCCGCCATGCAAACTTACCAGCAAAGGTACAGCTAAATCACTTTTATAATAGGATGATGGGACATATTCGTACCATGTATGAAGGTTCCCGCTGATTATTCCACTTTTACGTTCTAAGTTTTTAGGAACGGGCATCGGTGGAATATTTCCTAGGACGTCTTCCATGTTATATTTTTCCCTAAGTTTTTTTGGATCCACTGCTGGCTTTAGTTTTTGAACAGGTTCTGAGTTAGACAAAGGAGTACCCCCTTTTTTAAATAATTTGTAAGGATCGTTCAGTTCTCCCATCCATACTTATTCCAATTAATTTGGTAACATCTTAAAATGAAATTAATTAGGAAACTAAATATAAATCTTCTATATTTAATACGATTTCATTTCTATAGAGTGGTTACTCCTTTTTTTCCTCAGCTTCGAACATACGTAGATAACCAGTAAACTGAACATAATAACCGCTGTGCAAAAATACATGAAGGAATAGCTGCTAACGGACGCCAAGAATCCAAGGATTACAGCACCCCCGCCAATCCCGATATCAAATGAGTTATAAAACATTGCGGTTGCCTCTGTTCGGCGGTTTGATGCAACCATGTTCATAATCCACGCCTGCAAGGATGGTAGAATGGAACCTGAACCTAATCCATAGAGGACTGCTGAGAGGATTAATTGATAGGTGGATGTAGTTTGTGATAATAGAACTAATCCCATGGTTCCCATAATAGCTCCAGGAATGATCGTAAACGCAGGCCCTTTGCGATCGAAAACTCTACCGGCAATTAATCTTGCAGAAAAGGAGCCAATAATGTTTGCGAAAAAGAACCAACCAACATTGGAAATATCAATTTCCTTTCCAAATAATGCCATAAAGCTCATAACACTCCCAAAACAGAGTCCTAAAAGGAAGGCAAGAAACGCAGGAAATACTGCTGTTTTTTCAATTAGACTCCCAAAAACGTTTCTTGAGGAATTACTGTCCGGCGGGTCAACAGGAACTGGCTTTGAGATAAACACCACACATAACATGGATAGAAGCAGTGCTAAAGCCGTTACGGAGAACAAATAAATTGGACCGAATCCATTGAACACCCATAGCCCCAAAAATGGGGCTAACGAAGAGGTAACAGCAATACCGAACCCAAGGTAACCAATGCTTTCGCCCCTGCGTACGCTTGGAGTAAGATCTGCGAGAATAACCGCAAATAAGGTCGTGGAAATGCCAAATCCAATGCCGTGAATGATACGAATGCTTAAAGCAGAGAAGAACGTAACCCCGAGTATATAGGTACAAATAGCCAACAAGCTGATCAATTGACCAACATTTAGAAAGACTTTCTTCCCCCACCTTCTTGAACCCACTGCAGTAAAAGGTCGGACCAATACAGCGGATAAAGTAAAAATCCCCATCACAATTCCAACCTCTTGACTGTTGTTCCCATGTTCAGATAAAAATACAGGAAGTGTCGGGAATAGAAGCTGAAAGGAACAAACTGCGAGTGAATTTGCCATAATTAATAGAATAAACTCTTTTGTCCATAATGTATCTTTCATAAGTTATCACTTATTTTTCCGGTCAATGCTTCCACCTCTCCCTTTTCCTAGATGCTTTAGAACAGGCCCCTTTGCCTACCGAATTGCAGGATATCCTCTACAATCTCCTCACGGCGTTCCTGCCCCAGGGCGCTATGGGTCGCACCTGCATACATGACCAATTTGGAATTCTCTACAGCCTCGCAAGAACGGATCATGTTAGCAGGAGTACTGATGTCATCCTTCATGCCACCAATCATAAGGGTAGGAATTTTAATAGTCTTCAAAATCTTAATCAACTCTTCTTCTGTTTTCACCTTAGGATAGGGCTTTCTCGGATTCAGGATGGCTGCTTCTCTTGGCATGTTGATCCAAAAAGATCTCGTCTGCTCATATGCCGCCTTCGCTCTCTCTTTCATTTCCTCATCTTCTGCATTTTCTATTATTCTCTTAAAGACAGCTCCGCTCCCCTCTGCCTTTTTCTCAGCGTAAGGAAGCCATGTTTCAGGACTTTCGGCTGCTATGATTGTGGCCATCCGGGCTGCTCCAGTCTCCTGTCCGTCCTTCGAATGGGGACCTCCTACGATTGGGAAAAAGCCGAGAAGCCTCTCAGGGTGATTCATGCAAATATGCCATCCAATTCCTGCTCCATGGGAATAACCTGAGTAGAAAAACTTTTCTATTCCCATTGCGTCGGCAAAATCGCATACATCCTGCGCCCAGACGTCGTACCAAGTGTCGCCTAAATCTTCCAGAATCGGAGTAGACTCACCATAGCCACGGATTTGAATATTAAATACATGGAACCCCTGCTCGGCCAAGTCGATCGAGTAATGAAGCTTGTTATTTACAAATTGCTGAGCAACAAGCAAATATCTATCCCCTGTACCAAATTCGTCATACGACAATTGGATATTTTTTAATTTTAGAATGGACATGAATCCTTTCTCCTTCCGTCACTCATATTTTTACAGTATCCTGTGATAGATTCTTTATCTCTATTAAATTATAGTCAAACCCTAAGGTTCCGTCTTCCTACACCATGTAGGAAAAAATTCAATAAATTTATTCTTCCGTGGTTTCCAGCAGTGACTATCGAAAACGAGGGATTGTTTGTCTAGTAGATAGAAAAGTCCAAGGACTCTCTATATGTTTGCAAGAACCTGCGCTTTACTGAAACTGGTAGCAGCTTTTCCAAGGTTCAACATGTACTGGTTAATATCATTCCCGAAGGCCAAGGCTCTTGCCATTTGGGTGGACCCTTCCCAGACGCAGCGTTTGGCTTCGTTCATCCTGCGCTCCACCGACCAGTCCATCGCCAGCCTGCCTGTTTCCAGTCTCTCACTAAGACTGAACACCTGTCGTTTTGCCTCCTCTTCCGCATCCATCACCATGGCAAGTGGGGTGTCCTTTAAAACCAGCCTGCTGAATTTCCCTGTTGAGCCAGGCATGCCGGAACTAGTGACACAGCTCTGTCCCTGCCGGATGTACGCCGTCCTTCGTTCCGGGTCCGCTAGACACTGCATGTAGGTAGCATTCCTGTGACTACGCTTTTCCGGTGTCCATTTGCTGTATTCTTCATCCCAGACGTCCTTCACCCACTTTTCTCCATCATAGTAATCGCGACTGGACAAAATGCCGTCGATCGTTTCCAAGGTAATTTTGCCGTAATTTCCCTTCAGAAGCTTATCCTCTGTGCGGTATCTAAATTGGGCATTGATGTAGCTGGCGTTGGATGCAGGTTTTGAAGACTGCATTTCTTCACTGAGAAAGAAATTGGTGGCTAGCAGGTAATCCTTTTCGCCGTGTTCCCCCGGTCTGCGTACATAATAATGGGCATGTGTTGCCTCAATCAGGAAGGCATCGCCGCTGATATCGGCGCAATGCAAGTTTTCTGCTGCGCTGATGGGTGCTGAGTGCAGGGTGTACCGCTCCACGGCTTCTTTTGCGTTGGAACAGCACCAGTTCAGGTGCATGGCAGGCAATACAGAAGGCGTCCCAATGCCTCTATCATCCTTACGGCCGTTCCAGCCGCCGTTGGATGCGAGGATCACTAGGCCCTTATTGTTCATTGCAAAATTACTATTATATCCTCCGTTGTTAACGCTGACATTGCCCTCATTGGGATACATCACCAGAGTCGGTTCATAGGACGTGTGGGTAAAGGCTGCTCCATCCGCATTGCAGCCGGCGATTAAATGTCCGTCCAATGCGGCACTACCCCAGGCCGAGATGGTGCTGCACTGATTAGGAGAAGCTTGAGCCAAATTGAGAATCGTATAAACCAATATGGCTTCATAAGGTAGATCTGCCCCTTCCGCTGTTCCTTTGAACATTTCGATTAGCTCAGGCGATTGTGTTCTTAAAATTTCTTCATAGCGGTATGCATCAGCAATGATATCTACGTTGGGCCGTGCTGCCATCAGTCTGGCTGCCAGATGCAGCGTACGGGTGCGAATATTTTTCTGCAACTGCTGCCCGTATTGAAATCCCATCTGATAATTATCCCCAGTAACGATACATACCGGCTTCACTATATCGGGGATTTCTCCGGGAACCACCCTCTCTGCCAGCAACGCAGCAATCTGCTCAATAGTCATCATACAGTCGCTCCTCCCCCTTCTCTTATAAACCGGAATTTTTCCGTTTATTTTTGAATAACAGTGAAATCAACATTCAGCTATAAGTCTATCCCATTCTCAGCTTTATACCTTTTCATGTATTCTCTAAATCTAGCCTCATCTTGTTCCAAATCTAATTCTTTTATTAGACTTACTTCTAGATTATAGCAATCTAGTGGAGTGTATATTTTTTCCGTTCCCAACAATTCTCGAATTATATATGCGAAGTCAAAGGACATTTCTCCTCCATGCTGGCTTATATAGCAAGCGCCACGACCCGCTGCCGATTTCAAACCAAACATCAACTCAGCAAGATCCGAGATAGGCACATAGAGAGAATTGTCAAAATACAATGTACGGTTGATATCTCTCAACCTATTATTTAATACGACCGCTCTATTTCCCATAGCTAGTTGCAATTGATTAGGGCCCCAACTTATCACTGCGGCTTCTTCATCATGATACATCTCCACCGTAACCTGAAATGCTTTTTCAAGGAATCGTACCGGTACATAATAAACACCATCTATTAATCTTGTTTTGCGTCCCTCTTCATCCATATCTACCAGCTTATTGTCTATATAGGCCTTAGAGGCACCATCTGCCAGAGCTATTGTTCCTTGATCCGGCTCTACCTTATCATTGGGCTCTGTACGAATAATCTTTCCGTTTACTCTTTTATATCCGCTAAAGAAATAAGTCCAAATATAGTCTGCCATGTCGTGATAAGGTCCGTGTTCTCCTTTTTCTACTATATAATAGATTAGGTCACAGGGGTCTCCTTCATAATGCAACCAGCTATATCTTCCCCGCATACTTAATTTGGGTAATGAAGTACATCTGTTCGTTTCCCGCCAAAGGTAAAGATGAATCATCTGATGAGCGCGAAACTTATTGGCACGTTCTTCTTCCGTTATATGCCGTTCCACTTCGGGAACAATAACAGATGTTTTTCCACTCCTTTTTCCCATCGGACCACCAACATCCTCAGAACCATGGCAACGAATGATCGGAAGCTCGTATTCTGGAGCCCGGATAATCTCACCTGTTTCAGGGGATACAAAGCGGTATGCTCCAGCCGGGCCATTGAGTGGAGCGGCGGCAGCCAGTTTATATCCTCGTTCAAAGATATAGGTACTCGTCATCATATCCCCATTAGACTGTCCCTGCATATAAATCCGCTCATCATCAATATTGTATTTTTCCTTCATCATTTCAATTAATGCGTCAAAATAAGCAATATCGTCAGGCATATCTCCGTCACCATCGTAGTCACGCCAGAGATTATACTTAATTCCTTCAATCAAGCAATGCGGATAAAGAACAATAAAGTTTTCCCTTTCTGCAATCATTGGCCATGCTGTATATTTATCTGCATTATGATGAGCAGCGCCTGCTACTGTGATGACAAGCGGAACCGGAACGCTTCCATCGTAACAAGACGGTACATACTCCTGCCATGTGCGGTACCATCCGTCTATCATTTGCTTATATTTGATAATGCCTTCCGGAGGAATAATATTTCGCCAATTATTGGTACATGGTTGTGGTTTTACTTCCAATTAAAGTCATTCCTTTCTTCACTTTTTCTATTGTTTATCTAAGGGTAGGGTAATGTATGAAGGATAAATCGCATTGCGATAAATCGTTATTTGTGGCACCGGTTCTTCCTGATGAAAGAAGTATCGCTGCAAGGATGTGGTAATGGCTAGACGGATACGGTGCCCCTTTTTGAACATATAAGACGTTGGCAAGAAATCAATGACCATTTTTACAGGTATCCCTGGCTTTAGTTTTTGCACATCCTCCTTTCGACATGGATGCCATGGGAGACCGTTAAAATTATACGGTGGAATTTCAGTCTGTCTCATTGATGCACGAAGAATTCCATTGGTAACCGTTGTACTTTTTCCCTGTTCATCTACATCAATGAGGAAAACAAAGAGGTCACTATCTGTTCCTGTTGAGGAGATCCAGAGATTTGCTAATGCATGGCCGGTTACAACCAAATCCTCTGACAGCGCTTCCGTGGTAAACGTCATTCCTTTCGTTTCAAGCTCCTTTGGGAATAGACTTTCCTCCAAATCTGTTATGGTGTAGTCCGCCATATATTGGTCACTTTCACCTTCGATGGAAGGCGCCTCATCTACAAGGGATTCTTCCCCAAGAAACAGACTTTTGTTATACAAATTGGCAGGCGGCCATTCCTTTTCAAACTGCCATTCATTATTGACTGTTTTGTAATAAATAGGGTGTTCGTCCATCACACCATTTTCAATATCTTTTAACCAAAAGTCGTAGAAACGCAAATGCTCAATTAATAGATTCACTTCTAGTTTTGGGCGTGTATGAAACCATGGACCAACAATCATCTTTCTAGGTCCCGAGAGATTATTGTAAGTCACAAGAGTATCCCGGCGGAATACGTCAAACCAGCCGCCAATTAAATAGATTGCTACACCAGATTCATTAATCGCATCTTTATATGTGCTTGCACTCGTATCAACCCAATAACGATTATCGGTCAACGTGCTAAAACTATCACGGTAAGGAAGCCGATTATAAGTATATTGCGGCTCTATAGGTGGGGTCGTCTCATCTGGCGGCAACGTAAATTTACTATTATGTCTATGCTGTTCAATAGCTGCACGAAGTAAAGATCCATCTACATCTTCATCGACAGGCACGGCCAAATTAATTTCATCATCAACTTGCATAGGAGCATCGCCGCCTCTAGGAATTCCGCCTCGAACCCAGCCATCATATTTGTCGTAATCTGTCATGCATACCACAGCTGCTTTAAGATGAGGGGGCTTCGTCCTGATTGCCTCAAGCTGAGTTTGACCCGTATAAGAAGAGCCGTACATCCCTGTTTTACCGTTACACCATGGCTGTGTTGCAAGCCATTCATTGATTTCATATCCATCATCCGCTTCTACCTGACCCGGATTAATACAGGGGAGCGTACCAAAAGAAGCAAATTTGCCGCGCACATCTGCCTGCGCAACGATATATCCATGCGCCGTGAACACTTTTAACATCAATTCATGCAGCGTATCAGGTTCGCTATCAGAAAGTCCCTGGCAATAATTATCCTTTTCATCCCCTAACTTACGCTCATGGATACCATCACCAGTGAAAGCTGTGGTATATTTTAGAGTTCTGCCATCTTCGTGGTATTTTATTCGTCCATAAGGAGTAAATCGCCATATCACTGGCAGCGGGGTTTCAACAACCTCCCCGTTCATGGTCGGCCGATAATAATCTACAGCGATTTTCACACCATCCCTCATCGTGACATATTGCGAAAAACGTTTGAAACCATCATATTTCATTTCAGAGTAACCCTGATACTCGCCGGGTCGGGATATCTTTTGACCTGCTACTGATATAAATGCTTCATAATAGTTTTTCATCACTACCTCCAAAAAGAAATTGTTAGTGCCAAGAATTACTCTTGGCACACTCATTCCCAATAGCTGATTAAGTCAATTATGATTTCAATATTCTCTGTAAAGTTCGCGCAATACCCCTGCTTAGTTCAGCACGATGGTCCGATATATAAGCAACAAAGGAATTGCAGGATATATTTTTGTGGAAAAGCTTCTCGCAAACCGTTTGAACCGGAATCATCAGCATGTCGTCCTTAAATTCCATCTTTTGATCCAAAAGCGTAATGCGATTGTTCACTGTAACGGATGAATTCCCATGCGAGAATCCGATGGTAGTACCATCTTCGGTCCGGACAACTGCCTGTTTTCCTTCCCCAACGAGTTCTACTTCGGCGCCGAATGCTTGCCCCAAAAACTGTACCGGCACATACATACTGCTTCCGATCATTACAGGTCCACCTTGCTTTAGGACATACACCTCATTGTCTATGAAAGCTTTATTCGTTCCCAATACAATGGCCACCGCGTTTTTATCTCCCTCAGGTGGATCTAGGGGTTTATTCGAAACGATTTCTCCATCTGAACCTCGGTGACAGCCGCTGAGCATCTCCCGCCACATCACATCTGCCGCATAAACATCGGTCTGATGCGGAGCATCCTTCACTTCATTATAGAAAAAGGGTACACTTCCTCCACGGTAAATTTCCAAATTGTCCCTACCGCGAATGCGGATTTGGGGAATGTGCTCGTGGCCGCCAATTTCTATCCACAATTGCTTATTAAACTCATTCAAATCATCGCGAATCGACGGATCACCGCCTTCTTCTCTTTGAATCCCGGGCACAATCAAATCCTGTTCCCCTCGCCATTGATAGACAGGTAGTGGCTTCTCCGGCTTGAAAATATCGCCCTTCTCAAAATTCCGCCAAGGAGTGGGGCCAATTCCGCTGGCCAGTCCGGCCAGCACCTCGCCATGTTTGAGGGCAAACTGCAGGGACATCATGTCACCGTTGGAGATGCCGTGCATATAAATGCGGGAATCATCAATGTTGTATTCAGATACCACATGTTCGATCAATGCCTTTAAATAATTCATATCGGTTCCATCCCATTGATTGTCCCAGCGGTTGTTCGGATTTCTGGCGGTATCGATATTGGTCGAGGAATTCGGAAAAATGACCATCAGTCCATCCCGCTCTGCGACTAAATGCCACCCGGTACTCCTGGCTTGGTGATGGCCAGTACCTGATGCTCCATGCAATGAAACAACAAGAGGCAAGGCCTTCTCACCGTTATACCAACTTGGCACGTACTCATACCATGTATGCTTCATGGCTTCCACTAGTGTTCCTGTTCTCCTGCTCAACCGATCAGGTAACGCCATTTGTCCAATATAGTAATCAAATATGTTTTCATCATTCGGCTCCGGAATAATGATTTTCTCCCAGTCTTGTATTGTCATTTGCAGCACCTCCCCTTTTATTTCAAAAAGCGATCCAAAAAGTCAAATTCCCGCATGATATTTTCTTGGATGAAGTAGTTAGGGTCCTCCCCACCACCAACACCTTGGAGAAGGGATAATTCCACTTTTTCCTCTCCAATGCTCGCGACCAGCAGTTCAGCCAAGTGAATGGATTGATCATGCGGTAGTATGTAGTGCTCGGTTCCATGTTGAATGAAAAAGGGCGGAGACGATGGAGAAATATACGTTTCGGGATTGGTTTGTTCTACAATTTCGGGCACTTTCTCCATTAAATCCCCAAGGTATAGCGCACTCGAATATTGCGGGGCATTGTAGCCATCTGGTATTTCACGTCCCAACCGGAGGAGCTGTTCATTTACAGTAGCGAAGTTCACTGGCGTAAAATCGACTGCTACTGCTTGCACCACAGTATCCATTTCCGGATTACCCAAACTTTTATCTTCTAACTCCCCTACCGTGCCGGATGTTCCTGCCAATGCAGCCAAATGAGCACCTGCTGAAGCACCCATGAGTCCAATTCTTGCAGGGTCGATATGATAATCTCTTGCGTTAGCTTTCACCCAACGGATCGCTGCTTTGACCTCATGAATTTGCGTCGGAAAGGAAGCGTCTAAACTAAGCGTATAGTTCATCATGACCACCGCATATCCTCGGTCTAAACCATTCAAAGCAATCGTTGCACTCTTATGGTCATCTTTACTACCTCTTACAAATCCTCCGCCATGAATATAAATGACTACTGGAAACGGCCCATCTCCTGTCTCAGGCAGATAAACATCAAGCATCTGGGAATTCGGCAAATTGGTGTAGGGGATATTCAACCACTTTCTTTTAATATGTTCGTTGCAATAAGTGGGGTTTGGCCTTAGAGATTCTCTTACTTTTGCTGCATACTCCGTTCGTGTCATCCCGCAAATTATCACTTCTTTATGCTTGCCCATGAAAAGCACCTCTCTTTCATTCTAGTAGAATGTGATCATTTGTAAAAAAACGGAAACTTCATCAGTTGAGCCCCTATCACGAAGAAAGGGACTCATTCCTATTGGGGACAAATTCACTTTGCTTTTGCTTCAAATTTAATCGGGACGTTTAGTGCGCCCCATTCGGCCCATTTTGTCATTTTAATTTCACCGCTAACTTCGAAGTTCTTCGTGTGAGTGAGCAAATATTCAAGCGTAATCCCAAGCATGTGGCGAACGAGATAAGATGCAGGACATTTATGCGGCCCTCTGCCGAACGCGACATGATCATTGATGTTCGGACGATTGATAATAAATTTATCGCTTTCCGGAAAAACTTCCTCATCGCGGTTCGCTGATGCATAGACGATTGCAACAGGCTCATGCATCTTGATTTCATGGCCTCTTATTTCGACATCACGCGTTGGAGTACGTGACATTCCACGATACGGCGTATTGAGTCGAATTAATTCCTCGACAGCGGCCGGAATCAGGCTTAGATCATCGCGCAACATTTGCTGTATATCGGGATGCATGGCCAGATAGGCGATGCTGCTCGGCAATAATACGGCAGGGGCCACCATGCCTAGCACGATTAATTGGCGAATCGTGCCGAGCAGCATATCGTCTGGTATGGACTCTCCCTTTTCAATGGCTTTAATAAATGCACTCGTCATATCCTCCGACGGATCCATCGGATTTTGCTTGCGCTCTTCAATGATGCCATTTGCTATTGCATATAATTCGCCGCTAAGCGATTTAACGACTTCATGATCCTGTTCGTGGATCGCCGCTACATAAATACCAATAACTGATCTGATTTTCCGAGACATTTCAACAGATAAGTTAAAGAATTCCGCGAAAACATATGCAGGGAAAATATGCCCGTATTCAGTCCCAACATCCCCCTCGCCCTTGTCGATCATCGTCTGCAGCAAAAGTGAAGCATCGCGCTTAATGAACGGTACAAGACTATCAATCTTTTCCCTAGTAAAAAACGGGTTAATAATGCGGCGATAGACGCTATGTTCAGGCGGGTCTAAGTGCAACGGAGGCCGCACGCCTGTAAATGCGAAATTTGGCACTGCATTTTGCACACTCGTCGTAAACGTAGGATAGTCTTCAAGGGCTTTCACTACGTCCTCATGCTTAAATAACGCCCAAAAGCCGCCAAACTCATTGCTATGGGCTACTGGGCAGCGTTGTCGAATATCTTTGTAAATTTCATGCGAGCTTGTAAACGTTTCGGGAAGAACCGGATCAAAATCGTGATGAAGAATTCTGCCAATGCCGCCTTTCCTTCGCAACGCTTCTATTGATTCATATGACATAGTAAACCCTCCCGGTATTTTTTATTACTTTTGGTAGATTCATTTCTTTAACTCTATTATCTTCTTTAATGTAAAGGTATTTGTTACCCCATAGGCATGTGGGTAATTCCTAGTCGCCTCACAGCTTCTTCCCACAGTTCCCGCTCCTTTTGATCTGGATTAAAAGCTAAATCACTTTCACTGTTAAAAATCATGGTTGGTCGATGTTGCACATTGTAACTTGGCCAATGCGGAATCACCTCATTATTGGGATCACCGTTGCGTGCAAAGGCAATCCATGCCTGGTGGACTTGTCTGGCAACGGCTTCCCGGTCTGGCGATTCACCAACTCTCTCCTTAGCCTCCGGGGTATTGATTGTATTAAATACAAACGGCACTTCCATCCCATGGCAGGCGCCTAATCTTCCATCTTGAACGGAGGATCTCCAATCAAACCTATAAATCCACGTCGGTGCAAGACGCTCGGAAAGTTGTGTTGCCAATTGCATCATTGAAAAAGAATAGCGATGAAAGGTCATTAAACGCTTCATTTTTTCGGAAAGCGTTGTACCTGCTTCGTCCTCTCTTAGATAATATGGGGATACTTCCGGCCAAAAAGGTCCCAATTGCTCCTGAAAGTAATGAAGCATGATTTCCTCATCTGTTTGCTTCAATACAGGCTCATTTAAAGCCGCTTTCCAATATTCATCCCTTGTAGAGCCGGCCATGACCGGTATGTCGTCTACGCTTCCTTGCTGAAACATGCTTATCGGCGCTTTGGGTAAAACGATTCCGTCTTCCACCGGGCGAATGCTGACATAAGGTAATTTCACCGTTGCTTGAGCCAGTTGGTCAGCAGGCATTTCCATCAACTTATGCATAGCGTTCACATCAGGAGAAATACCTACCTCTCTTAGCAACTGTGCTGTAACCTTTTCGGCAAACGGGATACTTCCGGTTGAGGACGTGCTCCAGCTTTGTAAAATTGCACGATGGAACAAGCCTTTCGCTTTGGGTGAAGCCATAAGCACACTGACACTCCCAGAGCCGGATGACTGACCGAATATCGTCACCTTGTTGGGATCTCCACCAAAAGCCTCAATATTGTCCCTGACCCATTCCAATCCAGCGATTTGATCTAGTGTCCCGCAATTGCCTGAAAAAGCAAATTCCTCTCCGCCTAAATGTGCTAACTGTAAATACCCAAGAGGTCCCAAGCGGTAGTTTAGGGTAACCAGCACAATGTCGCCTTGAGCTGCAAAGGATTCTCCATTAAACATTCCATTGGCACCAGTTCCCTGAAAATAGGCGCCACCATGAATCCAGAACATCACCGGTCTTCGTTTGTTATCTGCTGACGGAGACCAAACATTTAGGTATAAGCAATCTTCATTTGTGCTAATACCTCTTTTTTGCAACAATGCTGCTGCCATTTTAGGTTGTGGTGCTGCATCTCCAAAATTTACGGCCTCCCTAATGCCACTCCATGGCTTAGGAGGCTGAGGAGGGTGGAATCGTAATTCCCCTACTGGGGGCATCGCATACGGGATTCCCTTCCACGATACAACTCCACCCTCTTTTTTTCCGCGTATACGTCCATATGTTGTTTCTACAAGCGTGTCCATTCCCTTCCTCCCCGTCTTAATTTTCTGGGAAAATGGGTATAAAAAATTACCCTTGTGTTAACCTTTTCAATCCCTAATTTTAATTTAATTGTTTTAAGCCGCAGTTTACACCTACGCGGTGTAGGGAATTTATTGTGGATTTCCTACACGATAAATAAATTTTCAAAATACTAATCTATTAAATCCTCCAGCAAAACAATTTCATCACTCTCCACTACGTATTCCAGCTTTAGCTTCTGATCCTCTGAGATCGAGTTTAAATAGTCTAGTATTTCCTCGAACCGTGCATCTTCCGACGAAAGAATCTCCGGCTCTGACAGCTCATCAATCATGACGGGCAAGAATGACACCCGCTCAATTCCCTTTTTGGAAATCTTGCATTTAACAGCAATGGTCTTAAAAGAATCGGGAGGAAGTGACTTCTTTCCATTAGTAAAATTAGGATTTAATGCAACGATCTCTTGATGAGAAGTTTTATTTTCCAAGTTTTCATCAAATGCAAAAGGTGACTCTAGCGCAAAATTTGCTAGACTATAAAAAATAGCTTTTCCCTTATAAACTTCAATCCCCTTTAAGATATGCGGGTGATGCCCTAAGATAAGATCGGCACCGGCATCGATAGCAGCATAAGCCAAATCCTTCTGATAATCCGCAATAATTGCCGGTACAAAGTGAATCCCCCAGTGCATGGAAACAATGACGACATCTGCTTGGCTTCTTGCCTTTTGAATATCTTCCAGCATCCCCTTCATATCTCCTCTATGCGGAAACGTATGTACGCGACAAGGAGTGCCGGGCTGATCGTGCTCAATCTGTTCATAGAATGTATGCGCTCTCAAAGGAACACAACCTGGACGATCACTTTCCGCCCAATATTCTTGGGGCAATATTGTATTATAGGCCAAGAAGGCAACTCTTGTACCCTTCTCTTCTACTATTACAGGTTTACGAGCTTCAGCTAGATTGCTGCCAACACCTACCACATGCAAATTCTCTTCCCGAAGGGCATCAATCGTATCTTGAAAGGCCTCCCTTCCCCAATCCATACAATGATTGCTAGCGAAAGAGACGACATCGAAACCAGCTTGCCGGATAGCTTTTGCTGCGACTGGATCTGCACGCATTGGCAGTCTTGCCTGAGGAATCGGCGTTCCTCTGCGGGATAAAGCTGGCTCAAGCTGACAAAACACAAGGTCTCCTTTTTGGATAACAGGTGCTACATGCTGAAAGATGGAATGCGCATCCTTTCGGTTTGGACCCACGTCCCCTACAGCATACATGGTAATAGAATCGCTCATTCTTTTTCTCCTCTTTCTCCTTTTTAAGTAAGTGCAACTTTGTCGTCTAGATAGTCTAAAAGTGCTGCAGCAGATGCTACAACACTTCACTCTTTTCGATCGACTAGTTTTTAGCGGTTATGATGATAGGCGTAAACTCAATCACTTCTCTTGTTCTAGGATTACGCCTGCTAATTTTTGCTCAATCATTTGTCATCTTTTCACAAGCTCCCAAGCCAATCGGCCTTCTCTTAGAGGATCTTTGACCATGCGGCACTCCTTATCGAAGGTCATCGTTGCCCGTTCTTCCAGCGAATAAGCTGGCCACTCCGGCAATCCGGGGTGATTCGGATTGCCATAGGTGGCAAATGCAATCCAAGCTTCACTCATCTTGTTAGCCAGCGGTACAAGTTCCGGATCATCCCCGGTCAAGGCTGTTGGGGCAAGGCTGAGCGTATCAAAGATAAAGGGTGCATCGGCTCCGTGGAAGGATTTCATCTTTCCGCCCAATATAGGAGACTCCCACGAAAACATATACATGTATACAGGAGCCGATTTGAGGGCAAGCTTCCGTTCCGCTAGGGTGATGCTACCCATACGCGTCAAACGGTCAGTCACCATGGCAACAAGTAAGTCGTTCGGTGAAGCATCTGGCATCGCACTCCGATAAGCATTCAATACCCTTTCGCTATCATCGCCTGCATATAGATTCAGCCACTTCATCATTCCCTGCTCATCAATGGATCCCAATTGCGGATCGGATAGAAGAAATAAGGTAGCTTCATCTTTTGTCGTTCCTGTCATAAGCGGTACATGAGCCGAGATGGATGGCGCAACAGGATCACAGGGATGGTTCGGGAGATATCGGCCGTCGACAACGGGAGCGGCCATCACATTCCGTCCCTTTTTGGCAAACGATTCCGGACTCCATTTTGTCGCTGCCCAATATGCCTCCCAAATCTGCTTTGGATGCAATTGATGGAGCTTGTCTAGTTGATCCACTCCCAAGCCAAGTTCGAAAAGAAGGGTTTCCGCCAATTGCGTTGCTTCCTCACGCGTCCTCATCCTTAAACCGGAAGAGCTTTGGATGGCTGCGCGATGAAATAATCCCTGTGCGGAAGGCATGGCGAGCAGCGTGCTGACCTTGCCTCCGCCCCCGGAAGTACCGAAAATGGTGACATTGCCCGGATCACCGCCAAACTGTTCGATGTTGTCGCGTACCCATTCCAAAGCCAATACCAAGTCAAGCATTCCCGCATTCCCAGAGGCAGCATATTCTTCCCCTGCCAAATCCCCCAAATGGAGGAAGCCTAGAGGTCCAAGGCGGTGATTAACAGTAACAACCACCACATCCCCCCTTTTGGCAAGAAATTTTCCGTTATTCCTTGCTCTAGCCCCTGAACCCGCGAAAAATCCCCCGCCATGGCACCAGAACATTACCGGCCTTTTCTTGCCATCTGTTATTCCTCGTGTCCACACGTTTAGAACCAGACAATTCTCGCTTTCGTCCTCTGGCCCGTCATCCCATGCATTCGCCTTTTTCAACTCGCGGTCAAATTCCTGTATGCCTCCCTCTGTTTGATAACACCTCGATCCAAAGGCTATGGCATCTCTAACACCTACCCAGGGCTGTGGTTTCGATGGGGCCATAAAGCGCCGTGCTCCTTCGGTTGTATCACCATATGGGATCCCTTTGAATGTATATACCCCTTCATCATTTGTTCCGCGAACTTTTCCAGCTACCGTTTCTACGATAGGATCAAGCATAGATCAAGCTCCCTTCTTTACTATAGTTCAGCCAAACATTTGAAGTGTTTTTATTTCTTTTTCCAAGCTTCTTCCGGTTTCCAATTGCTTAGATAGGTCTTTCCGAATCCGTCATCTTGGACGTTAGGAGCCTTTACCATCGTATTCATCGATACTCTAATCGGGATACTGACTAAATTCTCGTCAAATACCTTGGATTGCAATTCCAGTGATATTTTCATCTTCTCTTCAAAGGTTGGTAATGCACTGGCTTCCTCTATGACTTTTTCCAGCTCTTCCGGGAACAAAGTCTTCAAGTAGTGTGTTCCTTTGGATGACATATTGCGGTTCAAGTTAAATACGAGATCATTATCCACCCGGAAAGTGCTGTGAATGAGCCCCTCCCAGTCTCCTCCTTTTGCCGACATTTCCTGCCACTTCGCAGTATCTACAGGATTAAGCTCAGCATCGATACCTATATTCTTGAGATAGCCTTGAATGGCTGTATACATCTGCATGTTCTCCGGATTGCTTGAGAATGTAATTTTCGTTTTAAAGCCATTTGCATATCCCGCTTCTTCAAGCAACTGCTTCGCCTTCTTAGGATTAAAAGGGGTCCCTTTAAGATTCGAATTGTACGTTGGGGCACCTGGAACACTCCATTGATCAGCAGGTACAGAAAAGCCATGAAAAATAGTATCCGTAATAGCCTTCTTGTCAATCGCATAACCTACAGCTTGCCGAACTCTGACATCATTAAACGGCGAATTAGGGTCATCGCTATCAGGTGCAAGGGAAGTTCCTGCAGCCCCCATCCCTGACTCTAATTTCACCACTTCCAAAGTTGAACTCAGGTCTTTCGCAACTTGTGCGGACGTATTGACATATACGTCGTAATCTCCGGTTTGCATGGATGCTTGCGCTGTCATAGGATCCTCCATAAATGTCCACTCTACAGCGTCCAAATAAGGCTTACCCTCTTGCCAGTAATTTTCATTTTTCTTATATTTAACGGAAACTCCTTTGTCCCAGCTTTCAAACGTAAATGGGCCAGTTCCGACTGGATTATCCTGGATCCCCTCCTTGCCGTTTTTCTCATAGGCCGTAGGAGACATCATTCCTGCGAAGTTAAACAGATTATCTATAAAACTATTATTCCATTGAGCTAAATTGATCTTTACCGTATGATTATCTATCAAGTCGATGGATTGGATATCCTTCGCCTCTACACGACCCCCATCGCGGTAATGCTCCAGATTCCACTTGACTGCCTCGGCGTTAAATTCTGTTCCATCATGGAATTGGATTCCCTTTTTTAGTACAACACTTATCGCTTTAGCACTCGGGTCGGATTCCCATTTTTCTGCCAAGAAAGGCTCCATCTCCCCTTTTTCGTTATACCGGCCAAGGGTTTCATACGCACTGTTACTGACCATGAAATCCGTCACCGAACGAATGTCAGGTTGATCTCCAATATTGTTAATGTTGCTTCCTACGATGACTTTTAGGGTTCCTCCAGATTTTGCCTCTTCCGATTGCGAAGCAGATGGCTTTTCGTCTGTTTTTTGAGGTTTTGTAGTTGACTCTGATGATTGTGTGCAACCGGATAGAATAGCTCCGGCAAGGGCAAAGCTAACCAAACCAAATCGCAATGCTTTAGTGGAGAAAAATTTCATTATTCCTAACCCCCTCTTAAATTTTTTAGTAAAAAAAACATACCGTGAACTAACGATTGTATCAGACAGACATTTCCTCCTTATCAATCGTCACCGTCGGCTGCTTCAGGCTTCTGTTTAACATAACAAAAAGAGCGTTGATAAATAGCAATCCCATAGTGATGAAAAAAACATAACTGAAGCCTAGACTGGCAGACACCAAACTTCCTAATAATGGTCCTATCAAACTGCCTATAGAACGACTTGATGAATTCAGTCCATGGGCTCTTGCTTGCATATGACTCGGTGCATGCGTCTTAATTAATGAATTTAATGAAGGAATCATTCCCCCAATAAATAATCCCAGAAAAAATCGGCTGATAAGCAGGATGACAATACTGCTGGTTAATACCTGTGGAATAAACGTAATGCCACACATGATCAACGAGACAATGAGGATCGTGCGATGCCCAAAATGGTCCCCTAATCTCCCTAAGATCGGTGAACTTATTAATGTACCGATGCCAGAGATGGAGATCACCAAACCGGCAATCAGTTCTACATGAACACCAGTATAGATAGACGTTGCATAAATGGGAATAATCGGTTGAATGGACATCGTAGCTATAGTCGTAATCGCTGTTGCCACAAAAATGGGAACGAGTGGAAGCATTTCTCCCCAACCTTTATTTTTTGTCCCATGGTCCTTCTCCAATTTTTTCTGAGGCTTATCATTTTTAACATAAACCCCCACAATGATCGTGGCAATTAAGGACATTACTCCAGTAAGAATAAAGACCATTCGAAAGCCAAAAATACCCGCCAAGACTCCACCGATAAGCGGGCCAATCAGTATGCCTGCTGTTGAACCAGTATGCAGCGTCCCCATGGCCCTGCCGGCATGTTCCTGAGGTGTAACAAGTGATTGCAAGGAGATGGACATTGGTATAAATCCAGAAAAAATTCCATTCGTCATTCTTAATACTAAGAGGTGCCACGGTGCCCCCGCAAAGCCCATCAAAATAGTTATTAAGCTTCCCATGATACCGGCACGCATCAGCATCATCCTATGTCCAAACCTGTCTGCCAATGAGCCCCAAAGTGGCTGGAAGATAATAGATGTAAAGGATTGCGCCGAAAAGATGAATCCTGTCCATAAGGCAATGTCTGAAACATCCTTCACCCCAAGATCTTCAATGTAAAGGGGCAAAAAGGGTAGGATCATGCCTATGCCGGTTGCTGTACAAAAGTTAGCGACCCAAAGTATCCATAAAACCCGTTTCCAACTCATTTAAGTAAACTTTGCAAATTGGTTGCCATGGAATAGGCTATTTTTGCGCTATGATCTGAAATATAGGCCACACCGTTTTTATAGGTCACTTTCTTGTTCAGCATATGTTCGGCTATCGCTAAAATGGGCACCATTAGTTGTCCATTGATCATCTCAGGTTTGACATCTAGCTGAATGGAATGAAAACCGTTCGTGATCATGATTGGAATATCTGCTTGGAGGACAGCGGTTTGGACATATTTTCGAATTTCAACCCGATCCTCACCCCCAGTTTCCCACTCTACAATTGCTCCAAAGGCTTTGCTAATAAAGGTGAGAGGTACCAATATGTCCGGCTGCATTCCGTCAATAGATTTATCAATTGCTACTACCATCTCATCATGATCGTCAAGTCTGATCTTGAACCCATTGGCGAAACCCTGGGATCCACCATCTGCCACAATCACGGCATCACTGTCTGCTTTCAAGTCATATTGACGATTTTTGATCGTAAGTATTTCACCATTTTCCCCTCTTCTGAAACGACTAAAGAAATCTTTCCAAACCGTCATCGCGACATTCAGATCCTGTAGGTGAGTCCGTCCCTCCAGGATGGTAAAGCGAAATTCCGCCTCTCCTTCGGTGTAAACAAGGGTATTATTAATGCCCTGAATATGCACTTGAGGTAGGTTAGAACATTGATTTACAGCCAGCCAGTATTCATTGGCCAATTCATCCAAATCTTCATGAGAGTAAGGAGGGAAAGGCGAAAGTGGGTCGTTCTCTCCATGCCATCTATAAACCGGCAGCGGGATAGAAGCACGAATTGGATTTCCATCCTGGTCTATCATCACATTGGGATCCGTGGGACCAACAATCCCACAAATACCGGCTAGCATGTCTGTGTGAACGCTGGCAAAATGGGTTGTCATCATTTCACCGTTTGAGACCCCTGTCATATAAATTCGGGATTGGTCGATTTGATAACCTTCACATACTTTTTCGATTATCCACTTTAAATAAGCTACATCATCACCCTTATCAGGACCAATATGATTAAATGCATTCCAAGAAAAGCCACCTGGTCGTTTGTTTGATGGGTTATTCGCATTAGGATAGATCACAATGAATCCCTCTTGCTCCGCAACTAACGGCCAAGTCGATTTGCGTGAGGCATCCAATCCATTTCTTCCCCCGCCGTGCAAATAGACCAGCAGTGGCACTGGCTTTTGTCCCGTATAAGATTTTGGTACATATTCATACCAAGTGTGCTTGTTTCCGTTTAGCATCCCATTCTTTTCTACGAGTCCTTCTGGAACAGGCATTAAAGGGAGGTAATCTCTTAATCTTTCTAAGTCTGCTTTTCTTTCTTCTATTGAAGCGCGTTGTTTCCTCATCTATGCATACTCCTTTCTAAATAGTATGTATTTTGTAACTTACATGTAGAAAAAAGAGAGAGGCCTCAGCCAAACATAAGACCTCTCCTCTTGCTTTATAGATTCAGTGAGTATAAGTTTATATGAAAAGCCGAATTGTTAGGTTATGCTTATTTTTGTAACCACGCTTTTTCAGGTGTCCAGTTCGATCCCTTCATGTCTTCGTCCATGACTTTAGGATATTTTGCACTCAATGATGTCTTTCCGTAAATCCAATTGACCATCGCATATTTATCATAAGCAAGCTCCTGTATTTGATGGGTAACTTTTTTCAATTCCTCAGGATCATTTATAGCCAATGTTTGACCTATTAGTTGTGTCACTTCATCTGGATTATCTAATACAGGCAGCCTTACCTTACTAACCTCTGGTCCAAGTAAGCTGTTATATGTCGCAACCTCATTAATATTAATCCCCATTGGAATAATAGCGTACCCGTCATTCCAGCCGCCTTTTTCAGGTCCACCTGTAAGCATCGTGTCGTACCTAAGCTGATCCATCATTTCGACCTTCGCTTCAATTCCAACCTTCGCCAAATATCCCTGAATCGCTGTCATCAAGTTTGAGTATTCTTGATTCGACAAACCATATAGTGTTATAGAGAACCCATCTGGATATCCGGCTTCAGCTAGCAGCTTCTTTGCTTTTTTTGGATCATAAGGATAGCCTTCAACATCAGGATTATAAGCAAAGCTTCCTTCCGTCGCTAACTGGAAGGTTGGAATATAGTAACCAAGACCGAGCGTTTCGGTAATCGATTTAAAATCAATAGCATACCCTACTGCTTTACGAACCTTTACATCTGCTAAAATCGAATTCTCATGCGCACTATCCGGAATCATCGCTAGCTGAGAGGTAGGCCTGGGACCACGCAAAATTTCAAATTTAGAATTTTCCAAATCTTTTGCATTGGCTGGTTCAACTGCATACAGGAGATCTAGATCGCCATTTTTAAAGGATGCCACAGCTGACATCGTATCAGGAATGGGAATGAATTCAACTTTATCCAAATAAGGAAGTCCTTCTTGCCAGTAGCCTTCAAATTTTTCGTAAGTAATTTTCTGGTCCCTTTCCCAGCTGACAAATTTAAACGGACCCGTACCGACAGGATGGGATTCGGACCACTTTTCGCCTCCATTTTCCTCATAGGATTTTGGAGACATCATCATTCCTGTGGACAATGTCAAATTCGGTATTAGCAAGCTGTCAGGTGAAGCTAAATTGATCTTCACATTTTGATCATCCACCACGTCAATGGATGCAATGTTTTTCACTTGGCTTCTTCCTGCCTCTATTGATTTTTCCAAATTCCATTTTACTGCTTCTGCGTTGAAATCTGCACCATCATGGAACTTGATGCCTTTTTTTAGAGCAATGGTGACCGTCTGACCCTCTACTTTATAACCTTCTGCCAAAAACCCTTCCACCTCACCCGTATCATTCATGCGAAACAGTGATTCAAGTGCAGGAGAATTGAAAATTTTGTCCGAGCCTCTCTGCATGGTTGGTGGATTTCCCAAGTTAATAACATCCATAAGAGTCCCAATTCTTAGTGTTCCTCCACTGACTGGATCTGTAGATTTATTTTGTTCGTTTGTGGATGCTTGTTCAGAGGAACTGTTTCCGCTGGTTCCACTGTTTGAACAACCAGCTAATGCTAAGATGGAAACAAGAAGTAAGCTCAACACTTGCCAAAATATTCTCTTCATAAAAATATAACCCCCCATGTTAATTCTCATAATTTTAGCTCACTTCATGCACCGGACTTTACAAATGCATCACCTCTTTCAAGAAATAGAGCTATAAATGAGGGAAACATTTATGTTACGGTTAAATGAATTTTTGTTATGATAATAAACTGTTTATGAAAATATGAAACTTATACCTTAATACAAGCAACACCATGATCCAAACCAACCGATCGTAATGAGGGTTCCATCTCGCTGCACTCTTTGGTAGCGAGCGGACATCGATTGGAGAAATGGCAACCTTTCGGCTTATTTAAAAGACTTGGAACCTCCCCTTTAATCTCAATATGCTCTCGCATTTCCTCTACAAACGGATCCGGAATGGGAACCGCAGCTAACAACATTTGCGTATAAGGATGCTTTGGGCTCTCATAAAGAGTCTTCCAATCTGCAATCTCCACAATTTTCCCCAAGTACATGACCGCTACCCGGTCACTGATGTGACGGACCACGGAGAGATCATGCGCAATAAACAAGTAGGTTAATCCCAGCTTCTGCTGCAGATCCTCAAGAAGATTGATAATCTGCGCCTGGATAGAAACATCCAGGGCCGAAATCGCTTCATCGCAAACGATGAAGGAAGGATTACTAGCCAGAGCTCGAGCAATCCCGATCCGCTGTCTCTGTCCGCCGCTGAACTCGTGCGGCATCCGGTTCCGGAAGTCCGGATTGATGCCTACCATTTGAAACAGTTCAGCCAGTCTTTCTTCATACTCCTTTTGATTTTTTACCAGCCGGTGCACTTTAAGCGGCTCTCCAACGATGTCACCGACCGTCAAACGGGGATCGAGAGAACTAAATGGATCCTGGAAGATCATCGGCATATCCTTGCGGAGCGGACGCATTTTATTCATAGACATTTTTGTAACGTCATGTCCTTGAAAACGAATGCTGCCGCCCGATGGTTCGTACATGCGGAGCACGCTACGCGCCACTGTGGTCTTCCCGCAGCCGCTTTCTCCCACGAGTCCTAAGGTTTCGCCTTTCTTAATGTCGAAGCTGACACCATCCACCGCTTTAATGTCGGCGACTTTCCGGCTGAAAATACCCTTGGTGACGGGAAAATACATCTTCAGGTCTTTGACTTCTAAGATCACTTCACGTTCTTCACGCGGAGTGGCGTCCTTCCTTTCAATCAATTGGGTTGCTGCTGACACCTCATTCCATGCGCTCTTCATCTGGACTTTGCCCATTTCAATCTCTGTAATGGATAAGTTCTCGTAACAGGCAGCCTGATGACCACCCTCTCCCATCAAGGATGGGGCCGGTTTACTGCTGCAAGCCGCCGTCTTGAACGCACAACGTGGGAGAAATGCGCAATGATCGGGTTTATTCGCTAGGTTCGGCGGAGACCCTTCAATCGCAAGCAGCTTCCGATCCTTTGGATCATCCAGACGCGGCACCGCTTTCATCAGTCCGATTGTGTAAGGATGTTTGGGATGATTGAAAATCTCCTTGGTCGTGCCCGATTCCACAATCCCCCCGGCATACATCACGTAGATTCGGTCGGCATAACGCGCCACGATTCCCAGATTATGTGTGACCAAAATTAAAGATGTGTTGGTTTTCTTGACAACGTCCCTCATCATTTCTAGCAATTGGGCCTGTGTCGTCACATCCAGGGCGGTCGTCGCTTCATCGGCGATCAGAAGCTTCGGATTACACGATAACGCCATTGCGATCATAATTCGCTGGCGCATCCCGCCGCTGAATTGATGCGGATAATAATCCACACGCTGCTCGGCATCGGGAATTCCTACCATCTTAATGAGCTCAATTGCCCGAAGCTTCGCTTCAGACTTATTAAGTTTCATATGCAGAATTACTGACTCTGCAATTTGCTTGCCCACGGTGATAACCGGATTTAGGGAAGTCATCGGCTCTTGGAAAACCACACCTATTTTACCGCCTCGTACCTCCCTCATTTCCTCACTGTTGGGCTTATATTTCAACAGATCTGCCCCTTCAAACAAGACGCTTCCATCCACAATGCGTCCCGGTGGAGTTGGAATCAACTGCAAGCCTGAATACTGAGTGACCGATTTTCCGCACCCGCTTTCTCCGACAAAAGCGACAATTTCTCCTGCATTCACATGATAAGACACACCATCTACTGCCTTGGTAGTAGAACCATCACTAGTGAAATAGGTTTTTAAATTATTAACCTCAAGAAGATGACTCATGTATGTTTTACCTCCCGAATCTATTAATCCATTCCTCTCAACCTTGGATCTAGTGCATCCCTTAATGCATCTCCTACGAGGTTAAAGGCTAGAACCACAATCACGATGGCAACCCCAGGAGCCAGGGAAAGCACAGGGTTGGAAAGCAGATAGCGATAGCCATCATTGACCATGGATCCCCAAGAGGCTTCTGGCGGTGCAATTCCCAGTCCCAAAAAGCTTAATCCCGCTTCAGCGAGGATTGCCATCCCCAAGTTCATCGTAATTAATACAATGATGGGTGAAAGACAATTCGGGAGAACATGAACGAGCATATTTCTGAGGCTGCTCACCCCTGTCAGTACACCAGCGATCACATAATCCGATTGTTTGACGGATAAAACTTGTCCTCTCATAAGCCTTGCATACTTAGGGACGGCGGCTAATCCCAGTGCCACAATGACGTTAACAATCCCTCCGCCTAGCACGGCTCCAAGCGCCATCGCAAGGACAATCATCGGTAACGCAATCATCGCATCCATAATCCGCATGAAAACAGTATCGATCCAGCCCCCAAAATAACCCGAGACTAATCCAATCGCCATGCCCAACGCACCAGCAATAATGACAACCACCAATCCCACTGTCAACGATACTCGCGAACCATAGATAATGCGGCTCAACACATCTCTTCCCAGCATATCTGTCCCCAGCCAATGAGTGGCGTTAGGCTGCAACAAGGACTTCGCTAAATCCTGTGCATAAGGGTCATGCGGGGCAATAAGTGGTGCAAAAATGGCTAGCAGCACGGTAGCAATCAGGATGATCAATCCTAACACAACCACCTTTCGGGCTAAGAACACGCGCAAAAACCGGCTCACATTACTTTTCTGCGGAGGAAGTTCATTTAAGGAAGCAGCTAGGTTTGTTTCCGTTGTCATCATTTACACTCCTTTTTCCTATTTATACCGGATTCTTGGGTCGACAAAGCCATAGGCAATATCCACCAAAAGATTCGCGAAGGCTACCACCGTAGCGATAATGATTACCACGCTTTGCACGACAATGTAATCTTTTCCGAATATCGACTGTACCATCAGTCGTCCCATGCCTGGAATATTAAATACTTGCTCGATAAATACGGACCCGCCAACCAGATTTGCCAATCCCATCCCCAATAATGTGATGACAGGAATTAAAGCATTCCGCAATGCGTGCTTCATGATTACATGATTTTCTTTTAAACCTTTCGCCCGTGCCGTACGAATGTAATCTTGTCGAATGACCTCAAGCATGGAAGAACGGGTTTGACGCGCCAGCTGGGCAAGGGAAACCAATGATAACAGAACCACCGGCATAATGCTTTGGTGTAGGCTCTTCCAAAAATCCTCAGACGGTGAAGTGTATCCTTGAACAGGCAGCCACCCAAGCTTTAAGGAAAACAAATAAATACCGAGAATCCCTAACCAGAAGATAGGCACCGCCATGCCGAGATTAGCTGTCACCGTAATCAAGGAATCCATCCAACCTCCTCGTTTTACGGCTGCGATCACGCCAGCAGGGATTCCAATGATCATGGCAAGGATAAAAGCCATAGTCCCAATATGAAAGGATACGGGCAATCTTTGCTTCATGAGTTCATTTACATCCTCGTTAAGGGATATTGATTGACCCAGATCCCCTCTGAGTAAATCCCCTATCCAATTTGCGTACTGAAGTGGAAGAGGTTTATCTAGACCAAGCTCTTGTCTTAGGTGCTCAACTTCCTCCTGAGTCGCATTATCGCCAAGCATAATCGAAACGGGATCCCCCGGAAGTAAATGCATGAGCGAGAATACGAGAATGCTTACAATGAATAGTATTACTATCGTTTGGAATAACCTTCGTACAATGAATGTAAACATAATTAGATCTCCTTATCATTGTATCTTTTTGTTTTGGTAGGGCTTACATTTACAAAATTCATATCTTTCAGTAAATTTAAATTACTAGTCTATCATTTTGTTTTTTTATGTTAGTTTCATCGCCCAACCCTTAATTTGTAAGCAATCGCCTTAAATTTATTATAATAAATACAAAACTACTTCTTACACATACACCATGAACTAACTTCGCAAAGTTTTTCCTACATGGTAGACAATTGGCCTAGCAAATCGGGCTGTTTTTCGCTTTTTCCCAAGCTAAACGTTCCTCCCGATTCATATCGATTTCAACCCTGCTTTCCAAATTAAACAGCATAATAGCTCGATTTTCTGCCTGATATGCCGGCCAGTTCGGAATGGCGGTTGTATTCGGGTCGCCGTTGTGTGCGAAGGCTATCCAAGCTTGATGCATTTGATTCGCGAGCGCCTGGCGTTCTGAGGAACCACCAACCATGGTATCGACGCCTGCCGCATTCAAGTTATTAAAGACAAAGGGAAGCTCCAATCCATGCGTGGCGTATCCATTCATTGGATTCTTCCAGTCGAAGCGGTAAAACCATGCCGGAGATCCATGATTATCCTGCAACCCCAATAGTTTTAGGGCAGGATACGTAAATTCATTATATATAAGAAGAGGAAGTAATTTTTCCACAAGCGTTCGTCTGTTCTCTCCTTGATTCAAATAGTACGCTGATATCTCAGGCCAAGCGTCCCCCACTCGGTCGGCAAAATCTTGAAGAATTTCTTCATCATTCATCCTCTCCCAATTAGGGTCGAAGTTATGGATAAAATCGTTCAAGGTGTGACCAACCATTATCCTAATATCTTTGGCCCATCCTGCCTCCACGGCCTCCAAGGGACGCTTCGGGAGAAACACGCCATCCACATTTGGTTCCATACCATTTCCAGCTCTTGGCGGCGGTGTTGCCTCCACAATCTGCTCCACCGGAATATCAACCAACTTCGCTAACTCATCGTGCTGAACATGTAAAGAAGCTAACATCTCATTGGCTAGCTTACCAGCTGTTTTCCGGTCCGCATAGGTTTGAATGCCCCCGCTATGAATAATAGCTTGGCTGAATAATCCCCGTGCTTTAGGAGTGGCAAGCAGAGCACCGACGCTTCTTCCCCCGGCTGATTGGCCAAAAATCGTGACACGTTGGGGATCGCCACCAAAAGCCGCAATATTGTCTTGAATCCACTGCAATGCAGCCACCTGATCAAGCAAACCATTGTTCCCCGAAGCGGCGTACTCCTCTCCACCGATATCGGCCATTTGAAAAAAGCCTAACGGACCCACACGATAATTGATAGTCACTAATACCAAATCTCCCTCTTTAGCAAAGGAAGCTCCGTTAAAATAAGAATAGGAACCCATGCCTTGTCGGAAAAATCCACCATGAATCCAAACCATGACCGGACGTCGACGATCATCGGCCCCCGGCGACCAGATATTCAGATAAAGGCAATCTTCACTGAATTCACTAGTTCCAAAGCAGGCTTTTCTCGATAGATTAGGAGTCTGGGCACAATTAGGTCCGAACTTAGAGGCATCACGAACACCCTGCCAAGACTCGGGGGGCTGTGCTTCACGAAACCGCTGACTACCCACAGGCGGCTTAGCGTAAGGAACTCCTTTCCAGGCACAAACTCCTCCTTCTTCAATTCCTTTCACTTTCCCGTATTTGGTTTGAGCTAATGTTCTATTCATTGATTCCCTTCCCTTCACAAATTAAATTCCTACTATAATGGAGATGCTTTAACATAAGTATTACTCTTGCGGAATAATCGGCAGGGTGATAGAAGATGCCGTTGCCCCGCCATGATATAGAGTGATGACCGGCGGAGAATCGTTATGGATACGCTCCGGCTGTTGAACACCCCGCTCAGCACAGGTAACAGAAACCCGAATGGAGCAGCCTTTCCTGAAAAGATAGGAGACTGCCTCCAATAGAAACGAACATTTCACCGGTTTTCCCATCGGTAATGGCTCTTCTTCCTGTTCCAGGCTCCGGTGATAAGGGAGCCCTAAGGAATCCCAGACTTCATTCTTGGAAATCTTCCGATGCGTGGCCCGAATAAACCCTTCCGTTACCAGATGAGAATGGCCTTCCTCATCCACTTCCTCGAGATAAGCTAAGAAATTTCCGTCATTGGCAGACGATGCTATCCAGAGTTCAACGACAGGATGGCCTGTCACTTCTGTATGTGCTTGCAATGGCTGTGAAGTATACGTCAATCCTTTTTCGTCGAGCATTTCACGCATATCAAGTGGACAATATCGGTCCATCCGACCTACTCTCGGATCGAAGACCTCGATGTCGAAATTCACCTCGTACTCGTCATGGTCTTCGAGTTCTGGAGGTTGAAGTCTTAACGATCCGTCATTCACCGACCGAGCCGTTCCGGTTTGCCCGGAGCCGAAATAGAATGTTGTGTTTTGCTGACGTTCCAAGGGCCAGCTGTATGACTCTCGCCATTCTTCCCCTGCGGGAGCATTTTGGGTATAGTACCTTACAGGAGGCTGAGAGCTAAACGTATTGTCGGTGCCTTTTAAGATAAAATCGAACCATTTCAAATGCTCCTCTCCCATGTCGACATTTCCGTTTGGAAAGGATGACGTGCCATGAGTGATTTGAAAATGATTCCAAGGGCCTATCAAAATATTCCCTCCCCAGTCCTTAAAAGTAATCAATTGTCCGCCTACACTTGGATCAAACCACCCGGCCATCTGATATACGGCAACGCCGGATTCCTTCACGGCTGCCGATTGCTCACACGGAGGAATGGCTAGGTTTGGGATGTAGTCAAAAAGATCATTTGGCGTATCCCGGAACATATGGGGAATAAACTGGTATCCGATGAACGGTTTGTTATTTTCATGTTCCTGCAAGGCGGCAGTAGCCATCGGATAGTGTGGAGGTGGATCTTCATCCACGGGCGCACCCATCTCCGTTTTAATAGGCCGTTCCTGCATTCGTGCGGGCAATGCCGAAACACCATTCGGATAATTTTGATAATAAAAATCACTGTTGCATACCGCTGGTGTGATGGCCACAAGATGAGGAGGTGCAGTTACCGCGGTTGTTTCCTGGATAAACCCCTTATTGGAACTTCCCATCATGCCGATGCGCCCGTTGCACCAAGGCTGCGCTGCCGCCCATTCAATAACAGATTTCACGTCCCTGCTGTCCTCGGGCTCACAAAAGCCCTGCGAATAACCAAAAGAAGCTCCGTACCCTCTTGTTTCGAGCACCATATAAACGTAGCCACTTAATACTAGCTTCTCGACAATCGCTTTGGTACGCTCAAATATCTCGCGCCGGTGAAAACGTCCAGCTATTAAAATAGCAGGCAGTGGTTCATCCGATGGACGATAGATATCAACAGCTAGTCTAATGCCATCGGGTCCCTGAACATATTGGGAATAACGTTGATAGCTTTGAAATTGGGACAATATACTTTCCTCCTAAATTTATAAAAACAGTTTGGTTGCGTTTCCATTTATCACAAGGCTAAAGTCCTGTTTTTAAGAATCTTGCTTGATTAAATTATATAATTGCTCCTGAAATTGTCACTGTTCACCATGAAGGAAAATCAAACTACAAATCATGCATCATAGTGCATAATCTACGACACTATCAATTTCATTCTTCATTTTTTCTATTGTGTTTAACTAAAGGGGATTGTAGTATATGAGGGATTGGAAAGGGACTCTGACTATAAAAGCCAGAGTCCTTCTTTGTGTCATTATTTTTTCAGCCAGGCTGCTTCTGGTTCCCAGAAAGTAGCTTCTGTTTTATTAAATCCTGAGTCTTGTACGTTTTTGTCTACTATAAGTGGCATGGTATTAATATAAAAAGGTATGGCCAAAGCATGTTCTTCAAAAATCAACTGTCCCAACTCTTTATATAATTGTTTTTGAGTTTCAAGATCATGTGCCTTTTGTACCTCACTAAGCTTGTCCAGCACATCTTGAGGATGCGTAACACCTTTCGCATACAGTTGTCCAGGAACACCAAAATTACTATTAGCTCCCGAATAGAAGTTCGATTGTGACTTAAAGCCCCAATTAATAATACCATTCCACTTGGACAATACTAACTCTTGATTTTTGGCATTATCATTTGGTGATAGCTCTAGGTCAATTCCCACCTCTTTTAAATACCCTTGTACAGCTGTATATAACAATTGACTTTCAGGACTATTAGAAAAATCCATGGTTGTTTTAAACCCATCTGGGTAACCCGCTTCTGCCAGTAGCTTTTTAGCTTTTTTAGGGTCATAAGATTTTTTTGTAAGATTCGGATTATATGAATATGCCGTTGGAACTACAAATTGGTCTGTTTTAATTGCATAACCGAAAGTTAACGTGTCGATTAAACTTTCAACATCAATGGCGTAGGATAAAGCTTCTCTTACTTTTTTGTTTGCAAACGGAGATTTCGGATCAGCACTGTTGAGCATCAATCCACTGCCGGCTGCTCCAAGACCGGTCTCCATTTCTAATACATCAAACTCTTTGCTCAAATTTTTGGCAACCTCAAATGGTGCATCAAAAATACCATTGATATCCCCATTCTTCACACTTGCTTCCGCAGTCATGGCTTCAGGCATGATTTTCCATACAACACCATCAAGATATGGTTTGCCCTCTTGCCAATACCCATCGAATTTTTCAAATTCAATTTGGATTCCTTTCTGATATTCCTTAAGTTTAAACGGTCCTGTTCCTACCGGATTGCTATTTGCCCAATCTTGTCCATTTTTTTCGAATGCGGCAGGTGAAGTGATACGCAGAGATAACAATCTATCAATAATGTCCAAATTCCATTCCTTCATCGTAAGCTTTACTGTGTGATCATCTACCACTTCTACTGACTCTGTATCATTCTCATTTAATACTGGCTTCTTTGTTGCCCGATACTGCTCAATGTTCCATTTCACTGCCTCAGCATTAAAATCGGTGTCATCATGAAATTTAACTCCTTTTTTGAGTTGGATGGTTAGCGTCTTGGTATTCGGATCGGCTTCCCAACTTTCAGCCAGCCAAGCCTGTTGGATACCCTTCTCGTCATAGCGTCCTAGAGATTCGAGAGCTGTACTGGCAACAATTAGCTCAGATGGTCTACGAATATTCGGCATCCAGCCGAGACCGACCGGCTCACCATCAATAGCCATTGTCAAAACTCCACCGTTTCGATCTTCTGTTTTTCCTCCAGATGAATTTGAATCAGTTCCGGATGTGCTACCGCTGCTGCATGCTGCGAGTAGACCTATTACTAAGCTCAAACAAAGTAAAATCAAACTAAACTTCTTCTTACCGTTTTGAACCATTTGTAATTTCCCCCTTTATGATAGCGTTTCCAACCGCTATCTTTAGTTTAATAGATTAAAGTCCCACTTTACACATGCGCCGTGTAGGAAATTCTAAGGCAATCTCCTACGTTATGGACAAATTGATCATCACCACTTAATTTAAAATATTTGTTAAGATGTGCTCCGTATAGTGATCGATTGAATCTCTGTGATTTTTTGAAAGGTAAAAGCTCTTTCCACTACAGGCTGCATGCCAATTGCAAAGAAGTTCGGCTATCGCTTTAATTGGAATCACTGCCCCTACGTTCTCTTTTTTAGGAGGGGTATCTAATTGATAAAATACATTTTCATTGATCATCAATAATGGAGAATCGACCTTCAAAGTAGCCTTATTTCCATGATAGTTGATTATTATCTCTCCAGTACTAACATTGTGTTCCACCACTGCACCAAAGGCTTCGCCAAAAAATTCGAGTGGAACCAGTATATCACCTTTTATAAAATCAGGAATAAAGGAAGAATGACCAGAATGAAGCTTTACTTTGGTTCCGTTCACTAACGCATAGGAACAACCTGTAACCAATGCTATACCTTCGCTCTTCTTGATTTCTGGTGAATGAATCTCGGTAACGTTCCCCTCTTCGTCACGGCGAAAGCGGCTAAAGAATTCCTTCCAGATGATATTGGCACCGCTGAGATCTAAGGAATGGTCTCCTCCAACAAATTCTGTAAACCTGAATTCAGCCTGACCGCCTGTATAGATTTCCGTATTATAACGTCCATCGATTATGATCTCAGGGAGCTCTGTGCATCCATTGAATTTGATCCATAATTTCTTATGCTCATCGTCTAACTCCATGCGACTAATCGCTTCTGTTCCGCCCAAATCATCCTTTTCTCCGTGCCAACGATAAAAAGGCAAAGGGGCAACTCGCTCCTTCAAGTTATCCATGCAATCTCTCATGATTTCATACCGTGTGGGACCAGAAGTACCCGCCGCTGCTGCAAGCATTCTTCCATGCACTAAGGCAAAATGGGTAACCATTTGATCCCCTCTTGATTGTCCTTGCATATAGATCCTAGATTTGTCGATATGATAAATCTTAGAAACTCTTTCTATTAAAAGCTTTAAATAAGTGACATCATCATTGTAGGGACCCTTCATGAAAAATGCATTGAACTCGCATACCTTGGTTCCGTCATCCAAGATCATTTTATTGGTGGCATCAGGATAAACCACGATAAAATTCTCACGGTCTGCTATCTGGTGCCAGGCGGTTCGCTGAACACCTCCCGACAAACCGTTACTGCCACCGCCATGCAAAACAACCACTAATGGAACGGCTACAGATCCATCATAAGATTCCGGAATATACTCATACCACGTATGAGAAACGCCTTCGAATTCATCGTTCTTCTCGTTCAATCGTTTGGGAACCTCCAGCACCGGTTTACCCCTAGATCCGGATGGAACGGGTTTCCAAGCAGGATTCTCATGTTTCATTTCAATCACCTCATATTTTTTTTACGGTATGATAGGTAGATCAATATACGATACATTCCCTGCCTGATGATATACCGTTTGTTCTGCAATCACGCCAACAGCATCCTCTCCTGATGGACGGCCCGTGTTCATATTCCGATCGTATAATGGAAAATTGCTGCTCGATATATGTAATCGAATACGATGTCCCTTTTTGAACACATAGCTTGTATTCCCCATATAAATCTTGTATTCGTTCACTTCACCCGGTTGGACCGGCGACAAAGTACCATTCCATTCTCGGAAGCTAGCTCTTTGAATACCATCCGCTACTAAAATAGACCTTCCATCAGGGAAAACATCAATCAACTTAGCGGTAAAATCTGTATCTTGGGCCGTTGTGGAAGCCATTAAATGAAAAACCAATGGTCCCGTCACTTCTAAATCTTCTCTCATTTCTAGTGTTGTGTAACACAAGACATCTTCGCGTTGTTCGATAAACGATTGATTCATAGGTCCTGGTACTAAACCTGCCATCGGAAGAAGTTTTCCTCCCACTGACGGGACGGGATCAAGCGGATTATACTGATAATGGTCCTCTGGCTCCATTCCGGGCTCTTCCAGGTTCAATACGCCATTGCCCATCGCGGTATTGGCATGCCCATTACTGTGAAGATACCAACGCTCCCACTGAGTATTTGGTAATGGCCAGGTTTCTCCAGTCCTCCACTCATTCCTTCCCATAACAAAATATCTCACAGCTGGTATATCCAAATCATCCTCTAGAAGATATCTTTTATAGAAATCTATCACATACCCACGCAGCTTCTCCTCGTCCGCAGAGGCAGGGCCGAATTCCAATTCTCCCAAATAGCTTCTTGGATTGCCATGATCCCACGGACCCACCAGAAGGTGTTGATGCTTCCTTGCAAAATCCGTGCCTGCGTTCTGTGAAAGTTTGTGGAAATGTTCGAATATCGACCATTCCAACTGATCATACCAACCTCCAATATGCAGGCCAGGTACGGCTACTTTTTCGTATCTTCGACGGTCTTTTAGAATTTCCACGGAAGGTGGAGTCAAACGTTGTTCGAGCATGGTTCGGAATTCTTCGAACTTCGCAAGAGGAAATTCCTTAAATGGAAGATAGTTAATCACCCATTGGGGATCCTCTTGCATCATTTTCAGATACTTAACCATTTCACTGACGTCCCTGCCTTGTGCTTTCATCTTTTCTACTAAATCAAATGCGGTTCTAGGTATCGCATTTGCCGCTGAATAAAAGGAGACAGTCCCACTCTCAGGCGGTGGTGCTATATTCGTTCCGATATCTCCCACACAAGGTGCAAAAGCTTTTAAATGGGGAGGATTAGCCATCGTTGTAATCCATTGCATCGCTGTTAGATAAGAGGCACCTGCTAACGCTACATTTCCATTGCACCAGCTTTGCTCCGCAATCCACTCCACCGTATCATAGCCGTCCGTTCCTTCAACCTCGAACATACGGTGACGTTCCCATATTCCATCGGATTCATAACGTCCTCGAATATCCTGAATTACCACACCAAATCCTGCCCTAGCAAGTGCAATTGGACTAAACATGGTACGGTTAAATAAATTTTTATTATATGGAGTACGTATTAAGATGGCAGGACGTTTACCTCCCCCCTCAGGTCGGTAAACATCACCTCTTAATAGAGTTCCATCGGACATTTCCATTGATGTATTGAGTTCAATTTTAATAGAATCCCTCATATCCAAACCACTCCTAGTGTCTGTTTTATGCAGTAACACTGTTTATGAAAATATGAAACTTATACTTTAATACAAGCAACACCATGATCCAATCCAACGGATCGCAATGGGGGTTCCATCTCGCTGCACTCTTTGGTAGCGAGCGGACATCGATTAGAGAAAGGGCAGCCCTTCGGCTTATTTAATAGACTTGGAACCTCCCCTTTAATTTCAATGTGCTCTCGTGTTTCCTCTACCACTGGATCCGGAATGGGAACCGCAGCTAACAACATTTGCGTATAAGGATGCTTCGGGCTCTCATAAAGAGTCTTCCAGTCTGCGATCTCCACGATTTTCCCCAAGTACATGACCGCTACCCGGTCACTGATGTGTCGGACCACGGAGAGATCATGCGCAATAAACAAGTAGGTTAATCCAAGTTTCTCCTGCAGATCCTCTAGAAGATTAATAATCTGCGCCTGGATGGAAACATCCAAGGCCGAAATCGCTTCATCGCAAACGATGAAGGAAGGATTGCTGGCCAGCGCTCGGGCAATACCGATCCGCTGTCTCTGTCCGCCACTGAACTCGTGCGGCATCCGGTTCCGGAAGTCCGGATTGATGCCTACCATTTGAAACAGTTCGGACAGCCTTTCTTCATACTCCTTTTGATTTTTTACCAGCCGATGTACTTTAAGAGGTTCTCCAACGATGTCACCAACCGTCAGCCGGGGATCAAGAGAACTAAACGGATCCTGGAATATCATCGGCATGTCCTTACGGAGCGGACGCATCTTATTCATGGACATTTTCGTAATATCATGTCCTTGGAAACGGATGCTTCCGCCCGATGGATCGTACATGCGGAGCACACTGCGTGCCACTGTGGTTTTCCCACAGCCGCTTTCTCCCACGAGACCTAAGGTTTCACCTTTGCGAATATCAAAGCTGACCCCATCCACTGCTTTAATGTCGGCAACTTTCCGTCCAAGAAGTCCCTTGGTGACCGGAAAGTACATTTTCAGGTCTTTGACTTCTAGGATCACCTCACGCTTTTCACGCGGAGTGGCTTTCTTCCTATCGATCAATTGGGTTGCCGCAGACACCTCATTCCATGCGCTCTTCATCTCGGCTTTACCCATTTCAATCTCTGTAATGGATAAGTTCTCGTAACAGGCAGCCTGATGGCCCCCCTCTCCCATCAAGGATGGGGCCGGTTTACTGCTGCAAGCCGCCGTCTTGAATGCACAACGCGGGAGAAACGCGCAATGATCGGGTTTATTCGCTAGGTTCGGCGGTGACCCTTCAATCGCAAGCAGCTTCCGATCCTTTGGATCATCCAAACGCGGCACTGCTTTCATCAGTCCGATTGTGTAAGGATGTTTGGGATGATTGAAAATCTCCTTGGTCGTCCCCGATTCCACAATCCCCCCGGCATACATCACGTAGATTCGATCGGCATAGCGCGCCACGATCCCCAGATTATGTGTGACAAGAATTAAGGAGGTGTTGGTTTTCTTGACAACGTCCCGCATCATTTCCAGCAATTGGGCCTGTGTCGTCACATCCAGGGCGGTCGTCGCTTCATCGGCGATGAGAAGCTTCGGATTACAGGATAGCGCCATTGCGATCATGATCCGCTGGCGCATCCCACCGCTGAATTGATGCGGATAATAATCCACACGCTGCTCGGAATCCGGAATCCCGACCATCTTGATAAGCTCTATGGCCCGAAGCCTAGCTTCTGCCTTATTCATATTCATATGCAGCATCACGGATTCAGCAATTTGCTTGCCTACGGTGATTACCGGATTCAGGGAAGTCATTGGCTCCTGGAAAACCACGCCAATTTTACCGCCTCTCACTTCCCTCATTTCCTCACTGTTAGATTTATATTTTAATAAATCTTTCCCTTCAAACAATACGCTTCCATCCATAATGCGTCCCGGTGGAGTTGGAATCAGCTGCAGGCCGGAATACTGCGTAACTGATTTCCCGCACCCGCTTTCCCCCACAAAAGCGACAATTTCTCCTGCATCAACATGATAAGAAACACCGTCTACTGCCTTGATGGTAGAACCGTCACTAGTAAAATAGGTTTTTAAATTTTTGACCTCAAGAAGATGACTCATCTATGTTTTACCTCCCCAATCTATTGCGGTGTATTCGCTATTCCTTGTTTAATCCATTCCTCTCAGCCTTGGATCCAGAGCATCCCTTAATGCATCTCCTACGAGGTTAAAGGCTAAAACTACAATCACGATGGCAACCCCAGGCGCCAGGGAAAGCACAGGATTGGAAAGCAGATAGCGATAGCCATCATTAACCATGGATCCCCAGGAAGCTCCTGGCGGCGCAATTCCTAGGCCCAAAAAGCTTAATCCCGCTTCAGCGAGGATTGCCATCCCCAAGTTCATCGTAATCAATACAATGATGGGTGAAAGACAATTCGGGAGAACATGAACGAGCATATTTCGGAGACTGCTCACCCCAGTCAGTACACCAGCGATCACATAATCCGATTGTTTGACGGATAAAACTTGTCCTCGCATAAGCCTTGCATACTTAGGGACGGCAGCCAGACCCAATGCCACGATGACGTTAACAATCCCTCCGCCTAGCACGGCTCCAAGCGCCATCGCAAGGACAATCATCGGTAACGCAATCATCGCATCCATAATCCGCATAAAAACAGTATCAATCCAACCCCCAAAGTAACCCGAAATCAAGCCAATCGCCATTCCTAATGCACCTGCAATAATGACGACCACCAATCCCACTGTCAACGATACTCGCGAACCATAGATAATGCGGCTCAACACATCTCTTCCCAGCATATCTGTCCCTAGCCAATGAGTGGCGTTAGGCTGCAGTAAGGATTTTGATAAATCCTGTGCATAAGGGTCATGCGGGGCAATAAGCGGTGCAAAAATGGCTAGCAGCACGGTAGCAATCAGGATGATCAATCCCAACACAACCACCTTTCGGGCTAAGAACACGCGCAAAAAGCGGCTCACATTACTTTTCTGCGGAGGAAGTTCATTTAAGGAAGGTGCTAAGTTTGTTTCCGTTGTCATCATTTACACTCCTTTTTCCTATTTATACCGGATTCTTGGGTCGACAAAGCCATAGGCAATATCCACCAAAAGATTCGCGAAGGCTACCACCGTAGCGATAATGATTACAACACTTTGCACGACAATGTAATCTTTTCCGAATATCGACTGCACCATCAATCGTCCCATACCTGGAATATTAAATACCTGTTCGATAAATACGGACCCGCCGACTAGATTCGCCAATCCCATCCCCAATAACGTGATGACTGGGATCAAAGCATTCCGCAATGCGTGCTTCATGATTACATGATTTTCTTTTAAACCTTTCGCCCGTGCCGTACGAATGTAATCTTGTCGAATGACCTCAAGCATGGAAGAACGGGTTTGACGCGCCAGCTGGGCAAGGGAAACCAATGATAACAGAACCACCGGCATAATGCTTTGGTGTAGGCTCTTCCAAAAATCCTCAGACGGTGAAGTGTATCCTTGAACAGGCAGCCACCCAAGCTTTAAGGAAAACAAATAAATACCAAGAATCCCTAACCAGAAGATAGGCACCGCCATGCCGAGATTGGCTGTTACCGTAATCAAGGAATCCAACCAACCTCCTCGTTTTACGGCTGCGATCACGCCAGCAGGGATTCCAATGATCATGGCAAGGATAAAAGCCATAGTCCCAATATGAAAGGATACGGGCAATCTTTGCTTCATGAGTTCATTTACATCCTCGTTAAGGGATATTGATTGACCCAGATCCCCTCTGAGTAAATCCCCTATCCAATTTGCGTACTGAAGTGGAAGAGGTTTATCTAGTCCAAGTTCTTGTCTTAAATGCTCAACTTCCTCTTGCGTAGCATTATCGCCCAGCATAATCGAAACGGGATCCCCCGGAAGTAAATGCATGAGTGAGAATACGAGAATACTTACAATGAATAGTATTACTATCGTTTGAAACAACCTGCGTACAATGAATGTAAACATTATCAAATCTCCTTATCATTGCATCTTTTTAGTAAATTTAGATTTGCTGTTATTTTCTGAAAATTATAATCGATATTTTGGACACTTCTCTTTCTTTATTGTTCTTTAATGATAATTTCATCGCCCAACCATTCAAACCTGGCATTGAGACGAGCTTTCCTCGTTATTTTATCCATATAATCAAAAACCTTCTGACCATTTTCATCTTTTCCCAATACGATTGGCTTTCCGGATTTATCAATTATGCACGGCAAATAACTGGTTTGAACGATGGCTCCATTCTCGATTTCACATTTTGCTATAATCGTATAAATGGCTTCCGGATGGAATGGATAAGTAGGATATTCGGGATCCGGCTCAAATCCGAATAATTCAATTCTGCGCATCGCCCACGAATCCGGATCTTTGTCTTCAGACGGAGCAAGCAAAGGGACCCATGTTACGAAATTACAAAGCCCATGGTAGATAGTTTTCCCTTTATAAACCTCTATCCCTCTTAAAATATGAGCATGATGGGATACCACCAAATCGGCTCCAGCATCAATAGCTGCACGGGACACCTGTTGCTCATACTGAGCAATCTTTATGGGAATATGACCAATTCCCTTATGAAAAGCAACAACGAGAACATCACACATCGATCGAACCTTAGCAATATCCTCCTGCATGGCCTTTAATGTCTCCATTGTTGCCCAGGAATAAATCGTAGGCGGTCCGCCAGGGGTTTCATGATCGAGTTCATAATGGGTAATAATTTCCAAATAGGCGTTCCCCGGATTATCCTTAGTTGCCCACGTATTCTTCGGTCCCACACAGTTGTAATTGAGATAGCCAATTCGCATACCCTTTTGCTGAAGGATCACGGGTCGCTTTGCTTCCTCCAGATTCATACCCGCACCGACATAAGCGATGTTATGTTTGTCCAGCCACTCTATTGAATCCTCGACTCCTGCAGCACCTGCATCCATTAAATGATTACCAGCCATAGTAACCAAGTCAAATCCGTTCGAGATTAGCGGAGATAGATTCTCAGGAATACGTCCCAACTCCACCGCTTGCTTATTCCTTTTGGTATGGGTCACTTCCAATTGACCGACCACGATATCGGCTGCAACTAGCGTTGTTTTGACTTCTGAAAAATATGGTTCTGGATCAGGACCAAGAATGATATCTCCTACATTGAGAAGAGTTATTTTTTGATTCCCCATCTTTTCCACCCCCTTTATGATAGACTTGTAATTTATATGATTCCTGCTTCTTCAAGCTCCTTTAAATCAAAATCATTTAATCCCAACAGCCCTTTATACACTTCCTCATTATCCTGACCCAATAAAGGTGCTGGCTTTACCTCAAGCGGCGAAGCTGAGAGTTTCATCGAGTTGCCAGGAATGACTAACTTACCTCTAACTGGATGGTCGATTTCCACCATCGTCCCGCGCTTTCGAAGATATTCATCATTCGTAATATCCATCGTTGAAAGGACAGCAGCAATCGGAACATCAGCCTGTCCAATAATTTCCATAGCTTCATGTTTTGTGTAATTTCTAGTCCATTCACTGATCATTTCATCTATTTCTTCCTTATATATATATCTTGACTCAGGTGTTGCAAATCGCGGATCATCCAAAAGGTCGGTTCGGCCAATTACTTTCAGTAGCCTTTTCCATTGAGGGCTGTCCGGCACACGAGAAGTATAGATGAATACATAATCATTAGGACCGCCTGGCTTACATGGATAAACGTTACATGGCGCAACCGCGGCCATAGGCATTTCATTGCCAACTCTAGGCGCTTCGTCTCCAGTCATAAATTGACGGCACCATGTCGAACGGCTGAAATTTATCATTACATCCTGCATGGTTACCTCTACCTGTTGGCCAACTCCTGTTACGGTTCGTTGGTAAAGTGCCCCCAAAATAGCAATGGCGCAATGGTAACCAGCACCACTATCCGCAAAGTTTACACCCGCATGCATAGGTGGTCCATCCTTTTCTCCGGTTACACTCATCACAACACCCGCAGCCTGACCAATAGCATCAAATGCTGGAAATTTTGCATAAGGACCATCAGAACCAAATCCTTTTATTTGAGCGTAAATCATTTTGCTGTTAATATCCCGGACCGTTGCGTAATCAAACCCTAGTCGTTCAATGACACCTGGAGAAAAATTTTCTACTAAGACATCGGCTTTCTTAATTAACTTCTTAACGAGCTCTTTTCCTTCTGGCTTTTTGACATCTACCGTAATCGATTTCTTATTAGAGTTAAGAATAATGAATCCATATGAATCTGCTCCCGCCTGGTCTGCCGACGCTCCTCTTCCCTGTTCACCAGTTCCTGGACGTTCTAGCTTAATTACCGTAGCACCTAGCCAAGCCAACGTTTGAGTACATACTGTACCTGACTCAAACTGTGTAAAATCGAGAACAACGATTCCTTCTAAAGCTGATTTTCTCAATGTCACAACCCCCTTATCCTTTAGAGCCTTATTTTATTCAGGTTTAACCTTTACACGTTCCTCCAAGAATTGTTCAAGTTCTTGAATCATGGCAGAGTCATCCCAAGAGCGCGCATCCACTGGATCTGCTCTTAATTGGAGTACAGGAATACCAGCATCTTCAAATGCTTTTTTAATAAAATAAGTGCCTCCTGCCCCCTGCGTGCAGCTGTCTGAAATCAAGTGGACGACACCATCAATTTTGTTCAGCTTCGCTTCCTTCACATACCAGTCACTGTTCCAAGGAGGCATATGCAGCATATCCTCCATACCGACAAAACGGCTGGCTAATGTGCGCAACGGATCTTCTCCGTATCTGGCATAGGCGTCTGCTGCTAAACCCAAATAAATGGACCAAATAAAGGAAGCACCATACTTTTTCTCGAAATGCTGATAAAACCCGAGATTAAACCATAATCCTCGTCCAACCCATGCTAGTCGAACTCGTTCATTTGGATTGGCTGATTCTCCACGTTCAACCAGCTCACTAACTTCCTCATATAAAGATCTGGCAATATCAACAGCCCACTCTGTACCGCGCTGCCATTGTGGAACCATAACTGTTTGTACGGTATCCGTAATACTGACAGGAGCTGGGACCGTTTTGGCGATGAGGTCACGAGTCTTTTTGTTATACTCAGCCTGTTCATTAACCAGACTCATTACCTTTTTAAAACGGGTTTCACTAAACGTTTTACCCGTGTTTGTTTCTAGAAATCTGATCAATCCCTTAAAATCCTCAACCAGTAAATCCAGACGATGTGGTTCAAAGAGCTCATCCCAGTTCCTGCTAGCCTTCGTCCACCATTCATCAGGAATTTGCAAGGGCACGGTATTCTCAAGCGGATAAAACGGAACTCCATATTCCCTTGCAAGCAATTCAAAGATTTTTGCTTGTGAATCACACGTTAAACGAGTAATTGCAACCGTTGGTTTAGGCAATCCGCCCCAAGGACCCTTCTCTGGCTCGGGATCAAAGGAAGAAGCAAGGGCCAAAGAGCAATAACGGCACAAATCCTGTCGGTAGCCTTTTTCATTGAGCAAATCTAGATAATAAGGAGCCTTTTGTTTGGCTGAGCATACTGACGACCACCATTGATTAACCACATAGGGAATATCCATCGCACGCAAAATTTCTTGAGGAACATCGGCATTGACCACAGCTAAGGGTTCGCCCGCTGCCACTCTTTCCTTTAGGCCCATGAACCACTCTTTCTGATAGGCCGTTGCCCGGGCTGCTGTTTTCAGTTTCTTTACACTCACTCGCGAACCAGATTTTGGTAGCAAGGTTGGATTTGATTGTTCTGTCATCTTATGTTGACCCTCCCTTTCATGGATACAATAAATTCAGACAACTTCCGCTTACTTTCCTCTGTTATCGGTCCATAAGGCTGATCCTCTAATAACAAGACCGATACTCCTTGAGCCTCTAAGGCTTTACGTTGTGACGGGTAATCCCAGGATATGGCATCATGCTTCTCGTAAACATAAAAAACAACGGCTTTTGCCTTCGTATTTTTCACTTGTTCAACCAGGCTTTCCACTCGTTGGGTTACGGTTGCCTGACCTGATACGGGTGGACGAAGGTGATAACGGTCCACGATTCCATCGACCGGATCTGCCTGTGTATCAATAAAACCTTGAGCATGGCGATCTCCCATCTCGTGATCTTCACCTACCACAACTCCCCCATTGGACTCGACCCACTCGTAAAGATAGGGATGATCTTGAGCACTTCCTGTTACAAAAATAGGTGTGCCTCCAAGAGCTGGAGTTCCTTTTATTTCATTTAACAGTTGCTTCAACAATGAGTTATACTCTTCTCTCGGCATAACCATGGATGAACCTATAATATGTAAAGCTTGGGTCCCGCTAATTCTAGGTGTTTCAGAATCTCTCAATTCCATTATCTCTTTAAGTAGCTTTCTAGTTTCATTACATAGGTTAATGGCATACTCCAATTTTTGATTCGTTATCTCCTTACCGGTCCAAGCTTCGACTTCACGAATAAAGGCTTTTAACCGGTTTCGATTATACAAACCGCTCATTCGAAACGGGGTATGCAAAAAATCGAAAAAGTACAAGGGAGGAACATGATTCTTAGACTCTACTTTTCTTATCGCTCTTAAATAATAGTAGACTCTAATGATTGCATCCGAAGAATTTGAAATGACCAAACGATCCAAATATGAATAAGCTCCGTTTACAATTTGATCAAACTGAGAAACGGTATAGGGATCAAAGCCTTTTTCCAGATATTGATCTGCTATTTCTACTCTTTTGTCCGGGTTTCCGAACACTCTCACTGGTATAATATCAGCTGCGATTAACACTTCCTCTGGGACGTCTGTTCCAAAACAGCCTACTAATTGTTTCCCTCTTTGTTTCCATTGCAGGGCTGTTTTGTCTCTGTGCTGGTAAGCTTGATACAATGCTTGATAGGCTTGAGATTGAAGTAACACTTGAAACCCTCCTTACGAATTAAGATATAAGTTCACTTGTTATTCACTAATCTATTCACTACAAGAATTTCTTCTCCATCCCACTCGTATTCCGTTTTCAACCCAACTTTTTCGGTAATGCTTCTTAAATAATCAAGCATTTCTTGACCTTTTTTCGATCTTCCTACCAGCTCAGGCTGGCCCGTTTTATTGACAAAGCACGGAATAACAGCAGCTCTAGTAATCTCATTTTTATCAATCGTACATTTAGCAAACATCGTAAATTTTGCCTCTGGATGAAAGGGATAAGTTGTATATTCTTGGTCAGGCTCGAAGCCAAACATCGCTTTTCGTCTTTCCGCCCAATTTTCTGGCAGCGGCCCCGTATGGAGTGCTTCCATCGGAAGATACACGAAACCATTGCATAAGCCATGAAATATAGGTTTGCCTTTATACCATTCCACCCCTTTTAAAATATGAGAGTGATGGGAGATAATAAGATCGGCACCAGCATCTATTGCTTCGTAGGATACCTGTTGTTCGTACTCTACCAAACTTGCTGGAGTATGAACGAGTCCTTTATGGAGGGCAACTACCACAAAATCACATTGTTCCTTCAGCTTCTTAATGTCCTCCTTCATCCACCCCATGGTTTTTGGCTCAGCATATGTATATATCTTAGGTAGTCCTCCTGGATTCGCGTGATCCAAGGCATAATGGGTAATAATGTGGATGTAGGCATTACCGGCCTTCCGAGACCCTGCCCACGTTTCTTTAGGTCCGACACAATTGTAGTTAAGAAATCCGATTCTTGTATTGTTCCGCTCTGTTATGAGCGGTCTTCGAGCTTCTGTTAAATCCATTCCTGCTCCAAGATACTTGATTTGATTCTGGTTCAGCCAATTGATTGTGTCTTCAATGCCTTCCTCACCATAGTCCATTAAATGGTTTCCAGCTAAAGTCAATACATCAATTCCTGCATCGGCTATCGGTTTAAGGTTTTGTGGTATGCGACCTAAAGATACCGCATGTGCATCCCTTTCTGTGTGAGTTACTTCCAGCTGACCTACTACTAAATCAGAATCATCAAACAATGATCTTGCATTTTCAAATAAGTAATCACAATTAGATCCAAGTATGATATCTCCTACTGCAATGAAATCTACCGTTTTTTTAGTCATTGATTTCCTCCTTACTACATAAGTAGAATCCCTTCACATATTTAGTTAGTTAACTAAATAGATTGAGGAAAGGATTTTAGCATTCGTAGCCAAATCCAAGTTTACTAGTTATAGAAGTGCCAAGTAGTTACGAAAGACACTAACTATGAATCTTAACGTTTTCTAGACTAGTCTCAAGGTTATTAAGCATTTTTTTTAACTGAATCTGCATCACTTTCAATTCGTCGTCGGTAAAGTTATAGGTTAAACACTTTTCAATTACATCTACTTGCTTGAGATGAAATTCTTCCATTTCAATTCCCTTCATTGTCAGGAAAATCCGATTGACACGAGCATCTTGCGGATCTAATTTACGATAAATAAGACCCTTAGACTCCATCGAATTAATCAGCGCTGTTACAGAAGCTGGTTTAAAGCCTAGAATTTCTACTAATTCTTTCTGTGTCAACCCTCGATTCTCACTTGTCCACAAACTGACTAATACCTGTAACTGGGACGTATTCAAGCCGAATTTTGCTCCATATTGACTAAATATGAGATCGACATTGCGATATATTCTCTTAATTAAAGACCCATACCATTTATCTCTATCGATAAAGGACATCTGAAACCCTCCTATAACACTTCTTAATGATGGTTCATCCTGTTTAATATTTAGTTAGTTAAACTAAACAAATGGCTAAAAAAAACGACGTGACAACTACTTACTACAAGGGGTAAAGCACATAAACAGCCTTCAGCTTCATAAAAACGCTTACAATTAACTTTAAATAGAAAATGCTTGCATATGCAAAAACTCACGAGCTAAGTTTTTGAACATTTGTTTGAATATTTTTTTTTTGAAAAATATAACTAATCAGATTATAAGTTATATTCAGAAAAGTACAAACCGTTTTTTGGTGAAAAAAGCAATTCAAATTTCATGCATTTGTTTTTAATAATATTAATATGGTTGTAATATAAATTACACCTACTTGGTGAAGGAATTTAATTATTATTTTCCGTCATGATGACCTAGAGGTCCTACCTTTCATACAAATCATAGAGTTTGTAGGCTAGCATCAAATTAAACCTTTCTTCAGCATCATCGATATTCAATTGTAATATATCCCTAATTTTTTCTAATCTGTATTTCAAAGAACTTCGGTGAATAAATAAATGTTCCGCTGTCTCTTTCAAATTCCCGTTCATCATTAAATAGACGCGCAGTGTATCGAACAGATCTTTGCCCTTACCATTCCCATACTCAAATAACGGATTGAAGTAGTTTTTGAAAAACATGTGGGCGGAAAAAGCATCTTGCAGATTGTATAGAACAGAGTAAGAACCTAAGCTATCAAACGTGAGGAATTGCTTGCTCGGGTAATTATGGATGACAATCTTAAGTGCTTGCAGCGCTTGGCGGTAGCACGTGTAATAGTCTTCTAAGGAACTCGTCCCCTTGCTTATGCCAATAAAGACATCCATACCTTGCATATTTGCCTTAATAATCTTTTTCATTCGGGAATGGATGGTACTCCAAAAATCCTTTTTCTCTAACTCTTTCTTCTCGGAAATTATCAGCACATACTGCCCAGCCCTTCTTGAAATCATCAATCCTGGTTCATATTGCATCAAATCCTCCCTGATACGTTCCCAAAGCCATGTCTTTTTTGATTCTATCGTCAATAAATCTTCTTCCCCAGATAACCAATCTTTTGATTCGATGGAGAATAAAGCCACTTTGTTTGGTTCGAAAATATTGACGTTGAACAAATAAGCATATTCAATTAACTTCTCCCTATCTTCTATCTTTTCAGAAAATAACTGATGGATAAAACCATCCTTTACCTGCTCTTTCACATCCAAAACAAGCTTCTGCTTGATAAACTGAATCGCATAAACGTCCAATGCATGATTCAAGGCAATGCGCACAAGCATGTCCAATTCCTTCTTATTGATTTTTATTCCTAAAAATCCGAGGAGATCTCCTCCTCCCATTACTCTCCATACGGCAAATTCACTTAGTGAATCAAGTTTAAGCCACTTCTCCCGACTGTTCGAATTAAGGATTTTCCACTTTTCTTTATTAACAAGAGCAAATACCTGCTCGAGGACCTCTCCTTGATCCTCTGTTGAACGAAAAGAGATAGGTCTTAGAAATCGGTCAAATAACACGACTGTGCGACCAAGCATCTCGGACAGCGATGAAGTAATTTCATTGAATCCTTCCCCTACCAATGTCCGTTTAACTAATTCCTGTTGATGAACCATGAGCTGCTCCAAACGACGCTTATCTTCCATTTCCGTTTTATATAAACGGGCATTTTCAATAAGAATCGAAATGTGTGAAGACAGAAACTGCAATAACTCTAAATCTTCTCTAGAAAAAAGACCTTTTTCTTTATTGACAACATGAAGCACGCCGATGGTTTTAAGATTAACGATGAGTGGTATCGTAATTTCACTACCACCTTCCCGATCTAAAAAAGGAAAATAATGAAATAAGTTATTGTCTTCTTCGAGTTTAATTTGGGTCTTGGAAACCAAAGGTCCAAAGGAAGGAGGTTGATAGAGGAAACAATTTTGCATCTCGTCATAAAGATAGACAATAGATGATTCAGCACCTGTCCCTTTTCCTGCCCTTTTTGTGATATTAGCCACTAGCTGCTCAATGGAAGAACCGAGATACACATTTTCCTTCAGCCATTCCATTCCCTGGATTTGTTTCTTCTCATTTTCCTTCCCCTGGGCTATCCCAATGGCAGCTGCGATATCCTTTCCAAATTCTTCAAATAGCTTACTTGCGTTAAGTATGAGGGGAACCTGTTGCAAGTAGCCGATCACACAAACGCCCAAACTTTCGGAACCGCTTTCTTTTATAGGAACAGTAAACCAGGTAGCAAATCCTTCATCTTCTATATGTTTCAAAAAATCACTTTTCACCCGATCACTCATATCGTCATAGCAGCAGGTTGGCTCTGTTAAGATGAGTTCAGAGCATCGTGTGCGATCGAGCGGAAACGCCTTCTCAAACGTTGATCCACTTCCTTTGCTCACTCTAATAGTCAAAAACTCATCATTTTTTAAGATAATCGAAACATAATCGCATCCAAACTGCTCCCAAAAGGATTCTATAAGATAATGAAGTGTTTCATCGACAGTGTTGAATTTAACAAGTTGTCTAGCGGTTTTCCTTAAATGAGAATCAATATTTCCGATTCTTCGATTTCTCTCCACATGAATCATATGAACACCCCTTTACCGAAAATAGCTTATTAATTAAATTATACTAATTTTTATAATATTCAAACAATCATAATTTATAAATAATTATATTTTTTCATCTCTTCGTAGGAAAAATTGCAAAAAAGTTGATCATGTGACTGACCAACTCTGGCAAATTCAAAGAATATTATCGTACACTATGTACGAAAAACACAACTAGTTTCGGCCAGGTTGAACGTACAATTAATTTTAGGAAGATTTTATAATGTAAACATGCTTCATATAACAAATTTAGAATTAAAAATAGAATAGAGAAAGGGTTGAATACTATGACAGCTACCTTTAAGGTTGGTGTGGTCGGTGCAGGAAACATGGGTTCTGGGATCGCACAAAAGATGGCTCAAGAGGGATTCCAAGTCATTCTTGTTGATGTAAAAGATGAATTTGTACAAAGAGGAATGGAATCTATTAGAAAGACACTACAGGAGGGATTGGAGCGAAAGGTATTTACCCAAGCACAAGTTGATTCGACACTTTTGCGTGTGAAGGGGACAACTTCCCTTGAGGACCTTACCGATGCTGATCTGGTTGTTGAAGCCGTCTTCGAAGACATAGATGTAAAAGGGCAGCTATTCCAGCGTCTTGATACCATTTGCCACTCCAAAACCATATTCGCAACCAACACTTCTAGTTTTTTTGTTCACAAAATTGCAAAATATACAAATCGACCTGATAGATTTATAGGAATGCATTACTTCTATCATCCTGCAAAAAATCGTTTGCTAGAGATCGTTCCCCATGAAGGAACCAGTAAAGAAACTTTGGAAAAAGTTCTTCTTATTGGTAAGCTGCACGGAAAAACCAATATTGTGGTAGCAGACACTCCTGGTTTTGCAGTCAATCGATTTTTTGTTGTTTTCCTTAATGAATCGGTACGGATACTTGAAGAAGAAATTGCCAACATACCAACTATTGAAAGCGCTACAAAAAAGGCATTTTCAATAGGAATGGGTCCCTTTGAGCTCATGAATGTAACCGGAATTCCGATTGCCGTTCACGCCTCGACAACACTAGGGAATGAAATTGGACCTTTCTATGCAACAGCAGAGCTTCTTAAGCAGCAAATGAATTTGAAAACCAATTGGGATCTTTCCGGTGAGGTTGATGAAACGAAGATAGATGCTGTCGTTAACCGGTTGTATGGGGCGACATTAGGAGTTGCTGCTGAACTTGTTGAACAAGGCGTTGCTAGTATTGAAGATACAGATCGTGGCGCAAAAATCGGACTTCGTTGGCGTTATGGTCCATTCGAACTTATGAACAAAGTTGGCGTTGAAAAAGTGTACGAGAATGCCTTAGCTCTCCTCGAGCACAATCCGGACTTCAAGGTATCCAAACTTCTTGAGAAGCAAGCCAAATCCGGACAACCCTTTGAATTCAATTTTGTTGATCTAGAAATTAAGGAGAACATTGCCTATATTACCATTAACCGTCCAGAAGCAATGAATGCAATAAATCCTGACGTTGTTGCCCAGCTTGAGAATAGATTTGATGAAGCTGAAAACAATCCGCAAGTTAAAGCCATTGCCATTCAAGGCGCTGGAAAGGCCTTTATTGCAGGCGCGGATATCAAATTCTTTATTAATAACATTACAAACAACACTCTTAATAAAACAGTTGAGTTTACTCTTAAGGGACATGAGCTCCTTTTGAGATTAGAAAACTCACATAAGCTGACAATTGCCGTTCTTGATGGTTTGTCACTCGGTGGAGGCAGCGAGCTTGCCTTGGCTTGTCAGAAAATTGTAGCAACACCTGCAGGTTCCCTAGGATTCCCAGAAACAGGAATTGGAATCTATCCTGGTTTAGGTGGAATGATTCGGATGGAAAGACATGTTGGACCAGAACTAACTAAGTATTATGTATTTACTGGCAAAACATTAAAAGCTGCTGAAGCCTATCAATTAGGCATCGTATCACTTCTTACCGAGCCGGCAAATATTGATTCGGCCATTAGAGAATTAGCTTTTGCGGAAAGAGTCAACAAGTACCGTGACCGTGAAATTCCTGAAACTTTTGCTGATCGTAAAGCAATCTGCTCCGTATCGAATGTCCAACGTCTCTTAGAAGGCATTCAAGTTACGGATATTGATGAAAAGTTTGCTGAACAGACAGCAAAAATCTTGGCCGTTAAGGCGCCAATCGCACTCTCCATGGTAAATGAGCTGATTAATGCACAATCCAAAGTCACCATTGAGGAAGCGATAACTCTGGAGTTAAACCGTCTTATTGAGATCTTTTCAACTGAGGATGCGCTGACAGGGTTACAGTCCCCTCCAGGAAAGCCTCCGAAATATAAAGGAAAATTAAAAAGTAGGATATAAAAAAATAACCTAAAGGATGATTGCTAACTCCTTTAGGTTATTTTCTTTAATTGGATACCATACCCAAGTCCTTTTTAAGGAAGTTTAACGATTTGAGTATTAATTCCCTTTTTATCCACAACTTTAAGACGGTTAATGATTTCATCCGTTACCTCTTTAGTCGTGTACTTTCCACCAATGTCCGGTGTTAAAAATCCATCCCTCGTAACGCTTTCCACAACATTCAATAATGTGCTTCCGAGTTCTTCTTCACCAAAGTGATCCAACATCATTTTTGCTGTCCAAATCTGACCAATTGGATTTGCAATACCTTTTCCTACGATGTCCGGAGCTGAACCATGAACAGGTTCAAACATGGAAGGATATTTTCCATTTACATTGATATTCGCCGCTGGAGCAATTCCGATGCTTCCCATGATAGCCGCACCTAAATCTGTCAAAATATCCCCAAACAAATTACTTGCTACAATAACGTCAAATCTGTCAGGATGGGTAACGAAAAATGCTGATAAAGCATCAATATGTTGTGAGTCGGTACTTATTTCTGGATAATCTTTTGATACTTCTTCAAACACATTATCCCAAAAAGGCATAGAATGAATGATTCCGTTAGATTTCGTTGCACTCGTTACATGCTTTTTACGCTTCTTTGCTAATTCAAAAGCATAACGCATGGCCCTTTCTGTCCCTTTTCTTGAAAAAATAGCATTCTGAATGGCTATTTGATCTTCACCTTGATAGATTTTTCCCCCAACAGAGCTATATTCGCCTTCACTATTTTCTCGAACAACAATTAAGTCAAAGTCTTTTGGATTTAATAAAGGAGACTTAACACCATCAATTACTTTTGCTGGACGAATATTAATGACTTGTTCAAATTCACGACGGATTTTAATTAGAAGGCCCCATAATGAAATATGATCAGGTACAAGTTTTAAGTTACCTACTGCTCCTAAAAAAATACTATCAAAATCTTTTAATCTCTCAAGACCATCTTCAGGCATCATTTTACCATGTTCAAGATAGTACTCACAGCTCCAAGGGAAATTTGTAAACTCAAACTTTAAGCAACCATGGATGTCAGATAGCGTTTTCAAAACTTCGGTTGCTGCCAAAACAACTTCTTTCCCAATTCCATCTCCAGGAATGTTAGCAATCTTTAATGTTTTCATCCTCATTCTCCTCACTATTCTAAAAGTGTTCAAGAAAATCGGTCGCCAGTATCCAGTCGACTGTATCTATGTTTTGATTCTACAATAAGGCATATTATTCCGCAAGTAGTTTTTATAATTTTCTAACATTCGTAGAAATTTCCATAAAACACATTAAAACTTTGTATAGTATTTTTAAAAGGATTGGCCACTTTATTTGTAAAAATTAAAGAAAAGCAAACAAAAAACCATAACCTTAAAGATTATAGTTTTGTCTCTTCATAAGAATTAGATAGTATTTCAGTTAAATGTTCTAAATCAAGTTTTAAATGATTAATCATTGCCTGCGAAGCCTGGTCAGCTTCTCTCCTTTTAATACATTCAAATATTTTACGATGTTGATTAAGAATATTATCTGCACGATTTTCTCCCTGAGTGTTTAAAACTCGAAAGAAGTATATAAGTGATTTCAAATCATTTAGTTGTTTTTGTAATCGACTGTTTTGAGTGTAATTGATGATTAAACTGTGAAATAACTCATTAAGAGTAATAATAGTATCATTTTTTTGTGAATCACGAATTGCCTGTTCTGTATGCATCAGAGTTTTTTCAATTTCATCTAATTCATCGTTTGTAGCAATTCTAGTAACTAATTCAACTGCAAAAGATTCAAGCGCCATACGGCAAAAATAAATTTCCTCAACGTCTTTCATCGTTGGTTGGTAGACCATAACTCTTGATTTTTGATCAACTATTACAAGTCCTTCTTTTTCTAAGATTCGTATAGCTTCTCTTACTGGACTTTTACTCACATTAAAATCTTTAGCTAGTTGGGTCTCAATAATCCGATCGCCTGGCTTTAATTTTCCTTCAAATATCATTTTCTTAATTGTATGATATAATTTTTCATAATATGGTACAGGTTTTTCTATAGCAAAATCACTCATAGTCTCATCCTTTTTTACTTTTACATATGTTTAAAGTTTATATTATTTTATAAGTGCAAACAATCAGGCTTTATAGAACTTTAATAAAACTTTATCTGGTAATCTAGTGGCATAGCATACAAAGATGTGATTCATCAACCATTTATATTTTTCATCATATACCTCAAAAGTTGGAATGGTTCGAAAATAGTAAACATCAGGATCCACAAACTTACCTGATTTTACATCTTCCACATATTCCTTAGGAACTGTCCGTATTCCATTGTTTTCTATGTAAATGGCAGCACCATCCTCTAGCCTTATTGCATATCTAGCGGAAAGTTCACATTTTCCATCTGGACGAATAATTTGACTATCGATCCCTCCCGGTAAAACCTTGCCATTAAAACCATTTCCAATTACTTCACCTGACAATATAGGAATTAGCTGCCTTCTCCCGACAATTTCATCCTGCCCCACTACAATAGGTTTATCAACCTCAATAAAAACACTAAATACTTCCTCAAGTGATGTTTTTGTAGTCAAAATTTTTCCCACCTTAATATTTTTTAATTGTTACTGGAAACCGAATCGTAACCGTGGTTCCCTTCCCTTTTTCGCTATCAAAGTGGATGGTTCCTTTATACTTTGCAGCAATATTAAAGCAAATCATCATTCCTAGACCCGTTCCTTTACTTTTTAACGAGTAAAATGGAGTACCAAGGGAATCAATTTCTTCTTTTGACATCCCTTGTCCACGATCAATCACTTTAATTTCAACTAAGCCCTTTTTACTTTCAGCGCTAACTACAACAGAATCACCGTCTTTGGATGCTTCTATGGCATTTTTAATAATATTAATTAATAGCTGTTTAAATTCAATAGTATTCGCAGCGATATAACAATCCTCATCCATACTTAGCATAATCTCATTGTCATGTATGAGGCCATATGTGTTGAGTAAATCCGTTACACTTTGAAGAACATTTTTTACATTTACTAGTTCCGTTTCATTATCTTTGTCGGGCTTGGCTATGGATAAAAATTGAGAAATTACCTGTTCTGCCGTGTTTAATTCATTAATCATTAACGAAAAATGCTGCTTACTATTTTCATTATATGTATTATCTTTCTCATATATCTGTAAGAAGCCTTTAACAACTGTTAATGGATTTCTAATCTCATGTGCCACAGCTGCAGCCAGCTGCCCAGTTGTTTTCAGACGTTCTGTTTGTTTAATTTGCTCATAGTAGAGCTTTTGTTTCTCCAACCTTCCATACGATAAATAAAAAATAAAGTAAAGAATGGCTTGGCTTCCTAAAAAGTTAATAATATTTCCGATTAAATCTTCTCTTATATAAGGATAAAGATTTCCTCGATCACTTAAGGCAATATAGCTAAAAAGACTTATAATGGAGAAAGTATTTAATAGTAAGGAAAGATAAAAAAGTTTTGTATCAAAAAACAAGATTGAAATCGCAGGAATAAAGCATAAAAATATAAAGTTAGACCAGGTATTCGGATATAAAAAGAAGATGGTATAAAAGTAACTAGATGCAACGACGATTATAATGATTCTAAGAAAATGCGATTTATATAAAGGGTAAATTATTTAGCATATAGAAAAAAAGAAAACTAATATACCATGCGTAATATAGCTTGGTCCAGGATGATGCAGAAGTGGATTACCGGCAAACAGCCCAAGTAGCATAAGTGCAATCACCAATAACACTGTGCTGTAATATACCTTTTGATTAATTTGAGTATTTTTTTTCTTCATACGTATCCCTTCTGCTAAAAGCCGAAGCTTAATTTGTATCAAACTTCCTATATTCTATCATATTTGCTTTACCGAAATATAAAGCTACAGGTTAGATTGTATAAAAAATAGCCTCAGTAGAAACTGAAGCTAAGTAAATATAGACATCCAAATATCTAGGATGACAGATGAACATATAGTATCCTTCCTCATCTGCATTTTCTATCTTTTCTTTAATGATTCAAATTGGTTGTAATTCGGATCCATGGTTCCATTCTAATATGAACGGTTTTATTACTAATCTCATACGAGTGTCTTTTGGTGTGTCATCTTTCACACAAGATAAGTTTAAAAAAACGGGGTAGTCAAATTCATTTTATTGTTTTTTCAATTCATTAACAATCTCATTAATACGTTTTTCCACTTCATAAAGGTTCTTCTGCATCCGATCACGCCGACTGGTCAAGACCTTCAATTCCTCATTCAATTCCTCTGTTTTGCTCATGATTTCCCCTCCAAATTATGATATATCATTATGCTAGCAGGAAACCTATCTTTAGATTGGTTTCCTTGAGATATCATTACTGAAATTCATCTTCTTTATTATTCTTAACGTAATAATTTTAATTCGTTAAAATCTCCAATTGCTTATTTTCTTGACTCTTTGTATACAAACGTATACAATAAAACACAAGAAATGTATACATTTGTATACTTAGAAAGGAGTTTTATGATGAGAAACGAGGGAAATATGGGTCATCACAAAGACAGGCATCACCGCGGGGATGGGCATAAGCATAAAGATCATAAACATGGTGCCAAAACTTTCAGACGTGGAAGAGCGCTAGCATTTCTAGAAATGTTGAATACTAAACGCTCCACATTAAAGCAACAACTCATTACACCAGAGCTTCAATCAATTAATCCCATTCTTGTTGGGGAGTTAAAAGCCATTGAAATGGTAATTAGTGAATTTATTCAAGTATTTGAGCTGCACGAAGTAGAAGAACTCGAGTTTAATAATCAAAAGGAAACATCATCATTCCCTTCTTCAGAGTCACCTGAAAATGGTGTGAATGAAAGTAATGATAAGGTATAAATTGACTAGATTCGGCTTTATTAATTCGTGATGTTAGAGAAAGTTCCATAAGGACGTTTATTTGGTTCTACAAATTACTTACAAATTGACTTGGAGGAAAAACACTTGGATATCTTAGAAATAATGAAAACTCGACGTAATATAAAAAATTTCAAACCAGATCCTATTGACCCTGATAAGCTTCAATCATGGTTAAATGCCGCGGCTATGGCTCCTAATCATAAAATGACAGAACCTTGGGAAATTTATATGATCGGTCCTGAGACCAGAACAAAACTAAATCATAAAATAAACTTCGGTAATGCTCCAGTTGTGTTAGCGGTGTTATCTAAGCATGGTAAGACTGATAGTGAAACAGAGGAAAACACACTAGCTACTGCATGTTTCGTTCAAAACTTCAATTTAGCCGCATGGTCAGAAGGTGTGGGAACATTCTGGTCTTCTATGGGAGGGAATCCGAAAAATCGTGAAATCCTTGGTGTACCGGATGATTATGATGTAATTGGCGTTTTTGGTGTTGGTTATCCAAATGAGATTCCAGAACCAAAGCAACGTACACCTATTGAAAATAAATTGAAGCAGCTTTTGTAGGATAGGGGTTAGTTTAATTTTTCACATAATTAGACAGAAAAAAGAGGAACTATCGCTAGGGTAGTTCTTCTTCTTTTTTGCCAATTCCCCTATTTCTTATCTGGCTGTTTCTATTTTTTACAAAACATCACCTAGTAATTACTACGCCACTATTTTTATATCAATATAATCTAACTGAAGCTGACCACTTTTACAAAGAAGATGTAATGAATATTTTTTGGTTTCAGGATTGATGAACAATGGTGTATCAATCTCTGACCAATCACCATTTACATGTAACAAACAACTAAAGTGATCACAGACTAGTTGGAGTTCTCCATTTCCTCTTGCAAAAATTGAGAATTGGATATTAGGATATGATTTATCTGTAACAAATTCATATTCTAGACCTTCTCCTTCTGAGATATCAACAATGATATTTTCTTCCTTAGGCTCCGGCTCACCGCCGTGTCTTTTGTAATCTGGAACTCCACTTTTCCCATTTTCAAACAAAAGAAGTACTGGATCTTGCAAACGCAATTCAACTTGTTTTATTCGAGGTCTTATATTAGAGTATTGCAAATAGAATTCCCCATGAATCCTTATCGGTACTTGACATATGAGACTATTAAAAACAGAATCATTAATCATTGGATTTTGTATACACAGGAGAAAATCATTAAATATCTCAACTGCTTCATTTTGAGAAATAGATATATCTCCATCTATATATTCGATTAATTTATTCCATCCCTTAGGAGTAGAAAAGGAAACAGGCGAGTTGACATTGTCCATTTTTTTATAGGCCCAAAAAGACCATGAAATGTCCAATTTATCGTAAAGCGGGAATATAGCACAATACCACATAAGATTATTTTCTCCACCCTCTCCCATGAACAAGGGCACATTCAATTGATCTCGATAAGCTAGAAAACAAGCTAAGCTTTCTTGATCTGGCGGACTCCAATATTTATGAAATTGCAGCATGATATTAGCATCTAACTCTTCTATACTTACACCATCAAATATAGAGAAATCTGTTGCCCAATGAACGCCTTCCAGGATTATTAGATGATGTTGGTCAACACTTCGTATTGCTTGAATTAATTCTTTGTATAATGGGACAACTTGATCATTGAATTTTGAAAACCAATTCGGTAAAGGTTCATTTAATAAATCGTAACCGGCAATTATACTTTCATCCTTGTATCGTCTTGCAATTTCGGTCCAAAGGGCGATTAAATCAAGGCGATCTTGACGGTTCTTAAATAATTCAGGCTGATCCTCTGCACTATCATCAATGTTGGTTCCTGTTTGTCCGCCAGGTGCTCCATGCATATCCAGAATAATATAGATACCATATTTTTTACACCAGGCAATCAGTTGATCGATGTATTTAAATCCCTCTTCTTTCCAGCTATATTGTTGATTTTGCCTATCGTAAAGGTGACGAGCATTTAAGGGAAGCCGTACAGAATTATATCCTTTTTTTGCGATCAGCTCGATATCCCATTCTGTTATATAGGAAGAATAGTAGGTTTTCCAAAAATCCTCTGCATACTTCGAACCACAGAGCTCAATGATTAGTTTTTCCATCCGACGAGGACGATCACATTTGGTATATAACTTCCACATATAACCTTCAGGTAAAAGCCATCCCCCTAACCCGAAGCCTCGAAGCACAATCGGTTCATCCCCGCTAAATAGAGAGCTGTTCTCCCTTTTGATAAAGTTCATCTTCTTCACCCCTTCGTCGCACCTTCTGCAATGCCTTTAAGGATGCTCTTCTGAAAAATAACATAAAAAACAATCACAGGAATCGCAGCTAGAATCAAAGCACTTAAAATAGCACTCCAATCACTACTGTACTGACCAAATAATGTATTTGTGGATAGAAGGAGTGTATATTTTTCGTTGTTTGATAGAGCAATTAATGGCAGTAAAAAATCATTCCAAATCCAGAGGACATTGGTTATACAAACGGTCACCGTCACCGGCTTCAATAATGGAAAAATGATATAGATAAAGATTTGAAATGGACGACAGCCATCCATTAGGGCAGATTCCTCTATCTCCTTAGGAATACTTTTTACAAAACCGTGATAGAGGAAAATAGCCATACTTACACCTAGACCAACGTATACAAAACCTAGCCCAATTAAGGAATTATTGATATTAAACATTAACATTGTTTTATATAATGGAATCATAATCGAACTGAATGGGACCAACATCGAGAAAACGAAAAGACCAAAAATAAAGGTAGACAGCTTCGTTTTCGTCCGAGCTAATCTCCAGCCTGCCATTGCAGAAAAAAGAATCATAAGAGAAACACCGATGCTCGCCACAATGACTGTGTTCATTAAACTGCGTGCATAGCTCATTTTTTCAAAGGTCCGAAAATAGTTTTCAAACTGTAATTCTTTAGGTAAAGATAATACATTGGTTAAAAGCTCCCCATTTGTTTTAAAGGAGTTCAGTATCGCGATGAAAAGTGGGAAAAGCCAATAAATCAGTAGTAGGATTAGGATGGAATATACGATTAAATTTCCTGCCTTCTGCTTTATTTTCATAACTCCTGCTCCTTTCTTTTCATCATTTTAAGTTGAGCCAATGTGAGCAGGAACACGATGACAAATAAAATAGTTGATTTTGCTGTGGCATATCCATACCTTATATTGCCTTTAAACGCCTCTTCATAAATATTCATTGCCACCGATTGGGTCGCTCTTCCGGGACCTCCACCTGTTAAGGCATAAATCACATCAAACACCTGGAATGCCGAGCTCAATGACCAAAAAATACAGATAGTAAATGCATGTTGAATCATCGGAAAGGTGACATTTCGAAACACATTCCAGCTATTCGCTCCATCTAAAACTGCCGCTTCCTTCAGCTGAAGAGGTACACCTTGGAGGGCAGCCATGTAGATTAGCATTAGATAGCCTACTGTTCCCCAGCTCGATACAATGATAATCGCTATAAAAGAATAACGTGGATCACCAATCCAAGATTGATCAAGGAAGGCTAATCCCCATTTATCCGCAAGATAATAGATCACCCTAGTAAAAATAAACACCCACATATAACCGCCAATAATCATGCTAATCATATTAGGCATATAAAACAGCGTTCGAAATAACCCTCTAGCTTTCATTCTGGATTCTATTAAAACAGCCAGAAGTAATGCTAAGACATTCGATACCACTAATATGACCACTACATACTTAAGGGTAAATTGGATTGATTCCCAAAAATAAACGTCTGCAAATATTTCTTTAAAGTTAGCCAATCCAATCATTTCATAGGATTGATCAATTCCATTCCAATCTGTTAATGAATAGTAAAACCCTAAAAGAGCAGGATACAGTTTAAAAAGAAGATAGGCGATAAGTGCTGGTAGAACATATAATAATAAAATTCTATTTTCCTTTTGTTTACTAAACATGATTATTCCTTCCTTCTAAAGGATAATAAAAGAGGCGAACAGTGGCCCGCCTCTTTTCATTACCAACAATCAATCAGTTTATAGTCTAGGATTTATTTCACAGCCCCAGCAAAAACCTCATCCATCCTCTTAATAAATTCATCTTTCGTAACACTTCCTACATAGTATTCCTGTAATAGTTTACCCTGTTCTTCTGTGACAGCTTGAGGAAGAACTAAATCCTGGTAAGAACGCCCCTCTTCCACATATTGATAAGCATCTGTTACCCAAGGATCTGTTTCATAATTGTGAATGGTGGCGATTGGATTGAAGCGTGTTGATTCGAATAGAGTAGAAGAATCATTATCATCAAGTACATAATTAGCAAACTTTAGTGCAACATCCTTCACCTTACTATCTGGATGAACAGCTAAAGTAGTTGAGGTAGAAAGGTTCACTAGCGTATCAGCTTTATTATTATTAATTGGTAATGGGAACACACCTAATTCCATATCAGGATTTGTTTGCATGATGGTTCCAGAAGCCCACGTTCCTTGCACAAACATGACTGCCTTCCCATTTGCAAAATCTGCTGCGCCTAGTTCAGAGCCTAATTCCATGGCACGATCCGTACCATTCTTCATAATCAAATCTATTGGGCCAAAAATATCCCTCATCTCTTCGTAGGAACCATCACCTGTATACATTCTTTCTACCCAATCAGGAACTTCACCTGAAACCTTCCCTCCTAGAGTAAGCGCTGTCATTAATTGTGGCACCCATTGCTCTTGATACGCTAATAGAAATGGCGAATATCCATTCTGTTTTAATGTTTCTGTAATTTTTTCCAGCTCATCAAGCGTTTCTGGGGCTTTTAAATTTAACTCGTTGAATATTTTCTTATTATAAAGGACACCCCATGCCTGGCTTTCAATCGGTACCACTAAGATTTTACCATCATGTGTAATGGTCTTTTTTACATTCTCAAACAACTTTTCTGTAAATGGTTCATTTGAAAGATCCGTTAGATGTCCCGCTTTATTATAAGTTGAAATATTATTGCTGTGCAGGGTAAAAAGATCTGGAGCGTCATTTCCACTTAATCGAGCTTGTAATATACTCTCATACTGGTCAGAACTCGGCATTTCTAAATTCACCTTAACCTTTAGATTTTCTTCGTCCAGCATCTTTTTTTCAAATTGGTCTGCATACGTTTCCCACTGATCCATAAATTGAGGAAAGCTCATCATAATATTTAATTCGATTTCTTCTGGATCTGCCGAACTAGAGGATTCTTTGTTACTACAACCGACCATGACCATTGCTATAACGAGAATGACAGATAGCATTTTTTTCATAGACATGAACCCCTTTCAGATTAATAAAGCGCACTTTATCATTTACAGACAGAAGACTCCCTCTTCAATCGTGTGAAGGGCGTAGCCCAGCGATAAGGGGGAGATGAATGTCGGTTGGCGATAGCCAAAACTTCTCTAACTAATGTATAATAGGAACATACATTCTTTTAGAAAGTGAGGTGAACGTAATGTTAGTCAACAAAGCTTATAAATTCCGTATCCATCCAACCAAAGAACAGGAAATTCTTATTGCTAAAACGATTGGCTGTAGCCGTTTTGTGTTCAATCGCTTTTTGGGACAATGGAACGATACATACAAAGAAACAGGCAAAGGATTAACGTACAATTTTTGTTCTGCTGAATTAACACAGTTAAAAAAAGAATTAGTCTGGTTAAAAGAAGTTGATAGCATTGCTCTTCAGTCCTTATTGAAAAATCTTGCTGATTCGTACACCCGATTCTTCAAAAAGCAGAATAAGGCACCTCGCTTTAAGTCTAAAAAGAATAAGGTTCAATCCTACACGACTAAGGAAACAAATGGGAATATCGCCATTGTAGGCAATCAGATCAAGTTACCTAAACTCGGTCTTGTTCGCTTTGCCAAAAGTCGGGAAGCAGAAGGGCGTTTTCTAAATGCAACCATCAGACGGAATCCAAGTGGCAAATACTTCGTATCCATTCTTGCAGAAGTGGATGTACATCATGTAGGCAAAACAGGCTCTTCCGTTGGTGTTGACTTAGGATTAAAAAACTTTGCCATTCTTTCAAATGGTGAAGTGTTTGGTAATCCTAAATGGCTTCGTACATTAGAAAAGAAGCTAGTTGATGCCCAGCGTATTCTTTCCCGAAGACAACAGTTAGCTTTGAAACGAAAATGTAAATTGGATGAAGCAAAAAACTTTCAAAAGCAAAAGCAGAAGGTAGCTCGTATCCATGAGAAAATCACAAATGCAAGAACAGACTACTTGCAAAAAATCTCCTCTAAAATCATCAAAAACCACGATGTAATTGGTATTGAAGATTTGCAAGTGTCCAATATGCTAAAAAATCACAAGTTAGCAAAAGCCATCAGTGAAGTATCTTGGTCACAATTTCGCACAATGCTTGAGTACAAAGCAAGATGGTATGGCAAAGAAGTAGTTGCTGTATCTAAAACTTTTGCTAGTTCTCAATTGTGTTCATGTTGTGGCTACCAAAACAAAGACGCTAAGAATCTTAATCTTCGTGAGTGGAATTGCCCTTCTTGTGGCACACATCACGACAGAGATATTAACGCAGGACAAAATCTCAAAAATGAAGCCATAAGGCTTCTAACCGTAGGAACTACGGGGATAGCCTAATCAATTAGGGTCCGCTTGAACCCTATACTTAGGAATCTCCCACTTCAAACACCCCGTAAGGGTGTTAAGTGGTGAGTAGTTCAATTGACTTAACTATACAAAATCTAAAAAGAGTTAGCATTCTACTTTTATAAGATGATTCATTGGATTATTTTAAGTTCTCATGCATTTTTCCAGGGGTCATACCAAAATACTTTTTAAATACTCGATAAAAATAGGCTAAATCTGCATACCCAACAAGTTCAGGGATTTCCTTTAATGGGACCTTTGATTCCATCACCAACTCTTTCGCTTTGTTCATTCGTAACGCTGTCACATAATCTGAAAAACTTGTTCCGGTCTTCTCTTTAAATACTTTACTTAAATATTCTTTACTGATAAAAAATTGATTGGCTGTCTGTTCTAATGTAACAACCCGTTGATAATTACTTTCTAAAAAAAGTTCAATTTGTTTTACATCTATAGTTTTTCTCGACTTTATGAGACGAGTGACAATGGATAATGCCTCAGAGTAGAGATTCCGGGTAAATAGTAAAACATCCTTTAACGTGCTATCTTGATGAAACACAAAGGAGGTATCTTTTCCTTCAAACACATCTTGAATACTGTAACCCTTACCTGCAATAAAACGTTGTAACCAATTATGGAGATCATAATAAATACAAACAATTAAACTCTTTTCAACTCCATTCCCTTCGTTCTTTACAATATAATCAATGAACCCTGTGAATTTTAGCTCCAGTAATTCCTGATTATTGGAACGTAGACATTCGTAAAGGGATGTTTGGAATTCAGTATATTCCTTGATCCAATGTACATTCATAAAGCCATTTAAATCCAAGGTTTTTTCTTTCAGTTTCCTAGATTCTTCCTTCAATTCATTAGTACAACGCTCTAATTGCTCATTTAACTCATCAGGTTTTATGGGTTTTAGGAGATAATCATTTGCCCTTAGCTTGACGGCATTCTTGGAATACTCAAAATCATCGAATCCGCTTACAATCAACACTTTTGCGGTATTCCCTTCTTCTCGTATCTTTCTAAGTAAATCAATTCCATTGAGATGAGGCATTTTGATATCGGTTATGATAATGTCAGGTTGGAGGCGAGAAATCAGCTCGTAACCATACTTACCATCTGAGGCCTCCGCTACCACTTCTATTCCAAGCTCGCTCCACTTTCCTAGATGTTTAATGACTTTTCTCGTCCATTCTTCATCATCAATTATAATCACTTTATAACTCAACGCTGCCACCTTCCTTCATCAGAATTTTCATAAAGATGGTCACAACTGCTCCTTCTCCTTCCCTATTATCCACTGTTAATCCATATGTCTCTCCGAAAGACAGTTTAATGCGTGAGTTTACGTTAATTAACCCAATATGGTGTGCGGAGGTTATCGCTTTTGGTGTACCTTGTTTTAATTCTTCTTGAATTGTACGTAAACGCTCACTTGAAATTCCTTGACCATTATCACTAATGACCAGCACTACATCTCTCTCGTTCATCATCTTTGCTGAAATCGCAATATTCCATTCTCCAGGTTTATCTTGAAATCCATGAATCAGGCAATTTTCAATAATGGGCTGAACAACCAATTTAGGCACTAACATATCCATTAATGTATCAGAAATATTTTGTTTAACATGGATCCGATTTCCAAACCGCTGATTCTGTATGAATAGGTAACTGTTAAGGTAAACAATTTCCTCACGAAGGGGTACCATTTCTTTAGAAAAGTTTAACGAGTAACGCATGATATCACTCAAAGCGAGGGTAATGTTATAGATTTCTTGAACACTTTTCTCTAGTGCCATCCCTCCAATGACTTGTAAGGTGTTATACATAAAATGAGGATTAATTTGGGCTTGCAGTGCCCGGAGCTGGGCGTCTCTTGCGTCAATTTTACTTTGGTAATCCTGCAAAATAAGCTTCTGATTCCTTTTTATCATTTCATTAAAGCTCGTATGCAATATTCCGATTTCATCATCTCGTTTCACAGTATTTGGTTTATTACTAGAATCCAAAGTGAGGGTTTGCATTTTTTTCGAAAGGGTGATAATAGGTTTGCTAATGATGTTGGAAAACATGATGGAGAATAAAATAGCAGCAATAATATTAAGTAGCGTAATGAGGAACCCAATTAAAAGAGTCTTTTCGAGAGAGTTAACTAAAACATGATTAGGAACAATTTTCACAACTTGTAATTTCCCATCACTAACTGATTGGTAAAAATAAAAATAGTCATCCAATTTAATAAACTGTTCATTATCGGCATTTTTCATTTCTCTTAATCGAGAAGTTATAACATCTTCCGATGGAAATTCACCATCCCCTGTATTCATTTGAATGATTTCGTCTTCATCATTTAATAACACAACTGATTCATTTTCAGTAGTTTTTATACTTTCTAGGATATCACCTAGTGCTTCTGGTTTAAGATGAATGACCATCAGAGCCTTGGGGACTTTGGTTTCAAACTGATTAATCCGGTGGATAACTAGGATTTCCTTTTCCACTCGCATAAAGAAAAGGTTCGTTTGCAAGTTTAGATTCCTTTCATCCAAGGTTGACGTTTCCGGTTGAATTTCGCTTACAAATGTCCCTGAACGTAGAGCAACAAATGATTTTCCTGTAAAAAGGTTGTGTAACTCAATAGAATTAATCGTGGCATCCATGCTAATAGCGGTATGAAACGCAGTTCTTATTCTCTCTTGCGCAGGATATTCTAATTTTCTATCTTCATCTGCCCAAGAGAGGATATCATTTTTCAACGACTTATTGACCTCAAACTCATAAAATTGATCCCTATACTCACTAACACTTAATGCCAACCGATCTGCGACCCAGTTAATGCTCATTTTTCGGTTATCGATAAGCTCCCTATAAGTATCCGAATAGACCGAATTTGCCGTGAATATGGTTAGAATTGTAAGGGGAATAATGGAAATGATAAGCATCGCAACCAGAATCTTTTTGCGGATAGAAAGCGAAAGGAAAAAATTCTTCATTTTCAATAAAAAGCCCCCAATTCCTATTGTAATTGTACTTTTTGCCTAACAACTTTAATTCTCTTAATCTCTTAATAATATTATTAATTCATCCATTTTAGCTATACCTTATTTTTCTTTTTAATCGGAAGTTCTTTAGTTTCCATAATTCCTTTTCTAAAATGTGTTTGCAATATATAATTTAATAATTAATAGTTCTGAAATTTTTGATGAAGTCATGCAGTTAACGCATAAACGTGGAGTGGTAAAAATGGAGACGAGACAAATACAATATTTCCTAGAAGTAGCAAAAAGAGAGCATGTAACAGAAGCCGCAGATGCGTTGCATATTGCCCAATCCGCGATTAGCAGACAAATTTCCAATTTAGAAAAAGAATTAGGTGTAGAACTTTTTTTTCGTGAGGGAAGAACCGTCAAATTAACGCCTCTTGGCAAAATTTTTTATGAACGGATAAAACAAGTGTGGTATTTGATGGAGGATTCAAAGAGAGAAATAAGAGAATATTTAAATCCTGAAAAAGGGACCGTTCGAATTGCCTTTCCGATTAGCATGGCAGCCCATACATTGCCTCATATCATATATTCTTTTCGTACTCGTTACTCCGAAGCAAAATTTCAAATGAGCAATGCCCTTTATTATGATTTAATCGATGGGGTTGTAAATGGCCAATTTAATTTGGCGATGATTGCCCCGATGCCAAATCTAGAAAAAGAAAAAAAGATTAAGGGGGATATTCTATTCACAGAGAATATTGTAGCACTCATCCCTCTTCATCATCCGTTATCGGACAGGGAATCCATTCGATTACGGGATTTAATGAATGACCCATTTTGCGTCCTTCCTGAAGGGTTTGTATTTCGTGAACAAGTTGTTCAAGCCTGTAACGGCGTGGGTTTTTCACCAAATATCGCATTCGAAGGGAAAGATATTGATGCATTGAAAGGGTTAGTATCTGCAGGCTTGGGTGTAGCCTTAATGCCTGAGATGACATTGGTGGATAACACACCACGCTCTACCGTCGTTATTCCCATTTCAGACTCGAGACTGACTCGAACAGTCGGTGTTATCTACCCAGCAGACCGTAACCTGCTTCCAACTGAAGAGTTGTTTTATGATTTCTTGATTGAAACCTATGAAAGATTGAATGAGTTTAAAAATTAGAAAAACAAGCATTCCATATTTGTTGGTAAAATTAAATCAGTCACATTTTCCAAACTACATCAAAACGCAAGTTAAATAACGTAATACGCAGTGGGAAGCATTCGTTTCCCACTGTTTTTTAGTGGTTATTGTTCTAGACTGCCTCATTATTACAGTAAGATCAGCTTCAGAAATATATGCAAGTGGATATTTTTGAAATCATAACAATTATTAAATTGGTAAATAATATCGAAGAGGTGATAGTATGGATAATTATAAACTAAAACTCACATCTTCCGAAATAGGAACACTATGGGGAGAGTACGTGAACGGCACCATGACAGATGTAGTAAATCGATATATGGTTTCTATTATTGAAGACGAGCCAATAAAAGCGATTTTTGAGGATGCTATTAATACTTTTGAAAAGCAAAAGAGACAAATCGTACTTTTTATGCAGAAAGAGGGATTTCCAATTCCAATTGGATTTACTGAATCTGATCTCTTTAAAGGAAAACCAAGATTGTTCACGGATATTTTTTGCCTAAATTATTTACATATCATGACATTACATGGTTTGCTGGGGCACAGCACTTCATTAGCTGTATCGGTTAGAAAAGATTTAAGAGATTTTTACGATTCTTGCGATAATGACGCAAAAAAAATGTACCATCAAACCATTGAGTTATTGCTTGAGAAAGGAAATTTTCAAAGAGACCCATTATTTTATCCGGCTCAAAACCCTGAATATATTTCAAGCCAAGATTTCACAGACGGTTTTTTCGGAAAGGGTCGAAAATTAGCAGCGACTGAAATTATTAGTATTTCGTTGAACCTTAAAAAGAGCGTTATGGCTAAAACTCTTTCAATCGCATTTAGTCAAGTCGCTCAAACAAAAGAAGTAAGAAAGTTTTTAACTGATACAGAAAAAACAGCTGACCAACAAATAAAAGCTTTTTCAAAAATTATGCAAGCGGATAATTTACCAGTTCAGAAATCATGGGAAACAGAAGTAACAACTTCAACTGATTCTCCTTTTTCGGAAAAATTAATGTTGTATCATATCGGTTTCTTATTTCAAGCTGCACAAAACTACCATGGAGCTGGTCTTGCATCATCCATGAGAACTGATCTTGTGACAGCATATGAGGGTACTGTCCTAAAAAATCTTATGATTACAAAAAAATGGTTTGATTTGATGGTACAAAATAAATGGTTAGAACAACCGCCTCTTGCTCCCAATAGAGAAGAAATTGCACAAAATAAATAATAACTATCGTGTCCATCCACATAAGGATGGACATTTCTATTTACAGATTAAGAGTGGTCAAACAATTTGATCAGTTTGATTCACCGAACCCATGTACTTGAAGAAAAAAACAATCTTCATAACAACATATGTTTGTCAAAGAAGGAAACGAGTAACGGTACATTTTCACACAACCAGAGATTAAAATCTGCTCTTTGATCGTCGTTTATTATGCCCGAATTTTAATTTAGCCTTTGCTTTTATATAAAAAAATACCCGCATCGTTCTACGACGCGGGCGAAACTCCTAGTAAAGTTCATATAATAATGGAGTATTTTTATGAGAGAATAGTTACTTCCCCCCAGCTGCCATCACTTGGTATAGAGAATTCCAGTAATTTTCCCTCATAGTTATATTTAAGTACTCCCTGACCATGAGTGGCCCTTACACGTATCTTTTCTTTATCCATATAAATTTCCACGTCCCCAGGCCCAATCGGTACGGTCCCCTGAATCCACTCAAGGCCGCCGAGGTGAGGTTCTACGTCAAAAGTTTCATATCCAGGAGTAGTGGGTTTGACCCCAAGGAAGTACTTTCCGATAAGATAAATTGGGCTGGCTCCCCATGCATGGCATAAACTTCTCCCGTAGGGCATCCCATACATGCCAAGGTGCTCCCTTCCAGTCTCTTTGGGATCATATTCCTCCCAGAAGGATGTCGCCCCCAAGTCAAGCATGCCACCCCAGTAGTCCAACATCTCATCAATAACATACGTTTGCTCCCCTACTTCACACATAGCAGCGAGTTCGTAGAAACGCATGTATGGAGTTTTGATTCCCTGAACACTAGGATTTACCATTACATTTTGCTTAACACTTTCGGTCTGCACTTCGTCCAAATATCCAAACATAAGAGCAAACATATTAGGATATTTCGTGACCTTATGATTGAGAATGCCTTCGTGCCGGTTGTGGACAAGAGCTCCCTGCTCTTCGTCCCAGAAGATTTCCATGATTTTTGGTTTAAGTTCATCTGCCCGTTTACGATAACCTTCAATCCGCTCGTGATCTTCCATCAACTCTGCAACTAGCGCCATTGTTTCCAAGCTTCGGCACAAAAGTAATTGGATGGTGCTTACTTCACCGCGATTATCTATATCTGCCCAATCCACGAATACCCAGTCATCTATACCTTCCATCATACCTTCCGCATTGCTGCGTCCCAAACAGAAATCCATCAGTGAAATCATGCGTTCATACTGCGATTGGACAAAGTCTTTGTCGCCGGTATACAGATAATAATCATAGATTCCGATAAACCAGTACAGGCTGTAATCAAGGATTGTATTTATATGAAGAGCAACTGGGTCCTTCCCTCTTAAAGCAATCATTGTTCTCTTCACAACTTCACTGTCAAAAAAACTGTAATAATTCATCAAATAAGATTGATACGCATCGCCGGACCATACCCAGCGGTCGCGCTTAATGCCGTCGAAGAAAAACTCCCGGGTATTGAGATGTAACGTATACATTGATGTGTCCCAGATCTTATTCAGCTGGTCATTTGAACTTCGAAAGTTGCCGCGGTATTGGACAGGCAGATATTCGTATAGCATAGAGATTGACTCTAGCTGGAAATCACTTGTATCTGGAACTACCTGAACAAAACGAAAAGCTCGTGCCTCTGCAAAAGTATAGTCACTCGTTTGAAATGTGTCTTTAGAAACTAGGTCTAACTGGACACAGTTTTCCCTATCTTCCGCTTCTTCTCGAGATTCACCATAATAAACACTCAGCGCGCTGCGTCCCTTAATACCCTTTAATTGTAGATACCCAAACGTCTCTTTCCCAAAGTCCACTAACCAGCCGTCACTCCTGCGTTCAACGCTTACCGGTTGTTGCGGCACGGTTGCCAATCGGAATTCAGACGGTGAACTTGTGGGGTCATGCAGAACCTCTCCCCAGCTGCCTGCAGGATGCCAGCGTTTGTCATAACAGGACACTTCCCAGCTACTGTTAGAATTAATATTCTCTCCCTTTACGAATAATGCAGGAACGCCAACATTATTATAGACAGCAATTCTTACCTCGTGCTTTCCCGCCGGAAGGATCATCTGAGGATTATTGTATCGATAGTTATCCCTGCCATCCAAATACAGGGCGAAACTTCCATCTGCAGTAATAGAAACTTCCTCGGGCTGCTCCAATTCATAAGAATATTTATAAATAACAGAGCTATAATGTCGATCCACTCTCCAAAAAGCAGGGTAGATTACCCCGCGTGTTTGACGTCTGACTGAGATTTGTTCATTTAAATAGATTTCCCAATCCCCCGGGTACCAAATCCAACATGCCTGTTCTTTTATCCCATCATTTTTCAATTATTTCCTCTCCTTTCGTTGATTCCTATCAGACAAAAAGTATATTCATAGATGGCTTTTTTAGACAGTAGTTAAATAATTTCTTAACATTCAGACTATTGAATGTAGAGTCATGAATTAAACGCTTTCAACGAGCTATAGTCTTTTGTTTTTAATTGTATACCATATCTGTTTATGTTTGAATATCTATAATGCTGTACCGCAAAAATAAAATGCGATCCTTCATATAAAAAACAGACAGAAACATAGTATTTCTGTCTGTTTTTTATAACGGTTTCTAATCCTTGAATGGTCCTTGTTTTACAAAGTATTGATCTATTATTTCTAATACACCACTTTCATTATTAGTAGGAGCTAAATAATCTGCTATATTTTTACTTCGTCACTGCCATTTTCCATAGCAAACCCATACTTTACATGCTTTAGATTTAATGTTTTAGCATTTCTTCTATATATTAAAATGCTGTTGAGTTTGTTTCTTTCCTTTTCAGTGAGGTATTTAATTTTTCAGATCCCAAGAGCATGATTGCAATAAAACCTGTTATGACAAATGGAAAGATTCCTATTGTTGAGTGTGCTGCAATGAAACCAAGAAGAGGCGGCAGGAACGTACTACCTGTATATGCAAAACCCATTTGATAGCCCATGATTGTCTGGGAATGTTCTTGCCCAAACCGTGTTGGCGTCTCATGCAACATACATGGAAATATCGGTGATAATCCTAATCCAACCATAATAAAACCTACAAGCGAAAAAGCGGACGGCAATGGCAGGAATAGAAGTACAGCACCAACTAGTGCGATTATTTGTCCTGTCACAATGAGAGTACGGTTACTTATTTTTAAAGTAATAAAACCTGTTATAAATCTACCAATGGTAATACCTGCGTAATACAAGGAAACCCATTTTGCTGCGGTGTCTACAGATAAATCTTTCACATTCACTAGGAAACTACTTCCCCAAAGTCCCATAGTGGCTTCTGCGCCACAATAAAACAAGAAAGAAATCAAAGCATATTTAACTCCCTTAATTTGCAAGGGTTTCTGTTTTTCAGTAACTGCACTATTCATAGTTTCTTGCTCATTAGTTGGATTACTATTGGAATTTCCTGCAACCTTATTCCATAAAGGCAAAGTAAAGAAAAGAATAACAACTAATGCAAATTGCAGGCCGGCAATGGCAAGGTACCCGCTCCTCCAAGAGTGTTGCCCTGAAATAAACTGAGCCATAATCACGGGACCCATTGTTGCTCCTACTCCCCAAAAACAATGTAGCCAACTCATATGGTGAGCCTTGTAATGTGAAGCAACATAATTGTTTATTCCCGTATCCACTGCACCTGCACCTAATCCAAGTGGTATGGCACAAATGAATAACCAAAATAACGAAGGAGTAAAATGAAACCCAAGCAGTGCGACAGCAGTCATTAAGACGCTGACAAATGTGACAATACCAGTTCCGAATTGATTAAGCACTGGTCCACTAACAAAACTGGAAATGATTGTTCCTCCAGCAATTGTCATAAAAAGCAATCCGGCAGTCTCAAGTGGTGCTCCAAATTCCAATTGCATCAAAGACCATGACACCCCTAACAGTGAATCAGGTAAACCTAAGCTAATAAAAGCCAAATAGATAATTACTAAAAAAAATGTAGCCATGTATATTCTCCCCTTATTTATATGGTATTAATTGTCTAAGTTACTAATATCGGTAATCATAAGATCAAGTCCAAGACTTTGTAATCCAATTAGATAATCTTGTTTCCAATCACTCATTATAATTTCTGGAAGATGTTCTACCGGAATATACTCTGAGCTTCTTTTTACAATTTGGTCGATATTAAATTGGTTGACTTCATCATCGCAAAAAATTATGGTATGAGGGTTAATGATAGATACAAATGAGGCCACTAACCTGCTTATCGCATCGATCTCATTTTCCTCATATATAAATGCTTTCTTAGTCCCGTTTCCATTGTCCAAAGCCTGACCAAAATTTCGGTCATCATATTGTGGAATGAACGAAACCTCTCCCGAAAAATTAGTACTCCCCCTTACCACGACACCATTTACCATTATTCCAGCACCTGGACCATTTTGACCCGAATATAGATATACTAGAGATTTATCTTTTCCAAATCCCTTACTATCGTAATATCCAAGCACTGCCGCATTCATATCGTTCTCTATTACAACAGGTATTGAGAACAGATTTTCCAAGTATGTCTTTAAATCAAAGTTTTGAAGATGCTCATACCCTGGTATATAAAAAATCCGTCCATTATCAACGGAACCAGGTACACCAATGGATACAGCACTAATTTTTGGATATTCCTCTTTTATCACTTCAACATAATTGGTTAATAATTTTATATCCTCATCCATTAATACACTTGAGGTTTTTCCAAAATCCTTAACTTCTCCTAAACAGTTAAAAACAATATAATTTGTCTCTGTTCTCTCTAAAAAGATCGCCAACCCTAACCTATACTCAGGATTGTATGTATATCTTTTTGCCCTTCTTCCACCGCTTGAATCGTCAAGACCGGCTGAAAAAAGTTCACCTTCCGCTTCCATCTGTGATAAGAATTTACTTATTGTAGGAAAACTTATTCCTAATTTATCGCTAAGTTCAACTTTGGTTGCACTTCCAAGTTCTAATAGAGATTTACGAATACTGCGAAGGATTTCCGTTCTCATCGATTTTGGAGAAGTATTCACTAGGTTCACCGCCTATAATATTAAACTTATTAAAGAACTTTAATAAGTATCTATAAAAAAACTTATTAAACTTCTTTAATAAGTGATGGTGATACTATATCATATAAAGCTAACCATAACAATGGAGATGATTCATTTAATATGGTTGTTGCTGGCAGTGTTTTTTTAAATATAAAAAGCCGAAAATTCGCAAAAAACAAATGAAAAATTTGCAAATTTTCAGCTTACTATAATTCAGGATATTAAACAAATGCATCCATATATGTTAAGATCAATATTACACAACCTTAACATTAGAAAAAGTTAGAAACATCTACTCTACTTCTAACGCCTTCTTCAAGTAGACTTTGAATCACTTCACTTGTTAGGGGTATACCTTCTTCTAATCGTTTTTTCGCCGTTCTTTCTTCTGGTTCTCCAGGTATTAGTATTTCGTCAAAACCTTGTGCTTTCGGTAAATCTTTCGCGCGATCCACAAATGAGTCCATCCGTTCATTAAATTCCTCTTTCGTAATAAAAAGATCTGGACGAATAGCAATAAATAGATGTCCTACATTCTGAGGTTCAGAATGATCGAAATAAAGACTCTTAACATCCCCACCGTAGTTTGCTCCTGTTAGAACACCGGCAAGCAGATCCATTAACATAGCTAACGCAGCGCCCTTGGCTCCTCCAAAAGGTAAACATATACCCTCAAATGCTTTTTTAGCATCTGTTGTTGGCACTCCATCTGCATCAAGAGCTAAACCATGAGGAATTGGTTCCCCATGAGTTGCAGCTAATCGAATTTTACCACGAGCTATTACAGTCATTGCCATGTCTAAAAGGTATGGAGATCTCTCTCCTCCAGGAACACCAGCTGCAAATGGGCTAGCTCCTAGAAACGGAGTACGTCCTCCCCAAACCGGAATAGCAGGTGATGAATTCGTATAAGCCATAGAAATATATCCTGCTTCAATTGCCTGTTTCACATATAGGGCGGCCATACCATAATGAGTACTATTTCGAACACCAACAAGACCAATCCCGCTTTGTTTCGCCAATTCAATGGCCTCGTCCATAGCTTGGTGACCAGCTAGGAAACCCATACCGTCGTCACCGTCAATTAAAGAAACAGCAGAAGTTATTCTCTGAATCTTTATATTCGGTTGTGGATTTACTACTTTTCGTCTAATGCGTTCTAGGTACATTGGGATCCGAGAAACTCCATGAGAATCTAACCCACGTAAATTTGCTGCGACCAAGTCTCGTGCGATAATCGCTGCATCATCGCTCCGTAATCCCCCACCTTCAAAAAGTAAAGTCGCAATATCTGTTAATTTCTGATAACTAATCAATTTGTTTGTCTTATTCACGGCGTTTTCCTCCAATACTTTAATTAAAATTTTTACTTTCGGAGGATCCATTCTAATGTTTAAATCGCTGTCCAGCCTCCATCTACCTTAATCGTTTCTCCAGTAATAAAGTTAGCCATATCAGAGGCTAAAAATAAAACTGCACCCGTTACATCATTGGTTTTAGCCAGAGTTCCTAATGGAATTCGACTTAACACATCTTGATAAAAATCTTTATCTTCAAACATTTTTTGTGTAAGGTCTGTTTCAATAAAAGTAGGAGCCACTGCGTTCACCTTAATATTATGTTCTGCCCACTCAACAGCCAATGCCTTTGTTAACTGGACAGCACCTCCTTTACTTGAACAATAAGCAGCACGATTTATATAGCCAACAAAAGCCATTTGTGAAACAATATTGATGATTTTACCTGGAATCTGTTGCTGTATCATATACATGCCAGCTCGTTGAGAGCAAAAGAACGTTCCTTTTGTGTTGGTATCTAATACACGATCCCAATCTTCTTCTGTCACTTCTAATGCTGGCTTAGGAATGTTAATTCCCGCATTATTAACGAGTATATCTATCTGGCCTAAATAGGAATATGCAGAGTCCATCATGCTGCGTATTTCATTAACGTTTTGTATATCTGCTGTTAGAAAAGAACAATAAGGATTTAACTCCCTTAGTAAGTGACATGTTTCTTTTAGGTCAGCTTCTTTCCTGCCCGTAATAACAACATGTGATCCCAATCTAGCAAACGCTAGGGCTATGTCTTTTCCAATCCCCTTGCTTCCACCGACAATGATTACTTTCTTACCTTTTAATTCAGAAAAATAATTCATTTCCCTTCCCCCTGGTAATCATCCTAATAAGATGATTACAATTCAGCCCTAAAATAAAGTTAGATTTATACTAGAACAGTAGATGACTCTTCTACCAACCCGTAAGCATCCTCGTATATCTCTTTTATTTCTTTTACAGTCATCCATCTAGGATTATTGTTTAATAGACGATCGATTTTACTAGCTTCCTCAGCAAGAGATTTGATATCGGATGAAGTTACTCCTACATCCTTTAGGCTTGCCGGAATCCCTACATCCTTTGACAATTGAGCAAGAGCAGTAACGGCAGTGTCAGCAGCTTCTCGTAGAGATAATCCTTCTATATTTTCTCCCATTGCCTTTGCAATCTCAGAAAATTTCTCTAGATTAGCTACCACATTATATTTCATAACAAATGGCAACAACAGAGAATTAGCTACCCCATGGGGCACCTTAAATCTACCACCTAGCGGATAAGCCAGTGCGTGAACTGCACCAACACCAGCATTTCCTAGCGAAATTCCAGCTAGTAAACTTCCCATTGCCATATCTTCACGCGCTTTTATGTCCCTCCCGTTATACACTGCTTTACGCAAAGAACGGGAAATAAGCTTGATTGCTTGTAAAGCAATTCCATCTGTTAATTCATCAGCACGAATTGCAGTGTATGATTCGACAGCATGAACTAATGCATCCATACCCGTTGCAGCTGTTACTGCTGGAGGTACTGTTAAGGTCAACTCGGCATCAACAATCGCCACATTTGGAAGTAAATAAGGACTCACTATCCCTTTTTTCACCATATCCCTTGTATCTGTAAAAATAGCGTTATAGGTAACCTCTGATCCTGTACCAGAAGTTGTTGGAACTAGGATTGTAGGCAATCCAGGGTTTTCTATATTCTCAATCCCAATCATGTCTCGAACATTTTTCTTGTTCGTAAGCATGACCGAAAGAACTTTGGTAATATCTAATGCACTGCCACCACCAACACCAATAAGTAAGTCGTAGCCCTTACCTTCTATTTTGGTAATCATCTGTTCCAGGTTTTCAAATGGAGGCTCAGGAATTACATCATCAATAATGTCCACTTCAATATTTAAAGAAATTAGAGGTTCTGTCACTTTAGATAATACACCTGTTTGACGAATAATTTTATCGGTAATGATAATTACTCTAGAAGCATGTAACTTTTTAGCTTGTTCACCAATTTGAGCAATAGATCCAGTTCCTGTAATTAACGTTTCCGCTGTACGAAAATAGGTAATTCCCATCATCAATTCCCCCTAAGCCAATTTGATTCCAACAAATTTAATTTCAGTCATATCTTCCATTGCGTATTTTACGCCTTCCTTACCTACTCCACTTAACTTTACCCCTCCATACGGATAGTTATCTTGACGATAAGTTGAAGTTTCATTAATCCAAACCCCTCCTGTTTCTAAACGACCTGCTACCCGCATAGCGCGATTAATGTCTGTTGTGAATACCCCTGCTTGCAATCCAAAGTCAGAGTCATTCGCATATGCAATCACTTCTTCTTCCGTTTCAAATGGAATAATAGAAACAATTGGAGCAAAGGTTTCTTGACAAACTACTTTCATCTCTGGTGTTACATCTACAAGAATGGTTGGTTCCAACAATGTTCCTTTTCTTTTCCCTCCTGTAACGATTTTTGCTCCAGCATTTACGGCTTCCTCAATCCACGTTTCTGCTCTGATAGCTTCCTGTTCACTAATCATTGGTCCAATATCCGTACTTTCTTCAAGAGGATTACCAATAACTAATTGTTCAACAAGGGACACATAAAGATTTAAAAACTCTTGATAAACATCTTTTTGTACATAAATCCGTTGAGCTGAAATGCAAACTTGACCTGAGTAAGCAAAGGCTCCACGAACAAGACCTGCCGCTGCTGCACTTATATCCCCATCACTAAAAATGATATTTGGAGAGTTCGATCCAAGCTCAAGGGTAACTTTCTTTAATCCTGCCTGCTGGCGGAGAGAGATACCTACAGCAGGACTTCCTGTAAATGAAACCTTGCTGATACGAGGATTAGTAACTAGAACATCTCCTATCTCTGAACCATTTCCAATCACAAGATTTAAAGCACCTTTTGGTAAACCAGCCTCTTCAAAAAGCTTTACAAGCATGTAAGAGGTTAAAGGTGTTTTGCCTGCGGGCTTTAACACTACCGTATTTCCTGCAGCAAACGCAGGAGCCAACTTATGTAAAGCCAAGTTTAACGGGAAGTTAAAGGGAGTGATTGCTGCTACTACACCAACTGGATAACGCCGAACCATTCCTATTCTTCCTTCTCCACCAATAGCTGCATCCATAGGTACAAGTTCACCTTGAATTTTTTTAGCTTCATCTGCTGCGAAACGAAGTACTTGTACAGCTCTTCCAACTTCTCCACGACCATCACGAATAGGTTTTCCTGCCTCCTGAGCAAGAACTTTTGCGAATTCCTCTGTTCTTCCTTCTAACAGATCTCCAACCTTACGGAGAATGTCTGAACGGCGATGTGCAGGCAGCTTTTTCATTGTCTTGTGAAAAACGTTATAAGCTGTTTCAATGGCATTTTCTGCATCAAGTCGTGTAGCTAAATTTACCCTACCAACTACTTCCCCATTAAAAGGACTAGTAATATCCATTGTTTTCATCTCTGGGTGAGTAACCTCTTCTCCATTGATGAGTGAGCTAACGTGCTTTACATTGATACTTATCATCCTAAAACTCCTCCCAAATAAATCTAATAAACTTTTTAACTATTAATATTGGATTTTGATGAGACTTTACTAACGATTGATTTAACACTTATCTCAGGGCTAGTTAGTACTGGTTTTACCATTGTTTCTAGAGTATCTAGTGCGCGAACCATAGAAAACTGAGCTAAAACAATACAATCGTTTTCAATTGATAATTCATGTATTTCTTTTTGAATTAGTTGGTCATGTGTTAAACGGTCACCATTTTGTAAGGCATTAAATGCTTCTGGGATAATTATTGTTTGGATTTCTACTAATTTCCCTCTTTCGTCAGCAATACTTTGCAGTAACCTTGTCGTTGTTGGCCCAGCCATTTCGACCGTTGCAATAACACCAATATGTTGCCCAATTTCCACTGCTTTTTCCAACATGCTATAATCAGCACTTAACATAGGGAGGTCAAATAGTTCACTAATTTTAGGAATAAATGGAGTAAACGAGGAACAAGTAAATAAAATTCCATCTACATCACTTGCTTCTGCCTTTTCTGCTAAATGTATTAACCTCCTAATCATGCTTTTGGTAATGATTCCGGTTTCATTTAATTCAAAGATAAGACTCTCATCCATAAAGTTAATCAAGGTCACATGAGGTGCATGCTTACTAAAAGCGTCATGTATTGGCTGAACCGAATTTAATGTTGCATGGATAAGCCCAATTCGGTAACTTTTTCTATCCATATTATCACGCTGCCTTTTTAAATTTTTTCTAATAATGTACTTTAGTAAATGGGTTTTTAAGGTGTATAATATGTCTTTAAGAAAATTCTATCACAGGTAAAATTCCAAAAAAAATACATATACTGCATGGTTAACTATCAAAAATTCGAATATCAAACTACAAGTTTTATCAAAAAAAAAACGATTTACTGAGAAATAAATTTTTTCTCAGTAAATCGTTAAAGTTTGTTAAGTGATTAATCGTCTTTAAGGTTAAATATTTTCGAATTCTAAATTATTTACAAAATCCACAAATGCCCTAACTAATTTAAAATTCAGAGATTCCTCATGATAAAACATCCAAGTATCTCGAATTAGGGGATTTCCCTTTTTATCTGAGAGCTCCATTTTAAATAAATCGTTTGAATCCTTCAATACATAGCCTGGGACAATTGCGTATCCAAGTCCATTCACAATCATTTCTATACAGGTGTCCGATTTGTCAACAGACATGCTGATCAATGGTGGAACAGAAAAATGCTCACTCCACCAAGTATCAATCATCTCCCTTAATTTATAATCAGAGTTATAATCAATTCTTGGGAGTTTGGGTAAATCCTCAATTTCAATTTTTTTGTCACTTACTAGCACTAACGGTTCTTGTAATAATAAACTCTTTCCATCTTGCCAATTATAATCACCTCTGAGCATGACAACTTGGACATCCTGAGTTACAAGTGATTGATACACTTCTTCACTCCAACCAGTTGTTACCTTAAACTCGACGTTTGGATACTTTTCTTTAAAAAGTTTAAGTAATCTTGGGATTCTGGTTCTTGTTATTAAGTACGTTGCACCTATTCGAAGGGTACCCACAACTTTATCATCCATATTTGCAAGATTATCATTTACTTCCTGGAGTTTTTTTAACATCTCATCAGCACATTTTACGAGGTATTCCCCCTGAGGAGTGAAGTGAATGCCTCTTCTCCCTCTGAGAACGATTTGTACGCCAAAACTCTTTTCCATCTGTTGGATACGTTTAGTAAGGGCTGGTTGAGATATGTATAAAAACTCAGCTGTTTTTGTAATATTTTTCTTTTCAAAAAGTACCTTTAAAATTTGCCAATCTCGAGATTCCATATCTGGGTCCTCCAAGACTACTAGAGTATGTTACCTATAGTTTATCTTACTTTATAACTCATACAAAAAAAAGATTGGTATAGAGATCCAATCCTTTTTTATTACTATTTAATTATATTTAATTACCTTTTTTTCTTCTTTCGTATGAGTGATAAATGCTCCACCTACAAGAAATAGGCCACTGACTAAAAATACTGATAATAAACCTGCTCCACTGCCAATGATTCCAAAAAGAATAGGCGCAGTTAATTGGGATATCCGATTGGTAGCTAATCGTAACCCTAGTACCTCTCCTGTTTTTGATGTAGGAGAGGCATTATACATTGTTGTCATTGACAATGGTTGACCACATCCCAACCCCGCTCCCATTAAGGCTGCAAAAAACATTAACCATCCTACACTAGAAGTAAAAGGAATAATTAAAAATGACACACCTGCTACAAGAATGGAGATTAATAGCAATCTTTCACGTCCGATGATCGCTAACAATCTTGTTAAAAAAAATCTAACCGGTACCATTGCTAAACCCTGTATGGCAATAATCCAGCCAATTTTAGATTCAGATATAAATTGAGAAGATGCATATAAAGGGAAATAGGCAACAAATATATCTCGTGAGTACAAAACCAACGCACTGCCAATTAATGCTTTTCTAAGCATTGGTATTTTCAGAAGGGTAATTGTTTTTCCGTCTTTTATACTTGACTTCCCCCTATTTTGAACAACGATGGCAGGAATCCAAAAAGCTATAATGATCGGTACAATCCCGATAATTGCAGAGACAAAAAACGTAAATGAATAGGATGTATATTCAGCTAAATAACCACCTATGAGCGGTCCCACAAATTGTGAAATTGCCACCACCATACTAAATATACCAAAATAGTGATCCCGATTTTCTTTAGAAGCTGCATTTCCTAAAACATTCTGAAGAGAAATAATTATAAATATGTGCGACAGACCTACAATAATTTGTGAAACAAAAAGGCACCAAACAGAGTGAATGAAAAAAGGCATTAATACTCCTAAACTAGCAAAAATCATTCCGAATATAACCGGGAGTCGGTCACCAATTCTATCAGCAATTCTTCCTGCTGAGATGGCAAATAACAATGGAAAAAAAGCATAAATCGCTGTTAGAATACCAATCTCAAAAGTAGTTGAACCTAGGTCTGAAGCATATAATGGAAGAATAGGTCTCGTTAGCTGTATCATTGTTTGAAAAGAAAATACAATTATAAGAACTATCTTAAGGACCAATGATCCCAATTTCCTCTATTATATTGAATTCCCCCGGTAACGACGACAACCATTTCTTCCAAACTAAACAGTTCACTTAACTTCATCTCTACCTTCACCTCTATTATTGGACAATACTTTTAAATGGTTAATCGCTTTTTCAAGAAATTCTGGAGTACCAAAGCTTCCAGATTTTAAAACAATTAACATGGAGCGGTCCAATGTTAAGCCTGCTGGTAATCCGGTTTCTATTTCTTCTAAAACATAGTTCCCTTTAATCCCTAATCGGCGACAAACGGTTCCGGAAGTATCCCCGCCAGCTACCACTAATCTTCTTAAACCTGTATTTTCTATAAGGAGCTGGGTAATTTCAGCTAAGGCTGATGATATCATCTTACTTATGGTCATTTCATTCATCAGAAGCTGTTTACCCAACTTTTTTGTTTCTTCAACGATTTCCAGTCTATTGTCCGCCATCACCAATACATCTTTCCCTGACTTAATCATTGACACAGCCTCTGCCGTTACCCGGTCAATTTCAGATTCTTTTAACTGTTGATCCAAAACCTTACGAGAATCCAAAATGATTGCCTTTGTTCCCTTTTCAATTAGATGAGCCGTCTGCGAACGGGTTTGCGGGGTAAGACTGCCTGAGATGACTAATACTCCATTAGAGTCGTCAATGATTAGATCCCCTAAAGAAGTTTGAACAAGTTACTTTTTAATAAATTTGGGTAATTCCTCTGCGATTGCCGAACTGCCGCAAAGAATTGGCATGTCATGAATAGCTTCTGCTAGGATGGTCAAATCTGATTGGTTCTCCGAATCGACGATACAATACTGGTATTCTTTACGATGTCCTTCAATTTCTTTTCGCAACTCTATAGGACCTTTCCTGACAATTTCTAAAGGAACCATGGTTACTTTTCGGGAAGTTTGTTGTTGCAAGATTTCCACAAGGTTTGATTGGCGCATCGGGTGTACCGGATCTTTAGCAAACTCCGATAGCTCCAAAAGCTTTCCGTGTACCGTATGAATCCCATTTACCGTTTTCCTTCCGTTTTTAGGAAAAGCTAAACTAATAACAGCAAATTCCTGATTGAGGGCATCTAACATCGCATCAAATTCTTTGCCAATATTTCCGCGGAATACTGAACAGGTCTTGTTAAAAAAGAGAGTACAGCCCATTTTCTGCAATATTTTAGTCGCCTTAAGAACCTTATGGTAACTCTCTCCAGGAGGATCCAGCCGGCTGTCCGTATCAATAATCATTACATCGACATCAGAGGTAAAGTTCATTTGTTCATCAAATGCTACCACCTTCGTTGTATAGTTATTTTTGCTGAACATAATGCCTATATCATTTGCACCGGTTGTATCATCTGCCACTACACCAAGCATCTTTACTCTCCCCTTGATGCAAATTCTGAACTTCCAAGTCGTTCAATGATTGCTTGCGTAAACGCTGTTGTCGAAGCATTTCCACCTAAATCCCTTGTTTTTACACCTTCTGAAACCGCACTGAATAGTCCATTTTCAATAATCCGAGCTATTTCCGATAAATTTGAATCATTGTGCTGAACACTTAACCAATCAAGGAACATAACCGTGGAAAGCATGATTCCAGTTGGATTAGCAATATTTTCACCAGCAATATCCGGTGCCGAACCATGCGCAGCTTGTGCCATCGCTTGATCATTATTACTATTGATGGATGGTGCTAACCCTAAACTTCCTACTAATTCACCTGCTAAATCAGATAAAATATCACCAAACATATTTTCCGTCACAATGACATCAAAGTCCTTGGCACGTCGAACAAGGTGTGCAGTCATGGCATCGATATGAAAATCATCCACCTCTACATCTGGATATTGCCCGCCTACCTCACCACAAACATCCAGGAATAACCCACTGCCGAGCTTGATGACATTAGCCTTATGAACAATCGTCACTTTCTTACGACGTTGCTGGGCCATTTTGAAAGCTGCGTGTGCAATTCTTTCAACCGCTTTTCTAGTAAAAACTCCTGATGAAATAACTACATCTGGGGTTACTTTCCATTCCCCAACCCCAACGTACATATTCCGATCACTATAAAAACCTTCCGTATTTTCTCGATAAATAACTAAGTCAGCTTCCCCTACAACACTCCGGATTCCTTCCATTGTTCTTGCAGGTCTAACATTTGCATATAAGTCAAAATAAATTCTCAGTTCCCCACTCGGATTACGATTTTCCTTATGTTCTGCAGGATAGGCTGCCGAATCATGAGGTCCCATGATCCAGCCATGTGTTTCCTTGAGTGCGTCTTTTGTGAATTGAGGCATTGGGTTATTGTATTTTTCAATACCTACCCACCCCATTGGCAGCTCAACATATTCAAATTGAGTATTACCGGTAATTTTTGAAGCTGCTGTAAGTACCTCTACTGTTGCCTTCGTTATTTCTGGACCGATTCCATCTCCATAAAGAACACCAATTTTATAAGTTGCCATGTAAAATCATCCTCCAATGGTTTATTTGCAGTTTAGAATGTTTGCTAAAAAACAAGCAGCCATTTTTGCTTCGTCATATCTATCCTTCTCATAACCTACCTCCATTGAAAGATATTTGTCATATTCAATCAATTTCAAGGTTTCTAAAACTGTTACAAAATCAAACTCACCTTTTCCTGGGGCCATACGATTACTGTCCGCCAAATGGATGTGCAATAGCTTATCTTTTGCCTTTATTAATTTTGATGAAATGGCTTGATCCTCAAAGGACATATGAAAAATATCTAGCATTAGATACAAATTAGGTATTCCAATAACCTCAATAAATTCTATCGACTCTAAGGCAGTATTTAAATTATTCATATTCTTTTTGTTTTGAGGTTCTATCATCATATTAATTCCTTTTTTATAAGCGTATTCACAGACATCTAACAAACACTCTCTCATCCATTTCCATGATTGGTGTGGTTGATTTTCGTCGATATCTCCACGCAACTTTCCAATATTTATAGGAGCTCCAAATAATAAGGAAAAATTGACAATATCCTTTACTCTATTTACTGCTGCTCTTCTAATATCAGGGTTAGAATCTGTAAATGTAAAACCATCATCACTTACAACAGGTCCCGTACCAATAGCTGCTATATCTAGTCCAAAACGATTCACAGCTTTTTCAAATGCTAATCTATCCATCTGATTTGGATCCCGTATAAATGGCTCGATTGCTTGATACCCGCATTCCTTTAGTAATGGGAAAATACTATTGGGGTCCCCTTTCGCCCCCAACACAGGAGCAACCGTATCTTCAGTCCCATAAACATAGGCTAGTTTCATCCCTCCTGACCCCCTTTCTTGGTTTATATCAATCTAAATAATTAATTGTTTTTCTCGGTTTATAACGTGATTCCTCTAAGAAACTACTGACAACGTGATTTGGTATTTTGTTAAACTCAACACCAGCCGACTTGGCAGTTATGATCATTCGGCATGCCATTTCTACTGTTTCAAGCCTCATTAACGCATCATTTAATGTATCATCAAATACTGTAACCCCATGATTACGCATAATGACAATATTCGATTTAGATGATTGTTTTGATACAGCTTCCGCTAATTCTGATGTGCCGGGATGGAAATAATCAACATATGCCATATTCTCGAGATAATACATGGTTTCTATAAACAAATTTGAGAGAATAGTTTCTTTACTACAAGCAATCAAAGTAGTATAAAAAGGCGAGGAATGCAATATAGCTCCGATGTCACTTCTTCGTTTGTAAATTTCAGAATGCATTGGGGTTTCTTTAGATGGTTTCTTGGAACCTCTATATTTAGCTGAGTGAATATTAGACTCGACAAAATCCTCTGGTGAGAGATCTCCCATAAACGTGCCGGAAGCTGTAATGAGCATATTTTCTGTATCAAGCCTAATACTTATATTCCCGGAAGTTCCCCATGCCAGATGATTGTTTACTATATATCTCCCTGCTTCTATTAACGGTCGGGCTTTATCCATATCTTATCCCCCAGACTAAGTGTTTCTATAGTAAGAATGTATAACATAAGTTAACAAAAATAAAATATGATTTTTGAATATATTTCCATAGTTTTCATTTATGGCAGAAAAAAATTGAAATGAATTTCTTATCTTTAACTCTGGGTTTTTATGCTAAACTAGGATGAAAGAAGTGCTAATTTTAAAAAAATTTTGTATTCTTTACGATCCATAAAAAAAGTGGGGGGCAACCATGGACGAACGCGATTGGAAAATATTAGAGGTCCTTTATGAGCAAAAGAATATCACAAAATCCGCAGAAGTCTTATTTATTTCCCAACCAGCATTAACGAAAAGAGTTATGCAAATTGAAGAAAACTTTGGGGTTAAAATTGTTGATCGAGGGATTAGGGGTGTTCAGTTTACACCACAAGGTGAATATCTAGCTGGGCGTGCTTCTGAAATACTGACCTTATACAGAGAAATTAAAGAAGATGTAACAAACATGAGTGATGAGATTGTCGGTACTCTGCGCATAGGAGTCTCCAATTCCTTTGGAAAATATATACTTCCAGAGCTAATCCAACGATTCTCGGAGCAATATCCTCAAGTGTCCTTTCATGTTGAGACGGGATTAAGTAAAGATATCTTTAATTTAACGTACAATCAACACGTCCATGTGGGATTTGTTCGCGGTGATTATAGTTGGCCCGATCAAAAATACTTATTATTTAATGAAAAAGTTGTTATTGCCAGCAAATCTTTAATTGATATAAAAGAGCTTCCAAATCTTCCGAGAATAGACTTTGAAACTGATCATTTATTTAAAGCATTAGTGGATAATTGGTGGAATCAACATTTCTCAAAATCTCCCAATATATTAATGAAGGTAGATCGCGGTGATACCTGTCGCGAGATGGTAACGAGGGGTATCGGTTACGCCATTATACCAGATATGTTTCTTCGAGATGTCCCGGATATCCATCAGATACCGATAAAAAATCAAGACGGTATTACCCTAACCCGTCCTACTTGGATGTTTTACCATGAAAGTTCTTTAGTCCAGAATGTGGTGACGGCATTCGTCCAGTTTATCAAGGAAAACTCGATATAAATAAAAGTTATAGAGAATCATATGGAATTCATATTTTTCTAAAAAAATTTTGACCTTTATACTACTCTTAACAATTAAGTTAGGAGTTGTTGGTTTATGAATCATACATCTAAATATGTCTCTGAAGTAATTTCTTCTTTAGAGCTTAGCGGAAAAGTCTATCACTATTACAGCCTAAAGAATCTAGAAAAAATGGGACTTTCTAAAATTTCAACACTTCCATTTTGTTTAAAAATATTGTTAGAGGCTGCCTTACGTGTGAATAATGGCATGTCTGTAACAGATGAACATATTGAAAATCTAGCAACCTGGGATGGTAATAGCCATTCTAATAAGGAAGTACCTTTTAAACCAGCCCGGATTTTGCTTCATGATACAACTGGATTACCGGCAATAGTAGACTTAGCTGCCATGAGAGAAAAGGTTTCTAAACTTGGAGGAAATCCTTCCATTGTTAACCCAACCATTCCCGTTGATCTCGTAGTTGACCATTCCGTCATGGTCGATTACTTTGGTACACCGGAGGCGTTAGAAGCCAATGAGAAGCTTGAATTTGAAAGAAATGCTGAGCGCTACCGTTTTTTCAGGTGGGCCCAAAAGGCATTTAGAAATGTAAATATCGTACCACCTTCTACAGGAATCATGCATCAAATAAATATGGAATTTCTTTCATCGGTCGTGGTAGAAAAAGAAATAGATGGAGTAAGCGTATTATTTCCTGATTCTCTTGTTGGGACAGACTCTCATACCACGATGATTAATGGAATGGGGATCGTCGCATGGGGTGTGGGTGGAATTGAAGCAGAAGCTGCCATGCTGGACCAGCCTCTCTATTTTGTAACTCCAAAGGTGGTTGGGTTTCGATTAACGGGGGCACTTCCTGAGGGCTCAACTGCTACAGATTTGGCTTTAACCATTACGAATATTCTAAGAACAAAAGGTGTAGTTGGCAAATTTGTAGAATTTTATGGACCAGGGGTCGCTCAAATGAGTGTTGCTGACCGTGCGACCATCGCGAATATGGCTCCTGAATACGGGGCTACAATGGGATACTTTCCAGTAGATCATGAAACACTCAAATATTTAAAGTCTATTGGTAAAAGTGATGCTCAAATTTCATTAATTGACTCCTATTTTAAAGCTCAAGGAATGTTTATGGATTCTGAAACAGCCGATCCTTTCTATAATGATTTAATCGAATTGGATTTGTCCACTGTTGTTCCCTGCCTAGCGGGCCCTAAAAGACCACAGGATCGTGTGGAATTAACCAAAATGAAGCAAACTTTTCAAAAATCACTAAGTGATTCCGTTGAACTAGGTGGATATGGAGTCACGGACGAAAAGGGTCAAAAAGAAGTGCAGATCACTTTACCATCTGGTGAAAAAATAACGATTGGTGATGGTTCCGTTGTATTAGCTGCGATTACGAGTTGTACAAACACATCCAATCCAATGGTACTTATTACAGCGGGATTACTTGCCAAGAATGCAGTCGAAAAGGGATTGCTAAAAAAAGCATTTGTTAAGAGTTCACTTACACCTGGTTCCAGAGTGGTTAGTGAATACCTATCGCAATCAGGTTTATTGGAATATATGGAGAAGCTTGGTTTTTATATTGCGGGTTATGGCTGTGCAACATGTATCGGTAATTCTGGACCTTTACCCGATGAAATTAGTAAGGCCATTGTGGACCATGATTTGGTTTCTGTTTCTGTGCTATCAGGAAATCGTAATTTTGAGGGTCGAATTCATCCTCAAATTAAGGCGAATTATCTAGCTTCCCCACCATTGGTGATTGCATATGCCTTAGCTGGTACAGTAAACATTGACTTTCATGACGAACCAATTGGTTTTAACAGCACGAATGACCCGGTATTTTTAAAAGATATTTGGCCATCGTCAAAAGAAGTTTACGAGTATATTAATAAATGGGTTCAGCCTGAGTTATTTAGGAAAAGGTATTCGTCAGTATATGAGGCAAATAAAAGATGGAACAAAATACACACTCCTGAGAGTGAGCTATATGAATGGGATCATCAATCAACCTATATTCAAGAACCACCGTTTCTAAATAATCTTACATCCAGCTCGGGCAGGATTCAAGAGGTGCGTTCTGCAAGGGTGTTAGCATTATTTGGCGATTCAGTTACCACTGACCACGCTTCCCCATCCGGAGCGATTAAACCGGAAAGTCCTGCAGGTTCATATTTACTTGAACAGGGTGTCAAGAGTAGGAATTTTAACTCCTATCCATCCCGGCGCGGTAATCATCAAGTGATGGTTCGTGCGGCATTTGCAAATGTGCGGATCCGTAATAAACTGGTTCCTGGTTGCGAGGGTGGCGTTACGACTTATTTTCCTGGTGGTGAAGTCATGTCCATTTATGAGGCAGCCATGAAATACAAGGAAAACGCTACAAATCTTATCATTATTGCTGGCAAGGAATATGGTACTGGGAGTTCCCGTGATTGGGCGGCAAAGGGGCCAAACCTCCTGGGTGTCAAAATGATTTTGGCGGAAAGTTTTGAGAGGATTCATCGTAGTAATTTAGTAGGGATGGGAATACTTCCTTTACAATTTACCCATGGGATGAATATTGAGTCACTTGGAATTACTGGAAGGGAAACCTTTGAAACACACGGTCTTACTGATCATATAAAACCTGGTCAAACCATCTCCATCCTTGCAACCCGTGAGGACGGTAGTCAATTCTCCTTTGATGTGATTGTTCGTCTAGATAATGTGATAGAAATAGAGTATTATCGAAATGGTGGTATCATGCAAACCGTCGTTCAAAAACTGCTTGCAGGTACAATTTAATAATTTTTATCACAAAAATCCCCGCTTTCTTCACATAAAAGTGTGCAAGCAGGGATTTTTTTATTTATCCTAATGAACTGTACGGTTTTCGTAGAAGCTGTATGTTTTTTTGTATGAACTGTACGCTTTTTTGTACGAACTGTACACTTTTTCGTAGAAGCTGTACACTTTTTTGTATGAACTGTATGGTTTGCTTCAATTAGTTTAGTTTCCTGATTGGTTGTCCGTTTAAATAGGCTTGAATATTTTCTACAGCTTCACTAAAATAAGTCCGGTAATTATTCTCAGATACATATCCTAAATGAGGTAAGGCGAGAACATTGTCTAGTTGGCGTAATACATGGTTCTCTGTCAACGGTTCGTGTTCATATACATCAAGACCAGCACCAGCAATCCACTTATTTTCAAGGGCAGTAACAAGGGCTTTTTGGTCGACAATTGCGGCTCGGGAAGTGTTAATTAAATAGGCATTATTTTTCATCGTCTGTAATTCCCTTGCTCCAAGGAGATGCCTAGTTCGATCACTCAGCACTAAATGGATGGATACAAAATCACTCTTGGATAATAGATCTTCGAGGGATGAAGCAAGCTGTATCTCCTCCTTTTTACATTTTTCTTCAGTAAGGTTTTGACTCCAGGCCATCACTTCCATGCCAAATGCTTTCCCGACACGTGCCATTTTACTTCCGATTTTCCCCAGCCCGATAAGACCTAATTTCTTTCCATATAAATCCACACCTAATGTACTTTGCCATGGGCCATTTGATCGAAGTGATATGTTTTCTTTAACAACATGACGGCATAATCCTAAAATGAGTGCCCAAGTCAATTCAAGAGGTGGTTCAGAGCTGCTTCCTGTCCCACACACGGTAATGCCTTGAACATTCGCCGCTGCCAAATCAATCGAGGCATTTCTCATCCCTGAGGTGATAAGTAATTTTAATTGCGGCAGTTTCGAAAAAACAGAAGCCCCAAATGATGTTCTTTCGCGCATAATGACGATAATATCACACTCTGATAAAGCGTAGACCAAATCCGCTTCATTTTCGAAATGCTCCCTGAAAACCTTAATATCTACTTGCTCTTTGATAGCTGACCAATTTGCCATTTGTAAGGCAACATTTTGATAATCATCGAGAATCGCACATTTAAGTTTCATATTATCAGCAACCCCCATTCGAACCAAGGGGACGGTTCTGTCGGCTTTTTTGTTTTAACTAATGAACAAAAAAGCCATGAGAACCGTCCCTATGGTTATCTCAATTTCATCCTTCATCATTAATTACAACATTTTTCCCTTTCAGTTTCATCAAAAACGGAATGGTAATCCATAAGAAGGCGATAATTAAAAAGATTATTGATAAAGGCTCTTTGAAAAAAATTGTATAATCGCTATTGGATATCGTTAATGCTCTTCTAAAATTATTCTCTATCATTGGCCATAGAACGAGACCTAATACCAATGGAGCAATTGGATAATCGTTCTTCGTCAAATAGTAGCCAGCCACACCACAGATCATCAGAAGCATCAGATCAAAAGTAGTTACTTGTACGGCGTACACCCCGAAAATCGATATGGCAATAATCATTGGAATTAAGTATTTCGGTGGTGTTGAGATAATTTTGGCAAATACCTTTACTAAAGGCAAATTCAAGATTAATAGCATCAAGTTCCCTACAAACATACTTGCTATAAGGCCCCATGCAACATTGGGATGTTCTTTAAATAACATTGGCCCAGGATTTACGTTGTACATAATGAGCGAACCCATTAAAACTGCGGTTGTCCCCGAACCTGGTATTCCCATTGTTAATAAAGGGATCATTGCCCCTCCAGCAGCAGCATTATTAGCGGATTCTGGTGCCGCGACACCTTCAATCGCACCTTTTCCAAAATTAGCTTTGTTCTTAGATATTTTCTTTTCAAGCAGATACGACATAAATGATGCAAGTGTAGCCCCTGCCCCCGGCAAAATACCAATAAAAAAGCCTAAGAGTGACCCTCGTACGATAGGGGCAGCACTATCCTTCATATCTTTTTTTGTTGGTAATAATTTTTCAATTCTTGCTAATTTTCCCGAATTAATATCGTTGTGAAGAATCGTTTTAAACACTTCTCCTAACGCAAACAAACCGACAGCAACAGTTAAAAACTCCAAACCGGAATAAAGCTGAGTGAAACCGAAGGTAAACCGTGCAGACCCGGAAACAACATCAATTCCGATGGAAGCTAAGAGTAAACCCAAAACTGTCATCATTAATGCTTTTGTAACCGATTTTCCTGATAAACCACTAACTGCGCAAAGTCCTAATACCATTAGTGAAAAATAGTCAGCTGGTCCGAAATCTAACGCTATACTTGATAATGGTTTAGCTAAAAATACCAAGCCAATTAAAGATACAATTCCTGCTACAAATGAACCGATTGCCGATATAGATAACGCCGCTCCGGCTCTCCCCTGCTTTGCCATTTGGTAACCATCTAAAGTAGTCGTAACCGAAGAGGATTCACCCGGTGTATTTAAGAGAATGGAAGTAGTAGAACCACCATACATGGCACCATAATACACTCCAGCTAATAAAATAATAGAACTTGTTGCCGCATCTGCAGGACTCAATCCCCCTGTTAATGTTGCTGTAACAGGGATAAGCAGTGCAACACCACTGATTGGCCCAATTCCTGGAAGGACGCCAACAGCTGTTCCTATTAGTACTCCAACAAAAGCAAAAATTAAATTTCTCCAAGTAAAAGCTACCTCAAATCCGTCCATTAAAAATTGAAAGACGTCCATTTTATCCCCCCCTAGAAGCCTAGCCACACAGGTAAACCAGGCAATGTTCCTTTCATTACATCAACATAAAGAAAATAAACACCAAATGAAATGATCGCAGAAAAAATGCATGAATATATCATTTTTCCTTTTTCCATCACTTGAAACGCTAATGTTAGGAATAGAAATGTACTGATGACATATCCTAGCGGTTCAAGTAGTAAGCAATAAAGAATGGCAGTACCCAGGAGGATTAAAAAACGCTTATATTGTAACTTCTCTCCCTTTTCGATACTATTTTTCACACGGAAAGTTTGATAAAAATTGATGAGTGATAAAATTGCTAGCACGATTGCCATAATCATCGGTAACAAGCCAGGTCCAATCGTACTGCCAAAAGACCCTTTCAACATCTTAGTGCTTTCAAAAATAAATACCGCACAAACTGCAACTAAAACTAAACTTAAACTTCTGTCAAACGTTTTGTTCAAAAAAAAGCCCTCCTATTACAATGAGTGAGAAAGAGGAACAACTCTTCTCACTCATTGCAGATTGTATAACATTTAATCTAGGAAACCTTACACAGGACAAGAAAATCCTTATTATTTAGCTAAGCCCAGTTTTTTATATAATTTCAGATAAGACTCTTCTTCAGCTTTCATTGATGCAATCCAATCCTCAGAATTCATATAACCATCTTGAATTCCAAGTCCTTCTAGTTCTGCTTTCCACTCATCGCTTTCAACAATCGATTTTAATGTTTCCTCCCAGAATGCTTTTGCTTCTGGTGACATATCTTTTGGTCCATAAAGGCCACGCCAGTTTTCTGTCACAACGTCAAAGCCTTGTTCTTTGTATGTTGGAATGTTAGAGAATTCGCCATCCACTCTTTCAGTTGAACTAATTCCTAGCACTCTTACATCACCCGATTTCAAATATTCAGCGACACTTGATAAGTCAGAGGTAAGAACATCCGCATTTCCACCAAGCAGCGCAGTCACAGCTTCTGAACCACCGTCGTATGCTGTATATTTCACCTTCGTACCATCAATACCATTGGAATCAGCAACAAGAATGGCATTTAAGTAATCCCATGTCCCCGGTGCTCCACCACCAGAAACAGTTAATGAGGAAGGATCTTTTTTCATTGCATCCATAAGCGATTTTAAATCTTTAAATTTTGAATCAGCTTTCACTACAAGAACACCATAGTCTACCTGTAATCGTGCCAGTGGTGTAACATCACGGAAAGAAATCGTTGCTGTTCCTTCTTTCTTTATGAAGTTTAGAACGAATGGGGTGGAAGCTAGCATAAGTTTATAGTCATTTCCTACTTCCTGGGTTGCAAACTCAGTCGTACCTAAAACTTGTCCACCGCCTGGCTTATTCTCAACGGTAATCGGCTGTTCCACTAAGCCTTGTTCACTGGCAAATTTGGCTACCATTCTAGCAGCTGTATCAAGTCCGCCCCCAGCCCCCGATGGAGCCATAATCGAAATCGCCTTTTCAGGTTTGTATTCTTTCTTTTCTTTATCAGAATTATCACCTGATGTTTTGTCCGTTCCTGAACAGGCCGCCAAACTAAATGCCAGAAGACCTGTCATCATCCCCATTAACCATTTCTTCTTAAACATCTGATCCCCTCCGTTATTTTTCTACTTTTGTTATCGCTTTCATAAATAACTTTAAAATAGAATACTATTAAAATAAAATTCTCTATTTTTATCTAAAACCATAACTTTTAATTATGTAATTATTTTGTATTTTAATTATCTACCAAATATTTAGAATTTTCAATTTTATATATCCTGTTCTTTTGCTATACTATTTTTGATTCCTTTTTGTTATATTCATCCATTCCTATTTACTATTATTGAATGTCCAAACTTTTTTGTAACATGGAATTACATTCTATAAATATTTTAAAGGAGGTCTACTAATGAGTGAGATTGTTTCAGCATTTCAAGCTATCCCCACCACGTGCATTTCTGACACGATACAAGGGCTAAATAATATGGATCCATTAATTAAACCATTAAAAGAGGAATATAGAATTGCAGGGCGCGCCTATACGGTCAAAATGCCTGTTGGTGATAATAAATGCGTTTTACGTGCCATTCGTGAGGCTAACCCAGGAGATATCATCGTTGTCGATGCCAAAGGAGATACCTATCGAACCATCGCAGGTGATTTCATCATTGGACTTGCGCAAACATTAGGTATTGCAGGGATCGTAACCGATGGGGTTATTCGTGACATCCTTGGTGTAAAAAAGCTGAATTTTCCAGTTTTCTGCAAAGGTACCACGGTAGCTTCAAGTGCTAAGGGTGGTTGGGGAGAAGTAAATGTGCCGATTTCTTGCGGTGGAACCTCGGTAAGTCCTGGAGATATCATTGTCGCGGATGCTGATGGGGTTGTAGTGGTTCCGAAAGAGATCGAGGAAGAAGTATTAAGGAAGGCAAAAGAAAAACTTGTTAAAGATCAAGAACGGGATGAGAAAGTTTCTGGAAAACCCGATGAAGTTATCCGTTATTTAGATAGTATGTTGAAGTAAATAGATTACCATTGTAGAAAAGAATATTGAAAAGAATGCTAGATAATAAAAAAAGACACATTATTTTCTCTGGATATAGAATTAAGAGAATTTAATGTGTCTTCTGTTCTTCTTACAAATTAATTTCTAAAGAAATCTGCCTAGAAAGCATGTTGTAAGATCAATAATTCTAACTACGGAACATAGGCAATTGCCAAAAGCATCATCAACGACCGTATCCACGTCCAAAACCACTGGCTTCATCGAAACTCTCCATTCAAGTTAATTTATGTAATTGCATAAATTCTTCAATTTCCTCTTTAGTTGGCATTCCGGTTTGTGCCCCTAACTTGAAACCGGAAAGGAATTTGGCGTATTCGAGAGGATTTTTCCTATATTCTTTTCGATTTGAACAAAATACTATTATTTTCAGACAAGGGATTTGATCATGATAAAGTCAATTTGTTCTTCATCGCCCATATAAAAGGAGTGACTTCCGTCTTGCACGAATCCTAACTTCTTGTAAAATGCAATGGCATTCTCGTTTTTCTCCCAAACACCAAGCCAGATTTTATTTTTTCCCTGTTCCTCCGCTATTTCTATCGCCTTATTAATAAGATATTTACCAAGTCCTAGTTTTTGAAATTTCGCCCTTATATAAATCCTCTCAATTTCAAGTGAATCCTCACCCATGTTTTCAGACTGTGCATCCTGGGTATTCACCTTTAAATATCCAGCGACTTCATTATTAAAATAAACAAAAAAGAATTGCGAAGAGATAGTCGATAATTCTTTTTCTAATTGGTTATTGTGAAATGCCCTCTCCAAATAAGCGTTCATATTTTCAGGTGAATTCTGATCCTTAAATGTTTCGATAAATGTTTCACAACTAATTTCCTGAAGTATGGATAAGTCTCCGATGGTACACGGTTTTATATTGATATTCATAAAAATAAGCTCTCCTTTATCTAATTAATAATTTCTCTTGTTTCCCTTTTTTACAGATTCCCAGTCTTTTTCGATATTTTTTCTTACTCTGTGAAGAAGGTTGAAAATGGTGTCTACTTCTTCTTCGGAAAATCCCTCTAATGCTACGTTATTGGAATAATCATGTTCTCTTTTTATAATTGGATAAACAGTTTTCCCTTTCTCTGTTGGAAAGAGTTTTTTTATTTTTTTGTTATGCTGATCGTCTTTCTTTTCTATAAAGCCATTCATTTCAAGTTTTTGTATAGCGCGAGCTGCTGTTGTTCGGTCTACTTTAATCATTTCAGCTACCTTTTCTTGAATGATTCCAGGGTTTTCACATATCCGCACAAGGTACAAATACTGACCCTTAGTAAGCTCCAATTCTTTAAATTCAATATTACTTATCGAATCTAAAGCTCTAGCAATCATTCCAACTTCGCGTAAAATTTCCTTCATATTTTCTCCTTAGACGAAGATTTTTGTTGCAATTACAACATATTTACTATAAATTTAATTTAACCTAATATTGTTGTAATTACAATAAAAAATTCAAAGGATTGAAAAATATGAAGGCAAAAAGAGTAACGATGGAAGAAGATTTAAAGAAGGCATTTGAGATAAGAAAAGAGGTTTTTGTTGAGGAACAAGGCGTTCCCTTAGAGGATGAATTTGACGAATTCGATAACCTTAATGGTCAATGCGAACATATCCTGGTCTATTACGAAGAAAAACCTGTCGGAACAGGACGGTTACGATGGGTAGATGAGGTTGGAAAATTAGAGCGAATTTGTATTTTGGAACCATACCGAAAATTTGGCCTTGGTAAAGTGATCATTACAGCATTAGAGGGAATTGCACAGGAAAGAGGAACAAAGAAGGTCAAATTACACGGTCAAACACATGCCGAGGGTTTTTATAAAAAACTAGGTTATCAGACTTCATCAAGTGTATTTATAGAGGATGGAATTCCCCATTATTTGATGACAAAAGAATTATTAAACCGGTAAACAACTGCGGAAGTAAAGTCCATCCTGCTGTTAATACTATTTTCTTAACACCCCGTTACTACCATTACGGGGTGTTATTAATGAGCGATGCTCATGGGACGATTTTAGTTGATTTAGCCCTTTCAGCTGTCCGGTGTATCCACCCTCCCAAAGGCCGTTTGAGAGCTAGTGCCAAAAGGAAGCTAATGCCAACGAAAATGAGCAGATACAGGGTGTCTCTTATCACGACCGTCTTAATCATTCCGCCCACCGTTTCACGCAATATGCTGACCGCATAAGTGAACGGCATGAACGGGTGCAATGTTTGAAAAAAGGAAGGCGTTAAGCTTACCGGAAAGGTTGCACCTGAACTGGAAATTTGCAATACCAATAAAATGATGGATATCCCCTTTCCAATATTGCCAAACACCGAACATAGGGTATAAATAATAATTGTAAATACAACGCTGATATAAATACTAAATAGCACAAACCATAGTTTGTCCGCAACATACGCATGAATTATATACAAATCTCCGATTGATACAATGACCGCTTGGAGAATGCTGATGGTCAAAAACGTTAGTAGTCTTCCAAAATATATTTGGTAGTGCTTATATTGACTTTCCACGTCTTCTACATCGACTCTCAGTGAAGACACCAGTAGTGTGCCGCCCACCCAAAGTGCCAGCATCGTATAAAAGGGTGTCATCGCTGAACCATAATTGGGAATGGGAAAAATCCGCTCTGTTTTTAACAGAATCGGTTTTGCTAAAAAACTGCTTTCCTTATTGGGATCATGCTTTAAGTATTCAATCAAATCATAAATATTGATACTACTCTTAAACTGTCTGAGTCGGTCTGCTGCATTCCTTACTTTTTCTTCAAATCCCGGCAAATCATTTCTGGCAAAATCAGCGGCCTTATGGATCGCTTGTTCTGCCGCCGGAAGCTTGGTACGAATCAGATCTGCGGCTTCACGAATATCCTCCTCCACTTTAGGCAGGTCGTTCTGTACAAAATCAGCTGCTTTATGAATTTTTTGTTCCACTGTCGGCAATACATCTCTCACAAAATCTGCTGCAGTGTTAATCCCACTCGTAACCTGATCTGCCTTTTGCTGTAAATCATTCCGGGTATTTTGGATGATTCCGTGTATGTTCATTATTTCATTGTATAGTAAAGTTAACTGCTCCGAATTGATATCTGATTGATTCGCTTCATTGATACTATCCATTGCTTGTTTTATTTGTGTTTCGATTTCGGTGATATGATTCACAACGTCATTGATGATGGCAGTCGTTCTAGAAATATCGTTGAGCCTTTCCTGCATAACTAACACTTGTTCACCTGCATCCATGACTAGTGGCAGGCTTGCCTCGACTTTTAGGATACTCGCACCTACCTGGTCAAGTTCAGGAATCCTCTGTTCCAAAGCAATAATTTGTTGACCTTTCTCATGAATTTCAGGTAGTTTTTCTTCCAGTTGGATCGCTTTCCTCCCCATTTCTTCAATTTGTGGGAGTGCCTTTTCAAGCTCAAAGATTTGGTTTTCCACTGAAAAAATGGAAGGCAGGTCCTTCTCAAGTTCAACTCCTGCTTTATAAAATGCGGAGAAAATGGCGTCTCCAACTGTTTTAACAAATGCTTCACTAATTTGGGCGGTTACACCTGTTGCACCAGTGGCTGCAATTTTAGGAGCAACCGCATTAATTTTTTCATTTACACCAAAAATGATTTGCGGCTTTTCTGGATTCACTTCTAAAATACTTGTAATTTTCTCAGAGAATTCTTTTGGAATAATAAGATAGGCATAATAATCTCCATGTTTTACTCCACGAATGGCTTCTTTCTGGTCGACAAACACCCAGCCAAGCTTTTTATTCTCTTTTAGATTTTTTACAGTTTCTTCTCCAACATTGATCTTCTGCTTGGTTAAACGAACTATAGCGCCTTCATCTTCATTGGCAACGGCAACGATGATGCCTGAAGTATTCCCATACGGATCCCACATGGACTTGATGTTAAACCATGCATAGGCAGAAGGAAGCAGCATAAGTCCAACCACTAATAAGGCGACTGTTGGTACACTGAAGATATTTTTCCAATCAGTAATATAGATATTCCATATTTTCCTCATTTATCAAAACACACCCATTTCACAACATACTATTTCTATTGTTGTAAAAAATGGGTTTTTTATCCCAAAACAAAACAACACCGTTCAAGGCGAACTCCAATTGCTCCAGCCCCGGTTTTTTTTCCGTATACAATGGCGGCTATAAAGAGAGGTACATTTCCGAGATGGATTAGACCTCCGTTACCCATGATTGGGAGCTTAATGTTGATAAACATCGTAGCTACTAGGGTTAATGCGATGATAAGAGAATTGATGACTATTGTTCTTGTTTTCGTTGATTCTGTCGGTACAATTAGTGAATTCATAAAGCGACAACATTTTCTGTTTTTTAGAAAGGATATCATATATTCATATTATAGTGCTAAAACTTGCTTGGTACTGCTGACTTACATAGATAAACTCGTAACTGGAATCACTATGGTATTTCAATATATCTATACAAGTACACCTTACTTGCATGAATAACAAACGAAGGTTATTATTTAAGATTGGTAAGATACTTTTCAATCTTGTGTTTTTCTTTTTAAACTCCTAGGAGGAAACAAAATGAATGTCATTGAGGTTCAAAATTTACGAAAAGAATTTAATTCCTATACAAGCCGGCCCGGTTTGGCTGGAGCTTTTCGAGATTTATTTACGAGAAATTATAAAGTCCATGCAGCCGTTGATAATATTTCCTTAACGGTTAAACAAGGCGAAATGGTTGGGTATATTGGAGAGAACGGTGCTGGTAAATCAACCACGATTAAAATGTTAACCGGCATTTTAACGCCAACATCCGGTTCCATCATGGTAAATGGGATGAACCCCCACAAGCAGCGGGAAGAATTTGTGCGTACCATTGGCGTGGTGTTCGGTCAGCGGTCACAGCTATGGTGGGATATCGCGGTTCAAGAGAGTTTCCGGTTATTAAAAAAAGTGTACCGTGTTTCTGATGAGGACTATAACCGTCATATGGGTCATGTGATAGAGACGTTAGAAATCGGTCCATTACTAGATAAACCAGTCAGAAAGCTGTCCCTTGGACAACGGATGCGCTGCGAATTAGCCGCGGCTCTTGTACACAATCCTCCGCTCCTTTTTTTGGACGAGCCCACGATTGGACTAGATGTGTTGGTGAAATTAAAAATTCGTAAGTTCCTGCAGGAAATTAACGAACAATATAAAACCACCATTCTCTTGACGACACATGACTTAACCGATATTGAAGCCCTTTGTGAACGAGTTGTGTTATTAGATGAAGGAAAAATCATTTATGACGGCAAGCTGAATCAGCTTCAAGAACATGCGGTAGAAGGAAAACAAATCGAATTTGAATTTTTGTCAGAGGTGACACGCAGCTCCCTGCCTCGTGTCGAAAATATCCAATGGGAACAAAAGGATGCGACGACCTGGCGAGGGGTTTTCAATGGGGATGAACAAATGGTTTCTCGATTGATAAGTGATGTCGTCCAAAGGAATCCGATTAAGAATGTTCGAATCAATGAAGTTTCCACGGAAGAGATTGTCCGGAAGATCTATGAAGAAGGTATGGCCCTCACATGAGTATGTATATGGAAATGATTCGGGTTCGATTTTTAATGATGCTCGCTTACCGGACAAACTATTATAGCGGGATATTAATTTATAGCATTAATATCGGAGCCTACTATTTTTTATGGTCAGCGATTTATGGAGGGAAAGAAGAGATTCAGGGATTATCAGTGGCTCAAATGACTACATATGTGGCAGTCTCCTGGATGGCAAGAGCGTTTTATTATAACAATATTGATCGTGAGATTGCTGCTGAAATCAAAGACGGAAAAGTCGCGATTGAAATGATTCGTCCGTATAACTATTTAGGGATGAAAACCATGCAGGCACTTGGGGAAGGCGTTTTTCGCTTATTGTTTTTTTCTGTCCCTGGTATGATTATTGTGGCCTTGATTTTTCCAGTACGCTTTGATGCTAGTTTAACAACTTGGTTATTTTTCTTTATTTCGCTAGTTTTTAGTTTTATTGTCAATACGCACATCAACCTATTAACGGGTATTATGACGTTCTTTTTATTTAATAACTCAGGGTTGATTCGAGCAAAACGAGTCGTGATCGATTTGTTCTCGGGTTTACTTCTCCCAATCTCGTTCTATCCAGACTGGGCTCAAACTGTGATGTCCTATTTGCCTTTTCAAGCGATCAGCTATGTTCCTAGTATGATTTTTACAGAAGGCTTTGTGGGTCAGGCGATTTATAACGCTTTGCTATCACAAATATTTTGGGTTGTCATTTTACTTATTCCAATCCGGCTATTATGGTCGCTCGCAAAAAAACATTTAATTGTACAAGGAGGCTGACCAATGTATTATCTATCATTGTTCTTTCAATACGCCTCTCAATATTTAAAAACAAGGCTTACTTATCGTGCTGATACGATTATTGAAATCCTGTCTGATTTATTATTTCAAGCTGTTAATTTAATTTTTATCGTAATCGTATTCCGCCATACAGCTTTTTTAGGCGGCTGGAACCGAGATGAAATCATTTTTATTTATGGATTTTTCCTTGTTCCTTATGCGATATTTTCGTCCTTTTTTAACATATGGGACTTTAATGAACGCTATATTGTCAAAGGAGAAATGGACCGTATCTTAACACGCCCGGTTCATAGTCTTTTCCAAATTATTTTGGAACGAATCGAGCTGGAATCTTTATTCGGGGCCATTACCGGTTTATTGGTTATGGGATATGCGATTATGAACCTAGACTTGACCTTTGCTTGGTACGATGTTTTGATCTTTATTGTCATGGTAATTGGCGGGGCTTTTATTTATGCCGGGATTTTTATTTCTATTGCAACGATTGGATTCTGGTCGGACAGCCGTACCGATATAATGCCCATGATGTATAATATCAGCAATTATGGTCGCTATCCTATTAACATTTACAACAAGGTGATTCAATTTGTGTTAACGTGGATTTTACCTTTTGCCTTTGTCGGTGTGTATCCAGCTTCCTATTTTTTAAATCGAGAGGAATGGTATGGCTACGCCTTTTTCACGCCCGTCATGGGACTCCTTTTCTTCGGTATTGCGATTCTTCTGTGGAATGCGGGAGTTAAGAGATATCGTGGGGCTGGGAATTAATATACCAATCCTGTTCATTACAAGATAAATAAAATGATATGAAAAGCATTCAAGGGAAAATTTTAACGTTAGCGCTGAACGAAAAAGAAGAGCCCACCGGCTCCTCTTTTTTTTACATAAATTTAAACAGAACTGGAATGATTAAAATAAAATTTTCTTTCCGATTTTTGTACTATCTAGTGCTCCAAAAACCATCTCCATACTTTTAATGTTATCCGTGCAGTCTGTTTCTGCTAGACGGTTTTCTTCAATGGAGCCAAACATTTCATCAAGGCACCCCCAATGGCCTTCCCGACCTTCCCAGGTGCTAGATGCGGTTTCAAATTTTGTTTTGCTTATAAATTCAATGGTTTGAGTGGAATCCACCACTTCATAAACGGGTAGACATGATCCATCCCAGCGGGCGGTTCCTTTGCTTCCTGTTACCCGCCAATCTGATTCCCATGAAGTATTCAACCCCTCTGCACACCAAGATCCTCGGTATGAGAATACAGATCCATCACTCATTTCATAGATGATAATGGCTGATGCGTTTCCTTGATACCATGATCCTGGAGGATTAAACTCATGACAATAAACAGAAACAGCGTCAGCTCCGGATATGAAACGTGCCTGATCGAATGTATGAATAGCCATGTCCACAATAAGCGGGCTATCCATCTTATCACGGAAACCTCCAAAATGTGGCCCTAGAAAAAAGTCAGCATGTAATGAACCAATCGTACCAATCGATCCGCTTGCTAAAAGGTGTTGCAACGCACGAATCTGTTTGTTATATCTGCGATTTTGCATGACCGTATATTTTTTCCTCGTTTCTTGAGCTACTTTTAACACATTCCTAGCATCTTCTAACGATTCCGCCATTGGTTTTTCCCCGAATACATTACATCCTGCTTCCAACGCAGTTGTGACAATTTGTTTATGTGCTGCAGGTATCGTGACATCAAAAACGAGATTTGCGTTTGTTTCAGAAAGTGCTTGTGATAGATTTGAAAATATTGGTACTTGCAAATTTCTTTGTTCTGCCATTGCTTTTGCTGCATCTAAAGAGACATCAACTAATCCTACAATTTCTGCGTTATTTCGTTGTTCCGCATAATCCAGCCAGGTATTTGACATGCTTCCACATCCGGCTACAACAATTTTATGTAAAGTCAAAGAAAACGCTCCTCCTTTATTCGATGACAAATCTTTCTACCCAATATGGAAGAAATAAATCATTTGCATCTTATTTCATACTTTTCTCTTAAACTATCAAGAAGACTATGGATTGTCAACGCTTTCATTGTGGTGATGGCAAAAAAATTGGACGATTATTACGTAATACAACTATCTTATTGTTATAGAAATATCCTTCTAAATATAGACCTAAAAAAAAGCATTCCTCATTACTGGGAAATGCTTTCTAGTTTAAAAAATTCCTTTAAAAAATGTAAGGAACGGGATTTTAACTCGGATTATATCTATTGATTATATGAAATCACTTTGAATACTTCATTTGAATAGTTCAAATGTGTAATGCTAGAATTTTTTATTTCAATCGCCCCAATTGGCATTTCAGAAAATAGGTTGATCATACTCATTATAACTACTCCATGAGTGACAAGTAGGATATTTTCATCCTTTTGATTTTCCGAAGTAATCATTTTTAAACCTCGTTTAATCCGGTCTGTGAACTCGTTATAACTTTCAGCATGTCCAAGTGGATCGGAGTTTTGAATTGCATTAATGACTTCTTCCATTGAATATGTTCTCATCATTTCAGCACTGTTTGAAAACCCATTGTCTATGGCCATCTTGCTCCAAGTAGCTTCAGACGAATCCCCTTCGAAACTGCCAAAAAACATTTCTCTGAACTCTTTAACCTTTTGAATGGCTAAATTCTCTTTATGCTTATTCTGTTGAAGAATTAATTCAGCGGTTTCTACCGTTCTTCCTGAATCACTTGTGTAGACACGATTAAAAGTTACCTCTTCTAGCTTTTTTCCAGTTTCAATCGCAACTGCTTTCCCTTCTTCGGTTAATGGACTGTCAGCCCATCCCTGCATTTTTTTATACTTATTTAAAAGAGTTTCTCCATGTCTGATACAATATAAATTGATTTTCACTATCAACTCTCCCCTAACTCTATTGGTTAATCCTAACCTTTACCACCTTCATTATGGGCACCTTCCAATTGGTTTGCAGCTGTTGCTTACCCCATAAGAACCCTTCTTTGTAATTATCATTATCTCCTATGTACAAATTCAAAAGTAGTATGGAAAACATATAGGTAAATGATACTCTTCTTAATAATAAAAAACTGGTCTCATTTAGACCAGTTTAAGACTTATCAGAGCGATAATGATGGGGAAATTGGTTAGCCAACACATCAAATAATCGTAAAGGGTAAAACCACAACAGCAATGTTTTTAATTCAACTATTCTTTTACTTCGTTATATTCCTCATCTGATACTTGTTCCAACCATTCAGGCGTACCAGCAGTGATTGCAATGTGTTCAAACCAGCTGTCTTTTGAAGCGCCATGCCAGTGTTTTACACCATCATGGGTGACAATAACATCACCGGCTTTTAAAAATTGAGCAGGTTTTCCTTCTTCTTGGTACCAACCTTCGCCACCAGTTACTAATAAAATTTGAAATCCATCACGATGGATATGCCAGTTATTTCTGCATCCTGGTTCAAAGGTCACATTCCCAACACCAACATTCACGTTAGGATCAGAAACTAATCCTTTAAGATAACTTTGTCCCACAAAATATTGTGCATATGCTTCATTTTTTTCGCCCACTGGGAAAATAACACCATTTTTTACTTCTTCATGTTTTGCCATTTTTTATTCCTCCACCTGTTTATTTTAACTTTCCACCGAATACTGGGAAGACCCATGCTCCCCATAATTCTGGATTTGTTCTACATTTTTCAAAGTCTCCATATCTCCATCGCTGATAACAAAATCAAGCTCTGAATTGTTTCTCATGTGTTCTGGATTTGCCGTCTTAGGAATTACTACAAGACCAAGCTGGATATCATAACGAAGGCAAAGTTGAGCAACAGATACTCCATACTTATCAGCTATTACCTTAACCTCTGCGTTATCGAGAACTGCACCGTGTGCAATTGGTGAATATGCTTCTACTAAGATGTCATTCTTCTGGCAGTATTCAATTAGGTCCAAAGGAGTATTGCTCACATGTGCCAATATTTGATTTACCATAGGCTTGACCTCACAGCTTGCAAGAATATTCTCTACATCATCCTGAAGGAAGTTAGAAAGACCCATTGCCTTTACCTTTCCTGTCTTATAAGCATCCTCCAAAGATTTCCACACTCCTTTGTTTTCCTCGAAGTAACGTTTCTCTTCACGGAACTCCTTCCAAGGCTGTGGACTGTGGATAATTAGAAGATCAATGTAATCCAGTCCCATCTTTGCTAAGGATTCATCAATGGACTGCGTAACTGCATTATAGGTCTTTGCTTCTGCAGCAACCTTTGTCGTAATGAAAAGTTCTTCTCTTGAGACACCGCAGGAACGGATACCTTCGCCTACTCCAACTTCATTCATATATGCCTGAGCAGTATCAATATGACGACCGATAGATACCGCATCCCGAACAGCTTGTGCCGCCTGTGCATCGTCAAGCAGCCAGGTGCCAAGACCTAATTTTGGAATTTCAACACCATTTGGTAATTTGTAAGTTTCGTTAAACATGCTTTCGTCTCCTTTGCATTTAATTTTCAGCAATAATTTCATTGACTAAACATGATGCTTTAAAAATTAATATTGATTGATTAATCAACAGCTGTTTATCATTATAAAAAAGTCCATCATACTTTCAATGGTTAAATTACTGCAATTTGTTGAATTCTCAACAAATCAATTAAATCTGTTGATTATTTTTAGAAAGATTGGTGAATTCCGATGGCAAAAGTCAATAGAAGAATAGCCAAAAGTCAAATTGCAATAAAAAAAGCTGTAACAGAATTGCTGTCTGAAAAAAGCCAATCTTCCACTTTGGAAAATCGGCTTTTTCTGATACTCTAATGTTACCAATCGATTTGTTTTCCATCTCTGAAGAATTTCCCATTTGGTCCTTCAGGTCCAATCGTCGATAACCACAGGATAGACTCAGCAGCTTTCTTAGGAGTTCTTGGAGCAGAAGGTCCTCCCATATCTGAGCTTACCCATCCCGGATCGACTGCATTAATTTTGATATCATCACTGATTTCTGCAGCTACCATTCGTGTTAATCCATTTAGGGCAAATTTAGATAACTTATAAGCTCCTACTCCTGGATATGACATGTCGCTCATCGCCCCATATTCAGAGGAAATATTAATAATTCTTCCATAGCCTCTTTTTTCCATGAGGGGTATAAAGGAACGAATCACATAATAAGCACCGAAGAAATTGGTTTTCATCGTTCTCTCCAAAATGGAAGGATCCATTTCCACTAACTTTTTATTCTCTTCCAAATACACCCCAGCATTATTAATCAATACGTCTAATCTTCCATACTTTTCATTAATAGAAACCGCAGATTGACGGATGCTTTCTTGATTATCTACATCCATTTCCACAAAAGAAATGTCAAGATTTGAATCATAAAGTCTTTGCGCAGCTTCATGGCCCATCTCTGGATCCCGACTTGCCAATATAACCTTAAAACCTTTCAACGCCAATTGCTTGACCAACTCATATCCAATTCCTCGATTACCGCCGGTGACAAGAGCAACATGTTTATCCAGTGACATATAAATCCTCCTTATATGGAAAGTTGTTTTGTAGGACTCCCCATATAGTTTCTTAGAAAAATAGTTACCAAACTTAGTATCAATGATAGGAATCCCACCAAAACGACGTATTGTGTACCCAGCTCTGATAAGAAAAATCCGCCTATAGCAGCGCCAAATGTTGTCCCTAGATTAGCAGCTGTTAAAAATAAGCCATTTGCGAAATCAGGAGCTTCGGGAGCTGAAGACGTAATCCAATATTGATTAATATTACCTCCTATTCCAGCTAAAATTCCCCAAAATAAGGTAATAAAAATCATTGGGACGGTAAATTGTCCAAAATAGAATAATATGACGTAAACAACTCCCAATACAAAAGGAAAAGTCACTACAGATTTGATTGCATTTTTAGTAAGTAACTTCCCTGCAACAATGCTGCCAATAATATTGGCCCCGCCGTATACGAATAATATTAAACTAATAGAATTCGAAGACATATTCGTAACTGTTTTCAGATAATCAGCAAGATAACTATAAACTCCAAATACGGCAGAATTTAATAAAATGACAGTCACAATGGAAAGCCCTGTAATTGATTTTTTTAATACAGATAATTGAGTTCCGTAAGAAAGTCTTTCCTCAATCGGCATAGAGGGCACAAATAGTACCGTAGCAATGAATGCTACAACATTAACAACAGCAAAGAAGACCATTGCCATTTGTAATGAAACTGCGCTAGCAATAAAACTAGCGACTGGTACACCGACTACCATTCCTGCAGATACTCCAATGAATACTTTAGAAACAGCTTTCGGAGCTTCTTCTTTACTTACAGAGGCGACAGCTACAGAAAAAGCCAAAGAACAATAAATAGGATGAAAAAAGGCTGGAATCATACGAGCCATTAATAGAATGGTAAAGTTAGATGTAAATATGGATACGATGTTCCCCAAAACAAAAACTCCTAGTACAAGTAACATGACCTTCTTCCGATTAATCCCTGAAAATAATAAAGGCATCGTTGGGCCAGATACTGCAACAACAAGGGCAAAGAAACTCACCAGCCATCCTGCTTTAGATACACTGACATCAAAGTGATCAGCAATATCAGGTAGTATCCCAATAACCCCCATTTCGGTATTTAAAATGCCGAAGACTCCGATCGTTAATATAAAAATCAATAAATTATTTCGTTTTCTCAAAAAAACAACTCCTATCTTCAGCTTTTAATCGACTTTTGCTTTGTTTTTTTCGTGTTTAACCAAAAATCGATCTTTGTTATTTATTCTAATATATTCCTTGCATATAGCAATTACTTATATCTCATATCAAGATATGCTTGATGGGCATATCTAGATTATATATACTAATTATTATAAAGGAGGAGAAGTATATGGAATTAAGAGTTTTACGCTATTTTCTTACTGTTGCAAGAGAAGGAAGCATGACGGCTGCCGCTAATTTTTTACATGTTACACAACCAACCTTGTCAAGACAATTAAAAGACCTTGAAGAAGAATTAGGAAAAAAACTATTTATTCGCAGCAGTCACAGTATCATTCTTACAGAAGAAGGAATGCTCCTTCGAAACAGAGCTGAAGAAATCGTTAATATGGTCGATAAATTAGAGTCAGAATTTAGTTCTATGGAGGAAACAATAAGTGGTGATGTTTACATCGGTGGTGGGGAAACAGATGCAATAAGACAGATTGCACGGGTAGTAAAAGATTTACAGTTACGTTATCCAAATATACGGTATCACCTCTACAGCGGAAACGAAGACGATGTGACTGATAGACTTGATAAGGGATTGCTTGACTTTGGCATTTTAATTCAACCAGCAGACTTATCAAAATACAATTATAACAATATCCCTGCCAAGGATGTTTGGGGAGTTGTGATGAGGAAAGACAGCCCTCTTGCTTTCAAAGATACCATTCAAACAGTTGATTTATTAAATGTTCCGCTCATCTGTTCACGACAGGCTATGAAACAGACATTTTCTAAAAATGAATTTGCGGATTGGTTTGGTGAAGATTTTGATAAATTAAACGTTGTGACTACATACAATCTTGCCTATAATGCTGCCATTATGGTGGATGAGGGCATTGGTTATGCCATAACCCTTGATAAAATAGTGAATACGTCTAGTGAAAGTAACCTTTGTTTTAGACCACTTGAGCCAAGGCTTGAATCGGGTTTAAATATTGTTTGGAAAAAGCATCAGGTCTTTTCTGCGGCTGCTGATATGTTTTTAAAAGAAATGCAGGTTAAATTTTCAAATCCTTGAACCGACGGCCTTATTCTTCCTATCGTAGTAGCTAATTTAATATTCATTTGTGGGTTATTAGCTCATCATGTAACTAATTAACTTTTTTTGAAGAGAAAGAATGAAACTAGCTTTTTAGAAGCATTCTATATTTTGTATAGCAAACTGACTATTAAAACTATAAATGAGGTGGATGAATAATGGCCAATGAGAACACAGACTCACCCAATAAAATTAAATATAGTATATGGAATACACGAACGGACGAACCTATACCTGAAATCAAAGATAAAATCGTTGAATCCATTGACAAACCTATCCTTAAATCAAAAAGGTCAGACAATCGTGATTAATTAAATTGTCTTATAAGCTATAAGCAAAGCCCTCTTCACAAGCTTCCCTTTTATAAAAAAAAGAGCTGCATAGTTGCAGCCCTCTTTACTTACCCCATATTATCCGCTGGAAATCGAATCTTTACCGTTGTTGAAAAAATAAAATACATTTGACATGACACCTTTTGGTGTTATAATGAAAAACGCAAATCAAAAGGTGTTACCAATTAAATTTCTTTAGGAGGAAAAAGGAATGGACAAGCAAGGACAAGAAATGTTTTTAAATTTTATTTTACAAAGGGTTCAAGAGGGCAAGGAGGATGAAGCAAAAGAAATACTTACAGAAAACTTCAGAAAACAAGCTGAAGGCACTTTCTCACAAGAAGATATTCAAGTGTTTATCCCTAAGATGATTAGTCTATTAAAACCAGAAAAACTAGAGGAAGTACAAGCAGTTGTGAAGCAATTTTCCGGAGAATTCGGATATAAATAAGGTCATCCAATCTAAACACGATGTTTTCCAACATTATTGGAAAGATAAGCTCTCAGCTCTTAAAAGATTGGTAGAGGAAGACAATGATTCGTTATAAGAGAACCAAGATTGTGTTATTTAACAATATTGGTTCTCTTATTTTTGTTTTATAGTCCTTTTTTCAACTAGCCTAATCCTTTATAGAAGGCATTTCTCAGCCGCCTTCTATACTCATTACTTTCCGTGCTCTGTAACAATAGGTATCTTAATCGTTTTATTATAAAAATCAATCTTCGGAGTTAAGTCATATGATTTCTTTAAAAATTCAATTACCCCTACACTGGTAATGCTAAAGCGAGCTATATATTCATCCTTATGATCAATAATTACAAATTCATCTTTGTTTTTAAATAAGGCAAAATTAAATTGCATGATGATTTTCCAATTGTGAACTAAATCGTATATTTCTAAAGGGATGATTTGTTCATCCTCTATTTTGTCTTCGTTCGACTTTTGTTTTTGTTTACTTTTATTCCTCACCTATGGGTTCTTCTCCTCTCTCTTCAACTCATTTAAATAAATTATGATTGGTTTTGCATCAGAGTGTGGATGTTTGTACAAAAAGTAAAAAAAAGAGTCTATAAATACGCTCCGCAGAGTCGTTTACTTGTAGTGCCGACGTTTCTTTTCAAACGTATCGCTAATATTTCTTAACTCCATGGTAAATGTCCAATCGATTCTTGTCTTTAGAAATATATATAAAAAGAATATTATTCGGATCATCCTAAAGGTGGTGAAAACATGGGCTTTGGATTCGGCTGTGGCGGATATGGCTATGGTGGTGGCTATAACGGCAGTAGCTTTGTACTGATCGTTGTATTGTTCATTCTGCTGATTATCGTACTTTCCAGTTGGTGTTAATGTTCAAACCTGCATTATTAGTAAAATCTGGAGGTGATATACATGAGTGAAGGAAGAGGATTTGGATCAGGATTTGCATTAATTGTTGTATTGTTCATTCTCCTAATCATTGTCGGAGCTTCTTTTATGGGTTACTAATTTGTACGAAAAAAAATGACAGGTTATGTTCACCTAGCCCCTTTGTCATATAGACTTCTGAAAGGAAAGGAGGGTGAATGCAGTGCCATTTTTTGGATTTGACCGAAGAGATCGTTTTTTTCGTGACGACTTTAGAAGAAGACTGTTTTTCCCTTTTGTATTTGTATTTGATATAGATAGAGGAAGACGTTTTAAATTCGACAGAGAAAGAAGAAGAAGACGTAGGTTCTATTAATAAGTATGATCAATATTTCCAGATGGAATGGGGTAAGAACAGCTGCCAACATACGCAGCTGTTCTTATTGAGTTACAAAACTGGTTGAAAACAACGGGAATTTAGAGGTACCCCATCACTTTTTTACTTTTATATTCTTAGGTATAATCCTCCAGAACATAGGGTCTTCTAAGCCTAGCCGCCAAATCCCGATTCCTCGTAAGTTGTATTTTTCTACAAGATCTAGCTTAAACCGCAGACTATAGCTATTTTCAAACCAAGCCTGGTGGCTATGTTGTTCTTTATCTATGTAATTGAAATGAGGTGTTTGCGAACGGGAGTCCCATATTTCCTTAGCTTTATATTTCGTTTTCTGATCCATTAACTGTGCATAGGAGCTATACGAGGCTTTGTTTGTTGTTGTATCCCAGTCCCATCCATAACCAGCGATACCAAGTAAAATCTTTGATGATGGCACTCCATGTTTCAAAGCATAACGAATCGTTGCTTCTGTCCAATCGACTGATGCTGTTGACCCAGGTTTTGTTCTGGGATTGTGTTCATCGTATGTCATAATCATTAATCCATCTGAATATAGACCAAGTTTTTCGTAATCAAACCACGGTGACCAGGGATTAGCACGGGAATCACCTGTGTTTGCCGGGACTGATACAGTAACTACTTTTCCATCACGGTGCAATGCATCAGACAGTTTTTTTATCATCAGACTAAAGGAATCCCGGTCAGTCAAATTCAAATTTTCCATGTCAATATTAATACCGTCATATTTAAACTGATTCATTTCATTGCGTAAGTTCTGAATGAAAACATTGCGGTTACTATCGTTAATGAGTACATTACTCGCTACCTGCTTGCCCTTCTCCACGGTTTCATAAAAGAGATTATGTACAACCATATATACCTTGAGGTGTTTTTCATGAGCACTCTGAATAACCATTTTTTTATGATCTGCTGTAACCGAATCAATAAGATTGCCTGGTCGCTTATCATCGAGCTTATACCAAAAGGGTGCAATAATGCTCAAATTGGCGAATTGCAAGTTCACTGTTGGTTGCGACCCTGGATACGTTCCCTCCTGCTCTGTATAGAAACCTAAAACTTCACGAGGAGTATTATTCTTATAAGATTCCTCTTTTCTTTGTATCTGACTACAGGAAGACGTTAGTAATAATGCCATGCTTACAGAAATGATGGTGAACGACAAATAACAATTTTTCGCCATAATACACCTTCTTCAACTTTGTATATTTCTTAAGTTGATAAGAAATGTTGTATCTTATTCACGAATTGCCTTCCGCCCATATATTTAGTCATAAAAAACACCCCAAAAGTCAGATTTCACATCTAACTTTCGGGGTTAAGTACACTTTTGGGACACTTTTTAAAATACCATTAAAACATACAATTGTCGCAGCTTACATTGTGCTAGTATCAATCACAAAACGATACTTCACATCTGAAGCTAAAACGCGTTTATATGCTTCGTCAATTTGATCGGCCGTGATCACTTCGATATTAGGTACAATGTTATGTTCTGCACAGAAATTCAACATCTCCTGAGTCTCACGGATGCCTCCAATCATTGAACCTGCAAATGAACGGCGATGACCGATGAGAGAGAAAACATTTAAAGACAATGGCTCTGCAGGCGCACCGACATTTACTAGCGTACCATCCAGCGCTAACAGAGAGAGATAAGCACTAATATCGATCTTTGCACTTACCGTGTTAATGATTAAATCAAATGTACCGGCAAGCTTCTCGAATGTTTCAGGGTTGCTTGTGGCATAGTAGTGGTCTGCGCCAAATTGCAAGCCATCTTCCTTTTTACTCAATGTTTGTGATAGAACGGTCACTTCTGCACCCATGGCGTGTGCAATCTTAACAGCCATATGACCAAGACCGCCCATACCAACAACTGCCACTTTCTTACCTGGTCCTGCTCCCCAATGGTTTAATGGTGAATAGGTGGTAATACCTGCACAAAGTAATGGTGCTGCAGCGTCAAGCTCGATGCTGTCAGGAATTCTGACTACAAAGTCCTCAGTAACAACTATGTGGGTTGAATAGCCACCTTGAGTTGGCTCGCCGTACTTGTCAACACCGGCGTATGTAGGAACATTTCCGTTAAGACAGTATTGTTCCTCTCCTTTACGGCAATTCTCACAATCGCCACAGGAGTCAACCATACATCCAACCCCTACCCTGTCACCGACCTTGTACTTTGTGACCTCTGCTCCTACTTCGGTCACAATTCCAGCAATCTCATGACCTGGCACGAGTGGATAGTTCACGGGCCCCCACTCGCCATGAGCAGTATGGATATCAGAATGGCAGATGCCAGCAAATTTAATTTCAATTAGAACATCATGTAAATCAAGATCGCGTCGTTTAATTTCAGCAACTCGAAAGTGTTTGTCTGGGCCGTCTACAGCTCGTGCTTTAGCAGTTATCATAAATATAACCTCCAAGTAATCTATATTTTTTCAAGAGGATACGCTTGTTCAGGGTTCAATTACCCTCTATTTCATTGGTACCCTACTTTTTCTCTTGCAAATCAATATTAATCCTTAGAGTTAACTCTAGGTCAATACCTATTTTTAAAAAATACTAATTCTTTTAAATGTTAATGTACCATTTGACATTTTGCCTACAACATGATAAATTTCCTTCATTCATAGAGTTAACTCGAAGTCTATATTTATAAGAATTGGAGATAAATAATGAAGACATACACAATTAGCGAAGTTGCAAAAGAATTGAATCTTACCGTATATACCTTGCGTTATTACGATAAGGAGGGACTTATGCCTTTTGTAGAACGGACACCCAACGGAACACGGCAATTTAAAGAATCCGATATCGACGCTTTAAAAATAATTGAATGTCTAAAATCCACCGCAATGCCCATTAAGGAGATAAAAAATTTCATTGATTGGTGTTCTGAAGGAGATTCCACGTTGCAACAAAGATACGACATGTTTATGGATCGAAAAGCTATTGTAGAAGCACAGATAGAAGAACTAAAAAAACAAATGGAAGTCATCGAGCATAAATGCTTATATTATAAGACTGCTTTGGAAACAGGAACGGAAGCTATTCATAAAGACAATAAAATGGCAATTTCCACTCCTTAAAAATTAATAGAAAAAAAAGGAACATACCGTTTCTTTTTTATAATGCCAGGATAAAATCAACCGGAAAAAGTCGAATTCCTTTAAGGATCCGACTTTTTTTAAATGGTTTTCTTCTTATTATAAAAATTGATTATTATCTATTTTGTTGGAATAATTGCTTCCTTTAACCTGTTTTAGTGTGGCTACGATAAGAAAGCTAACAATCACTAATAATAACCATGAACTCACCTTTCCAAGATGAACCAGACTCCATGCTTCTGTTTGGTTTGGATATTCCCAAGCCCCAAAGAACGTTGCAATATTTTCTGCTATCCATATAAAAAATCCAATGAGTACAAAAGATAGTGCCAGTGGCATACGGTATCGAATTCCACCAACCTTGTATGTGACCCATGATTGCCAAAAGACAAGCATGACAAGAGCTGATAAATACCAACGAACATCAATCCAATAATGGTGAGTGAAAAAATTTAAATAAATCGCAGCTGCAAGTGGTACGACGATCAAAAACGGTGGCCACTTTACTAGTTCAACCTTTAACCTTCTCCATGCCTGACAAAGATAGCTCGCTACACTGGCATACATGAATCCGCTATACAAAGGCACTCCAAAGATTTTAAAATATCCTTCCTCTGGATACGACCAGGATCCCATGTGTGTCTTGAAAAGTTCAAGCGTAATTCCAATAAGGTGGAACAAGGAAATAACCTTCAGTTCATCACGAGTTTCAAGTCCAGAACGCACCATCCACCACTGCATTATAAGGCAAATGATGAGCAGCCAATCATATCGTGGCAGTAAAGGAAGCGGTATAATTTGCGTTATAGCCAAAGAGGCAAAAATAACAACAGGAAACACACAAGATAAAGCCTGCTCCCAACCAAAACGAACTAGTTGTTTTAGTGCTCTCATGATCTTTCCTCCAAAGTTTCTATAAAAATCTTACGGGGTTTCCTCATCACTTCTGTATTCTAAAATATCTCCGGGTTGACAATCTAATGCCTTACAAATCGCCTCTAACGTTGCAAATCGAACCGCCTTAGCCTTTCCATTTTTCAATATAGATAGGTTCGCCATTGTGATTCCAACTCTTTCCGAAAGTTCTGTTACACTCATTTTCCTTTTAGCTAGCATCACATCAATATTGATTATAATTGCCATCGTTATCACCTCAGACCGTTAAGTCATTTTCAGATTTTATATCAATCGCTTCTTTTAAAAGTCTTTGAAGAACAGCAGCAAAGACGGCGATTACTATTGCAGCAAAGACAGGAACCATTCCGATTATGATGAGACCCGGTGCGTCGTCTAGCTCTGCTACGAGAAAAACAAATGGCAATATGATCACATACAAAACACTAATTGTGATTGCACAGATTTTGATATTCTTAAGAGCTTTAACAGACAAATCAGAGAAAGCTTGGTTTTTGTCAATATAGCTTAAAAGTTTAAAAGCCTGAACCAATGCTCCAAAAAACGGTATCACTGATACATACATACCGATTACGATTGGATATAGTATATGGGCATATTCTGGATTTGCTGGATTTTTAGGTAACCACGTTAACCCGAATATACCCAAAGCAAGAACTGGAGTTCCAATAAGAAAAACAGCCATTCTTAAAAATAATGTTGACCCTATTTTCATAAAAAGCACCTCACTAATTTATTTTCTATTTGATATTATCACGATGTTTATCGTTTTGCAATAAATTTTTATCATATTTTACGACATTATTATTGTTAATATCCATGAAAAAAGCATTTCTCATGACAAAGAAATGCTCTTTAACTGTAACTATTAAATTTATAACCTGTCTTTCGATTTTTTATAAGCTTTACTTCTCGTTGTTACCCCTTATATGCTTTCTGTAATTCTGCAAGATCAAATTTCTTCATTTTAAGAAATGCTTTTGTTAGACGACCCTTTTGCTCTGGTGTGCCCTTGCTCATCATCTCATCCATCTCACTTGGTACAATTTGCCAGGATACGCCATATTGATCTTTCAGCCAGCCGCATTGCTCTGCTTCAGGAACAGCAGAGAGCCTTTCCCAGTAGTAATCAATCTCTTCTTGTGTGTCGCAGTACACCATAAATGAGATTGCCTCGTTAAAATTGAATTGATGCTTGTGCGCACTATCCATTGCGGCAAACCACTGATTTTCTAAGCTAAAATCAGCGAACATCACTGTTCCTTCTTTATCAGGTTCCATGCCATTAGAGTATCGGACGATATGTCCCAGCTTTGCGTTTTTAAATACTGATAAATAAAAATTAATCGCCTCTTCTGTTTTGCCGCATTGATCTCCCACGAACAAAAGTGACGGCACGATTGTAGGTCGCTCTTCTCCATCTGGATTGGTAAGCATTAATTGCCAGGATAAACCATATTTATCCTGAATCCAGCCAAACTTCTCACTGAACGGATACTTATCAAGTGGCATTAACGGAGTGCCACCATCGGACAATTTGTTCCAAACATCATTAAGTTTTTCACTTGCGTCATTTTCACGTGATGGGTCAAAATTGACGATAAAGGACACAGATGGATTGATTTTGAAATACGGGCCTGCGCTGATTGCCATGAACTTTTGCCCCCAAAGCTCAAAAGTGACGATATGAGAGTCGCCTGATGGTGTGTCATGGAGCGTTGTTACAGCCGTAATTTTTGAGTCCGGGAATATGGATGCGTAAAACTCGGCTGCTTCTTTAGCCTCCTTTTCGTACCATAAATGCGGAACAATTTTCTGTTTTAAAATTGACATAGGTAGTTCTCCTTTATTTTCTATTAATTTTTAGACATTATGAGTATGACCAATTTCCGAGTGTAAGTAATCATTTGACTTCCTTGTTCAACTATTTTACTTTTCTCTCCTTATTTTTTTCATAATATACTAGACGTGCAAGTACCCAAAATAGTTTCGTTTTCATTACAATTAAAGCTTAGGACTAATTTTACATAAATTTTACGAGCAAATCCTGATAGAATAATAAAGATATCTATATTAGCATGAGTCCAAATTAGAATTAATGTAAAGGGGGAAAGATAGGAATGACAGACGTAAAGGATTGGAAAAATGGTGCCCACGGGCATAAATTTATAGCTTCTTTTAGTGGAGGAAAGGATAGTGTCTTAGCACTCTATAAAGCTATGAAGGTTGGAGAAGCAGTTGGTCTTATTGTCATGCTAGAGGAAGAAGGGAAACGTTCCAGATCCCATGGAATGCCTCCTGCGCTCATCGAAGCCCAGGCTAAATCGATAGGCTTGCCAGTATATACGGCAGCTGCAAGCTGGACAGATTATGAACCTGTATTTATGAGTCTTTTAACAAAAGCAAAATTCCAAGGAGCAGAAGTGTTAGTAACTGGAGACTTGGATATACCTGCTCATGGCTGTTGGCATGAAAAAGTTTCGAACAATGCTGGATTAAAGCTTGGAATGCCTTTATGGGAAATGAATCACCGTAAAGCTGTAGAAGAATTCATAAACCTAGGATTTACAACAATCGTTGTAACGGTTAATTTATCATTGGGAATGAGAGAAGATGACTTAGGGCGAACATTTACCCATGAATACATTAAGGAACTTGAAGCACGTGGTATTGACCCCTGTGGAGAAGGTGGAGAATTTCATACTACAGTTATAGATGGACCCATATTTAAACACCCAATTCCAGTTCGTAAGGGTGAGATTATTAAGAACGGAGAATATGCCTTCTTGCCTCTGGAGCTTAATCAGATTCAGCTGGATGAATTTTGTTCCTGACTCATTGAACAATTAAAAAACCTTAGTCCGCATTTAAAGGGCTAAGGCTTTTCCTAAGTTGGTTTATATTAATCTAGTAGAACGGGCCGACAGCCACGGATCAATCGCAAAGGCAAACTGGCCAGTTAAGCAAAGGGATACATGCCCAGCCTCCACATGCTGATAGGTTTTATCTTCACTTGAAATAAGGTCCATGATAGGGAGGCTTTGTGATTCTAACACTAATTCATCCCTGGTGGAGGTAATTACCAAGGTACTGCATTTAATATTGGTTAAATCCACTTTCTGACCGCCAATCTTCATTTCACCTTTTACAAGCTTGTTATCTTTATATAATTCATTCATCATTTGCTTAAATGCTGCACCTGAAAATGTAACGGCATCCTTCATCCATTTGTCCATACTCCGCCACTTATCAACATACTTTTGATCGTTTCCACGGGTGACCAGATTTACGGTTGGTCCAATGTTAAATCCTTGAAGCGCCATAAAAATTGCATATAAAAACTCTGATGGAATGACTTCGTAAGCCTCTGCAAACCGGTCAAAATTTAGTGTACCATTTTGGAGTGCTTTAACCCATTTATTAGGAACAATAGCGTTGCTGTAGTCAATTGGAACTGCGGCAAGGACGAGATTTTTGATTGGCAAATCTGTTAGTGATGTTAACATTGCCGAAAGCATTCCACCAATACAATAACCTACCAAAGATATTTCTTTTGCCCCTGAATGCCTTAAAGCTCTTTTTACCGCAACTTCCAAATAGTCAATAAGATAGTTATCTAAAGTGAGATCCTTGTCCTCCAACCCAGGTGAACCCCAATCTAGCAAATAGACATCATAACCCTGTTTTGTAAGATTTCCAACGACACTTCCTTCTTCAGAGATATCAAGAATATACGCTTTATTTAATAAAGAATACACCAAAAACAAGGGCGTGCTATACTTCTTCTCTGGAGCAGCGTGATACCACAAAACAGATTTACCTTTTTTCCAGACTGCTTTTCTAGGTGTTGATTCAATATCAGGCTTCGGTTCGCTCAAAACTTTATAAATAGTATTCCACCGCTTCTTCTCACTTTCAAGATTAAGAACCGGGATATTTACTAGTGATTTAACCGCCATCATCTATTCTCCTTCACCTTTATTTGGCTGCTAAAACTGGTTCCTTTTTTTTATCTTTCTGCAAAAGCTTCTTCATCTCTTCAAATTCATTTTTCATTTCAGATAATGCAGCAAGCTCCTGAGACGCTTTTTGCCATTCAAAATGGATATGTTTGGTGAATTCTAGTATTTCTCCAAGCACCTTATTTTGCTCTTGTGTTGCTAACGCAAAACTATCTTGTAAATTCCAGATTTGCTCTTCAAGAATATCTATCTTTTCCTCTGCTTGCATGGTTTGTTTGACTGCATTAGCTACATCATTTTTTGTTGGTAGATTCATATAATTCGCCATTAATTCTCGGTTTCTTTTTAACAACTCGATGTATCTAGAATTCGCCTCAATGCCCAACTTCGTCACTTGTATTAATGGGTTGTTATTAATGGATTGAAATAATAAGCCATTTAATCCCTTTTCCAACATCCCACTTATTTGCCTAAAAGAATCATAAGGGTTCATTTCTGACATGTTCTCTCACCTCTGTTTAATATTTGTTAACTACAACGCTCTTTTTCGCTGTATAAATCTATTCTCCTTCCTAATGAATGAATACTCATTCACTACTAATTACCTGTATTTTACATCGGAAAATAGTTACTTACAATAGAAGAAATTGAAGATTCTAAGAATAAATAAAAGATTTTCATCGACTTTCGCTAAATGTTTTCTTTATAAAGTTACCTATCTCTTTCACAGCCTTTTTCGCTTCAGGTAATCCGGCACTGATTTGCCATACATGCCACATACCCTTCCAAACTTTGAAATGAACCTTCACCCCTGCCTGACGTGCTTTATGCGTCAGCATTTCTGCGTCACTTAACAGTATCTCAATACTACCCGTCTGGATAAACATTGGCGGAAATCCACTAAGGTCTGCAAAAACAGGAGAAATTAGATGATTGTCGAGAGACTCTTCTCCCGCATATTGCTGAGCCGTTTTTCGAACAAGATCGGACCTCAAATACGGATCTTTCTTGCTGTTTTCCCTGTAGCTTTTTCCAGAGCTTGTTAAGTCAACCCAAGGGGACAAACATACTAATGCTGCAGGAAGCGGTTCATATTGATCTCTAAGCACATGCGTGGCAGCCACGGATAAACCTCCTCCCGCTGAATCACCGGCAAAGATGATATTCGAAGAGTCATAGCCCTGCTTAAGAAGCCATCGATAGACAGTGAGAGTATCTTCAATCGCTGCAGGAAATGGGTGTTCAGGTGCAAGTCGATATTCCGGCAGGAGGACTCTAACACCTGAATCGATCATGATATTCGCAGCCAATGTTCGATGGGTATCCGCGGAACAATAAAGGTACCCTCCTCCGTGCAAGTAAAGAATGACCTTTCCTTCCACACTTTGATTGTTGGAGATCCACTCTGCGTAAATTCCTTCGATTTCAATGTGTTCCACCTTACATTCCTTCGGGAGCTTGGAGAACTTCCGTGCAAACGAATCAATGACCTGCCTGCCTTCACTCACTTCCTTTTCTTCCAATTTCAGTTTTTTTGCACCAGCTTTAATGCCTTTTTTAAAAAAATAACTACTAATACTAGGCAAAACAATCCTCCCCTTTTCTGACTTCAACCACACCAAAAATGGCTTCTACATTAGTGAATAGTTCATTTTCATCTAACTGTTCTTACTCCTAATTTTACCAAAATGTGTTATCACGCGAATATTCACTTTTGACAATTTTTCGTATTAATAATTAATTACTTAATTCAAGTCCAAGTCATTTAACAATTTCTTTAATTGAATTAACTCCTCTTTTGACAAGGTAATCCCTTTGCCCATTTTCTCATGGTTTTGGTCCCAATCACGTAAATCATATTTTGGCTCTCGGTCATTCCAACTGATGAGGTTTAGTTCCTTGTTCCATCCCTTTGCACCTTCTGAAATTATTCCAATCGTTTCTTTTATTTCATATTTCAAATTTGCCATGATTGCACCCCTCTTATTTTCTATAAATTAATCTTCCCTTTTAAAAAAACAAAATGTAAAAGGGCTTTCCAAAGGAAGCCCTTTTTGTTTTCTTCACTATTAGATAATATTAGCCGCTTAAACGCGTTTAAGTAATAAAGTAATTAACAATAAAAAATTAATGGAGGTGAAAGTCTACGATGATACTATCCTCCATGCCGATCTCCTTCAAATAGGTGACAATCTCCTGGTGTGCCGGATGAGGGCCATAGTTGTCCAATGAAGCTTTGTCTTCAAATCTTACCGCTAATCCGATTTCATACCCCTGACTTCTGTTTGAAAAATTAAAGCCCTGTTGGATGTCCAGAATACCAGGAATCACATTTTTTAACTGTAAGGTCCTGCGAATAAGTTCTTCCTTTTGTTCCTTCGTGGTTTCCGGTGAAAATTTTATTAAGACAATATGTTCTACCATTATTGAACTCCAACTTTTCGGTTTAGCATATCTTTATCAAAGCCAGCAATTTGCTTGTACTTATTCGCTATTTCTTCTAATTCACGCCGGGAAATGACATCATGTAGATTCACAAAACCCTTCGGAGCCCGTTCTTCTACAATTTGCATAACTTCTTCAGGACCATTCTTACGATTTGCAAAAACAATCTTGGATGTAGGTTCTAGTCTCGCATCTTCATAAGCTATCAATGCCATTTCGGCATTTGGCTGCTCCAAGATGGCTTGTCCTATAGCATCTGCATCGAGAATCGCCTGTGAAGCACCATTGGATCCAATTGGATACATAGGGTGGGCTGCATCTCCAAGTAACGTTACTCGGTCAAACGTCCATTGAGGCAGAGGATCTCGATCAACCATCGGGAATTCAAATACCGTATCCGTTTCCGCAATTAATTTTGGCACATTGAGCCAGCCAAAATCCCACGATGAAAAAGCTGGAGCAAATTTCTCTTTGTCGATTTTCTTGTTCCAATCCGCGCGGGACGGCATTTCATCCTGGACTGTCAGCTCTGCAATCCAGTTAACGAGAGAACGTCCTTTTGCAGCAGTGTCAGGACACACCGGATATGCGACAAATTTTTGGTCTTGGTAACCGGCCATAATCATCGATTTACCTGTTAAAAATGGAGTAGACTCTGTCAAACCACGCCATAAAATCCGACGGCTAAATTTCGGTAATCCTTCATCTGGATAGTAGAATTTCCGTACAGTTGAATGGATGCCATCGGCTGCAATCAAAATATCAGCACTATACGATCCTAACCTTTCCCCTGTCTTTCGATTTTCAAACTGCGCTGTTACTTTGTCACCCATCAACTGAAAAGATTTTAAATGATGTCCAGTATATACAGCATTTTCTCCCAATTGTTTTTTAACGGCGTTAAGAAGCAGCATTTGCAGACGTCCTCGATGTATCGAGTATTGTGGCCACTGGTATCCAGCGTCTATTCCCCTCGGTTCCTGCCAAATATTTTTCCCGAATTTATTTACATAAATGAGTTCTGCTGTTCGTACACCTACTTGATCAAGTTCATCGGCTAAACCTAATTCAGTCAAAACTTTAACCGCATGGGGTAGAAGATTAATCCCTACTCCGAGTGCAGTAATATTTTCCACACTTTCAAAGACTCGCACTGACACGCCAACGCGATGAAGCCGAAGAGCAGTCGTGAGCCCTCCAATGCCCCCTCCAACAATGATTGCACTTTTAACTTTAGACAAATCCATCCCTCCAAGAAGCAAAAGATATTAAAATTGATTTTTGTCAAATGATTTTAAACTATTCTTAATTTTACAACAGTAGACAAATATTTCAACAATAATATTATTGTCTTCGAACTTTGGCATCAGCCAATAGGTACCAACTCTTACTCTGTTAAAAAATAATTCTTATAAAAATATCTGATATTTTTAAAAAATGATGGTCATTTTTATCTATTGTGTTATATAATAACTATAAATAACAAAACTGTTATATAACATTAAGAAAAGGGGTATTGGAGATGAATAAAACAGATTCAATCGCACGGAGAATTCTAGGTTGGAAGTTAAATCGTTGGGATCGCTGGTTTGATTACGAAAAAGGTATTTTCATTCACGATTCTGAATTTCAGCCTGAGCAAAACCTTGAACATGCTATGTTAATCGTTAAAAGGCTGGAGGAATTCGGGTTTACTTTTTCAACAGCAGGAGAATCTGAGGTCAGCTTCAATAACATCCGTGCGAAAGGTGAAACATTAGCACAAGCCATTACCAATGCTGCTTATTCGATCATTGAACAACACTCCGTGGCAAACACTACTAGAATCTGGAGCACCTTGTGCTAACACGTTTGTAAAATTCCTCCATTATTAAATAACAATCTACTAAAGTCTGTACCTATGATAAAATCTAGAAAGATATCATACACACCTGAGAGGAATACAACAACGATGATATACGTTTGGGCGATAATAATAAGTGCTGTAGTAACGATACTTTTTGATATGGTTTATTCCAAAATTCAACATGAGCGGGAAATAGAAAAATCATGGCAAGCGTTGAATGATCAGCTTGAACGTGAAGGTAGACCTCGTTTAGATCAGATGGATCGTGAGGATGAAGGAAAATAAGAACTACAATAATCCCAAGACTTAAATGACTTGGGATTATTTATTTTTTGATTGAATTAATTTAAATAAGTTCATTAGCGATTAAAATATAGGAATTCATTTTAGCTTGAAAATCATAAATATTCGTAATAATCATGAATTCATTAGTGTGGTATTTTTCACTCAACAGTAGAAGTTCAGTTTTGACCATCTGAGGTGTACCAATAATCATTCTTCTTCTATTTTGCTGGATCTTCATTCGTTCATCAGCAGTTAAGGAGATTGTCTTTGCCTCTTCGACGGATGGTATCCTAGTATCGATTCCTCTTTCAACACCTAGCAGCCATAAATCCTGACTCACCGCTAATTCTTCTGCTTCTTCTTGGGTTTTAGCACATACAACAAATATACAAACATTCGTTTTAGGTTTTTGTAAAAAAGGCGATGGCTGAAAATGAGTGTAATAATAGTCCATGGCCCGTACACCATTATCCGGAGTAATGAAATGTCCATATGTAAATGCAGTCCCATGTTCCGCAGCCATCCTTGCCCCTCGATGCGTGATGCCCAGCATCCACATCTCCGGTAAACTGTCTATAGCAGGATAGGCATTAACATCATGAAAACTGTGCTCATTGGGTAGTTGATTAAGCAAAAATCCCTGTAAATCTTGAACCTGTCTGGGGAATTCATTCAGGCTTTTGCGCAGCCCGTCGGTTAACGCCATCCGAGTACTTGGGGAACCTCCAGGCGAACGCCCGATTCCGGCATCGATTCTGTGTGGAAATAGTGCTTCTAATACCTTGAAGTTCTCAGCAATTTTATATGGGCTATACTGCGGGAGCAACACACCGCCTGAACCCACCCGAATTTTACTAGTATTTGAAGCGATATGAGATATCAAGATTTCCGGTGAGGAACCAGCGATTCCATTTGTATTATGATGTTCAGCTACCCAGAACCGTGTATAGCCCAACTCTTCTGTTACTTGAGCAAGTTTTACCGTATTTTGTAAAGCAGTGCTTGCGGAATCCCCTTTACTAATGACTGATTGGTCGAGAACACTTAATTTCAATGAATCCCCTCCACCATTTTAGTTTTTTTTAGTCAAAAAACGTGCCTTAAGATAATAAGAAACCCCATCTTCATCACATGTGAATTCAGTAACATCATCGGTGATTTCTTTAATGCGATCAGGAGCATTTTTCATGGCTACCGAATAATGAACAAGTCTCAGCATTGGCAGGTCATTATCACTATCGCCTATTGCCATTGTTTCTGTCTCTGACAAATTAAATTGTTTTAACATTTGCTGAATCCCTGTTGCCTTATTCACGTTAGCTACCATGACCTCGACGTTATGATTAGACGAAATCGAGGTGGTAAAGTCTATTTCCTTCTTTAATTGTTCTAGTTCTTCTTTCCAACGATTGATATGTTCCTTTGACTTAGCAAAGAAATAGAATTTAGAAAATTCATGTCCAACAATTTCATCCACCCACATAATTTTCTCTTTAATCGCTTCTTTCCTGGAAAGCCACTCATTGATGCCGACACTTTCGGGCTTTGGTTCTGTTATTTCATTTTCAACATAATTTTGATCCTGTTTTAATGTGATACGGTCATATCCATATGGAAATAATTCGTAATAGACTTTGTTTTCCCTTGCTCTTTTAATTACTTCCTCCACCAGGTTAAGCGGAAGTGAATGTTTAAAGATTACCTCATCCCCCACATATCCGGCCATTCCATTGGAAGTTACAACTCCATCTACTTCAAAACCTGCCGGAACAATTTCCTCGATTTCATCAAACGCTCTGCCCGTTGCAATAAAAACATAAATTCCCTGATTGCGCAGCTGATCAATGACATCCTTCGTATGTACACTTACCTGATTATGATGATTTAAGATTGTGCCATCCATGTCTAAAAAGATCGCCTTTGGTTTAAATTCCATCTGTGTTTCCCCCTGTGATCTGAAAAAAGTTCATTAAGTAAGTATACACTTTGGCAATACCCGAAACAATTTAGAAACACATAACTGCTACAAACAAAAAATGAGTAAGGATGGAAGTCCCTACTCTTCAGCAAACATTTTATTTAACCAGCATTTCGGCATTTTCAGTTTTGATCTGTCTATTTTTCCAGTTTCGTAACCATGCAATAATTTTATCTTTTAATTCAGAATCAATAGGATGTTTTAGTGATTTTTTATTGTTGTTCATGATTTTGCTAATGCTGTATTCCACATCAGTTTTCCGAAGCATATGTGTCATATCTTGAATAATATGTGTTTCACACTCACCTTGAACCAGTGATTTGATTTTATCTAAATCGCTAACCTTTACGTTTACATCCTTTGTACCCGTTATAGCTAGAACAGAACAAGTGACTTTCTGTAGAGGTTTTGATACATCAAATTGAATATGCTCTCGATTCCATTTCGCGTTAATTTTTTTCCCTTTATACTTTATAACAGGCGCGTCCGTGCCAAGTAGTGCCTGTATTAAGTCTTCATTCATTTTTGTAATCTTTCGATCAACTTTTAAAAATCGAATTAACCATCCTTGAAATCCTTTTACAGATCTTACATCCTTGATTATTTCCTCGCGTTGCCAAGTCATCGTTTCTGCTAAAGGTTCAGCCGTGCCTGCAAGAAGAATCATCCCATCTACAGGGACTTTTTCATTCACGAATGGTGTGATAATACTTCCTTCACTGTGTCCTAGTAAAATCACATTCTCAGAGTCTATGTTTGGATGCTGTTTAGCAAATTCTACTACCGCCTGTGCATCGTTGATTAAATCGTGCACTCCCGTTTCGTAATAGTCCCCTTTACTCGCACCTACGCCTCTTTTATCATAACGAATGCTAGCAAAACCTTCTGCCACAACCAAATCGCTTAATTCTTTAAAAATATTCATCGGCATTCCTTTAGCATTCGAATCTCGATCTATAGGACCACTTCCGTGGACCATAACAACCAAAGGGTATTTTTCAATTACTCCTTCTGGGATAGTTAAAGTTGCCGCTAACGGATATTCTCCCTCTATCATCACTTCCATCTCTTTACCCATCACTCTCATCGCCCTTATTCATATATTTGATAATCTAAAGATATAACGTCTAGGTTAGCAAAATCGTTCAAAGTTTTTTAAATATATTTTTTTATTAGTATATTCAGATAAAGCAGCTATTATGTGGAAGCCATTGATTGTCTTTTGTAAAAAAATCACAAAAAAAACTACCAAATTGTAATACAATTTAGTAGTCTTTTAAAGGTGTGCTGCCATTTCTAAATGCTCTTTGCATTTGTGGCTACAGTTGATATTTTTCGTTTCTTTATCATTTGGCGAACATTGGAGATGCTGAAGATTACTAAAGCAATCCAGATGCATGAAAAAGTAACCGCATGGTCCTTCGTAAACGACTCTCCGTAAATAAGCACTCCAAGCAGTAAACTGATAGTCGGAGCAATATATTGTAAGAAGCCCACTAGGTAGAGTGGAATTTTTTGTGCTCCAATCCCAAACCATAAAAGCGGCAGTGCTGTAGCGATACCCGATCCTAGTAAAAATAAATCATTTTTAAGAGACCCAGTTGCGAAGCTATGCTGACCATTTACACCTAAATATGCTAAAAACATTAAAGCAAACGGTACAATAAACAATGTTTCCAGCAGCAAGCCTAAAATGGAGTCTACTTTTATTAGTTTCTTTGACAGCCCATAAAAACCAAAGGATAAGGCTAAAATTAGTGCAATCCATGGGAAAGTTCCAAGCGACAGCGTCATATAGACTACACCGATTCCGGCCACTACAAATGAGACTGCCTGCCATACATTCATCTTTTCACCTAATACAAAAACCCCTAACAATACGGCGACAAGCGGATTGATAAAGTAGCCTAAACTTGCCTCCACGATATGGTTCGTATTCACAGCAAATATATAAACAAACCAATTAATACTAATTAATACTGAAGCAAGAAAAAGTCCAAGCAAAGTATTTTTTTGTTTCATTTGAACTTGAAAAAAGTTTTTTAATAGTTTCCGCTTCAAAATGCCTACGATCAGTAAAACGAAAATAAACGACCAAATGACTCGATGAGCCAAAATTTCAAGCGCTGAAACTTGGTCTATAAATTTCCAGTAAATCGGTAAAACTCCCCAAAATATATACGCACCGGCAGTAAAATAAATACCTTTTGTATTCTCACGTTCCATATCTTTTTTTCACCCAGTTTCTGTTTTATCGAAGTTGTAAACACGCCTTTATAAAAAGCACATGTAATTATATCACACTATTCTTTTTATGCCAGGATTATAACACTTCTTCAATACTGTAGACTTACCATTACCAATGATTCATTAACAGGCAGTATCTTCATGCCAAAGCCAATCTAAAGGAAAGCCCTTCTTAATTTATGAAGAATACTTCATAATCTTTTTATAAAATACAAATCATAATCATTACGTTTTATATTGACAGAAAATTTAAAGCATAGTATATTCATAAATGCATAAAAAGGAACCATTACGATTTATAAAGTTCCTTTTTAAATAATTTACGAAAGGTGATAAATATGAGGACGATTTTGTCAACTGATATTTCTTCTTTAAAGTACCAGGAAAAAACATAAGTCATAATTGTTATTATTTTATTAAAAAGGAAAAGGAGAGTTTTATTTATGAAAAAAGATCTTATAAAATCAATGGTTGCGTTTTCCTTATTAGGTCCAATGCTGGCAGGGTGCCAAGAAAAAGTAGATACACCTGTTAAAAATACTTCTTCTGAATCTAAAGAAAGTACCGTGCATTCCCATAATCATAACCATATACATAGTCACGATGATGAAAAAAACCAAAAGATATATTCAGGGCTATTCCAAGAGGACGAAGTTGAAGATAGAGAATTATCAGATTGGGAAGGAGATTGGCAATCAGTCTATCCATTTTTATTAGATGGAAGTTTAGATAAGGTCTTACAGAAAAAATTCGAAACAAACAAAGATAAAACTCTTCAAGAGTACAAAGAATATTATAAAGTTGGGTATGAAACTGACATTGTGCGAATCGTTATAAATGATAATACGATCACTTTTTATAAAAATGGAGAAAGAAAAACAGGAGAATATAAGTATCATGGATACGAAATTTTAACTTATGAATCTGGAAATAAAGGAGTTCGTTATCTTTTTGATTTAGTTGGAGAAGTAAACGGGTTGCCAAAACATGTTCAATTCAGTGATCATATTATTTATCCAACAAAATCAGAACATTACCATATTTATTTTGGGGATGAAGAGCATGACACTCTTTTAAATGAATTAGAGAATTGGCCAACTTATTATCCTTCTAATTTAAGTGGTAATGAAATAGCAGAAGAAATGAATGCACATTAATCATTAATGGCCATGCTGAATGGAGACGCATTCTTCATTTCAATATCAAAGAAAATACATGACCCGTTATGTTATGGAAACACTAGATGAATATGTAGAATCACGATATCATGAAGGAGGAAGAGGTTTTGGAACATACGTGGCTTTCTCTTTTACCATTTATCATTGTTATTGCCATGTCCATCTGGCTAAAAAATATCTTACCGGGTCTAGTCGTTGGACTTGTGGTTGGTTCTTTGATTTTCACATCAGATTTATTAGATGGAACGATTCAAAGTGTTTCCTATATGGTCACCACCCTGTCGGATGAGACCAATATAAAAATCATCGGGTTTCTCTACTTGTTTGGCGGGCTGGTGGGAATGATGAACATTTCTGGAGGGATTAAAGGTTTTTCAGAATGGGTTGGGACGAAGATAAAAAATGAACGCGGACTGCTTGGATTGATTTGGCTTACCCTCCCATTTACCTTTATGATGCCGATGTTCCGGATCATGATGATTGGACCTGTCGTCAAATCCCTAGCTAAGAAAATGAATGTCTCGAAGCAAAAAGTTGGACTGACGATGGACATTTCGACGGAATCCGTAATCGTCCTCCTACCGGTCGCAACCGCATTTGTTGGTTTCATGGTTTCTTTGGTGGAAGGCAGTATTCGGGAGTTGGATTTTGGTATGTCGCCCTATGAAGTATTCTTACTAAGTATTCTGTTTAACTTTTTTGCCATTACCACGCTGATCATTGGATTGATTCAAACCTTTTGGAATCGCGGTAAAAAGGGTTCGAGTGTAAAAGGTGTTCAAGAGCAACTAGAAGAGGAAGAGCATGAATTTCACCGAATTGGTATAAAAAAGGAATTGTCGATGGTAAAAGCGCAGCCGTGGAACTTGATTGTGCCAGTCTTTTTACTTTTAGGGTTATCACTGTTTTTATTGTGGCAGGACGGTAGGAGTAAAGGTGCAAAAACCGTATTCGATGCCTTTTCTATCGCAGATGCCACCTTTGTCATGTTATTAGCGGTTTTTATCACACTGATCCTATCGTTGATTTTTTATATTATTAGAAAGCAACATCTTAGTGAGCTATTGTATCACTTTTATGATGGCGGGAATCAGATGATGGAGGCCATTAGTTTGCTCGTGTTGATTTGGTCATTAACCCTTTCAGCTGAGGACCTGGGTTTTTCTAACTTCATTAGTTCGACTTTAGGTGCATTTCTACCAGCTTGGTTAACTCCAGCAACGATCTTCCTGCTCGGCTCTGTGGTAGGCTACTTTATTGGATCCTCGTGGGGAACATGGGGATTATTTATGCCGTTGGGCGTTAGTTTAGCGGTCTCTACAGGCGCGTCTATCCCATTAACCGTAGGGGCTGTATTTGCTAGTGGAGCCTTCGGGGCACTTGCCTCACCTTTAGGAGATACCACGATTACGACCGCTTCCATCATGGACTTGCCGATTGTCGAATATGCGCGATATAAATTGAAGGTTTCTGTAATAGGCGGCGTCATATCCATAGCCTTCTATCTGGCTGCGGCATTCTTTATATGACTTAAGAAAAGACTTGGTATGGCGGGTGAAATGCACTTGCCATTTCCTTTTTATGTTGTGTAAACTAGCGCTATTTTTTTGACGGACGTGATAGCAACAAGCTAAATAGATTTTTCGGGTTCTGAAAGACAAATCTCAGAGGTTTCTAAAGAAGTCTTAAGGACAAATCTCACTATGCTACTTAAAGATTTGTCCTTCATACATGGTCTTAAGGACAAATCTCACTATGCTACTTAAAGATTTGTCCTTCATACATGGTCTTAAGGACAAATCTCACTATGCTACTTAAAGATTTGTCCTTCATACTGGGTCTTAAGGACAAATCTCACTATGCTACTTTAAGATTTGTCCTTCATACATGGTCTTAAGGACAAATCTCACTATGCTACTTTAAGATTTGTCCTTCATACTGGGTCTTAAGGACAAATCTCACTATGCTACTTTAAGATTTGTCCTTCATACTGGGTCTTAAGGACAAATCTCACTATGCTACTCAAAGATTTGTCCTTCATACTGGGCCTTAAGGACAAATCTCACTATGCTACTTAAAGATTTGTCCTTCATACATGGTCTTAAGGACAAATCTCACTATGCTACTTAAAGATTTGTCCTTCATACTGGGCCTTAAGGACAAATCTCACTATTCTTCTCAAAGATTTGTCCTTCATACAGGGAAAAGTCAAACAATCTAAAAAAACCACTCAGCGTGGTTTTTTTAATCTTGCATTGCTCCTGCCTCTCGGGAAGTCATTGCACCTTGTCCCTGGCTTACATCTTTTTGAATTTCTTGTTTTACCTTTTGTGGATCAGTTCCAGCAAATTCTGGCTTCATAATCGAACCTATATTCTTTTTAGCTTGTTGGTTAGATTGCATTATAGTCCTCCTCCATTATTGTGTACTCTCTTATTATTTGCATAACACCAACAAAATTAATCTATCTTATCCCGAAACAAATCAATATATAAGTTTCCTTTTGTCCCTACGACGGCATACGAGATGTCTTTAACAGACAGGTTTCTTTTGGTAAGCTCACCCATTAACCATTCCTCATCGTAAGTGTGTTTCAATAAGTTATCGTATAAGATATTCCCATCATAAACCAACTCTATTGGTACAGTTTCTGCATTGGGCAGTATACGTAAATCCTGCTTGGTGATATTTTGGTATGGTGTTTTTTTTAATACAGAGAGTGAGCCATTTACCTCTAAAATAGCACACTCCACCTCATCTAAGTTGAAGATATCTTTTCCTCGCAAAGCCTGTTTAAGGGAATCTAATGAATACCCCATTCGTTCCATTGTGTCTACAAGAATTTGGCCTTTTTGAATCAAAGTAGCCGGTTCTCCCGCAATCCATTTTCGGAAGCGGTGATTTCGGACTGCAACAAGATTCAACATATAAACGATGCTGCCCATTATACAAATGGAAATAATATAATACATGAATTTAATTTTTATATTGAATGCTAGATTTCCTGCAATTGTCCCCATTGTAATTGATGCGATGTAAAGGTGATAGGTCTTCTGAGCAATTGTCTGTTTACCGAGGAGCTGGACAAATACCCATAATAAAATAAAAGCCGTAAAGGTTCGAAAAATAATTTCAACCGATTCTAACATCGTTGTTTCTCCCCTTTTTAAATCCATAAAGTTCATTTCTAATAGTTTGTTCATAAAACAAGCTCATTATAAAAAGTAAAAAGCCCAGTTCACTTAACTGAGCTATTTCTCCTGGGATATCTGGGGTAAAAAAATAACAAATTCAGTCCCAATATCCTTCTCACTGTTCACTTGTATTTTACCTTTGAACGAACGTATGATTTGAAAACTGACCATCATTCCCAGTCCTGTCCCACTTTCCTTTAAGGAATAATAAGGAGATCCAAGCCTATCAATTTGCTTTTTTGTCATTCCAATTCCTTGATCCTTAATGGTAATCTTAATATACCGATCATCCGTTGAAGTACATGTAATCCAAACCGTTCCGCCGTTCGGCATTGACTCTATCGCATTCTTCAAAATATTAATTAAAGACTGGTTTAATTTTTGAGGATTAGCGTATATCCAACAGTTTTCTTGAATATCAGTTTTAATCTCAACATTACGGTTGAAGGTGAAGCTTTGAATAATATTTACTACACGCAATATCTGATAACCTATGTTGACTCTTTCCTTATCATGAATGGATGGTTTTCCAAAAGATAAGAAATCATTAATAATTTCATTTGCACGGTCTAATTCTTCAAGGGATATTTGGATATATTCTTTCTTTTTCTCAGGCAAGTCAGGCTCATTCAGAAGTTGCAGAAAGCCACGGGTCGCTTGCATTGGGTTTCTAATTTCATGAGCGAAAACACTGGTTAACTCTCCTATAACACGTAATTTTTCCGAATTTTGCATTTCTAAGCGCAGCTGGTGTATTTCTCTTATTGCTTCAATTAACATAGTGAAGCACCAAGTGACTACGACTGCAAAGAAAAGATGAATAATCGGAACTGTAAGATATTCCTTGGAAAAACCTCTTAAAACACCTAACAACGTTAAGCCAATCAGACAGTAATAAAAGGAAAGACCCACAGCAATTTTAACTCTCATATCTTTTTTCGAACTGGCAAATGATTTTTGAAAATACACCATTACGGGTAGGGATAACAGTAAAACAAGAACTGTGTTATAGAAACCTATATCAAAGCCAAAAGAAAGTCGATAAAAGATGATAAGTGCTGATAGGAAGATTCCTGGCAAAAATCCGCCATATAACGTTCCTAACAATAGAGGAATTATTCTTAACTCTAAACGAGCATTTTGACCAAAAACCACTGGAAAGGACATGCATGCTATGATTGATATTCCCCATAAAATGGTCATTATTAAATTTCTATTTTTATCATTCTTTACCCGCTCTGTAATAAATGTATAGTGAATAAATATGGGTATTAACATAAACGTAAGCTGCAGCAAGAAATCCTTTATTATACTCATTTTCGTTACCTTTCATATCTCTTCAGTATCTGAAGCCTGCAATAATCATGTTCTATATGTTTATACCTGTTAATCAAACATTAATATTTAATACATTACACATTATACTTTATTATTACCATAATTTGTCGAATTTGTTTTTTTAACATTAAAGTTAATATAAAATATGGCCAATATCTTTTAACTGAAGCTTATCTTGGTATGTTTCTATTATGGTTTGATATTCTAGGTCTTTGGCGCAACGACTTTTGCAATCATTCCATTTTCATTGATCGATAACCCCATAAGAAAAAGGCTGCCGCAGCAACCTATCCTTCTTTGTAAAATTCCTTGTCTAAATTGATTAAATAATTTTCCTTCTTATTTCATTTCCCCTAGTAGGAGCGACTGTAATCCCTGTTGTTTCTTCAAAATTATATAAACTAGTAGGCAAATCTGTGAATCGTTCTAATTCATTATAAGCGGGAATACCGTGGTATGACATATCCAATCCTTCATCTTCTTCCCGTTCACTCGCTCGTAAACCAACGGTCTTTTCACATACCTTTGCCATAAATACACCGCCTAAAAGCCCCCATACAACTACTACTGCTGCACCTAATAATTGTACTTTTATAAGTGAGAAATCACCTGTTGTTAAAAGCCCCTGAGTTTTATCAAACAATCCAACCGCAATGGTTCCAAATACACCATTGAAGCCGTGAACCGCTACTGCTCCCACTGGATCATCAACTTTTAAATGGTCAACGAAAAGTGTTGCATTAATCACAATTAAGCCACTGATAGCCCCAATAATGATTGCACTCCATTGAGAAACAAAGGCACAACCAGCTGTCACCGCCACTAGACCAGATAATACTCCATTAATCGTCATACTTGGATCTGCTTTACCAAACTTCTTCAATGTAATAAGCAGGGCAGAAGTACCGCCACTTGCTCCTGCAAGCATGGTATTAATAGCAATAGATGCAAGGGCTGTATTGGAAGCATCTAATGTACTACCAGCATTAAAAGCGAACCAACCAAACCATAAAATAAACGCACCAGCTGAAGCTAGAGGAATGTTACTAGGTGCAAATACATTCGCACTTCCATCTGAATTAAATCTTCCTTTTCTTGCTCCCAATATTTTCGCAATAGCAAAAGCAGCAAAACCTCCAACAGCATGGATGGCAGCCGAACCTGCAAAATCCTTCATTCCTAATTTTGCTAACCAACCTTCGCTGTTCCAAATCCAATGACCTGAAAGTGGATATATAAGGATACAAATTAGTACTGCAATTAACATATAGGCTTTAAAGTTCATACGTTCAGCTACCGCACCTGAAACAATCGAGATACAAGCTACTGCAAATCCCATTTGGAATAGTACAAAGGCTGTACTAGGCAATTCAATCGAAAGGGCAATCTTTTCTGGACTGCCAAATAAAGAAGTACCAATGAATCCGAAGGCATCATTCCCAAACATAATGCCAAATCCAATCATCCAGAAAGCTAAAGCTCCTATCGTTAAATCCACAAATATCTTCATTGTTACATTGACAGCATTTTTAGTTCGAACGAGACCTGCTTCCAGTAAACTAAATCCGCCTTCCATAAACAGTACCATAGCGGCTGCCAACACAATCCATACGGTATTTAAATAGATTAATTCCATGTTTGTTAGCCCTCCCTATCTACTAACTCATCAATATCAAAGTCTGCTTTTCCTGTTCTAATGTTATAAGCTTCAAAAATCGGATAAACGTAAATTTTTCCGTCCCCATCTTCTCCTGTTTGGGCTGAATCAACGATGTTCTTTATGGTACGTTCTACCATATAATCTGAAAGAACAATTTCCAATTTTACTTTTGGATGAAGAGTTACTTTATAGTTTTTTCCACGATAGACACCCTGAGTATCTTTCTGTTTGCCCCTCCCAACTACCTGGGATACTGTAAAACCTGTAACTCCAATATTCTTCAATCCCTTAATTGTCTCAGTGAGCCTTTCTGGTCTTATAATTGCTTCAATTTTTTTCATGTATATCCCACCACCGGTTCATGTTATGTTTCCTAACATCGATACGGTAAATAATATACCATGCAAATAAAACTTTCAATAATAAATTGCGAAAATTATAAATAGTAAAATCTTGGATTATATAAAGGTCTTTAAGAGCGAAAAAGAAAAAGACATTTAGGCAGGGTGCAAACGAACTAATTTCCCTTGGGATATGCTATGATTATTATGATTTGTTAACTATTTGTCTATTAAAGTTAACATATATATTTAACCAAACGTTTTGAAATGGGGGGGATATTATGTTTAAGCTGAGAGGTCATCATCTGTTTTGCCTTTTGGGCTATCGGGGAATGGGCTATTCCCAAGAATACGTTGAAAATATGACACTTCTGCACAAAACCTTGAGAGACAACCCGAAGACGAGAATTGAACTTGTAAAGGGTCCTGATCAGTTGTGTGAAAAGTACCCAAACTCAGGTATATACCACTGCCAAGATGACAATATTTATGAAAGAGACGCTGCTATATTAGAAAAGTTAGGGCTTACAATTGGACAAATTGTGAATTGGGAGGACATTGAGTTGCTCATCCGAAGCTATATCATCCCATCTGATATTCAAAGTGTATGTAAATCTTGCTCCTGGAGGTCATATGGAGTTTGTGAAGAAGGAATTCAAGAAATTCTTGATGGGAAAGGCTTAAGGGAAGTGACCTCAGTCAACAAACAAAATTTGAGTAATTTCTAACTATTCAAAAATAGCAAAACTTTATAAAATCAATTAAAATATAATCAGACTTCTTTGTTAGACAAAACGCTTAAGTAGATATTGGTATTAAGAGAGGCGGGAAGTGAAATGGAAACATCAAAAAAAATAATTGTAGAAACAACGGTCCAAGCACCAGTAGAAAAGGTCTGGGAATATTGGACAGAGCCAACTCATATCACAAAATGGAACACTGCAACAGAAGAATGGCACACCCCATTTGCTGAAAATGATTTGCAAGTTGGCGGGAAATTCCTTTCAAGAATGGAAGCTAAAGATGGCAGTTTCGGATTCGATTTTGGTGGGGTTTATGATGATGTACGATTGAATGAGAGTATTGCTTACACCTTAGAAGATGGAAGAAAAGTTACTATCTCTTTTATCCGTCAAGGAGACGAAACAAAGGTAATTGAAACTTTTGATGCTGAAAACAGCAATCCTATTGAGATGCAAGAAGCCGGCTGGCAGGCCATTTTAGATAATTTTAAAAAATACGTAAATAATTCAAAATAAGATTAGGAAATAAAGGCATTTAATAGGATAGTATTAGAACCGGGCAAGTGACAGGTATTGACGCCTTCATCTTGCTCGGTTCTTTTCAATGTTCTAGTTAACTTTTATTGATACAATATATCGTCTCGTAGAGATGCTACTTTTGTTAATGCTGTATCTATATCTGTTTCATTCACACCAAAGTGAGCAAGCGCTTCGTGTAGATGTTTTACGATTGCATTAAAATGGGCTGGTTGAAGATTCATCCCTTCGTGCGCTTTTGCCATAGATTGTCCAGAATATTGATTTGGACCACCTAATGCAAAGCTAATGAATTTTGACTGATGACTGCGTTGTTTTTCCATATCTGTTTCTTTAAAAAAATGATTTACTGTATCATCCTTAAGAACCAACTCGGAGTAAAAATAGTCTACCACTTTCGCAATCGCTTCTTTTCCGCCAACTTTTTCATAAAGGTTTTGTTCCATATGTACACTCCCTGATAAAATTTAATATACGTATTTTTCTACAGAAAAGTTGTATTTATTCTATAACATTTTTTTAACCTTTACGATCGGGTACTCTAGTTTTTGGTTTTTGTTTTATGTTCCGCAATTGGTTGTTATAATAGTGGTTATGAAATACTTAGGAGGTTGTCACAATGACCACATTTGAAAAGTTAAAGCCTATTATCGCAGACCAACTGGGTGTCAAAATGGAGATTATCAAAATGGAATCATCCTTCAAAGATGACTTTGAAGCTGATTCACTTGATATGGTGGACCTGACGATGGAAATAGAAGATGAATTCGCGATCGAAATTAGCGACAAAGTTGCAGCGACGCTTCAGACAGTCGGCGATGTTGTAAACTATATACAAAACCAACGTAATAAATAAGCAATAAACAAAATAAATAAAAAAAATCCTTCTCTGTCAATTTAGAAGGATTTTTTTGTTATTCATTCTAGTGTAGGGAAAAGTTCGTATATTCAATCTACTTAGGAAAATCATTATATTTATTTTTGAAACCTTTTTTTACGCCAAATTTACTTATTCCAAAGTATATTATAAGTAATTGTAATAAATACTGTGAATATGAATTTAATGAGAGTCCCCAAAAAGAAATAGTAATACCTACTATTAATACTGAAATAAATGAAATAACACTAACACATACACAAACGAAAACAAATCTAAATAAACCCATTAGATTAGAACAGCCCCTCAAATTCTTCCTAATATTTTCCTGTTTATTACATTCGCCATCGAAGTGGTTTACCCTCTTTTTAAAATGTTATCCGTACCTTTGTTCTTGAAAAAAAACTCTGCTGCTGATGTTGCGTTCAGGGTAGGTTACGAAAGTCCATCGCAATTCAGCCGTGAATATTCCCGACTATTCGGGTTGCCGCCTAAAGAGGATATGAAACGCCTAAAAGAATCCTATTACCAAAGGATAAATGCTTGAAAAAACAAGGAGCAGCGGTTTTAGACCACTGCTCGTTTCATGTTTAAAGAAACCTTAATTTTATTCTATGACTAGTCATAAACACAATTATTAAAACGGTAGTTTTATCTGTAGTTATTATGTGTAGGTTGGAACAAGTCATCTTCACTTTTTCGAACGAGAACAAAGTGGTCGACGTTGTCATGTCCATGGAGTGCTCTATTATGATGATTGATGATCTGTTCTGCAGTAAGCACAGATGAGTCTCTCGTGGAATGCCCATCAGCCGCCAGGGTAACATCAAACCCATTGATGGACGCGGTTCTCACAGCCGAATCAATACAGTATTCAGTTTGACAGCCCATGATAACAAGATGTTCAATTTCATTATCTTTCAAGTAATCTAGCAAACCTGTCCCATAAAATGAATTGGTAGCCTTCTTATCAAAAATCATTGAAGCAGGAGGGATATTAATTTTTTGGTGCACTTGAAACCCTTCACCTTCGCCGCCAGCCACATCTTTATCCCTAACTAAAACCACTAACGCTTCTGCTTCTTTTGCTTTTTCAATTACTAAGTTAATATTCTTCAAGAGTTCCTCTTTTTTAAAGACACTGCTCTCATTTTCATTACCCTCGATTAGTTCCTGCTGGGCATCAATTACGAGTAAAGCTTGATTCACTTCCAAAACCCCTTTCAACTTAATGTTTAGTTCAGATACTTCATAGCATATGTTAATATTACCATTAAACTCCAAATTGGTAGTATTATGTTCATAGAATATTTTCGAGCAGTTTTGAATATTAGAATACGATGGCATATAAAAGTAATTGGAGTGATTTACTTGAAAGTATTGGTAACTGGTGCAACGGGTCAATTAGGTTCAGCTTTGTTGAGACAACTGAAAAATACTGATTATCAAGTCAAAATTACATCGAGAAGAAAGCCGGAGAACGTAAATTTTGAGTGGGTTTATTGTGATTTTTTGACTGGTGAAGGTTTGGAAGAAGCTGTGAGCAATATAGATGTGGTTATTCATGCTGCTACAAGTCCAATAAAGGATTCAGATATCATCGATGTTTTAGGTTTTAAAAAGTTTTTGGATATGACTCAGCAAATAAAGCATTTCATTTATCCATCTATTGTCGGCATTGAAGATATTCCAATGAAATACTACCGGAATAAATATCAAGCAGAAGAATTGTTAAAAAACAGTACTGTACCACATACAATTGTTCGTGCAACTCAGTTCCATAGTTTTGTAGAGAATATTTTTTTATCCAAACCGCTTTTTAAAAGATACCTTGTGCCTGGAGATATTAAAATTCAAAGTGTGGACGTTGATGAATTTGCAGCTCATTTAATTCAGACGATTAATGTGGGACCTCAAGGAAAAACAGAGGACTTCGCCGGGCCAGAAATATTAACATTAAGAGAAATGGCTGAACTGAAAATAAAGGTGAATAATGAATCTAGTAAAGTAGCAAGCTTCCCGTTCCCAGGTAAACTTTATAGAGCATTATTAGATGGAAGAAACACTAATGACCTTCGGAAAGTAGGTAAAGTTACATTTGAAGAATTTTTGATCGCTAAGGGGAATTAAAGTTTCATAAAATCAGTAACAAACTCAGGGTTGTGACCTAAATTATTAAGACTACTAATGTTGGGTCACAATTCACCTCGGATTGTGACCCAACATAGGTATCCTTTTGATTTTCGGTAACAATTCTGCACTGATTGTGACCGAACCATTACTCTTTCCAGATTTTCGGGCACAATCACCTCTAACTCTATCAAGATTTCCCCTAAAACTTTATAAAATTATCAAACTTGTTTGATACAATGCACTCTTTATTTTAAAGCCGCTGAGGCATAAAACGCCAGCCACCTGTATGTGAAATATCTTCTGCTGTTTTTGCCGCACTTGTTTCACAGATAAATCCTGGTATTTCAGAACCATCCTCCAAAACAACCTTTCCGATCCCAAGTGGAGATGGAATCAGAGAAACAAACGAACCGAATTGGCTAAGTGGCATCTCCCAAACCTCTACTTCAATAGATGCCCCTGGTTCGTTCAAGCGGATTAGTCCCGGTTTAGCCGGATGGGAAGGTAGTTTAATCATTTTGTATTGTGGGGCGGTTTTCGCTTCTCGAATAAAGACCGCTCCATGTTCGATCATTTGCTTTTCAAGCGGAAATCCACGCATATGCAAACCACATACAGCTACCAGGGTCGTTTCCTTCTTTTGCATCGAGCGGCGACCATGTAAAAATAAATCGGCAAGCCCACAAATCAAATTCTCATTTTCACTGTTTGAAAACAATGTAATTCCAAATGGTAGATTTTCTTTTGCAGCTTTTGCTGGAACCGCTACAGCACTTAAATCTAATAGATTGCAATGATTTGTATATAAACCCATAAGACTGTTGGTTTCTATTGGATTTTCACGTACCTGATCACGCGTCCATGTACCACCGCATGTTGGCATGACCAAAACTGCATTTTTTAACTGCTGATGGGCTTTTTGGGTAAATTCTCGAAGCTTGTGCATCGCTTTAAATAAAGAAGCAGCATCATGCTCTGGTTTGGCTCCGGAACGAAGGACAGTTTCTGTCACAGGAAAAGCTGCATTCTCATGCGTTGTAATAAATTCCCCTAATTCTGCCCAGCGTTCAGCGACCCATGGTCCTTCATAAAGAATAGCAGAGGCTTCCGCTAAATAACTTCCATCGATGTATACAATCGGGATACCCAATTTTTCGATGCGGACAACCGCTTTTTCCCATGCCTGTTTGTAGTCCTGTGCAAAAGGTCCGTAAAATGCAGGAGGTTCTTGCACAAGACAAATTTTTTCCGGAAGGGCATCCGATTTACGCGTGACCAACTTTGACCATGGATCAGTGCTTTCAACCCCGCGTACCACTTCATCCACAAGCAAGGCATCTGAAAGATTATTAGCAAACACATTAATACAGTCCAAGCTAGCACAGGCTTTAACCAAACCTTTAATCGGCCACGCCCCAAGGCTCGGTTTATAACTGACAAGATTATTAAGTGCAGCCGGTACGCGACCAGATCCAGCAGTATCCGTTCCAAGTGAAAAGGCGGCCATCCCACGTGCAACCGAGACAGCAGAACCTGAGCTTGAACCACCGCTGATCAACTCAGGGTTCAACGAATTTTTTGTTTCACCATAGGGACTTCTTGTTCCTACAAGACCTGTTGCAAACTGATCAAGATTCGCTTTACCAATTGGGATGGCGCCAGCCTCAATTAGTCGCTTAACGACTGTCGCATGCTCATTCGGCGTATAGGAAAACTCAGGGCAACCTGATGTAGTAGATATACCCGCAAGATCGATATTATCTTTAATGGCAAACGGGATTCCCCAGAGCGGTGTTTGCTCTGGATCCATTTGCTTTAACTGCTCTAAATAGGGTTTAATCTTTTCCATCGCAGGCGGGGTAATCCAAACATTATATTCTTTGTCTTCTTCTGCACGATGAACGATTTCCTGAATAACATCTTCTGGTGTAAGTTCATTAGATTGATATTTTCCCTTCAGCTCAGGAATGGATAACAGTTGCGGTACGTTTATTGTTTTCATCAGAAGCACCTCGCTTTTCTTTTGTCATGGATATAATTAATTGACCACCATGAACCTCTTCTCCTGGTGTTACATGAACAGAGTGAATAAATCCGTCATATGGAGCCAGCTGTGGAAACTCCATCTTCATGCTCTCCTCAATAATCAGGGTATCGCCTTTTTTCACTTCTTCTCCTTTAGATACAAGAACTTTCCACACACTACCTGGCATCGTACAACGAACAGCTTCCACACCATCTGGCAGTATTTCTTCTGTCGTTTGGGTCACCTCATGTTCGGATATATACTCATCAAGACCCAATTCATGCCATCTTTCTCGCTCCTCATGAAAGGCAGCCTGTTGGGTTGTTCGGAAAGCATCAGCACTTTCTTTGATAGATTCTAAGAAACTAACATAATCACTAAGTTTAAAGGTTGTTTCGGTAATCTCTACTTCAAAACGTCCTCGTAAAAAGTCCTCACGCATAGTGAGAAGATCATCCGCACCAACTGGATAAAATTGAATTTGGTCAAAGAAACGAAGTAACCATGGCTTTCCTTCTATAAAACTCTTTGTTTGACGCAGACGATTCCACATTTGAAGTGTTCGACCGACGAATTGATATCCCCCTGGACCCTCCATTCCGTATACACACATATAAGCTCCGCCAATGCCTACAGCATTTTCCGGTGTCCATGTTCTGGCAGGATTATATTTGGTGGTTACTAAACGGTGCCGTGGATCAGTTGGTGTTGCCACAGGAGCACCAAGATACACATCTCCAAGACCAAGAACTAAGTAGTTAGCATCAAAAACAACGTTTTTAACTTCTTCAATGGCGTCCAATCCATTCACACGTCGAATAAATTCTAAGTTACTAGGACACCATGGTGCGTCAGGACGAACATTTTTTTGATAACGATCAATGGCAAGCTGTGTAGCCGGATCATCCCATGAAAGTGGCAGTCGAACAATACGGGACGGTACTTCCATTTCTTCAAGAGCTGGCAGCTCACGATCAAGAGATTGAATGATTTCACACAGTTCGGCAACCGACATTTTTGTTGCATCAACATGGACTTGTAGCGAACGGATGCCTGGAGTTAAATCGATTACTGGAATATCCTTACGAGATTGAATAGCCTGCATTAGTGCATGTACTTGGAAACGAAGCATAAGATCCAATTCCATTTCTCCATATTCAATCAGAATGTTTTCATCACCATCTGCACGAATCATCATGGGAAAACGGCCATCTGGACGCTGAACTAGTACTGGATAGTCTGATGAAAATAATGTGGCTTCTGTTGGTAAAGTCGGAAGAACAGCGGAATCAAATTCTCTTGTTCCAATATTATCCAAATACTGTTCTTGTATTAGACGCAGTTCGTTGGCTTCTTCTAATGTTAATAGCTGAAAACAAATGGTGTCTCCTGCATGAAGTTGACCAATTTTCCAAAATTCAGCTGAAGCAGTTGTAACCGGACATACAAACCCACCAAGACTTGGACCATCTGGGCCGAGTAAAATAGGCATATCTCCTGTTAAATCAAGAGTTCCAACAGCATAGGCGTTATCGTGAATATTCGAGGGGTGCAACCCTGCCTCCCCTCCATCTTCACGTGTCCAATGCGGGGCAGGACCTATTAACCGGACACCTGTACGTGAACTGTTAAAATGAACTTCCCAGCTCGTTGTAGTTAATTGATCCAGATAGTCAGGCATTAAATATTCTTCTGTGCAGTGCGGTCCTGGAATCACCCCAATCGTCCATTCCTTTGTTAGAACTGGATGAAGATCAGAAGGGAGTTCGAACTGTGCAGGCTCAGGTGAATAATTTGAGTGAACCCGCAGCACATCCCCTGTTCGCAGCGCACGTCCAGCGTGTCCGCCAAAGCCACCCAGCGTAAAGGTAGAGGAGCTGCCAAGGTATAGCGGCATATCTAATCCACCGGCTACTAATAAATAGGTGCGCATGCCTTGTACTGCTTCACCGAAAGATAGCACTTGACCACGCTTGATATGAATAACTTTATACATAGGTACTTCTCTGTCATCCAACCTTGCTTCCATATCAGCACCTGTCAAGCAAATGGTCATGTCTGCCCGGAATCGATAGGCACCGCCCCGAAGCGTGAACTCTAACCCCGCGGCCTTTTCGTCATTTCCTAACAGCTTATTTCCAATGCGGAAGGAGAAAGGATCCATCGGTCCGCAAGGCGGTACACCGACATCCCAATGTCCAATACGTCCCGGAAAGTCTTGTACTGTCGTTTGAATCCCGCCGTCAAGTACTTCAATCGCACTTTCCGCCGGTGCAAAGTTCTTTAACATTTGTGTGTGCACATATCCCAAACGGCAATCCTCATCTTGTAACAAAGCTTCTAAGTATTGTAGATTCGTAGTAATTCCATATAATCTTGTTTCTTTTAGTGCTGTAGTTAATTTGTTGATTGCTTCCTCTCTTGTATCAGCATGAACAATAATTTTTGCTAGCATTGGATCATAGAATGAAGTGACGTTTAAGCCGTCTCGTACCCATGTTTCAATTCGAGCTTGTTTAGAAAAATGAATTTGGTCCATTTGCCCTCCACTAGGACGAAAATCATTTAAGCAATCTTCTGCATAAATCCGCGCTTGAATACTGTGTCCTTTCGGAGTTGAATAAAGTGTATCCAGTGAACGCAACTCTCCTGCTGCTTCACGAACCATCCACTCTACTAAATCAATTCCTAAGACTTCCTCAGTTACCCCATGTTCCACTTGAAGACGTGTATTCACTTCCAGAAAATAAAACTTTTCTTCATCGGGATCATATAAAAATTCAACGGTACCTGCACTGCGGTACCCTACTTCTAGAGCCAATCTCTTAGCTGACGCTAGCATTTCTTCTCGGACAGACGAGGAGAGAAGAGGAGCCGGACTTTCTTCTATCACTTTTTGATTTCTTCTTTGAATCGAACAATCCCTCTCTCCAAGTGCGGCAACTTCACCAAATTCATTTCCGAAGATTTGCACCTCTACGTGACGCGCTTTTTGAATATATTTTTCTAAAAATACACCACCATTGTTAAAGTTCGTTTCCGCCAATCTACATACCGACTCGAAAGCTTCACTTAATACTGTCTCATCCGTACAGATTCGCATGCCGATTCCTCCGCCGCCAGCTGTACTTTTTAGTATTATTGGATAGCCAATCTGTTCGGCTTCTATTAACGCTATATCTAGATCACTAATTAACGAGGTACCTGGTAAAAGCGGAACATTTGCATTTGTCGCAAGTTCACGAGCAGAGTGCTTTAAACCAAATAATTCAATTTGTTCCGGGCTTGGACCAATAAAAGCAATTCCGTTTTCTTGGCAGGCACGGGCAAAGTCTGCATTTTCGCTTAGAAATCCGTACCCCGGGTGAATTGCTTCTGCCCCTGTTTCAATCGCTGTTTTTAAAATAATGTCGGCGTTTAAATAACTATCTTTTGCCAAACCTTCACCGATTAAAACCGCCTCATCCGCTAGGTCGACATGCAGACTGTCTTGGTCGGCTTTTGTATATACCGCAACGGAACCAACTTCCATTTTTCGCAATGTTCTTTCTATTCGAGTGGCAATAGCGCCTCGGTTTGCAATGAGTACTTTTTTAAACATAATTACACGCTCCTTTATAGGTTATTTATCCCAGATGATTAATTGAATAGGTGTTGGGTTATAGGCGTTGCATGGATTGTTTAACTGCGGACAATTACTAATTACAACCGTTGTCGCATTTATAGCCTGCATCTCCACGTAATAGCCGGGTGCTGAAACGCCGTCATCAAATCTTAAGCCGCCTGCTGGTGTAACCGGAACGTTCATAAAGAAGTTAACATTGGGAGCAAGATCTCGTTTGGTTGTACGGTTATCAAATTTTGCCATTTGAAGCATAAAGGTATCGCGGCAGTTATGCATCGGCAATGTATCGTGTGAGTACCGGACGGTGTTACTTTGTGCAGAGCATGCCCCGCCAAGGGTATCATGTCGTCCACATGTATCGGCTACTATTTTGACCAATTCTTTTCCCGATTCAGTTAAAAGAACTGATCCAGTTGATAGATAAATATTTCGCTGACGCCCAATAGTATTAATTGCACTGTAATGATCAGATGGATGATCTGCATCATAAAATAGAGTATCTGCTGCTTGATTACCTTCAACATCTACAATTCGTAACACTTCACCTGGCTCTAACGTATACAGCCAGCCCTCTCCTGAAAGTAATTTTTTATTATAGATCGCTTCTTCCACTTTACGTTCACTCTCGACATAATTTAAAACAGACATTATTGAATTCCTCCTTTGGTAAGCATTACGTATTCCCATGTATTTTCAAATGCCCGCCGGTTTTCGTCGCGGTGGTTCAAGCAAATGTCATTTTCTTTAACGGGTTCTGCGTCCTTAATTTTCACTTCAATTGGAGTCGATTGATAAGTATGCCTTGTATCAAGCGGATTGGGTGTATTGGATAAAACGAGAAGGACATCCATTTCCGTTCTTAGTGTCACAGTCTCTCCTTTTTTCGTATGCCCTTCAACAAAATTCATGTTACCCTCCTCATCGCAAAACACTTTCGAAAATAAATTGATGACTGGTGATAAATCACTTGTCGTTAATCCATTACGGAAGAGTTCAACTATTAAATCCTCTTCTCCACTTCGGTACCATTCATTCCGATTTTCTTGATAAGTGGTTTTTCCATATTTCTCATCAATCATTAGTCGAGTACTATATCCGGAGATTGCATCATGCCAGCCGACCGTGTCTTCCACGATACTAGCCAGTACACGTCCTTGATCCGTCATCAGAACATTTCCTTTTGTTAAAAATGCTGTGTATTGAGCTTTTAACGTATCTGGCATATTGTAGCGTTCAGCTGTGTCATTGGCGTTATAAAGTAATATAGATACATTGGCACCATCTTCGAGGGCAGTAAAGGTAATTTCTTTTCCTCTTTGAATGCGGGCTGACCATTTTCCACCAGCCGGTATTGTTTTCGTAATAATTGAAGAAAAAGTGTTAATCATCGTTCATCCTCCTTTAAAATAGACAATTGAAATAAAAAAGGATAAAAGCCTGAGAGATGAACATCTCCCAGGCTTTTATCCTTCCGTGTATGCAACTGTTACGGCTGCACCCTTTCTCTCGGACCAGACTTTAAAGATCATCAAACTTCTTTAAACGGAACCCTAGAAAGCTTTTTGTTTCCAACTGATTGCGGAAACCTTTATAAGTATGATGTGTTTTGATGTACTCAGTATAAATGGTTATTGGGTTATGAAACAACAATCATGTTAGGTTATCTAACATGTTTTTCTAATTTCATTTGTGTAGTGGTTGAAAGCATGATTTTTCGTTCTAGCGCCTTCGACCACTTCGTTTTGAAAAACATATAAACAAATCCTATTACAATCCAGACCATGCCAAATGTAAGTGTATATGAATCTAGTAAAGTTAATAGCCATCCAATAAAACTAGCTCCAATTAGAGGAAAAATCAGAAATAAAAAGGTTTCTTTTGGCGAACGTTTTTTATGTTTAATATAGAAATGGGCAATCACAGATATGTTCACGAAGAAAAATGCTGTTAATGCACCAAAGCTGACAAATAATACGGCTGTACTAAGATTAATAAAAATTGCTGATAAGGAAATAACGGCTACAAATATAATATTCGCTACAGGTGTTTTGTATTTTGGATGAATAGAGGTAAATAATTTTTTCGGCAAAACCGATTCACGGCCAAGTGCGTATAGAAAACGGCTTACACTGGTCATGGAAGAAAGCCCTTGTGTAAAGGTCGCCACAATTAACACCATAATAAACAATGAGCTTAATAGGTTTCCGCCAATCAGATGCACCAGGCTGTAGGCTGCGTTATCTGGATTTGTAAATGTAAAATTCGGATAGGCAATTTGGGTTAAATAAGATATAGAAATATACAAAGCTGCAGCAATAAAAATAATCCAAAAAATCGCTTTCGGTATCGTTTTTTGAGCATCAACGGTTTCATCCGCCATCGTGGTTACTGCGTCGAAACCAAGAAAACAGAAGCAAATTACAGCAGCACCCGAGAACACAGCGCTCGTCCGCGACTCAACACTGAAGAATGAAGCGAATGAAAAGATGGAACTGGATTCATTACCTCCAGTTAAAATATCCTTCCCAACCAAAATGCAGAATAGTAAGATAAATCCGATTTGAAATAGAACCGAGATCCCGCTTATGCGTGCAGCGGATTTGATTCCAAGGATGTTTACTACAGCAAGGATAAAATTCATAATAATGATCCAAACATAGATAGGTACAGCAGGAAACTCGGTATTCATAAAAATCCCAAAGGTTAAAATCGCAATTATGGGAGAGAAAACATAATCGATCAGTAGTGCCCATCCGACAAGAAACCCTGCTTTCGGATGAATCGAATTTTTCGTATACGTATAGGCAGAACCAGAGATTGGATAAGCTTTTACCATTTTGCTATAACTATAAGCGGTAAAAAAAATTGCTAGAAATGCTGCAATATAAGCGGCTGCCATTTGACCATTTGCCGCTTCAAACGCCACACCGTAGACCGTAAAATAAATCATTGGGGTCATCCAAGCAAGTCCCATAAAAACAACTTGAGGCAGTTTAAGTGATTTAACAAGTGTAGCATTCTCCTTCATCATCCATCATCCTTTTCTCAATGTAATAAAAAAGGAAAAAAGTCCGGGAGATTTTTGTTTTAAAAAATCTCCCGGGCTTTTTTCCCTCCGTGTATACAACTATGAATAGCTGTACGCTCTCTCTCGGACCAGACTTTAAAGTTACTTTTTTAAACGGAACCCTAGAGAGCTATTTTATTCAGTTGATATTAATAACGCGTTGATATTTTTAATATGTTTGAAGTATAAACCAGGTAAAAATAGAATTCTATAACTATGTAAGGAGTTCTAACATAGAAAGCGAAGAAACGTTACTAGATTTTATTTAAACAACACATCTGATTTTAGCTTCTTACAATAAACATCAAAAAGCCTGGGAGAATACTGTTTAACAGTTTCTCCCAGGCTTTTATCGTTCCAGGTCACAGCGTAGCTATCCGTTTTGATAATATTATTATTTTCCTTTGTTTTCCTTTTCCCACTTAGCCACTTCTTCACGAACAATCGGAGCCACTTCTTTTCCTAATAATTCGATGGACCTCATAACGTCTTCATGTGGCATGGTGCCAACCGGGCAGTGGAGCATAAACCGTGTGACTCCGACATTCTTGCGAAGGTTAATGATTTTTTCAGCAACGAATTGCGGATCCCCTACATACAAGGCACCATGCAAACTGCGAGCCGAGTCAAATGCATTTTGGTCATACCTTCCCCATCCACGCTCACGTCCTAATTTATTCATCGCCTGCTGAGTTGAAGGGTAAAACTTCGCCGCCGCATCTTCCGTACTTTCTCCCACGAAACCATGTGAATGTGAAGCAACTGGCAGCTTTGAAGCATCATGACCTGCGTGTTCCGCTGCTTTCTTATAAAGCTGGACTAGCGGTGCAAAATGCTGCGGACTGCCGCCAATGATGGCTAGAACAAGCGGTAATCCAAGCAGACCAGCGCGTATGACAGATTCCTGATTGCCACCGCTTCCGATCCACACGGGGAGTGGATCCTGAACCGGTCTTGGATACACTCCCAAATTATTTATGGATGGTCGATGTTCACCTTTCCAGGATACCTTCTCAGACTTCGTTATTTTTAATAGCAGATCAAGCTTCTCTTCAAATAACTGATCATAGTCCTTTAAATCATACCCAAATAACGGAAATGATTCGATGAAGGATCCACGACCTGCCATGATCTCAGCACGTCCATTTGAAATGGCGTCAAGTGTCGCAAAATCTTGGAAAACTCTGACTGGATCATCAGATGATAAAACGGTAACCGCACTTGTCAACCGAATTCGCTCTGTTTGCGATGCCGCCGCAGCTAACACAACCGCTGGTGATGAAGCAGCATAATCTTCACGATGATGTTCGCCTACTCCAAAGACATCCAGCCCAACCTGGTCAGCTAGGACAATTTCCTCCACCACTTCACGTATCCGTTGTGCGTGACTAATCACCTTACCGGTTTCAACATCCGGTGTTGTTTCTACAAACGTACTTAATCCTATTTCCACAAAATTTCCTCCTACTATGTATTTACATCATAATTAATGGTAAACCATTCACCCTACCATCCAGCTTAACCATCTTTCACTAATTGACAAGCAATTGATTTTACTCCCGGTCTCTTTTACTTGTCAGTTTTTTGGTATCCATTTCTATTCCAGACAATAAATAAGGAATGGATGGTTTAATAAAATCTTCAGGCTGAATTGTCATACCATTTCGTTTCCATTCTACTGAAGCTCCATAAATTCCCCAGCTTAAGATGACAGTATTAATTTTGGGTGCTTCCTTATCTTCCGATGTCGTCTGTTTTACTAACATTTTGTAAAAAATGACTTCAAGCTGTTCCCTAATGATTCGGGCAATTGTATCTTCGTATCCTCGATGACAACGATTGGATAATGACTTTTGAAAATTTGTAACGGCTGTGAATATACAAATGAAGACTTCTTCATTTATTTGGTCAGTCTTGAAAACTTCTTCATTTAAATTCACTAACAATACCTCAGATAATGCCTTCTCTAATAAGTCATAGATATCTTCAAAATGATAATAAAAAGTGGCGCGATTAATCTTCGCCTCGGTTGTTATATCCTTTATGGTAATATCTTTAAATTCTTTTTTAGATGAAAGTTCAATAAAAGAATCCATAATTAATCTGCGAGTACGTAAAACTCGGGGGTCCGTCTTTGATTGAGTCATTTTGTGGTCCCTCCTACTTTTTCAACAATTTCTTCAATGTGTTGAATAAACGACATATTGAAGGAACTATCGGTATTGATCTCTTTCATTATTTACTAAAATGCAATTATAAAGCAAATAGGAGGATTGAAAAATATTGAATAACAACAACAATATGATTTGTGATTTAGAAACAGGTGTATGTGGAGTAGCAGGTGAGGAAGAAATGGAGCTGATTGATTTTAATCAACCCAAAAAATCAATTGAGGTTTATTATGTAACAGACCCAATTTGCTCTCATTGCTGGGCGATTGAACCGCTGTTGCGTCGGTTTAAAGAGCAGTATGGACACTATTTTAACTTCCATCCGGTAATGGGTGGATTGCTGGAAAAATGGCATGACGGGCCCATTGATCCTGCAAACGGAATTTATAAGCCTGCGGACGTTGCTCCTCATTGGAGGGAAGTGGGAAAACATTCCCGGATGCCAATAGATGGATCACTCATGATTGACAATCCAGTACAATCATCCTTCCCGCCTTCACGGGTTTATAAAGTGATTCAAAAAAATCATAGCGATGCAGTGGCTTATGAATATTTACGTCGTGCTAGAGAAGAGCTTTTCGCCTTCAATAAAAATATCTCAGACACATCCGTTATGATTGAGATCGTCAATAAACTTGGTCTTGATGGAGAAACAATTGTAAATGAAGCGGAACAGCCAGCAGGTCAACAATTGTTGAATGAAGATTTTGGTCTTGCAAGAAGCTTAGGTGTTAGAGGATTTCCAACGATTGTTATGATCAATGAGGAAAATAAAGGGGTAAAAATTGTTGGCGGACGTCCGTTTGAATCCTATGTGGATGGATTAAAACAGGTACTAAATATGGAAGAACTCCAGCCAATACAACTACCTTCTCTTCCTAGTTTGCTTGAAAAAGAAAAACTTCTATTTTCAAAAGAGATTGAAATCATGTACGACGTTGATCAATCGGATATTAATGCCTTTGTTGAAAAGGAGCTTTCACCCGCTCAATATCAAGTAAAGGAAATTCTAGGAGAATCATACTTTACCCCTACAATTAAGTAATATAAATCTTCGACTAAAAACGACAAAGGCAACTTCTATATAAAAGTTGCTTTTGGTCGTTCCTAAGTGAATTCTTTACTTCATTTTATCTAACGTAACTTCGAATATCATACATAAAACGAGAGAAAAAGGGATTGAAATGAGTAGTGCAAGAATAGGTCTAGTAAAATGTATTCTTATCACTATAAACATGACAATCACAAAAAATAATGACCATCCGAGATTCCAGCCATTATGATAAGAAATTGAGCCTAACTTTACAGCCACATATTCTAAAACAATAAATACTACTACGAAAAATGAAACATAAATGCCCTTAATATATATACTTAATTTATATGGGTATTTAGATAAGAAGACCCATGTTGATAATGGCATACCAACTAAAATAAGCAACAACATTGGGATTATCGAGTAAGCGACCCCATTCGGTTCCATCGTCCACAGTTGATATTTATAACAAAGGATTTCATACAGTGCATTCCCTAGTGCGGCAAATAACATTGAGGGATAATATTTACTCCAATCACGATCTCCAAATTTCATGGCAGCAATAATCCATGATATAGAGAGAACGATTGCTACCATATTAGACCACCTACCTCACCTTAATATAATAAGTATGTATTTACAAAGAGATTTAAAATGAAGAGCAGGCTGCAAATGTAATAATCACATAGTAGACTTATTCAACATATTCCAGACTTTGGACGATTTTTACCGCTTCCTTAATAGGACCTTTATAAGAAAAGTGATAAACAAATTCATTAGTTGTTTCCCAATCAATGCTTGTGTATGCTTCGCGTCTAGTGCCTAGGATTGCGATATGTCCTTCGTGAATGACCTTGCCTTTAAGCCAATCTGCATTCTTCATCGCTTTAAACAACTCATCTGCCTGCTGATATGGCTCATCCCCTTTATCTCCATCAAAAAACATCGTCCAAGGTCCGCGCTTTGCGTAGATGATAGACCTTACCCACGGTTGGATCCATAACTTAGCGCCATTTTTCTTTTTATAAAAAACAAAATCACTTGGTCGCTCGCCAGGAGTCATAGTGCCAACAAATCCGGATAGCTCTCCGATTTCGCTCGACTCTTTTGGATGAAACAAGGCGGGGTCATTTGCCCTATATGGTTTATCCATAGATAAAAAATATATCGCATAGCCATTTTCATAGGCCTTTACTTTTACCGCGGTATGCTTCTTTGGCCTTTTCGTTTGTTCCTTCCAATACGTTGGCAGAAGCACCGGGACGTTTGTATTTTCTGGCAAACCTTTTGCTGCCGATCGCAAAAACGGAACGACTTGGTTTGATTTTGCAAATGCTGTGAGCAACACAATACTGATAAGGGTTAACAGGACAAATTTTTTCATAACAGACCTCATTAAAGACACGTTTTTAGTTATTATTTGAAATAACAAAATATCTATTAATGAAATTGCATATTTTATTACAAGATTTCTTTAAACGCTTTAACGACGATATTGATTTCATCCTTGGTCGTATATCTCCCTAAACTAAATCGAATCGCACCCATTCCCACTTCTTCAGGTACATTCATTTCTTTTAAAACTGGTGATAACTTAATGCTTCCGGCATGACATGCAGAACCAGTTGATGCCGCGAGCTGAGGGATTGCATTTAATAAATCTTGCCCAATCCTTTTAACAAAACTGACATTTAGAGTATTCGGTAATCGTTCCTCAGGATGTCCATTTAATACCACCTGATCACCAAACTCAGCTCTTAATTCGTTCCAAAAATAATCGGTCAAATCCTTTTGCATAATGGTACCTAATTGTGTACCTGCGATTTCACATGCCTTCCCTAAACCGACCGCCAATAAGGTATTTTCAGTTCCTGCCCGTAATCCATGTTCATGTCCAGCACCATGAATCAGCGGTTCAAGCTCCACACCTTCGCGAATATACAGAACACCAATGCCCTTTGGAGCATACAGTTTATGACCTGCAATGGTTAGCATATCGACTTTTAACTCATTTACATCCACTAGAACTTTCCCGACCGATTGCGAAGCATCTGTATGAAAAGCAATTCCATGCTTTTTTGCTATCTGTCCAATTTCTTTTATCGGCTGCAAGGTACCTGTTTCATTATTGGAATGCATGATGGTAATTAAGATAGTATCTTTTGACACAGCTTTTTCAATTTCCTCAGGTAAAACTCTCCCGTATTGATCCACACCAACGTATGTTACCCTTGCTCCGATTTCTTCAAGGAACTTACAAGGATTTATAATCGCAGGGTGTTCAATTTTTGAGGTAATAATGTGGTTCCCTTTATGCACGTTTTTAAAATAATAACCTTTAAGTGCAAGGTTATTGGCTTCACTTCCACCTGAGGTAAATATAATTTCTCCAGGAGAACAGTTAATGAGCCCAGCAACTTGTTCTCTCGCTTTATGTAATACTGCTTTCACAGGTTTTCCCGCCCAATGCAGTGCTGAAGGATTCCCATAGTAATCATTCAACACTGGCCGCATGGCATCAACCACTTCAGGTGCCAAAGGAGTGCTTGCATTGTAATCTAAATAAATTTTTTCCATTCGAGTATCCATCCCTTCGCCTACATCTCGTTATCTCTAATTCTACTAAAAAAATGGTTTAATAGTTCTAATATTATTAAAAGAATGTCCATTTACAGCTAGTACTGAGTACTTTCTGAAATGGACTGTAGTATTTCAGCGTTTGGGACGATTTTGGGATGAATTCATTTTTAGTTTACATAATTATATTATTGTTTAATATCTAAAAGAATTAAGATCTGTCCGCTGTCATATCGTTGTACGGCAGGATTAGCTTTCTCACTCTATCATAGTTCATTGAACTAATTTCGCGCATTAATCTTGGAATTGCTTTTTCAGGATAACCATAATCTCGAAGCAGCTTTTCCATTTTTTTATTTTCATCCATTCTAGTTCCTCCTAAATCTTTGTTCATGGTTCAACGTAATATCACTTTTACTATTCCCTTAATGAAGAAAGAGTTAAATGGAAATATTTATCTGGACTCCTTTTTCAACTGAATAGTCCAGCCATAATTACATAACCTATTTCTGTTTAGGAGGTGAACCATAATGGCAAATAAACAAAATAATAAAGGTGTTGCACAAGGCATTAAAGAAACAGCGGGTGCTGCTTTCCATGCGCTTCATAGTGCATTAGAAACAACTGAAAACGTTGCGATGAGCGCTGTTGACGCAGCTAAAAGCGCTACAGATAACTTAACTGGTACCCAAAACGAAAAGGGTCACCGCAACCACGATTAAGCAATAAAAAAATCCCTTTAGTTGAAAGGGATTTTTTCATTGGCTTTTTTTTAGGATATACTGCCAATTTATTTTGTAATTTTGTAATTTTTATGATTGACAATCGTAATCAGAGGTTCATCCTTATCCTTTGACATACCGTATTGAACCATAACGGAATTTTCCCTTACTCCCGTGACTACACCTTCTAAAGAATTCCCTTCTCGTTTAAAGGAAATCTTATCACCGACTTTTGCATTAGCCATTCTATCACCTCGACTTTAGATTTACCAAAAATTACAGATTAAATACTTGTTTTCCCCAGCAAAATGAAGATCAAAAAATCGTAAAAAAAGGGAGAACGATTATTGTAAGTGTAAGAAAGAATACGGCTATTGCACTTATTTTTTGTTTTCCCTTCCATAAGGTAACACCAAATCCGAGTGTATATATCGTAATCGTGACTAGAGAAGCGATAATAAGTAACTGCATCCTACTAGCCCCCCAACTTTTTAGCTTGTTTCGTTCGATTCCCATAATCAACAATTGTAACATCCACTTTTACTCGGATGTCCGCACGGGGGTAAGCTTTTGCCCAATTGTATTTTTTGTATTCCTGAATCGTTCCGAAATATTTTTTTGAATATATCGGCAGCGGGTATGGAATTCCTTTGAATTTGGTTTGTGTCTTCTTTAAAAGGTCTTCATTCGCTTTTTCAAGATGATCAGCAATACTTTTCTTTAAGATTCGTTGGTTTTTTTCTTTTGTAAAGTCCACCATACTAGGGTTAGACATTATTTCTAATTGTAAAGGGATGGTGATGAAAATCTTGGGTGTTATGCCCTTCAAATTCATTTTTACTTTATTGTTTTCCGTTTTCATGATTCTTGCTGCAAATTGTTTCTTTTTATCTGAGAAAGGATCAGGCATATTTACCAATATATCTTTAATATTCGTCGTATCATCTAGAATATTGATCGCACGGGTTTCCTGACCTGTTAGTGTATCAAACATGACCCCATTCTTAAAAACAGCCGAGCCGATAAATTGTGTATCATCAAGTTCACCCGTTGCATTCAGTTCACCTGCCGTGTATTCATCCTCCCTTTTTATCTCAGGGTTCTTTACCCTTTTTGCCGTTGTATACATGGCCAGAAAAAGATCACTTCCTCTATCCGCAGTTTGGAAATAACGAAATAAGTTTGAATCGGGTATGAGCCCATTTTCAATCCCGTGATCGACCATAAATTGAAAGTATTTATGTGGTCTTGTTTCCATTCTCGGTTTATTTCTTAGAAAATATTGTGAGGCTTTTTCTTTCGAAACAGCGATATAACTATTAAGGCGAATTTCTTTATCCTTTAAAACTTCGGCAAATATAGACGGAAAAATTGAATCTCTTGCAAATTCTTCGGAAACAACAAATATCCTTAATAGTTCGTAGCTTATGTTACGTGAAATGACTGAATTTGCAGTCGCTTTGGCCGCAATGAAATCATTCGCGTCAAATGTAATAATTTCACGCGGTTTTTCTGTTGAACCACCGCCGCCTTGCATACTGCCAACTTCAGGGTTTGCCAGCAACATGGTGACTTTAATTTTATCTTTTTCTTTTGAACTATCAAGTCCTAATCCGATGACATAGGATTTATCCTCCAATTCTTCCCGATCCCAACAGCCAGATAATATGCAAACCATAACGAAAAACAACAATAATCTACATAATGTTTTTGTTTTTTGCATGTTTAAATTCTCCCTTTATCAAAGCAACTAGCCAAATAATAATTGAAATGACGGCGAACGTTGGACCTGCTGTTTTCACTACTACAGGTTTAAATACAAGGCTGACATCCATGGGTGCTTCTGGAATCATGCCGATCATCAAATAAATTGTCGCCAGTGATGGAATCAAGTATTCAAAGTCTTTAATTTTAAATAGATGACCGAACATAAGGGCGTTTATGTACAAAAATGCGGTAAAACGAATAAATGCCGCCATAATCCAAATGATGAAGAAAATGATTTCGACATTCGGAATGTAATCGCCAAGTGAAATAAAACGTATAACAGTATGGAAAGGGTAGGCCACTCCCCCTAAGGACTCATCAAACATGCAGACAAAAATAAGAATAGCTAGACTAATTTGGATGCTGACGTAAATATAGGCAATCCAAGTACCTTTTTTGAATGCTTTGTTTGATGTAATATACGGCACCACCATGGTAAAAAGAAAAAAGTCAGCAAATAAAGTTAACTTTTGTGATCCTTCCTTCAGTAGTTCTAGTGGTCCAGGACCCCAAAGGGGAAACATAGAATTAATATTGGCATGCTGGGTACCCAGCCACAAGGCTAGATACAAAGAAAGTACTGCATAGAACACAATTAGATAGGAAACCGATCCAATATGTTGAAGTCCTTTCTTGGCGCCATATGCACAAATAAACATTAAAATGGCATAAATGATAAGAGTAGGAGTGGTAGTAAAGTAAAATGTTCGAATGATGTTGGTGTACGTTCTGCTATCAAACGAAACAGCAAATGAGCTGATGATAAAAATCACTAAGCAAACCAAAAAACCCAGGTATTTTCCAAGTACCTTTTTTATAACAGAAAACAGATCTTTTTCTTCATACAATGACATCGTTTTTATCAATAAAAAGAGGGGGATAAAAAGGATTCCGGCTGAAATGAACGGAATCATCCATGCTGCATTTTGTACTTGACTGTACAGATGGGCCGGCGTATCCTCAGAAGCTTTAGACCCTACCATTAATACTGCGATGGAAACAAATTCACGAACTCCAATTTTTCCAGATTGCTGTTTCATATCGTTTTATCCCTTTCTTTGTTTAACCATATCCTTTGGTTTTAAATATCCTGGCCGGAACCTTTCCTTCATTGGAGTATGTCGTATCAGTAGATCCTTTGATGAGAAGGAATGCGGGGTCATCGGTGCAAAATATGATGTGCCAAATGACTTCAACGATACTAAATAAAAGAGCCCTCCAATAAATAAAGCCGTGACCCCATATATTCCGATAAATCCAGCTGTAAAAATAAATAAAAAACGGGTAATCCGAATGGCGAAATTCATACTTATATCAATAATTATAAAAGAGCTTAACCCGCTTAAGGCAATAACGATAATGACGATAGGACTTATGATATTGGCTTGAACAGCAGCTTGACCTAAGATTAAGGCACCCACAATCCCAATCGTTGGACCAATCGGGGATGGCACGCGTAATCCAGCTTCACGTATAAGCTCAAAGGCAAGTTCCATCATTAGCACTTCAATGATTGATGGAAAAGGTACCCTTTCCCTTGTACCTGCAATCGCCATCAATAAATCAGGAGGAATCATCCCAACATGAAAGTTCGTAATCGCAAGATAGAATGGGGAGGTAAAAACAGCAACAAATAGAGCAAGGAACCGTAATATTCGAATGAAATTACCGTATGGTGCCCGCAAGTAATGATCTTCTGGTGAATGAAACATCGCCCAAAAGGTAGCAGGCAGGATTAAACAGCTGGGTGAATTTTCCATCAGTAAAACAATATGCCCTTCTTCAATAAAAGCAGCTGCACGGTCAGGACGTTCTGTATATACAATGGTTGGAAATAAGGATCTTGGGCGTTCCTCTAAATATTGCTCTAATATACTTAAATCAACAGCACTATCAATTTCAAAGGAGTTTAACCTATCTTTTACATTTTGAAGTAGCTCATTATTGACAAGGTCCCTCTGATAAACAAGAAATACAGTATTCCTGGAACGCTTAGAAATCTTCTGCGCTTGGACGAGAAGATTTTCATTTTTAATTTTTTTTCGGATTAAGGAAATATTGTCAATGACCTTTTCATTAAAGGCTTCTTTTGCACCTTTTACGATTACTTCATTTTCAGACTTCTCAATGGAACGACCCCGAATTTTTGTTGTTTCAAATAAATAGCAATTGGGATCGCCATCAACAAATAGTGCTGTAACACCTGCGGCAATGAATTCCGTTATATCTCCAATATTGGTAGAAGTATTTTCAACTGGATATGAAACGATATCTTGAATTTTGGTTGAAGGGTGCTCGCTATCAATTAATGGTCCCTCAATACCTTCCATGATGTTTTTTAAATCAGCCATTGTGCTGATAAAAATGATAAATGCCTTTCGATTTAGCTGCTGGATCGTAAACTTACGTAATTTGACATCTGTATTATCAGGAATCGTAAAGATCGACTTAAAGGTCTCTAAATTTTTCTCAATAGACGAACTTATGTCTTGTTTTTTGATTTCAATTTCCTCTACATTGGATTCTTCTTTAAATTCAGGTTCAGTGTTGAGAGTATTCTTCAACAACTTAGTCATCTTTTTCCTCACAAAACACCCCTCCCAGTTTTTATATCGTTTTCCATCTAAAGGGGTTTTATGTATGAATTGGACTACTACTGAAATAAAAAGAAGTTATCCAAATAATAAAAATTGCTCTAGGGGTGTCGTCAGATGATTGACCTGACTTCCCTCTAGAGCAATTTTTTTGTAGGCACGGATTACAGAATGGAGGATTAATATTCACCTCTTCCAATAACCTAATTACCTTTTATTCGTTGATTATTATTGATTTTTTTTCCATTTCAATGACTCTTTTTAGATAGTCATACTCTGATTTTTCGAGGATGTCTATTTCACGATTAGTCGCCAAGAGGATTTGGTCCCTGCACTTTGCGACTCGTTGAATCATCGGATGAATCGTTAAACTTGATAGATTCACAAAGTCGTACAGATCATTTAAACAAACAGGCAGCTTATAACCTTTATTGCTGGAGGCAATTAATAACCCCTGGTCGCGCAGCTTTGAAACAATATTTGACCGAAAATAATGCTGCTTGATTTTATTGATTCTAATCGCATTAAGGTTATCAAGGATTTCTTCGGTATACACATATTCATCAGGATTTTCCTTTAAATTGAATAATAGAAACTTCAGTAAATCAATCCGGACTTTTTCATCCTCTTCTTCACTTTTTCGATGTTTTTCGATGTATTGATAGGCTGAATTAACTGCTTGTTTAATAATAATCTGATCGGTTTCTGAGTCCGTTTTTTCAAAATGGTAGTCATAGAGGTAGTGCTTGTAATCATGAGGCCAAAGATTAATCGTGATAATCTTATTTTTTAAAAGTCTATAAAACGATGGATACTGATGAGAGTGATATTTTGCATCATATCCTTTTGCAATTGTCTCAGCGATAAACTGTGCCAATTCCAGAAGAATATCTGATTCGCTGCTGTTAAAGCCAAAGGTTGAATAATTAAACAAGTCTGGAATGCACTTCTGTTTTACGTAAGCAATAAATTCCTGCGTAAACTCTTTTGTTCCCTGTTCATCCGCGACAAGGTCAAGGGTGTCAAAGGTACGATATAAATCATCAAAGATATTGCGATTGAAAAATTTAATAAATGTTTTTTCATAGGTAACGCCGCTGTCTTCCCGAATTTTACGTTTATCAATAACATACGCGTATACCTTAAAGGGCAGGTCCTTTAAATCCTGTAAGAGTTCCATGCGAAGACTATCGTCAATTTCCTTTTTTGAAAGGTGTTTTCGTTTGATTTTTTCTACTTCCTCCTGTAGGAATTCTTTATCAGAACCTTTTACTAGTATAGAAACGATTATAAAGTGTGTCGAAGTCTCAGGTTGATCAAAATCGAATCCGTAATGGCCAAATTCATTTATAAATGCATATTGGATATCATTCAATTTTTATCCCACCTCACCAATGGAAAAACTTACTATACTTATTTCAACAAAAAATCCTCTACACCTTTTAAATGTGTTATTTTTCCTTTAAAAATCCTTAGGAATTCAGGAGAATGTATTGATTGGTAGTTAATACAGGGAGAAGTTCGTAGGTAAGGGGCGTTTTTTGATTATTTTTAAAAATAATTAGGGATTACGTTGAATGTGTGCTATACTGTGTCTACCATTTGCTTTACGTTTTACGTTTTTCGATTACCCGCCCTGCTCAATTTACTGAGCAGGGTTTTTTTGTTTTCCTAGTTTACGGGCAAGATTATCCCTTTAGGAAAAGAAAAAAGACTCTCAAAAGAGAGTCTTTTTATATATGTCGGTTCAATTATGCTTTACGAACGTTAGTAGCTTGGGGTCCACGTTGACCTTGTTCTACTTCAAAAGTAACTGCTTGACCTTCGTCTAAAGTTTTGAAACCTTCGCTTTGGATAGCTGAGAAGTGTACGAATACATCGTCTCCTGCTTCTCTTTCGATGAATCCGAAACCTTTTTCTGCATTAAACCATTTTACTTTACCTTGTTCCATTTGTTGTTTCCTCCTCGTGTGCTGTGCACACATTGTGTTACTATCCTTGCTCAGTTCTTTAGACGTAAAGTTTGAAAACTTTTTAATCCAACTGACAAACAAAAATAATTCTTCTTTAATATAACAGAGATATCTAATTAAAGCAAATTAATCTCAAAGTTTTTTTCTAGAGCGATTCCAATTCCTTTTTTATCATAGTCTCATGCTGGGCAGTAAGAACTGTAATACTCTTCAATTGGTTTCCCCCCCATCGCCTAATTTTTCGAGATAATATTTTACTAGCTCCTGAAACTCCTGCACTTCCAGTCTGCCCTTCTCGGTAAGGTCGTAGGTACCTCTCTTAATCCGTTCAAACCATCCATAATAGTTATTTGTTAAGATTGAGGGGATTTTATCACCGGCACCAAAATCCTTTAATGCCTTTGGTGATAATGGTCCCATTTTATCTAGTAAGCAAGCAATTTGTATGCAATTTTCTTTGTAGGCGGTCATGATTTTCGTCCGACTACTTCCCCCTACATTGAAATCAGCACTTCGTCCGCTAATTTCTTTCAAAATAGCTTCTCTCTTTAGCTTGTTCCTCCCCGTTGCGATTTTACCAGTAAAAGGAGTTGGGTGGATCAGTATATCTGCTTTTGAGCCGTTACCTGGAAAGGAAACCACAATTAAGCCTAGCTCTAACCTTTTCACTAAATGACATTTATCTGCCCATTGCTTAGAATTCAGCCTGCCCTTTGGTCTAGGAATGGCAATATATACTTGGTTCGTTAACTTTTGCCGCTTTGCTGCCTGAATAAGTAGATCGACACTTAAAGTGAGTTTTAATTCAACTATGATCAGCTCACTTTCTTTAACAGCGACGATATCACAGTCCTTTACTTCACCATAGACCTCATAGCCTTCTCGTAAAAAATACCTCTGAATTGGTTTATATAAATCTACCTCTTGCAGCTTTTTCTTTTCTTTCATACGGATCTCCTAAAAACATTTTTCTCCTAGTATCTTACCATGAAAATGGTCTAAGGTTTATCAATTGAAAAGCCAGGTTCTTACTAACATTTTTTTACAAAGTCAGTGTATTTGAAATAGCCTATTCTGTCAGAATTATGTTACTATTATTTTTGTCAAAATAAATAGAGAAATTGAATGGTATCATGGGGGTCTAAAATGAACATGAAATTCGCAACTAAGCTTTATTGGATTGTACCTGGGATTATTATGATAATAGGAATACTTCTATTATTCTATGAAAACTTTTCTGATGTGACTGAACACCCTGCAGATGATTGGAGCAGGGCTCTGACAATAGGAGAAACAGAACTGAATCAACTGCCTCCGGTAAAAGTGACAGAAAATGGAGAGTTTATTTTTACAAGATTTAAAGATGGAAAATTAGCGACTACTACTTTGGGCAAGGATTTTACAGTAGAAAAAGAGAAAACCTACAACATACCGGTAAATAAATGGACGCAGGTTTATCAACAAGAAGATACGATTATCTATTTTGATTTTAAAAATATTTATGACCAAGATAAGAATATGCTCGTCTCCGAAGTTGAGAAGTTTTATCCTTTGGAAACTACTACTCTTTATGTAAAGGATCATGTGCTTTATCAACTTTCACCAGAAACGAAGACATCTGAAAAAGTGATGGAGATTGATTTGGATAAGCTCAATGTCATACCTCAAGAGAACGAAGAGGGAGTAAATCTATTAACCTATACATCTGATCCAACAGGAGTCGATGTTACACTAAAGCAACATGCAAATGGAAAATTGCAGACTGTATACCAATCTAGAATAAATGTCGACCCAGGAAAAGCTGTTAATGATATCTCGTTTGCATTGGATGGTCAAACATTAGCACTGTTACTTCAGGAAGAGCTTCAATCCACACAAGGCGGGAATCCAGAGTTTTTCAACTACTTTCTGCTCACAAATATTACAAATCCGAACGCGCAAACTCTGAACGAGTTAACCTTTGAAGATCCAGCTGGAAAAAACAGCTTGAAGGAAGTATCTGATGTCGTTCTTACGTTTCGTAATGATAAACCAACTATTCTTTTTCACGCAAACGGGCGAACACAAACTCAATTCAATGACAGTACAACCTTTAATATCTATTCTGCAGAAATCAGTGAAAGTGGCACTACTAAAACGGAGCGACGCAGCAATACACCAGATATTTCAACAAACCCACAATGGATAAATGAAGAAACCATTGCATGGGTGGATTTAGACGGTGATGACCATAAAATTAAAGTTTCATCTTCTGATATAAAAACGGTCGATCCATTAATTGAGTTTACGGGGGACGATTGGCTGCAGGCACTGGGTAAGACATTTGGTATGATCACTTCATCCTTTTTCGGTATTGCCTTTGCGGTCATATGGTTTATCTGGCCAGTTCTTTTCGTTGTATTTATGTATATCTTTAGAAATCGAATCGCTGATCGCGATCCAGCTTGGTATTTTTATACAGGAATTGGGCTTTATGCTATAGCAGCACTCATTTGGAAAGACCGATTTTTCTTAGATAACATTTATACAAACGCACCGAGTTACTTAACCTTTACCGGCAGTTCTTATGTTTACATGATTTTATTTGCTATCATCGCTTTTTGGTTAACGATGCATACTAAAAAAGTAAATGATTGGGCAGGTACGGTAAGAATAAGCTATTTTGTCGGACTTCACATCTTACTATTAACCATTTTCTTTGGTCCCTATATTATCTAAGTAAAAATCCCCATTTTTGAAATGGGGATTTTTCAATAAATTTTATAGAGTTTTTATACTTCTCATATTTGCATCCAGCAATTGAAAGACCTTTTTTAAATCCTCTTTAGGCAGCTGCGCATACAAATCACCAATGCTAACTTCGTAGTAACTAGCTGTCTTGGTAACTTCGCGTACATAACCAGTTAAGCCAATGCCTGTTTCTTCATAGATTGCGGTTAGAATCCCTTCCATCTCGTCTTTCGGTGCTTCAAAATGGACATGAAACATATTAGAGACTGGTTCCAAGGGCCTGGTCGAAACACGATGACATTGGTTAAAGTAGTGGGCAAGTTCTTTTGCTTCTTGATAGTACTGATTCATCTGTTCCACCCGCTGAACAAAATAATAATCAGCACTTAAGATGTACGGATAAAGGCTGATTAAATCGCCGCCATGGCGCCTTTTCCAGACCTTTGATTCTTCCGTAAAGGCTTTATCCCCAGCAAGTATCGCCCCTGCAATCCCACCAATGCCTTTGTAAAAGGAAACATACACACTATCAAAAAGAGCGCAGATTTCTGCTGCCGATTTTTGATAATAAGGTAAAATTTCAAACAGTCTTGCTCCGTCTAAATGTAATTTGATCCCCTTTTCCTTGCAGTAAGCTGAGATGTCTTCCAATGTTTTGTAGTCAGGAAGCTGGCCACCAATCTCCCTTTGCGGCAGCTCGAGCAATAAACAAGCGATTTCCTCCTCTAAGCCAACCACATCCTCTAGCTGAATAACACTGTCTTTGTCCGCTAATAAAAAAGTCTCAATATGGTGCAATTCCTTTAATCCGTCTTCTTCATGAATCTCTAAATGACTTAATGGATGGTAAGCTGCTTTTTTTATTCCTTTCTGGTCACACCAAATCCTTAAGGCAATTTGCTGTGCCATCGTCCCGCTTGGAAAAAATACAGCAGACTCTTTGCCAAGGTAGTTCGCCATTTTCTCTTGGAAATCGTCGATGACTTTTCCCTTTCCGTACATCTCGCTTTCCAACTCTCCATCAATATCCAACAATGCATCCTTCAGCACCTGAACATTCCTCGGACCATGACCAGGCACCTTATATTTTGCCTTTTTATAAGCTTCTCCTAAACTATTGATCTCTGACATTGCAGTTCTCCTCCAAGACTACTATCTTAATTCAACAAGGATGTTTCTACCTTTTTAATGGTATATTATACTAAAACATACGAAAAAGGACATCATCTACTAGATGACGCCCAAATATTATTTACCCTTTTCATTGGACTGTTTCTTTTACAAATTCTACTTCAAAGCCTAAGTCTTTCAGCATTTGGTGATCTGCCGTCGTTTCTTGTCCTGAAGTTGTTAAGTAATCTCCTACAAAAATGGAATTCGCCGCGTATAATCCAAGCGGCTGCAAACTTCCTAGGTTAACTTCCCGCCCGCCTGAAATTCTGATTTCTTTCGTTGGATTCACATACCTCATAAGTGCTAAAACCTTTAAGCAATACCTAGGATTCAACTCTTTAGTGCCTTCAAGAGGAGTACCATCGATTGCATGCAGAAAATTAACGGGGATAGAATCCGCATCTAATACTCTTAAACTCATTGCCACGTTCACTACGTCTTCCTTCGTTTCCTTCATACCGACGATTACCCCTGAACATGGAGAAATTCCTACTTCTTTTATTAACTCAACCGTATTTACTCGATCCTGATAAGTGTGTGATGTCGTGATGGAGTCATGGTGATTTTCTGAGGTGTTAAGGTTGTGATTGTAGCGGTCGACACCAGCTTCTTTTAACTTGGCAGCTTGTTCTGGTTTTAAAATCCCAAGGCAGGCACAAATCTTCAATTGGTATTTATCCTTTATTTCCTTTACTGCTGAAACCACTTGGTCCACTTCATGATTACTAGGACCACGTCCGCTCGCTACTATGCAATACGTACCAGCGTGAAGCTGGAAGGCTTGTTCAGCTCCTTTAAGGATTGTATCTTTATCTACCATTCGATATTTTTGAATCGGTGCAGTAGAAATACTAGATTGCGAACAATATCCACAATTTTCAGGACAAAGACCTGATTTTGTATTAATTAACATATTAAGCTTAACCTTATTTCCATAATATTGATGGCGAATTACATAAGCTCCATGCAGTAGTTCTAGTAATTCCGTATCGCTGGAATTTAGAATATCCAATGCTTCCTCTTTTGAGATATCATGACCATCTAGCACCTCTAACGCTAATTCCTTCCACTTACTCATCCAATCCCTCCACTTACCTTAACTCGCGTTTTTAACATTGCTTAGTTGGCTTTTTGATAAGGTTCGTTTTAAACGATGTCCCACTACCCCTGCTAAAATGGCAAGAATAATATCCTTTGGTAGAGGAACAACCATCCATAACCAAGCCAATTTGTAAGTAAAACCATCTGGTGCTGCAGCCCAAATTTTATAAGCGGCGTACATCCAGTTCGTACCGAAAACATAATTAATTGCCATCCCTACTAGTGCTGCAAATGCAAATACCCCAACTGTATTTTTCATTTTTTCAATTATGTAACCCGTTATATACGCTGTAAAAACATAAGAAACAATAAAACCAAATGTAGGCTTCAAGAAAGTGCCAAATCCACCGCCAAATTGAGCAAATACAGGTACACCCACTAAACCAACAAATGCATAAACCATCATTGCGATTGCACCCAAACGGCTGCCAAGAACAACACCTGCTAAAATAGCAAAAAATGTTTGCAGTGTAATCGGTACTCCCCCTACGACCAAGAATGGAGCAATTGATGTAATATTAGCCCCAACAGCCATTAGCGCAACAAACATAGCCGCTGCTGTTAGCTCAGTTGTTTTAAGTTTCATAAACATCCCCCTAAAAAATTCTATAAATTAAGAATAATTGGTTCGTTTATTTATGTCAACCTAAATTATATTTAGGTTTACATATAAAATGATTAATAACTGCAACCTTTACTAAACGTATTATCTGGTCCCCGTTAAACAGCAACAAAATTTATTTATTTTCATATTCTAGTGTAGGTGTTCGACTATATAAGGGATTTGAATTCGTCTAGTTTTCAAAGGAGATGAAAAGGCACATGGCGATTAGAAAAGCAACTTACGCGGAGACTCAAAGTATCTTAAATTACCATTTAGAGGTATTAAAAGAAGCCACTATGGGGTACGTTACACCAAGTCGTGAAAAAGCGATTGAAATGATGACTCCATTTTTAAATGCTGGAGGATATTACCTTGTTCGTGTTAAAAAAAATGTTATACAAGGATGGGTTGGTTTAGGTCGAATTATCGATCAAAATACGGATGAACAAGTTGGATTTATCAATGAGATGTACGTCCTCCCACCCTTTCGCAATCAAGGTGCAGCTGAGAAACTATGTAAGGCGGCTTTCATCCAGTTACGTGCTGAGGGTCATAAGAAGGTTCAATTAAATGTGTATGCCGGTAACCATGCCAAACACCTTTATGAAAAGCTTGGATTTACAGACGTTTCCACCCTAATGACAAAGAACTTGGATTAAGACTATTATTCACAGTAAGCAAAAAAGAGGTCGTCAGAATAAAAACCTGATGACCCCCATTTTTCAAAGTCAAAAACTCACAAATACTCTATGCTTTAAAGTTTTGTTTGTAGGATTCTTTATGAAAAGATGCCATATACTTCAGACAATCTTCTCCTTTTAATGGTATTGCAGGCTTACCCTTAAGGTAATGGACCATTGCCATATAGTGTTGTGGACCCCATTTGTAACAATGTTTATAGTCGTCTAGCAGTTGAAATCCGCATTTTTCCCAGAATTGAATTCTCGCATGATTTTGCGGTGTGTCATCACATTCTACCTCAACCAATATCCGTTTGAATTGCGGCTGCGAGCTAGCCCATTCTAATAAGTAATCAAAAAACCCCTTACCAATCCCATGACCTCGTAAGTTCTTGCGTACCGCCAAATAATCCAACAGCAGTACACTTGAGTTTGGCATTGCACCTGTCAGTGCCATCGCCAGAACTACATCGTTCTCTTTTAACACATGAAGTGCACTAAGACCCCTGGCAAACATATTTTGGATAACCTTTTCTGGCTTCGTAGCATGTTCGCCAAAAGCAACATTATATATATCTCTAGTCTTTTGCCATAAATCTTCATCCCACTGTTGGGTTGTGATAAATTCCATCGTTCTGGTTCCTTTATTTTAAAGTTTTTCTGTTCTTTTTAGCATTCTACTAGCAAGTTGCGGCCGTCGCTCCATATACCATTGAAAGAACCATATGGATGTAGCAAGCCAAAAGCCACTGGCAAAATAACCACCAATGATATCACTAGGATAGTGGACTCCTAAATAAATCCTGCTAACTCCAATCATGATAATGAAAAAGGAGCTAAAGAGAAGCAACAGGGTACGTCCGCTTCGATTAAATATATGCCGCCACAATAGAAAAGTTAGGATCCCATATACAGTAAAGGCATTCATGGCATGACCACTTGGGAAACTATAACCGCCAATTTCAATCAGCCGATGTAATTCTGGACGTGCACGTCGGAAAATTTCTTTCAGCAAAAGATTTAGAATGGGTGATCCCACAACAACTCCAATAAATAATAGTAATTCCAGTCGATGATGCAGAACCTTATATAAGAAAAAGATAATAAAAAGGCATAGAATCACAACAATTCTAGTTGAACCAATTTCTGTAAAGAACTTCATAACAGATGTTATATAAGGCGCTTCTTGCGCTTGAACAGCGCCAATAACAGTTTGATCAAAATCAACCAACTTATCTGCCCTCATCAAAATCGCAACTAAACTAAAAAACATTAGTGAAAATAAACTAAAAACAAACACACGTGTAACCTGGAACTTCAAATTCATATTGTTGACCCCTCCATCATCGATACCCATATAATTACCCATTTTCTACAATCCTAAAAACTCTAACACAATAAAAAGGGCACCAAATATACAAAAACCGCTGCATAAGCAGCGATTTTTGTATATTTGGTGCCTGTCACCGTAAGTTACCCTACAAATTTTTCGTAAAAGGTTGTTTCTTGTTTTACTTGCATGATTTGTTGTGATTTGATTTCATTTTTTCTGCTCATTTCAAAGATTTTCAAATGGTCAGCTGTAATGTTATCTTCGTTTATTGCTTTGGTTAATATTGGTGCTAGGATATGGGCGTCTTTCATTCCACAATTTATTCCGATTGCACCCGTTGGTGTCATCGTATGTGCTGCATCCCCTATGAGGACTAATCCATCCTCTACCCATGTTTCACAGCGGGAGCTTTGTACCTTTAAACAAACAAAGTCGTTCCAAGATTGAAGGTGTTCGTTCACACTTTCTTCTAGCTCTGGAAAACTTTCAATTAATGGTTCTAGAAAAGGCTGTATTGATCCTTTCCTTAAAGCAGGAAAAGATCCTTCTGGAATATTCCAGCCTATTTGAATAAATCCACCTGTCTGGCTAAACAACGCCAACTGATGACCATCAACTAGTGCCATTCTAGTTGTTGGTTCCCAGCCTTCTGGAGCGGGAATTTTTGCCCATAGGACATCATATCCGTGTGTCATTTCAATTGTCGGTATCTTCGCAAGTTTCCTTACGGTTGAATAACGACCATCGGCACCGATTGTTACTTTGCTTGAAATCGTAATTTCTTCTCCGTTTTGGATTGCTTTTACACCTGTATATATTCCTTGTTCATCCTGGATTAATTCTTTAACGGTAGTATTGAATAATAGTTGGAAATGGTTATCTTCCTCTGATTCCTGGATAATGGCACTTAATAAATGCACTTGAGGTACATGAATTCCAACATGATCCTCATGAGCACCTGGTGAAATACTTCTTACCATATTTCTTCCAGAGAAGTATTGTACCTTTTTCATTTTGAGGATACCAAGCTCTTCTATTTTCTCAAATAATTTGTGCTCTTTTAAGATGGCTTCTGTTTCAGCATTAATATGCTCGCCTCTGAATTGTCTATTCACTCCAGCAGATCGTTCTATTATGATAGTGGATACACCGTTTTTAGCTAATAAATATCCAAGTAATGTCCCTGCAGGTCCGCCGCCAACGATACAAACATCTGCTTGTAAGTTCATTTTATCCACCTTCTACTTTTATTAAATTTATATATATATTAAGGTATTTTTGGACTAAATATTTGATTTAAAAAGTTTCATGATAAGAAAAAAAGTTAAGTATAGAGTAACAAAATTATTAAAAACGGTCAATCATTTCTTTACCATGTCTAATTACCATTTTCCTATTTAATCCAAACTGATTGGAAATGAGGTCAAGTATTTTTAATTATTTGTAAATATTACTTCAAATTGTTTGAGTTTTTTTAAAGATGAGGTTAATGAATGTTAAGAAATGGAAAATTGAATCTATTTCCTTCTAAAAGCTTGTATGATAATCCTGTAGTACAAATTGCAAGCATTCAAGGAGGAATTTTGAGATGAAAAGTTTCAAGACCTGGTTAGTTGCTACGATGTCTGTTTTAATGTTGCTAGGAGTTGCCACTGGTTGTGCTGATACTGGAAATGATGATACAGAAACAGAAGAAACAGAACAAAACGAAGATGGAACTGAAGAAGGTACAGAAAATACTGAGGAATAAGCATAAAATAGATACTTACAATATTTAACATGGAAACAAGGCGGCTAACTGCCGTCTTGTTTTGTCTTTATTTATGTCTAATTAGAAGATTTGTTCTAAAGGTACTTCTTCTACTATTTTTAAGCTTGTCTCTAAATGTCGAAACAACGATAGAACTACCTAACCAGAACAAGAGCCCAAGTACAATACTTAATGTCCAGTTACCGCTGACTTGTAATACGGTCCATACCGTCGCCACGCAAACCACACCGCCAATCATTCCAAAAACCGATCCATTGGCAATCTTCGCTGCTTTCTTTGAACCAGAAGCAATCCCCACCATTAACACCGCTGTAATCATCACGGCTGGAAATGCTGCAAAGATTCCGGCTAAGATTTTCCACGGAGAAATAACCGTTATCAAATAGCTTACCATTACGGCGGAACCGCCAAGAATAAAGCGAATCAGTAAATCTTTATACATAAATAGCACCCTTTCCTTATGAGTAAGTTGTAATCATCACAACTGCCATTGATACAACCAACCAAAATCCCATAGCCTGCAACAGACCGCGTTTCCATCCTTGTCTTGGCAAGAGATATCCTGCAAGAATTGCCACCATAATATTAATTCCCATGCCGACTATGGCACCTTTTGATAAAAGAATGGAATGGGCTACTAGTTCATCACCACTGAAGTCCAATCCCACTGTTAATAAAGCCGCTAAATACACGGCTGGAAATGCTGCAAAGATTCCTCCAGCCTTATCACCTAGATTTCTAGCAACTAATGTTGAAATAACAACAGCTGCTCCTCCTAAAATAAATCTTATTAGTAAAGCACTTATCGATAGGTCTCCCATGGTGATTCACCTCTGTTATTTTTTAAAAACAAGATCCTTGAATTTATGTGAATTGTTTCACATAAATTTAATATAAATTCATTTTACCTCATTTTCACGCTATCACATGTGAACATTTTTTTACTATTTTTAAAGCGTTACCATAGTAAAGTTTGTAAAAAAATCTTTCAAAAAAGAAAAACCCTATATGCAGGGTTTTGGTTGGAATCTATATTAATAACCTTTGTGAGTATCTACTCTATTGGTTAGCGCCCTGTTTTCGTCAATATTCTTAAGAGTTTCGAGAAAACAAGCAGCTCCTTCACTTGGGGTCGTAACGGCAGAGATATGTGGAGTGATTTGAACCCTTGGGTGATTCCACAACGGATTGCTTTTTGGAAGCGGCTCTAGTTCAAATACATCAAGTACAGCAAACTTAACTTTGTTTACATTCAATGCCTGTAGTAGGGCTGCTTCGTCTACTGAAGCACCTCTCCCTACATTCATAAATCCAGCATTTGAGAGTTGATTAAAGATGACACCATCAAATAATCTCTCTGTTCTTTCCGTCAAAGGCAATGTATTAATCACATAATTCACTTCATCTAAAACAGAAAAATGAGAATCAACCGTCATAACCTTTTTAAAACCCGCTTTTTCCTTCCCGCTTATAGATACCCCGTACACGTCAACTCCTAATCCGGAAAAAACTTTCGCAATCATTTGACCGATTTCACCGGTTCCATAAACAAGTACTTTTTGTTCACCTATTAATTTCGGTGTAGATTGAACCCAATGTTTTTGTTGCTGTTGCTCTTGAAAGCGGTCATGAAGCTGTAAATCTTTTAGGATGTAACTTAAGCAATATTCTGCAATCCTTTGTCCAAAAGAACAAATTGTTCTTGTTAAGAGTATCTCCTGATTCCAATCTTTCTTATGTAAAAAACGATCAACACCTGCGCCCAACGAGTGAACCCATTTAACAGTGCTATAGTCATAGTCCGTTTTTAAATTAAAAGAGACCAGTGCGTCTGCCCAGCTTATATCTTCCTGTGCTAGCCCTTCCTCCGGCATAAAACGGAAAGTCTTATGTGGGGCAACATTTTCTATTAATGCTTGAAGGTCTCTATACATTGGACTGACAAGTAAAATGTTTTTTATGTTCATTTCCTTCCCCTCTCCCTTGTTAACCTTACTCTTTTGGCACGTCGAGAGCTTGATATGCTGTCTGATATTTCCCACCGTCTGCTACTTCTGCATGATATAAAGCCTTTAAAGCAAAATTTTTCTCAAGATCATGTTCGTTAATCAACTCTTTTAGGTGTACCTGCAATTCTTTATTTTCTTTAACTAACTGCTTCATTTGTGATTTAAAATACTTCATTTGGTTGAAAATCTCCTCTTTTATGATAAATATAGGGACGATAACATCGTCCCAGTCTTGATCGATTATTTTAATGCCTTACTAACTTTAAGTTTCTTTCCTTTGACTGTCGTGTGTTCCATTGCTTGCAGGACTATTGATCCTTTGCCGTTAAGAATGTCAACGTAGGATAAATTGTCCTGAATGGTGATGATGCCAATATCGTCCGCTGAAACTCCTGGAATATTGGAAATCGTACCCACAAAGTCTACTGCACGCAGCTTTTTCTTTTTGCCGCCGCTAAAGTGGAGCTTGGTAATATCCTTGTTAATTCGAGCTGTCTTATTATTTCTGACTACTCTCCGCCCACTAAGCTTTTCTTCAAATGCCGCAATTCCACTAGTAACTTCATCTTGTGTCGGAGCATCCATAGCGGGAATTTCGAAGCCAATATATCTTTCTATTGCCTTTAAAAATTTCCCTTCATATGGTGTTACGAAGGTTACAGCTTTTCCTTTGTTTCCGGCCCGACCTGTTCGACCAGTCCTGTGAACATAGCTCTCTTTTTCCATCGGAACATCATAATTAATAATTAGCGTCACATTATCGATATCGATTCCCCTTGCAGCCACATCTGTTGCCACTAAATAGCGGAAATTGCCCAATTTAAATCCATCCATCACAGCAAACCGGTCCTCTTGTTCCAGCCCGCCATGTAATCTTTCACAGGAATAGTTGGCTTTTTCCAATTCAGTATAGACATTCTCTACATTTTCTTTTGTTCGGCAAAAAATGATACAGCTATCTGGATTTTCAACTACTGTTACATCCTTTAACAGTGATATCTTATCTTCATCCTTCACTTCGATGACACCATGTTCAATTGTATTCGTTGTAACACCTGTTGCCGCAATCTCAATATGAATCGGATCTTTCATATATTGATGGCAAAGATTTTCAACATCCTTCGGCAGAGTTGCTGAAAAGACCATGGTTACTCGGTTCTCTGGAAGTTCTTTAATGATGGCTTCCACTTCGTCAATAAAGCCCATATTTAGCATTTCGTCCGCTTCATCGATGATTAAATATTTGATTTTATCTAGTTCGAGTGTTCCTCTTTCAATATGATCCATGGTTCGACCAGGAGTACCGACGACTACATGTGTTTTTTGCTTCAATTCTTCCTTTTGTTTCGAGAAAGGTTCTTTCCCATAAACCGCCATTGCCTTGATCCGTTTAAACCGGCCTATATTCGTTACATCGTCACGAACCTGGACAGCAAGCTCACGAGTCGGTGTAAGGATTAACGTCTGGGGTTTCCTCTCCTCCCACTCCATCATCTCGCAAATCGGTATCGCAAAGGAAGCTGTCTTGCCGCTGCCTGTTTGTGATTTTACAACCAAATCTTGATTCTTCAATGCCTTTGGTATAACTTCTGTTTGGACTTCCGTGAGATTTTCGTATTTTAACACCGTAAGCGCCCTTCTTATTTCCTCGCTTAACAGATAATCCTGAAACTTTTTTTCGCTCATGCAGCAACCTCATTTTTAATTATTATCCAACTTCTATATAGGATTTCTCTGAAAGAAATATCATATGCAAAATCTGAATATGTTCATTATACTTGAAAAACAACACATTTCGACTTTTTATTTCAATGTATTGTTACACAACAGCTTTACAACACTAAAGAGAAACGGTACAGTATTTTTATAAACTGCCTTATATTTAAAAGTCAGCCACTATAATTAAAAAACAGAAAAGTCCAAATTTATCTAAAAAACTGTTATAATAGAAATATCCTGTTTCAAGGATATTATAGATCACTCACTGGACAGCAATTTCATACATCTGTGGATCTCTTTTTTTTATTTACTATATTTTTTTCAGGAGGTAATCTATGTATAAAATCAAAGATAAGGAAAAGCTTTTCATTTACACTGGACCCGATGGCTCTGGAAGAAAAACTATTGCAAAGATGGTCGCGACCGCGTTTGATATGGAAACTGTCCTATCTTACACGACTCGTCCTCCCCGTCATTACGAGCAAGATGGGGTAGACTACCATTTTGTTTCCGAAGAAAACTTTAACAAGCTGAAAGACAACGATGAATTTCTTGAAAGCGTAGACATTGATGGAATTCATTACGGAATCCGCGAAGAGGATATCGTTAAGGCTTTTGAAAATCATAATCTGGTCTATTTAACGTTAAATCCAGAAGGCACTGAAAAATTGAAAAGTATGTATGGTGACAAAGTCATGCGCTTTTTCATTTTTGCTGACCGTGACACGGTTATTGCCAGACATGAGGCACGTAAGGATACAGAAGAAGATATTAAAAGACACTTGGCACACTATGATGAAACCATGGATTATAAAAATCAATGTGAGCATGTCTTTGAAAACTATGATTCACCACAGGTTTCCTATCAAGTGAGTGAAGTCATTGAAGCTTTCCTTGATCGTAATCGAATTGTTACTGATTACTAAAAAAGGTCCAGTTGATGGGATGTTTATCCTGTCATTGGACCTTTTTCATATTTGACTTCCCCAAAGTCAGATAACAGCTTGAAATTGTCTCAAGTACCGTGTATAATTAAGTGTTGAAAACATTATTTAGGGGGAACTCTTTTTGTCGATCGAAGTAGGCAGCAAAGTACAAGGTAAAGTAACGGGTATTACTAATTTTGGAGCGTTCGTAGAATTACCAGGTGGCACAACTGGTCTTGTGCACATCAGTGAAGTAGCTGATAGCTATGTTAAAGACGTTAATGATCATCTCAAAGTAGGAGATCAAGTTGAAGTTAAGGTAATTAGTGAGAAAGACGGTAAAACTGCCTTGTCTATTAAAAAAGCTATTGATAAGCCAGAAGGACAAACTTCTTCATCTTATTCCCAGCGTCCACAACGCCAAGGAAGAGATAACAGGCAATCAAAAGACTTCCGTTCAAAAGGCGGCGGCAATTTTAAACCAAAAGAAAACTTTGAAGATAAAGTGGCTAAGTTCTTAAAAGCTAGTGAAGAAAATTTATCCAGCTTAAAGCGCAACACCGAAACGAAACGTGGCGGCAGAGGCGGAAGACGCGGATAATTATAGATGAAGAAGGCATGCCTCTGCGGCATGCCTTCTTTTATTTTTTGCTGTGTTAAAGGATACTGTTGATCTTAGAACCTGTTGATTGAAGCGGAAGGCGCTCGACTCCTGCGGGATGTACGAGCTGAGTGAGACCCCGCAGGTGCGAAGCTGTAAGGAGGCTCACGGGCGAGCCCGCGGAAAGCGTAGCGCCTGGAGCGTAAATCAACAGCCTAGTTTAACACAGCTTTATTTTTAAAAATGATTTCATAATAATGTTTATGTACGGTGAGAAATCTTCCCTACTCCTTTGCCAAATCTCTACGATTTGCTGCTAATGGCGGCTGTTCTATCCATTCGTTTTCGATCATAAGATTTGCACCATCCTCAGATAGTTTCAGAACCTCCACATTAAACCTTGAATAATCAACAACTAAGTCTGTTTTTTGACTTTCCGAAATCGCAATCCCATAATTCCCTACCCCAGCATAGATCATCAGGTTAAAGTGAAACATCATTAACTTATCTGAAAACGGGGATTCAGTTGAATCTGTCACTTCCTGTTCAAACGCCATTGGAATTCCTAGTGAATTCATTTCCAAATAGCTGCTTAACACTTTAATATGCTTCATGGAAACATTTTTTCCTCTTAAAAAATATTTTCGGGCCTCTTTGGACTTGGCCACTTGGCTAAAAGCGGTTGCGATTGCGACACCAAGGTGATTGGTCAAAACGTTTGCGTAGAGATTGGTAACCTCAGTTCCCGTAAGTGCTTCCCTTCTTCCCAACCTTTCTAAGATAAAGGACTGTTTATGGACAAACTCTAATTTTTGTGGATATGGAATGACAGGTGGGCGAATAGCCAACCCCTTTTCTAATAAAATCATTGTGGCGTTCGTATCCAGTTCAAGGGTGTCTGTTAAACATTCAGCATAAAAAGATCGGATATCCTGACGATAGACGTTTTGTAAAATTCTTCCATAGGTAACTAAACCGCCCTTCGACATGTTCCGAATATATCTTAGATAAAAAATATCTGAGAATAACCGTTTAGCTAATAAATTAACATCTTGTTCGGTAAACCCTTGTGGAATCTGAATTTGTTCCTTTGTAAATATCCCACGAATGAACTCAACATGTTTTTCTGATAATTGTAATGCGGAAGTGGTAAGGGATTTAATGTCATTGTCATCGATATGTACTAGAAAATACTTCAAAACGCAGACAGACATACTGTCAGCAAGATAACATGTCCATAAATAGGACAATTCAGATGCGGTTAACTTGATATGGTCGAGGTTGTTTTTATTCATAAAATTTCCTCCTATTATCTACAAGCATAATATTTCCAAAATAGGAGGAAATTATTTATATCACTGATTCATTTACACAGCCATTTCATTAATTGATTTATTTACAGCCGATCTGAATGTCCAAATAATGTCCGTTAAAATGTCTGTTTCCACCTTTATTTCTTTTATGTCCCAATACATTTCATTTTTCCGATGATAATAGAATACTCCATCTGGTGATTTCATAATTGTCAGGATTCCTTTCGGAGTTTCTGTTTTCATTGTAAGAAAATGTTTTTCTCCATCCCAATTCGCAAATGCTTCGAAAATTTTCAGAAAGACCTGGACTTCCAATTTACTCTCTAGCACATTATCCACTCCCCTTTTATTAAAATAAAATTTGAAGTGCCCTCTGAAGGCATTTCCTTCCAATCGAGTAGTGTTTTGATTATAGTCAATAAAACAGGCAGCATTCCATCTTCCTGTAAGAAAGACTAACATGGTTTCGCCATTTCTGGTTACAGGAATACTCATTAAGTTCTGCAAGGTGGAAGATATTGAAAAGGTAGGATTGTTACTAATGGTTACCGTAATCAAAGGTCCCCACATTTTCTGGCACATTCCAAAAAAATTAAGGCTGTCCAAAAATCTAGTGAACCAGACTTTTGAACAGCCACTTATCCATCTTATTTCTTGTTTAACTCGTCGAGCAGTGGAAAAAGTTCTTCTAGGTGTTGAATTTCATAGGTTGGAATTACTTCATTTCTTTCTTTATCATGGCGGTTGATCCATACCGATTTAATTCCTACCGTATTTGCCCCAAGAATATCCGTCATTAAGTTATCGCCCACCATCAGGACTTCATCCTTCTCTAATCCCATCAGTGACAAGGCGTGATCAAAAATCGATGGATCAGGCTTCCCTCTTCCAAACGCACCAGAGATGACAATTTGGTCAAAATAGGGAACAAGTTCTGGAGTAATCGATAGTTTCGTATTCTGTAGATCGGGGGATCCATTTGTCAAAAGAAGCATTTGGTACTTCCCTTTCAATGAATCTAGAATCGTAAATGTTTCCTCATATACGAACGGTAAGTTCCTGCGCTCCTCGGGAAACCTTTCTGCTAACTCATGACCAAAATCAGGATCATCTACTCCCAATGCCTTAAGTCCTGCTGTCCATGCTTCTTTTCGATAGCCAGGTACGATTTCTTTCATTTTCCTAAAATCATCCTGATCATCTAAAAAGTTACCCCATAATCCTTCAAACGGATTAATTCCAATCATTTGTGTAAATGAATAGGTCTCATAGGAGGAGTAAAGATTCCTTGCAGCCTCACGAACTGCTTCTTCTAATTCATTGGCGTCTACACCATACCGTTCCTCCGCTACTTTACAAGTCGCAACAAATGCTTCCTGGATGCTTTTTTGATCCCATAGCAGTGTATCATCTAAATCGAAAAAAATTGCTTTTATCATTCCCTGTGCCTCACCTTCAGCTAAATAATATTATACTAGTTTACCATTTTTCAAATTAAATGAATATTCTTTCACAAATAAAAAATAAAAATACCTCAGCCAAACGGCAGAGGGAACCATAAAAAGAGTATAAAACTAAGTTTGTCTATAAATTAATTCAACATATTCCATTTTCTTTTCTCATAAAATGGACAAGGAGAGGTAGTCCAAAGGGGGAATGAAAGTGGAAATCACGACTATACATTTGAGGATCCATTTCTACTAGTATGAAAAAAACATTACTGACTTATATGTGTTTAATATTAGGAGCAACCCTGCAGGGTTTTGCGATGTCTGTATTTTTATTTCCACATTCCATCCCATCTGGCGGCGGTGCTGGCCTCGCGATCCTAATTAATCATTTTTTCCATCTATCCCTTGGATTCTCTTTATGGCTGGCAAATGCTGTCTTTTTATTATTTGCTCTTCCCTATTTTGGATTTACCTGGACCTTCCGCACGATTATTTCAGTCGCGATTACCGCTATGACGGTAGGTTACATAACCTCTCACTATCCTCACCCACATATTAATATTTTCATCTGTATTGTCGCTGGAAGTATTATTTTTGGCTTTGGAGTCGGCTTATTGATTCGTGCCGGGGCATCTAGTGGTGGGATGGTCATTCCATCGTTAATGATTGCCAACTATAAGCAGTGGACCCCTGGCAAAGTCATGATGGGAATTAACTTGATTATCTTTTTACTAACGGCTGTGGTAATTGATATAAACATCGTTTTATATGCAATTATTTGCCAATTTTTCTCCACCAATATTATTGATTATATTTATGATTTAAAACTTCATAAGATAAGGATATTAACAGCAAACTGGAGAAAAAGATAAGAAGATCCCTTATAGAATCTTCTTATCTTTTAGGTATTTTATTATTATCTCAACCGATTGAGCAATGGTCATAATATCAGTTTCAATGACAACCTCAGGTAGAATAGGTGTCTCATACGGTGAAGAAATCCCTGTAAAATCTGGAATTTCTCCCTTTCTTGCCTTTTTATATAACCCCTTTGGATCCCTATTTTCACAAACTTGAATAGGACATTCCACAAAAACTTCCACAAATTCCCCGTCTTCAAACATTTGACGAACGAGCTCTCTATCTTCTCGAAATGGTGAAATAAAGGCTGATGAAACGATTAAGCCACTGTCAACAAATAGCTTAGCCACTTCCCCTATTCTCCGGATATTTTCTTTTCGGTCTGCTGGTCGAAAACTTAAATCACGATTTAATCCATGACGAATATTATCACCATCTAACACATAGCTTCTATATCCCTCCTGAAATAATGCGTAATCCACTGAATTTGCCAAAGTAGATTTCCCTGACCCAGATAAACCTGTGAACCAAAGGACACAACTTTTATGCTCATTCCTAACATGGCGTTCTTTTTTGCTCACACTTGTGTGGTGCCATGTGATGTTTTGACTATTTTTCATGTTCAACACCCTTTATTTCCTTTGTGTAAACATGCTGCATACCTTGAATAAGAATTTCAATTACTTCTGGCCGGCTGAATTCCTTAGGCGGATGCACCCCGTTTTTTAGCATCGCTCTTACCTTTGTACCGGACAGGACGACATGATCTCGTGAATCATGTGGACAGGTTTTCTCAGAGGCCATATTTTCGCACTTTCTACAGTAAAAGCTATTCTCAAAGAATAGAGGTTTAATTCCTAGTTCGGCTTCGTTAAATTCACTAAAGATTTTCTGTGCGTCATATGTTCCATAATAATTTCCTACTCCAGCATGGTCTCTCCCCACAATAAAATGAGTACATCCGAAGTTTTTGCGGACTATAGCGTGAAATATAGCTTCCCTTGGTCCTGCATATCGCATGGCAGCAGGGAACACAGACAGGAAAACCCGATCTTTTGGGTAGTAATGTTCAAGTAATACCTGATAACTTTTCATCCTAATATCACTTGGGATATCATCTGCCTTTGTCTCCCCTACCAGGGGATTTAAGAAAAGACCATCAACAGTCTCTAATGCAGTTTTTTGAATATATTCATGTGCCCGGTGAACGGGATTTCTAGTTTGGAACCCCACTACTGTCTTCCATCCGAGGTTCCTAAATCTATCCCTTGTTTGAATGGGATCTAGATAAAAACGTTCAAACTCACTGTTATTAATCCTTCTAACCATCGTAACAGGACCCGCCACATAGAGTTCATCCCTAGCAAATAGTTTTTTTACACCAGGGTGCTGCAAATCAGTTGTTTTATAAACCATTTCCGCCTCTACGAATTTATCTGGAATATAGATTTCCTCCACATTCATGACACCATAAATAACTTCATCCTTTATTAGGTTAATCGTTTCCCCGACCTTAAGTTCGATTGCTTTATTTTTATCAATCGCTAATGTGATGGGTAACGACCACGGAAGTCCGTTAGAAAGCCTCATATTCCTTACAACTGATTCATAATCGTTCTTTCCCATAAACCCTTCCAAAGGGCTATATGCACCATTTGCAATCAACTCCAAATCACTCAATTCTAAATTATCGAGTGATACAGATTTCCGTGATAAGTCTGTAGGTAGATTTAGATTTATCCTATTTATTAATTGGCCACCATGTGGTACACTTTCACTCATGATTCTTCCCTCCAAAATCCTACTAAACTATTAAAACGGCTGTCCCATTAGCAGCCTGTTACGATTCATGAAGTCCGCATTCTGTTTTTGCTAGACCCGCCCATCTTCCCGCGCGTGAATCCTCTGGGTTTGAAACAGGTTTTGTACAAGGAGCACAGCCGATACTTGGGTAGCCTTTGTCATGCAGTGGATTATAGGGCAGCTTATTTAGTTGAATATACATCATGATATCTTCTTGGGACCAATGAATGAGGGGACATATTTTTATTTTTTGAAATTTATCATCTTTATTAATATATTCTGTTTTGCTCCTTGCAGGAGATTGTTCTCGTCTTAAACCGGAAATCCATGCCTTTTCATCCCTTAATGCCTCCTGAAGGGGAACCACCTTTCTCATATGGCAGCAAAGATTAGGATTATGTTTCCATAATTCATCACCATACCATTTTGCCTGGTCTTCCAGGGAATTCTTCGGTTTTATCATATTGATTTGCAAGGATGAGTATCGATTTTTGACTTTTTCAATTAATTCATAAGTCTCAGGAAAATGTAGTCCTGTGTCAAGGAAGATGATTTTAGCCTCTTTATTCACCTTTGAAAGTAAATCGACTAGTACGATCCCCTCTGCACCGAAGCTGCAGGCGTATACAATTTCGTCATTATATTCTCGAAAAGCCCACTTTAATACATCCAAATAATCTGGCTGACTCTCCATAAAGGAAGCAACTTGTTCTTCATCCCATTTATCATACGTTAACAATCCCCGGACCTCCATTCCTCTCTATCCCTTAGGTTTCAATGCTTAACGTGATACAGGCATTATTCACCACTTCTATCTTATTCATCTGGTTAATATCGCCGTTATCGGCATAAGAAATCATCGCCCGGATCCAAGAGCCATGACCAAACGCTAGGATATTTTTATATTTTTGATATTTATCTAAAAACAGTTCAATTCGTTTCTGCAAATTCTTTATACTCTCGCCTAAAACGAGCTCTCTTGGATTTTCGAACCATACCTTTCCAAATTTATCAATCAACTTCTGCTTCGGAACTCCTTCAAATGGTCCAAAATCTAGTTCATCCAATAATCCCTCTATTTCATACTTATATCCATAGAGATTGGCTGTTTGGTGGGTTCTTTGTAATGTACTCGCTAAAACAAGGTCAAAGGGTGCTAAGTTTTCAAGTACTTTTCGATTGTCCTCAATTCCTTTTGATAATTCTTTAGAAACCTGTGAAAGTGCGATATCCTGCCTCCCCTGAAGCCATGTTTTTTTATTCCATTCCGTTGGAAGGTGTCGAATCACAGTGATTTGCATTCATCTTCCTCCACATAAAAAGTTTCACTCCGCAATCCGCGGCGTTGTGTCTCTAATACTAGAACATCCTGAAGTTTCACATTGCCTAAATTAACGTTTGGTCCCACTTCTCTAATAAAATACATTTGATGTTTGCATGTTGGCGCCTCAAATATGATCTTTTTGCTATCGATATCTTTAATTAATTCCTGAATCAAACTGGATTTAATGCTGCCGGATTTTTCATAAATGCCAGATGTACCAGAATCTCGCCCTTCTGTTATTACATAATCACAACCTGCCAGTAATAAAATGTTTATTTCTTCCTTCCAATCACAGATGTCCATATCCTTATCAGAATCCTTTGAACCCACTTCAGCTATTACATGAAAATCCCTTTTTATTTCCGAGATCATTTGGAGGCGGTCTTGAAGCGGAATATCCAGTGTTCCGTTGGAAATTTCAATCCATTCAATCCCTAATTCACGCAAATGCCTCAAATATTCAGGAACTTTATTTTGATAAAAACATTTTTCAAATAGTGTTCCTCCACAATAAGGCTTTATTTGATACTCCTTATAAAGTTCTATTTTTTTCCTAAGGTTTGGAGTCACATAAGCTGACCCTATTCCTATCTTAGCTATATCAATGAGGTATCCATAATCATCTAATATATGTTTTAACTCACCTATCGGGGTGCCGAAATCAATCACTGAGGTCAAACCATATGTCCTATTCCCTGACGTCCTTTCTGGAAGTATTAAAAAATCCATCTAAATGCCGCCTCCTCTATTTTTCTAGGATAGATTATTCAAAAATTAGGTGAATGTGTAGATATTAGGCTTGAAATGGAGAAATTAGGCTATTGTCTTGCATAAACTCGGCATTCACTTGAAACAATAAAAAGGCTATTCTCACAGTTAGGGGTGTACATCCTTGTCAAAGCAAAAACATAATGGCTTGACGATATTTGCAATTGGTTCCATTCCGCTTATTTTGGTCTTAGGAAACTCAATGCTTATACCAGTGCTACCTAAGATGAAGTCAGAACTAGATATATCTCAATTTCAAGTTAGTTTAATCATTTCTGCATTTTCGATTGCAGCTGCTATTTCGATCCCTGTTTTAGGTTACCTATCCGATAGATTTTCTCGCAAGGCCATCATTATTCCATCTCTAATCCTATATGGAAGTGGAGGTCTTCTAGCCGGTGCGGCTGCTGCCTGGTTTGACAATTCCTATACCTGGATTTTAGCAGGAAGGATTATGCAAGGCATGGGTGCTGCAGGTACAGCTCCTATTGCCATGGCGTTAACAGGAGATTTATTTAAAGGGGGACAACAGAGTAAAGTCTTGGGATTGGTAGAAGCGTCCAATGGGTTTGGAAAGGTTATCAGCCCTATTATCGGTTCGCTTTTAGCCTTAATCTTTTGGTATGCAGCGTTTTTCGCCTTTCCGATTTTCTGCCTTATGTCCTTGTTATTAACCATCTTTTTCATTAAAGAAAAGAAAACTAAAAAGGAACCCCCGCCAGTTGGTAAATATGTGAAGGGTCTTGTATCTGTTTTTAAAACCGAAGGACGCTGGTTATTCGCTGCCTATGTAACGGGTGCTACCTGTCTATTTACACTTTTTGGGATTTTATTTTACATTTCAGACATCTTGGAAAAGGATTATAAAATTGATGGTGTCATGAAAGGCTTGATATTAGCAATTCCGCTGCTTGTCATGACCACCACCTCCTATATAACCGGAAGTAAAATTGGTAAAAAGATGAAGCTAATGAAGACATTAATCATAATAGGATTATTGCTCATGACCACTTCATTTGCATCACTGATTTTCTTTAAAAAATTAGTGCCTTTTTTCGCTGTCCTATCTGTAAGCAGTATTGGAACAGGACTTGTTCTCCCATGTATCAATAGTTTTATCACAGGATCTGTTCCAACAGACCGAAGGGGTTTTGTGACTTCCTTATACGGTTCTGTGCGATTCTTAGGGGTAGCCATTGGTCCCCCTGTATTCGGCTCCCTAATGGCATGGTCGAGGTCTGGTATGTTTTTAGTCACTGCTGGTTTAACTTTATTTTGTGCCCTGCTTTGTATGGTACTGATTCACGTAGCGAAAACCAAGCCATCGGAAGAAAGTGAAAGTGACACATTATTTGAAAAATTGCAATTCACTTAAGACATGTAGGATATAAAGGAGAAGATTTACTTGCAAATTTATTTTTCACCTGAAGTTATTACACCTGAATACCAAGTCTTAAATGTCGTAAATTCCAAAAATAAGGGTGTAGGAAATGTTGCCTTTTTATTTGATGAAAAGAAGCTGTATGTTTACGGGATTTTAGAAGATGAAGAAGTGGGATCAGATTTTAAAGACTTGGTCACTCCCTATATAAAAGGTTTAGCTAAAGCTAAACCAGGGCTTGATATTCTATCCTGTTTGTATGTCGGCTGTAAAAAAATTAAGCTAAAAGAAGAAGAGCAAGAAGAAGAATAAGAAAAAATTAGGGGACGGTATTAACCGTTCTCTTTTAATTTGGGTCTAGGCAGTAGTAACATGGCATTTAACCACTTCATAACTTATTGGTAAGCAAGTTAGACAAATATGGAGTGTGTGGCCTAATGAGTATTGGAATTATTCTAATGGGGCTATTAATTGGATTTATGGTTGGTTTGACCGGTGTTGGCGGTGCAGCATTGTTAACACCAATATTAATATTATTAGGGATTAGTCCTTCCATAGCAGTGGGAACAGACTTGGTTTATAATTCTATCACCAAGCTTTTTGGTTCCTTTCAACATTGGAGACAAAAGACGATCAATCTTACGTTGGTGAAATATCTAGCTATTGGCAGTATTCCAAGTGCAATTTGTGCAGTCGGAATTCTCCATCTGTTTGACTCATTTTTTCATAACCAAGAACAAGTAATTAAGCATGCTTTAGGTTACGTTTTAATTTTAGTGGCATTGACTACCTTAATTAAAACGTTTGCTAAAGGGAAATTAAAGGAAAATCCTATCCAAAAGAAGCCGCTTCACGAGAAGCGAGGTTTAACAATTGGCATTGGGGTTATCTTGGGCTTTATTGTTGGGTTGACTTCTATTGGTTCGGGTTCTTTGTTTGCCTTGGCAATGCTTTATCTATACAGAATGAGTCCTTCAGAGCTCGTCGGAACTGATATTGCCCATGCATTTTTACTGGTTACCGCTGCTGGATTTATGCATGCTGGGATTGGCAATGTTGATTATTTATTAGTCATGAACTTGCTAATGGGATCCATACCAGGTGTATTGATTGGAAGTAATTTATCCTCAAAATTCCCAGCTAAACCATTAAGAACGATTATGGCCATCATGATTTTGATTAGTGGTGTTAAACTGATTTAAAAAACACGGTACACACCGTGTTTTTTTCTATTATAAATAGAAAATGAAAAACCTGTCCTTCTCCAGAACAACCAATCATATACTTATGGTAGAGATGGTAATTGCAGGAGGTCATTATGTTTATCATTATTGAAAAAGTAGTACTTGGGATGGCTTTTTTACGATTAATATCTGGTAGCATTGAAATATTTGCAGCTATCCTTATGATTAAATTTAATACTGTGGAAAAAGCACTGATGGTTAACTCTTCACTTGCACTCATCGGTCCGGTTATTTTAGTTTTAACAACCTCTATTGGGTTAATAGGATTAGTCGAGAAAATATCAATCATGAAATTCGTCTGGATTGCTCTTGGAGTTAGTTTTATCTTTATAGGGGTAAAGTCCTCATGAAAAACTACATAAAAAGAAAGCCTATCATCGACTAATGATAGGCTTATTTATGTGCTTGTCTAGTAGCATCTTGTGGATTCAGTATTCTTGCCCGTGTATTTTTTAGCGGGATTGGTGTGCGAGCAAGCATGATCCGGAAGTCCTGCGGATTAAATGGAATGAATGGATATAAATAAGGAGTATTCATACTCTTTGTTCTTGCTAGCATAATAATCCACAATGTAATTCCGATTGCTAGACCTGGTACTTTAAATAAAGCGACCATGATTAAAAAGAAAACACGAAACAATCGGTTTGCTAGACTCAATTCATAGCTTGGTGTGGCGAAAGTTCCGATTGCTGCAACCGCTACATAAAGGACTACCTCATGAGTAAAGATCCCCACCTGTACGGCCACATCTCCAATAATAATCGCAGAAACGATACCGAGTGCCGTTGCAAGGGCGTTAGGAGTATGAATGGCTGCCATTCGCAGTATTTCTATCCCAATTTCTGCAATAAGAAATTGCCATATCAATCCAATTTCGCCAGAGTCTTTCACACCAATAAACTTCCACCGGTCAGACAGCAGCTGCTCATTGGTAGCATAGGTATACCAAAACGGTAAGAGGAATAAGGATGCCAGCACCGCAATAAATCGGGCCCACCTTAAGAAGACACCTACGATTGGCTTTTGGCGGTATTCCTCTGCATGCTGTAAATGGTGCCAATAGGTAGACGGACAAATCATCACACTCGGTGATCCATCCACAACAATCAGGACATGGCCTTCCATTAAGTGAACCGCACTTGTATCTGATCTTTCCGTATAACGGACCATAGGATATGGATTATAATTTCGGCCAAAGACAAATTCTTCAATTGTTTTTTCACCCATCGATATTCCATCAACAGAGATACTTTCAAGCTTATCTCGTAACATATTTACATGATTAACATCAACAATGCTATCAATGTATACTAACGCAATATCCGTCTTTGACCGCTCACCAACCTGCACATATTCCATGACGAGAGACCGGTCACGCACACGCCTTCGAATCAAGGCTAAATTAAAAACAATTGTTTCAACAAAACCATCGCGCGGACCACGTACAACACGTTCAATATCAGGCTCTTGAGGAGAACGAATCGGATATTCACGTGCATCAATCAGAATAACTTGCTTACAGCCTTCCACAACTATTGCAGTTTGACCTGCAAGTACTTGGGCAATTGCTTCTTCTAAATCCTCTGACGTATTAACCTCCACATGAGGAATAAAGGTTTTAAAAAGCTTGTCGATTGGATTGTTTTCAAAATCCTCTGGTTTGCGCTTCTCAATTTCCTTCATAATTAACAGCAGGATATTGGCTGTAGCGAAACCATCAACCTGGAACATCCCAAACTTCAGTCCAACATACTCCAGAGGCCGGTGAATGACATCAAAGTTTTTCCCTATCCGTAATTCTTTGATTAAATACTCAATATTATCTTCAAACTTTTCTTTTACCGGAATTTGCGTTCCTTTTTTACCCAAGCCTGCCAACTCCTAAAATTTTCATATTGATATTTTGCAGCAAGCCTGGGTGATATATACTAACATTTCGTGTTTTTACAAGTATTTATTCTAGTAAAAACTTTTCAATTGTCTTTTGTATTTCATTTTCTGTATAAACGAACCAAATTTCACTGCCATCTTTTAGAGATGACATTTGCTGTATCGCTTCCTCTTTTAACTGGAAGGCGACCTTTTCTCCCTTGATATCAACCTCAAAGGAATGGGGATCGATTTGACCTGTGAACACGCCTGAAGCTTTTGTAAATAATGATTTTTCAACCAATAAATCCATTACAACCTTAGCTTGCTCCTCTTCTGCTGTTAAAAAAACTTCAATTTTATAGGTTCCATTATAAAGGTCAGAAATGGTAAACGAGTTTTGAATTTCTTGATTATTGTCAAACGTCATCTCAGTGATGGCCTGTGTTGACATGACTTCATCAGAATACTGTTTAACTTTTTTTCCTTTCTCATCATAGACGATATAATCCGCCTGTAACCCGCTTGTAAACGATAGTTTTATAGGTCCCCCAGATATATTTTTCACTTTGTAATTAATAATCGTAGAATTGTTTTCTTCCATCATTTCAATCGATGGATGAACTTTTGCTGCGATCTCATTTTGCATTGGGTTCTCCGCTGCGACCTCTTTCTTCATAACCCCATTATTCGCGTTTATTTGATTTCCAGTACCGCAAGCACTTAATAGTCCAACTAGTAAAACGATTATCATCTTATTAAATGGCATAAAAAAACTCCTTTTAATCGAATTACTTTAATAGTCGATTAAAAGGAGGATAGAGTTACATCTTTATAGAAAGATTTTTAAATCCTAAAGACCACCAAGGTAGGCTTTTTTGATTTCTTCACTTGCTTGTAATTCTGCTGCTGTTCCGGAAATTTCAACTCTGCCTGTTTCGATTACATAGGCACGGTCAGCAACCGATAGTGCCATATTCGCATTTTGTTCAACTAGAAGGATGGTTGTGCCATCCTGATTGATTTTCTCGATAATTTGGAAGATCGTTTTTACCATTAACGGGGCCAATCCCATTGAAGGCTCATCAAGTAAAAGCAGCTTCGGTTTAGCCATAATCGCTCTTCCCATCGCAAGCATTTGCTGTTCTCCCCCAGAAAGGGTTCCCGATAACTGCTTTCGACGTTCTTCCAGTCTTGGGAAAAGCTCATAAACGTTTTGAATATCTTTCTTGATTTCCTTCGAATCTTTTCGTAAATAGGCACCTAGTTCCAGGTTTTCCTCGACACTCATATTGGCAAATACACGGCGCCCTTCTGGCACATGTGAAATACCGGACTTCACAATCGACTGAGGAGCCTTTCCTGAAATGGAGCTGCCTAAGTATTCAATTGTCCCAGACTTCGGCTTAAGCAGTCCGGATAATGTCTTAAGAAGAGTACTTTTCCCTGCTCCATTTGCACCAATTAGGGTAACAATTTCCCCTTCATTGATTTCTAATGAAACTCCTTTAAGGGCATGAATATTACCATAAAATACATTAATTCCATTTACTTTAAGCATGGTCACTCGGAACCTCCTCTCCTAAATATGCCTCGATTACTTTTGGATGATTACGAATTTCATCAGGAGTTCCAGCTGCAATCAGCTGCCCATGGTCTAAAACATAGATTCTTTCACAAATCCCCATAACAAGCGCCATATCATGTTCAATTAGCAGAATGGTTAAATCAAATTGTTTTCGGATAAAAGCAATTAATTCCATCAACTCATGTGTTTCCTGAGGATTCATACCAGCAGCTGGCTCATCAAGCAGCAATAATTTCGGACTGGCAGCCAATGCTCTGGCTATTTCTAATCTTCTTTGCTGACCATATGGTAAGTTCTTTGCTTTTTCATCTTTAAAACGGTCCAATTGAAAAATCTTTAAAAATTCCAGCGACTTTTCCTCCATCACCTTTTCTTCGGAGAAATGGGAAGGAAGGCGAAAGATGGAACTTAAAATGGAATGCTTCGCTAAAGAATGATAAGCCACTTTAACATTATCTAATACAGATAATTCATTAAATAGTCGGATATTCTGAAACGTACGGCTGATTCCATTTCGTGTTACTTGGTATGGAGCAAGACCATTTAGTCTTTTTCCATCAAACAAAATGTCACCCTCTGTTGGGACATATACACCAGTAAGTAAATTAAAGCTCGTTGTTTTCCCGGCACCATTTGGACCAATCAAACCGACCAATTCACCTTGACCCAGCTCCATATTAAAGCCTGAAACCGCCTTAAGCCCGCCAAATTGAATACCGGCATTTTTAACCTGTAGTAAAGCGCCCACGTTAATTTCCTCCTTTCACACTTTTCTTTTTACCAAAGAAATCGGTAATTTCACGGGTACCCATTAAGCCCTGTGGACGATAGAGCATGACAACAACCAATACAATACTGTAAATAATCATCCGAGTCTCAGGATATTGCTGTAAGTACGTTGAAATAATTGTTAAAAGGATCGCAGCAATCACGGAACCAGACATACTACCAAGTCCGCCTAAAACCACAAAGATTAATATGTCAAAGGATTTTAAGAAACCAAAGTTTGTTGGCTGGATAATGTAAAAGTTATGCGAAAATAAACCACCGGCAATGCCTGCGAAAAAGGAACCAATGGCAAATGCCGCCACTTTATAAAAAGTTGTATTAATCCCCATTGCGTCTGCCGCAATTTCATTTTCCCTAATGGCTATACACGCTCTTCCATGCCGTGAATTCGTAAAATTGGATATAACAAGAATGGTAATAACAAGACACACAAATGCGCTTGTCCAAGTCGTCATATTGGAAACCATCATTCCTGCAGCGCCGCCAACATACTCAATATTTAAAAACACAATTCTGATAATTTCACCAAATCCTAAAGTAGCAATAGCCAGATAATCTCCTCGAAGTCTTAAAGTAGGAATACCAACAAGAAGGCCAGCTAAAGCCGCAACAATTCCGCCAATAATAATGGCTAGAACGAAAGGCAGTTCAAATTTCATGGTAATGATCGCTGAAACATACGCTCCTACTGCTAGGAATCCCGCATGCCCAATCGAAAATTGTCCGGTAATCCCAATAACCAAGTGTAGACTTACCGCTAAAACGATGTTAATAATCATTAAAATCAGCATGTTGCTATAAAATGCATTTAATATACCTGTTTGAATCAATCCTTGGCCAATTCCATAAACCAGTACTGCTAAAATGAGAAATAGCCAGAATTTACTTACCTTTTTCATCTGTCTATCTCACCTACACTTTCTCTCTTGTATTTTTTCCAAAGATGCCTGAAGGCCTAAAAATAAGAATCAGGATTAAGATAATAAATGCTGCAGCGTCTCTCCATAGCGAGAATCCCATTGCACTTACCACTGATTCCACAACTCCTAGGATAAGACCACCAACCATAGCTCCTGGGATAATTCCGATTCCACCTAAAACCGCCGCAACGAAGGCCTTTAAACCAGGGATAATCCCCATCAGTGGTTCAATCTTTGTATAATAAACACCAAAGATAACACCAGCTGCCCCTGCTAATGCAGAACCAATTGCAAAGGTATAGGAGATGGTCCTGTCTACGTTAATCCCCATTAAACGTGCAGCATCCATATCATGTGAAACGGCACGCATCGCTTTACCGATCTTCGTACGGTGAACGATAAATTGTAATATAATCATTAAGCCGACAGACACGCTTAGGATAAAAAGGGACTGTGAGCTAATTTGAGCTCCGAAAAGGTTAAAGCTTGTGCTTGGTAACACATTATCAGGATACGCCTCTGGCTGTGCTCCACGAGCGTAAATTACTCCATATTCTATTAATAGCGACATTCCGATTGCTGTTATTAAAGCCGCAATTCTAGTCGCATTTCTAAGACGTTTATAGGCTATTCTTTCAATCAATACTCCAAATACTGCACAAAATGCCATTGAGAATAATAATGCTGGAAAGAAGCCTAGACCCCATCCCTTAATCGCATAAAACCCGACGAACGCACCTACCATAAAAACATCACCATGGGCGAAGTTAATTAATTTTATGATTCCATAAACCATGGTATAGCCTAATGCGATTAAGGCATAGATGCTACCGAGTGATATTCCGTTTATCAATTGTTGTAACCACTCCATTGTTCTCACTCCTATTTATTCCAGATTTAACCTTTAAAAAAGTAAAATGGAAGGATTATCCTTCCATTTTACTAAAATAGTACTTTTAAGGATTTACTTTTGTGTTAAACACTTGTTTACCATCTACATATTCTAAAATTGTTGCTGTTTTGATTGGATGATGATTTTCATCAATTGTTACTACTCCAGTAACAAGGCTTAAATCTTTAGTTTTCGCTAATTCTGCCTGAATCTTGCTAGAATCAGTGCTGCCTGCACGCTTAACCGCATCTGCTAAAAAGTAAACCGTGTCATAGCCAAGTGCATTAAAGGCATTAGGTGCTTCGCCTTTGTTCTGTTCTTTAAATGCTGTTACAAAGTTTTGCACTTTTTCATCTGGATCTTCAGATGAATAATGGTTTATTAGGTAGGTATTATTTAATGCTTCTGCTCCAGCCAAATCAACTAACTTTGGTGAATCCCAGCCATCAGCACCGACTAATGGAACATCGATTCCTAATTCACGCGCTTGCTTAACAATTAAGCCAACTTCTTCATAATATCCTGGGATAAAGATGAATGAAGGATTTTTTGCCTTGATTCGTGTTAATGTTGCACGGAAATCTGTATCCTTTGCTACATAAGCTTCTTCCGCAACAATCTTTCCACCTGCTGCTTCAAATGTTTCTTTGAAAGCGTCAGATAACCCTTTAGCATAATCACTTGAGTTGTCAGCGAAAATCGCTGCATCTTTGATTTTTAGCGTATCTAATGCAAAATTCGCAGCCACAGTTCCTTGGAATGGATCAATAAAAGAAGTACGGAAAACGAATGGTCTTACTTTCCCTTTTTCATCTACAGTAACTGTTGGGCTTGTACCACCTGGTGCGATTAGAACAGTTTTCGTATCGTTCGCAATCTGAGCCTGAGCAACTGTATTACCGCTTGTTGCTGCCCCAATAACAGCTGTTACCTTGTCTTGGCTTGTTAACTTAATAATACCGTTTGTAGCCTCTGCTGCTTCTGATTTATTATCTACTTTTACAACCTCGAATTTTTTGCCATCTACTCCGCCATTTTTATTGATTTCATCAACAGCCATTTCAATTCCTTTTGACATTGATTCACCATATGACGCAACATTTCCGGAAAGCTCTAAGTTAATACCCAATTTAATGGTATCTGAATTACTGCCTCCTGAACCTTCTTTCGCTCCTCCTGCACATCCTGCTAATACGCCAGCAAAGATGGTAGAAGCCATAAACACACTAGCTAATTTCTTATTCATGGTGTTTTCCCCCTTTGATTGAATTTTCAGATACTAAGAATCGTAAATTAGTATCTTTCTTGACCCCATGAGATTTGTTTATAGGATAAATTAATTAACATAAGTTATTGTAGTACTTTTTTCATTATTAGTCTAGTATATTATTTCAATATTTCAGAACTTTTTATTTTTTATAAAAATTGAAGCGCTTTCTTGTAGTTATAAGGCTTTTTTCATAGAGAATTAACGATTTTTCCGAATTGCTTTTTTTCCGATTTATATAAAAGCCAATTTAAATATTATTCCAATTTATGTATTTAATGATGATATATTTTTTTAATATATGCTTGGATTCGAAATTCCCCATACGTCAACAAACATTATTTTACAAAAAGAAAGAAGACTGATTTCGTCTTCTTTCTTTTTACTCAGATGTATCCTTTACCACCTATGTGCCTTTGCATTTGATCTCGTGATAATGTTGTGTTGAGAAATTTTTGTATGTCCGTTTACCTGAGAACTAGCACGCTTAGGCCTTGTCCAATTATTAAAGAACTTTTGAGAATGTGGATCCAAATGATCTTGAGTACTCACAATGAATCACCTCAATAGTTAGTATAGGGATACTCTGAAATGCGATATTACAGGAATATCACTTATAGTATTTGATTTTGGCTATATAAAAATACACATCATTTAAAGCAAATCCGCGTTTTGTTTAATGAATATCAAAAAATCTAACATAAGAAATCGTGGAGGTACCCACGCGTCATTATTATGACATAATCCTTTTTTCCCCTTCGATGGCTTTGATAGGATCAATATTTTGCGTAAATTCAAGTGTTCCCATGTATTTACCACTTTCATCCCTAATAGCAAAATAACGAATGTATACATATTTATCACGAAACTTAATCCAGAAATCTTCTGTATCCTTTCTCCCTGCTTTAAAGTCAGCTAAAAGTTCCTCCACCACATGTACACTTCTTGGCGGATGACAGTTTTGAACTGTACGACCAATAACTGCCTTTGTACGGGCAAAAATTCTTTCTTTACCATGAGAGAAGTATCTTACCACATCATCCTGATCAATGAACGTGAGATCTACAGGTAAATGATTTAACAGCAGCTCCAACTGTTTTAAAGATAATATTCCTGTTTCCATTTTAATGTACCCTTCGGAAATTGCTTTTTCATCCAATCCATGTCTTTCAGGCTTCCAGACCTCCGTTGGTGCAATTAAGCAATAACCAATTTCGTCACTCTCTCGTGCAATTTTCACCCATTCATCTTCGGTAAAATTGTTCAATGCCATCGGGAAAAGAATATTTTCTTCTCTGTAAATCATGGTAATAACTTCTTGAATGACAAATTTAATTCCTTCGATAACAGCCTGTTTCTCCCCATTATAAGAGGCTAATTTTTTCCTTGCGTCTTTAATGGCGTCACGGATAAAATCGTTAATCCGCCACATGTTGTTTGTTGGTCCATAAATGCCGTACGTTTCTAAATAAGGGAATATTAAATTCTCTTTCCGACTATAGTGCTTATCAATATCAAGTAGTAAATTGATGTCTTCTAAAAGGAGAAGTACATTTTCTTGGTTATCTTCAAACTCAAACTGATCTAAATGAACTTGAAGTTGAGTATTTACCAATTTATCTAATTCTTTATTTTCTAATATAAAAGTGTGTACTGGGTGGCCAGGTTGTTCCTCTGGCTTGTTAGTTTTTTCTACGTCTTCAATTGCTCCTTTAAAAATTTCTGTGTGTTTTGCATGTAAACGATGCATTTCTTCTACTGATAGGTCACCAAAATCATGCTGAAGCTGTGAAATTTCTTCAATTGTAATTTTTCCAATAAACGCATCAAAATGTGCTTTTACCTCATTAACATTTTTTCCATCATGGAGATCTTTAAAAATTTGCTTTAAGATAGCTTGACGTTTATTTGGGTTATTAGTTAATTGTTCACGATTATTAATTAATTCACTCATTGGAATTCTCCTTCGCAATTTGGTTATTTATGCTATTAATAATTATTCTCATACATAAAATAACACCTTTTAAAATGTCTGATTGTGATTAACATCATTGGTACAGAAAAAAACTTTGTAAATGTGATAAATTTAAGAACAAATTATGGCAGAGAAATTGACAGCAGTTTTTATCCGTGTTATGTTTATCTCGAATTAGAGATAAATGTTTTCAAGATATCAATTATCACCCTGTCCTATGGAGTGTATTGGGCTTTCGCAGGGAAAAATAAATTTAAACATCACTTAACTGGAGGAATAAATTTGAACCACTTAAAAGGTATCCACCATGTAACAGCGATAACAAGCAGTGCCGAGAAGAATTATGAATTTTTTACTTATGTATTAGGTATGCGTCTTGTTAAAAAAACAGTCAATCAAGATGATATTCAAACCTATCACTTGTTTTTTGCGGACGACACAGGTAGCCCAGGAACAGATATGACCTTTTTTGATTTTCCTGGAATACCAAAAGGTGTACATGGAACAAATGAGATTTCAAAAACTTCCTTCCGTGTACCAAATGACGCAGCAATCGATTATTGGGTGGAGCGTTTTGAACGATTGAACGTAACTCATACTGGAATAAAGGACCAATTTAATAAAAAAACCTTATCGTTTGTTGATTTTGATGATCAACAATACCAATTGATTTCAGATGAAAACAATGAGGGAGTTGCCTCAGGCATACCTTGGCAAAATGGCCCGATTCCATTGGAATTTGCGATTACCGGATTAGGCCCTATTTTTGTACGCATAGCTAATTTTGATTACTTTAAAGAAATGATGGAGAAGGTACTACTCTTTAAAGAGATAGCTCAAGAAGGAGCCTTTCACTTATTCGAAGTAGGTGAAGGAGGAAATGGCGCGCAAGTAGTGGTGGAATACAATGCGGTCCTGCCACAGGCACGACAAGGATTTGGTACGGTTCACCATGCAGCATTCCGGGTTGAAGATCGTTCCGTATTAGAGGAATGGGATCAGAATATGCAGAGCTTTGGATTTCAAACATCTGGCTTTGTGGATCGCTACTTTTTCGGTTCACTTTACTCAAGAGTGGCTCCTCAAATATTATTTGAATTTGCAACTGACGGTCCTGGTTTTATGGGTGACGAACCATATGAAACCCTTGGTGAAAAACTATCATTACCCCCATTCTTCGAGTCAAAACGTGATCAAATCGAAAGACTTGTTCGTCCTATAAATACTGTAAGAAGTACGATTAAATTTAATAAGGAATAAAAAATGAGCGGATCCTTCGGGTAACGGGTTACGTTACCTGTCGTAAAACCCGATAATGCAATCCAATTTGTACTGCCTGCAATTAAAAGTAAAATGGCTTAGTTCACTAGACTAAGCCATTTTTAATATCCACTTTTGGTGCCTGTTGAACTAACCCAGACCTAATTCATAACTATAAAACAGTTCCCTTTAACAACTTTTTTTCATTATTTGATAACGGTGCATCCTCTTCTTCAATATTCTGCTCACCTCAACCATAAAGAGCGGACCCTCACGGACCCAGATGAGGGAATCATATGGTTTAGTAAATAAGCGGAAAAATTTCTCTTAATTAGGACATAGCACTGAAACTACCTTAAATAGACGGAAAAATTCCGACTATTGACACGAAAAGCATGAAAATGGGTAATTTTGCTTTGCTTAAACGGAAAACCTCCGTTTATATACCCGAACTGATCCCTATTCTGCAGTCTAACCGGAAATTCTCCGCTTATTTTAAATATCACTGCTTACTCAATTTAAGGAGAAGACTTCTTATGCTTCAAAACATCAATAGATGATCCCCTAAATATGAAAAAGTGCCAGCTACAAAAGGCAGCTGGCACTTATTATTACTATCTACAGCGTTGTAATGATTGGACCATTTTTTGTTAGGATGATGGTATGTTCGTACTGCGCAACAAAACTTTCTTCAGTTACATATGTCCAGTCGTCACCTTCAACTTGAAAAACTTCCTCTTCTTTGGTTGAGATGAAAGGCTCGAATGCGATTACCATGCCTTCCTTCAAAAGTTCGTCATCCCACGTATCATGATAATTATAAATATGGTCTGGAGCTTCATGAATTCTTCGTCCGATTCCGTGTCCTGTTAGGTTCATGATGACTGTTAATCCGTGCTGTCGCGCCGTTTGGATGACGGCTTTACCAAGTCCACTTTTCTTTGAACCAGGTTTAGCTTTCTTAAGACCAGCTTCAAAAGCCAATTTAGCCACATCACAAATTTTTGTTAAGACTTCCTCTCCTTCACCTACTACGAAGGAAATACCTGTATCAGCGAAGTAGCCATTCTTTGAACCAGATACATCAATATTTACGATGTCACCTTCTTTAATGACTCTCTTCCCAGGAATACCATGGGCGACTTCCTCATTGACGCTTATGCATGTGTAGCCGGGAAAATCATATTCACCCTTTGGTGCTGAAATGGCACCAGACTTCTCGAAAAGCTGGCCAGCTATATCATCTAATTCTTTTGTAGTTATACCAGGTACCGTTCTTTGTACCAATTCATCTCTAATTTCAGCACAGATTTTGCCGATTTCTTTCAGTGCTTGAATATCTTCTTCTGTTTTTGCAATCATGTGTTTTCCCTACTTTATCAATTTAATATCGTTGTAAATTTTCCATTCTTATATTTTAGGCTTACTACTAGTAAAAATTCAAGTATGTTTCCTTATTATTATGAAGGTAATGATCCTAAAAGTTATTCTTCTTGCACCCAATGGGCTGGCCTTACTAATTTACCTGGTAATTTAGTATGTTTGTTTCCCTTAGCCGCATTGACTTGAGCCTGAGTAAGAAAAATACTCCCAGTAAGATTTGCTCCACTGATATCCGCATCCCTAAAATCTGCGCCGATGACATCACTCCATCTTAGATCCGTATTTCTAAGGTCTGCGGCAATTAGTAAGGCACCTCTTAGATTTGCACCCCTTAAATCAGCGCCCTGCAACTTTGCCCCTAAATAATCCATTCCCCGCCGTGTATCTTTTTGCTTATTAGTGACTTGAGGACGAACCAATTCGCTTGTATGTATCAGTAATTTGTTTACCTTAGCTCTATGCTCGGTCACATCTATGCTCAAAATGAATTCTGGACTTTTGACAGTAAGTTCTTCAGTCTCTATAAGACAATAATGCAATTCTTTATAGATTGATTTTGCAGCGTCTATAGTTAATGCTTCATTTAAATACCAAAGCATTTCATGAAGTTGCTGCATAATTGGATAAACATCAAACATCTCTTGAGCAACTTCTTTGTTTGCCCGCCAATCCTTACCATTATAAGTGATTTGGGATACCTTTTGACCAGCGCCAAAGCATTCATAAGCCGAACAGCCACGAAATCCTTTATTCCGAAGTTCATTATGTATGCCGCATAAATAATTGGATTGTAGATTACGACATGGAGTTCCACCGTCTTTATCAAAGGCAAAATCGGCTGATTTTGCATAAGGCAGTGCCACGCAGCACAAACCAAAGCAATTTTCACAGTCAGCACGTAAATTATTTAATATATTGTCGTCTAATAATGCACTAGACAAAATAAACACACTTCCTTCTATTAAAAAACTAGCCTATTATCCTTTTTTAAAAATCTCAACTAGATATTATCTTAACACATAATACATTAATACGTCTTTTCCTCATCAATGTATCTTTCTTCCTTATTATATATATAAAGTTTTGTTTGCCCTTCAGGACAAACAAAAAGAACAACCTTTTCAAGTTGTTCTTCGTTGTGCCTGGCAACGTCCTACTCTCACAGGGACAAAGTCCCAACTACCATCGGCGCTGAGAAGCTTAACTTCCGTGTTCGGTATGGGAACGGGTGTGACCTTCTCGCCATTGCTGCCAGACTATTTTGTTGAGGTTTCATTCCCTCAAAACTAGATAATTTCAGAAGAAGTTGTAAAAACGAGTTTGCCTTTAAAAAATTGGTTAAGTCCTCGAACGATTAGTATCAGTCAGCTCCACATGTTACCACGCTTCCACCTCTGACCTATCAACCTGATCATCTTTCAGGGTTCTTACTAGCTTGACGCTATGGGAAATCTCATCTTGAGGGGGGCTTCATGCTTAGATGCTTTCAGCACTTATCCCGTCCGCACATAGCTACCCAGCGATGCCTTTGGCAAGACAACTGGTACACCAGCGGTGCGTCCATCCCGGTCCTCTCGTACTAAGGACAGCTCCTCTCAAATTTCCTGCGCCCACGACGGATAGGGACCGAACTGTCTCACGACGTTCTGAACCCAGCTCGCGTACCGCTTTAATGGGCGAACAGCCCAACCCTTGGGACCGACTACAGCCCCAGGATGCGATGAGCCGACATCGAGGTGCCAAACCTCCCCGTCGATGTGGACTCTTGGGGGAGATAAGCCTGTTATCCCCGGGGTAGCTTTTATCCGTTGAGCGATGGCCCTTCCATGCGGAACCACCGGATCACTAAGCCCGACTTTCGTCCCTGCTCGACTTGTAGGTCTCGCAGTCAAGCTCCCTTGTGCCTTTACACTC
>NZ_JBDFLL010000001.1:0-2385000 GCF_047237705.1 Neobacillus canaveralius | reverse complement strand
TGTTCCTCTGTTTCCACTCCCTCTGCTATGACCTTCATTTTTAGGAGATGCGCCATAATAATAATGGTCCTGACGAGGGTATTGCTGTTCATGTCGTGGGGACATTCCCGAATAAATGATTGGTCGATTTTTAGCTTATCAATCGGCAGCCTCTTAAGATAATTTAGAGAGCTATATCCTATACCAAAATCATCTATACTGACCTTGACCCCAAGTCTCTGTAATTCCAATAGTGTTGTTATCGAACGTTCAACATCCATCGTTATACTTTCCGTGATTTCCAGTTCTAAATATTTTGGATTAAATCCCGTTTCGGTTAAGGCGGATTCTACAATCTCAACTAAATTTGATTGGAAGAACTGTTTGGCTGAGATATTTACAGAAACAGTGATAGGTGAAAAACCTACTTCCTGCCACTTTTGATTTTGCCGGCATGCTGTTCTAATTGCCCACTCACCCATTGGTATAATCAACCCCGTCTCTTCGGCTAACGGGATAAAGGAATCAGGCGGAATAATCCCCTTTTCAGGATGTATCCATCGCATTAATGCTTCCGCACCATAAATTTGATTGGTTTCTAGATTAACCTGTGGCTGATAAAATAGCTCAAATTGATTTTGCTCCAAAGCTTTCCGTAAATTTAATTCCAAATCTAAATCATGCTGAGCTTTTTTATTTAACTCTTCATTAAAGAATTGATAATTATTTCTACCGAGGCTCTTGGCATGATACATGGCTAAATCAGCATTTTTTATTAACGTATCTAAGCTTTCACCGTGGGTAGGGAAAATGGTAATCCCAATACTTGGAGTAACCAATAATTCGTGATGCTGAAAGGTTAATGGAAGTGATAATTTGGTAATGATTTGTTGTGCAGCTTCAATTGCTCTTTGTTCCCCTGATTCAGGCAGCAGAATGGAAAATTCGTCGCCTCCATACCTAGAAATGATATCTTTTTCATTGACACAGGCTTTCAGCCTTTCCGCAATTTCAATTAATACTTTATCGCCGACTTCATGTCCCATCGTATCATTTATAGCTTTAAACCGATCCAAATCTAGAAAAATCAGCGCGAAACGACAATTATTTTGACTTGATGCTATTATCGCTTCATTTAGTTTTTCCCGTAATAAATACCGATTAGGCAAATCGGTTAACTGGTCATGATAAGCCATGTGCTTAATCATTTTTTCAGTGTTTTTTCTCTCTGTGATATCAATAACTGTTCCTATGATTGCCTCTTTGCCATTATAGACAATCTTTGAACCATATAATTCGAAGGTAATGACACTCATATCTTTTCTTATTGCTCGGTATTCATATTTAATCGTACCTATTTCATTATTAAACCGTTTACTGATATTTTCATTTACTAGAGGTAAATCTTCTGGATAAATAAATTCTGAAACATTTAAACCTACTAACTCTTCACATTTGTAGCCCGACATTTCGCAAAGTCTTGGATTCACATATACCAATTTTCCATCTTGCATGATGTAAACTCCTACTAAAGAGTTTTCTATTAGGCTTCGATACTTAGCTTCAGCCTCCATTAAATCGTGCTGTGCTTTTTTATGCTTAGTAATATCTTTTATGATGGTGTATACACCATCAATCTCTTCATTCACAAAAATAGGGATATTGGTTACGCTAATCTCCCTTTGTTTCCCTTCTTTATCCAATATAGAACATTCGTAATTTGTGGCATTTCCTTCTACTGCCTCGACAAAGTGGGCTGTCACTCTCTCTAAGTCATTAGGAAGGACAAAACCTGAAAATGGTTTATCAATTAATTCTGCAACACTATATCCATAAATAGAAACTGCATTGTTTGCAACAACAAATTTTCCATTTAAATCAAAGATGAAAATGGCATCAGGATTTTCTTCAAATAGAGATTTATAATATTGTTCATTTAGTTGAATGTTAGTATTATTTCTAGAATTTTTCCGAAGATGGGAAGAAATGATCAATATAGTAGCGATGATCAAAGCTATTTCAATTGCAAGACCTACCCCTAAGGTTATTTCCTTCATTGATTGTTAATCCTCCAAGATACATTTACTATTACTATTTCCCCAAAAAACTTATTATAAAGAAATTCTAAAAATTAAAAAAGCCTACCCATAAAGAATAGGCTTTTTTTCATTGTGCATGTGGATAATAACCATTAAACGTTGAATCACTTTCTTATAAAATAGGAGATAGTAATCTAGAAACAGACTCTTTAAGGCGAATTTCCAGAGAACGTTTTTGATAACCTTCAAAAGTCAGTAACATCGACACCTTAATATCCTCTTTAAAAGTTTCCGTTAGTTTTCTAGAAACTCCTTCATCATACAAAAAGGCATTTACTTCAAAATTCAGTCTAAAACTTCGATAGTCAATATTAGCAGTTCCAACAGAAGAGATTTCTTCATCCACAACGATCATTTTTGAGTGGATAAAACCATTTCTATAAATATATACCTTTGCACCAACTTTTAATAATTCACTAACATGTGATAACGTTGCCCAGTAGACAAATAGGTGATCAGGTTTATCAGGAATCATAATATTAACTTCCACTCCGGATAAGCAGGCAATTCGAAGGACATCTAATAAACTTGTATCAGGGATAAAGTAAGGCGTTTGTATATAAATGGATTTCTTCGCGGACATAATCATTTTTATATAACCATTCTTAATTTGTTGAAACTCAGAATCAGGTCCGCTTGTTACAATCTGAATTCCGATATTTCCATGAGAAATATCTTCAGGATATAAATTGGGAACATAGTCAACATCATGGTCATCTGAAGCTTGGTTCCAATCGAGGATGAAACGAGTCTGGAGAGCATACACAGCGGTACCTTGAATCCGCAAATGGGTATCCCGCCAATAGCCAAATTTACTATTCAGCCCTAAGTATTCATCACCAACATTGAAACCCCCGACATAACCAATCTTACCATCAATTATCACTAATTTCCGGTGGTTCCGATAATTCATCCGGAGATTAATGAACCGCAATTTAGATGGAAAAAAGACTTCCACTTGTCCTCCAGCTTTTCGAAATTCTTTAAATGACCTTTTCGGCAAACTCCGCGAACCTAATTCATCATAAAGGATACGAACTTTTACCCCTTGCCTGGCTTTTACAGTCAGTGCCTCGATTAATTTTTTGCCCAGATTATCATTTTTAATAATGTAATATTGGATATGAATATAATTTCTAGCAGCTTTTATATCTTTAAATAACTGTTCGAATTTATCTTTACCGTCTGAGAAAATCTCAACAGCATTGTCCTCTGTTAAGATAGCTTGATTGTTAATCATATGCATGTAAATTAAATCATGGTTATCCCTTGTGACGTCATTTCTATAATAAAATTGATTCAGACGTAGTTTAGTCAATTGTGTATCTAATGCTTTTTCAAAACCTGTCTTTTTGAGATCATCCCATTGGAAAAGCCGCTTTCGACTTAAATTTTGTCCCAATAATAGATACATCACAAATCCCAGGATTGGAATGAAAAATAGAACTAATAACCAGGCCCACGTAGAACCAACGTCCCTTCTTTCTTGAAAAATAACAACGAGGGCCAACATGATATTCAATACCAGCAGTAAGCCTAATAATATAGACGTAATATTCATGGCAAAAACCCTCTCAACAGAATTAATCCGTAGTTTTTACTAGTATCTTCTTCTTTTTCTCTGCCATCCAATGACGAAGATAAGAAGAATAAATAATAGTACATATAAATAATTTGAATATTGGTCCATTCTTTCCGCAATAACTTCCCAGTTTTCTCCTACTCGTGCTCCCAGATTTATCAATACTGTATTCCAAATGATGGTGCCCAGCGTTGTAAAAGTAATGAACAGCCAAAAGTTCATTTTTGCCATTCCTGCAGGGATTGAAATGAGACTGCGAATGAGAGGAATGAACCGACAGAAAAAGACGGTCCAAATTCCATATTTATCAAACCATGAGTCTGCTCGATATAGATCCTCTTTTGTTAAACGGAGAACCCGTCCATAACGTTCAATCATTCTCTCCAATTTTTTAACATTTAAGATTGCTCCAAGTTGGTAAAGAATGATAGCACCAAACACAGACCCCAACGTGGAAAATGCAATAACTCCAAGAACAGTCAGTTGGGTTTGAGCCGTCATATAGCCACCAAACGTAAGTATCACTTCCGATGGAATAGGAGGGAATATATTTTCAAGTGCAATAAGGAGAAACACTCCCCAATACCCAAACTGTTCAATAAATTCTTTAATCCATAACTCCATAATATCCTCCAATAAATGATAAATTGCTTTTATAGTTTTTACGAGCGGCTGGCAGAAAAGTTTCAAAAACGGGACATCTGCTCCTACCTACTATATTTTTTGGAGGAAAAATTAAAACCATTTTCAACGAAAAAAGCATTTGAGAGTTCAAATGCCTTTAGTGTTTAGCATAAAATATTGTGTTTTTCGAAGTGATATGGTTAGGAATCGTATTAGAGAATCTTTAGTGCCTTTTCAATGGGAACATCACCTGAAATGAGGTCAAATGATTGATAATATGTATTTTCTTCGGTTAAGGAATGGATAATGGTTTTTGCCACATCCTCACGCGGTATCTTTCCGCCTCTTATATCACTTGCAGCTGTTATCATCCCCGTTCCTGGTTCACTCAATAGCCCGCCAGGTCGAATAATCGTGTAGGTCAATTCACTTTGTTCAAGCATTTTGTCGGCATAGTATTTAGCAGCATAATAAGGTTGCATTTTCTCATGCCAGTTTTCTCGCCTATGTGCCTGAATTGCGCTGACCATTATGAAGCGTTTAATTCCGACTTTTTCAGACGCTTCAATTGTTTTCACAGCACCATCAAGATCAATTAACAGTGTTTTATCATACCCCGTATTCCTGCCAGAGCCTGCAGTAAATATGATAGCATTACAGCCTCTTGCAGCCTGAGCAATATCCTCTACACTTTGTTCTAAACAAGCCACAGCTACTTCGATTTCCATTTTCCTAAAAGCCTCAGCTTGTTCTTCCTTTCTAACCATCGCTTTGACTGTATGTTCTTCACTGTCTCTGAGTTGATTAACAAGAATTTTACCTACCTGCCCATTAGCTCCAACCACTAATACGTTCATCGATGTTAGCTCCTTACCTTGTTTACGACTATTATTTCATTGCGAGAACAACTTATTCAAAAATCCTACATTGGTAGGGTAAACTGCCTGGAAATACCGTATTTATGCCATACCCATCCAACGAGAAAAAACTGCACCCAAAAGATGCAGTTATCAAAAAGCTATTCTTTTTTCTCTGGAATCATACAGTTGCCATCTACACAGCTTGCATCTTCTGCACTCACAGTTGAAAGGTCTTGAAAAACTGGAGCTGGATTTTCTTCTTCCCATACTTTTTGCAGTGCTCCTGCAAATGTAGATGTTGGCTGTGCACCCGAAATCGCGTATTTTTGATTAATGATAAAAAACGGAACACCGGTAATTTGATATTGCTGTGCGATCGACTGATCGATACGAACATCATTAGCGTAAGTTTTTTCATCTTGAAGAACCTTTAATGCCTCTTCGCGGTTAAGTCCTGATGCCTCCGCGATATCCGCTAACGTTTCGGTGTCACCCACATTTTTCGATTCCGTAAAGTAGGCATAAAGAAGATTTTCGGTGATAACACCTTCTTTTCCTTGTGTTTTCGCGAATTTCGCCAAGCGATGAGCGTTAAAGGTATTCGTTGGTTTCATGTTATCAAAATTAAACGTTAATCCAACTGTAGAAGCTTGCTGACCTACATTCTGATTCATTTGCTTTGCTTGTTCAATACTCATCCCGTATTTCGAAGCTAGTGATTCATGGATACTTTTCCCACTATAGGGTGGAGCGTTAGGATCTAACTCAAAGCTTTTAAATTCTATTTCAACACTGTCCCGATGTGGAAATTGAGACAATGCTTCCTCTAAACGAGCCTTTCCTATATAACAAAATGGACAGACAAAATCAGACCATACTTCAATTTTCATGGTTACACCTCTTTTTCTTCGATTCCTTCTCATAGTATCACAGCCTTGAAGAAAACTTAAAAATCATGCTTACATACAAATGGTTAAAATTACCTACTAATGATAAAATTAACTTATTATTCTTGTAAGGGGTTGTTACCATTACTAAACTTACAAAAGCTGTGGTTGGTTTCCTAGCGCTTGATTTATACTTTGTCTTTGTCCCTTCACACCTTGGCAATCCCTTCTTACAATTCGGTGCTTATCTGGTTTTCTTTCCACTTGCTTATTTTATCGCAAAATGGGTTGGGTTGAACGGTTTAAAAGGAATGGGACTAGTATTCCATCCAGGCTGGATAAAAAACTTCAAGATTAGTTTTTGGATTGGTTTTAGTTTTTGGATGCTGATGTTTGGAATTCAGTTACTTAGTGGTGATCTAATATGGATTGGTTTCAGTGAGCCAGCGGAATTACTAATGCCTTTATTAATGATAATAGTGGGGTTTTTCATCGGTTCATTCATTAATGATTTGATTGTAAGGGGTTTTGTCATTAATCTCTTAAAAGATAAATTACACGTCGGGTGGGTCTTCTCGATTAGTATTTTGTTATACGCTCTCGATGATTACTGGTATGCAGGCTTCAGTTTAAGTAATTTTATTTTTTCTGTGATTTTAGGACTTTCTCTGACTTATGCATTCTATAAAACTGGTTCCATCTGGGCCAATACGGGTATTCACTATGGGTTAAATGTGGCTTATGGCCTTTTCTTCGGAATGGTCGGCAGCCCAGGCACCTCTGTTTTTATGGTTAAAGAGGCTGTTAATGAATCCTTACTCTCAGAGATCCTTTATTATCTCATTCCATCTATGATGTTTTTTACCGTCCTAATGGTAATCAGGTTCTACAGCGACTTTACAAAACAAAAGAGAGATATTCCGGTTAGTTTTGATGTTTAATATGGAGGTTTTTCACAATATCTACATAAAACCTACTAATACCTACACATTTTTCCGAATATCTACACAAACTGATCTTATATCTACACACTTTTTAAATTATCTACACAATTTTGGAATATATCTACAAAGTAACGAACCGCCCCTAAAGCAGGAGGCGGTTCTCTTAATTTATTGTTTAAATTCAGGCTCCTTACCACTTAACCAATTCTCAAAGTACTCCTTCGCTTCTGGTCCAGGGGATTCTTAAATTAAGCGTCATTTTGCCTCGTTTTTCTAAGTACAAGAAAAATATAAGAAACACCTGCACCGATTGAGGAGATTACGATAACAAGTCCCATTGGGATGGCCGTTTCTTCGCCTCCTATGCCAACTAAAGGGGAAGTTATACCGCCGAATGCAAAGGAAAGTACACCAAGGAGTGCTGAGGCACTACCTGCATTTTTGCCTTGCTTTTGCATGGCGAGTGAAAATCCGGCTGTATTCACAATGCCAACACTGGATACCACCAGAAATAATGGAATTAATATCATCCACAAATTTGCCTGAACCAAAATAAGAATTAACAAGGCCACACTGCCGAACAAGGACATACTTAATCCGAAGTTTAATAGCCTTGATTCTGGAATTCTCCCAGCTAATCTACCCGTAGTTTGACTGGCAATCATAATACCTAACCCATTGATTGCAAAAATAAGGCTGAAAATTTGCGGCGAAGCCCCATATATGTTCTGCACCACAAAGGGGGAACCTGAGATGTAAGCAAACATTGCGCCAGTAACGAGCCCTTGTGAAAAAGCGTATCCAATGAAACTAGGATCAAAAATTAGTTTACGAAAAGTCAGAAGGGTATTTTTAATTCCTCCGCGTAATCGTCTCTCATTGGGTAGTGTTTCATGTAATCCGAGAAGGACAACAAAAAACATTGCAAATCCGATTATGCCTAGGACAATAAATACACCTTGCCACGGAACGAACCTAAGGAGCTGCGCACCGGCTACTGGAGCTAGAATAGGCGCTGCACCATTTACTAAAGATAGAAGCGCAAAGAATCTCGTTAATTCAGTTCCAGAATATAAATCGCGCACAATCGCCCTCGAGACAACCATCCCCACTGAACCCGCCAGCCCTTGTATAAAACGCAGCAAAATAAATGTCCAAATTGACGGACTGAATACACATAAGATTGATACAACAGCATAGATAATTAAACCAATTAAAAGAGGCTTCCGTCTCCCGTTAATATCACTGATTGGTCCAGCAAACAGCTGACCTAACGATAGTCCTAGCAGGAAAAACGTCAGACTAAGTTGAATAAAAGACGGACTCGTATGAAAGAAATCTGCCAGTATGGGCAAAGCGGGTAAATACATGTCTATGGATAATGGACCGAAGGCTGCTAAAGAACCTAGCACCATCGCGATCCATAATCGCTTGGAACGTGTGATCGTTCCTGGATTATCAATCGAATTATTTAAAGAAGAACCCAAAGTTGTTTCATTCCCTTCGTTGTTTCATATGTTTTTAATTTTCTAATTATTGATACGATAAATCAAATGATTAATCCTAGAAACTAAATTTATTTTCAACCCAAAAAGGTAAGCATGAAAACAAGTGAGCAAACTGAAAGGATTTCTGGCGAATAAATAGAATATTAATTCAACATGTTATTTTCTCGAAAAATTAAAAATAATTATATATAAGAGGTGTTCTTGATGAAAGAATGGACTAAAGAAATTGAGATTAATGCCCCTATCGAAAAGATTTGGGATTTGTTTGATGGTTCTTTAGAAAAAATGCAAAAAATCATGCCGCAGGTCGTTGGTCATACACCCGTGAAAGTAACAGAAGAAGGCGTTGGAACAATCTATCGTCAGCAGTATAAAGAAGGTAAACGGATTGAAGAGTATGATGTTGAAACATTAGAATACTTGAATGCACCTGACCATAAGAAATTGAAAGTTGGATTCACCTTAGCCAACATTTTTGAAATTACCGCTGGATATGAAGTAACAAAAATAAATGAACATAAAACACGATTTAAATACACAACCACGAATAAACCATTAAAAGCGATATTTAAATTATTCTTATGGTTTGCCGGTGATAAGACCGTGGTTAAATTTGTTGAGCGGGTAAAGGAATTAGCCGAAGAGGAAAGTGCTTTAGTGAAATAAAGAAAGGGGCCTAGAATGGTAGACTATCGTTTCTCACATCGATTAAAGGTGCGTTATTCGGAAATTGATGGGCAAAAGATTGTTTTTAATTCACATTACTTAACGTATATTGATGTAGCCGTCACAGAATATTTCCAGCAGCTTCTTCAACACGATGAACAGTTTGACTTTGTTCTAGCAAAATCAACACTTGAGTATAAACGATCAGCATTCTTAAATGACTGGCTCACAGTTTGGTGCAGGATGGAAAGAGTTGGACACAAAAGCATGACGATGAATTTTATGATTACGAGAGAAGACGAACCGGAGCCGGTACTCCTGGCTGAAATTATTTACGTCAGCGTTGACCCCGATACAAAAAAAACATGTCCTGTTCCTGATTTTATCAGAGAACGGATTGAACAATATGAACTAGAATATAAGTAACGAAAAAAATTCCCCATTTTTTTAAAAATGAGGAATTTTTCCTTTTAAAAGTGGACTATCGTATTGGGTTCAAGGAAATAAAGACTTTCTCCGCTCACCTTTTCTTTCGTTAATTCTTCCCATGCCTGTTTATAGAAGGACAGCTGCGTGCTATAAAAAGCTTGCAGTCTTTCATAATCCTCTTTCCTTTTTGCACGGTCTGTCTTGTAATCCACAATCTTCCATTATTATATCACTATTAAAATTAGTGTTGACAAAAATATCCATGAATTTACAAAAATGCATGGATTAAACATAACTTGTTGGAGATAATAACCACGATTACCTTGAAAGGATGGGATGTTAATGTCGTTAGAATGGTTTGACAGAGTTTGTGGCGAGCTTCAGGATCACCTGGAATCTATTTGTGAAGAATATGATCAGGTTGGTCAAATGTCAATAGAGCGAGCTGCCAAACACCCGAGGATCGAATTTTTTGTAGAGACGGAAGATGTTCATACAGAAGATGTCGATAGAGACTATTTTTGCACATTGTTCTTTGACCCGGGGAACGAAGAATTTTACATCGATACCTTTGATGTTGACAGTGGGCATACTGCTAAAGTCATCCTTTCGGACATAGAAGAAATCGTCGACGAAGTACACGCTAGTCTTCATGATTATATGAACGATGATGATCATTACACCGATGACGGAGTCTATCTTACTTCGGACGAAGTCTATGAGGACAGTGACGACTATTATGAAATGGTCGAAGTTGATGATGAAGAAGAGTATTATGAAGCACAGCAAGTAAATGAAGATGATATCTTTGAAGAAATTGATGTAGAATGGAACACGCCTGAGGTAACGGCCTTCAAACATGAGGATGAAGTCGAAGTAACATATCAATTTGGCGTTGTCCCAGAAACCGGTGACGGAGTGCTAAAAAGAGTAAACCGGATTTGGACCACCGATGATGAATTAATCAAAGATGAATCTCATTTTATTTTCAGTAAAGAAGAGGCAAGCACCATTATCGCACTGATTGCCAGCCATATGGATCAATTAAGTGAGTTTAATTTTGACGATATGCAATAAGAAAAGCGAAAGCGCTAGGTGCTTAGCTGAACAATAAAAGTAAAGGAGCAAACCCATTTTGGTTTGCTCCTTTACTTTTTAATCGACTGTGTAATCAATCTCAATTAAGTCCCACGGAGTGATTATTCCGAGTGGAGCTTCATCTGTTTTTCCGTTTTCGGTAATGATAACACCTTCAAGTTTCTTTTTTACCTTATGAGACTTTTCAAAAATCGTTTCCACATCGAAGATATTGGTGCTTTTCGCAACAAAGTCAATTGGATGGTCTTTTTCGTACTTCATAATATCGTATATATGTGTATCGTCTAAATTTACAGATGAGCTTACCATGTTTTGTGCCATCCATTTTACAATCGAGCTAGCTGTCAAAAGACCAGCAAATTCCTTATTTTTATAAATAGGAAATTTCGAATAATTATACTGACGAATCGCCTCCGTCACTTTTAGGATACTATCGTTATAGTCAAAATAAAGCACATTTTTGGTTGCAATCGACAAAGCATAATTCGGACGGCTAAAGACATTGGCAATTTTCTCTATATGCTCAACCACTTTCGCATTTGGTTCGGCGATATAATAGCCAATTTGCATTTTTTCATGGACAATGGCATTCCTTAGTTTCGCATATTGCTCTAGGTCCTTTTTAAAGGTTTCAATGATTTGATATTTCTTTGCTCCAACCTTTACCAATACTACAAATCTATCATCATTAATTTTGACTATGTCCTTCATCGCATCATGCACTTGATTAAAGGCTACCTCAAACCGTTCTGATAGTATTTGTCCTTTTTTCAATTGTTTCATCGCTATCCCTGCCAATATGTTTACTTATTTCTTTCATTATACGTTTATTCTGACTATTTAACTATCCCATTTTTGATAGAGTTGACTAATTTCTTCCTTGTGATTGATCCCTTCATCATCAGGAGTTTCTAATACAAACGGAATATCCTTAATAATCGTGTAGGTAACAATACCCTGAAGAGATTCTTCCTTAATTAAACCATTTTGAAAAATATTGGCATGACGATCCTTTTTGGACCCGGTTGGATACTTAGAATTGTTTAAATGTATGATTTTTAGGTGTTCAAAATAAGCTAATTCTTGACCTTTGGCGAAAAATTCTTCGGTATTTTCCCCATTCCAAAGTCCACTTGCAAACAAATGGCAGGTGTCGAGGCAAAAACCTATTTTCTCCGGATTATCAGCTAGATTTCTTATCTGCACTAATTCCTCAAAGGTCGTGCCGAGAGCTCCCTTTGTTCCAGCGTTATTCTCAATTAATAGTAAACAATCACCGTTCCATTGACTAAGAACAGAATTTAGCATTTCAAGCATTAAATGATAACTTGCCAGCGGGTCTGTTTTACTAATTTGACTGCCAAAATGGACAACCACGCCAACTGAGCCACATGCGTCAGCTATTTCTAGGTCATTTATCAGCGAACTTATCGTTAATTCCTTTTTATCCTCTGAAGGGGTTAAGCTTGTAGAGTATGGAGTATGTGCAACTGATATAATGTTATGCTGCTGACAAAACTCTTTACAGCTTGCGGCATCCCCTCGGTCAAAATCCTTTACCGAAAGGCTTCTCGGGTTCTTTGGAAAATATTGATAAGCAGCTGCTCCAAATGATGCCGCTCGTTTTGCCGCTCCCGAATAACCATTCCTAATACTTACATGACAGCCGAAAATCATCGTATCCCACCATTTTTAGTGTTAGATTTTGCATAATGAGTTTAAACTATTCTTTTTACTGCAGGTGTTGTAAGATAATTCAGGATACTTGCGGGAGGGGAAATAGATGAGAAAAATAACATTATCAAATGGCAAAACAGTAGAAGTCGAATGTTTAAGTTGCGCTTTAACTAGTGGGCTGATTGAACCTGATGGTGGCGTTATTATCGAGACAAAGCATTTCCATGCTCATCAGGATGTTGCCTATCCGATTGAAGGGTTAGTCATATTAGCTTCGAAAAGACATATAAAATGTTTGGATGAACTGACGGATGAAGAACGATTAGATTATATTAATATTATGACGTCAATCAGAAAAGCACAGCGCGAAGTGTTAGGAATTGACTATATTTATTACTTTTATAACGAAGATACTACTCATCATTTTCACACATGGATGGTCCCTCGATATGATTGGATGAATGAGTTTGGCAGGTCAGTTGAATCTGTTCGACCTGTTCTGCTTCATGCAAGAAATCATAGGAATACAGAAGAAAATAAGCACAAGGTTTTGAAGGCAATTGAAGCCTTAAGAAGCGCTTTAACATAGAAAAAACAGACTTACGAAAAGTCTGTTCAGGCTGTCGAGAAAGTCTCGACAGCCTTTTTATAACTTTAACTATGTAGGCAGTTTTTCTGATATAGGAGGCGCGTAGGATCCGTCCTCATGACCTCGGATTGAAGACAAATCCTTATGGCGGCGCATTACGATTTGTCCTCAAGACCCCGGATTAAGGACCAATTCTTCTCGCTGAGACTTACGATTTGTCCTCAAGACCCCCGATTGAGGACAAATCCTTCTCGCTGAGACTTACGATTTGTCCTCAAGACCCCCGATTGAGGACGAATCCTTCTGGCGGCGCGTGTGATTAGTCCTCAAATAGCATTTTCAATAGTTAATAAAAAAAATCGGTAGGTAGGAAACATAGAAAATAAAATTATGCCGAGAAAAATACCTTTTCAAAACAGACTTACGAAAAGTCTGTTTTTTCGTTACCAGCCTGGATACTTTTGGTGCCATTCATCGTTATTTTCATAGGTCTTAGCTAAATCATCAGCTAGCTGCGTCAATTCTTTAGATAACTCTACTTCGCTAACCCAATTTTGTGGAATCCCATTAATACCAAGATAAGCTCCTAAAATATTTCCGGTAATCGCTCCTGTACTATCGCTATCTCCATTATGATTCACAGCAGTGATCACAGCTTTTTCAAAATCAGTTTGATATTTTAAAGCGCAATAGATGGAAATTGCCAGCGCTTCCTCCCCTATCCAGCCCTCTCCCAGACTTTTGATTGCTTGAATATCAGGTGTTTCTGATTTCGCTAACGTAATTGCTTTTTCAATAATATCGCTGCATTCCTTGCTAGATGGGTATAATTTTAACTCTTCTAATGATTGTTCTACCGCTGTCTCTAGGTCTAACCCCTCCAAGATAGCTGCAACGATAAAACTAAGAATTCCAGCAGAAAGGTAGCCACTTGGATGCCCGTGTGTAATCGCCGCACTCTCACAGCCAAGCTTAAATGACTCTTGTTTCTTATAAACTAAACCAACAGGTGCGGTCCGCATCACACCTCCGCAGCCTTTACTATTATTGAGTGGTTCTTCCATGGACCCCATTTTCCCAGACGTCAGTGCATCTAAACAGGTATTCCCGGGTGCTCTTCTTGTATGTAACCCTTCAATTGTATGGATCCAGCCGTCCTTTTCAACGTCGCTGCCCACTCCTTGCGTATCAAGCCAGCGCAAATAGCTTCGATGAATCACTGCAGGAATATGGACAATTCCTCTATTTCTTCCTCTATTTTCTGCGCGCAGGATCCCTTCTGCTGTAAAAATCGTCATTTGGGTATCATCGGTGATCTCTACAAGATTACTTCTCCCTTTTACAAGATTCTTAATCCCCTGGGGACCGTATTTCCGTTTGATTTCATCTAGACTCATAAACTCGACTGGCCATCCCAAGGCGTCGCCAATCGCACCGCCAATCAGGCAGCCTCTACTCCGTTCATTAAGTGTTTTCATATCCGTTCCCCTTATTTATGTAATTTTACCTATATTTTAACAGAAAAAAGAGTTGTATCGAAATGAATACAACTCATCAATGATTGGCTATAATTGAAATCAGTTTATCTTCAATTTTTTTACCTTTAACCTCGTCCATTATATTATTTAACATAATAGAAAATATCAAGGTTTGTCCGCTTTTGGTGGTAACATACCCTGATATGGTACTTACTGTAGAAATAGTACCCGTTTTTGCAAATACCTTCCCTTTTACATCAGGACCTTTCAGCCGGCTTCGTAGGCTGCCGCCTTCCATTTTTTTACTGACACCAGCTACAGGCAATGAATGAAGAAAAGCAGGAAACCAAGATAGCTGCTGGACGGCAACTAACAATTGAGAAAGCTGCGCCGCAGGGACTAAATTGACATGTGATATTCCGGAACCATCTCTAAGGACCAATGTTTCCGTATTGATCCCGAATTTGGCTAGTTCTGCTTCCATAACCTCGAGACCCTTTTCCCAACTGCCTTCCCCTTTTACTACTCTTCCCATCTCTTTTACCAAGGTTTCAGCATGCCCGTTGTTGCTCAGTTTCATAAACGGGACAAGTAATTCCGAAAGCTTTATCGAGTGATGGGTATGTACGATTTCAGCTTCCGTTGGAATGGTTCCGGTTTTTACTTTTCCAGAAAGTCGTATGCCTTGTTCTGTGAGCGATTGTTTAAAAAGTGCTAGCGCATACCGAGTTGGTTCCCAGACACCAATCCATTCCTTTTCACCTTTAGATGTAACAGGTAACGTCCCCGTTATCGTAATCGTGTTTTTGGCGTGCTCCCGTTCATAGGTCAGCTTCTTTTTTCGATCCTCAGGAACCGTTTCGGTTTGATTAATGATTTTGACGAAGTCAGTATTTGGAGTAACGAAAACTTCCGCCTTATCACCTTCTTGTTTACCCGGTTTTACCTCAATCATTACCGAACCCGAATCATAATCATTTGTTGGTGAAGCCGTTAAAGCGGATATTTGTGCACCATAATACGTTTGTTCATCACTCCACGGCAAATCTACCGAATAACGGATATCATCATACCATGTATCGTCACCAATTAAGTGACCGGTGATATTTTGAATCCCCATTGTTTTGAGTTCGGCCGCCATTTTATCAAAGTCTTCTTTTAAGAGAGTAGGGTCGCCCTTTCCTTTTAAATACAGATTTCCTTGCAGGGTTTTCTTTTTTATGGTCCCATCCGTCAGTACTTCTGTTTTGAAGGTGTAATCTTCCCCTAACACCGATAAGGCAGCGGCAGCCGTGAAAAGCTTCATATTCGATGCTGGTCGCAGGCGAACATCTCCTAAATGATCATATAAGACCTCGCCGTTAGTAGCATTCCGTATACTCACTCCAGCGATTGCCCCTTGTAAATCGGGGTCTTCATTTAAAAGTTGATTTAATTGCTGTGCCAAATTGTCCACCGCAAGGACTGGCTGTGTTTGTGGTAATAGTGGTGCAATCAAGCATATTAAAATAATCAAATTTAATCGTTTCAGCAAAATCTGTTTCCAACTTTCTTGTTTTTCAATAAGTGTTTCCTAATAAACGTACTTTTTTTCCTATTCAAAGGTAAATTTTCTCGAAAAAATAAATATATCCGTAATTCGCGAGAACACTATTTCAAAACAGTAATATTCTTACTCAAATAAGCCCAATTCTGCGGAGCCGGCAAGCTTATCTGCCAAAAAGTAGTCCCTGACAACTGGTATACATCGATTAACCGATATTTTTCTATAAAACTTCGAATATCCTCAAACCAAACGACCTGTTCTACCCCCGCGCTCCAATGCCGGTACCATGGGGACCTGGACCTTTGATCAAATTCAATGGTTGAACCTGTCGCAATGGCTTGATTCTGGGCCGCCACAATTGACATGGCACGCGTGGTATTCGTCCCTACGACTTTATCATATCCATAAAGCGGTATAGCAATCTGCAGTTTACGAGGATTGATTTGCGTAAGAGCGTATTGAACCACTTCCTCCATCCACCAGACAGGAGCAATCGGATCCGGCGGTCCGCCTGGGTAACCATAATCAATCGTCATAACAGCCACGATGTCTGCTGCATTCCCTATCGCTGCATAATCATATGCCCCGACAATTCGATTGGTCGGGAGGTCTGCCGTTTTCGCATGTACATTTACATGAAGTATTAACTCTCCCAAAGCATTCTTTAATTCTCTTAAAAATACATTAAAGTCATTACGCTGGAGAGGTGGTATAAATTCAAAGTCGATACTAACCCCGCCAAACCCTCTCTGCTTTGTCAAATTCACAATACTCTGAACCAAATTCCTGCGATAAACCGGATTGGCTAGTACCTTACCGGCAAGCTCAGCGCTAAAATCTAATCCTGTAAAATTACGAATCATCATTAGTGGAGTGATATTCAATTGTTTACTCCGCGCAATAATCGCTGAATCCTCAATCAAGTTATAGGCATAGCCTTCGGTCGTAAATGAATACGCTACCACGGCTAAATACGTTAATTGTCCGGCGAGTGAATCTAATATTGAAAGAACCGCACTGTCCCCAGATGGTACAATAAACCCTAATGTTGCGATTTTTAATTTTACTGGTGAGGGAATATAAATGATTTGACCAACGAAAAGCTGATTTGGATTTATGCCAGGATTGGCCGCTAAAATCGACGAAGTGTCCGTTCTAAACTTCTGTGCTATTTCCCAAATTTGGTCACCCGTTTTTATTTGATAGGAGCGGATTGGCAGTTGGTTGTCTGGGATATACAAGGCGAGACCTGGTACGAGGGTACTTGCTGATGGCAGTCCATTGAGCTTCACAATCGTTTGGATCGGAACACCATACTGATTTGAAATTACCCACAAATTATCCCCCGTTCCCACCACATGTACACCCATACCACTCACACTCCTTTTTACCTACATCATATGGGGAAATCGCATAGATTATGGCTCTTTTGATGAAAAAAACGAACTGGAACAAGCCAGTTCGTTTAACTACCCTATAATCTTGGATCAATGGGTTCTGCTTCTAATGCTAGAATTCCTAACACACATTCATGAACACGTTCCAATGATTCTCTTTTTACGAATCGGGTAACACCCTCTACACCAAGAGCGAATTCCTTCAATGCATTGCGCTGCTTTTTGCCTGCATTCCGTTTCTTTAATCGAGACAAATTTTCAGGAAGCAAATAATCGATTCCATAAATGATATGCAAATACTTGCGACCCCTTACTTTTATTGCAGGCTGGAGTAGTTTTCCTTTGTGGCGTGTAATATACGATTCTGGTTTCACAACAAATCCTTCATGACCATCCTCAGTCATTTTTCCCCACCACTCAATCGCCGCTTTCATCGAGGCTTCATCATTTACAATTCGGTATTCTGTTTCTAAAAACAAACGGGAAATCCCGCCGAATTCTTTATTTTTCTCCATATGCCAAGTGTGCGGCTTGTCAAAAAACGTTTCCGAGCTGTGAGCCAATGTGTGAAATGGGGCGATTTGTATTCCTTCCAATCCTTGTGTTTCCCAACAATATTTCTGATATACCTCATTAAAAACTCTGGCATTTTCGATCCCCACATCATTTTCCTGTACCCAGCTTAAAACATCCTTCCCGCTATCAAGAGCTTGCTCCAGTGAATCCTTTAATTTAAGTCGATCAAGCAGTGCCATTTCACCAACATGCGCATATTGGTTTAAAATCAGATCTTTCGCCTTCAAATTCCATGGCAGGATTTCTGCATCAAGCAAGACAAAATCAGTATTGTACTTCTCAAAATAACCACTTTTTACTAAATCTTCATTCAAGACACTAACCACTTGTTCTTGCAGTTCCTTTTGAAAAAATGCTCTCCCTGTACGCGTATAGATGGTTCCTAATGTTTCCCTGCCAACATACTCCTTGGCAATTTCTTTATTTTTAAATAAAAATAAAATGCCCCTGCTGCCCATGTGTTTCTTTTCCACGACCATTGTATCGACACCATTGTTTTGATAGTATTCGAACGCCTCCATCGGATGCTCGAGGTATTCTTCCAGACGAGACGGTTTTGGCGTCGGACTCATCGTTGGCGGAAGATAGACGATGTCTTCAAGGGGCAAGGTGTAATGCGATAGATCATCTAAAGCTGGTTTCAAGCCATCATCATAAATCATGATCTCGCCGTAGTTCTCCGTGAGCACAGAGTATCCTTCAAGAAACTTCATGATGTTCGGAGGTGCAAGCCTTTTGAGCTCCCATTCCTTCAATGGATTGTCGGGAACATTCGCATAATCCTGTTTCGCCTTGACCGAAACAAATTGTTTTTCTGGATAACGATAAGCGGTTAAACTGCCACCGAAGACTACACCTTGGTCAATATTAAGTGTGTTGTTAACCAGCAATGGCTGTGGCTTTGGATCATGCCCCCAAAGAATCAGTTCACTTGATTTATGGGAGACCGACCAGTCTTTTCGGATTGGCTTACCATTCTGATCAAGCCCCTCACTATCACCATACCGGCAAAAATCAGAAATACGGGGCGACTGCTTGCCAATATAATGGTCCTTGATTCCAGCATGAACAGCTACAACAGTATTAACCTCATTTTTTCGAATAATATAATGAGATTTCGCTTGTAAAAGTAACTCTTTTATTTGTGCCTTTAACTCCTCGGCAGCCTCACCACCGTATTTACGCTCATATTCTTCAAATTCAGCAGCCACATTTTCATCACCATGTGCCATCTTTACATTTTTTCCGTCAAGCCAGCGGGCAATTTTCCAGCCGTGATTGCTGTCAATCATATAAGCATGCCCATTAGCCACATGCCTTTGGAAAAATTTCAATGTCTCTATCGACTTTGGTCCCCGACTCACCACATCACCTAGAGAAAGAATTTTCCTTCCTTCAGGGTGGATGTAATAACCTTCTTCGTTTTCCTGATATCCAAGCTTTGATAACAGTTCCATAAATTCATCATAGCAGCCGTGAACATCCCCTATGAAATCTATTCCCGTACCTACATCAATGAATAACGGGTTTTCTAAACGACTTATATTTAAAACTTCCAACTCATCTTCACCTAGTATGTAAACTCGGCGATATGGCTTCTTTTTAATGAAGCGAAGTGTATTTTTAAAATGTTGATATTGCTGCTTGATTCGGTTTCGGCCACGAGGAAAAGCCCGCTCCATATCCCGTCTCATCAATTCCGTTTCTGAAATATTCAAGACCATTGCAATCACTGGAACATGATACTTCTTCCCCATCTGCAGATATTTTTCATGTTCTTCCTCACGTAAATGAGTGGCGTCGATAAACGTTAATTTATTGAGTTTACAACGTTGAGAAATCACAAAATCCATAGCATTAAATGCAGCACCAGATATTTGCTGGTATTCATGAAATAATGCATCACTTTCGTCTTTGGGACGTCCATTCCAACTAATAAATTCAATATCGCTGACTAGAACGCGAAATTGATCAGAGCTGACCACTTCAGATGGAAGAATCTGCTCTTCTTGGATTAACTGATTCAATAATGTTGTTTTTCCGGTATTAGAAGGTCCGACTAACAGGACAATACCCGCATGAGGTAGATGGATCGTTGTCATTATTCTTCCTCCCTTCTAAAAATCGCTATTTGCGTGGGATGTCCATATGTTGGATGCTTTTCTCCTATCCCTTGAATGCTAACTTGATAAGGAAAGTTTTGAGACCATTTTTTTACATTCTCAGCAAATTGCGTTCTCGTCCATTCAAAACGATGGTCGTCATGGCGCATTTCTTCTTCCATTTCATAAAGCACATTGAATTCCTGATTTGGTGTTGTCACAATCAGGGTCCTAGGACGATAATCATTCAAGATAACATCAAAAATTTTAGGCAGCCTGTCTTCCTCAATATGTTCGATTACTTCACATAAAATGATGATATCTTTGTTTTGCAAACGGCTATCATAATAAAATAATGATCCTGGTAAGGATTGTGGCTTCACATATCCATCTGTCTTAATCACTTGCTCAAATCGTTCGATAGCCTTAATACGCGATCTATTTGAGGGCTCTATCGATAGAATTTCTTGAACTCCTTCTACAAAACCAAGCTGGACGGAGAGACGGCCTTCTCCAGCACCTAGGTCCACAATGGTTTCTTTGTGGGGCAGGGTTTTTATATAGTTCAATATGTGTTCATAGCGTAGATCATTTAAGCGAACCTTCTGGCTCTCGTCATAGCCACGGTTTCTTTGCTTCTTTTCATAGAATTTTGATTGAGAAATGAGTGCATTAAAACGAAGTGCCCGTTTTACAATCAACTGCTTTAGCGGATGGTTTTCTAGCCATCCTTCCCCGTACCGATCTAGTTTTTCAATTTCTCTTTCATCTAAAAAATAATGTTTATAGTTATCAATAACAGGGATGAGAATGGATACATGTTTTAATGCGTTCTGAATGCTGTACCTGCCTGATAGCGTGACAAATCGGGCTGTGCTTTTATCCCGGAGGGTGCTGATTCCAAGCTCAATTTCAGCATTGTACCCAATCGGTTCAAATAAATCAGCAATCTCCTCATCACGCAAATCAGTTGCGACTGGTCCAAATGCAAGCTCCATATCAAAGGGATGATCCACCCATTGTTTGTATTCTTCATCTGGTTTTCCATTTAAAGCAGTCCCTAAAGCCTTGCGAATGGCAGTGATAAAAAGGCTGCTCACGGCAAACTCGCGGTCATTTATGTAATGGGTAATATCAAATAAGTCTGATGAGTTTCTCACTAAATCAATCGGGTCGGGCTTGACATAAATGACAAACTGAACTTCTTCTTTTGTAAATATAGGATAAACAAGGCGGACCTTAAAGCCTTTCTCGTCCCGCTCATACGGGTTATTGGGATTCTTCGCGATAAGATAAGAAACCACATCTGCACCTGAACCCCTAACAGTTAATGAAAGCTGCATACACTACACTTCACTTTCTTCTGAACTAGTTACTCCTACCTACTATCATTGCTTAAAATTGGGTATTTTAGAAATGGTTGTCGATAAAATATAACAGAAGGTAGATTTCACTGGTTTGAAAAATAAACGGAAAAATTCCGACTAATTTGGGAAATACCTATATTTCCCAAAAGACAGGGGGAGTTTTTCCGCTTATCATATTCAAATCTTTGGATTTTGACTAATTTAGAGCAGTTAACAGGAATATCTCCGCTTATATCTGCTACTTAAGCTCCCTCAGTAAACAATAGCAGGAAATTCTCCGCCTATGGATTCTCATACGACACCATCCAAAATTTCGCAAGAAAATAAAAAGGTTCAAATCATTTGCGATTTGAACCTTAAATGGTACTCTTAGAAATCTTCTGCAAAGCGTCTTCTATATTTAGCATTATGGCAGGCATCACAGGTTGGAAACGAGTGATCCCAAGGAAGATTCTTTCCACAGTTTCGACATTTTTTAACGAACTTTCGAATATCGGTTTTTAATTTATCTTGGACCTTGTCACTCATTTCTTCACGCAGCCGCTCCCAATAAATCGCCTCTGTCCGCTCGCCTAATCGATACAAAAAGAGCAAATGCAAGCCTAGTGCTTTATAAGCTAACTCGAGATCCTCTAAACTTCGTTCCTTGTATGGCGGTTCCGGTAAAGGAGTTCCCTGGATAATCGCATACATCGTCTCTTCCCATTGTCTTGTTAACATCGGTTCATTTTTTGAAAAAGGAAGGTGCAAAAACCCATATAGGTCCATTAAAGGTAATCGTGCTTCAATTTCAGTCCCAGCAATTAGATCGTAAAGTGACCGCTCCTCCGCTAATGAAGCTTTTTTCGTTCCTTGTGGGCTTTTGAATTTCCCCCATAGCTCAAAGAACGTTCCTAAATCACGATAATACCGTTGGAACCGCTCGAATACCGAGTTGGTTGGAGCGATCGCAAACGTATGAACTGGCTCATCCTCTTGATTCAGCAATCTCCTCATCAGCCTGATGTCCTTCGTAAATGCAACCTTTCCCACATCATAGATCCCTTTACGGCCTGCTCGTCCGGCGATTTGTTTCACTTCCTGCGAGGTTAACAACCGCCTTCTGGTTCCATCAAATTTCTCATTTTCTAAGAACACTATCCGGCGAATCGGCAAGTTCAAGCCCATTCCAATGGCATCAGTTGATACAATGACCTTAGTTTTTCCAGTATTAAATTGCTCAATTTGCTTTTTTCTTGTTTCTGGGGGCATGCTTCCGTAGATCATGCTGACAGAATGACCATCGCTTTGAAGCCGGGACGCCGTTTCAAGCACTCTCCTTCTTGAAAAACAAATCAGTGCATCCCCTTTTTTTACATGTTTAATATGAAATTCTTTTGATTCCACTTCCAATGGTGTATCCCGGCTGTATTCGTGGATCTCAATGTCCGAATCTCCTAACAGCTGCAGCAGCATCGGTTTGGAGTTCCTGCTTCCGATAATATGGACTTCATGTGCATTTGCCTTGGTGATCGCTTTGTACCAGGAGAAGCCACGGTCCTTATCGGTAATCATTTGTGCTTCGTCAATGACGACAATATCAAAGCTTTCCTTTTCATGAAACATTTCTACCGTGCATGAAAAATGGTTTGCACCCGGTATGATTTTTTCTTCCTCACCCGTTTTTAACGTGCATGGTGTTCCTTCGGCATTTAACTTATCATAAACCTCCAGCGCTAATAGCCTAAGTGGAGCTAGATATAAGCCACTGTTTGCACGCTTCATTTGCTCAAGTGCATGGTGCGTTTTTCCCGTATTGGTTTCACCAATATGAAGTATATAACGAACTCTTCGACCAAACGATGGATTGTACTCCTGGCCGAAAATATCCTCCATCATTCGCTCTTCTTCTTCTCTTTTTCGTTTTAATTCTGCCTCTTCCTCCGCCTTTTTACGTTCTCTTTCGGAGTAGTCCTTTTCAAAAATTTTCTGATGGAAGGTAAGGTCAAATGGAATTTCTGCAATTTTTAATAAATCCGAAAGATATTCCTCTTGGATATCTTCAATAAAATAATCTTCCACTTCATAAAAAAGCTGCGTCATACTTCCCTTAATGAAGGATGGCGTCAGTTTTTCACCAAAGGCTTCTTGAAACTGTTCCTTCATCTCATGCGGAAGCTTTTCCAAAACCCTTTGCGGGATCATTCCAGAAAGATAGTCTGAAATTAAGCTTTCATAGACAAAAAAATACGTTTGATATTCATACAAACTTCGTCCCGAGTGAACGGTCTTATGAATATCACCTGTAAGTTCCTCAAAAAACTTTGCCACTGTCGTGTATGAGTTGGGATTAAAATGACCCTCATCTACTAACTTTTCTTCCAGCGCAAAGGTATCGACGTTTTGAAATTTCACATTGTTCTTGATGTCAGCAGCCAATTGCTTCGCAGTAAAATAACGAACATAGAGATAACATTCAGCGTAATCCTTTTCCAATATTTCAGTTGCCAATTCTTCTATTTTTTCTGCGAGCCTATGGCGCAATTCGGCAAGGCGGTTCGCTTCTTGTCTTTTGATAAAATCTGTTTTCGCTTGGTGATATCTTTGTTCCCATTCCTCTTTTTGATCTTTAAAGGTATCCTTAGTCCATTCCAGTACATTAAATGGCTGATACTCTCTCATTTCATCCCGAAATAGTTTATTAATAAGTTTGCGGTCCACACCTTGAACTTCAAATCCTTTTTCCCGCAAAAAATCTTTTTTCTCATTCTTTGGGACATCATTGGTGACCTTATTCAGCCAGACATTGATCCAAATTTGTTCGAGATAATGCCCGCGATCGTTTAAATATTCGTTAAATGACGGCATACTTTCCTTTGATTCTAAATAATGATTCATATCTTCGACGACTTTATTCTTGGTATGTTCAATCGCTTGAGGGTAAACAGCGGTTAGTTTATTCAACTTCTTCCCTCCCTTTATCCTAATTTGGTATGTTTAGTTTATCACTAAACACGTAATCGAACAAATATTCGGACTTTAAATTTCACGTTTATTGCAGTATTCATCGACTAAATCCTCGATCTGATCTAGTTCAGGAAAATCCCCTGAAAATTCAAATTTGATTTCTTCAATCAATCGATTCTTGTTGTAGACATGAATCGCACCATTTTGGTGGCTGACACTGAATTCCGGTACAAAGCGAAATCCGTTTCGTTCAATAGCTCCCATGATAATCCCCTTTTTTTGAATTTTTTTTAGTATTTACTATTATGCTGTCGTTAATCTTCAAAATCAGAACGCTGCCAAGTTACCTAATCCCCATATGGTACTAAGAAAACAGGTCTAATCATATTCTCATAGGAGAAAACGTTAAGAAGGAGTGGGAAGTCGGTGATAAATGTAAAGGTTCGTTTACGGCCCATTGTCAGCAAGATAAATTTACCCACTGTTTTAAAAACAGCTTTCCTACCGGGTGACTCAGTGGAAAGATTATTTATTGCTACCCAGGTCGGAGAAATCTTTTTTGTAAATAATGGAGGTATTAGGACTTTTTTAGATATTCGTTCGCGGATTATAAGACTTGGTGCTTCTGGTGGTTATGATGAACGTGGATTGCTAGGGCTGGCGTTTCATCCCCAATTTTATTATAACGGTCTGTTTTATCTACATTATTCAGCAGCCGGAACACAAGGTCCAGGTGCTCTTTCTGAATCTTTTACACCAAACCCTTGTGATCCTGGAACATTAAACCTGAGATGGATAAATAGAGAAACTCAATATGACCATATTGATACAGTGGAGGAATGGATTTTACAATCGAATGGTCAACCCCAAAAACGACGGACATTACTTAATGTAAGAAGACCTTTTATGAATCATAATGGCGTTAACAGCTTAAACTTTTCCCCTGAGACAGGAAAACTTGTTATAACAACAGGAGATGGAGGGTCAGGCTATGATCCCTTTAATTTAAGTCAGGATACGATGGAAATTGCAGGTAAGATTATTGAAATCGACGTTGTAAAAAATACAGGTATCCCGAATCCACCCGTGGTTACACGTTTTAATGAACTTCCTGTACCTATTCAGGAAACACTTTCTGTAATGGCGAAAGGAGTTCGCAACATTTCTGGCATTTCTTATCAAAGGGTTCAACATCAGTATATTAAATACGTGGGGAATGTCGGACAGGATTTGGAAGAGTCGATTTTTTCATTCTTTCATTATAAGCCAATACCAGTTACTCAGCTTGTTCGTGCCGCTTCAATGAATGTTGACCTTGACCAAGAAGGATTAATTAATTTTGGCTGGCGGGGATGGGAAGGTGATTTTCCTACTTCATTTATCAGGGGCTGCACTAATAATCCGGCTTTAGATGAAAAAATAATTGCTTTTTACAATGAAGCAATAACTACTTCAGTGAGGCGTCTTCAGCCTTTGACTAGTTATTATCATAGAGATCCACGTCCCGATAAATTTAGTGGAACCGCCCTTACAGGAGTGCAAGCCTATATGGGTCATGCAATACCCGCTTTAACGGGAAGCGTTGTGTTTATCGATCTTTCCCGGAAAGAATCCCAACCTCAAGCTAGAGGGGCCTTAGCCTACTCCAGTATAAGACAAGATGGTAAACAAAGTGATTTTAGTGTAATTCAAACCGAATATGATTATGGATCTCAAGCCGCATATTATGTAAGTTTGGGAAGTAATCTGGATCAAAGCAGACTATATTTAGGGGTTTATGGATCTATGAAGGTGACTGATTTAAACCAGGGTACTGTTTTTGAAATTGTTCCTTGATTCTTTCAAATAAAAAAGGGAGTGGAGTAAATCCATTCCCTTCCTGGCTAGGCACCAATTTGTCATTAAAATTTAGTGAATTTTAGTTTGAAATCACCTTTATACGGAACATGTTCAACGGTTATCGTTATGTTTTTACCATCTTTGTCTTTACCCATTCTTTTATAGGTGAATTTCTTTTCATTCAGCTCTGTTAGTTCAAGAACTGCACCGTACTTCATTCCTAATGAAACATGTGCTCTTAATTTATTCCCGTGGACAACATCGTAATACCCGTAATCACCACGGCTTGCACCTGTTTTCGCATCAAAAAATTCATATTTATTTGTCTTAAAATCATATTTCGCAAGTCCTAGAAAATTTGTGTTATAGGCTGACACATCATTACCGTTTTCATCTAATGCCACAGTTCCTTGCCAAAGGGTATCTGATAGGATTTTATCTCCATCCTTATCTGTAACAATTTCTCCCGTTTTTGTTACCAAGGTCTTATCTGGATCCGTAAAAGATAGATTTGTTTTTTTATATGGAATATGATCAACAAATACCTCTACTTCGTTACCATTCGCATCTTTTCCCATTCTCTTATAAGTAAATATGTCTTTATTAAGTTTTGTTATTTCAACAACAGCTTGGTATCCCATTGATTCAGATATTAATACTCTATTCTTTCCATCGTTGGTGATAAAGAACGTTCCTTTGTCACCGCGGCTCTTTTTTGTGGTTTTATCAAAAAATTCATATCTCGCGGTTTTATCATCATATTTCGCAAGACCAATAAAGTTTGCATTCTCCTTTGATAAGTCATTTTTATCCTTATCATATACTTTTGTACCTTGCCAATTTGTGCTGCTTAAAATATTTACGAATTCCTGTCCTTTGGTTTCCTTATTTTGTTCACTTCCCTTTTTTTCTGTTTGTTCTTGCTTCTGGTCATTTGTTTGCGCCTGTGTGATTGTGCTGCATCCTGAAATAACTAAAGTTAAACCAAGAAGAATAGATGGTAGCATTTTTGCTTTTTTGTTCATTTTTTGTCTCCTCATTTCTTTATTTTGGTGTCAATTCCACGGTTTTGTTCCTGATTAAGTCTTTACACAACCTAGTTATTTTGCCCCTGCTTTTACCAATATATTTTCAATCTCATTAAAACCTTTCCTTCGTGCATGCTGTAAAGGGGTTACATTATTATGATCGGGAATATTCACATCTGCCCCATGATCGATCAACAATTGCACTGTTTGCTGCTGTTTTTCATCACCATTATTCAATATTATAGCTTCAAGTAAAGCTGTCCAGCCGAGATCATTTATATGATTTATATCGATATCAGTATTGGTAAGAAGTTCTTTAATAACATCTACATATCCATGTTCTGAGGCAGGGATTAAAGCAGTTCCTCCATACCGGTTCGTTATAGATGGGTCGGCACCCGCTTTAATCGTAAATTTTAGGATTTCAATATACCCTTCAGCACCAGCATACAGGAAGGGGTTATTTTCTATTTCATCCTGGATATTGACATCTGCTCCCGCGTCAATAAGTATTTTTGCTGTCTCTGCATCGTTGTTGTATGTCGCAATCATTGCGGAGGTTCGCCCGTCTGAGTCCTGTGTATTAATATCGACACCTTTCTCAATTAATTTTCTTACGGTATCCGCATCTTTGCCTTTTGCTGCTTGAATCAGTTGTTCCTCCATATCTATCTCTTCTTTTATCTCATTCTCCTGTTTATTGAAATCACCATCATTAACTGAGACACATCCATGAAGAATGAATATAGTTCCAATGACTATTGCTTGGCGCCTCCACATGACTTTCACCACCTGTCGCTATATTCTATTTGCTATCCTCCCTCATTCATTTGGCCATACATTTATGTTAATACGTAATGTTAAACTCCCTCGAAAGAATTTCTTAAAAAAAGATAAACTTTTTCAGAAAATTTCTTCATGTTTATAAAAAAAGATCCGCCACCTCGTGACGGATTGTATTTATATTATTTAGCTTAAACATTGAATCGATAGCCTGCTCCCCAAACCGTTTCTAAATATTTCGGATGGGCAGGATCCTTTTCAATTTTACCGCGTATTTTTCTGATATGAACGGTCACAGTTGAAACATCTGCTGCCATTTCATAGCCCCAAATATGTTCATATAGCTGCTCTTTGTTCAAGACTTGATTCGGGTGATTCACAAGAAATACCAACAAGTCAAATTCCTTTGTTGTGAACGATGTCTCCTCACCGTTAAGAAAAACTTTACGCGCTGACTTATCAATCATAATCTCTTTAACCTTAATCATATTTGATTTTGTTTGATTTCCAGCTAGTCGTTCATATCGATCTATATGTGCTTTCACCCTAGCTACCAACTCACTTGGACTAAAAGGCTTGGTAATATAATCATCTGCTCCTAAACCGAGACCTCGGATTTTATCGATATCCTCTTTTTTTGCGGAAACAAACAGAATCGGAATATTTTTAATTTGACGTACTTGTTTGCATATATCAAACCCATTTACGCCTGGGAGCATGATGTCTAAAATAATCAAATCATAATCATTTTCAAGTGCCATTTGGAGTCCTGAATCACCAGAATGTTCAACATCTACATGAAACTGATGAATCTCTAAGTAATCTCTTTGTAATTCTGCGATACTTACTTCATCCTCGACCAATAATATCTTTTTCATTTTTACACACCTTTCTTTATAGAAAAGAAAACACTCGTACCTTTGCCTTTCTCGCTCGTTGCCCAAATCTCACCTTCGTGCTCTTCTATGATGTGTTTGGCAATGGCTAGTCCTAATCCACTTCCGCCAGTCCGGGAATTCCTAGACTTTTCTGCCCGGTAAAAACGATTAAAAATGAACGGCAACGCAGAAGGTTCTATCCCATAGCCATTGTCCGTTACTTCTACAACGGCATCAAAAGGGCCTTCATGCAGTTGAATTGAAATATACTGATCACCTTTATTCATATACTTAACACAATTGTTAATGAGATTTACTAAAACACGTTTTAACTTCTCACGGTCAGCGGTCACGTATATCGGTTTATTTGGTGAATGGTGGTGAATCTGTATCCCTTTTTGAACTAAATCCAGATGAAGTTTCTCTACAAAATCTTTCATGTATTCAACTAGTTCAATCGTTTCAAAAGTGAAGGACTCTTTCTTTAAATCTAGTTTTGAAAATAAAAACAGTTCGTCGATTAAAGAATCCATATCCCTTGCTTTGACATGAATGGTGGTTAAATACTTCTCCATTTTCTCCGGGGTATTTGCTACACCGTCTTTTATTCCCTCCACATAACCGATAATTGAAGTAATCGGTGTTTTTAAATCATGTGAAATATTTGAAAGAAGTTCTTTTCGATTTTCCTCATATTGAAGTTGGAGGGTGATCGACTCCTTTAGTTTTAGTCTCATTTCCTCAAACGTTTTATTTAATTGTCCGATTTCATCATTGAAAGTTGTTTTGATTTCAAAATGTAAATCACCCGATTTAATCCGTTCTGCACCCTCTTTTAGAATGGAGATTGGCCTGATAATGCTTCTTGAGACTAAATAGTTTAGCAACCCAATAATCATGATAAACAGGAGCAGTAAAAGACCTAATAAGATAGGAAACAGCTCTTGCATCAATTGAGTATTTGAGCTTACCTTCCTTAATACAAAAATACTTCCTTTACTTTTGTCCGAAAAATAAAAATCAAACTTCACATACGTAAAATAGAAGTCATTGAGTTTAATGGAATCCCGCGTGTTTATATTCGTTTCCTCAAACTTAGGAAGTGACGTAACCAATGCCAGCTGATCTATTGTAGAAGTCGCATACTCAATGTTGTTATCTTTTCTAACGACAATTTTGATATCTTGCTGTTCAAGCTTCTTCAGTTGTTCTTTATATAATAGCTGCTCAGGGTTATTTTTTGCCAAAAGTTTTAAATCCAGAAACACACTTTCCTCAACTGGAGTCAAAGGTTTTTGAAGATATGATTTCTTATAAAAGTTCGCTATTGAATTTACATCGCCCGTTATGGTAAAAAGAAGCAAATAACCAGCAGCTAAAAACAAAGAGATAGAAAAAACAATTACCCCCACGTATGACAAAAGAAACCTCATTTTAATGGACATACTTCACCTCCAATCCACCGCTTTCACTAAATTTCCATAAAGACTAATTGAACCATATCACACAAATCTTAAAAATTTCGAAAAAATAAAGAAAAAATCTCAAAACAGATTAGAAAAACATACAAAAAACGCTGCATAAACAGCGTTTTTTGCATAAATGGTGCCTGTCACCTTTTAATGTCCGCTCTATTCGCTTAATGAACATCATGCTTCTTGAAGTTTCCACCTTTTACTTCTGCCACGTCATATACGATAACAAAGGCATTTTCGTCAATTTCGTTTATGATTTCTTTCATTTTGCTTTCTTCTAAACGGTTAATGACGCAATTGATTTCTTTGAATTTTTCGTTTGAATAACCACCTTCCACTACGTTATACGTTGCCCCTCGTCCCAAATTTTCACGAATCTTTTCTACCATTAATTCTGGCGCATTGGTAATTATCTTAAAAGTTTTAGAACCACTTAAACCCTCTTCCACAATATGTATGACCTTAGAGGCGATATAGTAAGCAATTGCCGATAGAAAGGCTCCTTGAAGACCGAAGGCTGTTGACACAACGATAAAGACGAACATATTTAAAAATAAAATAAGATCACTGGTTCCAAACGGTAATTTACGAGAAAGTAGTACGGCTAACATATCAATTCCATCTAATGCACCGCCATTTCGCAATGCTAACCCCATTCCAAAACCGATAATGATTCCACCAACAACCGTTATTAACAAGGTATCTCCTTCAATAATGGGTGGTAAATGGTGCATAAGGATCGTTCCAATGGCTAACGACGCGATACCAATAACAGAATAAATGGCAAAACTTGTGCCAATCTGTTTATATCCTAAAAATACGAATGGAATATTCAATACAGCGATGAGTAGTCCTAGAGGTAATCCGATTAATTTTGACCCAACGATACTCAGTCCCGTCACACCGCCATCTGATACGTTATTGGGAATTAATACAGTTTCTAGTCCATATGCTGTAATAATAGCCCCAATAATAACCAATAAAGCTCGTGAAATCATTTTTAGTTTATTGGGTTTTTGTTTAGTGTTGGCACTCAATTTAATCTCCTGCTTTCGTAACTATTTTCAGATTTAACTATTATTCTCCTTCTATGTATTCAAAATCCCTTTTTTCGAATCTTTTGAGTTTAAAAAAATGAACGAGGGTGGCACTTCTTATTTTTAATGGACCAAAAGCTTCTCCTAAAAAGAAAAAGAGACCAAATCAACTATGGGATTTGGTCTCCAAATGGTTTATTATCACAATTATTTCTTCTAAATAAGTGAACTATGCTGTTGTATAAACTTCCTTCTTATTTGATTCATGACGAATCGTTGCTTGTGCAGCCGCTAATCTAGCTAACGGCACACGGTATGGCGAACAGCTTACATAATCAAGTCCGGTTTTGTAGCAGAAATCAATCGATGTTTTTTCTCCGCCATGCTCTCCACAAATCCCTGTTTTCAATGTAGGTTTTGCTCCACGACCAAGTTTAACGCCCATTTCTACTAATCTGCCAACACCATCTTGATCAAGAACGGCAAACGGATTTTCAGGCAGAACCTTGTTTTCGATATAATTCTGAAGGAACTTGCCTTCTGCATCGTCACGGCTGTATCCGAATGTTGTTTGTGTTAAATCGTTTGTACCAAATGAGAAGAAATCAGCTTCTTGTGCAATTTGGTCAGCGGTTAGCGCCGCACGTGGAATTTCAATCATCGTTCCAATTGTATATTCAAATTGCTTGCCTGTTTCTTCCTGCACCTTTACAGCCGCATCGATGACAAGCTGGCGCATTTCTTTCAACTCGTTGACATGACCAACAAGTGGAATCATGATTTCGGGCTGAACTTCCATTCCTTTGTCTGCAAGTTTAGCAGCAGCGTAGAAAATTGCCTTTGCCTGCATTTCATAAATTTCCGGATAAACCATTCCTAGACGGCAGCCTCGGTGTCCAAGCATTGGGTTGAACTCGTCTAATTGTCGTACCTTTTTCAATAGTAACTCTTTCTTCTTGAGTTCAGGTGAAGTAGGGTCGAGAATTTGCAGCTTCGTAACTTCGACTAACAACTCCTCCTTATCTGGTAAAAACTCATGTAATGGCGGGTCTAATAATCGAATCGTTACTGGGAAACCGTGCATGGCTTCAAATATCCCTTCAAAATCACCTTGCTGCATTGGGAGCAGTTCATCAAGAGCTTCCATTCGCTCTTTGTACCTCTCAGCTAATATCATTTTTTGTACGATTGGAATCCGCTTCAAGTCCATAAACATATGTTCTGTACGACACAACCCTATTCCACCGGCACCAAATTCAAATGCTTTTTGTGCATCCTCTGGATTATCGGCATTCGCTCGAACCCCAATCTTTCTTTCCTGGTCAGCCCATGCAAGTAAAAGCTGGAATTCATCAGAAAGCTGTGGTTCAATCATTGGAATTTCGCCAAGCATGATTTCACCTGTGGAACCATCAATGGTGATGACATCTCCGTAGTTGATCACCTTTTCGTCAACGGTAAATTGCTTTGCCTTTACATCAATTTTTAGTGCGTCACATCCGCAAATACATGCCTTCCCCATACCACGAGCAACAACTGCAGCATGACTTGTCATACCGCCACGGCTGGTAACAATAGCCTGCGCAGCCACAATTCCGTGAATATCATCAGGAGTTGTTTCTGGACGGACAAGAATAACTTTTTTACCTGCATTTCCGAGTTCTTCAGCTTCATCTGCGTCAAACACGACCTGACCAGTTGCTGCACCAGGTGACGCAGGAAGACCTTTTGCTAATAGCGTCCGTACATATTTATCATCAATACGACGGTGAAGAAGCTGATTTAATTGATCAGGATCGACACGAAGCAATGCTGTCTTTTTATCAATAATTCCTTCTTCGACCATTTCAACGGCAATTCGAATCGCAGCTTGGGCTGTCCGCTTACCATGACGGGTTTGAAGAATAAACAACTGACCACGTTCTACGGTGAATTCAATGTCCTGCATTTCTTTGTAATGCTGTTCAAGACGATTGCATGTGTCAGCAAATTGCTTATAAACGGCTGGCATTTCATCCTTTAAGGTTTGAATGGGCTGTGGTGTACGAATTCCTGCTACCACATCTTCCCCTTGAGCATTAATTAGGTACTCTCCGTATAAAACATGCTCACCTGTTGAAGGATTTCGAGTGAAGGCTACGCCTGTCCCTGAATCATTCCCCATGTTTCCGAACACCATGCTTTGAATATTCACAGCCGTTCCAAGGTGATCAGGAATTTTATTTAAGCGGCGGTACACAATTGCACGCTGATTATTCCAAGAATCAAATACCGCATTAATCGCAAGAAAAAGCTGTTCCTTTGGATCCTGAGGAAATTCTTTTCTAGTATGCTTTTTAACAATTCCTTTGTAGCCCTCAATGACCTCTTTCCAGTCCTCAGCAGTCATTTCGGGGTCAGCACTATAGCCTTTATGGTCGCGTGTTTCTTCTAATAATTGTTCAAAATAAAATGTATTGATATCAAGGACAACATTACTGAACATTTGGATGAAACGACGGTAAGAATCATAGGCAAAACGAGGATTATTTGTTAATTTTCCCATACCAATAACCGTTTCATCATTCATACCCAGGTTCAAGACCGTGTCCATCATTCCTGGCATTGAAAATACTGAACCTGAGCGTACAGAAACAAGCAGCGGATTTTGTGCATCACCTAGTTTTTTTCCCATTTTCTCTTCTAGGTTGCTTAAAGCTCCTAATACTTGACTCTCAACAACCGATGGAATTGTTTTTCCTGCATCATAATATGCATTACATGCTTGAGTTGAAATGGTAAAACCATAAGGAACAGGTAAGCCGATACGCGTCATTTCCGCTAAGTTCGCTCCTTTTCCTCCAAGTACTTCCTTCATATTTCCATTTCCTTCATGAAACAAGTAAACGAATTTTTCCATCATCATAAGCTCCTCTCTTTTTTCAACACTTCTAATATCAATCCAGCTGTTTCTTCAATTGCCTTATTTGAAACATTGATTATCGGACAGCCTACTCGCTTCATAATTTTTTCAGCATAATCCAGTTCATCAAGAATTCTTTCGAAGCTGGCGTAACTTGCTTTAGAACCTAACCCTAATGCTTTTAACCTTTCGAGACGGATTTCATTTAATTTATCGGGGGAAATAATTAATCCGATACAATTCTTTCTCGGAATCTTAAACAATTCCTCTGGTGCTGGTACCTCTGGAACCAAAGGAACATTTGCCACCTTAAAGCGTTTATGCGCTAAATACATGGATAAAGGTGTCTTCGATGTCCTTGAAACACCGATTAAAACAATATCAGCCTTAAGAATTCCCCGGGGATCACGGCCATCATCATACTTAACCGCAAATTCAATGGCTTCTATTTTTCTAAAATACTCTTCATCTAGTTTTCTCATTAATCCTGGTTGATGGTGAGGAGTCTTATTAAAACTAGTGGTAAATGCATTCATCAACGGACTAAGCAAATCCACAGCCATAATGTTTTCTTCTGCCGCCCGTCGATCTAAATATTCCTTTAGAACAGGAATGACAATCGTATAGGCAATAATTGATTTTCCTGTCCTCGCTAGAATAAGGATATCCTCAATGTCTTCAAAATCGTCAACATAAGAACTACGGCGAATCTCAACATTACCTCCGTTAAATTGTGTCGCAACCGCTTTTACTACCAACTCTGCTGTTTCCCCAACCGAGTCTGAAACCACATAGACAACTTCCTTATCTCCTAAAATCACTGCCACTCCCCTTTATACCGAATTTTGCTCCATCATTTCTAGATATGCTCGTGTAATGGTTGTTTTCGTAATCCGACCGACAAGTAAATATGTATGGTTTCCCGGATTGATTTCTTTGACTACAGGTAAGGAGTCAATGTGATTGGTGATCATCTTTTTTGCAGCCTCTAACAAGGTTTCATCAAGTGTAACGGTTATAATGTTAGGCATTCTTGTCATGATGACGCTGCAGGGTAATTCTTGCAAGTCTTTATTGCCAATAGCTGTTCTTAGTAAATCTTTTCTAGAAATAACCCCGGCTAAATAGCCGTCACTGTCAACAGCATAAAGCGTCCCTACATCTTCTAAAAACAGTTGAACAATCGCATCATAAACAGAAGTAGATTTTTCAACGACGATCGGGTGGGCTTTATAATCCGCAACTTTTCGGAGAATGAATTGTTCCGCTTGCTGCTTTACCACATGGTTATGATTGAAAAAATAACCGACGCGAGGTCTTGCATCCAAATTCCCTGCCATCGTTAAGATCGCTAAATCTGGTCTTAAGGCTGCTCTTGTTAAGGAAAGCTTCTCTGCAATTTGCTGCCCTGTAATCGGACCGCTTTCTTTCACAATCTTTAGAATTTCATCTTGGCGTTTCGTTAGTTTAATCACATTGACCCCCTTTTCAATATAATCATGTTATTTTTAATACTGAATTTTTAAATGTGCTATACTTATTAATATATAGTATATTACATTTATACACTATAGGGAACATTTAGTTCAACATATTTTTGACAAATTATTTAATTCTTCAAAAAAATCCTACCGCGAACGGTAGGATTCAAGTTTCCCCTATTTTTGACAGTTAGAACAGAAAAAGGTTTTACGAGAAGAAATCATTTCTTTCATTATAGTGCTTCCACACCTTTTGCAAGTTTCTCCTTCTCTGTCATACACCAAACAAAGGTTATTATATCCTCCTGTTAGGTTATCCCCTTTGTAAAAAGGATTTTCCATGTAGCCCCCATGCTTAAGCGCATCTTGGAGTACATGCTTCATGGATTGGTAGAGTTGATTTCGTTCATTCTCCTCTATGTCTTCTATACTCCGTTTGGTTTTGATTCCTGCGTGATAACAGATTTCATCAGAGTAGCAGTTTCCAATACCCGCAATAAACTCCTGATCAAGGAGTTTTGTTTTGATTTTCCCCCGTCTGTCACCCAGCAGCTTCAAGAATGTTTGTGCTGTGAATTGTGGATCAAATGGCTCTGGACCGAGCGGAGATAATTCCTTTTGAACATCCTGTTCACTATATAAATGTAAATACCCCAGCCTAAGCCCAATAAAATAAAGATGGTGATTCCCAAATGATAAACGAACCTGGATTGTCCTGTCAGGCTTGTCTTCCTCTGTACCAAAATACATCCAGCCGCCTAGCATTAAATGAAGCAACAAAACTTGTCCGTTATCTAAATGAAAGAGTAAATGCTTCCCTCTACGATTGACTGTGACGATCTTCTGATTCGCGACCATATTAATGAAGAGAGTTGGGTTCACATTTATGGATTTCTCTCGATTGATTTGTACTTGTGTGATGGTCTGTCCCGCTATTTTTTGATTTAACAATCTTCGGTAATTTTCCATCTCTGGCAGTTCAGGCATGAATCCACTTCCTCTCTACTGCTTTTTCATATCTTTTCCCCGAAAACGCAAAAAAACCGAACTTTTTAAAGTTCGGTTTTTGTATCACTATTCATTTGAGTGGGCCTAAATGGACTCGAACCATCGACCTCACGCTTATCAGGCGTGCGCTCTAACCAGCTGAGCTATAGGCCCATTTAGTAGAATTGGAGCGGGTGATGAGAATCGAACTCACAACATCAGCTTGGAAGGCTGAGGTTTTACCACTAAACTACACCCGCATTTATACGCCCTATCAATAGTACATGAAATATTATAGCATCGTACTGCTAAGTTGTAAACTACTTTTTATCACTCTGGAGATGTTTGAGCTTCTGCAATAATTCCATTGAATCCCCTGCCGCAATAAATTCGCCATTAACAATCGCATAAGGAGAGTTTTTGCATTCCTCACATCGGCTTTGGCACTGATACTCTTTATACTCGATATTTTTTTTACTCAGGAAGGTACTATACTCACTTTGTATGTCTTCCGTTAAAAAACGATTAAGGTTTTTTTCACAAAAATCGATCGTTAATTTCTTTTCTTTTGCAAAAAGTTTTGTAATAAAATTCATTTGTTGAACATCTCCACTGCCTGTCTTATAGTAAGTATATCAATTTTGGCTTAAAAATTCTCCCCATAAACATGATAAAGAGCAACCATTTTTTGTAACGGTTGCTCTTTATTAATAATTTCTATATTTGAAGTTTTTATCTTTTTGAATGTTTTTTATCAATTTTCGCCTCAATTCTCTCCATCGCTTTGTGATCACTTTTTAATTCCTGTTTGTTTTCATCGACTAATTTCTTAAAGCTTATCATGCTACGTTTCCTCATTTGTTTCTCCACCTTTCTTATGTTTTCATTATACATAATGTAGAAAGGGTAAATTCAACATAAATATTACAACTTTTTGAACTTTTTTATATTATTAGAAAATTAAATAAAATAAACAAGGATAATCCATAATGGACTATCCTCATTTTGGTTAGTCAACTACCACGACTCCAATGACACAGTCTAGGTCCACACGCTGAATTTCTCCTGGTTTACTCTCAACACGCAAATGGCGTTTAATGGGATCGATGTAATGGACATTACCTGTAATTTCTTGTAAAAAACCATCATGCCAAATGGTTAGCTTTAACCGCAAGTGAAACTCCATCGCATAGCAAATTTGCTGGTCAAACTCCTCTCTCTGATATTCGTCAAGTATTGGTTTTGCCTGTCGTTCTTGATCCTTATACATGGCACGAGTCATTGCAAACCCTTCAGGCATAAAAGACGCTGGCCGCCATTTTAATTTGCCTCTATCGCGTATTGCCATTTGAGTCATCTCCTTCAACACTATTATACACGAACAAATGTTCTGTATGTATATAAAAAAAATACGTACTTCCTTAAAGGAAACACGCAACTAATGATAAATATCTAACATATACAAGTCTTCCGCTTTAATCCTACTCTATTTTTCACTTCTATTTTCTTTATGTAATCTGTTGCAAGTGGAACTTTACAAGCGGTGTTTCCTACGTTTACTTCCACCTTGCCAATATATTCTGCCACCTGTTTTGCTTCCTCACTTAGTTCCGTTACATAGGCGCCGACAGAAATAACAAAACCATTCATCACATATCTGACACGGTTTCGTTCAGAATGGATGTTATTTTTCACATGTTCTAACAAAGAACGAATTTCGGTTATGTCCAACTTTTCATCAGGGGTGATGGATAAATAATTGGAATAGGTGCTCCAGCCGCAAACCGCGATCATTTCTTCCTCAGATTTTATCCACTCTCTGGCCAATTCCATTGCATAATCACTTTCGGCAGCAACTTGTGCCACTGTATATTCCGCCGCCATATACCAGTAAGCTTTCTGAGCCCAATCCTGTAAGGTCTCTTTTGAAATTAGTTTTGGATTTACCGAAAGACCTGCCAAATACATAGCATCATGATTGCCGGAATTATATAGTTTTAAGGCTAATTCATGATCCTTCTTCACATATTTAACTAGTTTCTTCAAATCCCCAATTTTTACACCATAAAATGGCTCTTTTACGCCGTGATTGTTATAAATTTGCTTCGTTTGCACGGAACCCAGTTCTTCAAGTTTTTGCATGATTTCTTTATACGTCACGCCATTCATCCTCTCACCAAAAAACGATTATTTTTTGCTGCAGCAATTAATCCATAGTACTATTCAACGCTTGATATTCAGAGTCCTTTTTTACCAAAAATTCCCTTTATCTATCTTATAACATTGTGTATTTTATAGCACTATTCTATACTAAATAATGGCAGGTTTATCAGTCTGAATTTTAAAATAATAATTAAAAGGTGGTAGAATATGAAGTTAGGTGCATTTTCTGTAAGTTTAAATGTAAAAGACATTCATGTATCAAAAGAGTTTTACGAAAACCTGGGATTTCAAGCCTTTGGTGGTGACATTTCTCAAAATTGGCTGATTATGAAGAATGAAAATTGTATCATCGGACTATTCCAAGGTATGTTTGAAAAAAACATCCTCACTTTTAATCCAGGTTGGAATGAGAATGCAGAAAATCTCGAATCCTTTACCGATGTACGGGACATTCAAAAACAGCTAAAAGAAAAAGGAATAACCATGCTTTCTGAAGCAGATGAAACCACTGAAGGACCAGCTCATTTAATCATTGAAGATCCAGATGGCAACCAAATTCTCTTAGACCAACACAGATAAAAAATGAATAAGAGCGATTGCTAGCTATACTGCAATCGCCCTGGTCAACTTTCATTTAGTTGCAATTAATTCATAGTTTATCTTCCTTATCATCATATAAATCCACAAAAACACTACCATTAGAATCAATCTGCGCTAAAAAGACATCTTCAAAATCATTCGCCCCTTTTTTCTTTATCTCACTTAAAAGCCAATCTTTTGTATAGCCTAAAGATCCTAAGCGTTTTTTTAAAAGTGTTCCATCAATAATAATTAAGGACGGGGCATGGTCCGCTTTCATTTTTAAACCAATGTCTTTTGGCGTTAGCGACTGGTACTCTGGTTTCTTCATTACACTGATCTGCCCATTTGTTTCCAAAATAGCCATTTCAACCTCATCAATCATAAATGCGTCTTTTTCCCTTAAACCATTCATGAGGTCATCATACGTCATTCTATGTTTAAAAAGACTTTTCTCCATGATTTTCCCATCTTTAACAAGAATAGACGGACTACTCTCTACTAAGTCTCTAAACTTAAACGATTTGATTGCACCGTATGCGAGAATGAGGGATAAAAGCGTATAAACCACTAATCCTATTAAACCATTCACGAACTTCATGGAAGTGTCTATGGCTATTTGTGAAGCCATGTCGCCAATGACAATCCCAACGACATAATCAAAAAAAGTTAGATGGGAAATCTGCTTTTTTCCAAGAATTCTTGCGAGAGTAAATAATACTAAAAAAGAAAGGATAGCCCGACCAGTCACTTCAACATATTCCGGCATAACAACCTCCAGATATTTGACTCCATCCTATCTTTCCCGGTTCTATAGGAAATATCTTGTTGGAATAAAAAATAGACAAAAAGACCTAATCAATTAAACGGCTGCCCAATTGGGAAAGGAACCTTATATTTTATTTACTACTGTACTAACTATTTCAGTTACAGCAGCTCTACTCATCTTTTCCTTCCCTTCAGTTAAAGCGTCCAGAGTTCCATGAGCAAGTGCTATCGGGATTTTACAAAAATTAAGGATTGGACCGGGTTTAATATCCTTCATATAAACGTCAGCCAATGCTAGGTTACTTCGGGCGTACCTAAACATATCTTCTAACTCCCATCCATCGGGAAAGAAATCCACACCTCGTTCTAAATCTTCAGCACGATTGCGAAGAATATTGACAGACTGTAAGCCACGGCCAAAAGCTATAGCTAGATCCTTGTCCGTTTCAACATCGTCGTACCACTTCCAAATATCAGAGAGCATAACTCCTACCAAACCTGCAACGTAAAAGGTATATTCATTTAAATCTTCTTCATTCTGAATCCGCCACTCTTTTAAAGTCCAGTCCGCCATCCCCTTCGCCATAGTAGATGTGGCATTCAAAACGTTCTCAACCAATGTCGGTGGACAAAGATTGATCCAATCTCCTAATCGTAAAGTAACCTCCGGCAGAAGGGTGTGGTATGGGTGAAATAAAGCCATTAATTCTTTATGATTAAAGGGCTTTTTCAAGAGTAGGCTGATAGAATGTAATAGTTTATGTTTAGATTCCAATGGGAGTTGAGGATGGTCTTCAATCTCATCAATAGCTCTCATGCACAAGTAAGCAGATGTTACTGCTTCTTTTAATTCTGACGGTAGATAACTAATAGGAATAAAGAAGGTCCTGCTAGTCACCATCAACATGTTTATCGCACTTCTATGTAAATTAATTGCTTCACTCATCTTTTATGTCCCCTTTTTGTCAACAAGTTAAATTTTTTCATTTAAATTGTATTATTCCCCCTATCTAAAATATCTAATTAATAAACTCTAACACAAAATTTAAGCCTTTGTAACTTAATAAGTTTAATCCAGGATTCGGTACTTTATGGATCTAATGGCTCCAGGTTAGTATCTTGGGCATAATACAGTTTATATACATCAGAGAGGGGGATAGTATGAGGCTTAGAAATGGAGATTTTTATACAAATGTTCTTACCGAAAAGGTATACAAGTTAAATGAAGATAACGATAGTAGTTGGTACTTGAGTTTGCGTGATGAAGAAGGTTATCATGAAACAGAAAAGATATCAGGGCGTGATATGATTAGATTGGTGGAAGGTACTTATAAAAAAAGTTAATAAAATAGGTAGCCCATACCATACCTGTAATCAGATTTCTTAGTGAAAAGTAACAATTTAAAATGTTCCAAGGAAAAAGTCCCCTTTATGTCGAATATAAATAGATAAAGGGGATTAACCAATGAATAAAGTTGAGTTATTAAAAAAATTAGTAAGTAGTAGTCGAGGTAATTTGTTTTCATTAGAGATTCCTACTACAACAGAGAATCAAAGTAAGATTCAAGAATTGGTTAGAGTGTTAGAAACCGAAAAAAAAATTAAATTAAGAGAATATGTACAGAGAGAATACTCAGTTTATTTACAAGGAATAATTAAGTATGCATCCGAATAATCGGATGCTTTTTTTATTGCTCCCCCACGTTCATGTAACCTCTTTCTATAAAATCTATATTACTAATAAAGCGATGGGACATTGTATTGTAGATCGGTGATTTCCACTTCAAACCATCTAAACTCTTCATCTTTCTCGAACCAAGTAACATCGGATTTACTAGGTATTCGAATACCATTAAATTCTTTAAATTCTTTATTTATTCCCCCCCAATCACTTAATACATACTTACCATTTACTTCTCTGTATCTTTTTCCAACGAAACGGAGGATGTCGCCTTTCTCATTAAAATAAAAAACACCTGAGACGGAGATCCCGTTGTATTCCATTGTAGCTTTTGCAGAGGTCCCATCAATTTCATCCCATTTAATATAGGGTTTTAGGGCAGCTGAAGGATACCACATCATTTCAGCAAGATACCTCATCATTGTACCGGAATCCATTTCAGGACCCTTTGCATCGACAACTGGAAATAAAGAGAAGACTTTAATTTTCATTTTTCCTGATCCAGCTATAAAAGTATCAATGCCGGATAACTGCACTAAAGGTGCCATTTTGACATCAGCTATCCAAATAAATCCTGGTTCACTAATTGAAAAATACTGTTCCCCTTTGGTGGGCATCCATTTGCCATTTTTTTCAGTTCTCATTCTTCCTTGCTGTTTAAGACGAACAGTTTTAACTTCTTCCTTTCCTATTACATTGGAATTAGTTAACCACTTTTGAACAGGAGCTGGGAGTTTTTTCATGTCTTCTCTTTCAATTGTTTTTGAGCTCTCTTTATCAATACCTTCTAATAAATTAGCAACTAGGTTTTCGCCATTCTTAACAAAATAAACCCTAGCTATTCTAGAAACAACTATTAATAACAGCAGGAAAAGAATTATTAAAAATATTACGACCAGTATCCATTTTGGCATTTTTTATCCTTCTTTCCTTTTCATTATGATTACCATAACAAATATCAAAATTTACCAAAATGACAAAAGTCATAGAGTGATACCCATGAACAACCCGGCAGATAGGTTTTAGATTACTTGCAATGGAGATGGATAATAAATGAAACTACTACTACGTGGGAAGTTGACGGAGTTACTTACGAGAAACTCCCTCACAAACTTTGAGGTAGGTGATGTTTATACATTTCTAATGCGTTCGTATGCTCTTCTAGAACAGACATTGTTTTGATATGAGGCTTAGTGTAGATAACTGGATAATCCATTTCGTCCGAGTTTCTATTAATGGAAAAAGCTAATTTTTCCTCTTCTATTGAAAATTGGGCATCTATTCCCTTCTTATTCCCACGGGCGTCTACCCTAATCCATTTATTAAGTGTTTTAAAGAAAATAGCATTTAAGGCGTGAATACAATAGCCTTTTTCTGGAGTATCGAACAACATTAATCTTTGATAACAAAAACCTGTTGGTATTCCCTGAGAACGCAATAAAGACGCTAATAGATGAGATTTAGCATAGCAAATCCCCTCTTTATATTCTAATACTTCCGAAGCATTACAAGTAACTCGTTTCGATTGAATATCCCAAGAATGAGAAATTTCATCACGAACAAATTCGAATGATACTTTTGCTTTTTCAATTTCCGTTTGCAATGGATTGAAAAGTTCATCAGCTTTCTTTTTTATAATGGAATTAGAATAATTTACTTCATTTAATTCGAGTAAATAATCATCTAATTTTTCAGATTCACAAATCAAATTCAATATCCACACCCCAGTTCATTATGCATAATCATGCAATTATATCCATCATTATACCATGCAAAATAAAAAATCCCATATAAGATTTCAATGACTGGTAATTCTTGATTTGTAAAGATTATCCCCTCCTGACCGACAGCAAAGGCAATAATGGAAACAAAGGAAATAAATAAATAATTAAAAATTTGTTATAAGGCTAGCAATCTATTAAAATTGCTAGCCTTTTCCTTTATGTCCCCAAATAACATTTGTTTTCATAAAAATAATTGAATTTATTAGTTTTAATAGCTATATTTGATAAAGTAATGAAAGAAAGTGACTGAGGATACTTATGGCTCAGCGCTTTTATTGGAGGATTGAGCATTGTGAAGTTAGGACCTCGTGTGATTAAAACAGGAATTGCGGTTACATTTGCCTTATATATATGTTCCATATTAAATCTTGAATCGGCAGTCTTTGCGGGAATTGCTGCTATTTTTACGATTCAACCTTCCATTTACCGCACATGGAAACAAATATGGAATCAAGCTCAAACGAATATTATAGGTGCGATTTTTGCCTTTCTGGGATTATACTTTCTTGGCAATGATCCATTTTCAATTGGACTTGTCATCATTCTTCTGATTTCAATTAGTTTAAAGCTAAAAATGGCAGAAACGATTTCGCTAACGGTCGTAACAGTGTTAGCTATTATGAGTGCACCGGGAGACGAAGATTGGCTGTTTGCGTTGAACCGTTTTATTGTTACCTTCATAGGAATGGCAACCGCGTTATTGGTGAATATCTTTGTCTACCCGCCAAACTACAAGAAAAATTACTTAAATAAAATCAACGAAATTTTTCAAGATTTCTCTATTTTGATGAGAACCGCTATCTCTGACGAAATGACGGAAAAGTCGTTTAAGGATCAAATGGAAAAATTAGAGAATGATATTTTTAAATTAGAAGAGCAATTTATCTTATTTGATGAAGAACGAGAAAAAATGTCCAAAATCAATCATATGGATGTACGCGAAATCGTTGTGTTTAAGCAAATGTTTAAATCACTCCAACATGGATTTATGGTCTTGGAGGATATTGATTCCATCTATTTTACTAGCAAGCCTACACTTGAAGAAAATCAGCTCTTTGATCAACATCTCGAGTATCTCATCAAGTATCATGAGCTATTTCTATTAAAATATGATGGCAAAATAAAAATGGACCTGCCATCATTAGAAGATGAGTTTATGAAACAAACAGAGGTCTTTTTGGAAAAAGTGATGCAATCCTATCAAGAAAAACATAAAATCCAAATGGCTGTCATTGGTGCTTCTATTTATCATTATGCCTTTCAATTGGACCGGTTGAACACTCTCGTAGAACAATATCGGAAGAAATCACAATAGAATATAATTAACTTTTTTAAAAGAGAAAAGGATTAATATTTATTTTTGAAGAATCTAGTACAACAGACAATCGAAACTAACTAGTTAAAAAAAAGCAACCTAAGGTTGATTTCTTTATTGATAATATCTTTTCGAATCATAGTTGCATATATCTATAAGGCGTTTTTCATGTTCTTTGTTCCAAACAATTTATGATTTAATCTAGGTGTATAGATGATTAGAAATCCGGACCTCCCTATGGTATAGACAATGAAAGACAGCCATAGTCCATGGTTATGCCAGATAGGTGTTACCGTAGTTTGTAAAAGGATATAGACAATCATGGCATAAATCATTGAGTTTCGAACGGGAGCAATTTCAGTGGCTCCTGTAAAGACACCATAAATGACAAGGCCAAAACAGGCAGCAAACGGATAAAGACTAATCCACATTCCATATTGAGTTGAAATTTCGATTATACTAGGCAGATTGGTAAAAAGAGCAATAATTTGTTCTTGAAATAACCCATACACACAAGCGATAACAACCGCGGTAATCACCGACCATTGCTTTGATAAAGTAAGTGTTCTTTTAAATAATTCCTGGTTATTGGATCCTACCGCTTTGCCGACAAGAATACTCGTTGCGTTGGCAAACCCCTCGAAAAAATAAGCCATTATGTAATGTATTTGAAATAGTATTGCATTTGCAGCTAGTATGTCTGTCCCAAACGAAGCACCCTTTGCCGTAAACATATTTATAACGACTAATAAACAAATGGTTCGAATAAATAAATCCTTGTTTACGTTAAACATCTTTTTCATCGACTGAGTATCTATTAGATCTTGAACGGATGGGAATCTCCATACAAATGGTGATGCCTTCAAAATAATAAATAACCCTACTATAAAGGCTGTCACTTCAGCAATCAAAGCGGCCGCAGCGACCCCTTTTACAGCAAAAGAAAAGACATGGACAAAAAGAATAGCCAATATCATATTCAAAACATTCATTAACACTTGTAAAAATAAAGATTCTTTAATTTTAGCCATCCCCATTAGCCAGCCAAGGATCACATAGTTCATCAATGTAAAGGGTGCCCCCCAAATTCTAATTCGAAAATATTCTGCTGCAAACTTAGTGACATCAGAATCTGAGGAAAACAATATCAGAGCTAAATTTTCAATCGGCCATTGTAAGATAATAAAACAAATTCCAACTACAACAGCTAATAAAAATGGACGCGATAAAGCAAGTATCCCTTGATTTGGGTCGCTTGCTCCGTTCGCTTGTGCAGCAAATGCAGATGTACTAACCCGTAAGAATCCGAATACCCAATATAACGTGTTAAAAATTAAAGTACCGACTGCAACTCCTCCAATATATGCCGGATTGGGAAGCTGCCCCACAACAGCTGTATCTACTGCACCTAACAACGGCGTTGTCATCGTAGAAATTGTTAGGGGAATCGCCAACGCAAGGTACGCACGATGATTCATTCAAAATGGCCCTCCTTCTATCAATTCTCATAAAGAGAAATACCCCGATTTTGTAATGAAATCGAGGCATTCGAAAAATGTTAAATTAAGCACGTCTAACCGAACGAAAACGTGGATGCCCTGCCAATATTGAATCTCTCATCTCATATACTACAGGATGTTTTGAAGTAAAAAACTGATTTTTTTCATCGTATAACTCGGCTATTTCACCTTTTTCTAATACACCAAGTCGATCACTGATTGTATACGCAGCGTTAATATCGTGGGTAATAAAGAGAAATGATAACCCGAAGTCTGCTTTTAACTCCTTCAGTAATTCCAAAATCATTGTTTGATTCACCATATCCAGACTGCTGACTGCTTCGTCTAAGACAATCAGCTTTGGCTTAAGAGAGATGGCTCTTGCAATATTGATCCTCTGCAATTGGCCGCCGCTAAATTGATGAGGGTATTTTTTTAAGTCTTCTTCACTTAGCCCTACCCTTTCCAATAATTCAATAACGGTTCGTTTTTGTTCAGCTAGTGTAAGCTTTTCATAGTTTTCTAATGGCTCTGCAATAATTCGCTCGGCCGTCATTCGCGGGTTGACCGATGAAAATGAGTCCTGAAAGACTGCCTGAAGATCCCGGCGTATTTTTTGACGAATATGCTTATCTGCCGTATAAATATCATGCCCTTGAAACAGAACCTGTCCAAATTGCGGTCGTTCCAACCCCAGAATCACTTTTCCTAAAGTACTTTTTCCAGCTCCACTCGTACCAAGCATACCTAAACAAGTTCCTTCCTCAAGTGAGAGAGAAATGTTGGAAAGTATTTTTTTAGAACGGTCTTTCCAGTTGAACAACTTTCGGGATCCGTAGCTATGAGTTACTTCATTTACTTGTAATAAACTCATTTTTTCACCCCTTATTTAAGCCAAATGGATGACCGATTCATCTAATGGTAATACAGAACGTGCATTCAAAAGTTTTTTCGTATACTCATGCTGTGGCTCATCAAATAGTTGGAACACGTCTGCTTTTTCTACTATTCTACCGTTCTGCATAACAGCCACTTCATCTGCCATTTCAGCAATAACCCCAAGATCATGGGAGATTAATAATATGGCCGAGCCATGTTCAGAGCGAATTTTATCTAAGTGGTATAGAACTTTCTTTTGATTATTTACGTCAAGAGCAGTAGTTGGTTCATCGGCAATAATTACCGCAGGATGTAAGCATGCTGCGATCGCAATCATCACCCGTTGAAGCATACCCCCACTCAATTGAAAAGGATAATATTTTAATAGTTTATCGGGATTTGGCAAATTCACTTGGCACATCGCTTCAATGGCAAGCTCTGTTGCCTGTTTTTTATTCCATTTTGTATGGGAGCGTATCGTTTCAATAAATTGATGACCTATCGTAAAAACAGGTGTAAAAGCATTCATTGGATTTTGCATAATAAAGGCGATATCCTTACCACGAATCTTACGCATTTCTTTCTCATTTAAACCGTTCAATTCGTGTCCTTGTAATTCTATACTCCCATCAATCTTTGTGGTTTTCCGATCAAGCAGCTGAAGAATGGACATACTCGTAATGGTTTTACCGCATCCACTTTCACCAACGAGCCCAAGAACCTTACCACGCTTTAATTCAAAATTTATATCTTGAACGAGAGTGGCAGCCCCATTCTTTGAATTTACCTGTACATGTAAATCTCTAACTTGCAGCACATTTGATTGTTCTCTAGCCAACATACTCATTCCTTTTTAAAATCGCGTTTGACTCCGTAACGTTCTGATAACGCTTCGCCTAGTAAATTGAAGGTAACAATTACAATCATAATCATTAAACCAGGATAAATCATCAATGCAGGGTTTGTACGAATATACGATTTTCCTTCGTGTATCATGGCTCCCCATTCAGGTGTTGGCGGTTGTACCCCTAACCCAAGAAACGACATGGCGGAAATATCCATAATAGCCCAACCCATTTCCAGTGTTCCCATAACGACAAGTGGTGGAAGCACATTTGGGACAATATGATTTTTAATAATCTTCCATTGTGAAGATCCGCTTATTTTCGCAGCAGCGATAAAGTTTTGTTCCTTCAGACTAAGTACCATTCCTCGGAACATTCTTGCATAATAGACCCATTGGACAAGCATTAACGCTAAGACAACCTGCGGAAGTCCTGGGCCGAAAATGCCAACCAAACCAAGTATAAGGATCAGACTAGGAAAAGCCATCACACCATCACAAAACCTCATCAAAACCTGATCAATCCAGCCGCCTTTATACCCTGCGAAGGTTCCTACGATTAAACCAATTACTAATGATGAAATGAAGATGAGCATGGCAAAGCCTAATGAAATTCGGGCTCCATATAAAAGGCGTGAAAGGTTACATCTTCCCAGGTGGTCGGTTCCTAATGGAAATTCCCAAGAAGGAGGTTGTAGTTTGTAAACTAAATTGACCGCAATCGGATCATTCGGTGCCAGCCATGGAGCAAATATCGCCATCATAAAAAGTATACCTAAAATCAACGAACAGATGGGAATCACTTTTTGATTTATGAATAGCTTACGTATACTGGTTATCATCAACGGTGCCCTTCTTTCCTGGAGATGCGAGGGTCAATGTACATTTGAATAAGGTCCACAATCAAATTGCTGAAAATAAATAAGCCAGCGGCAATGAACACATAGCATTGAATAACAGGTATATCACGATTAAAAATTGCTTCTATAAAATAGCGGCCAAACCCAGGCCAAGAAAAAACGGTCTCAACGATAATCGTTCCCGTTAAAAGTTTACCAAGATTCATCCCTAGTCCCGTAATCATCGGAGAAATTGCAATTCTTAAGACATGCTTAACCATAATCGTTCTTTCTTTGATTCCCCTTGTCCTTGCGAATAGCACAAATGGCTGTTGTAAATTTTCAATGATGCTGGTACGCAATAACCTTGTGTACATCGCAATTAAAGGTAGAGCCAGTGTAACCGCAGGCAGAACTAGATGCTGCCATGTACCAATTCCCTCAACTGGGAATAGATCTAGCTTAACAGAAAAGAAAAATATTAATATATAACCTAGCCAAAATGAGGGAATCGAAGCCCCGAAAAAAGATAGTAAGCGACTGAAATGATCAATTGCGCTGTTTTTCCTAATCCCAGCCAGAAAGCCAAGCGGAACACTAACAAGCACGGCAATAGCTAAACTCCCAAGAGCCAGCTGGATGGTCGCTGGTATTCGATAGGAAACCTCGTCCCACACAGGCTTATTCGAAAGATAAGATATGCCAAAATCGAGTTGGCATATCTTCAAAATCGAGTTTACATATTGAATGAAGAAGGGTTGATCTAAACCAAACTCATGTCTTTTTTGGGCTAACATCTCATCAGTTGGTTCGATATGGGCTGCTGATAAATAAGCCTCAGCCGGATCCACGGGTGAAAGGTGAATCATCCCAGTCGTTAGAAGCGCGGCTAAAAGAAAAACTGGAATAATAGCCATCACGCGTTTTATGATATAAGTGCCCATCATAGCCTCCTACTGCTTACTTCTCAATGCTAATGCCTGCGAATGGATGTTCATCACGATTAGCAGGGAAAGTGAAATTCGTGACATCCTTTTGATAAATCGCTGTTTTCTTAAGATAAGAAATAGGAACAATAGCACCTTGATCTTGCAGTGATGTTAAAATAGATGTGTAAAGCTCTTGACGTTCTGTTTCGTCTGTTGTTTGAGGAACTCGTGCAATTTGTTGGATTATTTCAGCTTTGTTTGGATACGCTGAAATTGCTTCATTAAATCCAAATCCTTCTTTTGCCACAATATTGATAAATGTATGCGGGTCATAAGGAGCACCAAAGTTACTATATATATTGATATCAAAATCATTATCTTTAAATCTCTGAACCTGAACCGCAAGTTCTACCGGAGCAATATTCAATTTAACACCAATAGCTGCCCACTCTGATTGAAGCGTTTCTGCCATCGCTTTTTGAATCATTTCAGCTGAATTGTACATCATCTCAATTTCAAGTAATTTTCCATCTTTTTCACGAACTGTTTTCCCCTTCGGAAGAGTCCAGCCCGCTTCGTCTAACAAGGACTTCGCTTTCTTCACATCATATTTAATGGTCTTTACATCAATTTCGGAAGTGTAGGGCAAGTTTGTTGGTAAAATAAATTCTGCTGTTTCTTCTAGTCCAGACGTAATTCCTTCCACCATTGCTTCTTTATTAAATCCATAATGCAGTGCTTGGCGAACACGTTCGTCAGAAAGCTTTTCTCTTGCTGAATTTAGTACAAGCTGTCTTGTGGCAACTGGCTCAGAAATACTAGTTTCATAGGTACCAGTAGATTCTAATTGTTTGAAACTATCTAAACTAATCATTCCTTCTCCGTAAATTAAGTCTATTTCACCTTTTTCAAAGGCAAGTACACGTGTTTCTGCATCAGGAATGATTTTCACTTGAATTTTTTCTACTTTTGGAAGCTCACCCCAATAATTTTCATTACGTTTGTAAATAGCATATTCATCCGCTTTATGCTCTTCCAAAATCCATGGTCCTGTACCGACCGGTTTAACAACACCTTTTGAGGTATCCCCATCCTCAGGGAAACCTGCTTCACCTAAGAAACGGACTGGCCGAACAACCGCTAACTCCTGGATTGTTGGATAATAGGCTTCCGTTAATGTCATTTTAAATGTATGTTCGTCAATGACTTCCGTACTGCTGATTTTCGAAAGAAACCCTAACCAGCTATGTAAGTCCATATGATTTAAAATCGTATCAAAATTCTTTTTTACAATTTCTGCATTAAAACTCGTTCCATCAGAAAACTTCACATCTTGGCGCAGATGAAATGTATATTCTTTTCCATCTTCAGAGATATCCCATGACTCAGCTAGATGCGGTTTCAGCTCGCCCCCATCTCCGTAGCTTACTAATGGCTCATAAACCATGGACTGTGCGAATAATTGTGATGGATTATAAACATGTGGATTCATTTCTCCCACATCTCTTGGGTAAGCGATTGTAAGTATATTATCTTTTACTTTTTCTGAAGTTTCAGCCTCATTTTTAGCATTTGTGCAACCAAGTAACATGATAGATAATAGAAAAATAGAAATAAAAGTTAATAAAATATTCCGACCATTTTTCATATAGAACATATAGAATCCTCCAATTGATGTTGATAATCTTTCTCAATTGTATGGGCATTATATATTCTTGTCAATGTAAAATTAAAAAGCTTATTTTTTAATTCACTAGCCAAAAGAAAAAGGCAAGAGAAGCAATTCCCTTGTCTTGTTAAAGTAATAGTTTTATGCCCTTTTTCAAGTGAAATGATAAGCGATAATAGTTTCCTATTAAAGCAGAAATCGAAACATAAAGTGAGACATTTGAAGAAACGGAAACTGTAAAACGATATTTATGAGTTCTTTTTACTACATATTCAGTCTTCCATTTTCATAAGGCTTTAAAATCCCATACAAGGTTTCAATGACTGGTACCGCCACATGGTGCTTTGCAGCCAAATGCAGTGCCCCACCTTGGAGGTGCTCGACTTCAATTGGCAGTCCTTTTCTCATGTCCTGGTGCATGGAGGATGTCGCTTCTTTCTTGAAACCTGTTAAGGTGTTTATTGCCGTCTCTACTTCCTTCTCTGTTAAGATAATCCCTTCTCGACCAGCTAGCATAGCCATTTCAAGGACCACCTTTTTCGCAACAGCAAATGTAGCTTCTGAACTTGTAATAAAACCTGACGGCAGCTGCATCGCTGAAGTGATCCCTGAAAATGCCGTAATAAATATGTACTTTTTCCACATTGATTTTAAAATATTTTCTTCTCTTACCAATTTCGTCTTTACTTGACTCTGTAACACTTCTAACTTTTCACATATTTCAGTTTGCTGTTCATGAAGTTTCCCAAATTTAAAGGTACTGCTTCCACTTGTGTGCTCCACATGACCATGTTCATTTAATGTGGCAACAATAGAGGCAAATCCTCCTAGAACCTTCTCATTTCCGATGGCATGCTGTAGTTTTTCCATATGCTCCATTCCATTTAACAAAGGCAGCACAAACGCCCCTGTCTGGTTAACAATCGTTTGAACCTGCTGGATCACTTGGTCAAGATGATAGCCTTTAACAGCGAGGATGACTAAGTCTATATTTCCCACTTCATCAAGCGATGTACATATCGTTACATCTCTGCTTTCAAAATTTCCTTCGGGGCTGTTTATTTTTAATCCTTCTATAGATAATTGAGCAGCTCGTTTTTGTCTTACAAAAAATGAAACATTTTGACCTGCTTCCAACAGTCTCCCACCCAAATATGCACCCAAAGCTCCTGCACCTAGTACTAAAATATTCATAAAACTACTACCTCCAATTCTCTTTTATACTCTACCTATCATTCTACTATCCAAGTCGAAGAGGGTAAATGGAGAACACAAAAAACCGGTCACCACTACGACCGGTTTCGTTTATTCTCTTGCAACTATTTCGTTACGGAAGCAGGTTCAAAAGGCCATGCAGGCAATTATTTCCGCAGCGGCTTATCTTCCCTGTAACCTAAAGCGTATTCCCTTGTATAATCGTATGGATCTCTAGTGCCTTCATAGTTCACTGGAGCTTTAGAGTTACATCTTAAAAATGTGAATGATATGCTCGACTAAGTTATAGCCTGGAGTGGAGCTCTCCAGCCATTGAGATAGTATTTATGGTTCGTAACTTGGCAAATAGGGGTTAACAGCTTGCTTTTTCATAGGAACGTCCACTAAATGATTCTTTTAATCCGCTCATTTTTAATTCAATGAAATATTCTCCAATACCGTCTGCTCTTGCAGAAACTATTGTTTCTCCTTCACCTTTCCCTCTAACAACAATTAATAATTTCCCATTATATGCTTTTCGATATAACTCCATATAACTTTCTTCTGAGACGGGATCTCCTGTCCCAATTCCAGCAAGTTCCCCTACACCGCTTACTTCTACATTGACCACATGTTCTGCATATGGGACTAATTTTCCATTATGATCAACAATGCTGCAGGTAATGTATTTTAACTCTTCCGTGTTAGCAGATCCCCAATTTTCTGTCTCTACTTCGAGGTGTATTTGATAAGGTTCTCCGCTAGTCTCAATTCTGTCAGTCTCAGCCTTCATGCCATTTCTATAATTAATTGCTTCAATGAGACCTGCTGTATAGTTCACATCAAAACTCACTTTTAGTTCGTCATCTACTATTTTCTTCCCAAAACTTCTGCCATTTATTAGCAATTCCACCTCATCAGCATTACTGTAAATATCAACCCGAACCATTTGCCCTACATTCTCCGGAAAACTCCAACTGTGAACTACATCGCTCCAGCCCCATGCAGACACAATTTCCTTTTTCCCAAAGTGTTCAGGTTTTAATATCGCCAAATAAGGCTCTTTTCGCATATTCCAAAGAATTTTCCTATATTCCCCTTGTGGACGTATAAAACCACAAATATCTAAATCACCACAATTTGATAAGTGCCATGGATAATCCCCAAACAGGTTTCCAGTTTGATTATAAAAACTACGTCCAATCCCAGATTCGCCAATATAATCAATGGCAGTCCAAGTAAAATCACCAATAACATGAGGATTTTCTTTGACCTTTTTCCATACAGCTGCCATCATTTTCGGATATGATTCTGTTCCGCAGATTAACCGGTCCGGGAATTTTATCCCATCCTCTTCATACCGACTATCAAGATAGTTGTAGCCAACAACGTCTAATGGTTTACAGAAGGGTTCTGTAATGTCTCCCCATTCTGAAGTAACTCGGTCGCACTCTTTTAACAGTTCATGAACCTCTGTTGGCAATTCAGAAATGTCTCCCGCACTGCCGTTAAAAATATTGGCTAATATACCGCCAAATTCTCCCGCATCGAGGAAGATGGCATTGACTCCATTTGTCACAGCTCTTGTTGGATCAAGTTGTTTTACATAGCCACATAGTTTTTCTGATATTTGAACTCCATTTGAATTTCCATCGCGCTCTCCAATTTCATTTCCGATGGACCACATGATTATAGAAGGATGATTTCTATCTCTAAAAATTGTGGACTCGATATCGCGTTTCCACCAATCCTCAAAATACAAATGATAATCATAGGAATTTTTCTTTTGTCGCCAGCAATCAAACATCTCATCGATGACCAGCATCCCGTAATAATCACATGCATCTAACAGTGCCCGCGACGGTGGATTATGCGCTGTTCGGATAGCGTTGTATCCCAGTTCTTTTAAAAGGCGGATCTTTCGATATTCTGCTACATTAAAAGCAGCTGCACCAAGTGGTCCATTGTCATGGTGGATACAACCTCCTTGTAACTTTATAGGCGTTCCATTTAAACAAAATCCATTCTTTGAATCAAAGGAAATGGAACGAATACCAAATGTGGATTCCATCTCATCCAACAAAGATTCGTCTTGATAAATCCTTGTAACAGCCTTATAGAGATTAGGTGATTCAATTGACCAAAGCTTTGGTGCTTCAATCGGTATTTGTATTTGAAGGGTTGTTTTTCCTTCTTTATGTGCAATTGCATTTTTCACTTTTGTTACAATTTCTCTTCCGTTTTGATCATAAATGGTAGTTTCCCATTCTATGGTTTGATTTGTAGAAAGAATATTTGTTACGGCTGCCTCAATGTTTATCAATGCTTTAGTAGTGCCTATGTCCTTAGTTGTTACAGATAAGTCCCATGGATCAATATAAAGTTTCTCTGCTATAAGAAGCTGAACATGTCGATACAACCCTGAACCGGTGTACCACCTCGAATTCGGCAGGGCGTTGTTATTAACAACAATTCGGATCTTATTGTTCTCTCCAAAACGAATATAAGGGGTTAAATCCACTTTGAATTCAGTATATCCATATGGATGTACTGCAGCTAAATGACCATTTAAGTAAACCTCTGTATTCATAAACGCCCCTTCTACTAATAAGATAAATACTTTTTCTTTCTCATCATTATGAATAACCATCTCTCTTTCGTAAGTACCAATGCCTCCTGGAAAAAAACCTCCCGCTGCATTTGATCTTTCGGATTCTGATCTGTCTAGTTTAATCGAAAAATCATGTGGTAGATTGACAGTTTCCTTGTAAGCTTTTCCTAGTTTATCTTTAAAAGAGTTTCCTGTGGAATAACTAAATTTCCAGTTAAAGTCTAAGTTAAAATGCTTCACTTTTTTTTACTCCTTCATCGAGTTTGTATTGTTTTATTAATCAAAATCTTATCATCTACCACCCTTGTAACCCATAACATTCACCATTAATTTCATGTTGTTTTTGGTATGAATTTTATGGATTTACCTCTTTACCAGATGGTTCAATAGGGTTAATCTATAAATAACATGTTGTTTTTGGATAAGGGAGGTAATCAAATTGGTCAAGCAGTGGAAGACTGATACATGTACTCGTTACTTAACAAACGATAAGAAAAATGGCATTTTATCCTGTGGTTTTATTACTAGAAACCGTAATGATTTACCTATAACTATTCGTCATGAGTATTACAACTGCATCGTTCTACTTCAGGGGTCAGGTCGTTTGGTAGAAGTTGAAACGGGACAAACCTATTCCCTTATGCCAAACACACTTTGTCAGCAACTACCTGGAAAAACATACTCTTTAATCATAGATTCCACTGAGCCCTGGTATGAATTTTATCTTAGTATTGGTGAATCTACCTTTCATTCAATAGCTTCTTTAGAGCTAGTAAATCTTGTAACTCCTGTATTTGAATTAAACTTGAAACCATACCTGGAGCAATGGTTCGTGGATCTGTTGTCCCAGCTAAAAACGACGATTACGGCAGAACTTCCTGAGATTCTTTTTAATACACAAAAATTATTAATAAATCTGCACCGGGAAAATATAGTAAATCAATCCAAAGATATTGAAACGATCATTTCTGGGACTAAACATATGCTGTATGAAGATGTTCCTTTGGAAGATATCGCGGCATCCTTTCATATTAGCTATGAAAAACTTAGAAAATTATTTAAAGAATCTGTTGGTATCTCTCCGAAACAATATCGACTAAGAACCAAATTTCACCTAGCCGAACGTCTGTTGACCGAAGGTTACTCAGTTAAAAGTGTAGCGAGCCAAATTGGTTATCATGACCCGTTTATTTTTTCAAGACAGTTTAAGAAGTATATGGGGAAGCCTCCTATTCATTTTAAAAAATAGGCTTTTTCTATAAACATACATTACTTAGTCGAAGAGATGTTAGTTAGTGGATACAAAATAAGACAGGTAGGGGACTGGTTGACTCCTTTATAATAGAAATATAGAGTCATTGAGAGCTTTATTTTGCAGTTAAAGTCGGAATTCCTTGTTCTTTATCCCAACAGCACAATTGATTCCTTACAACATCATTTAAAGAAATATATTCTTTATTACAATGAAAAACGAATCCAAAAAAGAATGGGATTCGTTTCTCCTAAAATGTATTATTTTAATTACCATAAACGTCGATTTTTCAATGTCTATTTTTCGGGGGCTTGACTACAGACACTATTTCAATATTGCTAAACCTTTTCATATATAATCGCTACTTTAATGCCCTTTTCTAGTAGCTTTTAAGATTTTAGAACCTAATCCTTCAATACCATGCTTCGCCTCTCTAAATGTTCCCACATGAACTCTATTTTCTAAAAGAGACGTTTATATACTTTTACATATTCTTTAAATAGCTCCTTCATAAATTCGTTTATATTCATTCCCTTATCAGGAATTGTATTAAAATAAATAGTAAAAGTATAAAATAAAAGATTCATAGTATTTGTAATGACTGTGCTGATTCCTCCGGTATAATAATCCGAGTCTTTTGTATTCAAATCATTAATTTCAAAGGATATATGATCATTAAACGTTAGGTTAATACCAACTGACGAACCATGAATAGATTGAGAAATAAGTTTATAAAACGCTCGATACCAGTTTTTATTCTTAGAATCGATCCCATTTATATTGTCCAACAGCTTTGTAATACTAATCTGTTTTTCTTCTTTCAAACATTTTGCCGCTTTTGCCCAAGCAAAGTTTGTTCTTGGTCGAAGTTCGTCTTCTAGTGACTTTAGAAAATTTTTATCATACGCTTCTGCTACCTCTTCGCCCTGCTCCAGTATAAAAATAATGATGATCGAATATTCAAGGAATGTTCTCCATCGCTGCATAGCCCCATCTGGAAATCCATTTTCTATAAGGCATATGATTTCATCAAAAACATCTATGTATTTAATTAACAATGGTTTCAGTGCATTGTATCTTTTTATACAATGTTGGAAACCAGCTTCGTTCTCTTCAACCAATGAATCAACATTTTGAACACCAAGAACACTTAACTTTCTTATACTTTGAATAACAGCGAATAAATCTGTGTAATTATGTAATATTTCTTTATGTATTCTGTTCCTATCAGACTTATATCCGTGACTCAATTCTAAAATTCTTTTATTATCTCCGGTTGATTTTAATATCTGAATGCTGTGAGTTAAATTATTAAATCCTTTCAATAACTTTCTTTGTTGGTTAGTCAAAATGAGATTCTCCTTTATCAACCCTGGCAGCTTCATCATTAAACAATGCTACATATTCATATACCTTATCTTGAAGAACCGTAGCTTGATTAGTCTTCACATGATAAGAAGACACATTAAATAAAACAACTCACAATCGTTGTTAAAACAATGTTTGTGAGTTGTTGGCCGTTAATTAAATCACTTTTTTATCTAAAGCTACCGGTGGTCTTGGTCGATATTTGTTACTCGTTATAAAGTTATAAGATTTTTGTAAGAGCAATATGTAAGGTTTGTGTAAAATGATTTTAGATGTATTATTCATGTGACATGCTTCAACTGCTTCTTTTGTTCCCACACTCCACATGTGTCGTGTGCGTAATCATCTTACGTAAAGGTATCCCCTATACGTTCTTTTTACGTGTTTGACCAATGAATTTGCCCGCGAACTTCCCCAATAGGTTTCATTGGATATTAACTTGTTAGGACAAAATATATGTTTGAGTCTGTTACCTAGTCTTAATTACGCGAAGTTCTAGTTTCTTTTTAAATAGTAAATGCCACAAGCGAAAAAAATGAGAATTTTTCATTTAAAGACAAAAAAACTCACAAACGTCGTTTGAATAAAGATTGAAAGTTTTTGTTTATATGTGAAATATTAAATCAGACCGAGAGACGGTCCCGCTGGATTAAAGTATCCTTAACGCTTTCAAAGTTGTTTTAATTTTTTCTAAATCATTATTCGGAGTTTTGGATAATGCTTTCATCAAGACATCGCATACAAGGTCAAGATTATGATGGGGGCCTAATTCAACTTTAAAAAAGCGACTTAGCTCAGCTGTTTCAGATTCATGATCGAATGGAGGATTTTCAGCAGAGGGAAGTAAAAATTCAGCAGTACTATCACCAAATTTCCTGTCTATCGTTAAAATGCAGTGTGTGATATATGTTGAGATATTTGAGATCTTCTCTAGATTTAATTTTTCAAATGTATCTTTCGGAGTATGACAGTTAGGATCATGACCACATGTAAAAAATAGGTTGGGCTTCCTGTTAATTTCGAAGATATAATTATCGGATAAACGGAATAATTTACGGCTTCTTAAGCGGTATATCTGAAGATTTTTCATATGGTTTTGTGTGATTTCAATAGATTTCGATAGGATTGGAGATGTATTTGCTCCAATCACAAACAAAGAGTTTTCACGGTCTTTTACACCTACAGGATGACCACACAAATCTAAAATAAATGCTCCAAGAAAATGATCGTAATTTAATAGTTTTTGACTTTCGCGATAAAAATGGATACTGCCCATGCTATTGGTCAAAAAGTATCTGTGCTCCTCCATATCAAAGATTGCTAGAACAATATTAATATTTAAGTTTGATGACTTTAATGAATCAAGCACAGATAGTAGTATACCGATGGCAGCAGCATTATCATTTGCACCTGGACAGCCATTTACATGGTCATAGTGGGCTCCTAAAAGCAGCCATTTTTCACCGTGTCCCTTTCTACTGGCGAGGAGATTTCGTCCAATCTTACCATCAAAAGCGGTATAGGTTTGTTCCCATTTCTCCTCTACCAATGAAGTTAACGACAACTTCTCAAACTGTTCCGAGATAAGTCTTCTTGCAACATCATGCCCTTTTGTTCCTGGTACCCGCCCATTTAGGCTCGGATTGGATAAATTTTGGATGAGTTTATTATATTCTTTTTTCAACTAGTATCCCCCCTTTGACATCTCATAAGGCTTGATTTAAGGAGCAATTACATTTGCTTGAAAATGACTATAGTTTCAATTAATCAATCCTAAAAAGTTTTTCCCAAGAATATATTCCTTTTGGTTATCAGGATTTTGAAGTGAATCAATCCAACTTTTCTTTGTTGAATAGTCATATTCATTAAACTTTTTCATTCCATATGGTCCATCGCAACCATAGAGCACTTTGCGATATCCTAGAGATTCCACAGCATCCTGTACAATAGACGGATTAAGGTAATCACTTGATGTATCAACAAATACATTTGGTTGATCCTTAACGAATTTCCATAGTTTTTTCCAAAAAGGAAGACCGGCGTGAGCATAAATCACTTTAAGGTTCGGGTAATTTCCAGGCAAATATTTATATGAGTCTGGTTCTGAAGATAGATGAATAATCATAGGTATCCCTTTTGATTCACAAATGGCTGCAACTGGATCAAGTGCCTTAATACTATATTCATGCATGAACGGATGAGCTTTCACTCCGATAAAACCGGGTTTATTAAGATATACCTCTACATCTTCCACTGATTCAGAAATCAAAGGGTTCACTGCAACCCAGCCTAGAAATCGTTCTGGAAACCGCTCAATTGCAGCTGCAACAAGGTCATTGTCCGGCTTGGTAAAGATCTTGTATGAATTACCATAAAGTTTGAAATAGCCGTCCTTGACTAGCCCATCATAAATTTTAATCCCAATTTGAGGTACATGTTGTATTAGAAAACGGAACAAGTGATGTAAATTTCGCTGAAAAGTGCTATCCAATTCAAACATTGTTTCATTCATGGGGGCAATCAAGGCTGTTTTAGATACATCATGTTTATCCATAACCTCTATCATTTTTTCGAGAGTCAACATTGTTTCATCCACATGAAAATGGCAATCAATATTCATAAAATTCCTCCCCATTTACACCGTCACTCATTTTTCTAATGGAAGTCAGTCTATTAGATTCGCAATGGCCTATTAAAATATATATTCTTAAAATTATTAATAAGAATTTTTTCAACATTTCCCGGGTCTTCATCTTATATTATTTTGATCTTATTTTATAGTTAGACCCAAACCTCGATAACAGAACATAAATATTAGCACTCTAATCCTTACCGAGTCTTCTCAAAAAACCTAAAACCACTCGTAAATGTTATTTAACAACATTTACGAGTGGTTTTTTCAAAAAACATAACTGAGAACCGAATCTCTGAGCCCTGGATTAAACCAATCTTATGATACTTTGCCCAAGTGTTTCTTCGCCCCAGAGTAATGAAAGGGTGTCACCATCTTGAATAGGACCAACGCCTTCTGGAGTTCCTGTGAATAGTATGTCCCCTTTACCCAATCCAATGTGCTTGGCTGAGGAGTCAACGATTGTTTGTAAATCAAAAAGTAAATTTGTGATATTGCCGATTTGAACCTGCTGCCCATTTTTTAGCAAGGAGAAATTTGTGTTTTTACATGCATCTTCTCCGGGAAATTCAATAAATTTCGTTAGTAGAGCTGAATTCGGAAAACCTTTAGCTAATAACCATGGATAACGCTGTTCTTTTAATTGGCTTTGTACATCTCTTAAGGTAAAATCAATCCCTAGCGCCATTTTATCAACAATTTCGTCGACCGTAATCCCTTTTTCATACTCTTGTCCAATATGAAGTACAAGCTCCGTCTCATAGTGCACCGGCCCTCTATCCCCAGGTAAATGCACCTCTTTACCATTTGCCTCAACGACAGCATGTGTTGGCTTCGAAAAAAAGAATGGGGAGGTTGGTACTGCATTATTTAGTTCCTTTGCATGAGCAACATAATTTCTTCCAATACAATAAATATTTTTGATAATCGTCATGTTTTTATCACTCCTAGATCTATTAGGCCACCGTATTGATTTATATAATTTTTATCTCAAAGAATTTTTACCATGTAATCATACGGATGTTCATTAATTTTGATAACTTTATCTTTCTTACATCCAATCGATTCGTATAACTTCTTGGCAATCGGATTATCTTGGGCAACATTTAGAGAGAGTCTTGAATACCCCTTTTGTGATGCTGCTTTCTCGGCTTCCTTTAGAAGCATTGTTCCGATTCCACGGCCTCTAAATCGATCATCTACACACACTGTGTCAATGTAAAAATCCCCTTCGTCAGCCTCCTTATCCAAGAATATCACTTCATTCCTTCTTTTCTTTCTTAATTGTTTTAAAATTGGCTCGTCTAATCGAGAGGCCACTTCTCCCGGATAAATAATCACTATTCCTACTACTTCTCCTAAAAGATCTGCAACAATCATATTTTGGTAGCTTAGACGATTATTCTCTTCGCGAAAAAAATTCGCCATCGTTTCCCGGATATTTTCTTTCTTAGTTTGTCCGGTCAACTTCTCGGCAATATCAGCAATTGCGATATGAATGAGTTCCGCAGCTTTCCTGGCATCCTTTTTCACTGCACCCCTAAATTTCAATTCTTGGGCAATGATTTCCTCCCTAGTAATTCCATAAGGTGCACCACCATCTGTGTATCCAGCAATATAATAAAAGTTTTCGTCGGAATCATTCTCAAAATATTTGTTTTGTTTATGGCGTTTTGTTGTTGCTTTTTTCTTCAACTATTTTCCCTCCGTGTGGGTGTCCCCATCTTCCGTCTGAAATGAATTTCAGGCCTTGTCCTTCTTAACAAATCAAGAAGTACATTTACCAATTCATGTAATTTAGATTTCAAAATTCTCATTAGTTTTAATATAACATATACTAAAATTGGGATGGGCCTTATGACATTAAATGTGTTGAAGGACAAATCAGGTAAGTCCTTAATGAGTTTTGTCCTTCATACGCCGGATGAAAGACAAATCAGGATCGTTTCCATTGAGATGAGTCATTCATAAGGTTTTCATTTTAAAAATCAATATTTATCATTAACAATGCCTTTATACAAAAGCTAAGATAATAGGAAAGAAAAAAACTTTCCATTATAATGATGATGATTATGCAAATAATTCTGCTAGAAAGAAGGTCTATTTATGCTTTTTTATATCATTGCTATTCTCGTTCTTATGATAGACCAGCTTTCTAAATATTTAATTCGTATTTACATTGGCATCAATGAAACATTTACATTTTGGGGCATGCAACTTACACACATCGAGAATAGCGGGATGGCAGGTGGATTATTTCCTGGCAATGCTCGGCTCTTCGGAGTTGCCGCTGTATTGTTCGTAATCGGTGTTTTATATATTCGCAGAAATGGAGAAATGAAGGGTGCACTCATTGATAGTAGTTTTGGATTCCTTGTCGGAGGAGCCATTGGAAATGGCATTGATCGGCTTATGTTTGGACAGGTGACAGATTTTATCCCTCGCTCTGGTGGAATTCTAAACGTGGCCGACCATGCTATTGAGATGGGGATGATACTGTTTATTATTTATGTTGTGGTTAGCTGGTGGAAAGATAAGCGTTAGATTATTCAGTTCAGAAATGGAGTAGTTCTTCCTGTATCGAATAAGGTATTATGGGGAACCTTCCAAAATATCAAAAGCTAACTATACTCCCATTCGAGTTCACCGTGACCTGTCCCAGTGCATTTTTTGCATGTACAAAAGCTGGTTGGATATATTAAGATTATACTTTTCGATAACTAGGGGGATATAAGTGAATTTACAATCTGGAACCTATTATTGGCCCATTACTTTTCCTGATGCTCCGTCATACCCAGCACTGGAAGAAGACCTATCTTGTGATGTATTAATCATTGGGGGAGGAAGTTCGGGAGCACAGTGTGCCTATTATCTTGCTGATGCTAATTTAGATGTGGTCGTAATTGAAAAATCAACAATTGGCAGCGGCAGTACCAGTACGAATACAGCTCTCATTCAATACTCCGGCGAAAAAATGTTTACAGATATGATCAACACTTTTGGGACCGATTACATAAAAAGGCATTTACAATTATTAAAAGAAGCCATTAATGAAATTGAAGCAGCCTCAAAGAAAGTCACCATTGATTGTGAGTTCAACAGAAGAGATACCCTATATTCGGCAAGCTGTGCAGAGGATGTTGAAAGTCTAAAAAAGGAATATGAATTTTTAAAGCAGCATAACTGTGACCTTGCTTTTTTAACAAAGGAAGAGATTGAAGAAAAATATCCCTTTAGCAGGGATGCCGCTATATACTCATACAATGATGCAGAAATTAACCCGTTTAGATTCACCCATGCACTAGTGGATTACGCAGCACAAAAAGGAATCCGTATATATGAAAATACAGAAAAGAATGGACACCATTACGATAAAGAACTAGGAAAGATGATTGTTTCGACAAAAAACAAGTGCTCTATACAAGCACGTTATGTTATTTTTGCGGCAGGTTATGAAGGAATGGAAATCAAAAAAGAGAAAAAAGCTTCCTTTGTCAGTACATATACGGTAACAACCAATCCAGTCGAGGATCTTTCCAAATGGTATAACAGGACACTTATTTGGGAAACCGCCCGCCCCTATTTATTTATGCGGACAACTAGAGATAATCGGATCATTATAGGCGGGCTTGATGATAATACTACATACGCTGAAGATCGTGATAGTAAACTGATTCACAAAAAGAATAAACTGATTGAAGAATTTAATAAAATGTTTCCAACTATTAAAGTACAACCAGAGTATTACTTAGCTGCATTTTATGGAGGGACATCAGATGGAATTCCGATTATTGGTAAATATGAAGAATATCCTAATAGCTATTTTCTATTTGCCTTTGGTGATAATGGGACAGTTTACAGCCAAGTACTGTCAAAGATTATTGTAGAGGAGATTGTTGAAGGAATCAGTCCAGATTTAGCTTTATACTTACAGGAACGCCCTTTGCTAAACAAAGGATAAGGAACCTTCATTAACATGATGAAGGACTAATCTGGAGATTTCTCAATGAAATTTGTCCTTCAAGTTTTACCAAGTTAATGACCCGTTATCCAATTGCCTTAAATAGTCGTCCAAGTTCTTTCATATCCTTAACCGACAGGATTTTCTCCGCCAAAGGAAATAGCACTTTTTCTTCCTTCGCAAAGTGTTGAGTTAAGGTAGCATGAGCTTGGACTGCGTATACGGTGATCCATTGTACATCGTTTTCATCAATGGAAGGTCCCTTCTTATCCGCTTCCGTTAAAAAATCCTGTAGATGCTGCTCCGCCTTCTCATGTTCAAATTCCATCACTTCGATGGTTCGATCATTCTCTCCGAGATGGCGGGTCATCATCAGGAACAATCCTTCTTCCTCACGTTTGGAATGTAACTTCAGCTTTTCATTAAAAGATGAAACTCTTTCATATAATTTCGCGAACATCTCTACCACTGCAGGACCCGTTTCAAAGTCTATATCTTCCGTGATCTCATAGAAATGATCCATGTCTGCCCGGAGCGACACATGCTCGTCCATTAATTGTTGCAATGGAGCACTAAATGCATCATTCGAAGCCCCCATCAATAATTCCCTCCTCAGCTGATCAGCATTCAACCTTATCATTCATCATGGTTTCGATCGCATCGCATTCATTTTTCTTTATTAAAGCATACGCCAAAAGGGGAGATATTATTGTGATGGGAAACACACCAAAACTGTCACATACACTTTATCCATTGTCCTCAAATTTTAAAAAGTGCCTGTCACCACTCGAATTATGTTGCATTCGACCGGGTGACAGGCACCTTTATTTACGATTAACTTTTATAAGCAAAATCCTCTATGATTTCGCAGCCTTTATTTTCGAGTTCCTTATCCACCCAAGACCGATCCCATAGGCCCATTTCGATTTGCTCCATCACTTCCTGCTCAACCTGATTTTGTTGTAATGATTTCTCTAATAGGTATAAGGCATCATCCGGTTTTATCACGACAATCCCATCCATATCGCAACAAAGGATATCTCCTGGATTAACAACCTGACCGCCGATACTAACAGGAACGTTTATTTCACCAGGTCCATTTTTATACGGTCCCTTTGGTTGTACTCCTCTTGCAAAGACACCGAACTCCATCTCTTGCACCGCTTCGACGTCCCGAATACAGCCATCAACGACAAATCCTTTTATCCCTCTCGACATGGCATATCTCATCATGACCTCACCCGTTAGAGAATGATTCATACTCCCTTCACCGTCCACGACAATGATATCTCCCGGTTGAGCTATGTCTAAGGCTTTATGAAACATAAGATTATCTCCAAGAGGTGCTTTCACCGTAATGGCTGAGCCTACCATTTTGATTCTATTAAAGGGCTTTATCCCTGTATCGACACATGAAATTCTCCCCATGTTATCCGCAATATTTGCGACAGGAATATCTTTAAACTTTTCCAACAATGCCCCAGGTGGTCGGTTTACCTTGGTATATATCCTAAATCCGGGTTTCATCCTAGCCATTCCTCCTCTTTAGAATCTATTACCATCCAAATACGCTTTTCAATTTAATCATAGATGCCTCTTGTTCTTTTAGATAATTCATATATTCTTCGCCTTTAATCCCATGAATCTCCACGCCAAGTTCAGCTAGTTTTTCAATATGTTCAGGATTGTTCATCGCCTTATCCATGGCAGTCTCCAATTCTTCTAGAATAGCCGGATCTACTCCTTTAGGTGCAGCAATTCCCCTGCTTAACAGTTTTTGGATGTCTGTATCAAAGACTTCATTGATAGCTGGAACATCCGGTAATTTAGGGAATCGGTCAGAACCAAGAACGGCTAACACTTTTAACTCTCCGCTTTCAATCAAATCTTTCGAAGATGAGTAATCAAGAAATCCTATATCGATATGCCCGCCAAGTAGTTGTGCGATTGCCTCTGCTCCTCCATTGCCATGAACAAATCGAATATTTGTCCCCAATTGATCATTAATCTGGACTCCGGCAAAGTGCGGAGAGGAACCAACACCACCGCTGCTGCCAGCGATTTCATTCTTTTTTGCATATTCGATGAATTCTTCAATATTGCTAAACCTTTTCTCATCACCTTTTACAACAATTAGCCCAGAATCTACATGGTGACTTACAATGTATTCAAAACTATCAAGTTTTTCTTGTCTGTTAGCAGTCGGGTTCAAATAGCCTGTGAAAATATTAGGGAAAACCATATAGCCAAGAGTATATCCATCTGGCTCACTATTTGCTAAATCTCCCCATCCTACCCAGCCACCGCCGCCAGTTTTGTTTTCGATAACAACGGAAACGCCTAATTCTTTTTCCAAATAAGGCTGAAGCGTTCTTGCCGCTAAATCAGTTCCTCCCCCAGGAGCGAATGGAACAATAAATCTTATTGGTTTTGTTGGCCACTCTATTTCTTCAGACGCCTGTTTTCCTGCCGTTTCCTCTTTTTTAGCGGGCCCACTCTGTGCACATCCCACAATGAGAATGGCAGATAATAACACTACGATTAAACTGATCAACTTCTTTTTCACGTATACCCCTCCGTTTTTAGTGAAATTTATTAAAATAGTAAAATACTTACCTACATCTCTACATCCTCAGTTCCAACCCGTTTTCCTAGTAAAGATGAAATAATACTGAAAAGAATCGAAACCAACGCGATACTTAATATGGTTGCAGATATGGGTCTAGTAAAGAATTGAGAAAATTCACCTTCAAACATGGTTAATGACTGAATTAAAGTTGTCTCTAAAAGGCTTCCCAACACGAAAGTTAAAATAATGGGAGCTAGCGGGAATTCTGCTTTTTTCAAAAAGTATCCCAATATTCCAAAAAATATCATGATGCCTACATCAAACAAATTATTTCGAATGCTATATGTTCCTAATATGGTAACCATCATGATGATAGGCAATAGCACCTTAAACGGAACATTGGTGATTTTTGCCCACATACCTGCCAATGGCCAGTTCATGATGAGTAAGATAGCGTTTCCAATAAACATACTGGCAACAATTCCCCATACGACCGTAGGATTGGTTTGGAATAAAGTGGGACCTGGTGTAAGACCATGCATGATAAATGCACCTAGTAATATAGCAATGGTAGGTGAAGTTGGAATCCCTAGTGTGAATAGTGGAATCAGTGCCCCGCCAGAGTAAGCATTGTTTGCCGTTTCCGGTCCAGCCACCCCTTCGATTGCGCCTTTACCGAATCGTGATGGATCCTTTGATAGCTTCTTCTCTATTGAATAACTAAGTATTGTTGGTATGACGGAGTTTAATCCTGGAACTAGCCCAAGTACAAAGCCCAGAACACTTCCACGTCCAATCGCTCTCATGGATGGACCCCATTCTTCTTTATTCGGCAATAACCCTTTCACCTTTAGGGGTGCTTCAGCTTTTGCACTAAAACTTTTTTCGGCGTTAAAAAACAGCTCTGAAAGTCCGAATAAACCCATGGCCATCGTGATAAATTCGATTCCGTTTGTTAAAGAAGTTTCACCGAAATTAAAGCGAATGTATCCGGAACTTGGATCTTGTCCGATAAAAGCGAGAGATAAACCAAAAAGTGCACCTAAGATTCCCTTCAAAAGGGATTTCCCCATTAAAGCAACTAATAGTGTTAACCCTAGAAGCAGCAGCGAAAAGTATTCTGGCGGTCCAAATTTTAGTGCCTGTTTGGCAATTAACGGCCCGATGAGAACTAAACCCGTAATCGCTATTATTCCTCCGATAAAGGAACCAATGGCAGCAATTCCAAGTACCGCTCCTGCTCTTCCCTGTCTAGCCAATGGATATCCATCTATACAGGTAATAACGGATGAGGCTTCACCTGGTGTATTAATTAGCACCGAAGTAATCGTACCCCCATACATGGACCCATAGTAGATCCCAGCTAACATGATGATGGCTGTAACAGGTTCAAGTGTGAAGGTTAGCGGTAACAGGAGTGCCGTCCCTGCAGCAGGTCCAAGTCCTGGGAGGACACCAACGAACATACCGAATAGAACCCCAATTCCACAGAATAATAGATTTTGCCATGTAAGTGCCGTCTCAAATCCTTGAAGTAAGTAGCTAAAAGCTTCCATTTTCCCCCTCCTACCAACCTAAGACATTTACAGGTATTGGAACCTGCAACAATGTACCAAAAATCCAGAACAAAATAAAAGATAGAATTGCAGAATAACCCAAACTCCAATACCACTTAAAACCACGGATAAAAAGGATGAACAAGGTAATCGTACTAGCCGTAATAAAACCGCTATAAGGAACTATCAGTAAAAACAGGATGGGTGCACCCATTGAAACCATTACATTAACAAATCCCTCACCCTTCGGAAGTATTTTGCTAATCGGGATATCCCCCTTCCTCATTACATGAATGATATACAGGACGGATAATATGATGATTAAGCCATTTATCCATAATGGGAGAAAACCTGGGCCTGGTCCATACTCACTGTAATATCCCATTCGTAAAGATTGCCAAAGCATAACGAAACTACATACAAGAAAGAAAATAGCCAAGATAAAACCTAATCCTAAACTTCTCACCATGCTCACTTCCTTACGAAAAGATTCGATTATTCTACAAAACGTTTATCATCAAGCAAATGGGAATCAATTTTTATTACTACTTTCTTGATTAAATCTGCGTTTCCTAAATGGCAGCATGGACGATGGATATCCTGTGGAAAAAAGATAGCAAACATATCACGCTTCAATTTAATAAAGGATTCATTTTCTACTGATTGGTAAAAGGCAATATCCCTTGTTTCGAAGTTGTCAATTGAAATAGGGTTTTGGGGATTCATTTTGCTTATCCCTAAAATTTCTTCTCTCCCTTTTACTAAATAATGAACATCAATGTATCGTAAGTGAGATTCAGGTTCAGTTTCAGCGATAGATTTCGTTTCAACCTCTTGGACTTGTGCAAAGATTTCATTCCCTTGAATCTCGTATTTTCCTGGCTTAAGTTCATCGAAATCCGTATTTTTGATGTACTCTATCCCCTTGTGTAGAGCTGTATGGAAAGCACTTTTTTCAAATTCCCAATTTTGTAAATCACTTATGATCATATTCTCTACTCTCCTTTTCTCCACAGGATTTTCTTATGATGAGTTTCGGATCAAACATCGTTGTTTCAGACTCTGAATTTTCTGAGGACTTAATTAGTTCGATTAATCGTTTTGCTGCCTTTTCCCCCATTTCATACGCAGGCTGATAGACAGTCGTTAATGGCGGTTCAACGAGCTCCGCCCAATCAGAATCGTCATAGCCAACAATAGCTATCTCTTGGGGAACTTTTAATCCAGATTCCTTTATGGCTTTCATGATTTCTAGATTTAAATTGTTGTTTGTCGAGATAATCGCATCAACTTTCTTTTCTTTAAGGACTTCAATGATTTTTTGCTTTGCTCTTCCTGGTTTTTCTTCTACAATCTCAACCCATCCAAGATTATTGCCATGAGCTTTTAACGTCATTTCAAATCCTGCAACCCGCTCATACCTTGGGCTGATCTCATTGGGAGGATAAACTACTAACATGATTCGTTCTTTACCTAGGGACAATAAATGTTCTGTTGCCAGCCATGCACCTTTTATATCATCCATTGCTACTGTGTTTAAAGATAAGTTCGGTGTTTTACGACTTATTGCTACAATCGGATACGAGCGTTTAATAAGTTCTTCATAGAATTCTTTATTATGAATGGTCGGACTCACAATAACCCCATCTACTTTTCTTTGGATAAAACTCTTGATTTGTTGAACCTCAATTTCAGGATCATCGCCTGTATTACTAATCATCAAACTATATCCTCTACTGCGACAAGCATCCTCTACCCCTTCAAGTACAGCTGACCAAAAGGGATGGAGTTTGGAGAGCACAATCCCGATGACATTTGTTGTTTTCTGTTTGAGCCCTTGAGCTAACGTGTTGGGCTGGTAATCTAATTCTTCAATAATTTTTAAGACACGTTCCTTGGTTTCTTTGTTCACCTTTCCATAGTTTCCATTAATAATTCTCGAAACAGTCGTTTTAGACACATTTGAAAGCCTTGCAATATCAGCAATCGTAATTTGTACTTTTTCCATGTTCATCACCTTCTATAATGATACGAATCCTATCTGCTAAACGCTCAATGAATAACCTGTGAATCTATTAAACCTAAAATTTGATAACGTTTCCAAAATTATAAAAACCTTTGATATCTTCTAGGACTAAATGCTTCTAATTGTAAAACAATTAGGTTTACCGGTTTCATAAAACTGCAAGAAAATTCCATTATTTTTCATATGTAAGGAAAATATTGGTTAACCGGTTTCATTATAGACCATACCTATCTCATATCAGTAACCCGTGGGATTATTAGTGTGAACTTTTATTGGTTAACCGGTTTCATATATTCCTTAGACAGAATATACTACATGGGTTTTAGGTATGTCAATTAGTTTTTTAAAAATATTCTCAATATTAACTCTATTAGCAATTGTTTTTGAAGCAGAAAAAGACACCCATAATGGGTGCCACAAATTTAGTATCTCCAAAGGATTCTCTTATAAACAGCCATTTCAGTGTAGATGCCGGTATCTACTGTCAACGCCAGGAATGTTCGGAACAAATGGAACCCTACCTATTGCAACAATATATTTTATGGTTTTTTAATTGACATCCTTCCCTACACCCATAAATTCCGCTTCTTGTTTAATATCCTGTGATGAGCTTCCGATAAGAACGGTAAATTTACCAGGTTCAGCAATCCATTTGTTTAATTTGTCGTCAAAGGCTGATAGAGCTCTTTTGTCTATTGTAAAGGTTACTTTTTTTGTTTGCCCGGGCTTTAAGAAAATCTTCTTAAAGCCTTTTAGCTCTTTAAAGGGTCGATCCAGTTTCGAATTTTGATCATGGATATATAGCTGAACGACTTCTTTTCCTGCTACCGGTCCAATGTTAGTAACATCCATCGATATTGATAGTGGCTCGTTCTTCGATAATAAGTACTTGGCTGAGCTTAATTTTAGATTTGAAAAGGCGAAGTCTGTATAACTAAGTCCATGGCCAAAAGGATAGGCGGGATTAATTTTTTTGGTATCATAAAAACGATAGCCAACATAGATTCCTTCGGTATAATGAACTACATTATTAATCGTATCACCTGGAAAATTTCCATAGGAAGGTACATCACTGTATTTTACAGGGAAGGTTACAGGAAGTTTTCCGGATGGATTTACTTTGCCGCTTAAAACATCTGCAATGGCATTGCCCCCTTCTTGTCCAGGCTGCCATGCAAGCAAAATCGAATCTGCATAATCACTCCAGTTTGCAACTTCAATTGGGGCACCAATATTTAAAACGACCACTAGCTTTTTCCCCTCTGCATGATAGGCTTCAGAAAGATCTTTAATAAGCTGAATCTCTTCCGGTTTCATACTCATATCAGGACGATCCGCACCTTCAGTCGATTGCCTTCCGATAAAAACCAAGCCAATATCCGTATTTTTTGCTAAATTCACAGCATCATTTTTACTTAATCCTTCTATCACCTTTTTTCCGTTTACCGAATCCACCACAGCATAATCCGCATTTTTTAGCCCCTGCACTAGTGAAACAACATTTTTTGGGTCCACATTAACCTTTGCGCTTCCTCCACCGCCAATAATAATTCCTAATTTACTTTGAGCAAGATCGACCACAGCATTTTCTCCCGCTACCCCTATCTTTTTGACTCCCTTAAACGGTAAGGATTTCTTTTCATTTTTCAGAAGCACCATCCCTTCAGGTGCCACCTCGCGATTGACCCGAGCCCCTTCTTTAGCTGTTTTTTTGGATAAGGCTGTTTTAGTTTGATAATCTACATTCTTATACTCGCCTTTGAAGGTGGGTGTCTTAATGATAAGCTTCAACATATTACGAACGCTTGAGTCTAGAGCCTCTTTACTAAGAATACCGTCTTGAATGGCCGCTTTTAATAATTCCGGAGATGGTGCTGAAGCTTTAGTGTACAACTCTTTACCTAACTCCGGCATAGGCAGTGGCCCTCTGTAATCTCCCGGCATAATTAAATCATTTCCTGCCTCCAAAGCGGCGACGGGATTCTTGACAGCCCACCAATCAGACATGACCAAACCATTAAAGCCCCACTCATCCCTAAGAATATCGGTTAAGATAGTACGATTCTGAGTTGCAAAAACACCATTTACGGCATTATAGGCACTCATCACGGTCCATGGTTTTGCTTGCTTAACGGCCATTTCAAATGCGGGAAGGTAGATTTCTCTTAAAGCCCGTTTCGGAACTACCGCATTGATTTTCGTTCTGTTCGTTTCCTGATTGTTCGCTGCATAATGTTTAATAGAAGTCCCAACACCTGTTTCTTGAACAGTGCGAATAAACTCAGTAGCCATAGATCCTGTTAGAAAAGGATCCTCCGAATAATATTCAAAATTCCTTCCACCTAACGGGTCACGTTGGATATTCTCACCTGGAGCCAGTAAGACATCCACTCCATATTCTCTTGCCTCCATGCCCATGGCTTTTGCCATTTTTTGCATTTGTTTAACATCCCATGTTGCAGAAAGTAAGGACGGGATTGGAAATGCGGTTGCAATTCTTGGCGGAGCTCCGGCAAAGAGACCTCCAATCCTTACACCAGCCGGCCCATCAGATAAGATAATCGATGGAATGCCCAAACGTGGAATAGACCGGGTAGAGCCGGCTACGCCATTAGGCCCAGGGTAACCTGCGCCAATCACCAATTGTACCTTTTCATCAATAGTCAATGATTTCATTACATTTTCAATTGATGCTTCATCGGTCAACTTCATAGGTTGAGTATTAATAAATGCCTTTGTCCTAGTTGCATTTTCCAATATAAGCCAACAAATTAAAATTGTTATTAATACTTTAATATTTCCTTTACCCAAAACCAATCCTCCTAGAAACTAGCTTATTTTTTGTCACTTCCCGCCTTCTTATATAGTTTTTGCAACCAATATGGTTTATTATTTGCTTCATCAGAAAGAATCAGAAACAATAAAGAACTCCCCAGTTATTGAGAAAGTGGACAAACCTGTGGCGCATGGGGAAGGTTTTGCTGCCTAATAGAGATAAAAGGTGCCAGGCACCCGCGATTATATCGAGGTTTTTTAAAAGAAAAAACCTAAATCACAAAATAGGAGACTTCAAAAGCTTCTCCTATTTGCAATTTAGGTTTTGCCTGAATGACCAGTAACAATCCATTTGGTTTTGCCTGTGTTCACTCAGTATTTTGAACTTCTGTCTATATTATAACCAAGAACTGATTGCTAACAATCGTTAATTAAATGCAATTTGTTCATTATCTATTGCTAGCACAATATTACTTAGAACCTAAAGCACCAACGACAGGATGTGGAACATAAGGCTCTTCCAAATATCCAACTTCTTCAGTAGTTAACTTAACCGATAAAGCACCGACCGAATCTTCAAGATGAGAAGTTTTCGTAGCACCAATAATAGGAGCTGTGACTGGTTCTTTCTGAAGCAGCCAAGCAAGTGCTATTTGGGATCTTGGCACACCATGTTTTTCTGCCAATTCCGCAACTCGTTCCACGACAAAACGGTCGTTATGTTCCGTTGAACCGTACTTAGATTTTTGAGTTCCATCCGTTTCAGAACGGAGAGTGTCTTCTGACCAATCACGGGTTAATCTACCTGATGCTAGAGGGCTGTAAGGAATCACGCCAATTTTTTCTTCCTTGCATAATGGTAGCATCTCCCGTTCCTCCTCACGGTATATGAGGTTAAGGTGATTTTGCATTGAAACGAAACGAGTCCACCCATTTTTCTCAGCTACATGGTTCGCCTTCAAAAACTGCCAGGCGTACATGGCTGATGCACCTATGTATCTTACCTTCCCAGCCTTCACTAAATCATGGAGTGCTTCCATCGTCTCTTCAATTGGTGTGTTGTAATCCCAGCGGTGAATTTGATACAGATCAACATAATCCGTTCCAAGTCGTTTAAGACTCTTATCAATTTCGCTCATAATAAGTTTTCGGGATAATCCTTTGCTGTTCGGACCTTTGCTGTTTAAATCTTTGCCCAACGGGAAATAAACCTTTGTTGCAATAACAATTTCATCTCGATTTGAAAAATTATTAAGAGCACGTCCAAGAAATTCTTCACTCGTTCCATCTGAGTAAACGTTCGCAGTATCAAAAAAATTGATCCCTACATCAAGAGCTTTTTTAATAACAGTTCGACTGCTCTCTTCATCAATAACCCAAGGGTGCATCCAACGTTCCTTTATCCCAAAACCCATACAACCAAGGCAAAGCCTAGATACATCTAATCCCGTGTTCCCAAGTTTTGTATATTCCATTTCAATTCCTCACTTTCCAAATGTTTTTAATCTCTCATTACTAGTATAAAAATATCCGTGATTCTTACAATTGTTAAATGAGTAAAAAATGTTTAATAATGAACAAAATCATGGAAATTGTTCATTATCATTATGAAAAGTGCAAAAAAAGTGCCAGGCACCAGCCATAAAGTTGGAAGGTCCCTGGCATTTTTATCTTTAATTTTTAGCGAATTGACCATCGACTTCGACGGTTTCAAATATATTAATAAAGGCTTTTTCATCATGGCTGCGGACAATTTTTTTAATTTGCATGGTTTCGTAACGTGTTACCACCATCATTAAAATCTGTTTTGGTTCATTTGTATAGCCGCCAAAACCTTCTGTGATAGTGATACCTCGATAGATTGATTCTAGTAAATCCCTTCGTATTAACTCTCCTTTTGTCGTCACAATCTGCATCGTTAATTTGATATGATTGGTATGAATGGTATCAATCATTTTACCGGTCAAATAGATCGACAACAGCGTATATAATGCAATATTCCAATTGAAAGCAGCACCAGAAATTAGAACAATGACGCCGTTCATCGCCGTCAGTAGAAGACCCACACTGACATTACTTGTTCGTGAAAGGATAATCGCAATGATATCCAATCCACCAGAGGTACCAGAGTATTTCAAGATCATTCCAACTCCAATGCCACCGATAATTCCACCAAAGATCGCCGACAGCAATATATTGTCTGTTACAGGAACAGTTGGCAAAAGATATAAGAAAACGGAGAGTGATACAACACAAATCAGTGTATTGAATGTAATCAACTTACCAAGTTTAAAGTATCCCAAAACAAGTAATGGAAGATTGAGCAAGAAATTCATTAAACCAATATCAAATGGAGTGACTAACCCAATCAAAATGGCAATACCACTTATTCCGCTGCTCAAAATCCCGTATGGCACCAGAAAGACATTAAAGCCAAATGCAACAATCAACGAACCAACGACGACAATTAAATTTTTCATAGCTATTGAACCCCCGTTTCTAGAAAAATAAGTTAAAACAATAAATAGATTAGATTTACGAGGATAGTCGATTTCGATAACGTTTGGCCTTATTATTATTTACAAAAAACTCGCCCCTAAAATAGGGACGAGTTTGTGCACGCGTTACCACCCATATTCCACTAGTTTCGCAAAAAGAAACAATCCGCTTTCAGTCAACGTACCATCATACGTGTTCCCTTATAACGGTGGAAAATCCATCAAAGCTTACTGTGTTTGCTTTGTATCTCGTAGATGATTTTCAGAAAAAAGTGTCCATCGGCTTTCACCAAGCACCCACTCTCTGGGAGCTGGACTCTATTCTTACTTTCTCTCGTCACTGATTTTTATTATTATAAGTAATCTACCAGAGGGAAAATAAGATTGTCAATATACTTTTCCAATATATCATTATTTTGAATATTACGGATTTAATTTCCAATTATAACAATTTTTTCTGCAAGCTATGTAACGTTTGATTTCTTCATTGAAACAAAACAAGTCGCACGATACCCATCGGTTCGCACGACTTGTTATTTTCTTCTTACTCATTTCCTCCTGGCAAGTGAACCCCGTATCTAGGAAGAATGGTTTCTTTAGTAAACACATCCACTTGACGAAGTGTTTCAACGATCGTCGGCATATCCAATGCCATTACAAGTTCATTAATCGCTTGAACACCCCTATCTGCAAATACTTCTCTTTCTTTAGGTGTTTTTAAAAGCGGTGTTGCCATATGGTCAGAAGGTTCGTTAAAGTAAGAACCTACTGCACCGGATTGATAAGCGTATTTTCCTAATACGTTTCCAGGATTCTTCCCCATCCCGGTTAACATATGCTGCACATCATACGTAACAGAATGAGATTCAGGTACATTCAACGGAACATCTTCTAATCTGCCTAATACTTTATAAGCGCCAATGGTCATATCATGAAAGGAATCCATCAGATTAATTTTGGCTGCCTCAGCAGCTTTTAAAACATCCATATACAGAGCAGGCACTTTTGTTTCATCAAAGAAATCACGCACCATTCCGCTAACTGTCATATGGGCCGGACCATGGCTAGTAATATAGATTTGTCGTCTAAAGCCTTGATTTAGTAATGACTTTGCAATCTTATCTAAATAAGCCATGCCATCTTTTATGCTCATTTGAATGGTTCCACGGCCAACAATCGTTCCGCCTGGGAAGAAATAAGGCAGGTTGTGTAAAACAAGCCCATCTGATTCTTCCGCCATTTTTAAAGCAATTGCTTCCGCTAATACAGTTTCAGAATCAAGCGGTAAAGCTCCGTGCGTTTCTGTAACTCCAACCGGAACATATATAATGTCATTTCGATTTAAGTATTCTTCAACTTCCCCATTGGTCATTTTTGAAAGAAATCTAGTACGCAATGTAAACCTCTCCTACCATTTCTTTTATTAAAGGAATCGCCTTATTTTTTAAGACGCTCTTCTTTCTTTTAATACAGCATACATTTCATTTGTGCTCTTTGAATTTAGGTTAAATATTAAACCTACTCCGATTAGGATAAGAATAAATGCAACAACTGGCATACCTGTGTACATTTTTAAGATACCTTCCGCCACTTCTTGTGGTTGTGATTTTGCACCAGATACAAAGCCAACCCATCCTAAAGAGTAACTTCCGACCGCTGCTCCTAATCCCATTCCTACTTTCCGAGCGAAAGAATAGAGGGAGTAAAGAGTTCCTTCAATTTTCTTACCAGTTTTGTACTCTGTATAATCGATACAGTCTGTAACCAATGCCCAAACAAGGATAACGAACACGGATGAACCGATTGTTGCGATATTATATAAGGCTGCAAATACATATACATTTTCAAAAGTAACCAAAGTCATTAAAGCAGATGCAACTAAACTGAAAGCAGATGTAGCCAGAATCAAGTTGCGTTTATTGAATTTTGCTACAAGTTTTGGAATGATTACGAATAACGCAAGGATAATTCCCATGCTAATGAAGGAGTTAATCGCAAAAGCACCAGGCATGTTGTAATACTCAGCAAATACATATGCAGCTAAAGTAGCAACACCAGAAATAATTAAGGTAGAACCGAGAGTTGCCACCATCATACCGATTAACGGTCTGTTAGAAAATGCCTCTTTAAATGCGTCCTTGAAATCGTAATCTGGTTTAGAACCAGTTGGCTTTTCATCACGGATACGTTCAGTTGTTAATTTTACAAGCCCAGTGTAGGATAATAATGATAAAATACTAAATACAATCGAAATATAGAAGAATGCTTCGGGAACGACATTCCCTGCTTTATCATAGATGAACATTGGAACAAACGATAAGAATCCAACGCCAACAATCATACCGCCGATTGAACGGGCACGAGATAATTTTGTTCGTTCAACAGGATCATTGGTGATAACAGATGCTAATGAACCATAAGGAATAGCATCAGCCGTATAAGCAACGCAGAAGAACAAATAAGCAGCTACTACCCAAATATGAGTTGCGGTAGATCCCCAACTTGAGATATCAGCAAAAGCGATTAAACATGCTGCAGCGAGTAACCATTTCGAAAAGCTGATCCAAGGCAAGAACTTATTTCCGGTTTTTCCTATTCTATAACGGTCCGTAATGGTACCCATAATTCCAGTCACAATTGCATCGAATATTTTACCGACTAAAAACATCGTCCCCATAAAGTAAGGGCTTACACCTAATACATAGGTACAAAACACGATAAAGAATGACCCGATATACAAGTTAACAAAACTTCCTCCAACATCTCCCAGCATATATCCAACTTGGTCTTTAACTCCAAACTTTTTCATGATTGACTCTCCCCTTTTTAACCGTTTACATTTTTGTGAAAAATTCGGTTTCTATCTATAAGCGCTTCAGCTAGTACTTGATTACAAGTATACATCGAATAGTAAAAACACTTTTGCACTACAATTGCACGTTTTTATAGTATAATTGCGCGAATGTTAGCAAAAAAATAGGCGCATGATTTTTCATGCGCCTCTACATATAGATATTGTTTATTTTTTAGTCTTCTTTTTATACTCTACAGGAGTGATTCCTTCTACCTCTTTGAAAAGTTTAGAAAAATACTGGGAGTTGCTAATCCCAACCATAATGGCAATTTCTGTCATGGTAAGATTAGAGAAAAGGATCAATTGTTTTGCTTCTTTTATTCTTCTCAGATTTCGAAAATGACTAATGGTTGTTCCTTTTTCTTTCTTAAAGGCGCGCATTAAATGGGAAGGGTGAACATGTATTTTCCCTGCCATTTCCTCCATCGAAATGTCCTCTGAAAAGTTCATTTCTATATAATTTTCGGCTTTCTCCACTATGGATAAGTTATCACTTTTAGATTTTCGGATGGTTGGATTGGAATACTCTGTTACCATATTGGAATGAATCGTATCCAGTTCTGATAGGGATTCGGCATGTTCAATCATAATTGCATATTTTTCCGATATAAAGTGGCATTGCCATGCACTTAACCCTCCCTTTTCGGCTGCATAACTATAAAGGGTATTATGTGATAATAGAATATTTTTGAGGGATCGAACTTTATTATTTGGGACTCTGTTAAGAATGTTTAATTTTTCATCGCTAAATTTCAGAGAACCTGCTCTTTCATATTCATCTATTATATCCCGATCACATAATTGAATTCCTTGTAGTAATTTCTCCCTTAGTTTATGGACAGCTTCAATGTATTCGGGCGAAGGTCCATTTCGGTTTATATAGGAATTTGGAGTATCTGATTGCCGATGTTCCTTCATTTAAGTCCCTGCCTTATGTAATTTGTCTAAGATTGTATCATATTATATTTTTCTTAGCGACTCTTTGTATTTAATTCTAGGAACTGTCCCTATTATCTGAGCAATTGAGCAAATGCGGTGATTCCCCTGGTGGGATAAAGCTTTAACGCACCGGAAGGCTGACCCCAAATCATTGTGGAATTAATTTTAACAGTTCTGGGAAGTATTCAAAAATGAGGTTTTACTCCAACCTAAACAAATATGGCAAGTATTTCATTCACTTAACTCTCATATGTATATTTAATAGGATAATTTATCTATACAGAATATGGGGGAATAGTATGAAAGTATTCAATAAAGTCATTGTCGTAACAGGTGCTGGTGGCGGGATTGGGAGAGAGCTCGTTAGCCAACTTCTAGAAAAAGGAGCAAAAGTCGCAGCCGTCATCCACAAAAACGGGCTAGAGGAAATACAGTCATTCGCAACAGTCTATGGCGACAAAATCTCGACACACAAGGCTAATTTAGCTAACAGAAATGATGTGGAAAAGCTTCCAGAAGAAATCATTGCCAAACACGGATACATAGATGGAATTATAAATAATGCTGGAATTCTTCAACAGTTTCATAGCGTGAATGATCTTGATTATGAACAAATTCAAAGGGTCATGGATGTCAACTTTTACGGTACGCTCTATATGTGTAAATCGTTTTTACCACACCTTTTAAATCGACCAGAGGCTCATATTACCAATATATCAAGCATGGGTGGATTTCTTCCTGTGCCGCTTCAATCTATTTACACAGTTTCAAAAGCAGCAGTCAAAATGTTAACAGAAGGCCTCCATTTAGAACTGAGAGATACGAATGTAGGTGTTACCATTGTCTTTCCTGGTGGAGTCGATACGAACATCGTCCAAAATTCGGGAATTGAGATAAAAGGTGCTAACAACCATTCTTATAAGATGCTCAGCCCAAATAAAGCAGCTGCCATCATTATTAAAGGGATGGAAAATAAAAGATATCGAGTAGTAGCCGGAAACGATGCAAAAATAATGGACTTTTTATATCGTTTGAATCCGAAAGAAGCAACGGACATCATTGCTAAAAAGATAAAAACACTGTAGAGAAACGAATGCCCTTTTACTAAATCACCGGATTCACCAAAAAAGAAGGTTCTTCTGGCATACATCTAAACCGCGAGAACCGTCCCAGTGGCTCACCCGAATTAAGCTCTCCATATTTCAAGTCTTAGCTTATGCCTTCACATGTTCATTGAACCTAAGCTTTATTTTTTGTTCTCCTACAAATCATAATAGATTCAATACTAAAAAAATAAACTATTGATTGTCAGTGCATACTGCCAATCAGTAGTTTCCTAATTTCCGAAAATAGCGGCATACTGATTTTGCAAAACAAATCGATTATCTAGCCATCCTAATGTGTTTAAAAAATACCCTAAAGAATCTGCATTATATCGTCCTGCAATTTTTTGATACGCCAAAAGCTCATACACTTTATTTGAATCAAAATCTACAGGATATAAGCCACTTAGAGGATTTACAAAACCAGTAATAGGGCTTTTCAGTTTGCCGTTTTCATCATATATTTCATTTAAATAGTCAGAACCTTTTGTTGATATGTCTATGATGTACTTTTTATTGTTTATCTTGCTAACAACTTCTACTTTGTAATTATCTTGATAACTAACCTCATATTGGTATTGCTCATTATATACATTGAAATCAAATAGTAATTGTGGTGTATTTTCCACAAAGGAATAAACATAATGGTACATGATTCCCCCGCTGCCGCCAGTAGCTATACTGATTAAAATATCATCTACACCATTGCCAGTAAAATCCCCTAAAAATATAGTAGGATTGTAGCCAGCATTTTCTCGAAGTGGAACACTTTTTACGCTGCCAGTTCTTCCATCTTGAACGAGCAGAGTAATATTTTGAGTAAATGGACTAGCTGGTGTCTTTATTCCAGTTAAGTAGACATAATCAGCAACTCTATCCCCAGTAACATCACCACTTGCAAACGCAACAACACTTGGCTGATTCGCAGTTGTCCTAGAATAATAGTTATACATAATAACATACTCCTCTTCTCGATGATCATCATCATTTTCTATCGGTTTTGCTAACCCTTATTAAGTACTATCTAATCATCTTTATCATAAAATTTATAAGGCCACCTGAATTAATATTTGAATATTATACGCTCCCCGCTTTCAAAGTTTCCGGAGGATTGAATTACATTAATGTTTGATCAAAATGGAGGAAAAAAAATGAAAAAATACGGTTCTTTTTCTGGTACGGTTACGGTGATTCAAGATTATTTAGTAGGTTCAGATGAGGAATTAAATGGGTGTTTTAAATTAATGTCCATTTTAGGAGCAGATGGTTCAATCGTAAATTTCGTAATTAGCCCAACAACTTATTTTCTAGACCATGTTATGGTTTCAGTTGGGGATATTGTAACGGGTTATTATGATGTCAATTTACCTGTCATTCTTATTTACCCACCACAATATCAAGCCCTCATAATCGTAAAAGACAACGCTTATCAAAATGTAAAAGTAGACTATTTTAACAGGCAGCTGGTGAGTAGTGATGGTCAACTACAATTGAATATTTCTAGTTATTCTCCAATATTGTTACAAAACGACCAACCCTTCACATTGAATCCTGCAAACCGAAATCTGCTTGTTGTATATGGTCCTGCAACATTTAGCATTCCTGCACAAACCACTCCCAATAAAATCATTGTTTTGTGTTAAACGCAATTAGAAAAATTCAAGGGGCGTACTAGAGGTCTACTTGGGAAATATAAAAAACGCTCCTTACAATAATGTAAGAAGCGTTTATCAATATTTTTGCGATTGTGTCATCATTTTTGTAATCTTAATTTTTATTTATTATTCCTTTCCGCTAACTCTTTGACAATTTGCGGATATTTTTCATCTAGATCATATTTTCGTAAAAGCAAATAGGTAATGATGAACAAAGCTAGTGGCGTATATACAGTCAACACCAATATACTAGTAATGGCTGAATCTGGTTGTGATGTCAATGCACCGTCATAGTTACCAAACGCCAGAATCCATCCAATCATCGCTGCGGCTAAGCCACTTCCGATTTTCACACCAAAGCTGTTTGCACTGTTAACCATACCTACTAATCTTTTCCCAGATTGCCACTCCCCATATTCAACCGTATTATTCACTAATACTCCACCAACTGCCATCATTGGAATGGTGGCAAATGTAGCAATGCCTCCTAAAATTAATGCTGCCATAAAGCTGTATGGCATAAAGCAGCGAATCAGGGTAGCTAATATACCTAAGACTAAACCAATCCGCGCGGTTTTCGTAAGACCAAACTTTTTGATCATCGGACCTACTAGTGCAAAACCAAGAAATACTGGGATTAATCCAACTGCACCCATGATCCCAACTAAGTTTTCATTTCCAAGAATATATTTTGTATAGTAGACACCTGTTGATCCAGATAGGACATACATCATATTGATAAATAATTGCGCGAATAACATAATGACCCAGTACTTGTTCTTAAATAATAATTTAATACTTTCCAAGAAGGAGACGTTCTCCTCTTTTACATCTTGAGTTTCTTCGTGATTTTGTTCCTTTGAAGCAAGAAACGTAAAGTACAATGAGAGGCTGGATAAGATACCTAATATTACTGCAACCTTAATCCAGGCAGATTGGTCGCCGCCTAACATATTTGTTACAGGAATTAATATAATCGCGATAATCATTCCAATGATATATCCAAATACGGAACGAGTGATTCCCATTTTCCCGCGCTCTTCTGAACTCCTAGTACGCATCGCCATTAAACTTCCATATGGAATTGCAATAGCAGTATACATGATAGCGGTTGCAAATGTAACCGTTACAAGAGCATAAATAGTCTTCGTAGTGGATGAAGCATCTGATGGTACTGTAAAAAGTAAAATAATAGCTAATAATGTAGGGATAGCCGTCCATAACATCCAAGGGCGAGCCTTACCGTATTTAGACTTCGTCGCATCCACTACCTTTCCCATCGCAAGATCGGTAATCGCATCAATTATTCTTGTAACTAACATAATGGTACCAACTGTTGCTGCTGCTATCCCAACTTTATCCGTATAAAAATAGGTTAGCATCCCGATTAGACCATTAATAGAGTTTAACGCAACTTGTCCTGCTCCATCACCAAGATAATGATGCAGCCTCATCGTTTTTTGGATACCTTGGGAATCTAGACCCAGCTCTTTTTTCTTTTTTGAACTTGGCTTAATGGGATTGCTATTTAAAATTTCCTCTTCCATTTTCACACGAATTCCCCCTAATATTTTTTAAAGGGACGAGCAAAAAACTTCCTGCTCGTTCCTTTTCTTCTATTATAGAACCCCTTTAAATCGTAATTTCTGTTGTGTTAAGAGTATCAAGCACCATTTTAAATAACGTTTCGGTTTCTCCTGGTGCAGTAGCCAATATTTCACTTATAGATAACTGATAGGCGAACTCTATCATCGGGTGATTCAACATTTCTGGTGCATATTGATTTAAGATTTGTAATGCCACCGGTTCATCCAGAATCTCCTTCAGAGTAGAATCCATTGAAAATCTGTCTCTTTCCAAATTGGTTTCCGTCTCATAGTCAAAATGGTATGAACCTGAACCAACCTCAATTGGGTTCTCCTTCTCTGGTAAATAAACTAGAGCCGTTGTATTGGCAGGAATCAAAATATCTACTGTTATCCTTTTACCCCTGCATATCCAGGCACTTTTAATTTCTCCATATACCGAGTTGAAGGTGGCTTCCACAGAGGTGATACCCTTGATAAATTGAGGTTTTAATAAAATCTTTTTGTAACCCGGCTCTAATTGGTTGATACCTGCAAGCTTCCGGTACATCCATTCTCCAATAGACCCATAGGCATAGTGATTCAATGAGTTCATGCCCGAAGTATCAAAATCACCGTTTGGTAAAATAGAATTCCAGCGTTCCCAGATGGTTGTCGCTCCTTTTTTAACAGCATAAAGCCATGAAGGAAAATCCTCTTTTAAAAATAATGTTCCAGCTAGATCATGGAGATTGTTTTCCGACAATGCAGGCAAAAGGTAAGGAGTCCCTACAAAACCAGTAGTAAGATGGTTTTTATGGTTGGCAATATTCTTTTCCAATGATTTTAAGATTCGCTCCCGATACTTTTCTTCTGCCAAATCAAAATGAAGGGCCACTACACACCCTGTCTGCGTTTCACTGACCATACGGCCCGAAGCGGTAATATATTCGTGATTGAATGCTTTTTTAATACTTTGATATAATTCTTTATATTTCCGTTCATCATCAGGCTTGTTCAGAACGTTGGCTGTTTTTCTGACAATATTGGTGGAGTAGGCATAATAGGCATTGGCAACTAGGTATTTGTCGGTTGCACCGGTTCTTTCTGTGCTTCCTTCTTCCTTGTCCAGTCCCAGCCAATCCCCGTACTGAAATCCATCCTGCCATAGTCCATTCGTACCGCAGCGGGCTGTTATGTAGTCCACCCAGCCCTTCATGCTTTCATATTGTTCTTCTAAAATCCTTTTATCTCCATAGGTTTCATATATAACCCATGGTATGATTACTGCAGCATCACTCCAAGCCGCCGCCCCATCCTGGTTCCCTAAAATATTGGGAACAACATGTGGTACACCAAATTCCTCGGTCTGTTCGGATGCTAAATCATGGAGCCATTTCGTAAAGAACGATGCCACATTCATGTTAAAGGCTGCCGTTCCTGCAAACACCTGAGCATCCCCTGTCCACCCAAGCCTTTCATCCCGTTGCGGACAGTCTGTAGGAATATCAAGAAAATTCCCTCTCTGGCTCCATAAAATATTACTATATAGCTGATTGACCAGCGGGTTCGATGAGGTAAAAGTTCCAGTCTCCTCCATTTGCGTATGCAAAACACAGGCTGTAAAGTTCTCTAAGTTGATTTCATCTAAGCCCTCAACCGCAATATATCGAAAACCATGAAAGGTGAAATGCGGCAGAAAAGTCTGCTCTTCACCATTGCAGATAAATTGATCAATCGATATTGCCTGACGTAGCGTTTCTGGATAAAAGTTCCCGTCTTTATCTAAAACCTCTGCATGGCGAATGGTAACTTTCTGCCCTGGCTTCCCTTTTACCTTTAATTCAACAAACCCTGTTAGGTTCTGGCCAAAATCTATGACCTGCTCCTCTTTTGGTGTAAAGAATAGCTTTCTCGCTGGAATCCGTTTTGTAATCCTGACGGGTTCACTTTCCTGACCTACAATTCGTTCCTTATCAAAGGAAGTGAGGATTGCTCTTGAATCATTTTCATCCTGATAGCAAGAATCTATGGTTTCCCCCATGTATATTTCACTGCTGCGGATTTTTCCAGTGGTGACCTTCCAGCTTTCATCTGTTTTAATGATTTCTGTTGTCCCGTCTGCGTATGTTATATGGATTTCTAAAAGTGCCGCTACTCTGTCTCCATAATGATTCGGAGTGCAGGTAAAACCAAAGATTCCTTTATACCATCCGTTCCCCACTGTAATTTCAAGCTTATTCTGTTCATGGAGCATTCCATCCGCCTGATACGTTTGGTATTGAAGCCGTTTATCATAGTTGGTCCACCCTGGTGCAAAGTAGGTATCCCCTACTTTTTCACCGTTGAGTTTTATTTCATAAACTCCTAGTGCAGTTGCATAGATTCGTACTTTCTTAATCTTCTTTTCTGCCTTAAATTCTTTTGTAAAAACAGGACAGGCTGTTTCTTCTGCCGAGAGATCATGTGTGATCCAATCCGCCCTAAAGTTTGTCCCTTTTAGGAGACCGGTTTCAAATCTTCCATAAGCAATTCCTCGATTTCCTTTGTTATCCCAAACCTCAACCTGAACTTGATACAACGTGCATGACTCTAGTTCTGGGCCGGCATATTCTATTAAGACAGAAGAGGAGCTATCCGCTTCACCGGTATCCCATACTTTTTCTTCTTCTTTTGTAACGACAATACGGTACGCCGTTTGCAGGACGTTCTTTTCTTCAGAAGCTATTTTCCAGGATATCCTTGGCTTTTTAACGTCCAGTCCTAATGGGTTTTCCTGATACTCAATTCGCAAATCTTTTATTTCCATAGTCCATATTTCCTTTCATCGTTTTTCAATGATTTTAAAATCAATTCATATTTGTTATCGCTTTCTAAATTCATTTTAATTCTTATCTATCGTTTATTATGGTAATTTCATTTTTCTTTTGGTAATTTAATTAAAACATTGAAAATATTTATTCTTATTCCTTTTAGTAAAAAAAGACTGTTAAGATTTACTCAACAGTCTTTTGCAAACGATTTTAGATGATACTTATCATTACCTCTTATACTCTTTAAGAATACTTTTGTCATAGTAATTGGCTTCGTCTTTGTCATGCAGCGGATACCACACTTGTGCAAAGAAAGGATTCCTTTTTGCTTCTTCATCATAATTCCATGGAGCAGGCAAACATTCAGGGCACCAGTGGCCTCCTAAAAGTACAAGGGCAGGACTTGCCTCAAATTTATGGCCAAAGGTACAGCACCAGTGTAGTTTGGTATATAAATCACCTTTTCCCATTGTTTCCGATAAACATTGTCCTCCCCTAAACTTGGCTGCTTGTTTTATATCCTCTATATCCAGCTCTGATTTAGGTTTGTTTTCGTCGTAGCCATGGCTAAGGCGGACTGCCTTTTTAGAAGGTTCAACTACTTCGTATTCATTCCAGCTCGGAATCTCTTCCCACTTTTCCATTGAACCAAAGAAAGCCGTAATCCGGTCTTTTACATTATTTTTTATCCAATACATCGGACCAAGTTCCCTATTTGCCACAGGTTCCATGATCAATTTCTTAATAAAAAGTGCTGGGACAAATTTAGCCAATTTCATTTTAAATGGGGCATTTTCTGTCATTTCCGCAATAAACTCATCTGCGCTTCCACTCCTGAAGTGAAGATAGTCCTCTAACACATCGGAATCTTCATACCATTGGCCATGAAAATTCCTTGTTGCAAACCAGTTTAAGTCTGTCACTTTTTTAACATCCATTCCCAAAGCCGAAAAGCTTTTTTCCATAAACTCAAAATTAGTTGTCCGATATTTCTGCCCGCCGCCAATGTTATAAATCCTTCTCCAAAATTCTTCAGGAATGTCCTCATTACAAACATTCGCCAAAAGCCTCCCTGAATCATGAACCGTAACCCACTCAAATACACCATTTATTGGTTCGTGAAACATAATGGGGTCTAGACTATCCAACATCCGACTATAAAGAACTCCTGTCTGTCGTAAAGATACCCAGTATTTCAAACCAGATTCAATCACCTCCCGTTCGGCAATCGTTTTCGAAATTGCATAGTTGTCATAAACACTGATATTGATAGGGTCACCTGTCCTGCCCCAATGAATAGGAGGATTTCGATCCCCGGTTTCCGCTACTGTACCGATATAAATCAGTTTAATCTCATCTGGATTTGGCTGAGCTTTTATCGCTTTAATAATATTTTTGACCGCACCAACATTTACTTGAGTTGTCAATTCAGGACGATAGTCTGCAGTGGGAGAGACTAATCCGCCAACATGAAGGACATAATCAGCCCCCTTTACACCTCTTAATACATCATCATAATTCGTTAAATCTCCCCAAATGATTTTTACATCTGGGTCTTTTTCATATGGAGACATGATCGATTTATCTTGTTCCGTCTGCAATACCAACGCCACAATATTAAAATGCTCTCTCCTTTCAAGCAATTGTTTCAAGCCTGCGGATCCCATGTTCCCAGAAGCACCTGTTAAAAATACCGTTTTTTTACTTGTCATACCCCTCACTTCTTTCCAAGTTTCCTATTTTCAAAATTCATGATAAGATATTTCAACAATTGGTTATGGTAGTATCATTTTTAATTTGGTAATTTGTTTATATCTAGATTTAATTTAAAAACAATCTGAAGGGCAGGACTTCTGTATGCCAAATCGCACTAACAATCTTAAGGAAATATGTAAAGTAGTTTCTGAAACCTTTGATTTATCTATTTTTTTCGTTAAGCCAACTGGCGATATCTCCTTTGAATTCATTGATAATCGGATATTAAATCCCCTATATCAAAACGATAAACAAAATCTTTTCACATTATTAAACTTTGAGCCAGACAAGCAATATCGCTTTCCTGTTATTAGGAAGACCTACTTTTATGAGAATTATATTTTAATCAGCGTTATTCAGGATGATCAGTTTGAAGGCACCGTGATAATGGGTCCATCTCTTCCCTATGTTTTATTTGAACAGAAAATTAATGGGTTAATTAATGATTTTCATATCTTCGCACAACGGGAACAGGTAATGCATTACTATCGTTCTGCGCCTGTTATCCCAAATGAGAAGCTGTTAAAAGTAAGCGTTATGGCATTCTACCTACTCACCCAAACTCTGATTTCTTCTGAAACGGTAACAAAGGAAAACTTGAAATTTGGACAGCTAGAACAATGTCATGATAGTAAACCATTCATAAGCACAAAAAGGGAACAGCCTCAAGCTGTCCATCACGATCCATTAGTCGAAAAGAAGCTATTATCTTTTATCAAAGAAGGCAGACTAGAAGAGCTAAAAAGTTTTACTCAAATGGAAGAAAAAAGTACCGGAGTCTTGTCAAAGTCCAGCTACATCCGTTCGAAAAAAAACTTAGCGATCGCTGGGATCACCTTAGCTACCAGAGCTTCGATAGACGGGGGTCTCCATCCAGAAATGGCTTTTTCGTTAAGTGATGTTTATATCCAGAGGCTAGAGGACTTCAAAACGATAACGGAAATTGACCAATTATTAGGTGAAGCGTTCTTTACCTTTACAGAAAAAGTTCACCAGGTAAAAGAGGAGCAATTTTCTAAAACGATTACCAACTGTAAAAACTATATTTACAACAATCGTTATGAAAAGATCACACATGACGATGTAGCAAATCAGGTAGAGTTAAGCCACAGCTACCTATCCATTCTGTTTAAAAAGGAAGTTGGCATTTCTGTCAGCGACTATATTCAACAAGTAAAAATAGAAGAGGCAAAAAATTTGATAGAATATACCCATACCCCTCTTTCGGAGATAGGTTCGTTGTTAAACTTTTCCGATCAGAGTTACTTCACGAAGGTTTTCAAAAAACATACAGGAATTACACCAAAACAATACAAAGAAAAGTATCATCTTTTACAAAAATAACCCGGCAAATCCCTCTGCCGGGTTCGTTTCATTTTAGTAATTTGAGTTATTAATTGCTTGCAGGATTCCCTCTAGCATTTCTTCAGTAAATAACCCATTACTCATTACCGCTGCGTTATGAAGAGTAGTGCCCAATATCATTTCTTGCATACCAGCACCTAAACTACTTTCACCGTCGAATTGAGCCTGCCCCATTGCTTTCATTATTTCTGCGCCAATAGGATGTTCCATTAATTCTCCGAAAGTAGAGTTTCTCGTAACTACTTTTTGGATTGTGACAGTTGATTCAACATTGATTGTCTCTTTTAGAAGTATTTCTCTTGAAGATTTACCAATTAATATTTCAAAGGTCCCAGTTTCCACATGCCAATCCTTTAACTTCACATTGTAATAGGCAAATGCCCGCTTATCCAATTGGAATGAAACGATTTTTACTTCTCCAGGCCTTAGGGAAACTTTCTCAAATCCTTTTAGTTCTTTTAAAGGGCGTGGTATGTTGCTTTCTACATCTCTAACGTATAACTGGACAATCTCTTTTCCTGCCATGTTTCCAGTATTTTTCACCTGGACAGTTACACTAATAGTTTCATTGTCCTTGATTTGCTTCTTACTAACCTGCAGATTATGATATTCAAAGCTTGTATAACTCAAACCAAAACCAAACGGGAATAAAGGCTCTACGTCCCTTGTATCATAGTGTCTATATCCGACGAATATTCCTTCCCTATACTCGACGGTTTCTCCATCACCTGGAAAATTTAAATAAGATGGGTTATGAACAAGCTTTTTCGGAAAAGTCTCGGCCAGCTTACCGCTAGGGCTGGCAAGTCCAAATAGTAAATCAGCAATCGCTCCGCCTAATGCCTGCCCGCCAAGATAGCCCTCCAGTACAGCCTTTACCTTTTCCAACCATGGCATCTCAATGGGTGCTCCATTATTTAAAACGACGATTACGTTACTCTGTACATCTGCTACCGCTTCAATTAATTCTCTATGATTCTCAGGAATGTTCAAATGCTTACGATCAAACCCTTCCGACTCATATCGTTCCGGCAGTCCAGCAAATATTACTGCCACTCTTGCCTGCTTCGCTGCATCGACTGCTTCATCTATTAAACTTTCATTTATTTCATCACTTTCTAGGTTATATCCCTCTGAATATGTGAGACTTGTATGATTTCCCGCCACTTTTACAAGTTCTTCATAGATATTATCCACCTTAGTGGGATTGATATGAGAACTTCCTCCCCCTTGGTATCTTGGACTCTTTGCAAAAGCACCTATAACGGCAATAGATTCAACATCTTTAACAGGCAAAATATTGCCTTCATTTTTTAGCAGCACCATACTCTCCCTGGCTGCTTCTCTTGCCAAATCGTGATGATCTTCTTTACTATAAACAGCATTTTCCTTTTTATTGTCTACTGCCTTAAACACCACATGTAAAATTCTCTCCACAGCCTGATTTAGTACATCTTCAGACAGTTTCCCTGATCTGACTGCATCGATAATCTTGTTATCGCCCATGCACCCGCTTGAAGGCATCTCGAGTTCAAGACCTGCAGCTAACCCTAAGTCCCTTTCATTTACAGCACCCCAGTCCGAAACAACTAAGCCTTCAAATCCCCATTCATCCTTTAAGATATCTGTTAATAACTTCTTGTTCTCAGAACAGTAATCGCCGTTCACTTTGTTATAGGCAGCCATCACCGTCCAAGGCTGTGCATCTTTAACTGCACCTTCAAAACTTGCAAGGTAGATTTCTCGTAATGTTCGTTCATCCACCACTGCATCAATAGACATTCTTTTATATTCCTGATTGTTGACAGCAAAATGTTTTAAGGAAGTGCCAACACCTTGGCTTTGGACTCCTTTTATAAAATTTGCTGATAAATTACTAGAGAGATAAGGATCTTCTGAAAAATATTCGAAGTTCCTTCCACATAACGGAGATCTTTTAATATTGGCTCCTGGCCCAAGAACAATCGCCACATTTTCTACCTGACACTCTACACCAATGGCCACTCCAATTTTGGTCACCATTTCTTTATCCCACGAACAGGCTAGTCCTGCTGCTGAAGGAAAACAGGTGGAAGGTACACTTTTATTAATTCCAAGGTGGTCGGTATCCCCTACCTGTTTTCTAAGTCCATGAGGTCCATCCGTCATCATAATAGAAGGAATACCCAGCCTCTCGATTGCCTTCGTATTCCAAAAATCTAAACCAGAACAAAGACCCGCTTTTTCTTCCAAGGTCATTTCTTTGATTATCTCTTTAATGATTCTGCTCATCCATCTTCCTCCTTCGGTATTACCAATTATTGAGATCGCTTTCTACTTTATAATAAAGATGCATTTCGTGTTTTTATGGTAATTTCATTTCTTTTTTTGTAAGTAAATTTTAATAAATAAAAAAAAGACCAGAAACACTGGTCATCTAGACTTTAAATTTAAGCTCTGTTATTATTCATTGTTGATTTTCGTATAGGTAGGAGAACTCATAGGCGGAGAATTTCCGCCTAATGTATTTAGAGGCAGCTTAAGAAGCAGATATAAGCGGAGATATTCCGATTAACTGCTTTAAATAAGACAAAATCCATAGATTTTAGATAATATAAACGGAAATACTTCCCTTATTTTTAAGGAAATATGGGTATTTCCCAATTTAAACGGAATTTTTCCGTTTATTTTTTAAATACAATTAAATCAACATTCAGTATAATAGAGCCTAAATTTAAAATAAACTTGTACCCTAAGGGTTATAATTGTTTTAAAAAGGGCACAAACATATAATTGTGTGAAAAAGGATGCGTATCATGCCGATTAATTCTTTTAAAAACTACCCGATGAGCTGGAAACCATCGATTGATAAAACCGAAAAGCCTATCTATCAAGCACTCGCAGGGCAATTGGAACAAGATATAGTAAACGGAGTTTTATTACCTGGAACAAAACTCCCTCCACAGCGAGAACTGGCGGATTACTTGGATTTAAATGTAAGTACCATTTCAAAAGCTTTTAAAATGTGTGAATTAAAGGGCTTGTTAAGTGCAGCGGTTGGAAGTGGAACATTTGTATCGTATGATGCGTTATCGAATGCGTATTTACTTGAAGATACTAAGCCGCAGCACTTAATTGAAATGGGAGCAACACTACCAGATAACGCTTCTTACGAGCCACTGCTACTACAACTTAAAAGCATGCTGCAAGAAACAGATTACGAAAAATGGTTTGGGTATGGTCGGGCAGGCGAAAGTCTTTGGCAAAAGGATGCTGCTCTAAAGCTAATCCGAAAAGGTGGGTTTGAAACAACCGTTGATCACATTTTATTTGCCAATGGGGGTCAGAATGCGATTGCAGCTACCTTGGCAAGTCTTTGTAAGCCTGGAGATCGTATTGGTGTTGACCAACATACCTACCCAGGGTTAAAAACTGTTGCAGCGATGCTTAGTGTGCAAATAATACCGATAAAATCAGAGAAATATGAAATGAGTCCTGAGGCTTTTGAATATGCATGTAAAAATGAAAATATCAAAGGGATTTACTTGATCCCAGATTATCATAATCCGACAGCTTCCTTTATGTCTGTAGAGAATCGAGAAATGATTGCAGCCATTGCCAAAAAGTATAAACAGTTCATTATTGAAGATGCCTCTTACCATCTTCTGGGCAAAAAACCACTGCCAGCAGTCGCGTCATTTGCACCAGAACAGGTTATCTATATTGCAAGTTTATCGAAATCATTAGCACCAGGCTTACGACTAGCCTACGTAGCCGTGCCGACTCAATTCAAGGAGCCAATTTCAAAGGCACTTTATAATTTAAATATAACGGTTTCACCGTTATTAGCAGAACTGACAGCACGCACGATTGTATCGAATCAATTTGAAGTCTTAATTGATAGTCATCGGGAACAAACCATTCGCAGAAACCAAGTTGTAAATCGATATTTTGCCGGCTATACATGCCTTGGTGATGAAACGGGCATTTTTCGTTGGCTCCTATTACCAGGCAAGATTACAGGTGCTGAATTTGAAACGTTAGGTGCACATCAGGGGGTACAAGTGTATGGTGCTGAACGTTTTGTTGTTGGAAATAGTTGTCCAGACCGAGCTGTGAGAATTTCTGTCTGTGCACCAAAAACGATTGAAGAGCTCGAGCAAGGGTTAGTGATTCTTAAACGTTTGTTAAACAATCTTACCTAATATTGTTTGCCATACAATTATAATATTGTGTGGTTTTTTCATGCATGTTATGATGATTCAAATCTAGTTGGAGGTATTAGAATTAATTTTCAAGAAAGTAGGTTTGATATGTTACAGAAAGATGATGTAAATGCGTTAGATGCTCAATCACTTCGGTTACAAAGCTACATTCATTCTTCGGAACAACAAAAATCGTTATACAAGCGTACATTACTGGTTGTTAGTATTTCACAAATTTTAGGTGGTGCAGGGTTAGCAGCAGGAGTTACAGTTGGTGCACTTCTTGCACAACAAATGCTCGGGACGGATGCATTTGCTGGACTACCTTCAGGTCTACTAACTCTAGGATCGGCAGGAGCAGCTTTATTTGTTGGGAGACTTTCGCAAGCGTATGGTCGTCGTACTGGTCTATCAACTGGTTTTATGATTGGTGGACTTGGAGCAATAGGGGTTATCATTGCAGCAATCATCAATAGTGTTTTCCTATTATTTCTTTCCCTACTTGTTTATGGTGCAGGGTCAGCAACCAATTTACAAGCTCGTTATGCGGGTACGGACTTAGCGAATCGTAAACAGCGGGCGACTGCTATTAGTACTACTCTGGTTTTTACGACATTTGGTGCGGTTGCAGGTCCAAATTTAGTAGATGTGATGGGTGATTTCGCCCTGTCTATTGGTATTCCATCACTTGCAGGTCCTTTCATTTTAGGAGCTGCAGCATATATCTTAGCAGGTCTTGTCCTTTTTATCATGCTTCGTCCAGATCCATTGGTTATAGCTAGAATGATAGAAGCCACCAAACAAGAACCTAGTGAAAAAGGACATTTGGTAACACCTGAACATACTGAAAACAAAAGAGGCATCATTGTTGGGGCAACGATTATGGTTCTTACTCAAATTGTAATGGTAGCTATTATGACAATGACACCCATTCATATGATGCATCATGGACATACTTTGGGTGCAGTAGGTCTTGTTATTGGATTTCATATAGGCGCCATGTATCTCCCTTCACTCGTTACAGGTTTCCTTGTTGATAAGTTGGGGCGTACGGTGATGGCTATTGCTTCTGGAACTACGTTACTTCTAGCCGGTCTACTATCAGCATTTGCACCAGGTAATTCGATGGTTTTTATGATCATTGCTCTTTCTTTACTTGGATTAGGATGGAATTTTGGTTTGATAAGCGGAACAGCACTTATTGTTGATTCAACTGAAACCTCCACACGTGCAAAAACTCAAGGTACAGTGGATGTTTTAATTGCGTTGTCAGGAGCTGCTGGCGGAGCCATGTCGGGAATGATTGTGGCAGGTTCAAGTTATCCAACATTATCACTTGTTGGAGGGATCTTGTCCTTATTACTAATCCCAGTAGTGATATGGTCCCGTGGAGGTAGAAAATAAGCTAGATCGATTACGAAAACAGAATTATTAGCGGGATTATTTGTCGAACTAAAATGTGGCGATACTTCAAGGAAGGAGGTCGCCTTTTTTCTATCTACCTTAGTAAGCTGTGAAATTTTTTGCACTTAAACTATCGACCCCAAATGAACAAGCCACTAATTTTCAGTGGCTTTTTTATTTTGTTCCCTAATGATCCAATTACGACGTTTAAATTCTAATAATAATTCGTGGTCAACGTGTTGTTCAAAATCCTTTGGCTTGTCCAAGTGTATCCCTCTTTTCGAGGCTACTGCAATGATTAATCCTAACTCATAGTACATATTTTTAGTAACTAAACCGTTTGAAATCATTTTCTTCACTTCATTATAGAATTTAATCAAAAAATCATTAGGTAATCTTTCATATAAAGACATGATTAAAAAAACACCCGCAATCCATACTATACTAATAGGAATAATATCATTTAAAGATGAAATTGAAAAGATTTTTTCACCTGGATAAATAAAAACGTAAAAACATGCCCTCACCTTTTCTCAGGTAGAGGGCTTTAAAATTAGTAATTGATAATATAAAATCTCAAAGCAATCGAAACAATCTGTTAGAAATTTTCCTTCTCAAAAAACCCCGCAATAGCTGGAATGTTCTCGAAATCTTTCCTCATCTCCCTAAATGAAAACACCTTATTTCCTCTAGCAAGCTGGTAATCTAGTGTATATTCATGGCAGTTCAGTGGGGAGGTATAAAAGGTATCGTGATAATATTGAATTGCCTCCTGCTTACTGTTCGCAAAGATGAAGACAAATTCCTTCTGGTTCATCTTCAGTGAGAAAATGCCAAACTTATTAATACCTAATAGATTGTTTTGAATCATTGTCGCTACTTTCTGATTATCGACTTGCTTAAAATCTACTTTCGCCATATCGTCATCTAATGATATTTTCTCCTCCTCTAGTAAATGGTAGATACAATGAGCCAATGTGGATTCGTTAAAATGAAAACAATCTTCGTAAACCTCTCTCACCAACATATGATACACCTCATTATTTGCCTTTTCTCCAATACCAGTTGGTTAGTGCACCAAATCCGGTTCACATCCATTAAATCCCCATTCAGTTACAAACCCCTGCATGCTCCAGATTTTTTCTTTGTTTTTTTTTGCTAGATTTTCATGATTCTTGTATTCTTCTAAATACTTATAGGGTGGATTCATGATATATCCCACTCGTGCCAAGCCTTCCTGTAACAACGTTTCTTGTACCGATTTTCCATCGACATACACATAGGCTAACAATCTGCCGTAGATATCCCTTGTGTTTCCTGCTTCAAATTCAAAGACTATCTTACCGCTCTTTACCAACTCATTATTCCTCTTGTAGGAATCCTTCGCATATGACTGAACACACTTGCCCGCCTTTTTTGATTCAGGTGTATCAATTAATAAATAGCGAACCGTTTCGGTTCTCCCCATTACTTCTACTTTGATTGTATCCCCATCAATCGTTTCCACGAGTGTTGCAGGTACCTGTCTGGCGGGCTTTACAGTCTCCATTTCACCAATTGATGGTTGTACTTGAGTTTGCTGGAGGCTGAGAACTGGTTCTTTTTCTACCAGCGGCTGTACCGCTAAAAGTGCTGCTGCGATGAGGGCTACTCCTGCTATTTGTTTTCGCATACATCATCACCTGCTCCCAGATAAGAGTTATACACGGTAAAACGCTGCTCCTTTTATCCCAAAATCGCTCCTGTTTTCTCGCTGTAATTCACCTCGACGGTTCCGACTTGCCCATTTCGATTTTTTGAGACAATGATTTCAAGGGAATTATTCTGTGATTCCTTGTTATAATACCGGTCACGATACAAAAACAAAATGACATCGGCATCCTGTTCAACACTTCCCGATTCCCGAATATCAGACATCATCGGTCGTTTATCAGCTCTTGATTCTACCGAACGGTTTAGCTGTGCCAAACAAATGACAGGACAATCAAAATCTTTTGCCATCGTTTTTAGTGACTTTGAAATTTCGGTTACCTGCTGATGAGAATTCCCTCCGTAAACTTGACTTGAAGTGATTAATGTTAGGTAATCGATAAATAGGATTGGTTTCTTGTACGGAAATTGGTGCATCAGCTTTCTCGTTTTCGCTCTCATTTCAGCAATGGTTTGTCCTGCACCATCAAAAATTTGCATATTGGTTTGACCAAGATTACCAATCACATCCGACCATTTATCCTTTTGACTTTGGTTGAGCATTCTTTTCGGATCGCGCATTTTGGCACGGTTAAATCCACCTGTCGAAGCCATCAGTCTGGAGGTTATCAGCTTTTCAGGCATTTCCAAGGAAAATACCAGCGGCAAATACCCAGCCCAGCCCGCTGTTTTTGCAAAGTGAAGCATGACGTCGGTTTTTCCCATCGATGGCCTTGCAGCTAGAATCGTGACTTCGCCTCCCTGAAAGCCACCAATCATTTCGTCGAGCTCTCCAATACCCGTTGTCACACTTTTCGACGCCAGTTGATCCTCCCATGGGGCCTCATAGATATTGGACAAAGCTTGTTGTAAGGACGTATGGTCCTCCATTTTCAGCTGGTTTATCTTATCCAATTCAGTAATGACCTTCGCAATCTCCCAATCACTCAAGGTTGCAAGCCTTAAAATGCTTCTCTTTTCCCTTTCTTTCCACAGATCTAGAATCAGCTTCTCCGTTGCATCAAATTTCTCGACATCCGCATACGATAGAAGCTCTGAAAAGTAAGACATTCCCCCAAATGTGTCGAGGTCGGGCAAGGTTGTCAATGAAATCAAATCAATCCCTTTACCAGCTTGGTTTAACTCGATTATTTTTCGCATGATTGTTCTATGTAGTAAACTTTCAAGCTGTTCAGGATGGATCACCGTATCCTTGAGTAAGTACTCCGCTTTCATCAAGCTTCCTAAAAACGCTTTTTCAGCGATACTCATTACTCATCACCATCCGTTAAATCAAGTACAAATCTACCTGGGACAGGTCTGCCACCAGGAACATAATCCGTTGACTGCCTAGTCATAGGCACAGGCTTCTGGTTCTCCTGATACGACTCAACTTCTTCAACGGTCAATAAAGATTCGTTTTTCCAATTTTTCAGAATGCCAACCACATAGCTAAGTCGTCGTTTGTTATTGACACAGGCAATATTCATGGCTTTTAAAATCATCTCTTTTGGCTGTAAAAAGGTAGAATCATCTAACCAGGATAACAACTGCTCTTTCGCATACACATTGGTAAAACCAAATCCATTCGTATCCCAAAACTCAATAATGGCTTGAACATCTTGTTGATAATTCTGTAACAGATTTACTGAGTCTGTATGATTCGCTATGTCTGTAACATCTTCACATTCAGGATCTCGATATGTATCATTTTCAACTTCGTCTCTCTCTTCATTACAAAAAAATATTTCTTCTTGATTGCAACAAGATTCGAAGAGGCAACGGATATCATCTTTAAGAATCGATTCTGCTACATATTGAATAAGCGCGGGATCTTCAGCCCCCTTTAATTCAGAAATAATACAATCCATGACAGGCTTTCCAGCTTTATGCAGGTTATATTTCCCCCAGTTTTTAATCGCAAGTTCTCTTGTTTCAGGATTGTAACGAATCAACTTGTGGTGCTGGATGAATCGGTCCATTAACGCTTGAACACTCTCTAACGAATAGCCCAAATCTAAAGCCATTTGTTTTCTGGTAATCTTATAGATTCCAATTTGTGTTGTTTGTGGATTTGTAAGCAGATATAAATAGAAATACTTGTCCTCCGGGGTCATCTCCTCAGAAAAAACTGGATTCGTCCAAAAATCAGTTTGTACCATTCGATACTTTGCCATCATCAACCACTGTCCTTTCTACTACTAAAATTTCTTTCACCCTTTATATATGGTTTAGAGAGGAAAAAGGACATGGTGCTTTTTATAAAGATGTGAATGATTTGTGACTGACATCCAAGGTGGATCTACTCTATTTAGTCGTACCTAAACACAAAAAAACCTACAAACATTGATTTATCAACATTTGTAGGTGCGATGTTCTTTTACAAAAATACATTTCATTCTGATAGGAGTTCTATCTATATGACATGAAATCAAATTTTAAAAAACCAAACTGTAAACTAGATGTACTACGTCTGGATTTTTCTCTATATCTGGATAAAGAACTTGTTGTTGTTTTTCTTTTTTATTTTCTTTTTCTTTTTCTTTTTGCCCACGTATCGTACTACGAGTCGTGAACGTATCGTCAACATCTTCTTATTGACGTTATTGAAGTGATCGGATAATTAAGGCTTGTTATATAAATTAATAATTTCAAGAACAGCTTGTTCAGCTGACTGAAGGGCACCTTCTAGATGGCCACCATATTGTGAATTCGTCTCTGTACCAGCAAAAATAATTTTCTTTTTCCATACCCTGATTTTCGTGGTTGACCATAACTCGGAAAATCTCTAAGCGGATCCAGGTCTTCCTCAACAGCCGTTTCAGAATCATTGGCCCAATCCTTGTAAAGGATAGCCTTTACGTTTTGGCCGGAGGTTCCAAAGAGCCTAACCAATTGCTCGATAACCAATTTTAAAACCTTATCTTCTCCTAATTCTCGGCGCGTTTTCGCTGGCATTCCGAAGAAACCAAATAATGCACCAGATCCTGTTACAGGAGAAGCATCGTGGATTTCTTGCAAGGGTCCAACCCAGCTAGTTGCGAATCCAGAGAGTCCTGATTCCCTCCAAAATGGACGATCATAAATTGCAATTGCCTTGGCCTGTCCTGCCATCCATGTTGGTTTGCTTACAAGGTCAGTAATAATATCGGGAGTGAGAGAAGGAGAGAATTCAATATTTTGCGCTATAATCCGAGGCGGCAATGCTAGGATCACAGCACTTGCCGAAACCTTTTTTCTCTTTCCATCAGTAAGGTCTGCTTCAACCGTGATAGTCCCGGCTTCATCAAGTCGAATGGCTGTAACTCGCGTTTCAAGCTGGACGATTCCTGATGGAATAGTATCTGCTACAGCATCAATAAGAGACTGAACACCTCTTATGATTCGAATGGACCTTTCAACTGAATTTTCAGGCAGTACATAACGCTCTGGTGCACCGTTTGGGGATCGTTCTGAAAGCATTGCCCCTTTGGTGTACTGAACGAAAGTTCCTAAATTCAGTTCTTTAACGAGATTGGTAATCGTGCTCTCATACTGCGGCCAGAACCAAGTCGGACCGAGGTCAAATTTACCTAGGTCAGGTCTGCTTGTATCAGTAATACTCAAGACCCTACCGCCAATCCTATCTCTAGCTTCTAAAACGATACATTCGATACCCTGTGCAATAAGTAGAGACGCAGCCCGAAGGCCACTTAAACCAGCACCAACGATGACTACAGGATTTTTCACGTTCTTTCCTCCTTCCAACCACTTTTTTAACAAATTTATGGTTTTAGTTTTTTTATTAGATTTTCAACCATCACGTCATAATAGTGAAGGTCCCCTGACGATCTAGCTAATAGTTGAGCTCCTTGTACAAATGCCATTATGATCCTCGATTGTTCCCTTGAACTAATTTGATAATCCATGCTTCCAGATTCTTTACCTTGTTCTATTACTTTTTCAATCCAATTTTCATTATCTCTAAAAAAACCATTGATTTCATTTCGAATTTCTATTGGGAATGATACTAGTTCAGCAGCCATCATAGAGCATAGGCAAAGCTTAGCATCATTCGCTAATGTTTCACGGTAATGTTGAAAAAAACGAAAAAGCTTTTCTTCTGAGTTAATAGATATTTGATCTATCTGGTCAAGTTCATTTAAAAATTCTTTACGATACCTATGTAGGATTCCTTGAACAAGATCCTGTTTAGAAGGAAAGTAATAATGGATGCTAGCTTTTTTAATACCAATTCTTTCGGCAATATCAGCATAACTGATTGCATTATAACCGCGTTCTTGAATAAGAAATTGTCCTGTATCCATAATAAGTTGCATAGTATCGTTATTATTTTTCTTCATACAATCGACCCTCCATCTAATAAGGTGAAAAACAAAAGTAAATCTAAACCCCTATCTTTGAGAACAAGGGCTTAGATTATTAGTATACAGTGAGTACGGTAGAAGGAATAACTACTATAATTTAAACAAATAAAACATTCTAATGTAATCCCTAATCATAATGGAGATGTTTCAATAACGCAAATCATCTCAATCTTGCTGTTACTCCACCGTCTATAGGTAATACAACTCCTGTTAGGAAGGAAGCCTTGTCACTAGCTAAATATAAAATCGCCTCAGCAACATCAATAGGTTGCCCATTTCTTCCTAGTGGATGAAAATCGTTAAAAGTAGGAAGCACTTGAGCAACCTCTTCTTCAGACATAAATGTGTTATAGATCGGTGTTTCCACAACTGCTGGTGCAACGGCATTTACCCGAATATTATCCTTAGCAAACTCAACAGCAAGATTTCGCGTTAGAGCGTGTCTGCCTGCCATTGCTGCTGAATATGCAGCCGAAGGAGTTGCCTCAACAGATTGAATGGCCCACATTGATCCGGTGTTAACAATTGCTCCTCCTCCCCTTTTTTTCATTTCTGGTATCACTTCTTGTGAAGGGTAAAAAGTTCCTTTAACAATAACATCTAGATAATTATTCAAATCACTTTCATTGTGTTCCAAAAAACCAGTTGGATTGAAAATACCTGTATTACAAACTAAAATATCAACACCACCGAATGTATCTACCGCTTTTTTTACCAACATAGCGGAAGTTGACTTAACACTAATATCACCAGCAACATACATTATATTTTCGCCTGATGGATCAAGCTCTTTTGCAGTTTCCTTCAAAATATTTTCTCTTCTACCGTTGATTACTACCTTAGCGCCTTCTTGCATAAAACGCTTTGCTGTAGCCTTTCCAATTCCTGTTCCTCCACCAGTGATAATGACAACTTTATTATTAAATAACATTTACTATTTCCTCCTTTTGAGTGTCAATCATAAAAAAAGTTATAATGATTTGTTTTAATTCTTACATTTTCATTCTACCTACTAGTAGATAGAATGTAAAGAGAAGTGTTTTGGAAACTTTTAACATGATGGAGAGTTTATAAAAGGCTGGCTTTGAAAAAGAAGGGATTTCTAAGAGTAATGTCAAAATAAATGGAATATGGGAAGATCAGGTTTTAGCAATATAAATCCTAAAGAATAGCTTCTTATTTTGAAATTAATCCACTCTACCTTAAGGAGTGGATTTTTCATTTTGACTAAAAAATATAAGTATACAACCACGACTTATTATTTAACTAAGCATTCCCCTTTACTTTACTTTCGTACCATCATTCTAAGACTTTTTTCACTAAAAACGCTGAATTTTCCAACACTGAAAATCCATTTTTTTGATAAAAGTGATAAGCTGGGACGGTCTTTTCAGTAGCTAACGTTATATGCTGAACATCCTCAGCTCTCAATCTATCATTTATTAGTGTAAGAAAAGTACTACCTGCCCCTTGACTTTGATTTTTTCCCGAAATGAACTATTCCCTTCTGCAATCTGCCACATTAATGAACAACAAAAAGGCTTTACTCCTCATGTGAGTAAAGCTAACCGTACACAATCTACATTTTGTAAACTATAGATTTCTCTCTAACAATATTCCTACTTGTTCTGCCATGACTTGAGGTGGATATGGCATTCCATTGGTGATCCACCATTCCACCATACCAACATATGATGTCACAATAAATTGAAGAAGAACATCCCCTTTCAATTCATGGTTCTTTCCTTGTGATGTATCGACTTCATCCTTAAACTCTTCGATAAGAAACTCATGGAACTGACTACGAAAAGAAGGAGCCCCCTTACTCTTTAACATCGTTGAAAAGAACAAAAAGTGACTTTCAATGTATTCGAACCAAGGCAAATTTGCATCTTCATATTCTGCAGCGGAGGTTGCTTCGCAGATCTCTCCCATTTCGTTAATATGTTCTTCAATGAGCTTATCCAGTAAATCAAACTTATCCACGTAATGAAGATAAATGGTTCCTCGGCTAACATTTGCGTGATCAGAAATGTCCTGAATGGTAATGGCATCAAAATTTTTTTCAGACATCAGCTCAATCAATGCTTTTTTTATGGCTTCTTGGCTTTTTGCTATTCGTCTATCTACTTTAGGCATTATAAGATTTACCAACTTTCTTAAAGGCTATATTACTACCAAATAAGGCACCCTAAAAGATAGCAGCTGCCTGGCACTTTCCACTATCTAGCGGGAATATTTTATTTAGTATGATTCTTGTCAAACCTGAATAAAAAGAATGAAATTAACCCTGAAAAGATTCCTGCACCTACAGCTATCATTATTCTCGTCATCATGTTAATTTCGGAGTAGTCCTTATCAAGCATCCACAATGCTATTAACACTACTATAATGATAATCGGGATTGTAACGGAAAATTTCCTCATTTTATTCTACCTTCCATTCTAAACTCTCTCTTTTAATATATTACAATAAATACTTTTCATCATAACAAACGTGTATAGACGATCGTCTATACACGTTTTGAAATTTCCTATTCTGTCCAAATTTTCGAAACTCACTCTCTACTTATAGGAAGGAATAACTTTCTTTCCTGACTTTAGGCTTAATGGAGTTCTTATTATCGGTTTCTTTTGGAAATGATTATAACTAGAGATTTCAGCCAATTGTACTTTTTTCAAACCGAACCACCATAAGAACATCATATAAGGTGACATCGTAAACCATGATCCTTGGTTTAACAATAAAAAGTTAAATATCCCATGTAATAAGACCGGAAGCAATAGAGATAACAGGAATAAAGGCCATTTCGCTTTTTTGGTAAACTTTGCTTTGCTTATATAATACCCCATTATAACGCCAAACAAGGCATGACCTGAAACAGGCAGTAAAGCACGTGTCAGTGCATATTCCATCCCATTATTCATTAAGTACAGTATATTTTCCGCGGTAGCAAACCCCAACGATATGGAGGTACCATAGACAATCCCATCAAACGGCTCATCAAATTCCGCACTCTTGTAGGCAATGAAAAATAAAATCGACCATTTAAAAAATTCCTCTATCAAACCTGAAGAAAAAATAGCATATATAGAATCATATTGAACAATATTTTCTATTTTAAGGACATATTCAATAAAGGCAATTGGAAGGATAATCAATGCACCAGAAAAAAACGTGTTTAGTACCATTGTTACCGGTTCTGGTTCATACTTATCTTTTAAATAAAAATAACTCAACAAAGCAAAACCAGGGGCAATACCAGCTAATAGAATTCCTAACATTTACAACCCCCTAGGTAAATTAAAAATATATTTTTAATCATACCCTAAAAAGCATCGAATTGAAACTTTTTTAAAGCTCACCAGCCTCTACCTTGATAGAAGAACGATTTTCTTGTTTTTTCCAAAACAAAGTAATAACGATTCCTAAGGTTAGGATGACAGTTGCAAAGTAGTAGGGATAGTTAATATCAATATCAAATAATATTCCCCCTAGAATGGGGCCACTAATATTAGCTAAACTGGTAAACATCGAGTTCATTCCTCCAACAAAACCTTGTTCATTCCCAGCAACGTTTGAAAGATAAGATGTAATGGCCGGCCGGAATAAATCCAAGCCTACAAAAACTAAAAAGGTAACCAATAAAATAGAGAAATAGGAATGAACAACGGTCATTAAAAAGACCAATACAGCTGATAATAGTAAGCTGTAACGAATCAGTTTTATTTCTCCCCACAATCGTGTAAGCCGGTCAAATAATAAGACTTGTGACACTGCACCAAAAATGGCACCACCTGTGATTACAATGGCGATATCCGATGGTGTGAATTGAAATTTATGGTCCACAAATAGACTGAAGAACGATTCAAACGCTGCTAAACCAAATGAAGCGATAAAAATTAAAATAAACGCCAGGAAATATTTTGGTTCGATCAAACGCTTAATGCCATTCTTTGTTCCTGAGGCTTGTTCCGTATTTTCCTGAGAACGATTTGGCTCAGATAAAAAAACAATGGAAAGAATAGCAGCGATTGCACCAAGTGCACCTGCAAACATGAATGGTACACGTGTGCCAAATTCGGCTAAGAATCCGCCAATTCCCGGACCAATGATAAATCCTGTACTAATTGCCGCTGACATATACCCTAGTGCTTTGGGACGAGTATCCAAAGTTGTGATATCTGCAATATAAGCGGTAACTGCAGGCATAATGAACGCTGCACTAATCCCGCCTAAAATACGAGAGATAAATAAAATTTCAATTTCTTTGCCAATTCCAAATAAAAATTCTGAAAAGCCGAAAATAAACAAGCCAATGACGATCATAATTTTCCTGCCAAATTGATCTGCAGCCTTCCCTGCAAATGGTGAAACAATCAATTGGGCAATGGCGAAAGTAGCTGTTAAATAACCCACTGTTGTTCCTGTTATGCCTAATTCATGCATCAGCGTTGGTAAAACTGGAATCACAAGTCCAATTCCCAAGAAGGCTATGAATAAATTCATTAATAATAATCCTAAGGTAACTTTTTGATTCTTCATTTTTTACATTCTCCTTAACAAAACGAACCTATTGTTTATCATTTGTTTTTACAATTTCCATCGTAGTGTATATAGTAACTATATAGTCAAGGGAGGTACTGTAAGAAATGGAAAAAAAGAATGGAAAATATTTAACAACGGGTGAATTTGCAAAGCTCTGCAAAGTAAACAAACAGACTCTCTTTTATTACGATCAAATTGGACTTTTGTCTCCGATATTGAAAAATGAAAAAGGTTACCGTTATTATTCAATTCACCAAATAGAGTTATTCTTTGTGATCGATTTATTAAAAGATCTTGATATGTCGCTTAATGATATTCAGCTCTATATGCAAAATAAATCACCTGAACGGTATTTGACGTTAATGTATCAAAAGAAAGAAGAGATTATGAAAAAGCGTCAGGAGATTGAAATGAAGGAAAAATTTATAGAGGCACAAATAGCATTAATAGAAGAAGCATCACATCTGGATTTTAATCAGGTGGCGCTTGAACCATTACCAGAAGCAACACTTTATTTAAGTAAAAACATTGAAAATATTACGGAAGAGGATTTTGTAGAGGTGGTATCAGATTTTCTAAATGAATTGAACGAATCTCATCTTGATACAGGATATCCCATTGGGGTTATCACGAAACGGGAGCAAGTATTAAAAGGTGAATACAGGAACTACAGCTATTTGTATATTGAACAACCAAATCCAAAGGAAGGATATCCGTATTTTAGAAGTGTTAAGGGGAATTTTATTATCGGCTATCATATTGGGGATGAGACTACAATACACGACACATATAAGCGACTTTTTTTAGAGATGGAACGGTTAAATGTAAACATAGGAGAATATGTTTTTGAAGAATATATCTATGATTCAGTTGTAAAGAATCATAAAGAGCATTATGTTACCAAAATTATGATTCAAGTGGACCCGTCATCATCAGATGAACTGTGATATCAGGACTAGAATTGGTAAAGCATCCCCTCCCCGCTTAATGTAGAAAGAGTCTCTCTCCAGTTTACCTATTGGAGTTTTCTATGGTAAAAGTTGATCCTCTGCCAATCTTGTGTTTAAGAAAATAGCGAAAAAAACAAGGGCAGTTCAGCAATCGAGCAGAAGTCTCTTAATATTTGTAATATAGAATGTTTGTTTTTCGTTCATATTTAGGTGCAAGACTACCATACCCCTAAAGGTATAATAGAAGTAACCAAATAAGAAAGGAAGGAATAAAAATTAAACATATGGTACCTTACTCACAGGTGGTTATAATATGAAAAAATTCTTACACTTTTTACTCGTATTTTTAGTTGTCATGCTTTCCGCATGTGGAATTAGTTCCGAGGGCTATCGAAATGTAAACACAGAGGAAGCAAAGGAACTCATCGACAACAAGGAAGTCATCGTGTTAGATGTAAGAACTCCTGAAGAATTTCAAGTCGGGCACATCCCCAATGCACTATTGATACCACTGCAAGAATTAGAAAATAAATTGAATGACTTAGATAAAGAGGAGTCCTATTTAATTATTTGCAGAAGTGGGAATCGTTCGGCCCAAGCCAGTGAACTATTAACAAGTAATCGTTTTTCTACTATTTATAACATGACTGGTGGTATGAATAGCTGGGAATATGAAATTGAAAATTAACACAAAAAGGCCTTTCTCACGGAGTAAATGAGTGTAGACAGGCCTTTCTATTTAGATGATGTTATAGTATATCCATCCAGATCTTTATCGCTGTAGCTAAAATTAATAAAGCTAGTACGACTTGTAAAATCTTAGTGTTTATCCTTTTCCCAGCCATTGCACCTAATGGTGAGGCAATTAGGCTGGCAACAATCATAATGACGGAGGGCAAGAACTCTACTTGTCCCGTGGTAATTTTCCCTATAGTGGCACCAATCGAAGATAGAAACGTTATAGCCAAAGATGACGCAATCGTCATACGTGTGGGTATTTTTAATACCACTAGCATGATCGGAACTAACAGAAATGCTCCTGCCGCTCCAACTATTCCAGAACCAATCCCAACAATGAATGCTAGAGATGCTGCAAGCCATTTATTAAACTTCACTTGATCAAGTGGAATTTCATCAATTCCTTTTTTTGGAACAAACATCATGACAGCTGCAATTAATGCCAAAATACCATAAACTAAGTTAATACCACCTTCGGTCATTAACCTTGAACCATAGCCCCCGATAAAACTACCAATTAAGATACTTACTCCCATATAACCAATTAGCGTTTTATTTAAATAGCCGCCTTTACGATATGCCCAAACTCCACCAATAGTCGCAAAGAATACCTGAACGGCACTAATACCGGATACTTCGTGGGCACTAAATGCTGCTAAACCAAATAATGGTGGAATATATAAAAGCATCGGATACTTTATAATGGACCCGCCTATTCCTAACATCCCGGATATATATGAACCAATAAAACCTATTAAGAAAATGGTAATAATAAAAGTTATATCCATTATACTTCCTCCCCCTTTAAGAAAAGGGAACCTAACTTGGTTCCCTTTTTTCTTACCCTTTTTTAATCCAAAATTTTAAAATATCATTCTCCTCTTCGTGTTTCACTAACTCATGTCCGCCTGATTTTGCCCATGCAGTAAGATCATTTTTTGCACCTTTATCTGTTGCATGGATCTCCAAAACCTGGCCACTTTCTAATTCATTCATTGCCTTTTTAGTTTTAACAATCGGCATTGGACATGCCATGCCTTTTGCGTCTAAAATTTTATTTGCTTCCATTTACATTACCTCCTATTTTTTATCGAACAGCACAGCGATTTGGTCCAATTTCCATTTCGCGTTGTTTTTCTACATCTGGTTTGATTTTTCCCATATTTGTTTCACGAATCTCTTGATAAGCATTGGGTTGTGGCGGCAGGTTTTCCGTTACCATTTTTCTGAACTCATTTTCATCTTCGATGTTTAAGCCATGGTTTTTTGCAAACAGTGTTCCTAATTTTTCAGATACACTACCATCTTCATTCAGTTCATCGATAATCATAAAGTGAGCCGGAAGAACGATTAAATCCTCTGATAATTCACTGTAACGTTTATATAAACTTTCTCTTAGATCTCCTACCCAATCCTGTGCCAAGCCAGCTAGATCAGGTCTACCGATGGAGTCAATGAACAAGATATCACCTGAGAGTAAGAATTTCTCATCAACAATGAATGAAGTAGATCCAATCGTATGACCTGGTGAATACAGGGCGTGGATATTGATCTTTACATTTCCAATTTCGACATCATTACCATCCTCCAATGCCTGATAAGCAAACGTTACTTCTATTGCATCCTTTGGAGGCAGCCAATACATTGCACCCGTTTTTTCTGCAATATTTCTTCCACCGGAAATGTGATCTGCATGTAAGTGCGTGTCAAATACATGAGTGATTTTTGCACCAATACTTTGAGCAAATTCAAGATAAATGTCCGTCATACGGGTGGCATCAATAATCGCAGCCTCACCGTTCGATACAACCATGTAAGATAAACAACCTTTACCAATACGGACAAACTGATACATTTCACCGCCGTTTTTTAAATCTCCAACTTTTACAGGTTCTAAATGCTCACTCCAAGCTTTCATCCCACCCTTAAGGTAAGAAACCGAAAGCCCTGCATCAGAAAGCATTTCTGCAACCATAATAGATGACCCTTCTTTCGCACATACCACTAAAACTTCTTTATTCGAGGGTACCCTATCCATAATACCTTCGACACCGTCTAGTAATTCAAAATAAGGAATGTTGAAATATTCGAAGTTATCTCCTTCAATTTTCCAATCCTGATAGTCACTTTCGTTACGAACATCGAGAATAAATAATTCTTCTTTATTAAAAACTTTTTTCGTTACTTCTTTTGAAGTCATTACCTTAACTGTCATTCCGACGTACCCCCTGCGGTATATTTTGTGGTAAAAAAATTTCAAATGATGTTTTTACTTAACCATATTCGTAGTTTTCCCAGACCATTGACTCATTCCTGGTACTACATTAATCACTTTCGAAAATCCCTTTTCTGTTAACTTCTGTGCAGCAAGGTCACTGCGGCTGCCTGTTCGGCACACAACATAAATCTCCGCTTCTTTGCTTAGTTCATCAATACGTTTTTCTAATTCACCCAATGGGATAGAAATGGCATTCGGGATATGATTAAACGCATATTCGGCATTTTCTCTAACGTCGAGAACCACCATGTTAACATTTGTTTCGAGTCTTCTTTCGAGTTCATCATTATCGATAACATTTGGATGTTTTCTTTCGATGGTTTCATCATTAGAAGATTTTCTTAGGTAGTGCATTAATACCTCTCCTTCCTCTAATGTCCCTAAATATTGATGTCCTGTGCTTTGTGCCCATGCGGCTAAATCTGCCTTGGACCCTTTATCTGTTGCTTGAACTCCCAACACCTGCCCGGCTTCTAATCCGTTCATCGCCTTCTTTGTTTTAACGATAGGCATTGGACAAGCTAGTCCTTTTGCGTCTAGAATGACATTTGCTTTTATTTGTTCCATCTTAAAACCTCCATTTTATATACCTGTTAGGGTATTATATTTATTAAAAAAATTTACTCAACTTTTCCTTCCCAAGACATCATTCCACCTGTCATGTTAATGACATTGTACCCGTGATACTCTAGAAATTGTACAGCGCGGGCACTTCTGCCACCCGAACGGCAAACGATGATATATTCTTTTGTTTTATCTAATTCATGCATGCGGAATTCTACTAATCCTAAACGAATGTTTTGGGCACCAGGAATTTTTCCAGATGCAACCTCATCTACTTCACGCACATCAATAATGTTTAATTTAGTTCCTTCATTTAATTTTGTCTCAACTTCTTTAGCTATCATTTCTCTCATTGTTAGTCCTCCTTTATTTTAAAACCAAGCGCTCATACCGCCTTTAACATTCGTAACGTTTGTAAAACCTAATTTTTTAAGTTGCTTACTAGCCTTTTGACTTCTCATTCCACTTTGACAAATGACTACTACTTCTTTATCTTTTGAAAGCTCAGTTGCTTTTTGGGTCAGTTGATGAAGCGGAATATTTTTAAACCCTTTGATATGATTTCCTTTAAATTCACCAGGAGTTCGAACATCAACAAATTGCTTATTCTTATCATTCAATTCATTTTTTAATTCCGTTGTTGTGATATTTCTTACGCCTTTTGTTGGAATAAAACGATTGACAATCAAAAAGAGTAAGAGTGCAATGAATAAATAATTAATAAATTCCATTCCTTATAACCTCCAATTTTTGGGGATATGAAATTAAATGAACAGATTGACATTACCATCTTCAGCTTCAGCTAAATAGGCTGCCACTCCTGCATATTCAATGTTGTCTAACAGTTCTTCTTTTTGAAGACCTAGTAAATCCATCGTCATGGTACATGCAATTAATTTTACATCCTGTTCTTGCGCCATCTCAATGAGTTCTGGAAGAGGAAGCGCATTGTGTTTTTTCATTACTTTTTTGATTAACTTAGGACCAAAACCAGCAAAGTTCATTCTTGATAATCCCATGTTGTCAGCGCCTCTAGGCATCATTTTGGCAAACATTTTTTCCAAAAATCCTTTTTCAACTGAAATACTTTCATCTTTTCGTAAAGCATTTAACCCCCAGAAAGTGTGAAAAATCGTTACTTCATGATCATAAGCAGCTGCACCATTTGCAATAATATAAGCTGCCATTGCTTTATCATAATCACCGCTTAATAGGACGATAGTAGTTTTTTTCTTTTCTGTCATTTTAATGACCTCCTGTTTTATTTACCCTATAGGGTATTTTCGTGATTAAAAAAATTACCCCTATGGGTATCATAGTAACAAAAATAAAAGAGGGTGTCTACCCTTTTTTATCGGCTTCTTACTAATAAGTTTACTGCATCCTTAATTAACTCTTCCGCGCTTCTTTCATTTGTTTCTTCGGCTTTTCGAACACATTCAACTAAATTGGAGCTCACAATGACTCCTATTGTTCGATCAATAGCTGTACGAGCGGCAGACAACTGAGTTATTACGTCTTTACAATCCTTATCTTCTTCCATCAATCGTAAGATTCCTCTTAATTGCCCTTCGATACGTTTGACTCTATTTTTAACTTGATCATTATACTCCATTATTTTTACCTCCTAACAGTCAACTATTATTTCCAAACTCAATTTTATACCCCTAGAGGTATAAAGTCAATACAAATTCACCTATAAGAAAGTTCGCTATAAATAGTGGCTATGAACGAAACCTTGGCATATTCTTTATTTCTTTCTGATCCAAAATTTAATAAGCTTTTCTTCTTGTTGCATTTTTAAGAGAGTATGGCCAGCATTTTTTGACCAGGCTGGCAGGTCATTTAAAGCACCCCGGTCAGTCGCAAGAAGTTTAATGACTTGTCCGCTTTCCAGTGTATCGATACCTTTTTTCAATTTAATGATTGGCATTGGGCAGGCTAATCCACTAACATCTACTACGGTATCAGCTTTTATGCCATTTTCTATTGCTTCTATGACCTCAGTTTCGCCAAGGTCATTTGTTTTTGGTCTCATCACTTTTATTCAAGTTGTTACCATATACAGAGGAGTACGTTTTCCAACCGCCATCGACATTCTTAACGTGATAACCATGATTCTTTAAAATACGGCTTGCTAAATAGCCTCTTAAGCCAACCTGACAGCTTACATAAACAGTCTTATCTTTTGGAATTTCAACCAATTTATTTCTAAGGTCGTTTAGTGAGATATTAATTGAACCTTTAATAAAACCAAATTCTCTTTCCATTGGTTCTCGAACATCAATTAGTAGTCCACCTTCAGCAACGATTTGATCGACTTCATGCCATTGGATATGTTCTAATTCACCCTCCATAATATTCGTTGCCACATAACCTGCCATATTTACAGGGTCTTTTGCTGATGAAAATGGAGGTGCATAAGATAATTCTAAATTTGTTATATCCTCAACGGTTAAGGCACCCTTAATAGCTGTCGCAATAACGTCAATTCGCTTATCAACACCGTCTGCACCTACTGCCTGGGCACCAAATATCTTTCCAGTTTCTTTATTAAATATCAATTTTAATGCAATCGGTGCTGCTCCTGGATAGTAACCAGCATGAGAACTTGGGTGAATATGGACCACTTCATAGGCAATCCCTAAACGTTTTAATGTTTTCTCATTGTTTCCTGTAGCAGCAACAGTTAAGTCAAATACCTTTGCAATCGAAGTACCTAATGTCCCCTGATACTTCTCGTTCTTGCCCATCATATTATTCGCAGCGATACGCCCTTGGCGATTGGCGGGTCCAGCTAATGGGATCATTGCCTTTGTACCACTAATGTAATCGACCACTTCTACAGCATCCCCAACGGCATAAATATCGTCATTCGATGTTTGCAGGAATTCATTTACAATGATTCCTCCGCGCTCTCCTAACTCAAGTCCTGCAGTATTGGCTAATTCATTTTCAGGTCTTACTCCAATTGAAAGAATGGTCATTTCTGTTAGAATTTCTCTTCCATCTGATAGCAGCACTTTTTTTCCTTGATCGGCGAATGAATGAACACCATTTTCTAAGATTAAGTTCACACCTTTTTCAATTAAGTGAGTGTGTAAAATACTGGCCATCTCAAAATCGATCGGTGCCATAATCTGATTGGCCATTTCAATAAGTGTAACTTGAATTCCTCTGTCCACAAGGTTTTCGGCCATCTCAATTCCTATAAATCCACCGCCAATAACAACAGCCCTTTTGGGATGATTATGATCAACATAGTTTTTAATTTTATCTGTATCTGGGATATTTCTTAACGTAAATAATGTCTGATTTTCATTTAACCCTGGAATTGGTGGTACAATTGGTTTTGCTCCCGGAGATAATAATAACTTGTCATAAGATTCATCATACACTTCCCCAGTTTGTAAATTCTTAATTGTAACTCTTTTGTTTTCTGGATTTATGTTCATTACTTCACTTAGATTGCGTATATCAAGATTAAATCGATCAGACATTCCTTTTACCGTTTGTACTAATAATTTACTTCTATCCTTAATCGTTTCACCAATGTAATAGGGTAATCCGCAGTTTGCAAATGATATATGTTCTCCACGTTCTACAAGAATAATCTCTACATCTTCACTGATTCTTCTTAATCTAGCAGCAGCAGTAGCTCCACCAGCAACTCCACCTACGATTATTACTTTCTGTGTCATAATAGTCCCTCCAAATTGATAATGTCTTTTTCATCACATTAAGTGAATAGTTATTCGGTATACCCATGGGGGTTTTATACCTATAAGGGTATTATATTACCGAAAAAATATATGTAAAGTCATTTTGGAGACTTTCATATATTCGTCACAATTAGATTCTCTGGACGAGTACCTCAATAATTAGTTGACTATAAAAAAAATAGGCCAATACTTTGATGAACAAAGCATTGACCTATTAGGTATTTCAGTTTTAATTGATACCGGTGGTCGGGGTCGAACCGACACTCCAGAGGAACACGATTTTGAGTCGTGCGCGTCTGCCAATTCCGCCACACCGGCAAATCATTGGCAGGGGTAGTAGGAATTGAACCCACACCAAAGGTTTTGGAGACCTTCGTTCTACCTTTAAACTATACCCCTATGGATGGAATGTTATTTCGCTAACGCGAAAATTTTTTGGTGGAGGGGGACGGATTCGAACCGCCGAACCCGGAGGGAGCGGATTTACAGTCCGCCGCGTTTAGCCACTTCGCTACCCCTCCACATTGGAGAAATAAATAATATGAAATTATGGAGGAGGAAGAGGGATTCGAACCCCCGCGCGGTTTGACCCGCCTGTCGGTTTTCAAGACCGATCCCTTCAGCCAGACTTGGGTATTCCTCCGCATTAAGAAAGTATTAATATTTGGTAGCGGCGGAGGGGATCGAACCCCCGACCTTACGGGTATGAACCGTACGCTCTAGCCAGCTGAGCTACACCGCCAAATATCTAATTAAGTTATAAGTTATTTTCACTAGCATGAAAACACTCTGATTATTTTGCTTCGCAAATTAATCTTGGTGGAGCCTAGCGGGATCGAACCGCTGACCTCCTGCGTGCAAAGCAGGCGCTCTCCCAGCTGAGCTAAGGCCCCAAAAATTGTACTTGATGGTCGGGAAGACAGGATTCGAACCTGCGACCCCTTGGTCCCAAACCAAGTGCTCTACCAAGCTGAGCTACTTCCCGATAAAATATGGCGCGCCCGAAAGGAGTCGAACCCATAACCTTCTGATCCGTAGTCAGACACTCTATCCAATTGAGCTACGGGCGCAATTTATACTATAACTTCTATTCTGAAAATGGTGCCGAGGACCGGAATCGAACCGGTACGGTAGTCACCTACCGCAGGATTTTAAGTCCTGTGCGTCTGCCAGTTCCGCCACCCCGGCAACATTGGAGCGGAAGACGGGATTCGAACCCGCGACCCCCACCTTGGCAAGGTGGTGTTCTACCACTGAACTACTTCCGCATTTATGGTAAGTTATTTTGCTATCGCAAAAAACTTTGGTGCGGGTGAAGGGAGTCGAACCCCCACGCCTTGCGGCGCCAGATCCTAAGTCTGGTGCGTCTGCCAATTCCGCCACACCCGCATATAATGTGATAATAAACAAACTAGAAAACTAAGTTGCTAACTTTGCTGCGTCGTATCAGCGACATTGATAATCTTACAACGAATTACGACAAAAATCAACACTAAATTTTAAGTTTTTTTTAAAAGTGCAAAATCACATAGTTATTATCCCACAATATCATAAATTCCCCAACCTACACTATGTAGATGTTGTAACGAAAAGATAAAAATATGTTTTAGAACCTTTTTATTGGGTAAAAATACAATATAATTCATTCCGCAATAAAGGAGATGATGCAACCTTGAGTTATAATCAAAAGAAAGACATCGAAAAAATGCCCGCAAATCAGGGAGATCAAGACGAAACCGTAACGAATAGTGAAAAGTCACCTGAATTTGATGTTTTCGGTACTGCCCTAAATGACCTGCACAGTCCTTTTGAATTCTAAAAAACCAGTGTATCAAAGAGACTGTTCTCTTTCATACACTGGTTTTTTTACTTGCGTTTTAACGCCTTCAAAATAATCGCTTCCCCATTAAATGAAATAATTTTTTCATCCTGTATGAGTATTCTAAATTTATTTTTAATCTCATCGGAAGATTCAAGAATAAACTTGGTTAAATGATTTTTATCCGTCTCCGAAAGCTTCATGTTGGCACACCACGATTCAAATCGAAACGTCTTCTCAAAACGATGCCATTCAAAAACTTCTAAACCGCTCTCCTCAAGTTTTTGTATCCATTCGGATTTTTTCCACGCACGAAAATGACTATAATCACGTATTTTCTCTATCGTATTATAAAATTGATCATATTCTTTCGTTTCAGGTACAACGTTATCATCCAATAAAAATTGCCCGCCTGGCTTCAATACACGATATACTTCCTTTATGAATAAATCCACATTCGGAAAGTGGTGTGGTGCAATCCTGCAGGTAACAATATCAAACGATTCATTTGTAAAAGGAAGCTGTTCAGCGTCACCTTGAACAAATTCCACATTTTGATGGCCGTTTTTTATAATAAATTTCTCAGCCGCTGCTAACATTTCTGCAGTAAGGTCAACCGCTGTCACTTTTTTAACTAGAGGTGCAAACGCGTTGGCCGTATGTCCCCCACCTGTAGCAATATCAAGCAGTACTTCCTGACCATTGAGTTCTGCCATTTCCACCATCTTCAATAAGTCTTTTCCATCCTTATGAATAGCACTAGAAACGTAGGAAGCAGCATTACTCCCAAATTGCTCTTGAACGTCTTTTTTAATATCCATTTTATATCACCTCTTAATTCTAATATAATCTAGAATTGTAATAATTAAAATTACGAGGTTTTTATGAATTATCATAAGAAAAAGTTATGGTATTTTAAAATTCAAAATCTAAAACCACAGGACAATGATCACTCCCCATTACTTCACAATGAATATCTGCATTGGTTAGCCTATCACGTAGTTTTTCTGAAACAATAAAATAATCAATCCGCCAGCCAATATTCCGCTCACGTACCTTAGCCATATACGACCACCATGTATAGGCTCCTTCTTTTTCCGGATAAAAGTAGCGGTAGCTATCTATGAACCCTGACTCCAGCAGTGAAGTCATTTTTCCTCGTTCCTCCACTGTAAAACCTGAATTACCTAAGTTAGATTTAGGATTTCTTAGGTCAATTTCCTGATGGGCAACATTTAAATCCCCACATAATACAACAGGTTTAACTTGGTCTAATTCTCTTAAATAGGAGATAATCTGATCTTCCCATTCTAACCGATAGTTTAGTCTCGCTAAATCTCTTTGTGAGTTTGGTGTATAAACGTTCACAAGGTAAAAACCTTCAAATTCCAATGTAAGGATTCTTCCTTCTTCTTGTGAATCCTCATTACCTACACCATAAGAGACAGAAATAGGCTCTTTTTTGGTAAAAACCGCTGTCCCTGAGTAGCCTTTTTTGACTGCATAATTCCAATATTGGTGATATCCCTCAAGGTCCAAGGAGATTTGACCTTCCTGCAATTTCGTCTCCTGAACACAGAAAATATCTGCATTAACTTCTTTAAAATAATCTAAAAATCCTTTATTTACACAGGCTCTAAGCCCGTTGACATTCCAAGAAACTAACTTCATGATTTATCCCTTCCTCAGCTATTTACTTATCATAGATTGATAGAACACATTGTAACAGCTTTATACAAAGAAGGATAGCACTTCGATTAATCATTACTTTTACAAAAAAAACGCACATTAATTTCCAAAAAACAGGAAATATATAAAATAAAAAAAGGATGTCCTTATGAAAGATTTAATTAAATTCTTAACAAGATATGAAAAGTTTGTTTTTATCATAATGATTGTTGTTCCCTGGCTCTCTACTCCTTTTTTAGGAAAGAAAACTTTTAAGCGTTTTACCCCAGGTGCATTGTTTATATGCCTTATTGTTGTCATTGAAAGTTTGTTTGCACACAAACGATTATGGTGGTTGTTTTACAAAAGGCTTTTTCCAAAAGTAATCGGAGAACTTCCACTAATTATTGGGCCATTTTTTATTGGAACACTTTGGATTATGAAGTTTACCTTTGGAAATTTAAAACGATATTTTCTTACCAATTTCTGTATAGATGCTTTTTTTATTTATATTCAACTCCCAATTCTAAAAAAGCTAGGGTATGCCTCACTGATTAGATTAAGTAAATTCAACTTTTTACTTATCTTTTTATTCAAAGCTGTTCTCTTATATCTTTTCCAAATCATCTTTGAAAAGAAAAAGATCGCTAGATGACACCAAAAGAGGCAACTGTGAAAGTTGCCCTTTTCATGGAATAAAATATTGTTCGGTCAGTTTTGTGGAAAATAACTGAGAAGCAGGCACGATTCTGATATTACGTTGTTTATATTCTTCCATTGATTGAAATATCCCTACAGAACATACCTTACCAGTAACACCAACATGACCAATGGCAATTCCACGGCCAGTGAATTCAGTTATTTTTGCCAATCTCATCATCTGTTTTCTCACGTGGCTCGATGATGATATATCATCAAGGAAAACATCCCTTTTTAAAAGCGGTACATTCATTTCCTTTGCCACTTCTGGGAATTTCGATTTAGGGCTTGTCCCGCTATCGATAATGTATAACTTCCTCTCCTTTGCTACCTCAACGATCGCTCTAACAATTTCCTCATTCTCTACCGCAAGAGATCCCATATGATTATTCATCCCTACTGCATAAGGAACTGACTTTAATGCACCCTCTACTCTTTTCTTCACCTCTTTAGGTGATAAATCGACCGTAATTGGTTTCGGACCAAGCCAAGAGGCCTTTCCCCTTTTCGGCTGCATGGGTAAATGAACGATGACTTCAAAACCATTTTTATGCGCCCATTCCGCATGTTTCTTTGAATGTTCGGTAAATGGCATGACCGCTGCGGTAATGGGAATGTTACCTTCAAGGAAATCTCTTACTCCACCCGTTCCACCGCCAAAATCATCGATAATAATGGCTGCCATGCGCTGCTTCTCCTCTTTTTTTTCAGCAAAAGATGGATTTTGAAAGGACAGCAAAAGAAATGGGATCAGAACCAGAGCAATCTTTTTCATAAAAACCTCCGATGGTGATGTTTTTACGTTAATTTGCCCTGTGAGAGTCGATTCATTCTTACGGTTATGGAATGGACAAAAAAAAGAGAGTCCAACTGCTCGGCTCTCTTTGAGTAAATCCTATTCGTCGTATACTTCCACTTTTTCCATGATGTCGCCATTTCTCATTGCTTTCGCATCTGAGTACAAACTGCCTTCTAAAGCCTTCTCAATAGTGTTATTAAACTTTATTCCAAAGGAATCCTTAGAGATAACTACTTCTCTAACCACTTTAGAAAGCATCACATTTTTCTCCTGTAAGTCAATACAATTCATATAGGTATCTAGCCAATTCTCTAGCTGATACTTTAACTTATCAATATCAGAGCCATTGGCCTCAGTATGCTCAATTTCTTTCTTGTACTTATCAATCTTTTCTAACAGGTCAATCTTCTTAGCTCCAAACTCCTCCAGTTTATTTAAAACAAACTCAATATTCATTTTGGACTTACCTAACATTATTTCATCAAACAGCTTTTCAACATTAATTAATGCCTTACTTACGTCATTATACTGCTTCTCAATCTCTTTAATCTGTATTTTTTTTGCGTCAAGTTGCTCAAAATCAGATGAAACTTTCTGAGAATTAATATCAGCTACCTTGATGGAACTAATCGCCTTCATGATCTCTTCCTCAACCTGCTTATCTATTGTAACTGCACCATAGCATCTCTTTCCATGACCAATAGGATTATTTTTAGCATAATGACAACTATATCTGTAAGTCCTATACTCAATCACTGTGCCACCCTTATTTTTTCTTTTCTTTTTAGTAAAATCAGATTTCAACTTATGGCCACAGTACGCACAAACTGCTAATCCTGAAAGCAATACAAGTGATTTAAGAGGCACTCCTTTCTTTGATAAACAACCATTCTCTTTAGCTCTTTTATCCATTAGCTCCTGAGTCTTTTTAAACTGCTCTTCAGAAACAATGACTAAATCAGGATTATAAGGCTGTATCAACCATTCATATCTTTTAGTCTCTTTTCTTTGCGTACTTCTAGTTCCAGCAAACTTAGAAGTGTTGTACTTTTTATGCCCCATATAGATTGGATTTCTCTGCATCCTTGTTATGGTATTATGTCTCCATAACTTGCCTCTGTTAGTCAATCCCATACGATTTAACTCTTGGGCTATTGTAGAGCCTCCCATGAGCTTTTTAGTAGTCATATCAAACATCATTTTCACAACTTTTGCTTCATCAGGATTAACGACAATCTTTTTAATGGTTTTATCCTTTTGGCTATTCCTTTTCTCTCCTGTGTCTACTAGCTTATAGCCATATGGAATAGTACCTCCAAGATAGTAACCTTCCTCATTTAGCTGTTTCATTGCATCCTTTACCCTCATGGAAGTCTTTTTACTTTCTCCCTCTGACTGCCAATATCTGATAAAGTTTTGCAATGCATCTGCATGCTCCTGATTTTTTAGCTCTCCCTCTTTGACTGACCATACCTGTTTTCCAAGATTATAAAGGGATGCAATCCATAAGCTGTACTCGATTTGTCTGCCTAATCTATCAGAATGGTAAACGAGCAAAATATCAAAATCATCTGTAACAGCTCCCTGCTTAATTATCTTTAGGGCCTCCCTGTCCTCGATTGCTGTTTTATATCCTGACAGTTTTTCTGTTAACTCTTTTGTTATCTGCCATCCTTTTTGCTCTGCAAAAGAATGACATTGAGTTTTTTGCATGGGAAAATCTTCACCATCTGGTCCCTGTCTATCAGAAGATACCCTGTAGTATGCCCAGACTTTCGCTTTATTTTTCATATGTATTCCTCGCTCTCAGCTTAATTAAATATTCTGTTGTTATCTGAGATCGATCAGTCCAAAAAAACACAAACAAATATTCAAGGAAATTAGTACGATGTTACTCAAAATAAATACGTTCTTGCTGCGACTTTCGCTAATGTAGAAATGCCTTGGTGTAATTTACGGGGATTTTATTAAAAACCAAACAGGTACATACGTTCGTGTTTATATTTAGATTATAACACTAAATTGACTTGAGGACAATTTTCAAATAGCTCAATTCAAAGCAAAAAAAAGAGAGCATAGCTGCTCTCCCCTTACTGATGATTACTCCGCGTCAAATACTCTTACTTCTTGCATTTTATCACCATTTCTCATTTTAAGAGCAGTTTCAAGACCTGATGTTACTTGTCCAAAAACAGTGTGAACTCCATTTAAATGAGGCTGTGGCTCATGAACGATAAAGAACTGTGATGAGCCTGTATCTTTACCTGCATGAGCCATTGATAAAGAACCAGCTACATGCTTATGGGGATTTCCTTCTGTCTCACATTTGATATTCTTTCCGCTACCGCCCATTCCAGTACCAGTAGGATCTCCACCTTGACTTACAAAGCCTGGGATTACTCTGTGAAAAACAACACCGTCATAAAAACCAGAGTTTGCTAAGTCCTCAAAGTTTTTAACTGTGTTAGGGGCTTCATTAGGGTAAAATTCAAGCTCCATCTTTTCTCCATTTTCCATAACTATGTAACCTTTTTTTGCCACAATTAACATCTCCTTTATGTAAAAAAATTCATTTTCATCATACACTTTCCAAAGCAGAAAAGAAAGTTTCATGGTTTAAATTCATGAAAATGTGGTATTATAACAGTACCCCTTCCGAACATTCGCTTGTTGCGGGACACTTAACCACTGTACGGACGGAAGGGGTACGTAGTGTCGTTGGTAGCGGCATTACAGAAAGCCAAGACTTCGGTCTTGGCTTTTTTACTGTTCTTTATTTGTTAATTTGTAAAATAAATAGGTAAACGAGAAAAAAATGAAGTAACCATAGAAGCTATACATATGCCTCCACTCACTTGAATGCTCAAAAAGGCCAAATAGTTCAGAAAAACGTTCAAATATAGGCATTAATAAGCTGAGGAATAATACGATTCCCACTTTTCCCCATTTATTCACCTGCTTCATCTTCATCACATATACCAGGACAAGAATTGGCAGTCCTACAAAGGTAAAAGCAATATTAAACGAAAACACTTCAGGAAACGGTCGAATCGGGAACATGTACAATTTCTTCCCGACAAAGTAAAGATCTAAGCTAGTCCCTAGTAAAATGGCCAAAACTAAGACAGGAGCATATTCTTTAATCAAAAATGGTAATGACTTTTTTTGCCAAGGCGGCAAGTTCAAGCCTTTCGAGCGTTTTACAGTATTCATATTCAATCTCCCCGTTGATTTGTGTTTCGGTATGCTCCGAGAGATAGTCGGCTGCTTGCCAATCACGAAACCAATCTCCCTTTTCCGCTTCTTGGTGCTGAACGTTTTTCCACGCTGACAATAAATCAGGACTATAAATTTTTTTCGCACCCCATCTCAGCTTGCAGGCATTTAATCGAAGCTGATAGGGTATTCCAGGTATTCCTTCATTGACATTATTAAAGATATGCGGCCAATAATCCTTCCTCGACCCTGTATGGCGGTGTGATTCAGCCCACTGTACAAAATGGTTTAATAATTCCTTTTTTTTAAAAAGTACAGCGTACAGTCTTTTTCCTAATAAAATACGTTCATGTAAGGATTGAAACTGGTGAAGTGTTTGCCCGGCTAGACTCTTTTTTTGATAGGGAAACAAAATATGATTAAAAGAAAGGTAATCCTGTAGTTTAAATTCCAAGGTATTCAGAACATCTTTTTTATAAGCTGGATTCTGAATCACTCTTTTTTCTAAATAATTTTGTTCATTGATAACTAAAGCCATTGTAAGAATGTATGAGTCCCGCTTTCTCCAAAAATAATTCCAAATCGTTTCCATGAAGGAGGATATGTTCAAAAAGTGTAAAAGGTAAAAAAGCGGTTTATTTCTTTTTAAACTTTCACCGTATAGTAAAAATTGTGGATAAGCGTCTTGAAAAATCAGCCAATTCCCTTGTTCTAAGAATGAAAAATAGGCATTCCTTTCTTTATCTGTAAGCAGTCGTGTGAGAAATTCACCTTTTAAATCGGTCATGTTCCATCCGCCATTTCTAGACACCATATGTCCTAAGAAAGCCCAATGGATTTCGGGATGTTTTTGATATAAGTCAAAATAAGCCTTCGTCCTTGTGACATTATTCTGGTTCAAATCTCTAGTATCCCTTTTTATCCTATCTAAAAGACCTTGCTCCTCTCTGGTTAATTTATGGTAGACGATGTCGGCAGGTTGTTTCATTTTTGCTTTTAATTCATCTTTAATGGTTTCAATTGACGGTTTTTCCCGGCTTCTGATAAATAAAATAACGATAACCTCCCTCGGAGAATTCTCTTTCTACTTTCTGAATATGTATAGATGAGAATAACCAATTTGGAGAGGACTGAACGTTACGATGACCGATACAAGTAAAGGCATTGATTGGCTGGTGGAGACACTTAGAAGGGATCAGTCTCCCGATGGCTCCTGGAATTATCCATTTGAAACTGGATTATCGACAGATGCCTATATGATCATATTATTACGGACATTAGAAATTAATGATGAGGAATTAATAAAGGATCTTTCTAAGAGGATCTTGAGCAGACAAGAAAGAGATGGAAGTTGGAAACTTTTTTACGATCAACGGGAAGGAGATCTTACGGCTACAGCGGAATCCTATTACGCCCTTTTATACTCCGGATACTATGACAAAAAGGATAAACGCCTTCAAACTGCAAAAAAGTTTATTTTATCCAAGGGTGGAATTGAAGAGGTTAATATGTTCACAAAAGTGATGATGGCCATAACCGGGCAATTAAAATGGCCCTCCTTCTCCCCTCTGCCGATTGAAATTATTTTATTACCACTCTCTTTCCCAATCAATTTCTATTCTTTTTCCGTATACGGCAGGGCAAATTTAACGCCTATGATGATTCTTGCTGATAAGAAACTATCGATTAAGACAGATCGGAGTCCTGACCTCTCAGATTTACGAGCAGGCAGGGAAAATTCTGAATCGTGGATTCGTTCAGAGGAAATGCGTTCTCTCTTTTCTTTTATTGAAGAAGGTGTAAAGAATCTACTAGGGCTGCCCCAACAGCTTCATAAACTGGCAATTCAGCGTGCTAAAAAATATATGCTCGACCACATTGAAGAGGATGGTACGTTTTACAGCTATTACAGCTCTACTTTTTTAATGATTTTTGCGCTGATTTCACTAGGATTTAAGAAAAGCGACCCTGTTATCATGAAAGCGATTGATGGGATTAAGTCAATGAGATGCGCTATAGACGGACTCCCGCACATGCAATACACGACAGCAAATGTCTGGAATACCTCGTTAATTGGCTATGCCCTGCAAGAAGCTGGGATTTCACCTGAAGATCCTATGGTTGGTGCTGCCAATCACTATTTACTAAAAAGACAGCATACTAAATTCGGAGATTGGGTGATCCATAATCCTACTAGTTTACCAGGAGGCTGGGGGTTCTCTAATATTAATACCATCAACCCTGATGTAGATGATACGACTGCCTCGTTAAGGTCGATTTCGAGAATGGGCGCTGGCAATCAAGATACCTGGAGCCGGGGGATTAACTGGTTGTTATCGATGCAGAATGATGATGGCGGCTGGGCAGCCTTCGAAAAAAATACGGATACCAAGCTTTTCGAATTCCTGCCGATTGAGAAGGCTGAGTTTATCCTAACCGACCCATCATGTGCAGATATTACTGGGCGTACCCTTGAATTCTTTGGAAACTATACCAATTTGGCAAAAGACCATCAAAGTATTAAAAAGGGCGTAAAATGGCTGTTTGATCACCAAGAGCATGATGGGTCTTGGTATGGTAGATGGGGGATTTGTTATATTTACGGCACGTGGGGAGCAGTGACGGGTTTAGCAGCGGTTGGAGTTCCAGAAAGCGATGAGAGTATTCAAAAAGCCATAGAATGGCTGCGAGGAATTCAAAACAGGGATGGCGGCTGGGGCGAATCCTGTTACAGCGATAGCAGACAAACCTATGTGCCACTTGGGGAAAGCACTCTAACTCATACAGCCTGGGCATTGGATTCTTTAATTAGTGTTTTGGATAAACCAACGCCTGCGATTCGCAAAGGTATCTCGTATTTATTGGAGAATTTGCAAAAGGAGGACTGGACCACAGCCTACCCCAAAGGACAAGGAATGGCCGGTGCTTTTTATATACACTACCATAGTTATCGTTATATCTTTCCGTTACTGGCTTTGGCACATTATCGTAAAAAGTTCGAAAAATAGCAGATTCCATTTTACCTGCAAATTCCTTTTGTTTATCTGCCTAATTAATTTCACAGCCCAACGTGATGCTGAAAATGCCAGGCGGATGCCTGGCACGGGTATCTAATTATATGGATATATATACACAGAACAAAATTGGAGTCACGTTCAGGAAAAAGTGATTTCACCAAGCTCCTTATAAATTTCTACGATCTCATCCACTTTCATCCTTACAAGTCCGCTGGAGGATGGGGCAACAAAGTCAATTGTCCCTGGAACGACTCCTTCCTCCTGCCTTCCCCAGGGAACATTCTTCGAGCCGCTATATTCCTGATAAACTCCCTTACCTACAAAACAAACCACCTTAGGCTTAAACTTCTCGATTTTTTTCCGGAGCAACTCTTTACCCTCTTTGTATTCGTCCCTTGTAATCTCATCCGCTGCTTTTGTTGGTCTTGCAACAATATTAGTTAGCCCCATCCCCAAATCTAACAGCTTGGCATCTTCTACAGGCAGGTACTTTCGAGGAGTTAATCCTGCTTCGTGTAAGATCTTCCAAAATCGGTTGTTGGGATTGGCAAAATGATGGCCGGTTTCGCTTGAACGAATACTCGGATTGAATCCGACAAATAGAATCTTTAAATTCTCTTTTATATGATCGTTAACTGGCTTCAACATATTAACCCTCTATTCAAAAAACATTGTGACCCTATATTACTAAACCTAGCTCAATTTTCATACTGCTTCCAGGAAGTTATGCCAGTTGCTAGTAACCCAATGATTGAAACGATTAACAATGAATATAGTAATCTAGGTTCCTGAAGAAGAAGGAGACTCGACATAATAATCACTGTATCAATTGCATAAGAAATGATTCCGACGTTAATCTTTGTCCATTTTGCCAGCAATAATGCGAGCAGATCCATTCCTCCTGGACTGATGTGATTTCTTAACATGGTACCTACCCCGATTCCGATGATCACACCACCGATGATGACAGAGCTAATGATTGGTAAATGAAATACATCTTTTAAAGGGACTAAGAATTCAATCATGAAGCCTGAAAAAATAGCCCCTATTAAGCCATACAAAAAGTAATTAAGATCCGATTTATATGCTAGCAGGTAAACCGGAATATTCAAAAATACAAAAGTTAACCCAATACTAAATTGCCACAGATAATTAAATAATAAGCTTATCCCAAACATTCCGCCATTTATAAGGTGGAAGGGCAAGATAAATCCGTTCACCCCAATGCCAATCATCGTACTGCCAAATCCAATCACAGCTAATTTTTTCAGCATGGTTACCATCCCTTGTCCAAATATCTATATAAACACATATATGTTTGTACAAGGCCGTTCATTCACAACAAAAAACGGAGCATAACCTCCGTTTTGTTAAGCAGCTACTGCTCTTTTAGATTTTTTGACATGTTTGAACAGGGAAACCATTATGGTTAAAAGAGGTAAGATCCATAAAAATAACGCATAAGGTAAATACTCCAAGATAGGAACCCCGACAATGGTGCTGCACATAATCGCAAGCACACTCCACGGTACCATTCCAGGGAATAACATCGTCGTATCCCCCATTACTCTTGCTAATTCCTCTTCCCCATATTTATTTTTCCAATGAGGCAGGAAGGACCTCCCTGTTAGGATAATCGGCAGCGTTTGATTAGCCGCAATCACACTAATTAATAAAGTGGCTGAGAAGGTTTTTAATGTATCACCTGTTAAAGAAGTTGAACTTTGCAGCCATTTATCCAAATAAGGCTGAATGACATTCAATTCCTCCACTAACCCATTATAGGCGCCCGCCAAAGCAAGAAACAGCAGCAGTTCGTACATATGAAGGAAACCACCGCCGAGACCTTCAATCCCATTCCACAAAGCTGAAGCTACTTTTGGAAGAGCGGCGCCTTCTACTATTGAAATAATAGCAGCACTTAGGATACTCGATAAAAAGGCATAAATAATGCTCAGCCTAAACAAGACAAAGAGCAGTAGAATAACGGGCGGAATAAACTGCAGTAACGTTAACTCACTCCACTCAAATGTAACGGTCTGAATTATTTTTTCAGTCGAAAAGAAGTCAAATCCACCATAAAATAACATGGACAGTACTACAGCGATTAACGTCGTAAGGAACATAGCACTCCATTGCTTTTTAACAGGCAGCTCTAATGTATGGGCTAAAAGCTGATGAGCACTTGAAAATGGCGAAGTTCGGTCTCCGACAAACGCACCTGAAACCAACGCACCAGCGACAACTGCTGTTGGCAGGTTTAAAACCACGGCAGTCCCCAAAATGGGAATACCAATCGCACTAAGTGTTCCCACCGTTGTACCGAGTAGCATCGAAAAGACCATCGCTGCAAAAAACGTTAACACGTAAAAGTAGTGAGGATTTATGAGATAGAGAGCGACCTTAACCGTTTGGTCAATGGTTCCTGACAGATACCACGAAGGAAGCAGAAAACTTACTAGGAAAAGTATAAGAATAACAATCTTAGTCTTGAAAAATACCTCTAATACTAATTTGGAATATTTGTTTAACAGATTGCTTATTTTGCTTTGATAGATAGACAAGAACTAGATAACCCGGCAGAAACCCAATGACGAGTGGATGATGGAAAATGACAGAGAAAATGACTCCTGTTATCGTTACTGTAAGGAGAAAAGTTAATTGTTTTATCGAGAAACTATTCATTTTATACCAACCTTAAGCTTTAATAAATCTAATTATAATGATTGTTGTAAATTTCGGAAAGCAAAATAAATGGAGCCGCGAATTTACGGCTCCATTCAAATTAAAAGGTGTTAAAAATGTTCTGACATTCCTCTGCTGACGGCTGATAAAAACAATGACGCTTAAATCGTGCTACAAAAGGTTGATCATACCATGTCCCAGGGCAATCACCCTGCGGTCTGAAATACCAAAGTGCAAACTTAGAAGGCCAAATTCTTTCACCATTAACGGCTCTTTGGGCTAAACGCCTTTCCGCTGTCCTAGCACGCTGATAAAAATAACCTTTTTTAGTCGCTTCAAAGGCATGTGGCTGGTAAATCATTTGTGGAATTGTTCTGATACCCTTAAAATCAGAGCAGTTTGCACGAATACGATTAATACCAACATTCCCCACCATCAGCATCCCTTGGGTACCTTCTCCCTCAGCTTCTGCCCTTAGGAGCCTCGCTAAAAGATCAATATCCGAAGACCTAGCTTTCACAACTGCCATCACATCATCCCCCATGCACGTATACCTATATCGTATTCTTGCGGGAATATTCGTTGACTGTATGGCTGAATTATCCTTACTTATAATATGTCGCGTTTAACTTTTTAATATATCTTCGATTCTATTTAATTCTTCCTCTGAGAACGAAAGATTTTTTAATGCCGCAACATTCTCTTCTATTTGACTTACTCGACTTGCCCCTATTAGAGCGGAAGTTACCCTTCCTCCCCTGAGAACCCAGGCCAGAGCCATTTGTGCTAGATTTTGGCCGCGTTCAACTGCAACCTCATTCAGCTTTTTCACGCGATTTACAACTTCCTCTGTTACTTGGTCTTTATTTAAGAAGCTCACAGGTTTAGCAGCTCTAGAATCAGTTGGAATGCCGTTTACATATTTATTCGTTAACAAACCTTGTGCTAACGGACAAAATGCAATGGAGCCGACACCATTTTCTTGTAAAACATCCTGTAAACCTTCCTCTATCCAGCGATTTAGCATGGAATAGCTTGGCTGATGAATGACTAATGGCGTTCCCAATCGATTCAAGATTTTTACGGCTTCCTCTGTTTGTTCTGCACTATAGTTTGAAATTCCAACATACAAGGCTTTACCTTGACGAACCACTGAATCTAGCGCACCCATTGTTTCTTCTATAGGTGTATTTGGATCTGGTCGGTGTGAATAAAATATATCTACATAATCTAACCCCATCCGTTTTAAGCTTTGATCTAAACTTGCAATCAGATATTTTCTTGAACCCCAATCCCCATAGGGTCCAGGCCACATGGTATAACCAGCTTTAGAGGAAATAATCATTTCATCCCTGTAAGGTGCAAAGTCCGTTTTTAACATGTGTCCAAACATTTCTTCTGCGGATCCTGGGGGTGGTCCGTAATTGTTTGCAAGGTCAAAGTGAGTAATTCCTAAATCAAATGCTCTTCTTAGCATTGCACGGCCATTCTCGTATGTATCCACTCCGCCAAAATTATGCCATAAACCTAGTGATATAGCTGGCAATTGCAGGCCAGACACCCCGCTTTTATTGTATTTCATCGTACCATATCGAGACTCTTCAGCTTGATACACCATTCAAACCCCTCCTTTTTCATATCACTTATCATTATAAACGTTACCAAAGCAATAAAAAATCCCCCAAGAGAAGCTTTTCTCTTGAGGGTGGGTCGTATCTAAATTACATCATCAAGTTGTTTATATAAATGTTCTATTTCTGTTTCTAACCGCTCTAACTCTGTGAATTGTTTTTGTAGCATTTCGAGCTCTAATCCTGAATCCATCCTCTGCTTCAATAAGTGAATTTGAGTTTCTAGCTCCTCAAGCTTTTGTTCTATATCCACAACCTGCACAGGCACTGCAGCTGTTTGCGGCTTATTAACCTTTTTTGGTGTTATTTTTTCAGTCAAAGCCGGTTGAACCACTTTTAAAGCACCTAATTTCCCCTTTGCCCAGTCATAATTCCCATCAAAGAAGTAAACCGTCCCATCCTGCAGCCAATAAATTTTATTAAATAATTTATTGAGAAAATAACGGTCATGAGACACAGCTAGAATCGTGCCATTAAATTGTTCGAGTGCTTCTTCTAAAACCTCACATGAATCAATATCCAGGTGGTTCGTCGGTTCATCGAGTATGAGTAGATTTATGTCCTGATACATAAGCTGTGCAAGGCGCAAGCGCATTCTTTCTCCGCCGCTTAATTGATTCACCTTACGAAAAACTGCTGGTCCGTAAAACAAAAACCGAGCTAAAATATTGCGTGCTTCCCCTTCATTAACACTTACTTCCGAACGAAATACATCGATTAACCGGTCATCTCCAATGGTATGGAAAACATGCTGCGACAAATAGCCGATTTTCACATTGCTGCCAACCTTAACAAATCCTTGGTCACTCTCACACTCACCAAGAATCATTTTTAACAGCGTTGATTTACCTGTTCCGTTTTCACCAACGATCGCGATCCGATCCTTGTACTGAACAAGCATATTTACTTTTTCAAAAAGTGTCCGACTACCAAAGTTTTTTGAGACATCCTCTAGTTTAATTACATCTTTCCCGCTGCGATCGTTGGCTTCAAAATCAATCGCCATTTTTTTCACATCCAGCTTCGGACGATCCAGTTTCTCGATGCGGTCGAGTGCCCTCTGCATATTGGTAGCTCGTTTATGAAGGGCGGCACTGGGTGGATTGGCACGATTGGCCCAATCACGGAGGCGTTTAATCGCTTCCTTCATTTTTTTAATCTTCCGCTGCTGCTCCTGATATTCCTGAAACTCCCGTAACAATCGTTCTTCTTTTTCTTTTACAAAGCCGCTAAAGTTTGTATGGTATAGCTCTATTTCGCCATCTTCCATATCCAGTACTTTTGTAACCACTTCATCTAAAAAGTAACGGTCATGAGAAATTAAAATAATAGTTCCTGTATATTCCTTAAGGAATGTCCCGAGCCACTCAATTGCCATTAAGTCTAAATGGTTTGTCGGTTCATCAAGTAATAAAAGTTCAGGTTTCTTTAGTAAGCTTAAAGCCAAACCAACCTTTGTCTTTTCCCCGCCGCTTAACAGTGAAAAAGGTTTATCTAAAAGCTCAATAATATTTAACCCATGCGAAACACGGTCCATTTGTGCGTCCATTTCATAGCCGCCATTTAATATGAAATCATCTTGGAGCTTTCCATATTGGTCCATGAGCCTTTGTAAGTGGGGAGGAGTCAGCTCTTGCCCCATTTCGACTTCTAATTGTTGTAGTTTTGATTCTGTTTCGACTAACTGGTCAAATGCAGTCTTTAAGACTTCCTTAACAGTTAGGTCCTTATAATCAGGAATTTGTGCCAGGTAGCCAATTTTCAGCCCCTTTTTCCAATGTATAACGCCGCCATCTACTGTTTCTTGGTTTGCCAGCAGCTTTAATAAAGTCGTTTTTCCACAGCCGTTTCGTCCAACCAATCCCACCCGGTTTCCTTCGTGGACCTCAAAAGATAAATCTTCAAAAATTATATTTCCGCCAAATGATTTTGCTATATGATTTACACTGCATACGATCATGTTCATTCTCCTTTTTATGAACACTCTCTTCACGCAAAAAACTGCGGGCATCCATAGATACCCGCAGCTCGAAAAATCGGCATGAAAAAAGAGTGCTAAAAAGGCACCCTCTTATTACCTATTTTACTTGGGTAAAGAGATGTGTTATCGTTCTATATTCATTTTGTAATTTTGAAAAAAGGACAGACTCCCCCCTTTGAAAACTACCTCATGAAAAATTGCACGACACAAATATAGCGCTTCAAGCCACTGTACACGTACAAAAATAGAACGAACCATCTCCTTACACCTCCGTTTCAATTCAAGATAATTCTATTGTAAATATTTTCATCATTCATTGCAAGCCTGTTTTTCAGACTAAACAAAAGGTTGTAAATTTTATTCCCTAGACCACCCTAATGCAAATATTTTTTCCTGCCACCGAACCTCCGGCGATAGACAAATTTTCGGATATCTTCTTCTGTTATTTTGCCATCATATGCAGCAAACAATAAGGACTGAAGTTCACGATAATGCTCGATGACAAAAAGGGCAAACACCTTCCGTTCGCCCTTTGCTTGTTTTTTAAACTCCTCATCATTCAAAATTTCTTGAATCTGATCCTGATAAAATGCCATTGTATTTTCCCATTTTTTCTTTCGATTCTCTAAGATATCGCGAGCATACTCAGGTAATTTTTCAACCACAAGATCTATATACCCCTTAGACCACATAAGCATTTTGTCTTTTTCAGGAAGTTCCATGACCATTTTCATTAGTTCGAGCTCATCTACTTCTCGACTCGCTGCATACCTTCCGACCTGGTTCACCCTTTTCACCTCTTCATGGACAGTTAACTAACTAAACTTTCAAGGGAATTTTCAATATCATAATCCTGTTTCTTATTTCCAAGCCAAGTGGAGTATTCAGTTTCCAATTTTTGCTCAATCAATGTTTCTTTAATTTCCGTCTTGCTATCATCAAAATTTGCTTCCTTCGCTTCTTTTTTCTCTTCAACCTTAATAATATGATACCCATATTCCGTCTTTACCGGGTCACTAATTTCATTAACTGGTAATGTAAAAGCTACATCATCAAATTCTGTAACCATGGTACCTTTTGCGAAAAAGCCAAGCTCTCCGCCATTTTCCTTTGTACCTTCATCCGTAGAGTATTCCTTTGCTAATTCTACAAAATCAGCTCCATCGGCTAACTTTTGCTTAATCTCATTAGCGGTTGCTTCATCTGCTACCAAAATATGGCTTGCTTTCACTTGTTCCGCTTCCCCAAAAGAATCCTTATTTTCCTCAAAATACGTTTGTAACTCTTCATCGGTTATCTCAATTTGAGGTTCTATAAGCTTACGGATTGTTAAATAGTTTTTAAGGTCTTCTTTTAGCACGTCAAGAGTTGTATTATTCGATTCCAACATCTGGTTAAATACATCCTCACCGCCATAAGATTCCTTTAATTTATCCACTTCTTCATTCAGTTCTTCATCTGTAATGGTGACTTTTTCCTTTTTCGCTTCAGTGGCAACAATTTTATCGGCGATTAATTGTTCCACCGTTGCAGCCCCATATTGTTCGACCATCACATCATACAGCTCATCTTTACTAATCGCTTCACCATCTACTTTTGCAACGGCTTTATCCTTTGGTAACGCAAAGCTTAGGAAAACCCCGATTGCCAGAATAAGTACTGCTATGATTGAAACCAATTTCTTATTTTCCTTGATAAAAGTCATTATAAAAAAAGCTCCCTTAGATTATTTCGTTAGCTTAACATTTACAGTAGTAAGCTTTCCGTCACGATAAACTTCAAATTTAATATCATCGCCATTTTCCACATCAGAATACAAATACTTTCTTAACTCTGAGGAATTAGCGATTTTTGTACCATTCATTGAAACAATTATATCCTGCGCTTCCAAGCCGCCATTAGCTGCTGCAGAGTTTGGTTCAACCGCTGTAATCATAACTCCTTCCTTCACAGTTTCAGGAAGATTCTCCCAATATAATTGAGGAACCTCTGATAGATCAGCAAGTCCAACACCGAGGTAAGGTCTCACTACTTTTCCACTTTCAATTAGTTGATTTACAATTGGAATAAAGTCGTTACTAGGAATCGCAAACCCTAACCCTTCCACACCGCTATCGGCAATTTTTAAACTATTGATTCCGATTACTAATCCCTCGGGATTAATTAACGCTCCTCCGCTATTTCCGGGATTGATTGCTGCGTCTGTTTGGATAACATTTGTTTCCCAATTTCCGGCTGAGGTAGTTACAGCGATACTCCTGTTGACAGCACTGACGATTCCTGAAGTTACAGTTCTAGCAAAATCAAGTCCTAGCGGATTTCCAATTGCGTATACCTCATCGCCTGGTCTTAGTGTAGAGGAATCACCAAACTGTGCAGTCGCTTCAACGTATTTACTGTCAATTTTCAAAACAGCTAAATCGGTTAACGCATCTGTACCAACAATTTCCGCACTTACCTTTTCACCATTATATAGTGATACTTCTAGTTTAGTTGCACCCTCAACAACGTGGTTGTTGGTGACAATATAGGCAATATCGTTATTTTTTTGAAAAATAACTCCTGACCCTGTTCCGCTCTCCACACTTTGTGAAGAATTACTGCCATAAAAGCCACGGCTTTGCTGTTGTTGGTAATTTACGATTCCAACAATAGTTTTTGATAGTTGTTCAACAGTATCAGCGATCGATGAGGATGATTTTGCTGATGTTGGCTGTGCTGTTACGGTATTAGCCTCTGTTTTGGTATTCTGCTGAACTGTACCAATCGATTGACTTTCTGCATTTGAAGAAAAGTTCTCCATATAGTCGGTGTATGGGAGGACGGTTAAGGTTAATACAGAACCGACGACACCGGCTGCCACCATTGAGGCAAAACCTTTGATATTTCTTTTTTTCTTTTTCGCACTGTTTTTAAATTCAACACGGTTAGTTGACTGTTCTGGTAATGGTGGTTCTAGTAAAGGTCCTTCTGAACGTCCTACTTCAGGTTCCTCGTATCCTATCCGTTCTGGTTGGTTCGCTATTAAAGCTGATTCACTTTCTCCTTCCCGACTGTTTTGGATTGATGTTTCATATTTTAAATTGCTATCATGAACGTCTGAAGTTTCGTCCGTTGTATGGTCAATTGGTTTGTCATGTTCCCTTTCAAATTCATCTTTGTAGTTCATCGTCTTTCTACTCCTTTACACTTGAAATTTGTGTAATTTATTATCATATCTATACTTTAGCCCATAAATATGAAAAAACTGTTAACAAACTATAACGGGATTTGGAATTTATTAAGAAAAAAGTCGGATTTTTTCAATGCTGTTTTAACAACGGGATCTCCATTCGGACAGTAGCTGATATATTAGGGATTGCCTTGTCCGAAGGGACAAAAAAACAGCAGGGATTTCCCTGCTGCCTACTGATTAAAGGTTATGGTAAATTTTGTACCTTTTCCTTTTTCGCTTTCTACATCGATCTCTCCGTTATGAAGGAGAACAAGCTGTTTCACAATCGATAATCCTAGACCAAATGCCCCGTAGGGATTACTAGTTCTGGAAATTTCAGCCTTGTAAAAACGCCGCCAAATTTTTTCGACTTCACTCGGGTCGATACCTATACCAGTATCCTCTACTTCAATAATCGTATTATTGTGTTCCTTTCGCCCTCTAAGCCAAATCGTACCATCAGATGTAAACTGAATACTGTTTTTCGTAATATTAATAAGTATTTGTACAAGTCGATCATAGTCTGCATTCACGATGATCTCTTCGTCTTCTTCAACAATGATTTGAACATTTTTCTCGTCGGCCTGGACGGATAATTGTTCTTGAATGATTTCTAAAAGCTCTAATAACTGAATATCTTCCCTAAACAGCTCAATTTGATTCGAACGGATTTTTTCATAATCCAGGTTTTCATTGACGAGACGAATAAGCCGCTTCGCTTCTTGACTAACTAAATTGATTCCTCGTTCCTTATCATCTTCTGGAATCATGTCATTTTTCAACCCCTCTATCACCCCACTAATAGTGGTTAACGGAGTCCTCATTTCATGAGAAACATCGGCCATGAATTGGCGTCTGCGATTCTCAAGTGCTGAAATTTCCTCCATCGAAAGGTTTAATTTTTTTACCATATGATTAAAGTCATTCGCTAATTCACCAATCTCATCAAAATTCGAGGAAGGTACATGCACATGGTAATCGCCAGCAGAAACAAGCGATGTCGCTTCACGCAGCCTCTTAATCCTATTCACATGGATTTTGGAAAGCAGCCAGCTAAGTAAAAACGATACCCCTAATGCAATCAGTATCGTATAAATTAAAAATTGATTTACTTGGCGTATCATCGCACTTGAACCACTAATTGGCGAAGTTAACAGTATCCCGCCAACAAACCGATCGCGACTATCAATATAGGGTAATACAACAAAGGTAACACCGTCTTGATCAAATCGCTTATAATCACTTTGTACAATAATCGTTTGACCTTTTGTAATCTTTTCCCACTCTGAAGGTTTTAGTTCAATCGCTGGTCCACCTCTACCTATCGCATATAGATGCGCTTCTTGATCAAACATACTAAAACTAATTTTTCTGGAACGTAAAACATTACTATATTGGTTAATAATTTGATCCATTGCGATAGGATTTCGTTCAATATCGGAAAGGATGTCTTCTCCATAGGAAATTAACTCTTCCGCTTTATTCTCATAGACCAAATTGCCTACATAATGAGCAAACAAAAGACTTAAGACAAGAAAGGCAACAATAATGATACTAATGTGGCTGATAAATTGTTGAGAAAAATATTTAATTCTTATCTGTTTGAATCGACTCATCAAATTTATAACCTACTCCCCATACAGTGTGGAAGAATGGCTGCGTTGTGGTTTCTACTTTTTTCCGCAGGCGCTTAATGTGAACATCTACGGTTCGTTCATCACCATAAAATTGGTATCCCCAGACCCTTTCTAGGAGCTGTTCTCTTGAAAAAACTTGACGAGGGTGTTCTGCCATGTAATATAAAAGATCAAACTCTTTCGGTGTAAGGTTTGTTATAGGCACTCCATTGACAAGGACTTCTCTAGTATTTTTACTAATTTTAAAATGTTCTGTCTGAAGAAAATCATCCATTTGGGCAGTCACTTGGGTTTGATATCTGCGTGTTACCGCCTTAATTCTTGCCATCAGGGTAAGCGGGCTAAATGGCTTGGTGACATAATCATCAGCACCCATTTCAAGACCCAGCACTTGGTCTGACTCTGTATCCTTCGCAGTCAGCATAATAATCGGTACTGTATAATTTTCCTCTCTAATTTTCCGGCAAATACTTACCCCATCCATACCCGGCAGCATCCAATCCACAATCAAAGCATCCCAAGTCCCTGCTTTGAAGGTGTTATATCCTTCAAGGCCGTCATTTACAAAGGTTCCTTGAATACCTTCCTTTGCAAAAAACATTTCAATCATCGAGCACACACTAGTGTTATCTTCGATCACGAGTATTTTCAAAATCCGTCCACTCCTTGCAAAAAACTCTTCTTTTCTTCAGTTTAAACGATTTTTCTCTCATATCAACTATATCGCAAAAACTTCTCGGGTATTTAATACTTTGTTCATAGTTTGTTAATATACCCACGAAAAAGAGGTCTGGGAACAGCCAGACCTCTAATGCTATATATCCGCATTGCTTGCAATGAATTATGGTTCTAAAATTAGCTTACCAGTCGTTTTTCGTGATTGTAATAATCGATGTACAACCACTGCATCCTCTAACGGAAACACACCGCCGATTGTAAGCTTAAGCTTACCTTCGCCAAGATAGGTAAGCAACTCTACTAAACTAGGCTGAAGCAGCTCAGGCTTCCTCATAATTTGTGGCAGGAAAAACCCAATAACAGACTGATTTCGAGCCATCAATGAAGAAGGATACATCTTGCTCTGCTGCCCGCTTGCTGCACCAAACACAACCAGACGACCAAATGTGGCCAGACATTTTAACGTTTTATTGAAAACATCACCGCCCACCATCTCAAGCGCAACATCTACTCCTTTTCCGCCAGTTGCTTCTAAAACCTGTTCAACCCAATTTGACTCTGTATAATTTACCAGTACATCGGCGCCCATCTGACGTGCTAATTTTAATTTTTCAGCAGAACTTGCGGTTGCAATAATTTTTCCGGCACCAAACAGCTTAGCTAATTGTACAGCCAGCGTTCCTACACCACCTGCCGCCGCATGAACTAGAACCGTTTCCCCCTTCTCTAACCTACCCATCGTTTTCAGTACATGATAGGCACTTAACCCTTGGAGTGGAAGTGCCGCCGCATTTCGAAAATCTAATTGCTCGGGGAGTGGAATTAATGAGCGCTCATCGGCAAGAGCAAATTCTGAATAACCTCCTGATTCAATCAGGGTAACAACTCTCGTACCAGGCTTAACAGTTGTTACTTTTTCTCCAACTGCTACAACCACCCCTGCGATTTCAGCTCCTGGAATAAAGGGAAGCGGTGTTTTGACTACATATTGACCTTCCCTTCTTGCTGTATCGGCATAATTGACGCCGATAGCCTTAATTTCAACTAGGACTTCACGACCTGTAGGTACTGGTCTCTCAATCTCTACAATCTCTAATACTTCAGGTCCACCAAATTCTTGTAATCGAACAGCTTTCATGTTTATAACTTCCTTTCTACCTGCCTTTATATACTGGTTTTCTCTTTTCCTTAAATGCCGCGACGCCTTCCTTGTGATCCTCTGTTTGTACCATTAAGACTTGAGTAAGTCTTTCTTCCTCCAATATTTCCTCAAGTGACCTGTTGAAGGAATGGTCAATTAGTTTCTTTTGTTTTCCAAATGCCTTACCTGGACCCTGAGCCAAACTTAATGCTAGTTTCGTCGTTTCTTCTTGAAGCCTCTCTAATGAGAACAATGAATTTATGACGCCTAATTGATAGAGTCGCTTTGCAGGAATCGGTTCTGCACTAAAAAAGAACTGCTTTGCTAAATGCGGACCTATCAGCTTGGGAAGGAAATAAGATCCTCCTCCATCGGATACCAAACCTACCTTCGAGAAGCTAAGCGCAAACTTACTATCCTCTGTCGCGACAATAATATCGCACGCTAGAGCTAAATTAAAACCTGCTCCTGCAGCAAAGCCGTGAACGGCAGCGATTATCGGTTTTTCTAAATCTTTCATTTGTAAAATTAATTCATTCAATTTTCCGATATGTTCATAGACTTGATTTCCATCACCCTGTCCCATGGTTTTCACATCACCGCCCGCACTAAAGGCGCGCCCAGCACCTGATAAAACAATTACCTGTACATCCGAATTGTTTTTTGCTTGAATGAGTGCGTCCTTCAATCCAAGAATCATTTCGGGACTAAAGGCATTCAGACTCTCTGGTCGATTTAATGTTAATGTCAAAACAGGACCTAATTTTTCTACTAATAAATCTTTATTCTCCAATAAAATCTTCCTCTCACTATTTAGTAATTTCTCTTTTACAATTCTCCAGAAGCAACCTTTACGGCATGCTCAATTAGCATTTTTGCTTTATCGTTGAAGTTAGCAAATCGAAGATCATTCGTTTGACCTTTCTTATAGCGGTAATATATTTGTTGACATATAACCGCTAACTTAAAGTAGGCAAATGTTAAATAATAGTTCATATCGGTAACGTCACGACCGCTTTTCTTCGCATAAAGCTCGATAAATTGCTTTCTTGTAAAAAACCCATCGGTTACCGTTACTGGCGCTTTTCCCAGCCCACTTTTTAACTCCTCCGGGTCATCACCTTGATTCCAATAGCCCATCACAACACCTAGATCTGCAAGTGGATCTCCTACTGTTGTCATTTCCCAATCAAAAAGCCCAACCATTTCAGATAAGGTTTCATTAAACATTGCGTTATTAAACTTATAATCATAGTGAATGATCGCAGCACTTTGTTGAACTGGAATATTATCGGTCAGCCATTTTTTGAGAGTATCTACAGCGTCCACTTCATTGGTTTTGGCACGTTCATATCGACCAATCCATCCATGAACCTGCCTTTGTGTGAATCCCTCAGGCTTACTGATAGCTCCTAGTCCTGTCTCTTTATAATTAATTCCGTGAAGTTCCACTAGTTTATTGACCATAATTTCTGAAAGCTGTTGGCATAGTTGCTTCGTTACCGTTATTTTATCAGGGAAGGAAGTATCAATGACTATGCCGTTTTTTCGTTCCATGATAAAGAACGGGCTTCCAACAATGTCCTGTTGATTGGAAAACAAGATTGGCTTCGGTGTAACTGAAAAGACTGGATGGAGTTCAGAGATGATTTTAAATTCCCTCTCCATGTCATGTGCCTTAGGTGCAACTGGTCCTAACGGCGGGCGACGTAAAACCGCTTCCCATTCACCTACTTTAATTTGATATGTTAAGTTTGAATGGCCAGCGGAAAACTGCAGAAGTTCCAGGGGGCTATTTGGCAGGTTTTCGATTTGGCTTCGTAAAAACTGCTCTAAAACAGGTAAATTTAATTCTTCCCCTTTACGGACTGGAATTGTATCTTTACTCATTTGATGAGGCATCCTTTCCCTCCTTAGTTTTTAAAAATTCTGTATCTTTAAAATATACCCACTGGTTAGTATGCAACAGAGAAAAGAGGGTTCAAAGCATAACGAAACCCTCCATTAAATTTAATCAACCTGCTTGAATACCCTCTAATATCATTTCAACAAAAATTTCTGCTACTTCACGGTCTGTGGAAGCTCCCTCTGGATTAAACCATTGATAGCTCCAATTGGAAGCACCTAGAATACCAAAGGTAACAATATGTGCATTCAAGTCAGCGCGAAACTCTCCGTTTACCTTTCCATCTTTAAGTAGCTTCTCGATATTCAATCGAAATTCGTCCCGCTTTGGTATAATTAATGCCAGCCTTTCTTCATTCAAGTTTTTCATTTCTCTAAAAAAGATCTTCGCTGCAGATCCTTGTATTTTAATGTTACTTATGAGCATGTAGACAATTTCGAATAGCTTCTCTTTGCAGCTTTTATTGTCATCCAGAATTTTTCTTTGTTTCTCTAGTAAGTAATTAATGTATCCGAGATGAATGTCCATTAAGAGTTCTTCTTTACTTGAGAAATAATAGTAAAATGTCCCTTTGGTCACACCAATTGAATCTACGATGTCCTGAATGGATGTTTCCTTGAAGCCCTTCTTCTCGAATAGATTGATACTATGTTCTGTTAATTTGTCTTTCACCGCTCATGTCCTCGCAATCTGTAAAATGTCTAGTGAAATTATACCATATTCTATTTCGCAACAAACACAGACAACTGACAGTAGATAGTTAGTCCTTTATTGATTAACAGTTTCCTCTCGAAGGGCACGACGGAGAATTTTTCCAACTTGTGTTTTTGGCAATTGCTCACGAAACTCAACACTGCGCGGTACCTTGTATGCAGCCATATTTTGCTTACAATATTGAATTATTTCCACTGCTGATGCTTTTTGCCCAGACTTTAAAACGACAAAAGCCTTTACGTCTTCCCCGCGGTATGGGTCTGGTACTCCGATGACGACTGCTTCTTGTACAGAAGGGTGCTCGTACAGCACTTCTTCAATATCACGAGGATAAATATTGAAACCGCTCGCAATTATTAAATCCTTCTTACGGTCAACGATATATAAATACCCGTCTTCATCAACTTTTGCTATATCACCGGTGTAAAGCCAGCCATCTCTTAATGTATTGGCTGTTTCTTCTGGCATATTCCAATAGCCTTTCATGATTTGAGGACCCTTTATAATGACTTCACCCAATTCTCCAACAGGAACTTCCTCCAAGCCAGTTGCCACATCCACTATCTTGTATTCTGTCGACGGCATACCAATGCCCACACTTCCTGGTTTACGGTCTGCAAACGGAGGATTGCAATGTGTCGTTGGAGATGCTTCAGAAAGTCCGTATCCTTCTAAAATCTTTGCCCCTGTTTTTCTTTCAAACTCACGGAGAAGTTCTACTGGCATAGGTGCACTGCCACTATTGCAGGTTTTAATACTATTTATTCCGTACTCCTCAGCACGTGGATGGTTTGTTATCGCCACATACATAGTTGGAACCCCAGGGAATGTAGTTGGCTGCTCATTTTTAATTGTGTTTAATACTTCCTCTAAATCAAACCGCGGAAGCATGATCGATTCCCCGCCTGTATAAATTGTTAGGTTCATACAGGCTGTCATACCAAATACATGGAAAAGGGGAATAACCGTTAAACAGCGTTCTTTTCCTAATTCAAATTCATGCTTGAAGAATTCATAGGATTGCAGGACATTAGCCACGATGTTTCGATGTGTTAACATCGCTCCCTTAGATCTTCCCGTAGTACCGCCTGTATATTGGAGAACCGCAATGTCATGCTCCAGTTCAATCGTAACAGGTGTTGGCTTACTATTCCCATCTGAGAGGAAGCTTTCAAAACTGCGATCTGGTGAGTAATCTTGTCCAGAGGGCTGCAGGCTGACAACTATTATATTCTTCAAGTTTGTTCGTGGTTGAACGCTTTTTACTCTTGGATAAAAAGCATCCATGACAACAATCGTTTCTGCTCCAGAATCATTTAAGATATATTCAAGCTCTCGTTCGACACTCATTGGGTTTACTTGTGTTACAATTGCCCCTGCTCCTAGTACGCCGTAATAAGAAATAACATACTGAGGGCAGTTCGGAAGCATAAGTGCCACTCGGTCACCCTTTAGAACTTGATTTTGCTGGAGAGCTGAGGTAAAGCCTTGAGAAAGTCCTAGTAATTGTTGATAGGTAATTTTTCTGCCATAGAAGGATAGTGCATTACTGGCGGGATATTTTACTGTAGTCTCTTGAAGGATTTCTAATAGATTTTTTTCAGGGTTTGAGATTGTTGATGAAATGTAATCCGGATATTGAGCCATCCATGTTTTCCTACAAGCCATGAGTTTCCCTCCAAAAATATATAATATTTTCTCCTAATCTCTCTATCTATAACTAATAAAATATTTACTTTATTGATATTTCTTTAATTCAAGCTTAGCTATCTGAGCACGGTGAACTTCATCTGGGCCGTCTGCCAGTCGCAATGTTCTAGAGTTTGCCCACATTGCTGCCAGTGGGAAATCACTTGAAACTCCTGCTCCCCCAAATGCTTGAATGGCTCTATCAATAACACGTAATGCCATGTTAGGTGCCACTACTTTAATCATCGCAATCTCTGTTTTGGCCTCTTTATTTCCAACACTGTCCATCATATAGGCAGCCTTTAAAGTTAGGAGTCTTGCTTGTTCAATTTCAATCCTGGAATCGGCAATCCACTCTTTAATAACCCCTTGGCTTGAGAGCGGTTTTCCGAAGGCTTCACGTTCTTGAACACGCTTACATAAAAGTTCAAGAGCTCGCTCCGCAGCACCAATCAACCTCATGCAATGATGAATTCTTCCAGGTCCTAATCGCCCCTGCGCAATCGCAAATCCTTTTCCTTCACCCCACAAAATGTTTTCAGCCGGAACACGAACATTTTCATAGGTAATTTCAGCGTGTCCATGCGGGGCATGATCATAACCGAAAACAGGAAGCATCCTTTCAATTGTCACCCCAGGAGTATCGAGAGGAACGAGAATCATCGATTGCTGCTCATGACGGTTGGCATGAAAGTCTGTTTTTCCCATGACAATCGCAATTTTACACCTAGGATCTCCAGCACCAGATGACCACCATTTACGTCCATTTATGATGTACTCATCACCATCTCTAACAATGCTTGCTTCGATATTCGTCGCGTCGGAAGAAGCAACGGCCGGTTCTGTCATCGAAAAGCAAGACCGAATTTCTCCTGCTAATAATGGTTTTAGCCACTTTTCTTTATGTTCCTCTTTACCATAGCGTACAATAACTTCCATGTTACCGGTATCGGGTGCACCACAGTTAAAACTTTCAGGTCCAATTAGCGAGCGTCCCATTATTTCACAAAGAGGGGCATATTCCAGATTGGTTAACCCTGCACCATATTCACTTTCAGGGAGAAATAAGTTCCAGAGACCAGCAGCCTTTGCCTTTTCCTTTAAGTCTTCCATTACCTGTGGAACAGCACTCCACCGATTTTCCTGATCGTTCAGCTGCTGCTCATACACTTTTTCATTTGGATACACATGTTCTTCCATAAAGTTTGTCAGCCTTGTCTGTAACTCTTTTACTTTAGCAGAATATAAAAAATCCAATTATCTCACCCCTCCATACATACTAACCAGTTGGTATCTACAAATTATATTATACCTCCAATCATTGATTATTCAAATTTATTTCTAAATATTCAAACAAATATTTTAGGTTAATATCTTTTTATTCCCATTTTTTGCTTATTCATTAATTCATGTGATTTTTCAATAATATCGGTTAAAACATCTCCTTTATATACGCGACCTAATTTAAGGTTTTCTTGATAATATTCTACAATTTCATCCAATTTGTCAGAGGTTTCTTTTGAGATTCTTACATTTAATTGTATTCTTCCATTTTCAGCCAAGGGAGACACTCCTATCATATTTATAGCATCATGCTAGCACTATGCATAATTCGTGTTATTACTTGATTATATACTATTATTCTACACTTATTTCAACAAATCCTAAAAAAGAATGACTCTTGTTTGGGGTCACCCTTCTATAAGGAATAAACTAAGATATTATTCAGTTTATTTCTTACATAAAAATATAGCTTTTGTTTCAAATTATGTTGAGGAGGTTTGTACGATATGGGTATGAAATGGTTATTTAGTTTATTACTTATGATTCAACATGTGACCCCTCAGGCTAGTGTCCAACTAACTAGAGAAGGGAAACCTTTTTCGAATATCAATAGAGAAGAATATTCTGTCGGTTATCCAGGTTATTTTATTTTGGATACAGAAAAATATGACCAACTAGTAAGGGAATTGGAGAAACAGTTTTCGGTTCCTCCAAAAAATGCAAAATTGGATCGGCATGGAAATATTATTCCTGAGCAGCTTGGCCTTAGTGTCAATCGACATATTTTCACAGAAAACTTTTATTCCTATTTTTTCGAGCAGAGCATTTCAACTTTAGAAATTCCAATGTATTCTGTGTATCCAAAAGTAGATAGTGAGTTACTATCAGATATTCGCAGTATTCGCATTGGTCGTTATATTACTTCTTTTAATCCAAGAAACAAAAAACGTTCAAACAATATTAAGTTAGCTGTCGAAGCCATTAATAATCATGTTGTTTTTCCCGGTGAGACATTCTCTTTTAATAAAGTTGTCGGTAAGAGAACCAGTGAAAAGGGCTACGAAAAGGCTAAAGTGATTGTAAGAGGTGAATATGCAGAAGATATCGGCGGTGGAATATGTCAGGTTTCTTCAACTTTATTCAATGCTGTTGATAGTGCAGGTTTAAAAATTGTCCAGCGTTTTTCTCACAGCCGTCATGTCCCTTATATTCCTCCTGGTCGTGATGCAACCGTCAGTTGGTATGGTCCCGACTTTGAATTCAAAAACATGTACAATCAACCGATATTAATCCAGGCGAGAACGCTGGGAAACCTTTTAGTGATAAAGTTATACTCTTCCGAAGTCATTGAGTACAAGCCTAAGGAGGTCCCTTTTCCGCCACTATAAAAAAGTCCGCAAAATGCGGACTTTTTTAACGGTCTTTATGGTCATTTCTCAACGCACTTGCTAATAATTCTTCAGAGAACTCAGCCAGTGCGGTGTTATTTATATTTATATTATTTTTCGGTGTAAAGCTTTGGACTACATCTTGAAAAGGCTGTACAATATTTTTTCGTTTACCTCTTGTTAGACCAAAAACGGCGGCGCTTATTCCAACTCCGATCAGAGATACCCACATGGTCCCCCTGCTCTTTCGTTTTTTACCAATCAGATTGAAAAACGGCTTTACCATATTCCTCATCCAAAGCACTCCTTCATTTAACATTCAATGGAAAGTAAAACGCTCCTTCCATTAGCTTAATGTTTGTAATTATGGCGAGATTATGTTTGGGAAACTCCTGTTTAATTGTAATTTGTTTACAGATTATTAGATGAGTTATAGCTTTTTTATTCTCACAGGGCTCACCATAAGAATTGAAAGTACAATGGTAATGAGTGCATTACTATACAGAAATATTCCCATACAAGCCATTAATAGCCCGGCTGCCGTTATTGGCAGACCCATAAAATAACCTCTAGTTGGTTTTACATTGAATTTCGCCAACCTTAAAGCACCCATTGTGGGAAATAAAACAAATGCGATAGTCGTGAATATCGATGGCGGTTCTAAAGAGTAAAAAAGAAGAGCAGGTGCGACACCAAGGCTGACAATGTCTGCTAACGAATCAAGTTCTACTCCAAATTCACTATTAACCTTCAATCTTCTAGCTAACCGTCCATCAAAAAAATCAAATATAGCAGATAAAAAAATAAAAATTGACGCCATCTGTAAATATCCATTCATATTGAAAGTAATGGAAAAGACACCTGATAATAAATTTCCAATGGTAAATAAATTTGGTACTGCTCTCACCAGATGGTTTATCAAGCAGATTCCCCCCCTTTTTGTGGCCAATGTTCCATCCACACTAAATGCTCTTCTATATTCTGTACCAAATATTTCAATGTGAATCTAAATTATGATACAGGTATTATAAATTCCATTTCGTCAAAAGATATTAATTGAAAGGACGGTTGACATAAATGGACAAAACATTGGGCTATTTACGCGAAATATTGTCAAATTACAGTGATGGTCATTCCGATGGCAGACATTTATATCGAAAATTGTCTGAAGGGAATTTTTCAAACGAGGGTGATTTTGTAAGACATTTAACACAAAAGGAGATTAACTTTTTAAATGACATGCTGCCTAGGGAAATTAACCATGCCAAAGAAGAACAAGATGAGAAACGGGCACATGAATTAAATGAAGTATACGAACTCCTTTTTTAGTTTTCGCTCCACTAAAAAGAGATGTTAGTTTTTTACTGGCATCTCTCCTGTTGGGAAATAAATAAATAACTCATTTAATCATTTCCCAGGTAAGCGCATACAACGACAAAAGCCGATGTTTTTTTATGTGTTTTCTGCACCAAACGACAGAAAACGAGTGTTTTTATAAAACGCCCGCCTCTGAAAAATGCACTAACTTATTCATCTTTTTTTCTTCGGGTATTCTTTAGTCTTCCCGAGTCCTTTAGGCTCTTTTTTATAATTATCTCTATTTGAGCATTTACACTGCGAAATTCATCCTCCGCCCATTTTTCAAGCGCGTCATAAATTTGCTGATCAATGCGCAATAGAAATCTTTTTTTCTCAGCCACTAGATCACAACCTTAATAGATACTTCCTGTATTGATTATCGGCTGGCTTCCCTTTTCTGAAACTAACGCTACCATTAGATTATTTACCATTTGAGCTTTCTTTTCTTCATCAAGCTCTACTATTCCCTCTGAACTCAATTGGTCAATCGCTGATTTAACCATTGATACAGCCCCCTCGACAATTACCTTTCTTGCAGCCAACACTGCCTTAGCCTGTTGTCTTTGAAGCATAGCATGAGCAATCTCACTTGAATAGGCTAAGTGCATGATTCTTGCTTCGATAATCTCTACACCAGCTAGCTGAAGCCTATGCTGCAGGTCCTTCGTCAATTCTTCAGCTACTTCATCAGAATGCTGACGTAAAGAAATCTCATAATCATTATTAAAATTATCGTACGGATACTGGCTTGCTATGTGGCGCAGACCTGTTTCACTTTGAGTATGAACGAATTCTTTGTAATCTTCAACATCAAAAACCGCTTTTGCTGAGTCAAACACCTTGTAGACCACTACTGCAGCAATTTCAATTGGATTTCCTTCTAAGTCGTTAACTTTTAACTTATCGCTGTTGAAATTGATTACTCTTAGTGAAACATTTTTTCTAACTGTTAACGGCACCGATAACCAAAATCCTTCTTCCTTGATGACTCCCAGATAACTTCCAAAAAGGGTAAACACCTTCGCCTGATTAGGTTGAATAATAGTAAAGCCGGATAATATCAGGACAGATAAAATTAGTGTTATAAATGATACAGACAAAATCAGAAAATTCTCACTCAAGATAAATTGCCTGAAACTAAATACCGTTATTGCACCGAATAAAAGAAAAAGGAAAACACCTATAACCCCATTCAACTTAGTCATTTCTTTTTCCTTCAAGCCAATCACTCCTTTAAATTCTATATCATAATGATATCACTTTAATATCAAAAAGAACACAAAAAAAACCGCCAAACGGCAGCTCTTTTAATGGATATCTCTTTTCTTAAACCTGCCGCCGCGAACTTCTGCGATATCAGCCACTGCGAGAAAGGCATTTTCATCATTTTCAGTAACAATTTCCTTCAACTTTGCTTCCTCGAGACGGTTAATTACACAGAAAATCACCTTTTTGTGATCACCTGAATAAGCACCCTCCCCGTTAATGTACGTAACACCACGGCCAAGTCGATTCATAATCGCCTCACCAATTTCCTTTGAGTTATCGCTAATAATCCAAACCGATTTGGATTCATCTAGCCCTGTGACAGTAATATCTATAGTTTTGTAAGCTACAAAATAGGCAATCAGCGAATACATGGCACGGTCCCAGGAGAAAACAAAACCTGCGCTTCCGAGAATGAATAAATTAAAAAACATGATAATTTCGCCAACAGAGAATGGAAGCTTTTTATTAAAGAGAATAGCAAGAATTTCAGTACCATCCAGGGATCCTCCATAACGGATAACCATTCCGACACCTATTCCGAGAACAATCCCCCCAAAAACGGTGGCAAGTAAAATATCCTGAGTAAATGCAGGTACTGGATGAAGCAATGTGGTGCCAATAGATAGAATAATAATTCCATAAAGAGTGGATAAAGCGAAGGTTTTTCCAATTTGTTTATAACCTATATAGAAAAACGGGATATTAAGAAGAAAGATAAAGAAACCTAATTTCCAACCAGTCAAATAGGAAAGCATAATCGATATTCCTACGATGCCTCCATCAATAACATGATTGGGTACAAGGAAAATTTCCAACCCTACCGCCATTAATGCTGCGCCAACTGTAATAAGCATGATTCTTTGAATAATCTTTCTAGTTGGCAATCCTCGGTGCTGAACTTTTTCCATAAGCATTTGATTCTGCTTGTTTAGACCGATGTTTGGAATTTCTGACATTATCTTGCCCCTTTCCAATGGAATTTTCTAATTCAATTATAACAGTAAATTGATAGTTTTTTGAATTTTTATGCACTTTATTTCCCAATTTTTTAATTAGCAAACTACAGAAACAGTAGAATTTTTCTGCTCAAAAATAAAAAGAAGCCGCCTCTTTTGAGACAGCTTCTTGGGAATTAACCTCTTAGGGGACCCAACCATGACATCAGCCAAAATGTTTCTCCACTCTTCCTTTTAGTCGGTTTACCGTACTAATAGTAGGTTTAAAGTATTAGCCGATGTGTGTTGTTCCGTTGAAGGAATTAATTCACATGAAATTTAATGGAATTCAAATTCCTTTAAAGAAACAAAATTACTGGTATTACGATGGACTCATATCCTTGTATTTGGATCAGCTTCTTGGCAATGTAAAAATTGATTTGGGTTGAAGGTTTAGGTAAACATATTGATAAAGAGGCTTCATTTATCAACTATATTTATCTGTTAACTTAATCCTACTTTTTAAAGTGAACTCCTTTTCAAATTCTAGTACCAAATAAATTTACTGCCTTTATTTGTTTTGATTATTGGAATTTTGATTCTTCTTTTCTTCATTAGATTAGGTTTCTTCTCAAAAGGGAAGCGTCATCATAATTTTAAGAAAAATCTTATGGTTTGAGGAATTCATCTACGTACCTTTTACATAGGTAGATACATTCACTTTACTCCCATTTCCAATAACTTTTGTACTTTCATTTGAATAAGTTAAATTTCTCTTTCACTTAAAAGAAGGTTTCGTTAGGATTACACCTTTCCAATTCAAGTTACATCGCTCCACTTACCAAACCTTGCAAAGGGAAAACCTTTACTACTCGTTCACAAACGGAACGAACACGGATGGTTGAGTCTCCTAAGAAGTTAATTTTTATTTTTTTTCCTTTACATCTATAGTATAGCACCTAAAAATTCCCTTTACACAAAGTGTTGTGACGAATTGGTGAACTTTTCAAAATTACTAGACTATTATAAATATTAATAGATTAGAAGAACAATTAAATTTTTAAAATTGGACGTATCTTAAACGACCTGGATTTAAGGATATCGGAAAGCGGACGATGTACAGATGAAATATGCAAAAGCTCCTAAAATTAATTTTGGAAGTTTTTTGTTATTTAGGGAACATTAGCAGTATCATTCACTATCTATGAGAGGATGTCTGCATATGTTTGAGTCTGTAAAAAAATACACTAAACCCTTTGAATCCGTAGATGATCTTGATCCTCTGCTAGCAGCAATTGGTGATGCCAAGTATGTTCTTCTGGGTGAAGCTTCCCACGGTACTTCCGAGTTCTATTCGATTCGCGCTGAACTCACTAAAAGGTTAATCAAGGAAAAAGGTTTTTCTGTCATTGCGGTTGAAGGAGACTGGCCTTCCTGTCAAAGCATTAATCGCTATATAAAAAACATCGGATCGCAAAATGATGTTAGAGGGGCTCTTGAAAGTTTTAATCGCTGGCCGACATGGATGTGGGCGAATGAAGAAATTATTGGATTAGTAGAATGGTTAAGAAGTTATAATCAACAAACCAAACGTAAGAATAAAGTGGGATTTTATGGACTAGATGTCTATAGTCTTTGGGAGAGTATGGACGAAATCATTAAGTATTTAGAAAGGACTGGTAACTCGGGGCTGAATCAAGCAAGACATGCCTTTTCCTGCTTCGAACCCTATAATCGAAATAATGAATCTTATGCGGTTGCTGCAGGATATTTATCCGAAAATTGTATAAAAGAAGCCCTTTCGCTTCTCACTACCATTCAAAAGAATAAATGGAAATATGATGATGAGGAAGAAAACAGCTTGAATATGGAGGTCAATGCTCTTGTTACCGTCAATGCGGAAGAGTATTACCGGACAATGGTCTTAAGCGATTCAAAGTCTTGGAACGTTAGAGACATCCACATGGTTGAAGCTTTGAATGCTGTAATGAGGTATTATGGTGAAGGAGCAAAAGTAATCATCTGGGAACACAATACACACGTAGGTGATGCCCGTGCGACCGATATGAAAGAAGCCGGAATGGTGAATGTCGGTCAGTTGTTAAGAGAACAGAATTATCCTGAAGATGTTTTCATTGTTGGCTTTGGAACAAATAGTGGTACAGTAATTGCATCAACTGAATGGGGAGCAGACTTTCGCGTTACGAATGTTCCTGAGGCCCAGGCAGGGAGCTGGGAGAACCTGATGCATAAAGCAGGAGCATTTAATCAATACCTCTTGTTTACTGATGAAAATCGTAAAGAATTCAATAAAACCATTGGTCACCGGGCTATTGGGGTTGTCTATCGTCCGGAATATGAGCAATTTGGGAACTATGTCCCTTCGGTTATGAGCAGCCGCTACGACGGTTTTATTTTTGTAGATAAAACACATGCCCTTCATCCATTAGAATTAAAACGTCTTGTTTTTTAAAATTTCTTATATAACACGTTTTACATATATAGGGGAAAATGCAGAATACTATTTATTAGGGTTGGCTTCCCTGCCAACCCTATTAGTAATCTCAAAAAAGGTGGCGATGTTCATGTCCAATGCTACAAGTATCAAGCAATGCTTAGTAAATTTAAAAGGAATTGAAGCACAATTATCTTCCCTTGCTTTAAATTCACTAGATACTGGCGCTCAAGAAGTATTCCACCAATCCATGTTAACCATCACTTCCCTAAAAAAAGATTTGCAGTTACGACTCTTGGAATTAGATCGACTTGACTTACAAATATAAAGGTTGGAATTTGAGAGGTGAAAGAATATGCCTAGCTGGCCTGAAACAATTGTTCGTTCCTTTGTCTTCTTAGGTCTTTTATTTTTTATGACAAAAATTCTTGGAAAAAAGCAAATCTCTGAACTTTCTTTCTTTGAGTATGTTTCTGGCATAACAATCGGTAGTATTGCCGGTGAGGCGATAGCTGGTCTTGAGAAAAATATGTTTCAGGGTATGATGGCCATTATTATCTTTACCTTTGCAACTCTTAGCGCTGACATTCTAGCATTAAAGAGTAAAACCTTCCGGGACTTCATCGAAGGAAAAGGGACTGTTTTAATCAAGGATGGTAAGGTACTTGAAGAAAATTTAAAGAAGGAAAAATATTCTATTGACGAATTATCAGCCCTTCTTCGCCAGAAGGATATTTATCGTGTCGCAGACGTTGAATTCGCTGTTTTGGAACCAAGGGGAAATCTTAGTGCTTTATTGAAAAAAGAAAACCGCCCATTGACGCCTAAAGACCTGAACATAAAGGTACCTAATGAAAAAGAACCCCAAACAGTCATAATGGACGGAAGCATTTTGGATGAACCGTTGAGTTCCTCTGGTAAAAGCAGAGCCTGGCTTAGGACAGAGTTAGAAAAACTCGGACTTATTCTTGAAAATGTATTTATTGGGCAGGTTGATTCATACGGAGAATTAACTGTTGATGTTTATGATGACAAATTGCAGATACCTTCTCCTAATCAGCGCCCACTATTATTAGCATCACTAAAAAAAACACAGGTTGATTTAGAGATATTATCTTTAGAGACTATAGACGGAACCGCCAAAGTTATGTATAAAAAAAACGCAAGACTTGTACAAGAGACAATTGAAAAACTGACACCCTATCTTACTAGTTAATCATCTATAAGCCTAATCAAGACAACTGATTAGGCTCCCAAAAGTTTATGCATTGACCTTTTTCCCATTAGGAATACCTCCTTTATGCGATACGTAGCTGTGAAGTACCATTCCTGCCATGACCAGTAACATTCCTGTCCATGATATTATGGATGGAAATGCCGCCTTTAACAGGATTAACTCTCCTATTACTGCAAATAAAACCGAAATTGACTGAGTTGCTTCTACATTCCCTAATTTTTGCATATTGCCACGGACCAAATCTGTTGCTTGAAAAAATAAAACAGTCGCAATCACACCGGAGGTAATCGCTACGATTCCCGATTGAATCGATTGTCCAACACTAGGTGGACCAACCGTAAACATTCCATAAATGGCTAATACAATCCACAGAGGCATGCTGGCTATCGTCATTCCTAATACACGTTGAAAAACATCGAGTCTCCCTCCACACATATCCATCATCTTTCTATTCCCTAGAGGGTATGCAAACGAGGCAACAATGATAGGTAACACACCTAATAATACTTCGATTAACGAAAGAGAATCTGCACGCTCCACCTGCATTAAAATGATACCAAGTAAAATAATCGACGACAGGACCAAGCTTTTCATAGGAATTCTTGCCTTTATCTTGACTGGACCCTGTTGAGTCATAACGGTTTCTAAAAAAAACGGCGCTAAAAGGGAGCCAGAGATAATCGTAATCTGCCAGGTGGAAGCAATTAGCCACCCAGGTGCATATGCTGCTGAAAAACAAATCGGACCGTAAAACAGACCAAATCCTACAAAACTCCATAACAGCCAGGCTCGTGGATTATTTTTCATTTCCACTATTAGAGGTTTAAGATTTTTCCTCCAGTAAACTAGTAGCAGCAGGAATGGAACCATAAAAAAATAACGAAGTGAAGCACTCCAAATCCAGCTCCCCCCTTCCAGCTCCATTGATCGATTGATGATAAATGTAAACGCAAAAAAGAATGCCGCCAAAGTGCCAAGGATAATCGGACGCATTTATCTTTATTCCCCTTCATTCTAAATTTTGACAAACCAAATGAAAAAAAGCATAAGTCAAATTTCACAGCATAAATTGTTTTGTCGTTCAAAAATATTGAAACTTCTTCAGAACATAATCGTATAGTTGAATGGCAATTAAAATATTTGGTAAGCGAGGTTGATACTATGTTTGGAAAAGTAGCAGCAGATATTTTAGGACTTAGTGATGTGGGTTCTGTTATTAAACCAGAAAATTATGATAAGGTAGATTCCGATGATTATGTTATGCATGAAGATAACGAAAGGATTTATTTTTTAATAAAATCTAAATCGGATGAGTATTGTTTCACTAATAATGCTCTCATTCATCTAGATGGAACAAGTGCGACAAGTAAAAAAAGGATGCTTCATCGCTATAGTTATGCTACTAATCGGATTACTGATGTAAAATTAGAAACAGCCGGAACGGTCGACCTCGATATCGAAATTAAATTTAAAATTGGTGCCCAGCCATTCTCTATTGATGTCCATAAAAAACACATTGAAGAAGTCAAAGATTTATATAAGGCACTCATAAAAATATCTGAAATTACGCATGACAATGAGATTTCTCTTCGATTCGCCAAAGAAAGCCTTGATATTGCATCAACCACATTAGGTCGTGTGAATAGTTCTGATAACAACTTAGTCGTTCAATTTAAAATGTTAAACCAAGCAGCCTTCCAATGGTTAGAGGATAGCAAAAAGCAATATAGTGTTAAAGATTTCGGATATGTTTTTGAAAAATATATTAATAATTAATCAAATGGTATAAATACCTCTTTTCGTAGAAGTATCTATACACAAAAAAACAGACCCAAAAGGTCTGTTTTTTTTCACGCTATGTGATTAAGCTTTGTTTACGTTAGCAGCTTGAGGTCCACGAGCACCTTGCTCAACATTGAAAGTTACTGATTGACCTTCTTCAAGAGTTTTAAAGCCTTCGCCTTGGATTGCTGAAAAGTGAACGAATACATCTTCTCCACCTTCGCGCTCGATGAATCCGAAACCTTTTTCTGCATTAAACCATTTTACTTTACCGTTTTCCATATTTGTTGCCTCCTAGTGTGTAATCCACACATTGTATTACTATTCTTGCTCTTTAAAGATCCAGGCGAAAAGCAATAACTTATTCTTCCCTTTACTACCGAACAAAAATAATTCTACATAATCATACCAAATTATGAAGAAATAAGCAAGGTCTTGTCCATTATTTTCCCGTTTTCATGCTTGCATAAACCTCTCACAGACTGGTCAAGTTATTAAAAATGTCACTAGGATGATTACCCTAGTGACCTTGTAGAAGAACTTAAATTTTCTCTTCTAATTCCCAGTCGTATAAATCCTCGATCTGGCAATTTAATTCTTTAGAAATCGACATTGCGGCACTAAGATTCATCACTTTTTTTGACATGTACCCATTAAGTTGTTCCAAAGGAATGTGTGTACTCTTTTCCAATCCTTTGAGATTCATACTGTTCTTTGATAATAAGGCTTTGAGGTTACTCTTTTTCGCTTTGTAATTTGACAAAATGACACCTCACTTTTTAAATAGTGTAACATAATGAAACTGTAAATGAAAGGAAACGCACTTTTTAAAAAGCTTCAATATTTCCAAACAAGCGGCTTAACAAAAAATATGATATAATTAAACTTGATGAAAAAAGGGGTGTTAATTTGAGGAATTCAAATAACAGATTCAATAGCGGGCAAACTGTGAAACTTAAAGACACTGGCGAGGAAGTAACGATTTTAAAATGGCAGTATGTAAAAAATATGAAAAGATATTCTTACATTGTTAAGGAGCATCCCGGTACATTTTTTTTCGAGGAAGAATTTCAAACCCAATAGATGAATGAAAAAGACCAAATCCAAAGGATTGGTCTTCTTTTATTTTGTCCAGCTTCAGCGCCTAGGCGCTGAAGCTTTTTAATTTTTAGAATTCTGCGTTACCTGTGGTTCTTGGGAATGGAATAACGTCTCTAATATTTGACATACCAGTGAGGTACATAATTAAACGCTCGAAACCTAGACCATATCCAGAGTGTTTTGTACCGCCGTATTTTCTTAGCTCCAGGTACCACCAATAATCTTCTTCATTCATACCAAGTTCATTAATTTTTCCAGCTAGAATATCCTCGCGCTCTTCACGTTGACTTCCACCAATTAATTCACCAATTCCCGGTACGAGTAGATCCGTTGCAGCAACCGTTTTATTATCCTCATTCAATCTCATATAAAAGGCTTTAATTTCCTTCGGATAATCCGTCACAAAGACAGGCTTTTTGAATACTTTTTCGCATAAATAACGCTCATGCTCTGTTTGCAGGTCGAGTCCCCATTCAACAGGATAAGCAAAGTTTTCTCCTGATTCAATCAGGATATTTATTGCTTCTGTATAAGTCACACGGCCAAAACTTGAAGTATGGGTATTGTTTAGGCGATCCAGTAAGCCTTTTTCAATAAAGCTATTAAAGAAATTCATTTCTTCTGGTGCCTGCTCAAGGACATAGCCAATTACATACTTAACCATGTCTTCAGCTAAGTCCATGATATCTGGAAGCTCAGCAAATGCCAATTCTGGCTCAATCATCCAGAATTCTGCAGCATGCCTCGCTGTATTAGAATTTTCTGCTCTAAATGTTGGACCAAATGTATAAACATTCCGGAATGCTAAGGCAAAAGCTTCGCCTGATAACTGGCCGCTTACCGTAAGATTTGTTTCTTTATTAAAGAAATCCTTCGTTAAATCCGTTTTCCCCTCATCATTCTTAGGAGGGTTATCGATATCGAGTGTGGTAACACGGAACATTTCGCCCGCGCCCTCTGTATCACTTCCCGTGATAATTGGTGAATGGACATAAACGAACCCTTTGTCTTGGAAGAATTTATGAATCGCATAAGAAGCTAAAGATCGAATACGAAAAACAGCAGAAAATGTATTCGTCCGCGGTCTTAAATGGGCGATGGTTCTTAAATACTCAAATGAATGCTTCTTCTTTTGCAATGGATAGTCGCTATTTGAAAGCCCTTCAATAGAAATATTTGTCGCTTTAATTTCAAATGGCTGTTTAGCCTGTGGAGTATGGATGAAATCTCCTTCTACTTTAATAGAAGAACTAATAGGGAGCTTTGCAATCTCCTTAAAATTTTCCAGCTGCTCGTCAAATACAATTTGAACTCCTTTAAAGAAGCTGCCATCATTCAACTCAATAAATCCAAAGGTTTTAGAATCCCGGATCGTACGTATCCAACCTGATAATTGAACCTTCTGGTCTATGTAATTTTCTTTATTTCTGTACAAATCCTTAATTAAGGCTTGTTTCATGAAAATGCTACCTCCAACTTTTATGTAAAAATAAAAACCCTCCCGCCCAACGGGACTAGAAGGTAATTTCCCACAATATGATTGTTTCTTTTATCCCTTCAATATTATATAAAACTCCCGACAAATAAGCAATATTCAACAAAAATCATGCTTCTCTAGAGAATTTTCGGAATATTAGCAGGATTATTAAGATAGAAGGTCGAAATTGTAATCAAATGTTCGATTCTTGATATAAATAAGGAGTGTTGATGATGGACAAAGTTACTTGTATTGCTTTTCTCCTGTATCATTCTTCGAAGAGTCAAGACATCCGAGAAAAAGCCATTCAATTACTGAATGGCGATATATCAATTAGGGATTTAAAAAGAAATACTGCTATTCAAGCCCATTTAATTTTGGCCGAGTCTGCCTTAAGAAAGAAAACAATAGACAAACTCCTGGTTCAGCAGTTTGCCGAGGAATTCTTATTATTAGAGGTTTAAGCTTCCTTCGGGAAGTTTTTTATAAGACTGTTTTTTATATATTGTTGTTAAAATCTTAAAGCCGATTTTAACTTGGAAATAGTTATTTTGCGTTTTAGAATTTAGTTTGCAGGCTCTTTTCTTATACTATTTATGCATTTTTCTGCGGACACAAAGTACAATCACTAAATTTTGTTCCAAAAGGCAACAAAGTTAAGAAAAGAGCTTTTCATACACAAAAATTTCCTTGCCATTTTCACTAAAAGCTGTTTTAATATAAAGAAATCCTAATGATTCCCAGAACTGTTTTGCCCTTACATTTTCTTTTATCACACCGAGTCGAACACGCTGCAAGCCTCGATTACGCATTTCACTTTCATAAAGCGCATATGCATGTGCACCAAAACCAAATCCTTGATAATCACTATGAATCATTAACAGTCCCAGCCACGGGCACTGATCTTTTGGATTTTCCATTAAGTAATCCATAACCCCAATATAGGTATCATCAAGCTTAATAAAAACACTTATGGTATCAGGATTCAAAAACTCTTCTTCTATATCTGCAAGCTCTCTTAGGGAACTGCCAATTTCAACAAGATTGTAATCTGGATTTGAATTTACCATTTCAAGCGCAATATATAGCGTTTCTTTAGTTATCTCTTCAAAATGAACTGACATTTTTTGTCCTCCTAGCCAAACGAATAAAACCATTATATCAATTCTGCCAGGAATTCATCCAAATTTTCAAGAAAACCATAATGAGAAAGGTGATCATATGCTTCAAGTAAATGTAAAAGTAACGTATGAAGGAAAAGACTACTTAACAAATGTTTTAGCAAATCCTAACATGCCCGATGAGGAAATTTACCGCCTTGCATTTGAACAAGTTGAAATGCAATGGAAAAATAACTAAACATCGTAAAAACAGCGACCACTCTTTGGCCGCTGTTTTTTGTTTATTCCACCTCATATAAGGTACTTGGAACTCTATTCATAAGTGGACTGATATCCTTTGTTGCATACATGTGCAGTCTATGCATAGCACGTGTACAAACCGTGTAGAATAACTTCCTTTCACTTTCATTTGTATATTGTGAACTATCATAAAGAATAACAGCATCAAATTCGATACCTTTTGCCAAATAGGACGGAATCACCAATATTCCTTTTTCATAAGCAATTGTAGCCTTCTCTATGAGGTGGACAGGAATGTCATCTTTCATTGCATCATATACCCTTTTACTCTCTGCAGCGGTTCTACAAATAACCGCAATGGTTCGATGTCCTTCTTTTAAAAATTCATTTATTTTACCCAAAATAAACCCATTTAATTGTTGGTATTCCGCTATCTTAATTGCTGGCTTTTTTCCATGGCGATTAAATGGTTCAATTTTTTCACCACCCTCAACTAAGCTGCTGGTGAAATCGACAATTTCCTTTGTAGAACGATAGGTCTTTGTCAAAATAATTTTTTCAACATCTTCCCCTTTTTCTTCATAATCCGATATTACTGTAGCTGATCCGGTTGCACCTGAGAAGATGGCCTGATTAAAGTCCCCGAGCAGCGTCATTTTACTATAAGGAAAAAGTCTTTTTATCAAAGCAAACTGAAACGGAGAATAGTCCTGGGCTTCGTCGATAAAAATATGGCGAATGCCGGTTGAAGACTTTCTGCCCTTAACTAAGTCTTGCAGGTAGACAAACGGCGTCGCATCCTCGTAGGATATTTTATAGTTTGCTAATGTTTCAACCGTCTGCGAACAAATTTGAGTCCAATCATCTAGAAGAACTTCCAGGTTTTCAGTACCCTTCATAAATAACTGGCTATATAATCCTTTCATATCGAGAAAATTTAACTTTTTAACACGAGAAAATAATGGCCTGAATTTTTGTTTTACCACCTTCTCAGCCAAAATCTTTTGTTCCTGTTCAAAATCATCAAAACTTTTATCCGTATAACGGTCTTTCCCTTGCAATTCCTGGTATGCTTCTAAATAGTCCTCTTTTTCAAGATATTGTACCTCATCCTCTACCCAGCTTTTTGAGCGCTCTTGTTTGACTGTTCTCTTCAATTCTCTTAAAAGCCAATCCTTTACCATTTCCATACGGTTTGGGATGGTGAAACTCGCATCTAGGGAATAAAAATAATCATAAATCATTTCATTAGATATGATAATTTCGCCTCTAAATACTAAATCTTTAAAAAGCAGACCTTTACTTGATAATTGAATTACATACCGGTCAATAATTTCCTTAAATGCAAGACTGGCCTTATACCGAATTCCACTAACCCTTGTATCGTAGTCCGGATGTTCCTCAGCGTTAAGTAAAAATTCCATTTGGTCAAACGGATCCTCGACATCAAATTCAATGCCAATCCGATTATTTAAATATTCCATAAAGGTAGCCTGCTCCATGTTCTCTTCCCCTAGTTCAGGTAGTACAGTCGATACGTATGAGTTAAATAACGGGTTCGGTGAAAACAACATGATATTCTCAGACTTTATGGTTTCACGATATCTGTACAATAAATAGGCAACCCGCTGCAGGGCTGCAGAAGTTTTACCGCTGCCTGCTACTCCTTGAACAATAAGGAGTTTACTTCTCTCATTACGGATAATCAGGTTTTGTTCACGCTGAATCGTAGCGACAATGCTCTTCATCTGTGCATTTGCATTATTTCCAAGGACCTCTTGAAGCATTTCATCTCCAATGGTAACTCCGGTATCAAACATTGCTTTAATGTCGGATGAACGAATGATAAATTGTCTTTTTAGCTTCATTTCGCCTTCGATTTCCCCATCCATTGTGGGATAAGAAGCCAGCCCTGGAGCAAAATCATAATAAAGGCTTGAAATAGGGGCGCGCCAATCATAAATTAAAAAATTCTCATCATGCTCATCCATTAAAGAAGCAATTCCGAGATAAACTTGATCGACATGTTTTTCATTTGTTTCTAAAAAATCAATTCGTCCAAAGTACGGTGAATATTTTAATCGTTCAAGGATTCGAATCTGTTTATCCATTTGTTTAAACGTACGTTCCCGCTCTGAAAGTAATTCTGCTTGTTGCTTAATGCTGGCCGCCGTCTCAATCATATCATCCGGCTCATCCGTATTAACCGTTACATCCTCCCAGAAAGTCTTTCGAAGTTCAAGGACATCTGAACTAACACCACCAGTATTTTTCTGGAGTTTTAGCTTTTTCCTATCAATTTCCTTACTAACGAAATTTACACGTTCCTGCTCTAACTGCAAGTCACTTTTTACCGTATCGCTCATTTGACCACTCTCCAGAAAAATTTTGTCCCTAAATATTTGACAGACTCAGTTTGATGTGTTATTGTATTATAGAGATAATTTATATTACCAATGTTCTTTGTTTAAAACCAAAATTTATTTTATCATGGTTTATTGGTATTTACAATAAGTAACTAACGCCAAATGGCGTTTTTTTTATGTCTATTCCCGATTTATTTCGAGCATTTTTTCCTCAATATCTTCCAACTCACCAGTTTTTCTCACTCCGTAAACCAAATCACTAAACTTCCCATATAAAAATATCATCAGTATTCGGACCGTAAAATAGTCGACTACATGAAAATTTCCCTTTACAATTTTTAGTTTTTTAAATATTTGATCTAACCCAATACTCATTAGCAGAACTTTAATCTTAGAAAACCAATTATTGTGCTTCAAAAATGACACTGTTGAAAATAAAGAAAGGACAATTGCATACAACGGAACAATAATAAAATGCTCACTCCAAGAATGACGTCTCCCAAACCCGAAACGAACCTTTCTAGTTGAAGCAAATATAAATAATAAATTAGCTTCTGAGACCAAAATCATTAGAAAAAGAGAAATAAACCGAACGATGGGGTTCCTTTTATCTAACAAAATATTCCACCAATCACTAATTTTAAAGTACAGAGGAATCAAAATTAAGGTAAATATAGTTTTCCACCAATTATGTTTATAAACTTTTAACCTCAGAAATATAAGTTCCACCAGTGAAAAATATATTCCTCCCAGCAGTAATTTTCCAACCCACCCTATTTTCATAACAGTAGAGAAAACAGCGGTAAAAGGTACAAAAATACCTTGAGATAAAATAGCACCAAAAATATTGTCAAAAAAGTTCTTCTTAATTAATTTCGGTTTATAGGTATAAGCATGAAAAACATTTAAAACTATATACTCTAACAAATAAGCAAATCCGATATTAGCCATTAATAGTGTGAATAATTGCTTTTTATTTTTGGTCTTGTAAAAAGAGTAGCCAAGCATGCTTGTGTGGATAATTAATAATAAAATAAATGGTATCTTATTTCGTTTCTTTGGTTTTCTCATTCACATATCCCACTTCATTAATGAGTTTATTGTTAGTATTTGAAAAACGCACCTTTTCATTCAAATATATTCCCCATTCATTCTCCAATTTATAGTATGTCATAATTTCTCTGTAGATTTATTAGTATTATTTACTGTTATCTTAATATATCGGAATAATAAATAATCCATCATAATATTTTCATATAACAAAAAAATTTAAAGTACGATTTATTTTGTTACTAAAAGTCCTTTCCACCCTAGCTCGCACCCTAGGTATTACTTCTTATTTGGCGCTCAATGCATTTCGAAATAAGCACACATAATTACTACTGTAAATAATATATTATTATTTTCATAACACATTTATTTTTCCTTGAAATTTGACAAATTACGACAAAACAACCTTGTTCTTTGTCAAAAACCCCTCCTATTAGACCTATTCCCCTTTGATCATAGCTATAAAATAGGGTAAATTCACCTATTGTTTTGTCCTAATTTTCTAAATATTATATTAATACGGCCGTAATACTTTGAAATGGGGAATACAATTGAATAAGTTTATAAAAACTAGTCTTTCTTCCGTTATGCTTGCTGGTACTTTATTTGCAGGATTCCCAAGTATTGATGCTTCATCTAAGGATGTGGGATTCGTACATAAAGCGGAAGCCGCTTCTTTTTCGTCAAGCAGCTCTCTAGACTTAGCGATTGTGAATGAAGAGAGATTAATAGAGTCTTTTATTAAACAAGGTCTCCTCCCAAAAAATTCTTCAGAAGTAGTTAAGCAGGCATTCCTAAAAAACTACCTGGAGCTAAAAGGGAAGCAATCAAAAGTTAAGGATTCAGACCCATTAGCTGCACAAGTAAAAAAAGCTGAAGCAGAAAAGCAAAGTAATTTCAAAGAATTTAACAATGGTTTATTAAAAGGGAACGGCAAGAAAAACGGACACCTTAAGGGAAACCCAGATCCAATTCAAGAAACAAAGCATACTGGTGATGTACGAAGGGACAAGGTATTGGTCCTGGCAGTAGAATACGCTGACTTTGCTCATAATAACATTGAGCCTGAAGAAACAGATAACTATTATTCAGATTATCCATTAGGGCACTATGAAGATATGATTTTTGGTGAAAATGGCGTTGAAGGACCAAATGGTGAAGATTTTGTTTCCATGAAACAATTCTATGAAGAGCAATCTGGTGGAACTTATTCTGTAGATGGTAAAGCCTATGGTTGGTTAAAAGTTCCTGGAACTGCAGCTTTTTATGGTGCTGATAAAGCATCTGGAGGTCATGATAACGTAACTCCGGGTGGATCAAAAACATTAGTTGCAGATACTTATGCTGCAGCAAAAGCAGCTGGCATTCCTTTAGATCAGTATGATTTAGAAGATCCACATGATTTAGATGGAGACGGAAACCTACTTGAAAAAGACGGTTTAGTCGACCACTTAATGATTATCCACTCAGGTGTTGGTCAAGAAGCTGGTGGCGGATCATTAGGGGATGACGCAATCTGGTCTCACCGTTCAGCATCCTTTGTTGACCCTGATGGCCTGGGTGCGGGATTACCTGGATTTTACGATTACACAATGATGCCTGAAGACGGTGCAACAGGAGTGTTCGCACATGAGTATGGTCATGATTTAGGCTACCCAGATGAATACGATACGATCTACTCAGGTACTGGTGAGGCAGTTGCTTACTGGTCAATTATGGCTAGTGGTTCATGGGCCGGTAAAATTGGCGGTACAGAACCAACCGGTTTCTCTCCGCTGGCAAAATCATATTTCCAATCTTACCTTGGTGGGAAATGGACAGATGACACTGTTGAATTAGACTGGAATGAAGTTACGACAAAAGGTACACAAGTGTTACTTGATCAAGCAAACTCGCCAAATGGTAAAAACGCCATTACCGCTAAAGTAAACTTGCCTCAAAAGAAAACACCAGTAAACACTCCTGCTGCAGGCACCTTACAATATTGGGGTGGACAAGCAGATGAAATTGATAGCAAAATGGTTACAACCGTTGATTTAACTGGTAAATCATCTGCATCATTAACTTTTGACGCTTGGTACGATATTGAAGAACAATGGGATTTTGCATTTGTTCAGGTTTCAGAAGACAATGGTGCTACTTGGAAGTCATTAGGTAATTCAAATACTCGTTCAGACGTAACAAGCCAGGGTTACCCAACAATCCTAGATTCAATGCCAGGTTTTACAGGTAATTCAAATGGCTGGCAGTCTCAATCCTTTGATTTGTCAGCTTATTCTGGTAAGAGCATTCAACTTCGTCTCCGATATGCTACGGATTGGGGCACTTCCCATATTGGTTTCTTTGCTGATAACATCAAAGTTATTGCTGATGGTCAAACTTTAGTTAATGATGGTGCTGAAGATAACCCATCCACTTTTACTTTAAGTGGATTTGAAAAATCAGACGGAAACAAATACTCTGATCACTATTACCTATTAGAGTGGCGTAATCATGCTGGTGTCGACCAGGGGCTATCAAATATTAAACGTGGAAACTCTATAATGAGCTATGACGGAGGTCTTGTCGTTTGGTATGTAGACCCTACTTATACTGACAACTGGACAGGTGTACACCCTGGCGAAGGTTTTGTCGGAGTTGTAGATGCTCATCCAAATACAGACTTACAATGGAGCTTTGCCAACGGTACTGCACCAGTCCAAGCTTCTACTCGTTATCATATAGCTGATGCAGCTTTTGGTTTAAATCCAACTTCTGGATTAAATCTTGACTATCCAGATCTTCAAACATTGTTCGGACCAAGTCAACCTGCGGTTTCACTTTTTAATGACAGCAACTCTTTTATAAACACATTTATGCCAGATGCTGGACGTAAAATTGAAAACTTCGGACTTAAGGTTCGTGTAAACGGACAAGCCAAAGATAAATCAGTAGGATCGATTGTAATTTACAAATAATCAACAAAAATCTCACCTCCCCTGCTAAGGAGGTGAGATTTTTTTATTGAGTTAATTCAATAATATCCTCATATTCCCATTCATTAACATACATCCCTGTTATCGTTAAATTAGTTTCACTTTATTAAAATAAAACGACTAAGGACGATTCTTATTAATAATCTCCCTTAGTCGTTTTATTATCATGGTCGGATCATTACCCTTGTACCATTTGGAACCTTTTCGGCAAGTTGAAGGACATCCCGGTTATGCATTCTAACACAACCATGTGAAACCGCCTTTCCTATTGAACTAGGATCATTCGTGCCGTGAATTCCATAGCCTTGTTTGGATAAAGACATCCACAATACACCAAAAGGTCCGCCTGGATTCATCTGTCTGTTTACAATGACAAAATCTCCAGTTGGGGTTCCAGTTAGCATTTTCCCTACAGCAATCGGATAAATTTTTTCAAGTCTTCCATTTCTGAATAACGAAAGTCTCTTCTTGGCAATAGAGATTTGAATCGAATACGGGATTGTAGTTGGATCTGGCAGTCCAGGAATTTGAATTTTTTGGCCAACATACAACTGCTGATGATTAACCCCTGGATTAGCAGCATAAAGTCTGGCTAGGTTTACACGATAATCAAGTGAAATTTGGTAAAGTGTTTCCCCCCGCTTCACAATGTGAATCATGATATCCCACCTTTTTTTACTAGCATATGTTGGGACCTTTCCACCGTTGCCTAATTAATACTATACTTCCTCAAGATCAAACAGCGAGGACATATCCTTTCGGGTGTGTTGAATATAAAAATAATCATTGCTGACTAGATCATAAACGTAATCCTTTCTCCATTCTTCAATGTTTTGGGTTATCTCCTTTATTGCATCTACAAATAATAAAATTTCAGCGTCGGTCATGATAGGATGCAAGGAAAACCGGACCCATCCTGGTTTAGTAGATAAATCACCCGAATCAATTTTATTAGCAATTTGCTTTGATTTGTTCTGATCAATTTGCAATAAATAATGACCGTATGTTCCTGCACATGAACATCCGCCTCGAACCTGAAATCCAAACCGGTCATTTAACAGCCGGACAATGAGATTGTAATGTATGTTGGGAATGGTAAATGAAACAATCCCAATTCGATTTCGATGATGTCTCTCTAATACATGCAAATTAGAAACAGTCTCTAATCCAGTTAAAAGCAGCTTTAGCTGTTCTTTTTCTCTCGCTAAAATTTTCTCTACCCCCATTTGTTCCTTTAACTTTATACATAAAGCCGTACGAATTGCTTGAAGAATACCAGGTGTCCCTCCATCCTCCCGAAGCTCGATGTCCTTAATGTATTGGTGTCCACCCCAGGGATTAGTCCACGTAACCGTTCCACCCCCTGGATGGTCCGGTACTTTATTCGTATAAATCCTTTTATCAAAAAGCAAGACACCGCTCGTACCAGGTCCGCCTAAAAATTTATGCGGTGAAAAGAGAATAGCGTCGAGTTTTTCCATCGGATCTTTCGGGTGCATATCAATCCTCACATAAGGTGCAGAGGCGGCAAAATCTACAAAACAAAGTCCCCCGTGCTTATGCATGATTTTCGCCAGCTGATGATATGGGGTTTGTATTCCTGTAACGTTCGAGCATGCTGTAAATGAACCTATTTTGACTGCTCTATCTCGATATTGGGACAGGAGCTGCTCAAGATGATTTATATCTACATTTCCTCTCGAGTCCGGTCTGATAATCTCAACGTCTGCTAAGGTCTCCAGCCATGAAGTGTGGTTGGAATGGTGCTCCATATGTGTGAGAAAAACTACTGGCCTATTTCTCTCAGCAGGTTTTATTTTGTCTTTCCATTGCTCTGGTACCCTAATTCCCAATAATCTCTGTAGTTTATTCATTACCGATGTCATCCCAAAACCGTCAAGAATGAGGACGTCATTCTCATCGGCATTTACATGTTCCTTAATAATTCTTCTTGATTGATTATAAATTCCTGTCATCATTAGACTCGTAATATTCGATTCCGTATGCGTATTGGCCATAAACGGGCCAAATACTTCTGAAACTTTTTGTTCAATTGGTCGAAATAATCTTCCACTTGCCGTCCAATCCGCATAAATTATCGGTTTCTTTCCAAACGTTGAGTCAAATTGCTGATCAATGCCGATGATCCCAGACCGAAACTTATTAAAATAATCCTCAAGATTTTCCGGCAGATGATACAACTTGCTTCCGATCCTTGCAGTAATCATATTTCAGCACCTCTCATAAAATCCTGCTAATTACTATATGCAAAATTCTTTTACTTGCCGATGATTTGCAAATAATGATAAAAAAAGCCTGATCCCAATGGACCAGACTTATTGCTTATTTATTAGTTTGTATTCTTTGATGATTCCTTACGATTTACTTCATCGATTTTTTGAACAAACATGTGAAATACTCGCTGCTTTTCTTCTAAATCTTTTATATATTCCTTTAATTGATTATAACTTTCCTCAAACGGTTTATGATACCTTTGGCGTATACTTTCAATAATTTCCTCATTCACTGTCGATTGAATGACTTGCTTGGTAATCCCGTATTTATAAGAGTATACCTTTAATTCTTGTGCCACTTCATCATACTCTTTATCAATTTCGTCAAGGACTACTGAAATATCATCCTTCCACTCTTCTAGTGATTTCTGTAAATAAGATTTAACCATGGTTTCTTCCATTATTGCACCCGCCCTAATAAAGTCTTGATAACTTTATTATACCGGTGATAGTTTACATATAAATTTCTAGCAGTTTACAATGCTATATCAATAAATAGGATAAACTTCCGATTTACATAGTTTAATAGATGAATTAAGAAACAACACCAATCATAATTGGGACATTTTGAGTAATATTATTTGCATTCCCCAGATCAATATTGATCATTAAAGAATATTGAAAGGTGTTCTGATTTTGTTTAATTTCGTCTGGAACATCGATAAAGAACGTAATCTTTCCAGTCTGGTTTGGACTGCACTCAAGAGAACAGAAAACAGAATGACTATTTAAGGTTTCTTCTACAAATGCCTTCGAATCAACCCCTACGAGGTCAATGTCATACCTTTTGATTTTATTTTTTAATAGCCCGCCTGTAATCTCAATGGTTCCATTGATAATACTCCCAGCTTCGTAAACCTGTTTATCCAGATGTACCATAGTTTTAGGCAAGCCGATTTTCAGTTTTGTTAAATAATCTTTTAATGTCATCTTCATCTTCACCTGTTCCCTAAAAATAGGCATAATAAAAGACCCTCCATTTTAGCAAGCTGCTTAGTATGTTTCAAAAAAACAAAAAAGCCCCTGTACTTGGCGGTCTCTTGACCTCCTTCGCTTTAGCCGACGAAGTTAGCTGACGGGTAGGATGGCGAAAGATAATTCTCATCCCTTCTACAAGGTAGAATAAACCCCAAATAGATTGGTTCCTCCGTACCCATAATGATGGGTTTTGGCCGAAATATTTAATTCATATTGATTATGTCGATAATTTTATCCTCAACCTGATTGATTGTAAAGAGTGATTTTCACTTAAATTAACCGTCTTAGCTCCAATTTTTATAAAAAACAATGATTTTTCTATTGTTTGCTCATGAATCATCGGTATCTTTCGCTTATCTACCTTTTGTCCAAAGAACCGCCATAATTCCTTTATTTCAATATCCTAGCGAACTCTTCTAGAGTGGTAGAATACTTTACATATATTCGTGGTAAATAATATCGCTCGTTTTTAATTCCTTTACTTGTGTAGTGTTCTGGCGTTGTCGTTAATCCAAACGAATAATACTTTTTCGTTTCGGAAGCAACACGTTCATTAAAGCTTCCATATGGATACGCTAGCGCAATCACTGGTTTTCCGGTTATATTCTTAATTTTTTCTTTCGAGTCTCTTAATTCATATTGGAGATTTTCTGACTTTGTCAAATCGGAATGTGTAGCCGTATGGGACTGAACGGAAATCAAACCAGACTCAGCCATCACCTTTAAATCAGTTGGGGATAAGCGATTTGAATTTCCAATAAAATCAGAAATAACAAAAAAGGTTGCTGTTGGTTTAAATTTATCATCCTTTAGTTTTTGGAGTATCTCGTACGCATTTCGATTATTTTTATAGCCATCATCAAATGTAATAAAAATAGGTTTGTTCACTTTACCTATATCGTCCCAACGTTCAAATGTTAATAATGTATATCCTTTATTTTTCAAATAAACCATTTGCTTTTCGAAATTCTCGGGGGTAACAAATAACTCCTTTGCGCCTTTCCCATTATATTCTTCTATTGAATGATATATTAAGATTGGAACCTTTTGCTGTGCGAGAATATGCTCTGGAAGGCTAATTAACAGCAGAATTACAATCATAGCTCTTAACATATACAGTAGACTCCTTTTTGTCGATGTTATCTGGATTATTATTCCCACTAAGATATTTTATCTCCCAGTTATTAATGTTAAACTAAGAAAACATACTTCATAAAGGAGCAGTTCAATGTCTGAGTATAAAGTTTTATTTTTAGATATAGATGGAACGATCATCAAATCCGATGATTCCATCGATGAAACTACAATCAAAGCGATTCGACAGGTTCAAGAAAAAGGAATAGAGGTTTTTTTAGCGACAGGCAGACCATTACACGAAATTAGAGACCTTGCAAATGAGTTAAAGGTAAATTCGCTTATCGGTTATAATGGTGCTTTTGCCATTTATCAAGGAAAAGACCTTTTCCAGGAACCGATGAAGAAGGAAAGTGTTAAACAATTTATAGACATAGCGAAAAGAAATCAACATGAACTTGTTTTGTATACGAAGGACCAAAATTTATTCACTGACTTAGAAGCAGATTGTGTGAAAGAATTTATCGTCAAGTTCCACTTACATAAAAACGAGTTATACTCACCGGTAAGCGATTATGATGTTTTGGGAATGACCTTGATAAACGTAGAATCAAAGGATACAGCTTTATATAAAATGGAAGATAAAATTCATTTATCACAAGTAAACCTTGAAGGAATGCGTCATTGCTATGATGTAATTAGAGACAAAGTAAATAAAGGAATTGCAGTCCAATATGTACTTAAGCATCTCGGCCTCTCAAAGGAAAATGCTATTGCTTTTGGAGACGGCTTGAATGATAAAGAAATGCTGATGAACGTTGGTGAAGGATTTGCAATGGGAAATGGACATCCTGACCTATTTCAATATGCTAAGCATAAAACCACAACCGTAAATAATTCAGGGATATATAATGGATTGAAAAATCTAGGGATTATTGAGTAACAAAAAGCTGTGCACTGTGCACAGCTTTTTTTGCATGAATTTGTTGGTATTTCGTGATATACGTCTTGTTTTGAAAGCTTTTGTCACCCTGCAGGAAAATGGGGGGTTTCATAGAGAATTTACTATCTAAAGCTGTTTTACCGTAAATTAGATAGAGGGGATTTGAATATTATGAAGACTTTCACATTAAAGGAAGTTTCCAAAAAAATAAATGTAAAACCTGCTACTCTCAAGAAATGGGAAGAGGACCTTGAAGAATATTTGGAAATTCCTCGAACGAAACAAGGAGCAAGAATTTATTCACAAGTAGAAATAGATTTACTTTTGGAAATTAAGCAAATGTTCGAAAACAAACTAAGCACGTCAAAGATATTACATATATTGCGTGGAGGTACCGATAAAGAGGATGAAGTGTCTGAACCTGAAGCGATTGTAACTTCTGAACATATAGAAGAAATTTCAGAGCCAGAAGATGATATTTCTGAACATTCTGCACAGGAATTGGCAATTGTTTCTCATGAAGGTACACCACTATCAGATGAAGAGATTGCCATAAAAAATGCCGATGACTTTTTTGGTGCAATGGATACCTATAAACAAAACTTTTTAAATGAAGTGAAAGAAGAAATCAGAAATGTACTCCGAAAAGAAGTGGTGGATGAAGTCAAAAAGGAAATTGCAAATGGAGCTGACTACACTGTAAATACTCTCTCGGAATCAATAAACCAATCGACAGCTTCTACAAAAGCTGAGCTTGAAGAACTTTCAGATCACTTAGAAAAATCGGCAGAACAGACGACTGAAAGGCTTCTTTATTTATCAAAAAGTATTGTAAATGCCTCTCACGAAACTTCAGAAGAGATTTATACACTTTCGAAACAGTTATCTCAATCAACTGAAGACCTGGCCCATTATGTAGATATTACAAACTCGGAAATCTTTAATCTTTCGGAAGCAATTGAAATCGACCGTTTAGAGCGTGGAAAGGAACGGGACCAATTCCGCCATGAAATTACGCAAAGAGAAGCTGCCTTTCAGGATCTGTTAACTAGCTTTCGCGATGTGGCTGCGGCGAAAGAAAAGAAATGGTGGAAATTCTGGGAGTAAGAAAGAAGACGCTTGCTGCAATCAACAAATTTTTCAAGCGGGGGAAATGATGATGAATACAAACCAAGTTGCAAAATTATTAGGGGTTTCAGCTAGTACCATACAGCGATGGGTAAAACAGCTAGAACTGCCGATGGAGCGAAATGAACGAGGACATTATCATTTTAATAACGAAGATATTGAACTTTTAAAAAATATTCAGATTCAAATCCAAAATGGTACCTTACTTCAAGAAATTACTCCTGTACAAGAAAAGAAGGCCCGGAAAGGAACAGTAAAAGCGATTGAAAGCAATGCTGAGCTTGAAAGATTGTATTCAATTGTGAGTGAATTGGAAGCAAAGGTGAATTCAAAAGCAGACTCTGTTGCGTCTTATCAGTTGTTGCAGCACCGTCGGGAAATCGAGGAATTACAGAGTGTGGTTAAAGATTTAATAAAACAAGTTGAATCCCTGCAATCTCAGCTTCACGAGATTACGAAAACCACGCTGCCAGACAAACCGTTAGTATTAGATCAAGGCAAGCTTAAAAGAAAAAAGAAGAAATTTGTTAGTTCGTTATTTGGATTTTTAGGGTAAAAAAACAAGCCGAATGTGTTTAGTACACATTCGGCTTTTATATTTTTAACTCGACGAGCGGTTGGGTATATTTTTTTATCATATAACTTCCCAAAACTAAACAGACTATAAGCGAGAAAGCTATTAGGAATAAATAATTCTCTGAGATGGCATTTGGTAAAATATCTTGTATCGATTTTATGATAAACCCATGGAATAAGTAAACATAAAGTGTTCTTTCACCTATTTTGGTTATTCGATACTGATTGGATGGGATTAAAGGCAAGAAGCCAAAAACGACAATTAACGTTAAACCATATTGTAAAGCACGCAGCAGTCCATCACTAAGCTGCATACCTCCCATATTTTCATATGAGGTATCCCCTAACAGCCATGGGACAGCATCTTTTGGGAAACTAAACCCAAAAAATAAAAACGTAATGACGATAATGACCACCCCAGCTGGAACTGCAAACTTTGCCCTAATGATCCGTTTTAAATGGCCCCCATTCAATAAGAACCCTAATAGAAAATACGGAAAGAAAACAAAGGTCCGGGATATACTCATAAAACTTCCTGCATTCTCAAAATATCCAACAACGATTCCAAGTATAACGGCAATGAGTAATCCAACCCATTTTAATTTAGCAAATACATACAGTAGTAAATTCCAAAAGAACAAACTTAACAAAAACCATAACGACCAATGCGGCTGGAACAAATCAAATTCAAGCGTTTCTTCCTTGCCCACTAAAAAATAAAAAACAGAATAGATAATTTGGAAAACAAAGTAGGGAATCAAGATTTTTTGTACAGATTTTTGCAGATACCCTTTCTTTTTATAACCTTTAGCAAAATAGCCGGATATCATAATAAACGCCGGCATGTGAAACAGAAAAATCACGGTATATAAGGTAAATAGTAATTTATCCTGGTCTTTATACGGGCTAATCATATGCCCAAAAACAACAAGAAAAATTAATATAAATTTCGCATTATCAAAATATTTACTTCTACTTGCTGTGGAAGCCATCCTATCCCCCCTAAAATTTTCAGCCAAAGTTATACTGAAAAATGCCAAATCTATTTTACACCATTTTACCTTATTAATGTTACAAAGAAATTTAATAAAAGTTACTTTTTGTTTCAAATAAATCACAATTTCAAAATAATAATAGTAATTTCCTATGCTATTTCGACTATTGGTAATAAATTCTATAACCTGCTTTTATGACCTGATGATAAAAATCACATACACAAAAGATGATTGGTGGTAGTATGCAGAGTAAGTTCTAAATTCTTAAAAAAATGAAATGGGGTTATAACTTGAACTTTCCACAATTAAAAATTGCACATATTATGCCAAAGGTACCTATTTTCCAAGGCGGTATGGGAGTCGGTATATCATTAAGCAAACTAGCTTCTGCGGTAGCAAATGCTGGTGGTGTTGGGATCATCTCAGGTACTGGTATTACCACAGATGAAATGCGTGATCATATTAGAAAAGCAAAAAGTTTGGTCCAAGGCACTGGATATATTGGCGTAAATGTATTGTTCGCAATGAATGATTTTGCAGAAAAGATGAAAGCAGCTCTTGAAGAAAAAGTGGATTTTATTATTTCCGGAGCAGGCATTTCAAGGGATATGTATGCTTGGGGGAGACAGGCTGACATTCCCGTCATTTCTATTGTATCTTCAGCCAAATTGGCTAGAATTTCAGAGAGACTTGGTGCTGCAGCAGTAGTCGTTGAGGGTTTTGAAGCTGGCGGGCACCTAGGCACAGACAGACCGATGTTTGATATTCTTCCTGAGGTAGTGGAAGCCGTTTCAATCCCTGTCCTTGCTGCAGGTGGTATCATGACTGGGGAAGATATTGCTAAAGCTATTTCTATGGGTGCAGCTGGGGTTCAGATGGGCACAAGGTTTGTAGCAAGTGAAGAATGTGACGCCCCTCTTGCATTCAAACAGAAATATGTTGATGCTCGAAAAGAGGATACAGCTTTAGTCAAAACAACAGTTGGCTTACATGGACGAGTGATTGTTAATAACTTTGCAAAATTAATCAGCGGTACCGACAAATTAAAAATTGCTAAATGCCATGATTGTTTAAAAAATTGTTCTTATCGCTTCTGTACACTTGATTCCCTTCTTACAAGTATGGGAGGAGATGTTGAAAACGGACTTGTCTTTGCTGGTGCGCGAGTAGATGAGATCAAGGATATTCTCCCTGTACAACAAATCATTAATAATCTTACATTTGAGTATCAAAATGCAGTGAATAGCTAATACCCTTGATATAAAAAAAGAGACAACCACTTGGTTGTCTTTCTTTGTTAAGGTAAATTTTTCATTTTATTCTTGATTGATGTTCTTGGTTTTGGGTCTGGTATAATCTCAGGAAAACCAATTGCTATTACACCAACGAGGTCATAATTATCAGGGACTCCCAGGATTTCCCGGTTCTTTGATGTAATTCCAATTGATGACCAGAATGTACCTACCCCTTGTGACCAGGCTGCTAAATTAAAGTTTTGGACAAAACAAGCGGTGGCTAACGCGTTTTCCTCTTTTTCAACTGCGCTTGCACCATGTTTGGATAATACAGCCATTAGTACAGGTGCATTTCCAAAATTAGTCTTATGATTTAATTTTGATCTTGTATCAGGACCTATAAAGTAGACTTCCCACGGTTCTGTCATTCGGTGATTTGGAGCCATCGTAGCTGCCTCAAGCCAGGAATAGATTAGGTCTAGTTGAACAGCTTCGGATTTAAACTTTTTAATAGTCCTCCGGCTTTTTATAATATCAATGATATCCATTTTAACCCTCCATCCTATCTTCAAATTCCAAGTGATATTATTCACATTAATCTATCTTATGTCCCATTTCCAAAAATATTTACATAGGCTGAATATTCCGAATTACTATAAACATTGAGAGGCTCGCCAAAACGGCGAGCTTTTTGGTTAAAATTCTTTTGTTCCTTCAAACTGATAATTTTGCTGGATTTTACTGGCACCTAAACAGAACAAGCCTTTGTTAAAACCTAGTACAATGAAAAAAAGTGCTTGAACAAAGAAGTATATCCCCCACACCTGAGGCGGTATAAAAGCCGTTAATTGAGATAAATTGGTTGCGTCTCCTGCTGCATGCGGCTGAATTATACTGATGGTGAAGATATCATATGCTGTACTGACAGATTCCACTAATAGTACTGAAGCAATTAACAACACTAGGTTATCGATTACTTTTTTACTTCCTTTGATCAGCAGTGCCAGGAACAAAATACCAAAGGAAACGAGCCAAAATATACCATAGGGATTGCGCACCCATAATATTAAATTAATAATGATAACACCTAGAAGCATATCAATAAAAAATATGTGTTTTTTCTTTTTAATTAGCCAAAATGCTACGTATGCGATTAACGAAGCTATCGTATAACCAGCTGCACATGTTATAAAATCAATGATCCAAATTGATTGTGTTCCATGTGTTACACCGTCTGCATTCATGTACAATGAAATCGATTCAACATTGCCCCCAAATAAAGCCATAAATGCATGACCAGATTCATGGATTACCGTATTAATCATTCTAAAATAATCACCAATTATAGGAATTTGTATTAAGAAGAATGCCAACCCAATGAAGAGGAAAAATTTAAAACTAAACTTTTCTTTTAAATATTCCATTTTACTTTCCCCTCTTTTCATTAAATTTGCCTATTTTAGTACCATCTTACCATTTTTCTTTATATTCTGAAAAATTTAAAGCTCGATTAAGTTTTTGCAAAACTGACCTTCAAAATGAACTAAACTCGACAAACCAACAACTTTCATGCTAACATTAGGTTGTTGCAAATTACATGCAATGATTTTTTATTTAGGAGGAATGACTTTGATCGAATTTAAAAACATCGTAAAGAAATACAGAAATAAAACAATTATCAAGCCCTTCTCTATTGATATCGAGGCTGGTCAATTAGTTGTTTTTATTGGGCCGAGCGGATGCGGGAAAACCACATTGCTGAAAATGATCAACAAATTAATTCAGCCTTCAGCAGGAAAGATTTTTGTTAATGGCAAGGATATATCCACCATTGATGCAATAGAGCTACGAAGAAATATTGGCTACGTCATCCAAAATACGGGTCTCTTCCCTCATATGTCGATTAGAGAGAATTTGGAATTGATTCCAAAACTTAAAGGTGAAGACCCAGCTAAAATTGCTAAAAAAACAGAGGAATTACTCCAGGTAGTTGGATTAAATCCTATTGAATATCTAGACCGATTCCCAAAGGAATTAAGTGGAGGTCAGCAGCAAAGGGTTGGGGTAGCCAGAGCCTTTTCAACAGATTCAGATATTATATTAATGGATGAGCCCTTTAGTGCATTGGATCCTGTTACAAGAAACTCGCTCCAGGATGAACTCGTTCAAATGCAAAAGGAACTCAACAAAACCATCATTTTCGTCACCCACGATATGGACGAAGCAATCAAAATTGCAGATAAGATTTGTATTTTGAAAGATGGTGATATTCTCCAATTTGATACCCCAGAAAATATTCTAAAAAACCCAGCCAATGAATTTGTCGAAGGATTTATCGGTAAGAGACGAGTTTGGAATAACCCTGAATTGTTAATGGCTGAAGATATTATGATACCTAACCCTGTAAAGATAACTCCTAAGCGAACTGTTTTACAGGCAATCGAGATCATGAAATCTAACAAGGTCGACAGTTTAATGGTGACGGATAAAAATAATATATTAATAGGTTTGGTGACCTTAAAAGGAATTCAATTGCTGAACCGAAATTCGGAGATTGATAGTGTTATGGAGAAAAATGTGCTGGCTGTTTCGGAGGAGAGTAACTTAATTTCCATTTTAGCAACGATGAATGAACATAAAATTGGCTATGTGCCTGTTATCAATCATTCGAAGCAATTAACTGGACTTATAACGAGAAGCAGTATTTTATCGGCCTTAAGCAGCCAACTAATTGACTTGGAGGTGGCCTTTTAATGGGTGATTTTTATAATTATTTAAGCTCTAACTACGAACAGATTATTAATTTATTAGGTCAACATATTTATTTAAGTATTGTTTCCGTATTAATTGCCGTTATTATTGGTATTCCACTTGGTATTCTAATATCTAGAGAGCCAAAGCTATCGAAGACAATTATTGGAACAACCAACGTCATTCAAGCAGTACCAAGCTTAGCCTTACTTGGATTTTTAATTCCCTTTATTGGTATCGGGAGTGCACCTGCCATTGTCATGGTTGTACTATATTCCCTTCTTCCAATCGTAAAGAACACCTATACAGGATTAACGAATATTGATCCTGACATTCTGGAAGCCGCCAAAGGTATCGGTCTGACCAAGAGTCAAACAATGAAAAAGGTCCAGCTTCCGCTAGCCTTTCCGATGATTATGGCGGGTATCAGAATTTCTGCCGTAACAGCTGTCGGATTGATGACAATCGCAGCATTCGTTGGCGCAGGCGGACTTGGTTATCTGGTGTTTTCTGGTGTTCAGACTGTTGATAATTATATGATTCTTGCAGGAGCAATCCCTGCATGTATTCTTGCCCTCTTGATTGACTTTGTTGTTGGAAAACTTGAAACGTCATTCTCATATACGAACAAACGAAAGTCAGCAACTAAAACTGGTAAAACTATAAAGCGTTTAGTAATCGGGCTTACCAGTATAATCATCGTAGTTGCCGGTGCCTTTACTGTTTACTCAAAGACAAGCGCTGGGGATAAAATTGTTATCGGTTCTAAAAATTTCAGTGAACAGCTGATTCTAGGACATATGCTTGCTGATTTAGTAGAAAAAAAGACTGATATTGAAGTAGAAAGAAAAATGAATCTTGGCGGTTCACAAGTAGCTTTTAGTGCATTAAAAAATGGCGACATTGATATGTATGTCGAATATACGGGGACCGGACTTGTCAATATTCTCAAACAAAGCCCACAAAGTAATCCTGATAAGGTTTATGACTATGTAAAAAGAGAATTCAAAGAGAAATATGGAATTGATTTGTTAAAACCACTTGGATTCAATAACACATATGCTTTGGCAGTACGTCAAGATACAGCACAACAATATAATTTAACTACCATTTCTGATCTTGCCAAAGTAAGTGACAGCATGATTATGGGTCCAACGATTGAATTTCCAAATCGTGATGATGGATTAATTGGACTTTCGGAAACATACAATTTGAAATTTAAAGATGTTCAAGCGGTAGATGGAGGATTACGCTATACTGCTCTTGATAATCATAAGAGTGACGTTATCGATGCTTTTTCAACTGATGGACTCCTTGAAGAGTTTGGTTTAAAGGTGTTAGAGGATGATAAGAACTTCTTCCCTCCTTACTATGCTGTTCCAATTGTTAAAGAAGAGACATTAAAGGAACATCCTGAACTTAAAGAAGCTCTTAATTCCCTTGCAGGCAAACTTACAGACGAAAAAATGCGAAAGCTTAATTACAAAGTTGACAGCCTGAAGCAATCACCAAGAAAAGTGGCTACAGAGTTCTTAGAAGAAGAAGGATTATTGTAGAATAAAAGCCGGCGCTGCCGGCTTTTTTTAATCTTCCATAAAATGGACGACTCTCTCATAGGTTTCATCATCACCAATTATAAGAAGTACATCCCCTTCTAAAATGAGTGCATATGGTCCTGGAGAGATAATCAATTCTCCTCTCCTCTTCATCCCAATAACAGTCCCACCGGTATTTTGCCAAAATTTCACCTCTGAAATCGTCTTACCAATGTGGACACAGCCGGGCAATACCTCTACCTCAATTGGTGCTAGTGGATTGGTATGCCGAAGCTTTGTGGAATAATCCATGATTTTTCTAACTGAATCAAAAAGCTCCTCATCGATTTTCTCTCTCTCGATTATAAGACCGTTTATCTCTTTTTCAAGGTCCTTTATACTCGCCAAATTGGAAAATCGATGAATATATTTATAGGCATTCTCCCGCGAAGAGATCACAATCCCACTGCCCTTTGTCGATTTAACTATCTCGACATCCTCCAATATCTTTATCGCTCTTCTTACTGTCTCAGGTGAAACTTTATATTCACTAGCCAAGGTAGATCTCCCGTGAATCTTTTCACCTACTTTAAATTTTCCATCGTAAATTCGATTCGCTAAGTCAATTGCTATCCGTTCATAAGTTGGTATTTGCGCCCTTTGCATATATTCCTCCACCGAAACTGTCCATGATAATTTATATTTACACTATACGCTAAAAAATATGTCGATGCGAATTCGACTTCAAACAACTAAAGAATTTTGGGTGAGATAGACAGGATCTGGATATAATCTTAATAATCCGTATTCTACCTGAGGTGAATTCTATGAATCGAAAGCTTGTCCTTTTTCTCAGTCTTCTCTATGTAGCTTTTATGGCATATTTATTTTTTCATTATCGCTCTTCAGAGGAATCATTTAAATCAACCGTGGCAATAGGCGGGATGGTTTGTGGAGCAGTTCCACTTCTTTTAGCCCTATTTACAAAGCTTAAGTTCAATTTGCCCATTGTTATTTCCTATTTACTATTCTTGGTCGGTTCGCAATATTTCGGCTCGATTCGAGGCTGGTATGGTCTCGGCTGGTGGGATACCTTTATGCATTTCCTCAGTGGTGCTATCCTTGCGTTTGCTGGAATTGCGTTATATGAAAGATTGGTTCATCGAGATGCAGAGGTGGAAATATCCCCTTGGATTATCTTCCTGTTCACCTTATCCTTCGCCGCTTTAGGCGGTGTTATATGGGAAATCTATGAGTTTAGCTCTGATCAATTTTTCAATATGACTTTACAAGGCGGGGGTAATGACGATACGATGGTTGATTTAATTTCTGATACAGGAGGCGGGCTAATCATTGCCCTTTGGTCTGGGGTACGAACAAAAATAAAATTAAGGAAAAGTCATCATCAGCCTCAATTATCATAATTTGATTTACATAAAAAAAGCAGTCTAAAAAATCAATTTTAGATCTGCTTTTTCCTTGTTATACGGGTACTGCAGCGAAAAACTCATCGTAAAGAGCCTGAACTGCTCTTTTTTCATCAACTTGTTTTACACCAAACATCATACTAACCTCAGAGGACCCTTGGTTAATCATTTCGATATTCACTTCTGCCTTTGCTAATGCTTTAGAGGCACGTGCCATTGTTCCGACATTCCGGCGCATCCCTTCACCAACAACCATAATTAGGGAAAGACTATGCTGGACCCTTACCTCATCAGCATGTAACTCTGATTCTATTCTCCAGATAATTTCATTTTCCATGTCAGGGTCAAGCTGAGCTTCCCTCAAAATCACAGATACATCATCAATCCCTGAAGGTGTGTGTTCATATGACAATCCATATTCTTCTAAAATACTCAAAAGCTTTCGGCCAAAACCAATTTCTCTATTCATTAAGTATTTGCTAACGTAAATGCTGCAGAATCCTTTATCACTCGCAATTCCTACAACAGGTCCATTCGTATTGTCACGTGTATAGACAATTCGTGTTCCGGGTGCAACTGGATTGTTTGTGTTCTTAATTTGAACTGGAATACCTGCACGGAAAGCCGGTACAAGTGCTTCATCATGCAACACGGTAAATCCTGCATAAGATAGTTCTCGCATTTCGCGGTAGGTTAATTCCTTAATTTCCTTTGGTTGATGCACGAGGTTTGGATTAACAGAAAAGACCGCATCCACGTCTGTAAAATTCTCATATAGAGTTGCTTTTATACCGTTGGCTAAAATCGAACCCGTAATATCTGACCCACTTCTTGAGAATGTAAAGACTTCACCCTGTTTACTATAGCCAAAGAAACCAGGAAAAATGATGATTCCTGAAATCTCACGTAACGCATATAACTTCTCATACGATTCCGGTAAAACCTGTGCATTGCCAGGCTCATCACTGACAAGCAGCCCTGCTTCCCTTGGATTTACATAGGTTGCCTCTACACCCTGCGCCCTAAAGTAAGCCGCTACCAATTTAGCGTTATTATCCTCTCCACTTGCTTTGACGAGATCCATAAACCGGTCTGGCTTACTTCGATCTCCATTTAATCTCTCTGATAAATCGTGATGAATTTCACTAATTATCTCATTAGGGAGAGCTAACTCTGCTGCAATGGAGGAATATCTTGATATAACGGCGTTAAACTTTTCAGTTGGATTATTATCTTGTAGACATTGTTCAGCGCATTCTATCAACAAGTCCGTTACCTTCTCATCCTTAGCAAATCTCTTTCCTGGAGCAGATACAACTACTACTTTCCGCTCAGGATCGGACATTACAATCTGAAAAACCTTTTCGATTTGTTCTCCTGAAGCTAAAGAGGATCCTCCAAACTTTACAACCTTCATCACAACATCACCTATCCCAAAAAAGTATACTCTTAATTTTATCTCTATTCAGAAAATAATCAAGTACTTTTTCTTCCCTAAAAAGACATTTGTTTTTCCTGGGAGGACAAAATAAAAAAAAAGTAAAATTACACACTGATAATTTTACTTTTTCATTATTTCAATAAAATGTGAAAGGATTTTAGCAGTAAGTCCCCAAATGGCCTTCTGCTCATAAAGGTAAAAATATTCATCCAGTGCCCTTGTCCGCCAATTATAATTTTCTCCACCCACAATTAAGTCAAATGGAAAGTTCTCCTCAGGTTCAACCTTAAAATGAATATTATAAATAGCTGGAGCATTTTCGATAAAATAAGTTAACGGCACCGTAAAAATTTCTCCCACTTCTGCGGGATTTGGTTGAATCATTTCAGGGCTTTCAATTATCGCTGCGAAGGGATAAATCATCATTCCAAAAGGGGAAATCATGAAATCAAGTGGAAAAACCTCTGATAATGTATCACTGCTTATCCCTAATTCCTCCGTAGTTTCCCGAATGGCTGCACTTTTTTCATCTACATCCTCGGGATCAATTCTTCCACCTGGGAAACAAATTTCTCCAGGCTGCCTTCGCAGTTGTAGTGACCGGACTTCAAACAAGACGTGAATGCCATCTTCTTTTTTGATCAGCGGGACCATTACAGCATATTTTGAAAATTTATCACTTCCCAAAATACTGGGCCTATGGCTCTTTAATTTCGATTGAACCAATTTCAAGTTCATGATTTTCACCTCCAATTTAATTCTTTATTTTCAATATTATCACTTATTATTTATATAATGCCTATTTTATTATTTTTACTAAATAAAAAACAACCCAATGTTTCTATCATTGGATTGTTCAAAATATATTAATCCTTATTTTCCACCCAAGAAAACATGTACTCTGTATCTTCTATAGAGTTTGCTGATTTTACAACTTTAAGCGGATGGAAGGTATCAATCATGACTGCAAGTTCAAGTGTTTCCTTTTTACCAATACTTGCCTCCGTTTTGCCGGGATGCGGACCATGTGGTATTCCACTTGGATGAAGTGTAATCGACTCCAGTTGTACCCCTTTTCGACTCATAAAATTACCTTTTACATAATACAGTAATTCGTCGCTATTCACATTACTATGGTAATAAGGAGCAGGTATCGCTTCAGGATGGTAGTCAAATAACCTAGGAACAAAAGAACATACCACAAAGTTGTTTCCCTCAAAAGTTTGATGGACAGGCGGAGGCTGATGAACTCTTCCCGTTATAGGTTCAAAATCCTCAACATTAAATGCCCAAGGGTAAAGGTATCCATCCCAGCCGACGACATCAAAGGGGTGATGGCCTAAAATATGAGAATGAAGCGCCCCCCGGGATTTTGTTATGATCTCAAACTCTCCTTTTTCGTCAAAGGTCTCTAGTATTTCCGGACCACGAAAATCTCGTTCACAGAAAGGACTGTGCTCAAGCAGTTGTCCATATTCATTTCGATATCGTCTTGGCGTTGTAATTTGGCTAAAAGATTCTATGAACAACAGCTTAGTTTCTTCCATCTCATCGGGGATGATTCGATAGATGGTTCCAATAGGTATTATTAAATAATCGCCGGCTCGATAGGTAATGGTTCCAAACATGGTTTCAAGCTTACCTGAACCGTAATGCACAAACAGCATTTCATCCCCATCACCATTGCGATAATAGCTTTTCATTGATTCATTTACAGAAGCTGTACCAATTAATAAATCCTGATTCCCTAAAAAGTATTCCCTTGATTCGAGAGCGTCTCCTTTTTTTACTGTTTTGTTTGTTAAAAAAAGGCGGTGCTTTAACGATTTTTGTTCTTCATATTCAGGCATATAGCTGCCAATCAGCGCTGCTTTTACTACTTCTGTTGGCATGTGATGGTGATAGAGAATGGACTGGGTTCCTGAAAAGCCGCGTGTACCCATTACCTGCTCACGAAAGAGAGACCCATCGCCTTTTTTAAACATGGTATGACGTTTATGAGGAATCCTGCCCATTTGCCGATAATACATGATTTCACCTCACTTCAATGATTGAATTTTTTAACACACCTAATTTATCAATCTCTAATTCTACCTCGTCACCCGGCTGCAGCCAGCGGTGTGCCTCTGTACCGAGTTCTAGGATACATCCTGTTCCAACTGTACCAGAACCTATCAGCTCCCCTGGATAGAGAGTAACGCCTGCTGAAGCCCTTTCAATCATTTCTCCAAACGAATAATAGATATCCTTCATATTCCCTTCAGAAAGAAGGATCCCATTTATCCTTGCTTTCATACTAATATCAAAGCCTTTCCCTAATCTTAATGGTTCCATCTCGTCCTTAGAAATAATCCATGGTCCTATTGAGGTTGCAAAATCCTTTCCCTTTGCCGGACCTAATCCTACCTTCATTTCCTGTCTTTGAAGATCACGTGCGCTCCAGTCATTAAGAATACAGTAACCAAAAATATAATCTTCTGCTTCTTGGGCTGTAATATTTCTCCCCTGCTTTCCAATAATGCAAGCAACTTCAAGCTCATAATCAAGCCAATTGCAATCGGCAGGCTTCGAAATTTTGTCTTCAGGACCCTTTATCGCCAGATGATTTGAAAAATAAAAGACAGGTATTTGATACCATTCCGGAATCATTTCCAGTCCCCTGTTCTCCCTGGCAGATTTAACATGCTGTTCAAATGCATAGAAATCACGAAAACTTTTTGGATGAGGAAGTGGTGCGATTAACCTAACTTCATTTAATGGATAAGCACCTTTATCACCTAAGGATAACTGTAAAAGGCCCTTGGCTATTCTCATATTACTTTCACTTTGCTCAAGAAATTCGATCAGACATCCTGGCAATTTCCCGTCCGTAGCTTCATGCATCTCAATGACTAAGTCAGAATCTAACAGCACTCCCGACCTAATAGTTCCATCATGTTTTTCAAAGGTTATGAATCTCATATAGTCACCTAGTTTCTTAATTCCTAATAATATCGAATGTTTTCCCTAATGGATTGGTATAAGTATTCCCTGCCATTCTGCCAATAGGCTGCAGTTTTGCTGTATCGATTCGCCCATTCTGGAATAATTCATCCTCAACATGAATATTTAATACCTTACCTATTACTAGACTCCCTGCGCCCGGTTTATCACCAAAATCCAATACCTGATGGAGCTCGCACTCCAAATGTACAAGTGATTCCTTTATGCGAGGTACCTTCACGATAAGACTAGGCTCTTTTGTTAAACCTGCTTCGTCCAGCTCATCCACTTCAGGAGCAAATTCAACCGCACAATCATTCATCTGCTTCGCCATGTTCTCACTGACGATATTGATGACAAATTGCTTCGTTTTTTCTATATTTACGAGTGTATCTTTTTTTGCTCCATCAGCACCCCTTCTCATGGGTGAGAAACAGATGAGCATAGGGTCGGCGCATATCGCAGTAAAGAAACTAAAGGGAGCAGCATTGGCGATTCCATTTTCATCCATGGTTGACACAAAAGCTATCGGACGTGGCAATATGGAGCCAATTAGCAGCTTATAGGCGTCTCTCCATTCAAGTGTGTCTGGTGACACTTCCATTCTTACACCTCTTTCCTTTTTAACTTTTAAAAAAAGGGAGAAACCTCTCCCCCTATAAGTTACCTCTACGAGCCTGTTCTCTTTCGATAGATTCAAATAATGCCTTGAAATTGCCTTCACCAAAACCTCTTGCACCCTTACGCTGGATGATCTCGACAAATAATGTAGGTCTATCGACTATCGGCTTGGTAAATATTTGCAACAAGTATCCCTCGTCATCACGATCTACTAAAATATTTAATTCGCGGAGCTTCTCAATTTCTTCGTCAATTTTACCGATCCTCTGTCCAAGGTCCTCATAGTACGTACTTGGTGTTTTTAAGAACTCAACCCCATTCTTTTTCAAGGTGGCAACAGTTGATACAATATCCTCTGTTAGGATTGCAAGGTGCTGTACCCCAGGACCATTATAGAATTCTAAGTACTCCTGGATTTGTGATTTTCGTTTCCCTTCGGCTGGTTCATTAATTGGAAACTTAATTCTTCCTCCATTATGCATAACCTTCGACATTAGCGCAGAGTACTCGGTGGTAATATCTTTATCTGTGAAATGCTTCATCTCTACGAATCCCATTACTTTAGAATAATATTCGACCCATTCTTCCATACGCTCAACATTACCGACCACATGATCTATCCCAATCAAACCAGCATCTTCAATTGGCAAATATACGGAATAAGGATCAAACCCTGGCATGAAAACTCCCTGATAATTCTTGCGTTCTACTAACGTATGGATGGTATCTCCATATGTACCGAGAACGGCTTTTTTTATGGTCCCCTTCTCATCTTTAAGCTCATATGGCGGTACAAGACCAATGCCGCCACGCTCTACAGCTGCACTATACGCCTTACCGACATCATCAACAAGTAATGCAACATCTTTAACCCCGTCACCATGATTTTTTACAAACTGAGCAACTACAGAATCTTCTTTGTAGGAACCTGTGAGCACAAGACGAATATTTCCTTGCTTTAGACAAAAGGAAACGGTTTCACGATTTCCCGTTTCAAGACCTGAATAAGCTACCGGCTTAAACCCGAATGCAGTACAGAAAAAATGGCAGGCTTGCTTTGCATTGCCTGTGTAAATTTCGATATAGTCGACATCCCTAACAGGAAAGAAATCATTAACAAGTTCTTCGGCTTTTAAGCGTTTTTCTTTCATTTATATTCCTCCTATTAACTTTTAATTAATAATATTCAGAATATATGATAAATGATACAGACCTGTCCTCTCAAGAGCAGGGGGTAAAGCTTAAACGCTTTTGAGCAGTAAAGATATGTTATTCTTTTGGACCGAGCGCCAACGTTTTTTCTTTTTCGGGCAAGTGGCGCCTCCCCATTTGACCAATAATACACAAAACAAAAAAAGAAACAGCCATTGATGACTGTTTCTCATTGTTACCGCTATTTAGGATAAAACGGCACGGTCGCTGGCCATTTGTACTCCGCGAATTCGTTTAAATTCCTCTAATAATCCCTCAATGGTTAAGTTTTTCTTATTTTCTGCATCTACTTCTAAGATGATTTGACCTTTATCCATCATGATTAAGCGATTTCCAAGGTCAATGGCTTGTTGCATATTATGTGTAACCATTAACGTCGTAAGCTGATATTTCCCAACAATCTCCCGTGTTAGGTTAGTGATTAATTCGGCTCTTGATGGGTCTAGCGCAGCAGTATGCTCATCAAGCAATAATATTGAGGGTTCAGTGAAGGTTGCCATTAACAGCGATAACGCCTGTCGTTCTCCTCCCGACAACAATCCTACCTTCGCACTTAACCGGTTTTCTAAGCCAAGGTGCAAGGATTCCAGTACTTCTCGGAAGTAATCACGTCTTTTTTTCGTGACCCCTCTCCTGAAGGTTCTCGTTTTATTTCGAGAGTACGCCATCGCCAGGTTTTCCTCAATCGTCATGCTAGGTGCAGTACCTGCCATTGGATCCTGAAAAACCCGTCCAATCATTTTCGATCGTTTATACTCTGACATTGTGGTTACATTTTTACCGGCAATTTGGATATCACCAATATCGGGTACTAATACCCCTGAAATAATATTCATTAATGTTGATTTCCCCGCACCATTACTACCAATAACAGTTACAAAATCACCAGGTTTTAAGGTTAGATTAATATGGTCAATCGCAATCTTTTCATCTGGAGTTCCTTCATTAAAAATCTTGTGAATCTGATTCAACTGCAACATAACTATCATCCTTTCCCTGAGACGATGCTTGTAACATGTTCAGCTTTTCTTGTCTTCTCCGGGCTTTACGCTTCTTCTCTTTGGAGTGTTCAATCATTTTTGGTGCCGTTAAGGCTATGATGACAATTAATGCTGTAATTACCTTCATATCACCAGGATCTAGAAATTCCACCCTTAATGCAAGAGTAACCACAATACGATAGATGATAGAACCCCCGATAACCGCAAGGGTCGCTCTAGCAATTGATTTGGTACCAAACAAGGCTTCACCGATAATAACAGAAGCTAACCCAATAACAATCATTCCAATACCCATACCTACATCTGCAAATCCACCTTGCTGTGCGATTAAAGCTCCAGAAAGTGCAACCAGTGCATTGGATAACCCAAGACCTAGAATGGTGAGGAGATTTGTATTGGCAGAGAAACTGCGAATCATTTGTTTATTGTTACCAGTTGCTCTGACAGCAAGACCAATTTCCGTTTGTAAAAATAAATCCGTAAGCCATTTGATTATAAAGGTAATAATAATCATAAAAATTAAAATACCCCATGTACCAGGAAGACTGTCTCCCAGACCAACCATCGTTAAAAGGCCGTTGAAGAAGGCATCTACACCCAGACTATCAAAAAATGTTCCGATTTTTGTAAAAGATGTTTCTGTATTCAATAGCGGAATATTTGATCTTCCCATGATTCTAAGATTAATAGAATAAAGGGCAATCATCATCAAAATACCTGAAAGCAAATTATTAATTTTCCCAAAAGTGTGCAGAAGCCCTGTCATACACCCTGCTGCAAAGCCTGCAAATAATGCCAGTATGGTGGCTATAAACGGATTAACCCCACCAGCAATTAACACTGCTGATAGTGCTGCACCTGTAACAAAACTCCCATCTACCGTTAAATCCGGAAAATCCAGAATACGAAAGGAAAGATAGACACCCAGTGCCATAATCGCGTAGATGATACCTGCTTCAAATGATCCAAATATGGCTGTAAACATTGAGATCATCCTTTCTGTAAGTCTTTGTTCTTCATTCATTGAATCCTATACAGTTATGAAGGAGTCAACCATCTTGGGGCTGACTCCTTGCTATACCCTATGTGTATTATTCGCCTTCGTAAAACTCTCCAAGTTCTTTCCATGAATCTTTTACTTCAAGCCCTTGCGCTTGTGCAGCCTTCTTGTTAATGATAAGTGTTAAGCTGCTTGGCAATTCGACTGGAATTTCAGAAGCCTTTTTATTTCCACTTAAGATTTCAACAGCCATTAAACCTGATTGATATCCTAGGTCAAAATAATCAAATCCACTTGCTGCCACTGCCCCTTTTTTCATTGAATCAAGCTCGCCGACGAATAGTGGGATTTTCTTGCTATTTGAAACCGAAATTACTGACTCAAGAGCAGAAACAACTGTGTTATCAGTCGGAATATAGATAGCATCTGCACGACCAACTAATGATTCAGCTGCTTGTTTCACTTCAGCAGAGGTTGAGACTGAAACTTCAACAAGCTTTGCGCCCTTTGCTTCTGCTAACTTTTTCACTTCTTCCACTTGAACAACAGAGTTTTGTTCACCAGAATTATAGATAACACCGATTTCCTTCGCTTTTACTTCTTCAGTAATGAAGTTAATGGTTTTTGCTGTTCCTTCCGGATGATTATCAGTAGTACCTGTTATATTATCGCCTGGCTGATCAAATGACTTCACTAATCCAGCACCCACGGGGTCTGTTACCGAAGTAAAGATAATAGGAATCTCTTTCGTTGCATTCAATGCACTCGTTGCACTCGGGGTTGCATTCGCAAAAATCAGATCCACTTTATCTCCAACGAAATTGTCAGCGATTGTTTGAACATTATTCATGTCCGCTTGTGCATTTTGTTCGTCATATTCTACTTTTAATCCTTTTTCCTCTAAAGCCTTCTTAAAACCTTCTGTTGCTGCATCCAATGATGGGTGGGCTGCAAACTGGCTTATCCCAACTTTTAATACCTTCTCCCCATCTTTCTCCACTCCTCCAGCTGATTCCTTACTGCCGCACCCAGCAAGCAACATCATCCCTGCTAATGCGAAGGACAATACTTTTGCACCTTTTTTCATTATTACATCCCCCAATTTTACAATTAATTTTCTAAAAATTTATTATATTATAAAAGTTATTCTAGTATTTTTTCATAGTAAAAGTCAATAGAATTACATTAAATTATTTTTCTACTTTAAAGCGACAAATTTCTTAATTCTGCTTTAATGGGAATTTTATTTTACAATATAGAAAAAAAGCCCTCGATTTTCCGAGAGCTTTTATCAATTCCTTAGCTATTTATCTTGGCCAATCTTCTGTTTGGGCTAATAATTTATCAATTTCTACTTTTTTTAATTTTTTTGTGATTTTCTCAGATGTTAGATTTTCTGTAGATTCTAGTAACTTATCGATATCAATCATTGTTGTTCCCATATCTAACCTCCATTTTTTATTTACCAAAGTATTCGTACGCTAGTGGACATTTTGTGGGGGTAAAACAAAAGACAATACAAAATATCTAGTCCCTATTAATGTTGTTAGTATAGGTATGCTATCGTTCACTATTTATGCATAATAATTCGTTTAATTTATTGGAAAATATCATATGAAGAGGACGAGTTATTTTTGCTAGCAGAGTTTTGAATGACTGGAGGGTTGTTTCTTCTTTTTTTTGTACAAACTAATCCTAAATGGGAGGTGTAAGTATAGAATGAAAATAAAAATTACCGTTAGTTTATCTATCTTTTCACTGCTGCTATTGGCCGCATGGTTCCTGCACCAGCAACAAACTCACCTGGAAGTTAATAAAATGGACTCCTCTTTAAATAATCTAAATACAGTTCCTATGAATTATGAAATAATTCCACTGAATGCGAATGTTAGTACGGAAAACAATGATATTCAATGGAAATTATATATGCCATATAGACCAAGGGAATATGTTCGAATTATAGGGTACGAATAAGAAAAAAAGTGTTCCAAGCAATATTCGGAACACTTTTTATTTATGAAATTAATCTAAAGTTGATTTCTCCAATACCTTTTTATTATATACTTTCAAGTCGTCTCTTACACTTTTATCCCAAAGTTTTACACCTGAATTATAAGCTGCTCTGTTAATTAAATGACCAGAAATAGGGGAAGTCATAAAGAGGAAGATAATTCCTAAGATAAGCCTTGAATTAAAATGACCTTCAAGTGCATAAAAGTATAGAAAAGTTCCCAATAGAATTGACATTACCCCTAATGTAGCAGCTTTGGAGGCGGCATGATTTCTTGTATAAACATCAGGGAGTCTAATCACTCCAATAGTGGCAATTAGGCAAAACAGGGATCCAACTAAGATAAAAAATCCAATGAGAAAATCAATGATTACGCTCACGTTCGATAATAACCCCCTTTTCCAAAAACTTGGCAAACGCCACTGTACCGATAAATGCAAGAATACCGATTAAAAGAATGATTTCGAGAAAAGAATGAGAGTTTAAAACGACTGATATCAATGCTGTAATGGCAACAAGATTCACACCAATTGCATCTAATGCAATCACTCGGTCAGCGACACTGGGACCTTTTATTACCCGATAAATTAACCCAAGCATCGAAATAGAGCAGATTAACAAAGCTATTCGAATAATGATTTCTATCATTACCTGCTCACCTCCAAGATAGCCTTTTCAAAGGAATTTTTAATACTGTTTATTTCATCTTCTACTTCCCCAATATTCATCGCATGAATAAATAGAGTCTTATTATCTTCTGAAACATCAATCACTAATGTTCCTGGCGTTAATGTAATTAAACTTGATAGTAACGTGATTTGCCAATCTTTCGTTAGAGCTGTGTCCATTGCAAAAATAGCCGGTCTCATATCTAATTTTGGTTTTAAAACAATTTTCACAATAGCTATGTTAGACAAAATCAGTTCTTTAATAAAAATAAAGATAAGTTTTATAAAGGACCATAATCGAAGTAAATAAAAACGGCTATGGAAGTAACGTCTTAGCACAAATATGACAAGGAGTCCAAAAATATAGCCTTTTAGAAAACTAACGGGATCGTAGGAAACCTTAATAAACATCCATAAAAGGGCTAATACCACATTCAATAAAATTTGAAATGCCAAAACTTATTCACTCCTTTAAGACAGCATCAATATATACCTTGGGATCTATCAAGGTATCAGCTGCCTGAGAAATATACGGCAATATGGATTCAGAACCCATTCCGTAAAGACCAGAAATCACGACTAACATAACAGGAGCAATAAGCAATCGTCTGACAGGGGCTTTTTCCTCTCCATGGTAAGTACGGTCCTTACCCCAAAAACCGTTAATAAAGATTTTCATCACCGAAAAAAGAACAAGTAAACTGGACATCAATGTAATGAAGGCGCCAATAAAACTCCCTCCTTCAAATCCCCCCTGCACAATAAGGATCTTGCCAACAAAACCACTCAATGGAGGAATTCCTGCCAGCGCTAAAACTGCAATAAAGAAAGTCCAACCAAGACCTGGATAACGGGTAATTAGCCCGCTCATATTTCTTAAATTACTAGTTCCGGTAATCGAAATGACAATCCCTATTAGCAGAAATAACGCTGCTTTAATAAGCATATCGTGAATCAGATAGTAAACAGCACCTGATATGGAATTTGTGTTCAAGACAGAAACCCCATAAAGAATCACACCTACGGCGATGATGATATTATAAATAATAATGTTCTTGATATCCCAGAAAGCAATTGCCCCAATAACACCGAACACAATGGACAAAATCGCCAGAATGGAAAGAATACCAAAAACGTCCTTATCATGATAAAAGAAAAGCGTATAAGTTCTTGTAATCGAATACACACCGACTTTTGTCAATAAAGCACCGAAAAGTGCTAATACAGGGGCAGGTGGCGCGTAATATGATCCCGGCATCCAAAAGTAAAGCGGAAAAATCGCTCCTTTTAAACCAAAAACAATTAAAAACAACACAGCAATAACTGTTAATATTCCTGGCATCCCATTTACACTAATTTCATTGATTCGACTAGAAATATGAGCCATATTTAGCGTGCCGACTACGGAATATAAATAGGCAACCGCCACAACAAATAATGCTGATGATATTACATTAACAAGTAAATACTTAATGGATTCTCTAAGTTGTAACTTAGTTCCCCCAAGTACTAACAAAACATAGGAAGACATGAGCATAACCTCAAAAAACACAAATAGGTTAAAGATATCACCTGTTGTAAAAGCTCCGTTCACCCCTACTAATAAAAAGTTGAAAACGGCATAGTAGTAATATTTTTCACGTTCCTCTCCAATCGATTTAAAGGAGTACAATAAACATACGAAAGCAATAAGACTTGTTGTAAGTACTAAAAGTGCTGAAAACATGTCAGATACTAATGTAATCCCATATGGAGCATCCCAACTGCTTACATTAAGCGATTGAATTCCATCAGTTCGTACCTTTTGTACAATGAACCCTGCAACAATCATTGTGCTTATTGAAGAAATCATTGCTACAACTCGCTGACCTGTGATTCTTTTATTTAGAAAAATCAATATTACCCCTGTCAATAAGGGGATTAATATAGGTAAAATGATTAAGTTAGTCATCTTTCTCGGTTCCCCTCATTTCTTCCACATTATCTGTCCCCAACTCTTGATAGGATCGATAAGCCAATACTAAGAAAAATGCTGTCACACCAAAGCTGATTACAATGGCTGTTAAAATTAACGCCTGAGGCAACGGATCTGTATAGCTTTCTGCATTTCCCCCTAGAATTGGAGCAGAACCTCGCTTTAATCCACCCATTGTAAGAATTAAGAGATGAGCACCATGGCTTAATAGTCCAGTACCGACGATAATACGTAATAGACTTTTTGAAAGCATTAAATAGGTGGCGGTCATAAATAGAATGCCAATAACAAATGCCATTAAGATTTCCATTATTCATCCTCCCCTATCGTTTGAATAATGGTCATCGTCACTCCGACAACAACAAAGTACACTCCCAAATCAAAAAGGGTTGCTGTATGTAGAGATAGGTCACCCAGAAGTGGTAAGTGAACATCCCCAAATGCGTGGGTTAAAAATGGAACATCAAAGATGAGAGAACCCGCACTTGTTCCAATGGCAAATAGCAACCCAATCGCCGTAAGAATACGGTAGTTTATTGGTAAAATGTTTGCGACCGTTTTGATATCATAGGTTATTAATAGGAGAACAATCGCCCCAGCTGTCATAAGCCCTCCAATAAACCCTCCACCGGGATAATAATGACCCGCTGTAAAAATATAGACTGAGTAGAGACCAATAAAGAAGAGAAGAACTTTTACGGCTGTTTCTAGTATGATATTGTTAGTTTTTCTCATCCTTCTTTCCTCCCATTTAATCTCAATTTGATCATGCCAAATATTCCTAAAGAAGCAATGGCCAATACAGTGATTTCAAAGAGTGTGTCAAAGCCGCGAAAATCAACGAGAATGACGTTTACCATGTTCTTGCCTGCAGCCTCTGTATACGTATTCTCCACGTAATACTTTGATATAGAATCAAATAGCTTACTGCTATGAGCTGAAAGTGCGATTAAGGTTACAACTGCACCTACTCCGACAGAGATAAGGGCATTCGTAAGTCTAAATCTAATTCTAGTCTCAATTTTTCTTAATTTCGGTAAATGATAGAAGCACACCAAGAATAAGGCAACCGAAATCGTTTCAATAACAAGCTGAGTTAATGCTAAATCAGGAGCTCTAAAGAGAACATAGAATAAAGAAACCGTATAACCAACAGCACCAAGTAGAATAATAGAAGTCATTCTTGATTTAGCAAAAAGAATGCAAATCGAACTCAACACAACAAGAATGGCAAGGGCGACTTCGTATACTCCTATCGAGGAAACATTGCTTGTATTTATCGTAAAGGCATCCTTTCCAAAAAGGGTCGTTGCAAGAATAACAATAAAGAACGCAAATATATATACAAGATATGACCTAATCGAACCATTCATATAGGTTTTTGTTACCTTATCGGAGGCTGATTGTATCCCTTCTAGTAAGGAGTCATAAAATCGATTAAGAGAAAGCTTCTCTGGAATCACATCATAAACTTTCTTCCACCTATGATGTGTTTGGAAAAGGATCATTCCTAAAATAATTACCCCTAGTGTCATGAACAGTTCAATGTTAAGTCCATGCCAGAATGAAATGTGAACCATAAATTCTTCTCCCACCCCTATCAGACTTGGAAGAACCGAAGCCATAGCAGGCGAAATGAGACTATCTGATAAAAGGTTTGGGAAAAAACCGAAAATAATCACAAGAGACACTAATATAACCGGTGAAATCAGTAAACCCATTGGCGCTTCATGTGGTTTTTTATCAAGTTTCTCCGGCTGATACTTACCTGTAAAAACTTTAAAAACAAGAATCATGCTATAAACAAAAGTAAAAACGCTGGCAATCCATGCAAGCACTGGGAATAAAAACCCCCATAATTCAAGATTAAATAAATCCATTTCCGTCACATGAACCATCGCTGTAAAAAACATTTCTTTACTTAAAAATCCATTAAATGGTGGAAGCCCAGCCATTGAGAATGCACCAATAATAGAAATGGTAAACGTAATCGGCATAAAATGCATCAACCCGCCCAATTTGCGAATATCCCTTGTCCCTGTTTCATGGTCAATAATCCCTGCTGCCATGAACAAGCTTCCTTTAAAGGTTGCATGGTTGATTAAGTGAAAAATAGCTGCCGTTACAGCTACTGTATAGATGTTTTCATCCAAGAATTCATAATGTAGAGCTGCTGATCCAGCACCAAGCAATGACATGATAAGACCTAATTGGCTGACGGTAGAAAAGGCTAAAATCGCCTTTAGATCGGTCTGTTTCACCGCAAATAAGGAACCCCATATCAAGGTAAGTATCCCCACACTCGTTACTAGCCAGAACCACAGTAAATGCTCTCCGAACACTGGAGTAAAACGTGCTACTAAATAAATTCCTGCCTTGACCATTGTTGCCGAGTGTAAATAAGCACTCACAGGTGTAGGGGCTTCCATTGCGTCCGGAAGCCAAATATAGAATGGAAATTGGGCAGATTTTGTAAAAGCACCCAGTAAAACACATAATAATGCAGGCACAAATAATGCGTGGTTAAAGATATCATCAGCTTGTATAATCAATTCTGTAACGCTAAAGGTTCCTGCCATAATGTAAAGAAGGATTATTCCTCCTAGCATGGCGAGTCCGCCAAAAACCGTGATGAGCATTGATTTCTGTGCACCATAACGAGATTTATCTCGTTCGTGCCAGTAACCAATTAAAAGAAAGGATGAAAAGCTTGTTAGCTCCCAAAATCCATACATGACAATTAAGTTATCCGATAAGACAACCCCTAGCATGGCACCCATGAAGAGCAGTAAATATACATAAAAGTGGTTGAGTTTTTCTTTATTCTTCGCTAGATAATAGATGGAATAAAGCACAACCAAGGCTCCAATCCCAGTAATTAGCAGGGTAAATAAAAGTCCAAGTCCATCAACTTTTGCTGTAAAATTAATCCCTAAAGACGGGATCCAGTTAAACATTTCAATTAATGATTGCCCCCTCATCGTTTCCGGAAGGAAAGTGAGGAAATAGACGAACAATATAATAGGTAACGGCAGCACAAACCATCCTGTATGTATCTGACGAAATATTCTGTAAAATAGCGGAATAAAAATAGACAGGACTAATGGTGCTACAATCGCTAAGTGTAGAGAAGACATACCAAAACCTCCTTATTTCTGAGATACCACCCCATTAGGTAGTCAGCTAACTTATAAATTTTAATTCTAGCTCTTCACTATCATTCCACCTCTCAAATCTTTTCATTAGTTTGAATTTCAATTTTTTAGAAATTCAAAAAGAGCCTGTCACTAAGGGACATAGTTATCCCTTGGTGACAGGCTCCTCCAAAAATCGTTTTTATGTATTTACATTATGTTAACATGACTTCATTTTCCATTCAATGGTTTTTTTAGAAAAAAATAATCCAACCATGAATATCGTCCAAGCTTTCTAATCCCTACTATCATAAATTAAAGTTAGATAACGATCGATGGAGGTGGAGATGGTATGGGTCAACAAGGTGGCAACAACAATGCATTTGCACTAATTGTTGTTTTATTTATTCTATTAATTATTGTCGGATCTGCATTTATTGGGGGCGGATATTAATTAATCAGAAACGGGCTTCAGCATTTAGGTGCTGAAGTCTTTTTAAATAATTTGTTGTATCTTCAGTTAAACTATCTGTATGATAGTAACATTACAACAAATATTGGAGGCACCTATGCTTACTTTTAATGAAAAATTAGCCATAATTGAAACATTCCCTGAACTAGAACGAAAAGACGTCTCACTTAAACGTGTGAATTTCCAGCTGCCAAGCAGCGCATCTGACAAGAAAAATGTGGTTTATCATCTTCATCCAAATGGAAACGGATTTGTTTATGCAGGAAACCTAGATTCCTATCAAACAGATGACAAAGGAATGGTGAATATTCGTGACTTTTCTGCGGATGAATTACAGAAATTGATTAAGGAGTCGATTGAATCCTTATTACCTGTAGAAAAATCACTTGCAGAAGAAGCGATTATAGGTAATCAGGTGGAAGAACGATGGGTGAACGACGAAAAACATCATCTAATCGTAATTAATGAAAACGATACTTGGAATATTTACTTTGGATTAAACCTTGAAGAAAGCTTCGATACCTACGGTGAAGCAGAAGAGTTTTTACAAGAGGAAGGATTCCGTCGGGTATAGTACATATTTTCTTTCAAAGCTGTGCCAGGAGCACAGCTTTTTCTATTCAATCATGTTCAGCCTTATTTTCTAATTCAGTATCGATCAAGTCATCTAAACGCATAATACTTTGTTTTGCACGATCATAATCAATGCTTCGATAATGGTGCATTCCACCCTCTTCTTCGTCTTTTTCATCCGCCCATTTTACAATTTGCTGCAGTGGTGTACGCACAATATCGTTTGATGGTAAAAATGAATCGGTATGAAAAAGTATGGCTAGAGCAATACTCTTTGCCCTTACTGGATTTTCACCAAGACGGATTAATAATTTGTGTGCTCTCTCAGCCCCTTTTATCGGATGTATATCATTTTGTTTATATAAATCATAATCCCATTTTCCATTCTTATACCACGTGTAATGCCCCATATCATGTAAAAGCCCCGCCTTTGCAGCTGTATCAATATCCAGTTTATGTTCTTTTGCTAAATGAAAGGCATGATATGCAACAGCAATTGCATGGGCAATTCCAGATCGATTCAAGTATTTTTGTGCTATATGATGTTCAAATATGTTAATTAACCTTACATCCCTCATATCAATCTCCTCCACTCCATGCAGCATGCAATTTTTTTATTATTCATTATATTATAAACATAATCCCAAAGCTACATATTTATTCACCCAAACTAATAAAAAAAGAAGCCTTCATAATTAATGAAAGCCCCTCTTTACTTTTATATTCATTTATTATTCATTTGCAGTTTCGGATGTTTTTATACTTTCTGTTTCCGTCTCTGTTTCACTTGTACCTTCCAGAGAATCAGTACTATCAGTATCCGTTATACCTTCTGTGTCCTTTACCTCTTTTTTAGCTTTTGGAGCTAAATATTCGAAGTCGTTTGGATTTATAGGGGTATATCCCTCAGGTTCGTAAAAGCGTAAAAGGTCTTTATAAACAATTTCATCAGATATTTGAAGCTCTGCAGCTGCTTTATCTGCTATTTCCTTACATGCTTCTGTACCTTCGAGTAATTCTCCCGTTACGTTACTGTAGCATTTACCCTTGACCTGAACAATTTCAGGGGAAACAAAATCACCATTCCTAAATAAAGCCCAATTCCGGTGGTCTGGAGATAGTAAATCAGACCCCAGTTCCATATAGTCTTTTGTATCAATTCCTAATAAGTGTAGGATTGTTGAACGAACGTCTGCCTGACCTCCATATTGCTGCTGAACTCCACCCTTTACTCCAGGAACGTGAATAAATAAAGGAACGCGCTGTAAGCCGGTATTTAATGTTGGAGTGATTTCCTCAACACCAAGTACTTTTGCCATTGCTTCGTTATGATTTTCCGAAATACCGTAATGGTCACCATACATAACAATAACTGTATTATCGTATAAACCTGAAGCTTTTAGATCATTAAAGAATTGTTCAATCGCTTCATCCATATAGTGCGCTGCCTGGAAATACTGGTCAACCACTTTGTCGCCAGTGTCGCCAGCAGGAAACTCTGTATCCTCAGGATCCATTTCAAATGGAAAATGGTTTGAGAGAGTTAAAAACTTTGTATAGAACGGCTGTGGTAAGCTCTTAAGTAATGGCATTGATTCAGTAAAAAATGGCTTATCCTTTAAACCATAATTCTTAGTGTTTTCATCCGTCATATTGTAATATTCCGCGTCAAAAAATTGATCGTATCCTAAAGCCTTGTACATTACGTTTCGGTTCCAGAATGTTTTATAATTCCCATGGAACGAAGCGGAATAATAACCATTACCTTTTAAAATCGCCGGCATAGCCTGGTAGGTATTTTGTGCTTTGTTGACAAATACAGCACCTTGAGCCATTGGATATAATCCATTTTCCATCAAGAATTCTGCATCTGATGTCTTTCCCTGACCAGTCTGGTGAAAGAAATTCTCAAAATAAAAGGCTTCATTCCCATGTACTAAGGAATTCAAGAAAGGTGTTACTTCCTGTCCATCTGGCATTTTATAATCAATCGCAAAGCTCTGAAGTGATTCCATGGCAATATAGACTACATTCATTCCCTCTGCCTTAGCAAAATATTCAGGATTAGGGCTTGAGAAATTAGCTTTCCGGTAATTCTCGACATCCGTAATATCACTGCTGTCTGCAAGTGCACGCTGACCTGAAGATTTAATGTTTTGAATAACATCATAGATGGTAAAGTTATAGGCACCTAAATATTTTACCAGGTAATTCCGATCAAATGAACGACTTAATAGCTGTGGACGATCTTTTTCTGCCAAACCAAGATTAAATAAGAATACAGTGACAGCAAACAATAGGACCACTTTAAATGACCTTTTATGTTCCACCACAGCCTTCTTAAAAACAGTAGTAGCAAGAATTATTAATATAAAGAAATCTAAGAAGTATAAGAAATCAAATGGTGACATTAATGAAAGGGCACTGTCTCCCAATTGTCCTGCATTGGTTTTCGTCGACATCAATACCGGTACCGTAATAAAATCACTAAAGAATCTGTAATAAGCAATATTCGCGTACAATAAAAACGACAAAATAAAGTTCGTTATAATAATTACTAATTTCATACGCTTTTTGAACAGTAATGCTAAGCCAAAAAAGAACAGTGCCGAACTTAGCGGGTTAATAAATAAAAGGAACTTTTGTAGGTTATTATCAATTCCAAGTGTGAATTCAATTTGATAAGCTGCATATGTTTTTAGCCAGAATAAAACAACAGCAATTGCAAAGAAAGCAATCGATCCATTATTTTTTATTTTAGGCATTTTAATCTTTTTCATTTCTATTTCTCCTCTCACTTACCAATGACCCTTCGGTAAACGAACCTCAATAACTATAACATATTTCTATAAAAATAAAAACAAAACCCTTCCCATTAATACCCAATTTTCTTTCGTCAATTTTCACAATAATCAGGTAGTAAATTAAATTATGGAATGCCAGGTCAATTTCATCTGTAAGCTTAAAATTTATTCATTTATCCTTAAGATGATATGAACTTCTTTATATAAGACGGTGAGAAGCTCATTAAGTTTCATTTTTTTTGAGCGAATCTTTTTCTAAGTAATCATAAACTGTAACTTTAGGGCATGCAATATGATTTTAGTCTTATCTTTTACAGAATATAATACAAGCTATCCTTTTAGAACTATTTATATAGAAGAAAGCGATTACAATTAAAACGAATTAAATCCCACATAAAGGTAAAAATAAAATGACAAATGTACAGAGGAGGGAAAGTAATGAATGTTAATCGCGTAAAGCAAATTCTATCGTCTTCTGCAGATATTGAAGTGAAGTATAATGGGGCTTCCGTTTGGATTGATCAGTTAAATGAGGACGGAAGGACCGCAACCGTTCATCTAAGAGGACCGCTTGAAGAACGATCTAGCGTTGAAATTGGAGAACTTATCGAAGAATAAAAATACCTCCACCTTAAAAAAAGGTGGAGGTATTTTTTTATGCCGGCCGGTTTTACGCCTATATCATGTCTTCGTTTTCTTTATTTATGTCGCTTGGCTGCGGTTTAATCTGTTGATCATAACCTTTACCAAGGACCTCTCTTTTATTTGTGCCTACGTCTATTTTGGTATTAGACTTAGGAAGCTGGCTTAATTCCTTACCTCTTGGCATTGTCTTCACCCCTTATAGTTAAAATGTTCAAGGTGAGTAAAATTTAATCAGATTGTTTGATGGCGTGGCTTGCTAAAATCTGGATGGTCATATCGTCCATCGGCGGGTTGTGAAGTCCAGCTCTCACATCTCGATAGTACCGCTGAAGTGGATTTTTCAATGATAAACTTCTTGCCCCCACTAATCTCATTGCCAAATCCACAACTGTGATAGCATTATTTGTAACCGTTAATTTTGCAGCCCCTAGGATAGGACCCATTTTCCCTCTACCCTGTTCATCAGAATCATCCCATTGTTTCGCAACGGAATGTAGGAAATATTCTGATTCCATCAATTTCAATTCCATTTCTCCTATTTTTTGTCGAACGTTCGGTAATTCAATGATTGAACCCCCTACACTATTAGGAGAATATTCTAACGCAAATTCTATCGCATATTTTTTTGCTGCTTTTGCAATTCCAAGATAACAAGCTGGAATATGCAGAAGCCAGCCACTTGCTTTCTTCCCGTCAATTCCAATCTGTTCTACAAAATATTCATCTGATACGGATACATTTTGCAAGATTAAATCATGACTTCCTGTTCCTCGAAGGGCAATACTATCCCAGGTTTCTTCAATCACAATCCCCTTTGTAGATCTGGGAATAAGGAAGTTTCCTACCTGTTCTGTATCTTTTAAAGTAGCACTAACAATGAAGTAATCTAAAACAGGTGCCATAGTGGTAAAAGTTTTTCTACCATTTATAATCCAATGATTTCCTTCTTTTTGTGCAGTGGTTTCAGGTCTGCCACCTCGGGTTGGACTTCCTGTTCTAGGCTCTGTTGCTGCACTATTGATTAAGGAACCATTTAAAACGTCTGCACAGATCTTTTTAAAAATCCTTTCATTCCAAGAATTTTTTTCTGAGAGGTTTTTGATAATCCCCATATGCCAGCCAATTGATAATGCCGTCGCTCCGTCCCCCTCAGCAATTTTTTCTTGGAAGCGAAGCATGTCATATAGGGATATTTCATTTCCACCATACTTCTTAGGAACAGTTAAGGAGGTATACCCTGTATTTTTTAAATCTTGAATATTTTCAAATGGAAAACTTCCCTCAATATCAACCTGATGAGCTCTTGCAAAAAATAGTTTTGATAGACTGTTCATCAACTCTAACTGTTCATCAAATGTTTCTTTTTCTTGAAATTTCATAAAACTCCCTCCGACCTATACATGTTATATGGATTAACCTTTCCTTTGTATTATGATTTGAGTATGATATTACACGAATGAGGAGTTATTTTCCATTTTTAAAAGAATTTAATACTATATTAATAGTTTAGTGTCATAACTCACAGTTAAATTTCGAAAATTGTTCTATAATACACTAAGAAAAATTTACCAAATGGTCTATCTGCATAAAAAACATCTGTTGTTTAGCATTTTTATGGAAATACTACACTTATTGGAAATAAAGGGGGATTTTCGAATGTCTCAAGGTGCAAAACAATTATTTCTTCAAACCACAAGCCTTGTGGCTGGTTTTATGGTCTGGGTTCTAATTTCCTCACTCATGCCTTACATTCAAGCAGATATCAAACTATCATCAACTCAAATATCCCTGGCAACCGCAGTACCAGTAATTCTTGGTTCTATATTAAGAGTTCCAATTGGTTATTGGACAAATCGATTTGGTGCCAGGTCAATATTTACAATTAGTTTTATTATTTTATTGCTGCCAATCGGGATTCTAAGTATTGCTAACTCGTTATTTATGTTAATTTTGGGTGGATTGTTGCTCGGTATTGGCGGAGCAGTTTTTTCAATCGGTGTTACTTCACTGCCTAAATATTACCCAAAAGAAAAACATGGCTTTATAAATGGAATTTATGGTGCTGGAAATATTGGAACTGCACTTACTTCTTTCGCTTCACCCGTTCTAGCAAATGCATTTGGCTGGAGAACGACCATCCTAATATTCCTTGTTGTTGTCTTGATCTTTGCTATCTTGAATTTTCTTTTCGGGGATAAGAATGAGAGAAAAGTTAACAATCCATTAACAAACCAAATTAAAGAAGTTTATAAAAATGAAAAGTTATGGTTTTTAAGTTTATTTTATTTCATCACGTTCGGGTCGTTCGTTGCATTCACGATCTATTTGCCCTCATTCTTAGTCAATCATTTTGATTTGGAGAAAGTGGATGCCGGGTTACGCACAGCAGGATTTATTGCATTAGCCACTGTTTTTAGGCCAATCGGTGGGTGGCTTGGAGATAAGTTAAATCCATTTTTTATTTTAATGGGTGTTTTCACTGGACTGACTTTTGCCGGTTTCCTATTGGCATTTACTCCATCTCTGCCCATTTATTCATTTGGATGTTTATTCGTTGCTATTTGTGCAGGACTTGGAAATGGAACAATTTTCAAATTAGTACCTTTATATTTTTCGAAACAAGCAGGAATCGTAAATGGTATTGTTTCTGCAATGGGTGGGCTTGGAGGCTTTTTTCCGCCAATCATCTTGACCATTCTCTTTAATTGGACTGGACATTATGCTATCGGCTTCATGTCGCTTTCAGAGTTTTCATTAGCCAGTTCAATATTAGTCGTCTGGCTCTACTTCCGTGAAAAGCAGGATATTTCCGCAAAAATTGTCAATAATGCTAGAGACGGAATAACTGTTACCGATAAAAATGGAATTATTCAAAGTGTGAATCCCGCTTTTACCAAAATTACCGGATACACAATGGATGAAGTGATCGGTAAAACACCTAGTGTACTTCAATCAGGAGAACATGATAATTCATTTTATAAAAAGATGTGGGATAGTTTGATTGATGCAGGCTACTGGGAAGGGTTTATTTGGAACAAACGAAAAAACCAAGAAATCTATCAAGAATGGTTAACCATTACGGCAATTAAAGATGACAGTGGAGAAACAAAGAATTATGTTGCTATGTTTCATGAAGTGGATGACCAAAAGAAATAAGACCTTCCTTGCGAGGGTCTATTTTTATCCAAAAAAATGCAGATTCAGCGTAAATTATTACAACTTTTTGACTTTCACCCTAAGTTCACAGTTCCTTCACTAATTTTGTGACGTACGTCACAAAAATCTTGTTAGCATGTGCATTATAGTGAAAACACAAAGAACATCTACTTTTAAAAAAAATGGATTTAGGGGAGAGATAACTATGGCACGAATTAATTATTGGAATCCTGAGGATGAAAAGTTTTGGAACGCAGAAGGAAAAAAACACGCTAAGCGTAATCTATGGATTTCTGTTCCATCATTAATGCTTGCATTTATTGTTTGGCAGATTTGGTCTGTAGTGGCGATTAGACTAAATGATATTGGCTTTACTTTTACAGATGAACAATTATTCACATTAGCAGCAATCCCAGGACTTGTCGGAGCAACCCTTCGATTTGTTTATACCTTTGCAGTCGGTTCGATAGGCGGAAAAAACTGGACAGTCATTTCAACAGGAATCTTAACCATTCCCGCTATTGGAATTGGATTCGCGGTACAAAATCCTGATACACCATTTTCGATTATGTTATTGTTAGCAGCACTTTGTGGACTTGGTGGAGGTAACTTCTCTTCTTCTTCGGCAAATATTAGCTTTTTCTTCCCGAAAAAAGAAAAAGGAACAGCCTTAGGTATTAACGGCGGTTTAGGAAACATGGGAGTTTCAGTCGTACAATTTGTTACACCATTAATCGTTACAACTGGTGCTTTCGCATTTGCTGGTAAAGGTCAAGTATTAGCAAATGGTCAACAAATATGGTTACAAAATGCAGCATTCATCTGGGTTATTCCAATCGTTATCATGACAATTCTTGCTTATTTTAAAATGGATAATGTACCAAGTGCAAAACAATCTGTTGCAGATCAGTTTGTTATTGTAAAACGTAAGCACACTTGGATTATGACAGTACTTTATATCGCAACATTTGGTTCATTTATTGGCTATTCAGCAGCATTCCCGCTTCTATTAAAATCACAGTTCCCTGAATATATTTCACTTGCCTTCCTTGGCGCTTTGGTTGCAGCTGCTGCAAGACCTGTTGGCGGCTGGATGGCTGATAAATTCGGTGGTGCTAGAGTAACAGCTTATGTATTTGTGGTTATGGCCATTGGTGCAATAGGAGTTATTTACTTCTTAAATCTTAATCAGTTTGCTGGTTTCTTAGGATCATTCCTGGTTTTATTCCTTGCTTCTGGTATTGGCTCTGGATCAACGTTCCAGATGATTCCAACGATTTTCATACCTAAAGAAGCAGCACCTGTTATTGGTTTCTCTGCAGCATTTGCAGCTTATGGCTCATTCTTAATTCCTAAGCTTTTTGGCTGGAGTATTAATACTACAGGTTCATACGTAACAGCATTCTATTTCTTCATTGGTTTTTATGTCATTGCGTTTGTATTAAACTATTTCTATTACCAAAGAAAAACAACAGAGGTTAAGCAATTGGTTAAACAAGTCGGATAATCCCCGGCTTGTTTTTTTTTGATGTAGATAAAAAGCACGGAAAATTAATTCCGCGCTTCCTGTTTATATCCGTGAAATAGCTACAGCACATGCTTTATATTCTGCTGTCCCTGATATCGGGTCATATTCGTTTAATGTTAAAACATTCGTTGGTGTTTCACTCCAATGGAAGCTCATGAATACAAGTCCCGGAACGACTTGATCCGTAATTTTCGCCTTAACCCTTAACTCTCCTCTTCGAGATCGAACTTCAACGACATCACCGTCAGATATCCCAAGTGCTTGGGCATCGTCCGGATGAATATCAACTGTTTCTTCTGTCTGCTTCACTTTAACTCCTGCTGCATAATAACGAGTCTGTGAATGTGTGTTATAGGACTCATAACGTCTTCCAGTTGTTAATGTAAATGGATACTCTTGATCAGGAAGCTCCAATGGTGGTGTGAAATCTACTGGAACAAATGGTGATTTTTTTGCATTTGTCTCCTGATTGTGAAATCTCTCATGCATGACAAATGTTCCTGGATGATCCTCCGTAGGACATGGATAATGGATGCTGTATTCTTTCTCGAGTCGTTCATAAGAAATACCGCCATACATCTCCCAGGCAAGCTTTCTCACTTCATTCCAGATTTCCTCACTATTCGAATAGTTCATTGGATAACCCATTATCGTTGAAAGTTCACATAGAATAACCCAATCTTCTTTAACGTTCACACCAGGATCAACTGCTTTGCGGACTCTTTGAATTCTCCTGTCTGTATTGGTATAGGTTCCATCCACCTCTCCCCATGAACACGCAGGAAGAACAACATCCGCCATTTGTGCAGTTTCAGTTAAGAAAATATCCTGCACAATTAACAAATCGAGCTTTTTCATTAGCTCCTTCGTATGATTCATATGAACATCCGCAAGTAATGGATTTTCGCCTATGATATAAAGCGCCTTTAGTTCACCATTTTCTAGTCTGTCAAAGGTTCTCGTTTGTGTATCACCTACATTAGGGTTGAGGATGACATTCCATCCCTTCTCATAACGTTCACGGTACTCATCATTGACTAAACTCATCGCTCCAGCCAATTGGTTTGGCAAACATCCCATATCACCTGCGCCTTGGACATTATTTTGTCCGCGTAAAGGCATAATACCTGTCCCCTGCTTACCTATATTGCCTGTTAATAGCGCAAGATTCGCTATATCAAAGACATTATTAACACCACAATGGTGCTCTGTAATTCCTAGAGTATAAGCTATCATTGAACTACTTGAATTCGCATATTCCCTCGCTGTTGCTACAATATCCTCTGCATTCAAGCCAGTAATGGTAGCAGCATATTCAGGTGTGTACATTTCTACTTGTTTTTTTAATGACTCAAAATCGATCGTAAATTGCTCAATGAATTTTTCATTAAATAATTTTTCTTTTATAATTACCCGAAGGAAGGCATTTATGAGAGCGATATCTGTCCCGACATTGATTTGCAGATGACGGTGAGCAAATTTAACCATGTCAATTTTTCTCGGATCAATGACAATTACCTTGAGACCATTCTTTATTGCTTTTTTTATACGATTCGCAATAATAGGATGAGCCTCTGTTGTGTTTGATCCCATTAGCAGCAAGACCTCTGCTCTGTCAAAATCCTCTAACGTATTCGTCGGGAAACCGCTTCCAAATACAGTTGCCAGACCGGCAACACTTGGTGCGTGTCAGGTACGGTTACATCCATCGATATTATTACTGCCGATTACTGTTCTCATAAACTTTTGTGTAATGTAATTAGATTCATTGGTTGTTCTAGCACAGGCAAACATCGATATCGCATTTGGTCCCCATGTTTCTCTAATATTAGATAACTTGTCAGCAATAAATTGATATGCCTCATCCCAGGTTGCTTCTACTAATTGCCCTGCTTTACGAATAAGTGGATTGAATAATCTTTTGTTCGAGTGGACATATTCATAAGCAAATGCACCTTTTACACAGGTTTGGCCTTTGTTTACTGGTGCCGCTTTGTCACCGCGAATCTTCATAATTCGATTATCTTTTACTTCAAGCACTAAACCGCAGCCTGTACCGCAGTAACCGCAAATAGTTTTGACGAAATTTGCTTCTCCCAAAGTTTCCCCTCCCAAATTGAACATTGTTACCTTATATAAACATATTAATCTATTCAACCTAAAAGTAGCTTATATTTTTTTAAAAATAATTGTCTATTTTTTGAAAAATTGCAATAAAAAAAAACGGAAGAGCGGATCTTCCATTTTCATCATGCTGGTTTTGCTGGCAAAAGGATATTGAAGGTGGTTCCTTTATTTGGTTCACTTTCAACGAACACTTTTCCATTATGATTTTCAATAATTTTAAAACTGACCATTAATCCTAGGCCGTTTCCATTTTTCTTCGTTGTATAGAATGGTTCACCAAGCTGTTTTAGTTTTTCTTTTGGTATACCGACACCTGTGTCTTGGATTGAAATTTGAACTTTGTTATCCTGGATAATGGTTTTAACATGCAATTCGCCGCCGTTCGGCATGGCTTCGATACCATTTTTGATAAAATTTAAAAACACTTGCTTTAAGCGATTTTCGTCACATTCAATCTGGATAATTTCATGTGGGCAATCAAATGAAAGTTTCACATGCTTCTTTCTTGCTTCAAATTCAAGCAGTGATACCACGTTTTTAATCACTGGAACCACATTCTTTTCTTCTAGTTCCACCATCTTAGGTTTTGCCAATACCATGAAATCCTCAACAATTGTATTGACCCGTTCAATTTCGTCGAGAATGATATTGATAAATTCTAAGCGTTCAGGGTCTGTTTCATCTAATGTAAGGAACTCTGCATACCCTTTCATCGATGTAAGCGGATTTCGGATTTCATGCGCCACACCTGCTGCTAATTGTCCAACAGCAGCCAATTTATCTTGACGATGTAGGAATTCTTCTGTTTTCTTTCGTTCCGTAATATCATTACGAATCGCTACATATTGGTATGGCTTCCCATTTTCATTCAAGAAAGGAACAATCGTTGTATCTACCCAATAATATGTTCCATCCTTTGCTTTATTTCTTATTTCCCCCTTCCAGACTTTTCCTTCCCCAATTGTTTTCCATAGATCTTTGAAGAACAGCTTGGAATGGTGCCCAGAATTTAGGATGCTATGATCTTTTCCAATAATCTCTTCACGGCTGTATTTTGAAATTTCACAGAATTTATCATTTACACTTGTAATGATTCCTCTGGCGTCTGTAAATGCCACAATCGTAGATTCGTCAAGTGCAAAGCGAATGTCTATATTATCTTTCATAGATTCTTTTAAATGTTCTTCTGCTCTTTTCCGGTCAGAAATATCCGTTCGAATTGCCACATATTGATATGGCTTCCCATTCTCATTTAAAAAAGGAACAATGGTTGTATCCACCCAATAAAGTGTTCCATCTTTAGCACGGTTACATATTTCGCCTTTCCAAACCTCTCCCTGACCAATCGTCCGCCAGAGATCCTTGAAAAAATCCTTTGAATGGTAGCTAGAATTTAATATCCTGTGATCCTCGCCAAGTAATTCCTCACGACTGTATTTCGAAATTTCACAGAACTTATCATTCGCACTGGTAATCTTTCCCTTTTGGTCAGTAATGGCAATGATAGAAGATTGGTCGAGCGCAAATGTGATATCCCGTGTTTCTTTAATAGATTCCAACAGCGCCTTTTCCGCATTCTTTCGATTGGTAATGTCCGAGCGAATAGCAATATATTGTACCGGATTACCTTTTTTGTCTAAGAAAGGGACAATGGTAGTATCCACCCAATAAAAGGAGCCATCTTTTGCTTTATTTCTAATTTCTCCCCGCCATATCCTGCCGGATTGAATGGTTGACCACAATTCCTTAAAAAATTCTTTAGAGTGATATCCTGAATTTAACAAACGATGGTTTTCTCCGATAATTTCTTCCTTACCATATTTAGAGATTTCTTCGAATTTATCATTTACAAATAGAATCGTCCCTTTAGCATCTGTAATAGCTACAATTGTCGAAGCATCTAAAGCCGCTTTAATATCCTTCAAGTTTGTATCGGATTCGGCAAGCTGCTTACTAATCAACGTACTTGAAGCAATTAACCCACTTATAATTAATACTGTTACAAATAAAACTAAATATATTAAAAATGTCTCCTCATTGATTGATTCATTTAAGTTATTATTGGTTGAAATAATGGTTGAAGCTCTTTTTAAAAGAAAATGCCCTTCTGCTACTGCGCCTGAAATTATCAATGCACTAATTGGTTTTAACCAAGTTTGACTTCCTTTTGAGTAGGTTTTTGAAGAAAATAGGATCCATAAAGCAAATAAAAAAGAACCAAATATCAATAGTCCAGAAAATATAAAAAGCGGAACATTGTATTCGATCGTCAGGTTCATTGCATATATACTTATTATATGAATAGCAAATACGGCTGTCGTTAAGAATAAACTTCCTATAAATAAATGAATTCTTCTAATAACACTCCTAAACAAAGGAATGAAAGCCATCCCTGAAAAGGCAATCCCAATAACAATGGACAAAATCGTCAGGGGTATTTGGTAACTTGAAAAGCGGTTTATATCAGCCGCAATTAACCCAAGGAAATTCATTATCCATATGCCAACCCCCATTGCTAAAGAGCCGCCAAGAAATAAAAGCCTTTTATTATTCTTTGAATTTTTTATTAAAGTAAACATGTCTAAACCTGTATATGAAGCCATGATCGTTAATCCGACGGCGATAACAATTAAAAATGGATGAAATTCTGCTGATACTGTATCCATTTACAGCATCCCCCTCCTTATACCTAATCTCTTTCTACTTTGATTGTAAGGTAAACCATTACAGTAAGGAAGTGTTTTTGTTCACAAAATTGTTGAATTTATATTATTCTAACCAAATATACCTGTTTAAACATAAATAATATGGAACATGTGTGCACAAAATGAAAAAGCGGGATAAATGTATCATTTTTCAAAAAAATTAAATTATTTTTAAAAAAGGACTACACAAATCTAATTTTTTTGATTATACTGTACTACAACAGATGAAAAGTTAATAAACTGTATTAAAAAAGGAGGAGAACTTTAGGTGTTAATGAATCCAGTTGAATTTTTCCGTACCTTGCCAAAAAAGGAATGTCCAGAATGCGGGCAGCATATGGAAGAACAAGCAGAAAGCTACTTAATGGAATGTGACCGCTGTTTAGCAAAAAGAGAAGAATAGACAGAAAATATTTTTTTGTTCACGCTGTACTACAACAAAATAAAGGTTAATACACTGTATTAAAAAAGAGGAGGTTTTTTCAATGTTAATTAGTCCAGTTGAATTTTTCCGCACTTTGCCAAAAAAAGAATGCCCTCAATGTGGGCAGCATATGGAAGAACAAGCAGAAAGCTACTTAATGGAATGTGATCGCTGTCTGGCTAGTAAAGACGAATAGGAACAGTTACTACACTCCTCAGAATGGGGAGTTTTTTTATTGAAGATTAAGGAAGGAATAAACCTGCTCGAAGAAGCGAAAGCTTTTAAAAGGAGGTGTTTGTAATGGGTAAGGAATCTAGTCCTTCCAAGAAGAAACAAACATCCATACATGGAGGTATATATCCTAGTGAAAAATATGTTCCTGGAGAGTCTGTTGATCAACATAAGGAACTTGAGGACGCAAATATCATGATAACCGGTGATGAAATTCGCCAGCAGAATGAAAATTTGTAATTAAGGAAGGTAAATGGATATGGATATTGTTGATATTTCTAGTGCTAAGCCTGGAGACGAAGTGTTTGTAATCTATCGAAATCCACATGTACCAACTGTTGCGAATATCAAACCTGCAGAAATTGTCGCTCACCCGAAGGATCCTAATGCACTTGCATTGTTCCTAAACGAGACCTTTCATGTCATTGAAGATGATGATGCGCTCTTTCCTACTTCTGAATCAGTACAAAAGGCATTTGAGGGTCATTTCTTTGATTTTGGAGATGAATAAAAGACTGTCATTTATTTTGACAGTCTTTTTGAATACTTACTTCTTTATATTTTCGGAAGCTCTCTAATTTCTGTAGCCATTTCGTTACCACACATTGGGCAAAGCAAGTCGTCCGTTACAAAATCCTTTCTCATCCAGCCTATACAAGCATTATCCATACAAGAATAGATTTCAGTTTCAAGCAAAATTACTTCAACTTCTTCATCCTTAGCCCTTTTACCATAAAAAATGGGAACCGCCTCCTTTTTTTATAGTATGTACCAAAATTGTGGTTTTCATTGCTAAAAAAAAAACAATCTTTGCCATAAACATTATAAGGAAGGAATAATCTATATGAAAACGAACGAAAAAAAATTAACTGTGGTTGGAACTGATATTGAAGAAGTGAAGAGATTAAATAACCAGTCAGGCTTAAGTTATAATCAAGTAAAACAGCTGCTTGCAGAAAAATATGCAAATAAGAGGTAGCCTTCCGATTCGGAAGGCTTATTCTTTATTTATCGCTATGTTCAATAACGATTTCACCATCATGCCTTTTGGAAAGTATATTACTTTTCTTCCGATTCTCTTTCGACTCAAATACGATATCAAAATCATAATCAGCGGGGTAAAGTTCCTCAGCTGCGATATAAAGTTTTATTCTTTTATGATTAATGGCTATTTTTTCACCTTTTACTTGCACAATATAGTTTCCTAGCTGGTCAGGACCGCTATAAACAATGCCAAATTCATTTGTCGGTGAAATCATCACATTGTCCCCTTGGGTGTATGCAGTAATCTCCGCATGAGAATTATTGATTTTTTTTCTAACTTTGTATTTATTAACAATCACTTGTTTTTCTAATTCCTTCAGTTTCCAGCTATCCGTTTCCTTATTGGCATAGTTTTTGATTTCTTTATATGTTACTTGATGTGCTCTCTCAATGATTTTCGGATGAATCCCAAGTTTCAAGGCGATTGCAAATGCCTGACTCTCTCCTCCTCTGCCTATATTTAGCCGATAAGTCGGGCTGAGTGTCTCAAGATCAAATTCCATTGATCCGTTAATAAATCCCGGATGTTCTTCCGCAAACTCCTTTATTTCACTATAATGAGTCGTGGCTAAAAGCATTGCTCCTTTGTGAAAAAGCTGTTCTAATATCGCAGTTGCAAGACCCATTCCTTCTCCTGGATCGGTGCCGGAACCAAGCTCGTCAAGAAGCACTAAACTCTGGTCATTGGTATTCTTGAGGATATCAATAATGTTGACAATCCGTGAGCTAAACGTACTAAGATTCTCTGTAATGCTTTGACCATCACCAATATCCACTAGAATACGCTGAAATATACAAAGATTACTTTCTTCGGAAGCCGGGATATGGATACCGCACTGTACCATGAGTGTCAATAACCCTACCGTTTTAATACTTACTGTTTTACCACCTGTATTTGGACCAGTGATGACGAGTGCACTTTTCCCCTCCATCATCTCCAATGATAACGGAACGGCCTTTTCACCTAGGAGCGGGTGCTTTGCTTGTAACAACTTTATCTGCTGTTCATCATTAACCTTAACCTTAGCACCATTAATAGACCTGCTATATTTCGCCTTCGCAAACAAAAAATCATAATGGACCATGGTTTCGATAGCTATACGAATTTGCTGCTCTTTCTCTTCTACCAGCCCAGTTAAATAAGTCAGAACCTTTTGGACTTCAATATCCTCATCTGCTAGCAGCCACGTTAATTGTTCTTGATAAACAGCAATTTCTTCGGGTTCAATAAATAAGGTTGAACCTGAAGCAGACGTATCTAACACAGACCCTTTAATTTTATTACGGTATTCTTTCTTAATAGGAATCACATATCTTCCGTCTCTTTGGCTGACAACGCTCTCTTGTAGGTAGGATTTATATTTATTGGAGCGGATAAGCTGCATGGTTTTTTCTTTAAGCCGTTCCTCGTGAATAGCTATCTGTTTTCTGATTTTCAATAGCTCTTTGGCAGCATAATCATCTACCTTTCCATTGCGAATACAACGAATAATTTCCCCTGCAAGGTCGGGAAGCTCCTCAATCACTGCTACGTATGATGAAACTCTTGGAGCATAGTATTCTTTATCCTTCATAAACCGGCGCATTTTCCCACAACAATCTAAAAAATCATACAGTTTGGATAGCTGATCAGGACGCAGCGCAGTCCCTTTATTTAATTTTGATAAAATTTGTTCCATTCCGCCCAGCCCATGGACAGGTACACTCGAACTCTTTTTGAGTATCTCAACAGCTTCAGAAACTTCATCTAACCACGCTTCAATTTGTTTCAGATGGGTAGAGGGGACTAAGTTATAGATTTTTTCCTTCCCTTCATTTGTTAAAGCAAATTCTGCTATTTCCGCCTTAATTTCTTGTACTTCCAAAACCTTAAATGTATGGCTATTCAATGTTCTTCCCTCCAAATTAAAATAAAAATAGCCGCAATGAACAATGTCATTGCGGCTAAGCTAAATAAAACGAGTATTTTGCCCGTTTTTATATACAGTATTTATCCATAAAAAAACTGTCTACAGGATTGTACACAGCAGCACGGAAAAAATCATGTACGCTTGGTATGCCCATTGTTCTTAACTTTATTCCAATACCGTACTCAAATAAACCTTCATTCATATTTAGAAAAATGAACAAGGCTGCACAGGAATGAAAATATCCAATTGATTGGATTAGTTAAGAACGACACCTAACATACAACATACTCCCTTATTTAGAAAATATTTACTCTTTTAAAGAATACAATAATCAGAAACAAAAGTCAAAATGAATCCATTGCTTTCCTTTAGTATATGTAAAACGTTAAAAATGTTTAACAAAATTGACTTTTAATTGACTATTTCATTACTTGTTTACCACTTATTATTAGAGTAGGTCAAATAATTAGAACAGGTGGGAGATATGACTACGGATATTCAAACAGAGAACCTACTTACCAATGAATTAATCGAACTTTTACATTGTGCCGGTAGAATCATTGAAGTTAAAAAAGGATCATTTCTGTTTCAAGAAGGACAGCATGCTTCTGAAATGTACCTTATCCTTTCCGGACGGATACAAATATCTAAAATGAATGCCGAAGGCCAAGAGCTATATTTACGCTTATGTTCTCGGCATGACATTGTTGGGGAGTTGACACTCTTTACTGAGGATCCGCGTTATATTTTCAATGCTAGAGTAATGGAAGACGGGCATGTGGCGGGCATTCAGTTAGACATCCTCGAAAAAGCATTATTTCAAAACAGCAATCTCGGCTATCAGTTTATCAAGTGGATGAATGACCATATTAGGAGGACAATGACTAAATTCAGAGATTTAGTGCTCTTTGGAAAAAAAGGTGCTCTCTATTCTACCTTAATTCGACTTTCAAACAGTTATGGATTGAGCAAAGAGGATGGAATACATCTCACCGTGCCTATTACTACTCAGGATTTAGCTCATTTCTGTGGTACTGCAAGGGAAATCGTCAGTCGGATGCTGACTGAGTTGAAGAAGGAGAAGATTATTTCTATTGACCATAAAAAAATCATTATTCATAATCTCGATTTTCTTAAACGTGAAAATGATTGTGAAAACTGCCCAGTTTCCCATTGTACGATTGACTAGATCGCGCTTTTCCAGTATTAAGCTAGTTTGTTCACCAAATGTCCACATCTTTTTACAAAAAACTTCTTTATCTTTATAGGTAGGAGGGAGAAATTATGAAAAAAATCTATCTTATAAGTAGCTTGGCACTGTTCCTATTGATTACGGCTGGAATTTCTTTTTTTCTAATTCGGGATGCAAGTGCTGAAGTACCAGCTAATATCACTTTAGTGAACCAAAATGGAGAAACATTCAATTGTGGAGAAGATAAAAAACTAAAACTTGTGGAATTTATTTATACGAATTGTCCAGATATTTGTCCCACTACTACCCAAAAGATGGTGCAATTAAAGAGTGATTTAGAAAAGAGTAATGTTTTCGGTAAACAAATTGAGTTTGTTACGATTACCATTGACCCATACCGAGACACACCTGAAGTGTTACAAAAATATATGAATGCTTTCGAAATTCCTAATTCCGACAATTGGATTTTCCTAACGGGTGACCAGGAAAATATCAAAGCTGATCAAAAAAAGATTAGGGAGGTTGCAGAATCACTGAAGTTTCAATATAAAGACCCTGGTAATGGACAATTTGTTCATACATCCTTTACCTATTTGATTGATGGAAATAATAAATATATTTCTAAGTTCCCAATGGGAGAAGAGTTTGATAAGCAGGAAGTCTATGAAGAGATTATGGATGAAATTGAATAAGAGAATATAAAAAAAGCGGTTAGTCCTTGGGATTAATCGCTTTTTAATACCTATTTAATTCACGGAAGAAGGATACTTTTTTATTTGCTGTAGAGATAATAGGTAGTTGGACTTGGGTTTTGTTAAACTTGCTTTTATTCCCGCCTGTTTTAACTTATTTACGAGTTCAGTAAGTTGCTTTTTCGACATACTTCTCACCTACTTTATTCCTTCAATACTTCTTTAAATAATTCTACAACAAAAATATGAATAAAGTGTGAAAACTAGGAAAAAAAATTAGAAAAATTTTCTGCATTTTATTTTATATTCTCCTATGAAAATGTCCCATTCAACAAAGAATTCGCTCTTCATCTATTTTAATGGTATAATTAGTAGATATTTTGCTGTTGGAGGATATTATAGATGATAACTGTAAGTAACGTAAGTTTAAGATATGGTGACCGTAAGTTATTCGAAGACGTAAACATTAAATTTACTCCTGGAAATTGCTATGGTCTAATTGGCGCAAACGGCGCAGGAAAATCAACATTTTTAAAAATTCTTTCTGGAGAAATTGAATCTCAAACCGGAACTGTTCAACTTGGTCCAAACGAACGGATGGCAGTACTAAAACAGAACCATTTTGAATACGAAGAACACGAAGTTCTAAAGACTGTTATTATGGGACATGCAAGACTTTTTCAAGTAATGCAAGAAAAAGATGCCATTTATATGAAAGATCCCTTTACTGATGAAGATGGAATGAAAGCCGCAGAGCTTGAGGGTGAATTTGCTGAACTAAACGGTTGGGAAGCAGAGCCAGAAGCAGCTATTCTATTAAAAGGTCTTGGAATTGGTGAAGACTTACATTATAAAAAAATGGCTGAATTAACTGGTTCAGAAAAAGTAAAGGTTCTTCTTGCACAGGCTCTTTTTGGCAGACCTGATGTATTACTACTCGATGAGCCGACGAACCACTTAGATATTAAAGCTATTCAGTGGTTGGAAGAGTTCTTAATAAACTTTGAAAACACAGTCATTGTCGTATCCCATGACCGTCATTTCTTAAATAAAGTTTGTACCCATATCGCAGATTTAGACTTTGGAAAAATTCAAATTTATGTTGGTAACTATGATTTCTGGTATGAATCAAGTCAACTAGCTACAAGACTGACTTCTGATGCCAACAAAAAGAAGGAAGAGAAAATTAAAGAGCTTCAGGCTTTTATTGCTCGATTTAGTGCGAATGCTTCTAAGTCAAAGCAGGCTACTTCTCGGAAGAAGTTATTAGATAAAATTACACTAGACGACATTCGACCTTCATCCCGTCGTTATCCATTCGTAGGGTTTACACCTGAACGAGAAATTGGAAATGATTTATTAATGGTTGAAGGATTAACAAAAACAATTGATGGCGTAAAAGTCCTTAATAACGTAAGCTTTTTTATGAACAAAGGTGATAAAATTGCTCTTGTTGGACCGAATGAAGTTGCGAAAACAACTCTTTTCAAAATATTAATGGGTGAAATGGAAGCTGACAGCGGTACCTTCAAATGGGGAATTACCACTTCACAAGCTTATTTCCCTAAGGATAACTCCGAGTATTTTGAAAACAGCGAATTGAATCTGGTTGATTGGCTTCGCCAGTTCTCTCCAAAAGATGAAAGTGAGAGTTTCTTACGAGGTTTTCTTGGAAGAATGCTGTTTTCTGGTGAAGAAGTGCTTAAGAAATCAAGCGTCCTTTCAGGAGGAGAAAAAGTTCGTTGCATGCTCTCTAAGATGATGTTAAATGGGGCTAACGTTTTACTTCTTGATGAGCCAACAAACCACCTTGATTTGGAATCCATTACTGCATTAAACAATGGCTTGATAAACTTTAAAGGGTCCCTTATCTTTTCTTCACATGACCATCAGTTTATCCAAACCATTGCTAACCGGGTATTCGAATTAACTCCAAATGGATTAGTCGATAAACAAATGACTTACGATGAATATCTTGAAAATAGTGAAATTCAAAAACAAGTTGCAGAGATGTATAATCAATAAAGTAAAAGAAAAGCGGGCATTCGATGCCCGCTTTTCTTTGTTAGTCTTTCTTTTGTTTTCTGCGTGATGAAGAAGCTTCTCTTGTACCTGTCTCTGTTGTTGTTGTTCCCTGGCCTTCTACTTGTGGTGATGCTAAGCCAATAGTGGATGGATCCTTTTTACGCTTTCCCATTTTAACACCTCCTTTTTTAGTTTTTGAAGATAATCGTGAGTTATACAGAATAATTCACTGAAACCTTGGCATGATAATCTACAGGAGGAGGTGTTTTGTATGGCAAGAATTGGAGTAGAAGAATCCTTAACAGATGTTCTAGAAGCATTAAGGGAAAAGGGACATGATGTAGTTCAACTCAGACAGGAATCCGATGCACAAAATTGCGATTGCTGTGTTGTAACTGGCTTAGATTCAAATGTTATGGGAATGCAGGATACCTTTACAAAAGGTTCGGTTATTGAAGCTAACGGGATGAGTGCAGATGAAGTATGCCAACAGGTAGAAAGCAGACTTCAATAGGTACAAACAACATAGGACAATGATGAATTAATACTTAAAACTGCCGCCCAGGCAGTTTTTTTCTTATTCAATACTTTTAGGAAGAATATTCATTCTGTATAATAATAATAATAAACACTTTGATAGATCTTGAGAGGAAGTATTGAATGAAGAACCCTATTCTTGTTGGTTTGGCCATTTTTATATTAATTGCCCTATCGGCATGTTCAACCAAAGACTCCCAACAGTCAGAACCAGTAGAATTAACGATTTCTGCTGCAGCCAGCCTTAATGAAGCATTAATCGAAATCAAAAAGAATTTCGAAGCTGAAAATCCTCAGATAAAACTTTTATATAATATTGGTGGTTCTGGTGCATTGAAACAACAGATTCTCCAGGGAGCACCCGTTGATCTTTTCCTCTCTGCTGCAATAGATCCCTTTAACGAGCTAACTCAAAAAGGATTAATTGATAAACAAACTCAGGTAAATTTATTAGGTAACCAGCTAGTTTTGGTCACCAATAAAGAAACTCCTGCGAACATAAATGGATTTTCGGATTTAAAACCTAGCCAAATCAATAAAATTGCCATGGGTATACCAGAATCTGTTCCAGCCGGGAAATATGCAAAACAAACACTCGAAAATCTAGGTCTATGGGAACATCTGGAACCGATCGTTATTCAAACCAAGGATGTTAGGCAGGCTCTCACATATGTAGAAACAGGAAATGTTGATGCAGGTATTGTTTATATGACAGACGTATATGTATCTGATAAAGTAAAAGTTGTGGCAACTGCAGATGAACAAACCCATGATTCTATTATCTACCCTGCAGGGATAATAAAATCGTCAGCTAATAAAAAAGAGGCTGAATTACTTCTATCTTACCTACAAGGGAAACCAGCAAAAACTATTTTTGAAAAATATGGCTTTAAAGTATTGGATTGATGATTATGTTTACTAACGATTTTTGGTACCCCCTTTTATTCTCTCTTGAAGTAGCAGCAATATCAGTTATAATAGTGAGTTTTTTGGGCGTTTTTTTTGCGAGATTATTATATAACAAAAAATTTAAAGGGCATATGCTGCTAGAAACTTTCCTCATGCTCCCTATTGTTTTGCCGCCCACGGTAATAGGTTTTTTACTGATTTTCTTTTTTGGAAGAAATAGCCCAATTGGTGCTTTTATCGAAGATTTTTTTCAACATTCCATCATGTTTACTCCTTGGGCAGCCATTATCGCATCGACCACAGTTGCTTTTCCACTAATGTACCAAGCAGTAAAATTAGGCTTTCAATCCGTCGATAAAGATATTGAAGATGCAGCCGGTGTTGATGGTGGAAGCAGAATGAAGGTATTCTTATTCGTTTCCCTGCCATTGACACTTCCCTCGATTATCTCCGGACTGATTATGAGCTTTGCCCGGGCACTTGGTGAATTCGGAGCCACTTTAATGTTTGCTGGAAATATACCTGGAAAAACACAAACAGCACCAACTGCGATATATGTGGCAATGGAATCTGGTAACATGAGTTTAGCCTGGGCATTCGTTCTATCAATGGTAATCATTTCATTCCTTATGTTATTGCTTTCAAATATCATACAAAAAAAGCCATGAAGAACTGTTCTCTCCGTGGCTTTTTGCGGCTTATTGTTTTTTCATCAATCTTTTTCTAACTCCAATTAGCAGTCCGGCAAGTGCAAATACAATAATTCCATAAAAGATATTAATACTGCTCTGTTCACTTGATAGCAGCTTTTCCTTTTTTACCTTTATTTGCTTTGGTTCTTTTACTTCAAGTTTTATGGATTGTGAGACTTGACCGTTGTTTACTATTTCAAGAATTCCATGCTCTGTAATGTTTTCTTCAGAAGTATTGACGTGCTCCGTAATGAGAATATCATTTTTAGGATAATATTCTTTTTTATGAACGGTAAATCGCTCATTTTGTTTGATAATACGATGTTTAAAACTAGAAAAACCGTATTCAATTAGCTTTACAGTGTCGTTATACGAAACCTTACTACTATCCGCTTTTAAGACAATTGCAGTCAGCTTTACATTTTCATTTTCCGCTGTTGTTGCCAATGTATGCTTTGATTCATTTACAAAACCTGTTTTTCCGCCTGTAATACCATCTACAGGAATTTCGCCTTTTAAAAGGCGATGATGAGTGAGCAGTTTCGTTTCCCACGATTCACCACTCCATCCTAGCTCTATTGTTCCAAAAATCTCTGAAAATACGGGGTTCTTTTTTGCATAATTCGTTATTAAAGCTAAATCTAATGCCGTTGTATAATGATTTTCTTTAAATAATCCATTGGGATTGGTAAAATGGGTATCGCTAACACCGATCTTCTCAGCTAGATACTTATTGATATTGTCAGCAAACTGTTCAACCGATCCATCTATATGTTCTGCGATTGCTACAGCTGCGTCATTCCCTGAGTTAATTAACATTCCTTGGATCAACTTTTTTAAAGGCACCCTTTCCCCTTCAACTAAATAAACTCTAGTCCCTTCTTCCTTTACTGCTCTAGCACTTACTGTGACAACATCATCTATATTTCCATGTTCGATTGCATAAATGGCTGTCGCAATTTTCGTCAAACTAGCAGGATATAATCTTTCATTTCCATTCTTATTATATAAAATCGCACCCGTTTCTGAGTCTACTAGTACGGCAGCTTCACTTTTAATCCCTAGGGTAGTTTTTTTTGCTGCGTATACGTTAACTTGGTTTGATAAGATGAGCATTAAGATAATAAAAAATGAGACTAATTTAGACAATTTCAACATCCTTACTTTTTATTTATCATCTGATTTTATCAAAATATCTTAGGAAGTAAATATTTTCACAATAATTGTTAATCAACCGAAATGAGTTTGGCGTTATTCTGAAATAATTGCAATTAAATTCAGGTAGAAAACAAAGAACTAGCAATAGAAAAAATTTTAAAAAAGAGACAAGTTTCCCTCCCTTATCTGCATAAACATGAATTAGGACAAATTATTGGGGGGTTAATAATGAAATTTTTAGTTTTAAAGAAAGATACACTTATTTTCATTTTAGTAACAGCTTTCCTATTAGTAACCATTTCTGCTTGGTTTTTGTTAAAAGCAGGAGATACTACCGTATTTAATCAAACCTCGAATGAAGAGATCAGAGAAATTCATATGGTTACAGTAGAGTTTAACAGTACTACCAAAGATGGAAAGGAAATTGAAGTTTATCGCTGGGATCCAGGTACTATCCAACTAGATGCAGGAGAAAAAGTAAACCTATACATTAGTGGTGTTAATGGGGAAGAGCACCCATTCTATATTGAAGGTACAGACATCAAGGGTACTGTCAAAAAAGGTGAAGAAACAATGGTCCCTCTTCAAATTGATAAAGAGGGTACCTATCGTTTAATTTGTGAAGTTCATGGAGACAGAGACCATAATGGTCCAATGATTGCTGACATTATCGTCGATTAAAGCAGGAGATTTCTCTCCTGCTTTTTTCATTTCAAATAGAAGTTGTTTCATAGGTTTTCACTATTAAGATGTTGATATCATCGTGTTTTTCTTATATAACAGTTTGTGGATTTTCCTGAATAATTATAGTACAGATTTAAATCTGTTCATAAAATGTTCAAAAACAGCATGAAAAAAACCCTTAAAAACAAGACTTCACAATATGTTAACAATATCTGTGCTTTCTTTCACAAAAAACCTGTTACACTCTAGTTAAGAAATAACAGCAACACTGTTATATTAAATTTCCTACAAAATTACGAGGTGAAATTATAATGGAACAATGGAAAGGTTTTACTAAAGGAACATGGTCAAAAGAAGTTAACGTTCGTGATTTCATATTAAAAAACTATAATCAATACGAAGGTGACGATAGCTTCCTGGCAGGTGCAACTGACGCAACAAATAAGCTTTGGGAACAGGTAATGGAACTTACCAATCAGGAACGCGAAAAAGGCGGAGTCCTCGACATGGATACTGAGACAGTATCTACGATTACTTCTCACACTCCTGGTTACCTTAATGAAGAACTTGAAAAAGTTGTTGGAGTACAAACTGACAAGCCTTTTAATCGTTCTATGCAGCCTTTCGGTGGAATTCGGATGGCAAAAGCTGCTTTAGAATCTTATGGTTATGAATTAAATCCTGATATTGAAAGATTCTTCACAGAGTTCCGTAAGACTCACAACCAAGGTGTTTTCGATGCATATACAGATGAAATGATGCTGGCACGTAAAGCAGCAATTATCACCGGTCTTCCAGATGCCTACGGTCGCGGCCGTATTATCGGTGACTATCGTCGCGTTGCACTATATGGTGTGAATTTCTTAATCAAGCAAAAACAACAAGATCAAAAAAATACAAGCAAGGTAATGACTGAAGACAATATGCGTCTTCGTGAAGAAATTGCCGAGCAAATTCGTGCATTAAAAGAATTAAAAGAAATGGCAAACAGCCATGGCTTTGATATCTCGCAGCCGGCAACGACTGCTACTGAAGCATTCCAATGGTTATATTTCGGTTACTTAGCGGCTATCAAAGAACAAAACGGTGCTGCCATGAGTCTTGGACGTGTATCTACTTTCTTAGATATTTATGTAGAAAGAGACCTTTTAAATGGCTCTTTAACTGAAGAAGCAGCACAGGAATTAGTTGACCATTTTGTTATGAAGCTCCGTCTAGTAAAATTTGCTCGTACACCTGATTATAATGAATTATTCTCTGGTGACCCAACTTGGGTAACTGAGTCTATTGGCGGTATGGCGTCTGACGGTCGTTCATTAGTAACTAAGAACTCATTCCGTTTCCTTCATACATTAGATAACCTAGGTCCAGCTCCAGAACCAAACTTAACAGTACTATGGTCACCACAGCTGCCTGAAAACTTTAAAAAATATTGTGCAAAAATGTCAATCAAAACAAGCTCTATCCAATATGAAAATGATGATATCATGCGTCCAGAATACGGCGATGATTATGGTATTGCTTGCTGTGTATCCGCTATGGAAATTGGTAAACAAATGCAGTTCTTCGGTGCTCGTGCGAACCTTGCAAAAGCACTTCTCTACTCCATCAACGGTGGTGTGGACGAAAAATTAAAAATTCAAGTGGGTCCACAATACCAGCCTATTACTGCTGACGTATTAAATTATGAAGAAGTTATGCAAAAGTTTGATCAAATGATGGAATGGCTTGCAGGGCTTTATATCAACACCTTAAATGTCATTCACTATATGCATGATAAGTATAGCTATGAAAGAATTGAAATGGCCCTACATGACTCACAAATCTTACGTACAATGGCAACAGGTATTGCTGGATTGAGCGTTGTAGCAGACTCTTTAAGTGCAATTAAATATGGTGAAGTGAAAGTAATTCGTGATAAAAATGGTCTTGCTGTCGATTTCGAAATTACTGGCGACTACCCTAAATACGGAAATAATGATGACCGTGTTGACAGTATTGCGGTTGAAATCGTTGAAACATTTATGAAAAAGTTACGTAAACACCAAACCTACCGTAATTCTGTTCATACTATGTCAATCTTGACGATTACTTCAAACGTCGTTTATGGTAAGAAGACTGGTAACACACCAGATGGACGCCGTGCTGGTGAACCATTCGCACCAGGTGCAAACCCAATGCATGGCCGTGACACAAAAGGTACACTTGCATCTCTATCTTCTGTTGCTAAACTGCCTTACAGCTCAGCAATGGATGGAATTTCAAATACTTTCTCTATCGTTCCTAAAGCATTAGGTAAAGAAGAGGAAAGCCAGGTCCGTAACTTAGTATCAATTTTAGATGGATATGCGGTTAAAACTGGTCACCATCTGAATGTTAACGTATTTAATAAAGAAACATTAATGGATGCAATGGAACATCCAGAATTATATCCACAATTAACTATACGTGTATCTGGATATGCGGTTAACTTTATCAAATTAACAAAAGAACAGCAGTTAGACGTTATTAACCGTACTTTCCACGAATCACTGTAAAACTATACATTGGAGTTCCTTACTAAGGAGCTCCTGCTTTAAAAATAAAGGAGGATCATCATCATGAACGGAAATATTCATTCTATTGAAACATTAGGAACAGTCGACGGACCAGGCATACGCTATGTTGTATTTACACAAGGCTGCCTATTACGCTGCCAATTTTGCCATAACGCTGATACGTGGGAAATCGGCAGCGGCAAACAGATGACGGTTTCCGAAATCATGGATGATCTCATGTCCTACCTTCCCTTCCTCCAATCATCTGGTGGAGGAATCACTGTCAGCGGCGGTGAACCACTTTTACAAGTACCGTTCCTTACTGAATTGTTTAAGGAATGTAAAAAGAAAGGGATTCATACTACCATTGATTCTTCTGGGGGCTGTTTCTCACACTCTAAACTGTTTCTTGAACAGCTAGAAGAGTTATTACAATATACGGATTTAATTTTACTTGATTTAAAGCATATTAATCGCAAAAAGCATATTCAATTAACCGGTATGGCAAATGATCATATTCTTGAATTTGCTAAATTCTTGTCTGACCGAAAAGTACCAGTTTGGGTACGACATGTCCTTGTCCCTACTGTTTCTGATGATCCTGAAGACCTTCAAAAACTTGGAGAATTTATTGGAACACTTGAAAATGTACAAAAGGTCGAAATTCTTCCCTACCACAAGCTTGGTGTTTATAAATGGGAAGCCTTGGGGCTTGAGTACCCATTAAACCATGTTGAGCCACCTTCCGAAGTGAAAGTGGAATATGCTTATAAAATGATTACTGCACACTGGAACAAACCTTCCTTGGCAAAATAAAAAGAATGCTGTCTTTATGGGCAGCATTCTTTCTTGTTAGCCTGATATTGCCACAAAGACTTTTTCCAGCAGGATTCAATTGCTTCTTTGGTCCTTCTCTATTATACTCATATCATTAACAGCAAAAAGCGAGGTGATTATTTTTGTACCAACTGCTCATTGATTTTACAGATGCAAACGCGTTAGAAACCATTTATTTAAGTTTATACTTCGGGGTCATCATCAAATTACTCTGGGCATGGAATGTGGAATATTGCTTTATGGGATCCATAAGCGAGCCTGCACATACAAAAATAAATCACCCATTGTCTTTTTATAAGAAAAAAGGCTCTGTAAATAGAAATATTATTCTAACTCGTATTTTTAAATATATTCGTAGAAAAGAAAGTTCACAGGACGATTCAGAAGAACCTATTTCCTCCATCCTATTTCAATTTAAAACAACTTAAACAATCTTAGGAGGAAATATGAAAATCAAACGTTCTTTACCAATTTTATTACTTTTAGCACTTACTACAGTGCTCCTATCAGCCTGTTCTGGAGCAAACGGAAAAGGTGATGGGTTTTTCAATACCTATTTTGTTGAACCATTTGCTGTTTCTATTCATTTTTTAGCTGAATTTTTCAATGGAAGCTATGGTTTATCGATTATTCTTATTACACTCATCATTAGACTTATCTTAATGCCGTTTATGCTAAAACAATATAGAAATCAAATGAATATGAAAGAGAAAATGGATGTTATGAAGCCAGAAATGGACGCCATCCAAAAGAAAATGAAAGAAGAAAAGGATCCAAAAAAGAAACAAGAAATGCAGCAGGAATTAATGGGTCTTTATTCGAAGCATGGTGTAAATCCATTAAATATGGGATGTTTGCCTCTCTTGATTCAAATGCCGATTTTAACGGGCTTTTATTACGCGATTCGTGGCTCAGAAGAGATTGCTAGCCACCGTTTCCTTTGGTTTAGTCTTGGAGACCCTGATATCATCATTACTCTCATTGCGGGTGTGATTTATTATTTTCAATTTAAAGTTTCCCAGTCTAGTATGCCATCTGCTCAGCAACAGCAAATGAAATATATGGGACTGATGTCTCCAATCATGATCGTAATGTTTTCTTTTAATTCACCTGCAGCGCTGCCGCTTTATTGGGCAGTAGGCGGTACGTTTTTAATTCTACAAACCTGGCTAAGCAGAAAGCTGTATCAAAAAGTAAAAAATACAGAAATAAATGCTAGTACTAATTAATAAGAGTAAAAAGAAGCATTGGAGCCCAATGCTTCTTTTTACTCTAAACCAAGTTTCCTTGCTAATTCTTTCTTTACGATTCTCCACTCGTCTTGAAGAATACTAAAGAAGACAGTATCACGAACATATCCACCCGATATTTTTCGATCCTTCCTTAGCGTTCCTTCTTTTACTGCTCCAATTCGCTCAATCGCTTGTTGTGATCGAAAATTACGGGAATCTGTTTTAAGTTGAATGCGCCTTAACTGCCAACTTTCAAATGCATGCCTTAGCAGCAGGTATTTACATTCAGTGTTTACTCTTGTTCTCCAAACATCAGGGTGATACCATGTTGAACCAATTTCTAAACTTTTATGTTCTTGTGAAATATCAAGGTAACGAGTACTTCCGATAATTCGATTGTCCTGATTTATCACAACAAAGGTGTAGTCTGTACCCTTTTCTCTCTTCTGGATTGCCGAGACAATCATCTGTTCCATCTCTTCTCTACTTCTTACTGTGGTAGCCATATAGGTCCAAATTTCATCAGGTTTAGCAGCTTCCCATAGTCCCTCAAGATGATCTAAGCTAATTGGAACTAATCTGACACCTTCCCCTTCTAACTCAAAAAGCTCATTCCACAACTTCATATCCCCATTCCCCCATCCCCCATTATAAAATTAAAAAAAGAGACTGGCAGGCATGGCCCATCAGTCTACATTTTGGAAGTATTCTTTGTAAAATCCGCCGACTTTACCAGTATTGTCAATAATGTAATAAAACTCTTCTGTTTCATTTTTTACATTATAAACTTTTCCGGCAGTTAAAGCATTATTTACTATGTATTTTTTTGCGTCCGTATGAACACATTTTACTTGTTTAATTGTCTCACGCTCACGCCATGTTAAATGGATCATTTTCACACGTTCCTTTCCGTTACCTATTCCTTAGTATAATCAAAAGCTACACTGTAGTGCAACTAAATTACCGTTGAGTCTTTTGACATATTTAATATGTCAAATTTGTGAAAAAGGTTCTCAAATGATTAGAAAACGATTACAATATTAAAAACTGAATATTCAATCCATTATTCCGAGGGAGGCTTGCAAAATTGAAAATAATGAGTAACGAGCTGTTAGTGGTGACGTATCGGGATGCTTTAAAATCTGGAAAGGAAAAAGAATGGATAAAGATTTTAAAAGATGAAATAAAACGTCGTGGATTGAGGCCATTTAAGAATCGTTAACAGTGCATAGATTGTAGAACCGCCAAACTCGCGGCGGTTTTTTCATGCAAAAAAATAAAGGCCGGGTTGACCGGCCTTAACAGCGACTATATTTGACCTTCAAAAGCTACCTTCTTCTCTACCATTAGTTTATTTATTTCTGCCATCACCTTTTTACTGGCATCATCAAAATCATCCGCGTAAACATCAATGAATTTCCCATCATATTCAAGGGTAGCATGGTCATAGCGTGGATCATAATAATGTTCGAGTAAAATACTAATCATCTCTTGGTAATCCTTATTTTCTAAAGATTGGACTAAAACTTTTTTCATTTCAATATCTTTTATTCTTCGTATAATCTTTTCAGTTCCGATCGAGATTTGATCGTGGTACCAAGGCTCATTTTGATATGGCAAAACGTACTCATTTACCAGCTGCTTAACCCTTTGCTCTAGAGGGGTGTGGATATAGATATTGATTCCCCTCATTTTTCTATCCGTTAGCTCTTCAGGCTGGACAGCTTTCCCAATCCGTTTGCTTTCTGCCTCCATAACAAAATAAGTGGAACCTACTATATCCTGAAGTCCTTTGTATAGAAGAGAATCAAAAGTCTTCTGGTTATTACCCTCTCCCAGCCCAATCGTTCCAAAAATGGATCCTCGATGAGCAGCCATTTCCTCAAGATCAATTGTTGGGTACCCAGTTGCTTTTAACATCTTTAAAACTTCCGTCTTTCCTACTCCAGTTAAACCATGCAATACAATTGCTTTCTCAGGAAACATCGTGGGCATTTGTTGAAGAATGTATTGTCGATATGCTTTATAACCACCAGTAAGCCGGTTCGCATAAATGCCTGCAAATTCTAAAAAGGTTACGACCGCTTTACTTCGCATTCCCCCGCGCCAGCAATGGACGATTAACTCATCCCCATTTTCCATTGCTGATTTTATCTGGTGAAGCAGACTAGGTATTTTTGGTGAAACATACTCCATAGCTCTCCATTTTGCCGCGGCTTGTCCTTCATGTTTATAAATGGTTCCGATTTCCTCTCGTTCTTTATCTGTAAATAAAGGAATGTTGATTGCTTCCGGAATGGCACCATCCTTAAACTCAATAGGTGCGCGGATATCAATAATGACCGGATTCTTAATCGTTTGTAATTCCTCAACCGTGATTTCCTTCATTTATTAACACCTCTTTTTATCTAACTCTACTAATGTCTATAACAAACAAAACTTCCAAGAATGGAAGTTTAGAATCAAGAAAAGGGATATCCCCTAAAATATGATTAAATGGAAAAGAAGCTCAGTAAAAGTATAGACTAATTATATAGGAGATATACGAGGGTATCAAGCAGACATTCCTGCCAATTTGAGAGGGTGAGGCAGTTATCGGAATGGAGTTCCTGTTAATTTTTCGACAGCAGTACAAAATCGTTTCCAATCAGGCGGAAAGCATTCCATTCCCTCACTCTCGTAGATTTTTCCTTTTGTATTCAACTTTATCGACCAGTATTTCCCATCAAGAATGATTCCTTCTTCCTTTCGATAAGATGGTTCCCATTCCCAAATTTTCATTAAATAGATATCTTTTTTGAAATCTTCCATGCTTCCAATTGATTTTCGTTTAAAGTTAGTAATAGGGTGTAAATTTTCTTTATTTCTCCATTCAAAAACAGTAAATCGATTTTGGTGAAAATCCACATGAACCTTATAAGAAATTCCTGAAAAACCGTCAATCCCTGCAATTAGTGAGATGATTGTTTCCTTAACTTTCATCATACATCCCTCATCCTTACCAACCAGATATGATATTCCATTATCAAAATTATAGTAAATATTCATTTTCACTGCTGTAACAAAAGACACTAGATAAAGAAAAAATCCACTCGCAATAAGTGGATTTCTTCTCTTAAATGATGTTTTTTTCAGGTTTAAGTACTGACATAAAGCTTTCAAGCCCTGATAAATCATTTTTATGGAACAAGTCGACAATTTTACTACCAACAATGACTCCGTCACAGTGGGGGATTAGCTCATTAATTTGTTTTTCGTTTGAAATGCCAAACCCAGCTAAAACTGGAATGGGGCTAATGTCCTTCACTCTCTTTAAAAAATCCACCACTTCTTGATCGAATTCATTTCTTGTTCCGGTAATTCCTTTAACGGTCACGGTGTATAAAAATCCCTTTCCTCGATTGGATATTTCTTTAATTCTATCTTTTGGAGATGTCAACGTAACAAGTCGGATTAATTCAACACCCACATCCTCAAGCTCGGCTGCCAGAAGGTCTTCTTCTTCCATTGGTAGGTCCGGAATGATACAGCCATCTACTCCGGCATTTGCAATATCTTGTGCAAATGCAGAAATACCATATGAATAAATAGGGTTTAGGTAAGTCATAAGTACGATAGGGATGGACACTACTTCCCTTGCTTTGGTGAGTTCCGCAATGATTCCCCTTAATGTTGTTCCATTTTGAAGCGCCCTAATACCGGCTTGCTGAATGGTTGGACCATCTGCTACAGGATCAGAAAAAGGAACACCTACTTCAATGAGAGTGGCACCGAATTTTTCTAGTGTGAGTAGACGCTCAGTTAGGTTGTTAAGTCCTCCATCTCCCCCCATAATATAGGGAATAAAAGCCTTCCGGTCCTGGTCTTTTAACACCTTAAAACTTTGTTCAATTCTATTCATTATGCTCTCTCCCTTTCTAACATTTCTTTAACAGCCATTACGTCCTTATCACCACGACCGGACAAGCAAACAACGATATTCTCGGTTTCCTTCATTTCAGCAGCAAGTTTAACCGCAAAGGCGATGGCATGAGCACTTTCAAGCGCAGGAATGATCCCTTCTCGCTTTGAGAGAAGCTGAAATGCGTCCAGCGCTTCTTTATCTGTAATAGAATGATATTCTGCTCTTCCACTGTCTTTTAAGTAACTATGTTCTGGCCCTACTCCAGGATAATCCAGCCCGGCCGATACAGAATGTGCTTCTATGATTTGACCTTCCTCATCTTGCAATAAATACATTAATGCCCCGTGTAGTACTCCTGGTCTGCCTTTTGTTAGTGATGCGGCATGGAAAGCAGTTTCCACCCCTTGTCCTGCAGCCTCTACTCCGAATAGTCTTACCTCTTTATCTTCAATAAACGGATGGAACATTCCAGCAGCATTACTGCCTCCGCCGATACAAGCAACCACTGCTTCTGGAAGCTTTCCTTCCTGGGCTAAAAATTGTTTTCTAGTTTCCTTGCCAATTACACTCTGAAAATCTCTTACCATCACAGGAAATGGATGTGGCCCCATTACGGAACCTAATAAATAGTGGGTATCATCCACATGTTCAACCCAGTATCGTAACGCTTCATTCACTGCGTCTTTTAAGGTGGCGCTGCCTGAGGTAACACTAACAACCTTCGCTCCCAGAAGCTCCATACGGAAAACATTTAACGCCTGGCGTTTGATGTCTTCTTCTCCCATAAAAATAATGCATTCAAGATTTAATAAAGCACAAACGGTTGCCGTCGCTACACCATGCTGTCCTGCACCTGTTTCAGCTACAATTTTCCTTTTACCCATTCTAATAGCTAAAAGTGCCTGACCAATGGCATTGTTAATTTTATGGGCACCTGTATGATTCAGGTCCTCTCTTTTAAGGTATATTTGTGCACCGCCAGCATGTTTTGTAAGATTTTTCGCATGATAAAGCGGTGTTTCTCTACCAACATATTCCGATAAGTAATCATCTATTTCAAATTGGAAACTTGGGTCAGCTTTTGCAACTTTATAAGCTTCATCTAACTCAAGAACAGCTTTCATAAGCGTTTCTGGTACAAACCTTCCGCCATAAATACCAAATTGCCCTTTTTCATTCGGCAGTGTATATGAATTCATTCCTTGTTCCTCCTGTATGGCTCCCTTTAGCCTTATTAATGAATGTTTGGATCTTATCCAGATCCTTTTTTCCGTCCGTTTCAACACCACTGCTTACATCGACCATATAGGGCTGAATGAGCTTAATGGCTTCTTCAACATTTTCTTCATGTAAACCTCCGGCAAGGATGACTTTTTTTCCTTTAAGCTCCATAGCAGATATACTGTTCCAATCAAATGATAAGCCATTTCCCCCTCTGTACTTCCCCTTCGGACCGTCCAGCAACAGGTATTCACAAGGATAATCTTCTATTTCCTTTACATTTTGATCCTGGTCAACACTTACTGCTTTGATTACCGGGAACGAAAGGGATACGCTAAAGGCCGGGGTTTCATCACCGTGTAATTGAACATGTGTGAGTCCTACGGTTGAAGCAATTTCCTCAATTTTCTGTTTTGTCTCATTTACAAACACCCCTACCTTTAACACTTCTTTCGGTAAATGGGTAATGATTTCTTTTGCTTTGGTTACGGTAATCTTTCGTTTGCTTTCAGCAAAAACAAAACCAATCGCATCTGCACCATAATCAATAGCAGCCAGTGCAGTGGTAAGATCTGTAATTCCACAAATTTTCACCTTCATTTTTTTACCCCGCCAAAAAGTGGTAATCTGAAGTCCTGAAAAGACTTTGCTAGATCCGGGCTCTTCATTAACGCCTCACCGACCAAAATTCCATTTGCTCCAGCGCTGCGTACCCGCTCTACATCTTCCCTGTGGTGTATTCCACTTTCACTGATTAGAAAGGCACCTGAGTCTTTTATTGATTTTGCAAGAGACTCTGTAACGTCAAGTGAAACGTTAAAGGTTTTCAAATCACGATTATTAACGCCTATCAATTTTGCACCAATCTTGAGTGCTTTTTCTAATTCTTCTTGATTATGAACCTCCACTAACACCTCTAAATCCAAGCTCCGGGCATATTGATACAGCTGCTCCAGCGTTGTTTCATTTAAAGCGGCTACAATCAATAGAATTATGTCTGCCCCATGCGCTGCTGCCTGGTCAATTTGAATGGAATCAATAATAAAATCTTTACAAAGAATGGGCAGGTCCACCGCCTCTCTAACCGCCCTTAAATCAGCAAACGACCCTTTAAAAAAAGCGGAATCCGTCAGTACTGAAACAGCTGATGCTCCTGCCTTCTCGTATCTTGCTGCTTGATCAGCAGGTTCCACTCCATTGTTAATCAATCCCTTAGATGGGGATGCACGTTTAAATTCGGAGATAATTGCAATTTCATCTGCATTCTGTAATTTACGGATAAAAGATCTTTTCGGCTTCGCTTCTACTTTTATTAAATCTCCTGCGCGAAGTTTTAGGACTTCTTTTTGTTTTTCATTAATAATTCGATCTAATATGGTTTCCAATTATATCGCCTCTCTTTTAGCTTTAGCTGTCAATTCAATTAATTGTTGTAACTTTTCAAAAGCTGCTCCGGAATCAATCACATCTCTAGCAATGTCGATCCCCTCGACAATGTTGGTTGCTTTACCGCTTGTAAAAATCCCTATCCCTGCATTCAAAAGGACTGTATCTCGGCGAGCTCCTTTTTCTCCTGAAAGGACCTTCTTAAGAATTTCGGCATTTTCTTTAGAATCCCCTCCCTTAATTGCGCTGTTATCATATTGTGGTAGTCCTACTTCTTCTGGTAGAAAGGTTTGAGTGGAAATAGCACCATCCTCTAACAGGGTAAAATGGTTCTCACCCTGCAAGGATGCCTCATCCATAAAACCTGCCCCGTTAATGACAATAGCACGTTTGCGACCAAGATTTTGCAGTACTTCCGCAAATACAGGAAGTAAATCCCTACGGTAAACTCCAAGTAATTGATAGTCCAAATCGATAGGATTAGTAAGTGGTCCGATAAAGTTGAAGACAGTCGGGATTCTTAATTGTCTGCGCACAGTCATGACCTTCTTTAGCTTTGGATGCACATGCGGCGCAAATAAGAAGGCAATTCCTAGTTCATGAAGTATTTCTTCTGTCCGTTCTACAGGAAGTTTTAAATTAATACCTAAATACTCTAGTACATCTGCACTTCCAGTTTTGCTTGATATACTGCGGTTTCCATGTTTTGCAACAGGAATGCCGGCACCTGCAATCACAAAGGCGGAAGTAGTACTAATATTAAAGCTAGAAGATCCATCCCCACCCGTACCGCAATTATCTAGAACATTGGGAAATTTCTTACGGAATGGAAGGGTGTTATCTTTGAGGCCTTTTACAATACCTGTAATTTCTTCTACTGTTTCCCCTTTTGACTTTAATCCCATTAAAAATGCTGCTATTTCACTTTCTGATACCTCTTCACCTAATAGTAAGTCCATAGCCTCCTTCATTTGAGGCTCAGAGAAAGATTCACCTTCAGCTAACTGGAGTAAAAAATTCTTCATTTTTCTTCTTCCCTTCTATTTCAGATAAAAAGTTTTTGAGCATTTGCTTACCAGTTGGTGTGCCAATCGATTCAGGATGAAACTGCAAACCGAATACTGGATAATAACGGTGCTTGAGTGCCATTATTTCTTGATCATCAAGCGATTGAGCAACACATTCTAAATCGGGTGAAAGCTTCTCCTTATCCACCACCAAAGAGTGATAGCGCATTACTTCCAACGGGGAAGTCAAATAAGTAAAAATCCCGTTTCCATTATGTGTGATTTGCGATGTTTTTCCGTGTTTAATATAACTTGCTCTCCTAATTTCACTGCCAAATGCTGCCCCGATTGCTTGATGACCTAAACAAATCCCCAATATTGGAATGTCTTGATGCAATTTTTGAATGACCTCAATACAAATCCCCGCATCCTCTGGTTTTCCAGGTCCAGGAGAAAGGATGATCGCCTTAGGATTCATTTCCTTTATTTGCTCAATCGTAAGTTGATTATTTCTAATGACTGTTACGCTCTCTCCTAATTCCCCTAAATATTGATATAGGTTGAAGGTAAAAGAATCAAAATTATCGATTAGTAAAATCATTGTTCACCCTCCAAAAAGGCTTTTAATTTGTTTATGGTTTCTTCATATTCGGATTCTGGATCAGAGTCGTGGACAATTCCTGCTCCTGCCTGTATGAAGGCAGTTCCTTCTTTTAAAATCATTGTACGAATTGCCAGGGCAAAATCCATATTTCCGTTGGCAGATAAGTAACCGATGGCTCCAGAATAAAGTCCCCTTTTTGATTTCTCCAATTTATTAATAATTTCCATCGCTCTGATTTTCGGTGCCCCGGAAACAGTACCTGCAGGAAGACATGCTGCCAAAGCATCTAGACTGCTATGCTCTTTTGTCAGTGTTCCGCTTACTTCTGACACTAGATGGATGACATGTCGGAAATTTTCAACCTCCATATACTTATCAACTGTTACCGACCCAAATTCACAAACTCTTCCTAAGTCATTTCGACCGAGATCAACGAGCATTTTATGCTCCGCCAATTCTTTCTCGTCACTTTTCAATTCCTTTGCAATCAACAGGTCTTCCTCAGTTGTTTTTCCTCGTTTTTTTGTACCTGCGATTGGGTTAGAGAATACCTGTGACCCCCTAGTTTTTATGAGACTTTCTGGTGATGAACCAATTACGGTATATCCAGTGAAATCAATATAAAACATATATGGTGTTGGATTATGGGCACGGTGCTTGCGATAGAGAGATAAGGGCGATCCTTTGAATGATGACTTCATTCGTCTCGACAACACCACTTGAAAGATATCTCCTGCTTTTATATGCTCCTTTGCTATATCTACATTCTCAATAAATTGCTCCTTCGTTGTTTCTGATTCAAAACCTGAAAATTCAAACGGTGTGTCATCTTGATAGATAGCAGGCTGTTTTAACTCTTCAATTCTTTGCTCCAGCCTTTTTTCAAGTAAATCTTTATCTATTACCTCTGAAAGGGGTACACCGCAAAGCGTTATTTTCTCTTCAAGATGGTCAAAAACAATCACTTCTTCATAAAACATTAAATGAACATCAGGCATTTGAAGTCCATTCGCAAATTCTTCACCAATTTCTTCAAATTGACGGATGATGTCATAGCCAACGTACCCTACAGCCCCGCCTATAAAAGGAAAAGGTGCTTCATCCATTTTTGGGAGCAATGATTTAATCAACTCAAGCGGGTTTCCCTTGATAACTTTTTTCTCTCCATTTCGATATAGAATTTCATTCGAGTCACCATGGGAGATAAGTTCGAATGCTGGATCCGATCCAATTAAGGAATAACGCCCAGAGTCTTGATACTTATGTGAGCTCTCCAATAAAAACTTTTTATCACCGCTAATCTTCTTCAAAATAGAAATGGGAGTGAATGTATCCCCTTTGAGTTCCTTTAGGAAAAAACCATTTTTTATTTTCATCCGCTTTACATCCCTTCGTAATAAATAAAAAAAATCGTCCTCTATATACAAAAAAAGTTTTTTGCATATAGAGGACGATTCTTATGATCGTGGTGCCACCTCTCTTTGAAACTGCTTTGCAGCTTCCTCTTTCAGATACAGGACCTTAAAAAGTCGTATATCCTATCCTTTTAACGGTGGAACTCCGTGCGGCCCTACTTTTGTTCAGGCAGCCTCTCACAAGTCCATTCCACAAATCCATTCTTACCGGGCTCTCACCTTCCCCGGCTCTCTGAAAAGAATAAAATAAGTGTACTCCTCTTGATCAACGATTTCTTTTTATGGAATTAAAAACAAAAAGGGCCCTCCATCCAAAAAGGACGGAAGACCCGTGGTGCCACCTTAATTAGCCAAAAATCAGCTCACTTTACCGATATCGAAGCAATTAAATGCTTGAATATCTGCCTCTTGTAACGATGAGGATTTCGCCAAAGCCTACTGACCCTATAGGAGGTTCGGTTTGGAGACTCCGAAGTCCATTCACTAATACGTCTACACTGATTTGCACCACCCATCAGCTCTCTAAAGAATCCGTAAAAGTTACTACTCTTCATCACTGCCCTGCCTTTATTGATTTTTATATTAAACCATTTTAAAGCATAATGTCAACAAAAATTATTAGAAAATTCAATTTAAGTTTATTCCATTTAAAGGATTGTTGTCTGATAGTTATTTTAAATTAAAGATGTCAATATTAACGTTAGCACATCATAATGAAGGCGGGATAGAAGAAAAATGGATCATATTGAACGATTATGCCCGAGTTCAGAGGCTGTGAGAAATAAATCCTCTTCAGCTGGAAAAAAGAAAAAATCAGGGGAACTTTCCAAACAAAAGTGGGCAATACTCTCATTGTCATCGATTCCTTTAGTGATGACCCTAGGTAATTCCATGTTAATTCCAGTACTGCCCTCAATGGAAAAAGAATTATCCATCACAGCGTTCCAAACGAGTATGATTATAACGGTCTATTCAATAGTTGCAATTTTCTTAATCCCTGTTGCAGGGTATATATCTGATCATGTTGGAAGAAAGAAAGTAATTATTCCCAGTCTCATTATCGCAGGCATTGGCGGATTAATTTCAGGATGGGCCGCTTGGAAGCTTGAAAATGCCTATTGGGTAATATTAGCCGGAAGGGCCCTCCAAGGGGTCGGGGCAGCAGGAGCTATGCCAATTGTACTTCCTTTGGTTGGCGACATGTTCAAAAATGAAGATGATGTAAGCAGTTGTCTAGGATTAATTGAAACCTCTAATACATTTGGAAAGGTTCTTAGCCCGATTTTGGGTTCCTTGTTAGCAGGATTTATTTGGTTTTTACCATTCTTTTCGTTTCCAGTCTTTTGCACTATTTCGGTCATCATGGTAATGCTTTTAGTAAAAAGTCCTAAGTCTCGGACAAAACCAATCCCTTTTAAACAATTTTTTACAAATGTAAAGAAAACCTTTACTGAAAAAGGGAAATGGTTATACGGTATCTTTTTTATCGGCGGAATCTTAATGTTAGTACTATTTGGGATACTATTTTACCTTTCGGAAATATTCGAAACAAAATATGGAATTAAAGATTTGAAAAAAGGTCTGTTCTTAGCATTGCCGCTTGGAGCACTTTGTTTAGCCTCTTTTATAGCAGGAAAGACGATTAAAAAAAATAAAGTCCTAATGAAATGGCTCACCTTCGGCGGAATTATTGCAGCTGCAGCGGCTATTCTAGCTCTATGGTTTTCGATTAAGCTCTGGTTCATGCTTACTATGTTTTTAATAGCCGGAGTTGGCATCGGAATTGGTCTTCCATGCCTAGACGCCTTAATCACTGAAGGAATTGAGAAGGAAGAGCGTGGAACCATTTCATCGATTTACAGCTCGATGAGATTTATCGGAGTCGCAGCCGGCCCTCCAATTATTGCTTTGTTAATGAAACAAGCAACTCACTGGATTTTTATTACACTAAGTGGACTCAGTATAATTGCAGCTTTTGTTGCTTTGATAGCCATAAAACCGGGAGCCAAAAGTCAAAACTAAAAAACGAGCGCTGGGGCTTCCCCAGCGCTATTAGATGTATTAATACGGTCTTAACCAATCAGGATCTCTAATTACACAAACATGACATTTCTCAGTTTCTTTATCAAAGGTGTAAAAAGTATGACTACAGTCTTTACAAGTCTTCGAATGGACTCGTTTAACCTGTTCACTTTTCCTTTTAATTTCTTGTTGAATCTTTATTGCTTTTTCAGGACAGACATCTCTACAGGATGTACAATTCACACACCTTTCGGCCTTAATTAGGAGCTTGCCGTCTATTAATTCAAAAACGGCTTCCCCACAAAGTGAAAAGCAGGCCTGACAGAGTGTGCATTGATCCTGGCTAATTTCAACTGTATAAAATTGATAGCTTGGAAAATATTTTGTTAACTTCCAATCATCTTTCTCCATCTTCCATGCGACAGGAGCCATACTTTTAGCTAGCTGCTTTCCTTCTCTTTGAAATGATCCAAAAAAGGCTCTTCTTGAGAACACTTCATCCTTTACCTTTTCGGAAACAGTTATTGGGCTTTCATTAAGTAATTGTAATCGTATATTTGTTTCCACTAATACTTTTTCCCACTCTTGATTCAATGCTTGATCAGAAAGTTGAATAGATGTCATTCCTCTTTTTTTATAAATTAGCAATTCTTTTAATGAAGGTGTGAAGCTGTTGTCAAAATTCAAGCTTCCTTTTTCGAAATTACGGTTACTCGCAACCCCTTCGATGGCTGACAACGGACACGCAATCATGCACTCGCCACACAAAGTACACTTCGTTGAATCAATGATGAGTACAGCACCGTTTAATTCAAATGCGTTGTGCTCACATTTTTCCATACAATAACTGCAAGTTGATTTTTTGTTCTTCACTCTCGAACATTTAGTAGTAACTTTCATTTCTTCATGCAGGCTCTCCAGCCAATTTACGAGGATTGACATCTTTTCACCAACTCTTTTTCTGCAATCTATTTAAACTAATTTTGCGTCACGGTGGGGAGTAATGACAATATTTGGTTTTGTAATCGTCGGACTCGGCATTCCTTTAATTTGCCTTATATCGCCATATTTTTTACGAAGCTCTTCTATCGGACCATATTCAATGGCTCCTAACGGACACGTTGCAACACATACCGGGTCTTCTCCTTTTTCCTGAAGGTCCATACAAAAATTGCATTTGTTCGATTTAAACGTCTCTTTATTGTACTGTGGTCCACCATAAGGACAAGCTTTTACACATAGTTGAGTCCCTGCACAAATCTCCTGATCTATTGTTACGACCCCATTTTCATCACTCTTCGTAATTGCACCTGTTGGACAGTTTAATAAACAAGCCGGCTGTTCGCAATGATTACAAGCGATCGAGAAATAATACGATTTCACATTTTGGACAATTCCGCCATTTGGCTGCAGCACATAGGAGCCTTCTTCCTCCGTGTAAACCCTGCGAAAGTTTATCCCTACTTCTGTATTGTTTTTATCTTTACAAGCGACACTGCAGGCCTTACAGCCTTGGCAGATACTTTGATTAATATAAAATCCTATTTGATCCAATACAATCACTCCTTAAGCTTTTTTCACTTCGACAAGGTTTGTTAATTGCGGATTTGATTTTGCAAGAGGAGTCGGTCGTTGTGATGTTAACACGTTTACTGATCCCCTTTGGTCTATGCCTGTTTTGTCAGGTGTATACCATGCACCTTGTGGAATTCCAGCCACTCCAGGAGTTATACGTGTTGTTACCTTCACATCAATAAACAAGCTTCCCCGCTCATTAAAAACTTGTACTCTTTCTCCATCCTTGATTCCACGCTTCTGGGCGTCTTTAGGATTTAACCACATTTCTTGCTTAGCTGCTTCCTCAAGCCACGGCATGTTATCATAAGTGGAATGACATCTTCGCTTATAATGCCAACTAATAAGCTGCAAAGGATACTTCTCAATTAATGGGTCTTCCGGACCTTCCCATGAAGATATATATTTAGCAATAGCTGGTATCTCTTCATGCTGATTCATATCCCAAAGTGTTTTAGAGAACAACTCAATTTTTCCTGAAGGTGTTTCAAAAGGATTGTTTTCCATGTCATCAATTTGTGCTTTGAAGCCAACAAGCGGTTCATCAAATTTAAAATGGTGAACACCTTTTTTCCTGAACTCTTCAAATGTAGGGAAGTCCGGATCTAGCTCATCACGTGTTCTTTTAACACTTTCTTTTACAAGATCGAGTATTGTCCTGCCCTCGGTAAATTGTTCTTTAACACCTAATTTTTCGGCTACTTCCGTAAATACATCATATTCATTTCGACATTCATAGAGTGGATCAATCGTTTTATCACCAAAAACAACGTAATCACCAAAACACCAAGGTACCCCTATATCGTATCTTTCAAAAAAGGTTGTACCAGGAAGAACTATATCTGCATATTTCGCACTTGGAGTCATAAAAAGATCGCTGACACAGATAAATTCTACTTTGCTTTCATCCTCTAATAAACTTGTTGTTTTATTAATATCAGCATGCTGGTTAACCAACATGTTCCCTGCCATATTAAATATCATTTTAATATTTGTTGTTAATTTATCTGTTCCTTGAAGCCCATCTGCAGCTGTCATCTCCGTACCTTGTTCAACAGCCTTTGTCCAAAGAAAACAAGGAATAGAGGACTTTACCGGATTTTCAACTTTAAATGGGTAAACAATATCGGCACGGCTCCAGTATCCCGTTCCTGCAGCCCAGCCGCCAAGTTTACCTACATTCCCGGTAATACAAGCAAGCTGTGCACCACCACGCATAAATTGTTCACCATATGCCTGCCTTTGTGCTGCCCAGCCTTGAATAAGGGCTGCAGGCTTAATAGTTGCATAATTTCTGGCAATTTCACGAATTTTTTCAGCAGGCACTCCACATATTTTTTCTGCCCATTCTGGTGTTTTAGCTACTCCATCTTTTTCACCTAATAGGTAGCTCTTCACTGACTCTTCCTTTGCAATACCGTCAGGCATATGGTCACCATCAAATCCTACACAGTACTTATCAAGGAATGCTTGATCATGTAATTTTTCAGTTACAATCACATAGCCCATTGCGTCCATCATCGCATTATCAGTTGTTGGTTTAATTGGGATCCACTCATCAGCAAATGCAATCGCGGTATCCGTATATCGAGGATCAATCAGTATAATTTTTGCCCCGTTTTTCTTTGCTTGCATTAAATATTCACGATATGGAGTTGAGAAAATCATTTCTGAAGGATTTTGTCCCCAAAGGATAATGTACTTAGAATGCAATAGGGAATCAAAGCTTGAGCCTGAATTGTTCGTTCCATATGTATATGGTGTTGCAACATTTCCTGCCCCGGAACTATAGTCATTCCGGTAATTTAAGTAGCCTCCAGTTAGTGCTAATACCTTTCTCGCACTATTTCTACCGCCATGAAGTCCCCAGCTTTGTCCAGAAGCATAATTGACATATCTTGATTCCGGACCATATGTATCACCAATTCGTTTAATTTCAGAGGCAATCGTATTGATTGCTTCTTCCCATGAAATTCTTTCAAATTTACCTTCGCCCCGCTTTCCTACTCGTTTCATCGGATACTTAAGGCGGTCAGGGTGATAAAGCAAATTACGATAATTTCGGCCTCGGACACATGCTCGAAGTGGAGGAATGCTTGGATCACCGCTTTCCTGAGTGTCGGTTGCTACTCGTACTACTACACCGTCTTTTACATATGCCTTTATAACACAGCGGCCACCGCAATTATTGATACTGCATGTCGATACAACCTTATCCCACTCACTGGCACTTGCTACATTTTCTTCTTTTTGCTTGTCAATCAATAATTTAGTTCCTATACCGCCAGCGATTACTGGGACACCAATTGCCCCCGACCATTTCAAGAATGTTCTACGCTGCATTTTATTTGCCAATAAACTCTTTACAGGACTGTCTTTTGACATTGATTATTGCCTCCTCATTCTTTAATTGTGAAACTCTTCACAATTGTAAAGTGCAGATTTCATCTCTAATTCATTCTAGTACTCCTATAACTCAATTTTACTTTATAGTTATTAAATAAATATTAAATTTCACATCGTTCACAGTTATTTCATATGTATCATCCATATTTTGATAACAATTTCAGGTCGAATAGTGTCATTTGTTTCTAGTTAATCTCGAATTATGTATATAATAATAAAGAAAATATTTTGTAAAGGATGATTTCATTGAATATAACTGGTCATACAGTTGAACAGCTTGTAGATCCATTTGGATTATTATCGGGTGACCGCTATGAATTTTTTCTTGAAATAGAAGTAGATGAAGAGGATGAACTCTACTCTGAAAAAGGTGTTGGAATTAAGGTACTGTTAGTAGTAGATGAAAAGGGACCTAGAATTTCGCACTATCATCTCTATGAAAGAGGTACTGAAAAGGTCTTAGATTTTGCTCTTGAAGATGACGAGGAATTAACAGTGTTTAATTATTGTAAGGAAAACATTGATTCATAAGAAAAAGCAGAGGAATTCCCCCTGCTTTTTCTTATGGTTACTACATAAAGTTTTTACTATGATTATGAATGACCTGTAATTCTTTCGTGTTTAGGCTCATTTCACTTTTGCATATTGGACAGAGGGGCACTTCAGTGCTCTTAAAATTGTCACGAATCCAGCATTTACAATTATCTGAATTACATTCCCAAATTTTAGTTTCTTCAAGCTTTACTTCTTCATCATTTCTTCTACCAAACGCCAAAATGATCACCCCTTGTACTTTTTGCAAGACTGTTGGACACTTTGATTAAGTTTAACATCTTTTATAAAGATAAAAAGGTGATGCCTTATCATTGCACCACCTTTTTATTTTTCATTTTTCATTAATTAAGCTTTAACTACGTTAGCAGCTTGTGGTCCACGAGCACCTTCAACAATTTCAAAAGATACTGATTGACCTTCTTCTAAAGTTTTGAAACCTTCTGTTTGGATAGCAGAGAAGTGTACGAATACGTCTGTACCGCCATCAGCTTCAATAAATCCAAATCCTTTTTCTGCATTAAACCATTTTACTTTACCGTTACTCATTAATAGAACCCCCAAAGATTTGTTCACTTTAAGCACATAACCATTTAATAAATCAAAAAGTCGTAATGCACCGGGTAATAGACATCACCCACACATCGTGCAGTTACGACTACTAAACCAATAAATATTTACACGAACTTAAAAGCGTACCTTAATCATACTCTTTATTATGCTAAAAGTCAATTAAATTTACAGTATAGCATACTAGCAAGCCACTAACTATAAAAAAAACAGTAGATACCTATTTTTTTTCAAAATCCCCTTGTAAAAAGGCTTCCATAAAGTTTTCTACAAACTTTTGGATGTCAATTTCTATACCAATATAATCTAACGTCTCTGGGGGCTGTGGATCTGGTTTTGGACGAAAATCTGCGATACTCTTCCCTTTGGCATCCCCAAACTCCTCGACTTTTACTCTTCTTGGTACATACCTGAAAATTTCAGGATTCGTTATGGCCATTAATGGGGCAGCATCATGGATAGGAGCACCTTTGATACCAGGAACATTTTTTTGATAAGCCTTATAATAATAATCAAACGCTGGTTGTAGTAATGGTCTAAAAGGTGTCGGACTGTTTTTACTAAGAAACTCAATCATTTCGGGGGTTACGATGGCTTTATTTGTAACATTCAATGGATAAAGAAATATATTATGAGCCTTCTCCATAACAATTCTTGCTGCAATGGGGTCAGAATAGAAGTTAGCTTCTGCTTCTGCTGTTATATTTCCAGGAACTAAGAAGGCCCCCCCCATAATATAAAAAGCATTTACATCCTTTAAAGCATCGTTACCATATAGGATGAACATAAGAGCTATTTCTGTCAATCTGCCAACATTTACGATAATCAGGTTATTTTTATATTGTTCAACAATTTCCAGGATTTTGTTGAAGTCATGAACCTCTACATTTTGCAAGGTATCAGGCGGCTTGATTGGTCCTAGTCCCTCTGGTCCATGGATTTCAGGGTAAAACTGTACAGGTTCACCTGATAAAGGACCTGCCGTTCCAGCAATGATGGGTATATCTTCTCTCCCACCTAGATTAATTAAATAGGCAGTATTCTTAACAGATTGCTCTTTCGGTGTATTACCATATCCACTAACAATACCGACAAGGTTTAAATCTGGATTTAATAATGCATACATTATCGCGAAAGAATCATCAATTCCAGGATCCGCAAACAATAGAACATTATAAGCCATTGCCTCTCCCCCGTACTTCCATAAAATTAAAATTCTTCCATCATAATATGCCTGGATTTGAATAGAAAGCACCTTCAACTTCATAACTGAAATAAACCGATACGAAATTACCGTATCGGTTTAATTTACCTTATGCTTCTTTTTTCACTTTTGGTGCTGCCTTTTTCCTTGGAGCTGCTGGCTTTTTTGCTATTGATTCCTTTTTTGGTGATGTTTCCTTTTTTTCAGCGGTTTGCGTTTTTAATGCAGGTTCTTTCCTTACAGCCGTTTCCTTCGTTGGTCTCGTCCGATCAATCGACGCCTGCAGAGCAGCCATTAAATCGGTGACATTTGAAGGAGTCTCTTTTGCTGTTGGTGTAACCGTTTCTTGTCCAGTACGTTTCGCTTCGATTAACTCTAATAATGCAGTCCGGTATTCATCCGTATATTTTTCAGGTTCAAATTCAGTTGTTAATTGATCAATCAACATAATTGCGGTAGCCAATTCTTTTTCGGTGACCTTATCGTCAGCTGGGACATTCGGAACGTCTCCCGCACGGCGAACCTCGTCTGGAAAATGAATAGTCTCCATGACCAGTGTATTTTCATACACACGAATGACTGCCATTTGCTCTTTTGAACGAATAATAATTTTTGCTATACCAACCTTATGTGACTCCTGAAGAGCTTTTCGAAGCAAGGAATATGCCTTCCCACCGCCTTCATTAGGGGACATATAATAACTTCGGTCGAAATAAATAGGATCTATTTCTTCCATTTTGACAAAATCAATAATCTCTACTGCTTTTTCTTCGTTTTCCTTCCGAAGCTTTTCAAGATCTTCCTGGTCAAGCACCACAAATTTCCCTTTTGTATATTCGTATGCTTTAACTATGTCCTCAGGTTTTACTTCCTGTTCACATACAGTGCAAATCTTCTCATATTTAATCGGAGCATGGCATTTATTATGCAAAGTCCGTAGCTTAATGTCTTTATCCTCAGTGGCAGTATGAAGCTTGATAGGGATATTTACAAGCCCAAAACTAATGCTGCCTTTCCACATCGTATGCATAGTGTAAGTCTCCAATCTTTTTACTATTATTGTGGGTTTTTTCGTTTAAAGAAATTCCTAAAAACATTTGGTAAAGGATGAATCATCGTGATTTGAAACAAAATAAAGGAAAAAGAGAGGAAATAAATCAATGAAACCGATGCTGCCAACACTAACCTTCGATCTAACACTTCAACCTGATTGGCTGTACGAGGTTAAATATGATGGATTTCGGGCGATTTTAAATTGGGATAACAATGGGATTACATTAACCAGTAGAAATGATAAGCCGTTGCTTCCACAATTCCCAGAAATAAAAGATTTTCTTGAGCCTCTGGAGAAACTTTTTCAACCGTTTCTTCCTCTTCGACTTGATGGCGAGCTTGTTTTACTTGAAAATCCTTTTAAAGCAAATTTCTCAGCAATTCAGATTCGCGGGAGGACAAGGGCTACTAAGAAAATAGCTGAACAAGCTGCTAAAGCTCCATGTCGTTTAATGGTCTTTGATATCCTTGTCCTGGCAGGCAGGCCCCAACATTCGAAAACATTTGACGAACGAAAGGCGAGGCTCAGCGAACTTTTTAACCAGCTTAATTTTCCACTAGAAGCAGATCCCTATAGTGAAAATTTACTGCAGCTAGTTAAGGCTCATAAGGATTTTTCAAAACTCTGGGAAAATGTTGTCCTCCATGATGGTGAAGGGGTTATTGCCAAGCAAAAAAACAGCCTTTGGGAAGAAGGAAAGAGATCCTTACAATGGTTAAAGTACAAAAACTGGAAATACGTATCCTGCTTTATTACAGCTCTTGAAAAGACGAATGGGTACTTTTATGTTGGAGTGTATAAAGAAGGAAGTATTCAAGGAATCGGTCAAGTGCTGTTTGGCTTTAAACCTGATGAAAAGCAAGCTCTTCAAAATACGATTAAGCAGAATAGGGTTAGTGAAGACAGTCAATTTATCTATGTCGAGCCTGCTATTTGTTTAGAAGTGAAATATTTAGAGCTCTACGATAATCAGCTTCGCGAACCTCATTTTCATTGCTTTCGTTTTGAATTAAAGCCCACTGAATGTACATACGAGCAATTTATTTTTAAGCAAAAAAATTTACCGGAGGATTTGGATATTACTCACCCCGATAAACCGCTTTGGAAAAACCATGATATTCAAAAGGCAGATTTCATTCTGTATTTACGGGAAGTATCGCCTTATATGCTGCCTTTTTTAGAAAATAGAATATTAACGGTGATTCGTTATCCGCATGGAATGTTCGGGGAGCCGTTTTATCAAAAGAATTGTCCGGAATATGCTCCCGATTTTGTGAAGACACATTTATCAGAAGGAATTGATTATATTGTTTGTAACAACCTAAAAACGCTCATTTGGCTCGGAAATCAGCTAGCAATTGAATACCATATACCATTTCAAACTATTCACAGTAAAGGGGCCAGTGAAATCGTCTTTGATTTGGACCCTCCTTCAAAGGAAGAATTTCATTTGGCAGTAAAGGCAGCACTGTTAATAAAGGAGGTTCTTGATCAATTAAATCTAATCGGATTTGTAAAAACATCTGGGAATAAAGGATTACAAATCTATTTGCCTTTACCTGAGGACGTATTTACCTTTGAAGATACACGGTTATTCACAAGCTTTATAGCAGATTATTTGATTTCGAAGGATCCAGATTCTTTTACAACGGAACGAATGAAAAAGAATCGCGGCAACAGGCTCTACGTTGATTATGTACAGCATAGTGAAGGAAAAACGATAGTTGCTCCATACTCCATGAGGGGAAATGAACATGCAGGGGTTGCTACTCCGTTATATTGGGAAGAAGTGGATTATAGCCTGGATCCAGTAAACTTTAACATAGAAAATGCATTACATCGACTTAGAAAACAAGGTGACCCATTTAGAAGTTATTTTCAAACCAAATCTATTCAGTCCTTTGGACCGGTGTTGGAAGTGTTGAAGGCTAAGAAATAATAAAGGTCACATAGAATCTCTCTATGTGACCTTCAAATAAAAATATTACAATCCAGTTTTCTGAAGATACTCTTGTGCGTCAGCTTGAAGTTTCTCATAGGTTGACTGCTCGGAAAATTCTTCTTTCGAGCTCACAGAAAAACTTTCGCGTGCAAGGATAACATCAACTTGCGCTTGGTACATGTACGTTGCATTACCAATCAAATCAATGCTGTAGTTATCATCATTTTCATGAACTACACATTGGACTCTGCCGCCTTTATTATAAACATTAATAATCCTTTCCACACTATTCAGTCCTTGCAGACATGTTACCAATGAAGAGGCTGACATCGCAGTTCCACAGGCATTTGTGAAACCTACTCCTCGTTCAAAGGTGTTTACGTAAATACTTCCCTCTTCTAAAGACTTAACAAAACTGACGTTCACACCGTCAGGGAATAGCTTATTTGGATTATTTACCTTCTCGCTAATCTCTTTTTGGACTCCGGATTGCAATTGTTCCGTATTTACAACCGAGATTAAATGCGGATTGGGTACCGCAAGCGCAGAAAATGTTAACTCCTGTGATAGTTCTGGGATTTTTTCATTTAGTAAATTGGATTCATTTAGATTCAATGGTAAGTCTTCCAAAAGGAAAGAAACCGGTGAAATTTCTACTTGGTAAGTTGTGACATTTGGATAGATATCCTGTTGTTTACTAACCTTTAGATCTGCCTTCATGGTCTCAATAATCGCTTCAGTAAGCCCCTTCATTTCACAAATATATCTAGCTACTAACCGTAGACCATTCCCACACATAGAGGCTTCTGAACCATCTGCATTAAATACCCTCATTCTACCATCAGCATGATCGCTATTCATGATAAATAGGATACCATCTGCCCCTAAATCAGAATTTCGGTCACATAATAAAGTGGCAAGCTTTGCTCGATCACCTTCTGAAAAAGAATAAGAATTTGTTATTTCATCAATTAAGAGAAAATCATTTCCTGAACCATGACCTTTAATTAAATCAATGTGCACACCCATAACCTCCGCGAATTTTTATAACTTATTCTATCAAATATTCAACGAGAATGACACTTCCTTATCTCTCAATAAAATATTCATTAATCAAAAAAGACATCCTTAAAAGCTTGTCCTTTTCTGATAAGTTTTCAGCCAGCGAAAGTACTGGTGTATTAGATTCCGGAAATCTACCTTCCCACTCGACAGGCATCCATCCCCGTCTCAGCTGGCCAACCTGCTGCCTCGTTTTACTAAAAACCCGTTCATCCATAAAATATCTTGAACCCTCAACAGAGCCAATAGATTCCCCTGACTCATCCAACATTTCTTTCTTTATTTTCACCCAGGATACTCTATCTTTTTCAAAGCAGCCTAAATATCTCTTGTTTTGATCATATACCTCAATGACTAATGATGAGGATTTTTTTATTTTATAAAATCCAACAGCTTGATTTTGGCTATTATAAAGTGCATAAATTCTTGCTTTCCTAAACAGATAAAACCCCTTTTGCTTATATTTCTTTATCATTCCTGCCTGATGTCCATCAGGATAGAAAAGGTGCACACACGATTCTTGCTGGTTCATGAAAAGAACCAACAGGTGTCTCGCTGAAAATAAACTATGATAATAGCTAGTCGAGTTAGACATATTTCTGTCGATTGAAATTGCCTGTTTTCTTCTATACAGGTAGATTTGAAAACTAATAAAACTGTAAACCACAAAGGGTATTGTAAATAGCACAATGTGATTGTTTTGAAAATAATATAGATTTCCAACTGCAATAATTACTGCGGGAACGAGCGCTGCTATACTTCCGTTTAAGGTGATATCGGCACTGCTACGGTAAAATTCATGTATTTTCATCAAGAAAACTCCTTATCTGCCCCTCTTATATTTATTCTATTAAACACGGGACAAAAAAATGATAGGAGTTTTTCTTATTAAGAGGCAAGCTCTTTTTTCTTAAATAGGAACACACTTAACCACAAAAGGACGACAATGAGTAAGAGTGATATTAAACTTGCAGGCAGAGTATCATCAGGAAGTTCCCCTGCTGTAAGTAAAGCACTGGCATAACTAGTTAATTGCGAAGGGCTCCATTCTAGTAAGTGAGAAAGTGCCCCACTAACGATACTCACTACCAGCGCCAATGCTAATGAGATAAATCCCGCCATACCTGGTGATAAAAGAGCAGCACTAAAAAACACTGTAACAGTTAAGATAACCGTCAGCCATAATCCATATAAAACGAACGATTGAAAAAATTCCCCAATAGGCACCCAATCAAATAGCTGCCCCGTATAATACCAGGTTGATATGTACCCAATAAATAATGAAATCCACACTAGTAAAAGACTACCCGCCCATTTAGAAGTAATATAAGAAAGATAAGAAACCGGCTTTACTAGGATCATCGCTGCTACGCCACTTTTTCTTTCACCCGCGATGATACCCATCGTGCCAAGAACAATGACTAAGACCCCGATAGTCGAGTATTGGCTAAGACCGGAAGCTAATACAGCCCCTGCTGTTGGTTTAGGTATTTCAAAGATTGCTCCTTCAGGCAGACCGCCAACTGATTTAATAATTTGCGGCAAATAATAACTCGTTAATGGCTCTTTTACACCTAATAAGATAAAGGTGATTGGAACCCAGATCCATTTAAAATTTCTCCATATTTCTAGAATCTCTTTTTGAAAGAGTGTCATCCATTGGCTCATTTTCCCACCACCTTCATAAATACATCTTCGAGGGTCATACTGCTCACTTCAAATTTATCCAATTGCCATTCTTTTTCGGCGATCAGTCTCAAGAACTCCTTCCTGGCACTCTCTATATTGGTAACAAACACACTTATCCGATTTCCGTCTATCAGAATAGACTTTGTTAAGCTATGGGTTCTAAATGTACTTTCCATCTCCTCTATTTTCCTATGAAAAACTAAGTCTATCTTTGCCTGCTGGTGCCGTTCACGCAAATCATCCATTGTTCCGGATTCCACAATTTCTCCAGTATGTAAAAATAGGATTTCATCACAAACTTCCTCTGCATCATTCAAAATATGTGTAGAGAACAGAATGGTGGTCTCCTTTTTCAATCTTTCGAGAAGCTCTAATACTTCTCTTCTGCCAAATGGATCTAATGCAGAAACAGGCTCATCTAGCATGACAAGCTGCGGACGGTGTATAATGGCCTGTGCAATACCGAGCCTTTGCTTCATACCGCCTGAATATTTCCCTATTTTCCTATTCTTTGTGTCACTAATTCCAACAAGTTCTAGGAGCTCTAAGGAACGTTCCTTTGCCTCCTTACTTGTTAAACCTGCTAGCTTACCTACATATTGGAGAAATTCGAATCCTGACATCCACTCATAAAATACAGGAAACTGTGGCAGGTAGCCAATTAGATGGCGCATATCTCCATCCTTTTTAGCATCGCTAAAAGAGATGGAGCCCTCAGTTGGTTTCATTAATCCTGAAAGCATCCGAAGTGTCGTTGTTTTACCTGCACCATTGGGACCTAATAAAGCAATACACTTGCCCTTTTCAAGCTTAAAATCGAGCCCCTTAATGACTTCATTGCCTTGAAAACTCTTCTTTAACCCTTTAATTTGGATGAGGGACATTAATCATTTCTCCTTCCAATCACAAAATATAGAATGGGTCCGATAATATTCACAAAAATAATAATAAACACCCAAAGCAGCTTAGGACCATTCGTTTTTTCGATTCTGGATAAGTCCACTAGTGAGACAATTAGTAAGATCAGTTGGATAATAAAGAGCGGTGCAATTAAACCCCAGTTCAATCCTTCTAATAATTCCATTGGTTTTCCCCCTTGTGAAAGCTTTATATATTGATATGACGTTTGAACTACAAAAACGTTCAAAACCCAGCAAAAATTTTTTTTGCCGGGTTAGTTGGTCTGTTTTTATTATTTTATAACTCTAAAGATTAATGGGAATCGGTATTCGTTTCCTTCGTATGCTTTGACTGCTGCGATGATTGTGAATACTAGGGCCATTAATCCTAATATCCATAATAAGAAAATGCCTACAATAAGGAAAATTAATATTCCGCTTATGACGGAATAAACTGTGTATGAAATGAAAAAGTTAAAATATTCTCTTCCATGATAATTGATAAATGATGACTCATCCTTCTTTAATAACCAAATAACGAGAGGACCTATAATCGGAAAAAATAGACTAACAACATAAAGAATTGCCGCAAGCATTCTTTCTTCGCTTTTTATCATTTTATGATTCCCCCAACGGAAATTTTTTCTATCTTTCCCTAATACTTACGCTGCCATAACTAAAAGGTTTCATAATTTTTTTAAAAATCATTTATTTTCCACTATCAACTCCATCCTCCAGTTGATAAAATAGTAAAAATAATATTACCAGCGTGTAGAAAGGTTTAATGTTCATGAAAATTCTTTTAAAAAATGCAACAGTTTATCCCATTACATCTGAACCACTAAAAAACAGTGATGTTCTAATTGATAATGGAAAAATCATTAAGGTAGGAAAAAATCTTCAAACAGATTCGACTGTTAAAATCATTGAATGTGACGAACTCTATCTTTTACCAGGCTTTATTGATGTTCATACCCATTTAGGTCTATATGATGAGGGAACTGGCTGGGCAGGTAATGACGCAAACGAAACAGCCGAAGCAATGACTCCTCACATAAGAGCCATTGACGGCGTCTATCCATTAGATCCTGCCTTTTCCGATGCAATTAAGAGTGGAATCACCACCGCACATGTCATGCCCGGAAGTGCAAATGTTATTGGAGGCACCACATCTGTTATCAAAACAACCGGGAAAAATGTAAATAAAATGATTGTCCAGGAAATTGCAGGTCTAAAGCTTGCATTAGGAGAAAATCCAAAAAGAATCCATAGTCAGGGGAATAATGACTCAATAACAAGAATGGGAATTATGGGAATGCTGCGGGAAGCCTTCTATAAAGCAATCCATACAGATAACCCAGAAAATCTTAGAGTTGCACCACTGGTCATGGCTTTAAAGAGGGAAATCCCAGTTAGAATTCACGCGCATCGTGCAGATGATATTATTACAGCATTGCGTCTCGCTGAGGAATTCAACTTAGATTTACGAATTGAGCACTGTACCGAAGGCCATTTAATTGCCAGTGAGTTTTCTGGAATGAATTTAAAAGTATCTGTTGGTCCAACCTTAACTAGGAGATCCAAAATTGAACTTAAAAACAAGACTTGGAAAACCTATCAAGAGCTTACAAATAACGGTGTCGAAGTATCGATTACAACCGATCACCCCTATACACCTATTCAGTATTTGAATATATGTGCGGGGATTGCGGTTCGAGAAGGTCTATCGGAGCAAAAAGCATTAGAAGGGATCACCATTTTACCTGCGAGAAACCTAAGGTTAGACCATCAATTAGGAAGCATTGAGGGAGGAAAAGATGCAGACTTAGTTCTATGGAGTCACCATCCTTTTCATTATTTGGCAAAACCAAAATGGACGATGATTGGTGGTGAAATTATTTTCTCGGAATAGTAGAAATATGTTGAAATTTGCCAATAAATAATCACGAAAAAACAACAAAAAACCTATTTATTTTTTTTATTTTTTCTAGTATGATACTCTAAGTGAAACCGAAAAAGGCCTAAAAATCTGGGGGGTAAATCACATTATTTTATCGCAACAAAAAAAATGAAATAGGGAAGGCAAATGGTGCGCCACCAGTAATACCTGGTTCTAGTGGGTTCGATTCCCACCCCGAAATTTTTTAGTTTATCTGAATAAAAAATTTCGTGGGTGGGCCGCTTCTTTAGACATGGGATCGGATTGCCCAATGGAGGGAAATTCAATGCTTAAGAAACGAGATCTTCAAGACAGCCATGTATTATTTGAACTTATGTCGCATCCAGATGTCTTCCCTTTTGTGCGTCAAAAATGTTCTTCTTATGAAGAATTTATCTTTATGACGAAACAAACAATAGAAGCAGAAGAGCGCAGTGAATTAATTTCGCGGACCATCCTTGATGAATGGGGTGCCCCTATCGGAACCATTAATCTTTTTGATATCGAAGATAATGCAGGATTTTTAGGTACATGGCTTGGAAAGCCTTTTCACGGTAAAGGTTATAACGCCCCTGCAAAGGATGCCTTTTTTCAAGAGGTTTTTTATACGTTAGGTATCGAAACGATTTTTATGAGGATTCGTAAAGTAAATATTAGGTCTATTAAGGCTGCAGAAAAACTCCCTTACGTTGTTAAGGCAAATGAAACAAGAAAATCACTTTACGACCAGTTGAATGCTGATGGTGATGTGTATGATTTATATGAAATACCTAAAGATCAATACTCCTTCTACCTCATGCGGAATAATGGTCCTGTACAAGAAGAACCATCACATTTGTTAGAAGCATAAAAGCAACCGGCTTTGGCCGATTGCTTTTTTCGTTATAAAAAGAATAAAATTAATCCGTTATGTTTGGTTCCGTTCCGGAATTAACCTCACTAATACCCATATGGAGCAAAAATTCATCTAGTTCCTCGTTCGTAAGTGTTTCAAAACGACCATCATGAAAAAATACTTGAGTTTGATTTGGATTAATACGATTCATGTTAAAACTCATTTTATTTTGCTCCTTTCATAGATGTGTTACATCTATTATCCACAAAAGGAACATAAATCATTCCAAAAAATAGAATAGTTCAAAAAATTATAATAGGCAATAGCAGTTGAATCTCCATTGATTATTCTGGAAGATGGTTTTGAGTATAAGCTTTTCCGAGGACATCCATTCCTCCAGTGACAGGTATGATACACCCAGTTATAAAGTCAGACTTATCATCAACGAGAAAGGCAATGACTCGCGAGATATCCTCACCTGTTCCTTGTCTACCTACTGGCACGCTTTCACTAATGATTGCTTCCTCAATTCCTTTCTCCTTCCAGTGAGAAAGGATATCCCCAGGACAAACCATATTAGCTGTAATACCATTTGCTGCTTCTTCAATTGCGATCGTTTTTGTCAGTGATGCCAACCCTGTTTTTGCGGCAGCGAAAGCAGAACGGTAAACCCAGCCAGGAGAGGTTTCCACTCTTTCGAATCCCATCGTTATGATTCTCCCCCACTGCTGCTCTCTCATAATTGGAATAATTGCTTTTGATAAATAAAAAACAGCATTTAAGTTTCCATTAACTATATAATCCCATTCCTCGAACGAGTATTCCGTCATTTTTTTCCTTTCACGTACATAGGGACCTGCGTTATGAATGACAACATCGATAGAGGTAAATTCTGAAATAACTGTTTCAACAATCTGGGTACAATCTAACTGATTTGCCACATCTCCTTGAATACAAATAATTTCATTTCCGAATTTCTCTTCAAGCTCTTTTGATAAAAGAATTGCTTCTTGATTACTGTTTCGATAGTTAATAGCAAGCTGATAACCTTCTTCTGCAAGCCAAAAGGCAGTTTTTTTTCCTAAACCAGTAGCTCCTCCAGTAATTAAAGCGGTTTTTTTCTTCACGAGCCATTACCTCACAATAATGTTTTCTTAACTATATGTTTGGAAGGCTGGATTATATCTTCAAATTTCTAGTTATTTATAACGCCAGCTCTCCTCATTGCATAGTATAAGGTATCAATGCCTAATGAGATTTTGCTGAAAGGTGGGGAGTTTATGTTCCCGTTTAATTTATTTCCTTTTAATAAAGATATGAAAAATAAGCTTCAGCATATGAAACCTGATGAAATCGACAAATTCATTAAAGGCATTTTGGGAAATGTCATGCCTGATCAATCCGGAGGAACCATGAATTCACAATACAACGCCAATCAATATCGAACCCAACCCTCTCAGCAGGCGAATACATTGAACTCTACAGCCTTTGAAACACATGATTCTGTTTTTGTTAGAATACCAATTAAGGATGATTCACTCCTTAAGGATTTAAGGATTTATCATACTGCAAACCATTTGATGGTGGAAAATATACCCGAGCGAGATCATAAACATTCCATCACGCTTCCAGCTATGGTAAAAAAGAAAGGATCTTCCGCTAAATATAAAGATGGAATACTCGAAATAAAATTAATAAAGTCATACGACATTCAATATTCTCAAATCGATGTGACAGAAATATAGAAAGGAAAAGACAGCATACCAATCCTCAGCTGTCTTTTCCCTTATTAATCTCAGCTGCAGCGCCTAGCCCCTCGGGGTCAAGGCGCTGCAGCTTTTCTTAATGCCCTTCCATGTTCATATCATTCTTAGATTCATTTGGATCTTCTGGTTCACTTGGTGTTCCAACAACAAATACTTTTTTAGGCATGTTATGCATGTCTCTTGCGGTAACATGAGATATAATGTAATACGTTCCTTCTTGCTGAAATGATTTTTCTAGACGATAAATTCCATCCTCCGTATGTTCCACTTTAATTTTCTCGTGTTTTTCATCTTTGGCACGCCAAATTTCAAAGGTCACCTCATCGGCGTCTTCAACATTTTCATCTCCTTGGGTTACCTTTGCTTCAAAAATCATCTGTTCGTTAATATTTCCCTTTTCTGGGTTAACCGTCAAATCCACCTCTACAAACTCAGGTAATTCATCTGCCTTTTGGTCTTTATTATTGCATGCACTGATACCTAGTACAGAAACAATGCTAAGAATTAGAAATAAGTACTTTCTCATCTTTAACCCTCCTTTTACCTCCACATATCCTCAATTGCATTGTTACATACTTTCGGACATTATTGCAAAAAATAAATAAAATTATACTGCGGAAGGAGATAACCATGTCTACACCTTATAAATGCCCTAATTGTAAAACCAATCGAAGCCGTTTCAATATCATCCAACAAGTTTCCCAGTCTGTAAAACTAGACCCACTATCCGGTGAGGTCGTCAGAGAATATAGCCAAAATGAATTAGAACCGTTCCATCTGCCTTATAACGGACCAGATTATCGAATTCAATGTGCCTCCTGCGGCCTAATTGAGGACGAGAGGACGTTCATTAAATTTGGTCAGCAAGCTTAACATGAAAAAACACCTTTTCTTATTCGGTGAAAAGGTGTTTTTTCATGTTATTTTAAATGATTTTCTTTTAAGAACGAGTCAGAATCTATCTTCCAGGCTTCCATCGTTGAAAACCGCATTAAATGGATTTCACCACCATAGTGCTGCCTTCCTCTATTTTGAATAAACCAGTCAATTTCTATTGGTACATCCATGCTTATTTCCTGTCTTAAATCTTCGGCAGGTAATATCGGCATCCTAGTTATTCTAACGTTCTCAATTTTACCTAAAACAGGCTTCCAATTGATTTTTTGTGCGCTAATTATCTTGGAAATAAACACATCCTGCTGTTTTAAACCAGCGATATATGCTTGAACTGTTTCATAAGGCGATGCCTGACTTAAGTACTCCTCCAGCTTTCCTGAAGCCTTAAAAATCATCAACATATGCGAGAGGTCCATCGCATTGGTTCTATGGGTGGTACTTCCGTAAAAGTGGATACAAAAATGACCAGGAAAGTTATTTTTTAAAGCCCCGGCGCCATGAGGCATACCGTGCATGGATCCTGCAATCCATTGGTCCTTACTAATCACGATGATGGCCCGCCGTTTCCAGCTCCATTTTCCACCGTAGATTTTTTTCATGGCCTTGGTATCCTTCGGAGTCAATGGCTGTACATCGGCATGATGACTTCCAGCACGTCTTTGAACTTCAAACTTCTTACCGGTTTCAATATCCAGGACAGTAAACTTAGAATACTTTGGCAAAACTTTATTGACTTCTTCCCATGGCAGCATTTCAATTTTGTAACTAACATTTGTGGCGGCATAAATCCCTTGCCCATATAGGAGGAAAAGAATAACTATAATCGTAATCGTTTTCTTCTTCATCTAATCCCCCTTTTCAATGTTAAATAACTACATTAAAAGAATTACCTGAAGAAGAAATGTTCATTCATTTTTCTATTTGGATTTTGAAGTCATTTTCTAGTTTTTTAAGTTTCTCTTCTATCTCAGACCAATGAATATTTTCACCAATCAACACTAGATTTAAGGGTAAGTTCATATCTTCTTTAATGTAAAAAGGCATTCCATATGAGTATTGAAAGAGATATGGTTTTGATGAAGGGTCAAATTTCACATATCCTTTGATTCGATAAATCATCTCTGGTAAATCCTTCAGAAATTCCTCGAATTCTATATGACTTATTGGCCCTTGAAATTGATAAACAAAGGTTGTTAAATTAAGTGCTTTTTTAGAAAATGATGGACTTGTTTTTTTATCAAATGATAAAGTTAGTTTTCTCAATTCATCGATTGCAACCTGTGAAAAATTGGTGAATAAACAACGGGCCACCGGATTGATTCCTTGGATTTCAAAAATAATTTGGGACTGCTCTGATTCTGATAGTTCATCCATTTTATTAATGAGAATGAAATCTGCGTGTCTAACCTGCTCGACAAGTAATTGGTGAATCTGCGGGCTCAATACTTTTCTATCGCTCCATCTTAATCCATCTACAGTGGTTACAATTCCCTTTATCGTAAATTGATCCGCAAATAATGGTGAAAGAATTGCATCTAGAACTTCAACAGGATGTGCTGCGCCAGTGGTTTCAATATAAATTACTTCTGGTCGGTTATTTACTAGTAATCCTTGCAGCTGGGCTTCAAGCTTGTCCTGAATCGAGCAGCAAATACAGCCTCCTAACAGTTCCGTTAAAGCCACATCCTCGTCACGAGCGGCTTCAGAATCAATTGAAACCTTACCTAGCTCATTCATCATTACCGCCGTTTTTCTGCCTCTTGACCGTTCATTTTCGAGTAATCGCTTTAAAAGTGTTGTTTTTCCGCTTCCTAAAAACCCTGATAATATATAAATTTCTGTTTTATTCATCCCGTTTCCCTCTTTTTCTTCAGATATTATTTTTATTATAGCTGAAATTGGGCTATCAACCAGATAGAAGTGGCTTATAATATTAGTAAAAAGAATATTCAGAAAGGACTTTCCTCATGATTTATGAGTATGTCTATCCAAAAAATCTCATTCACTTTATAAAAAATCCTTCACATGAATCGTTAAAAGACCTTCTCCTACACAATACAGGCGAAACAGATTTTCTAGATTTTAAAACAAAATGGACTGAGTTTTCTAAGATGGCTAAACATGTTCTTGCCATCGCAAATTCAGGCGGAGGCTGTATTATTGTCGGTGTAAGTCAAAATGATGAGGGCGCTATTTCTTTAACTGGACTTAACGAAGATGATTTTTTAGATAAAGCGGATATTGACAATAAACTAGCCAATTTATTGCCAAAATACTTAAAATATCGGACGGAAGATTTTTATTATGGTCATGACCAACTGAATCTGAGTAATAAACGGTTTCAAGTGCTTATTATTGAATATGATCCAAAATATGTACCATATACTTCTGTTGTTCAACGGAACGAGCTCCGTTATGGTGCGATTTATGTACGACAAGGTACTAAGACACTTGAAGCAACGAATGACAAGCTTGTTGAAATCATCTTACGTAAGGTACAATCAGGAGGTTCTGGCGTGAATGAATATACCCTAAAAGAGCACCTTAACCAATTAAAAGAATTATTTGAAGAGTTTTCATCCCTACAAGATAATGAATATAGACATTTTATTGCCGAATTGATAGATCGAAAAAAAGAAAGAATTAGGGACCTATTAGATATACTACCTGAAACTTAGATAAGGTCGTATTTTTTTTACACAAAAAAGCCTGAACCAGACGGTCCAGACCTCTTCATTATTTCATTTCCTCTTTTAGCACTTCAATTGCCTTTTGAAGCTGAGTATCGTTTGTTTCAATCAATTCTCTGAGTTTTTCCATTAATTTCATAGTGGAATCCCCTTTTAATACTCCATCAGCAGGCAAATTATTAGCGGTTTGGAAACTGCTTACAGCTGCTTGGGTTTTTTCATCAAAGAATCCATCTTCTCGACCTGCATCAAAGCCGATTGCTTTTAACATTTTCTGTGCTGATTCAACCTCAGTTGAAGAGCTAGATAGCTTCAGCTCTTTATCTGGGTTTATGATTGGTAATGATGCATACTCTGGAAGCGAAACTTCAAAATCAGGTTTTATTCCCTTTTTATGAATCCAGTTCCCATTTGGGGTCAGCCATTTAGCCGTTGTAAATTTTATATTTGATTTATCAGGGAAATCCTTGGCGGTTTGAACAGTTCCTTTACCAAAGGAGGTTTCACCTACAAGCTTTACTCCAGCAGATTCACTTACCGCTCCAGCAAGAATTTCTGACGCGCTAGCACTACCTTTATCAATTAATACAACTAATGGGAAGTCAGAGTTTCCATCATTTTGTGAAGGATATTCCTCCGTCTTTCCATTACGATCTTCTACTTTTAAGATCAACTTCCCTTTTGGAACAAACATACTCGATATACTAATGGCTTCTTCTAATAATCCACCTGGGTTTTGGCGTAGATCCAGTACTAAGCCTTTCATACCTTCTTTCTGAAGTTCATTTAACTTTGCCGCAAGGTCTTTTGACGTATTGGTAGAGAAACTAGTAACTTGAACCTTAGCAATACCATCGCCAACCATTTCACCATAAACGGTTTCAATCGGAATATCATCACGAATAATCGAAACCTTTACAGGGGCATCTGTTCCTGGCCGTTGGATGGTCAACTCAACTTTGGTACCTTTTTTACCACGAATGATTGTTACTGCTTCAGTCGAAGTCATTCCCTGCAGGCTTTTGCCATCCACTGACGTGATGATATCATTCGGTTTCAATCCAGCTTTTTCTGCAGGTGATCCTTTAATTGGTGAAACGATGGTAATATGGCCATCTTTCTCTTGGATCTCAGCACCAATTCCTTGGAAAGATGAATTGATAGAGCTATGAAAGTTTTCTGCTTCCTCCACGCTCATATAGTCTGTATAAGGATCGTCAAGAGCCTTTACCATACCATCAATAGCCCCATTGATTAGTTTTTTCTGGTCGAGTTCCTCAAAATATCCGCTCTTTAATGTATCGTAGGCCGCGTAAAGTTTATCAAATTCTGACCTTTCTGTCCCTACTGTAATAACTTTTTCTTCTCCGAATGATAGAGCGAATGTTGTTATTCCAGTTGATAGTAATACAAGGAAAAATAGTATTAATATAAAATGAAATTTCTTTATGTTCACATATCCCGTTTTTTTATCTGTTACATGTTCTTGTTCGTTATGTTCTTGTTCGTTATGTTCTTGTTCAACATTTTGTTCATCCAAAGCCTTCACCACTTTCATTGTCGAAAAAATATTATGTAAAACTAGTCCTTAGTGATTAGAATAACATCTTTTATTAAAAATTAACAAAGAAAAGTTACCATTATAAATAGCTCTTTTAAAAAAAACCGGCACATCCTGCCAAAAGGGGTGCCGTGCTTTATTCTTTACATTTTTTTCACTTCATTAAAATACTCCTCTAATGTCCAATTATGCTCGTACATAATCGTTGCAGCCTTCACTCCAACATAGCGAAAATGCCAGGGCTCGTACATATAATTGGTAATATCGATTTTCTCTTTAGGATACCTCAGAATAAAACCAAAGTGATGGGCGTTATCCTTCAGCCATTTTCCTTCTGTTGTATTAGCGAAGGCTTCATTCAAATAGAATTTATTGGATTTGCTCGAAATATCCATAGCCAGTCCCGATTGATGCTCACTCGCCCCTGGTATTGCTACAGCTTGTTCAGCTTTTTCTATCCCCACTCTATTTATTTCCGCATTAAACAATTGTTCTTGCCGGTTATAAGAGCGGTAACCGGAAACGGCATAAAGCTCAATCCCGCTTTTCAGAGCAGTAGAGAACATATTTTCTAAAGCTGTTGCAGCTTCTTCTCTCATTAAGCTTTTTTCTGTATCCACTTCTCCAAATGAAAACTCAACATCTGGTCTAACAAGATCCTCGGGAATATAATCATTCGGAAGGTAAAACTCTTTATTAACCAATGCCATTACATTAGTAGAATTTTGGATGACGTTTTTTCCATCAACCTCTTTAATTTCATTGAAAAAAATTGATTCTAAACTAAGTGGGTCATTTATCTGTGTTTCATCTTTTTGCTGATTGCTATTACTAGAATCATTTGCCGTGAACGGGAGCTTATTTAATAGTGAATTGATTTGACTGCAACTACTTAATAGTACGGTCACAGAACCAATCAATAATACATTTTTCCATACCATTACTCTCACCTATCTATCTTTCTTCATCCTTTATGCACTATATCTATTTTTACCAAAAAGGTCAATAAGAAAACCCCTTTCACAAAGCGAAAGAGGTCAATAGTCTTATTCTTTTGTTGCTGCTTCTAATGCAACTTCAATCATATCGTTAAATGTTAATTGTCTCTCCTGGGCAGATGTTTCTTCACCTGTTAAAATATGGTCACTTACGGTTAAAACCGATAATGCTTTGCGGTTAAATTTAGCAGCTAACGTATATAAAGCTGTTGTTTCCATCTCAATAGCAAGGATCTGATACTTAGCCCATTTTTCAAGCTCAGCATTGTCATTATAGAAAGAGTCAGCTGTAAAAATGTTCCCTACTTTCAGATTCAGCCCTTTTTCCACTCCTGCATCATAGGCCTTTCTGAGCAGATCAAAGTTTGCACATGGAGCAAAATCGACCCCTCCAAAGGTCAAACGATTCATGTTGGAATCAGTCGAACTTGTCATCGCTAAAATAACATCGCGAACTTTTACATCCTTTTGGATGGCACCACAAGTGCCTACACGGATTAAATTTTGAACATTATAGCTGTTCATTAATTCATTCACATAAATGGAGATTGACGGAACTCCCATTCCAGTTCCTTGAACTGAAATTCTTTTTCCCTTATATGTACCAGTAAAACCAAACATATTTCTAACTTCGTTATAGCATTTTGCATCTTCTAAGAAGGTTTCTGCAATATATTTAGCCCTAAGTGGGTCTCCAGGCAGTAATACCGTTTCTGCAATTTCGTTTTCCTTCGCACCAATATGTACACTCATAATAAAAATCCTCCTATCATTTCAGTGAAGTCCATACCTCACACTTGTCAATATATCATAATCAATTTCGAATGAAAAAGCTTTAACCGAAATGGTCATGATTTTTTTTATTTGTGGGAAGCTATTTTTAGATTATCCAAAGGAGGTACATTACATTATGGGAAAAAAGCATAGAGCACAAACAAATCGGCCAAAGAAAAATAATCACATTCCAGCAGAAGCCATTGAAGCAGAGCATAATGCCCATGCAAAAGAACATGATGCATCAGGCGGTCGGAAAAGTGATGGTAAATAAAATTAAAGAAAAAACCTAAGGATTTGCTCCTTAGGTTTTATTTATCTAATTTGGATTCGATTAATTGGCTGCCAGCCGCCAGGCTTTAACTGGTAGTAGTGCTGTCCGCGACGACCTTCATCAATTAATATGATGTCTCCAGTGGAAAGAAATCTTCCATCATAATTCAATGGAATTCGATCAGTAACATTAAAAAGGCTAAATGTTTTCTCCAAACAGTTTTCATGGTTACCTGCATGAATAAAGATACGATAAATCGGTTTGTACCCTTTGTATTCTCTATACTTTGGAGTTTGAAAGATTGTCACATCATATTGAATATTAGCTCTTCTGGTTATCGCCTTGATCATCTTATCCCCTCCAATCATTAAAATAATTGTCATTACTTTAATAATTAGAGATGAACCTAGGAGAATCCTTCCTAGATATTTATCTTTTTTTGTCGACTATTAGGAAAACCTTTGTATTACGCTTTGGATTTGCTGTTGAAGATTTGGAATATCTGCTGATGTAACGGTTAATCTTACATTGCTCTCATCCAAACCTGCCGCTTCTGCAAATAGTCCTCCCAATCCACGAGCACGACGATCAACCTGTAAAAGCAATTCAAGTGCACCATTTCCAGATGGTCGCAATACTACCTCAAGCTCATCTAATCTTCCACGGAAAGGTCCAGAGGTCGGAACATATTCAAATTCTTGCACGAATGGCAGGCGACCGCGTACTTTGTATGAAGCTTCTTCACAATCCGCCTCACGCAAACGGAATCCAAGACCATCAACTGCATTAAAGATTGCATTCATTAATTGATTCGGTACAACCTGAATATAGTCTTTATCACCAGGATCCACTGCATTTTTAATATCTAAACCTGTTGTAACCCAGATTTTAGACCTTCCAATTGATAGTGGAGTGTCTAATGGAAGCTGGAAGGAAAAAGGTATTTCCTTTCTTTCGTTTTTTCCAATTGTAAATGGACTGGTAATTCGAAAACGATCAATAGTAGCTGTGACATTATACTTTTTATCATCTGACTCTTTCAAATAGGTAGTATTTATCGATAAGTATATATCATCTATCTGCTGTTCTACCTTTCCCCCTCTGATTTCTACCACACCGTTAACTGTCTCCCCAGGCGAGTACGTATCCCTCTCCAACTTTGTGTCAACCGCAGCTGAACCTATTCCTACACTAGCAAATACCTTGTCAAAAAAAGACATTCTCATTTCCTCCTTATTTCCCAATTAATATTTTCATATCTGACTTTATCTGTACGCAGTTTTCATAGCAATCTTCTATTTGTAAAAGCCTGCTTATAATGTGCTTTGCCTGATCTGAGATTTCCAATTCTTCTTCCCAGCTGCTTTCTTTTTGGTCTTTTGGGAACGAGTAGTTGGAATAAAGTAAAAACAATAAGAAATGACCGAGACCATAAAAATCAGCTTGGGGATTTACCTCTTTCCGTAAATTTCCCTTTGTTATGTTTTCTTTGTCATGATCACATTTTCGCGTAAGTCCTACATCAATAAGAACAATCCTCGAATCACTAGCAATCACATTTGGAATACGAATATCTCTGTGAATCAGTTGTTGTTCATGTAAATAGGAAATGAGCTCTAGTAATTCATAGGCGATCACAAAAGCTGCTATTTCAGTATATTTTTGTCCATCTTGAAAAATTAATTGTTCGAAGTTTTTCCCTTCCATATACTCCATGGTATAAAATGGAATACTATTATATATTCCATCCTCATAATATTGTGGAAACCCTGGATGTTTTAACGATTTGAGTATGTTTTTTTCAAGCTCAAAGCCTTTTTTTCCAGACTTCTTAATTCTTTTATGGATACGTAATGCTTTTAAAACTTTCTGTTGTTGTGATACTTGATCAAATACTAAGTAACTATTTCCATAGCTACCAACACCTAGATGGTTGATAATCCGATAGCGCTCGGCAATGATTTCATTTTGCTGAAATCGCCTTTCGAGCATGTTTGCAGTAACTAAAGAAATCCTTTTAAACATATAAATGGTTAACTGCTAAAGAAGCTAGAAAAGCTACCACTTTTATGTTTCTTTTTATAGTGTTGATGTCCGTAGTGCTTATGTTTGTTGTGTTTAATTTTTTTCCAAGCATTACTTGAATGTGAATATTTTTGATGATGAGATTTACTTCCTAGAATCGACTTTAAGATCTTTTTTAGCATCATCATTCCTCCTCGAGCCTTGTGGTATGTAATACGGGAAAGAAATAGGAAAGTTTCATCCATTAAAGAAAATAGTTAAAAAATTTTCGCAAACAAAAAGCGAGCAGAATCAAATGCTCGTCTTTCGTTACTTCTTATTATAAAGATGAATAAAGTATCGTGATATTTTACCTATTCATCTTCTACTTCTTCGTCGATAATACTTTTCTCGATGAGATACTCGAAGGTGATATCAGCGATTTCTTCCAATTCTTCTTCCGAAGGAACGTATCCTCTTTTCACCAGCTCATGAAAGAAAAATTCAGCAATCTCTTCCGTATCAATAAATACTTCAATTTCTCTCATAGCATCGCCCCCTTTTTACAGAATGTATGTTGAAACCTGCTCATTCATGCTATTTACTTCTAGAAGAATCGGTAAATATTCTGCCGCTTAAACATAGAGAGCAAAATAAAAGAATAAATATGTCTTTTTTTCTTAGGACAAGCATAGGATGAATAAAAAGAATTATTATGAGGTGATAGTATGTCAAATCTACAAGCAAAATTTGAAGCTATTGTGGAAGACGTAAATCAGGAGGATGGATTGATCATCACTGCCTTTGAGAAGATTTTAGAGTGTCTATTTTTTCTAATAAAATGGGGTGGGATTCCTTTGGTCATTTACTTATTAGTGTCCATATCCAGCTGGTAGAGGCTAGACATGGCTTTTGCCATCGTCATTTACGACACTTTTTAATTTTCTAAGAATAACACGCATAACTTGATAATATTCCTGGTCGTTGAACATGGTATATAGAATTTTGTAATCATTAAAAATATCTAATAAATTATCTATTAGCTGCTTTTTTTCCTTCTTTCGTTCGATTTCTTCAAGTTCTGCTTTTCTGACGATGTTTTTTTGTGTCTTTGAAATAGCAACTTGCTGCTTCTCTTCATTATTTACCAAGTAAAGAAGCCCTAATTTTTGAATAAACGTGTCCGCACTCTCAGCGTCTGCAACGAGTGTCATTTCCTCTTCACCCGCTTCCAGCCATTCCCCATCACTAATCCTAGATAGTTCGTAAATAACATCTTCCCATGCATCTTCTTTGTAGCGCCAAATTTCTGTTCGAAACCCGACAATCTTAAACAAATCGGAGCCATATCCAGCGACCTGAACTAAATCACCGAAAAAGAATTTGTATTCGATATCAATTTGTTCCTGTTCCACCAAAGTTCCCTCATATTCTGAAAGAAGCTGCAGTCCTGATTCAACAAAAAGACCATCACTTTTATTCACTTCGTATACATAATTTCCGTCAATCAACTTGACATCTGTAAATTTTCTAAATTTATTGGATGGTCAAACCATTGTCAATAATGGGTTTAGACACCATTATAAATAAAAGAAAAACTCGTATACCTTTTGGGCACACGAGTTACTTTGCTTTATCATTATTATTTTTATTTTGAACATTTTGCTTCTTAATTTTGTTAGTCAGTTCAATCAATCCCCTAGCTGCTTTCTCCGCGTTAAATGTTCCTCTTTCTCCACATTTAAGTTTCACGACGAAATCACCTCGTTGCATAATATGCAGGTCGTGTTTGTTTGGAATCTTGTCTGTATCCAATTTTTTCTGGTCTTCCATACTAATTTTTTCTTAATTAAATCTATTCGGAACTTAAAGCAGCACCTTTGAGAAAGTTCCTTCATTTAATTTCTGGATTTTTCTAAAGTCTTGGTTTCACACTTTGTCCCCGTTCGAATTGGTTTACTTCCCGTTCTCGCTGTGTTCGGTTTCGCAAAAAATACTTCCCACGTTTTAAAGCCGTTTTAAAGATATCGGTATCCCTTTGTAATAGTGTGTAAATTTCCTGTGATGTAAGAATGACTGTACATTTTTCCAACTGGATAATATATTTCAATGCCCTTCACCCTTTCAAATTGGTATACTTTAGGTACACCTGTTTTCAAGTGAGATTTGCTTGCATTGCCATTTTTTCATAGAGCTCGGCATATTGGTCAACCCGCTTGAAAATATCTTGTTCATCAACCTTTCCAGAAACTTCCCCACTATGATTAATTTCGGAAATGTCCGTGCTTTCACCACGGCTCAACCGTTCTACCTTCACGGCGATTTCCAGTAGCTTTGCTATTTCATAGGGTGATAAATTTTCAGGTTTAATATGTTCCACGGCCTCTTTCACTTTGAAAAGCAAATGACGGGATACTTCCGCATGGTCTTTAATCATTTGTTTTCGCAGCTGCTCATTCTCTAAAATCGCTTTTCTGTCCATTTCTTCATCAAATGTTCGGGCACGCTCAACCCAATTATGATGGGATGACCAACGCTTAATCAAAGAATGGTTTTTTCCCAGCTTCTTCCCAACATCTTTAAGGTTTCTAGTAAGCCCTAAATTTCTATAAACAACAAAGCCCTCAAAGGCTTGTTTGCTTTCACCTTCCAGCCGCTCATATGATGATTTCATGGTGGCTGCAACCCTCCTTTTCGGTTAAATAGCGGTTAACTTTTAGTAAAGGATTCCGCATGTTTCCATTACGCTCTCCATTCGGTATAACTGTTGTCCAGTAACTCCGTTAAGGAATCATCCAATGATGATTTTTCTCTTAAAATGGTTTCAGTTTCCTCATGCTTTAAACTGGCGATTGTCTTCATTTTCAAATCAAATAATTTTTCGGTCGGAACTTCGGATAAATCCCGCTTTGCTAATTCCTCATTCAACCGGAGCAATTCTTCCCCGAACAACTCGATTCTTTTGGCTTTTGAAACAAAATACTTTTCTTGCAGTAGCTCTAATTCCAATGCCTTTCGGTTACTAATATCCATCTGCATTTCTTTGCCCCATTTGATAAGAGTAGGCTTGCTAACCCCGATTTCTTTTGAGATCTCATCATAGGAAACACCTTTTGCCCTTAACTCAACAAATTGCTCTTTTTGGTCAATCTTGGTAACTTTCGCCATTAATTTCACTCCTAAGGTAGTTGTCTCAGCCATGTAATTAAAACGTCATTGGGCTGTAGTAAGCTGTGTAGTAAACCCTAACACTTGATATAAATGGATGTAGTAAGCGTAGTAAGCGAAAATACAAAAATAGGTTTGGATTTACTATAAAAAACCAATGTTTAATCGTTTTATAATGTTGTATAAAACTTTTATAAAAGAGCTTACTACGTCTACTACACCCTAGATAAATAAGGCTTTTAGGTTACTAGATAGGGTTTACTACATACCTACTATAAAAATCATTTTGAGCGAATACCCACATAGACTTTTTTCGGTTGGATCTTACCGTTAAACTCAACCCTTTTTGACTTAAAAGCGAATCGCTCTTTCATTTCGATACCAAAATTATTTTTGTTAAGACAACCAAATCCACTTTCGGAACACCATGATTTATAGTTTTGATACATGCGGTCTGGAACTTCCCAATAATTTCCATTAGCAGAATCAACCTCATAATTTTCACTGATAAATTGACCGATAATGTCCTGTTCTTCCTCATACCGCTTTACGGCATCCAGAACCTCGGCTGGTCGGTTCAATCCCTGTCTTTGCCATTCCAGACAACCTTCCAATGCCCAAACCAATATACCTTCCATTTCGGATTCTAATTTCTCGTCCAAATTTTTATCCCTCTCATGTTCTTCAAAATAACGGTTGAACTCTATTAAATGAATCCTTTCCCAAATAGCTTTTCTTCGCTCATAAATACTAGGTTTATTGTTTGTCAGCATCCAAATTTTAAATTTAGGAATATAGGTAAATGGTTGTTCATATTTTCGCTCGGCTTCAATCGGATCACGCCCTGTTATTTGTTTAATCAGTTGGACTGCCAATTCCTCACCCCGTTCCACTTCGGATGTAGAAAGGAATCTCACTCCTGAAAATTCTGCTAATGTATGTCTTGCGGTGTTTCCTTTTTTCATAAAAGTTGATGGGTCGGTATGCCCTGCATATTCCCCCATCAATTTATGAATGGCTTTTTCTAAAGTGGATTTTCCATTTCTCCCCTTCGGCCCGTATAGCATGAATAAGCATTCTTCTTTGTTGCTACCTGTAAGGCTATAACCTACCGCCCTTTGAACATAAGAAATGATTTCTTGATTCCCGATGAAAATATCATTTAAAAACCTTAACCATGTCGGACATTTCGCAGTTGGATTAAAAGGAATATCAACGTACTGTGTAATCAAATCTTCCCTCTTATGAGCAGATAGAATGGCATCAGTAACCCCATACATTTCAAGCATTTTCAAATCAATCGTGCCGTTAGCCACATTCAACAAATATTCATTCTGGTCTAGCATGGATTCGTTTATAGTTATGTCAGAGGAAACTGAATCTGCTAAATTGAGCATAGCTTGGATCCTGGAAGCGGATTGGGAACGAACAATATGTTTTGAAAATAATTCCCTTTCATCTGCATTCTGAATATGCTCGATTTCATTTTGAAACCCCTTGACAACTTCTATTGCTTTTCTTTTTAAATGGTTTGTGTTGTCGACATCCCAATACTTTCCGTTCCAATAAAGCCATTTTTTTCGCTCGATATGATATCGAAAATTTCTCCCGTGTTCATACATCAAACGCTCGGCATTACCTAAATCGGTATAACTAAAGGACTGTTCCTGTTTTTGTCTTGAGTTAAATTCTTCTAATAGCTTATCAGTTCCACGTTCTCGAAGCCTTTCAGCTTTTGTTTTCGCAGCAAACCTTTCCACTTATTAACAACTCCAATAGCAGATCCGAAAAAGTCAATCTGCCGGTCAAAGTTAAGTTCATCCAAAAGCCCAGCTAATAGCCCGTCCAGTAAATACTCATGGTAGGCACTTTCGTGATAATAGAGAATTAAGATCGGATCTAGCACTACCCGGTCTATATCTTTGTAATTTTTAGCTTTGACTTTCATATAATCTCGTAAGGTACAAAGATAATAAAACAGCCGTTTATATTCCTGTTCAAACCGTTTTTCTAGCGTTTTGTCTTCTTGCCGTTTACTGACCACTATTTTTTGTTGTTTAGTCAGCTTTTTTCCTGACAACCCGATACGCTGGGCTAGCTCTGAAACAGCTTTTCCATTTTTAATGCCATTTAATTGTGCATATAGGCTTATTTGGTCACCACTTATTCCACAGCCAAAACACTTAAAAATATTTTTATGTGGGTTTACGCTAAAAGAAGGCGTTTTTTCACTATGAAATGGACATAAACCTATAAAATTCCGCCCTCTTTTCCTCAACTGAAGTGACGATTCCTCAACGATTGTTAAAATATCAACCTTTGATTTTATTTCGCCGATAGTATAATCTAATGTAAGGTTCATTTTTTACACCTACGTCTCAAAAAGGTTGTAAAATGGTTAAAGCCTTTTCTTTTTTAAACCCTTTATACAAAGGGTTTTTTTATTTTTCTAATGTTTACCGCTTTAACGGAATCTTTGGTATATTTATATTAATTTTTTTGGGCCAACCATCAACATTAAACAAAACACCTTCTTCCACACCAAAAAAATGCGACAGCTGTTCCCTCAGCTTTGGCCAGCTTTTTCTATACTCATTTTCTAATTGAGCGATTGCAGACGGGTTAATATTAAGTTCCCTGCTTAACTGAACCTGCGAAAGCCCTTTTTCCTTACGAAGATACTCTATCAGGGTCATCTTGCCACCACCTTCCATAAAATCCTTTTTACTACATTTTCATGGTAATATAATTTATATATGAAAAAATCGTGCGACAAATCGTGCGACATCTGAAGGAGGGTGCGAATGTGAAACCAATCCAACTATGGCTTCCTGTTTTAAATGTAAGTTGGGATACTCCATCATTTAAGAGAGATGTTGAAAGAGCCCAGAGGAAATGGCTTGGAGAAGATAGAATTTGGCTGCTTCCCGAAATAGATGAAATTGTGCGGTGGGAATTACGTGAGGAAACAACGACAATCTTCGAATGTGCAATCCCTAGTGAAACATTTAATATGATTACCGTTGTTAATGTGTCAAAGGATGGGGCTATGTACCCTCAAGTGGGTGACGCGATACCATCTAGTTGGAATGGGAAGCTTCCTAAGAATTTGTTTGCAATGTGGATAAACTCAGGTGATCCCACTTTTATAAGCTCAACAAAGAATTGGATTAAGATGACGATGCCGTATATTAAAAAAAATAAACTGTCTTATGTAGAAAGAAGGGTGGATCTCTCCCCCGGGCCCGGTATTCCATGTTACTTATTGAATGAAGAAGAACGACAAATTGAATTAACATGGCCCCCCAAAGGAAGTAGATTTGTAGAAAGTATTAGTCCTGAAACAGAAAGCAAGGAATTTTTCGGGGAATTTAAATGGGAGAACGAACCAACTGGTGATAAAGGAAATATTGTGGTGAATAATGATGGAGTGAAGGCTTTTCATACGGAAATACTCTGGAAAAAACCATTTAATGAGATGTTTCCCTTAGGGGGAGGATGTGTTGATTTATTAAATCATTGGACATATCTAAATAGCTGTATTAAATCCATTGATGAAAATAGGAGTAATATCACTACACAAGTATGCCGTTTCTCTTCGGAAGGTTGGACAAATCTTGAATGGCAAATGGTTTGGCCAGCATATGTAACGGGTAATATGCGGAAATTACTTTTTGATATCGAAGGAACATTTAACATTGAGGTTAATGACATAAAAGAGCTACTCCAACACGAAAGATATTTTCATATCTTTCATGAAAAAATACCTGTAACCCGGATTTTTGGTTGGGAAGGTTACTTTTGGTGGGAATTAAACAACATTGTAAATGTTGAAAATAAATCTATTAATACATGTAATTTATGTGGAAATATAATCCACGGTAAAAAAGGCAAGTCATTTTGCAACAAAGAAGATAACCTTGATTGTTACAGGAAACGGAAAAGATTTGATAAAAGAAAAGAAAGAAAAAAATAAAAGGGGTTCATTCCCCTTTATAAATATAATTATAGTTTGTGAAGGGAAAACTAAGTTGAAATCTTCCTTCCGTGATACTCAAGCAGTTTTGAAGTTAGTGGGAAGGTATCATTTTTGATTCCATTTAGTTTGATATAATGCCATAAAGTCTTGATTTAATGCACTTTTTCTCAAGCCATATATCATTTAATTTTATCTAATTAAATATAAAAACATCTAATCTGTGACCAAGTTGTGACCAGAAGTGTGATCATAAATGGGATTAAAAAAGTAATTGAGGAGGTTTGAAACAAACCTCCTCTCCTTTATTTATATCACCCAAAGTGAAAATGAACATAAACATTGTGAACCAGTGACCCCAACCATGTCAATGATGGATATACTTGATGATTATAACAGTTTTATTAAGAAATCCTTGTTATAATAAGGATTTTTATAAGTCTTAATATGATTGAGATTTTGTTTTAGGAAACAGTTTGCTAAATTTGTCCCCAAAGTGTCCCCCCGATAGCAATAAGAAAAAACTATTAAAACCTTCTAAATACGATAAAAGTCACTGCGGTTTATACACACCTTATCCGCATCTTTCGTTTTTGACAAAGGGAAAGGGAACCTATTTGAGACCAGAAATTATTACATAAATGCTAACATTTTGCTAAGCAAACAAGTAAAAACAGTACAATTCCGTTAAAGATGTTACACTTTCAGATAATTTATCACTTTGTTTTTTGCAATTAAAAATGCTATTAATATCAGTATCTTTTTTAAATGTAAAAAGAGTCAAAATACACAGGTAGTGCATAAAAACGCATATTTTAGGCTTTTTAATTTTATTCCTTATTGTATTGTGTTAAAGTCCCCGTTAGCCATCCATGAATCGCTAAAAAACAGCTTTTCACCACATAGAATGAAAGTAGGGTAATTGTCGTCATAATGATATTGCGACATGAGTTTTATTTTAGGCCTAGCTTTTTTAAAAATTATAATCGCTAGGTCTACTTTAATAAAGTCGTTTTTAGATTTTGACTGTTTCGTAATTCCATGGTAGTTCAACAAAAAGACCGCCATAATGCGGTCATACACCCTTTAACTTCAATTCCAAAAAATGCACTAGTTTTATATTATGATTCGGTGCTCCTTCCTCAACAATCTCACAGTAACCGGATGCTTATTAAACAAGCATAGTATAATATCTTTTCCTTGAAAAATACAAAAGACTACTCTGGGCATGAGTCGTCTTTTTTCTCTACAAAGTAGAAATTTTAAGCTTTGCATGATGTTTATAAGCAATCTTCTTAATCATTCGTGTAAGTACGTCGTCGCTGAGATCTGCTAATTCATCAGATAAGATTAATGAATTATTGGTTGCATAATCCGCCCATTCATACTTTGTAGAATAAGCGGTCCTACCAACAAAACGCGGAAAACATACGCTAAGCAAATACCAATCTAAAAAAAGTCAATTCCTGTACGCTAAGGGAAAAACGGCTTCTTTTTATCTTATTTGTTTTATTCTAAAAGTCGATTCATTTTCGTACAGAATTGCTTGTTTAACTAACCGATAGTTAAAGTACAATTTTTCATAAACTTTTTTGTAGAATAAGAAAAAAGGCGACCTTCTCCTTGAAGAATCGCATCCTTTAGTTTAAGTAAAATACTTCACGATCTACTTCTATTACTAAACATATACCTATTATTCATTAGGTATTTTCTCTTGTTTCCTTTTTAACAAAGTCCCACTCTACCTCTATTCTAATTTCCGCATTTATCGTCCAAAAGAGCGACTGAAAGATTGTCCAGATTGCACAATCTGACGTGCATTTTTTAAACGGAGAGACTCATATTCCAAAAGAGCCTCAGCTGCTGCGGATCCTTTAATTCCCTTTGCAACGCAGTCGGCCAAGGTAGCAGCATCTTGTAATGAAGCATTAAATCCCGATGCAGTTAGTGGTGTGGGTACATGTGCAGCATCTCCAACGATTGCTATACGTCCTTTCACAAGATTATCAGGAACGTATTCGGCAATCGGTGTTCCTATAAGGTTACGTGTTTGAATGCTATGAAGAGTCGCGTCTAACCATGGTTGAGGCCATCTAACAGAAGCTTGTTCAGCTAGCTCAATCAGTGTCTGTTCTGGAATGTCAGGAGCATTAAGCGAATGTCGCACAACGTTTCCTTCCACACATCCAAGACTACGTAACAAATCATTTCGAGTGTTATCGTACCAAGCCCATCCTAGTCGTCTATGTCCTAGAGCACGAGAACCGTCTGTTCCAGCAACAATAGAACCGAGTAAAAAGTCACCACTCCCATCTAGCATAGTAGTCATCGGGGCATTACGGCTTGGTCGATGTTCTTCAGGGATATCATTCTCATCTACAATAGCTACCCATATCATGTATCCCGCAAAAGTTGCGTCCGGTTTATACGGTGAAACATGATGTCGCACCGTGCTGCGGTGACCATCAGCACCAATCAAAATATCTCCACGGAATGTCTCTCCCTTACCCGTCACAACCCAAGCAGAGTCGTCGTCCTGATTAACAGTTTGAACGCGAGTATCATAACGTAAGTCGATTCTAGGATCAGCTTCGGCTTCTGCGCGCAATCGAGACTGTACAGATGACCAAGCCTCAACAGACCTAATACCACCAGAAGCAAGTTTTCTTAAGACTTTCGCTGTTATAGTTCGATCAATATCTCCACTGTCAACTTGAAGAACAGCGCCACTACGTGATTTCACTCCAGCTCTCTCTAAAATTGTAACCTTCAGCCCAGCTCGCGCAAGAGCAATCCCTGCCATTAGTCCAGAAAGCGACGCACCGACAACTACAGCAGATTCGTTTGCTTCTTGAATGAATTCGGTAAAAGTGTCATTGATTGATTCACTCAGGAAATTATCCTTTCCTACATTTTTTTCAGTCATTGTATTTTCTCCTTATCCTATAACTAACTTGCCCCGATAGTTGAAGAAGTCCCTCCTGTTTCAAATTATTGATTGACGTCGATAACTCTAGTAAAAAAGAAATATCTGATATTAACCAATTACATCTCTCCCGACATCGATAAAATAAATGGCTGTTGACTTGACCACTAATTAGTGTCCGGTCAACTTTTCCATCTCTTTGGGATATCGATCGCCAATCAGTTTAATCTGTGAGGTTGCGACCTCTATCATCATCTTCAGGTGCCAGCTCTATGTCAGCTGCTCCCAGATTTTGTTCTAGTCGATTTATTTTTCACGTACCTGGGCTTGGAACAATCCACGGCTTTTGAGCTAGTAGCCAGGCAAAGCCAATTTGGGCAAGAGTTACATTTTTTGTTCTGCAACCTTTTTAAGTAAATTAACTAGAGCTTGATTTTCTTAAAGATGCTTTAACTAAGAATAGTTGAATAAGAACTCAATAATTTTAAAAAACAGCCCGATAGAAGCTGAAGGCACTGTAAAAATGCCCTATTGAAAAAAGGTATAATCCCTCATAATTGCAAGGGATTATACCTTTTTGCTTTTAGTCTCCATTTCAAACAGTTACACAATTAATTTATACTCTATATAGCGCACTGATCCAAGTGCAAGTGATGGCCATTATCGACAAGTCTCCCACGGTGATTCCACCGATGACAGCGCCCGTGGCAAAGCCGAGCTACACGAAGTAACTGTACAGACTAAGCATAATACCAAGTTGCAGGAATCAGTGAACCTAAAAAGAATGGACCAATTCCTATTTTTCATTTCTCCTCGTGGATAGTCAATATTGCAATTATGACGGATCGCTCACGCGGTGACTCAGCGTGATCTTCGGAGGAGACAGAAGTAATGGACTCATACGTTCCATAACTCTTTCCACATTCGGATGCTGAGCGTGCTCCGCAACAGCTTTTTCATTAACCCAACCATCGAGGATGTAAAAAGTGTTGGGCTCTTCAATCTTTTGGTATAAGTCGTAGTAAAGGCACCCTTCCTCAAGACGTGCAGGTCCTACAAGTTCCAGGAGAAGTTCTTTTACCTTTGCACGGTTCGGCGTTTCACAACTTACTTCGCAAATGATGTGTTGTTCGTCTGATTTTAAGCTTTGCATTGGTCATCCCTCCTTTTTAGTTGGCAGAGCCCGAATGTCATCTGGCTTTACCTTCAACGAGCAAACGAATGTTGATCGACCACCGATCAATTTTTCCCCGCATACACTCGTGTCTGCCCGCCATCGACCACCAGATCGATTCCCGTAATGAAGCTGCTCGCATCAGAGGCTAGAAAGACTACGGCGTCACCGATATCTTCCGGCGTTCCGACACGCCCTACAGGAATCTCACTCGTGACTCGCTGCGCGTAATCGGACACCTGTTCTTCGGTCATTTTTTGCTCGGTGCGGTATCCCTCCGTCGGCACAACGCCCGGGCTAACCGAATTCACTCTAATGCCCCGATGCTTGAGGTCTGTGGTCCAGCTGCGTGCAAGCGAACGGACGGCTGCCTTGGTCGCCGCATAAACCGCAAAACCTGGAAGACCCATGTCGGCGGTAATCGAAGCGTTCAGAATAACTGAAGCACCATCCTTGAGAATCGGAAGCATTGTCTGAACGGTAAAGATTACGCCCTTGATATTGACACCCAACAAGTGGTCGATTTCCCCCTCGGTGAGATCTTCGAATGCGATGGGTTTGCCTCCGCCAGCATTTGCGAAAATGATATCGAGGCCTCCGTGCTCTTTCTGGATAGTCTCGGCGAGACGCTCCAAATCGTCCTTCTTGGTAACATCAACTGCAATCCCACGCACCGATGTTCCGAGCCGCGCTGCCGCCTGTTCAATCTGTTCTTGTCGCCGAGAGACAATATATACGAATGCTCCAGCCTCGGATAAGCGCTTAGCAGCGCCGAAGCCAATCCCAGCGCTGCCCCCTGTTACGAGTGCCACGCGTCCTTCCAATGTTTTTGATTGCAGTTTTTCAATATTCATATCTTCCATTGAGTCATACCCACTTTCCCATAATTACATGTATTAAATATTATCTAAATGTCGTTTCACCACAATTAACTATGTCCAACGATTGCGTGCGGAACATAGGGCTCTTCCAAGTACGCCACATCTTCCGGCGTTAGCGAAACGGAAAGAGAAGCTACTGCATCTTCGAGATGAGAGATTTTTGTAGCACCGACAATAGGAGCTGTTACCGGTTCTTTCTGCAGTAGCCAGGCAAGTGCAATATGCGAGCGTGGAACATCATGCTTTTCTGCAAGCTCGACAACACGTTCTACGATTAATCGATCGGCATCTGCTGTTGCATCATACTTCGTTTTTTGGACATTATCCGTTTCTGAACGAAGCGTTGTTTCCGACCAATCACGTGTCAATCTTCCCGATGCGAGCGGGCTGTAAGGTGTGACGGCGATCTTTTCTTCCTTGCAGAGCGGCAGCATCTCCCTTTCTTCCTCACGGTACATGAGGTTTAGGTGGTTCTGCATGGATACAAACTTTGTCCAACCGTTTTTCTCAGCAATATGATTTGCCTTTAGAAATTGCCACGCATACATTGCAGAAGCACCAATGTATCTTGCCTTGCCGGCCTTCACAACATCATGCAATGCTTCCATCGTTTCTTCGATTGGAGTATTGTAATCCCACCGATGGGTAATATAGAGGTCCACATAATCTGTATCAAGGCGTTTAAGGCTTTTATCAATTTCGCTCATGATTGTCTTCCGAGAAAGTCCAATACTATTTGGACCGTCGTGCATTGGAAAATGAACTTTTGTTGCAAGGACGATTTCATCACGATTTGCAAAATCCCTTAAAGCACGTCCCACAAATTCCTCACTCATTCCGTCTGAATACACATTTGCTGTATCAAAGAAATTGATCCCTAATTCTAGTGCCTTTTTTATTATCGGACGGCTCTTCTCCTCATCAATTACCCATTTTTGGGGCCAGCGCTCTGATGGTACACCAAAGCCCATCGTACCCAGGCAAACCCGTGATACATCCAAACCGGTATTTCCAAGTTTTGCATATTCCATTTGTTTCATCCCTCTTTCTTATAGATATAAAACAGCTCTTAAACCTTTAATAAAAAAACATGTATAGATATGAAATTGTCAGCTTACTTTAAAATTTACGCTCACTCGTAATATTGTTCTCGGTACTTCATTGTATAAGAGCTTTAAATATCATATTTACGATTACCGATCATTCTCACATTTTCAGGATTGTTATGATCAAAGATAAGGTGCTTTTTCGTATCTAACGTAGCAATTGTCTCCATATCCTCTTGGCTTAATTCAAAGTCAAAGATATTGAAGTTTTCAATGATTCTTTCTTTACGAACAGACTTTGGAATTACAACGACTTCTCTTTGTGTTAACCAACGTAAAATTACCTGAGAAACAGATTTATTATACTTTTCAGCCAGTGATACTAAAACTTCATTCTGGAAAACATTATGTTTTCCTTGAGCAAAAGGACCCCAGGACTCGATCTGAACATTATTTTCTTTCATAAATTTAGCACTTTCTACTTGTTGGGTGAAAGGATGTGTTTCAATCTGGTTCACGGCAGGAATTACTTCATTATGATCCATCAAATCTACCAGACGGTCCATATGGAAGTTGCTAACTCCGATAGCTCTGATTTTTCCCTCACGATACAATTCTTCCATAGCACGCCAAGAACCGTATATATCACCAAAAGGCTGATGAATTAAATATAAATCCAAATAATCCACTTGTAATTTTTCTAGTGATTTTGCAAATGCCTTTTTTGTATTCTCATAACCAGCATCCTGAATCCAGAGTTTTGTCGTAATAAAGATTTCCTCTCTTGGCACACCACTTCGTTTGATTGCTTTGCCAACTGCTTCTTCATTTAGATATGCAGCAGCCGTATCAATCAGACGATAGCCTGCCATAAGGGCATCATAAACGCTTTGTTCACATTCATTTGCATCTTCCATCAGATACACACCAAAGCCTAGAATAGGCATCTCAACACCATTGTTCAAAATTACTTTCTGCATATATAATCCTCCTATTTTATAAATATATGAGTCAAGTTACTGATGTTTATCCCATTTATGTCCTCTGTTAGGACTTACAATTTCAGTAACCTGATCTATCATAACCCTATCACATTCGAGTAACACGAAGTCAATAGTTCACTATAACCAAGGTCTCTTCGTTTAACTCTGTCTTTTTAAAAGGTAAATAGTCTCGCTTCCACTCATTTTAAAAAAGTCAGGTTTCTTATTAGAGCTCTTGCTGTGTAGGGCGAATAATCATCTCATTAATCCCTACATCAGATGGTTGCTCAATGGCAAAGGCAATGGCACGAGCAATACTTTTTGGGTCTATCGCAATTTTGTAGAAGTCATCTATTGCAGATTTTAGTTCTGAACCTGAAATTGTTTCTGGTAAATCAGTAGCAACTACTCCTGGCGAGATAATAGTTGTACGAATATTGTTACCAAGTTCTTCTTTCCGGAGGCCTTCAGAAATTGCACGTACAGCAAATTTTGTACCACTATAAACCGCACTTGCGGACATTACTTCGTGTCCTGCTACTGAAGAAATATTAATAATATGTCCTTCTTTTCTTTCTCTCATAGAAGGAAGAACAGCACCAATACCATAAAGTACACCTTTGATGTTCACATCAATCATCGTATCCCATTCATGGATTTTCTTCTCATGAAGAGGTGATAGGGGCATTAACCCTGCATTGTTGACCATTACATCAATTTTCCCAAACTCTTTAATAGCATATTCAGATAGCTCTTCCATTTGATCATGCGAAGTCACATCGGTCACTTTATAAATAGCTTCTCCGCCATTTTCTTGAATCTCTTCTTGTAGTTTCTTTAATCGATCTTCACGACGAGCTGCTAGCACCAACTTCGCACCTTTAGAAGCAAGTTCTTTTGCTGTATTTTCTCCGATTCCACTAGAAGCACCCGTAATAATGACAACTTTATCTTGTATACTAGACAACTAAATAACATCCTTTCTTAATAAACAACTTTAAGATTTTATTTTTGCTTTTCTTTCGAAAACAATTCTTTAGCAACCATAATGGCTGACATTGCTTTTGGCCAGCTAGCATAAAAAGCAAGATGGGTAATGACTTCGATAAGTTCTTCTTCTGAAAGACCGTTTTCCTTTGCTTTGTTTAAATGAAATCCTAGTTGTTGTGTATTTCCACCTGTTATTAATGAAGATACGGTAATTAAACTGCGTTCACGAGGAGAAAGCTCCTTACGCTCCCATACATCTGCAAATAATACATCATCATTTAATTGAACAAGTTTAGGAGCAAAATCTCCGATCATTTTTTGTGCAGGAGTAAGTTCTTTTGAATTTTGCATTTTATATCCATCCCTTCATTTTTTCACTCTTATTTTATATAGAAGAAACTTGTCAAAAAAGTAGCTTTCGCTCAATCGAAGAAACCACCATTAATTAAAACCAAGCACTGAATGCGGCACATACGGCTCTTCCAAGAACGCGATTTCATCAGGTGTTAATGAAATTGAAAGAGCAGTTACCGCATCTTCAAGATTAGACATTTTCGTAGCCCCTATTATAGGAGAAGTAACAGGCTCCTTTTGCAGCAACCAAGCAAGCGCGATTTGAGCGCGGGGAATACCGCGTTTTGCCGCCAATTCTGCTACTCGTTCTACCACTTTTCGGTCTGAATCGGATGTTATAGGGAAAAACTTCTGTCCTATTTCATCGTTTTCAGAACGATGTGTCGTTTCCTCCCAATCGCGCGTTAATCTTCCTTTGGCAAGCGGACTCCACGGAATTACCCCGATTTTTTCTTCCTTACAAAGTGGGAGCATTTCCCTCTCTTCCTCACGGTATAAGAGGTTTAAATGATTCTGCATCGATACAAACTTTGTCCATCTATTTTTCTCCGCAACATGGTTCGCCTTCAAAAATTGCCATGCGTGCATGGAAGAAGCACCAATGTATCTTACCTTCCCAGACTTTACCACATCATGTAATGCTTCCATCGTCTCTTCAATGGGAGTATGATAATCCCATCGATGGATTTGGTACAGATCCACATAATCCGTTCCGAGACGTCTAAGACTCTTATCAATTTCACTCATAATGGCCTTTCGGGAAAGCCCAGCACTATTTGGACCTTCATGCATAGGGAAATAAAGCTTCGTAGCGATGACTATTTCATCCCGATTTGCATAATCCTTTAGAGCCTGACCAACGATTTCCTCGCTTGTTCCGTCTGAATACCAGTTCGCTGTGTCAAAAAAATTAACACCTAACTCAAGGGCCTTTTTAATAATAGGACGACTACGTTCCTCGTTAAGTACCCATTTATGAGCCCACCGTTCTGCTACGCCAAAGCTCATACACCCAAGACAAAGTCGAGATACATCCAAGCCCGTATTTCCAAGTTTCACATATTCCAATTGATTAGTCCTCACTTTCGAATAGAAGTAAAACTACCATTGCCTATAATTTAAAAGGATGTTATTAATAGTGAAGTATCTCACCAATGGATTGGCTTTCCATCTCTGAATAACCCTCCATGAGGCCCTTCAGGTCCAATAGTCGCTAACCAAAGGATAGACTCAGCTGCTTGCTTTGGAGTTCTTGGAGCAGATGGTCCACCCATATCTGAACTTACCCATCCCGGACAGACTGCGTTTATTTTGATATCTCCTTTGATTTCCGCAGCTACCAATTGCGTCAATCCATTCAAGGCAAGTTTAGACAACTTATAGGCTCCTGCTCCTTGAACGGACATGTCTCTCATTGCCCCAAGTTCTGAAGATACATTAATAATTCTCCCATAGCGTTGCTTTTCCATGAGTGGCATAAAGGAATGGATGACATAATAAGCACCGAAGAAATTAGTTCTCATTGTTTTCTCCAGAATGGAAGGGTCCATAGTCAATAACTTTTCATTCTCATCAAAATACAAGCCAGCATTATTAAACAATACGTCTAATCTTCCATACTTCTCATTTACTGTAATCGCAGCTTGACGAATGCTTTCTTGATCGTCTACATCCATCATCACAAACGAAACATCCAGATCTAACCCCTTAAGTTTTTGGGCAGCTTCATGACCCCTCTTTGGATCGCGGCTTGCCAAAATGACCTTAAAACCTTTCAAAGCCAATTGTTTGACCAGCTCATATCCAATCCCTCGATTCCCGCCTGTGACAAAAGCAACTTGTTTATCCTGTGACATCTAACTCCGCCTTTTCTCTCCTCATAATAATCTTTACTAATCCTTATTGAGAAAGTTGTCTTTTGGAACTATACATGGTATTTCTCAGTAAAATAAATACTATACTTAATATCAAGAATAGGGCCCCTGCTAACAATACGCTTTGGATACCCATGCCCGATAGAAACATTCCGCCTACGGCCGAACCAATGGTTATTCCTAAGCTACCAAATGCTAGAAACAAGCCATTTGCAAATTCAGGAGCTTCTGGAACTGCAGACGCAATCCAAAATTGACTGATATTATTTCCAATAGCAAATAAGATTCCCCATAGCAAAATAATGATAAACATAGGTGCAGTTAACTTCCCCATTAGGAATACTAAGATGTAAATGGCTCCTAATGCGAATGGATAAGACACTACAGATTTGATGGCATTTTTAGTAAGTAACGTCCCTCCTACGAGGTTTCCAATTAAACTAGCCACTCCAAATATAACTAACATTAAACTGATCGTTTCCCCTGGTATTTTAGTAATGGTTTTAAGATACTCAGCAAGGTAAGTGTAAACCCCGAATATTGCTGCATTAATAAATATGACAGCAAAAATGGATAACCATAAAATTGGTTTTTTTAATACGCTTAATTGTGTTCCGTAAGAAAGTCTTTCCTTAACCGGCATAGAAGGTACAAATAGTAATGTAGCAATGAATGCAATAGCATTAACGATAGCAAAGAATACCAACGCATTTTCAACTGAAGTTGCATTAGCAATAAAGGTAGTGATTGGTACACCTATTACCATACCTGCTGATACTCCCAAAATCACTTTAGAAACAGCTTTTGGAGCTTGTTCCTGGGAAACTGAGCTAGCTGCTGCTGTTAAAGCTATTGAGATATAAACTGGATGTAAAAAGGCTGGAATCACACGAGCAATTAATGCAATTGTAAAGTTTGGTGCAAATATGGAGACAATGTTACCCAGAACGAAAACGCCAAGTACAAGTAACAAGACCTTCTTTCGATTTATACCAGAGAATAATAAAGGCAAAATTGGTCCAGATACAGCAACAGCAAGTGCGAAGAAACTCACTAGTAACCCTGCTGTAGATACACTGACATGAAAGTGTTCAGCAAGTAAAGGTAATATTCCAACGACTCCCATTTCTGTATTTAAGATGCCGAAAACTCCTAAAGTTAATATAAAAATAAACAAATTATTGCGGTTAGACATTATACCCTCTCCTATTTTCATTAATTATAAATCTTAACTTTTTGGTAATGCATTTCTATTAATAGCATGAACAGATACGTCAGCTGCAGCTGTTTCATGAACGGAAGATCTGGATTTGTACCATTGTGGATACTTATAACATCACCACCTTTCAATAGATATTTTAATCTCTTCTTTATGTTCACTCTTTACACCTTAAAGGAAAGACTGAAAGGAATTAGATACTTAGAACTTAAATATTAATCGAATGTTCGTTCATTTTAATCTCAAAAAAATATTAACTTTCACCCGTTATATATTAAACGAACATTCGATTATAGTCAATATATATTTTTATCAGAGAGAGCATGTTTTTTATACAATGGAGTTAACTAATACAGATTTAACCATTTGCTCCCTCTGAATGAAAAGTTTCAATGGAATCGATTTTCAAGCTTTTATAGCATCCCAACTCATATGAATAATCTCATCCATTTTTTTCTGATTCAATTCAAAATTTCCATTAAAATGTTCTTTAACCAATTCAATGACCGGTCTAAAAGTAAAGATAACCAGCAGATTCGTATCATAAACATTAATCGAACGTTCGCTCATTTTAATATCAAAAAAATATTAACTTTCACCTGTTATATGTTAAACGAACATTCGATTATAGTCAATATATATTTTTATCAGAGAGAGCATGTTTTTTATACAATGGAGTTAACTAATCCAGATTTAACCATTTGCTCCCTCTGAATGAAAAGTTTCAATGGAATCGACTTTTCAAGCTTTTATAGCATCCCAACTCATATGAATAATCTCATCCATTTTTTCCTGATTCAATTCAAAGTTTCCATTAAAATGTTCTTTGGCCAATTCAATGACCGGTCTAAAAGTAAAGATAACCAGCAGATTCGTATCATAAACATTAATCGAACGTTCGTTCATTTTAATATCAAAAAAATATTAACTTTCACCTGTTATATGTTAAACGAACATTCGATTATAGTCAATATATATTTTTATCAGAGAGAGCATGTTTTTTATACAATGGAGTTAACTAATCCAGATTTAACCATTTGCTCCCTCTGAATGAAAAGTTTCAATGGAATCGATTTTCAAGCTTTTATAGCATCCCAACTCATATGAATAATCTCATCCATTTTTTCCTGATTCAATTCAAAATTTCCATTAAAATGTTCTTTGGCCAATTCAATGACCGGTCTAAAAGTAAAGATAACCAGCAGATTCGTATCAACTTGTTTAAAAACATGTTGCTGTTTCCCTTTTTCAAATAAACTCTTATAGAGCGGTTCAAACAATTCTAAACTCTCTTCAAGAGAGATTTTGTGAAGTAGGGGTGAATTTTGAAACTGCTCAATAAACAAAAAGTAATCTTTATTGGTTAAGATAAAATGAATAAATTTCCTTAAAGAAGTTTCAAATGCTATTTGTAATGGAGTTGAATCATCGAAATTGGTGAATATTTCTAGACTCATCTTCTTTTTGACATTCAAAAATAATTTATTAAGCAAATCCTCCTTATTTTCAAAATAAACGTAAATAGTCGAAGCAGATACATTGGCTTTTTTAGCGATCTTCGACATAGAAACTCCGGCCAGACCCTGTTCATTTATTAAATCTATTGTTGCATTAAAGATGCATTCGTTTTTATTTTCGTCTTTATGTCTCATACGCCATATATTAAATGAACATTCGATTAAAGTCAAGCGGTTCTGACGGACAACTATATTGACAATCAATAACTATTCCTATTAAACTAACTTTCTTCACAATCTCTTCTCTATATTAACATAAATATCCACTTCTCTGTTTAAACCACAAACGACCGTTTTTGGTTATAAACAGAGAACTTCTTTAAAGCCTCAAAAACTAGCTGCAGCATCTTTCGCCGCATCGTCTCTTCGTATTGCTGTAATTCGGTAATGTCACGGACGGTAGAAACCGCTCCAATCAATTCACCGTCCAAGTAAATAGGTGCCCGATTAATAATGGCCGTACGCTTTCCCAGTTTGCACAGTTGATCCAGCTGTACACTTTGCTCTGAAAGACCTTTAATAAACCTGGCTGGACCGGGTTTACCTCTGTCAAAATTTGCCGATAGCCTGCTTCATGGGAACCCCAAGCCAGTCAGCCGCCGCCTGATTATAAGTATCATCCCTGCGGTTACACCCAAAATGATTTTAGAAACAGCCTTTGGGACCTCTGCCTTGCTAACGGATGAAGCAGCTACCAAATTATTCTGTTTCGGCATAAATTTATCCCCCTTCTTTATTACTTTTGACAAGTCACCCTACTTCTCACATAAAAAGTCTACATATTTTTGAAACATATATGGTTGTAACTTTGAAGTAAAGTTTGTTTTATACCTGTATTGCTCTAAAATCGCTGCGGTTTAATTCTAATTCTTCACTCCCATGATTAAAAACTCCCTTCCAGATTTAATGAAGGGAGTTTTTCCAAACTTATTATATAAACCTGATTTGGTTTAGTATTGCACGAATAGATTAGTATCATTATGTTAAGGTATCGAACATCAATAAGAATCTAAAATGTTTAAATACGTTTCTAAGATAAATCTTCCCCATTAGTCTCAATCACTTTTTTGTACCAATCGAAGCTATCCTTTTTATGGCGAGAATTGTCACCCGTTCCATCGTCATGGCGATCAACATAAATAAAACCATAACGTTTATACATTTCGCCCGTACCAATACTTACTAAATCGATCGGACCCCATGCCGTATACCCAATAACTGGTATCCCATCTGCCACTGCTTCTTTCACTGCAGTTATATGTTGTCTCAAGTAATCGATGCGGTAAGGATCGTGAATGGAACCATCTTCTTCCATCTTATCGATCCCACCAAATCCATTCTCAACAATCATCAACGGCGTATGTGGATAGCGATCATGCAGGTTTTTAAGCACATATTTTATTCCTTCAGGGTCAATTTGCCAACCCCAGTCTGAAATTTCCAGGTAAGGATTTTTCGCTCCACCAACGATATTTCCACCGACTATTCCAACTGTAGGATCAGTGGTAATACAATTAGACATATAATATGAGAATGTATACAAATCAACGGTTCCTTCTTTAAGGATTTGCTTATCTTCTTCTGTAATAAATGAATCATCAATACTATTTTTCTTAAAAAAGTCCAAAACAAAGGTTGGGTACTCACCACGAACCATCACATCACCACAGTAATAATTAAACATTTGATCTTTCGTTTGTGTCGCCAGTACATCTTTAGGATTTGGCGTTAACGGATACCACGGAACATTACACAACATACAGCCAACTTGTAAGCCCATATCTAGCTCGTGTGCTGCTTTAACAGCTAAAGCAGAAGCGATAAATTGATTGTGAGTACCTTCGTAACGATTCGGTAGAACAGGCAATTCACTAATAGATATAGGTTTTTTCAAACTCCAAACAGAATCATCCACCATTCCAAGATGACTTAACGCTGTACCTTCTAGTGGTGCACCATTGATTTCATTAAATGTTAGCCAATATTTCACTCGATCGCCAAATCGCTCAAAACAAACTTTAGCGTAGTTAACAAATAAATCGATGGTATTCCGACTTGCAAATCCATTATACTTTTTGACAATTTCCCATGGAATTTCGTAATGGCAAAGGGTCACCAACGGTTGGATACCATATTTCAAGCATTCGTTAAATACATCATCATAAAATTGTAGTCCTTTTTCATTCGGTTCAGCATCGTCACCATTTGGAAAAATACGCGACCATGCAATGGATAGACGTAGCGTTTTAAAGCCCATTTCACCAAAAAGTGCAATGTCTTCTTTATAACGATGATAAAAATCAATCGCTTCATGAGTTGGATAATAGGCTCCTTCTACTTTCTCAGTAAAAAACATTCGCTCTTTATTTACACTTCCGCCTGTTATCATATCGGCAGTTGAGAGACCCTTTCCATCTTCCAAGTAAGCTCCTTCTACTTGACTCGCTGAAATAGCGCCACCCCATAGGAAATCTTTCATAAATGACATTATATATTCACCTACATTAATTATTTTTTTCTGCTTTAACTTTGTATAAAACTACAGTCATAAAAAAGTTTCTAATGGGAAGAGGACTTAAATCTCTCCCCAGATTTCTTAAAAAAAGATCCTTAAACCACTAATGTTAATAAACTTTCTTCTGCCTGAACCTCTTCTTTTTTCATATCAATAATATCGATATAACGGTCTGTATTTGTAATAATAATTGGAGTAATCACCGGATACCCAGCTTCTTTAATTTTTTCAATATCAAAATTAACTAATAGGTCACCTTGGCTCACCCGATCTCCCTGTTTAACAACTGGTGAATAATATTTTCCTTCTAATTGAACAGTATTGATTCCGATATGGATTAATATTTCTGCTCCCTCATCTGATGTGATACCAATTGCATGCCCTGTCGGGAAAACTATTGTGACAATACCGTTCACAGGTGACACAGCTTTTCCAACAGTCGGTTCAATAGCAACCCCTTTTCCCATAGCTGCTGATGAAAACACTGGATCATCGACATCGGCTAACGGTTTAATTACCCCAGTTAATGGGCTAACAATCGCTTCTTTTTTTATCATTGTCTTTCCTGCTTCTACCTTGTTTTCTTCAATGATTTTTTCCACTTCTATTTTCTTTTTATCTTCATATCCGAAAACTAATGTAAGCAGTAGTGCTAAAATCATAGAACCAACTATAGCAATTATATAAGGTACCATTGGTGAATTTACTGCAATAGCAAACAATGAAGGCAACACTAACGCTGTTTGTTTTACACCAAAGAATCCAATAATCGCTCCACCAATTGCTCCACTAATAATCAAATATGGTATAGTACGTTTATATCGGACTATAAATCCGTAAATAATGGGCTCTGTTACCCCACCTACTAATGCTGGAAATACTGTAGATCCTGCAACTGTCTTAACTTTTGCGTCTTTTGATCTTATCGTAATACCAATTGCTATACCTATTTGGGCAAAAATAGCTGCTGCAACCATAGCTAAGAGTGGATCTGCACCATTCGCAAGGTTTGCTGCAACAATAGGTGTTAACCCAACGTGGATACCAAGCATAACTAAGAAAGCCCAAGAACCTCCCATTACAGCTCCAGCTAACATACCACTTTTTCCAGTTAAGAAACTAATAAGTCCACTTATTCCTTCACCGACATAAACTCCAAATGGACCAAATGCCATTGCGGTTAAAGGGACCATAATCATTAATGACAACATTGGAACTAAGAACATTTGTATATCTTTGTGAACAATTTTCTTTAAGAATTTTTCTAGAATCGAATATAAAATTATAGCTATAAAAATCGGAAAAACAGTAGATGAATAATTCATTGGGACTATTGGTATGCCTAAGAATTCTGATGTTTTCCCTGCTATTAATCCCGTAAAATTAGGTTCTAATAATGCTGCTCCAATTGAAGCTCCTACATATGGATTGGCACCCAATTTGATTGAAAGGGTAACAGCAAGTATAACTGGTAAGAAATAAAATAATGCATTCCCTGCCGCAGCCAATATATGATAAGTTCCACTATCTGGAGACAAAATATGATATGTCGTTAGAATTGCCAATAATCCTTTAAGCACACCTGATCCTGCCATTGCTCCTATTAATGGAGTAAAACTTCCAGAAATAATATCAAATATTTTTGAAGCAATTGATATTTTTTCATCATTTGCCGAATTAGTATCTACCGAAAATTTACCTATTTGGTTTATTTCCTTATAAACATAAGGAACTTCATTTCCAATAACAACTTGAAGTTGTCCTCCACTCTCAACCACAGTTAATACACCATCAAGTTTTTGAATTTCAGCTTTATTTGCACTTGCACGATTTTTTAACTTGAATCTTAATCTAGTAGCACAATGAGTAAGACCTACTACATTTTGTTCCCCTCCAACTAGATCAAGAATTTCTTTTGCTAAGCTTTGGTAACTCATTTTCTTCACTCCTTTAGTGAAAGGTATTTGTAATTTTGAAGTTGATTAACTGAAAAGGTAATAAAAAAACCTAAATCAAACAGTCAGTCATGAATGTTTGATTTAGGTTTTGCCCATCAGGTTACAACCCTATAATCATCGGTTATTATTTTTTACTACTCTTTCAATATGAATCGTTAAATAAATCATCTCTTCATCTGTTAATTCATAGGTGTAAGAGCTTTCAATAAACTTTTTTATTTTCAGTGAACACTTATGGGATTCTGGATATTTTTCCTGTATGACATAATATAAGCCATCATCTGTTGTACTGTTATAATGATTTCCCTTGACTAACCGTTGTGCAAAAAACTTTAAATGAGTAATAAACCTATAAAAAGGTAAAGAATTTTCATTAAACTCAATCTTAAAATGATATCTAACCATCGTTAATATTTCTTGCATAACTTTAGTCATATTCTTTACAACAGGCATTTCTTCATTTAATTCAGCATTAACGATATGAAGCGCTAAGAACCCAGCTTCATCCTCAGGTAAAATGACACCAAATTGTTCACAAATCATATTTAATGCTTCCAAACCAATCTCATATTCATCTTTGTATAGTTGCCTAGTCTCCCATAGCAATCCGTTTTTAATAGGCAAATTATTTTTATAACGTTCAATTGCAAAATGAATATGATCAGTTAAATGAATATAAATACTATCGTTTAACTTTTTACCGAGTTTCATTTTTGCATATGCAATGATTTTTTCGGATATTTCCATATACTCGATCGGCATATCAGCAATTAAGGTCTTGAACTTTTTCATTATATCTTCGTTTTCTAAAGTGAAAATTTTATCTATTTGCTGTTTATTAATATCATCACCAACATGTTTATTAAAAGCAATTCCACGTCCTATAATGATTATTTCTTGTTTGTTTTTTGTTGAAATCACTGCATTGTTGTTTAATATTTTATCGATTTTCACTTTATCACCTCCGATAATAGAAAAAGGCAAAACCCTACCTCTTTCAAAGGTAACGGTTTTGCCTGATTTAACAGTAACAACCCGTTCTGTATGCTCTAACCTTGTATAAAACTACTATAAAAAAAAAAACAGATGATTCAATAGTCAAATCAAAGCGTTCTGTGTATTAATACACATTACTAATAGAATTGTGTATTTTATAAAAAAAGTGAACCCTCCCTGGGGATTCATGCCCAACTTATCGGAAGTATCAGACAGGACCTATACAGTAGATATTTTGCAAAGAAAAAGCGATGCTTCTATAAGCATCGCCCCGTTTACCTTAAATACAAATCTCCACAAACAATAACTTATTGTATAGTAGAGACCTAGTGAAAGCACCATTTAGATATTCTCTTTACCTACTTCTCTAAATTGAGGTAGTCTTTCCATGGAATCTAGCAGGGTCATCATTTGTTCTTCCATAACAAGAGGTGGATAAGGCATTTCATTCTTGAACCACCATTCCACTGCCCCTACGCAAGCCGTTCCAAAAAATTGAAGAATAACATCTGCGCTTAGACCACGATTTTTTCCTTCTGTTATATTATATGCATTCTTGAGATCTTCGACTACAAGCTCTAGGAACCGACTTCGGAAGAAAGGGGATCCTTTACTAGCTAACATCGCTGAAAAGAATGAATAATGTTGTTTAAAATATTCAAACCAGCCCGGACTTCCATTTAAAATATCCATATCTGATGTTGTTTCGCAGATTTCCCGAAGTTTTTTAATATGTTCTTCAATAAGCTTATCAAGCAGATCAAACTTATCCATGTAATGAAGATAGATGGTTCTTCGATTCACATTAGCCCTGTCAGCAATATCCTGTATTGTAATGTCATCAATATTTTTTTCAACCATCAGTTCGATAAAAGCTTTTTTTATTGCTTCTTGAGATCTCAGTATTCTTCTATCAATCGTAGACATTGTAAGAGTCCCCATCCTTTTAAAAAATTTATTCACAATTTTAATCAATCTGTGCACTAAAACACGAATCGTGTGAAATTGATGATTGTTAATATTCTGTTCCTGTTTATAATTATACACAGATGTGGTTTAAAACATCAATATGAATTAAAAACAAGGAGGAATAAATTCAACACCATGAAAAATACCTGGAAAATTTACATGCTAGCCTTTATTAGCTTTATAGTTGGCACATCGGAGTTCGTCATTGCAGGGATTCTAGATAAAGTCGCTGCCTCTGCTAATATATCCGTATCAGCCGCAGGACAATTGATCACCGTTTTCTCCATTGCTTATGCGTTTGGACCTCCAATTATCATGATGGCGCTGGCTAAATGGGATCGACGTAAGTTATTAATACTTGCTCTCTCTATACTTGTGCTCGGCAGCTTTATGACAGTTACCCTATCTGGTTTTATTTTTCTAATAGCATCTCGCGTTGTACTTGCTTTAGGAACGGGCGTTTTTGTCATAACTGCCATTACCGTAGCGCCAAAACTAGCACCGGAGGGACGTCAGGCAGGAGCGGTTGCCACCATTGCAACAGGTTTCAGTGCCGCCCTTGTCATAGGTGTCCCAATTGGTCGTGTTTTGTCCACAGCTTACGATTGGAAAACTATCTTCTGGGGCATCGGAATCATATGTCTGCTGGCAATCTTCGCCGTTGCACGGACAATTCCGGTCACAGAAGGCGATGCGCCAGTCCCTCTGGGCAAGCAGCTAACCTTGTTGAAGAAGCCAAACATCTTGATGTCCCTTGGTATGACCCTATTCGTATTTATCAGCTATTCGGTGGTCCAAACATTCATGACCCCATTTTTGTCCTCCATTATGAAGATGGGTGATGGGGAAATAAGCGCTGCTCTCTTTGGGTTAGGTATCGCGAGCTTGATCGGCTCGAAACTTGGTGGTTTCCTGGCTGATCGAATCGGAACCGCTCGTACGCTTTTCGGCAGCAATGTCTTCCAAGTTCTCGCCCTCATACTGCTGTCCATCATCTCTGGATCGTTAATAGGTTCTATCACATTGCTCATAATTTGGATGATTGCTGCATGGTCGTTCGGGTCGGTACAGAATTTTAACGTTGTCTCTCTTGCTCCGGAAGCGTCCGGTATTATGGCTAGTCTAAACAGCTCTTTTACCCAGCTTGGCATTGCCGCGGGTGCTGGTATCGGGGGGATTGCCGCGGGGAGCTCATCGATGCTAGCGATTACTTGGGTTGGGGCTGCCTCAGTTACAATTGCTGTGCTTATCGCAGCCATCTTATTTAGTCCTGCTCGTATGTTCGAAAAAAATATTATGACAAAGTGATGGGATAATCTCATCCTCAGTTGTTTATTTTCGGTATTACTTTTTACCGAATTGCCTATTTTGCATATCTACCTATAATATACGTGGATCAATTTGAAACTTATTTTGTTTTCTTCAGCAGAAAGTTTTGTCCTGGACAAAAAAACACTCCCCCTAGCGTATACAGATATTTGCTTTTTTATCTGTCTACCCTAGGGGGAGCATATCAGCAAATGCAAGGCAGCTTTTTTTGTGCCAATTACTATAGTTAAAATGTTGACAGTCTATTTTCTAATTGATCCTGTTTAGTTTTCTCAAGAGTTGTTTGAGGGTCAACTTTGGCGATTGCTAGAATCTTCAAATCTTTTCTCTTTTTTGTGATAAAATTTATTTGAGGGGTGGAGCTTCCATTGGATTAACACCACTGGATGCCCAAGCTATTGCTTGATTCTGATCTAACCGATTCAAACGCTCCATGTCCTTATCAGGAATTTCAAAATCAAAAAATTTTAAATTTCCTCGGATTCTCTCCGGTTTACTGCTTCTCGTTAATACACCATAGCCGTGCTGCAATCCCCACCTCAATAGCAATCTGGCTTCTGACACATTAAGTTTTGTAGCAATTTCATTAATGACAAATTGGGATTCTTCTTTTATTTCGGCAAGAACTTCTCCTCCTCCCTGTCCTTCTTCAACTCGCCAAGTTGAAAGCGGGGCAAGCGAGCTATATGCAATCGGTACTATTGAATTCTCCTTCATGTACCTGGTCAAATCTACCTGGGCACAAATTGGATGAAATTCAACTTGGTTTGCCTCAGGTTTAGCCAGGTCTGCATCCAATATCTCTTTAATTGTCTCTATGTTATAGTTTGACACTCCAATATGCTTGGCAAGCCCTAATTTTTTTAGCTCTACAAAAGCGTTCCACTGTTCTAGTCTAAGTTCCGATAGTGGAGCATGTATAGGTAAAGATCAACATAGTCAAGCTGAAGCTGTTTAAGCTGATTTTTCAGAGTTTCAATGGTCTGTTTATAGTTTTTATCGGGTGTCCCCAACTGTTTAGATCCTGGAAAAAGTTTAGTAGTTACGAAAATATCATCCCTTGAAACACCAGCTGCTTTTATCCCTTTACCAGTGCCCTCTTCATTATTGTAAGCCTCAGATGAATCAATATGTCTAAATCCAGATTTAAGTGCCTCTTTTACACAGTATTCGGCTTGGTCAATTGATAATTGGAAGGTGCCAAATCCCACGAGAGGCATGTCTATTCCATTCCGTGACGATTTTGATAGTTCCATTATTGGTAACCTCCTTATTTATAAACAAAAAAAATCCCCCGTTAGACGGCGATTAATTAAAATTTTTAAAAATAATTTTTAATAAAGCCAATTTTGTAACCTCTCTTTTTTCTAGTAAAAATCGACTTAAAGACAAACATCATCCATTTATTAATACCTCCAACAAACAACCTGAGCCCAATCTATAAAGGACTCGGTTGTATTATTGGCTTTTTTTATTTTGGACTACTTGACAGGAGTACACTAAAACTATTATTCATTTTTCAATATAATGCTAATAAGAGAGTGCACTCATTTTTATGTTAATGCATTGGCTTTTCCCAATCGCCTCTGACCTCAACGCCGGTTTCTTTTGCTGCCTTTTCAAGTTCAAGGATTTCCTGTGCTGTCAAATTGACCTCGGCAGCTTTTATAGCATCCTCAATATGGGTCTGTTTTGTAACACCAATAATCGGTACCGTCCCTTTTGCAATTGACCAAGCCGTTGCAATTTGTGCAGTTGATGCATCGTGTTTACTGCCGATTTCTCTCATTATTTGGATTAAGCTTTCGATCTTGGTAAGCACGTCTGGATTAAATGCCTCGCCTCTTCTGGTGCCACTTGGCATAGGATTTTTCGTATTGTATTTGTCAGTTAATGCACCTTGTTTCAATACCATATAAGAAAAGAACACCATATTATTTTCATTACAGTAGTCAATAATTCCGGCTTCTTCCGATGAACGGTAAAGCAAGCTGTAATGGTTTTGGACAGCTGAAATTTTCAGCCCTTCTTTCGCCAAGATGCTGGCTGCCAACTTAATTTCTTCCAGATTATTATTCGAGACACCTACATGTTTTACTTTTCCACTTTTCATTAAAGGGATAAGTTTAGGTGTCCATCTTTGCACATCTGCTGGGTTGTGTATCCAATAAATATCAGCAAGATCTACGCCTAGCCTGTTCAGGCTTCCGTCCAAAAGTTCCTCAACAGCGTTGTCATTATCGTTCGCTATTTGTGGGGTGAATTTTGTTGAAATCAGCACATCCTCCCTGCCTTTAATGAAGCTTCCCAAAATGTTCTCTGAAGCGTTCATCCCATATACAGCCGCTGTATCCCATAAATTGAATCCTGCAACCATAGCAGCATCAAATACTGGCTTTAAGTCCTCCGCTGTAAGATAATTCCCGAAAACAGCATCCCCGCCTGCTTCGCCGGTGCCCCATGACCATGTGCCAAGTGCAATTGGAGGAATCTTCTCTTTTTGCAATTTAACTAATTTCATTGCGTTTCACCGCTTTCAACATTTATAATCAAAATTTCGCTTATAGCATGAGTTTCAGGTGTGCTGATTGCATAAGCTACAGCATCCTGTTATGAATTTGTTCTGTATTACAGAAGAAAAGTCGATGATCCTTATTGGAAGACCGACTTTTTCTTTAATTTTTTGATTTATGCTCCAATAACACTAACACGCCGACGTACATAGTCATTTTCAATAATGTCTACAAAGGCTTTTGCATAATCTGAATAGCTGATATAGCTTTTACCTTCATCGTTGGTAAAAAACTCTTCTCCGCCAATGATGTAATTTCCAGTTTCTGGACCATCAAAATCAAGTTCGTATGCGGGTGAAACATACGTCCATCTAATATTTGAGAATGAACGTAATCTTTCAAGATTAGCACGTAATGCTTTTCCCAAAGGTTTTATTTCTTCGGGAAAATCCGGTTTATCCATAAGTTGTAGGGAGTGCTCCTTATTAATATATAAGGTTCCTGCTCCACCAACCATCAATAGTTTGGTATCTGTTCCCTCTAACAGATGAGCCAAGTGGGAAATACCGTCTGTATGGATAAAAAAGGTATCTTCTGTCCACGCACTAACTGCATTAGCAACTGCATCAAAACCTGCTAAATCTTCTTTGTTCAAATCCATTAAATCTTTTTCAATTACATTCTCGAAATTGTCATTGTGTTTTTTTCGAACAATCGCTGTCACATCATGACCTCTCTTAATTGCTTCTTGTGCAATTAAATTTCCTGCTTTACCATGTGCCCCAATAACTGCAATTTTCATTTTCTCATCATTCCTTTTAATATATTTTGAAATAAAATCTCACCATAACAAAAATAGAACATTCCTTTAATATTCAATTTGTGAAATTACAAACCCTGATATATCAAACACGTCGTCTGCGGTTTCACCAATATGCACATGATAAGGATGACTTAAAAAGGCATCAAAGTCAGCTTTATCCTTTACATCAATAACCATAGATACTGCATTAGCTATTCCAAGCCAACCAGTATTTTTCCCTACGGTCAATTGTATATTGTCTGGCACTTGATTTTTGATTTCCTTCATTTTAGTAATTTTCTCATTTACCTTTTCTTCTGAAATTCCCTCTTTTATAGGGGCGATGAAAATGTGTCGAATCATTAAATTCCTTCTTTCTTTACTAATCAATCTTTCATTTTCCTACAGCCTCTCTCAACAATTTACTTCGAGTTTAGCTTAAGCTCCGAAACTACCATCAACACATATCAGTTGCAAAACTAGCTTCCTATTTATCAGTGGAAATAAATCCATAGTTACCAAAGAAATTATACATATGCTCTGGATTATCATGCTCCATGAAGAAGTTTACACCTTCATCCATATCCTCCATTGTCTTCATTTCTTCTTCTGAAAGAACAAAATCAAAGATATCAATATTTTCTTTCATATGTTCTGGAGTGGATGATTTCACTAAAGTGACAATTCCGCTTTGAACTAAGAAGCGTAACGCCACTTGACTAGCACTCTTATTATATTTTTTGCCTACTTCTAAAAGATACGGATTAGAGAACATATTCTTTTCTCCTCTTGCCAGTGGAGACCACGATTCTAATAGAGCATCGTATTTTTCAAGATATCGGCGATTAAATTTTTGCTGTTGAAAAGATGTGTTTCTAATTGATTCATTACAGGTTTTACTTCACTAAAGGTAACAAGGTCAATAAAGCGATCTGCGGCAAAATTACTTAAACCAATCGCACGAACTTTCCCTTCTTTATAGGCTTCTTCCATCGCTCTCCATGTTCCGTAATAATCACCATAAGGTTGATGAATAAGTAATAAATCAACATAATCAGTTTGTAATTTACGTAAAGATTCATGAATGGAAGCTTTAGCTTTCTCATATCCTGCTTCTGATACCCAAACTTTAGTAGTTAGGAACAACGCTTCACGTAGGATGCCACATTTTGAAATGGCATTTCCTACGCCTTCCTCATTGTAATAAGCTTGCGCTGTGTCAATGGAACGATAACCAGTAGCAATAACCTCTAGTACAAGGTTTTCACATTCTTCCGGACTAACTAGATAAGTACCATATCCCAAAATCGGCATTTCTACACCATTACTTAATGTTACATATTCCATTTTCCATCACTCCTTTTATAAAGATATTTTCTTCGTAATAAACGCCCTTTCTATAAATGACTTATCATAGGGATTTAATTTCAGCCTATGACGATTATAAACATATAACCTTCGTGTAACACGAAGTCAACAGTTTTAAAGTAACTTTTTAATACCTCTAATCTTCCTTTTATTACTGCAATAGCTCTTGAAGGATGGTTTCGTTATTGTCATCCATCGCCACAAACGAAACGTCTATATTTGAATCGTTATGTTTTTTCCTATTCTCCTTGGACCGTTTTTGGATTCCTATAATATCCGCTTCCGCTCCCTCAAGCCAGTATCTTTCCTTTCGTCGATCACTCTCGTGCCGACCTGCGATTAGGTTACGTCCGGCAGGCGGGTACGGCGAGTTAAGCCCCAGACGATGAGCCCGGTAAGGTTAATGACCAGGGAAGCGATCATAATTGCGTTCCAGCCGCCGAACGACCAGAGGGGACCTGCGATAACCGATCCGAACGCACCTCCAAGGAAGTTGCTCACGACGATGGACGTGTTAAGTCGGCTGCGTGCAGATCCAGGGAGAGCGAAGAGCCGGGTCTGCCCCAAAACAAGGTTGGTCTGCGTGGCGATGTCCAATACGATGACAACGACGATCAACCCGATGATTGAACTTCTCGCTGCCCAGCCCGCAACCAGTGACAGTGCGAGCAGCACAAGGGCGCCTCCTGCTGCGGGCACGGACCAGCCACGGTCGTGCAGTGCTCCTGCACGCCGTGCGGCGAGTGCACCTGCCAAGCCCGCAAGTCCCAGGAGCCCGATCTGCCCAGCCGAATAGGAGAACGGCGGTGCCGTCAGCAGGTAGGTCAATGATGTCCAGAACAGTGAGAACACGGCGAAGTTCGCTGCAGAGATGAACAGCGTCGGGGGCACAGCCCGATGACTCGCCACCGTAGTGAACACCGATGCTAGAAGACGCGGGTAGGCGATAGGTTCGCGTGGTTCAAGGCGCGGGATAATCTTGTACAGTATGGCGGCAAGAATGAGTGTGGCGACGGACGCAATCCCATAAATCGCCCTCCAGCCGAGAAGGTCAGAGACTAAGCCACTAATGGTGCGCGAGAGCAGGATGCCAATTAGGGCGCCCGATGCGACCGTGCCGACCACTCTTCCGCGTCGCTCAGGCTCAGCGAGCTCACTAGCCAGCGGAGTCAGAAGTTGCGCAGCGACGGTGGTCAATCCTACGCCGCCGAGTGCCGCGAGGAGCACAGAGAACGTCGGTGCAAAGGCTGAGCCGATGAGCATTACGGCTGACAGACTCAGGATTAGTGGAATGAGCCGACGTCGGTTGAGAACATCGCCCAGCGGCACGAGGAGAAAGATCCCTAGCGCATATCCGAACTGGGTGACGGTCACCAGCATCGCTGCGCTCGATGACGAGACGCCGAGGGACGTGGCGATGATCGCGAAAAGTGGCTGGGACAAATAGAGATTGCCGACAGCCAGCCCTGCGGCGATCGCGAAGATGAGTGTTTTAGCCGGGGTCATCCGGCGGTCGGACTTGGTAGATATTTGTGACATGATAGAACCTCCTTCTAATATAACTGCTGAATTCTTACAATGAAGTTGTGAGAGCTTCGTCTAATACTATGGCAACTGTTTCTTTCACTTTCTTTTATATTTCTTTCAGCGCTGCTTCCCATATTAATGGTTCTTACTTTATATGACTTATCGTTGGTCTTAAAAATACCAGCCCTAAACCAATTATAAGCATACGATCTTCGAGTAACACGAAGTCAATAGTTTTGAATTTTTTTATAACACCCCCTTTTTATTCACTATTTTAATGTCCTATGGAATCTCCCCTTGACTTACATAATTTATTATGGGATTTAATTTCAGTCCCTTGAACAATTGTAAATATACAACTTTCGAGTAACACGAAGTCAATATTGGTGAATTAAGTTTTCCATGTTTTTGAATCAGGGGTTTACAATCTTAGGAACTTAAAGTATTATCACTTTTTCACCTTCGAGTTACACGAGGTCAATGATTTTATTTAAAATAATTCAAACTGAAGAATGAGGAGGGCTACATGTATACTGTAAAAGAAGTTGCCAAACTACTTGACCTAACTGAACACACCGTTCGCTTTTATACTGATAAGGGATTAGTTCCAAGTTTACAGCGTGATAAAAATAATAATCGTATTTTTAATGACGACTCTATAAACTGGCTAAGAGGCTCGAAATATTTAAAAAAATGTGGTATGTCAGTGGAAGACATCAAAAAATATGTAGACTTGTGTTTGGAAGGCGGTTCTACCACTCAGGAACGTTATGAAATGATATTTAAGCAAAAAGAAATTGTTCTAGCTCAATTAGAAGAAATAAAATTAATGGCAGAATATATTACTAATAAAGAAAAACACTACCGTGACATTATAAATCAAGTGATTCCGGATGATACCAATCCTGCCCATTGGCAAAATAATAAAAATGGCAATCCATCCTGCTCATCGGTAGAAGATAAAATGAAGATTGCTCATTAATTTTTGCTAATTGTAATGGTTCACTATTATGCTGTTATGAAATTGTTCTTTCTCACAGAAGAAATGTCGATGATCCTTATGGAAAATCGGCTTTTTTTAACTTTGTGAAGGAATATACTTAAACTAACCTGCCCTTTCGTATTATAAGGTTAACCAGAATGCTAAATATTTCTGGTTGACCTTATTTATTTTGGTCTTATTATATTAGTAGCCAGGGTAGAACGTAACTGCCCGTGGGGCTTTGACCCCGTCAGCTAAACGGTTCGCCCCCTACTTGTAGAAACATGATTGAGGCTGGTTGGGACTTAGATCTCGTATAACAAGCGAAGCTGTGAAACTGCATGGAGGATTAGGGGTTACTGGCAAATTAATAGTTTAGGAGGAGATTTTAGAATGAATCCAGTCATTGGTCTGGATGTTTCAAAAGGGGAAAGTCAAGTTCAGGCATTTTTAGATAAAGGCAAACCATACCGTAAGAGTTTTAAAGTTTCTCATACTATAGAAGGTCTTGATTTACTTGTAGAGTTTCTGGAGGTGGTTAAGAGAGAAACTGGTAAGAAACCACCTATTGTTCTAGAAGCGACAGGACATTATCATTCCTCTGTTGTTCAATACTTGGAGGACCGAGGGTATTTATTGATAATCATTAATCCATTGATTTCTTATAAGGCTAAAAGTTCAAGTCTTCGGAAAGTAAAGACAGATGCGATAGATGCTTTCCATCTCTGCGAGCTGTTTTATAAGGAGGATATAGAGCCGTATAAGAAGCGTGGTGTGCAGCTATTAAACCTTCGGAATCTTACAAGACAGCACGAAAATATTACTGGTGTATTGATTCAAACAAAGCTACAATTCCAAGCGATTCTGGACCAGGTCTTCCCTGAATACAGAGGTGTTTTTGGTGACTTATATTCGGTAGTATCACTATTAACTCTTGTATTCGCCTTTAATGCTGGAAGGAGGACCAATCCCATTTCAGAGCAAGACTTGTGTCGCTTTCTCGACATGTGAAAAGGTCAGTGATTTAATAAATTTCTATAGGAAAAAATTACCGTCAGCAGTAAGTAAGATAAAGGGAGCAAGATTCATCTCCTTTTTATTCAATGTCAACTCGTATATATAACCAAAATACAATGAAGATACACGATATTATTCAAGATGGAGTTGAATGTCCTTTTACTGAATTCTCTGAAGTTTTATTCAGCAAATACAGCATAAATCTTCCTATAAAAACGCTTTGGCATATTGAAGTAAGCTAAATCCATACTCAATTAAAAAAAGAAAAATAAGCCAATAATAAACAAGTTTTGTTTAAAAACCTGAATATTTTTGGCTTATAAAAACTTATTTGGTTTCAATTGCTCTTTGTTGTTTAGTAGCTTGATTAAACAAAGAAAATGCATAAAAAACTTTTAACTAGCAACAGCAATTGTGTGTCTTCATAGCTGTAACTTCTCCATCAATAAAACCTTGACATTTTATACAGCGAGGTACATCTAATATAAATTCCTCATAATTTCTTCTAATATTTTGTTCCTTCTTGGATAAATACTTTCTCTTCCCGAAATCCAAATAAGAAAATTCATTTTGTAAATCATTGAAATCATTTGATGCACATGCTAAAAGAAGAGTTTGATAATATTTAGCTATTTCTTCATACGCCCTTTTAGCTTGACGTTTCTTTCTCGCGATTACCTGAATGTGTCCTTCATTTTCAACTAAATATTCCTCAAAAATTTTTCTGTTTTTTATAAAAACATGGTTTAATTGTTCGTCTTCATTCAGTAACAATGCGAATCTTATAAATCCATAGAAAGAATTGGTCTTATGCTTTTTAGTCGCCCCATAAAAATAAATTTTTTGAGAAATATTAAGATAATCTTGAAGGAATCGTAAAATCGTCGTTACTTTTTCGGTTAAATTTGATACATCAAGTTTTTCTCCATTATCAATTATTTTAACCACATTATATATTTTAGATATTACAAAATCTTCATTTATCGAACCTGCTAAAGGATAATTATTTAGTTCATAAGATAAAAATGGTTTGAAGAAACGATTGAAAATTTCATTTGTTTTTTCATTTTGACTATTTGAGACCTGACCTAAACCATGTCCTAGAATTGCCCTACTTAATTTAGAAGTTGGTAATTGGTCATTCTCAATCAGCTCTTTTTCATCTTCAGTAATCACTACTCCTTGTTCATTTATTCTAATAAATGATTCTTTTACTTTTCCATAATCCCCCGTAACCCATTGAACAGCAATAGATCGCTTAGCAATTATTTGTTTTGCTGCTTTATATTTTTCATCTTTAGAACGTTTAATTTCTTCATAACTACCGATTCTATTATTGATATATTCCTCAATTGCAGTATGATTACTATCGTTAAGTTCATTTTCTTTTCCGTAGTCTGAGTTTACCCAAGCTATTAATGAACTGATCCGATGGGCACCATCTATAACATATATGGAACCATCTAAGTCTTCCCATAAAATAATAGCAGGAATTAAACCATCATCTAAAAATGTTAAAATTAACTTTTCTAGCCTTTCTACGGTCCATTGATTTGTATCCCGTTGAAAAATTGGCTTTCTCAGTTGCTCATAAAAAAATTGCCCTTTTTCCAATTCTGTTAAGTTAAAGCTACTTCTTCTATCTGACTGAGAAATAACACCATTATTGTTGTTTTCAACATTACTTCTTGGTATTAGATGTTCTAGGTTACACTTAATATTTGTTTTAAACATTTTTTTCCTCACTTCAAAGTACAGTAATTTTTTAAATTGATTTTCTGTGATTTTTTTTTCTAGATACAATATTTGTGCATCTTGAACAATTATAATATTATAAATATACAGATTTACTAATTTATCAATAAAATCTATAAATAAATTTAAAGCAGTTCTTTTATTTCCATCTTCAAAAGCATGGATATTATGGTGAGATATAAAGAGACTGATAATAAATTCAAGTTCAGAATCAAAATATACTTTTTTAGCAAAAGATGCTTCATAAGAATTTCTTTCGGCAAAAACGCCTGGTTGAAAATCAGAGTGTTTTAAATTAATAATCTGAGCATGCAATACATACTCATCTATATGCTCTTGGGTAATTTCAAGTGCCCTAGGATTATACTTATATTCTATATCACTTTCAAAAATAATTTTAGAGATTTCTTTAGCGTTATTAACTTTGTATTCGCCACCATCATAATCTCTTAGATTTTTATATGCCTGTTTTTCTAATGGTGATATTGCCCGATTTGTAATAATAATATCCTTAACCAATTCACACCTATCCTATCAAAAGTTTATTTAGTATGTACTATAATATTGATTTAAACAAATAAAAATCAAAATATTCTTTTTAACTAATTTTATCAAAATTCTAACATTTTTCCGACCCTAAAAATATAAATAGATTAGGTAAAATTAAAAACCTTAAATTGGTCTTTTACTTGAAACATTTTCATCCTTTTCAAGTTCATCAAGAGTAAAATAAATTATTTGTCCATTTTTGAAATGCATTACTGGACCTGTATTAGTGGGTTACCTTTAATATCATATATTTTCTTGTGAGCATAATATTTATGCAAGAAATCCACCCAATGGAATTTTATCAAACATACGTTTGTTCTAGAATAGTAAATTAAGAAGTTTAAAACAAAAAAATGCCTAGGAATCTAAACCCTAGACATATTATTTTTCAATGTAATAAATTTAGCTAAATAGTTATTTTATAGCAATGTAAATCTTAGCAGCCAATTAAAGTCGATTGATTTCAATCTAGCCACTCTATATCAATTGTGGGGTGTGGAGCTTCTTTTTTTGTATTATGATTTGCAGTTGTATTAGTTGAGAACCAAATTTTCTTAATAAAGGTTTTAAGGAAAGTATTACAATCTTCAGGATTCATATTATCAATATTTTCTAGAGTTTCAATATTATATGTTAACCGTAATTGTTCTTCACCTGTATTATTCAAATTTTCTAATTTTATGTTTACTAATTCAATTTGTTGTTTAACGTGTTTAATTTGCTCTTCATTCTCTTCATTCAATTCAAGAAATTCACTCTTACTTATTTCCCCATCCATTCTCATTATTGTTAGATTTTTTTGTCTTTTTTCAAATTTCTCCATTTGTTTTAATAATGAGACCTTCTGGTCAGTTAATTTATTTGCTTCATCAGTAGTATCGAGGGATTTTAATTTTTTTAAAGCTCTTTCAAAATCTTCCTTCTTTTCTTTTACCGTTTGTATCACACTTTCTTCGACAGGAGTATACTTATACCCTTTATCTTTACAAGCGTTATTGCTTATTTTATAAGAACAAGATTTTATAAAATCAGTTCCAGATCCATCCGATTGTATATATCTTTTTCTCTCACAGCAGTTACAATAAATAAGATTTTGCAGTCTTCTTGTTGCTTTCTTTTTGTTAAAGAAATTACCTGTTGTATTTTCTTCTAAGATTTTTTGAACTTCTAACCATTGTTGCTTTGATACGATTGGTTCGTGAGCATTCTCAACAAATACTTGGTCAACCACTCTGCCATTAACACGTCTACAAGCTTGGACTACTCCGTAATAAACAACATTTCTTCTTATTTGAGAGATATGTGCAGTCGTTAAGACCTTTCCACTTCTACTCCTCCAACCGAACATATCTAATTGTTTGGCTATTTCGTTTGCACTAATTCTTTCCAGCGTCTTTTGGAATATGTACTGAATTATTTTTGCTTCATCCTTAACAATAACTAGTTTTTGATTATCGCCCTTTTCATACCCCAATGGTGCCTTATTACTCATTGTCCATCTTCCTTGCTCAGCCGCCGCCAATCGACCTCGTCCCAAACGCTTTTTGATTTGCTTATACTCAAAATTTGCCATCATTGCCTGGAAAGAAAATAACATTTCATTACTTTCTTGATTTAGATCAATCGCACCCTGTGGTGTTAGTATTTTGATGTCATGAGCAATTAAGAGTGATTTAATTTGTTCAGCATAGGCATTGTCACGAGAAATCCGGTCTATATCCATTACCAAAAGAAAATCGTATTCTTCTAATTTACTTAACAATAAATTCAACTGAGGTCTTTGTGTGTTGACACCACTCGAAATTTCTTGATACACGTCATATGTCAACTTATGTTGCTTTGCAAGTTTGATAAGAGCATTTCGATGATTTGTTAATATTTCCTCAATATCTAATTGTTCCTCGTTCCTTGATAAGCGTAAATAAATAGCAGCCAACGCCATTTCTTAACCCCCAATGTGTCATATTAATAATCATAACACATAACCAATAAAAACAGAAAGGTAACATCCGTTACTTTGCCAACTGTACCATACATCGTTATCACGACCGTATCACCGACCTTATACTTCGGTATATTCCTTCTTTTCATATCCTCCATCCTCTCAATGATGAGTCGTGAATTTTGATTACAATAGTATATGCACCATTTGAGGTATCGCTCACAATGGAGAAAAAGAAAAATCGCCTCTTTTTGCAGAGACGATTTTAACCAATGTGTTAACTTCCTTTTAGGGGTCTGACCCCATTATGGCTTATTCCCCAGAGAAAAACTCCATTGGGACAGTTACTAATTCTGGAATAAAAATTAATAAGAATAAGATAACGATTTCGACAATCAGGAACGGGGTGATGGCCCTAATCAAACGTTCCATACTTATTTTACCTGCACCAACCGCAACATTTAGAACGGTTCCAACTGGCGGGGTTAAAAGTCCAATAACATTGTTCAATACAAACAATAGACCAAAATAGACTGGGTCGATTCCTGCTGCTTCGACAACAGGCATTAACACTGGTGTTAGAATCAAGATGGTTGGATTAACGTCCATGGCCATACCGACCAAAATAATAATGATATTAATCACGATTAAAAGAAGCAACGGACGATCAATTAACGGTGCTAAAAACTCAGAAATGTCTTGTGGTACATTCCCTACTGCCATCAACCATGCAGATACCATCGCACCCGCAGCCAACAACATAATGACACTTGATGTTTTCGCAGAACTAATTAAGCTCTCCATGACATCTTTTGGCTTTAGATCACGATAGATAAACATCCCGATGATTAAAGCGTATACAACAGCAACCACACCGGCCTCTGTCGGAGTAAAAAATCCACCTCTAAGACCAATTAATATACCAACAGGCATTAAAATTGCCCAAACCGCATCCAAACAAGCCTTCGCCATTTCTTTAAAACTAGCACGCGGCAGCGTTTTTACCTTGTCCTTACGTGCTACCCAAGCCCAAACAAGACTAAGAGCAATGGCAATATAAATCGAAGGAGCAATACCTGCAATAAATAGATCGGTAACAGATACTCCTGCTGTTACACCAAAGACAATCATCGGAACAGATGGAGGCATAATTGGAGACACAATGTTACCGCTTGCAATCAATGCCGTCGAACGGCCTCTGTCATACCCAGCCTGGGTCATCATTGGGATTAAGATGGCTCCTAATGCCGCAGTCGATGCAACAGCCGATCCTACTAAACTGGCAAATAATAAAATGGCTAAAATTGAAACATATCCTAACCCGCCGCGAATATGACCAACCAATGCAGTCGCTGCACGGACGATTCTTAGAGTTAGTCCGCCTCGGTTCATTAAATCTCCGGCTAAAATAAAGAATGGAATCGCCATTAAGGAAAAGCTATCGGCTCCGACAAACAAATTTTGTGAAATAATCTGCGTATCAAAATCCCCTAGGAAAAACATCATAAAGACACCACTTAAAAGCAGTGCAAAGGCAATCGGCATTCCTAAAGCCATTGCACCAATCAAACTTACTAAAAACACTCCCATTGTCATTGCCTATTCCCCCTTAGCTGCTCAATTTTCCAGCGGTATTGGTTTTATTGTCACTGTTAACCTGTTCAACAATATCGTCCTCTTCCGATTCATGCATAGTGACAAGTTCATCAATCTTATTTGGATCCTTTATCACCTTAACGATGTTCGCAATACAATTAACTCCAATACACACAGCAGTCACAATCATAATGCCGTAAAGAACAGATATAGGAATTCCCGTTGCAGCCGCTCTTGCTTCCACACTCTGAACGACCATCTTATAAGTTCCTTGAACAAGCATACCCATAACAACGAGAATTAACGTTTGATTTAGGAAATAGACAGCAATCTTTCCTTTATGCGGCAAGCGGCGGACAACAACATCCATTCCTAAATGTGAATTGGATCGCATCGCTCCAATGGCACCGATAAAGGTAATAAACACAAACAAATAACGAGCAAGTTCTTCTGACCACACAAGCCCTGAATTAAATCCAGCACGTAGAACGACATTTAGAAATACGAAGCCCACCATTAATGCCATCATGATACCCAATAAATAATCTACATTTTTGAAAAGCTTATCCAAAAAATTGGACATAATCCTTCCCCCCTTGTTCGAAAACCAATTCTCCTACTCAACAGCCTGAATTCGTTTAATCAAATCTTTCGCCCAATCATATTTTTCATAGAGCACTTCATAAACTGGCTCCATGGCCTTCACCAATTTCTCTCTGTCTTCTTCCGTTGGAACCACATAGGTTAAGCCTGATTCCTCCAGGAACTTTCTATCTGCTTCAAGACTGTCTTGATATAAATCCCAGCTTTTATCAGACGTTACATCAGCAACCTCTTGGAAGATTTCTTTTTCTTCCTCCGTTAACGTTTCCCAAAACTCATTGGACATCAACAATTCAATCGAGGATACCATATGATTCGACTCATAAATATAATCTTGAACGTTATACCATCCTTCTTGTCTAACCGTTGAAATTGGGTTATCCTGACCATCGACCACATTTTGCTCTAATGCTGTAAACACTTCCCCCAAATCCATAATTTGAGCGTTAGCTCCGAGAGACTGTGCAACCTGAACATGAATCGGGTTATTTGGCATTCTCAATTTAAGTCCTTTAAAATCTTCTACAGAGTTAATCGGTTTGCTAGAACTAAAAACACGTGCACCATTTGGATGCCATGATAAAAATTGAAGAGGCTCCTGTGATTCTAAATTCTCTGCAATATACTTTCCGACTTCTCCTTGATATACTTTCCTCGCATGCTCCACATCTCTAAAAATAAATGGAAAGTCAGGAGTCGACATCATTGGAACTTCACTCCACATAACAGTACCAACCGCTGTAGCTTCAACGATTCCGCTGCGAGTAAAATCATATAATTGCTTTTCTCCACCTATTTGACCAGAATGATAGATTTCCACATTAAATTTTCCATTTGTCTTTTTTTCAATTTCTGGTTCAAATACCTCTAACAGTGCAACATTTACCGGGTGTGTAGGTGCAAACGGTGTCCCCACTTTCACTAAAGTACTTTTGCCTGCCACAGCATTCGAACTGCAGCCTGAGAGCGCAGCCATTCCTGTCAAAAATGCAACCCCTAATAAACCCTTTACGAATTTCTTTTTCATCCCTTATTCCCCCCATCGCCTAACTCTGTTTAAAGCGCTGTCATATCCATTCAAATAAAAACAGATTTTTAAAATCTTTCTGTCTTCTTCATTGGGAGCAGAATATAGGGGATGCCCCCTATACTCCTAAATTCATAAACCTATACCCCTGAATAGGCCATAAATCCGCCATCTACAGGAACGGTAATTCCTGTTACAAACCCTGAACATGACTCATCAACAAGCCAGATCAATGTTCCAAGTAGATCTTCAGGTTTTCCAAATCGTTTCATCGGTGTATTCGTAATAATTTTGTTTGATCGTGATGTTAGAGTTCCATCTTCATTCAATAATAGATTACGATTTTGCTTCGTTAAGAAAAATCCTGGTGAAATACTATTCACGCGTAATCCCGTTTCAGCAAAGTGGACAGCCATCCACATCGTGAAATTGTTGATGGCACTTTTGGCTGCACTATAAGCAGGTACCTTTGTCATTGGTGAATACGAACTCATGGATGAGATATTAATAATCGATGGAGCATCTTGTTCCAATAGTGCTTCCCCAAACACTTGGCTTGCTAGAAATGTCCCGGTAAAATTGCTCGCAAAAACCTGTGAAAAACCTGCTTCATCAAGATCAAAAAAGGTTTTGCCTTCTACTTTTTCTTCATGGGTTTCATTTGCAGTAATGGCATCAGGATGGTTTCCACCAGCACCATTTATTAAAATATCAATCTTGCCAAACTGTTCAATAACTTCATCTCTTGCCTTTTCTAATGAGGTACGATCAAGGACATTCGCTGCTAACGCAATGGCAATTCCACCATTTGAGCGGATTTCTTCCGCGACTGCTTCCCCTTTTTCAGCCGTACGATTTAAGATGGCGACTTTTACTCCGTGCCTTGAAAGTTCTCGGCACATTTCTGAACATAAAACACCACTTCCACCAGTGACAACTGCCACTCTTCCATTTAACTGTTCATGTATAGGTAACATTACACGTTCTCCTTTCTCATTTTAAAATAGGCATCCCATAGACCGTTCAAATACATAATTCCAAGTGCCCGATCATACAATCCATATCCGGGACGGCAATCTTCCTCCCAGATGTGCCTGCCATGGTCAGGTCTTACATACCCTTCATAACTTTCCTCAGCAAGGACTTTGACCACCCCTGCAAGGTCAACAGATCCATCTGCAGTAAAATGAGACGTTTCAATGAAATCACCATTATCAAATATTTTCACATTGCGAAGGTGAGAAAATGGACAATACTCAGCGAATTTCTTAGCAAGAGACACCATATCATTTTTCGGATTTGACCCTAAGGAACCTGTGCAAAAGGTAATTCCGTTTGCAGGTGAATTAGAAATGGAAACTAATCTTTCCAAACTCTGTTCACCAGTCATAATCCTCGGAAGCCCAAATAAGCTCCAAGGCGGATCGTCCGGGTGGATCGCCATTTTGATGTCACACTCTTCACAGACAGGGAGAATTTCTAATAAGAAATAACGCAGGTTGTCCCAGAGTTTTTCCTCATCAATCTCTTTATACGCCTCAAACAATTCCTGAGTTGCTGCTAATTTTTCAGGTTCCCACCCAGCTAACGTCATTTTCGAAGAAGCACTTGCAAAGGTTTCGATTAACTCGTTCGGTCCAAGAGAATCAAGCTTTGCTTTCTCATAGAATAAAGCTGTTGAACCATCTGGAAGCGGGTGAAATAAATCTGTACGGATCCAGTCAAAAACAGGCATAAAATTATAACAAATCACTTTTACGTTAAACTCACTTAAATTACGAATGGTTTGTTTGTAATTTTCAATATAATACTCTCGCTCTTGATTACCAAGCTTGATCGATTCATGGATGTTCACACTCTCAACTACATCGGCATGAAAACCATATGATTGGATATACTCGACTTCTTCACGAATTTCATCAATATTCCAAACTTCCCCAACCTGTTTTTTATGTAACGCCCAAACAATCCCCTTCACATTTGGAATTTGTTTTATTTGTTCAAGTGACACGGTATCATTATCCCTGCCATACCAACGAAATGTCATATTCATAAAAAGGACACCTTCTTTTTTAAATTAACTCTTTTGAAGTATCTACTCAAATACAATAAGCGCTTTTCTTACACTGTCTGGATTTTTCTCTACAAAAGTAAGAGCTTCTTTTACATCACTGGAAGAAAATTTATGAGTGATTAATCCATTTTCGTTTAGTTTGTTTTCATTTAATAACGAAACGACTTTTTTAAATTGATAGGTTTGAAGTCGGGAGCCCACAATCGTTAATTCCTTCTTTGTGATTGGCAATTGTGGAATTTGCGATGGGCGTTCATCAAAGCCAAGAACAACAACGGTACCTGCAACAGATGCGACATTCAAACTCAACTCAAATGTAGCCGGTAAACATACGGCATCAATGACAACGTTTACACCTTCTTCTTTTGTAAACTCCATTATTTTCTCTTCAATGGATTCGCTTCCGGCATTAATCACAAAATCAGCGCCATTTTCTTTCGCAAAAGCAAGTCGTTCTTCTTTTAAATCAGACATAATGACTGTTGCTCCTGCGAGCTTCGCCATTTTCAAGACACAAATGCCAATCGGTCCGGAACCCTGAATGAAAACAGTATCCCCTTCTTCAACATTACCGCGCCATACAGCTTGAGCACCAATGGTATAAGGCTCGGCCAACACAATTTCATCCCAGTCAAGTGATGGATCAACAGCATGAAGCTGATTTTCAGGAAGAACAATAAACTCACGCATTCCTCCATCCTCATGAACTCCAAAAACAGAAAGTTCGTTACATACATTCGGGCGTCCTTTCCGACATGCATAACACTTACCACAATATCGGATTGGCTCTACGACAACGTGATCTCCAGGTTTTAGATTGGTTACATCTTCACCAATGGACACAACTTCTCCAGCCACCTCATGACCAACCACTCTCGGATAGGTGGCAAGTGGGTTAGTTCCATGGTAAATATGCATGTCAGATCCACAGATTCCTACTCGTTTTATTTTTACAAGTACTTCATTTGGACTGCTAATGCCTGGTTTTTCAACTTCTTCTAAAACAATTTCCATTGGTTTTGGAATACGAACAGCTTTCATACACAAACACTCCTATTCAAATAAGCTTTTGCAGGAACAAAGTAAATCTGCTGCACAAAGGCAGCGAATATAATTATTTAAATCCTCTAGAACCCCATACTCTTGACGAAAAATATAAATTTGTAACTTGCATGAATTTTATAATCTTGTTACTTAAAATAAGTAGGGTACTCGTTTCTAATTTTTTCTTTATCCAAAATAATCATGGTTAAGTGTTTTTTCATCATATTAACAGCAGCTTCCTCCATGTTATTTTTAATGAATTTCACAAGGAGTAAATGCTGTTGATAAATGTTGTCCCAATCTAAATTGGTGGCTAAGCGTAACATCCGTAATCGTTTAAAATGAGTGTTCATACCTTGAATCGAATTCCAAATATTGTTTTTATTGCAGCCTTCGAAGATGGTCCGATGAAATTCTTCATCTAGTTCAAAAAGCTTTTCATAATCTTTTTCCTTTATCGCCTTTTCTTGTCTCATTAAATTCATTTCTAACGAAAATATCTGTTCCTCCGGAAAGGATTGACAAGCTAACTGAATAACTGCAACCTCTAAATGCTCTCTCATGAATCGTGCTTCTTCCACTAGATTTAAATCAATTAGCGAAACACACGTCCCCTTTTGAGGATAAATATCTAATAATCCATCTTGTGAAAGCTGAATGAAGGCTTCTCTAACTGGTGTCCGGCTAACATTAAATTTCTCCGAGATTTCTTTTTCAGAAATTTTATCACCTGGTACAAGTCGGAATTTTAATATTTCTTCCATTAGAAGAGAATAAATCTGTTCCCTAGTTGTACCCGCTTTCATTTTTGTATCTATAATTTTCAAATCATCTCTCCCCTTACTACCATACTACCATACTAGCATGTCACTGATTCTAACATATCCATTTTCATTTGAGAAGCCATTTTTTAAAAAAATTCAAACTATTCCTTTTTTTACCCTTTTAATAAAGTAGGAACCTCGCGCACAACGGAGTAAAAGAAAAATCGCCTCTTTTTGCAGAGACGATTTTTAAGCATTTACAAAAATTTAATTAGCTTTCTGATAGCACATAAAGCTCCCAGGCTTCATCAAATACAGTCATTGACTCTAGATAATGGCCATTAAATTCAAGGTAAGAACTGAGCTCATGGTAGTCTTCTGATATTTTTGGGAAGCTATGGTCTAAAAAAGCCTCATTTGCAAAAACACTGATGGCATCCTTCGGTTCCGGGTGCCGGTATTTCATTAAAAAGTGATAAAAGGATTTAATCATACACTGCGCCTTTCTATTCTTCGTTAGGTAAGATATTGTTAAAAATACTATAACTGACGTATGAATCTACGTCCAGAGTCTTAATTGAAAACCGGTCTAAAGAATGATTGGTATAAATTACATAAACTTGATATAATTTTACCAAATATATTTAGAAACAGAGGTACAAACATTGGCAAAGAAAAAATTTCAATACTGGTTAATTCAAGTCTTGTTAATTTTAACCATCATTTGGGTTTCAACTAAGATATCTTTCTTATTTGAACCAATCGGAATCTTTTTTTCAACCATCTTCTTCCCCATCCTAATCACAGGCTTTCTTTACTTTTTGCTTAATCCAGTTGTTAATTTTCTGCAGCGTCATAAAGTGCCTAGACTATTAGCCATCATTATCATTTATGTTGTCTTTATACTCATTTGTGTACTTGCCATTGGAAATTTAATTCCTGCGATTACAAAACAATTTACGGCTCTTGCGAACGAACTTCCAGTGTATGCTGATAAAACCATGCAGTTTTTTGACAATGTCATGAAATCAACTGAATTTAAATGGATCATGGACGAGCAAAAGGATCTTCTTGAAACTGTTCAGGAAAGACTCATCGAATTTGCAAATACCCTTCCTAACACGATTACAGGAAGCTTAACGAATATACTTGGTGTGATAACCAATATAGCTATCATTCTCGTCACGGTTCCTTTTTTATTATTCTACATGTTTAAAGATGGACACAAGTTTCCCACAGCAATCTCAAAATTCCTTCCCAACCCATACAGGGAGGAAGGCTTATCCATCCTTAAAGAGACAGGCGATACTCTCTCTGCTTATATCCAAGGCCAAGTTACTGTAGCATTGGCTGTCGGCACGCTGGCGTTTATCGGTTACCTGATTATTGATTTACCCTTTGCACTTGTCATGGCCTTAATCGTAGCATTTACCAACATTATTCCTTATATCGGTCCAATTCTTGGAGGTGCACCGGCCGTCATTGTTGCTTTATTTGATTCACCTACGAAAGCATTGTTAGTCATCGTAGTTATTCTCATTGCTCAACAAGTGGAAGGGAATGTATTATCCCCGCTCATTCTCGGAAAAAGCTTGGACACCCACCCAGCAACCATCATCATTATATTACTAGCTGCTGGAAACCTTGCTGGGGTCCTAGGGATGGTTCTTGCTATCCCGTTTTATGCAGTCATGAAAACCATTGTCTTAAACCTTGTTAAGTTTTTAAGAGCGAGAAAAAACGCAGCCAAACCTATACAAACTGAATAATGAAAGAACCCCTATCGGCTGATAGGGGTCTTGTTTTTAGGAAGAGAAATCAAAATAATTTCTCTTCAAAAGCCTCGGAAGGGACATTAACTCTTTATAGCTGATGCTATTTCCAATTTTCTTCGTATCAATCAGGAATAATTGATCTTCAATTTCCTTTGTAATTTCATCTGTTTGATAGACCATATTACAATCATCGCAAACCACTGCGGGGGTTTCTATTATTTGAATGGCTCTTGTGCCGTCAGGAAGCTCCCAATAAACGATATTCTCACCATTTTTAGCAGCACTCCCGCACCATTCACAGACTAATCCCATATTCATCCCTCTATTCATTCGATGCAGAGTTCTCATCAGAATCATTTTTTTTTGCAGGCGTTGGTTTGTTTTGAAGTGCCTGAAATTTCTTTTCCTTCAACTCATCACGCTTGCCTCGTTTATCTTTCAATGTAGTATGAGTAGGATTTTGATTGTATTCTTTTCGACGATTTAATCTTTGTAAGCCCTCTGGAACAAGGTTGAAATGTTGGTCATTCATAATTCCTGCAATCCCAACATTTGAGCGTTTCTCCTCCATGTCTGGATAAATCTCTTTAAAATAACCCTCTGCTGTTCCAGGCTTATAATTTTCTGGTTCTGGATAAGAGGTAATGACTCCTTCAAAGTTCCTGAGGACAACCTTTTCTGCACTTTGTGAAATTAAATAATTTGGCTGAAGTGAAATCTTCCCGCCACCGCCAGGACCATCCAATACAAAGGTTGGTACTGCGTAGCCACTTGTATGACCACGCAAGCCTTCAATAATTTCAAGACCTTTTGACACGGGGGCACGGAAATGCCCAATTCCCTCGGAAAGATCGCATTGATAAATATAATATGGACGAACACGAATTTTAACAAGGTCGTGCATAAGCTTTTTCATAATTGGAACACTGTCGTTAATTCCGGCGAGGATGACCGATTGGTTCCCGACTGGAACACCAGCATTAGCGAGCATTTCACATGCCTTTTTTGACTCTTCTGTTATTTCAATCGATGTATTAAAATGAGTATTCAACCAAATTGGATGATATTTTTTTAAGATGTTACAGAGGTTTTCAGTAATTCTTTGCGGAAATACCACAGGCGCTCTCGTTCCAATTCGAATAATTTCTACGTGATCAATTTCACGGAGGTTTTTCAAGATATATTCAAGGATATTATCATTAATGAGAAGCCCATCACCGCCAGATATTAATACATCTCGTACTTGCGGCGTTTGACGGATATAGTTAATTGCTGCATCCAGCTGTTTCTTTGGAACGCCCATACCAATTTGTCCAGAGAAGCGCCTCCTCGTACAATAACGGCAATACATCGAGCATTGATTGGTGACAAGGAATAAGACACGGTCTGGGTACCGATGCGTTAAACCGGGAACTGGTGAATCTTCATCCTCATACAAAGGGTCTTCAAGATCGTATTTCGTTTTATGGATTTCTTTAGAAATCGGAACAGACTGCATCCGAATTGGGCAGCGTGGGTCATCAGGGTTCATTAGTGAAGCATAATACGGTGTTATATTAAGTGGAATCGTCTTTGTTGAGATTCTAACTCCCTCTTCTTCGTCTGGAGTTAAATTGATTACCTTTTTTAAATCGTCTAGTGTGCGAATGGTATTGGTCAGCTGCCACAGCCAATCATTCCATTGCTCCTCATTTACATCTTTCCATAGCTCTATATCTTTCCAATGCCTATCCGGCTTATATAAAGTTTGTTTCATGTGTATTTCCTCCTTACCCTGCTTTACTAAGATATTATGCAAGAATTATGCCAATGCACTTAGTCCGGGTAAGGTCACGGTATTATAGATTTTTAAGTGATGATTACAAAAAAAATGCCGATTCTTCGGCAGTTATTCTCGTAACTTTTTGATTTTATATTGTAAGGTTTGTCTTGGAATCTCTAACAGCCTGGCTGCTTGTTTGATATTTCCAGCTGACTGGTCGAGTGCAGTTTTAATCAGTTGTTTTTCAAGCTCTTCGACATTTTTTCTTAGAGATAATTTGTTCTCACTATTTTCATTCCCTGCTGCAAGCTGTTTCATCATAATTGGCAGGTCTTTAATTCGAAGGATTTCGTCATCGCAAACATTCATCATATATTCAATCGTATGCTTCAGCTCCCTTACATTCCCTGGCCAAGGATGATTCATAAAGACACCTTCCACTTTCCACTCGACTCCACTAATCCTTTTCTGCAATGTCTTATTAAAAAACTCAATAAAATATTGGGTCAATAACTTGATATCCTCTTTCCGTTCTCTAAGAGGCAGGAGTGAAAAAGTAAACACATTTAAGCGGTAATAAAGGTCAGAGCGAAGCTTTTGACTTTGAAGCGCCATATTTGGATGGACATTCATCGCTGCAATGACACGGACATCAACACAGATGTTTTGTGAGCTCCCAACCCTTCGTACCATCCCATCCTCTAAAACCCGCAATAACTTTGCCTGTAGCTCAATCGGCATGGTATGAAGCTCATCGAGAAACAGTGTTCCTCCATCGGCAAGCTCAAATAGCCCTTTTCGCTCAACAGCACCAGTGTAGCTGCCTTTTGCGGTACCAAAAAGAATACTTTCAAGCAGTGTTTCTGGGATGGCTGCACAGTTTTGCGCAATAAAAGGACTATTATTTCGATGGGAGGCATGATGAATTCCTTGTACAAATAACTCCTTGCCCGTGCCACTCTCGCCATATACTAAAATCGGAGAATCTGATTTTGCCAATCGATCTGCTTCATCCTTCGTGCTTAAAAAAGCTGGGTTTACACTCTTTAAATCATCTAACGTGTATTTAACGTTCTTTGATGTATTTTTCTTAGAAGTTTTATTCACATTCCTTTGTAAATCCAATAGGCTTTCTGCTAATTGCTTCATTCGCGAATAATCTTTCGCAATCTCAACTGCGCCTATAATCTCTTTATCTACAAGTATAGGAAGTGTCGTATTAATCGTATCAATTTGTTTTCCGTGCATATTAACATAAACCTGTGTTTGATTATAGATAGGTTTACCAGTTTTAATCACTCGGAGCAATGTGCTAGAATTCCCTGTTAAGGAAGGAAAGGCATCTAATAAATGTTTCCCCTGTACTTCCTTCACATCCATGCCATCATGCCGTGCTGCAACTTCATTATAAAAAATGGTTTTGCCCTCAGTATTGACCACATGAATTCCCTCATCAATCGTTTTCAGAATGGCTGAAAGTACTTCCTCCGTAAGTGCCATCAGTTGAACCATTAATTCACCTCCCATAAGGTGCCGAAAATTCAGCACCAATAGCCGAAATATTAGCAGTTCGCCAGATTCTTTACCCACATATTCATATTCTCAAGCTTGTCATAAATATAGCAGTTATTCATTAGTCGGCCACGATACTTGTATCCAAGTTGGAATAACACTGCATTCATTCCAAAAGACAAACTCCTCGCAATCGAATACGCACAAAATATTCCCTGCCTTCTCAGTTCTGCCTCTAACTCACGGAGGATAATTTTCATTAACCCATATTTTCTGTGTTCCTTTAAGGTTGCACAATCCGTTAATTCCGCATTTTTATAAAAAGAATTAACTTCGGCAGAAGCAGCACTGACAATTTTCCCCTGGTGAAAGAAAACATAATAAATAGTCCCTTCCTTCATGGTCTTTTTCACATATTCCGGGTCGTGTAATGGTGTAGGGTAAATTTGAAATACTTCACGGTACAAACCCGAAAGCTCCTCAGCACATGTTTCATCTGCTTTCTTTAATTCATACTCTTTTGGCGGAAAGGGTTTGTCTATGGCACTGTCTAATTGATAAATGCTCTCAACCATTCCGTCCTCTGTAATCCAATGGTCATTTTTCTTTCGTTCTACTGTATAAAACTTCGAAAAAAAATGGGCATTCGATCCAAGATAATAACCATCAACTACAGCTTCCGGCTGTAAGCCTTTTTCAAATAGGGATAAAGTGTCTTCTGACCGCGCTTTCATTATTAATTTTTCCACTTGGTGCTTGCGTGCTAACTCCTCTGCTCTTTCCAGCACTAGTTGAGTATTCCCGCGATAATCGTCAATACGAATTCTTTTATTAAAAGGATCGAGATAAACTTCCAGATAGAATTTATCTTCCTTAATATGAAGTGTGGAAGCACTTTGATTCATCTTGCTGACTCCTTCCCTATATTGAAAAAAATGCCTGACTGGAAGTCAGCCAGACATTTTCACTACTCTATTTTAAAGCTGATCAGCTTTAGTTCAGTCATTTCTTCTACTGCATATTTAATTCCTTCCCGGCCCATTCCGCTCATTTTAACTCCGCCATACGGCATTTGGTCTACACGGAAGGTAGGGATTTCATTTATCATGACACCGCCAACCTCAAGTTTTTTGGCTGCTTGAAGTGCTTTATGAATATCATTCGTAAAAATTCCTGCTTGAAGCCCATATTTTGAATCATTTACCAGGTTGATCGCTTCATTAAAGTCATTGAAAGTATTGATATGCACGACTGGTGCAAAGACCTCTTCACAACTTACTTTTTCGGTAGATGGAACATTTATGAGAACGGTTGGCTGGAAAATTCCTTCTTCCGCTCTTCCGCCCAACCTCAATTCAGCACCATTCTTTACAGCTTCTTCAACCCAACTTTGTGTCCGCTGCACATCAAAACGAGTAATCATCGCTGAAATGTCTGTATCTTCCTCTAATGGATTTCCAGTTTTTAACTTTTGCGTTTCACTAACGAACTGCTCCACAAAAGTCTCGAATATGTTTTCATGAACAAATATCCTTTGAATGGAAATACAAACCTGCCCTTGATAGGCAAAAGCTCCATTAACAATCCTAGGGATGACTTGATCTAAACCTACTCCTTCATCGACAATTAATGCCGAATTTGATCCTAATTCCAGTGTTACCCGCTTTAATCCAGAATTTTCACGAATATAGGTTCCCACTTCAGGACTTCCCGTAAAGGTAATCATTTTTATACGGTCATCTTTCATTAAGTTATCACCGATGCTGCGACCGCTACCGGTAATGACATTCAGTGCACCAGCGGGTAAACCTGCACGGTGAAAGTATTCTGCTATCTTATAAGCAGATAATGGCGTTTGACTTGCGGGCTTTAAAACAACACTATTACCTGCTGCAATGGCTGGACCGACTTTATGTGCAACTAGATTCATTGGAAAATTGAACGGAGTGATTGCTGCTATGACACCTAATGGTTCCCGGACTGTGAAAGCTAACCTCCCCTGCCCTCCAGGCGCAGCGTCCATCGGCACGGTTTCACCGTGAATTTTCCTCGCTTCATGTGCTGCAAAGGTATAGGTCATAATCGTTCGGTCTACTTCCGATCTAGCACCTTTTAGCGGTTTTGCCGCCTCCAACGCTATTATTCTTGCACATTCTTCTCGGTCATCCTTAAGAAATTGTACTACTCTTTCAAGTATCTCTGCCCGTTCAAAGGCAGGTAATTCTGCCATTTTTCCTTGAGCTTTACAAGCGGCAGCTATTGCCGCGTCCACATCTTCTTGACTGGCAATACCTATCTGTGCAAGGCTCTCCAAGTTAAATGGATTTTTCAACTCCAAATAGGAAGATGCACTTCGATATTCGCCGCCTATCCATAAATCTATCTTCATTCCAATCCCTCCAAATGAAAAGATTCATTATTTACTATTGTACCAAATTTTACTAGGTCGAAGGGATTTCCTATTATTCACTGACTTCACACCACTTCAAAAGTGTTAGAGCAATAATCTTACATGTTGCAAACATATCCTCTAAAAGAATGTGCTCATTGGCGTCATGTGCCGTAGCAGTAATTCCCGGACCAAAAACAACCACAGGTGTATTTCCCACATTTGAGAGAATACCACCATCAGTTCCCCAGGGGCTTGCTTCAATGACTGGCTCCTCTCCTTTAATTTTTACAAAACTCTCAGATAGTGTCTTCATTAATGGATGATCCACTTCAAGGTTACCAGGAAGCCATCTTCCTCCAAACCATTCAATCTCAAGTGGATTTTCTTGGAACCATTCATCTTGTTCATTGATTTCATCCAAAACAGCTGCCATTTCCGCTTGAGCAGCCGAAATAGTTTCTTCAGGGGATACACCCATTCTTCCTTCAATTACAGCCAAGTCAGGAACAGATGATGGCCATTCACCACTATTTATTTTCCCTATATTTATCGGGATTGGGATTGGAATGCTGTTAAATAGCGGATCAGTGATTTTTATATTCCGATTTCTCTCAAATTGTTGCAGTTTTTGTATCACCAATACTGCTTTTTCAATAGCACTAACACCTTCGTATCTTGTTCCGCCATGTGCTGCCCTGCCTTTTACCGTAATTCTAAACCACATCGAACCCTGCTGCTTCGGAAATATTTTCAATCCAGTTGGTTCCGGGATAATCGCCCCGTCTGCTCGGTAGCCTCTTAGAACAGCAGCAAGCGTACCAGCACCACCGCTTTCTTCTTCTATGACACTTTGAAATATAACATCTCCTTTAAGTTTAATTCCCAAAGCAATAATAGCCTCGATTGCCATAATGAGCGCAGCAGTTCCACCCTTCATATCTGTGCTGCCGCGACCATAGAGTTTACCACACTCAATATGACCACTAAATGGATCGTGTTCCCAGTTCTTCTCATCGCCGACCGGTACCACATCGATATGTCCATTTAGGATGATTGACTTTCCGCCTCCCGTTCCTTTTAAAACAGCAACGACGTTCGGGTTTCCTTCAAAGCTCTGACGGTCACAGCAGAAAGCCTCATGCTCCTTTAACTCCTCCCTGTCAATTTCCCAAATATCGAGACTCAACCCTAACTGCCGGCATTTTTCAATGATGACAGCCTGTGCACTACTTTCATTTCCTCTTATACTATTCTCTTGAACTAGTATTTGTAAAAACCGAGTTCCTCTGGCACGATTGTCCTTTAACCATTGCTTGATTAATTCTTCATGATTACTCAATACTTTCACTCCTTCTTCAGAAGAATGGGTGAGATTAATAGGATATTTTCCGAATCGTATCACTTACCGTAAAATCACATTCCGTCTTATTGGCGACTATTTGCAAATCGTATGGTGCGAACAAATCTGTTAACAGTAATCCTTGAGAAGTCACCTTGAATACTGCCAATTCTGTTATGATAATATCCACACAAGTAGCAGAGGTTAGCGGTAAGGTGCAAGACTTGACTATTTTCGGATTCCCTGCCTTATCACAATGATTCATTAATACAATTACTTTTCTTGCTTTTTGTGCCAGTTCCATTGCACCGCCCATTCCAGGGACTTTTTTCCCAGGAACGATCCAGTTTGCCAAGTCCCCCCGCGCGCTAACTTGAAGGGAACCCAATATGGTGATATCCACCCGCCCTCTGCGAATCATGCCGAAGGCCACAGCGCTGTCACAATAAGAACCTCCTTGGTTCAAGGTAACAGGAAAGCCGCCGGCATTACATAAATTCTCATCTTCACTCCCTTTTTCGGGGCTTGGTCCCATTCCTGTAATCCCATTTTCAGCATGAAACATGACCATCATGTTCTTGGGTAAATGATTGGGAACCAAGGAGGGAATTCCAATTCCGAGGTTTACCACCATTCCATCACGTATTTCTTCTGCTGCTCTTCTTGCAATGGTATTGCGAAAATTCACTCCCAAGCCCATTTCCAGTTCACTCCCTTCGAAGGAATAATATGGTCGACGAACACACCAGGAGTAATAATCTCATCAGGGTCAAGACTTCCGAGTGGAACGATTTCCTCTACCTCTGCAATGGTGATATCTCCTGCCATAGCCACAAGGGGATTCGTATTTCGAGCACTTTTGTCATAAATTAAATTTCCATAGGGGTCTGCTTTTTTGGCATAAACGATTGATACTTCTGCGGTTAAAGCTGTTTCAATTAAGTAGTCCTTCCCGCCCAGGAGAAAATGGGGCTTATCTTTTGATACGAGTTCATTGCTCATTCCAATATCACTTAGAATCGCTGGAAGACCAACTCCTCCAGCACGAATCCTTTCTGCTAATATCCCTTGCGGCGAAAATTCAACCTCAAGCCTTCCTTCATGCATGAGTTTACCGGCAATTGGATTGGAACCAATATGTGAGGCAATTACCTTTACTGCCCTTTCCTGACTCACCAATTTTCCGATGCCGATATGAGGAAATCCAGTATCATTTCCGATTAATGTGATATCCCGTATCCCTTTTTCGAGGATACCTTCAATGAGCGTCGGCGGGGATCCGACACCGCCGAATCCCCCAAACATTAAGGTCATTCCGTTATAGAAAAGTTCCAGAACTTTTTCTAAGGTTGTAATTTTCCCAAATGGATTCTCCATCTACACACCACCCGACTTCATTTGCTTTGAAAAATCTTCAAAGGCTTCTGCTAACAGGGAAACCAATTCTTCTATTTCACTTTTTGTAATGGTTAATGGAGGCGAAACAATAATTGAGTCACCGTTAACCCCATCAATACCGGAGCCTGCTGGATAAACGAGCAGTCCCTTTTCTTTTGCAAGAGCAATCATGGTTTGGGTTATTTGTGCATTTCGAGGAAAAGGAGTTTTATTGGCAGCATCCTCGACAAATTCAATTCCAAGCAATAACCCTTTCCCCCTAATATCACCGATAAAGGAATATTGATTTTTTAATGGGAGCAGAAGATTCATTAGATATTCTCCCTTGGATTCTACCCTACTAACAATCTTGTTTTTTTCTAAATATTCTAGTACGGCGAGAGAAACTGCGCAGGATTGTGGATTTGCACTTAAGGTATGTCCGCTCATCACTACTTTTGTACCCGCCAAAATGGGCTCAATGACCTTTTCACTTGCAAGTGCCGCCGCTATTGGAGCATAGCCTGCACCCATCCCTTTTCCTAGTGCCACAATATCAGGAATAACACCATATTGCTCCATTGCAAGCATTGATCCCGTGCGTCCAAAACCGGTCATAACCTCATCGGCAATAAAAAGGATATCATTATCATCACAGATTTTTTTGATTACTTTAAAATAATCCTTAGGAGCTGCAATAGCACCGCCCGCTGCTCCGATTACTGGTTCTGCGATAAAGGCCGCAATATGCTCGGCACCAATCCGTTTGATTACTTGTTCTAGCTCCTGTGCACAAAGAAATCCGCAGGAAGGTGCACGAAGGTTATAGGGACAGCGATAGCAGTAAGGGGGATTTATTACCGGAAAATCCTCGAGCAGCGGAACAAATCGCGCTCTTCTTCCTGTATGTCCAGACAAAGAAAGTGCACCTAAAGTGATTCCATGATAGCTGACCCACCTTGATAACACCTTCGTTTTTGTTTGTATTCCTTTTTCCTGCCAATATTGTATTGCCATTTTCATTGCAGTTTCGACCGCTTCAGAACCGCTATTAACAAAGAAGCACCAATTTAGGTCTCCTGGAGTAAGTGCTGAAATTTTTTCAGCCAGCTTTTCAGCTGCTTCACTCGTAAATTGAGAGCGATAAACGAACGATATTTTTTTTGCCTGTTCCTGCATTGCTTCGATGATTTCTGATACTCCGTGGCCAATATTCGCGGTGACAGCGCCTGAGGCACCATCAAGATATTTCTTTCCATCCCGATCATACAAATAAACCCCTTTGCCGTAATCAATCATCGGCAGGGTATCATCGAGTGCTGGTTTTATGAGATACGTACGTTCCAACCTGACACCACTTCCCCTTTTAGTTCATTGTATGAGCGAGTTTTTTAATACTTTCATCTTATTTAGATTTAAAAGGGGTGAACCAGCTCGTTTGCGGTTACTTTGTCTTATAGAAAACTATCTTTTACTTTTTGGGGTAGTTCATATAAAATTACACTTAGATTTACATAAGGATGGATTAAATGAATATACCGAAAAAGCCTTTTTCCAAAAAGAAAGAATTATCAACGATTCAATTAATTGTTATTTTTTACTTATCTGCTTTAATCATTTCTACGTTACTTTTGAAAATACCCTTGGCACATCGTGAAAATGCATCCATTAGTTTTATTGATGCCCTATTTACATCGGCTAGTGCTGTAAGTGTAACAGGTCTAAGTGTCATCTCCTTAAAAGATACATTTAATCATTTTGGTATTTTTCTCTTATGTATCATCCTCCAAATAGGTGGATTAGGTGTTATGTCACTTAGTACCTTCCTATGGATTATGATTGGTAAAAAAGTAGGATTAAAGGAACGCCAACTGATCATGGTGGACCAAAATCAATCTAATTTATCTGGTTTAGTACAGCTGGCTAAACGGGTTTTTATTACCATCATTTCGGTTGAAATTATTGGAGGAATTATTTTAGGATTACGATTCTTAAACTACTATGAAAGCCCCATATCTGCTTTTAAACATGGATTTTTCGGATCGATTAGTGCCACTACAAATGCAGGATTTGATATTACAGGAAGTTCATTAATACCTTTTAATAATGACTACTTTGCACAAACAGTTATTATTTTTTTGATGATTATCGGAGCAATTGGATTCCCCGTTATTGTTGAGGTTTATGAATTCTTCCTAAGTTTAAAAAGTAAAAAAAGATATCATTTTACCCTGTTTACAAAATTAACTACTTCTACTTTTGTCATTCTAACAATTGTAGGAGGTCTGATCATTTATTTACTGGATAGTTATCATTTTTTTGCTGATAAATCCTGGCATGAAACTTTTTTTTATTCACTATTTAATTCAGTGACCACCAAAAGCGCAGGTTTAGCTACTATGGATATAAATGAATTTACCGTCAGCAATCAGCTCTTTATGTCCGTTTTAATGTTCATTGGCGGCTCACCCAGCAGCGCCAGCGGTGGAATTCGGACCACGACGTTTGCAATTGTTTTACTAGCGATTTTCTTTTATGCGAGGGGAAAAGGTTCAATTAAAGTATTTAGAAGAGAACTGCATACGGAGGATGTTATTAAATCATTTATTGTAATTTCAACTGCGGCAGCCCTTTGTTTGCTCTCGATTTTAATTCTATCAATTACGGAAAAAGGAACCTTGATTCAAGTAGTGTTTGAAGTAACTTCTGCGTTTGGAACCAATGGATTATCAATGGGTTTAACCCCGATATTAACTACATTTGGGAAAATCCTCATTATCCTTTTGATGTTTATCGGAAGATTGGGGATTGTAACGTGCCTGCTGATTTTAAGAGGCAAAGATAATAGCCAGGAGAAAATTCATTATCCAAAAGAAAAAGTGACGATTGGTTAAAGGGGGATTTGGGTCCCCCTTTTGTTATGTGTTTATGGTAATTGTTGTAGTTGTTCCTGAACCACTTATCGCTGCGTTTACTCCCATTGGGATCGTCGCAATAGGCTGAACATGTCCGAAATTGACATTTGCGATTACAGGGATATTTTTTAGTTCTTTTTTTGTTGCGATGACCCTCTTTATTGCAGCTTCTGTAACGTTTGAATCCTTCTGAAACCTACCAATGAGAATTCCTCTTATACTGGCTGCATCAGGCAGCTGAAGCAGTGATTGAAGCACGCGGTCAAAAGAATGAACATGTGCTTCATTATCCTCCTCGATAAAAAGAATACAATCTTTTAGTGACGGCATGTATACCGTCCCCTGCAATAGGTGCAGCGTACTTAAATTTCCACCGATCAGTTTTCCTTCTGCTGCGCCTTCATGGATGACTAAATAGTTTTCCTGTTCGATGAAAGTGCGTTCCTCCTGATCCAGATACCACTTATCATCACTCCAGGCAGGTGAAGGATACACCTCATAGGGTGCGTCATTCGTTACAGCTTCTAAGAAAGATTGAAGCGTGTAATCAATGCCATATTTCACACCAAACGTTGAAAAAAATGGTCCCGAATACGTGATTAACCCCGTTTTTTGATAAATGGCCGCATTTAATGCTGTTATGTCGCTGTAGCCGCATAACACTTTAGGATTTGATTGGATTAAATCGTAATCTATGTAGTTTAATAACTGATTCGCATGATAGCCACCGAGCGCGGTTAAAATCCCTTTAACATTTGGATCCCGAAAGGCGTCATGTAAATCTTCAATCCTTTGTTCGATGGAAGTCGTGAAGAATTCATCGTGTTCTTCCACATGTTTCCCAAAAGTGACGGTAAAGCCAAGCTGGTATAACCGCTGTGTCGCAAGTTCCACTTGCTTCCCCTTAATGACCGCCATGCTCGTAGATGGCGCAATCACCCTAATTTCATCCCCAGGAGATAATCTATTTGGCAGCATGATATTAAGTTTCCTCCTTTTTTTAAATAGTTTACTACAAAAATGTAAAAACCCGCTAATTTAGCGGGTTTAGTTCAAAACGACTTCCTTATTACGTTCGGTTGTAGCTTTTTGGATGATATCTCTTGCAATCCAGACGCCGCATGCACTTGCCTGTGCTAGACCGCGGGTAATTCCTGCGCCATCTCCTCCAACATACAATCCGCTGATTTCTGATTCAAACCGGTCATTAAGTTTCGGTCTTGCAGAGTAGAATTTCGCTTCTACACCGTAGAACAATGTATGTTCTGAAGCAATCCCAGGTGTTACTTGATTCAACGCCTCGGTCATCTCTATTAAACTCTTGAGTGTATTATAAGGAAGTACTAGACCAAGGTCACCTGGAACCGCTTCTTTAAGTGTCGGCTCAATGAATCCCTCTTTAATTCTTCTTTCCGTTGAACGACGGCCTTTTAAGATATCTCCATACTTTTGCACGATTAAGCCGCCATTGGAAAGAGCGTTGGCAAGTCGTGAAACTTCGTGCGCATATTCGTTTGGCTTATCAAAAGGCTCGGAGAATGTATGAGATACAAGCAAGGCAAAGTTGGTATTTGGACTTCCAAGCTTCGGATCCTTATAGGCATGGCCATTTGCAAGCATGATACCTGAGTGATTTTCAACGACTACATGTCCGGAAGGATTGCTGCAAAACGTCCGTACTCGTGTTCCAACGGATGTATTGAAAACAAATTTCCCTTCGTATAAATTGTCATTGATCTCCTTCATAACGATGTCAGAAGTCTCTACACGAACGCCGATATCTACTTGATTGCTTGTCATTTTCAGGCGACGTGACTTTAGAATCTCAGTCAGCCATTTTGAACCATCACGACCAGGAGTAATAACGACCTTATCTGCATAAATGTCCTTATCACCTTTCAGCTTGATTCCTTTTACAACATACCCATCAGGAGTCCTTTCAGTGATTAAATCCTGGACTTCTGTTTTATATGACATTTCAATTTTATCATTTAAGTATTCATAGATACTTTTCATAATTTTTAAGTTTTGCTCTGTTCCTAGGTGGCGAACTTGAGCACGTAACAATTTTAATCCAGCTGCAAAGGCGCGTCGTTCGATATCCTTCACTTTATCTGTAAGTGGATCGGTAATACTTTCTGTTGCACCGTGACTTAAATTAATTTCATCCACATATTTAATTAAATCGACCACTTGAGAATCAGGTAGATAATCGGTCATCCATCCACCAAATTCACTGGTGATATTAAACTTTCCATCCGAATATGCACCTGCACCGCCGAAGCCGCTAGTAATAGAACATGCCGGTAAACATCCTGCATACTCTTTCTTGCCCGCAGCTGGAGGACATTTCTCAATTTTATTTTCTAGAATTGGACAATTTCTAAGGTAAATATTATGCCCCTTATCCACCAACAGCACCTTTGCGTTCGGCATTTTAAGTGTAAGTTCATAGCAGGTAAAAATCCCCGCTGGGCCTGCACCCACTACTATCACATCATATCTATTTTCCATTGTCCAAAACCTCCAAGACGTATGTATTTACTTAACCCTTGGTAAATATATCAGAGATTAATCTCCCCGTCAACATTAAAAACGAACTATAAATAAAAACAAATCACTATTGTTCGTGTTTGGCTTGTTTTTAGAAAATAACAAAAAAACTCAGGCTTTTCACCTGAGTCTTTTAGTGGTTAACACCAGCTAGCGCCGATGATGATTAATAGGATAAACAACACCACGATTAATACGAAAGTGCCATATCCATAACCACATCCACCTACTTGTGGTGCTGCATAACCAAATCCACAACAATCTTGACCACCAAATCCATGTCCATACATACCTATTCACTCCTTAAGGTTTTTATCTGTTAACACTCTTACTTTATGTAATAGGTACTTGACCTGTCTGTGCATTCGCCTATATTATGAGAATCAATGATGAAATTGTAGGTGATAAAATGAAAACTCTCTTGAAGAGCTTTGTTAACGGTATTTTGACGATTGTGCCCATTATTCTTGTAATCTTTGTTATTTACAAAACGTTTCTGTTCCTAGACGGATTGTTGGGAAACACATTAAGACCTTATCTACAGGATGATTACATTCCTGGTATTGGTTTACTATCCACGATTGTATTAATCACGCTGCTAGGCTGGTTATCTACAAAATTTATTACTGGCAGCATTATCAGACTAATCGATAGGTGGCTGGAAAAAATTCCCGTTGTCAAAACGATTTACTCTGTCATCAAAGATACAGTTCAATCGTTTCTTGGAGAGAAAAAATCTTTTTCAAAGGTGGCGCTTGTCGTTATTCCAGGAACTGAGATGAGGAGTATGGGGTTTATTACTTCCGAACAGTTAGAGGATTTCTATAGCCCGCTTAAGGATCATGTGGCTGTTTACGTTCCGCAAACATTTCAAGTGGCTGGATTTACCTTTTTAATCCCAAAAGAGCAGGTTGAAATCATTGACGTTAAGCCCGAAGACGCCATGAAATTTATCCTTTCAGGTGGAATGACCTCCACTTCAAAAGCAAAAGGAAATTAAGAAAAGCCGCGAATTTGCGGCTTTTTAATCTTCGTCGAACAGTTTCTTATAAGCTCCGTATCCTTCTTCCTCTAGCTTATCTTTCGGAATAAAGCGTAAGGCTGCTGAATTAATGCAATACCGAAGACCATTTGGTCCAGGACCATCATCGAAAACATGGCCTAAATGTGAATCAGCGGTTTTACTTCTTACTTCTGTCCGAACCATAAAATGGCTATAATCTTCCTTTTCAATTACTTCTTCCTCTACAATCGGCTTTGTAAAACTCGGCCAGCCGCAGCCTGCGTCGTATTTATCAAGAGAGCTAAATAATGGCTTTCCGGAAACGATATCTGCGTAAATACCTTCCCTTGTTTCATTCCAATACTCGTTACGGAATGGAGGCTCTGTTCCGTTATTTTGAGTAACTTCATATTGTACCGGCGATAATTCTTTTTTCAATTGTTCCTTATTGTTCATTCTTCTCCCCCCAATGTGCTTTGATAAATCCTGCTCTCCCAGAGCCTACATGATATCCTTCATAATGCGCTTTATTTTTCTTATAGTAATGCTGATGATATGCCTCTGCTGGATAGAAGGTTTTCGCTGGAAGAATAGGCGTTACGATCGGTTTAGTAAAGCGACCGCTCTCCTGCAATGCCTTCTTAGATTGTTCAGCCAGCTCTTTCTGTTTCTCATCATGATAAAAAATAGCTGTTTGATAAGACTGACCACGGTCGTAAAATTGACCACCTGGATCGGTTGGATCTATTTGCTGCCAAAATAGTTCAAGCAGTTTTTCATATGGAAATATTTCTGGATTAAAGGTAATCTGAACGGCCTCATAATGACCTGTTGACTCCGAACAAACCTGTTCATAAGTAGGATTTTCAAGATGACCGCCGGTATATCCAGATATGACACTAATAATGCCCGGCTGCTCATCAAATGGCTTCACCATACACCAAAAACAGCCGCCGGCAAAGGTTGCCAGTTGTTTCGTTTCCTCCACAATTTCCACCCCTTTGGAATTTATTTGCTATGACTATGAGTATACCGAATCTTTAAGAAGAAATACAATTTGCTGACCAAAACTGTACAAAAAGCCGAACCACGTCCTCGGGTTCGGCTGCAGTTCCCTATTTGATTTTCTTTTTTTGTCTCGATTGTTTGGTAATGTTTTTCCACTTTTTCTGTTCTTCGGTTTGTGCTCGTTTGTCGGCTTTTCTTTCGATATAGGCTAGTTCTTTTTGGAGCTTATTGTAGCTGGTTAAACGTCCTTCAGCCAATGTACCTTCTTCAATCGCCTCCACAACAGCACAGCCCGGCTCATCCTTATGCTTACAATCCCTGAATTTGCACATTTCACCCAATTCATCAATATCAGAAAACGTTTCTGTTAAACCATCTGCACTTTCCCAAAGCTGTAATTCTCGCATTCCTGGGGTGTCAATCAACACACTGCCATTTGGTAGCTGAATCAGTTCACGGTGAGTGGTCGTGTGGCGCCCTTTGTCATCCCCTTCACGAATCTCCTTGACCACTTGCTTCTCGTCTCCCAGCAGCAAATTAGTCAAGGTAGATTTCCCTACCCCCGATGAACCCAATAATGCAATCGTTTTACCTGGCTGTAAGTATGGCGCAAGCTTTTCAATTCCGCTTTTTGCCTCTGCACTAATCGCGATAACTGGTACACCGCCAAATGCGATGGCTTCGACTTCCGCAAGCTTTTCCTCAATATTGTTACATAAATCCGCCTTGCTTAAGACAATAACAGGATTGGCACCACTTTCCCATGTCAGCAGCAGATAACGTTCAATTCTTCTTAAGTTTAAATCGTCATTTAATGAGTTTACAAGAAAAACAGTATCGATGTTTGCTGCAACTATTTGCTCTTCGGCCGTTCTCCCTGCCGATTTACGAGAAAATTTACTAAAGCGTGGCATTACTGAATAGATAGTTCCTTTTCTTTCATCCACACGCGGCTTGAGCATGACCCAATCTCCTACAGCAGGATAGTCCTCACGACTTAAGGCTTCAAAATTAAACTTACCAGAAACCTCACACAGTAAATCGCCATGCTCCGTCCATACACGATACATATGCTTATGTTCCAAGGACACCCGGCCAATAATCATCTCTTCACTTTGTTTTAATGTTTGAAAGTCATTATTTATTTTTTCAGTCAATCCAATTGTATTTAAATTCATCCATATTCCTCCAAAAATTGTAAAATAAAAAACCATAGGCAACACAGCCCATGGTTTATATTCACAAAGGAATAATGGGTATAGAATTCCCCTAAAAGGTGAATCCGCGGGCTGTGCAAATGATATTGAAATTCACGGCAATTAACAGATTTTCATTTAACATTACACTTCACCCGCCTTCCGGCTTATTTGTATTAAGTATATGACAACTTTATCCATTTGTAAACAAAAAATCCAAATATACACACCCACCTAAACATGCTTGAATAAATTAATTTGTAAAGAACGAAAGAAAGGAGCAACTGGTATGTCTGGACATAGAGATCATTCTGATTATCTTCAAAGAGCTGCAATGTACGATCTGCTGGCTCATAATTTTAAATACTCTAACCCAAACCTGCACATGCACTACTATCTGAAACATTTAAAATATATGAATAAAGCGATGATCATGCGTAACATTCAACAAAATCAAACCGAAGCAAGGGTCCGGTTCCTTCACACCTCACCTGATTCCCCCGCCGTTGATATATATATTAATGGGCAAATACAAGTGAAACGCCTCCCATTCAGAGTGGCAAGCAACTATCTAGCATTAAAGCCTGGTAAATATCATATCGATATTTATCCAACAGGAAATTCGGTCGACAGTGTTCTCAACAAGAGCATTACCGTTGAGCCTGGCAAATCCTATACACTAGCAGTCATCGACTCAGTGAAAAAAATGCGCCTGCTACCATACCTGACTCAACCGGAAGTGCCGCCAAACGAATCTAAAATACGTTTCCTGCACTTATCATCCGATACCGGCACCCTGGATATTGCCGTTAAAGACCGAGATGTAGTCTTTCCAAACGTTTCCTACAAACAGGTTACAGACTATTTAGGAATCATGCCGATGACGGTTGATTTAGAGGTGAGAGAGGCTGGAACGAAGAATGTGGTCCTCCCGGTGCCAAAAGCGCAGTTTCGTCCAAATGAAACCTATACTATAGTATTGATGGGTCTTACAAAAGGAGAACCATCCTTTCAAGCAATGATTTTGAAAGATTAAGTAAAGAAATAAGGTGGTTCACACTTATGTGAGCCACCTTATTCAACGGGTACCAGTATGGTAAAAGTAATATCATCTTTTATTAAATCAAATGTTTTTACCTTTATTCTGACATCACTTTTTAACGCTAATTGCTGCATGTTCACATGAACAATTTTTTCATTAGGATGAATTTCTACACCATTTGGCAGCTTATAATTTTCTTTGATGAATCTCAATACATAGGCAACCGGTAAATGCAGGCTCCCAACTGAGATTGACTTTTGCTTCAGGACCAAATCTCCATTATCTAATGCCTCTGGTTCGAAGGTAAGCTTTAAATCTACCTCTTGACTAAAAAATTGTAAGGTTCCATACAATTCAACTTCATCTTGAAGCTGTACACTATATTCTATTGGTGAATCGGCCGCTTCCTTTTTAATATATTGGTTTATTAATACATTGAGATCTGCCTTATTCGATTTTACCTCGAAAGTAACATTCTTATTATCGGGTACAGTTTGTTGAAGCTTTCCCTTTTCATTCGCCGGTACCATGATTAAAGATAAAAGAATAATAACAATAATGACAATAAACCCTAATAAAAGAAAGAATCCCGTTTTCCATTTGTTTTTCATAGAAAGCTAATTCTCCTTTTTACTGACCATATACGCCTTTTTTACAAGATCAGGTAATGTTCGTTCTTCTAACGTTTCGTTCAATCGCTCTGCAATCAATTCATAACCCTTATCGTTTGGATGGAAGTTGTCGGTATGCAATAAACTTTCTGGCGGGTTAATAAATAAATCTTCAATCCCAACAAAATAGGCATTTGAATAATTCGAAACAACCCTTTGGCTTGCCTCGTTCCAATCTGAGACAATTTTGTCGAGCTCTTGTATATCAGAAAACCATTGTGAAAAAGGATTGTATACTCCAACCAAAACAATATAGGCTTCCGGATTTACCCGAATAATCGAATTCATAATTTCGATTAAATTGTTAATATATACTTCTCGTTCCTTATTAAAAACGGACAATTGTAGATTTGATATATTATCTCTGACTACCTTCATAATGTCATTGCCGCCTATCGTCAAAATTACCAAATCAGCAGTAGAAATAGTTTCTTTCATCTCTTCTGTCTGCAGTCTTTTTAGTAATTGTGGGGTACGATTACCTTTTACACCGAAGTTATAGAAATCAACTTCCTTAATTCCCTTTTCTTCCTCGAGCAAAGTTCTTAAGTAAGGCAGGTATCCTCCAGTATTTGTACTATCTCCTACACCTTCTGTTAAAGAGTCACCAGCGGAGATAATTCTGATTTCCTTTGGGACAAAATCGCCAGGAATCTCTTCATAAACAACAGCCGAAGCCGTCCGTTCTTTATGCAATTCCAACCGATCGGATTGACTGCAAGAACTTAAGAAATATGTCGAAAGAATGAGAAGGGTGAAAACTTTTTTCATTCGATTCACCACCTCTTACTAATGATATTATAACAGAACAAAAATAATACAAAACAAGCTAGTACTATATCCTATTCACTGCCAAAAAAATAGACCTGGAAAAAGGTCTATTGTAACGATTTTATATCACTAATTATCTCATCATATGGTACTTCTTTGAACCCATCGTAAATCTTCTTAACCTTTTCATCTGGTCCCACCAGGAAAAAGTAAGTCTGGTGAATAACCTGGTCACCTTCTTGTGGCTTTTTTACTAAGGTTTTGAAGGTTTCCCTTGCATATGTCTCAATAAATTCCTGTGAATAGCCTGTCAAGAAAGTCCAATTATCATCCTTCTGCCCAAAGTTCTTCGCATATTCTGTTAATTTTTCGGGTGTATCAACAGTTGGATCTACACTAAATGATACAAACTCAACATTTTTCAACTCTTCCTCATCAACCATTTTTTGCAGTTTGGTCATATTAGCCGTCATTGGCGGACAAACATCTGCGCAATTGGTGAAAATAAAGTCTGCAACCCATATTTTTCCGTCCAAATTCTTCTTTTCAAATGGTTTATTGTCTTGTGTGACAGCAGTAAAATCATTTACTGGATAATCCAGCGGATTCTCAATCCCCTTCTGCCCACAAGCTGATAGAAGTGCCACAATTACTACTAGTAGAAACGATAACCGAACCTTCATATTAATCCCCCGCAACCTTTTTCTATTCGTGATTAGTTTAACAAAGATTCACTAAAGAAGAAAGACAACGGCTTGCTAATCCATTGTTCCTGTTCTCGAAATCGTATTATTTACTTGAACATCAAATTTAACACTCTTATATATTTCTTTCCATTCCTTTTGAGAAATAGGCTTGCCTCTGACATGAGCCATATACTCGTTTCCTATTCCAACTGGGTCGACCTGATTTTTTTGGAAGAATAGCAGGAGTTTTTTAATTTGACTTTCCATTTCTTTATTTACTTTCTTCTCTATGAACTTCATGTTAGCAGGTTCGCTTAATTCTAAATAATTTGTGGTTTCCAGCAATCTAGAATCCATTTCTACCTCAACTTTAAAACCAAGATTCTTTTTGTCCACTAATTTAATACTTGTATTACTGCGCAAAGTATCTAGACTAATAAATAATTTGTTATATATTTCTCCAAAATTCCTACCACCCTGCGTGTTGATTATATTCTTAAATTCGTCGCGGTCAAATTCCAATTCCTTAGATCCTGTTCGATATTCATCTGTTAAGAGTTTCAAATAAAAGAGCTTATCATTACTTAATTTTGCTGCCATTTTATCATCATTGAATAGAGCAACCCCCGAAATGGCTACCTTGTCTTTCTTCACATTGATTATTGGCAGCACCGGATCCTGTCCGTAATCAAAAAATTTGTGATTAAATTCATGAAGTGTCGGCGAGATTAGAAGTTCCCTTTCCACATTTTGTCGAATTAAATTATATAAATAGGTTCCTATATTCACCTTTATTTTCTTCTCGTCCATACTAATAATGGAAAAAGCATCTTTCTCAGCAATCGTTAAATAAACCATATTCCCAACCGTCGGATCACGATTGAGAGCATTTACAAGCTGAATAATTCCTTTTTCAGCCAACTCCTTACTGTAAATGACACACCGAAGCTGACCCATTTCAAGTCGTTGGTCGGTTGCAAGATTTTCCTCTGCTCTTAAAGTTTGGAGGGTATTAGCATCAGCAGAAATCAAGTTGGTCATAACTTTGGCCATTGGATCAAACTTTGTTACAGAAATTGTCCCCTTGATTTTATTTTCTTTCTTTAAATCAAATCCTATTGCCGTAATGAGACCTAATCTTTCCAATTGCTTCGTTTCGACTCCACAGCTTGTTAGTAAAAAGAAAGAAGTTATTCCAATCACCAGTTTCAGCCATTTACGACGTTTCTGCATGCTTACTCTCCCTCCTTTTATACCATTTTTTTATGAAGACAATAATAGAAAGAAGTACTGGATAGCAAAAAGCAAAGTAAAAACCAAGCTTTGCCACTAAATCCGTCGCAGTATTCATTTGGTACCTTGACTTTATAAAAAAGGAACCTCCAAAGGCAGCAATGGCAATAATCCAAACACCCCATTTTTGTTTTTTCCCTAAGATTCTAGAAAAGCCCTTTGAAGCTGCCCAAAGATAGAAGCACATATTCGGCAAAATAATCAGCATCCAAAAGGAAACAGCGATAAATTCAAACCTTTCCAAGTTAGGTAATCTAACAATCTTAAACATCGATAAAACCGGCCAGATCGTTTTTTCCAAACTATTAGAAGCGAAGAATACAATAGAAATAAGCGTCGCACAAGTAAACATAATCGTTGTAATCATATTCCCAATTTGAACAAAGAACATAGCCTTTTGCTTTTCTTTCACAAATGGATAGACAAACAGAATGATTTCAAAACCCAGCATGGAAAGGGTTGTACTGTGAGCTCCCATTAATAGTTGTTTTGCATTTGAATTCATAATTGGAAACAAATGGGTAAAATCACCGAATTGCAATGGTACAAATAAAACAGCAGCCAACCATATAGTCCCGACAACAGAAAAAAATGCAACTCCAACGACAACCCTTATTCCACCATAAACTGCATAAATAACTAACAAAACTAGAACGAGGGTGAGTTGCCAAGTTGGCAAGGTTGGGAATATCCACACTTGAACAATTTCAACATAGTTCATTAAAATGATAAAAAAAGTAGATGTCATGTAAATCATGTACATAAAATTCAAAGAATGCCCTGCCCATTTTCCAAATACATCAACATGAATACCATACAAATCTGCACTGTCATACTGCTTAAGCATTTGGACCATAAATATTAAAACAACTGAAGTAATAGTCCCTGCTAGGAAAACAGAAATCCAAGCATCATGCTTTGCTTGTAAATAAACAACTCTTGGAAGCCCGGCCAATCCTACTCCTACCTGTACGGAGTGTATGATAAAAACAAGCATAAATGCATTGACTAATAATCCTTCTTTTGGATGTAAATTCACTTTCATTTTTGTTCGCTCCTATTCATCTACATCCTTTTTTTGTTTCGCCTTCCTTTTAGAGAAGCGCTCCTGGTCTTTTGTTCGATTCGTTAAGGGGCGGAATGAAAGATATTGCGGCGGCAGCTTGAAAAAGCTGTAGCCAATATCCTTTAATCTAATAGGGTAAACGGGTGTAAGATAAGGTCCTCCAATAGTCTCTAATTTAAGTAAGTGGATAATGAAATAGCAAAAGCATAGCATGATTCCAATACCTCCCCATAATCCTGCCATCAATATGATTGGGAACCGAATGATTCGAATCGCAGTGCCCATTAAATAACTTGGTGTCGTAAACGAACCAAGAGCGCTTAATGCAATGATTATGATCAAGATATTGCTAGTAAATCCTGCCTCAACTGCTGCTTGCCCAATTACGATACCTCCTACAATACCCATTGTTTGACCCACTTTTGTCGGCAGCCGGGCGCCTGCCTCCCGTAATAATTCAATTACAAATTCGAGTAAAAGTGCTTCCATGACGGGTGGAAAGGGAACTCTCGCCCTTGATTCCCCCAAAGACAGAAGCAATGGGGAAGGGATGACTTCATAGTGATAGGTTAAAACGGCCACATAAGCAGGCGTTAGTAATACGGAGAAAAAAGTAGCCACTAGCCGCAGCATCCGTAAAAACAGCCCCATGTTCCAGCGCATATAAACATCTTCTGTTGATTCGAAAAAGGCGAAAAAGGATGTAGGACCGTAGAGACAGTCAGGACTCCTGTCCAATAATACTGCCACTTTCCCCCTATATAATGCTATCGATACACGATCAGGGAGCTCTGTTGTCATCAACTGAGGAAAAACGGACCAGCTGTCGCTCTCAATATACTGACCAAGGACAGTTGTTCCAGGGACATAATCCAGGTTCAGATCCTGGACCCTCTGTCTGAATGTTTGGATCGTTTCTTCATCAGCAATACCCTTAATGTAGATTAGCTTTGCTTTTGTTTTTGATCGTTTACCGACAGCTAGGTCTTCTGCACATAAATCTTCATCCTTGATGTTGTTCCTTAAAATATTCATGTTAGCCTGTAGTGATTCAGTAAAAGCTATTTTTGGACCATAAACAAGTGATTCCGTTTCAGCTTTTTCGAGACCTCTTTCAAGAGTCTTTTTAACATCAGCCAGGATCCCATATGGCTGTCCTTCTGCGTAAATATACACTTTTCCTTCGTTTATTCCCGTAACTACTTCACTTAATTGATTAACGGCAGTGATAGAAATCATAGGTAAGACTTTTGCAATAGATTCACAAGTCCATTCCATGTCATTATTGTTTAGAATGGATTTAATTACAATATCATCAAGCCTGGTTGAATCAATTAATGTGTTCATCAGGCAGAATATAAGTTTGTCCCCGTCCCTTTTCATTGTCCTAAAGACAAGGTCAGAACCAACATTCAATTCAGTTTTAAGCTGCTCTTTTAATTCTTCTAATTCTAAACTATGAGCTTTCGGTGTTTCATCCGCTTTTTTTCCTGACAACCATTTAAACATAGGCAACACCTTTTTAATTCAATTTTTTTTAGCATTACCAAAAAAGCTATTTTTACCCAAAAAATAAGGATTGTACTTGGCAACATCCTGCTTATTATTCATCCCATAAAGGATAAAAAGAAGGTTTAAGGAATGGGGAATATATGGTATTATGAATGAGTATTCATTCAAAAAACAGAAAATTTTGAAAAAAAGAATGTAAAGTAGAGGTGTTACGGATGAGACAAATTGGTCCCATTATGATCATTGAAGGAGCTAATAAAAGTAAGGTTCCCTTTTCAAGAAGTTTGTATATTAATAGTAAAGATAAGGTGCTCATTGATACGGGAGCGGATCCGGCGGAACTACGTGCACTTGATGATCAATATGGGGTTGAATTGGTTGTTAATACCCATTACCATCCTGATCATACTCTGCATAACCATTTGTTACAAGATGCAGAAAAATGGATAAATCCACTTGAATTTGAAACCATTCAATCAATCGAAGGAATTGCAAGAGGGAACGGCGTCTTCCAGGAATGGGGTCCCGAGGGTGTTGAAGCATTAAGGAAGCAGCTGCCAATGGAATGGGTGCAAAACCTCGGGGAGATTTCTGGTACCTATCAATATGATGAATACAACTTTAGCGGTGTAAAGGTAAACTTTCTACATACACCTGGTCACACAATAGGATATACCTGTCCCTACTTTCCTGAATTAGGTGTAGTTTACGTCGGTGATTTTGATATGACAGCGTTTGGACCTTGGTACTTTGGAACAGATGGGGATATTGACGCATTTATTTCCTCCAGTTCACGTCTGCTAGAACTGGACGCCGAAACCTATATCACAGGTCATCAGAAAGGTGTCTTTACCAAACAGGAATTCACTGAAGCGATGGGGAAATTTTTATCCATTATTGAAAAACGTGACAAAGTCATTGAAAAGTATGTTCGTCAGGGGATGAACTTCGAAGAACTCACCAATATTGGAATCTTCTATCCGAAACAAATGCTTGAAGTCATGATACTAAAAACATGGGAGCGAAGTGGTATTCGTAAGCATTTGCAGAGACTTGGGTATAGTGTACAAGGATACGAGATTCAGTTGGTAAACGAATAAGGATGGAGCTACTGCCCCATCCTCATTTTATTCATAGTAATACATTAAGGCAATGGTACCTGGTCCTGTATGCGTACTAATTGTTGGACCTGTATAATCAACAGAAATACTGTTGTAGCCATTTAATTCAATGATAGAGTCTTTTAATTTTGTGGCCAACTCATGTGCCTCTGCATGAACAATGCCCACACGTTTGACAGTTTTACCTTTTACATCCTCTGAAAATTGCTTGGCGAGCCATTTAACCACTTGTGAATGACTTCGGACCTTTGCAACTGGGTTGTATTCGGCACCTTCTAAAGAAGCAATCGGCTTGATATTAAGTAAGGAGCCAATGAATGCCTTTCCCTTCCCTATCCGTCCGCCTTTCACCATATTCTCCAATGTATCAATCATTATATAAAGCTTCGAATGATCACGGACATGATCAAGTCGGATAAGTATTTCCTCAACACTCTTACCCTGCTTCGCCATTTCAGCCGCTTCTTGAACCTGGAACTGGAGTGCCATTGAAATAAACTTTGAGTCCACAACGGTTACCTTCGTATTCGTCATTTGCGCAGCACTTTCAGCAGAACGAACGGTTCCGCTCATTTTACCTGTCATATGTATGGAAATTACTTCATAGCCCTCTTCACCAAGTCTGTCGTACACTTCAAGGAAAGTTCCAGCTGATGGCTGGGAGCTTTTCGGTAATTCTTCTAGACCTTTCATCGTTTCCAGAAATTCAGCAGGCTGAATTTCTACACGGTCTAAATAGGTTTCTCCATTTATTGTTACGGACAGTGGAACTACTACAACACCTAATTGGTCTGCCTGCTCTATTGTCATATCCATCGTTGAATCAGTGACAATCTTAATCTTGCTCATTTACTCACATCCCTAGAAGGTTGTTTTTTTTAAAATACTGAGTAGAAAAGACCTTCAAAGAAATCAATCCTTGAAGGTCATGTATCCCTGCTTATGCATTAGCAAACTCTTCTTCTTCTTCTTGCATTTTCTTCATTCTCTTCTTGTAAACAAATTTCGATAAGTTTATTGAAATTTCATATAGCAGCAGTAATGGTAAAGTCACTACAAAGTCCGACATGAAATCTGGAGGAGTGATGACGATTGCAATTAAGATTAACACGAAGTATGCATATTTACGGATTTTCGATAAGACAAATGGATTAATAATTCCTAATGATGTTAAGAACATAACGACCGCTGGAAGCTCGAACAACACTCCAAAAGGTAAGGTCATATTCATAATAAAGCGGAAGTATCGATCAGCTGTGAAATTGGTTACAAACATGTCTGCTCCCATAGTTACTAAAAACTCAAGCACCATTGGGAAAATGACAAAGTAACCAAAAGCAAGTCCAACAATAAATAAGATAAATAAGGCTGGAATATAGGAAAGGGTAATTTTTCTCTCAATTGGTTTGAGTGCTGGCTTCACAAACAGCCAGAGTTGACTTGCTAGTACAGGGATCGTACCTGCAATAGCAATAACAGTTGCAATCATGAAGTAAATCCAAATGATATCACTTGGTCCTAGTACCATTAATTTTACATCAAGGTCTCGAACAAACCATTTGTAAATATCAGTAACATAAATGAATCCAACAATAAAAAAAACAACAAATGCGACTGCGGAAATGATAATCCGTTTACGCAATTCATCTAAATGATCAACTAATTGTAATTCTTTATCTTCCATGTAATTCCCCTGCCAATTTCAATGGTTGAAAATGAAATCTTCTTATAGTAAATGTTATTTACACCATTTATATAGTTTAAAAATAATTTGAAGAAAAAAAGGTGCAAGAAAGAATCTTACACCTTATTTAGTCAATTTTTGTTTTTCCTCATCGATATCCTTCATCACATCATCGGTTAATTCACGAGTTGATTTCTTGAATTCCTTCAATGTCTGTCCAAAGGCGCGACCAATTTCAGGCAGCTTCTTTGGGCCAAAAATAATGAGGGCTAAAGTTAAAATAAGGATTAATCCTGGTATTCCGATATTTGAGAACATTATTTACATCCCCTTTAGTTAATTATCTTTCTACTACGATTATAGTATTGATATACCGTTTTGAGTAAAATATACGCAATAATTCATATTAAATTCACATTATCTAAGAAAAATTACCTAATGTCGTTATTAGCATTTATTTCTCTACTATTTACTCTTAACAATTTACCAAGAACTACCCCTGAAGTCAATGTATATTCCTATTATAAATAGTAGAAATATTTTGACAATTAGTCATTTAACATTTATAATTTCATCAAGAGAAACATATACTATTGGAAACTTATATGGAATGGATGTGATGAAGATGGAATTTTCACTCAGTAGTTTTGATGGAGCCCTGCCAGTTGAGGTAACCATCGATGAAGATAACGGCAGGTATATGATTCGCAAAAGCGATAGCAGCGGGGAATACTTTAATAGTCCTAATGAATTAATCGAATGGGTGAAGGCACATTTCCATGAGGAAGACTTCTGCCATCCAGATGAATTTAGAGGAATGCTTGATAAATTAGCTGATTATGAATTAAATGGTTCCTATTTTTAAAAAGAAAGAAGCATCAATGCCGATGCTTCTTTCTTTATGAAGCGATGTTACTTTCTTCACGGCTATCAATAATGATTCGCCGAACTTCTTCGGCTAATTCTTTATAGTCTTTATGGTAATGAATTTTAGGATTGATAGGGTCACCTATGGTTACTTTAATTTGAGCAGGTTTTATTAATCGTCCATTTTTCTCAAAAACATCCGCAGTACCTTTAATCGCAATCGGTACAATTGGTACCCCTGCGTCCTGCGCTAGACGAATTCCCCCTACTTTAAAGGGGAGGACAGGTCCTCCCATGCTTCTCCTTCCCTCAGGAAAGATAACAAGTGAATGACCTTCTTTGAGTAATTTAACACCTTCCTGCATGCTGTTAAGTGCTTGCTCACGGTTCTTACGATCAATGAGTATACAGTTAATGGCGTCGAGCCATGAAGACAGGATTGGCACTTTTTTTACCTCAATTTTTGAAACAAAGCCGAATGGTTTATCGATTGTCCCGAGAAGAACGGGAATATCAAAATCACTTTCATGATTCGCAATGAAAACAACCGGTCCTTCTGGTATTAAATCCAAACCCTCAACACTTACCTCAGAGCCAGTCAGTTTCATAAACGTCTTCGAAAATCGTTTTGGGTATTCATGGGCTATTTTATCACGTTCGTTGATTGGTAGATGACTTACTTTCTTTATTCTTGCCAGCTGTGGAATGCTGTAAAATAAAAATCCACTTATATACAAAAAGCATGTAATCAGCCTAAACATTGTTGCCTCCTTTTTGCGTTCTAAAATATTATAAAGCAGCAGAGGAAAAATTGTTTAGGTTAAATGATATTTTTTTTAAAATAAGGCTGTGTTAAACTAGGCTGTTGATTTGCGCTACAGGCGCTACGCTTTCCGCGGGCTCGCCCGTGAGCCTCCTCGGTCGTTCCGACCTGTGGGGTCTCACTCAGCTCGTTCTTCCCGCAGGAGTCGAGCGCCTTTCGCTCCAATCAACAGGTTCTAAAATCAACAGTTTCCTTTAACACAGCGTATAGAAAAAAGACAGCGCATTAATGACTGTCTTTCACAATACGATCATAAATTCTATATTCGTACTTATAAGGGTTTTTCTCATCTTTTATTCCTTTTTCACAGGAGATGAGCTCCCATTCGCGTTCATTGAACTCTGGGAAGTAGGTATCTCCCTCAAACTCTTCGTATATATGTGTTATGTACAAGCGGTCTGCATATGGAAATGTTTCTTTGAAAATTTCAGCACCGCCAATTACGAAGATTTCATCATCCTGATTATGGCAATATTCCACAAAATTCTCCATCGAGTAGAAGATCGTTACATTGTTGCTCTTATAATCTAGCTGCCGGGTAATCACAATGTTTTCTCTTCCTGGCAGGACCCGACCGATGGATTCATGCGTTTTCCTTCCCATTGCAATCGGATGCCCCATTGTCGTGCGTTTGAAGAATTTTAAATCCTCTGGCAAATGCCAAGGCAATTCATTATCCTTGCCAATAACTCTGTTCTCATCCATGGCTACTATAAAAGAAATCATACAGAGACTGCTCCTTTAATGTGTGGATGTGGGTCATAACCTTCTAAAGTGAAATCTTCAAAGGCAAATAAGAAAATATCCTTTACATTTGGGTTTAAATTCAATTTCGGCAATGAACGAAGATCTCGCTCCATTTGCATTTTCACTTGCTCGATATGATTTTGATAGATATGAACATCGCCGAATGAGTGAATAAATTCACCTGGTTCCAAGTCACAAACCTGAGCAATCATCATCGTCAGTAATGCGTAAGAGGCAATATTGAACGGCACACCAAGAAATACATCTGCTGAACGTTGATACAACTGACAAGATAATTTCCCGTCAACAACGTAAAATTGGAATAAGCAATGGCATGGTGCTAACGCCATTTTATCGATTTCTGCGACATTCCAAGCATTTACAATCAGTCTCCGTGAATTAGGATTAGTCTTAATTTGATCAATCAACTCACTGATTTGGTCTACAGTCGTTCCATCAGCACCCGTCCATGAACGCCATTGGTGTCCATAAACTGGTCCTAATTCGCCGTTTTCATCTGCCCATTCATTCCAAATCCGCACACCATTTTCCTGCAAATAACGGACATTGGTATCTCCATTTAAAAACCAAAGCAATTCATAAATGATTGATTTTAAATGAAGTTTTTTAGTAGTTAATAAAGGAAATCCTTCTTGTAAATTAAATCTCATTTGATAGCCAAAGGTACTGATTGTCCCTGTTCCGGTACGGTCTCCCTTTTCATGGCCATTTTTCAAAACATGCTCGCATAGCTCTAAATATTGCTTCAAACCTGACACTCCCTTGTCTCACATTCATGTTTTTCATTTTACCATAAACCTGATAATTTTATCATAAAAAGAACATTAGTGCAGACTTTGAAAGAAGTCATACGTCTCTGGAGCTAGTTCTTTTAATTGTAATTTTGTTTCGTCACTTAGATAGTACATAGCAAAAGTTTCAGCAAAATATTCCTCGGAATGCAGGATGAAATAAGAGTTCCCAGGAAACAATATTCCTCTCTCCTCTTCCCAAATCAATTGAAATTCTTTATTTTGACTAACATTTTGAAAAACTAGTTTATCAATCGAATGCGCCATTTCGTGCAGCTCTAAATTCACAGAGCCATGCCCTTTCCCTTTTTCACTGCTCCCTATTTTCACCAAAACCACCTGCGAACCGCCAATTCCAGGTACTTCATCCCAGGTTGTTTGTGATTTGTAACCACGTGGGATTTGCCCAGTTAAGTAGCGAGCTGTTTGGTTATCTGTTAATTTTCCAGTAAACAGTTTAAGGGTAATGTCTTGATCGTTGATTTTATCTAAGAGCGCCTCAGGCAAACTTGCCATTCTAGTGATAATACCTGCAGCCGCTTTTTCATCAAAAATGCTTTTTGGTAATAAAATCATTTCGTTTAATTGCTCGAGATTGGATTCGTTATTAATTAATTGATAGAGTTCAGAGTTTCTTGGGTATTCACCAAGTGTAATGCTGTCAAATGAGGCTTGAGAGGTGGTAATGATTGATAAAAATAATCCAGCAATAATGGAGGAAACAACCCATTTACGCATATTATCATCCTCCTAGTAAATTAGACCTTTACTAGAATTATAACATGATAGAATGAGCTGAATAATTGGTAATTAATTGGTGAAAATCGGGGCATCGCCGAGTTATTGGAATTACCGCGGATATCTAAAAAACCAAAGAAAAGCTGCTCATAAATGGCAGCTTTCCGAAAACACTTATACTTGAAGTCCATAATTACGGCAAAGTGCCGCTAATCCGCCTGAAAATCCACTTCCGATGGCGTTGAATTTCCATTCACCATTGTGACGATAAAGCTCACATATAACGACGGCAGTTTCTACGGAAAAGTCCTCACCAAGATCAAAACGGAGAATTTCACGATTTGTTTCTTCATCAAACAACCGGGCGAAGGCATTGGAAACCTGTCCAAAGTTTTGATTTCGTGAGTCTGCATCATGTATCGTTACAGCAATCGCAATTCGATGAACGTGTGCAGGAACCTTGCTGAAATCAATTCTTATTTGCTCGTCGTCCCCATCACCCTCACCAGTGCGATTATCGCCTGTATGCTCCACTCCGCCTGACGCATGCACTAAATTATTATAGAAGATAAAATCCAAATCCTGCGTTACTCGTCCATTTTCGTCTGTTAGAAACGCGGAAGCATCGAGGTCAAAGTCGTTGCCGCCGTGATAACGGTTCGTGTCCCACCCCAGACCAATAATGGCTCTTGTTAATCCAGGATTTGTTTTCGTAAGATCAATTCTTTGTCCTTTAGATAAATTGATGCCCACCTAGATCACCTCTTTAGAACTAAATTTTAGAAGGAACAAGCATAGCTTGTTCCTGTAGTCTTAACTGTATGAACGCACTACTTCACTTAGGCTAGCAGCATTTGTACCAGTACCAACAGCAGCAAACTTCCACTCTGTGTTATGCCGATAGATTTCGCCAACTACTAATGATGTTTTGCCGCTGTAATCATCTGATAAATTATAACGAATCATTTCTTGATTATTAGATGGATTTACTACACGAATAAATGCATTTCGGATCATGCCGAAGTGCTGTTTTCTTTTTACACAATCATAAATATTAACAACAAATACAAGCTTTTGAACGCTTGCTGGGACACGGCTTAGTTCTACCATTACTTGTTCATCGTCACCGTCTCCATCACCAGTTAAGTTGTCTCCAGAGTGCTGCACACTGCCGTCTTTGCTTTTCAAATTACCAAAATAGATAACGTCATTGTTGTTTTGAATTTTATCGTTGGCACCTAGCAAAATTACAGAAGCATCACAGTCCACATTGGCACCGCCGCCTGCTCCCCCACCGCCAAACAATCCACCGAAGAGACCGCCGCCTCCGCTTTTACCGCTTTGAACTGGGTCCCAGCCCAATCCTACCATGATTTTAGATAGTCCTGGATTCCCTTTTGTTAAATCTACTCTTTGACCTTTTTGTAAGCTAATAGCCATAACTTTCACCTCATAAATTTTTATAGTTAACAATCATTTAGTATTGTTGTTTCAACTTTTTAAAGTTATCCTGCAGCTGTTCCAGACGCTTTGTACCTTCGACACGCAGGCGCTTGTTTTCTTCTTCGATTGCTCTAGTTTCCTGCATACCCTTAATGATAATGTTCCAGGATTCTTCGATGGTTTCGATTTTAATGCTTGGACCGCCTGCGAGTCTTGCAATATCTGTGCTTTGCTTAGATATGTTTTGTGCATTTTTTAGAAGCATTTCATTGGTACGACGGTCTAGTTCACTCATTGAATCAGCAACAAGCTTCTGTCTTTTTGCAGCAACTGCCTGAATCAGTCCATTCTTAAAGATTGGAATCGTTGTTACAAAAGCAGAATTAATTTTTCCAATCAGCTTTGTATTTCCTCTTTGCAGCAAGCGGATTTGTGGAGCTGTCTGCAAAGATACCATCTTTGCCATTTCAAGGTCATATATTCGCTGCTCTAGTGCCTCAATCGCATTTTTCAAGGTATCCAATTGCATGGAAGCAATTTGGTCACCTGCGGCAACACGAGCTTCTAGCGGTGGCAATTGATTATTTTTAAGTTCTTCTACCTTCATTTCGCCGGCAACAACATATTTTTCAAGTGTCATATAGTATTGATAATTTTGCTCATACATTTGCTCCAGCATTTTGGTGGAATCAACCATTTCATGCTGATACTTGGATATTTCCACGTATACCTTATCAATTTCAGAGCCCATGGATTGGTATTTTCCAAAGACCTTTTCAATCATCTTTTCGCCCTTTTTAAAGAGCTTTCCGAAAAATCCGGTGGAAGTTTTTTGAAAGTCTTTTGGATCGAACTTATCCATTATCTTGGTAAGCTGCTTTAGAAGCTCGCCAGAATCTTCGACTTTTGTAGTCCGCATATTACCTAAAATTTGATCTGAGAAACGAGAGATTTGCACAGCTGGCTCTTTCCCAAACTCTAAGATCTTTATCTGGTCTCGTTCATCAATGGACCTTGCCAGATTTTGAACTTCTGTTTCCTTCCTGAGGGCAAGCTTAATGTCAGAAATCTTAGCTTCACTTAGTGGTTCCTCAGTCACTAAGATAGCAGTTTGATTTTGTGGTAGATTCACTATTTAATCTCCCCTTAAGTTTTTTATAATTCCTTGAAAGAACTTTTTCTTCAGTTTGAAAGGTTCTTTATATTCCAAATCAAAAACAACATCCTCAAGCCAGTGTGTATCATATAAACTATCATGAAGAAAATTTTCAATATCATTATGGCCCGGCGGATTATATACAATAATATCAATACCAAATTGGTTTAAAAGCAGGATAAGCGCTGCGTCTGACCTTGATAGCATACCGCGGGATTCATTGTTATATATGATTAACTTCGGTACATGCTGTGAATAATCAAATTTCTCCATTAGCTGGATGATTTCTTTTGGTGCAAACATCGCTTGACTAAATAAATAGATGCTTACCTCCTCCACGCTTTCCCCTGATAACGACTTTAAACCCGGCTTTTCACAAATTCGTCGAATCGCATTAGCAATCCCCTTTTGTAACCCTGTTGGTAAGAATGAATACGGCCAATAGTGAGCCTGCATCATCATTTCCTGATTTAACAATCCATCTCTGTCTAGTGCATTTCGGTAGTGAAAACGAAAATCGTTAGAGCTTGACCATGTAAACGGTAATTGGCGAATCAACAAGCTGTGTTCGAATTCTGTAAGATTCTGAATTCGATCCCAATACTCTTTCCGGTTTTTACTCACTCCCTGAATTTTAGCAAACAGGGAAGGAATTTTGACTTGTTCGTTCTCTACCTCAAAGCCCGGTCGAACCATTGCGATTTCTTTTCCGAGTATAAATAATTCATCATAGGTTGTTTTTAAGGTAATCGAAGATGGGGTATACTCCCTTAATTGCCATGGTTTATATAAACCTGAGCCTTCCTGATTGAGAATCGTCTCAATTTCTTTTGAGGCACGATAGGCAACAGTGGTTTGGCGATTTCTTCTTTCTTTTGGAAATAGTTCGGCTTGATGTTTATTTGGGTAATGATGTGTAAAAAATTCCTCATCATGGAATCCAGATAAAACATCTTTTCCTTCCGGATGAAAAATGACTACATCGCAGCCAAGCTTCACTAAATAATAGACAAAATAAGGCTGACTTCTTTTCATATCGCCGTACCATAAGAATTTGGGCATTTCCTTTTGCAGGTCCACCGTATCTAATAAAGGATTTAAATGGTTCATCGACCATTTTATTACGTCGACTAAAACCCTTCTTAGTTCGTGATTTTTCAACCCGTCCTTTTCACGCTGGTTAAAAAGTTCAAGAGTGCTTATCATCGCTTCCCTTATTTTTCGATGAATGGCTGGGATATTTGATTTATATAGCAGCCGCTCGCCATCAAGAAAAGCTGTGAATCGATTGATTGAAAGCTTCTGTTCTTGACTGATATTCAGTACCTTTTGAATCGATTGAAAATGCTGATTATCAATATTTTTATTTAGTGATTCCTCATTTAATAAATGTAAGCGTGTTTCAGAGGAAGTAACATAATCAAAAAGCTGATTGTAGTACTCATCACTGTCAATCGGAATTCCAAGGAATTTCGCCAGTACTTGCCCAATCTGTATATTTCCCTGGTCTATTGAAAAATCTGGCCGTTCTGACAGGGGCATTTTCAGCATATCAAGCCAATTTTCAAATGAAAGGGATACAGGTCGGACATTCATTTGGTTGTATGGTAAATTCATTCATAATCCCTTCCCTCAAAAAAGCGAAAGATTTTTTGTACGTTACAGTTAAATTATGTAAGGGTATTCTTTACCATCATATCACAGTTAAATAATTGGTTCATTGTTTATACGAAAGTAAGCGTAAAATGTTTCATTACAAGGAAAAAAAGCTATGAAATTTCCTCATTTTTCACCTTCTTCCTTGTCCTTACATATGATTGAGTACTCAAGACTATAAGTAGGTGACTTCATGAGGTTTATATACAAGCGGCCAAGAATGGAAGATGTTAGCGAGGAACTAAGTATCATTATGGATTTAATGGTCTCGAAAACCTTCGTTATGATCGATTTGTTCTGGTTATGCTTACTTTTTACGCTGTTTCTGTCTCCCGTTCTTGCCAGTGTTAGTATGTCCGTATTATTTTTTTGTGGTACTTTTGCTTTATTCAGTTCTATCTATTTTTTTTTCTTTTATCCCTATATTAAAAATGATTAGATTTTGAGTGTTAAAGCCATTAGGAAATGCTGGAGTATTTCTTCACCAGCGGCAACGCCGAGCTGGTTTGTCAGTGTGAAATCAGCTGGTCCCTTCACTTTAAGGAGCTCTCCATGACTTGGGACGATCGGGTAGCGGCAATTCTTTAGAAAATCCCAATCTAAAACAGAATCACCTGCGCCCGCCATTGCTTCCATTCCTTCTCGGTTACAAATATATTCAAGTGCCTTCCCTTTGCTAATGGCAGTCGGAATAAAGTAGAGTTTTCTGCCCTGAAGGCTCATTTCCCATCCATAATTGGCTGTAAGCCCGCGAATTTCTGTGAGTTCTGATGGGGTTGGAAGACAGTTTAATATAAAGTAAAAAAATAGGTTTTCAGCCTGCTTTCTTTCCCCATCCAATGAAATTCCAGCCCTTTTTAAGGCTGAGAGTAACTCTTTCTCAGGCGCACATCCATTTTTCAATTGAATAATTAGATGTTCAGACCACTCCTTTAAAGGTTCCCCATTATATAAAATATGTGCTCCATTTGTCGTAATCGCGTAAGACAATGGTATTTCTTTTTCAAAAATCACAAATCGCTTAAATTGTTCTGTTGTTCTCGTTGTAACCGGTATAAACAAACTGTTCTGGTTAACTTCTCTCAACATTGTAAAAGCAGCTTCCGTCATATACCCAGCCCAATTTCCCTTTATCATTTCGACAGGCTTCAACACAAGACCCTCTGGTATTCCGAATTCTTCGATGGCTCGATTGGAATACATCAATGTGCGGTCAAGATCTGATGCAGTTATCATTTACTAGTCCCCTTAACCGATTTAATTAACCCCATACACAAATAATTCATTTCCGGATATGTCACTATCTCTACTCCTTTTTCTTCAGCGAGCATAAGGATATGTCTCACATAAGGGCTAGAAGCATCGCGCATGAGGATTTTCCATGGGACTCTCCGAAGAAGCACTCGTGTGGTTTCGCCGACTCCTGGTTTGATATAATTCGTGCTTTCTATTTCAAATTGAGCTTGGATGGTTCTAACATCCTGCAAACCAGTAAATTCTACATTTATTTCCTCATGTTCTCTTTGTGAGGCGGTTTCCTCTGCTTCTTGACAGATGGCAGAAAATTCGCCAGCAATCAATTCAACATACTCATTCGAAACATCACTTGGGAGAAGTTCCTGGTAAAACTTTGCTCCGTGAAAGTCGTTTTTACCAATATACGTATCATTTAATACTGTACGGCTAACAAGTCCTGAGACGGTCGAATTTAAACAAGCACTTGGAATGAGAAAGTCTTCTCTCGTTCCAAAAAGTGTCGTACAATGGCCAGGATCGGCAATGACCGCAAGTTGATCATCAAGCTGGATAAAATATTTGCTTTCAAATTCTTGGCATGCCTTTGTCAATTCAAGCGATATGGCCCCTTTTCCTGTCCATCCATCTACGAATTGAATGTTTCCCTCAGGGTGTTTTTTGAGGATATAGTGCAGTGCATTTTCGTCAATACCTCTATCACGGATAATGGAGATACTATAATGAGGTAAAGATATCCCGTAGCGGAAATTAATATATCTTTTAACCAAAATTCCAACCGGCGTTCCTGCTCTGGCAAGAGATACGAGAATAGCTTGATTACCCTTATGGCGATAGATTTGCTCAGCTACAATACCGACACATAGTGCCACTTTTGATTTATAATCTTTGGCGGTACTCCAAAACAAATCCACATATTCCATTGGTGGTTGGTATTCTATTGGCAAAGATTCACTATAATGCTGACCAGATTGAACTCTCATTTCACGATTCACGGTTGAGTCCTCAAGCTGAATATTACTCAAATCCTTTAATAGAAAAAGAACATCATCCTGAGAGTAGCTTCCCATTTTACCAGGCTGATTGGTTATCATCGACATTCTTCCACCCCTATTAATCTGAGAAAAAGACGATTTTAATCGACTTTAACTGTAAATTTTCCAATTGTTTTACTAATGGCTGAAGATTTTCAGCAGATACTTCTCTCTCAAAGAAAACAAATAATTCATCATATTCGCCTGGAGAAATATTGTAAACGAAATGAGCCACATCCCAATCCTCAGGATTAGGAAAACCGATACCATGTCTTGCCCCATACCCTTGGATGTTTTGAATATAGATTGGACTTCTAGTAGTAGATTGATAGAAGACATCTCGACCCATTTCTGAAGCCAATTTCATAGGGATATACATGAACTCCCCGGTCCCTAAACATAGTGTTTTTGAACCCGTTCTGTGTTGTCTTAACACAGAGGCGGCGTTATTTATTTTCTGATGAAGAACAAGATTGTTTTTACTATCTAGTCCAAAGCGGCCTGTTTCCTTGATATAGGAAATCTTATTCTTAGTGCCGGCACATTCTTTTTCAAAATACGCGGATAATGATACTTTTTCCAATGATGTTTTCATTTCTTTGTATGAATCAGGCTGCTGTTCTAGTTGTTGAAGCTTACCCATTTCATTAATTTTTACCATACCGCTCATTAAACTAACGACATTGATATTTATTCCTAGTGTTCTTTCCAGCTGTATAAATTGTTGTTTATTATGTTCCGACCGCCAATCCAAAATAGACACAATGGTGTAGTCTTTCCTAGGATACTGGGAATGGATTGATTGGATAATATTGATAGCCGTTTTTCCAGTCGTCATTTCATCATCTACTAAAATAATTTCACGCTTATTATCAATCATGTCTATCGGAATATAGCAGCGATGAGAAGTTGCATGAGAGTGCTCCTCTTCAAAGGTAATACACGGTGTTAGATAATCTATCACTTCTCTTGTTGTATGGAAATACTCTGCTTCTTCAAAGCAATCAAAAAATGCGTGTCCGAGTGATGTTGCCGTCTCTGCAAATCCTATCACAACAGGTTTAACAGACTTTGGGATAAAAGGAACGCTTTGAAAATCTGTCTCTTTTTTTTCAAAAGACCTGACTAGCCCCTCTGTTGCTTGACAATTTAATTCCCTTATACTCTCTGCATATCTAGCTGCAAGTAACGCAGCGGTTAAAAGACCTTTTCGCGGTTGTATAGGTAAATGTTTTCCAAGAAGCTTACTAACAAACAAAAACGACCGTTTTTTATTAATTCTTGCGGCCATTGTAAACAATTCTTCAAGATTTAACTGATATGGATTTGCAGTTACTTCAATTTCAACAGTAATTTTGTCAAGAATTGTATACGTAAACGTCTTTTTTAATAAGGTCGATATTTGTGTATCCTTCATGTAGCACCCCGTAAAGCTGAGATTTTAAGATGGTCTTTTTTGCCCAAAACAAATGAGGCTTTATTTCATTCATCTTATTGGAAAAGTCGCTTTTCTTGACTCCATTTTCGCCGTTTTCTGCTTCAATGATGGAACAGGCGTCAATATATTCCTCGTAAGTTACCACGTTTAGTGCCTGGACGGCTTTAATATGTGTGGGATGAATAATGGTTTTTCCCGTTAGCCCGTTACCAATGTCCATTAACACTTCTCTAATTAAACCATCCATATTTTGATCAATTAATTCAGCCCGCCATCTTAAGCCCTCATCACCATAACGTTCACGAAAAGGAGTCTGTCTAAGCTGTGGTTTTAACATCCTTGGTTTGGAAGAGAAATACTCCCAGACAGGTCCCGATATGACATAAGGACTTGCTGAACGCTGGAAAACATTAATAATATCTGCAATGCAATCTTGCAAAACAGCAATCTCGTAAACAGTGGTATCAACACTTCTGCGAATTCCATACAATCCGCAAAAATCAGTTGCCCCAATTCGAACATTTAATATATTTTCCTTATAGCGATCAAGCAGATGTTTTATCTCCATTAATTCTGTCATTCTTGTTTCTTTATGTATTATTTTATCACTTTCAAGAATAGGCATGGCGTAAAAAGGATTATGCCTTGTGTGGATATTCACAACCTCTGCTAATAATTCCTCACCTGATTCTGCATTGAATTTCGGTAAAACCACTCCCGTTAACAATTCAGTGGCGTTTCCCAGTTGTTCCTTGATTCTTTTAAGCTGGTCGATATTTCGAATCCGGATAAACATAAGCGGTAAATCGTCTATTGTTAAATATTTTTTATTGATTTCACCATACAATTTTAGAAGTTCCTCAACAAGCTGCTCTTCCGCTTTTTCAACCTCGATATCACCTACGGCATCCTCTAGGTCGATTACAAGAGAAGTTAATCCTTCATGCTTTTTTGAAAGGAGATCTTGATGAATATTAGGACGGGTTGCCGGTATGTATAGAGTAGCACCAAGACCATAAGATAAAAGCTGCCGTTCACTATACTTGTTAAAGTCCTTTGGCTTTTGAAAGAATAATGAATCAAGCTCATTTTCATAAAAATAAGTAAAATACTTCATTCTCAATGACTCCTTTAAATAAAAAAGAATGGGGACTGACTTTCGTCTGCTCCCCATTTTATGTCGTACCTCAAAAATTATGATTCTTTGCCAACTTCTTTCTTTTTGTTCATGAAATGAACAACAAAAGTCGCTCCAAATACAAGTAGTAAAATAACGAAGAATGTAATATGACTTACATGAACACCGAAAACACCGGCAAACATTTTTGCAGATATTAATAGAATCAAAATATAAGCAGATGTCTCAAGCTCTGGAATACGGTCAATTAATGCCAAAAATACACCTGCAACACCACGCATCATAAGGACCCCAAGCATACCGCCAAGCAACAGTACCCAAACTTCATTACTAATTCCGAAAGCAGCTAGAACACTGTCAACTGAAAAAGCAATATCCATTAATTCTACTGCAGCAACTGTTCCCCAGAAGGTTCCAAATAGTCGAATGAGCAAGCCCTTTTGGTTAATCCCATGCTCTTCTTCTGACTCTACTGCCTGATTGGCTTTCCGCTTATCAATAAAATATTTAATTGCTAACCAAGCAAGATAAGCAGCTCCTAAAACTTTAACCAATGTAAATTTAATTAAATAAACCCCTATTCCAATTGCGATAAAACGGAATATATAAGCACCAAGTAAACCATAGAAAAGGGCTCTTTTACGCTGTTCTGGCGGTAGGTGTTTTACCATTACTGCTAGAACAAGAGCATTATCGGCTGACAGTAACCCTTCGAGAATTACTAGGGTACCTATTAATCCCCAGTTAACCGGATCTGAAAGAACCTCCACCCAATGTTGCCAGTCAAAAAATAATGAATATGTTTCAATAATTCCTTCCCACATTAAAAAAATTCCTCCCGGATGTATATGTTTTTGTACAAAGACCCAGCTTAACGCCGGGTCTTATTCTAGATGTTATCCTACTTGTAATCCGAAGTCTGTAGCAAGAGCTGCTAAGCCGCCTTGATAGCCGCTACCAATTGCGCTAAACTTCCATTCGCCGTTGTGACGATATAGTTCGCCAACAACAACCGCTGTTTCGATAGAGAAATCTTCTCCTAAATCATAACGAATCAATTCTTCACCAGTTGATTCATTGAAAATACGAGCATATGCATTAGAAACTTGACCAAAGTTTTGGTTTCTACCAGCTGCATCATGGATGGTAATCGTGAATGTAACACGTTGGATGTTAGCAGGAATTGTGGTTAAATTGATGTTTACTTGCTCATCATCACCATCACCTGCACCAGTACGGTTATCTCCATTATGTACAACAGCACCATTTGCACCTTGTGGATTGTTGTAGAAAACAAAGTCTGTTTCGTTTGTAACCTTGCCATTTTCACCTAATAAGAAAACGGATGAATCGAGGTCGAAATCATTTCCGCCATCATATTTATTCGTATCCCATCCTAAACCAACTACTACATTTGTTAACCCCGGATTGGTTTTTGTTAAATCAACTTTTTGACCTTTTGATAAACTAATTGCCATTTTTACATTCCTCCATTTTAGGTAATAGTCTATATACGAGATTCTCTAGGAAAGGTTTCAAAAATAATAATAAAATTTTTGCTATTGTTTCGCAAATCTTTAACTCATCCATTTGGGAGGGGTATTTTTATCCCAATAGATAGACCCTAGCTCATGATGGCTTTGAAACCCGTCATGATAGGTATGGTAATGAAAATTAAACCAGTAACCAGCTTGAGGTGGATTATCTCTTCTCACATGAAAACGCAGAATATCCATATTAGTTTCATTATTTTTGATATTAAAGATTTTTTCAGATTGTCCCTTGCCCGGAGTCTCCGTAATAGCCAAATTTAATAAATCCTCAGTTGGGAATTGCGCAGCTGTTTCCTGCAAAGCTTTTTCGATATTTGGCATAATGATTTCCCGAAACTCATTTTCAATTACAGGTTTAATCCTTGTACCAAATTTTTGATAGGATTGCAGCTCTGCTTTTTTGACTAGTTCTTCGAGAAATTTTTCCTTATCTACTACTTCTTCAGTCTCAAAATAGCTGTTTTCCTGCGAATAGCCTCTTAACAGCGCAGCTTCAATCGTATCTCTCTCTGTAGGTTTCTCAGCATTTACGTTATTTATTAGTTGAGTCGGAGTAATAAGGCCAAATGTTAAAACTGAAACGAGTACCACAAACGATTTACGAATCCATTTATTCATCTATTATTCCCCTTTGACTGGAAGAATTAAGTCAATTTTTCCGATATTTTTTGACTCTTACCAATTATTATACTTCTTTTGCCTGCAAAATGGAAAAATCATTTCTTACAGAATGATAGAATCATTTGCTAATTCGTTCGTCCAGCTATGGTAACAAACATGACACTAAAAAAACCTAATAAAAAAAGGACGTCGAATGACATCCTTTTAGCAATTGGCATCAAATGCAGCTTTTAAATTATCCATAATGGATTCCATTGGCATTCCTTCAATATCATGTCGTGGAATAAAGTGAACCACTTTATTTCCCTTTAATAGTGCCATTGATGGTGATGAAGGCTCAATTCCCTCAAAATACTCACGCATTTTTTCTGTTGCCTCTTTATCCTGTCCAGCAAATACAGTTACAAGCTGATCAGGCTTTTTCTCACTTGTTAAAACCGCCTGTGTTGCAGCAGGACGAGCAAGTCCAGCAGCACATCCGCAAACTGAATTTACAACAACAAGCGTTGTTCCACTTGCGTTTTCCATATAGTTTTCAACTTCTTCAGTTGTTGTAAGTTCTTGAAATCCAGTTCTTGTTAACTCCTCACGCATTGGTAAAACCATTTGTCTCATGTATTCTTCGTATGCCATTGACATTATTAAAACCTCACTTTCTATATTTGCAGTGTACTATATCTAATTTACTAAGTGCAATTCCAATTAACTTTCTGTTTTGCGCGCCTCAGTCATTTGCTTCCATACAGAACCTTTAGCAGCCTCGCCGCCTTCAATTCTTTCGATCGCCATCTTGATTTGCATGCTTACCTCAAATTCAGGATCATTTTCGGCACCCTTTAATGCTGGCAATGCCGTTTCATCACCCACTTCATACAAAAACATCGCAGCACGCCAACGAACTAATTTGCTAGAGTCTTGAAGTGCTTTCGCCATCTCTTCACCTGCTTCTGGAAATCCTAGGTCAGATAAGCAATCACCTGCAGTCCTGCGAACAGTCACTGTCTTGTCCTTTAAGGCCGTATATAAATAAGGCAGAACCACTGAATCCTTAATCATTCCTAAATAAACGGTAGCGAGTCTGCGGATAGATGGCTTTTCATCTGTTAATGCTTTATCTAATACAGGTAAATCTTCAAGCTCAGGATCATCCATTTGCTCAAGCAGCTGATAACGGATTTGCCAATCGGGATTGTCTAATGATTCCAATGTCACCTTTTTACGTTCTCGTATTGGCTTTGGTTTAGCAGCGGATTCCTTTATTTGTGCTCTGGATACCAGTTCCTCGAGTCGTTCAACAGGATAAGCAGCGATTAATTCCTCGACGACTTCCTGACCGATTTGTTCGAAATCCCCATAGCGAACACCAAGAGAATCCCACCTGCGGAGCAGGATATAATTTTCGTCTGGTAGCTGTGCTCGTTCTCTTGCTTTTAAAAAGTACTCAGGCATCCCAAATCTTTTTTCAGTGTTGCCATCTGTCAGCTTAACCTGAAGGGGAATATCCTTAAACATTTGAACTTCAACCTTGATTTCCCCAAAGTGTTCGTCTAGTTGGCTTGGAGTTTCCGTTGGTTGCTCCGCTGTTTCCCCAAACGACTTACGGACTTGCGGCAGCAAATCCTTCCAGTCGTATTTCGCATTTCTTTCAACAGCAAGGAAATCTGCTACATGGTAGACACCTTTAATTCCCTCAATTTGAAGGATATCTTGGATAACCGACGGTGCATTTGCAGCTGTTTCTTTTTTATAATTATGGCTTTTCCCCATTGGCAGTTCTTGATCTAAGATAATTTTCATTGTATTTGGGCTTGGCGTTGGTTCAATACCCTTTATTTTCATGAAGTTCACCTAATTCTTTAGTTTCTCTTTACAAGTTTAACATAATGGTGATATTTCATTCTAGAAATTGGCCTTGTGGTAGGGAACGCTACTATATTTGTTTAACACCGATATATCCCAATCAACGCTGATATAAATTTTCCCCCAAAAAAAGTACGTCTAAAACGAACTTTTTTACTCACTTTCAGCTAATTCAGCTAAATATTCCCATCTTTCGATTAAATACTCAAGCTTTTCGTTTAATTCTGCTTCTAATTTCATTAATTCTTGCGCTTTTGTGAAGTCACTGCCCGTGTTCCCCATTTCATTGGCAATTTCTTCAAGGCGAGCTTCAGTTTTTTCAATCACTTCGTCAATTTCTTCCCACTCTTTTTTCTCCTTGAAGGTCATCCTTTTCTTTTTTTCCTTTTCAGGAGTTTTAGTAGTAGTGGCTACCGGCTTTTTCACTTCTACAGCAGCAGATTCCTTTTCTAGATGTTCACTGTAATTTCCATAAAAAGAATCAATTTGACCTTCACCGCGCAAAACAAGAAGCTGATCTACCACTTTATCAAGAAAATACCGGTCATGGGATACTGTGATTACAACACCTGGGAAATCTTCAAGATAATCTTCTAAAACCGTCAATGTCTGGGTATCGAGATCATTTGTCGGCTCGTCCAGTAAAAGGACATTTGGTGCTGTCATTAATAATTTCAACAAGTATAAACGACGCTTTTCTCCACCGGATAATTTACGGATTGGCGTACCATGAGAAAACGGTGGAAACAGAAAACGTTCGAGCATGAGTGCGGCAGATAATGTTTTCCCATCTGAAGTCTCGACCACTTCAGCGGTTTCTTTTATGTACTCAATCATCCGCTTGTTTTCATCCATGTCCTCATTTTCCTGGGTATAATATGCGATTTTAACGGTTTGACCCATGATGAATTCACCTTCATCAAGTGGAAGCTTTTTAGCAAGTATATTTAAAAGGGTAGACTTCCCTGCCCCATTCCTGCCAATAATCCCAAGCCGGTCACCTGGTTTTACAAGTAAATTAAAGTGATTTAGGATTGTCTTTGACCCATACCGCATTGAAGCGTCCTTAAGTTCAAAAACCTGTTTACCAAGGCGACTGCCATTTAACGAGATATCCACCTTTTCGCCTGTAGGCTTCCCGCCAGATAGCTTATCTTCCAATTCATCAAAACGCTGAATCCGGGCTTTTTGTTTGGTTGTACGGGCTTTGGCGCCACGTCTCATCCACTCAAGCTCACGTCTAAAGAGATTCTGTCTTTTTTCGAATGTTGCTGCCTCATTTTCCTCACGGATCGCCTTTGCTTCTAAAAATGCAGCATAGTTTCCTTTATAGCTATAGAGATTTCCACCATCAAGCTCAAACATTCTGTTTGCAACACGATCTAAAAAGTAACGGTCATGCGTAACAAGAAGGATGGAGCCGCTATATCGGCTTAAATATTCCTCCAGCCATTTTACAGAGTCAAAGTCTAGGTGGTTCGTAGGCTCGTCTAGAATGAGTAAATCCGGCTCAGCAATAAGAACTTGAGCTAATGCTACACGTTTCTTCTGTCCCCCGGAAAGCTCCCCGATTTTCTTGGTAAAATCCTCGATTCCAAGTTTCATTAAAATCGACTTTGCATTTGTACTTGCATCCCATGCATTTAAAGCGTCCATCTGCTTTTGTAATTGGAAAAGATCCTCCTGAACCTTTGTATCATTTGGAGAAGAATTCAAGAGCAGCAGTGTTTTTTCATATTCGCGCATTAACCTTAAAATAGGTGCTTCGCCGTGAAAGACTTGTTCAAGAACAGTTTTAGCAGAATCTAACTCGGGCTGTTGGTCCAAAAATGCAATGGAGTAATCTTTGCCAGTGATAATTTTCCCATCATCCGGCTGATCCAAACCGGCAATAATTTTTAACAGTGATGACTTTCCTGTCCCGTTAATGCCAATTAAGCCGACTCGCTCTTTTTCACCGATGGTAATGGAGATGTTGTTAAATAACTGTTTTTCCCCATACGTTTTCGTAACATTTTCTACTGTGAGCATTTTCATCAGTCTTGACCATCCCATTCCAGATAGAATTGTTCTAAGAAGTCCACCATCGTTTTATGGCGGCTTTCTGCCATTTCTTTGGCAGTATCCGTGTTCAATAATTCCTTCAACTTTAGTAATTTTTCATAGAAATGATGAATGCTTGTTGATTTCCCTTTGCGATATTCTTCTAGACTCATTTCCTCCCGCACACTTATGCTTGGATCGTAAATGGGTTGTCCTTTTTTACCGCCATAAGCAAATGTTCTTGCAATGCCAATCGCACCAATTGCATCTAACCGGTCTGCATCCTGAACAATTTTTGCTTCTATCGTTTTTAGCTCCGTTTTACTTCCACCTTTATATGAAATAGAATCAATAATTTCCACAATAGCGTTTTGTACCTCTTCAGACAACTCAATACTTTTTAAAAATGAATTCAGTTTGTTTTTCCCTGCTTCTGCGCTGTCATTAAGCTTTTCATCAGGGATATCGTGCAAAAGTGCTGCCATCTCAATAATAAATGAGTCACCGTTTTGTTCTTGTTTACAAATATGTAAAGCTGTCCGTCTAACGCGGTCAACATGGAACCAATCATGTCCTGTTGCGTCTTCACCTAATTGACTGCGGACAAACGTATTCGTTTGTTCTATAATTTGATTTTTCATGTAAAACACCTTCCTTCACCCAAGTATTTTAACATGAAAAGCAAACAAAAAATAACCCCGAGAATTCGGAGTTATTTTTTGTTCGCCTGACGACCGCTCTTTTTCTGGCTTTGTGACTTCGTGTTACCAATTGTATACTCGCCACCGAGTTCGACATCATTTTTTTGGTCCTGCTTCTCAATCTCTTCACGTGTCAAATTTTTATTTTTCACGGTAATTCCCCCCTTAACTAAAATGAACTGCCATTTTAGTATGCTCACATGGGGATAAAGTTATTTCAAACCATTATGCCAGCTGATTCCAAGCGTGTTTTCACCTGCGTGCACACCAATAACTGCACCCAACGGACAGGTAATAACCTTTAACTCAGGATACAATCTTTCTAATTCCACTTTCCATTCATTGGCATGTTCCTGGTGTAACCCGTATAAAATGTATACTTCTTTAAATTTATTTTTTTCATAAGAGGATTTAAAATAGTCTAAAATCCTGTCCTTGGCCTTCTTATCACTTCTCACTTTTTCTTTTGTGTTAAGAGCGCCTTCTTCAATTGAAATAATAGGCTTCACGTTTAGCATGCTTCCTAAGAAAAATTGTAAACCAGACATCCTGCCGCTGCGATGAAGCTGTTCCAGGCTTCCAATTAATACATACGTCTCGTTGGTGGACTTTAGGAATTCTAATTGATCCATGACAGATTCAAGGCTATTACCTGCCTCCATTAACTCCATCCCTTTTTTTAATAGTGCAGTCATAGGTGCAGTTAGAATTTGGGAATCAAAGGTCTTAACAGGAATATTAACCAGCTTTGCAGCCTGTTCACTAGAAGACACGGTACCACTAAGTTTTCCTGATATAAGAACTGCTACAACTTGTTCATAATCCTTGGAAAGTTTTTCGTATAATTCCTGGAAAACACCTACTGCAGGCTGTGAAGTTTTTGGTGGTGCCTTAAGCTCTTTTAATCTTGCATAAAGTTCTGCCGCTGTTAAATCAATCCCGTCCGCAAATTCCTCACCGTCTAATAAAATTGTTAATGGTATTGTATACAAATCAGGATGATTTTTTAGTTCTTCATCTAAAAATGCCGTACTGTCGGTAACCCATGCCGTTTTAACCAATGTTATCTCCCCTTAAAATTGGTATGAGGTCCTAATATCTAGTTAAAATAATCGTACATTGAAATCGTTTTCTTGTAAATATTTATATCGATAAAAAAACCAGCTAAAATAGATAGCTGGTTTTTAGAGGGTTTAACTAAGGTCTATAAGGTAGGATTGTAATTGTTCATTGGTCTTCATCATAAAATCGATCATTTCAACCAAATCATCCATTTGGTCCTCGTTGATCAGTCTATCGAATTCAATTGAAATACAATTATGAATTAGTGAGATGGAAGGTGTAATCGTTACAGATTGACTAATCTGTCTAGTTTCCCCCCAAATATCCATAAAAATTTCTCGTATTTTTTTTAATTGTGCTTCATCGGTAATTCCATAATGAAAAAATTGCAGTTTTATTGTGCATCCATCCTGTTTCTGTGACAAAGAGTTTGGCATTAACTCTGCAGCAAGATTTATAAAATCTGCTCTTATTTCTAATTTAGCTGTAACGCTACCTTGTTGAGTTGAAGATAATTGAAAGTGAACATCAAAACTCCGTGACATTTTTGCCATATTCACGATGTCGTTCCGGTCTGTAATAACAATTTCTCCAGCTAAATCTAAATCATATAACGCCCCTTCAATAACTACTTTCATATTATCGAAAGCGGTAGGATCGAACATTCAACTCACCTCAATCTGTTAGAACAGCCCTAATGCTTTGCCCGTTTCATCCACATCCATATTCAATGCTGCAGGTTTTTTCGGTAATCCCGGCATGGTCATAACCTCTCCGGTTAACGCTACAATGAAACCAGCACCAATTGAAGGTTTAAACTCTCTTACATTAACGGTAAAATCAGTTGGTCTTCCTAATTTCGTTGGATCATCGGATAAGGAATATTGTGATTTTGCCATACAAATCGCCAAATGAGACCAGCCTAATTTTTCAAACTCTAATAGCTGCTTTTTAGCTTTCGTTGAAAATTCTACGTCTTTTCCGCCATATACCTTTTGAACAATCGTTCTCACTTTGGTTTCAAGGGAATCTGATACATCGTATAAAGGCTTGAAGTTATTTTGTTCTTTTTCCATTACAGATAACAATGTTTCTGCAAGCTCTACTCCACCGGCTCCGCCTTTTTCCCAGACCTCTGTTAAAGCAACAGGTACACCCTCACGTTCGCACCATTCAAGTAATGTCTGAACTTCAAGTTCTGTATCTGTAATAAATTTATTGATAGCCACCACTACTGGTAAACCAAAGGCTTTAATTGTCTCAATATGTTTTTGGAGATTTGCAAAGCCCAACGTTAATGAAGTAACGTTTTCCTTAGCTAAGTCTGATTTTTCTACCCCCCCATGCATTTTTAATGCACGGATGGTTGCAACGATTACAACTGCCTCTGGTTTAATACCTGCATTTCTTGCTTTGATATGTAAAAATTTTTCAGCTCCTAAATCTGCACCAAATCCGCCTTCTGTAATGACAAAATCAGCCAACTTTGCCGCAGCACGGGTGGCAATCACACTATTACAGCCATGAGCAATATTCGCGAAAGGTCCGCCATGCACGAGTGCAGGAGTATGTTCGATTGTTTGCACGAGATTTGGCTTAACGGCATCCTTTAACAATAAAGTAAGCGCCCCTTCAACCCCAAGATCCCCTACTGTAACAGGTTCCTTTTTATCGTTATAGGCAATAACCATTCGTGCTAATCGCAATTTTAAATCCTTCAAATCTGAAGCTAAACATAGAACGGCCATAATTTCTGATGCCACCGTAATATCAAAGCCATCTTCACGAGGCACCCCTTGAAGTGGTCCGCCAAGACCGATAATAACTTTTCTTAGTGCACGATCATTTAAATCAACAGCGCGTTTCCAGACAATCCGCCGCTGATCAATTTTAAGCTCATTCCCTTGCTGTATGTGATTATCGAGTAATGCTGCAAGGGCATTATTTGCTGTAGTAATCGCGTGTAAATCCCCAGTAAAATGCAAGTTTATGTCTTCCATCGGCAATACCTGTGAATAACCTCCGCCGGTGGCACCGCCTTTTATTCCCATTGTAGGACCCAGTGATGGCTCGCGCATCGCAATCATGGCTTTCTTACCAATGCGTTTAAAGGCATCGCCAAGACCAACTGTTACCGTTGATTTTCCTTCACCAGCAGGCGTAGGATTTATGGAAGTAACAAGAATGATTTTACCACTTTCATTTGTTTCAATATTCCTAAGCGCTTCATACGAAATTTTTGCTTTGTATTTTCCATATAATTCGAGGTCATCTTCCTTTAAACCAATTGATTTAGCAATTTCAAAAATTGGCTTCATGGTTGATTCTTGTGCAATTTCAATGTCGGACTTAACTGATGTTTTCATTTGCAAAAATCATCCCTCGCATTCACATAAAATTATTAACCTCTTTTATTGTATCAAATGAACGATTTATTACGTGTAATATTCTTGACAAAACTTTATTCTTTTCTGAATTTAATATAATGTTTATAATGTTATTGACCAAATATTAAAAAAATACTAGACTTAACAGATTAGAAATAAGGGGGAGTGCACCATGCCTATTAACATTCCAAAGTTGCTGCCTGCACGAGAAATACTCGAAAATGAGAATATTTTTGTTATGGACGACGAACGGGCCGTCAGCCAGGATATCCGTCCATTAAAGCTTCTTATTCTCAATTTAATGCCCGAAAAAGAAAAGGCAGAAACGCAGCTATTAAGGCTATTGGGAAACAGCCCACTGCAGGTAAATGTAAAATTTTTAAAAACGAATTCCTATGAATCTACAAACACAAGCAAACAGCACCTAGAACAGTTTTATACTACTTTTTCAGAAGTCAAAAATCAAAAATATGATGGAATGATTATTACAGGTGCGCCTGTTGAACTGATGGAGTTTGAGCAAGTAAAATATTGGGAAGAACTTACAGAAATTATGGACTGGACAAAAACCAATGTCACCTCAACACTTCATATTTGTTGGGGAGCACAGGCTGCACTATTTTATCATTATGGGATTGATAAATTTGAATTGTCCCGAAAATGTTCGGGAATTTATGAGCATCAGATTTTTGAGCAAAATGATTTACTCCTGCGTGGTTTTGACGATCATTTTTATGCTCCCCATTCTCGATATACAGATGTATCGATTGGTGAAATCCATGAGAACCCTGAGCTTACCCTATTAGCCGCGTCTCGAGAAGCGGGGGCACTGCTTATTGCCTCCAGAGATCGAAAACATGTGATGATAACTGGACATTTGGAATATGAATCGGATTCCTTAGCACTGGAATACAATCGAGATATTAGCAGAGGGCAGCAAATTCATATTCCGGAAAACTATTTTCCTAATAATGATCCAACACAACCGCCAATTAATCGCTGGCGTTCCCACGGACACTTGTTCTTTTCAAACTGGCTCAACTATTACGTTTACCAAGAAACTCCTTTCAATTGGGAGTAAACAAAGAAGCATCGGTGTGGACCGATGCTTCTTTTTTACGTCTTTTTATGGTAATCGTTGTTAAATTAATCATCACTATTCGTTTATTTTTCGTAAATAATAGAAAGAATATCGAGCAAAGGGGGGAAATGTTATGGAAACAGTAGTAGGACTGCATCGGAACCATTTTGGTGACATTATCAGCTTTGTCACATCAGGAGGTCGAGTTATCTCCTATCAAAAAGCGTTGCTGGAAGCTACAAACGGCATCATCACAGGCGTTCAGGCGGCGGAGGATTACGATGGGAAACTAGTTCTAAGCCCTCTGCAAGACCAATCCTTTGACCATTATCCTAATTTATTCTAAAGAAAGCACCTGGGAATCCCCAGATGCTTTTTGTATTTATTCGGCTTCATTTTGTTTTTGAATTTCTTTTAAAGCATCAATTCTCGTTTCATCTTCTTGAAAAAACTGTACGAGGTCAACGATTCTTTCAATTGAATCCCAGCTTAAATGGTGCTCAATTCCTTCAACATCTTTATATATATTTTCATCTTTTACTCCGATGATTTTAAGAAATTGTTCCAATAAATCATGTCTAAATACGAGGCGCTTTCCAATCTTATTCCCTTTTGTTGTTAAGCTGAAGCCTCTGTACTTTTCATAAACAAGATATTCATCTTTGTCTAGCTTTTGAACCATTTTTGTTACTGAGGAGGGATGAACAGCTAATGCCTCTGCAATATCTGAAACTCTGGCGTATCCTTTTTCTTCAATTAACATATATATTTGCTCTATATAATCTTCCATACTCGGTGTTGGCATCCCGTACCTCCAAAAAAATTACTCTCTTAAAAGTGTACTATAGAAAAAAAATAGTGACAAGTTGAATTATCACTTTGTCACAGTTTTGGAACTCTGTTCTTCAAATAAAAACTTAACCCTCATCTCCTGTTCATCAAGAAAAAGCCTTGCATTAAAGGTTTTGTCCTTATTCGTAAAACCTACAATCAACTCCGTTTTCTCTCCAGATAAAAGAAGTTTTACATTCTTTTGGGTAATATTTTTCCCGAGGATTTTTTTTGAAATTGTGAAATTACATTGGTTTTTTTGATAGTTAGAACACCCGTAAAAGCTGCCTTTATCGACAATGGAGCCGTCACATTTTTTACATTTTCCCAGTTTTGTACCGCCTTTACCCTTTGTCATCTTTTTACTAGGGGTAAAATTTTCACGCATATCTTCTGAAAAGACCCAATTAGCAGAATGTCCTACTCCTGAAGAGATTAAGTGGGAGACCATTTTATTCGTTTGTTCCATGAAATTCTTTGGAGAAGCCGCCCCCTCTGAAATTTCTTTTAATTTCTGCTCCCATTTTGCCGTCATTTCCGGGGAAGCAAGAATTTCCTGTCCGATAGCTTCAATTAAAATTCTAGCCTTTGCTGTCGCATATACTAGGTTCTTGGTTACATCAATATATTTTCGGTCCTTCAGCATGGTAATAATTCCAGCTCTTGTCGCCTCAGTACCAAGACCTTCTGTCTTAGATAAAATTTTCTCCATTTCCTTGTCTTCAATATGCTTGCCGGCAGTCTTCATTAACGTAATTAACTGACCTTCAGTATAACGTTTTGGCGGCTGGGTCTGGCTTTCTTTCACATCAACCTTGACCGTACGCCCTTGTTCCCCTTTTGCTAGTTGGGGAAGAGACGGTTCATCCTCTTTTTCCTTTTGGTTGATTACCTTCCGCCAGCCTTCGTCGATTTGGACCTTTCCCTTTGATTGAAATACCGCCCGTCCATCTACTAAAGTTGTCACCGTCGTATATTCAGCAATTGCTTTCGGATAATGCGCGGCAATTAAACTTGTAACAATGAGGTCATAAAGCTTCTTTTCATCTGGGTCCAATCTTTCAACATTTGGAATTTGTTCAGTAGGAATAATGGCATAGTGATCTGTAACTTTTTTTTCATTTACATATCGCTTGTTATCCGCAATTGATTCCACTGGCAGCGGGAAGAATTTATCATAACCATTGATATGACTTAACTTAGTAAGGATTTCAGGGAATGTATTTGCTTCTTCTTTCGTTACATACCGCGAGTCAGAGCGGGGATAGGATACATTTCCTTTTTGATAAAGTTTTTGGAGCACATCTAACGTCTTCTTCGGTGAAAACTTATATCGTTTATTAGCTTCAGCTTGAAGAGCAGAAAGATTATAAAGTAATGGTGGGAAAAACTCTTTTCTTTCCGATTGTACATCTGATACTTCTGCAGGCTTATCCCTGCAAAACGCGGCAACCTTCTCAGCCATTTCTTTAGTTTTTACTCGGGTTTCTCCATCATTCTGCCATTTGCCGCTATATTTCTTGCCATCGATGTTAAAATGGGCAATTACCTCCCAGAAGGGTTCAGATTTAAAATCTTCGATTTCTAATTCTCTTTTTACGATGAGAGCCAATGTGGGGGTCTGTACCCTGCCAACTGAAAACACGTCAGAAAAGCCTTGTTTTTGCAAAAGCAAGCTGTAGAGTCTTGAGGCATTCATTCCAACTACCCAATCTGCACAAGCTCGGGTGTATGCTTCATAATATAGATTTCTAGTATAATCTTCATCTAATAATTTATTAAAACCTTCACGAATCGAATTAGGTGTTAAAGATGATATCCATAGACGCTTCATTGGCTTCCTGCAACCCGTAATCCGAAGAATATTACGGATGATTAATTCTCCCTCACGCCCGGCGTCCCCCGCATGAATAATTTCTGTTACCGCTGGATTATTTACAAGCTTTTGGATAACAGAAAATTGTTTTATTTTATCCTTCGTCACTTCATATTGGAACTGAGCAGGTATCATTGGCAGATTATCCAACGACCATTTCTTCCATCCTGGCTCATAGGCTTCTGGATTCACCAACTGGCATAAATGTCCGATAGCCCAAGTGACGTATGCACCATTTGTAAAAGTATCGTTTGGAAAAATCTCAATAAAACCATTTTGTTTTTTATTTTTAAAAATAGAAGCCAATGTTGAACCTTGATCTGGCTTTTCAGCAATAATTAATTTCATTACGATTGCTCCTTTTGATAAAGCATCCAGCATTCATTTTCCCACTTTATTCGTCTTTTTGTAAAGGATAAAAAAATTACAATAAACCCATTTGGATAGTTTATATTTAGTAGAGATAAGCTTTTAAATTCAAAATATGGATTGTATGAGTGGGTAATCAGATGTTACAAAGGGGATATTCAGAGGATAACTTACAAGCATATCTTAGCAAACATTTTCATTATTTATAAAAATATGTTTGTCAAAATTTTAACAGGTGACACAAAAAAGTGATCATTTCTGACCACCTTTTCAGTAATTATTGTATTAATTTTAAATTTGAATCCTGCATATACCAATTTTCTTCTGGAATGATATTCGATACCGTCAAAATAAATGATGGAATTCTTTCAACATCAAAAACAATTGCACCTATTTTCTTCGTGAACATGAGAAAGGCATCACCATGTGAATAAGATGATAAATCATTTCCGATTTGAAGCAAAGACATCAAGACAACTTGTTTTTCTTCTGCCTCAATGAAGACTTGCGGCGAGAATCTTAAAATCCATTCATCTCCCTCAATCGAAAATCGGTACATTACTCCTACCCCTTTATCAACCATTTTTATAAGAATATGAGGCTGATAAAAATTTATGTTCAGATAGAATTATTAATTTTGTAGATTGCATGAAAATACGTTTTACTGGGTAAAAAAGCGCTTACTTTCCTTGACTGACAAAAAATATTCATGTATATTTAAAGCGTCATGTATCATTAAGTGAATAGTATTTATATTATCTTTGTGGTCATGATAATATTTATCTTTGGCACTTTTTACAAGGTGTCCTTCAAAGGCTTAGGAGGAAATAGTAGATGCAAAACGGTAAAGTAAAATGGTTTAACAATGAAAAAGGTTTCGGTTTTATCGAAGTTGAAGGCGGAGACGATGTATTTGTACACTTCAGCGCGATCACTGGCGAAGGCTTCAAGTCTTTAGAAGAAGGCCAAGAAGTTTCTTTCGAAATCGTTGAAGGAAACCGTGGACCACAAGCTGCTAACGTAGTAAAACTATAATCATCAAACAACCAAAGGCTGGCGTATACCGTCAGCCTTTTTTCTCTTTTCCTCAGACACCTGGCCGAAATATCCTCAGTGAACCATTTCTAAGCCGAGAACTGATATTCATGTTAGCCTTTTCCCATATTCTTGCAGCTTTTCTCCTACTGTACATTGTGAAATACAAAAGCGATGCGCGAACCTCCTGCCGCCTTCTTGTTTAAACTGTTGATGGACAAAGCAGCCATTACAATAGACAGCCAATAGGGTTTCAACATGATTAAACAGTTCTTTTCTGCTTGAATTTTTCATGAGTTTACGGCACCCCGTCCTTAAATGATTTGTGTCTTCGCGAAAATTTCCTTCCCCTCTAACGCCTGTGTCGCCAATTTATCTGCTTCTTTATTGTCATTCCTTGGAATAGGCGTGTACTTCGGTGTAAGAGATAGTGCTTTGATTTTTTCTTCTATCCTATCGAGCCAGGCATTGAGCACATCCTCATAACATGGCCATTCTCCCTCCAATTGCTTTAACACAACCTGAGAGTCCCCTTTGAATTCACACGGCAGATGATGAACACCTAATTCCTCTAAAATCGTTAATGCATAATATAAAGCTGCGTATTCTGCTTCATTATTTGTTTCCATTTCATTGAACATTTCGTTCGCACGAATACGATATTTCTTCTTCCCTTGTTTAAAGAAGATAACCACTCCAAGACCAGCAGTATTGGTTTCCTTTTGGAATCCACCATCAAAATATACAGTAATTTCATGAGGATCATCTTCTATTTCAGTAACTAGCTTTTTCAGTTCTTTTAAAATCCACGATGTACCAACCTCATCATAAAAATAAATATCACTTGCTTTTCCCAGCTTTTCTAGCTCTTCACCAGCTTGTATTGCCAATTCAGTTGATATCCAATCAGAGGTAAATTGTATTTTTTCATTTTTTCCAGTTTTATAATTCCATTCAAGTCTATATTTCATGATTTTCAACCTTCCTTAAAAAATTTCTGAGTTGAAAAGTAATAAATATCGATTGGCACTTTCTTACAATATGTTATAACATCTAGTCTTAGCATACCCACATCAACAAAGTAGAAATAGGAAAAATATATTTCCTGCGTTTTGTGTTAGATTATGATAAACTTTCAATTATTATGAAACTGGAGGGTCTGCTTTGATTGAAGTTTATATCGACGGTGCCAGTGCTGGTAACCCGGGACCAAGCGGTGCTGGAATATTTATTAAAGGGAATGGAACAGCAGAAAAATATTCCATCCCACTAGGGGTAATGACCAATCATGAGGCAGAATATCATGCATTTATTAAAGCGTTAGAAATCTGCTTAGAAAAAGGCTATTCACATTCAGTTGTATCCTTTCGAACTGATTCAGAATTAGTCAATAAAGGTGTTGAGAAGGAATTTGCCAAAAACAAATTGTATGCCCCGTTACTGGATAAAGCTTTACAGTTGACCACACAATTTGATTTATTTTTTATGAAGTGGATTCCAAGCATCGAAAATAAGGTAGCGGATGAATTAGCCCGCCTAGCAATCCGAAAAAATATATTGGAGGAAGAATAAAGCAGCATGAAAAAGCCTATTTTTGCTGATATCAGCTTACTTTTGTTACATTTATTTGGGGTACAACGTTTGTTCTTGTTCAAAATGCAATTAGTCTGCTCGAACCATTTTCCTTTAATGGAATTCGCTTTCTGGCTGCAGCAGTTATGCTTTTATTATGGCTATTTCTCTTTGAACGAAAGCAGATTGCATTATTGAATTTAAAAATGCTTGCTTCCGGTGTATTTATTGGATTCTGGCTATTTCTTGGCTACGCCACTCAAACGTTCGGTTTATTATATACAACCACTTCTAAAGCTGGGTTTATAACTGGGTTAAGTGTCATCTTCGTCCCACTTTTTTCAATGTTTTTGCTAAAACAATTTCCAAGCAGAAATGCAGTAGTCGGAGTTTCGATTGCCACCATTGGCTTATTTCTGCTAACAATGACCGACGTTTCGTCTTTAAATATTGGCGATGCTTTAGTGTTTATTTGTGCGATTAGCTTTGCTCTTCAAATTATATTCACAGGAAAGTTCTCGAGCAAATATCCAACTTTATTGTTAACGGTGATTCAAATTTCCACCGTAGCTGTATTATCAATCCTTTCCTCCTTTATTTTTGAAGATTGGAGAAAATCATTTAATGTGGGAATTTTGCTTTCGCAAGATGTCATTGTAGCTTTAATAATCACCAGTGTGTTAGCTACGGCGCTAGCATTTTTAATTCAAACAAGTTTTCAAAAATACACTACCGCTACAAGAGTGGCGTTAATATTCGCAATGGAGCCTGTATTTGCAGCAATTACCGGTTATTATTTGGCTGATGAACACTTATCTGCTAGTGCACTATTTGGCTGCTTGCTTATTTTTGCAGGAATGATTTTTGCAGAGCTTCCTGCAAACAAATTTCCTCTGCTTAGAAAAAACAAAAGCTTTCAAGGGTAAAACAAAAATCCTCCTTTTAGGGGAGGATTTTTGTTTATATTGCCACTAGTTCTCTTTCTTTAACGAACTTTAGAGCCGCATTTCTTGTTTGTATTTTGCTCGAAACAAGGGTTTCTAATAATGACACATAAAAGCTCCCATCAAATTTCTTTTGGGCTTTCAATGTGATCTCTATCGCAGAATTAATCAATTCATCGGAAGCATTCGTATAGTGTTTTCCGAAATAAATAAACCCAATTGCATCCTCTTGAAATTGAAATCCTTTTCCTTCTAGGTAGTGCAAGTACTCATCAGTTGTTCGCACTGGCTTCTCCATCCCTCTCCAAGCAATCTAAAACCATCTACTATCAGATTTTAACTTAAATTTCGACAATTTTCTACCCTTTTTTGAACATAAATGCCCAACTACTCCTACTATTGCCCCAAGAATGGCACCGCCAATTACTTCTTCTGGCTGATGTCCTAACATTTCCTTTAACTTTTTTGGAGCTTCCTGTTCAAATTCTACGCTTTCTTCTTTGTCCACTTTTTCCATTAAATCTTGCATGGAATTTACTTTTAAGGTGAGTTCACCTGTTTGTCGCCGTATACCTTGAGCATCATACATAACAATCAGCCCGTAAACGAGGGATAGTGCAAAATCAAATGTTGGCAGCCCGCGTTGAAGCGCAATATAGGTTGTTAGTGTAGAAACCCCTGCTGAATGAGAGCTTGGCATTCCACCAGTTTGGAAAAAGAGGTCTGGGCGCCATTCTTTCTTTTTATAATAATGAATGGGAATCTTTAAGCCCTGTGCTAAAGCAATACTTGATAGGGCTAAATAAACACCTTTGTTCATTTTTATCACCTCTTATCTTTATTGTTTAGAAAGTTGAGTTTTATTATTCTTGCGTGGAAATACTAAAAAAATGGGAGGTGAACAGCGGTGAGTAAAAACGGTTCAAGAAATCGCGGTGTCAAGGCACCTGGAGTCAATCCACAGGGCTATGGTCAGGACGCGGAAATGACAGAAGACCCTAAGAGTAAATTAGAAAACGCTGCCAAAAAAAGCAACACTAAATAATATGGAAAAGGCTGTCCCATTTTTGGGACAGCCTAAGCATTAGGAAACAATTGAGGCTTCAAGCGGCAACATGCGCTGCAATCCACGAAGTTCCAGTTCATTTAATTTATTTATAGCTTTTTCTTTCTCAATCTTCAGACCAGCTTCATTAAGGTCACACGTTACAGGAACGTCACATTTAATTTCCGCAAGCATGCGTGATAAATGAAGCATTTCTAAATCCTGTTCAATTTTTGTTTTATGAGACTTTGAAAGAAGATCAAGATTAGAAATAATCCCCTCAACATGCTCAAATTCCTTTAAAAGCTTAAGTGCGGTTTTCTCACCAATGCCCTTAACTCCTGGGTAATTATCACTAGGGTCTCCCATTAATGCTTTCAAATCAATCATTTGACGAGGTTTGATGCCTTTTTCTTCAAAGAAGGTATCAGGTGTATGAACAAGATAATTCCCATAGCCCTTTTTCAATAAAATAACGGAGATACTTTCATCTAGCAGCTGAAGGATATCTTGGTCACCCGTTAGTATCGAAACATGTGCATGCTCTCTTGCTTGAAACGCAATCGTTCCAATACAGTCATCTGCTTCGTAGCCTACTAACCCAATGTTAGGGATATCAAACGCGGCAACTACTTCTTTAACCAAATCAAATTGAGGAATTAATTCCACTGGTGCTTCACCACGATTTCCTTTATAGGCATCAAATAATTCAGAGCGAAATGTTTTACTGCCCATATCCCAACAAACTGCTACGTGGGAAGGTTTAAAGGACGAAACTGCAGTGAATAAATGCTTAATGAATCCGTGAATTCCATTTGTAGGAATACCTTTTGAATTTATCATAAATTGACCTGTTACAGCCGTAGCATAAAAAGCACGAAATAACAGCGCCATTCCATCAACTAGCATAAGTGAAGGTTTTTGATTTTCCATAAATAGACCTCCTATCATTTAGAAAACTATTATAGCATAAAAACTTACTCTATTTCGTTTTCCTGATAGGAAATCCAATCGCTAAAACTTCCCAAGTAAAGTTTTACCTTTTGAAAGCCTGCTGCTTTTAATGCCAGATAATTTGGTGCTGCTGTGACTCCTGAACCACAGTAAACAATGATTTCGTTTTCAGGTTTAATGTCTGTGAACCGGTGTTTTTGGTCTTCAGCTTGCTTATAATAACCGGAATTTAATCCTTCGAACCATGGTTTATTAATTGCCCCAGGAATCCTCCCAGCTTTTTTATCTATCGGTTCCTCTAATCCTAAATATCGTCTCTCTTCCCTAGAATCAATTAGGATTGACTTGGAATCTTGTCCACCCGACACTGTCCTTACCTCCTCCATACTTGCAAGCAGGTCATGATTAATTTTCGGCTTAAAAGTCGCTTTATTAAAAGTGGGCACATCTGATGTAACCGGGTAATTCCCTTCATTCCAGCCTTTTAAGCCTCCATCCAAAACATACACTTTTTCATGTCCAAGATATTGCAATAGCCACCAAAACCTTGCGGCAAAAGCACCTTCCCCTTGATCATAGGAGATTACTGTTGTATTTTCATCAATCCCAGCTAGTTCAAGTTTATCAATAAACTTTTCGATGTTAGGCAATGGGTGCCGGCCGCCATGTTCGGAAACCTCGCCGGATAAATCTTTTTCAAGGTCAAAATAGCTGGCACCAGGAATATGATTTTTTTCATATTCCTGTCTGCCTTTGTTAGAGTCTGCTAACGAAAAAGAGCAATCCACAATACGGACATGAGAATCATTTAAATTTTTAAGCAGCCATTCCTTGTCGATAATATAATTCATAGAAATCCCCCAGTGAATTAATATGTTGACTCTTCCAATTTTCGGTAAACTTCTTGTAATTTCTCGATGGATACTCCCCCATCTAAAGCTGTGAGAAGGCTCAAATAAAAATCGTCTGCCTGTTGCTCTATTTCGGTGATTAATTGTTCGAATTGGTCGGACACAATACCGAAGTAATATTCTGCTAGTTTTTGGCCTTCAGATTTGAGATAATCATCCGCTGGGACATTTAAAATATTAAATAGTTCATCACTCATAAGCTTCTTTTCATTTTTTTCAAAAAAGGATTTTGGATTTTTAAAATAAGACAATGCTTTTGTAAACAGCTGTTTATTTAAATCCCTGAATGCTAAAGGAAACTCGATTTCCCCTTCGTGCTTCATCTCAAAAGTTGAAAATGATAGGTCTTTATTTATTTCGCTCATGCTGCGCGTTAGGCCCGTATAATATTCGGTTAAAACCTTTCCAGCAAAAGAATCCAGTCTCACTGTTGTGGCTCGGAGTTCCTGTGCGAAATCGAAGCCTAAACTTTCTAACAGTTCATCTAAAGCTGATTGAACTGCCTTCTTTAAATTTCTTCCGTCATCTCTTAAGGTTGCAGGATTAAAAGCTTCTTTAAAAAAGTCACCAAATCGTAGAAAGACTCTTTGTTTAATATAGTAAAGAAGTTCTTCTCCCTCTTGGGTCATTCGTTTTTGTACACCCTCTGGTGTTTGTTTATCCAGTAAAGCTTTAATCATCGCTTTTTGTTTTTCAATTTCAGTGCGTTTTTTGTCCTTAACGGATTGGTCTTCTTTCGAATTATCAATTAGTTTTCCTACTAAGTCATGTACACGATTTAATTCGTTACCCGCTGATGTGAGAGCCATTTCCGTTAAATCATTTGAAATAAAATGATAGAAATCGCCTTCAAAATTCTCCATGCCCGACTTTGCATCTATGTTTGGTTCTAATTTTTCCTTCAGCGCTAACAAACTAGATAATGGATAGAGGTGTGGTTTGCGAATCCCATATTTTATTAATTGGTCTGTTACATATTCCGCAACGGTTTCCTTCTCCTCCTCATTTTCAGCTAAGTCTATCGCGTTAATAATAAAGAACATTTTATCAAGCTGGAAGGATTCCTTAACTCGACCAAGCTGTATTAAAAACTCTCTGTCCGCTTTTGAAAAGGCATGGTTATAATACGTAACAAACAAAATCGCGTCCGAGTTCTTAATATAGTCGAAAGCTACTCCTGTATGGCGGGCATTAATCGAGTCCGCCCCTGGTGTATCAACAAGGGTAATTCCTTTGCGAGTCAATTCACAATCATAGTACAGCTCAATCCATTCAACAAAGCAAGACTTTTCTTCCAACGCCACGAAATCAGCAAATTCGTTTAAGTCCGTTTCCAAAACTGATCCGAGCTGTTTTCCATGGAGGAGGAAGCCGCTTTTAAATGCTTGTAGAAATGCATAGTGTGTCTTTTCCGCTACACCTTCCTGCCCTTTTTCGAGCATGACCTTATCAATTTCTTTTGAGGCGCCTTCTAAGGCAGTAGTTTGCAAATCAAATAACTTCAATGAACGGTTTACATCCTCAAGCATGGCGTTTTCTTCCTTAAACTTCACAAGCACTGTGCCATGCTGATATTGATCGGTTACAGGCTTAATTTTATTAATGGCCGCTGTTGTCGGATTAGGTGATACCGGAAGTACCCTTTCCCCCATCAGCGCATTGGCAAAAGAAGATTTTCCAGCACTGAATGCGCCAAACAATGCGACCGTGAACCCTTTGTGAGCTAAACGGTCTGCTTTGTCTTCCAATTCCTTAGCTAGTTTTTGAAAACCAGGCAGACTGTCAATAAGCTTCGCAGATTGATCTAATCGAACTACCATGCTTTGTAAATTACTTCTTGCTTTTTCCGTTTCATTTTTCTTGGTTACAGTGTTTTCTTCGTGAGTTACAGATGGCACTGGCTTATTCTTTTGAACAGACTCTGTCTCCGGAAGAGACGTACCATATACTACTTCAGCATCCTCTTCCTCTTGCTTAAATAGCAAATAATCGTCACTTTTAGTTTCAACTGATTCATTTACCAACCTGGCAACTGCAGCTTTTTTTGTGACTGTTTCTTTTTCAAAGTTGTTTTTTTCAGATAGCGCGCCCACATATTTTTCTATACTTTTAAACTCTTCTTGATACACCTGTGTCAAAGATTTTGTTTTTGCTGCTAGTACAGGCATGAGCGCATGTTTAAAATCTAAAATGCCCTCTCGTGCAATTTTTTTTATTCCGTTCGCCAAGTCCTCTGTGTAATGAAGCACATATTCACCAGAAACTCTGGCTCCTTGTTTAACAGTTTGAACAATTAAATCGATTGGAACTTCAATAGAAAACGATTGTGCTTTATTTAGCAGCTCTTGTTCATCTAGGCTATTGCTCTTGAGAATTGCAATTAGATATTCACGGAGGTGCCATTCAAGCTGTGATTTGGTTTTATCCTGAAGGTCCTTATACAGCTGATCCAACCGCGCATTCTTTTCCTCCAGTGTTTTTTGTTTAGAGAAAAGAAAACCTACCTTAAATTCTGGCTGTGAGGCTTCAAGAAAGCTTTGAGCTAATTCTCTTGTTTGAAATGGCATTAAATAAGCATTGTTTAAAATCTTTGCTATTTCTTGGTCTATTTCTTTTTCTGTTTCCTCAACCCCTTTTTCAAGCGTCTTTAGGTTTGCACTGATGGATTGATAGGTTTGTGTTAATTGCTGTTTTTCTTCCTCTGGCAGCTCATTTAACATTTCAAAAATAGGCTGAAGTTCTTCTTCCCTTTTATTACGTTCTTGTTCAAGATGATCCTGAGCTATCTTTTTCAGTGAATAGAAAACCGATTGCTGTAGAAGTTGGTCCTTATTCTGCAATTTCTGTCCAATAAATGTTTTTAACTCATCAAATTCATTCAGTTTATGATTTTGAAACTTTAATGAAGTATAAAAGATGCGCGCAGGCTTGACTCCCCATGCAGCAAATGAATCCGTGACACTTTCTTGAAATTGGCGGAATGAGAGCTCTTCGTCTTTATGCTTATCAACTTGGTTAATAACGAGATAAACTTCTTTTCCTGCCTCCGTTAACTCCTTTGTGAATAAAAAGTTCAGCTCCGCTTGAACATGGTTATAATCCATCACGTATAAAACTAAATCTGCCAGGTGAATAGCTGATTCTGTTGCTACCTTGTGTGCATCATCAGCAGAATCGATTCCAGGTGTATCCATAATAACGGTATTAGGTGGCAACTGTGAGTCTGCATGGCTTATTTCGATTTCCTCGATTTGGTCGCCATCCTTGCAGTATTTCTTTACTAATTCATAATCATATGGTGCTAAATACACCCGCGGCTTTTCATTTTTGAAAAAAACCTTCGCATATTCCTCACCTGACTTTACCCTGACGAGGTTAGCACTGGTGGGAATCGGGCTCGATGGCAGCAAATTCTCACCGACCACTTTGTTAATCATCGTTGATTTTCCAGCTGAAAAGTGACCGCAAAATGCAATCATAAACTCCCTATTTTGCAGTTTCTTTGCTAACTGCTTTGTTTTTTCTGCGTTTTCAGTATCACCTTGTTCAATAAGATATTCATATAAAGCAAGGATCTTATTTTTGAGTGATTGAATGGTTTCTTGTGTAATCGCCGTTTGCACCATAGTCTTTTCCCCTTGTTCACAACTTTGTAATATTTTATATTTTATACGATAATTCAAACTTTTCCTATCTTGAAAACAAAATTGTTAACATAATATTCACTTCTTTTATTTTATTCCTTGGTTACAATTAAAGAAAAGAGGAAGGAAGTGGATTATGGCATTTAGGGAACGTAAAGAGTCAGATGAGTTGAAGATTTTTAGGTTGTTGAGTTATCGTTCGATTTTACCAAGTAAAGAGAAATTACTTTATGCAAATCTTGAAAAAGGATTCCAAGGTGAGGTGATGTTTGATCAATTTACGGAAGGGCTTGATCCAAATAAGTTTCTTATATTGAATGATTTACTCTTGGAGACGAACTCTACCACTTTTCAACTAGATTCCTTTCTAATTAGCCAAGGGACCCATTTTCCTTGTGAAGTGAAAAATTTTGAGGGGGATTTTTATTATAAATCTGATCAGTTCCATGCGATGAATGATACTGTGATCCAGAATCCCCTTGACCAAATAAAGAAAAGCAACACATTGCTACTCCAGTTTCTCCAAAAGAAAAAATACTCTATTTCTTTAAAATCAAATGTTTTCTTTGTCAATCCTTCATTCACCCTCTACCAAGCGCCACTGGACAAGCCGATTATATATCCCACTCAGCACGCTAAATATTTCGAAGAATTAAATAAGAGAAGTTCTATTCTAACCGATGACCATTATAAGCTAGCCGAAGATTTAGTGAAGGAACATAAAACGACTTCCCCCTATTCACGATTACCGCCATACGATTTTTATCAACTGAAGAAAGGCCCCAGCTTTATGTTGTGCCATTCCTATGCAGTTTCGTTTGATGGGAAGATTTTCATCTGTCATTCATGCGGGTGTTTGGAATACGTGGATGACGCCATCTTACGGGCCGTGGGGGAACTTCAGCTGCTCTTTCCAGATATAAAGATAACAACAAATTTGATATTTGAGTGGTTTAAGGTAATTGAATCTAGGAAACAGATTAGGCGGATATTGAAGAAACATTACCAGAAAATGGGGTTAAAACACGTTACTTATTATAAATAAAATTTGACTATAGTGGAGTGACCGAAAATGCATTTTAATTTGCTTCTCGGTTACTCCAGACCCGCTGGAGTTACCCAAATGTTATTTCTCCATGCTCTTCGGAGACTCCAGCCACCATGGAGTTACCCAAATTCTTTTTCCCCATGCTCTTCGGTCACTCCAGCCACCATGGAGTTACCCAAATTCTATTTCTCCATGCTCTTCGGTAACTCCAGCCACCATGGAGTTACCCAAATGTTATTTTTCCATGCTCTTCGGTAACTCCAGCCACCATGGAGTTACCCAAATTCTATTTCTCCATGCTCTTCGGTCACTCCAGCCACAATGGAGTGACCCAAATTCTATTTCTCCATGCTCTTCGGTCTCTCCAGCCACCATGGAGTTACCCAAATTCTTTTTCCCCATGCTCTTCGGTCACTCCAGCCACAATGGAGTGACCCAACTTCTATTTCTCCATGCTCTTCGGTCTCTCCAGCCAGCATGGAGTTACCCAAATTCTATTTCCCCATGCTCTTCGGTCACTCCAGCCACCATGGAGTTACCCAAATTCTTTTTCTCCTTGCTCTACGGTCACTCCAGCCACCATGGAGTTACCCAAATTCTATTTCTCCATGCTCTTCGGTCACTCCAGCCAACATGGAGTTACCCAAATTCTTTTTCCCCTTGCTCTTCGGTCACTCCAGACTACCTGCATTGACCAAAAAGTCTTTTCATCATGTTCTACGGTCACTCCAGACTTCATGCATTGATCCAAATGCCTTTTCCGTATGTTCTTCGGTCACTGGAGCCCTAAAAAAAATAAGCCAAGGATTTCTCCTTGGCTTTATAACAACCTATATTCTTAATGTGTCACATTTTTTAAGACGTGCTTCATGACAAATGCGTATATGATTACCGTTCCACTTACCAAAGCAAAAGCCATATTTACACCTTCCTATCCGCTCAACTGTGATGAGAATGATTTTCATTCTTCTTTAAAAATAGAATATCACAGCTGATAATCATTTTCAATACACTTAAGTTAATTGTCATATTTATTTAACAATTTTGGCAGAAACCGATTACAACTACCTAAATAGCTTTCATATTCAGTTAGTTCCCGCAGTGCTTTTTCCTCTGCTGGTATTCTGATTGACAGCATGAGTATATTTAATATCGTAAACAAACAAGCTGTCACGTATGCACCGAACATCAATGGTACGACCAAAAGTTCAATCGAGACAACCAAATAATTTGGATGTTTGATAAAACGGTATGGACCTCTTCTCACGACCTCAACATTTGGTAAAACAAGGATTTTTGTATTCCAAAATCGTCCAAGCGACGAAATCGCCCAAACTCTAATCAACTGCGCACAAACAAAAACTGCCGCACACAGCTGCCAAAATGGTAATAGCTCACGGAAAAAGCTAATTTTCTCAAAAATGAATACAACAAAAAATAACGAATGCATCAGCACAATAAATTGATAATGCTTTAAACCAAATTCTCTCGCACCCTGTTCCTTCATCCATTTCTCATTTCTTCGAGCAATCACTAACTCAAGTAAACGTTGAATAATCATAACAGAAATAAATATTAAAAAAGGAATCATCATTTACCCCCATTTCAGTAAAAGCAATTCTGAACTAAATCCCGGACCTAGAGCGGTGCAAAGTCCGTAGGACCCCGCATCACCACCCATTTCCATAAATCGTCTAAGGACGTACATGATCGTTGCCGACGACATGTTTCCAAATTGCTTTAACACCTCGAGAGAAATGTCGGTCATCGAAACAGGTATTTTTAATGATTTGATATAAGCTTCAATCACCTTTTTCCCGCCAGGATGTGCAATAAAATGGTCAATCTCAGGGAGCCGGAGTCCATTCTCATTTAAAAATTTACTAACATTAGGTTTTAGCCACTCCTCAATAATACTCGGGATATCTCTAGAAAAGACAACGAACAATCCTTGATCCCGTATATCCCAGCCCATAACATCTAGGGAATCTGGCATTAACGTAGATTGAGTATTAATAATGGCTGGTGCAGTCTTTTTAGCGCATAGATCATCAAGGTTTACCTCATTACCACAAATCAATGCACATGCAACCCCATCGGCAAATAGTGAGGTCCCAATTAAATTACTCTTTGAAAAGTCGTTCCTTTGAAAGGTTAAACTGCAGAGTTCAACCGAAAGCACTAATACCTTTGAATTTGGGTTGGCTTTGCAATATTCAAATGCCCGTGATAATCCAGCAGCACCTCCAGCGCATCCAAGCCCCCATATGGGGATTCTTTTGGTGTGCTCCCCAAATGGCAATAGGTTCATGATTCTTGCCTCAATGCTGGGAGTTGCCATACCCGTAGTTGAAATATAAAATATCGCATCAATTTCTTCACAATGTATTTCTCTCGTTAAAAATGTCCCATTATTAAGGCAGTTCTTAATCGCCTGCATTCCTAGTGTCACAGCGGACTCAATATAAGCATTGTTTTTTTCTGCAAATGAATGGTCCACTCTATACCACTCAATATTTTTTACGATATGTCTTTTTTCTATTTGTCCGTTTTGGAAGGCTTTAAGCAGCCTTTCGATATCCTTAAATCTTTCTGAAAAAAGTTCTCTGGCAAAGTCAATTGCTTGTTCTTGTTTTATTTCAAACTCCGGAAGTGCTTCTGCTACTGAAAGAATCGTTGGCATTGGTTTATTCTCCTTCAATGTAGGTAATGGTATTTTTACCAAAATAAGGAGATTTATGTACAAAAAAAAGCTTCCCTGCTTGAGGGAAGCCAACGTTTTGAAGGTTGTTGTTGTTGTGCTCTTTGATTATAACTGAAATGCTGTGGCTAAATCATTACGAAAACTTTTCCATTTTTCATAAAAGCTTTGAATAGTTATTCTCACTTCAACAAATAAAAAGCACCTGACTACGGCGCTTTATCATTTTTATTGTTTTCTGATTGGGCTTGAACCTCAATTTTGATCTTTTTTTCTGCTAAGGACCCACAGACTTTACAATATTCAATTTGGTCATAGAGGAGACGGCATGGTTCACAATAATATTTTTCCATTCGTAACACGCTCGCTTCTCAAAATTTAGATACATCTATTATTATTCTATGAAAAAGTTTCAAATTTGTGACAATTATTGATAAAACAGGCTTTTTATATCATAACAGACATAATCAATTACTTTTATCACAGGTAATAAGTGATAGTTCACAATTTAGCCACATGTTCAGCACTACTATTGTGATATAAATCACTGTTATATCAATTTATTACTATTAACATAGTACTTATCTTAGGAATGAACATTTTGTGAACTGTTAATTTTGTTATTTTTTCTTCACAATTGTTTTGTATTATGAAAGAGAACTTATTATTTAATTTAATTATTCTGAAGGGAGTCTTGGGGGATGGCGAAAGCGGAACTGAAAACAAACAAAAAAACAGAAATTGAAGACAGCTCTTCTCTTAAAGGGACATTAGCGTCCGTTTTCTTTTTGGGAATCTTTATAGTTGTCACATGGGTAAGTGTCTACTTCTTATTTTTAGACCGTTTTTAGAGAGGGAAAGGGGAAAAAACCATGCATATGCATAAGTTTGAAAAAATTTGGCTTATATTCGGTATAGGCGCACTAGTGGTTTTCTTATCAGTTGTAGGTGTAAGCGCTTTTTATTTAGGGAACAAGCCGCCTAGCTGCTTAACTACGATTGATCCAAAAAAAGTTGATACGGAGGCTCCATTCGATAAACCTGGATTAAACAAGGTTGAAGGAAAAGAATGGGACTATGAATTAGTGTATGTTGCTTCGGCTTTCTTCTACAATCCTGGCGAAGTGGAAGTTCCACTTGGAGCAAAAGTAAAAGTTATTGCGACAACCAAAGACGTTGTCCATGGGTTCCAAGTAGCTGGCACGAATATAAATATGATGCTAGAACCAGGTTATGTAAACGAATTTGTTACAACCTTCGATAAAGAAGGCGAATACTTAGTGGTTTGTAATGAGTATTGCGGTACGGGTCACCACTTAATGAGTTCAAAGATAAAGGTGGTTAAATAATGAGCAGCCAAACAGCAAAATTAAAAGTTGATCCACGTGATGGAAAGCTTGCGATGGCACACTTTTATGTTGCCTTTATCGCATTAGCTTTAGGCGGTCTAATGGGATTACTGCAAACCCTTGTCCGCTCTGGTAGTTTTGAGCTTCCATGGGGTATTGATTATTATCAAATTTTAACCGTACATGGTGTTTTAATGGGTCTTGTTTTAACAACATTCTTTATTATGGGATTTCAATATGCTGCTGTCAGCCGTACAGCAGGTACTCACTCACCAGCAGCACGTCGGATCGGCTGGATTGGCTTTTGGGTAATGACAGTTGGAACACTCATGGCTGCGACCATGGTTTTATTGAAAGAGGCTTCTGTTCTTTATACGTTCTATGCACCATTAAAAGCCCATTGGATTTTCTACGTAGGGATGACATTCGTGGTGGTTGGAAGCTGGCTTGACGGAGCAGCCCAAATTATGACTTATGCAAAATGGCGCAAGGAAAACCCAGGTAAACCAAGCCCACTGTTAAGTTTTATGGCTGTGATTAATACAGTGCTTTGGATTGTAGCTACATTAGGTGTCGCGTCAACTGTTTTATTCCAGTTACTTCCATGGTCACTCGGCTTAGTTGACACTGTCGATGTGTTAATTAGCCGTACCTTGTTCTGGTATTTCGGACACCCGCTCGTGTATTTCTGGTTACTTCCAGCCTATATGTGCTGGTATGCGATCGTTCCAAAAATTATTGGCGGAAAAATATTCTCAGATTCTTTAGCACGTCTGTCCTTTATTTTATTTTTACTTTTCTCAATTCCAGTCGGTTTCCACCATCAACTAATGGAACCCGGTATTGATCCAGCGTGGAAATTTTTACAGGTTGTTCTTACTTTTATGGTTATTATTCCATCATTGATGACGGCATTTTCTTTATTCGCAACCTTTGAGAGATTTGGCCGTTCTAAAGGTGCCACAGGACTTTTTGGCTGGTTTAAGGTTTTACCTTGGAATGACGCTCGTTTTACCGTTCCATTTATCGGAATGGCAAGTTTTATCCCTGCTGGAGCCGGAGGTATAATCAATGCTTCCAACCAAATGAACCAAGTCGTTCATAACACAATTTGGGTAACTGGCCATTTCCACTTAACTGCTGCAACCTCAGTTGTGTTAACGTTCTTTGGTATCTCTTATTGGTTGGTACCACACTTAACTGGTCGAAAATTAACGAAAGCAATGAACAAATTAGGAATTATTCAAGGTTGGGTTTGGTTCATCGGAATGGCGTTTATGTCAGGTGCTATGCACTTCCAAGGACTTCTAGGCGGTCCTAGACGTTCAGCCTTCTCTACTTACGGAGATTCAGCTCAAGCAGCTGAATGGATTCCTTACCAAATTGCACAAGCAGTTGGCGGATCAATTCTATTCCTTGGAATCATTTTAATGATTATTATCTTTGTTAACCTTGCATTCTTTGCACCTAAAGGAGAAGAAGAATTCCCTGTTGGTGAAGCAGAGAATCTAGAAGAAAAAGCACCAATGATATTTGAAAACTGGAAATTATGGCTTGGCATTACCGCAGCCCTAATCCTATTCGCTTACACTATACCATTTATCGATATGATTCAAAATGCACCTCCTGGATCACCAGGATTTAAAACTTGGAATTCCTGGTAATATCCATGAAACAAGGCTTCATTTATGCTGAAGCCTTGTTTTTATTTATTTTATAGTTTGCTTTCGGCATATTTATCAGAATAACGATAACAGAATAATGACAGTACCAACAAATTGCAGCATTCCAAAGTTTTCTTTATATAAGAAAACACTTAGCAGCGTAGCCGCAACTGGCTCTACAGTCGCGATAATCGAAGCCTTACTGCTCTCCATTTTCTCTAGTCCCTTAGTATATAAGAAGTAAGCGATAACTGTTGGAAATAACCCCAAACCTACTCCGTAAAGGATGACTTCTCCACTAACCAGCATATTTCTATTTTCAAAAAGGTCGGTAAATAGAAGTAACGGGATTGCAGCCACTAAAAAGGTATAAAAAGTAACCGTGAATGGTCGATATTTTGCTAACGCAAATTTGCCGAATATAGTATATAAAGCGTATCCGAAGCCTGCACCAAGTCCTGTTAGAATTCCAACCAGATTCATTGATGGTGTATACTTGAAACTTACTCCAACAATTAAAACACAGCCTATCAAAGTCCCAATGACTGAGAAAATTTTTCTGCTATCCATACTTTCCTTTAAAAATAGATAAGAAAGGACAACGACAAATGTTGGAGCAGTGTACAGTAAAATAACAGAAAAAGATAGACTCAATTTATTAATGGAAGTAAAATAACACCAATTAAATAGGACAATGCTGAAAATCCCAGTTCCAATAAAGTATTTAATATCAGCAAAATGTATTTTTATTTGTCCCGGATATTTTGTTATGCCGATCATTCCAAGTAATAAAACAGCTGTTATTACCCTCAAAGTAACAATCTCCATTGAAGTAAACCCTAAAAGTGCTAGCTTTCTAACAAAAATGGCTATGATTCCCCACAAAGCTGCACTTACGGCAATCATCATAATTGGACCGATTTTCCCCATCGCACACACACCTTTATGAAATAAAGAAGAAGGGAAATGTTCTTTCCCTTCCCTCAGCTTCTATTCACTTAATTGATATACTTTTCCATACTTTTCATACAAATAATCGATTAGATATTGAGCATTTAAACCTTCCCCTGTTACATCATGAAGGATTTCTAATGGCTTTTTCTGCTTACCATATTGGTGAATATTCTTCGTCAGCCAGTCCTTGATCGGCAGCAAATTTCCTTCTTCTAACAGTTGGTCAAAGTTAGGCAGGTCTTCAAGCATTTTGTTTTTAAACTGCGCAGCATACATGTACCCCAGCGCATACGACGGGAAATACCCAAAGCTCCCTCCTGCCCAGTGGACATCCTGAAGCACACCTTTAGCGTCATTCTTGGGCGTAATGCCTAGATATTCTTGATATAATTTATTCCAGACCTTCGGAAGGTCCTTCACCTCTATTTCACCGTTAAATAGGCCTTTTTCAATTTCATAGCGAATAATGATATGGAGAGGGTATGTTAATTCATCTGCTTCAATTCTAATCAGCGAAGGCTTCGATTCATTTACAGCTCGGTAAAAATCTTCAATTGTAACATCATCAAACTGACCAGTTGCATAAGTCTTTAATAGTTCATAGTTATTTTTCCAAAAAGAAAAACTGCGACCGACAATATTTTCGTAGAACAGCGATTGCGATTCATGGATACCCATTGATGTTCCCGTGCATAAAGGCGTACCAATCAAGTCTTTTGAGATATTTTGTTCGTATAATGCGTGACCGCCTTCGTGAATGGTTCCGAAAACAGCTGTACGGAAATCCTGCTCATCATAATTAGTTGTAACCCTGACATCCCCCGGATTTAAGCCGGTAGCGAAGGGATGCACCGTTTCGTCGAGTCTGCCAGCATCGAAGTTATAACCCATTTTTGCAAGGATTTCCAAACTTAATGCCTTCTGTTTCTCCTTTTTAAAGGATTTAAACAGGGACTCTGTTTTAGGTTTATTAGAAGAATCAGCTATCTGCTTGACCAACGGAACAATTTTCTCTCTTAAGTCTCCAAAAACCTGGTCAAGGACTTCTACTGTCATACCGGGTTCATATAAATCCAACAACACGTCATATGGATTTGCTTTATGACCCCAATAAGTAATAAAACGTTTTGTCGTTGCAACCAGTTTTTCTAAGTAAGGTCTGAACAAGCCAAAATCGGACTGTTCCTTTGCCTGTTCCCAGACAGTTTCTGCTTTGGATTGGAGGATAACATATTCCTTGTATTCGTCAGCAGGAATTTTTTTGTTGCGTTCGTATTCTTTTTTACATTCTTCAAGAATTTTTGCTGTCTTTTCAGATAGTTGACTTTTCGAGAGCGTTGCTATGTATGCTGCCATATCTTCAGAGGTAGACATTTTAAAAACTTCAGACGAAAGCATGCCAATTACTTCAGACCGCTGATCCATTCCCTGCTTTGGAGCCCCAGTCCTTAGGTCCCAATAAATCAACCCAAGTGCTTCATTATAGGCACTCATTTTCCTAACATATTCTAAAAACTTCTTTTCTACTTGCTCTGGAGTCATTCTCATAATAAGTCCCCCTTTTTACTAACCATTTGTATTTTATCATATTTTTCTGAAAATCTAATGATGAAAAGATACGAGAAAATTAATTCTGTTGTAAAATGTAAACAACATTAGGATGATTTTGCTAATAGTGACGGGAGGGGAAACAAAGGATGAAAGAATTGATAGGCTACTGCACCTCGTGTAAGAAAGAGATTTATTGTTTAGAAGGTTTCTTTAACGGCGTAAAATCTGACGACGGTAAGTTGTATTGCTTTGAATGCTACGAATCTAAACAAGAAAAAAATCCGCAAGCTTAGCCCTTGCGGATTTTTCCATTATGATTAGTCTTCGTCTAATGCTAAATCTTTCACAGGGAGCTGCTCTTCTTCCTTATGTGTTGGCTTACGAAGATTGAAGAGTGCCTTCAAACTGAATGCAAGTAACACAACAACACCAATTAAGAAAATTGTATCTGGAACTGCACGCCATGTTAAAATGCTTTGCACAATATCCTTTTGAAGGAATTCAGCGGAACGAGATGCGGCATAACCATGATTATACGCTTCTTTTAATTGAATAAGTCCAACTGGAAGCAGTGAAACAAAAACCATCCCTGCAAGACCTGCGTTAAGTGCAATACAGCTGATTTTAACCCATTTATCATTCCATGCTTCTGGTTTAACGATATTTCGCAATGAGTATAATAGGACCGCACAAGCGAACATTCCGTAAACCCCCATCATTGAGCCATGTCCATGTGCCGGAGTTAAGAATTGTCCGTGCTCTAAGAAACTTACAGCTGGCAGATTGATTAAGAAGCCCATTACCCCTGCTCCAACTAAATTCCAGATACCAACAGAGATCAAGAACCAGAATGTACCTTTATAAGGGAAGTTATTACCTCCATCTTTCATTACCTTATAATGCTCGTAAGCTTCTAGGATTAGGAGCGTTAAGGGAATAACCTCAAGCGCAGAGAAAACAGCTCCAAGAGCAATCCAAATTTCTGCGGAACCGTTGTAATAGTAATGGTGTCCAATACCGATGACGCCGCTTCCTAATAGCAAGATTAATTGGAAATAAAGTGCTTTTACCGTAGAACTCTTAGTTACAAGCTTCATTTGAACCATTAAGAATCCGATCACAACCACTGCAAACACTTCAAAAATACCTTCTACCCATAAGTGAATAATCCACCAGCGCCAGTAGTCAGCAAACGTAAAGCTTGTATCAGGGTTGATTAATAAAGCAAAGATGTAGAATGCAGGTACAGCAATTGCGGAGTAGAACAATAAATGGATGAGTCCACCTTTATCACTCTCACGCTTTAAGCCGCTCTTAAGTCCACGATATACGATGAATAGCCAAATGAGCATTCCTACTATCAAGATAATCTGCCATAAACGTCCTAACTCAATATATTCCCAGCCAGAATGCCCAAGGAGGAACCAATTGTTTCCTAGATAACCGTTTGCACCCAGCCACTGGCCAATCATACTGCCAACAACGAGGACAACTAATGCCCAGAACAAAATATCTACCAATAGTCCTTGTTTTTTTGGCTCATAGCCACCAACAAGCGGTGCTATATAAATACCCATTCCTAACCAAGCCGTTGCAATCCAAAAGATTGCCAGCTGCAAATGATAGCCTTTTGTGATATTAAACGGAAGAATATCATGAATCCATTTGATTCCAAAGAAACTATCCGGTTCTATATAATAGTGAGCTAATAGTGCACCAAGCATAGCTTGGACAAAGAATAATGCCACAACGATAACAAAATACTTTCCAGTTTTTACTTGTGACAGCGTTAGGGGAATTTTCTTCAGGTCTATTTGTGGGAAATCCCCCTCCTTATATGCCTTGTCCATGTCTAAATGATAACGATAGAACACCCACAATATAATACCAATAAAGAGAATTAATAACGTCACACTGACACCGCTCCAAAGGATGGCAGAGAACGACATATGATTACCTGCGTCTTCATAATATGGCCAGTTATTTGTATAAGTGATTTTATCCCCTTTACGGACAGTACTTGAAAGCCATGCCGTCCAGAAGAAGAAGTCAGCAATTTGTTCGATCTGATCACCTTCAGCAACATAGGCACGGTCATTTGCCGGCATATCTGATTCCTTGATCAAATTCTTTTTTAATCCCCAGCCATCACCTAAGGTGAAGATTTCCTTATAGTATTCTCTCACTTTTTCAAGCCCAAAGGCTTGAGCATTTGTTAGTTCCATTGTATCTGTGTTACTATCATAACGATTTTCACGCATTTCTTTTATAACATTATTTTTAATGATAGACTTCTCATCCTCAGATAAAGAAGCAAAATTACTACCAAATTTTTCATCGGCTTTGAAGTCTTGCATTCCTTCTGTATAAATCTTCAAAGATTCAGCTGTATAATCTGGCCCCATATACGAACCATGACCTAAAACTGTTCCATAATCCATTAACCCATACTTTTGGAAGACTGCTTGTCCTCCCATTATACTCTCTTTTGTAAAAAGCACTTTCCCTGTTTCATTGGTTATTTCTAATGGCCTTGGTGCTTGCTCCTTAAAAATCCAATAACCGCCAACCAACAAAACAGTGAAACTTAGCAATATAGTAATAATCAAAATGGATTTTAACAATGCATTTCGATTTTCCTTAACCACTTTGTTCGTTTTTGTCCCCCGCTGTATTTCCATTTCTGTCATCCTTTCTCGTTTCATTACCTTACGTATTCTATCGTTCATAAGAAAGTCACAAAGTGAATCTCTTCATGTTTAGCTTGTGATATTCACCACATACAACCTGAGAATTATTTTCAATAAATTTGCTATCTATGATGGAGGTCACATAATTGTTATTCAAACATTGCTAAAATAAAGGTAATCAAGAATTACTCATACGAGGGTGATGTTAATGAAGCAAGAGGACATAAAAAAAAGATTATCAGATGTCCCTCTATTTAAAGAATTATCGGATAGTGAGCTTGTGCCCTTTATTAAAATTGCATTGACTCGCTTTTATAGACAGAAAATGTATGTATTTATGCAGGATGATCCACTTGATCGGGTATTTTTTATCCATTCAGGAAAAATCAAAATCTATAAAACAGACTTTTCAGGTAAGGAACAAATTGTGTCGATACTTGAACCTGGTGAAATGTTTCCACATGCAGGGTTTTTCAGGGAAGGAAACTTTCCCGCACATGCAGAGGTATTAGAAGAGGCAAATCTTATTGTTATACCAATAGACAAATTTGAAGAAACCCTAATTGCTAATCCTGAACTCTGTATCAAGCTTTTTAAGGTGTTGGGAGAGAAAATTGTTGACCTCCAAGGAAGGTTAGAGGCGCAGGTCCTCCATAATACCTTTGAACAAATTGTATTACTTCTTATTAGACTTTGTCAGTCCAACGGTGATCAAGTTGGCAGCAGGTATCAGCTAACAACACAATTTACAAATCGTGAGCTGGCGAACATGATTGGCACCTCTAGGGAAACAGTCAGCAGAACCATTAACCATCTAAAAAAGAAAAACTACATTAATCAGTGCGAAGATGGATTCTATTTAATTGACCGCGACGCACTGGAACAGGAATTATTTTATTAAGGCTGTTTTCGTAAAGATTGTTGTTAAAATCCTAAAGCCGATTTTAACGTGGAACAAACTATTTTGTGCTTGAAACTAATTATGCAATCTCTTTTCTTACAGAAAAGAGCCTCTATTAAGAAATCATTAAGGGAGATGTAAAATATGGAACAGAAGATTATTGAGCTTGATGTTAGAGAAGATTTAAAGAAAAGAAAAGAGCCATTCCAAAAAATTATGGAAGCCATAAAAGAAGTAAAAGATAATGATGTTTTTATCCTTCATGCCCCTTTCAAGCCTGTACCATTGTTTGCAGTATTAAAGGCAAAAGGCTTTAGCCATGAAGTAGAGGAAATTGAGGCAAAGCACTGGAAGGTTACTTTTACAAAGAATGCCTAAATGCAAGTAAGAAAGGTGATTAAAAATGATATTAGATAATAGAGGTTTAGAACCGCCGCAGCCGATGATGAGGACTCTTGCCGCCTTAGAAAAGTTAGGTCAGGGTGAAGTACTAACGATTATTAATGATAGAAGACCGATGTTCCTTTATGAACAGCTTGAGGAACTTGGCTACAAACAGAGAACAGAACAACAAAACGACGGAAGTTTCAAAATTGAAATCTTCCGATAAGAGGGTGAAAAATTATGCTTCCTCAAACAATGGGAAGTGAAACGAATATTAAGCTTCCATTCTCATTTATTATTTTCAGTTTAGTAGCACTTGTACTATCTCAAATCCTCGTCCTAGTAAATGGACAAATGGTTGTGAATGGCAGTTTTCGCATACCAGCAATCTGGTCAGCCGCCCACTTACTGGTCTTGGGCTGGGCTCTAATGGTGGCAATGGGTGCGATGTATCAGTTAATACCAGTTGCTTTCCTAACGCCAATTTGGAATGAGAAATTTGGTTTTATCCAGTTTTTTGTTACAGCCATTGGCATCGCATCATTTTCCTGGATGTTATATGTCTCACCACAAAAGGCATTGATTCCAGGAATTCTAATGCTGTTGGGCATCCTAATGTTTTTATTTCAAATGTTTATGACCCTTAGAAAGCAGGCAAAACCAAATATTCTAACAGCGTTTGTTGGAAGTGCACTTATTTGTTTATTCATAACGATATTCTTAGGGATTACATTGATCTATTCACTACAAACAGGGTTTGCAGCAGAATACTATCAATCCATTTTTAAAAGTCATCTTTTAATGGGCGTAGCAGGCTGGTTTACACTACTAATTTTCGGTTTTTCTTATAAAATGGTTCCGATGTTTTCATTATCACACGGGTTTCCAATGGTGCAGGCACGATATGTATATGGACTTTATATTTCCGGTCTAATGATTACAATCATTTCATTTTTTAACGGGAATCATTATCTAGTAAAAGCAGGAATTTTCTTACTTCTAGCAGGTTTTTCAGTTTTCAGCTGGCATATCTCTATCATTATTAAAAAGAGGCTGAAGAAAAGACTTGATCATTCATTTACATTTGCATTAGTTGCCATTGGATTAGGGAACATCATCCATCTGGCAGCCTTCCTTGCTTTATGGAGTGAGCAAAATGCTGCCCTAATGGGTCCCTTCGTTTACTTATATTTATTACTGTGGATCGTCCTAAGCATTATGGGATATTTATATAAAATCGTTCCGTTTCTGTGGTGGACATATAAATACAGTAACGAAATCGGAAAAAAATCGGTTCCATCTTTAAAAGATATGATGAATGAAAAAATTGTGGTTCCCTTATTTTCCTTGTTTGTAATTGCCGTTTTTGCAGTATTTATGTCAATCATTTTTGAAACCATTCTAATCTTTAATATTGGGCAATTTATTTTATCCATTGTATTTATCCTAATTTCAATTAGTATTCTAAAAGTCTTAAAAAAATAATGAGGTGTTTATGATGAATCTAAAAGATAAAGTTGTTGAAGCTTTAAAAAGTGTATATGATCCTGAATTGAATATTAATGTTGTCGACTTAGGATTAATTTATAATGTTGAGGTGACGGATGATCAAGATGTAGAGGTTACAATGACGTTAACCACACCTGGTTGCCCTCTTCATGACAGTATTACAAGAGGAGTACGCTATAGTATTGAAGGCATCGAAGAAACAAAAAACGTTGAAGTGAATCTTGTTTGGGAACCTGCATGGTCGCCTGAGAAAATGACTGCAGAGGGACTTCGTCTATTAGGCAGATAAGAAAAAGGTCAGCCTGTGCTGACCTTTTTGCTTATACTTATACTTCTACTGCTTCTGTCGGTAGAACATCTTTAATTTTCTGCAATAATGCTGAATCAATGTTTTCATTTAGCATGATGTGAACACTGCCTCGGTCGTTTTCACTTCTAATTAATCGTCCAATTCCCTGTCTTAATCGCAGCAGCATATATGGTAAATCTACATCAGTAAATGGGTCACTAACACCATTTCGCTTAGCAGTAAACACAGGGTCATTTGGCGGGAATGGCAGTGAAAAAATCATAACATTCTCTAATGATCTACCAGGAATATCTAAACCTTCCCAAAGATGAATAGTGCAAAGTATGGCGTGCTCCTCATTTTGAAACTTTGATACAAGCGTGCTTATTTCTTCATCCCCTTCAAAATAAACCGGGTACTGGATATTCCCTGAAAGCTTTTCTTTTAGGTTCTTTAATTCATTTTGGTTGTTTAGAAGAATAAGGGCTCGCCCTTCTGACTGAACAATCTTGTTGATGACATAATCGAGTTTGTCCTCCAACGAGTTTTGGTTGAATCTCGGCAGGAATACCTCCATTTTTTCATCGTAATCAAAAGGTGAATCTACAGAAAAGGATAAATATTCTTTAATTCCCAAGCTATTTGCGATATAATCGAATTTTTTATCGTTAGATAATGTCGCAGAAGAAAAGATGAACGGTTTCTTTTGGGAGAATACTTCATCTTTCATGACTTCTTCTACCATTTTCGGCATAATCACAAGTGTTCGTTCATACCCTTTTTCTTCGAACCAAGTAATCCCGTTCATTTCTTTAAGAAAAAGTGATAATGAGTATGTGATTTGCTCCAAATATTCCTCGACGATTTTCAAGTCATATTCATTGATAACATATAATTCACTTTCAAAGACAAGCTCCTCCTCGATTGCTTGGAGCCTTTTTAGCAGAGTTGTACCATATTGTATTAAAGAAGGATGCATGGCAATCATTTGTTTTTCGGAACCTTCTGATGGGACAGCATGCTGCGAAATAGCACTAAAGAATTTATCATTGTCTAAAAGCGCTTCTTCAATGGTATATAACGTTTTTTCACGGACTTCATTTTCCATTAACCTTGTTAGTAAGGTCTCTAGTGTAGAATCCGTGAAACGATAGCTTAACGCCTTCTGTGCTGCATATTCAAGTAAATGTCCTTCGTCAAAAACAACAGAAGAGTGATCAGGCAATAATGGCAGCTGCCCTTCCCGTTTACGTGATTCTTTTGTCCAAATATGCTCCATATAAAAATCATGTGAGCAAATAATCAAGTCCTTCGCATGACGGTAAAAATCACGATTTAAAGTGAGCCCGCAACGGTGTCTTTTTTCACAGGAAAAACAGTCCTGAACCATGTCCCAGTTTATTTTCCCCCATGTGTCATCGGACAATGAAGGATAATCCCGGCGGTCGCCGTATCTTTCAAATTTCTGCATAGAGCCATCACTATGAACGAAATCTGGTAATTCCTCATAAATTCCAGCGATATCATCGTTAAAGTCTTCATGCCTAACATAATCCAGCTTTTTTAAGCAAAGATATTGGTCCCTTGATTTTGCCAATCTAACATCGATATTGAGCCCAAGTACTTTTTCAAGCTTGGCAATGTCACCTTCTTTTTTAACCAGCTGTTCGATTAATGTTTCATCCGCGCAGGCAATGATGGCAGGTCTATTGGTGTACCTGGCGTACATAATCGCATAAAGTAAGTAAACGATTGTCTTACCGGTACCTACTCCCGCTTCTGCAAACATAACCTTTTTTTCTTTAAATGCTTTTTCCAGCTGGAATGCCATAAAAATTTGTTCATCTCTTAATTCAAAACCTGCCTCTGGCAAAATATCATAAAATAAGTCACCAATCCATTCACTCAGCTTGTCATAAAAGGATTCAGTTTTAGATACTACAAATGGAATACGGTCTTGCATATAACCACTCCTATAAACGAATTAAATGGAGCCTTCTTTACTAGGCTCCAATTGTTCTAAAAAGTACTATTCAATTGTACGGGGAGGTCGTTTTCCCCAATACTGATAAAGGTCTGTACGAATAAAGCCATTAAACAGTTTCCGCTTTTTTGTAGCTGGTTTTCCATAAAATTGCTCAAACTGTTCATTGGAAGTCATGATATAGATGGACCAGGTATCAAGCTTACTAAAAGCCTGTCCCATTTCCTTATACATGTGCTCAACAGCCTGTTTTTCACCAAGTCTTTCCCCATAGGGAGGATTGCCAACAATTACCCCATATTCTTTGAACGTTGTAATATCTCTTACTTGCATTTGTTTATATTGGATAAGATCACCAAGTCCTGCCTCAAAGGAGTTTTCTTGAGCGATTTTGATCATACGATGATCAATATCAGTCCCCATAATATCCAATGGTTGGTCATAATTTGCTAAATCCTCCGCTTCGGTACGCGCCTCATCCCAAACCTTGCCGGGAATCCAATTCCAGCTTTCTGATACAAATTCACGATTAAAACCGGGAGCAATATTTTGCCCTATCATCGCGGCTTCAATTGGAATTGTACCAGAACCACAGAAAGGGTCAATAAATGGTTTATCAGGCTTCCAATTTGTTACCGACACTAAGGCTGCTGCAAGAGTTTCCTTTAGTGGAGCTTCCCCTTGATCAACACGGTATCCACGTTTATGGAGTCCTTGACCGCTTGTATCTATCGTTATCGTTGCAACATCTTTTAACAAGGCAACTTCTATTCGATAATACGCACCTGTCTCTTCAAACCATGAGCTGCGCTTATAATGACTCTTCATTCGATCCACAACTGCTTTTTTTACAATTGCCTGGCAATCGGAGACACTGAATAATTTTGATTTTACTGATTTTCCGGTAACTGGGAACTCTGCATCCTCAGGGAGGTATTTTTCCCATGGCAATGCTTTTGTCTTCTCAAATAATTCATCAAAAGTATAAGCCTTAAATTCACCGACTTTTATTTTTACTCTGTCAGCTGTTCGAAGCCACATATTACTGCGGGCAATCGCGCTTTCATCACCAGTATAAATAACTTTGCCGTTTTCCACTTCACACTCATAACCGAGAGCACGTACTTCTTTTGCCACTAATGCTTCTAGCCCCATTGCGGCGGTTGCAATTAATTGATATTTTCCCATTTATTCCACCCTTAACTTTTTACCTTATTATGTATGAATGTATGCTTGCCTATCATACCATTATAGACCAAAATCAGTAAGCCCATGCAGAAAGTAAAAAGACTCTCCTCATAAGGAGAGTCGATACCATTAACATTATTGACATTAATAACGTTCTGTAAGCCATGTTCTGTTCCATAGTACTGCAAACGGCGTTACACGCCTCGTACTTAGGTGGTAATCATCTATCTACAGATTCAAGTGAATCTGTCCTTCTCCTCGTTCAATTCCTCAGAGAAAGTGCCCCTACCATTATTTGGGTTTCTCGCTCGTGGGGTTTACCGCGTTCCACCCTTTTCATTTCTGAAAAGGCTCCGTCACTGTGGCACTTTTATAGGTATTCATACCATATCCTACTGGACTTAGGTATTTTCCCGGCCGTCAACCAAGCCAAAGGCTCAGGCTGCCCTAGCTTATGAATTGGCTAGGCACGAACACTACGAGCATCTCAGCTCGTGCGAGCATGGACTTTCCTCTACAATAGAGCAATTGCTCCTTGCAGCGATCACCCGAACGTTATTAATGATACTTTCTTATTATATGCATTTGTGTTTTATTAATCAATGGTTTTAATTAGGAAATCAAGGCACTATCTGTTAATCGTATAGTTTATTGCCAAAAACATGCTTTTCAAGATTCGATAAACGCTTCAAGATATCAAAGTTCGTCGTCCCTGCAGGCTGTGTTACTGGCTGTCTTCTAGATGTTTCTTCCAGCTGTTTACGCAAGCGGATATTTTCCTGCTGCAGATCCTCAAGTTCCTGTTGGAACATTTCATAGTCCTTAATAATCAAGTCTAGATACTTATCAACATCTTCTTGTTTATAGCCTCGGACTCCGGTCTTAAATTCTTTTTCTAAAATATCCTTAGCGGTTAATTTCACTTTATCGGACACCATTCAATTCCACCTCTAGTCATTCGCCAATCATTAATCATTACCTATTATTTTTTCAAAAATTAGCCGTTTTGTCAATTTTTCTTTCTTATCCTATTTAATCGATAGTAATTAGGTGCATATCATTAAAAATCCAAACGTTTTAGTTCTTCTTCTTCTACAATTACTTGTAAATCATAAAATGTGACTAGCTGGATAGGATATGAATGCTTGTTTTGATATTGTACTGCCATTTCGTATATGTATTTTGGGCTTCCTTCTTTCTCTTGGTCATATAAAAGGAGCAGTGCGTCGCTTTTTTCAATAATGAATTGATTTTTCAAACGAAACTGCCAAGGTTTTTCATATCCCTTTTTCGTTACTGAGTCGATGAAATCTGCTTGAGCAAGAATAGATTTATACCATTGACTGTTGTTTTCACTCCATGAAGCTTCCTGTTCTAGAAATGGGGTGATTACAGCCAATTTCACATTAGAAAAATCTGCTTGTAGATCAAAAACAACTTCAGCAGCCCAAAGCTCCACACCCAGTTGTCCGCTGATTAAGACCCACTCTAATCCAGCCTCCATCATTGGAATTAACTCTTTCTTTAACGCTGCTTTAATAAACATAACAGCAGGATGGTCATTTTTGAAAATTCCTAATTCATAGGGTTTGTAGCCTGATATGGCTAAAACTTTAATCAAGGTTATTCTCCTTATTTGGCACCAGATGAGCGCCATCTTTTTTATAAACATATCAAAATAAAAATAAAAAACAAGGGCAGATTTGCCCTTGTTAGTAATGTTATCACCTGAAACGACGCGGACGAGGGAATTGACCCGGTGCCATGCCTGGTCCCATTCCTTGACCCATACCTGGTCCCATCATGCCTGGTCCCATTCCTTGACCCATACCCGGTCCCATCATGCCTGGTCCCATTCCTTGACCCATACCCGGTCCCATCATGCCTGGTCCCATTCCTTGACCCATACCCGGTCCCATCATGCCTGGTCCCATATTAGGTGGCATGTTGTTCCCTGGAGGTAAAGCATTGCTCTGAGCTCCAGCAACAGCCGTTGGTGCAGATGCCGGCATAGGACCTGGACAACAGTTAATGTGCTGGTTACAACACTCCTCAGCGCAAGAAGCTGTAGTTGGACAATAGTGTTTATGCTGGAACATGTGATGATTAATAGTTGTTATATGTTTTGGATGAATATGCGGAACCACGGTTGTTGAAAAGGTGTGGTTCACGAATTGTTGAGTCGGATGAATGACTGGCGGCGCAAAATTAGTTCCAAGATACAATATAAGCTCTCCCTTCAAAATTATATTCTGTTTACATTAACAGCCTATGATAGAAGGGAATTTCTTGTACTAATGAAAATACCTATTTTTCATATATCTATTTAAGATTAACTTCACTTAGACAACTGTCTAGCTCAAGCGCACAGGGATAAATGTCTAAATCTGAACGAATGTCGCTTTTACTTTTATAGCATCGAATATAAGTTATCTTTTAAGCTTGAAAAAAGAACTGCAGTCAAACAAACAACAACAAAAAATAAATACAAGATTGCTTTATACATAGTATCTACCCCATTATTGTTTTATAGTCATTTTTTACTCACAGTTTAATATTTTACATGTTTCAACTATAAGAAACAATATGGGAAATCGAATATTTCAGTTATTAAATGTGAAATTTTTGTTACAAATAATCGAGAGTTGACGAGTGTTGGTTTTACCTGGGATATTTAGCGAATTTCCCCTCTAATCGAGTTAGTCTTATTTCAAGCTGCTGCTTTACTTTTTGTATTGGAATATTGACATCCTCCACTATTTCCAAAGCCTTTAGGCAATAATCCAAGGCAAGCTGATAATCTTTTATTTTATGCTCATATATTTTAGCAGCTTCAATGCATGCTTCGATACTCAACGTGGAATTATCGGCGTCCGCGACTTCAATAAATAATGGTAAACTATTTTTCCAGTTTTGTTCTTTTTTAGATTGATAAGCTAATGCAAGCTTAGCTTGTAAAGATGTAAAATCGCTGCCTTCTACAAGCTTCGTCAAAACCTTTCTTGCTTCATCCTTTTCACCGAGTGAAGCATACCAACGTCCGACTTCAAATGATTCTTTCCTTGTTTGGTTGTTGTCTATTCCACACAGTTGAAAGGTTAGGTGGGTATATAAGGTAACAAGCGATAATATATCGATTTCATTGTGCTTTATGATTCCAAGCATTCCATCAGGCTGTTTACTTTCAATGAAATCAAAATAAATCATCGGAGCCAAATAACCTGGGATATCATCATGCCGTTCTATCCCCAGGACATCTTTTTCAACAACTGCTAGCTTTAAACGGTCCAATTTATGTTTCCAAAGTCTTCTTGCTGCATGAAATAAATCAAAGTGACCAAAAGCAGGAAGCTTAGGTACATGATCCCTTACAAGGGTATGCCTGGTTTTTACTTGCGGCCAATCAAAGGACTTTCCATTATAAGTGACTAATGTTTTATAGTTTATATTCTCCAGAAAACTTTGGTATAACGGAACCTCTGCACCTGGATGAGGGAGAATATGCTGTCTCAAAACGAGATTTTCACCGATTACACTCGCATAACCAAGTAAAAAAATCGTATTTCCTACTCCACCCCCAAGACCTGTTGTTTCTGTATCAAAAAAGAATAATTCTTCCGCAGAATGACCTTCGGCTGATAAAGGATGACTAATAGGCTGCTTATTCCAAATATCAACAGCTGCAAGAAAATCATGAAAATGGTAATGACCATGCTTTTGTGACAAAGGATATTTTACTTCACGAATTAGACAGTAATCCCGATCTAAAAAATACGGGGACACATTTTCACTTTCCCATTTAGGAAGGAATGGTATCTCGATCCTTGCAGATTCAGAAGGAGGAATTGTATTTTTTTCTGATGCTCCTACTGAAATATGCGGTTTTAGACGATTTAATTTATTTTTCAATGACATTTCAGCACTTTCCTCGTTTTAATTGGAAGGATTTATAAAAGCTTCGATTATTTTTAATGTATCTCTTTTTGCGGTCTCACCGACTGAGTCTGTTCCAATACATGATGGACATCCCGTTTGACATTTACAGTTATCAATCATCTTTTTCGTTTCCGAAAATACCACTGACATTCCAGAATGAATCTTCTCACTTAAACCAATGCCGCCAGGATAACGGTCATAGAAGAAAATAGTCGGCTTTTCGTTATGATCAGCTTTAACCTGTGGAATCACATGGATATCTTGTGGATCTGCCATGACAAATAATGGTGCAATATGATTTAATGCATGCGCCGTTCCAACAAGCCCCTGCTCTAATCGCTCTTGTCCCATTTCTGAAAAAGACTTATTTAACGAAATCCAGGCCGCACTCGTATGGAGCTCTTCTTCGGGAAGATGAATAGGACCAGAACCGATATTTTCATGAGTCTCAAATTTAATTTTCTTAAAGATGGTCGCCATTGCCCGGACGCTCACATCCCCATAGCCAACTTCTGCATACTCTAACTGATTCAGCTTGTCCTCATCCAATACCTTTAGTTGAACTGCTAAATTAGCATCTGTGAAGTAATCAACATCTACTTCCCGGACAAATGCCTTCTTTTCTTCCCAATCAAGCTTCTCCACTTGAAATTGGGTTCCTTGATGCAGATAGACGGCTTCATCATGGAGAAGAGTCATAGCAGAGAACCGGTCCATTTCCCCTATTACCCTCGCATTAGCGACATTTGATTGATCCACAATGATAACATTTTCCTGAGAAGCGGAGCGCAAACTAATATTATGGGCAGGGAACGAATCATTCATCCAATACCATTTATCACCGTTCTGGTATAAAATCCGTTCCTCTGTCAGATATTCCAGCAAATCCTCTGTTCCAACGTTCCCAAACTGTTCACCAGCTTTAAACGGCAGCTCAAAAGCTGCACATTTCATATGGTCAATTAAAATTATTAGGTTATCTGGATTAATCCTTGCTGTCTCTGGGCTTTTATTAAAAAAGTACTCAGGGTTCTGGATAATATATTGATCGAGCGGACTGGAACTTGCAACCATAATGACAAGGGCTTCCCCATGCCTTCTTCCTGCTCTCCCTGCCTGCTGCCAAGCGCTGGAAATCGTTCCAGGATAACCAGTCATAATGCATACCTGCAGTTGACCAATATCCACTCCTAACTCAAGTGCATTGGTACTTACTACTCCATAAATATCCCCGGAGCGAAGTCCTTTTTCAATTTTTCTTCGTTCGGTTGGCAAATAACCTCCGCGATATCCCATAATCGATTTAGGTCCTAATTGATTTTTAACCAATTCTTGCAGATAGGTTAAAATAATCTCTACTCGAACTCTGCTTCGGGCAAAAACAATGGTTTGAATCTTGTTTTTTAACAATTCACCCGCAATTTTCCTAACCTCAAGTGTTGCACTTCTTCTTATGTTTAAGGGCTTATTTACTATTGGTGGATTATAAAAAAGAAAGTGTTTGTTTCCACTTGGGGCACCATTATTATCAATTAGGATCATTTTTTCTTCTGTGAGGTTTTCAGCAAGCTCAAGCGGATTTGCTATCGTGGCAGACGTACAAATAAAGACCGGATTGCTGCCATAGTAACGACAAATCCGTTTTAACCGGCGAATGACGTTGGCCACGTGGCTCCCAAAGACGCCTCGATACGTATGAAGCTCATCTATCACGACAAATTTGAGATTCTCAAAGAGTGAAACCCATTTTGTATGATGAGGCAGGATGGCTGAATGGAGCATATCTGGATTGGTAATGACTACATGTCCAGCTTTCCGGACCTTTTGACGAATGTTTGCTGGCGTATCGCCGTCATAGGTGTAACTATTAATATCAATTCCTGCAGCCTGAATGATTTCATTTATTTCACTCTTCTGGTCCTGTGCCAGTGCTTTTGTAGGAAACATATAAAGTGCCCTTGCGTTCGGGTTGGATAAAATACTTTGTAAAACGGGCAGGTTATAGCAAAGTGTTTTCCCAGAAGCAGTAGGCGTCACTGCCACAACACTATTACCGGCCATAATATTTTCGTATGCAGTTTTTTGGTGTGTATACAGCTTTTCAATTCCTTTACTATTCAGTGAATCTCTTAATGCCGTATGAAGATTATCTGGAAGGGACACGGTTTGAGCTTCTTTGGCTTCGAGTGTTTTCCAGGTAACAATATTTTCTTTAAAACTGTCATTTATTTTTAAATCTGCAAGGATTTCTTGCAGGTTTTTTTTCAATTTCATAGGATCACCTCGTTACTACCATTATAGCGAATAAACGTTCGCAGAAAAAGCTTGTTAATTAATATTTATTTGTCTGTTACAATAGTATAAGGTATTTTATTTCGTCTGTGGAGGTATAGCATGAGAATTGAAGATATAAAGAAGGTGCTTTCTGAGTTCATGCTTTTTAAGGAATTAGATGACTATGAATTAACGAAAATTGCCAACATTTCCATTGCAAGGGAATGGAAAAAGCAAAGTCATGTTTTTCTTCAAGGTGACCCTTTAGAGAATGTTTATTTCATTTATGATGGGAAAATCAAAGTATACAAAAGTGATATTCACGGAAAAGAACAAATTGTCGCCATGATGAAAAAGGGTGAAATGTTTCCACACGTTGGATTCTTTAGAAAAGGCAGTTACCCAGCTTACGCCGAGGTTCTTGAACCATCAACACTGATTGCTGTCCCTATTTCAAAATTTGAAGGTGTTCTCATTGAATATCCTCAACTAAGTATTAAGGTATTTAAGGTACTGGGTGAAAAAATCGTGGATTTGCAAAACCGGCTGGAAGAACAAATTCTTAACAATACATATGAGCAAATAATCAAACTCCTTATCAGACTTGGGCAAAAGCATGGAAAGGAATTAGAGGATGGTACGATTCTACTTCAGTCTGAGTTTACCAACCGTGATTTGGCCAGTATGATTGGAACTACTCGAGAAACCATCAGTAGAACGCTGACAAAAATGAAGAAGGACGAGCTAATCGAAGTCGATGATCGCGGTAATATGATCATAGATATAGATGTCCTGCTAACAGAAATTAATTTAATATAAAAACAAACCGCAGCCATTTTGATGCTGCGGTTTTTTCTATCTATACTTCTGAAAGCTGCAGCATGTCTGCCATGTCTTCTTGTGCAGTTCCAATTAGCTTTAAATTAAAGGTGTTTTGAAGAACTTGTAAGACTCCTTCAGAGATAAATTCAGGCGCTTTAGGCCCAATGCGAATATCTTGGATCCCTAGGCTGAATAGTCCTAATAGGATGGCTACTGCTTTTTGTTCAAACCAGGAAAGAACAATACTCACAGGCAGTTCATTAATTTCGCAGCCGAAAGCATCAGCAAGTGCCATCGCAATCTTAACCGTAGAACCTGAATTATTACATTGTCCTAAGTCAATATAACGCGGGATGTCTGTTCCAGGAACTACACCATAGTCAACATCGTTGAAGCGGAATTTACCACATGACGTTGTTAATATTACTGTTTCAGGAGGTAAAGAAGTTGCTAGTTCACGATAATACTCCCCTCCCTTTCCAGGTGCGTCACAGCCGGCAATGACAAAGAATCGCTTTATCTTTCCAGCCTTCACAGCCTCAATCACTTCTGGTGCTAAGCCAAGCACAGTTTCATGATGGAAACCAGTTAGCAAGGTTTCGTCTGAATGGATATCCGCTTCTGGAAGCTCAAGTGCTCTCTCGATTAATGGAGAAAAATCATCATGAATGATTTTTTGTACATTTTCAAGACCTGCTACTTCATAACTGAACATCCTATCTGCATATGTACCTTTTATTGGCATCACACAGTTGGTGGTGGCCAAAATCGCACCAGGGAATTTTTCAAAAAGACGTCGTTGGTCATACCATGCTTTGCCGATATTACCTTTTAAATGAGGATACTTCCTTAACGCTGGGTACCCATGTGCTGGCAGCATTTCTGAATGTGTATAAATATTAATGCCTTTTCCTTCTGTCTGCTTAAGTAATTCCTCAAGTGCAAATAAGTTATGACCGGAAACCACAATAGATTTTCCTTCAATTTTGTTCTGGCTAACACGAATTGGCTCAGGTATGCCAAGACGCTTTGTATGTGCCTCATCTAGCATTTCCATTACACGTACAGTAGCCTGCCCTACTTTCATTGCCATTTCGATATGTTCTTGCACATTAAAATTAGAATTGGTTAATGTCATATAAAGTGCTTCTTGTGTCGTTGTATCAACAAATGAATCGGTATATCCTAGTTGATTAGCATGTGTTCTATAGGCTGCAATACCTTTTAAACCGTAGATAATCGTATCCTGCAAGCTTGAAATCGTTTCATCTTTCCCACAAACACCAACGACTGTACAGCCTCCAACAGGAGTTTGTTCACATTGATTACAGAACATTCTGTTCCCCCGCTTTCTCGTAAATTACTTTCTCATGATACAAATATTAGAAAATTTTTCATGTGACATTTATCACTAAAAATGGATTTGTAATAAAAGGTTCATAAATTTATCGCAAACTTAAAACGCTGCACAAACAATAGCCTAATGCATATGATATGGTGAGAAAATACGGAAAGTGAGGGAAAGTTTGATGTCTTCCATGCCTCCAAGTGACCAAAACAACCATAAGAAGGTTAAACCTGAGCAATTTCGTGATTTTTTTAGAACGATGAATGACTTTATTCATGAAAAACCCGTAAAGGGATTTCTACAATCTATCGATGAATTTTTTAATAGTCCGTTTCCAAGTGGCGCTTTACCTATAGAGGTTCGGGAAACAGAGGATGAATACATTATCACAGCTGAGCTTCCGGGGATTAAAAAGGATCAAATACGTCTTAATGTCTTACCGAATCATATAAGTATTTCAGTTGAAAATAAAGAAATGGAAACAAGAGAAGATCTAAACAATCATTTTTTCCAAAAAAGGGTTTCACAACAAAGACTTTCACGGACCATTCCCTTACCTATGACCATTAATGAAAAATTGGTTAAGGCTACTTATCGGGATGGATTACTAACGATTCGAATTCCACAAGTTAGAGGAAAAACGATTAATATAGAGGACTAAAGAGGCAAATATAAAAAATCAATCCATAAATTTTTCGACAAATACCCAAAACGAAAGACGGCTTTCTGCCGTCTTTCGTTTGTTTATGCTTTAAATATTCCTCCAAGTCCTTTTACAAGTGAGGATACCTGTGTTACTGCACTTACTACCTGCCCCGCTGTATTCACCATCTTATTAACGTCGACTGTCCCGTCCTGAGATTTAAAAGAATTCATAATTGATTGAATTCCCCCAGGCTGCTTTATCATTGCATTGGGTTTTGGATACGGGTTCATCACACTGTATCCGTTCATTTGCGGCATATACTGATTTGGCGGCATTTCCTCCTTGGGCTGCAAAGGATTTTGAAATAAAAATTGCGCATTTTTAGGAGGATAATGCCCCGTTGGATGGGGCATTTGCGCAAGACTGCCACCAGGCTGATAGGTCGTATCATAGGGTTGATATGGCGATTGATAGTTCTGCTGAAAGTAAGGGTCCTGTTGTTGTTGTTGTTGATATGGGTACCATTCCATGCTTTGTACTTGGTAATGATATGGCTGATTACGAGGAACAGGTTGAAAATTGGCTGGATAATATCCCATGTTCCTGTAATTCATTTGCCCCGAGTATCCATGATTTATATAATAATTTGAGCTATTTCTACCGTACATGGGCAAACATCTCCTCCGCATTTTCACTACTACACATTATGTAGCAAGGAAGTGAGGGGTGCATATTTCTAAATAGATTTCAATGTCAAAATGTCGAGAAATTTGTCTAAAGTTTAAATATTTTAAAAACTAGGAATCCTTTTTTTTCGTGTTACTATAAAAAAAAGATGAAGGAGGAATTACATATGGACATTCGCTCACTTAAAGGCAAATTTAATCAAAGTCGGGATTACAGCACTGATGATGTAAACACATTAATGGATTTTGCTAAAAAGGCTTATATTCACAACGAGATTAACATTAAAGAATATCGCCTTCTTGTACGTGAGCTTGAAGCTCTAGGCGCTGTGATTCCTGACGATTATAAGGAAGACTCCCTCATCGAAAAATCATAATAAATAAAATACAGTCAGACAAGCCCATTAGAGATGCAACCAAGCATCTCTTTTATTTTTCTAATTCTTTTACAATTTCTAACAGGAAAAATTCAACTGTCCGATTTGCATTTAAAAATCTTGATCGGCTTGTTTTCGGGAAAAATGCCTGTATGGATAATTGATCAATATGATCTAAAGTCGTATCGATTTGTTTAAGATGGAGATGTTTCTGCGGATTAATTACTAACCAGCTTTTCATTAATACAGCCCATTCTTGGGCCACTTTCTTAACCTCGTTAGCAAAGGGCTTAATCACTTCATGAAAATCATGGATGGTCCCTTTCTCACGAGCTTCTTCATAGTAATTCATAAATGAATGGTTATAGTTAAGCAGCCTTTTGGTTAACTCAAGTATTTCTTCAGACATCGACCATTATTCCTTTCTAACTAACAAAATAAAAAGCAGCTTTTTAAAGCTACTCAATTTTAATCTTATTCATATTCTATCGGTAACCAAAAGCCCATTTCAAGTTTTAGTGCTTTTGTAACTGAATTGTTTTGTTCAACATTTGCCTCACTTGTTGTTGAATTTATTTTATCTATTTCTTCTTCAAGCTTAGAGAGCCTTTGTACAGGTGCCGATAATTTATTTAGCTCTTCATTATTCATTTGAGTGCGAAGGTCTGAGAAAGATGCTTCCAGAACTATCTCCAATTCTTCTAATTGATCATGTATTTCTGTCAGCATAGAAAGCAGCTTTTCCTTTTCAGGCAATGACGAATTCATCAAATTAAGAACCTCCTCGCGATTATATACTAGGTATTATTCGCTTTCTTTTGAGGGCTTCCTCCCCCTCTGACAAAACTAGAAGAGATTCGGCAAAGAAAGTGCCAATTTAGCAATTATTACCTTCCTATTCGACACTAGCTCTTTTCGCATGAAAAAAGGAAAAATCGAACAAGCTAAAAATGGAGGTGTTGATAATGTCAAAAAAGAAGCAAAACAAAAAATCCGGAGCAACACAAGTAGAAAATAAAGTTGGCTACGGTGATAAAAAACTCGAAGGACCAAATCGTCCTGCAGAATAAAATAAGAAGTAAACAAAGCAAGGCATTTCGCCTTGCTTTTATATTTTCTTTACATCTGCCGCTCTATGTAACGCTAGCATTAAATCAAGCTGATTTGATTTTTCAAAGTACCAGTCTGTTAAGTGAATAGGGTGACGATGTCTTGCTGTAAAATGCAGCCATGAAGGGGAAATCACCTTATTTTTGCTCCAATCCTCATAGTCATAATGTTTGTGCTCTATGATCGGAAAGGTTGCTCTTAATATCGGTGTCTTTCGGTTTGTTGTAGTCTTAAAATATTGTTCGTAATCATAACGAGATCCAGTATGCGGCGTTATATCGGCAAATTCGAAAAATAACGGGAATAGACGCGGTTGGGTCAAAATTCTTGCCAGCCTCTTTCCAAGATTAATTCGTTTAGAAAGTGACTTAAAGCCATTAACACTTGCACCGTATAATTCTCCGCCACATGTAGGAAATAGGACGCAGCTGAAATGCAGCCAATCTTGTATATTAAAAATCCAAGACTGGAAAACCCTCTTTTTATATACTGGATGCTCGATAACAGGTTTATGAATAACATTTTGCTCATTGATTATCAATGCGGTGGTAAGTCGTTCACGATCTCCTTCTCTCCAGTACCTCTCCCACTCTTTTTGAATAAATTCAGAACATTTAAAGTATGGAAGCAGATGAAACATTGGACGCTTTATTTTCGTCGAATATTGATAGACCAATAATTGGGGGTAAACGTCGTGGAAAATCAACCAATTGGCTCGTTCAAATGTAAGAAATAAGTCTTTCCTAGTTTTAGGCTCTAACATTTCTCGAAAGACATGTCCCTCCAGATCACACATATTCCAACCGCCATTCCTTGATACCATGCTTGCAAGGAATGACCAAATAATATCGGTATTTTTTTTGAAATAACCGAAATAGGCATCCGTCCTTGAAATATTATCAAGATTCTTTTTATTCGTTTCAGCTTTAATTTGACTGATGGTCTCAATCTCATGTATTGTAAGATGATTCATATTCACCATCTACTTTCAAATAGGTAATAGTTTTTGAGAATTAGTGATTTATGAAAAAAGAATCATGCTTTTTCTCGAGAGTCACGGTACATTATTTTTATTAGCGTGTGTTTACCAGATAATTTTATACACCCCATAATCACGGAGATTTGATATGATAAGTAGTAGCTTGAGAGGTGCTTATCATGAATTTTAATTATCCTAACGGAAAAATGTATATTCCAAAAGGAACCGAAACAGAAACCAAAGTAAAGAAACAAAGTAATCATTCCTATAGTAATAGAGGAATGACCCTTGAAGATGATTTGAACGAAACGAATGAATATTACCGAGAGAGAAAAATTGCTGTCATTCATAAAAAACCTACACCTGTTCAGATTGTTCAAGTGGATTATCCTAAAAGAAGTGCGGCTGTTATTAAAGAAGCATATTTCAAACAAGCTTCGACCACAGACTATAACGGGGTATATAAAGGTAAGTATATTGATTTTGAAGCAAAGGAAACGGCAAATCCAACCTCGTTTCCACTGAAAAATTTTCATCAGCACCAAATCGATCATATGCAGGAAGTGGTCTCGCAAGGTGGTATCTGTTTTGTTATTCTCCGATTTTCAAAGCAGGAACAAGTTTTTTTAATGCAAGCCAAACACTTGTTGTCCTTTTGGGATAGAATGAAAAACGGGGGAAGAAAATCCATAACAAAGGAAGAAATCGAGCAAATAGGAATACTAATTCCTCTTGGATTTCAACCCAGAATTGACTATATTAAAATAATAGAAACACTTTTTCATTTTTAGATTTAGTGAAAATGGTTGAAGTATGAAAGGAAGGAAATTTATCATGGCAGAATCGAGAGAGGAGCGCCGTAAAAAACTCCAACATTCCAAAGGAAAACAAAAGGCGAAGAAAAAACCTAGCGGGATCGTTAAAAAGATTCTTCTAGTCCTTGTAGCACTTGGAATTATTGGTATCTTGGCTGGCGTTGGAACTTTTGCTTATTTAGTAAAGGATACTCCTAAACTTGATCCGAAATTATTAAAAGACCCCATCTCCTCTAAAGTTTTAGATAAAGATGGCGAGCTGATTGCAGAAGTTGGTTCAGTAAACCGTGAATATGTAAACTACAAGGATATACCCAAACTTATTGAAGATGCCGTTTTAGCGGTGGAGGATGTTCGATTTTATAAACACCATGGTTTGGACCCTATCCGCTTGGCTGGTGCTGTTGTTGCAAATTTCCGTGAAGGATTTGGTTCTGAAGGCGCAAGTACGATTACCCAGCAGGTTATTAAAAATTCATTTTTGACTCCTGAAAAAACCATCAAGCGAAAGGTTCAGGAGGCATGGATGGCCTATCAGCTTGAACAAAAGTATACAAAGCACCAGATCTTTGAAATGTATGTGAACAAGGTCTTTGTATCTGAAAACAGCCATGGACTTGCGACGGCTGCAAAGATTTATTATGGGAAACCGTTAAGTGAGCTTACCCTGCCAGAAGCTGCACAGCTTGCTGGGATGCCGCAAAGTCCAAATAATTACAATCCATTTGACCATCCTGATTTAGCAGAAAAAAGACGTAATATTGTATTAACGTTAATGGAACAACATGGATATATCACTAAAGAGCAAATGGAAGAAGCAAAAAGTGTTCCTGTAACAGCCTCAATAGTAAAAGAAGAGGAAAGAGAACGAGATGAGAAGCCGTTTGATTCATTTGTTGATGCGGTTATAGATGAAGTGGAGGATCAAGGTGACTTTGATATCTTCTCTGATGGGTTAACCATTCATACTACCCTTGATCAAAACGCACAAATGCAAGTGAATACCATTCTTAATACAGATGAAGTAATCAACTATCCCGATGCTGAATTTCAAGCAGGTATAGCTCTCATTGACACAAAAACAGGTGAAATCCGCGCAATTGGCGGCGGACGTAACCAAGAAGTTAGCCGCGGATTTAACTACGCGATTGACACACAGCGTCAGCCTGGTTCGACTATTAAACCAGTTCTTGATTACGCCCCTGCTATAGAATACCTTAATTGGGGTACCTATCAGACAATTGATGATAAACCGATTAAGTATTCCACTGGTCAAGAATTTGGCAACTGGGATAACAAATATATGGGAGCCATATCAATGCGTACTGCCCTGCAGTATTCAAGAAATACTCCTGCGGTTCAAGCTCTTCAGCAGGTTGGTTTAGAAAAGGCTAAAGAATTTGCAATTAACCTAGGCATTCCGTTAAAGGAAATTTATGAGTCCTATGCTATAGGCGGCTTTGGCGGTAAAACGGTAGGAGTTTCCCCTCTGCAAATGGCCGGAGCCTATAGTGCTTTCGGAAATAACGGAATGTATACAAAACCTTTTGCAGTGAAAAAAATTGTCCTCAGGGATGGTACAGTCCTTGACACGGCCCCAGAATCAAAGCTTGTTATGAAGGATTCTACTGCTTTCATGACTACAGATATGTTAAAAAGCGTACTTGTTTCTCCTGGTACTGGTACGACAGCAAGAGTTCCAGGACTGCAGGTTGCAGGGAAAACAGGTACCACCAACTATACTGAGGATGAAATGAAAAAATGGAATATTACTGACAGCAGGGCCGTTCCTGATGCATGGTTTACAGGTTACACAACCAACTATACTGCATCCGTATGGACAGGATATTCCAATCGAAGTACTCCGATTCAACAAGGTGCCGACCAAAAAATCGCACAATTAATCTTTAAGAATCTCATGGAATATGTATCAAAAGACATCAAGACATCTGACTTCCCTGTCCCGGACAGCGTGCAAAAGGTTAGAGTTGAAAAAGGTTCTAAACCACCTGCATTAGCAAGTGAATTTACTCCGGATAGTGAGGTCATTACAGAGTATGCCGTGAAAGGTCATGCACCGAAAACGGTCTCAGAGAAATACAACAAGATTGCTGCACCTAGCAATCCAAAAGCAGTCTATGATGCAGAAAAAAATAATGTAACCCTAACATGGGATTACAACAACCCAGAAAATGCAAATGTTCAATTTGAAATTACAGTTACTGATGGCATTGAACCAAACACATCAACTGTTACAGAAAGAGTGGTTACACTTCAGAATCCAACACCAGGGACCACGTATAGCATTACAATTACAGCTATTATAGACAGTAAGAGAAGCGATCCAGCCACAACCTCTGTACAAATACCTTTGCCTCAACAGGATGAAACGGATGAGGGTAACGGTAATGGCACTGGCAATGGCACTGGCAACGGTAATGGTAATGGCGAAGGAGACGGTACCGGTGATAGTGATGTACCTGTAACCACAGAGCCAGGAAATGGGAATGGTAACGGCAACGGTAATGGTAATGGTACCGGTAATGGAGAATAAAACTTTGCTAACAAAAAAGCGTCTAGCCCTTTTGGCTAAGACGCTTTTTTACGATATTTTTTTTAGCAAATAGTTTTTCTTGCTCCGTAAACAACTCGGAGAGCTGGCGGTAAGAATGAAATAAGCTGGGCCTCGAAAGTATATATGTTAATCTTTCTTCGAAATTAACAGGTTTTATCTCTAATTGATTTAAAGGAATAGGTTCCTTTGAATTAACTTGTCTATCATTTGAGCAATATAAAAATTGAATGAAATAGACAATCCCTTTCCTCATTAATTGAAGTGCGGACTGTTGATCTCGATTACGATAATGAATTTCAAGTTCAGATTTTACTCCGTCCCATTTTGATAATAAGAGAGAAATATTCTCTTCCGAAGCTTCTAAATCCAGTTCCTTTAGATAAGGGATGATTAGTTTATCCATTCACACTTCCCTCGCTTTCATTCTCTTTTTGCCTTCCCTGCACAGCTCTAATAAAGGACAGCTAGGGCATTGTGGATTTTGCGCTTTGCAATGATATCTTCCGAAGAAAATCAATCTATGGTGAGTAACAGACCATTCGTCCTTGGGCACTTTTTTCATTAATGTCTTTTCAACTTCTAATACGGAATCCTTCCAGCGGCATATTCCAAGGCGCTTACTTACTCTCTCTACATGTGTATCTACCGCGATAGCAGGAATATTAAATGCCACCGATACAACAACATTTGCCGTTTTTCTGCCAACACCAGAAAGTTTTGTTAATTCATCACGATCACGCGGTACTTCACCATCGTATTCAGCCAAAAGTAATCGGCACAAACTTTGGATATTTTTTGCTTTGTTTCTGTAGAGTCCAATAGAGCGTATATCATTTTGTAGTTCCTCTATTGGTACACTTAAATAATCCTCGGGTGTTTTGTATTTTTTAAATAATTCCTTGGTCACCTTATTGACGAGGACATCCGTACATTGAGCGGACAATGCCACAGCAATGACCAGCTCAAATGGATTTGAATGTACTAGCTCACAATGTGCATCAGGAAACATTTCGTCCATTTTATCTAGACAAAAACGTATCTGTGTATTGTTTAACAAAGAAATTCACCTAACTTTTGAAATAATTTTACTAATTTACAAATGGAAACAAACGAGAGAAATTTTCTCTCGTCGCATTTGTTTATTGCTCTAGCCAATTGTAAAAAGGCACAGAATTTGATGTAGAGGCCTGATTATCTTGTACAGGTCTGTTTGGTGTTTGCTTTTGGCGAAACTTTCGTCCATGATTTTTAGCCTGTTCAATCGTTTTTATACCATTCTTTTTCCATTCAAAAAGAATCCTGTCAATATACCGGAAATTTAATTTCCCTGACATGACCGATTCTCTGAGTGCAGCCTTTATGATAATGGGATCATGGTGGTCATCATCCATCCACATGGCTAACGATTCACATTCGAATGGGGATAGAGGACGGCCAAATTCCTTCTCAAAACATGTGTAAAGATCACTTTCATCTGCCTTCTTAGTAACTTCCTGCGACTGTTTATTTTTCATTAAGAATTGTTCTACAAGTCGTTCCCATAAAGGTTGAACAGAGTACTTTTCAAACCTGATTCCTTCTGATGAGTATTCATCTATAATTTCAATAAACCCTTTTTGAATTAATCTTCGCAGAATATCGTTGCATTCCGAAACGGTAATCGTCATACGTGAGGAAAGCTCTTCTGGGGTAGGGAAGTCATTTCCCTTTTCTAAAAAGGATATAATATTTAATAAAAGAACAAGTTCATATTCATTAAGATTCATATTTCGGTACTCGGAAAATAATACAGCAGGAACTGTTATATTACCTTCCTGAAGCCATGATAATATATTTGTTTTCATCTATGCGACACCTCTTGATTAGTATAACACGAACAACCTCTCTCCCGTAAGAGGATTGGAATAACCAGATTTTATAAGAAAAGTAAAAAGCCTGCAGATGCAGACTTTTTCGGGTCATCCAATATTTTTAATCTTGACGTTTTGATTCAACAAAATCCTTGATTCTTGCTACAGCTTTCTCTAGTAAATCTAGAGATGTTGCATAGGACAGACGGATATTGTCTGGAGTACCGAACCCAGAGCCTGGAATCACGGCTACCTTAGCCTCTACTAATAACGCTTCAACAAATGCATCGACATCTGGATAACCTGTTATTTCAGCCGCTTCCTTTACATTTGGATATAAGTAAAAAGCTCCTTGTGGCTTTACACAGGTGAAACCAGGTATCGTAACTAACTGATTATAAATCACTTCTAATCGATGTTCAAACGCCTGCCGCATTTCTTCTACTGGCTCTTGAGGACCATTATAAGCTGCGATAGAGGCATACTGTGCAGTTGTTGTCGGATTAGAGGTACTATGACTAGCAAGATTTGTCATCGCCTCGATTATCTCCCTATTCCCCGCTGCATAGCCGATACGCCAGCCTGTCATAGAGTGTGATTTCGAAACTCCATTAATAACAATGGTCTGCTCTTTTAGTTCCGGTGATAGCTGCGCAATCGATACATGTTTATGTTCACCATATATAAGCTTTTCATAAATCTCATCTGAAACAATTAATATATTTTTTTCAAGGCATAATTTACCTAATTCCTGCAGTTCCTGTGCTGTATAAATAACACCAGTGGGATTACTTGGAGAGTTGATAATAATTGCTCTCGTTCTTTCAGAAATGACAGAACCTAATTGTTCAGGCGTAATCTTAAAATCCTGTGACTCTAATCCATCTACATATACAGGAACGCCGCCCGCTAATTTAACTTGTTCAGGGTAGCTTACCCAATAAGGAGTCGGGATAATAACCTCATCACCTTCGTTTAAGAGCACTTGAAAAAGAGTATACAACACATGTTTTGCACCGTTTCCTACAATGATTTCATTTAATTTATAAGAAAGACCTTGATCTCGTTCGAATTTTTCAATAATCGCCTTCTTTAAAGCAGGTAAGCCTGCGGAAGGAGTGTACTTTGTATGCCCTTCATTCATAGATCTTGTAGCGGCATCTAAAATATGCTGTGGAGTGTTATAATCGGGTTCACCAGCACCTAAACCAATCACATCCACCCCTTGATCCTTTAATTCTTTTGCCTTTGCTGTAATTGCTAATGTGGTTGACGGTGTTAGAGATAGTACCCTGTTTGCTAATTTAACTGCCATTTCCTTCTCCTCCTAATCCAATGAAGCTATAAATTTTCGATTTTTTTTAGCCATTCACCTGTTTTAAAATCAACATAATAATAATTTATTAAATTATTTTCAGAACGGTAGTATATTTCCCATAATGGGATATTATTTTCCATTCCTAATTTAACAGAGATAATCTTTTTTGGACTTTTCTCTTCCAAAAGTCTTTGCACTGCATCCTCTTTTGAGATTCCATTTTTCCGTTTGTCCCAAATTACTTTCTTGCTCTTCTCAGGAATCCATACGATGATGTTTTCACCTTTTTTATTTTCCCCCTCAAGCACACTTACGGTTTCTGTTCCGTGATAAATATGGAAGTCATCCACTTCATTGAACTCGACCTTTTCCTTTGCCAAAGAGACTGCTTTTTCTTCTGCCACATTGAGCGGCTCCTGGGCGCTTGCATATACCTTAACAAAAACCCCCACACAAATAGCAATAAATAATACTAGAAATAAAATTATTTTTTTCATTGTACTCCACTTCTTCCAACTTCTGCTCCACTTTACATCATTATGTACGATAAATCGTAAAGATAGCTTTACTTTGATCTTTTTTATCGAGTGCCAGGCCGAACATTAGGTCCTGTTGTTTTAATGTTCGGTTAAGGGCATCAACAATTTTGTATAAGTCCGGACTATGCTGAAGCTTTACAGTCGAGAGGACTTCTATTTTTGATTCCATAGTATTCCCCCTTTATCTCTCTAAAGCAATAATATCAGCTATAGTCTTCCTTTTCTACAGGAAAGGTGAATACTTCATAGTTATTTTCAGTAAATTTTATTGTTATCGTCCCATGCTTCTTGGTAAAAAAGACTTCTGACCATATATCCTGCAAATCATAAATAATATCAGGGTCAGGTTGGTGCTGCTCTGACTCAAACAGAATCGATATTTGCGGATTAACATATTGAATCAATTTCTCCGATAACGAATCTTCCTTAGCCCAGTTAGGAACTTTAAAAATTGTAACGTCATCTAAAGGTTTTTTTAATAAATTTTCTTCTACATCATCATTCGAGGAAGTCATTAAAAATATGCGATGTTTAAAAAACTTCAGCGTAAAATCGATTCCTTCATTTTCACCATTTCCGGCAAATAGAACCTCTGCCGATAAATCGGGTAATAAGTCTTGGGTTGTACCCTCGTTCCATGGAATAACTTCTACGTCGGTAAAGGGCGCCTTCCTATTTTTCATTTCGTTTGTAATCTCAGGTGTTGAAATCAATTTCTTTACGTTATATTTTGATATGATTTGAGTAAGTTGGTCAACAAAAAGATTTTGACGGTTGGTAATGATTAGTGTTGAAACTTCTTTTACACCGTATGTTTTAAGTATTTCACTTAAGTCCTCACTTGTTTCTTTTCCACCGATATTAACCAAGATATTTTCTCCACTAGAGCCTTGGATAAGGGTGGCCTCGCCATCACCTAAACCCAAAAAAGTAACAGCAATCTCATGGTCATTCAAATTTAAGTCGATACTTTCAACATTACCATATTCAAAAGAAGAGGCACTTCCAATCGAAGTGAACTGAAAAAAGATTGCTGCCACAAGTAATAACCATTTCATACACATACCTCCCATATTATTAGGATGTGTAATTTTTCCAAATTTCATTATAACCATTTGTATATTATTTCAACCAACTCATCGATATCTCCCTTTTTCATAGGTACATCTGGTATAGATCTTAGAAAAGCCTTACCGTACTTCGTAGTGGTAATCCTTTTATCAAAAACCATCATAATTCCACGATCTTTTTCGGTGCGAATCAAACGTCCAAAGCCCTGTTTAAATCTGAGAATCGCTTCAGGTAAAGAATACTCCGTAAAGGCATTTCCACCCCTTTGTTTGATTACTTGACACTTTGCTTCTGTCAGGGGTTCGTCAGGCGGACTAAATGGCAATCTGACAATAACTAAGCATGATAAATCCTCTCCAGGGATATCTACCCCTTCCCAGAAGCTGCTTGTTCCCAGTAAGATGGCTTTATCATACCTTTGGAAATTCCTTGTTAGTCTTGACCGGCTGCCACTGGTTATCCCTTGGGCAATCATCGCAAAGTCATCGAGGAATCCACTTTCTTTAATAAGCTCATATGTTTTCTTTAACATGTCGTGAGCAGTGAAGAGAATCAACATTCTTCCTTTTGTTGCTTCAGCAATTGTAATAATATGCTCGGTAATCGCAATCACGTAATCTTCCAGACTTGTTGCATTTACTTCTGGTAAATCCTCAGGAATTAAAAGTTGAACCTGATTTTTATAATCGAAAGGAGACGGGATGACCATTGTCAAAGTATTGTCTTTCACAAGGCCGATTTCATTTATAACGTAATCAAATGAATGATTAACAGTTAGAGTGGCCGAAGTTAACACAACTCCCTTTTTAATGTTAAAAAACCTCTCTTTTAAAGAAGCCGATACAAACGCAGGCTGGGCATAGAAGGTCGTTACATTCTGTTGTGAACGGAAGTCTATTTCTATCCACTTAACATCATTGGACTTTTTAATAAAGCAATCTTGAACGGTCATTCGCAGATCTTCTAGTTCATTTCTAAAGGATATAATTTCCTCTAGTTTTCCTTTTTGCTTACTTGTTAGTGCTCCATTACTTTTCTTTACCAACTCTAAACGATGTGTTATCGCTATTTGCAGGTCTTTCAAAAGAAAGGCGAATCGCTCGGCACTATGGACAAGCGCATCTCTTTCTTTGCCACCATTCTTATGTGTGAAACGCACCTTCGCTCGGTTTAAGCCTCTTCGTTCTGCAGAATTTGTTTTTGCATAAAGGGCGGTCAATTTAAAAAACTCGTCCATCTCATAGGAAAGATCAGCGGCAAGTTGATTTATTTTTCCGGTCTCTAGTACCTCTTCCTTAGCAGTTTTTAAAGAATCAAGGATCAATTCGAGCTCATAAAATAGCATGCGTTGCTCATATTGACCAAATTGGCCTAGAAGCAAACGAGTAGTTAAGTAGTCTAATGAGCGGCCAAAGTATTGACTAGCCACCTTCTCAAAATGATGTCCTTCGTCAATGACAGCATAATCAAAGTCGGGCAATATGGAGTTTTGCGCTGAGAGATTACTTAATAGCAGCGAATGATTAGTAATGATGATGTCCGCATTCTGTGCTTCGCTTTTTGCACGTAAATAAAAGTCTTTCTCCTGCCAAATTTTATTCATCGAAAAAATGGTTTGTTCATTTTTAATTTTATTCCAAAAAATATTGCCGCCGCTTGAGAGATTTAACTCATCTCGATCACCGGTATTGGTTTCCGTCAGCCAGACAAGTATTTGCATTTTGGTTAACGTGGTATCGTAATTGTCATTTTCCTCTAACAAAGACAGAGCGAATTTCTCTAAGCTAATATAATGATTTCTCCCTTTCAGCAAAACGCACTTTATTTCAAAAGGAAGAATCCCTGCTAATAGAGGAATTTCATTATGAATGATCTGCTCTTGAAGCTGAATCGTATGTGTGCTCACTACAATCGGCTGCTTATTCTGTTTTGCGAAATAAGCAACTGGAAGCAGGTATCCTAGAGATTTTCCAACACCGGTTCCTGCCTCAATCAGAGTATGTTTCCCTGAATGGAAAGCATGGTAAACCCCGTCCATCATTTGGAATTGACCAATTCTCTTTTCAAAGTTGGTAAAAGCCTTTTTAACCATAACCCCTTTTTCAACTTCGCTGGATGGATACTGGTCATCTTCCTGATACTGCCTGCTTGTTAACATTGAAATGCTGAGAGGTTTTTTCAAGGCAAAAGTATTGTTGAATATTTCAAGCGATTCCTGCCATCTCACACTTGTTTGGTCTAATTCTAAAATAATTTCATCAATCAATTGTTGTAAATCGCTTTTTAGCCCTCCTGAAAGCTGCGAAAGCTGACGTAAAGTCAATTCAGGTAATTGAGATAAACGATTTACAAGAATAAGAAAAAGCTCTGCCGTTACTTGAGCATCACTATCAGCTTGGTGAGGGCGATCATGTTGCAGATCCTCTCTAACTGCAAGGTCTGATAACTTATAGCCATCGGCAGTAGGAAATATGATTCTCGCCATTTCAACTGTATCTAAGACTGACCCATAGAAGCCTTCAAATCCTGCTTGAATTAATTCTTCCTGCAAAAAGGACAAATCAAATAAAACATTATGAGCAACGAAATAAGCACCTTCTAATAATGCGTTAACCTTTGGGGCTATTTCTGTAAATAATGGAGCATCTTTTACCATCTTATCCTCTAAGCCTGTTAATTCTTCAATAAAGGCTGGGATTGACCTTTGGGGATTGACTAAAGATGAGAAGCTTTCCGTGATTTTCCCGTCTTCAATGACCACAGCAGCAAATTGGATTATTTTATCCCCTTTTTTAGGGTTGTTTCCTGTAGTTTCTAAATCCACCACAACAAATTTATTTATCATTCTATATAACACCTCAAACCTTCATTAAAACGGTATCACAAAAAAGCTAAAAGAAAAAGAAAACCTTACGTTATAGTATATAAAATTATCATAAAAAAAGAAAAAATCCCCATAAAAGGGGATTTCATTACATAATTGTTAATGCTGGTTCTGCATAAATTAGTTCTTTGATTCTGTTATGTTCATCCATAATCGCAACTTTAGGCTGATGGCTTTGAACTTTTTCATCAGCTACTAAGCAATAGGAAATGATAATAACAATATCACCTTTTTGCACAAGCCTAGCAGCGGCACCATTTAAACAAATGACACCGCTCCCTCTTTCGCCTGGGATGATATATGTTTCTAGTCGTGCACCATTATTATTATTAACAATTTGAACCTTTTCATTTGCAACCATACCAACAGCATCGAGTAAATCTTCATCTATCGTAATACTGCCAACATAATTAAGATTAGCTTCTGTAACCGTAGCACGGTGGATTTTTCCATTCATCATATGCCGAAACATTATTTAATTCCTCCAATATCCTTGCTGACATCTAAGATGATATTATCTATTAATCGAACCTTCGAAAATTTAACCGCAATCGCAATGATACAGGTATCGTCTATATTGTCCAATGCTTTTAACTGAGGATACGAAAGGATCTCTACATAATCAATTTGCCCATCGGTTTCTGAAGTAATCATGTTTGAGATTAAATTCTTTATTGTCCCAGGGTTCCGTTCCCCATTCTCTATGGTCTCCTTAGCTTCTGCTAAGCTTTTATATAGAGCTGCAGCTTGACGTCTCTCATCGGGTAATAAATTAACGTTGCGAGAGCTTTTCGCAAGACCATCTTCTTCACGGACAATATCTACAGGAATTAAGTGTATCGGAAAGTTGAAATCTGTAATTAGTCCGTCTACAACAGCCACTTGTTGGGCATCCTTCTTGCCAAAATAAGCCCTTGTGGGCAGCACAATATTAAAGAGCTTTGTTAAAACAGTAGCAACACCATCAAAATGGCCAGGTCTAGATTTTCCGCATAAAACATCTGTACGTTCCTGAACTATTACTCGAACTGATGAAGAATGCGGATACATTTCCTCTACTGAGGGATAAAGAATGAAGTCTACCCCTTCACATTCTGCCAAGGATTGATCTCTCTCAAAATCTCTAGGGTAAGTTGAAAAATCCTCTGTCGGACCAAATTGAAGTGGATTAACAAAAATACTTAACACCACAATGTCATTTTCTTCTCTCGCTCTTTTTAATAGAGTTAAGTGACCCTCATGTAAAAATCCCATAGTTGGCACAAATCCGATTGATTTGGATTGAGATTTCAGCTTTATTATTTCAGTTTGCATTTCTTGTATAGTGGTAATGACTCTCATTTTAATCCTCCGTAAAGTCCACTGAGCTCTCGTTCTTTCATCGTAAAGGAGTGTTTATCTTCAGGGAACTGTTCCGACTTTACTTCTTTTACATAGGATTGAATGGATTCCATAATGAACGGATTAAGGGAGTAATATTGCTTCACAAACTTAGGCACCCTTTCCACACCATACCCTAAAATGTCATGATAGACGAGTACCTGTCCGTCTACATCAACCCCTGCTCCAATACCGATAATAGGAATGGAAACATTCTTCGCTACTTCCTCCGCAAGCTGCTTAGGTACACATTCGAGCACAATAGCGAATGCCCCTGCTTCCTCACATTTTTTTGCGTCCTGTAGCAATTTCATTGCACCTTTAGCATCTTTTCCTTGAACTTTATAACCGCCTAATACGCCCACAGATTGAGGAGTTAATCCAAGATGTCCACAAACTGGAATTCCTGCCTTTGTAAGAGCTGAAATCTGTTCAATTACTTCATCTGCTCCCTCTAGCTTAACGGCGTGAGCACCTGTCTCTTGAATTAATCTTCCAGCGTTTAGTAAAGTATCCCTAACCGATAAATGATAGCTTAAGAATGGCATATCAACGGCAATAAACGTGTCTTTAGCCCCGCGTTTTACCGCTTTTGTGTGATGAATCATGTCTTCCAGCGTCACTGGCACCGTGGAATCGTATCCTAGTACCACCATACCCAGAGAGTCTCCAACTAAAATTAAATCCACTCCGGCTTGCTCGGCATGCTTTGCAGATGGGTAATCATACGCAGTGAGCATGACGATTTTTTCCTTGTTTTCTTTCATTTTTAAGAAATCTGTACTTTGCTTCATCAATATTCCCTCCTTTTTAATAGGAAGAGGGGCTAAAAAAGAGCAAATAAAAAGATCCATCTGAAGGCAGAGGATCTTGGTACTCTTTTACATGTTCTATCCCTCTGTCCCGGTCCGTTATACGGATCTAGGCAGAAACCTTTTTAATTGTAAAAAGCAGTTTCAGGTGCAGCTCGAAAGCGATACCGCCCATGATTTGAATTATAAGAAAAAATTCAGAAAACTGCAAGATAATCTTTCGGCTACTGTGTTTTAAAGTTCTATATCCGCTGAGTAAACGTGGTGTGTTTTTCCCTGTTCGTCTACCATGATTAAAACTCCATCATCTGTAATGCCTTGTGCTGTACCGATAATAGAATTGGATAGTGTACGGGCTGTAATTTTTCTGCCGATACTTATGGCATACCCTTCCCATAGAAGCTTTATAGGAAGGAAACCTTCTTCTAAATATAGGAGATACAATTTTTCCAGATTCATAAAGATTCCCTTGATTAAGTCAGATCGTGATACTTTTTCACCTTTTTCAAGGAAAAGTGAGGTGGCTATCTCCTGCAGCTCACTAGGGAAATCTTCTTTTGTTTGATTAACATTCATACCGATTCCGATAATGATTGAATTGATACGATCCGCTTCTGCTTCAAGTTCGGTTAGTATACCCGTTACCTTTTTCCCTCTTATGAGGATGTCATTTGGCCATTTTATTTCTGGCAGCAAATCGGTAAGGTCTTCAATTGCCTGGACAATTGCGACCGCTGCTAACAGGGTTAATTGCGGAGCCTTTGGCAGTGGGATATTTGGCCTGAGAATAATACTCATCCAAATGCCCGTATACTTGGGTGAGTGCCATTTGCGATCCATTCTTCCACGCCCTGATGCCTGTTCTTCTGCGATAATAATTGTTCCTTCGGGTGCATTTTCATAAGCTAATCGGTGTGCTATTTTTTGAGTGGATTCAACGCTTTCTTCATAATGAACGTTTTTACCGATGAAATTTGTTTTTAGTCCAAGTCTTAATTCATCAGCAGTTATCTTTTCGGGTGTTTTCACAATCCGGTATCCTTTTCGACGTACAGCTTCTAGTTCAAAACCTTCTTTACGGAGCTCCTCAATATGCTTCCAGACAGCTGTCCTGGAGCAGCCAATTAATTCGGCAATATGCTGCCCGGATAAGTAATCTTCACCAGCATTTGTGAAAGCATCTAGCAATTCTTTCCTTAGTTGTGATTGCACGCCATTAGCCACTCCTTTATGACAATTTTATTATTTGCTATTTCACCAGCTAGAATTGCATGCTCAATATTAAGTAGTGTCTCTTTAACCCATGGTCCGCCGGTCTTGTTAAACCAATTCATTAGGTCATTTCCCGTTATGTCCATCTCTGACCGCTCTTTAATGGGGAGTCCATTATACAGTTGTAAATATTGCTGAATGGTATTTTGATTCTCAATACCTTTTATGACAAGGTACAGAATTTCTGAAGAAACAAAAACTTCTTTGCCAGCGGTATATAAATCATACAAGGACCAGCTTTTTTCGAATCTCTGATATAGATAATGAACAATTAGCTGAATTTCCCTGATTTCCTTTAATGGGATTCGCCAGCCTCTTAGAAATTGCTCTATGGCAGTCTTTTCGATTTTAAGACAGTAAACAAGCAATGCCCACATTTCACGTTTATTTAATTTATCCAGTTTATACTCCAGCATTAAGTTGATTTTGTCCTCTTGCTTCGATAAACCTGGTAAATAAGAATGAAGATTAGTTTGTAGAAGTAGTTGTATGGCTGGTTTTCTGTTATCACCACAAAGTAATTTATCAAACTCAGCATACTTTCGTTCGACAGCAATATTATCAAGCAAGTGTACTAAGTCTATTAGCGCTTTACGTGTTTCCTCTTCAATATCGAAAGACAACTGACTTACAAAACGTAAAGCACGCATCATTCTTAGTGCGTCCTCTTGAAAGCGGTCAGCTGCTTTTCCGACTGTCTGAATGACTTGATTCTTAATGGAAATTTGTCCTTGAAAGGGATCAATTAGGTTTCCTTCTTTATCCATAGCCATTGCATTCATGGTGAAATCTCTACGCTGCAAATCCTCTGTAAGGTTTCTAATAAATGAGACTTCCTTAGGTCGGCGGTAATCCTCGTATTCTGCTTCACTTCGAAACGTGGTAATTTCATAAGATTGATTTTGATATAGGACAAGAACGGTACCATGCTCGATACCAATATCAACGGTTTTTGAAAACACTCGCTTTACTTCCTCAGGGGTCGCGGAAGTTGCAATATCCACGTCGTTTATTTCCTTGTTTAAGAGGAAATCTCTAACAGACCCCCCGACAAAATAAGCTTCAAAGCCGGCAGATTCTAGCTTTTTTAAAACTGGTACAGCTGCTAAAAAAGGCTCTTTCATTCTAATCACCCTTGTTTAAGAGCTTTAAATATAATTGCTCATATTGTCCGACAATTTGTTCGGCTCTAAATTTGGTGTTCACAACATTAACTCCGTTAACAGCAAATTGCTGATGTAAATGTTGGTCACTTAATACCTTAATCGCCTTCGTAGAGATATCTTCAATATCTCCTAATTGACAGATGTATCCTGTTTCTCCATGCTGAATGACTTCAGGCATTCCGCCAACATTCGTTCCAATACAAGGTACACCGCAGGCCATTGCCTCAAGAGCCACCAGCCCAAAGCTTTCTTTCTCTGATAATAATAACTTTAGGTCACTGATTGAATACAATTCATCAAGGTTTTCCTGTTTTCCGAGCAAGTGGACTTTATCAGTCAACCCTAATTTCTTTACTAGTCTGCACACAGGTGTCATTTCGGGTCCATCTCCTACTAGCAATAATTTTGCTGGCATAGCTGATGAGATTCTTGCGAACGTTTTAACTACATCCTGTACTCGTTTAACAGGGCGAAAATTAGATACATGGATGACAACCTTCTCGTTATCCTTAATCCCGAATTCTTTCTTTAAATGGTTTGCGTCTCTTTTTTGATATATTCTCTCGTCAATAAAGTTATAGACTGTTTCAATTTGTTTGTCTGGCTGAATTAGTTCATGAGTTTGCTCAATTAATGAACGTGAAACAGCTGTTACAACATCTGATTTTTCAATTCCAAATTTGATTGCTTCAGTTAGTGACGGATCATAACCTAAAACGGTTATATCTGTACCGTGCAAAGTGGTGACAATTTTCACATCCACCTTGGACATTTGTTTAGCTAATATTGCACAAACAGCATGGGGAATCGCATAATGAACATGGAGAATATCGAGATTCTCACGATTAGCAACTTCTGCCATTTTACTAGCTAATGCAATATCATAGGGGGCATATTGAAAAACAGAGTATTGATTCACTTCGACCTGATGATAAAAAATATTATGATAAATTCTATTAAGTCTAAATGGCATACTGGAAGAGATAAAGTGAATTTCATGTCCCTTCTCTGCTAGCATCTTGCCTAATTCTGTCGCTACGACTCCTGAGCCACCCACTGTGGGATAACAGGTAATTCCAATTTTAAGTTTCTTCATGATTATTCTCCCATTAAGTCACGTTCCAAGAGGATTGGCACTTTAGTTTTAAAACCTTCAGCAAAATTAACTCCAACTTGTTGACCAAATAATCTTTCCCTTGCTTCAACGGATTCGATATAGCCATTAACAAGTGGTGTTTGTACACTATTTTCTGTTTGTTCAAATTGGCTTTTATAAGCATTCAAGGCTGCAATTTTATGCTCCATTGTATTTGAGATATCAATGGTGAAATCTGGCTTATGGAAGCCATTTATCATATAGAAATATACCCTTGATACCTTATGTGCCTCTTGGTAATTCTCTGTTTGATATTTTCTAATTCCCGCAGAAAAGACCGCCTCTTCTACAAGGCGGGCGCAGTTCCCATGATCAGGATGGCGGTCTTCAAAGTAGGGAGCAAAAACAATTTGCGGTTTGAATCTTCTTATGACCGAAGCAATCTCTCTTATAAATTCCTCCCTAAGAAGGAGTCCCCTGTCTGGTAATCCAAGAGACATTCTTTCAGTCACACCCAGTATTTCAGCCGCTTTCTTTGCTTCCTGTTTCCTTAATTCAATGGTACCGTTTGAAGATAAATCGGCGTCGGTTAAATCACAAATTCCTATCCTTTTTCCATTTGCTGCAAATTTCGCAATACTGCCTCCCATGCCAATTTCAACATCATCTGCATGGGCACCAAACGCAAGTATATGTAAGGGCTTATCGCTCATCACTTTCACCTTTATGAAGAATATTTCTCCACTCTAGGAACCCTTCATCTAAACCTCTTATTAAGAGTTCAGCAGTCCCCATATTTGTTGCGAGGGGAATAGAGTACACGTCGCATAGACGAACAAGCGCTGTTACATCGGGTTCATGTGGTTGAGCAGTTAGCGGATCACGAAAAAAGAAAATTGCATCCATTTTATTTTTTGCAATCATCGCACCTATTTCTTGATCTCCACCAAGTGGACCAGACTGGAATCTTGTAATGGGCAACCCTGTTGCTTCTTGGATTCTCATCCCAGTGGTTCCAGTCGCAAAAAGGGAATGCTTTGAAAAAATTGTTTGATATGCCGTTGCAAATTGTACAAGGTCATTCTTCTTATTATCGTGTGCTATTAAAGCTATATTCATGGTAATGCTCCTATTCTAGAATATTTTCAAGTCCATAAACAAAAACATCTTGCTTCATTACTGTCTCTACTGCTATCTTCACACCAGACATAAAGGATGCACGATTATAGGAATCATGACGAATCGATAATGTTTGACCATCTGAACCAAATAAAACCTGTTGATGAGCAACTAGTCCTGGGAGTCTCACAGAGTGAATATGCATTCCGTTAAACTCAGCACCCCTAGCGCCGCTTATTGTTTCTTTCTCATCTGGATGACCCTGCTCTTTAAATTGCCTTACAGACGCCATCATTTCAGCCGTTTTAACAGCAGTGCCGGATGGTGCATCCAATTTTTGGTCATGATGTAATTCAATTATTTCAATATCATTAAAATACTTTGCAGCCATTTGTGAGAACTTCATCATTAACACAGCGCCAAGCGCAAAATTTGGGGCAATAATACAACCAAGATTCTTTTCCTTACAAATATGTTCTAACTCTTCTAAATCAGCGCTTGTAAACCCAGTGGTACCTACAACCGGTCTTACATTATGCTGAAGTGCAGTCCTAGCATGGTGCATACCAAACTCAGGTGTTGTTAGGTCAATCAATACATCACATTCAACATTTTGCAGGCAGGATTCAATATTTGAATAAATTGGGACATTATGGATAGATTGAAATCCCTCTAAGTCACTCAACATATGCCCATCGTTCTTATGGTCAACTGCTGCGACTAATTCAAAATGTTCGGTATTGTTTACCATTTTGACGGCTTCACTCCCCATCCGTCCACGTGGTCCTGCAATAATTATTTTTACACTATTCATTCACTTACTCTCCTCATCCTTGTTTTCTATCCTCGTCCAACGGTCCTTGTCTCTCGTATTAAATTTATTCATGACATAATTGTGTGCCTCTTCCAAATCAATATTTAATGAATTTGCCAGACAAATAATGACAAAAAGAAGGTCTCCCAACTCCTCATCGATTGCTTTTTCGGATTCGCTGGATTTTTTAGGCTTCTCACCATAATAATGATTAACTTCTCTTGCAAGCTCACCTAGCTCTTCAGTCAGGCGAGCCACCATAGCCAGGGGACTAAAATACCCTTCTTTAAATTGACTTATGTATGTATCTACTTCCATCTGCAGATCTTTGATAGATTTCCCAGCGGGCACTCCCATTCACCTCTTTTAATAATTACAAAACATATATTAAATACATTAGCTAAAATAGGTGCATTTTACAAATATTTTTATATTAAGTATAAACTTTCCTGCACAAAATTGCTCTTCTATTATTAATTCGCTATAATAAAAGCCGCTGATTAGGGAATATTTTGGTAGAGGAGGAAAAATCGTGATATTTGGACTTAAACTTAAAAATGTTTTATTTATATTAATTGGAACAGCGATTATGTCCTTTGGACTGGTCAATTTTAATATGCAAAATAAACTCGCTGAAGGCGGTTTTACAGGTATAACCCTTCTTTTATATTTCATGTTTAAATGGGATCCATCTTATACAAACTTAATTTTAAATATCCCGCTCTTTTTCATTGGCTGGAAAATGCTAGGAAGAAACGCTTTTATCTATACCATTCTTGGGACAGTAGGACTTTCCGTCTTTTTATGGATTTTTCAACGATATTCTATCGACATGCCGCTAAAGGATGACCTATTACTGGCTGCACTATTTGCAGGTGTTTTTCTTGGAATTGGATTAGGCATTATCTTTCGCTATGGTGGTACTACAGGTGGAGTCGATATCATTGCACGACTTGTCCAGAAATATGCTGGCTGGAGCATGGGAAGGACTATGTTTATCTTTGATATTTGTGTGATTGGGGCGTCTGTTCTTACCTATCTGAATTATAAAGAAGCAATGTATACACTAGTCGCAGTATTTATCGGAGCGAGGGTTATTGATTTTATTCAAGAAGGAGCCTACACGGCCAGAGGTGCAATGATTGTCTCTGAAAGAAATGATGAAATTGCAAGCAAAATTATGGATGAAATGGATCGAGGTGTTACCGTACTTAAGGGCTATGGTTCTTTTACAAAAATAGAACGTGAAGTTTTATACTGTGTCGTTGCTAAAAATGAGATTGTACGTTTGAAAAATTTAATCACCTCCGTTGACCCGCATGCTTTTGTTTCAGTCACCGTTGTCCATGATGTACATGGAGAAGGTTTTACATTAGATGAAAATAAAAAACCGATTGAAATTTAGAAAAAGCAATGTCCGGCTTGGACATTGCTTTTATTCATTACTTCTATTCATTCCTGTGAAAATAAGGACCAGCCTTAATAACTCTAAAACAGCTACCGCAGCAGCTGCTACATATGTTAATGCCGCAGCATTTAAAACCTTTCTAGCATTCCGCTCTTCTTCATTGCGAATTAATCCTAAAGAAACCACTTGGTCCATTGCTCGATTGGAGGCATTAAATTCAACCGGTAACGTAATCACTTGAAAAAGTACGGCAGCAGCCATAAATACAATACCAGCTAACAACAGCCCGCTCATTTGAAATAAAATCCCAATTAGAACAAGAACCCAAGAAAAGTTAGATCCAATGTTAGCTACAGGAACTAAAGCATGACGGAATCGTAAAAATGCATAACGCTGTGCGTCCTGTATGGCATGTCCGCACTCATGGGCTGCAATTGCAGTAGAAGCTATCGAATGACCACGAAAATTTTCTGGGGACAACCTTACTGTTTTTGTTCTTGGATCATAGTGATCACTTAAAAATCCTCTTCCCTCTTCAACCCCAACATTAAAAAGACCGTTTGCATTCAGTACTTCCCTCGCCACCTCAGCACCTGTCCGATAGCTTGAATTAGTCACACGAGAATATTTGACAAAAGTACCCTTCACTCTAAATTGAGCCCATAGGGGTACCAACATAACGATAAGAAAATAAATTAAAAATCCCATTTTGAACCTCCAGTACTTCTAAAGGTGTAATCATCATTACGAAGTCCAAACTTAATCCTTATGAACTCTAGAACGGTTTTTCCGGCTATCCTTCTCACCCTGATATTTTCTCCAGCCTACATAAGAAAGAGTTAAAATGATTATGCTTCCTGTTGAAATAATTACCCACCAAAGTGATGGGTCTGCTTCATCCTCGTCCATATTTTCAAAAAGATTCTTTAAATCCATTTCTAGGCCTTCAAATTCCTGTTGGCTTTTGACGTTATTTACAACCTCAGAGCGATATTCATCAATAAACTTGATACGAGCGTCTATTCTTTGAATATTTTCTGCTGAAACATCAATTTTCATACTTGGATAAATAACGTTGTATAAGGCCATAAAATTATTGAAATTAGAGTGAAAATGTGCGGAATCGCCTGTACTTGCGGCTTCTTTCGCGTCCTGGAATGCCGTCAAAATTTGATTCTTCATTTCAGTCCATAATGGCTGATGACTAGTAGCTATAGCATCAACGACTAACCGAAACTTCGTAAGTCTTTGGACTCTTTCCTCGTAGTCCATACTTGGGCTTGCCGCCGCCTCCATTGCCTCGTCATGAGAAACGGTAATGATTCTTAATTCATCCATTGTAAATGGATGTTCTTTGTTGGAAATATCGGTAAATTGCTCTGAAAAATAACTCAAAAGTTTTTTGCCATCTTCGTACCTCTGGAATTTTATCATTTGAAGTGCTTCATCAGAGATATTATCTAGCTTGTCTATCGGCGTGTGCTCATGCGCACTAACCGTCATGGGAGTCAGCATAATGACAATTAAGAATATTAGTACCCATTTATACTTCAAACCTTGTCCCCCCTATCATTACTATTAAAATGTATGAGAGGGTGGACAAGGTTAGACCATCTTTTATCCTATCAAAAAACTATTTTAATTCTAATTTTTAAATAGTAAGTTTAAAGCGATTCGGGCGTATTACAAAATAGTAACCAATCCCTATCGATAAGATAGAAAGCCAAAAGGTAAAATAACCAATTTGAGGTGTGAATTCATTTAACATATGGTATCTCGGGAGCATGAAAAAAACATAGTCTATCACATCGTTATGAAGTGTCCAAATCGATGTCACTATGAGGTGCCACCATTTAAAACGATAAAAGGGAGAATACAATAATGCTTGAACTGCCATGGCAAAATGAGAAAAAATCAACATAACTCCTACCCAATCCAGCTCGCCTTGAACATTGAATACTAGGAGATTCATGACTACAGCCCAGATGCCATACTTAAATAAGGTAACAATCGCAAGTGCTTCAATTAACGGCAAGTTCTTTTTTAACAGGAATGCCACGATTACAAAAACAAAAAACAAACTAGCAGTAGGGCTGTCCGGAACAAAAATAAGGAAAATAGATGGAGTTTCTTTTAATTGCCACCCATACCACACATACCCATATACTGTTCCTGCAATATTAACGATAAGTAAAAGCCATAGAAATGACCTGTTAGCCAACAGAGGATATAACCATTTCACTACGATTCCTCTTTTCTCTTATGAATAATAAAAGCTGACGAAAATCCGTCAGCTTTTTACTAATCATTTATTATTTCCCTAAGTTAGCGATGTATTCAGAAAGCTTTTTAAGCTGATCGTCATCACCTTTAAAGACTCCTGCAGGCATCGCTCCTTTACCTTCTTTGGCAATTGTCGCAATTTCCTCAGCAGTAAGTCCTGTTTCAATTAATGTTGGGGCACCAGCTCCACCTTGGAAGCTGTCACCATGACAAGTGATACAGGTATTATCTGAAGCAATTTTGTATTCTTCTGATGTTTTATCAATTTCAACGTCAGCAACGATTTTACCATATTCCTTTGCTGCTTCCCAGTCATGGGTAGAAGCACTCTGCCATGTTAAAAATGTAATTGCAGCCAACGCTAACAACATAAAGCCTGTTGCTAATGGACGTTTGCTTGGACGACGTTCAGGTCCACGATCGATGAACGGTGCTAATAACAATGCTCCGAAGGCTAGTCCTGGGATAACCATTGCTCCAATTACTGTATAAGGTCCTGCTGCAAATTCATACTTTAGTAATTGGTATAAGAATAAGAAATACCAGTCTGGCATTGGTACATAACCTGTATCTGATGGATCCGCAATCCTTTCAAGTGGACTCGGATGTGCAACTGTTAAACATAAAAAGCCGACAAGAAATACTGCCCCTACCAACCATTCTTTCAAAAGGAAGTTAGGCCAAAACGCCTCTGTTTTACCAGGGTATTCTGAGTAATCTTTTGGAATATTTGTACTCGTACGGGCCTCAGGTGCCAATACACGTGAGTCACCTACGAATTTCATTCCTTTACCGCGATGCATCGAACAATCCCCCTCCTTTATTCGTAAATTAACATAGTAAATATTTCGGAATTAAATAAGAGTATTATAGTGGTCCAGAAATACCCTGTTTACGAATCATCATGAAATGAGCTGCCATTAATCCAAATAATGCAGCAGGTAAGAAGAACACGTGAATCGCAAAGAAACGAGATAAGGTTTGAGCTCCGACAATCGTTTCATGGCCCGAAAGCAATGTTTTTAAGTATACACCAATAAACGGTACTGCTTCGATAATTTGAAGCGTAACCTTCGTTGCGAACAACGCTTTCATATCCCAAGGTAATAAATAACCTGTTAATCCTAATGCCAGCATGACGAAGAAAATGAGTACTCCGACAACCCAGTTAAGTTCACGTGGTTTTTTGTATGCGCCTTGGAAGAAAACGCGTAATGTATGTAAGAACATCATTACAATAACTAAACTCGCACCCCAGTGGTGCATACCGCGTACGATTTGTCCGAAAGCTACTTCGTTTTGAAGGTAGAAAACAGATTCCCACGCGTTTTTGATATCTGGTACATAATACATGGTTAGGAACATACCAGAAAGAATTTGAATAACAGTAACAAAAAACGTTAGACCGCCAAAGCAATAAACGAACGCAGAAAAATGATGCGCTGGGTTAACATGCTCTGGAACTTCATGGTCAGCAATATCGCGCCACAAAGGCGTAATATCTAAACGTTCATCTACCCAATCGTAAATTTTGTTTAACAATGATTACGCCTCCTTCGTCCGTGGTTCAGCTTTTCCTAAGTAAAGTAAACCGTCTTTTTCTTGAATTGGATATACATCTAGTGGTGCAAGTGGTGGTGTACCCTTGACATTCGTTCCGTCCTTGGTATATCGGCCAAAATGACATGGACAGAAGAATTGATCTGGATGTGCTTCGTCTGACGCCCATCCTACAGTACAACCTAAGTGTTTACAGACAGGAGATAGGGCAACAATGTTATCCTGTTCATCCTTATAAACCCAGGCAGTATTTGTAACGTCTGAAGTATACCAAGCATCCTTTTGTTCAAACGTAAAATCGACTCGTTGTGGTTCTGCAGTGATGTCTTTGATTTTCAATGGAGTTGCAATAAAATCTCCACCTGCTTCGGCCTTTAATACAGGATCAATGGCAAAACGAACCATTGGCATTAACATACCTGCTGCCATAAATCCCCCTACACCAGTCAAAGTATAGCTTAAAAATTGTCTCCTTGATACGCGATGCTTACTCATGCTTATCCCCCCTCTATTCACAAGTTAAGTCCATCGGACATAAATTAAACACATATAAAACTAGGACATAACCATGATATATCAATCTTTATCCTAGGTCAATATCATACTATTTTAAAAACATGTTAATCAGCAAAGAATTACAAATTTTCATGCCATTTTTGCGTAAAAAGGGTCTGGAGCTGCTTTACCTGACTTTCAATCATTGAAATCTTTTGTGACTCATTTAAATGCTCGAGCGGCAGGGATGGAAGCCAAATTAATGAACCTTTAAGCTCGTCCTCATAGTTCTTCCAATCAATCTCAGAGGTTATGTAAAATATATGTTTAAACTCGTTTTTTTCGATATTGTCTTCCCATTTCTTCAATCCGTTTATTATATCCTCATACTGATCACTTTTTAAGTATGTATACGGAGGAACCAACATCAGTCTTCCAGTAAATTGTCTCTCTAAGTAATTGGTTAGTAACGTAATAAATTCTGCGTTCGATGCTGATTGTTTCATTTCATTCCCAAATGAGACAGAATACATTGGAATTACTGCCGTATCCACATATTCTTTTGCGGTTAAATAAGTTTCTATATCCTTTGATACCCACTTCATTTATACACCCCCCTTTTCTTCACCATTAGTTCTATCATATCATTTTTTTTTATAAAACATAAAAGGAAAAGAGAGAAAAAATTCAGTAAACATACAAAATGGAAGCTTGCTTATCGCAAGCTTCCATTCTGCTCTGCTTCTTTGAGTTGATTTAGCTTTTCTGTTAAGGCACGAAAGGCTGTCTTATCCTGCTTATCAAGGGCTTCATCAATTAATTGAAGCAGCTTCTCGCGATGAAACCGTTCAATGCTGTTTTGCAGAAATTGTTCTGCTATGATTCCGTCTTTTTCATTTACTTGAAGGTGTTTCGGAACAAATGGGTTTTCCTCTAATACAGCAGCGTATTGGTGTGCTTGATTGGATGCATGAAAGTTTAATTGAATAAAAATATCTTCGTCACGATTTAACCGAATATCATGGAAGGATTTTTCAGCATCAGTAGTCATAACATTCTCTTTATAAAAACGAAATGGTACTTTATCAACGCAGTGAGTTGACATAATCAAACCACGCGGACAATACTGTGCTTGCTCTACAAAATGAACCTTCTCCATTAATTGGTCGTGACTCATTAAATAATTAAGAATCCAAACACACTCTCTTCTTTTTAATTGATAATGATTTAAAAACCAACGAATAAAGTCCTTTTTCTCGTTGACAGAAACAGGGGTTGCCATATATAGTTTCCCTCCTCTGTATATTCAGCTTTTTATTAATTCTTTCTACTTAATAGACGATCAAGCAAATCAGCATACTCTCCATTTGTTGGATCACCTTTTTGTAACTGTTTAAAAATTTCGGCAGCAAGGTCGTTTTTTCCTTCTTCAATTAAAAAATAACCATAATCGTTCAAAAATGCTTCATTATTCTTAAAAAAAGTATATGCACTTTCATATTTGTCTAATGCATCGGAATATTCCTCTAACTTATTGTATGCTAGTGCCGCGTCCCATAAGAGCTGGGGTTCCTCATCTTCTATGAAGTCCAGCTGTGAAATCAAATCAATTACGGCTTCATACCTCTCTTGCTGAAAGAAGAGCTTATTTAAGGTTAGTGCAGCTTCAGTAAAGCCTGGATCTAATGCAAGTGCCTCACGGAAGTGTTGTTCTGCAAGCTCCGGTTGTGTGAGCTTAATGGCAATTTTACCGCCAAAGAAAAATAAATCCTTATTAAATTCATCCAGTTTAATACCTTCTTGTATTACGTTTAAGCTATTTTCAAGTTCTTCTTCCCGTTCATAGGCCTTTGCTAGATGTAGGTACAGGGAATGGTATTCTGGGTCCAGCCCTTTTAATTCCTCGAACTTTTCGATTGCAGTCCGGTTATAACCTGCTTGAAGTGCTGTAAATGCATAACCAAATAGTGTATTAATCTCTAATTTCTCTTCAATTGCTTTGTCATAATAGAATAAAGCTTCTTCAAATTCTCCAGAGGCACTTAAAAGCTCCGCCATTCGTTGGTGAATACTTACACCTGCAATCTCTTGGTGCTCTTTTAAAACAGCCTCATAAGATTTCAGTGCCTTCTTTACTTCACCTTGTTCACTATAGAGTTCACCAAGTGCAAAATCAATGATAACCTCATCTGGTAATATATCCTTTGCTTGCTGAAGTTTTCTTTCACATACCTCATATAAACCTTGAACTTGATATAAGTCCGCTAACAGCAAGAGAGATTGTCCAAAGCTGGGGTCATGTTCAGTGATTTTTTCTAATTCAAGAATTGCTTGTTCCTCATCGCCGGCATCCACTAATATTTCACCTAGTAAGACGAGCAGTTCACCTTCTTTAGGGTAAATGACTAATAGATTTTCAACCAATGCCTTTGATTCAGCCAAAAATCCAAATTGGAACATTTCTTCAGCAAGAAGGAATTTTTCATCGGGCTGACCTTTGGTTAATACAACATTATATTCATTTATGGCTTCATTATGTTGACCGTTTTCCAACATTGTAATAATTTTATTCACTCTGTCCATTATCTCTTTCCTCTCGGTTCCCTTTAATTAACTATAAAGCAAAATATGATGGGGTTCGCACCCTAACATATTCTCCATATCCAGGTTTAAATAAAACCTCTTCCCCTGCACGAACTACCTTTCCCTTATTAACAGTAACTAGAAGTCTATCACTATGATAATGAAATAATTCCACTTCATCAACATTGATGATTTCTCTAGCTTTAAGGTATAGATTATAGCTTACTTCTGCTCCATGCAATAAACTTGCCTTTTGTGGATATAAACCGATTTTATTTAAAACTGTAACGGGCAATGGCTGATCCGCTTTCATTTCCTCAAGGATGGCAGGAATCTTTTCATTTTCCATTATATCCTTCCATTTCGACAAAGCCCTCTTTACATCCTTCTTAAGATGGTTAGAAATTATTGGAACAAGCGGACAATTATACGGAAAAAGTGCCTCTCTAATCCATCCCCAAGGAATGCTAGTTAGTTCATCAAGGTCCTCTACATTGATAAAAATAGCCGGAATCCTTTCTTTCTTACATTTCCTGATAAATGTGGGAGTTAAAAGACGCAGTGAAATTTTCACACCAACGAGAAAATCGATAGGACTGCTAATGAGTGCGGTTTTTGTTTCTTTTATCTTTTCAGTTAATTCACTTTCGTATGTTATCGAACTGTAGGTAAGTAATGTGGTACATCCTTTCAAAAGAAAGTTCTCAACCATGTATTTTCGAAATTCCTGAAAGGAGGCATTAAGAGGTATTCTTGTGTCTAAAAGTACAAAAGACGGGGTCATGATATATGATTCTGCATTCATTTTTATATATTTATTATGATGTATACGCTCTTTCTTTGCAGCAATGTGGTCTCCCTCAATCAATAGTGATAATTTTGTAAGTTTTGTCTCCTTTAGAATATTTGCATTTTCAATTATATAACCCATTCTACCACCCTTTTCACTGCTTTCCTTCTTAAGACAAGCTATGAGTTAAGCTAATAAACTATGACAGAAAAATAATGACAGAAAAAAGCTGCGCAAAAGGCAGCTTTAGTTTTTCAGGCAATTAAGATGTTTGAAAAAGTTTGGGTAAGAGACTGAGATTGCTTCTGGGTCTTCAAGTTCAACTTGGTCCTCACATAGCAATGAGGCGATTGCAAGCATCATTCCAATTCTATGGTCACCATGACTGGATACTTTTCCACCTTTAAGGGTAGTTCCCCCATGAATAATCATTCCATCATCAGTTGCTTCTATCGAAGCACCCAGTTTTGTCAATTCTTGAACGACTGTATCAATTCGGTTTGTTTCTTTAACTTTTAACTCAGAAGCATCTTTAATAATGGTTTTTCCTTCAGCTTGTGTCGCAAGTAAGGCAATGATTGGGATCTCATCAATTAATCTTGGGATAACATCCCCCTCAACAACAGTACCTGTTAGCCTTGAAGTTTTAATTGTAATATCACCAGCTGGTTCAAAGGAATTTTCATCATTATTATGAATCTCTAAATTAGCTCCCATTTGATTCATAATCTCAATGATACCCGTTCTAGTCGGATTTAGACCCACATTCTTTAAGAGGATTTCACTACCCTCCACAATCGCACCTGCAACAAGGAAAAACGCAGCAGAGGAAATATCCCCAGGTACATGGATATCAGAAGCAATAAGCTTTTGACCTCCCTTTACCGTTATTTTACGATTATCCTTCCCAACTTCTCCGCCAAATTTACGAATCATTCTTTCTGTATGATCACGTGATTCAGCTTTTTCGATAATTGTCGTTTCTCCCTCAGCCTGAAGCCCAGCAAGAATTAAAGCTGATTTTACCTGAGCACTTGCTACTGACATGTTGTAGTTAATAGGATTTAAATGGCCACCGCGAATACTAAGTGGCGTAAATTCTCCATTTTTTCTGCCGTCAATCTTCGCCCCCATAGACCTTAATGGTTCCGTTACCCTAGTCATCGGTCTTTTTCCAATCGACTGGTCACCTATTAGTGATGAGAAGAATTGCCTACCCGCTAAAATACCTAATAATAGTCGAATGGTTGTACCAGAATTCCCAACATCCAATAACTCATTAGGTTCTTTTAAACCATCAAATCCATTCCCATAAATCGTTAGACCATCTTCATTTTCTTCAATGACGACTCCTAACTTTCGGAAACAAGAAATAGTACTTAAACAATCATCCCCTGGCAGGAAATTCGTTACCCTTGTTACACCTTGGGCAATTGAGCCAAACATAACAGAACGATGAGAAATCGATTTATCTCCAGGTATTTCAATACTGCCCTTTAAACCATTCCGAGTTGGCTGTAAAGCTATTAATTCCATTTCATCACCTATATCCAAATCAAATTATGTTCCAATCGAGGTAGCATAGCTTGAGCAGGCATGAATACACTTTTGCGCCCGCCCGCGGTCCTCTTCTGTTTGAAAACTAATAACTAATACTCCATAAATTTCGTCTTCTCTAGTTTCTAGGATGCGGATGTTCGTAATACTAATATTTTCTTTTGCTAAGTATCCTGTAACCTCAGAAATAACACCAGGATAATCTGGAACATCGACAAATAAATCGTAAAATGCAGGAATTGCTCCCTTTTCTCTTACAGGGAGACCATCACGGTATTGTTTTGCCTGCAGAAAATAGCGATATATACCCTCACTATCTTCTTGGTCCAGTAACACCTTAACCCAATCCATTTCTTCCTTCCATTTATCGATTAGCTCTATTAAAACCTCACGATTATGCAGTAATATATCCTTCCACATTCCTGGGCTGGAGGAAGCAATTCTAGTAATATCTCTAAACCCTCCAGCTGCTAAACGTGGAATCAGACTCTCACCTTCCGCTAACCTTTCTGTTTGGCGGACAATCGACGCAGCAATGATATGAGGGAAATGACTAACAATTCCCGTTAAATAATCATGGTTATCAGGACTAACAGTTAAAAATTTTGCATTTGTCCCTTTGAGCCATTCCTTTAATCTTTCCACCTTTGAGTTTTCAATATGGTCCTCTGGCGTAAATAGATAAAAAGCATTTTCAAATAGAATTTCTTTTGCAGCAGATACACCACTTTTATGGGAACCAGCCATCGGATGGCCCCCAATAAAGGTGTAACCTTTTTTCTTTAGGCATGCCGCATTAGCAACAATTTTACTTTTTGTACTACCAGTGTCCGTAATGATTACCTCTGGGTTTAACGATTGCTCTGATAATAATTGGATGATTGTTTCCGTCTCGATTACTGGTGCGGAAATAATAATTAAATCTGCGGTTTTAGCACCTTCTACGATATCATCAGCTACTTCATCAATAACACCTAGCATTTTTCCAAGTCTAGCTTGTTCTGGATGAATATCATAGCCCGTTATGATAGCATCTTTATGTTCTTTCTTAATACATAAAGCTAAAGAACCGCCAATTAACCCAAGCCCAATAACAAAAACTCGGCCTTTCATTGGTAGTCCCCCTAGTTTTTACTGAGCTTCTCTGTATTTTGTTTAGTCAAGAATTCTCCTAATGCATTTAGTACACCTTCATTTTGGTCAGAAGAGCCAACTGTGATCCTTAAAGAAGTAGGGAATCCTAAAGCTTTACCGGATCTAACGATATAGCCTTTTTCTAATAAATATTGAAATCCTTGATTGGCATCAGCATTGATATCTATTAAAACGAAATTTGTTTGAGAAGGATAAAACTCAAGATTGTGTCGTTCGCAGAAATCATAAAATTGAGTCAAACCTTGTCTGTTTTTCTCTTTACAAGCTTGGACAAACTCTTGGTCAGAAAGTGCAGCTTGTGCAGCCACCTGGCCAAATGAATTAACATTAAAAGGTTCTCTTGCAGGTTCCAAAGCTTGAATAATAGAACGATTTGCAACACCATAGCCAACCCTTAGAGAAGCAAGACCGTATATTTTCGAGAAAGTTCGTAACACAATTAAATTTGTATAAGTTCTTGTTAATTCAATTGAATCATAATAATCATCTGCAAAAACGTATTCATAATAAGCTTCATCCAACACTACTAAAACATGTGCTGGAACTTTATCTAAAAATGTAATTAGTTTATTTTTTGAGACATATGTACCTGTCGGATTATTAGGACTGCAAACCCAGACGACATTGGTATTATCATCAATCGCAGCATACATTTTTTCTAAATCATGTTGACCATCAAGTAATGGGATTTCCCTAATCTCTGCTCCCTCTATCACTGCATTATGTTTGTATTGAGAGAAGGATGGTGTTGCCATCACCGTATTTGCACCTGGGTGCAGCAGTGACCTTGATATGATTTGAATAATATTATCTGACCCATTACCAAATATCAGCTCATCTAGGTTTACTTTTAAAAAAGAAGCTACCGATTCCCTTAAGCTGGTCATATACCCATCTGGATAAATAGCAAAACCTGGCTGCAGACTTTGCAAGGCAGAAAGCACTTTAGTAGAACACCCAAATGGATTTTCATTTGATGCAAGTTTAACAATCTGATCTAATTTATATTGTTTTTTAACTGACTCGATTGATTTTCCTGGCTGATAAGGAGTCAGTGTTAATAACTGCTTTTTCCATCTCATTTATCTCCACTCCATCCTGATAATGATTTATTAATTTCTGTCTATTTAGCCAGGGTATTGCCTAAATCAGGTCGTAATACCTTTGCCCCTCCTAAATAAACATGAACAATTTCTTCCTGTGGTACTGCCGTATTTACATGCAGCATAACTCTTACGCACAATGGCAGAGAATTTGGCACAGCCAATTCTTTCATACACATAACTGGTACGTATGTCCAGCCAGGAAATTTCCGCAGTGCTCTTGCTGGGAAAGCAGCGTTTAGGTCATCAGTAGTTGAAATAAAAACAGAAGCAACCTGCTCTGGAAGAATGTTGTTTCCTTCGATCACCTGTTTTAAAAGCTCTTCTGTTGCTGACATGATTACTTCTTCGGAATTGCAATCAACGGTGATTGCCCCCCTCACCCCTCTAATCATGAAAAGCTCCCCCTTGTTTTTAGAAATTCTTGATCTTTTCTAATAAAAATTCATCCGAAATCTCTTGAAGTTTTGGTTTCCCAATTTGCTCTAATAAAACAAAATTTACGGTTCCACCGGCTGATTTCTTATCTTGCTTCATTTTTAGCAACAGCCGCTCAAGCGAAAGTTGCCCTGGTATCTCTGTTTGATACCCAAGTCCTTTAACCCATGAAATAAATTCATCTGTTTCAAAGGATAACCCTGAAACCTCATTACTAAGCTTTAAAGCGAAAATCATTCCAATCATTACTGCTTCACCGTGTGTGAAATTACCATATCCCATTTCTGATTCAATCGCATGTCCTAGTGTATGACCAAAATTTAAGAAAGCACGGATTCCCGTCTCTTTTTCATCCTTTGACACAAATTCATTTTTAATTTTAATCCCTTTTGTTAGTGATTCAAATAATTGTTCAGAGGTTAAGGCATTAAGATGATGAATTTCTGTCTTTAACCATTGATAAAAGTCACCATCATAAATAAGGGCATGTTTAATTACCTCTGCAAAACCAGAACGAATCTCTTGCTCAGGAAGCGTATTGAGTAGTTCAAGGTCATAAAAGACCGCCTCAGGCTGATGGAAAGCTCCAATCATATTTTTTCCTAAAGGATGATTAATGGCCACTTTTCCGCCAACTGCACTATCATGCGCGAGAATGGTTGTAGGAACTTGAAAAAATGGTATTCCCCTCATAAAAGACGCTGCAACAAAACCTGCTAAGTCCCCTACTGCACCACCGCCAAATGCAAGAATAACAGATTTTCGGTCCAGGCGGTTTTCTAATGCTACGGATAATGCTTCATAGTAAACCTCAAACGTTTTAGCTTTTTCACCACTAGGAGCAGTAAAAATAACTGGTTCCCATTCTGACAAGAGTGGTACTAGTTTATCAAGATGTAATTTCGCAACCGTTTCATCTGTAATAATTAATATTCTAGTCAGATTTGCAAAATGTTTATTTAAAAATTTACTGATTTCACTTCTTATTCCTTCGCCAACAAATACCTTATAGCTTTTGGAGCTCGTTTGAACTTGAATGGTCTCCATTAAAATTCCCTCGCGTATTCACGCTGGCGTTTAATTTCGGCTGCGAATGTTTCAAAGCGATCACTATTAAATTGTTCTATGAGCGAATTAGCAAGTTCCCATGCGACAACATTTTCTGCCACCACTGCTGCTGCAGGAACAGCACAGCTGTCTGAACGTTCAACACTTGCCGAAAACGGCTCCTTAGAATCGATATCAACGCTCATGAGAGGCTTATAGAGGGTTGGAATTGGCTTCATTACTCCGCGAACGACAATTGGCATCCCCGTAGTCATACCACCTTCAAAACCGCCTAGACGATTTGTCTTTCGAGTATAACCATTTTCTTGATCCCAAACGATCTCATCATGTACTTCGCTTCCTGGCTTTCTTGCTGCCTCAAAGCCGATGCCAAACTCTACTCCTTTAAATGCATTGATGCTCACAATCGCTGCTGCCAGCTTTGCATCTAATTTTCTATCATACTGAACATAGCTGCCCACACCAGCAGGCATACCCGCTGCAATTACTTCGACAACTCCGCCGATAGAATCACCATTCTTTTTAGCATTGTCTATCGCATTCATCATGTCCTGTTCTATTTCTGGGTCAGCACAGCGTACAGGTGAAAGCTCTGTCCTTTGCTTTAATTCTTCAATTGATAAATGAAAATCAGTATTTGCCTTTATACCGCCAATCTCAACCACATGAGAAACGAGTGTAACGCCAACTAAAGATAATAGCTGCTTTGCAACTGCACCTGCTGCTACTCTTACTGTTGTTTCCCGGGCAGATGAACGTTCTAGGACATTTCTCATATCCCGATGACCGTATTTTATCGCTCCATTTAAATCTGCATGTCCAGGTCTTGGCCGGGTTATTTTTCGTTTGACCTCATCCTCTTGTCCCTCTTCTAATGGGTCAGCTCCCATAATTTTTGTCCAATGCTTCCAATCATTGTTCTTTACTACTAAAGCAATCGGAGAGCCAAGTGTTTGTCCATGTCGAACTCCTGATAAAATTTCGACAGTATCTTTTTCTATCTGCATTCTTCTACCGCGTCCATACCCCTGCTGACGTCTTGCAAGTTCAGTATTTATATCTTCAGCTACTAATGGCATCCCTGCTGGAAGTCCCTCTAGTATTGTCGTTAATTGTGGACCGTGTGATTCTCCAGCTGTTAAATATCTCATTCCCATTACACTTTCCCCCTTCAACTCATTAAAGGATTTTTATAAATATACCATAAACAGACTAATAAACCTAGTATAATTATCTGAAAATAGCATAAATTGCTTTGATGATTATTTATCTAATGATAATAACAGATACTCTATTTGTACACTATTGTTTCTAAAATATTTTTATTTTTTCAATTGTATACGCATACAAAAAGGCACCTGTATATGCTATACAAGTGCCTCTTATATCTAACTTAGTAAATCCATTCGTTAACTAGTTTAGAGTATTCTACAACGCCGCCATCTTTAAAAAACAATCCAATTTCACGCTCTGCACTTGCGGGTGAATCCGAACCGTGAATAACATTCTTACCAACAGTTAAGCCAAAATCGCCGCGGATTGTTCCTGGGGCTGCATCTTTAGGATTAGTTGAGCCCATCATTTGACGTGCATTAGCAATAACATTTTCACCTTGCCAAACCATAGCAAAAACAGGACCAGATGTAATGAAATCTACTAATTCACCAAAGAATGGACGTTCTTTATGCTCACCATAGTGCTCCTCGGCAAGTTCAGTCGGGATGCTCATTAATTTAGCGCCAACTAATTGGAAGCCTTTTTTTTCAAAACGAGCAACGATTTCTCCGATTAGATTACGCTGAACACCATCAGGCTTCACCATTAAAAATGTTTTTTCCATAAATTCCACTCCTAATATAGTATGTATAATAATTGCCATTGCAGGACAATCCATCAAGATGTTAACATTTTTTTGAATATTTCGCAAGTCGAAAGCGCCTTCATACTGCCAAAAGGCAAAAAAAAAGAGAGAAAACGATTGTTTTACTCTCTTTCCTCTAATATTTACGACGCCCTATAAATTTTGCGATATCTCGCAGTGTCTTTTTGGCCTTATTAGCCGGAAGCCCTTCTAGCACCGCCAGCGCCTTATCCAAGTACATATCACTTAATGCGATTGACTTTTCAATTGCGTCGGACTCTTTAATAAGCCTGATAATCTTTTGAATTTGAGCTGGTTCCATATCCTGGTGGACCTTTTCAATCTCCAAGCGAATTGTTTCATTTTCCATTGCATAGAGAGCAGGAGCTGTAATATTCCCCTGAAGTAAATCACTGCCTGCAGGCTTTCCCAGTTCCTCCTCTGATGAGGTAAAATCCAAAATATCATCTATGATTTGAAAAGACATTCCAACATAATAACCAAATAGGTATAGTTTTTGATGTATAGACTCTTCTACATCAGCAGCAATAGCACCTAATTGGCAGCTTGCAGAAATTAGCAAAGCCGTCTTTCGTTTGATTCTTCTTAAATAATCCCGAAGATTTTGATTAAAACGATACTTGTCCTTTATCTGTTGAATTTCCCCAATGCTAACCTCAACAATAGTATTAGCTAATATTTTATGAGCTAAAGGCTTATTAATGTCAGTCATGAGTTCCAGTGATAGCGCAAAGATAAAATCACCCGTATACATGGCTGTTTTATTGTCCCATTTTGCCTTAACAGTTGGCTGACCTCTTCGCAAATCCGCATCGTCAATAACATCATCATGTACTAAGGAAGCCATGTGGATCAGCTCAAGAGCAACAGCAACATTCTTCATGACATTGATATCATATTGACCAAACTTTCCAGCCAATAAAACAAAAACAGGCCGAATTCTTTTACCCCCTGCCTGCAGGGTATGTAAAGAAGCCCGTTTCAAAAGAAGAGAATCCGCCTGAATGGTCTCCTCTAACGTTTTTTCGATTGTATTTATATCTGAATTCAAAAATGAATACATCATCTTTAATTTCATTTGTATTCACCAGCTTTTCGTCCTGTTTACATGTCTATTTACAACTTACTTTTTATAACCAATATGAACTGCAGCTGCTCCACCACTGTAAGGTTTATAATAAACATCTTTAAAGCCAGCAGTTTCAAACATTCTCGCTAATTCTTTCATACCAGGGAAATCTCGGGCAGATTCCTGAAGCCAGGAATATTCTTGATAACTTTTTGCAAATAATTTGCCGAACAAAGGCATGATAAATTTAAAATAAAAATAAAATAACTGTTTATACCCAATTAAGGTAGGCTGGGATGTTTCCAGGCATACTGCAATACCTCCTGGTTTTACAACCCGGTGCATTTCTTTTAATACTTGAAGGTAATCAGGTACATTCCTCAAACCAAACCCTATAGTCACATAGTCAAAGCTGTTATCAGGGAAAGGAAGCTCCATGGCATTACCATGTATTAACTTAACCTGTTTTAGTCCCAGATTCTTTACTTTTTCTATCCCTACATTTAGCATATTTTGACTAAAATCTAATCCATTAACCTCACCAGAAGGGCCAACAGCCTCAGCTAGGGCAATCGTCCAGTCACCTGTTCCACAACATACATCAAGCGTTTTCGAACCTGGCTTAACATCCATTCTTTTCATCGTATCTTTACGCCATTTGATGTGCTGCTGAAAACTAATTACTGAGTTCATTTTATCGTAGTTATCAGAAATTTTTTCAAAGACCTTATGAACTCGTTGTTCCTTAGATTGCTGCATACGCTTACCCTTCTTCCACTAAAGTATTCGCCAATGGTTGATGTTCATTTATGATCGAAATAATTCTTGCTTCAAGCATCTCATTTAAATATGGCAGCTGACTTAGTCCTTTTAATAGGAATTGTTTTGAAGAATCAAGGTATCGATCACAAATCACAAGCAAATCTCTCTGCTGCTTATCTGATAGATTTTTTATTGATAAATTTTTATTTGGAATTGTAAATTCTTTTAGGATTTCAAACACTAAGCTGTTTCCCGCCTGGATAAATAATTCCTTTTCTTGGAGCAAGCGCTTGAAAAAAAATAAGTTTCCAATAAACTCATTCCATAGGTCCACTTTAAAGCATTCAGAGAATTTCACAAGCAGTGAGCTTTCGATCCGCTTAATACTTGTCATTAAGCTATCAATACCATTAAGTTCTTTCTGATATACGGAAACTTTATGTTCATTAACCTGTTTTACCCCTTTGGATAGTTCCTTTATCATGTTAATATCTTCTGAATCTGCCAATAGTTTATAATACAATCCGCTATAATAATCACCAGCTAGGACCGTTAATTGTCTATTTATTTCATCCACATGAGCATTAGATATATGCTCATGGGTATCAAGGGCAATCTGAATAAGCATCGTTGTCATCGCATAATTTTTTATCTCATTGTAAGACAATTCGAGTCGATCCATAATGGATACAAGAATAAGCAGTTTATCTTCATCAATTACAGGCGTCTCAATATATTTTAGCAAGTACGGATGAAATACTTTTTGCTCAACTTGCTCCTTTATGTCTGTAAACTTTTGTCGAATGTCTGGCAATTTAATCACCCTTGCTTCCCCGAATTAATATATTTATTACATCCTTTTATGTTAACAAGGCAGTGACAATTATATCATAAAAGCGTATGTATGGGCAGAATTTCACAAAATAAATACATTTCTACCGTAAGGAAAGAAGAATGACTGAAAGAACATTTATCCCTATTTCTTCATTTCACTTTCCATTTCACCGAAATGCGTCATTATTTTTGCATTTCCCCTGATCTTAATGGCCGAGGTATGTTCGGTGAACTGGGCAATTAATACTTCCCCTTTATCAAGCTTTTCAGAATGATGAAATTTTGTATCTGTTCCTCTTGTCAATCCTATTACATTAACGCCATCATCAATTGCTTTTATTACAACAAATTCACTATTTTGTGGTTGTCTTTTTTCCATAGTATCACCCCATTAATTCTTAATTAACGATAGTATTTCAGATCGAGCAATGGGATCATTTGCAAGATTACCCCGAACTGCTGTTGTTACTGTCTTAGAACCAGGTTTTTTTACCCCGCGCATCGTCATACACATATGCTCTGCCTCAACAACCACCATTACTCCATGAGGGTCTAATTTTTCCATCATACTATCAGCAATGGTAGATGTAATTCTCTCTTGCAGCTGAGGTCTCTTAGCGACAGCTTCCACTGCCCTTGCTAATTTACTCAATCCTGTTACGCGCCCATTTTTAGGAATATATGCTACATGTGCTTTTCCAAAGAAAGGTACAAGATGATGCTCACACATGGAATAGAATGGGATATCCTTTACCAGAACTAATTCTTCATGGTCTTCACTGAATATGGTTTCGAAATGTTTTTTCGGATCTTCATTCAATCCACTAAAGACCTCTTCATACATTTTTGCTACTCGTTTCGGCGTATCAAGTAGACCTTCTCTGCTCGGGTCTTCACCTATCGCCATTAATATTAAACGCACCGCTTCCTCAATCTGGGTGCGATTTACTTCAGTCATGCCTATTCCCCCTACTATGTATCAAACAAGTATATATGACAAATACATATTAGCACAACCGTAGATATGTTCAAAGTTACATAGAAAAAAGGTCATGGAGTTTTACCATGACCTTTTTGCCGAAGCAATAAATTTATGTAATTATTTTACTGCATCTTTAAGCGCTTTACCTGGTTTGAAAGCAGGAACTTTGCTTGCACCAATTTCGATTTCCTCACCAGTTTGAGGATTACGACCTTTACGTGCTGCACGTTCGCGTACTTCAAAGTTACCAAAACCGATTAATTGGACCTTATCACCATTTTTTAAAGCATCTAGAATTGAATCAAAAACAGCATCAACTGCTTTTGTAGCGTCTTTTTTAGAAAGCTCGCTTGCTTCTGCAACTGCGTTAATTAGTTCTGTCTTGTTCATGCTATTCACCTCCTCCCAATAATGTAAGTTAAGAATCGTAAATAAGATTACTTATCTACATTTCTAAACAATTTTTCTTATTTCTATACGTCATAGCGCGGTTTTATTGGCAAAGTAATCAAAAATTACTGTTTTTGATATTTTAAACTACTTTTTTAATAAAAAACCTTATGATATAAAGGTTTTAAGCACTAGACGTGAGTCTGTTAAAAGATTATCACAATCATTTACGCTTATCAAGAATAATTCATGAAATAATGGTAATCTTTTCTTCATTTCTACAAATTTCTCCTTTTTTTGACTAACGGGGTTGTTGTTTTTTGTAAAAACAGAAAAAAGACTCCTAATTGGAGTCTCCGCAGACTAAAGAATTATTGCAATTAAACCGCCTGATCCTTCATTTATGATTCTCTCTAATGTTTCTTTTAGTTTATATCTCGCATTCTCTGGCATTAAGGATAGTTTTGCTTGAATACCTTCCCGAACGATGGAGCTTAAACTACGTCCAAAAATATCTGAATTCCAGATGGACAGTGGATCATCCTCGAAATCCTGCATTAAGTACCGAACTAGCTCTTCACTTTGCTTTTCTGTTCCGATAATTGGAGCAAACTCAGATTCAACATCAACCTTAATCATGTGAATCGACGGAGCTACTGCTCGCAGCCTTACTCCAAACCTCGCACCTTGACGGATAATTTCAGGCTCTTCAAGGCTCATATCTGAAAGTGATGGTGATGCAATACCGTAACCAGTCTGCTTCACCATTCTTAACGCATCAGAAATATGGTCATATTCCGCTTTGGCATGTGCAAAATCCTGCATAAGCTCAAGGAGATGGTCTTTACCCCTAATTTCTACTCCGACGATTTCTTTTAAGATATCATCGTAAAGTTCGTCTGGAGCAAATAAGTCGATTTCCGCAACTCCTTGACCCATTTCAATTCCGGCTAAACCCGCCCTCTCAATGTAGTCAAAGTCGCTAAATTGTTGCACGACGCGGTCAACATCTCTTAATCTCTTGATATCTTTGACCGTTTCTTTCACTGCTTCCTGGTAGCTTTCACGCAGCCAGTGATTCTCTCTCAGGACCATTACCCAGCTAGGGAGATTAACATTAACCTCAAGCACTGGAAATTCGTAAAGGGCCTCTCTGAGAACGTTAAGTACATCACTGTCACGCATGCTTTCAACACTCATTGCCAGCACAGGAATGTCATACTTTTCCGCCAGGCTGGATCTAAGTGTTTCTGTGCTTGGGTGATATGGCTGAGCGCTATTAACGACCATTATAAACGGTTTGCCAACTTCCTTAAGCTCGTTTATCACTCTTTCCTCAGCTTCGATATAATTACTTCTTGGTATTTCACCAATTGTGCCGTCAGTAGTCACCACTACACCAATCGTAGAATGCTCCTGAATGACTTTTCTAGTTCCAATTTCAGCAGCTTCATGGAATGGAATCGGCTCTTCATACCAAGGAGTCGTAATCATCCTTGGACCATTTTCATCCTCATACCCTTTAGCACCTGGAACCGTGTAACCGACACAATCAACCAGTCTAATATTAACATTAAGTCCTTCGTCAACATGGACACTAGCAGCTTGATTCGGAACGAACTTGGGCTCAGTTGTCATGATTGTTTTTCCTGCAGCACTTTGAGGAAGCTCATCCACGGTTCTAGATCTCTCTGCTTCGTTGTCTATATTGGGTAAAACCACAAGCTCCATAAATTTCTTAATAAATGTGGATTTTCCTGTTCTTACAGCACCTACTACTCCTAAATAAATATCACCGCCGGTTCTTTCGGCAATATCTTTGAAAATATCAACCTTTTCCAAGTGATCCCCTCCCGATCATAGAGTAAAGTGGGATAATATTATCCATCAAGATATTTTTGGACAATATATATTTATGACGTTGTCCTACATTCTTATGACAGTTTTTAAAAATATTTTTACCCCCTTAACTATTTATTCCTTGAATATGCTAGTATCTGTTGTGTCTGAACAGTTGATTGAATGAGGGTTTATGGTAAAGTAACACGGGAGAGACTCCTAAACCGTATGTCTTTAACCTGATTGGAATATGGCAATTGTTTGCCCAAAAAAAACCCTTCTCCTACAATATATTTCGAAGGAGAAGGGTTATGACTATTTGATATTACTTATTGCTTTAAAAAAACTGGTTCGTTAGTCTCAGGGTCCACTGTATACGGTAAAGAATACGCGGGAACAAACATTGAATCTTCCAAAAGAATATTGCGAATGTCCTCACCTGGTATTACCTTCTTATCCGTTTTTTTCAGTTCTTGAAATAAATCTTGTCGGTAATCGACGTAGACCTCTGCATCTGTCGTTACTACAAACGGGAGATTCTGATTAGAGTATGGACTAATGGCGTATGGCTCCTGCTTATACCCCAATTCGTTAAAATCAATTGTATATAGATTTTCAGCAAGTTTTTCTTTATATGGCGGGAAACCATTGGATTTTATTCTAATATTAATATCACGAATGGTATCAGCCATTCTCAAGTCTAATAGTTTTACCGTTGGGTTGGTTTCTACATCTACAAGAACATATTGAAATATCCCACCACTTTCAAAAGCGTTTCCTGGAGGCTCAGAGATATATTTGGGAGCAATTTTTTTAAATTCAATTGGATATTTTTGATAGATTGGAGTCACTGCATCTCTTGTTTTTATCGGCAAGATTCCGCCATTATCCTCCTTAAAAGAATTTACCGCTTGCTGAACGGCAGCGATTTGGTCTGTATATGGGATTTGATTCTCCGCTAACTTCTCAGAAGGATACATACATCCGGATAAAAACAAAGAAGTTAGAACGATCAATGTGAAAACAGCCTTCCAATTCATACAATCACCTATTTTTTCTTTTTTTCTGTCTGTATTATGTAAAAAGGACAATAACTAACGTGATTCCCGAAATGATTAGAAAAATGTAAGCAAGGACTGCAGTAAAAAACTTTAGGATTCCTGTTAACTTATAACGGCTCAAATAAATTGTAATAATAGCAAGGAACATAATTCCCATTCCAGCAATCGATATCCACATTTTCAACATACCTGGTGACATCAGGACACCCCCTTATTCCGAAAGCTATTATAACATAAGGATGGTTCTTTCATAAAAACTTTTGTTTTTTAAATAAAAGAAAGAAGGAATTCTTGTTTAGATAACGTGTTGATTTGTGCGGAAGGCACGAAGACTCCTGCAGGAGTACGGAGCAGGAGAGACCCCACAGGCGCTAGCGCCGAGGAGAAGGAAAAGCGGAAGCGCCTTGTCCAGCCCCGACTAGCGCTGGAGGGCCTGGCGTTGAAGTCGCTCTTTGACTTCATCGTCAGGACCGAAGCGACTCGAGGGGCTAGGCGCTGTAGCTAGACATGCTCACCGCAACGCCTGCGGAAAGCGAAGTGCTTGGAGCACAAATCAACACAGCCTACAACATAAAAAAACTGAGGTAAAGAGGGGCGAGTTCCTTACTTCAGTCTTAGTGACTAAATAACCCAAACATTTAGGTTCATACTACACGTGTGCTTCGCTTGCATTGTATGCAACTATGGGGGGAAACGCACTCAGGTGAATGCCTATTTTTATAGAAAAATGCACAATATTTAATCTTCGAGGTTTCTTTCTTCGAGAATATTTACTAAATCTTCCATTTCATGGGTTTTCCCACGTGCCATTAATACATCAACTGCATCTTTTGCATTTTTCCCATTAAATAAAACATCATATAGAGCAAAAGTAATCGGCATGCTGACATTATACTTTTTGGCAAGCTGATAAGCTGCTTTCGTTGTCCTTACTCCTTCAACAACCATTCCCATATTCTCGAGAACCTCATCAAGGTTTTTCCCTTTACCAAGTAGATTTCCCGCCCTCCAGTTCCTTGAATGGACGCTTGTACAAGTTACAATTAAATCCCCTATTCCCGCTAACCCGGAAAACGTCAAAGGGTTAGCTCCCATTTTTGTTCCAAGTCGCGCTATTTCAGCTAATCCTCGAGTTATTAAAGCAGCTTTCGCATTATCACCATATCCTAGCCCGTCCGTTATTCCGGCAGCCAAAGCAATGATATTCTTTAATGCTCCACCAATTTCAACCCCTATAACATCAGGATTGGTATAGACTCGAAAATTATGGTTAATAAACAAATCCTGTATTTCTTCAGCAGCATCCATATTTCCTGACGAAACCGTTACAGTTGTCGGGTGTCTCAAGCTAACTTCCTCGGCATGGCTTGGACCTGAGAGGACAACCACTGCTTTTAAAAGCTCACTTGGCATTTCTTCTTCTATCAGTTCCGATATTCTCAAAAGGGAATCAGGCTCAATCCCTTTACTAACATGTGCAATGGTCAATGGTGAGTTTTGAACTGTACGTATTTTCCCAAGTACTTCACGAATCGCTTTCGTTGGTACCGCTAATATCACCGTTTTGATTCCGGCTAATGCGTCACTTAATGATGCATAACCAACAATTAATTCAGGTAGACTGATTTCTGGCAAGTATTTCTTATTTGTATGGAACTGATTGATTTCATGAACTTGGGTTTCATTATGGCTCCACAACCTGACTTCATGTTCATTGTCTGCAAGGACCATCGCAAGTGCAGTTCCCCAGCTGCCGGCACCAATAACGGCTACAGCTTCTTTTTTTTCCTGCATTTTAAATCACTCCCACCGTAAAATTATTTTCTTTCTCTCGCATAAATTTTTATCGGGGTTCCCTCGAATCCAAATGCTTCCCGGATTCGATTTTCTAAGAAGCGCTCATAAGAGAAATGCATTAATTCTGGTTCGTTAACAAAAACAACAAAGGTTGGCGGTTTAACAGCTACTTGTGTGGTGTAATAAATTTTTAATCGACGACCTTTATCCGTTGGTGTTGGATTCATGGCTACCGCATCCATAATTATATCATTTAACACACTTGTTTCGACACGCATTGCATGGTTTTCACTAGCTGTATTAATCATTGGCAGTAGAGTATGAATACGTTTTTTCGTCTTTGCAGACAAGAAAACAATCGGAGCATAACTTAAGTAGAGAAAATGCTCTCTAATTTTTTGTTCAAGTTCCTTCATTGTTTTTTCATCTTTTTCAACAGCATCCCATTTGTTGACTACAATAACAATTGCCCTGCCAGCTTCATGAGCATATCCTGCAATTTTCTTATCCTGTTCAATGATTCCTTCTTCTGCATTAATGACAACTAAAACAACATCGGACCGTTCTATTGCCCTTAAGGCACGGAGTACACTATATTTTTCGGTACTCTCATAGACTTTTCCTTTTTTCCGCATTCCAGCCGTATCAATAATGACATACTTATCGCCATTATATGTATAAGGAGAATCGACAGCATCTCTTGTTGTACCTGCAATATCGCTTACAATGACACGATCTTCACCCAAAATTGCATTCACCAATGACGACTTCCCAACATTAGGTCGGCCTATTAAAGAAAATTTAATGACATCTGCACCATAGTCCTGTCCCTTATTCTTAGGGAAATGTTTAGCTGCTTCATCAAGAAGATCACCCAATCCAAGACCATGAGAGCCGGATACTGGTATAGGTTCACCGAATCCTAAAGCATAAAAATCATAGATTTGTTCGCGCATTTCAGGATTATCAATTTTATTAACAGCTAATACGATTGGTTTTTTTGACTTGTATAAAATCTTTGCTACTTCTTCGTCTGCAGCCGTTACCCCTTCTCTGCCATTTGTTAAAAAAATGATAACATCTGCCTCATCAATAGCTACTTCGGCCTGCTGACGGATTTGCTCGAGAAACGGTTCATCACCAATATCAATTCCACCCGTATCAATTACATTAAAATCATGAGTTAACCATTCTCCAGAGCTATAAATTCGATCACGCGTCACTCCTGGAATATCCTCAACGATGGAAATTCTCTCTCCAACAATTCTGTTGAAAATAGTTGATTTCCCTACATTTGGTCTTCCTACAATGGCTATAACAGGTTTTACCATTATAATCGCCATCCTTTCATTCATATGATTATCAATATTTTGTTATTATTATCGTTAAAGCAGAGAAACTCAATTTATATAATTAAGCAATTGCGTACTAATGATAAAGAAACCCTTCTTTGAAGAGAAGGGTCTAACCATATTATTTTAGCAATGTTAGTCCTTTACCGCAATCTAAAACATGGAAGAATTATTTTAGGAAGATTTTTGCTTGCCCTTCTCCAAAAAATGAAAATGGTTTTGAAAGAATGTTCCTGCATTTTCTAGTATGCTCCAACTTACCAATAATATTGTAATTAACGAAAAAGCATCAAGGTATGCCATGGTACCAATCGGATTAGAAAAATCAAATTTACGCAGATAAAAGGCATAAAGGATTTCTCCTTGCATTGTACCAATTACAATCATTAACAATCTGTCTTTTAGAGAAGTTTGTAAAAAGATTGCTAGGCAGCTAAAGCATATTCCCATCATCCATTCCTTTTGAAAAACAACCCAGACGGGATCAAAAATAACAAATAAGTTAAAAGTAACGAAGGCAATCGTTACAATGAATGAACAAATAAAGGCATACAGCAATGAACCCAGCTTTTTCTTACTAAGAATAATATAAGATAATAGCAGCATAAATAATCCACTAGCATGAAACTCGAAGCCCATAAACATAAAATCTAAATTTGAAAGGATAATCAAAACTAAAATGACGGTTGCTAATTTTGTACGATAAGGATTTTGCTTGGTCATAAAAAAGGTTATATATACCCAAAATAACCAAAATATCCAATAAAACATTGAACCTTCCATCAACGCACACCTCCTACTATCTCCATTATCGGTATTCTTTATGTAGTTTCATACTTCCTTGAATAATCTTTCCTCAAGAAAATCATGTTAATAGTAGGAGGTGTGGAGAAATGGGAAAGGATCGACAAGAAAAAAAGTTAAAAGCCAGTGGAAAGGTTGAATCAGATCGCGACCAGGCGTTACACTATCCTGGAGCAACGAAGCTTCAAAGCCCAGAAGAGGCACGTGGATTAAACGATAATAAGTATAGCTGACAAAAATAAGCTCCCGCTGGCTGCGGGAGCTTATTTTATAGTTCGCTGGCTGTATGTTTTTGTATCAATTCCCCTTTGAGTTAACCAATGGTGCATTTGACCAGATATCATCAATGGCGCTCTTTGCAGTTCTGGAATAGATTTTGCTCCTAAAGCTGTCATAATGATTGTTAACTCATCATGAAGTGCCGAGATTTCTTCATATAGAGCCTCTATGCCCTGTTCAACGAGGATTCTTAAGAAAGAGCCTGCAAAGCCAATCGCACTAGCTCCTAAAGCTATTCCTTTAGCAAGTTCATCACTAGAGGTAACACCGCCAGAACCAATGATTGAAATCGATTTAGAGGCATTTGAGGCTTCAGAAATAGAGATGGCTGTGGGAATTCCCCATTGATTAAAGAAAGCTTGAGATTTTTCATTGCGTTTGTTTTCTATTTCAGCGAAATTTGTTCCACCAAAACCGCCGATGTCCACAATTGAAACCCCTATAGATAAAAGAGACTCAACCGTTTCTTTACTCATACCAAAGCCTACTTCTTTCACTATAACAGGAACGTTTACCTCTTTTACAATTGCTTCTATTCTCTTTAGAGCGCCAAAAAATTCCCGGTCCCCTTCCGGCATCGTCAGTTCCTGGATTACATTTAAATGCACCTGCAGGGCATTGGCCTCAATCATATCTATAGCCTTTTTTGCTTGATCAGGAATTGCTTCACTCCCTAAATTAGCAATTAAAACTCCAGATGGGTTTTCTTTTCGTACTACTTCATAGGTATAAATCTCAGAATTATCTTTCAGTGCCGACATTTGTGACCCCACTGCCATAGCAAGCCCCGCTTCCTTTGCCACAATAGCCAGCTGCTTGTTAAGGTTATAGGTTTTCTCACCACCGCCACCTGTCATAGCATTGATAAAAATTGGCGAACTTAAAGAAAGTTCGCCAATTTTTTGCTGAAAGGTGACATCTGAAACATTCACGTTTGGTAAACTTTGATGAATAAATTGAACATCATCAAATGCTGTTGATCGCTTTTGCCCAGTTTCTAGAGCATAGCGAATATGATCCCATTTTCGTTCAGATCTAGACACTTCATATCACCATTATTTTCCCAGATTCTTTAATTTGTCGCCAATCATTTCACCAAGCTGGAATCCTTTTGATTCCTCTGGAAGTTCGTAATCAAAATTTTCTTCCACATCTTTTTCAAGAAGATCTTTGATACTTAGTGAAAGTCTCTGCTCCTGTTCGTTCGAGTCTAATACTTTCACCTGCACCTCTTGCCCTTCTTTCAATACCTCATGTGGTGTACCAATATGCTTATGAGCTATTTGTGAGATATGAACAAGGCCTTCAACGCCAGGGAAAACTTCTACAAACGCACCATAAGAAACCAATCTTTTGACTGTTCCTGTTACAGTGCTGCCCTTAGGTGCTTTGTCAGCTATATCAGACCATGGTCCTGGCTGTGTTTCTTTAATAGATAAAGAAATTCTTTCATTATCACGATCTACATTTAGAACCTTAACTTTTACTTTCTGACCTTCTTGCACTACATCTGATGGTTTTTCAATATGTTGATATGATAATTGAGAAATATGAACAAGGCCATCGATACCGCCAATATCAACGAATGCTCCAAAATCTGTAATTCTTTGAACTGTTCCATCAATTATTGATCCAGGAGTTATCGAGTTAAGGAGGTTTTTCTTATGTTTCCCCTTTTCTTCTTCCACCACTGCACGGTGTGAAAGGATAAGACGACTTTTCTCTTTATCAAGCTCAACAATCTTAAAAGTTAGATTTTTACCTTTATAATCTGAAAAATCTTCGACAAAATGAGATTCTACTAAAGATGCAGGTACAAAGCCTCGTACGCCAAGATCAACGACAAGACCTCCCTTTACTACATCCTTTACTTCCGTTTCAAAAACTTCTCCACTATTAAAAAGATTTTCTAGATTCACCCAGGCCTTTTCGGCGTCTACTTTTCTTTTTGATAATACAAGAGCATCTTCTTCAACCTTTAATACCTCAAGTTCTAATTCATCGCCTTCAGAAACAACGTCAGAGGCTTTTTCAACATGAATGCTAGAAAGCTCACTGATTGGGATAATACCATCATGTTTACTATCCTGAATATTTACAATAACCTGTTTTTCTTCTACCTTGGTAACTTGTCCAGTGACTTTATCACCAATGGTATAATTTTTCACTTCTACTTGGTTCATTTCTTCCGACATATGTATTCCTCCTTAATCCAATTACTGCTAAATAAATTATATAATATCAAAATGATAAACGAGTGAATATTCTAATAAAATCTCTTTTTATTAACTTCTTACAATTAGCGGATTTTGTCAAGCAGAACCTATCGGTGCTCTTTAATAAGTTTATGGATTTCTGACATTATTAATTCAGTCACCTGTTCCGCAGAGGCCCTGGTCGCCCTCATTTCCTCCATTGCAATCGGCTTTCCATAAACAACCTTTAATGTTCTCAAAGTTTTGTAGGGACCAATTATGGCGCATGGGACTACATCTGCTTCTGTTCTAAGGGCAAAAAAACCCGCTCCCGATAGACCTTTGCCGATTTCACCTGTTTTACTTCTTGTCCCTTCAGGAAAAAGCCCGAACACATTTCCGTCCTTCAATACCTTTAAACCAGCTCTCAGTGATTCCCTGTCCCCTTTCCCCCTTTTTACTGGGAAAGCATTGCACTTTCTAACGATATTACCCAATATAGGAACGTTGAATAGTTCCTCTTTTGCCATAAAATGGACAGGTCTAGGTGCCGTAATACCAACGACCAGGGGATCAAAATTATGAATATGATTCGTACAAAGCAGAACCCCGCGATCTTTAGGGAAATGCTCTAATCCAATAACTTCAATTCGATACCACGGTTTAAAAACACCAGCAACAACTGATCTTGCAAACGAATAAAACGTCACACTTACCCAACCCTTTCATGCACAAGAGACATTATTTTTTCTACTACTTCGGGGATCGACAAGGATGTGGTATCAATTACAATTGCGTCGTCAGCTTTCTTTAATGGTGCAAATTCACGTTCTGAATCTATTTTATCACGACGCGCAATTTCTTCCTTTAATTGTTCTAAATTGGAAGGATAGCCTTTTTGTAGATTTTCCGTATGTCGTCTTACCGCTCTTTCTTCCACACTTGCAAGTAGGAAAACCTTTACTTCCGCATTTGGAAGCACATGTGTCCCAATGTCCCTGCCATCCATCACAACCCCTCCGTTTACCGCAAAGGATTGCTGCATTCTCACCATTTCTTCACGAACCTTTTGATGCTTGGCTACAATTGAAACAGAATTTGTAACTGTTGCTGAACGAATTTCTTCTGTTACTTCTTGATTATCAAGAAACACCAATTGACCCTTTGGTGAAGGGAATAACTCTAATTTTGTTGCTAATAGAGTGTCTAATAGTGAATTTTCATCTTCTAAGTTAAGGTTGTTTACCAGTGCTTTATATGTTAGGGCACGATACATTGCACCGGTATCAATATATATGTAGGATAACTTTTCTGCCACAACTTTTGCTACTGTACTCTTTCCCGCTGCGGCAGGTCCGTCAATTGCAATTGATAGTTTTTTTTCCATAAATCCTCCTAGGTAACTCATGTTCGTCTGATACACTCTTATTTATTTTACCATAAGAAAGCTGAATGCCTCTTTTTTTTAGCATTATTATATTTGATTTTCTTTTTATACTGTTCCCATTTTGAGAATAAAAAAAAAGCAGGAATCCTGCTTTTTAATCACTAAAGGTTTGTAGAATCTCGGTAAATGTATTTTCATTTACACCCTCGTATTTTGTTAACTGTTCTAATTGCGGAAAAATATCTAGTTGATGTAAGAATAGCTGAGCGAAAAAAAGAAAGATAAATTGGATAATAATTACCTTTATTAAGATTCGTTCTACAATTTTCATACCATCACTCCAATTCCAATTACTTCTATTATTGGAGTGATGGCATAATTTTATTCCAACACCTTAACCTTAGATAACCTCATCGTAGACTTCTTCAGCATTTTTCATTTTTTCAACTTCTTCTTCGACACCGTCTACAGCATTGATAAAGATTCTATAGGTATCGTCTCCAATAGTTCCTAGGAATTCATAACAAAGTACTTCTTTGTTTAGATCGTTCACAATGACAGCTTGTCTCTCTTCCATTACTTTAAAGTTTGGGTTTACCTTTGCTCGAGCTTGTTCACTGGTTAGCACTGGTTTTTCAATTTCTCTAGAATCATTTAATGTTTTTAAATACTCTTCCGCTGAGAAACCGATTACGCTGCCATTATCGAGCGCCACTTCTACTTTGATTGCCTCAGGATAAATTCTAATATTATTTTCAGTGGTAACAAAATTAAATACACCTGTATTATCATATTGAGTACTCTCAAATAACTCTAGGTTTTTATAACCATTTTCCTTTAGAAACGCTGCAGCCTTAAGATTTGCATCATTTAAGCTAATCTTCTGCTGGTTTACTTCTCTGTGATTTATAAACCATATAGGATACCCGGCTTTCTTTGTAATATCCATGTTACCTTCTTCACCGGTTTTTTCATTTCTTATTGAAATACTATAAAAACCGTAATCTGACCCTTTACCATTCTCAGTTACTTTAACCTCAGCATTCCCATCAAATTTCATGTATTTTTTTGCGATGCTGATCGCTTCTTTTTCACTAATGGTTTTCCCTTTAATTTTCTTGAAATTATCATCTTTCTTTTGCAAGTTAGCGAAAGTTGGACCAAAATCACTTTCGTCATAGCCAGATACAGTTTTTTCAACGGTTTTAAATCCATCGATGATCGTATTGTCGGTTTGTTCTTTTCCTGATGCTAATGCAAGTTCAACGTCCATCCAGCGCAGGTTATTTACCAATACCATGTGCTGGACTTTACGCAACTCACTCTGAATATCACCAGATTGCTTGTATAAAACCTTTAAGGTTTCATACTCCTCTTCTGACAATGGTTCCTTTTCTAAATCTCTTACTGCAGTTTGATAGCTAAACTTCCCAATTTTAGCTAAAAATTCTTCCGTTTTATTGAATGGAAGCAATGTCAGCGGCAGCTGTCCTACATCACTATGTGCTTCAGAAGTTAGTCTCCAAACTTCAACGAGTGATGGGGATAAAGAATGCCTAGAATTCATTGCAAGAGTCGCTCCAATTTTATCGTGAAGTAAATCCATTCCATAGGTAAGATCATGAAAAGCACGTTGATAATTATTTTCAGCATTTATTAAAATCGCATTTTTCTCTCGATGTTCTTGATATCCCCAATAGGCTGTACCCGCCACGCCCACTGCTAGAACACCAATAATTATTCCTCTTATCATCCAATCACCCCTCTATTCACAAAAAATATGTTTCCCAATTCGTTTAATTTGTGGTCTTGACCAAATCCACTTGCTCGTAGCTGTTACAGGATTAAAATAATAAAGGGCATTCCCAGTAGGATCAATACCATTAATCGCATCTAAAACTGCTTTTTTAGCTGTTTCATTCGGAGTAAGCCAAATTTGTCCATCAGCAACGGCAGTAAAAGCACCGGGTTCGAAAATAACTCCTGATACTGTGTTAGGAAAGGATGCGCTATTTACCCTATTTAGGATAACGGCAGCTACTGCCACTTGACCTGTATATGGTTCACCCCTCGATTCTCCATAAACAGCATTAGCCATCAATTGTATATCATTACTTGAGAATCCACCTGGAGTATTAGCCGCAGTTGGTTTTGATGGTGCTGCTTTTGGATCAGGTGCAGCCGGTTTTGGACTAGCCGTTTTAGCTGGTGCTTTAACAGCAGGTGTTTTGACAGGAGTTTTAGCCGGTGCATTTGGCTGTGGTGCACTCTGCTTTTTCTGGTCTACTCCACCGTAATGTGTAAATTTATTGCCTTTATTGATTTGTTCCTTTACAAATTGTTTGTTATATTTACTTGCCTTGACCAATTTTGCCTTTGTTTCTGTACCTGCTAAACCATCGATTGGTAATCCAAACTCATACTGGAAATTCCTTAATGCCCAGTAGGTGCTCCAACCGAACACTCCATCAATTTTCTTATTGTAAAATCCCAAATACTGAAGTCTAGATTGAAGCTCGATAACATCATCTCCAACCGAACCTTGTTGGATAACCTGGTTAGAGAATGCAAATGCCCTGTTGTTCTCTAGAAATGTAAATGGCATTATACAAAGGGAGAATAGGAGTGGAATAATCAATTTCAAGATTTTTTTCTTCATGGTAAAGTAACCCCCAGTTGTAAATCTTTTTAGATGTAAGCCTATTTTTTGTCTTAATGGCAAATTTATTCAAAAAAAATCCCCTTCATTTAAAATGAAGAGAAATCTTCATTAAGAATGAAAGGAATTTTGAGTTGAATATTGTTTTTTCTTATGGTTAGTCGTTAATATTCTCGCAATCTTAACCTTCCTTAAACCAAACCACCAAAGGAAGATCATAAACGGTAAAATAATATATAGCCAGTTTTCTTGGGAAATTAAAATGTAATCATATAATCCATGAAGAATGAATGGCAAAAACAAGGAGATTATTACCCATTTTGCCTTTTTTCCTTCGGTAAATTTTGCTTTACCTATATAAAATCCCATAATGACGCCGAATAGAGCATGGCTGGATACAGGTAAAAGTGCTCTTGCCATGGCATGTTCGATTCCATTGGCAATCAAATAAAAAATATTTTCTACAGTTGCAAAACCAAGTGATACTGCCACCCCATATACAATACCATCGAATGGCTCATCTAACTCAACATGCTGGTAAATAGCATAGAAAAGGATAAACCATTTAAAAAATTCTTCGAGAAGGCTTGAGGAAAGGAATGCTTCAATGAATCCAGATTTAATTATATTCTCCGTATGAAGTACATGCTGAATAAACATTATGGGAAACACTAGCAGAGCACCAAACATAAATGTTCTCAAAACTATTGATATAGGCTCTGACTCATATTCATCTTTTAAATAAAAATAACTTAATAAGGCCAGTCCAGGGGCAATACCGGCTGATAATATTCCCAGCATGGTTAATCCTCATTTCAAATCAATTCGTTACTTTAATCCTAACACGATATTGTGTTTAATTAAATGAAAGATTATATCCATTTAGTAATTGCCGTTTAAAAATTTATTTTCTCAAGTCCGCTGGCTAGTGCTACTGCTAATTTTATTCTAGCTTTTTTAGAATCATTATCACTGCCAAGGATTACACCCTTATTATGAAGGTCATAGGCACTGCCTTTATAGTCATAAGTCGTATACACAGAACCTTCTTCTGCGCTTGTTGTGATTACTAAGACGATTCCTTCTGAAAGTGATTTTTCTATTTCCTCCATCATTTGAGGTGCTACTTGACCACGTCCAACACCTTCAAGAATGATTCCTCTTACCCCTGATTCTCTCGCTGCCTTAATAAATTTACCATCAGCACCTATATAACATTTAATAATATCTACTGGTGGAACCGGCGATTGAATAGCAAAATACTCCCGCTTGATTGGCTTTTGAAAAATATGAACCACATCATTATCGATAATTCCAAGATAGCCAAATCCAAATACGTTAAACCCCTGGATATTGGAGGCATGTTCTTTCTTTACATACCTTGCCGCAAATATTCGTTCATTGAATACAACAACAGCTCCCGCATGTAGTAAATCCTCTGAACAAGCCGAATAGATAGCATGTCTCAGGTTTATATAGACATCGCTTCCTAAGTCTTCTGGAGACCGTTGGGATCCTGTTATTACCACTGGACGGGGATCTTTGATGGTTAAATCAAGAAAATAGGCCGTTTCCTCAAGTGTATCTGTGCCATGCGTAACCACCACCCCAGAAACCTTATCATCCTCAAAATATTTTTCGATTTTATTTTTTAATACAACTAAATCTTCAAATGTAATATGTATGCTTGCCTTTTGAAATACTGATTCTATGATAACTTCAATATCATTAGGAAGATTACACATCGCAGCAAGCTCTTCCCCGGTAAGTTCTCCTGACGCTAATTTCCCAGAATCCTTATTAGTTTTACTGGCAATGGTTCCTCCAGTTGTTAACAAAACTACCTTTTTCATAAAAATTATTCACCCTTTTTTTCTTGGATTGATTGTGCAATAAGACCTCCATGGAACCTGCCATTTTCAATAAATATTTCGTTTGCATTATTACCGGCTGCGATTACACCAGCGATATATGCCCCCGCCACATTCGTTTCCATTGTCTCAGGGTTAAAAAATGGTCTACCGGTATCTTCATCAATTTGGATTCCCAATGTTCTTAGGAATGAGTGGTCTGGTCTATAACCTGTCATCGCAAAAACGAATTCGTTATAAATAGACTTTTCTTCTCCATCCTTTTTATACCGTACTTGATCTTCTGTTATCTCAATAACATGAGCATCGAATTCCATTTTTATTATATCATTTCGTACTAATGCCTCAAATTCTGGGAGAATCCACGGCTTTATACTCTGTGAATATTCTTTTCCACGGTATAAAACGGTCACTCTGGCACCCGCTTTTATCAGTTCAAGGGCTGCATCCACACTAGAGTTTTTTCCACCTATGACACATACATCCTTATCAAAATAGGGGTGCGCCTCTTTAAAATAATGAGACACCTTCGGCAAATCTTCCCCTGGGACATTCATGTAATTTGGATGGTCATAGTAACCTGTAGCAATTACAACATATGGCGCCTGATAGGTTTGTTTGTCTGTAATGATGTTAAAAACTTCTTCTTCCTTTAGAACTTTTATTACTCGTTCAAACGAGTTGATGCGCAGTTGTTTCCTCTTTACTACATCCCGATAGTAGACAAGTGCCTGATTTCTTTTTGGCTTATAACTTTCAGTAATGAATGGTACATCACCGATTTCTAGCTTTTCGCTAGTACTAAAAAATGTTTGATGGGTTGGGTAATGGTAGATAGCATTTACAATATTCCCTTTTTCAATAATAAGTGGGTTAAGCCCCATTTCTTTGAAGGCTATGGCTGCTGCTAAGCCGCATGGTCCACCACCGACAATAATAATATCTTCTAATTGCAAATTGATCACCTCAATTTATTATTCCATAAAAAAACTCCTATCGTCATATTATGGGATACTTTATTCAAATGGTCAAAAACATTGCAATTAATCCATTTAATTCTCACCCTCACCCAAATAATTTAATAGAAAAAAATAAAAAATATAATTATGTGGTAAATCACGTGGTAAAAATATAACCCCTCTATATGAGGGGTTTCATTGTTTTATCCACGTTTATTTTTAAGGATTGATTAATAACTTACGATTCTTCCATAGATACTCATATACATCGCAAATAATAATTTCTTTTGGTCGCAAAAAGCAAAATTCATTCTATGGTAGGTTATCGTTCCATCCAAATATTTCATCAGCGTGACGGTACCTCCATCTTTTTTGAAAGATGAAGTAATATTTCTCCCCGTCCCATTCCGAATATAGATTGAATTTATTGAGAAACACTTCAATGTTTGACTTTTTCTTAATCACCAACTGTAACGTCCTCCTTTTGTTTATCGTTGCAATTTCGTTCCCTTACCCTTTTTTCGACTTTTCCAGGCAATTTAGTTATGAACGTTGCATACCCATCTTTTGTCTTAATTCTGTTCAGTGAGTGATAAGAAGGCATGGTTTTTAATGAAGTTTCATACGTGAAGGGAGCTAAGTCGTTTTTAAGTTCTTTAAAGTTATCTTCATCACACCCAGCTATAAGCATATAAGAAGTATTGGCGCTTCTTAGTGCGCTTCTCAAATAAGTTAATTGATTAATATAGTGACAACTCACGATAGGTTTGCAGAGAAACTTAGCAATTTGGGAAAGTTTATCTTTTAGGATTTTCTCTGTATTTTCTACTTGATAGATTTCATCAATGACCAAATTCACTTTAAGTCTGTCATCTTCTGGAACAATCTCCTCTCTTACTTCAAGAGCCAACATAATCTTGGTAAGCCAATAAGTGGTGAGTACATCCTTTTCCATATTGGTCGGAAAGTGAGAACCTTTCATCCTGATACAGATCACTTGGTTTTTTTGGATTTCCTCGGCTAGGTTAATGTTTTTAGATGTGTCCTTTTTTAACATCAACTCAATATAAGGATTCAACTTCAATTCGTTCATCCTATCCAGTATCCCATCTACCCTATCCAGTTTAGTATCAATTAAATTTCCATCCCTATCGTATTTATCTAACTCACGTAACACTTTTATATAACCTTCCATATAATCGGATAAATCATGAGGCACTTTTTTAATCCATTCGTGCCTCTCCCACTCATCTTGCAGGCAATTAATTACATCTTTGAAAGCTCCATTATTTAAAAATACTACAAGAGCTGCAGCCTCTAGATACCTTTTCATTTTTGAAGATAAAGGAGCTAGCCCTTCAGCCTTCACAGCATTAATCAAAAGGACTAGATTAGTATTTTGAAGTTTGGCTGCCGCATATCTTTTGAACGGGTCCGTTGATAATGATTGGGCTTCATTGTACCCCATGCCTTGGATGGTTTCTAAATCTGTTGTTTCAATAACCAATACTTGATGGTCAGGAAAGCATTTTGCCACATCGGTGCTAAATTCATTCTTCTTGATAAAGTCGAATAAGATTACACACTCACCGTTATCTATGGCATCTATGGATAAGTGACTCAAAAAGTTTGTTTTCCCAGACCTAGTTGGCCCAATTAGGAGCAGGAGAAGGTTCTTAAATTCATGATGTTCAGTGAGGTAAGCATTTTGCTTGTGCCCTCTGAACGTATTAGTTCCAATACAGAAAACTCCTTTTTGTAAATCCTCTGGTATCTGAACCTCGTGAGTAGACACTTTTTCGATAAAGTTGTGTCTCTCCAATAACTCGCGACCTGGTATTGAGATAAAATTTTGGCATTCCCCGTCACTCATTTTATTAATTTCGGCGCCTATGTTATATTTCAGCAGGTCAAGTTTTCCGTTGAGCCTTTTGGGAATTAACTTATTATCGTCACTGATCACATCAAAACTGTTCGCCAAACTTCGACCGTTATTTATTTCCCTTAATTTGTCTTGACTTTCACTTAAAACGATTATTTGAGTAGGGATTATTTGATTTCTAATTTTTTCTTCAGTGCTTTCTCTCGGTTTTCTCCCAGCTCCTCCTTGTAAATAATCCACTAAGTTTGCTAACAAAGTATCGTTTTGCCTCTCTTTTTTGCCTGCCAGTACTTCGCTCACGTCATTAACCAGCCCGTCAATCAAACCGATTGCTAACTTAAAAACATAGGCAGCCCCCATCTTATTTCTTTCAATCGGCAATCCCTTTTTCACTTTCTCAAGCGTTGCTTTGTAACTGAATTTAAAACTCTCCTGGGAAGAAGGAAGGAAGTTATAAAGTATGCCCACCCTATCCTTTTCTTCTAATACATCTACAATATTTAGATTCGACTGCAATAAATAATTGTCTCTTTTATCGACCTTTAAGCTCATAGCATCTTCTTTTTCGTAGACCATTTGATACTTCGTCGCTTTGTCAGCAAAGCTTGGTAATTGCCCTACTTCATCAACGGTTATGTTATTCCATACATCGCTGATTTTCTCTTTTAAAATACTTAGATATTGCTTTGGAACAATGAAGTAAAATTCTATTTTTTTCTTTTCGATATACACAAAGTACCCGACTTTCCCCTGGACTTGGAAGCTAAATTTAGAACCTAACAGTAACTCTTTGCCTAACAACTTAATAAGCTTTTTCTCTTCAGCTTTTATCGATTGAAATACAGATTTATACATACTGGAAATGGTCCGTGCTACTAAATGAGTGGAAATATTGCGGATAGAATTGTTTGGTTTAAGTTTGAGGAAAACATATTGGGGTTTAACGATTTGAATCACATTACTAATTTTCATCCGATGTAACCTCCCAATAAAACTTTAATCAAGATCCGTGAAACAAAGATGATACTCACCCACCTATTTGCATTTTTTAATTTCCACGCACCCAGTATGATGAATATCCCTCCACCGAGCAGTGCAATGATATCTGCTAGTTCAATAACTACATCCCGAACAGCTCTTAAGAAATCATAAATCATCTCCTTAAATTCTTCTTTCATGTTTTCTTTTGCGCTTTCCATTGCTAGGTCCACTCTGCCCTCAATATCGTACCAGGGGACAGACTTATCAATGCCAATATCCCCAGTAATGCTATCTAATTTTGGAGCCAACACGCTAGGATCAACAAACTCCCCATCTTCTTTTACCCCGAAATGTAAATGGGGAGCTGTTGAATTACCTGTGTTCCCACTTTCGCCAAGGACATCACCGAAATGCACTTTATCCCCTACTTTCACATCTACATCGCTCATATGACCATAAATGTATTCTCTTTTGTCTTCACCTAGTATCTTTACACCTTCCCCAATATTTCCAGAGCCATCAAACACATTGGTTACTACTCCATCTATAATACTTCTTAGAGTTGTTCCTTCTGGTACTGCTAAATCGACACCGGTATGAGGACCGTTTCGAACTTCCTCCATTACACCATAGGAGCTGCTTAATCGAAATTTCATTTATTTCACGCTCCAAATCTATCAAATAAATCATCAATTTTATCGAATAGGTGTGGTAAAGCTAATAAAAAAGCGTAGGCAATCGAATAACCTATCACATTCTTTTTAGCGCCCTCAAAATCTTGTTTTAGAACAGCAGATATGATTTCCCATGCCCCTCTCCCTAGAATCAACCACCTTCCCATTCCAATAATCAATTCCTTATAAAGCGTTCTTCCCTCTTTATCGATTAATCCATCAGCCGCAAAAGCGATATCAAAACCTCCACTAACAGCAAAGACAAAAATTGATGTTCCAACTACCCTGTAAACAAATCCATACTTTTTAAAATGCCGTTCGACTTTAATTTGGAAAGGCTCTTTTTCCTGGTGCAAAAATGCCTTAATGGACATGGTCTCTTTCTTCATTTTGTCAACCTCCGTCAAACTTTATTTTGGTTCCTGACCTCGTGTACGTGCATTTTTCCTTTTTGGATTGCATAAGCTGACGTGTAAAGGCGCGCGTCGGCTTCCTAGCCTACTTCTGCCCTAAAACGAATCCAGTAAAGGCGTTTGTCCCTCCATGTATTACATGGGAGTGTGCAGGCGCTTTTTTTGTTGTTTTGACGGCATTTCCTCCTTCCATGTCTCTTTGGATAAGCCTCTTGATATAGCCACTGAAATTTGGGAATTGCTCCGCATGTTCTTTCATCTTTACCTGGTATGGATCAAGCACATTAAAACTCACAGTTTTATTTGTAATATTCTTCGCCATCCCTGACCACCTCTTAACTAGTTAGTGTTTAGGTAAGTTTTCCTAACAGGTTAATTGCTAGTTAGTAACCTACCTTTGTTTTAACATATGGGCAAATACCAGAAAAAATATCTTGTCCTTGAAATATTTTTTAAGAAAAAACCAAAAATATAGTTAGAGGAACTTGTAAAACAATGTAGAATTTATGTATAGAGGTGTATTTATGAAGTGCAGAATCGGAGAACTCATCGAGATAAAAGGAATGAAAAAGAAATATGTAGCAAAAGAAATTGGGATTACTCCAAATCAATTATCTAATTGGTTAGCGATGAAGAGCTTTCCTCCATTAGATAAGGCATACAAATTAGCAGATTTATTGAATTGTAAGGTGGATGATCTGTATGACCGTACTGATTCAGATTCATTACATAACTAGTGATAATAAAATATTAAGACGTGGTTCATTTCAACTGAAAGGAAGATCAAAAGAGGAAACCGCTCTAGATTTTTGGCGGTGGATTAAGAAGGAACATCCCTATGAATGTGAAATAGAAAAAATAATTTGTGAAGGCGAAGATATTACGGATAAAGTAAAGGAACTAGAAAAAGCCCATCTCGATTAGGAGAAGGGCTTTTATCATTATAGTTTGATGTTTTATTTACGAAAAAGCGTATCTATTTGCCGATAAGTAGCTTCATCACATCTAATGTGTAATGTAACTTCTTCACCGGTCTCCAAATCTTCTAAATAAACATATGCTTTTGAGTTGTCACGTTTTCGACCTCCTACAGCAGCTCCAGCGATACCACCAACTGTACCACCGACCATTTTACCTGCTAGGGCACCCATTGCTGCACTGCCTGCACTTCGAGTAGAAGACTCCTCCCATTCAATTCCGATTGGGCGATATACAGTTTTATGTTTGGCGCTTAATTCTAGAAATACTTCACCTGGTTTATTCCCACTAGCAATATTACAATAACGCGCATTTGTTGGGTGCCCCGCTATTATTTCTACGTTAATGCGTGTACGCAACATGTTTTCTTTAGAAAAGAACTCTTTAAAAAATCCCATTATCTTTCTCCCCCTCTTTACCTTATATATTTCTAATTCTATTCCCTTTTACGAATTACCTTCTAAAAAGTTCCAAAAAAATAAGCCCCTACTCAAATCGAGTAGGGGCTTATTTTTATCTCCATTTGCTCGCTTGCTCTTGGGTTAGCAGCTGCATGTGACCGTCAATCCTAGATACAGATACTCTACATTCTTGGAAGTTTGGTTTAGTATTGTCAAATGGGCCAATTAAGAAAACAATGGAACCATCTCCTCCTCGTTTTACATCGAATCCATGACCTGTTTCGAAAAGATAATCATGAATGGTTTGAAGCGCCGGTCCTGCGTAGCCTCCAGTTTGGATATAAAGTATTTCACTCTGTGTCACTGTCACTGTAGATTTTTGTATATCTTTTGTTCTATACGGATGTCCTATATGGGAACAAAAGGCTTTAACTGTAGCCTCGGCATAAGCTTCCCAATTATTTTTAAAGTGAGTGAAATCTGCTTCGTTATCAATAAAGCAATACTCAACAATATTGGTTTTTGTCTTACCAGTTCTACGGTGCATGTAGTAATAATCGCCACTTTTTCCTTGTTTGCAATATACCTTTACGTTCGTTTGTCCAGCAGATTCTAATTGATATTTAATAGCATTTGCTAACTTACCATCATCATAGATACTGTGGATGACCTCTGCCCGATCACCGCCGCCAGCATTAAGATGATTGCTGATACAATATTCCCCTTCCTGAGCTAATGCTACACGTTGGTCTTCTGTTAATGTCTCATCACTATCTCTAGTTAAACTCACACTGACACCCAGCTCTTTGAATCGATTGTACTGGTATAGAGAAATTTTTAATGTCCAATCTTCTTCATTTCCAAAACTTGAAATAGCTCCTGGATCTTTACCGCCATGACCTGGGTCAATCTTGAGTTTATACTTAGCCATTACTTATCCTCTCCTTTTCTTGTTTGAGCTCTTTTAACTTTGGCTTCAAGCTCACTAGCGATTAAATCTAGAGCCCATGTAGGAATCCATCTTTCCCATCCTGCACGTTTAAAGTTGGCTGTCATTGACACGAGGGTATGATATAAAAGCCCGATTGAAAGCATATAGAATATGAATCCTTGAGTGCTTAGGGCTGAATCGAGTAGTTTTCCGAACACAGGAAGAGCCAAAATAACCGCTGTCCTAATCACTCCAATAATTCCGTATTGAGATGAATAGCTTTTATCTTTTGTTGCAGCCGCAATCGCACCTAACCAATCTAGCACGATTCCAAGTGTGAGCGCGCCAATGATGTACAATCCAACTTCACCTCCATACAGTTTAGTTAAAAATGCACCAACACTAGCTCCAACGACCGAAATGAATCCTGTTTTGTAATTAATGAGATTATTAAAATTAAATATTTCTAGATATGCTTTCATCCCTTTACCTCCTCAATAATAAAGAGCCTTACAATGTGTAAGACTCTCCTGTGATTTCTTGATATTGTTCTTCTGTAATTTTTCCAAACTGAACATATTTTTGAATCCGAGAAGTATCGTGATAGATATCCCAATCATCGCTTGCTGTCTTGTACCAGTCCATTACAAATACCCCCTCAACATTAGTTCAAACGAAAGGTCAATGTGCTGTTTTTTTAAATCTGCTATTTCATCTGTTTTTATGAAGGTGTGTGCTGCCTTTTTGTCCAACACTTTTGCTTCCTCTAATGTTTCTGGAACAGCATCATCACTCTCCAATAAGATATGGTAATCATCTACCCCAGATATGTTGCCATTGTCGAATGATAGTTCACTTCCTATAAGTTTAGGATTAATCACATCTTCAAGAACGGTTGCTAGCATTCCACTTTTTTGATAAATTGCTATTCTCATTCATTCACCTACTTGTACCGGATTGTGATGGTTGGTTGTGTGCCAAGTGACATGTAATCGGTTTGACCCGTTGTATGCACCCCGATTGCTGTATCCGCTCCATTTGCAATATTGTTTTGAACCATAGAAGTAATATCAAAAGTTAATGTCTCACTAATCGCAATGGATCCTGTTGCAGCTACTGCCGACATGGCAGGAGCTCCTGTCCCTCTGTTTCCTTTAGTTGTTCTATGGGTACGGAAATGTATTGTTCTTGCTGCATTGTTTCCACTACCTGCAATACGATTCACTGTGATGGTAGCTGAAACAATGGTCTTCCCTTTTATAGCCGATAAATCCATATACCATAGGCCGTATCGATCTCCATGTCCCCAATTACCCTGTTTCACTTCGTTGTCAGTCCAGTAACCATTAGTACTGTAGTTATCACCCGTTGATGGAGTAACTGACAGTGTTTGCTCTGATTGCACTGGTGCTGGCGGTGTTGATGGTGGAGGTGTTGATGTTCCGGTGTCGATAATCCACGAAGAAGCCGGCCACACTTCACCAGCATTTACCGCAGTCAATGACCCGTCCCATCTTGAACCATAACCGGATACAACAGAACCATTTTCAGCTAATACTGCCACAGGCGCGCTACCTTTTCCATTCAATAAGACTCCGTGAGAATTCTTGTTAGCGTATAACCCTCGGTCTGTTACCTCGTAGACATGGCAACTGTTAAGAAAAAAGGTTGTTCCTTCCATCAAAAACGCGAAGGGTTTCACTGATTCTCCATAAGCCTTACAACCAACAATTTCAACTTGTTTACAATGATAACCATAAATCATCGCGTCGCCGGTTGCGCTTGTTCCCCAGGTTGTGACGTTTTGTAACATGACATAATCGCAAAAATCTACCCAAATTTGGTTCGTATTTAAGCTGTTGGATTCGTCCCATTCGATAATACGGAAGTATCCGTTTCTAAACCCGGTAACGAAGATTATCCCACCAAATGAGCCTTTGGCTCTGATTGAAATATTTGCCGCGTTTAAGTCTTTCGGGTAACTATTAATTAATGCCTGGATGTTTCTTTTTGGTGTTAAAGATGTTAACCCATCGTTGGCATCATTTCCATTGTCGCAGTCCACATAATAGGTGACATTGCCGGCACCGAGCCATTTGTTAACAACATTTCCTATAAAATTGTTAGACCTTATAGTCGGAGAATATATCCCACTTGGGTCAATACGACCTGTTATGTTCCCAGTACTGTCATAAACATGGATTTGCCCATCACCGTATAATTCGCCCAGTTTGATATATCCACCTTCAAGCTTGTCCATAGATAGATTACTAATCATAGCGTTTATGATTTCAACGTTAGCGATTTTAGCAAAATCAATGGCTGCATTTTCAGCTATTAGCTCATTTGTGATGACATAAGGGAGAATGTCCTCTGCCTTGATTTGGACCGTTGCAGCCGAAATTTGAGCCGATAAAGCTGATTGAGTACCGTGTGTATTTACTGCCCGAATCCTAAAATACCATGTCTCATTGATGTTTCCTTGATGGACATAACCTCCGGCTTTCCCTGACCATACTCGGTTGCTAATATCTGCCGTAAAATTATTGACCTTTGAGGCGTAAATTTCATAACTGGCAATATAAGAACTCGGGTTAAAATCCCATGAAAGCATGACTGTTTTAAACGCGCCCGAAGCCTTGAAGTTCGTCGGCACCGGTGGCACAGTATCTGGGAAATCCGTATCTGTTACTGGACCGCCGCCTTGCTCCCATATGCCTGAATTATCGTTAATCTTTGTTTCAATTTGCTCAAGCTTCTTGTTGTAATCGAAAATATCATCGATGAAATTCCCTAGTTTGATTTCTGTGCGTTCCGGTTCATTCAAATACCGCTTGATTTCGATAATTCGAGCCTCGATGAGGAGAGCAGGAGAAAAGAAACGGTCAATACTAAATACGGTATCACCTAAACGAGATTTTTCATGTTCAAAGCCTGGAATCTTTTCTAGGTCAATGACTTTCATTTCATAACGCATGATCGGCTTTGTTCTATTCTGTAGATCATTCCAGGTCTGATTTAGTAAATTTGCGGGGTCCTCTTCATCCGAGAAATCAACAAAATCAAAGCGATGACGTTTACTTCCATCTGGATTCTCTCGCCCGAATTGACTCAATGCAACTGGATCTCCTACCCACTCTTGTCCAGCAGGTTTGTCTGCAGGATTTCCATTCGCAGTGGACCATACAATATCGGCAAAAGTAATCTTCCGAGAATAACCTCCAGCTTCCGTTTCTAACCCTTTCCCTCGACCGTATAAAGCCGTTTTAGGATAGGATAGGATGGTTCTTTTTAGGCTCTGGATATCTTTCGTAATCTCGAACCGCTTCCCAGTATCCGCGCCTCTACGGGCTAAAATATCGATATAACGACCTGTGATTTTTCCATTAGAAACGGTGATTCTGTCTTTTACTTCACCGCCCCAGATTGTAAGTATTTTCGTTATTGCTGAAGTGACTTTCTCGTAATAAAAATTGGTGCTGTTTGTTCCCAAAGAAGCAACATTGCCGACCTTCCAGCGAGTATTTTGTAAGGCACTGGTTAATGCCTCAGCTGCGGTTTTATTTTGTGGACGAATATCTTGAAGTGGCTCTTCACCTAATTCATCTTTCCACGCTGCTTGGCAAAAAGCTTCTTTGTATAGGACATCATCATGGACTTCATCCAGCTCTTTAATGACAAATAACCGAATATCCCCATCTAAATCCTTAAAAGCAACCAAGTTTTCCTCTTTAACATACTGACTATCTGCATGATCAGCTGGTATCCAAAATGAAAATGTATTTTCTTTATTCAATTGCTCGATATGTGCAGCTTCTTTATACGGGCATGGTCCATCGGGTTTAAGGATGGTTAATAATTGCTCGTTTTTATCGAAAATATAGATCATTTCATTTTCACCCCATCCTACATCCACCTAGGTTTCCATAATACTTTTGTATTGGCAATACTGGTAGGAGTCACAGATAAAGAATTGGCACCTGGCTTTAATGGGAAGAACTCACTGTTTGACCAATCTAAAATCGACATTGCCACCGTACCATTTAAGGTGATTTTTCCTGTAGCGAAGTCTATTCCTAGTACTTCCCCGGCAACAAAAGTATCTATGACTCTAACGTATTTACCAGTCGCCACATGAGTTATCTTGTACTCCGTCGCACTAGCTGTGAACGTTACTTCGAGTTTAGGGAATGTTTTATTATTTCCAGATACATTCGGACTTCCTGTATTCACGAATGTAGTAGATGTCTCAGCCCCATACTTACACGGATCACAGCATAAAATATTGAATGAGCCTCTTCCTTTGTACCTCATTTCTTCCCAGTTTGGCTGTCCATCAAGTTGACCGTAATAGGTCTTGCCTGCTTCATCAGAAAACAGAATCGGTACATCGCTTTCCGTATTTAGAATAGCGTTTAATGAATCCACCTTTTGATGGATATCAGTTAGTGAAGCACCTGTTATATCAAAAGTAACCGGTATAGGTCTTTCGGGAATCTTTTTTCGCTGTGCATATGCTCCGTCTTTTCCCGGTACAGTTGTCCGAACCACACTTTGGGAAAGGGGACCTCTGCCGCCGATGGATTTCACCTTGATGAGATTGCTTAAATCTACTCCATTAAACGTAATCAAGTTAATCCCCCTTCCTCACACGCATTCTTTCAAGTTCTTCCGCAGTAAAACGGATGGTCCTCTTGACTAAATCTCGACCATCAAGTGGTATCGAAAGATGGAACTCATACACACCACCTGAACCATTACCTTCACCAGCTGGCATGGTATCGGCAATCTTTTGACCAATCATTCCGAGCACGCTTGGCGATAAAGGTAACGCCGCTTCCTGGTACCGCGTATTGTCACCCATACCGACTAATTGGGGCGTGTTGGCATTGAATAATCCACCTTGTGCATACCAATCCACATTCAATTTTGGAACCGATGGAGGGGCGAGGCTGAATTTACCTGACAAACTAAAGTGAGGCAGTTTGATATTCGGTAAGCTGATTTTCATACCGCTGAAAAACCCTTTTATTTTTTCAACTTGCTCTTTAATAAAATCTACAGCAGCTTTTATAGGTTTCATAATGGCTTCTTTTACTTTTCCAAAAGCCTCTGAAGTCGCACTTGCTATTCCGTTCCATTTTTCCTTTAACCAGCTCCACAATTCTCCTGCTTTTGCTTTGACAGTATCCCAATTTCGATAAAGCAGGACACCTATAGCAATAAGAGCTGCAATTAAAGCGACTATCCACGTTATTGGATTCAGTAATAAAGCTGTATTAAACCCATATGTTGCTAAAGTCGCAGCCAATGTTCCTGTTCTGTAAGCGACAAATAAGGCATTAATCATTCCATATATTTGTAAACCTTTTGAGATAGCAACAAATGATCCAACAGCGGTTGCTAAACCAATCACTGTTTCTCGGACTGCTGGCCAATTGTCTTGGATAGCAGCTACAAAATCTAACGCTTTATCTACGACATCATCAAAATATGGTGAGATTTCAGTAAGCTTTTCTGTTAACCATTGCAAAGCTTGTAATACCTCTGCACCTAATGGAGCCAGGGCAGTAACAAGATCCTTACCCACTTGGACGATATTCCCGATCACTTCCATCAAGACTGGACCATTTTCTTTTACATAGGTAATGAAGTTTTGAAAGGCAGGGTTTTCACTTAATGTAGTTGCCCAATTCTTGAATTTTTCGGTTAACTTTACTAAACCTTCTTCCATACTAGCGCCTAAAGGTGAGAAGGCTTGTAATAAACTAAAGAATCCACTCAATACATTTCCTGATATAGTCATGAAATTCCTTAATGATTCAGCACCATTTGTTTCCAACCAGTCAAAGAATCCCTGAAATCCTCCAGAATCAATTTTTTTGTTGAATTGTGTCATTAATTCCTCAACTACTTGTGCTGTAGCTCCTATTGTTGGACCTAAACCGATAAGTATTTTTTGGAGTGCCTCTAATCCTAGATTAAAAATTGCGAATGTTGTTGGTTCAAATATATTGACGAAGTCGCTCCAGAAGCTCTTAAATTCATTTAATTGCTTAATCGTTTCCTTTTGGTGTTCCGTCATGCCGGCAAGAGCTGCATTTAATTCTTTTTGTGCCGCTATTCTTTCTTTTGTTGAACTTGCTTCCGCAACCTTCTTTTCCAATTCAGCGACTTCAGTAGATTTATCAAAAAGCTCTGTTAAAGCTGATACTGCTACAACACCAAATGCACCCGCTGCTATACCCGCTGCCGCTAATGAGGCTGCTAATCCCATTACTGCTCCCGTGGCTACAGCTGCCGCCGGAATTAATGCAGAGCCGAGCGTAATTGCCGCACCTAATGCCGCTGTTGTGAGTAATGCTGTGTTTAATCCTTTTAACTTCGCTTTTATTTTGGTTATTCCTCTGGAAATTCCATCATCATCAATTTCAGAGTTTATTACTACTCGTCCATCAGCCATTATCCCTCACTCCTTTCGTTTGGGACTTAAAGGTGCTTGCTAAATCGTTAAACACGTTTGTTACATCCTTGGGTCCGTCATCCAATGAATAAATTCGCTTCATTTCACGAACATGCTTGATATAATCCTTTGAAGCCTCCTTCTCAGAAGGGACCTTCATGGTACGATAACCAATGACTTGTTTAAATGGCGAATTGTCATCTAAATGATTGAGCAATGCCTGAAACTTCTTCCAGTGCAATTTACCTTTCAACTCAAATAAATCCACTTTGTAGACTGCAAAAAAAGACGCGTAAATGAGCTCCGCATCTTTCTTAAAGTCATATATTTTCACATTGGTATTTCCATCATTATTTTTGTTGTCCAAATCAATGCCTAAGAACTCCAGCAGCACATATTCGAACAATTCATAGGCTTCTTTATACGATGATAAATGTAGGGTTTCATACTCATTAATGAGGAGATTAAGCGCAAAATGAACCTTTTCGTAACCTTCAAGCTCCTCATCATCGAACATCTCATAGAGTAGCAATATGTTATCAAAAGACATGTCTACCTGCAGCACTCTGTCTTTAAACTCAAAATAATCCTCGTCAAAGGCACTGGTTAAAGAAAAACCCATATTACTTCCCTTTTTTCTTGGTATATTTGCTGATTTTTTCTTGTCTTCGCTCCTGGACAATTTCTGCCACTTCAAAAACAATCGGAATCAATTCTTCTGTTTGTTCGTCAGCTGCTTTATAAAGTTCATCACCAGAACCTTCCCCAAACAGGACATCCAATGTTTCAAGTAATGTATCCTTGAAGTCTTCCTCAAGCTTTATGGCTGCTTCTACATTCAAACTGGTTTCATCTGTCACATTTACTTTCGTGACGATGTCATTAAATTTCAATATCTGTTTGCTGCATCGTTTGCGATCATTATCTTTCAAACTGACCTTGTAAACCTTGCCTGCAATTTCAATTTCTTCATAGGATTTCTTAAATTCAAATTTACGCATTCAAAATTCCCTCCTCAAAATAAAAAGAGCCCAGTGAGGACTCTATTGTACGTGATATCGTTTATGCGCTTGTTAGTTTTATTCCTGAGTCGATCCTTTTCTCTCTCCTGTTAAGAATCCAATAGTACCTGATGTACACCCTATTATTATTGGACCTATAACCACCCAAACGTCTTTTGAAATTTGAGGATTTTTAACAAAAATATAACACCCAAAAATTGTTAGTATTATGGCAATTATACCAATCATGCATATTACAATCGTTTTATTCCTGGAATCTCCTTTTACCCTACTTACTTCTGCCTCAACACGTTTCACCTCAGCTTCTGCTTTAATTTGACCTGCAGTAGGAGGCTTTTGCATTGACGCAATATATTTCATAATCGCTTCATATTCAGCAGAATGCAAGGTTGTTGATGTTAAAGATGATGTAGAAGATGATCCGATTGATGGTGCTACAGAACTAGAATCAACACTTGAGCTTGGATTAACCGTTGAACTGGATGACTCAAAACTCATTAGATCAACTCCGAAATACCAGAAATAGTAAAGCTATTCTGGTGTGAAGTAATAACTTTAAGAATTTCTTCAGTAGCTAAAGAAGTTGATACTGGTACATTATTCATATCTCTTTGGATAAAAACTCCTTGTTGAGAGGTTCTGCCGACTTCATTAATTGTCCCCTTGCTTATTTCAACTACATCATTAAGTGTAAGTTCATTGCTTTCAAATCGTTTGTTAAATCTAAAATTAAGTTCCTCTAAATCCCCTAGATCTTTTTTAAAGTACTTATTTTGTATCTTTCTTGATGGGTTGTTGTCTTTTAAAAAATATTTGCCTACGAATCCAAATCGCGTAAATTTTTTATATTTACTTACTGAATTTGAAAAAATTCGAATTTGTTTGATAAAATCATCTACATTTACAGAAACTGATTGACCTGAATTTCCGTAATTAACAATAAAATCAATTCTTGTTCTAGCAATATTACAAGTATATACACCATTTGAGCTTTGCATTATTACACTAGGAACCTCTGGGGGCGCATCTTGCGGTATAGGAAGTATTGTTGGCATTTGATCAAACACGCCATCTAAAGCATCATCAACCCTGGGAATCAATTTATCTGGTCTGTTTTCAATGGAATCAAAAAATAAAGCATACTGTAATTGAACAAGACTAATTTCTGACATATGTATACTCCTCTAAAAATTTTCTATTTTATAGAAGCAGTATACCTTAATTTGTAATTTATTTAAACGCCAACACCATTAGATAATAAAATAATATTAATACTATTGGAGGGATAAAGACTGAACACAAGAAATAAAATACTTGTTTTTTATTCAATACGAATCACTCCTTCTGGTCATTTTTATATTTATATTCATTAAAGCAAAAGAGCAACCAGAAAAAATCCGGCTGCTCTTTTTATTTCCTCTGTAAGTATAAAATTACACTAACTTTTCAAAATCAATTATGTTCATCTTTTTTTCCAAATGTGTCGTTAATTTCTAATTTACCTCATTAATAAAAGCACCGTGAAAAAGTCACAGTGCCTTAGCATTAGTTAGCTGATGTCTTGCTAACGTCATTCTTCAAGTTATTAAACCAAATTTCATATCCTTGGTCATTAGGATGAATTCCATCAGATAGTATGTCTTTATAATTTAAATTTTTCTCAGTGACAACACCCTTGAACTCTTCGTATGTGCTAATGAAATTCCAACCTTTACTTTGAACATAACTTTTAACACTCTCATTATAGTCATCATATGTTAGGCGAAGTCCATAATTCGGTTTATCATTTTCTATGGAATTTGCAGTTTGTAAAACAATTAATGAGTCAGGTAGACTTTCTTTCAACTTGGAAATAATTGTATCAATATCTTGATAAGTCTGATCTAGTGAAACACTTTGACTGTGATTATTTATTAGACACAGTTCAAATATAACAATATCAGGCTTACTCTTGATTACCTCATCAAGCTTATTATCCTTTAATAATCTACTTGTACTATATCCTGAATATCCATTGTTCACCAGTGAAACTCGATTAATTCCATCAATGCTCGATAAATAATTTGAAAGCATTTTAGCCCAACTATGACTCCGATCTTTCGTGCTTGAACCATCACCTGCTGTTACGCTGCTACCTAAAACAGACAGAGTAAGTGTTTCTTTTTGTGTAGATTCATATTTTAACCAATCCACCACACTCTTTGATTTACTAGCTTTTAACAATTGTATTACTTTTTCCTTCTGCTCATTTTCTAGTTTCTGGCTACGTAAAAAACTCTCTCTTGCTGCTTGTCCTTGGGCTTTTATCTTGTTTTTATAATGCAAATCCCCTAAAATCATCACAGCAAGACTTACACATATGAGAGCAGAAATAAAGACTTTTTTCATGTTGCAACTCCCTTATTTAGTAATATTTTCCTAGCAATTATAACAGAATTTAGGAGTTGTAAACAGTAATTTTAAACTACTTTATTAAGCTACAGGTTCAATTTCCTTTAGCTTTGAGATAACTAACCTGGCTATCTTTTTTCCACCTTCAGTATTCGGATGAAGAAATGCACCATCATCGGTTACAAACGTTGCGATATTAATATCACTCCATCCAGCATTACCGAAAACATCAACACAAGGAATCCCGTGTAACCTCGCTACCTCCATTATGACTTTTCCATAATCACCAGTTGTAAGTCCTAGATTGTTTTTTAATCCGTAAGGATCAGACCAACCAGCTCTATTCGGATATTTACCATATGGTGTAGTCATAAAAACGATTGATTTAGATGGGAATTTTGTAATTAACTTTTGTGCAACTGTCTTTACTGCACCATAAAACGTGCTAACATCTGTACTGCTTATATCACCTAATGGCACATTGTTTGCCCAGTCGTTTGTTCCTCCCATAAAACTTATGACATCAGAAATGATATCAATGGCATTAATCCGTTCATCTCTGCACATTGCTTGCGTATCTGATCCTGTAGAATCCGCCACCCTAGTTCCTGACACACCATAGTTTTTTGAGACTAGACTTAACGCAGAAATTACGTAAGGCTGCCATTTCCCTTGTGCAGTAATAGAGTCACCTAATTGTGACCAAACCTTATTTTTCCAATTAACCCCCGAAGTAGATGAAATAATCACTGGAACTCCATTTACTAAATTTGCAGGTATTAATCCATAACTTTCATAACCAGTTGGTGTTGTTCCCAGTTCAAATTGAAACTGGTCTACAGGACAATTTGCTCGCTGTGGAGATATCCTTACAAAGTAAGTGTTAGCACCTGTGGTAAAGGTGTTTGTATAATCACTTGGTGTTTTCCCAAGGATAAACGCTTTTCCACTTCCATATTCAGCCATGTAGCATGGTAAAGGTACTGCGTATGCGGTGTTTGATGTTACGGGTATATAATCACTTAAGTAATAACCAGTATTACTTAACGGATTTCCTGTAACATTATTCATCATATAATTATCCGTAATTGTAGCTTTATTGAATAAGTTCTTTGTATAGGTGTACCTTGATACTAAATCTTCTAATAAACCAAGAGTTATTCCTTTTGATGGTATGTTCTTAAGAATATCCGTATAGGAATTTAAAACATATTTGTAGTTTTCATATGATGTGATTGTACTCCCTACTTCAAGTTGAAAAGCCGCTTTTGCTGACAACGGTTGAACTGAAGTGCGAAGGTAATAACAATTTGCTGGTGTGGTAAACGATCCTGTAACAGTGTTGGCTTGCCCACTGATAAAGGTTTTATTCGCATCATAGAAAGCCATGTAACTATCTCTTGAGCGAATATAGATTGTGTTTGGTTTAACGGGTATAAAATCACTTGCGGAATAGCTTGCATTAGCACTTAAATTACCATTTGTATGGTTTACAAAGAAACCGTCCGTAGAAGTGTTTATGTTATATAAATTTTTACCTACTGCTATAAAGTTTGTTTTTCCAATTGCAATTGATTCATCTGCAATGCCTGCGCTTTGGTACGTTCCACCTGCAGCCCATGCTGTACCATTCCAGTAATACCATTTACCATCAGCAGTTACTAAATAAATCCCTGTTGTTCCGGTTGGATACGCAGTTTGTAAGGCAGTTAAGGTTGCATATGTTCCTTTTGGCGATCCACTTGCCACTGCTTGAACTTCTTCTTTGGTCGCCTTTTGTGCCACAGACGTCGATAATGTATTCAATCGATCGTTAAATTGCACAGCATTTACACCGTTTAATTCGGTCAATCTGGTCTCAGCATTGGTCGCCGCTTCATTCGCTGATTGAGCAGCAGTAGTTGCTTGTTCTGTAGCCGTAATAGCGTTGGTAGTTGCCGTATTCGCTGCTTGGGTTGCCTGTTCTGTTGCTGTTTTCGCTGTGTTTGCATTGTCAGCTGCAGTATTGGCATTTGTTGCCGCTGTATCGGCGCTTTCCTTTGCAGTATTCGCTCCTTCAATAGCACTAGTAGCTGTATTTAATGCTTCATTCGCACTGGTGACAGCGTTCTCTGAGTCTGTTATGAGTGCTTGTAAAGCGCTATACTCGTTAGAACTTTCCACCATTCCCGATGGAAACAAAGCAGAATCTACATGATACTTAAATCGTGGGGTAACTGCCGTTTGTTGCCCTTCGTTTACATATAGTTCACATAGAGCGATACCAGGAGAAGCCAATGAATTAGCAGATAACACAACTTCAATAATCCCTTTTTCCCCATCCGTAACTTCACAGTCCTGAAAGACCACGGTTTTATCGGATTTTTTTATGGCCATTCTTACCTTTGACTGAGTAAGGGATAGGATCGCACCTTTTTCTTTCAGCGAAATGACAAGCTTCGCCGTTGCAAAATCGTCGATATGAAAATATACCAGTGGTGGGGATTCATTTTTACGTATATCAATGGTTAACGCATATGATTTAAACATGTAATCCCTTCTTCCTTTTCAAGCATTAATCAAAAAAAATAGTCATCGATTTAGGCAGATAAATCCCTAAATCGATGACTTCACTATGTCCCAGGTGTGTAGGTCGGTTCCCCATTAAAATGGATTTCAAAAGAGATTTCCCCTTTTGATCCTGCTGCTCCACTAGGACCACTGATATTAGCAATGGTACATGCTCCTGTGAATTTGCCTCCATCCGGCTCCGTCCATTCAAAATTAGTTCGACGTTCTTCGCCAAGTTTAAGCATTAATCCCATGATAAAATCTTGTGCAGGATCTCCGTAATAACGATGTCCTGTAAAAGCTAACACAGTTTGGGCTCCGATGACATCTGTCTCCCCAAAGCCTCCACCATCCAGATATTTATCCTGTGACAATTCTTCGTTATTGCTTGGTTCTACATTCGTAATACCTTTTCCGATAACAGCCAATGTACCTGGGGTTGTTCCGGGCGCTGTGTTAATGCTAAAGGCATGTGCATTCATCAATTCAAACATCTAATTCCCTCCCAGTTCTATCTCTGCTGAAAAAATAGCAGTATAGATATGTTCATTTTGTTCAGTCGTTTCCACCCAGCTCGGCAAGGTGGTACATTCGCATTTGGTCATAACAAAACTGTCATTACTACTCGAGACCGAGTCAGCAGACAGCCCGTCTAGTTTTTGAAATATCGTATTGATGGTATCCCTCGCTTTGATAATGCTCGGGTCCTTGACGAGTAATTGAAATTGGAAATTCATCGTTTTATCGGTATTTATATATCGATTCGCAATGGAGGAAGGTGTCTCACGAATCGCCACTGATTGAGGAGCTTTACTTAACACCGGGGAAACGATAGGTGCATTCAGTGAAACGTTATTCGTAAGATAATCAGATATTTGTTTGATAATGTCCATAATAATCACCCTCTCCCATTGAAAATCTGGCTATACGGTACGCCTGCAACTTCTGCCCATTCCCTGGCATGAGCCGCCTTGGCAGCTTCAAACCATAAGCCTTGAGCATTTGGATTAACGTCTTTAGAAAAATTGTATTGTGGATTGTAATAAAGCCTACGTGCATACGGTGTTTTCCACTCGATATGACCATGCCCTATTCGACTGTGTAAAACCCCTGAGGCTTCCAAGTATGCCTCTTGTTTCGGAATAAAGAAATTACTGTCTTTTAAGACTTGTGTATCGAGTGCAAACTGGGCTTGTTCCCTAGCTGATGTTTGCCTTCGTCTTAGACTTTGCTCATCTATTTCTACCCTGGTCCGAAATCGAAACATCTTAGATCAACCCGATTTCGTAATGATGAAGTTGTATCGCTTCAACAGGATTCACCTTTTCCACGACCATAGTCTTATTATCGTGTGTGATTCTAGACTTTTCGGTAAAAGTAAAAACATCACTAGATGAAGAATTAACAACATCATAAAAGAGCGTAGCCTCATAGAGTAAATGCTCAGAATTGGCATTCTTGCGAATATTGGATAGAAATTGTACCCGCACATTCGAAAGTGTTACGGGTGCATTAAATCCGCTTTCTGTATTAATACCGTCGCCTTCCAGCCATTCTTCATAGATGACGGTATGTGTTAATACATGTTTAGGTATAGGTTTAACGACCATACGCGCTCACACCCCTGTATAGTAATCCAGTGGGTTTTAGATAGTTCATTGCTGCAGGAGATACAATCGGTTGCTCCTGATTGCTTGCTTGGTAACTGAAATTGCCGATATTAACAGAAGTAGGAGAACCGCCATGTATGGATAACTCTCCACCTTGTATGGCCATGTATTCCACTTGTGCAGCTGTCGCTTTTTTGACATTCGATTGAATCAGAGGTGCCAGTTCAGAAAAATCAGCTCCATGTAAACCATAGGATGTGACTTGATCTATTACATCAGAAGCCCGTTCAGATAACACAATAAATTGATCATGTGTAATGGCTGTTCCTTTGTAGTTATCGGAATAATAGGTATAATCAATGTAAGCCATGATTACTCATCCTTTTTAGGTGTCCGTTTTGGTTTTGGTTTAGTCTTAACCTCTTCTTTTTTCTCTTCTTTGGGTTCTGCTTTCTTATCATAATACCTACGTAACATCATATTTAAACGCTCCCTTACAAAACAAAAGAGGGCAAAAACGCCCCCCTTTTATTCGTCATTAGATAGAATCAACAATCTTAACAACACCATTAGCGTTGTAAAGGTTAGTTGTGTAGTAGTTGTTTCCAGCTAACACAAATGTACGTGCTAGAATATCGTGATCTTTTTCAATGTTAGGGCGTTTCTTGTAAACAATTTCGACTGCGCCTGCTTTTTGCACATAAGCAGTACCTTGAACAAGACGGTTTGTTTTCACGATCTCTTTAACTCCCACCAATTCAGCAATCTGTGCTTGGCTTAGGAAAGTATTACCGTCAATTAGAGACTTGGATAATCCTGTGTAATCTTTAGGGTTGATGAATAAAATATATGTTTCTTCATCTTCATCCCCGAATAAATTAATAGCATCAATAATCGCTGTTGCTGTTACAGGTGCAGCATCATGAGACAGTAAAGTTGCAGCCATTGATGCTAGGTAGTCAATGTCTAATTTGTCAGCCATCGCTTTTGTAATTTGATTAGCCGCTTCGTCCATTGTTCCTGCGACATTTGTGATGATTGCTTTTTCAGTCACTTCGATTGCTTTACCAGCTTCTTTAACGGTTACTTGAGTTGTAGTCATGCTTAATTTAGCAGGGTCCATAGGTACGCCTTCAGTTAAGTCTTCGGCAGCACCAACATATCCGTATACAGGACGTGTGATTGTGTCCCCAGCTACACCTTCCAAAGTAGTATCTACCTTCGCATAAGGCGCAAAGCGAATTGCTTTTGGAAGTTTTCCTGCTACGATGTCTGCTAATACCTCTGGATTCAGTAAATCTGCCGCTTTAGTTTGAGTCATTCTACATCATTCTCCTTTTTTATTGAGTTAATTGTTCGTATAACGCTTTATTTGTGTTGTAAAGCTCAATACGCTCGGTATAATTCATTGAGTTAAATTGTTCCTGTGTGATGCCGCCAGCCGTTTTTTGATGTTGACCTGTTGTGAATTTCGGCGATTGTTGCTGTTCGGAATCAAATAAATAAGCATCACTTTCTTTTAGGTTTTTCAGTTGCTCTTCAAGTCCCAGCAACTTGTCACCGTCCAGCTTGATTGCTTCTTTATTCAACAATGCTTCAACCGCCTTGGCATTTTTGGCTTTGGCACCTGTCAAAGCTTCTCTTAGAGCAAAGTCAAACGCCTGTTTATCCAATTTGTCTTGATATTCTTTGGCTGTCTGCTTATTTAGCTCCGTAAGGTCATTGATCTGTTTGGTAAGATCCTCATTGCCAGCTGCTTTTGTTTTTAAATCGGTCAATTGCTCATCACGATCTTTTAACTGCTTCTTGAGCTCTTTGTTGTCACCATTAACCTGATCAAACTTGTCTTTCGGAAACCAATTGCCATCGGAAACAATCGCAATTTTTGTGTCTCCCATTTTTTCTGCGACTTGCTTGTATAACTCTTCGCCTAACAACTGCATTAAATCCATCTATTTCAATCTCCTTTTTAATGTTTTTTAGCGTGTTACACCTCACGCGAAAGGGTACGCCTCTTTATGGTCTAGCCTTTAAAAAGACCAAAATAAAAAGCCTTAACTGAAATAGTTCGGCTCTTTCGGTTTCTTCAATTCATTGATTTCCTGCTGCAGTTGAACAAGATGATAGGACATATTGTTAATGATGTTGTCCTGCTCTTTGACCTTATTTTCAAGCTTTTCGAATTCCTTTTTAGAGATAAACATTAATAGATCTGCTCCCTCTGACGGTTTCTGGTCCGTCCAGTATCGTCGATAAATGCCCTCATATCCGCTTGTCTATCTCGAATTTTCTTCTTAGCTGCATTTATGCCTTCAGTGTCCCCTATCTCTTCCATCATGAGAAGCTCTCTTTTGGCTTTTCGAATTTGTCTCTCAAGCAATCTTTGTTGCTGAGACTCTTCATATACCGCACGGTTCTTTTTTTCGTCATACGGTTTATATGTCTTTCTAGAGACCCCTTCGATGTAGGGATAAAACAAATGACGGCAGTTAACGCCTTTTAAGCCAGCTGGTTCACCATATGAGGTGGTGGCCAGTGCCGGATACTTCGAATGTGTACCACTTCTCGAAAAGATTCTGCCCTGGAAAGGAGCACATCGAGGTCTTGCTCCTAAATGGCTGGACACTTCGACTAAATCTACCCCAAATTCATCCATCCGAGTATCTTGCATTTCATTGGCTACATTGTTCACCGTAGAACGCATAACTTGATTGAGATAAGCTTCTGTACTCCACTTTCGCCCTCTTCTATCTATTAGAGCAGGAACACCGGTATCAGCCCAACTCTCAACACTTTCTCTTAAGGCTTCCTGAGGTGTCATTGTGCCAGCTAATACTTTCCCTACCGTTTGATTGACGATGTCTAAATAGACCTGCTGAGACTGCTGTAACATTGTGGTATTAACCATATTAAAGGTTTCTATTGCTTGTTGTTGGAAGGTCGCTAATACATCCTGCAATGCTAAGCTTGCTTCGATATTTGGTGGAGCAATCAGATACCCCAAGGAGACCGCTTCCTGCAATTCCCCTTCATACTCTTGTAATGTGCTATAACCTGCTTGCTCTAGTGCTTTCGTGACCTCATTTACGGCCATTCCGGAATGCTTAGCAATGGCAATAATGTTCTGCTGGGTAAGGTTTCCGAGCATGGATAATTGCTCTGTTTGCCAAGAAACAATATTCTCCTCAGTAAGCAAAGATTTGTGTTTCTTTAACTGTTTAGCGATATTGATTAGGAGCTGCTCCTCGATGGAAAGAAAGACTTCTACTGTCGGCATGGCTAATTGTTGCTGTTTGAGTGGATCCATTAACAATGGCTCCTAGCAAACACCATTCTCGGTTTTCTAATATTAACCTGATTCCTTGCTATAATCTTTTGGGGAACGGACCATTTTGGTTTAGTCACCGAAATGGTCCGGTGCTCATTTATAATTTCATTAAATTCTTTGATTTTGTTCCACATATTTTTAACTGATTCAAAGAGTGCTTTAAATGCCGATGTGAGTCGTTCAAAAAACTCAATCACTTTTGTTCACCCTCTTTCTTTTTGACAGGTGTCTTACCACCCATACCAAACATATCAATGCTTTCAGTTAAAACGGTCGCTTGCTCTTCTTTGATTTTGACCAGCAGCTCCTCAGCTTCTTGTTCCGTCAGTCCATGAATTTTCATAATAGCTCTAACTTTGCTGTTCAATCCATTCGTGACTAACTGAATCTGTTTGGTAATCTCCGCGCTCTGATCCTCTGCAATCGAATCATCAAAAGCGACTGACACTTCATAGTCAGCCGGACGAGGAAACACGTTGAACGTATCTGCAATTTCTACAATTGCCTCGACTAATTCCTGTATAGCAGCTTCTACATTTGTTTCATGATCCTGTTTAGTTCGGAATGTTTCACTATTCTCAGAAACAACCTCCGTCGCTGTTTTTACTCCTACACCGTCAAACGTGAAAGTCCCAGCATTGAAGCCGACCTGCATAGCAAAAATATTTAAAAGAGCATTAATAGCCGCTACATGATCCGTAACGCGTAATTCCACTGAAATATCATGGATTTTTTCGGCATCCATGTCTCCAATGTTCATAGCTTCATACACTTCATCGTCTGAATCAAAGTATCGCTGCATGGTTCCTGATTGTGGGTCTACAACGGTTTTAATCGCTGATGTAGGAACGATGATTCTCTTTTTCCCTAGTGCGAATTCCCTTTGGAAACTGTCAAACGCAATATCAAGCGATTTAAGAGTATCCAGTGCATTTGCGAATATGGAAATACCCATCGGGCTGTTTGTGTCGAAATTATTGGCAATATTGGGCTTAAAATAAACGAATATCGTCTTCTCAATCTCATGAAATGTGATTTCTTCTGACAATTCTTTGAAATGAGTATCAAGAGAAACTTTCACACCCAACTCGTGGTCATGGGAGCTCTCATACAGCTCATTTCTAACGATGTAATTGCCTTCTTCCCATATATGCCATTCCAAGTGTGTATAACGCTTCTCGCCTTTTCTGAACGTGCTGACGAATACACCCTCTGTTATCCGGAAATTATCCCATGCTAAGGGAATAAAACAATCGGCAGTCGTGTACGACACTTTAATTTGGTTATTCTCAAAGTAAGCCTTCATCACCATGCCACCAAGAGCAAAACCATACTCTAGATACCTACGAAACTCGCGATTAAATTTATTAGTTTTTAAGATATCTTTTATCGTTTCTTCTAGTTTCGTATCGGAAATATTAATTTCACATTTCTCGTTAAAAATCAGCGTGGCCATCTTTTGTGCTGCTACTTTTCCCATCTTCATAGAAGCCCGTTTTCGCTGTTTCTTACCATTCACAGTCATGTAAGAGGTATCGTGCCAATCTTTGTAATAACCCGCATATACAGCTTTCCAGACATCGATGAGATTGTACATTTCATCATTCACTGGAATCTCCCGTTTATCGGTTAACTTTTGAATTCCCTTTACTATGCCCATTTTGTACATCACCTGCCTTATCTTGGCGAGTAAGCTTTTAAACATGTTGTCACCGCCTTAAATAAACTCAATTAGCCTATCGATGTTAGCCTCAACAATGGCCATGGTCACATCTGCTTGGAAATGACCTATCATATATTGCTTTTCTTGAACATCTAAGTTGCAGTATCCAGTCAAAATATCGTTGTCAATGTGTTCAGCTGCAACCATAATGTTTTTTAATTCCCCGTTTTTGGCCATTTCGAGAAAGTCCTCGATATGCTTAACAAGAGCTTCCCTATCCTGTTCTTGTTTATTAAAGAGTTTAATAACCTTTGCCAAATCGTCACCGCCTAAATTACATATCGTTTATAGAAATAGTTGTTGCTGTAACGGAATTCATCCATCGCATGGTTAAAGTCATCGATCGGCTTGCCGCTGTCATCTCGGGCATACATACCAACTTCTTTGATGAAATGGTAATGTCCGAACTTATCATTCTCCACCAAGAAAAATTGTTCATTGGTTATGGAGTTTTGGGCACGCTCAATACCTACTTCAATTCCTTTAGCTGTGCCTTTTACATCTTTCGCATTGTTATCAGCGCCTGTTGTGGGGATTCCTAGCAAATGCAATTCTTCTCTCAAGGATTTACATGCCGGATCCACAAATACCTCTGAGTACCGCATTTGAAAGGTATCTGTACACCAATTAAAAAACTCTTGAAGCTCTTTCGCATAGACAGACATTGCTTTTGCTTGCCCTGTTTCTTTACCGCTATGATAATAATGAGCCACACGGTAAAGACGAAACTTCCCATCAAGTCTGGTGATAATGTTACAGCTGCATGATGTTGCGTCGCTTTGCCCGCCATCGCCAGCAAAAAACATTTCAAAGGGTTTTCCTTCGATAGCAGGTTTAATATTCATATCCATATTGAACATGCCATAAATAACACCCTCTGGCATGACTCGCTTTCCTTCCCAGTCTCGAGCAAATAAGTAAGGGTTTTTTATTAAGGTGTCGTATATTTCCTTCTTACGTTCTTCTGTTAGGATAGGATTGTCATGGATAGTCCAATGTTTCCATTTGGTCTTTTGAACATCGAATACTTTTTCGATGACTGGATGATTGGGAGCTGGTGGGTTTAGATCCGCCAAGTGAAACCTCATTCGTGCAGCAAAAGTACGACGAAAACATTCCTGAATCATATCCATGTGCAATAAGTTGATTTCACAAAATACTACAGAGCCAAGCGACATACCGGTAATGGCTTTCACACTATCGACTTTACCGCCGCCTTTGTAATAAACCTTCTTAACGCCGCTCGGAGTATGGACCTCCAAATGATCACCGAGTTCATCATGCTTAATCTTGCATAAATCACCAAAGATGTGCAGCAAACCCGTGCCATCACCATCAATAAAAAGCCGATAAGCTTGCTCTTGGTTATAAGCCACAATCAAATGGTTTTGGTCAGGTGTTAACGTCAAATAAAGGGCATATCGTGAGTGTCCAGCAGTAGTTTTCCCACTTCTTGGTGTACCCTCATTGGCTTCCAATGTATACTCGAATGGAGCCGTAATGACCTCAAGCTGCTTTTCCGAAAAAGTTATTTGTTTCATGTGCCATTCCTCGCCTTAAACGCGCTAATGAGAGACTCAAGCAACCCAGTATCTTTCTGAGCACCTTTGAGAAGCTTCGTTCGTTCTTGTACAAATTCAGTATCAGCTTTAAGCTTTTCATCCTGTAATCTCTTTCTGTCGTTGTCAGAGAGTAAATCAGTATATTTGGATAAGAACTCTAGTGCTTTCATCTTATCAGCGAGTTTCACTGATACACCGTCTTTGCCCTGTTTGACCTCAGTAACAATCGTTCCATCAACATCCACCGATTCTTTAAACCTCACTCTATTTACTTCATAAGGATTTCCTAAATCATCAGTCACTTCTTCGCGACCAAACTCAACAAAGTCAGTTATGTCCGCAAAAGCAATATCAATGTATTTTTGTAGAATTGCTTTTGTATCCAAAAACAATCCTTGCTGCCTCTCAGCTCTTAGCCGTTCAATTTCTTGTTTTACCCGAGCATTTCCGAGCAACCGAGGACCATTAGTGTCTGCTGTTTGAAGAGTACACTGATATGCCTTTTTATAAGCCTTAGTAGCATTAAAATACTTGATATAATAAAGACAAAACATCTTCTGTTTATCATTCAAATCATCGTTTTCAATAACAGGTTCGAAGGTTGCAACCTTTTTGTTTTTTGATGCAACTTTTTTCGGTGAACCTCTCGACCATCCTTCACGGCTTTTTCTGCTTTTTAAGGTACCGATTTTAATATCATATTTTTCAGCAAGTGCTGCTAAAGTGACCTTTGATGTCTCGTATTCTTTTCTGACTTCATCCCAGTTCACTACAACTTCACCGCCTCCAAATAAAAAAAGGCAACCGCTAAGGCTGCTCTTCTTCTGATTCTTCTTTATTCACCGTAATCAATCGGCCATCGTTCCCTAATCGAATCCAAAGGACTTCCTCATCCTCAGTCGAACAGATATGTGTAATATTGGTTTTTATAATCAATACTTCCACTCCTTCCACTTATTAGCTTTTGCAAAAGGAGGAAATCTTTGCATAGTTTATTTCTTATTTATTTCTTATCGCACCATTACGCCTGGTGTAGGTTTGTTTGTCCATTCCCATTAAGTGCTTAATATCTCTTGTGCTAAGTTGTTCTTTCTTCTTAGGTGATTTCTCTTGCTGCTGTTTATCTTTTTTCATAAACATCACCCTTTGCCGTTATTTGCTCCAAACTGCCCCCTCTGCATTAGATTAAGAGCGTCCTCCAAACCTCTAACGACTTACACTGGGACAGTTTGCAACAAATAAAAAAGGCGAACACCGTAAAAGGGTGCCGCCTAGTGCAGGTTGGATGTTTGAACCAACGCCAGTATCATAAATTAAGCTTTGCATAATTTGACAACAATTGCAATATTAATCAATTGTTTTCACTCACACAGTTTATCCACAATATCATTACGAAGTTTATCCAACCATTGTGGGCTAACACCTATAATCTTGCTTACCTTCAACATACTTGTGCCGTCCAATAGATAATCTAATATTTCGATATCTCTTTTATCTGTCAGTTTATTACGATTTTTGTTAATCCATTTCACTTTATTTAGGTAATCAAACAATCTTTTATTCCGGTCATTACGTCTGATGACTTCCATTTCCAGCGCCTTCCCTACAACTCCTTGAGCCTTCGGCAGGGTGGCTTCAACACCATATTGCGCTGTGCCTCTAAACTCAACTTCGGTTTCTCCTACCTCACGAATAATCTTAAGCATTAACGGATAATCGGAAATAATCTTATATACATCGTGCTTATTGTAGGTTATGGTCTTTTCCATACCATCATACACCCCACTCCCCGCTCACAGGGTTTAATTTCACTCGCCCGCGTCCACCCTCTGACTTCGTGCTTAATGATAAGAGCCATTAACCGTTCTTCTGTTAGTGCATACACTTTCATTTTCAGTTCCTTCGTCCGGCCATACTTCCAATCTTCCCCCATGGTTTTCCTCCTTTTTTATCGTCTATTCTTCGTAAGATGAACATAATTAAATGTTAAAAGACACCGAATACTCACACTCAATTTCTTTGGGTTTTCTTATCAAAGGAACTTTCGACTTAATCAAAGACCTTTTTGCACTACGATATGAATGTGGATATTTCTCTTTATTTTCTGCCAACGAATACTCCCAAATCTTATATTCCTTTGCTTCATTTTCTGGCTCACTATCACAACCACTATCACACCAACGTTGATGTATCGCTTTCGAAACATCGTAATTATCATCTGCTACAATGTAATTTTCGTAATACTCGTTATAAACAAAATAAATTTTTTCGAAAGTGCGTTCTAGGTTATTTGACAATCTTTTAACTTCTCTTAAAGCGTCAAATACATTATCGAATATTTCCATTTTCTCAACTCCCTTATGTTCATCTTTTGGTTCAAGAATGCCTATCTAATTTATTAGAGATTCGACAAATTAATCTAATTCCCAAACCTACTTGCCACCAAAATTCGAATTTTATTAGCTGTTACCTCTCCAATACCAGGTAAACTTTCAAGGTCATTTAACAAATTTACGGCACTTTCAATATCTAGCTTCCGCTGATCTGCAGCTCCTTGGTTGTAACCATCAGCTTGTCCTTCGTTATATCCCAGTTCATAGGTGTATTTTAGATTTGGAGCTGGTTGAGCAGGAGAAGGACTTGCCTTCCCCTTGCTCTTCTTCAATTGTCGTAGGGACCCCACGAGTTTTCACCATCCTCATAGCCATCTGCATAGCCTCTACAATAGGCCTCATTTTCTTGATTTCTCATGCCGATAGCGCCTACGATACACCCTACGATAAACAATACGATACCCATGATCTCACCCTTTCAAAAAATCCTTTTATTCCCTGATATTTAAACTGCTTCCGGTCACTTTCTTTTTCATTCAATTGTTTTTGGGGTTGTTGCTTTCTATTTTTGATTTCCTTTCGACGCTTCTTTAACGCCTTTTTTAGCCTGCGTTTTCGCTTTACCTTGTTTACCATGACCCACACCTACTTTCGGTATCATATCGCCGCCCAGTCGCTTACAATCGACCCCAAAACGACTCGAGCATTTTTTATAAAGGGAACATCTTGTGAAGCAAATCATCTTGGTGTCTTCCTCCCTCATCCATGTAGGACGATCATCAGCAATAATGACTTTTTGCAAGACATTCCCTCACTTTCGTTTACTTAACTTCAATAAACCCTTTAGATTTGTCATATTTTAATATTGTTAAAGTATCTAAGTATTTCCGTTCAAATAGCTTTCTCTTTAAAGCGAATTCCTTGGTGATAGCACCCTTTATGTCAATGATCTGAGTTGTGCCATCCAAGTTATGAACCTCAAAATCTGCTACATATTCCGTTTTACGAAAAGTCTTGCCGTTTTTCTTAAATCCTTCTAGCAAAAGAAACCTTGGCTGTAATTTAAAATCCTTAATCTGCTTCGCCTGCTTCAACCATTTCAACTGACCGTAATACTTTGCCTCGGCTGCAGAATCGAAAGTAATATTGTCCACTACTGTTTTTTTGTTGCCGTACTTATTACGTGTCATTCCTTCACCTTCAGCTCCATTTTTAGCTGGTCTTCATCGGCTGTATCTTTCAATTTTTCCAGCTTCTTTTCGCAAACGGGACCAATACCCTTCGCCACACTTTTCTTGCTCTTTAACGGACGATTACAGACCGGACAAATCATTGTTTATCCTCCAAGAGTTCTGGATTTTCGTAGATGTTGCCAATGACTTCATTTACATTCAGCTCACTCCATAAAAGTTCAGCGTGATTAACGTTATTATCAATCCACCAGCAACCTTCATCCTGTTTTACTACTCCTATGAAACCACCTTCATCCAATGATCTAGTATCATAAAACTCCTGATAGACAATATCCCCTTCATAAATCTCCTTGCCGTTCTTGTCTTTTAATCCGGTGTATTGCAATAGAGTGAATTTACCTGGACGATACGGAGAGCGAACTGAAAACTGACCGACATTCAAATCTATTTCTAAATCTTGATTACACATCATTTCATCCATCATGCAGCCATCCAACATTTCTACTCCATCCCAAGCCCGAAACTTAATTTCCCTGCTCATTACGTTCCCTCTCTTCCTTCAACTGTTCAGCCATCGCAGAAGCGACAGCTGCCACATGAATTAACTCCTTATACAGATCGTCCGCGTCAGTAGGTTGGCACCGTCAGGAAAATGGATTCGGTTAATGGCTTGTCCTACCTCTCCAAATTCCTCCGTTAAGATTCCCAGCCATTTGCCCCAGTCATGACGTTGCAATCCCCATTTATCGTTCTGCCTGAGCCGTTCATAGAAAACGGCAATGTTTACTTCTGTCATTAATACCTCAATTTTGCTCATGCTGTTCCCCTTTCTATCTGAACCACCGATGTTCTGGATGCTCGATATCCACCTGGCGCATTTCTGCCAAAATACATTCCTGCCTCATTTCCTCATAATCCAGATCGTGTACAGATTTCCCATACGATGTTTCCGTAACGCCTAATTCAATTAATCTATCCAAGAAAAATTGACGATTCAATTCTTTTAAGTTTTTCCTAGTTTGTTTTTTAAGTTTCGTAGCATTCAAGAGTAAACCCAATATACCCACCTCAGCCTTTCATATTTGCCTGCTGTGATGTTTTTCTAGGTGATGGATACTTAACTATTAAAATAATTTGACTTGCTTTATTTCCACCGCTAAATGGTCGAATTATGACGTTGTTATGGTCTAGGTAAAACATCCACCTTGTAACAAGCCACCAATCTAACGCTGTTTAATTCATACTGCATAACATCAGGATTACTGCTTTTTAATACTCTCACCGAATAGACATAATCACCGACTGTTGTAGGGTCGAAATATCTATTGATGACCTCGACTATATCCCCTTTTTGTAAAGGAATAGCTGTTTGATTTATTACCCCAGCTAGTGACTTTTCATTATGAATATTGATAGTTATCATTAAATCCACCCTTTCTTTTTACGTCGTAATTTTCTTCACTTCTTCGAAGTGCGACGATTATTTAAATGAATCAACCACCGATTTAAACAGTGAATCTTTTGTTCTTTGGTATTTCGGTAATTCTTCATATCGCATAATGCAAGGGTGTGTTTTAGCTTCTGCATCCTTCACTTTTCCGTAAACCCAACCTTCTTCTAACTTCTGTTTTAACCAGTTTTCATGTGACATTTCAGGTGTTACATCGTTTTCTAAATGAAACCTAACCCCGTTAATTGCGCTTGATTTCTGCCATTCTGGTGCTTCTTCCCATGTTGGTTGTGAAAAATCATTTTGACTTTCACAATATGCTTTATTAACGTTGTGACAAATTTCTGCTACCTTTTCCAGTGTTACTCTGCTCATTACGATTTCCATACTAAATTCCACCTTTTCAATTTAATTTGTTTTAGTCATCCTTTGTTTCACAGATACCGCAAATTCCCTGAATAACATGTACTGCACTTACCCTCCACTGCAAATCCATTCGGCTGCTTACATTGGGGACAGATTTTCGAATCCGCCATCCACTTTTTATTGCAGTCTGGACATTCGATAAAGACGATTCCCCCTTTATGCTGAACGACATCCCCGTTGGTACCGCACCGAGGGCAGGTATGAATGGGATTGGTCATACCGGTAATACCCCTTTCAGCCGTGCCAATTCTGCAGCTAATTTAAGATTCTCCTCATACACTGTGTAAGTGGATTTTCTCTTACAATTCAGGAGTTTCTCTTGAAGGAGTTTGTTTTCTGCGTTCGCCTGGCTTAACATTCCCTCCATTTGCTCAATGTCATCGATGTAGCTTAATTCCCTGCATTGCGCTTCTTTTAATTCCTTTTGCTGGTGTTCGATAACTTGTATTAAATCAGCAATAGTTAGTAAGTAACTGCAATGGGTGTAATCTTTGCCTGTAACTTGATTAACCTTTGCTAATAACTCCTCTTTATTGAACATTTAATGAACCTCCTCGATTTTCTCCGAATCCTCAGGTCGTACATAATAAAGACCATTCAAATTGCAAGCGACCAGATAAACAGTTTCGAATGTAGTTTCAATGGAATGAAATTTACCATCAGGAGCCCATTCACCTAAATAAAAATCACCTTCCTGCCAATCTAGTAAGTTGGCAACGCTAATCCTTCTTTTGCCGACAACAATACCTTCTTTTAGATTTTCAAACTTCTTTATCACTCTTTTATGCACCCAAATGGGGTCGCCTTCTTCGAATTTCTGCCTTTGTTCTGGGGACATTAAATCAGGGTTATCAGGCAAATATTCATGTGACTTAACAAGAATTTTTGAAACTGCTACTTTGTCACCTAATTTCAAAGGAATCACCCTCCCCTAAATTGATTAAGCTTGTCCTTAATGGATTGCTTTTTGGCTTCTGTTTGGGCTGAATCAGCCTCTTTAGGAACATACTCCTGATTCATGTATTCAGGGATGACCTCTTGCCTAATTGGCGCCTTCCCGTAACCCTTGCGAGGAGTTCTTTTAGGAGTTGCTGCTTCCTCATCTTGGAGTTTCTCTAAATCTGAAACACTCTTAATCCCTTGTTTCTTCCAAGCTACTAATTTTTTATAGACATATTTCCAGGTCTTGCCGTTACCTCTGGCAGAATCTTTAATCGCTTCAACAATCATTTTCTCTGGATCCTCAAACCCAAACGTATCGATGATGTCCGATATATCATCCCGAAGGAATTCCGTAATGCCTTTTTCCCCGAGGATTTCACTTTTTTCTAAAATGTCTAAAATCCGTTTCAAGAGTGTCTCCTCCTCTGTATCTTTTTTCTTTATATTTTTCTTTAAATAATTTCTTTTTTGGTTGTCAGTTTCGCCCATGGTGGTGTTGTTGATTTCGCCCATGGTAGCATTGTCGGTTTCGCCCATGGTCAGTTTCGCCCCCGGTTCTATTTCACCCACCCATTCATCGTAATTTTTGTTGAATGACAATTTCCTGTAACTGCCATTTTTGATATTTTGATAAATGATTTTCTTATCCTCAAGTGACTTTAATTCTCTTCGGATATTCCTTTTGTCCAATCCTGTTGCCTCGCTGATATAAGACAATGACATATCGTGTTCTTTCTTCTGGAAACCATAGGTACATCGCCAAACAAGGAAAAGAATTCTATATTGAGTGGGGCTTAGCTTAATCCTTGCCATATGCTCCAAGATGTCATTTGCAATCCTGGTATATCCATGCTCTAGTTGAACATCTGCCAAGCCCATCACCCCCTAATATTTTTGGTATAAAACTTGTACATCGTGATATATTAGTAATGTAGTATTTCTTTTGAGCCTGACGTTGGCGCGTCAGGCTTTATTTTTTTGATAAAGCAAATCCCCAAATTTCATTCAATTTAGCTGTTTCCAGAAGGTATTCCGTTGCATTTTCTAACTTTTTAATGGACAAAACCGCTGACCCTTCACTAGTCCATGTACTCTTACTGATATTGCTGAATTTAACGTTATCAATGGTTGCTTTTGATTTAATCAAACCGTCATGTTCTTTGATTAAGACAAAGGCCACTTTACATGGGAATTTATAATGAGTGTTTAGTGTATTGATCATTTTTTCATCTTCACTCACCCTTCCCACTCCCTTCATTCATACCTTCGTACACCACAAAGATAATCAAAGCCGCCACCATCAACAAATACCATCCGGTAAAATTCATGACACCCTCCTTGGTACCCACGCTTCTATGTAGTCGAGCGCCGCTTGCATATCTTTTCGTTTAATATCTTTGTAACTGGTAACTCCAAAGCGATTTCGAATTTCACGATATAATTCCGCAAATAACGGTGGTCTAGATTCTTTATTCTTTTCTAATTCATAAATTCTTGAAGCAATTCCAATCTGGACCCTACGCTGTTCTCCGTGATCTAAGGTGATTTGATTTTCTACCATACTACGAACCTCTTTAACTTCACTTTTTACTTCAACGACTTCCGTTTTTACTTGAGTTAATTCCTCAGCAGATTCTAGGCTTAATTTCATAGCTGCCACCAGCTGCTCACGTTCGGATAATGGACGAGGTTTTTTCAATTCATCTTCCATTCGTTCAAACTCATCGATATATGCTTCTTTAAATTTCATTGCTTCCTTGCCGGTGTAACCCATGGCTAAGAGAGTGAATCCCTTTTTACTCATGAAGTACATTGGCATTTCTTTATTTTGAGAATTTACATAAGTGGACTCGGCGAAATTGCCGACTCGAAATTCCTCACTACAACCTAATTCACGAATGTCACGCATTACTCTTGCATGTTCTTTTCCAAATACCTCTGCAACTGTTAAAGAATCTGTTACTGCTTGCCCGTTTTCTACAAAAACCAACTTGTTCATTTCGACCTCTCCTTCAAACTTTTCTATATTTTCACAGCATTTTTAGATACAAAATTTTATAGTTTTCACTATTCTGATATTGAAAATCTGCAAACAACGTCAACACAGTGCCTTCGACGGTATTTTTCGCATGAACCGTCAAAAAAAATATCGTGATTTCACTTGTATCTACAGCATTTTTCGCACCTAACTCCAAAAAGTGGGAGCTTCTAGGGAACAAAGACCACCTTCCCAGTAAGCTCCTGGACCTCTCGTTTGAATAGATCCGCATTAGAATTTGTATCCGATAAATGAAGTAACCAGATTTCCTGAACTTTGGTTAAGTCGTTAGCATTTAAAAAGTCTTTCACGTTCTCTAGACTGAAATGAGACCGCATGAGCCGTTTTTTTCTGCCTTTATCGATATATCCATCAGCAACATTTTGATTAAGAATATCCATGCTGTAATTGCACTCAACCATGATGTGAGTAAGACCTTTGAACTTGTAACGAATGTAGTAGGTATCAGTAGCAAAGAGCAACTTCTCACCTTGATGATTAGCCAATAAAAAGCCAATTGGTTCTGATACATCATGTTCAACTTCGAAAGGAAGGATGGTCCATGTACCTATTTGAAATTGCTCACGGGCTTTTACGGGCTTCATTCGATGGTTGGTAATACTAAGAGTCTCAAAGGTACCTTTTGAAGCGTATACGTCGATTCCAGCCTTCATAACTTCTCGTATTGCTTTCACATGATCGTTATGTTCATGTGTAACTAAACATCCCGCGATTGATGACATTTGAAAGTTCAGTCCTCTCTGGATGTACTTATAACTGATACCACACTCCAAAAGGAGGGGAGTGCTGCCATCCGTAATGTGATAACAGTTCCCCTTGCTACTGGATGCTAGAGCTTTTATCTCAATCAAAATCCTGGTCCGCCTACTTCAACTTCTATTGGTGGTTCTTGTGGTAATTCTTGTTGGTCTGGCTTAATTTCAAAATCAACATCGATAATGTCACCATTAGCGTTATTTCTGATTTCCTCTTCAAGTTGCGCTTCTTCTGCCGCGTCTTCAGCTCGATTGATATGCTGCATAACCAAACTGCTATCATCAGAAGCATTCATAAATTTCTTACAAGCTCGGTTAATGACCGTTTTCTTTGCCATTTCTCCCTTAAATTCATCATGAGTAGATCCTGCCTTTTCAACCGTTTGGTCTTTCCCCCAAAATTGCGCTTTACTCCAAGCTTTACGAAGTTCCGCAATCGTCATTAATTCGTGGTAGACAGTACCATCAGGCATGACGATGGTTGCATAGGCACCAATGACTTTATCTTTGTCGATGTTTCCAAACTTCTGTTTATGGGTAAGATTAGTGATACGGCCGTTTACCATTTCGTAGTCAACCTCGTCACCTTCATAAATGACAGCTGCATCGATACTTTGTGCACCGGTAACACGTTTGGTAACGGCCATAGTTCCGAAGTAAGAACGTTGGAAAGTAAGTTGATTACCATAAACGATGAAATATCCTTGTTTCTTCGAAGGATTTAATCCTTGGACCACCATATCTAAAAGCGCATTGGCAACGCTGTCCTTTGTGCAACCTTCTAAAGCTGGCTTGCCATTTCTATCTTTCACCGTTTGAAGAATCAACCAAGCTGATTTCATTGCGTTTTCAGGACTATAACTAGCAGGGAAATGAAGCTCGTTTTTCTCTTGAAATTCTTTTACCTTTGCCGCGACTACATCCACCGTGTCTTTTTTTATTAGTGCTAATTGATTACTCATTAAACTGCCTCCCCTATAACGTTTTCTATTTGTTCAACCCGTAAAGCCTTATCCATTTCCGAAACTACCAGGCTGACTACCTGCGCTTTGGTATCAATCAATTTTGTGACCGCTTCGGCATTATCCACGAAAATTGGAGCAGAGAAACCATAGTGCTCTGAAAGAGTGTTGATAATATCCAAGCCTGAATTAATACGAGCTGCATTATTCAACCCTTTGTCATAAGGGACCCCATTATATAAAGTCTGACAAGTTTCGGTTAGTCCACCGTTAATCTGCTGGTCAAACAATTGGAATGTCACATATTTAAACTTACTGTTAATTCTCTCTTCCAGAAGATTTACTTTGGTTCGGATAAACTCTTCTGTCAGGTATAGCTCCCCTTCTAACTTTTCAAACTCAGCTGCTAGTTCCCTTTCTTGTGCCTTTAGTTCACCAATTCGTTTCTGTGATTGGTCCGCCACAACAAACTTTCCGAGCTCCCCTTGAAGCTGATCGCGTTTTGTTTTCAATTCGGAAACTTCGAATTGTATGGACTGGATGGATTGGTCTGCTGCTTCTCTTAATTCACGAATTTCAGTCTCTATCTTTTGTTTTTCAACTAACTTACCTGTATAAGAAGGATTTTCCATTATATCCACAATGGCGCTTTCTGCTGTGGATAACTGCCCTTTAAGGCTAGTTAGAAACTCTTTCTTGTCTTTTAACTGACTTTCAATTTTTTCGATTTCTTTATCAAATTCATCATTAGATTTCTTCAATTCTTCTAGTTTCCCAGCAACTTGTTTACCACTTTTCTGAATGGATTCTAATCGCTCTGATTTCGTTTTATTGAATTCCGCTAAGGCTTTATCTTTCGCCGATTGAACTTGCTCCTCTGGAAGTGATTGACCGCAAGTAGGACAACTGCAGTCCGATTCATGAGTAAAGACCCGATCGTTAACCTCATGCCATTCCTTAAGTAAGCACTCCCTGTTATCATTCAAATCTTTCAAGTTGTAAGAGTTCATCTGCTTTCGCTGATTAACAGAATCTATCTTCGATTGAAGGATGGTTGCATTCGAATTTTCTTCTTGAATACGTGCTTTCAATGAGTAAACCTTATCGTTTGAATTAGCCTGGTGCTCTTGCTTGATTTGAAGCATAGCCAATTCGATTTCTTGAATAGTTTTTTGTTTAGCTGAGATAGCACTGCCATTTCGAATGTTATTTATCAATGTCATTTTTTCATCGATATCACTGTTTAACTGCAATATTTCTGCTTCAAAAGATTGCTTTTCGATTCCATCCAGATGAGGCAAGGTGCGCTGAATTTCATCAATCCGAACCGGTATCTTTTCTAGTTCCTTGTTAATTTCTGTACAACGAGCTGCAATCACTTTTCGATGGTCCTCAATACTTCGACCGTTAAGTATTTCTTGAAGACGATGAAGTTCACTATTTGAGGAAATGACTTCATCCGTTGTTATGTCACCGCAGATATCTAGAAGCGTTTTTCGACGATCCTGCCATTTCACTTGTTCATTAAAGTAGGATGGGCTTGTAAGGAGTTTGAAAATATCCTCTTTGATGATGGAGTCTACCTTAGCCGCGTATTCGTTTTTCTTGGAAGGCACACCATCTATAAAATAATCGGTCGTATGTCCGCTAAACTCTGCAGTTGCAGATCCGCGCTTCTTGGTCCACTTTTCCGCATATACTTTTCGAAGAGTAAGGGGCTTCCCGTTAAAATCGAAAGTCGCCTCAACTTCGTGCTCTAAACCATGAAGCTCTTTGCCATCAACCAATGTTTTAATAGCGAAATCCTTTTTGTTTTGGCTATCTTTATCAAATAGCAACCAAATAAATGAATCGAACAAAGTGGTCTTTCCAGTAGCGTTATCACCGAATATCTGGACGTTTTGACCATTCATTTCAATTACGAAAGAACGAACACCCTTAAAGTTTGTAAGAGAAAGACGAGTGAGGGTTAAACGGTTCATGCTGTTACCTCCTCATCGTTTTCTAATTCCGCAAGTTGTTTCATCAACATTTCTTTCAATTGTTCTTTATGGGTAACTTTCAATTGTGGGAATTTACCTAAATCTTTTGTTTTTGCTAAGGCATATAGTTTAAGCCCTTCAATAACTATAGAAAGTTCAAATGGATATTCACTATCGCTACGATTAGATATCTGGATGTTATCTGCGTTCCCTATTTTTTCTAAAAGTCCAAGTCGAACGTGAGCGCTACCGATACCAATACTCAAAACATCTCTTTCTGCTCTAAATGCTTCGCTTACTTCAGCAAAAGTTTTTAATAATTCAACATTCATTTTCTATTCCTCCTAATTTTTGAATTTGCTAATATTGGAGGGCCTGATATACTATAAGTGATTGATTTTTTCTTAGGCCCTTTTTATGAAGACTTGCGCCGCTAACGCAGGTCTTTTTCTATTCACCTTTGCAGACTGCTCTATCAGCAATAAATTGGTAAGTGCAATCTACATCTTGGTGAATCATGATTTCTTCACCATCCACCATTAATTCCAGCCAGGCATCCAAATTAACGATATCTTCCTGACACCCTACACACTCCCCAATAACTTTCGGTTCCGGCTGTTCTAGGTGCGGCCAGTGACTATCCAAAACCATCGGATTTTCGATATTACCCATTAGTAGTTCACTCCTTTTATTTTTTTACCCAGTAATTCCAAGGTTTGAATAATCCCTTTACGAATTCCTGCATTATAGGAAAAAGCCGCTCCATTATAGGTTTCGAAAAGTTCCCGTACCTTTTCCTCTAGAGACTTTTCAAGCTCATACCCCACATATAAAGCACGAATGAGAATATCTAAAGACATTCCGTTAAGTGCCTCTCTTTTGCCATCCCATAAATTCTTAGCGTGCCATTCAACTACATCCGCCTTGCTACATCCTTGTAGATCCAACGCACTTTCCAATGCTTCCGCTTGCTCCTTTGTTAATACAGCTTTCAATTGGTTCACCCCCTTAAATTGCCGCTTTTTGATTATCCAACCATTTCATTAAATCATCATATTTAACTAACTTTCTTCTTCCTACGTGGATCACAGGAAAGTCTGTTTGATTCATAATGTTATAAACATGTGTTGTGGAAACTTGAAGCATTTCTGCGATATCTTTAACAGTCAATATTGGTTTCTGCATTTAACACATCACCCTTCATCTCACGTATCGTGTACTTAGTCGCAAAAAAAAGATGATTTGGAGATACTTTTAATATCTTCACAATTTTATCAACGACTTCACTGGAGGCTGTTTGTTCTCCTTGTTCGATCATTTGATACTTACTCGTTGATATACCAGCTTTTTCGGCAAGTTCTTTCATGCTATAACCTTTCTGTAATCGGTAGAACTTTAAGTAATTCATCTTTATTATCACCTCACGTTTCGTGCTTTCTTGTATTCATAATATTACACAAATAGTGCGATGTCAATACGTTTTGTGGAAATTAAATTCAAAATATATAAATTGTTGTACAATATGTGTGAGGTGAGAATATGGATAAGAAGGGAATTGGGAAAAAAATAAGAGAATTAAGGGAAAACAGAAATATGTTTGCAGAAGATCTAGCTGGGATATTAAAGGTGTCAAAATCCACTATTTACATGTGGGAAGGTGGAAATCGAACACCTGATATTTTTCAATTAATGGCCATAGCAGATTTCTTTAATGTAGATCTGGACACTCTCACAGGACGTGAAATGAAGAGTGATTTACAATACATGTTTCCTGATAGTGAGACAATGAGAGTCCCAATAATCGGAGAGGTGAAAGCAGGATATGACTTGTTAGCAGATCAGAACATCATCGGGTATGAGTTTGTTCCTAAATCCATGTTAAAGGGTGGAGAATATTTCTACCTAAAAGTGACCGGGGATTCAATGAAGGACGCTAATATAAGTGAAGGAGATTTAGTTCTCGTTCGAAGGCAACCAGCAGTAGATGAGGGTCAGGTGGCAGTCGTATTATTAGACAATAATGAGATAACCATCAAACGGGTCCATTACGAAAAGAATGAGCAGGTTATTCTTCATTCTGATAATACGAATTACCCGCCTAGATTGTTTAAATTTAACGAAATTAAGATTCAGGGGTTAGTGAAACAAATAATCAAGAAGGTGGTATAATGGCCTATTTTCGCAAGCTAAAGAACGGCAAATGGTCCTTTACTATGGACATAGGCAAAGACCCACTAACGGGGAAACGAAAGCAAATCACTAGAGGTGGATTTTCTTTAAAAAAGCATGCTCAAGAAGAAGTGGATAAAATAAAATTAGACATAAAAAAAGGACGGGTTAATACGACTGTTCTTCTCTTCAAGGATATGATCCCTATTTGGAAAGAAGAGAGAGAGTCGCAAATCCGCCCATCCACACTTAGTATGCATGAAGAATACCTAAATGCGCAAGTATTACCTATTTTCGGGAATAAAAAACTAAAAGATATTAAACCAGCTCACATCCACATGTTTGTTCAGAAGCTTCAAAAAGAAGGAAAGGCAGCTTCAACTATTGTTACGGTTAAAAGTATATTAAATTCTATTTTTGATACTGCAGCACGTTTGGAATATATTTCATCAAACCCAGTAGAAAATGTAAAAGCTCCTAAAATAAAGTCTACAGAAAAGAAATCCTGGACTGTAGAAGAAGCAACATATTTTCTAACTAAGGTGAAAGAACGGTATCATAATTGGATCATTTTTTACTTAGCATTATTTACCGGAATGAGGATTGGAGAAATTGCCGCTTTACGTTGGGAAGACATAGATCAGAACAACATACATGTAAAACGAACAGCCATAAAGGCAGATAACAAAGTGGAAGCTGGAGAGGAAACAAAGACAATAAACTCAATCCGCCTTATTCCTTTAAATGAGACATTAAAACAGGCTCTAATAGAATGCAAAGAGTTGAGTACAAGTGAATGGGTTGTTCCAGGACAAAAAACATTTTTACACCCTGACTCCATCAGACAAATATATCGTAAGCTTATCAAAGAATTTGATTTACCTTATATTCGTTTCCATGACATGAGAAGGACTCATGTCACCATGCTTATAGACGCAGGAGTTCCCGCTACAGTCGTTGCAAAGAGAGTTGGGCATAAAAATATAGCCGTTACTCTAAATACGTACACAGACGTCTATAAAGAGCGTTTGGTGGAATCAAGTGAAACAATTGAAAAAGTAATAAATGTGGTAAATGAACGTGGTAAAAATGAAATAAACACCCCATAAAGATAGAAAAATCAATGGTTAAGTCAGAAAAACTCCTATCGTCATATGATAGGAGTTTTTTCAATATGTTTCAATAGTAATGCTTTTAAATCCAACCTCTAAAGCGACTTGCTTCGGCCATTTTACGAACACCGACCATGTATGCAGCCAAGCGCATATCTACACGTCGAGTTTGTGCTGTTTCATAGATATTGTTAAATGATTTGACCATTACTTTTTCAAGTTTTTCTTCTACTTCTTCTTCAGACCAGTAATAACCTTGATTATTCTGAACCCATTCGAAGTAGGAAACCGTAACGCCGCCTGCAGATGCAAGTACATCCGGAACCAATAAAACACCGCGCTCTGTTAATATCTCTGTTGCCTCCAGTGTTGTTGGTCCATTAGCAGCCTCGACAACGATTCCCGCACGAATATTGTGTGCATTATCTGCTGTAATTTGATTTTCTATGGCAGCAGGTACAAGAATATCGCACTCGAGTTCCAGTAGTTCCTTATTTGAGATTGTGTTATTAAATAATTTTGTAACTGTACCAAAACTATCACGACGATCTAGAAGATAGTCAATATCAAGTCCATCCGGATCATATAAAGCACCATACGCATCGGAAATACCTACGACCTTCGCGCCTGCATCATGCATGAATTTTGATAAATAGCTTCCTGCATTACCAAAGCCTTGAATAACGACCCTTGCACCCTCAATTTGGATTCCTTTTCTTTTAGCTGCCTCACGGATACAAATGGTTACACCCTTAGCGGTAGCAGATTCACGCCCGTGAGAGCCTCCTAAAACAAGCGGCTTCCCAGTAATAAAACCAGGAGAGTTAAATTCATCTATGCGACTGTATTCATCCATCATCCAAGCCATAATTTGAGAATTTGTAAAAACATCCGGTGCTGGAATATCTTTTGTTGGACCCACGATTTGACTAATAGCTCGTACATACCCACGACTTAATCTTTCAAGTTCTCTAAATGACATATCACGTGGGTCACAAATAATACCACCTTTTCCACCGCCATATGGAAGGTCAACAATTCCACATTTTAAGCTCATCCAAATGGAAAGGGCCTTTACTTCTGTCTCAGATACATTGGGATGAAACCTAATCCCACCCTTTGTTGGACCGACTGCGTCATTGTGCTGTGCACGATAGCCCGTAAATATTTTTATTGATCCGTCATCCATTCTTATTGGAATTTTAACTGTCATCATACGTAACGGCTCTTTTAAGAGCTCATATACTTCTTCAGGATAACCTAACTTTTCAAGAGCTTTATGTATAACAGTCTGTGTTGAAGTTAATACATTATTTTCTTCCTCTTGATTAGTTTTTTCATTACCTTTTTCGGCTACCATCTGTAAACCTCCTAAAAATCACTTTAACAAATGTTGTCGCTTTCAGACACAAGTATACACGTTTAAATGATTTATGCAAGATGAAAAATTCATAATTCACTATTATTAAGTCATTTCTTGTAAACGCTATCATGCCTGTTGAACTGGGATTTTTACCAAAACAAATAGGAGCGGTGGACTCCTATTTAAGTTCCTCAAAGTATCAAAATCTATTTAAAATATTTTCGAATGGTTTCCACCGCACTATCTTCAATAATTTGTTTTCCATATTCTTTTAGAACATGTGTACTAAGAATGGATGGATTACCGTACTCGGATAAAAATGCTGCAATTTTTTCTACAACAGAAGTATCAATGTTATTCATATTTAAGTAATATCGATTGTTATAAGAATATAAACTTCCGCCTGTTACGTTTAAGACAAACAATCTGTGAGAGAGTGCAATAATATCTTCTATACTCTCGAATTGATACAGTAGGTTTTCACAGCCTTCAACTCTTACTTGCATCTCCACAAAGCCATCAAATAATATTTCTTCATCTTCAATATTTTCGTCGACTGTTATAATCATAATCATTCCTTGAGCCTGCAAGGAGAAAATTTCAACTCCAACAGAACCCTGTATCTCAACATCAAATTCTTCACTTGCCTCCTCCAGCATGTCATGGAAAAGTTGATGCCATTTTATAGAATCCTTCCATATATCATCCTTGGAAAGTCCCCTTTCCATTAAATCATCAGAGGTTAAAAAAATTTTTATCTTATTGACTGTTAAGCGTTCTAAGCGCATGCTCTTTTGCCCCCTGCCGTGACATAACTCTTAACCCTAGTGTATGTCAATGGCTTTGGTTGGTGCTTTGTCTAAAAGACCATCCTCTCCAATAGCCACATTTCCCATTCATTAATGGTTTGTCCAAAAATGAAGGATGAGTATTGATCTTTATTAGATTTTTTCATTGCATTTACAGCCTTACCTCCAAGCCCAATCGTAAGATCCCTATGTTTCTTTGTTAGGTGATTTACCACTAAAAGTGCATCTTTTAACTCTTCCTGAACTTCACAACTAATAATGACGAGATCTGGATGAATCATATCCAATATTTGGTCACTCTCATCTTCTGAACTAAATTTACCTATATTTATTACTTGTATACCACGTTTTCTTAAATAAAAAGTAAACATTAAGAGCTCAATGCTATCCCCATTAGTCGACCAGTTTATACATAAGGCTTTGTTCTGATGAACATTAATAGGGAAACTATGAATAATGGTCTCAACTCTGGCTTTTATAAGAGATAAGGAAAAATACCTCTGTGCAGATACAATTTTTCCAGCACTAAAAGAATCCTCTATCTTCTTTTGCATCTGACTAAAAATTTCAATAATAACTTTTTCCATCGTAAAGATACTAAACAATTTATTGATAATTTCGTTTATCCTATCATGCTCGAAGTGGATTAAGGCTTCGTACAGTGAGTCTGACAAACTGATTAGAGGATTATCCTGCTTCAGGTTTAAGGTTTCTGGATCCATTTGAGATTGATTGTGCCCCATTAAGGAGACGGCCTGACTGATGGTAAATCCCTGGTTAACCTTTTTTATTAACCACTTTAGTATTTTGATGTGCTCGTCTGTATATAATCGATGTCCTGCTTCATTTCTAACAGGAGCAACCATTTGATATCGTCTTTCCCATGCCCGCAGCGTTCCTGGCTGAATCCCCAGCATTAACGCAGCCGCTTTAATATTATATTTACCTTCCTGGGCCGCCATCCTAATTCCTCCGATAAGTAACAAACCATTTTCTAAAGAAAACTAACTGCCTTTCTTTATGGTAATGAAATGACACTGTGCTGGCGCCCCCAGCCTTAATGGGACCCCTGTTGTGCCGTAGCCATTACTAATTAGAATAGTCGTGTTATCTAATTTTTCCACTTTCCCTTTTTTAAATGGACTGTAACCTAGAATATGTATTTGTCCTCCGTGTGTATGACCACTTAATACAAGGCGAATTTTGTGTTCAGGCAATATTTTATCTATGATATCTGGGTAATGACTTGCCAATATTTTAAAGCTATTAGTCTGTGCATCTAACAATGCCAAGTCCAATCTGTCTCGCCCTTGACCTACTTCATCCACTCCAAGTAAGGATAATTTCTCTCCATTTTTAGATTCAAAGATAGCTGCAGTATTATCTAAGACTTTTATTCCATAATCCAAAAGTATGGCATCCAATTTACGAAAGTCAGTTTCATAATCATTATTGCCCCAAACAAAATATACTGGACCTGCCTGTTTTAATTTCTCAAGGTTTTTCTTAACCCTTTCAAAAGGAACCTTCTTCTCCGTTAAATCCCCTCCAATTATTACAATATCAGTTTTCCCTTTAACTTCATTGATAATGTTATCGGAAATAATGCGCTTATGTATATCAGAGATAAAAAATATTGATACAGATCCGAATGACTCTGGAAAATCTTCGAAGTTCATTTCATGAGGTACAACCTGATTTAGGAACGCTTCTTTTATCATATATAAGATTAAGGCTATTCCAAGGATTAAAAGTAAAACAAGAATAATAATCATCCATTTCCCCTTTTCCATTCTAAAATGTTCTAAAGAAAATCATACCATAAAGCAAACTAAAACTAAAAAAGGACTAAAGCTTACTCCGTTTTTTCTTTACGTCCTTCATTATGAATTTAAATATCTCTTGAAAAAGTTGTACAATGACGACTAATCCGAATAATAATGCTAATGAAGCAGCAAAAAATTCCAAAGGATAAATAATCGGTCCAACCAAAATATCAGAGAAATGAACTGGATAAGTAATGGGAAACCATTCAATAAATAAATATCCACACAGAATAATAAAAAATAACCGCCAGATTATTCTCAACACAAAAATCCCTCCCATACATTGTATGAGAGGGATTTCATAACTTTCCGTTTTGATTTACTTATCTTCCTGAATACTTAAAATGCGGAAACCTTGCTCTTCCAGCTTCTTTGTAAACCGGTCTATATTATCTTTCTTTTCAACTTTCATAACAATTCTTCGAACTAATTTATCAGTCTCATCAAACGTTACAAGCGAAATAATATGTTCATGGAAGTGATGGGCAATTTCAGAAAGACGAGCAATTCGACCTTCTGTTTCTACCGATGTAAAGGCAATCCTTACTCCTGGGCGGTTTACTCCGAAAGCGCTTTGAAAAGTGGAGAGGACATCAGAACGTGTTACAACTCCTAGGAATTTACGATTTTGATCAACGACAGCTAACAACGGAAAGTCTTTTAAATCAAGGAGTGTCTTTTCAAAAACTTCTTCACCCAATAGAAACTTGTCTTGATGGGTTGCAATATCTTTAACTGTGACGCTAGTTAAATAGTCATCCTTCTGTTTTCCGGACAAAAAGTAGTTCTCATAAATTTTGTAGCGTGTAACGACCCCTAAATACTCTTCCCCTTGTAAGACAGGCACACCATCAATCTGATTCTTCTCTAATTGTTCTAATGCAACACTCAATGTGGTATCTTCCTGTACCGTCACACAGGCATGATTTGGAATCATCATATTTTTCACAAACACTATCCATCACCTCTATGTAATTATCCTACCTAATTATACTTCAACAAAACAGAGGGAATATCCTTTTTATTTCCAATATAATGTAATGAATCTTGAGATTTTACATATTTATTAATGATATTAATTAAGGGAGGGCGACTATGTTTACACTATATAAAACTTGGCACCCTATTGCTAGTCCATTTGACCCCTGCAAACCAATTCTAGAAAAAACTTTTTCTACTCCACCGAATCTATATATCGGCTTTCAGCCGCCAAATCTTCCACAATTCACACCACTTGAAGCATTAAAAGCAGGGACTTTATGGAAACCATTTTATGACCCCTACTTTAACCCTTTTGAGAAAGCGAAAGGGGGTATACCCTGTTGAAACAAATTCCAGCCGAATATTATCAGATGTTAGAGCAGCTTCAAGCCGTAGACTTTGTATTAGTTGAATTACAATTATATTTGGATACACATCCGGATGACCTCGAAGCCATTAAACAATTCAATCATTATGCAAGAGAAAGGAAAACGTTAAAAAAGGCGTTTGAAAGTCAATTCGGTCCTCTTCAGCAGTTTGGTAACAGCTATTCTGGACACCCATGGAATTGGAACGATCCACCTTGGCCTTGGCAAGTTTAAATCTCATTTTAGAATCAGAGGGAGGGAATTGTTTATATGTGGATATATGAGAAAAAGCTTCAATATCCCGTTCGTGTTAGTACTTGTAACCCGACATTAGCCAAATATTTAGTTGAGCAATATGGCGGTGCAGATGGCGAGCTTTCAGCTGCTTTACGGTATTTAAACCAAAGATACTCCATTCCTGATAAAGTAATTGGATTATTAACAGATATAGGTACTGAGGAATTCGCACATCTGGAAATGATTGCCACTATGATCTATAAACTCACGAAAGATGCCACACCAGAAATGATGAAGGCAGCCGGATTAGGTGACCACTACGCCATACATGATAATGCTCTATATTACGAAAATTCATCTGGGGTGCCTTGGACTGCTGCTTATATACAAGCTAAAGGTGACCCAATTGCTGACCTTTACGAAGATATAGCAGCAGAAGAAAAAGCAAGGGCTACCTATCAATGGATAATTAATCTAAGCGACGACCCGGATTTAAATGATGGTCTAAGGTTCCTTCGCGAAAGAGAAATCATTCATTCACAACGGTTCCGTGAAGCGGTAGAAATATTGAAGGAGGAGCAAGGAAAGAAAATATTTTTTTAAAGTCCAAAGAAGCAGACCGAGGCTGCTTCTTATTTTTTTTCGTGATAAAGATTAATGTCATAGGTTTTTTTCATTACCTCAAAATCAAGATGGCGATTTTTCCAATGTTCTTCTTTTTTCCAAAGATCCTTACTGCGATTTACGATTTCGCACCTCAATTCCTGATATTCTTTTTCCTTCTTATCTTTTTGCTGCCTTAAGACATTCATCGCTCCATACAGAATTACTGTAATGGCAAATAAACTGATATTTATGGCGTCACTAACAGAGGCAGAAAACATGGCAAAGAAAGAATAAGAGTATTGCTTAGCAATTATAAAATAGAAATAAATAAAAAATACAAATGCAAAAATGAGCATCGAATAGATTGTTAAATAATGCCACCTTTTAGCTGTATCAAACTTAATTTTCCTTTTTCGTACGTTTTCCAGCATTTGCTTCGTTGCCTCATCAGTATGCTCAAGTGAATGGATTGGTTTATCCATAGTATCAACCACCTCAGTAACATACATATGAACTTGTCCGATAAATTATGAAAAAATATAAAAAAAAAACCGATCAATAATTGATCGGCTACTTACTTAATGGAATTTTTAAAACTTGACCTAAATAAATTTCATTACCTTTCAAGTTATTAGCTTTTCGAATGGTATCCTCTCCAGCTTTTGAATGATAATATTTCAAAGAAATTCGATAAAGATTTTCTCCCGATTTAACTGTATGATAAATAACTGATGGCGCGGGTTCAACATTTTTATCGGTGCCTTGCCCGCTAATAGGAATCGGTTCAGAAGCTGGACTCTCAATTGGAGTATCCTGGCTGATAGATTGTTGAACTTCGACAGCCTCTTGATCATCCTCCACAGGAGCATTTTCTTTTTCGTCTGCTTCGGTTTCAACGGTACTTTCAGTTTCAGATTTTTCAAAGTTAATGACTTCATATCCGGAAGAGTCACCGGTGACTTTCTCAGTCTTACTGCCTTTTCCCTCCTCAAGATACGAGTAAGCACTAAATATAACAATAGGTAGAAGAATAAAAAATAATACCAAAATACGAATTATTGGATACTTTATTTTCCATTTCGTTTTCTTTCTTTTTTCCCTATGAATTTGTTCTCTAGGAGGTAATTGGTCACGAACCTCCGTTGTTTCTTCATTAATTTTTTCAATTCGCCGTTTTAGCCGTTCCGCCTGGCTTCTAAAAGGTTCTTCTTTATTCATGAAGCATCCCCTCCTGTTCATCGACATCTATGGTGTGTTGATATTTAATATAAAGCCCTAATAAAAAATCAATTGTAAAATGCATGATCATCGTTACAGCTAAGTTGTTACTCCATGCATAAACGGAGCCAATAAAAAAACTAAGAATGACAATATTAGCAAATAAAAACCAATTAAAAAGGTATCGATAATGTATGATTGCAAAAATAAGGCTTGCAAGAATTAATCCAACCTTTGTTTGGATGACACCACGGAAAAGCAGCTCTTCACTGAATGCAACAAATGCAGCAATCCAAGCTATGTGAATTACACTTCTATTCTTAAAAATTCTTTCGTTCAACCCCCCATCGTCGTAAAAAGACTTTGGGAGTAATTTCATTAATATAATATCTACTATGACAATAGCTACACCTGCTGGAATGCCAATCAACAAAATCTTTCCATCAGAAAAGTCAATGGTATGCAAATATGAAAAATGATCAAACAAAAAAACTCCTAAAATAAAAGTTATGCCAAGCAGTAGGAATTGGGTCATATATAGATGAGAGAGTAGTTCTCTATCGGTTAAACCTTTGATTAGTTCATAATATTTATTTTTCATTTCCTCAACTCACCATTTAGTAGAATCTTTGCTAGATAATCCTTCCACTTTTCGTCCTTAACAGGATAGGTTTGTATACTACCAAGTGCGTGGTATTGATCAAACTGAATTCCACAAACATCGCAGCAATTCTGTTTTCTTCCCATAACTGGCTCTTCGTCAAAATAATCTAGAATTAATTCTCTTCTACACGATTTCGATTTAATCCACTTCTTTAAATAATGTATACTGCCCTTCTTAACCTTTAATCTATCATTAACAAATTCCTTTAATCTTTGTTTTAAATGTTCGAGAGTGTAAATTTCTTGAGGCTTTTTGATAAAATCCTGAATTATCCGCCACTGAACCTCTGAGAAACCCCCATCCTCTCTCAAATGTTGATTCATTTCAAGAAAATGGTCATTCAGTTTTTCTTCCTTTGGAAAATATGAAAATAGCCAGTCAATTTGCAGCTCCGACGGTAATTCACCTTCCGCCAGCTGTACAGGAAGCTGTTCATCTCCTGGAGAATATAGTAAAATCGCAATACTATCCTCACCGTCACGTCCAGCTCGACCAATCTCCTGCAGGTAGGATTCCATTTGCATTGGCATATGGTAATGAATAATAAATCGAATATTTTCCTTATTAACTCCCATCCCAAAAGCACTTGTTGCACAAATTACATCGAGTTGTCCATGAATAAATTGTTGTTGTATTAAAATTCTTTGTTCCTGGTCTAAGCCTCCATGGTAAGCCATGGCTCTTGATATACCCTTCTCCGCTAATAGAGAAGCCATTTGTTCAGCAATTTTCTTACTCGAAAAATAAATGATACCTGGTTTCTGAAGTTGACCCACTAATTCTAACAAACGTGATTGTTTATCATAAAAGTTAGGTACTTCTTCAATATAAAAAGCGATATTAGGTCTGTCGATCGTTGATTCAATCTTGGTAAAATTCTGTATCTCGAGAGATTGAATAATATCTTCTCTTACTTTTTTGGTCGCCGTTGCTGTTAGAGCGAGGGTTAGGGGATTCCCCAATTGTTTCCGGTATTCTCCTAACTTTGAATATTCTGGGCGAAAGTCGTAGCCCCACTGTGAAATACAATGTGCCTCATCTACTACAAATAAAGACACAGAAAGCTCCTGCAGCTTGGTCATAATAATAGGTAAGCTTAACATCTCTGGCGAGACGAAAATATATTTGTATTTTTTTAAATTACGTAATACGTAGCCTCTCTTCTTTGCTTCAAGAAAAGAGTTCAATGCAATGACCCTTTTCTCGCCAAATTTCATTAATTGTTCCACCTGATCCTGCATAAGAGATAACAGAGGAGAAATGATTATGATTTGACCATCCAGACAATACCCAGGGAGTTGGTAGCATAAGGACTTACCAGTGCCTGTTGGGAGCATTGCGATCGTGTGGTTTCCTCCGAGAAGAGAAGAAATCACTTCCTTTTGCCCCGTTTTAAAGGTTTTATATCCAAAATACTTCCACAGAAGTTTTTCTAATTCCAATGTCTATCACCATACTTTGCAAGAGCGAGTCTGATTTGAAAGTAGGAAGCTGTTTTTAATGTGTTCCTAATTACCTTTAGTTGCCTTGTAGATTCTCGCCTTGAAATTTCTAAAATTTTAAGCTGCATTTCTTCATCTACATACGAGTTAATGAAAAAATCTTCAACATTTAAAGCAAACTCTACTAGATGGTCTTCAATCGTACTTATTTTTAAATTCCGAATGCTTGCGATTTCCTCCGCGGTAAAGCCTTGATTTAGAAGTACCAGGGTTTTACGAGCCGAAAGTGTTAAAGAATCGTTTTGGTCTAAATTAGCAAGCAGTGATGATAATACTTTAAAGCGAGAAGGATCACTTTCAACAAAGTGAAGTAAACAATGAATTGTATTAATAAATTCAAGATGATAATGTATTGAATCTATATTTAATTTTTTGGCAATTTGAGACGAGGTCAATCCAATTTGCTTGTATCCCGTTAATCGAAATATCAAGATCTGTGCATTGACATCCTTGGCATGTTCAAGAATTTCAACTAATTCCGAAAAAATGAATTTTCCCAGCTCTTGCTTTGATACAGAAGTAAACCTTAGAAATTCCTTTAACCAGTTATGAACTTCCACATTTTTTTGAATTGGGATATATTTCGTTTCTTGGAATGTAAAATTTGAAGACACTTGTACTAACAGCGAGAGTCTTTCCCAAACTAATAAAGTAAATGCTTGATATCGCCATCCATTTATATAATATGGCTGTGCATTAGTTAATAAATAATCATCACCAGCGGAGGTGAGTAGAAATCTTTGTTCCCCGCATGGTTCAACCAGTTTATTTATAAGTAACTTGTTGAAAATCTCGTCAAAGGATTCACGCGTTAACGGTTCAAGAATCCCGAAGTACCTTTTAAGTGAAAATAAATGTGCGTCCTGAAGTGTTTGTGATGATTTTTTTCCATTTAACAGATGATAGATGGAATAGATTGTTCGTTCACCATTTAATTGTTTTAAACAAAATAACAAAATGTTTTCAATTTTAAACATTTATTTCCACCACTTTTTGCTCATAATCGACAAAATTACCTATTTTTCTATCCCTTATTCTATCATGAAACTGAGTATCGTGTTGCTAAAAATTGTGGAAGATTAGGGGAAACCATTTCCTATATAGCATTTTTCTATTGAAAAGTTACACACAGAGTTTTACAATAGGAATGAGTAATGCGTTTCCATTTAATATGGAATGAGTAAGTTATTTTATTGGGAGGTTTTTTTTTCATGGCAAAGTACACGATTGTTGACAAAGAAACTTGCATTGCATGCGGAGCATGTGGAGCAGCAGCACCAGACATTTACGATTATGATGATGAGGGCATTGCATTTGTAACTCTTGATGATAACGAGGGTATTGTTGAAATCCCTGATGTATTAATTGATGACATGATGGATGCTTTTGAAGGCTGTCCAACTGATTCAATTAAAGTTGCTGACGAGTCATTTGACGGCAATCCAACTAAATTCGAATAATATTTTGTCATTAAAATATTGTTAAGCTGCTACCCTCGTCACCTTTGACGGGGGTTATTTTTTCTTAGCAAAAAAAAGAAACCAAGCATGCACTTGGTTTCTTTGCTTTTAAGCACTTTTTACAATTGTTAATTTATTAATCCATGACTGCATTCTGATGAATAGCAGCATAAATATAGAAGACATGATTATGCCTTTAATGATATTAAATGGTAAAATCGCCGGTACCACTAAATTTCGCATGTCAGGAAACTTCAACAGCGAGGTATATGCCGGTAAAATAAATAAGTAGTTTAAAATGCTCATCATTACCGCCATAATAAGGGTCCCTGCAATCAGTGCGATTGTCATTCCTTTTCGGGTTCTCATCTTGTTGTATACATAGTAGGTTGGTAATACAAATAGAATACCCGCAAGGAAATTAGCAATATGGCCAACTGGAATTCCAGTTGCACTTCCAGTTGCAATATAATTCAGTGCGTTCTTGAAAAACTCAACTAATATTCCTGCCACAGGTCCAAAAATTAAAGCTGCGATTAATGCTGGGATATCGCTGAAATCAATAAATAAGAAATTTGGAAATGGCGGAAGCGGGAAGTTTATCAGCATTAAAAGATATGCGATACTGCTCAGCATTCCAATTGAAACAATTGCTTTGACACTCATTTTTTTCTTCATTCTTTTCCTCTCTCCTTTTTGATCCATCAAGTTAGGAAGAGAGGTTCGTGCTGCTTTTAAGGTGTCCCAGTAAAATAAAAAACCTCAAGAAAATAATCTTGAGGGAGTTTACAAAGGCACTCTTAATAAACGTTCAGTATAACAGCATTTTTTGAACGTCGCAAGAACCTCCATCTTCTCCCATCCAGACTATACTGTCGGCTTTGGAATCACACCAAATCCTGCCATAAAGGCTCGCGGGCTCAAGAGAGTTAATACTCTAATACCGCCGATCGGGAATTTCACCCTGCCCCGAAGATAGATCGATATTTAATTACTTTTTAATTATACTAATATTAATCAATTTTGAAAAGAAAAAAGCACTAACCAATTGTGACGGTTAGCGCAATTTATTTATTAGTTCTGGATTACTAAAACCTGTTCAGGCAAGATGAGGTCAGATTTTAACTGGTTGACTTCTTTAAGTTTTGCAACTGATAAATTGCTTTTCAAAGCAATGGATGATAAGGTGTCCCCTGCTTGTACAATATAATGTGCATTGTCACCTCTCACATTTGTACTGGCTGCTAGACTCTCAGCAGTACCTTCCATTCCACCTTTAACTGCCACACCTACCTCAGCCTTCCCAAGCAATCTTTCAGGGTCAATAGCATTTTTCTTATCATACGTCCATTCAATTTGATGACTCTCAAAATGGAGATGAACACCTGTAGATTCACCCGTTCTTCCCATGGTTCCAATTCTATGGCCCTGTTTAATCTCTTGTCCCTCATTTACAAGTCGATTATTTAAGTGAGCATATACGGTAACAAAATTATTTGGGTGTTTAATAAAGATAACATTCCCATACGTTTCTGAATAATAGGATTTACCTACTACGCCATCCTCTACAGCAACTATTGGTGAATTAAGGCTCCCAGCTATATCTATTCCTTTATGTGTTCCATGCCTTGTCCCATATGTATCAGATACGACACCATCCGTTGGCCATATCCATCCAGCTTTTATTTCTTGTGAATCCTGCATACTCGCTTCAGTCTGTTTACCTCCTAAAAATAATAAACTGACACAAAGCGCCATAATTGCGGCAATTAAAAGCCGCCTTATGTAGTCTCGCATTTAATTATTTTCCTCCTTAATCTTATCCTCTCCTCCACAAACCATATGTTAACCAATTCAAGTTTAGAACATATAGTTTGATGAGAGCGGTTGAACATACTTGTTATAATTTGGAGACAAATGGTTTTTTATACACAAAAAAAGATTAACCTTGTTATGGTCAATCTTTTTAACTCATTATTAATGGATTTGACGAAGATTCGGCGCTAGTGGGACTTTCATTTCTTGCGTTAAATCAAAGGGTCCTAAAAGCTGAATCGGAGCATTCAATATGGTTATCGTATCAATCCCAAAATCCTTAGCAGTTAATAAAATAGCTTCATAGGAGTACACGGTTTCCAGGTTATTCTCCATTGCTGCGTTTTCTTCCAAGGTGATGATTAATTTATTTTCTTTGGTTGTAACCTCCTTAATAGGGAAGGAAGGTACTAATGAGGCTGTTAGACCTAGCTCTTGATGATCGGTCTTCATTGCTTCGAAAGCAGCGTTTATGTCTTGATACGTATCAATCGAAGGGACTAGGTAGGTGGTGTCCATTCCGTCAGGTTTATAAAAGAAATAGGCGTGTTTTCCTTCTGGTTTTACTTCTATTTCTTCCAGTACCCCATAATTACCAAGTTCTATACCCGGCTGACCATCTGTTTTTAGCATGATTTTATTTACATTACTGTTTGAAGCTATATTATTCTTAAGCGTAGTTATAAAATTAATTTCTGCTGTAGAACCTTGCCCATATTGATGATTTTTAGGTACGTCAACAATGACAGCATTCTTAGTGTTGTCCAATTCGAACTTGGCATTTACAGGATAATAATCAGATAGTCCCCATTCCTCTTCATTTAATAATTCCATTGATTCTGTAAAATTAGTTAACCAATTCTTATTATCATCTGGAGTAATAACAATTGATATGGGTACCAGATTTTGTGCCTGAGAATCAGGAATCCAATAGGTGATTACAGTTCCATCCCCCACTTCATCATCAAGTAATGAAGTTTTATTCATTTCGGTTATCCGCATTTCAGGTTCAGAACCTGATATACTATCCTCTTTTTTCATTAAAAGCGATGAGTGATCATCAGATTTGCTTATCTTTGCTTCACTTGACGAATCTTCCTGTTTTGCACTATCAAAAGAATTTTGTGTTCCATTTAACATTTTAGGAACTAATAAGAAAAATAGGAGTAAGGCGGCCGCAGCTGCAAAACCCGGAATGAGCCATGATGGTCTTTTTCTCTTTTTTATAGGAAGATTTTGGTATATGTCACGAGGATTGCGATCGTCATGTATTTGGGGCATTTGCCTTAGTAATTCTTCGAGCTGCTTATCGCTCCACTCTGACTTTTTCACTTTCAGATCCCTCCTTTTCATTAAACATTTCCATATACTTCTTTAAAACCTTTAAAGCGCGGTGCTGTGTTGTTTTCACTTTACTCTCTGTCCACCCCAAGGTTGCGGCAGTTTCGGTAATAGATAAATCGTTTAAGAAACGTAAAATGACAACAGAACGTTGATCCACAGTACAATGCTCTAAACATTGATAAATCCATTTGACTTCCTCTTTATGAACCATAATTTCTTCTGGAATTGGATATTCATCTTTTACTTGGCTGGAAGACCAATCTAACTTTTCAAGCAGCCTCCCCTTCCATCCCTTTTGCTTTCGAAATGAATCAATTGCAACATTCCGTGCAATAGAAAAAAGCCACGTTTTTTCACTGCTCTTTCCTTCAAAACGATGATAGGATTTAAACACCCTTATATATACTTCTTGTACTAAATCCTCTGCCTGCTCTTTGTTTCTTACCATATAAAATAAAAATTGAAAAACGTCATGATGATATTTTTGATATAGTTCATCGAAAACGGAGTCCATCCATTCCCCTCCCCGTTCATAGAATTAGTCGATACTTATGTACAAAAAGTTACATATTTTAAATATAGACTTTTTAAGCCAAAAAGTGAAGGTTTGTTCAAAAAGTAAAAAAACAAAAAACTCACCAGTAAATCGATAAGTTTTTTGTTTCTTAATCCGCATTTAATTGTTTCCCGTGAATCAAGAGAAATCGCCATTTTTTTCTTATTTTCGTGGAAGTAAGAAGGTAAATGTCGTTCCTTGTCCAATTTTACTTTGGACGGAAATATGCCCTCGGTGAGCATCAATTATATTTTTTGCAATAGCTAGTCCCAATCCAGTACCAGCTCTTCCTCTAGTTCGTGCTTTATCTGCTTTATAAAAACGTTCAAAAACAAATGGTAAATCTTCTTCGGGTATACCTGAACCAGAATCCGACACTTCGACTTTTATGCCGAAATCATCAGTTTTTACAAGTAATCTAACTGATCCCCCTTGTGGAGTATGTCTAATAGCATTATCAATTAAATTGGTCAGCACTTGTTCAATCCGATCAGGGTCAAATAATATATTCGGTATATCATTTTCCAGGTCAGCACTTAGGTGAATTTCATTGTCTCTTGCCAGCCCTTGAAATTTATGGACGATTCTATTCATAAACGAATGGAGGTTTACCTCATCGAGTGTTAATTGAATATGCCCTGCTTCCATTCTAGCGAGGTCAAGAAGCTCATTAACAAGTCTCCCCATCCTTAATGATTCATCATAGATGACTTTAGCCATCTCTTTTTTCTCTTCCTGTGATTCAGCAATATCATCTACAATTGCTTCACTATAGCCCTGTAACATGGAAATCGGTGTTCGAAGCTCGTGAGAAACATTTGCAATAAAATCTTTTCTCATTTTTTCTAATACCCTTTCCTCTGTCATATCTCTAAGTACAGCCACTGCTCCCCGAATAAATCGGTTACTATATAGCGGGCTGACCAGAATGACCCAATGGCGGCCTTGAAGAGAAATTTCCCCTACCTGCTCTTTCTCCGTATCAACAGCTCGTTGAAAAAGTTCCATAGCTTCTGTTGGTATTTCCCCAGAAGTGTTACCAGGTCCCCCCTTTTCGTAGTACCAATATTGCAAGAAGCGATCTGCTGGAGGATTAGTTATTAAGATCGTTCCATCACGGTTAAATGTTATTACACCATCTGCCATACTACTTAGGATACTAGCAAGCTGCTCTTTTTCTTGGCTAAGGGCATTCATATTAAACTTTAATTGCCGGCCCATTTGGTTAAAAGCTGTAGCAAGTTCCCCAATTTCATCATGTGTTAGGATGGGTACTTTCGTATCAAATTTCCCTCTTGCTACTTCGAATGCTGCTTCTCTCATTTTCCTTAATGGAGCAGTAATCCTGGTAGACAAAAAGAAAGCAAAAATAGTTGTAAGGATAATTGCAACACCCGCAACAAGTAATATAAAATTAGTTGTTGAATGAGTAGTCTCTTCAACTACCTCCAATGATTGATAAATAAAAACAGCACCATTTTGTCCATCATTCATGTGCAGCGGAACACCGATGATTGAATGCTTTGCACTGTCTTGTTTTAATTCATTAGAAGAAAGCCTTGAGACTTTTTCAACTGTTCTGTTTTCCTCAAATACTTTCGACAATTCTACATCATTTCGGATGTCCGGAACCGATAACTTTACTGATTTCTCCGTGTTTGGAGAGATATAGACTTCCTGGTCATTTTTAATAATAACAACATTTGTAACTTCATCAATAATTTCCCAAGAGATTTCTAACCCTAAAGGAAATTGCTCATCTGGATGACTTTCTAATACTTTAGCTATTTTCTCAGCCTGATGAGTTAAATCATTTTTGGTTTCCATAATGGTGTTATTCTCAAAAAACTCAAGAAGCATTACAGTTAAGATGAAAAGGATAAAGGCCACCAAAAATATTATGGTAAACCAGAGTTTACCAACTACACTTCGTAAAAAGGTCATTCATTAACTACCTCAAATTTGTAACCAACTCCCCAAACTGTAACAATCATTCTTGCTGCCTGCTCAGAGACTTTATTTAACTTTTCGCGAAGACGTTTAACGTGTGTGTCAACGGTACGCAAATCTCCAAAAAATTCATAATGCCATACTTCTTTCAGTAATTGCTCACGATCAAACACCTTGTCCGGTGCTTTAGCAAGGAAATAAAGTAATTCATATTCTTTTGGAGTTAAACTTACTTCTTTACCATCAGCCAAAACTCTATGTGCGTCATTGTCGATTGTTAAATGCGGGAACACAATAACATCCTTCGTTGTTGTATCTGTCTGGAGATAACTAGTTTGAGATGACCTTCTTAATAGGGCCTTTACTCGCAGTACTACTTCTCTTGGGCTGAATGGTTTAACAATATAGTCGTCTGTTCCCACTTCAAAGCCCTGGACACGATTGACCTCTTCACCTTTTGCAGTTAACATGATAACAGGTGTGGCCTTCTTTTCCCTTAATTCCCGGCACACTTCTAAACCATCTTTTCCGGGCATCATTAAGTCTAAAAGGATTACATCATAATCATTTGCAATCGCTTTCGTTAAGGCTTCATTCCCATCCTCTGCTTCATCAATTGAATATTCCTCACGCTCTAAATACATTTTTAATAAACGGCGAATTCTTTCCTCGTCATCTACTACTAAAATTTTAACGTCTTTATCCATTAATAATCCCCCCATGCAGTTATTTTACAAAATGTGACTATTTTAATCTATAATTAATCGTAATTGTCTCTACAAAAAGTGTCGAATTTTTGACAAATGGACTAATTTTTATCTTTTTATTTGAAAAATAGCCTTTACTTGGAAAAAGTAAAGGCTATAGAATTTAATATTATTATTATCCAGCATAACTATGGAGACCTGCGATAACTAGGTTTACTGCCACCAAGTTAAACATGATAATGATAAAACCGATCACGGCAAGCCATGCTGATTTTTCCCCATGCCATCCTTTTGAAAGTCGGAGGTGTAAAAAAGCTGCGTAGAATAACCATGTGATTAACGCCCATACCTCTTTAGGATCCCAGCCCCAGAATCTGGTCCAGGCAATTTGCGCCCAGATCATAGCGAAAATTAATGCCCCTAAAGTAAATACAGGGAAACCAATTAGTACTGAACGATAGCTAATTTCATCAACAAAATCCAGGTTAATATTTTTTACTAAAGGTTGAAGTGCAGCAGAAATACGTTTTCTTAGTATTAATCTTATTAACCCATAGAGAATAAATCCTCCAATAAATGACCAAATAACAGAATTCATTTTTTTCGCATTTATTAATGCAGGCATTTCAACGAGTGGTTCAAATTTCCCTTTTGTTAGGAGTTCTCCTTCATGAGGACCCGTAATGGCTGGCATGGTAAATTCCATTGTCACCGCTTGGTCATTCTTATCAACCCAATTAAATTCTGCTTTGTAATCCAAACTAGAGAATAATGTGGAAACAAGAACAAACCCTAGTGTAGTTACTAACGCAAACATCACCGTTTCAAGCCAAAAAGTTCTCTTACTCGCTTTAGATTGATCGATTACCTTTACTAAATAAATCAATCCGGCCGCAAAGCTAATTGCTAAAATCGCTTCACCTAAGGCTGCGGTTGTAACATGGATATGAAGCCAGTCACTTTGCAATGCTGGTATTAATGGCGAAATATCTCTGGGAAACATGCTTGCATAAGCAATAACAAGAATCGCAACAGGCATAGTAAACAACCCAAGAAGCGGTGTCCGATAAATATAATAAATGACTATGAATGCACCAACGAGACACATTCCGAAAAAGGTTGTAAACTCAAATAGATTACTTACAGGTGCATGTCCAGCAGCAATCCATCTGGTAATAAAATATCCCACCTGAGAAATAAAGCCTATAATTGTTAAAAAAACAGCAATTTTTCCCCAGCGATTTGTACCTTTTTTTTCTTCTATATCTTTTTTAGCCTTGATGGCTCCACCAAAGAAGAGGGTCGCAACTAAATAAAGCACAAATGCAATATAAAGTAAATTACTACTTATTGTTACCAACTAGACTCCCTCCTTATCCAATTTCTCACTTTGAATCTGATCATTAGGTATATTAATTTTCGTTTCTGATAGTACACTATCTATTTCTCTTTTGAGACCATACCAATTTTTATTGGTATGAGCAGCAATCCAGATTTCGCCATTTTTGTTTTGTACCCAAATTCTGCGATGGTTCCAATAAGCGCCTTGGATGACACCAATCATAAAGAGAATACCGCCTAAAATAATAATCCAGATCGTTAAGTCTTTTCGAACTGTTAAGGCAGTGACATTTTTCGTTTCGATTCCTTTGAACGCCATTTTGTATTTATTATCACCTAAGGGTTCAATGGTTTGTTGAATCGCAACAAAGCTCGTTTCCCCATTTGGTACTTCCGGTGATGTCATTTTGAACACAAAGGCAGGATTATTAGGTATCCTTGATTTTGTTGTCGGCTCCCCGTTTTTTGCAAATTCAAAGTCTGGGAAAAAACTCAATACTTCAACATGATATCCATTTCCCAGATCGTATTTCGGCTTTGGATCGTAAAGATTTATTTTTATATCACCAAAGGTTTCCCCGCTAGTTTTGTTCGTTAAAGAGAAAGACATTGTATTAAGTTCATCGAGCTTGTAGTCTACTTGATATAAAGCAAATTTTTCAAATTTCAATGGCTGATTGACTCTGATTTTGTGTTCTTTAACTTTTTCTAACTCTGGCTTTTCCCCAGGAATAGCAGGTCCTACTCTTTTATAAAGGACTGCGTTTGTCTGATAATTTTTCACTACCATACCAGCTCGATCAATGGCTGCTTCAAAGGTTTTGTCCTTATCTTTATCATAATTTTCCAGAATAAACTTTTCATTCGCTACATAGTATTGTCCATCAGTTTCAGGAACAACCTTGGTCTCACCTTCACGAAGCCATAAGACTTTATCAATGTACATTCCAGGAACAAATCGCAGCATGCCACCGATTAAGAAAATAATTAATCCCACATGGTTCACATATGGACCCCAACGAGAAAAACGACCCTTTTCGGCTAGCAAGTCCCCATTTTCTTCTCTTACATAATAGCGTTTTGCCTTTAATCGTTGTTTAACAGCAGCGATGTCTTGTTCATCAACATTCTCACTTGTTCCAAATATACGCTGGCGCTTTAAAAAGCCCTCATGCCTTGTTACTCTTTGAGCTTTAAGTGCCTTATATAATGGCACCACCCTGTCTAAACTACAAATAACCAGAGAAATGCCTATCATTGCGATTAATACTAAATACCACCATGAGCTATACAAATTATTAAAGCCTAACTCATAGTATAATTTCCCAAACCAACCATACTGATCTTCATAATATTCTTCTGCAGGCATAGTAGGAGGTATGTACATTTCCTGTGGAAGAATCGTCCCTGCTGCAGAAGCAACTAAGGTGATGACAATAAGCCAGACACCTACCTTAACGGAAGAAAAAAAGTTCCATATTTTATCAACAATGGATTTATTATATGTTTGTGAACGGCGAGCACTGCCTTCATAACGCATATCCAGAAGCGATTTATCTTTTGATTCTTCATCAAAAACCTTTCCGCATGCCTCACACAATACGGTTCCATGTGGATTTACATGTCCGCATTCACATTTAACATCTTTCATTGCAAAAAACTCCCTACAAACCCTTAAGGTTTAATTTTCTCCATAAACTCCCTTACTGTTGACTCAGTTAATGTTCCTGTATGATATTTAACCACTTTCCCATCTTTGTCAATTAAAAACGTTGCAGGAAGAGGGTCAATTCCATATGCAGCCTGAACCTGAGAGTCTTTATCGATTACTATAGGAAAGTCTAGCTCCTTTCGTTCTGCAAATCGATTTACGGCTAATTCAGACTCACTGACATTAACTGCCAGCACTTGAACACCTTTGTCTTTATAATGATTATATTGATTATTAATATAAGGCATTTCCGCTTCACACGGCTTACACCATGTTCCCCAAAAATTCAAAAATACTCCCTGTCCTTTATAATCGGAAAGTTTATGTTTTTCACCTTCCATATCAACCAATACAAAATCAGGAGCTTGTTTACCAACTTCCACTTTCATTCTATTTTCCTTAGTTAAGTTGGCATACAGCGTGTAGGCAACGGCCGCAGCAAGAACAAAGAGGATTGTTGTCCTCATTATTAATCGCCGTTTTTTCATCTTTCTCCCCCCTGAAAGTTTCAATTTCTAAACACAATTGCCTAAATTATATCACTTTTCACTATATCTATAGTAAAAACATTCAAATGCAATTGTGACAGCTTTATGAATTTTTTTTAGTAGACTCCAATGATAGTCCTCTTAATAGCTTCACTTCATGATGTGTCAATTCTCTAGCATCCCCTGCAGATAATCCATGCAATGTTAAAAAACCATATTTTTCTCGTTTCAGTTTCAGAACTTCATGTCCAATAGCTTCAAACATTCTCCGAACCTGACGATTTCGCCCTTCATGTATGATGATTTCTATGATTGCTGTTTGTTTTTGTTTATCAACGGAAAGTATTTTGACCTTAGCAGGTGCAGTTTTACCATCCTCGAGTCGAATTCCTCTTTCCAATTTTCTTAGATTCTCTTTCGAAGGAATTCCCTTCGTCTTAGCCACATAAGTTTTTTCTATTTCATTACGAGGGTGCATAAGTAAATTTGCAAACTCCCCATCATTTGTTAGCAGCAATAATCCGGAAGTATCATAATCTAACCGTCCCACCGGGAAAATTCTCTCTTGTTGATAGGGAAAGAAATCAGTTACTACCTTTCTTCCTTTATCATCACTTACACTCGAAATGACACCGCGCGGTTTATATAGTAGAAAATAAACAGGCTCCTCCTTCTCAATTTGGATTCCATTCACTTCAACCCTGTCAGATGATGTAACTTTCACGCCTAGCTCAGTAACTATTTTTCCGTTGACTTTTACCTTACCTTCTTTAATTAACTCTTCTGATTTTCTTCTTGAAGCTACTCCAGCTCGTGCTATTACCTTTTGCAATCTTTCCATTATGATCCACCTCAGCTGTTTACCTTTTATTTTGAATACCATGTGCTGCAACACAGGTTTATTAGGAAAACAATTAGTTATTCTTTCCTAATGAATTATGACACAAAATTGCCTTTTTTCAAAGCACGGTTATCTTATTGTAGAAAAATAAAAAGCAGACCCCATTTGGTATATCTCTCCTAGGAATCTGCTTTTTCTTATCAGCTTATTTTATTGTGCTCCGAATACTAATAATACTACAACAATAGCTGCTATAATCCCCACTACATCCGCAAGTAATCCAACCTTTAAGGCGTCCCCCATTTTTTTGATTCCGACTGCCCCGAAATACACAGTCAACACGTAAAAGGTGGTATCTGTACTGCCCTGCAAAACAGATGCGAGCCTGCCAATAAAAGAATCAGGACCATAGACAGCAATTAAATCGCTTGTCATGCCAAGTGCCGCTGTCCCAGAAATGGGTCTAATTAAAATTAGTGGGACAATTTCCGCTGGGACACCGATTGCTTCCATCATGGGCCTTATCCAATTCATTAGCGCTTCTAAAGCACCTGAGGCCCGGAAGACAGTAATCGCTACTAACATGCCTACAAGAAATGGAATGATGGAAAAAGCAATTTTAATTCCTTCTTTTCCACCTTCAACAAAACTCTCATAGGTCGGAACTTGTTTAATCGTTCCATAAAGGAGGATAATTCCTATTAAAACTGGGATAAAACCTAGGGATATGAGAGAAAGAAATTCCATTCCAATCATCCTTTACGACTTCGTCGATTATAAAAATAACGATCTATCATAACTGCTCCGAGCATTGAAATGATGGTCGCAATTAACGTTGGTACAACTATTTCAGTTGGGGATGCAGAATTATAGTTCATTCGAATTGCAATGACTGTTGTAGGTATGATGGTAATGCTAGCTGTATTTATTGCCAAGAACGTAACCATTGAACGGCTGGCCGAATTCTTGCCGCCATTCAATAATTTCAATTCCTCCATTGCTTTAATTCCAAGCGGCGTGGCTGCATTACCCAGGCCAAACATATTGGCAATCATATTAGATAATATATATCCCATTGCTGGGTGATTCGTTGGTACATCAGGAAATAATCTCTTAACCAGCGGGCGAAACAACTTAGATAATAATTCAAGTAAGCCTGATTCCTGGGCAATTCGCATCATTCCCAGCCAAAAAACAAGAATGCTGATCAATCCAATACAGAGAGTCACTGCCTCCTTTGCCCCATCAAATATTGCTTTATTTACTTCTTCCATTGTTCCGTTAAACATTGCAAAAATGAAACCAACAATTGTCATGAAAACCCAAATATAATTAACCATATAATTTCACGCCTATAACAGAAAGAAATATATTTTTTAGTGAATCAAATAGTCCCTTTTTCTTCTCAGGACCTCCTTGATAATAAATAGGTGTTTCTCTAACCACTTTTCCATCCAGGAAAACCTGTGCTTTACCAACGGCTTCCCCATTATGATCTGAGTCCTCCCAATCTTCTCCGGGCTTATTCAGTTTATATTTTATAGAGAACAATTCCATTTCCTCATTAGTGGCAGGGTAAACAATAGTGTTATTTATATATAGATGTTTTTGATAAACCTTATTTGTTTTAATATCTACCTTTCCTTTTGACAACACTTCCGCCATATCAAAGGTTTTAAAACCATTTTCATACATGGCAATGTGATCATTCCAGTCATCCGAAGCATTCAATGTAACCGCAATTAAACTCATGTCCCCTTTGGTTGCTGTTGAAACAAGGGTTCTTTTTGCACGTTTTGTATACCCTGTTTTACCGCCAGTCGTATATTTGTATTTGGTAAGTAAGCGGTTTTTATTTTTCCACTCTCGATCCCAATTTTCAGTAGGATTTGGTGCTTTATAATTCTTGGTTCCAGCAATTTTTTGGTATGTCTCATTTTGCATAGCATACCGAGTTAATAGAGCCATATCATAAGCCGTTGAATAGTGGTCTTCATGGTCGTCTAAACCATGTGGATTAGAAAAATGAGTATTCAACATACCAATCTCTCTAGCCTTTTGGTTCATTAAATAGACGAACCCATCCAAACTTCCCCCAACATGTTCAGCAATTGCCACGGCCGTGTCATTGCCAGACCTAAGCATTAAACCATATACTAAATGCTCCAGCTTAATTTTTTCCCCAGGCTTTAAATACACAGACGACCCTTCCGCACGGGTAGCTTGTTCACTTACTTTCACTAATTCATTCATTTTTCCCGATTCGATCGCAAGAATTGCCGTCATGATCTTCGTAATACTAGCGATCCTTCGTTTTGTGTGGGCATCTTTCTCAAATAGGACACGCCCTGATTCTTGCTCCATTAGAACTGCACCACGTGCACTTACGGAAACGGAAGCATCCACCTTTTGAGGAATGTTTGCAATGAATAGTGAGACCATGAGGGCAAAAATGACTAGCTTCCAAATCATTCTCATAAGTTTACCTCGTCCCCTTCGTTAACATTTCTAGCAGCAATACTTACTGCCCTTGCTTTCTAAAATATTATGCAGGACAAGGCTTGATATGACTATTTGTCCTAAAAATTGAAAAGGCAATCGACTTTAGCCGATTGCCTAACCATTTAAAATGCTGGCCACTTAACCTCAGAGGCTTTATCAAACCTCATTTCGACATCATTCCAGTTTACGAGATTCCACCAATTGTCAACATAGCCAGCTCTATTATTCTTATACTGTAGATAATATGCGTGTTCCCAAACATCTAAAACTAATAGAGGTATAGTGTCCCATTGCGTTAACAGCATATGTCTTTCTGATTGTAATATTTCAAGGTGCCTGGCACGCGGAGACCACACGAGGATCGCCCACCCTACACCTTCGACCTGTTTTGCTGCTTCAGAGAATTGTTTTTTAAATTTATCAAAACTGCCAAAATAATTTTCTATTTCTTTTTTTAGAAGTCCTTGCGGGCTTCCCCCTCCTTTTGGGATCATATTTTTCCAAAAAATTGTATGCAAGTAATGCCCTGAACCATGAAAGGCTAACTCTCTTGACCAATGTTTTATGAGGGAGAAATCACCGTTATCTCTAGCCTTCTTTAAATTTACCTCCGCTTTGTTTAACCCCTCTACATAGGAGCGATGGTGCTTATCATGATGCAGCCTCATGATTTCCTCCGAGATATAGGGCTCTAAGGCATTATAGGCATATGGGAGCTCTGGGAGTGTGTGACCGCCAGGCGGGACAGTCTTTTTTTCACCCCAAATATTCCCCACTCCTTGTTTACGAGAAAAATAACTCTCCAGATTTTCATGAATTTCTTCTGCTTTTGATTGAAGACTTAACATGTCATGATCAGATAATGATTCACTGGTATTCTCGATCAATTCAGTGAAATGTTCGAGCTCCTCCCATAACTCTAAGTTATCTTTGACATCATCGGTATCAAGAAACTGCTTCATTTGCTCATTCCATTCAAATAACTCGTGGACATACTGACTAAATCGATTCATACTATCCCACCCTTTTATTTCGAATCTACCCCTAAAAGGTATGAAAAATATTATGGTTTATGAACAAAAAAACTGCCCTTAGTAAAGGACAGTTGATTTTAATTATTTATTTAGATTGAATCATTTTGGTCCGGTAATCTGTTTCATAGTATTCCAGTTCTTCTCTAACCCTTTGAAATTCTCCTTCAAGACCTTTCACTAAATTTTGGACACTTTCAGGTACAGTATTATAAAACTTTATTGAGTTTCGTCCTGTGTATGCAGAACGACTATCCTCAAACCAAGCGTCATTTTTAGGAGAGAAAAATTCCTCAATACACTGATGAAAAATACGATAAAGAGTTTTCTCAGCAGTGGGCTTTTGAAAAGGTTCACTTTGCAAGATTACTGAACAAGCATCAAGGCTTTCTTCACAATAAACAAGCAATTTTCTCAAATTGGATAGAACTAATTTATAATAACTTGAATCTCCTGTTAATTCTTGTTCCATCTGTGAAATGGTTGTTTCATTTAAATAATTTTCTAATGTTCCAATTGTTGAGGTCAAAAACCCTCCAACATCTTTTAGCTGCGTCTTAACTAGTGAATTTCCCATCCAAACACTCCTTTGTATTCTTTTATACCCAACTACCTCGGTTGTTTAATGTAGTCCAGTGGAGAACGGAGTTCAAATTTATGATTTTGCTTAACAGCAAGTACTATTTCAGGTAATTTTTCAAAATCAATATCTTGAAAATATGAAGCAAATTCCTGTTTAGAATTAATGTATAACCGTTTGCGATTACGCAAACCCGGATTCTTGATTAAACATACTAATGCCACAATATCCTTGAAGGTTACTTCAATATTGTCTTTTGTTAGAATTGGGTTTTGCTGAAAAGGAGTGAATTCTTGAAACAACTCATCAAAGTATCTAACATACAATACGTGCAATGTTTTTTCTTCAGAACCATCAATAAAAGTTACTTCACTTCTATTAAAGAAATCCTCTGAAGTGTTTGATTTTTCCTTTTCCAATTCATATCCGGTGCATTCTTTAATAAACAATTAAATCAATCCCCTTTAGCCATTAACGAATAAGTAGAAGTTTCGGAAATGCTTTGAAATCATACTTCTATTTTATCACAACTTAATGAAATTGTTTTACTTTTAAGAATTTATGCTTTCCTGAAACTTTTCAAAGAAGAGGTCGGCTTCTTCTTGTTCAAATTCTTCTTCGACTCTTTCTGGAAGCTTGGGCAATTCTTGAATGTTTTTTAAACCGAAGTAGTCAAGAAATTCTTTTGTGGTCCCATATAGGTATGCTCTTCCTGTACCTTCCGCCCGTCCAACTTCCTTTATAAGCGCCTTCGTCGTAAGAGTATGAAGTGGTCTTTCTGTTTTTACTCCACGGATCTCTTCTATTTCGGCACGTGTGATTGGCTGTTTATAAGCAATTATAGCCAATGTTTCTAAAGCGGCCTGAGACAAAGCAGAAGTATTTGGTGAGTCGACAAGTCTCTTAAGGTACGCAGCATTTTCCTTTTTTGTTGCAAGCTGATAGGTACCAGCGAGCTGAACAATCATGATTCCTCGATTTTTATCTTTTTCATATACTTGTCTTAATTCTTCTACAATCTCACTGGCCTTCAGTTCCTCTACCTCCAGGACCTCAGCCACATGTTTTAATGTAAGTCCCTCATCACCAGCTGCGAATAAAAGACTTTCTAAAATACTTTGCCAATTAACTATTTCCAAGCCCTTCTGCTCCTTCCTTTACTGCAAGAACAAAAATATCCCCAAAGTTTTCATGTTGTTCTACGTCTATTTCTTTTCTCTTGATTAGCTCCAAAACCGCCAAAAATGTCACGACGATATGTTCCTTTGCAGCAACAGGAAATAAATCGTTAAAGTTTCTCCTGCCTTTTTTGAGCTTTAATTCATTCATAATTTCTGTCATTCTTGCTTCAATTGATATTTCTTGTCTAGCAATCTTTGTTGCCATTGGCCGTTGCAGCTTTTTCCTGCGTAATAGCTTTTGAAAAGCGGCCAACATGTCGTATAGAGTTACATTTATTTCTGTTTTTTCCGGCTGCTTGTCTTTTGCAAAATCCGAAAGGTCACTCGGTGGTTTCGTATACATGAGTCCTCGTTCTTCCTCAAGTGACTTTAAATCATGCGCAGCCTCTTTGTATTTCCGATATTCAATCAGCCTTTCGACTAACTCGTCCCTTGGGTCTTCTTCGTAACTTATTTCGGAATCTAAATCATCCAATTCCTCTTCATGCTTTGGTAATAACATTTTACTTTTGATTGCTAATAAGGTTGCAGCCATCACGAGAAATTCGCTGGCTATATCCAATTTAAGTTCTGACATTGTTTTTATATAGATTAAATATTGTTCAGTAATTTGAGCAACAGGAATATCATATATATCAATTTCAAGTCGATTTATTAAATGGAGCAATAAATCCAATGGACCTTCAAATGCATCAATTTTTACATTATAGTGTATCATCTTTCACCAGAATCCTCGAAGTAATTTTCATATTTATGACTATTATTAGTATAGAGGAATCAAATACGTTATCCAATAGAAATTTATTGGCTTTCGTATTTATTGAAAAAGTGATGTTTGCCCATAACACTGGACAAGGACTGTACATATGATGAGAGGGAAAAGGATAACAAAACAACTATAGGAGGTTTTTACACATGGCTGATGGTTACGGTTTTGGTGGCGGTTTTGCATTAATCGTGGTTCTATTCATTCTGTTAATTATCGTTGGTGCTTCTTGGTTCTAAACTAGAAAAGCGGAAGCGCCTTGCCCAAGGAAGAAAGCAGTTCATTTTTTCCCTGGGGCGACAGGCATAAGATGAGCCGGCTAGAAGGTGGTCTTTACCTTCTTGACGGATTGGCTTATGACCCCGAGCCCCTAGGCGCTGGAGCTAGACAGCAATCTAAGTTCAAACAAGAGCAAGCGAGCCCGCCTTTCTTAGGCGGGCTTTTTCTCTATGTAAATTCTGAAGAAACATTCATTATATGCTACACTGTACATATCTTATCAATGAGGGGTGATTTTTTGTACCCAGAACAGTATATTGAATTTTTAGCCCATTTTAATGGAGACAGGGATTATTTTGAATGCCACGAGATCCTTGAAGAGTATTGGAAAAAATCTAGCGACAGAAGTAAAGATTCAATTTGGGTAGGCTTCATTCTTTTAGCGGTTTCGAGGTATCATCATCGTCGGAGGAACTATAATGGTGCTAAACGAACATTGGAAAAAGCGATAAAAATCTTTACCTTACATGATCATGAGCCAATCCTCATGGGTTTGAATGTGGATATTTTTTTTCCTATGCTTTCCAATCTTTTGATGCAGGCCGAGACAGAAGAAAGATACCAAAGCATTACCTTGCCGATATCTGATCCCACACTTTACGAAGCATGTATAAAGGAATGTCAACATAAGGGCTTTAACTGGGGAGAGGATAGTAATTTAAAGAATGAATCTATCATCCATAGACATAAGTTACGAGACCGTACAATCGTTATTGAAGAACGAATGGAAGCGTTAAAAAATAAAAAAGGCAACGAGTAATGATCACCTCGTCGCCTTTCTATTATAGGGTTAGCAAAAATCACATTTCTCAACAAACGGTGCAGTATTTTCATTCGCTGTTATATTCTTATCCGGATACATATCCTTCAAAGCTTTAACCATTCGTTTCCCCACCCCTTGATAACGGTGTGAAGGATTGACAGAAATATGTTGAATCATTAATGAAGAATCATTATCGTCCATTTGAACCCCAATAAGTCCGATAATATCTTCTTCTTTCCAAAGAAAAAGCTGTAAGTTTTCTTCAGTTTCATACTCCTTAATGGTAAATTGGAGTTTCTTCAAGTCCTTTTCGGTAGGCATAAAGGACAATAAGCCCATGGCTATTTTTTCAAATGTTTTCTTATAACGAATTAACATAATAGCTCCCTCATTATATTAAATAAACCCAGTTTAGCGGATAGTGTATTTTTTCAACGTTTTCTCTATAATATGTAGTCCGAATTGGTAAAGTGTTTCATTATTGTCAATCATACATAATAATTGTTTATCTATCAATCCCAATTATAATTATTATCTCGGTACAATAAAAACCCAATAAATAATTCCCCATATAAGTGCCAGTCCTACAAGGATACTAAAAACCATCCAATTACTTTTATTCATTTATTCAAAATCCTCCAAATACAATTTGAAGATAGCGTACATGTTGTCATTCTACACTATATCTAAAAAATAATCCATTTTCGATACAAACAAATAAACTGCCGCATGGCGGCAGCTTATTTATTTTAAGGGAAGGTCTAACCGAAGCAGATCTTCATACGTTTCTCTTTTAACAACAAGAGCCGCCTTGCCATTCTCTACAAATACCACTGCTGGGCGTGGTATACGATTGTAATTGTTCGCCATCGAATATCCATAGGCACCCGTACAGAATACTGCCAGAAGGTCATCCTCTTTAGTCTCTGGAAGTGGTAAATCCCAAATCAGCATATCACCGGATTCACAGCATTTACCAGCAATAGAAACTTTTTCCAAGGCTTCTGCTAAAGGTTTATTTGCTAAAACAGCTTCATACTTAGCCTGATAGAGTGCAGGTCTTATATTGTCACTCATTCCACCGTCAACAGCTAAATATTTTCTAACACCTGGAACTTCTTTTGAAGAACCAATTTGGTAAAGGGTTGTACCTGCATCACCTACAAGTGAGCGTCCAGGCTCTATCCAAATCTCTGGCATTTCCATGGAGTACTTCTGTATTAAAATCTTCACTTCATTAATAATTTCACTAACATATTGTGATGGTAACAGTGGTTCGTCTTCACTTGTATAGCGAATTCCAAAACCGCCGCCTAAATTTAATACCTTTGCTTCAAAATTTAAATTATTTTTCCATTGGTTCATTTTGCCAACAATTTTTTCAGCGGCAAGCAAGAAACCAGTTGTTTCAAAAATTTGTGAACCAATGTGACAATGCAGACCTAAAACATCAAATTGCTTAAACCGAAGCGCAGTCATTAACGCCTCTTCCGCTTGTCCATTTTGCAAATCAAATCCAAACTTAGAATCTTCCTGCCCTGTTAAGATGTAATCATGTGTATGTGCTTCAATTCCAGGAGTAACCCTAAGTAGAATGCTTATCGTTTCATTTTTTTCAAGACAAATGGCTTTTAATAGTTCTAATTCGTAAAAATTATCCACCACGATACAGCCAATTTTGTGTTCTAGTGCCATTTCTAGTTCTTCTCTACTTTTATTGTTTCCATGAAAGTGAATTCTCTGTGTTGGGAACCCAGCAGCAATGGCCGTATATAACTCTCCACCAGATACAACATCAAGAGATAAACCTTCTTCTTCCGCCAGTTGGAGCATAGCAATCGTTGAAAATGCCTTACTTGCGTAAGCAACCTGGGCCTTGACGTTTTGTTCTTCAAAAGTCTTTTTGAAGCCTCTAGCTCTTTCCCTCATTAATGAAACGTCATAAACATAGAGAGGAGTACCAAATTGCTCGGCCAACTCTACTGCATCTACTCCGCCTATTTCCAAATTACCCTTGCCGTTTACGCCTGTTGTCCCGTAAAAATACATTTCCTTCCCTCTCTTTCGTAAAGACTCTTTATTAGTGTATGGTACGTGCTTTAAAAAAGTAATAATAAATAGACAGAATCCTCAAAGGATACTGCCTATTTTAGCTTCTTATCCTTTTATACAATTAAAAATACTTTAGCATAACCGAATCTATTCCGCAATAAGTTATTGTTCCCCCGGCGGCTGACGGTATCGATTCCTAGGATGTACGATGCTAGGACGGAATATCGCCCCTGGTACGGCACGGCGAAAAATAATTTGCAAGAATCCCTTAGGTTCGAAAGGGAGAAATGGCCAGAAATAGGGCGTGTTAAGTGCTCGTGTTGTTACTAAATGAATAAACAGCAGGGTAGAACCAATCACAAAGCCCGGAGTATGGAAGATTGCTACAAGAATTACCAGAATCATTCTGGCTATTTTATTGGCTACACTTAATTCATAGCTTGGTGTCGTAAATGAACCAATACCAGCAACTGCAACATAAAGAATCACTTCTGGAACAAATAATCCAACATCAATGGCAATCTGACCGATTAACACTGCAGCAATTAACCCCATTGCTGTTGAAAGAGGTGTAGGAGTATGTATTGCTGCGATTTTTAAAAATTCCAGTCCGAAATCGGCTAATAAAATCTGTAATACGATTGGAATATTAGTATGCTCATTTGGCCCAATAAATGAAAGCCTTTCTGGCAGCAAGGATGGTTCTAACACAAATAACATCCATAGCGGAAGTAGAAATATTGATGTTAAAATACCTAGAAATCGAGACCAACGGACAAACGTCCCCATAACAGGTGCTTCACGGAACTCTTCAGCATGTTGGACATGATGAAAATAAGTGGTCGGTGCAATAATGACACTCGGAGAGGTATCAACATATATAACGACATGCCCTTCTAAAAGATGTGCCGCGGCGACATCAGCACGTTCTGTATACCTAACTAATGGATAAGGATTTAATCCTTGTTTTAAAAGAAACTCTTCAATGGTTTTATCTGCCATAGGGATTCCATCAATTTTTATGGCTTTAAGCTCTTTTCGAATAATATTTACCAGGTTCGGATCGGCAATGTCATTTATGTAGCCAATCGCTATATCTGTTTTTGAACGTTCACCAACCTTAAGAATTTCAAAGCGCAGCCGTTCATCACGTATTCGTCTTCTTGTTAATGCCGTATTCAGCACTATATTTTCAACAAAACCATCGCGGGAACCTCTAACTACTTTTTCTGTGTCCGGCTCTTGTGGGCTACGACCTGGATAACTTCTGACGTCAACAGCTAGTGCAGTATTAGCACCTTCGACAACAACAACGATTAAACCAGACAATACCTGGGTAACCATTTCATCCAGTGTTTTAATTTGCTGTACAGACTGATTCACTAACCTGTTTTCAACTATTTTAAAAAGGTCAGATGATAATTTTTCATGATCATTAATTTGAACCAGTTCTTCAACGGTTTCTATAATAAAACCAGTATCACATAAACCAGTTATCCAATAGAAGTGTACATCCTTTTTAAGAATTTTTAACTTCCGGACCCCAAAGTCAAAACTCACACCTAAACCGACACGCTGTTTCATATAATGTTCTATTTCTAGCAGTGACTCAGGAATCGGCCATGTTTGTTCGTTCTCTCTCGTCACGAAATCCACTCCTTTCGAGTATTAACTCTACCGCTTTTTTCGTAATAGGTGCCCCTCGTTCATAGTGGTCACGCCGTGCCATCTTCCCCACATCTCCGATTCCCACGATAATGGGAACATCTAGTTCATCAAGGCAGTAAACCGTATCGCCATTTAATCTTCCAATCTCTAGCTCTGGAATTCCGTGTTTATCAACACCATAAGGGGTTAATTCACCATCTCGATCGATACTTACATCGATTCTTGTCCACTCTGCTTGATGTGTTTTGGCAGCTACGGCAATAATCCCCAAAACTTCAATATCCTTATGGGTGGCGACAAATTTTAATGCCCGTTCGCCTGCACCTTCTCCAACAAGTCCACTATCATCAAACATTACTAATACTGGGTCATTAGCTGCTTTTTTTATTAACTTCACAAGTTCTTCCCCTGTTAAAACGGAGGGATTTCCATGTGACATAGTGATACATCGCCCGCCCACTTCGCGGGCGACATGCTCTACTGCCCTTTTTGCATACTCATCACCATCAGTAATTAATATAACCCGCCTTCGATCACTCATACTTCCGTCCTTTCCGGTCGAGATTAATGATGAACAAAATAGACCCATTGAAAAATTGAGCCCGCAATTTTCCCTAGAACAATCGCCATTATTAGAATGATAATTTTTCCATCTATCCCCATCCTTTTGGCAAGGACAGGGAATACATTTAATGCTTCTGTTAGCCCTGCAGCTAACATCCCAACAAAGACCCCTCCAGTCAATCCAAGAGGCACCATAAAATATGGAGAGATTCCTAAGACTGGGTCTCTTAAACTCCCTGCTATCCCTGTTAGTGCCCCCATAATAACAGCCCATTCGTAATGCCGAATCATTTTCATTGTCTTTGTTAACTGTGTAAGTCTTGGGATAACACCAAGTACTGTTAGAAAAGCTACAAAACCTGAACCCACTGCTAATCCACCTGCAAGCCCGATAAACATAACCGCAATTACTTTAATCGTCATTTGTTCGTTTCATACTTTCTTTATTTTCATGAATAATGACATAATTATCTAAGTCCATTTGATAATTAAACATCTCGACTTCCAGGGGACTTGGTTCTTCATTGATCCTTTTTTTAAATACATGGTTGAAGAATAAAATCATACCTAGACCTAACCCAATTGAATAGGGAATTTGAAATATCCATGGCTTGGAATCTTCCACACCTGTAATGATCTTGTATAACTTTTCCTGAACACTTCGCATACTGACATCATCATGAAAGTTCATAATTGCCATTGCTGAACCAAAAAATAATAAAAACCAAATCAATATAAAGAAAGGTAATGACATTTGCTTTTTCTTCAATATGACTTCTACAATTGTTTGCGCTGGACCAATGGTTTGGACATCTGCATTTTCGATTAAGCCTGAAATCAAGCTAATAACTTTCATCACATCAATGATGACAATGTTTTTGTCCTTAATGGATATTTGGTGGACTTTTAGTTTTTTCAATTTAGAGATTACTGTCTCCGGAGCAATGATCTGTGCTATATCCTCTAAATAGATACTTTCTTCCGGTTTAGCCAGAACACGATTCCGCATGCGGATGTAGATTGTTTTTTCCAAAACATTCACTCCCCACACAATGATTTCCTTGTATAACTAGTATGAGCAAAATTTCGTACTTTACTAAAAAAAAAGACCGTATGGATTAGAGATCCATTCGGTCTTTCATTTGCTGCAATATCTTTTTTTCAAGTCTTGAAACCTGCACCTGGGAAATACCCAGTCTCACTGCGACTTCTGATTGCGTTTGGTCTTTATAATACCGTAAATAAACGATCAGCCGCTCACGTTCATCCAATTCCCTTATTGCTTCTTTTAAGGCAATTTTATCAAACCATTTGCCTTCATTTCCATCATCGATCTGATCTAATAAAGTAATAGGGTCTCCATCGTTTTCATAAACGGTTTCATGAATAGACGATGGCGTCCGACTTGCCTCCTGGGCGAGAATAACATCCTCCGGGGACAGCTGAAGATGTTCTGAAATTTCGTTAACAGTTGGAATTCTTCCATACGTCTTCGATAATTCATCTTTCGCCTTTCGGATTCGATTTCCCATTTCCTTTAATGAACGGCTAACCTTTACCGTTCCATCATCACGTATAAACCTTTGGATTTCACCAATAATCATTGGAACCGCATAGGTAGAAAATTTCACATCATAGGAAAGATCAAACTTATCCACTGATTTCAGCAATCCGATACACCCAATTTGGAAAAGATCATCCGGATCATATCCCCTATTAAGAAACCGCTGGACAACGGACCAAACAAGACGCATATTTTTTTCAGCAATAAGGTCTCTTGCTGCTTGGTCTCCGTCTTGGCTTTTTTTAATCAATTCCTTCACTTCATGGTCCTTTAAATACGTTTGTGCTTTATCTTTTTTGACCTCCACATCCATTGGCAAGTCTCCTTAATTGCATAGCATTTTGCTTATGTGTAAATGCTTTTTTAGTCTTACTTCGGTTCCTTTACCTGGCTGTGTGAGAACCTCAACCTCATCCATGAAATTTTCCATGATAGTGAATCCCATACCAGACCGTTCTAAATCTGGCTTCGTTGTAAATAATGGCTGTCGAGCTTCTTCCACATCTACAATTCCTAATCCCACGTCTTTAATCGAAATATCCACTAAATTATCCTCAATCGTTACCTGGATATAAACAATTCCATCCGGGTCATTTTCGTAACCATGAATGATGGAGTTGGTTACTGCTTCAGATACAACTGTTTTGATTTCAGTGAGTTCATCCATCGTAGGGTCAAGCTGAGCAATAAAGGCTGCAACCGTGACACGTGCAAATGATTCATTTTGACTTAAAGCACTGAATTGAAGATTCATCTGATTCTTCATCTCAGGCCACCCCCAATCTTTGCAATGCAAACTCTTCTGACGGTTCTAGCTTAATGATCTTAAACATCCCCGACATATCGAATAAACGTTGTATTGCAGGGGAAATCGTACAAACCACCATCTCACCATGCACCTGCTTTATTTGCTTGTACCGCCCTAAAATGACTCCTAATCCAGAGCTATCCATAAAAGAAAGCTGTTCGAGATTTAAAACTATATGACGAATTTCATTCTTTTCTATTGCATGAGCTGCCTGTTCTCGTAATTCGTCGGCTGTATGATGATCTAGTTCACCACTTAAACGCAGCAATAAAACATCATGTTTTATTTCCATTTCAATGTTAAGACTCACTATTCCTAGCCTCCTTCATCTGGTATAGTGAGTCAATTCGTTACTTGTAACGCAATCTCCTTCTCTGAAGACAAAACTAGTTGATATTTGCTAAAAAAAGTAGTATTTCGACACTCTGCGAATGTTATTTTCCTGCTTTTGTGAACATACCGAATGAACGTTTATATAGTGTCCACCAGGTGGCTTCTTTTACGTCGTTTTTTGCCACTAATTCACTTTCGAGGACTACTTTTCCTTCCTTTACAAGCTGGATGGTTCCAACCTTATCTCCTTTTTTAATAGGGGCGTTAAGGTTTTTATCAAGTTTCACTTTACGTGTTACATCCTCAGTCTTTTCGCCTTTTTTAGTAAGTAAAGAAAGTGGTTCGCTTGTTACTGCTTGAACTTTTTTGTCTTTCCCTTTATTAACATGAGCATCACCAATCACTTGGTTTCTCTTAAACATCGGGTGTGTTTGATACTGGGCAAACGCATAATTTAGCATTTTTGTAACTTGAGCATTTCTCTCCTTCGAAGTCGGTGCCCCAAAGACTACAGCAATTACACGCATACCATCCTTTTGTGCCGTTGCAGTTAAGCAATACTTTGCTTCACCAGTAAAACCTGTTTTTAGACCGTCTACACCTGGATAAAAACGAACAAGTTTATTGGTATTAACAAGCCAAAACTTTTTATCTGTATTTTCACGAAGATAAGCTTCGTACATTCCAGTAAACTTTGTGATGTCCTCATATTTTAATAGTTCTTTGGCCATAATCGCCATATCATGCGCGGAACTATAATGACCACTACCTGGAAGACCTGTAGTATTTTTAAAAATTGTATTCTTTAAACCCAGTTCTTTTACTTTGTTATTCATCATGTCAACAAAAGCTTCTTCCGATCCGGCAATTTTTTCTGCCATTGCAACAGAAGCATCATTTCCCGAACCAATTGCAATGCCTTGAAGCATTTGTTTTACGGTCATTTCTTCACCTGGTTCAAGGAAAATTTGTGAGCCACCCATAGACGCAGCATATTCACTTGTTCGAACACTTTCATCCCATTTGAGTTTTCCTTCGTCAATTGCTTCCATAATAAGCAGCATGGTCATAATTTTCGTCATACTCGCAGGTGGAAGCTCCTCATTACTATTTTTTTCATAAAGAATCTGACCTGTATCACGCTCAATTAAAATCGCAGATCGAACATTTTCTGTGATATCAGTACTCGCTTTTTCTTCTGCAGATACGGATGGTATCCATAAACTTGTAAGTAACAAGAGTATTACCAGTAAAGAGATATATCGTTTCATTCGCATAACCCTCCATTCTTTATATAGATTCCATTTTTTCCAATTCCAACAACTTTATACAGTATTTTCCTGTTAATAAAATAAAAAAGTCCAGGATTTTTTCCTGAACTTTTACCTATATGTTTTATTCTGTTATTTCTTCATGAATAAGGATTGGTGCCTCTACTTTTTCTGAAGAAACGATGATATTTTCATAAAGCATTGCTTTTACTTCATTTACATCTTCAAAATTACTATAAATTGTTACTAACGATTCACCTTTTTTGACTTGATCACCGATTTTTTTTCTTAATACAAGTCCGACGGCTAAATCAATTACGGACTCTTTTGTCGCTCTTCCTGCTCCTAATTTCATTGCAGCCGTACCTACTTCATCTGCAACAATTTCAGAAACATAACCGTCTTCTTTCGCTTCTAGCTCAAATGTAAATTGAGCTTGCGGCATTTTTGAAGGATCATCCACAACCTGAGCATCTCCACCTTGTGAGCTCAAGAAAACCTTAAACTTTTCAAGTGCAGAGCCATCTTTAATGACATTTTCAAGCATAGTGCGTGCTTCGGCCAATGAACTTGCCTTTTCTGCTAAGTAAACCATGTGACTGCCAAGAGTTAAACAAAGTTCGGTCAAGTCCTCTGGACCTTCACCCTTTAAGGTATCAATGGCCTCCTTCACTTCAAGTGCATTTCCAATCGCAAACCCCAGCGGCTGACTCATGTCAGAAATAACTGCCATCGTTCTTCTTCCAACATTGTTTCCGATACTCACCATTGCCTTAGCAAGTTCTCTTGAGTCATCAATTGTCTTCATGAATGCGCCTGCACCCGTTTTTACATCTAAAACTATGGCATCAGCACCAGCAGCAATTTTTTTGCTCATGATTGAACCTGCAATTAGCGGGATACTATTAACAGTTGCTGTTACATCTCTTAACGCATATAACTTTTTATCAGCAGGTGTTAAGTTGCCACTTTGTCCAATGACAGCAATCTTGTTTTTGTTAACCAGTTCAATAAATTCCTCGTTTTCAATTTCAACATGGAATCCTTTAACAGCCTCTAATTTGTCAATGGTTCCGCCGGTATGACCTAACCCGCGCCCTGACATTTTTGCAACAGGAACACCCAATGCGGCAACAAGTGGTCCAAGCACTAACGTTGTTGTATCCCCAACCCCGCCGGTTGAATGCTTATCTACTTTAATTCCTTCAATTTGTGATAGATCAATTTGATCGCCTGATTCAACCATGGCCATGGTTAAATCCGCTCTTTCTTTTTCTGTCATCCCTTGAAAAAAGATTGCCATGGTTAATGCACTAACCTGATAATCTGGTATGGAACCATCTGTGTATCCATTTATAATAAACTTTATTTCTTCAGTAGTTAGTTCTTCTCCGTCTCTTTTTTTCTCAATTAAGTCAACCATTCTCATACTAATCACCACTTTTACAAGATTATTTAGCTATGCTTTTAACAATTTCTTTTATATATAATAGGAAATTAGCTTTTACTCTTTCTGTTGTCTCAATAACTTCCTCATGTGATAATGGCTGGTCGAGGATTCCTGCAGCCATATTCGTAATACAAGAAATACCAAGGACCTTCATTCCGCCATGGCGTGCCACGATGACTTCAGGTACTGTTGACATCCCAACAGCATCGCCTCCAAGTGTTCTAACCATTCTAATTTCTGCTGGGGTTTCATAGACTGGTCCCGAAAATCCGAAGTATACGCCTTCTTTTACATTCATATTTAAGCGGGCTGCAATCTCTTTTGCTGCATTCCGCAATTCTTTTGTATAAGCTTCTGACATATCTGGGAAACGTGGACCAAATTTCGAATCATTTGGACCTATTAAAGGATTCGTGCCTGTAAAATTAATATGGTCGCTAATAATCATTAAATCTCCTGCTTCAAAGCTTTCATTAACCCCGCCTGCTGCATTCGTTACGATTAACATGTCCACACCTAATTCCTTCATCACACGTACAGGAAAGGTTACTTTGTCCATACCGTACCCTTCATAAAAATGGAAACGACCTTGCATCGCAACCACTTCTACACCCTCTAAAATTCCAAAAACAAGCTGTCCAGCATGACCTTCCACAGTTGAAATCGGGAAATCCGGGATTTCATTGTATGGTATCTTAACAGGATTCTCGATCTCATCAGCGAGAACACCTAGACCAGAGCCTAAGATAAGTCCGATTTTTGGTGTATTTGCATATTTATCTTTTAAAAAGCCTGCTGCATTTTGAATTTTTTCGATATTCATATTCATACTCCCTTTATTTTAGTTCAGATAAAAAGCTTTTCCCAAAGTTAGGCATTTTCACTTTAAAGTTATCTGCAACAGTGGCACCAATGTCAGCAAATGTTTCTCTTATTGGAAGTTCTTTGCCTTCTGGCATCATTTTAGAGTAGACGATTAATGGAACATATTCACGTGTATGATCCGTTCCTGGTGCTGTTGGATCATTACCGTGGTCAGCTGTAATAACTAACAAATCATCCTCTTTTAATTTCGCAAACACTTCAGGCAAGCGTGCATCATATTCTTCTAGTGCTTTCCCGTAACCTTCTGGATCACGGCGATGTCCATATAGTGCATCAAAATCCACCAAATTCAAGAAGCTCATCCCTGTAAAATCCATATCCAATGTCTGTACAAGCTTATCCATACCATCCATATTGGAGATTGTCCTTAAAGACTGGGTAACTCCCTCTCCATCATAAATATCAGAGATTTTACCAATAGCAATGACATCTAACCCAGCATCTTTCATCTCACTCATTACGGTTCTATCAAACGGTTTTAATGCATAGTCATGACGATTAGCTGTCCGCTTAAAATTACCTGGTTCACCCAAGAATGGACGAGCAATCACACGGCCGACCATGTATTTTTCATCAAGCGTTAACTCACGAGCAATTTTACAAATCTTATATTGCTCTTCAATTGGAATGATTTCTTCATGTGCAGCAATTTGAAGTACTGAGTCTGCGGAAGTGTAAACAATCAACGCTCCTGTTTTCATATGTTCTTCCCCAAGCTCATCGAGAATTTCTGTTCCACTAGCAGGTTTATTGCCGATTATTTTTCTGCCCGTACGTTCTACTAATTCGGAAAGAAGTTCATCTGGGAATCCATCAGGGAAGACACGGAAAGGTGTCTGGATATTCAACCCCATAATTTCCCAATGTCCAGTCATGGTGTCTTTTCCATTCGAGGATTCCATCATTTTGGTATAATATGCTAATGGTTTTTCAGCTTTATCAATCCCTTTAATTTCACGGATATTACTTAAGCCTAACTTGCCCATGTTAGGCATGTTTAGACCGTTCATTCTTTCAGCAATATGCCCAAGGGTATCTGCCCCTTTATCTCCAAACTTCTCTGCGTCAGGTGATTCACCAATTCCAACAGAGTCCATTACGATTAAAAAAATACGCTTATATGTATTTCGAGTCATTCTAGTCTTCCTCCTTTTTCTAAACAAATGAAAACGCTTCTAATTAATAAAAATAGATTACCCTTATTAAAATAGGATTATTAACCAATTTTAAAAATATAACGTCAGAAGTCTGACCTCTATATTTTACTAAACAATAAAAAAATTACAAGAAAAAGCTGCCAATAATTTTGGGCAGCTTTTCGACACTTTTAAATATTTATGTATCTAGTATCCTATTAAGCTCTAGGATGGAATTTGCTATATACATCCATTAACCTTGTCTTCGTTACTTGAGTATAAATCTGGGTCGTAGAGATATCTGCGTGTCCTAGCATTTCCTGAACAGCTTTTAGGTCGGCACCATTTTCCAATAGATGCGTCGCAAACGAATGCCGCAATGTATTAGGTGTTAACTCACTCTCAATACCAGCCTCTTGAGCTAGCTTTTTTAGGATTTTCCAAAATCCTTGACGAGTTAATCTTTTTCCTTGATGGTTTAAAAATAATGCAGAGTCAGAGTGATTTGGATTTTTTGAAACAAAATTTCTTCTTCCTTTATCAATGTAACCCTTCAGTGCCTCAGCTGCTGCTTTCCCAATTGGTATGATTCGTTCTCTATTATTGCCGCTGACGGTGACAAACCCCATCGCTATATTCACATGATCTACGTCAATTTGAATAAGTTCACTGACACGAATACCGGTGGCATAAAGGAGCTCTAACATCGCCTTGTCCCTTAAACCAAAATGTCCTTGTCCGTTGGGGAAATCTAAGAGCTTTTCAACTTCTTTTAAGCTTAAAATCTTGGGAATTGACCGCTCAGACTTAGGAGGTTCAATAAGCACAGAAGGATCCTGATTCGATACCTGTTCCCGTAACAGGAATTGATGAAAAGCGCGGATTGAAGCAACATGTCTAGCCAATGTTTTCGTGGATTTTCCCTGTTCCTTTAAAAAGGAAAGGAAATGTAAAATATGAGCCCGCTGGACTCGATTTATTTCAATTGCTTCTACATTTTTTAAATAATGAAGATACGTTTTTAAATCTCGTTCATATGATAGCAGCGTATTTTTAGCCACTCTCTTTTCGACGAGTAAAAACTGCATAAAATCTTTTAGATGATCATCCATTGATACTACTCCCCATTTAAGTAAAACAAAATCAGCCGATCCAGCCAGATAGGATTCTCATCTTTATTTAATGTTGAAACCTTTAAAGCAGATCCTTCCGGTGAATCATAACGATGATAATTTTGGTACTCCTCATTTACCCACATAATACCATAGTAAAAGAGTATCGTACATCCAGTGAATATGATAAAAACCTTTAAGGTTTGTAGTACTACTTTAATAAAAGAAAGCATTTACCTTCCCCCCAAACAGTTTAGCCTAGTAAAAGATATGCCAATTTGTCCAACTTTTATACCTAGAGTTACTGTTTTGGAGGAAATAATTATATTATAGTTTGTTGGACAGAAAAAAAAGCCCTTTATTCTAAAAGGACTTTTGGCTATTATTCTGCAGTTTCTTCAGATTTAACCTTATCTTGACAGCGATAGCAGATGCCATGAAACGTAAGTCGATGGTCTTTTATTTTAAAATTCCATCTACGCTCAACTACTGCTTCGACATCTTCAAGAAGATCTTCTTGGATCTCATCCACCGCTCCGCATTCAATACATACAAGGTGATGATGAAAATGTGCGGCACCTTCTTGGCGAAGGTCATAACGCGAAACTCCATCACCAAAGTTAATTTTATCAACAATTTTTAATTCAGTTAGTAATTCAAGTGTACGATATACAGTTGCCAATCCGATTTCAGGCGACTTTTCCTTAACGAGGAGGTATACATCTTCTGCACTTAAATGATCCTCTTCATGCTCTAACAATACCCGAACGGTTGCTTCACGTTGAGGTGTTAGCTTATAGCTTGATGAATGCAAATGCTTTTTAATTCTATCAATCCTAGTTTCCATCCCGAAGTCCCTCCCTCGCCGCTGCTATTCTCATTATACCAGATGAGAAAGAGGTGTCAAAATAAAATTATTATAAACAAGAGATTATACTTAATATTATATGATAATAATTATAAATTTAATGATCCCATCATTGACTTCATCAGCCATGGTGAAACGTAAGCCTCTACACCAGAAGCCGCAGAAATAAGAATGACAGCTACAACAAAGGTTATGATGTAGTTTTTAAAAAATGGCAATATCGGCTGCCCATAGGTCTTAAAGAATTGTTTTTTTATCATTCTCAATGAGAATATAACGGATAAAGCAGCCATCAAAATGAAAACGGGAATGATAATCAAATTTTGTGGCAGAATGGACACAAATGCAAGTAAAAATCCTTTAAAGCCCAATTGACTAACTAAGAAACCAACCGTAAAGCCTACCACTAAACCTTTTATAAATAATAGAATAAGGATTACCGGAAGTCCGATGATTGAGATTCCTAAGATCCAAATTAACCCAATGAACTTGCTGTTATGAAGGAAGCTTTGTGCAAATAAATCATTATTTTCCGCTACTTTTCCATTTAGTATTTGACCAAAGAATTGTGATAAATAGTAAAATAAATCTTCTTTTTGGGTGATACTCATGCTATTCACGACTATCGCTCCAAAGATGACTCCCATTAAAAATAAAATGACAATAAATAAAAAAATTGAGGAATGCTCACGGAAATAACTGGCGGCATCGTTCTGGTACAATCGTTTCTTCATCTGCAGTCCCTCCTACTTCTCCTAATCAGTTATTACATTTTATGCCTCTCTAGTATTTCTATGACCATAATTTAATAGAATTACTATAAAAAGAAAAACCCGACTTTATAATTGTCGGGTTTGATCATTACTCTGAAATTTTTCCGTATTTTCCGCCGCCCCCGGCTGCCAAAGACACTTTTCCTTCTCTTGCTTTCATTATCAGATCAGCAATTTTTGGCGGAACGACTTCGTTCAATGCCTGAAAGGGAACTTCATGCAGAATTGCCATTTCTGAACCAAAATGATTGACGAGCTTTTCTAGTAGCCTTGGTCCCAATCCCGGTATATATTCTAGTGGAATTTGATGTACATAAGGAGGACGGCCAACAGGACTCTGATTTGCTGTCTTCAACTCAAGAATTCGGTCTGCTACGCCTTTTATAATCTTATTTTTTCCACAAAGAGTACAGATTTGATCATCCTCACCTGCTGGATGAGAACATTCCGCACAGACGGTTTTGTGATACTTACCTAGGAGCGGGTCTAATCCATAGTTGGCTATGATACTTCTTCCGTCAACATTCCGCAATGCCTTTCCCAATTCTTTAAAAGAGGGTTCCTTCATCGATACAACCTGATACTCACGGGCAATTTTTGCTAAGGAGTGTGCATCTGAATTGGTCACAAAAGTATAGTTATGTAATTCCTTAATCTGGTCCGCCATCATTGTATCAGAACTTAAACCAAGCTCAATTCCATCAATCAAAGCTGGGTCGAATACTTCAGTTAACGATTTATTGACCCCTTTACCATATAGACTTTTAAAGGGTGTAAATACATGGGCTGGAATAAATAAGCCGCCTAGTTCTTTTACTTTTCTTTGTAATTCAAGGCCTGATACATATATCCGCTGCGAACTCAACTGGACATTTTTCAAATGCCTGGACAGCCAATTAGAGAATTCCCTCATGATCGCGATTGTAGGAAAAAACACAAGCACATGTATCGGACCATTACATTGTTCATCATAGATTTCTAACTCCGAACCGGGAATTACCGTTAAATCACCGAATGCTAAGCCGCCATCACGATGTTCAATCATATCTCCACTTGAAACAAGGCTTTCCATTTCAAGGATTACTTCTGGTGAGTGGCTGTCTATAATACCAATCATATTCAGCCCTTTCTCATGCCGGGCATGCTCAATGATATTGGTAAACGTTAAAGATTTAGCACCTGTAATTTTTACAGGCTTGCCAGTCCAGGTTCTTCCGATATGAATATGTAAATCTACATAATAGCGTTTCATTTATTACCTAATGCCTCTTGAAGCTGCAGGTATTGAACGGCATAGGCGGTTTTAGCATCATAAATTTTTTGTTCCTTGATATACTGAATCGCTTCATCAAGTGTTATTTCCTCAATGTTCACAAACTCATCTTCATCAAGTGCTGCGGCATTTTCTTTCTTTGTTAAACCTTTGGCAACATATAGATGAACGATTTCATCAGCAAATCCAGGAGATGTATAGAATGAGATGAGGAGCTCCAAACTTTCACATTCATACCCTGTCTCTTCCTCTAACTCCCGTCGAGCACAGAGAGCTGGCTCTTCGTCCTTTTCTAACTTTCCTGCTGGTATCTCAACAATTGTCCGCTCAAGAGCTTTACGATATTGTTCAACCATAACAATTTTTTTATCATCGGTAATGGCCAAAATAGCGACTGCACCTGGGTGTTTAATAATTTCTCTTTTTGACTGGTTTCCATTCGGAAGCTCTACATCCTGAAGATGAAGGCTAATTATTTTTCCTGAAAATATTTCTTCGCTATGTATAGTTTTTTCATAAAGATTAGTCAATCAAATCACTCCTGTTCTAATTCGCTATATGCTGCTCATACATTTTACCATACATTATTTGGAGGGGTATGGATGAAGGTATACGTGCATGAGAAAGGAATTATTCTTGTAGGTAAGGGATGGGAGATTATCCAAAAACTTAAAGAATACAATAAGGATTATTCCACCGTTGCCGAATGGGTAGAAAAAATCGCTCCAAAATAACCTTTCCGTTTGTAGTCTTCCCCGGACTTTCGTAAAATTATAAGAAAAGCGTAAGGCGCCCGTCTATCGGCGACAAGCAGAAGACGAGCCGGCTGGAAGGTTGTTCTTTAACCTTTCGGACGGATTGGCTTCTGACCTCGAGCCGATGGCGCCTGGAGCTGGACAATATGAAAAGGACGGGGTGATATGTGTTGAAAAAAAGAAAACTGGGAAACTCTAGCTTATGGGTTACAGAATTAGGCTTAGGCTGTATGTCGATTGGCACAGAGGAAAAAAAAGGTCGGGAGATTATTGAGACCGCCTTGGATGAGGGAATCAATTATTTTGATACTGCAGATCTATATGATTTTGGTGAAAATGAAAAAATTGTCGGGGCTGCTTTAAAGGATGTACGCGAAAAAGTCATAATTGCTTCTAAGGTTGGAAACAGGTGGAATCCTGATAAAACAGGGTGGTCTTGGGATCCGTCCAAATTATACATAAAGGAAGCAGTCAAACAAAGTTTGAAACGACTTGGGACAGACTATATCGATTTATACCAGCTGCATGGCGGCACAATCGAAGATAATATTGATGAAACGATAGAAGCTTTTGAGGAATTAAAGTCAGAGGGCTATATCCGCTATTATGGAATTTCATCAATTCGCCCCAATGTTATCCGTGAGTATGTAAAGAACTCCGATATTGTTTCTGTGATGATGCAATATAGTATTTTAGACCGGCGCCCGGAAGAAGAAGCATTGCCGTATCTGCATGAGCATGGAATTAGTGTAGTAACCCGCGGTCCTTTAGCAAAAGGGCTGTTAAGTGATAAAATGCTAGAAAAGATATCTCCAAAAGGATATCCCGACTATCGTCAAGAAGAGCTGCTTGAAGTGTTACCTGCATTGAAGGACAAGTTGGCTGCACAACGCTCGTTTACAAAAATTGCTCTTCAATATAATTTGGCACACCCTGCCGTGGCCACGGTCGTTGCTGGAGCCAGCAGTGCGGAACAAGTAAGAAGCAATGCTATGGCGGTGAGAAGCCAACAGCTGACCGAAGAAGAAGTTACATTGATTAAAAAGATTTCAAAGGCTGGAAAATATAACGAACATCGTTAAGTAAGGAGAGCCGTTGGCTCTCCTATTTAAATTCCTTCCAGTTCATGCCGCTTTCGTTTAGCAGTTCCTCAAATGATTTATTTTTTTCCTTCAGGCGGCGTTCTTCGCGTTTCCGTTGCTCTTCTGCTTCTTTCTTACGCTCTTCTGCTGCCTTGAGCTGGTCCTGCTGTTCTTTTAACTGCTTGATTAATTCCGGATTAATCATATCTTTAAGCGTAACCGCTGCTTCTTCTTTTGGTTTAGATTGATTTTTTTGTTTCGCTTTCTTTTTCATCCTAAACACCCCCAAAAATCATTATTTCATATGTATTATAGCATCATTTTTGACAGAATGGCTGTGTTAAACTAGGCTGTTGATTTGCGCTCCGGGCGCTATGCTTTCCGCGGGCTCGCCCGTGAGCCTCCTTATAGCTTCGCTCCTGCGGGGTCTCACTCAGCTCGTTCATCCCGCAGGACTTTGAATTACTTCCTCGAATCTACCCACGCACGAAGAAAATGCGATAGCATTTTTGAGGAGTCAAGCGCCCTCCGCTCCAATCAACAGGTTCTAAAATCAACAGTATCCTTTAACACACAGCCAATAGAAAAAGCAGGCTGTTATGCTAATCAGCCTGCGATGTTCTTTAATAAGCATCTATAAGCACGTTTTCGTCGACTGCCAATGCAGCCTCTGTCGAGTTAACTACATCTTCGACAGTAAACCCTTTTGCTACTTCAACTAATTTTAAACCGGTGACGGTTACATCCATTACTGCACGTTCTGTAATAATTCGGTTAACGACACCTTTTCCGGTTAATGGAAGAGTGCATTCTTTTAAGATTTTTGATTCGCCACGCTTGTTCACATGCTCCATGATGACAATGATTTTTTGCGCTCCATGGACAAGATCCATGGCACCGCCCATTCCTTTTATCATTTTACCTGGTATCATCCAGTTCGCGAGGTCTCCTGATTCAGAAACCTCCATCCCGCCAAGGATGGCTATGTCGATATGACCGCCGCGAATCATGGCAAAGGATTCGGCACTATCAAAATAAGAAGCGCCACTAATTGCTGTAACCGTTTCTTTTCCTGCATTGATTAAATCTGGGTCTACTTCTTCCTCCGTTGGATATGGACCAATACCCAGCAACCCATTTTCCGATTGCAGAACAACCTGCTTATTACCTGATATATAATTCGCAACCAGCGTCGGCATCCCGATTCCTAAGTTCACATAAAAACCGTTTTCGATTTCTTTCTCTGCCCTTATTGCAATTCTCTCTCTAACAGAGACCATCGGCACTCTCCCCCTCCATCATTCTATTTTCTAACTGTTAATCTCTCAATTCTTTTTTCCTGCTTACCTTCTATAATCATTTGAACGTAAACACTCGGAGTATGGATAAAATTAGGATCGAGTTCTCCGATTTCACAGAGTGTCTCCACTTCGGCAATCGTTACTTTTCCTGCTGCTGCTATCATTGGGTTAAAGTTTCGAGCTGTTTTGTGGTAAACAAGATTTCCCATCTTGTCTCCCTTCCATGCCCTAACAAAACTAAAATCAGCAATCAGTGCTTCCTCTAACAGATACTCTCTGCCATTAAAGACTTTTGTTTCCTTGCCATCAGCAATCGGTGTTCCTACCCCTGCAGGAGTGTAAAAGGCCGGTATACCTGCTCCGCCTGCTCTTATCTTTTCAGCTAATGTACCTTGTGGTGTCAGCTCTACTTCAAGTTCCCCTGCTAAGACCTGTCTTTCAAACTCTTTATTCTCCCCCACATAGGAGCCTATCATTTTTTTAATTTGTTTATTTTTTAAAAGAGGGCCTAAGCCCCAATCATCGATTCCACAGTTATTAGAGATAACCGTTAAATCCTTTACGCCCTTATCAACCAGCGCTTGGATTAGATTTTCAGGTATTCCGCACAAACCGAAACCACCGACCATTAACGTCGCTCCATCTTGTATATCTGCGACTGCTTCCTGGAAGGATGTACTAATCTTCTTCATCGTGCTCATTCTCCCCTCATTGTAGGCTTAAGCTAGTTCAACGACTGTTGCTACCCCTTGGCCGCCGCCAATACAAAGTGTGGCAAGTCCCTTCTTTGCATTCCGTCTTTTCATTTCATGAATCAGTGTAACGAGAATTCTTGCACCGCTTGCACCGATTGGGTGACCGAGTGCAATGGCCCCGCCATTTACATTTAAAATTTCTTTATTAAAATGAAGCTCACGGTCAACTGCAAGGGACTGTGCCGCAAATGCCTCATTCGCTTCTATTAACTCTAGCTCTTCCATCGAAATAGACGTTTTTTCCAGAACCTTTCTTACTGCTGGAACCGGTCCGATTCCCATAATGCTAGGATCAACACCTGCACTGGCATTCCCTTTAATTGTTACTAAAGGCTTAATTCCCAATTCGTCTGCTTTTTTCCTGCTCATTACGACTACCGCTGCTGCACCATCATTAATACCTGATGCATTTCCAGCTGTTACACTGCCGTCTTTTTTAAATGCTGGACGTAATCCTCCAAGCTTTTCAGCTGTTGTTCCTTTTTTCGGGTATTCATCCGTATCAAAAACAATTGGATCCCCTTTACGCTGCTTCATTACGACAGGAACAATTTCATCTTTAAATTGACCTGTTTCTATTGCCTTTACCGCCTTTTCCTGACTCCAGGCTGAAAACTGGTCCTGTTCTTCTCTTGTAATGGAATATTTATCAGCTAAGTTTTCAGCTGTAACTCCCATGTGATATTGGTTAAAAACGCATGTCAGTCCGTCACTTGTCAAAGTATCTATTAATTTTTGGTCACCCATTTTAAATCCTTCACGGGCATTTTTTAATAGATATGGTGCTTGGCTCATATTCTCCATCCCACCAGCCACAACAATCTCAGCATCCCCCGCTAGAATTGCCTGTGTTGCCAGGTGAACCGCCTTTAAACCAGAACCGCAAACTTTATTGATCGTCATTGAGGAAACGCTTTCCGGAATGCCCGCACTAATTGCAGCCTGTCGAGCTGGATTCTGACCAAGTCCTGCTTGCAGAACGTTTCCTAAAATAACTTCGTCTACTTGCTCCGGCTTTACGCCAGCTTGTTCGAGCGCTCCTTTGATGACAGTTGCCCCTAATTCTGGTGCCGATACATTTTTTAAGCTTCCATTAAAATTACCTAGTGCTGTGCGAACTGCGCTTACAATTACTACTTCAGTTGAACTCATTTTTTTCCTCTCCTTTTAGCAATTTTCCTTTACTATTTCGAGTGTAAGCACAGAAAACCCTCTTATTTTGTCAAAATTTCTATTATTCTTGAATTACAATTTAGCACCTCTACAATAAAGGTATGAATAAACAGACTCCTATATAAGCACTTTATTAAATGAATCCACTTCGAAGGGAGTCTGACAATTATGAGCCAAAAACGTGATAAGGGATACAGTCAAAAGGGCAAGGATTATGCAGAATCTGCCGGCACTGGTAAACGAATGATTGCTGCTGAGGAAATAGAAAAAGCAGTTCATCCTACCAAGAGACAAAATGCCGAGCAATAAGAAATGCGGAAGCGCCTCTAGGCTGCTTGCGCTAGACATAAATAAATTTACTAAGCCGCTAAATGGAGTTAGCGGCTTTTCCTATGTTAGAATAAAAGCCAACATTAATTACCAAATAATGACTACTATTGAACCTTTGGAGGTGTACTTGTGAGAAAGGCGTTGCGAGCTCTTCTAATTTCATTCTTATTTACATTTTCTTTAGGTTTTTATTTTACAAATCGGCTTATATATATGAAAAAGAAGGATGAACAATTTATCGTACAGAGGGAAAAGGAAGCAGGCAGATTCATTCCCGAGCATTTCGAATCACTGCCTAAGCGCGAGGTAATTATTGATTCTCCTTTTGGCTATCCTATTAAAGCGCTGCTAGTAGAACCACACGAGACCAATCAATATGTCATTATTTCCCATGGAGTAACGGAAACAAAAATTAATTCGATAAAATATATGAATCTTTTCTTAGAGCGTGGATTTAATGCGATAATTTATGACCATCGCAGACACGGTGAATCAGGTGGAAAGACAACCAGCTTCGGTCATTATGAAAAATTCGATCTTAAGGCAATTATTGATTGGTTAAAAAAAGAGAAGGGACCGACACTTACGCTCGGTATACATGGGGAATCGATGGGGGCGGCTACAATGCTTCTATACGCAGGAATGCTTGAGGATGGTGCTGATTTTTATATAGCTGACTGTCCGTTCTCAGATCTGAAAGAGCAAGTATCGTATCAACTAAAAAAAGAATTAAAGAATGTCTCAACCATATTAATACCCATTGCTGATTTAATTTTGCGCCTTCGTGAAAAATATTCGATTCGTCACGTCTCGCCCGTATCGGTTATTGAAAATATCAAACATCCCATTTTATTTATTCACAGCGAAAACGATGATTTTATTCTTCCTGCCATGACAAAGGAGTTATATGAAAAAAAACAAGGTCCGAAAATGCTTTATCTTGCTGCAAATGGGCGTCATGCTCAGTCTTTCAATGAGAATCCTGAAGAATATCGCGGAGTCATAGACAAATTTTTGAATAAATACGTTGAGAAAGCTTAACCTCGGTGATTTATGGACTATATCTGCTTGCCTAAAAAACAGAACGCCCAAGTGATTCACGCATCTAGGTTCAATAGGGTCCGCACTTATCGGTAGGGGGATCAAGTTAAGTAGCCGAGCTGATAAATAGACGGAGAAATTCCGCTTAATAAGTAAATATTATCAAGAAAGGCTTAAATAGACGGAGAGCTTCCGCCTATTTACTCGAAAAATTCGAAAATGGGAGATTGTCCTTTGATTAAGCGGAAAACCTCCGCTTATTTACCCCGAAACGAGTTCCATTCTACATCTAACCGGAAAATCTTCGCTTATTTTAATAACGATGCCCATACTTTGCAACTGCTGAATCTCAGCTTACTTGCGTTTCCCTTCTATTCGATATACTCTGAAAATAATATATATTTTAAAAGGAGTGTTAAGAATGGCAAAAGTACAAATTAAAGTAAATGATAATGGTTCACTGCGGATTACTGGCGAGGTAGAATTGCTAGATGGTGCAGGAAATATAATGGAAACAAAGCCGGCCTTTTCTCTTTGCCGCTGCGGCCTTTCCAATAACAAACCTTTTTGTGATGGTTCTCATAAAGGGAAATTTGACTCTCAAGTGCGCGCTGCAAAAGAAGAGTAAGGGCTGCAGAAAAAGGACTCCGGTAGTGGAGTCCTTTTTCTGTCAATCAATCTACTTTTCAATTATTCGATTTTTTCTAAATGACGTACAAGTTGCCCATAATGCCCCGTTACGTGCTTAACGATTAAATGGTCGACTAAGAATGATAATGGTTTTCCGTCAAAGTTTTGATTATAGCTTGGTGCTGTTTTTGCTAAGTCTTCTTCTGTCACTTTTACAAGTGCTGCTTCAACTTTCGGGACTAAGTTTTGTAATGCTGTTAAAGCCTCCTCTTTTTTAATCCGAGAAACAACGTTTTCATCTACTGCGGCTAAACGACGCACGTGTTCATGATTACGTCCCCATTTTGCACCAGGAACCACTAGCAGCGCTTCCAAATCTTCAACCCAAAAATTCACAGCTTCTATAATATGAGAAATGATTTGCATTGCGGACCATTCTGTTTCAGACGGTTTAACATAAAGTGAACCCTCTTCCGTATTTTTCAATACCGCTGCAATATCATCTATACTCTTTTTAAATAATTCCAACTTTTCATTCAGTACTGCCGTTGCCATCGTTTACATCCTCCTTCAAATCTAATAAATATATTTTAAAAAATGCGTTAGAGCCAGCTCTAACGCGTTTTTAAATTAGCAATTTACACGTTCATAATTTTTCTTGAAATAGCCATATAGGAAATCAACAACATTGTAATCAGTTGGTTTATGATGTTCGAAAATAAAATTGCGAAGTGCAAGTGCAGTTGGATCCTCCGCATGAATAATTTCGCCCCATCTGCGTGCTGACCCTTGCACCATTGCAGAACGTGGGATTCGAATTTCTTGGTATGCTTTAAATGCTTCCTCGTAGGATGTATGTTCTTTTAATTTTTCACCTAATACAAACGCATCTTCGAGCGCTTGAACGCCGCCTTGTGCTAAATATTGAAGCATTGCATGACCAGAATCTCCTAATAGCGTAATGTTGCCATTTGTCCAATTGTCGATTGGTTCACGATCATACATTTGCCAACGGAATTGACGGTTAATGTAAGTTAAAGCGTTTTCAACTTTTGGGTGACAATTTTCAAAACGACGTGCCATTTCTTCTGGAGTTCCCCAGTCTTCTACAGTAGCATCATAAGATTTAAATACTACTACTTGGTTGTAAAGCTCTCCACGACGAACTGGATATTGTACCATGTGCAGATTTGGTCCAATCCACATGATTACATCATCTAAGTCTAAGTTTGTATTACTTGACACTTCTTCAATTGGTATTGTTCCACGGTAAGCTACATACGCAGAGTTTACCGGATTATCATCAACCAACTGCCTCCGCATGTTTGATTTTACCCCATCCGCACCAACAACAGCTCCTGCACTAAACGTTTCACCATTTTGGTTAACAATTGTAACAGTATCACCATTTTGTTCAGCAGTTTGAATACATTGGTTGGTAAAGAATTTAATATTACTGCTTTTTTGACATGCTTCATAAAGAACTCTGTGTAAATCAGATCGATGTAATACGATATATGGCTGGCCGAATTCTTTTTGGAACCCTTCCCCTAAATCAAGAGTGGCTAACTCTTTCGCTGTATAAACGTCTTTTAGAACCAGACGTTTTGGTACTACTGCATGCTTTAAAATTTCTTCCTTTACGCCTAAACGGTCTAAAACCTCTAACGCATTGGGTGCTAACTGAATTCCTGCACCTACTTCTCCAAATTCAGGTGCTTGCTCAAAAACTGCTACTGATTTACCTGTTTCTTGGATGGATAGTGCTGCTGCTAAACCACCAATTCCTCCGCCTACTATAATGATGTCGCTTACATTAGTCATTTACAATTCCCCTCCAACTAAGTTATCATCTTCCATAAATAGAGAACTTTGTTATCTCATAAGAAAACTTTAAATCATTTTTCATCCTTTAGTCAACAATTAATTTTTATTTTTCTGAAAACAAATAATATTGACAATCCTTTTGAAATCTTTTAATTTATAAATAGTGAACTAAATTCACAATTAGTGAAATCAAGGAGGCAAACTATGAAACTTATTAATTATACTGTCGCTGGACATACACGTGCAGGGGCAATCGTTGATAACAAAGTAATCGACTTAAACTATGCTTACCAGGCACAATTAAAAGCAGAAGGAAAATATCGATATGAAGCAATCGCAAAAGCATATGTACCCGATAATACTGACGAGTTATATCAAGGCGGGAAAGAATCTTTACAGAAGGCCCAAAATGCAATCGATTTCATTCTAGCTAATCCTGAAAGCTTTGATAAAAAGGTGATTTACAATCTTGAGGATGTTAAAGTTGAAGCACCTGTCGGGCGTCCAGGCAAAATTATTTGTGTAGGTCATAATTACCGCGAGCACATTTTAGAAATGGGTCGTGAACTCCCATCAAACCCAGTTATTTTTGCAAAATTTGCTAATACGATCTTAGGACCAGAGGACGACATTCCACATTATCCAATTTCTGATCAACTTGACTATGAAGCAGAGTTTACTTTTGTTGTAGGTAAACAGGCCCGCAATGTTTCTGAAGAAGAAGCATTAGACTATGTAGCCGGTTATACCATTACAAATGACGTAACCTATCGTGATATCCAACGACGCACGCTTCAATGGCTACAAGGAAAAACAGTTGATGGAAGTGCGCCAATGGGACCATATTTAGTAACCTCCGATGAATTACAAGATCCATCTGGTTTAGGTGTTGTCCTGAAAGTAAATGGTGAAGTACGTCAAAAAACGAATACTGCTAATCTAGTATTCTCTGTTCAAAAATTAGTAGCCTTCCTTTCCAATTTAATGACCTTAGAGCCTGGAGATGTTGTATTAACAGGTACTCCTGGAGGCGTTGGAGTTGCGATGAATCCTCCGCAATTCTTAAAAGATGGAGACGTAGTTCGAATTGAAATTGACCAAATCGGTGCACTCGAAAACAAAGTAAAGGCAACACAAGCGGTAGTCACTGTTTAATTAGAAATACAAGGGGTCAAGCAGTAATTACGCTGCTCCCCTTTTCTCTATAAAATTTGAAGGTTAAAGGAGAATGTGAAATGGCTGAAGTAAATCCAGAAGTTCAAGAGTTTATGAAAAGTCCGATTGTAACCGATTACACAAGAGATATTCAACAATACAACTTGGGACCTCTTTGGGAAGCAATTCCTACAATTATGCACAAAACACCAAAGCCTCAAGCTCAAGCTTATCTTTGGAGTGATGAATTAATCAAAAAGAAAATGGCGGAAGCGGCACAAATCTTCACACCAGAACGAGGTGGAGAACGTCGTGCGATTTATTTTCAAAATCCAGGCTTAACTTATCGGGAACCTTGGGGATGGGGATCTACTACTCAAACGATTTATGCAGCTGTACAAATGTTATTGCCTGGTGAAAAAGCACCATCTCACCGTCACTCACAAAGTGCATTGCGCTTTATTTCTGAAGGTTCAGGTGCATATACAATCGTTCAGGGTGAGCGTATTTTCATGGAAGAAGGCGACTTTTTAATTACTCCAAAGAATTTATGGCATGGGCATGCACATTTAGGGACAGAGCCTATGTATTGGATGGATGCCCTAGATATTCCTACTATTTACGCAATCGGCGGTACATTCTTTGAACCTTATGAGGATGGTTTACAGCAGCCAGATATTCCTGATAACTTTTCAGAAAGACGTTATCGCGGCGGCATGGTTCGTCCTGTTGGTGATGATAAATTCACCGTTGCCCCACTTGCTAATTATAAATGGGACCGCACAGTAGAAGGAATTAAAGGCTTGATGGAATTCGATCCTGATCCACATCATGGATATGCTGTCGAGTACATTAACCCATCAACAGGTAAATCCGCTAACCCGACGCTCGGCACTAGAATGCAGCATTTACCACATGGTTTCAAAACAAAAGCATTACGCCATACACACTCAACTGTTTACCAGGTTCACAAAGGTTCAGGTCACACAGTCATTAATGGCATTCGCTTCGATTGGAAAAAAGGTGACTACTTCGTTGTTCCAAACTGGGCTTGGTATGAACACTCTGCCTCAGAAGACTCTTACCTATTCTCGGTAAACGATTTACCAATTATGAACCGTTTCGATTTAGAACAAGAGCAATCGTTCGAAGAAAATAATGGTCACCAAAAAGTTACTGGTGAATTTAAAGCGGACTTCCGTTAAGGAAAATTCAAATGACAGACGCAGTTTTCAACAGAAGATTATCATATAAAAAAGCAGCCTCTGATTTTCGAGGCCGCTTTTCTATGTCAATCGGATATCTGCAATGGCTGTAATCGGGATGCGGTGTACTTCTTCAAAGTGATCAATAATATGAAGCCGCCCAGTCATTACATCCCAATGATGAATTTTTCCAACGACAATTTCATAATTTCGATTTCGATAATGCGTAATAGTAACGAATTGGTCGAATTCGATTGCTTCTGATAAAGTCATATTCATAAGTTCAAGCTGCTGCTCATCGATTTCTTTCCGCTCTTCATACTGATCTTCCTTCACCCAGTCTCTGAGCATTTTTATATGCTCAGGAAGCATCATTGAAACCCATTTGATTCTTCCGCGGTCGCGAATCATTCACATTCTCCTCCTTACTTCGTCGTTGTCCAGCGCAAGCAGCCAAGGCGCTTACGCTTTTCTGTTTATCTCTTATGTCCTCCAACTAGTGTAGCCCGGTGCTTTGCCGTTCCGGCAGCTGTATAGGAAACAGCCCGCAGCAGGGAACCTGAACCAAAGCGTCTGCGGATAGAATCCACTACGTAGCCAAGCTCCCGCCGCTTTACCGCACCCATGTCAAACAAGTCGAGCTGAAACTCATAATCATCGACGATATTTCCGACACTAATGGCAATCTGCCTTACCGTCTTTCCTGTATAATGTTCGTGGAATAATTCGAGACAGACTCGGTAAAGGTCCATCGTTACATTCGTTGGCTGCTTAATAGTTCTTGAGCGATGAAAGCCGCCTCCGAGTTCATCTTGGCTATAGCCAATGCTAAGGCTGATTGTCCTCCCAGCCTTACGGCGAGATCTCGCTCTTCGGGCTACTTCCTCACACATTTCTAAAATTACATGCTTTATCTCTTCTTCTTCTTTATAATCTCTTAAAAGAATTTGGCTTTTTCCAAAGCTGATTTGCCCCTCAACAAGGGGTGCTCCCAAATCTGAAAGGTCTACTCCCCAGGCATGATGATAAAGCTGATTGCCCATAATTCCAAATTTCTTTTCCAGTGCTTCTAAATCATAGCGAGCCAGCTGACCAACGGTAAATATGCCCATTCCATTTAGCGTTTTTTCAACACGCCTGCCGATTCCCCACATTTCTCTTAGCGGTGAAACCTTCCAAAGCTTGTTCTGGACGTCCTCATACTTCCATTCAGCAATGCCATGTTTCTTTGCTTCAAGATCGAGACAAAGCTTTGACAGTAACATATTAGGACCAATTCCGACTGCACAGGGAAGCTGAAATTCACGTTCAATATCATCCTTTATTTTTGCTGCAATCGTAAAGGCGTCCCCCCATAAATGAAGGGCCCCATCCACCTTGATAAAACTTTCATCAACGCTATACGTGTGTATTGCTTCCTTTGGTACATAACGATTAAACACACGGGTAATCTCAGTAGAAATACGCAAGTAAGTTGCCATTTTCGGCTCGACCACTTGAATGCGCGGGTCATCGGGAATTTCAAATAGCCTGGAACCTGTTTTAATTCCAAATTCTTTCTTTAAAAGCGGTGATGCGGCAAGCACAACACTTCCATTCCGTTCTTTGTTACCGGCCACAGCTAGATAGCAAGTCAAGGGATCAAGACCATGCATGACAGCGGAACAGCTTGCATAAAAGCTCTTCATGTCGACGCATAAAATATGATTGTGCGGTAACGTGCTGTAATCGACCATGACTTTTCCCTCCATATTCGAAAAGCGTAGGGCGCCCGCCTATCGGCGACAAGCATAAGACGAGCCGGCATGAAGGTTGCTCTTTAACCTTCTTGACGGATTGGCTTATGACCTCGAGCCGATGGTGCCCGGAGCTAGACATAATTAAATATCGAACGTTTGTTCCTTATATTATATACATATATTACGCGAATATACGTTCGCATTCAATGGAAATTTTTTGACATGTTTCATGGTTTTGGTTATTTTTCTGATGAAAAAAACGGTATAATTGTGAATGGGGTGCACATATATGGAGAAAAAGCTCATCATTAAGATGATAAAAAATTGTTTTAAACAATATTATTCCGAAGTGGATTCACTGCCAATGAGCAGTAATGATTTAGAAGCGCTTGCGGAGCGGATTATTCAAATAAAAGTAGAACAGCCTTCGGTAGATTTATACGAGGCTGTGAATGATACTGTATACGAATTTTTAACAGGATGAAAGCAAAAAAACCGCTGTCGCGGTTTTATTTTTTGTTAAATGCTTTTTTTCCAATACGTTCAAATAGTCTTGGAAAGAGAACATAGACAACGCTGCCCATGTTCATCCAGCGCGGCAGATTGATTTCTCTCGTTTTCGTGAGCATACTGTCAACGACTTTCCGAGCCACATATTCAGGCTGAAGCATAAACTTTTTAACATTTTTAACATATGTGCCTTTTTCATCGGCTATGTTAAAAAAGTTCGTTGCAATCGGTCCTGGATTCACAGATGTCACCAGAACATTATAATCACTAAGCTCCATCCTTAGTGAATTGGTATAGCCAAGAACAGCATGTTTGGTAGCCGAATAAACACTTGATTTTGGCGTAGCGATTTTGCCCGCCTGAGAGGCAATATTAATAATATGACCAAAACGGCGTTCGCGCATTTTCGGAAGTACCATACTTGTACAGGCCATCAGTCCGACAACATTAACTTCGAACATCCCCTTGATTTCATCCATTGTTGCTTCATGGGCTTCACGGAAAACACCGAAACCGGCATTATTAACCAGAATATCTACTTCGCCATTCTCCGCGAAAATAGTTGTAAAAACTTCCTTCACTTTTTCCGTATCAGAGACATCTAATTGATAGACCTCTACCTTTACTCGATGCTTTTGCTGCAATTCCATTTGCAGCTGCTTCAACTTTTCTATACTTCTTGCAATCAGAACAAGGTTGGCACCACTTGCCGCACAAAGTTTGGCGATTTCAGCACCAATCCCCCCAGATGCACCGGTAATGACAATATTTTTACCCTTAAGTTGTTCCCTAACCATACTCACACCTCATCTAGCTTGATAAAGGACTGGTTGATGATCCTCACTACTACTAATCTCGCCGATTGAGGCTAAATAGTCAAGCTGGCCCACGGTTTCAGATAATGTCAATATCAATTCACGCTTATACGCTGTAGGAAAAAGCCGTTTGCAAAGTTCAAATACAGTATGCTTCTCCTCTTTTAGCCAATTATTAACCTTCATGGCACGTTCATGTTGATGAATCAGTCTTTTTTCAATTAGCTCTTTTAATTGGAAAACTTCCTCGCCATGACCTGTGTAAACACATTGAATTGGATAAGATAACAGCTTTTTCATCGAATGATTATGCTGCAGCTGCGCCTTCGGTCTTTCTACTTCACCTGGTGCCGGCATCTCTAGGAATGGATTCGGAGAGATATGTGCAAGAATCAGATCCCCTCCTATAAGAATGCCATCACTTTCTCGAAATAGAGCGATTTGACTCTGGGCATGGCCAGGTGTCTCAATGACTTTCCATTCGCTTAACCCCGGCGGAATCATCCCTTCAACCAGTTCTCCCGTCAATGAGCGGTTACAGGAGTACCTGAATGTTTGTCTTAAATGTAGGAGAGACGAAAAATATTCTGAGGGAATTCCAAAGTCAACAAATTGTCTTCGAAAAAAATCCTCTTGTTCTTGAAAAAACGCATCTGTTGGTTTAATCCATCGTTCATTGAGCGGATGTCCGTAAACCTCTACCTCATCTGATAGGAAATCAAGCATTCCAACATGATCGGCATGATGATGAGTAATAATCACCTGTTCAATATCATCCGGGCTTAAATGTAATTGCGACAACTGTGTCTTGAAAGCAATCCATGAATCCTTGGTTTTCACACCACAATCGACAAGTGTCAGCACCTCTCCTTTAATTAAGTAAACATTAACGTCCCCGACTGCATAAGGAGTCGGCAAAATTATTTTCGCGATACCGTCTTTCCATTCTGCCATTCAAAAAACTCCTATCGTTATTTATAAATAAAATGTGAACATTTTTTGACAATTATTTATATAGCAAGTGTAACGAATTTACCTTTCGATTGTCATTATTTTTGCATAATAAATTTAAAATAAATAAAAAATTCAGATTTTATCACTTGACAGAAAGACCGATATCTTGCATAATCACTAATAAAATTTGATTCGTACATTCGCGACGATTAAGACCAGTAAATGAACGGAAGCTAGACCTTTCGTCCTTTTCGGATGAGGGGTCTTTTTGTTTTTTATAAAGATTATGAGGGGGCAAAATTAATGAAAAAAATAGCATTTATTGGTGCCGGTTCGATGGCTGAAGCATTTATTTCAGGCATTCTAGAAAATAGTTTGATTGAGAGAAAGAATGTATGGGTTACAAATAATTCAAATGCAGAGCGGTTGAAGAAGCTAAGTGATACGTATGGCGTCCGTACCACCTATGATTTAAACGAATTGTTTGCAGGAGCTGACATCGTCATTTTATCAATGAAGCCAAAGGATGCCGCAACGGCTATCCAATATATTCGTGAATATTTAACCGAAAGAATGCTAGTAGTTTCTGTATTAGCTGGTGTGTCCATGAGTACAATCGAAACATTGGCGAGATTACCGATAGCGGTTGTTAGAGCAATGCCTAATACATCAGCAGCCGTTGGAAAATCTGCCACTGCTGTTGCTGTAAATGAACGAGTTAGCCCTCAGCAAATTGAATTAATGAAAGATCTGTTTGGAACAGTCGGCTTGACTACTTTTGTAGAAGAAGAGCAGCTTGACGCTGTTACAGGACTCTCCGGCAGCGGCCCGGCGTATATTTATTACCTTATTGAAGCAATGGAAAGAAGTGCTGTTGAGGTTGGACTCGATAAGGATATGGCGAGTGAATTAATCGTGCAAACATTAATTGGAGCCGCTGAGATGGTGAAAAACTCCACAAAATCATCTGAACAGTTACGAAGAGATGTAACAAGCCCAGGTGGTACAACAGAGGCTGGGATTAAAGTGCTCGAAGAACACCAAGTCCAGCAAGCGTTCATTTCTTGTATTAAGGCTGCAACGGCCCAATCGAAAAAAATGGGAGCGGCATTACGTGAACAGCTGGAAGTTACCGAACAAACTTCCTAATTTATTTCTATTGATTTAAACTAGGGTAAAAAGGACTAGGAAGTGTACAAGATGCTAACGGTATTATTTTCATTGGGTATCCTGGTCTGGACTGTTTTTCTCATAGACGGGCTAATCGGTTTACAGAAAATCGATGCGTTAGATACTGAGGATTGCTTAGAAAACGGGCCTTTGTTATCCGTCATTGTAGCCGCACGCAATGAAGAATATCAAATAAGAGACAGTATCCTCAGTCAGTTGGCGCAAACTTATCGAAACGTTGAATGGATACTCGTTAATGATCGGTCGACGGATGCCACAGGGCTTTTGATGGACGATTTGCAAAAGGAAGATCAGCGAATCAAGGTTATTCATATAGAAGTATTGCCTGAAGGCTGGCTTGGAAAAAATAACGCCTTATACCAAGGCTTCCTTAAAGCGTCTGGAAAATGGCTTTTGTTCACCGATGCGGATGTAAAGTTTGAAAAAGAGGCTTTTGCAAAGGCACTTCATTATTTTGAGAAGCATAAGCTTGACCATTTAACAGCTGCACCAAACCTTAGCGCGAAAAAGTTTTGGTTAAAATCATTTATAGCCTTTTTTCTATTCGGGTTCTCTTATTTTAAAAGACCATGGGCGGCAAATAACCCCAAATCAAAAATTGGGACTGGAATTGGCGCGTTTAACATGGTTTTGAAAGAAGCATATAGCAACTTTGGAACACATGAAATGGTGAAAATGCGGCCCGATGATGACTTGCAACTTGGAATGCGAATGAAACAAGCAGGCTATGCTCAAAGGATTGCCACGGGGCTTACGCTGATTGAGGTTGAATGGTACGGAAGTTTGCAGGAAGCATTTATCGGACTCGAAAAAAATACATTTGCCGGATTACATTATCGGGTTAGTATGGTGTTTTTTGCAATATTGGGCGTTTTTATTACGAATGTCCTGCCCTTTATAACCATATTTTCTTCTGATAAAATAGTCGCCCTATTAAGCTTAGGAATTATTTTGTTAAGCGGGATTCATTACATGTTGGTAATAAAAAAAATGACTATATTCTCCCCCGCTATGTTTCTAGTATTGCCTGTGACAGCTCTGCTGTTTATCTATTCAATCATCCGTGCCAGCTATTTAACCTATAAACGCGGAGGTATTATGTGGAGAGGCACCTTATACAAATTAAGAGAATTAAGAGACAAAGAGTAAAGTTTTTTTTTAAAAGAGAGCCTTTTGCTATACTAGAATGGACTTTGGTGGTATAGTGACCGAAAAATTAATGATGTACATAAAACATCATCAGGAGGTTCATAATGTCTGCAAAATTATTTTCTCCTTATACGATTAAGGATGTTACACTAAAAAATCGAATTGTAATGGCGCCGATGTGCATGTATTCCAGTCATAACGAAGATGGTCATATACAGAACTGGCACCGCACTCATTATACAAGCCGGGCGGTTGGTCAAGTTGGTTTGATTATTGTTGAAGCAACTGCAGTCTCTCCACAGGGCAGGATTTCGCCTAGGGATTTAGGAATTTGGAGTGATGACCACATTGAAGGGTTCACAGAACTTGTCAACTTGATGAAGGAGCATGGGTCTAAAACGGGTATCCAGCTTGCTCATGCGGGTAGAAAGGCAGTCCTAGAAGGTGAAATCATCGCCCCTACGGCCATTTCTTTTAATGAGCAAATGAAGACTCCTAAAGAAATGACCAAAGAAGATATTGCCGAGACGGTTGAGGCGTTTAAAAAAGGTGCTGAGCGTGCAGCAAAAGCTGGATTTGATGTCATAGAAATACATGGTGCCCACGGCTATCTAATTAATGAGTTCCTCTCCCCATTATCGAATAAAAGAACAGATGAATACGGAGGGTCGGCTGAAAATCGTTACCGCTTCCTTCGTGAAGTCATTGAAGCCATTAAAACAGTATGGGATGGTGTCCTGTTTGTGCGTGTTTCAGCTCACGACTATCATGAAGAGGGGTTAACACCGCTGGATTATGTATTTTTCAGTCAATGGATGAAGGAACAAGGTGTTGATTTAATTGATGTCAGCTCAGGTGCAGTGGTACCAGCAAAGATTGCAGTTCATCCCGGCTATCAAGTTCCATTCTCAGAAACGATTAGAGATGGTGCCGAAATTGCTACAGGAGCAGTGGGTTTAATTACAACTGGTATCCAAGCGGAGGAAATCCTTCAAAACGACCGTGCAGATTTAGTATTTTTGGCTCGAGAATTATTACGTGATCCTTACTGGCCAAGAACAGCTGCCAAAGAATTAGGAATAAGTATTGAGAGCCCGAAACAATACGAACGTGGATGGATTTTTTAATAAAAATGAAAGACGGCATTAAACCGTCTATCATTTTGAAGCAATGTTTATTTCTTTAAAGTCTTCGGCAATTTGTGTATTCAGAAAGACTTCTTGGGCTTCGGCAACTAGTTCACTCCAAGCTTGTCGATCGTAGCGTGAGCTGATGTGGGTCAAACAGAGCTGCTTACTTCCGGATTGTTTCGCCACTTCTGCAGCTTGATGGGTGGTCGAGTGGAAATAATCAAAGGCAAGCTTCTCTTCCCCTTTTGAAAAGGTTGCTTCATGTATTAATAAATCTGCGTTCTGGGCTAGAAGAATGGCGTTGTCACAGTATCTTGTATCTCCAAGAATTGTAACAATCCGACCCTTTATATCCGGACCAAGAAAATCAGCTGGTACGATAATCGTGCCATCATCAAGTGTAACAGTTTCACCTTCTTTAATTTTCCGGAAAATCGGTCCAGGCTGAACTCCCGCCTCGACGAGTTTATCCGCTAAAAGAGTCCCTGGTTTATCCTTCTCGATAATCCGATACCCATATGAAGGAATACCGTGATCTAAAAGTCGAGTTTCAACAGTAAACTGTTCATCTTCAAAAATAACCCCTTCGTCGATTTCGACGATTTTTAGTGGGTATTTTAAATAGGTTTGGCTGACGGAAAGGCTTATTGTGATATAATCTTTCAGTCCTTTAGGTCCATAGACAATGACTTCTGATTCTCCGCCTTGAAAAGAACGGCTGGCTAATAAGCCAGGAAGACCATAGATGTGATCACCATGAAGGTGGGTAATGAAGATTTTCTCGATCCTGCGCGGCCTGATCGAAGTATGTAAAATTTGATGCTGGGTCGCTTCACCTGCGTCGAACAACCAGATGGCTCCACGTTCTTCGAGTAATTTTAATGCAATCGAAGTAACATTCCGAAGCTTTGCTGGAATTCCGGCGCCAGTGCCTAGAAATAAAATGTCCAATATAAAACCGCCTTTACCAATAATAATATAAATAATATAGCATATCGCTTGCACAATTACCCTTTGTGCGTATATTCTCTTTTAAAGGAATAGATTTGAATACATGGTTCAGTCAATTTTTGTGAAATCTAAATTGAATACATATAAAGAGAGGTATTTATCGTGGAACAATCTAAGAATATGACTTCATTAATTATGATATTTGGTGCAACGGGAGATTTAGCAGTTCGGAAGCTCTTTCCGTCCCTTTACCGATTGTTTCAGAAAGGAAAGTTAGACAAATTTGCAGTTATAGGCGTAGCAAGAAGACCCTTAACTACGGAAGAGTTTCAGAATTCTGTAAAGGATTCGGTAATAACTGCTCTCGGCAAAAAGGAAAAAATCGATGAGTTTATCTCTCATTTCTATTATCAGTCACATGATGTAGCCGATTCCAGCTCATACCAAACCCTTAAAAATCTAGCACAGCAAATTGATGATAAATATGAATTAGAAGGTAATCGTATTTTTTATCTTGCCATGGCTCCTGAGTTTTTTGGTCCCATCGCCCTCCATTTAAAATCGGATGGATTGACAGATGTAACAGGTTACAAACGACTTGTAATTGAAAAACCATTTGGACATGATTTAGAATCCGCAAAAGTGTTAAACCAACAAATTCGTCAGGCCTTTTCAGAAAGCGAAGTTTACAGGATTGATCACTACTTAGGTAAAGAAATGGTTCGAAATATTGAAGTTATTCGTTTTGCCAATGCCCTTTTTGAGCCATTATGGAATAATCGCTATATCTCCAATATACAAATTACCTCAAGTGAGACACTTGGTGTTGAAGAACGCGGTCGTTATTATGAAACAAGCGGAGCCCTAAGGGACATGGTGCAAAACCATATGATGCAAATGGTGGCACTTCTTGCGATGGAACCACCGATTAAATTAACGACAGACGAGGTTCGTTCTGAGAAAGTTAGAGTGTTTCGTTCATTAAGAATGATTAAAGGTGAAAAAATAAATAAATATTTTGTTCGAGGGCAATATGGGTCCGGTTTGGTTGAAGATCAACAGGTTCCTGAATACCGCTCAGAAACAATGGTGAACAAGGAGTCCAACACAGAAACTTTCGTAGCTGGAAAGATTTTGATTGATAATTTCCGTTGGGCAGGCGTTCCTTTTTATATCCGAACTGGAAAAAGAATGACGACAAAATCAACTAAAATTGTTGTGCAATTTAAAGACATCCCGATGAATCTTTATTATCAGCCAGAGAAACTGTTGAATCCAAATCTGCTTGTCATTCATATTCAGCCAGAGGAAGGAATAACACTTCATCTAAACGCTAAAAAAGCTGGTGGACATCTCAATGCCCAAGAGGTCAAACTAAGTTTTGCTAATACAGGAATTCATGCTATGAACACTCCTGAAGGGTATGAAAAGCTCCTATATGATTGCATGCGCGGTGATGCAACCAACTTTACTCACTGGGATGAAGTAGCCTATTCTTGGGCCTTTGTCGATAATATATCCGAAGTATGGGAAAAAACGAAAGCCGAAGACTATCCTAATTATGAATCTGGTTCAATGGGACCAAAAGCTGCTGATGAACTGTTAGAAAAAGACGGATTTTTCTGGTGGCCTGTAAATGCTCTAGACGTGGATATCTGTAAATAATACAAAAAAGCTCCGAATTTGTTAATAAAACAAAGACGGAGCTTTTTAATCGTCTTCCTGCTTTTTTTGCGAAAAAGTACGAAGAAAATCTTTATTAAAACTTGTTCCCGTTCCTACATTATGAGCTTTGTCTAATTTTCGGGCTCCGGCATTTTCAATGATATTCTTACCATATTTATCTCGTAGTGTTGAAAGAGTTTTAAGTAACGGCTCTTTTTTTGCATCTTTTTCAAATGAAAATATATCCAGCTGCTTAAAGGCAAGATCATGTTCCACTAAATCATGGCCTGTTATGCCTAACAAACGGACAGGGTTCCCGTTCCACTCCTTGATAAAAATCTGCTTCGCCATCGAAGCGATATCTTCTTTTTGCTGTATAGGATTGGAAAGTTTTTTACTGCGAGTAATGGTTTTTCTATCTTTAAAACGGATCGTAATGCCCAGTGTTGTTGCAAGAACATTTTTTCGTTTTAACCTTACTGAAACCGTTTCTGCCAATGATTCCAATACCCGGTACAATTCTTGTTGATTAGTTGTATCCTTTGGCAGAGTTGTTGAATTTCCAATACTTTTAAAATCAGACACCGCTTGGGGATCGACCTGTCGATTATCGATTCCATTTGCCCTTTCCTTTATGCGAATTCCATTAATGCCGAGCAGTGATTTAAGCTGTATCTCATTGCCAGCTGCTAAATCTCCAATGGTATTAATGCCAATTGTCGTTAACTTTTCAGCCGTCTTCTTACCCACACCATGCATCTCACTGGTGTTTAACGGCCACAAAACGGCAGGGATGTCACGTTTTCGCAGTATCGTAATTCCCATTGGTTTTTTCATATCAGAGGCTGTTTTTGCCAAAAACTTATTTGGAGCAATACCAATACTGCACGGCAAATCGAGCTGTTCGAGAACTCTTTTTTGGATACTTTGAGCAATTTCGACTGGGCTTCCAAGTTCAAAGGAATCGGTAATATCCATATACCCTTCATCAATCGATACAGGTTCCACAAGTTCTGTATAATTCCTAAGTATCTCAAACATGGCGATAGACGCAGTCCGGTAACGATCAAAAGTAGGTTTCCTAATAATTAACTGGGGGCAGAGCTTCTTTGCTTCCCACAGCGGCATGGTAGTCTTGACACCAAACTTTCTAGCTTCATAGCTGCAGGTAATAATAATCCCCCTGCGCTCCTCCACGTTTCCGGCAATTGCTACGGGCTTCCCCTTCAATTCTGGGTCATACGCCATCTCCACTGAGGCATAAAAGCTATTCATATCAACGTGCAGAATGACTCTTCCCTTTTTCGGATACATTTCCTTCAGCATGACACATCTCCTATAACAATAGTATATCTAGTATAACAAAAAGGAGAACCAGTTGGCTCCCCAACAAATAACACTCGTCCAACACTTACTTAAGTATGTGCTGTGAACGATAGAGACCTGGGGTTGTTCCGATATTTTTCTTGAATACTTGATTACTATCACTGGTCTGGCGTTGGAGTGGCTCTGAATGCATTTACAGTCTTGTTCATAACAACCTGTGCATCACCTCCCGAGTCCAGAATCGTATTTTGAAGCGATTCTTTTTCTACCAATACTGTTGTTACGGTAAGCGGCTCTGATGCTTCGGTAGTCAACAAAGCTTCTACTTGCGCAGAGAAACAAGAATCACTTATCTTGGCATGAACCACCGTGGCAACAACATGATTATTAGAAATATAATTTCCATTCCCCGAAACAATACGTATGATTACAGGTGTGGCACCTACCGGCTTGATGTTCTGAGTATTAATTACTTCAGAAAAGTGATTAGCAATTACAGAATTATTATTGCCACTGATATAGAGGAGACCATACAAATCATCTAAACCATTGTCTATTCCCAGAAAAGGAGTCCAAGGTTCATGGTCACGTAAAAAGTGATTTGAAGAAACCAAGTTTTCCGAACAATTTTCCCTGAATACAACCATTCCTGGATAAAATGAATGAAGTCTATTATTTGTGATACTAGAACGTGTCACACCATCAAAATAGATACTGCTCGCACCTCGTGGAAAAACATTATTCGCTGTAATCAAAAGTCCACCAAAATTTTGAGCGTAAATTGAATATCCTTTAAAGCCGGCTCCTATCAAGTTATCGGTTATTTTTGAAGCCTGCCCCCAACCTCGAAGTTCTATACAGTTACCACATTCAGCTATGAAATTATCATGTATAGTCAGTGCATCTGCATGATAAATAGTAATTCCATGCTCTAAATACACAAACCCCATGCCTGTAATCCGAAATGAGTCACAAGCACTTGCAACATAAATACCCGTTTTCCGGTTCGTGTATGTGTTTTCTGGAATTGTTTCTCCTAAACCATCTTCAATAAAATGCAAACCATCAATACAAAAGTCAGAAAACTCTACCGAACTTATTCGGGGATTTCCACTTCGTTCAACATAAAAAGCAGCTCCTTTATATTCCTCGTCATTTACTTCTAGGGGAATATCTACGAGTATGCGACTTCCTCCCGGCCACAATTCATGCAAATCCGCCCATTCATTCTCAGAAGTATTAAAACGAATACTCGAAGATGTAAACCCGTGTCCAGAACCCATAATTTTAAGATAACTAATGTCTATAACTACTTGACTGCCAAGATGATAATCTCCCGGTGGAATATAGATAACCGCACCCGGCTTTCCGCCTTTATTCACATCAGTGTCCGTTTGCCTACTTTTAATATCTGATATAATGCTATTGATTACCTGACCAATATCCTCATACGGATTACCGACAGGCCACTCTGTTACGTCGTAATAATTTTTACTAGCCATAAATAAATTCTCCTATCAATATGGTGTGTTTGTTCATAAACTACTTTTTCCTTGATATAGCTTTCCTGATGTTCACAATCGTTAAAAAGTTATCAAAAAGCCTCCAAATATAATTATTTGAAGGCTTTAATAAATATTAGGTCTTTCTTACTTAAGGCTTTTCTTCAATTTGAACTGGAACATTTACATCATCTAAATTAATGTGGCCCCAGCCGCCAGTATGCTTATCAACTACTTGAATATAAAGGTTTTTACCTTTATATTCTGATGCATCCCAAATGACACGCCGATAGGATTCACCATTATGGCCAGTGGCTTTCATTAGAACTTCATTTGTATCTGCATCAACAAGTGCAACATAGAGAAGCTGCTCATCTGCCCCTCCGGAGGTTAAGAAATCAATTTGACCATCCCCTCCAAGAGTAAAGTTTTCAGATTTCAATACACCAGTAGCAGAATCTCCACCATGATCAGGGTTAAAGCCCCATAGATGGTACCTATTTGGGTCTACCGATGTTGTTGCCTGCCCGAACGGACCACCCCAGCCCCAATCAATTTTATTTGTAACATGGTCATCAGTGAACGTATTTCCTTCCACAATGGTCCAGCCTGACAAATCACCAGTTTGAAAATCATGATTTGTTAATTCAGCATGAGGAATTTCTTCCTGTTCGGATTCATCCCCATAATATGCTGGGACGACGTTGTCACTATAAGCAGAGCCCATCTCATTTACTTTCATCGATATAATTTTAGCTGTTCCATTTTGACTCCACAGCTCGATTCCTAAAGCGTCCGCTCTCGTTGGATATGCTCTTGTGGTGATGCTTTTTTCGCCATTTGCATAGGCTTCAATCATGGATCTGTCCAGGAAGATATGAAGCTTTAAATTTTCCCCATCTAAAGAAAGGGTTCCGGCGCTGCTTGTTTTAGAGATGTCAGGATCTAAACTCATTTTAGAAGCATCTACACCAAATTGTTCGGATGATTCATCAAAATATAAGTTTACTTCTTCCGATGAATCGGAAGATTGACGTACTTTAATCCCATACTTTTCATCCGAATTTGCTTTAATCTCAAGTGTGATTTCTAACATATCACCTTTGATTTTCGCTAAATGCTTATTCGCTTTTGAAATCGTTGAGTTTCTAATATTTATTAGTTTTTTACCACGAAGTGTCTCTAGTTCCTTAATTGGTTCAACTCCAAGCTCACCATTATCTAATAAAGACAATTCTAACGGTAAACCCGCGTTATGGGCCCATCCAGCATCATAATGCTGCGCATCCGTTCTTCTGTCTTGCGCAATGCTATAAAGAATAGAACGTCCTTGTTCATCAATCATCCCGCTCGGTCCTGTAAAATGTTCACCGTAATCAAATAATTTGGGCTCTTCGTGATCCGGGATAAATTTATTGTTTACTTTGTCCCATGAACCAACCCAATGGAATACATATTTTACGTTATGTTCACTATAGCTTTTAAACCAAGGATTGATAAAGAAGGCATACTTTTGTTCACCATTTTCATCTTTTCCAATTGGAAGGAAGACCGGCAATTCCCACACATCACCTGTTTTCGGATATGCCTTGGAATCTCCAGTAAAGAATGGACCAACATACTCCCAATTTTCCAAATCCTTTGATTTATAAAGTAATGCTGACCCACCAACATTCTCGATACCGGAACCAACAATTTGATACCAGGTATCTCCGTCCTGCCAGACGAATGGATCACGGAATTGACCATACATCACTTTTCCTTCCTCTGCTGGTAAATCAGGCTGTTGGATTGTGACAGGTTTTTCGAGCATTTCCCATTTCTTGAGCATTGGATCAGTCACATCCACAGGCTTTGCTAAGCCTGTCATTTGATTCGGAGTCTTGCTATCATCTCCTGCCGTAAAAAATAATGCCGGGTCGCCATTTTTATCAAACGTTGCCGAACCTGACCATACACCGTCTGGTGAAACTCCTGAAGGTGCTAAAGCAACAGGTGCATCTTCCCAATGAACCATGTCATCACTTACGGCGTGACCCCAATGAATTTGGTGCCAATATGGACCCTGTGGATTGTGCTGATAAAAAATATGATATTTTCCATTGTAATAAAATGGAGCATGTGGCTCATTCATCCAGTGACCTGGTGAAAGAAAATGATACTGTGGTCGATAACGATCTCCATCATACACACTTCGATCAAACGATAAATCCGGACTAGGCAATTGACGATTTTCAAAGCTGTCAATTACTTGAGTATAATTCGTTTTAATTTCTTCATCAGATAATGCTTTATTATAGATTTTTAATTCATCGATTATGCCGTTAAACATATTAGTCGTGAACGCGCTTATTACGGCAGCTGTATTGTGTTTACCTATTAAAAGATCGTTTTCAGAAGCGGTGATCGTTGCATTTCGCGGAGTATCCACTTCTCCTGCTAGTTCACCATTTAAAAACAACTTCATCTTTTTCGTGTCTTGATCAAAAGTGGCAACAATATAAGACCATTGATCTTTTTCAAGCACTTTATCTTCTTTTGCCCACACTTCTTTCCATTCTCCGTTTAGACCTGCTTGAAAGGACCATTTACCATGTCGGCCCATTCCTAAAATAAAGCCTTCCCCGCGTGCTTTGTTATGCTGATTAACGATAGCAGAAAGCTGACCTAAATCTCCCCATTCATAGGAACGCGGTGCTACCCAAGCTTCGATTGTAATGGCATCACTAGGCTGGGCAGATTTTTTTACAGCCTGCTTCATATAGGTAGAATACCCATCAAATAAAAGCGCATTATTGACCACCCCTTTCCTCCAAAGAGGATCGGTAGAAGGCTTAAACTCTGCATCATTAAAGACATATTCAACCTTTAAATTCTCATTTTTGACTGTATCAAGAGCGGTATTCCCTTCATTTTCGTCAAATTTCAAATGACTTAGAATTCCACGGCTTTTCACTTGAAAATCATCAAGGTTTAAATGGCCAAATCCTCCAGGATGCTGGTCAACTACTTTAATAAAGACCTGTTCCCCTAAATAGTCTGCCGCATTCCAAGTAACACGATTGTAAGCCTCAGATTCCGGTCCTGTCGCCTTAAATAACTCCTTACCATCCGAAGCACGGACGAGCGCAACATACAAGTCGTATTTTGTTCCTGCATCCATTTCATCTCCTCCTCCTAAAAGGAACGAGATTTCTCCATTGCCCGATAAAGTAAAGGTGTTTGATGCCAGGCTTCCCGTTCTTCTATCCGCTTGTTCTGGGATGTCACCATGAAAGCCCCATAGATGATAATTTCCTTTATGCCCAAACGGAATTTGTGTGTCCCAATAGGTTGATTGATCAGTGACAGTTCCATCAAATGCATTTCCTTCCGCTGACCATCCTGTTAGATCTCCAGTTTCAAATCCTGGGTTTATTAGGTCATCTGGAATTCTCTCATCTACATTGTAGACATGAAAATCATCGACATTAATATGGCCAAATCCTCCGGAGTGATAGTCGACAACTTTGATATAAAGAGCTTCACCAATATACTCTGAGGCATCCCATGTTATTCTGCGATATTTTTCGGTATTTGCCCCCGTTGCCTTCATTAGTTCTTCGCCGGTGGCTGCATTGACGAGTGAAACATATAATGTATTAAGATTCTGTCCTCCACCAACTAAGAAGTCAATAACTCCATTCCCCTCAAGGACAAAGGTAGATGACTTCATCATTCCTGTTCGTAAATCAGACTTGTCATCAATTGTCGCTCCTCGGAACCCCCACGCATGATAGGTACCATGGTGCTCAAACGGACCACCCCAAAATTCAGTAATATTAGAGACTGGTGCTCTAAACGCGGAGCCTGTAACGGTCCATCCGGATAAATCACCCGTTTCGAAATCAGGATTTTCGATTGTATTAGATAGGTTACCGACATCTACATCTTCTACATACCTAGTAAAATTTGCTTCTTTCAACGGATAATAGGAGAGCGAATTTATCGTTACTTCTCCGTCTTTTGCATATAACTCTATATTTTTACTGGATTCGCTTGGGAAGATTTGATTGGTAAATACGGTTGTACCCTCTTCAGCAAATACCTCGACAGATGAGCGGTCAACGAGAAGTTTCATATTCAAGATCCCATCTTTTACGGACAAGTTCGTCTGCTGGATAGAAGGGAATCCTGGATGAAAATCTGTCTTACCTGACTGTGTTCTGTCTACAGATAATTTGCCTTCTGCGATATTATAGGAAATCGTCGTAGCCTCTGTTTCACCTTTACGCACATGAAATCCCAATTCGTTTGCTGTCGTTTCATTAAGATTGAATTCTGCTTCAATCTCAAACATATCAGCATGAATATCCTTTAATAGATTTTCAGTAGTAAATTTCTTGTTCACAATTTTTACTTCATCCGCTGTATCTCGTAAGCTCGTTAATTCTTCGATTGGCTGTTGTTTTAAAAAGATCCCTTCCTCTTTCTGGACTAACGATAACGCGCGGGGTATGGTGGCAGAACCACGCCAGGTTGAAGTTGGAATTTGTCCAGCATATTGAGCAGGATTATTCATCCACCCAAGCCATATCCGGCGACCATCTTCTGGTTGGTTAACGGTATTGTTCCATGTTACAGCCGCGTAAAAATCAGCTCCGAAGTCTGCCCACTTTAATTCTTCCGTGGTTTCACCAGGAGTAAATGTAGTTCCATCGAAATCTCCAACATAGTAATGCATACCGGTTCCACCAGTTGGTGTGGGATTGATACTTACCGTTAGAACCCATTTCGAGCCGGTTTGGTTCCCGTTAGCATCATATACTGGCAGCTCGAATAAATCCGGACATTCCCAAAGACCTTGTTCCGCTGTTTTTAGATCGGAAAATTCACTTACTTTTTTCCAATCTAATAGATTACTAGATGAATAGAAATCAATTCGTTTCCCGCTCGTTATGACAAAGATCCATTGGTTGCTTTGCTCGTGCCAAAAAACCTTTGGATCACGGAAAACACCTGAACCCCCACTGCTTGCCTTAAGATCATTAGGCATTGTTAGAACTGGATTTTGAGAAAGTGTTGTCCAATTTCTGCCATTATCCACACTATAGGTAGCGCTTACATGTTGGTTATCACCGCCAAGTTCACTTGTATAAAGTGCTACCATTGGTGGATTTTCTTTTGTCCCCAAACCAGATGTATTTTGATAATCCACTACAGCACTGCCTGACCAAGCAAAACCATTTTCATCTGGATAAATAGCAATTGGGTAATGCTCCCAGTTTACTAAATCTTTACTAATGGCATGGCCCCAATACATCGGTCCCCAAACTTTATCAGTGGGATTATGCTGATAAAATAAATGATATTCTCCGTTATAATATACCATTCCATTTGGATCATTCATCCAGTTTTTTATTGGTGAAAAATGATATCCTGGTCGATAGTTTTCGTTATTTTCCACCGGAAGTGCAGCAGCTTTAACACTTGTAAAATAAGGTATAAACGATTGAATCGTCAATATAACAATAATAAACACATGGAGAAGTTTGTTCCCCTTTATGATTTGATACATGCCATCACCTTTTTTAGGAAAATTTTCATTACGATTTTCTCTTTCCTGCTGTGCTGAGTATCACAAATCGCGGTTAGATTTCTTAAGGTCAAGGATCTGATTAAACCATATTTGGCATAGGTAATAAACCGCGTAGGCTGTGAAACTACCGATGAATAAAATCGTAACTGGATAAAAATAGATTAGCGTGAAACACACTCCCACAATGACCAATAAAAGAATCGTTAAGACTGGATTCATAAGTGAGAAGAAAAAGGCATTCCGAATAATGAGTTTCCAGTTTAGTTCAAAATGTACCATAATCGGAAAAAGATATATGGATAACGAACAGAACAACAAAATGCCAGTAACTAAGATGATATAAAGAATAAGTTGAATAATCGAGGATTCTGGCTGAATGAGACGATAATCAAATAACAAGAAAATGCCGATCACAATCCAAAGTACCGAAAGGATTGAACTTTGTTTAAAATTTTCCTTTAACATTGCAAAGAAATTTTTAAACATACCGTCCGTCTCGTTTTGTAATATTCGTTTTCGAACAACACCAAACAATGCTGCAGTAGCTGGGAAAAAGGTAATTAAGGGAAGCGAAGTAATGAACCATAAGAAATTTAATAGAAATAAATCTACTACTGTATTCAATATCTGAAATAATCTACTATTAAAAATTTTCATTCTAGTATCCCCCAATTACCATTTCTCTTTATTACCGCCAAATTGATTTTAAAATATATAACTCTAACGAATGTAACTTAACTTCACCATTTTTCACAAAGAGTTCCATTTGTTTATTTTCTTCGTTTGGAAAGATGAGGTCGGTGATTACGGACTCTCCGTCATTTCCAAATAATTCTATCGAAGACCGATCAACAAAAATATGAAATTTTATCATTTTTTGTGATATAAGATTGCTATCATGTTTTCCGGCGAAGGAATCGTGGAAAGATGCCTCACCTGATTTTGTTCGATCTACAAAGAAACTTTTATTTTTAACATCATACCCAATGATCGTTTCTTCCTTGCTGTTCTTACAAACCTTGAACCCAAATTCCGTTGCAGAGCCTATTTCAAACTCCGCAATGATTTCGAATGTATTACTATTAACGTTGGATAAAAGATTTCCACCAGGTTTTACTGCTTCGTTTCGTAATGATACATTTTCAACCCGAAGACCTTGTAATTCACGAATCGGGCTTTGTACAAGACGAATACCTTCTTCAGTGGTCTTTAGTTCAAGGACTCTAGGAATAGTCATTGCACTTCGCCATTCTTTTGTGGGGGTTACATTTGCATAGCGCCAGTTACTCATCCAGCCAATATAAATCCTTCTCCCGTCTTCGGCTGGAACATCAGACCAACTAACTCCCGCATAATTATCACGCCCATGGTCAATCCATAAAATCGTTTCCCGAGAGGAATCATTTACAAACGAATTACCATCAAAATTACCAATAAAATATTGCGTTCTAGAGCCTTCCTGTAAGCTAGGATCATCACCTATACTGACAAATAGCACCCACTTTTTCTGATTATCATCACCATCAACAGGTAGTTGAAATAGGTCGGGACACTCCCATACACCATCATGTGATCCATGTCCTTCACCAAACTCACTGGCAAACTCCCATGAAGTTAAATTTTTTGAAGTATAAATTCTAATGGTTTGGCCAGCTGCTAATACCATTACCCAACGATTGGTGTCACGGTGCCAGAACACCTTTGGATCACGAAAGTCTATTATACTTTCCTCTTGAAGAACAGGGTTTCCCACATATTTCGTCCATGTACGTCCATTATCTTTGCTAAATGCAATACTCTGACGTTGTCTTGGATGATTAGAATCTGGATAAGTATCTGCATGTGTGAAAATGGCTACTAAACCTAATTTCCCATCAAAAAAGCCACTAGAGTCGTTCCAATCCACGACGGCACTACCTGAAAAAATCATTCCATTCTCATCTGGTGCCAAACCGATTGGAAGGTGTTCCCAATGAACAAGATCTTTACTTACAGCATGTCCCCAATGCATTGGACCCCATGTAGTTCCATTTGGATGATATTGATAAAAAAGATGATATTCTCCATTATAGAACACCATCCCATTTGGATCATTCATCCAATTACTCGCTGGTGAGAAGTGATATTGTGGACGGTATTTTTCGAGATAATTCTGTTTTTCTATGACATTATTCATATAATTTCGTTCTTCCTTTCATTCATAGTCATTCCATGAATAACTATTATTCTCTTTCAAAAAATTAACCAGTTGTTCCCTTGATGGGATACTCGGGATTCCACCTTTCCCTTCTGTTGTAAGTGCTCCCATTGCATTTGCAAACGTAACTATTTCTTCAAAATCAGCATGATTTAATAAATCTAAAGATTTTTTCATAGTAAGTAGTTTATATAAGGCACCCCCAACGAAGGCATCGCCTGCTCCAGTTGTATCCACTACATTTGCTTTAAATCCCTCTTTGTTGCCATAAACATGCTTGTTTCTATAAAAGCAGCCATTCTGTCCTAAGGTAACAAAGATAACAGATGTACCATACAGTTCCTGTAAAATTTCTGTCCCTTTTATCACATCACGATAACCTGTCAAAAATTCGAGTTCTTCCTCAGACAGTTTCACGATGTCTGCATACTCAAATCCCTTTTTTATTTGCTGCTTAGCCTCATCAAGCGAGCGCCATAGAGGTATACGCAAATTAGGGTCATACGAAATCAATACTTTATGTTTTTTTGCAAATTCTAACGCAGTAATAGTTGCTGTCGCTGAAGGCTCATTTGTTAATGATAATGATCCAAAATGAAAAATCTGAGATTGTTTTATCGTCTCCTCATTGATTTCATTTTTATCCAGCAAAATATCCGCTCCAGGATTTCGGTAAAAACTAAAAGATCGGTCACCTTTCTCGTCTAAATGAACAAAGGCTAAGGTTGTATTTACCGTTTCAGAGAATAAGAGATTACTAGTATCAATGTTTAGGTCTTGCAGAACACCCTTCAAAATGTGACCAAATTGGTCATTGCCCACTTTCCCAATAAACGCCGTTTTCATATTTAATCGGGATAGTGCAACCAATACATTGCATGGTGCTCCTCCAGGATTTGTTTCAAATAAGATATTTCCATGATTAGAATGGCCTGTAGGTGTGAAATCAATTAATAACTCCCCTAAAGCGGTAACATCATACATATCTATCATCCTTTTTCTGCTTATTGAAAGGCTGTGTTAAATTTGTCTGTTGATTTGCGCTCCACTAAGGAAAGCTTCTTAGAATAATCATCGCAGTGACGGGCGTTCTTTGCCTGTCACGAGGCACTTCGCTTTCCGCAGGCGTTGCGGTGAGCCTCCTCGGCGCTAGCGCCTGCGGGGTCTCACCAGCTCCGTACTCCTGCAGGAGTCTTCGTGCCTTCCGCGCAAATCAACAGAGTGCAAATATCAACATTTAGCTTTTACACAGCCTATTGAAAAGAAAAGCCAGACGGGTAGGATGTCTGGCTTTATAAGAATTATTGTTTGTTATAACGATCCAAGCCTTTTTGGTAAACATCCATTAATTTTTCAAGTCCCATATCGTTTAATTGCTTAACATACGCACCCCATTCTTTCTCAATTCCACCCTCTACCAACCATTGAGCTTCTTTTTGCTTCACAAAAGTTTTGATTTCTGGCTCAATCGTGTTAATAATTTCTAGTTCTTCTGGGCTAAAGAAGATAGATGGATAGTTTTCTTGGACCATATGTGGCTTGTAATACTCATCAAGAATGGCTAATCTCTCTTTTGCTCTTGGCTCCATGTCTACCACACTGCCAAAGTGATCTTTCAAGACAACAAATGGACCACCTGGGGCAACCTTTTGACGTAATTCACCCATTGCAACACCGGCAGGAAGCTCTTTATTTACTAACATACCATTTGCATCTTCCTCATATATTTCACCGATTGGACCCCAGTTAACTTGGGCAGACATTTTTGGTTCATACAATTCATCCACCCAACGCATTGTTAACTCAGGGTTTTTGTTCGCTGACGTAACAACAAATGCATCTCTGCCATACTCAGAATAATTTGAACGGCCAATGACAATCTTGCCATCTTTACCCTTTAAAGGCGGTAAAACAACGTAATCCTTCACTCGATCGGTTCCGACAACTTCAGTATTTTCCCACCAGATGAAAGAGCCTAACGTCGGATCTTCTGTCTTCCCTTTTGCAAAAATTTGTTCCGTTTTTTGCGTTGCTACTTCAGGGTCAATTAAACCTTCTTTCACCCAGCCATTATAATAATTGATCGCTTCTTTAAATTCTGGCTGTACTGCTGCATAGATTACTTTTCCATCTCTCACGACGCGATGATCTGCTTCAAATGATGAATCTGGCAAGCCAAATAATCCAATTAGGTCTCCCTCGTTACCGCACCAGCCGTTATACCAGAAAGTTAAACCGATTTCGTCTTGCTTTCCGTTACCGTTCGGATCCTTTTCTTTAAATGCTTTTAACACATCATGGTATTCTTCCAATGTTGTTGGCATTGCAAGACCAAGTTTATCTAACCAAACTTTATTAATAAACATAATGTTAGGCATTCCAACTAAATCCATTTCTTCCGCACGTGGTAAGGAATAAATATGGCCATCTGGTGCGGTTACAACTTTTTTCAAATCCGGTCTTTGCTCAAATAGTTTCTTTAAATTAGGTGCATATTTGTCGATTAAATCTTCTAGTGGTATAATAGTACCATTCTGACCATACTGTATGAGGTCATGATCACTAAATCCTGACGCATAGAACGCATCTGGCAGGTCGCCACTTGCCAGCATTAAATTTTTCTTTTCTTGGTATCCATCACCAGGGATATTATTCCATTTAATCTTAACGTTCGTTGCTTCTTGAAGTCGGTCAAATATGACCATTTCTGAATAATCAGGTGCTAAGGCTGCCTTTGGTGAAACAATGTTTAACGTAACTTGTTTATCAACAATCGGTAAACCTGTTTCATTAAAGGCTACCTTTTCTGCTTTATCTGATCCTGCGGACTCATTGTTGGTACATCCAGTCAAAGCGAGCGATGCAGTTAATCCTAAAACCAAAGCCATTGATACTTTCTTCTTGTTCTTCACCATTCTTTTTTTCATTGATTTAAGCATTTTGTTTCCCCCTCAATTTTATAAGTTTTTTTATTAACCTTTAATTCCGCCAATCATAACACCTTTAACAAAATACTTTTGGACAAAAGGATATACGATTAATAGCGGAACAGAAGCAACAATAATTACACCATATTTAATCAATTCAGAAACTCTTTGTTTCGCTGCTAACGAATCTAGATCACTAATCATCATGGTTGATGCCTGATTTTGAATTAAGATATTTCGTAATATTAACTGCAGCGGATATAAGTTTTCATTATTCAAGTAGATTAGTGCATCAAAATAGGAATTCCAGTGGCCAACTGCATAGAATAACACCATTACGGCAACAATCGGTTTGGATAGTGGCAGGACAATCTTCGCAAAAAATTTCGCATCGGAACATCCATCCATTTTAGCCGCTTCTAAAAGTTCATTTGGAATACTAGTTTCAAAATAGGTTTTGGCTACAATCACATTCCAAACGGCTACTGCCTTTGGTAAGATTAGCGCCCACATTGTGTTAAGTAAGCCTAGATTTTTCACTACTAAATAAGTAGGAATTAACCCTCCTGAGAAAAACATCGTCATTAGAAATAAGAACATGAACACGTTTCTTCCATATAAATCTTTTCGGGATAAGGCGTAAGCTGCCATTAAAGTAAATCCTACATTTACGAACGTACCAACAACCGTATAGATGATAGAGTTCTTATAACCGAGCCAAATCTTACTGTCTCTGAATATCCGTTCGTATCCTTCGAAAGTGATTTCTTTCGGCAGCAACCATACCTTCCCTTCGTAAATCATATTTGGATCACTAAAGGAAGCAATGACGATAAAGTACAATGGATACACTACCAAAATTAGAATCATCGCAGTCAGAAAAACATTTATGATATCAAAGACACGATCTTCCTTAGATCTTCTTGTAATCTTCTTATTCTTCAATGCTAGTAAACTCATGATTGTTGCACCCCCCTTACCATAATCCTGTCCCTGATAATTTTTTCGAAAACTTATTAACAGCTATTAATAAAATTAAGTTAATCACTGCATTAAATAATCCTACTGCAGCAGCGAAACTATATTGTGCTTGTTGTAACCCCATTTTGTATACATAAGTTGGTATAATTTCTGCTGACGGCTGATTCATAGGCGTTTGTAAAAGGTAAGCCTTTTCAAAGCCGATATTCATAATGCCGCCTACGGACAGGATTAATAAGATAACGGCCGTTGGCATAATGGCTGGTATATCAACATGAAAGATACGCTGCCATTTATTTGCTCCATCCATTACTGCTGCTTCATGTAGTTCAGGGCTGACCCCTGCAAGTGCAGCCAGGTAAATAATCGCGGCCCATCCTGTTTCCTGCCAGACTCCGGATGCTATGTATAATGGTTTAAACCATTCTGGTTTTGCCATAAACGATATCGGATCTCCGCCAAATAACAGAATAATATTATTAATCAAACCGTTATTCGAAAAGAAAACAAAGATCATTCCTGCTAACACTACTACCGAGATAAAATGCGGCGCATATACTACGGTTTGAACAAAACGTTTGTATTTCTCGCTTCTAATTTGATTTAACATAAGTGCTAGGAATATCGGAAGAGGAAAACCAACGATTAATTGGACCACACTAAGTCCGAGTGTATTTTTAATCAGTGTCCAAAATTGAAAGGATTCAAAAAACCTTTCAAAATGTTTAAATCCTACCCACGGACTTCCCAAAATCCCTTTTGTGGCTACAAAATCTTTAAATGCAATTAGAATGCCATACATTGGGAGGTAATGAAAAACAATAAAATAAATTAATGCGGGTAATAGAAATAAGTAGAGCTGGTAATTACTAAAGATCTTTTTAAACTTTAATCCTCTTTTTACTTTGGCAGGTGAATCGATAACAGAATTTGCCTTCCTTGCCATTTCCATATCCTTGCCTCACTTTCACGTTTATTTTGTTATTTCTGCGCCTCTTATCATTTTTGAAACGTTTCCAAAGTGAAATAAAAAAATTTGGTCTATAATGTTATTCTCACATTTTATAAAAAGTACTCGCTCAATCTACAATACTGGCAAATTGAAACGTTTCCATTAAAGACCAAAAAATAAAACCCTACGTCGTTTCTCCTCTTCTAAACATGACAGGTATTCGATAAATCTCTTGCTCTAACAATTCTCCCTCAATCTTTCTTAAGAGTAGTTTTACAGACATCCTTGCCATTTCTTCGACTGGCTGTCGAATCGTAGATAAAATAGGACGAAACAGCTTATTATCTTGGATACCATCATATCCGATTACTTTAACATCCTCTGGAGTTCGTAACCCATATAGCTTAGCTTTATCAATATATTTAGCAGCAAGTATATCAGTATTAGCAAATATTCCATTTACGTTCTGGTGGTGAGGCAGATTAAAGAAATTTTCAAAGAATGAATTGTCTTCATATACTTCATCATGTTCCTCATAGGTACTGAATTCGATCCCTTGTATCTTTGCCTCATCAATAAAACCTGACTTCCTTAGTAAAACTTCACTATAAGCTGAACTTGTTACCCCTAAGTAAGCCACTTTTGTAGCCCCGGACTTCACTAGCTCCTGTAAAGCAATCCGACCGCCTGTATAGTTATCAGAAGTGACGCAAGTGATTTTTTTTCCCAAATGCCGGTCCAAACTAATAATCGGAATATCTGTACTGACACTATCTTCTATATCATTATAGGTAATGCCTATAATACCGGCTACTTTATTTTGATTGAGCATATCTAAATAATAAAGCTCCTTGTCAGGCCTGCCACCACTATTGCAAAGCATCAATTTATAGCCTTCCCGATCCAGCTCATCTTCAATATAATAGGCAAGTTCCGAGAAAAATGGATGCCATATACTCGGAAGCAATAATGCAACCATTGTTGATTTTTGCATTTTAAAGTTTCTTGCTACTTCGTTTGGAACATAATTTAATTGTTTGATGGCTGCATTTACTTTCTCACGTGTTTTGGACTTTACGGCTGGATGATTGTTTATGACTCGTGAAACAGTGCCAACTCCAACCCCCGCTAGTTCCGCAACATCTTTAATACTTGGCACTACCATACCTCCAGTAATAAAGTGATTTATTATTTTTGTTTTGGAAACGTTTCACTATTTCCATAAACCTATAATATCACCATATTGGAAGCGTTTCAACGTTTTTTTCAGAAAAATAAAATAAATTCCATTTTATGATAGGATTTATTCTTTTAACGCCTAAGCAACACCGTCCTTATTATTAGAAAGTTAGCAGAGCAGCAAGTTACCAAACGATTGATGTATTCGAATTAGCTTTATCTACATCAAGCGATGACGCAGAATGAACAATACGCGTATCCACGCATGAACCATTAACTACAACTTTTCGATTCGAAGCCCTACCATAAATCTTGGTATTAGTCACCCAGTTTCCATTACCACCCAGAATTAAGATACGAGTGTCATTTTCTGGTTGGTCAGAATTGATAGATGACGCAGTGATATGATTATCATTTCCATCAACATGAATCAGTCCATAAAGACCATCACGACCAATAGGGTCCGGTAACCAGTTACCCGAAGATCTGCGCGCCTGGACTTTTCCAGAAAACAAATTTCCATCTCCTTTAATAATAACAGCACCAGTATAGTAGCTTTGGATATTATTTCCTGTAAACGTACAATTTTTGGCTCCTTTAGCTTCTAAACATACATGTCCATCAGGATAGATGTTGTTACCTACTATATTTGCCCATTCAGGATTTTCTAAATATACACTTCTTCCTCCCGGTTGTGATCCAAAGTAGTTATTGGCTACTAATAATTGCTGAGAAGAACCGAGTGAATGAAGTCCATCATGAACTTCTGAAATCCAACAGCCTCTTACTGTGCATGCGTCAGCTCCTAATAATCGTAAACCCATACCCACGGCGATTATTGAAACACCAATAATACGAACTGCATCATTATCATGTTCGATATTAACAGCAATTTGACCTTTATCTGTGGCACGACCTTGAATCAAAAAGTTTTCCAGTTGAATCGAAGATACTCGTGGTGCTCCATCACGTTTTTCAGAAATGATACCTATTGTACATCCATCACCTAATACAAGTTTACTTCCCCCACCTGGATGATCTAGACCTGGTTGTTCTTCGACATCGACATGCGAACGTGTACCCGCATTAACGCCTCTGATTGTCACATAAGAGCGATTAATTTTAATTTTGTCATAAATCCACATTTCTCCTGCTGGTAATTCAATGACTCCTCCTGATGGAGGCATAGCATTAATAAGATCATTAATAATATCTGCGTTGCGACGAAAAGTGGGGTCATTTAACTTTGCTCCATAATCTACTGGGTTTAGTGTCATAGTTTGAGGAGTGAGAGCACTTACTTTTTTTACCTTAAAAGGAAAACCGCTTAAAAATGTTAATAACCAAATAAATAATCCTAATATAAAGTTCCGTCGTTCTATTAAATTTGATTTTTTAATAGACTTATTTGTTTCCATATTACCCCTCCTACGGAATTTACGTATTGTCAAAACTTTAATAAGAAATAGGCAATAAAATACCCGCTTGAGGGCTTTTCAAGCAAAAAAAATTGCCATCCCCTGAAATCTAAGGGTAATTTAGGTTACAGCGATTGCGTGGAATTACCCTCCTAAATAGTGGATAAATTCTTGATACTTATTTAGTTTTCATAGACTTTTGACCCTACCGAAATTTAATTGATAAAAACGATACTCCATAGCAAGACAAATATTGAGGGACGCAAGTGTTAACGCTTACAATTCCGTTACTGTATCACCTCCCTTAAGAAGTTCTATTGTGAGTCATTTTCCTAAGATGTGCGTGAATCATTTTGTTTAATCCTCTTGATAGGAACTTCATTTTGTTAGCGGTTTCAAATATGTGGTAAGTGTTTTTCGTGGTTTAATACTCTGTTAAATCTGATTAAATTTGCTTGAATTTGAATGTTCTTGATTGAATTTGATTATATTATGCTTCTCGATAACTGTCAATTTATTTAATGAATTGAGAAAATTATATTAATAATGTTAAAGGTTAACTTTTCTCCCTATTTACACCTAATTACCTTTTTAATTCCCTTTGCGTTTTTAAAATTTTTAAACTTTAATTCTGTCATTTTCAAAAAACATTTTATAAAAAACTTATTTTTGTGAAACTCGATGTAGAGGTAAAAATTTCCAAAAGATTGTTTTATAAGAATTCCAATGATAAGAGTCTTAAGTTTTATAATTAATAGATTCCATTTCATTAGCGAAATTGAAAAAACACCTCTGTTATTACAGAGATGCGAAATTTAATGTTTTTTGGACTAAAAGAAATTTCTTTAACTACATTAGTTCCATCTAAGAACCGTTTGGTGTCTATTTCCGACTTCTTTGTTCAATTTCCAACTTTTTTATCTAATTTCGACTTTTTTGTAAGTGAACATCCTTATTGATTTGTAACTTCTTCAATAATGGCAATTGTCATTTCTGCAAGCTTGTTTAATTCTTCAATCGGCATCCGTTCATTGGTAGTATGAATATCTTCATAACCGACAGCCAAGTTAACAGTTGGAATATTAAAGCCTGCAATAACGTTGGCGTCACTTCCGCCGCCGCTATGCTGTAATTCACAACTGCGACCAATTTTTGCTGCTGCCTTACGTGCAATCTCAACTACTTGATCGCCTTCGCCAAATTTAAACCCAGGATACATTACCACAACTTCAACTTCAGCTCTTCCGCCCATTTCAGCGGCTACTGTTTCAAAGGCTTCTTTCATTTTTGCCGCTTGAGCCTCCATTTTTTCAGCAATAAGGGAACGTGCTTCGGCAAGAATATCTACACGGTCACAAACGATATTCGTTTGTGTACCGCCTTCGAAGCGGCCGATATTTGCAGTTGTTTCTGAGTCAATTCTGCCTAATGGCATTCTCGCAATCGATTTTGCTGCAATCGTGATCGCTGAAACTCCTTTTTCAGGTGCAACACCAGCATGAGCAGTTTTTCCGTAAATGACCGCTTTAATCTTAGCTTGGGTAGGAGCGGCAACCACAATATTACCTACTAAACCATCACTGTCTAAGGCATAGCCATACTTGGCTTTCACCAAGGAAGGGTCAAGTGCTTTTGCCCCTACAAGGCCAGATTCTTCACCCACCGTGATAATAAATTGGATTTGTCCATGAGGAATATTTTGTTCTTTTAAGACACGGATGGTTTCAAGCATTACTGATAAACCAGTTTTATCATCAGCACCTAAGATAGTTGTTCCATCTGTGACGACATAGCCGTCTTTTATAGTTGGCTTAACACCTCTTGCTGGAACGACTGTATCCATATGGGAAGTGAAGTATATAGGATCAACACCATCTTTAGTGGCAGCAAGTGTACAAACTAAGTTACCTGCTCCATGTCCTGTTATAGCGGTTGTATCATCTTCGAAAACATCAAGACCTAAATCTATAAACTTTTGTTTTAACACTTTTGCAATTTCAGTTTCATATTTAGTTTCAGAATCGATTTGTACAAGCTCTAAAAATTCATTTAAAAGACGTTCATGATTAATCATCTGAATAACCCTCCGTTTTATGTACTCACTGTACAAGTATACTCCTTCGGATACTTGTCTTCAAATGATTGATTAAAGTGGTATATTCCCGTGTTTCTTGAACGGTCTAGATTCTTTTTTGTTTCGAAGCATTTCTAATGCTTGGATTATTTTTATCCTCGTTTCACGCGGGTCAATGACATCATCGACCATCCCTCTGCTAGCCGCCACATATGGATTGGCAAACTTTTCACGATATTCTTCAATTTTCTGTTGTCTAACCATTTCAGGATTATCACTATTTTGGATCTCTTTCGCAAAAATGATATTAGCAGCACCCTGTGGGCCCATTACGGCAATCTCAGCATTTGGCCAAGCAAAGACTAAGTCAGCTCCAATAGACTTGCTATTAAGGGCTACATATGCTCCTCCATACGCTTTTCTTAAAATAACAGTCAGCTTCGGAACAGTTGCTTCCGAATAAGCATACAGGATCTTTGCACCGTGGCGGATAATACCTCCATGCTCCTGTTTAACTCCTGGGAAAAATCCAGTTACATCTTCAAAGGTAATAATCGGGATATTAAACGAATCACACGTACGAATAAATCTTGCTGCTTTATCTGAGGAATTGATATCAAGCCCCCCCGCCATAACCTTAGGCTGGTTGCACACAAGACCGACACTTTCACCTTTAATCCGTGCAAAACCAACAACAATATTTTTCGCAAAGTTTTGTTGAATTTCCATAAATGAGTCCGCATCCGCAACTTGTTCAATTACTTTTCGAACGTCATAAGGACGAATAGCATCAAAGGGGATAACATCCGTCAAGTCTGGACGGTAATCATTTTCTTCGTGTACCGGAAGACGTGGAGGCTTTTCTTCATTATTTTGCGGAAGATAGCTGAGAAGCTTGCGAACATCTTCTAATACTTCCTGCTCGGAAGCAGCTTCAAAATGCGCATTTCCACTAATACTATTATGAACATGAGCACCCCCAAGGTCCTCAGCAGATATCTTCTCACCCGTTACGGTTTCAATTACTTTTGGACCTGTAATAAACATTTGGCTTGTTTTTTCAACCATAAATACAAAATCAGTAATGGCAGGTGAATAAACAGCACCACCGGCACAAGGTCCCATGATGACAGAAATTTGCGGAATTACCCCAGAATAAATGGCATTCCGATAAAAGATATGACCGTAGCCGTCTAGTGAAACAACACCTTCTTGAATTCGTGCTCCTCCAGAATCATTTAGGCCAACAAACGGTGTTCCGTTTTTAGCAGCTAAATCCATTACATTGGAGATTTTTTTTGCATGCATTTCCCCTAGTGCCCCGCCGAACACGGTAAAATCTTGCGAAAATAAGTAGATTGGCCGGCCATTTACTTTTCCATATCCGGTTACAACACCATCTCCAGGACCTTTCTGTTCATCTAGACCAAAATCATTCGTTCTGTGCTCAATGAATGGACTTAACTCAACGAATGATCCTTTATCTACTAATAGCTCAATTCGTTCTCTTGCTGTTAATTTCCCCTTCTCATGCTGTTTTTCAATTCTTTCGTCACCGCCTCCAAGCTCCACTTCCCGGCGTTTATCATATAATTCATTTATTTTCTCGTAGATGTCTATCATTTACCCCTTCACTCCTTCTTTTCGCATAGCTCGACCAATACTCCCGATGCTGACTTGGGATGCATGAAGGCAATATGTGCCCCTCCAGCACCAATCCTTGGCTCTTCATCAATCATGCGAATCCCGTTTTCTTTCATCTCTAGTATTCTTTCTTCTATAGAGTTAACACCCAAAGCAATATGGTGCATCCCCTCACCACGTTTTTTAATAAATTGGGCTATTGTACTTTCCTCTGATGTTGGTTCTAAAAGCTCCAGTTTCATTTCCCCTGCTTTCAGAAAGGCAACTCTAACCTTTTGACTTTCTACTTCTTCTATCCCCAATAAAGGAAGCTTGAGGACCTCTGTATAAAAAGGAAGTGTGGTCTCAATCGAACGTACAGCAATTCCAATATGGTCAACTTTTTTAATCATTAATACCCCTCTTTTTTTAATAATTTAAATAGTTTTGACATCTACCATATTCGCTAAAAAATTCATAATTCCTTCCCAAAATGAGAGCTTGTTCCATTGTTCAATTCTGCTTTTCCCTGTAAAATATAAGAAAAGCTAAATAATATAAAGGGGGAACCCACTTTGAATAAGAAGAGAACCAGAAAAATAGTTGTATATTTAATGCTAATCGCTATGTTAGCCTCAACTCTCTTAATTGGGATTGCTCAATTTATTTAATAAAAACATAGACAAGGGACTGTTCCAAAGAACAGTCCCTTTTACTATTTATTGTATAGCTCCATTTTCTTTCGCAAGCTGCTCAAATGATTTTTTCGTGGAAGTGACTAATATTTTTGTCCCTAATGGAATTAAGGGGTATAGGGAAGAAATCACTTCATTCTGTGTACGAATGCATCCCTGTGAAACATATCTTCCTATAGAGGCAGGCTGATTAGTACCATGAATTCCGTATATTCTTCCATCTGTCCCTTGCGCATCAAAACCTATCCATCTCGATCCAAGTGGGTTTTTGGGGTCACCTCCTGGAATATCCTTCCTGCGATAGTATGGGTCTTCTGCTTTTACCGTTATCGTAAATAGCCCTTCTGGAGTTAACTCCTTCGTTTTACCAGTACCAACACTCACAACGGTTTGAACCTTGTTTTCGTCAATCAATGCCATTTCATTTGTTGCTTTATTAACAATTACAAAAGGGTCACCAGGGAGAGGATTCGGTCCTAGCGGCCACAGAGGTGAAATAAAAAAAGCAAACAGGATTGGCGATAGTATCTTTATCATAAAATCCACCTGCCATTTTTTCCTTAGTTTGCTTCTATTTTTCTCAATTTATTCCATTTTGTTGTATTAAAGGTACTTTTAATGATCAGATACTCATTCATCTCTTTTACTAATTGAAGTAGTGCAGCACGCACCTCAAATTCTTCCCTTGTTTTAGGCAGCTCCATTTCTTCAAATTCTTTTTTCATCTCTTTCAATTTATCAAGATAAATATGCGCCGTATTTCCAGGTTGAATATTTTCGGATAATTCTTGAAGAAATTCAGCAATCATTTTTCCTTGTGGTAACGTCACAGTAAGCGAAGTTACAATCGGTAAAACACGTTCTAGTATTTCAAATTGCTTTTCTCTCATTCTAAAGTAATAATAATAGTCATTTTCTTCCCTTAATACATGATTTTCTATCTCTAGAAATGCCATTGATTTCGCTTCATCCAGTACCTGTGCTGTTTCGGTAATTTCCATACCAGACCAGTCACTGTCACCGGTTCTCAGATAGTTAACCATCTCACAAAATATCACTTTAAAATTGCCTTCAATTCTACTTTGAAAATGCCTTAATTTTTGATCTACGCTTGGCATATAGACATTTATCAACAGTGCAACACCAATACCAGTGATAATAACACCAAGTTCATTAATAAAAAGATCTATGGAAATCTTGTTTGCTAAATATATATGTAAGATAATAACACTACTGGTAACGACTCCATCCGTAGCTTTAAGCATAACCACTGTCGGAATAAAAAATAATAGCATGACTCCAATAACGATTGGATGATAAGCAATTCCTTCAAAAAAGAGTGCAGAAAATGGCATAACCAAAACACAGGCTAAAAAACGGTCCCAAGCTGTTCGTAATGATCTCCTTTTCGTTACTTGAATACAAAGAATCGTTAATATACCTGCAGATGCAAAGTTGTCTAGACCGAGCTGTTGGGCAATTAGAATGGAAATGGCCGTGCCTGCGGCTGTTTTTAATGTTCTGTAACCAATTCGAAATTTCATAGAATACTCCCTTATAATAATAAAAAAAAAGATGATCCAAATAGACCATCTTTAGCTTATCCTTTTTAGAGCATTTTTTGCAAGAAATCTTGTGCCCGCTTGCTCTTGGGGTTTGTGAAAAACTCTTGCGGCGCTGCATCTTCTACCAGCACTCCTCCATCAAGAAAAAGAACTCGGTCCGCTACCTCACGGGCAAAGCCCATTTCGTGCGTCACAATCGCCATTGTCATCCCTGTATGCGCGAGGGATTTCATAACCTCTAATACTTCCTTCACCATTTCTGGATCAAGCGCTGATGTTGGTTCATCAAAAAGCATAACGTCAGGCTCCATTGCTAATGCCCTTGCAATTGCAACCCGCTGCTTTTGTCCGCCAGATAATCTCGTGGGGTATTCATTTGCTTTTTCCGATAATCCAACTCGTTCTAACAAATCAAATGCAGTCTTTTCTGCTTCTGCTTTAGATAATCCTTTAACCTTTATTGGAGCATAGGTAAGGTTCTCTAATACCGTTTTATGCGGGAATAAATGAAAATGTTGAAAAACCATACCAACATTCTGCCGTACCTTCATGATATTAGTCTTTTTATCTGTGACATCTTGGTCCCCTACCAGAATTCTTCCACTTGTTGGGTTTTCAAGAAGGTTCATGCAGCGCAGGAAGGTTGACTTTCCTGAACCAGATGGTCCAATAATTGCCACAACTTCTCCTGCTTCGATGGTTGTGGAAATTCCCTTTAATACTTCAAGCTTACCGTAATTTTTATGCAAATTTTCTACCTTAATCACTGCGTCTCATTCTCCTTTCAACGGCTTTTCCTAGGAAGGTCAAAGTCACGACCATTAAGTAATAGATTAGACCAGCAATCAATAATGGTTCGAAGAATGAATAGTTTTCTGCTCCAACCTGATAAGAACGACGCATAATATCCATTACTCCGATTGTAGTAACAATCGCAGATTCTTTGGTTAATGAAATAAATTCATTCATTAATGCTGGAAGGATGTTTTTAAGAGCTTGCGGCAGAATGATATCCCACATCATTTTTCTGTAAGGCACACCTAGAGCCATTGCGGCTTCTTGCTGCCCCTTATCGATCGCCAGAATCCCGGCTCTGATAATTTCAGATATGTAAGCACCAGAATTAAGCGCAAACGAAAGAATCGCAGCTGTATATGGTTCAATTTGATAGCCAATTAACTGCGGCGAACCATAATAAATGAGCATTAATTGTAGTACTAATGGTGTACCTCGGAAAATTGAAGTATATGCATCCGCAAACCAGCCAAGATACTTAAACTTACTAATTTTAAATAACGAAAGAATAATCCCTAAAATAAATCCTAATATCCCTGCTAGAATGACAATTCTAAGTGTAACTAGTATTCCCTCTAAAATATATGGCATCGAAGGAATGAATTGCGTGAAATCTAAGTTCATTCAACAGCCGTCCTCTCTAAATAATAAAATGAGTAAGACGTTCAGAAGACTTCTGAACGTCTTGGATATAACTTAGTTTTCCCCACCGAACCATTTAACAATCAATTCTTGTAATTCACCGTTTTCTTTCATTTTTTGAAGCTCTTGGTTAAATTGCTCTGTTAGCTCGCTATCCTTTGGAAAAGCAATCGCAGATCCTGCTTCTTCTGGGTCATCGCTAAGGGTGAAGTTAGTTAAATCCGCTTCTTTATCAAGATATCCTTTAGCCACTGTGTCTTCAATAATGATAGCGTCAAAACGACCGGCTTTCAGTTCCTGAATAAGCTCTGGGATACGGTTACGATTTTCTACTTTAATAGCTACAGTTTCATTAATTTCTTCTGCTTTACCTTCTTGAATAGAACCTAACTGAACGCCAACTGTTTTATCTTTTAAATCTTCTACTGTTGCAATTCCACTTTCTTTTTTAGAAATAACCATGTGCTGTGCTGAATAGTAGATATCACTGAAATCTACATTTTTCTTTCTTTTTTCCGTTGGCGTCATTCCCGACAATACAAAGTCTGCTTGTCCAGATTTAAGTGCCTGAATCAAACCGCCAAAATCCATATCTTTTACTTCAACTTCATAGCCAAGCTTTCCAGCAATCGCATTACCTAAATCAACATCAAAGCCAATAATTTCGTCACTTTTATCTGATTCAATATATTCAAACGGCGCATAATCCGCTGACGTCGCCATCACTAGCGTCTTTTTATCACCTGAATTATCATCATCTTTCGTTTCACCACATGCTGCCAGTACGCCCACAGCTAAAATTAATGTTAAGAATAAACCTAATACTTTTTTCATATGTTTTCCTCCTATAATTTTCTGAAAATTAAAATTTAAAAATCAAAACAACCTTTACTAGCTTTATAGAGTTGAAAGTTTAATATTTATGCAACGTAATGAATTTTAACACGAGGCAGAATAATTATGCAAGTATATTTATTAAAATTTATAATTACTTTTTTAATATAAAAAAAGAGCTAACTCCCTATTATGGAAATCAGCCCTTTTAACTAATGATTATAGTTCTTCACAATTGTCTTCGAATTCTTTTTGCAGTCTAGCTACAACAGTTGCTGGATCGTAGCCTTCAATTTGGTGTCTTTCTACCATGGATACGATCTTTCCGTCTTTTAATAAAGCAAAAGATGGAGAGGATGGTGGATAACCTGTAAAATAACTGCGTGCTTTTTCTGTTGCTTCTTTATCCTGTCCTGCAAATACTGTAACTAGGTGGTCAGGACGCTTATCATAATGAAGGGCATGAGCTGCTGCTGGACGTGCAATGCCGCCTGCACAACCACATACAGAGTTAATCATCACTAAGGTTGTACCTTTTTGTTCAAGCGCTTCTTCAACCTCTTCAGGGGTTTTTAGTTCTTTATAGCCAGCTGCTGAGATCTCATTTCGTGCTTGAATCACAACATCATTCATGAAAAAATTGAAATCCATGCTCATACTTTTCACTCCTAAATTTGTGTCGATATAACTACATGATAACAGTAAAAATGGTTTTTTTTCAAATGAATAAGACTATTTTTCTAAAAAAGATGGCTGTCAACTACTCAACAGTCGATACATTATTTTGATAGGAATGCTTTAAATAGTATCTCCACTGCAGTGGCAGCAGTTATTTCCCCTGCCATTACTTCGTTTTCTAATTGAGGCAGTTTGAGCTTCACTTCTTGATGGTGGAAGAAGCTGTAATGAAGTTGATCAGAGATTAACGAATAAATCCAATCACGCTGCTGGCTTTTTCGTCTTTCCGTAAACACTCCAGAGGAGTTTCCTTTCGCTTCAAATTCCCTAATGACGTCCCAAATCTCTTTAATACCCTCCCCAGTTAGGGAGGAACAGGTATAAGCCTTTGATGACCACCCCTTTGTAGCAGGGTGTAGAAAGTGCAGGATACGGCTATATTCTTTTCTTGTCTGCTCCGCTTTCTCTTTATTCGACCCATCTGCTTTATGTACAAGTACAGCGTCGGCTAGCTCCATAATTCCTTTCTTCATCCCCTGTAACTCATCACCAGCACCAGTTAGGACGAGAAGCATAAAAAAGTCCACCATGTCTCTAACAATCACTTCGCTTTGGCCCACTCCGACAGTTTCAATCAAAATCACATCAAAGCCTGCGGCTTCGCAAATTAACATCGCTTCTCTAGTTTTTCGATGTACTCCACCCAGCTTTCCCGCCGTTGGTGATGGTCGGATAAAAGCCCTTGGATTTCGCGACAATTGCTCCATCCTCGTTTTATCACCAAGAATACTACCACCCGAGAGACTTGAACTCGGATCGATAGCTAGTACTGCCACTCGTAAACCCAGGTCACAAAGGTAGGTGCCGAACGCTTCGATAAATGTACTTTTTCCAGCACCAGGCACACCCGTTATCCCAATTCTAATCGCTTTTCCACTGTGAACCAAGAGCTTTTGGAGAAGCTCCTGTGCCTTATGAAAATGTTGTTCAGCATTACTTTCAACCAGTGTGATGGCGCGAGCGAGCTGGCCTCTGTTTCCTGAGAGAACTCCATCTACTAATGCTTCAATACTTGGTTCCATAGACTTGCGTTTCTGAAAGACGGTATTTCTTTCAATGGTGACTGGCTGACCTTCCTGCTCCTGTCCCCGTTTAATTACGCTGGAGAATTTATCCGGGTTATTCGGGTCGCTCCACTCCGGTTTCAGATCCTCAGACATCTATTTTTCCACTTCCTCATAGCCAAGCTGCTTATAAATTTCTTTTATCACCTTTTGGGCGGCAACTGGGATAATTGTTCCTGGTCCGAATATAGCTGATGCTCCATTGTCATATAAAAATTGATAGTCCTGTGCTGGGATAACACCGCCAATGACGATCAATATGTCTTCACGACCGAGCTTTCTTAACTCAAGAGCAAGCTGCGGCAATAAGGTCTTGTGACCTGCGGCCAATGAGCTCATTCCGATAACATGAACATCGTTTTCTACTGCCTGCATGGCCGTTTCTTCCGGAGTTTGGAATAATGGACCGATATCAACATCAAACCCCAGGTCAGCGAAGGCGGTAGCAATGACCTTGGCACCACGGTCATGTCCGTCCTGACCCATTTTTGCAATTAGAATTCTTGGTCTTCTGCCTTCGTTCTCAAGAAATTCATCGGTCATCTTTTTCACTTCGCTTATTTCCTCTTCATTTGAAAATGCTTTACTGTAGACCCCGCTAATAGAGCGAATCACAGCTTTATGTCTGCTGGAAACCTTCTCAATCGCATCAGAAATCTCACCTAAGGTGGCGCGAACTCTTGCAGCTTGAACCGCAAGTTCTAACAAGTTTCCTTCGCCAGTTTCAGCACCTTTTGTTAAAGCTGCCAACGCTTCTACTACCTTTACATCATCACGACCAGCCTTCAAGCTGGTTAATTTCTCAATTTGTTTTAATCGAACTGCTGTATTATCAATATCCAAAATATCAATGGCCTCTTCCTTTTCGAGACGAAACTTGTTAACGCCGATAATGGTTTCTTTTCCAGAATCGATTTGTGCTTGTCTCCTTGCTGCAGCCTCTTCGATTCTCATTTTTGGAAGGCCGGTCTCGATTGCCTTGGCCATACCGCCTAGATTTTCAATTTCCTCAATATGTGTCCAAGCTCTTTCTACCAATTCATGTGTTAGCTTTTCAACATAATAAGATCCAGCCCAAGGATCAATGACATTGGTGATACCCGTTTCTTCTTGTAAAAATAATTGTGTATTTCGGGCAATTCGCGCTGAGAAATCCGTTGGCAGGGCAATCGCTTCGTCCAAAGCATTGGTATGGAGGGATTGTGTATGTCCCATAGCCGCAGCATGTGCTTCAAGTAAGGTACGTATTACATTATTAAATGGGTCTTGCTCCGTTAAACTCCACCCTGATGTTTGAGAATGAGTTCTGAGGGCAAATGATTTCTCATTTTTCGGCTCGAATGATTTCAACATTTTTGCCCAGATTAAACGAGCAGCCCGCATTTTAGCAACTTCCATAAAATAATTCATACCGATTGCCCAGAAAAAGGACAATCGCGGTGCAAATTTATCAATGTCAATTCCAGCCTTCAGCCCTGTCCTTACATATTCCAATCCATCTGCAAGGGTGTATGCTAATTCTAGGTCAGCAGGCGCTCCAGCCTCCTGCATATGATAGCCAGAAATACTGATACTATTAAACTTTGGCATATATTTAGAGGTATACTCGAAAATATCTGCGATGATTTTCATCGACATCTCAGGTGGATAGATGTACGTATTACGAACCATATACTCTTTTAAAATATCATTTTGAATCGTTCCAGACAGCTTATCTTGTGTGACTCCCTGTTCCTCAGCTGTAACGATGAAAAAAGCAAGGATCGGTAAAACCGCACCATTCATCGTCATGGATACTGACATTTGATCCAAGGGAATCCCATCAAAAAGTGTTTTCATATCAAGTACAGAATCAATTGCCACCCCTGCCTTGCCGACATCCCCAACAACGCGCGGGTGGTCAGAATCATAGCCGCGATGTGTCGCTAAATCAAATGCCACCGACAAGCCTTTTTGACCCATCGCTAAATTACGGCGATAAAAGGCATTGCTCTCCTCAGCTGTCGAAAATCCAGCATATTGTCTAACAGTCCAAGGACGGTTTACATACATTGTTGGGTAAGGTCCGCGTGTATATGGTGGGATTCCAGGCAAATCATCCAAATGCTTTATTCCTTCTCGATCTTTAGATGTATAAAGCGGTTTTAGCTGAATTTGTTCATTGGTTTCAAACAGTAAATCATCAATGGAGGTTTCTATCTCATTGTTAACCTGTTCCTGCCATTGTTCTTTCGTTATAAAGTCTTGCTCATCAAACAAGGAAATATTTTGGAAGTCAGGCTTGTGTGCGGCCATCTAGTTCCACCTCCATTGCTGAAAGTATGGTTGAAAGAATTTCATGACAGTTACTTTTTAAATGAATAAACTGCGTTATCCCTTCATTTTTCCATTTTGAATGCACGTCTTTTTCTGGCAAACCAGCTAAGTAAAAAGTCTGTTCCGGAAATTCTCTATTTAATGTTGATAGAATTCCGTGCCCTAATGACTCATATTGTTCATTGCTCCCACACAAGCAAAAATAATTTGTATCTTGTTTTAAAATAAATTGTTTGGCAGATTCTAGCGAGGTAATAGAGCCACTATCGACCGCTTCAATTCCCCCAGCAGCTGCAAATCCTCTCATGAAATCTAACCTAGGTTTATAGGATTTTAACTCGCCTAGACAAATCATGCCGATTTTGGGTTTAGAACTAGATTTCCTTTCAATCTCTTCACTTATTTTACGCAGTTTTTCAAATGGTTCTGATAATCTTACATTATTAATTTTCCTAATGTTAATCGTATTAGTAAAATCAACACTTTTTGGATTATTAAATGTTTGTACTTTAGCGTAACCAGCGACTTCTGCAATATTAGCATACACGTTTGTTCCGACAATACTTTGTTTTCTATTAAAGACATCCTGCTCCCGTTTTGTATAAACGGTAGATATTTCGTCTTGTAACCAGCCCGATTTTAATACTTCCAGCATTCCGCCTTTTGCTTCTATCTGCTGAAAATATTGCCATGCTTTTTCTGCAAGCTCTGTTGTTAATGCTTCAACGTACCAAGAGCCTCCTGCAGGATCAACTATTGTTCGAAGGTAAGCTTCATCCTTCAGTATGTTTTGTGTGTTTCTAGCTATTCGTTCAGAAAGTGAAGAACTGCCTGTTATATCATCAAACGGAGTTATATGCAGGTACTGAACTCCTCCAACTACTGCTGCAAATCCTTCATTTCCAGAACGAAGAAGGTTAACATATGGGTCAAAAACTGTTTTTGTAAACAAAGAAGTTTCCGCTGCAATGTGCATTCCCCGGTCCTTAGAGTCAGCCCCATAAACTTGAGTAATTTTATTCCATAGAATACGTGCAGCACGTATTTTGGCTAACTCCATAAAGAAATTACTTCCAATCGAGAATTGAAAAATCATTTTCCCAGGAACATCCTCTATTTTCATACCGCTATCTAATAGCTTCTGAAGATAGACTGCACCCGTTGCTGCTGCAATTCCCAGCTCTTGTACAGCATTGGCACCGCCTTGATGGTAGGTTGAGGTATTTATTAATACTGTCCGTAATTTTGGAAGTTTTTCATTTGCAAGCTTAATATCATCTAACCAACACTTGAAATAGTCTTCTCCAATGAATCCTTCCTCGGCAAACAAAGAAATTGGGTCGCTTCCGACATATCCACTAGCTTGTTCAGAACTTCCCCATCGTTCTGCTACTGCTTCTAGCAATGCTGATTGCATGCCTCTCCCATTAACTGCAAACGGGAACTTAGCAGGTAAATCTCCCAGTATGTCATCTATAATACCTTTTGATTTAAATAGAACCTCCGAAACTTCAAATGAAATAGCCGTTTGTCCTTTTTCAACGCTCGCATGGAGCTTTTCCTTTAATTCATCTACAGAAAGATATGAAATTCGCTGCGCAACCTTCCAATCATTTGTTACGTAGCCTAAGGGATGAATACCTCTACGAAAATCTGAACCTCCTGGATAGTCCGGCGCTTTCTGATCATCTCGCCGTGAATAAAGCGGTTTCAAAATTATATTTTCATATGTACTACTCTTTAATGTTTCAATACTTTTACCCTTTAAGGATTCTTCAGCTTTTGTTTTCCAGTCATCTGTTGTCTTTAAAGGAAAAGATTGATTCCGCAGGTTTTCTAAACTCATAAACTCCCCCCTCAAAATACTTAATATTCTTTAAATTCCTCGTTACTATTTATTTTAGGACACTATTGCCTATCTAGCAATGAAAATAACCGCCGACCATTCTGGCAGCGGTTATTTTTATTAATAAATTGATGTTGTTGATTTTGATGTATTTTCCAGGATTTCCTTTACCCGTTGCATGAACCGACCGCAAACTAGTCCATCTAATACTCTGTGGTCGAGTGACATACATAGATTCACCATATCGCGAACGGCTATCATTCCATTGTTCATCACGACAGGGCGCTTGACAATTGATTCTACCTGAAGAATCGCTGCCTGCGGATAGTTGATAATCCCCGCAGATTGAACGGAGCCAAATGAGCCAGTATTATTTACAGTAAAGGTTCCACCCTGCATATCTTCAGAGCGAAGTTTACCATTTCTTACTTTACTAGCGAGCTCTGAAATTTCGCGTGCAATTCCCTTAATGGTTTTCTCATCCGCATGTTTAATAACCGGTACATACAAGGCGTCATCCGTTGCTACAGCAATCGATATATTGATGTCTTTCTTTTGGATAATTTTATCGCCAGCCCACATTGAATTAATTTGAGGATATTCCTTCAATGCTTGCGCCACAGCTTTAACAAAGAATGCAAAGAAAGTTAAATTAAAGCCTTCTTTTTTCTTAAACTCATCCTTCAAGGAATTGCGGTATTCTACCAGATTGGTTGCATCCACTTCTATCATCGTCCAGGCATGTGGTGCTTCATGCTTACTGCGCAGCATATTCGCAGCAATCGCTTTACGGATCCCAGTCACCGGTATTTCTATATCACCTGCTGCAACAGGGATACTCGGAACAGGTACTGGCTGCTTCGGAGCTGCAGCTGGATGAGTTAAAACAGATGGTACCCTTTCTTGTACTGTTGCAGGTTGAGCCTCCTCTGCCTGCTTAGGTGCTCCTGCCTTTACACCTGCAGTTGGGATATTACCAGATTCAATTAATTTCAATAAATCCTTTCGTGTAATACGGCCGCCTGCACCGGTGCCTGTCACCTGTGTTAAATCAATTCCATTTTCTTGAGAAATCTTTAGAACAGCAGGTGAATAACGGGCTTTGTTGCCTTGATCTTTTTGTTGGGTAACTGCAACGGTCTCAGACACAACCGCTTTTTGCTCAATTACGCTTACTTCTTCTGCATTGCTGCCCTCGATTTCAATCGTACAAATGATTTCACCGACAGCAAGTGTATCTCCATCTTCCGCGACTAGCTCTTTAATGGTACCTGTAAAGGAAGAAGGTACTTCCGCATTTACCTTATCTGTCATTACTTCAGCTAATGGATCGTATTTGTTTACTTTATCTCCGACAGAAACAAGCCACTTTGAGATCGTCCCTTCGGTTACGCTTTCCCCTAACTGAGGCATTTTAATTTGTTCAATAACCAAGTTTCCAACCTCCTATTAATACTCTGCAAGCTTACGCATTGCTTTTTCGACTTTTTCAGGGTTTACCATAAAGAACTTTTCCATTGTTGGTGCATACGGCATGGCTGGGACATCTGGTCCTGCAAGACGCATAATTGGTGCGTCTAACTCAAACAAACAATTTTCAGCAATGATGGCAGATACTTCACTAATAATACTGCCTTCTTTATTAGCCTCTGTAACGAGTAAGACTTTACCAGTCTTGGAAGCAGCTTCGATAATCGCTTCTTTATCTAAAGGATAGACCGTTCTTAAATCAAGGATATGTGCTGAGATACCATCCTTGGCTAATTTTTCAGCTGCCTGGAGGGCAAAATGAACACAAAGCCCATAAGTAATAACGGTAATGTCTTCACCTTCACGCTTCACATCTGCTTTTCCAATCGGCAAAGTATAATCATCCGCCGGTACTTCTCCTTTGATTAAACGGTATGCTCGCTTATGCTCAAAGAATAATACTGGATCATTGTCTCGAATAGCTGCTTTTAATAGCCCCTTTACATCATAAGGAGTGGACGGCATAACAATTTTCAAACCTGGTGTATTCGCAAATAATGCCTCAACAGATTGAGAATGATAAAGTGCACCGTGTACACCCCCGCCATATGGTGCACGAATAACCATCGGACAACTCCAGTCGTTATTTGAACGATAACGAATTTTTGCCGCTTCTGAAATAATTTGATTCACAGCAGGCATAATAAAATCAGCGAATTGCATTTCAGCGATGGGCCTCATTCCATACATCGCTGCTCCGATTCCTACCCCGGCAATCGCAGATTCAGCAAGCGGTGTATCAATCACACGCTCTTCACCAAATTGTTCATATAAGCCCTGAGTAGCTTTAAAAACCCCGCCTTTTACCCCTACGTCTTCACCAAGCACAAATACCTTTGGATCACGTTCCATTTCTTCACGAATGGCCATTGTGACCGCATCTATATAAGAAATTACTGCCATGTTACATCCCCCTTACTTATCACCATAAACGTATTTCAACGCGTGTTCAGGTGCTGCATACGGTGCATTCTCAGCATAATCAGTGGCTTCGTTCACTTGCTTCATCACACGATCGTTAATTTCTTTTTCCAACTCATCATTCATTATACCTGTTTCTTTTAGATAGGCACCAAAGGTGATAATTGGATCCTTCGTTTTCGCTTTTGCCACTTCATCAGGAGCGCGGTACGAACGGTCATCATCATCAGAAGAGTGCGGTGTCAGCCTATAAGAGACGGTTTCTATTAGTGAGGGACCCTCACCGCGGCGGCCGCGATCTGCTGCTTCCTTCACCACTTTATATACTTCTAAAGGGTCGTTTCCATCGACAGTAAATCCTGGCATACCGTAACCAATTGCACGATCAGATACCTTTTCACATCCCAATTGTTTCTCAATCGGAACAGATATCGCATATTTATTGTTTTCACACATGAAAATGACAGGCAGTTTATGAACTCCAGCGAAGTTAGCTCCTTCATGGAAATCTCCTTGGTTTGAAGACCCTTCACCAAAGGTTACGAAGGTCACGAGATCCTTCCTTTCCATTTTCCCTGCTAAGGCTACACCGACAGCATGCGGAACCTGAGTTGTTACAGGAGAAGATCCCGTAACGATGCGATTTCTCTTTTGCCCAAAGTGCCCAGGCATTTGCCGGCCGCCTGAATTTGGGTCCTCCGCTTTAGCAAAACCAGACAGCATTAGTTCTGTTGGTGTCATTCCAAATGTTAAGACTACCCCCATGTCGCGGTAATATGGCAGTACATAATCTTTTTTTGTATCAAGTGCAAATGCTGCACCTACTTGTGCTGCTTCTTGTCCTTGACATGAAATAACAAATGGTATTTTACCAGCACGATTTAGCAGCCACATCCGTTCATCAATCCGGCGGGCTAGTAGCATTGTTTCATACATTTCCAAAACCTTTTCATCACTTAAACCTAATGTATGATGACGATTTTCAGCCATTTATTTTTTACCTCCCGTTTGTCGCATTCAAAACTTCTTAAGAATGGATTGCTCTTCCATCAACTGCTAAAGCAGCCTCCCCAATGGCTTCTGAAAGCGTTGGATGAGGATGAATGGTATGAGCTATTTCCCATGGTGTTGCATCCAATACCATCGCCAATCCTGCCTCTGTAATCATGTCAGTTACATGAGGACCAATCATATGCACTCCTAGGATATCATTGGTCTCTTCATCAGCGACAATCTTGACAAAACCATCGGATTCTCCAAATACAAGAGCCTTCCCAATTGCACGGAATGAAAATTTGCCCACTTTTACTTTATGACCTTTTTCTTTTGCCTGTTCCTCGGTAATACCGACACTAGAAACCTCAGGATTGCTATATATACATCTAGAAACTAGATTGTAATTAAGCTCTGAAGGATCTTTTCTTGCAATATGTTCAACTGCAATAATACCCTCATGGGAGGCAACATGTGCCAGCTGCAGGCCGCCAATCACATCACCAATTGCGTAAATATGAGATTCCTTTGTTTGGTAGAATTCATTGGTAACGATAAAACCTTTTTCAACCTGAATTTCTGTATTTTCTAATCCAATTCCTTCAACATTTGCTTGTCGCCCTACAGATAAGAGAAGTTTTTCTGCCTTAAATTCTTTTATGCCAGCCTTCACTTCAGCAGAAATGGTTACACCCTCACCTTTTACGAGTGTTTCAGGAAGGACCTTTGCTCCTGTTACAAGTTTAATTCCCTTTTTCTTCATGAGGCGCTGCATTTCTTTTGAAATCTCATTATCCTCTGTTGGAATAATCCGATCTGCATACTCAATTACAGTTACCTCAACACCAAAATCTGAAAGCATTGAAGCCCACTCAATACCGATGACACCTCCACCGACAATAATGATGGAAGCAGGTAATGCCTCTAACTCCAGTGCTTCGTCAGAGGTAATGACTAATTCTCCATCAATTTCTAGTCCAGGAAGTGATCTAGGTCTCGAACCTGTTGCAATTACAACATTTTTCGGAATGAGCATTTCATTTTCTTCGCCATTATTCATTTCAACCGAAATCGTTCCAGGCATCGGAGAAAAAATCGATGGACCTAATATCCTGCCCAGCCCTTCATACACATCAATTTTCCCTTGCTTCATAAGGTGTTGAACACCTTTATGAAGCTGTTCAATGATTTTATTTTTTCTTTCCTGTACTTTTCCAAAATTATAGGAGACTTCACTTGTAATGACACCGAAATCTCGCGCTTTCTTAGCTGTTGCATAAACCTCAGCACTTCTTAGAAGAGCTTTACTTGGGATACAACCTTTGTGAAGGCATGTTCCTCCAAGATTTCCTTTTTCAACTATTGCTGTTTTTAAGCCAAGCTGAGAGGCACGAATGGCAGCCACATAACCGCCGGTTCCACCGCCAAGAATGACTAAATCGTATTCTTGTGACACTGTATTTCCTCCCCAAATCGTTAAATTTTTGCTGTTTTAAATGTACCAGGATACTCTTTTACTTTTTCCTCTCCACGCAAAACTCTTAGTGCACCTTCAGCTAATGCTTGAAGTTCATTTTCGCCTGGATGGACAATGGTATCAGCGATCCAATTAATCCTATCGGTGATGGCTTTCACAAATCCTTTACTATAAGCGAGACCACCAGTTAACACGATGGCATCCACTTTTCCTGCCAACACTGCGCTTGCCGCTCCTATTTCCTTTGCTACTTGGTAAGCCATTGCTTCATATATCAGAGACGCCCGTTCATCGCCGGCTTCAATTCGTTTTTCAACTTCAACCGCATCGTTGGTTCCAAGATAACCAACAAGCCCGCCTTGGCCGACAAGTTTCTTCATAATTTCATCACGGTAGTACTGACCCGAATAGCAAAGAGCTACTAAATCTCCTACCGGAACAGTTCCAGCTCGTTCTGGACTAAAAGGACCATCACCATGGAGTCCATTGTTTACATCAATAACTTTGCCTTCTTTATGTACACCAACGGTAATCCCGCCCCCCATATGGGTAACAATAAGGTTTAATTCGGTATATTTTTTTCCTAATTCTTTTGCGACTCTTCGTGCAACAGCTTTTTGATTAAGAGCATGAAAGATACTTACTCGCTCAATTAAGGAAAAACCAGAAATTCTAGCAATGGGTTCTAGTTCATCCACAACAACGGGATCGACAATAAAGGAAGGAATATTTAAACCAGACGCAATTTCGAAGGCAATAATACCACCTAGATTTGAAGCATGCTGCCCAGCAAAACCAGTCCGCAAATCCTCAAGCATAGTGTTATTAACTGCATAGGTACCACCCTCGATTGGACGAAGCAAACCGCCCCGGCCACATACAGCACTCATCTTTGATATATTAATCCCGGCATTGTCCAGTGTTTCCAGGATTGTATTTTTCCTAAATTCATATTGATCAATAATATGATCAAATGAATTTATCACTTCTGAATCATGACGGATTGTTTTCTCAAAAAAGGAAATTTCATTATCGAAGACCCCGATCTTAGTGGAAGTGGAACCTGGATTGATGACGAGTATTCGATATTTAGTATCAGGCAACGTATTGACCTCCATTTTTTTACATTTGACATCATTAAAGGGGAAAAGACGCTGAATTACTCTTCAGCGCTCTCGCTTTCTAGTTTTTAACGACGGCTTAAAATGTGATGACCATTTTGGAGGAATTGACTGCGGGAATTACGCATTCTTTCGATTCTTTCCTCTGCCATACGATCTGCTGCTAAATAGGTAGGAATACCATCACGTTTAGAAATTTCAATAACTTTTTCAATATTTGCATAGATTGTCTCGACTTTCTTCAAGGCACGATCACGGTTATAGCCATAAAGCTCATCAGCTACATTGATAACACCGCCGGCATTTATTACATAGTCAGGTGCATAAACAATGCCCAATTCATGAATTAAATCACCATGGCGAGTGTCCTTTAACTGGTTATTAGCTGCTCCAGCAATTACTTTTGCTTTTAACTGTGGAATGGTATCGTCATTTACTGTTGCACCAAGAGCGCACGGAGCATAAATATCACATTCCACACCATAGATTTCATTAGGGTCTACAGCACGTGCTCCAAATTCTTCAACTGCACGCTGGACAGCTTCTTTATTAATATCCGTTACGATTAATTGTGCACCTTCTTCGTGAAGATGACGGCAAAGATTATAAGCTACGTTTCCAACACCTTGAATGGCTATCACTTTTCCTTCAAGTGAATCAGAACCAAAGGCTGCTTTAGCAGCGGCTTTCATCCCACGATAAACCCCATAAGCAGTAACAGGTGAAGGATTGCCAGAAGAACCGAATGCTGGTGAAATACCAGTTACATAATCTGTTTCTTCATGAATTAAATCCATATCTGCAACCGTTGTTCCAACATCTTCGGCAGTAATATATCTTCCATTTAACCCTTGAACATAGCGGCCAAAAGCACGGAACAACTCTTCATTCTTATCCTTACGCGGGTCACCAATAATAACGGTTTTACCACCACCAAGATTTAACCCTGCTGCAGCATTTTTATACGTCATTCCTTTTGCTAAACGTAATGCATCAATGATGGCTGCTTCTTCTGATTCATATGTCCACATACGGGTACCGCCTAGAGCCGGACCTAATGTTGTATCATGTATAGCAATAATCGCTTTTAATCCAGATTGTTTATCCTGGCAAAATACTACTTGCTCGTAATCGTATTGTTCTAAGTACTTGAAAATTTCCATGTTAAAATTCCTCCCTTAAGTTTAAAAAATCTATTTGGTAACAGAGCAGATAGCGAGTGCCAGTGAATATAGCTTACTTTCCGCAGAATCAGCTCTAGAGGTTAATACAATGGGAGCCTTCGCTCCGGCAATGACAGCCCCTACTTTTGCTTTTGCAAAATAAATTAATGACTTATATAAGACGTTGCCAACCTCAATGGCAGGGACTAATAAAATATCAGCTCTTCCAGCTACTTCACTATGAATCCCTTTGTGTTCGGCAGCTAAAATAGAAACGGCATTATCTAATGCTAATGGACCATCAACAATACAGCCGGTAATTTGCCCTCTTTTATTCATAATGGTTAATGCAGCCGCATCAATAGTCGCTTGCATAGCTGGATTTACCACTTCAACGGCGGCTATAGGAGCAACTTTAGGATATTCTATTCCAACAGCCCTTGCAATGGCTGTAGCATTTCTTATCATTTGTGCTTTTTGCTCTAAATCGGGGGCAATATTCATCCCTGCATCCGTAACAATGGTGAACCGCTCATAATCTGGAATCTCAAAGACCGCCACGTGTGATAGAATATTTCCCGTTCTTAAACCGTATTCTTTATTTAAGACTGCTTTTAAAAGATTGCCCGTAGGGATATTCCCTTTCATTAAAACGTTTGCTTCCTTATTGGATACAGCCCTAACTGCCAGTTCTGCCGCCATTGTATTTGAATTTGCGTGGACAACAGTAAATTTTTTGTTACTTTTTTGAAGTTCTTTGTGCTTCAAATTTAATATCGTGGAAATTTTTTCATTATCACCAAATAATATAAAATTGGCAAGATTTCGATTTAGAGCCTCAATAACTGCTCCCATTACCTCTTCATCTTCTGCCACTGCAACAGCTACCGTGATGTCATCCAATTGGGTTGCTTTGTTTATCAGTGATTCAAGCAACAAGTTGTCATCAACCCTTTCTCTCTTCAACTCCAGCTCCATAAATGTAATATGCAAAATCCGTGCCAAGTTGAATCTTATGAAAACGCTTTTTAACCCGGAACAGATAGTGCAATTATTTTCATACTATGAAATTTATTGCATGCTATTATTTTCAAGTTTGTATTTTTCTAACTTATAATAAAGATTTCTAACGGACAAACCGAGGGCTTTAGCAGCGGCTGTCTTATTACCATTAAAACGTTGGAGCGTTTGTTTGATGATTTCTGATTCATAATCTTCAACCATTGCAGTTAAGGAACGATCCTGCAGGATTGATTCGCTATTGTCGGATACGCGTGGTTCAGTTCCCGGTTTTTTAGGCCTTAACTCGGGAAGGTGATGTATATTAATGAATGTTTCATTGTAATTCATAAAAATCATTGCCCGGCCAAGAATATTCTCTAGTTCCCGTACATTCCCCGGCCAATCATAATTCATTAATTTCAGGAGTGCCCTCTGGGCAACACCCTCCACATTTCTACCATAATCACGATTTATTTTTTGAATAAGCCTTTCACACAATACAGGAATCTCTTCTCTTCGATTCCGAAGCGGCGGAATATGTATTGGCATACGATTTAAACGATAGTATAAGTCTTCCCTAAAAGAACCTTTTGCAATTCCCTTTTCAAGATTGACATGGGTTGCTGCAATAATTCTAACATTTATCGGAACGGGTTTTGTGCCGCCTACTCGGATGATTTCATTTTCTTGTAATACTCTGAGTAATTTCGCCTGAGTATTAGCTGATAGTTCACCTATTTCATCAAGGAAAATACTTCCGTTATTTGCCTCTTCGAAGAAGCCCTTTTTTCCCCCTCTTTTTGCCCCAGAAAAGGCGCCCTCTTCATAACCAAACAATTCACTCTCTAGAAGGGATTCTGATATTGCCGCACAATTCACCCGGATAAATTTGTTGTACTTTCGGTCACTTGCATTATGTATGGCATGGGCAAACAATTCTTTCCCTGTACCGGATTCACCTCTTAAAAGGACGGTTGCAGGCGTTTTAGCCCCAAGCTTAGCCTGCTCAATCGCTAAGGTCATTTCCTCAGAACTGCCGATAATATCCTCAAAGGTATACTTCGCCTCGAGTGTGCGTATAATTTGTCTTGCCCGGTTCAATTCCCGGTTTAGAGACTTAATTTCTGACATATCATGTATAACTCCAACACTGCCTTTTAACTTCCCTTTAACAATAATCGGCGCTACATTCACAATGACTTCTCGTTTATTTCTACCTACTCGCATTGGGACGCCACGGACTGCTCTTCTTGTTTGAAGAACCTTCATATGCATACTTTCGCCCTCAGATATATCAGCTGTTGCAGGGTGTCCAATCACCTGTTCTTGTGTAAGCCCAGTTAGCCGAGTATACGCAGGATTAATAAGAAGACCTTTTCCGTTTTCATCCACTACGGAAATGGCATCATCACTAGAGTGGATGATAGCATGAAGCATTGTTTGAATTTCTTTTAAATCGGTAATTTCCTCAGCAAGATTCACTACTTCTGTGATATCTTTAAAAACGGCAAATGCACCAATTAAAGTTCCATTTTCTTCAATAATGGGAATACGGGTTGTGATAATTTTGCGCCCGTTCCCCAAAGTCATCTCTTGATTCTTCTCTATTCTTCTGGTTCCAAGAATTATTGGAAGTCTACTTTGAGGAATCACTTCAACAACGTTCTTCGCAACCGCTTGGTCACGTTTTACTCCGGTCATTTCTTCGGCGCGACGATTAAATAAAATCACAGTCCCCTTAGAATCTATTACCAACATCCCATCGTTGGTTGCATTAAAGATTAGTTCTTGTTGATAGGATGCATTCTGGTGCTTTACAATTAATTCTTCCTTTTCTTCAAGAAGCTTAGCTAGTAGAAATGCTACACTCCCCGGAATTAAAACGGTTTTCTTATCTTTTGTGCTCCTTAAATCTTGAAAAACACGTTCATTCCCTGTTACCTCAATGATAATATCAATTTGGTCACTTAAATATGGCTTCCAATCCGTCCCGGTTTTTATACCCTCGTTTTGTGCCAATGCAATTCCAGGTGCGTCAAAGTTTCTATCAATGACAACCTGAACATTCAGAACTTCTGTTTCGTTAAGTAATTTAAGGATCGCTGTACCACCTTTACCGGCACCAACAATCATAACATTTTGCATCCTTTTGCCCCTTTATTATATTTGAAAAAAAGAAAACTTTTTCACACCAACATAATCGAGAACATGCAATATTTTTCATTATCTATTTTATATTTTTTTACTTACCTTGACAAATTATATCCTTGTACTAATATTTCTTTTGAAGGTATAATTCTTATGACTTATCAAACATTGGAAGGGTTTAATTATGAGGCGGATTATTGCTCTACTTATATTAGTTATTCCAGGCTTCTTAGCTGGCTATGGCATTAAATTAATGCGTGATATGACATTTGGGATTCTGCAAAGCCCAATCCCTTTCTTATGGCTCCAATTTTTATTAGGTCTGATTCTATTCATTGGGGGATTAGGGTTTGTCGCAGGCTTCATTTTTCATCGTGACAGGAAGAGAAATAAAGTTCAAACAAGGTTTTCAAACACAAAAAAATAAAAGAGACTAGGTTACGGTCTCTTTTCATACTGTTTCTTCATTTCCAACGCCTTTACTGGATCGTCTGTGATAAGTGCTGTACAGTTAATGCTTAATAGCCTGTTGATGTCTGTTTCTTTATTAACAGTGTATGGTCTTACTGCTATGCCATTTTCCATTGCACCTTTGATAATTTCATCTGATACCGACACTAACTTCGGGTGAATTCCTTTTGCGCGGATGGACTCTGCATAAACCCATGGCATAAAAATTCGCTCATTAAATAGCGGTGCTGTTTCGATTTCAGGTGCTGTCCGATAACACAGGACGATACTGTAATGATTAAAAGAAGAAATAATAACACGATTACTCAAGTTATATTTCCGAACAAGCTGTAAGACCTTTTCTTCCATGCCTTCATATGGCAATAAATTATTCTTCAGCTCTATGTTACAAACTAATTGATTGAATTGCATCCATTCAAGAACCTCCGTTAGTGACGGGATTGGTTCTTTTTTCACACCTTTTTTATTAGCATTAAACTTGCGTATCTCATTAAAAGTAAAATTTTTAACAAAGCCAGAACCACTTGTTGTCCGATCAACTTTTTCATCATGAATGACCACTATTTCGCCGTCTTTTGTTAATTGGACATCCAGTTCTAAGCCATCTGCACCTGCTTTCTCTGCTGCAATAAATGCACTCATGGTATTTTCAGCAAAGACAGCAGAATAGCCTCGATGTGCAAAAATCTGTGTCATTTTTTCACTTCCCAACTATAAAAATGGAGGAAAAACAATGAAACCTTTACAATTATCGCCTGAAACAGCTGTTAAGCTTGCCGAAAAATTAAATGTTCCGTTAGAACAGCTTATGCACATGCCTCAGCATATACTTATTCAAAAATTAATGGAACTAGAAAAAGAAGATAAATAATAATTAATCTATGGAAAAAGCCTTCATTCTGAAAATGAAGGCTTTTCTTTCTATTATTGATCTCTTCAAGAGGCCTTATGCTCTAAACGTAATTTATCCGCAACCATAGCGATAAACTCTGAATTTGTCGGTTTAGCCTTGGACATGCTTACGGTGTATAACGTTGATATGATAAGGTTTTTGTTATGTACTGTAATATTTAAAATTCTTCAGTTTATTGGTTTGATATTGTACTATTTATTGGTCAATTGCGTAAGATGTTATGCTTATTGTAACCTCAATATACTAAATTTTTCAAGTGTTTTATTATATAATAGAAGAAACTTTCATTTGGTTAAAAAAGGAGATAAGAACTTTGAATATTACCTTTAACACAAAAAATCTAGTTCCTCAACAACAGGATTCCATCATTTCATTCTTAGAAGCCCAGCTACCAGCACTAAATCTTGAATTGTCTTCATTAAATGAAATTATAATTACTGAAAATTTCTTCGATGATATTCTCACATTCCAAATTAAACATAATAAACGCGAAAGAGGAGCAACAAAAAATTCAAACGGTGAGGCTATTGCAAAAGTCATTGATTATATAGATAAAAAAGGGGAATTCAGGCAGGTAGTTTTTTTATCTGACTGGATTGCAAATGGTCTATTTTTGGAAGAACCTGAACAAGTAAATTACTGTTTCCATTTTATTCACCATGAATTAGTACATGTTCACGATGAATTTCAAAAAAAGAGAATTTATTCTGAGCGACTAAGAAAGGGAACAAATGAGCATGTTTTGGATCATATGTTAAGAGTTCATGCAGATGTTACATGGAGTGAATACATTGCTGAAAGACTTTCATTTACATCAATAACTACTGATCATATAAGTACTCTTATCGATTATGTGGAACAATTAATGAACACAGTTCAAAAGAATATTAATGAAGAAATCTCACAATACAGGTTTCATGGAAATATTGATTCATTATACAAAATCTTACAAGAAGAAACTTCCCTTTTATTGAAAGTCTCCGCTAATTTAATTGGAGTTATTCAAGGTATAACATCAGTTACAAAGGGTTCACCAAATATAAAAAATAAAATTGATGAAATTTTTACTGATTCTTATTTTTTTCAGACATGGAATCTTTTGAACGAAGCGTTATATAATCTAATGAAATCTTATCCAAATTGGAATGATATTTACGGATTAGACCCTCTGGGTAAAGTAATATTAGAATGTTGGAACTCTCTCGGTATATTCCCAACAAAGTCAGGACACCAAATGTATATAGATGTTCCATGATTTAAAAGTCCTTGTTAGGGCTTTTTATATAGAAAAAGAGTGACTAATTAGCCACCCTTTAAATCTTCTTTTGCTTTAAACTTTCGTACAAATTTGCAATCGCTTTTGCCATTAACTCAAAGTTTGGTTCATTTAAACTAGTGACGGTACATGGTGGTCTTTCTTGCTGCTTGTTTATCCTATTCACCTCAATTCAATTACTATTTTTCCGTACTTGTTATTTACATATTCCACAAATAATTCACAAAGTAACTGTTGGGCAACAACTTTAAAAACATCCTCATCAATGTTGATTATTGTCTCTTCAGTAATGAAACTTTTCCTTTCCTTCATGTTGACCACCTTATTCTTATTTTGAATTTAATAATATTTGATATACTATTCTCATTATTTGTGCAGAATCTTCACCAGAGTTTTTATTTATAACATTTATTTTTACATTGGCGTATCTGTTTTCATTATTATTAATTTTCATGATTTATTCCTTCTAACGGATAAGCAGTTTTATCTAATGTTTTTAACATTAATTCATCGATAATTAAATTTACAGCTTTATTTATTAATTTTTTCACTTCTTCTTCTGAATATTGTTGTTTTGGTGGTTCAGTTGATAGTGAGATTTTATATTTTTTCCTCTTATTCATGTTAATCACCATCTTTTCTTGTTAGTTTTCTCCCCTTTTAACCAATTTTGAAAAATCTCTTCGTGAACCAATATTTTTCTTCCAATCATCTTAACAGGGAATTCCCCACTTCTCATCAACACATATGCCTTGTCCCTACCTATACCTGTCAATTTCATTATGTCTTTTACATCTAACATAACTTTTTGAAACTTAGTCACACCTGCTTGCACCTCCAAGTCCGAAATGATTATAACTTTTTAATATGTAAGTGTCAAAATATTCTGTTAAAGATAATTAACTTGATAATGAGCCAAATAAAAAGAACGACATTTTTTTGCCGTTCTCCAAATAAACAAGTTTAATTAGTACCTATAACTTCTCATGTGTTTTGTCTTCTGCATATACCCTTTTCTAACAATTTTATGGAGTTCATCTTTACCTAAAGTGGTAATGACATCAACAACTTTTTCATGACTTACTGGTAACTTTTTACACACCTCTACAATACTACTTGTTATTGCATATTCCTTTACAATTTCCTGTTCAATTGATTGAGGTTGATACGATTCAACTAGTCGGACGTAATATTGCAGATTCTCAATTTCCTTTTTTGCTCTGTCCAAAGTCATAATAGTAAAAGCCACATAGCACCTCCAAATGATAGATACAAAGTAAGCATAATCCATATTGAAAGTGTTTTATTGGTATATTTATGTAGAATGAGTGACAATAAATTCTTTTATTCCCAATATGCTGCATTTACAACAGCCATATTTCCTTGACTACTCTTATAAACCTTAGAAGGAATTTGAGCTGCAATCAATATATTTGAAACTTGTCCATTTAATAATCCGTCATATAATTTAGAATATGATGTTCGATTAAAATATAAATACCAAGAATCGGAATATCCACCATCTAAAGGAGTCACCTGACCACAAAAAAACTTACTTTCATTTGTAAATCCATAATTATAATAATCACATAATTCAATTGTGCCTTCTAGAAAAAATTTTTCATCTAAATTATTGGACATATTAAATTGAACTTCTTTTGCAGTTAAAGATACCCCAGCTTCCTTCATAAATTTATACTTTTTATCTTCCATAGCCACTACTTTTTTGGTTTCATTTTCTTTAACTACGGAATTGATAAAACTCACATCTAATTTATCTTCATTGAGATTCGATTTTCCAAATGTTTCTTCTAACTTTTTATAGTATTTATCATATTCCTTTCTAGCCTCTTTTTCATCTGCACCAGTTAATTGATATAGTTTGACTTCTAAAAAAGACATATTCAAATGTCTAATATTATTTGTAATTTCTTTTTCTTCTTTAGATAATTCCTTTTCATCTTGAGATAGAAATCCTAGAACAGCATCATTAAATCCTTCTGATGTTGTATCAATTCCATTAATAGTTTCATTGAGATAAATAGTATATTGAATCCCTTCATCCCATATTTCCTGACTTACGGTACTTGGTTTTTGATTACAACCTGAAATAAAACTAATAACTAATAATAAACCTAAAATACAAAATCTCCTTATCATTCTAAACATCCCTTCCATACCTTTATAGGTAAATTTTACTACAAATTATAATGGGATAATTTAGAAATTTTCGACAAATTCTTACAATTTAAAAAAGAGTAGCAATTTTAGCCACTCAAACTAACCTTCCAAATATTCAACAATATCTTTAATCACATTTTTTCGTCTACCCTTTGAATATTCTAATAGGAAATCTAAATATACTATCTCAATCAATTTCTCGACATCTATTCCATGCTTAGGAACAAAATAAGATAAATCTTGCAATAATACTTCAGCCCTTAATACATCATCCCTATCAATTTTTGTTAGAAGAGTAGCATTACTTTTTGATGGTATTAGAGGATTATCATTGACCATTGGTAATTGCTGCTTACGAACATTCAGCCTAGTGTAAATTGAGCCAACATTGCCATCATTGTTTCGTACTTCCTCAATAAAATCTAAGAAAACATGTTCAACTAATTCACTTTGCTTGTATGCTTTTTCCTCACTTCTTTTCTGGAAAATATCATCACATAAAATTTCGGCTCTTTGATACAGGTCATTTGGAACACTAATCTGAAAAGCAAGTCTTCTATCTTTCAACAAAAAATTTATGACTCGGTTCATGAATCCTTTATCCTCTAAAGCTAATATTTCCTTGTTGATTAAGTCATACCTACTATATTTAACTCCTTCCAATTGATCACCCCATTAACTCATTAATTAATATACGGTGTGCTGCTTGCCTAATACTCCTCAAACCCCATTCTACTTTTAAACTAGCAATCTTTTCATAAACATCCTTCTTTACCTTAGTAGATACATAATTTCTATTATCCTTATAATCTATTGGTCTAGAATATTGAATATACGGTCTTTCTAATGCATGAGAAAAAATATTTTCTAAATAGGAGTGAATTTCACCTTTGAAGCCGTTCTCTAAACTTAATCTGCCAATCTGTAATTTTTGTTCAGCATTGACCGGAATTTTTATTTGAAACTTTTTATTAGTTCTTATTTTCCGTTCAGATGATTTATTATGATCATCAAGTGTAAACAATTTTGTCTTTTTAAACATAGGTGATAGTGTTCCCATCTTATCCCCCCACTTCTTTTTTCCTGAAAAATAGTTGTTATCCTAGTGACAGAATTCCATAATTCCATTTTTTAACGGTGGAGAGGGGTGGTATTACCGACTACGATTTTTATACCTCCACCGTTATTCTTTTGAATAATCCTCAGTCCATCTTTTCTACGTCGCATAGCATCATAAAGTAGGTCTTTTACAAAAGGAGCAAAACTAATACCTTCTTCTTCAATCCAATCCATGATTTCCTTTTCACGCTCGTTTTTATCGTTGAATGATACTGATTTAGGTTTTTTACCACTCAATTTCTATCACTCCTTTTTGGTAGTTACTAAAATATATTACCGTCACTACCACTTTATACATTAAAAAGGTATGTCCACCTGAAATTTTGATGTATCCCTTTATTGATTTAATTTTGTTTAGATATGGTAAAATCAAAAAAAGGAATTTTAGATTAAAATGGAGAATTGATTTATGGGTGATAAAATGAATTATGTGTGTCATATAGAGGAATTAATAAAAAAAAGTGGACTGAGAAAGGATTTTATCTGTAAGAAGATAGGTACTACCACTAGACAACTGAGAAATTATGAAAAAATGGAACTATTCATACCAATGGAAAAGGGTTTATTATTGGCAGAGTTATTAAACTGTAAAGTGGATGATTTTTATGAACGAAAAGTGGATTAGGTTAATTCAAAATTTCTAGGAAAATGGATATGAACCTGAGGATATACAAATGATTGTACATTTCTATGATGTGATGATAGAAACGCATGAACAAATGAAAAATCTTTATTTGACTGAAGAGGATTAATCTTTATTTATTGGGGGATTTATGAACTACTTAGATACGAAAATAAAAGAAATGAATTACTATATTGATAATCCAACAGAAGAAAATATACAAAGGCTAAAAATTTTTTTAATGGAAAAAGAAGAAGATACATACTTAAAACAGGCAATTCCTCGTTACTGTGCTAGACTTTTTTTATCATTAGGAAAAGAAGGGATTCATATCCTTAAGGAACTGGTAAAGCAAACTCCAGGAAGGATTTATCCAGCAGCAATAATTGAGACACTTTTTGTTACATCACTAAGACAACAAAATGACTTACGATTTATTAATCCTGAACTTCCTTTAATAAAACAACCAGAAATAACTGATGTAATGGTAGAATCAGCAATAAAAGCTGTACACGAATTAGTAAACGAAAGCTTGGTTGATCCAGATTTATTTTATGATATAATACATGTCATTTATGTTCAAGAACAAATGAGTTATAGATCACCTAATGATCCATCTTCTTTTGCTAAATTTGTCTTTAACATTTTTGGAGAAAGCTCAATAAAAATAAATAAAAAAATTATTGAAAGATTTAATGAAATAATAATAAACCCAAATATTAAGGAAGAGGATTGTCAAGTTTTTTTAAAAGAAAATCCTGCTCTAATAGATCCCTTAGCCAAAGAAATTATTCCTAAACAAAAACTTGGTTTGGAATTTATTACAGATTTTGTTGTTAGAAAACTAAATGATGAGTATATTATGGTTGAAATTGAAAAACCATCAACTCCCATTTTTACTAAAACTAATGATTTTTCCTCCCACTTTACACACGCTTTAGGACAAGTTCTTGATTTTCAAGAGTGGGTTGAATCTAATATTGCATATGCTGATAAAATAATGCCTAGTATTACCTCTCCAATTGGACTATTAGTTATTGGTCATAATAATCAACTTAACGAATTTCAAAAGAAAAAATTACGTAGATTTAATATAAATAATCATGGAAAAGTAAAAGTAATTACATTTGATGAATTACTGGATAATTCTTATAAGCTATACAGTAATATGTTGAGTTAATGACTTTTTCCGAGGGACAAAATGAACGTGAACATTCAGATACACTACATAACATCAAGTAAAGCGTATCAAAAGGGAGATTTTCAACTAAGAGGACGTAAACCTGAGCAGGTAGCGCTGGATTTTTGGAAGCAAATTCAGAAGCATATGTCTTATAGAGCTGAATTGGAAAAAGTGATATGTAATGGTGAGGATATTACCGATAAAGTGAAGGAGTTAGAGGAATTTGAAATAAGAAAGATTGATGATAGTATGGATTATTTACCTTTTTAAGCCCCTCTCCAATATCAATTAAAAATATTTCTTATATTTTTTGAAACTTCTAGATATTTACTTTCGTACAAGATACTAGAAAAAATATATTGAAAGAGGTAATATCATGTCGATTGATTTAAGTTCTGCACTAACAGAGGTTTTTTTACAATCTATACCGTTAATGGGTAAAATATTTACTGCACCGTTTATTCTTTGCATTTCGTTACCTGCAATAATTGGAGGAAAATTATTTGGTAAAGAAGGTTCTGCTCTAGGAGGATTTTTAGGCTTAGTTTTAGCTAGTTCATTTGGTTTTATAGGATAGAATAAGCCCTCTCGATTGAGAAGGGCTTTTGTTGTGGGGTAATCGTAATACATGGTTTAAATATTATCACCTACGCTACAAAATTTATTCCTTGTTATTAAAAAATCCCTAGTATTATTTTGATGTTATCGTCATTGTCAATTCAGAATAATGTACAAGAATTATTTCCTCATTTAGTTTTCCCTCTTCCTTTATTTCACAGTATCCAGATTCATATTGATGAATAATAATATATTCTTTCCCTTCAAAGATAACGTATGTTTTCTCCATGCTAACACACCTCAAATTATTATTTTAATATTAAAAACTACTAATAATATCTATTCCAAAGAATAAAAAATATGAGGGAATTTTAAAATTGTTCATAATTTTGTCAAATTTACACTTATATGTATGCGTTTTCAGTTGATAAAATAATTCCATCTTTTGTAAAATAGGAGCGAAATAGAGTGAGTAATGAGGAGTTAATGAGGAAAATTGAAAATATAAGAAATAAAATGATTTCTGTAGGAATGTCCGAGGGGTTAACTTCACCAAATACAATTAAACTTAGCGAAATACTTGATAAACTAATCAACTTAAAATTGAGTAGCTATTAGAAAAGCCCTCCAATTAAGGAAGGCTTCTTGTTTTTATATAGATCTTATAGCGTTATCAAGTCCTTGGAATAATTCCATAGGGTTATTAGCACGTATTGTGACGTTGCTTAGGTTGTAATGTTTGCTATTATCAGTGGTACTGGATTGATTTTGAGTTGCATTGAATCTCATTTTTTCCTCAATCCGTCTATACACTGCATCTGCAAAAGGATCCATTCTTTTACCAACCAAAGGAACTGCCGCTTCTTGTCCAGCATCACCTAAAACAGCTAATTCAGGCTTATCAAAGAATCCACCATTTGCATACCATTTCACATCAAAGTCAGGATATGGGATTCCCCACTTATTCTCTTTCATGTCAACAGAAACATGAGGAAGTTTTAAATCAGGTAATTTCCACTTGAAATCAAAAGCACCTTTTATCCTATCGACTAACCCCATCACAGTATCTTTAGCATCTTCGATAGGATTGGTAATAGCTTTTTTAATCTTAGCAAATTTATCTTGTAAGATTAACCACAAATCAGAAGCCTTCTCTGTAATAGTGTCCCAGTTTTTCCAGAGTAAAACACCTACCCCAATTAATGCTCCAATCGCCAAAGCAATTAATCCAAGTGGGTTAGCGTTCAAAGCCACATTTAATAGCCATTGTGCAGTGGTTTGGGCTGTTGTAGCCACTCTCCAAGCATTATAAAATCCTGTTAAAGTATTAATAATCATTTGTGCACCAATTGCACCTGTAATACCTACAATGACAGGTAATAATATATTCATATTATCTTTGACAAATTTAACTGAATCTGTTAAACCATCATATGCCTTAGAAGCAGTGTCAATTGCATCTTGGATTCCCTCTTTTATTTCAGGCATATGATCGGTAATCCAATCAGAAAACTCAACCATTTTCGGTAAAACTTTATCCCCAATTGGAACAAGCAATTCTGTAGTAATATTTCGTCCAATTCCTGATAACGCTTCTCCAAATGAATCATATTTAACTTCATTAATTTGACCTAAGGCATCTTTTGATAATGAAGCGTTAGTTCCAATATTACCTAATGCTGCTATACCTTGTGCTTCTAGGTCTTCAAATTGAGTTCCAAATAGTTCAACACCAATTCGATTCTTTTCCACTGGATCAGTAATACTATTAAGTCCTGTCATAACTTGATTAAAAGCCTGTTGAGCAGTGTCCCCACCAGCAGCAAAACTTTGTGACATTTGTTCAGCATTTAGTCCTAGAGATTGAAACGCATCAACAGAAGTAGTAGACATGTCCTTTGAACGAATATTAAATTCCTTCATGGCATCCCCGACTTTATCAATTGAAAAAGCACCATTTTGAGCACCATCAATTAATACATTTGTAAATTCTTCTGCCGAAAATCCCATTGCTTGGAATTGAGGAGCATACTCATTAAGAGTATCAATCAAATCACCGTTTTTATTAGCACCATTTTGAGCACCTTGAGCGATTAAATTGAATGCTTCATCAGATGTTATCCCAAATTGTTTCATTAATGAATTAGCTGCATTAGTTGTCTCAGCAACATCCATTTCAAAAGTATCACGTAACATTAAGGCATTTTTAGTTGTCTTTTCTAATTCCTCACCTGTTAAACCAGTATTTTGTTTAACAAGAGCCATAGACTGAGCAATATCATCAAATGACTCTCCAAGATTAGCATTATAAATATTTTTAAGGGATTCTTCCATCCCTTTCATTTCTTCTTGAGTCGCACCAGTTGAAGCTTGTAGTCCATTTAATGACTTATCCAAATCATCAGCCATTTTAAATCCTGCAATTCCAACACCAGCCAATGCTATGCCTAACCCTGCTACCGCCCCGGCTGCTATTGTTCCTATGTTACTAGCCCAACCTTTAGTTTGGTTTTCAGCGTTATTCATTTGTGTTTCAGCATTTTCCATGCCTTGTTCAAATTGACTAGTATTTAAAACGATCTCAGCGCCATATGAACCTAAATCAAATGCACCTGTACTCATTTATTATCACCTGCCTTTTGATATCCACCTAATTTACTTAACTTGCCAATGTCAGGAGTAGTTACTTTTAACCGTTCAATCTGTCTCAAGTACTCTCGTCCTTCTTCTGTCTCTTTTAAGTCCATTATTTGATTTTCCCTTAACAATGATAGAAAAATAGGATAGTTCAATTTCATTATTTCTTTATATCCCATATGAGTTTTCCTAATTAAATAAGCAATGTTAGGCAATATCCTTAATTCTTCTTGACTCACATTCCCCTTCCCCTGACCTATTGCTGTTGGGAGGGAAGGGAATTGGAGTTTGGGTTTGAATTAATTTCAATCATTCGGTTTTGGTAATAATTCAAAAGTGCTGTTTTTTGTGTTACGTGTAATTTTCTAACAAATAACTCATCAATATCATTTAATTCTGAAAGTAACAGATAAACCATTTTATCCTGCAATTCAAAACCATTTTCTACATTATTTGTTTTCTTTACTTTTTCTGCCTCTTGTTGCAAATGATACATTTTTAGTACTGTTTCTGTATTATAAGAAGTAGGTACTTTGTAAATTTCTCCACCAATCTTAAAAGAAATGTCTTCAGAAACTAATATATCTAAATCGATAATTTCAGCCATATTTTCACCTCGTTTATTTTTTGCTTAAATAAAAAAAGGAAGGAGCAACCCTTCCCTATTAATTATGAAATTGTTAAATTTTGACCAACAGTTGTAACCTGTGATCCATTTTTAGCTTTGATCTGGTATGTAGCTGCAGTTAGACCTTTTACTTCAGCATATAGAACTGTTGGACTTGAATAGAAAGTATTTAATTCATGTTCACCGTCAAATTGCTCAGCAAATACAACACTACTTTCATTGAAGTTTGTACCAGTTACTTTAACCATTAGTGGTAATGAAGCTGTTGTCATAGTAGTAGGACTAATTGTAGATACAGTTGGTGAAGGTTGTGTGCCAACTTCTTCGATAATCTCAACTAAGTTACCATCGTATTTACCAGTTACTGCTAATGCTTTAAATTCAGCATCAATTACAGTTTCTTTTTCCTTATCAAAGGTAAGTTCAAACCCTGATTGAGCCTGTGCTTTAAACACATTAACCGTTAATTTCAATCCATCAGGCTTTGTATGTACAAATCGAAGATAGTTAACAGGAATGTTTTTCATTCCACCTACTCCAACTCGTCTAGTTCCAGTACCTTCTGAATAATAAGCCGCACTTAATTTTTCAATATTTTTTAAATCCCAAGTTAGAATACCTGATTTAAAAGTAACTGTTTCCTCAGTTTTAAAACTCGCAATTGTCCCACGGTTACCGGATTTCACCTCATAAAAACTTGGAGAATATGTTAATGCTGCACCTCCACTAATTGCACCTACATTCTCAAGTGCCGCATTAATTTCTTCCTCTGTAGCTGTTGGGGAAACTACACCAATATACAAATCCCCACTACCTAACAAAAACGTATCTTCTGCTACTGTCATTTATATACACCCTTTCTTTTAATTAGCTTTAATATTAAAAGTTAACGTTTGTTCGAAAACTTTGTAATCAGGATAAAAAACAATTCCACTACCACCTGCATGTCTAGATGTATAGATAGTTGTTTCATTGATTGTTACACCTGTTTTTTTCTTGTGAAATAAAAATAGAAGCCTATTCGAAATAGACTCCAACAATAAAACATTTTTTGTTGTTACTCGAATATCACACCGATATTGAGTAGTCCCTTCACTTGCAAGAAATGGAGATACCTCATAAACAATGTTAGGATAATCTTCATTATTGAAAGGTTCATAAGGGTTAATTCGTTTATTTTGATCAGTGTAACCAATCAAATCTAATATCTCTTGGTCTGATAGCAGATATTTAAGTATTGCTTTAATCACTTACACCAATCCCCCTTCTGATTCTTTCTTGAATTTCTCCTATATTTTCTTCAATTGCCGGACGAATAAATGGTTGTGGTTTTGTACCAGGATGATTCACTTCATCAACTGTTACCCATTTCCCATCAATTTTTAACTTTAATGGTTTACCATCATTCCGTATAATCGAATGAGGTTTACTTCCCTCTTCCACCGAAGGAGCGTATTCTAAATTAGTTCCTACCTTCGCTCGACTAATATCATCTGAATGCTGAGTAACATGTGTAATCCTTCTACGAAGATCACCAGTATCAACAGGAGCACGTTGTTTCGCTTCTGCCTCTACAAAAGTAGCAATCTCTTCTAATGTTTGTTTTCTTTTCCGTTTCATATCCTCAATGGCTTCATCAAAGCGACTCATTACTTCACCTTCTTTATCAAGACTTCATAATGATTGTCATATGCTGTGAATTCAGTTACTTCAAACTCTAAACCACTGTATTCAATGATTGATTTAATCCTAATTTTTTCATTAGGAAGACAAAAAACACGATTTGAAACATCTACAGTTACACCATATCTTTGTTCAGCTAACCTAGTGGAAAATGGTTCAACTTCCCCAAGGAATTGTGTTTTTGTTGGAATATCATCATAAATTGGTCTGTCAAACTCGTCTGTACCTGAAGGAGTATTACTTTGTACTTTTTCAACAATGTAAAGTGTTTTTGTTAATCTCATAGGAATTTCACCCTTGCATTAGACTGTAACCGATTCATAATGTTAAGTGGATATTCCTTGATAAATGATTGACTCAAACTACCCTTACCTTCAGACTGAGTATTTTCTACACCTCTTTGACGAAATTGAAACACAACCATTTCTTCAATGACAGAATTTAAACCTGTAGGAATTTCATCAATTTTACAGTAATCCCTTGTATAATCTTGTGCCCTAGCAATGAATAAATTTAATAATCCATTTTTGGAATCGTCAAATTCATCAATATCAAGCAAAATTTTTACATTTTCTAAAGAAGTCGACATTCTTATTCACCCTCTTTTTTAGGTGACTGTTTACCCTTTTTAGGTTGTTCCTTTTTAGGCTGTTCTTGTTTTACTTCTTCATAATTTTTATCATTCTGGCATCGTTTCACATGATCAGGATCAGTTACTTCCCATTCAACACCAGTTTGTAAATTTTTAAAAAACATAGTTTGTCACCTCACTAATAAAAAACGAGCAGAGAAATAAATCCCTACTCGCTTGATAATTATGTATTTAATTAAGCAATTGTAGCTGTTAATACTGCTACTGCTTCAGGACGAAGAACTTCAGCACCATAAACCATAAGTCCACGGATACCATCAGCAAAGTCACCTTCTAAACGGAGAGCTTCAGTTTCTTCAATCTGCTTTCCATGTCCGATTCCAGACTTATGAAGAGCCATGATTTTGTATTTTCCAGTAACATTTGCTACTTCTTCAGAAACTACAACTTGCATACCATTGATTACTTGACCTTCAACTACACCATTTTCAAGTACTACAGGATTACGAGTAAAACGGTCATCTTTAGAAAGTAAACCTAAGAATGCAGAGTTAATTACTACAAATCGATCAGCTTTAGGAACTTTCTTTTGACTTAATTTTGTACCTAAATCCACAACATAATCATATGCATTCAATTTATCGATTGCTTTAGGAGCCGCATCTGTACCGATAACGTTATCTGCATGAGCACCAGTATATAAACCTAATACATACTTATCTACATTTTCTTGAAGAGTTGCAGAAGCTTCAGCAGTGTGGGAATCAACTAATTCACCAGCCGCTTGTACCTTATCAACATCTTTCACTTTGAATGCGAAATATTTCTTTTGATCCATATCTAGTTCTGCTGCTGAAGTCGTTAACTCATCAAAAGAAACTGAACCAGCATAATCTTTTACTGCAACTGAACCAACACGATTGAAAATAATTTTGTTTCCTTTAATTTCTTCTGGAGGAGTTGTAATTACATTTGCGATTGACGCCTTATGAAAATTAGTTAATAGTTTTGCTTCCCATACCTGTGGAATAAATGTTGTTACTGCCATGTTTTATCACCTTTACCTTTTCGATTTTTAGTTTTAGTGCTTCTTTATACCGTCTAGCCCGAAAGACAAATATTTTTTTAGTTCTTTAACGCTTCATTTACAACTTTAGGGTCTAGTTTCATAATGTCCTCTGAAGACATCCCCTTTAATTGTTCTTTTGTAATTGTTACTGGTGGAGTATTACCACTTGGAGGATTAATCCCACCTGCTTTTAATTGATCTTGCACTCTCTCATTGATGTGAGTATCAAAAACTTCTTGCAAGGTTTTTAAGTTTGCAAGTGTTTGTTCTTCATCCTCACCTACGAAATAATCAACAAGTTTCACAGGTAACTTTTGTTCAGTTGCAACATTAAGTGCCTGTGCTTTTAAATCTTTTAGAAGTAATTGTCTTTCAAGTTCTTGAAGTTTTTGTTCCAAAGGATTAGATGGAGGATTCTGTTTCTTAACTTCCTCATCCACTAACTTTTTAAGATTATTACTCTTCCAAGTTTCTAGCCCTTTTGTAAAATATGAGTCTAGTCTAGGTTGAAGTATCTTCTTACCTTCTTCTGATTCAAGGAATGATGTAACTCCATCAGGTGTTACTTGTGAGAACCCCTGTAAGTAGTTTTTTACATCCTCATTATCTTTTTGTTCCTCAAAAAACTTTTTGATATCTTCTAAATTCATTTTCCTAACCTCCGATAACCCTTTATGTACGAGCCATAAAGTGTATAATTTTGTTCTAGTTGTTCTTTTACGTCTGCAAGCAGGAAAAAAGACAATATAAAAAGCCACTAACGATTGCTAATACCTTAATAACAAATATTAAATTCCTTTAGCCTTTGACCATTCTTCATAATTCTTATATTCAATAATTTTCTTAGATTCATTGTCTTTGCGTTGCTTAGGTTGATAGTTTGAAACTGCCGGAATCCAACAACTTCTACAATTAGGATGAGCAGGAATCTTTGGACGTTTAGGATCATCAATTTTCCACCGCTTACTATCACGACTTCGACAGATTTCAGAAGTTTTGTTATCAAGTGTAGCTGTATAGATTAATTCTTGAACAACTCCACTTCCCTCATATAGTTTTTCTTGTGCTGAAGAAATAACCCTAGCTGATTCTGTTCTCATTAGTCTTTGTGAATTATAGACGGATGTATTAAATGATTTCCTCATTCTACGTGCCATTCTATCAATACTTTCACCTTGAATTATTCCTTGTGTTAACTCAGTCCTTAATGCTTTCACTAAAGCATCATTATTACCCCAAATACGCTCTGAAAATGGAACTCCTGACCAATTAAAAACAATTGCTTCTTTCACAAATTCAGGTTTCAACAAAGCAAAATCAATGACTGCTTGAGTACCAGTTTCCAAAGTAAAAGCAGTTTGATAATAGGATTGTTTATAAATATCGGTAAGAATGGTATTAAAATGTTTAGTTTCAATGCCACCTAGATTCTTAATTTCTTCCCTAATTTGCTGTTCAATTGCTACTAATCGATTGTATTTATTTAGATTGGCCAACCTTAATTTTCCATCTACCGCATATTGCATATACAATTTCGCAATAATGGATTGAATACTTTCCAATGAACCTTTATAAGCCCTAATAATCTCTTTATGCTGCTCATCAGTTAAATTAAACATACTCTCAACTAGGTTAAGAAAATCGTCTTCAAATTTAGACATTTAAACCACTCATTAAGTCTGCATTTAAACCCATTGATTCTTGTTCTTCACCTAACTTCTTCATTGAAGCAGATGGATTAGTGATTCTCGGCAACCATGATAATAATTCCTCTTGTGGAACAATACCTTGTAAGTCACGTACCATTGCAACAATACTTGCTTCATCAACAGGAACGTTACGAGTAAAGGAAATATTAATATCCCTTGCATCGAATTCTTTACTTTTTGCTATTTTTAACCATTCACAAAAGAACTCTAAGCGATCCTTTAGCACTCTTTCAAAAATGGATTCTGCGATAGCGGATTGGTTTTCTAATTCCTGCAACTTTAAACGAATAGCAACACCAGAAGTATTACTTTGGAATGACTCATTTAGATTTACTTGAGAACTTTGAATATAGATTTCATTTTTAAGGTTATCTAATAAATCCTTGAAAAATTGACTATTCGGATTCTTCGTTAACCATTCCGCTTTCGCTTTCTCATTAGGGAGAATGATAATTCCATTTTCCTTCATCTTTTGAGCATCTTCTTGTGTAAGAGTACAGTTAGTTAGAACAAGATAAGCGTTTCTGAAGTCCATCATTTCTTGTACAGAAACACTATGAAGGGAATTATACATGTCTATAATTTTCATGATATCTGCAAATGTGGATTTCTCATTATCATTGTTCTTTAATTTACGAACCGGACAACGTGAGAATCTATGTGGTTTTTGTTCGAGTAATGTTAGATTACTTCCACTCTTTGAGTATCTGGAATAATTAACACTGTCCCAAACTTCCACATATTCCAATTCATCGAATTCTAATTTGTATTTCCTTACTGCAAGGGATACTTTTGAATCCACCGTTCCATCATGAAGGACTACCATTTCCAAAGGGGTAAAATAGGTACTCTGAAATTCCCCTTTTGTATTAATAAAAGACACTTCATAAGCAGCACCATGAATTGAACTCTTTAATTTGAGATTAATATTATGTTCCTTTTCCCAACCTGAAAAATAGTAATCAATTAAATCAATGAATTCTTTATTTCCACTTTTAGAAGAATAATTAACTGGCTTACCAAGAATATATCCAACGCTATTCTGTACCATCTTTCTACAATAGTTAAAATAAGCTCTCATATCTGATTTAGTGGGATCGGATTTCCCTTTTTCATGGAGAATATCATGATCACCATTGTAGTATCTTTCTAACTTAGAATAGGTTACCTTTCCTAAGTCGATTTTCTCAATCAGTTTTAAAATAATATCTTGTTGATTCACACTTTCACCTTCCTTGCATTAAAAAAGCCATTCTTTTGGAATGGATTTAATGTCTCTTGGTATATTTAATTCATCAATTAAACGGTCAAATTCTGCTGTAATATCAGGAGCATCATCATGTAAGGTAAACTTTTCACCTTCATATGATAAAATCTGATCAGTAAAATCTTTATCTTCTTCAGCAAATACAATAAAGCCGGAATCAATCTTTCCTGATATTGCACGAATTTTAGCTTCTTTGTTCTTGTTTTGACGTTCATTAACAATGGAAATCCTACGCATAGTTAAATTAATATCCTTATCTATTCGTTTCTGAATTTCACGAGCATCCGCACCATTGAATGTATTCTTTTCAATCCATATCGTTTTAATATCTTCATATTCCTTTAGTAATTCAATTACCTTATCCATGTAATCATCAAAGGTTAACCGCTTAATTAAACCCTTACGAACCCATCTAAAGTTATTAGTACTCTTAGAGCCTACTAATAAGGCTGTATAGTCATTATTTGATTTAACTTCTACCGCAGGATCACAACATAGAATTGTATTTGTGAATGTTTCCTTTTCAATTTCCTCCCTAGGAAGAGAAGTAATTTGATGAAAGGCTTTTTCACCAATTTTAGAAGCATCATTCTGCATTTCCTGTTTGAAGGCTTGAGGATTAGAATAGTAATCTAATGCTAAATCCAAGCAATCATATTTATCTTCCCATAGGACAGGATATTTCATTTCATCTTCATGCTGAAAATAAAACTCTCTTCCATGTTCCTGGGCTAATTCATCTTTAGGATTGAAATAGATTTTTTTAAACTCTTCCCATAAACCAGTATTAAATAATTGGTCTACATCATCCACTAAGATAGCCTTTTCCAAAATATGTACATACGAATGATCCTTTAACAATCGAGAAATGAAACAATCTCTATGTAAGATCGTACCTAACACAATAAATTTAGTTCCCATTTTTACTTTTTTACCTTTACGATAAACCGCTTTATCACCAGCATATACACTATCCTGTTGCCATGTATCGTACTTCTTATCCCTTGCTTCTTGAGTGATAACATCTGATTTAGATTGATAATCATCTGCAATAATCAAGGAAGGACGATTTCCATTAAACTTTTTACCACGCATGGAAGATGAAGAGGAAATAGCTTGAATTTTAGTTGTATTAGTTAACTCAAGTTCAAGTTTATTAACTGTATGTTTACGTGAATCAATCAATTGTCCAAAGGTATGTATTATGTATGGATTCTCTTCGAATGCTCGTCTAGTTTCACGGATGAATTCAATTGAATCCTGTTCTGTTTTACCAGCTACCAAAGTATAGATTGAAAACTTGTAACAATGAGCCCATACCGATAAAGCAAAGTCACATACTGTTGTTTTCGCTGCTCCCCTTGGCATGACAAGTTCTAATTTATCAAAGGAATCTGATACAAACATTTTCTCTAGATTGTTCCATATGTCATAATGGATAGAAGCGAGTTTCCTTGCTTGGTTATCCGGTTTAGGTACAAATGTATCCTGAAGGAAATAGACACAAAAAAACTCAATGGAACGTTTACCTAATGAGTAGGCTAATCCATTGAATTCGAATAGATTGTCTTTATGTTTAATCATTAATTCCTTTGCTTTGTTAGAACCGTAAAACTTGGATAAGTATTTATAAAGGATTTGTCTATTTTCTTTCGTATTGATTAGTTCAATTTGTTTGGTTGAAATAGTTTCCACCTCCAATCCATAGAAAAAAGAGTCTTTTGAAAGACTCTTTAACTAAACACTTTTGGATATAAATTTATAACCTTTTATTTCACCAGTTTCCTTATCATATATCCCACTTACTCGTCCTTCCATTAATAGTTCGCCCATAATTGATTCAAAAAAGTACTCATCATATTTCAATCCCTTTTTTATACCTTTAAGAGGAACCTCATTTTGTTGAACCCAATGCATGATTGCTTTGGTTGTAGGATAAAACAAGTAGTTGGTACAATTTTCAATTTTATTATTTTCTACAAATACCTCTCTAGTCCAACTTGAAGTTGATAAATCAAACTTTAAATTAGCTAATTGCAGGTACTCTAGAACTAATTCTTTAATTGCTTTCCTATTGGTAAATCGATAATACATTACATTATATATTATGAAACCTAGTGGGACAGCTACCGCTGCTGTTACAATTGCTCTTAATATCCAAGTTAATAATTCAAGAATCATATCCAATTTTACTCACCCCATAATGAAATATATGGTAAGTATATCATCTGATTTCAAAAATGACTTCTATTAATAGATAATTTCACTTTAGTTCCAAACTTGAAAAAATTTTATTAAAAATTGTATAGGTTACCCTACCCATTTTCCCATTTACAAAATAGAAAGGTGGGGGGTCTAACCAAATAAAATTATTTTTTTATTCAATTCTTATACAACTTTTTCCTGAAAATTATTCTATTATTTATACATTTTAATAGGGAAATAATTCTGATTTATTATCAAACATTCCCAATAAACCTTGTTGTTTCAACGATGTATAAATCAATGCATAAATAGCTGCTTAGTATATTTTTTACGTAATAAAATAACGTTGATACAACAAGGTTTGTTTCATTACAAATAAAACTTAATTGCACATAATCTATATTTTACGCAATTATCTATGGTTAATTATACAACCAAATACAATCAAACCATACCGATTAACGCATGATTATTCATCCTCACTACCCTGTTCAAACTCTTCAAACTCAGCTTCTAGTACATCCTCAGTTACCCTATTCTGATCACCTATATCAGCCTTTATTTCATGCTTAGATACTGGCTTACCTAAACCTCTATCTATGATATACTGCAATACCTGAGCCTTTACACGAGCATTCTCAGTAGTATCAGCTAAATCAAATAGGGAATCAACAGCATTTTCTAATTTGCTATCAATTATCTTTTCAACAAAGACTTTTCGCTGTTGTAATCGCCTGTCAAGTTCTGCCTTAAAAGTAGTGTCATCTAACCACTCATATATACTCTGACGTGAGATCCCACAACGTTTTGCTATCTCGGTCTTTGGTAACTCTCCCTCAGCTAACAACTGAATACATAAAGTCTTCCTATCATCTAATATAAGCATATTCTCACCGCCTTACGTTTTACATAAAAAAGGTGTAATTTTACACCCTAATATCCACCGATCCAATTATATCCGATACCACTTTCTTCGATGACAACACTGGTTACTAAGGCATCAACATAATCAGTCTCAAACCCCTGACCAGCTTTCAAAAACAACCTAACGCCATTGACCTTAATATGACAATCAGCACCATTATTAAACGAAAATTTGTAGTATCTCTTATTTTTACCTGCTAAGATATCCGTATTTACTGCTGTAGTTGTTGTCCATTCGCCTGAACCGTCATAACCTGTACCTAAACGTGTATCCATCTTTCCAACCTCCAATATTATTAATCTAATAAATTATTCCTTAATTTCTCTCCAATAAGCCGGAGCAATATCTTTTACATCTTCATAAAAACCAATTCCATCAACTGTAATACCAATCGAAATTGTATTATCAGTATTTTTAGGATAAATCTTAATGTAGCCCTTTGCTTCCAAATACTGATATTCTAAATTGTTTGCAGTTAAATCACTTTGCTGTACCTTTTTAACTGCACGAATATCCTTTTCACTTACCATAGTTTCGAAAACTTCCCTTAATAAATCTAATCTCTTATCTGCCATTTTCCATACCTCCAATAAATTTATAGTTTTTACTTACTACCCTTTTCATTTCATTTGTAACCTTTTCCAATTCTAACTTTGCAATCTCATACTCACTTAAATACTTCTCATATTGATCAGCTTCTTTCCTATACATATGCATATTCCATTCAGCCATAAATACCTTATCAGACCACTTATTAACCGCAGGATTATCCCATTTGGTTACATGAATATGTTTGCATACCGGACATTCAAAGTAATGTAGAATGACACTGTTACCCTTAAAATAGCCTATCTTAATTTTACTAATTACCTTTACTCTAAACCGTGTGGTACACCCTTCACGTTCACAAGTAAGAAGATGAATAGGCATTCCATTTACTTACTCTCCAATAATTTAGATAACTTTTCATCAATAGCCCTAAGAGTTAATATAACATCATCTTTCCACTGTTTTTCCTCTTGCTGCGATTCACGTAATACATTAAGATTTCTTTCTAAATCTGTATTTATAAAATTCAACATATTAACCTCTCCCATCTAATTTTCATTAATTTTGAGCAGAAATTTCCTGTTTTAGAGCATATAAAAAGACACTCTCAACTTGAGAATGTCTTAAACCAATTACTTAATATACAATTGGATCACTTTCATCATAATTTAATTCTGTTTGTTCGATTACCTCTACCGAAGAAACATGCATCCCATTAATAAAAACTTTTTCATCCAAATCTACGGAAACATAGGAAATGGCAAATGCTTCTTTCGGTAAGGATTCGTCTAAAAATTGTTCTACACTAGTAAATTTTTCACTGGTATACTCTTTTCCACTATCCATTATGATTTTCAGTTTCATAATATCACTCTCCCTTAGTACAAGCATACTACAAACGCATGTTCCTTGGAAGAATTATGTAATGGTAATGTTTAAGACATGAAAAAAGCACCCTTGAAAGGATGCGCTCTAATCTTTTTATTTATGGTTTAAACAGTTTTTATTATTTTTGAGGACTTTTTGAACTGTATGTTCTTCCGGTCAAATTTGATTCTCTAATTAATCTTATTATTTTCTTTTTTGGTATGTTTTCCTGATCGGACTTAGAGTAAATATCTAATAAATACACAGTATTTTCAGAAGTAACTAAGTATTCAATAATTCTAAATCCTCCAGACAAACCTTTTTTAGCACTTGTATTTTTCATACGTTTTTTAAAAACTTTATTTCCATCTTTTATAACTTTTGGAATATCTTCACCTAAATCGCCATAAATCTCTACTTCGTCCAGAAATCGTTCAAAATCATCATCAATTTTCGGGTATCTTTTTTTAAGTTTTTCATACTGTGCCTCAAAGGCAGGTGTAGTTAAAACATCAAACTTAGTCATTTTGAATTATTTTTTTCGTGACTGTGTCAAGAAATCTCTGGCAGATTTTTTAGGTAGTGTTCCAGTTTGAATCATTTCAACTTCTCGTAACGCTTTAGAAATGTTATCTTGTCTAGTCCTAGGGATATTTCTAACAACTGTTTCTGTTGCCATTTCAACGTCCTCCTTCTCACGCATACAATTCCCCCTCTTTAAATATGTTCTTACTAACATATTAGACGAAAATAGTATGTGTTTCTTTAAACAAATTATACTACATTTCGTTACACAGTGGAATATTATAAAGTAAAATGTCATATACTAGATCTTCTCTATTTAAAATACAACAAAAAGTATGTTAATCCTTTAAAATTATATAAAATTCATACGAATAATCCCGTTATTTTTTTAGAAGTATATAAAAGAATGAGATACTTTCCAATTTAATGTTTACTTAATTTATATACCCATCCACATAAAATTAAAACATTAAAAAAGTGGAGCATCCTTTCAGACACTCCCAATTCACATATTAGTTTAAAAGAGACATTCATTCTCCCTCTTTGGTGGATGTACTTGGATTTGAACCAAATTACACCCAAAATAAAAAAGCCACCTACACAGTCGCTTTGAGTATATCTTTACAATATTTACTTGCCGGATGTATTTTCCCTGTTCTTATTAAATGCCGTTGTACATTTTCAGTTTGACTAGTCCAATCCAAATTATCACTAAGATTATTAAATTTATCTCCATCTAAATGATCAATTACTTTTTCTGCACTCCACCCATCCAACATCCATAAACCTACTAGACGATGCATATAAACGGTTAAAGTTATGTTGTCATTGGTGACTAAGCCATAACGAAAATATGGACTATTCTTATTCCCAATTCTAGGCTTTATGTATTGATTACTTTTTGTATTAAAAACAGCAATATAACCATCACTAAAACTATGTACCTCATAAATGTCTCTAACATCCTCTAATGTAGGTAATGTATTTGCTAGTACTATGCAAGTAATTTCAAATTGACTTCTCATCTCATCACAGTAAAACAATGGATTTTTATAATTAATTTCATTTTTCATTATGGAAATCAACTTCAATTCTGCTTACATCCAAGCCAGCATTCTTAGTACTCATAAACTCAATTCCTTTCACAACCGTGTTGGAATCTGCAAAATAATAATTAACGTAATCCTGAACCATTTTACGAATATCGTCCCTTGTTAATTGAATTTTCATTTCACATCTCCCTCATTAATATCGAATTATCTTATAAGGCAATCCTTTTTTCTTTGCCATTCCCACAACATATCCAGTATCTTTACTAATTCCATCCCAAAAAATGAGACAACTATCAATAAAATCACATAAAATGTTATTTCTGATAACTGCTGCTTGTTTTCCGTGTTTCTGCCAATCAATCGGAAAACTACAAATATCTAAATCTCTCTCAACAGCATATTTTTCAGCTAATAACTCGACTCCATCAGCTTCACCGGACACAATAACTACATTAGGTAACTTATCCTTTAGATGATAATCTAATTTTTGTTTGATTAGAGTATAGTTATCACAGTTTTTTGATCCTGTTACATAAATCTTATTCATTGTCTAAATCCTGTAACTGGCGAAGTAAATAATCTTTATCCGCTTCACCATAGCAAACAAATTCCATTTCCCTGTTTCTTCTATCCATCACAACAAGTAACTTGTCTTCATCCTCGATTTTTATGAAACGAGTTATTGCAAACTCATAAGCATCTGCTCGATAAGTAAACTTACCCAAAAATTCAAGGTCTTCATCTGAACCGTCATAATCTAAATTGGACACTTCCCATTGTCCATCATCATTGAACTCAATTAGCATGTCTTTATAATCCAAATCAACTACTCCTTTCCCTTTTGAATGTATATATCAATATCCTTTGTTTCTTCTTTACAGCAATTTTTTACATTCTCTTTTAAACTAGATAAAGATAAGCACTTGCCACAATAATAGAATTTCATTTTTCAATCCTCTTTCTTTTTCCGGTCAAACTTATATAATTCGCAATCTGATAATGCAAATGTTTTTAATTGAGTGGTTCGAATAAAATTCACTGGATCATACGAAAGAATTATTTCAAGTAAAACAGAACGGTCATATTGTTTAATTTTAATCACTTTGCCTTTAACTCTATGGGAACGCACATAGACTATATCCCCAACATTAATTGAATCCATTTGTCTTACTTCCTTTCATATGTATTTAATTTTGGAGGAGGGCGCTTTTCTTTCAGAACGGAGCAACCCATTGGCGATTAGCATGAAGCACTAACCGATACCGTTCATTTCCACAACTTCTCTGCACGATACAACTCTAACTCTCCTTGGAGTAAAACCTTGTTAGCGATCATGCACCTACCGAGGAAATAAAATAAATGAACTACTAGATACTTGTCGTATTCCCATATATTTATTACGTCCGTGAGAATACTGTCAGCAATTAGCAAAACTGACACGGACAAGATTATTAATCTATAAATTTAATTGAAAACCCGAAAACTTCTTCAATTTTCTTACTTATTTCTGGTGTTATCGGTCTCTTCCCTCGTTCGAGATAGCTAAGGTAGGATTGACTTATTCCTAATCTCGAAGCTAGCGAACCTTGAGAAAGTTCAGCGAAAAAACGTAATTTCTTGATAGGTGACAATCCTACCTCAACTCCTTCCTGTTTGTTTAAATTTATGACATAAAAATAAATACAAAAAAACTTGATAAATATAGATGTTTTGTGTTATTGTTAAATTGGATATTTATATTCATTTTTATGAAATAAAAAAAAGAAAAGACAGCACCCATGACAGTACTGCCTTAGATATTTACATTCAATTAGACAACACCATCTAGTGATATTGTTATTTTTTACCGAATAAAACGTTATATCACTTTAACCGCAATTAAACTCACATCACATAATCACACATTAGTGTTCGAATTAGCCACCAACATGAAATTACATTTAGTTTGTTACAATTTGATTTAAATGATAAAGGAAAGAAGATACTAACCCTTGATCGTGTCATTAGTTTTCTCTTCTTCCCTATATAGTACATTATCCGAAAACCCTTCAAACCTTGGTATATCTACATTTCTAGCAAGCTACTAGGTTCTCATTTTCCTTTTGTTTCTTATCCCATTCCCTTTTACTCTCATTTTTCATCGTTTCCTTACATTCATCAGAGCAATATTTCTCTTTATATGTATTAGCCACAAATTCATTACCACAACATTGACAATCCTTTAAATTATGTAAGTTAAACTTTAAATTTGTTACAAGAACATCCCCGAAACTATCCCACAATGTTTTCTTGTTAGCTGCCTTTTTAACCTTGTACAGATACTCCACTAGCACATTAACAACATATCCCTCTGTAACTTTAGAATCAATTTCATGAACAGTTTCCATGATTTCATCCTTAATCACTTTCGCAATATAAATATACTTGTCATCCTTGTATTCAACCGACTCTTTGTCAATCATCCACTTTTTATTTTTGTTAATTTTATCGTATGTCTTTTTGATTGCTTCATCGACACTATCACCTTTAGATTTAATCTTATTAACACTCATCAACATTTTGTAATCCATCTTATCTGCAACTGTTCTAAAGTGAATCCTTGTGTCATTGATAATATCTTCAAGCATATTTACAACTGGAGTATGTTCATGGACTACTTTCTCAAATATTTCGCCATCCTCATTAACATACTTTTCGATTTCCTTTACTACCTTATCAGCCACCTTTTCCTTATCCTTAGCAAATTGGAAAAAGTAAGGTGTATCTCCTTTGGTGTGTTTTCTTATTTCTGCTTTAATATTTGTTGGTGGTTTTGGTAGAAAATTAGTCTTACTATAGTCAATCATGAAATTATTGTACATAGTAAGTAACTTTATGACTTGAAGCTTATCATCGGTAAACTCACCAGCAGAATTCCATATTTTAGTTATCGAATTACTTATCGAACCTATTTGACCACCAAAAGCCTTAATCAAACTATCATAGATAGAATTCTCATCAATTGGTTGAATTGGTGCTGCAGACATCTCATAGTATAAAGGATAAATATTCTTCATTGCTTCTGTACTTACTTCGATAAGATTTTTTTCAGTACATACATTAACTTGATCCCCGTCAAAATCACACTGGATTAATCGAGGAAGAAAGGAATGATTTGAAATATACAAACCACCAGTAACAAACCATTTCTTTAACTCATCATTCTTAATATTCTTCGCTATCCCGTGTTCCCTCGATAAAGCCGGAGAACGCATAATATCGACCATACCATAGCGTAAATTCTTAGCAAATACTTTACCATCCCCTAATAATCCTTTAGGCTTCTTATCCCCTTTGAAAAGGAATTCGCAATATCCGAAAAGGTCAGGAATGATAAACATCCTTTTGCCTTCTACCCTCAATTTTCCTGCCTTTGCATCATTAACCATTGATGTTTTTTTACCTTTAATCATTTCTTTAACATGAGGATCATTGAGTAAATTGTTATACATAAACAAAGCTTGTTGGAGGTGATTCTTTTTATCATTTTCAACCGTTGCTCCCAACGAACGTAACATGACATCTTTGTCATTGCCGATGGATTCTATATCACAATTAGTCATTTCAGCAATTTTGACTAATGAATCCTTTGACATGTTGGTTAAACTTTGGATGTACTGGTAATTGAGGTGAATATCTCTTGTCTCTACTTCCTCATTACATTTTCCAGCTTCACAATTGTAATCCTTGAAAAATGTTCTGTATTCGTCCATACTGCTGTAGTATTTCCAAGTTTTTAATTGACTAGCTGACAGGATAATTTGAACATCATCTTTTATAATATCGTGAGTAGTTCCCCACACATCGACTATCTTCGTATTCTTTGCTTCATTTATACTGAAATCCTTGAAATCGAATGGTACGAGTAAACCTTTCCCAAAATTTACCCTAAATTGGAATGCTTTATCACTTAATCCTGGAAGGATCATTCCCACTCCATCACTAACATTCATCTGCAATGACATTGTTTCAGGTTTATTGATGGTATATGTATCTCGGTCAATAAATTCGACCATTCCAGTAACATCCATTTCTAAGTCAGGACATATCACAACTTTATCAATATTAAAGCCTTCCCATTTGGTAGTTGCTGAGTTTTGGAGGCTAAGATATGCGAGATACTTATTGATATTAACTCCTGATTCCTCTTTGTCACCTTTCTTAAAAACAGTATTATTAATTCTATCCCAACTCAATCCACACATTAATGTATCTTCAACTGTATATGTATCACCTTTTTCATTTACACTTTCCTTTTCTAATGCTGATTTCTTGATGAATACACATTTTTTGTTTTTCATCTGGCCACTGCTACTGGAGAAAAACTTATACTCCTCATTCATGTAGGTGAATCCATTATCAATCAAATCTTTGAGTACACGATAATGATAAACTTTCACAATAACAATCTCATCATTTACTTCATTGATTTTTAGATTTAATGCCCTAGTCAAACTACTCTCAAATAGAGCTACAACTTGACTAGATTTATGTACTTCTTTCGTGCTAATTATAGTCCCACTCTTATCCTTAATATTTTTGTTGGTGAATATAGATTCCTTGTTCAATTCACGGACGATATTATTATTTTCTCCACTTTCAAACAAAGTTTTCAATTCACTATTTAACTTTTGTTCCATTTCGTTTAGCTGCTTAATCATAATTTCATTATCGAATTTACTTGAATTTTTTAATTCACCTTTTTCAAGTCTAATATCCATCAACCTTTTAGCAATTACACCTTCATTTTCATTAAAGAATGCATCTGTACTAACTGATAAAACTAATACTCTGTTTTGTAATTGAGTTGTCATTTATTATTTCCTCCTAAGATATGTAATTTAAATTTTGATTAAGATTTAATTCGACTTCGTGTGGGGAAGTCAAAGGTCAAGGTGGTTTTACTTGACCCTCCCCACGGTTGTTCTTTCCAATTAATTAGTGGTAGAATATTGTTAAGGCAACCATCACAAATTCCAAAAACCGTTGAATTTGTTCGGTTATTCGTCACAATAAATTGTTCCTCAATATAAATTTATGTATTTACTTTTCTATTAAAATTTGATAAACTGTGTATAAGTAAAATAGGTTAAGTATGTACATAAGAAAAATCGCTCATTTTCAAATACATGAATATGGTTTATATAATAGGTATCTGAAAATGAGCGTTTTTTATCCAAACAAATCTTCAAATATAAGATCATCTTCTTCTTTGGTACTTCTTAATTCATTTAGTATGCTTTTAGCTGACCTATCAATGAGTAAGGTTGCTAACTCCTTCATGTTTTCTATGTACTTACTATTATTACGTAATTCAGATTTTGACTTGTTCCCAGCAGTAAACCATTGTTCTTTTCTTAATTGTGAATTATTTATAAAATGATCAATTATGGTTGAGTTTAACTGATTTAGAGTTTCATCTTTAACTACTTGTTCAAGTAGTAAATCAGCTAGTTTGTTTCTTTCTTGTTCTATGTATTTCTCGTTCACAGTTATTTCATAAGCAGGAAAGTAGTGGTGAATTTCAGTTCGTTTATTTAATTTGTTTTGGACTTCTTTTTTAAACTCCATCCACTTATTCGACACTCTTATTTTTGATTTTTCCTCAAATCCAAGTTCCTCAAGCGTTTCTCTTTCACACTCCAAAATTTGATACACTTCCCATTTGGTTGCTTTCCTTGTGTTAAACCTACCCTGTTCCCGAACCTTAATTATATTGTTATACATGATAATACTTTTATCTTGTAAATTTTCCAATGCAGACTGAATAATGTTTGAAAAGTTGCTGTTATTAATGTTGTAAAATTCATAAATAAAACTTTTGTCAATATCGACTAACTTTTCCAATTTCTTAACCTGTTGACTACATTCTCCATAATTTACATTTGTCATGCCGATGCTTACCATTAGTTTATTTTTACTTATGGTTATATAACCATTGCTTTGAGCCAATATATCAGTAATTAATAACTGTGCGGCATTGCCATATATACTCCTACGACATCCTTCACTTTTACCTCTGCCATCCACTTTTTCTTTTGGGGTTTCATACACTTCTTTTACAGTGATTTTGTGTCCATCTTTGACATAACTACAATATCTTTCTAATTCCTTATATTGAGAATTCTTACTATTTGTATTGCTTTTTATTTCCATCTCTAATTCTGCACATAAAGCCTTATAATTTTTAAAGACTTGTCCAGCGTATAAGTTTTCTATTTTCACATTTTCCCTCCTAATTAATTGTAGATACGAAATGTCTCGTCAATGTACTCTTTAATCTTTGACCAAAAGAAATTGTAAACTTCCTCAAAATCTTCAGATTTATATATGGATAAATAATCTAATGCCATTTTATTAAGTAAATGATCTATATCCTGTGTAAAATCCTCTTGCGAATATGGGAATGCTAAAATTTCTCCGAGTTCATCATTGTATTTGTTAAGTATGTTTAAAAATTCATCCATTCCGTTTTCCTCCTATTTTTCTAAGATATATTTTTTGTACTTTTCAACATAATGTGATGCCATTTCCTTTGTATTTGTTTCAAAATACGAAACCCACGCTTGAGAAACACCAATATAATCTGCGATTTCGTACTGCCTAATCTTTTTCTTTTTACGCATTAACAAAAAGAAATCCTTTTCTGTTTCATTCATCTGTATCAGCCCCTTTCAAGTTATTTTTATAATTAAAAAATTAAATGAATACAATAATTCTTACTTATGGGATTAGATTATTTTTATAACTAAAAAATATAAAACTACTAATCTTCCCTTTCCCTATATAGAGCGTTATCTATAAACACGTTCAGCCTTACAACCCGTTGGGATAGAGGCTGTTTAGTTAGGTAAATTGGTTCCTCATTTTCCTTCGAATAAAATCAGTCTTTTAATTGAAGATAATCACCCCTTTCAAGTAAGTTAATTTATTTTCGATTTTGTATAAAAAAGACTTGCAATATAAGAATAATCGTTTATAATTTGTTATAAGAGTTGTAGATATATAGATTGTCAAAGAGCAACTAAAACTGTATAGTGCGTGTAAAAAGTAGACAAAACCTATAAAAGGATTGTCTTATTTGTGTTTATAGATATAGTTCACTCTTAAATATATCAAACTATGAAACTATCGTCAATAGGTTTTGTTAAAATAGTTGAAATATTTTTATTTTTGTTGTCTATGCTATATTTTAGCGAGAAAAAGTCGATTAGCAAATGTCTAATTTGGGAAAACTGAAAATTATTTTATAAAAAGGAAAAACCGCCACAAAATAGTAGCAGTTAGCGATACTTTAATGAAGCCCTATGCAACCAGTTATTGGCATATTCCCTCTCATCACTACCTCCTGAATTCTCACTCCGAGTTAGATCAGCGATAAAACAACCGAGTAAGAAGGCAATAGTCACTCCCTCATTTTCTGCTTTTTCTTTAAGAAGGACATATTCCTCTTCAGTAATGTCAACATTTAACCTTTTCATCCTACTTCCCCCTTTTCCAATCAACATGAATATTTCTGGTTACCCAAATATGTCCCTCAATACAATCTTTCAATGAAACAGGTTCATAGGAATCCCCATAATAAAACTTTTGCATTACGTTAATTGCTTTCCGATAAGTAGAACATTCGGAATATGATGGGCAATCTGACAACTTTTGGTATTCACCAGTTATCCATTCGTCATAAAGATAATCTATAGAAATTTCAAAGAACACGTTTACCGAATCAATTGCATGATCCATAATTAACCCTCCCTTTTTAGTGATTACCGGAAATAAATGCAAGTCCGTAACCGAAGAAGAAAAATACAACGCATAATATTGCTAAAAATTCAACCATATCTACTTACCCCCTTATTGTTGCTTGAATATCTGTATCATTATAAAAAGCAGTTATCAATTTATCCTTGATTTTGAATAGTGATCCACCTTTGATAATATCCAGCAATTCCTTCTGTGTTTTTTGAGCAAACATTCCTGATAAAATCTCAAATGCAAAAGTTTCAATAATGAAATCCGGCTGATACTCTGTCAATCTTGAAATAGCCTTAATTACTTCTTCTTTATTTTCACGAACACACTCATTTAAAAAGTTTTCAATGCCTAGAGTAATTGGTTTACTTTTACTCACCTTATAAGCAAACTGCAAGTCTACTAACTGATTCATTAAACATTCCCCTTTAACAAAATGACATAGGTTTTACTTTGATTAGGCTAGATATATTGGCTTCAATTTCGTCTAGGGTAATTCCATATTCACAGATTGTTTCTTTAATTTCTTGTTGAAAATCAAACCATTCTTTTTTATCTAAAAGGTTTTGTAAGTACTGAGCATATTCGTCTTCTAAAGACATATCCAAGATGAACTCACTCATCAAAATTAATTTTTTTGTATTAGTTAGCCCATCGTTGTAGTTTTGATGGCTGCTATCTGTCTTAGAATTAAACATTTTGCTTATCCTCCTAGAATATTAAGATGGGTCAGGGGAACAAAGTCCCCTTTTCCAAAAATTAAAGGTTAAATTCTGTTTCTGATAGAATTTCAATTCCATCTTCATCCTGTAAACTGATGTTATCCACTGTAATTTCACCGAAAACATCAACCTTAACTTCTTCTCCTGTTGGCTTAGTGAATACCATTTGACATTTTACATTGTTGATAATCATTGAAAGAATTTCCTGCTTTGACATTTCCGTAAATCCAAACAGATCAGCCGATAATTGCAAATTCATCATTTTTTCAGTTTTCATTATGTAATCCCCTCTCAAACTTTTATTAACTTACTAAGTATTACTTGTTAAGTTAAATATAAACCCATCAAATACCAAAGTCAACATATTTAACCAAAAAAGTTTTACTTATTAAGATAAATTTTTTATAATGTAGATGAGAGGAGAGATTACCAAATGACTACAACTAAGAAAAGAGATATAAAACCACTTATTGAATGTACCTTTGTAATAAACTTAGATAAAACTTTAAATGAACTAGGGATCACAAGAAATGCACTTGCTGTAGAATCAAAAACAAGACCCGTAACAATAAATGAATTAGTAAATGGTAAGGTAAAACAAATTAATTTCAGTACTCTAGAATCAATACTTGAAGCTTTAAACCGTATTGCAGCTGAACAAGGGAAAAATAAGACATATATTGTTTCAGATGTTTTTGAATACACTACAAAGGACGGTCAATAGAAACTGTCCTTTTTTACTGCTCTCCTTCTAACAACTCCAAATACTCCTGATCCAACAGGTTTTTAATAATTCCAAAGTAATAACCGAAAACATTCTTAATCTTTTTGCCTAATTTGATATTCCTTATCATCTGTTTAAAAGCTTCTAATCCAAGCGATACACGGTCATACTCTGAATAGTGGTAAAAGTATCTAGTTTGGATTGAAACCACTCTAAACAACTTCTCGATAGCCTGAGCGTCATTGTAAAAGTATTGAACATATTGAGTGAATTCTTTTGGGACTTTATTTGATACAAAATCTGCAGATAACGGTTCATTACTACGTTCTTTATTAATCTTTTGTTTTAGAGAAATAGAATTTGTCTTTTTGGGTGGACACTCTTCCTTAATTTCAGGGTTATCTTGTTGGACATCCTCAACAATTGGCATGATTATAATTGCATTTGAAGTCTGTCGCATATCGCTTTTTCGCTTCATTTCAAGCTGCTTAATGATTCCCAAGTCTTCTAATACCTTACATGCTCTTTGTACCGTCTTACGGCTTATTTCAAGACTCTCAGCTATATGGTTCTTAGTACGGAATGATACTCCGATATATTTAGCAGAATATCTATGCAATTGATCTAAAATTTTCTTTGCATTAGTTGATAATTGGTTAGCAAAGTTTTCTTTATATTGGCGAACAGTTTTATTTAATTCTTCAATATCATTAAAAGTAGATAAATTTTTATATGTTTCTTCACATGCAATTATGGTTATTGGTGTTTTAGCCATAAAAAAAACCCTCACTTTTGTATTTTTAGTGAAGGAGCATGACCATTTTTCCATAGTTAAATAAACCTGCATAGTTGATATTTTTTTGCAGATTAGTTATACTATTTTTAGATGATTATGGTGCATGTCCTTAGTGATATGCAAAACGGATCAGTTAGTTCGCAGCTAACTGGTCTATTTTTATTTTTGTTTACAATTTTGTTTACATATTACTTCTCAGTTAATTCAAAATCATAATCTAAAAATGTAATGTTTTTATCTTTAGTAAAAAAATCAAATAATGTAGTTGTCTTCAATTTTGATTCCATCTCTTTTAGGAATTCCAGTGTATTATTTTTTGATTTACCGAGTATAATGTTTGCTTTGTCAGACCAATAATAGTTATCTTCTTTTTTTACATCCACTGCCAGTAAAACACTAATATTAAATAAAAATAAGATATGTCTTCCATCAACCAGAATTCCCTTTGCTTCATCGTACCCATTTGCATAATCCAAACGAATAATAACTTCTTTCATTACTTAACCCTTCCTTTCCATTACAAATCCAAATTACTTAATGGAGAATGTTTTTGGTATTTCCTTCCCACTTCTTGATCTGTGAAATCTAAGTACGCTTTCATAGTTACATCTACAGAACTGTGTCCAAGGATACGACTGAGAGTAGCAAAGTCTCCCCCTCCATATCCGTTATTATCACCAAGCAAATAATACTTTGCGAAGTTATTCCTTAGTAAATGAGGATGTATATTAACTCCTACTTTATTTCCTGCCTGTTTTAATGACCTCTCAAAGTTTCGAACGTCTAATTTAGTCCCTCTAATTGTTGGGAAGAGATATGGACTATCTGAATATCTATCCCTATACTGCATCCATCTTTTTAAATCATTAGACATTTTAAATCCAAAGTACACGTATCTTTGTTGATTATTTTTAGGATTTTCAATCAAGATTGACTTATTTTTAAAATCAATTACTTCTGGACGTAAATCACAGCATTCACCAGCTCTGATGCCTGTGTCTAATATCAGTCTTGTTTGTAGCCACGTACGATAGGAATGGAAAATAGTTAAATCAAAAGTATCTAAAACCTTTTTTAACTCCTCAGGACTTAATAGTGCTTTTTTCTTCCTATTCGGCTTTATATTCTCAATGTTTTCAACTGGATTAATTTTAATTTCCCTCTCTGAATGAAGAAAATTAAAAAACACTTTGATATTTCGTAAATAATTAGCAATAGTTGTATCGGATAATTGCTTATTGAAGTCGTGTCTATGATCAGGATGATTAATTTGTTTTGATTTTTCCTTTACAACAACAGTATACTTCCCTCTTTCACGTAAATATTTGATGTAATGACGGATATGAGCAGTTTTTACTTTTGTAGGATCAGTTATTTTAAATTCGTCTTTTAGGTACATTGCAAATAATTTTAAAGTCTGCTCATAACTAGATAATGTTTTCTTCGATAAGTGCTTCGAATCACAGTACAACATAAACGAGTCCATTTGTATTTCGATTTCCGTCAAACAAAAAACACCCCCAATTCATCAGATTTTTTACAAATCCAATAAACTGAAAGTGTTCATTATTAATTGGTTTAATTTTAAATATTAGTACGTTGCTAAAACCTATTTATTGGTCACTTGTGTCAGCATTCCAATAATTAGTAATTAGGTTAAAACTCAGTCATATCAACGGTTCTAACGCTCTCAGCTAGCCTTATGCTCTAAACGTAATTTATCCGCAACCATAGCGATAAACTCTGAATTTGTCGGTTTAGCCTTGGACATGCTTACGGTGTACCCGAATAAAGAGGAAATGGAATCAATATTCCCACGGCTCCATGCAACCTCGATAGCATGACGGATAGCTCGTTCCACACGGCTGGCCGTTGTATTATATTTCTTTGCAATATCAGGGTATAATACCTTCGTAATAGATCCCAGTAATTCAATGTCATTGTATACCATCGAAATGGCCTCACGTAAGTATAAATATCCCTTAATATGCGCAGGAACACCAATTTCGTGAATAATGCTTGTAATGCTGGCATCAAGATTCCTTGGTTTGTGTTCAGTATGTGACCGGTAATTTCCAGTAGGAACCTTGCGGCTTACCTGGCTGCTTTTACCACTCACCTGACGGATGTGATTTCCTAAGTTCTCCATATCAAATGGCTTTAAAATAAAATAGGACGCTCCAAGCTCTACAGCCTTCTTAGTAACGTCTTCTTGACCAAATGCTGTCAACATAATAACGTTTGGAATAGCACCTTTTTTCAGCTCTCTTAAGCGCTCTAGAACGGCTAATCCATCAAGATGAGGCATAATAATATCTAAAACGAGGACATCCGTATCCGTTGATTCAAGTAGATCTAAACAATCCTGACCATTATGGGCAATACCTACAATCTCCATATCATCTTGAGACGAAATATAGTCCTCTAATAACCCCACTAATTCCCTATTGTCGTCAACGACACAAACTTTAATCTTTTTCACCTTTATTTCCTCCTCAAATCCAAATGGTCATATCTCTATTTATCATTTATCTTTTTATAGTCTTAATTCTATTCTAAATTAGAAATTCGACAATGCAACTAAAATTCCTCTAGTTTTTTTAATATTTCTTAAAATGGTGATAAAATCTTATCTTTTCTTTGTTTTTCTTTAAATTTCGACTAATTTCGCATATATTCCTTATTATTCCATTCTTTTGTCGAATAATCTTTATGTAAAACAAAATAGGCTAAATCGCCTATTTTTGTTTTTACTCTTATTATTGTCTAGCTGTAGCGCCTAGGGGCTCGGGGTCATAAGTCAATCCGGCGAAAAGGTTAAAGAACAACCTTCTCGCCAGCTCGCCTTATGCCTGTCGCCCCTAGGAAAAGATGAACTGCTTTTTTCCCTGGACAAGGCGCTTTCGCTTTTCTTTTTAACTTGCTTTTTCCTGTGGTTTCTCATATATGTTAATTCCTGCTTCATTTAACATCCATTCAATGTGTACTCCGTAACCAGAGGTTGGATCATTGACAAAGACATGTGTTACAGCACCAATGAGCTTACCATCCTGGATAATAGGACTTCCGCTCATACCTTGAACGATCCCTCCAGTTTTTTCTAGTAGCCTTGGGTCGGTAACTTTTAATACCATGCCTTTCGTTGCTGGAAATTTCTGCGGGATAGTGCTGACAATTTCAATTTCAAATTCTTCAACCTTGTCATCATTTACAACCGTTAAGATTTTTGCCGGACCCTCTTTTACTTGGTGAGAAAGGCCAATAGGCAATGGCTTATCCATAATTCCGTTCTTTAAATCTTTATTTAACACCCCAAATATTCCAAAGGGACTATTTTTTGTGATGTTTCCGACAATTTCACGATCCGAAGAGAAACGTGCAAGTTTTTCACCAGGATCACCATTACTTCCTTTTTCAATGGAGGTAACAGTTGAACGTACAATTTGACCATCTTCAACAACAATTGGTTTTTTTGTATCCATATCAGATATTACATGCCCTAAAGCACCATATTTTTTAGTTTGCGGATGAACAAAAGTCATTGTTCCAATACCTGCTGCTGAATCACGAATATATAATCCAAGCTTATAGGAGTTTTCTCCCTTATCTTTAAGCGGAGTAAGTTTCGTTGTGAACTTACCACTTTCCCTGCTAATTACCATATCTAACGCTTGCCCGCTTTGTCCTGCATTTTGTACAAATGGAGCTACGTCTGTCATTTTTTCAATTTTGTTTCCATTGATTTCAGTAATGATATCACCAATTTTTATTCCTGCAATTTCACCAGGCGATTTTTTTCCATCCTCGGTATTAACTAAATGGTGACCTACGACCAATACGCCAACCGTGTTTAATTTAACACCAATGGACTGTCCTCCTGGCTGAACTCTGAAATCCTTTAAGACATTTACATCGACCTTTTTTACCGGAATTCCTGCAAATTCAAGTAACATTTCATCTTTGCCGTCTACACTGGCTGTTAGGGAAACATTGTTTTGATCTTGTTCAAGTGTGATATTTGGATTGTGAGATACTAATGAGGCTGATACCGGTACAGCCTTTTGGAAAGTATAATCTTGTCCTTCAAAGACTGTAATGGTCTTTGGTATATCAAGGTATTGCTGAAATGGCTGAAAAAATAGAACGCTGATTAATGAAACAAGGAGAATTCCACCAATGATCTTTCTAATTATTTCTAACTTCAAAATCTTCACTCTCCTCGCTTCTGCTTCACAACTATATCGAAATGGCTACATATATAATTTTGCCTGCATCAGCGCCATTTATAACCTGATACAACATAAAAAAGCTCCCCTAATTGGGAAGCTTTTCAATTTTTTTATTTTCTGAAGCTAAAAACAACAATTCTTCGGCATGCTTTTTAGTTAAATCAGTAATTTCAACACCTGAAATCATGCGGCCAATTTCCTTTATTTTCTCTTCGATACTAAGTGGACTAACAGAAGTTTTGGTCCTTCCACCTTCAGTAACCTTAGAAATAAATAGATGAGTATCTGCCATTGCTGCTACTTGTGGTAAGTGTGAAATACATAAAACTTGCGAATCAACAGCTACATTATATATTTTTTCAGCAATCGACTGAGCCACTCTGCCGCTGACTCCTGTATCCACCTCGTCAAAAATAATCGAGGTAACACCTTGGTGTTTTGAAAAAATACTTTTAAGTGCCAGCATGATTCTTGATAGCTCCCCGCCGGAGGCAATCTTTGATAATGGCTTTAATGGTTCACCAGGATTGGTGGAAATATAAAACTCCACGTGATCGACTCCGTTTTTTGAAAAATGAGGTAATATCGATTCAAACCGAATTTCGAACACGGTTTTTGCCATGTAAAGCTCTTTTAACTCATTATGTATTAAGTTAGTCAGCTTTTCAGCCCAGTGTTTCCGGAGTTCGGTTAACTGCTCAGCCTCAAGAATTAAGTCCTTTTTAATGGATGTTAATTGCTTCTCTAATTGACCTATATGTGTCTCTTTATTTTGCAATGTTTCGATTTCTTCTTCTATTTTAGCGGCATATTCTAAAATTTCTTCAATGGTCTTTCCATACTTCCGCTTCAATTGATTAATTTCATTTAATCTTTCTTCAATCTCATTTAAACGCTGCGGGTCATATTCTAATCCGTCAAGTTCATTTCTTAATGCGCGGGAAGCATCTTCTAATTGATAAAAGCTGTTCATGACGGATTCATATATTTCTTTATAAGAGGAATCCAATGAAGCAGCGTCTTCAAGCTGCCCCATTACCATACTAATCCAATCTAGCCCCTTTTGTTCTCCCGTAAGAGCATTATAACTGGATTGAATCGCTTCGAATACACGCTCAAAATTCGCAAGTTTTCTTTTTTCTTCAAAAAGTTGTTCATCTTCATTAAGCTTTAATTTTGCATTTTGAATCTCATCAAACTGAAATTGTATTAGATCAAGCCGATGTGCTGTTTTTTGCTCATTTTCACTTAATGATTTAAGCTTCTGGGACGTTTGTTCATAGCGGTGAAAAACTTCTTGGTATTCAGCCTGTGAAGGAGAAATTTCTTCAAACCCAAATTGGTCGAGCAATAGTAAGTGCCTGCTCTCATCCATTAAATCTTGGTGTTCGTGCTGACTATGTATATCCACTAGAGTTGATCCTACTTCACGAAGAGTCGATATGGTAACTAGCTTTCCATTGATTCTACAGACACTTTTGCCTGAACGTGAGATGTCTCTTCTTAAAACAACCATTCCTTCTTCAATTTCGATTCCAAACTCAAAAGCCTTTGAATGACATGGATGGTGTTCATCAATTTGGAAAAGACCTTCAATTTCTGCTTTTTCCTCTCCATGTCTGACAAACTCAGCGGAACCTCTGCCGCCTACGAGCAGATGGATAGCGTCAATAATAATGGATTTTCCTGCACCTGTTTCTCCAGTTAAAACGGTCAGCCCTTTGTCAAAAGAAATGGTAAGGGCCTCTATGATAGCAAAGTTCTTAATCGATAATTCTGATAACAAGGTATATTCCCCCTTTTAAAGCATGTCAAGAAACCGGTTAGTAATTGTCTCTGTCTCTTCTGGAGTACGACAAATGATTAAAATCGTATCGTCACCACAGATGGTTCCTAGTACCTCTTCCCAATCTAGGTTATCTAATAGAGCACCAATTGCCATAGCATTACCTGGCAGACATTTCATTACCAATAAATGACCTGCGGAATCTATGCGGACAAAGGCATCCATTAATGACCTTTTTAATTTTTGCAATGGATTAAATCGCTGATCGGCAGGAAGGCTATATTTGTATCTCCCATCTGACAACGGAACTTTAACCAGATGCAGTTCTTTAATGTCTCGAGAAACTGTTGCTTGTGTCACATTAAACCCTGCACTTTTTAATTCATCAACAAGTTCATCTTGTGTTTCAATATCATTTGCAGTAATAATTTCTCTAATTTTTATATGACGTTGACCCTTATTCAATCCATTCACCCCGTAATTATTAAAACATTTACGTATCTTGTACAAAAATGTCGCTTATACCCATATGTTAGCCCATTTTGCTAAGGATGTACAATTAATATTTTGAGAAAGGCTGTGTTAATATTACCTGTTGATTTCCACTCCAGGCACTTCGCTTTCCGCGGGCGTGCCGGGGAGCCTCCTCGGCGCTTATGCGCCTGCGGGGTCTCCCCAGCCCCGTACTCCCGCAGGAGTCTTCGTGCCTTCCGTTCCAATCAACAGGGTGCAAAATCAACAATTTGCTTTAACACAACCTATGGAAAAAGGTCCAAATCAAAAAGGAAGGAAAAGCATAGGCTTATCCTTCCACATCTTGTTTAGATTTAAATTCCTGATGAGCGTCTTTTACAATTTGCGCGGGCTGTGCAGGCAATTGATTTTGACCGGCTTCCTGTTCCCCCATCCATTTAAGGTGAAGGAGAAACTCAATATTTCCATCTCCACCGGTAATCGGAGAAAAGGATAAATTAACCGCATTATATCCTTGTTCTAGTGCAAAATCTACAATTTTATTAACAACCTGCAAATGAACTTTTTCATCACGTACAATACCTTTTTTTCCAACCTGCTCACGACCAGCTTCAAATTGCGGCTTAACAAGTGCCACAATATCACTGCCAGGTACAAGCAGGGTTTTTAATACAGGTAATATTAATTTTAATGAGATAAAAGAAACATCTATTGTTGCAAAATTAGGCATTTCACCTGCTAAATCTGCAGGTGTTACATATCGAAAGTTGGTTCTTTCCATTACCACTACTCGTTCATCCTGACGCAGCTTCCAAGCAAGTTGATTATAGCCGACATCTAAGGCATAGGACATTTTTGCTCCATTCTGTAGGGCACAGTCGGTAAATCCACCCGTTGAGGCACCAATATCGAGCATAATCTTATCTTTAACTGTGACATCAAATATCTTTAATGCCTTTTCCAGTTTAAGACCACCCCGACTGACGTAAGGAAGAACATTTCCCTTTATCATAAGAGGGATATCTACTTTTACTTTCTCGCCAGGCTTATCTAACCGTTCTTCGTTCGTATAAACAAGTCCCGCCATGATAGATCGTTTTGCTTTTTCTCTGGTTTCTGCTAATCCTCTTTCAACTAATAAAACATCTAATCGTTCTTTATTCTTCATGGTTATGCCCTTTGTTGTTTTTTTCGTGCGAGTATGGTCATTCTTTTTACAACCTCTGAAGTAGTCATTCCAATCTCTTCTAGAAGTGATTCTACATCACCATGTTCGATAAATTGGTCAGGTATCCCCATTCGGTCAATTGCTTGTTGGTAATATCCTTTTTCATGCGCATACTCAAGAACAAAGCTTCCAAAGCCGCCCTGCAGCACCGCTTCCTCAATGGTTAGGATTGGGATATTATTTGAGAGTAACTCATTAAGCATCTTTTCATCTAAAGGTTTGATGAAACGCGCGTTTACTACTTTTACCGAGATCCCTTGTTTCTCAAGCGTTTCTGCCGCTTCTAGAGCCATCGGTATTGTTGTACCGAAAGTTAAGATTGCCGCATCCTCGCCATCCTTCAGAACCTCCCAAGTACCAATTGGAATGCTCTTTAATGTTTCATCCATTGGTACACCCAAACCATTACCTCTTGGAAATCTCATCGCAATAGGACCATCATCGTAAGTCATCGCAGTATAAACCATGTGCTGGCCTTCGTTTTCATCCTTAGGCATCATTAAAACAATATTAGGGACATGTCTTAAAAAAGCAATATCAAATACACCTTGATGAGTTTCACCATCTGCACCTACTAATCCGGCTCGATCGATTCCAATAAAAACATTTAAATTTTGACGGCATATATCATGAACAACCTGGTCATAAGCTCGTTGCAGAAAGGTTGAATATATCGCTAAAAAGGGTTTCATATTTTGAGTTGCCAATCCAGCAGCAACTGTTGCTGCATGCTGTTCTGCAATTCCAACATCATACATTCTCTCCGGAAACTCACTTGCAAAGCCCTCAAGCTTTGACCCAACTGGCATGGCAGGCGTTATCGCCACAATACGATCATCTTCACGAGCCAGCTTGCGAACTGTTTCACTTACTAGGCTGCTCCAGGCTGGCGGTGCCTTATCCGGTTTGACAAATGCACCTGTATCCATTTTATAAGGTCCTGTACCATGCCAAGTACCTTTTGTATCACTTTCAGCAGGATGAAAACCTTTCCCTTTCTTCGTGATAACATGAAGAAGGACAGGTCCTTCCGTTTTTTTAGCATATCTAAAATTTTCAAATAAAGCTTCATAATCATGTCCATCAACTGGACCTAAGTAAGTGAAACCCAATTCTTCAAAAAACATGCCAGATACAAATAAATATTTTAGACTGTCTTTTACACGTTCCGCAGTTGCTGCCAGTTTCCCTCCAACAGCCGGTACTTTTTTCAAGAACAATTCTAATTCATCTTTGACCCACTGATATTTACCAGCAGTGCGTAATTGACCAAGAATATTATGAAGAGCACCAACATTTGGTGCAATGGACATTTCATTGTCATTCAAAATCACAATCATGTTCTTTTTTTCATGGCCGATATGGTTTAAAGCTTCTAATGCCATTCCCCCTGTTAATGCCCCATCACCAATGATAGGTACAACAAAGGAATTCTCTTTTTTTAGGTCTCTAGCTATTACCATCCCCATTGCTGCTGAAAGGGATGTTGAGCTATGCCCTGTTTCCCAAACATCATGCTCGCTTTCAATTCTTTTTGGGAAGCCGCACAGTCCTTTAAATTGACGCAATGTATCAAATTCACAAGCTCTGCCTGTAAGAATTTTATGAACATAGGACTGATGTCCTACATCCCAAATAAATTTATCATTGGGGCTGTCGAAACATTTATGTAAGGCAATCGTTAATTCAACAACACCTAAGTTCGGTCCAATATGGCCTCCAGTAACAGACAGCTTTTCAATCAAAAATTGGCGTATCTCTTGACTTAATACCTCCAATTCTTGATTTGACATTCCTTTTAAAAAGGAAGGGTCTTTTATTGATAACAGATCCATGTTTGGACCACTCACTTTCATACTTTTTCTTTCCGTTCATCTAGTAAAAAATAGCCGCTAACACAAAAAAGTGGTAACGGCATTGACAACGTTCTTTACATTGACAACAATTATAACACAATTACGCTGTTGTTCAAATACCTGTTATTTAGTGGTCTCTTGTTGCTATAAGATCAGCGATTTCTTTGAGTAAATGTATGTTAAGTCCTGTCTTTTCTAAGTGTTGTTTAGAAAGGTCCAATTGCTGCCTTAAAGCTTTCTTCGCACCCTCCATGGACAATAACTGTGGATAAGTGCTTTTCTCGTTAGTGGAATCACTTCCAACAGGTTTACCTAGTATCTCTTGATTTCCTTCTAAGTCGAGAATGTCGTCTTGTATTTGAAAAGCAAGTCCTAGATGATGGGCAAATGCAGATAGGTTTTCTATTTGAGTTTGATTTGCTCCACCTAACAAAGCTCCTGCTATAACGCTGAATTTTAATAGCTTCCCTGTTTTATGGATGTGGATATACTCAAGCTCTTCAATGGTAAGAGTTTTTCCCTCTCCTTCCATATCCGCCACCTGACCACCCACCATTCCTTCACTCCCAGCAGCTTGGGCCATTTCCAATACCAATTGAAGTTTGGTTTCACTAGACGCAAATTCGTTAGGAGTTTGCCCAATTACCTGAAAGCTGTAGGTCAATAATGCATCTCCGGCTAAAATGGCGATGGCATCTCCAAATACTTTATGATTCGTGGGCTTCCCTCTTCTTAGATCATCATTGTCCATACTCGGCAAATCATCATGGATTAAGGAATAAGTATGAATCATTTCAATTGCGGCGGCTGCCATTAGACCGATTTTTGGATCTTTTTCAAAAGCAGCAAGCGTAGCAAATACCAGTAAGGGACGGATTCTTTTTCCACCTGCTTCAAGAGAATAATGCATCGCTTCTTTAATAATAGGAGGTGCATTCAGCTTTTCCACCAAGGTTCGAAGCTCTGATTCAAGCAGTTGTTTATGTTCTTGTGTAAAAGCATCTAGAACTTTAGTAGTCAAAGCCTAATCCTCCTCTTCAATCGTAAAGTTTTGTTTACGTCCGTCCTCCGTAATAATCTGTGTTAATTGTTCTTCAACATTTTTCAGCTTATCATGACAAAGCTTTGACAGCTCCATACCCTCTTTATAAAAGGCAATGGCCGCTTCGAGTGGGACATCCCCTTCTTCAAGCTTATCCACAATTTGTTCCAGCTTATTCATTGCTTCCTCAAAGGAAATCATTTGTTCATTCGTCACGGTTTTCGCTCTCCTTTATGTTCTGTACATTACAGAGAAGGCTGCCATCTGTTAATTGAATTTGAAGTGGTTCGTTCTCTTTTACTTGTTTAACACTCTTTATTAATACATTGTCTTCAGAATAGACGAGACTGAATCCTCGCTCCATTATTTTTAACGGGCTTAAGGCTTGAAGTGTTGCGAGGATTCTTTCGAATTCTGTTTGTTTCTTCAAAAAGATTTGTCCCATTGCACGTTGAATGTCTTTTTTTGAACGCTCAAATCTAACCTCTGCATCTCGTAATGCTACTTTGGGATGGTTACGAATGAGTCGGTTATGTATTGTTTCGTGCTTAGACTTTTTTAAATCAGTCAATCTAGCTGCACCACGTACAAGAGATTCTGTTAATTTATCTACCTGTTCAAGCTTTTGTTCATAAAGGCGCTGTGGGTAACGAAATGCATAGGACTTTTGTGCACGCTCTAACCGTTGTTTTTCATATCGATATCTGCCGTTCATGGATTGAAGCATCCTGGTTTTCCGTTGAAGCAGTCTTTCCATCAATTCATCAATATGAGGAACAGCCAGTTCGGCTGCAGCAGTTGGGGTAGGAGCACGCATGTCCGCAACAAAATCAGCAATCGTAAAATCTGTTTCATGTCCGACCGCAGAAATAATAGGGATAGCTGATTTATTAATGGCTCTAGCGACTATTTCCTCATTAAATGCCCATAACTCTTCGATCGAGCCGCCTCCGCGTCCAATAATAAGTACATCTATCTCACTCATCTTGTTTGCTTTATCAATAGCCCGTGTTATCGAAGCTGCTGCATTCTCACCTTGTACAAGTGCTGGTAAAACAAGGATATTCGCAATTGGATAACGCCTTTTAATAGTGGTGATAATATCCCTTATTGCCGCTCCTGTTGGTGATGTTATGACCCCTACCGTTTTTGGATAACTCGGAATGGGCTTTTTTTGTTCTAAAGAAAATAGACCTTCTGCCTCAAGTCTTTTTCTTAACTGCTCGTACGCTAAAAATAATTCCCCAATTCCATCTGGCTGCATTTCTTTAATATAGATTTGGTATTGACCACTTGGTTCATAGACAGAGACATCCCCTTTTACAACCACCTTCATTCCGTTTTCAGGTAAAAACTTCATCGTACGTGATTGGCTTGAGAACATCACTGCAAGAATACGTGCTTTTTCATCCTTTAAGGTAAAATACATATGTCCGCTTGAATGCTGTTTGAAGTTTGAGATTTCACCTCGTACCTGTACATCCTGCAAGTGAGGGTCAGCATCAAATTTTCTTTTTATGTATTTTGTTAATGCGAGGACAGATAAATACTTTTTTTCCTGCATAAGGAACTCCTTTTTAGAACCGCAGCGTATTTTTAGCTGATTTTAGAGTATTATACATGAGCATAGTAATGGTCATGGGACCTACTCCTTTTGGTACAGGGGTAATATAACCAGCTTTCTCACTCACTTCATCAAAAGCAACGTCTCCGCAAAGCTTACCAGCTTCATTCCGGTTGATCCCAACATCAATAACGACAGCACCTTCTTTTACATGCTCAGCTTTGATAAAGTTGGCTATACCAACAGCGGCAACAATAATATCAGCCTGGGAAGTATGATATTGCAAATCCTTTGTTCGTGAATGACAATAAGTGACGGTTGCATGCTGATTCAGGAATAACTGCCCTACTGGCTTTCCAACAATATTACTTCTGCCTACTACCACTACATGTTTACCTGCTACAGATATACCCATTTCTTCTAAAAGGACCATGATTCCATAAGGGGTACACGGTAAGAATGCATCTTGCCCCGTCATCATTCTTCCAATATTTATCGGATGAAATCCGTCAACATCCTTTAAAGGAGATATGGATTCAATGACTCTTGTTTCATCGATATGCTTTGGAAGCGGAAGTTGTACCAAAATGCCATGGATAGCGGGATCTCCATTTAGTTCCTCTATTTTTGTCAGTAATTCTTCCTGGGTAGCATTTTCTGGTAATTCAATCAACACTGAGTGCATACCTAGCTCTCGACAAGTTTTTTCTTTATTCGTAACATATGTTCTCGATGCATGATTATTGCCAACAAGGATAACTGCAAGTCCAGGTGTAACCCCTGATTCCTTTAGCTTTTGGACCTCAGATGCAATTTCTACTTTTTTCTTTGCTGCTATTTCTTTTCCATCAATAATAATTGCTGCCATGAGTATCTCTCCCTATTCAAATTAAGTCGTCTTAATTATAGTTTTTCTTTTACTTTCGATAGGACTCCATTAATAAAACGGCTTGATTGTTCATCCCCGTAAATCTTTGCTATTTCTATCGCTTCATCTAAAATAACATTTTCAGGAACTTCATTGCGGAAATATAACAACTCGTATATCGCAATCCTTAATAAATTTCTATCAACAGTTGCTAAACGATCCATCGTCCATTTTTCAAGATTTTCCTTAATGAAAGGATCAATTTCATTTTTTTGTTCAACTACTCCTAGCACTAGCTTTGTTAAGTAGTCATCTCCAGCTTCACCTTCCAAAACATGTTCAATTGCAGAAGATGGATCTGTGTTACTTACATCGATTTGAAAAAGAGCTTGTAATGCCTTTTCCCTTGCTGTTCTTCTCTTCATTATACATTTAACTCCTTTAGAGATAGTAATTAATTTTTGTCAAATTTGATACAACCATTGCATGATGTTGTTTTGTACATAAAAAGATAATAGCATAACTAAAACTGATTCGCACTGTAAGAACTTATTTTTACCTAGAACCAGTATACTAATAACCTAATAAAGAAAAAAAACCAAAGGATATCCTCCTTTGGTCAATGATTTAAATTTCTTCTTCAACTTCTGGTTCTGGTTTTTGGGTTTCGAATGAGATGCCGACTACGTGTATGTTTACTGCCTCTGCTTCTAATGCAGTCATGTTAAGCAATGCTTGACGAATGTTATCTTGTATTTTTCCTGCTACTGTAGGAATGGATACACCAAATTTCATTAAGCAGTATACATCTACCGTAATGCCTTCTTCCGATAGTTCCACTTTTACACCTTTACCGTGGTTTTTCTTTCCTAGCCGTTCTACTACACCAGTAGCAAAATTCCCACGCATTTGTGCTACTCCTTCGACCTCGGACGCGGCAATACCCGCAATGACTTCAATGACTTCAGGTGCAATTTCTACTTTTCCATGCCCGTTGTTTCCTTGACTCATTTCCAGTACATTATACTCGCTCATAAGTACACCTCCAGATTTTAGCTAGACTTCATCACATCATGTAACTCAAGAAACTTCGTATTGAATTGTCCCTCTACGAAACTTTCATGCTCAAGCAATTTTAAGTGGAATGGAATGGTGGTATGAATACCCTCAATCACAAATTCGCTTAATGCACGTTTCATACGTGAGATTGCTTCTTCCCTGCTATTACCATATGTGATGACTTTCGCAATCATGGAATCATAATAAGGTGGAATTGTATACCCTGGGTATGCCGCTGAATCAATTCGAACGCCAAAGCCGCCAGGAGGCAAATACATATTAATTTTCCCCGCTGAAGGCATGAAGTTCTTTTCCGGGTTTTCTGCATTGATTCGGCACTCAATCGCCCAGCCCGTGAACGTAACATCCTTTTGAGTTATTGTTAATCTTTCTCCAGAAGCCACTCGGATTTGCTCCTTAATTAGATCAATACCTGTGACCATTTCGGTAACCGGGTGCTCCACCTGTATTCTTGTGTTCATTTCCATAAAATAAAATTTACGATTGCGGTAGTCATATATAAATTCTACCGTTCCTGCACCTGAATAATCAACTGCTTTTGCGGCTTTTACTGCTGCATTTCCCATTTCAGCACGAATTTCTCCATCTAAGGCTGGTGAAGGTGTTTCTTCTAAGAGCTTTTGAAGTCTACGTTGAATAGAACAGTCTCTTTCTCCTAGGTGGATGGTGTTTCCATAGGAATCTGCAAGTACTTGTATTTCAACATGACGGAAATCCTCAATATACTTTTCTATGTATACTCCTGGATTACCAAAAGCAGTTAGTGCCTCCTGCTGGGTAATATTAATTCCCTTAACTAGTTCCTGCTCATTTTTTGCTACACGGATTCCTTTACCGCCACCGCCTGCAGTTGCTTTAATAATTACAGGATATTGTATCCTTGCAACAAGCTCAAGCGCCTCATCAATATCATTAATGATTCCAGTGGATCCAGGTACAATGGGTACCCCAGCTTCTTTCATCGTTTCTCTTGCAATATCCTTTGTGCCCATTTTAGTAATCGCTTCAGGACTTGGTCCTACGAAGGTGATATTACATTCACGGCAAAGCTCAGCGAAATCTGCATTTTCGGCTAGAAAGCCATACCCAGGGTGCACGGCATCACAGCCTGTTAGTTTTGCTACACTAATTATATTGGTTACATTTAGGTAACTCTCTTTTGATAATTTCGGTCCAATGCAATAGGCTTCGTCTGCAAGTTGTACGTGCAGCGCTTCACGGTCAGCTTCTGAGAAAACAGCAACTGATTCAATTCCCATTTCTCTACAAGCACGAATAATTCTGACCGCAATTTCTCCTCTGTTTGCAATTAACAGTTTCTTTATCATCCTGTTATCGCTCCTTATTCTGGCTTAACTAAAAATAATGGCTGTCCGTATTCTACTAATTGACCATTCTTCACAAGAACTTCTACGATTTCACCATTAACTTCTGCTTCAATTTCATTAAATAATTTCATTGCTTCTACAATACACACGATTGAATCCTTCGAAACAACAGAACCAGCTTTAACATAAACGTCTGCCTCTGGTGTTGGTGAGGCATAAAAAGTTCCAACCATTGGCGAAGTAATTTTGTGTAAATTCGATTTATCAGCCTGATTTGCAGTTACTGCTTCTTCCTGCTTTAATTCTTGTACTGGTGTTGTACTTGAAACTGCTGCTGGTGCTGCTGGCTGTACGACAGGAACTGCCTGTGCAGCTGCTTGTGGTACCTGTACCGTTGTCACAGTTGATGTACCAGTATGCTTTTTCATTTTAATTTTTGAACCTTCGTTCTCATATACAAATTCATCAATACTAGATTGGTCAACTAATTTAATTAATTCCCGAATTTCTTGTACTTTTAACAAACTGAACACTCCTTGTCCTGCAAAATTAAGACTAACTACTAATACTATACGCTAATACCTTATTAAAGTTCAATAATCTTGTTAACGAACAATAAAAAAAGGAAAGCCTGCGCTCTCCTTCCTTTAGGATAATTTATTTAGTTGGCTGGAATTCAACAGCAACAAAGTTAGTTTCGCCAATTTCTTTCTTAACCATTTGAATAATCGCATTTGCTTCTGATTTAGAAGACTCTTTCTTAGACTTTACGATAATTTTTACCGTGGCACCATCTGCTCTTACAAGAGCGTCTTCATAATCCATTGCTTTAATTAACGTTTCAAGCATTTCTTCCTTTTGGGCAATTTCATTTAATTTTTTCATTTGGTCCACTGCTTCGCTTCTTTCAGCCGCAGGAAGATCAGTCGTGGCAACTACAGCGTTTAATTGTTCCTTTAATTCGCTGCGATCATCTTGAAGCTTTAATCGAAGTGCTTCAAATTCTTCATCACCAGCAACTTGTGAAATAACAGTATCGCCTTCCTTGGCTTCAGTATCGGTTTTTGTTTCTTTTTCCTTTTGATCCGCTTTCTCTTCTTGCTTCACTGCAGCAAGTTCATTACCTTTTTGTTCAGGAGAAGTGATGTAATAAACAGATAATACAACCACCAAGCTTAACATTGTTAATAACCAAACTGTTTGTTTTTTCAATAACATTTTCATAATCCCCCTTTTATTTTTTAGGCATAACTGCAACGCGATGACTTGGTACGTCAAGTGATCTTGTTACTGCCTCGATAATCCACTTTTTAACTTGAATATTTTCTGCACCTTTCGCGACCACTAACACTCCACGAATGGCTGGTTTTTGATATTCAACCACAATTGGTACCTCTTTCTCTCCTTCACGGATGATGACTAATTGCTCGTCTGTGGAGGTATCTTGTACCTTTCGTTCCCCACCCTCGTTGTCTTTTTCTTCCGTTGTTTGAGATTTTGTCACCGTATTTTTCTCAAGCACCTTCTTGTCAGTTGAATCAATGTTCACTACCACCGTTACATCGTCGACACCCAGCATTTCTTCTAGTGCCTTCTTAAGCTGTTTCTCATACTCTTCCTCGTATCCAGCAATGCTTTTATTATTTGAGTCCTTCTTAAGGCTAAATGCCTCAACATCTGTGGCCCCTGCTTGAGTACTGGTTACCGCCTTACTATCAGTTGGTGCTGATTTATCGGAAAATAGTACATTTCCGACAATCATGAAAGCAGCACCAATGCATAGCACTAGTATCATATATTGATATTTCCCGGACTTTTTATCGGAAGTCTCACCCTTAGCCAATATGTTCTTCAACCATGAAAATGGTCCTTTATTATTTTCCATTTTACTTATTCATCCCCCCTTCAACCGAGACTTCAATTGCTTTTTCGGTTACATTCCATTGCTGCGAAAGAAATGCGGCGATTTTTTCGGATTCTTCTGTTGGATCCTTAGATGGAAGAGGTGTTTCGGTAGTAATACTCACTGGTTGTATAGCTTCGACTGTCGTAACGGATGTTTCTGGCTGCTTTAATAGTACGGTAACCATTTCTAGGTTTTCAGGGAATGATTCTTGACTATCATTCTTGGTTGTTAGTTCTATTTTTGCAATTTCCAATCCAAACTGTTCCATCAACTCCTCCTCTACTCCCTTTTCAAGCTGGACAGCCATTGTTTCTAAAATATATGCATGATTGGAGGCTTGTATTTCTTTTTTCTGCAATTCTATTAAATTTTCCATATTTTTTTCTCCAGAATCCTGAAAAGTTGGGATCTGAGCCATCACTGTTTCAAAGTCCTTGGAGATTAACTTAAAAATCGGTGTAAGGATGATCGCAATAAGCAGGAGCCCTGTAACCATTTTTGTATATTTTTGTAAACTCGTATTAGGCAGCAGCATGTCAATAACGGTTGCTAAAAGAATAAATAGGATGATATTCGTAACCCATTCTATTAAAAACTCCATAACGTTCTCCCCTATCTCATCATCATTGTTAAATTCCCGGCTGCGACAATTACTGTAATACTTAAAAAGAACATGAGAGAGACAATACCCAGTGCAGCAAAAACATATATAACACTTTTACTGATTATATCTAAGCATTTAATAACCGGACCGCCGCCAAGGGGCTGTAATATCGCAGCTGCAAATTTATAGATAAACGCGATCATCAAGATTTTAAAAGCAGGGAAAGCAACGATAATGAGGAGAATAGCTACTCCCGCAATACCAACTGAATTTTTCAATAATCCAGAAGCACTTACTACTGTATCAGCTGCGTCAGTGAAGATTCTGCCAATGACAGGGATAAAGTTACCTGTAACAAATTTCGCCGTACGAATTGCCACACCATCCGTTATGGCGGTAGAAGCACCCTGAACTGAAATAACTCCCAGAAAAACCGTTAAGAAAAGTCCCATTAAGCCAATGCTCCAGTTTCTTAAAAGCTGTGCCAGTTGAGTCACCTTATACTGATCTGACATTGTACTGACAATACTTAAAAGAGTGGCCAGAAAAAGAAGCGGGAGTATCACAAATTGCATGAACATTCCGCTGATATTCATTAAAAACAAGATAACCGGATGAAAGAAAGCAGCTGAAATTATTCCTCCAGAAGAAGCTATTAAGGCTAACAAAAGCGGAATCAGTGCCAGCACGAATGAAATCATGCTGCCTATTGCCTCATTGGTATATTCTATGACGATATGAAAGCTATTAAGGGCAATAATGACTAAGACCATATAGATTATGGAATATGCCACTTTACTGATCGTACTGCTCTCAAATGCATTTTGCATCGACTGTAGAAACATACTGAATATCGTAAGAAGGATTAATGAACCAAGCAGTTTTCCATTTACGATGAATTCGTGAAACAAAAATTTAATGATTCCATTTGTCCATTCCTTGAAGGAGAATTGCTTGTCCCCCTTTACAAAATCGTACAGACTCCCTTTTTGGCTCTCAGGGAGGAAACCTCCATATTTATTTTGTATATCCTCCCAATATTGTTTAAGTTCTGTTAAATCCATTGTTTCAAGCTGTGCATCCACTAATTGCTGTGGCGATAGAGGTGTGCTCTCAACATTTGCTTCTTCGTTAGCTTGTACACTTGTTGAAGTAAAAAATAAAAATAATAGAATAATAATGGGAATAATCTGCAGCCTTTGCTTCATCATTTTTCACCTCATGTTTTCAAAAGACTAGCTTGGAATCAGCTTGATTATTGTTTCAATCATGACAGTTAATATTGGTATTGCCATGGCAAGAATTAACACCTTTCCAGCGAGTTCTATTTTCGAAGCCACTGCCCCCTGGCCAGCGTCCTTGGTAATTTGAGATGCAAACTCAGCAATATAAGCGATTCCAATGATTTTTAGGATGGTCTCAACGTAAATCAGATTTACATTTGCATTCACAGCAAGCTTTTCGAGCATATGAATAATTTCATAGATTTTATCGACTAGAAACAGGAATATGCTGCAGCCAACAAATACAATTAAGAGGAAGGCGAAATTAGGTTTTTGCTCTTTTAATATTAATGCCAGGAAGGTTGCGACAAGAGCTACGCCAACTATTTTAATAATTTCAATGGCAAAGCCCTCCTTTCTATTGAAACAAAAAGACAGATTTTATTTTCTGGAAGAGATCATCAACAATTGAAGCGACTTGAAACAAAATGTAAATAAAGCCAAATAGTGTTACCCACTGGGCATATTCCTTTTTCCCAACCTGATCAAGAACGGTATGCAAAAACGCAACCACTATGCCCACTCCTGCTATTTTAAAAATAATATCCACTTCTAAGCCCATTGCTTTTCCCCCTAAATTAATAAAATAATCAATAATAATCCTGAAAAGAACCCTAAACTCTTAACCATTTTTTCGTACTTTGCTTGGCTTTGAATGGCGTCCGCTTCTTCTCTTTCAAGATGGGAAAGAGTTAGCATAATATGTTTTTGCTGGGAAAAGCGATCATGCCTACCGAGGGTTTCCCCGAATTGTTTCATGATTTCAAATTCACCTTGTTTAAAAGCTGTTTGCTTCCAAACCTCCTTCAAGCTGTCTTCCCAGGCTTCTTTTACCGTTGTTTCAGTATCAGTCAATTTCTTTGCAAAGCTTTCAAAGAAGGAAGACAATGGCTTAGATAGTTGTGCAGCCAATCTCCTTGCAGCTTCATGCAAGGGTGTATGACCATACATAATTTCTGCTTCTAGTGATTGTAGTGCAGATTTTAACTGCCTGAGCTGTCTCGGTCGCTCGCTTAAATGTTTGGCAGCTTCAAACCCTGTCCATGTGGTAGCAAGTATAATAAAAATGGCGCCAATTAATTTGACCATTTACATCACTCTCACTTTTTGGCTCAAGTTTTTTCCAGCTCCATCCAAAATATGTGTAACAGTTCCAGGACCTTGAGACCTGCTTAGGACAATAAATCGTTGAAAAATGTTTTGATCGAGAATGGATCTTAATGACGGCCTGTTTTTTACTTCCTCCAAGCTGGACCCATGTGTGGTCATAATTAGTTTTATTCCTGCGTGGACAGCTTCTTGTATAGCCTCTGCATCCTCTTTACGACCAATTTCATCCACCACTAATACCTCTGGACTCATGGAACGAATCATCATCATCATCCCCTCTGCTTTCGGGCAGGCATCTAACACATCTAGACGATGACCAAATGACATTTGAGGAATTCCATTTACACATCCAGCAATTTCGGAACGTTCATCCACAATCCCTACCTTATATGCGTGCATACCTTTTTCATGGTTTCCGGTTGAGATAATTCTGGCAATATCCCGTAAAAGCGTTGTTTTTCCTGTTTGAGGAGGACCAACAATCATTGTATGCATCCAGGAATCTTTAAATATAAAGGGCATAATCTTCTCTGCTATCCCTAACTTCTCCTTGGCAATCCGGATGTTAAAAGAAGCAATATCCCTTATCGCTTTTACCTGTCCTTCTTCAAGGATCACTTTTCCTGCAAGTCCAATTCGATGACCTCCTGAAACTGTTATATACCCTCGCTTTAGCTCTTCCTCAAGCGTATAGATGGAGAATTGGCTGATTTTATTCATTAAATGGAAAGCATCTTCTTGCTGAATGATGTACGAGAGAAACCTTGGAGCCCCTTTCATCGTAATTTCTATAGGGCGTCCGATGCGAATTCTGATTTCTTCCAATTCTTCTTTCTGATTAGGAGGGATTTTACTGATTAGATCGGCAATGTTTTTTGGCAAGAATTTTAGGATCGTTTCCACATTTCTTCCTCCTTGTATTGCTTGTCTCATTATTTAAAATGTATGCCCTTCGATAAGCATTATGACTTTGAAAATTTCAATTCTTTTAAAATACACTTATATTCTATTTTTCTGAGAGAGTTACTAGAACTAGGAATACTCCATTTAGATGAACGTATTTTATTTAATAAGAAAAATTAATAAGGAGGAAAGACGATGTATATTCAGAGCCACGGACAGAGTAATATCCTAAAACAAAGGAGCTACTTGATAAAAGTAAGGGGAGAAGGAGAAATTGCGGTTCAGCCAGACACAGCTTCTGTTAATCTGGGTGTAGTTACTGAAAGTAAGGAATTAATTGAGGGACAGAAGCAGAACTCAATGGCTGCGAACAAGGTAATTGATTCTCTCATCAGGTTAGGGATTGATAGGAATCAAATACAAACCTTTGATTATCGAATAGAATCGGACTATGACTATGATCAAGGGAAACAAATTTTTCGAGGATATAAAATCACACATATTTTGCAGGTGAAAATAGAAGATTTAAACATTATTGGTAAAGTAGTCGATACTGCTGTTGAAAATGGCGCCAACTATGTGGCTAATGTTCAATTCACAACGAGATACAAAGAATCCTATTACCAACAAGCACTCACCATGGCTTTAAACAATGCCAGCAACAAAGCGAAAACCATCGCCAATACCTTAAGAGTGACACTAAACCCCACTCCTATACTTGTGATAGAAGGGAGCAACACGATTCAGCCCTATGAAAGCCAGCAATTTGCATTGGCTAAAGTAGCCAGCACAACACAAATCCAACCTGGTCAGCTCATTATCCAAGCAAGTGTTGCAGCAGAATATAAATATCATCCAATTGGTGGATAAAAAAAGGGATTGAATCACCGAATAGTGATTCAATCCCTTTTAATTATTCGTATTTTTTAACCATTGAGTATAACTGTGCAGAAGTAACTGGACCATTGTAATGCTCCCTTATGACTCCTTTTCTATCAATGACAAAAGTTTCCGGCTGTCCCGTCACATTATATTTTTTTGCAATTTTAGAATTGTAGTCAAATACGTAAACAGCAGGTGTGTTATATTTTTTTAGAAACTTTTTAACTCGTTCCTTTGTTTCACCCTTGTTAATCATGATTAATCTGTATTGATCACCGTAATCATTTGCAAATGCCTCAAGTTCTGGAGCTTCATCTACACATGGTTTACACCATGAAGCAAAATAATTCAGGATGATGACTTCACCTTTGTAATCAGAAAGCTTCGTATTTGTCCCATCTAAATTTGGCAGTTCAAAATTATAGGCTTGATCCCCAACATCTGTATTGTCACCTTTGCTAGCTAAACTATAGCCAAAAAAGCCAAACATTCCAATTAACAGAAACAACACGAGTAAGTTAATGACTCGTCTGCTCATTCTACTACCTCCTAACAGCAATAAGTAGTTTTATAGAAAAGGCCTGTTGGTGTGTAAACAGGCCTTTTCATTTTTGCTATCTATCTAATTGTTTTAAAAACTCGATATCTTTTTTAAGACTGTTATGACGTTTTCCGATTAAAAGCATATAGCCAAAAATAATTACCCAAACGACTGAATAAGCTGCATACATGAATCCCATGACTATTTCCTCCTAGTTTTCCAATTTTTCACGTAATTTTTCTTTGTAGTGACCTACTTTAATTTTCATATTTTCGAATGATACTCCCTTATGAAGGGTGTATGCATATAGGAAAGTAAATGCGGCAATCGTTACCAACAATGCAACAAGCATACTAGGAGAAATTCCTCCGCCTTCTTGTGAAGGACCGTCTCCAAAAACGATTGGATGGAATTTTGATTGCCACCAACGAATCGCGAAGAATACAATTGGAACATCTGCAAACCCGATAATTCCAAATACCGCAGCAAGTCTTGCTTTTTTATCCCAAACTCCATCCATCTGACGGACCATAAGATAAGCCATAAAAAGGAAGAAAAGAATTAATGTTGTAGTTAAGCGTGGTTCCCATGCCCACCATGTATTCCAAGAAGATTTCGCCCAGATCGGACCTGTTGTTAGTACGATAGCAGTAAATACTACCCCTATTTCTGCCGATACATAGGCATATGTGTCATAAATTCTTTTACGTTTTATTAAGAATAAAATACTAAAGACAAATGTCACGAAGAATGCTAAAAATGCTACCCATGCTGATGGAACATGCATATAGAATATCTTTTGTACAACACCCATTGTCTTTTCAACCTCAGCATACATGAATATAAAGTAGAATGCCGCTAACATTGAAACTACCATACCACCATATAATATTTTGGTAAGCATAGAACTTTTCACCGTGGCCAAATCCACAATTGGCAGAGGTGCCTTTTCTCTTTCAAGATTCATACTCATCTCTTAAACCTCCAGAACATACTCAATTAGTAAAAAACAAAGAACGAAAAAAATTACATCATAGGCTGCGACCAATTGCATCCAGGAGAGAGCAGTCGGTAATTTCTCCATATTCGTTAGAATAATTTTTGTAGCTTGCGTAACACCAATCAAGACAGGGCTTGTCATTGGGAAAAGCAAAAGCGGTAATAACATTTCACTACTCTTTGAATTGGAAGCAAGTGCAGCTAAAAAAGTCCCAATCGCAATGAATCCAAAACTACCGACAAATAAAACTAAGAAGAAATAGAGAATGCTGCCGGTGATTTTAAAATCAAATAAGAGAAAGAGAAAAGGAATAGATACAATTTCTACTATTAATATCATTGAAAAGTTTGCCATGAATTTACCTAAATAAATGCTTGAAGCATCCATAGGTGCAACGAGTAAACCATGCATCGTATCATTTCGTTGCTCTGATACCAACGATCGATTTAGTCCTAATATTCCTGAAAAGACGATGATAATCCAGACAGCACCGGGAATAACAGCTTTTGTGGTATTGTTTGCTGGGTCAAAAGCAAAGCTTAGTACGAGGATGACTAATCCAGCAAAAATGATCATGGTCCCCAAAACTTGTTTTGTTCTTAATTCTGAATAAATATCTTTTTTTGCTATAGTGAGGGCTGCTCTTAACATCATGAACCCCCCTCTACTAAAACCTGATATTTTTCAGAAACTAAACTTAGTGATTGACTATTTATTTTAAAATCATCAGCAATCTTACCGTTTTTTACAATAATAATCCGGTCACATATTTCAGCAGCTTGTTTGAAATCATGTGTCACCATTAAGGTGGTACACCCTTTCTGTTTCATTGAAAGGACAACATTATTTAAAATGCTAATAGCGCCTTGATCTAAACCAGTATGTGGTTCGTCTAGCAGCATGATTTTCGGTTCGTGAATGATGGCTCTAGCAATCGCAATCCTTTGAACCATCCCACGTGAAAAATTTTTTACTGGTTCATTGATAAAGAAAGACAAGCCTACCTCATTTACAAGTTTTCTTGCTCTATCCTCAACATCTTTGACACCGTATAAGTTACCAAAGAAAACTAAGTTTTCTAGTGGCGTGTAATGATCGTATAACAAGCTGGAATGCGGCAAGTAACCGAACATTTTTTTTACTTCAATATGATCCTTCTTTAAATCCAATCCGTTAATCTTCACAAAGCCAGATGTAGACTTGATTAAAGTAGCAAGAACTTTAAGCAGTGTGCTTTTTCCAGCACCATTTGGGCCAAGTATAGCAACTGTTTCACCTTGAGTAATTGATAGGTCAATACCTCTTAGTATTAACTTATTGTCGGCTTGCTTTGTAAGCTTTTTTATTTCAATCATTACGTATCCCTCGCATTCCGACTGCTACTCTACAAACTGGCGTAAATTCATTTTTACTTGTACTAAATGCTGTTTATACGCAGCCAGTTTAGCTTGATAATCCTCTTCTGACATATTTCCATCACCGAAGTTTTCTTCTAATTCAAGGATTTTATCCATAATCGCTTTTTGCTTTGCCATTAGGTTTTTAAATGCTGATTCTTCCTTATCCGCTCCAAGTCTCTTTTCTTCCGCCCTTGCCTTCATTCTAAAATAGGAAAAATAGGAAATTGCAGCGATAATAATCGCGCCCATTACAATTAAGAAAACATGTGGATCCCAGCTGCGCAATGGTGATTGTGACCACATGCGAAGATGACCAGGATTATGGAAAGCAGGTGCAGTTTTTGTTACGTTTCCACTTGATTCACTTTCACCTTGTTCTGTAGAACCTTGAGCTTCACTTGCTGATGGCTGTTTATCTTTGTCATAAATCATACTAAAGACCTGTTTAGCTTGGATACCTTCAACGCTGTATCCCTGATAATTTTGATCATCCATCTTAAATAGCCCTTGATTTGTGGCGGTAATGTTCTTAAACTCAATACTACCCATTCCCTCTGGGACAAGAATTTGCATCATTTGAACAGGGTAATCAAAGCTCAGGCTAATTTCCTCGCCCTTTGCTATTCTGTAGCTGTATGGCAAAACTACTGTCTGGTTGGCTGGAATAGGATCGGTTGTAATAAAACCTGTATCAACCTGTTTTTGAGCCATTTTGTTATCTAAAAAGGTAAATCCTATAGCTCCTGTCGGGATAGTGACATTCAGAACTGCTTCACTCGTGCCGTCACCTTTATATTCCTCTGCTGTCGTATTTGTATAGTTCACCATATTCATCATATTGGTTGAACCATCTTCTGCAGGGCTAACGACGAGATAATGCATATCAACAGATATCGCTGAATCCGCAGCCGCCACTCTATTGATTGGAATGAGCAGCAGCAGCCCGAGGAGGAAAACGGTGATTTTCTTAATCACTTTTCTTCCCCCTTTTTATTTTGATAACTCTTCATTGAAGCCTCAATTTCTCTTTCTATTTCAGCCATTAAATCTTTGTCGACTGACTGAGATGTCATTTGCTCTTCTTCATCCTTCATAATGCTGACAACTTGTGCTTCATATTGTTTCTTTAGATTTTTGTAATCCGCGTGAGAGATTTTATCCATTTTGTATTCAAACTCTAGTTCGTTAAGAGTGGATAATAGTACTTCTTTATTTGTTGCGGAATCTTGACCTTTGTTTGCGAAACTTAAATATGAATTCAAAGAAAAGAAGGGTGCTAGAACAAGAAATAAACAAATGAGCACAAGAGCTGCTGTAAATATCATTGAAACCATCGAGATTTCTTGCATCATGTTCACATCCTAAAGGTACTTTTTGCGTTCTTCTTCAATCATAGATGAGAGGATTTCCTCTTCCACTTCATCTTTTTCATTTTCGTTATCTGGGGTTACTTCATCCGTTCCTTTTTTCTTCACCCATTTACGAATGATGAAGAATATCGCCACCCCTGCAATTCCTAATACCGCGAAAGGCGTTACCCATGCAACTAAACTAAACCCGCTTTTTTCCGGTGCTGTTAAAATTTCTTCACCGTAAATATTGACGTAGTATTCACGAATTTTATCCTTATCCCAGCCCTTGTTCATCATCTCAACGATGTCTTCTTTAAAGCCTGTTGTTAGATTACAAGTTTTAGGGTCACATTCAAAATGGTCCTGCCCACATCCGCAAGTACACATAAATTGAGATGCTGCTGCTTCAAATTCCTTAGATTTGTAGTCAAACTCTTTCGCTTGTACTTGGAAGACAGAAGCTTGAAAAATAAAAGCTATCAGAAGGAGTCCAATATAAATTTTACTTTTCATATTAAGACACCTCTTTGCGTACTCCTGTATACCTCGGAGTAATATTTTGATATTTTCCATTCCAAACTGCAAACAGTGATCCAATAACAATCATGAATGAACCAATCCAAAGCCAAGTCATCATTGGGTTTATCTTTACAATAAAGGTTGCTTTTCCATCATCTTCCCAATCACTCAAAACAACGTATAAGTCTTCTTTTAATGAAGAGATTAAACCAACCTCTGATGAAGGCTGATCCCAGTTTCCATAAAATACTTTCTCAGGCTGTATAGTTCCGATTCGTTTTCCATTTCTAAAAACGGTCATTTCCGCATAAACGATATCATTAATACCTTCTCTTTTTTGGTCCAAACGTTCGTAATTAATACGATAATCATTCACTTCAATGGAATCCCCTAAGTTGACAGTTTTCATCGTTTGAACATCATAGTTTTGTGATCCGATAATTCCCATTGCGATAAATGCAATTCCTATATGGACGATATAACCGCCATAACGACGACGGTTTTTTGTCATTAATCGATAAAGTGAAAGATTTATTTTTTCTTTTGTCATTTTTCTACGTGCTTTGACACCACGGTAAAACTCTAGGAAGTGAGTGATAAATAATAGAACAATAACACCAAAGCCGATTACTGCCCATGCCTTTTGAATACCTAGTACAATCATTAATGCCATTGCCACAATCGCGAGGATTGCTGGGATTAAAAAGTTCTTCTTTAAATTCTTTAATGATGACCTTTGCCAGGCAAGCAATGGACAAACAGCCATTAAAAACATCATAGAAAGTAGAATGGGCGCTTGAACGGTATTAAAGAATGGCATACCTACTGTAACTTTCGTACCCCTAACTGCTTCAGAAACTAGTGGGAAAACTGTTCCCCAGAAAACACCAAATGCGGCTCCTACCAATAAAAGATTATTAATTAAAAAGCTGCTTTCTTTTGAAATATAGGAATTGAACTCTCCTGCACTTCGTTTGAGCAAATTGTAACGGCTCATTAACACATATAGTGCACCTATAACCGCAACTCCCATAAAAATTAAAAAGTATAATCCTAGATTTGAATTTGCAAATGCGTGAACGGATGTTAGAACACCACTTCGGACAAGAAAAGTACCAAATAATGTTAAGGCATAAGAAGTGATGATTAAACCTATGTTCCAAATTTTCAACATGTTCTTCCGCTCTTGAATCATGACTGAATGTAAGAACGCAGTTGCAGTTAACCAAGGCATAAAGGACGCATTCTCGACTGGATCCCACGCCCAGTAACCACCCCAGCCAAGTTCAGTGTAAGCCCACTGCCCGCCAAATATATTTCCAAGGCTCAAAAACAACCAAGCTATTATTGTCCAGCGTCTAGTCATCTTTATCCAAAAATCATCGACGTTTTTCAAGATTAGTGCTGCCATTGCAAACGCAAATGGAATAGCAAGTCCTACGTAACCTAGGTAAAGTGTAACAGGATGAATAATCATACCTGGATTTTGCAGCATTGGATTTAAACCATGACCTTCAATCGGAACTTGATCCAAGAGGACGAAAGGTTTTGCAACAAAACCAAGAACTAAAAAGAAGAAAACGATATTTCCTAAAAGAATGGCGGAAATATACGGAACCATTGGATTTCCTTTCATCTTTCTTGAGAAGGCAATCATTACGGTATAAAGAACTAAGAAGAAAGTCCATAACAGCAAAGATCCCGAATTCCCAGCCCAAAGTGCTGTAAGTTTGTAAATAATCGGCAGCTCACTGCTCGTATAGTCTGAAACATATTCATATTGAAATTGAGAGGTTGCTAGTAAGTAGAATAGAGAAAGCATAGCCATTGATGCACAAACTAAAATAGCTATTACTCCACCTTTACCACTGTTAATTAATCTTTGATTCTTCGTGCTAATCCCCAATGTGATTATGAGGAGTGAATAGATAGCAAGCGCTAAACCTACGTATATTGTTGTGTTAGCAAATAAGTACATATCGTCACCTTCTTATTATTTTGCCTCTTCGGTTTCTGTTGGTGGCTGATCTAATAATTTTTTATGTGCTTCTGGATCATAGTTTTCAACGTCTTCACCCTCGTACTTGGAAGGACATCTTGTTTTAACGGTCTCAGCAACAAACGTATCTTTCTTAGTAGGTGCGCCTTGGAGGATAACAATGACACCTTCAGAGAAGTTATCTGGTCTGGTTCCATTATGAATAACATGCATTAAGTTACCGTCGTTATCTTTCAAATCAAACTTCAACTCAATTTTATCTGGGTTCCATTTAATAGATTCTTCGATTAATAGACCTTCAACCGTTACAAAATCTTCTTTATGCTTTTCCTGGTTTGCCAAGAGCTCCTTCATGGTTAATTCAATGCCGCTTGATCCTGGTGTTGCTGCCATAAGTAAGAAAACAATAGCCCCGGCGATAATAAATCCGCCAATCATAACAATGGTGTTCTTTTTCATCCCATTCACCCCATTAAATTAATTTTTTCATTTCTTCATCATAAGTTTCTTGATCAATTTTTCCATTTAGAAGTTTCTTCCGTAATTCCTTTTTATCGTCATCACTTATCGATTTAATCTCTTTTTTTACTGGTTGCTTTTTTGGGTGATGGTTTGTTGCTTTAGAACTTGAAGCCTTAGGTGTTGACTGTGATTTTCCTTTTAATCCCAAGTAAACAAACACACCAGCAATGATAATAGCGATTCCTATTACAATAGCACCACCCATTCCAATTAGAGGACGGTCACTACCGGATCCACTGGACCCACCGGAAATTTGATCTGTTGCAGTACCATTAACACTAGAGTGGTTTTCATCATTAGGCGGTTGTTTCTCATTGATAGCGTCTAGAGTTGATTTAAAATCATCTTTTTTATAGGAGAAAGTATATTTATAGCTTTCACCAGCTTTTACATCTTTGTATTGATAGTAAAATAGCTCTTCACCATATTCACTTTGTGTATTATTGGGCGCCTTTGGCTCTAGTGTGATCTCACTAGCCTCCATCGGGGCATAAAAGATTACGTCCAGTGTTCCAATCTCTGTGGAGTTGCTATATTCATATGTAAAGCTTCTTTTGTCCTTTACTTCTACTGCGCTGGTATAGTACTCCACTACAAATCTATACGTCTCATTATTCTTAATTGCTTTTGAAGGCTTCCATGAAATAATTCCCTTTTCCGTATCAATATCAAATGGCCGTTGCACTTCTGGCTGATCGTCTTCAGGAAACTCTGCAACTAGATATGCTTGGAAGCCTTTTTCACTAGCGGGAACGGCTAATTCCACCTTACCATCAAAATCCTGTCCACTCTTGTTTGTAAAAGTTCCATACTGCCCAACTAGTAAAGACGGAGTATCCTTTTCCCAGCCTTCAGGGTAATCGAACTCTGGCATAACTTGAATTTGCATTTCAGTATAAGGAAACTTTTCTGGCTGAAAGGTGTTTTCCGCATATGCGTTCGGAATAATAAAACTAGAGAAAAATGACGTAATTACAAATAAAGCCAACAACTTTTTTTTAAGCATGTTAATCCTCCTTGAGCTCCTATACAAAGCTATTTTTCACTATAGCCCTCTTTGAAATAAATATAATATTAATCATCTATGTATAGTTGATTCACATTTGAACATTTTGTAAAAGGAGAAAAAACGTTAAGTTTTTGTCAATAATTACCCACAGAATGTTCACATTTACCTATCTCTGATAATTAGCGACCTATTTTTCATTTCCTAACTAGTACTATAAACCTTATCCTATATACCTAGTTCGTTTGAAAATGAACGTTTTGTTAATTATTTTTATGTAGGGCTGTGTAAAACTTGGCTGTTGATTTGCACTCCACTTAGAAAAGCTGCTTTGAATAATCTTCGCAGGGACAGGCGCTCTTTGCCTGTCACGAGGCGCTACGCTTTCCGCGGGCTCGCCCGTGAGCCTCCTCGATCGTTCCGATCTGCGGGGTCTCACTCAGCTCGTTCATCCCGCAGGAGTCGAGCGCCTTCCGCTCCAATCAACAGGTTCCTAAAATCAACAGTTTTCATTAACACAGCCTTATATAAAAAAAACCTTGATTCCTAATAATTGGAATCAAGGTTCAAGGTAATCATTTTGTGGTTTTTGTTTTACTTTTATCGACCGAATGTAACTAACAATATCTGAGATTTCCTGTTTTTTTAATTGACGAACCCCATCGAGTCCCTTTAAAGATGGTCCCATTCGGGTATCCTCACGCCCATAGGCAGCGCCAATCCAAATTTGCTTGTCAGTGGTGTATTTCAGGTATTGAGGATTAGAAAGAGCTGTCCCCATTTTTAGTTTACCGCTACCCGCATCTCCATGGCAGTTAATGCAAGATATATTATAAAGTTTCTCACCGTTCAAAGGATCTCCAGCAATTGATTTAGGTACATCAAACTCTATTTCTTCCGTTTGCCAATTCCTTATAAAAGCAACAACATTGTTTACTTCATCCTCTGACAGTCTTGGACCATAACTCGGCATAGCTGTACCTTCTCTGCCAAATTTAACACTATTATAAATGTCTTTGTTACTCACAGCATTTAAATACCGTTGATTATTGATAGCTGTGCCAGCATTTTTACCTTCACCTTTGCCATTCTCTCCATGACAAATCAGACATTGCTTTTGATAAACTTTTTCACCTGAAGCAATTGCACCGGATTTTTCACTGTTGAAAATACCACTGTTTATGATACAGATAATTATCCCAATTATAATGACACCGTAAAGGCTATATAATATTTTTTTCATTGGTTATCCCTTACTTTGGTTCCGGCGTTGGAGTTGGTTCTCCAAAATCTTGATATTTTTTAGTGATTAAGTCATAAATTTTACTAGGGCTTTTACCGTCTAAATTCATTTCTACCGCCTCCCGGGCGATATCGATACAAACGTCTCAGGCTATGCCCATTGAATCCCAACCGGTCACTGCATTATCTTCTCCAAACTGATCAATAAAACAATCCAGATTGCTCTTGTGTCCATCTGAAGCAAAACATCCGCAATAGCATGGAACACCTGCTACAACCTCTGGATAGTTTGATACCATAGCATAAGTTTCCTGAACTAATTCTGAAGAGTTCAAAACATAATCTGGAAATGGCTCATGCTTCTTATCTAGATTCACATTTATATCTTTAGAACTGCCGCAAGCTGCCAAAAATAGGGCTATCGCAGCAATAAGAAACAATAGAGATAGAACTTTTTTCATTTTCTGTGTCACCCCTTTGTTTATATGATGTAATTCTATTATTATTTTAGCAAAAACTAATCACTTGAATTGAAAGTAAATATTACTATTTAGTGAAGTTTTCACAATAGAGAAAGTAATAAACTTTTTCAGTAAAAAAAAAACTAAGACCAGAATATATCGGCCTTAGTTACTTGGGCTAGCTAATTATGCACGAGAAACATAGGATGCTTCTGTAGTGTTAATGATTAATTTATCACCTTGATTGATGAAGAAAGGAACTTGAACAGTAAGTCCTGTTTCAAGAGTAGCAGACTTGGTTCCACCTGAAGAGGTATCTCCTTTAATTCCTGGCTCCGTTTCAGCAACTTCTAGTACAACTGTGTTTGGCAGTTCTACACCAAGCGTTTCATAATTGAACATCATGATGTGGACTTCCATGTTCTCTTTTAAAAACTTTAATTCGTATTCGATATTGTTTGCTGGAAGCTCAACTTGCTCGTATGATTCCATATCCATAAAAATATGCTGATCGCCACTCGCATATAGATACTGCATTTTACGATTATCAATTTGCGCTTTTTCAACTTTCTCACCAGCACGGAATGTTTTTTCTTGGATTGCACCATTACGAAGGTTACGAAGCTTAGAACGAACAAACGCTGCGCCTTTACCTGGTTTTACATGTTGGAAATCAAGAACGCGCCACAGGCCGCCATCCACTTCAATGGTTAGCCCGGTTTTAAAATCATTAACAGAAATACTCATGTTTTATCCTCCTATGTCTATTACAAAATAATAAGTTCTTTTGTAGAATGAGTAAAAGCTTCATTATTGTCCTTAGTAATGAGAGTATCATCTTCAATCCGAACTCCGCCAAGTCCCGGTATATAGATACCTGGTTCAACCGTTACAATCATGCCTGGTTCCAGAACAAGATCGGATCGGAAAGAAAGAGTCGGACCTTCATGGACCTCAAGTCCAATACCGTGACCCGTAGAATGCCCAAAATAATCTCCATAACCTTTTTCTGTTATGTAATCTCTGGTTAGTGCATCTGCCTCTTTTCCTGTCATTCCAGGCTTTATACCAGCCATTCCCTTCAATTGTGCTTCTAGAACGATGTCATATATTTCCTTCAGTTTTGCTTCGGGTTCACCTACTGCCACTGTCCTAGTAATATCGGAAACATAGCCATCATAATAAGCACCGAAGTCCAAGGTTACAAAATCTCCTTTTTCAATCACCTTATCGCTTGCAACTCCATGTGGGAGAGCAGAGCGATGCCCAGAGGCAACAATGATATCAAAGGAAGACGATGTTGCGCCTGCCTTTCTCATAAAGAACTCTAATTCATTGGATACTTCAAGCTCCGTTTTTCCTGGTTGAATAAAATCCAATATATGCTTAAACGCAGCATCGGCAATATCTGCAGCTACCTTTAATATCTTAATCTCTGCTTCTGTCTTAATCAAGCGTAATTTTTCTATAACACCTGAAATAGGAACAAGTTCTGATTCGAGTTCTTTTTCATAAGCTTTATAAGTGGAAAATGTTAAATGATCTTCTTCAAAACCAAGCTTTTTAATACCAAGGTTTTTTGCCTGCTTCGCTACTTCTTCCACAAAACTTCCTGTCATTTTGACAACTTCATACCCAACACATTGGTTTGAAGCTTGTTCCACATAACGGAAATCGGTAATAAATTGCGCCTTAGAAGCACTAATGAGAACTACCCCAGCCGAACCAGTAAAGTTTGTCATATATCGACGGTTAAATTGACTTGTAATTAAAAAACCATCAATTCCATGTGAAGAAAAACTCGATCTTAATTTCTCTATCTTTTCCATCGTCCCACTCTCCCGTATGTAATCCAGTTATACATTAAATCCCTATCGAAATAATATCAAAAATTATTTTATCACATCTCAGTCTATAAAGACTAATAAAGCGTTAAGAGGCAGTCTCATTTTCTTCCATATGATTGATTTCATACTCATAGTTAATCGAATAGCCAATAAACAATCCATATACCAGATATAAGCAAATAGTGGTAATAACTGTATTACGGCTTAAATCTAAAAATGGCTTTATTCCTGGAAAGATTGGATTTAATACCAAGTACACCAGCAAAAAGAGTATAATCCCATATCCTAAGCCTAACCAAATTCCATTAAATCTTTTTAATGCCAAGGAATAAACAAAAGCTGCACCAACAGAAAGGATCCCGAGTAAAATGATTGAAATAACCGTCCCAAGCCATTCATTTTTCCAGTTTCCCAATGCCCAAGGACCTAATATTACATTTGGACGGATTTCAGTGAAATTAAAATAGTATGCTAAAAAACCGATTGTCCCCCAAAATAGACCCCCAAATAATCCCGTCCAGAAAACTACGGCAGTAAAAGACATTGGTTTTGGATAATTTGATTTTTTCGACCTATTAGCCATAATAATCTACCCCCTCAAAAATCTGTTTTTTACTTAATAAATCTTAATCAAGCAGAATTCCACCATATTATGCCCTTTAATTGCCAACCACTTGCATAGAAAAACTTTTTAATTGGAAATATTATGTCTTCCTAGAGGTTTTTTCATGATTGAAGTAGAATAAAATTAAGTACATATTAATTTTTCTAAGTAAGATTAGAATTCTATATATCTCCGGTCTTAATCCTAAAGAACTAACGGAGAGTGATTAAATACTTTCTAAAAATGGAACAAATGTCTAAAACATTATTATTTATGTGTTTAAAAAATTAAGAAAATGCTTATGATGCTCTTAGGGAGGTGGCTTTCTTGAAAAATCGGATTTCCGTTCCTTTGGTTGGTAGTGTTATTGTTTTAGGGATAATTGGCATAATTGGAGCTTTTGCAGGTGATCCTATCGGTTTTCTTAAGAATATCGTAGTATTCGCATTGGTCGGTTTAGCCATTTATTTTGTTTTTAGACTAATTCGTAGATCAAATCCTAGGAATAAAGAGCAGCAGGCCTTTATCAAGGCAGCTAAGAAGTCCAAAAAACGATTGCATACTAAAGGTGGAGAACAGTCTACAAAAAGTACATCCTTTGGTCCACTTACTTCTTTAAAGAAAAGCAGGTCAAAAAAGAAGTCCCCTGTTCACTTAACAGTAATCGATGGCAAAAAGGGCAAAAAGAAAAATCGAGCGTCATTATAAACGCTCGATTTTTCTTTTTGTCTTCCATTAATAGCACCAGGACTTAAAGAACCTTTTAGCAGCTTCTCTGCCTAATTCAAACAATTCCTGTTTCTTTTCATCCGTCAGATTGAACTCTATTGATAATGCCCCCTCAGAAGGAACAAAAATGATGTTTCTAGCATGTTTTCTAGATACATAACGTGAATCATGTGCATCCTTCATCGTTTCAAACAAAGCACCAAATAATTGAATTGCATTTTTGATTTTATGTTTTTCGTGCTCGTATTCATCTCCGCTTAATTTAATTCCAATTACTGGCCGTAACTTTTGTATATTTTCGTGGTCAAATAGCCACATTGGGAAATTGCTTAATACTCCTCCATCAACGATTACATTTACTCCATCCATTGATTTTAATTTAACAGGCTCAAAAAAATACGGAATACTGCAGCTCATTCTTACAGCTTTTGCGATTGAAAATGACTCAGGAGGAATACCATATCTGACCAAATCATCCGGAAGGACCATCAGCCTGCCATTGGAGAGGTCAGAAGCGATTATCCTAAGGTTTTGCGGCGGCAAATCCGAAAATGTTCTTACACCCTTTGCTGCTAATTTCTCTTCAATCCACTTTTCAAGCTCATTCCCTTTATATAAACCCAATTTCCAATAAACAAAAAGCCATTTAGCCAGTGGAAAAGGAATAATCATCTTTCGTGCATCGAGGAACTTTGATAAATCCAGCTCATCAAGAACTTGTTCAATCTCATGACTTCCATACCCAGCTGCAATTAAAGCCGCAACAATCGACCCAGCACTCGTTCCAGCAACCCGCTCGAATTGAAAACCTTTTTTTTCAATTTCTTGAATTGCCCCAATTAGAGCAAATCCTTTAATTCCTCCTCCAGAAAAAACACCGTCTATTTTCATGGCAGCCACTCCTAAAGGTGTACTCATTGTTACATCTTTAAGCGGTTGGTCACCAAAATAGTACGGTGTACAAGCAAAAAATTTTTTTAAGTGAAATATTCAACCTTTGCTTTTGGAAAATATTCGTCTATGTAACCGCGAATGGTCGTTTCTAACTCATTCGCCTCTTCTGTTGGATAGACATATTTGCCGATTCCATAGCGGCCCCATTTATATTTTCGCTTTTCCTCGTCCATTTCAAGCTTGGTTTTAGGATACCTTTTTGCTATCACGTTTTTTGCTGGCTTGGTAAAACGGTGTTGGATAAGTTCAAATGTCAGATCCGGTATTTCCAAGCCTTCCAGCTCATTACTTAAACGTTCAAAAAGCTCACGATAGCCTTCCTTCCAATCCTCATGTAAATAAATGGGCGCAACAATAAATCCTAAAGGATAATTTGCCATTGCGACCTTTCTTGCAGCTGCCAGACGATCTTCAAAAGAAGAAGTACCTGGCTCAAAGTTCTTAATAACATAACGAGAATTAACACTAAAACGGAATCTTGTCCTCCCATTGTGTTTGGCATCCAACAGATGATCGACATGATGGAATTTTGTTACAAACCTCAACAATCCAAACTCCGATTGGCCGATAAATTCGATTGTCTTCTTCAATGAATGTGTTAAATGATCTAATCCAACGATGTCCGAGGTACAAGCAGCTTCAAATCGAGTCATTTCTGGCTTACGCTCATCCATGTATTTCTGTGCTTGTTCAAAGATATCCTCGAGGTTAACATAGGTTCGGATATAAGGTTTGCTACCGAGTGTCGTTTGCAGGTAGCAATAATGGCAATGTCCCATACAGCCAGTAGCCAAAGGGATGGCATATTCTGCGGAGGGCTTAGAAGTATCAAATTTTAATGTCTTTCTAATTCCTACTACAAGGGTTGATTTTGCATTTCGGTATTTTTGATTTTCATTATCACCAGGCAAATCCCGTATCTGGTTATGTGAAGTTGTCTCTCGAATTTCAAGATTCAATTTTTCAAACTTTTCTTTTAGCTCTCTTCCAAGAGGGTATTCCAATGCTCTAGGTTCAAAGTATACTAATTGAGGCATAAAAGGTTCCAAGTTATTTTCCTCTTTTCAATCTGTTTTTTATAGTATGAGCAATTTATAAATATTAACATGGTTCATAATTTGTTTATATTTTGTCTACAAATTGTTCACTTTAATACTCTCTTTCTTCATATCATCAACACAAAAATTCTCTATACTTTACCTATTGTTTAGTGTGTTTTATTTACAAGTAAAGGTAGGGAACTTTATGAGCATAAAAAGAGAAAGCATAAAGGTTTATGAAATGACCTGTACATCCTGCGAGAAGCGGGTTGAAAGAACTGTGAAAAAATTAGATGGGGTCCTTGATGTAAAAGCTAGTTTTAGCGGTCAATTTGCAGAAATTGAATTTGATGATCATTTTTGCGATTTAAAAAAAATAAAAAATGCTATTCAAAGTGTAGGATATAGCACTGAAAGCCCTAAAGACTTTAAGATTATTGGAATTATTATTGCAGTGGCAGCCGTTGTGTTACTAGGGATCAACACTGGGAATTACGATATGGATTCACACCTAAATAATGCCTCATATGCTGTATTATTTGTAGTTGGAGTGATTACTTCAATCCATTGTGTAGGTATGTGCGGTGGAATCATGCTTTCGCAAAGTATTGGAAAAGAAAGCATGAACAGATTTGAAGCAATAAAGCCAGCACTTTTATATAACGCAGGAAGAGTAATAGCCTATACCATCCTAGGCGGAGTTATTGGTGCCATTGGTTCAGTTTTTGCTTTATCGCTTACTGCTAAAGCAGCATTACAGCTATTTGCCGGTGTTTTTATGATTATAATGGGTTTTAATATGGCTGGTTTTAAGGTTTTTAGGAAATTCCAAATAAAATTACCAAATGTATCATGCAGGGCCATGAGTAAGCCGAGAGCACCATTTTTTGTAGGACTTCTTAACGGATTAATGCCCTGTGGTCCATTACAAACGATGCAAATTTTCGCTTTAGGAACAGGCAGTGCGGCAGCAGGTGCATTATCTATGTTTATGTTTTCTATCGGAACCGTCCCTCTCATGCTGACATTTGGAGCTTTGTCAGGATTATTAAGTAAAGGTTATACAAAGAAAATTCTCAAGTTTAGCGGTGTCCTCATTATCATGCTGGGTCTCATCATGAGCAATAGAGGGCTTGCTCTTGCCGGAATGAATTTGAGCCCTATGGCAATCATGTCCAGTGTTGGCGCATTCGGTGACGCCGAAGCTTCATCAGACTCATCTAATGCGATTAAAGCAACCATTAAAGATGGTGTTCAGGTATTGAATATGACTGCTAATGTTTATGGCTACACACCAAAAACCCTGTATGTCCAAAAAGGAATGCCGGTTAAATGGGTTGTAGAAGGGGAAGAGATTACTGGCTGTAATAACACGATTGTAATCCCAGACATGAACATTCAACAGAAGCTGCAAAGCGGTAATAATTTGATTGAATTTACACCTGGGGATGAGGATCTAAATTTTAGCTGTTGGATGGGAATGAAACGCGGTGTCATTAAGGTGGTAGATGATCTTGATGCAATCACGGCTTCAAGCAGTGACGGCGAAGGGGTTGATTCAGCTGTAACTGCACCCTCTGCTGAACCTGTAAAGCCTAGTATCTACGGGAATGATTTTAGTAAGGTAGCAACAGATCGATTAGTTAAATCAGCGGAAGTTACTGCTGACGGGCAAACACTTACAATTAAAGGAAATGGATATGAGTTTGAGCCATTAATCATGGTAGTGAATAAAGGATTAAAAACAACACTGGCTTTAGATTTAACCGACTTTGATAATGCTGAAGGCTACTTTATGATATTAAATTCGTCAACTAAGCAAATCGTAACTGATTTTACTGGTACCAAAGGGGTTAATAACATTGAATTCTCCGTTGAAACTAGTGGATCATATGGTATCTTCCTAAATGAACAAGAATTGCTTGGAATCATTGAAGTCGTTGATGATATAAATACTGTGGACGTTGAAGAGGTTAGAGCGAAATATATTCAGTAACGAACAGAAAAGAGCTTTGGTGGATTGGTCACCAAAGCTCTTTTTTAGTCACCGTTTTACTTTGATAAATCAAAAAAAACCTTCACGGTGGTTCCTGCTCCTGCTTTACTAACTACTTCTATCATTGCATTATGAAGGTCTAAGATATTTTTAACAATTGTTAATCCAATCCCGGTTCCTTCAATTTGGTTTCTGCTCTTATCTCCTCTATATAACCTTTCAAAAATGAAAGGTAAATCTTCCTGATAAATCCCAATACCATTATCTATCACTTCTAGAATGATGTTTTTATTATCCTTATATAGTTTAATAAGTATCTTTCCATTCATTTCAGTGAATTTAAGAGCATTAGAGAATAGGTTAATAAATACTTGTTTCATTTTATCCTTATCTGCAATTATGAGATAATTTCCACCATCGAGGATATCATACTCTATGGTAATATTTTTATTTTCAGCGGCCATATAAAAATCCTTACAAATCTCTGAAATTAGTTGATCGAGGAAAATGGTTTCATAGTTAAGTTTGGTACTTTCTGATTCGAATTCTTTTAATAAATTCAAGTCATTTATTAGTTTTCCGAAACGGATGACCTCCTCATTTAAGTAATTTAATCCCTCTTTAGTAACTGGAGAAACCTCATCAATCATGGCTTCAAGATTATTTTGCAGAACATTTAAAGGCGTTCTAATTTCATGCGTAATATCCGAAACTAACCTTTTTCTAAGTGTGTCCTGATACTTTAACTTACCTGCAAGGATGTTCACACTCTTTCTTAAATCCTCTAATTCCTCAATATTACTTTTAACATTAGATTTTGTATCGAAGTTGCCTTGAGATAAGCTTACAGACATCTTTGCTACTTCCCGAATCGGTGTTGAGAATTGTTTTGAAAAATAAAGACCCAAGCTAATGATGATGATTAGCGTGAGAGCACCACTGACAATAATACTTTTGTTTATCGAAGACTTAAAGGTTAAGTCTTCTTCTGATAAAAGCACAGACGAATATTGTCCAATATCGACAAACCCAACTATTGTACCATCCACTTTAATTTCGAATGTTTTAGTTATATAAACACCACTATCGTGTCCTGACATTTCTCCAATATGAATTTGAGTTTTTAAGTCATCAGGATCCATTCCCCAGACCGCTTGTTTGCTGGTATCTAAAAGGGTCAAACAATAATTCCCCATATTAGCCTCATGCATCAATTCTGCTCCAGTATCTGAGGACCATGTCCCTTCCCTTTTATAAGCCTCCTCGAGATAAGAAACAATTCTCCCATACCTCTTGTTTTGACTATCAATCATGTATTCGTTAAATTTATTTGATACCGTCAGATTGACAAAAACAGTAACTAGCAGGATAGCGGCAACCGCAGACAGCACCAATAACATACTCAATCTTCTATTGATTGTTTGCATTTACTTCTCACCGCCAAATTTATAGCCAGCTTTCATTACCGTAACAATATATTTAGGGTTCTTCGTGTCTTTTTCTATTTTTTTACGGATATTTTTTATATGGACATCAATTGTCCGATCATACCCGCTAAAATCAACGCCAAAGATTTTATCAATCAACTGTTCTCTTGATAATACATTTCCTTTTGCCGTGACAAGGGCACAAATAATATCAAACTCATTAGGTGTGAACGGAATCGCTTGTTCTAGTATGCGAACTGCTCTTTTATCACAATCAATTAATAAATAACCATCATCAAAAATAACCTTTGATGAAGGGAATTTAGAACCTATTCTCCTGAATAAAGCATTCACTCTAGCAGTTAGTTCTCTTGGGCTGAACGGCTTTATCAAGTATTCATCTGCACCAATATTTAAACCTTCTATTTTGTCATTCAAAGATCCTTTAGCTGTGAGCATAAAGATATGGACATCCGATGTTTGACGAATGATTTTACAAACTTCTTCGCCGCTAATATCAGGTAGCATTAGATCTAATATGATTAATTTAAATTCTGCGGCTTTAAAAACATCTAGTCCTTTTAATCCGTTTTGAACGCTAGAAACTTTATAACCTTCTTTTTCCAAATATCCTTTAATAACTGTTGCTACACTTTGCTCATCTTCTATCAGTAAAATATGATTCATCTGATTTCACCCAGCTTATAAAATTAGAATCCTTGTAAGTTAAGTATAATAGTTACAGATAGTGATAAATGTGAAAAAGGCTGACAATTATGTGTCAGCCTTTGGGTTAGATATTTATAATTTAACTTTTTGTAATCGTAAAGCATTCAGGACAACGGATACTGAACTAAATGCCATCGCAGCGCCTGCAAGCCACGGCGCTAAGAAACCAAGAGCCGCTATTGGAATCCCAAGCGAATTATAGGCAAGTGCCCAGAAAAGATTTTGCTTTATGTTCGTTATCGTCTTCTTACTCATGAAGATTGCGTCAGCAATACTACCTAAATCGCCACGGATAAGGGTTATATCGGCTGCTTCCATCGCTACATCGGTTCCCGTTCCTATAGCCATACCAATATCAGCAACTGCAAGAGCTGGAGCATCATTGATTCCATCTCCGACCATTGCTACTTTCTTGCCTTGTGCCTGAAGTTTCTTAATTTCAGCTGCCTTTCCTTCCGGAAGTACCTCAGCAATTACTTGATCAATACCAGCTTGCTTAGCAATCGCTAATGCAGTTTGTTGATTATCTCCCGTAATCATAAGACACTCGAGTCCCATGTTTTTAAGGCGGCTAATCGCCATTTTTGATGTTTCCTTAATCGTGTCTGCAACAGCAACAGTACCTGCATATTGACCATTAATAGCAGCAAGCATTGCCGTTTTACCTACCTTTTCCAATTCATCCATTTGTGCAAGTGCACCATCAACCTTGACGTTATACTTGTTCATTAATTTTCTTGTACCAATTAATAATTCTTTACCATCGACCATTGCTTTAATGCCAAAGCCAGGAATCGCTTCAAATTCACTAACATTTAAGAAAGGAATTCCTTTCTCATTTATTCCTTGAACGATTGCCTGAGCAAGTGGGTGCTCTGATTGCCTTTCAGCAGATCCAATCAATGATAAAAATTCATCTTCCGCTAAATCTGTTATTACATCGGTTAAAACAGGTTTACCATTCGTTACTGTACCCGTTTTATCCAAGACAACAGTCGTAATTCGGTGGGTCATTTCCAAATGCTCCCCGCCTTTAAACAGGATACCAAATTCTGCTGCCCTGCCTGACCCAGCCATGATAGAGGTTGGTGTTGCCAATCCTAATGCACATGGGCAGGCTATCACGAGGATGGCAATCATTTTTTCTAAGCTTTGCGCAAAATCTCCCGGTGCAGCCCATACATACCAAATGATAAATGCAATAACAGCAATCCCCACAACGATAGGAACAAATATTCCAGATATTTTATCTGCCAGGCGCTGGATAGGTGCCTTAGAACCTTGTGCCTCTTCGACCACTTTAATGATTTGAGCCAGCGCAGTGTCCCTTCCAACCTTCTTTGCCTCAACCTTTAGGAATCCATTTTTGTTAAGTGTTGCACCGATCACTTCATCACCGATACTCTTATCAACTGGAACGCTTTCTCCTGTAAGCATTGATTCATCAATTGCTGAATTTCCCTCGATGATTTTCCCGTCGACGGGAATTTTTTCACCAGGTTTGATATATAGGATATCACCCACGATCACTTCTTCAAGCGGGATTTCCTGTTCTATCCCATTTCTTTCAACCGTTGCTGTCTTCGCTTGAAGCCCCATTAATTTTTTTATGGCTTCTGACGAACGTCCTTTTGCTTTTGCTTCAAAAAGCTTACCCAAGATAATTAATGTAATAAGGACTGCACTCGTTTCATAATAAAGCTCAAGTGAATGTGTACCCATCGAAAGAGACATAATCGACAAATATAAACTGTAAAAATAGGCTGCTGATGTACCTAGAGCAACAAGGACATCCATATTAGCGCTTTTATTTTTCAAGGCCTTATAGGCTCCAATATAGAACTGGGCACCAATAATAAATTGAACGGGTGTTGCCAATGCAAGCTGAACCCATGGATTCATAAAGGCTTCAGGAACCCAGATAAAGGATGTAAATGAAAAGTGTCCAACCATCGCCCATAATAATGGGAGAGATAAGATTGCCGAAAAAATAAACTTTTTTGTTTGTTTAGTAATTTCCTTTTGACGATGGTCGCTTGTTTCTTTTGCGCCCTCCTTTACATGAGCTCCATAACCAAGATTTTCTACCTTTTTAATGATGTCAGTTGGCGATAGAACAGAACCGTTGTATTCAACTGTTGCTTTTTCAAGGGCTAGATTCACATTCGCCTTTACGACACCTTCCAATTTATTTAAGCCTTTTTCTATTCTAGTTGAGCAGGCAGCACAGGTCATTCCGGTAATATCAAACTCTGCCTTTTCGGTAACCACTTCATATCCTAAATCTCTAATCTTTTTCTCAATATCTTCAACCTTTAATTTTTCTGGGTCGTATTTAATAGCAGATTTTTCTAGGGCTAAATTTACATTTGCTGTTACTACGCCTTCTAATTTATTCAATCCCTTTTCAATTCTTGTTGCACAAGCTGCACAGGTCATTCCAGAAATTTGTAAATTGGTTTCTTTTAAAGCTTGAGACATAAAAGCCACCCCTTTATACCCTGTGTGGGTATATTTTATTTTAAAAAGAACGTGCTATTTCATTAGCACGTGTCTTTTCCAATTTTTTATTCTACGTCGTAACCTTGATCATCAATTGTTTCTTTGATTTTATCAAGTGATACCTCTTGGTTGTTATATTCAACATCAACTGTATTTGCTTTTAAATTTACTTTAACAGTGCTAACTCCGTTTAGTTCACTAACACTGCCTTCAACTGCTTTAACACAATGATCGCAAGACATTCCTTGTACGTTTAAAGTCACTTTTTCCATTTTATTTGCACCCTTTCATAAGTAACACTTTATTAACCTTGTAATAAAGGTAAGGTTCTTATTTATATTTAACCATACCCCCCTACCCTATGTAAAGTGTTTTATAAAAATTTATCTTATTATTTTTCAACTTTCACAGCTTGTTCATAAAGCGTTATTTTTATCCAGGAATTCTGTTACAAGGACCAATAAGTTAGAGAGTCAAATATGCCTAACAGTATGATCAATACTCCAGAAACTCTTTGAATTGAAGCACCTAGCTTTTTTCCCTTTTTCATTAATAGACCACCACCACCTAAGTACCAAATAATGAAAATAAATAGGATTAATGGCAGTGCCGTACCAATAGCAAATATCGATGGCAGGATAAAGCCGTAGGAACTGGACAATACAATCGGCATTAAGGTAACAAAAAACAAAATGAACATCGTTGGACAAAAAGCAAGCGAAAAACTGAATCCAAGCATAAACGAACCAAATGGTGTTTCCTGTTTATATTCTTTAGTTCCTTTAAATAAATTTATTGTGCCTCGAAGTTGTATCAACCCTACCATATACAAACCAACAACGATCAACAGCGGTCCCATAATTTTACGGATCCAAGGAAAATAAGAAATTAGGTTTTCTTGAATTTCTCTTCCAAGTATCCAAACTAATGCACCTAATAATGAGAATGCCGCTATTTTCCCTAATGTGAAAAAGATAACGTCCTTCCAAACAATTTTCTGTTGAAAGGAGCGGTTACCATACAGGGTTAATGCACTGATGTTTCCGGTTAGCTGACATGGTGCCAAAGCTCCCACTATCCCTAAAAGAAGGGTAAAAATGATAGGCCAAGACTCCAGGTTATTGGCGATGATAAAAAACGGTTTGCTGACAAATGAACTAAATTGACTCATGAGATTGTACATTGCATCACCTTATTTTTCTTGGTTGATAAAAAGACAGTTTACTAAGTTTATACTATAACAATAGTAGTCACATTTTATGAAGAACGTATGAAGAGTTTTTGACAATTATGGGACATTTTCAATCAGGTAAAAAGCATCGGAAAATACCGATGCTTTGCTTTCATTACTTAATTTCTACAACGTATGGATATACGAATACTTGGCCGTTAAACTTAAACTCTGCCCATATCTTATAAATCCCTGGCTCTGAGAATTTTGTAGCAAACACAGGCTCGTTCCCTTTCAGTGGATGAACGTGAATATAATTTTCGCCTTTTTGATCAAGAATTACGACATGTCCTAATGCTCCAAGATACTGCTCTGGGGTATCTTCTCCTAAATCAAATGTAAGTTGGATGTCCTCATTTACTTTTAATGAACTTGGAAGCATTTTAACTGTATGGCCTCCAGCTGCCTTTATTAATTCGGCGTCAACGGTTAGTGAATCTTCATCAAGTTCATTATAATTTTCTCCAACTATGAATGAAATAGGTGCTACCTCATAGTTCTTGCTTGTTGGTTTAATATCAACAAACGCTTTATACTCCCCTGCTGGTAATGCATGAGCTACTTTGAAGACTCCAGGCTTGTTTGTTTGAGGATGTAAATGCTGATACTCTTTCAAATCTTTGCTGACAACAATTAAATGCAGCAGTTTTTCGTGATTCACTTCTAAATCTGATACAGGATTTCCTTCCAAATCTTTTAAGGTAATAATCAATTCTCCATTTTCAACTTGAAGAGTAGGTTTGACCTCACTTTCACCATTGTGATTTTCACCGTTTTCTTTATGCTCCTGACCATGCGAAGATTCTTCCTCTTGTTCGTGTGGTGCCGATGTATCATTATGAAGATCTGCTTCATCTGTAAAAGAAGCATAGGCATAATATCCTCCCACCACAACCAACAGGTATACTAGTGCAGAAATAGCCCATTTTTTCATTAAACCTCACTCCTTCATACCTATATAGGGTATATTTTTTTGAAAAATAGAGCGTGCTATTACATAGCACGTTTCTAGACAATCCGTTATTTATTTTTTGGCAAACTAACATGGAAATGTTGTTAACTATCTGATGAAATGATTATATTATACCCCGGTACAGTATGTAAAGAGGGGATTTACATTTTTTTAACATTTTATTGATGCCTTTTTGAATGATTATTTCGAAGTATACAGATAAACTTATCATTAATACACCTGTATATTAAAAGGGGGATTTATGAAACAAAGCAAAGTTTCTTTACTACTTGAAATCCTAATGATTTCAGCAAAACTTGGATTCACTTCATTTGGCGGTCCCATTGCTCATTTAGGATATTTTCATGATGAGTATGTACGCAGAAGAAAATGGCTGGATGAACCAGCATACGCCAATCTTGTAGCCCTGTGCCAGTTTTTACCTGGGCCAGCCAGCAGTCAGGTTGGAATTGGGATTGGCGTAATGCGTGGCGGTTTGTTAGGAGGGATTTCAGCATTTGTTGGTTTTACCACACCTTCAGTCGTTCTGCTGATCCTTTTTGCACTAATTCTTAAAGGAGTGGATATTGGAAATGCAGGATGGATTCACGGGTTAAAGATTGTAGCAGTGGCTGTTGTTGCTCATGCCATATGGGGAATGGCACAAAAATTAACTCCTGATTTGACTCGGAAAGCAATTGCTTTACTTGCTTTAATGTGTACCTTATTATGGCAAACAGCATATACACAGGTATTTGTAATCCTAATTGCTGCTGTCGCAGGTTTTATTATCTATAAGGGGCAAAAGGAAGATTCCCCTACTACTATTCAGGTCCCACTTTCTCGAAGATTTGCATACATTTGCTTAGGATTATTTTTCGGATTATTGATCGTCCTTCCTATTTTAAGAGAATTGACTGGATCTAGCTTGGTGGCGATGTTTGATAGCTTTTATCGTTCTGGTTCTTTGGTTTTTGGCGGAGGGCATGTGGTTTTACCATTGTTGGAACGTGAATTTGTTCCCAGTGGCTGGCTCAGTAAAGAGGCGTTCCTAGCTGGATATGGAGCTGCACAGGCGGTACCTGGACCGTTGTTTACCTTTGGTGCCTATTTAGGTGCTGTTATGAATGGATGGGCAGGCGGTTTGCTGGCAACCTTCGCTATCTTTCTCCCTGCGTTTTTATTGGTTTTAGGTACTTTGCCATTTTGGGTAAGCATAAACCGTAATCCAAAAATAAAAGGAGCATTAATGGGTGTCAATGCTGCGGTTGTAGGTATATTAATATCTGCATTTTATGATCCAATTTGGACTAGTACGATTATAGCCCCAATAGATTTTGCCTTTGCTGCCCTATTATTTAGCATGCTTGCCTATTGGAAGCTGCCGCCTTGGGTAATTGTGGTTACTGGAATTATTGGAGGCCTTTTCCTTATTTGATAAGATGAAACACGAGGACACCCTAAGGGCATCCTCGTTTTTATCTTTTTATAAACCACACTTAAGCTGCGTGCCACAGTTAGAACATGTATTACAGCCGCCAATTTCCTTTACTTTACCTTTACGGCAAACAGGACATGTGTTTCCAACTTCAGAACCAATCGTAACATCTGTTGAACGAAGGTCACTAATGGTATCAACAAGTACTACGTGCTGTTTTGTTTTTTCTTTGAATGTTGGAATCTCATTTTCTTCCGCTTTAAGAGTAAGAACTTGTGAATCACGTGATCCATCTACGTACACAGTACCACCCTTAGCTCCGCCCTTGTATAGACGCTCATATACTTTTTCTACCTGTTCAACACTATACCCTTGTGGGGCATTAACAGTTTTACTAATAGAACTGTCAATCCAGCGTTGAATGATACATTGAACATCTGCATGTGCTTCAGGTGCCAGTTCCATCGCTGCAACAAACCAGTTTGGAAGATTATCAGCATCTGCTTCTGGGTGACTATCTAGGTATTCTTGAACAATATCAGCTTTCACTTCGATAAATTTACCCAGACGTCCGCTTCGGAAATAAGAAAATGAGAAATAAGGTTCTAATCCAGTCGATACGCCAACCATTGTTCCAGTACTCACTTTTGTTACTCTCTATAAATCTTTATAGAGGGCGGGATTATTAGTACCCACTCCATATTTCGCAATATGGGTCAGACTCTATCACCAACCATAATATTATGGTTGCTCAGCGTATAGTCGTTGAGGGGTCAGCCACGACTTCCCTGCGGATTGTCTGGTAGGCAATTAAGCCAACACTCTTACATTTTTACCTGATTACTTGTTGGCAAGACAAAGGTAGTAAGAGATACGCCAGGGTTTCCCGCATATAGCTAAGTTTACGCAGCGCTCTTACGAACACTGGGGGCAATTATTTTACCCGTTGGAGCAACAGTTAGCAAATGTGAATTTCTTATTCCATTTTCCAGTATAGATTGACGGACATCTTTAGGCATTTTTTTCATATATCCTGTATCGATGAATGCTTGTCGTAAACGGTTTGTTTCTTCGCGTGTTTCACCATTTAAGAATGGGAAGCTTCCCTTTTCCTGGGCTAATTCTACTGATGTTTTGTAAGCTGTTGTTGCAATTACTTCAAAAACTTGATCAACAAGTTTATTTCCTTGTTCTGAACCGTACACTGTTTCACAGTAAATAAGCATATCGTGTAAGCCCATTACGCCAAGACCTACGCGGCGCTCACCAAGAGCTTGCTTCTTATTTTCCTCAAGGAAGTATGGTGTAGCATTAATGACGTTATCTTGCATTCTTACGCCAACAGCTACTGTTTTCTTTAACTTTCCAAAATCAACTGTTTTTGTTTCCTTATCAACCATTTCAGCCAGATTAACAGCTGCAAGGTTACAAACAGAAAATGGTGCGAGAGGTTGCTCTCCACAAGGATTTGTTGCAACGACTTGCTGCCCATACGCTTTAGCGTTTGTCATGTCGTTTGCATTATCGATGAAGAATATTCCCGGTTCAGCTGAGTAAGTTGCGCAGATGTTTACAAGGTTCCAAAGCTCTTTCGCTTTAATCTTTTTATAAACTCGTACTTTATGACCAAGCTTTTCCCATTCACGAACGTCTCCAACTTTATGCCATTCTTCATTGTAAATCTTCATTTCCTCTTTACTATAATGTTCTACATATGGGAAACGAAGCTCGTAATCACTATCATTTTCAACAGCTTCCATGAATTCTTTTGTCAAACAGATAGAAATATTTGCTCCTGTTAGGAATTCTGGATTATGAACCGTATAGTTACCACCAGTTTGAAGCTTCTCTTCAGCCTCAGCAATGATGTCTTCACCAAAGCCACCAAAGCCTGGAATGTGTTTGTAATTAACAATTCCCTGATACATGGCTCTTTCTTGCGAAGTTAACGGTGTTAATTTTAGTTTATCCTGAGCATGTTTCTTGATTGTTTCATCGTTTGTATTTTCAATTAAGAACCGTAGAATTCTTGGGTTTTGCATTTTTGAGATAATAAATTCAATAACGTCTGGATGCCAATCAGCTAGCATAATCATCTGGGCGCCCCTACGAGACCCACCTTGTTCTACTAGATGTGTCAATTTCGCAATATCATCTAACCAAGAAACCGAACCAGATGATTTACCATTCACGCCTCTTGCCAAGGTGTTTCGAGGTCGTAATGTAGATCCATTGGTTCCTACTCCGCCGCCGCGGCTCATGATTTCCATTACCTGCTTACGGTGATCGGAAATTCCTTCACGTGAATCTGGAACAAAAGGCATTACATAACAGTTAAAGAACGTTACGTCTGTTTCTGCTCCTGCACCGTAAAGGACTCGACCCGCTGGAATGAAGTTCATCGAAACTAGCTCATTGTAGAACTTTTCAAACCATTCGATTCGCTTCTCTTCAGTTTCCTCAACTGAAGCAAGACCCGTTGCGTTTCTCTTAGCAATCTGCTCATAAAACAATTCTAGAGGCTTCTCAATTACATCTAACGAGCGCCAAATCAATCCTGTTGCTGATTCCTCAGGGGCATCTAGGACACCTCTAAATTCCTCTTCTACTAAAACCTTTGCTTTTTTACTCTCCCAATCAATCTCCATGATGTATCCAAGACCGCGTGCTGGGAATTTTGGATCTTCTTTTATAGTGAGAACAACGAAGTCGCCATTCGTTAGGGTGATTTTTGCAGTGTCTTTGAAGGTGTACCGGTCCAGCATGACCAATCGTGAAACACCCTTATGAGTTATTTTCATATCTGGCGTTACCGGGTGCACTTGGGGGAATAAGTGGATATCCTCATTCAACCTTTCAAAATCAATATTCATTTTTTGTCTAAAAACAACAGACATGAGAACAACTCCTTCAAATAATTCTATATCTTGTGTGAGATTCTATTAAGTTTTGCTATATCTAGCTGACTCGATATAAATAAGTTAACATAGGTAGATATAACAAATCAATATATAGTACCGAAAATATTTTCGACACCACTACATATTGTGTCAGAGGCAAAAAATAAAAACTTTGTCAAACTCAAAATAAACTAGAAACAAGAGAATAGATAAGATATCTATTAAATTTCGGCAAAATACAGGAAAATTTAACAAATTTCGCAGGTTGCGATTTTTAAATTCAGGAAAATTTAAAGTTATAAAGGAGATAAATTGATTATCAAGAATATTAAAAAAGGTATACTTAATAAATAAATCAACAAAAGGAGCAAAGAATTGATGATAGCACATATTGAAAAAATTGAAAACAGCTATACTGCCACATATGAACGCCATCTTAACCATTCAATTCAAGAGGTATGGTCTTATTTAACTGATAACGAGAAACTGCTAAAATGGTTCTCAGAGTTACGTGTGGACGAACTTCGTAAAGGCGGGGTTATTAAATTTGATATGGGGGATGGAACATTTGATGAGCTTTCTATCCTAGACTTAAAAGTAAATTCTGTTTTGGAATTCTCCTGGTGGTTAGATACCGTTCGATTCGAATTAACTGAAGGATCAAATGGATGTATACTGCGCCTAATCGAAAAAATAAATACCATTACGGACCATACCCCAAGAGACCTTGCTGGCTGGCATGTATGTTTAGATGTCATCGAATCATTACTGGATGGCAGGACAATTGATCGTAAAGAGGAATGGAAAATCTGGTATGAGAAATATGGTAAGGAAATCGAAAAAGTAACTAACAAATAATAAAAACAGGCGTACCCTGCAAAATGGGTGCGCCTGTTTATTTATCTTTTGAAGTTCCACTCATCACTTTCATAACGCTCTTTTGCAATTTTATTTACGTAAGATAATTCTTCTTCTGTTAAATCATAGGATTCAAGCTCGATATTAAGTCCCTCTGCAAAGCCTTTATAAAAGGCTTCTTTTGCTTCCTCTAATGTAATTTTTCTAGGACTGATTTCATTAATTGCCACTGCCTTACTTTTAAAAGAAGATTTCATCCTATCCTTTACTCTCTCACTAGGATATTTAAATAAGCTGAACAGCTTATCCTCGTCTAAATCTAATAAAATTGAACCATGCTGGAGGATTACTCCCTTTTGCCGCGTCTGAGCACTTCCGGCAACCTTACGACCTTCGACAACGAGTTCATACCAACTTGGTGCATCGAAACATACTGCTGAACGGGGATTCTTTAGTGCACTTCGCTCTTCATCTGTTCTTGGGACGGCAAAGTACGCCTCTAATCCCAGCTGATGAAATCCTTTTAGGATTCCTTCAGAAATAACACGATAAGCCTCTGTTACTGTTTTAGGCATTTCGGGGTGATCTTCAGACACAATGACACTGTATGTAAGCTCATGCTCATGGAGAACGCCTCTGCCGCCTGTCGGTCTTCTAACGAACCCTAATCCATGAGCTTTTACTGCCTCTAAGTCAATTTCCTTATCAACTTTCTGGAAATATCCAATTGATAGTGTCGCAGGATCCCAGCCATAAAAGCGAATAACGGGCGGTATTTTCCCTTGGCTATGCCAATCAAGTAATGCCTCATCCAACGCCATATTAAATGATGGAGAACAATTACCAGAATCTATAAAACGCCAAACTTCTTTATTCATTTGAAAACCTCATCTTTATCAAGTTTACTCTTGTTTTAGTCTACCAAAATCTGATATGAATTCAAAACCAGATGTTTGAGGTTTAATGAATTTGAAGTTTTTTGTCGTTTATTCTTTATCTTTCCGTGATTGACTTATATAATAAAACATAGTGTACCATGCTTGAAAGGAGCAATAGAAATTGAATTCACTTTATGTCCTACTTATCATCATCGTGGCAGTTGCAGCTTACTCCGTTTTTACCTATTTTTATCAAAAAAGGATTGTTAAAACGGTAACGGAAGAGGAGTTTCGTGCCGGTTATCGTAAGGCACAATTAATCGATGTTCGTGAACCGAACGAATTCGAAGCAGGTCATATTTTAGGCGCCCGAAATATTCCAGTGTCACAAATGAGAATGCGAATGAAGGAGCTTCGTCCAGATTTACCTGTTTATTTATATGACCAAAACGGATTGCGCAGCGCCCGTGCCGCACAATTTTTACACCGTAAAGGATACAAAGATCTTACACAGCTTCAAGGCGGGTTCAAAAAATGGTCTGGTAAAGTAAAAACAAAAAAATAACGCAATGAGGACTTCCAATATACGGAAGTCTTTTTTATTACCAAATCACATTATCGGATTGTTCCCCTAATTCCATACCGCGTGATTTACAGGCACAATAACTCCTATATTGTTCCCCTAATTCCGTACCACGTGATTTGCGGGCACAATAACTCCTTTATTGTTCCCCTAATTCCGTACCACGAGATTTACGGGCACAATAACCACTTGATTGTTCCCCTAATTCCGTACCACGTGATTTACCGGCACAATAACCCCTTGATTGTTCCCCTAATTCCGTACCACGTGATTTACCGGCACAATTCCCCTCCCCAAAAACCAAAAGGTCAGATTCAGCAACCTGAATCTGACCCTTTTTCTTACTTATGCCTTTTGATATTTTAAGATTGGTTTACGAGCTGCTGTTGCTTCGTCCATACGGCCTACTACAGTGGTATGTGGCGCTTCTTGAACGATTTCTGGATTTTCCTCTGCCTCTTTGGCAATTTGAATCATAATGTCAACGAATGAATCTAGCGTTTCTTTAGACTCTGTTTCAGTTGGCTCAATCATAATACATTCTTCTACATTTAATGGGAAGTAGATGGTTGGCGGATGATAGCCAAAATCAAGCAGGCGTTTTGCTATATCTAAAGTACGAACACCTAATTTTTTCTGTCTTCTTCCACTTAAAACAAATTCATGTTTGCAATGCTTATCAAATGGAAGATCATAATACTCAGCAAGTCTTCTCATCATATAATTTGCATTTAACACAGCATATTCTGTTACCGCTTTTAAGCCATCTGGTCCCATAGAACGAATGTAAGTATATGCACGAACATTGATACCAAAATTACCATAGTAAGGTTTCACGCGCCCGATTGATTGCGGACGGTCATAATCAAATACAAACTCTTCACCGCGTTTTGTAATCACAGGCTTTGGTAAAAACGGAATAAGGTCTGCTTTTACACCAACTGGACCTGAACCCGGCCCTCCTCCGCCATGTGGACCCGTAAAGGTTTTATGAAGGTTTAAGTGAACCACATCAAATCCCATATCCCCCGGTCTAGCTTTTGATAGTACCGCATTTAAGTTTGCACCATCGTAATAAAGCTTACCGCCGGCAGCATGAACAATTTCAGCCATTTCTATAATATTTTCCTCAAAAAGTCCAAGGGTATTTGGGTTGGTTAACATTAATGCCGCTGTATCTTCCCCAACTACTCTTCTTAAATCTTCAAGGTCAACAAGGCCATTCTCATTTGATATTACAGTGATGGTTTCTAGTCCTGCAACCGTTGCAGAAGCAGGGTTTGTTCCATGTGCAGAATCCGGAACGATAACCTTTGTACGCTTCAAATCTCCGTTTGCTTCATGGTAAGCACGGATCATCATTAACCCCGTCCATTCCCCATGAGCACCAGCAGCTGGCTGTAATGTTACTTCATCCATACCTGTAATCTCAATCAAATGCTCCTGCAAATCATACAAAAGTTCTAGTGCACCTTGTACAGAGCTTTCATCCTGAAGTGGATGAACATGAGCAAATCCGTTAAAACGGGCCACATTTTCATTGATTTTTGGATTGTATTTCATTGTACATGAACCTAACGGGTAGAAACCTGAATCCACCCCATGGTTTCTCCTAGATAGCGCAGTGTAATGACGCATAATATCAAGCTCTGAAACCTCAGGAAGCTCTGGCTCCTCGCTGCGTAGATATCCTTCAGGAAGAAGGCTGCTAAGGTCTAATTCAGGAACATCCATTTCAGGGAGGCTGTATCCAATTCTTCCTGGTGTACTAGATTCAAAAATGAGTGCCTGATCTTGGTTATGCATGCAAATCCCCCACTTCTTTCACAAGAGTATCGATTTCTTCCTTCGATCTTTGCTCTGTTACAGCAATCAGCATATGGTTAGCAAGTTCTGGATAGTCACGCCCTAAATCGTAACCACCAATGATTCCTTTTTGTAACAAGGCTTGATTAACTTCTTTTACTGGTTTGTTTAATTTAACAACAAATTCATTGAAGGAGTGTCCTTCGTAAACAACTTCAACGCCTGCTTCTTTAAAAGCATTTCTTGCGTAGTGTGCCTTCTGTAAGTTTGCCGCTGCCATTTCACGTACGCCTTTTTTACCGAGGGCTGTCATAGCTACAGACGCAGCCAATGCATTTAACGCTTGGTTTGAACAAATATTTGATGTCGCTTTATCACGGCGGATATGCTGTTCACGAGCTTGAAGTGTTAATACAAATCCACGTCTGCCCTGGTCGTCAGTGGTCTGGCCAACTAGACGTCCTGGTACCTTTCTCATTAGCTTAGTAGTTACCGCAAAATAACCGCAGTGCGGTCCGCCAAACGCAGTCGGAATTCCAAACGGCTGCGCGTCACCAATGACAATATCTGCACCAAACTTCCCAGGTGGTGTTAATACTCCAAGTGAAAGAGGATTGCTTGAAACAACAAATAACGACTTATTTGCATGGACAATTTCTTCTAGTTCTTTTAATGGTTCAATTCTTCCGAAGAAATTTGGGTATTGCACGATAACTGCGGCAATTTCTTCATTTGCCAATCCTTTTAATGCTTCAATATCTGTAATCCCATCGTTAACTGGTACTTCAATCACTTCAAGATACTGACCTTTTGCATACGTTTTGAGGACTTCTCTTGACTCAGGATGAACAGCACCAGAAACAATAATCTTTTTGCGTTTTGTATGACCTGCGCTCAACATCGCTGCTTCTGCCAATGCGGTTCCGCCATCATACATGGAGGAGTTTGCTACATCCATACCAGTTAACTCACAGATCATCGTCTGGAACTCAAAAATGGCTTGGAGCTCACCTTGAGAAATTTCAGGTTGATATGGTGTATAGGCTGTATAAAATTCAGAGCGAGAAATAACATGGTCAACAATTACAGGCATATAGTGGTCATAAACTCCTGCACCCAGAAAGGATACATTTGTTTTTAAATCTGCATTACGAGAAGCCATATGGAATAGTTCTTTCATCAATGAAGTCTCAGATTTTGCAGCTTTGATGTTGTATTCACCTTTAAATCTAACCTTTTCTGGTATATCGCTGAATAATTCATCGACGGAGTTAACGCCAATAGTTTCGAGCATTTCCTTTTTATCTGCTTCAGTCATAGGTAAATATCGATGTTTCATAAACCTAATCTCCCCTCGTGTTTACTTTTCTCGTTTATAAAAAGGTGTTGGGACTACTTTCGCCTTCAAGCGTTTTCCGCGAATTTCAACCTCAATTTCTGATTCAAGACCTGCGTATTCGTTTTTAATTAGCACAAGTCCAATATTCTTTTTCAAAGATGGTGATTGCGTTCCAGTTGTCACTTCACCAATCAGTTCCTCACCTTTATAGACAGGGTAGCCATGACGCGGTATTCCACGGTCAATCATTTCAATTCCAACTAATTTTCTTGCTGCACCCTGTTCCCTTTGCTGTTTAAGTACTTCTTTACCGATAAAATCTGCTTCTTTATTTAACTTAACTGCAAAGCCGATACCTGCTTCCAGCGGAGTGATTTCAGGAGACAATTCTTGACCATAAAGAGCAAGAGTTGCTTCAAATCTGAGAGTATCCCTGGCACCTAAACCACAAGGAACAACTCCTTCCTCTTTCCCAGCAGATAAAATCGCCTTCCAAAGTTCAACCGCGTCTGACGCATCGCAATATATTTCAAAGCCATCCTCACCTGTATAGCCAGTTCGTGAGACCAATGCATTTTTCCCATTAATGGTTACTTCCTGTTGGAACTTAAAGAATCCAATAGTACCGAGATCAGTATCACCTGCGAGCTTTTGAAGTACTTTTTCAGCAAGCGGTCCTTGCAGCGCCAATTGAGCCATTTTTTCAGATAGATTATCGATCGAAACATCTCCCTCTAAATGGTCCTCAAGCCATTTATAGTCCTTATCGATATTTGAAGCATTAACAACTAGTAAATAATGATTGTCTTTTAGTTTATAAACAAGCAGATCATCAACAGTGCCACCATTTTCATAGCACATTGCATTATATTGTGCTCCGCCATTATTAATTTTTGAGATGTCGTTAGTTAACATTTTCTGCAAGTAGGACAAGCTGTCCGGTCCGGTGACGATTACTTCCCCCATATGAGAAACATCAAATAAACCAGCTTTTGTACGCACTGCCTCATGTTCTTCCTTGATACTTGAGAATTGAACAGGCAGCTCCCAGCCTCCAAAATCAATCGTTTTGCCACCATATTCCTTATACACTTCAAATAGCGGTGTCCGTTTTAATTGAGTCATCGTTAATCCCCCTTCAACAACTAAAGATGTTTTTCATTTGTTGTTCCATAAATCCAGCGCAAAAAAAACAAAAAAGGACAGAGACCTCCCTTTAACAAAAAGAAGGTCTCTGTCCTTGCACCTGAAAGTTTACCTAAGCTCGGCTTTCCCCTTTGGTGGCTGCCCTAATAGTCAGCGCTCTCCAGAGTTGCGTCAAACAAGAGTTCTTTTGCCTGAGAGATTCACACATTGTGCTTGCTCCTTCGGCGCTACATTTGTAGTCTCTCCCCTTGTCATCATCCGCATTATAATATTTTCACATTAGGGTCATACTAAAATATACATCTAAAAAAATTATTTTATTGCAATAGTTAAAACATTCAAACCTATCACCATCCTACCATTAAAGCATAAGGTGAGCAATAAATTTTTGTGCATAAGGAGCTGAAAACATGAGTGTTGAAATACAATTTGATTCCTCCTGGCAGGATGAATTTTTACATAGAATTGAGAACGATGGACCATGGGGAAATTGGGACCTTTTCAAACTGGCAGTTGGCGTTGAAAAACACCTGATTATTCCTGAATTTGAAGGCTTACAAGCACCCAATCATTTGCCTAATCTGACCCCGCTTCCACACCAGCTCGAAACGGCAAAACAAGTAATAGAGAATATGAATGGAAAGGCCATTCTCGCCGATGAAGTTGGGCTTGGAAAAACGATAGAAGCTGGTCTTATTTTAAAAGAATACATGATTCGCGGGCTCGTAAAAAAAGTTCTCATCCTTGTTCCAGCTTCATTAGTAACCCAATGGGCTTATGAATTGAATAGTAAGTTTTTTATCCCTGCGGTTTCTCAAAAGAAAAGCTATGTTTGGGAACAATGCGATGTCGTTGTATCGTCTATTGATACGGCAAAACGGGATCCACACCGTGATATTATCTATAAGCAGGACTACGATTTAATTATTATTGATGAGGCTCACAAACTTAAGAACAACAAGACAAAAAACTATGAGTTTGTTCAAAATCTGAAGAAGAAGTTTTGTCTGCTTCTCACTGCTACCCCCATTCAAAATCGGATTGGGGAAATTTTTAACCTCGTATCCCTATTAAAACCAGGGCATTTAGGCAGTGAAACAGCATTCTTTGATAAATACAAACGGGATGCACGCTCATTAAATGATAATGAGCATTTAAAAGAGCTGGTTAATAAGGTAATGATTCGTAACCGGCGTGCCGATACAGGTATTGAATGGACCAAAAGACATGTTGAAACTATACCGATTGAATTTACACCTCAGGAAAAAGAATTGTACAAAGCTATCACTGATTTAAAGAGCGAAGGCGATTGGGTCCAAACAAGCGCATTCTCGGTGATGACTCTACAGAGAGAAGCCTGCAGCAGTAGAGAAGCAGTTTTTTATACGCTTAAAAACATGCTCCAGAAAAAAGAAAACCCTACCAAGGAATTTGAAGACCAGATTCAACATTTAATTTCAAAAGTGGAAGCAGTTTCAAGCAACTCTAAAGCGGAAAAGGCTTTAGAATTGATTCAAAAGATAGATGATAAGGTAATTATTTTTACTGAATACAGAGCAACCCAAATGTACCTGCAATGGTATTTAAAACAAAACGGGATATCATCAGTTCCGTTCCGCGGAGGCTTTAAAAGAGGTAAAAAAGACTGGATGCGCGAACTCTTTCAGAAGCATGCACAGGTACTCATCGCGACTGAAGCGGGTGGTGAAGGAATTAACCTTCAATTCTGTAATCATATTATTAATTTCGATTTACCGTGGAATCCTATGAGACTGGAGCAAAGAATCGGAAGGATCCATCGTCTTGGGCAGGAAAAGGACGTTATGATCTATAATTTTGCAATCCAGAACACAGTGGAGGAACATATATTAAAGCTACTATATGAAAAAATTGAACTATTTGAAAAAGTTATAGGTGATTTGGACGATATTTTAACGAAGTTAGACTTTGGCAGTATTGAAGATCATCTAATTGATATTTTTGGACAATCCTGTTCTGAAGGAGAAATGAGGATTAAGATGGAAAATCTTACATCAATGATTGATCTGGCTAAAGATATGCAGAAGGAGGATTCACATGCAGCAGCTGGAAATTCATAACTTTCTGATACGCTATTTTCAGGCTAATGAATGTGAAATAACAGAAAATGGTCCAGGATACTTAACAGTTCAATTAACAATCGAACTCGATAAGGAATTAATGAACCGACCTTTTTATTGGCATTACCTAGAAAAAACGGGCGGGATACCAAATCCGATGAAGCTTACGTTTATTACCAACCCACAGATAACACCTGAACATATTAAGGGAGAAACCGTTCATTTTGGTTCTCCCCGCCTGCACCAAATTTTTCAATCAACAAAAAAGCTGGCTAGCTATATCAGGCTTTATGAGAATCACCGTAATAGTCAACAACAAACTCCATTAATGCCTTGGCTTTGTATGAATGTTAAGATCTCGTATCAATGCGACCGTAAGCGGGATATTTATAAATCAATCGGTTTGCAGCTCATTAACGGACAAATGATTGAGGATTTTCATGATCGACTACAGAATGTCCAACTTACACCGAAAATACCGGATTATTCGTTTACACTTTCACCTCTTGTTAAGCCAAAAAGCGGAATGTCAAGAATCGAAAACTATCTAAAAGCTGTCATTAATGAAGATGATCATACTTGGGCAGAGGATGCCCGGAAACGTTGGGAGCAAGATTTACGTCTTCTTGATCATTTTTACGAGGATGCGGAAGAAGAAAATGAAAGTTACGAAACAGAAAAAAAAGCCTTGCAAGACCAATATGAACCAAAAATAAACATTTCATTTATAAATGGAGGATTGTTTTATTTAACCGATAATGCTGTGTAAAAGATTAAAGAAGCAGATTTTGAATCTGCTTCTTTACTCTTTTCTTCTTCTGTTTTTCACTTCAATATAAAATATATAGGGAAGTATCCCAAACCAACGATACCAAAAAGACGCTCTTGTTTGTTTTCGTTCTTCCCGGAGCCGTTTTCTTTCATCCTTTGGCTGGTCCGCATATTTAACAAGAGTTTGAGTCATATATTTTACATAATCATTCGTTTTCATGGACACACCTGCCTTCATTCTTCACTAAAAGTATGTCCATGTTTTAATTTTTCAAACAACTATTAACCTTAATAAATTTCAATCCACTTTATCATTCTTTTCGAAGAAATATCGAAAAAACCGCGTCCTACCACTGTTTCACCTGTTTGCATTCTAAGAGTAAAGTTGATTTTCTGTACGGTTCCAATCGGAATGTCACTTTGAAATCCCATGCTTCCCTTTAAATAGGTAAAGGTACCTTTGTCTGGAATAACACTACCCGATTGCATGATTTCTTCTACTTTTTTAACAGAAGAATGAAAATAATATTCCTCCTGAAGGATTAGGTTGGTTTCATGAGCCAATTTCCTTTCGGTTAACAGTTGTTCTACACGAAAGGAGAAGAGTAAAAGAAAAAGGATAAGCACTGCTAAAGTTAATGGGTATGTAAATCCTTGTTCGTTATTCCTCATACGACCGGAACCCATTGAATATAGGAATGCACTACCACATTGTACTCTTTCCCCCAAACATCTTTTACAATAATTTTTACGGAGTTATTAATCCTGGTAAAAGTGACGGAGGATACATTTTGCAGTAATATCTCATGCCCCGAAGAATTAACACGCCTTCTTAAGTTACTTCCATATTTTTCGTAGTTAATACTTTCACTATTATTCGTTAGTACCAGTCTCCCTGACACCACCTCCACTTTAGAGCTAATACGAATTTCTTTTTTTACCTGACTGCAAAAAACATCCCATTCCATTTCCTGAAGCCTTCCATTTGAATCTTTATTTTCTAAAACAATTTGAAGAACAGGAACCATGAAAAATACTATGGTCATAAAAATTGAAAAGGCAAAAAGCACTTCAAGGAGAGTAAAGGCTTTATCATTCGGGTACTTTACAAATCTCTGTTCTTGGGTGGAAGGCAGTTTCATCAACTTTTACACACACCTCCTTTTGTCCAATATCTGACGATTGATTCCAATAAATCTTATATTCTGTTCCATTATGAAAAATGGAGTAATTTGAGCTTGTTCTATCTTCTGTTAAATTTGCTTGGAGTTCTTCAAATAAAAACTGAGCAGCCTTTTTATCCCTCACAAGCTGTTGAGATTGATGGGATAATTCCATTAATAACGGCATAAAAAACATGCCTATCATAAACCATGCAGATAATGATAATAGGAGCTCTAGTAAAAAGAATCCATCATTCTTCCATAACATAAAACCGTCCCTTTCCAATCAAAAGAGTTAATCGGTAGTTTTTTTGTTGTGTCCGAATATATAATGTACCGAATCTGTCTACATTGCCATTCGAATTAAATTTAAATACTAATTGAATCGTTCCTTGTGTCACAGTAATCGTTGGAGAATGATGTCTTTCAACTAGCTGTTTATTGCCTGTACTGATGAGATACATGTGCTCATGATCATAAAAGATAACTTTTACTTCCATTTGATGAGCAATAGCATATTGCTGACCATAATATAAGTCCGCTTTTAATTGGGAAATAAACGCCTTATCAGTTGCTGAATAGTATTGTGGCTTTATGCTAAAGGCAGTTATCGAGGAGATGATTAGAAAGATGGAGAGAACAATCAACGATTCTATTAGTGTAAATCCCTTTTGATTGCGGAGCATTATGTTGTTGGTACTGCCGTTACTTTACCTTCTGAATCAATCTGTACATTTTTTGTTCCATTTGGACAACCAGTATCATTAATTAGATATCCATCCGTAATTAAATTTGCCATTGTTGGCACCTTATTATTTTCCATAATATAAGACTGCACCTGGGCTTGAACCATTTTCACAAAAGCCTCACAGCCTTTGTTGTTTATATTTGTATTATGCTTTGCGACATTTGGAATTGTAATAATTAATAAAACCGAAATAACCAGCATGACTATCATCATTTCAACAAGAGTAAAACCTTTTTCATTTTTCATCATCTTTACATCCTCCATGTATAATATTTATTCCTAATGCGCTTTTCGCTTTTTTATATTCCATCTAATAGCTGAAACATTGGTAATAATATGGCTAAGTACATAGATACAACCAGAAATCCTATAAAAAGATAGAGAACAGGCTGTATCTTTTTTAAACTCTTTTCGATTCTTTCTTCCATATTCACCATACAGTGCTCGCTGAGGAAGAGTAATTCTTGTTCCAATTTCCCATTCTCTTGACCATGTTTAATGATCATTGGGAATTCTTTTTCAAAGAATGGGAATGTTGCCAAGATAGACTCTAGATTTTCACCCGTTAACAGCTTTTGTTTAATCACCATTCCCAACTGGCTATAAAATGGCTGTCTATGATTCTTCTCAAATAAGTTTAATGCTTCAAGTATGGATATACCTCCCGCTAAAAGGAAACTGAGTTGTATAGAAAAATAATGAGTAAACAACAATTTGAGGATTCTTCCAACAATCGGGATTCTTACCAGAAGTGATCTTTGCTGGAGGATGGAGACTTTTCGAAATACAAAAAAATAATATATTGAACCTGATGCCAGGAGGAGCACTAAACCCGTCATAAATATAGGAAAATATTTATCAAAGGAATAAAGTACTTTCATAAAGAAATTCGCTTCAAGACTCATAGATTGGAAGAGGCTTGTAAATTTGGGCAGCAATAATTTTTGGACAAACACAAAAAGAAAACCTGTAATAAAGGTAAGTAAAGCTGGATATTGTAATAGTTTCAAAAGCTTCTTCCTATCATTCTCCTTAACCAAGGCTAAACTGCTTCCTTCTAGTAGTGCCTCCACGAAGCTGCCATGCTGTTCCGCAAAATAGACATAACCAGTTAAATCCTTGTGAAACCCCATATTATTTAAAACATCATGAAATGAAATTCCATTTCTCAAATCAGCCAAACATTTGTACATCTCCTCCTTTCGATTCTTTGGTAAATGCAAGGACAGGGATTCAATGGCTTCGGCAATTGGGTAACCTCGTGCCAATAATTCTCCAATCCTTTTTAAAAAATTGGCCTGCTCATTAATTGTCCAATTATGGCTCTTCATGGTCATACACCAAGCGATCATATTCAGACTCTTTGATATATCCAAGGACAATCCCCTTTTTTATTACTTCCTTTACTGTCGTGTAATGCGAAATAATGTCTTCTCCCCTTGCCTCTTTCATAGCTGCATTAAGGTTTCTCCCTGATAGCAGTTCAAAAACACTCGCCCTTTTCCATCTTCCATATGAATAACAGAAGGGTGAACAGTCCCCTTCGCAATACGGACAGGTTAGCTCTACTAATCGCTGAGCTGTAACCGCAATAAGAGTTTGTTCCACCTCTAACCAATTGACACCAAACTCATGAAGACGATATACCGCTCCCTTTGCATCCCTTGTATGCATAGTGCTGAGAACTAAATGTCCCGTTAAAGCAGCCCGTACTGCTATCTTTGCAGTTTCAGCGTCACGAATTTCCCCAACCATAATAATGTCGGGATCATGACGTAGAATTGCTTTTAAACCAGCTGCGTATGTCACACCTGCTTTTTCATTCACTTGTATTTGTAAAACAGAATCATAGTTCTTTTCGATGGGATCTTCAAGTGTAATAACGTTACGATGAAATAGATGGGCGGTTTCATTTAAAAGGGAGTAAAGAGTTGTGGTTTTGCCTGAGCCAGTTGGTCCTGTAAAGATAATTAATCCATGTGCATGTTTTAGGAGAGCGAGTAGCTTTCTGGTCATCCCAGGGAAAAGTGAGAGCTGATGAAAGGGTATTTGTTCTTGTTGAGGCAGCAGTCTGATAACAAGACTTTCTCGATTGTTAGATGGGAGTGTTGAAAGTCTAAGACCCATTAATTTTCCGTCCACTTCACAAAAAATCGAACCGCTTTGAGGGCGTCGTCGTTCACCGATATCCATATTTGCAGTAAATTTAAAATGTGAGATTAACCTGTCGCATTCATCTTTTGGAAGTGATAACCGGGGAATGAGTTTGTTCGTTAAGCGGATTTGAATCTGTGTGTCTTTTTTCCTAGGAACAATGTGAATATCTGTTGCTTGATTTCGAGCAGCATCTGTGATAATCCTATTTGCTAGTATTTCGATTGCACTTTCAATGAGTAACACCACCTTTTATTTTGTCTCGGTAGGAATTCGACACCATTCAAGCTTATCCTTCAAAATTCTTCTTTTTTTAAAATATTTCTTTGTATTTTTCCTCCTAAATCTACCGAAAAACAACTCTTGACATACACATTGTATACCTTTCGTATATATTTTGTATAAAGCAAGTCATCCAAGCCTTTGGTAATTGTGAACATTTTCTAAACATATAGTGTTAACATTGTTAACCTCATTCCAATGTTTATATAGCTATATTATAATTGGGGTAAATTATGGGGGTTCGAGGTGAACGAAAGATGGAACAAACATTAAAGATCACAAATGTTTTATCAGATCCAACCAGGTACTACATCTATCAATACATCACAAAACGTCATCAAGAAGTGACAGTACAAGAGGTTGCAGAAAATTTTAATATCCATCCGAACGTTGCAAGATTACATTTATCTAAGCTTGAAGATGTTAACATGTTAGCATCTGAAACAAAAAAGACTGGTAAAGGCGGCAGACCAAGCAGGTTATATCGTTTATCAGATGATGTCATTCAATTACATTTCCCTTTCCGGGATTACATGCTGCTTTCTAAAGTAGCTATCTCTACCATGCTTACACTAGGAGAAGCAGGTAAACAAGCTCTTTACTTAACTGGAAAGCGCTTTGGCACTGAAGTAATTGAACAAGAAATGGCGAAAAAATCCTTTGGTGAAGAAATAGATTTTGAACAAAAGTTAACAATATTAAAAAGCGCAGCCACATTAGCCGGGTTTTATCCAGAATTTGAAGCAAATGGAGATCATACAAAAATTTACTTCCAGATCTACAATTGTCCTTTCAAAGAGGTTGCAGAGGAACATGAAAGTGTTTGTGCTATGCATCATGAATTCCTAAAAGGAATGTTTGAAGCTTTATTTGAATCGGTAGAGTTAATTGAGAAGGAAAATATTATTTCAGGTTGTGAAACTTGCTCTTACCAGGCACTTGTAACAAACTAATTTGAATCTTTATTTACTTTTGAACTCCTTTTCTTTATAATATTGCATGATGGTACCGTAGGGGAAAAGGAGGGATACATATGGATCGCATGTTCAGAGTTTTGGGTTTCTGGACGGGTATTTTTACCGTAATGTTCTATCTAGGAGATATGAATAAAACTGCATTGCTATTCCTAGCCCAAACTGGATTCTTTGTTTTGTTAAGCTATCTTAAACTTTCCGAACGTATGTATATGTATGTTTTCGGAGCATATTTGACCGTATTCTTCGCAGGCTTTACTTATTGGACAACATTTATGATGCCACTTGGTGGAGTCGGAGGACATTAAGAAGTAAATCAACACAAAAGAACACCGGAGCTCTTCTCCGGTGTTTTTTATTCGTCAAAAGGATTAAAATCAACGATGCCTTTCTGCTGAATAAGCAGATGAAAAAAAGAACTTATTCCAGATGGCATAATTAAACTCCTGATTGCACGGTTTCGTTTAGCAACCTCTGAAAAAGGATTAGGATCGTAATGATTTTCTAATTCCTTTAGGATGCCTGCTTTTAATAAAAACTCATCCTGTCTTAGCTTTGAATAGAAAACCAACTTGACTTGCTCACCCTTCTGAATAAGCCAATCAAAATGGATGTGTGTCGTAATATCCATTTCCCGGGATACTTCAAAACATCATCAATCATTTGATGTTGATAATATCCTCTTAAGCTTCCCTTCATTCGTGAAGGATGCATCCAATCTTCTTTGGTATAACCATAGTCTGCTGTCACTACAAGCCCCTTCGTTAAGACCTTGGATATATCTTGTACCATCCCTTCCATTAACAAAGGCACTTCTATACGCTGTTTATCTTTTAGTTCCAGCATACTTTCCTCTAAAAAGAAGTGGATAGCTGGATTCGTTAATAAAACCTTTTCCTCATATAAGGTTTCATTTTTTATTCCTACCATAACCTCGTATAATTGGCCGTTCTCCTTCTCGATGACATGAGCTGGCAAAGCATCGAATAATTCATTTGAAAAAACCATCCCTTTGAAAGGCTCTAGTTCATCCAGCTTGTTTACTTGGATTAAATTATGGTGAGGGGGAATTAATTCATTTTGTAATTTTTGATGATAGGGACTGCTTTCTACTATGATGTAATTTATTGGTGCTTTGATGGAATGCTCCCATTCCTGTAAGAAGGCATGGGCGAAACGTCCATTGCCAGCACCAATTTCACAAAAATTAGGTTCAAGATTATACTTTTTACAAAAACTCGCAAACCATTTAGCAACAATTCGACCATAAATATCGGAAATATTACTTGTAGTGATAAAATCTCCTTGGCTGCCGATTTTCTGTTTGTTTTTCATATAGTAACCATATTCTGAATGGTAGAGAACTGCTTCGATGTATTCTGCATAGGAAATTAAGTTTGTTGGTGAGTTTGAAATTAAACTCTTCAAGTACGTAATCATAAAGACTCCTTCATAAAGGTTAACATCAGCTTCCTCTTTTGATATTAAAACCCGTTCAAAAACGGATTACTATCCATTTCTTCCCCTATTGTGGTGATTGGTCCATGTCCAGATAACACCGTTGTTTCTTCAGGTAAGAATAATAATTTTTCATGAATGCTCTTCATAAGAAGTTTATGGTTACCACCTGGCAGGTCTGTTCTTCCAATGCTGTTCTTAAATAACGCATCCCCTGATACAACAAAACCCTCGGTCTCAAAGTAATACGACACACTACCAGGAGAATGTCCTGGAGTTTCGAAGATTGAAAAAGTAAAATTACCAATCGTTAGCGTTTCCTCTTTTTTTAGAATGTAGTCGGCTCTTTTCATTTTCATTAACTCTTGCATTTGAAAAAACTTTGAACCATTTAATGCCGGATCTATCAGCCACTCTTCTTCCTCTTCATGAATATAAACCGGAATATTATAATAGTCTCTTACATCATCCACGGCGCCGATATGGTCGAAATGTGCATGTGTTAAGAAAATTGCAATTGGTTTGAGTTCCCTTTTTGATAACCACTTAATTAGCTTTTTCCCTTCGCTCCCTGGATCAAAAATCAAACAGGTTTTGTCAGGACTTTCAACGACGTAACAATTTGTTTGTAATACTCCTAACGGGATTTGAGACCATTTCATTTCTGACATACCTCCAACTAATTTTACATTACTATTATTTTACACTATGTAAGCTTCATTGCTAACCTTTTAGCCCTCGACAAATGATTAAAAAGAATATAAAATAAGAATCGAATGTATATAATATTCTTACATAACTCTTAGAAATGTGTTGGGCCAAGCCCAAGTATTATCTAATAAAGGGGGCTTTATTAATGGGAGTAGTTATTATTTTTGCTTTGGTAGCATTACTTGCTGCTTACGGTGCATTCACTGCCCTAAAAAATAAAAATTTGTTAGGAGCATTTTTTGCAGTAGGCACATTTGCTGTTTTTGGCTGGTTTGCCATCATGACCCTTATTGAAAGTGGTTTTCCTACTGGTACACACTAAACTTAAAAAAATTGAAAGACTGCCAATCGGCAGTCTTTTTATTTTGCTACAAGCTCCATTAATTCTTTTGTTTTGAAATTAATGAGTTTATCAAAACGATTACCAAATAGGGCAGCTTCTCCCGAAGGGGATAGCAGAATGGGTTCATTTTTCAGGTTCTTCATAATAACGTTACTGCTGCCGTTTTCAATATCATAGCTTACAAGCTCAAAACCTTCCCTGTAAGCATCAGCTTCTGCACTTTTCACTGGCTTAAGGGTAATAAATTCTCCTTTTTTTTCATTTAAGTCATTGTAAGGAACCAACCATCCAGAAAACATGGATAGATGAGGAATGGAGAACGAATTTAGTTCCTTTTTCTCCCTATTATAAAAAGTATAAGAAGCCTGTAAGTGTTCATCATCCTGAACGGTAACGGTCATTATAGTATCTTTGTAAGTTGCAAATTGTAGTACATCTTTAAATATTTCTTCCTCCGCCTCATTACTTAAATCTTGCTTCATGAGTGGTGCAAAAAGAGACGGGCTGTCTTCATTCCATTTGAGATAGGCAACTTCCTCATTTCCTATCCATTTAATAAATGGCTGAGGTAGTGTAAGTTCAGTTGTTTTCCTTTGTCCAATGTCTAAAAGCAGCATTTGAAATGTCCAATCTTCATTAAAAGATGAGATTAGAATCTCAGACTCATTAAATGGGTTCCATTCAAAAGCTAATTCATATGAGGGGATAGATTGTTTGAAGATTTCTGTGCCCTCAGGAGATAGTATGGTAACTTGTCCTTCATAGGTAGATGGAGATGATTGAATAAGTATATTCTTTTTTGATGGGCTGATCTGCAAAGTGACAATAGGCACCTCACTCTTATAAAGTAGTTGACTATTACCTGTTAGAAGATTATAAAGATAAACAGACGATGATTGTTCAAGATTTGTAATATAAAGTAATTGATGATCGGAATACCAGGATCCTACTTTGTAAAATTCTCCTTCTGGTATTTTGATTGGGAGTTTCCATGTATCTTTTGGTTGAGATGGCGGCACATTCTGCTTGTCATTATCTTCAGAAGGGCTGGGCTTGGCATCTTGTGGATGCGAACAAGCACTAACAATAGAGGCAAAAACGAGCAAAAATAAGAATTGAAAAATAAATTTTATGATGATATTACGTTTACTATGGCTCATTTTCCCCCTCCCTCCATTTTTCTTCACATTAATTAGACGTTTATTTTACAGAAATGTTTCAATAATTACAGAACATTCTATAAATAAGAAAAAAGTCGCATATTTACGACTTTTTTTCTTATTAACAAACACCAACACAACAATTTATTTTAATGTCAATGAAATCATTTTACAAGTCGTGTAGACAACAAATTTACAAATAAAGTGCCGCTATAAATATTCCCTCAACTTTTTGAAGGATCTCGTGAAATTGTGATAAAGGTAATGGATTTATGCCCCTTCCCAATTCAATGGTAAAACCAGGTCGTTTATATTCTTGGATATACCAGTCCTTAAACCCCGCATGACTATCGACATTCCGAACTGCCTTGTATCCACTCACTCGTTCAAATTCTGTTGCTAAGATTTCGGATTCAGGTGGTTCGAATCCTTCATACCCCCAATAAAACTCCTCTCCTTGAGTATGAAATGCAAGAACTCGATCGTATTGATTGTTCTTTATCAGTTCAGCCATTGCTTTTGCTTCTGGTTCTGATAAAGAAGACCTGCCCGGATAATCTCTAGGCGCAGGTGACTTGGGTATCTTCCTCTCCTGCTCAATCTCCCAATTTGCCGGGAATTGATTATTTAAGTCAACCCCTCTAATATTTGCCTTCCAATGAATGAATTCATCACTTCCATCATTGATCTCCTTGACCTCTTGACGACGATTTGTTGGCGGTCCATTTAATACGAGGTCTACCCCGTCCGGATTTACCATTGGAACAATGGATAATTCTGTTTCATTATATAAATCTATTGTATTTATACCTCTTAGCGGGCTTCGGTTCGTTAAGGAAATAAGGTATTGATTAACAAGGCTCATTACTGCCATGGTTGTAATCCATTCATTCGCATGAAAGGAAGCGTTCATATGAACTTTTTTTGAGCCCTTGCCAATCCTGATTTCTTGGATTTGATTACCTAAAACACTTGTACCGATAGTATCTACATTTATAAATGGGTATAACTTTTTTAGTGTCTTGATTTGCTTTGTTAAAATCCCAGAACCATAAGGCAGTTTCGAACTAACATGATATTGTGTAATACGTTCAGGTAAGTATAGGGCGTCCCCTGGTGCTAATTGATTGGGATTTTGCATTTGGTTTAATACCATTATTGCATCGAGGGATAAATCTTTTGCCTTTCCGATTTTCCATAATGTATCTTCTTCTTTTATGGTGTATGGAACGGAAACATAGCCTGGTATTAATAGCTTTGTACCAGTTTTCAAATTGGATGGATTTATGTTCTCGTTTGAATCGACAATGAGTTCAAGTGGAACCTTAAATAATCGACCATAATATGCGCAGGAGTCACCCTCCCGGACTCTAACCTCCATAATTCCTCCTCCTTCCATCATAGAAATCATATGACAAAAGGTGGTTGAAAATGAGCAAAACAAAAACCTGCATTTTAGTGCAGGTTTTTAGTATTTTTCTTCTTTTTCTCTTAAGAATCTTATTTCATGTCTTAAAATTAACAATGCAGTCGAGTATTCTCTGGGTTCTATTAGCTGAGCTTGATACAAATCTTTTAATTCTGATTCCATTAATTCAAGGTCAGCTATTCGATCACCGATATAAATAATCGTTCCAAATTGCTTTAATAATTGTTGAATTTCATAAATTGACTTCATTCCATTTAACCCTCTTACATAAAGATTAGGCTGTGTTAAACTAGGCTGTTGATTTGCACTCCAGGCGCTATGCTTTCCGCGGGCTCGCCCGTGAGCCTCCTCACAGCTTCGCTCCTGCGGGGTCTCACTCAGCTCGTTCATCCCGCAGGACTTTGATTTACATCCTCGAATCTGCCCACGCACGAAGAAAATGCGATAGCATTTTCGAGGAGTCAAGCGCCTGCCGCTCCAATCAACAGGTTCTTAAAATCAACAGTATTCATTAACACAGCCAATGAATAAGAAACATTACATGTAAAGTATACCTTATGCCCCGTCTCCTCTCAAGACGTTCTTACCAAGCTGCTATGTTCATACAAAAAATCTGACATGTCCAACTCGTTGTTCCCATAACATAATATAACTACTATTCTCCATTAATAGTAAAAAAGAGGGATGCGATCAGATGAAAAAAATCTATTTGGTGTTCGGAATATTAATTCTCCTCATTCTAGCTTTTGGAATCTATCAGTATACCAATCCGAAGGCACAGGAAAGTATTACGTACTTCCCTATTGACCCAAATGTAACCTTTAAAACAGCACAGACGACACTTACCTTAATGAATCAAGCCAATACTATCCTTTGGAAAGAACATTCTACGCTGGACCGTAAAGCCTACTTAAGACAGGATGCAGCTCTGTTATATGCCAATGGCCGACTACTAGAGACATTATGGAATTGGGAACAAAATACAGCTGTAATACAGCAAGAGAGAAGAATCAAGCTGGATATAAGTAAGCTTTTACAAGCGATTACTTTTCACCATGCGGAGCTTCATGAAAAAGAAGATCAAATTTTCAGCTCACAAGAAATGTCATCGGATCAAATTTACTTCATTACAGATACTGCAGATGAAGTAAATATTAAAAAACAACTGGACCAACAGACCGAAAGAATGCTGCAGCTAAGCTGGAACAAAGGATTGCGCCATTTTGCAATAAATTTGAAAAACTATCATGCATTGCCCCTCAGCCAATTCAATGAACTGGCAAAGGATGTTTTGCCTGGATTTACAAAATCAGAGACTGGTGCAATTGTAGGTAATCTTTGGGAAGGCTTATATAAAAACTATATTCTAGGTATAAAAAAAGCAGACGGTACTAGTGAAAATTCCAAAGGCAGTACCCTTCCGCTTATTTTAATTGCAAAAGATAAAACTCATCTATTGGTATTAACAGAAACTGCTTCTTTAGAGCCTATTCTCCTTCGTCAGATGATGGGAGCAGTCGATTAAGTTCTTCGGCCAATTCAGAGTATTCCTGCTGACTTGGTTTTATTTCTGCTGCCTTTTCAGCATTTTCCCTTGCATTCGATATGTCATTTTCCTCTAAATAAATTAATGCAAGATTGTAGTATGCTTCCGGTAAATCCGGATCCAGTTCTATCACTTTAAGGAGATGTGATTTCGCTTCCTTTAGTTCACCAAGTTTAATTTCAATAAAAGATAAAGCAAAATATACCTCTGAAGATGGTTTATTGGATTCTGTATAAGTCGTTAACACGTCATATGCCTGTTCATAATTCTCCTGTTTAATATATTCTTGAGCTAACATCATAGTGGAGCTTTCATTACCACCTGTCGCTGAATGTCGGAAGCCATAGAATAGTGAACCGTAAATAATAGCTACAGATACCAACAAAAACAGCAGCTGCAAGAATGGCTTTTTCTTTTTAGGGAAATGCAGTATTCCTGCTGCAAGAAAACCACCGGCTAATCCACCTAAATGTCCGGCATTGTCTACAATCGAGACGGTAAAACCAAATATTAAGTTAAAGACTAGAACAGTTATGACACTTGATCCCATTGTTCGGAAGAAAAGTTTCGGATAAATGAGGGCAAAATAAAGCAATGCTCCAAAACAGCCAAAGATTGCGCCGCTGGCTCCTGCAGAAATATTTGGGCTGAAAATAAAACTAGCAATAACTCCTGATATACCCGCAAATAAATAGATAAAGAAAAACCGAACACTTCCAAAAATTCTTTCTACAGCTGGACCTAAAAAATACAGTGCTAAGGTGTTCATGGCTAAATGTAAAAAGCCTATGTGCAGGAAAATGGGTGTAATGAATCTCCACCATTCTCCCTCAAATATATATGGATTAAATTTTGCCCCGAACTTAATTAGCGTGGAGGTATTTGTACTCCCCCCTTGAAGTTCTAACAAAATAAAAACGGCCACCTGGATAATCATAAATAAGTATGTAAAAAACGGCTTCCCGTTCGTAAATATTTCTTTTTCTTTTTTTTCCATCTGGATCGCAAAATCTAACGTTGCTTTCTTTTGTGCATTAACATCTTCTTCTGAATACTCTTCATGAATGGGGAAGGAAACTTCCCTTTCTAGCCTAGTTGATAATGATTTAAATCCCGACTCATATTGATCACTCGTTAATAGTACTGAGCTAACACTTGTTTTATTACCTTGCGGAAAAATAAACGGACGTTCCAACCGATATTCGTACTCATCCACAGGAGGAAATTGACTAATATAGATATTTAAAATTGAAAGCTCCCCATGACCAAGCTGTTTTCGAACCTTTTCACCATTTGAAGCTGTAAATTCTATATCTCTTTGCATGGAGTTGCTCCAGTCTAAATCCTGCCGTAATAACCGAACGATTGGAGCTTTTTTATTTTCGAGTCTTTCCAGCCATAATTCTTTTTGATTTTCAAATAATTGAATGATACGGTAGCCTTGCTCTGAAATGAAAAAATAGGCTAATCTCCAATAGATGTAATCTTCTTTTCTGTTCAATACCCCCACTACTTTCGACTATATTTTGTATCCATTTTTCACTAATTTATTTCATTATAAACGAAAAACAAGTTTAATAATGACTAAACACGATGATAAGATAGGCATTTTTTTAACAAAACAAAAGACCATCTGTGGCTTTCACCATTCAGATGGTCTTTCAGTTGGTCCTCCAAAAACAGTCTGCATCATTTTGTTTTTCATACCCGGAAAGCTCATGATTGAGCCTACCGCAATCCGGCGCATCCAGCCGGACCTTAGCATTACGTTAATGATTCGATACCTAAAGCGGAATGCAAAATAGCCAATTGACCCAATCATAAATATGGATGTCAACATACGAGACATTATCATCCCTCCTACCCATAGTTTGTGAGCAGAAGACTATTTTTATCCATCCCTTTTTTAGAACTTACTTAAAACAGGATCCATTGTTTCCTTTAATACTTTTACGGAGTTCGAGAATTTTTCCTTTTCTTTTTTATTCAGATCGAGTTCAACGACCTCTCTGATCCCACTGCGATTTACCACTGCTGGTACGCCAATATAGACATCATTATGACCGTACTCCCCATCTAAATAGGCAGATACAGTTAATACTGAATTTTCATCACGCAATATCGCTTTTGTTAATCGAACGAGCCCCATTGCAATTCCATAATAGGTAGCACCTTTTCGTTCAATAATATGATAAGCTGCATCTCGAACATTGATAAATATATTATCAAGGTCCTCTTGATTTGTTTCATGCTTACTTGTCCATTCGGATATTTTCATTCCGGCAATATCTGCATGGCTCCATACTGGAAGTTCCGTGTCTCCATGCTCTCCAATAATGTAGGCGTGTACGTTACGTGTATCCACATCATAATACTGTCCCAATAAAAAGCGGAATCGTGCAGTATCTAAAATCGTCCCCGAACCAATTACACGTTCCTTTGGAAGCCCGGAAAACTTCCATACTGCATATGTTAAAATATCAACAGGATTAGTGGCAACAATGAAAATACCATCAAAACCACTTGCCATTATTTGTTCAACTATCCCTTTAAAAATATTTGTGTTCTTCTCCACAAGGTCGAGACGTGTTTCACCAGGCTTTTGGTTCGCGCCAGCCGTAATCACGACTAAGTCAGCTTTATCACAATCTGCATAACTTCCATACCAAATTTTCGTTCGTGAAGGTGCAAATGGCAAACCATGATTTAAATCCATCGCGTCCCCTTCAGCTTTAGCTTCATTTAAGTCCACTAAGACTAGTTCTTCTGTTATTCCTTGATTTAATAGCGCAAAAGCATAACTTGAACCGACAAAACCTGTTCCAACAAGAACAACTCTATTTACTTTTACCATACTATTTCCTCCTTTGAGCATCGTGGTTATATTAATAAATTCAGTACGCTTATATTGTACATTAATTTACCACTATTTATCAGTTTTAACAGACATAGAAAACCTTGTCATCCTTAGAAAACTATCTTGTTACAAAATAGATAACAATCATTGCTAATAGTGCGGCGATTGAACCTGACAAAAAATTCACCATATCATTATCCACTAAGTGATACCCTTTTATTCTTTTGGCTGGTGTTTGGCAATGAACATTTTTCTCTGTTTCAATCCCACAAATATTGCAAATGTAAACTTGTTGATAATAGGCACCAAATAAAGTATCAATGATATTACCTAAAAAGCCGAACAATAAAATGACGAAAAAGTGGACTATTTGCAAATGAAAAAGCCAAACACCAGCAAATGCAATTAACATGGAACCAAAAATTGCAGCAGTAGTCCCTAATAAACTGACAGCTCCTGATGTTCCCTTTTCAATTGGCTTAAAGGTACGTATGTATACTGGTTTTCTTTTACTTAAGGTACCGATTTCTGATGCCCAGGTATCTGAATTCGAACTAGCAAGGCAAACAATAAACCCAATCAGCCAAACTAAGTCCTGCTGATAATAATATATAATGCTTATTAATGCAGCAAAACCACCATTTGCTACAACCTGTCGCCAATCTCTAGTTGCTCCCTTAGCTAATTTTTCTTCAATCTCTTTTTTTGCTGAGCTTTTATATTTCGACCATAGACTGGATGTTATAAAGAATAATCCAAGAAGGAGAAGCCCTTTTACACCAAAACCGAAGAAGACAGCTACTCCTACTAATACTGCAGCAATGGCACCATTACTACTTAATGACCGCTCCCGATAACCTGCCAAACCACCTAAAATTATAATTAAGATAATGATTATTGTTTGAATCATTTTATTTTTATTACCTCATCATTTGTAATAATCTTCGAGACTGGAATATCATGCTTCTCAATTGGAAATTGGTGAATAACTTGGAAGTGAAATGCAAGAGAGAGTGTTTTTCCATAATAACTAGTTAAATAGCGATCATAATACCCTCCGCCAAAACCAAGTCGATACCCCTCACTTGTATAAGCTAGACCTGGTACAAATAAAAGATCGATATCCCCAGGATATACTTCCATCGTCTGTTCTATTATCGGTTCAAGTAATCCATAAAAAACGGATTCGAGTTGCGAAAATTCAGTTATTTTTCGAAAAGTTAAAGTCTTGTCCTTTGGATTGCACCTCGGAACAACAACCTCTTTTCCTGCTTCCCACGCTTTCCGGATAATTTGATATGTATCGACTTCAGGTTCCTTCGAGATTGTAATCCCAATTACTTTGGCATTTAGCCAATCTTCATCATTATAAAGAGTGTTAGCAATTTTAGTGGAATAATGTTCATAATAAGGTTTAGTAAGCAGCGCTAGGCTTTCTTTCATTTCTTTACGAATACGCTTTTTTTCAGACATGTAGATTAGGATCTCCTTATTTTTTTACAACAAAAAAAGCAGCAGGAAGCCCTACTGCTTATTTTGTTTCACGGTGTGCTGTTGTACGCTTTTCTCTTGGGCAATATTTCTTAAGCTCAAGACGATCAGGGTTGTTACGTTTATTTTTTGTTGAAATATAGTTACGATCTCCACACTCAGTGCAAGCTAACGTAATATTTACACGCATGTCAATTTCCCTCCAAACGATTAAGCTAGTTCGTTCATACGACTTTTCTATAATATCATTTTTCAAAAGGAAATGCTAGTTGTTTTTTAAAAGGTAATTTTCCTACCCAAATTACGTTAAATTGGATTATTAAAATATGGAGACTATCTAGCCTTTTCGCTCATATTTGCCCTCTTATTTAGCAGAGTATCTTCCATTACATTAACTGTTTGAGAAGCGATTCGTTTCCATCCAAATAAACTCTTTACAATTTTCATTCCTTTAATACCAATTTCTTTTGCTGTTTGAGGATCCCTCATTAGGAAGTCGATATTTGTAAGAAGACTTTCCTGATCACCTGGGACCATTAGCAAGCCAGTTTGCCTATCCATTACAATACCTTTTAGCCCGCCAGTTTCTGAAACAATGGTTGGTTTAGCAAGGATCATTGCTTCTAGAGCCACAATACCAAAGGGCTCATACAAACTAGGAAACACAGCTATTTCACAATTCCCTAAAAGCGCATTTCTTTGCTCATCCGTAACATAGCCAATAAAAGCAATGTGATGATCTAATTGTTTTTCTGTTACCATCTGCCGATATCTTTCCAGCATAGGACCTTTTCCAGCGATAACAAAATAAATATCCTGTCCCTTATCCCTAGCTGCTTGTGCTGCCTCGATTAAAGTCTCAAACCCTTTTTCCTTTACGATTCGGCCGACTGAAAAAATATACTTTCTATTCTTAATGAATGGATAAACCTCATTTGGATTTACTTTAACATCACTTTGTTCGATACCGTTTGGAATAATACTCATTTTTTTGTCTGAGAGATGGAAGTTTGCTAAAAGTTCTTCTCTCATATAATTACTGCACACAATTATTTGATCTGATTCCGTGATTAACTGAAGTTCTCTTTCATGAATGAACCGCTGCATGTCTGTAAATATTCCATTATTTCTGCCATGTTCAGTTGCATGAATCGTAGATAATAATGGAATCGACAGGACTTCTTTCAACGTAATTGCCGCAGTTCCTACTAGCCAATCATGAGCATTAACGATATCAAACTTTATATCTTCTGCTAATATCTCACCTTTAAAACTCATAGCCAGATTCAGGCCAGCAATCCAAGAGAGAAAATCATCGTCATGATTGTTGAGTGGAGTCACTCGATGGACATGAACACCATCCATGATCTCAAAGCCCGGGAGACCGCCATTCCCAGCGGTCACCACATGGACCTCGTGACCTTGCTCGGCCAAATGAACGGAGAGACCATAAACATGTCTAGAGAGCCCGCCTACAACGTTAGGAGGGTATTCCCATGTTAGAATTAATATTTTTAATTGCCAGTCATAAGAATGTTTCTGGGACATTCCGGTAATTAATTTATCGTTCATTTTTCTGCTCCATATTATTTGATTCTCCATAATAACTATACGTACTAACATGATCAATCCACTTAGGGGAATACTGATCAATTTGTTGATTGCGTACTAAATTAATAAAAATTTCATCTCCATTAACATTTCCTAATGGCGGGGTTTGAACTGAATTTGAACGAAGGACTGGAAAAAAATCATTATCCTTAAATTTAACACCTAATTCGGCTACATAGCTCCGATTTGCGGTGAGTCCTTTGATAAACCAATGCCCCTTATTATAGGGTACCGCGATATCATAGTAATGATGTTCATTTTTTCCCGTGAAAATAATATCTGTAACATCATAAAGTCTCACGATATGGACCAATTCCTCAAATTTTCTGTTAAAAAATAAAGAAATGACTTTCTCGGGAATCTTCGATGCTTCCCAATAGACGATGACCTTACTTGGGGTAACGAGTTTGATTTGTAGTTCACCTTTAGTCGGAGCATAATCAATCGTTGGCTGTTCGAAAACATTGTCTTCCTTTTGGTATTCCTCTACAACAACAGATTCTTCTATTTGAGGTTCCTGACTAATAACATGCTTATTCCATCTATACTGTACTCTTCCAACCGTAGTATTTAGTTGCGAGGCGATTTTTCGGAACGATAAACCACCCTCTCTTAGTTTAATAATTTCTTCAATCATTGTTCTCCTCCATTTCCGCAACACATATATGCAAAAGTAATCAAAATATTCTTTCATAGATAATATTAATGGTATCATCGGTAAGCGAACTGTACAATAAACGTATTTTGTCGTATTTTGCTACTCCATAAAGTGACGATTTTATCGGCATAAAAAAAGATGAGACATCATGGATTAGTCTCATCTAAGGTGAATTATTTATTTTTACTCATTTAGGTTAAATGTTTTACCAGTTACAAGATAAATGACATTCTCAGCAATGTTTGTTGAATGATCTGCAATTCTTTCGATAAATCGACACACAAAAGAAAGCTGGATAATCTGATTTGTAGCATTGGGATTGTCCGGTACCATGCTGATTAGTTCATGAACAAGAATACCGAACATTTTATCCACTTCATCATCTTTTTCAGCACATCTTTGTGCTAGCATGACATCTTCGTCTATATACGCCTTAACGGACATAGATACCATTTCAAGGGCTAGATCCATCATTTTAGGAATATCCAAGATTTCCTTAAAATGTTTTTCATTACCGATATGCAAGGTAGCTTTTGCAATATTAACTGCCATATCAGCCATTCGTTCTACTTCCGATGAAACCTTTAGAGCCACATTTAGTGTTCTCAAATCTTTGGCGACAGGCGACTCTCTTGCAATCAAAAGCAAGGCTCTATCATGAATTTCATGTTCCAAGGCGTCTATTTTATCATCACCATCAATAACCGTATTAGCTTTTTCAATATCGTGATTTATTAGGGCACTTAGTGAATCACGAACGGCCGTCTCCGCTAAACTTTCCATTTCTAAAAGTTTTTCTTTTAAATCTGCTAATTTGCTATCAAATTTTGATCTAGTACTCATCCCATCACCTCATTATCCAAATCTTCCTGTAATATAGTCCTCGGTTCTCTTATCTTCTGGAGTAGAGAAAATTTTATTAGTTTCTGAAAACTCTATCACTTCTCCATTTAAAAAGAAAGCAGTTTTCTTCGATATACGTGCAGCCTGCTGCATATTATGAGTAACGATAATGATACTAAACTCTTTCTTCAGTTCCTGTACAAGCTCCTCTACTTTTAATGTAGAAATTGGATCGAGTGCAGAAGTTGGCTCATCCATTAAGATAACATCAGGTTCAATTGCGAGACAGCGTGCAATACAAAGACGCTGTTGCTGCCCACCAGATAGCCCGTAAGCATTTTGATTGAGACGGTCTTTTACTTCATCCCAAATTGCCGCTCCCCTTAGGCTCTTTTCGACAATTTGATCTAAGATTTTTTTATCACGAATACCATGTATTTTTGGACCATAAGCCACATTTTCATAGATTGATTTTGGGAATGGATTTGGCTTTTGGAATACCATTCCGACCTTAGTTCTTAATTCTTCCACTTGATAGGATTTATCGAGGATATTTCTTCCTCGATAAAGTATTTCGCCAGAGGTTCTTACACCTGGTACTAGTTCAATCATCCGATTTAATGTCTTAATATATGTTGATTTACCGCATCCTGAAGGTCCGATAATTGCCGTAACTTCATTTTCCATAATATCTAGATTTATCTTCTTTAGCGCTTGATTTTCACCATACCATAAATCCAAGTTACTGGTCTTATATACAATTTGCTTTTCCTGTGGATTGACAATTTTCGCAGTGGCTGTTGATGTCTCCATTATAGTTTGCCTCCCTATTTCTAGCATTAATATCTTTTCTGGAATTTATTTCGAATTAAGACAGCGATTGAATTCATGATAATTAACATCACAAGTAAAACGATAATACCTGCTGCAGCTAAGGCATGAAACTCAACTTGAGGACGACCTGTCCAATTGTAAATTTGTAAAGGTAAAACAGTAATCATATCAAAAAATGTTTTTGGCAAAAATGCTAGGAATAAAGGCATCCCCAGGACAACAAGTGGTGCTGTTTCTCCGATTGCTCGAGAAAGGGCCAAAATTCCTCCTGTGAGAATTCCTGGAATAGCAGCTGGAAGAACAATACGAACTATTGTCTGCCATTTAGTAGCTCCTAGCCCAAATGACGCCTCTCTTAATTGATTCGGTACTGCGCGAATCGATTCTTGTGAAGCCACAATAATGACAGGTAAAACAAGTAAACTCATGGTAAGACCTGCGGCTAGAACACTTGTCCCAAATGCTAAAGCACGAACGAATACTGTTAAACCTAGTAATCCAAAAACAATAGAAGGAACACCCGCTAGATTAGAGATATTAACTTTAATAAAATTAGTAATCGCATTCTCTTTTGCATATTCTTCGAGATAAATGGCAGTACCCACACCTAGCAGTAATGAAACAGGTGCAACAACAGCCATAAGCCAAATGGTTCCAATTAATGCAGCATAAACACCTGCGTTTTCAGGCTTCCTTGAAGGAAGACTCTGCAAAAATTGCAAATCTAAATAGCCAAGTCCTTGAGAGAATATCCGATATAATAATACTCCTAATATTAATAAAACAAACATGGTTAATGCAAAAAATATCCATTTTGAAATTGAGTTTTTAGATAGTCTTGGTTTCATCCGTTTTACAACAGATTCATGATTAATTAAATTCATTAATATTCCTCCCTAAAACGACGGGTGATATATTGTGCTAATAAATTCATCACCAATGTAAAAACAAATAACGTCATACCTACTGCATAAATACTATAGTAAATCGTCGTACCATAACCAGCATCACCTTGGCTGACTTGGACTATATATGCAGTCATCGTTTGAATGGAGCTTGTCAAATTCCATTCAAGATTAGGTGTTGAACCACCAGCAACTGCTACAATCATCGTTTCGCCGATTGCGCGGGAGATACCTAATACTATAGAGGCTATGATTCCTGAAATAGCAGCAGGCAAGACGACTTTAATAGCTACTTCAAATTTAGTCGATCCCAGCGCTAGTGCTCCTTCACGCATAGCATTAGGAACCGAAGTCATCGCGTCCTCTGAGAGGGAAGCTATCATTGGTGTAATCATAATTCCTATTACAATACCAGGACTTAGAGCATTAAATATTTCAAGGGATGGAATAATTTCACGTAAAATAGGAGTAACAAAGGTTAGTGCAAAAAATCCATAAACAATCGTTGGAATTCCAGCTAAAACTTCTAATATCGGTTTAATAATTCTGCGAGATCGATCTGATGCATACTCACTCAAATAAATGGCTGAAGCGAGTCCGATTGGAACCGCTACAATAGCAGCTATTACAGTTACCTTTAAAGTCCCCATTACTAACGGCAGTATACCGTATGAACCATTGGTATCAGAAAAAGGATACCACTTTTTTGCTGTGAAAAATTCCTTAATCGATACAGCATCGAAAAATAAGAATGTCTCAAATATGAGCGTAAGAATAATACCAATTGTTGTCAAAACAGAGACAGCCGCTGTGAGGAATAAAATATATGGCATTATTTTTTCTGTAATTCCGCCAGCACTTTTCTTTTTCTTCTTCTCTTGAATCATTTTCTGAACAGAGAATGAATTAGTGTTTTGAGAAGCCAAATTGAAAACCCCTTTCATTCCAATGACAAGATGAGAAGCACATTTTCCGTGCTTCTCACCTATAAAATTATTCTAGATTCTACTTAAGAGTCTCTAGTGTTTCTAGTTGCTTAGTGTACTCTTCTTCAGGTAATTTAACATATCCAACATCTTCAGATAATGTTGCAGCATTTTCTAAAAGGAACTTCACGAAATCATATACTTCTTCTTGGTCTTTAATAGCAGAGTTTTTCACATAAGTGAATAATGGACGTGAGAGTGGAGAATATTCACCAGATTCAATTGTTTCATTGGTTGGCTCAACAGGACCTTCTCCGCCATCAATTGGAACGATTTTTAATGTATCTTTGTTTTCTGCATAGTATGCATAACCAAAGTAACCAATAGCATTCTTGTCACCCTGAACACCTTGAACTAGTGTATTGTCATCTTCAGAAAGAGTTGCTTTTTCAACAATAGGTTTTCCATCAAGAATTACTTCATCGAAGTAATCAAAAGTTCCTGAATCTGTTCCCGGAGAGTATAATTTGATTTCTTCAGCTGGCCAATCAGGATTGATATCAGACCATTTTTTTGTTGTTCCATCTTCGATCCAAATTTTCTGTAAGTCTTCGATTGTTAAACTTTCTACCCAGTCATTATCTTTATTTACTACTACTGAAAGACCATCATATGCTAATTGTACTTCAGTATAATCAATACCTTTTTCTTTAAGTGCTGCGGCTTCTTCATCTTTAATTGGACGTGAGGCATTGCTGAGTTCAGTTTCACCAGCGATAAATGCTTCAAAACCGCCTCCAGTTCCAGAGGAACCAACAGAAACTTTAACCTCAGGCTGTGTCATGCCATATTCTTCAACCACAGCTTCCATGATTGGGAAAACTGTAGAGGAACCGTCTATTTTAATTTCACCTTGAAGTTGCTTTACATCTTCGCCAGCTTGTTCTTTATTTCCTTCAGTACCTTGTGCACCACAAGCTGCTGTAATAGCTAGCACACCAGTCATCATTGCTGTTAGTGCTAATTTCTTAAAGCTTTTCATTACTTAATTCCCCCTACGAAAATTGGTTTGTTTTATTCGTGTTCGTTTTCCTTACAAGATTAATAATAAACTCCTTCTGTAAAGCTTGTTTTAATGAATTGTAAAGGTTTTGTAAATGTGTGTATGACTTTTGTAAATCATAAATAAAAAAGTACTAATAGTAGCATGTTCTATTTTTAAAAAACTATAAAAAACCTGCCTCAGTTTTTGAGACAGGTTGTTAAAATCTATTGGTTGTTTTGTTGAGTATCTGTTGTTTCATTTGACCCTTCAGAATTTTGTGCAGCGTCTTGGTTTTCCGTCGCAGGAGTCTGCTTCTTTAGATTAAAATACATATCCATAACCCTTCTGCCAATCATATTGGCCGTCGCAGGACCACTGTTCCCTTGGTATGCCCATGGAACTAAAACAGCCATTGCCACCTCTGGATTATTAGACGGTGCATAACTTATAAGACTTAAATTCATTACTTCAGGAGGTATTTTCCCAAATTTCTTTCGCTCTGGACCATCATAGAACGCTTGAGCCGTACCGGTTTTACCTGCAGGACTGTAATCCACACCCTTAAAGGAACTAACACCGGTACCATCCCCTACTTGCATAACCATTCTAAAGCCTTCCTGTACTCGATCAATCCATTCATCCTTACCATCGATTCGATTTAGAATCGTAGGTTCAATTTCTTGAACAATTGGACCTAATTCGTTATTTTCCAGGACTGGTTCACGAATTTCCTTTACTATATGAGGCTGGACTCGATACCCGCCGTTCGCAATCGTTGAAACATATTGTGCTAATTGCATAACCGTATAGGTATCATACTGACCTATCGCCAAGTCAAGAAGCAAACCAGGCTGCTTCAACGGACCGGCATAACCAGTACTCTCATTTGGAAGGTCTATTCCGGTTTTTGTACCTAGACCAAATTGACTGAATGATTGACGCATCGTGTCAAAAGCAGTTACGTCTAGTGGAAGTGGCTTATTCGGTGCATATTGTCCACCTGCCATTTCAATCACTGTCTTCCACATATAAACGTTTGATGAAACCTGAAGGGCCCTGAGATCGTTAATATTTCCAAAGTTCTTCCAAGAAGATTTTGGAGGTGTATTTTTTATTAATAAAGGTGAGTCATATTGGGTTGATCCTGGCTGGATTGCACCAGTATTATAACCCGTCAATATCGTTGCCCCTTTAACAACGGAACCAACATTATAAGAAGTCGTGATGTTTCCAAGAGCAAAGTCACGCATTTCTTGTTTATTTGTCTCATCATTTCTAGCAATTTGCTTCCCGGCCATTGTTAGTATTTCTCCAGTATGTGGATTCATAAGTACAACAAAAGCACGGTCTAAAAGAGCCGAATTTGGATTTTGCTTTGCATTCCAAAGTTCTTCTTCAATAATCTTTTCTATTTCCAACTGAAGATTCATATCGACGGTCAAAACAAGATCTTTTCCGCGCTGTCCTTCAGAAACCACTTCGGTGGACAATATTTTTCCAGCCTTATCAGTGACATTTTTTACTTTTCCTTTTTGCCCATGTAAAACATCTTCATATTGCAGCTCAATATAGCTTTTACCAACTCGGTCGTTTCGGCTATAATCACGAGCAAGATATTCCTCTAGTTTATCTTCCGGTAAGCCTTCATCAGAAGATGTTACATTTCCAAGGACTGTTTTTAATGTATTTCCAAATGCATAGTATCGTTCCCAATCTGTGGTGGTATCAACACCAGGTAATTCTTCTAAGTTTTCACTGACTATAGCAAACTCTTCAGGCGTGACATTCTCATTTTTGACAATTTGTTGAGTTAGAGCATATCCACTATTAAATTCCCTAAATATAGCAAGCGTTTCTAGATCTTGCGGAGTTAAACTTGCTAAGTCCTTCTCTTTAATTCTTTTTAGCTGGAGATTATAGATGTCTTTATCATCTAATTCTTCTTGTTCGTATAAGTCCCATTCTTTCTTTGTAATTTTTCCTTTTGCTTTCTCAGGGTTCTTTAATATCCAAAAATCCTGTTTATCACGTTCACGAATTTTTGAAATATCTTTATCAATCAGCTGAGCCAATCGTTCAGCGGTTTTGAGCATATCTTCTTGGCTTGAATCCTGAAATTTTGTATATGTGATCGCATTTAACGGTGTATTATCTACAATAACTTTACCGTTCCGGTCAAACATTTTCCCTCGAGGCACCGGGTTGTTAACTGTAATATCTTCAGTTCTTTCGATTTCTCGTTTAAAATCCTCCCCATAAACAATTTGGACTAGACCTAAACGTAGAATAAGAACAGAAAACAGCACAAATATAACAAAGAAAAGCATGTTCAAGCGAAAAGTGACATGCGGCTTCTTTTTCTTTTTAATAACCAAGTTTTCACTTCCTTGTCAATTCGACATGATAAGCCTTATTTTAGCGGAAAACCGCCGTACTTTCTATGAAAAAGACTTTCCAATTGACAACATCCAACAAAACGCTCAAAAAATATTCAAATAAAAAAACACGATGAGTATAAAGAACCACTCACCGTGCTACGTTATGGGTAATTGGACTCTCCTTACAAACAAATAAATTAACGAGTGTCCGGCACCTAGAAATAATAGCAGAATTGGAATGCTTTGCTTCTCATTAAACCAAGTAACTGCTGCTAAGAAGGACAGGATTGATACAAATCTCCCCAGATTAATATAGATTTCGCGGACCACTATATACTCAATTCTCATTTCGGCCGCTTTCCAAGCAGATCCAATCACATCATATGTAGTAGACATATATGGAACAAGCAAGATAGGATAAGCAACGGCAATCATCGCTGCGTAAATTAAAAGTTTAACATAATTAACATCCCAGGCGATAATTAAAACAGCAATATAAAGGATAATACCACCAATAAGTATCGCCTTTTTTCGCTTGTTCTTTTTAATTAACCGAGATGCAAAATAATAGGCTATGAAGGAAATTCCGGAGTTAATCAGTCCAAAGGTACCTAGAGCCAGTTCACTTCCAGTGGAAACGTAGACCAGTACAGAGATAATAAATAAAAATGTTCCTTCTCTAAGCCCCTGGAAGAAATTAGCATTTGTGATAAGCCGCCAGTTTTCATTTTTCTTTCTTTCTTCTAATATCCTTCTAAAATCATACTTACCATTTGCAGGACGTGGCTTTAATGAAAAACTTAAGAATACTGCTATTGCGAAAAGAGATAGTGATATTCCAAATACAATCGAATACCCCGTGAATTTTTCAAAACGAGTAATAATAATTCCAGCGGCAATTGGTCCAATCATCCCGCCGGTAGAGGATAAAATGCCTAAAAAGCCGTTAAAAAAATCTCTTGTTTCAGGTTCAGTTATTTCAAATGTTAAAACATTATAGGCCAGCCAATAAAAACCATAACCAATACCAAGCAGGCTTCCTAACAGTAATAGATAGGTTGAAGCATTTTTCCCTGTTATTAAAACCATTAAATAAAATATCGCTAAAAAACTGACTCCGATTCGTAACACTTTAACCCGATCAATTTTCTTGGCCCATCTCCCTGCTAATATAAAAGTTAAAGGCTGTAAAATAACGATCGAAAGGTTATAAAGCGCAAGATCTGAATATTCTCCCGTTTGTTTCCATAAATAAATATTCACAAAAGTATTCGATAGGGCAACACTTAAAGAATATAAACCACCAATAATTAAAAGCAAGGATAAATCTTTTGTTAATTCTACGTCACCTAAAAACTTAAATTTTTTCGCCATAGTAACTCCCCTTTGTGATAAGGGTTATTCTTTAACAAGGAGGGAGCCTTTATACGAAAAATTAAAAGACAGCTGAAAAAATCAGCTGCCTTTTTAACGTAATTATTATTATTTTGCTGCAGTGTAACGTTTTGAAACTTCATCCCAGTTTACAACGTTCCAGAAAGAAGAGATGTAGTCAGGACGACGGTTTTGATAATTTAAGTAATAAGCATGCTCCCAAACATCAAGACCAAGGATAGGTGTTTTACCTTCCATTAAAGGTGAATCTTGGTTTGGTGTGCTTGAAACTTCTAATTCACCATTGCTAACAGAAAGCCAAGCCCAGCCTGAACCAAAACGAGTAGTTGCTGCTTTTGCAAACTCTTCTTTAAAGCTTTCTAAGCTGCCAAACTTATTGTTGATTGCATCAGCCAGCTCACCAGATGGTGCACCGCCACCATTTGGAGCAAGAATTTGCCAGAATAATGAGTGGTTAGCGTGACCGCCGCCATTGTTACGTACAGCTGTACGAGCCGCTTCTGGAACTGCATCTAGGTTAGCAATAACTTCTTCTACAGATTTAGCTAATAATTCATCATTGCCTTGTAGCGCGTTATTTAAGTTTGTTACATAAGTGTTGTGATGTTTTGTGTGGTGAATATTCATTGTTTCTTTGTCAATGTGTGGCTCAAGTGCGTCATAAGCGTAAGGTAATTGTGGTAATTCAAATGCCATGGTATTTCCTCCTATGTATACAAAAGTTTTTTAGCTTAAAGATATGTCTAAAATCAAAACAATTTTAGAATATTCCTAAAGCTTTGTAGCTTAAGATTATCAAAGAAAGTGTTTTCTTTCAAATAAAAAGCTCTGCTCCTAACAAATATACAATATCCCTCACTGAAAGCTTTTATACATCGTTTTTTTTTAAGTTTTCAATAAATTGTCATGTTTCAACCGGTGATAGGTTGTTAATACATGATTAAATCAAATTGAAGGGTATAAAGGAGATGGACATATGCTAAGAAGCAGTTTTTCTATATATAGTATATTAGAACAATTCTTTCAGAAAACAGAACAAATTCTAAAAGTAAAAGCAGGAAGTGTTCTTTTTCAGGAAAAGGATCCGGTTGAATATGTATACCTATTGCTCAGCGGAACAGTGGCACTAGGGAGGGTCCACATGAGCGGAAAGGATTTTATATTAAAAATATTAAATAGTAAAGAAATGATTGTTGAATATCAACTATTCAAACATAATCCTCATTATCATTTTTATGCAAAGACCCTGTCAGACAGCCAAATTCTTGCGATCAAAAAAGAGGAATTCGAGGAATTTATTATGAATGATCCCGATGCCATGAATGCTTTTGTATCCTGGTTAGGCACAAGCTACTTAAAAGCACAAATGAAATGCCAGGATCTTATCATGAATGGTAAAAAAGGCGGGCTATATTCGATCCTCATTCGTCTTTGTAATACCTATGGTGTAATGAGAGAGGATGGAATTCTTATTGATTTACCATTAACACATCAGGAACTTGCCAATTTAACCTTCGGAACTAGAGAGGTCATTCAACGAGCATTAAAAGAATTACGGGAAAAAGAGGTAATTTCCTATGATCAGCAAAAATTCACGATAAAAAATATCAGATACCTAAAAGAAGAAGTAGACTGCCAAAACTGCCCCTATGAGATTTGCGGCGTAAATTAAACAATCCTCCTCACGACCTGTGAGGAGGATTGTTTCCATTTAGAAAACAACAAACAAGAAGTAAACAATCATGAGGGTTTGAATGATTGCTTTTGTTATGACACTGCTAATAAAGCCCACAACAGATCCAAAACCAATTTTTAAACTGTTCTTGAAATCTCGCTTATTAACGAGAAGCTCTGCTCCTACTGCGCCAATAAACGGCCCAATGAGAATTCCCAGAAACGGAATAATGAATGGGCCGACTAAAAGTCCTATCGTACTCCCCCAAACTCCAGCCTTTGAGCCGCCATATTTTTGTACTCCAATCATATTGGCAATATAATCTGCGACAAACAAAAGAATAATAAAAAAACCTTGAATCAACCAAAAGAACCAGCCAAAGTGTTCAAATGAAAAAAAGACACCATATAGAATATATCCAGCTAATAGAAACAAAACACTTGGAATGATGGGATAAACCAGACCGACAAACCCAATGATAAATAGAATTGAAATGATTGACCAATAAACGATCTCCATGATTTCTCCATCCTTTTGAAATTTATTTCTTATCCTTATACGCACATCTCTCTAAATAGTTTCATAATTCAACATTCTTGTTTATATCAGCTCCTAAAGCTACAATAGAATGGTGAATCTTTATTAGGGTGGTAATTATGAATATTTTCAAGCAATTTTATAAAAGTATTTATTCTCCAAAGGATATTGCTTCTTTCCGTTTTCAGGGAATTGGAAAAACAATCTTATATGTATTTTTTCTCACCTTCTTATCTATTTTGCCATCGATTTATTACTTAAGTACAATGCTGAATGAGGGAATCGAAAGTACTAAATCAGTCATTACCGATGATATCCCCTCCTTTACCATACAAAATGGAAGCCTTTCTGCAGAAACAGATGTACCCATAACCATCGAAAAAGGAGATTTCTCCATTATTGTCGATCCCACTGGGGTTATTACAAACGAAGACGTGGAAGACAAAGGCAATGCCATTGCTCTACTGAGGGATGAATTTACCGTCGCAGCTGGCGGAAGAATTGATACCTATTCCTACTCAATGATGGAAGGCTTAACACTTACAAAAGCGGATTTTATTGATATTGTGGATAAAGTAGATGGGATGAAGGGTATTATTATTCCTGTCATATCCATCTTTATGTTCCTGGTATCCAGTGCGATAAACTTTATTGAAGTATCCATTCTTGCTTGGTTTGGTTTATTATTAAAAAATCTCGCTGGCAGAAGTATTAGTTATCGCCACTTATGGAGAATTGCGGCATACAGTGTCACGCTGCCAACTGTTTTCTTTACGATAATGAGCGCCCTTAATACACCTGTACCAAATAGCTTTTTCATTAATTGGTTTGTTGAAATAATCATCTTATTTTTAGCCTTAAAAGAAATACCAACTAAAAATATAAATAGTGAGAATGAAACGCACTCCTAGGGTGCGTTTTTTTTAAGGCTCTTTTCTTATACTCTGTTTCTTTTTGGAATAAAATTTAATGTACGCGCTAAAGTTTCTTCAGAAAATAAGCATATTATTATAAGAAAAGAGCCTGCAAACTAAATCCAAAAGCCCAAAATGACTATTTCCACGTTAAAATCGGCTTTAAGATTTTAACAACTATTTTTTGAAAACCAACCTTTTTGTTCTATAAGGAAGTGGACAAGCATAGGAATGTACAAACATTCCATTTGGAGGCATGTCTCATGAAAAGAATTTTCCTTTTTTTATTTGGACTTCTAACAATTTATGTAATATATATTGATTTGACCGCAGGTACCCTGCCGCAGGATGAAACCCAGAAAACAGAAGAAACAGTTGTGACAATGACCAACATTAAAAGTTCGGCGGATTCTTTTAAAGCTGAAGTGGAACCCGGTGAAACCCTGATATCAATTGTAGAAAATCATATAGAAAAGCCATTACCTGTATCAATTGACGAACTAATTGAGGATTTTCAAAACTTAAACCCAGGATTATCTCCAGAAAAGATTCAAATTGGATCAACGTATGAGTTTCCTGACTACTCTAAATAGGGAAACAAAAGCGTTAGTCTTGTCAAGATTAGCGATGGGCTGATAAAATAATAGGTGCATGTTTAAACTAACTATTATTCGAATCCAATTTGAAGGAGCGAATTTCCTTGAGTGAAATTACACATCGTACTAAAACTCGTCCCGTTAAGGTAGGTAACTTAACGATTGGCGGGAGTAACGAATTATTTATACAAAGCATGACCACTACTAAAACACATGATGTGGAAGCAACCGTAGCTGAAATTAAACGTCTTGAAGAAGCAGGCTGCCAGATTGTTCGTGTTGCTTGTCCAGACGAAAGAGCGGCAAATGCCATTCCTGAGATAAAAAAAGAATCAACATCCCCTTAGTAGTTGATATTCATTTTGATTACAAATTAGCGCTTAAAGCCATTGAGGGCGGCGCTGATAAGATTCGGATTAATCCGGGAAATATCGGAAAAAGAGAAAAAGTGGAAGCTGTCGTAAATGCAGCTAAGAAGCGTGGTATCCCAATCCGCATTGGTGTAAATGCCGGCTCACTAGAAAAAAGAATTCTCGAGAAATACGGTTATCCTACTGCCGATGGTATGGTCGAAAGTGCTCTCCATCATATCAAAATCCTAGAAGACCTGGATTTTCACGACATTATTGTTTCTATGAAAGCCTCAGATGTTAACCTAGCAATTGAAGCATATGAAAAAGCTTCTAAAGCATTTGATTATCCGTTGCATTTAGGTATTACTGAATCAGGAACTCTATTTGCAGGTACTGTTAAAAGTGCTGCAGGACTAGGTGCCATTATCAACAAAGGAATCGGTAATACGCTTCGTATTTCTTTAAGTGCTGACCCGGTTGAAGAAGTCAAAGTTGCCAGAGAACTTTTAAAGGTATTTGGTCTCTCATCCAATGCAGCAACATTAATCTCTTGCCCAACCTGCGGCCGAATCGAAATCGATTTAATCAGTATTGCAAATGAAGTTGAAGATTATATCTCGAAAATAAAGGCACCAATTAAAGTAGCTGTTTTAGGCTGTGCAGTAAACGGTCCTGGTGAAGCACGAGAAGCTGATATTGGAATTGCTGGTGCGCGTGGTGAGGGCTTGTTATTCCGTAAAGGTGAGATCGTTCGTAAAGTTCCAGAAGACCAGTTAGTCGATGAATTAAAAAAAGAAATCGATCAAATTGCTGAAGAATATTTTCAGAAAAAAGCATTAGAAGAGGCAGAATTAACCAAATAAAAACATAAGAAACCCGGCAAAGCTGCCGGGTTTCTTTTTTGTCAGCGTAAGCGGCTAGGCGCTTACGCTTTTCTTATTGCTCCTACAAATGCAAGCTGCTGTTAAAAGAACGGCAGGATAAAGATTCCGACGATAATCGAAATGGCACCTATCCCGATTGCCCATGCGCCAAGACTCTCTGCTCCTCGACGTCTTGCCACGAATCCTAACACAATACCCGCTGCACCAAAAAGAATCGGCATTACAAACAGTGATAAAATAGATAACGCTAACGCAGCCCAGCCCATTCCTGTACCAGCTTTTGTATCCGTGCCGGCCCCGGAACTTTCTTTAGATCTTTCCTGGAAAGTTGGTCGGGTAAAAGAAACAGGCGCTGCAATTTCAGCAGCTGTTTCTTCTTTATATTCTGAAGAGTTTGGACTATTTTGATTAGATTTTGGACTTGGGAGATACCCAGCCACTTTCGTGTCTTTTTTATCTTCCATCCGAATCCCTCACTTTCAGTAATAGGAGCATTAATTATTGTTTGTAACTTTCAGCTTTTTAGTATGGTAAAATAAAGTTAAAAAACTGGGCAGTTGAGGGTGACTACATATGAGGAAAAGATTTGGAATTGATATTGATGGTACTGTAACATCTCCATCCGCACTTATACCCTTTATTAATGAAGGATTTGGGCTTAACCTTACTTTAGACGACGTTATTGAATATGACCTAAATAAGGTTGTTAATGTTTCAGCGGAGGAATTTTCCAGATGGTTTATTGAAAAAGAACCACTTATGTATGAGCAATCTCCGATTGCAATGGGTGCTGAAAAAATCCTAAACAACTGGAAAAAAGAACATGAATTATTTTTCATAAGCGCACGTGGTCCAGAGCTTTTAGAAAATACAAAAACCTGGTTTAAAAAGAATGGGTTGTATTATCACCATATTGAATTAATTGGCTCTCATGACAAGGTGGCATCAGCTAAGTATCACAATGTAGATATTTTTCTTGAAGATAAGCATGATAATGCAGTCATGATTCATGAAGAGTGTAACATCCCTGTTATTTTGTTTAATACACCTTATAATCAAGACCCAATTCCAAAGGGTGTTATCCGAGTTAATAATTGGTACGAAGCTAATAATTGGGTGAAAAATTGGCTTGAGAAAAGTAAGAAAAGCATGGCTGCGTTATAAAGCCATGCTTTTCTTATTTAGTCTGTCTAGCTACAGTGCCTAGAGGCTCGGGGTCATAAGCCCCTGTGCAAGGCACTTCCGCTTTTCTAGTTACATTCAGGACACCGTCCATAAATTTCGAATTTGTGTCCAGAAATATCGTACCCTTTTAGATCCTCACTTAAGCTGTTCATTGGGCAAGTTTCAATTTCTTTGGTTTTACCGCAATCCATACAGATGAAATGATGATGATGCTGGTGGCGGGAACAGGAAAAGCGAAAATGCTTTTCACCAGATAGTTCCGTCATTTCAAGAATTCCCATTTTAACAAAAAGAGAAAGATTCCGATAAATGGTATCAAAGCTTAGACCTGGATAGTCTTCTTTCAAGTCATCTAAGACATCCTTAGCTGTTAAATATTTATCGCTATCCGCAAACAATTGAAGCATGTCTTCTCTTTTTCCCGTTTGTTTAAATCCATTTTCTTTTAAGAATTGAATGGCTTCATTTACATTCATCCTGCTGCACCCCCTTGTGAAACGTGATTTTTAATCATTAATTTTTTATAAACAATGGTAAATACTAAAATAGCCACTGCGATCATGACAATCGTTCCACCAGGAGCAAGGTCTAAATAATATGAGCTAAACAGTCCCCCAAGAACAGCTATTTCTCCAAAAACAATCGACAAAAAGATGGTTTGTTTAAATCCTTTGGCAATGCGGATACTTGCTGCCACTGGTAAAGTCATCAATGAAGAAACGAGCATGATACCTACAATTCGCATAGAAGCAGCAATCACAAGTGCCACCATAATAATGAATATAAAGTGAATGCTTTTTGCAGCTATCCCAGAAGCTTTAGCGTGTTCTTCATCAAATGATAACAAAAATAGCTCTTTATATAATAAAATGACCGTGATCACAACGGCGATACTGATTACAAAAATAACCCATAAATCTGTACGGCTTACAGCAGAAACACTTCCAAATAAATAACTATACAAATCAGTATTGAAACCATCTGCGAGTGAAATAAAGATGACGCCAAGCCCTATGCCGCCAGATAAAATAATCGGGATAGCGAGCTCTTGGTAATGTTTATAAACGCCCCTCAGCTTTTCAATGAACAGTGAGCCCCCTACTGAAAAGACCATTCCTAAGTAAAGGGGATTTAAGCCACTTAATGCAACAAAGTACTTTTCAAGTAATAGACTGGCTGCAATTCCCGCTAATGTTACATGACTTAGGGCATCTGCAATTAATGAAAGTCGCCTGACAACGATGAATACACCTAATAGGGGTGCAAGAAATCCAATCAAGATTCCTGTCAGGAAGGCATTTTGTAAAAATTCATATTGAAAAATCCCTTGAATCATTTATAAACGCCTCCGTGGTCATGGTGATGGGAAAGAAGATGGACATCCGTCCCATAAAATTCTGACATCCCTTCACTTCGATGCTTTTCAAATTCACTTGTTTCCCCATGAAAATGTAAATGCTTGTTTAGACAAGCTACATGGGTCACTTTATCTGATATTGTTCCGATGTCATGTGTAACTAAAAGAAGTGTAATCCCCCGCTGTTTATTTAAATCAGCGAGCATATGATAAAATGAGTTTACATTTTCAGCGTCCACTCCAACAGTTGGCTCGTCAAGAATTAATAGCTTTGGCTCACTCACAAGGGCACGGGCAATAAAGACTCTTTGCTGCTGTCCCCCAGACAACTCACCGATGTTTCGATTACTAAACTTCCTCATACCTACGGCTTCCAATGCCTCATAGACTTTTTGAGAATGTTCTTTCTTAAAAAAGCGGAACAACCCAAGCTTCTTTGTTAATCCACTAGAAACAACTTCAAATACTGTAGCAGGGAACCCTGTATTAAATGAATTGGCCTTTTGTGATACATAACCGATTTGCTGCCATTCTTTGAATTTACTTATGTCTTGTCCAAATAAGCGTATTTCTCCTTGTTGGGGTTTTAATAGTCCCAAAATCAATTTTAATAGCGTTGACTTCCCAGAACCATTTGGACCAACAATCGCCAGAAATGAACCATTTGGTACAGTTACATTTATGTTTTCTAGGACGGTATCCTTTTCATAGCGATAGGAAAGTTTATTTATTTCAATAATAGATTGTGATTTCATACACTCACACCTTAATTTTAAGAATCATTCCGATTTAACCTAAAGTAGTATACAATAGGAACTAATCAATGTAAAGTCTTTACCTTTACAGGATTCTAATTAATTGTCATCTTTCCCATTTTGTAACACTCTATTTTCTCTCTTCATACAGTAGATGAAGGGGTGATGAGTGTGAAGATTTTTGAGAGCGTCATAAATCATAAGATTAATACCATTACTGGTGATGAACTATTTAAGTATGCACAACAATTTAATATCAGAGTAAATAAGCAGCAAGCATATAAGGTTGCTCAGTACTTAAAAGGGAAAAATGTAAATATTTTTGATGACCGTGAAAGGTCGGCATTGATTAAAGAAATTGCAAAAATTGCAGGACCTGAAGTGGCAAGAGAAGTTAATAAGCTATTTGTTCAATTTACAAAGTAAGCCTGTGTTAAATTAGTCTGTTGATTTGCGCTCCACTAAGGAAAGCTTCTTTGAATAATCACCGCAGTGACAGGCGCTCTTTGCCTGTCACGAGGCACTTCGCTTTCCGCGGGCGGTTCGGGGAGCCTCCTCGACGCTTAAGCGTCTGCGGGGTCTCCCCTGTCCCGTCCTCCCGCAGGAGTCTTCGTGCCTTCCGCGCAAATCAACAGAGTGCAAAAATCAATAATTAGCTCAACACAGCCAAATTAAAAAGCTGTGCCCCTAAGCACAGCTTTTTTGTTACCCTTGTATGATCTTATCCAGTAGGTCTTCTTCAAACTTTTGTTGACGGAGCATTTCAATTTCAAATGCATAGGGCGGCTTTTTATTATCTTTATCTTCACCGACGAATGGTGTCTCAAGAATTTTTGGGATATCTGTCAGCTGCGGATGGTGAACGATATAATTAAGTGCTTTGAAGCCGATATGGCCAAAGCCGATATTTTCGTGACGGTCTTTCCGCATACCTACTGCATTTTTACTATCATTGATATGAAGTACTTTTAACTTATCTAAACCAACAATTTTATCAAATTCATTTAACACACCATCAAAATCTTCTACTATGTTGTAGCCTGCATCATGTGTATGACATGTATCGAAACATACTGAGAGCCGGTCACTATAGTTTACACCATCCATAATCATCGCCAATTCCTCAAACGACTTCCCACATTCTGAACCTTTGCCTGCCATTGTTTCTAAGGCTATTTGCAGTTGTTCTTTACCCGTTAATACTTCGTTTAAGCCTTCAATGATTTTCTTTATGCCTGCTTCCGTACCAGCACCTACATGCGCACCAGGATGCAGTACAATTTGCTTAGCACCGATGGCCTCTGTTCTATCTATTTCTGTGCGTAAGAATCTTACACCTAGTTCAAACGTGTCAGGATTTGTGGTATTCCCGATATTGATAATGTATGGAGCATGGACAACAATATCAGAAATACCATTCGCCTCCATATGCCTTCTACCTTCTTCAATATTCAAATCCTCAATTTTTTTCCTTCTAGTGTTTTGTGGAGCGCCAGTGTAAATCATAAAAGTATTTGCCCCATATGAAACAGCTTCCGCGCTCGCTGCCAATAACATCTTTTTACCGCTCATTGAAACATGTGAACCTATTTTCAACAAACCTCTTCTCTCCCTTCGGCGTGTTACTTCTTCTTTAATCTTCTTTCACGTTTTTTAATTTTGTCCATTTCCCACTGCATTTTCTTTTTGTAGCCTGGTTTAACTTTTTGAGGTTTTTTGACCATTGATTTAGCAGTCTTTCCTGCTTCATCCTCTTTCCTTACACGGGTTTTTCTTTTATTTCGATCCTCTAATTCAACAAATTCCTCTTTTTTAAGATCGACGTACTTAAATTGTATCCCCATTTTTTCAAGGCGGTTCAATGCATCCTCGTCAGATATGTCATATATTGTCAGGGCTACTCCCGTATTACCAGCTCTCGCAGTCCTTCCTACTCGGTGAACGTAAAAGTCTAAATCTGTAGGTAACTCATAGTTAATAATGTGACTGATTCCTTCAATATCGATTCCCCTTGAAGCCAGGTCAGTGGCAACAATATATTGGTACTCTAAATCCTGTATTTGCTTCATCATTTTTTTTCGTTCACGCGGGTTTAAATCTCCGTGAACGCGGGCAACCTTAAGGCCTTTATTAATCAAAAAGTTTGCCACTTCTTCAGCCATTTTTTTTGTATTAGTAAAAACGATTGCTAAATATGGGTTGTACTGAATAAGTGCATCATGAACTAGTTGCTTTTTATTTCGGTGTCTTGAAGGTAACAAATAATGAGTTAAATTTTCCGCCGTTTTTCTTTTCGCATCAATGTGAATGGTTTTTGGATTTTCCATGTACTTTTTCAGAAACGGTTTAAGTTTTTCTGGAATCGTTGCTGAAAATACAAGCATCTGCAATTTTTCAGGCATTTTCGCTGCTACCTGATCCAAATCCTCAATAAAGCCCATATCAAGCATCATATCCGCTTCATCCACGACCAGTACTTCTGAAGTATGAACAAAGAGTGCTTGTTCCACCATCAGGTCTTTTATTCTACCTGGAGTTCCTACTACAATATGTGGCTGAATCTTTAATTTATCTATTGTTCTTTGCTTGTCTGTTCCACCAATATAACATCTGGTCATAATCGCCTTATCAGGACTGCAATGCTCTGTCACCTTTAAAATTTGATGATAGATTTGCGAAGCAAGCTCTCTTGTGGGAGCTGTTATGACAGCTTGTACCTCTTGACGGTCTGGATTGATTCGTTCTAGAATCGGCAAGACAAATGCAAGTGTTTTCCCTGTTCCAGTTTGTGATTGACCAATCGCACTTTCATTTTTTAAAACTAATGGAATCATCCGTTCTTGAATTTCTGTTGGTTCATAAAAACCTTGTTCCTTAAGTGCTTCTATAATAAAAGGCTGTAAATTAAAACGTTCAAAACGATTTTGCTTCATGTTATTGCTCCTTATATATTAATTTCTACCGTTTATGGAGTAAGTTTCTTACCTTAGCAAGAGCTTCCACTTCTATGTCCATCATATCATTATAGTAAAGATTCATATAAATAACCAGTTATTATCATCTTTTACCTTTGTACAACTTTTAATCATGAAAATTTACTATTTATCCTTGTGTTTATTCCTAAACCAAATTAACTTAATTGCATACTTTAAATCATAAGGCTTAATTTTAGAGGAGGACAAACGTATGCAGCAGCCTAGAGCGAGATTTCCCATGCAAGGGCATATGGGTCCATATATGATGGGTCCTGGACATTATGGAGGTCAACAACAAATGATGAATCCCTTTGGCGGCAATGTACGAATGATGGGATTCCAGCCGAACTTTAACGGCGGCAGACCCATGATGGGACAAACGATGGGAAGAGGACAAGGAAGAAGAAATGGCGGCGGATTACTTTCGAAAATACTTGGAGGAAAAAAGCAGGGCAATCAATTTAGTGGTCCTAGAGGTATGCAGACTGCAAACGGGGCTGTTCAAAATGGTTCTAGAGGAGTCGGCTCCATACTTCAAACCCTGAGCAATCCTGACAGTCTCACAGGATTCATAAATAATACACAACAGGTTTTAAAGACAGCACAATCTATTGGTCCAATGATTCAGCAATACGGTCCAATCGTAAAGAATCTGCCAATGATGTGGAAACTATATAAGGGATTTAAAGATCTGCCAACAGAGGAAAAATCCAGTGATGAAGATAACCCAATAATGGATGAGCAAACTATCCAAGTAGAAGAAGAACCGAAGAAGAAACCAAAAAGGAAAAAGAATTTGGAAAATGAGCCAGTAGCAGCAAGAAAACAAAACAACGGTCCTTCGATTCCAAAACTATACATTTAATTTAGGGGTGCTGAAAAACAGCATCTTTTTATTTTCCCCTAATTTTACAGGAAGTTTTCACAAAAATTTCTAAGGAAAAATGTATCTTTGTATTATTTCTATTAGTTTTATATAATAATTACATAGATTCAAAGTCAATGTTCCTTAGGAGGACTTTTTATATGCAAATCATTAAGATTTCACCACGCGGATACTGTTATGGTGTTGTTGACGCCATGGTAGTTGCAAGAAATGCTGCATTAGATAAATCATTACCACGCCCCATCTACATTTTAGGGATGATTGTTCATAATAAACACGTAACCGATGCTTTTGCTGAAGAAGGTATTATTACTCTTGATGGTAAAAATCGCAAGGATATTCTAGAAAAAGTTGATAAAGGTACTGTAATATTTACTGCACATGGTATATCTCCTGAAGTTAGGGAACTTGCGAAAAAGAAAGGCCTTGTAACGATTGACGCTACCTGCCCGGATGTAACGAAGACACATGTTTTAATTGAAGAAAAAACAAAACAGGGTTATCAGGTTATTTACATCGGTAAAAAAGGGCACCCGGAGCCTGAAGGTGCTGTAGGTGTGGCAAAAGGTGCCGTCCATCTTGTTGAAACACCAAGTGATGTGGAGGCCTTAAATATTACTAGTGAAAAACTGATTGTTACAAATCAAACAACCATGAGCCAATGGGATGTTGCCGATACAATGAAAAAGGTACAGGAAAAATACCCTCATGCTGAAGCTCACAATGAAATTTGCATGGCCACGCAAGTTCGTCAAGAAGCTGTGGCTGGTCAAGCTCCTGAAGCGGATGTGACCATCGTAGTCGGCGATCCAATGAGTAATAACTCTAATAGACTGGCACAGGTATCTGAAGAAATTGCTGGTACAAAGGCATATCGTATTGCTGATATCTCCGAGTTAGAAATTGATTGGATAAAGGATGCGAAGAATGTAGCCGTAACCTCAGGCGCTTCTACACCTACACCAATCACCAAGGAAGTTATAACATTCTTAGAGCAATTTGATCCAACTAACGAAGCAACCTGGGAACGTCGCAAAAATGTGCCGCTAAATAAAATATTACCTAAAGTAAAAAAATAACCGGTCGCTTTTGACCGGTTTTTTTATATATACTGAAATGGATCTGTGTTCACTTCGGAAGGGAAGATTTCTACTTCATATCCAGATTCCTTGCACATTTTTGAAAGTATAGTGGTAAGTCCTTTTTTCATGATCTTTTCGACATTATGTCCGGGATCTATCATGTTTAATCCCTGCATCATCGCGTCGTGAGCTGTATGATAATAAATATCACCTGTAATGTAGACATCTGCGCCTTTAAACTTCGCACTCATGAAATACTTATTTCCATCTCCGCCCAATACAGCAACTTTTTTGACACGTGATGATAAATCACCAACCACTCTAACCTTATCAACTTCGAAAGCTTGCTTTACCCTCTCAGCAAATTCAGCGAGTGTCATTTCCTTAACCGTCCCGATTCGGCCAAGTCCAAGAACTTCACCTTTATTTTCAACAGGATAAACATCATATGCAACCTCTTCATATGGATGGGCCTTTATCATAGCGGTAATCGCCCTTTTTATCAAATGCTCAGGTACAATCGTTTCAATTCTTACTTCATCGACTGCTTCTAAACGACCTTGCTGCCCGATATGTGGATTGGTGTTATCCCCCGGTAAAAATCTTCCTGTTCCATCAGTCGAAAACGAGCAGTGGCTATAATTACCAATAAAACCCGCACCAATAGCTCCTAGGACCTTCCTAATCTCCTCAGCATGACTCACAGGTGTAAAAACAACTAATTTCTTAAGCTTCGTTTCATTTGTAGGTACCAGCACTTCAGGGTTTTCCAAACCAAGTACATCTGCTAGAAGATCATTCACACCGCCTGTAGCCACATCAAGGTTAGTATGGGCTGCATAGACAGCTATATCATGCTTTAACAATTTCTCAATCATTCTCCCCTGTACTGTGTCTGTTAGGACATTCTTAAGAGGACGAAAGATTGGCGGATGATGGGCAATAATTAGCTGTACATTTCTTTCAATGGCTTCATCTATCACTTCCTCAAGAACATCAAGAGCAATCATAATTTTATCTATTTTCTTATTCAGGCGCCCAATTTGTAAGCCTATCTTATCACCTTCCATCGCGAGAGCCTTGGGAGAAAACTGTTCAAAAAGTTGAATGATTTCATGACCATTCGCTTTCTTCATTATCCAATACCTCCTCTACAAGACTAATTTTTTTGACAACCTCTTGTTTTTTCTCTTCTGTTTCAACAGTGGGTGCGGCAATTTCAAGCTGTTCGTAAATTCTTTTCCAATTTTTCTTTTCTAAGACCCATTTCTTTTTAAAGGTCTTTTCTTTTCTTTGAAGAAGGAAAGGTCCGACTAAAAGACCTGTTTCGATTCGTACGTTACGATAGGGCTTTAAAGGGTCACCTTTTTCAGCTACTAATATTTCGTAAATTTTGTTATCCTCTTCAAGGATTTCCTCTGCAATCAATTCCCAATCATTATCAACTAGCCATTGCCGAATAGCGATTGCATTAATGTTTGGCTGCAACACCAGACGTTTTACAGAAGCCAGTTTTTCCTTTCCATTTTCCAGAATCGATGCAATTAAACTTCCGCCCATTCCCGCAATGGTAATACAATCTGCGTCCCCAGGCTGAATTACCTCCAAACCATCACCCATTCTTACCGAAATCACTTCAGTGAGCCCTTGGGCGATTACATTTTTTTCAGCAGACTGAAATGGCCCCTTTGCAACTTCTCCTGCAATCCCGTAAGATATACGTCCATTCTTAGCAAGGTAACTAGGCAGGTAAGCATGATCAGAACCAATATCCGCTATCCTTGAATCCAAGGGAACATATTTTGCTACCGTTTCTAACCGAACTGATAATTTATCTGTATTCAAATCATTCACCACTTTTTATATTTTACTTCAAGTATAAAAAAAGTCCTTTACAGAAGCAAAGGACCTTTTCATTAAAGAAATTATTTAATATTTGCTAACCAATCAGCCATTGCATCGGCTTCCTCTGGTTTAACCAAACCAGCTGGCATATTTCCTTTTCCATTCGTAATCGTCTCTTTAATTTCATCCTTGGATAACCTGTCACCAACACCTTTTAGAGCAGGACCCATTCCCCCTTGGTATGCATCACCATGACAGCCAACACAAGAACCTGTGTAAATCTCTTCAGGTGCTTTTGCTACCTGTTCTGTTTCAGTACCGCCCTCTTTTTCGTTGGCAAGCTCATCCATATCCCCGAGGCCTTTGAAAGACAATAAGAACATTAGTCCGATTCCAAAAACAAAAATCAGGATGTAAGGAATAACCGGATTTCGATTCATCATATAACCTCCCTTATGTACGTAAAACTTTAAATAAATAGTCTTCTACAAACAACTACTATTTTACTTTAAAAACTTCAGAAGGAAAAGCCCTAAACTTATTTTGTCACGATAATATTAATAAAAAATGCAATTAATGGCTGATATTTTTAAGAAGTCAGCCTTTTTATCCTTCCCCTTTATACCTATTCACAACCAATTAAGTTATTTTTGAATATGATTTTCTTGTTAGCAGTCTATACTGTTTAGGCGAAGTGTTAATGTTTAATCTTTATTAGAAAAGTGATTTGTGATATTAATAAAAAAGATTACTTTTATCTATTTGCAAAGTGTAAAACAATTCAGTAAAATAAATACAAATGCGCTTATAGAAAGTGCTTACATTTCCAAATCCAACCTAAAAAAATAGCTTACCTCTTCTACAAGAAGTAAACTATCATTTATATTTTTTAAGTTTTATTCTAAGAAGTCCTTAAGGCGTTTGCTTCGACTAGGGTGTCTTAATTTACGCAATGCCTTTGCTTCAATTTGTCGAATACGTTCACGGGTTACACCAAAAACTTTTCCAACCTCTTCAAGAGTACGTGTACGACCATCATCAAGCCCAAAGCGTAAGCGAAGGACGTTTTCTTCCCTGTCTGTAAGGGTATCAAGAACATCTTCAAGCTGCTCTTTTAATAACTCATATGCAGCATGCTCTGATGGTGATGTAGCGTCTTGGTCTTCTATGAAATCACCAAGGTGTGAATCATCTTCTTCACCGATAGGTGTTTCAAGAGAGACAGGCTCTTGCGCAATTTTCAAGATTTCCCTAACTTTATCCGGAGTTAGGTCCATATCTTCGCCAATCTCTTCTGGAGTTGGTTCGCGGCCAAGGTCCTGTAGTAATTGTCTCTGCACACGGATAAGTTTATTAATGGTTTCAACCATATGCACAGGAATACGGATCGTTCTGGCTTGGTCAGCAATCGCTCTGGTGATGGCTTGACGTATCCACCAAGTAGCATAAGTACTGAACTTAAATCCTTTGCGATAGTCGAATTTTTCAACTGCTTTGATTAGTCCCATATTCCCTTCTTGAATCAAGTCAAGAAAGAGCATACCGCGTCCAACGTAACGTTTTGCAATACTAACTACAAGACGGAGGTTAGCTTCAGCCAGGCGTCGTTTTGCTTCTTCGTCGCCTTCCTCTATACGGTTAGCCAATTTTATTTCTTCTTCAGCGGAAAGCAGGTCTACTCGGCCAATCTCTTTAAGGTACATACGAACAGGATCGTTTATCTTCACACCTGGAGGAACGCTAAGATCATTTAAATCAAACTCATCGTCATCCCCTTTTGCTAATTGCTTAGGGTTTGGATCTTCTTCGTCACTTTCTCCTACTAATTCGATTCCTTGATCACCTAGGAATTCATAAAATTCATCCATTTGATCGGATTCTAAATCAAAATTTGCCATTCTTTCAGCAATATCATCGTAGGCAAGGACTCCGGTTTTTTTACCCAGTACCGTTAACTGATCTTTTACTTGTTCGAAGGTCAATTCATTCTCGGCCTCTTTTGAACGCGCTGATTTTTCAGCCATATGTCCCCCTCCTTCTGAGAATCAAAGACACTAAAAATAGATTCTATAGCGATTTACGCAATTGACTGATTTCAGTTGCAATTGCAGCTGCTTTACTATAATCACTTTGTCGCTCTGCTTCTTTTAGTTCCACTTCTTTTTCTTTTATCTTTAACAATTTTTGATAATTCAACACCTGTTTGATATAATCAGTTAATTCTTGATTGCTTAATTCGTCATTAATTGACATCATTTCGATGTCAGCGACTATTCTTCTAAGATTTTCATCTTGAATATAGGTTAAAAATGCACCAGAATCAGGATTCATGTGATCTTCGTAAAAACCAATTAGATAAGTTATTATTGCCTGATGTTCATCAGTATTAAACATGTTCCCCTGCAATACATCCTGAATCTTATAGGCTATATCCCGATCTTTTAGCATATGGGCAATTAATCGCCTTTCAGCAGTATAGTGTGCAGGCTTTAATCTGTTCTCCAGTTTAACCATTACACGCGGCTTATTGACGGACAGCTGATTTTGACTGCTTGAATTCCTTTTTTCTGTAAAGAAAATCTGCTTTAGCTGTTGTTGTAACGCGTCTAACGAAATCGAAAATTCAGTTGCCAGCTGACGCAAATAATGATCTTTTTCAACAGCTTTTGTCAATTTACTTATTTCTTTAAGTATTGTTTCGATATAAGCAAGCCGTTCTCCTTCAATTTGAAGATTTTTTCCTCTTCGAAAGTAAAGAAATTTAAATGCCATCCATGTAAGACTTGCACCTATTACCTCGTTACGAAACTTTTCCGGACCATTTTTTTTTATATATTCATCTGGATCAAGTCCATCTGACATCATGGCCACTTTGATGGTGCAACCCGCACCGATAAGCATATTTCCCGCTCTATATGCGGCTTCAATTCCGGCTTTGTCCGAATCAAAACAAATCGTAATGGACTGGGTATTTTGCCGTATCAGTGTGATGTGCTCTTCTGTCAAGGAGGTACCCATTGTAGCGATACCATTTTCCACACCAGACTTGTCAGCAGCAATGACATCTGCAAATCCTTCAAAAAGAACTGCCTGCTGTAACTTACGTATACTTGGTTTGGCCAAATGAAAATTATATAAAATTTTGCTTTTATTAAAGATTGCTGTCTCAGGACTATTTAAATATTTGGGCTCCTCCGCCCCTAAAGATCTCCCTGAAAAAGCAATACTGTTTCCATTTCGGTCAATAATCGGAAACATAATTCGATCTCTGAATCGATCAAAATAGGTTCCATCTCTTTCTCGTTTGATAATCAACCCGGCTTTTTCCATTAATTCAGGCGAAAATTCCCTTTTGGTAAGGAATTTGTATACAAAATCCCATGAATTTAAAGAATAACCAATTTGAAATTTATCAATCGATTCTCGGGTAAATCCTCTCTTCAGCAAATACTCTAAAGCATGTTGACCATCTTTTGTATTTACCAATAAGTGATGGTAAAATTTAGTTAACAGCTCATGTGCGTCAAGCATTGTCTGAAGTTCCGGAGAAACACTCTTCCCCTTCCCATTTACTGGGAAGTTTACTTGTAAGTCAATATTAGCCTTTTCAGCTAATTTAATGGCTGCTTCTAGAAATGAGATTCCTTCCAGCTCCATTAAAAAAGAGAAAACATTTCCTCCCGCTCCACAGCCAAAGCAATGGTAAATTTGTTTATCGGATGAAACGGAAAATGATGGGGAGTTTTCTCCATGGAAAGGACATAATCCGAAGTAATTTCGCCCTTGTTTTTTCAGTTGAATATATTCGCTAATAATTTCAACTATATCAACAGCCTGGCGAATTTGATTGATTTTTTCTTCGGCAATCCGCTCTGCCATGAAAACATCTCCATTGTACATATTCTGCAAGAGCTATCTAAATCCCTGCATTATTCGACAAAATTTTTATCAAATTTTGTTCGATCATCGAAAATAGCCAGTCCAATATCCTGTGTAACAGTAATATCCCCCTTTGCAGTATGATTCATGATGAATAAGTCCGCTGCTTCTTTTCTGGAATCAACATATTTCCATGTTGTATTACCATATGTAGTCTTATTGTTCATAAGAAGCGATAAAAAGAACTTACACGGAAAATGTAGAAGCAATTTCGACAATTTCCTCTTTAACCGGGCATGAATCTGCATCTGAAGAATAGTTGGAATGCCTTTTGTATAAGTAATAATTCTACATCATTCCGCATATTCCTTCTTTAAGATGCTAACTTTTTGGAGCAGACCCAAAAAGACTTATGTCGAATTTTTTTCTGTAGGTTCCCTTGACATCTAACAATAAATAGTTTATTCGTATACATGCAAGTCTAAACCTAAAAGATTCATTTTTATCACAATTTTTTATTATAGTACATTCTTTTATACTTTTCCATAGTTTTTTTATTGTTAATGAAAAACACATAATCTAAGATTATGTGTTAAGCTCTTCTTTTATGAAAGTAATTTAGAATTACATTTGCTGTTTCTTCAACAGCCTTATTGGTTACATCAATAACTGGACAATTAATTCTATTTACAATCTTTTCAAAGAAGGTTAATTCATCACGAATTCTCTCAATATTTGCATAGCTGGCCTGATCATTTAGACCTAAAGAGATTAATCGTTCTCGCCTAATGTTATTTAGTTTTTGCGGGCTGATTTTAAGTCCAAAGCATTTCTCTGCAGGTACCTTATACAGTTCCTCAGGCGGGTCAACTTCGGGAACAAGCGGTACATTCGCAACTTTTAAACGCTTTAAAGCTAAATATTGTGACAACGGAGTTTTGGACGTTCTAGACACCCCAATTAAAACGATATCAGCTTTTAGTATTCCTCTAGGGTCGCGCCCATCATCATATTTAACAGCAAACTCAATGGCTTCGACTTTTTTAAAGTAATCCTCATCCAGTTTTCTTACGAGCCCTGGTTCGCACAGTGGAGTTTTCCCGCTGAAAATTTGAATTTGATCCATAATCGGACCTATTAAATCTATTGCATATATTCCTGCTTCGTCTGCCTTTTCCTTCATATACGCACGCATATCTGGTTTTACCAAAGTAAAAGCGATCATAGCGTGGTCCATCGTTACAAGTGAAACTACTTCATCAATATGTTCCTTATCCTCAACATAGGGGAATCTTTTCAATGTCATTCCTGACCCATTAAATTGGCTGATTGCTGCTTTTGTAACTAATTCAGCTGTTTCCCCCACTGAATCAGATACTACATATATGACAGGCGTAATCATTCTTCCTCAACAGCTCCTCTGGAAAATCCATTATTATTATCTACATTACATTCAGATATTGAGATGTTATTAACCATTCCCCAATGCCACGAATGCTTTTGTAATATTTGTCTTGGTAATTCTCCCAATTACTTCATATCCATTTTCTGATGGCTTAACTATAGGTAAAGCATCAATTTGTTTATCAATGAGTAGTTTTGCAACATCGATTAAATTGTCTTCCATTTCACACATCGTAATATTTGGCATCCTAGTCATAATGATGTTGATTGGTAGTGCTGTAAGCTCTTGTTTGCCAATACTCGCTCTAAGAAGATCCTTCCTTGATAACACACCAACCAGAAGAGAGTTTTGGTCTACAACAAATAATGTTCCCACATCCTCAAGGAACATTGTACAAATCGCATCGTATACCGAAACATTTTCCTTTACTAACACAGGGATTGAATTATAATCTCTCACAAGTATTTTCTGAAGATTTTCAGTCAAAAGTTGAGTTCCTGATTTTCCTGTATAAAAATACCCCACACGCGGTCTTGCATCTAAATATCCAGCCATTGTTAGGATGGATAAATCAGGTCTTAAGGTTGCTCTTGTTAGGTTTAGCTGTTCAGCAATATTCTCCCCTGTTATCGGTCCATTGTCCTTCACAATTTGAATGATCGTTTCTTGGCGTTTGGTCAGTTCTATTTTTCTCACCACCATTTTTAATACATTATGTAGAGGGGCGGTAAGGACCGCACCCTCAAAAAATCAGATTAAAACATAATTTTTTCTTGAATAAAGGTAACTAATTCCGCGATTGGTACGCGTGTTTGTTCCATAGTGTCTCGGTCTCTAATTGTTACCATATTGTCTTCTTTCGAGTCAAAATCATAGGTGATACAAAATGGTGTACCAATTTCGTCATGTCTTCGGTAACGTTTACCAATTGAACCTGCTTCATCATAGTCAACGGAGAAATGCTTAGCTAATGTTTGGAACACTTCCTTTGCTTCCTCAGAAAGTTTCTTAGACAACGGAAGAACTGCTGCCTTAAATGGTGCAAGTGCAGGGTGGAAGTGCATAACAGTTCTAGAGGTTCCATCTTCAAGCTGTTCTTCATCATAAGCATCAATTAAAAATGCTAAGGTTACCCTGTCCGCACCTAGAGATGGCTCAATGCAATAAGGAACATATCTTTCATTTGTCTCTGGATCAATATAGTTAAAATCTTCACCAGAGAATTGCATATGCTGCTTTAAATCATAATCCGTCCGTGAGGCTACACCCCAAAGTTCTCCCCAGCCAAATGGGAATTTATATTCAAAATCGGTAGTCGCATTACTATAATGTGATAGTTCATCTTCTGAATGATCACGAAGTCTTAAATTTTCCTTATCCAATCCTAAAGAATGAAGCCATTGTTCTGCAAAGTTCTTCCAATAATCAAACCATTTCAAGTCCTCACCAGGTTTACAGAAAAACTCAAGCTCCATTTGTTCAAACTCACGAGTACGGAAAGTAAAGTTACCAGGCGTGATTTCATTTCGGAAGCTTTTTCCGATTTGCGCAATCCCAAAAGGTAATTTCTTTCTCATCGTACGCTGAACATTTTTAAAATTAACGAAGATCCCTTGTGCTGTTTCTGGGCGAAGAAAAATTTCATTCGTGCTAGACTCTGTGACCCCCTGGAAGGTTTTAAACATTAAATTGAATTGGCGAATGCCGGTAAAATCATGGCTGCCGCAGTCTGGGCAGGCAATATTATGTTCTTTGACCAGATCCTCCATTTTATCAAACGGAAGTCCGTCAACAATCATTTCGATTCCCTTTTCATCAAGAGCATTTTCAATTAACTTATCTGCACGATGGCGTGCTTTACAGTTTTTACAATCTATCATTGGATCGTTAAAGTTGCCGATATGTCCGGAAGCTTCCCAAGTTCTTGGGTTCATTAGAATGCTTGCGTCCAAACCAACATTGTATGGTGATTCTTGAACAAATTTCTTCCACCATGCTTGTTTAATATTGTTTTTAAATTCTACTCCAAGTGGACCGTAATCCCATGTATTTGCCAGACCACCGTAGATTTCTGAACCTGGAAAAATAAAACCTCTATGTTTCGCGTGAGAAACAATTTGCTCCATTGATACTTTCATGTTCATTACTCCTCTTCAATAAAATAAAAAACTCTCGTCGCTATGCTTAAGATAAGCATAGGGACGAGAGTTACCCGCGGTTCCACCCTATTTGCTGCTAGTAAAAGCAGCCTCTTTTATGTGCGTTATATACACATGATATGCTCAAGAACGCCTTCCTTAGGTCCCTATTCCCTAGCTCACACCATCCTAGGTTCGCTTTTATAGAGATTGCTAAGTACTCTTTTCCATCATAGCAACTATTTATTATTAAGACACATAATATCGAAATCTAAAATAAATGTCAATAAGGCAGCTATATTTGATTTCGAAATTTTTCCATTGATTGAAGAAATTTCTTTGTTTTTAGATAGAGACCTGAATATTCTTCGTAGTACGCTGTTATAACCTGTTTTAACTCATCTTTGGTTTCTTGCTTTACGGAGATGTTCCCTAATCTTGCAAGATCAAAAAAATAAAATAGACGTAATAATTTTACAGATGATGGCGATAATTTATAATGGTATGGATCCTTCCCTATACATCGGTGGCATATAAACCCGCCCTCCCGAATGGAAAAAGAAAAAAGTCCGTCTGTGCTGCCGCAAACGGAACATTGATTTAGAATTGGATGTAATCCCAATACATTCAGCATTTTCATTTCATAGATATTCATCAGAATATCAGGATCATATCCTTCATTCAAATAATTAAGCGTTTGAAAAAGAAGTTCAAAATGAAATGGGTTTGGTTTTCTATCATCGGTACATTTATCAGTCAATTCAACAATATAACTAGCATATGCCGTTAGGAATATATCTTCACCAATACCGCGGAGGCTGGTAATCAGTTCTCCCTGCTGCAGGCTGCCTAAACCAGTTCCTCTTTGGACTAGAAAGTAGCCGTGGGTAAAAAGCTGGGTAATGGAGGAAAGCCGGCTATTGGGCTTTTTTGCTCCTCTAGCCATAACACCAATCTTTCCCCATTCCCTTGTATATAACGTAATAATTTTATTTGTTTCACCATAATCTGTAGTTCTAATGACAATGCCTTCACATTTTTGGAGCATATAGTCACCATCCCGATACATTAGACAAACTTATGAAACGGGAAAATCCATTTGCGCTAGATCTTCATTCTGATTTCCGGGTATTTCTTGGTTTTCCTTCTCCATCTCTTTATAGAGAAGATAAGTGTCAATATTACCTGTCTGTAGGAATACTTTCCACGTAAAATCCATCATCGAAAACCCCACCTTTCATGTTTAGACTAGCCTTTTAAGAATCCCAAACCTTACAATTATCATAGCCTGCCCAAGCAAAAATCATAAGACGAAAAATTTGTTAATGTTGTCCATGCATAATTTTATATAATCCCAAATATTCTAGTTAGGGTTTAGATATCAATATTCATCTTCATTGAAGCCATAATCGCGAAGCTGGGACATTTTATTGCGCCAATCTTTTTGAACTTTAACCCAAAGCTCTAAGAATACTTTTGAGCCTAAAAGATTTTCAATATCGACTCGGGCACGTTTACCTATTTCCTTAAGCATACTCCCTTGTTTCCCAATAATGATGCCCTTTTGAGAATCTCTCTCCACAATAACAGTAGCCATTACATGAATGATATCCTTACCTCCGTGTTGACGTTCCATCTTATCGAGAACAACAGCAAGGGAATGAGGAATTTCTTCACGTGTTAAGTGCAGCGCTTTCTCTCGGATTAATTCTGTAATAATAAATCTTTCTGGGTGATCGGTTACCTGATCTGCCGGATAATACTGCGGTCCTTCAGGTAAATAAACTTTAATTTGTTCTAGTAAACGTTCCACATTATTTCCTTCAAGTGCAGAAATAGGAACAATTTCTTTAAAAGGATACTTTTCTTTATATGATTCAATTAGTGGCAGTAATTCATCTGGGTGTATTTGATCGATTTTATTAATAACAAGGAAGATTGGTGTATTGACGGTTTCGAACTTTTCAAGGATAAATTCTTCACCACGGCCAAATCCTTCCTCAGCATTTACCATAAAAAGGATTAAATCAACTTCTTTTAATGTGTTTTGTGCAACTTTCATCATAAAGTCGCCTAGTTTATGCTTTGGCTTATGAATCCCTGGTGTGTCAATAAACACCATTTGGGTATCATCTAACGTCAATACACCCTGAATTTTATTACGAGTAGTTTGCGGTTTATCGCTCATAATGGCAATCTTCTGACCAATAACTCGGTTAAGAAATGTTGACTTTCCTACATTTGGACGTCCAATTATTGAAATAAAACCTGATTTATAACCTTTATTATCATTACTCAGCATGTAAATCCTCCGGAGAAAAGGCGCCTGGAAGTAATTCAGCTACAGTAATTTCTTGAATATCACCTTTTAAGTTTGTTAAAACGACCTTCATGTCTTGGGAACACAGCTCCGAAATTACCTGCCGGCATGCTCCACATGGTGAGCAGGGGCGGTCAGTATCAGCGACAACTGCAAGCATTTTAAAATTTCGATCACCTTGAGAATACGCACTAAACAATGCAGTACGTTCAGCGCAATTGCACATGCTATAAGCGGCATTTTCTATGTTACATCCATGATATACTTTTCCATCTGTTGTTAATAAAGCTGCTCCTACCCCAAATTTAGAATAAGGAACATATGCTTTTTCTCTTGCTTTCTTTGATTCTTCGATTAAATTCTCGATGTTCAAAGTTCATTCTTCCCTTCCAGCAATAATCTGCCGCTTTCTTTATTTTACCCTAAAAATGTCACAAAATCATCACTTGTAGCGAAAAAGTAATATAAAAATTTGAATTTTCATAAAAGTCAGCTAACTTCCCTTAATCGTACAAAGCTGATAAGTTATTGTACCGAATTCGCAATACCATTTCAAATTAACCATCTAAAAAAATACGGTAAAAAGATCATGGTTCCAATTAAAACGGCTGTAATAGCATAAATAAATACCGCTCCGGCCGCTAAGTCTTTCGCTTGTTTAGCAAGTTGGTGGTAATCCTCGGTAACTAAATCAACAACCCGCTCAATTGCTGTGTTCACCATTTCTAATGAGAAGATTCCACCTATTGCTACAATAACAAATAACCATTCCATTTTACTAATTGAAAAGAAAATGGAACAACCAATTGCGATTAAAGATACAAAAAAATGGATGCGCATATTTCTCTCAGACCAAAGGGCTGTCTTAATTCCGGCTATGGCAAAAGAAAAAGATTTCCATAAATGAACATGCTTATCTCGTGAGTCCATAAGCGTCTAAAATTTCCTTTTGTCGAGAGAACATTTTTTCTTCCTCTTCTTTTTCCATGTGGTCATAGCCAAGAAGATGAAGAAAACCATGGACAGATAAAAAGCCAAGTTCACGAATAAATGAATGCCCATATTCCCTGGCTTGCTCTTCAGCCTTTGGGATGGAGATGATAATATCTCCCAAGACACGAGGAAGCTCCTCCCCTATCAATTCAATTTCACCCTCACCGAGTTCTTCCATCGCGAATGAAATCACATCCGTAGGGGCGTCTTTGTCTCTATACTCACGGTTAATTTCGTGAATTCTTTCATTGGACACAAACGTAACCGAAACCTCGCTATTGTCCTCGACATGTTCCTTTTCAGCTGCAAAATTCAATAGTTTTTCAATGTCTTTCATTTGCTCGTCTAACAGTTGACCCGTTTCATCTACTAAATCAATCATCAACTTGTTCATACTTCAACCACCTTCTTTGTCATTTCTGGATATTCGATTCTAGAGTGAAAAATTCCCTTTAAGGTTTCACAAAAAGAGTGGGATACGGTTTCTAATTCTTTTAAGGTTAACTCACATTCATTTAATTGCCCATCCTGGAGCCGATCGGAAACAATTTTCTTAACAAGCGACTCGATTGTTTCTGGTGTAGGCTGGTTCAGAGATCTAACCGCTGCTTCTACACTATCAGCAATTCCGACAATAGCGGATTCTTTTGTCTGTGGTTTTGGTCCAGGATATCGGTAATCCTCTTCATTTACCTCTTCTCCGTCTTGAAGCGCCTTATGGTAAAAGAACTTCAAAAGTGTCGTACCGTGATGTTGTTCTGCAATGTGAATAATTTCTTTTGGCATGTTGTATTTTTTTAATATAGCTGACCCATCTGTAACATGTGAAATAATGATATTTGCACTTTTATCCGGTTGCAGACGATCATGTGGATTGTCATGGTGCATTTGGTTTTCTATGAAAAAGTTTGGCCGTTTTGTTTTACCGATATCATGGTAATAACAGCCTACTCTGGCCAATAAACCATTTGCTCCTATCGCTTCGCATGCTGCATCTGCTAGATTTGCCACCATCACACTATGGTGATAGGTTCCTGGTGCTTCCATTAATATTTTTCGTAAAAGTGGATGATTTGGATTAGAAAGCTCAATCAATTTCATGGTTGAGAGGATACCAAAGCTGGTTTCCAAGAGTGGTAATAACCCCATCGTCAGAACAGCTGAACCAATTCCAGAAAAAATGGCTGTTAAAATATAATACCCATATTCTAACCCGGAAAATTGTCCATTAGGCAAAAACATTAGTGCCCAAATGGTGAATAGATTCACAGCAGCGGCAAGTGATCCAGCTTGTAGAATTTTTGAGCGCTGATTTTGTCCGCTTAAAAAGAGCACACCTGCTAGAGCACTAAACAATATATAAATTCCAACTGAAAAATTTAGTGTTCCAGAGACCCCTTCATTAAATAAAATACTTCCGAAAATCGAAAAAATGATGGACGAGAGAATCGCTAACTTCTCATCTATTAATATCTTGATTAGCATCCCACCCATTGCAGCAGGGAACAAGTAACCTATACCCGAATAGTTAAAAATTTGCAGCATACTGATAAGTTTCAAAATGAAAAACGTCAAGATAAAAACAATCCCAAACAAGAGAAGATTTGTCTGTCTCTTTTCTGGATGCTCCTTCAATTGATAGAAATAAAAGTAAATTGAGGTCAGTATAATGGATAGAAGAATCATTAAACCAATAAACGGTTTGTATGATTGTTTATTATCTAATAGACCAACTAGTTCTAACTGACGGAATTCTTCCTGACGAATTAATTTACCCTCTTCAATAATAATTTGCCCTTGCAGGATTTTTACAGATTCAACTGATTCCGCTGCTTGTTTTCGCAGCTCTTCGGTTGCCTCCGGGTCATAAAACTCATTTTGAATGACAGCATATCTTCCTAATTCTATTGCTGCACTTTTTAAGTCGCCATTTAAGGTGGTGAATTTTAATTCTTCTTCTAAACTTTTTTTGGCATTCTCTACGTCATCCGCAGAGATTCTTTTGTTCATAACATTATTAATGGCTGTCACCGTTAAATCTTTTGCAATCGATAATTCATCATTGCTAGCTTGTACCAGTGCAGTAAAAACACGCTCTGAAAGATCCTTGATTACGCGATCAGTTAATTTCCCCTTTAACATGGTCACTTCTTCTTCAACTGTTGGTTCAACAATATCAATAAAGTCTTCATCAAGCACATTTTGTTTCTTCGTTTTATCCTCTATTTCATCATTTACCTCTGAAGCAGAGTCAAAAATCGATGTAATTAAATCTACCTGATTCGTGGAATATTCCTTTTTCACAGTATAGACGTCCTGAACTTGATCCAATGCCTCTTGACGTTTTTTTTCTGTACTGATTTTATCTTCTACTGTTGCTGGAGATCGAATGGTTTTATCCGCTACCGTTAAAAGACTTATATCAAGTTTCTCAGGCTTTACGTTTCCGTACATAGAGGTAAATAGGATTACTCCTAAAATAACAAAAAACAATACTCTGAAGAAGGTATAATCTAGAAGCTTTTTTATTTGAATTAAGTATTGCTGTATCTTTTTCAACGAACTCCCCCCAAAGCACCTAAATAACCCTAGTCAAGTATGTGATTACGCTTTATGTAAAATGATAACAGTTTTTCCCTTAAGTTTCATCCTCTAATAAAATATGAGCCATTTTCCCATGGCAATTGTTATGATTATATGGCAAAAGGGATAAACCCTAAATAGGTTTATCCCTCCATTCAACACTTTAACTTTGCAGTGGTTTCTTTTCATAAGCTTCAATAATTCTTCCTACTAGAGGATGACGAACCACGTCGCTTTGTTCTAAGAAAACAAATGAAATACCATTGACCCCCAACAAGATTTTCTCGGCAGCGATTAATCCAGACTTAGCCCCTTTTGGTAAATCTATTTGTGTTTGGTCACCAGTAATGACCATTTTTGAACCAAAACCAAGACGTGTTAAAAACATCTTCATTTGGGCATGGGTGGTATTTTGGGCTTCATCTAAAATGACAAAGGCATCATCTAATGTCCGCCCCCTCATATAGGCTAGTGGAGCAATTTCAATTGTTCCACGTTCAATTAATCTTTGTGTATGTTCAGCACCAAGAATGTCATTCAGCGCGTCATATAAGGGGCGTAAATAGGGATCAACCTTTTCTTTTAAGTCACCTGGTAAAAATCCAAGGCTTTCTCCCGCCTCCACTGCTGGCCTTGTTAAAATGATCTTATTGACTTGCCCATTCTTCAACGCATTGACCGCCATTACGACGGCTAAATATGTTTTCCCTGTTCCTGCAGGACCAATCCCAAATACAAGATCATTTTGCCTTATGGCCATTACATATTGTCTTTGTCCAAGCGTCTTGATTCGAATAACCTTTCCTTTTACATTCTTAGCAATTTCCTCGTCATAGAGATTATCAAAGTAATCCAGTGTACCTTTTTGCGCCATTTGGATTGCTGACAAGACATCTCTTTGGCTAATGGTTACACCCTTTCTAATAACAAAAATAAGCTTATCAAGAATTTGACTGGCAATTACTACTCTTTCCTCATCACCAGATAAGCTAACTGACTCGCCGCGTGTGACGATGGATACTTGTAGTTCTTCTTCAATTATTTTTAAATTTGAATCCGCGTTGCCTAAGAGAGCTATCGCTTCTGTTGGATTTTCAAGTTGTACTTTTATTGTTTTTAAGTTAACTGTCATTCAGTAGTCTCCTTAGGTATTGGTTGTCCAACCGCTATATTTTCGATTATCTTAAAATGGATATCTAGGATAACTTTACCATTTACGAACTCTTTGTGTAAAATTTTTTGGTCTTTAATGATAGCTTCTTCATCCAACACACTTTTTATTTTATCTTTTGCTAATTCAAGTGCATTTTTTTCAGCTTCTTTTTCTGTATAAATACGGGTTGTCTCTTCACGTGCTCTCAATGTTTCATTTCCAATGGAAATGGGCAACTCCCATTTTAGGAAATGGATTTTGCTCACATCCCTGTCCGATTCGTATTCCTGGAAATCTGGTTCGCCAAAACCCCAAATAGGGATTTCTAGCTTCCCTAAGATTAATGATAATTTTTCTTTCTCCTGACCATTGAATACAAAGAATTTGGTTTTTAACGGCAATTCAACATGGCTCCTGTACCACGTTTCCCCCCAAACCTCTCCAACAGCTGCAACTTGCTGTGTTTGCCCTTCTTTTCCAATTACTCCGGATACTAGCAATTGCCCAGCCTCTACATGATCATGTATATCGACCTTTTTTTGTCCTGTTTCAACATACATAGATTCAATAACAGCTTTCTTTTTTGCAACCAGATTACGTGGTGCAAGTTGTTCTGGCTTTTCAGGTTCTTTCTTCTCAACCACTTGAAGATGGTAGGTTGTCCCCTTTAATTCCACACCTACCCAAGTAAGGTTACCAACTTTATTAGTCAATTTCCTTTGAATCCCTTCCACGTTATCCACAAAAAATTGGACTTTTCCTATTTTCACGCCCATCTTGTCCAATTCTTTGCGAATCTGATACTCTGTCGCTGGCTTTGCTCCTTTTATTTCAATTCCCCAAATGACATTTGATAAAAACATAATTAATAACAAAAAGAGCAGAGCTCCGCCGGCAAAACCACTATTTTTCAATAATCGTTTAAATAAAAAAGGCATACCTGCCCTTTTTAAAAATGTAATTGAGCAATCTCTTTCTCTTGCATAACGCCGAATTTTTAATGCATCCTGAAGCCTCATTGTGAAGGTTATTGTTTCAGTCCCATGTCGTTTTACATTCCATACAATCAGACCGTTTCTGATTAAGACATTTATGAATCTTTCTATGCCTTTTCCTGATACTTTAACGGTTACTTTGCCAGATATGAATTCGATCCATTGGTTTTTCATTTTGTTCCTCCTGGATTTTCATTTATATATAGGACCTGATCAATTTTTCCTTCAAGCAAAATTTCTTCAGGTAAAATAGTTTTTATTACGAAAGACTTTCCTCTTATTTGTAATTGGCCCTGCTTTAACAACAGCCGTAATTCTTTATCAGTAAAGGTGATCAACCCTCTATGATTCTCGATGTAAATATGGATTTGCCCAATCATTGTGATTCGCGGTAAATCCATCATGACATCTTGAGGAAGATCCATTTTTTGTGCCATCCAGTTCCGGACACGCAGGCCCCATTTTTTTGCCATAAAAAAAGAACCCCCTTTCATCTCATATTATGAAATGAAAGGGGGTTCTAGCACTTCTTTTTCTTTTTATACCAGGGGGATTTTGAAATTATCCATTTAGCGGTTTCTCGAAATATATGGCTTTTTGGCCCGTGGTTCACCTAGAATTTCCGCCCAAATAATCCCATTAATAATCGTTTTTCCATCAGGTTTTTCAAGTGAAACATCCTCAGAATCAACTTTTAACAAAGTGGGTTCACCCGGCTGCTCCAGTTGTTTTATTGGAACAACTGGCTTTTGCTTTATTTCTAGATTTTTCCCCTCTATACTTTGCAAAATAGTATCTGCTCTTGCAGGCTGACCCACAGAGATTTGACCAGGTTTTCCCGGCTTATTCCTCATTTGTTGTTCAACTTGGGTGCGAATATCAGTAAACCCTTTTGCAGTAAAAGGCTTTGTTCGTCCAGGATTACTCTTACCCTTTGCCTTTCCGAAAATCGATGAGAGAATTCCTGCGATAATCAAAAATAATATTGTTTCCATGCCCCACCCTCCTTCTGATCAAAATCAATCGGCGGTTTAGCGGTCGTCTTTTTTATCACCTGTCATCTTGCCGATAGATCCGCGCATATCGGTATCAGCAGAAATATTTTTATAATTCATATATTCCATGACACTGATGTTACCCGATTTTAATGCTTCTGACATAGCAAGCGGCACTTCTGCCTCCGCCTCGACAACCTTTGCTCTCATTTCTTCTACTCTTGCCTTCATTTCCTGCTCTGTAGCTACAGCCATCGCCCTGCGCTCTTCTGCTTTTGCCTGGGCAATTTTCTTATCGGCTTCCGCCTGCTCTGTTTGCAGCTCAGCACCGATGTTTCTGCCTAAATCAACATCGGCAATATCAATCGATAGAATTTCAAAAGCTGTACCAGAATCTAATCCTTTAGCTAAGACTGTTTGTGAAATCAGTTCAGGGCTCTCTAGTACTTTACTATGGTCAAGTGAGGAACCAATCGTGGATATAACCCCTTCACCTACACGAGCTACTACAGTATCTTCACCCGCACCTCCGACAAGTCGGTCGATATTAGCCCGAACGGTAATTCTTGCTTTTGCTTTTACTTCAATTCCATTCATAGCAACACCTGCGATGAATGGGGTTTCGATTACTTTTGGATTTACACTCATTTGCACAGCTTCTAAGACGTCACGTCCTGCAAGGTCAATTGCTGCACAACGTTCGAATGATAACTCAATATTTGCACGATGTGCAGCGATTAAAGCATTTACCACTCTATCCACATTCCCGCCTGCTAGGTAGTGACTTTCGAGCTGATTGGTTGTAACATTTAGTCCCGCCTTATGTGCCTTAATAAGCGGATTTACAACCCGGCTCGGTGTAACCCGTCTAAGTCTCATCCCTACTAATGTAAATATACTGATTCGAACCCCTGCAGCAAGGGCAGATACCCAAAGCATAACCGGAACAAATGACAATAGTATCCCAAGAAAAATTAGCGCAACAATTATAATTCCAATCATAAATAAACTTCCACTCGTTAATTCCACCGCACTTACCTCCTCTAAAGACTAGTTTATTTTTCTAACTACGATACGTACACCTTCAACCTTTATTACAGTGATTTTAGCATTTTGATCAATGAAATCGCCTTCACTTACAACATCGATTCTCTCATTATTAAAAACTGCTGTTCCAGAAGGTCTTAAGACTGTCAATGCAATACCTTCTTTGCCTAATAAATCTGTACGATTTACGTTAGAGACATAGCCATCTTCTTTTTTAGCTGTATCAAACAGAATCATTCGATTAAATAAAACCACTTTTTTGCGCATGACCTTGATCATAAAAAATAGGACAGCAATCGAAATACAAATTGCAATGAAAATAGAGATTCCCATATTCAATGGATTTTCTCCGGCAAGAAACAGACTTGCAATTAAAGCAGCCAAACCAAGTGTGCCCGAAATAGCTCCTGGAAGAAAAAATTCTAAAAAAATCAGCATGATTCCAACCGCAAACAACATAATGGTTCCAAAACCGGCAAGACCTGCCTGGAAATGTCCGTAAAAGAAAAGAAGTAGTGCAAATAAACCTATGAATCCTGATATTCCAAACTTTGATGAAAACAACTCATAGACAATAGCGGTCCCTGCAATTGTTAATAGCAGTGTTACAACGATTGGGTTTGTTAGAAACTCAACCATAATTACCCTCCCTTCATGTCGACACTATGTATACGTTCTATTGCCAAATAAGTTTCAAATTATCCAAAACATTGAAAAACCGCAAGCTAAACGCTTGCGGCTTTGGTTGTCAGAATAATTATGAAAGGTGTTGTTGTACGTATTTATTTACAAGTGACCCGTCTGCTTTACCCTTTACTTTAGGCATAATGGCAGCCATCACTTTTCCCATATCCGCTTTTGATTTTGCACCGACTTCAGAGACTGTTTCTTTAACAATTTCTGACAACTCTTCTTCGGAAAGCTGCTTCGGTAAATACAGTTCGACGATAGCCAACTCTGCACGCAATTTATCAACAAGGTCTTGACGACCTGCTTTATCAAATTCATGGAGGGATTCTTTGCGTTGCTTCACTTCGCGAGAAAGGATAGTTAACTCTACTTCTTCAGAAAGCTCTTTTGTTCCAAGCTTAATCGCTTCATTTTGCAATGAAGCTTTTACCATCCGAATCGTTGTGAGTTTGTCTTTTTCCTTATTTTTCATCGCTTGTTTCATGTCACTATTTAAACGCTCGAGAAGACTCATAAATTACACCCTCTCTTAGAACTTACGTTTTCTTGCTGCTTCAGACTTTTTCTTACGCTTTACACTTGGCTTTTCGTAGAATTCGCGCTTTCTTGCCTCTTGCAAAGTACCAGTTTTTGATACTGTACGTTTGAAGCGACGAAGAGCATCTTCAAGCGATTCGTTTTTCTTAACGACGGTTTTAGACATTCTCTTTCCCTCCCTCCGAAACACAACACACTTACATTCAATCCATGTACCTTGCAATTATAATATATCCTAGAAACAAGGTCAACTGTATTTCTAGAGTTGAAACAAGCTTTTGATATTTTTATTCATATATCCACAATTTTTTGAACAACCCACCATAAACCTGACATGTCCCACTCCCTCAGGCATACAATTAAGAGAGGGGTGAAGACATGCTTTACATACTATTATTTATATTATTTATCTTATTATTTATCTTTGGCATGACCATAATAAGATTCGGATTATTTAATTTGTCAGGGAATAAATTAAAAGGATGGCTGACCAAACTTACAAGTACACCACTAAAAGGTATGGTGACAGGCACCTTTGTTACTGCATTATTACAGAGCAGTTCGGCAGTAATGGTTATCACAATTGGATTAATTTCAGCAAAGATCATGACTTTTCCTCAATCCATCGGAATTATCCTAGGAACAAATATCGGAACCACATTTAAAACGGAACTGATAACCTTCAATCTTGATAAAGTTTTAGTACCACTCGCTATTATTGGAGCATTACTTACCTTTTTTAAATCAATTAAAGTTAGAAGTATCGGAATGGTCACCTTTGGAATCGCCTCAGTATTTACAGCAATGAAAGGCTTTGAACTTTTAGCTAAGCCATTGACCGGACTCCCATTTATCAATAATTTTATCCTCTCTATTAATGACAATATTTTACTAAGTATTATAACTGGAGCATTTATTACGGCAATTATTCAATCAAGTACAGCTATGACAGGTATCACTATGGGTTTTTTAACTGCAGGTCTACTTCATCTTGATGCCGGGATTGCAATCGTATTTGGGGCCAATATTGGGACATGTATCACAGCACTAATCGCTTCGATTGGAGGTGGGAAAGAATCAAGATTGGCGGCATTTGCTCATGTTTGGCTGAATGTGGCCGGCGTTCTGATCTTTACTCCCTTTATTCCTTATTTGTCTGAAAATGCACATTTATTAGCAGATGAAAAGATGATTCAGTTAGCACACATTAGTGTAATTTTTAATGTGGTTTCATCGATAATGGTTTTGCCATTTGCAACTAAATTTGGTGAAATGATTTTAAAGATACACGGTGGAAAAACAAATATATAACTAAAAGACGGCCTTGGCCGTCTTTTTTAGTAGTCAGAAGTAGATGTTAATCCTTTTAGAATTGCTACTCCCGCGCTTGCACCAATTCTCGTAGCTCCAGCTTGAATCATTTTTTCCGTATCTTCGGTATTACGGACTCCCCCAGAGGCTTTTACTCCAATATTAGGTCCAACAGTTTCCCTCATCAGCTTAATATCTTCAACTGTAGCACCGCCAGTTGAGAATCCTGTTGAAGTTTTTACAAAGTCTGTACCAGCCTTTACAGCAAGCTCACAGGCGCGAATTTTTTCTTCCCTTGTAAGCAAGCTTGTTTCGATTATAACCTTTGTTAAAGCTCTGCCTTTTGCAACTTCAACAACTGCACGAATATCTTTTTCTACTAACTGATCATTTTCATCTTTCAAAGCACCGATGTTGATAACCATATCCACTTCATCTGCGCCATTTTCTATCGAATTATTTGTCTCAAAAGCTTTTGTTTCCGGAGTTGTAGCGCCTAATGGGAATCCAATAACCGTGCACACCTTAACGCCGCTTCCGTTAAGTAACTCTCTAGCTGTGCTTACCCAAGTTGGATTTACACAAACTGAAAAAAATTTATGTTCTATTGCCTCTTGGCATAGGGTTTCGATTTGCTGGCGGGTTGCATCCGCTTTTAACAATGTATGGTCAATCATTGCAGCAACATTGGTAGTAGCCATTTTCACTTGCCCCTTTTCTACTCTGTAGTTTATAAAATTTTGATACTAACATTAGAGTACCCAAATCAAAATAAAAAAAAGGACCAAACAAGGTCCTTACATTGCTGCTTCTTCTCTTGTAAATACTTCTGCTTTTATATCATCTTCAACAATTTTGACAAATTGTCCTTCATTATAAGGATAACCAGCTTTTGTAATTTTCACTTTAACGAGTTTACCAATCATTTCTTCTTTTGCAGGGAAAACTACTTTTAGATAATTATCTGTATACCCTACATATAACCCATCGCTGAATTCTTCTTCTGGAATTATTTCTAATACATCATCTTCAAATTTCGAAGAATATTCTTTCGCTAACTGATCAGAGAGAGTAATTAACTGGTGAACACGTTTATTTTTATCCTCTTCATCAACTTGGTCTTCCATTCGTGCTGCAGGTGTTCCAGTACGCTTTGAATAAGGGAAAACATGTAGTTCTGAAAACTTATGATCCTTAATAAAATTATATGTTTCCATAAATTCTTCTTCTGTTTCACCAGGAAAGCCAACAATAACGTCAGATGTAACAGCAAGACCCGGAAGTACTTCTTTCAGACGGTCTAATCTTTCACCAAAGAATTCCATTGTATATTTACGACGCATTCTTTTTAATACAGTATTTGATCCGGACTGAATTGGGATATGCAAATGACGAACGATAATATTTGAATGTTTGATTACCTCAATCACTTCATCAGTAATTTGACTTGCTTCAATAGATGAAATCCGAAGTCTTGCAAGTCCTTTAACTTGGGCTTCTAAATCACGGAGCAGCAAGGCTAAATTGTAATCCTTCATATCCTCACCGTAGCCGCCTGTGTGAATCCCGGTTAATACGATTTCTTTATACCCTGCATCCACAAGCTGCTGTGCTTGACGAATAACCTCCTTTGGGTCACGGGATCTCATTAACCCGCGTGCCCAAGGGATAATACAGAAGGTACAGAAGTTATTACAGCCCTCTTGGATTTTCAATGAAGCACGTGTACGATCCGTAAACGCAGGAACATCAAGCTCTTCGTAAACACGATTTTTCATAATATTGCCTACACCATTTATTGGCTGGCGTTCTGTTTTAAACTGTTCAATGTATTCAAGCATTTTCACCCGATCCTGGGTTCCTACTACAATATCAACACCAGGTATCGCCATAATCTCAGCAGGTGATGTTTGAGCATAACATCCTGTAACACAAATGACGGCATCAGGATTTTTACGGACAGCCCGTCTAATTACTTGGCGGCTTTTTTTATCGCCAGTATTTGTTACCGTACAAGTATTAATAATATAGACATCAGAAATTGATTCAAAATCAACTCGATCATAGCCTTCTTGCTTGAACAATTGCCAGATTGCTTCAGTCTCATAATGATTCACCTTACATCCAAGTGTATGAAAAGCGACTGTTGGCATTTTATTCATCTCCTCATTAATTCAAAATGGTAGGAAATCGCCGCTAGAGCATATAAGGGCGCCGTTTCCGTTCTTAAAATACGCGGACCTAAGCCGCATAGGGTAAAATCATTTTTCTGTAGAAGGTGGACCTCATCTTCTGCAAGCCCGCCCTCAGGACCAAAAACTAAGAGCAGTGATTCCCCTGGTTTCATTTTTTGTAATGTTGCTGAAAAAATAGAAGTTTCACCGCTTCTGCTTTCTTCCTCGAAAGCAACTAATTTATAATGAAAATTTTTGCTTTTTTCTATCAAAGCTTTAAAATTCATCGGGCTTATAATTTCAGGTACAATTCCACGATGGGATTGTTCCGCAGCTTCTTTGGCGATTTTTTGCCATCTCTCTACTTTTTTACCGGCTTTTTTATCATCCCATTTTACGACAGAACGACGTGCTGCAAAAGGAATAAACTCGTGGGCACCAAGTTCAGTACCTTTTTGAATAATCCATTCAAGTTTGTCCCCTTTTGGAAGTCCGCTTGCAATCGTAATTGAAATAGGAAGCTCCGACTTCTCATCTTTCCATTGTACAACGTCTGCAACGACTTGTTCATCGGTAATTTTTGCAATTTCACAAACTGCAGCATTTCCTTCTGGATCAACACAAATGATTTTGTCCCCAATTTCCATGCGCATTACCTTAATAATATGATGACGGTCATCACCATCAATCACAAAACGATTTTCAATTGCTCGTTGTTTAACAAAGTACCGTTGCACACGATGCACCCCTCTAAAACATTTTACTCTTTATTTTACTGCAATGAATGTAACATTAAAAGCAGAGAAATAGAAAAAAGGGGTATTATCCCCTTTTTACAGCATTATACCCTTTTAGCAATAATCGCAACCCAATCTTCCATTAAGATGGTTTCGATGATTTCAAAGCCGGACTGAATGAGTCCTTCCTTTACTTGATCTTTCTTCTGCTGAATAATTCCTGAGGCAATAAAAGTTCCTCCAGGTTTCACAACATGTGCTACATCATCTGTAAAACGTAAAATAACTTCAGCTAATATATTTGCCACAACCACGTCAGCTGAATTCTCTTCTACGCAATCTAAAAGGTTATTCTGCGAAGTGGTTACCTTTTCTCTTACTTTATTAAGCTTTATGTTGAGTCGCGCTGATGTTACAGCAACTTCATCTAGATCATAGGCACGAACATCTTCTGCACCGAGCATAGCTGCAGCAATACTTAGCACACCAGAACCCGTTCCAACATCAATTACCCTGTCACCAGGTTGAACTGTTCTTTCAAGAGCTTGAATACACATTACCGTGGTTGGGTGCGTTCCAGTTCCAAAGGCCATTCCTGGATCCAATTCAATAATCAATTCATCACTGCTGACTGGAGTATATATCTCCCAAGTAGGAACAATCGTAAACTTTTCTGAAATTTTAACAGGATGATAGTATTTCTTCCATGCTGTTGCCCATTCTTCCTCGTTCACTTCACTAATGGTCACTTTATTTATTCCAATATCAATATTATGAATAATAAGGTTATTAATCGATTCTTTAATCGCGTCTACCGTTTCGCCTAAGAAGCTGTTAACAGGCAGATACGCTTTAATGATAACTCCTTCTTCAGGGTAATCATCAGGATTGAGTTGGTAGATTTCCCCGAACTGATCTTGCCTCTCCTTTGTTAGTTCAAAAGGATCTTCAATAACTACACCGCTAGCACCGGCCTCATGTAAAATATGCGATATTGGTTCAATCGCTTCGTTTGTAGTGTGAATACTAAGTTCAGACCACTTCATTCTACCAACTCCAATCCTTACTCGCCTTTAAAGGCTCGTTTTACTTTTGAGAAGAAACCTTCTTCATGTTCACCAATTGGTGAATTTCCACTAAGCTCAGCAAATTCACGAAGAAGTTGCTTTTGTTTATCGGTTAACTTAGTCGGAGTAATAATGCGGACAATTATGTGCTGATCCCCGGTTCCATATCCACGTACATTTGGAATTCCCTTACCCTTGAGTCGGAATTTTGTTCCTGTCTGCGTACCAGATGGGACCTTTACTTTTACTTTGCCATGCAAGGTTGGGACTTCGATTTCATCACCAAGCGATGCTTGAACAAAGGTGATTGGCATTTCACAATAAACATCGTCGCCATCTCTCTCAAAAAACTCATGTTCTCTAACGTGGAAAACAATATATAAATCTCCTGAAGGGCCTCCGTTAATACCGGCCTCACCTTGTCCGGAGATTCTTAATTGTTGACCATCATCTATTCCTGCAGGGATCTTAACATGAATTTTTTTCCGTTTTTTCACTTTACCAGTTCCGCCACAGGTTGAACATTTATGTTTAATTTCTTTACCTGTGCCGTTACAATGGTGGCAAATACGGCGATTAACTACTCTGCCGAAAGGTGTGTTCTGTTCAACATTTAACTGTCCTGTTCCTTGACAATGTTGACATGTTTCAGGCTTTGTTCCCTTTTTTGCACCAGACCCACTGCATGTACCGCAGGTTTCTTCACGCGGTATTTCAATGTCTGTTTCTTTTCCGAAAGCAGCTTCTTCAAAAGAAATGGTCATGGTGTACTGTAGGTCTGCACCTTGTCTAGGGGCATTTGGATCGCGCCTGCGTGACCCGCCGCCGCCGCCAAAAAAGGTATTAAAAATATCTTCAAAGCCGCCGAAACCACCACCGAAATCAGCGCCGCCGCCAAAACCTTGATTTGGATCAGTATGACCAAATTGATCATAATGTGCCTTTTTCTGATCATCGCTTAAAACCTCATAAGCTTCAGCGAGTTCTTTAAATTTATCTGCAGCATCAGGCTCTTTGTTAATATCTGGATGATATTGTTTTGAGAGCTTCCGATATGCTTTTTTTATTTCATCCTTAGAAGCGCTTTTACTAACACCAAGCACCTCATAGTAATCTCGTTTACTCATGATTACCACTCCCGAATCTGTCACATAAAGATTATTCTAACACAATAAAAACATAAATTACAAAGAAAAAATCAAAGCCGATGCTGACTTTGACTTTTTCTTAGGTTTAAAAAAGATTTTATTTTTCTTCTTTGATTTCTTCAAATTCAGCATCCACTACGTTGTCATCTTTAGGGCCCGCGTTTCCGCCTTCTGCACCTTGTGCTCCTTGAGCAGCCTGGGCAGCTTGTTCATAAAGCTTAACAGTTAACGCTTGAACAATTTCTTGTAAAGCGTCTTTTTTAGCACGGATTTCAGCAAGATCATTTTGTTCAATCGCTGTTTTTAAAGCTTCTTTTGCTTCATTTGCTTTTGCAACTTCAGCAGCATCCACCTTATCTTCTAAGTCTTTTAATGTTTTTTCAGTAGTAAAGACTAATTGGTCAGCTTCATTGCGTAGTTCCACTTCTTCTTTACGCTGTTTGTCAGCCTCAGCGTTTTCCTCAGCTTCTCTAACCATTTTTTGAATTTCTTCATCAGAAAGACCAGTTGAAGATTTAATTGTAATTTGCTGCTCTTTATTTGTGCCAAGATCTTTAGCACGTACATTAACGATACCGTTCTTATCGATATCAAACGTTACTTCAACTTGTGGAATTCCACGTGGAGCTGGTGGAATATCGGATAATTGGAAGCGGCCCAATGTTTTATTTAGATTTGCCATTGGACGTTCACCTTGAAGAACATGGATATCAACAGCTGTTTGGTTATCTGCTGCAGTTGAGAATACTTGTGATTTTGATGTTGGAATCGTTGTATTACGGTCGATTAACTTTGTAAATACACCGCCCATTGTTTCGATACCAAGTGATAATGGTGTAACGTCAAGTAAAACTACATCCTTAACATCACCAGTGATAACGCCACCTTGGACCGCTGCACCCATCGCTACAACTTCATCCGGGTTAACACCGCGATGTGGTTCCTGTCCAGTAGCTTTTTTAATTGCTTCTTGAACAGCAGGTATACGAGTTGAGCCTCCAACAAGAATTACCTTATCAAGCTGTGATGGTGATATACCAGCATCACTTAATGCTTGACGAGTTGGTCCCATTGTACGTTCAACAAGGTGAGCAGATAGCTCATCAAACTTAGCTCTGGTCATTGTTACTTCAAGGTGAAGTGGACCAGCTTGGCCAGCAGTAATAAACGGTAAAGAAATTTGTGTTGAAGCTACTCCGGATAAATCCTTTTTCGCCTTTTCAGCAGCATCCTTTAAACGCTGTAATGCCATTTTATCTTGAGAAAGGTCAATACCATTTTCTTTTTTGAATTGCTCTACTAAGTAGTCAATAATAACTTGGTCAAAGTCATCTCCGCCAAGACGGTTATCACCTGCAGTTGATTTTACTTCAAATACGCCATCACCTAGTTCAAGGATAGAAACGTCGAATGTACCGCCGCCTAGATCGTAAACAAGAATGGTTTGGTCTTGATCTGTTTTATCTAAACCATATGCAAGTGCAGCAGCAGTTGGCTCATTAATGATACGCTCAACTTCTAAACCAGCAATTCTACCTGCATCTTTTGTAGCTTGGCGCTCTGCGTCATTAAAGTAAGCTGGTACAGTAATAACAGCTTTTGTTACAGGTTCACCAAGATAATCTTCAGCATAGGATTTTAAATATTGAAGGATGATTGCTGAAACCTCTTGTGGAGTATAATTCTTTCCCTCTACTTCTACTTTGTAGTCAGTACCCATATGACGTTTAATAGACATTAGGGTGTTAATGTTTGTAATCGCTTGACGTTTTGCAACTTCCCCTACTTGACGTTCGCCGTTTTTAAAAGCGACAACAGATGGGGTTGTGCGGTTTCCTTCCGGATTTGGAATAACCTTTGGTTCGCCGCCTTCAAGAACTGCAACACATGAGTTTGTTGTACCAAGGTCAATACCGATAATTTTACTCATTTCCCTTTTCCTCCTAGGTATTAATATGTAGGTTTATTGATTTACCTTAACCATTGATGGGCGGATTACTCGATCCTTTAACATGTATCCTTTTTGGAATTCAGCACTCACGATATTGGAGCCAAAATTCTCATCTTCTCCCTGCATTACTGCTTGGTGGAAATTTGGATCAAACTCTTTTCCAACTGCTTCAATTGGTTCAAGACCTTCCTTTTTCAAGGCGTCGATTAAACTGCGATAAACCATTTCCATTCCTTGAAGCAAGGAGCGGGTTTGCTCATTGTCTGCTTCTATTTGAAGTGCTCTTTCGAAATTGTCCAAAGTCGGAAGTAATTCCGTCACTAACTTTTGTGCTTTATATTTTTCACCAGCTTCGATATCTAATCGAGTGCGACGGCGAAAGTTATCAAAATCTGCTTGAAGACGCAGGTAACGATTATCAGCTTCTTCTAATTTACTGGTGAGGTTTTGAATTTCAGCAGCATAGTCTATATTTGTTGAATCTTCTTTGGAATCCTCTGCTTCAGCAAAAACTGTTTCAACTTCCTCGTTGGTAAGTTCTACTTGTTCAATTGTTTCAGATTCAACTTCCTCATTAAGTGTGTTGTTCTTTTCTTTTGTCAACTTACTCACCTCCTTAAAGGATTGTTAAACATTTATTGTAATGGTTAATTTCATGATTAAAGGGGGTGAAAACAAAGATTTCACCAAGTTGTAATACACAGTATTACACCCTTACTCAATATTTCCACTGCTAATATTTTTGATACAGTTTCGTTAACACTGAGGTTAAATCCTTGCTTAAAAACTGCAGTAAACTTATTACACGTGAGTACTCCATTCTAGTTGGTCCAAGAATGGCAATGGTTCCTAAACTTTCTGCTCCAACGGAATAGGTTGCAGTAATGAGGCTGCAATTTTCCATTGCACTGTTGTTGTTTTCTCTGCCAATTTTTATATTAATACCAGCAGATTCATTTTTGATTAAAGGGTAAATCCACTCTTCGTGATCAATCATTTGTAATAAATCACGAATTTTACTGATATCATGAAACTCTGGCTGACTTAACATATTTGTCTTTCCGCCAAAGAAGAGCTTTTCATTAACCGGCATTTTTAGCGAATCAGCAATGGTATGCATCATTAAATCATAATTACGGATATGCTGCCTTAGTAACATTGCCACTTCCTTGTAGATTTTATCATTTAAATCTTCAAGTGCTACCCCAGTCAAACGCTCATTTAGAATATTGACTGTCTTTTCCAAATCACTTGCATCCACGGATGGAGGCAAATAAAATGTTCGGTTTTCAACATGGCCCGAATCGGTTACAAAGATTGCTACTGCACTTTCCTTGTTAAGAGGAATGATTTGTATCCGTTTAAGTTTATTAAAGCTGGCCGCAGGACCTAAAACGATAGAAGTATAATTGGTTAACTCAGATAAGATTTTTGCCGATTTTTGAATAATTTTCTCAAACTCAAAAATCCTCTCAGCAAAGATTGATTGAATAATCGTTATATCCTGCTTGTTTAATACCTGAGGCGACAGCAAATGATCTACATAATACCGATAGCCTTTTTCAGAAGGAACACGACCAGAAGAAGTATGCGTTTTTTCAATATAGCCTAGTTCTTCAAGATCAGCCATTTCATTCCGAATAGTCGCCGAACTAAATGATATTTCATCCTTTTTCGACAAACTCCTTGAGCCGACAGGTTGTGCAGACCGAATAAAATCATCAACAATAACCTGAAGAATCAATAATTGACGATCTGTTAACACCTTTCATCACCTCTGTTAGCACTCATTGAAGTCGAGTGCTAATTCTATTAATAAATTATCAAAAATAGGGGGATGGTGTCAATCATTTGATACTAAGAAATTGCAAAGTCACGTGTCTTAAGCTTTAGTTTGTGACTCCTAAAAATGATTGAAAAACTTCATTTCCAAGCAACCGCCCTGTTTTTGTTAAATATATATTATCTTCTTTAACTTCTATCCATTTTTTTGCAATCAAATCAGAAATCTCATTTTCAAATAATTTTAGTGGGTCAATTTCAAATTTTTCAATGAAATGGGATATAGATACTCCATCTGTTTTTCGCAGGCCTAAAAACATTTCTTCTTCTATTTGTTCTGCTTTTGTAGTTTGGTGTTCCTGAAAGGTAGGGAGGTTCCCGTTATTAATTAGTTCCATATATTTTTTCAATGGTCCTGCATTTGAGCGTCTCCAGCCATTCACATAGCTGTGAGCACCTGCCCCAAATCCATAATAGGAATCGTTATTCCAGTATGTTAGGTTATGTTTGCTTTCATAACCAGGCTTTGAAAAATTACTAATTTCATACTGATTAAATCCGTGCTTTTCCATTTGCTCCATAAGCAGTTCATACATTGCTGCTTCCATGTCCTCTCCGGGTGTAGGGAGTTTGCCTTTTTGCATAAGATTGTAAAAAACTGTCTTTGGTTCAATAATTAACGAATAGGCCGAATAATGTTGAATGTCTAGTGTAAAGGCTTGAGTCAATGACTCTTTAAAGTCAGTAATGGTTTGGGTCGGAAGGCTGAAGATTAAGTCAATGCTTATATTTTTGAAGCCAACAGACTTTGCATTCTCTACTGTTTGGTAAACATCTTTTGCACGATGGACACGACCAATTTTCTTTAATAGTTCATCATTAAAGGTTTGAACACCAAGACTAAGCCGGTTCACACCTGCATCTTTTAATATTTGTAACTTTTCAATTGTTAAATCACCTGGATTTGCTTCGAAGGTAAATTCAAGATTACTGCCCATTGGTAAGTTCCTGGTAATTCCTCCGCAAAACGTTTCAAGCTGCTTTTCATTTAGGGAGGTCGGTGTCCCGCCACCCACAAAAATGGTCTCCAGCTGTTTCGCTGGGTATTTTTGTAATGTTAAAATCATTTCCTGCTCAAGTGCCTGTAGATATTCATCAACCGGCTGCCCCTTTAGAAAAACCTTATTAAAATCACAATAATGGCAAATATGCTCACAAAAGGGGATATGGAGATAAGCAGCTTTAATCATCATACTTTCATCCTCCTGGAAAAGCGGAAGCGCCTTGTCCAGGGGCGACAGGCATAAGACGGGCCGGCGGGAAGGTTGTTCTTTAACCTTTCTGGCGGATTGGCTTATGACCCCGAGCCCCTAGGCGCTGCAGCTAAACATCTTAAATAACAAAAAGAGGCTGGACTTCGCCTATATAATAGACAATCCCAAACCTCCCGTTTTCGTTTTTATTTTTTTGTATCATCCATTTTTAATACGGCCATGAAGGCTTCTTGTGGAACCTCTACAGAACCAACCTGTTTCATCCGTTTTTTACCTTCTTTTTGTTTCTCGAGCAGCTTTCGTTTACGGGAAATATCTCCCCCATAACATTTAGCCAATACGTTTTTACCCATGGACTTAATGGTTGAACGAGCAACAATTTTTTGACCAATAGCGGCTTGGACAGGAACTTCGAATTGCTGCCTTGGGATTAATTCCTTTAGCTTCTCAACAATGACTTTGCCGCGTTCATAGGCAAAATCTTTATGAACGATAAAGCTTAAGGCATCCACCTTTTCACCGTTTAACAATATATCCATTTTAACCAAGCTAGAAGGTTTGTAGCCAATTAATTCATAATCAAATGATGCATAGCCTCGCGTGCTGGATTTAAGTTGATCAAAGAAATCATAAACAATTTCTGCTAACGGAACTTCATAGATGATGCTTACACGATTTTCACCTTGGTATTCCATATTAATAAAAATACCACGCTTTTGCTGACACAGCTCCATAATCGCACCGACATATTCATTTGGAGCCATCATCGTTGCTTTTACATAAGGCTCTTCAACATGGTCAATTTTCTGTGGATCCGGAAGATTTGAAGGGTTATCCACTTTTATTTGATTGCCATCTGTCATGTGTACATTATAGATAACGCTCGGGGCGGTCGTAATCAAATCAATCTTGAATTCACGCTCAATGCGTTCTTGGATGATTTCCATATGAAGAAGTCCTAAGAATCCACATCGAAAACCAAAGCCAAGGGCTTGAGATGTTTCAGGCTCAAATTGAAGCGCAGAATCGTTTAACTGCAATTTCTCTAGTGCATCACGTAAATCATTGAATTTTGCTGTATCGATTGGGTACAAGCCACAATATACCATTGGATTTAACTTACGGTAACCTGGCAGTGGTTCGGTTGCACCGTTTTTAGCGTTAGTAATCGTATCACCGACACGAGTATCGCCAACATTTTTAATAGACGCCGAAAGGAACCCAACATCACCAACTGTTAACTCGTCTAGAAGCGTAGATTTTGGTGTAAATACTCCTACTTCATTTACTTCAAATTCTGCACCAGTTGCCATCATTTTAATTTTATCGCCCACTTTTACGCTTCCTTCAACAACTCGGATGTAGGCCACTACACCACGATAGGCATCATAAAGGGAATCAAAAATCAACGCCTTTAATGGGGCATCAGGATCACCCGTTGGAGCCGGAACAGATTTAACAACCTGTTCGAGGATATCTTCAATCCCAATACCAGCTTTAGCAGACGCTAACACTGCTTCGGAGGCATCAAGTCCAATAACTTCTTCAATTTCGTTACGAACTCTTTCTGGCTCAGCACTTGGTAAGTCAATTTTATTTATAACCGGTAAGATTTCAAGGTTATTGTCTAATGCAAGATAAACGTTTGCTAAAGTTTGTGCTTCAATCCCCTGTGCTGCGTCCACGACTAAAACAGCACCTTCACAAGCAGCAAGCGAACGTGATACCTCATAGGTAAAATCGACGTGTCCAGGTGTATCGATGAGATGGAAGGTATACTCTTCTCCATCTTTTGCTTTGTATTTTAATTGCACGGCATTTAACTTAATGGTAATACCGCGCTCTCTTTCTAAATCCATCGAATCCAAGAGCTGAGCCTTCATTTCACGGGAAGTTAAGGCATTCGTTTTTTCTAGAATACGGTCAGCTAATGTTGATTTCCCATGGTCAATATGGGCAATAATCGAGAAATTTCTAATCTTTGATTGTCTTTTGAGTTTTTCTTCTCTATTCATGTATTTCACTCCTACTATAACTCGCACAATTACACTATTTTTGATTATATCAGTACGGGAAATAAGATTCAATGAAAAGTAAAAGAGGGTGGTTTTACCATAAAAATAGCGGTATCCCATTTAGGAACCGCTGGCAATATCTATTGAGTAATAAGATTAATCAGTTTTTCCGAAGCTTGGGAAACACCTTCTGAGACCTTCTTTCCCATCGAAGAAAAAAGATTAAAGGCACTTATTTCCTCAAGCTTCTTTTTCTTTTCATCGATGTCGTGGCTCGAAATGTCATTTCCCAAGAATGTGGCCTTAACATGGTCACCATTGTCATTCAAGGCCACAGCATTTTGAAAATTCGGGTCATCATAGCCCTTCATTTTATGAATTCCGTCATTAGCTATTTGCATACCGGCTAACACTGAAATAAACATCAGCGCTACTATACAAAAAAATTTCAGCATGAACATTTTCATAGCACATGCTCCTTTACTACTATTGTTTATCCGTGGATTGTTCTACATCATAATTTACTTTCTCAGCCTGCCAGAAATATTCACTAAAGACATCTGCAAGCGCGTCAGCTGAACGGTTTAACTCTTCAAAGGTATTATCCACACCGCCAAATTCAATTAACAAAGCATTGTCAGAAAGATTTTGATTATAAACTCCATTTGATCCGGCGTCTTTTTTCATCAAGACTCCCCAACTAATCCCTTTATATTTTTCTTGTAATAGGTTATGAAGATCCGTTGCTAGTTTTAGATTTTTTTCATAATTAGGGTTTTTTCCACCGACTACAAAAACCAATTGTGCATAGGCCTGTCCATTAATAATTGGTGTTGTTTTATCTTTACGTCTGGCATCTCGATGGATATCAATTAAATAGTGAATATCACTGTTTGTAGCAAGTGTCTCCCGAACCAATTCACCAGATTTTGAATACGCACCAGCCATTTTTACAGACCCCATTATATCGGATTTATCAATGGATGTACCAATTCCTCTCGCCTCTAAACCAGCTTTTAATTGATCCCCAATTTTAGTGACATTTAACTGGGAATGATAAGCGAGGTCAGGATCTGTTACCCCCTGTAAATAGGGTAAGTAGGATTCACGATTATGTGTAAAGTAGAGATGTACTGCCTTTTTATCGCCTGTTGTGAGCAATGGCTTTGAAGGCGTTCCGTTTTCTGTCCCTTCATCAATTCCCTCTAAGTTTTGCAGGGAGGCCTCACGCTCCGCCTTCATTATTTCAATTGGCGGTGCAGACTCCATCGGCATATTCGTATAATTGGACCCTTCACCAGCCACTACGATTTTTCCATCAAACTGAAAAAATCCTGGAAGCTCTCTGCCTAAAAGGCTCCTTGGATCATTTAAATTAATATTGCTCGAAAGCTTGAAAATTAAGTTCGTTAATTTGGGACTTGCTGTTAAATCATCCTCAATTGATAAGAAATGATGATTCTCCCATGCCATGAGTTGATAGAGCATTTTCCCATTTACTTCATTCGTTGCCGTATTAACTGAATTAGACATAGGTCTAAACTGGGGCTTTAACGATGTTAATAGCCCACTAATAGAAAATACCAGTAGCATAAACAATAGGATAAAAGAGGTTACTTTTATTAGATTCGTCCCTTGCACCGTCAAAAACAATCCGGAATTCCTAGTAGATTTCATGGTTCCACCTCTCAATTTGATTCTAGTAAATACTTATGACATTACTAGAATTGCTAGAACCATAAATCGCAATTAAGAGGTGGCCGAGAGAATATTATCTTGTATAGTAACCTGCATTTTCTTGATCAACATTACTGTGGAGCGAAGCATTTAACCCGCTGGCAATCAGGTTAGCCATATCCTCAATAAATACATCCACTTCCTTAGGTGTAACCATTAGATTATGGCCTAGAGGTGAGAGGACCTCGTATATTAATTTTCGTTTTTCTTCCTCTTCTAAAGTTCCAATCATCCCCAGGAAGGTCTGACGGTGTTTTTCTTCAGGAAGATCCTCTTCGGTAAGTTTTTTTCGTTTCCCAAAATTCATACCTGCTGGTGCGAGTGCTCTCGAAGGACGATTTCCTTCCTTAAGCTCCTTTCCAAAATGCTTGAGGATATAATCAATCGTGTCACTCGTAATCGACACCGCATCAACAACGGTCGGAACACCAATAGCTATAACCGGAACTCCTAATGTTTCTTTGCTTAATTCTTTTCTTTTGTTTCCTACTCCTGACCCTGGGTGAATACCTGTATCAGAGACTTGGATGGTAGAATTAACTCTCTCAATGGATCTTGCCGCTAAAGCATCAATAGCTATGACAAAATCAGGCTTGGTTTTCTCGACTACTCCAAAGATAATATCGCTCGTCTCAATTCCCGTTAATCCCATAACTCCAGGAACTAAAGAACTAACTGGACGATATCCTTCCTCTACACTCTCTGGCTGCAATTGGAACAAGTGCCTGGTGATTAATAGGTTCTCACAAACCATCGGACCTAGTGCGTCAGGAGTGACATTCCAATTTCCCAGCCCCACCACAAGGCAAGAGGCATCCTTTTTGATACCAGTTCCTTCTAAGAAGTGAGCAAATTCTTTTGCAAAAATTTCCTCCACCTTTTGTTGTAACGGAGTGTCCTGTTGTCTAATCCCTTGTACCTCAACTGTTAAATAGCGTCCCGGCTTTTTACCAAGCTGTTTTCCTCCTGTTTCTGTGACCTCCACTAAAGATATTTTTATATCCTCTATATCCTTTTCTTTAATAATGACTCCTTCAATTTGGGAAATGTTCTCTCCCTGTTGAACTGATCCTTCCCTATCAGCAATTACCATTTCTCTTGCTTCAATCGCTAAATCCGTTCGAATCGAGTACTGACTTAAGTCGATATTCGTATTTATGTTCTCCTGCATCTTTTTCGCTCCCATCCTTAAATTCTCAATCTAGCTCCAGCGACTAGGGGCTCGCGTCATAAGCTTGTCTAGTTGCGGCTCCTTGGGACTCGAGTCATAAGCCACCCCCTGAAGAAGGCAAAAAGCGCCTTCTTGCAGGGGTCGTCTTATGCCTTCGTCCCAGGGCAGTCGCCTCCACATTTCAGACAATCCAGCAAGAAGGTTAAAGAACAACCTTCTCGCCGGCTCGTCTTATGCCTGTCGCCCCTAGGCGAGTCGCTTCCGCCTTATAAACTAGAAACTATTTCCTATTTTTGCCCTTTTTCAGCTAAAACATTCAGGTTTTTCTTATATGTAAATAAATCTAGTATTGCAATATAGGGTTTGGTTTGATAAAATATCACTTGTTCTGAATAATTGTGAATGAAGGTAAAGTCGAGTTCATATAGTCTCGATTCTTTGTAGGAGGTGAAAGTAATGCCTAACATTAAATCTGCTATTAAGCGTGTAAAAACAAGCGAAGCTCGTAATGCTCAAAATACAACTGCTAAATCTGCAATGCGTACTGCTGTTAAGAAAGTAGAAGCTGCTGTTACTCTTAACGACGCTCCTGCTGCTAAAGAAGCATTCTCAACTGCTGCTAGCAAACTAGACAGGGCTGCTGCAAAAGGTCTTATCCATAAAAATGCTGCTGCTCGTAAAAAATCACGTCTTGCTAAAAGAGCTAACTCTCTATAATTTGAGTGCATAAAAAAACGATTCCTCTATGGAATCGTTTTTTTGTATTAGCGTTTTATTTTAAACAATAACATTTCAATTAGTAATGATTTATTCATCCCGCCCGTTTTCATCTGGTGATCAGCATTTGCAAGCATTGCCATAAGATTCGTCAATTCTTCATCTGTAAACTGATTGGCTTGGCCTGCGGCAAGCTTTACTCGAAAGGGATGAGTTTTCAAAAACCCCGCAATTTGCTGCTGCCCATACCCTCTGCGCGAGAGCTCTTTTACTTGATATATTAACCTAAACTGCCCTGCCAGCAAGGCTAAGATTTTAATTGGCTCCTCATTTTGCTTTAATAAATCATAATAAATTCTAAGAGCAGCCTCTGGTTTTCGTTGTACAACCTTTTCAATTAAAGTAAAAATATTTTGTTCAAGCGACCTTGAAACTAACTCTTCTACTATTGCCGCATTAATTCGTTTTTCCTCTGCGGCGTATAAAGCTAATTTATCGACCTCGCTGCTAATCATAAACATATTGGTCCCAACCAATGTTATTAACAAATCTAGTGCGTCCGGGTCAAAGGCAATGCCATTAATCTTAGCTCTTTCTTTCACCCAATTTTTTAAATCATGTTCATTTAATTTTTTAGCTTCCACCGCAACGGCAGATCTCTTTAATTCTTTGGTCACTTTTTTTCGTTCATCCAGCTTCTCATAAGGTGCTGAGATAACCAAAACAGTGTAGGGTGCTGGATCTTTAAGATATGCTTCTAGCCGCGCAAGATTATGGTCAATTTTTTCTTTGGTCTTTTCAGCCGTTAAAAATTTAGGATTATGTAGGAAAATCACTTTCTTTTCACCTAAAAAAGGGAAGGTTTCTGCGTCTTCTAATGCCGCTTCAATAGGGGTTTCATTTAAATCATATGCAGTAAAATTAAAGTCCTTCTCCTCTTCATCTAAAACTTGATTAAGCAGCAATTGTTTTGTTTCATTGATTAAAAAGGCTTCTGTACCATATAATAAATAAATGGGAGCAATTTCCCGTTGTTTAATTTGTTTCCAAATATCTAGTACCATTATCCAAGCTCCCCTTCGATTCACATTCCATTATCTATCGTAATGAAGCTTGGACAATTTGACAAGTGTTAAAAGGGAAAAGACGCTTTTACGAAAAGCGCCAATTCCCGATCTATAATGAACGCCTGCAATCAAAGCCCTAGGAAATTTAATTGCCTGGCGGAGTTCCTTGTGTAAATTTAGTGTCACCTTTTTGGAATAAAGTATTTGTGTCAACTCTTGTCAATAAAGGAAGTAGATATTGAAAGGATACTGGATTTTTTAATAAAAAAAGCTTATACTATTATGTGAAATAGGAGGGGTATACTGTGAATGAATTTGAAAAGAATGTGCAAAGTAAACGCAATGACGCAATTGATTCTGGGGTAGGCTTTATCGTTTCTTTTGGTTTTTTTGCTACAATGTTTATTATTGCAACAGTTATTAAAATTATCGGATCCTAATGTAATCTACATAATGAATGTTTGGAGGCTGCATATCTTGCAGTCTCTTTTATGTTTGCTGTTGAGCTATTGCTTTATATTATGTAAAAAGGAAGAAAAGGTTCCACTCTCACCGTAAAACTTATACGTAATTGCACCATGCAGGTCAGTCCTATATATAGTTGTTTTTGCTAATCGTTCTAACACCTCGTTATGAGGATGACCATATCGGTTTCTTTCACCAACAGAAATCCAAGAAATAATTGGTGTGATGCTTTTGATAAATATATCACTGCTTGAGGTCTTACTTCCGTGATGACCAGCCTTTAAAACATCAATATTCAAAGTGGGGTATTTCTTTAAAATCCTTTCTTCCCCCTCTTGATCGAGATCACCCCCAAAAAACCACTTGAGCCCTCCAATGTTTGCGGTAAACGCGATGGACCCACTATTACGCTCACCCTGATAATTTTTTTCAGGACTTAATACATAAAATAAGCTTTTTTCATTTTTCCATTGGATTCCCTCAGAAACCATCACCACTTGTATACCTTTTTTATTCGCCTCCTGAATAATGGTTAATTCTGCTTGTGAAGGTTCAGCAACAGACGGCATAATAATCTGTTTTATTTCAATTTCCGTCAAAATAGCCATAGTGCCGCCAATATGATCACTATCACCATGTGTAAGAATTAATTTATCTAATTTCTTTATTCCCTTCCCCTTCAAAAAAGGGACCACCACATCTCTCCCAACTTCATATGGTTTTGCTGATTTTTTCCATTCTTCCTCTTCAAATTGAACACTACCTCCAGTATCAATTAAATAGGTACCCATACCAAATGGATAGTGGATTAATATACTATCACCCTGTCCAACATCAATCATGGTGACCTCCCCAAATGGATTTGCCCAATTCCATACGGTCTGAAAAGTAACTAAGATAATTGTCAAAATGATAATCGTTTGTTTCCGTCTTTGCTGCAAACCTGCTTCCCATATTAGAAAAATAATCAGGACAAGTAAAATATAAACGATAAAGTTTAACCAATTCGGTCTTCCAGTTATGAGCTGAGCAAAAGATAAGTCAGCAAGCTGTTCAATTAGACTATTTGCTAAATTTATGATTTTCATAAATAAATTTATTAGAATTGAAGGAGCATCTTTAAAGATAATCTGAATGAAAAACAAAAGATATAAACCTGGAAGAAAAACAAACGAAAAGAGTGGAATATAGAGTAGATTCGCTGCAATGCTTATAAAGGAAATTTCAAAAAAGTGGTACAGCAATATTGGCAGCGCTGCAAGTTGAGCAATGATTGATGTAACTACCATCGCTGAAATGGTTTGTTGATACCGAGGCAATATGCTTGAGGAAGACAAAATAATAGCAAAACTGACGGAAAAGGATAGCTGAAACCCTGCATCTAAAATAATCAGCGGAGTAAAGAATACATATATCATTAGCGTGAGACTTATAGCGTCAATCGGTGACAGTTTTAATTGTTTCTTCCATCGTAAAATAAACAAAACAAGAAAGATCACTAATACCGACCTTATAACAGAAGGAGAAGCACCAGTTAATATTGCATAAATCGGTAAAATTACGAGAAGAAAATTCATCATGAACTGTCTAGTTAACCCGATTCTAATGCCTAAATAAAAAACCATTCCAATTAATAATGAAACATGCAGCCCAGAAATGGCCAGTAAATGGACAATCCCCGTCTTTTGATAATTCATTAATATCTCTGGATCAAACATACTCCGATCCCCAAAAATTAATGCTGCTGAAAGTGCCGCAATTTCAGGTGGAAAGTTTTTTTCGAGGTAGACTATACCATTAAAACGTAATTCTTTTATCATGGTTAATGGAGAAGATTTTATGAGAGAGCATTGGCTTAGAGGGTGATTACTTAGTTCCACAATCTTATAAACTTGTTTATTGGATAAATATTTACGGTAGTTAAAAGCATTGTGATTTTTAGCAACGGGAGGATTTTTTAATTGTCCTGTTACTTGACAGAGACGACCATAAAAGTTGGTGTTTTTTAGTTCCTTTTTCTCTTCCTCAGATTTGATTTTATAGCGTATTAGAAGCTTTTCTTTATTCAATGTATCTAATGCCGTAACCTGAAGCAAATCACCATCGACTTTTGTATTCTCTGTAAATCGAAGATGAAAGGTAGAAGTACTGTCTGACAGTTTAGATTTATTATTTGCTAATGTATGTTCACAGGTGAGAAAAAAAAGAATGAACATGCCGATGACGAATAAAAGCTGGTGGCTGCGATACCTCTTATATTTGTACAGGAGAATAAGGTACATTACCGTTAAAAGCAGGAACGGAAGAAAAGGAAATAGTGAGGTTAATACACCTAATAATGCAGCAATCGCAAAATAAAAATATTTACCATTCATATTGTTCACCATTTTTCAGTACAGGATATAACGCCGGGGAGTCCCGGCGCTATTTTGAGGCTTATTGGTTTAATTGGCGTAAATCAATAACGGATTCTTTTAATTCTACCTTTTCAGTCTTTACTTTAGCCTGCTGAAATAACTCCACTGCGTGAGGGTGATTCTTATAATCTTCTGCATAATAAACTGTTTTAATCCCAGCTTGGATAATCGCTTTGCAGCACTGCAGACATGGAAAATGAGTCACATATATTTCAGCTTCAGCCGTGGGTACACCAAATTTGGCACATTGCAGGAGAGCATTCATTTCTGCATGAATCGTCCTAACACAATGATTATCTATAACATAACAGCCTTTATCGATACAATGGTCTCCACCCGCAATTGAACCGTTATAACCACCCGCAATAATTCGCTTATCTCTGACAATCGTCGCGCCCACTGTAAGTCTTGTGCAGGTACTTCTTAATGCCAGCAAATGGCTTTGTGCCATAAAATATTGATCCCAAGAAACGCGCTCCACTTCCCCAACTCCTCCAAAATTCGATTTATTTCTGCCTTAAGTGTAATAGTAGTGACTTTAAAAGGTCAATAAGATTTCCTTATTGAACCGAAATTAAATCTTTTAATTTATCAAATGTTTTGTCACCGATTCCGCTTATATTTTTCAAATCTTCAACACTTTTAAACGGGCCATTTGTTTCCCTGTATTCCATAATCGCAGCAGCCTTTGAAGGACCGATCCCAGGCAGGTTTTGCAATTCATTTTCATCTGCTTTATTTAGATTTATCTTTCCTTGTTTAGTCCCCCCTGTGTCAGAAGGATTACTAGTCAACCCCTGAGGGATATTCCCTTCCTCCCCCTTTGCGGGAATATAAATCACCATTGCATCCTGAACATGCTCAGCAAAATTCACCTTGCTTTCATCTGCATTTTCCGTTAGCCCTCCAGCACGCTGGACCACATCTATTACCCTTTCTTCCGGACTGGATGAATATACACCTGGCATTTTGACCTGCCCCTTTACATCTACAATGAAGCTTTCTGCTACCTTTGTTTGGTTTTGTGTTGGTTGGATGACCTCCTCCTCTTCAATTATTGCAGTAGGAACAATTTCTTCCACATTGATTTCTGAAGATGATTTTCTTTCCTCCAAAAAATAATAAAGTGCTGCAAAAGCTATGATGACAGCAATAATCAGATAAATTTTATGCTCATTCATCCAATCCTTCATAATGAATCCATCCTTTCAATTGGTATATTTCACTATCAATTTTCATATTGTTATTAGAGAATCTGCAGGCGAAGGAGGGTCAGAATAATGAAAATTGGTATCATAGGTACCGGTAATATGGGGACAATTTTGATTGAGGCTTTAATTGACGGAAAAGCAGTTTCCCCTTCTTCAATGGTTATTACAAATAGAACAAAAACTAAAGCGACGCTGCTTAAAGATAAATATAAGGATATAAGGGTTGGGGAAAATGCAGCTGCAGTCGCATCTCAATCCGATTTGGTGTTCATCTGTGTAAAACCTTTGGATGTTTATAAAATTCTTGCTGAGATTAATCCCCACTTGAATAATAGGAAATGTATCATTTCCATCACTAGCCCTATCGATACAGGTCAACTTGCTGCGAAAACAACGTGTTCAGTTATTAGGGTTATTCCGAGCATCACAAACCGTGCATTAGCAGGAGTTTCTCTTATTACGTTTGGTGAACAGTGCAGTGAAAGTTGGAAAACAAAAGTGGAGAGTCTATTTGCGAAGATTTCGGTACCAGTAGCAATCGATGAAAAAATAACGAGAGTGGCTTCAGACATTGTTAGCTGTGGTCCTGCATTTTTCAGTTACCTGCTGCAACGGTTTATACTGGCAGCTGTAAAGGAAACTGAGATTGATCAAGAAACGGCAACAGTGATGGCGAGTGAAATGATTGTTGGTCTCGGGGAGCTAATCAAACAAGGGCACTATACATTACCTTCCTTACAAGAAAAAGTTTGTGTTAAGGGTGGTATCACGGGTGAGGGCATCAAGGTAATGGAGGAAGAGCTTGGAGAGATCTTTGAACATGTTTTTCAGGCAACACATTCTAAATTTAATGATGACTTAGAAAAAGTTAATTTGCTGTTCTATAAACAATAATTCGCTAAGAGGTAACATAATCCTTTATTTTTCACAAAAAAAAGCCATCTTTTTTTACTTAGATGGCTTTTTTGTTGCAACAAAGAAAATTCTTTCTGATTGTTCCTGTGGTTCTCTATTTTCGAAATCTGCACTAATCTCCAACAATTCAAACCCTGCTTGCGCTAGCCATTCTGAATACTGACGAACTGGGTAGGTTCTTTGATAATGAAGTTCATCAAAGCGGTCATACTTGCCAGTTTGCTCATCTAAAACAAAAAAGCTTAATTCATGCTCTACACTATTAGGTAAATCTCCAGCAAAGCTATTCCAAATATAGGATAAGTGTTCCTCTGCTAATGTAAAGCTTTGGTTAATAAAAATTTGAGAAATTTTATAAATAGAATGGACATCAAAAAAGAATATGCCGCCATCCTTTAGGTGATTGTAGCTACTTGTAAACGTATGTATGACATCGTCATCAGATTGCAAGTAATTTAAGGAATCACAAAAAATACCAATAATATCAAATTCTTCGTGTCCTTCTAAACTTGCCATGTCCTGTTCAAAAAAAGGAATTTGCAAACCTTCTTCTTGTGCTTTTGCCTGTGCAACCGCGAGCATATCAGCAGATAAGTCTACACCCGTAACCGAAAAGCCCTCCTTTGCGAAACGAACGGAGAGCTCTCCCGTACCACAGGCCAGATCAAGTAGATTTTTACTACCTACTTGATACTGTTCTAATTTTTCTTTAACAAATCTCACCCATTCATCATATGGAGCGTCTTGCATGAGCTCGTCATATAGATAGGCAAACTGCTCATAGCTCATGTTGTAAGCTCACTGCGAATATCCTCTAAAGGTGCATCGCCCCATAAGCGTTCTAACTTATAGTAACTTCTCTCATCACGATGGAATACATGTGCAACCACATCACCAAGGTCGATTAGAATCCATGTAGCTTCATCAAAGCCTTCCATTCTTCGCACATTATAACCGTGTTCTTCGGCTTTTTCTTTAATTTCTCTTGCAATCGCCTGAACTTGTTTGTCCGAGTTTCCGTGACAAATAATAAAATAATCGGCAATTAAAGAGATACCCTGCATATTTAGTGCTAAAATATCTTCAGCTCTTTTATCATCTGCAGCTTTTACAGCAATTTTTAATAACTCTTGATTAGACATTAATCAATCCTCCTGACTCATTACGAGATCATTATATGTTTTAAAACTATCCGGATAAACCGGTTGATTCTTTTTCATTAAGAATAGTATGGTATTCTTAACGGCTTGTATTAATGCCGTATCCAAATTTTCTTTGGCTAAGCCTCTAACCTCATCAACTCCTGGAAAATGTCGACCTGGTTCAATATAATCGGCTAAATAAATTACTTTTTCCAGCAGAGTCATTCCTGGCCTTCCAGATGTATGGTAGCGGATCGCATCAAGTACTTCCTTATCCTTTATTCCCGCTTCGATTTCCACCAAGTAAGCTCCTGCAGGTGCATGCCATAATTCTGCATGATAGTGAAGTAAATCTTGAGGGAATTTTTGGTTCAGGATAATTTGCCTCATTTCATCCTTAGGACGAAATTTAGCATAGTCATGAAAGATTGCAGCTTTTTCTGCCTTTTTTTCATCAGCACCATACTGTTTTGCCAATGTAATGGCAGTTTCCATAACGCCTAAAGTATGCTGATATCTATGGTCAGTCAACTGTTCTTTTACAATTTTTAATGCTTTTTCACGTTCCATATAAATGATTCTCCCTAATAAAATCGATGACGGGGTCGGGTAATAAATAACGTACCGTCATCCCCTGCTGTACTCTCTCTCTTATCATGCTAGATGAAACATCGAATGCTGGCACATCGACGTAAATGATAGGATAATCGGTTTTAATGCTATACTCCGGCCTTTGAACACCAACAAATCTCACAAGCTTAATCAGTTCCTCAATTTTATGCCATTTAGGCAGGTATTCAATCATATCTGCTCCGATGATGAAGTAGAACTGATGATTTGGATATTGTTCGTTCAATATCTTCATGGTATCGACAGTAAACGATGGGCCCGATCTCTCCAACTCATTTTTTTCGATTCGGAAGGATGGATTCCCTTTGATAGAAAGCTCAAGCATTTGCAGCCTGTCTATATTCTCAACTGACTCCGATTTCTGCTTATGAGGAGGCTCTTGGTTTGGCATAAACCAAACTTCATCTAGATTAAGTTTGGAGAGTACCTCATTAGCAATTAACAAATGTCCGAAATGAGGCGGGTCAAATGTCCCTCCCAAAATCCCAACCTTTGTCATGATGAAACCTCCTGTACTATGGAAGTGAAATTTGTTTCTTTTCTACCGACTCTTTATAAAGTACGATCGTATTTCCAATGATTTGAACAATTTCAGCACCTGTTCCTTTAGCAAGCTGCTCTGCAACAACATCTTTATCTTCTTCACAATTTTGCAAAACACTTATTTTAAAAAGTTCTCTGGCCTCTAACGCATCCGCCACTTGCTTGATCATATTTTCATTTACTCCGCCCTTTCCTACTTGAAAAATCGGATCTAAATGATGAGCTTTTGACCTCAAAAATCTTTTCTGTTTACCTGTTAACATTTCACGCCTCCAACTGTCTTAATACATTTTCTCTCATTCTTTTTACATCTGGGAAAATTCCTGTCCATTTCTCAAAAGCCAGAGCACCTTGATAAACAAACATTTCAACTCCATTTTGGACTGTTGCACCCTTCTGCCTTGCGTCTTTTAGGAATTGTGTTTCTAGTGGGTTGTAAACAATATCACAAACCAAGGCATGGGTATTTAAATTTTTCAGACTAATGGGTGTTTCTGAAATATTAGGGTACATGCCTATCATTGTTGTTTGAATAACTACATCATATTCATTCAGTTGAACCTCTGCCTCATCTAAAGATAAGGCTTTAGAGTTTGATTCAAATGGGCATGCCTCGATTAACTCTTTCGCTTTTATGACCGTTCGATTGGTAATATCAAGTGCAAGAGGCTTCATTTTCGCCATCGTAAAATAAATGGCCCTTGCAGCCCCTCCTGCCCCTATAACTAAGACCTTCTTGTCAGAGAAGGATGAGATATAAGGTTCTAAACCTTTTATAAATCCATATCCATCCGTATTATAACCGATTAGTTTACCGTTATCATTAACCACCGTATTTACTGCACCAATACTCAATGCCAAATCATCAATACCATCTAAAAAAGGTATAATGGCGCTTTTATGCGGGATGGTTACATTAAAGCCTGATATTCCAATTGCCTTTAACCCTCTAAAGGCTGTTTCTAATTCCTCTGGACTTACTTTAAAGGGATGATAATGGGCGTCGATTTCATAATAGGATAAAACATCATTAAGCATAATTGGTGACATTGAGTGACCAATTGGATAACCCAAAACCGCAAAAAGTTTCTTCACCTGATTCCCCTCATTTCCCCGTCTAAATTAAATTAAGGATTTTCGTGTCAAGGTTTGCACACCCTTTGGCACATATGCCGCAACCTTTACTCCTGGCTCGTTAACGGTGACCCAGCCAAGTCCAGAAAACACAACATCTGTTTTTGCATCCTTAATCGTAAACTCTTGTCTCACTAGCTCAGGAAATGATTCCAATTCATCCTTTCGAGGTGGAGCTAGGAGTTCCCCGACATGGTTTCGGTATAATTCATCGGCATTCTCTGTTTTGGTACGATGAATATTAATTTCATTTGAAACATGGCAAACAAATGAATTTTTGTCACCACTAATAAAATCAAACCGAGCCAATCCTCCAAAAAACAAGGTTTGTCCTTCATTTAATTGAAATACCTTTGGTTTTATCTCTTTTTTAGGAGTAATAATTTTTAAATCGTTCTTATCAACAAAGTGTGCCATTTGATGGTGATTGATAATTCCTGGAGAATCAATCAGTGCTTTTCCATCCTCAAGTGGTATTTTAATGATATCTAAAGTGGTACCAGGAAAGTGTGATGTCGTAATAATATCACCTTCACCAGTAACCTCTTTGATAATTCTATTTATAAATGTAGATTTCCCTACATTTGTACATCCTACCACATAGACATCTTTTCCATTTCGCATTTCATCTATTGCTGCTGCTGTTTCTTTGATATACTTGCCTTTCTCAGCACTAACTAAATAGACTTCCTCGGGCCGTAGTCCTAACTCTTTTGATTCCTGTTTCATCCAATTAATCAATTTGTTATGTTTCACCGATTTAGGCATTAGGTCCACCTTATTACCAACTAAAACTATTTTGTTATTGCCGACAAATCGGTGTAACCCTGGCAGCCAGCTACCATTAAAGTCGAAAATATCAACAATCATAACAATTAATGCATCCGTTTGGCCAATGCCATTCAAAATTTTCAAGAAATCATCATCGGTTAAACTGACATCCTGAACCTCATTGTAATGTTTAAGACGAAAACAGCGCTGACAAATAATACTTTCCTTTTCGAGCGCTGATGTCGGTGCATATCCTAATTCCGCGGGGTTTTCAGTTTGGACCTTAACACCGCACCCCATACATAAATATTGCTCTTGTTCACTCACACTTTAATCCTCCCATTGAATCATGCCTTTTCTTCTGAACCAATTCAAAATTCTCCGTTCAGTAAAACGGTTAAATTTAGTAAAAAAACCATCCGTTTGTGCAACAGGGACCACAAGAATCGTATGAAATCCGCTTCTATTTCCACCTAATACATCCGTTAATAATTGATCCCCAATAACAACAGCCTCTTCCTTTTTGATTCCCATTTCGGAAAGTGCCTTATAAAATGCACGCACCATTGGTTTACGAGCTCGAAAAATAAATGGAATTTGTAATGGATCAGAGAATTCCTTTACACGCAATTCATTATTATTAGAAACAATTGTAACAAGTATATTGTGTTTTTTTATTTGTTCAAACCATTTGACAAGCTCAGGCGTGGCATTTGGACGATCCCATTCCACAAGCGTATTATCCAAATCCGTAATAATACCCTTAATCCCTCTTTTTTTCAAGTCTTCAGGATGAATATCTAATATGCTTTTTACATGCTCATCAGGTAAAAAATTCTTTAACACTAAGCTTACACCTCATTAGTTCATCTGTTTATCTGTACCATCATAACCAATTTTAACCGTAGTATCAAAATAAAACTATTATAGTTGTTTTGTTTTATTATTTGTCAAAGTTCGACATTATTACAAAGTTATGTCGCCTTTTTGCAATTAAAACGAAATATAAAAAAATATTTTTCGACAAAATCACAGCATTTCCACTTCTGTGGATAAAGTTATTAACATTTTCCCCATTGTTTCAAGCACTTTTTTATACTTTATAAACAAATTAGTCACAAGTTATCCACTGCAAATTGTGAATAATTGGAAAGGTTGTCCTATCGAATTTAATTTGGTAGATTTAGGGTACAACATTTGAACCTACCATTTTATGCTTCAATTATACATTTTAGTACCATTTATTTTTCTTATGGAGGTGCATTCTGGCTTGCGTAAACTGTCAGATGAATTACTCATTGAATCCTACTATAAAGCAAGAGAATTAAATCTTAGCCCCGAGTTTATACATCTAATAGAAACAGAAATTCATCGTCGATCTTTATTCAACAAAATGAAAATTTCTTCATAAAAAGATATTCCATATGCCCCTCGAGGGCTTTTTCTTTTTTACAAGTGCGGCACTAATTAAGCGCCGCCATTATCCTTTACTAAAACTCCAATTTTTTCACCAATTCGAATATCCTTTGGTGTATGGATAGAGGAATCTAATTTAAAAATTCCTTTTTCAAACAGCAAAACGACTGTGGATCCGAAACTAAAGTAAGCCATTTCCTCACCTTTTTGCAGATGCATTCCTTGATGAGTTTTTTCAATTGAGTTTACAAACATGGCTCCTACTTTCACAATCGCAATATGCCCGCATGCTGTATTCACTTCTGTAATCATTCGATAGTTTTTTGCTAACGTTCGGACACCATACTTTAAACCGATTTTATTAACAGGATAGGATTTCGAGCCAAGCGTCCACTGCTTTACGATTGCACCCTCTACAGGACTATGAATCCGATGGTAATGACTTGGACTTAAATAGAGCACCATATATGTACCATTTAAATATTTAGTTACTGTCTGATCGCTTCCAAGCATTTCTTGTATGGAATATGACTTACCCTTGACAAGAATTTCACTTGTTTCATTTATGGATCCGACATCCTCAATCACTGCATCCACTGGACTCACTACCGAATTTTCATCCTTATCAACCAATCTCGCTTCTTTTTTTAAAGTCCTGATAAATAAATCGTGTAGTGTGTGATATTCATGCATGGCCTTTTCCATTTCATCCTGATTTAATTTATAAATTTTTGCGAAGGAAGGAACAACAAATCTGCTTACCCTCGAGCGTGCAAATCGCCGTAAAATGACTGATGACCATCTCCCATTCGTTAGCTCTATCATTAAACGATATACATGCTTTAACATTACATGACCCCCAAAAAGTGTAAAAATACTCTTTACGAAATTGCTAAAAAAGCTTAATATTAAATAAATAGAGTTAGGAAAATAAATAAAGTTCTCTTCCTACTTGTTGAGAAGGAGTGGTGGAGCTAAATGTTTTTATTAGACGTTTTTGATTCGACAATTAAGAAACTGAAGTCCCAAACAGCGAATGTTATTACATTAACGAATTTATCTTTTGGTGGTTTTGCGATAATTTTTGCGATGGAAGGAAATTTACGACTTAGTTTGCTTCTAATCTTTATCGCAGCTTTAGCTGATCGTTTTGATGGAATGGCGGCAAGAAAATTTAATATCGAGTCAGAGCTAGGCAAACAATTAGATTCCATGAGTGATATTATATCATTTGGAGTCGCGCCAGCACTATTACTATATCAAGGAATTTTAAATGAATTTGGCGGACCCGGATCTTTCTTTACCGTCTTCTACATTGGTTGCGGTGCTTTTAGATTAGCTCGCTTCAATATAACTGAAAGCAACGGGTATTTTACAGGTTTACCAATTACAGCCGCAGGCTGTTTGGTCACCTTAAGCTTTTTAGCTATTCCGTACGTCCCAGCGCAAACCTTTTTATTCATTATCATCATTTTATCATTCCTAATGGTTAGTCCATTTAAACTTAGGAAAGTGTAAAGAATAGCAAAGCCCAGCAGAATCCGCTGGGCTTTGTCTTTATTTATTTGCTGTTAATTGAAGGAATTCCTCTATATCATCGATACAGATTTTGACTGCCTTTTCCCAGAAATCCTTTTGCACTAAATCAACTTGTAAATGCTTAGCCGCCAAATCCTCAACACTCATGGAAGCAGTATCTCTTAATAAAGAAATATACTTTTCTTCGTATCCTGTACCTTCCTCAGCCGCCTGTGCATAGATTCCAAGTGAGAACAAATAGCCAAATGTATATGGGAAGTTATAAAACGGTACTCCCGTGATAAAGAAATGCAGCTTGGATGCCCAGAATAGTGGATGATATTCTTCTAAAGCTTCACAATAAGCTTCCTTCTGAGCTTCTTCCATTAATTTGTTTAACGTTTCAGCAGAGACTGGACCTCGCTTTCTTTCCTCATAAAAACGAGTCTCAAATAAAAAGCGGGCATGGATGTTCATTAAAAGAGCAACCGTTCTCTGGATTTTATCATCTAGTAAAGCAAGCTTCTCTTCTTCGTCCTTCGCATTTTTTACAGCAGCATCCGCAACAATCATTTCTGCAAAGGTCGATGCCGTTTCAGCCACATTCATGGCATACCCGCGATTGAGATAATGTACACCCTTCATCGCATAGGAATGGAAACCATGGCCAAGCTCATGAGCCAATGTAGAAACATTGGAAGGAGTACCTGAATAAGTCATGAAAATACGTGATTCCTCACTTTCAGGGAACCCAGTACAGAAACCACCAGGCGCTTTCCCTGGACGATCCTCCGCTTCAATCCATTGATTTTCAAACGCCTTCTTAGCAAAAGCAGCCATTTTTTCACCGAACAGAGCGAAGTTTTGCTCAATAAACTCTGCACCCTCTTGGTAAGAAACCTTTGACTCAGTTTTTCCATATGGAGCATCTAAATCAAACCAGCTTAATTTTTCAAGTCCTAGGAGTTTAGCTTTGCGGTTTAAATATTCCACAAGTGGTTGTTTATTGTCAGAAATCACGGTCCACATTGTCTCTAATGTTTCTTTTTTCATACGATTAATACTCAATGGTTCTTTTAATACATCTTCCCAGCCACGTTTTTGATAAACATTTAATCGGAAACCTGATAAATGATTTAATGTTTTCGATAAATAATCTGCTTGATCATTCCAAGACATTTCCCAGCTTTTAAACACTTCTTTACGTACTTCCCGATTTGAACTGGAAAATCGATTGGCCGCCTGCCCAACTGAAAGTTGTTTCACCTCACCATTTTCCTCAACAGGAACCTTTACTTTACTAACAATGAGATCATACAATTGTCCCCAGCTATGATAGCCATCAACACCCAGAGCACTGATTAATGCTTCTTCCTCAATTGAAAGCTTTTCTTTTGCTCGCTCGCGTCTTTCTGTCAGCGAAAATGTCAAATCTGATAGGTATTCGTCTTCTAACACTTGTGACCATACCTCATCATTAATGGATGACAAAAGATTATCAAATGCACTAAGAGCGGATTGAAAAGTGGCGCTAAGTCCTGTTACAGTTGCTTCAAGAGCATATGCCTTTTTATCTTCTGTATTTTGAGCTTGCAGGCAGCCTACAAATGCCGCAGCTTGGCGAAGCTTTTTACCAGCTGTTTCAAAATCCGATAGAAGCTCCTTCAAATATACCTTATCCTTTGCTGTATTGAGCGGTTCCCAGTTATGTACTTTTGTTTTAAAGAGTTCAATTAATTCCTTTGTTACCTTTAAGTGGTCTGCAAGTTCAGCTGAATCACTTCCACCTTTAAAAAATACGTCAAGATTCCAAACATCTGAATATGTAGTGGATGTCATCGTCTTCCCCCCTCGTATATGTACCTTTTCATTATAATATATTTTATTAATAATTCTATTATTAGCGTTTTACATAAAAATAGCTTGTGCTCACGAGTGCACAAGCTTCATTACTCTTAACAGCAAGTTGTGTAGTACCACCAGCCACCGAAGATGAGCACCAATATCAGTAAAACAATAAAGAGTGCATACCATCCCCCTCCACCAGTTGTATAAGGTACTGGATAAACTGGATAAGGGGCTGGGCAACAACAAGAATTTGGATAACCATATGACACATGAATACCCCCTTTTCCTTTTATAATAGGTTATGTCCCGATTTTGTGACATGTATAGGCACCAGCCGTTTTAACAAGAAAAAAAGAGTCGGAATAATCTCCGGCTCTCATCTTAGTTCTTTTTCTTACGCTCTTTTTCAGCACGATAAAATTCATGGAACATCTTCATTAATGCTCTTTTTTCGATCCTCGAAACATAGCTTCTAGAAATCCCCAATTCTTTTGCAATTTCCCGTTGTGTCTTTTCTTTTTGAAGGTCAAGACCAAAACGGCCAACGATTACTTCCTTCTCTCTGTCATCAAGGACATCGATATATTTCCGGATTTTTTCTAGCTCCATGTTTAACTGGATGGTATCAATCACATCTTCTGATTCAGATTTTAGTACATCAATAAGTGAAATTTCATTACCTTCTTTATCCTGTCCAATCGGGTCATGCAAAGAAACATCCTTTTTTGTCTTCTTTAAAGCTCGCAAATGCATGAGGATTTCGTTTTCAATACATCGTGCTGCATAAGTAGCAAGCTTTGTTCCTTTGCCTTCTGAATAGCTCTCAATGGCTTTAATTAATCCAATGGTTCCTATTGAAATTAAATCCTCTGAATCTTCCCCAGTATTTTCAAACTTTTTGACAATATGAGCTACAAGACGTAAATTATGTTCAATCAACATATTACGAGCATGTGCGTCCCCTTCCGCCATTAACCGTAAATATTTCCTCTCATCTGCAGCAGATAGGGGCTGCGGAAAAGCATTGTTTTTTACATAAGAGACAAGAAATAAAAATTCCTTAATGAGATAACCAAGTGCTGTGAAAATGCCTGCCATGCACATACACCCCCGTGCTTTTTTGGGCTTTGCCTATAACTAATTCCTATGTTAGAAACAGTCCAATTGTGTCTGTCCAAGACATTTTATTTGAAAATAAAGCCTTTTATCACACAAATAAAAAAAGCATTGACCTCTTTAAAAGATCAATGCCTACTCGTTATTCTACACTAAGTTCTGCTGATATTACACAGCTAATCGCCCCAGTTATGACCAAAGCCATTACGACCATGAACATATTCCCACCCCTTTTGATAGACCCTTTTATCTACTTCGAATTTATCATATTTTCACAGTATCTAACTTCAGGGAATGTGAACATTTTGTTAACAAACATTTAGCTCTATTATCATACTTCATTCATTATGATTTCATTTTGGATTTTTTCTTTTTTGGATTTAAGAAAAGAAATAATAACAAGTTGTGTACTGGCATTTTCAGCTACCTCCTTAAATAAGCTAACTAGGTGGTATCTTTCATACTCCATAAGCTTGCTCCACGGTTTTGTAATAAATATATCATTGTAAAACCACCCTTCTTTTTATTATTGTTAAGCCTTAATACATAATGCGATGAACGGAAATTTGACGATCTTTTGTTGTTTCATATATTTTCCTGATTTGTTCTTGATGAGACGCTTCTTCGATACTCATCTCACGTTTTTTGATGGTAATCGATAAAAATAAGATATTTAAGGTCATGACTATCACCTCCCATAAAGGGTTTATTACATTAAATGATACGCTGTCACTTGACGGTCTTTGTGCTGATCATACAGCTTTTCAACTGTTTCATTTCGTATCGCTTCTTCCAGACTTTCTTTACGTTTCTTAACTGTAATCGAAAAAAATAAAATATTGAGAGTCATTTAAATACACTTCCTTTTTTTAGGGTTAATTTATAGTAAATGATAAACTGACAGTCGACGTGCTTTGTTTTGTTCATAAAGTTTTTCAATCATTTCATTTCGCTCTGCCTCTTGTAGACTTTCTTCGTGTTTTTTGAATGTAACTGAGATAAAAAATATATTTAGGGTCATCGCTTTCACCACCTTCCTTTTACAGCTAAATTTGTTAATAATATCCACTTTATAGGCACAAAAAGGCCGCAAGAAATTACTCCCTTGCGGCCAGTTTTTAGGCACAAAAATACCGCAGGGCGTCATTCTCCCTGCGGCATGGATATGTATAGTTAACTAAAATTAGTTAAGCAATCCATTCCCGTCGGTCGAATGCAAATTATTTACAGATGCAGTTGTAATCCAAGTAACATTGCCAGTGGCAGTAACCAGTAAGTTCATCATCATTTTCTTCGACCTCCTTCGGAATTTTTTACTAACTACGGTAATTATATCCACCAACATATCCTTTGTAAACCATTTTTTTGAATTTTTTTTAAAAATAGTTAAATTGCCTGCAAAAAAAATAAACGTCCATAAGGGAACGTTTATCGCTGGTTACCGTCTTCCATATCCATAAGTTTTATCTGGCACTGTTTCGATTGAATAAAAAGTAAGATCGAAACCGCTAAAAAGGACATCGAAGCGATCATCATTATATTTACATCCATCTCACTCTTTGTGTCGGACGGAATAATTATACCTAAAAAGAAAAATACACCGACAGCGAGTAATACGACAGCAAATTGTCTAAAATCAACCATTTTTTCATAAATATTCTTTGTCTGTTTGTCCACTGTAGGTCACCTGCTTTTCTTAAATTCTACTAAGCTACTTTAACACAAAAAATAGCTTAATTGTTGATGTAAATTTTAGAAAAACAGAATAAAAATAATCCGGCGTATAAGCCGGATAGGATTTATATTATTCTAGCGCCTGTTTTAGATCGTCTATCAAATCCTCTACATCTTCAAGACCTACTGATATTCTCACTAACCCTTCAGTTATCCCTAATTCTGCTCGTCGTTCTATAGGAATAGAAGCATGAGTCATTCTTGCTGGTACAGAAATAAGACTTTCTACAGCACCTAGACTTTCAGCCAAAGTAAAGTAATGAATTTTGCTTAAAAGTTTGTCTGCATTTTCTGCACTTCCCACGTCAAATGAAACCATTCCTCCAAAACCTCTTACCTGCTTTTTTGCAATGGAATGATTTGGGTGTCCTTTCAACCCAGGATAATATACTTTCTTCACTGCAGGATGTCCTTGTAGGAAATCGACTATAGCTGCCGTATTCTTTTCAGTTTCTTCCATCCGGATACCTAACGTCTTAATTCCCCGAATTAAAAGCCATGAGTCTTGTGGTCCTAATACGCCTCCAGTTGAGTTCTGAACAAAATGAAGGTCACAAGCAAGCTCCTTACTATTAACCACAGCTAACCCAGCTACAACATCGCTGTGTCCGCCTAAATATTTTGTAGCACTATGAAGAACAATATCAGCACCAAGCTCAATTGGATTTTGCCAATAAGGAGTTGAGAAGGTATTATCAACAATTGTTAATAGGCCATGTTCTTTCGCAAGTTTCGCCACTTGTTCAATATCGGTAATTTTTAAAAGTGGATTTGTTGGTGTCTCCAAATGAATCGCCCTGGTATTTGGTTTTATTGCACTTAAAATAGCCTCTAGATTACTGGTATCAACGAAAGTTGAATCAATTCCTAAACGGTTCAATACCTTTGTCATAACACGAAACGAGCCGCCATACACATCATCTGTTAGAATCACATGGTCTCCACTGTTAAAGAGCATCATGACAGCAGTCATTGCAGCCATTCCCGAACCAAAGGCAAAACCTGCTTCCCCACCTTCCAGATCCTTAATCAGCTCTTCAAGGGCAAAGCGAGTAGGATTACCTGTTCTTGAATACTCATAGCCTTTGTGGCCGCCAACGCCTTCTTGCTTATAGGTGCTTACTTGATAAATGGGGAAAGAGACTGCACCTGTTGCCGGGTCGGTACTAATACCGCCATGAATTAATTTTGTTTTTCTTTTCATCTAAATCCCCCCTTCATAGATTTTCTTACTTAAATACCGTTCACTTCCATCCGGAAAAATAACGACAATATTTTCCCCAGCTTTGGCACCTTCTGCTTCCAACATGGCGGCCTTAAATGCCGCTCCGGATGAACTTCCAACTAGTAGACCTTCTTTTGCCGCTAATTCTTTCACAAACCCAAATGAATCCTCATCAGGAATTGTATGAATGGCATCAAAATAATCTTGATCCAAAAACCCTGTTAGAAATTCCATACCAATCCCCTCTGTTTTATGGGGACCTGATTTGCCGCCATTTATAATCGAGCCTTCTGGTTCGACAATAACAGTCTTGATGGTATTGTTTTGGTCTTTTAAAAAACGCGCCGTGCCCATAAAGGTTCCGCCTGTGCCAGCTCCAGCCACAAATATACTTATGTTCCCACCCATTTGGTCCCACAGCTCAGGTCCAAGTGTTTTATAATACGTTTCAGGATTTGCTGGATTGCCAAATTGCTGTGGGCAATACGATCCGGGAATTTCCTTAAGGAGATCCTCCGCCTTCGCAATGGCACCTCTCATCCCTTTTTCAGTAGGAGTATGAACAATTTTTGCTCCTAGGGCTTTCATTAATTCTTGTTTTTCAATACTGAATTTCTCAGGTACACACAAAATAACCTGTACCCCTTTGTTCAATGCGGCAAGTGCTAATCCAATCCCCGTATTCCCCGCTGTGGGTTCAATCACGGTTCCTCCTGCTTTAAGCTTTCCATTCTCAAAAGCCGCTCTTAAAAGCTCTACACCGAGACGATCCTTAATACTGCCGCCAGGATTCATGAACTCCAGCTTAGCAAAAATGCGCACTCCTTTCGGCAGTGAAAACTGAGTAATTTCCACAATAGGTGTATGACCAATCAATTCATGTACATTTTTGTAAACTTTCACTAGCATGCCACCACTTTCTGGCTGACTATCTTAAAGCTGCAACGATTTTCATGACCAAAGTAGCTGAATGGGTTGCCGCTTGGTCAATGAATTGATCAAAAGAAATTTCAGATTCCTTTCCAGCGATATCAGATAATGCACGAATAATTACGAAAGGAACTCCGAAACGATGTGCAACTTGTGCAATCGCAGCCGCTTCCATTTCAACAGCCTGTAATTTATCAAACTTTGACCTTACAAACTTAACACGTTCTGGATCCTCCATGAAGGAATCTCCTGTTACGATTAACCCTTTAACAACTTGAAATTTATCTAGTTCTTTCGCTGCATTTACAGCAACTTCAACTAATTTATCATCAGCCAAAAAAGCTGCCGGAAGCTGTGGCACCTGCCCATATTCATAACCGAAGGCTGTTACATCCACATCATGATGACGAACCTCTGTTGATATTACTGCGTCACCTACATTTAAATCGGGATTGAATCCTCCAGCAGAGCCTGTGTTGATTATGCAATCAGGCTTATATTTTTCAAGTAAAATCGTTGTTGACATCGCCGCATTTACTTTTCCAATTCCTGAGCGCAGCAAAATCACTTCTGCTCCGTTCATTTGTCCAAAGGTAAACTCGCATCCAGCTACTGTTTCTTGTGTTTGCCCCTTAATATTATCTCTTAGTAATTTTACTTCTTCTTCCATTGCTCCGATGATGGCAATTTTCATAATTAAACCTCTCTCTATCGTTTTTCTCCTTCCATTAACCAGACAAAATGATTACAACGCTTAAAACTAACAGTAAAACCACTTTTTTCTAAAATACTTTTTAAAATTGGAATGGTGGTATAATATTCTGTTTCCAAATCTTTTGCCAGGTTATGAAAGCCTTGTTCTCTTGCTTTTACGATTGCATTATTATAATCTTCCACTGATTCAAACATCGTATCCGCAAACACTATTCTACCACCTTTTAAAAGCAGTTTTCCATATTTGGCAATTGCCTCATCTTTTTCCTTGTCTGTTAGATGATGGAATGCATATGTGGAGACAATCGTATCAATATTTATTATTTCAGGAAAATTCAGAAAGTCCCCATCAAGAATTCTCTCCTTTAATCCGAGTTTTGTTTTTGCAATTTTCCTCATGGGAACAGAAGGTTCAATGCCCGTTACATTCAAACTCTTGTCAAGCAATTTTTTTGTCAAATTACCTGTTCCAACACCGAACTCGACCACATGTCCCATTGAACATTCTGCAACAGCTTCTAATATTTGCTCGTATCCTGCAAAGACCTCTTTATATTCTCGATTATGTCCGTCAACACTGTCATCATATGATTCAGCCCATCGTTCAAAAACATCTAAAAATTCCAGACCCAAGCCATCCACCTTCAATCATTCTTATAATTCCTATTTGTATACTATGATTTAAACGCGAACTTGCTAACATATTTTACTGTCTCATTGAATTATTCATTGCCTACAAGGTTAGGAATTACTAAAATAAAGATAAAGAAGGGATGATATAATGCTAAATTTCAAACTTGATTTCATTGATGATAAAGTAGAATTTTTTGACGCAACAGACCTTAAAGTGTTGGAAAAGAAAATCGAGGCGAAAATTGAGGAAAACAAAGCGATTCTTTTAGGAGTACATTCAGTCTCCCATCAAATGTATGCTAACGAAAAGGGTCAGACCTACTTTACCGCAGTCGTTCACTTTAAACGGAAAAAATAGGATGGAGTCCCCATCCTATTTTTTTTACTATGCTATTGAATTGCCGAAAGTTCTTCGACTTTTGTAGGCTTCCAGCCTTCGCCATCCACCCATTCAAGGTATACATTGTATTTTTGAGTTTTGTCTTTGGATGCCACAGTGGTAAACGATCCGGTACCACCCGTTTTATCACGTCCAAACCAATAGACGGTCGTATTGGTTTCCTCTAAACCAGTAGCATAAGAAATTGCCTTTAACATTTCCTGCCAATCAGCAGATGTCTTGTCATAAACTGTAGTATGTTCACCCGTTTGTACTGTACCTACAGGCTTCCAAGCAGGGTTCTCGATGGTTTTAAGTACGTTAGAAGAACCATCGCCCTCAGTGATAACTGCCTGTGCATCATCTTCTTGTGCAGTGGCCTCTTCACTTTCTTCATCAGCGTTTTCCTCTGAATCACTGTCCTTCTCGGTTCCCTCTACAGCTGTTTTATCTTCAGTATTTTTAGCCTCTTTTTCTGAGGCTTCGTTTGCTGCAGTTTTTGTTTGTTCCTCTTTTTGGGACGCTTTATCGTCACCTGATAAAAAAATAGTGTAGGCTACAAAGAATATGAGAGCTAGCACAATTACGATAAGACTATTCAAAATCAGGTTGGTTTTCTTTCTTTTGGCCCGATAACCGGAACGTGAGCCGGATTGGAAATCGTTATTCATTACAAAAATCCCTCCAAATAGAAAAGCGGAAGCGCCGCTAAACAATTAATATGGCTGTGAACATTCTAACATGAATTGAAAATAACTTGAAGGATTTTCCCTAAAGTTAATCTTTTTGTCCTTCTTTGTCATGTTCATGTAACATTTTAACCATATCAGCAAAGAGTAAATTGACCCCGCCTTCTGTATCTAGAACATCCAAATTAACGGCAACGAGCGCGTATTTAGGATTTTGATAGGGAAAATAACCTGCAAACCATTTATTATGCAGTTGATTATCATCTTGATATTTTCCTGTCTCCGCTGTCCCCGATTTTCCAGCAACTTCATATGGAAGGTCTTTAAACCACTTTCCAGTCCCGTTCTGATTCACAACAACCTCCCTTAACAACTTCTGCAGTTTCATCGCTGTATAGGGAGAAATGGTGTCACCAGATAGCTCTTGGTTATCAAAATTAACCATCGTAGTACCATTTTTGTATTCGATTTTTGAAGCAGTTCGAACCATTTCTTTTTTACCGCCTCTTGCAATCGTGGCCATCATATTGGCTACGGCTAGTGGGGTGGCACGAACCTCATGCTGCCCTATCCCTGACATAGCAGCAAAATTGGGGTCTTTTTTAGCCTCTTCGGTTAAAAATACTCTTCCTTTATCCTCATCTACTAGCTGTTTAAAATTATTGGTATGATAGACTTCACCCTTCCAGCCTACAGTCCCTGTTAACGAAAGTTTTGCAGCATATTCTTCCAACAACTCTTTATCTTTCTTTTGAAGTTCCCTCGCCAGTTCACCAAAAGTCCGGTTACAGCTTCTAGCAAAACTATCAGAGAAAGAAAGCATACCAAAATTATATTTTAATTCAGGCTCCCCATTTATTTTTATACTGCAATTAAATAACCGAGTTGGGTCATCAAGGTTCTGGTCGATGGCCGCTGCCGCAACCACTGTTTTAAAAATAGAGCCCATAATTTCTTGTTTTATCATACGATTTGTAATCCCTGAGCCGCTATAAGGGTCTTTTGGATTGATGGCTGGCCTCGAAACAGACGCTAAGACACTATTACTTTCAATATCAAGTAGCACTAAACCACCCTTTTTAATTCCATGCTTGTCCACTAGCTCTTCAGACATTTGCTGCAAACTTTTATCCATGGTTGTTCTAACATTTACTGGATAAAAAGGATTAGCCGGATCAACATATTTCACATTAATTCCAAATAACGGCGCTCCGTCTCCATCAACATGATAGACAAGTTTTGCTTTTCCTTCAGGAAGCAAAAATTCATCAAAACTCTCTTCAAGACCCGAAACACCAATCAAGGTTTTCTCGGAGAGCTCTTTATTTGGGTAACGCTTTTTTAATTCTTTTATATTTTCTCCTGTTAATCCAATTAATTGCTCTGCAGGAATATCAGTACGTTCAAATTTCTTTTCAATCGCAAATACACCGGGAATCTCTAGTTTGTTGATTCTTTCCATTTGAGAAGAAGTTAGTTCCAAAGGCTGTGGTTCACCATAAGCAAATGGTTTTTTCGCGTCTTCTAAGGCCTTATTTAAATTTTCTTTTGATATTCCAGATATTGTTGATACAGCTTCAACATCCCAAGTCATATTTTTCAAGAAAGGAAAAAGAACTAGAACAGGTACTTTTTTATGTGTAAGTAAATCTCCATTTCGATCAAGAAAATTACCTCGACCATTATCGATCACTAATTCTTGTGTTCGTTGTTGGACGCTTTCTTCTAATAAATTCACATTGTGCTTTGAAAAGGTTTCTGTTTGGACTAGCTGAATTTGGATTAATCGAGCTATAAGAATCAGCAGCCCTGCAATGCATAAGATGAGTAAACCTTTAATCCGTTTACGTATCATAAAAAAACACCTCGTCAAAAGTTTTGACGAGGTGTCCCTATTTCAAACATATTCGTAAAAATTTGATTACTTGATAGAAGTAATTCTGACGCTCATTTCACCGCCTGGTGTTTGGACAGATACTTGATCGCCAACTTTTTTACCAATTAAGCTTCTTGCAATTGGAGAATCGTTAGAAATTTTCCCTTCAAACGGATCAGCTTCCGCACTACCAACGATTGTATACGTTTCCTCGTCACCATCAGGAAGTTCAACAAATGTAACGGATCTTCCTAATGTAACTGAATCACTAGCTGTATCGCCTTCTTCAATAATTTTAGCGTTACGAATCATGTTCTCTAAAGTTGTAATACGACCTTCTACAAATGCCTGTTCTTCCTTCGCAGAATCATACTCAGAGTTTTCAGATAAGTCCCCGAAACTTCTAGCAATTTTAATTCTTTCAACAACTTCCTTACGTTTAACAGATTTTAAATGTTCAAGCTCCTGAATCAGTTTGTCTTTACCTGCCTGTGTCATTGGAAATACTTTTTCTATTGCCAAAACGTCTCACTCCTTCTAGTCTTCACAATCCCCCATAGATTGTGTTTATTAATGATATGTAGGTATGACACAAATACATAGGAGCGCGTCCTCTTAAAAGGGCGCGCAACTTGTATTCATCCAATATGGATTCATTTTAAACTTATCTTTACGCTATTGTTTCATAAAAATGACTTTTGTTCAAGAATTGTTTGAATTTTTGTGACCATTAAATCAATCGCCACATGATTTTGCCCGCCTTCAGGTATAATCACATCGGCATATCTCTTAGTCGGCTCAATAAATTGGTTGTGCATAGGACGGACAACATTCGTATATTGTTCGATAACAGAGTCCAAGGTACGTCCACGCTCTTTAATATCGCGAGATAACCTTCTAATAATTCGAATATCTGCATCAGTATCAACATATAACTTGATGTCCATCAAATTTCTCAACCGCTCATCTTCAAGAATAAGTATTCCTTCTAAAATAATAACATCTTTAGGCTCAACTGCAATAATTTCTTTTGACCGAGTATGAATTGAATAATCATACACAGGTTTTTCAATCGGCTCGTATCGTAAAAGTTTTTCAATATGTTCAATGAGCAAATCATTGTCAAATGCCAGTGGATGATCATAATTCGTCTTTAATCGTTCCTCAAATGGTAAATCACTTTGGTCTTTATAATAATAATCTTGCTGAATCATCGTAATAGAGTGGCCTTTAAAGCTATCATAAATAGCTTTGGTGACACTCGTTTTTCCTGAGCCGGAACCTCCGGCAACTCCAATAACAACCGGTTTGCGCATCAACCTAGTTCTCCTTTCGCATCATGTTGTTAGGGTAAACCGGTTTGTCCAATTTGAATTGTACAATCTGAAGCGGATGTCTAGCAGCATCCAGTTCGTTACCTTTTTCATCCCAGATTTTATCAATCACATGTGTAAAGTTTTGAATTTCCGGACCGAAGAACTCAACTTCCTGACCCGGTTTAAAGTGGTTTCGTTGTTGAAGGGTAACCATTTGTGTTTCTTCGTTGTAATCCAACACAAGACCGACAAATTCAAACTTTGTCTTGTTGCTATGATTACCAAACATTTGCTCTTTATACCCCGGAATTCCTTCAAAAAATGCTGGTGCCGTTTCACGGTTCGCACATTTATCCAGCTCTTCTAACCACTCACGTTTAATGACAAAGTTATCAGGTTCTGCACAATAGGCGTCAATTACTTTTCGATATACACTTACAACGGTTGCAATATAGTGGATCGACTTCATACGGCCTTCAATTTTCAAGCTATCAATACCAAGCTCGATCATTTGAGGAATGGCTTGGATCAGATTAAGGTCTTTTGGACTCATTGCAAATGCTGCGTCATTTTCACCATAAAGCGGCACTTCTGTTGTGCTGCCCTCCAGCTGATATAAATCATAATCCCAACGGCATGACTGACAGCATCCGCCTCGGTTAGAATCCCTTGCAGTCATGTGATTACTTAATGTACAACGTCCAGAATAGGCGATACACATTGCCCCATGAATAAAGGTCTCAATTTCAACATCGACCTTTTCTTTCATTTCTCTAATTTCTTCTGCACTTGCCTCACGCGCTAATACAACACGTTCAGCACCGCTTTCCTTCCAAAACTGAGCTGTTTTCCAGTTTGTGATAGATTGCTGTGTACTGATATGAATCTCAATTTCTGGAGCAAGTCTGCGGCAAGTTTCAATAATCAATGGATCTGCAACGATAATCCCAGCAATACCCGTTTCTTTTAATCCTAGTATATAGTCTTCTAAACCATCAATATTCTCATTGTGTGCAAAGATATTGGTGGTAACATAGATTCTTGCCTCATATTTTTTTGCGAATTCTACGCCTTCTTTCATTTCTTCAAATGTAAAGTTATCAGCGTTTGAACGCAAACCATATTCCTGACCACCAATAAATACGGCATCTGCACCGTATTGAACGGCAATTTTTAGTTTTTCAAGATTTCCTGCTGGCGCAAGGAGTTCTGGCTTTTTCACAATCACGCGTTTTCCATCGATGATATCAGAAATTTTATTTGTAACTGTATTCACGATTGAACCCCTCCTTTTAGTAAACTGTTTCTTTGAAAAAGAATCCTGTATCTAATTTACGATTTGCTGGCTGTATTTCTTCAATAGCTTCTAAGAGCTCATCTTTTTTGTCTTCGTATAAATCAGGATCCTGGAAGTACAAGTCAAGGGCTTCACGATATGCCTTTGTTACCGCAATTAGGTAATCAGATGTCTTTAAGATCCCGTCAATTTTAAAACAATCTACTCCAGCTTCTAACATCTCTTGAAGCTCGTCTATGATACAAATATCATTTGGGCTCATAATATGAGTTCCATTCTCGTCTTCAAAGATTGGGTATTTATTTTCTCTTTCATTATCGTGAAGGAACATATTCTTTTCCATTTTACGATTTTCGATTTCCATTACTTTTCCTTGGTACTCATAATAGTTACCTAGCAAAGAGCGTTTTGATTGGAACATACAGCTCATCCCATGAACTTGTACTTCTATTTCGACGTCGGCATTTTCTTTGCTTTCCACGATAGCATCCATATTGATCTCTCGGGCAAGAACAGCTCTTTTCGCACCCTTTTTACCCCAATAGTTACATGAGAACCAATTTGTCCCAAGCGTTTCCGTACTCCAATGAAGCTTCATATTGGGTGCCACCTCACGGGCAGTCATTAGGACTGCAGGGTCACCAAAAATTATTGCATCCGCGTGATTCTCAGCAGCAAATTTAATATAATCACTTAGTTCATCTATCTTCTCATTATGGAAAATAGCATTGACCGCAACATAGACTTTTTTACCTTTTCCATGTGCTAAGTCAATAGCTTGTTTTACTTGTTCACGGTTAAATTCACCTGCTAAGCGCAATCCATATCTCTGTTCACCGACCACAAATGCATCCGCGCCAGCTTCAGCTAATGGTAAAATATCATCCACAGATAGTGGCGTTACTAATAATTCCGTTTTTTTCAACTTGATTCACCTCTTCTTTTTACTAATTGCGATTCCATCGCCAACAGGAAGAATAACAGTGTGATAATCGGGGTGACTCATCAGCCATTGGTTGAAACCATCAATTTTTTTAACGAGATTACGAATCCGTTTTGATTCGATTTCTTCTTCTGTTACGAGACCTTTAAATAAAACATTATCCGTTATGATTATTCCATCAACATTCAGGTATTTTGAATATATTTCAAAGAATTTTTTATATTGACCTTTTGCAGCGTCTACAAAAATGGTATCGTATGGTGCTTGTCCCTTTACAAGTTCCTCAACTTCAAGGGCATCACCTTTAATCAATAAAATCTGTTCGCCATGTTTCGAACGACTCATATATTCTTCAGCTGCCTGAATTCTTTCTAAATCTCTTTCTATCGTAACAATCGACGCATCTGGCAGTGCCTCCGCCATACGCAATGCCGAATATCCTATTGCAGTACCTACCTCCAGAATCTTTTTCGAATCCTGAATTCTTAAAAGCTGCAGCAATGCTTCAATTCCCACCAGCTCCATAATAGGTACTTTATTTTCTTTAGCGTATCCTTCCATTTCGATAAACAATGGTTCACGCGATGGAATTAGTTCCTCAATATAAGAATGCAGTTTATCATTCAACAAACTGCCATCACCTGCCTTTAAAGCATTGTTGCCATTATATAGTTCTTTAGACATGAAAAAATAGCGTTCAATAGAAACGCTATTATCTGCTCATAAAACACTTGAACTATTTTATCACAAACAAGGAGGAAAGAAAACTATTCCTCCTTGTTATTTCACTAATTATTGATTGGTAATATGCTCTGCTTTCGCAGCATTGTGCTCATCTAGAGTATTTGTAAAAATTACATCCCCTCCTGCTGTAGCAAGGAAATATAAATGTTTTGTGTCTGCTGGATTCACTGCTGCATCCAGAGAATCTTTACCTGCATTTGCAATGGGGCCAGGAGGAAGCCCTTTATGTTTATAAGTATTATAAGGTGAATCAACTTCTAAGTCCTCGTATAATACTCTTTCTTTGTGTTTTCCTTGTGCATAAAGTACAGTTGGATCTGTTTGTAAAGGCATTCCTTGCTCGATTCGATTATAAAATACACTTGAGATTTTTTTACGGTCAGCCTTTTTCGTTGCTTCTTCCTCAATCAATGAGGACATGGTTAGCAGCTGGTGTGCAGTAATCTCCTCATCACTGGAATCTGCAAGATATGGTGTTATCACTTTTCGAGTCTGATCCAGCATGGTTACAACCATTTCTTCTATTGTTGGATTCGTTTTGTAAAAAGGATAGGTTGCTGGGAACAAGTAACCCTCGAGTGGATATTTAATATTTGGATTTAAAATATCTGTTGTGAGTAAATCAGGATATTTCCCCATCAATGTTTGGATGAATGTTCGATCATTTAATTGATTAAACACTTCATCTTCCGGTTTATTGACTCCCTTAGCCATAATTTGGGCAATTTCTCTTAATTGTTTACCTTCTGGAATCGTTAACTGGAACGCTGCCTGTTGGAGTACTTTACCTGTTTTTAAGCGATTAATAATTTCTGGAATCTCCATTGAAGGACTCAATTCATACTCTCCAGCCATAAAACCTGCTTCATTTTTAAACTTGACATAATATTTAAAGACTTTAGCATTTTTAATAATTCCACTTGCTTCTAATTTTTGAGATATCCCCGTAACCGATGAACCAATCGGAATTTCTACCTTTTTTTGAACTTTACTGTCCTTATCAACTGGTTCAAGGGCAGACTTGATGTAGAGGTAACCCCCTCCGCCAATAAAAATTAATATTAAAAGGGTTACAATCGTAATGGTTAATACGATTCTGCGAACAATTCTTGCTTCGCTTTGGTGCTCAAGCATTTTTTTGCGAATGACCTCTTTTTTCGAGTGTGTCTCTTCTGATGACATTTTAGTGCCCCTCCCATTTGCCGGTTAAACATATATCTTTCAAACTCTTTTTTTCACTTTTTTAAAATAGCTTATCAGATATTATTTCAGCATATATAGCGAAAAATGTCAATTTTTCTGCGAAAGCGCATTCACAAAACAACAAAAAAAGCGACCCTTCGTCAGGATCACTCTTTCCATATTATTCTTCGTCTTCTTGTTCGTCAAAGAAGGTATTAAGCATTTCTTCTACCATATCCCATTCTTCTTCGGTTTCGATAGGAATTAATTCCCCTTCGCCGTCTTCATCATTAGGATTAAAGGCATATGCATGAATCTCAGGACCCTCTTCATCGTCCTCTACGCCGCCTACTTGTTGAAACAAAACATATGACTTGCCAAAATCCTCTGATTCAAATGTAAAAAGTACTTCACATAATTGTTCATTACCTTTTTCATCTACAATTGTAATTTGATTTTCTCCGTGTTCCATAACTTCACCTCATTAATTTTTGCTATCCAGATAGCCTTGTAGAATCATCGATGCTGCCATTTTATCAATAACTTTCTTTCGCTTTTTACGGCTGACATCCGCTTCAAGCAAGACTCGCTCTGCTGCCATTGTCGTTAATCGCTCGTCCCATAAAATCGTTGGAACTGCAAACTGGTTTTCAATTTCCTCTGCGTATCGCTTGCTCGCTTCACCTCGAGGTCCTATAGTCCCATTCATATTCTTTGGCAAACCGATGACAACTTGACTAATTCCATACTCTTTTATTAATTGACCAATTTCGTCAAAACCAAACTTACTTTTTTCTTCGTCAATTTTTAGGGTTTTGAGGCCCTGTGCAGTCCAGCCAAGTTCATCACTTATGGCAATACCGACTGTCTTAGAGCCCACATCTAATCCCATAATTCGCATTTCTTAACCCTCACGTCGTTGTTTTAAATAGAACTTAACCAATTCCTCAATAATTTCATCCCGCTCGAGTTTACGAATGATATTCCTTGCGTCACGATGACGGGGAATATAAGCAGGATCTCCGGAAAGTAAATATCCGACGATTTGATTAATTGGGTTATATCCTTTTTCTTGCAGGGCTTCATGAACTTGAAATAGAACATCATTTACGTCATGTTCAAAAGGCTCTTCAGGAAAATTAAATCTCATCGTTTTATCTAATGAGCTCATCATATGCACCTCGCATTTTTAGTAGAGGAGATAACTGCCTTGACTAGTTAGTTTAGTTACCACCATTTTACACTACTTTGTCCCATTATCAAATTGATTTTACCCATTCTTCAACGAATTGCAGTGCAGAGTCGAGTTTTTCAGGATCTTTACCACCAGCCTGAGCCATATCCGGACGGCCTCCGCCTCCTCCACCGCATCTCGTTGCGACTTCTTTGATTAATTTACCAGCATGGTATCCCTTGTCAATTAAATCCTTTGTCACCGCTGCGATTAAGTTAACTTTCCCTTCATTAACACTTCCTAGCAGGATAACAGCGGAACCGATTTTTTGTTTCAAATCATCGGCCATATTTCGTAAGTTATTCATATCAGAAGCTTGGACTTTTGCAGCTAATACAGTTACACCGTCAATTTGCTTTGCTTTTGATACGAGGTTACCAGCCTCAATATTCCCTAACTTAGCGGCAAGTGACTCGTTTTCCCGCTGAAGTTGTTTGATCTCAGCCATTAAGACTTCTATCCGGTTTACAACCTCTTTTGGATTGGTTTTTAACTTGTCAGCTGCATCTTTTAATAACGCAACTTGGTCATTCATCAATTGATATGCAGATTCACCCGTTACAGCTTCAATTCTTCTTGTACCGGCACCAATTCCGCCTTCAGAAACAATTTTAAACAACCCAATTACAGAAGTGTTTGGTACGTGACAGCCGCCGCATAGCTCTAAGCTATATTCCCCTACTTTAACGACACGAACAATATCGCCATATTTTTCACCGAAAAGCGCCATTGCACCCATTGATTTTGCCTCAGCGATTGGCTTTAAGCTAATATTTACTTCGATATTCTTCCAGATTTTTTCGTTAACGATCCTTTCAATTTCCTCTAATTCCTCGGGCTGTACCTGTCCAAAATGCGAGAAATCAAAACGAAGACGGTCTGGTTCTACAAGTGAACCTGCCTGGTTGACATGCGTTCCCAATACATCTTTTAACGCTTGGTGAAGCAAGTGAGTAGCAGTATGATTTTTTATAATCTGAACGCGATTCTCTTGATTAACAATTGCTGTCACTTTTGCATCCGTCTTTAGTATTCCTGACTCGACCACTGCTTTATGAAGATTTTGACCATTTGGTGCCTTTTGTACATCCAATACACTAACAGTAACACCTTCTGCTTGTATGATTCCACGGTCAGCAATTTGCCCGCCGCTCTCCGCATAAAAAGGCGTAACATCAAGAATTAGCTGTACTTCGTCTCCACTGAATGCTTCGTCAACTAATTCTCCATGTTTAACAATCGCCACAATTGTTGAGCTCGTTTCAAGCTGGTCATAACCGATAAATTTACTTTCAACTACAATGTCACCTAGTACACCGCCTTGAACCTGCATACTGCCAACATCCTGACGCGCAGAACGAGCTCGTTCCCGCTGTAATTCCATTTCCGTTTCAAAACCAGCGTGATCAATTTTCATGCCCTCTTCTTCTGCATATTCTTCAGTTAGCTCAACAGGGAAACCGTAGGTATCATAAAGACGGAAAACATCACTTCCAGAAATAGTATCGCTGCCTTTTTCCTTCTCTTTCTTAATCACATTGCCTAGTATGGATAAACCTTCGTGTAATGTTTCGTGGAAACGTTCTTCTTCATTTTTAATGACTTTCTGAATGAACTCTGTTTTGTCTTTTACCTCTGGGTAAAAATCATGCATGATTTCTCCTACTACAGGAACTAGTTCATACATAAATGGTCGGTTTATATTAATTTGTTTAGCATAACGAACCGCACGGCGCAGTAAACGGCGTAGTACATACCCACGACCTTCATTAGAAGGCAGCGCTCCATCACCAACAGCGAATGCTACCGTACGAATATGGTCAGCAATTACCTTAAATGCTGTATCCTTTTCTTTCCCCTCACCATATTTAACACCAGAAATTTCTTCTGTAGCTCTGATAATTGGGATAAACAAATCTGTATCAAAGTTAGTTGGTACGTTTTGAACGACGGAAGCCATTCTTTCTAGTCCCATACCTGTATCAATGTTCTTCTTTGGCAGTGGTGTATAGGTATTGTCTGGGTTATGATTAAACTGTGAAAATACAAGGTTCCAAACCTCTAGATAACGTTCATTTTCACCGCCTGGATATAATTCTGGATCTGTTGGGTCATCTCCATACTCTGGACCTCTGTCATAGAAGATTTCAGTATTTGGTCCACTTGGTCCTTCACCAATATCCCAGAAGTTCCCTTCTAGGCGAATAATTCGTTCCTCTGGAATACCGATCTTTTTATTCCAAAGCTCAAATGCTTCATGGTCCTCGGGGTGAACCGTAACGGAAAGCAGTTCAGGGTTCCAGCCAATCCATTTTTTATCCGTTAAAAATTCCCATGCCCACTCGATTGCTTCTTCTTTGAAATATTCACCAATGGAAAAGTTCCCTAGCATTTCAAAAAAAGTATGATGGCGTGCTGTTTTGCCAACATTTTCAATATCGTTGGTACGGATTGATTTTTGTGCATTCGTGATCCTTGGATTATCAGGAATTACACGTCCATCGAAGTATTTTTTTAATGTAGCAACACCACTATTAATCCACAACAAAGAAGGATCATCATGAGGAACAAGCGACGCACTTGGTTCAACAGCATGCCCTTTTTCCTGAAAAAAGTCTAAATACATTTTACGAATTTCCGAGCCAGTCAAGTATTTCATATTATTTTTACCCTCCTCTTAAGTTAAAAAAGAACACAAAAAAGCCCTCATCCCATGGTGAAGTTTCTTATTGCGGAACTTCACCGGAACAGGGACGAGAGCTAACTCGCGGTACCACCCTGATTATGAACACAAAAAACACGTGTTCACCTCTCAAATAATGCCTTAACGCGGCAATGACGGCAGTGGTTAGCTGCACTCCGGACTAGCTTTCTGTTATCCTTCATCTAGAGCTTCTCGCAGCCAAGGAAGCTCCTCTCTTAGAGATGGACTACAACATACTTGGGTCCTTCAACATGTTAATCCAAAATATTCTATAACCGGATTATAGCTACACAAAAAACGTTTGTCAATCCAATACCTGTTTTATGATGCAGGTTCCTTCACTTTTCCGCGTGCAAAATGATTTTTAGCGTGAAGAATGCTGACTTTAAGGACAACAAGAACGGGTACCGCAACTATCATTCCAATAATTCCTCCTATTTCCCCTCCTGAAGTTAACGCTACCATAATCATTAACGGGTGCATATGCAGACTCTTTCCAACAATATAAGGGGAAAGGATATTGCCTTCCAGAAATTGCAATCCAAAAACGATCGCGATTGTAATAATTACTAACTTAACCGAGCTTGTTGCAGCAATAAACACAGCTGGAACCGCCCCTATTATTGGACCAAAATAGGGAATGACATTTGTGACTCCAATAATCATTCCTAATAGTAAGGGATACTTTAAGTGAAATATCCAAAAGAAAACCGTCGAAAGACTTCCGATAATGAGACAGACAAGGAGCTGGCCCCTAATATAGCTCCCCAGCGATTCATCAATATCTTTAAGAAATCGAGTTCCTTTTCTCCGCCATTGTTTAGGTGTGATATACCAAACGGCTCTTTTTATGGTGGTGAAATCCTTTAACATATAAAAAGCAATAAAAGGGATAATCATCAACGCAAAGGCAAAATTCAAAATGTTTAATAAGGAATCCACGATTACAGTTAGGAGAGAATCTAACTTCTTTTCAAAACCTATGATACCTTCATTAATCCGCTCTTGAAGTCCGTCTGGCCACTCACGTGTATGTGATTGAAGTTCTTTAATCCAGCTTCGATATTGCTCTGCTAAGATTGGAGCACTTTCTGCCAGTTCCCGTACTTGAGAAATAAAGGCGGGTATTCCTTTATATATAGCTAGACCAATACCGCCAAAAAAAAGAAAATAAATGAAGAAAATGGCTAATCCCCGGTGCAGGCCCTTTTCATGCAGCTTTTCAACGATAGGATGGAGCAAATAAGTAATAAAACCACCTATAAAGAAAGGGAGGATAATAACAAAAACCACTCTAACGATAGGCAGCCAGAAAAAACGAATTTTTAAAAAAACATAAATAGCAATCAGTAAAAGAAGCAAAAAACCGATTCGATAAAACCATTTAACGCGAATTTCCACCGATGCATGCCCCCCTTATCTACTATATTTTTGCAGTCAGATACCGGATTTATACATACGGCAAAAATCCCCCTCATCATGAGGGGGATTAATATTAGAATAAAGCACGTTTTACTTTTCTTTGCATTCTTTTCATTTGACGGCCAGACATCATGTTGTTTCTTTGCGCAATATTATAGGCGGCCATTCCAACTCCAAATGCAACCACTGAAGTCATTACTTTATTCATACGTCTCACCTCTTCTGTAGTTTGACAGTGCTTCGACCTTGATAACTGTCTACCTTCAGTAACTAAGTGTTTCCACTTTAAACGGTGTAACGACGCTCTTCTTCTTCAAACAAGTCATCTAAGGAACTGAGTGTACCATCTTCTTCGACTTGATGGGTATTAATGATGCCTTTGGCGAGAGACAATTCGATAAAACAATTCCAGCAATAATATTGGTTTATTCCGATTTTGCCGATATCCTTGCTCTGACAATTGGGACACTTGAGCATGAAAAGAACACCTCACGTATGATTAACGTCTACGATGATGGCATCCTTTCCGATCGCAGGGGGCTTCTCGGATTGTATAATCTGTTTCCCTTCCGTTATATCCGAAAAGAAACCATCCGTAATTTCGTACCCTACGATTGTGCCCAATTCCTCATGAAAATATACATCCTCTAACAATCCGAGTGACTCTCCGCTTTTTGAAATAAGCATTTTTCCATTTAGAGAGTGTTGATGAAAAAGGGTATATTCTGGATTTGTTCTAAGTCTTTCTAGGGATTCATTCTCTTCAATCATGACCCCATCCCAGCCAAATGATAATACATCCTCAATGTCCAGGAAATAGGATTGTTTAAAGAAAACGCCTTTTTTAACCAAAAGGCCCTTAACTACCCCATCAGTTGAGATACATAAGTCTGTAACCTCGCCAATTTTCGAGCCAGTTTTGTATTCAAACACCGGCTGTCCTTTTAATAAAGCAAATGTTCGCAGAGTGCCCACCTCCTGTGAACATTTATAGTTTTAGTCAATTACCATGAAATCATAAGGTGAAACGTTTTCCATGCCAATCATTGGATTTACCTGCATTAATATTTCCTCTGCTGATAATGTTTCGTCATGATCTGGTTCTACATCAGGTTCTTTGACTATTATCATTTCATGGAGTTTTTGGGATAATGTGGTTTGTCTGCTTTGTTCATCTGCTCTTTCGACACCCATCCTTAGTGCTTCCTCTTCTCCACACAAGATTAGCGATTGCTTAGCCCTTGTGATGGCAGTATAAATGAGGTTTCTTCTTAACATTCGAAAATAGCTTCTTGTAATGGGGAGAATGACGATTGGGAATTCACTGCCTTGCGATTTATGTACCGAGCAGCAATAAGCATGTGTAATTTGATTTAGGTCCTGACGAGTATATTCGACTTCATTTCCTTCGAAAGAAATGTATACCATATCTTGTTTTTCTGTATTTTCCTTTGCATAGATAATCGAAATAATTTCTCCAATATCACCGTTAAAAACATTGCTTTCCGGCTGATTTACAAGCTGCAGCACTTTATCACCGATGCGATATTTTACATCCCCAAATGCAATTTCCTTACGGGTACCGCCTGGGTTAGGATTAAAAATTTCCTGCAGCAGTACGTTTAGGCGGTCAATACCTGCAGGACCTCTGTACATCGGTGCCAGCACTTGAATATCCTTTGCTGAATACCCTTTACTTTTGGCATTAAGCGCAACCTTTTCAATCACCTGAGGAATCTGAGGTGTTGAGCATTTGATGAATGAACGGTCAGGCTGCTTTAAGGTCACATTTGTAGGCAAATATCCTTTTTTAATGTCATGTGCCAGTTCAATAATCGAAGAACCTTCAGCCTGGCGATAAATATCTGTTAATCTTACAGTGGGAACAACCTCTGATTTCAATAAATCCTTTAGAACCTGACCAGGTCCAACAGAGGGCAGTTGATCTTCGTCACCAACGAGAATGACTTGAATATGATCCGGCAATGCTTTAAACAGTTGATTGGCTAACCAAATATCCAGCATCGATGTCTCATCGACGATGAGAATTTTCCCTTCTAAAGGACTACTGTCATCATGATCAAATGCTTCTGTACCATTTAAGCCAAGTAAGCGATGAATCGTTACAGCCGGCAGTCCGGTTGATTCACTCATCCTCTTTGCTGCTCTGCCTGTTGGGGCTGCAAGCAAAAAAGGAAAAGGCTCTCCCTTTGCATGATAATCCTTAGGCTCTAATGAACATCCATGCAATTCTGCATAAAGCTCAACTATCCCTTTAATAACAGTAGTTTTACCGGTTCCAGGGCCCCCGGTAAGGATTAACATTGGAGACATTAACGCTGTTTGTATCGCTTCCCTTTGTGTTGGGGCATATTGTACGTTTAGTCTTTCCTCAAGATTCCCTAACGCCAGCAAAAATTCAGATTCAGGAAATTGATCCTTATATTGAGTTTGTTCTAAGATTTTTTTTATATTTGTTACTAATCCTTTTTCAGCAAAGTACAAAGAAGGCAAATAGACACGCTTTTCCTCACCAACTAATTTTCCCTCTTCTTCAAGTTTCACAATCTCTGTTGAAATATCGGTAAATTCAATTTGATCACGTTTATTTTCTTCTAACAGGTTTTTAACCTGTATCAGCAAATCCTCTGCATGCACATATACATGCCCGGTCTGCATGCTTTCGTTTTCCATCGAATAAAGACAGGCTGCTTTTATCCTGTCAGGATGATTGCCTGATATTCCAAGTTGATAGCCCAGCTCGTCAGCCCGGCCAAACCCAATCCCCTCAATATCCTCAACGAGTTTATAGGGATTCTTTTGAATAATATCCAGGGTTTCATCCTTATAGGTTTGATACATTCTCATTGATAGCTGCGGTCCAAAACCATATTGATTTAATGCGACCATTACCTGCTCGAGACCCTGGTGCTCCATCAAGGTATCATAGAGCATTTTTGCTTTGTCAGGAGGAAGCTTTGGTACAGAATCAAGTAAAGAGGGCTGATTTAATATTTTTGAAATCGCATTTTCCCCTAATGTTTCAACAATATTTTCAGCTGTTTTCTTCCCAATCCCTTTAAACATCTCGCTAGATAAATAAGCTGCTACCCCTTGCTTTGTTTGAGGAATGTCTTTACGAAAATGTTTCGTTTGAAATTGCATGCCAAACTTCGGGTGGTCCTTAAAGTCACCAAAGAAAATATAGGTTTCATGCTCATGAATTTTAGGAAAATAGCCTGTGATCACCGCTTCCTTGTCTTCATATTCATGGTTTGTTTCTTCGACACGAATTCTTAATACCGTGTAAAGATTTTGCTCATTATGAAAAATCGTAACTAGGTGTTTTCCTTTAACGAACTTCCCTTGCTCAGCAAATAAATCAAGCGAGCTTTGCTTGTCCACGGGTGCTTCCTCCTTTCTATTTGTTGAAATGAGTTTATTTTGCTGATTCAATCAATTTTTTCGCGTGTCCTGCTAATAAATGATCCGGTTGAATCTCAAGTGCTTTATCAAACATGGCTAAAGCTTTATCTGCATTTTCTTTGAAGGCATAGGATACACCTAGATTATAAAGGGCGTCTGTATGCTCCCCATCTAATTCGATACATTTTTCAAATTGGACAATCGCCTCATCAATTAATTCAAGCTGTGCAAGACATAATCCATACTGAAAACGCGCTTCAGCATCTTCCTCATTAAGTTCGACACTTCTTTGTAAATAAGGCAGTGCAAATTTCCCTTGATCAAGCTGTACAAGGGTTAGACCGAGCATGAAATAGTTATCACTTGTGTGAAGACCTTTTTTCATTGCTTGTTCAAACATATTTTTAGCCTTATCAAATTGGTCGAAACTGAAATAAATCGTACCAGCACTATAATAAGCAGCTGCTGTATTTTCATCTAATTCGATTGCCTTTTGGTAAAATTTTAATGCTTTCTCATCATCTCCGACAGCAGAAAGCACATTACCAAAATTTATGTATGCAATGGGATCGTTCGGATTTTCTTCTATAATCTCATTAAAGATCTTCGCCGCCTCTTCCCATTTACCTTCTTGCATGTATTGAACACCTAATTGGTTTTTATCCATGTTAATATCACTCCGTTCTACTTGAGAGTATATCATATTAGGAAAATTTACGTGAATATAGGAGGTGGATTCCCTTTGAACAAAAAGCCCCGATTCCAGATGGAATCAGGGCTTTTTTTAGCCAACATATGTCAAACGTTGTCCATCTTTAAAAACTACATCGATGGTACCGCCGCCAAGGCATTCATCACCATTGTAAAATACAACTGCCTGTCCAGGAGTTACTGCACGAATCGGTTCATCAAAGATTACTCTAACTTTATTGTCGTCCATAATCTGTACTGTCACTTTATTGTCTTCCTGACGGTACCTGAATTTTGCCGTACATGTAAACTCAGAAGGCTTCTCCCGATCGGATACCCAGCTTACGTTATCAGCAATAATGGAGTCCGAATAGAGCAATTCATTATGAAAGCCTTGTCCGACATAAAGGATATTTCTCTTTAAATCCTTGCCAATTGCAAACCAAGGCTCACCTGAACCGCCAATTCCTAAACCATGACGCTGCCCGATGGTATGGTACATCAGGCCTTCATGCTTTCCTTTTACCTCTCCATCCATTGTTTCCATTTTTCCTGGCTGAGCTGGAAGGTATTGTCCAAGGAACTCTTTAAAGTTACGTTCACCGATAAAACATATTCCAGTGCTGTCTTTTTTCGTCGCAGTTGCTAGATTTGCTTCCTTGGCAATTTCACGCACTCTTGATTTCTCTAAATTACCGATTGGAAACATAACTTTACTCAACTGTTCCTGATTCAATTGATTTAAAAAATAAGTCTGGTCCTTATTTTCATCTTTACCGCGGAGCATTTTGTACTCGCCGTCCCGGTATTCTACTTGAGCATAATGACCTGTAGCAAGGTAATCTGCACCTAAGTTCACTGCATGCTCAAGAAAAGCTTTAAACTTAATTTCTTTGTTACACATGACATCTGGGTTTGGCGTCCTGCCTGCCTTGTATTCCTCAAGGAAATAGGTAAATACCTTGTCCCAATATTGTTTTTCAAAATTAACAGCGTAATATGGAATACCAATTTGATTACACACACGAATGACATCATTGTAATCCTCAGTTGCGGTACAAAATCCAGTATCATCCGTATCATCCCAGTTTTTCATGAAGATTCCGATGACATCATAGCCTTGCTGTTTTAATAACAACGCAGCGACAGATGAATCGACGCCTCCTGACATACCAACAACCACACGAATATCTTTTGGTTCTCTTTTTTCCATTGTTCTCACCTCTCTTTACTTTAAAAAATGTCGTGCATTTATTTTTTCAGACGAGAAACTATTCTTGCCGTCTCTTCAGCTGTTTTGATGATTTGGTCTTCTGTCGTGTTAAAACCAAAGCTGAAACGGATAGAATTGATCAACACATCTGATTCTTTACCAAACATTGCCACCAGGACATGTGAAGGTTCAATCGAACCTGCAGTGCATGCAGATCCACTTGAAACGGCTATACCAGCTAAATCAAGGTTAACCAGCATCGCTTCCACGTTTGTTCCAGGAAAGCTTAAGTTTAATACATGAGGCATTGATTTTTCAAGCAATCCGTTTATGGAAAACTCAATATTATGTGCAGCCAGTTTTTCAACAAATGTTTTCTTAAATCCTTGATACTTTTCCCGTCTTGCTAATCGTTCTTCAGAGGCGATTTTTACAGCTTCTTGAAATCCAACAATGGCAGCAACATTTTCCGTACCTGCTCGTCTTTTCCGTTCCTGCTCACCACCAAAAGCACGGGGGACCAATTTAACCTTGTCACGTACATAAAGGAAACCGGTCCCTTTAGGCCCGTTTATTTTATGTGCGGAAACAGATAATAGGTCAACATTCATTTCAATCACATTGACGTCTTCAATTCCATATGCCTGAACAGCATCAGTATGAAACAACGCCTGATGAGATTTAAGAATATCGCCAATTTCTTTTATAGGCTGAAGAGTTCCCACTTCATTATTCCCATTCATAACGGATACAAGAATGGTATCTTCCCTTAAGGCCGTACTAAGGTCATCAAGTGATATTTCTCCTGTTTCATCGACTGGTAGATAGGTTACCTCAAAGCCCATTTTTTCTAATTGTTGGCAGGCATGAAGCACCGCATGGTGTTCTACTTGAGTGGTGATAATGTGCTTACCTTTATGCTGGTTGCTTTCAGCAGCTCCAAATAATGCCATATTATCAGCTTCTGTACCACCGCTTGTAAAAATAATTTCATTTTCCTTAGCTCCAATACTCCGAGCCAACGTTTCTCGTGCCAAATCAATATAATGCCGTGCTTCCCGTCCAAACGAATGAATGCTAGATGGATTACCAAAATTTTTATTCATAACTTCCATCATTATTTCAATTACCCTTGGGTGCATGGGAGTTGTAGCAGCATGGTCAAGATAGATTCTTTCCATCGTTCCACCTTCAATCAAAATAATTCTCTATTCTACTGTTAACATTAAATATGGCTCTTTTCTTAACCAGTATTGCTTTTTGAAACAAAATTTATTAAGAAAACAGCCTTAAATGTAAAACATATAACCGTCTGTCTCTGTATCGTTGCTGTGACTAGCTAGATCGTCAAGAGTGGTATTATCGAGGACGGATTTAATAGCGTCGCGAATACGGATCCAAAGCTCCCGTTGTGCTGGCTCTTCATCCTCAATTCCTTCCACAAGTGTAATTGGTCCTTCGAGTACGCGAATGACATCTCCAGCGGTAATTTTAGTTGGAACATCAGCCAGAACATAACCTCCGTAAGCACCGCGGATACTTTTCACTAAGCCAGCATTTCTTAAAGGAGCGATCAGTTGTTCAAGATAATGCTCAGATAAGTTGTTTGCTTGGGCAATCGTTTTTAATGATGTTGGGCCTTCTCCTTGATTTTTAGCGAGTTCAATCATAATCGTTAATCCGTAGCGACCTTTTGTTGAAATTCTCATATTTTACACCTCTATTATTTTTATTTCATTAAATACACAGTAATTTGATAGGCATTAGCAATTATATCATATTGTACTTTAATATGCTTTTCGATGAGAAAATGGTAGAGTTAAATGGACCTTTATTTTTTAGTTGGAGAGATGAAGTATGCAGCAAAAGCCGCTGGCATTTCGAATGCGCCCTAGAACTATTGAAGAAATCGTCGGACAGCAGCACCTTGTTGCCGATGATAAAATTATTGCCCGTATGGTAAAAGCCAAACAGCTGACATCAATGATTTTATATGGACCACCAGGAATAGGCAAAACCTCGATTGCAAGTGCAATCGCTGGCAGCACCAAATATGCCTTCCGTACACTGAACGCGGTCACTAACAATAAAAAAGACATGGAAATCGTTGCTGCAGAGGCAAAAATGTCCGGAAAAGTAATTCTGCTACTCGATGAGGTCCATCGTCTTGATAAAGGAAAACAGGATTTCCTATTACCTTTTTTAGAAAATGGCATGATTACCCTTATTGGTGCCACAACGAGTAACCCATATCACGCGATTAATCCCGCTATCCGCAGCCGCTGTCAAATTTTCGAACTCAAACCTTTAACCCCTGATGAAATCAAACTTGCATTAATCCGTGCCATCGAGGACGACGAGCGTGGGTTCGGAAAGCAAAAGATTGAGATTACCGAGGAAGCATTAACTCATTTTGCAAGCGCCTCGAATGGAGATGTCCGCAGCTCGTTAAATGCACTAGAACTTGCCGTCCTTTCGACCGACAAGGATGAAGAGGAAGTCATCCAAATCGATATTAAAAGTGCTGAAGAATGCATGCAAAAGAAAAGCTATGGCTCCGACAAAGATGGTGATGGTCATTATGATGTGCTTTCTGCGTTTCAAAAATCCATTCGTGGAAGCGATGTGAATGCGGCCCTGCATTATTTAGGAAGATTAATTGAAGCGGGTGATCTTCAAAGTATTAGTAGAAGGCTACTCGTAATCGCCTATGAAGATGTTGGTTTAGCCAGTCCACAAGCGGGTGCTCGTACTCTAGCCGCTATAGAAACTTCAGAGAGAATAGGTTTTCCTGAAGCTCGAATTCCCTTAGCAAATGCCGTAATCGAGTTATGTTTGTCGCCGAAATCCAACTCAAGCGTAATAGCAATTAGTGAAGCCATTTCCGATATTCAAAAAGGAAATATTGGTGAAGTACCTGACCATTTGCGTGACGCTCATTATAAAGGAGCACAAGAGCTAGGCAGAGGAATCGGATACTTATATCCACATGATTATGAATCCGGCTGGGTGCCTCAGCAATATCTGCCTAACAAACTAAAGAACAAGCAATATTATCAACCTAAGAAAACAGGTAAGTTTGAACAGGCTCTAGCAGTAGTTTATGAAAAACTGAGCCGTAAAAAATAACCTCTGGTGCAACCGCCAGAGGTCTTTTTTTTATGCTGCGACATCTCTCTTTTTAAAAACATAGAAAGCCAAAAGTTGAAAAATCACGAAGTAAATAATAAGCATGATAATCGAGAATGACATCGTCATACCCTCAAGTAGCGGCGTTCCCTCGATATACTGCATTAAATTGGTGTTGGCAAATAAAATGTATTTTGCCCAATCAAACTTCATTGACAACAGTGCCGTGAACTGACTACCCGTGAACATTAAAAATAGTGATAGCCCGATCGCCAAAGAGCTGTTTCGGAAGACAGATGAAATCATGAAAGCCATCGTTGCCAGCATAATCATCTCAATCGATCCTAAACCATAGTAAATGATTAAATGAACAACGATATGCTGCTCGGATACTTTGCCATTAAAATAATTCAAATAAGGAAGTGCTTGCTCCGGGAACCCAAAAAGGATAGCGCCAAGCAGGGCTGAAAATGCAAATAAAATCCCAACCATTAGCAAAGCATACAACAAAACTGTTATATATTTTGACAATAATATTTTACCTCGATTGATCGGACGGATTAACAGCAGTTTAATCGTTCCCCAATTAAATTCACTAGCTACGATTCCTGCAGAAATCACAATCGTAAACAATCCTGCTAATAAGATAAGCTCTGAATTGTCTTTTACAAATGACCAGACATTATATTTTTCTCGAAAAGGAATATCATGCTCAATCCTATATTCATTGATAGCGATTTGTTTTTTATAGTATTGCTGCTCTGTTTTAATAGGACTAGATTCTAATTGCTTTTTCAATGCCTCATTTTCCTGTTGTAATACTGGTTTCCATTCTTCGGTCACATTCGGTTCCTCTTCGACCAGATTATATTTCATAAAGATTCCCGTGACTGAGATAATGACTAATAGAATACCAATCATTACATAGGTTCCTGGTCTTCTAAAAATTTTCATCCATTCATTGCGAATTAAATTAATCATGGTCTATAGCCCCCTTATCTGCGGTAACTTCAAGGAAGCGGTCTTCTAATGTTTTCGATACTTCTTTAATTCCAAACACTTGTATATCCTCTTCAATGAACCTTTTTACCATTGCAGGTACATTTTCTTTGGCAAGCTCCAGAGTTATGCCGTTTCGTGAAGAAGTAACAGGGATATCGGGAAAGTCCTTTTTCACAAGGGTTAATGCTTTATCACTCGGAATAATTTCAAACTCAAAACTGGCAGTGCTGCCGTGTACAAACTCTTGTACCAGTTGGACGTCAATAAGCTGCCCCTTCTGAATGATCCCGATCCGATCACACATCATTTCCATTTCAGAAAGGATATGGCTTGAAACAATGACAGCCATATTTTTTTCTCTTGCTAAAAGACGAATATAATCCCGAATTTCTCTTATTCCTGCAGGATCCAGTCCGTTTGTCGGTTCATCCAAAATCAATACTTTGGGATCATGTAAAAGGCACTGTGCCAATCCCAATCTTTGCCGCATCCCAAGGGAGTAAGTTTTTACTTTATCATGAATTCTGCCTGACAATCCAACTAGTTTAACTGTCTCATCAATCTTTTCCTTTGTAATTCCCTTTACCATTCGCGCATAGTGTATGAGGTTTTGATAGCCGCTTAGAAATTTGTACATTTCCGGATTCTCAACGATGGCTCCCACATGTCTCACGGCATCTTCAAAATTCGTTTTTATACTTTTCCCACCGATCATGATATCCCCTGATGTAATATCGATCAGACCAACAATCATACGAATAGTGGTTGTTTTACCGGCTCCATTTGGTCCTAGAAAACCAAATACTTCACCTTTATTAACCTCAAAGCTGATATTATCTATAATCGTTCTTCCTTTAATCACTTTGGTAACATCTTTTATGACTACAATTGATTCCAATAAACTTCCCCCTCTCTCCATCAAGTTTACCGTATAATAGATAAAATTTCCCATTTTTATATAAAAAATAAACCCCGACCTTTAGGTTCGGGGCTAAGTATTATTTTTCATCCGCTACACGTGTAATTTTGATATCTGCAAGCAATTGTCTAACGACATAGCTTGCCATGATTAATCCGCAAGCAGATGGGACGAAGGCGTTAGAGGATGGTGGCATTTGTGCTTTACGAATTGGCGCGTTCGCATTCCCAACCTCTTTCTTAATATCTTCACGAATGACAATCGGACTTTCATCAGAAAAAACCACTGGAATGCCCTTGTGGATTCGTTCTTTACGCAGCTTCGTGCGGATTACTTTTGCGATTGGATCTGTATGCGTTTTTGAAATATCAGCTATCTTAAAGCGAGTTGGGTCCATTTTATTGGCCGCACCCATGCTGGAGATAATCGGGATATTTCGGTTTAGACATTCTTTCATGAGATGAATTTTATAAATAATGGTATCAGAGGCGTCAACGACAAAATCCAAGCCATGACTGAAGAACTCTTCATACGTTTCTTCTGTATAAAACATCTTTAAGGCAATAACTTCACAATCGGGATTAATGTCTTTAATTCGTTCTTTCATAAGTTCAGCTTTTGGTTGTCCTACCGTTGAAAGGAGTGCGATAAGCTGACGATTAACATTTGTAATATCAACAGTATCTTTATCGACTAATATCAGCCGGCCAACTCCAGAGCGTGCAAGTGCTTCAGCAGCAAAAGAGCCGACACCGCCAATTCCTAATACAGCGACGGTACTGTTTTTCATAATATCTAAGCCTTCTTTGCCAATGGCAAGTTCATTACGAGAAAATTGATGCAGCATGTGGATCCTCCAGATATATAAATTCGACTTACTAATATCATTTACCCTAAAAAAATATAACATACTTCCCTATAAATTCAAGTATTTCTATAGGGATTAACAATATCTAAAGAGTTGTTAGAAGAGGATACTTCCCCTATTTATTTGGCTCACGATTTATGGGCACAATCATACCGGTATGGTTCCCCTATTTCTTCGACTCATCATTTACGGGCACAATCATGCTGGTATAGTTCCTCTATTTCTTCAACTCATCATTTACGGGCACAATCAACAGGGTATTGTTCCCCTATTTCTTCAACTCATCATTTATGGGCACAATCAACAGGGTATTGTTCCCCTATTTCTTCGACTCATCATTTATGGGCACAATCCCATTTTCCCCAAAAATAAAAATAGCCCCCTGCTTATGCAGGAGACTATTTTTATAAGGGTCCCAATGGTGCCGTCGCGCTTAGTTCCTTCTTTTGATCCCGCATATCAGCAGGTGGGTGTCTTATTCCAAGTTTATGTAAGTCCCTTTAACCGTATAGGTTGAGGCTTTTACGCAGCTTGAAAACGCAGACTCCCGAAGAAATAATGTTGGTCAAAAGTTAGGTAATACAACGTACATTTCAGGACACTTATTTGATTGATTTTATAATACCATAAAGTAATAGACCGTTCAAGGTTTCATGAAAACGTTTTACAGATTTTTATTATTAACATTTAGTGACAAATGAAGTTCTTTTAATTGGGCTTCGGAAACAGTACCTGGTGCGTCAGTCAACAGGTCGCTGGCACTAGCTGTTTTTGGAAAAGCAATGGTATCACGCAGGTTAGAACTGCCTGCAAGCAACATTACCAATCGGTCCAAACCAAGGGCAATTCCACCGTGCGGCGGTGTACCATATTCAAAAGCATTCAACAAGAACCCAAATTGCTCTTGCGATTCTTCAGGTGTGAATCCAAGGACGTTAAACATTTTTTCCTGAACTGAACGTTCAAAAATCCTTAAAGAACCACCTCCGAGCTCATAACCATTTAATACAAGGTCATAGGCTTGAGCCCTTACTCTAGCAGGATCTGTATCTAAGTATGGAAGGTCTTCTCTTACCGGCATAGTGAATGGATGGTGTGCCGCAAAATAACGACCTTCTTCCTCACCATATTCAAGCAATGGCCAATCGGTAATCCATAGGAAATTGAATTTACTTTGATCGATTAACCCTAATTCTTTACCCAGCTTTAAACGCAGCGCTCCCAAGGCGTCAGCAACAACATTTTTCTTGTCGGCTACAAATAGGAGAAGGTCTCCTTCGTTTGCATCTAAAACCGCTCTTAAAGCATTAGCATCTTCGTCTGCAAAGAATTTAGCAATCGGACCTTTTAATCCCTCTGCATCTACCTTCAGCCATGCAAGACCTTTTGCCCCATAAACTCCGACAAATTCTGTCAGCGCATCAATATCCTTACGAGAATACTTTTCAGCAGCACCCTTGACGTTAATTCCCTTTACTTGCCCGCCATTTGCAACTGCAGCTGAAAATACTTTAAAGCCTGACTCCTTAACGACTTCAGAAAGATCTATTAGCTCTAGTCCAAAACGAGTATCAGGTTTATCAGAGCCAAAACGACTCATTGCTTCATCATATGTCATTCGTGGAAACGGAGCAGAAATATCCAGCCCTTTAACTTCCTTCATCAAACCAGTCATCATTTTTTCCATTAAGCCCAAGATATCCTCTTGACCAAGGAAACTTGTTTCAATATCGATTTGTGTAAACTCTGGCTGACGGTCTGCGCGTAAATCTTCATCACGGAAACAGCGGGCAATTTGATAGTAACGCTCAATTCCGCCAAGCATTAGCAGCTGCTTGAACAACTGTGGTGATTGCGGAAGTGCATAAAACTCACCAGGATGAACACGGCTAGGTACGAGATAGTCGCGGGCTCCCTCTGGAGTGCTTTTTGTTAAGATTGGTGTTTCAATATCTAAGAATCCTTCAGTATCAAGGAAATCTCTAATGTGCTTCGTTACTTGATGACGCATTCTTAATGTTTCAAAAATCACCGGACGACGGAAGTCTAAATATCGATATTTCAAGCGCACGTCTTCAGATACGTCTGTTTTATCAGCAATGGTAAATGGCGGTGTTTTTGCTTCGTTAATGATGGTTACGATTTCAGCTTGAACTTCTATCTTCCCGGTTTTTAAATTAGGATTTATCGTTCCAGCCTCACGGCTAATGACCGTTCCTTGAATATCGAGCACATACTCGCTGCGAATCTTCTCAGCAGTTTCCAATGCTTCTTTCGATACATCAGGATTAAAAACAACTTGAACAATACCTGAACGGTCGCGCAAATCAATAAAAATTAATCCACCCAAGTCGCGGCGTTTTGAAACCCAGCCTTTAAGTGTTACTTTTTCACCAATGGCTGATTCTGGCACATCGCCACAAAAATACGTTCTCCCATACATGAAGATCCTCTCCTTTTATCTCTTTAATTCTTGAAAATATTCTACAAATTGTGTTAAATCTATTTCCTCTTGCTCACCCGTAGCCATATTTTTTAGATTAATTTTATTATTCGAAAGCTCTTCGTCACCTAGAACCGCAACATATTTTGCGTTTAGACGGTCAGCAGCTTTAAATTGTGCTTTAATTTTTCGATTCAAATAGTCTCGCTCACAAGAAACACCTGCAAGTCGAAGTTTCTGTAGGAGTCCTACTGTATAATCCTTCGCTTCTTCACCCAACGCAGCTAGATAACAATCAATGCCTTGATTGATTTCGAGCTCGATTCCTTCAGCTTTGAGTGCAGCAATGAAGCGTTCAATACTCATCGCAAAGCCGATTCCCGGAGTTTCTGGGCCGCCCATTTCTTCGGCTAAACCGTTATATCGTCCGCCGCCGCATAAAGTGGTGATGGCTCCGAAGCCCTCTGCATCGCTCATAATTTCAAAAGCTGTGTGATTATAATAATCCAATCCGCGTACTAAATTCGGATCCACAACAAACTCAATTTCTAGCTGTGTTAAATACTGCTTTAATTTTTCAAAATAAGCCTTAGAATCATCATTTAGATAATCGAGAATCGATGGCGCAGTTTTCATTAATTCATGATTGTGATCCTGCTTGCAATCGAGAATTCTCAACGGATTCTTTTCAAGGCGGTTTTGACAATCTTGACAAAACTCTCCTATCCTTGGCTGAAAATGATTGACTAACGCGTTGCGGTGTGCGGTTCTGCTCTCCTTATCTCCAAGACTATTGATGACAAGCTTTAGCTTTTTCAATCCCATTTCCTTGTATAAGTTCATTGCAAGTGAAATAACTTCTGCATCAATTGCCGGGTCGTTACTGCCTAATGCTTCGATACCAAATTGAACAAATTGGCGGAAACGTCCTGCTTGGGGACGTTCGTATCGGAACATCGGTCCCATATAATAAAGCTTAACCGGTTGATTTGGATAACCAAACATCTTCTTCTCAACAAACGACCTTACTACAGCGGCAGTACCTTCTGGTCTTAGTGTGAGGCTGCGGCCGCCACGATCATCAAATGTGTACATTTCTTTTTGAACAATATCAGTGGTATCACCAACACCACGAGCAAATAAATCCGTTTGTTCAAAGATTGGAGTCCGAATTTCTTGATATTGATATTTTTCACAAAGCTCTCTCGCTTTTGCTTCAATCTGCTGCCATTTTTCTACTTCTCCAGGCAGAATGTCCTGTGTGCCTCTTGGAATGCTAATAGACATAGCAGATTCCTCCTTACCGTTTCTAAATTATGTAAAACCTTTATAAAAACAAAAAACTCCCGTCCCTTGTATAAATAAATACAAGGGACGAGAGTTATAATCCCGCGGTGCCACCCTAGTTGAAGGCATAAACAATCTATGCACTTCCTCTTTTACAGTTAACGCCTGCATACGTTCTTCTCCTACTAAGGAATTTGTTCCGACTAAAGAAACCTTTTTCAGAGAGAAGCCTTCGGAGTGTTCATTCATTAAGAATCATGTAGAAATGCTTTCAGCCAAGGCATTTCCTCTCTTGTCATGTTTAACCTTAATTACTATGCTCCATCATTGGTTATCGCCATGTTTATTATTTATATAATAATACGGAGCATTGAATCCAATGTCAAGAAGGATTTAGGATCTCTCCAAATGTTTTTTCAACTTTCTAACATCACCAATCGTAAGTCCAAATTCGGAGGCAAGCTCAAACGTAGTATTATGCTGTTCACTTTGAATAAAATCATGAAAATCCACACCAAATAGCCTGCTGTCCATTGATTGGATGCTATTCCCTTTATCGCTCGATCTCATCACCCATCACCTCTCAAAAATCACTATAGTTTTTATTATTTCCAACCATCCTAAAAACTTACATTCAATAGAAAATTTCAAAATAGTAGATATTTAACAATTAAGGAATGATTTCCATGCACTTTTACGATAAAATGAAAGATATTGTGAAGGGAGAGAGAGAATGATAAAGAGATTTATACGTTTGTTAGTATGTTTCACAGTCATCTTCGGAGTTTTCCTTCCGCAAGATATAGGTGTGGCAGCAAACGGTACCGTCACTATAGCAGAGGATACGGTCAATGTCCGCAATGGCCCAGGCTTAAGCTACCAGCTTGTGAAACAAGCAAAACGGGGAGAAAAATTCACTATTATTAAAGAGCAGGGCGATTGGATTCAAATTCAGCTTTCCGGTGCGAAAACAGGCTGGGTAGCCAATTGGGTTGTATCCAAAACTTCAAACGGAACAACAACAACTAGTTCTAGCAACTCAAATAAATCTACTGCGGAAGCAAACACCAATCAATTACGTGTGCGTTCTGGACCAGGAACAAGTTTCCGTATCATCGGATATTTAGATAAAGGACAAGCTGTTAGTGTTATAGATGATAATGAAAACTGGGTAAAAATATCTGCAAGCTTTGGAGAAGGCTGGGTTGCACGAGAATATCTAGATTTCAACAATAAATCTTCTAGTACCTCCAAAGAAGAAAATATTAATGCATCCATTGGAACAGGTTTTGTCACAGATACATTGAATGTCCGAAATGAACCTTCTACAACAGGAAAAGTTATCGGAAAACTAACAAAAGGGACTACTATAACGATTTATTCAAAAGGAAATAATTGGATTGAAGTAAAGTATGGAAACCAAAGGGCATGGGTTAGTGCTGACTATGTTCAATTCGGAACAGAAATACAACCAACCAACCCTACTAATGGAACAATTGGTACAGTAACTGCAAGCAGTCTTAGTGTTCGCAGCAATTTTTCCTTGAATTCGGACATTATTGGTTCCATTACACAGGGGCAGAAATTTACCATTCTTGAAGAAAGAAATAATTGGTTTAAAATTGAATTTAAAACTGGAAAAATAGGCTGGGCAGCAGGCTGGTATTTCAGCAAGGATAAACCCAATACCACCCAACTCGCTAAAGACAGCAAAGTTACCATACTACATAATGGAACAAATATTAGGAAGGACCCTACCGTTCAATCAAATGTGCTTCTACGCGCCAATGAAGGAGAGTCCTTTCCAATAAGCAGTGTTGAAAATGATTGGTACGAAATTACATTACCAAACGGAACAAATGGATATATTGCTGGATGGCTCGTAACAACCAATGGAACTGGACCTGGAATTGATAAACAAGGGGCAGAGGCTTATTTAAGTTCCAAGACCATTGTGATTGACCCTGGGCATGGTGGGATCGATACTGGGGCTACTGGCGCAGGAGGAACACTTGAAAAAGAATTAACGCTGCGTACTGCGAAGCTACTATCGGATAAGCTAAAAGCAGCTGGAGCCAATGTTTTTCTTACAAGAAGCAACGATTCGTTTCTTCCACTGCCATCAAGAGTAAGAATGGCAAGTGTTCATCAGTCAGATGCGTTTATTAGCTTACATTATGATAGTAATCTAGATCGAAGCGTCCGGGGGACTACAGGCTATTACTATCATGATTATCAAAAAAAACTAACCGAATATGTTTATAATTCAACCAATGCACAGACCAGGTTAAAAAGCCGCGGTGTCCGTTCTGGTGACTACCATGTCATTCGTGAGAATACAAGGCAAGCAGTACTCATGGAATTGGGCTACCTAAGTAATTCGGCGGAGGAAATGACCCTAACATCAGGGCAATTCCAAGAAAATGCAGCAACAGGTCTATATAATGGACTTGCCCGATACTTTAAGGAACAATAATAAAAGCTAGGGGCTTCAGCTAAATAGTAAAAAAATGCTTGGCAGCTATAAAAGTGCCAAGCATTTTTTAACTTTTACTATCAACAATAAGTGTAACAGGACCATCATTAATTAATTCGACATCCATCATCGCCCCAAAGATACCTGTTTCAACCTTGATACCTTTTTCACGTAATAAACCATTAAATCTTTCATATAACTGGTTTGCCTGTTCTGGTCTAGCAGCCTCCATGAAATTGGGTCTTCTTCCTTTACGGCAATCACCATACAAGGTAAATTGAGAGACAGAAAGAATTTCACCGCCAACATCTAATAAAGATAAATTCATCTTTCCAGCATCATCTTCAAATATCCGTAGATTTGCAATTTTATCTGCTAAAAAAGCTGCATCTTCCTCTGTATCCTGATGTGTTACCCCGACAAGAAGGACAAGACCTTTAGAAATTTGACCCGTTATTTCTCCGTTAACAGTGACCTTTGCCTTTTTACTTCGCTGTACAACAACTCGCATTTTAAGTAAACTCCCTAATTCATAATCCGGCGAACCGAATAAATATCTGGTATCTGTTTAATCCGATCAACCACTTTTTGCAAATGGCTCACATTGTGGATAGCAATAGACATTATTATCGTCGCCATTTTATTTCGATCGGATCGACCAGAAACAGCAGAAATATTAGTTTTTGTTTCATTTACTGCCTGAAGAACCTCATTTAGTAAACCACGGCGGTCGTAACCACTAATCTCGATATCTACATTATATTCTTTCCGGTCATTTAAAGAGGATTCCCACTCAACAGGAATTAACCTGGTCTGCGCATCATTAGAGTCGATATTAGTACAATCCGCACGATGAACAGAAACACCGCGTCCTTTTGTAATAAAACCAACAATTTCATCACCTGGGACAGGGTTACAGCATCGTGATAAGCGGATTAATAAATTATCGATTCCAGCAACACGTACACCGGACTCTCGCTTTTTGGTAGAAGGGAATGCCTTCATATCAGAAATAGCATTTGTGATCGTAGCAGATTGCTCCTGATCCCGTTTTTTACGCCATTTCTCGGTTAAACGATTGGCTACCTGCAGTGCGGTTACACCATTATAGCCAACCGCTGCATACATATCGTCTTCATTGGCAAAATTAAACTTTTCAGCTACCTTTTTCAAATTATCAGCAGTTAGAATCTCTTTTAAATCAAATTCCATTGCGCGGATTTCTTTTTCTACGAGCTCTCTGCCTTTATCGACATTTTCATCACGGCGCTGTTTCTTAAAAAAGGCACGTATTTTGTTCTTGGCCTGTGAAGTTTGTGCTAGCTTTAACCAGTCTTGACTAGGACCATAGGAATGCTTAGATGTGAGAATTTCGATAATGTCACCCGTCTTGAGTCGATAATCCAGCGTGACCATTTTACCGTTCACTTTCGCCCCTATCGTTTTATTCCCGATTTCAGAGTGAATTCGATAAGCAAAATCAATGGGAACTGAGCCAGACGGTAATTCAATTACATCTCCTTTTGGTGTAAACACAAAAACCATATCAGAGAATAAATCGATTTTTAGTGATTCCATAAACTCTTCTGCGTTTGCAGTGTCATTCTGGAATTCAAGGATTTCTCTAAACCATGTTAATTTTTGTTCGTAAGAAGTTGTATCAGCAAGTGCTTTCCCCTCTTTATACGCCCAGTGTGCCGCAATACCAAATTCTGCAATCCGGTGCATTTCTGACGTCCGAATTTGAACCTCCAGCGGGTCACCCTTAGGACCAATGACTGTTGTATGAAGAGATTGATACATATTCGGCTTAGGCATCGCAATATAGTCCTTAAAACGCCCCGGCATAGGCTTCCAGCACGTATGAATAATTCCTAATACAGCGTAGCAATCCTTTATACTATTTACTACTATTCGAACAGCAAGTAAATCATAGATTTCACTAAACTGTTTATTTTGCTGAACCATTTTTCGGTAAATGCTATAAATATGTTTAGGTCTTCCATTAAGCTCCGCATTAATGGACACTTCTTTCATTCTGTCACGAACCTCGTCCATTACATCGACTAAGTATTGCTCCCGTTCTGCACGCTTTTTCTTCATCAAGTTAACAATCCGATAATATTGCTGTGGATTTAAGTATCTTAATGCAGTATCTTCCAGCTCCCACTTAATCTTAGAAATACCAAGACGATGGGCCAAAGGTGCAAAGATTTCAAGTGTTTCATTTGAAATCCGGCGCTGCTTCTCAACAGGAAGGTGCTTAAGCGTCCTCATATTATGCAAACGATCGGCAAGCTTAATCAAAATAACGCGGATATCCTGAGCCATAGCCACGAACATTTTTCTGTGGTTCTCTGCCTGCTGTTCCTCGTGTGATTTATATTTAATTTTTCCTAATTTCGTAACCCCGTCGACAAGCATGGCCACTTCGTCATTAAATTCCGTCTCGATGTCCTTTAAGGTAACATCCGTGTCTTCAACGACATCATGGAGAAAACCAGCGGCAACCGTTGCAGGATCCATCTCCAAATCCGCCAGAATTCCAGCAACTTGAATCGGATGAATAATGTAAGGCTCTCCTGATTTTCTATATTGTTCACGATGAGAATGTTTTGCGAATTCATAGGCTCTTTTTACAAATTCACAATGCTCTTCGTTTAAATAGGCCCTCGTCTTGTCGATGACTTGTTCGGCGGTTAACACTTGATCGTTCGCCATAAAAGATCACCTTATTTTTCGTCTCATTTTTTATTATTAGATGTATTTCTATTTAAACTAGTTACTAATGAATGTTACTATTATCGAAAAAAAAAGCTCAGATGTAAAGGGATAGATATTATTTTACTGTATTTTGCGAAAAAAGTGTCGAATTACAGATTATTAGTTCGCTGTATTAGATTAGTCTGTTGATTTCCGCTCCACTAAGGAAAGCTTCTTCGAATAATCACCGCAGGGACAGGCGGTCTCTGCCTGTCACGAGGCACTTCGCTTTCCGCAGGCGTTGCGGTGAGCCTCCTCGGCGCTAGCGCCTGTGGGGTCTCACCTGCTCCGTACTCCTGCAGGAGTCTTCGTGCCTTCCGCTCCAATCAAAAGTTTCTCCAATACTAGAATGCTTTTTTAGCCAAGTTTTAAAATAATTGCTCTTTTATTATAACAAGAGAGCACTCAATTACGAGTGCCCTCAATACTATTAATAATTCATCAATGTCATGATGTCGTAGCCTTCGAGTTTTTTACGTCCTTCAAGGTACGTTAATTCAACTAGAAAAGCAATTCCAGCAACCACACCGCCAAGCTGTTCAACTAATTGAATAGTTGCATCGATTGTTCCGCCAGTGGCTAGTAGGTCATCTGTAATCAGAACACGTTGTCCTGGTTGTATTGCATCCTTATGGATAGTGAGGACATCACTTCCATATTCTAGTCCATAGCTTACTTTAACCGTTTCACGCGGTAATTTTCCTTCCTTACGGACAGGAGCAAAGCCAATTCCAAGAGAATAGGCTACTGGGCATCCAATAATAAATCCTCTTGCCTCAGGACCAACAATTAAATCAATTTGTTTATCCTTCGCATAGTCAACAATTTGATCCGTTGCGTACTTATATGCTTCCCCATTATTCATTAATGGAGTGATATCCTTGAAGGTAATTCCTGGTTTTGGATAATCTGGCACGATTGCTATAAATTGCTTTAAGTCCATTACTTAATTGCCTCCTCAATATTAACTGATTCCTCGATAACCTGATCAAACCAGCTCTTTAATTGTTGAAAGGAAGAAAATAATAAATCTCTTTCAAGTGCATACTGAGCCTGTTTTGTTTGGTAGGTAATTGAGTCAGTTAGGTCACGCTTTTGTGATTGTTTATTCAATGTAATAAATCCATTGTTTATTGTAACAAAATCTAGTTCAGAAAACACCTTTGACATGAAAGTGATGGTTTCCGTTGACCAGCCACGGTGTTTGGCAATTTCATCCCCATGGCGCCCTAAATCAATCGGACCCTTTTTTAGTAAAAAAGCATAAAACCATTTAAAATGGTCCCTAGTTGGCAGAGTACTAAAGAAATCACTCGATTCTTTATGGAAATACGCATAGATACGAGCAGGCTGTTTTCCATTAAACAAGTGACAAAGTATTTCCTTTGACGGCGGCAGGTCAACGAGAACGACATTTGCCTGATGAGAATCGAAGCCTCTAGCCTCTACTTCATCTTTAATAAATATTACCTCACTCGTCAGAGCAGGGTCCATTTTTTCAAGCTGTTCTTCGTTAAAAATAATATAGTTTCGCTTTTCATTAGGAATAGTTTTAACCATTGAGTTTATCCGTTTTACCCCGCGATGATCAAATAATTGCCATGTTTCAACTGAAACATCCTGGATAAAAATTTGAGGTTTACGGATATTATTCCACTCATTGATAGCTAATTCACCAATTATCGAAATTTTTGATGCTGGTGAAATATGGTCAACTAATTGTCCTAGTCCAAAGCCAATTCCATCTAAATTCGTACCGTTATCATTAACCATCACTTTCAAGTGATTTTGTTCTGAACCAATTTTTCTCATCGTCGATATTTGGACATTACTGATTAACACCTTCGGCTTAGGGTTGTCCATTCCAAATGGAGCAAGGAGATTTAGTTCACCCAGCGAGGATAAATTGATTTCATCCACCATTATTTGATGATCCAGTGTGGTAATTGGGATAAAATCATCTTCTGATAACTGCTCATTCGCCAGATTTTTTAATCTTTGACGGAGGTCAGAAACATCTTCTAACTTTAATGTCATTCCAGCTGCCATAGGATGACCGCCAAAATGAGGAAGAATATCTCGGCATTCCGATAGATTTTTAAACAAATCAAAACCTGCAATACTTCGAGCAGAGCCCTTTGCTAAGCCCTTTTCCTTATCAAAGCTTAGAACAATTGTCGGCCGGTAAAACTTTTCCACTAATCTAGACGCAACGATGCCAACTACACCGGCATTCCAGCCTTCTCTACCAATGATAAGTACTGAATTCGAATCAATAGGAAAATTTCTCTCAACCTCTTCAATCGCTTCAAGGGTAATGGAATTGACAATAGATTGTCTCGTCTTGTTTAATTCATCCATTTCTTGTGCAAGAGCCTCCGCTTCGAATGGATCATCCGTAAGCAAAAGTTCCACAGCCATATCTGCATTTTCCAGTCTGCCGACAGCATTAATTCTTGGTGCCAGTGAAAAGCCTATTGTTTCCTCGTTAATGTTTTGCTGGTCTACACCTGCTACTTTTAATATCGCTTTTAGACCTTTATTCTTTGTAACTTTAAGTTTCTCCAAACCTTTTTTGGCGATGAGGCGATTTTCATCTTTTAACGAAACTAAATCCGCAATGGTGCCAATAACAGCAATTTCTAACAATTGCTCTGGAACTTCACCGTAAAGCGCATGGGCTAATTTAAAGGCCACACCTACTCCAGCGAGCTCACGAAAAGGGTAGACACTATCCGGGAGTTTTGGATGAATAATGGCCAGAGCCTCAGGTAAAACAGGACCTGGCTCATGGTGGTCTGTAATAATTAAATCAAGACCGAGTTCTTTCGCAATTGCTGCTTCGTTTGTTGCCGATATGCCTGTATCTACAGTAATAATTAACTTAATTCCATTTTCAGCTGCACGACGAAAGGCTGGTTCGTTCGGTCCGTAACCTTCCGTAAACCGATTCGGAATATAGAATTGGACATTTGCCCCTAAATCTCTAAGTGTGAGCATTAATACAGTTGTACTACTCACACCATCTGCATCATAATCACCAAATATTAATATAGGTTCTTGTCGTTCAATAGCTTCCCGTATTCTGTTTACAGCAATATCCATACCTTTTAACAAATAGGGGTCATGAAATTGCTCTTTTCCATATAAAAAATACCGTGCAGAATCAACGGTATTTAATCCGCGGTTGATAAGCAGCGACGCAACAAGTGGCGTAATTTTCAATTCGTTTTCGAGAGTTTTTACTAGTTGTTGATCAGATTTACGAACAACCCATCTAGTTTTCGACTTTAACATGCGTTCACCCCTCAGACTTATCTATTATACAGGAGTAAACAGGTCCTTTCAACGTAAATCTGGAATAGAAAAACCGCAGAGTGACTGCGGTTTTAGCATTTGTTTATACTTGAGGCTCATCAGAGTACTTTTTCTTTTCTTTTACTGTTTTAATCGTACCCTTCTTTTTCAATTCCCTTGCTTTTAGAACTACCCAAAGATTAGTAGCAATAAAGATAGAAGAGTATACGCCTGTTATTAATCCAACTAACAAAGCGATGTTGAAATTGAGGATTGATTCACTGCCAAATACAATCATCGCAACCACTGTTATTAAAACAGTGAAAACTGTATTAACAGAACGAGTTAAAGTTTGACGAACACTCACATTCACAACATCAGCAATATCTTCAAACGTTTTAAGTCTTTTCTTCTTTTGTAGGTTTTCACGCATTCTGTCGAAGGTAACAATTGTATCATTAATAGAATAACCGATAATCGTTAGAACAGCAGCGATAAAGGTTAAATCCACTTCTAACCGCGTAATGCTGAAAAAAGCAACCATAAAGAAAGCATCATGAAGCAATGAAGCAATCGCCGCAACTGCCATTGCAAATTCAAAACGAAGTGTTACATAGATAATAATTCCGATGGAAGCAATAACGAGGGCGATTACTCCATCTTTCGCCAATTCCTTACCAACTGTTGGAGAAACAGTACTTACACTTGGGTCAGAGCCAAACTCATCGTGAAATGCTGATTTCAACTCTGCTATTTCATCCTTCGATAGAACCCCTTTCATACGTGCAGAAGCCATTTCGTTGTTCTCACCTGAAAGAGTAATGTCATCAATTTCAATATCCTGTTTTTCAAAAGCAGCTTCAACCTGCTCCGTTGTTAATGATTTGTCAGATAATACTTCAATTCGAGTACCACTTGAGAAATCAATAGACAGATTTAGGCGGAATACAAGGATTAGAACTAAACCAAGCACAATAAGGGCTCCAGAGATGATGAAGAATAATTTTCTAACCTTAACAAAATCAAATCTGTCCCATCTCGTTGGCAGGTCGAGCGTATCATAATTTTCAGCAATATCTTTGATCGCAGATTTTTTCACACCGAACCAGCCGGTCTTTTTGTTTAAAAAGCCGCTATTCACCCATAAACCTAGTAATAGGCGGGAACCAAACACAGCTGTGATAAAGCTTAATAAAATACTCACCAATAGCATGGTGGCAAATCCTTTTATGGAGCTTGTCCCGAAGTAGAAAAGAACAGCAGCTGTTAAAATCGTCGTTAAGTTTGAATCAAGAATAGAGGTAAAAGAGCCTTTACTTCCAGCTTGGAAGGCGGATTTAATAGATTTACCTACCTTAATCTCTTCTCTAATTCGTTCGTACGTAATAATGTTGGCATCAACTGCCATACCAACCCCTAAAATAAGGGCGGCTATTCCTGGAAGGGTTAGAACCCCATTCATCCAATCAAATACTAATAAGACAAGATAAATATAAATAGATAAAGTAACCGTTGCGATAAAGCCCGGAAAACGATAATAGACTAGCATGAATAAATAGATGATAGCTATCCCGATAATACCTGCTAAAATGGTTTCATTTAATGCCTGTTCCCCAAATTTAGCGCCAACAGAAGTGGAATAAACTTCAGTCAACTTAACAGGAAGGGCTCCAGCGTTTAAAAGAGAAGCGAGCTCTTGTGCCTCCTCTGCTGTGAAGCTTCCTACAATTGAAACTGTATTTTGATTGAATATTTCTCTCACAGTAGGTGCAGATAAAAATTTAGGATCTTCTTTTGTAACTTCCGTTTTAAATGAATCCTTTCCTTCTTCGAAATCTAGCCAAATGACTAAATAATTATCTGGTGCCATTTTCACAATTTCTTCTGTAACATTTTTGAACTTGTCGGCACTTTTTAATTTCAATGAAACGCTCGGTGCTCCATTTTCATCAAAGGTCTGGCTCGCACCATTTTCCGCTAGATCAGCACCGTCCATCATAACGCGGTCATTGGCATCACGGAAAGTAAGGTTTGCTTGCGTTGAAAGAATTTCTCGTGCTTCATTTTGATCTGTTACCCCGGCAAGCTGAACACGAATCCGATTTTCACCCTCAATTTGAATAGTTGGTTCACTTACTCCTAAAACATTTATTCGTCTATCAAGGGCCTCGGCTGTACTTGCTAAGGTTTCTTTGTCAATTTTTTGACCTTTTTTGGCTGGTGTTACCTCATATAAAACTTCGAAACCGCCTTGAAGGTCCAAACCCAGTTTAATGTTTTTTAAAATGCCAGAAGTGGTAATTCCCATTGTGCTTCCTAATAATATTACTACTAGCAGGAAAGCGATAATTCTACTGCGCTTAACCATTATGTATTGTTCCTCCTTAGGGCTTAAGAAAAAGCACTGCAACGTAAAGCCTTATATAAAAAAAGCATTGCTTTTATTATGAAATAGTTTAGAAATACTGTCAATTTTATCTAAAAACACAAATTTATTTTAACAATTCCTTCCATTCATCTTCATCTTCTAGATTAAAATCATTATTTTTATATGTCTGAATCGTAGTAAAGCTTATATAATCACTGACCTTAACAGTAAGGATATCATCAATAATCTTGTAAAGTCTTATATCCTCTTTGACCTTCTTCCATTTCTTTCTTGTTAAGAATTCCCAAAGTCCACTTTCTGTTACTTCTTGATAACCAAGTAAGCGAAATTCCTCTAACTTGCTGATTAAAGCTGGTTTTACATTGGTAAAAAAATGATTGTACGCATGACTCTTCTCCACCTGAATAGCCTCCCTAAATCCCTCTTAATTATCTTTAAAATCAAAACACCTTGTCATGCTTTGTCCACCCTTATGCATATAGATTAATTGTATATGAATTCTTCTTTTTTGAGAAGGTGGGAAGTAGTATGTCGAAGTTTTTAAAAGGGACCTTTATCCTATTAATAGCAGGATTAATTACGAGGGTACTCGGATTTATTAACAGAATTGTCATAGCTAGAAGTATTGGTGAAGAAGGTGTCGGCCTCTATATGATGGCTTATCCCACCTTTATCCTTGTTGTGACTTTAACCCAAATGGGACTGCCAGTCGCCATTTCAAAAAATATTGCCGAGGCCCAAGCAAAAGGAAACCATCAGGAAGTTAAAAAAATTCTCGTTGTATCTCTTGCAATTACCATTTCGCTATCACTGATTTTTACTCCAGCTTTAATTTTGTTAGCGCCCATTTTATCTACCACTCTCTTTACCGATCCTAGAACGTATTATCCTTTAGTAGCAATTGCACCAGTGGTACCCATTATAGCAATTTCTTCTGTTTTGAGAGGCTATTTTCAGGGCAGACAAAACATGCGCCCTTCTGCTGTCTCACAAATCTTAGAACAGTTCGTGAGGATTACTTTAATTGCCGTCATGACGAAGGCTTTCCTGCCTTATGGTATTGAGTATGCTGCAGCTGCAGCCATGGTAGCAGCCATCATAGGTGAAATTGTTTCCTTACTTTACTTAATGACTACCTTTAAATTAAAGAAACGCTTTAGGGTAAGAAAGAATTTTTTCAAATCTGTTCATGCAGGTAAAAAAACGTTCAAAGAATTAATGGAAATTGCATTACCAACAATGGGCAGCAGAATGATAGGGTCTGTATCTTGGTTCTTCGAACCAATTGTTGTGGCTCATAGTTTAGCCCTTGCTGGTGTTGCAGCCGTCGCAGCTACGAAGCAATATGGTTCATTAACAGGCTTTGCAATGCCGTTATTATTGCTCCCTTCATTCATCACTTATTCTCTGGCAACGTCTCTTGTCCCTGCCATTAGTGAGGCAAACTCGAAAAATAACCATAAATTAATAGAACACCGATTGCAGCAGGCATTAAGATTTGCCTTTTTAACAGGAGGATTGTCTGTAATTGTCCTATATGTGTTGGCTGACCCGCTAATGGAACTTATGTATGGCTCAACAAAAGGTTCCTACTTTATTCGTCTGATGGCACCGTTTTTCTTATTTTATTATTATCAAGGACCGCTCCAAGCTGTTTTGCAGGCATTAAATCTGGCTAGAGCAGCTATGATTAACAGTTTAATCGGAGCAGTTGTAAAAACAGCTGTAATCTTCTTACTCGCTTCACAGCCTTCATTTGGTATTACAGGTGTTGCTTTAGGGATTATCGTTGGTTTTGTTTTAGTAACCATACTCCATTTTGCCACGGTGTTAAAGAAAATATCGTTTAGTTTTTATATACGGGATTACGTCAAAGGAGCCATCATCATGACAATCTCTGCTTATCTTGGCTATTGGCTGTATGAGCACATTCTTTTAGGTGAGCATTTAGTGGTGAGAGTTTTGTCCGCTGCCAGTTGTATGTCACTTGCTTATATTATTCTTCTAATAATCGGCGGTTTAATTAAAAAAGACGATCTCAAGAGGATTCCGATTATTCGTAATTTAATCCCGGTTTGACTCATAAAGAAGACACGCTTTATTTGCCCAGCGTGTCTTCCTATTGTTCATCCATTATGTCGACAAAAAACTTACCATTCTCATAACTGCAAAATGAAAGCTTACGTATATCCCGGTATCCTAATTTTTTTAATTCCTGACGAAGCCAAAAATTTGTTTTATTTATACGCAGCAGATTTTCTTCCTCAATCACTCCATCAATAATTAAGGGAATCGTAATATCCCCTTCCTTAGGTTCACCATTAGGATTATTTATTTTTTCAATCACGGATAGGCTTCCCGAAGATTCCAAAATGGCAAACTCAACATCAGCAATACTGCGGATATCCTTTTCTCTTAATTGCGTTAACAAATCATCAAAGTTGTAGCGCTGCTTTCTCATGGCTTGTTCATCAATTTTCCCTTTATTAATAATAATAGTTGGTTTCCCATCTACAAGGTCACGAAACCGTTTACTCTTTAATGAAAGCATGGCTAAGCCTATTTGTATTAGCACTAATAAGACCATCGGAATTATCGTTTCAATAAGTGGTCTTTTGGGATTATCGATTGAGACAATAGCCATCTCACCGATCATGACAAAGACAACAAGATCAAGAATACTTAACTCTCCTATTTCTCGTTTACCCATAACTCGAAAAAAGAGAAGGATGAGTACATAAAAAAATATTGTTCGAAACATGATCATTAAGTACTGTTCCATTGCTGTCCGCCCCTTTTTTTCACTCAATTATATTGTTAGCAATTTTGGCTTAATCATTTAAGGAATGTTAACCCAAAACAATTAAAATTTTTTATTCTACTTTTAAAAAACGAGGAATATGCTTGTACTAGGTAAGAATCTGTTTATCTTAGGGCTTTAAGATAATGCCACTGAAGGGGGAGAGTAAAATCGAATCAAAAAGCTTTGGTACAGCTATTTTGTACGGGTTAATTTTTATCTTCTTATTTGCAATTGTCAGCAGCCTGATCTTTGCAATAATTCTTAGATTTACTTCTGTTCGGGAAGTCTCACTTCAATACGTTATTACAGCAGTATCCTTTATTGGGCTGTTTGGAGGAGGATTTTTATCCGGTGGAAAGCGAAAACAAAAGGGCTGGCTGATTGGGGGATTAACTGGCTTAATTTATAGCCTGATTGTCTTTTTATCGCAATTTTTAGGCTACGATCGCCTTTTTGACGTTGAACAAGTCATTTACCATGTTTGCTATACATTAATTGCCATGATGGGTGGAATTTTAGGGGTAAATATAGCAACAAACAATTCAAGAACAGCATAGAAAAAGGAAGCCAGAGTATTTTGGCTTCCTTTTTTCTTACTTTTCTAATGAAACTTCTGCTGTTGTTGAAGTTTTTGCAGATTCCGTTACTTCACGAATTGCATTTCGGTCATATGTTAGACGGCTGCCGTCTCCACATTTAATCACGACTTTGTTTTCATCGATTGAATCGATAAAACCATGTAAACCGCCAATCGTGACAATCTTATCACCTTTTTTTAATTCGTTTTGCATTTGTGAAACTGCTTTAGTACGTTTTTGCTGCGGACGAATTAGTAGGAAATAAAATAACACAAACATTAATATTAATGGAATGATTGAACCTAGTCCTTGCATATTGTTCCCTCCTTTCAATAATCATCTATTAGAAATTTTTCGCGTTCGGTTTGTTAAAACCATAACGTTCAAAAAACTCTTCTCGGAAATCACCAAGCCTGTCCTCTCGGATAGCCTGTCTGACCTTCTCCATTAATCTTAACAGAAAATAGAGATTATGGTAACTAGTTAATCTTATTCCAAAAGTTTCATCACATTTAATTAAGTGACGAATGTATGCCCTGCTGTAATTTCGGCATGTGTAGCAATCACAATCTGGATCAAGTGGACCGAAATCTTTTGCAAATTGAGCATTTTTAACGACTAGGCGTCCAGTGCTGGTCATTAATGTACCATTCCTAGCAATACGAGTTGGCAAAACGCAGTCAAACATATCGATACCACGAATGGCTCCATCAATCAAGGAATCTGGTGACCCAACGCCCATCAAGTAACGTGGCTTGTTTGTCGGTAATAATGGCGTAGTAAATTCAAGCACGCGATTCATAATGTCCTTTGGCTCACCAACAGAAAGTCCACCAACAGCGTAGCCAGGGAAATCAAGCGAAACTAAGTCTTTAGCGCTCTGCTTCCGAAGCTCCTCAAACTCTCCACCTTGTACAATTCCAAAGAGTCCTTGGTCATTCGGTCTTTGATGAGCATTCAAACAGCGCTCTGCCCAACGAGAAGTTCTCTCTACGGATTTTTGCATGTATTCATATGTTGCTGGGAATGGCGGACATTCATCAAATGCCATCATAATATCCGAACCAAGGTCATTTTGAATTTCCATAGCCTTTTCAGGTGATAAAAATAATTTTTCACCGCTCATATGATTACGGAAATGAACGCCTTCTTCTTCAATTTTACGGAACTCACTCAAACTGAAAACCTGGAACCCGCCAGAGTCAGTTAAAATTGCACGGTCCCAGTTCATAAACTTATGAAGACCGCCAGCTTCCCTGATAATTTCATTTCCAGGACGAAGCCATAAGTGATAAGTATTACTTAAAATAATACCAGCACCCATCTCTTTCAAATCCTCAGGTGACATCGTTTTTACCGTAGCAAGTGTTCCTACCGGCATAAAGGCAGGCGTATCAAAGGAACCATGCGGTGTATGTACTCTTCCTAAACGCGCCCCCGTCTGCTTACATGTTTTAATAAATTCATATCGAATCGCAGTCAAATTCTCTTTCTCCTTCCTTAAAGGTTAATCAAAATGATTAACCTAGTTAACCTAGAGGATGAGCATCGCATCGCCAAAACTGAAAAAGCGATAACGCTCATTTACAGCTGTAGTATAGGCATGCAAGATATTTTCTCTTCCAGCTAACGCACTAACAAGCATAATTAAAGTGGATTTTGGCAGGTGGAAGTTCGTAATCATTCCATCGATTGCCTTAAACTCATAACCCGGATAAATGAAAATATTGGTCCAGCCGCTGCTTTCAATGAAGGTACCATTGTTTTGGGAAGCAATGGTTTCAAGTGTCCGAGTTGATGTGGTACCAACGGTAATAATTCTGCCACCATTACGGCGGACTTCATTTAGTAACCGGGCTGTTCCTTCTGTAATCATATAAAATTCAGCGTGCATATCATGCTCTAACACATCATCCACACTAACAGGTCTGAACGTCCCTAGCCCGACATGAAGGGTAATAAACGTCACGTGGACACCTTTCTCTCTAACTTCATTCAGCAGCTCTTCGGTAAAATGGAGCCCTGCGGTTGGGGCTGCAGCTGAACCTGGTTCCCGGGCATATACGGTTTGATACCTGTCTCTGTCATCAAGCTGCTCTTTAATATAAGGTGGTAAAGGCATTTCTCCTAATCGATCAAGCATCTCATAAAAAATACCCTCATAGTTGAATTCCAATACTCTTCCACCATGCAGAGAGGTTCCCGTACATACTGCTGTTAGAAGTCCATCACCAAAATCAAGTTCAGTTCCCTCTTTAACACGCTTGGCAGGCTTCACAAGTGTTTCCCACTTATCACCTTCCAGCTGTTTCAATAGTAAAACTTCAATTTTCGCACCTGTATCCTTTTTCACACCAAAAAGGCGTGCCGGAAGTACCTTTGTATCGTTTAAGACAAGGCAATCCCCTTCACGCAGGTATTCATTAATATTTTTAAAAATATCATGGTTCAATTCGCCTGTTTCCTTATTCACAACCATTAATCTGCTATCCGTCCGGTTTTGAAGCGGAACTTGAGCAATCAACTCTTCAGGCAAATGAAAATCAAATAAATCTACCTTCATAAATTTCATCCCTACTTATCAAAAAATTACTGTTTTGGCGGCTCCATGCCGAAATGGCGATAGACTAAATCTGTGACCACTCTTCCTCTTGGTGTTCTTTGTAAAAAGCCAATTTGCAGTAAATACGGTTCATAAACATCTTCAATTGTTTCTGATTCTTCCCCTATAGATGCCGCAATGGTATCAAGACCAACCGGTCCGCCACGGAATCTTTCAATAATTCCTTTTAGCAACTTATGGTCAATATGATCAAGCCCAAGTTTATCTACCTGCAGGAGCTCCAAAGACTCCCTTGCCAAAGCTATATCAATTTCGCCGTTTCCTTTTACCTGCGCAAAATCTCTTACCCTGCGCAGTAAACGATTGGCGATTCTTGGGGTTCCCCTAGCACGTCTGGCAATCTCAGCAGCAGATTGGTCGTCTATCTTTGTTTCAAATAAATCTGCTGTTCTTAGTACGATATTTTTCAATTGGTCTTCCTTATAATACTCGAGTCTACTCAAAACTCCAAATCTGTCACGAAGCGGAGCTGACAAAGAGCCTGCCCTCGTTGTAGCACCAACTAGAGTAAACGGAGGAAGATCCAGTCTTACTGAACGTGCACTCGGCCCCTTGCCGATAACAATGTCCAGACAAAAATCCTCCATAGCCGGGTAAAGCACTTCTTCAATTTGTCTAGGAAGCCGGTGGATTTCATCAATAAACAAAACGTCACCAGGTTCGAGAGCGGTAAGAATAGCTGCTAAATCACCAGGTCTTTCAATAGCGGGACCAGAGGTTGTCCGGATGTTTACACCCATTTCATTAGCAATAATAACAGCAAGTGTCGTCTTTCCTAAACCAGGAGGCCCGTAAAGTAAACAATGGTCCAATGTTTCCTTGCGAAGTCTTGCCGCTTCAATGAAGATCTCAAGACTTTTTTTCACTTGGTCCTGACCAATGTATTGTTTTAACGTTTGCGGTCTGAGGCTTTGCTCTAAGGAGATTTCGCTCTGGTCTGCTTCACTAGAAATAATTCTCTCATCCATGAATAATCACCTTATTTTAAAAGCCGCTGCAGGGCTTTTTTAATATATTGGTCAGTTGACAGCTGTTCTTTTCTTAACTCAGGGGAAATCTTTTTCACTTCTTTGTCTGAATAACCAAGTGCTTTCAATGCGAGGATTGCCTCTTCAAACGAATTATTGGTAGACTGTGCTGCAATTGGTAATGTGTCCGCGTTAAATAAATTTGGAAAATAATCCGGAACAATATCCTGTAATTTTCCTTTTAAATCGAGGATCATTTGTCTAGCCGTTTTTTTGCCGACTCCTGGGAACTTAATTAGGAAGCTCTCATCCTCATTTTCAATCGCTGAAACAACCTGCTGCACTTCACCAGACGCTAAAATCGCTAATGCACCTTTAGGTCCAATTCCTGAAACATTCAGCAATTTCGTAAACAGCTTTTTTTCTTCTCTTGTTTCGAAGCCATATAATGCCATTAAATCTTCTCGAACGTAATGATATGTATAGACGGTAACATTAGTATTCATTTTACTAGAATAAATAAACGGATTCGGTGTTGCAATTTGATAGCCAATCCCATTATTCTCAATCACAATATATTCAGGACCAACAAACTCAACCGTTCCTTTAAAAAATTCGTACAATTGCTTTCTCTCCCTCAGTCTTTCATGTATTCCATTCTAACATATAAATATAAAGGATTTGAAAGAGAAGGTTATGAAGATAAAGAATAAAAGTTTTCAGTTAAATTAAAATAGCTACCTTATTTGGTCGGCGGTTACTCCACAAGTTGATTCTTAACCGCAAAAAGAGCTGCTTGCGTACGGTCGGCTAATTCAAGTTTAGCCAGGAGATTCGATACATGCGTTTTCACCGTTTTTTCAGTAATGAAAAGTGTAGAAGCTATTTCCTTATTACTTTTTCCTTTGGCAATTTCCCTTAGGACATCTAGTTCTCTTTTTGTTAGCTGTTCTAATAAATTTCTCACATTACTTTTTTTATTTGATAAGTTAGCAAGCAGATGAGAGGTGGCTTTCGGATGGAGCTGATTTTCATCACTCATTATTTTTCTAATACAATTAATTAATTCATCAGGCTCGATGTCTTTTAACTGATAACCTGAAGCACCTGCTTCTAACGCTGGGATCACATGATCTTGATCAGAAAAACTCGTCAGCATCATGATTTTTATTTCAGGCATCTCCGTTTTTATCATTTTTGTGGCCTGTATTCCGTCCATTTCAGGCATTACTAGATCCATTAAAATAAGGTCAGGTTTCAACGTTCTTGCGAGTTCCACCGCTTCTCTGCCATTTCCCGCTTCTCCGATAATTTCAATATCTTTTTGTGTTTTTAGAAAAAAAGTCAGTCCACGTCTTACAACATGATGATCATCTGCGATTAATATACGAATCCCCATTGTTCTCCCCCTATATTGGAATTTGTATTTGAATCTCTGTACCTTTTCCTGGTTCGCTGTTTATGTGGAACGTCCCGTTTAAGCCTTCTGTTCGTGCTTTCATATTTTTCAATCCGAACGATGGCAGTTCAAAACTCTCATCATAATAGAAGCCACAGCCCCGATCCTGAATTTTCATTGTTACAGAATCACTACTTCTATTTAAAATTAACGACACATGTGTTGTTTGAGAATGCTTTTTACAATTGCCAAGCGCTTCCTGTCCAATTCTCCACAGTGCTTCCTCCACTTTTTCAGGAAAATTAGAGATTCCGGTTAATTTTACTTCTATCGTTAAACCCAACATCTCCGCATAGCTGCTTAATGCGCTAACGATTCCATTTTCAAGTCCTTGAGGTTTTAACTGCCAAATCAGTGCCCTCATCTCCCCGAGCGCGTCCTGTGCGAGGTCCTGAATATAGGAAAAGGTTTGTTTAACCTCTTCGTTTTCTGTCATTTCTCTGCCCGCTCTAGCAGTTAGGCTTAGCGAAAAAAGTAATTGATTAACGGAATCATGCAAATCTCTGGCAAGTCTATTCCGCTCAGAAATCAATGCTGTCTCTTGTTCCCTTTGGGTTAAGTTTATTCTTTTTAGTGCCGTACCGATTTGAAAGGCAACAGCCTCAAGTAAGGCGAGTTCATCTTTTTCAAAGTGAGTTTTATGAGGAGATCCGACATTTAATAATCCAAATCGCTCATTCCCAGCCCTTAAGGGGACGGTAGCATGATGAGTCAGACCGCATGTGTCACCTGCTTTTTCAAGAATTACATTTTCAATTCGCTGGCATTCAATAATGTTGACCGCCTTGTTCAATTTACCGCTATTATATCGCCCCACGCACCAGCAATCGCCCTGACACATTCTTTGGTGATGGTTTTGTGATAATGGTTCAGGTAATTCCTCTTTTGCAGCCAGCTGATGTGCTCCTTTTTCATCTATTAAAAAAATCCAGCCTGATTGCAGACCGGTTAGGTCTAGAAGTTTTCTTAATACACCAGCTAAAACGGTACTCGAATCTGTCCCTTCATTCAATAACTCAGCAATTTCCTTTAAGATACCGATCTCTTCGTTTCTGGACATCTAAACCTCTCCCAATTTTGTATCTATGATTAAATGATAGTCGTAGCTCAATCTTATAGGCAAGCAGGAAGTAACAAAAAAGCTGACGTTTATTTGTCAGCTTTTCCTCCAATCTGCATGAACTCGATTACCTCATTGTCAGGTCCCTGATAAAATAAAGTTTCCCAGCCATTTTCTAGTGTATAGGGGCCTTCAATAGCGAAAATGCCATTTTCATGAAAACGGTTGATCACCTCATTTATGCTTTCTACCTCAAAGCATAGGTGAATAGATGAAGGGTTATTGGATGATTGTTCTATGGTAGAAATCAGTTCCAGTCGAAAACCATCCGCTTTTAAAAAGATAATTTTCTCCCCATTAAAATGGAAATGTCTTTCTTCCTTAAGACCAAAATATTTTTGATAGAATGCTGCCGATATCTCCAAATCCTTAACTTCAATCGCAAGATGGTGAAAGCGCATATTAATTCCCCTTTATAAAATTAAATTCATATCCCCAAATTCATGCCACAAGTACCGCTCTCCAATTGCCTCTTGATAGGCATTCCATAACAAATTTTGTGGTACGAACGCAGTCAGCATATCTAAATGGCTCGCCTTTGGTTCATGGAGACCGGTAATAATGCCATCTACCATTTTCAATTTGAAACTTTGATTGATATAAAGATTGGTAATACCATGCAATGCGCCAGTAATCCCTGCGGTTTCAAGTGCTCTCACTACCGTAGTACCAACTGCAATTACCCGGCCACCGGACGCTTTTGTTCTACGAATTTTTTCAATTGTTTTTTCGGAAAGATGATATTCTTCGTAATTATCAGTTGGAGATGTCTCCATTTCATCATCCAACAAATAGCTAAGTCCCGTATGAAGCTGAATAAAATCCAGCTCAATCCCCTTCTTCTGAAGTTTGAATAGCAATTCCCAGCTGAAAGCTCTGCCAGCGGAAGGCATTTCTACAGAGCCTGGATGGCTGGCAAATACGGTTTGATAGTAGTCCAACTCCCATTTGTTATGAATATATTCATAGCGAACCGGTTCCCCGAGTGCGTATATACAATTAAATAGGTCAGTTCCTTTTTTGGAAAAAAGAATTGTTTTTAGTGGCGAGCCCTCTTTCATATCAATTATGACTGCAGAGAGGTCGGATGATAATTGCAGGATATCACCTAATCTAGCTTCCTCTGTCACAATTAAGGCATCCCAAGTCTCTTCATTGCGTCGTCTTGCAAGTCTGATTTCAACTTGTTGTTGGAGACATTTGGCTTGTCTATATAGACCTGCGTTTAATATTGCGGGTACCGTTCGGCTGTTGTTCATGACAACCAAGTCTCCAGGTTTTAGATAATCAGCAAGTCGAAAGAATTTATCATGGCTGACGGAACCTGTTTTTTTGTCTAAAACCATCATTCTAACATGGTCTCTTCTTATGCCCCTCCGTTCTGGTGGATGAGAAGCGTTTAACTCGGAAGGTAAATAGAAATCAAATGCAGTGGCAGCCATTACAATCCCTCCCCCGTAAACTCTTGGGCTTCAAATCGTTGACCTGTTATCCCGGCTGACTTATCGGAAGCTAAATATAAGAACACGTTAACAACATCATCTGGTTTTGCTAAAGGATAATCACAGTCTGGAACCGCTAATTGGTGCATTTCTGTATCCATTTCACCTGGGTCCACCATATTTACTCGTACATTCGTTGAGCTTAATTCATCTGCCCAGGTTTCTGTCAGACCCTCAACAGCAAATTTCGAAATACCGTATGCACCCCAGCCTGCATACCCCACATGCCCTGCTTCTGATGTTACATTAATGATCGAGCCCTGATTGCGCTGCAGCATTCCTGGAATCACTCTTCTTGTTACGAGGAATGGCGAAATGGAATTAACTCGTAAGACTTCAGCAAAGTCCTCTTCAGGGTAATCAAGCAACAGCGGCATTGGACTTGGACCGAGAATCGAAGCATTGTTTATGAGAATATCAATTTGACCAAATGCCTCTTCTGTCATTGCTACAAATCGTTCTACATCTCTAGTTAGTGAAATATCTGCTGTTACAGCGAGTACTTCTGCACCTAATGCCTCTGCTTCTTCCTTCACTTTGGACAACCCTTTCGGTGTTCTAGAACAAATCGCTAACACAGCTCCTTCTTTTGCAAATGCTAATGTTAATGCTCTACCTAAGCCTTTAGAGGCACCCGTAATCATAACCACTTTTGTCATTTTAATCGCTCCTTTAAGTGTTTAACTTGATGTCTTTAGCTTAAAGGATTCTGGAAATACTTCCCTCAGAAAAAAGCTTGAACTTTATCTACAACTTTAGGATGAGACTGTTTTGTTACACAAAAAAAGCCTCATGAAGTGTTCATGAGACTTACTTTATTCTTGCATCGAATAAGGTTTAAATGTTTCAAGTACCTCTACATAACGATCTCTTGTTTTGATGGGAATACCTTGAATCAGCTCATCTTGCTTTTTGCTTTCGAGCTTTTTCACATCTATCTGAAAAAAAGATTGGATGATTCGGGATGGATCAGGACGACCATTATATATGGTCAACACGCCATCATCAGTAATTCCAAAATAGCCATTCGCTTTTAGTAATGGTGAAATGTCATCCACTTGCTTTCTAAACACCATAGTGGATTCATCGATATCAACTAGCTGCCATTGATCATACTTGGCCCAAAAGTTTTCAATAGACCAGTAAGAATCAAGAACCACTTCCTCACTCATTTCTCCATCAAGATAGATTCTTTCCAAAATAATGGTCAATTGCTGAGGTTCCGACTTTTGTTGATCCTGATGGTTTTCCATTTGTTCGGCGAAACCAGTTACTACTATTCCTGGCACCATTCCGATAGACATGAAGAGAACAACCGTAACAAAGGCTAAACCAAGCCGATACTGAGCTACCCAATTGAACCTCATGCATAATCACCTCTTATTATTAGAGATCTAATTCATCTTCAGTACTAGTTTAGCCTTATTTTCCCTTTTTATCCTTTTTGAAAAAAATGAAAAGAGACAAAGCCCATTTTCAGCTTTGCCTCTTTAACATATTTATCTTTCAGGTTTACGGCTATTAGGTTCTAAACGTTGTGAATCATTGTTTCTGTTACCTTCACGTCCGAGTGCACCATCATCAATGATGACTTGAACAGATCTACCACCAGCTAATGGCTGAACGGCATCCTGGATAGCTCTTTTTGTTTCTTCAGTATTCTTACCGTTTTCTAATTTAACCGATACCATAACAGAATTCCCAAAAAGAACGGAGCGGACTTCACGGACGTTTTCAACGTCTGCCACTCTGCCTTTAATTCTTTCTGTAATACGATCTTGAGATTCAGGTTTTGTGGTCGTACCTGTGTTACCAAATCTTTGATTCATATGACCATGATAATTCGCATCACTGGTACTAAACTTATTGTCCCTTTGGAAAAAGTTATGGTCATGGTTTGCGAGCGGTTTTGTTGGGTTTGGTGGATTCCCATTCTTATCTCGATCATTAAACCTTTTTCTTCGCTCTTCATTATTGGATTGGTTTTCAACACCAAGATTGTGGTCCATATATTCTGTTACTGGACCATCATTGTCCCCCGGCATTCCATTAGCGCCGTTTTTATGATTTTCATCGGAATAGTAGCCCACCGGCTGACCCATGTTTTTGTTATCTTTGTCCACAGCAGCACGGTCATCATTTGCACAACCTGACAGCCCAACAGCTAGTAAGGCGGACAGAGGAATCATCCACTGTTTCAAGTTCAAGCGAAAAACCCCCTCTAGGATGCATGAACATAAATAAATATGTTCATGGTTAGGTTGTGAGCTCCTGAGGGGATTTATTCTGCCAGAATAGACCATGAAAATTAGTTCGTCATCAGTTTTAAACGATCAATGAATTTTTTCCGTGAATAATACTGACCAATTGTTAGGTCCATAACTTGATTATATTTTTTCTGATCTCTATACGAACCTTCACGAATAAGCCGGTTCCATTCGCGGAAAATATCTGCAGGGTATGCTAGTGCGTGTAGAAATGCCTTCTCATTCAAAAGATCTTCATATTGTGAAAACTGAGCCAGCCGGTCAAATGACCAGTCCAGACTTGGGAGAATTCGATTCGCATATTGTAAATAATCTAAAGATGCTGGACCAATACTAATTAAATCAAAATCGATTAGATTTAAAACTCCAGTACTATCACGTAAGAAATTATGATGTGCCACGTCTCCATGAAGAATGCAGTATGGTTCATGCAAAAAAATTGATCGATTTTTTTCCATTCCACTTAGAGACCATTGTGCCCACTTTAACATTTCCGCCAGTACTTTATCATTTATAAAGTACTTTAAAGTAGAGAGATTGGAGGAAAAAATTTTACCTCTGTCTCTCCATTTTTCAATAATTACCCCTTTTGGGATTAGTGTTCGATACCGTGATTCAAAGGATGACGTTACTTGATGGAACTGTTCTAAAAGTTCGAGCCCCTCCTGCCGATTTTTTTGTGATTGAAACGAAAAAGGTATTTTATTTGGGGAAATGTATTCCATACACCCAAAATAGGTCCCCTCAAAAAAGAGAGGTTCTTTCATTTGGGGATGGACAAAAAGGTAGGTTTTTGAGAAACCTTCTTTTCTAAGAGTAGCGGTAAATGCCTCCTGCAGGCGAAGTCGTTTATTCGTATGAAACCCTTTAAGCATATAAGAACTTTTATCCGTTTTTATCCAAATCACACTTTTCCGATAAGGCACCATTTCCACAATATTTTCTTTAAATTGCGAACGTAAATAAGAGAGGAGACGAATGAAATAATCATCGTCTCCTTTTTGATTAAAAGTCATACTCATTGCTTTCATCATCGTAACGCATCATTCCATCCATAGGTCCCATTCCATATGGGTTCATAAATGGAGGCTGCGCTACATTTTGTGGTCCTGTATATGGTGCGCTATAAATTGGAGGCGTTGGCGGCACGAAGTTATGCTGTGGTATAGCTTGTGGTTGTGGTCCACCACAGCCACAGTCACCACCTGCTCCTACTGGTACGCCTCCCTGTGCAGGGAATTGCTGTTGCATTGCTGGCATTTGACCGCCTGCAAAAGGCATTCCCATTTCTGGTGACTCAAAATCTTGCGCTCCCATTACTTGAGGTGAAGGACCCATTTGTGGGTATCCAAATGGCATTTGTCCATATGGGCCCCCCATTCCTGGTTGACCGAAGTCTGCTCCCATTGGGCCTCCCATTCCTGGTTGACCGAAGCCTGCTCCCATCGGACCTCCCATTCCTGGTTGACCGAAGTCTGCTCCCATTGGGCCTCCCATTCCTGGTTGACCGAAGTCTGCTCCCATCGGACCTCCCATTCCTGGTTGACCGAAGCCTGCTCCCATTTGGCCTCCCATTCCTGGTTGACCGAAGCCTGCTCCCATCGGGCCTCCCATTCCTGGTTGACCGAAGTCTGCTCCCATTTGGCCTCCCATTCCTGGTTGACCAAAGCCTGCTCCCATTTGGCCTCCCATTCCTGGTTGGCTGAAGCCTGCTCCCATCGGGCCTCCCATTCCTGGTTGACCGAAGCCTACTCCCATTGGGCCTCCCATTCCTGGTTGGCCGAAGCCTGCTCCCATTGGACCTCCCATTCCTGGTTGACCGAAGCCTGCTCCCATCGGACCTCCCATTCCTGGTTGACCGAAGCCTGCTCCCATCGGACCTCCCATTCCTGGTTGACCGAAGCCTGCTCCCATTGGGCCTCCCATTCCTGGTTGACCGAAGCCTGCTCCCATTGGACCTCCCATTCCTGGTTGACCGAAGCCTGGGTTCATCATTGGTGCTCCCATTCCTTGCATACCTTGATCGAACCAGCCTTGATTTGTGGCTGCAGGTGAGCCTACAGGCACGTCTGCTGGACTTTCATCGAAATAAGGCATTTGATCATCTGCTGGCATTTGGTCAAATCCTGCTGGCACTTGACCCATTCCTGACATTTGATCCATTCCTGGCATTTGGCCACCCATTGGCATTTGACCCATCCCTGGCATCTGACCGCCCATCGGCATTTGACCCATTCCCGGCATTTGACCCATTCCCGGCATCTGTCCGCCCATTGGCATCTGACCCATTCCCGGCATTTGACCGCCCATCGGCATCTGACCCATTCCCGGCATTTGTCCGCCCATTGGCATTTGACCATAGCCTCCTTGCATTGGGTTAGTCATCGGTAATTGCGGCATAAAGGATGAAGATTCATCATCAAATCCATGTGTCATAATGTCGGCACCCCCAACACCCGGCATTTGTCCAGGTTGATTCAGATACATATTAGGTACCTGTGGCATTGCCGCTCCTTGAATTTGTGGATAAGGCATAAATGACATCGGTGGACAAGGCGGCGGCGGACACCATTGTGGCGGTGGCGGGCAGAATCCTGATCCAGGCATGATCGGTGAAATAGGTACACAATAGTCCTGAGGCATCGGCTGTTGTACTGGTGCCTCAATTGGAAATTCTTGTATTGGCATAACTGGGTTTTCTTTTATCGGTTCTTTTACAGGTTCTTTTATTTCAGGAAGTATGTTCGCTGGTTTTGGCGGTAATTGTGGCTGTTTTACCTCCATATTGGTCATGTTGTTCAGGTAATAGTTATTAATATCAATTTCTGGGATGATTTGCAGGGGCATTTTTGGAGTATATGGTGTTTTTGGTGCTTCTTCAATTGGTGTTTTAACTGGTGCTTCCTTAATAGGTGCTTCTTTAATAGGTACTTCTTTAATTGGAATTTCTTTTACAGGTTTTTCTTTAACTGGTACTGGTACTGGTACTACTTTAATTGGAGCTTCCTTTATTGGAGCCTCTTTTATTGGTGCTTCCTTTATTGGAGCCTCCTTCTTTGGAGCTGGTTTAATTGGCATTTCTTTTGGTTTCTCTTTGGCAAACGGTTGCTCAGCAATCGGCATCTCTTTCTTTGCGCCTAAATTGATTGTGGCCCCCGGCTTTGTTCCCATAGGCGCTTCTTTTTTTATATTTCCACCTGTTGTTGGGACTTTTATTTTCATACCGGGCATAATCATATCAGGGTTGCTGAGCTGTGAATTCATCTTTTTCAGCTCTTCAAAATTCACGCCGTACTTCTTGGCGATTTTCCAAAGAGTATCCCCTTTCTGTACGATATGGATCTTCACTCTGATTTCCCTCCTATGCATAAGTCCATATATTCTATGTGATGATGGGCAAAGTGCTATCATTCTTCAGAAAAACTTATGCTTTTTCTCCGAAAAATATGAATCAACCCTTCAAATATAAAAATAGATGCAATTTTAAAAATTGCATCTACCCTTATCATTATGAATTTTTCAACATACGATCTAGCGACAATTTAGCATTTTTGGCAATATCTGAAGCCACTTTAATTGTATTCTTTGTTTCTTCTAGTGTATCCAAGCTCCACACTAAATGTGGCAGGTCAATTCGGTTCATCGTTAAACAAGGACACATTGCAGGATTTAGTGAAATGATTTTTTTATCAGGGTGATTCTTAATCAGGCGATTAACTAGATTCATTTCTGTTCCGATAGCCCATTCAGTGCCTGGCTCGGCATTTTCAATCGCATTTATTATATAACTTGTTGAACCAGCCATATCGGATAATTCTACGACTTCACGGCGGCACTCAGGATGAACAATGATTGTCATGTTAGGATATTGGCTTCGTGTATCATGGATATTCTGAACAGTAAAGTTCTCATGGACGGAGCAGTGACCTTTCCATAGGATGACTTTTATTTTTAAAGGGTCGGCTTCGTATTCAAGCTTATTCGTAATTGGATTCCAAACTGCCATTTCATCTAAACTAACACCTAAATCAGCAGCCGTGTTTCGTCCTAAATGCTGATCTGGTAAAAATAAGATTCGTTCCTTTTGGGTGAATGCCCACTTTACCATCGTTTCGGCATTGGAAGAGGTTACGCAAGCACCACCATGAGCCCCGACAAATGACTTAATCGCTGCAGTAGAATTCACATATGTTAATGGAAGAATGGTGTCACCAAAAATCCCCTGAAGGATTTCCCAAGCCTTTTCGGTTTGATCAATATCTGCCATGTCAGCCATGGAACAGCCTGCACGCATATCAGGGAGTATAACCTTTTGGTTATCGTTTGTAAGAATATCTGCAGTTTCCGCCATAAAATGAACGCCGCAGAAAACAATATATTCTGCTTCGGTATTTTCAGCAGATAATTGTGCAAGTTTTAAGGAATCACCTGTTGCATCGGCAAACTGAATGACTTCATCTTTTTGATAATGATGACCTGGGATAAAAAGTTTTGATCCTAGTCTGTTTTTCACTTCAATGACTCTAGCCTCTAACTCTTCATTCGACATTTGTTTGTATTTTTCAGGAATCATCATATTCTTTTGCATAGCTGCTAAAATACTCATGGTTACTTCTCCCCTTCCCTAAAGAGAACTTTTACACTTATATCAAGTGCTTTATATGAATGTGTTAAGAATCCTAGTGAAATATAGTCAACACCTGTATCACGATAACCAGCTAGATTGGACAATTGAATCCCGCCTGAAGCCTCCGTTATAAATCCTGAAGGAACTAGTTTGATCAGCTCTTTAATCTCGTCTGGAGTACGATTATCAAACATAATCACATCCGCACCGGCGCTGACGGCTTCTCTCACCTGAGCCTCTGTTTCAACTTCAACTTCTACCTTCACCATATGACCGGCTTTTTTACGAACACTTTCAACTGCGTTTGTAATCGAGCCCGCAAACGAAATATGATTATCTTTAATCATAATCCCGTCGTATAAACCGAAACGATGGTTGAAGCCCCCCCCAGTTGTAACGGCATATTTTTCAAGCATCCTTAAGCCAGGTGTTGTTTTACGCGTATCACAAATCTTGGTATGGCCACTGTCCAATGTCGAAACAGCTTTACGTGTAAGGGTCGCAATCCCGCTCATTCTCTGGACGAGGTTTAGAACAACTCTTTCCCCTTTTAATAAATCCGCTATTTTTCCAGAAGCCGTTGCGAGCTTCTGACCGAATTCAATGTTTTGACCATCCTTCACAAAGAGCTGCGTTTCAATGTCAGTATTCAGAAGTTTAAAACCCGTTTTAATAATTTCTTCTCCACAAAAAATTCCATTATCCTTTGAAAGAAAGACGATTTCGCCTTTTGTATCGTTTGCAAAAATCAAATCTGTTGTAATATCCTGTTCCCCAATATCTTCGATAAAAAATTGCTCAAGTAGCGAGCGCAGTTTCAATGTATTCATGGTTACCCTCCATTCCCCGGCTATTTTTATGAATAATAGTTTTGTTTAACCAATAATGGTCGTCTTCCACAGGATAATCACTCCTGAAATGACCACCACGGCTCTCCGTTCGTTTCAGAGCAGCTTCAGTAATTAAATTTGCGTTAATCAGCATAAAAATCTTTGTCATCTCTTCAATAGAATAATTATCAAGATGATTTATTTGGTGGGCATTAAAGGTATCTAACCATACTTTATGGTTTTGGAGATTTGCCTTATTGCGGACAATACCTACCCGCTCCATCATCGTATCTTTTATTTCATGCAAGTCTGGTAAAGTCACTTTTTCTTGCGGGATAAATGGACGAACGACTTCGGTTGAAAGGATGTCTTCATATACAGTCTCGTTTAGCATTGAAGATAACTTTTCTCCCATATATAAACCTTCTAATAAGGAATTACTTGCAAGACGGTTTGCCCCATGCAATCCTGTACAAGCGGCTTCTCCAATGGCAAATAGTCCCTTTAGTGAAGTCCGACCATATATATCTGTCTTAATTCCTCCCATTAAAAAATGACTGCCGGGAGCAACTGGAATTCTTCCCTCTGATAACTGAAGACCATTTTCCTCACAAATGGCTGTTATCGACGGGAATCTTTGCTTAAAGTTTTCAATTTTACTAATATCTAAATATACGTTGCAGCCTTTTTTAAGATATTCATAGATTTTCTGCGATACAATATGCCTTGGACCGAGGTCTTTGAGTGGATGAACACCTTCCATAATAGGAGTGCCATCATCCGTGACAAGAACGGCACCTTCGCCACGCACCGCTTCAGAAATCAACCCTTTTGTTTCACCATTTAGGTATAAAAGTGTAGGGTGGAACTGGATAAACTCCATATCAACAACTTCAGCACCTGCTAAATAGGCCATTGCGATCCCATCACCGCTCACTGTATCTGCGTTTGAAGTATAGGTGAACAATTGGCCGCAGCCGCCTGTTGCTAGGATTGTATTACTGCTGTAATAGTTCTTTATCATACCATCATGTCTTTTAGCTTTAACACCAATACAGCGTTTCTCAGAGTTTAGTAATAACTCATAAGCAAAAACATCTTCCTCGATGGTGACATTTTCTTTTAGCGTGCTAATAAGGAACTCGACTACATTTTTACCAGTCGCGTCTCCACCGCCATGAACAATTCGCTTTTCGCTGTGTGCCCCTTCCATTCCAAGCAACAATTCACCATCTTGGTTTTTATCAAAAACAGATCCTTGTTCAGAAATGAACTTAATCAGCCTAGGTGCAGATTTTATGATTTCCTCAACAACTTCTTGCTTATTGTGATATCTCCCTGCTTCAAATGTATCAGCGATATGTTTATTGGGATGGTCATACTCGCCAATAGCCGCGGCAATACCACCTTGAGCAAGGTAAGAATTGGCGGTTCTAATTTTGTCCTTTGTGAGTATCCTCACATTCAAATCCTTATTTAAAAACGAGGCTAACTGCAATGCAGCTATCCCACTTCCTAAAATTAAAATATCATCACTTATTGTCATCTCGAGCCCTCCTGGATTAACAGGTGTCTTGACATCTATATTTACATAGATTTAAACTAATATCAAGAATTTTTTCGTAATAAAAAATTGAGAGTATTGGAGAATACTAATGATATATTTTGATTTTGCAGCAACGACTCCATTAGATTCTGATGCAGCAGAGGTGTTTGTTCAGGCTTCAACTGAGTTCTATGGAAATGCTAGTTCCCTTCATGATGTTGGCGGGCAGTCACAGGATTTGTTAGAAAATTGCCGTGAAGAGCTGGCCAATCTTTTAGGAATAAATAAAAAAGGTTTATACTTTACTAGTGGTGGTTCGGAGGGGAATTTTTTAGCGATTGAGGCACTTTTGTCAGCTCCCAAAAAGGCTGGGAAGCACATCATAGCGGGGATGGCTGAGCATTCGTCCATCCATGGTGTTCTAAACCGGTTAGATGGGTACAGCATTACCTATTTACCCTTTAATTCTTCTGGTCTCATTGACGTAGAAGAATTGGGGCGAGCCATTACCCCGGAAACCGTTCTAGTGACAGTGCAGCATGTTAATTCTGAAATAGGTACGATTCAGCCAATTGGAGAGATAGCTCGTATTTGCAAAGAGCATGACATCCATTTCCACAGTGATTTTGTTCAATCTTTTGGAAAAATCGATTTTAAAAAAATCGCCCCGCTTTTCAGCAGCTTTTCCTTTTCTGGTCATAAAATTTATGGTCCCAAAGGGGTTGGCGGTGTTTATGTTGATTCGTCTATTTCTTGGAGAGCTTTTTTTCCAGGAGGATCACATGAGAGAGGCTTTAGACCAGGTACGGTGAACGTCCCTGCTATTGCTTCTATGACTGCAGCTGCTCAAAAGATACATGACCAACTTGTTCAAAGTCACGATCAATTTTTAGAGCTTCGTGCCATTTTGGTGAAGTCGCTTGATCCTATTAAGGAATTTGTCCATATCTTTGAAGCAGCTGCTGACTCGCAGTTACCTTCTATTATTGGATTGCGGATTTCTGGTATTGAGGGTCAATGGATGATGCTTGAATGCAATCGATACGGCTTCGCAATTTCTACCGGAAGTGCTTGTCAAATTGGTATGCAAGCTCCGGCAAAAGTGACACAAGCCTTAGGATTAAGCCCTCAAGTGGCCAAGGAATTTATCCGTATTTCTTTTGGAAAAACAACGCAGACGGAAGATGTAGTAAAGCTTGGGGAAACTATTGTAGAGATCGTAAATAATTATAAACGTTAGAACTATGGTAAAATAGTGTAGAAATACGAGGTGGTAAATATGGCTGAACAAAAAAAGATACTTGGCGATGAAAGGAGAGCTCTCATCCTACAGCTGTTAAAGGACAGCCCTGTACCGCTTACAGGAAGTGAGTTAGCGACACGAACAAATGTAAGCAGGCAGGTGATTGTCGGGGATATTACACTCCTTAAAGCAAAAGAGGAGCCGATCATCGCAACAAGTCAAGGCTATTTATATTTTAAGCAAAACACAGGCGCACCAACATTTGAACGGACGATTGCTTGCAGGCACTCACCCGATGACACAGTAAAGGAGCTGAATTTACTCGTCGACCATGGTGTGCTGGTAAAGGATGTTAAAATAGAACATGCGGTTTACGGAGATTTAACAGCCTCCATTATGGTTTCTAATCGCCAAGAGGTGAAACAATTCTTAGATAACATCTATGAGACGAAGGCTGCGTTATTATCAGAATTAACTGGCGGGATTCATTTGCATACAATTGCTGCTTCTTCTGTTCAAACCTTAGACAAAGCAGAGGCAGCTTTGAAGGATGCTGGCTTTTTGATTGAGGCATAAAGGATTTTCCCTCCTTTGGATTTAACGAATAATCACGGAAGGATTGTGCCCTTATTTCACCGACTTTGCATTTATGGGAATAATAACGAGGGTATTGTTCCCTTATTTTATCCACTCACCATTTACAGGAACAATAACCAGAGTATTGTTCCCGTATTTCATCCATACACCATTTAGAGGAACAATACCCAGAGTATTGTTCCCTTATTTCATCCATACACCATTTAGAGGAACAATACCCAGAGTATTGTTCCCTTATTTCATCCATACACCATTTAAGGGAACAATAACCAGAATATTGTTCCCTTATTTCATCCATACACCATTTAAGGGAACAATAACCAGAGTATTGTTCCCTTATTTCATCCTTACACCATTTAAGGGAACAATCACGGCTCCAATGTGCCCGTACAGTACAAAAAAGTACCGAGCACAGTATGTGCGCCGGTACTTTTCATTTTATTTAATCATTTTAGAAGGGTAACTTCCTAGTAATGTAACTCCGCAACCAAGTGCTTCGAGCTCGGCCATTGCGCCTGGAATTAAAACGTCATCGAGCTTCATTTCCAAATCAATAATAAAGAAATAATTGCCAATTCCTGTTTTCATTGGTCTTGATTCGATTTTTGACAGGTTTATTTTTCGCCAAGCAAAGGCGGATAGTACCATATGAAGCGTCCCAGCTTTATCCGTCGGAAGTGTGACCATTAGAGTTGTTTTATAATGGGAAGAACCGCTATACTCCTCAAAATTTATATCCTTTTCAGATAAAACAAAAAAGCGAGTATGGTTATGGTCAAAATCATGAATGTCACGTTGAACAATCGATAATCCATATTCTTCAGCGGCCAATTCATTAGCGATGGCGGCAATACGCTGTTCTGGGTGGTCCATCACCATCTTCGCTGCCGCAGCAGTTGAGCTGACACTTTCATAAGGTATCCCATGAAACTGAGTATGTAAGAACTTATGGCACTGCGCAATCGCATGGGAGTGACTGTACACCTTACTAACATCCTGCCATATTTCTTGATTATCCTGGTGAACCATCAAATGCTGTTTAATCGGAATGGTAATTTCACCGACAATCGGTAATTGAACCACATGGGTTAAGTAATCCAAGGTAATATTTACTGTACCTTCAAGGGTATTTTCAACTGGAACAACGGCAAGTTCCACTTTTCCACTGACAACCGCATCCATGGACTCAGGAATGGTCCGATATGGTTCAAGATCAAATCCAGGAAAAACCTTTTTCACCGCTAATTCGGTAAAGGTTGCCTTTGGTCCTAAAAAACCAACTTTCATGATTTCACACACTCCCTAACAAAAATCTCTCTGTTGTAAAAAAATCCATTATGCTCCTGTTCCAAGCACTTCAACTTTTTCTACGAATTCAAGCTTGCGTAATTCTAAAAGCAGTTCATCTATATCTGTAGAAATCTCGGTGGTATTCAACGAAAGTGTAACGTTAGCCCTTCCTTGTAATGGAATCGTTTGATGAATGGTCAACACATTGCAGCCAGAAGAAGCAACTACACTAAGAAGCTTAGACAAAGTGCCTGAACGATCTTCAAGATGAAAAAAGAGTGTAACTAATCGTTCCTTTACAATCGTGGAAAATGGAAATACCGTGTCCCTATATTTATAATAGGCACTTCTGCTTAAGTCTACTTGCTGCACCGCATCCCAAATAGACTCAGCCTTACCCCTTTCAAGCATTTCCTTCACATCGAGTGTTTTCTTCATCGCTTCAGGCAAGACGTCTTCTCTTATTAAGTAAAATTTTTTATCAAATTTTTCATTTTTCATCTCTCTACCCACCCGATTTGAAAAGCACAAGCGCCCGTGTCTACTATATCTGGGCGCTCTGGCTATAATTTCTCAAAGACATGTTCGTATCTAGTCAACAAATTCAAATTCGAAGTCTAATAATTTAACGGTATCCCCATCTTTTGCACCTTTTGCTCGTAAAGCCTCGTCTACCCCTAAACCACGAAGCTGTCTGGCAAAACGACGAACCGATTCTTCCGTTTGGAAATTGGTCATCTTGAATAATTTTTCAACCTTTTCCCCTTGAATAACGAATGAGCCGTCTGGTTCTCTTGTAATATAGAAGGCTTCAGGATCTGCCTCATGTTTATAAAGTACGCGATTAACTCCTGTTTCCTCTTCTTCATGATCAAGCGGAAATTCTGGAGTCTCCTCGATTTTGTCGGCAATCGCATATAATAGCTCTCTTAAGCCTTTTCTAGATAAAGCAGAAATCGGGAAAATCGGGAAATCTTCTTCTAGGCGTTCTTTAAATTTCTTTAAATTTTCTTCCGCTTCCGGCATGTCCATTTTATTAGCAACAATAATTTGCGGACGCTCGGTTAAGCGGAGATTATACTCTTCTAGCTCTTTATTGATGGTCAGATAATCCTCATAAGGATCGCGTCCTTCCATCGCAGCCATATCAATAACATGAACGATTACTCGTGTCCGTTCAATATGACGTAAAAATTGATGGCCAAGTCCGACACCTTCACTCGCACCTTCAATTAATCCTGGCAAGTCTGCCATTACAAAACTTCTGTTATCCTCGGTTTCAACCATTCCTAGGTTTGGAACAATCGTTGTAAAATGATACTCAGCAATTTTAGGTTTTGCTGAAGAAACCACCGATAATAGTGTTGATTTTCCAACGCTTGGGAAGCCAACAAGACCAACGTCTGCAAGCAACTTTAACTCAAGAATAACGTCGCGCTCTTGACCTGGTTCACCATTTTCGGCAAGCTCTGGCGCAGGATTTGAAGGGGTCGCAAAACGGGAATTCCCTCTTCCTCCACGTCCTCCCTTAGCAATGACTGCACGCTGGCCATTCTCAACAAGATCGGCAATCACTTCTTTTGTTTCTGCATCCATTACTACTGTACCTGGTGGTACCTTAACAATCATATCTTTGGCGTTTTTGCCGTGTTGATTTTTGGACATACCATGCTCACCACGGGGAGCTTTCCAATGGCGTTGATAACGGAAATCCATTAACGTACGCAAGCCTTCATTTACTTCGAAAACAACATTGGCACCTTTTCCACCGTCTCCGCCAGCAGGTCCACCCATTGGTACATATTTTTCACGACGGAAAGCGACCATTCCATTACCGCCGTCTCCGCCTTTTACGTAAATCTTCGTTTGATCGACAAACATGTGAATCCTCCTGATTTGACTGATAAACGAACGAAATAAAAGCCTACGTCACTGACATAAAGACTTCTAGCCCAAGTTCATTCTCTGAGAATTCCTTTACTGTAACTTTAATTTCAGTTGCAGTCAGAAATTGTTCAATCAGTTCTTTTTTTATTATTATTCCGCTAAAATCAAAAAAGAAACGAACTCCATCTGATTGCGGTTGAATTGTTATTGATAAATGATTTTCCTGAAAGGCCTCAATCGCCCGATCTAAGCAAATAAAGAAGGATTTTGTCCAATTCGACAGAATGTTATCATTTATTTCCACTGCCTCTACTTCGTTAAGAACCTCATATTCAAGTTGAAATAAATGACTCTCCCAATTTGATTTAAAAAGCAAGGAGGAAAATATCGGCAAATGTAAGTTCGACAGCTTCGACTCATGCTGTGCCTCGATTACAATTTCATTTATATATTCTTTTGCCCGATCAATTCTATTTAAATCCAAGTTCCCTTTGATTAACTGCAGCCTATTCAGCCAATCATGTCGTGAGTGCCGCAGCACTTCAACGATATCCCATTCTTTTTCCATAATCGCACTCCTAGCCTAAGTGTCGAAAAGACTATTTTCTGTTAGTATACCAAAAAAGTTAGATTGAGTAAGCAATTTCATGCGAATGTTTTCCAATTGAGGTATTATGAGGCTACTTTTGGGAGATCAAATTGGAGTTTTTATTGGATAATTTTTCCTTATTATTTTAAAAAAAGAAAACCCTAACCAATCAGGTTAGAGTTTTCACTGAAAGCTTACGCTTCTTGAGCTGTTGGATAAACGCTCACTTTTTTACGATCACGACCGAAACGTTCGAATTTCACAACGCCGTCGATTTTCGCAAAAAGAGTGTCGTCTCCTCCACGTCCTACGTTTTCACCTGGGTAAATCTTTGTACCGCGTTGACGGTAAAGGATTGAACCACCAGATACGAATTGACCATCTGCACGCTTAGCGCCAAGACGCTTTGCATGAGAGTCACGTCCGTTCTTTGTAGAACCTACTCCCTTTTTAGATGCAAACAACTGAAGATCTAATTTTAATAACATTTATTCCACCTCCTACTTTTTGAAGGTTATTTTTATGTGTTCTCCGTACTCTTCTTCAATCGTCTGCAATGAAACGATCATACCTTCTAGAAGAAGCTGTACTTTCTCATTTATGTCTTCCGGAAGTTTATCCGGAACAACACAGCGGAGAAAGCCATCCCCTTGCTCTATCTCTGGTGTAACACCGGTTAAGGCGTGCACAGCATTGATTGCCCCGACGGATACTGCGGATGCGCCTGCACAGACGATATCCTTTCCCCGATCAGCGAAGAATGCATGACCACTTATTTTAAATGATTGAATCGATTCGGATTCAGAACGATTAATTGTAATAGATATCATCTATTATCCAACACCTTACGCGTTGATCGCTTCGATCACAACTTTAGTGTATGGCTGACGATGACCTTGCTTTTTACGGTTGTTTTTCTTCGCTTTGTATTTGAAAACGATGATTTTCTTCGCACGGCCTTGTTTTTCAACTTTAGCTGTAACAGTAGCTCCATCAAGTAATGGGCTTCCTACTTTCACGTTTTCTCCACCAACGAAAAGAACCTTATCAAATGTAACTGTTTCGCCTGCTTCTGCGTTAAGCTTTTCAATGTAGATAGCTTGACCAGCTTCAACTTTGATTTGCTTACCACCTGTTTCGATAATTGCGTACATACTTGCACCTCCTTATAAACTCAGACTCGCCATAGACAGGCGCTTATGCAAAAGCATCAGACTTAATACCTGTTACGTGCGGTTGTAGCACGGGTGCTACAAACATAACATCGATAATTTTATCATTGTATGGGCATAAGTGTCAATAGGATTCTCCAGCTTTTTGCGCTATCTCGTCAAGATTCCCAAATTGTTTTAAAACATAGTGATGATGAGGGGATAGCTGGATTGAAAAAAACAATTTGAAGGGCAGCCATTCTGCTAACATATCTAAATGTGTTGCTAGTACCTTTTTTACCTCTTTAGTGGTTTCAATTAAGACCGCTTCTGCGTCTGAACTGCGATGTTCCAATAGTTCCCGTTCTAGCCGGAATGCTATTGTCTCTGCACTTAATATTTTTCCTGTTCCTTCGCAAACTGGACATTTTTCCTGAAGGGCTTCTGAAAGTGAAACCTTTGTCTTCTTCCTCGTTAGCTGCAGGATACCAAGAGAAGTAAAACCAATGATTTTGGTTCTGGTTTTATCCTTCTGGAATTCCTTCTCAATCGTTTCTTGTATGTAACGCTTGTCCTTTTCGTTTTTCATATCAATAAAATCAATTAAGACGATACCGCCTATATCACGCAGTTTCAGCTGACGGGCAGTCTCAATTGCAGCTAGTGTATTTGTTTTTACCACGGTATCCTGATAATCATTTTTACCGGAGAACTTTCCCGTATTAACATCAATGATTGTTAAAGCCTCTGTTTCATCAAAAATTAAATAGGCACCATTGTCGAGCCAGACAATACGCTTAAGTGCCTTATCAATTTCATGCTCAATCCGATGAAGGGTAAATATATTTTCTTTCCCATTATAATAGGTGATTTTTAGATTAGCGTTTTTCGATTGTAAATGTTGTTTTAGAGATAGATCATCAATAAACACTTCACCAGATGACATCTTCATGACTGACTCAAGTACCAATTCCGTAAAGGTATCTTTTTGATAGATCATCCCTGGCTTTTTAAAAGAAGCAGCTTTCTCCAGTAGTTCTTTATACTGGTTTCTTAGAATGCTTAGTTCATTCTCTATTTCCTCTTGTGTTGCTGAAGTACTCGATGTCCGAAAAATAAGACCTTCATCTTCCTTTTTCAGGCGTGAGCCCAAACCGCGGAGTTGCTCTTTTTCATCACCGATTTTCTTAGAAACTGCAACATAGCGACCTTTAGGCATATAAACAAGGTTGTCCCCCATTATCTCAATAATCCCTGTCACTCTAGCTCCTTTTGGACCTGTTGCGTCTTTATCTACTTGAACCAATAACTTTTCTCCCTGATGAACGAAGGACGAAACACTTTTCTTCTCTTTATCGATACTCCGTTCCGGTGATAAAACATAAGACGGCAGCACATCACGGTGGAGGTAGGCATTTTTCTCCCCGCCTATATCAATAAATGCCGCATTCATTCCAGGCAGCACCTTGGTTACGGTCCCATAATAAATATTACCGACCAGAGATCGCTGCTCTGGCCGGTCAAAAATAATTTCTTCAACTGTATTGTTCCGAACGAAAGCAAATCTCTTTTCCCTTGAAGCTGCATTCACAATTAACTTTTCCAAACTAACATCCTCACTTTTGTTCTAATTATTGTTATTATACCAATTTAATAAGAAAAAAGAAGGTCGCTGATTTTATCGGTTAATCGTTTTTCGGAAAAGTAAGCATGCAGCAGTTCATTCTCATCCAGCATCCCTTTTTCTTTGCCATCGCTCTCTACGATAATCGGGTGTTTACAGCCACGTTGGAATTTTTCTAAGACGTCAATCAGCAAGTCCTGCTCGTTCGCCTGGATTGGTTTTAGAGCATGGAGATCGCTTTTTTTACCATAATATCGCTCAAGTAAGAATCTCATAAAGATATAGCGGCGCTGCTTCCACTCATGATAAAGAGAAAATAATAAGAATCCTACGATAACCCAGACGTTTAGTTGCTGCGGAGCGGCTAGAAGCGTAACTACCGAAAAGATTCCAACGCTGAAAAAAGAAATGATTAATGTTAATCGGTGAGCGATGGGAAATGATTTTTTTAAGGAAAGAAACATGAATATCAACTTTCCACCATCAAGCGGCCAGACTGGAAATAGATTAAAGATAAAAATCATGATGTTGTAGTAAAAAAATAATTGAAACAAATCCTCAGACATCAAATCAAAGGAGAATAGCGCGAAAGCTATTGCCACCATCCAAATGTGCTGAGCAGGTCCTGCAAGAACAACAATGGCCTCTTCCTTTAACGGTCGATTCCCGTGCTCCTCCATTTCAGCTACCCCGCCAAAGGGGAGGAGGGTAATTTTTTTAATACGCCATGAAAAAAAGAAGCCGCAGCAGCATGCCCCATTTCATGGATGAAAATGATGCCGATTAAAAGGCATACCTCGAGGAAATGTGCTGTAGCAATCGATATTGCAATGACAAACCATAACAATGGATGGATATAGACCTGTTGTAATAAAGATATGGCTCTATTCAAAGCGGATCACCTGGATTGGATCGATGAAAGCATCGCCTTTTTTTATAGAAAAATAATACTTACCCTTCGTTTTGTCTTCTCCTGTTGATTCTGAAGCAGTACCTACGACCGTTTCTGTTTCAATAAATTCATATAAACTAACCTTAATTTCATCGAGATTACCGTAGGTCGATTGAGTCTGATCCGCGTGCTGGATAATGACGGTTTTACCCGTGTCTTCCTTAACACCAGCAAACATGACATTTCCCTCTTTCATCGCTTCAACAGTAGCTCCCTTTGTTGTTTCAATCATAATTCCCTGTCCATTTTTTTCAAAGTTTTCGAGGACCTTCCCTGAGAAAACAGGTATAGAAGGGTCTTTCTCGACTACATTTTGCTCTCCACCTTTTTCTTCGTCTTTAAACGGCAGAAGAGCTAGAGGCTTACCGAATTGGTCTTCATACCATTTGGATACTGTGGCAAATTTAAAATCCTGCTCCATAGTTTTCATTACAAAATCCTTTGCTGGAGCAAATGTTGCATTGTTTTCTCGGAACATAATAGCAATTAAAAGAAATAATAGAGCTGATGCCAAAATTTTGAAGATGAAAACTTCCTTTTTGAATAATGGATGGATGCCATCATCCTTACCTGCTTCATAGGAAGAGAAATGATTAGCACCGTATTTTTCATCATCCCCCGGCCAAGTAATTTCACGTTCCGGACCTTTTCCTGATGACCCTTGCTCTCTTTTCCGCTTTGCGATTCGTCGTCGTATTTCTTCTGGAGTAGACCGCATTATACCCACCAACCTTTAGTGACCTTTTTGTACAAGTCTATGAGGTTGTCCTTAAGAGTATGACTCAAGGAATTTTTATTTAGGGTTATAGAATGCTTCCTTCGTGGCTTTGAACATTATTCTTAGGGTTTTTAATATTTTTAGATGGTTTTGGACTTTTTTCATAGCGCTTTGGACATTTATACATATATTACCAATACTCAATTGAATCCAGTACTGGTTAACTGAAACTTTCATGGATTTGTGGATAAGCCACACATTTTTATTGCTTATCCATATAATGGCTGTAAGTTAAATAAATAGAGGTGAATAATTTTGTCTACCAGTGACAAACATGATTCTTTTCGTGGGGATGTTTACGATTTAATTGAGTTAGAGCAATTATTAAAGGGCCCTCACCAAGTAATTTTTAAGGGTAAGAGTCCATATCAGGACGTGCTCCTAATAGAAACGAAGAATATACGATTATACCGGAACGATCAACTAGTATGGAATTCAATGGATGAGCGAATTTATCATGAGGCTCTTGTCCATCCAGCTTTTGTTCTAACAGATCAGCATAAACGCGTTTTAATTATCGGGGATGAATGCGGATTGGCATTGCGGGAAATTCTCAAATATTCAAGTGTATGCCACGTCAGTCAAGTGTCCCTTTCCCCAGTAACCCTTATAGCTGCCCAGGAAACACCTGAAGTTTCCGAAATGAACGAAGGTTCTTTCTTCGATAACCGGGTTCAATTTTCCCAAAGCAACATTTATGATTTCCTTCTAACAAATCATCCGCAGTTTGATGTCATAATCGCTAATCTTCCAGATCCGGAAACCAAGGAAGTAAGCAAACTATACACAAAAGAATTCTTTAAAAAATTGTCCAACCTTCTAACCGATTGCGGAATATTGGTTGTCACGTCTACCTCACCTGAAGATAATCCGGTGGCATTCTGGAGTATTGAAAAAACACTTCAGAGTGCTTCCCTGCACTCCCTTAACTATCACGTTAACGTTCCTTGGTTTGGAGATTGCGGATTTCATCTTGCTGCGAAGAAACGGTTTGTATGGGGAGAAGAAAAAAAGATTAATATTCAAAATCGTACACTTCCTGAAGATTTAAATTCATGGTTTACTTTTTCGAACCGGGTGAGATCAGTCAGGAATCAAGCTAGAGTTAACTCAATCATATCCTTAAATCTCCACAACCTTTTTTCAGCAAATTCAATGGAAATCCAAGATCCAGACGAAACGAAAGAGCTTCGTCATCTGCTCTCCAATCCACACAGGTTGCTTTATGAAGGCGGTAAAAAAGGGGATTGTGTAAAAGTTTTGGAAACAAGCGATGTGCGTCTATATCTAGACAAGCAGCTACAATTTAGTTCTTTAGATGAACAAATCTATCATGAGGCACTTGTTCATCCGGCGCTTTCCATGGTTCAAAAACGGGAACGTATACTGATTGCCGGTGGTGGAGATGGATTTGCCATTCGTGAAGTTCTAAAATACCCAGATGTGAAGCATATTGACTTAGTTGACCTTGATCCATTAATGATTCACATGGCGAGTAATATACCAAAGGTAGCGAACCTAAACCAACAAGCACTCCAAGATAAGCGCGTATCCGTCCACCAAAAGGATATCCAGGTATTTCAAAAAGAACAAAAGGAACACTATGATGTCATCATTGTGGACTTGCCAGATCCGGGCGATGAAATATTGAGCCGATTATATACGGTGGAATTTTTTAAAAAATTATCCAATCTTCTTACGAAAGATGGCATTCTAGTCTGTCAATCTCATTCACCAGAATATGCTCCATTTGTATACTGGAGCATTGGGTTATCACTAAAAGGGACTGGAATGCATGTTAGGAGTTACCATACCGAAGTTCCTTCATTCGGGGATTGGGGATTCCACATTGCTTCTAAAAAGCCGTTTCATTTGCCGAAAAGAAAAGTAGCTGTCCCTTATCAAACACTTCCTGATGACCTATCGACTTTATTTGTCTTTCCGTCAAAATTCCGGTCAGTCCAGGAAAATTCACATATGAATACCTTGTCCAACCTAAAATTACATGAAATTTATAAACAAGAACTTCGAAGGTAACCTACCAAAAAAGACTCTACTCGAATTTAGCTGTTCAATGAGTAGAGCCCTTTTTTAGGTGGTATTTCGAGAAAATATGGACAACCGTACAATTTATTTTTGATAAATCCCATACGATAACTTACAAAGGAAAACGGAGGGGAAAGAGACTTTGAGCAAAGAAGGAAAGCATATTATCATTGACGCATTTGAGTGCGATTCTATTCATTTAAATGACATCAAATTTTTAGAAGAAATGTGTAAAAAAGCAGCACTTGATGCAAATATGGAAATTTTATACTCTTACTTCCACCCATTTGAGCCACAAGGTGTAACAGGGGTACTGGTTTTATCCACTTCTCATTTATCAATTCATACTTGGCCGGAGGAAAGGTATGTATCATTAGATTTTTATACGTGTGGGACTCTAGAGCTTGCACCCCAAGTAGAATTCCTTATTAAAGAATTGTCTTCCAAACAAGCAATGGTCTACTCCATTTCCCGAGGAGTTTCATATCCTCAACTGATTAAGTGTGAGGAATTAGGCGGTTGACCTTTGCCTATAAAACCCAAGGTGAAATCATATGAGAACCAAAAATGTAAAGCCATTTACTTATGGATCCTTATATAAAGAAGATCTTCCTGATGGTAAAATTATTCCTCTAACGGCTGGAAACCTAATAGATTTTACTATAGCAGGACCTTACCAAAATACTAGACCAGATATCGCGGCAAATAGTATTACAGTACACAAGTCAGGTGTTTATCAGATCACAGCGGATGTATCAGTAATATTAGAAGATGAGCAATCGGTGATGTTCAACATCAACCGGCGGCATGATGGATCTGACCCTCTAATAGGTTCCACTTTTGATGCAAACGGGATAAGTACCATCACAGGAATAAATGTTCAAGCGTACTTGTATGCTGGTGAGGCAATTGGGATTTTTATTGCTGACTTGTATGCTCCTAGAGGGAGACTACCACGATATAATAGAGCAGGACTCACAGTTTATTTACTTGAATATTAATAATTTAGGAACACACTAAAAAGCCTGTCCACGTTTAAATGGACAGGCATATTTATTATCTAACACCAAAAAATTGTTTAATTTTACCAAAAACACTTTTATTTTTGTCTTCTAACGGCTGTAATGGAATTGATTCACCGAGAATACGTCTAGCGATGTTACGGTATGCTATAGACGCTTTACTATTTGGATTTAAGGCAATTGGTTCACCGTGGTTAGATGCTTTAATTACTTCCTCATCATCTGCGACAATTCCAATTAGCTCAATGGATAAATGTGCAGTAACTTCATCCACATCTAACATATCCCCGCTTTTCATCATATGATTTCGAATACGGTTAATGACAAGCTTCGGTGACTCGACAGTCTTTGCTTTCTCAAGTAAACCAATGATTCTATCTGCGTCACGAACAGCCGAAACTTCAGGAGTTGTTACGACAATCGCACGGTCCGCCCCGGCAATCGCATTTTGAAAACCTTGCTCAATTCCAGCAGGGCAATCAATAATAATATAATCATAGTCTTGCTTAAGCTCATTAATTAGTTTGTGCATCTGTTCTGGCTTAACAGCTGACTTATCAACTGTTTGCGCTGCTGGAAGCAAATACAATAAATCTTCGAATCTCTTATCTTTTACGAGTGCCTGGTGAATTTTACATCTACCTTCCACCACGTCCACAAGATCATAAATAATTCGATTTTCCAGCCCCATAACGACATCTAAATTTCGAAGGCCAATATCCGTATCCACTAAGCATACTCTTTTGCCTTGAAGGGCCAACGCTGTACCTATATTAGCAGAAGTCGTGGTTTTTCCGACGCCGCCTTTACCGGATGTAATTACTATTGCCTCTCCCACATTAATGTCCCCCTTCGAATCTATTTAAATTAGGCCTTAAATTTATTAAAACTTGCAATCTATCTACGATGATTTGATGGTTATCGTCGATATAAGCACATTCCATTTCACGTTTTTCATTTTGTTGCGCTTTATCTGGTGCACGGTTTAGACAGTCACTAATCCTTAACTGTGATGGCTGCATACTGGAAGCGGCAATAACCGCCTGTTCATTGCCCAAAACTCCTGCATGAGCGATTCCCTTCAAAGACCCCATGATAAAAATATTGCCTCCTGCAATCACGGTTCCACCTGGATTAACATCGCCAATTAGTAACAAATCTCCTGGAACTTCTAATACTTGTCCAGACCGAATGATTCGTGCTACGGTAACAACTTCGTTCTCAGCTTTCAGTTTATCTACTTCTGTTTTTAGGACGACACTTGATTCAATTGTATCGACCACTAAATTCTTCTTTTGGCGGATCAAATCTTTTATTTCTTCACGCTGAGCGTCGTCCAAATACCGGTTGCCAACATCAACCTTAACAGGGGTCAATTGACGCTCAGCTGGAGTGGTTTGGTTTGCCGAGAGTTTTTCATCAAGCTCCTTTTTCAGCTCATCATAGGAACAGCTATCATCAAGATGAAGGACAATTCCATCCTTCGTACCTTTAATCGTAACATTTTGTCGCTTTTTCATGGAGAAAACTCACCTCAAATAATAAGAAACACATTCATGCGGCATCTGTTAAGCCATAGACACACTTTTATTATACAATTCGACACGCATTATGTATTCTCCTTTTTTTAAAAAGAAATACAAATCTTATTCATCTCGTAAGCTTTCTGCAAAACTTTCAAAATGACGCTTTAAAGGATATGCAGCAATCAAAAGGAAAGCGGCATTTAAAATAAGTGAAGGATAAAAACGCATCTTCAAAAAACTCATAAATTCAAGTGTGGTGATATGGATTAAAAAGTCCATTTCATAGACACCTAATTCCAGTAAGGCAATTCCTACTAGAGACATAAAAAACGCGACAATGATATTCGTTTGGAGCACATGCATGATTTTCGAAATAAGGTAGGTAATGAATGGAAATAGAAACAGGTAAATGCCAATAATTTCAATCCACACAATATCAAATAGCAGTCCAAAAATTGCTGCATAAATGATTCCGTATTTTCTGCCTGCATAGATGGCTAAGAACAAGATACCTCCAAACAGAAAATGAGGCGCCAAAATGTAGTTACGGCCAAAAACTTCAGGAGGGGCATATTGAGCAAACAAGCTCTCTAATAAGAAAAGGAATAGAAACAAAAGAGGAAGCAGGAATTTCTTCACAAATCCTCCTCCTCCTCTCCTTCGCCAGCCATATCTTTTCCACTAGGCTGGGCAATTGTTCTGGTGATCACAATGATATTTTCTAAATCATAAAAATCCGCACCTGGTTCAACTAATGCTGTTTGATTCAATCCGTATTGGTCTGGCTTAACCTCAATTACTTTACCAATTTGCAAGCCTTGAGGAAAGACGCCACCTAGACCAGAAGTAATGACATTTTGTCCTACTTTAATTTCCACTCCAGATGGAATGGCCTTCACTAATAAAGCTTTTTTCTCTTCATCATAGCCTTCTACAAGACCAAAGACATTTGTGTCACCTTGCACAATAGCAGAGATCCGATTCTTTGGATCCATCGCACTCAACAGTTGAACGGTTGAGCTAAATTGATTGACGGTTTTTACTTTGCCAATTAAGCCATGTGCAGTGACAACGGCCATATTTTTTTTAATTCCGTCTGTTTTCCCTTTATTGATAATAATCATTTCATGCCAACGATCAGGGTTTCTACCTATTACTGTTGCCTGTAAAGGTTCAAAATCTCTCAGGGTCTCTTCTTCACCGAGAATATCACGCAGTTCTTTATTGTCCTTTTCCAGCTCCTGTACCTGTGCTTCAAGGCTAACAAGTTTCTCCATCCGTGATTTTAATTCTTTATTCTCTTCATATGTATTTTGCAAGTCCTGAAGATTCTCAAAAAAACCTGCAACCAAATGAGCAGGCTTTGAGACCAGGGATTGAACCAAGCCGGCAGTATCCTTTAAAAACTGCTCCGGCCAGGATAGTTTACTTCTCTCCCTTAACGAAAACCCAATCAATGCCACGAGAACAATTATGCTAACCAGCAAAACGATCAATCGTTTATTCAAAAAGAACTGTGGCATGATTATACACCTCTAATTTTCTACGTAGTTACTCTTTATCTGGATTCTTTTGCTTTGTTTTTAAATAATTGAATATGGTCTAAGGCTTTTCCTGTGCCGATTGCTACACAATCAAGTGGGTTTTCAGCGATAAGTACAGGCATATTTGTTTCTTCACTGATTACCTTGTCCAGATTTCGAAGCAGGGCGCCACCGCCTGTTAAGACGATTCCTCGGTCCATAATATCAGCTGCAAGCTCTGGAGGTGTTTTTTCTAATGTGTTTTTTACAGCCTCTACAATCGCATAGACCGTATCTTTTAAAGCCACACCAATTTCCTTCGCAGTGATTTCAATGGTTTTTGGCAAACCAGTTAATAAATCACGTCCGCGAATTTCCATATTATCGATACCTTCAGCATCACCTGCAGAACCAACTTCCATTTTAATGGCTTCCGCCGTACGTTCACCAATCATAAGATTATAATTTTTACGGATATACGTAACGATTGAATCGTCCATTTCATCACCGGCAACACGAATGGAGATGCTGGTAACAATTCCGCCTAAAGAAATAATCGCTACTTCGGTTGTACCGCCGCCAATATCGACCACCATACTGCCGGTTGGCTCCCATACAGGAAGATTTGCACCGATGGCAGCCGCAAATGGCTCCTCAATTGTATAGGCGTCCTTGGCACCTGCCTGACGCGTTGCATCTATTACAGCTCTTTCCTCGACAGCCGTTATTCCAGATGGTACACAGACCATTACATACGGCTTACCGGAGAAAATGCTCTTACTTTTAATGGCCATACGAATATGGTGTTTCATCATGGCTGCTGTAATTTCAAAGTCCGCAATAACTCCATCCTTCATTGGTCTCATTGCAACTACATTTCCTGGTGTACGACCAATCATGTTCTTCGCGTCATTACCAACCGCCACAATAGATTTCGTGTCTGTCTGCATCGCCACAACAGATGGCTCTCTTAATACAATCCCTTTACCTTTTACATAAACAAGGGTATTTGCCGTCCCCAAGTCAATACCAAGGTCTCTTGTCCCAATTCCAAACATAGTTGTATCTCCCTTTCTGATACGAAAATAACATAAGGTAAGTGAATATACCTTCTATTCATGTAATTTTTCTAGTAAATTTATATGATAATCACGAAAGATGTCCTAAAAAATCATAAACATTATTATATCCCAACGATTCAAAAAATCATAGTATTATAAATATCCTTTTTCCTTGAGGGAGACAAATTTATTTTCACCGATGATGAGGTGATCAAGCACGTCGATGCCTATCATTTTCCCGCATTCCACAAGCCTCTTGGTAACCTCAATATCTTCGCGGCTTGGAGCGGGATCGCCTGAAGGATGATTATGGAGACAAATAATAGAAGCAGCTGATCGTTTCAATGCCTCGCGAAATACCTCCCTCGGGTGTACGATCGAGGCGTTTAAGCTTCCGATGAAGATGGTTTGTTTATGGAGTACTTGGTTTTTCGTGTTGAGATATAAACAAACAAAATGCTCTTGTGATAAAAAACGCATGTCATTCATCACATAATTAGCACCATCTTCAGGGGAACGAATCACATATCTGTCTGTATAGTTTAAGTTCGTTATCCTCCTGCCAATTTCGACAGCGGCGAGAATTTGAATGGCCTTGGCCTGACCAATCCCCTTTATTTCAGTCATTTCTTCCAAGGAAGCATCCTTTAAAAGCCGTAAGCCTTCAAAATTGGTAAGCAGCCTGTTGGATAATTGAAGAACACTTTCATCCTTCGTACCGGTTCTTAGTAAGATCGCAATTAATTCATGGTTCGATAAACTGGCTGGACCATTTTGAATAAATCGCTCTCTAGGTCTTTCGTCTTGAGGAAAATCACGGATCATTAATGAATTGGTTGACATTGTACTTCCTCCCTGTGATAGGGAGTTAAGGAACTACATAGCTGTCACGACAATTGGTAGCCTAGCCTCTTTAATTCGCGATATGTTCTTGCGACTGGCAGACCCATAACCGCAAAATAGTCTCCATTAATTTTTTTGACAAGCATGCTTCCCAGCTGCTGAATGCCATATCCACCTGCTTTATCAAGCGGTTCACCACTTTGTACATAGAAATTGATTTCCTCGTCCGTTAACTCCCAAAACCAAACTTCTGTTCGTTCAAAAAAACAAGATGTTCCATTTGGAGACAATATGGATACACCGGTGTAAACGTCATGCCTTTTTCCAGAAAGCTTTTTTAACATCTTTATTGCCTCTGCATTGTCGCTTGGCTTACCTAATACTTCACCATTAGCAACAACAATTGTGTCGGAACCAATGACATAGGCATTAGGATTTTCTTTAAAAATAACCTGTGCTTTTCGTTCGGCAAGATCCATAACTACATCCTCTGGAGAAAGCGTTGGATCAAAGCTTTCATCTACTTCACTGCTTGAGATTGTGAATGTTAATCGGAGGTTTTCTAGAAGTTCTTTTCGCCGTGGAGAAGAAGAGGCTAAAATGAGGTTTTGCATTTCATCACCTTACCTTTTGCATCATTTAGGGAGATACATGTTAATCGTATCAGAATTTGTAGAAGCAAACAATTTTTATATCATTAAAGTTCGAAGAAAATTGTCAAATTATGCAAAGTATCTCTTGGTTTTAAATTCAAAATATTCAGATACCAAAACAAAAAGCCTGTCCATAATAGACAGACTCGTTATTCGAAAATAATTTCCCGGAAAATATCAGCTTTTGTCGACTACAGTGAATAATAAATACTTAGATAATTTAATAAATGCTGTTGTGCTTTAACCAAACTATATTTACTCTTCTTTTCTTGAAATGTCTCTATACTCTCAAACGCACTAGATAATTCCTTGTTTAGACTTTTTACCTTCTCATTTTTCAGCTTGTCAGCTGATTGACTCAGTTGATCACCAAACCCTGCAACTTCTTTACTAGCTTCTGATGATATATTTCCAGAAACAATGGCGTTGGAAGTGACCTTTGATAGCTGTTGGTAAATAGTTGAAGCAGCCTCTAAAAAGCTTTTTTCGGTTTCATTTATATCTGAAACTGCCTTTTCAGAAATGGGTAATTGTTTGGAAAAGACATCCTCAAATCCATCTGCTTTATATTGTGCCCCTAATGCCTTAGCTGTTTCAATTGAATCAGCCACACCTAAAAACAAATATTCTTTTTCACTCATTGACAAAGTTTGTGCTGGAAGCCCTTTTCCTTTTGCTTGGTTGGCTGCACTAGATGCTGCATCTTTTGTCGTAAAAGCTCCACCTTGGACGATAAACGCAGTTTGGGCTCCGAGGACAACAGAACTACCTTTTCCACCGGTTGCTTCTTCGGAACCTTTATCAGATCCCTTATCTACGACGACAGGCTCAGTTACTGCTGGTTTACTGTTTTCACTAATGACTAACTTAAGCATTAGTACCCCAAAGCTCGTCCCAATCAAGATAGCAAAAACGGCTGTTACAATAATAGATTTTAACACGCCGCCATTATGCTTCATTGAAAAGGTTGTGAAAGAAGCAGTCTTCTTTTTCCCGCCTTTTTTCTGGTTTTGACTGCTGATAACTTTATATTCCTGAATGTCGTTTTCTGCAGATTCAGGAATAATCCAATCAAAACTTTCATCGATTGATTCCTTTGAAGCAGCAGTTTCGAGAAAAACATCGTGATCATTAAAATCGTCGTCGACGTTTATCACTTTAGTAAAAGAATCTTTACTAGATTCTTGTTCCACCTTAATGGGTTCTTCTGTGAAAGGTTGACTTTCTCCATTTAACTTGATTTTGATGGTATTGCCACGATTCGGCTTGTCCACTAACTTGCACTCCTCCCTCTACCAATAGCAATTTCTACCATCCTATCACAAAGACAAAAAAAAATAACAAGACTTTTGTCGTCTTGTTATCGAATGCTTTCGCCAAATTATTTGTAACTTCGCGATAGTATTAATTTACTTTTGTCGTATCTGAAAAACCAGTTAATGGGTTTTTCTTATTAGCTGGAGCCGGTGCATCAATCTTTGGCAGTTCAGCTAATAAATCCTCTAAAGTAGGCAGGTAATATGCCGAAACTGTAAGTGAATACGATAATGGTTCAACTTGTGCTTCAAGAGTAGTAATCTCTTCACCGCCAGTATAATTGATAGATTCAATAACAACTATCCGTTTTAAAGACTCAAGCGTCGAAACAAAAGTTTCCAAGTCTTCATAGTTTGGTGATTCGACACTTAGGCTGACCGTAAGCTTTTTTAAACCGGTAGCATTTGTATCTTGTACTTCAGTGACCTTCGTTGCCCCCTCTGAAGCAGGTGTTGCTCCTGTATCTCCATTTACCGCATTACCTTCTGTATTTTCTAATATAACATCTGCATCCTTTGAAAAGCCCATCGAGCTAATCTTACTATTAGAAACATTCTCTGCCTTCTCAAGGTCTAAAATAAATTGTTCTTGGAGTGGTGTGACTGGAACATTCTTTTGTAATTCCCTAGTATCTTCTGTCACTTTTTGAGTTACTGCAACTTTATCTTGTGTAATTGTATCTAATAACTGTTTTTCAGTCTTTAAACTTTGTTCTTTCATCTTAACATCCGCTTTTATCGGGGAAAGTAAAGCAAGTTGAGCAAAAACGATTAATAGTATAAGAAGGAGAATACCGAATAACAGAATTAGTTTGTCTTTTTTTGAAAAACTTAGTTTCATGATCCAGTCACTCCTTCCTCAGCACTACGGTCCTTTGTAATTAGCTCCTTTATCGTTTCTTTATTAAACTTAATATCATACTGACCAATGTATCTTGGTAAGTAATTATTAGGTTCCTTCGACTTATCATTCCCTTCAGTTGTGAAGGTTGGATTTACAGGAGTATAAGTGAAACTGTTCGGATTATTAGGGTCAATGGTTACTACAACGGGTTGACTCTCCTCTGAAGTAGTCGCAGTTTGAGTTGTTGTCTGGTTTGTTTCCGTTGCTGTTTCTGTAGTTTCTTCCTTCTCACTAATGTTTAAGGAATTAAGACTCGCTTCTTTGACCCATAACGAATCATTCAAATGCTCTAAAAAGTAAGCAGCTTCTCTAGTATTATCAAATTGAACAGTCAGTGAAACCGTCCCAGCCTCAGTATAACTAAAGGATTGGATAAATCCACGTTCGGGTAAAAGCGATGTTAAGTGCTGCATAACTGGGACTGTTTTAATAGGATAAATATTCGCCCATTCCACCGCATTTTGTAAAACAGTTACAGACATACTGCTTACATTGGCTTCAGCATTTTTATGTTCTGCTTCAGCAATCTTTTTGGTCATCTCAATCTGACTTTCTAAATTAGCAAGGTCAGTTTTCGCGGATTGCACCTGCCAAAAATAAAAGCCTCCAATTAGTAGAAATAGTACCAACATCACTGACAGACTAAAGATAAATCCTGTATTTCTCGGTTCCTTTTGGGGAAGCAAGTTAATTTCTACTAACATCATTTCACCTCTTTTAAAGCCAGACCTAATGATAATAATAGAGTAAACGGTACGTTTCCTTGTTTGTTGAAGGCTTCTGTATTTAGACTTAACATCTCGACAGAAGTTTCAAACCGGTCTCTCATTTCATCATAAATCGCTGGTAGCATTGGATGATCTCCATTTATAAGAAACTTGGAAACATCCTTTTTCTCATTTGTTAAGGTATAACGATAAAAATCTGAGAGCTTACTTATTTCATTCAGGATATCCTCAAACTGGATAACCAGTTCTTCCGTTTCACCCGTGTATTTTATTTCTGTAAAGCTGTCCTGTTTCAATTCCCAGTGATTAATATTGAAGGGTAGTGAAAATTGACGCATAACAAGTGGAACAGATTCTTCAAAAATACAAAGATTGACACTTGTTAAGTCAAATTGGACCGTAAACAACACTTCATTTTCCTTTGTACGACCAAGGTGATGATATAGCCGATACAAAGACAACGGTGAAATGTCAGCTGCAACTGGAGTTAACTTTAAACGAGAAAGTAAGTTGGCATATTCCATGACATTTTGTTCCGGGGCAGCAAATAAAAGTATATCTTTTGTCTTTCCGTTGTTCCCTAGCTGGTAAAAATCAAAGACAGGTTCCTCAAAGGGTAAATGAATACTCGAGCCAAGTTCCAGGTACAGGTACCCTTTCATTTCATCATCTAGAATATCTACTGGAACAGAGACTTTACGAATGATTACTAGTGGGTCGGGAACGAGGAAACGAACATGACGTCTCTGAAGCTTCCATTCGTCGATACATTCTTCAAGAATACTTGACAAAGAATCAAGATCGGTAATTTTCCCATCCGTAATAATCCCTGGAGGAAGGAATCGTTCGCACCATTTTTGTGCAGCAGGGGGATTCGCCTGTTTTAATTCAACAAAACGAATCGAATGGTCATTTAGTACCAAATTTATTATTCGATTTTTCGAAGAAAATAGTGAAAATGCCATATTTTATTACCCCTTATTTAAAATCCTTGATTTAATACCTGAAGATACCAAGTGACAATATCTGATCCCCAGTAATAAGCAGTCAAGGTCCCTGCTGCAATAAATGGACCGAACGGTATAGGCTGACGTCTTTTAACAACCTTAAACAGGATTGCTAAACCACCAATAACAGCCCCTAATAATGTTGATAGAAAGAATGATAAAAGGACTAGTTTAAAACCTAGCACAAAACCCAGCACTGCGTAGAGTTTAACGTCTCCCATTCCCATACCACCTTTACTGATGATGGAGATGGTCAAAAGGAGAAAAAAAACAGAAACAGCCCCAAGCAGGCTGTCCCACCAAGGTGTAAGTGGTACAAATATCCGTTCCAATAAAAAAATCCCTGCGAACCAGATTAGAATCTTATCAGGGATAATCATATAGTTTATATCTGATACGATGATAATCATAAACATGGAAATTAGTGTTAGTGCAACTACTAGCTCTCCAGACCAACCAATAACAAGTGGTGCCGTTGCAAATAATATTCCTGTAAGTAATTCAAATACCGGATAGATAGGAGAAATCCGCGACTGACAGCCGCGGCATTTCCCCCTTTGAATCATGAATGATAAAACTGGTATAAGTTCGAAAGCTTTTAACTGATGGCCGCAGGTTGTGCATGCTGAACGTGGTGCAACAACTGATTTTTTTAATGGTACTCTTAATCCTACTACATTATAAAAGGAGCCCAATAACAAACCAGTTATGATCAAATAACTAATAAACATTTTAGTTAGAATAATCTATGAGTTCTTGTTCAGTTAGAACACCGGTTGTTGCTCCGGTAACAACGCTATTAGCATCATGATTCTTAATTGTATAAACTTTGGTTGAAGTATTAAAGTTCACTTCGTAGTCTTCCGAAACATCTTTTACATTAGAAAGAGAGTTTCCTATTCCACCATAAGCTGGTGTAGCACTAGCCCCAGTTGTTGCTGCTGCTGCATCCTTTTTCCAATTAGTTATACCACTATTAGTAGCATGTTCTAATTTAGCAGCACTAATTATTTGAATAGCCTCTGCCACTTTAGCATCCTTTTTACTTTTATCAATGATGCCCATAATGCTTGGTACTGCAATTGCTGCAACAATTCCAAGAATAACGATAACAGCAAGTAATTCAATTAATGTTAAACCCTTTTGTTCTTTGAGCTTATTCTTAATAAATTGACCCATCTTTTTCTCTCCCTTTTGGTTCTATGAACCTAGTAATATTTTCTCTTGTATTATACATTAATTTACATTGCGAAGAAAAGAGGATATTTTTGTATTATGTCACTTTATATCATTTTATTAATAAACTTGTTGAATTTTATCGTTAAAATGCTTTGAACATCTCAAATTGAGGCAACATTATTGCTAATACAATGACACCTACTACTCCTGCCAAAAAAACAATCATCATCGGTTCAATTAGAGATTTTAATTGGTCAGTTGCAGTTTCTACTTCTTTTTCATAAAACTCCGCAATCTTACTCAACATTACATCGAGGGCACCGGTTCCCTCACCAATTGTAACCATTTGGGTGACAAGAGGTGGAAATGCCCAATGGTCCTTCATTGGCTCCGCCATTGAACGACCTTTTTCTAAGGAATCACGAGACTCCCTAATAACCTTAGCTATTACTTCATTTTCAACAACCTTTTCCACAATTGCCATGGCCTGTAGTATAGGAACTGAACTTGAGAACAATGAGCTTAGGGTTCTCATCATTCTGGCTAAAGCTGCCTTTTGCAACATTTTGCCGAATATAGGTATCTTCAATGATATATGGTCGAAATAATATTTTGTATTCTTGTTTTTTTTGAAATAGGAAAATAAAAACACCAATAAAAAAACTATTAATGCCAACAACCACCAGTATCCTTGAACAAACTCACTAGCTCCAAGTACAAATTTAGTAATTGCCGGAAGCTCTGCACCAAGGTCATCAAACATTGTTACAAAGGTTGGAACTACAGCAATAAGTAGGAAAATGACAACTCCAATCGCTATAATGCCAATAACAATCGGGTAAGTTAGGGCAGATTTTATTTTCTGTCTAGTATAATGCTGCTTTTCATAATGTTCAGCCATTTTCTCAAGGGTTTCATCCATATTCCCACTTACTTCCCCTGCTCTTACCATGTTAACGAACATAGAATCAAATACTTTTTTGTGCTTTGAAACAGCATCAGAATATGGATTTCCTTCACGTAAGTCTTGTTCAACAGCTAACAATGCCTTCTTTAATCCTTTGCTTTCTGTTTGAGCTGCTAATATTCCAGTAGCCTCAACAACAGTTACACCAGCCTTTAATAGAGTAGCAAATTGTCTTAAATATATTACAAAGTCCTGAAGTTTAACAGGATTACCAAAAGAAATGTCTTTATTCATAAAAGTTTCTGGAACTTCAGTCATTTCAATGACTCTTATTCCTTCTTCCTTCAACTTTACCATTGCTTCTCTTCTAGAATCTGCTGCAACTGTGCCCTGTCGTTTCCCGCGTCGATCTCTACCTGAATATTTAAACCTAGCCATCCAGCATCATCTTTTCTTGGAGATATTTGGTTGCTGCTTCTTTTTGTATTAAGTTACGATCTATTAACTCTCTTATACTCATTTCAAGAGTATGCATACCCTGGGCACGGGAAGTCTGCATAGTGCTTTGGATTTGGTGTATTTTTTCATTACGAATTAGGTTAGCAATGGCTGGGTTATTTACAAGAATCTCCGTTGCGGCTTTACGACCTTTCTTATCAATAGTGGGAAACAATCGTTGTGAAATTACCCCTACCAATACTGACGCCAACTGTACACGAATCTGTGGTTGCTGTGCTGGTGGAAATACATCGATAATCCTGTTGATGGTTGCTGGTGCACTTGAAGTATGAAGTGTCCCCAACACTAAGTGACCTGTTTCTGCTGCTGTTATGGCAATACCAATAGTTTCTAGGTCACGCATTTCCCCAACAAGAATTATGTCAGGATCCTGTCGAAGTGCACCTTTTAAGCCATTAGCATATGATTTTGTGTCAAAGCCCACTTCACGCTGGTCAATAATCGAATTTCCATGCTTGTGAAGGTACTCTATTGGGTCTTCGAGGGTAACAATATGCTTACGCTGGGTTCGATTGACATAATCAATCATTGAAGCAAGAGTAGTCGATTTACCACTACCTGTTGGTCCCGTCACAAGAATAAGCCCCTGTGGCTTTTCAACGAGTTTTGCCACGATATCAGGTAAATTTAAATCTTCAAGTGTTGGTGTTTTTGATGCCACTACCCTTAGCGCTAATGACACACTTTTTCGCTGGTGATAGGCATTTACACGAAAACGGGACAATCCAGGAACTCCATATGAATAGTCGAGTTCTCCTTTTTCTTTAAATAGCTCCCACATATCCTCTGGAATTGTTAATTTAGCAATCTCCTCTGTATCGTCAGGTAACAAAATATCCTTGCCATATCGTTTGATATCACCATTTATACGAAATACAGGGGGAACACCGACAGTTAGATGGATGTCGGAGGCCTTAAATTCAAGTGCTGCCCGCAGTATATTCTCAACCTTCTCTCTCATATACCTTCTCCTACTCCAGTATTGCGACGCGTAAAACTTCTTCTGTTGTCGTTAAACCTTGTTTTACTTTTAACAGTCCGTCATCAATTAAAAAGATTGTCTTACTTTTAATCGCATTTTCCTTTAGTTTTTGAAAGGAGTCATCGTTCATAATAATTCTTCGCATCTCATCGTTTAAGACCAGAACCTCATGAAGTGCAATTCGTCCTTTATACCCAGTCATGTTACAAGAGTTACATCCTTTGCCTCGGGTAATTTTTTCAATCTTCATCCCGCGTCTTGCGAATATGTCAATTTCACGTTTGGATGGTTCCTGAACCTCTGCACAATCACGGCAAACCTTTCGTACTAGTCGTTGGGCCACGATTCCGCTTAATGATGAGGCAATTAAAAACGGTTCTACCCCCATGTCAATGAGACGCGTAACTGTCCCTAAGGAATCATTCGTGTGCAGAGTACTTAGAACCAGGTGACCTGTTAATGAAGCACGTATGGCAATTTCAGCTGTCTCTTTATCACGAATTTCCCCGACCATGATAATATTCGGATCTTGACGAAGAATTGAACGAAGACCGGCAGCAAAGGTCATTCCTACATTTGCGTTTACCTGAATTTGATTAATTCCCTCCAATTGGTACTCAACAGGGTCCTCAATTGTAATAATATTAACTTGTTCACTGTTCAATTTATTGAGTGCCGCATATAGGGTTGAGGATTTTCCTGAACCTGTCGGTCCAGTGATTAACACAATTCCAGTTGGCTGCTCAATCATTTCGGAAAAACGCTTATAGTTAAGTGTGTTAAATCCTATTTTACTTATATCATTTAGAGTAGCACCCATATCCAGAATCCGCATAACAATTTTCTCACCATAAACCGTTGGTAAGGTTGAAATACGAAGGTCAATAGGATGAAAGTCAAGATTCATTTTAATCCGGCCATCTTGCGGAATTCGATGTTCAGTTATATCTAGATTGGACATAATTTTAATTCTAGCTGTTAGTACGCTTTGCATATGCTTTGGTAAAACACGTTCTACCTTTAGGACACCATCGATACGGTAGCGTACCACTACCTTAGTTTCCTGTGGGTCAATATGAATATCACTAGCCTTTTGTACGACTGCATTAGCCAGAATCTGGTTAACAAGACGAACGATAGGTGAGTCTAAATCAGTAACATCCTCGTCCCGACCCCGTTCACTTGATGACAAATCATCAAATAACTCTTCTAACCCTTCATCTACATTGTAATATTTATTAATCGATCGGATAATATCGTCTTTAGTCGCAATTGCTGTCTCAATTTGAAAGCCTGTTGACAAACGAAGGTCGTCAATAACAATAAAATCCATTGGGTCAACCATCGCCACAAACAGTTTGTTGCCTTCTTTTTTCAAGGGAATGATTAAATTCCTTCTTGCTGTTTCTTTCGAGATGAGCGAAAAAATATTCAGTTCAAAGGGATAGTGGAATAAGCTAATATGTGGAATCCCAAGCTGATATTCGAGTACTTCAGCTAACTGCTGATCAGTTATATAACCCCTATGAAGCAAGGCATCCCCTATTTTTTGATTTGCTGGCTTTCCCTCTAACGTTGTTTGGAGCTGCTCGGGCGTAATTAGCCCTTCCTCAATTAATAAGTCCCCCAGACGTTTTCGAGCCTGCTTCATATTTTTTCCCTGCTTAAAATATTATTATTTTGGTTGTTCATTCGGTTTCCCCCAAAGTTCATCATCAGAGTCTTGTATAGTATTGTCAGATGTTGACTGTGATTGACTTCCAGTTGAATTGGTAGAGTCGGTTGTACTGCCGATACTAACAGAAGAAACACCAGTGGTAATCTTTTGTGCACCTGTTAAGCCATGTACTTCAACACGGTAGACAGGAGGGTAATAATCCTCAGAAATCAACTGACGTTCCACCAATTGGCTTCCCTGAAATATATCACGATAGACAGTAACAAGTTTCCCATCTGCCCCTTCATTCTTCACTTCTATTTGCCTGGGAAGGATTAATGGACTATATTGAACAATCGTTTTTGGTTTTAATGGCTGTTCGTTCTCTTTAATGATTTTATAATCGTAGAGGAACGAATTTCCCTTTAAGGTTATTTTTAAATTTTTATTTACAAGTGAAAAACTTAGAGTATATACAGTTTTATTTGGATTCTTAAAGACTAAATCAGCACCCTTAGCAACATTCACATTCGCTTCAAGACCTAATACGGAATATTCTGGTAGTGAATTGCTGATATTTCGCTCCATAATCAAAATATTTGTAGGTAAAATCACTTGATATATACCTGTTGCAATAACATTTAAGGAAGAGGATGTCTCAATCTTTTCCTGCTTTGCATATTCAATAAGAGAAAAGGTAGCTTCCTCGGCAATACTTATTTCACTGTTACTATTTAGTACCGTTACTAAATCATTTGGATTCTCAGCTAATGAGATATACACTTCACTAATGACGCTCGATTGTTGTCCAGCATCTGATAGTAAGTAATCTTCATTTAATTTAAAGACAAATGAACCACTTTCAAAGTGTAGGACCGCATTTGTAATATCTGTTGTGAGTTTCGTAATGTCTATTAATTTGGTATCAATCTGTGGAAATAAAATTTGGATTTGTTCTTCCACCAGCTGCGTCTCTATTGTGATTGATGCAGGATTTTTTTGCCCGTCCTGAATATTTTTTAAAGTTTTTATGGCATCGAATTGAAATAAATTAACATCAATAGGAAATAACTTTTCACTATATTGCATTTCAATTTTAGTATTTTGTATCCATTCAACATATTTTTCTTCTAACACGGTAATAGATTCACTATTTGATCTACCTGAAAGATCAACAAACCCTACGGAAGTTCCTGAGGAAAATTTGCCATCAGCAGTGGTTAACGTTTCAAATGCTTTAGCACCATAATGAGAAAAACTAAAAATAAATGCCGTACAGAAAAATAAAACGCTGAAAAGTTTGATTACTTGTTTATATTTTCCCAAACAATTTGCCACCTTTCACCCTATCAATTTAATTTCTGTAATTCTAACTTTTTTATTGAAATCACTTCATTATGGTTATCTTCTTTTCCAACTGCTACTTCCTCGGCAAGTAAATACGACTCCAATTCCAAGTCTTCTAACAAGGAATCAGCATTTGACTTTTCACCTTTAATCTTTTCATTTGAAAACTCTGTCAGTTCATCCAACCAGCCCTCTTCCACAGTGTCTGTATGTTTTTCAAATTCCTTTTGAAGTAAAGATTCAATTTCTGATAAATAGCCACCGTCAATATTAAGCTCCTCTATTACCTCCACAACTTCTTCTTCCGCACCACGAACTTGTAAGAACGAAATATCTTCCTCATCAAACTCTGGAGCAATTTCTTTTCCCATATATGAAGGACTAGCTTGAGTTTTTAAATTTTCAGATTGACTTGGAGTTGGGGTTAATACTCCAAGTTCAATCAAATCTAAAGATTCTATATCTGAATTATCCTCAACTTTTATATTTGAAATAGGGAGACTATCCGTTTTAAAATTACCTTCTTCAAAATGGTAGTGATCTCCATTCTTGTAGAGTACTGTTGCGAAACGGTTTTCTGTAATAAAAGACGCAAAAAATGCAAGAGCCGCCATCATCAAAAACGTTAACCAAATTGGAAAGGATGCTGCGGCAGCGTTACCGACCAGCGCCAAAACAAAACCAGTTATCCCAACTATAACCTTACCTTTAAGTGTATAACTAAGCGGTATTACAGAGAAAATCAACAAAAATACAAGCATAGAACCAAATGCCCAAATAACCGTTTGCATTCTTTCACTCCCCTTTACTAATAGTTCTATCCTACTATGAATCTACATATTTAAACAAAACTTCATAATTATCACTTTATAAATATAATAAATCGACAAAATTCGTCTACTAAATATTGTATTATATTTTTCAATAGATTAAAAGAAGGTGGAAAATATTTATACACAATAATAATCCGATATAAAAACCCCATTCTTCAAACGGGATATCCAATAATTCCCAAAGAATGAGGCTTTTAAGATTAAATTTATTGAAATGCGCTTACTATTAGTTCCCTTCTCGAACTGGGTCTACCCTAAAGATGTCTTTCGTACTAAGTTCTATTGAACCATCGTCAATAAAAAAGGGAGAATTCTCATAGTCAATTCGGGCTGATTGTAATATAAATTGGTGGTTGTTACCACTAGATTTAAATTCGCTTCCAATTATAGTCCCAGCAAATGTCTGTCTTGCGTCAATCGCAGCATACGGAGCAAAGACTAATTTTGGCATAGTACTTGGCTGATTAAGTACCACTAAGCTTCCAAGAGTAATAACATGTCCTTGAATCCCATTGTCATTATTAATAGTAATATCGGCTTGTTTTGCAAAAATTGATCCAAAGATCCATCCTGAATTTAATGTAAGACCGGGTCCGTCTAAGAATAGATATAATTTGTTGATATGTTGCTGTATTTTATCCATGTTTTCTGGAAGATATTTTTTATCTGGGTCACTGAAAATATTAATTATATTTTGGTCATAATTAATTACACTACCTGTCTGAGTATTAAGTCTCTTCACGTATAATGAAAGCTTACCTGTGCCAGAAATCACAATCTTTCCATTCGTTCCAACCTCTAACATATCTAACACTATAATTCTATTTTTATTCTCAGTATTTATTGTTAATGTAGTATTAGCTGGAACTGAGATTTTATTAAAGGACTTATCTCGATCCAATGTAAGCGTATTACCTGTAAAAACTGGAGAGGATGGTGCTTCAAAAGCGGGAAACTCTGGGATATCCATTGGAATTCTAGCATTTTCATTGATTTGATCTTCACCAATAATTGTTTTACTACCAGTTATTTTAATTAAACCGTTGGAAACTACTTCTCCGTTTAGGGTAACCGGGGTGTTTTGAAATATTAATTCATTATCTGTAAATAATACAGAATCGGGAGGAAGAACAATATTACTTTTAGGCTTCCAAGTAAGATTAAAGATTGCTGAAACGGAACTCGATTTACCATTTATTACACCACTAGAAGTAATTTTATAATCTTTACTAAATGAGTTTGTAGTGTTTAGAGCCTGAATTTTTACAGTTGCAGATGGTTGATGTCCGAGGGATTTTTCAAAGGTCTCTACCCCATAGTTTTTTTCAACAAATAAATTTTCGACGCGTGAAAAGAAGTTTGGACCGCTGACTGCATTATTATATTCTGTTCTTATTAGACTGCTGAGTTCGTTTAATCGGGCATTTATACCTGATTCAGCAATATAATAAGAGGATTGGGTATCTCGTTCCCCGGTTGTCATTTTTGTATTAGATGCAGCTAGTCCCATTAGACTTACTCCCATAACAGATACTACAACTAAAACCATCATGACAGTAACCAAAGCCATTCCATGCTCATTGTTTTCAATTTTAATTTTATTTAACCGCCGAATCATACTCTCACCTATTTTCTAATGGATATTGTGGTTACTGGAAGATTAGCCACAGATATGGAAATCTGATTTACTTTTGGGAGATTTACTTTCAATTCAAAATTTTGCAGATTGGTAATGTATGGCTGACTATTTCTTTTTAAGGTATTGTTTTCATATACATATATAGTAGTAGTACCATTTTTACTGATGGTTAAACCAATGGGACTATTATTAATTTGTTCAGTGATATAACCTAGTCTATCCACACTATATTTCTTAGTACCATCATATATATCAAGCTCATCAGCACTTCTTATTTCTTTCGTAATTACTTTCATCGCTAATCTAGCATTTGTTTGATTAGCGATTTCATCCGATTGTTTTTTTGCCTGATTCTGAGCAAAAAAGTGAACCGAACTAGCCATGATCAAAATAAGTGAAAGTAAGGTAAATGCACCTAACACTTCTATTAATGTTAACCCGTTATTATTATTTAATTTAAATCTCATTATTCTTTTTTCCATGATACCAACATCTCCATTTGGGCTTCCTGTTTTGTATCTTTATTTACTTTGACTTTAAGATTCACAAGAGATGCATCAACTGTATAAGGGGTTAATTCTACTGTTACGGAATGGTTGGAGACGTTTTTTTGATAGACAACCTGGTTTGCAGTTTTAACAATTTCATTGTAAGTCGCAGGTTTAGATAGTTCATTAATAGATTTTGTAGCAGTAATAACACTATACATTTCTTCCATAGTCGTTTGCGCAATATAGGTAGCATTCATAATACTTTTCGATACATTAGTAGAACGTGAAGATTGAACAAAAAAGCTTAACAGAGAAATTATTATTATTGAAAGAATTACGATTGAAGCAAGTATCTCTATTAATGTTAACCCTTTTTCATTCATCTCTCATCACCCTATTTCTTTTTTATTATAGACTATTAAAATATATGTATTTTTTTGTATAATTTTAATAAAATATATCATTTTCAGTTTAGCATAAGATATTTACTTTTCAACAGCAAGAATTTAGTAAAAATAAAAGGGTTGAACACGGAAATACATCATGTTCAACCCTCTATATACTTATTTTACATATTCAGCAACTCGGTTTCTTCCTGCCCTCTTCGCCCCAACATATAGTGCCCTATCCGCATGTCGAACCAAAGCAAGTGGATCTTCTGCATCCTCAGGAGCAGTTGCCACTCCAATTGAAGCTGTAATTTTTACCTGATGTTGTGTAAGCTCTAAGGATTGCTGCAAGATAAATGGCCAGTTGGCAATAGATTGTCTAATCATTTCTGCAAGTTGATAGGCTTCTTCTTTATCAGACTCAGGAAGTAAAACAACAAATTCTTCCCCCCCGTATCGAGCTACGGTACCGCGTGAACCCACAATGTTACTCAACCTAGTCGCCAACTCACAAAGAATTTCATTTCCACTTTGGTGCCCATAGGTGTCATTAACATCTTTAAAATGATCAATATCTAAAATGATTAACGATAAGACCTTGCATTCAAACTGAAATAGTTTATCGAATTCGTCCGTTAATAATTTCTCAAAATAACGATAATTATATAATTTCGTTAACGCACACCTTTCGCTCTGCGTTTTTGTGAGTTCATAATGCTTTGCGTTATCAATTGCAACAGCAAAGTAGGAACAAAGAATATCCACGATCATCAACTGAGATTTTTCATATGCTCTTTTTCGCTTTGAAGCGAGTATCAATACCCCAATCACTATTTTATTTCTGACGATTGGAACGGCTAATAAACTTTCTGCATCGCCAGGGAGATAGCCCTTGGAATAGGGCTTCCATTCTTTTTTTGAATGGTATAGGCAACCTTTTCGCTTTTCCCAAACATAACCGCTTATGCCTTGATTTTTTTTGATCTTAGCAGTCTCCATAGTGATGCCAGTACCACACTGAATCCGGCGGACTAATTGAAGCTCGTCCCCACTATTAACATCAAAAATATAAGCATAGTCAACCGGCAGCATTTCACTTAACTTCTGGATAAATAGGTCAATGACTCCATCTACCTCAAGCCGTTCTGCCATTTGATGACCAATTTCTGCCGCTTTTTGTAAATATTCATTAATTTTTTCACTTGAATAATAAAGCTTAAAAATAATCGATAAACTCGCAAATGGAACAGCCACAATTAATAAAGCTAATAAGCCTTGTTGGTTATAAAACATATATAGGACAAAGCCAAGCGGCAAGGTAATAAATGTGGTGATGGTCTCAACGATGAAATCCTTCCCAAAGTAGGATTCCTTACTTTTATAAATGAAGTATAAATAAAAGGAAATAATAACTTGATTTAAAGAGTAATTTACTACTGCATATATCGCCGCAAGCCATATAGCATGTGGGTCATTTACTAAACTGGGACCAGTTTGTCCCCCAAGTGCGTAGTACACAACTCCGCTCACCAAAGATACAAGGAAAAACATAATTAAATTTAGCGGTATGCGGAAATATTGTTCCTTTTGAACGCGTAGCCTTAAGAGTAACAACACAACAGCGGCTTGGGCAAATATCATTTCTATGAACAAGCCGAAGCTTAAAAATGTTGCAAGTGAAACCCATTGGATTAGAAAGATGGGAGTATTATTAATGACCATCGGCATAAATGCCACAACGGATGTTAACGTCAAAAAAGCTAATAAATCCCACCATTGTCCTGAGAAGTGGGGAGGAAAAGCTTGATAGGTAAACCACATTCCTGCTGGTACCAACAATAACCAAACAAGAAAGATTGCTTTCTTCATTTTCAGTTGTACTGCCATTCTAATCCTCCTCCCCACTTACAATATTTTGAAATTGAGATATACTCATTTTATCAAAAATGCTTTAGCTTGTCATAGTGAAATGGTATTGTTTTTCAAAAATTCACTTAAATACGATTTAGCCTCTGAGATGAAATATAAAGAACCTGTGACAACTAGAACGGAATCTGGCTGCAGGTCTTGAACACATTTGGCAAGATGAGAATCCCAATCCTCCCCGATTCTTTTATTTTTCGAATGACTTAAAGAAAACAAATCGATGGCATCCGCTGCTCGAGGGAAATCAAACGATACAAATGAGATTTCATCAGCGACTTGATCCAATTGAGATATCATTTGGTCGAGCTTTTTATCCTTTAATGCTGCAAATACAATATGAATAGTGTTGTTAGAATAGCGATTAGAAAGTTCATGAACAAGTGCCGAAATACCTTCATCATTATGAGCGCCATCAATAATGACGAGTGGATTATTTGAGAGGATATCAAATCTTCCTGGCCAATACGCTCTCTTTAAACCTTTCCTTATTGCATTTTCTGAGATTGAAAATTCTTCGTGATGATTAATAGATTGAGCTGCCATAACGGCTAACGCTGCATTTTCTGTTTGGTGCTGGCCAATCATGCTAATTTCTAAATGTTCGAATTTAAGATTAGCACTATTTAAAGTAAACTCCTCACCAGTTTCTTGTGGACTGTGTGAAGTAATCGAGAAATCCTGATTCAATATATTTAGTGGAGCATGCTTTTTATCAGCCTGTTCTTTTATTACCTTTATGGCATCTTGATTTTTTACAGCAGTGAAAACAGGAATCTGATCTTTTATTATACCAGCTTTTTCGAATGCAATTTCTGCGTACGTGTGACCAAGGATGTTCGTATGATCAAGTCCAATGTTTGTAATAACAGAAGTTATTGGCTGAATGATATTGGTTGAATCAAATCTTCCCCCTAAGCCCACTTCATAAAGTACGATGTCAACTTGATTTATATTGGCAAAATAATAGAAAGACATCGCTGTAATCACTTCAAACTCGGTTGGACTGCCTAGTTCAGTTTGTTCTAATTCATCCGCTAAAGGACGAATCACATTGGTTAACTCAAGTATTTCTTCGTCACTGATTGGCTTCCCATTAACTGAGATACGCTCATTAAATTGTTCTATATATGGCGATGTAAATGTACCAACGGAATAACCTGCGGCTTCGAGGATATTGCGTAAGAAGGTTACTGTTGACCCTTTTCCATTTGTTCCGCCAATATGAACGGTTTTCATTTTCTTCTCTGGATGGCCAAGCTTGTCCATCATCCATTCCATTCGGGTCAGACCAGGTTTAATCCCGAGTCTTAATCGTCCATGTATCCATTCAAGGGCTTCACTATATGAGCTAAACATTTTAAGATACCCCTTTTCCTATTTCTAAAAGAAGACGAATCCCTATTGAAGGACTCGTCTCGATTTCTTTTTATTATAATCCTTTTAACTCATTTATACGAGCCTCTACTAACGCTCTTTTTTCGCGATAGTCTTGTTCCTTTGCTCGTTCTTCGGCAACAACACTCTCAGGTGCTTTTTTCATAAAGCCTTCGTTGTTTAGTTTCTTTTCTACTCTTTCTACTTCTTTTGTTAACTTATCGTATTCTTTTTCGAGTCGCGCAATTTCTTCATCAATGTTAATCAAACCTTCTAGTGGAAGATAGATTTCCAAGCCGGTAATTACAGCTGTCATTGCCTTCTCTGGGGTTTCAAGGTTTGTTCCCAATTGTAATTCTTCTGGATTACAGAATTTTTCAATATAGCCGCGGTTCTTTTCAATCGCCTTTAATACTGAATCATCCTTCGCCTTAACAAGCATTTTAATTTTCTTGCTCATTGGCGTGTTTACCTCAGCACGGATGTTACGAACGGAACGAATCATTTCCATTAACATTTTCATTTCCTGCGCAGCTTGTTCATCAGAGTAGGCTGGATTTACCTCAGGCCACTTAGCAGTTGTAATTGATTCACCACTATGTGGAAGGTTCTGCCAGATTTCCTCGGTAATGAATGGCATGAACGGATGTAACAAACGCATCGTCTGATCAAGAACATGTGCAAGAATCGAACGAGTTGTTTTCTTTGCTGATTCATCCTCACCATATAATGGAAGCTTTGCCATCTCAATGTACCAGTCACAGAAATCATCCCAGATGAAGTTGTATAATGCACGTCCTGCTTCTCCGAATTCATAACGCTTTGAAAGCTTTGTAACACTTTCAATGGTTTCATTTAATTGAGTGAGAATCCATTTATCTGCAACGGATTTTTCGCCGCTAAAATCGATTTCATCATATGTCATGCCATCCATGTTCATTAATGCAAAACGAGAGGCGTTCCAAATTTTATTTGCAAAGTTCCAAGTAGATTCGACCTTTTCAAAGCTAAAACGTAAATCCTGACCTGGAGAGCTTCCTGTTGAAAGGAAGTAACGTAAGGCATCTGCACCGTATTTGTCGATAACATCCATTGGATCAACACCATTGCCAAGGGATTTACTCATTTTTCGACCTTGTTCATCGCGAACTAGACCGTGGATGAGAACATCTTTAAATGGCCGTTCACCTGTAAATTCAAGGCTTTGGAAGATCATCCGAGAAACCCAGAAGAAGATAATATCATAACCGGTTACAAGTACATCTGTTGGGAAGAAACGCTTGAAGTCTTCTGCTTCAACATTTGGCCAACCCATTGTAGAAAACGGCCATAATGCAGAACTGAACCATGTATCCAATACGTCTTTATCCTGCTCCCAATTTTCACTATCTGCTGGCGCTTCGTGACCAACGAATATTTCACCTGTTTCTTTATGGTACCAAGCAGGAATTCGGTGACCCCACCAGAGCTGTCTTGAAATACACCAGTCGCGGATATTTTCCATCCAGTGCAGGTACGTTTTTTCAAAGCGTTCCGGAACAAAGTTAACTTTGTTTTCTTTATTTTGCAGAGCGATTGCCTCATCCGCAAGTGGCTGCATCTTAACGAACCATTGTGTTGAAAGGTAAGGCTCAACAACTGCACCGCTGCGCTCGGAATGACCAACAGAGTGTAAGTGCTCTTCAATTTTGAAAAGAACGCCTTGTTCCTGAAGGTCTTTAACAATTTGCTTACGGCATTCAAAACGGTCCATACCTTTGTACTTTCCAGCTCTGTCATTCATTGTGCCGTCTTCGTTCATTACTAAAACACGCTCAAGATTATGACGGTTGCCGATTTCAAAGTCATTTGGATCATGTGCTGGTGTAATCTTAACAGCACCAGAACCGAATTCCATATCTACATAATCATCGCCAACAATTTTGATCTTACGACCAACGATTGGAAGGATGACAGTTTTACCGATTAAATGTTTGTAACGCTCATCTTCTGGATGAACCGCAACTGCTGTATCACCCAACATTGTTTCTGGACGAGTGGTTGCTACTTCAATATGTCCTGAACCGTCTGCTAACGGATATTTCATGTGATAAAATGCACCTTGAACATCCTTGTAAATAACCTCGATATCAGATAATGCTGTCTTTGTAGATGGATCCCAGTTGATGATGTACTCGCCGCGGTAAATAAGACCTTTGTTATAAAGAGTAACAAAAACTTCACGTACCGCTGCGGATAGACCTTCATCTAGTGTGAAACGTTCACGGCTGTAATCTAATCCTAAACCTAACTTTGACCACTGCTGGCGGATATGAGAAGCGTATTCTTCCTTCCACTTCCATGTTTCCTCAACGAACTTTTCACGGCCTAAATCATAACGGCTTTTGCCTTCGCTGCGAAGTTTTTCTTCAACTTTTGCTTGCGTTGCGATACCAGCGTGGTCCATTCCTGGAAGCCAGAGAACATCATAGCCCTGCATCCGCTTCATGCGTGTAACGATATCTTGCAATGTTGTATCCCAAGCATGCCCTAAGTGCAGCTTTCCAGTAACGTTAGGCGGCGGGATTACGATTGTATAAGGCTGCTTGCCCTCATCATTCTGTGCTTCAAAAAACTTTCCTTTCAGCCACCAATCATATCTTCCTTGCTCAATCGACTGTGGATCATACTTAGTCGGCATGGTAATTTCCTTTGTCTCCATTTGACCATCTCCTTTATTTCTCTTTCTTTTAAGTAACTAGACAAACAAAAAACCCCATTCGTCAATAAAAGGACGAATGGAGTTTGTTTCGCGGTACCACCTTTTTTCCAATCCTACAGAAATGGATTGGCGCTTAAATAGATAACGGATTTGATCCGTCTTCAACTAATGGGATGTTAAATCTCCGTTCGCTGAAGAAGCTCAAGGGTGACCTTCCGAGTGTCTGCTTAGGAAACCTTCCAGCTAATAGCTTCCCTCTCTTAAAGCAGGTGTACATCGTACTCTTCCCTGTCTATGCTTGTGTGTTATTAATCATATTGTTTATACTACCCAAAAAGTGTTCTAGTCGTCAATAATGATAGCCAATTTTTTTATATTATATACCATTTTGTAAAAAACGTTAAGAATTTAGGGGAATTCACTATGTAAGAAGAATATACATAAAAGAAATGCCATTTTGGAGAGGAAGTATGAAATGAAGCGGAGGAAATTTATCACCAAATACTCCTACACTCCCTGGTATCGAACGACTAGGAGAGTATGCGAGCAGTTGATTCTGCCGTTTACGATTTTTCAATTAATCCGAACACTTTTTATTCCCACTGTGTTTGATGTACTTTTGCTAACTGTGTTTATTGCCATTGCGGTATCAATTTATTTTGAAATTGTTTAGAGCCCATTTAGCATGATTACTGCTGCTGGGCTCCTTCTTTTGCCTGCTTCTCTTGTTCATCAATTTCAGTCATTCTCATTACAACATATTCTGAATTCTTCAGATGCCAGTATTTCCGCTGCAGCATTCGGACAAACTTCAGCTCATTTTTTGGCTGTTCTTTTTTATAATACTTTTCGGCCACCTGAATGATTGGAATCGGATAAGCTAAATAACTAAAGAATAGCAATTTTTCATCTGCCTTAAAGGGAAAAAATTTATAGTAATGATAAACCCACTCCACCGCTTCGTCATTTCTTGTTGGCTGGGTATTAAAGGAACGGGATAAGTATGGCAATAAATCATGAATCGGTGAGCCATAGCGGGCATTTTCAAAGTTAATAAAATAGCCGTACCCTTTTTCGTCGTAAAGAAAATGCTCGGATGATATTTTTCCATGCGTTATCACCATTCGTGCTTTTTCTTCTTCCTTTGTTTTTTCATACCATTCTTCGAATTTAGTTTTAGAAAAGCGAAGTGCCTGACTTATTTCGTTATAGTATAGGCAAAACACCAATTCAAATGGGGACATATAGGTCTTTTTTTCACATTCATCGATAAAGCCATCCAGAAATTCCTGATTCTTATCGAGCACCTCAATCGTTTTTTCGTAATGCTCTGTCCGCTCCTCCTTATTCACCTTAATGTCCTTAGCAGAGAGTGTGTGCAGCCTTGCCAACTCACGAAAAAGCTGCTGGTGTTTCTGTGTCCGGTCTTCCTTTATTTCATTCGACATCCAAGGCATTAAGTAATATAAGGCTTTATCATGGAGAACAGCATACCTTCCGTCCATCGTCGGATAGATAGGGACAATTCGATTGTATCCTTTTTGGTATAGAAGATGAACATGGCGAATAAAATCTGTACCATTTGTCGGGTCAATTTTCTTCAATGCAAAGGTCCCTTTATCTGAATAGATTTTTTTAATATTGCCGTGTTCCTCAACAAAATAAGGCTTTATTTGGTAGTTATTTAATATCGGTATCAGCGAGTCTACCTGATTTGTGTCGCGCATAGACCATTCATCTGCCTTTCAGCCAGGGCAAAATCCTTAAAAAGATGGGAGCAGGTTAATAACCCGCTCACCATGTATTTATTATTATTTTTTTGCTAGTGCGACCGGTACATATAATACTTGACCCTCAAATACATCTTGATTGAGTTCAAGATTATTGTAACGCAGCAGATTGGGGACTGATACCGCATAACGGTCGGCAAGACTATCTAGCGTGTCGCCCTTTTGGACAATGCAAACTTTTAATCTAGCTTGATCTGAAGCTTCTTCTTTGCGGGCAAAGAACTCCGTTAATGTCATTGTTTTCTTCTTTGATGGTTTCTTTTTGGCTTGTTTAGGTGGTGCTTCTGGGGAAGAAGAGCTCTCCTCAAGGACTGGTTCTTTTGCTGGTGCTGGCTCTTCTACCTCCTGTGCCGGAGCTTCCTCGACGATTTCTTCTATCTCTTGAACGGGCTCACTTGCTTCACTTCTGGCATGTTCAAAAACAACAGGCTGTGTTGGCTGCTCGGGCTCTCCCTCATCTTCAGGCTCTTGATACGAGAATGTTGGGAATTTCGGAAAAGCTTCAACCTTTTCCTCTTCTGGCAGTTTCCTTGCTTCAGCCTCAAACAAGAAAGTATCCTCAAATTGATTCTCTTCTTGTTCCGCTTCTTCTTGTTCTTGTGCACTTGGAACTTCTACCTGATAACGATGGAGTACTTCATACTCCTCTTCTTGTTCCTCAGTTTCTTCTTGTTGTGTTGAATCATACAAGCCGCTGATGGTTAATTCTGCGGACAGTTTCAGACAACTGCGCTCCGGAATGGAATAATCAAATGACTCCACAATTACATCGATATCATAGATGCTTTGAATTCGATTGTTTGGAATGGTAATATCGACAGGAAAACGGTGTGAAAATTCACAAATGCCTTCTTCTTGTGGATCCACTCTTTCCACATACTTTTGGTTAGGTACATTTTCTTCCTCTTCCACTGCACTTTCATTGTCATTTCTATATTCGCCAGTTAACTCTAGCGAACCACGTATGGTTACGTATTGATCATTTTCCTGGATGGTAATATCAGGGTCTAGAGAAATCGACACAAGTTCAGCCACTTCCTGTCCTTTTCTAAACCACAATGACTCCTCCAAGGAAAATCGCAGGCACGATTGATTCTCCTGAGACAAAGCGACTCCTCCTTTCGTTTCCTTTTAAGCAAAATCACTATGTCACTTACACTCTATGAACCAATGTATTTAAATATGATAAAAAAGCCTTCTTTACAATAAAAAACACCCACCAATCGATTTTTGAGAAAATGTCTTTCCTTAATCGGGTAACCAGCAAAAGTAAATTAAGCGGAGATTTTCCGGTTAAATGCAGAATGGTGCTCGTATCGGGGTATATAGGCGGAGTTTTTCCGCTTATGCAAAGCAAAATCTCCCATTTTCAAATTTTTCGGGCCAATAGGCGGAATCTCTCCGTCTATATAAGCTGTTTTTAGTGATAATTAATAATTAAGCGGAATTACTCCGCCTATTTATTAGCTCGGATGCTTAACCTAATCCTCAACCGGTAAGTAAACAATACAGAAATAGACGTATGCCCATTGCATACGTCCAATCTTGTGTCTTTTTATAGAAAAAAGTATTATTTTAGTTTTGAAAAAGCAATTTCCACTGCTTTGATTGTCTTTTCGATATCTTCATCAGTATGAGCTGTCGACAAGAACAATCCTTCGAATTGAGATGGCGGCAGGAATACGCCTTGTTCTGCCATTTCACGATAGTAAGCAGCAAAATATTCTAGGTTAGAGGATTTTGCTGTTTCATAGTTGATGACAGGTTCATTGGTGAAGAAGAAACCAATCATAGAACCAGCACGGTTAAAGGTAACAGGAATATCATATTTTTTAGCCGCTGCGGTAATTCCTTTTTCAAGTAAATCTCCCAAGCGCTTGAACTCTTCGTAGTGCTCAGGCGTTAATTGAGTTAATGTTTCATAACCAGCCGTCATCGCTAGCGGGTTTCCTGAAAGTGTTCCTGCTTGATAAATTGGTCCTGCTGGAGCGATTTGACGCATGATTTCAGCTTTACCACCGTAAGCGCCAACTGGCAGACCACCGCCAATTACTTTTCCAAGACAAGTGATATCAGGCGTGATATTAAAATGGCCTTGGGCACAATTGTAGCCGACACGGAAGCCAGTCATAACTTCATCAAAAATCAACAATGCTTCTTTTTCAGTAGTAATCTCACGAAGACCTTCTAAGAATCCTGGAAGCGGCGGCACAAGCCCCATATTACCAGCAACAGGTTCAACGATAATACAAGCAATATCATCACCGAACTGCTCAAACGCATATTTAACGCCCTCAAGGTCATTGTATGCAACAGTAATCGTGTTCTTAGCTACTCCTTCAGGTACACCTGGGCTGTCTGGTAATCCGAGTGTAGCAACCCCAGAACCGGCTTTAATCAAGAGTGAATCACCATGTCCATGGTAACAGCCTTCAAATTTTAATATCTTGTTACGGCCTGTGTAGCCGCGCGCTAAGCGGAGTGCACTCATCGTCGCTTCTGTTCCGGATGAAACCATCCTCACCACTTCAATCGATGGCACACGTTCAATGACAAGCTTCGCTAGTTCATTCTCCATTAACGTCGGTGCACCATAGCTTGTACCAAGCTCTGCCACCTTTTTAATTCCTTCAACCACTCTGTCATTTGTATGGCCTAGGATTAGCGGTCCCCAAGATAATACGTAATCGATATATTCATTGCCATCGATATCATAGATTTTTGAACCTTTTCCTCTTTCCATGAAAATCGGATCCATATTTACAGATTTAAACGCACGTACCGGGCTGTTAACGCCGCCTGGCATCAAGTTTTGAGCTTCTTTAAATGCTTCTACTGACTTTGTATATGAGCGCATTTTTGAGTTCCTCTTTTCGAGTTGTAATTATTGGTCTTCTTTTAACCAGCGGCATGCATCTTTAGCTGCATATGTAATAATAAGGTCTGCACCTGCACGTTTGAATGCAATTAACATTTCCATTACGGTCTGTTTCTCGTCAACCCAGCCGTTTGCAGCAGCAGCTTTGATCATCGAATATTCACCGCTGACGTTATAAGCAACAACAGGAAGATTAAAGTTATTTTTAACATCACGAACGATATCAAGGTAAGGCATTCCCGGTTTCACAATTAGGAAATCTGCACCTTCTGCTACATCGGATTCTGCTTCCCTAAATGCTTCCATTCGGTTGGCAGGGTCCATTTGATAAGTTTTACGATCCCCGAACTGTGGTGCGCCTTCAGCTGCTTCACGGAAAGGTCCGTAAAATGCAGAAGCATATTTAACAGCATAAGACATAATTGGAATATCTTTAAATCCAGCTTCATCCAAACCAGCACGAATCGCTGTCACAAAACCATCCATCATATTTGATGGAGCAATGATATCGGCACCTGCTTCAGCTTGAGCGATAGCTGTTTTTACAAGTAATTCAAGAGATTCGTCGTTTAAGATTTTATCGCCTTCAACCATTCCACAGTGCCCGTGGCTTGTATATTCGCACAAGCACGTATCGGCAACAATAATTATTTCTGGATAATGTTCTTTAATCCATCTGGTTGCAACTTGGATAATGCCATGGTCGTGGAATGCTTGTGTACCGCACTCGTCTTTTGTAGTCGGAATTCCAAATAATAGAACGGACTTAATGCCGTGTGCAACGATATCATCCATTTCAGCTTTTAGGTTATCCATTGATACTTGGAATACACCAGGCATGGAAGATACTTCTCTGCGAATGTTTTCACCTTCATAGATGAATAACGGATAGATGAAGTCGTCTGGTGTTAGGTGGTTTTCTCTAACGAGTGCACGCATATTAGCACTTGTACGTAATCGGCGATGACGTGAAAATTGAAGTTCCATTTATATATACCCCCAAAATGTTTATTATTAGGCTGTGAAAAGAAGTCTGTTGATTTCCACTCCAGGCACTTCGCTTTCCGCGGGCGGTACGGGGAGCCTCCTCGGCGCTTAAGCGCCTGTGGGGTCTCCCCTGCCCCGTCCTCCCGCAGGAGTCTTCGTGCCTTCCGTTCCAATCAACAGACGTGCCAAAATAATTATTTGCTTACACAGCCTCAACCTAAAAAGATTTTAATTTTTTAGTATAAAATCTATGGTGCCTTTAATCATATCTTTAACCGTATACTCCTCTGGAGAAACGTGAACGGGCAGTCCATAGGCGAGTATTCTCTTCTCTGTAACTGGACCGATACAGCTAATTACACATCTTTTAATATGACTCTCGAGGTTATACTCCTTCACAACACTTATAAAGTGATTAACTGTCGAAGGACTCGTGAACATTAAGATATCAAGTTCATCATTAGAAAGCATTTTAGCGAGTTTCTCACGACTCTCATTCGGCATGTAAGTCTCGTATATAACGATTTCATCTACATGTACACCATGGTTACTAAGAGAAGTAGAGATATATTCCCTGGCTAGATTACCCTTTGGAATTAGTAGTTTCGAACCACTTGGCACTATAGGCAAGAACTCATCCGTAAACACCTCGGTCACATAGGCAGATGGTACAAACTCTGCTTTATATCCTCTTTCCTGCAATACCTCTTCCGTTTTCCTGCCGATCACAGCAATCTTTGGAAATGAGTTATGGTTGTTATTTTTATAAAAAGAAAAGAACGTTTCCACAGTAACATTGCTAGTAAAAACAATCCAGTCATATGTATTAATCTCATTCATAGCAGTTTGCAGCTGCGTTGTGAGTTTAATTGGCCGAAATGCAATAAGAGGGATTTCGATTGAAATCCCTCCATACTTTTCGACAAGTTGTGAAAAGGATTTTGCCTGACCTGCGCCACGTGGCACCAGGACCTTTTTGTCTTTCAAACCTAATGGTTTTAGCATTGACCTTCGAGCTCCCGTTTAACCTTCTCAATCAGGTCTTTAGCTCCTCTTTCAATTAATAGGTCTGCAGCTTGATTACCAAGCTCTTCTGGGTTAGTGCCCCTTAGTTCCTCTTTGAAGATTTCTTGACCTTCAGGAGAAGCTACTAAAACAGTAAGGACGATTTCATCATTTTCAGCTATATAGGCAAAACCAGCAATCGGCACCTGGCAGCCGCCTTCCATTTTTTGAAGGAAAGCACGTTCTGCTCGAACTGCACGTTCTGTTTTCTTACATGTGAATTTTTCAAAAAGTTCAAGAAGTTCTTTATCATCCTCACGGCACTCGATGGATAATGCACCTTGACCAACAGCTGGAACACAAATATCTGCATCGATAAATTCTGTTACCGTTTCAGAAGTCCAACCAAGACGGGAAAGTCCTGCTGCAGCTAGGATAATAGCGTCATATTCTTCGTCTTGCAGCTTTTGTAATCGTGTATCAACATTTCCACGGATCCATTTAATTTCTAAATCTGGGCGCTGTGCTAAAATCTGAGCGCTGCGGCGAAGACTGCTCGTGCCAATAATCGCCCCTGGCTTCAAGTCTTTTAGCTTAATATGATCTCTTGAAATCAATGCATCACGGTGGTCCTCACGGAAAGGTATGCAGCCGATTGTTAGACCTTCAGGTAGAACAGCTGGCATGTCCTTCATACTATGAACAGCCATATCAATCTCTTTATCCATCATGGCTTGTTCGATTTCCTTAACAAATAATCCTTTTCCGCCTACTTTTGAAAGCGTAACATCAAGGATTTTGTCCCCTTTTGTAACAATTTCTTTTACTTCAAATTCAAAGTTGCCGCCAAGCTTCTTAAGCTGTTCAATTACCCAATTTGTTTGTGTTAGAGCCAATTTGCTGCGTCTAGAACCTACGATAATTTTTCTCATGACTGCCTCCTATGAGTACCAAAAGTGAAATGATGATAATTGACCAAATAGAAAAAAGTTAATTAATACAATTAAAAATGAACCGACGTTCCAAAAGGCTAGTTGCCTGCCTGACATATTTTTAACGATACGAAGGTACAAATAGATACTGTATCCGGTTAATAGAATAAATGAACCAATAATTTTCATATCGTACCATGGCATACCCGGAACCTTTAAAAAAGCCCATTGTAATCCCAGAATTAGACTTAATAACAGCATGGGAACCCCAATTACTACTAATATATAAGAGGAACGTTCCAGCTTACTTAAATCTGCAAGTCTCAAAAGCCTTGTACCCCACTTCTTCCTTTTCAATAAATCATATTGAATCAGATAGAGAAGTGAAAGCACAAAAGACAAGGAGAAGGCTCCATAAGATAGAATGGCCATTGTGATATGTATAAGCAAAAGTTCAGACATTAGCTGATTACTTATGACATGTGATTCATGATTAATCGGAGCAAACGTATGAATCGCGATGACAATAAAACCAAGTATATTTGTAAAAAAAACGATGAAATCGACCTTTAGAAGACGGTTGATTCCAAGTGATAAAGTTACCAATACCCAGGCATAAAAATAAAGTCCCTCAAAGATTGTTAGTGCAGGAAATCGTCCTGTTTTTATCATATAGGAAGTTAAAAAAGCTGTTTGTAAAACCCATACAAACGCAAGTAACCAGAAGGCGATACGGTTTGCCTTCCGGTTATGATGTAGAAAATCAAAAAAATATAACAACACACTGAAGGCATATAGGACTACAGTCAATTCGTGCAGCCGCGTCATATGGAAGTCAAACATATTTGCGTACCTCTTATGACTGAAAGGAAGCCTGCGGTACTTGAACCACTGCATTATTCATTTCGGCTGCTTTCGTTTGTTTTTCTACAAGCTCTTCAATGTTAAATATTTTCATAAATAAATCCAATGCCTCTTCAGCGTCTGGACGAGCAGCCAATTCTTTTGCTTGTAAGATAGGGTCTTTTAATAGCTGGTTGATAATGCTCTTTGTATGTTTATTTAAAACCTTTCTATCTCTGTCCGATAAATGCGGCAGCTTGCGCTCAATGCTGACCATCGTTTCTGCTTGAATGGCCACTGCCTTATCTCTAAGAGCCGAAATAACCGGAACTACTCCTAGCAATCCGAGCCATTGCTTGAAATCAACAATTTCCTTTTCAATCATCAACATGATAACTTGAGCTGCTTTCTTACGCTCCTGAAGGTTCGCCTCAACAATTCCTTCTAAATCATCAATATCATATAAAAATACACTTTCTAACTCTGCAATTCTTGGATCTAAGTCACGTGGAACAGCAATATCGACCATAAATAATGGTTTGCCTTTACGCTTTTTCTCAACTTTTACCATCATTGATTTTGTAATGACAAAATCCTTTGCTCCTGTTGAGCTAATCAGGATGTCTGCATCAATCAAAGAATTTTGGAGTTCATCAAGTGTTTTGGCCTCACCGGAGAAACGGTTAGCCAGATCTTTAGCCTTTTCAAACGTACGATTAATTACCGTAACTTTTCTAACTCCATTGCCATGCAGATTTTGCGCCGCAAGCTCACCCATTTTTCCAGCACCGAAAATCAGAACATGCTTATTCTCAAGTGAACCGAAAATTTTCTTCGCTAGTTCAACGGCAGCATAACTGACTGAGACGGCATTGGCACCAATATCTGTTTCAGCATGTCCGCGCTTAGCAAGTGTAATTGCCTGCTTAAATAGCTGGTTAAAGACGGTACCTGTCGTTCCAAGTTCTTGAGCTAACATAAAGCTTGTACGAACCTGCCCTAATATTTGTGTTTCCCCTAACACCATGGAATGAAGGCCGCAAGCCACCTTGAATAAATGCTCAATGGCCCCGTCTTCTTCATAAACAAATAGAAAAGGTGAAAACTCAGATTGTTCAATTCCGAACCATTCAGATAAAAATTCTTTAATATAATAGCGTCCAGTATGCAGCTGATCGACAACCGCATAGATTTCTGTACGATTACATGTAGATACAATGATATTTTCAAGGATGCTTTTTTTGGTATTTAATTTTTTTATCGCATCCCCAAGCTCGGCTTCATTAAATGTCAACCGCTCACGGATTTCCACAGGGGCAGTTTTATAGTTTAGACCGATCACTACAATATGCATTTTTTAGAACACCCCCAATAAGTAATACAAAAACTACTAGTACATTATTAACTAGTCTGATTATAACACGGGTTTTTTTAACTTTTACCCGTTAAATGTGAACAGAATACGAAAGAATATGGTAATATAAAAAGCGGAAATGCCTTGCTCAGGAGCTTATGACCCGAGCCCCTAGGCGTTGGAGCTGAATTAATAATTAGGAAAAAAAGTTAAGTAATTAATAAATATATCATCCTTATGTACAGTACCAAAAAAATAGACTAGATTCAAGTAAACCTTTCTGGAAGTGGTGTTAAAATGAAGAATCAGCGTGTTTTCCCTGGAATTATTCTCATAGGCTTTGGAGCCTTTCTATTCTTACAGCAATCTGGATTTACCGCTCTACAGACATTGTATTCGTGGCCGACACTTCTTATTATTATCGGTATCGCTTTTTTAGGACAGGGATACTCTGCAAAGGATCATGAAGCCATCTTACCAGGTGTCATCATTGCTGGTTTTGGCCTTCATTACCATATGGCCGGCAAAGTCTTAATATGGCCAAACAACACTATCGGCATGCTTGTATTGTTTATTTCCATCGGCTACTTTCTCCGTTTTCAAAAAACGAATAATGGATTGTTTCAAGCGTTTCTCTTTTTAGTATTGGCATTATTGCTATTATTTTACGATAAAGTTGCAGAATATTTTGGGTTACTTCAAAATGGTCTCAGTATTGTTTGGAAGTTTTGGCCTGCGATAATAATTCTTGTCGGAATCTACTTTCTTTTTAAAAGAAAAAAATAAACGTCAGGCGAAAGCGCCTGACGTTTTCTTTACATTAGACTGTTTTCCTAATGATAGGTGTTAAAATCCTAAAGCCGATTTTAACGCGGAAAAAACTATTTTGTGCTCGAAATTAAGTTTGCAGGCTCTTTTCTTAAGGAAAAGAGCTTACATATAACTTTTCAATATAGACCACGCTTTATCTTTTCCTTCACCTGTTTCGGATGAGAAAAGGACGATATGATCATTTTCATCTAAATCCAGTGTTTCCTTTGTTACTTTTAAATGTTTCTGCCATTTCCCTCTTGGAATTTTATCCGCCTTTGTCGCGATGATAACACAGGGAATTCCATAATGCTTTAAGAAATCATACATCATGACATCATCCTGTGTTGGCGGGTGTCGTAAGTCAACAATCAAAACTGCTGCTTTTAATTGTTCACGGGAGGTAAAATACGTTTCAATCATTCTTCCCCACGCAGCCCGCTCGGACTTCGAAACTTTCGCATATCCATAACCAGGAACATCGACAAAGTGAAGGATTTCATTGATCAGATAAAAGTTTAACGTTTGTGTTTTACCAGGCTTTGACGAAATTCTTGCAAGCCCTTTTCGGTTTAGCATCTTATTGATAAAAGATGACTTACCAACATTCGAGCGACCTGCTAATGCAAATTCAGGCAGATCTGTCTCGGGGTACTGCTCTGGCCTAACGGCACTGATGACGATATCGGAACTAACTACTTTCATTACAATCCACCCTCTACTAGTGCATGCCGAAGAACTTCATCGACATGTGAAACAAGCACAAACTCTATTTCATTTCTTACACTTTCTGGAATATCATCGATATCCATTTCATTATCCTTAGGGAGAATAACTTTGGTTAATCCTGCACGATGAGCACTAAGTGTTTTTTCCTTTAATCCGCCAATCGGAAGCACCCGCCCTCTTAACGTAATCTCACCTGTCATTCCTACTTCACGGCGAATGGCTCTACCCGTTAGCGCAGACACAAGTGCAGTCGCCATTGTAATTCCTGCAGATGGACCATCTTTTGGAACAGCACCTTCAGGAACATGAATGTGAACATCAAATTTTTCATGAAAATCTTCTTCAATTCCAAGCTCACCGGCTTTAGAACGAATATAGCTAAACGCCGCCTGTGCGGATTCTTTCATGACGTCTCCTAGTTTTCCTGTTAACACGAGTCTTCCTTTACCTGGCGATAGAGACACTTCGATTTGCAATGTATCTCCGCCAACAGTCGTGTAAGCTAGACCAGTCGCGACTCCGACTTGATCCTCTGTTTCGGCTTGACCATAACGGAATTTAGGCTTTCCAAGGAACTCCTCAACATTCTTTTCCGTTACAACGACACGTTTTTTCTCACCTGAAACAACGATTTTTGCGGTCTTGCGGCAGATGGTAGCCATTTGTCGTTCGAGGCTCCGCACTCCTGCTTCACGGGTATAATATCTAACTACCTTAAGAATCGCGTCATCACGCACTTGGAGAATACCTTTTGTAAGTCCATTTTCCTTAATCTGTTTTGGAAGCAGATGATCTCTTGTGATATGGACTTTTTCAATTTCTGTATAACCCGCAATCGTAATTATTTCCATTCTATCTAGAAGTGGACCTGGAATCGTTGACAAGTTATTGGCGGTCGCAATGAACATGACTTTTGAAAGGTCATAAGTTTCTTCGATATAATGATCGCTAAAATTATGGTTTTGTTCCGGATCCAGCACCTCAAGCATAGCAGATGAAGGATCTCCGCGGAAGTCACTAGACATTTTATCAATTTCATCTAATAAAAAGACTGGATTGATCGTACCTGCTTTTTTCATTCCCTGGATAATTCGGCCTGGCATTGCTCCAACATAGGTTCTTCGATGACCACGAATTTCAGATTCATCGCGAACACCACCGAGGGATACACGGACAAAGTTACGATTTAACGAATTTGCAATCGAGCGTGCTAAGCTTGTTTTTCCTACTCCTGGAGGCCCAGCAAGACATAAAATTGGCCCTTTTAAGGAATTGGTCAGTTTCTGAACAGATAAAAACTCCAACACACGTTCTTTTACTTTTTCAAGACCGAAATGATCCTGATTAAGGATTTTTTCAGCACGATGAATATCAATATCATCGTTGGTTTTCTTCGACCATGGAATCGTAATCAGCCATTCAATATAGTTTCGAATAACTGCACTTTCTGCTGAGCTTGAAGGCACTTTTTCATAGCGGTCAAGTTCTTTTAATGCAGTTTGCTGAACATTCTCAGGCATACCAGCGTTTTTAATTTTTTCAGTTAGTTCAGCGATTTCACCGGTTTTGCCTTCTTTATCGCCCAATTCCTTCTGAATCGCCTTCATTTGTTCTCGCAGGTAATATTCCTTTTGCGTTCTTTCCATGGAGCGCTTCACACGCTGCCCAATCTTCTTCTCAAGATTAAGCACTTCTTTTTCATTTTGAATGGTATCAATAACCATATTCATTCGTTGCTTTACATCAATCGTTTCAAGTATTTCTTGTTTTTCTTTCAGCTTGATTGGCAGATGAGAAGCAATAATATCTGCCATTCTTCCTGGTTCTTCGATATCTACCACAGAAGCATAGGTTTCTGCGGAGATTTTTTTCGATAACTTTATGTATTGCTCAAAATACTCAAGCATTGTTCTCATTAATGCCTGGTCTTCTACATCCTTTGTTGTGGATTCTTCATATGTCACAATGCTGACAGCATAATATTCGTCCTCATCATGAAATGATTGTATTTTTGCTCTGTTTAGTCCCTCAACCAATACTCTAATGGTCCCATTTGGAAGCTTAAGCATTTGTTTAACCTTCGTTAATGTACCAATTTCGTATAAATCCTCTTCTGAAGGATCGTCTATTGCAATATCCTTTTGTGTCGTTAAAAAAATTAAATGGTCATCTACCATCGCTTTTTCAAGGGCTTCAACCGATCTTTCACGTCCAACATCTAAATGAAGGACCATAGTCGGATATACAAGCAACCCTCGAAGCGGCAGGAGGGGGACGATCAATTCTCTCTCTTTCGCCATTAAATTGCACCTCCACATGCATCAATCAATATTTCTTGCTAATAAAAGCAGAAATCGTCTTTGTACAATTCTATCTCATTTGCAAATATGTGTCTAATAATACGAAAGGCTCAATATCTGCTTGTCAATATATATTTTAATTTCCCCAAACTAGCACCATTTCTTTCATAAAAAACACTTCGGTCAGACAACCGAAGTGAAGAAAGTTAAATGGATTCTTTTTTAGAAAGCTCGATAGAAGCCGGAATGGCTTGATTTTGGGCGAGCTTATTGACGAGTGCAACGTCAAAAACTTCACTCAAATGGGTAACCGGAACAATCCGGATTCCCTTGATTTCATTTAATATCGATTGCATATTTTCTTCAGGGATGATAACGGTTGTCGCACCCGCTTTTTGAGCTGCCTTTACCTTAGGGTATACGCCGCCGATTGGCTTCACGTTTCCATGAATGCTTATTTCTCCCGTCATCGCCACCTTGTTATCTATCGGAACCTTGTAAATGGCTGAATAAATACCTGTTGCCATTGCAATTCCTGCGGACGGACCATCAATCGGAACCCCGCCTGGGAAATTCACATGAATATCAAAATCACCAGCTGGAACACCCATTGACCGTAGAACGGTAATAACATTTTCTATCGAACCCCGCGCCATACTTTTTCTGCGGATGGATTTCCCTTGTCCGCCAATGCTTTCTTCATCAACAATCCCAGTAATGTTAATCGTTCCCTTATCTTTGGCAGGGATGACCGTTACTTCGATTTCTAGCAGGGCACCGGTATTTGGACCATAAACGGCTAGTCCATTTACAAGACCAACCCGGGAATCGTCATTAATCTTTCTTTCCATTCTTGGTGACAGTTGACTAGAATGAGCGACCCATTCTAAATCTTCGTCTTTAATATATTCGCGCTCATCGGTAATAGCCAGTCCTGCAGAAATTTGGATCATATTAACGGCTTCGCGCCCATTTCTCGCATATGTAGATAAAATATCCAATCCGGCTTCACTAATGTCTAGTTTTACCTTTTCAGCAGCTTTTTGCCCGACTTTAATAATTTCTTCTTGCGTTAAATCTCTGAAAAAAACTTCCATACAGCGTGACCGAATGGCAGGTGGTATTTCACTTGGCGTTCTTGTTGTTGCACCAATTAAGCGAAAATCTGCCGGCAGTCCATTCTTAAAAATATCATGGATATGTGTAGGAATCTGATTATTTTCTTCATGATAATAGGCACTTTCAAGAAATACTTTTCGGTCTTCGAGAACCTTTAAAAGCTTGTTCATTTGTATCGGATGCAGTTCGCCAATCTCATCAATAAATAGAACACCGCCGTGTGCATTGGTAACTGCACCTTGCTTCGGCTGGGGAATCCCCGCTTGTCCCATTGCTCCTGCACCTTGATAAATCGGATCGTGAACAGAACCAATTAGTGGATCAGCAATGCCTCTTTCATCAAACCGAGCAGTCGTTGCATCTAGTTCAATGAAGACAGAGTTTTGTTTAAATGGAGATTTTTGATTTTTTTTCGCTTCTTCTAAAACTAATCGGGCAGCAGCTGTTTTCCCTACCCCAGGCGGTCCATAAATAATGACATGCTGAGGATTTGGTCCGCATAGTGCTGCTTTTAATGACTTTATACCATCTTCTTGTCCAACAATATCTTGAAAGCTAGTCGGACGTACTTTTTCAGCTAATGGCTCTGTTAATGATATCGATCTCATCTTTCGAAGCTGTTCCATTTCCTTACGGGATTCCCGATCAATGGAAACCTTTTGTGTTCGTTGGTTTCTTAGCAAATTCCAAAAATACAGCCCAATGATAATTCCAAAAAACAGCTGTACAAATAAGGCAATCCCCGTCCAACTCATAATTTTCCCTCCTGCTACAGTAAACTTAAGTAGTTATTTATAAGTATTTCCTGCATAGAGAGGGAATAAACCACAAATTGTAAGAAACTCTTTTTGTTGGCATGCATAATCCGCAGAAAAAAGAACCCAGCAGTTCAACTGGGTCCCCTTAGTTTAATATGATTAAGCAGATTTTTCTTCTGCTACAACGGTTCCATCTTCTAAGACAAGCTTAGGAACACTATTCTCGATAACCGTTTCTTTCGTAATGATACACTTTTGAATATCATCACGAGAAGGAAGATCAAACATGACATCAAGCATGATTCCTTCAATAATAGAACGTAATCCACGTGCGCCTGTTTTTCGTTCAATCGCCTTTTTCGCGATTTCACTAAGTGCACCTTCTTCAAATTCCAATTCTACTTCATCGATTTCAAGCATTTTTTGATATTGCTTTACTAAGGCATTCTTTGGCTTCGTAAGAATTTCAATCAATGCTGCCTCATCCAACTGCTCAAGACTTGCAATAACAGGAAGACGACCGATAAATTCAGGAATTAAACCGAAGCGGAGTAAGTCCTCAGGTAATACTTTAGAAAGAAGCTCTTTCTGCGTAATTTCCTGCTGCTTAACATCGGAACCGAATCCAATAACTTTTTGACCTAAGCGGCGCTTAATGATTGGTTCGATACCATCAAACGCACCACCGCAAATAAATAAAATATTTGTAGTATCGATTTGAATGAATTCTTGGTGTGGATGTTTACGTCCGCCTTGAGGTGGAACGCTCGCAACCGTACCTTCTAGAATTTTTAATAATGCTTGCTGTACGCCTTCACCAGATACATCTCTTGTAATTGAAGGATTTTCTGATTTACGGGCAATCTTATCGATCTCATCAATATAAATAATACCCTTTTCAGCTTTTTCTACGTCATAATCTGCAGCTTGGATTAATTTTAGAAGAATATTTTCTACGTCTTCCCCAACATAACCAGCTTCAGTAAGCGATGTTGCATCAGCGATTGCAAACGGAACATTTAATATGCGTGCTAATGTTTGCGCTAATAAAGTTTTACCGCTTCCTGTTGGTCCAATCATAGCAATATTACTTTTTGATAACTCAACGTCATCAATCTTACTGTTAGAATTGATACGCTTGTAATGATTGTACACTGCAACCGACAGCGATTTTTTAGCTTGGTCCTGACCAATAACGTACTCATCAAGAATCTCACAAATCTCTTTTGGTTTAGGAACGTCTTTAAATTCTACTTCCTCTTCTGTTCCAAGCTCTTCTTCAACGATTTCTGTGCAAAGCTCGATACACTCGTCACATATATATACACCTGGTCCGGCAACCAATTTACGTACTTGGTCTTGTGTCTTTCCACAGAAGGAACACTTTAGTTGGCCTTTTTCATCATTAAATTTAAACAATTCTTTCACCCCTTGAAAACGTGTTATAACACTATTTAAAGTTGCGTAACACAAACAAAAATCCGTTTCTTTTTCGATACGATTCAGTGGTATGTATTGCATTGTAACACATGGACCCAGCGGACTGGTAATAAAAAGCCTTCTTCAACTATGTTTTTTGCGCATCGGATTTTTGCTTGGAGCACCCTTAAATGATTCCTATGTACCCATTAAGCATAACCACTTTTCATCAAATTAAATCTTCGATAAAGCGTGTTTTACTTAATTCGCTATGTAATTCTGTTTTTCCTGCTGCTTGTTAAAAAGGTTTCCCTGTACTTATTATAATATGTAATTGAAAAAATGTATAAAAACAGGCACGATAAAATCGTGCCATGTTTTAACAATAATTATTATTTTTTATTTTCGATTAAGAATTCAACCGCTTTTTGCTTTTGAAGATCGCCTTTGATACCTTCAAGACCACCAAGTGCCGCCTTAATGTTATCAACAGTCATGTTGTACATGCCAGCCATTTTTTCAAGCTCAGCATTAACATCTTCGTCAGTTGCTTCAATGTTTTCAGCTTTTGCAATTGCTTCAAGTGTTAAAGCAACGCGAACGCGGTTTACAGCTTCTTCTTTCATTTGCTCACGTAGAGCATTCTCATCTTGACCTGAGAATTGGAAGTAAAGCTCAAGGTTCATTCCTTGCATTTGTAAACGTTGTTCGAATTCTTGAAGCATACGGTTCACTTCGCTTGTAACCATAACTTCTGGAATTTCAACTTGTGCATTTTCAGCAGCTTTTTCAACTAAAGAATCACGTAAGTGGTGCTCAGCTTCGTGCTTCTTGCTATCTTCTAAACGAGTTCTAATTTTCTCTTTTAATGCGTCTAATGTTTCAACTTCATCATCCACATCTTTCGCAAACTCATCATCTAATGCAGGAAGTTCTTTTCCTTTGATTTCATGAAGAGTTACTTTAAATACTGCTGGCTTACCTGCAAGTTCAGCTGCATGGTACTCTTCAGGGAAAGATACTTCTACGTCTTTAGATTCGCCAGTAGCTAATCCTACTAATTGCTCTTCAAATCCTGGAATGAATGAGCCAGAACCTAATTCAAGTGAATGATTTTCGGCTTTTCCGCCTTCGAACGCTTCACCATCTACGAATCCTTCAAAGTCAAGAACAACAGTATCGCCAAGTTCAGCAGTACCTTCTTCTTTTACTACAAGCTCAGCTTGACGGTTTTGAAGAGTTTCTAATTCTTTTGCTACATCTTCATCAGTTACAGTTGTTTCGAACTCTTCTACTTCTAAACCTTTGTACTCGCCTAATGTTACTTCAGGCTTCACTTGTACAGTTGCTTTGAAGATAAGTTCTTTACCTTTTTCCATTTGCTCGATATCGATATCAGGGCGATCGATTGGATCGATTCCTGCTTCGTCAATCGCATTTCCGTATGCTTCTGGAAGAAGAATATCTAATGCATCTTGATAAAGAGATTCTACACCAAAACGCTTTTCGAACATTGGACGTGGCATTTTCCCTTTACGGAAGCCAGGTACATTTACTGTCTTAACAACTTTATTAAAAGCTGCAGTTAAGCCTTCATTTACTTTTTCTGCACTTACTTCAACAGTAAGGACACCGGTGTTTCCTTCTAGCTTTTCCCATTTTACTGACATACTATTTCCCTCCAACAATCTATTATCATTTCATTCGTAACGAATTTGTCAGGATAATGAATTACCCTCTTTTTTTATGTAAAAGATAGTTTTTACACAATGCAACCCTTACATTATAACACAGGATTTTTTTCTTTCAACAGAGTTACCTATATATTGGGATAAGAAATTTCTTCTAATTCTCTAATTTTTGCTAGTGCCTGCTCTATCTTTTCAGTAGAAATCTCGTATTCATCTGAAATATCATCGACATCCGGTTCTCCGCCTAGATAATCAAGAACTAATAAGTGAAAAGCCGCAGCCCAGGCTGAAACAGCTTCAGGCTTGAGCTCAAAAGGATAACTTATAAAGAAAATCCTTTCTACCATCCCTTTCATATTTTCAAATAAAACAGGGTCACTATTTTCTAATTTTGCTTCTAGTATATTTTCTATTACCTTCATTCTTGGCTGTGTTTGAATGTCTGGAAGTTCTGTGGGGACAACGCTTAAGTCTTCACTAAACTTTTTCACCACTATTTTCTTATCATATTCCTGCTCTTTTAATAGGGTCAGGAGCATAGTTTTTAAGAAAGGGTGGCCAGGATCTGAATTGAGATATTCTTTTATTTCATCCATATAAGGACGAATATTTTTCTCCGCCAAACTAGAAATCGCAAGCATTTGCTCATTTAAATTTTTTAGTGAAGATAGTTTAAGCTCTTTCAGATGGGTCTCTTCTTTTACTTCTTCCATCGGTTCCTGCTGACTATTGTCAGCCATCCGTTTACTAAATTGCAGGATCGTGAGGAAGTGATCATGCCTGTCCGGCGGGATCTCTTTTTCGTCAAACAGTGCTTCAATCGTTGAAACGATTTCCTGATATTCATGCAGCTGTATTAAGATGGTCAGATACAGGTCGACCATATGAAAATACTCACCGATGCCCTTTAATAGCATTTCATTCGCTAAGTCTTTCGCTTTTATATAGGCTCCTGCTTCAAAGTAAGCGAGCACGAGTCCTATTAATATGTCACTATTTTCCGGGTCATGAACCATTGCTTCTTCAAGCAGGGTTATGGCTTCTTTGTATCTCTTGTTTTGAAGGCTCTCTAGGCCCTTATCCGTCAATCTCTTTTCGAGTCCGGGAAGGAATATTATATTATCTTTCCGTTTCGCACGCTCCCGTTTTTTCATACTTTGTACCGTCCTCTGCATCTATATGGAAAATAGTGTAGCATGAAATGTGTGAAAAACAAAAAAACTCACCTTCTAAATGGCGATATACCTTGGTATTGTTACCGTAATTTTGCCGTTTCCAATTTATCGGCTCAATCCACACCGGATTGTTACCGTAATTTTGCCGTTTCCAATTTATCGGCTCAATCCACACCGGATTGTTACCGTAATTTTGCCGTTTCCGATTTATCGGCACAATCCACTCTGAGACGTCAAAAAAATCCTTTCTAATTAGAAAAAACAAAAAAACTCACCTTCTAGAAGGTGAGTAATATTTATTGGTATGTAGTTAAATGGCGTCCCAGGAGAGATTCGAACTCCCGACCGTACGCTTAGAAGGCGTATGCTCTATCCGGCTGAGCTACTGGGACGTAATAAGTTTTTCAAAGACAAGATTTATTATATATTGCATATATGTTAAAGTCAACACTATTTCAAAAATTTTTTCAAAAAATAAAAATGGGGGGAAGAAGTACTCTTCCCTCATTTTTTCGGCAAGGCAAATTCAAAGGTTAAATCCTTTAGTTCCCGTCCACTAATGTCATAAACAGACACTTTAATTGTTTCATCAAATAAATCTAGAATCACATAGGTTTTTTCGGAGCGTTCCCTTGGCATACGTATGCTGCCAGGGTTCAAGAACAACGTATCCCCAATCACTTCTGCTCCCAATACATGGGAATGTCCGAAACAGACAATATCTGCCCCAACCTCTGCTGCCTTGTATTTTAATTTCATTAATGACGACTTCACTGAATACCTGTGACCATGAGTTACAAAAAACTTACGTCCAGCAATCTCGGTTATAGTTTCTAATGGATAGCTGCCGAAATCGCAATTTCCCTTCACAGTCAAATAACCATTCATCACTTTATCGTCGAGGCTAATTTCAGAATCACCACAATGAATCATTAACTCTACATCGTTCAAATGCCGTGCTCTTAATACCTCAAGCTCGTTCGTTAAACCATGGCTATCACTAACAACAAGAACTTTGCACATGATTATTCCGCTCTTTCCACAATAGAATCTAACATACTTTCAAGCTTTTTCAAAGCATTCGCTCGATGACTTATTTTATTCTTTTCATCAGAAGATAGTTCTGCCATCGTGCGGTCTTTTTCCGGCACATAAAACACAGGGTCATAACCAAAACCATTTGTTCCCCTTTGCTCCTCGAGAATTCGACCTTCACATGTTCCAGCTACGGTGATGGTTTCTTTTCCTGGCACAGATACAGCCAGTGCACAATAAAACCGAGCGGTACGATCTTCTTCAGGAACGCCTTTCAATTCAAGCAATACTTTTTCAAGATTTTTCTGATCGTCTTTAGGCTCCTCACCAGCATAACGTGCTGAATAAATACCTGGTCTGCCTTCTAAAGCGTCAACTATTAAACCCGAATCATCGCCAATCACCATTTTATTTAATTGCTGTGAAACAGCTTCTGCTTTTAACGTGGCGTTTTCTTCAAAAGATGTCCCGGTCTCTTCTACATCCTCGATTTCAGGATAATCCAGCAGTGTCCTGACTGCTATCCCTCTCGGTGCAAAAATATGTTCAAATTCTCTTGCCTTACCTGGATTTTTGGTTGCAATTATAACTTCCTTCATAACTCCATATCCCCTTATTTCTTTCGTCTTGCTTCAATTTTCGAGGTGATCTCTTCCCCTAACGCAGATTTTTGATGTTCAAATAGCTCCATCAGCCCTTCCTGAGCTGCACCTAAAAGGTCCTGAAGCTGTTGGTAAGAGAAAGTAGATTCTTCGCCCGTTCCTTGTAATTCTACAAACTCACCATTTCCCGTCATTACGATATTCATATCGACTAGTGCTTTAGAATCTTCAGCGTAATTTAAATCTAGCACCGTTTCGTTATTTTTTAAAATTCCAACACTGGTTGCCGCTAAGTAATCAGTAATCGGGAACTTAAAACCCTTTTTTTCACCAAGTCGATTTAGGGCAATCGCCATTGCAGCAAATGCTCCAGTAATCGAAGCAGTCCTTGTTCCGCCATCAGCTTGAATAACATCACAATCAATCCATACTGTTCTTTCTCCTAGTGAAGATAAGTCAACAACGGCTCTTAATGCTCGTCCAATTAAACGCTGGATTTCCATCGTTCTTCCGGTGACCTTCCCTTTTGAAGATTCACGAATGTTTCTTGTTTCCGTTGCACGAGGCAGCATGGAATATTCGGCGGTAATCCAGCCTTTTCCTTCTCCACGCATAAAATGCGGGACTCTTTCCTCAATACTTGCGGTACAAATTACCTTTGTATTCCCTACGGAAATAAGGACTGATCCTTCCGGGTGCATTAAATAACCTGTTTCAATATGTATGGGCCTTAATTGCAGTCGTTCTCTTCCATCAACACGCAAAAATGTTTCCTCCTTGTGGCTGGGATTACCTCTCCCACCGTTTTTGATGCCATTTCTAAAATCAAATAAAGAAGAGGAAGCCAAAAGGCAACCTCCCTGATTGTCACTATATAGTATATCAAAAATATATTTTTAGAAACTACCTGTGTTGACTTTTTCTGGACGAGTGACTGGTTCCGATAATTTTTTCCCCTCATCGGTCTCTAACTCTGCCTTGCCATCTACCGTAACCGCAACACTTTCAATTCCCTTTTGTTCAGTCAAAGAAAGTACCAGTGCGTTTAATAAATGTTCAGAAACAATTTTTTCTTCAAAGCTACCATAGATGGATTTATTAAAGTTTAACGTAACCTTTCCATCTTCGATTTTCGGAGCTTCTAGAAGTTCTACGTCAGGCATAAACTCTGAAACCAAATTAGATTTTACATTTGGTCCTTTTACCAGCTCATTGACAACTGCGACGACATTATTCTTTTCGCTCGTGCTAACCCGTTTTGTAACAGGTACATAATAATAAGATCCTTCTTCACCGCCGATGTAATATACGGTCACTGGCTTTGTGTTTGTAATATCTGTAACTCCGGCAGTATCATGATTGATACCTGTAGCTCTGGATAGATTTTCACTGATCGGTGTTCCATTTACAGGCATTTCTGTTAAATCATGACCGTTCATCTGTAGTTTTACCTTTTTCACAGAATCAAATTGTGTGAGTGTCCAGGTTACCGCCTCAAGGATCTTTCTTTCATCTTCAGGCTGATAGTTCTTAAACTCTTTCGAGAAGTCAACCACTGCTAAGCCATCTTTAATGTTAACAGAAACTTGAGTTTCTTCTGGCAGCACAGCCCGGAAATCATTTGGCAGCATATCGGTAACTGGTCCGTTTGCAACTAAGTATTCTAAGGCTTGCTTCGCTACAGAAGTTGTTTTTGGCAGTGTTAGTGTTTGTGGCACCACTAATCCATCTTTGTTAATCAAGTATAACTCTGTTTGTACTGTTCCTTCGACCTCTTCACTCTTACCGGTGGTTTCCTTAGTCGGGTTTGTATCGGTTACTGTAACCTGCTTTGGTGGATCCACCTTTTTCTGCTCTTCACTACCGAACAAACCACACCCCGATAATAGAAGTGTTGAAGCAAAAACGGCTGTAACAAGGGGTTTTACTTTATTTTTAGACATGTTTTTTCCCTCCTAAGACAGTTTGTACTACTATGTATACGAGCCTTTGAAACTAATTAGACCGCCTTTAGAAAGAAAAATAGGACATTCTTTCATTTTAAAAAAAAAAATAAGCTCCCTTAATAGGAACTTAATTATAATTTAATCTTTTTAACATTATTGATGGGTACTCCGAGCCACTGAGAAGCAATTTTTGAAAAAATATACCTAGACCCCGTCGTATAAAAGTCATGCTCTGGTTCATTTTCATCAGCTTCGAGTATATTGTTATACTGAAGAATCGCACTAATTTCCCTTGCTGTTTCATCACCTGAGGAGATAACATTCACAGTTTCACCCATGACTTTTTGAATGAGTGGTTCAAGCAAAGGGTAATGCGTGCAGCCAAGGATTAGTGTATCTAAATTTTGATTTTGCAAGGGTTTTAATGCTTCGATAACAATTCTTTCTGCAATCTCCCCATTATACTCACCACTCTCAACGAGAGGTACGAATTTTGGACATGCTTGTCCAGTAACAAATAACCGGCTGTTTAGTGCTTTTAACGCTTTTTCATAGGCCCCGCTTTTAATTGTACCTTCTGTCCCAATAATCCCTACCCGGTAGTTCTTTGTCCGCTTGATAGCAGTTCGTGCTCCAGGGTAGATAACCCCAATCACAGGGATGCTTAGCTCATTTCTGATTTCGTCCAAGACAGCTGCCGTTGCTGTATTACAGGCAATGACAAGCATCTTTATATTTTTTTCTAATAAAAATCTAGTTAGTTCCCAGGTGAATTTTTTTACTTCCTTTAGAGGTCTAGGTCCGTATGGGCACCTGGCCGTATCCCCTACGTAAATGATTTTTTCATTTGGAAGCTGCCTCATAATCTCTTTTGCAACCGTTAATCCACCAACTCCGGAATCTATAACACCAATTGGTTGTTTCAAAATTTTCGCCTCATTCATTAACGCATATCTTGATGCAGTTTCATCAAATTGGTTTGAAGTTGTTGAATTTCTTCTACTGAGAAATTGGTTAAAACTTCCTCTAAGTACACTTGACGTTTCTTTATTACTTCATCTATGATTCTTTCGCCTTCTTCAAGTAAGTGAATTCTGACAACACGGCGGTCCTTAGGATCCTTCACCCTTACAACCAGTTGGTTTTTTTCCATCCGGTCTACAAGGTCGGTTGTTGTACTAAAGGCTAAATACATTTTAGTAGACAGCTCTCCAATGGTCATATCCCCATCTTCAAAAAGCCACTGCAGTGCCACAAACTGTGGCGGGGTAATTTTGTAATTACTGAGCATTTCTCTGCCTTTTTGCTTAATAATCCCTGAAATATAACGCATATCTTTTTCTATCCTTGCGACAATATCAGAGCTAACCTTTTGTGAGTTTTCGACAGTCATTTCTATAACACTCCTATATAAGGCTCCCTTTGCCTTGTTTTCGTAGACCTTAGCCGTTCTTTCATCTTGCTCTATTTTCTACTTTTTTCGATAAAATTTCAAGTTGAAACATATCCCACTGCAAATTCATATGTATATATCTATATTTTCCCGTATAAAAACATGAACCGGCCTCCCGTAGGATGCCGGTCATGATTAAAGTTCTAGCTCTCCCATACGAAGGAGCTCTACAACTGCTTGTGAACGCCCCTTAACACCAAGCTTTTGCATAGCATTGGAAATATGATTTCGAACCGTCTTCTCGCTTATAAATAATTCACCAGCGATTTCCTTAGTAGTTTTATCCTGTACTAAGAGTTCGAATACTTCTCTTTCACGTTTGGTGAGTAACGGCTTGTGAGTATATTCATTCTCCTTCAAGTATTGTGACCCTCCTTGCCTTCGCCAGTTATGAACCGTGGGGTGGGTATATATTTAGTCACGATATCTTATGTAACTGACACATCTGGAGTGACTAGAAATACTTTAAGGAGAATAATTTTTGAAAAAAAATCAATAAAAAAAAGTCCTTCTGTTAAAAGGACTTTAAATTGGCTTCGCATAGATGATATAGCGTTGAGGTGCGTTACCTACATAACGGAACGGATAACACGTAATCACAATCAATTCTTCCTGTGAATTTTGCAGGGTTATTATCGTTCTATCCTCCGCGTCAACTATTTTTGTATGGGTTAATTCGTACTTAAACTTCCCATTTGCCAATTCCACCTCAAAGATGTCACCAGGCTTTAACTCCCCTAGGCGTCTGAAAACCGTATCACGATGTCCTGATAACACAATCTGACCATTCTCCCCTGGAAAATAAGAACCTTTGTAATGCCCTACTCCTTTTTTCAAGTCATTTGGGTCAGTACCTTCTACAATTGCCAGCTCTGATTTAATTTTTGGTATCGTCAATAATCCAATTGTGTCACCAAATTTTGGAGGGTCGATTTTTTTAAGGTTTTTAATCGGTTCTTCTTGTTCATATTTAGACTCAGCCTGTGCGACTATTCTTTTAGCTTCTTTAAGGGATGCATCAGTCATAAAATTCGTCTCAACAATTTGCCAAACACCGATTCCAATTACAACTAATCCTGCCAAAATGATAAATAACGGAAGCTTTTTCACCCTCATGTACCATCCTTTTTCTAACTTCAAGAAAATTGTTACTACTAGTATACCAAAAGGTGACCAAAAGTCCTATATTCTAAGATAGAAAAACCTTCTTTTCCTAATAGAAAAGAAGGTTTTAAGTATTACTACATATTATGCCTGATCGCTTCCGAAGAAGTTTCTAAACGCTTGGAATGTTGTATCACGGTTTAATGCTGCAATTGAAGTCGTTAATGGGATTCCTTTAGGACATGATTGGACACAGTTCTGTGAGTTACCACAGTTAGCTAGTCCACCATCACCCATGATTGCCTCTAAGCGCTCTGCGCGATTCATTTCACCAGTAGGATGTGCATTGAACAAACGTACCTGTGAAAGTGGCTGAGGACCAATAAAGCTTGAATTGCTGTTTACATTTGGACAAGCCTCAAGGCAGACACCACATGTCATACATTTTGAAAGTTCGTAAGCCCATTGACGCTTTTTCTCTGGCATACGTGGACCAGGTCCTAAATCGTACGTTCCATCGATTGGAATCCAAGCTTTTACTTTCTTTAACGCATCAAACATTCTGCTGCGGTCTACCTGAAGGTCACGTACAACAGGGAATGTTCTCATTGGTTCTAAACGGATTGGCTGCTCAAGCTGATCAACTAATGCAGAACAAGACTGGCGCGGTTTACCGTTAATCACCATTGAACATGCTCCACAAACCTCTTCAAGACAGTTACTATCCCAAGTAATCGGTGTAGTAGCTTGTCCTTTTGTATTGACCGGGTTTCTACGAATTTCCATTAAAGCAGAAATAACGTTCATATTCGGACGATAGGCTAGTTCAAACTCCTCTTCATAAGGAGCAGAATCAGGGCTATCTTGACGGGTAACAATAAATTTTACTGTTTTATTTTCAGACATGTGTTCCTACTCCCCTTTCTTTTTTGCATAGTTGCGTTCACGAGGCTTGATTAAGGAAACGTCAATCTCCTCGTAATGGAAAGCTGGTGCAGATGAGCCATCAACAAATTTTGCCATTGTTGTTTTTAAGAAGTTTTCATCATCACGGTTCGGGAATTCAGGCTTATAATGCGCGCCGCGGCTTTCATTACGATTGTAAGCACCGATTGTGATTACGCGTGCCAATTGAAGCATGTTTTGTAATTGACGCGTAAAGGTTGCTCCTTGATTGCTCCATTTACTTGTATCTTGAATGTTAATATTTTTATAACGTTCTAATAACTCTTGAATCTTATCATCTGTCTTTAATAGTCTGTCGTTGTGGCGAACAACTGTCACATTATCAGTCATCCATTCGCCAAGCTCTTTATGAAGAACGTAAGCATTTTCAGTACCATTTAATGACATGATAGAAGCCCACTTATCCTCTTGTTCCTTTACATGACGATCAAATACAGTTGATGATACAGCGTCTGAGCTCTTCTCTAGACCATTAATGTATCTAACCGCATTTGGTCCAACGACCATACCGCCATAAATAGCAGAAAGTAATGAATTCGCACCTAAACGATTCGCACCGTGCTGTGAATAATCACATTCACCGGCAGCAAACAGTCCAGGAATATTTGTCATTTGGTCATAATCAACCCATAGTCCACCCATTGAATAGTGCACGGCAGGGAAAATTTTCATTGGAACTTTACGTGGATCATCACCCATGAATTTTTCATAGATTTCAATGATTCCACCAAGTTTAATGTCTAATTCTTTAGGATCCTTATGTGAAAGATCTAGGTATACCATGTTTTCGCCGTTAATACCCAACTTCTGATCCACACAGACAGAGAAAATTTCACGTGTTGCAATATCACGTGGTACCAGGTTTCCGTAAGCAGGATATTTTTCCTCTAGGAAGTACCATGGTTTTCCGTCTTTATATGTCCAAACACGTCCGCCTTCACCACGTGCAGATTCACTCATTAAGCGAAGTTTATCATCACCAGGAATAGCAGTTGGATGAATCTGAATCATCTCACCATTTGCATAATATGCACCTTGTTGATATACGATAGATGCAGCGGAACCTGTATTAATAACAGAGTTAGTTGTTTTTCCGAAGATGATTCCAGGGCCGCCGGTTGCCATAATAACAGCATCGCCAGCAAAGGATTTAATCTCCATTGTTGTAAGGTTCTGAGCAACAATCCCACGGCAAACTCCATCGTCATCGACTACTGCGCCTAAGAATTCCCAGCCTTCGTACTTTGTTACTAATCCTGCAACTTCATGACGACGTACCTGCTCGTCCAATGCGTAAAGCAGCTGCTGACCTGTGGTTGCACCAGCAAATGCTGTTCGTGAATGCTGTGTACCTCCGAAACGGCGGAAGTCCAAAAGTCCTTCAGGAGTTCTGTTGAACATAACACCCATCCGGTCCATTAAGTGAATAATTCCAGGTGCCGCCTCACACATCGCCTTAACTGGCGGCTGGTTAGCCAAGAAGTCTCCACCATAGACAGTGTCATCAAAGTGAATCCATGGAGAATCGCCTTCTCCTTTTGTATTTACTGCTCCATTCATACCGCCTTGGGCACAAACAGAGTGGGAACGTTTAACTGGAACAAGTGAAAATAATTCTACTGGTGTTCCTTGTTCTGCAACTTTGATGGTTGCCATTAAGCCAGCTAAGCCGCCGCCAACTATGATCACCTTACCCTTACTCATTATGACTCACTCCCTTAATCCAAAAATCCGATATTTTCAATACAGAGTATGAAGTAATTTTTTTAAACAAATGCTAATATTGCTCTAACTCCTACAATTGTAAGGACTACGAAAACCCCAATTGTAAAATATGTAGAAATTACTTGAGAACGAGGGGAAACTGTAATACCCCAGCTTACCAAGAATGACCACAAACCGTTCGCAAAGTGGAAGATTGTTGAAATGACACCAATCAAATAGAAAACAAGCATGAATGGTGAAGATAGGATATCTGCCATCATGTCATAGTTAACATGCGCACCAAAAGCTGCTGCAACGCGAGTTTGCCACACGTGCCATGTGATAAAGATTAAAGTAATGACACCTGATACACGCTGTAATAAGAACATCCAGTTTCTGAAATAACTATATTTCCCTGCATTGTTCTTTGCGGTAAAAGCAATATAAAGCCCATAGATCGCATGGAAAAGAATTGGTAAATAAATAATTACAGTTTCTAGGACAATTTTAAAGGGAAGGTTCCCCATAAAATCTGAAGCTTTGTTAAAGGACTCAGCTCCTCCTGTAGCAAAATGATTGACTACTAGATGCTGCATAAGGAATAAACCTATTGGAATTACTCCTAGTAATGAATGTAATCTTCGATTCAAAAACTCTCGATTCCCCGCCATAATTAACCCCCCTTGAATTTTTAAAATGATGTTAAGCATTTTGTCTCTATTGTTTTTAAATAGAATTCACTAACTTAGCACCAGTGTGACAATAATGTGACAAGTCCATTTTACTCCCATCGGGTATTAGCGTCAAGAAAACGGATACACAAAAATTCCATAAAAATAAAATTTTTAAAATATATTGATATTATAATAAATTATAAGTTTTATGTCTTACAAATGGAATTTCCTTGCATTAAATCCAGTAGAATTACAATAAATAATTATTTTTTTTCAATAGCCCCTTCTCATAAATGGGAAACATAATTATGATGAAAGACAGGCTATCGTATTGCAAAATAACAATCCTTTACCACTCTAACGCTTTACACTATATTTCATAAAAAGTGTTCTTAACTTAAAGCCGTAATTGTATATAATAGAATGGTAGAAAGAGGGGAAGCAAAATGAATGAAAGTACTGCCGTCGAACTTACTTTAGAATCGAATGAACCAAGAAATATTTCATTGTTTGGTTATGAATTGATTCGAGAATTCATACTGCCAGATATTTTAGGAAAGGACACACCTGAAATCCTTTACTGGGCAGGAAAACGGTTAGCTCGCAACCACCCTTTAAACAGCCTTGATGAAATCATCGATTTTTTCTCAAAAGCTTCGTGGGGACAGCTCGAATTAAAAAAAGAGCGTAAAGATGAGATTGAATTTGAACTTGTCAGCCCGCTGATCGTTTCGCGAGTCAAATCAAAAGCCGAACATTACTTCCAAATTGAAGCTGGCTTTCTAGCTCAACAAATCGAACTCCAAAAACAAGTCATCGCCGAAACCTTCGAACACCCAGTAAAAAAAGCCAACAAAGTCCTATTCACCGTCAAATGGGATCGTAAGGACACGATTTAGTATGTAGAAAAGCTTTCATCAGGAGATCCCGATGAAAGCTTTTTCTAATTATTGGCTGTCTGCAGAAAGGCCAAATGCTTGATGCAGTAATTCTACTGCTTTGAGCATGTGTTTTTCTTCGACTACTGCTGAAACTTTAATTTCTGAGGTGCTGACCATTTTAATTTGAATCTCGTTTTCCGCTAATACTTCAAACATCTTCGCTGCAACTCCAGGGTTTGAGATCATCCCTGATCCAACGATTGATACCTTTGCCAGTTTGTTTTCAGCGTCAAGCTGTTCGTAGTTCAGAACATCTTTGCTATTTTCAAGGACATTTAATGTCTCCATAAGGTCCTGCGTTTTAATGGAGAATGCAAGATTTGCTGTTTCTGCCTCTGTTGTGCTTTGAACAATAATATCCACGTTCAAATGGTTCTCAGCTAAGGTTGTAAAAATGGTTGATAAACTGGTTAAAGAATTGGCAAGACCTAACACACTTACCTTTGTGATTTCATCTTCAAATGCCACTCCACGGACTACAAGGTTTTGTTCCATTGATGCTTCCTCCTCAATTACTGTTCCTTCTACTCTCTCCATACTTGAGCGAACCTCAAGTTTAACTTGATAGTTTTTCGCAAATTCTACTGCTCTTGGATGCAGTACTCCTGCACCTAAATTAGCCAGCTCGAGCATTTCATCATAAGAAACGGACTGTAATTTACGTGCACTCTTCACATATCTTGGGTCAGTGGTGAAAACACCTGTTACATCTGTATAAATATCACACTTATCGGCGTTTAGTGCTGCAGCTAGTGCTACCGCTGTCGTATCGGAGCCGCCTCTACCAAGAGTCGTAATCTCCCCAGTTTCTGTAATCCCTTGGAAACCTGCGACAATTACCACTTTACCGTCAGCAAGCTGATTCTTTACAGATTCTGTATTTATCGTAGTAATACGAGCATTACCATGAACTGGCTCTGTAACAATTCCTGCCTGCCAGCCAGTAAACGATACAGCAGGAAGATTTTGCTCATTTAAAGCCATGGACAATAACGAAATTGTTACCTGTTCTCCCGTGCTTAAAAGCATATCCATATCCCGTTTATTGGGCTGTCCAGAAATTTCCTTCGCAAGATTTACCAGTTGATCCGTTGATTTCCCCATTGCGGAGACAACCACAACAACCTGATTCCCCTGATCAGTTTCAGATTTAACGCGCGCTGCAACGTTTAAAATTCTCTCTACACTTCCAACCGAAGTACCACCAAATTTTTGTACAATTAAACCCATCTTTTCCCCTGCTTTCAGTTATAGGTTTAGCTATCATTATAGTTTTCCCCGCAAAAAAAATAAAAAGCAATGAGAAGGCATCTCATTGCTTGAATACACAAAAAAATTCTGCGTCTACAATGTAAGATAGCTCTCCAAGACAATTGTCTTGACAATCCGGCATTTATTAAATGCTCAGACCAGCAAAGAAAGAAATGAGTCTTTCTTCACTTCGGCGACCATCCCCTTTCATGATTCATCGCGGAAGCTCATACTTCTCCGAATCACTACTATTGAAGCTCGCACCTCTACCTTCACTTTAGTATTAAAAAGTGATAGTAATATAATTTCCACTCATTATAGCATAGTGGCATTTTTCTGACAATCACTATAATTGAAGTTTTTTAATTAATTCCTCCGCCACAGGAGCTGGAATTCCGATGGCTCTAAACTCTTCAAATGTGGCTTCCTTCATTTTCTTAACGGAACCAAATTCCTTTAAAAGCTGCTTTTTACGTTTTTCACCGACACCTGGAATATCGTCCAACAGCGATTGAAACGCACTTTTCCCACGGGTTTGACGATGAAAGGTAATCGCAAACCGGTGAACCTCATCCTGAATTCTTTGTAATAAATAAAACTCTTGGCTGTTTCTTCCAAGCGGGATAATTTGAAGGGGATTGCCATATAAAAGCTGCGAAGTCTTGTGCTTATCATCCTTCACCAAACCAGCCAATGGAATATCCAAGCCAAGCTCGTTTTCGAGGACATCTCTAACAGACTCCACATGTCCTTTTCCACCATCAATAATAATAAGGTCCGGCAGCGGCAGTTCCTCTTTTAACGCCCTAGAATACCTTCTTCTTGTTACTTCTCGCATCGATTCATAATCATCAGGACCCTTAACCGATTTAATCTTATACTTACGGTATTCACGCTTATTTGGCTTCCCGTCGATGAAGACTACCATCGCAGATACAGGATCTGTCCCTTGAATATTAGAATTATCGAAAGACTCAATTCGATGCGGGGTATAAATACCCATAAGCTCACCGAGATTTTCAACAGCCTTAATGGTCCTTACCTCGTCCTTTTCGATTAGTGAAAATTTCTCATTTAATGCTATTTTTGCATTTTTGATCGCCATTTTAATAAGATCCTTTTTCTGACCGCGCTGCGGCTTGAGAACTTTAACTTGAAGAAGCTGTTCCGCGATATTTAAATCAATTTCATCCTGTATTAGAATTTCCTTCGGCTTAAAATGATTCGATTTTTCGTAGAATTGACCCAGGAAGGTGAGAATTTCTTCTTCTGGCTCATTGTAGATGGGGAACATGGAAACGTCACGTTCAATTAGTTTTCCTTGGCGCACAAAGAAGACTTGAACACACATCCACCCTTTATCTACCGCATAGCCAAACACATCACGATCCGTAAAATCTGTCATTGTGATTTTTTGCTTTTCCATAATGGTTTCAATATGAATAATCTTATCGCGGAATTCCTTTGCACGCTCGAAATCTAATTCCTCAGAAGCACTTGTCATTTTCTCCGTTAGATCTTTCTTAATCTCTTTAAATCCGCCATTAAGGAAGCGGGTAATTTCATCGGTCATTTGCTTGTATTGCTCTTCATGTACTTCATTCACACATGGTGCCAGGCACTGGCCTAAATGGTAGTACAAACACACCCGGTCTGGAAGGGTTGAGCATTTTCGCAATGGGTAGATTCGGTCTAGCAGCTTTTTCGTTTCATTCGCTGCCATGACGTTAGGATAAGGACCAAAGTACTTACCTTTATCCTTTTTGACTTTTCTTGTAATGATGAGTTTCGGATGTCTCTCCGCTGTCAATTTAATAAACGGATAGGTTTTATCATCTTTCAGCATTACATTATATTTAGGATCGTATTTTTTTATTAAATTTAATTCAAGAAGCAGTGCTTCAATATTTGAAGAGGTAACAATGTATTCAAAGTCTTCAATCTCATTTACGAGTCGGAAGGTTTTTCCGTCATGCGACCCGGTAAAATAAGATCGAACTCGATTTTTCAGTATTTTTGCTTTTCCAACATAAATGATCGTTCCCTGACGGTCCTTCATCAAGTAGCAGCCAGGCTGATCAGGCAGCAGTGTTAGTTTTTGTTTGATGTTTTCATTCATTCCAGCTGCTCCTCTCCGTCTTTATCTATCCTAAAATTTTAAATCAAACTTAGGATAAAGAAAAGCCTAATTCTTTTTCCAAAAATAAAAAACCTTAGCCAGAATTATCTAGCTAAGGTTATCTATGCTTATGCGTGCTTTTCTAATACACCTGCTAAAGCGTCTTTTGGCTGGAAGCCGACTACTTTGTCAACTACTTCGCCGTTTTTGAAAACGAGTAATGTAGGGATACTCATAACGCCGTATTTAGCCGCTGTTTCTTGGTTATCGTCTACATCTAATTTAACGATTTTAACTTTGTCGCCCATTTCTGAATCAAGTTCCTCAAGAACTGGAGCGATCATTTTACAAGGTCCACACCATGGAGCCCAGAAATCTGCAAGAACAAGACCAGAGCCTGTTTCAGCAGAGAAATTTGCATCGGTTACGTTTGAAATAGCCATTTGTTTTGCCTCCTAAAAAAATACTAATTTCTATCGAAAGTATAGCATTGTTTAAACCATCATGCTAATAATCTGTCTCGGAAGTAATTTTCCCTAAAATACGTTTCATATTCTGGCTTATTATATGTAATAAGGCGAACAGTTTGCCACTGCTCGCCCTATATATTATGAGTGAACTTTAAGTTTTTTAAACTCTTCGGTCAAAAGTGGTACTACTTCAAATAGATCCCCAACTATTCCGTAATCTGCTACTTTAAAAATATTTGCTTCTGGATCTTTATTGATCGCCACGATTACTTTAGAGTTCGACATCCCTGCTAAGTGCTGGATTGCTCCAGAAATTCCGCAAGCAATGTAAAGGTCAGGTGTTACAACTTTACCTGTTTGACCAATTTGTAAAGAGTAATCACAATAGTCCGCGTCACATGCACCACGGGATGCGCCAACCGCGCCGCCTAATACATTTGCTAATTCTTTAAGTGGTTCAAAGCCTTCTGCACTCTTGACACCACGTCCGCCGGAGATTACGACTTTGGCTTCACTTAAATCTACACCTTCACTCGCTTTTCTAACCACTTCTTTGATAATCGCACGAAGATCTTTAATTTCAACCGTTAAGGAGGCAACATCACCTGTTCTGCTTTCATCCTTGGCAAGAGGTGCAATATTATTGGGTCTCACAGTTGCAAAAATTAACCCGTCTGTTACGATTTTCTTTTCAAACGCTTTACCAGAGTATATAGGTCTCGTAAAGACAACATTTCCACCAGCAACTTCAACCGCAGTTGCATCTGAAATTAAGCCGGATGAAAGCTTAGCAGCAATTCTTGGGGAAAGATCCTTTCCTAGTGAAGTATGTCCGAAAACTAAACCTTCTGGGCTTTCCTTTTCAAGTACAGCAAGTAATGCTTGCGCAAAACCGTCAGAGGTATATTGTTTTAATTTTTCATCTTCAACCACTACAACACGGTCTGCACCGTATTGCACTAACTCTGCGCCTAAAGCGCTAACATTTTCTCCGATTAAAACACCAACTACTTCTCCGCCTTCAGCTACAGTTTTCGCAGCAGCAATTGCTTCGAAAGAAACATTACGTAATGAACCGTCACGCGTTTCCCCTAATACTAATACTTTTCTAGTCATCCCTTTACCCTCCTGCAAATCATTATTGGCTATTCTGAGTGATTTCGTGCATTTACAATTAAACTACTTTTGCTTCTGTATGAAGAAGGTGTACAAGTTCTTTTACCTGATCATTTATATCTCCAGATAACACTTTTCCAGCTTCTTTTTTAGCCGGTAAGTAAATTTCAATTGTTTTTGTTTTCGCTTCAACATCATCTTCTTCAAGATCTAAATCATCTAATTCCAGTTCATCAAGCGGCTTTTTCTTTGCTTTCATAATACCTGGCAGTGACGGATAACGAGGCTCGTTCAGCCCTTGTTGAGCAGTTACCAATAATGGCAGGCTTGTTTCGATAATTTCAGAATCACCCTCAACGTCACGGGTAACAGTTACATTTGTTCCATCGATTTCAAGCTTAGTAATGGTCGTAACATAAGGAATGTTTAACAATTCAGCAACACGCGGACCTACTTGACCAGACCCGCCATCAATCGCTACATTTCCACCGATAATAAGGTCTGCTTCTTTATCCTTTAGATATTCAGCAATGATTTTTGATGTTGTGAATTGATCGCCGTTTTCGCTTGTCTCTTCTGTATTAATTAATACCGCTTTGTCTGCTCCCATTGCGAGTGCTGTACGTAATTGCTTTTCAGCCTCTTCCGTGCCAACTGAAATCACCGTTACTTCACCGCCATTTGCATCGCGGACTTGGATAGCTTCTTCAACTGCGTATTCATCGTAAGGATTGATAATAAACTCTGCACCATCCTCATTGATTTTTCCGCCGGAAATAGTAATCTTTTCTTCCGTATCAAACGTTCTTTTCAATAGTACATAAATGTTCATGATTTCCCTCCTATTAATGCAAAGATTTTTTCTGTTTCAAAGATTAAGAAAATTTAACCTAAAAAAATATCATTAACTTCTAAGTAGAAGTTATTCACCTTTAAAATTTGGCTCCCTTTTTTCAATAAAGGCCTGTATGCCTTCTTTTGCATCAGGAGAAACAAATATTTCTCCGAACAACTCTGCTTCCTTTTTAGAGCCTTCGTAAAACTCTTCGTTTTTTGCATAATTTAATAATTGGATTGTGGCTTTTAATGAACCTGTGCTCTTCTTAGTAATCTTCCCAGCTAATTTTAGTGCTTGTTCTAATACCTCATTTTCTGGATATGCATGGTTCGCCAGACCAAATTGAACCGCTTCCATTCCTGTGATTGGCTCAGACGTGAAAAGCATTTCTGCTGCCCGTGCAACGCCAACATATTTCGGAAGACGCTGTGTTCCAGCAAATCCAGGGATTAATCCAAGCTGCAGTTCTGGAAGACCAAGCTTGGTATTTTCTCCTACTAATCGGATATGACAGGCCATTGCCAGCTCCAAGCCGCCGCCAAGTGCCGCGCCATGAATTGCAGCAATGATAGGTTTAGGAAACTTCTCCATTCGATCAAATAAATCTTGACCATACTTTCCAAGATTGGCAAATCCTTCGGAAGATGCTACGGTCGTGAATTCCTTAATATCAGCCCCCGCGGAGAAGAATCGCCCTTCCCCGTGAATAACAATCACCTTAATGTCACGATTAGGTTCAATTTCGTCTAAAACAGCCGACAGTTCTCTTAATAGTCCTTGTGAGAGGGCATTTGCCGGTGGACGTCCGATGGTGATTGTCACAATTGAATCTTGATTAGACCATTTTAAGTATTCCAATAGAATCCCTCCTCCTCTTGCACCTGAGTATTACTGCCTGCCGCAGGCCTTAACCAGCAGCTGATGAACAGGCTTAGCAAGTGCAACTAGATCGTATTTCTCCTCATTTAAAACCCAGGTTGTCACGGTTTCATCCATCGTGCCAAAAATCATTTGTCTGGCAAGGCGGACATCGAGGTCGCTTGAAAACTCTCCCGTTTCTTTTCCTTCAATGATGATTTTATCTATCACTCGTAAATAGCCTTTTAGAACATTGTTTATCCGTAAACGCAATTCCTTATTGGATTGTCGTAATTCAAGCTGGGTTACGATTGCCATGTGATGATCATCAGAAAGGTTTTTAAAATGAGCTTCTATCATCATTAATAACTTCTCCGCCGCAGTCTGTTTTCCTGCAATCATTTCATCTATTTTTTCAATAAAGCTTCCCATTTTTTCTTCGAAGAGTGAGATGAGAATGTCTTCTTTGTTTTTAAAATACAGATAAATTGTGCCATCAGCAACACCAGCTTGCTTTGCAATTTTAGAAACCTGTGCTTGATGATATCCTACCTCTGCGATAGCAATAACTGCTGCATCTATAATCTGCATGTATTTTGGCTTATTTTTTTTCATAATAATTCTCCCTCCTCCCGAAGAAAGTATAATAGTAATTGGCTGTTGACGTGTCTGTTGATTTGCGCTCCACTAAGGAAAGCTTCTTTGAATAAGCACCGCAGGGACAGGCGGTCTTTGCCTGTCACGAGGCACTTCGCTTTCCGCGGGCGGTCTGGGGAGCCTCCTCAGCGCCAAAGCGCCTGCGGGGTCTCCCCTGCCCCGTCCTCCCGCAGGAGTCTTCGTGCCTTCCGCACAAATCAACAGAGTGCAAAATAGAATTTATTCATTATCACACTCTGATAGTAAAAAAAGAAAAATATGAATGAATAATCATTCATATTTTTATAATAGATATTAGTTGTATTTCTGTCAAGAAATACAAGGACACTTTTTATATTACTTTATTGTCACCAGAGGGACAAGTTATATTTCGCAAAAAAAAGAAGTGCTGAATTAGGCATGTTTTTTGTTTTCTTCCTCTATTTTTCTCATTTCCTCTTCTACAAGAGCTCTTCTAAGGATTTTCCCTACTGCAGTTTTTGGTAATTCTTCTCTAAACTCATATAAACGTGGAGCTTTATAAGCAGCTAGATATTTTCTGGCATATTGATTCAATTCATCTGAGGTAACTTTTGAGCCTTCCTTTAACACTACATAGGCTTTAACGGTTTCTCCACGATATGGATCCGGTATTCCGGCAGCAACTGCTTCCAATACATCGGGATGTTCATACAATACTTCTTCAATTTCTCTTGGGTATATGTTATACCCTCCGGCAATAATCATATCCTTCTTTCTATCTACTACATAAAAATATCCTTTATCATCCATATAGCCAAGGTCACCAGTATACAGCCAGCCATCTTTAATGGTTTCCTCCGTAGCCTCTGGACGATTCCAATAGCCTTTCATAACTTGAGGACCTTTAATGATAATCTCACCTATTTCTCCGACCGGCATGTCTATGCCATCATCCATTGAAACGATTCTTACTTCTGTATTTGGCCAAGGAACACCAATACTGCCTTTTATCCGTTCACGGTCCCATAAGAAATTGGCATGTGTGACAGGAGAAGATTCTGTTAATCCGTATCCTTCAACGAGTTTCCCGCCTGTAACTGCCTCAAACTCCTCTTGGACTTCTATAGGAAGTGGAGCAGAACCGCTCAAACAGGAATCAATTGACGATAAATCGTATTTTTTCAAATCAGGATGATTTAATAATCCGATATATATCGTTGGTGCTCCCGGAAACAGGGTAGGACGTTGTTTTTGAATCGTTTTTAATGTGGTTAGCGCGTCAAACTTCGGTAAAATAATCATCTTATACGCCTGCATGACCGATAAAATCATCACTATCGTCATTCCATAGACATGGAAAAATGGAACAATCCCTAAGACTGATTCGTCACCTGGTTTTGCTTTATATAGCCAGGCCGTACACATGGAGGAGTTCGCTACTAAATTCTTATGTGTCAGCATAACCCCTTTCGGAGAACCGGTTGTACCGCCAGTATATTGAAGCAGCGCAACATCTTCTTCAAAATCAAAGTCATATTCAACGAGTTTATTAGGCTTTATTTTTATGATTTCTTTAAATAAATGGGTATTGCCTTCATGTTTAACATTAACGACAATTCCATATTGCTTTTTCTGGATAAAAGGATAAACTAAATTTTTTGGAAATGGCAGGTAGTCTTTGATAGCGGTTACAATAATATGCTGCAAATTAGTTTGCGGCATCACCTTAGAAGCGCGTGGATAGAGGATGTCGAGTGTGATGATCGCTTTCGCTCCGGAGTCCTTCATTTGGTATTCAAGTTCACGTTCAGTATATAACGGGTTCGTTTGAACGACAATTCCTCCAGCGATTAATATACCAAAATAACTTATGACCGATTGTGGTGTATTTGCCAGCATAATTGCAACTCGGTCACCTTTTGAAATGCCTATCTGCTGGAGATAGCTGGCAAAGGATAGTGCTTCATCGTAAAGCTCTTTATATGTCATTTCCTTGCCCATAAAATGAATTGCCGTTTTTTCTGGAAAGCTTTTTGCTGCATCTACTAAATACTGCTGAACAGGTTCTTTTCGAAATTCCAGTTCTGCAGGAATTTCCTCAGGGTAAGATGTGAGCCATGGCTTTGAATCATACATTAATAACCCTCCTTTTTAGTCTATTGTAAAATTTTCCACTTCCCCTTCATTATAATATAGTCAGACTCTTTAAACAATTACAATAGCAATATATGTTCACTGTAGCACGAAAATTTCAAAAAAATTCACCGCTGAAATTTTCAGCGATGATGTCAACTTTAAAATAACATATACCCCAAACCAATTAGCAAAAACAAGGCGCATAAACCAAGAAGTACTTTAGCTAATGTCTCCAATTTATTCTCCCCTTACGAAATCCCTGCACCTATGACAAAGGATAACCCTATAGATAAAATCATTGCAATGAATCCTACAGCTCGGTTATCATTTTGAATTTCACGATCAATGTTAAATTTAGGTGTTAAAAATTCAAAGATAAAATATCCAACCAATAAAAGGACAAAGCCAAATACTCCCCAGCCAACCATAGTTACTAAGGAATCATTCTGTTCAATGGAGTAACGAAAGATATTAGCAATCCCGAATATTTTTCCTCCAGTTGCCATTGCCACCGCGATATTTCCCTTTTGGATTTCTTCCCAATTTTTATATTTCGTCACCAACTCAAAAATGGCTAAAAAGACAATCACACATAAAATAACCACACTATAATTGGCAGCACTTTGAATATACACGTTATCCCAAAACTGGTTCATTCCTATTCTCCCCGGATATTATTTAAGGCACTTTACTTAAAAACAGCCCTATTTAAATTCGACTACGGTAACTCCAGAACCGCCTTCACCAGCTTCTCCAAAACGTATTTTCTTAACTGAACGGTGATTTCGTAAATACTCCTGGACTCCCTGTCTTAATGCTCCCGTGCCTTTTCCGTGAATAATTGAAACACGAGGATAGTTTGATAATAACGCATCATCTATATATTTTTCCACTCTCATGAGTGCAGCCTCATATCTTTCTCCGCGTAAATCCAACTCTAACTTTACATCAGCGTCTCTGCCTTGGACAATCGCCATTGGTCTTGTTTCTACTGGTTTCGGCGTGCTGATATACTCCAAATCTTTTTCTTTTACCTTCATTTTCAGGATGCCGATTTGTACCTGCCATTCGTTATTTGTGACTTTTTCTAGAAGTGTACCCTTTTGACCAAATGTTAGAACTTTCACTTCGTCTCCAGGCGTAAAGGTATGCTTCTTCGTTTTCTTATTCATTTGAGCGGCAGATTTCTTTATTTCAGGAGTCGCATCTTCCAGACGGCGCTTTGCATCAATTAATTCGTGCTCCTTAATATCAGCATGCTTTTCGATCCTCATTTTACGAAGGTCTCGAATAACCTTTTCTGCCTCACTCTTTGCTTCTTCAAGAATTTCACCAGCTTGTTCAGCCGCTTTTTCAAGCATCGAGTCCTTGTTCTCATAAAACTCAATCATTTGCTTTTGCATATCCTGATGGAGCTTTTCTGCCTGTCTTAAATAATCGCGTGCTTCTTCATGTTCGATCTCAGCTTGACGCTTACTCGCCTCAAGAGACGCAATCATTTTATCAATTTGATTAGTATCTTCACTAACATGAGATCTTGCTGCCTCAATAACGTGTTCATTTAACCCTAATCGTTTTGAGATTTCAAATGCATTGCTTCGTCCTGGTACTCCAAGAAGAAGCTTATAGGTTGGACTTAACGTTTCAACATCAAATTCAACACTGGCATTTAACACACCTTCGCGATTATATCCATAGGCCTTTAATTCTGGATAATGAGTAGTGGCAATCACTCTCGCCCCTCGATTATGGACCTCATCTAAAATAGAAATTGCCAGCGCTGCACCTTCCTGAGGGTCAGTGCCTGCACCAAGCTCATCAAATAGGACAAGGGAATTAAAGTCGACCTTTTTCAAAATATCCACGATATTTACCATGTGGGAAGAAAAGGTACTTAAGCTCTGCTCGATCGATTGCTCATCGCCGATATCAGCATAGATGGCATCAAAAACAGCTAGTTCTGAGCCATCATAAGCAGGAACCTGTAAACCTGCCTGTGCCATTAATGAACATAAACCGAGCGTTTTTAAGGTAACTGTTTTACCACCAGTGTTTGGTCCGGTAATGACAATCGTCGTATAGTCCTTCCCCAGTAAAATATCATTCGCTACCACTTCATCGATTGGAATTAACGGGTGTCTAGCTTTGTATAAGGCAATTCGTCCTTCATTATTCATGTGAGGCATACTTGCTTTCATCTTCCGGCCATATCTTGCTTTTGCAAAAATAAAATCAAGATTCGCTAGAATCTCAACAATCACGTGCAGCTCCGACTCAAATTCAGCGGTCTTTGCAGAAAGCTCCGTCAATATTCTTTCAATTTCAAGCTGTTCTTTTACTCTTATATCCTGTAATTGATTGTTTAATTGGACGATTACTTGTGGTTCTATAAACAAAGTCTGCCCCGATGAGCTCTGGTCATGGATAATTCCGCCGTAATGACCGCGATACTCTTGTTTAACAGGAATAACAAAGCGATCGTTACGGATCGTGACAATGGAATCTGACAGCATTTTTGCTGCATTGGATGAACGAATCATACTCTCTAATTTTTCACGCACACGTGCTTCATTCGAGCGCAGTTGGTTCCTTAATGTACGCAGCAGATCACTCGCACTATCAAGGACCTCTCCACTCTCCTCAATTGCATATCTAATCGATTCCTCCAAATTTACTAACGGAATAATCCGGTCGACCTGCTCCAATAAAATGGGAATTTCCGTTCTTTCTTCGGCAATATCCTCAATAAATCGCTTCATTTGCCGGCTTGCATGAATGGTGCTTGCAACCTGAATCAACTCATGCGAGCTAAGTACTCCCCCAATGACCGAGCGTTTAATATGTGCTCGAATATCGTGAATTCCTGATAATGGGACATTTCCTTTTATCCGTAACACGGTCGTTGCCTCATCTGTTTCTGCCTGAAGTTTAACGACCTCTTCATAATCTGTTGATGGTACTAATCGTTTTACCTTATCTATTCCAAGAGACGAAGCTGCATGCTCAATCAGCTGGTCTCTCACTTTTGTAAATTCCAATACCTTTAACGTTCTTTCTTGCATGGGAGAACCCCCTATTTTCGATTATGCAAAAATTCTAGTAAGTCATTCGGTTCAAGTGCGTTGATCACCGAAGATTTTTTTATCCAGCCCTTTTTCGCTGTGGAAACCCCTACACCCATATGTGACAGTGTTTCTTTTTTATGGGCGTCGGTATTAATAAATAGTTTAACTCCCGCGTCCTGTGCTTTTCGTAAATATTCAGCTTTCAGATCCAATCGATTAGGATTCGCATTAAGCTCTAAAGCGGTATTTGTTTCTTTTGCTAATTCTATCAGCATATCGATATCGACATCATAACCCTCACGTCGACCAATTTTCCGGCCAGTAGGATGGGCAATTATATCAACATGCGCGTTTTCTAATGCCGTGCGTAACCGCTCCATGATTTTTTCTCTTGGCTGTGAAAAAGCTGAGTGAATGGACGCGATTACGAAATCCATTTCAGCCAGCAGATCATCCTCATAATCCAACGTGCCATCCGGCAGGATATCCATTTCAACGCCTGATAAAATTAGGATATCATCGTATTTTTCATTTAATTTTTTAATTTCTTCTTTTTGCTGCAATAGTCGCTCACGTGTCAGTCCATTTGCCACTTTTAAGTATTGGGAGTGGTCCGTTATGGCCATGTACTTATATCCCTTTGCACGGCAAGCTTCCACCATTTCCTCAATCTTGTGAGCACCATCGCTCCAAGTGGAATGCATATGAAGGTCGCCCTTTATATCACTTAGTTCAATTAACTCACCTTCGTACACAGGAAAATCCTCTACTTCTTTTCCATCTTCTCTTACTTCTGGTGGAATGAATGGAAGATCAAAATGCTTGAAAAACTCTTCCTCTGATGAAAAAGTAATAATTTCGCCAGTCTCAACATTTTCGACACCATACTCACTTATTTTTTCTCCACGTTCTTTAGCCAGCTGTCTCATCCGGACATTATGGTCCTTTGAACCAGTAAAATGGTGAAGAGTTGTGATGAATTCCTCTGGATTAACGAGACGAAAGTCTACAGAAACATCATAATCATATCCAAAAACAAGTGATACTTTTGTATCTCCAGCTCCAATAATTTCTTTTATATTAGGTAATTCCAGCAGAAATTGTTTTACTTTTTCTCGCTGTTCACTTGAAATGATAAAATCAAGGTCTTTTACGGTTTCCCGTACTCTTCGCAAGCTTCCTGCCCGGGAATATTGATGAATCTCAGGAAGTTCAGCAAGTTTTGCCTCTATTTGATCGGCAATTGGCAGCATATAAGCAAGAGGCAGGCGATCTGGTCTTGAGCCTGCATTGGCAATCGCGCTTAAAATTTTCTCTTCTGTCTTTTTTCCAAACCCAGCTAATGCTTGGACTTTGCCTGCTTTACAAGCTTCTTCCAAGGTTGTGGCATCTTCAATTCTCAGCTCTTTGTGTAGCTTTGCAATTTTCTTGCCGCCAAGCCCTGGCAATTGTAGTAACGGAATTAACCCTTTCGGAACCTCTTCCTTAAGTTCCTTTAATACGGTTGAAGTGCCTTCATTTATGTATTCTTCAATAACAGCCGCGGTCCCTTTGCCGATTCCGGATAACTTGGTAAAATCCTCGATATCAGATAAGCTGCGATCATCAAATTCAAGTGCTGATGCAGCTTTTCGAAAGGCAGATACCTTGAAAGGATTTTCACCCTTCAACTCCATGTAAACCGCGATTGTTTCTAATAATCGAATTAAGTCTTTCTTATTTACCTCCATGAATTTCACCCACCTTGCTATTATTTTAACCTTTTAAAAGAAAAACTTCTCTCTTAGAGAGAAGTAGGGTATTCTCTCCTCAGAGAGAAGTCAACGCAGCAGTATATTCTATCCACATATTCTTAATTTGTTCTGATAGAAATGGCGTATGATTAACAATCAGATTTCCCATAATGGAATCATCTAAAGGCTTTTGCAAAAATTCCATTGGAACTAGCGCAGCAATATATAATAAAATGAAGAGAACCAAATAGACTTCCGCGAAACCAAGTATACCGCCTGCCCATACATTTAATTGCTTAAGAATAGGCAAATGAGCAATAAAGTCAAGCATTGATCCAATTATTTGTAGTAAGATCTTTACCGCGAAGAAAATAATCACAAAGGCAATCGCACGGTAAAAAGCTTCCTCCATATTCCCGTTCTCACTTAATAGTTTTAGAGGAGAAGTAGTACCAAGATTCGGATACGGAACCCATAGCGTTAATCTGGGCGCCAAATCATCATAGTATAAATTTGCCACTATGTATGCAATAATAAAACCTGTTAAATGGACTAATTGCAAAATGAAACCTCTTTTTAATCCAATAAAAAAACCAAAAACTAATAATAAAATAATTGCTAAATCCAACATGACTTATTCAGTCCTTTTCCTTTTGTAGTTCAGATTGCAGCTTCTCTAATTGTTCCTTCATTTTAATATAATCATTGACTGCATTCACTGCAGTTAATACAGCGAGTTTATTTACATCAAGTAATGGATTCCTGGAACCAATTTCGCGCATTTTTTTGTCAACTAAGGAAGCGACATGTCTAACATGACTTTGGTCTTCGGTTCCTAAAATAACGTATTGAGTTCCGTATATATCAACGGTTGTTCTAGTTTTTTCTGTATTTGACAAATTACTGCCTCCATTCGATTCGAAGAAATCCCTAATTTATAATATAACACGAACGGATGTGTGTCGAAAAGAGAAAAGCAAAAGCGCCTTTTTCAGCCCCGACAGCTGCTTGCGGGCCAGCAGGTGAAGTCGCGCTCTTTGACTTCACCAGTTGGACCGAAGCGACTCGAGGGGCTAGGCGCTGGAGCTAGACAGAGAAACAGTTTTAACTGGAGTTTTTTTACTTTTTTTAGAATAATGTCAAGGAGTGTTTTGGTTTGGGAAATGTCGTACTAAATCTAAGTATGTCTGAAATTAATAAAATGAAAAGCTACTATGAAGGTAAATTGCTAGATAAAACTCCTCTTGGAAGTGTGTTTGCTGCTAAGACTTCTGGCTCGATGATTACAGCATATAAGTCTGGGAAAGTCTTATTTCAGGGAAGTGGGAGTGAAGCTGAGGCGAGCAGATGGGGCGAGGCAGCTGCAAAAGCTCCTGTGAAATCAAGTGCTCCTAAAGGTAATCTTCCACAAGGGTTTAGCAACTGGTCCGTTATTGGCTCCGATGAAGTCGGTACTGGAGATTTTTTTGGTCCAATCACCGTTGTCGCTGCTTATGTGAAGAAGGAAGATATTCCTTTATTAAAAGAATTAGGGGTCAGAGATTCAAAGGATCTCAATGATGATAAAATCATTGCCATTGCAAAGGTAATTAAAGATATTGTTCCATTTAGTCTAATGACGTTAAAAAATGAAAAGTATAATCAGCTGCAAAAGTCTGGCATGTCCCAGGGCAAAATGAAGGCCATTCTACATAACCAAGCCATCCTAAAAGTACTTGAGAAGATTTCACCAGTTAAACCTGAAGCGATTCTTATTGACCAGTTTGTTCAAGAAAGTACTTATTATCAGCATGTTAAAAATCAAAAAGAGGTTGCGAAGGAAAATGTTTATTTTAGCACGAAGGCTGAGGGTATCCACCTTGCCGTAGCAGCAGCGTCGATTCTCGCACGTTATGCCTTTGTTCAGTATTTTGATAAGCTTAGTGAATCAGCAGGATTTAAAATCCCAAAAGGAGCAGGATCCCAGGTCGATGAAGCCGCAGCAAAGCTGATTTTGAAAAAAGGGCGAGAGGTGTTGCCTCAATTTGTAAAGCTTCATTTTGCTAATACCGAAAAAGCAATGAAACTTGTGAATAAAAAGAAGGGCTAATGCAACATAAAAAAAATGACCTAGTTGATTTTTCACTAGGTCATTTTTTCTATTATTATCCTCTCAATACTGCTCCAGCCTGAGTCTTCAAGGCTTCAAGTACTTGGTTATGAACTTTTGTTACTTCTTCGTCTGTTAATGTACGTTCTGGGTCCATGTATTTCAGTGAGTAGGCAATGGATTTTTTACCTTCTTCCATACGTTCACCTTCATATAGATCAAAAACGCTAACTTCTTTAAGAAGTTTTCCGCCTGCTTGTTGAATAACGTCCTTCAACAGCCCTGATACTGTTTCTTTATCAACGACAAGAGCGATGTCTCTTGTGATCGATGGGAAGCGTGGAATAGCTTCGTATCTTAGTGCTGCTGTTGCTTCATCAAGTACTGCCTTTAAAGAAAGCTCGAAAACATAGGTATCTTTTAAATCTAATTCTTTTTGCATAGTTGGGTGGACTTGACCGATAAAGCCGATTCTCTCACTATTTAAGTGAATTTCAGCCGTTCTTCCTGGGTGCATATTATCCACTTTGGCCTGAACATATGTCACACTTTCAGAAAGACCAAGCTTGGCAAATAATCCCTCTAAAATGCCTTTTAACACATAGAAGTCCACAGCCTTTTTCTCACCCTGCCATGAATGGCTGTGCCATAGGCCAGTAATTGCTCCTGCTAAATGTTCTTGTTCTTCAGGTAAAACTTCGTTACCATTCGCTAAAAATACTGCACCGGTCTCATAAACAGCGAGGCTGTCGTTTTGACGAGCACTGTTGTATTTTACAACTTCGAGCAGCTGCGGCATAATGCTTAAGCGCAGGATACTGCGGTCTTCACTCATCGGCATAGCGAGACGAATGAAGTCACGTTTCTCAAGAGCAAATTGTGCAGCTTTTTCCTCACTAGTTAAGGAATAGGTTACCGCTTGGAAAAGACCAGCACCTTCTAAATATTGACGGACAATCCGGCGCTTTTCCTGATAATCCGATAATTTACCTGGTGTAGCGGAACCGATTGGCAATGTTTTCGGAATGTTATCATAACCATATAGACGCGCTACTTCTTCAATTAAGTCTTCTTCGATTTTGATGTCACCACGGCGTGTTGGAGCTGTAACTGTAATTACATTCTCCTCTACATTGACAGCAAATTGAAGACGTTCGAAGATAGCTTCAACATCCTGAACTGTCAGGTTGGTGCCGATAACACTATTTATTTTTTCTAAAGTGATCGAAACCACTGCTGGTTCAACGGTTAGTGTATCAACTTCAGAAGCACCTTCTAATACTTCGCCGCCAGCGTATTTTGCCATCAAGTAAGCAGCACGTTCACCTGCAGCACGTACGCGGTTAGGATCGACACCCTTTTCGAATCGAGCGCTAGCTTCACTGCGTAATCCATGATCTTTAGAAGCCTTTCTTACAGTTCCTCCTGTAAAATAAGCTGCCTCCAGCAATACTGTTATTGTATCTGAAGTTACCTCAGAATTTGCACCGCCCATTACACCCGCTAATGCAACTGGCTCTGTTCCGTTTGTAATCACTAAGTGGTGAGATGTTAATGTGCGTTCTACATCATCTAATGTTGTGAATTTCTCACCATCGTTAGCACGACGAACCAAGATTTCTTTTGAACCTAAGCGATCATAGTCAAAAGCATGCAGCGGCTGACCATATTCTAATAAAATGTAGTTGGTGATATCGACTACGTTATTATGTGGACGAATTCCTGCAGACATTAGTCTTGTTTGCATCCAAAGTGGTGCAGGACCAATTTTGACATTTTTAATGACTTTTGCCGCATATAAAGGATTATCCTCATTTGCTTCTACCTTAACGGTAATATAATCTGTAGCTTTTTCAGTTACTGGCTGAACATCGATTTCTGGAAGTTTTACTTCTTTTCCTAGAATCGCAGCGACTTCATAAGCCACACCCAGCATGCTTAAGCAATCTGAGCGGTTTGGTGTTAAGCCAAGCTCAAGGACTTCATCGTCACGGTTTAATAACGCGATAGCGTCAGTACCAACCTCTGCGTCTTGAGGGAAAACAAAGATTCCTTCTGAATATTCCTTTGGTACAATCTTAGCTTCCATACCAAGTTCTGTTAGTGAGCAGATCATTCCATTTGATTCTTCGCCGCGTAGTTTCGCACGCTTAATTTTAAAATTACCCGGTAGTACCGCACCAACTGTTGCCACAGCTACCTTTTGACCTTGTGCGACATTGGGTGCGCCGCAAATAATTTGAACAGGTTCACCTTGACCAATATCCACTTGGCATTTGCTTAGTTTATCGGCATTTGGGTGCTGAACACGCTCAACAACGTGACCAACTACTACTCCTGTAATTCCTTCGTTAAGGACATCTACACCCTCAACCTCAATCCCGCTTTTCGTAATTTTTTCAGCTAATTCAGAAGCCGATACTCCGGATAAGTTTACATAATCCTGGAGCCATTTATATGAAACGAACATTTTATGCTCCTCCTTTTTTATATCTAGCTGCAGCGCCTAGGGGCTTCCGCTTTTAATTTTACTCATGTTTAGAAAATTGTTTTAAGAACCGTACATCGTTTGTGTAAAAATGACGGATGTCATCGACGCCGTATTTCAACATTGCAATCCGCTCTGGCCCCATACCGAATGCAAATCCAGTATATTTTTTAGAATCATATCCAGCCATTTCAAGAACGTTTGGATGTACCATTCCTGCTCCAAGAATTTCAATCCAGCCTGTTTTCTTACAAACATTACAGCCATGTCCGCCGCAAATCATACAAGAAATGTCCATTTCAACAGATGGCTCAGTGAACGGGAAGAAACTTGGACGTAATCTTATTTCACGGTCCTCACCAAACATTTTTTTCGCAAAAATCTCTAATGTTCCATGAAGGTCGCTCATACGGATATTTTCGCCAACGACAAGTCCTTCAATCTGCATGAACTGATGTGAGTGTGTCGCATCATCATTATCACGGCGGTACACTTTACCTGGACAGATAATTTTGATAGGACCTTTCCCTTGGTTCTTTTCCATTGTTCGCGCCTGTACTGGAGAAGTGTGTGTGCGTAGTAAAATTTCATCTGTAATATAGAAGGAATCCTGCATATCGCGAGCAGGGTGACCCTTCGGTAAATTTAGAGCCTCAAAGTTATAATAATCCTGCTCTACTTCAGGACCTTCCGCCACCTGATAACCCATTCCAATAAATAAGTCTTCAATTTCTTCAATGATCCTTGTTAATGGATGGTGGTTACCAACTTTAACAGGTCTTCCAGGAAGTGTAACATCAATTGATTCGGAAGCTAGTTTTTCTAAAACGGCAGCCTCTTCTAACCCTTTTTGTTTCGCTTCTAAAACGGTAGCAATGGCTTCACGGACCTCATTTGCAAGTGCACCCATAATTGGGCGTTCTTCTGCTGAAAGCTTACCCATACCACGGAGGACTTCCGTAATGGGTCCCTTTTTACCTAAATATGCCACGCGGATGTCATTCAATTCTTTTAAGCTTGAAGACTGTTCAATTTTTTGAATAGCTTCCTGCTGCAATTCCTTTAAACGTTCTTGCATCGTGTTTCCTCCTTTTTTAATGTGCAAATTTCGGGCAGCTTCTTCCACAAAAACAAAAAAAACCCATCCCTGGAAAGGGACGAGGTTTATAATTCGCGGTACCACCCTTGTAAACACGGTATGTATTAAACACATGTGTTCGCTTCATTGGGATAACGGCATAGGCCGGTGCACCTTTACACAGAAAAGCGGAAGCGCCTTGTTCAGCCCCGACAAGTGCTGGAGGGCCATCCGGTGAAGTCGTTTTTTGACTTCATCGGGTGGACCGAAGCAACCTCGAGGGGCTAGGCGCTGGAGCTAGACATCAGTCTATTCTCAAAGCGCTCGCTTTTATTTTTGTGGTCCCGGTGCCAACTCAGGAGGTGAACTTCTCCTATCATGCCCATAAAAGTGCTTCCAGTCACGGCACTTTCTCCCTAAATGGTCTTTGATAAGTTACTTTTCTCCGTCAACGTCTTTGTTATTTTTCAATAATGTAAATTATTATATAATACTTTCCTTGTTGATTCAAACTAGTATAGTCATTTTTTCAAAAAATATAACAGGATTCCCGTTGCCACTGCAACATTTAAAGATTCACTCTTGCCATAAATGGGAATATAAAGATTGGCATCTGTTTTAGCTAGGAGCTCTTTACTAACCCCATTTCCCTCATTTCCAACTAGTAACGCATAGGCCGCGCCTGTTGAAATATCAGTATATGCAGAAGCGCCTTCAAGTGCTGTTCCGTAAACAGAAATATTTTTTCCATGCAGCTTTTCTATCCACTCATCAAGATCCCCTCTTATGATTGGCAGATGAAAATGACTTCCCTGCGCGGACCTAAGTACCTTTGAGTTGTAAACATCTACGCTTCCCTTTCCTACCACCACAGCGTCAATGCCAGCAGCGTCCGCTGTACGAATCATTGTCCCTAGATTTCCAGGATCCTGGACGGCGTCGATAAGCAGATACGTCTTCGCGTCTGGTACTTCTATTTGAATCTGCCGGCAAACTGCATAAATTCCTTGCGGTGCCTCGGTGTCAGATAATGAATTTGAAATTTCCTCGGTTACGATGGTGACTGGTGTTTCTCCTGAATCCCAGCGCGGCGGAAGACCTGTCTTATCAGAGACTATGATCTCCATAACACTATCGCTTTGTTTTAATGCTTCTTCTACTAAATGAAAGCCTTCTACTAAAAATGTCCCGGATTTATCTCGTTCCTTTTTCGTTAACAGCTTTTTCCATTGTTTTACTTTTGGATTTTGAATGGATTCAATATGCTTCAAGTTTGTACTCCTTCAGTGTTTTTTCTCATTATATCCCAAAAAAAATACATAATAAAACTAAAATTAGAAAACATATTAGAGTAATACATGATAAAAAAGGAGTGAATTCATATGAACCTAAATTTACGAAATGCCATAATTCACAATGTTGCTGGTAACTCTCAAGATGAATTAGAAGATACGATTGTTGATGCCATTCAAAATGGTGAAGAAAAAATGCTCCCCGGGTTAGGTGTATTATTTGAAGTCATTTGGAAAAATTCCTCTGAGGAAGAAAAGAAAGAAATGCTTACAACACTTGAAAGTGGATTAAAATAATAAACTTGAGAGCTGCCGAATGGATTTCGGCAGCTTTTTAATAGTAGCCCATGGGGACCGAAAAACTATAAATGGAAATTTTAGGTCGAGTGGAGAGGTCCCACTTTACCCAAATCGCAAAAATGAATTCATTCGATAACATGGTTAAAAAAACCCTCGACTTTTTTTGTCGAGGGTTTTAAAACATTATTCAAAGGTAATTTTATCAACCATCTCACGGTCTAAACGCTTGATGACTTCAACAATTAGCTTAACTGCATTTTCGTAATCATCACGGTGCAGCATAGCAGCGTGTGTATGAATATAACGTGTTGCTATTGTAATTGGTATTGAAGGAACACCATTGTGCGTTGTATGAATAGGACCAGCGTCTGTTCCGCCGCCAGGAATCACATCGAATTGATAAGGGATATTTAACTCTTCAGCCACATTGATAATAAAATCACGCAAGCCTTTATGTGCCACAAGGGTAGCATCGTAAAGGATAATTTGCGGCCCTTTCCCCATTTTGCTCATTGCTTCTTTTTCGGAAATTCCAGGAGTATCCCCAGCAATCCCTACATCTACAGCAAAACCAATATCGGGATTAATTTTTTCCGCAGAAGTACGTGCACCTCGAGAGCCAATTTCTTCCTGGACTGTTCCAAGACCGTAAACTTCATTCGGATGTTCCGTACCCTTTAATTGCTTCATTACATCAATGGCAATCGCACAGCCAATTCGGTTATCCCATGCTTTTGCTAAAAGCAATTTTTTATTATTCATGACCGTAAATTCAAAATATGGAACGACCATATCACCAGGCAGCACGCCCCATTCCATAGCCTCTTCACGGCTTGAGGCACCGATATCAATAAACATATCTTTTATTTCTACTGGTTTCTTACGAGCTTCCGCCGGTAAAATGTGTGGTGGCTTCGACCCGATGACACCAATGATATCACCTTTTTTGGTAACAATGGTAACGCGCTGTGCAAGCATGACTTGTGACCACCAGCCGCCTACTGTTTGAAAACGCAGGAAACCCTTATCATCAATCTGAGTTACCATAAAGCCAACTTCGTCTAAATGGCCTGCCACGATAATTCTCGGGCCGCCTTCTTTTCCGACCTTCTTGGCAATTAAACTGCCAAGTCCATCAGTTGTGACTTCATCCGCATATGGTGCTATGTACTTTTTCATTACTTCGCGAACTTCCCGCTCGTTGCCGGGAATCCCATTAGCATCTGTTAGATCCTTAAACATGGTCAAGGTTTCATCCATTTTAGTCATTGCTTCGCCCCCTTTTATGTATGCTCGAAATTCATTATACAAAAAAATCATGCATATCTACAGCTAATAGTTATTCTGCTGTCTTTGATAATTTACTTCATTTTTTGTAAAATATGCTTTTTCCATTTCTTCATAGGAAATGCCAAGCAGGGTACCAAGCTGCAGATAGGAATTAAGCAATGTTTTGAAATCAAGTTCATTTTTGCTGTCCTTAAATTTATTTACTTTTTCATAAATCAAAAGAAATTGCTCTGTAGTGCTCACTGATGCTGGTTCCAAATCAAATTTATATTCGAGGTTTTGAAAATCACATTCAATTCCTAACGATAATATGAAATGAATTCCATCAACATACTCCTCTAAAACAACACTTTTTTCCGATGATGGCTTGATACTCCAAAACTTGAAACAGCGCGTTTCATTTGCTAATTCTCCGAGCTCAACCAGCAAAGCCAGAACCTTTCTATCGAATAAATCTTCGTTCTGTAATCCATGCTTTTCTTCAATATGCAGATCCAATCCACGTTGCATTCTAAATAATTTTTCTAGTTGCATTTTATCACTCCTCTGCAAAAATTATATCAAACTGTGGGGAGAATGAAACTTTTCTCATTACAATCCGTATAGTAGGAAAAAGGTCAGGAGGGAATACCATGGTTTGGCTGCTGCGCATACTGTTAGTTTTCTTGTTCATCTTCTTGATTTTTGGGACGATTAAATTCCTCCTCAAACCAACCCGTAAATTAGAAGCAGCCCGAAAACACAAACGCTTTTTACTGTTAGATAATGATGAGGTAATTAAGAATTTTCAACTTACCTACAACGGTGCCGTATTTATGGGAGAAAAATACTTAGGTGCTACGAAAAACAGTATAGATGTTGTTTCTATTTCGCTTACACCGGTTCATTCCACTTCCATTCAAGGAATGGCTAAGGAAGATTTTTATTTTATCGAAAAAAAGATACACGAAAAATATCCAGTTGCACAAATCAACTGGAAAAGTCCGATACATGAATTTTTACATCAAAAATAGCCGCCTATCCAGCGGCTTTTTCTGTTTTTCTTTTAAAGAAGTCCTTCCATTTAATCACATTTTGCTTCTCTCTCAACAGATAAACAAGACAAGTTAATCCGATAAGAATCATTACAATAACAGAAGGGGTAAAAGTGCTGATATACTCTCCAAAGATAGTAAAGAAAAAAGCGATGGGGATATTCGTTATTAATGATGCCTTCATGTAATCTTTAAATTTAGGTTTTCTTTGTTTTAAACAAAAGCTTAATAGATGATAATGTACAAATGGAATAAGTCTTAAAATAGCAATTTGACCAACGGTAAGATTCCGAAATTCACCGAACCAACGATTTTTTATTTTTATAATACGCTCCTGGGTCTTTGGCATTCTATCAATAAAAACATAGAAAAAGACGCTAACCCCCATTAAACCGATAACCGAATAAATAGTTCCCCATAAAGTTCCAAACAGAACACCACCTGCTACGACAACAACTGATACAGGAATAAATAAGAATGATCGAAGCAAATGAAATACAACGAAAGCAAGTGGAGCAATAATGCCGCCAGCTTCCACCATGACTAACAGCAAAGACAAGTCCTCATTCATGTAACATGCCCCCTAGGTGTTATCTTGCTTGTTAATTAAGCATATAGATAGGGTCATGCTGTTATGTCTACACCGTGAAAAAATAGCCCAAAAGAATGACCTCCGCTACAGCTAGTAAAGGAAAGCCAATTTTAAAGTTTAAATGCTTTGTTTTATGACGATAAAGCTGCATTCCCGCTGTAGTACCAACGGCTCCCCCACATATAGCAATTAGCCACAAAGTGTTTTCACTGATTCGATATTGATGTTTTTTCGCTCGGTCTTTATCTACTTTCATTACGATTAAACCAATTAGGTTCATCATGATATAGGCACCTAAAATCATTTCCCCGTCTCCCTTATAGAAAAAGCCATCCTCGTTATGAGAATGGCTTTTATCGTAAAATTATTTCGCTTGTTGTTGTTTTGCAACGTTTGCTAATTCAGCAAATGCGTTTGCATCACTTACTGCTAATTCAGCAAGCATTTTGCGGTTTACTTCGATACCAGCAAGCTTTAAGCCATGCATTAAACGGCTGTAAGAAAGACCGTTCATACGAGCTGCTGCGTTGATACGAGTAATCCAAAGTTTGCGGAAGTCGCGCTTCTTTTGACGACGATCGCGGAATGCATACATTAAAGATTTCATAACCTGTTGGTTAGCTACTTTATATAATGTATGTTTTGAACCATAATAACCTTTTGCTAATTTAATAACTTTTTTACGACGCTTGCGCGTAACTGTACCGCCTTTTACACGTGGCATGAATTTTTCCTCCTATATCAATCGTTAACGATTATTTAAGATTTGTTAATAAGAAACGGATGCGTTTGAAATCGCCTTTAGAAACAAGTGAAGCTTTGCGAAGCTTACGCTTAGCTTTTGTAGATTTGTTTGCAAATAAGTGGCTAGTATAAGCGTGTGAACGCTTCAGTTTACCAGAACCAGTTTTCTTGAAACGCTTTGCAGCGCCACGGTGAGTTTTCATTTTTGGCATTGGGATAGTCCTCCTTATTACTTTTCAGTTTTAGGTGCTAGAACGAGGAACATGCTTCGTCCATCCATTTTTGGATGAGACTCGATTGTTGCAACTTCTTTGCACTCAGTAGCAAAACGGTCTAATACACGTTGACCAATTTCTTTATGGGTAATCGCCCGGCCCTTGAAGCGGATTGAAGCTTTTACCTTGTCGCCTTTTTCCAAAAACTTAATCGCATTGCGAAGTTTTGTATTAAAGTCATGCTCATCAATTGTTGGGCTGAGACGAACTTCTTTTGTAACAATAATCTTTTGATTCTTTCGAGCTTCTTTTTCTTTCTTTTGATTCTCGAATTTAAATTTGCCATAGTCCATAATTCGGGCTACCGGAGGCTTCGCATTTGGTGCAACTAGTACCAAATCAAGATTCACTCGTCCGGCAATCTCCAGCGCTTCAAATTTGGTTTTAATCCCTAATTGCTCGCCGTTTTGATCGATTAGGCGAACTTCGCGAGCGCGAATACCCTCATTTAACAACATGTCTTTGCTAATAATTAGCCACCTCCAAGGTTTTCACGAATACAACATCCGGGTCAAGAACATCTGACTTTTGCTGCATCGGCAAGTACTGAACAACTTTAGATTCTTTGTTTAAGCAAATAAAAAAGTGCGGATGTAATACACCCACACTTTACGAAACAAAAGTAATAAACTAAAAAGTTCACGTAAAACCTGCCAACTGCCAATTGCGTCAATCAGGTGAGAAGCGGGTGCTTCTTCTTTTCCCAAAACTAGTATTCAATTTTCCTTAGTTACTATAACATAAGCAAAGACGTGATGTCAAACATGCATTTCGTATGACAACGAAATTTATTCTATCAAGAAACGAAGAATTATTCAATAGAAATTTTTTCTTTTTTTGCTTTGCTAAATGGGGCTGTTGATTTCCGCTCCAGGCACTTCGCTTTCCGCAGGCGGTTCGGGAAGCCTCCTCGACGCTAAAGCGTCTGCGGGGTCTCCCCTGTCCCGTCCTCCTGCAGGAGTCTTCGTGCCTTCCGCGTAAATCAACAGTGCTAATATCAATATTACGCTTTAACACAGCTTTTTAGAATGTTAACCCCTTTTCACTTCAGCCTTTAGTGATTCAAGGAATTGTGCAAATGGCTCTGTTGCTGATTTTTGCTCGCCATATTTGCGGACGTTTACGGCATTTTCTTCTACTTCCTTGTCACCGACAACGAGCATATATGGAATTTTTTGCATTTGTGCTTCACGGATTTTGTAGCCGATTTTTTCATTACGGGCATCTAATTCAACACGGAAGCCTTGGTTTTGTAGTTGTTCCTGTACCTGCTTTGCAAAGTCAAAATGCACATCAGGTGAAACAGGGATGACTTGTACTTGTACGGGTGCAAGCCAAGTTGGGAATGCTCCTTTGTATTCTTCAATTAAGAAGGCTACAAAGCGTTCCATTGTTGACACGACTCCACGGTGGATAACCACTGGGCGGTGCTGCTTGCCGTCTTCCCCAACATAATTTAAATCAAAACGTTCAGGAAGCAAGAAGTCTAATTGTACAGTAGAAAGTGTTTCTTCTTTTCCTAATGCTGTTTTAACTTGCACATCAAGTTTAGGACCGTAGAAAGCTGCTTCTCCTTCTGCTTCATAATAATCAAGGCCTAAGTCATCCATTGCTTCCTTCAGCATACTTTGCGCTTTTTCCCACATCGCGTCATCATCGAAATACTTTTCAGTATCTTGTGGATCACGGTAGGATAGACGGAAGGAATAGTCATTAATGTTGAAATCCTTGTAAACTTCTAACACAAGATTAACAACCCGCTTAAACTCATCTTTGATTTGGTCTGGTCGGACAAATATATGAGCATCATTTAAAGTCATTCCGCGTACACGCTGTAAACCTGATAAAGCTCCAGACATTTCATAACGGTGCATAGTTCCAAGCTCAGCAATCCGGATTGGGAGTTCACGATAACTGTGAATCGCATTTTTGTACACCATCATATGGTGTGGGCAGTTCATTGGACGAAGAACCAATTGCTCGTTATCCATATCCATTATCGGGAACATATCCTCTTGGTAATGATCCCAGTGGCCTGAAGTTTTGTATAAATCCACGCTTCCCATAATTGGAGTGTAAACATGGTCGTATCCTAGACGTTGCTCTTTATCAACAATATATCTTTCAACAACTCGACGGATTGTTGCACCTTTTGGAAGCCATAACGGCAACCCTTGACCAACTAATTGTGAGCTAGTAAACAGGTTTAACTCTTTACCAATCTTTCTATGGTCACGTTCTTTCGCTTCTTCTAATAAGCGAAGGTGCTCTTTTAAATCCTCTTTCTTGAAGAAAGCTGTACCGTAAATACGCTGAAGCATTTTGTTTTTGCTGTCTCCGCGCCAGTATGCTCCGGCAATGCTTAACAATTTAAATTCTTTAATTTTTCCAGTTGAAGGTACATGGACACCACGGCAAAGATCAGCGAAATCACCTTGCTCATAAATTGTCACTGTCTCATCATCAGGAATTGCTTCAATTAGTTCAAGCTTATAGGGGTCACCGGCTGCTTTGAAGAACTGTACAGCTTCGGCACGGCTTACTTCTTTACGCACGATTTCGATATTTTCGTTAACGATTTTCGCCATTTCTTTTTCGATTTTCGGAAGGTCCTCTGGAGAAAGGGATTCCTCAAGGTCGATGTCATAATAGAATCCACCTTCTATCACTGGTCCTACGCCAAGGTTTACTTCTTTGCCATACAGCCTTTTAATTGCTTGAGCCATTAAGTGAGCTGTACTATGACGCAAAATTTCTAAAGCTTCTTTTGATTCTGGTACAACGATTTCTATTGAACCGTCTTCTACGATTGGACGGCGAAGATCAAATAATTGACCATTCCATTTCCCAGCGATTGCTTTTTTCTTCAGTCCCGGGCTGATGGAAGCGGCAATATCTTCCGTTGTTGTTCCACGAGGGAACTCCTTTACTGCTCCATCTGGAAACGAAATCTTAACAACGTTTGACATGGTTTTTCCTCCTTTGTTTTGAGCGCACGGGACTTTTTACATCCAAATAGCGCTTATAAAAATAAAAAAACCCGTCCCTGGAAAAGGGACGAGTTTAATAAACACGTGGTTCCACCCATTTTTTCATTTTTAAAAAATACACTTAAAAATGACTTTAGGACAGGGTAACGGGCTGTTTCCCGTCAGACGATTACTCACTTCAAAGAAGCGTTCACCGCTGAAGTTTAAAGGTGGTAAGCATTCAATCCGTGCTAGGAGGCTTTCAGCCGAGTCCTCCCTCTCTGGTAACCGTGAATAAATACTGTTATCCTTATCATTACTTTTGCTTGATATATTAACTATGTATTGTATTATAATGATTCTAATTTCAAAAATCAATACACCAAGCATACAATTTTTTCAATATTTTTTCAAGCACCGTTTTCTTTTGCGGAGTTTTTCTGCTGAATCCATTCTTTTGTATGCCGCAAACCTTTGTATGACTTTATTATCACTCGTTCTTCAAAGATGTTTTTTATTGTCCTTACAAGCGGTTCCTCTGGACTTTTTGTATAAAGGTGAATGTTCTTTGGTGCGATTGATAATAAAGGTGCAATTGAAGCAGAATCGACATAAACTGGGTGGTTAAACAAAAGCTTCCGGTCAATCATTTTCATCAACTCCCCCCTTTTTATCTCTTCAAACTGCTCATCAAAAAAGGTGATTTCCTCATCAAATAAAAGGTGCAGCGTGTCCATTTTAGGATCGCGGCTGGCTAAAAAATCCCTTAATGTTTGAATAAACATTTGATATTCTTGCTCCATTTTATATTCGTCAATTGAAATTTCTACATAACTCTCTAGCAATTTCAAATAAGGTCGCAATCGAAATTTAAAAAAGGAGTCAAATGAAAAGGAGTCATGGTCCTGAAAGATTTCCTCCACTGCTTCTCTAATTTTGGGTTCTTCCGCATTTTCCTTAATGAAAACGGCCAAGTCCTCCCGCTGACCTTCAAGAACAGAATAAATAATCTCGATAATATGTTCCTGCTCCTCTGGATCCTCGAAAAAATACTGCTCTTGTAGAATAGCTCTAAACCAGTCATCTCGTTTAATTTTTATAATAAATTCATAGAATGCTTCTTTGACCTCTCCAAACCTTACAATACTTTCCGAAATTTTCACTATATGTCGATCTTCTAAAAGAAGAATATCTTCATTATTTGGATGATACCGTAAGCACTTCAGCAAGTGATCATAACATCTCTTCGCATCCATCTTGCTTCGGAAGATGATTTCTGCCAACCAAATCCCCCCTTTGTCCCATACTCTGTTTTACATTTATATGGGGGGATTGACCAAATTAGAAGTTCATACATCATGAATGGACCAATATTGTGAAAAAAAAATAAGGATTACCGAAAATGTATCGGTAATCCTCTTTGCATTTATCATTTAATCACGGCGATTGGGTCCATCAACAAGAACAGGGTCACTTAAACTCCGAATTCTTTCCATGATTCTCCGTGCTTTCATCTTTTCCTCTTCACCACGTTGACTGTAGGTTAAATGGTGCTCAAGCCCTTGGAAGTCAAAATTAGAAGTAAAGAAGGTTGGAAGCTTTTCAAGCATCCTAAACTGCAGAATCGGACCTAATACTTCATCCCTTGTCCAGCTGGAGACTGCTTCTGCACCAATATCATCGAGCATCAAAATGGGTTCCTTTTTCAATGCTTCAATTTTTTCATTTAATGTAGAATCACCAATCGCACTTTTCATTTCACGCAACAGCTCAGGAACATAAACAATCATCGTGGGAATTTGCTTTTTAGCCAGCTCGTTGGCTATAGCTCCTAACAAATAGGATTTTCCCACTCCAAATTTGCCATATAGGTATAACCCCTTAGGCTTTAAACCTGCCTCATAATTCATTAAAAATGTAGCGGCACGGTCCCCAGCGTCAAGACGGCCCAAGTCACCTTCAAACTCCTCAAAGGTAGCTTCCAATATATCTCGAGGTACATGTAAACTCTTAATAAGCTTTTGATTTTTCTTTTGCTCATCGGCCATCACTTTTCTTGGGCATCGCTTATAAACCACATCAATAGAGTTTCGTACAAGTACTAAATCAGGGTGATACCCTTTCATGAAATTTATACATCCATCCAGACTCTCGCAGCGATTACACTCTTTACTTTGCTGCGTGTATTCATAAAGCTTGCTCATGCTTTTTTCGATCGTATTCTGATCGAGTTCATTTTGGTGTGCTGTTAAAAATGCATGAATATCCGGATGGTCTAGTACTTGCCTCCGCTGCTCTTCATAACGCTTTTGAAAATTTTCATTGGAGGCTAATCGCTTAATTGTTCGATTTATCCTTTCCAATTCCCTTCACCACCTATTTACGAAATGCCTTTAGCTTTTCTTCAATCGCACGCTTTTTCGCTTCAAGCTCTGTGTTTTGCTCTTTTGTATCTGCTTTAACACTTGCTTTTTTGCTATCATCAAACCAATCAGGTAATACTTCTGTCCGAATTGGTTTTTGTTTCGTGGATCTACCAGTCTTTTTGCTTTCTTGAAAGCCGCGCTCTTCTTTCCTAGCTGCTTCCATTGCTTCTTTAACAGTCTTTATTTTAAGCCGGGCCCAATGGCTTGCAATCGAATCAACAAATCCCTTTGTAAATTTCATATCTGTTTTTCTAAGAACAACCTCGATTAACACATTTACAACACCAGGGGGAAGTTTATATTTAATCATGACTTCCTCTAATATTTTTAAATTGGCAGCAGAAGGCTCCACTCCGCCTGAGAGTTCTTTAAAAATAACGATTGGGGGTGTGGTTTCATAATAACGAATTAATTTCTCCTCCTGTGTTTTCGGTTCCGTTACTTGGACCTGGTGGACGGCAGGCTGGGTTCTATTGATAAGACTCGGAAGTTGGTCATAATTTTCAAATTGATACCAATCACGCGCACCTTTTCTGAGGTCCTCGATATCAATTTCATCTTTTTCATTGATTGCCCCTAAGATAAAGTTTTTCATTTCAATTGGGCTGATTCCATAAAGAAATGAAAGGTTACTGATAACCTCTTTTACCTTTTTGGTTAGTGCTTTAGGAGGGACTAGTGATTCATTTAGCCCTACCATTAACAGTTCAAAATCAAAGGTATTGGTATCAATTTGAATTGGTTTTTGGTCCTGGCGGCCAATAAATTCTTGATTCTGTCCCGCCCCCAAGTCTTCTGCATGCTCTTGCATATACTGAAGACTGCCTGGAGTTGCCGACGCAAACACATCCTGAAAAGCTCTGGTTACTTCTAAATAATCTTCATCCAAAGGCTTTTTAGCTATGCTAAAAAAACGTTTTAATCGCGCAAAGTGATTTTTCCCGATTTTACGATATAAATAAATATTTAACATTCCATCTAAAAAGAATTGCTCTGGATTTAATGGTGGATAAAGTTCATAAATAAATGAGCGTCCACTTTCATCACTTTTTACATATGTTTTTAACAGACCAATTCCCTCTAAACTCAACCTAGCCTCGTATATATCCTTCAAATTCACACTTAACAAATTCATTAACAAATGATGAGTGGAGGATTCAGACCATAGTTTATTTTCTTCAAGCTCAGCCCAAAGAGTCATATATAAACTTAAACAAGCGGAGCCGATTAAGGGCTGATACAAAAAGGTCAGCACTTTGCGGTCGTATTCATGCAGCAATCCATTTGACGTAACAAGATAACGGTCAATCGGAATCAATTCCTGCCAATGCTGCGTCATATCATTCACCCTTTAAAAAAGTAATAAAGAGCCAAAGACTTTCTTTAGCTCCCTAGGATTTCTCCTTGTTTATCAGTTCCTTTAATTCTTGAATAAAAACATTTATATCCTTAAATTGACGGTAAACAGAAGCAAAGCGCACATAAGCTACTTCATCAACATGTGCAAGCCTGTCCATCACCATTTCACCAATCAATTCACTTTTTATTTCTGAAATACCTTGACTGCGCAGTTCCTTTTCTACCCCTTGGGTTATATCCTCTAATTCTTTTAAGGCGACAGGGCGCTTTTCACATGCTTTAATCAAGCCTCGAAGGATTTTATCCCGGCTGAATTCTTCCCTCGTACCTTCCTTTTTTACGACAATAAGTGGAATTTCTTCAATCTTCTCGAATGTAGTAAAACGATATCCACATTCTTCACACTCACGTCTTCTTCGAGTTGCACGACCCTCATCTACCGGCCGGGAATCAAGCACACGTGTACCATAATTTTGACATGAAGGGCACTTCATTTGATCAACTCCCAAATCAATCCATTCATAAATATAACTATCCATTCTTTATCTTATTAGAAAGAAAACGGTAACACAAGAAGTATTATGAGCTTTTTCCGACTCTAACAAGAGTATGTAATTTGTCGATTTTTTCGTAATAGGAAACTAGCCTTTTTCTTAAAACCGGGTACAATCCGATAGGAGAAAATTTATCGGAAGAAATACTAAAGTCTACTGCTGTTTCCATTCCTCTTACAGAAACTACTGTAACAATTAGAAAACAAGGAATCGGTTTGTTAATCTCAACGGCTATCTCACCATGGTCTTTTGAAACCGTAACGATTCGGCAATCTGCATCCTGGCGAAATAAATCTTCGACGGATTGAAAAAGCTGGTTGAAAGTTGCTTTATAATAACGGGTAGCTAAGGAACTATCTTTTTGATGATCTGATGTTTCGACTTGCTTTCTAAAACGAATAAATAAATTACCAAGTATAGACATATGCGCCTCCAATAAAAGTCTTTTATCTAATTTTACAATACTTTACGAAAAAAATAAAAAGGGGTGTACTATAAATACACCCCTCATCGCTTTTTTATTTAAAAATTATAGAGCTTTTGCCTGTTTTATTTGAACAGGACCCATACCACGTGGAATTTCAATATTCTCGCGTGTTTGCGCATTTAAGCTTTGAGCAATATAATCAGCTGCTACATTTGGATTTAAATCGCCACAAGTATATACATCAATGCTAGCATATCCATGTTCAGGGAAGCTGTGAATCGTTAAGTGGGATTCAGAAATAATGACCACACCGCTTACGCCTTGTGGTGCAAACTTATGAAATGCTACTTCGCGGACTTCTGCACCTGATTTAAGAGCTGCGTCGACAAAAGTTTGTTCAATAAAATTTATATCATTCAATTTTTCAAAGTCACATCCCCATAATTCAGAGATCACGTGTCGCCCCATTGTTTCCATATTCATTTTTCCCCCTTTAAACATTTTTGTTTCATTCTTGAAATCGTTTACTAACAGTATCGTGTAATTACCACGGGGGAAAGTTAGTCCAGAGAGGTCCTAACCCTTTAAGTAATTAATCGCTACCAATTTCAAGAAGTTCACGATGACTAGTATACTAAGTTTATATTTCTTTTGCAACCTACTATTCTAAAATTTTACAGTGTCTGTGTTTAAAGGGCTTATCTCCTCAAATCAAAAAACATATTACAAACTAATTTATGCACAAATGTTTGAAAGCTACAAAAAAATACTGTCAGTCGACAGTATTTTTTAGAGAATTTATCCAACTTTTACTTGATTTGAATTCGCCATTAGATGTGCGACATATAAGGTAAGATCGACGACGCGGGAGGAATAGCCCCATTCGTTATCATACCAAGCAAGCACTTTCACTTTTCTGTTCCCCATGACCATGGTTGATAATCCATCAATGATGGCTGAGTACGGATTTGTATTAAAATCAACGGATACAAGCGGTTCCATCGTAAAGTCAATGATGCCCTTTAATAGACCATTTTTTGCTTCTAAAAAGGCCTGATTGATATCATCCACTGTGACATCTTGTTTCAAATCAACTACTAAATCCACTAATGAAACATTTGGTGTAGGTACACGAAGTGACATTCCATGCAGCTTACCCTTTAACTGGGGTAGTACCAGCGCTAACGCTTTAGCCGCCCCAGTTGTGGTTGGGATGATAGATTGTCCACATGCTCTGGCTCTCCGCAAATCTTTATGTGGGTTGTCAATGTTTCGTTGGTCATTTGTGTACGAGTGAATCGTTGTCATTAATCCATTCTCAATTCCAAACTTTTCATCCAATACTTTTGCCACAGGTGCCAAACAGTTTGTGGTACAAGACGCATTCGAAATAACATCATGTTGAGTGATGTCTAGTTTGTCTTCATTTACACCCATAACAATGGTGATATCCTCGTTCTTGCCCGGTGCAGTAATAATTACCTTTTTTGCTCCTGCATCTAAGTGCAGACTTGCTTTGTCTCGTGAGTTAAATTTACCAGTCGCTTCAATCACGACATCAATATTTAACTCTTTCCATGGAAGCTGCTCAGGGTTCCGATTATTTAATAATTTCACTCGTTTACCGTTTACAATTAGCTCTTCATCCAGCGCGATAATATCCCCTTGAAACTGTCCATGAACCGTATCATATTTTATTAAATGTGCTAATGTTTCTGCAGGGTAACTTGCATTGATAGCAATAATATCAAGCGTATTTTCAAGGATCGCTTTTCTAAAAACCATCCTTCCAATTCTCCCAAAACCGTTTATTGCAATTCTCGCCTTCATTTCACGGCCCCTTCCTTAATACGTTATACTTTTTAACTTATTTCGATGTAATTAGTATAACATATTTAGTTGAATATGTTATATATAAAGTGCGGAATTTTAAAAATGTTTTACAATTCAGGTAACTTATTAACATATTTAACAAAACATCCATGTTATTTGGTTAAAAAGTTAGATAGAATCAGAGTTAAGAAAGGAAGTGGAACATGTTTAAAAGAGAACGACCTATACCTGCAGAATTGGTTATCTTGAGAATTTTGAATTACAGAACGAAATTATCGGAGAAAGAAAAGCTGCAACTTTCTAACAAAGAGAAGGGTTATGAAGGGGAATTGAAGTTTGACTGTTTAATACGTGACTTAGATACTTTGGTTATTAATGATTTGTTACTCGAATTTGGTGAAACAGTTTTCCAAATTGACACTTTGATTATCTTCTATGGACGAATTTATCTTATTGATATCAAATATTATGAAGGAGAATATTGTTATGTAGATGGCCTGTTTAAAACAACAGCTGGAAGTGAAAAGAAGGATCCTATTCTACAGTTAAGTAGATGTCATTCAGAATTCCGGCAATTACTTCAAAAATATGGATATAATTATCCCACTGATGCTTTTCTCGTATTCAATAACCCCGAATTTACCTTATTTCAACCATCACCAAATCCACAGATTATCCTACCAACACAAGTTAATTCTTTTATTAAAAAGCTATATAAAATGCCCTCTAAATTAAGCGATAAGCACCATAAACTTGCAGACCTGTTAGTTTCTTTACATAAAACCGAAAACCCGTATGCGCGATTACCAAAATATCATTATTACACAGTGGAAAAAGGGATTACCTGTGGGTCCTGCCACTCGTTTGATGTTTCTGTCTCTAGAACGATACTAACCTGTAAATGCGGGTTTAAAGAGCGAGTGGAACCAGCAATAATGCGCAGTGTAAATGAATTGCAAATTCTGTTTCCGGAGATTAAGCTAACAACCAATCTTGTTTATGAATGGTCTCAAGCGATTGTTTCCAAAAAAACAATTAGGCGAATTCTTAATCAAAATTTCAAAGCAATAGGGAATACAAAAGAAATTTATTATGAGTAATGAGCTAAACTAGAATTCTCTATCGATACCTATTGGGTCACATCATCGATAAACACTAGGGCATAATCCATGGCGGATTGTTATCGTAATCTGGGGTGCTTTAATTTATCGGCACTATCCCGCCATTATTGTTACCGTAATCTGCGGTGCCTTAATTTATCGGCATTATCCCATCCAGATTGTTCCCGTAATCTGCGGTGCCTTAATTTATCGGCACTATCCCGCCATTATTGTTACCGTAATCTGCGGTGCTTTAATTTATCGGCACTATCCCGCCATTATTGTTCCCGTAATCTGCGGTGCCTTAATTTATCGGCACTATCCCATCCAGATTGTTCCCGTAATCTGCGGTGCCTTAATTTATCGGCACTATCCCGCCATTATTGTTCCCGTAATCTGCGGTGCTTTAATTTATCGGCACTATCCCGCCATCGTTGTTACCGTAATTAGCAAATACTTGGTTTATGGGAACAATCTCACTGGTTTTTAGATTTAGAGAGCATAAAAAAGAAGGGATGGCCCCTTCTTAAATAAGTCTTGTTATTCCCCAGCCGTTTAAAACCTCAATTACCTGTTTTTTTGTTTCGGTGATAGCGCCATTATTATTAATGACGGCGTCGGCAATGGCTACTTTTTCTGAAAGAGGCATTTGTGATTTTATTCTTGCCTCTGCATCCTTTAGTGATAATTCATTTCTTTCCATCAGTCTTTTTAACTGGATGTCTCTATCAACATAAACAAGGATGGTTTTTTCAACCATATGCGTTAGTTTACTTTCAAACAGCAGTGGAATATCGAGGATAATCACTTGTTCCTCGCGTTCCCTGGCTGCTTCGACTTGATTATTCATCCTTTTTCTTACCTCAGGATGAACAATGCTATTTAAGAGCTGTCGTTTATCAGCGTTATGAAAAATGATGGAACCGAGTTTTACCCTATCAATTTCCTCGTTAGTTAGTAAAATATCATTACCGAATTCAGTAACAATTTTTTGATAGGCGGGTTCTCCTTTTTCAACAGCTAAGCGGGCTTCTACGTCTGCATCAATAACAGTGATGTTCATTTCTTTTAACATATTGGAAACTGTACTTTTTCCACTGGCTATTCCGCCTGTTAGTCCGATTACTAGTGACATACTCTGTTCCTTTCCCATAAAAATTCATAATTTCATTATTCCAATGATTATTAATAAAATCCCTGGTATAAAGGTAAGCTTTTGGACCAAGTTAAATTTATGAAAAAAAGCACCGCTTTTTATTCCTAAAACAAGAAATAATGAACTCATAACTGCAACGCTGGCGGCTAGATAAAGAGGAGAAAATCCAAGCATCGCCGCACCAATCCCAGCACCAAACGCATCGATGGATAAGGCAAAGCCGAGCATGAATGCCTCAATTCCGGTGATGGTGCCCGAACGGTCAAAGTCAGCTGACATTGGTTTTCTTAGAATATTGATAGCAATCCCTAATGAGCGGATTTCAAAATTAATAATCAGCTTTTCATGTTCGAGCAGTTCAGCGTCCTTTTCTTTCTCTGGCCTGAAAAATTGATATAAAACCCAGGCACCGAGACCGATTAAAATAATACCCCCAAGGCTTGCCGTTATATCCGGAGATAAAATTTTTTCAAGGCCATGGCCGATTGACACAGCAATCATTAAAGAAATCGCTGAACAGGTTGCAATGATGAGAACTGATTTAAGCGGCAGTACCATTTTTCTAAGTCCATACGTAAACCCTACGCTAAAGCTATCAAGACTGAGAGCAAAAGCCAGCAGGAGAAGTGAGAACTGAAACATGATGTCTAGAGCTCCTTCCGTCAATCACTACGATAGTATATGGGAGGAGCCTATCCTTTGTTATTAAATTGTCATCTCACTTCTAAAGATTAAAGTTTTTGGCATTTAGGACAAAAATGAGTACCTCGTCCTCCTACTTTCATCTTTTCCAATGATGTTCCACACCTTTTGCATTCTTCCCCATTACGGCCATAGGCAAATAATTCGAGCTGAAACATTCCAATTTCCCCTTGTGAGTTTACGTAGGAGCGAATCGTGCTTCCGCCTTTTTTAACTGCTTCATCTAATGTCTTAACAATTTCTTGATGAAGCAATGTTAATTCTTTTTCACTCAAAGAGTTTGCAATCCGTTCTGGATGTATTCCAGAACGGAACAGGGCCTCATCCACATAAATATTTCCAAGCCCAACAAATACTTTTTGATCAAGGAGTGCAGGCTTTATCTTTCTGTTCGTCTTTATCAGCTTATCCGATAAATATTCCTTCGTGAAATCCTCTGAAAAAGGCTCTGGTCCAAGGTCAATAAGTGGAGGTTTTTGAAATTCCTCCCCCTTTTTGTATAAGTGCATGGTTCCAAATTTCCGAACATCTCGATATCTCAATTCACTACCATCGGTAAAATGAAAGATAACATGAGTATGTTTATCATAGGGTTCTTCTTTTGGATAAAGCCCATATTTCCCTTCCATCCTTAAATGGGAAACGAGGGCAAATGTAGTCGTATAAATGATTAAAAACTTTCCTCTTCTGCCGACGTCCTCAATTGTTTCTCCTTTAAGAGCGTCAATAAATTGTTCCACCTCCACTGGATTTTTAATGATTTTCGGCCAGTGGACGGTTATATTTTCAATTTGTTTATTTGAAACAAGCATTTTTAACGTTTTTCTGACGGTTTCTACTTCAGGTAATTCTGGCATAAAAATCCCCCTACTGCTGTCTAGCTGCAGCGCCAAGGCGCTTCCGCTTTTCTACTTTGCATCAAACCATGTTGGGCCATAGGAATAGTCTACTTTTAATGGCACTTTTAATTCGAGGGCATTTTCCATGACATCTGGAACTAGTTTCTTGAGTGTTTCGATTTCTTCTTCTGGTGCTTCGAAAATAAGTTCATCGTGCACTTGAAGCAATAGTCTTGTTTTTAACCCATAATCCTTTAACGCTTCTGCCATATCAATCATGGCTTTTTTTATAATATCGGCAGCACTTCCCTGGATTGGGGTGTTCATGGCTGTTCTTTCAGCAAAACTTCTGATGTTAAAATTACGATGTGTAATCTCTGGGATATATCTTCTTCTTTGCAGAAGGGTAGATACATAACCCTTTTGTTTAGCTGAATGAATGATGTCATCCATATAATCCTTAACCCCAGGGTAGCTTGCAAGATAGCGGTCAATAAACAGACCAGCTTCCTTACGCGTAATTCCTAAGCTCTGTGAAAGACCATAGTCACTTATGCCATAGACAATCCCGAAGTTAACTGCCTTGGCTTGCCTTCTCATATTGGATGTTACCTCATCCGCATTTACGTGGAATACATCCATCGCCGTTTTTGTGTGAATATCAAGGTCATCCTTAAAGGCTTGAATAAGTTTTTCATCACCAGCAATGTCTGCAAGAACTCTAAGCTCGATTTGCGAATAATCGGCTGCAAAAATGATCCATCCTGGTTCCGATGGTACAAATGCTTGGCGGATTTTCCTACCCTCTTCTAATCGAATCGGAATGTTCTGCAGATTTGGGTCTATGGAGCTTAATCTGCCTGTTGCGGTTAATGTCTGTTGATATCGTGTATGAACTTTACCTGTTTTAGGATTAATAACCTTGAGTAAACCTTCAATATAAGTGGACTGGAGCTTGCCTAACTGTCTGTAAGTAAGAATATGCTCAATGATTTCATGGTCATTTGCTAATTTCTCTAAAACATCTGCTGATGTTGAATAGCCTGTTTTTGTTTTCTTAAAGGATGGCAGGTTTAATTTTTCAAATAAAACGACACCCAATTGTTTGGTTGAATTAATATTGAACTTTTCACCAGCCAACTCATAGATAATACCTTCAATTTCGATCAACTTATCATGAATTTCGCCGCCCATTCTTTGTAGACGATCCCTATCTACCTTGATCCCGCAGGATTCCATATCAGCTAAAATGAGTGACAGTGGCATTTCAAGATCAGTAAATAATTCATATTGTTCATTTGTTTTTAATTCGTCTTCCAATTTTTGTTTTAAATCAAACATCGCAAGACTTTTACGAACAAGGTGCTCAGCTGTAAGCGTTGCTTCAGGTATTTTCCGCTTAGCCCCTTTTCCATAAAACGACTCATCTGATTGGATATTTACCCCATATTTTTTTGCAATCGTTGAAATATCATCAATGGTTTCAGAAGGATTAATAATATAAGACGCCATTAACGTATCAAAATTTACCCCTTTTAGATGGATATCGTACCTTCTTAAAGCTACCTCGGAACGCTTCGCATCATAGACTGTTTTCTTTTTAGTTTCATCTTCAGCCCACTTTTTAAAACTATCGGATTTTATGGCTAATTCAGTTGGAAAATAATAATATCCCTTTTCATTTACAAGCGAAAAACCAATGATATCGGCGTAATGATAATTATCATCTAGCATTTCAACATAGAAATAATTATCATCCGCAAACAAATCATCACTAATCACATCAGGGGTTATATACTCTATCTCTTCAAGTTCAAGCTGTTCAGTGCTTGCAGTGTCTCCACCTAATTTTTCTAATAAGGAATGAAAGCCAAGCTCTTTATACAGTGCAACCACTTTTTCTCTTTCAAAACCCTCATAAGCAACATTTTCTACAGATACTTCGACTGGTGCATGTCTTTCTATCGTGGCAAGCTGCTTACTCATTACTGCTTGATCCTTAAATTCTTCAAGCTTTTCTTTTAACTTATTTCCTGTTACTTGATCAATTGATTCTAGTAAATTCTCTAAAGTTGAAAATTCCTTCAACAGTTTGATCGCTGTTTTCTCACCGACACCTGGTACACCAGGAATATTATCTGAAGGGTCACCCATTAGCCCCTTCATATCAATAATTTGCTCCGGAGTTAAACCATACTTCTCCATAACATGTGTTGGAGTATATTCTTCAATATCGGTAATCCCTTTACGAGTGATTCCTACAGTGGTATGATCCGAGGAAAGCTGCGTTAAGTCTTTATCTCCTGATATAACCTTTATTTCATAACCTTCTTGTTCAGCAGATAAGACAAGCGTTCCAATAATATCATCAGCCTCATAATTCTCAAGCTCATATCGCTGGATACCATATGCGTCAAGAAGATCACGAATAAACGGGAATTGTTCCGATAATTCAGGAGGTGTTTTCTGCCTACCGCCCTTATACTCACCAAAGGTAGCATGACGAAATGTTGTCTTGCCCGCATCAAATGCAACTAGTATATGAGTTGGCTTTTCGTCTTCCATAATCTTATTCAACATCATGGTAAAACCGTAAACTGCGTTTGTATGTACGCCTTTATCGTTATTAAGCAGGGGCAGTGCAAAGAATGCACGGTAAGCGATACTATTCCCGTCTATTAATACTAATTTCTTCTTTTCCATCCAATTACCCCTTTTCCGGTTAATTCATATATTTATGCAGTTCGATGATAAATTCACTGCCCTCACCAAGGGTACTTCTCACCGAGATGTTTCCGTGATGTGCTTCAACTAAATGTTTTACAATTGCTAATCCAAGACCTGTCCCGCCAGAGTCCCGGCTTCTTGCACGGTCAACACGATAAAATCGTTCAAAAATACGTGGAATTTCTTCTTGTTTTATTCCTACGCCTGAATCTTTCACATGGATTTTCACTGTTTTCTCGTGATCGAACAGCGAAACCTTTACATATCCTTTTGGAGGGGTATACAAGATTGCATTACTTATCAAATTTATAAATACCTGTTTTAAGCGGTCATGGTCTCCTTGTATATATAATTCTTCCCTCTGGAACTCAAGTTCTAGACCAATATCTTTTGATTTTGCTTTTTTATTAAGCATGGTGATTACTTCATTGATTAATTTAAACAGGTCAAAGTTCTGGATGTTCAATTTAAATTCCTGCTGCTCAATTTTAGAAAAATCGAGCAAATCTTGAATAAGCGACTGCATTCGGTCACTTTCTTTATTAATAATCGATAAAAATGCTTCTAGCGTATCTTGATTATTCATTGCACCATCTAATAGCGTTTCTGAAAAACCTTTTATAGAGGTAACTGGTGTCTTCAATTCATGTGACACATTTGCCACAAAATCTTTTCTCATTACTTCTAGTTTTTTAATTTCAGTAATATCATGGAAAACGAGTAAAACCCCTTTCCACACATTATTTATTCCTATAATCGGTATACCGTAAACATCAAAGTATCTTCTCTCAATCTCCAATGGGAGAAGGAGATGTTTTCTAATTTTTTGTTCTGTCCTGAAAACATCCGCTATGATATTGCAAATTTCCTCATGCTCAATAACCTCATAATACAATTTATCTAAGTAGTTAGAAGAGTTTACATGAAAAATCTCGATGTACCCCTTATTAATTAGATTGATGTAGCCACGGCTATCCATTAATAGAAGTCCTGCACCCATATTTTCAATTAATGCACTTAAACGATCTTGCTGTATTTCTTGAGCTTTACTCATTTCTTGAAGGTTTTGGGCCAAAACATTGATTGAAGTACTCAACATACTCGTTTCATTTAATTTATTACTTTCTATTCTGGCCCGGTAATTTCCTTTTGCCAGCTCAATTGCCACATTCGTAGCAGCTTCTATTGGCTTTGTATACCTTCCAGTTATTCTGTATCCAAGATATATAAAGACAATAAAAACCATTAGAAGGCTAATAGAAAGAATCCACCAAATTTGCCCGTATGCTTGTTTAAGTTCACTCGTTTTAGTAAAAATGAACAAATAACCTTCATTTTCATTTGATTGTTTTATTGGTTTCCAGGAATAGTGTAAGTCGTATTCCTCACGCTCAACAAGCTTCGTTTTATTTTTTTGCTTTTCCTTTAAAACCTCATTAATAATTTCTTTTATCCCATTTATATTAGAAGGACTCATTTCTTCGCTGTCAAATAGTATTGTCCCTTTTGTATCTGTGATGGCAAGCCTCACATTTAGAATATTGCTTACTTCCATTATTTTTTGTTGATTAAATGAATTCACGCCACCGTTATTTTCAATATGCAAGCTTAAAAGATTACTTTCTTTATCTAAACGTTCATTATATGTATTAAGGTAGTAGCCTTTAAAAAGTTGTCCAAGTAATATTTCAAGTCCGACTAACCCGATTATAAGTAAAGAAATTAGTGCAAGAAGAAGCTTTGTTCGGAATTTTGTCATTCACCTTTCGGCTCCTCAAGCTTATAGCCTAGTCCACGGACAGTTTTGATATAAGCAGGTTTTTTCGTATCCTCTTCAATTTTTTCCCTTAAATGTGAAATGTGAACATCTACAATACGAGTATCGCCAGCAAATTCATAATTCCAAACCGCACTCAATAATTGGTCACGTGTTAACACGCGATTTTTATTCTGTGCCAAATAATGAAGTAATTCGTATTCCTTTAGGGTCAGTTCCAATTGTTGATTTTTAAAATAGGCTTCATATTTCTCCGGGATAATTTGAAGGTTTCCAATAACAATATCAGAACTATCCTGTTGTTCCTCCTCATTACTGTTGGTTTGTATTTGAATTCTTCTTAAAATAGCCTTTACCCGTGCCACCACTTCTCTTGGGCTAAATGGCTTAATCATATAATCATCCGCACCAAGCTCTAGCCCCAAAATCTTATCAAACTCATCATCTTTCGCTGTTAACATTAAGATTGGAGTCATAATTTTCTGCTGCCGAAGCTGCTTACATACTTCGATTCCATCCATTTTCGGAAGCATAAGATCTAAAACAATGATATCAGGTGCTATACTTTCAGCTAATTGTTTTCCCGTTAAGCCATCCATTGCCGTTACTACTTCAAAACCGGCTTGTTCCAAATTATATTGAAGCAAAGTTACAATTGATTGTTCATCGTCTACAACTAGTACCTTATTTTTCATAAAAACCTCCGAATGTTTTGTCTATTTTGCCACCTTCCACCATTATAATATAGATAAAAAAGAATACCCACTATCGACCCTTGAAACAAAAAAAAGGAATGTGAGCTACATTCCTTAAGTAATTAAAAATTATCTAACACATTTGCATCCATTCCGCCTAAGCGATGAGGAGGACAAACTTTCAGGTTCCCATTAATCACTACTTCGTCTTTTTCGTTTGTTCCAACCACCGTCATCATCACTGTGTGATCATCATGATTTACTTCGACAACCTCTAGCAGCAACTGAACCGTTGCATAATGATAAACAGGCTTAGGAAATTGGATGTCTTGACTTAAAACATGGCTTCCAGGTCCGGGTAAATACTTTGAAATGGCGGAAGTAATCATGCCCGTCAGCATTATACTTGGAACAATCGGTTTTTTATAAGGTGTTTGGGTTGCGTAATCATGCTGAATAAAGAGTGGATTCGCATCATCGGTTAACCCTAAATACAGAAGAATATCCTTATCTTCCACTTTTTCGGTTAACGCCAGTTTTTCTCCTACTGACATTTCTTTAATTTCTCTGCCTAACTTTCTCTTTTTTCCTAAAAGCATTTCGTTACGCTCCTTTGTAAACGGTTTCATTTATGTAGTAGAAAAAATTCGAGGAAGCTTTTCCCCGAATTTTTAATCATTTACACTAAAACTTTCATTACACTTTGAACGGACTCAACGGATTTGTCTAAAGCCGCTTTTTCTTCAAGAGTTAGTTCAAGCTCAATAACCTTCTCAATTCCTTTTGCACCTAGGATTGTTGGAACTCCAAGATAAATACCCTCGTATCCAAATTCTCCTTCAAGGTAAGCGATGGAAGGAAGAACACGGCGCTGGTCTTTTAAAATTGCTTCACACATTTCAACCAATGACGCTGCTGGAGCATAATAAGCACTGCCGTTTCCTAGAAGGTTGACGATTTCACCGCCACCTTTTCTAGTGCGCTCAACAATGGCTTCTAAACGCTCTTTAGGAATTAATGTTTCTAATGGAATACCGCCAGCATAAGAATAACGAACAAGTGGAACCATATCATCTCCGTGTCCGCCTAAAACAAAGCCGGTAATATCTTTTACAGAAAGATTTAATTCCTGCGCAACGAAAGTACGGAAACGAGCTGTATCTAGTACACCAGATTGGCCAATGACACGGTTCTTAGGGAATCCTGATTCTTTAAATACAGTATACGTCATTGCATCAACTGGATTTGTTAATACAAGTATTATACAGTTTGGAGAATACTTTACGATTTCCTGAGTAACACTTTTCATCACCTTTTGGTTTGTTTGAACTAAATCATCACGGCTCATTCCAGGTTTACGCGCAATACCAGCAGTAATTACGACGATGTCAGAATCACGAGTATCTTCGTAATTGGATGTACCTGTAATGTTTGAATCAAATCCTTGAACTGGACTTGCTTCAAGCATATCTAATGCTTTTCCTTTAGTGGGATTTTCCATTTGAGGGATATCAACGAGAACGACATCGCCTAATTCTTTTTGTGCAAGTAAGAATGCAGTTGTAGCACCAGTGAAACCGCCGCCAATTACGGAAACCTTTTTACGCTTTAATGACATTTTAAACTCTCCCCTTTGAAAGTATTATTGTCGTTATTCGAAAAAAGGGCTGTTCGAAAACAGCCCTGATTTTCCTTGTCAAGTTTCATCGTCTAGGTGCACTAGCTTTCAATTACTCCATGTTCTTAATTAATTCATCACCAAATTCAGATGTTTTAACTTCTGTTGCTCCATCCATTAAACGAGCAAAGTCATATGTTACTACTTTAGAAGCAATCGTTTTTTCAACTGATTTAATGACCATTTTAGCTGCTTCATTCCATCCTAAGTGCTCAAGTAGTAATACACCTGATAGGATTACGGATGAAGGATTTACTTTATCAAGGCCTGCATATTTAGGTGCAGTACCGTGTGTTGCTTCGAAAATCGCATGTCCTGTTTCATAGTTGATGTTCGCTCCAGGAGCAATACCAATTCCGCCAACTTGCGCAGCAAGAGCATCAGAAATGAAGTCTCCGTTTAAGTTCATTGTTGCTACAACATCAAATTCACGTGGACGTGTAAGGATTTGTTGTAAGAAGATATCGGCAATCGCGTCTTTTACGATGATCTTTCCTGCTGCTTCTGCATCAGCTTGTGCTTTGTTTGCTGCTTCAGAACCTTGCTCATCCTTAATGCGGTCATATTGAGCCCATGTAAAGACTTTATCACCAAATTCCTTTTCAGCAAGCTCATAACCCCAGTTTTTGAACGCGCCTTCTGTGAATTTCATGATATTCCCTTTGTGAACAAGTGTAACAGATTTACGACCTTCTTTAATTGCATAATTAATAGCCGCACGTACTAGACGAGTTGTACCTTCTTCAGAAACTGGTTTAATACCAATACCAGATGTTTCTGGGAATCTGATTTTCTTTACACCCATTTCGTTTTGTAGGAAGTCGATTACTTTTTTAACTGCTTCTGAGCCTTTTTCGTATTCGATTCCTGCATAAATATCTTCAGTGTTTTCACGGAAAATAACCATATCAGTATCTTGTGGACGCTTAACAGGAGAAGGAACACCTTCAAACCATCTAACCGGACGCAAGCATACAAATAGATCTAACTCTTGACGAAGTGCAACGTTCAATGAACGAATACCGCCGCCAACAGGAGTTGTTAATGGCCCTTTGATGGCAATCAAATATTCATTGATTACATCAAGAGTTTCTTTTGGAAGCCATTCACCAGTTTGGTTAAAAGCTTTTTCTCCAGCTAGTACTTCTTTCCACACTAATTTACGCTCGCCTTTATAAGCTTTTTCTACTGCTGCATTTAACACTCTCTCGGAAGCTGCCCAGATATCTGGTCCGATACCGTCACCTTCGATAAATGGGATAATTGGATTGTTTGGTACATTTAATACTCCGTTTGTTACTGTGATTTTTTCGCCTTGCATAGTTGTTCTCCCTCCTAGGTATGTATCAATCATTTGTCCCTTTTCGTATTAAAGAGATTGAGTCCAAGGTTAAAGATTTGACTCTTTAACCTTTTCCCACAATCCTATTAGAACAATTTTTTTGAAAAAAGTAAATATTTATTAACCTCTTTGATTAATTGGTACATATGTCTGCATGCCAGGACCTGTATATTCAGCACGCGGACGAATTAATCGGTTGTTATCATATTGTTCTAGAATGTGAGCAAGCCATCCTGAAACCCTGCTTACTGCAAAGATTGGTGTAAATAGATCATGGTCAATGCCTAAGCTATGGTACATGGACGCTGAGTAGAAATCAACGTTTGGCGGTAATTTCTTTTCACCGGTAACAATGCTTTCAATTTTTTCAGACATTTCATACCAATGCGGTTCACCTGTCAACTCCGTTAATTTTTTGGACATAGCTCTCAAATGTTTAGCACGAGGATCGCCTGAACGATAAACGCGGTGACCAAAGCCCATGATTTTTTCTTTCTTCTCAAGTTTTCCACGAACATATGGCTCAACGTTTTCAATTGTACCAATTTCTTTAAGCATTTTCATTACTGCTTCATTTGCACCACCGTGCAATGGTCCTTTAAGCGCTCCGATTGCTGCAGTTACACCAGAATATACATCTGATAAAGTAGCTACACAAACTCTAGCTGTAAAGGTTGAGGCATTAAGTTCATGATCAGCATGTAATACAAGGGCTTTGTCCATTGCATTAACCGCGATTTCATCAGGTTCATTCCCAGTCAACATGTAAAGGAAGTTAGCAGCAAAGCTTAAATCAGTTCTAGGCGCAATTGGTTCAAGACCTTTTCTAACACGTGCAAAAGTTGTGACAATGGCAGGCATTTTTGCTTGAAGGCGAATTGCCTTCTGATAGTTTGACTCTGGATCCATAGTGTCAGCTTCTTCGTCATAAAGACCCAGTAAGGAAACAGCGGAACGTAGTGCAGCCATTGGATGAACCTTTTCAATAGGGTACATCTTAAAGTGCTCAATCACTTGTTGTGGAAGTGCTGCATTTTCTGATAGCTGTTTTTTTAATTCTGCTAATTCAGGCTCAGTTGGTAATTTGCGGTGCCACAATAAATAAATTACTTCTTCAAAGCTCGCATTCTCAGCCAAATCATCGATGTCATAACCAACATAGGTTAACGTATCATCAATGATTGAGCTGATGGAAGAAGTTGTTGCCACTACCCCTTCAAGGCCTCGAGTTACTGTCATAGAAAATCTCTCCTTTTCATTCTAATTTCCCCATTACCCGCCATTTGTTAAAAGAAGTATTTTTATCAGCTGAAACTGTTAATTGGTCACAGCTATGTTGAAAGAAAATCTTCATTTCAAATATGAATGACTAGCGCTCTTTTTAAACAATAACTAGATTGAGCGCTTGCTCGGAAAAAAACCAACAAGCGGAATAACTTTTATTTAATAAAAAGTTACTTTACAAGTAATCTAGCATATATATGTGACTTATGTAAAAAAGGATGCGCTTTCAAGTCCTATTATAAACAATTATCAGATTTTTGTGAATGAAAAGGGGCTGAAAAGTTCAAAAAAAATATTATTTTACAAAAAAGCTAACTAAAAAAATCAATTAATTTCATTGCTGTATAGGCTATTCCTGCGCCAATAAGAGGACCAACAGCCACACCTTTGAAAATGGAAACGGATAGAATAGTCCCTAGAACAAGCGCTGTTGTAATATGCGGATCATTTTGTAAGAGAGATACTCCACCCTTTGCTAGTAAGGCAACAGCCATACCTGAAATAAGAGCTACCCAAGCCAGCGGTGATCTAAAGGCACTAGTCAAATCTTTAAAACCAATTTCCCCAGATGCAATTGGAGCTAAAACTGCTATCGTGATGACCGTAACTCCCCAGTTAATCCCTTTACTCTGTATATAGGCAAAGGACTTTGTTTCAAGCCCGCCTAATTTTAATATAAGTAAAACGACAATCGCAATCAACAATGAGTTATTTTTTGCGATAAGTCCAATGACTAAAAGCAGTAATAAGAACAATAATGGCTGATTAAACATATATTTCCATCCTTCCTTTTCTTCTTACAATATGGAAAATCATGCAGCTTTGTACAAAAAATGTTAAACTAGAGCTAGCTATATGACTGGTTAAGGAGGCAAGTTATTGGATAAAAAGTACCTGTATCGATCCTTTAGATTCTTTTTAGTGATTAGCATTGTGTTTCTCGCACTTTTATCATTTTATTATTTGTCAAAAGTGACCTATCCATTTCTTATCGCCTTAGTAATTGCCTTTTTTATTAACCCAATTGTTAACATTTTTGAAAAAAAACTTCGAATGCCCCGTGGATTAGCTGTTTTTGTGGCATTAATTATCATTTTTGCCTTCGTTGCAGGTTTAGTTACACTTTTAGTAGCTGAATTGGTTTCTGGTGCAAATTATCTTGCTCGGGTTGTTCCTGAGCATTTGGATACCTTAATCGGCTATATTGAGGAGTATATAACTGCTCAAATTATCCCTCTTTATAATCAATTAACAAGCATGTTTAACCAATTAGAGGATGGGCAGCAAAACACAATCATATCTAATATTAAAAACGTTGGCTCTACCATTGGAACAACTGCTGGAAACTTTATTCAAAACCTTTTTGGCAACATACCAGTCATCTTATCATGGTTCCCAAATGCTGCAACTGTATTAATTTTCTCCTTCTTAGCAACCTTTTTTATTAGTAAGGATTGGTACAGACTTTCACGTATTAGCAGTTCCATTTTACCTGAGAGGGCTAAAACAAGTGGTAAAACTGTGTTTGCGGATTTGCAGAAGGCTTTATTTGGTTTTTTAAAGGCTCAACTTACCCTTATCTCTATTACAACTGTTATTATTCTAATTGGGCTGCTTGTACTACGCGTTGATTACGCGATTACCATTGCTTTGATAACAGGTATCGTGGACATTATTCCATACCTTGGTACAGGAGCGGTTTTTGTACCATGGATTATTTATGAGGTCATTGCAGGTGATATCAGTCTTGCAATAGGTTTAGGAGTCCTGTATTTACTGGTAATCGTTCAAAGACAGATTATGGAGCCAAAAATACTATCGTCTAATATCGGTCTTGATCCACTAGCCACACTAATCGCCTTGTTCGTCGGATTTAAATTAGTTGGCTTTCTAGGACTAATTTTAGGTCCTGTGGCTCTCGTCATTATTAACACACTCTACCGTGCTAAAGTTTTCCACGATATCTGGACCTTTATTAAGGGAAAAGAAGTATAATAAGAAAAGCGGAAGCGCCTCGCACAGGGGCGACAGGCATAAGACGAGCCGGCGGGAAGGTTGTTCTTTAACCTTTCTGACGGATTGGCTTATGACCCCGAGCCCCTAGGCGCTGAAGCTAGACAAAAAAACGTCAACCTCCTCAGGAAGTTGACGTTTTTATTTGATAATTTTTATATTTCCATTTTGAATTCTCTTCCGTAAGGTGTTAATCATTAACAATTTAAAAGGTTTTCTAGACGGAGGGAATAACAATAAAAATCCAAATAAATCGGTAATAAATCCAGGTGTTAATAAAAGGGTTCCGCCAATTAGAATACAAATGCCATCTAGGACGGATTCACCTGGAATTTGACCATAGGCTAGCTGTTCCTGCGCTCTTTTTATCGTCTGCAATCCTTCCCTCTTAGCCAAGTACGCACCGACTACGCCTGTAAGAATAATGAAAGTAATGGTTGGCAGAAATCCTATAGTTCTACCTGATAATAGCAGGAATCCGATATCTATTGCGGGTATGACAATAATCAATAAAGCTAAATAACGCATTTTTCTAACTCCTTCAAACAGGCTTTTATCTATTATATACCGAATAAAGAAAAAAAGAAGGGAAATCCCTTCTTTCTCATACTATAATACACTTGCGTGCCCGTTATAAATGACACCTCTTGTGGCATCTACAGTGATTTCTTGACCATCTTTAAATAATTCAAATGCATTTTCCACACCAACAATTACCGGAATACCTAGGTTTAGACCAACTACCGCTGCATGGCTGGTTAACCCACCCTCTTGAGTGATGAGAGCAGCGCATTTTTCAATCGCTGGCATCATATCACGGTCAGAACCAAGCGTAACTAAAATGGAACCTGGCTTTACCTTCTCGATTGCTTCCCCCGCATTATGGGCAATAACCACTTTTCCGAAAGCAGATTTGCGACCGATTCCTTGAGCTCTCGCAATAATATCCCCAACAACATGAATTTTCATTAAGTTCGTTGTACCAGCTTCGCCGACTGGTACACCAGCAGTGATGACAACTAAATCACCATGTTTAACATGACCGCTGTTTACACTTTCCTCAACAGCACTGTCCAGCATTTCATCAGTAGAGCTGCAGATTCTTCCAAGCTTAGGATACACACCCCATACAAGCGCTAAACGGCGGCAAATTTGCTCATTGTACGTAACTGCCACGATTGGTGCCTTTGTACGGTATTTTGATATCATCCTAGCAGTATGACCGCTTTCAGTTGGTGTAACAATTGCATTTACATCAAGATTTAGTGCTGTATGTGCAACAGACTGACCAATGGCGTCTGTAAGATTGTGTTCAGTATTTTTACTGCGTGCTGATAAAATTTCTTTATGATCTAACGCTTGTTCTGCTCTAGAAGCAATATTATGCATGGTTTGTACAGCTTCAACAGGATAAATTCCAGCTGCTGTTTCACCAGATAACATGATAGCGTCTGTACCATCAAAAATTGCATTCGCAACATCACTAGCCTCGGCACGTGTTGGGCGCGGATTACGTTGCATAGAATCAAGCATTTGTGTAGCTGTAATAACTGGCTTACCATGTGTATTACACTTCTTGATTAACATTTTTTGCACGAGTGGTACTTCTTCAGCAGGTATTTCTACACCTAGATCTCCACGGGCGACCATTAAACCGTCAGATATTTCAAGGATTTCATCAATGTTATCGACGCCTTCTTGGTTTTCAATCTTAGGAATAATATGGATGTGTGTAGCTTGCTTTTCCTCTAATAACTGACGGATTTCCATTACGTCGCTTGCGCGGCGTACAAAGGAAGCAGCAATAAAATCAACACCTTGGTCAATACCAAAAATGATATCATTTGTGTCTTTTTCTGTAATACCCGGAAGTTTGACCGATACTCCTGGTACATTGACACCTTTTTTGTTCTTCAATGTCCCACTGTTAAGGATTTTTGTTAGAATTTCATTTTGTGCCTTATCAATATTAAGAACTTCTAGGCCGATTAAACCATCATCTAATAATATTTTAGAGCCCACATGAACATCATCGATTAATCCTGGGTATGTAATTGAAAACTTTTCAGTTGTACCTTCGACTTCAGTCATCGAAACAATAATATTTTCCCCTGATTTAAGTTCAATTGCACCATTTACCATATTATTCGTTCGGATCTCAGGACCTTTTGTATCAAGTAGAATTGCCACAGTCTTCCCTGTTAGTTTAGAAGCCTCACGGATATTTTGGATTCGCTGTCCATGCTCTTCAAAGTCACCATGGGAAAAATTCAAGCGTGCCACATTCATACCGGATTCAATTAATTGGGTAAGTTTTTCTATACTCTCACTTGCCGGGCCAATCGTACAGACGATTTTCGTTTTACGTAACATTCTTTGTTTCCTCCTAAATTAAAAAGCGTAGGGCGCCTGTTTATCGGCGACAAGCGTAAGACAAGCCGGCATGAAGGTTGCTCTTTAACCTTCTTGACGGATTGGCTTATGACTCGAGCCGATGGCGACCGGAGCTAGATTATTATTATAAATACAGATTAGATGGATAATTCTTTTGAAAGTTTAACAAGTTCCAGGTCTAGCACGTGCTTTCTTTCTAATGCTTCAACGATATCATAATCTACCACACGATTACTTTCCATCCCTACAGCACGTCCGCCATTACCTTCGATTAATAATTCAACTGCTCTTGCACCTAAACGGCTCGCGAGTACCCTGTCGGCTGCAGTTGGCGAACCACCGCGTTGAATATGCCCAAGTACAGATACTCTAGTGTCAAAGTTAGTAGCTTCTTGTAACTGCTTGGCAAATTCATTGCCGCCGCAAACTCCTTCAGCAACAATGATGATACTATGCTTCTTACCGCGTTCTTGACCTTTCCTGAGCCTTTCTGCAATTTCAGCCATATCGTAGCCTTCTTCAGGAATAAGGATGGTTTCTGCACCGCCTGCAAGACCAGCATACAAAGCGATATCACCAGCGTCCCTGCCCATTACTTCAATCACAAAGGTTCTTTCATGTGATGTAGCCGTATCTCGAATTTTATCCAAGGCGTCAATAACAGTATTTAATGCTGTATCAAATCCAATTGTTAGTTCGGTACCAGGAATATCATTATCGATTGTACCAGGTACACCTACACATGGATATCCTTGCTGAGTCAAAGCTCTTGCACCACGATAAGAACCATCGCCGCCTATAACAACAAGTCCTTCAATACCATGTGCTTTTAACTGTTCAATTCCCTTTTGCTGTCCCTCTGGTGTTTTAAATTCTGGACAGCGTGCAGTTTGCAGCATGGTCCCTCCGCGATGAATAATATCACCTACAGAGCCAAGTTCAAGTTTTTTTATTTTTCCAGAGATCAGTCCGGTGTATCCACCATATATTCCATACACCTCAACGTTGTGATATATTGCCTTTCGAACTACAGCCCGAATCGCTGGATTCATTCCTGGTGAGTCTCCACCGCTTGTTAATACACCAATTTTTTTCATTTCTACCACCTCATGTGATTTACTAAAATATGTATATCTAAATAGAAGTTATCTTTATACGTGTACTTCATTTATTATGAACTAAAAAGCCGGTAATATTTATAAAATACCACTAAAGAGACCCCTATAACAACTCAATCATATTAGTAAATTTAATAGACGGAATAGTTTGCAAACTGAAACCGCTTAACTAAGAAATGGAAACGCAAACATTTACACTTATTGGATAATTTTTGACATAAATGTGAAAAAAGAAATAAGTGCTCAAAATACAAAAACGTGCTCTTAGAGCACGTTTTAAATATTAATATAATCCTTTAAAAATGAGTATTCGCCAATCGTTCTGAATCGATTATAGCGATCGGCAACAAGCTCCTCTTCGGAGAGTTCTAAAAGTTCCTTTAAGGATTTCTTCAAGAAGTTGTCAATTGCTTCTGCTTGACCTTTAACGTCTTTATGTGCTCCGCCCTTAATTTCTGGGATAATATCATCGATGATGCCCAGTTCCTTCAGGTCTGGTGCTGTTATTTTCATGGACTCCGCCGCCTTCTTTGCAAGTGCAGAATCCTTCCATAATATTGCAGCTGCACCTTCTGGTGAAATAACAGAGTAAGTGGAATTCTCGAGCATGTACATGCGGTTGCCCACTCCTAATGCGAGCGCACCACCACTTCCTCCCTCACCAATAACGATGCAAATAACAGGGACCTTAAGACCGGCCATTTCAAATAGGTTACGGGCAATGGCTTCACTTTGTCCCCGCTCTTCTGCAGCTTTTCCTGGGTAGGCACCTTTTGTATCAATAAAACAAATGATAGGACGATTAAATTTATCGGCCTGCTTCATTAAACGAAGTGCTTTTCTATAGCCTTCAGGATGTGGCATTCCAAAGTTCCTGCGGATATTTTCTTTTGTGTCTTTTCCTCTTTGATGACCAATGACGGTCACTGGAAGCCCTCGAAACCTAGCAACACCGCCGACAATAGCTTCATCGTCACCAAATGTTCTGTCTCCATGACATTCAAAGAAGCCAGCAAATAGATTGGAGATATAATCTAAGGTAGTTGGTCTATTTGGATGTCTGGCAATTTGAACACGGTCCCATGGCTTTATATTGTTATAAATATCTTTTTCAAGTTTTTCAAGTCGTAATTCTAATTTTTCAATTTCAGATGATAAGTCCACATCTGCAGTTTTGGTAAACTCTTTAAGTTCGGCAATTTTGTTTCTTAATTGCACGATTGGGCGTTCAAATTCTAATTCCCCTACCATTCGAGCTCACCTCCAGGTTGATGAATTTCGAGTAAGTTTGTAATTTTATCAATTAACTCAGGACGAGAAATGATTGCGTCCAGCTGGCCATGCTTTAATAGAAACTCCGCTGTTTGAAAGTCTTCAGGCAGTTCCTCACGAATGGATTGTTCGATGACTCTACGCCCCGCAAAACCGATTAATGCGCCTGGTTCTGCAAAGTTATAGTCACCCAATGACGCGAAGCTTGCAGAAACACCGCCAGTTGTCGGGTGGGTCATAATTGAAATAATAAGTCCGCCATTTTCACTAAATCTCTTTAACGCTACACTCGTTTTGGCCATTTGCATTAAGCTAAGAACACCTTCTTGCATTCTAGCGCCGCCAGAAGCAGTAAAAATAATAAATGGTACCGACATTTCATCCGCTTTTTCAATTGCACGGGTTATTTTTTCACCTACAACAGAGCCCATACTTCCCATTCTAAAAGTAGAATCCATAATCGCTAATACAACTTTATTTCCGTTAACACTACCGCAGCCTGTTACCACGGCCTCATTAATCTTCGTTTTTTGACGGTCTTTTTCTACTTTTTCCAGGTAATCTGGGAAGTTTAATGGGTTCTCTGAAACCATGTTCTCATCTATTTCAATGAAGCTTTCTTCATCTAAAAAGCTGATGATGCGCTCTTTTGCGTTCATGGCAAAGTGATATCCACAATGTAGACATACCTTCAAATTTTTATTTAGTTCTTTCGTATACATTATCGTCTTACATGATGGACATTTAGTCATGATTCCTTCAGGTACATCACTTTTCGCAGCCTCAGTAGGAATCGTTGCGTATTTTTTCTTTTTTACCGTATTTTTTGTAAAAAGGTCTTTAAGCAATTTGTCCAAACCTCCCTTGTTCGAAAAATCTGCCAAACGGCAAGTTTTTATCATTCTTTATTTGAAGTCTTGCCTTAAATAAAGACAATTCAAACCTAACCTCGATAATTGGTCAGACCACCCAAAAACTAAAAATGCCCACATCCAATTGGGCTTGATTGCTTGTCTATCACTATAAAGGAAAAATACTTCAAAATCTGTTAGTATTTGTCGGTTAAAATAGACAAATTTCTTAATTGGCGATAAGTAGCTAATGTTTTTTCCTGATCTTTTTCAACCAAGGCTTCGATTAACATTAAATAGCTATCACGATTGTATCCTTCGTTTTTTAAACTCAATGAATGGTGATAGTCCTTTAATATTAACCATATTCTTGAGAACAGATAATTGTCTGCTAGTTCAATAAGTTGATAAAAAAATTGATCATCATTTAATTGATTGGTTTCAACCAAGCTTTTTAGCTTTACTAACTGCCTTTCATCAGCTCGATTTAGAACTAACCGAAGAAGATCCATTTCTATTAGGTTCTTTGTTTCAATAACGTCTAACTTTGCCTTTTCATCCTGAAGAATAAAGGTCCCAAGCAGCTGTACAAGCTGATTTCCCCGAAAATCGCGGATAAAGGTGCCTTCACCGCGTCTCGTTTCGATTAGGCCTAACAGTTCTAATGCTCTTAACGCTTCCCGAACGGAAGAGCGCCCGACATTCAGGCGCTCTGATAATTCCCGTTCAGATGGGATTTTATCTCCAGATTTCAAATTATCTGCAGCTATCATCTCTCTTAGCTGTTTCACAATCTCAAGATATACTTTAGTATTCGTCACTTAACAATCACTCACTTTTACCTATGATAGCGAGCCTAATTGTTTTTTCTTTTACATCTTCAGGGTCAACCTTAATACGTGCAACACCTGTTTCCATGGCTGCTTTTGCTACCGCAGCAGCAACAGCCGGAGCAACACGAGGATCAAATGGTGCAGGGATGACATAATCCTCATTTAGTTCAGATTCATTTATTAAACTGGCTATCGCCTCAACAGCTGCCACTTTCATTGCCTCGTTTATGTGGGTCGCACGGACATCTAGGGCGCCACGGAAAATTCCAGGAAAGGCTAGGACATTATTTACCTGGTTTGGAAAATCAGATCTACCAGTTCCCACCACTCTTGCTCCCGCCTCTTTTGCTACCAGTGGCATAATTTCTGGATTAGGGTTTGCCATAGCAAAAATGATTGCATCTTTGTTCATTGAAGCAACCATTTCTTTTGTTAGAGCACCTTCAACCGATACGCCAATAAATACATCAGCGCCTTTTATTACATCTGCAAGGCTTCCAGTTAGATTATCACGATTTGTGAATTTTGCAACCTCTGCCTTGATGTCATTCATACCTTGCGGGCGACCTTCGTAGATTGCCCCCTTCGTGTCACACATAACAATATCTCGAACCCCATAGCTGTGTAATAATTTTATAATGGCAATTCCAGCTGCTCCAGCACCATTTGCCACCACTTTGATTTCAGTGATCTTTTTGTCAATCAGCTTAAGAGCGTTAACAAGACCAGCTGCTGTAACAATAGCAGTACCATGTTGATCGTCATGGAAAACAGGAATATTCGCTTCTTTTTTCAATCGTTCCTCAATGACAAAGCAATTTGGTGCAGCGATATCTTCAAGATTCACGCCACCAAATGTTGGCTCGAGCAACTTAACGGTTTCAATAATTTTTTCGACATCAGTTGTGTTCAAACAAATTGGGAAGGCATCGACGCCGGCAAAGCTCTTGAATAAGACTGCTTTCCCTTCCATTACTGGAAGTGCAGCTTCCGGTCCAATATTTCCAAGACCCAAGACTGCTGTACCATCTGTTACTACAGCAACCATATTGCCCTTCATTGTGTAATCATAAACAGTTTCTGGCTTCTCATAAATATCTTTACACGGTTCAGCTACACCTGGAGAATACGCTAAACTTAAATCCTTGGCATTTCTTACTGCTACTTTTGATTTTGTCTCAAGCTTTCCCTTATTAATTCGATGCATATGTAGTGCTTCTTCCCGTAATGTCAAGATATGTCACCCCTTCAATTAGTACAAAAAGATATCGTTAAATACAATGAATCCTTGTCTGTTTTTTAGTGGTCAGACCACGGCATCTTCATTTACCACTATAACACATCTGCAAGAGTTGTAAAGAATTATTCTTTTAAAACTACATTGTCGGTTCCCAGAAAATCACGTAATAATTTCATAAGATTACCGCTAGGTTGAATCATAAACTCACTTCCCAGTCTGATCGTTTTCCTGCTGGTTTCATAGTGTAAAACTACTTTTGTTTTACCAGAATTTTTCTTAAATAATTGTTTTAAATGATTTAAGGAGTGCTCGTCTTGTTTTTCATTGGCTATTTTTAGATATAATATCGAGTCCTGCTTCGTTTTTGTACTCAACCACGTATCGATTTCAGCCGCTTGTTGAACAATAAATTGAAGCTTCCCTTCACGTTCTTCCACTTTCCCTTCTATCACAGCAAACTTCCCCTGTTCTAGTAAGCGATAATATTTATTGTACACGACTGGAAAAACAACAGCTTCCATTTCTCCGCTGGAATCACTTATATTCAGGAAGGCCATAGATTCCCCTTTTTTTGTGCGAATTTTCCGTAATGATGTTATATAAACACCAGCTGCCGCTCGTTTATGGTCAGCCGATAATTGAAACAAAACATTTGCTCCAGCTTGTTTAAGTCTTTTTTCAAAAATGGCGACCGGGTGATCTGAAAGGTAAAAGCCAAGAGCCTCTTTTTCAAAAGCAAGCTTATCCTCTAATCTAATAGAATCAACAAGGACGTATTTTGGCTTAAGTTGAAATTCCTCAAGAAATAGCTCCACTTGGCTTGAATCGTCTACCTTAAATAATTGTGCATGCTCTAAAGCGACATCTAAACTTGCAAGCATAACAGCACGGTCTTCGTTAAATTCATCAAAGCTTCCAGAATGAACGAGAACCTCCAGTATTTTTCGATTGATCGCTTTTGAAGATACCCTTGTGCAAAAATCGAATAAATCCTCAAACTTTTTACTTTTCCTTGCTTGGAAAATTTCTCTTAATGCTGCTGCACCGACGCTTTTAATCGCTGCAAGGCTGTATCTGATACCATTCTTCTCTACTTGAAAGGAAAACCCGCTGTAATTGATGGAAGGTGGCAAGATTTCAATATCCTTTTGTTTTGTTTCCAAAATATATTGGGCTATTTTGGTTTCATTCCCAATCGCGGATGTTAACAATCCAGCCATAAAATAAAGGGGATAATTTGCTTTTAAATACGCAAGCTGGTATGCAATCATACTGTATGCGACCGCATGGCTTCGATTAAAACCATAATTCGCAAAGCGAACAATTAAATCATATATATCATTTGCCAGTGCGACATTATAACCTTTCTTTAAAGCACCTTGAACAAAATGGTTTCGTTCCCTGTCCAAAACGTCCTTTTGTTTTTTTCCTACCGCCCGCCGCAGCAAATCTGCTTCACCGAGGGAAAAACCGGCCATTTTAGAGGCAATTTGCATGATTTGCTCCTGGTATACAATGACTCCATATGTGTTTTCCAGGATCGGTTTCAAATCCTCGTGTGGGTACTCTACTGCTTCGGTCCCATGTTTTCGGTCAATAAAAAGCGGAATATTCTCCATTGGTCCTGGACGATATAAAGCATTAACAGCTACGATATCTTCAAAGCGCGAAGGTTGTAAGCGTGATAATACCTTCCTCATTCCGTCTGATTCCAGCTGAAAAATGCCTGTTGTCTCTCCTCTTGCCAATAGTTCGAATGTTTTTTCATCATTTAATGGTATCGTTTTAATATCCACTTTTCTTCCGGTTTTCTTTTGAATAGAAGATAAGATTGATTCGATTAATGATAAATTTCTCAACCCAAGAAAATCCATTTTTAGTAAACCTATTTCCTCAAGATGCTCCATCGAGTACTGAGTTAAATAAACATGATTATGTCCCTGTTGAATGGGAATTAACTCAATGAGCTGCTTTTCACTAATAACGACACCTGCAGCATGTGTAGAAGTATGACGAGGTAGTCCCTCTAATTTTAATGCTGTTTCATAGAGTTTTCGATTCATTGGGCTTTCATCAATAAATGCTCTAAGTGGCTGCGATTCTTTATAGGCGTCTTTAAGGTTAATTCCCAGACGCGCGGGAATGCGTCTTGACAGTTGTTCTAATTCCTTTGTATTGAGTCCAAAAGCCCTGCCAACATCTCTTAGCGCACCCTTAGCAGCCATGGTTCCAAACGTTACAATTTGTGCAACATGTAATTCGCCGTATTTTTTTGCAACATATTCTATTACTTCATCCCGACGATGATCAGGAAAATCTATATCTATATCCGGCATCGATATCCGCTCCGGATTTAAAAAGCGTTCAAATAATAACTGATGTGAAAGCGGGTCGACATCGGTAATATACAAAACATATGCAACTAATGATCCTGCCGCCGACCCCCTGCCTGGACCAGTCAAAATACCATGTTCTCTAGCATACCTCATAAAATCCCAAACAATTAAAAAGTAGTTACTAAATTTCATGGATTTAATGACTGATAATTCATAAGACAATCGTTCATAGTATTCTTGAGAAGGGGAAGTAAAGCGCTCCATTAACCCTTTTTTACAGAGCATTTCCAAGTAATCTTCCGCTGACTGCTTATTTTCTGTCGGATATTCAGGTAAATAGGTTTTGTTCAATTCGATATTTACCATACACCTTCTAGCGATTGTAATACTGTTCTCTAATGCCTCGGGTAATTCAGGAAATGACTCTACCATTTCTTTTGCACTTTTTAAATAAAATTGATCGTTTTCAAGTCTTTCACGGTGCTCATCCTGAAGTTTTTCTCCATTTTTTATTGCTAATAGACATTCATGAGCAAACATATCTTCTTGGTCTATGTAATGAACTCTATTTGTAGCCACCAATGGAATACTTAGTTCTTTTGCAATACTTTGCATCCTCTGTGTTACAATTTCTTCCTCTTCCAATTGATGGTTTTGCACAGCTAGAAAAAATGACTCTTTACCAAATATAAATTGAAGTTTTTTTATGATTGCTATCGCTTCTTCTTGTTGATTGCTTACTAGAGTTTGTTCAATCTCTCCTTCAATCCCTGGAGAAATGGCAATAAGTCCTTCTGCATAATGTTTTAACCATTTAAAAGGAATTCCGGCTGCCGCTTTCGTTTGAACGGCACTAGAAATTTTTAAAAGGTTTTTAAACCCCTTTTCATTCTCAGCAAGCAGGACTAATGGAAATGATTCTCCCTCCCTGTGTTCACTTTCTACATCAACGGTTAACCCCATAATCGGTTGAATATTGTTTTTTAGACATAATTTATAAAATTCAATACTTCCATACATCACATTTCTATCGGTTAATGCAATCGCCTTAAATCCTTTTTCCTTTGCATTATGAACCAATTCTTGAACCGAAGCTGTGCTTGTTAACAAGCTGTAAGCACTATAAACATGAAGGTGAATAAAAGACATTTTTGTCACCCCTTCCAATAAAAACTCTTACTTACATTATAGAGCCAAACTTAAAAAAAGGAAAATATGTTCTTATTTTTAAATTCATAATCAAGGTTGTTTGTCCATATAAATGTATAAGGGTATTGATATTCCGTGAGGGCGGTTGAGGTTATGAAAGAAATTGGTTTTTTTCCTACATTTATTGAAAGCTATTTTATTGCATTGGGCGTTATTCTAGGCGGATCCTTAATTGGTGGAATCGCTGCCTTTCTAACTGGACAACCACCGCTTACAGCTGTTTACAGGCTGTCGACAGACTTAAGAATATGGGCAATTGTCGCTGCTATCGGCGGAACATTTGATGCGGTTTACACATTTGAGAGAGGTTTATTTAATGCAGAAACAAGGGACATTTTTAAACAGCTCCTCATTATCCTCTCAGCCTTAGGTGGTGCCCAGACCGGTGCACTGATTATTAATTGGTTAACACAGGAGTATATATCGTGAGAATTCCTCCCTATTATCGAAGACCATCATGGCAGCGTTTTTTTGCAGGGATGGTCATTGGCGGTGCGATCAGCTGGTGTATTTTCATTTATATTTTTGGTGTTTGGCAGGAGAAGCATACTGCATTAATTGATAAACAAAGTGAAGAAATCATAGACTTAAAAGAAGAAAAAAAAATATGGCAGGAAGAGTACAAAGAGATAAATAAACGGACGATTGAGCAGCTAACCATTCAGAAAATCAATATTAAAATAACAAATTGGGAAAAATACAAGTTAGACTTACTAAGTGTTTCAGAAATTGAAGATTCGGTAAAAGATGACATAAGTATGATGATCGCAAAGGACATCGATACCGTATATAAAAGCAAAGAATTAATCAAAAAAATCATTCAAAATAAACCCGTTAAATTAAACGACAAACGCTACAAACTAAATGTGAGGGAAATGGTTATCTTCACCACCCTCTCCATTCAATTAGAAATAGAATTCGAACATTGAACTACCCACCACTTGATTATAAACGAAAATTGGAAGTGAGGGATTCCTAAGAACACCAACCTATAGGTTAATTATGGATTAGGCGAACCCCGCAGTTCCTGCGGTTAGAAGTCTTATAGCTTCTTTTTTAAGATTTAACGCTGCGTTAATATCCCTTTGATGATGGGTTTGGCACTGCGGACAATCCCACTCACGCAATCCGAGATTTTTAACGTTTATATTTTTATAGCCACAGGAAGAACAAATCTGACTGGAAGGAAAGTTTTTAGCAACTGTAACTACTTTTTTTCCATACCAATACGCTTTATATTCGATCATAGATTTGAATTTTGACCATGATACTTCACTAATAGCTTTAGAAAGATGCCCATTTTTCAGCAAATTCGATACTGACAAATCCTCCATCCCAATAATGTCGTGGTTTTTGACAATATCGGTTGAAATTTTGTCCAAGTAATTTTTTCGGGCATTGGCTATCTTTTCGTGGATTCGTGCCACTTTGATTTTTGATTTATACCAATTCGAGCCACCTTGTGTCCGTCTACTCATTATTTGTTGCGCTTTTGCTAGCTTTGCTTCTAAGGTACGGAAAAACTTTGGATTGGAGTAACTTTTTCCATTTGATAGAGTAACAAGATCCTTTAACCCTACATCTAATCCTACTACCGATTGGGTTTTAGGTAATTCTGTTACCTCTGTTTCGGTAGCTAAAGAAACAAAATATTTACCAGAAGGATTGCGTCTAATTGTTGCACTTACAATTCGCCCTTTGACTTCACGACTTCTTGCAAAGCGAACAAGACCCAGCTTTGGTAACTTAATTTTGTTATCCATGACCATTATGTTTCCATTCGTGTGCTTAGTCGTATAAGCTTGTACAGGATTCTTTTTAGACTTAAACCGAGGGTGTTTGTTTTGCTTTTTGTAGTAGCGATCGAAGGCGTCAGCTAATATCTCAACGGATTTTTGCAAAGCTATACTATCTACCTCTTTCAAAAAAGAGTATTGCTTTTTAAGTTCAGGAAGCGCTTTAATGGTTTCAAATTTTTTTAAACATTGCCCCTTCCATTTATTCACTGAAAGTTGACCCTTTTGAACCATTTCTTCTACGATATACCAATAGGACTCTTTTTCTTTTTGTTTACCTAGAAAAAAATTGAAGACAAATCTTGAACAGCCTATGGTTTTATTAATTTGTTCGGTCTGTTTCTTGTTGGGGTAAAGACGAAATTTATAAGCTTTATTTGCAAGCACGAGTTTCACCACACTTACAGGAACATTTGTTCTAATTATACCATATTAAGAACTTTTTTGCCAACGCCAATTGAAATTCATCTCCCTCCTACTCATTGGGCTCCACCCTTTCTATTTCTTTCGGAAAATGATAAAAAGAATCGGTCCAGTAGATTGGACCGATTCTCTTTTAGAAGTTGTCACATACTTCGCTAAGTTCTTTTATTACATGTTCAACTTCATCCCATGAGTGGATAGATGCCCCGGAGGCAAGAGGATGTCCCCCGCCTTTAAACTTTCTTGCAACTCCATTAATGATTGGACCCTTTGAACGTAATCGTACTCTGATTTGATCTTCCTCTTCAATAAAAAAGACCCACGCTTTAATACCTTTCACATCGCCTAAAGTTCCAACAAGTAAGGAAGCCTCTGATGGCTCTGCGTTGTATTCATCCAATAGCTTCTTTGTTAGCATGACGGAAGCTACACCATTATTCTGCATTTCAAAGTTTTGAAGAATGTAGCCGTTTAATTTAATGATATTGGTATCACGCTCATACATTTTATCGAAGAGTTCCGTACGAGAAAAATCATAATGAATGAGTTCCCCTGCATAAGCAAAGGTTTTGTCTGTCGTGCTTGGAAATAGGAATCTTCCTGTATCACCAACAATACCACCAAATAAAAGCCTTGCAGCAGCATCATTTAATTTTAACCCTAGTTCCTTACCAAATAAATAAAATTCATAAATCATCTCACTGCATGAACTTGCTGTTGTATCCACCCACAATAAATCACCGTATGGATCTTCGTTAGGATGATGGTCTATTTTAATGAGTTTATCGCCTAATGAATATCTTCTATCACAAATCCGTTCCTCATTAGCGGTGTCACAAACAATAACCAATGCTCCGTTATACACCTCATCCGGAATAGAATCCAGACGGCGCATAAAATGGAGCGACCTTTCTTCCTTACCAACTGCAAACACCTTTTTATTTGGATATGAAGCCTTTAGTATCTCAACTAATCCGCATTGTGAACCGTATGCATCCGGATCTGGACGGACATGGCGATGTACGATTATGGTCTCATATTGTTCGATCATTTCTAAAATTTTTTCATTCAATGTGATCACCTCTCTATTGTTTTGAAGCAAGGGTAGTATTTTTTTTAAATAATATGTACAATTAACAAGAGAATTTTTGACTTGGAGGAAATGTAATGTCAGTTCTAGTTTTTTTCATCGTCATACTATTTGCTTTTTATTTATTTTATAAAACCAAATACTTTCGAAGCAGCAGGCCAGTGGAAAAGAAATGGCTTAGTGCTAAATCAAATATAGCACTTGGTCTATTTGTCTTCTTATTTGGCATTAATCATTTATTCTTTATATCACAAACGACGGTTACACTGATTGTATCCATCATTTTTATTGTGTATGGCGGTATCTTTACTTGGGTTGGATTTAAAAAGTATAAACATTATCTCCCATATGCCGCTGAAGAAGCGGAAAAGCTATAATGCACAATAAAGAATGAGCCGCTTACCCTTTGGTAGCGGCCTTTTTTTAATTTCGATCAATCAGCTGACACATCATCATCGCCTTACCAACTAAGATCCCATCATTAAATACCTCGACATCGACCTTTCCAAACTTACGGCCCACCTCAAGGACTCTCGGATAAATTTCTAAAATACTTTCCATCTGAACAGGCTTTAAAAAGTAAATGGTCATATTCTCAACAACCAAATCTCCTTTTTTATAGCTCCGTAAAATCCTGTTCGCAGCATCCGAAACAACCGTGGTAAAAACGCCATAAGAAATAGTTCCCAGATGGTTTGTCATTTGCGGAGTAACTTCACAGGTATACACTTCTTCCCCTTTAGCTCTTCCACGCATTAAGACCATTTGGTTTGTGACGATATCATCCAGCGTCTCTCCTACTTGTGGCTGACGCTGGTTCATCTGCAAGGCTTTTAAGACATCCTGCCTGCTAATAATCCCTTCAAGACGATTGGTATCATCTGCAACCGGAAGAACTTCAATCCCTTCCCAGACCATCATATGCGCAGTAGAAGCAACACTTGTTTTACCGGAAACCGTCATCGGCTGTTTTGTCATAATCTTTTCGATGGTCGTTTCAAACTCCTGCCCCATGATATCTTTAGCGGTTACCATTCCCTGAATCTTCATATTCTGATCCACAACAGGATAACGGCTATGGGTGGTTTCAAGATTGAGAGTATGCCACCTGGAAACCTTATCAGAGGTTTTAAGATAATAGGTCTCCGTAATCGGTGTTAGGATATCCTCAACCAGAATAATTTCTTTCTTTATTAACTGGTCATAGATGGCCCGGTTTATCATGGTAGCCACTGTAAATGTATCGTAACTTGTTGAGATAATTGGCATTTCTAGACTATCAGCCAGCTTCTTGATATGGTCCTCGGTATCGAATCCTCCGGTTATCAAGACAGCAGCACCCGCTTTCAATGCAAGCTCCTGAGCCTGTGTACGGTTTCCGACGATTAACAGGTTGTCAGGACCGGTATAGCGCATCATTGCTTCAAGTTTCATGGCACCGATAACAAATTTATTCAGCGTTTTGTGCAAGCCAGTCTTTCCGCCTAAAACCTGACCCTCCACAATATTAACAACTTCTGCAAAGGTAAGCTTTTCAATATTCTCTTTTTTCTTTCGTTCAATTCTAATCGTACCTACACGTTCGATTGTACTTACATACCCTTTATTTTCAGCTTCCTTGATTGCTCTATAAGCTGTTCCTTCACTAACAGTCATCGCCTTGGCGATTTGCCGTACTGATATTTTTTCCCCAACAGGAAGTTCATCAATATATTGCAAAATCTGTTCATGTTTTGTAGCCAAGACCTTCACCCATTTCTAACCCTTAAATTAATAATAATAATTGATATATTATTTATACCATTAATTTGAATAATAAACCAACACAAAGGGAGCCGTTTTTACAGGCTCCCTTTGTAGTATGGTTATCAATAATAAGAGCGAGATTTTTTGTTAACACGGAGCTGCTGCCGTCTTTTAGCTGCCTTTTTTGGGCTATATAACATGGCTGTGAGATTTCCCGCAATAACAATTAACGCAAACGCAAGCCACGAAATGGAAAAGATCCCCTCAAGACCTTCTGCTTGTATAGATAGTCTTGGAACAGCAAAATAAAGCATGAATCCACAAAGTAAAAGGCAAAGTAAATATCTGTTTTTTTTCAATTCTATTCGTCTCCCCTCAAAACTTACTGCTTGTATCACTTTATGCAGCGAAGGGATAAAAAAGTATTATAATTCGATAAAATCGCCAGGCTCTAGAACTTTCCCATTCTTATTCTCAAGCATTTCAATAAATTGCTTTGGATCCTGCTTAATTGGCGGGAACGTATTGTAATGGATTGGGACAATTGTTTTGGCTCCTAACAATTTTGCAGCATAAGCTGCATCCTCCGGTCCCATTGTAAAATTATCTCCAATTGGCAAGAAAGCTAAATCAATCGGGTGTCTTTCGCCAATAAGCTTCATATCAGAAAATAATGCTGTATCACCAGCATGATAGATCGTTTTTCCCTCTGCCATAAATAGAATACCAGCAGGCATACCACAATAGATAATTTCATTATTTTCTGTGGTATAGCTTGATCCATGAAAGGCTTGTGTTAATTTAATTTTCCCAAAATCAAATTCATGGGCACCGCCAATATGCATAGCATGGGTATTTACACCCTGCCAGCTTAGAAATGTAGAAATCTCATGATTTGCGATAACTAGTGCATTGTTTCTTTTGGCTAACTCAACGGTATCACCAACGTGATCATTGTGACCATGAGTTAAGATAATGACATCTAGGTTTAGATTTTCCACTTTTAAATCAGTTAATTGATTACCATTTATAAATGGATCAATGATTATCCTTTTTCCACCCAGTTCAATTTGAACAACCGAATGTCCATGATAAGATACTTTCATCAGCCATCTCCTCCTAAAACCTTTATAGTATGTACTTCCATAAAAATTTCTAAAATCCTTCCTCATTTATATCCATAAGTAGGGTATTTTAGCACATGCTAAAGTAAGATTGTTTACACATGGATATAAAATTGATACCCTCAAATAGGAATGTATAGTTTAGGAGGAGAAAAAATGAACCAACGTTTGCACAAACTTCAAGCGTGGATGAAGGAAAATGGGATTGAAGTCAGCTTTATCACCTCTTCTGAAAATGTATTTTATTTAAGCGGATTTTTCTCAAATCCACATGAACGTTTACTTGCTCTCGCCGTTTTTCAAGAAGAAGAGCCCTTCCTCGTATGTCCAGGAATGGAGGTTCATGATGTCAAAAGCTCAGGCTGGAACCAAGAAATCATCGGCTATAGCGATATCGATAACCCATGGGAATTAGTACATAGCTCAATCAATAAAAGAATCCGCACTGTTCGAACAGTCGCAATTGAAAAAGAACATATGAACGTAGAACGTTATGAGCAGTTGAAAACTTTATTTCCGAATGCTGCTTTTACTTCCGCTGAGGAAAAAATGCGGAAACTGCGGATGATTAAAGATGCGAAGGAATTAAAAATTATTGAAGAAGCGTGTGAATTGGCTGATTATGCTATCGAAGTTGGCTGCAGTGAAATTAAAGAAGGTCGGACAGAATTAGATGTTCTAAACGCAGTTGAATATGCGCTGAAGAAAAAAGGCGTAACGGAAATGTCATTTTCAACCATGGTCTTGACAGGAGCAAACGCTGCGTCCCCTCACGGTAATCCAGGGAACACGAAGATCCAAAAGGGTGATTTAGTCTTATTCGATTTAGGCGTAGTAGTTGACCGGTATTGTTCAGATATTACAAGAACCGTTGCGTTTGGTGATATCAATGAAAAACAAAAAGAAATATATGATACTGTCTTAAAAGGACAACTTGCGGCTATAGAGGCAAGTAAACCAGGGGCAACTGCTGCTGAGGTTGACTTAACTGCACGAAGAATCATTGCAGATGCAGGCTATGGAGAATACTTCCCGCACCGCCTTGGGCATGGATTAGGTATAAGTGTACATGAATATCCTTCGATGACAGAAACAAACCAGTTGGTCATTGAAGAAGGAATGGTGTATACGATTGAACCAGGCATTTATGTACCTGGTGTAGCAGGAGTACGTATTGAGGACGATGTTTTCATTACCGGTGATGGAGCTAAAGTATTGACCAAATTCCCTAAGGAATTACAAATCATTAGGTAGATAAATTAGTTACTTTTACCATTGCACTATTGAAGGAATTGCAGTATTATACTAATACAAGCTGCGTTGCTCGTAGTGATAATAAAGTTTTAACCTTTAAGCTGTAAAAGGGAGTTTTAATATCGGAGCCATAATGACAAGCCTCTGTCTATACGACATGGAGGACAAGCAGGAAGGTTTTGCGCGAACACCCACTTTGAGGAGTGGTGGTTTAAAACTTTCTTATATGAGGTACGGCAAATGCGGCTATATAATTTATGAAATTCAACTGCCAGCTTCGATTTGAAGCTGGCTTTATTTTTTACATGGCTCTGTAATTATTCTTTGTTGATTTTCGTGTAGAGTTGAGATTTAATAGGCGGAGAATTTCCGGCTATTGTATATAGAGGAAGCTTAAGAAGCAGATATAAGCGGAGATATTCCGGTTAACTGCTTTAAATAAGACAAAATCCAAGGATTTGGATACAATAAGCGGAAACACTCCGCTTATTTAAAAGGAAATATGGGAAATTCCCAATATAAACGGAAATTCTCCGCTTATTTTCCAAACACAGTGAAATCAACATTCAGTTTTAAAAGTGCCTATTACATATGAAAAGGAAGAGAATAAATCTCCTCCTTTTCTCTCTATATTACATCTGACCAAGTAATGTTTTTGTATCCGAGTAATGCAGACCGTGTGCTTCTGCGACTGCTTCATAGGTTACGAAGCCCCCAAGTGTATTAATCCCCTTAAGTAATGCGTCATTCTCCAGGCAGGCCAGTCTGAAACCTTTATTAGCTATTTGGAGGGCATAAGGTACTGTTACGTTTGTTAAAGCGATGGTGGAAGTTCTCGGTACCGCTCCAGGCATATTCGCAACTGCATAATGAACAACCCCATGTTTAATGTATGTTGGGTTATCATGAGTAGTAATCCGATCAGTTGTTTCAAAAATTCCGCCTTGGTCGATGGCGATATCCACCACTACACTTCCTGGATTCATCGATTGAATCATTTCTTCAGTTACTAGTTTCGGAGCTTTTGCACCCGGAATTAGCACTGCACCAATAACAACATCAGAACCTTTCACAGCTTCAGCAATATTATACGGGTTGGATATCAGGGTTGTAACATCAGATCCAAAAATATCATCTAACTGACGGAGGCGCTCTGGATTTAAGTCAATTATCGTAACTTTCGCCCCAAGACCGATTGCCATTTTCGCAGCATTTGTTCCTGCTACGCCGCCACCGATTATCGTTACGCTCCCTCTTTGCACACCAGGTACCCCAGAAAGTAAAATTCCTTTTCCACCATGAACTTTTTCTAGAAATTGTGCTCCAATTTGTGCGGCCATTCTTCCAGCTACTTCACTCATTGGCGTTAATAAAGGTAACGATCTATTTGACAGCTGCACCGTTTCATATGCAATACCAACTACTTTATTATCAATTAAAGCCTTTGTTAATTCAGGCTCTGGAGCTAAATGTAAGTATGTAAATAAGATTAATCCATCACGGAAATATTGGTACTCACTTGGCAGAGGCTCTTTAACCTTCATCACCATTTCCAATGACCATGCTTCAGACGCAGTTTCTACGATTTTTGCACCTGCAGAAACGTAATCATCATCTGTGAAACCAGAACCTTGTCCTGCTCCTTTTTCAATATAAACCTCGTGTCCAAATTTCAGCAGGTTGAAAACTCCTGCTGGTGTCATCGCAACACGATTTTCATTATTTTTTATCTCTTTCGGAACGCCAATCCGCATGTACTAACCCCCATAAAATAAGTATTCATATACAACATTGTAGTTATTAATATATCTCATATCTTTAAGTAAAACTAAATCTTTTAATAATGAAAGCACTTTCATTTTACCAAAAAATTGTAGAAATCCCAAACCTTTTATAAATTTCATATCCTCGCGAAATCATTATTAAGAGCTCTGCGATAGCAAAGCTCTTTTCATTAGTTATTCTTAATACCAAGGGTAGTACGGATATCCGTAATATGGATATGGATATGGATATGGGTACGGATAATAGTATGGCCCTGGACTTAGGGCTGCACCTAGTGCTAATCCTCCTAAGAATGGTAATCCAAATCCAAAACCAAATCCAAACCGGCGACGACCAAAGCCGCCAAAACCAAATCCTGGTCTGCCGAATCCAAATCCTGGTCTTCCAAACCCATGGCCAAATCTTTGATCGTTTGCATCAATTGTCCCCATATAATTAGAAACTTCTTGCATTTTTGTTCCTCCTCATTTTTATTTCTTACACATTAAAAGAATATGCAGCCTTAAAATGAGATTCTTGGGTAAATGCCCCGCCAAAAGAAATTTAATAGACGTATACATAGGAAAACTCGCCTGTTGGCGAGTCCTATAAATTTCTATTCCGCTGTAATCTGAGCTGCATCCACGTTATTAGTCACTTCAAAATTCTGACCAACATAGCCACTATTATAGGAATCCATAATTTGCTCACTTACCTCATTCGTCCCTTGTTCATCAAACTCAAATGAAAATGTTTTATTCGGATCTAGGTTAGACATAAGTCCAATCCCCCTTCTATGGTTATTTACCCCTTTATTTTTCGAAAAATTGAAACATTTATCCCTAGAAAATAATGTATAATTTAGGTTAGGAGGGATTCCCATGGAAGGAAGATATGACCATATTTTAGTCGCCATTGACGGTTCAAAAGAATCGGAATGGGCACTAGAAAAATCGATTGAAATTGCTAAAAGAAACAATGCTAAATTGTTATTAGCACATGTTATCGACACAAGGTCCTTTCTATTAATTGATTCATATGACCCAGATATTGTCGAACGAGCAAACAAGCTTGCGATTGATATGCTGGAAAAATATCAAACTCAAGCTATAAATGCAGGAGTTTCACATGTTCACTATGAAATCGAATATGGCTCACCAAAGGTAAAAATCCCAAAGGAAATTGCAAAAAAGCATACTATTGATTTAATTGTTTGCGGTGCCACTGGTATGAATGCAGTTGAAAGATTCTTGATTGGAAGTGTGTCAGAGCATATTACACGCTACTCCTCATGTGATGTCCTTATCGTACGTACAAAAAAATAAACCCGTGAATGCTTTCGGGATGTAGTGTAAAATAATAGAATATCTCGTCTTGGAGGCTATCTGATGAAAGAACATTTTTCCTACGATCAACGGCTTGGCATTTCGATCCCAAATCTAGAATTGGAATGGGCAAAATATAGCGAGGAAACACAACAAGCAATTCTGTTTCATTGGGAAAAAATTCGAGGTTCCATTCCTGATCGAATTGCAGACCTTGAAAAGATCATTAACCAAAAGCAGGCACAACTCTCTTTAGAAAGTAACTTTAAAATCTCATGTGAACTAAATAGTGAAATAGCAGAACTGGCTTCCATTATCAATGATTTATGGTTGTGGTATCGAGCAAACCAAACGGTATCAGAAAAAATGCATAATTGAGTAGGAGCTCCCTGTAAATGGGAGCTCCTTTAGGCTATAAATCTTTTTTTATCTCTCTAACTACATGACCAATCTCCGGAAGGATCAACTTATTCATAGCAAGCTTTACTGCTCCTGTAGAGCCTGGGGTAGAAAAGACAGCTTTATTCTTTACTACACCGGCAATAGCCCGTGAAAGTATAGCTGCCGAGCCAATATCCTCTTGATAGCTTAACATCCTGAATAATTCTCCAAATCCAACTATTTCTTTATCTAATATACTTTGAATAGTTTCAATCGTGACATCACGCTTGGCTATTCCTGTCCCTCCATTTGTCAGGATGACATCAATATCTTCACGCTCACAACCTTGTAAAATGGCCTCTTTTATAGGAGCTGCTTCATCTTTGACAATACAATAGTCAACTATGGCATGCCCGGCTTGTTCTAGCAGATCCATCATCAGCTTACCACTTTTATCAGTATCCTTGTTTCTTGTATCACTCACGGTAATGACTTTACAATTAACAATCTTCGGAGCTCCTTGCTTATGTTCCGTTGTACTCATTTTAGATTTCCTCTTTCTGATTAAGATAGCGCAATTGGTAATAGTTATGGGCGAATTCCGTAACTTTTCTTGTTAACTGATAATTAGTCCCTGCACCAATGGCCATACTAACCAGCGGAACACCTTGAATGAGCCTTTTTCGGAATACCGTAATGACCATTGCTTTGAGTAATTGTTGAATGGGCTGTTCGAGCCAGGTTACATCTGTAATCTCTTCATTTCCTTCATAAAAGTAATCATCACGGCTTGTTTTCATTTCGTCCATCAACACCGACCACCCATGTTTTTGTAGACGGGGAGGTAACGTAGCGGTATGAAAGACCTTTAATGAACTCATCATCTCATTAGGTGTATTGACCTCAAAACCATATGTCATGGCAATTAATTGTACCGCCCTCAAATTAATAACGGCCATCGCTGGTATGTCTGTGCCTAAAAGGAGCGGTCCACCTGTCCCTGCTAAGCCCCCTTGTGCAAACGAGTATAATCGGTGCCTTGCAATTTGCTGCATGGCTATGTACTGTAACTGATCTATATCCAATTTTGTTAAATCTTCAATTTGGTGCAAATCCTTATGAAACACACGACCTGAAGATAGGATTCTTTCCTTTGCATCCATCTGTATTTGAGAGCCCTGAATCATACCGTGCAAATGGAACAACCAGGTATCAACAACTGAAAAAAATTGACTTTGAACTTTTTCAGGTAATAAAGAAAAAGAACGCTCTAAATATTTTTCATACGTAAGCTGCAGGTCATTTGCCTCGTAGCTTAATAATTGCTTCTCCCACTCCCTGATTTCATTCAATACCTCTGTTTCCCGGTCAGTTAACGGCATAGGCAATACCCTCCTAACTTAATGTCTAGCTGCAGCGTCTAGGGGCTCGGGGTCATAAGCCAATCCGTCAAGAAGGTTAAAGAACAACCTTCTCGCCGGCTCGTCTTATGCCTGTCGCCCCTGGGCAAGACGCTTCCGCTTTTCTGACTCTTTTTCCCTCAGTATATCACAAAGAAATATACTTAAAAAATGTAAAAAGGCAAACCGTCTCTTCGACAGTCTGCCTTTATTCAAGAATTATTGTGCTAAACGGACAACATCACGTGCAATCATTACTTCTTCATTTGTAGGAATAACGATTACTTTTACAGGTGAATGAGGATAGTTTATAAATCTTTCCTCACCTCTGATTTTATTTAAAGCAGGATCCCAATAAACGCCCATAAATTCTAGACCCTTTAAGACCTTTTCACGTACAACATCACTGTTTTCACCAATACCAGCTGTAAAGATGATGGCATCTACACCATACATACGTGAAGCATATGAACCAATATATTTATGGATACGATTAGCAAAAACGTCTAATGCCAACTGTGCCCGTTCATTTCCATTACGGGATTCGATTTCAATATCTCTTAAGTCACTAGAGAAACCAGATACACCTAACATTCCACTCTTTTTATTTAAGACATCGAGAACCTCTTCTGCCGTCTTATTCGTTTTTTCCATTATAAAAGGAATGAGCGCTGGGTCAATGTTACCTGAACGTGTTCCCATAGTTACGCCAGCCAATGGTGTAAAGCCCATTGAAGTATCGATTGATTTTCCGCCTTCAATCGCAGCAATACTGGCACCATTTCCTAAATGACAAGATAGGAGTCTAAGTTGTTCAACTGGACGTCCTAGTAATTCAGCAGCACGCTGGGAAACATATTTATGGCTTGTCCCATGGAAACCATATTTACGAATACCATATTTCTCATAGTACTCATATGGAAGGCTGTATAGGTAAGAACTTTCTGGCATGGTTTGATGGAAAGCCGTATCGAAAACAGCAACTGCTGGAACATTAGGAAGTACTCCTTGAAACGCTTTAATTCCTGTAACGTTTGCAGGATTATGCAATGGAGCTAACTCTGATAAATCTTCAATTTTCTTAAGAACCTCTTCAGTTATTAAAGCTGAATCATTAAACTCTTCTCCGCCATGCACAACCCGGTGACCAATTCCTTCAATCTCATTTAATGATTGAATAATCCCTAGTGTAGTAAGTTTATCAAGAAGCATTTTTACCCCAACTTCATGGTCAGGAATATCAGTGGTTTCTGTAATTTTTTCACCGTTAACAGAAATAGTAAAGATTGAATCATTTAATCCGATTCTCTCAATGATTCCTTTTGTAATAACATCTTCACTTGGCATTTCAAATAATTGAAATTTCAATGAAGAACTTCCTGCATTAATCGCAATAATTTTAGACATTTCGTTTACCGCTCCTTTTATATAAAACAACATCGGTTCGGGGAAGGATACTCCGTACAAGGTTATTTTGCGCGAAACCGACATCGTTTATTGCTTTCTACACCTCATTTAATCACTGTATATATTACATTTCAAGGAGGAAATTGGATGGAAACGGTTACCTCCGAAATGAAAATTTATTCACATTATTCTAATTGTTCTAAACCAATAAAAAAGCGATAAAACCGAAACTAACCTCGGTTTTATCGCTTATTATCTTGAAACCATTTATCGATTTTTTTCAAGATATTGTCCATCTCAACTGCACTCGATAAGTTTGGCAGATTTGCGAGCAAGGCTTGTTTCGGTGCCACTACTCCTTCGCCCTTCTTTTGCAGAATTAAGATACTTTTCGCTGCCATTTTATTCTTAAACATACTTATTGGAAGTTGGAGCACCCCCTGAATAATGATCTCATCTTTAAAGAAATCACGGAGCTGATGTGCTTGGTCACTTTCAAAAAGACCATTTGGAATGATAAAAAATAAATATCCTCCCCGTTTGGTGTGGCGGACACTTTGCTCCATAAATAAGTGGTGAGCATAGGAATGACCTTTTTCCGCCTTTAATTTGTAATCTAAAGCGCGAACATCATTTGGATAATACCCAACAGGTAAATCAGCTATCACCGCGTCGACGGGGTCAATAAATAATGGTTCGAGACTATCCTGATTAAAAAGCTCAATCGGATGTTCCTGTAAATTTGCATTCACATAGGCAAGTTTAATTAACAAGTCATCAATTTCAATACCAATTAATTGTACATTTTTTTGCAATTGATTTAGTACCGTTGTTACTAAATTACCTGTTCCGATGGCAGGATCTAATAATCGGAAGGAAGATTGTGCGATAAATTTATCCACTAGATAACTAAGCAACATTCCTACACTATCAGGTGTCATCTGATGGTTAGGCTGCACGTTTTCTTTCATACCCTTTAAGATTACCAGTTGATAAGCTTTACGAATTTCTTCTTTTGTAAAATTGTCTAAATTGATTTCTTGGTATTGTTTATTAAGTCTTTTTTCCGTTATTTCACTTACTTCATCCTGAAGGATAGAGCCGTGAAATAAATTTTCGCCTGTTTCGGCTAATGCCTCTAAATATGTACATGATAGTTCTTCCTGTAAAACAAGAGCAGTTTCATTAAATAGTGTGAAAAGTTGTTCCACTGGAGCGATTTTCATGCTAACACCTCCAAATAAAGAAAAGACCTCATCCAATAGACGAGGCCGTAATCGCCATTAAAAATTACTTTGCGTTTCTAGCTGCTTCTAATGCTGCTTCATAGTTCGGGTGATTGGTTGCCTCACTTACATATTCCACATAAGTAACAGTATCTGTAGAATCTACAACAAAGACAGCACGAGCTAATAATCTTAACTCTTGAATCGCTACACCGTATGCTTTTCCAAAAGAAAGATCGCGGTGGTCTGACAATGTTTGAACATTTTCAATGCCGTTTGCTCCGCACCAGCGTTTTTGTGCAAATGGCAAGTCCACGCTGACAGTTAGGATTTTTACATCCCCTAAGCTATTTGCTTCTTCATTAAAACGGCGAGTTTCTGCATCACACACGCCAGTATCTAAAGAAGGAACTGCACTAATTAGACGTACCTGACCTTTTGTATTTTCTAAGGTTACAGGTGATAAATCATTCGCCAATACGCTGAAATTAGGAGCTTTGTCTCCCACCTTTACTTCGTTGCCTAGCAATGTTACTGGGTTCCCCTTAAAAGTTACGTTTGCCATTTTAACATCCTCCTTTTTCGTACGAACAAAAGCAAATCCATTTCGCCTTCATTTCAATTATGTACAGTGTAAATATATCTTTTCAGAATTCTTTTTGCAATGATTTAAGCTTTCACTTTCATGAAAAAAGTTAACCTCCCCCTTTATATGTGGAAGTTAACTTTTTTTCCTATATATCAAATTCTTGCTTAGGAGATTCGTTTTGCTTGGATTGCTGCTGTGACTGTTGCTGAGAGCCCTGCTGCTCATTTTTTTTCGAGAACATTTGCTGAATCTTATCAACTGCTTGCGGTGCCATTTCTAAAATCTTCTCATAAAGATGAGTACTTTCGTCAAGATGAAGCATTTTTACTCCGTGAGAATTAACAATCAAGAACGCTATAGGTGTGATGGAAACTCCGCCACCACTACCGCCGCCAAACGGAAGTTTTGGAGAACCTTTACCTTCTTCTTGTCCTTTAGATTGTGATTGTGACCCATCTAGTTTAAACTCACTTCCACCTGCAGCAAATCCAAAGCCCACCTTGGAGACGGTTAGAATAACACTTCCGTCGGGGGTTTCAACTGGATCACCTATAATGGTATTAACGTCAATCATTTCTTTTAAACTTTCCATCGCAGTCGTCATTAAACCTTGAATTGGATGTTCAGACATAGCTGTTTCCTCCTCTTTTACATGGTTTTAGTTTTTTCCTTCGAATAGGGCAGTATCCATTTTTAGATTTGGGCGTCCGCCCTTCCAGAATTTAATTAGTTTTAATCCTGCTAAAATAGCATACCCGATACGAAACTGAAAAATACATGTAATATGGGTTTGGAGAATCGCCATTTGAAAATGGGGTGTAACTGATAAAATTGGCATTTCTTTGAGTCTCAAAAAGTTACTAAGCATGCCCACAACACTTCCTTTTAACGTCCAAAGTGCACCAGTTATGATCCCTGTATGTGCAGCATCGCCTACCCCCACTAATGAATGCCATTCAAAATGTTTTATTACTATTCTTTTTATAAATTTGCTTACGATAACATTCATATTGGATACATGATGAATAATCTCCTTGGCATTTGTAAATTTTCCCATGAGACCCTCTTTTGTAATTTGTCCTTCTTTTGTTGGAGATTCTTTTTCACCTGAATCCCCCATTTGTGTACTCCCCTTCACAACAATGCTAGGGGAGTTATCATCAATTTTGACAAGCGGTACATTGATTGTGTATCGAATTAAGCCAAACCAGATTCTAAACTGTATTTTCAATTCATCGTTATCATTATGATGGAAATAATTAAGGAGAATCGTTAATTTCGAAAAAATGATTAGTAGAATAAATAAAATGATAATAATGAGTGCTATAACCAGCCAATTCATTTTTTCACACCCTTTCAGCCTATTAGTATCACCTTAAGAGAAAAAAATAAACCCGCCAACAATCGTTAGCGGGTCCAAAATTTATCGTTCTACATGGATAACGGAAGTGTCTGTAAATAGGTCGTGAAGACCTTGTTTCTTTGGTAAAAAAGCAACGACAATATAGCCTACAACGATTGTTGCCGAGATAAATCGACCAATCCATTCACGAAAAAGTATTGTTCCCCAGGATAATTTTTCACTCTGCAAATCAACTACTCTTAATCCAAATACCATTTTTCCAAGAGTTTGATTAAAGTACTTTGTCATTAAAACAAAATATAAATAAAATATGATTGCTGAAGCGATTGTAATAGGAGCAAACATATTAAATTCTACTAAAGGAATCTCTAAGATTCGAAATAGAGGATTAATGATTAATCTTTCTATGCTCCCGATAACAATCAAATCGAGCAGGTATGCCCAAAACCGCATCCAAAAACCAGCAAAACGAATAGAGACAGGATCGGGTTCCTGAATTGTCACTGAATCGGCAAATTCCTCTTGATTTTCAATTTCCATCTAGCTTCCCCCTACTCTGCATATAAGTACATTAGACGTGGAGAATTTGGCCTTGATAACATTTCCATAAGTCCAGTCATCTCATTTTCGGTACCGATTAAGTTCTGAACCTTTAAATTCAATAGTGAACCGAAACCCAATGCCTCAGTATAACGAACAACTTTAGCATCCTTAAGCTTTTCGTCTTTCTTCATTTGTTGTATTACATCATCTAGAAACCCAAAGCCATCTATCAAATTTAACTCTTTTGCTTGTCTTCCATCGTAAATTCTTCCATCGGCAATCGCTTTTACTTGGTCTGTTGTCATCTTTCTTCCCTCTGCAATTACCTTCACGAATCCTTCGTAGGAATTATCAATCATACGTTGGAGAATTTGCCGTTCATCCTCAGTCATTTGCCGGGTTGGGCTCATGATGTCTTTATATTGGCCGCTTTTGATGGTTACAAAATCTACACCATACTTATCAGCCAATCCTTCATAATTTATTCCTTGCATAATGACTCCAAGAGAACCTGTAAGTGTTTCTTCACTTGCAAAGATCTTTTTGGCACCAGTTGAAATATAATAACCTCCAGAAGCAGCCATTGAGCCCATTGAAACATAGACCGGCTTCTTTGTCTCCTTCTGAATTTCAACTAATTTATCATGGATTTCAGCACTTTCCACTACACCACCACCGGGAGAGTTAACCTTAAGAATAATCCCCTTTACGGTATCATCTTCTTTTATGTAATCTAATTTTTTCATAAATCCTTGGTGATTGTACCCTGCTGCTTGAAAAAAAGATTCCGCATCATTTGTATCTTGAATGACACCATCAACGTCGAGTACGGCGATCTTTTTCATTTCATTTCCTTCCTGCACAATTTCCTCCGTAAAAGGCAGCTCAGTTGCAGCTAACAGCTCACTTAAATCCGTTTCAACCCCTTTAAAAGCAAAGGCAGATAAAAAGTTTATCACGACTGATACAAAAAATAATGCCGCAGCAATTCCAAGGGCGGCCCATCGTTTCCCGTTCATGTGTTAGATTCCTCCTTTAATTCTTATTAATTTTCCCTTACATAATTTAATATTGTTTCAAAATAATGCTAAAATTAATGCAGACTACCTAAGTTTATCAAAAATAAAAAGTTTCATGGGAATTTTTCTCAAAATTAATAATCTAAATTTGGAGGGCAATATGGGACAAAGACGTAATATCTACTTTTATCATCATTTGGATAAGGAAATGCTGAAAAAGGTAGGAAATTTAGATGATTCCGCAAAGCAATATGGTTTAACAATTGTAAATGATCACCGTGATGCCAATATTATTGCAAGCATCGGTGATGATGGTACTTTCCTTCAAGCGGTAAGGAAAACAGGTTTTCGTGATGATGTCCTTTATTGTGGGATCACAACTAAAGATAGTTTAAGTATGTATTGTGATTTCAAAATTAATGATTCCTCTAAAATGGTTGAAGCCGTTTCTAAGGTTGAGGCTGTTACGAATGAAGATTTAAAGGTACGGCGTTATCCGATTATTGAAGTCATGGTCGATGGACAAGGGGTATTTCCTTGCCTCAATGAGTTTAGTATTCGCTCTTCCATCATTAGAACTCTTGAATTAGATGTTTTTATTGATGAATTACATTTTGAAACCTTCCGTGGAGATGGATTGATTGTTGCTACACCAACAGGAAGTACGGCTTACAATAAATCTGTTAATGGTGCGGTCGTTGACCCGTTAATTCCCTGCATGCAGGTGAGCGAGGTTGCATCCATTAATAACAACAAGTATCGTACATTAGGTGCTCCCTTTGTGATAGGCGGAAATCGCTTGTTAACTCTTAAAATTATTTCGGAAGGCAATGAGCACCCTACAATGGGCTTAGACAATGAGGCTATAAGCATTCGTCATGTGGATAAAATCCAAATTAGACTCAGTGATAAGAAAATTAAAACCTTGAAGCTAAAAGATAATTCCTTTTGGGAAAAGGTTAAGAGAACTTTTTTATAATGTTAGGCTGTGTTATCGTGGCCTGTTGATTTAGCTTTAACACAGCTAATAACGAAAAGGCTGTCTAAATTGGACAGCCTTTCTTTTGCATACTATTGTTTTAATGATTGTAATTCTTGCTGGCGAAGTTCTATTCGTCGAATTTTCCCTGAGGTGGTTTTTGGCAATTCAGATAAATATTCGATTTTCCTTGGATATTTATAAGGAGCTGTAAGCGTTTTAACATGTTCTTGAAGATTCTTTGTTAATTCTGGGTCATTTGCATCGACATCGTCTTTTAACACAACAAAAGCCTTTACAATAAAGCCTCGAATTTCATCAGGGCTTGCCACTACTGCACATTCTTTAACAAATGGATGTTTGACAAGTGCATCCTCTACTTCGAAAGGTCCAATTGTATAGCCTGAACTGATAATGATATCATCACCGCGTCCTTCAAACCAAAAGTATCCATCATCATCCCTTTTTGCTTTATCCCCTGTTATATAATAATCCCCACGGAATTGCATGGAGGTTCTTTCTGGGTCCTTATAATAATTTTTAAACAGCGCTGGTGTTTCAACATGTACGGCAATGTCCCCAACTTCACCGACTGGACAGACTTCACCTTCCTCATTAATAATTTCTACTCGGTTGCCTGGAGTTGGTTTGCCCATTGAACCAGATTTCAACTCCATCCCTTTTGTTACGCCAACCAACAAAGTATTTTCAGTTTGTCCATAGCCGTCGCGGACATCAACATTAAAATGTCTTTTGAAAGTATCGATAACCTCTCGATTAAGCGGCTCCCCAGCGGAAACAGCACTATGAAGGCTAGGTAATTTGAAATCATCAAGGTTTTCTACCTTCGCCATTAAACGATATTCAGTTGGTGTACAACAAAGGACATTTACAGAGTATTTTTCTAAAAGACTTAAATACTTTTGGGGCTCAAACTTGCCATTATACACTAACCCCGTTCCGCCTGAACCAAGGACAGATAAAAATGGACTCCAAATCCACTTTTGCCAGCCAGGTGCCGCAGTTGCCCATACTGTATCACCATCTTCTATACAAAGCCACTTTGGTGCCGCAGTTTTTAAATGAGCAAATGCCCATCCATGTGTATGTACAACCCCTTTCGGATTGCCGGTTGTTCCTGATGTATAGGATAAAAACGCCATATCTTCACGAAGGGTTTCAGCAAATTCAAAATCTTGTGATGCTGCTTTCATTTCTTCTTCTAAAAATATCCAGCCTTCTTGCCTTTCGCCGACTGAAAACTTTAATAGTGACTGTGGACTAGTAACATCTTCAAATTGGTCCACATACGGATAATAGCTTACTATAGCTTTAACATCCCCATGTGAAATTCGATATTGAAGATCCTTCTCTCGCAGCATTTCTGAACTTGGAATAACAACCAGACCGGCTTTTAATGCAGCCAAATATACAACATAGGCTTCTATGAGTCTTGGTATTATTACTAAGACTACATCGCCTTTTTTTAAACCATTTTGTATGAAAACATTTCCCGCTTGATTAACTTTTTTTATTAATTCTTCATATGTAACCTGTTTTGTTTCCCCAGCTTCATTTTCCCATTTTAATGCTAATCTTTTTGGATCTTGTGCAAATCGTTCTACTTCCGATACGAGATTATACTTTTCTGGTGCAATTAATTCTGCGCGGTTCATGTTTCTCCCCCTCATTCATAATTTAATCATCATCACAAATCTAATTATACAAAATTATTTAAAAATTTAAAATTATTATACTGAAAAAAGTAATTAAAAAGAGAGTGGGAAAAATCCCACTCTCTGTAGCCATCTTATTCATTTTTATCGTGAAAATCCGCCGCCTAATTGAGACTCAGCCATTGCGACTAAACGCTTAGTGATTTCACCACCAACAGAACCGTTAGCGCGTGAAGTAGTATCCCCACCAAGTTGTACACCAAATTCAGAAGCAATTTCGTATTTCATTTGAGAAAGAGCTTGCTCTACACCAGGTACAAGTAATTGATTTGAGTTGTTGTTACTAGCCATGTGATATCACCTCCTTGTGAGTATAGAATGTGTAGAATCACATGGCTATATACTTTTTTGTAATTGGTAATTGTTCACAAATATTTCACAAATTTCATAATAACAGTTGCTGTTCATAAGAATGTTGATTGGAACTCCAGGCACTTCGCTTTCCGCGGGCGACCGCCGAGCCTGTCTCGCTTCTCCCGCAGGAGTCTGCGTGCCTTCCGTTCCAATCAACATTTTGACAATATTTATTTTCACTTATCACAATCACAGTTGAGTTAGAATAAATCCTCAAATTCGGTTGGTTGTTCTTTGCTATCCGGTCTTATTGTCAGCATTTCTGTGTTTTCTACTGCTTCTTGGATTAGTGTTTCGAAGTCGAAGAAGCTTTCGTAGTGCTGGACTTTTTCTTTTTTCGGTTTGGTTTTTGGTGAAGATGGTACAAATATTGTACAGCAGTCCTCAAAAGGTCTAATCGAAATATCGTAGGTATCAATGTCTTTGGCGATTTTTATAATATCATTTTTATCCATAGTGAGCAAAGGCCTCAGTATTGGAGTATTGGTAACATCATTAATCGCATACATACTTTCTAATGTTTGACTTGCCACCTGACCGAGATTATCTCCCGTAATAATCGCAAGTCCTTCCTGTTTTTTTCTAATCTCATCAGTTATTCGAAGCATAAATCTTCTTGTCGTTGTCATAGAGTAATTTTCTGGAATTTGTTCTTTTATCGATTGTTGAATAGCCGTAAATGGAACGATATGAAGTTTCATTGAACCAAATATTTCAGCTAGTTTCTTTGCTAAGTCAATTACTTTTTCCTTTGATCTTTCACTTGTATACGGTGGACTGAAAAAATGTACAGCCTCAATTTCTACTCCGCGTTTCATCGTCAGATATCCGGCCACTGGACTATCTATTCCTCCGGACAGCATCAACATCGCCTTACCACTTGAGCCAACCGGCAATCCCCCAGCACCTAAGATGTTCTCGCAAGACATGTAGATAGCCTCACTTAGAACCTCAATTTTTAAGTTGATATCAGGATTTTTCACATCAACCTTTATGCCTGGTATATTTTCAAGAATATGCCCGCCAAATGTATGATTGATACCTGCTGTATCCAACTCAAATGATTTATCAGACCGTTTAGGAGAAATTTTAAAGGTTTGTCCCCCTTTATACAGACTTCTAACTAATGAAAGTGCAGCCTCTTTCATTTGCTCAAGGTCTCTTTCCACTCTTATTGCTGGACTAAGGGATTGGATACCAAAAATATTTTTCAATGACTTGATAATTTCTTGAACGTTTTCACCGTTTACGAGAACGTACATCCTGTCGCGCTCAGCCCGGATTTTTATCATTGGAAAGGGAGCCAATGCAATTCGAACACTCTTTCTTAACTTGTCTACAAATTTCTTTCTATTTCTGCCTTTGGTAGAGATTTCGCCATAGCGAATCAATATTCGATCATAATTCATATTATTTCATAACCTTTCTTAATTGGTTTGCACCCTCTTCGATTGCTACTATTACTTTTTCTGCCTCATCCTCGGTATTACCATACGATAGGCTTATTCTAAAGGCACTGTCAGCCAAGTCACCTGGAACCCCCATTGCTAAAAGTGTCTGACTTGGTAATTGTTTCTTAGAAGAACAGGCACTTGTTGTCGACAGATAGATCCCTTTTTGCTCTAGCGTGTGGATTAAAACCTCTGCCTTAACACCCTTTATAGAAAAATTTAGTATATGTGGAGCAGAATTTTCTGGCGGCGTATTGATGGTAAGGTCATCTATCCTGCTTAACCCTTCCCTCAAAAGGGATTTAACCCGTTTCATTTTCTCAATTCCCAATTCACTTTTCAACATCGTCATCCTTAGAGCCTTCGCCATGGCGACAGCTCCTGCTACATTTTCCGTCCCACTTCTGATTTTCCATTCTTGATTTCCGCCTGAAAGCAGCGGGTTCAATCTAGCACCTTCTCTTATAAAGAGTGCACCAGTCCCCTTTAAACCATGAAACTTATGTGCAGAAAATGAACATAAATCCACGCCATTTTCGATTAAATTTAATGGAACCTTTCCGACAGCTTGTACCGCATCAACATGAAAGAGAGTGGTTGGATATAGTTTCAAGAGCTTGCCAATTTCTGCAATTGGCTGAATCGTTCCTACCTCATTATTTACATGCATAACTGAAACAAGAATTGTTTCTTTTTTTATAGAAGCTTTGACATCATCTACCAATACTCTCCCATTTTGATCAGCTGGCAAATAGGTAATGTCAAATCCTAACCTTTGTAACTGTTCCATTGCTTCACGGACAGATGGGTGCTCAACGCTAGAAAGAATTAAATGCTTCCCTTTGTTTTTATGTAACATCGCTGTCCCTTTAATCGCTAAATTATTGCTTTCTGTACCCCCAGAAGTAAAATAAATTTCTGTTGGTTTTACAGCCAAGAGATTAGCTACTTGTGTACGCGCCTGTGTGAGAAGTTTTTCAGCTTGCATCCCTAAGCCATGAAGGGATGAGGGATTGCCAAAAAATTCACTTGAGACCTTCACAAAAGAGTCTAATACCTCGTTATATGGTCTTGTCGTTGCACTATTATCAAAATAAATCAACTTTTTAACACCTCACCTTTGCAGGACTAAATCTTACCACAAACTTAATCAATTGAAAAAGAATTGGATATATACAAATAAAAACCGATTCTCCATTTTTGGCAGAATCGGTTTAACATTATTTCTTATTGCTTTACTTCTGTCGCCTTGATTTTCTTCAAGGCTCCTGGGTCAATGGATTCAAGAGAAGCAGCTGCCTGCTCTAAAGCTTCCTGATACTCAAAATGTCTAAAGGCATTTTCTGCATCACTGAGTCCCTTTGCCACAGAAGGATACTGACTTCTATATCTGTTTCCATATTGAATCGCCTTCTCAGCAAGCATAACATTTTCAATCAGTTCAACTGTTGTATTTGATAATTTTTCAACTGTTAAAACTGCAATCTCTAAATATTGACTGAGTGCTGATACATTAAGTGGCTTTTCTTGAAGCTGAAGCTTTACATTCTGTATGCTTTCATTTGTGTCTTCCAGTAAATATTTGTAGTCTTCTGGTAATCCCGGAATATTACTCTTCGATACTAAACGAATCGTTTCGCCCACCTTTTTGGTTAAATCCCTTAGCGTTTCACGCGCTTCAAACTCATCTTTTCTTAGAGCTTGTAACTTGAGACCGAAATTTTCCTGCTCTTCCTGAATCATTTCTATATGCATTTTTATTTCTTTCAGTTCTTCACAAATAATCGTTAAGGCCGTTTCATTGATATTGATTTTTTCCATCAAGATATCATAGTGCTTTGTAACAGTGGCAAGCTGTTTATCTAAGTGCCGCTGGATTTCAAAGTCACTTTCTGTAAGATGATAGCTTTCTTGCACATGCTTTACTTCATTAGAAAGATGATCATGTTCTTCAAGGACCAAGGTTAAAAGTCCACTCATCCCTTTTTCATTTTGAATGATAAAATGTTTGGCATTCACTTCTTTTTCCAATAAATCAAACAGAATATCAATTCGCTCTTTTACTTCACCTATTCCTTCAATTGCCTCTTCGATCTTCGTCTCTTCAATCAGTCCTAAATACTCAACCAATTTTGCTTGGAGACTTTCAATTTCATTTTCTAATTGAATATGGCTTAAGTAATACCCCTGCTCGGTCATTTCACGATATCCTTCGAGAATATCTGACAATTGTGCTGGAATAAGAGATTGAAACTCTATTAACAGCTGAGGAATATTATCCATATTGTTTTTAACCTTCAATAGTTGATTGTGAATTCCTATTACAAGCTCGCGTGCTTCAAGATAGTTACCATGATCTGTCTTCTCGTCAAATTCATGGAACTTTTTCGTAACGTCGTCAAGTTGAGCTTCTAAGTATTTTTCTGACTTACCAAAACTATGTCGATGAGCAAGCAGCGTTTTTTTCGTTTCCCGATACAATTCTTTTAACTGCTCAATTTCAGTCCTGTTCTTTTCTTCGCTTCCAACAAGTTCATGTAGTTCTTCAACAATTTTATTAATCTCATTTTCAGTTGAATGTAATTTATCGTTAATATCTTGTTGAACAGCTTTTGCTTTATTAAAACGGTATTTATCGATAAATTCTTCAGCGTCAAATAACATCTCTTCAAGATCTGGCAATTTAACCGTTATGATATCGTCCCATTGATTTCGCCAGCCCTCGAATAACTCCTCGGTTTGTCCGGTCATATTTAATTGTTTTACCTTTGACATTTCATCCAAAATCGGCCGGTTAAACAAATCGATTTTCCAGGCTTCTAACCTATCCATCTCTTTAAAATACTTTTTCTTTATAAAATACCCCAATACGAATAAGGCTAGTAGCAGGATAATAAATCCAATAAAATATGTCACGTTCAAGCCCCCTGTTTCAAACACTTCAAATAAATCTTTCAAGCGCTAGATCCTAATCTATTAAAAACCATTAAATACGGTAAAGTTCAATGCCTCTATGATACCATGTAAACGACATTTTTTGACTAGTATTTTCAATTTTTTTGTAAAAGAAATTTTAATTTACTATTTTATGACAAAAATCTTGTGAAAGATAATGCATCGTTAAATTGCAAATTAAAAAGCACTTGCTGAAGGTAATTAGGTTTCCAGCTAGTGCTTACCATATAAATAGTTAAATTGTGGTTTCAATTACAGGATAGCCTCTTTCTTTTCTATCATCTTTGTTCCTAGCGTGTTTTCAATCCAACTATTAATTTCCTTTAGATACTTCTGTTCAAAGAACCTTTCATTTGGAAAAATATATAATACCTCTCTTAAATAATGTGCATTAATAAACGGCATCATAAGTAAGCCTTTGTATTGAATAATTAAATATGCAATAGAATGTGGACGGAATTCCTTCCGTTCAAACCCTTTTTCAAAGATCTTTTGAAAATAATATTTCTCCTTTAATGCATAGGTAGACATAATTTCTCTGACTACCTGAGAATCCATTGACATTTCTCGGTATACGAAGCTTGTAAGTTCAATATTTTCACATTGATAGTGAAGCAAGTCAGCTGTAATTCTTTTTAAACAATCCTTAACACCTGTATCCATTAAAGAAAACTTTTCTTCAATAATGCTGAGATATTGCTCAAAAAAGTAAGTAAAGCAATATTCTAATAAACCAAGCTTATTCTCAAAATGGTAAGCGATGGTTGCAGAGTTTACTTTTGCCACGGTTGCAATATCCCGTATCGATGTTCCAGCATAGCCATTTGAATTAAAAAGCGATATCGCTGCTTTCACTATTTCTTCTTTAGAATCCTTTTTCATCGTACACCTCCGTATACACGAGTTTTATATCTTTCTATAATAATTCTTGCTTTGACGATGGATTCCTTCATGAATTTATCGTCAAAGTATGCTACTTTTCATGTAAGTTTGATAAAATAAATAAGAAATTCATTAAGGGATGGGTGAAAAAACATGTTTAATGTCGAAATGTATAAAGGAAGCCGCCAAGAAAATTATAAATTGGTTAAGAAACAATTAGATGCCCTTCTCCATGGCGAGAAAAACCAAATCGCTAATCTTAGCAATACGTCAGCATTATTAAATCAGTTTCTTGATCGTATAAATTGGGTTGGCTTCTATCTAATAGATGAGAACAATGAATTAGTATTGGGTCCTTTCCAAGGACTTCCGGCATGTGTTCGCATCCCGCTAGGAAAAGGTGTATGTGGAACATCTGCAAAAAACATGGAAACACTCCGAATAGAAGACGTTCATCAATTTCCTGGACACATTGCCTGTGATGCTGCCTCCAATTCCGAAATCGTTATACCGCTAATCAAAGATGGTAAATTACTCGGGGTCTTAGACATTGACTCACCTGAGAAAAATCGCTTTGATGAGCTGGACCAAGAGCATTTAGAAGAAATTACTACTATTCTTGTTAATCATTTGTAAAAAAACTCGCCGCGCGGCGAGTTTTTTATATTTTTTCAAGTGCCTGTTCTAAGTCTTCTTGTATATCCTCCCATGCTTCAAGACCCACTGACAGGCGGAGTAATGTATCGTCTATTCCCATTTTTCTTCGTTCTTCTTTTGGAATGACAGCATGCGTCATGGTTGCGGGGTGCTGGATTAACGTTTCTGCATCCCCTAAACTAACAGCAATTTTTACCAATCGTAATTGATTCATAAAATATTGAGCTGTTTCTTTCGTTCCTTTTACAGAAAACGAAATTACCCCGCCTGGTTTTTTCATTTGTTTATGCATAATCTTATTATCTTCTATATAATCACTATTGCCAGGAAAATAGAGTTTCTCTACTTTTGGATGATTCCGTAAAAATTCGACAAGTATATTGGCATTCTCACAATGACGATCCATCCTTACGGGCAGCGTTTTTAACCCCCTTAATAAAAGCCAGGCATCAAACGGTGAGATTGTACTCCCAATATCTTTTTGTGTGGTTCTTGATACCTGTTTGATAAAATCACGTTTACCAACAACGATTCCTGCAATCACATCACCGTGACCACAAATATATTTTGTTGCGCTATGAATAACAATATCACAGCCTAGGCTAATGGGAGTTTGTAAATACGGAGAGCAAAATGTATTGTCCACTACAACAGGAATACCATGTTGTTTGGCGGCGTTAGCGACTAATTCTAAGTCAACTAGTTTCATGGTAGGATTAATCGGGGTTTCTATATAGATACATGCCGTATTTGGGCGAATCTCATCTTCTAGAATTTCTTTTGAAGCCATTGACGAGAAATCATGTGTGATGTTGTATTTATCTTTTAACAATTGCAGTAATCCAAACGTACAACCATATACACCTTGTGAACAGAGGATATGGTCGCCTGTTTTTGTTAAAGCCATTAACACAGCAGAAACTGCTGCCATTCCTGATGAAAATGCCAATGCTGCTTCTCCTTGTTCCAGCGTTGCCATACGGTCTTCGAGAATTTTTACTGTGGGATTTCCCAGACGGGAGTATATAAATCCCTCCTCATGACCTGCAAATCTTCTTTCCCCTTGTTCTGCATTTGAAAAAGTAAATGTGGAAGTTTGATACAGGGGAGGAACTAAACTTCCTTGGTGTTCATCTGAAGAATACCCCGAGTGAACGGCTTCCGTTTCAAAGCGAAAATTTTCCTTGGCCAAGCTGACTCCTCCTAATTGAAAACGCTATCATAATTTTGTTTGTTTCTTCATCCTATTCATTTCCTGAAATTAACTTGACACATTGATGAATAAAATTATATAATATCCTTTGTGTAAAATAACTGCAGCCTATGTGAACACGTGAATGGATTCATTTTGTTCCTCATGAGTGATTGAACTCATTTGATGGTGTATCTTGTAACCCTCTGCTGCTAGGGCGAAGGTGCATGAAAACAAAATGGCTATCATTGATGTTTCATAACGGTTTTTATTTTACCAAAATAAAAACACTAAGGAGGAGTCATTCATGGCTCGTTATACTGGCTCAAGCTGGAAAATTTCTCGTCGTCTTGGTATCTCACTAAGCGGCACAGGTAAAGAATTAGAAAAGCGTCCTTACGCTCCTGGACAACATGGTCCTAACCAACGTAAGAAGCTTTCAGAATACGGATTGCAATTACAAGAAAAGCAAAAACTTCGTCACATGTACGGAGTAACTGAGCGCCAATTCCGTAACTTATTTGATAAAGCTGGCAAATTAGGTGGGGTTCACGGTGAAAACTTCATGATCCTACTTGAATCACGTCTTGATAACGTAGTTTACCGTTTAGGTTTAGCTCGTACTCGTCGTGCAGCTCGTCAATTAGTTAACCACGGACACATCTTGGTTGATGGATCTCGCGTAGATATCCCATCATACCGTTTAGCTGCTGGTCAAACTATCTCTCTTCGTGAAAAATCACGTAATCTTGTTGCTGTTAAAGAAGCAGTAGAAGTAAATAACTTCGTACCTGACTACTTAACATTTGATGCAGACAAGCTTGAAGGTACATTCACTCGCTTACCAGAGCGTTCTGAATTACCAGCTGAAATTAACGAAACTCTTATCGTCGAGTTCTACTCACGTTAATTTTTCAAAAACCGTGCCAGCAATGGCACGGTTTTTTTTATTTCTTTTTTATCCACTTAATCGTTCTTGAATATGTGAACACAAGTATTGCGTATAGTACGATAACCACTGCCGCAGTCCAAATCCTCTCTTGGACTATCCCATCCGCGTACAGTACTGGTCCTAACCCGAAGAAAGTCACAAGTAATATGAGAATGATAAAAAAAGCATGAACTAGAAATTTCATAAAAAATCACCGCCAATTGGTCTTCTTATATATAAGACGTTGGACGGTGGTTCAGTGTTACACATCAAGAAAACCCGGTCTCAAGTACCGAAAGAGACCGGGTTTTCTAATCTTTAGTATTTAATCAATGAGTATTTCTTTTTCCCTCTTCTAATAATCGTAAACTGACCTTCGATTCGATCAGTGTCTTGTAAAACATACGATGTATCGGTAATGCGTTCGCCGTTCACTGTAATCGCACCATTTGTGATGTCTTCTCGTGCCTGGCGCTTGGATGGAGAGATTTTCGCAGCTACTAACAGATCAACCAAGTTAGCATCAGCTTCAGTTGCATTAAAGGATGGAACGTCTTTGAAACCCTGCTCGATTTCTGAAGCTGACAGACTGCGAACATCCCCGCTGAATAATGCTTCCGTAATTTTAATTGCTTGCTTTAAAGAGTCTTCACCATGAATCAGACGCGTCATTTCCTCTGCCAAAGCCTTTTGTGCCTTGCGTAAATGTGGTTCTTCCTTAACAGAATTTTCTAACGCTTCAATTTCTTCGTGGGACAAGAAGGTAAAGTACTTCAAGTACTTAACTACATCTGCATCCGCTGCGTTAATCCAGAATTGGTAGAACTCATAAGGGGTCGTTTTCTTGGCATCAAGCCAAACGGCTCCACCTTCTGTCTTCCCGAATTTTGTTCCGTCTGCTTTTGTAACAAGTGGAATCGTTACTCCATATGCCTTCGAACCTTCTGGCTGCATTTTACGAATTAGTTCAAGTCCGGAAGTGATATTCCCCCATTGGTCACTGCCGCCAACTTGTAATTTACAATTAAAGTTCTCGTACAAATGATTGAAGTCCATAGCTTGAAGAATCGTATACGTGAATTCTGTAAAAGAAATCCCCGAATCAAGTCGTGAAGCAATAGTATCCTTTGCCAGCATGTAATTGACGCCAATGTGCTTACCAATGTCACGTAAGAACGTAACAATATCCATCGACCCAGCCCAATCATAGTTATTCACTAAGACAGCACCATTTTCACCATCAAAGTTAAAAATAGCCGCTAACTGCTTTTGAATCCCTTCAACATTTTTCTGCACAGTCTCCAAGGTTTGCAGGTTACGTTCTTCACTTTTACCACTCGGGTCTCCAATAAGCCCTGTTGCACCGCCAACTAAAACAACAGGACGGTGTCCATGCTGCTGAAATCTTCTAAGTGTTAGAAACGGCACCATATGTCCGATATGCATGCTGTCTGCTGTTGGGTCTACTCCACAATATAGAGAGATTTTCTCCTTACTAATTAAATCCTTTAGGCTTTCTTCATCTGTTTGCTGGTAGATGAGGCCGCGCCATGCTAAATCTTGTAATAAATCCATTTCATAGTCCTCCATATTCTTTTAAAATAACACAAAAAGCGCCCCTGCAAAAATGCAGGGACGCATATACGCGCGGTACCACCCGGCTTGAGGAATAAATCCTCCAACTCGTAAAATTAACGGTTTAGACCGTTCCCCGCTACTTCTATATTCACGGTGAAAGCTCTGGGACGTAATTCACTCTTCTATATGTGTCAGCTTTCACCAGCCGCTGACTCTCTAAATACAGGGATAGAAGACCTACAGTAGATTCCCTTCGTAGCTTAATTATTAAATTTATAACTTATAGAATTTTTACCATAAATTATTCCCAATGTCAAACAAGAATTGGTAATATCAGAAAAATGTAGAAGTTTGTCATTTTTACAATCTTCATTATGCTATAATATATGTGATTTTAAAAGAGGTGATTCTATGAATGATAAATTTCAAGCGTGGATAGAGAAAGTAAAGTCCCTTACCAACTTGTTTACCCAAAAAAAAACTGTAAAAAGTGCACGAATAACGTACCAGGTCTTTTGGAACCTTTTGCTGCTGGTATTAACAGTTGTCATCCTTGTGGGAGCATTTGCAGGTGGTGTGGGCGCGGGATATTTCGCCTCGCTTGTTAAGGACGAACCTGTCCGTTCTTATGACAGCATGAAAAAGGATATTTATAATTATACGGAAACATCGGACTTATACTTTTCTGACAATGTTTATCTTGGCAAGCTCCGTACAGATCTTGAACGTGAAGAAGTAAAAATTGATCAAGTATCGGATTACCTGGTCAAAGCAGTAATTGCAACAGAAGATGAGTATTTTTATAAACACAAAGGAGTTGTCCCAAAAGCAGTTTTTCGGGCACTTTTCCAAGAAGTAACAAACTCTGCCACTCAATCAGGCGGAAGTACATTGACACAGCAATTAATTAAAAACCAAATCTTAACGAATGAGGTATCATTCGAAAGAAAAGCAAATGAAATCTTGCTGGCACTGCGTCTAGAGAAGTTTTTTAGCAAAAAAGAAATCCTAGAAGCTTACCTAAACGTTTCAACATTCGGAAGAAATTCATCTGGTAAAAATATCGGCGGTGTTCAAGCCGCAGCAAAAGGAATATTCGGGAAAAATGCGAGTGAATTGACCCTCCCACAAGCAGCCTTTATTGCAGGTTTGCCACAAAGTCCCTTTGGCTACACACCTTTTACAAGAGAAGGTACAGTGAAAAACAATTTAGAACCTGGACTCACTCGAATGAAAACGGTTTTAAAAAGAATGTATGACGGCGGACATATAACCGAAACGCAGTATGCAGAAGCCGCAGCCTACGATATTACAAAGGATTTTACTCCTGCAGGGGACAACCCGCTTGAAAAATATCCATACTTATCATTTGAAATTGAAGAGCGGGCAATTGAAGTGCTGACCAATGTATTGGCGAAGAACGAAGGGTATGAAGAAAAAGATTTAAAGGAAGATGAAAATCTTTATTATAAATACCGAACATTAGCTAAGCAAAACTTACGACAAAATGGATACGAGATTCACACAACGATTAACAAAGATATATATGATGCCTTCCAAGTTGTAAAGAATAACTACCCTAACTACGGACCTGATAAGGCAGAACAGAAACAGGACCCAGAAACTGGGGAAACAATTACTGTCATGGAGCCGGTTGAAGTCGGTGCTATGCTTATCGAAAATAAAACTGGAAGAATCATCAGTTTTGTTGGTGGACGAGACCATGATAAACAGGAACTTAACCATGCGACTAGTGCTGTGAGACAAAATGGTTCTACGATGAAGCCTTTACTTGTTTATGCACCAGCAATTGAATTAGGGAAAGCATCACCAGGAACCCCTTTACCGGATGTAGCCTTAAAGCTTGACCCTTCTAGTTCGAAACCATGGCCAAACAACTATGACAAGCGATACAGCGGTATCACATCCGCTAGATATGCACTAAAAAAATCTTATAACGTACCTGCTGTTAAACTGTATAAAGATATCATTGACCAGCAGCCTGCAAAGTATCTTGAAAAAATGGGCTTTACTTCCTTAAGAAGCGAAGATTATACCAATCTCTCAACCGCTATTGGATCAATGAAAAATGGTGTAACAGTAGAAGAAAACACCAACGCATTTGGAACCTTTGCGAATGAAGGTAAATTTATTGATGCGTACATGATTGAAAAGATAGTCGATAAAAACGGCAAGACAATTTACCAGCATGATGTGAAGCCTGTTGACGTATTTAAACCGCAAACAGCGTTTTTAACATTAGACATGATGCGGGATGTCATCAAAAGCGGTACAGCAGCTGGTATTAACAGTAAATTGAAGTTTAGGGCAGACTGGGCAGGTAAAACAGGAACTGGTCATGATTATCATGACGCATGGTTCGTGGCTACCAATCCAAGCGTAACTTTTGGAATCTGGACTGGCTATGATACACCAAAATCATTGAAAACCGGCGGAATGTCCTACTCACAGAGAACGAATAATCTATGGGCAGAATTAATTAATGCCGCTTATGATATTAAACCTGAGTTAATTAATCCTTCTGAATCATTTCCTTTACCAGAGGGGATTGTAAAGCGTTCGTTCTGTGCGGTGTCAGGCTTGTTGCCTTCGGATGCCTGCTCTAGAGCGGGATTAGTTGAAAGTGATTACTTTAACGCAGAAAATGTTCCAACAAAACAAGATGACAGCTTGATTGCAGGAAACTATGTGCAAATTGGTGATAAAAAGTATCTAGCTTTAGATTCTACACCTAAAGAATTTGCCCAACAAGGGGTTATCCTTAATCCAGACTTCATCACACAAATGGTTGGAAGTAATTTTAGTAATACAAGCCAGCTAATTCCTAAAATGGAGCGCTGGGGTAAAATTCTAGTTCCGAATAATAAAATGGTCGATAACGGAAAACGGCCAGACGGGGTAACCCTTTCATTATCCGGTAACAATCTCATTTGGTCACCACCGGCAGATAATGATATTGTTGGCTACCGAGTCTATCATAACGGATCAAAAGTCGGGAGTATCATCAGTGGCTCTAGTCTCTCCTTTTCAGCATCTAACGGTTCATATTATGTAACAGCCGTAGACATTGCAGGGAATGAATCTGGACCATCTAACAATGTGGACGTTGGTGTTACTGTTACACCTGCACCTGCACCTTAATAAATGACCATAAAGGAGCTTGGAAAATCCAAGCCCCTTTATTTTTTAGATTCACTTTTTTGATTATTTCTGATTGGATACAGTGCCTTTTCGAGAGTGAGTAAGTTTTTTTCCGTTATTTCGGCTTTTCTAGGAATTGGCTTATACATATCATCTGGATCCTCCCAATTCATTGGAAGGCTGACTGGTGCCTTACCCTGCCAATATTCAATCCAATCCTGCGGTAAACTTCCATAACAGTTTGAGTTTTCAGTCATTTCCATCCAAATAAGCGCCCAAGCTCTGGGAACCACACGCCATATGTCATAACCTCCGCCGCCAACTGCAATCCATTTACCTCCACAATATTGATGGGCAATCTCATGAGCTAACTTTGGGATTTCACGATAGATTTTCATTGAAGCGGACAAGTGAGTTAAAGGATCAAAATAATGAGAGTCTGCTCCATTTTGAGTCAGAATAACATCCGGTTTAAAAAACTCTGCTACTTCCTTTATTGATTGAGTATAGACATGCAGCCATGATTCATCCTCCGTGAATGCATCTACTGGAATATTAAAAGAATACCCGTACCCCTTTCCTTGTCCTCTTTCATTCACATTACCTGTACCAGGAAAAAGATATCTTCCCGTTTCATGTATGCTGAGGGTGCAGACATTGGGATCATCGTAAAAGGACCACTGAACTCCATCGCCATGATGGGCGTCTGTATCTACATAAAGAACCCTTGCATTATATTTATCTTGCAGATATTTAATAGCTACTGAACTATCATTATAAATGCAGAAACCTGAAGCTTTTCCGCGAAAACCATGGTGCAATCCCCCTCCTAAGTGAAGGGCATGGACTGCCTGCCCTGTCATTACTTGATCGACTGCCGTTAATGCCCCCCCAACAAGCAGAGCGCTAGCTTCATGCATATTAGGAAAGATTGGTGTATCTTCTGTTCCTAACCCATAGTTTTCAGCCACTTGCAGTGGAAGTTGTCCATACCCTGCCATTTTTACAGCATCGATATAGCTTGGATCATGAACTAGGCTAAGTTCTTCGTCTGTGGCAATTCTTGGAGGAACCACCTGCTTATTATCTAAAGCATTTAATCTATGTAACAAATCGACAGTAAGTTTAAGTCGAAACTGATTAAAAGGATGGTTATTGCTAAATTTATAGTTTAACAATTCTTCTGAAAATACAAATGAACAGGAATCAGTCATAGGGACACACCTGGCAGATTTGGCCATAGAACGTCATAGCCAGCTTGTTTTAGATCCTGAATGAGTCCAGTAGGATTCATAGTTTGCAATCTTATCACGAGAATTTTAAATTGATCATCCTTTTTGTCTGGATAAACAAGTACACTCAATATATTAGCTTTCCGATTTTTTATTATACTAGTAATATCACTAAGCTTTCCAGCAAGATTAGGTACCCTTATTTCAATTTGAGACCCAGGTTGATGGGCACCAGTCAACTCAACGAGCGTTCGGAGTAAATCCGTTTCTGTAACAATCCCAACTAGCTTTTGATTGTTTGTAATCGGAAGGCAGCCTATTTTATGCTCATAGAACACAGCTGCTATTTCCTCCACAAAATCTAGAGGATGGCCAGTAATAACGTCCTTCTTCATAATAGAGTCAACGGGTTTTTCAAGATCCTCCAAATGGTCGTTTGCACGAAAAATAGAAGGAGCAGCATCTCGTATATCAGATAAGGTTACTATACCAACAAGCTGTTGATCGTCATCGATAACGGGTATATGCCGGATTTTTTTTGAATCCATTAATCTCATTGTGTCAGCAATTGAAACTGTTGGAGTAACGGTAATAATCTTCGTTTTCATTATTTCTTCTACTATCATCCGAATGGCCTCCTCAATTGAAATTTTGGATCAATACATAAATCGATTCATAAAGCGAAGTCGATCAAACCTTTGGATTGTCTCTACATCCACCCTTTTCCCAATTCTCGCCATCAAACAGTTAGCAGGGTGTGAACAAATCTCAGGATCATCCGTTGCATACCACTCAAGACCGCCTGCATTCATCATTTTCTCCATAATTTTGCGATACTCCCAAACATTTAACCCTGTTCCCTTTAAATCCCAATGCCAATAATATTCTGTCGTAATGATTAAGTAATCCTCCATAGCTTCATCCATCATAGAAACGGTGAGGAGATTTTTTCCGACAGCACAGCCTCTAAATTTAGGAATTACCTCTATAGCACCTAATTCAATTAAATTATCCATTTTGTCTTCAGACCATCTTTCTAGAGGATCCGGAAACAGGTACGTCACATAGCCAACAATGGTATGGTGATGCCTTGCGATAATAATTCTTCCCTCCTCGAGTTGTGCAATCCCAACTAGTGCTTGATGCTGCTGTTCAGGAGGACGAAAAGCGGTAAGATGTTCGTGAAATTCATATCCAGCAAGTTTATCTGAGGAAATTGGACCTTCAATAATTAAGTTTCCATGGGGAGTTTTGAGTTCTTTGGCATTATAAGTTTTTTTGTGTTCCATCCCTACACCACCTGAAAAATCATTCGCATATCACTTCTATTATACATAATTTCTATCATTTTTTTGTATTTTTACATAATTTTCTGTTTAATTAGGAATCCATGTGACAATTTCACGAAATCAATTAAATTATTTTAAAAATTGAGAATAGTTTCTATTTGTACTATAATTATCTCATACTAGGATAAGGGGGAAATGGAATGAAAGTGGAAAAGCTGCCGGTTATGCAAGGGGAGCATAACTTATTAAATTATGATGAAAAGTATAGGACCTTCAGTTGGGAGGAGACTGAAAAGGAATTCTCCTGGCATGAAACCGGACTTGTTAATATGGCTTATGAGGCCATTGACCGCCATGCAGAAACATTTCGAAAGAATAAAGTAGCGCTTTATTATCGTGATAACACTAGAAATGAAAAGTTTACATTCAAAGAAATGAAAGAGCTTTCAAATAAAGCCGGTAATGTATTAAAAACATACGGTGACGTTGAAAAAGGAGACCGCGTGTTTATTTTTATGCCACGGTCACCAGAACTATATTTTACTGTATTAGGTGCGATTAAGCTTGGTGCGATTGTCGGCCCATTATTTGAAGCATTTATGGAGGGTGCCGTTCGCGATCGTTTGCTAGATAGTGAAGCCAAAGTCTTGGTAACAACTCCTGAATTATTAGATCGTGTACCTGTAGATGAGCTGCCAGCATTAAAACATATTTTCCTTGTTGGTAAAAATATTGAAGAAAATGGACCGTACATTAACTTTTTAGAAAAATTCGAGACTGCTAGCAGCCAGATGCGAATTGAATGGGTTGACCGTACTGACGGGCTCATTCTTCACTATACTTCAGGTTCTACAGGCAAGCCAAAAGGTGTATTGCATGTACATAATGCAATGATTCAACATTATCAAACAGCTAAATGGGTATTAGATTTAAAAGAAGAGGATGTGTATTGGTGTACAGCAGACCCAGGATGGGTTACAGGGACATCTTACGGTATTTTCGGACCATGGCTAACGGGAACTTCCAACGTAATTGTTGGCGGCCGTTTCAGCCCTGATACCTGGTACAAAATGATTGAAGACTTTGGTGTAACCGTTTGGTATAGTGCTCCTACCGCTTTCCGTATGTTAATGGGGGCTGGAGATGAAATTGTTAAGAAATACAATTTAAGCAGCCTTCGTCATGTTTTGAGTGTTGGGGAACCGTTAAACCCTGAGGTAGTAAAATGGGGCGTAAAAGTCTTTAACAAAAGAATTCATGATAACTGGTGGATGACGGAAACTGGTGCACAGCTTATTAGTAACTACCCTTGTATGGAAATCAAACCTGGATCAATGGGTAAACCGATTCCTGGTGTCGTTGCTGCAATTGTTGACGACCAAGGCAATGAACTTCCACCTTACCGAATGGGGAATCTGGCTATTAAGAAGGGCTGGCCTTCCATGATGTATAAGATTTGGAATAACCCTGAGAAATATGATTCCTATTTTATGCCAAGCGGCTGGTATTTCTCCGGTGATTCCGCTTATATGGATGAGGATGGGTACTTCTGGTTCCAGGGACGAGTCGATGATGTGATCATGACTTCTGGAGAACGTGTTGGACCGTTTGAGGTAGAAAGCAAGCTTGTCGAACACCCTGCAATAGCAGAAGCTGGGGTAATTGGAAAACCTGACCCTGTGCGCGGCGAGATTATTAAAGCTTTTATTGCACTTAGAGACGGATATGTAGCATCAGATGAACTAAAAGAAGAAATTAGACTGTTTGTAAAACAGGGGCTTGCAGCACACGCTGCTCCTAGAGAAATTGATTTCCGTGATAAGCTTCCAAAAACAAGAAGCGGTAAGATTATGAGACGTGTCTTAAAAGCATGGGAACTTAATTTACCAACAGGTGACCTCTCTACGATGGAGGATTAAAAAAGAAGGAAGCGCATAAACAATATGCGCTTCCTTTCTTTATTTTGTCTAGCTCCAGCGCCTAGTACAGGGGCTTCTGCTTTTCTTATTATTTAGTTGATTGACGGTGCTCGATGCGGTGTGGAAGAACAACAGTTTGTTCTTCTACCTCTTCTTTGTTCATTAATTTGGTGAGTAAACGCATAGCCACTGCTCCAATATCGTATAAAGGCTGAACGATTGTGGTCAGCTGCGGGCGAACCATTAAAGAAAGTCTTGTGTTATCTGATGTGATAACTTCGAAGTCTTCAGGAATTTTATAACCTTTATCCTCAGCACCATGAACGACACCAAGTGCCATTTCATCAGAGCCAACTAGTATTGCTGTCGGTCTATTAGGAGCTTCTAATAATTTATCAAACGCTTCTAAGCCAGAGTCATAGGTGTAATCGCCTTCGACAATTAGTGACTCATTAAAATCTATACCTGCATCTGCAATAGCCCGCTGATATCCTTTTAGCTTTTTATGGATATTTCTTGGCTCCTGTAATGGTCCAACTACAAATGCAATATGCTTATGACCTTTTTCAATAAATTCTTTCACTGAATCATAAACAGCTTGTTCATAATCGATGTTAACGGAAGGAATCTGTTCAGATTCTTCAATAGATCCAGCTAAAACAATTGGAACGGGTGACTTGCCAAATTCCACTACATGCTCTTCAGTAATATTTCCACTCATAAATACAATACCATCCACTTGTTTTCCTAGCATGGTATTTAATAAGTGTAATTCTTTCTCTTTGTTTTGATCGGAATTGCTTAAGATAATATTGTACTTATACATAGTTGCGATATCCTCGATACCACGTGCCAGTTCTGCGAAAAATATATTCGAGATATCTGGAATTACGACCCCAACGGTCGTTGTTTTTTTGCTGGCTAATCCTCTTGCAACTGCATTAGGACGGTAACCCAGTCTATCGATGACTTCTAATACCTTTTTTCGAGTAACAGGCTTCACATTTGGATTTCCATTGACAACACGTGAAACAGTTGCCATCGAAACATTTGCTTCACGGGCAACATCATAAATTGTAATATTCACGTTTTAACACTCTCCTTAAACACTATACGTATTTTTCTTTATTTTACAGCATTTTTCGATAATCTAGTCATTGTGAGATAATATACAAACTTTTTTATGTATTTAATCATACGATAAGTACCAACAAGTCGCAATGATATTTGTTCTCATTTTCACTATATTTTCATTATTTAATAAAAAAAACCTCCGCAAGGACTGCAGAGGGTCTCTTTCACTTAATTAAATTCTAACTAAATTGGAAGCAAGCAGTTCATTATAGAAAGTATTAAACTGGTCAAGGTTCATTTGCTGCTGAGCGTCTGAAAGAGCTACCGCTGGGTCTGGATGCACCTCAGCCATAACGCCATCTGCACCAATCGCAAGTGCTGCTTTTGCGCAAGGAAGAAGTAAATCTCTGCGGCCAGTTGAGTGAGTCACATCGACCATTACTGGTAAGTGTGTTTCTTGCTTAAGAATCGGTACTGCAGAAATATCAAGCGTATTTCTAGTAGCACGTTCGTATGTTCTAATACCACGTTCACAAAGAATAATTTGCCCATTTCCTTGTGCCATAATATATTCAGCTGCATTAATAAATTCTTCAATCGTAGCAGCAATACCACGCTTTAAAAGAACTGGTTTATTCACTGCACCCGCAGCTTTTAACAATTCAAAGTTTTGCATATTCCGTGCCCCGATTTGGATCACATCAATATAATCAATAGCCATCTCAATATCAGCTGGGTTTACAATCTCACTAATGACAGCCATATCATACTCATCTGCCACTCGTTTCAAAATTTTTAACCCTTCAACCCCAAGGCCTTGGAAATCATATGGAGATGTTCTAGGCTTATAGGCACCTCCACGCAGCAGCTTTAAACCTTTTTCTTTCATTGCTTTTGCAACAGTTGCCACTTGTTCGTATGATTCGACAGCACATGGACCAAAAACAAAATGCTGTTTTCCGTCTCCGATCGTTTCACCTTTTAAGTTGACAATCGTATTTTCCGGTTTCTTCTTTCTAGAAACAAGAAGTGCTTTTTGATGGTCATCTTTTTGCAAATCTAAGCCAGCCTTAAAGATTTCCTTAAATAAATGGTCAATCGTCGCATTATCAAATGGTCCATCATTATGTTCTTTAATCACATCAAGCATTTTTCTTTCACGAACTGGATCGTATTTGTAAACTCCTTGACTTTCTTTAGCCTTCCCAATCTCTTGGACAAGTTGAGCTCTTTCATTAATTAGTTTCAATAATTCTAAGTTTAAATCATCGACACGTGTCCTTAACTGTTCCAAATCACTTTTGCTCATTTATTGTCCCCGTCCTTTCAATAGCTTGACAGAATGATTGCAGAATGGCTAAATACTGTCAGCTAGCTCCCATAGAAATAAATTTTTTTATTATTCAATAATTAGGCTTTATTATAGCTGATAAGAGTTTTTTTGTCACGCTTTTTTCTTTAATGATTAAACGCTTTTAAGCACTAAAGTAAAATCATTTTATAATATGTCATTTTATGCTTGAGATTTAAAAAAGGTTCAATTAATTTTCATTTGTTACAGTGGTTAAAGATTTGTTTGTAATCTTCCAATGAGAAGCATTCCAAACAGCCTCTCCATTTTTAATCAACAGTGCTTGAGGGGATTCGTGTTTAATTTCAAACCTCTCAGAAACTTGATTTGATAATGGGCGTGCCTCTTGAACAGCTAAATAATAGGTCGGTAAACTTTGATCCCCGCCTGCGTATTTCTCATACTCCTGGTAAGCGGCATGACTAATAGGACAAGTTAAACTATGTTTTAATAGAAAAAACTTGTCCTCTTGCTTTATTAGATCTTCAAATTGGTCTAAAGTATCAATTTTTTTCAACATATTCTTTTTTCCTCCAAATAATAAGGCTGTTTTTGTAATTATTGTTGTTAAAATCTTAAAGCCGATTTTAACGTGGAACAAACTATTTTTTGCTTAAAATTAAGTTTGCATGCTCTTTTCTTATAATTGAAGGCTATTTTTACCAAATCAACCTCATTCAAACATTTTTCAACTCCCAAATTTTAAAGCTTAAGAAAAGAGACAATAATAAACGGTGAAGTCATTCTATCACTTCACCGTTTTTGATACAAATAATTCGACTATTTTTCGAATCTTCTCTTAATGTGTTACTTTATGTTCTTCCTCTTCAAAAGCTTTTTTTGCTTCTTCTAATTTTTCTCTTATTGATTGCTCGTCAACAGCTTCTCCATTAGTTGCTTTTGGCGTACCACCGATCGGTATATAATTGTCTTCCTCTACTTCAACGGGTGTCTTGGTTTTATTGATAAGTTGGACAGTTTTTTCCTTTAATGTACCTGCTTGGTTGTTAAGTGTACTCCGAAGGTCTCTGCCTGATTTAGGGGCTAAGAAAATGGCTGCTGCAGCACCTACTAGTCCTCCAATCAGTGCACCTAACAAAAAACTGCTGGATGTGTCTTCACTTTTATTTTGGTTTGTTGCTCGCAATTCATTATCCTTACTACTCATTCTGGATTCCTCCCTTAAATAAAAAATTAACGTGACCTAACCCTCTTGATCTCCTCAACATGATTTGCACTTTTTTCTTGCTTCTTTGCATTCCATTTATCTTTTAGTTCAAGGAAAACGTTACTCCATTGCACAATTTGGGAGATTTTTTCTTTATTTTCTTCCACTTGTATATCAAAAGATTCTGTTAATGTTTTTAAGGTGCCATTAAATTTGTTTACTGTTGTTCCAATATTTTTTACAGCAGAGACAACACTATTTAAATTCTGTGATTTCTCCTGTATATCATTCGCTAGAGCATTCGTTTTGTGTAAGAGTTCAGTCGTTTCTTTTGTAACTCCATCCAATTGTTTTTCCAATCCTGTTAACGTGGTAGAAACGCTAGTAAGAGTCTCTTGGAGAGAATTAAGGGTTTTGGCTAAGTAGATAACCAGTACTAAGAATGCAATCGCAATTAAAGCGACACTTAAATATAAAATAATTTCCATTTGTTTTTTACCTCCGCTTTTATATCCTTATGTATTACCTATCTAATGCAGTGTTAAACGTAAATAGGTATCATAATACTACTTCAATATGATTGTCTCATTTTCCTGCAAAGGATTACAATACGTTTTAGTATTAAGTTCATAATTTCTCACTTTTGGAAGGAATCGGTTACAATAGAGGTGTATTTACATTTTTTTGTTGGAGGGTTATACATGAAGGATCCACGTATTGAAAAACTAGCAAAAAATCTCATCAACTACTCGGTAGAACTGAAAAAAGGTGAGAAGGTATTGATTGAAAACTTTGGTCTGCAGCGCGAGCTTGTTACAGCACTTGTAAAGGAAGCTTATTTAGCTGGCGGCTATCCGTTTGTACTTTTAAAGGACCAACAAGTAGACCGTGCGTTATTACTTGGCGCAGAGGAAGAACAATTCAACATGATGGCTGATTATGAAGCAAATGTAATGAGCAAAATGGATGCATACATAGGTCTTCGTTCTGGAGATAACATCAATGAGCAGGCGGATGTACCAGACGAAAAGGTAAAGATTCACGGAAATACAATTGGTAAAAAGGTTCATCGCGACATTCGCGTTCCGAAAACAAAATGGGTTGTTTTGCGTTACCCTACAGCAAACATGGCCCAGTTAGCCAAAATGAGCACAGAGGCATTTGAGGACTTCTATTTTGATGTTTGTAATTTGGATTATGGAAAGATGGATAAAGCCATGGACAGCCTTGCAGAATTGATGAACCGTACAGACAAAGTCCGTCTCACAGGACCTGGAACCGACCTTACCTTCTCTATAAAAGATATTCCTGCGATAAAGTGTGCAGGTCACGCGAATATCCCTGATGGAGAGGTATATAGTGCACCCGTACGTGATTCAGTAAATGGAGTGATTACCTACAATACCCCATCTCCTTATCAAGGGTTTACATTTGAAAATGTAAAGTTAACTTTTAAAGATGGTAAAATCGTAGAGGCCAATTCCAACGATACTGAGCGTATCAATAAAATATTTGATACAGATGCAGGGGCACGCTATGTAGGAGAATTTGCTATCGGCGTTAACCCATACATCTTAAACCCAATGCAGGATATTTTATTTGATGAAAAAATCGCAGGCAGCTTCCACTTTACACCAGGTCAATGCTACGATGAGGCCTTTAACGGAAACCATTCTAATATTCACTGGGATATGGTTAACATCCAGCGTCCAGAATATGGCGGTGGCGAAATCTATTTTGACGATGTTTTAATTCGTAAAGATGGTCTTTTCGTTATTCCAGAACTGGAAGGACTTAACCCGGAGAATTTGAAATAATAAAGAAAGGATGTCAGCTGGACTGACATCCTTTCTTTTTTATATTGTTAACTGCTTTTCATAGGATTCTTGGAATTTTTGGATATCTCCTGCACCCATAAAGATAATGACGCTATTTTTATGTTTCTCAAGCAGGGAGGTATTTTCTTCCGATAAAATTTCTGCCCCTTCAATTCTAGTTTGAAGATCATTTATCGTCAGCTTACCATGATTTTCTCTAGCTGAGCCAAAAATTTCACACAAATACGTTTTATCTGCAAGTCTCAAGCTTTTTGCAAAATCCTCTAGAAAAGCCTGGGTTCTCGAGAACGTATGAGGCTGAAACACGGCTACAATTTCACGATCCGGGTATTTTTGATTAGCAGCATCGATGGTAGCTTTAATTTCTGTTGGGTGATGGGCATAATCGTCAATTAAAATTTGTGACCCAATACTTTTTTCAGAAAATCTTCTTTTTACACCCTGGAAGGTGTCCAATTGTTCTTTTACAATTGAAACATCAATTTCTTCATAGTGGCATACACCAATAACAGCAAGCGCATTTAATACACTATGCTCACCGAAAGTAGGAATGGTAAACGTATCATAAAATGTATTGCGAATAAATACGTCAAATGTTGTCCCACTTGTACTTTTTACAAGATTTTTGGCCTGGTAGTCATTTTCCTCACCAAATCCATAAAACAATACAGGAACTTTTGCCTGAATTTTTTGAAGTTGCTCATCGTCCCCGTGTGCGAATATCCCCTTCTTGACTTGAACTGCCATTTCTTGAAATGCTGAAAAAACATCATCAATATTGGCAAAATAATCGGGATGATCAAAATCTATATTTGTCATGATCGCATAATCAGGAAAATAGGACAAAAAGTGTCTTCTGTATTCGCATGCTTCAAAAACAAAATATTTCGAGCCTTCTTCCCCTTTACCTGTCCCATCGCCAATTAAGAATGAAGTCGGCTTGGCACCCTTGATAACATGTGCCAGCAGACCCGTTGTCGACGTTTTACCGTGTGCACCAGTTACAGCCACGCTGGTGAAATTTTGCATAAAATCACCTAAAAAGCGGTGGTAACGAATAATCGGCAGCCCGAGCTTCATAGCCTCTTGAATTTCCTCATGAGTATCAGGAAATGCATTTCCAGCAATAATAGTCATCCCCGGTTTGATGTTTTCCTTTTGAAAGGGGAGAATCTTTATTCCTGATTTTTCAAGGGCCAGTTGAGTAAAAAAGCGCTTTTCGACATCGGAGCCTTGTACATCGAAATTCATATCATGGAGAACTTGTGCTAATGCACTCATTCCTGACCCCTTTATACCTACAAAATGGTAAATAGTCATATAAAGAACCTCCAACCAACGTCTATCTGTAAAACAGTATATGACATCTATATAGAATTGCTAATTAAGATAAAGAACATAGCATTACGAATCACATTTAAGTATTATATCATTGTTCATCAATAAAAACTATTTGATACCACAACTCGTTATATTATTTGTTGATTTTTTTAAATTAATTAATTGTACCAGCATCTTGCATGGACTCCAAGTCTGCTAATGTAATTAAGACTTCTCTCGGCTTACTTCCGTTAGCACTGGTAATAAAACCATTAGATTCCAGCATATCCATTAATCTTGCTGCACGGTTATAGCCGATTTTAAATCTTCTTTGTAAACTTGAGGTTGAAGCCAACCCTTGTTCGATAATAAATTCACATGCTTCATAAAAGAGTTCATCTTCTTCTTCAGTTACCTGTGCCTTTTTTAACAGTTCTTCTTGTTCAAACAAGTAATCAGGCTCACGCTGTTCTCTCACGTGCCCGACCACAAGATCAATCTCTTCATCTGAAACAAAGGTTCCTTGCAGACGCACAGGCTTTGACGAACCATTCTCTAAGAATAGCATATCCCCGCGACCGAGTAATTTTTCAGCTCCACTTATATCAATAATGGTACGAGAATCCACCTGTGAAGATACGGAAAAGGCGATTCGTGTTGGAATGTTTGCTTTTATTAATCCAGTAATAACATCAACAGACGGTCTTTGCGTAGCAACAATTAAGTGAATTCCACATGCTCTTGCTTTTTGAGCAATCCTGCAAATCGCCTCTTCTACATCTGCAGGCGACATCATCATTAAATCTGCTAACTCATCAATAATAATCACAATAAACGGCAGTTTATCCGAGTATTGTTTATGCTTGATGGCAAGCTCATTAAACCGGTTTATGTCGCGAACTCCTGAATGCGCAAATAACTCATAGCGCCTCTCCATTTCCTCTACTGCCCATTTCAAGGAAGCTGTGGCCGCCTTTACATCCGTAATGACTGGGCTAACTAAATGTGGTATTCGATTATAGGGAGCAAGCTCTACCATTTTCGGGTCAATTAACAAGAGCTTTAAATCTTCCGGACTTGCTTTAAATAATAAACTTACTAGGATCGTATTAATACACACACTCTTACCAGAACCTGTCGCACCAGCTATTAACCCGTGAGGCATTTTCTTTAAATCTGTAACAATTGGTTTTCCGGAAATATCGAGACCTAGTACCGCTGTTAATGGCGAAGCTGATTCACGAAATACTGGACTCTGAATAATTTCATTGATGAACACAGGACGTGATTTTTGGTTTGGTACTTCAATACCTATCGTATGTTTACCAGGAATCGGTGCTTCAATTCGGATATCTCTTGCCGCAAGACTAAGTTTAATATCATCACTTAAATTTGTAATTTTGTTTACCTTTACCCCTGGCTCGGGTTGGACTTCAAAACGAGTAACAGCTGGTCCTTGTGTTACATTTACAACACTCGCACCAACATTGAAATTCTGCAAGGTTTGATTTAATAGTTCTTCTTGGTACAGTAACCATTCCGTGTCGTCTTCTACAATAACAGGCGGGTTTAACAAGTTCATCTGAGGAAACTCATATGAACTTGAATCTGATTCCACTATGGATTCCTCTTTTACAATATTGCTTGCAGGTACGGTTTCAACTTTGATCTCAGGTTGAATCGATACCGGTTTATTAGCGAAAACTTCAACACCTGAGGGTTCTACTTGAGTTTCCTCTTTTGATTCCAGATTGTCTTGCCCCATCTTTACTTTAGTTGTTTCTTCCTTACCCATCTCTTTTTGCTCAGGCAAAGTTCTTCTGTTTTTTCTTTCTTCCCATTTTAACTTATCCTGTTTTAACATCATCACATTGAATGGAAGAGGGGACCTTTTTCGGGTGTGTACCTCCCTAGAATCCTGCGCTAGATCCAAGCTGTTCGTAGCTGCTTGCTCTTCAACCTTTGGCTGATCTATAGGAAGCTCTTCCATTACCTCAATTTCAGATATCGCAACAGCTGTCTCAGAGGCAGCTATTTCCACTTCGTGCATGGGCTCTTTCTCTGTGTCCATAATTGAAACCAGTAGTTTATCAGAACCATCATCTAGAAAATGGCTTAACTCATGCTCGACAATGTTTTCTGAAGGTTTAGCAGGCCTCGTAAAGCCGTAAACAGGTGAAGGAACTTCTGTCAACTGGAACGGTTTTTTCTTAATTGGAGGTGTACTGTTGTTAATTACCTCCCTGGACTTTGTATCTGTGCTTCTAATGTCAGAACTTCTTCTTATTTCTGGACTATGCACTTCAGAATGCAGCTCTACTCTCTTTTGACGATTCGTTTTTTCTGATTTTACAGTGTGATCCTCTGGCTGCACATACATATGTCTCTTACCTTTAGGATACTGATAGGAAATTTTTGTATCAAGATGATACCTGCCTTCAATCATTTTATGAGGCAGTGACCTTTCCAGTTGCTTGGTATGTATGTCATATTCAGCATATTCATCCTGATTGTCCTTTATAAACTTTTGAAAAAAGTTTTGGATCCAGCTCAAAACTATCACTCTTTCCACTATTTCTATCACTCTATTTTAACAGGTATTATTAATTTTTCGACAAAAAATCTAAGAATAAGCAAAAAAGACCACTTACCGTGATCCTTTTCGGTCTTCATTTCGTGTCTTTCCTAAGATAAAAATTGGTTCTAATTCTCCATCCTCGTACAAAAATGACAACGCCGTTATCGGTACACGCCCATTAGCAAAGAAGCTCATGGCCATTTGTGCTAAAACATCATACCCTGTATTATTTTGAACATCGGCAATGATTAAGACATCCTGATGTGGTACAGCAAGGACCATTGTCCCTGTGATTTTTTTCTGCATATCATTTAAGAAGCCTTTATTCAATATCCTGCTTGCGTCATAACCATCGTTTGAATTAAGAAAATAAAAGCTATTACCTGCAACTTGATCTTCCTTCAATGATGTCTTTAGGGACCTGACATTAAATAAGGCGATTTCTTTTATGCGGCTTGCCTGCCATCCCTCTTTTCCCATGATTCGCGAATCAATTAATCGGTAAGTTGTCCCCATGTCATAGGCATAATAGATTCTTGTTTCGGCTGTGTGCTCCTCCGTTAAAAAAGCAACACCTTCTTCTGATTCGATAGGAAATGACGTCGAGCGAATCACCGGAAAAATCTTTTTCTCATGGTCTGTTAACTGGACTGTGTCCGACATCGCCCTTAGTCCCTCTTCCACATAATAAACCACTTCATCAATGGCCTTTTCCTTCTCAGAATGCCACTTTGCAACAATACCGCCTAGAGTGATAGTGATTCCTTTTCCAAGGGTTTTATTTTCGATACGTAATTGATCCTTCTCTCGATCATACGTAATTAACCGATCGTCCGCGCTTAAGCGTGACTCCAATTCTCTTTTCATTTTAATGCTATCCATCTTCATCTTTTATCCCTCCAACCTACCCACCAATTGTACATTAAAAAATCCTCCATCTCAAAAAAGATGGAGGATTATGACTGTATTATTTTAGACCGTTAATAAAAGCTTCTATTTCCTCTTGTGTTTTCCTGTCCTTACTTACAAAGCGACCAAGTTCTTTCCCTTTTTCAAATGCAATAAAACTTGGTATGCCGTATACGTCTAACTGTTGGCATAACTCAATAAATTGATCCCTATCAATATGAAAGAAAGTAAATTCACTAAACTTTTCTTCTATTTCTGGAAGTATAGGTTCGATAACGCGACAATCTGGACACCAGTTCGCTGAGAACATAAATATTGTTTTTCCTCCATCACGGAGTTGTTCAAATTGCTCCATAGAAACTAAATTTTTCAAAAGTATCGCTCCTTTTTTATTTTTCAACATTTACAACTGATTTTACCATTTGTGTCATCACCGCAGCTTCATTTTTCATACTGCTGGTTTTTATCAATGTTGTAATCTTAGTTCCACCAATTCCAATCGTCATTTCATTCATATCGTCGTCTAGTTTCCTAATAATTAGGTAGCCAAACTGGTCACTTTTCTTAAATTGTTCATTAATATCTAAGTTCTTATTTTGTGCAACCGTTGATTTATAAACTACATTGCTCACTTTATTTTCTTGCGGATTATTAAAAAGAATATATTGTTTAGACCCATTTTTTAAAATTATATTATTAGCTGATTCATCTTCAATTTCATATCCAAATGGCAAATAAAAGTTAATATCTCCACTTTTTTTGTTTGGTTTTTTTGCCTTTTCATTAAGCGCTTCTTTCACTGCACCGATGGTTTCTTTACTTTCGGCTTTAAAATTTGATTTGCCACAGGCACTAAGTATAAGCATAGATAAGATTACGATCAAAATGGCATTAAAGAATTTCATCTTTCTTCGCCTCCTAATACGACTATTGTCCTATCTATATCATACCTCCCATAATATTCATAAGACAAGTCTTTTGTCGATATTTGTTGTCGAAAAAGAAAGAATTTCTTAACAGCCGCTAATTTTACTTCCTAGCATCTTTTTTATAGTGATATTGACCGACTAGGAGGTTCATTATATGTGAAAACATCTCTGAACGGTTGATTAATCCATTGGTAAAAATACCAACTGCTCCTTCATTTTTTCGAACATTTTCTTTTTTAGCAAAGTTGTCCATGATTGGTCCAAGTTCTTCTCCAGCTCTTAATCGGTCTGCAATCTCAGTAGGAAGTAAAAACCTAGCGCCTCCAGCAATAATTGGTTCCGAATTTTTCGAGGCTAAGGCTCCCCAATTACACAGTAGTAAACCATGAGAAGTCTCTTGGACACCGCCTTCTAGCCCTATTCCAATATCTCCGTTTCCGTGTTCCAAAGCACCAACAGCACGGTTGATGGCTCCCTTAATGGTCTCTTCGTCTGAGAATGGTTGTTCGCTGACACCTGAGGGGATATCTAATGAAAGGAACTCCGTTTGTTGATAATGAAAGGCATTTTTTACTGCGGCCACTTTGGCGGGATTATTTGATCCAATTATTATCTTCATTTATTTCCTCTCCTTCTCCACCAGAAAAAGAAGGCATATAATGCCTTCTCATTAGCTGTTAGCTTTGATTGTGTCTACTGTTGTTTGGTCACAAGCCTTAACTAGTTTTACGATTAGTTCTTTAGCCGCTGCGTAGTCATCAATATGGATGATGGAGGCATGTGTATGAATATAGCGGGAACAAATACCGATCACCCCGCTTGGTACACCTTCCTTGGATTGATGAACACGCCCAGCGTCAGTACCACCCTGTGAAACAAAATACTGATAGGGAATTTTATTCGTTTCTGCGGTATCAAGAATAAACTCTCTCATTCCGCGATGCGTCACCATGGATCTATCAAGAATTCGGAGTAGCGCTCCCTTTCCTAATTGACCAAATTCAGATTTACTTCCTGACATATCATTAGCCGGGCTCGCATCTAAGGCAAAAAAGATATCCGGATTAATCATATTAGCAGCTGTTTGTGCTCCGCGCAGACCTACTTCCTCTTGGACAGTAGCACCAGAATAAAGAACATTTGGTAATGTTTCATCTTTTACTTCCTGGAGCAATTCAATTGCAAGACCACACCCATAACGATTATCCCAAGCCTTTGCCAATATTTTCTTTTCATTCGCCATTGGTGTAAATGGACAAATAGGCAGGATTGTCTGGCCTGGCCTAATTCCGATCGCTTCCGCATCCTCACGGTCATCGGCACCAATATCAATTAGCATATTTTTCATTTCCATAGGTTTATTCTTCTTTGCTTCATCCAAAAGATGAGGAGGAATCGAGCCTACCACACCAATAACTGGTCCATTGTTCGTCATTACCTGCACACGCTGCGCTAATAAGACCTGACTCCACCAGCCTCCAAGAGGTTGAAACCTTAGCATCCCATTATCGGTAATCGCCGTTACCATAAAGCCAACTTCGTCCATATGACCAGCAACCATAATTCTTGGTCCATTTTGGTTACCTTTTTTGACTCCGAAAATACTCCCTAATTTGTCCTGGATTATTTCATCTGAATACTGAGATAATTGCTCTTTCATGAAATTTCTAACTAAATGCTCATTTCCAGGTGCTCCTGGGAGCTCTGTTAAAGTTTTAAATAAATTTAATGTCTGCTCATTCAAAGTATTTTCCCCCTTAATTGTTTTTAATTAATATGTATATTTTTATATTACTGAAATTTATGTTCCCTTAACAAGGATTTATTATGTTCTTGCTAAAAAATGAGATATACTGGAAACAACAGAAATTTGAATTTTGGAGGTGCCTTATGAACTGGAAATCATTTATCCTTGGCGCAGCAGTGGGAGTAATTAGCGGTTATGCAGTTAAGGAAATCATTTCACAAAAAACATATGTTTCACCTGAAAAAGTTTTGGAAAACGTAAAAAAACAATTTAACCAAAACGGACCGATCAGCGGCTCTTGGATACATATGGTTACAGAGCCTTTTGAAAAGCACCAAATCAACTATCAAGTTTATAAGGGCGGAATTTCTAAAAGTCAAAATGGAGTAAATGAACAATTCGAATTCATTGCTGACGCATCGACCGGAACCCTTTTAGACGTAAAGTCCACCACAGAGCCTGCCCTATAAAAGACAGAAGCCGTATCCATAGAGGTACGGCTTTTTATATCGTCACCTTATTTAACTCTCTTTATACTGTTTAGAATTTGACCATCCGTTCCCCATTTTACAGCACGGTAAAAGGCATCATGGTAAAAAGTATACCAGATATCTTTATCATGACAAAAGGAACCCCATTTCTCTTTTGCAGCAATTGAGTCCATTGGATAATCGTCATAAGCCATGACCCATAAGGGATTTTTATGAGCATGCGTAGGCATTAAGTCTGCCATATGGATAGCCATCTCGCCTTCATCCTCAATAAGAAGGATAGAATGTCCATTGCTGTGACCGCCAGTATGGAACATGCTGATAGCCCCTAAACTCCACTTTTCATCAAAAGGGATTACTTGCGATTGGATTGGCTCCCAATTTTCTTTCCAGTATGTGCTCTTTGAGCGGATATTTGGATTCCGCATTTCATCCCACTCTATAGTTGAGGTAATAACCTTGGCTCTAGGAAAAGTTGATTTATATATTCCATCTTCCAACTTTGTCAATCCGCCCACGTGATCATTGTGCATATGAGTCATTAATACATAATCAATATCCTCTGGAGTTAACCCTAACTGCTGTAAGGATCCCTCTACGTCGGATTCTGCTGTTACACCAAAATTCCGAAGTTGTTTTTCCGATAATTTTCCCTTTCCAAGTCCAGCTTCTACTAAAATATTCTTGCACTCCATTTGAATTAAGATTGGATCTGTAGGAAGTTCAATCAGGTTTTTGTCATTAGGTGGATACCTTTTCGACCATAGTGCCTTAGGAACAACACCAAACATCGCTCCGCCATCTAGGTTTGTAACACCACCTGATAACCACGTTAGCTTTACTTTGCCAATTTTTAAAGTCTCCATATCCTGCCCCCTTTGCTTATATTCATATTTTACCATATACAAAAAGGACAGTCTTTTGAATAGACTGTCCGATGGATTAGTTTTGATATTTTACTTCACAACGGTAAATTCGATTTCCCGCCTCAGAGAACTTTTGTTCATATTCTGTCATGATATTTCCTTCATATTCACTTTTATGAAGGTCTAGGCTTAAAAAGGTTAATAATAATCCATATTCAGAAAAACTCTTCAATGAGTATTCAAACAAGCCTTGATTATCTGTTTTAAAATGGATTTCACCTTGATCAGCCAATATATTCTCGTAAAGCTTCAAGAAGTCCTTATAGGTTAACCTTCTTTTTTCATGGCGGGTCTTTGGCCATGGGTCTGAAAAATTTAGATACACTCTGTCTACATCATTTTTTGCAAAATATTTATCTAATTCGCTGGCATTGACATTGAGCAATCTTAAATTTGGTAAATCTGCTTCAATTAATCGATCCAAAGCAGCAACAATAACGGAATCGTAAAGTTCTATTCCTATATAATTAATATCAGGATGTGCCTTTGCCATTTCTGTCACAAAGCGACCTTTACCAGTCCCTACTTCAATATGAAGAAGCTGTTCGTTATTAAAAACCTCTTGCCATTTTCCTTTATAATTTTCGGGATTCCCGACAATATATTGTGGATGGTTCTCAATCATTTCTTTTGCCCAAGGTTTATGCCTAAGTCTCATTATGCCACTCCTATAAAAGATATTATTTTTATTATTGGTAATAATGGGGGTTCCCATTAATGTATAAACAAAAAAAAGAATCCACAACCTAACTGTGAATTCTTTTTTATTTTCACTTGAAAGGGTGTACCAACATGCCATTAAGTCATCAGGACCAAGTTTCATTACTAAAAGATATATTAAATAATCATCAAACCGATTGCTGTGGGTCTGTTTCAGAATGTGAACAATTGGAACGATTAGTGAAATCTCTAATGGTGAACTCACAGATTGATCAAAATGTTAAAAGCATTTTGCAGGAGGTATATAATTACAGTCAGTATGGCGCCCAAACTGCTGACCTAGATGAGCATATTCTTTCTAATCAAGGTAACTTATCTCAATGGGTGTCTAATATAGACAGTTATTCCTGATTACAAAAGCTCATCTAAAAAAGCAATCCATTTATCCATTTCCTGAATACCGTCTTTGTTTTTGTAAAATTGAATTGAAGAAAGTGTCTGAAGTGCCACATACCATTTCATTCTAAGTTTTAAGTTATCTGTTAACGGTTTTCCATACATGTTTAACCAGCTGTTCCAATTATCTTCCGGAATGTACCAATAAAGCAGCATACCAAGATCAATCGCTGGGTCTGCAATCATCGCACCATCCCAGTCAATTAAATACAACTGGTTGTCCTCCGTTAGCAGCCAGTTGTTATGGTTAACGTCACCATGACAAACGACTTTCTCATTACTGATGACATTTGCTACTTCGTTTAAGAGGAAATTCAACGTTTTTTTCACAACAGGTAAAGATAACACTTCTTCATCCAAATCAACGACAACAGATTGAAAAATTGCATCTGGCTGTAACGGCTGCTTTTCAAGCCTGCTTAACATCCCCACCATTGGTTCAGAGCGGTGAATCTTACTTAACATCCTAGCAACACGTTCATGATTCATGTCATGGTGCTTTAACTCCCGTCCAGGCAGCCATTGCTGTGCTGTAATCACATCTCCGTTTTCCAATCGCTTTGTCCAAACAAGCTTTGGGACGATTCCTTCTGCAGATAAAACTGCTAGAAAAGGAGAGGAATTGCGTTTTAGAAAAAGCCTTTGGTCTTCGTAGCTAGCATAAAAGGCTTCTCCCGTTGCGCCCCCCGCAGGGACAATCTCCCATTCTTGTCCTAATATATGTTCCAAAATTGTTCACCTTCAATTTATGCCGTTCTCAAATGGGTCAGTCAGTAACACCATTTAGTAGTTTAATTATGAAAAAAATTTTAGAAAATAAAAAAAGCTATTGGACAATAACACACAATAGCCATCTTACTAAATTTTATCTCCAATTAGCTTTAGTCGTCAAGTAAATCTGAACAAACTATTTTTTTGCTAAAATGGTTAAGCATACTGGTTCTAGTACTATTTCTTTTTCTTGAACCTTCTTATTGGAATAAATTCCCGCTATTTTATCATTAGCGATTACTGTCCAGCTGCCATCTGGAATTTGGATTAATTGCGTCGTCCTTAGAGGGTTGATAAGTAAAAGCACCTGACTGACATCGTTACTATGATTCTGCAGGGAAATTCCAATCAGGGGCGCCGGCAGTGGTAAAATATGAGTATTAGCTCGTATTTCATCAGCGCTTTTCATTCGGAAACAAGGTAACTCTTTTCGGATTTGAATCAATCCTTTAATATACTTAACATTTTCCTTATAAAGGTGCTTTCGATCCCAATCGAGCTGGTTAATATGATCTGGTGATTTATAACTATTCCCATCGCCTCGTTTTGTTCGGAAGAATTCCTGACCACTGTGCAGAAAAGGAATTCCCTGAGATATTAGTACAAGACCTGTTGCCAGCCGGTGATATTTCATATGAAGAGCATGATCTGAATCTGGAAGACAAGAAACAAGTTTATCCCACATGGTATGATTATCATGGCATTCGACGTAATTCACTGATTGAAAAGGTTCAGTTAAGAGACCGCCAGTTTCTTGATTTATACCAATGCTGCCAGTAATGACATCGATTGCGCCTCCATAATAATGCTCATTACCCAGTACGTATCCTTTATCATATAAATAAAAAGTATTTCCCTTTACCGTATCACGAAATTTATCATTAAATTGACCGATGTCAGGAAGCTTGGATTGATTGCGAATGATTGCTTTTTTATCAATGGGAAGCGGGGTATTGAGGTTCCAGCCTTCGCCAATAATCAGGGTTCCCTCTTGAATACTATCACAAGTCTTCCTAACTTCTTTCATGGTTTCAACATCCAAAATTCCCATTAAGTCAAAACGAAAACCATCAATATGGTATTCCTCCATCCAAAAACGGATGGAATCAACGATAAATTTTCTTACCATTTTCCTCTCAGAGGCAATATCATTTCCAACTCCTGTTCCATTCGAAGGAAAACCAAGCTCATTATGGCGAAAGTAATAACCCGGAACTACTTTCTCAAAAGAAGAAGTTTCCCGAATGTAGACATGATTATAAACTACATCCATAATGACTCTTATTCCTTGCACATGAATCGCATCAATTAATTGCTTCAATTCAATGATTCTTGCATAAGGACCGGATGGATTTGTGGAATATGACCCTTCCGGAACATTAAAGTGTATCGGGTTATATCCCCAGTTATAATCTTTATGTGGTTCTGCTTCATCTACTCCTGCGAAATCATTGAATGGCAGAAATTCAATATGAGTAATTCCTAAATCTTTTATATAGGAGAGCCCAGTCGGCTCACTGTCTTTTCCTTTTGTATCTAGCTCACTTGCTCCTAAATAAAGTCCTTTATGTTTCACACCGCTATTTGGATGGATGGTGAAATCCCTGATATGCGTTTCATAAATAATCGCATCCACTGGACTTTCAAAGGGAGGTAATATGTGCTTTTCCCTCCGCGTTTTCTCTAGCTTTACAATAACCCCAAGTTCCCCATTCGCTGTGACACTAACAGCATAAGGATCTACTGATTCTCTCCACTCCTGGTTTACAAGGATTAGGAAGGTATATTTATAAAGTTCTAAATCAACGTTCACGGAAATTGACCAAACACCTTTATCTTCACGTTTCATCTTGACAATTTCGGAAAAAGAACTGTTTGGATTTCGTAATTTTAATTTTACTTGTGTCGCTGTGGGTGCCCAAAGTTTAAAGTGCGTTTGAGTAGCACTGATTTTTACACCAAGGTCGTTTCCATCATAGAAAAAGCGTTCATCAAAAGCAGGTGTTCGAATCACTGCACCTATTTGAAGATCTGTTCTTCCACCATGCTCATCCATAATCCAGTGGAGATGACCAAAAGAAATTTCCTCAGCCAGCCGACAAATATATTTATTATGATTTTCAATTTGCTGCTTCTTGATAATTTGCAAAGGTCTAACATGCTGTGATTCATCAGTGATCGAGAAAGTGGAAGACAAACCTTGATGATAGGAAAGTGGAAGAAGAATCGTAATGATATCCATCTCATCTAAATAAGCTTGGAAAATACGTTCATTGGAGTTCATTCGAGTCCCTCTCTTTCAGAACAGTTTCTCGCATACTTCCCACCCTCGTTAATACTTTTAGTGTTTTTGTTTGAACATGGATATTTAAGGGAGTGTATCCTATATCCTCGCCATCAGCATGGACATATAAGGAAGATGAGGATTGAATGGAAACCATTCGTCCCCTAAAGGTTTTTACCTCTTTAAATTGAACGTGCTTACCCCAAAATACGCTAATAAAAACCAATAATAGCTTCAACTTTGATAAACTATGGACTACAGTAATATCTAAGAGACCATCATCTGGGACTGCATCAGGTGCAATCATCATTCCTCCCCCGTAAAAGGGTTGATTGGAAACAGTTACAAACCATGTTTGTTCAAGTATATGCCTACTTCCGTCAATTGATAAATCAATTGTTGTGCATTTATAAGAAAATAGTTTTTTTAGTAAAAAATACACGTATACCAACCGGCCTAAAGATAGTTTATTTAGCCAAGCTTTGACTTTAGAATGGTTTACCTCATAGGAAATTAATGCATCGAACCCCGCACCCATATTATTAATAAAATAGGCTTCCGATTCATCCTTCATCGTGACCTTACCAATATCAATGATAGCTGCTTCCTTTTTTATCAGCCGAAGAATAACCGATAATGCTTCTTCTGGATCTGCGGGGATTTGAAAGCCCCTAGAAAAGTCATTTCCAGAGCCTCCGGGCACGAAACCAAGAGTAATATTGTTATATTCTACAATTCCATTCACGACTTCGCTTATTGTTCCGTCCCCGCCAACGGCAATAATGACTTTTTGCTCATGATTGCTTGCAGCAATTTGTGAAGCTAGTTTGATTGCATGACCATGGTATTCTGTAAAGAAAGCCAAGTAAGGGATTTTATCTTCGATTAGTTTTGTTTCAACTTTTTTCCAAACATTTAAACAGTAGCCATTTCTCGCCTTTGGATTGATAATAAAATAGATTTGTTTCATACAACCAACCTTTTACGTTAAATTTATCCCTTATTCCAATTTGTATATGGTTTTTTCCTCGTATTTCGGTGTCTTATCAAGATGTGTTTGGTATAAAACTACCTCATTCACGTTAAATAAAAGCGGTTCTGGCTGAAGCTCAGCCCATACATTAAGGAGATTTTGCTGAAAAGGTTTGTCCCCTATCCATTTACGTGCAAGGGTGATGTGGGGTTTAAAGGGTCTTGTTTCAAGTTGAAAACCAGCATCTAAGCATGCCGTAAATACTTTTTTCCTAACCACCTGTAATTCATTACTTTCCTTTGTATCTGCCCAAAAAATACGCGGAGAATCTAGTTTTCCAAAGATTCCAAGCTTGTTTATTTCCAACATAAATCCTTCTGACCCGCTTAATGTTGCTTGAACATTCTCCATTGCGCTAGTAAGTTTTTCGGTAGGGGCATTTCCTAGAAAAGCTAATGTAATATGCAAATCTTCATGGTGAACCCAGCGGCTGAACGGGAGAATTTCTTTTAACTTTTCAGTATTCTTTTGCATGATCAGCTTTGTTTCTAATGGCATTTTTATCGCAAAGAAAAAATGTGTTTGCTTGTTCATAATTATCATTCCTTTTCTTATTTTAGACTATTTTTTCCAACCTGTATGTATTTTAATGATTATTACAAAGGCTGTGTTAAATTTGGCTGTTGATTTGCGCTCCGAGCGCTATGCTTTCCGCGGGCTCGCCCGTGAGCCTCCTTACAGCTTCGCACCTGCGGGGTCTCACTCAGCTCGTTCATCCCGCAGGAGTCAAGCGCCCTCCGCTCCAATCAACAGGTTCTAAAATCAACAGTCTCCGTTAACACAGCCATTACAAAAAGAAACGTGCACCAGATTTTTTATCTGCTGCACGCTCTTATGCTATTAGACGTTATCAACAAGTACTCCACATTGTTTTTCGATTTCTAATTTGAATAAATCCTGCAATTTCCCTGTGAGAGGTCCAGGAATTCCGGTTTTAATTTTCTTACCGTCAATTTCAATTACTGGCATTACTTCGGCTGTTGTACTTGATAAAAATACCTCTTCTGCGTCCTCGAGTTCAGCTAGTGAAAATGTCCGTTCCTGGACAGGTATATTATTTTCAGCACAGAGATTTAAAATAACATCTCGTGTGATTCCTTTTAATATTAAGTGGTTCGACTCATGGGTTATGACTGCCCCATTTTTGACGATAAATATATTAGAGGAACTGCCTTCTGTTACATCCTGCCCGCGGTGCTGAATAGCTTCAAAACAGCCTAGCTCGCTGGCTTTTTGTTTAGCTAATAGATTACCAAGTAAATTCAAACTTTTTATATCACAGCGAAGCCAGCGAATATCTTCTGTTAAGATTGCTTTTACTCCTGATTTCAGACTGTCCAGCGGTCTAACTCCCTTTATTGTATATGCTACAAGTGTTGGCACTACATTCCCAGTTGGAAATAGATGATTTCGAGGTGCAGTTCCCCTCGTTATCTGCATATAGATATTTCCTGTTTCAAGATTGTTTTTAATAAGGAGTTCCTCTAACATTTCTGTTAACTGCAGCTTCGTAAATGGTATAGAAATCCCTATACTTTCAGCACTTTTAAAGAATCTATTTAGATGTTGGGCTGCCGTAAACATTTTTCCATTATAGATACGAATTACTTCGTACACACCATCACCAAACTGATAACCACGATCCTCTACATCCACCTTGGCTTTTGAACGCTCAATAATGGAGGCATTTAATAAAGCGAATTCCATGCATTTATTCCCCTTTTTAATTTCATGTTATCATTTGTTATTTATATCCATGCAGATATTTTATCAATATTCACCAAAAAAACGAAATAATTTCTCAATATGAAAGTCAATTAATTTACTAAAAATTCAATTAATTTGTCATAATCTTAACATTTACACCCATAGACTATAGTAAGAATCAAGTAAGGGAGGAGAAAAACCGAACAATTATTATTACGAAGTTATGTTTTTTATGTAAATATTTCGCTAATGGTGGAAATTTTCAGAAATTGTGGGTACAATAAATGTAAGTCATCGGGGTATCCACTGCAACTATCTATTAATAAAAGGAGTTGTCTGCGGGAAGAAAATTACATACTAATCAAAGAGGCTGTCGGTAGAGGGATTAAGCCATAGGTTTGAAAAAAGGATAGGGAGTGGTTTTTTGAAACCTTCGACTAACCGGATGTTAAACCGCATCAAATGCATCTACATGTTTATACGTAATAAAGGCACAGTCACGACGCAAGAACTTGTAGAGGAATTTGGTATCACTCCTCGCACCATACAACGAGATTTAAATGTTTTAGCCTATAATGACTTGGTAATAAGCCCAAGCCGCGGTAAATGGACGACAACACAAAAAAAAGTAAAAATGTCTTCGTAATATATGAATCAACAATAAAAGCAAGCAAGCACGCGATTGTCTCGCGTGCTTGCTTGCTTTTATTCATAAAATAAGGTTGAATATCTATTATACTATGATATATTAGTATAATGCTTTAATGCTTAAAAGCGTTTAAGTAAGATAGTGATAACTATATAAATAAAGGTAGGACAACATGGAAAATAATAAGCATGAACTGAAAAAAGGATTACTGCCAAGGCATGTTCAGTTTATTGCCTTAGCTGGCATGATTGGTACAGGAATTTTTAAAGGTAGTTCCGATACGTTAAATATAGCGGGACCTAGTGTTATCTTTACATATCTTATTGGCGGGCTATTATTATTTATCGTCATGGCTGCTTTAGGTGAGATGGCAATTGCTTTCCCCAATCACAATGTACAGCTGCTTCTTTATCGAGCATTTGGTTTTAAGCTGTCGTTTATTACAGGCTGGTTATATTGGATTAACTGGACCATTGTGATCACCGTTGAATTATTAGCTGCAGGAAGTTTTCTGCAATTTTGGTATCCTTCTACGCCGTTATGGCTTCTTAGTTTGTTATGTGCAGCCGTAATTATTGCAATCAATTTATTCCCTGTAAAATATTATGGAGAGCTAGAGTTTTGGTTTGCAGGAATAAAAATAATCGCATTAGTGGCTTTTATTTTTTTAGGCGCGCTCATCATTTTCGGAGTTTTTCCAAGTGATATTGGTGATCCTCTTGCAAACTATACTGCACATGGCGGATTCTTCCCACATGGTGTCAGTGGTATGCTAAGTGCTTTTTTGGTGGTTATGTTTTCGTATGGCGGTGCTGAGTTAATTGGGGTTGCTGTAACTGAAACGAAGGATGCGCAGCGTGTTATGCCAAGTATCATTAAGGGTGCAGTATGGCGTGTTATTATTTTTTACATTTTCCCAATCTTAATTATTTGTGGGATTATGCCTTGGAATCAGGTTTCAAGTCAAGACAGTCCTTTCGTTCAAGTTTTTACTATTACAGGACTGCCTGGTGCAGCACATGTAATGAATTTCATTCTATTAACTGCCGTTCTTTCAGCAGCAAATTCAGGAATATATGCAACATCAAGAACGCTCTTTTCAATGGCTAAAAGTGGAGTGGCACCTAACGGATTAATGAAAACCTCTAGAAATGGAATTCCTGTTATTGGGCTCATGATTACCACTCTTTTTCTACTAGTTGGTGTATTCCTAGCTTATATCAGTCCTAGTAATATCATTAGTTACCTTATGACCATCCCTGGCTTTACTATTATGATGGTATGGATTGGAATTTGTTCCGCCCATTTAAAGCTAAGACCGCAGTATAAGGTTAAGCCATCTTTTCAGGTTAAATGGTTTCCATTAACGACGATTATTGCTATCGTGGCATTAAGTTTAATATTTATTGGGTTTGTTTTTAGTCCAAGCAATTTAATCGGCTCTTCCGTCTCCCTCATAATAGTGGGAATGCTGGTAGTTCTATCCTTTATAGTAAAAAAGAAGTGATACCCATTCATTTGGATATCACTTTTTTTATATTCATAAACCATCCTCGCAAAAAAGCAGCCTTACTTTTTAGTAAAGCTGCGCACTTTCTTTTTGGCTACCATACGACATATATAAGCAATTAGTAAAATGGTCATTTATTGCACAATGTTCTTGCCATAAAAAATTTCATCCATCTCAACCTTTATTCTCTCGGTAATTTCGATTAACTCTTCTGGTTGTAATGTTTCTTTTTTATAGCCAAACAAATAATTATTTAAATCAAATTCCCGAAGTTTACACTTTGTATGGAAAATATTTTCTTGATACACATTTACATCAATCATGTCGAAAAGGTCGCCAACATCTTCAGGAATGTAATTCTGAATCGAGCTGATTTCATGATCAATAAATAATTTATATCCCTCCTTATCTCTAGTAAAACCACGGACACGATAATCTATTGTCATGACGTCTGTCTCGAATGAACGAATGAGATAATGCAGCGCTTTGAGGGGTGATATTTCCCCGCAGGTTGATACGTCGATATCTGCCCTGAAGGTACTGATTCCTTCATCTGGATGATATTCAGGGTATGTATGAACCGTGATATGGCTCTTATCTAACTGCATTACCACCGATTCTGGCAGCGGTCCAGGTGACTCCTCAAAATGCTCTGACGGAGCATTCTCGACCGGTCCTTCTGATACAAGAAGCGTTACACTCGCACCAGCTGGTTCAAAATCCTGGCTCGCTACATTTAATACATGTGCTCCAATAATATCAGATACGTGCTTTAGGATTTTCTGTAATCTTTCTGCACTATATTGTTCATCAATATACTTTAAATATGCCTCACGCTCTTCTCTCGATCTTGTATAACAAATATCGTACATATTAAAGCTTAATGATTTGGTCAAGTTATTAAAGCCATGTAATTCAATGGTCTCTTTGGGTGTAAGTTTCATGCAGCTTCCCCCTTTTTTGATTGTCAAACGCGGGACAGTGTAGTAAATATTTTTAGATTACCCATTTTCATAAATTGTTACTTAATTTTTAAGAAGGGATTGTTCAAGTTTCTTATTTATAATAATTATAATTTAATATTTACTTTTAATTGATATGTGTTATAATTTTTTCAGATAAGAAATAAGGAGGAATGTAAAATGAAACAAACATTGACACTAGAACAAGTGATGAATCAACAACTCGCAAACTGGAATGTATTATACACAAAGCTACATCGTTTCCACTGGTATGTAAAAGGACCACACTTTTTCACTTTACATGCTAAATTCGAAGAATTATATGAAGAGGCAGCAGGAACCATCGATGAATTAGCTGAACGGTTGTTAATTGCAGGTGGAAAGCCGATTTCAACATTAAAAGAATACATCCAATATGCCTCAATTGAAGAAACTTCTGAGAACCTGACGGCAGAAGAAATGGTCCAAAATGTTGTTAGTGATTTCTCCCAGCTTATCTCTGAATTAAAGGTAGGTAAAGAGGTTGCCGGACACGAGAATGATGAAGTAACAAGTGACATGTTTACAGAATTAATTGAAAAACTAAGCAAACATAATTGGATGTTAACATCCTTTCTTCAAGCTTAAAAAGGACAAGGCATGTGCCTTGTCCTCTTTCCTTGTGTTCACTTTATTTCACCTGGTAATCCCTCAGTAAACCTACCTCGTCATCCGTTAGTTCTCTGTACTCTCCTAATTCAAGTGTTTCATCTAGTGGTAATGGTCCCATAGAAATTCGCTTCAAATATACTACTTTTTTTCCAACAGCTTCGAACATTCTTTTTACTTGATGAAATTTTCCCTCGGTAATCGTCAGTTCGATATCCGATCGAATACCAGACTTTAAAATTTTGAGCTCACCTGGTTTTGTTTCGTACCCATCATCAAGGGTAACTCCCTCTGCAAATGCCTTTATGTCTTCAAGTGTTACTTCCTGGTCAATCACCGCAAAATAGGTTTTCGGAACATGTTTTTTGGGAGATAACAGCCTGTGTGCTAATTGGCCATCATTTGTTATCAGTAATAAGCCTTCTGTATCCTTATCCAATCGTCCAACTGGAAACGGCTCATACACTTGGTCCTCTAGTTCCAATAAATCGATAACTGTTTCCTGAGAACTGTCCTCTGTTGCTGACAGTACTCCTTGGGGCTTGTTCATCATTAAATAGATAAATTCTTTATATTCAATTACTTCACCATTTAAGGTAACACTTTGTTTATTTGTATCTACATGCTGTTTTGGATCTTTCACAACCACATCGTCAACCTTAACAGCTCCGCTTTTTAAAAGCTGCTTTACTTCTTTTCGACTGCCAAAACCTAAATTGGCAAGCATTTTATCGATTCTCAAAGCGTAATCCTCCTTCATTTTTTAGGAGTTAAATGGACAATCTTAATTTCCTCTTTATTTGGTCAACTCTGTCACCAAATAGTCTGTTTACAAGTCCGGACTTTAATCCCAGGTAAAAATAAATAACAGCTCCTACACCTGCAGAAGCAATGATTATTACAAGTGATTGAAACTTTGATTCTGGAGTTAGAACTAACAATAGCAGCTGATAAACGATTTCAGTCCCAGCCCACATAATTCCAGCAAAAATAACAATTAACAAACTCCTTCTCCAAACAAACAAGAATGGATACTTTGCATAATTTTTTATAACAAGTAATTGAATCAATATCGCTCCGATATATCCCAGGGCCGTTGCGTATACCGCGCCTGTTGTTTCAAACATAGTAATTAGCGAAATATTTAGCGACAATTTAATAAGTAATCCTACTAACAAACTTAAAACTGTCCATCGTTGTTCATTGATTCCCTGTAGAATGGAACTCGTTACTAAAAATAAAGAAAATAGAATTCCAACTGGGGCATAAGCTCTTAGTACTTCGAATCCGAGCTCCTTGTGCTCATAAAATACTGTGTAGATAGGCTCAGCTAAAAGAGAAAGCCCGATTGCAGCTGGAAGTGTTAAGAACAATAAAACTTGAAAGGTTTGATTTAACTGCTGTTTTAACCCTTTCCGATCATTTTCTACAAACGCCTTCGTTATACTAGGTACAAGAGCCAATGAGAACCCTGTCGCAAGAGAAACAGGGATGATTACGATTTTATGTGACTCAAAATTCAGGATGGAAAATGCTGCTTCGGCCGCCTTATAACTGTGACCAATTCCTTCCATTGCTCTTGTAAATGTAACTTGATCGATTGCTTGAAATAATGGGTTAGCAATTCCAACAAATACAAAGGGAGCTGCATATATAATGATTTCTTTATAAATTTCCTTTAACGATACCTGTTCATTTCCTCTATCTTGTTCAAGAAGCTGGTCTAAATATGGTTTTCGTTTATACCAATACCAAAATAAAACAACAAGACTCCCAATTGCCCCAACAAACGCTGCAAAGGTCGCCACACTAACTGCTGTTACAATACTTCCATTTAAAAAGTTTAGTACTATATAGGCACCGGCAAGTGTAAAGGCAATCCGGACAATCTGTTCCACCACTTGGGAAACTGCAGATGGTCCCATCGATTGATGTCCTTGAAAGAATCCTCTAATTAAACTCATAAACGGGATAACAATCAGAGCAAAGCTTACAGCGCGGATAACCGTTATGATATCCTTTGATCTTGAACCGACATCCTCTTTTTTGGTAATTATCATTTCGGCAATAAGAGGTGCTGACAAATATAAAATTAAAAATGCAGCTATACCGGTCAATAGCATTATGACTAGTCCAGATTTAAACAATTTACGACCAATCGAATATTCTTCGAGTGCATTATACTTTGAAATAAATTTTGAAACAGCAAGCGGTACCCCAGCTGTGGCAATACTAATAAAGATGGTGTAGGGTATGTAAGAATATTGGTACAAAGCTGTTCCTTCTGAACCTACAATTTGATAAAAGGGGATAACATAAAGTAAGCCAAGAACCTTAGATATAATAGTACCTAATGTTAATATAAACGTTCCTCTTATAAGCTTAGATGACATAAAATTAGAATCCCTTCCCAGTGAAGAAAAAGTTTGTGCGCGTATGAGCAAACTTTTGGTAAACACATTTCTGCACACTATTAGTAGTTTACATCTCTTTTTGCTTCGATGCCACTAACAGCCGTGCTAAATTTCGTAAAATGTGTTTATAATGGAAGAATGTGCAAGAAATGAATTTACATAAAGTTGGTGGATGTATGCAATACGATGTTGTTGTAATCGGCGGGGGACCCTCAGGCTTAATGGCTGCAATTGCGGCTGGAGAAAAGGGGTTAAATGTCCTATTAATTGATAAAGGAGACAAGCTTGGAAGGAAGCTGGCCATTTCCGGCGGTGGCCGCTGTAATGTCACCAATCGTCTCCCTGTTGAGGAAATTATTAAACATTTACCTGGTAACGGGAAATTTTTATACAGTGCTTTTTCAATTTTTAGTAACGAGGATATTATTAAGTTCTTTGAAAAATTAGGTATTGCGTTAAAGGAAGAGGACCATGGCAGGATGTTCCCGGTTTCGAATAAAGCACAATCGGTGGTCGATGCCCTTTTGACCCAATTAGAAAAGCTTAAGGTGAAGATTTACACAAATAGCCCAGTTGCAGATATTATTTATAAAGAAGGTCATGTTTCTTCTGTCAAATTAAAGAACGGTACCGCAATCGAAGCAAAATCCGTTGTCATAGCAGTCGGCGGTAAATCAGTTCCTCATACCGGCTCTACTGGAGACGGCTATGCCTGGGCTGAAAAAGCCGGACATACGATTACAGAGCTGTTCCCTACTGAGGTGCCTGTCACCTCAAATGAACCATTTATTAAAAATAAATCTCTCCAGGGTTTGTCATTACGGGATATTGAGTTAAGTGTACTGAATCCAAAAGGAAAAGCGATTATTACTCACAGGATGGATATGATTTTTACCCATTTTGGGCTTAGTGGTCCAGCAGTCCTCCGCTGTAGTCAATTTGTGGTGAAAGCGATGAAAAAATGGAAGTTAAACGAGGCTACCATGAGTCTAGATGTAATACCAGATAAAAAAGAAGAAGAGTTTTTTCAAGAAATTGTGAAACTCGTAAAAAGTGAGCCAAAGAAAAGCATTAAAAACACATTAAAAGGGTTAGTCCCTGAACGATATCTTTTGTTTCTGCTGGAGCAGAATGAAATCGACCCTTTAGAACAGGGGGCGACGATTTCAAATGAAAAATTTCGAACCTTTGTGAAAAGCTGTAAACAATTTTCAATTAAAGTAAATGGTACCTTACCGTTGGAGAAAGCATTCGTTACCGGCGGCGGCGTATCCGTCAAAGAAATCGAACCTCAGACAATGGCTTCAAAAGTGATGGGAGGCCTCTACTTTTGCGGTGAGATTCTTGATGTCCATGGCTATACCGGCGGCTATAACATTACTTCAGCCTTAGTAACAGGCAGACTTGCGGGGACAAACGCGGCCTTGTCTGCAAAAAAAGGATATATAAAACCCTAGTCCAGATGACTAGGGTTTTATATTTGAGCAGTCGAACCTTTGAGTTTCTTTTTAAATAGGAGTCCTAATATAAAATACAGTAATGGTAACCCAACAGCAATCGACATCGCAATGGCAACCCAGTAAGTTTCAATATAATGGATGGCACGGTGATGGTCGAGAACTACCCAATATCCCCAAGAACTTAGTACAAGGGAGACGGGAATAATGATAGGCTTGTACTCTTTCAAACCAAGTACCTTTTGGACAGAGATGGTAGCACAAAAAAAGGTCATCATTACCTGTGTGAGAGCTGATAGTGAGAAGAAAGCAATCATAATCATTTCATAACGATGAATAAACAATCCAATTTCAGCACTCCTCGCCATTTGCATGCAAGATATAATATATTGCCCGGTAACTTCTGCAGTTAACACTCCCGCCTCTAGTATCGGCCATAGAACAATAAAAAGCCCGCCTAACAGAATTCCTGAGGTCCCTGAACGCATCCAGGTATTATTATCTTTTACTACTGGAAGAATTACCATAGCCATCATCGTTGCCATAGCCCAATCGGTATTATTATGTCTGCTTGCCCAAATATCTGACACAAGACCAAACCTGAATACAGGCATAAGCTCTCTAATGTCAAATTGATTTAAAGATCCCAAAATAATTAAGATATTTAACATTAATATTGAAAATACCCCAATTAATGCCATTCTCCCAATTACTTCAATCCCATGATATAAAGCGAAAACACCAATAATTAGGACTGCAGCAACAAAAAGTAAGGTAGGGGCTTCTGGTAAAAAATAATCCTTTAAATGATAGATTAGTGTAGTAAAGACAGCACCAGTAGCACCAACAAAAAACAAAAATACAATTAATCCTACTAACTTTGCAAACCACTTTCCTAGTAGCAATTCTCCATGTTCAAAAATGTTAAACTCCGGAGAGCGGCGCATGATAAATATCGTAAAAACCATCATTAAACACCCTTGGATGGAAGCGAAAAGAGTGGAAATCCACAAATCTGAGCCTACTTCACGGGCCATTGAACCCTGGGTTAGCCCGATTGCCTTCGCATATACCATATTAATAATTAAGGCCATAAACATTCCATTGGAAATTCTTACTTTCATTTACTTCAACACGCTTCCCGATTCTTTTGTAGGTTTTTTTAACAAAACAGTGTCTACAATTTCTGACTTGATATGTATATTAATAGCAACACTAGGGAAAGTATCCTCCCAATTCGGACCAATTGTTCTCCATTCAAATGGATAATGATTCATAAAAACCTTTCCTAGCTCAATAAAGTCAGATTTATACTCATTTTGCGATTTATCAAGCACTTTGTTTAATTCTTTTTTAATGGTTGTATTCATTTGTTTTTCCAGTTTTTCCACATTCTTTCTTTCCTCTAATGAAAATGGACAAGCTGCTTCAACCACACTTGCATCTGTTTTATAATAAATATCAAATACAGGTTTTTTATCTTTTAGAGATGGTTTTACATTGAACTTCTGATTTTTAAGTTCGACTGTCATTTTTTTATCTTTGTCGTCAGGACATTTTAAAATTAACACTCCTGTATCAAGCGGTTCAATAAAAGGGAGTATCCGCCTCACTTCAACTGGTTTTAAAATTCCTACTAATTTATCACCCTTGAAAACTCCTGCTCCAGCTAGTTCAATTTGATCAACTGAGCCTGCCTGACCAGGCTTTTTATTTGAAATACCTCGATTGATTAACAAAGCTCTAGCTAAGATAGGTTCCGAACTTTCACTGAGATAGGCTGCCTGTAAATCAATCATTTGGGTACGTGGAGCTTGTGTTGAGATGGGAGTGTATCTAAATAATTTATCAAATGCCTCCCCTGGTACCGTTTCTAATCCCGTCATAGTTGACACTACCGTACTAGCTTTTTCAGGAGTAACGACGACCCATGTCCTCATTCGTAGTTCTGGGTTCCGTGTAAAGAAGTCAATAATATCCTTTATTCCTTCTCTTGCTAAGTCTTCATTAATAACAATAATAAAGTTGTGCGCCCAAAATATTCTTCTTGAGGAAAACGTGGATAGGTTACGTATGGCATGAAAAATAGTTTCTCCTTCTGCAGATGCAGACCAGATAGGGTCACCGGTTTGTCCTGAAGGAGCTCCGGTTTGTCCTCGTGCGTCCGCAGGTCTAACAACTTGAATCGTCACCTTTTTCATCCCTTCTTTATTACCCTTATCTATCCCTACAGCCATTACCAGAGCTAAATCCCCCAATTCTCTTTTTCCTACATCACAAGCGCTTAACATCAAGACGGTGCAAATCGATAAAAATACAATAAATTTGGGAGACAATAGGATTCCTCCTTACTAGCTGTTAAATATCAATGATTATTCTTTTGGGGAGGTTGTGGTTTTTGATTTCTATTAGTTCTTTCTTCTTCTTTTCCTTTAGCTAAATTAGGCAGCCGGTTCATTTTCCACCAAGGCACACGAATAATGGTGTCCTTTTGATCAGATGGCTGGAAAGGTGAAGCAGGAGCCAAATAGGATTCTCCAAAAGACCGTAAGGATAGCGCGTGGATGGCAAGCAATGTAAATACCACCGAGAAGCCTAACAATCCCAATGTGCCAGAAGCAATTAATAAAGGAAATCGAACTAATCTAATTGCAAATGACGCTGTATAATTAGGAATAGCAAAAGAAGCAATCCCCGTTGTAGCGACAACAATCACCATAAAAGGGGAAACAAGACCTGCTTGGACAGCAGACTGACCAATAACTAATGAGCCAACAATACTAACAGCCTGCCCCACTGGTTTAGGCATCCGTAACCCCGCTTCTCTCATCAATTCAAAGCTAATTTCCATTAGTAATGCTTCTAGTAAAACAGGAAATGGGATAACATCTCTGCCTGAGGCTATTGTTAATGCAAGTGAGGTAGGTATCATTTCTTGGTGAAAACTAACCAACATCACATATATGGATGTAAAAACAAGACTAATGATAAAGGCTAAATACCGAATTATTCTAAAAAATGAACCAACCATATATCTAGTGTAATAATCGTCACTAGCTTGTAAAAACTGCCAAAAATAGGTAGGTACGATAATGACAAAAGGTGAATTATCAACAAAAATAGCGGCCCTGCCCTCCAAAATTGCCGCAGCCACCTTATCAGGTCTCTCGGTAGTCTGGACTGTGGTAAACGGAGATAATGGCGCATCCTCAATTAATTCTCCTATGTAACCCGAATCTATAATTGCATCAATTTTAATTTTATCCAATCTTTCCATTACTTCTTCTACTAAACCCTCTTTAACCTTGCCACGATGATAAGCAATATTAATGGTTGTCTTGGAACTTTTTCCAACAGTCGTAGACTTAAACGAAAGGAGAGGGTCTCTTATTCTTCTCCTAACAAGAGCAGTATTGGTCCTAATATTCTCAGTGAAGCCATCGCGCGGTCCAATAACTACCTGCTCTGTTTGGGGCTCGGACACCGACCTTTCTGACCAGCCTCTTGTAGAAACAAGGATGGTTTCCTTACATTTATCAATAATGAATAGTGTATCGCCTGAAAGTATTGCCTCTATAGCTTCCTCGACTTTGGTTAGTAATTTAAGGGCATGGGAATGCAGGATATGCTTAGTGATTCTATCAGGCAAATTATTGTATAAGGTAGTTACGTCCAGATCTCTTAAAAGCTTCGGAGCTTGATAGATGAACGAATCAATAACCGTATCAATTTTTGTATCATTAACCAATCCATCAATAAAAAAGCAAACAATTTTTATGTCCTTCTGCTCGTGAAAATAAAATTCTCTAATATTTAAATCAGTATTATCTATGAGAATGTCTTGTATCAATTGTTTATTATCCTGGTAACTTGTTGTGAAATTTCTTGAAAGTAGTTCTTCTATAGATTTTCCCATGACTATTGACTCCAATTTTCGACATTTTAGTCTTGTTACACTTTATAACCAAACCAATGTTCATCTATTCAAATTTTAGGTATTAAAATAAACTCAACTGCCGAGAATGGTTGAATACAAGGTTTTAAATGGAGTTGTGGAAAAATGGATTTTTATCATAACTGGCTCTACGAATATGTATTAAATACGAAGTGGTTTTTATGGATAGTAGTTGGAGCGATTTTTAGCATTAACATTGTTGGACCATTGTTTATTTGGAGGATTACTAGCAGCAAAACAAAAAAAGATACTACAGACGTTCTGGACACAAAGGATAACACCTAACGGGCTAACAGCCAGCTGTCAGGCCCGATAGATAATCATTGCTGAAAAACAATAGATTTGATCTTCCTCTTCATCCTCTGGTAATGCAGCTACGTTATATTTAATATCCAGCAATTTCTTATCATCAAGTCCCCTTAAAAAGCGGTTCATTTCCTTTTCTAAATCCTTTTCATGCTCGCGATCAAACAATTTAACCTGAATCATTGGAATCCCTCCATTGGTTTTTACTTTCAGTCTTTCCATTTATATTGAAAATTAAAAATCGGATGTATAAAAAAAAACGACTCCACTAATGGAATCGTTTATTTTACTTCTCCTTGCCATGCAAGCATTCCGCCTGTCATATTACGGACTTTATAGCCCTGTTCTTGCAAGTAGTAGCAGACATTTCCACTACGTGCACTGGAACGGCAAATAAAGATATATTCTTTCTCTTTATCAAAATAATCAAGATTAGCAGGAATATCGCCCATGCGGAGATGCTTCGCACCAGGTATCATGCCATGCGCCACCTCTTCTTCCTCTCTAACATCGACAAGCTCGAGTTTCTCCCCTTGTTCGAGCTTTTTCTTTAATTCTTCTGGCGTAATAATCTGAATTTCTTCCATAATTCCACCCCTATTTAAGGGTTTCCCCCTGCTGAACAGGGGGATTCCCAATTAATTAGCTACGATATTAACAAGTTTACCAGGAACGGTGATAACTTTACGAATAGTTTTCCCTTCGATTTGTTCCTTAACTCTTTCATCGTCCATCGCAATTCCTTCTAATGCTTCTTTGCTGGCATCTGTCGGAACTAGTAATTTAGTCTTTACCTTCCCGTTCACTTGGATGACAATTTCAACTTCATCATCCACTAATTTAGCTTCATCATATGCAGGCCAAGTTTCATATGAAATCGTACCGCCAGACCCAAGTTTTTCCCAAAGTTCTTCAGCTACATGCGGGGCTACTGGGGCAAGCATTTTCACGAAGCCTTCCATAAAGTGCTTTGGAAGAACAGTTGCTTTATATGCTTCGTTAATAAATACCATCATTTGTGAAATCGCGGTATTAAATCTCAAGCCCTCATAATCCTCGGTTACCTTTTTCACTGTTTGGTGGTACACCTTTTCTAAATTAGAGGCTTCTTCATTCTCTTGAATTTTTGGATTTAATTCTCCATTTTCCTCTATCATCAAACGCCAAATTCGATCAAGGAAACGTCGGGATCCATCAAGACCATTTGTAGACCACGCAATCGAAGCGTCAAGTGGTCCCATGAACATTTCGTATAATCGAAGTGTATCAGCACCATGACTGTCAACGATATCATCAGGGTTTACAACATTTCCTTTTGACTTACTCATTTTCTCATTGTTTTCACCTAGAATCATTCCTTGGTTGAAAAGCTTTTGGAATGGTTCTTTTGTTGATACAACCCCGATATCATAAAGGACTTTGTGCCAGAAACGAGCGTATAATAAGTGAAGAACAGCATGTTCTGCGCCGCCAATGTAAACATCGACAGGTAGCCAGTGTTCTAATTTTTCTTTTGAAGCAAGTGCTTGATCATTTTTCGGATCAATGTAGCGTAAATAATACCAGCAGCTGCCTGCCCATTGTGGCATTGTATTTGTTTCACGACGACCCTTCTTGCCTGTCTCTGGATCCACTACATTTACCCAATCCTCAATCACAGCAAGTGGAGATTCTCCAGTTCCAGAAGGTTTGATGTTGGTTGTTTTCGGTAACGTTAACGGCAGCTGATCTTCAGGAACCGCAGTCATCGTACCATCTTCCCAATGGATAATCGGAATCGGCTCACCCCAATAACGTTGACGGCTGAACAGCCAATCGCGTAAACGGAACGTTACCTTTTTCGTACCAATCCCCTTTTCTTCCAACCAGGAAATCATATTCACAATAGCCTCTTCTTTATTTAAACCATTTAAGAATTCGGAGTTAATATGCTCACCATCACCTGTATAGGCTTCCGTTTCGATACTACCCCCTGCGACAACTGCTTTAATCGGAAGGTCAAATTGTTTAGCGAATTCGTAGTCACGTTCATCATGTGCAGGTACCGCCATAATAGCTCCTGTACCATAGCTTACTAATACATAGTCGGCAATCCAGATTGGCATTTTTTCGCCATTAGCAGGATTGATTGCATACGCACCAGTAAAAACACCTGTTTTTTCTTTCGCTAAATCGGTTCGTTCAAGGTCACTCTTCGTCTTTACTTTATCCAAATATGCATCAACTGCTGACCGTTGTTCCGCTGTTGTAATCTTATCAACAAAGGAATGTTCCGGTGCAAGTACCGCATATGTTGCACCAAACAGTGTATCAGGACGAGTCGTAAACACAGTGAAGGTTTCATCATGTCCATCAATCGCAAAGGTTACTTCAGCACCTTCCGAACGGCCAATCCAGTTGCGTTGCATTTCTTTAAGGCTCTCTGGCCAGTCAAGCTCTTCTAAGTCCTCAAGTAAACGATCACCGTAAGCAGTAATTTTTAACATCCACTGTTTCATTGGTCTTCGTTCAACCGGGTGACCACCGCGCTCACTCTTACCGTCAATGACTTCTTCATTAGCCAACACGGTACCAAGTGCTGGGCACCAGTTAACAGCTACTTCGTCAATATACGCAAGACCTTTTTCCCATAGCTTTAAGAAAATCCATTGCGTCCATTTATAGTATTCAGGATCTGTTGTATTTACTTCTCGATCCCAATCGTATGAGAAACCTAATGATTTAATTTGTCTTCGAAACGTATTAATATTCTTCTCAGTGAACTCTGCAGGGTCGTTTCCGGTATCTAAAGCATATTGCTCTGCAGGTAAACCGAATGCATCCCAGCCCATTGGATGTAAAACATTATATCCTTGCATTCTCTTTAAGCGTGCAAGAATATCTGTAGCGGTGTAGCCTTCAGGGTGTCCAACATGTAGTCCTGCTCCTGATGGGTATGGAAACATATCTAAAGCATAGAATTTTGGTTTATCAAATTCTTCACTTGTTTTAAAAGTTTTTTCTGTTTCCCATTTATTTTGCCATTTTTTCTCGATATGCTGATGATCGAAACTCATTGTCAGTTCCTTCCTTCTCTTAAAAAATTCACTGTGTTTTAATTGACCTGTTGATTTGCGCTCCACTAAGGAATGCTTCTTGGAATAATCACCGCAGGGACAGGCGGTCTTTTGCCTGTCCCGAGGCACTTCGCTTTCCGCGGGCGGTCCAGGGAGCCTCCTCGGCGCTTTAGCGCCTGTGGGGTCTCCCCTGCCCCGTCCTCCCGCAGGAGTCTTCGTGCCTTCCGCGCAAATCAACAGGGTGCAAATAACAAAATTTAACTTTTAACACAGCCTAAAAACAAAAAAACCCCTCATCCCAAAAAGGGACGAGAGGATTGTCTATGTATCTTCCCGCGGTACCACCCACATTAGTGTTGTAAAACACTCGCTTCATTCATCCTTAACGCGGAATACGGCAAACATTACTATCCAGGTTCATGTTTGCAACTCATAGGCGAGTTCATGATGTACCCGATTGACTTTCACCAGCCGTCAACTCTCTAAGAACGGGTATAATTCACTACTACTCCTAATCACTGTCATTCATTATAAAAAGTATTACGGTAATTGTAATAAATTTCTTCACAGTATGCAAGTAACATTCTCCTAAAACAGTTTGACCAAAATAATTATTTTTAAACATAAAAAAAACGGCCTCAAAGTAGAAGCCGGAAATTTTAAATTAGGAAAGTTTTACGTTTAATTTCTTTCCCGTTTTCAAGATACGGTCATAAGCTAGAGTTGTTACTACTGCTATGATGAATAATCCAATTAAAACGTAGAATAATGCAGACATACTGTATAGGTCCACCAGCAGTCCGCCTAATAATGGACCAATCATTCTTCCTCCAGTAGCCGTACTATTAACAATTCCTTGATAAAATCCTTCGCGTCCCTTTGGAGCCAAATCAAAGGCGATTGTTGGAACAGCAGGCCAAATAAACATTTCACCTATGGTTAGAATGATCATAGCGACGAGGAATCCAGAAAATGCACTTGCGTTTCCTGCTATTAGGAAAGAAACAATAAAAATAGCAATCCCGATGAGGATTTGTATCTTTAGTGTGGTAGCAAGTCGCTTAAGCATGCCATTTAGTAATGGCTGACCAAGAACAATTAATGCACCGTTTATCGTCCATAATAGGCTGTACTGCGATAATGATATATTAATTTCCTGAGTATAAGAAGCGATCGTTGTCATCCATTGTACATAGCCAACCCAGCATAGCAAATACCCAAAACATAAAATTAATAAAGCGTAGAGATTTTTTCGCCCTTTAACAATCGCTGCATCCTGAAGGCTATTCGCTTGTTTTGCAATACCAGTTGAAATCCCTTTATAGCCAAAAACAGCTATTAATAAAAAGATAATATACATAACGGTGTTAGCAAGGAAAATTAATTCAAATGAGTAATCGGCAAGAATGCCTCCAAGTGAGGCTCCGACCGCTACCCCAAGGTTTTGCGCAATATAAACGGCATTAAAGGCTTTACGTCCGCCTTCCTTCCAAACCATTCCCGCCATCGCATACATGGCTGGGAATGTGACTCCACTACCAAATCCAATAATGGTAAGGAAAATAATATACTCCGGCCAGCCATGCCAGAACGTTAACCCAATTAGTGCTGAAAGGGAGATACATATTCCTAGAAGAATAGATTTGTAACCGCCGATTTTATCAAAAAGACTGCCGCCATAAAGATTTCCAATGACACTCGCTGCAGAGTTCAACATTAAAACAACGCCGGCCATCGATAACGACTTACCTAAATGATCGTGAATATAGATTGTATTTAACGGCCATAAAAAGGAATTTCCTGTTACATTCACTGCCATCCCAATAATTAATAGCCATAACGCACGTGGCATGAAAAACGCTCCTTTACAATAACAATAACAAGTTCCAAAAATATATTTTAGACCCATTCAAGATTCCTGACAATCTTTTTCTTTAAGCTGTTAAAGATTAATTTTTTTATTAAACCATATTACATAAAGCGGAAATATAACTTTTTTAAAATAGCAATGCTATCACAAAAAGGAAAAAGCCCTTAAATAAAAAGGGCTTTGGAAATTATCTTTTTTTCTTTTTTGCTAGGTCGGCAGCTGAAGGTTTATTTTTAACTGCTACTTTTTCTACTGTAATCTGCACATGGACATGCTTGTCATCAACCTGATTAACACCAGTGACTTTACCTTTACGGCCTTTAATGGTAATCGGTTCATCAAGAGCTGGAACACTTCCAAGAAGCTGATTTAATATCTCTACTTTGTTTTCGAAAAAGTGGACAACATACATGAGCCTCACCTATTTCATAAGGATTTTCCTTATAAAATATTTAATTTCCCGCCATTTTAGACCAATACCATATAAGTTTTATTTATTTCTCATAATCCTTCTTAGCGGGACGATTAGGAAAATGGTTGAAAGGGTCTATTTTTTTACTGCTGGCACTACTGGCTGCTGAGCAGGGAAGTAGCTGTTTACGGCATGATCCTTTTTCTTCTCGTTAACGGTTTCCGCTTGGACAGCTGTTTTCACTTTTTCAATTTCAGAATTGAGTTCTTCAATGCTGACACCTTTTTTCACTAACTCTTCTGTTGCAAGGCGAATGGCATTGTTTGATTGCACAACTGATTCTCTTAATGAATCCATAGAACCTTGTGGATTGTGGAAACCTGAAGAGTTTTCAGCCGCAATAATATCCCAGAACCATTGACCTTTACGGACAAATTCTTGAGCCTGCTTAATCTTGTCCTGACCAACTCCAGAAGTAATCATCTTATTAATATAATAGTGAGCAGTGGTTGAGATGTCCTGTGCCTCATGTAGTGCACTTACGTTAGCTTCTTGAATTTCGAGAACACGGTCTTTTAATTTGTCTAAATCACGATCACCATGACACTGTCCACATGATGTATCCATCGTTTTGAGTGGTGAAGTCCAGTAGTGTGAAGTGATTTTTCTTTTTCCATCTACACGCTCATATGGCATATGACAGTCAGCACAGGATACATTTGCCTTACCGTGGGTTCCGGAAGTATGAGTTTCATATTCAGGATGCTGCGATTTTAACATTGGTGCTCCAGAGATATTGTGAACCCAATCTTTCTCAAACCCTTCATCTTTTGCAATCGTATTATAGTATTCATACATGTCTTCTGGCTTAAAGCCCTCTGACCATGGGAAGGTAACTTCACTGTTGTCAGCTGCAAAATAATACTCTACATGACACTGACCGCAAACATAGCTTCGCATATCATTTTTAGTCGGATTAGAAGTATCTACTCCTTGAGCCTCTAATGCTTTGTAGAAGCTTGGGCGTGTTACGCGTAAGTCCATTGTTTCGGGATCATGGCAGTCAGAACATCCAATTGGTGAGTGTCCCATTGCTTCCCCTTTTGGCCAAATTTCTTGATTAAAATTGGCTCCCCAATAATCGTCGCCCATTTCTTCAATCATTTGTGGGACTGCGGTTGATTTACATGTATAACAAGAACCAACAGATTTATCGGTTATCCGCTTTACGTCGCGAATATCTTCAAGAGCATAAACATGACCACGTTCTTCATTATACTCTGTTGCGAACCCATAACCATTGAAAAGAACCGGAAGTAATGGCTCCTTATCTGGATCATACTTACTACGTTTCACTGAACCTCCGTATGTAGTATCTTCCATCTTCTCATTCTTCATATAACTATTATATTGAAGTGGAAACATCTCTTTAAACGCTTCATTACTTATTTCATCCTTAGAAAGGCCTGTTTTCCCCGTCGCTTCCTTAGCACTTGCCGTTTTTTCACCTGCATTCTCACTGGAATTGCTGCAGCCAGTAATGATGAGAACAAATACTAATAGAAGGAGGTATGCCCCATAACGGAACCTATTCATTCTTAAAATCCTCCCTTATTTTTTAATAGTTCACCGGACTTAGGCGGCTGATCATAACTATCATCTTTAAAGTCGCTTCCATGTGGTACAGTCTGGTGACATGACATACAGTTTTCCTTTGCGTCGTGTGAGACATTATCAACCGTGCTTTTATGACACTCTGCACAGTTGTTATTAATAACTCTCAATGTCCGTGTGGTCGCATAAATTCTATCTGGTATATCTTCAGTACCCAAGGTGTTATAAAAAATATGTGTCATCCCAGCGCGGCCCTTAAAAAATAATTTTCCGACCTCACTCTCATGTGGTAAATGACAGTCGTTACACTGCAATTCTGCATGAGTGGAATCCACAAATGACGTATAAACCGATTTCATGGTATGACAGTTTTGACAAAAACCAGGTGAATCTAGGTAAGCCATTGTTTTAACAGTCCCAAAGGAAAAGAGTACTCCGGCTAAAAGAGCACCTAAAAGTAACACTCTTTTATCAATTGCCAGTAATTTTTTAAACGATTTTTTTAACATCCTTTCACCTCCCATAATATAGATCTCTTTTTCTCTCTAAATTTATTGAATAAAGTACTTTTGTACTTTATTGCCAAAAGGAATGGTCTTGCAAAGTTAATTGTTCCTGCGTTTTCTTTTAAACAAATAAGTAAACGCACCAGCTGCTAGTAAACCTACTCCACTGACAGCTGCGATTGAAAGCGTAGCAGGATTTTTTTTATTTTTCACAGGATCAATTGGTTGTTGTTCTTGTTTGTCCATCAACTCGATACTAGGCTTCGTTTCATTTCGTTCATACGTAAATGAGAAACGGTTCTCCTCTCCAGCTTTTACACCTTGAAAGAAATAGGAGTAAACACCTTCCTCATCAGCGTGAGTCTTTTTCTCTTCAGGTGCCGGAGTAAGAACTACCTTTTTTGCCTTAAGGGGTTGTATAAATGAAATATTGAGTAAACCAATGTCCGCAAAGCTTTTAAACTGGTATGAAAGTGTTTTCTTTTCTTTGTCGGCCATTATTGTATCTGTATAAAATTCAACAACAAATTTATAAACATCATTTGGTTGAATATCTTCGCTTGTTGTCCAAGAAATGGTCCCTTTTTCTTGGTCGATTATGTACTCAATTTCAAACACCTTCGATAAATCACTGGAATAATCAGCTACATAGCCAATCCGAAAATTCTTATCTTCCATAGGCAGAGGCAGTTCAATTTGCCCTTTTTGCGGCTGTTCTGACAGATTACGCATCGTTCCTTGATAGCCAATTAATAAGGGGGGATGTTCTTTGTTTACATCATTGGGATGGTAAGCAAATTCTGGCATTACCTTTATTGAAAGTTCCTCCATAGTCAAAATGTTTTGACTTTCTTCCCCAGCGGTAACAGACGGGTTTAATAACAGTAAAAAGCACAGGAGTATATGGATGGAGAGCAGTAATTTTTTCATCGTACTAACTTCCTTTCAAATTGTGAATTTTTTGTGAATACATTCACAAGACTAATCATTTTTAATCACAAGAAGTCGAATTCATATCTTATTTATCCCATGAAGCTAAGACTCATTCTGTGACCAAAATCACAAATTGAAATTGAGTTATTTCTAATTTGTGAACGGCGATTTTACCTTATTTTCACTGTGTTTTTAGGGGTTTTATCATAAAAAGACCCTCAACAAAAGTTGAAGGTCAAAAGCGAATAATTAAGATGATTGGTTCTTTTCTTGATGAAACTTTGACTTTACCGGCTGGCCGCCTGATTTTTCATATTTCTTTTTAGATTGTTTAACAAGATCAACATCCTGACCAAGCTCAAGATCCTGATTGTTATTTCCATTTCGAGTTTTTTGTTCAGGGTTTTGTTGTTTAGATCGCTTTTTCAAGAAAGATCTCCTCCTCTAAATGCTTGACCCTCTAAAATCATATTATTTTGAAGCTGTTGTATTTGGAGTCTCATCCGATGGAGTTGATCCCGCTGCTGCCCATTCGCACTATGAGCCATTTTGGCAATATCTTGATAGGTTTGTTCAAGCTGTTGTAGGGCGTTCGTATAATCATCATTGTTGTAATGCTCTTGAAGGCTGCTTTCTTTTAATTGATCCTGTGCATAGCGAATAACATCCTCACATTGCTGTATTAAAGCATCCATTGAAGCACGAGTAGCCATCTAAGGACCCCCTTCTTTTTGGCAAAGGCTATTTCTTAAAGATTTTAATGTAGAAATAGTCATTTTGCACTTTGTATTTAGTCGGCAGGCTCTTTAAAGAGCCTTGGTAAAACACTTCCCTCAATGAGTCAAAGTGCTTCATATCTTATTTTGTTCTCTCTCCCTGTTCCTATAACGTGATAATACTGGTAAACAATTCAGTTGGATAAGCGCATATTTTCATGATAAAATTGACTTTATGCTTAAAAAATTAAAAGGAGGTTTCTGAATTGACTCAGACCAACCCTTTTCCATATGCTACTGACGATAAACGTTACCATACATGGAATTATCACTTACGCCAGCAATTTGGCCATAAAGTTTTTAAGGTTGCTTTAGATGGCGGCTTTGATTGCCCAAATCGTGATGGTACGGTTGCACACGGCGGCTGTACTTTTTGCAGTGCCGCGGGTTCAGGCGATTTTGCAGGTGACCGAACAGATGATTTAGAGACACAATTCCTTGAAATTAAGGAAAAAATGCATACGAAATGGAAAGATGGCAAATATATGGCCTACTTCCAAGCCTATACAAATACGCATGCACCTGTTGAGGTTCTCCGCGAAAAATTTGAAAAAGTTCTCAACCAAGAGGGAGTAGTTGGTTTATCGATTGCAACTCGTCCTGATTGCCTTCCTGATGATGTTGTTGAATATTTAGCCGAACTAAACCAAAGAACATATCTTTGGGTTGAGCTTGGTTTGCAAACGGTACATGAACGTACTGCATTATTAATCAATCGTGCACATGATTTTCAATGTTATGTGGAAGGTGTAAATAAACTTAGAAAACATGGGATCCGAATTTGTTCCCACATTATCAATGGATTGCCGCTTGAATCTTATGAAATGATGATGGAAACAGCAAGAGAAGTGGCAAAGCTTGATGTCCAAGGAATAAAGATTCACTTGCTTCACTTACTAAAAGGCACACCAATGGTTAAACAGTATGAAAAAGGCATGCTCAAATTCCTCGCTCAAGAGGATTATGTAAATTTAGTATGTGACCAATTAGAAATTTTACCGCCTGAAATGATTGTTCATCGGATTACTGGGGACGGACCGATTGATTTAATGGTAGGACCTATGTGGAGTGTAAACAAGTGGGAAGTATTAAATGCCATCGACGCTGAGTTAAAAAGAAGAGATAGCTATCAGGGGAAATATTATCAAAAGAGTATAGTGAGGAATTAATCGTGAAGCTAGACCGGATACTCCCTTATGCAAAGAAATTACTCGAAAAGACTATTTCTAGTGGTGATGTTGTAGTTGATGCAACGCTAGGAAATGGTCATGATACAGTTTTTATGGCTAATCTCATAGGTGAAAATGGCACCGTCTATGGATTTGATGTGCAAGAGGATGCCATTCAAACCAGTATAGAAAGATTGAAACAACATGAGTTGGCTGACCGCGTCATCATTTTCCATAACGGACATGAACAGCTTGCCAATTTAATACCCGCGGAACATCATGGTAAGGTAAAAGCTGCGATTTTTAACTTAGGCTATTTACCTGGCAGTGATAAATCAGTTGTAACCAGACCTGAGACTACCATTTCTGCAATCCAGCAATTGCTTGAAATTATGGTACCAGAAGGAATAATTATCCTTGTGATTTACCATGGTCATACTGAGGGAGCAATTGAGCGGGACGCTTTATTGACGTATTGTCAGGATATCGATCAGAAGAAGGCGCATGTCCTTCAGTATCGCTTTATGAATCAACAAAATAATCCCCCCTTTATTGTTGCAATTGAAAAAAGATAAACCAGGCTTCATGCCTGGTTTTCTTTTTTTACGAGGGTTTTGTAAATAATGAGGGAATCAATTTCTGAAAGGAACGATAGGCTAGTCCATTGATATAGAAAAAATAGCTAACAATTCCGCCAGTCTTAATAATCCCCTTTGCTAATTTCCTTATATTTTTCTGTTTACGAACCTTCCCATCCGATAAATAAAATCCCAATAAGCCTCTATTAATAAGCTGGTGGAATTTCTTATGTGGCAGAAATTCCGTATGTTTGTCTGCTTCTGTAACAAAGTGCTTTAGTCGTTTGAAAAGTGTTTCTGGATTTTCATAATAGAAACAAAAATTCAAGTCCCCGCCTTCGCGATCTTCTTCTTGGTCGATGAAATAATCTAATAAGATATGAAGACCTTGTATGTATGGAAAATACCCTTTACGAATATTATCTGCATCTTTAGCATGAAAATCTTCTCTCATTGCATATGAAATAAGACAAAATATCCCCAAGGTCGAACCCGAACAAGCTGAAAATTCGTACCACTCCATGTCTGGAAGCTCGTTTTGATGGACCTCAAACCATTTTTCCAATCTCGGTACACGTTCTTCATGAATAACATGCTTGTGGATTTGCAAGGCACAATAATATTCACAAAGCTCTAACAGATAGTCTTTGATTATGTGATAATGCTTCAATTCATTTAATACTGATCTGCATGTTTCCGCAAGATCATTTAAATAACCGCCATCGTTCTGATCCTCACGAAAGCGGTAATAATTTTTTGGTTTGCTTCCTAGTATAAGTGCATCTTGCATAGATTCATGAAGGGCTTCAAAGTCCTTTGGATCAAGCGATGTACTCCGGTCACAAAGATTATCTAAGTAATCACTAATGGTTTGATAAGCGACAATAAATTTAACTGCTTTTTTATACTCATCATTCGCGCAAAGAGCAAGTATCCCACCGCCTTCACAGTGAAAGGTTTTATGTTCAATACTTGCCAAAGCCTGTGTTCTAAGCTCCTCATTAGGTATACTTTCTGCCTGGGACCTCCAAAACCTTAGTTCCTGATGAACAGCTGGAATAATTCGGCGATATACATTTGACATAAGTCTGATGGGCATCATGGAGAATATCTTCCCTTTCTTAAACAATGTAACCTATTGCTTTTAATTGGCTGATAACAAAATCCTTCGCGTACTCAAATATATCATCCCGTTCTGGTTCATTAAAAATTTCATGATAAAGCTTTGGCCATTCTTTAAACCTTTTTTCTGATAGTGGTGCATGGTTAAACCAATCCTTAACAGGAATCTTATTAACAATTTTATCATCACTAGCTTGCATAACAAGCATCGGAACATCTTTTGTGCCTTCGATTGACAGAAACGCCTCTTTCATAGCCTCGACTAACTCTCGGTACCACCTAACAGAGACTTTTGTGATATAGAGGGTATCATCTTTATCTGCCTCAATTACATCTTGATTTCTGGTAGCCATATCAACGGTTATGCCTGAATTCATTTTTAATGAAGGAAAAACTACATTTATTCCGTATGACAGTAAATCTAAAATTTTCGGAGGGGTATGAACTAAACCTAAGCAAGGTGATGAGAGAATGACCCCTGCCAAGTCAAATCTTTCTTCCTGCAGCAAACGAATTGCAATTAACCCGCCCATACTATGGCCGAATAAAAACACAGGTATTTCATAACGGAAGGCTGCTTTTATCCATTCCTTTACTTCACTTATGTACTCTTCAAATGAATCTATATGTCCTCTGCGGGATCTAGTTGTCATGCCTTGCCCAGGAAGATCACCCATAATGACATGAAAACCAGACTCGCGCCACATTTCAATGAGCCAGCCATATCGTCTGTGATGTTCCATTGCACCATGAACCATCACGATTACGGCCTTCGCTTCCCCTTCTGCTTCCCACTTCCACATAGTTTTTCCCCCTAGAAAAATATTCTATTTAGTATAATATTAAAGTGAATATGTATTTCAGTCAAAAAGGAGCGACCCAAATGATTTATCCATACAAAGATAAAAACCCAAAAATTGCTGAATCTGTATTCATCGCAGATTTCACCACCATTACAGGTGAGGTTGAAATAGGTGAAGAATCCAGCGTCTGGTTTAATTCTGTCATTAGAGGAGATGTCGCGCCTACAGTCATCGGTTGTAGAGTAAATATTCAGGACAACTGCGTTCTGCATCAAAGCCCCAATAATCCATTAATTTTAGAGGATGAAGTAACTGTTGGTCATCAGGTGATACTCCACAGCTGTATTATTGGAAAAAAGGCATTGATCGGCATGGGCTCCATTATTCTTGATCAAGCAGAAATTGGTGAAGGTGCTTTTATCGGTGCAGGCAGTCTTGTACCCCAAGGCAAAAAAATCCCTCCTAATACATTAGCATTTGGCAGACCAGCTAAAGTTATTAGAGAATTAAATGAACATGACAAAAAAGAAATGCACAGGATTTATACAGAATATGCAGAGAAAGCTCAGTATTATAAGTCACTTCAGAAATAATTAAAAATACAAAGCACCCATAATTTTATGGGTGCTTTGTAATTAATTTTTCATAGTCTGAAGTTCTTTTTGTCCTGAAAAGGAGTATTTACCCTCCACATAAACCTGGTGCCATATCATAAAGATAAGCACGGTCCATATTTTACGGCTGTTATCAGCCTTCCCTTGACAGTGGTCTTCAAGAAGTCTTAACACGTAAGATTTATTAAATAAATGATCCGTGTTACTTTCTCTAATAATCGTTTTTGCCCACTCATTCATTTCATTCTTCAGCCAGTGGCGAATTGGTACTGGGAACCCAAGTTTCTTACGATTCAATACATGCTCAGGAACAATTCCTTCTGCTGCTTTTCGTAAAATATACTTCGTTGTACCGTTAGCTGTCTTCAAGCTAGTTGGAATTTTCGATGCTGCTTCAAAAACCACTTTATCCAAGAATGGAACTCGGAGCTCTAATGAATGAGCCATCGTCATTTTATCAGCTTTTAATAAAATATCACCGCGCATCCATGTATGAATATCAATAAATTGCATACGATCAACTGGATCATAGCCTTTTGATTCAGCATAAAGTGGTTTTGTGATATCCGTGTAATCTAAACCTTCACGGTAAACAGAAAGCAAGTCTCTTTTTTCTTCCTCCGTGAACATTTTAGCATTACCAATATATCGTTCTTCCATAGGAGTTACGCCACGCTCTATAAAGCTCTTCCCTTTCATTCCTTCAGGCATCATGTTTGCAATCCCTTTTAACAGTACTTTTCCTACTCTTGGGATTTTATTAAACACTTCTAAATCCTGTGGCTCACGATAAATATTGTAGCCGCCAAACAATTCATCAGCACCTTCACCAGAAAGAACAACGGTAACATGCTTTCTTGCTTCACGAGCGACAAAGTACAACGGAATCGCTGCAGGGTCTGCAAGTGGATCATCCATATGCCAAATGATTTTCGGCAATTCATTCATGTATTCCTGCGGTGTAATCACATAACTGATATTTTCTACCCCAAGCTTATCAGCCGTTTCCTTTGCAACATCTATTTCACTAAAACCATTTTGCTCGAAACCTACTGAAAACGTCTTAATGGCTGGATGAAATTGTTTTGCAATCGAAGCAATAATAGAAGAGTCGATTCCGCCGGAAAGGAAAGACCCAACAGGTACATCACTTCTCATATGCATTTTAACTGAATCGATTAACACATCTTGTATTTCTTTGGTAAACTCTGATTCCGATTTTTGAACCGGGTTAAAATGTGCTTTCCAATATCTTTTAATTTCCATCGGAGAGCCGATTCTTTTTGTAAAATAATGTCCTGGCTCTAGCTTATGAATCCCTTTTGACATCGTGTTTGGTTCTGGGACAAACTGATACGTTAAATAGTGTTGCAGGGAATCATAATCTAATACATCGTGCTCTAGCGCTAGAAGGATGCTCTTCTTCTCAGAAGCAAAAAATGTTCTTTCCCCATCCTCAAAATAGAAGTATGGTTTAATTCCGAAAGGATCCCTTGCACCGAATACCGTTTGTTCTTGTTTATCCCAAATCGTGAAGGCAAACATCCCACGCAGTTTTTCAACAGCCTTCTCTTTCAAATGGCTATATAAAGCGATAATAACCTCTGTATCAGAGTTTGTTGCAAACTGTAAGCCTTCTTTGAGCAATTCTTCACGAAGTTCCAGGTAGTTATAAACCTCTCCATTAAAAATAATCCAATAGCGCTCATCTTCATACGTTAATGGCTGGTGCCCGCATTCAATATCAATAATACTTAAGCGGCGAAAACCGAATTGAATATGGTCATCATAATAAAAACCTTCATCATCAGGTCCACGATGGGTTATAATATCGTTCATATTTTTGAATTGTTGTTTTTGCTCATCACGAAAATGTTGTTCCTTGTCGTGTACACAACCAATAAAACCACACATTATGTACTTCACCTACTCCAATCTAAATATCCAAACTTAAAAAACATACTCTCTTATCCTACCACTATTCATATAAAAATGTCAGTGTGAAAGGTAGGAAAATTCAGGTACAAATAGTTTTAACCTAAACACATTGCCCTAAACTTAGACGACTAAATGCAAAAGAGAGTTACACTAAATGCAACTCCCCTAATTTGTCTATTTAATATTTGCTTGTTGACGTAATGCGTCCACTTTATCTGTACGCTCCCAAGGAAGATCAACATCTGTACGGCCAAAATGACCATATGCCGCTGTTTGCTTGTAAATTGGGCGGCGTAAATTTAACATGTTGATAATTCCAGCAGGACGAAGATCAAAATTTGCACCTACAAGATCAACTAATACATCTTCACTCACTTTGCCAGTACCAAAAGTATCAATAGAAATGGAAACCGGCTTTGCTACCCCAATTGCGTATGCAAGCTGAACTTCAACTTTATCAGCAAGTCCTGCTGCTACAATATTCTTTGCAACATAACGAGCGGCATAGGCTGCAGAACGGTCAACTTTTGTAGGATCTTTACCAGAGAAAGCTCCACCGCCGTGACGTGCATAACCACCATACGTATCTACAATAATTTTACGTCCTGTTAAACCTGCATCTCCTTGAGGTCCACCGATAACAAAACGACCTGTTGGATTAATGAAATACTTTGTATTTTCATCAATTAGTTCTTTCGGCACAACTGGATTAATCACATACTCTTTTACGTTACGTTGGATTTGCTCTAACGTAATTTCGGGATGGTGCTGTGTAGAAATAACAATCGTATCGATACGGACAGGTTTGTCATTCTCATCATATTCTACCGTTACTTGTGTCTTTCCATCTGGACGCAGGTAAGGAAGAATTTCCTCTTTACGAACCTCTGTTAAACGACGTGCAAGCTTGTGTGCCAAGGAAATGGGAAGAGGCATTAATTCTTTGGTTTCATTACATGCAAAACCAAACATTAAACCTTGGTCTCCTGCACCAATAGCTTCGATTTCTTCATCAGACATTTGCCCTTCACGTGCTTCTAGAGCCTGATCGACCCCCATCGCAATGTCAGGAGATTGCTCACCAATAGAAGTGATAACACCACATGTCTCGGAGTCAAAGCCATATTTTGCACGATTATAGCCAATACCCTTAATTGTTTCACGAACGATTTTTGGAATATCAACGTAAGTAGATGTAGTGATTTCACCTGCAACTAAGACTAATCCAGTTGTGACGGATGTTTCAGCAGCAACCCGGGCATTTGCATCCTTTGCTAAAATGGCATCTAAAATCGAATCAGATATTTGGTCACAGATTTTATCTGGATGACCTTCGGTAACTGATTCAGAAGTGAACAAACGACGACGTTTTGTTGACATCTGATTTCCTCCTATATTATGAGATAAATCAAGGTCCATTTGAAGGTTACAGGAATACTTCTAGAACCACTGAAATTGATACGGTACTCATTCCCTTAGTATGAAATAAACAAAGGATTTTTATTAGTAACTCTATTGATAAAAGGTCTATACAAAACAAAAAACCTTACCATTGTGAGGAAAGGTTGTTCCGGTCCTTTCACTCTTATCGTTCAAGGTCAAAGCCTTGCGTCAGATTAGCACCTTCGCACTTGAGAATAGGACCAATAAATAGGATGGTCTTCTCATAAAGCAGGTTGCTGGGTTTCATAGGGCCTGTCCCTCCACCAGCTCAGGATAAGAGAGTATCCGTTCAAATTAGTATCATACTTGAACCTGTCGAGCGTTGTCAACGAATTTGCTAGCAAATTAAGGATAAATATATGAAATTTTTCCATTTAAATTTAATACTTAATAATACAACCCAAATTTACCAATTAGTATAGACTATTAAATTAAATGTGTTATACTTTTTATGAATATATTGACAATTAAAAACTTGAAAAGGAAGGTTCGTTCTGATGAATTCAGTACATGTCCCAAATGAATTAAGCCAATTGCTGGAAGAAAGCCATGTGCACATTCAAATGTCTGTTCCTCAATTAGTGGAAAAAATTCTATCTAGGAATGAGGGAAAACTAACCTCAACTGGTGCGATAAGTGTATCAACAGGTAAATATACTGGAAGATCTCCTCAAGACAAATTTATTGTCATGGAAGAATCCATTAAGGATAAAATTGATTGGGGCAATTTAAATCAGCCAATTTCAGAAGAAATATTTAATAACCTCTATCAAAAAGTTTTAGACTACTTAAAAGAAAAAAATGAAATATTCGTCTTTAAAGGGTTTGCAGGTGCTGATAAAAAGACCCAATTGCCGATTCAAATTGTGAATGAATATGCTTGGCATAATTTATTCGCCCATCAATTGTTTATTCGGCCTAGTGAAGAGGAATTGCTGACACATAAACCCGGATTCACTGTCATTTCGGCTCCTAACTTTAAAGCAAATCCGGTTATAGACGGAACAAAGTCTGAAACCTTTATTATTATCTCTTTCGAAAAACGGACGATCTTAATCGGCGGAACGGAATATGCTGGTGAAATGAAAAAATCAATCTTCTCAATAATGAACTACCTGCTGCCTGAGAATAATATTTTCTCTATGCACTGCTCTGCTAATATTGGTGTTGAAGGTGATGTTGCTTTGTTCTTCGGTCTTTCTGGGACAGGAAAAACCACTTTATCTGCAGACCCAAAACGCCGCTTAATTGGTGATGATGAGCACGGCTGGTCATCGAATGGCGTGTTTAATATTGAAGGCGGCTGCTATGCAAAAACCATTAATCTTTCCAGAGAAAAAGAGCCGCAAATTTTTGATGCCATCCATTTTGGTTCCGTATTAGAAAATGTTGTTCTTAATCCTGATACAAGAATTGCAGACTATGACGATTCAACTCTTACTGAAAATACAAGGGCTGCTTATCCGATGCACGCCATTGAAAATATAGTTCAGCCAAGCATTGCAGGCCACCCGAATACCATTGTCTTTTTAACCGCAGACGCATTTGGGGTATTGCCTCCAATCTCAAAATTAACGAAAGAGCAGGCAATGTATCATTTCTTGAGTGGTTATACATCCAAGCTAGCAGGAACTGAGCGTGGGGTAACTTCTCCAGAGGCCACCTTCTCCACTTGCTTTGGTGCACCATTCCTGCCTTTACCTGCAACACGTTATGCAAAAATGCTTGGTGAAAAGATTCTTGAGCATAATGCAAATGTTTTTCTTGTAAATACAGGCTGGACAGGCGGAGAATACGGAGTGGGGAACCGCATGAAGTTATCCTATACAAGAGCGATGATTCAGGCTGCACTTGAAGGGGAACTAAACAATGTTGAAACCGTACAAGATGATATTTTCGGACTAAATATTCCACTCCACATTGCTGGTGTGCCGGATGAGGTTCTTCAACCCAGCAAAACTTGGGCAGACCCACTAGTATATGAAAAGAAAGCAATAGAATTAGCGAATAAATTCCGCGAAAACTTTAAAAAATTCACCAAAGTGGATTCAGAAATTGAAGAAAAAGGTGGACCAAAATAGAAAAGCGGATGCGCCTTGTCCAGGGGCGGCAGGCATAAGACGAGCCGGCGGGAAGGTTGTTCTTTAACCTTTCTGACGGATTGGCTTATGACCCGAGCCCCTAGGCGCTGAAGCTAGACAGCTATCAAAGCCATAGAGCAGACCCTTATCGTTGTCGATAAGGGCCTTTTACTAATTTGTAGAATTTAGTGAAATTAATTGGTAAGTTAACCACGTGCGGCTTTCTTGCCATTCTACTTTTTTAATGACGGCTGTTCCGCTCGTATCGCTTTCAATGGTTTTTCTCAACTCAATGGGAATATCAATCGGATAAAGTCGATAGCCTTCCTTTTCTAATACGAAAAGATTTTCTTCGATTCTTTTTTCCCTGCCTTTTGTTACAATCATCGTATTTAACTCAAGGGGCATACCCATATGTACCCGCTCCTCTGTAATTGGACTTACTTCTATTTTATCATCTTTTGATTTGACATTTCATCCACTTCGTTAAATCCTCCACGATTTTTTTGTTTACTACAGGAGGAAAGTAGTGAGTAAAATCATCAAAATACCAGCATTCCACAGGCTTATTTAACATCTTAAGTCTTCTTTCGAGTCTGTAGGCATGCTCCACCGAAACATTCTGATCATTTACTCCATGAATGATTAATACAGGTGCTAAAAGCTTTTCGAGCTCATAAAGAGGTGTTCGCTCTTCATATCTTTCGGGATATTTTCCAGGTGTACCACCAATCACCCTTTTCATCATTTTTCGCAAATCTTTTCTTTCTTCATAGGTTAACGTCATATCACTAACCCCGCCCCAAGTAACAATCGAGGCAGCCTCTGGATACTCGAGTGCTGTCATCAATGCCATGACACCACCTCGCGAAAAGCCAAAGACATGGATATACTCTACATTAGGAAATGACTTTAAAAGCTCATAGCCCGCAAAAGCGTCCTCCCTGTCCTCTCCAGCAAAATCCTCATTCCCCTCTCCCCCTTGATTCCCTCGATAATAAGGAGCGAATACGATGAATCCTTCAGAGGCAAACTGAGCAATTCTTGCAGGTCTGACCTTTCCGACGTTCTTGATGCCGCCGCGCAAATATAAAAAGCCATCATAATTTCCTTTTATTTTTGGCTCAGCCAGCAGACCTTTAACCCTCAATCCATCAGAAAGATAGGTAATCTCCCTTAATTCCACATTAGGATTGGGTGAAGGAAAACGATAGACTTCGATGATTTTTCCATTTTGTTTGTTCACTAGATTTCACCTTTCCATTCAACCGTAAAAATTTATGTAAGTAAGCATTCACACATTTATTTCTGTTTCATACGATATGTTAGGTCAACAGCCCAGATTTTTATTGTAATAAGGAGGGTTTTGGTATGAAAAAATGGTTAAAAATTGGCTTTTCTTCAGTTCTTATTTTAATTCTGATGTTCTCACTAGCTGCTTGTAACAGTACTGATAAAACCGATTCAGAGAAAATTGAAAAGGTACGATTGGTTGAAGTTACTCGTTCTATCTTCTATGCCCCTGAATATGTCGCCATCGCAAAAGGATTTTTCGAAGAAGAGGGCCTGGAAGTGGAATTGTCTACAGCCTTTGGCGGCGATAAAACCATGACAACACTGTTATCCAATGGTGCTGATGTTGCGTTGGTAGGCTCTGAGACTTCGATTTATGTTTACGCTCAAGGATCCAATGATCCGGTTATTAACTTTGCACAACTCACACAGACTGATGGCACCTTCCTGGTCTCAAGAGAAAAAATTGATAATTTCTCATGGGATCTTCTTAAGGGTTCAACATTCTTAGGGCAACGTACTGGCGGTATGCCGCAAATGGTTGGGGAGTTCGTTCTCAAAAAGCATGGCATCGACCCTCACCAAGATTTAAATCTCATCCAAAACATTGATTTTGCAAATATAGCTAGTGCATTTGCCTCTGGAACAGGTGATTTTGTTCAATTATTTGAACCACAGGCGAGCATTTTTGAACAAGAAGGAAAAGGACATATTATTGCTTCCTTTGGAACAGAATCCGGCCATGTTCCATATACAACCTTCATGGCAAAAGACAGTTACATGAAAGAAAACAAGGATATTGTAGAAAAATTTACCAGAGCCGTTTACAAGGCACAGCAATGGGTTGAAACACATAGCTCAGACGAAATCGCTGAGGCAATTCAATCCTATTTCCCTGATACAGACGTCAAACTCATTAGCACAGTAGTAGACCGTTATAAAGAGCAAGGCTCATTTGCAACTGATCCGATCCTTGATGTGGAAGAGTGGAACAATCTACAGAACATCATGGACGAAGCAGGTGAGCTTCCAAAAGAGGTTGATCACTCTACACTTGTAAATACAGAAATAGCTGAAAAAGTAAAAGAAGAATAAAAAATATGGGAGGCCGTCAAAATGAGTTTCTTAGCCATTAAAGATATCCATCACACTTATTTCACAAAAGCCTCTGAAACAACGGCCCTCTCGGAAATAAGTTTGATTGTAGAGGAAGGTGAATTTGTTTCCTTCCTCGGCCCTAGCGGCTGTGGAAAGACAACTTTACTTTCCATTATTGCTGGGCTTATAAAACCAACACAAGGAACCATTTTGCTTGAAAATAAACCAATCACGGGGCTAAAGAACCAAATCGGCTATATGCTCCAACAGGACTATCTATTTCCATGGAAAACAATTGAAGAAAATATCCTTATTGGTCTAAAATTATCCAAACAATTGAACGAGCAAACAAAAAGTGCCGCATTAAACCTTTTAAATCAAATGGGTTTAAAGGGTATCGAGAAACAGCTCCCTAAGCAGCTTTCAGGTGGTATGAGGCAGCGTGCTGCGCTTGTAAGAACGCTTGCCACGGAACCCAAGCTTCTTATGCTTGATGAACCATTTTCAGCATTGGATTATCAAACTAAGTTAAAGCTGGAAGAATTAGTATCAAACACGCTCGACTCCTTTGGAAAAACAGCCATTCTAGTCACACATGATATTGGTGAAGCCATAGCAATGAGTGATCGGGTTGTGCTCTTTTCACCAAGTCCGGGCAGAATTCATAAAATTTTTGAAATGCCAGAAGAACTAAGAAACGTATCCCCTTTTAACGCTAGAAACCATGAGGCATTTTCAAGTATCTTTCAGAAAATATGGAAGGAGCTGGATTCACTTGAAACAAGGAAAAACTAACGTGAGCCTCCTCCATAAAAATTATTTACATTCCCTGACGATTGAAAAAAGATGGGTACGTTTTTACCAAATCGTCATTTTCCTGCTCTTTTTTTCTAGTTGGGAAATTTCGAGTCAAAAACGTTGGATAGATCCTTTACTCTTCAGTTCTCCATCAAAAATTTGGGATTTATTTCTCGAAAAATTACAAGATGGTTCTTTGATGTCCAATCTTGGTGTTACCTTAACCGAAACTATTTTTGGTTTCGTATTAGGTACACTACTGGGAACCGTACTAGCAGCACTGCTTTGGTGGTCACCGATGCTGTCAAAAATTATTGACCCCTATCTCGTCATTCTAAACGCAATGCCGAAGGTCGCCTTAGGTCCCATATTAATTGTCGCCCTTGGGCCTGGATATCCTTCCATTATTGCAATGGGAGCCATCATCTCGGTTATCATTACAACGATTGTTGTTTATACTTCTTTTAAAGAAGTAGACCCTAACTATTTAAAAGTACTGCAAACATTCGGGGCTACACGACTTCAATGCTTTAAGGAAGCCATTCTTCCTGCTAGTTTTCCAACCATAATTTCAACCTTAAAGGTCAATGTTGGTTTATCCTGGGTTGGTGTCATCGTGGGTGAGTTTTTAGTTTCATCCAGAGGATTGGGTTACTTTATCATTTATGGCTTCCAAGTCTTTAATTTTACCCTGGTTTTTTTATCTTTATTGGTAATCGCTATCGTTGCCACCATCATGTATCAGCTTGTAGAGCTATTGGAAAAAAAACTTATCAAGGAATAGCGGCTTATCTAAATTTGTCGCTATTCTTTTTCGTGTTGCAGATTATAGATATACTTCACACATTCTGCCACCACATCATCCTTCATAATAAAGCTGTACTCTTTACCAAAACGCAAATCTAACAAATCACCTTTTACTAAAACTGGCCCTTTTGTCTCAAAATAGCTATTCATTTTATGTACTGATTTTATTTTCCCCCAAAATACAGCCTTTACAAAAGTATTTTTTTCGTCAGCAACTCTATATTCAGCAATTTGTGAAAGGTCTTCTAAAGTGGCTCCGGTCTCCTCATAAACCTCCCGAATAGCCGCTTCTTTGAGGGACTCTCCAGGTTCGACTTTACCTCCCGGAAATTCCAGTCCTCGAACACTATGATTAGTTAATAACCAATCATCCAAATATTTACAAATCACAAATACATGCTCCGCTTCCTGCTCAAAGGCATTGCTTGAGAATGAAAGCTCTACCTTGTTCCCTAATTGATCTATAAAATTTTTCATCTACCCTCACCCCTAGGTACCTCTTGATTATTTATTATAATCGAAAAAAACGGAAAATCCTTGTATAGAGGATTTTCCGCTTTTATTACCCTTGTTTTGGTAAGATATTCATCGATTCAATATGACTTTTAGCTCCATTATCACCTAGTTTGTAAATCATCCCATAAACTTGTTCAATCGTATTGTCATAAGCGTCGTTTTCACGGTCGTAATGATATTGAACATATGGAACATGGGCTCTAAAGAAGTTTTGCCATTCTGTTGAATAATTTTGGTCAAAAAGCTCTCGAAGCTGGGTAATTTCTTCATCATTCGCTTGAATTTTAAAGCTCCATGTAGAAGCTGTTGCACTTTGGGATATTTGTCCATGCCCAACGTCTATATAATAGGTCTTTTTTTGCTGATCCATTTTGTCATCCCCTTATTAATATTATTTAGAATTTCCCACAATCAAATAAAATTTATTCTTTTTCAAATTTCGACTCATTTTTTAGAACTGAATGATGTATAATTGTCATAATATTAAGAAAATGGATTTTCACCATTTTTACAAACTTTCGCTTCAGCCATAGAGGATATTTTTCATCATTAAGGGAATTGAATAAGTAAGGAAAAAAATTTTAAAAAATTCTTTGGAGGTGAACGGAATGAGGTTAGTCGATGAATTATTTCAGATGTATCGAGACAAGCTTACAGGTGATGAAGAGGATATTGATATGTTAGCATTCGCCTTCTTAGAAGAAATGTCACATGAGGATCTTCTACACTTAATTAAAGAGATGGATAAACAAGAATTATACGATTTAATGGGGCTTTATTTAATTGAGAGCCTAAAAGGTAAATTCGCCCAGGAAGAATACGGCCAGCAGCGCACCCATACTTATTATCCAAGAAATATCCACTAATCCTTACATACCCACTCAAATCAAGGAACTGCAGATAGCAGTTCCTTTTTTTTGTTAAAAAAGAGTCAAACCATGCTAAAATATAAGAGAAGAAAAGGGAGGAGAAAACTTGTATACGATATTTGTTGTAAGTATTGTTATCATTATTGTGGTATTATTGCTTGCTGTAATTACTACGTCAAAAGCATATAAATTTAAACATACAGTAGACCCACTCGACGATAATCCTTATTTAAAGAATGAAAATAACGAAAAAAAGCAGTAAAAAAATTCCTATTCACTAAGAATAGGAATTTTTTATTTTTATGCAAAAACTTGTTTTAAGTCTTCTTTACTTTGTTCAAGCCAAAAACGCATTAGACGTTTTGCTCCCTCTAAATCGTGAAGTTTTGCTTGACCACATTGTCTTTCATTTGCTGCCGGGATCTCAGTTATTTCAACTGCAGTCTTCATCGTATCTTCAAGAAGGTCAATGATCTCTTCAACAGTAGGCTCACCGCTCACAACCAAATAGTAGCCTGTTTGGCAGCCCATAGGTGAAATATCAATAATATCAAAGTGATCATATTTCTCTACGTGTGCACGGAGATTAAATGCAAGCAAATGTTCTAATGTATGGATAACATCAGGCTTCATCGCCTGTTTATTTGGCTGGCAAAAACGAATATCGTATTTATTAACAATACCGTCGCTTCCTACCTTATGGACACCACAATGTCTAACGTAAGGTGCTTTAACAGCATTATGATCTAAATCAAAGCTTTCAACTGAAGGCATTATTTCCCCACTCCTTTTATACGTCTAAGTAGTATGATACTATAAATTCCGAGTTTTTTCATCAACTTAATTATAATTAACAATTTAGACGTTTTTTTCTAATTGTGATATCTTTTAAGTAATTTGTTGAAGGGAGTTTCCCCTATGTTTAAAAAGATTTTAATTTCTGTTATTCGATTTTATCAAGTTGCCATATCACCTATAAAGCCGCCAAGTTGTCGTTTTTATCCCACGTGTTCGCATTATGGGTTAGAGGCTGTTCAACGGTTTGGAGCTTTAAAAGGCGGCTGGCTTACTTTAAAGAGAATTCTTAAATGTCATCCTTTTCATCCGGGCGGAATAGATCCGGTGCCAGAGAAAAAGGAGAATTAACCTTGGTAACCATCGACAACAAGGTCCAGTTTTCCTGTCTTAGGGTCAATGACCAACCCATGTACCGGAACACCTTCTGGCATTAATGGATGGTTTTTTATAACTCCAACACTATGCTCCACGCTTTCTGTGACATTATCAAATCCATGCAGCCAATTTTTAATATCAATACCTGAATAAGTTAGAGTATCAAACGTTACTTCTGTTACTCCACGGCTCATCATACTTTCTATAACTGGTTCAGCCTTTAATCCGCTCATCCCACAATCGTGATGGGCAATGACTAGCACTTCCTCTGCTTGCAGCTGATATACAGCGATAAGAATACTTCTCATAATACTCCCAAATGGATGTGAAACCAATGCCCCGGCATTTTTAATCGTCTTTATATCACCGTTGCTTAAGTTCATTGCCTTTGGCAATAATTCCAATAATCGCGTGTCCATACATGTTAGTATGACCGCTCGTTTATTTGGAAATTTTGTTGTCTCATATTTCTCATATTCGCGGCTTTCAACAAATTTTTGGTTATAATCCAAGATTTCATTTAATAATGTAGTGTTATTCATAATTATCCCACCTTAACTTTGTTTATATTAAGCATACATAAATACTAACGCATGCTAAAATTTTATGCTTGCATTTAACTCATTTTTTTTGTAATATACATAAGGAAATCGGAATCGTTCCGTATTATACATTTTTTTATAATCTAAATTCTAAAAATTTTTCGAATATAAATCGTAATAACTCCGGTTTATAAACTTTTAAAGGAGCACATATGAAAAAAAATATTCTTTTACCATTTATTTTACTAATTAGCCTGGTAATCACTGCTTGCAGTGCTGAAAATGAACAAACAGATAACAAGAAAGAGCAACTAACCATTTATTCCACAGTATTCCCTCTTCAATATTTTACGGAACGTATCGGTGGAAAATACGTTACAGTCAATACCATCTATCCACCAGGAGCAGATGAACATACATTTGAACCATCCCAAAAAGATATGATCAAACTGGCGGATTCAGATTTATTTTTCTACATCGGCTTGGGATTAGAAGGATTTGTAGAGAGTGCTAAAGAATCATTAAAAAATGAAAACGTCTCGTTGATTCCAACTGCTGAAGATCTTATTTTAGATCCTGCAGAAGAACATGAAGCACACGATGACCATGAGGATGACGGTCATGGAGATTTTAATCCTCATGTATGGCTTGACCCGGTATATTCGAAAGAAATGGCTGCTGTCATTAGGGATTCTTTAATTGAAAAAATGCCTCAAAATAAGGAGACGTTTAATCAGAATTATCAGAAGCTTGCGGATGAATTAGATCAATTAAATTCGGAATTTGAAAGCACTATTCAAACTGCAAAACATAAAGAAATTCTTGTTACTCATGCTGCCTTTAGCTACTGGGAGCAAAGGTACGGGCTTGAGGAAATCAGTATTTCTGGCCTTTCCACCACGAATGAGCCAACCCAGCGTGAACTAGAGAATATTATCTCACTTGCCGATAAACAAGGACTGCATTACATTCTTTTTGAACAAAATGTCCAATCAAAATTAGCGGAGATTGTTCAAAAGGAAATTGATGCTAAGGCTTTACCAGTTCATAATTTAGGTATCTTAACAAAAGAAAATATCAAGGATAATGAAACATACTTTACACTCATGGAGCAGAACTTAGAATCGCTAAAAACGGCTTTAAACGATTAGTTGGTTACTTCCCTTTAACTTACAGGGATGAGAAGATGTAAAAAATCAAAAGCTATTTTTGTATTACGAATGACCATAAGGAGTGATACAAATGGCACAAGATGTATTATGTGAAGTAAACAATTGTTCTTTTTGGGCAAAAGGAAATAAATGCAATGCAGATAGTATATATGTTGTCAGCCACAAAGGAAAAACAGCTGATAACAGTCAAGAAACAGATTGTAAAACATTTGAACCTTCAGATTTATAAATAAAATAAACCAGACATTTCGTCTGGTTTATTTATTTTCGAATTTAAATACCTTTTCTATTCTTGTTGTTTCCTTAAGCCTCTTTTCATTAATGCCAAACCCTATGCCTGGTGTATCCGGAACGCTTACAGATCCATTTTTAACACTTACCTCAGGACTAATGATATCTTCATCCCAAAATCGATTAGAAGCAGAAATATCACCGGGGATTGTAAAGCCAGGAAGTGAAGCAAGCGCTATGTTATGGGCACGGGATATTCCAAATTCGATCATTCCCCCGCACCAAACCTCGATACCCCTATCGAGGCAAAAATCATGAATTCTTATTGCTTCGTACAGACCTCCCACTCTTCCTGCTTTAATATTAATAATCTTACAGCTCCCAAGTTCAATAGCATTTTTTGCATCATTAAAGCTGACAATACTTTCGTCTAAACAGATCGGTGTATTTATCTCATTTTGAAGTAGTGAGTGTTCAATGATATCGTCACTAGCCAGCGGCTGTTCGATCATCAAAAGATTAAAGTCATCTAGTGCTTTCAATCTGTCGATATCGTTTAAGGTGTAAGCAGAATTAGCATCAGCCATTAACGGAAGTTCTGGATAATAGCGACGTATTTCTTCTAGAACAGAATAATCCTGACTAGGATTAATCTTAATCTTAAATCTCTGGTATCCCTCTCCCAAATATTTTTCAATTTGATTGAGAGAACTATTAAGCGAATCAGCAGCGACCACCACACCAGCAGCAATTTCACTTCTAGTTCCCCCAATGACTTTAGAGAGCGACATTGAATTCCTTTTTGCATATAAATCCCAAAGGGCCATTTCTAATCCCGCCTTGGCCATATGGTTTCTCCTAACTGACTGGAAAAGAATAGCTGCGTCCTCAGGATGTTTAATTGGCCACTTCTTGAGCAACGGGATTAATACATCACTCACAATATGTAAACTTGTCGCGACAGTCTCTTCTGTGTACCACGGTGTGGAAAATGCGACACCCTCTCCATATCCAGAAATGCCATCTGAATCGATTACCTCTACAATGATCCCCTCACGCTCTGTTACCGTACCTAAGTGGGTGTGAAAGGGGGACTTCAATGGCATACTTATCACTCTAAGTTTAATTTGAGCAATTCTCATTTAACATTCCTGCTCTCTTGAACCAAATCAAGTAGCTTTCTGCGAAGAAGCTTTTTAGCAGCATTCCTCGGAAGTTTTTCCGTAAAATAGAACGATTTTGGTACTTTGTATTTCGCCAAGTTTTCTAAACAAAACAATTTAAGTTCTTCCTCGGTCACATGTGCATTTTTTTTGCGAACAATAAAAGCCGCTGGAACTTGTCCCCATGTTTCATTATCGATACCAGTAACACCAGCATCAGCGACATCTGGATGAGCTAATAAAACAGATTCTATTTCGGCAGGATAAATGTTTTCCCCTCCAGAGATAATGAGATCAGAACGCCGGTCAAGCACGTATAAAAAGCCTTCTTCATCCAAATAGCCAATGTCTCCTGTATGAAACCAACCTTGATTAAACTTTTCCTTTATGACATCAGGACGATTTAAGTACCCCTTTGTCACATTCGGACCTTTTACAATAATTTCACCTGCTTGTTTTGTTGGTGCAATTTTTCCATCCTCCAAAATAATTTCAAGTTGTGATGGGAATAGTGGCTTACCAGCCGAACCTAGTTTTGTGATGCTGTACTCTGGAGCTAGTGTAACGATTTGTGAAGCCGTCTCCGTCATCCCATAGGATTGAAAAACGGGAACTTCTTTTGCCTTACATGCCTCTAATAGTGGCAACGGTGCAGGACCGCCTCCTAATAGTGCACAGCGGAAATGATTTGGCAGCTTAGAATCTTTAAGGGCTTCAACAATCCTATAAAGCATTGTTCCTACCACTGACATAATCGTAACATGATTGTTTTTAATATCATTTATCGCTCTGTCAGCGTCAAAACTTTCATGTAGGATAATAGGCATTCCATAAATAACACTTTTCATTAAGATGGAATAACCACTTATATGAAAAAGTGGAACGCTGCAAAGCCAGCGGTCACTCTCGGTATATCCTAAATTTAATGCCGAACCCACAGCACTCCACCAATGGTTGCCATATGTATGAAGGACGCCTTTCGGATTTCCTGTTGTACCTGATGTATACATGACCGTACAGACATCATTTAAGTTAATTTCTTCCTGGATTTCAGGAACTTCTATTACTGCTGCAAACAACTCTTCTTTTGTAATAACTGGCACTTCTAAGTCCTGCTTTATATCGTAAAAATCATTTTCGAGAATTAACGCGACTGCCCTGGAGTCATTTAGCTGCCACATTAATTCTTTTTTCGATAATCGATTATTTAAGATAACTGCCTTGACTCCAATGAGCTGAAGGGCAAATAATATTACAATGGTATCAAGATGATTTTTAAGTAATACACCAATATATTGATCTTTTTTTACTCCTAAACCTTGAAGCTGTCCAGCAATCTGATAGGAGCTTTGATATAATTCTTTAAAAGATAGTGTCTGTTCATTGAAATAAACCGCCGTTCTCTCAGGTGTGAGAAATGCTCTTTTTTTTAGAAAGTTAGGCATGGTTTCATATTGCATTAATTTTCACCTACTTCTAGTTAGTTGTCCTATTTGTCTAGCTTTAGTGCCGAGTAGCTTCCGCTTTTCTATATAAAAACAGCCTGATGGAGTCCATCAAGCTGCAACATTTTGAATCAAGGGAAACGTGGGAATTGACCAAAGTCTGGCTTTCGTTTTTCTTTAAATGCGTCACGACCTTCTTTAGCCTCTTCGGTTGTATAGTAAAGAAGAGTTGCATCGCCAGCAAATTGCTGAAGACCCGCTAAGCCATCAGTATCTGCATTCATTGCTGCTTTTATGAAGCGAAGTGCAGTTGGACTTTTCTCAAGAATTTCATTACACCACTGAATGGTTTCCTCCTCCACTCTTTCAAGTGGAACAACTGTATTTACTAGGCCCATATCAAGAGCTTCCTGTGCATTATACTGACGGCATAAGAACCAAATTTCGCGGGCCTTTTTATGACCGATAATTCTTGCTAGATAGCCTGAACCATAACCAGCATCGAAACTTCCTACATTTGGACCAGTCTGTCCAAAAACTGCATTGTCAGCTGCAATCGTTAAATCACAAACAATGTGTAAAACGTGCCCGCCGCCAATCGCATATCCCTTAACCATGGCAATAACCGGTTTTGGTATTACACGAATTAAGCGCTGTAGGTCTAGTACATTTAATCGTGGGATTTGATCTTCACCAACATAGCCGCCATGACCGCGTACCTTTTGGTCACCGCCTGAACAAAACGCTTTGTCTCCGGCACCTGTAAGTACGATAACTCCTACACTAGAATCATCACGAGCATAGGCAAAAGCATCAATTAACTCCATCACAGTTCTCGGTGTGAATGCATTATGTACATGTGGGCGATTAATGGTAATTTTTGCGATTCCGTTATATGTTTCATATAGAATTTCTTCATATTTACGTCCTGCAATCCATTCTACTGTCAAAACGATCTTCCTCCTTAGTTTTATTTTGACAAAAAGTCACTTACTATTGTACCAAATTTTTCTTTTTGTTCCACATGAATTGCATGACCACAATCATTAATTACAATCCAGGAAGCTTTTCTCATATCTTTTAACATTTTTTCGGCTAACTTACAGAACTTTTCATCCTTTTCTCCTGTTAACAATAACACTTCACAACTAACAAGGTCCAATTTACTCCACCATGAGGCTTGTGAACCTGTACCCATTCCTAATAAGCTATTCGCAAGACCCTTAGCATTATTGGACAGCCGCTGCTCCCTAATCGATTCTTTAATGGAATTAGGGAGAATGTTCATAGTAGAAAAGAGAGGGATTGCCTCCCAATAGTCAACAAAGGACTCGATCCCTTGGTCATTAATAAAGTTTGCCAGTTCCTCGTCTTTCATACGGCGAAGTACTCTTTCTTCATTTGTTTTCAGTCCAGGTGAAGCACTCTCTAAAATTAACTTTCTAACTCTCTCGGGGTATAAAATAGCGAGAGTTAGCGCTAATCTCCCACCCATTGAATAACCGAGGAGATCTATTTTTTCAATACCTAGCTGATCTAATAGAAAAATTAGGTCTTGAGCAGCCGATTCCATTTGATAATAATTTATATCTCCTGGCGAGTCTGTTTCACCATGGCCGATAATATCTGGGATAATCAATTTTGAATGGGTGCCCCAAACCGGACAAAAAGGTGTCCAGGTAGATGAATCCCCAGTAAAACCGTGTAATAAAAGTAATGGAAATCCTTCCCCGCACACTTCGACATGATAATTAAGGCCTTTAATTTTTATCAGCATTTAATGAAGACCTTTGACAAAATTTGATATTTCCTCGGAAACAATCCGCCAAAACTCGCGATGTTCTGCCAAATTACTCTCACGGTTTGTTACTACTTCATATACATTTAATCCCTTTTCTTCGGTTGAATGGTTCATAAGTTGCTCTAAATGTTCCCAATCCCTTACCCTGGCAAAATTACCATTAAACATCCGCACAGCATGCTCAAACTCTAAGTTTAACGGTGTCCCAAATAAAAGTTCAAAATGCTTAGGATGCTCTGATTGTGGTAAGAAGGAGAAAATTCCGCCGCCATTATTGTTAACAACAATAATCTTAACATCAATACCATATAGCTTCGTGGCAACCAACCCATTTAAATCATGGAAAAAAGTTAAATCTCCTAAGACGAGATATAAAGGTTGTGAGTAAAGGCCTGCACCTATTGCCGTAGATACGGTACCATCAATACCGTTTGCACCTCTATTAGCAATCACTTTTATTGATTTATTGTTATTGTGAAAGAAACTATCTAAGTCTCTGATAGGCATGCTATTTCCAACAAATAGTGTGGCACCCCGAGGAAGCATATCCGCTAATTGATAGAACAATCGACCTTCACTTAATTGCTGGCTATCCTTAATTAGTGCCATATTTGCTTTTGTAATATGATTAACGGCCAGCCATTTTTCTAAAAATCCGCTAGAATTCCTTGTCTCACTAACAGCCAACATCTGCTCACAAAAAATGGTTTCATTACAGTAAATCATTTCCGTAGATAATGATGATGGATCACGCCAGCCTCCGGCTCCATCGATGACAAATTGTTCAGCTTGATGGTTTTCCTTCAAGAAAATGGTTAGTGCTTTTGATAAAGGCATTGCTCCGAAGCGCAGGATTACTTCAGGTTTCAAATAGACTTTAGCGTCTTCATTTCTTAAAAATGTATCATATGTTTCCACGATATTTTCCAAGTGATGTTGCCCACTTCTAAGTTGTGATAATGGATCTGCTAAGATTGGAAACTTTAACATGTCGGATAAGTCTGTGACAGCCTGAGCAAAACGGTCGTCAGCAATATTGCCGCAAACAATGATTCCATTTTTATAACCATTCAGTTTTAAAGAAATTTCCTTTAATTCATCCTCACGAATCGTTAATTCTCCATTTCGCACTTTTACATAACCCATTGGTCGTTCTTCCAATTGAAAGATATCTTCATCCAATTTAGGTATGAGCGGTTCCCTGAATGGGAAGTTCAAATGAACTGGACCTGCTGGTGCCTGGCTAGCGATGGCTACCGCCCGTGCCCCGATAGTACGTGCATAGCGGATGATTTCAGTACTACTTTCTGGCAACGCCATATCAGCAAACCATTTTACGTGTTGACCATATAAATGAATTTGGTCAATCGCCTGTGGTGCACCTACTTCTCTCAGCTCATGAGGCCGGTCAGCGGTTAAGACAAGTAACGGTACACGTGAATAGCGTGCTTCAATAATTGCCGGAAAATAGTTTGCCGCTGCAGTTCCGGAAGTACATAAAATCGCCACTGGCTTATTCGTAACCTTTGCAATTCCCAAAGCAAAGAAGGCAGCAGAACGTTCATCCACATGAATATGGACATTTATCTCTGGATGTTCGGCCATTACCATTGCCATCGGGGTCGATCTTGACCCCGGACTGACGACGACATCCTTTAATCCTGTCTGTACCAACTCAGCTACAAATGCTGCTAAATAAGCAGTTAATGATATCTGATGATTCATATTATTTTCCTCCAAGAGCACGAAGCATTGGTGTAAATTTTAGGCTCGTTTCTAGATATTCACTTTCTGAGTCAGAATTTGCTACTACACCACATCCTGCAAATAACGAAGCCTCTTTACCCTGAATAAGACCAGAACGGATAGAAACCGAGAATTCGCCATTTCCTCGATAATCGGCCCAGCCAAGCGGTCCAGCATAGAAACCACGATCCAGTTCCTCTACCTGTCTAATTTTTTCAACAGCTTCTTTTTTAGGAAGACCTCCCAGGGCTGGAGTTGGGTGAAGTCTTTCGACTAATAAAAGCAGCGAAGCATCCTTTTGACATTTACCAATAACCGGCGTATAAAGATGTTGAATATCGCGGATTTTCATTAATTGAGGCTTATCTGGAAGGATAATTTCCTCACATGATTCTTCTAATGCTTCTTTAATCATTTCAACCACAAATCCATGCTCATTAATGTTCTTTTGATCATTTAATAATGTTTGCCCTAAAATAATGTCTTCTTCTTCATTTTTACCACGTCTAATCGAGCCTGCCAGGCATGTTGAGAATACATTTTCTCCTTGTTTCTTCACAAGCCTTTCAGGTGTCGCACCGATAAAACAATCCCCATTGGATTCAAAAACAAAGATAAAGCTATCTCGCTGTTGATTGTATAAATTCTCAAGAATAACATCTGCTTTCACTTGATCATCAAACAATAATCTTAATTCGCGTGCCAGCACAACCTTTTTCAATGAACCAGTTTTTAGCTCCTCTACCACATCATCCACAGTCTGTTTCCATTGCTGAGGTGAAATTTCTTTCATCTCGAGGAGTTTAGCTGATTTTACGTTAGTGTCCTGTTTTGCAGATGTTAGCAACAACAACTGGGTTCGTTCATTCATTACTTTTTCAAGAAGAGTATAATCATCGTTTGGGGTACAAACAATATTCGTCGTTAAATACGTTTGTCCCTTAACAATTGTTAACATAAATTTGGGAACATGGAATAGAGAATCAGCGTATTTAGACCACAAGGGTGTTTTTGCTTTAAGTGGATCAAAGGAAAACCCGCCAAACATAACAGGTCCTAAGCCATTTTCATTGAATGGATTAAAGATTAGACCATCCTTTAAAAAATTTCTCCACTCTTCTTCAACATGAAAAAAGCGGTCAGTAGCCTGATCCGACTGAATTTGTTTTGATATGCCAATGCCAATAAGCACAACTTCTTCTGATGGGTCTTTCCAATAGAAACGTTCCCCAAGATAGCGCTCTCTCCCACTATTGAAAAAGGATAAGGGATCGATACTGTCCATTTGATGAACTTCGCTAATTAAAATAGGCCGCCCTAGTTTTTGAGCAGTGGTGACTGCTAAGATACCTTTATCCTTTAATTCTGTTTCCTGAATGGTAACCAACAAAATCCCTCCAAAACAGTCAAGTGACTGTTATCCATTCATTTTTATGCCTAATTTAAAGATACTACTATATTGTAAAGAAGTCAGTAATACTTGTCACTAAGTATACTCATTCACTACCTTATTATAGCTTAATTCATTCCGAGCAGGGTTGTATTTGATTTACATTCGTTTACTTTCATTTTCCCTCCAAATACTCGTTACTAATCAAGAAGGAATTATCTACTAATTTCACTAATAAAAAATAATTGACTGTCGTGGCAGAATTCCATAAACTAAGGTTTGGACAGTCTGTAGACAGTAGTACAAATTAACGATTTTACTATAGATAATAGAAAAAGTTTCATAAAAGGGAGAGAAGATAATGCAGCCAAATTTACAGCCAACGTCAAAGCCTGCTGTTGAATCGAATCGCGGTTTTCAGGTTTGGTGGCAAATGACCCGTCCCCATACCCTAACTGCTTCATTTGTTCCAGTTTTGCTTGGTACGGCGCTTTCACTAGCAGATGGTAAAATACATTTTGGTCTTTTCTTTGCCATGTTAATTGCAAGCTTATTAATCCAGGCAGCCACTAATATGTTTAATGAGTATTATGATTATAAGCGTGGACTTGACAATGAGAATTCAATCGGAATTGGCGGTACCATTGTCCGTGATGGCATTAAGCCAAAAACAGTAATGCAGCTCGCCCTCGGACTCTATGGAGTTGCTTTATTGATTGGTGTATATATTTGTATGAGTACTAGCTGGTGGCTTGCCGCTCTCGGGCTTGTTTGTATGGCAGTGGGTTATTTGTATACTGGAGGACCTTTTCCAATTGCGTATACACCGTTCGGAGAGATATTCGCAGGGTTCTTTATGGGCATGTTAATCATTTTAATTTCATTTTTTATCCAAACAGGAACCGTAACAACATATAGCATCCTCATTTCAGTTCCTATTTTAGTTCTGGTTGGTGCCATTAATTTTTCAAATAATATTAGGGATTTAGATGGCGATAAGGAAAATGGCCGAAAAACACTAGCGATTCTGTTAGGAAAGAATAAGGCCGTTACGTTAATGGGTTATATGTTCATTTTTTCATTTATTTGGATATTAGGTCTAATCATCACTGGTGTTGCTCCAATTTGGACAGTAATCGTCCTGTTTAGTATACCGAAAGCATTAAAAGCCATTAAAGGCTTTAAAGCAGGTGTTACACCAATCCAAATGGCTCCTGCCATGAAAGCAACCGCACAAACCAATACGATTTTTGGTTTTTTACTTGCTATAGGAATTTTCATTGGACACTTTGTTTCATAAATAAACAAAAGGCATCTGCTATTTTTTTAGCAGATGCCTTTTTGTTATTGAGGCTTAATCCCCCAAATATGGTCAGCATACTCTTTGATTGTCCGATCACTTGAAAAATAACCGGCATGGGCGATGTTAACCAGACACTTCTTTTGCCAGACTTGCTGGTCCCTAAAGGTTTCACCAATTGTCTTTTGCGTGTCCGCATAGGAAGCAAAATCCTTTAATACAAAGTATTGGTCATTTTCCTCTAATAATGAATCAAAGATCGGTTCAAATTCGTTATAAACACCTGGGAAGAACCCATTTACGAGCTGATCAACAGCCTGGCGGATACGGCTGTCATGGTGATAATATTCAATCGATTGATAGCCTCCATGCTGGTAATAATGAAGTACCTCATCGGCAGAAAGTCCGAATGTAAAGATGTTCTCATCTCCGACCAATTCATGAATCTCAATATTGGCCCCATCCATTGTTCCTACTGTTAGTGCTCCATTAATCATAAACTTCATGTTACCAGTACCAGATGCTTCTTTACTGGCGGTAGAAATTTGTTCACTTAAGTCAGCTGCCGGAAAAACTTTTTCCGCGAGCGAAACGCGATAATTTTCAAGAAAAACCACTTTCATTTTATCGCCAATAAATGGGTCGTTGTTAACCTTATCTGCTACCGTATTAATGAGCTTAATGATCTTCTTCGCATAATAATAACCTGGGGACGCCTTTGCCCCAAAAATAAATACTCTAGGCACCATTGAAAAACTAGAATCCTCTTTTATCCGATTATAAAGATACATGATATGTAATACCTTTAGAAGCTGTCTCTTATAGGCATGCAGGCGCTTTACCTGTACGTCAAAGATAGCAGAGGAATCCACAACAATCCCATTCTTACTCTGGATTACATCAGCAAGCCGTTCCTTATTATCTCTTTTAATTTTCAAGAGCTGTTCCATGAAGGATGAATCGTGTTGATAGTTTAGTAATTGGATTAAATCTGCAGGTGATTGAGTCCATGAAGAACCAATGGAATCCGTAATTAAGTTTGAAAGATCTGGATTTCCTTTTAGCAGCCAGCGGCGATGGGCGATTCCATTCGTTTTATTATTGAATTTCTCTGGAAACAATTGATAAAATTGATTCATTTCACGAGTCTTTAGAATTTCTGTATGGAGCTTAGCAACTCCGTTCACACTAAAACTCCCGACAATCGCTAAATGAGCCATTTTCACAAAACCATCAGCAATGATTGCTAGCTTTGCAATCCTATCCCAATCCCCAGTGTATTTATCCCACAATTCTCCGCAGAACCGTTCATTTATTTCTTCTACAATCATATAAATTCGAGGTAATAACGGCTGAAAAATCCGAATTGGCCATTTTTCCAATGCTTCCGATAAGGTCGTATGATTTGTATAGGAAATTGTATTCTTTGTAATATACCATGCCAGTTCCCACTCAAATCGTTCCTCATCAATTAAGATTCTCATGAGTTCAGGAATAGCCAAAACTGGATGGGTATCATTAATATGAATACAAACGTGTTGGTGAAGTTCCTTCAAGTTTCCGTGTTGTTTTCGATACGTTTTAATAATAGATTGAATACTTGCGGATACTAAAAAATATTGCTGCTTTAGACGCAGTATTTTCCCTTCATCATGGGTATCGTCTGGATAGAGGAATTCTGATACAGATTCCGTTTCTCGTTTGTACTTTAAAATATCCTCATGAATAGGGAATTGAGACGGCTCTGCATTCCATAATCTTAACGTATTAACTGTTTCTGAATTATAGCCAATCACCGGCATATCATGCGGAACAGCTGTCACCGTTTCTGCATTAAGATGTTGGAACACGAGTCGACCGTTCTCGGTACGTCCTTCTACCTTTCCCCAAAAGGGAATTTTAACAGCTAAGTCTGCTTTACGAACCTCCCATACATTACCACTTCTGAGCCATTGCTCTGGTAGTTCTACCTGATATCCATCCACGATCTTCTGTTCAAATAAACCGTGCTTATAACGAATACCATGACCGTGCCCTGGAAGATTAAGAGAAGCTAGGGAATCAAGAAAACAAGCGGCTAATCTACCTAAGCCGCCATTTCCCAATCCTGCATCACTTTCTAATTCCTCTAGGTTACTTAAATCGATACCAAGTTCGCTAAGTCCAACTTGTACTGTTTCTTCGATTCCCAAGTTTATTAAATTTTGCCGCAGCAGTTTACCTAATAAATATTCAATAGATAAATAATATACCTGCTTCTCTTTTGCAGCAAGGTATCGTTCATTTGTTTTGATCCAATCATGACTGACAAATTCACGAATCATAATACCTAGTGTTTGGTAATGATCCCGCTCAGAGCTTTCTGAAAAGCTCTTACCGCATACCATATTCAACCTCTTTAAGAAAGTGTTCTTAAACTCTGTTGTATTAGAAAACATGGGTTTCACTCCTCGAGATCAGCTCTGCATAAAGCTGATTGTACTTAAATGCAGACTGGGCCCAGCTATTATCCTTTTCCATCGCTTTTTGAACAATTGTTTCCCAAGCGGGGTCATGATAAAAGTGTAGTGCCCTTCTAATCGTATATAGCATGTCATGGGCATTAAAATTCTTGAAAGAAAACCCATTTCCCTCATTGGTTATCTCATTCCAAGATTGTACCGTATCATTTAGCCCACCTGTTTCACGTACAATTGGCACCGCGCCGTATTTCATTGCGATTAATTGACCAAGACCGCATGGCTCAAATAAGGAAGGCATGAGAAACAGGTCTGCCGCAGCATATAGCTTGTGGGCAAGTCCCTCACTAAAACCAATATGAACCTTTAATTTATTTGGATAGGAGCTTGCTGCATGACGCAGATACTCCTCATAAGCATAGTCACCTGTACCCAGAACCACCATTTGGATATCTTCATGGAGAATATCTCTTAGTACGCACTTAACGAGATCTAATCCCTTTTGTTTTGTCATCCGAGTAATCATCACCATTAACGGTGTATTTGGTTTTTGTGGCAGCCCAAAGAATTTTTGGACTTCACTTTTATTAATGGCTTTATTTTCAAGGTTATTAACTGTGTAGGTTTTATAGATGAGTGAATCATCGGCAGGATTATAGAATTTATCATCAATACCATTTAAAATTCCAACAAGATCTTCTTCTCTTGTTTTTAAAAGACCGTCCAATTTTTCACCATATACAGGCGTTTGGATTTCTTGTTTATAAGTTGGGCTCACTGTTGTAATCTCGTCAGCTGCTACAAGAGCACCCTTCATAAAATTAATACAGCCGAAAAATTCTAAATTTTCAGGGTGGAATGCTTCCCAATCCAATCCAAGCAAGTCAGAAAGTGCCTCTCTTGGAAAAATACCCTGAAATTGGAGATTATGAATCGTGAATACAGTACGAATAAGACCATATCCCTTTCGCTTGTAATATTCCATTCTTAATAAAAATGGAATCATCGCTGTATGCCAGTCATGGCAATGCAGGACATCAGGATAAAAGTCAAGATGTTCCAAAGCTTCCAACACAGCCCGATTAAAATAAGCGAATCTTTCGCCATCATCGTAATAACCATAAAACCCTTCGCGTTTAAAATAATATTCATTATCAACGAAGTAATAGGTTACTCCTTCATAGGAAAGCTCTTCAATCCCACAATATTGATTTCTCCAGCCAACAGGTACTGTAAATTCTTTAATTTTTTTCATATCCGCTTTAAAGTCATCGGCAATAGTGCCATACTTAGGCAGGATAACCCTCACGTCTGTTCCAAGACTTTTCAGCTCTTTAGGCAGGGAGCCTGCAACATCCGCAAGCCCTCCTGATTTTGCAAATGGACCACATTCTGAAACTGCAAATAATACTTTCACGAATTCATCAGCGCTCCTTGTTTCGTACCTTTTCGCACAACAAAAGGGTCCCTGGCTGTACCAGTTAAGATTGTACCAGCCTCAACCTTTACATCTTTATCTAAAATAACAGAGTCAAGGTAACAATTATCTTCGATCACGCATTTTTGCATGATAATCGAATTCTTAATAACAGCACCTTTTCCAATTTTAACGCCCCTTGATATGATACTATTTTCAACCGTACCATTAATTAAGCAACCATTGGCTATCATGGCATTTTGCACAACTGAACCTTTTAAATAGCGTGTTGGCGGCTCATCTTTGACCTTTGTCAGGATAGGCTGTTCTTTAACAAATAATTGCTTCCAGACATCCGAATTTAATAAATTTAGACTAGTAGAAAAGTAGTTTTGGATAGAATCGATCATGACCGCATACCCGGAATATACATAGCTGCAAACGGAGTACTGATGTTCAGTGTCTAGGACCACATCCCTCATGCATGTATATCCTGTTTCATTTCTTGTTTCAATTAACTTAATAAGTAACGATGTTTTTACTAAATACATTTCCATTGGGGTGCCGTCCTCATGGTGAATTTCAGTAATATCGCACCCTGAATGGATATGCCAATCTAGCAATGGTTTAAAATCCATATTGAAGACTGTATAACAATTTGTAATCAAGGAATACTCTTGAGAACTACGGTAAAAGAAATCTAAATTTGCAGCAAAGTTTTCAAATGTTCCTATTTTATTTATATCAGAATCAACAACGGGAGTTGGAAAAAAGAAAAGCCCATCACGCTTGCGATTTAAATCCCAATTCTTCCCTGAACCTAGGTGGTCCATTAACGAACGGTAGGTCATTTTAGGAAAGATTGCTACACTGCTAATTCCTGAGTTCACCATATTGGAAAGTACAAAATCAATAATACGATAACGTCCCGCAAATGGCAGGGCTGCAAGTGACCGATGTGTTAAAAGGTCCTCTAGATCTTCATGGTACGTTGTTGCGTCAATAACACCTAATAGCTTTCTCTTCAATACTAGTCCCTCCCGAAATTAATGCGTAGGGCGCCTGCTCATTGGCTGTAGACCATAGAGCCGGGTGGCGCCCGCAGCTAGATAGCACATTTTTTAAAAAGCAGGATATAACCCACTTAACATTTCTTCAGTAACAAGAATAATTTCATCATCAAATGAACGAATTACAGTTCCATCAGGAATAATTACATCACTTGGAACAATTGCTTTTTCAATCTTAACGTTTTCACCAATCACTGCATCTGGCATGATTACAGATTCCTTTATAATGGAACCTTTACCAACTGTAACCCCTTGGAATAAAACCGAATTATCAATTTCTCCTTCAATCGTGCAGCCCTCATTAATTAGAGATTCCTTAACAATCGCTTCAGGAGAGATATATTGTGGAGGCTGGTTAGGATTGACAGAATAAATTCTCCAATCATGATCAAATAGATCTAAATCACATTCGTCATTTAATAGATCCATATTTGCTTCCCAAAGACTCTTAACGGTCCCTACATCCTTCCAATAGCCTTTAAAAGGATAGGCATATAACTTCTTATTCTCTTCAAGCAGAGTTGGTATGATGTCTTTACCAAAATCGTGGGAGGATTTAGTATTTCTAGCGTCCATCTCCAGATATTCTTTCAGTATATTCCAGCTAAAAATATAAATGCCCATCGAAGCTAAATTATTTTTTGGCTCTGCTGGCTTTTCCTCAAACTCTGTTATTCTTAATTCATCGTTTGTGTTCATAATGCCAAAACGGCTTGCTTCCGCCCAAGGAACCTCAATTAAGGAGATGGTTACGTCTGCTCTTTTCTCGATATGATATTCAAGCATACTCTCATAATTCATTTTATAAATGTGATCACCTGAAAGGATGAGTACATATTCCGGCTGGTATTGCTTTAAATAATTCAGGTTTTGATAAATTGCACTCGCGGTTCCGGTATACCACTTTACTTCAGAGGTCTCAGCATATGGAGGTAATACGGTTACGCCTCCATCTTTTCGGTCTAGGTCCCATGCGCTTCCTATACCTATATAAGAATTTAATAGCAATGGTTGATATTGTGTTAAGACCCCCACAGTATCAATACCTGAATTAGCACAATTACTTAATGGAAAATCAATGATTCTATACTTACCTCCAAATGGAACAGCAGGCTTTGCCAAATCCTTTGTAAGCGAATTAAGTCTGCTTCCTTTCCCTCCTGCCAATAGCATTGCCACGCACTTTTTCTTTCCCATTACCTTTTCTCTCCTTTCGTTTTTTCACCGGTCGAATGATCTGAAAGCCAAAAGGCGGTATCGTCACATTTACGGAATATGGTCTTCCATGAAATGGCTCATCTAAAGCCATAAATGTTTTCTTATTAATAAAGCCAGCGCCGCCAAATTCCGTATCGTCACTATTAAAAATTTCACGAAACTCAACTTGAGCAGGTACGCCAATTTTATATTCTGGATAATGCACACCTGTAAAATTACAAATGATGATTAAATAATCATTTTCTGTCTTACCATTCCGAATGAAAGAAAAGACTGATTGGCTATAATTATTGCAGTCAATCCATTCAAAACCATCATGCATGTGGTCAAGTTCATACAAAGCCTTAGAACGTTTATAAAGCTTTGTTAATTGTTTAACATATTGATTTACGTTTTGGTGCATTTCATAATCTAATAAATTCCAATCTAACTGTTCCTTGTCTTTCCATTCTGCAAATTGACCAATCTCAAATCCCATAAATAATAGATTCTTACCGGGATGTGCAAACATATACCCTAGAAGCAAGCGGAGTTGGGCAAATTTCTCCCAGTAATCCCCTGGCATTTTGTCTAAAAGCGACTTTTTGCCATGTACCACTTCATCATGTGAAAACGGGAGCATAAAGTTTTCTGTAAAGGCATAAAGAAGTGAAAAAGTTACTTTAGTATGAACACTAGCACGTGCATATGGCGGAGTTTCCATATATTTTAAAATGTCATTCATCCAGCCCATGTTCCATTTATAATCGAAGCCTAAACCACCATAATGGACAGGAGCAGTAACATTAGGGAAATCTGTTGAATCCTCTCCAATCATGACAAAGGTTGGATCATATTCATGAACTTGTATATTTAACTTTTTTAAAAAATCAATTCCAAATGGATTTTCTTGATTCTCGTCTGAATTCGGCCAATAGATGATATTTGCAACAGCATCCATTCTAAAGCCATCAATATGGAAATAATCAATCCAATAAAATGCATTTGAGATGAGGAAACTTTGCACTTCGCCTTTTCCAAGATCAAAGTTTGCTGTTCCCCATACTTTATTTTCCCTGTCACTCTCTGTTTCGTAGGAATAAATATGTGAACCATCAAAACGATACAAACCATGTGAATCCTTACAAAAGTGACCAGGAACCCAATCAAGAATGACGCCAATTCCATTCTGATGACACTGATCTACAAAGTACATAAAGTCCTTTGGTGTGCCGTAGCGAGAGGTTGCCGAAAAGTATCCAGTACCCTGATATCCCCAAGATCCGTCAAAGGGGTGCTCGATAAGCGGTAATAATTCAATATGTGTAAATCCATGTTCAAGCACATAAGGTATGAGTTCTTCTGCCATTTCCTTATATGTTAAAAAATCACCATTTTCATGTTTTTTCCATGAACCAAAATGCACCTCATAGATGATCTGTGGTTCAGATAAGAAGTTTCTTTTTTGCTTTCGGTGCATCCAATGATTATCCTGCCAATCGTAATTTCTCAAAGAATATACGATTGAGGCCGTATTTGGTCTCAGTTCAGAATAAAATGCATATGGATCTGATTTTAAAAGTCTTTCATTTTGTGCTGTGATTATTTCATATTTATAGAGGCAGCCATTCAGGTCTTGATTAATGACAATAATCCATACACCTTCATTGTTTACCCTATGTAAATCGTAACCTTCTCCATTCCAGTTATTGAAATTTCCAACCAGCCTTACTTGGTTAGCATTCGGAGCCCACACACAAAATCGCGTATATACTTTGTCAGTTTCTTTAAAAACGTGTGCCCCAAACAGCTGGTGACTTTGAAAAAGGTTCCCCTCATGAAATAAATGCAACTGATAGCCTGTTGGATATAAAGTGTTCACTGCCATTATTAACCTCATCCTTGTGAAAATGTATTTCAAGGGTTAATTATAAGTGCAAATTACAAATATCTCTTGTAAAACTTTTTTATCTTTTCTGACAATAAAGTATACAGACCGTCATATTCTGGTTTTTTTCAACACGTTTCGACAAAAACGAACAAGAAATCCTTCAACAACCGACAAAAAAACATAAAGTTTTTTTGAAATTTTGGGTAAAAAATATTATTTAAATTATAAGAAACTTTAACATGTAAACGTGCTAAATATGCAGTATATGTAAGCGTTGCCAGCGTTTTTCTCAGTGGTACGGGAAAGCATATTATTATATAGGAATAGTTTTTAACTAAAAAAAATGCACGCTTAAGTCTTGGACAAGCTATAGGCACTTCAAAGGATTGGAGTGTTTGTTTTTCTTATAAAACAACAAATTTTTGGGGATTATATGGGATGATGATTTTATCGGAGATAGAGGGAAAATAAGAATGATTGACACAAATTTTAAGGGATTATGCAGCATGGTATTTTATAGTGGCTGTAGTGCCCCTAATGGGCTCAAAGATAGCCGGAATAACTCATCTGAGATATTAACCAGGCGTACTGCTACTCTAACCCGACTAGAGCGACTCAATTTAATTTAGATGAAGGTATTAAGCCACTGGAGCACTTTGAATGATTTGGCTTTAATTAGCATTTAAATTAATTAGGGTCTTTTATAGTTACCCAAATTCCGTTTGCTTCGACGTTTCGGTCACTATAAACTTAGAATTGATGGAGTTATACATAATCAATTGTAGTATTGTCATTTTTACTGGCAAAAATTAGCACAAAAAAACTGATGATAAAATATCATCAGCCTTTTTGTATGACCCCTACGGGATTCGAACCCGTGTTACCTCCGTGAAAGGGAGGTGTCTTAACCACTTGACCAAGGGGCCTTAATTTTTATGGCGGAGAAGGAGGGATTTGAACCCTCGCGCCGGTTACCCGACCTACACCCTTAGCAGGGGCGCCTCTTCAGCCTCTTGAGTACTTCCCCATAAAAATTGGCTCCGCAGGTAGGACTCGAACCTACGACCGATCGGTTAACAGCCGATAGCTCTACCACTGAGCTACTGCGGAACAATGGAAAATCATTTTGCTGTCGCAAAAAGTTCTAACTATTTTGCTGTCGCAAAAAGTTCTGGTGGGCCTAAATGGACTCGAACCATCGACCTCACGCTTATCAGGCGTGCGCTCTAACCAGCTGAGCTATAGGCCCATAAATTGGAGCGGGTGATGAGAATCGAACTCACAACATCAGCTTGGAAGGCTGAGGTTTTACCACTAAACTACACCCGCGAAAAGTAAAATAATAGATGGGGCGACTGATGGGAATCGAACCCACGAATGCCTGAACCACAATCAGGTGCGTTAACCACTTCGCCACAATCGCCATCATAATAGTTTCCATCTAAAAATAAATGGTGGCTCAGGACGGAATCGAACCGCCGACACAAGGATTTTCAGTCCTTTGCTCTACCGACTGAGCTACTGAGCCACTATATTTTTTGCCATTTTAATAAAAATGGCGGTCTGGACGGGACTCGAACCCGCGACCTCCTGCGTGACAGGCAGGCATTCTAACCAACTGAACTACCAGACCATATTGCGGGGACAGGATTTGAACCTGCGACCTTCGGGTTATGAGCCCGACGAGCTACCAGACTGCTCCACCCCGCGACAATAAAAATATTTCATTTTGCTGAATTAATAAAATGGAGGAGGAAGAGGGATTCGAACCCCCGCGCGGTTTGACCCGCCTGTCGGTTTTCAAGACCGATCCCTTCAGCCGAACTTGGGTATTCCTCCAAAAAAACATAAAATTACTGGTGGACCTTGTAGGACTCGAACCTACGACCGGACGGTTATGAGCCGTCTGCTCTAACCAGCTGAGCTAAAGGTCCAAATTAAGGTTTATTTGGTAGCGGCGGAGGGGATCGAACCCCCGACCTTACGGGTATGAACCGTACGCTCTAGCCAGCTGAGCTACACCGCCAAATATATAATTAAGTTATAAGTTATTTTCACTAGCGTGAAAAAGCATTGATTATTTTGCTTCGCAAAAAATCTTGGTGGAGCCTAGCGGGATCGAACCGCTGACCTCCTGCGTGCAAAGCAGGCGCTCTCCCAGCTGAGCTAAGGCCCCATTTTGTTATTAAAAGCATGGTCGGGAAGACAGGATTCGAACCTGCGACCCCTTGGTCCCAAACCAAGTGCTCTACCAAGCTGAGCTACTTCCCGTATTATATGGCGCGCCCGAAAGGAGTCGAACCCATAACCTTCTGATCCGTAGTCAGACACTCTATCCAATTGAGCTACGGGCGCAATATATTGAAAGTTTTTTTCGCTATCGCGAAAAAACTCTGGTTATTTTTCTCCGAAAAATAACTTGGTGCCGAGGACCGGAATCGAACCGGTACGGTAGTCACCTACCGCAGGATTTTAAGTCCTGTGCGTCTGCCAGTTCCGCCACCCCGGCAACTATGGAGCGGAAGACGGGATTCGAACCCGCGACCCCCACCTTGGCAAGGTGGTGTTCTACCACTGAACTACTTCCGCATATTAAATTAAATGGTGCGGGTGAAGGGAGTCGAACCCCCACGCCTTGCGGCGCCAGATCCTAAGTCTGGTGCGTCTGCCAATTCCGCCACACCCGCATATACATTTAAATGGTGAGCCATGAAGGACTCGAACCTTCGACCCTCTGATTAAAAGTCAGATGCTCTACCAACTGAGCTAATGGCTCATATAATTGGCACTTATATGATAACTGTGTTTACGCTGCCGCTGATATGAACCAACGAAGTAAAGCATGGTGCCGGCTAGAGGACTTGAACCCCCAACCTACTGATTACAAGTCAGTTGCTCTACCAATTGAGCTAAACCGGCATATATGGGAAAGTTATTTTCGCTATCGCGAAAAAACTTTGGTGGAGGATGACGGGATCGAACCGCCGACCCTCTGCTTGTAAGGCAGATGCTCTCCCAGCTGAGCTAATCCTCCATATATAAGCCTGGCAACGTCCTACTCTCACAGGGACAAAGTCCCAACTACCATCGGCGCTGAGAAGCTTAACTTCCGTGTTCGGTATGGGAACGGGTGTGACCTTCTCGCCATTATTGCCAGACTACTTTCTCAAAGACAAAATCTATTATATTGTCTTTTTCGATATTTTTCAAGAGGTTTTTGAAAAAAATTTCATTCCCTCAAAACTAGATAATTTCAGAAGAAGTTGTAAAACGAGTTCACCTTTAAAAATTGGTTAAGTCCTCGAACGATTAGTATCAGTCAGCTCCACATGTTACCACGCTTCCACCTCTGACCTATCAACCTGATCATCTTTCAGGGTTCTTACTAGCTTGACGCTATGGGAAATCTCATCTTGAGGGGGGCTTCATGCTTAGATGCTTTCAGCACTTATCCCGTCCGCACATAGCTACCCAGCGATGCCTTTGGCAAGACAACTGGTACACCAGCGGTGCGTCCATCCCGGTCCTCTCGTACTAAGGACAGCTCCTCTCAAATTTCCTGCGCCCACGACGGATAGGGACCGAACTGTCTCACGACGTTCTGAACCCAGCTCGCGTACCGCTTTAATGGGCGAACAGCCCAACCCTTGGGACCGACTACAGCCCCAGGATGCGATGAGCCGACATCGAGGTGCCAAACCTCCCCGTCGATGTGGACTCTTGGGGGAGATAAGCCTGTTATCCCCGGGGTAGCTTTTATCCGTTGAGCGATGGCCCTTCCATGCGGAACCACCGGATCACTAAGCCCGACTTTCGTCCCTGCTCGACTTGTAGGTCTCGCAGTCAAGCTCCCTTGTGCCTTTACACTCTGCGAATGATTTCCAACCATTCTGAGGGAACCTTTGGGCGCCTCCGTTACTCTTTAGGAGGCGACCGCCCCAGTCAAACTGCCCACCTGACACTGTCTCCCACCCCGATAAGGGGTGCGGGTTAGAATTTCAATACAGCCAGGGTAGTATCCCACCGACGCCTCCACCGAAGCTAGCGCTCCGGTTTCTCAGGCTCCTACCTATCCTGTACAAGCTGTACCAAAATTCAATATCAGGCTACAGTAAAGCTCCACGGGGTCTTTCCGTCCTGTCGCGGGTAACCTGCATCTTCACAGGTACTATAATTTCACCGAGTCTCTCGTTGAGACAGTGCCCAGATCGTTACGCCTTTCGTGCGGGTCGGAACTTACCCGACAAGGAATTTCGCTACCTTAGGACCGTTATAGTTACGGCCGCCGTTTACTGGGGCTTCGATTCAGAGCTTCGCTTGCGCTAACCCCTCCTCTTAACCTTCCAGCACCGGGCAGGCGTCAGCCCCTATACTTCGCCTTGCGGCTTCGCAGAGACCTGTGTTTTTGCTAAACAGTCGCCTGGGCCTATTCACTGCGGCTCTTCGAGGCTATTCACCTCAAAAAGCACCCCTTCTCCCGAAGTTACGGGGTCATTTTGCCGAGTTCCTTAACGAGAGTTCTCTCGCACACCTTAGGATTCTCTCCTCGCCTACCTGTGTCGGTTTGCGGTACGGGCACCTTTTATCTCGCTAGAGGCTTTTCTTGGCAGTGTGGAATCAGGAACTTCGGTACTATATTTCCCTCGCCATCACAGCTCAGCCTTCACGGTAAGCGGATTTTCCTACTTACCAGCCTAACTGCTTGTACGCGCATATCCAACAGCGCGCTTACCCTATCCTCCTGCGTCCCCCCATCACTCAAACGATAAAGAGGTGGTACAGGAATATCAACCTGTTGTCCATCGCCTACGCCTTTCGGCCTCGGCTTAGGTCCCGACTAACCCTGAGAGGACGAGCCTTCCTCAGGAAACCTTAGGCATACGGTGGACGGGATTCTCACCCGTCTTTCGCTACTCATACCGGCATTCTCACTTCTAAGCGCTCCACCAGTCCTTACGGTCTAGCTTCGACGCCCTTAGAACGCTCTCCTACCACTGACACCTAATGGTGTCAATCCACAGCTTCGGTGTTACGTTTAGCCCCGGTACATTTTCGGCGCAGAGTCACTCGACCAGTGAGCTATTACGCACTCTTTAAATGGTGGCTGCTTCTAAGCCAACATCCTGGTTGTCTAAGCAACTCCACATCCTTTTCCACTTAACGTAAACTTTGGGACCTTAGCTGGTGGTCTGGGCTGTTTCCCTTTTGACTACGGATCTTATCACTCGCAGTCTGACTCCCACGGATAAGTCTTTGGCATTCGGAGTTTGTCTGAATTCGGTAACCCGATGAGGGCCCCTAGTCCAAACAGTGCTCTACCTCCAAGACTCTTACAACGTGAGGCTAGCCCTAAAGCTATTTCGGAGAGAACCAGCTATCTCCAAGTTCGATTGGAATTTCTCCGCTACCCACACCTCATCCCCGCACTTTTCAACGTGCGTGGGTTCGGGCCTCCAGTAAGTGTTACCTCACCTTCACCCTGGACATGGGTAGATCACCTGGTTTCGGGTCTACGACCACATACTCATACGCCCTATTCAGACTCGCTTTCGCTGCGGCTCCGTCTCTTCAACTTAACCTTGCATGTAATCGTAACTCGCCGGTTCATTCTACAAAAGGCACGCTATCACCCATTAACGGGCTCTAACTACTTGTAGGCACACGGTTTCAGGATCTATTTCACTCCCCTTCCGGGGTGCTTTTCACCTTTCCCTCACGGTACTGGTTCACTATCGGTCACTAGGGAGTATTTAGCCTTGGGAGATGGTCCTCCCAGCTTCCGACCGGATTTCTCGTGTCCGGCCGTACTCAGGATCCACTCAGGAGGGAACGAAGTTTCAACTACAGGGTTTTTACCTTCTATGACGGACCTTTCCAGATCGCTTCATCTACCCCGTTCCTTTGTAACTCCATGTTGAGTGTCCTACAACCCCAAGAGGCAAGCCTCTTGGTTTGGGCTATGTCCCGTTTCGCTCGCCGCTACTCAGGGAATCGCGTTTGCTTTCTCTTCCTCCGGGTACTTAGATGTTTCAGTTCCCCGGGTCTGCCTTCAATACCCTATGTATTCAGGTAAAGATACTGCTCCATTACGAGCAGTGGGTTCCCCCATTCGGAAATCTCCGGATCAAAGCTTACTTACAGCTCCCCGAAGCATATCGGTGTTAGTCCCGTCCTTCATCGGCTCCTAGTGCCAAGGCATCCACCGTGCGCCCTTTCTAACTTAACCTAAAAGGTTATTTTCTTCTTATTAATAAGAGAGAAAAACTAATGTGGCGATTCTCGGTTTTACTTGACTTCTTCTTACGATTATCTAGTTTTCAAGGAACAAATGTTTCGAGAGAGAATTGCACTCTCAAAACTAAACAAACAAGTAACCATCAACAGTTTATCAGTCCACAAGGACTGCATATTCCTTAGAAAGGAGGTGATCCAGCCGCACCTTCCGATACGGCTACCTTGTTACGACTTCACCCCAATCATCTGTCCCACCTTAGGCGGCTGGCTCCTTACGGTTACCCCACCGACTTCGGGTGTTACAAACTCTCGTGGTGTGACGGGCGGTGTGTACAAGGCCCGGGAACGTATTCACCGCGGCATGCTGATCCGCGATTACTAGCGATTCCGGCTTCATGTAGGCGAGTTGCAGCCTACAATCCGAACTGAGAATGGTTTTATGGGATTGGCTTAACCTCGCGGTTTTGCAGCCCTTTGTACCATCCATTGTAGCACGTGTGTAGCCCAGGTCATAAGGGGCATGATGATTTGACGTCATCCCCACCTTCCTCCGGTTTGTCACCGGCAGTCACCTTAGAGTGCCCAACTGAATGCTGGCAACTAAGATCAAGGGTTGCGCTCGTTGCGGGACTTAACCCAACATCTCACGACACGAGCTGACGACAACCATGCACCACCTGTCACTCTGTCCCCCGAAGGGGAAAATCCTATCTCTAGGAGTGTCAGAGGATGTCAAGACCTGGTAAGGTTCTTCGCGTTGCTTCGAATTAAACCACATGCTCCACCGCTTGTGCGGGCCCCCGTCAATTCCTTTGAGTTTCAGCCTTGCGGCCGTACTCCCCAGGCGGAGTGCTTAATGCGTTAGCTGCAGCACTAAAGGGCGGAAACCCTCTAACACTTAGCACTCATCGTTTACGGCGTGGACTACCAGGGTATCTAATCCTGTTTGCTCCCCACGCTTTCGCGCCTCAGCGTCAGTTACAGACCAGAAAGCCGCCTTCGCCACTGGTGTTCCTCCACATCTCTACGCATTTCACCGCTACACGTGGAATTCCGCTTTCCTCTTCTGTACTCAAGTCCCCCAGTTTCCAATGACCCTCCACGGTTGAGCCGTGGGCTTTCACATCAGACTTAAAGGACCGCCTGCGCGCGCTTTACGCCCAATAATTCCGGACAACGCTTGCCACCTACGTATTACCGCGGCTGCTGGCACGTAGTTAGCCGTGGCTTTCTGGTTAGGTACCGTCAAGGTACCGGCAGTTACTCCGATACTTGTTCTTCCCTAACAACAGAGCTTTACGACCCGAAGGCCTTCATCGCTCACGCGGCGTTGCTCCGTCAGACTTTCGTCCATTGCGGAAGATTCCCTACTGCTGCCTCCCGTAGGAGTCTGGGCCGTGTCTCAGTCCCAGTGTGGCCGATCACCCTCTCAGGTCGGCTACGCATCGTCGCCTTGGTGAGCCGTTACCTCACCAACTAGCTAATGCGCCGCGGGCCCATCTGTAAGTGTCAGCGTAAACCGACTTTTAGCTTTTCCACATGAGAGGAAAAGGATTATCCGGTATTAGCTCCGGTTTCCCGAAGTTATCCCAGTCTTACAGGCAGGTTGCCCACGTGTTACTCACCCGTCCGCCGCTAACCAAAAGGTGCAAGCACCTTAAGATTCGCTCGACTTGCATGTATTAGGCACGCCGCCAGCGTTCGTCCTGAGCCAGGATCAAACTCTCCAAGAAAGTTGATTAGCTCATTTGTTACGTTGGCTAGTTTCTATAGAAGAAACTATTATTTTTTTGTTGACGTTCTTGTTTGTTTAGTTTTCAAAGAACAATTGCAGTCATCAGTGAGTTTGTACTTCTTAACACCTCAAAAGCGACCTCATTAATTTACCACATCCATTATCGTGAAGTCAACAACTTTTTTAAATTTTATTTTTGTTGTGTGACTCTCTCGTAGAGGACGAGATTTAATATAACATGTTATTAAAATGATTGCAATATAATTTTAAAAGTTTTTTTGATCACTCCTCTTTTTCAAATCGATCCCTATACTATCAAGGGAATAAAGAATCTTCTACTGTCAAAGGATAATCAAGGATGAGCATAGACTCATATTATCTACCTTTGCTGTATATTTAATTAAAGTAGTTTATCATTAATTAACTAAGCAGAGCGAAAAAACTTATTAAATAACCATAATCTCTGTATTATATTTAGAAATAAGGAAAATTCTTTTTTAATATAGAAGGGATTTCATATGATAAAAGTGAATGTTTATTTAAGAATTACTATACTTACTATTATTGGACGTGAGGCCCATGGAGAACATTGATTACGATATATTAATAAAACTCGGTATTTCAGCTGTTTTGGGACTTATCATTGGACTAGAACGCGAATTAAAGCGAAAACCTGTAGGACTTAAAACAAGTCTTGTTATATCTGTAGTAAGTTGCCTGCTTACCATTGTCTCAATAGAATCAGCTTATATGTTTCCAGATTCTGACCATGTAAGAATTACGATGGATCCTCTTCGTCTTGCGGCACAAATTGTTTCTGGAATCGGTTTTCTAGGGGCAGGTGTAATCCTTAGACGGGGAAATGATAGTATCTCTGGATTAACAACAGCCGCGATGATATGGGGAGCAGCCGGAATAGGAATTGCTGTTGGAGCAGGTTTTTTTATTGAAGCGTTTGTTGGTGTTGCATTACTCATTATTAGTGTTGAATTAGTACCTTACGTTATGAAATTTATTGGACCAAAACAATTGAGAGAAAAAGAAATTAGTCTTCAATTATTTATCAGTGATAAAATCCAAATTGAAAATGCCATTTCATTCTTAATGGGGAGAAAATATATTATCCGTCGGATACGTATAAAGGATTTAGACAATGGTGACCATCTCGTTCAGATATTAGTTGCAGTAGATTACCGTGAAAAAACAACAGATGTGTATGATTCTGTTTCAAATCTAGACGGGGTGCAAAAGGTTGAAATAGAAAGTATGGGTCAATAATTTTTTAACTAAAAAATGAAAAATACTATTGCAAGAATGGTATGAGAAAGATATAATTTTTCTTGTACCACACACGGGGGCTTAGCTCAGCTGGGAGAGCGCTTGCATGGCATGCAAGAGGTCGTCGGTTCGATCCCGATAGTCTCCATCTTCAAAAAACCTTTGCGCTGCAAAGGTTTTTTCTTTTTATCTTCACATACTTCACGCCTAAAGTTAACCTCAAATGGTTTTTACTATCTATATAGTAATAATACTTTTTCCAAAAAAATGAAATTTTTCCTATTGCTAAATGTATTACTCTGCTCCTATAATAATAAACGTAACAAAAAAATAAATATTTAGAAAAATCTGTTATCAAAAGGAGGAAGATAGCAAGCACAACAGTCATGTACTTATTTTTATCCACAATAGTAATTTGTACATTTTCTACATTGAGAGGGGGAGCTTCCAATGGAGGCACGGAAAATTACAGCTAATTCCGAAAGCGATTACAGTGCTATTGTTCAATCATCTTCTTTCCAAAGATTACTCTCCGAAAAGAAAAAATTCATCATTCCTATCACGATCTTCTTCTTTTGTTTCTATTTTGCATTACCCATTTTAACTTCATACTCAACGGTATTGAATAACAAATTTATTGGCAGTATTTCCTGGGCATGGGTATTTGCTTTTCTTCAGTTCGTTATGACATGGGGTTTATGCATGCTTTACTCCAAAAAGGCAGCCAAATTTGATGATTTAGCTGAAAAAGTTGTCAGAGAAGGAGGTAAAAATCAATGAATACTGCTGCTTTTACCATGTTTCTTGGTATCGTCTTCGTAACGTTAGTTATTACATATTACGCTTCGAAACGTACAAAGAACGCAAGTGAGTTTTACACTGCTGGAGGAGGCCTTACTGGCTGGCAAAATGGATTGGCTATCGCAGGTGATTATATGTCTGCTGCCTCCTTTCTTGGTATTGCTGGTGCAGTTGCACTTACAGGATTTGATGGATTCTTTTACAGTATCGGTTTCTTAGTGGCATATCTAGTTGTTCTGTATTTGGTGGCGGAACCACTGCGTAATCTAGGAAAATATACATTTGCTGATATGATTGCAGCGCGCTTTGACGCCAAAAAGGTTCGTGGTTTTGCTGCTATGAACACCATAACCATTTCTATCTTTTATATGATCGCTCAGCTTGTTGGAGCTGGTGCACTTATTAAATTATTATTAGGATTGGAATATACTACATCTGTTTTAATTGTTGGGGTATTAATGACGGTTTACGTTATTTTTGGCGGTATGCATGCAACAAGCTGGGTCCAAATTATTAAAGCTGTACTACTAATGGGTGGTACCTTTTTAATATCGATTGTTGTTTTTGCTAAATTTAACTTTAGTATTACTGATATGTTTGATCAAATGAAAACAGCAACTCCGTTAAAGGAAGCGTTCTTAAATCCAGGGGTAAAATACAAGGATGGTATCGACACTCTTTCATTAAATTTGGGACTAGTATTAGGTACCGCTGGGTTGCCTCATATTCTTGTACGTTTCTTTACGGTTAAAGATGCAAAAACTGCTCGAAGTTCAGTCGTATATGCAACGTGGATCATTGGGATATTTTATGTAATGACAATATTCCTTGGCTTTGGTGCTGCGGCATTTGTTGGTACAACTGATATAGTTGCTGCAAATGCAGCTGGAAACATGGCAGCTCCCCTTTTAGCAAAGGCTCTTGGTGGAAATATGCTGTTCGCGTTTATTTCTGCAGTAGCATTTGCTACCATTCTTGCAGTGGTTGCAGGGCTTGTTCTAACTGCTGCGTCAGCTTTTGCGCATGATTTCTACAACGAGATCCTTAAAAAAGGAAAAGCCACAGAAAAACAACAGGTTAGTATGGCTCGTTGGGCAGCAATTGGTGTTTCTGTCCTCTCCATTGTTTTAGCTTTAGGGGCTCAATCCCTTAACGTAGCTTTCCTTGTATCACTGGCATTTGCTGTAGCCGCCAGTGCAAATTTACCGGTTATTATTTATACAATTTACTGGAAACGTTTTAATACTACCGGAGCAATTTGGGCCATGGTGGTTGGACTTATCTCCGCTATTGGACTTGTAATCATTAGCCCGAATGTTTTCAGCCCTGAAGTAGGAAAGGCTATCTTCGTAGGGAATCCACTTTTCCCATATACGACACCAGGAATTGTGTCTATACCATTAGGATTTATTGCAGGGTACCTAGGAACGAAACTCTCCAGCCAGAAGGCTGACTTGAAAAAATATGATGAAGTGTTAGTTAAATCGAACCTTGGAATCGGACAATAATACAGAAACAAGGGACTGAAGGTAAATTCAGTCCCTTGTTTATTTGCTCCGCCTGCTCTTCGCTACTCCAGTAGTGGTGCTTTTCCTATCCCTTCTGGCGCCTGCATGAGTGGAGGTAGATGGCTTGCTCCTATCCGATTTTGACTTCCCGCTATTTCTAGACGAAGCATGAGGTTTATTATCCCGCCTATTACCACCAGTGGTTCTCTGTTTTTCATCCTTTTTACCTTGGTAATTCTTTTGCTTAGGTGGTTTTTGGTCATTTTTTTGGTCACTTCCGGTGTTACCGATGTTTTGTTTTTGAATAGTAATATTTAGTTCTTTTTCAATCATATCTAGAGTTTGGCGATCATCTGATGAGTATAAAGTAATGGCCATGCCCTTTGTACCAGCTCTTCCTGTTCTTCCAATTCGATGGATAAAGCTTTCAGCATCCTGTGGAATGTCATAGTTAAAAACATGTGTTACGCCTTCAACATCCAACCCTCTTGCAGCCACATCTGTTGCTATCAATAATTGAATTTCCCCATCTCTGAAACGTTTCATCACCTGTTCTCTCTTTGCTTGTGATAAATCACCATGTAGTTCATCACACAAGAATTTATGTGATTTTAACACCTCGTATAGCTTTGAGACTCTTCGTTTTGTTCGACAAAAAATAACAGCTAAATATGGTCGATGTGTTTCAACCAACTGAATAAGAGTCCCTTGCTTCGCTCTATCAATCGTATGAATGGCAATGAGTTTAACATTTTCAGCGGGGCCCTGCGTTTTTTCAACTTGGATATAATGTGGATTACGCATATGCTTGTTAGCTAACGTTCTTATTTCTTCTGGCATAGTAGCAGAAAACAGCATGGTCTGACGTGTTTTTGGTGTTTCACTGATAATATCCACCACTTCATTCAAAAAACCAATGTGGAGCATTTGATCTGCTTCATCAAGAACTAGAAAGGATACTTCCGATAATTGAACCGTTCCTCTCCCGATATGATCTAACAGCCTTCCTGGGGTACCAACCACAATCTGAACGTTCCTCTTTAGCTTTTTTAATTGTTTATCAACATCCTGTCCTCCATAGACAGCAAGTACATCGACTCCTGGAATATCTTCCGTCAACTTTTGAAATTCATCCGTAATTTGTAGAGCCAATTCCCTAGTCGGTGTAACAATTAGAGCTTGTACATGTGAGGTGTTCGGATTTATTTTTTCTAGAATTGGCAGTATGAACGCATATGTCTTTCCTGTTCCTGTTTGGGCTTGTGCAATCACATCTTTACCATCCATTACAATTGGTATTGATTTTTCTTGGATCGGTGTTGGTTGGGCTACACCGTAGCTCCTTAATTTATTTACAATTGACTCAGAAATACCTAATGATTTAAAATCAGGCAACAAAATCCCTACTTTCTCTATCCCTAACAATATTTTGTCTTATTAATATTGAGTGTTTAACAACGAAAAGGCAAATATTCTTTTATAAAAGAAAAAAAGACCAAATCATAAGAAAGGTCTTTAGCGCTTTTCTATATAGTAATAACTACTTTCACCAAAATCTTTTCGATCAAGTAATAGATGTGTTTCTAGTCTGCACCAGGAAGGCAGTTTTTCTTTCAAACCTGGTTCAGTCGATATGATTTCGAGTATATGTCCCTTGTTCAATTTTTTCATAGTGAAGGAAAGGTTACTTACGAGCTCTTCTTATCTGGTTTTGCCTGCGTCATAGATAAGATCCGGTACATATTGGAGTGACATCCATTCAGCTCCCATCACAGTATTACTTTCATTATAAAAAAATGATATGATGAGATAAATTCATTTTATCTATTCTATCAATGATTATAAATCGATTTTGTAAATAGTAAAGGAGCAGAACCAATGGATCTACATCAATTGCATGTATTTACGAAAGTAGTTGAACATAAGAGCTTTTCTAAAGCCGCTGAAGATATATTTTTAAGTCAATCAACAGTTAGTTCACATATTCAAGCATTAGAAAGAACTCTAAATGTAAATCTCTTTGATCGAGTTGGCAGAGAAATTATTCTCACACCATCAGGTGAACGTTTGTATCAGTGGGCTTTAAAGCTATTATTACTGAAAGACCAAGCGATGCTAGACTTAAAAGAGGGAGCAACAGAGCTTAGAGGAATGATTCGAATCGGTGCCAGTTCCGTACCTGGGCAATTTATGATTCCAAAAATGGTTAAGCAATTTAGACAGCAATATCCAAAAGCAACATTCCATATAAACCAATCATCATCCAAAAACATAGCTGATAAGGTCCTAAATGGTTCAGTTGATTTCGGTATATTAGGCGAAAAATACGATAACGAAAAGTTATGCTATATCCCTTTATTGAAGGAACACCTGGTGCTGATCACATCAAAGCAATCTAACATTGTCGGACCTGTCAATATTCAAGACCTTTTAAGTTACCCATTCATTATGAGAAACTCTGACTCAGGAACAAACTCTCTGATTGAAAAATTTCTGAAAAAAAATCAGATATCAAAGGATCAAATGAATATTGTAGCCTATACTGAAAACGGGCAAAGTCTAATTGAGTTTGTATTCCAGGAAATCGGTATTGCCATTATTTCTAAGATGGCAGCTAGCGAATATCTCGAAAGAAATTTATTAACGATTCATGAAATCAATGAATTCCATGATGAACGATATTTCTATCTTGTTTATAACAAAAACAAGACGCAGTCTATGTTATCTAAGTTATTTATTGAAGGAGCTAGGGAATGGATCAAGTAGGAAGGCTGGATATCCTCCAGCCCATTTTTGTTTACGGTTTAAGAATAACCTTAATACAATCTTCAGTTTTTGTATCAAACACTTCATATCCATGCTTGGCCTGATCAAGTGGCAATACATGAGTAATGATGTCACTTATATCAATCTTTCGCTGGTTAATCATATCATACAGAAAAGACATATAAGGAATGACTGGCGCCTGTCCCGTTTTGATATCAACGTTGCGCTGGAAGATGTCACCTAGTGGAAACGCATTGTATCTTCCCCCATAAACTCCTGTTAGTTGGATGGTTCCACCTTTTCTGACTGCCTGACTGGCAATGACAATAGCTCCCATTGCACCACCGTGAAGCTTCATTCCAGATGCTAAAAACTCCATCGGGGTCATTTTTCCATCCATTCCGACTGCATCGATGACAATGTCTGCTCCACCCTGAGTAATTTCAAGCAAATAGTCCCCGACATTTTCATGGTCCTCAAAATTAACAATTTCGACCTTGTTTGTCCGTTTTGCGTGCTGAAGTCGATAGTTGATATAATCAACCGCTATCACTCTTTTCGCACCTTTTAACCAGGCAAACTTTTGTGCAAGTAATCCTACAGGACCGCACCCTAATACGATAACCGTATCATCAGGCTTTACCCCTGCATGGTCAACACTCCAATAAGCCGTAGGTGCCGCATCAGCAAGCAGGACAAGTTTCTCGTCTTCCACTTCACAATTTTCCGGAATTTTAAATGGAGTGAAATTCCCAAAAGGGACCCTCATATATTCAGCTTGTCCGCCAGCATAGCCGCCAGTTGTTTCCGAATAACCGAAAAAACCACTTCCTTGACCATGAGGATTTCCATTGTCACATTGACTGGTTAGGTCGTGAGTACAATACCAGCAGTGACCACAGCTAACGTTAAACGGAATGATGACTCGATCCCCTTTTTTTAATTTCGTGACCTCTGGCCCCACTTCCTCGACAATACCCATAGGCTCGTGACCGATTACAAAGTCTGTTGGCAAATTTGGAATCATCGCATGAATCAAATGTAAATCTGATCCACAAATGGCTGAGGAGGTAATTTTAACAATAATATCATCTGAATTTTTGATACTTGGGTTTTTGACTTCTCTCACTTCTACATTCTTAATTCCTTGATATGTAACAGCCTTCATCTTAAATCCCCTCCTTTTACTGGTTTGGCGTTGCAAACATCCCTTGACGATCAGTATCGTTAGGGTAAAGGTTTAGTTTAGCAATCTGGACGGCTGTCTCCGCAGCCTTCATATCAACCGGATACTGCTCTTTAAAGTTATGTGGGTGCAGCCAGCCTTTCTTAATCATTAAATCTGCTATTTCTGTATGCAAATCGATGGCTGCCTCCATTTGCTTGTGAAAGATTCTTCTAAGTTCTGGATTTGCAGTCTCTGTGATTGCAAATCCATAATTGCGTATGCCATTTTTAACCGATAATAAAAAATCCATCGCGAAAGCCGAATCAGCCAAACTTGGCATACCCTCAGCGTTCCTTGGGTCTAAATAATCTTCCATACTTTCCACCTCACTTATTGTAGCAATTGGCTTTGTTTATAAAAGCTTACGAGTTCATTAATATCTTTAATAGATTGTTGAACATCCTTTTCCATAAGTACTTTTAACTCATTATCGAAGCAGATTCCCTGCATTAGTTTTGAACGAAGTAAACAAACTGTTTTAAAATTAAGAATCTCATGAGTTTCCATTGTTTCATGTAAGGCTAAGGTTTCGTTGACCAACACACTCACCTCCAAGTATTAGTTGTATTTTCTCCAATTTACTTTTCCTTTTATGCAAAATGAATAATCGACATTGGACTTAGAAAATATAAAAAGGAATAAGATTGTACGTTTTGGAGGGAAAACAATGACAAAATATCTTGGTCTTCACGAGACGCTTGACCTTCATGAATTACTAACCTTTAAAAATCTTTGTTTAACAAAAGCCACTACAATGAGTGTCTTGGCTCAAGATCCAGAATTGAAGGCCATTCTTTCAGAAGATGCTGCCACCGGGACACAGCATATACAACAGCTCCAGAAGTTTTTAACAGATAGGAGTGAAAATGCATGAATCAACTTATTCAAAATTTAATGGGGATGGGTGGTATGACCGACCAAGTCATTGCAACTGACTTTCTCATTTCAGCTAAAGCAGGGGTAAGAAATTATGCTGTCGCGATTACTGAGGCAGGTACACCAGAGTTAAAGGCTGCTCTGAGGGAACAATTAAATACCGCCATTGCTACCCACGAAAAAATAACGAATTATATGATTGCAAGAGGCTTTTATCACCCCCATGACTTGAGTGAACAGCTTCAAGTTGATTTGAATATTTCCAATACAGCCCTAAAACTTGCCCAAAAATAACGAAAAGGAGAACCACGGCGGTTCTCCTTTTATATTTGCTTACTAAATTCCTTTAATTTCTTTTTATCAATTTTTCCAACATGTGTTTTTGGAAGTTCTTCTAGTTGAATGAACTTCTTTGGAATTTTGTATCTTCCTAGCTTTTTTTCGCAATAAACGATAAGTTCTTCTTCCTCAATGACATGAGAATGTTTAGGGACAATAAAAGCGGTAACAAGTTCCCCCCATTTTTCATCTGGCAGTCCAATCACTGCCACCTCATCAACACCCGGGTGTGCAGCTATCCAATGTTCAATCTCTAGAGGATAGACATTTTCACCTCCTGTGATGATCATATCTTTTTTTCTACCGACAATATAATGGAATCCTTCCTCATCCTTCTTGGCTAAGTCTCCGGTGTGAACCCAGCCTCCATTTTTCGTTTCTTGTGTGGCGAGTTCGTTATTCCAATAATGTGAAAACGAATGTTTTCCTTTGATTAAAAGTTCTCCAACTTCGTTGACTTTTGCTTCCTGACCATTTTCCTTAACAAGTTTTATGGCATTAAATAACATTGGCTTTCCTACTGAACCCCGTTTCACTTCTGCGTCGGCATGATGTATATAGAAATTATTCGGTCCTGCCTCAGTTAAACCATACCCCTCTTTAAAAGCCAATCCTTTTTTCTGAAAGGTTTCGTAAACTTGTAATGGACAAGGTGCCGCTCCTGACAAGAAAATTTTCATCGAGGGAAATTCACTTTTCTGGAACTCCTCTGTTTGAATGAGTAGATGGTACATGGTCGGTACAAGGAGAATGATGGTACAGTTGTATTTTTGGATGGAATGAACCACTTTTTGTCCTGTATATTGGTCTCCCATAACGACCGTTCCGCCAATCATTAATATAGGGATCGATAACGCATTTAGTCCGCCTGTATGAAACATCGGCATGTAGTTGATTGTTACATCCTCTTCAGATAAGTTCCAACTGAGAATAGTATTAATTGCATTCCATTGAATGGATTGGTGGCTTAATACAACTCCTTTTGGTTTGCCCGTCGTTCCTCCTGTATAGATCATTGCTAATGGATCCAGTTCGGATATATTATCAAAAAACCTATGATCATAACTTTGGTTAACTATCTCGTCGTACTTAGCCTCCCCAACATAAAAAGATTGGGGTACAGCTGTTTCCAGTGGCGTAAACATATTCTCAAACTTTTGATGAACTCCAAGCAATACGGGTGTACAATCCAACATAAGTTCATGTAATTCATGTACGGACAGACGCCAATTGAGCGGAACAAAAATTGCCCCAATTTTCCCGCAGGCAAAGAGCAAATCAAAATAACTAATATCATTCGGCGACAATAGTGCTATTCGATCGCCTTTTTTCACACCTTGATTTTTTAACCAGCCAGCCACCGAGGATGAACGATTATTTAATTCTCTATAAGTCCATTTCATATTATTATCTTCAAGAATGACTGCATTCTTATTTGGCGATAACCTTGCTCTATTTTCCAGCCAATCAAGTTCCCACCTCACCGAACAATCGCTCCTTCACAACTAGATGACACCATTCTATTTAATTTCAGTTACTGGATAGTTACAAATCAACCTATTTTGGTACTGTTCATGTGTCGGGGAACATATATCTACACACTTTTAATGTATTTCTACACGAAATCAATCTATATCTACACATTTTCGGAATATATCTACACACTTTTGAAATATATCTACACACTTCCAGTGAATATCTACAAAATTTTAATAAAAGAGAAAAACGGCCCCAAAAGGCCGCTTCGCTACATCATTATTCCCCCATCTACATGAAGGACGGTTCCATTTACATAATTCGATTCATCAGATGCTAAAAACAGGTACGCGTTTGCGATCTCTTCTGGCTTCCCAAGCCGTGCTAATGGTACCATCTGTCTCATTTGGTCTAATATTTTTTCCGGAACTTTCGCGGTCATTCCAGTTTCGATAAAACCAGGTGCCACGGCATTCACATTTATTCCTTTACGCCCAAGTTCTTTTGCCCATGTTTTTGTCATCCCAACCACACCAGCTTTCGTGGCGGCATAATTCGTTTGACCGACATTCCCATACACACCTGATACAGAAGAAGTATTAATAATCTTACCTTTTCCAATTTCAAGCATCGACGGTAAAACTGCTTGTGTACAGTGAAATACCCCTGTAAGATTAACATCCACAACTGCTTGAAAATCCTCAGCCTTTAATTTCGAAAGCATGGCATCTTTTGTGATTCCTGCATTATTGATCAGGATACTAATATTTCCGTAGGTTTCGCGGACTTTTCCAACCATTTCATCCACACTTGAACGCTGTGCAACATTTACTTGGAAAAAGGTCACTTCATAGCCTTTTCTTCTTAATTCCTCTGCACTTTTTTCACCTTGTTCTACATTAAAGTCTGCCATAGCAACCTTTGCACCTTCTTTAGCAAAGGTTTCAGCTGCAGTGAATCCAATACCATTAGCTGCTCCCGTAATGATGGCCACTTTATCTTTTAATCTCATTAAAGCACCTCCGTATTTAGGAAATTTGTAACCTCATGTAATAATAGCGGTAAGTCGTCAACAAGTGGTGAATGACCACAGTCCTTCAACTCAACAAATTTGGCTTTTGGTCCTAAATCCTCTACCAGCTCTTTTGTCATCTCTGCTGTTACCACAAAATCACGTTCTCCTCTTAATACTAGAACAGGTACATTAATTTTATCCACTAGCCCATTTCCTTCTACAAGTCCATTATGATGATGACTGATATTAAAGGTATTGTTTGAATGGTGTACCTCCGCTAAGTTTCGCTGTGTTCTCATATCCTGAACATACTCATCATAAAGCTCTGGAGCCGGCTGATTGTGTGTATAGATGACAGCGTTCCAAATCAGTTTCAATAATTCAACATTATTTGTGTCGTAGGCTGCTTGCACAGGTATGGTCCGAATTAAATCACGTTTAATCTCTTCATAGGATGAAAATCTTCTAGGCGTCTCGGTCTCACTTAGCTTTCCATCAAATGGATACCCCCTAGTAGATTCCGAAGCTAGTAGTATCAGCTTATTGCAATACCCTGGGTAATCGGCAGCAAATTGCATGGCGACAGCACCGCCAGTTGACCAGCCAACAATCGCAAAATCCTTCAAGCCAAGCTCATCCACGAAGAGCTTAACATCATCTGAAAAATCTTTAATGGATGTGATAAGTTTATTGTAGCTTGATAATCCAAACCCGCGTAAATCCAAAGCATATAACTTATATTCCTCAGACATATTATCTAGAACAAGGTCCCAATGTTTAGAAGAAGTCATATTTCCATGTATGAGTAATACCCCTTTTTCCCCGCCTTGCCGCTCTCGATAGGCAATGGTTTCTCCATTTGGTAACTGTACTTCTTTTATCGTTACTTTAGCCATTTAACTCACCTTCCCCCATTTTATTGCAGTTGCTCCCCATGCATAACCGATCCCAGCACTAACAAAAACGACTAGGTCACCATCTGATATCTTCCCTTCTTTTAATGCAAGCTCTAGTGATAAAATTTGATCAATTTGACCGATATGTCCGTACTCCTCAAGATAGATTGATTGTTCCGGCGTTAATCCTAATTCTTTTAATACATATTCATGAGCAGACCGTTTCATGTGGAGCATGGACAGATAAGAAATATCTTCTTCTTTATAACCACTTTTTCTAATGGATTCCCTAATCACCTTAATAAAATTGACCATTGATTTTTGTTCCAATCGCTGTTTCATTCCATCAGGATCAAGGACATCGAGTTTATTTAGACGATGTTCAATAGCCTCTTTTGTTATTGGATGTTTTGTACCTCCAGAAACAACCACAACATCCTCGGAAAAAGAACCATCAGTGATTAGCTCCGTTTCTAACAAGACGTTTTCGTAATGGTCTTTTTTCAATAGAATGGCTCCACCGCCTGCACCTAAGTTAAACATAAAGCGCGTCCGCGGGTTCTGGTAGTCTATGAAATCAACATTTCGGTATCCGCCTGCCAGCAGTACAGTTTTTATCGTTGGATCTGCCATCATCATGCTTTTTGCGACTTTAAGCGCCATCACAGTTGTTCCACATCGTAAAGCAACATCAAATGCCCATGCATTTAGTGCTCCAACAGCTTCCTGGAGTTTGATTCCAGCCGTCCAAAGTGGATATTCTTTATGTTCTTCGCCAATATAAATGACAACATCAATTTCCAAAGGATCTATACCTGCTCTTTCTATTGCCTGCTTTGCCGCAAGAATCCCCATCTCACATGTATGATCATTATCGCCTGGTACATGTTTCTTCTTAATCCCCATCTTTTCTTCAACAATATGTGAGGGGATACCAGCGATTTCTGCTATCTCGTCACCAGTCATGTATTCATCTGGAAGGTAAAGACCCATACTAACAATTCCTATTCCCAAAACTCTCACCTCCTAAACTAAGAGTCTTCTACCATTGACTTCATAAATGCAGTTGCTTCTTCGATGGTCTCAAATAATGTTTCTCGTTCTTCTTGCACATGGGTTACTTTAATTCTCCATTGTTTTTTACCTGTTTCTTTATCAACAGCGGCAAGTTGAAAACGAACGACGAAGGATGCAATTTGTAATGATTCCATCAGCCTCCCCCTATCCAGCTAGGTTTTCTTTTTTCTTAGCAGTTTCCTGTTTACTTCGTTTCCAAGTGAAATTCCTTAGTGTTCCCACAATACCTAATGGGAAGAAAATGACAACTAGTATATAAATAATGCCAAAGAAAATAATCCAACGCTCAAATATCCAATGTTCTTTTGCCAGTTCTGTTAACCCATCATGGGCAAATTCAATTAATCCTGCACCAATAATGGCACCAACTAAGGTACCCACACCACCGATTATCGTCATTAATAAAGCATCTAAGGTAATATCCATCGTAAATACGCTCGTATTCACATAGCGTAGGGACATTGCATAAAAGATACCCGCTATTCCCGCTAACACACCAGAAACGACACTAGCTGCAATCTTATAATGTAATACTTGATAGCCTAAGGACTCTGTTCGTTGTTCATTTTCTCGAATCGCCTGCAAAACTCTCCCAAGCGGGGAATTCGTGAAGCGTTTTAGAATTATAAATACAGCTATCATGGAGACTAAACATATGATGTAAAAATTGGTCCGATCAATGAAAATTTCCGGTACCCGAAACGTAAATCCATCATTTCCGAACGTCAATGTCCGCCACTTTTCCGCTAATACTAAAAATAAACCCGCCAATGCCATTGTTAACATTGCATAAAAATGACTTTTCAACCTTAGTGTAAGCAAACCAACAATAAAACTAACGATCGCAGTAATCAAAATGGTGGCCAGTACGGCATAAATAAAATGAAGCATAGTAGGCTCAAAACGCTTCATGAATATCCCAATCGAGTAGGCCCCGATACCAAAAAACATCGCATGCCCAAAGGAAACAATTCCGGTAAAGCCCAGTAGTAAATCATAGCTCATCGCAAGGATTGCAAATACAAAAATTTGTGTTAAGAGGATCAGCATATTCCTTGATTCATAGACGAAGGGAAGAAGAAGTAGAAAAGCAGCAATGATAAGATAAATAGCATTCATTCGATTATTGACAATCCACCTCATACGCTCACCCCTTCCCTCCAAAAAGTCCTTGTGGCTTAACGATTAACACTACTGCCATTAAAAGCATATTTACTGCTAAGGATAATTCAGGCACATAATACGCCATGAACGAACCTGACAAACCCACCAAAATCGCTGCCATAACAGACCCAGTGAAATTTCCCATCCCGCCAATAACAACCACAATAAAAGCTAGTATCGCAAATTCCATACCCATGCCAGCGTGAATAACTCCTGAGTAAGGTCCAAAAAGTACTCCGCCTAGTGCAGCCATTCCAGAACCAATCATAAATACAAACATAAATACCTTCTTAATATTAATTCCCAACGCCTGAACCATTTCCTTATTCATAACTCCAGCCCGGACAACCAGACCTATTTTCGTATTTTTGAGCAAGAATTGTACGCCTGCAAAAACGAGCAGCCCGACAATGATGATGAATACTCGATATTTAATGATAATCATGTCGCCAATTTCCCAGCTGCCTCTCAAATATTCTGGAGGGTTAGCTGTTAATTGATTTGGTCCCCATATGACTTTTAACATTTCTGATAAAACCAACATTAAGCCAAGTGTGATTAAAATTTGCTGAACATGATTGCCGTAAACAGGCTTGATAATCCACTTTTCAGTGATAATCCCCAGTAAGAAACCAGTCAGAATGGCTCCAATGATACCAAAAAGAAAGCTCCCAGTAGTACTATAAATCCATATCCCGCTATAAGCGCCCCAGGCAAATAATCCGCCATGGGCAAAGTTAAGTACATCCATTAGTCCAAAAATCAGCGTCAATCCTGCTGCTAATAAGAAAATCAGCATTCCTGTTGCAAGTCCATTTAATGTCAAATTAAACAATAGCTCCATCCAACCCGTTCCTCCTTCCCTACGCAATCCCCAAGTACTTTCGTTTCATTTCCTCATCTTCTTTTAACTGTTTCATTGGGCCGGTACTTACCGTTCTTCCATCATCGATAATATAAAAGCAATCACCGATGGTACTGGCCATCATGAAGTTTTGTTCCACTAAGACGATTGTGGTTTGGTCCTTCATTTGCAGGATGGATTCCATCACCTTCTCGACAACAATAGGGGCCAACCCCTTACTTGGCTCATCAATTAATAACAATTCGTTATCATTTACATAGGCTCTGGCGATCGAAAGCATTTGTTTTTGACCACCGCTCAATAACCCGCCTGGTTTTTTCCAAAACTTTTTTAAGTCAGGGACCAAATTTAAGATATATTCAAGCCGCTTATTTGTTTCTTCGTTTTCTTTTTGAATGGCTACTTTCATATTCTCTTCGACTGTCAATCCAGCAAAAATACCTTGGTCTTCCGGAACATATCCTATTCCCTTTTGGGCGATGGTATACGTCGGCAAGGACTGGATTTCTTCTCCTTTATAAACAATACTTCCTTTTGAAGCTGGATTTAGACCCATGATGGTCCGTAATGTTGTCGTTTTTCCGGCGCCATTCCTTCCGAGCAGTACTGTTACCTCACCTTTTTTCACTTCAAGAGAAACACCCTGCAAAATATGATATTGTCCAATATATGTCTCGATATTATTAAGCTTCAGCAGCTCGCTCACACGCTGACACCTCCTAAATAAGCAGATTGGACCGTTTCATTTTTCATAATCTCTTCAGGTGTTCCGTCCGCAAGCAACCTGCCATTAAATAACACCATGACAGAATCTGATAAGTCTAATATCATATCCATCTTGTGCTCAATTAAAATGATTGTTCGATTTCCCTGTTCCTTAATTCTTTTGATGACTTCTAATATTGCAGGCACGTCTTCTAATGACATACCAGCAGTCGGTTCATCTAATAAAAGGACCTCGGTTTCAAGCGCAAGGAGCATAGCCATTTCGAGCTTTCTCTTTTCTCCATGTGCCAAATTGATGGCAAATGAGTCAACTTTATCGTCTAATAGCACAAGCCTTAGCCACTCTAGGGCCTTCGCTTCAAATTCACGATATTTTTTATAATGAAATAACATCTGATAGCGAACTCCGGCTCTAGATTGAACGGCAAGTCTTACATTTTCAAGGACAGTTAAATTAGGAAATACATTGGTAATTTGAAAAGAACGTCCAATCCCTTCTCTTGTTCGCTTCGTTGAAGAAAGTTTTGTGATATCCTTTCCCCGAAAATAAATTTTTCCATTCGTAGGGTTCAATTGACCGCTTAAAAGATTAAAGAATGTTGTTTTTCCTGCGCCATTTGGACCAATGATGGATTTAAAGTGTTTTTCTGGAACTGAAATGCTGACTGAATCAACTGCTGTATGTCCCCCAAAGGTTATGGATAAATCGTTTGTTTCAATTAAAGTTGTCATACTTTCACCACCGATCTTGTAGATAGAAATAAGGAAGAGGGTGACCGATAATAACAGGTCGAACCCTCATATGATTTGGATGTGTTATCGTTGTCTGTTGATTTCCCCTCCAGGCACTTCGCTTTCCGCGGGCGGTCCGGTGAGCCTCCTCGACGCTAAAGCGCCTGTGGGGTCTCACCTGACCCGTCCTCCCGCAGGAGTCTTCGTGCCTTCCGCTCCAATTAACAGAGTGCCAAAATTAGCATTTAGCTTCGATACAGTGATTATTGACGAACACCTTCTTACTTACGGACAGGAGGTGCGGTTTCTTCTGGTGTTAGTTCTCGCATTAGCACTGGGACTGGGTAAGGTACGCCGTCTTTCTTTTCTAGTTTAATGGCGTATAGTGCTTGAAGGGCCTGGTGATCTTCTGCGCGATAGGTCATTTTTCCTTTTGGTGTCTCGAAGCTCATGCCTTCCATTGTTTCAATTAGTTTATCGGCGTCGGCGTCGCCTTTGGTTTTCTTCAATGCTTCAACAATCGAAATCGCTGCACTCATGCCACCTGGTGTAAATAAATCAGGAACATCTCCGTTGAATCGCTTCTTATGTTCAGTAACGAGCCAATCATTAATTTCATTTTTAGGAAGATCATGATAATAAACAGTGAAGCCTTCCATGCCAACTAGCGGTTCCATAGTAGCCAAAGCTGCAATATCCGGAGCACCAGTTGAAATTTTGATTCCCTTGTCTTGAACCTTCATATCAGAAATTTGCTTCCAAGGAGAGTTTGCACCCGCCCAAACAACAAATAAATAATCTGGTTTTGCATCAATAATCTTTTGAATGTTTGAGGTAAAATCAGTTGCAGCAGGGTCTGCATACTCTTCTAATACAATATCTGCACCTAGCTTTTCAGCCGCTTCTTTAAAGGCTGCAACCCCGTCACGTCCGAACGAATAATCTGGAGCAAGGGTAGCAATTTTTACACCTTTATCCGCAATTGCAGCTGCGCCCGCAACGGCATCCTGTGAAGAATTTCGCGCTGAACGGAAAATGTACTTATTAAATTCTGACCCTGTAATACTATCTGCAGCAGCTGGTTCAACAATCATAATCTTTTGATATTCTTCAGCAAGCGGCAGGACTGCTAATGTATCTGCAGAGCTGGATGATCCAACTAAGAAGTCCACTTCATCTTCTTCTAAAAGCTTGGTTGCTTTTTGGACAGCAACTTCTGGCTTTGTTTCTGTATCCTCAACCACAAACTCAATTTTTCTTCCTGCAACTTCCATTTTTCCTTCCGTTGCATAATCAAGTCCAAGCTCAAAACCTCTTAACGTTTGTTTACCATAAGATTCTAAGGCACCAGTTGTTGAGGCAAGAACACCAATTTTAATTGGCTCTTTATTCTCGGCCTTTTCTCCATTACTACTTGTCTCTCCCTTAGTCTTGTCAGAACTGCATGCTGTAGCAAATATCATGATAAAAATTAGAAATCCTAACAAAATCCCTTTTCCACGAAAAGCCTTCACTTCTTTTCCCCCTTATTATTTAAATCAAAACTTGCAAAGCTTTGAGTTAATAATAGAAAAGTAGAGTTACAGAGAAGTTACAAGGCAAGGTATGCGCCCTCGGGAAGTCAGACAAAGACAAAAAAACAGCCCTGCATTAAGGCTGCTCGATTCGATCAATATACTTTTCTGATTCGAGTATCATGTCGTGCATTTGTTTCGTTGGTTCTAGAGGAGATACTCCGAGCTCTTCTTCCAATACCACCTTGCATTTTTGATACCATTTCATTGCCTGTGGACGATTGTTTTTACGATAAAAACAATACATTAACAATCGATAGGCTTCTTCCCAAGTGCGGTCGCGTTTAAGTATTTTTTCACACCAAAAGATAGCATGATCATATTTCTCTTGTCGAACCATAATTTGAGCGATTCTTTCAGCAGCTCGTAAGAAGTAAACCAGCATACTCTCTCGTTTACTTATACACCAATCATCATATCTTCGTTCTGGCAAGTATTCCCCTTGATAAAGTTTTAAGCCTTTTTCCAAAAGAGGTATCACTTTCTCTTGGGACGTTTCATTTAGCCCATTTTGAATTAATGTTTGAAATTGCGTTGTATCTAGTTCAACTTTCGCATGTGGATTTAATCCATAAAACATTCCTTCTCTGATAATAAAAAAGGGGGCTGCCCTCGCCTTCCGCATTGGCTCTAGAACATGATGGAGACTATTTAATGCAACTTTAAAATCACGGTCAGCATTTTTAGTATCTTGATTAGGCCAAAGAATTTGGAATATCTCTTCTTTGGAAATCAGTTCGTTAACGGTAATAAAGAGCTGAAACAATTCCTTGCCTTTTTCACGCTGCCAATCTTTTTCAGCAACTTCCTTTTCCCCAAGCCAAATTTTAAATTGACCCAGTGTTTGAACTCTGATCGAATAGCCAGGATGTGAATCCAATCCAGTAATCCCAATATCCTGAAGGATTTTTACCGCATATGACCTATGAATATTCCCTTTTGTACATTCTATTAATAACGGAACGACCATTTGTAAATCCCTCGGGCTAAATAATGACACATTATGGAAGAAGAACTCAAATTCATAGGTTTGAATCATATATAAAAACTTATCGATTGTCTGCCTAAACATATCTTCTTCTTTTTCTAGAAAGTAAATATAAGAGATCCAGAAACTGGATAACATTTGTCCAAAAGAATCCTCACATTGATAAAATAATTCTCTTGTTTTTTCTAAGTAATTTAGTCCCTTATTTACTCTTTCGTTATAAATACAAGTAATCCCCATACACAGACTGATAAGAGCGGAAAGCCAGATATCCTGCACTTTTTCCGTCTCTAGCAATGCTTTTTTTCCGGCATCTAGGGCACGCTCATATTCTCCTCTAGTTCCATACAGGATACAAAGACCCATTAACGGTTCGGCTTTTCCCCTTTCTACATTAAGAGTATCCATAATATCCAAAGCCGTATTGTAGCACTGTTCGGCTAAATCTGAGTCATATTTATTAAGAATTTGGACTGCATGCCCCATCCGAATCCAGCCGCATGCCTCCACAAAAGGTGCTTTTAAACTGATACCTTGTTGTATGCCTGCTTGTGCTAAATCCTTGGCATTTAATCCTTCCCCCATAAAGGCTTCTATTAACGACAATAGCAAATCTGTTTCTCTATGTGACTTCGGAAGAGCAGTACCATTTTCAGCTGACAATTCTACTTTTTGGTTGTATAAGGCCTTTTTTGCTTTCTCAAACCGGCCAGTTCTTAAATACAATCTTGCTTCTATATTTCCATCTACTATCGCCGGGCTGGAGTCTTTTGCTTTTTGCAGCCATTTTTCCGCGTTGGTTGATTTTCCAGCATTCAGAAGATTTTCAGAAAGCAAATAATATAGCCTCGCCTTTTCCGATTCTGGACTAGTACTTTTTTCTCTGGCTTCAATCGCTTCATACAATAATCTTTCGGCTTGATGAGGCTGGATGGTATCTAAATAAATCTTCGCTTTTCCTTCTAACGCCTTGCTCATCCCGAGATAATCATTCCTCTTCCCGGCCTCTAAGTAGGTTTTATCATAACATTTCTCTGCCTCTTGATATTGGGAACGATACCTGAGGACCTCTGCTTTTAGAAACCAGAGAAGATAATACGTGTCCAACTCATGGACAGGTATCAACATTAAATGATCAGACAGGCTTTTTAGTTTTCCGCCCTCAAGCATGTTAACGCCCTGATCCTGTAAGATGGATGCGATTGCTTTATAATGATTGATCTTTTTATAGTGATAGAGAGCCTCTTCCCACAGCGATTTTTTTTCATAGAATCTTGCACATTTCTCATGGAGTGCCGAATAGGCGGAGGGGTTATTTTTCGAGAAAGCGTTTTCTAGAAATTCCTTAAAAAGCGCATGGTAGCGATAATGCTTTAATCCAATCTTTTGGATGAACAAATTTCGTTCCTTTAATTGCTCGAGCATATTAGAAGCACCATGAATTCCAATTACTTCATCGCAAAGCTCTTCTTCCATTACATCTAAAATGGATGTTTGTTCCAAAAATTGCTGAATGATGGGCGGCTGTTTTGAAAAGACTTCCATTACTAAGTAGTCGAATAAGTCCTGAAGTGAATAAGTAGAGTGTTCAAAGAGTGCGGAGATATCTCCAGTAAGTGGAATTTGCTGTGCAATCATACATAATGCGATAATCCAGCCTTCTGTTAATTGATAGATACTTTGTAAGTGTGTGGGTTCTATTTCCAATCCATAAAGGTCGGTTAATAATAATTCCATTTCGTCTATAGTAAGAACTAAATCTTCCCGGGTAATTTCTAGTAACTGCCCGTTAACCTTCATTTTCGTTAAATGCTTCCAGTTAGGTCGGCTTCGACTTGAAATCACTAAATGTAAATTAGCCGGAATATGCTGTAGTAATTTTTCAATCCAGCTGTTAATCGTATAGGAATGCTCAATTTGATGATAGTCATCCAATATCAACGTAATATCAGAATCAACTTCAAAGATTTCATTTATAAACAAGGTGCATAAATAACTCAAATCTTCTTCCCGTATGTAACGGTCCATGGTTTCGATATGTTTTGCAATTTCCTGGCCAAAATCAGGAACCAAACCTCTAATCGAATGAATGATATAGGAAAGGAATGGAAGGATGTCGTCATCCATTGAAGAAATGGAGTACCAGCAGCCTGGGATTTTTTCATCCCTCATAAACAAAGCCAGTGCCGTACTTTTTCCAAAACCAGCTCCCGAATGAATAATGGTCAAGGGGTACTCAGGTATTTTCTTCATTTTTCTAGTAAGTTTAGCACGCCTAATAAATTCATCTTTAATAACGGGGATTCGCAGTTTTGTTTGTATAATAGGCAGCTTCATTTATAATCCTCCTTCCTATTTTTTAAATTTTTAGTTTATTTTATCATATATTTTGCTTAAATGGCAGAAATAGGTTTTTCAAAAGTTGCCATTTCTCATTCTTCATAAATCATTTTTTTCGTCATACCACCATCAACTACTAGGTTAATCCCCGTTACAAAATTATTCTCTCTTGCTGTTAAATACAAACACGCCCTTGCAATATCATCGGGCTTACCAACGCGTCTAGAAAAATGCTGATTATGATCAATGTCTGTTAATTGTGAGAAGTCGCCTGTGTGAATCCAGCCGGGTGAAATGGCATTTACGGTAATCTGTTCATTGCTAAGAGATGACGCTAGAGCATGCGTAATCGCAACAATTCCTCCCTTTGTTGCCGCATATCCCTCAGAATTCGGTTCAGACATGAGCGCTCGAGTCGAAGCGATGTTAACAATGGCTCCTCCCTCTTGATTCTCACGCATATACTTTGCTGCCTCACGTGAACATAAGAAAACACTTCTCAAATTGGTTTGGATAATATCATCCCATTCTTCCAAAGTTACTTCAAACAGTGATTTAAATAACCCTTTGCCAGCATTATTAATTAACACATCTATCCTGCCGTAAGTCTTTTTTGCTGTTTCCATAAGGTAAATAATATCATCTTCTTTTTTTACATCTGTTTTCACAAAGAGGATATTTGCCCCCAGTGGTTTTAGGTCGGCTTCTGTCTGTTTACCTGCAGTTTCATCGATATCAGCAATCACAACTTTTGCTCCATTTTCGGCATAAGCAGCTGCGACACCACGGCCAATTCCTTTTGCTGCCCCGGTAACAATGACTACCTTATTAATAAAATCCATGCTAATCCACCTCTTCAATCTGGTTTACATGTAGTTTAACTTATAAAGTGAATTATTTGGAAATAAAGTGGCGATTTTTTCTATGCAACAAAAATCAATTTCATGAAAAACTAAGGAAACCTCTAGGAAAAGGAGAAAGAAATATGCCGGAAAAGTGTTTTTATTGTGTCAATGAAATTGAGGAAAAACAACATCACTATGTTACTTTTTTAAATTCAAATAGTGAAAGAGATGAGATCCTTTGTGATGAATGTTATCAGGAGTGGCTGCATGGAGTGAAAGGGTAGTTATATATTCACAAATAATTAAAGGACCGAGTCTATCTCGGCCCTAATTTGCTGTGCAATTATTAATTGTGAATATGCTGCTTCCTGTATAGTCTATGCTAAGCAGTTTAGCTGCCATTTCAGGAAAAGTTGATTGAATGGATTGTTCAAGTAATCGGCCTTTTCCTTTTTCACAAAAACATAAAACAGTTGGCCCAGCACCACTTAAAGCGACACCGAACGCACCTTCAGTCTTGGCGAAGTTTTCTACATCACCGTAAAAAGGAATTAATGGTTTCCGATAGGGCTGATGAAAAAGGTCTTTTTCCATCATTTTACCAGCTAACTCCCAGTTTTGACTAAGAAGTGCTGCCACTAAAACATTAGAAGTAGACGATGCTTGAATCGCATTTGAATAAGAAAATTCTGTTGGCAAGACACCACGAGAATCCTTCGTTAATAAGCTTTCTTTTGGGATTACAGCAACCATTTCAAAAGAAATGTCTGTAATAGGGATTATATCCACCTCACCTTGCTGATAACTGCCGATGACAAGGCCCCCATATAAAGATGCCCCAACGTTATCTGGATGACCCTCTATCTCTGTAGAGAGTAATAGCTTATCTTGTTTTGTTAATCCTAACTCACCGATGTGATCAGCAAGCTCAATCCCGGCAATAATAGCTGAAGCACTTGAACCTAGACCGCGTGCCAATGGAATGTCACTCTCAAGCTTTATTTTACAAGGGTGCAATTCCTTGCCATACTTTGCTGCAGTTTGCAAAGCAATCAGACAGATAAAATGCTGTTCATCTGATGGAAGATCCTTTAATTCCTCTGATGTGGAATAGCATTCCCATTTCTCACTTTTCTCTACTTCTAAGGTTAAATATAGATTAAGTGCAACACCGATGGAGTCAAAGCCAGGACCAAGATTAGCAGAGCTCGCTGGAACTTTAATTACAAACTTCGCATCATTTAGAGTCATCAGTCAACAACTCCCTTAATATGCTGCATAACTCCAAGCTCATTATTTGGCAATTTTTTCACATCTACCAAGTTGCTTTGAGTACTTACTGGTAAAAATTCTTTATATGCTTCAATCAATCCTTGCCATCTCATAATGATTTTCTCACCACTCTGTATGCACTTTTAACTTCTTTAACCGCTGGTAAATCATTTAATTCATAAAGAATTGCATCATAATTTGTGAGTGATGCTTTATGTGTCACTAAGACAATTTCAGATGTTTCATTTTTCTTTACTGGAAGCTGTAGTATTTTTTCAAAGCTGACACCATACTTCGCAAAAATGGAGGTAAGTTCTGCAAATACACCGACCTCATCCTGTACATGAATTCGTAAGAAGTATTTAGAGTACTTTTCATTATCATCCTTTAAGCGCTTAGGATACTGTGGTGTTACCGCACTGCGTCCGTTTACTCCAAGTCGCAGATTTTTCATTACTCCGACTAAATCTGAAACCACTGCCGTTGCGGTTGGCAGGCTTCCTGCACCAGGTCCATAAAACATGGTTTCACCAACAGCTTCGCCGTACACATAAACAGCGTTATACTCGTTTTGAACGGAAGCCAATGGATGGTTGTCAGATAAGAATGTAGGCTGTACACTTACTTCTACTTTTTCCCCTTCACGGTGAGCGTATCCTAACAGCTTCATTGTATAGCCTAACTGTTTACCATAGCGTAAATCTTCTTCTGTGATGTTGGAAATTCCTTTAACCTGTACATCATCAAGCTCTATATTCATTGAAAATCCTAATGTCGCTAAAATAGTCATTTTACGAGCGGCGTCTAACCCCTCAACGTCTGATGTTGGGTCTGCTTCTGCAAATCCCAGCTCTTGTGCTTCCTTCAAAACATCTTCATAATTTAACCCATCTTGACTCATTTTTGTTAAAATAAAATTAGTAGTACCATTTACAATACCCATCATTTGCGTAATCCGATCAGAGGCGAGACCATCAACTAGCCCTCTTAATATAGGAATACCTCCAGCTACACTAGCTTCATAAAATAAATCACAGCCATTTTCGGAAGCAACAGTTAACAATTCTGATCCATGAAGGGCCATTAAATCTTTGTTTGCCGTTACAACATGCTTTCCTTGACGGAGGGCACCAAGCAAATATTCCTTTGTTTCTTTGACCCCGCCCATTACTTCAATCACAACATCTATCTCAGGATCATGCAGAATATCTGATGGGGTAGATGTTAATAACGCTGGATCGACTTCAGACGGTCTTGTTTTATGTATATTTTGGACCAGGATTTTCTTGATGACAACAGGACAACCGACCTGGTGCATTAATTTATCTTGGTGATTTTTAATAATTTTTACAACCCCTGATCCAACTGTTCCTAAACCGAGTAACCCAATTTGGATTGCTTTCATAATAAAACCCTCCCGCTTTGTCTCCTACATACGTACAATTGTCTATATATAGTAGACATTATATTATTCTCTCAATATATTTACAATAGACTAATTTTTTTAAAAATTCAATGTAATCGCTTACTGCTATACCAGTATTGGCCTCACTTTATAATAAAAATTTTTAAATTCGAATACTCAAAAAATTATTTTTTTTAACTCTTTACAATATTAAAGGTATCCATGTAGAATATTCTTTAAATTCAGGTAAATACTCAAATTAAAAGTGATGATGAAGACGGCATTAAGAGAATGCTTCAGAGAGCCGGTGGCTGCTGTGAACCGGTGCAATTTCTTAACTTTGCCCAGCCCTTCTGAACTGGCAAACTGAAATTTCAGTAGGAATGCCCGGGATACCCGTTAACCGATTGAGGCTGCATATCTATTTGCAGCAAAAGAGGGTGGCACCACGTAGATCACGTCCCTCATAACAAGACAAATCTGTCCTGTTATGGGGGACTTTTTTTTTATAAAAAACTTAGGAATGAAAGGATGAGTTAATAATGTTTAAGGTACTTGTTACCGATGGTATTAGTGATACTGGTTTGAAAAGCTTGTTTGACCACCCTAATTTTATTGTAGAGCGCCAGCCTACATTAAAGTTCGAAGAGCTAAAGAATATAATAGGAGATTACGAGGCTTTAATTGTACGCAGCCAGACGAAAGTAAGTGCAGAACTGCTTCAATATGCTGACAAGCTTAAGGTAATTGCTAGAGCTGGTGTAGGGGTAGATAATATCGATGTAAATGCTGCAACAGGTAAAGGAATCATCGTTATAAATGCTCCTGGTGCCAACACGATTGCTGCTACAGAACATACATTAGCGATGATGCTCTCTATGGCTAGAATGATTCCCCAAGCTCACAAAAAAACTGTTGGCGGAGAATGGGATCGAAATTCTTTCAAGGGAGTAGAATTATACAAAAAAACGCTTGGTGTCATTGGTATGGGTAAAATCGGAACGGAAGTAGCGAAGCGTGCTAAGAGCTTTGGGATGAATATTTTAGGTTATGATCCTTATTTAACTGAGGAAAGAGCCGAGAAACTTGGAATGAAAAAAGCTAGTCTTGATCTAATTGCACGTGAGTCTGATTTCATTACCATTCATACACCACTTACAAATGATACAAAAGGTTTAGTTAACGACGAATACTTAAGCAAGACAAAAAAGGGCGTACGATTTATTAACGTCGCACGAGGCGGAATTATCGATGAAAAAGCGCTGGTAAGGGCGATTCAAGCAGGCCACGTTGCAGGTGCAGCACTCGATGTTTTTGAAAAGGAACCAGTTGCCGACCCAGCCCTGTTGGATAACCCAAATATTATTGTTACTCCGCATTTGGGGGCTTCTACAGTAGAAGCACAGGAAAAAGTTGCACAAGAGGTTAGTGAAGAAATTATTGAAATCCTTGAAACGCAGTCCATCCGCAATGCGGTGAATATGCCGCAAATGTCAGGTGAAACGCAGCAAAAAATGCAGCCATATTTACTGCTTGGAGAACAAGTGGGGCAGCTGGTGGTTCAACTTTTAAAACATGCTCCTTCTAAAATCGAAATTAATTATTATGGAGATTTAATCGAAGAAGATACAGAACTATTAACTCGAACCATGATTAAAGGGGTCTTATCTCACCATTTAAGTGACTCTGTTAATTTAATTAATGCTCTTCATCTTTTAAAGGAGCAAGGTGTTTCCTATAATGTGCAAAAAAATGCCTCTAATAAAGGTTTCGCCAATTATATGGAGCTTTCCATTACAAAAGGCTCGGAAACAGCTAAAATTGGCGCGACAGTCTTAAACGGCTATGGTGCCAGAATCGTGAAAATCAACGATTATCGTATTGATGTAAGACCTGAAAGCCACCTTTTACTTGTAAAACATCAGGACGTGCCTGGTATGATTGGTAAAGTTGGATCTCTTCTTGGAGATTATCAGATTAATATTGGAACAATGCAAGTAGGTAGAACCACTGTTGGCGGAGAAGCTATCATGGTGTTGACACTTGATAAGCAGCTTACTCCAGAGGTTATCACCGCCCTTACACAAATTAATGGTTTAAATGAAGCTCAATCTTTAGAGTTAGAAAATGTTGATTCATTTTATCCAGGAAGACTTGAGTTAGAGAAAGTTAAATAGAAAAAACAGAGGGATTGCGCTGCAATCCCTCTTATTTTCGTACTATAAGATTCTTTATATCGAGGACATTATCAAAAATATAGTCTGCCTCGTACTTTTCAAAGTCACTTCTCGCATCTTTTCCTGATAGCCCAGTTAAAACGGCTGCAAACTGACATCCCAATTTCCGTGCTGCCAGCAGATCTGCTAAAGAGTCACCCACTACTAAAACCTCTTCGCCGTTTGCAATTGGCAAGGACGTACTCAAACAATCCCCAACTGAAGTTTCTCTTCCTTTAAGACCCATAATGTATGTAAATGGATCTGGTTTTGACAGTGACCTTCTATCACTTAGTCCCTTTTCTGCTTTTAGCACATCATCCGCAGTGACAATATGATTGATGTCAAAGTGTTTTAGCCAGTTCAAATGGTGAAATGGCTGTATGGTTTCAAGCTCAGGTCTCCCCGTTCCAATGCCTATCTTTACTCCAGATTCCTTAAGAAATGAAAAGAGTGCTTCAATTTCTGCTTGACCTGCTAATGTGGTTTCGTTTGCTAAGAAGCCTTTCTTTCCCAACTGCACAGAGGGTCTGCCAGTGGATTTTTCCACATTCTCATCTCCAACATACCATTCCTGACAAACATGCTCACATACCGACCAAAGTGCCCCGATTCCGCTAAAAATCTCCGTTGTAATCCCAAGCTGCACTGAAGCTAATTGATTGAGATAGTTAAACAATTCTTGCTTTGTTTCCGTTGAATGTTCAAAATCAGAGACAAATAAATTGAAATCCAGATTAACTGAATATGTTTGTAATACTCTTCCTATTTCAAGCAGCACTTCTCTAGTAATGGGTTCCTGCAGCCAACTGTTGATTTTGTTATACTCGTTTTCCTTTATCTGGGATAAGAGATGGATCAATTGGTGACCAAAGGATAAATAAATCATATCCCAATTCGCATTAAGCCCCCTTGACTTCATGAGCTTTAGGACTTCATCATTCGTTCCAAATACAGTGTCCCGAATCTTCTTAATTTCTGCTTCACTATAATCTGTTTTGAATTTTTCTGGTGCCAATGCCAAATAATTATTACTGTGTAACAATTCCCATACGGTTAAAGCAGAGGCGTCGAAATAATGCTCTTCACTTAACAGCACCCCATCAACGTCAAACAAAATGGTTTTAATCATTTAACCCACCCTTTTCCACATTCCACTTTTATACGTTATCGTAACACAGTGAAGGTCTAAATATAAAGTAATATTGATAGGAAAGACATCTAATTTACACAAGATAATCATCGATGCTCAATAAAAAAGTGTACAATTTAATGATTGAAAGCTTTCAAAATGTGATAGACATAAATTTGAGGTGAAATTAAATGAATTTTATTTTACAAAGACCCTTTCATGAAGACCAAACATTTAAAGAGGTCATCGAGAATAGGAAAAGCTTAGTAGTATTTGTACGCCATCCTGGCTGACCTGTTTGCCGGGAAATGCTTACGCAGTTGCGTGAGAGATATGAAGAGATAACCACAAAGGGAACCCAAATTGTCATTATCACCCCATCTACTGGGGCATACTTAGAACAATTTGTTGAAGCTTTCGGCCCTTATCCATACTCAGTGTTTGGTGATCCTACACGTGAACTTTATAGCAGTATGGGTCATCAAACAATGCAGAAATGGAAGCTGCTTGCAAAGGCAGGAAAAGGCTTATTAAAGGGCGGCACGAAGGCATTCATACCAGAAGACCCCGAGCAGAAAAGGCTCGTTCAAAAAGCAATGAAAACCCATGATATCTATATCCAGGGTGGTACTTGGTTATTTGACGAAAAAGGAAACATCCTTTGGAATCATATTGATACAATGCCTGAAGATCATGCTTCAATTGATACGATCCTCTTAGAAATGAAAAAACACTGAAACTAACGACAGCTTAACGAAAATAAAAGCCGATTATCTCATTCGAATAATCGGCTAACTTTAGATATTCAGTAATAAGAAAGGAAGATTACTAATGTCTATTTTTGTTTACATATTTACCGTAGTCTGGAATGGCAATTTGCTCAAACTCACTTACTAACTTATTAAGGCCATTTGCCAGCATTTCACCAGAAAGCGGCTTTCCATGACCTGTTACAGCAACAGTTGGTTTTAAGGCCTCCAATGTTTTAACGGATTCCCAAGCAGCTTGCCAATCTGTTGTAAGGTATCTGGGCGGTCCATTTATTTCCATTTCTTGTGTAAGAACCTTATAAAGCGAATCCTGTTTAACTGTAATAAAAGCATCTCCCGCTATCAGAGAACGATCTTGATCTCTAAATAGTGACACATGTCCTGGAGTATGCCCAGGAGTATGTATCCAGCGGCAGCCTGACAAGTGCGGCACACTTCCATCAGAAGGAAGAGTTTGAATATGATCACCTAAATTAATTGGTTCATTAGGAAACATCGGTGACATTTTAGCAACCAAACCACCTTCTACAGTAGGGTCTGGCTCTGGATAGCTCAGCTTTCCAGTCAAAAAGGGTAACTCTAACTCATGTGCATATACAGGAACATTCCAATGGTTGATTAATTCAATAATCGCTCCTACATGGTCAAAATGACCATGAGTTAAAATAATTGCTTGGGGCCGGCTGTTAGCACCGAAACGTTCCTCCGTTACAGAAATAATCTCGTTAGCAGAGTCTGGCATTCCAGCGTCAACTAAAACAAAATTTTTCGTTTCTGGATTTCCGACTAAACAAATATTTACAATTTGGATGGTATGGCAATATAAATCAGGCAAGACTTCTATGCCAATACCACTGGCTATTGAAGTTGCAGGAATAAATTTATAATCACTGCCATAAGAAATCTCTTTATCCATTCATAAACCTCCTTCTTTATATTAGTAATTTGTCTCACAAAGCTATTTTGCGCTTATACTTCCTATCCTATGATGAAGGTTTTTTTAACATGGATGGTTTGAATATATACAAAGCAATTATGTTAAATAAAATGAAAAAAGTGAAAACGAAGGTGCCGATTTCACTTTTTTCATTTATAGAAGCGAGTTATGTCCCTGCCTCGTTTTTTTAAATTTATTCGCTATATTGACTGTATAAATCTTTCACCGCTGCTATAAGAGCATTTACTGCTTTTCCCCGATATCCCTCTCTTATCATCTCAACGATCTCATCAATCCCATCCTGTAAGCTGTAACCCTTTAAAATTTGTTGTATATATTCTCTCCCATGGTCAGTGGCTAGGGTGCAGGAGGACTGGATAATGACCCCATACTTTTTATCAATTTCAACAGTAATTGTTAAAGAGTCAAATACACTTTGGGCTGCCATCCCCTGCGGCAGGCGGGCATGACCAGCGAGGAAATAGGTTCTTATTCCGGACATACTATCACCTATCCTTTTATTAAAGTCTCTTCAAATGGCCAGGCAGGCAGCATTTTTCGCAGTGGTTTATCTTCTCGGTAACCAAGCGCATATTCCCCCTGCATAATCGTATGAATTTCTCTTGTTCCTTCATAAATAACGTGTGCCTTTGCATTCCTTAAATAGCGCTCAACCGAAAATTCATTAGAGAAGCGAGACTATATGTCTAACCCTATTGAAATATATTTTACTTCTAAAAACTCTTCAATTCCGAAGTGACCGCCTTCACGGCCCAGGCCGCTCTCTTTATATCCGCCAAATGGAACTTGAACAGCTGATGGCAGGGCATCATTAAGACCAATGATTCCGTATTCGAGCTGTTCTGTGATTCTAAAGGAACGGCTTAGATTTTCTGTATAAACATAAGCCGCTAAGCCGAAGCGGGAGTTATTTGCCCGCTCAATCACTTCTTCTTCGGTTTTGAAGGTCGAAATCGGTGCCAGCGGACCAAAGATTTCATCTTTCATACATTCCATATCGTCGTGAATAGCGGTTAAAATTGTCGGAGCATAGAAATAGCCATTTTCTTCAGCAGGTTTTAGCCCGCTGTAAGTGACTTTTCCTCCCTTACTAACTGCGTCATTCACAAGAGCTTCTACTTTTTTATAAGCTGCATGATCAATTAATGGTCCGATGTCGGTCCCTTCTTCGAGTCCATTCCCAACCTTAAGCTTTTCTAATTCAGCTTGGAAAAGCTTGAGGAAATTATCAGCTATTCCTTCTTGCACATATACACGATTGGTACATATACAAGTCTGACCTGCATTACGAAATTTTGATTGTACCAATCCCCCAGCAGCCTTCGCAAGATTCGCATCATCCATGACGATAAATGGAGCGTTTCCGCCAAGCTCCAGCGATACCTTTTTAACATTTTCAGCGGCACCGCGCATCAAGGTTTTCCCTACTTCAGTTGATCCTGTAAAGGTTATCTTAGTTACACGGGGATCTTTCAACCACGTTTCACCGATTTCTGCTGCCTTGCCAGTAATTACATTGATTACCCCATTAGGGATTCCTGCTTCATGAGCAAGCTCCACCATTTTTAATGCAGTAAGCGGTGTCTGATTGGCTGGTTTTACCACGCAAGTACACCCTGCTGCGAGTGCTGGTGCCACTTTTCTCGTAATCATGGCTGCAGGGAAGTTCCAAGGTGTAATCGCTGCAACCACTCCAACCGGTTCTTTTCTAACTAGAATTCGTTTATTTGGGTGGGATGCTGGAATCGTTTCTCCATAGATTCGTTTCCCTTCCTCCGCATACCATGAGATAAAACCATTTGCATATTGGACCTCACCTAATGCTTCTTTTAAAGGTTTACCTTGCTCCATCGTCATAATCCTGGCAATTTCATGTTTGTTCTCATCAATCAATTGATACCATTTCATCAAAAGCTGATAGCGTTCGTCAGCTGTTTTTTTTGACCAAGTTTTAAAGGCGTTATGTGCGGCAACAACTGCCTGCTCTGCTTCAAAAGCACCTCCATTTGGCACTGCCCCTAAAACTTCCTTTGTTGCTGGGTTAATAATCTCGGTAAAAAACTCATAATCATTACCAATCCATTTTCCATCTAAATACATTGGATAGATTTGATATTTCTGCTCTACAATGTCCATTACATTACCTCCCAGCCGACACAGCAGGACTATTCAAGTATACTGCTCCAAAGGCTTCCTCCAGAATTTGCAATCCTTCCTCCAACTGCTCATCTGTAATAGTTAATGGCATTAGAAGGCGGATCACGTTTCCATATAACCCTGCACTTAGTAGCATAAGCCCCCGCTCACCTGCGGCCTTCACTATTTTTCCAACTGCCTCTTTATCAGGAGTTTTATTGTGACGGTCTTTAACGATTTCCATTGCACACATTGCCCCGAGACCTCGGACATCTCCAATACTATCGAAACGTTCAGCAAGCTCTCTCATTTTTTCCGTCGCTCTCTTACCTATTTTCTGGGCCCTATCATTAAGGTTTTCACTCTCAATAATATCAAGGACGGTAAGTGCTGCCCTGCAGCCAAGTGGACTACCAGAATAGGTTCCGCCTATCTCGCCAACATCTGCTGCATCCATTATTTCGGCTCGGCCAATGACTCCGCTAATGGGTACTCCAGCTCCCATTGATTTTGAAATGGTGATTAAATCTGGCTCAACCCCAAAATGTTCGATCGCAAAATATTTACCGGTACGGGCGAATCCCGTTTGAATCTCATCTGCTACAAACAAAATTCCATACTGTGTACAAATTTCTCTAACTCTTTGAACAAACGCTTGATTTGGAACGATAAAGCCTCCCTCTCCTTGAACGGGTTCCATTACAACCGCAGCAATCGTTTCAGGAGCCACTTCCGCCAGTAAAAACGTTTCAAATTGCTCAATAATCATTTCATTATATTGTTGTTCACTCAACCCTTCAGGGCGGCGGTATACATATGGATATGGGGCCTTATAAACTTCCGGGGCAAATGGTCCAAAGCCGAACTTGTATGGTTTGACTTTACTTGTCATCGTCATTGTCATTAAAGTTCTGCCATGGAATCCCCGTGTAAAGGAGATAATTCCTTGGCGTTTTGTATATTTTCTAGCTATTTTAACGGCATTTTCAACAGCTTCTGCACCACTGTTAAAGAAAGCTGCCTGCTTCTTAAAATCTCCCGGTGCAAGCTGACACAGTCTCTCTGCAAGTGTTATATATGATTCATACATCATGACATTAAAGCCCGTATGGATAAATTGACTTGCCTGTTCCTGCAAGGCTCTGACTACTCTTGGGTGGGAATGACCGACATTTACTGTTCCAATCGCTCCAGCAAAATCTATAAAAATATTGCCGTCCACATCCTCAACCAGAGAACCATGTGCCTTTTTCACAAAGGAATGGCAATTATTGCTGATTCCCTTGGGGACATATTTTTTTCTCAACTCTAGTATTTCTTTTGAATTTGGACCGGGTATTTCTGTTAAAAGCTTTACATATTTTCTTTGCATTTCCGTGCTCCTCCATTTTAAAAGTAATACCTTTATGCTTTTACCAGATTTAATACTTCCTTAAAGGTGCTGATTACTTTATCGACTTCTTCATAGCTAATTGTTAATGCCGGTTCAATTCGGATGGTCTTCGAGTTAATTAAAGTTCCTGCCACAAGGATACCTCGATCAAACATTCCTTTTGAAACTTCATAGCCGATTTCATCCTTATGGAATTCGATTCCGATCATTAATCCTTGGCCGCGAATTTCAAGGACCTTATCTTCATGTTCTTCGGCTGCTTCTTTTAGCTCCTTGAGGAAATACTCCCCAACTACTCCGGCTCTTTCTGGTAAATTTTCTTCGATTAAAACACCAATGGTAGCAATTGCGGCTGCACATGCTAATGGATTGCCGCCAAAAGTAGTTGTATGCATAAATGGATTTGGGAACCAGCTTTTGAACACTTCTTCTCTTGCTACGATTGCTCCTGCTGGCATAACACCGCCGCCAAACGCTTTTGCTAGACAGATAATATCCGGAACTACATCGTATAATTCAGCTGCAAACATTTTCCCAGTCCGTCCCATACCCGTTTGTACTTCATCAAAAATTAACAGAGAACCATATTGGTCACATAGCTCACGAACCTGTTTTAAGTAATTCTCTGGTGGCAGGATAATTCCGCCTTCGCCCTGAATTGGTTCTAAGATAACGGCAGCAACATCTTCTCCTACTGATGCACAGACTTCGAATGTTTTTCTGATCATGTCGATATCACCAAATGGAACATGTCGGAAGCCCGGTATTAAAGGAAGGAATGGTTTACGGAACATTCCTTTAGCAGTTCCAGATAATGATCCAAGACTTTTACCATGGAAAGCACGCGTCGTTGAAATAAAGGTGGTTCGCTCACTATACATTTTTGCGAGCTTTAATGCCGCTTCAACGCTTTCCGTTCCACTGTTGGTAAAAAAGGCATATTTCAAATCACCAGGAGTAATATCTGCTAAAATTTTCGCCAGCATTGCACGTAATGGATCAAGCAGGTCTTGGCTGTGAAGTGCTTGACGCTTCAGTTGATCTGTTACTGCCTTGACGACCTTGGGATTACGGTGGCCAACATTATAGATACCGAAGCCACCGAGACAATCAATATATTCTTTGCCATTTACATCCTTAAAGCAGGCACCATTGTCTGACCATTCTACTGCTGCAAATTGACCATCCTTTGTCACCGATTTACGGTACATTAAAAATCCTGGATTTACGTGCTCACGAAAGCCATCGACCGTTTCCTTTGTGATCCAGGCTGCTTCTTCCTTATTAACCTCTTCCTTTTCTATTAAACTTAAAACCTTATTAATGTATTCGCTTACTTGTTGATTCTGCTCAGTCTTTGTCTCTCGTTTTATATCGATACTCATATGATCGCTCCTCATCATCTATTAGTTGGAAAACCAGCCAATTGGCTCTACTTGTAAATTAATATTGATTTGTTTAATTTCTTGGAATTCCTCAAGCCCGAATGTTCCAAGGCTTCTTCCAATTCCACTTTGCTTATAACCGCCCCATGGTGCTTCATTATAGGTTGGGTGATAGGAATTTACCCAGGTAATACCGGATCTTAACTTTTTAATGACTCGTAAGCCTTTTGCTCCATCTTTAGTGAAAACACCTCCAGCAAGTCCATAAACGGTACCATTCGCAAGCTTTACTGCATCTTCTTCATCCTTAAACTTCTGAATAACTACGACTGGTCCGAAAATTTCTTCCTGCACGATTCTCATTTCCTGCTTCACATCAACGAACACCGTAGGCTCAACAAAGTAGCCGCTATCTAGTTCATTGCTTACGATTCGGTTCCCGCCGCAGGCAACGGTCGCACCTTCCTGTTTTCCTACCTCAATATAATGAAGGACTTTTTCCAAATGTTCCTTGCTTACAAGCGGACCCATCTCTGTTGAAGGGTCATTCCCCGGTCCTACTTTAATTTGCTTCGCTCTTTCTACAAAGCGGGCGACAAATTGATCGTAAATCTTCTCTTCTACTAAAATTCTTGACCCAGCCGAACATACCTGGCCGGCACCAGCGTAAATGCCAAACAGAGCATAGTCAACAGCGGTTTCAAAATCGGCATCAGCAAAAATGATGTTTGGCGATTTACCTCCTAATTCCAATGACACCTTTTTCATTGTGTCTGCTGCCGTTTTCATAATATGTTTGCCTGTTTTTGTACCGCCGGTAAACGAAATCATATCTACTTCAGGATGGGCTGCAATTTCATGACCAACAACTGGGCCGGATCCCATTACCATATTGGCTACTCCTTTTGGCAGTCCTACTTCATCAAATATTTCAAAAAGCTTCTTCGGTGTAACAGGTGTTACTTCTGACGGTTTAAAAACAATTGAATTCCCAGCGGCTAAAGCCGGAGCGATTTTCCAAACACTCATTAAAAGTGGATAATTCCATGGGACTATCAAGCCGCAGACACCAACAGGCTCGCGGACAACCATCGCCTGCATCGGATCAGCTACATGATAGGTATAGCCATCCGGCTTTGTAATCAGTCCTGCATAATAGCGGAAGCATGCTGCCGCATCACCGACATCAAATCCAGCTTCTCTTAATGTTTTTCCATTATCCATCGTTTCAAGCTGTGTTAATTCATCTGCATATTCCTCAATTTTGTCTGCGATTTTAAATAAATAGGAGGCTCTCTCCTGTGCTGATACTCCTGACCATACTCCTTCTTCGAAAGACCTCCGAGCTGCAAAGATGGCTGCTCGTGCATCAGCAGCTGTTCCTTCAGGTGCATATGAAATCACTTCTCCATTTGCTGGATTAATGACTGGACGTGTTTCCAAAGTTTCAGAATCTTTCCATTCACCATCAATAAACATCTTAAGTTTAGCCACGCGGTTTTTTATCTCGACCATTATACAATCCTCCTTTATTCTCCTTACTTTCTATTGTTGCAAGAACTGTGCCAAAGTAGAAAAGTGGTCATTATCGTGTGTTTTCCAAAAAAGCGATTTAAAGTTATTCAAAATTGCATAACTGTATTTATCCCTGCATAAATAAAAAAGCTGCTTCAGAATCTAATCTGAAACAGCTTTTATTTAAATGGATGATAAGTTTTCAATTTTAATATTTTTCTCATTTAGTATTTTTTGATATTTCCTACTAACCGAGGATTGACTGATTCCTAATGCTTTTGCAGCCTTGGTGGTTGTTTTGTATTGATTCATAGCAAGTACAATTAGCTGTTCCTCCACATGTTCAATTGCCTCTTGTAAAGGAATAACTCTTGTAATCATCGGCTTTATCTTTTTATTATCAAAGCCCAGCGATAAAAACTGACTGACAAACTCAGCATCAATGGCAGGATGATCAGCGGTAACCACTAATCTTTCAATAATATTTTGCAATTCACGGACATTTCCTGGCCATGAATAAAATTCAAGCACATTAATCGCATCTGGTGTTAAATGATAATTTCGTTCATACTTTTCATTCAACTGCTGTAAAAAATGAAAGGCAAGTAACGAGATATCCTCAGTCCGTTCCCTGAGCGGCGGAATCTGAATCGGAATAACATTTAAACGGTAAAATAAGTCTTCCCGGAAAGTCCCGTCTTCCACCATTTTTTCAAGCCTTTTATTGGTGGCTGCAATGATCTGGACATTCACCTTAATCGGTACGGTACTGCCAACAGGAATAACCTCTTGCTCTTGAAGAACACGCAAAAGCTTTACTTGGAGATGGAGCGGCATTTCCCCGATTTCATCAAGAAACAATATTCCGCCATCCGCTTGTTTAAAATAACCATCTTTTCCATTTTTATCGGCACCAGTAAACGAACCCTTTGCGTATCCATACAATTCACTTTCTAAAAGATTTTCTGGAATTGCCCCACAATTCAGTTTAAGGAATGGCTTTCCAGAGCGTTTCCCTAATTGGTGGATTGCTTGAGCAATCACCTCTTTACCTACACCAGATTCACCGTTTAGGAGGACGGTCGATGAAAAGTCGGCAATTTTCTTAACCTGATTCATAATCTTTTCCATTTTAGGACTGCAATAGATTAGTTTTTTTAAAAAGCGATCTTTACTTTTAAAATCATCTAATTCTTTTTTATATTGTTCCGTTATTTTTCGTATTTCCTGAAGTTCACTTTTTAATCGCGTTGTTTCCGTAATATCCCGTGAAGCAATGATAATCCGGTCCAACTCATTTTCTTTATTAAAGACTGGATTTCCAACGGCAAGAATTTTTCTGCCTGATTTTGTTTCCTGGACAACCGATACCTTTTTTCTTTTTTCGATTACTAATCTTGTCACTGATGGGGTAAAAAGCCCCTGATCTTCTAGCTGGAGAATATTTTTTCCAATCAGTTCTTTAAGATCTACCTTCCAGAAATCTTGAATGATATTGTCACTGTACCTGATCAATTCCCCAACCGCATTAACCACAAGAATCTCATCATAAATACTCGATAATATTGCATTTAAGTCTCGATTCAAATCCTTAACATATTCAATTTCGTTGGCCATATCCTCGACCATCGGCAGATCCTGAACAACAATGATCATCCCTTCAACTTCACCATCATCAGTTAAAATAGGACAATAATCAACGAGAACTCCCGTGTCATTCGTTATTTCAAGATGATTTAAAATCGTTTTTCCTGTAGTAAACACGTTGTTAATCTCATGAGCACTAAAAATATTTCCCCCTGGATAATTAAGCACCTGATCAGTAGTTGATTTAATCATTTTTAAGCCTGATTCATTGCAATTAATAATTTGTTTTTCCTTATCTAGTACAAAAATCCCCATAGGTATTGAGGTAAGAAGGATTTTCAATACATCTACACTTTTATTTTCTTGTTTAAAAAGCTCTGCCAAAACATCTTCTCTTCGTATGTATCCTAATGGTTCGCCATCCTCACCAATTATGATTGCGAACGGTTCACCAATGATCTGGAACAATGAGGGGAAAGAAATATTCTTGCTTAGGAAACAAATACTTTTGATTGATTTGGCCTGTTCTACGAAAGCCTCTATGGAATAATCTTTGCTTTCAAGCAGTCCAAGTAATGGATTATTGATTGTTGCATAGGCAAATAATTGACCTTGTTGTTTTAAGAATATAAAGGGTTCTTTGCATTGGTCTAAAGTCGATTTCAATACAATTTCTTCTTCTATAGTGATAGATATTATTGGCTTAATCTTATCCTTTGCGACGGAAAACATCACTTCATCCCCCTTATCCTTATCACACTAATATTATCACTTTATTTAGAATTTTTTAAATAGAAAAAAGAAGATGTGGCTTCCATCTTCTTTTTTCTAGCATCTAGTCACTGCCAGTTACAAATAAATCTTCTTTAATAAACGCAAGAACCATGCCAGGAATAACATAGTCCCCTTCCTGAACCTCAAGTGATTCTACCTCACCGCTTATACCTGTTTGAATCATTTGAACCTTGCCTTCAGCCGTTTTAATTTGAAATAATGGTTCCCATTCATATATTCGTGTTTCACTTTGGATTGAAACTCTTTCAACAACCCCATGGCATGGACTAAGTACCACTCCAAAATACATCGTATCACTCCTCTATTTTGCTAGTATTGTTCCTGAAAGGGCGCTGATTGTAATACCAGGCCAAAAAAATCTTGAAATTCTGCAATATCCTCTTTTTCGATTCCTAGACGATCAGCCCAATAATGAGGAGCATAGGTGTCCTCTTGGCAAAGTAAAACCATATTTCCTGTTTGCATAGAAGTGACCATTGCTTTGCCATAAAAATGATTCGAATAACCAATGGCCAAATCGTATCGGTGATTATTTGAAATGAGACAAAAGTAATGCAGGAGCTGTTGATCTTTTTGTTCAGACAGAATATCAAGCTTCATTCCCTCTTCTCCTTTACATTGTGAATTTTAATATTTCAACCAGCCTCTTAGCCTTGAAGTTTCCGCCAGTTTTTTAATTCCCTCCATATAAGCAGCAATTTTCATATTCACTCCATACTTTTCAGCAGTGTTATATACATTCTTAAAGCTGTCTGCAATTTTCTCCTTCAATCGAGTATCCACCGTTTCCTCTGTCCAATAATAGCCTTGGTTGTTTTGGCACCACTCGAAATAGGAGACAATTACACCACCTGAATTTGCTAGAATATCAGGCACAACCAGAGTTTCGCGCTCATCCAAAATTTTTAGAGCCTCTTTGGTTGTAGGTCCATTAGCTGCTTCAATCACAATATTGCAATTAAGCCTGCTGGCATTTTGTTTGTTGATTACACCTGAAATGGCGGCAGGAATCAAGATATCACATTCTTTTTCCAGCAGTTCTTGATTAGTGATACTGTTATTAGGACGATTGGTTATGATACCGAAAGAGTCTCTATTTTCTAGGAGATGGGGGATATCCAAGCCATTTTCATCATATAAACCACCAAGTGCGTCCCCAATCCCAATTACCTTAACCCCTAGATCATATAAATACTGAGCCAAGTAACTTCCTACATTTCCAAAGCCTTGAATTATGACCCGCATATCCGTTAAAGGCATGCTTTTCAATTCACATATCATTTGAAGCGTGTATAGTACACCTTTCGAAGTGGCTGTTTCCCTACCTTTGGATCCCCCTAAAGCGATCGGTTTCCCAGTAATAAAACCTGGTGAATCAAATTCACGAATATGGTCATACTCATCGAGCATCCACGCCATTATTTGAGAATTGGTATACATATCAGGTGCAGGTATATCTTTCGTTGGTCCGACAATTTGGCTGACTGCTCTTACATACCCCCTGCTTAATCGTTCCAGTTCATCTAAACTCATATTCCGGGGGTCACAGACAATCCCGCCTTTTGCCCCTCCATACGGGAGGTCCGTGATGCCGCATTTTAAACTCATCCAACCAGCAAGCGCTTTTACCTCCTCTGGTGTAACATCTGGATGGAAACGGATACCGCCCTTAGTCGGTCCTGCAGCATCATTATGCTGTGCCCGGTAGCCTTGGAAAATTTCTGTTTGCCCATTATCCATACGAATAGGAATACTCACTTCCAAAAATCTCATTGGCTTCTTCAAGAATTCGAAGACTTGTGGAGGATAGTTCAGTATGTCAACAGCCTCCCTGAGAATTTCCTGAAACTCAATTAGTGAATTATCCTTTTCCTTTACACCCTCACTTTTTTTCAAAACTAAAGATTCGATCGCCATCATAACACCTCATTTTTTATTGTTACTAACATAATTAGCAAGTTCCGTGCCAATGAAGAAACACCATCATTCCAAAGCTTTATTCCTGTTTATCGAGCGCAATCAAGCAGATATTATGAAAAAATGACTGTTTTATTCAAATCTGCATAAATATGAAAGTAAAAAAATACGCATTCCACGGTGGGATGCGTATTTTTCCATTTCTTTATACTTCAGCTTCTTCAGCTTTATATTGAGGAGGTGCTACCTTGAAGGCTTTTGTTAAAAATACAAGATAGGCAAGTCCGATGAGGAACCAACTAGCCCCCATAATTAAAGAACTAAGCTCCAGATTGATCCAAAGGACACCAACTAATCCGGCTCCTATTAGCGGCATGATCACATAATCAAAAAATCCCTTTGGAGTACGGTGCATTTTTTCACGAACAGCAAAATGACTAATTACCGAAAGATTAACAAACGTAAAGGCCATTAATGCCCCGAAATTAATTAGGGAAGTGGCTGTCACTAAATCAAAGAACCAGGCAGATAATGAAATCACTCCGACGATTAAAACATTTATCGCAGGTGTTCTCCATTTTGGATGTAAGTACCCAAACCATTTTTCCGGGAATACCTTATCGCGCCCCATTACATACAAGAGACGAGAAACACTTGCGTGAGAGGCAAGTCCTGATGCAAGTGTATTCACAAAGGTTGTACATAAGAAAATCGACTGAAACAGCTTCCCACCAACATATAAGGCAATTTCAGGTAAAGCTGCCTCCGAATCAATGAATCTCGAATTATCAGGAAAAAATGACTGGATAAAAAATGAAGTAGTAATAAAGATTACTCCTCCCCATAAAGCTGTTAGGAGAATTGCTTTTGGGATTGTTTTTTCTGGATTTGGCGTTTCTTCCGATAAAGTCGTAACTGCATCAAAACCAAGGAATGAAAAGCAGAGTATCGTTGCTCCTGTTATCAGAATTGGCAGGTTCATACCCTCAACGAAAAACGGCTGCATGCTAAAAACAGTTCCAGTTCCTTCTCCTGTATTAAGCCCCTTAATAACCAGGATGATGAAGACAACCATGATTACTATTTGTACAAGAACAAAAAGTGTATTGAAATTTGCTAGGACATTGACGCTTCGTAAATTAAGGAAGGTTACAATTCCTACAAATACTAATACCCAAATTAAATCCGGAACGGACGGAAACAATGCATTTAAGTAAAGTTTGGTTAACAAGGCATTTACCATTGGCAAAAATAAATAATCAAGCAAAGATGACCAGCCTACAAGAAAACCGAGATGCCGGTTCATCGCTTTTTGGGTATAGGTATAGGCTGATCCAGCCTGAGGAAAAACCCTAACTAGCTTGCCGTAACTAACCGCAGTGAATAGCATACCAATTAAGGCAATCACATAAGCGGTAGGTACATGCCCGTTTGTTTCACCAGAAACAATTCCAAATGTATCAAATACTACCATGGGTGTCATATAGGCTAAACCCATAATGACAACCTGCCATAACTTTAACGATCTTTTCAACTTTACGCCATTTTCCACATATCATTCCCCCTCTAAATTAAAGCGTTTTCATTCTGATGTTACCCCTTTTTCTACAATAAATTTTTTATTCCCCCTTCACCTATTCCTAAATTCACTATGTATCAGTGCAATTCTTATGCCAAAGTTTATACTCATTAAATCATCGCTGTGTATACTAATATTTAAATTTAAAACATTACCTTATTGAAGGTTTTGAATTTTTAGATTTATTCATTCCTGCATACATTATTCCATATTAAATAACGACTGTCACGAGGGATTGGGCCAATAAGGAACTTAATCTTGGCACAAAAATTGCAACATATCCTAGTACAAATAAAAGACTGGAGGAATGTAAAATGCATTATCCTTTAACACCGGATGTTAAACCCGAGTTTTGTACTACAGGAACCTTTATGAGGTTGCCCTCAAGCAGGGAAAATTCTAAATTAGCCATTGTGGGACTCCCGTTTGATACAGCTGCCTCCTTCCGAGTAGGGGCCCGCTTTGCACCACAAGCAATTCGTCAGGCCTCTATGACGTTATTTCCCTACCATCCTATTCATAAGGTGTATCCATTTGATGCATGTAACGCCATAGATATCGGAGATGTATCGGTTATTCCTCATAATATTCACCGAAGCTATGAGCTAATGGAAAAAGCAGTGATGGAATTAATGGAGAAGGGAATCACCCCGATTGGACTAGGTGGCGACCACTCTGTTACACTAGCAAATCTTAGAGCAGCAGCCAAAATCCACGGTCCTGTAGCATTAATTCATTTTGATTCGCATACAGATACATGGGACACTTACTATGAAGAAAAATATTGGCATGGCTCACCATTCATTCGTGCATATGAGGAAAATTTATTAATTCCCGATAAGGTTTTTCAGGTTGGTATTCGCGGAACCCTTAATCATCCTGGAGATATCGAATCAAGTAGTGATTTAGGGTATCATGTGATTACCACTCCTGAATTAAAGGAACTTGGCTTTGATAATGTCGTGAGGGAAATGAAAGAGAAAATTGGGGATACACCATGTTTTCTTAGTTTTGATATTGATTTTGTTGACCCATCCTGTGCTCCCGGAACAGGGACTCTTGAGGTTGGAGGGTTAAACAGCTTTGAAACGTTACAAATCATTCGTTCCCTAACAGATTTTAATTTTATTGGCTTTGACCTTGTTGAGGTTTTACCGCCATACGACCCAACCCAGATCACATCCTTACTTGCTGCAACTATTATCCATGATTTTGCCAGCCTCGTTGCTCTTAAAATTAAATAAAATTAAAAAAAGCAGTGTACTCTATACTACGAGTCCACTGCTTTTTTGGTAGGAGATATTTTTTTGTAATACTATTTTCAAAACGTGTAGTTACCTAATAACCTTCACACAGTGAATAAAGAAATTTAGTCATTCTTTAATCCGCACCAAAAATTCCTCCAAATATTGTCAATCCTTGGAATCATCTTTTCATCACCATAATATAAAGAGGGGTTTTCTTAATAGTCAAATAATTCTAATCATAAATTACTCCTTTTAGCTGGATTATTTATAGCAAACTTAGAATAAGAAAAAACGCCTGGAAAAGTATCCAAGCGTCCCTTAAATTACCGAGCGAAACGATGATTTCCGATTGTTACTGTTACTTCACGTGAGAAGATCCAATCGCTTACTGCTGTTTTTGGATTGTAGAAAAATAAAGAGCCATTACCTTTACCCATCAAAGCGATTGCTTCATTAACCGCTCTTTTGGACGCTGCGTCTGCTGGCTGATTGATTTGGCCATTTGCAACAGGGGTAAATGCATAGTGTCCATTTGCAATTTGATAAATGACTCCACGAACAGTGTTAGGGAAGTCTGGACTTTTCACTCGATTAAGAATAACAGTTGCAACTGCTACCTTTCCAGCATATGGCTCGCCAACTGCTTCTGCACGAACTAATCGCGCCATTAATTCTTCATCTGCCGCTGATATTGGAGAGTCTGGTAGAATCATATTTTGACCTGCAATAAGCGATTTACTATTGTTTGCACTCATTAAGCTATTAACAGGGATACCAAATCCTTTGGCTATTTTCCAGTATGTCTCACCATATTGAATCTTGTGTGTTGTAGCTGCCTCCGACTTAGTAACGCCTGTAAATGCTGACATTGAAAAAATTAATCCCGCTGCAATAACAAGTTTTTTTAGTTTGTTCATGTTTTATAGCCTCCTAGTATTCTCGTTGTTTTCTCTACTAATAAGGCTATCAGTTGTAACATAGTTATTCATTAACCAAAAAAAACCAGTGTGAAAATAGGATAAGTAGCTCCTGCTATGAAAGCATTTATCTATTAAATGGAATGATCAACCAACCGACTTTCCTCCCCACAATAATCCCATAAATGTAATCTTAAGGAAATATTATTACAGTCTGTTTCATGCTTATTTCATGAAATATCATTGTAACAAAGAAATCCTTCACGAAATTGACAAAATATCCCTCAATTTAGCACAGGTTTCTCCTTAAATTTTTGGTAATAATATAATAGAGGACAAAATGATGGAGGGTTCATAATGGAAAATCAATTAGTCAGCATACTTAATAAACAAATTGCAAACTGGTCAGTATTGTATATCAAGTTACATAACTACCATTGGTATGTAAAGGGCGGGCAGTTTTTTACCTTGCACGCTAAATTTGAGGAATTTTATAACGAGGCTGGATTGCATGTAGATGAATTAGCAGAACGATTACTTGCAATCGGAGGAAATCCTGTTGCTACTATGAGAGAATGTCTAGAACTTTCATCTATTCAAGAAGCACAAGGCAGCGAAACTGCTGAAGAAATGGTTCAAACCATTATTAATGATTTTTCAATTATTATTGGAGAATTAAAAGAAGGTATGAGCATTGCCGGTGAAAAGGACGATGAAACAACAGGCGATATGCTCCTTGCAATTCATTCTGGTTTAGAAAAACATGTATGGATGCTAACAGCATTCCTTGGCAAATCAATCTAAATTACGGTAATAAAAATAAGACTCAAGCATTTGCTTGAGCCTTATTTATTTTGGTTTCGTGCAATGATAACTAAGCAAATGGTAATAATCGTGAACGCGGTAAACGCCAGGATTGGAATGGTGATAAATCCAAGCCAGTTAATATAATCTTTTGAGCAAGGTACACCACTTTTACACATTTCAAATTGCTGCAGATAGGGAATCTTTTGAAGAGCCGTATGGTAGCCTGAAATGAGCATTCCAATGATCGATAACGGTAAGGTGTATTTCACAATATCGTTATCATTTCGGTAAAAGGCAATTCCTAGAATGATTGCTAATGGATACATAAAGATTCGCTGATACCAGCAAAGCGTACATGGAATGTAGTGGAGAACTTCACTGAAATACAAACTCCCAATGGTTGCAATAAGTGCTGCAACCCATGCAAGCAGTAAAGGTTTATTCATTCCCTTTCTCCTTTGCCGCTTCCTCTACTAATTTGTTTAAATCGTCCATTGTTTGTCCATCAAATCGCTTCCCATTAACAAAAATGGTAGGTGTTCCACTAACTCCTAATTTTCCTCCAAGGGCTTCATCACTTTTCCAAGCCTCTTCCGGAGCTTTTGTATCAAAATAAGCAACTACTTTATTAACCTCTTCCTCAGTAGCCATTTCTTGCAATGTTTTGGTTAAAAATTCCTCTGTAAAAACATCAATTGTTTCATATCGGGTATCTTCCGGCTGCTTATCGAAAATAAGTTCATGAAACTCCCAAAATTTTTCGTTGCCTAACTCATGATAAACCGCCTCTGAAAATTTAGCTGTTCGATCTGAATCAACATTAATAAATGGATAATGGAAATAATAAAATTTTGCTTTGCCTGTATCAACAAATTCTTTTACTACTTGTGGTACAACATTTTCCGCAAAGTTTTTACAATTCGGGCACTTATAATCGCCAAATTCTACAATTGAAACAGGTGCTGATTCTTCACCTAAAAAAGGCTGATTGGAATAATCAATCGCTTCTTTAGCACTATCATCAGATTTCTGGTTGTTAGCTAGAAAGATAAATCCAATAATAGCTATTGCAATCAATCCAATAATCCAAAAAACAAATTTTGATGATGAGGATTGTGGTTTCGTCGTTCCTTTTTTAGTACTTTTTTTTCCTTGCGCCATAATCAAACTCCTTATTTATGTGATAGTTTTAACTCCATACAGTAATGTTAGATTAAATTTTACTAAACTTATACTGTAATGAAAATAAAAATGCCTATTAATCAGAACGTATATTATTAGATTGTCCTTTAAACGAAAAAAGGCCCATTTTAATGGACATTTTTTTTAGAGCAATTTCTTTTTTCATAATCCTTTTTTTGTAAGCTACAATTGGCAGCTTTACTAAGTAGGTAAATATCAAAGGAGGACATGTTTATGTATTCGAAGGGTCTTTTAGGAAATCCTTAATTTCATCAACAGTAATCCCTAAATATCGAGCTTCTAAGATGAGTTCTAGCCATTCCTTATCTACTTCTTTTTCATCTAATAGAGTGGGTAACATGTAAGGGTGTCCTCCTAAAATATTTGTCCTAGGCTACTCAGCCGTCATCGTTTAGCACTTTAGACCTGAAGCTTTGCGCCCTAATCTTTCGAAAGATTTGCCTATATCTAATTAAAGTTATAAAGTTCATAAGAAAATAGTACCACACATATTCTTTATATCGAACATAATTAATTCTAAAAATTATGACAAATTTATACACTTAGATAATAAAAGTACAGAGAAGGTCGGAGATAGATAAATGATTTGAGGTCGAAAATAGACTAATGATACTTATTACTTGTATATTTTTGTCTTTTAATGTATTCATAAAACATACACTCACTAGAACATGTTTTAATAATTCTTTGGGTAGTTTGATAAAATAAAATGATGATATTTCATTAAAGGAGTTTAAATGATGACTGAAAAAAAACAGTACACAGGTTTTATCGGAACATATACCAAAGGTGATAGCGAAGGTATTTATTCTTTCACGCTAGACACAGATAAGAGGACTATAGTAGACGTTAAAGTTGCAGCTAAGTTAGAAAACCCTACATATCTAACAATTAGCTCAAATAATCGTTATCTTTATTCCGTTGTAAAAGAAGGTGACACTGGAGGATTAGCAGCTTTTTCTATTAACGATAACGGTGAGTTAACAGCAATAAACAGCCAATTCTCAGAAGGTGCATCACCTTGTCATGTTAGTGTGGACACTAAAAACAACTATGTTTTTAGCGCTAATTATCATAAAGGAACAGTAGAATCCTCTTTGCTAAATCACGAAGATGGCTCCGTGCAGCCTGCTATGTCAATTTTTAAACATGAGGGTTCAGGTCCTGACCCAAGACAGGAAAAAGCGCATACCCATTACGCAGGAGTCACACCGGATGAAAAATATTTAGCTGTTGTTGAACTGGGAACTGATGCCCTAATTACCTATAAAGTAAATGACAATGGCACAATTGAAAAAGTAAGTCTTCTTCCAATAAAGGCTGGCAGCGGCCCGAGACACATTGCTTTCCATCCTAATGGAAAATATGCTTATATCATGACCGAGTTTAGCTCCGAGGTTATAGCATTAAATTATCATCCAGAAAACGGCCATTTTACTGAAATACAATATATTTCTACTCTGCCGGAAGATTTTACAGAAAATAACCAAGGAAGTGCCATACATATTTCTGCGGACGGTCGTTTTGTTTATGCTGGTAACCGTGGTCATAACAGCATTGCCCTGTTCCAAATCAATCAAGAGTCCGGTGAACTAAGCTTTGTAGAACACACCTCAACAGAAGGAGATTGGCCAAGGGATTTTGAGATTGACCCTTCTGAAAAATTCATTGTTGCTTCTAATCAAGAATCGAGCAATATCGTTTTATATTCAAGAGATGAAAACACTGGTAAATTGACTCTCTTACAATCAGATATTAAGGTGCCTTACCCGGTTTGTGTTAAGTTTATAAGAAATTAGAACCTAACCCTAAGGATGTGGTAACGCTGGATTTCTTTCATAGTCAGGAAACACTAACGACATTTGAGTGGATCCTTCGCGCAGTGGTAGCCTATTTCTTTTTGATTCTTGTAGCCAAGGCAATGGGCCAGCGTTCCATTGCGCAACTAAGATTGATTGATTTCGCTATCGCTCTTATAATTGGGAACATCATTGCCCACCCATTGTCAGATGAACATCTTGGATTAAAGGGTTCTCTGACGACTACTGTGGTTTTGGTGGTATTATATATTGGCAGTGTTTATACGATATTAAAATTTCCGAGGATAAGAAATCTAATTACTCCTGCACCCATTACACTTGTTAAAGACGGGGAAATTATCAATAAAGGTTTGAATAAAGCCAGAATATCCATCGATATTTTATTAGAAGAATTACGGGAAGAAAAAGTAGAGGATGTTAAAAAAGTTGCATTAGCATTGTGGGAAGCTGATGGGAAATTGTCCGTTTTTTTGGATCCAAAATACGAGGCAATTACCCCATCAACCTATAACTTGGTGACAGAGCCCTTTGACCTTCCTAAGACCATCATAAAGGAAGGCAAAATTGAACTAAATGAACTCCAACAACTAAATAAGGATGAAGGGTGGCTCATAAACACACTAAGGAGCCAGCATCAGACTGAAGTCAGTAATGTCCTTTTAGCAACAATTGACCGTAAGAATAACCTTAACCTATTTTTATACCAATGATAAAGGTTATCTATTTCTACTCTATAATTGCAGGTACCTTATTTGCAAGGGAACGGTATGCCGGGAAGAAATAATTATTTGAGGGTTTTAAATAATATTCTTCCCACTTCCCTATTAGGGTTTTATATATTTCTGGATTATGAACTTTCTTTCCAATGTAAAAATCCAGTGTTCCTTTAATATTAAAACGGTGCTTAAATTGAAATAAAGAATCCCTGCCAATGTGACCACCACCCAAATGAAAGGATTGCAATCCGTTCTCTTTTCCCCAAAGTGCAATATTGTGCAGCAAAAATATGGAGGTCCCTAAATTTAAAAACTTCTGTTTTGAACAACCTAGATGGTAATGGAGTGTACCGCCATCATACAAACACAGTGCCGCAGCCACCATTTTATCTTTATAAAAAACAGCACCCATAATTGAATGGTCTTCAAAACCACTAACTAGATTCTGTAAATAATCACTAGAAAAATAGGAATAATCTGAAGCATTCAATTTATCCATCGTTTCACTATACATTTCGTAAAATGTTTTTAGTTGCTCTTCAATTTGACTTCCTTTAAAAACTCTAAATTCCAAGTTGTTTTTTATTGCCTTTGTTACATTTCTTTTGTGATTTTTATGATAGTCTGAAATTAATTCATCTTGGCTTTTTGTTAAATCAACATAGACCGTTTCTCTATCATATGAAACTTCTAGAAAATTTTCCATATATCTTTGGTTTTGGAGTAGTGGATGGAAACGAATAAATTCTGTAATGATATTTTCCTCTTTACAATAGTCTTCAAATTCTCTCCTAAATTGTTGGATTAATGGATAATCTGCATGATCATATAATGGTCCACCATAACCATAAGAGGGGGTTATGATGTCATATAATGCAGCACCCTCTAAATCTTCAGATAAATATGGCAATTTATTTAGTTTTCTCTTTAAAAACGAATAGCATAATTTTTGACCTTGTTCATTTTCAAAAAAGAATAAATAAGGATCACCATCTCCTATTTCTTGATATAACTTTGAGTAGCAAAGACGATAAAACACATCCTTTTTGGATAGCTCATTCATCTTTTTCTCCCATTTTGGAACGTCTTCAAATGAAATGACTTCATACATACTTATCCCTCAATTCTTGGTTACCTAATTCAGTAACATAACATCATCAAACTTTATCATGATTGATTCCTCTTGATAGTCTCCAATTTGAGATTGATTCGAAATCCCCTTTAAATTATTTACTATACACTTCACGAAATTTTGACCTGCTTCGTGAGAGTGAGGATATCCTCCGCCAAATCGAGGATTTATTTCGGAAATTACATAACCTGATTCTGTTTTAAAACAATCAATATCGATAGGACCTATCAGCTTTAGTTTATTTAGCAGATCCTCAATAATCTCTACCAAATTCTGATTTTTTACCGCTACGGATTTATCTGTTTCTCCCGCTCTCATCTTTATTTTACGTTTACAAAAAAGATGGGTTGGTTTATTGCTAATCAAATCAACATAGCAATCGATTCCATATTCTTCTCCTGCCATGAATGGCTGTACGATTAAATCTTCAGAAGTATCTAACATATTTTCAAGTTCTTCGACCGATTTGGCTACACGAACTCCTATGCTTGCACTGCCTGTTCTTGGTTTAACGATTAAAGGAAAAGTAAGATGTTTATTCTCTAATTCATTTAATACTTCATTTAAGCTTAAAAAAGCTGGTACAGCAGGAATATTATTACTTTTTAGAATTCTATAGGTTAAATATTTATCAAAACACATATCTACTATCTTTTTGTCTGATACAATTACCTGTATATTGTCTTCCAAAAACTCATCTGTTTTGTCAGCTAAGATTGACAATTCGGGGTCGATGAGACTTAATACTGCGTTTATTTGGTACTTTTTGCAGAGACTTTTAATATTTTGAATATACATTGGATCGTTAATTGGAGAAACAGTTTCCATAATGTCTGCAAAATGTAATGCTGGTGCGGTTGAATCACAATCAACAGCTATGACTTTTCCTCCAATTTTATTCAATTCTTCTTTAAAATATTTAATTAACTTTACCCTTCTACCAGCACTACATATCAATATATTCATGAGCACACCTCTTATTGGTAATTAAAAAGCATATATATTTTCATTAAAGAATTCCTTAAGTGTTTCCTTTTTCCTAACGACAAACATCTCATCCCCGTCTTTTGCTACAATACTTGGCCTCTCTTTAATAAATGGAGGGTTAAAAACGATGGTATAAGCTCCTACATTTTCAAAGCTTACAAAATCACCCTGGTTTGGTATTTCCCCCTGTACTTCATGTGCTAAGTAATCCTTTTCCATACATGTATACCCAACAATATTATAGATCCCGTACTTCCTATCCTCGTTACTGGCGACAATCTTCATTGGAAGATTTTTTCTATGCATGGTTGGTTTAATATTATGAACACTTCCATCGACTAACACAAAATTTTGGTCACGAATCACCTTTGTTTCTATCACCTTTGCAAAAAAAGTAAACGTGTTTGCCACCATAGAAATTCCAGGTTCGATAATCAATGTAGGCTTTTTAGAAAAATTGCCCCATTCATCATTCATAATTTTACATATAACATCAGCATAATCATCAAATGTTGGTGCGTTGGTTTGAAATGATTTGGGTAATTCTCCATACATACCACCACCAACATCAATATATTCTATGCTATCTGGGAAATGTTCCTTTGCTAGGAAGCAGAGAGTTTCAGTGATTTTTCGATAATTTTCTACACTTCTATTTCTTGTAGAAAAATGACCATGTAATCCTACTATCTTGACATTCTGTTTATCCTTCAACTCACTAATAATATTTTCCATGTTTCCGTTCTCAACACAAATACCAAATCTACTTAACTCATATCCTTCTTGAAGGGCACTAACCCCATTTTCGGAAATATCAAAGTTCAATCTTAACCCAACTTTTATTTGATTATTTTGATTATTCAACGCATACTCTTTTACAAACTCAACCTCATAAATAGAATCAAGATTTACAATACTTTCATTTTTTAGCGCTAGAAAAATATCATCTCTACTTTTTAAGGGACCATTAAAAATAATTTTTTTAGGATCTTCGCCTAATTTAATGGCTAAGTCATACTCTAATCTTGAAACAACTTCAGCATAGGCACCTAGCTTTGACAATTCCTTACATAAATAAGGGAGATAGTTAGTTTTATAGGAATAACCAATAATAAAATTTCGATATCTGCTTTTAAATGCGCTATTTATTTGTTTGTAATTTTCCCTTAGCTTATTAGTATTTAATAAGTAAAAAGAAGAACCCCACTTCTTCTCAAGGTAATTAATTGTTTGATAATCGGAAAGTATATTATGCATGACTCATTACTTCTTTCTTTTTAGGTTTTATATTACCGCCAAACCTAGCATGATTTTTATAATATTCAATCACTGGCTTATCGATGTTCTCATCAAATTTCCTAGCAAAAAAGTTATCAGATTTCTCAATTACATGAATATCTGCCATGGTTAAACACTGAGGGGAATTTCTTTCGCTAAACTTTTCCCCCCATTTTAAAAACAAGAGGTTGTTATTTGCTACATTGGATTTAAAGTGTGAATTCATAATCAATGTGTGAAAAAACCATTCGTCCGGAGTAAAGGTATTTTTAAAAAAATTATAATACCATTCATTATCATCTAGAAAATCTATGATGTACTTTGCAACTTCAAACGGTATCGTAAACCATTGGGATCCCTTATAAAATGAGTATTCTTTTGGCCAAAAATTTTTATTCGGGAATAGATTAATTCCAATGCTATATAAATCTTGAAGAACTCTCCTAAAAATTCTAATAGGGTGCGCAGAAGTATATCGGCTACGGGCTTTTTTGGGCCATTTTATTTCCATTGCACACATATTTTTCTTGGTAACACTTTTGAAGTCCATAAATACTTTATTTTTGTTTTCCAATAAAAATTCTTTAAAACCATCTTTTACCAACAGATCCTGCCCACTCCGTAAACAAACAAAATCATAATGATTATTTGAAGCTACTACTTTTCTTAACAACATAATTGTTGTATCTACCTGACTAATATCGCCCCACTCACATATAATGCTTTTTTCTAGAACTTTCACATGTTTATTTTTTACTAACTTTCCAGACAATTGTTCATATTTCCTCTTATCAATATGAATAAATACATCGGCCAGACCTTCAGATATAAGCTGATTAATAAACATGTTCACTTGGTCAGGATTTTTGTGAATTTGCAAAATATAAGCCGTACGAGGAGTGGATTTCATATTTTTATCTCCTTTTTCATAATGATATTTCCCTTAAAGAAAAAAACATTCTTTAAAAAGAACGAAATGAATAAAAAAATTTGTACAGCATTTAATGAGCGATATTGTTTTTCACTACATTTAGTATAGAATCAGGAACTGTGATGACATTTCGTTTGTTATTGGTTAATACATTTTCACTTATAGTTACATTTTTGGGTGCTGCATTTCTATCTAGTTCAATCGCAGAGTCCGTTGTAAAAGAAATTCGATTACCTTTGATAGCTAAACCATTCAAAATGCCACTTCCGTATTCGTCTAACGTGATTCCGTTTTCACCACCTGAGATGTCATTGTTAAGAATTTTGATATTAGACATTGGGCGTCCTTCGTGTACGTATACATATGCACCAGATGAATGGGTTACATCATTGCTATCGATAAGGACATTTTCAACGGAACCCATGATATGCAGAGCATATTCACTTAGATTTTCAAAGTTATTTTTTTTTATCGTTACACCATTTATTAAGGATTTTACTTTTGGATAATATCCAAAATATACTCCTTTTTCATAATTGCTGAATGAATTGTCGGAGACGGTTATATCCTGAATGTTTTCTGAGGCGAATAGGTTAACTCCTGAATCTTTCCCTGAACCTGAAAAAGTATTATTATGGATGTTTGTTTTATCTGCACCATCCTCAATTAATACCCCATCTTTAAATGAATCGATGATATTATCGTAAATCTTTGTCCCTTTTGAAACTAGCTTACCCTCCCAACCTCCTTCAATGTGAATGCCCATTTCTCCTTTTAGCATGTTATTGTATATACTTACATTTTCATTTTTCCTCCACACTTTTACACTCTCAACATCCAATGTATTATCATATACTTTTGCTCCTGATGTATCCTCTATCAGAAACACACCAGTTGGGGAATTCACAGTATTTTGATAAAACTCAATTCCATAATATAAATATCCCTCACCACCGATACCGGAAAGTTCAGAATCACCACCTCTGAGTAGTACCGAATATTCATCTGAGTTCGTTGTAATGGTATTTCCCGTTATTTTTGCATCATAATATTGAATCTCTTCCCACGGCTCAAAGTGAATACCAGGTCGGCCAGTCACGGAGCTAATAGCATTATTAATAATTTTCAAATGATTAACTTGCTCGATAACAATCTGAGATCGTTGATTTTCTTCCACAATATTGTTCGAAATGATGACATAATCGCTAGCCTTTGTAGTTCCAGAAATTGATATTCCATCTCCAACTGCATTCTTCAATCTATTGTTATCGATTAAAAGATGGTCGGAATCAAAAGCAAATATACAATGCATATGTTCAGTTCCATTTGGATGTTTCTTGTAATTACCATCACAAGTAATATTTTGGACCTTTGTATAATTGTCCATGTTAATTAACCGATTATATCCATCAGGTACATCATCTGCCAATTTTAATGTGACAGTATCACGGTTTTCTCCCACTAGATTGACCTTAGGTTTTAAAAAAATAGGATGTAAAACATAGGTACCCGTTGGGACAAATACGTCCCCCCCACCTTGTGAAGCAAGGTCATTTATAGCATCTTGAAATGCAGTTGTTTCATTTGCCACACCGTCACCAACAGCTCCATAATCTTTTACATTCACTTGAGGAAGCTTAGTTATAACCGAAACTTCTATGTTTTTTGTATAACCTTCATAACTAATTGTAATGGTAGCAAATCCGGAACTTCTTGCCGTAATTATTCCAGATGAGTCTACGGTGGCAACATTTTGATCTGAGGAAGAAAATTTACTCTTTTCCGTCACATTTACTTTAGAACCGTCCTTATTGTTCTTAATCATAAAAGTATGGTAAGACTCTTTTATCCCTAGGGTAATACTAGTTGAATTTAAAGTGAACGATTGAAATTGTTCTCCCGCTTGATTAACCTTTTGTAAATAGATTAAACCTCCCACTAAGAAAACAATTAAAGTAACAAACAATGTAATTTTTCCTGGTTTCCATTTAATAATTCTTAACATCCCCCTCCCATATTACTAATTCATTGATTATGGACCATACTCCTATTATGATTTGGACCTTCTTCCCTCAATCTCACATTACTAAACAATGAGTATATTTCTTTCATTTCACATAATACATTTTCTACTGAGTATTCTTTAATATAATCCTGGCTTTTATTAATAAAATTGCCTCTTAATTCTTTTGATTTATAAAGCTTCTCAATTGCATTTGCACAAATCTGACTATCATTTAAATCGACAACTATTCCATTTTCACCACTACTTACTAAATCTCGATTTCCTCTACAGTCAGTAACAACTAATGGAAGTCCTGTAGCCATTGCCTCCATAACATTCACAGGAAGACCTTCTTGCCTAGATGTAGAGATGGCAATATCAGAAATTAACATTAGGTCTGGAATATCCTGGCGGAAACCCAAAAATTCAACTTTTTTTTCTATTCCCAAACGTTTTACCAACTCTTTGTATACACTTAACATTTCCCCGTCTCCTACTAGTAGGAGTTTAATTGCAGGGATTCTATCTTTTAATATATAAAGAGACTTTATTAATAAATCTTGGTGTTTTCTATAACACAGTTCCCCAACATTTATTAAAATAAAATCTTGAGAGTTAAATCCATACTCTTTTCGTAACTTATTTTTTTCTTGAATAGTTTGGGGAGAAAATTTCTTTAAATCAAGCCCTACACCATGTACTTTAAAAGTCGTGCCACTATTTCTTAATTTTAGTTTTTTAGCAGATTTATAGTCCTCTTCATTCATAGTAATTAACGCATCGGTCCACCTTGCTGCAATTTTCTCCAGACTATGGTACAAAATCCAATTTTTCCTTGGTGCTCCCTTAAAAAAGTGAAATCCGTGAGCAGTATAGACCATTTTTATATCAGGAATATTTCTACAGGCGAATCGAGTAACAAATGAAGCTACCGGGGTATGAACATGAACTAATTTATATCCTTCTTCTATAACAATCCTTTTTATTTTTTTATAGGCAATATGATTTGCCTTCTTAAATGGACTTCTTTGAAATTCTACATGATGAACTTTACAACCTAATTCAATTAATTCAGGACTTATTTCTTGAACTGTATTAAACCCTAGCCCTACTTGATTCCCTTGTTCAATCAACAATTTTATGTGTGGAATTAAAAATGCATTAATTGTATTTGATATTGTAGTAACATATAAAATTTTCATCAGTGTGCACCCCAGTTTCTTACTTTATTCTTTATTAGTCCCTTTATTTCGAGAACAAAGTTATTTATTTCTTTAATCTTTAAAAAGTAAATCAAAATAAAATATACACCCCCTCCTAGTAATGCTGATAGGAATAAGGAAATAGTCATCCCAGTTATATTGATTAAGAAATTATATGCAAGCTTACTAAATCCCCCCATAACAACAGAAGCGATCACTATTTTCATAAAAGAAAATGATAATGTTTTTAAGCCAAGGGATCCTATCTTTTTCCTGAGACTAATTAGTAAGAGTAATGTGCAGATTATCGATGATATACTTGTGGCAAGTGCCAGACCGCCGATTCCTAGAAACTTTGATAATATGAGGTTCAAAATAATATTTAATGACATGGCAATAGCTGCATTAACCATTGGTGTTTTGGTATCTTGAAGAGAATAAAAAGTATTGGTTAAAATTTCTCTATGACTTAGACCAATAATTCCAATTGAATAGAAGAATAATGCATTAGCGGTCATTAATAAAGCTTGAGTATCGAACTCGCCTCTACCATACAATAACTTTACTATGGGTTCAGCAAAGATCATTAATCCGACAATTGCAGGCATCACCAAGACGTTAACTGCACTAATTGCCCCAGAAAGAACTAATTTTAATTCGTCCATTTTATCTTCGGCACATATCTTTGATATCTTTGGATATAAAACGGTACTAATGGATAGGACAAATATTCCAATAATAACTACACTTAATGTACTCGAATAGTTTAATGCAGTAATTCCCCCAACAGCAATCTTCGATGCCAACGTCTGGTCTATTAATATATTTATTTGTGCCACGGAAGTTCCTAGTATTGCTGGTAATGCTAATATCATCATTTTTCGAATGTTATTATCGTTAATATCTAATTTAAGCTGATACTTGTAGCTACTTTTATATACATAGATAATCAAGAGCAAAAATTGAGAAAAAATAGCTATTAATGCACCAATAGACATTATATAAATAGTTGTAAGAGAACTTAAGAAGATAGACGCGATAAAAATCAAATTAGCTGGGAGTCCCATAAGTGTTGGAATAATAAATATTCCTTTTATTTGGAGAAAAGCGACATAGACATAATTCACTCCAATAAAATATACAGCCGCTAACGTTATTCTTGTAAAAGCGATGGTCAACTTTAAAGTTTCTCCTTCAAAACCGACTGCAATTACATTCACAACAGATTCTGTGAAAAACATACCAAGTATAAAAATTACAGTACAAATAAATAAAACGAGATTAACAACATTATTGGTAAAATGGTTGGCTTTTTCAGTTCCTTCCTTACTCTCAATACGTGTATATAAGGGGATAAAACCAGCAGATATCCCTTTCCCAATCACGGCAAATAGAATGGTTGGAATTGTGAGGGAAACTAAATAAATATCACTTATATTTGAGGCTCCATAGAAATACGATAAAATTATATCCCTTCCAAAGCCCAAAAACTTTGAAATGATCGTTATTAACATCAATATAATTACTGTTTTTTTCATCCTATCGCCTACTAATCTGATTATCTACTAGATATTAGCTTATTTTAGTTAAGAACCTTTTGTATTGATTTATGTAGTCATTTTTATCAATGGTGTTTAATTCGGATAATCTTTCTATGAAAAAGTTCAAAAAGAAAATATTGAAGTAATCAATTCTATACTTGGCATTAAACGTTATATTAAATAATGAAAATATCCTTTTTAAATAAAAATCATATTCTCCTTTGGTATATTTCTCTAGATACAAACCATTATTATTAACATAAAACTCCAGCCAAATCATATTAAAAATGTCATAGAAAAAAATTAATTCATTAGTGTATTCCCAATCAATATATTTAACCTGGCGGGTATTTGTTTTTGTTAATAAAGTATTGGATGTCCATAAATCCCCATGAAGTTTTATATATGGAATTTTCATTTGTAATATTTCCGGAGTAATTTGGTTCTTAATAAAATTTATCTCACTGTGCTTTTTTAGCGAGTTTAATAAATCTAATGGGGTATTAAAAGAATGGTTCTCCTTCTTGATACACTCTTTATAATAGATAAAGTAGCGATCAAATATATCATTCATGACAAACAAATAGTCTTCTTGCGTCCATGTATTCCTTGGTTGAAATAAAACTAGTTCTTCCATTATTAATAATCTTTCATTATTTTTCCATAAAATAGCAGGCAAAGGGAAATGCACTTTAAAATATTCATAGTTTTCTATCACTGATTGGTAAGCATGTTCATCTGAAAAAATAGATAAGACCTTGTTTTGGGATAAATCAAAAATTTTACTATCACTATACCCATTAGAGCTTCTAACTGGTCTATATACCGTACCGGAAAACTCTTCAATGTGTAGGTCGTGGTCTGGGATAGTAATATTCTTTCTAAACAAAGTTTTTCTTAATACAAGAATGAAAGCTTTTATTGAAAATGGATAATAATCTGAACGTAACATTTTATATGCTCTTTTTTTCGTGTAAAAATCATTTCTAGTAAAGTATTTTAGGGAATCATCTAAAATATATTCTCCCGAACACATATATTTTGTATTTTCATTAAAATTAGTAATAATCTCCTTTTTCCTCTTTATGTAATTGTGAAGTTTGCCAATCATCATTTACCTCCTTTTTTCCTGGTATTTTTCTTCTAATTAATGAAAATGTTAAGGCCCCTAAAGTTAACCAAAGAATTCGAGCGTTATTTAATGAAATTGCCATTGAACCAATTAAAAGTATAATGATAATATCCCTTAAAATAAGGTTGAATCCTGATTTATTAGGTATTCGAGAAAATGTTGCTTTTCCCAGCAGTAAAAAGATATAAGAAAATAACATTGCCGCCAATGGGATTCCCCACTCAGCAGATAACTGTAAAAATGTGTTATGAGAGATATCATTTGAATGAAACATCTGATTAGCCACCGTAGAATAAGTTCCGATTCCAATTCCAATAACAGGTGAAAGCGATATCACTTGAAGAGCTACTCTCCAAGTGATGTTTCTTCCAGATCCATTTTCCGAAATTGCACTGCTAAAATCAGAAAAAAGAACCTGAACTCTGTCAAATGAAGGTATACTGGATCCTAAAAAATTAACAATACTAAGAAAAACAGTTGAAATTAATGGAACTACTATAAGGACTAGGACAATTAAAAATAACTGCAATATCACTGCATTTGCTTTTTTATTTTGAATAAATAAGTATTCTACTATTCTTAAACCTAAATAACTAAAGAGCGTAATAATTCCAGTTTTTGATCCAGAAGTTAATACTGACATTATTATGATTAAGTACGCCAAATACTTGTAACCTATCTTACTAGTATGTACCCTGCTTATATAAACAAGTGCAGCAACTTGTAGGACAGAAAAGTAATTAGGATCAATCATTAGTCCTCTATACCTTGTGTCAGCATAAAACAAGATATCAGATAAAGCATGAATATTAAAAACAGTGAAGACTATTCCCACTCCTCCTATAAAAATCCCAAAATTGGAAAACCACTTCACTGTTTTTTCGATAAGATTAATACGCGACAAGTTATAACCAATAATAAAATACGTAAATATTGCTAATAATTTTGCATATTCACTAAAAAGTGCTAGGAAATTGGGATTATACATAAATTTAGCAGGAACAAAAAAAACAGAAGAAAGGATTACTACAATAGAAACAACAATAAAAAAACAAAAAGCTGTAATAGGAATCTCTACCTGATTACTGAATACTAATACCATTAAAATAAAACAGCAAAATATATCGGCCAGTGAAAGGTTAACACCAAAAATAACTTGAGACTGGTGCAATAATATAGCCATTAAACCAATAGCAACTGTAAATAGGAAATTTGTGTTTTTTTGATTATAGTTAACTGCCAATGAATAACTCACCAGTCTATCCCCACCCTCCTTTAAAATACCATTCCACATTGTTATTTATATTCGTAATAATACTGGTCCTTATTAGCAATTACTCCATTCACTACGACACCGAGCAGTTGAGTTTTTGTTTTTTCTAGCAACACTTTCGCTTTATAGGCCTGTTCTCTATGTGTTTTTCCACTCGCAACAACCATAACAATACCATCACACTTTTTGGCGATAATTTGTGAATCCGTAACAGCAAGTACAGGAGGCGTGTCAAATATGACATACTCAAACATATCCCTTAGTTCCTCAATTATCTTTTCCATCGTCTTTGAAATTAATAGTTCGGAAGGATTGGGAGGTATTGGCCCACTTGTTAATATTTCTAAGTTTGGGATATCCGTTTTTGTAATAGCGTCATGTAATAAGATTTTCTTTGTTAAAACACTTGTCATTCCATTTAAATTGTTATGATTAAACGTGAAATGAACGGTAGGTTTTCTCAAATCGGTATCTACCAGTAATACCGGTTTTCCTTGCTGTGCAAGAACAATAGCAAGATTAGCAGCTATGGTTGATTTGCCATCTGAAGGTTCTGGTGATGTTACTAAAATGGTTTTAACTTCTTTATCAACTGAGGAAAACTGGATATTTGTCCTAATTTGTCGATATTGTTCAGAAATGGGCAGTTTTGGATTACTATGGGTGATTAGATTGACCGTTCGATTAATTTTCTGTTTTAGTTTAGGACTCAAGAGTTTCACCACCCAATTTAGTTATTGAATTATATTTTTTTACCTTTTTAAATTTTTTTCCAGAAGTACTTTCAATCGATCCTATAACAGGTAACCCCAAATAGGTCTCAACATCATATCCGTCTTTCAATGTTTTATCCAAGGTTTCTAAAACAATCGCCAAACCGATTCCTGTTAATACTCCTACTACCACTGCAATAGCAATGTTCAGCATATGATTAGGTTTAATGGGGATAGGATTTTCCTTTAGTTCTGCTTTGGCGAGGATACTAACATTATCAACACTCATTATTTCTTTTATATCCCTTTCAAAGGTTTCAGAAATAGAATTAGCGATTTTAACTGCCCTTGCATGATCGCTATCCTCCACAATCAAATAAAAGACTTGAGAATTCTCTTGACTCTCAATAGAGATTTGTTTATTGAGTTGTTCTACTGATTGTGTGAGCTCTAGATTTTCAATAACCTTATCTAAAATTGCAGGACTTTTTATAATCATGCTATACGTACTAATTAAATCAACATTGCCCTGCATTAAACTTAGATCAAGTTCATTCGCTGTATTTTTCTGATTGACCAGAATTTGTGTTGAAGTCTGGTATACAGGGGTTAATACAAAAAAAGAAATACAGACGCTAATTAATACCACAGCAACGGTGATGGTCGCAATTGATTTCCAACGTTTCTTAATAGCATTAAAAAAATCAACTAAAGTGATTGAAGTCTCCATTTTGTCCTCCAATTGTATTATTCGCTTCTTTCATTTTGCCATTTAATAAATTCAATCAATAGTTTGTATTGCTTTAATTGGTCTTTTTCCATCCCTACTTCTTTTAATTCACTAACAAAGTCCACCCATTCCTGTTCGATAGAAAATTCTGTATTTTGAACACTTCCTGGATTTAATAAAGCAGCGAGTTCAACATTTAAAACTTCAGCAATTCTTATCATGATTTCAAGGGAGGGATTCTTATGCAGATTGCGTTCGATATTACTAAGATATGACTTTGAAATCTTAGCCAAGTCTGCTAGCTCAGATAAGGTATATCCTCTTTTTTTTCGGATTTCAGCTATTCTTTTTCCTATCATATGTTTACCCTCTTTTTTCCATATTTTAGGTTACCACTTCATTCCTCCGCTGATTAATGTTTCTATTAAACTTACTTCTAATGCAATGAATGATTCTCATTTGGTCTTCATGTTTCATATTGGAACCTGATGGTAAACATATGCCTGTTTTAAATAGCTTCTCTGAAACACTCTCATTCTCACTATGTGAATAGTAGCTATAGTTTTCAAAAAGCGGCTGAAGGTGAAGAGGCTTCCATACTGGTCTTGCTTCAATATTCTCTGACTCTAATGAAGCAAGAATTTCATTTACAGCTACACCTGATTTTTCCTGGTTTATGGTTAAAGTAGTTAACCATCGATTGGAGAATGTCTCATTCAATTCCGGCATAAAAGTAATACCAGGAAGGTCTTTTAATTCTAGTTGATAAGTCTTGAAAATCATTCTTCTAGAATTAACTCTTTCTTCTAATACCTCTAGTTGACCTCTTCCAATTCCTGCTACTATATTGCTCATTCGGTAGTTATAACCTAGCTGGCTATGCTGATAATATGGGGCTGGGTCCTTTGCCTGCGTTGCTAAAAAATGAGCTTTACTCAGTGCCCTCACATTATTAGAAACAAGCATTCCCCCACCCGATGCAGTAATTATTTTATTGCCATTAAATGAATAGATACCGAAGTCCCCTATAGTTCCACTTGCCGTACCTTTATAACTTGACCCTAATGATTCTGCAGCATCTTCAATAATAGGAACTTGATACCTTCTACAAATAGTGGAGAGTTCATCCATTTTGGCTGATTGCCCATATAGATTCACAATAATTACTGCTTTTGGTATTTTATCTTCCTCCAACGCATGCTTGAATGCCATCTCTAGTGCAGTTGGGGACATATTCCACGTATCGGGTTCAGAGTCGATAAAAACAGGGTCTGCACCTTGATACAAAATTGGATTGGCAGAAGCAACAAAGGTTAGGCTTGAACAAAAGACAGTATCGCCTTTTTGAACATTTAATACTGACAGGGCCAAGTGAATGGCTGCGGTTCCTGAACTCACAGCAACAGCTCCATTAACTCCGAACCTTCTAGCTATTTCTTTTTCAAATGCTTCTACATTTGGACCTAAAGGAGCAATCCAGTTGGATTCAAATGCTTCATTTATATACTTTAATTCAGTTCCACCCATATGGGGAGGAGAAAGAAAAACCCTATTTCTAGAGGGTATAGACACCAAATCAAACACCTCCAACTTTTTAATAGTTCGTTTTTTTTTCACTTCTATTTAACTCTGCACCTTTAAATAATTCCACTGTTACATGGCCGTCTTGACTAATGTTTTTTGGGCGAAGTAGCTTCAGAATCGTTAACCATATTATTTTCATATCCAGTAAAAGTGATTGATGTTTGACGTACCAAACATCTAGTTTAAATTTCTCTTCCCAGGTAATCGCATTTCGACCATTAATTTGTGCCCAACCTGTAATCCCTGGCTTAACTAAATGTCTTAGTGCTTGTTCCTCAGTATATAATGGTAAATACTCCATTAATAATGGCCTCGGTCCAACTAAACTTAGTTCGCCTTTTAACACGTTAATAAATTGTGGAAGTTCATCAATACTAAATTTTCTTAGAAAGTATCCGAATGAGGTCATACGTTGTTCATCAGATAAAAGTGAGCCATTTTTATCCTTCCACTCCGTCATACTTCGGAATTTATACAAATAAAAAGGCCTCCCATTTAATCCAGGACGCTGCTGTTTAAAAATGATAGGAGAACCCAGTTTCCATTTGACCAAAATTCCAATTAGTACAATAACAGGTGAGAAAATAATTAAAGTCATCAAAGAAATTACTACATCTATTACTCTCTTCATGAATTCACTCCCATTTCTTTATCATACTTATATTAAGATTGGGAATTGGGATACAGTAGTTCCTTTCTTGTTTGCAAGATCTACTATCCTCTTTCTTACTTCATCTTGATTCAAATTCGCATAGATTGATAATAGTTCTTCTATCTCCTGACTAAAAATAGTTGATGATTTCCCAATATAAATATTTGGATATATTTGTTCTTCTGTAAGCTCGTCATCTTTTAGTAATTCTTCGAAAATCTTTTCCCCTGGTCTGATCCCAGTGTATTCAATCCCGATTTCTTCAATAGAGTTACCAGATAGATTTATTAAATTTTTAGCCAAATCAACAATTTTCACTGGATCCCCCATATCCAAAATAAAAATTTCTCCCCCTCTTGCTAAAGCCCCTGCTTGAAGAACAAGCCTGGTTGCCTCTGGAATCGTCATAAAATAACGCACCATATCAGGGTGAGTGACAGTAATAGGACCTCCCTTTTTGATTTGATTTTTAAATAATGGGATTACACTTCCCCTGCTTCCAAGTACATTACCAAAACGAACAGTAACAAATCTTGTTAGGCTTTCCTTATCCATCTGTTGAATAATCATTTCGGCAAGTCTTTTTGTAGCTCCCATTACACTTGTAGGATTCACAGCTTTATCGGAAGAAATCATTACAAAGGTTTTAACTCCATTATAGCTAGCTGCTTGTGCGGTATTCATGGTCCCAATCACGTTATTTTTTATGGCCTCTTCTGGGTTAGATTCCATTAATGGAACATGCTTATGTGCAGCTGCATGATAGACCACATCTGGAAGATAAGTAGCCATTACATCCCTCATTTTTCTGCTATCCTGTATATCAGCAATAACTGGAATATATTCGATGTTTGTATTTTTAAAAGAATCCCTTAACTCCATATTTATGGAGAAAATGCTATTTTCTCCGTGCCCTAGTAAAATTAATTTAGCAGGTTCAAAAAGAGAAATTTGGCGGCAGATTTCTGAGCCAATCGAGCCCCCTGCACCTGTAACCAATACCACTTTATCTTTGATATATCCTGAAATACTCTGAATATCTAATTCAACTTGTTCCCTTCCTAACAAGTCTTCAACTTGAACATCACGAAAATGATTAACAGATACTTTTCCAACCATAAGGTCTTCGAGCATTGGAAGGACTTGGGTTTTAGCTCTTGTCTTAGCACATTCCATAAATATTTTATTTAATTCCTTTTTACTTAGGGATGGAATCGCAATCACAATGTTTTCAATTTTGTTTCTACTAACCATTTCTTCTAGGTTTGCAGTTCCACCAATCACTGGAATACCTAAAATATCAAGATTCCGCTTTTTTAAGTCATCATCGATAAACCCAACTGGCAATAGATCTGCTTTATTATTCTTTCTTATTTGCCTTGCCACCATCATCCCAGCAGATCCTGCACCTACAATGAGTGTTCGTCTTTTATTTTTTTCATTAATCAGAAAATTCTCCTGAAATAATCTCCAACTGAATCGAGTACCACCAATAAAAATTAAGTTCATCAACCATGTAACGGTAAAAAATCGATAGTTTGATAGATGAAAAAACACTTGTTGTACCAATGCTGCAATAATAATTGATATACTCACAACCTTAAAAATGCTTAATAATTCCCCTATACTCGCATATTCCCATGCTTTTTTGTACAATTTGCTTCTATATGTTAAGGCATAATGAGTGAGCAAAAGCACCAACGTGAAATTGGCAGTAGGGCTACTTAGTGTAACGTCTCCTTCTACCAAATAATGACTAAGGATAATCGATGAAAATAAAATACATGTATCAAATAATATAAACAAAGAAATTCTCAGTCGAAAAGTCATGTTCCCACCCCTTTCTTTTTCTTGAAAAATTTTAATTATATACTCCTTTTAAAAGCACATAATGAAAATTTTTATAAAATGGGCATTTAACCCGTCCTCACATCATACTCTTGACGACTAGCGTCTAAGGTTCACTGACCCACAGTATGACCGAGTGCCTCCTGGGATAATGGAAAGGAGACATCACCATTAAAAACATATAAAGTGCGATTTTGTACTTAATAAAGAATATAATCATAAAAAAATTTGGTTTTATTTCCCTATATAGTTTATTTTAGTTCTTTATACAGAACGTGTCAATCTGAAAATCACTTATATCGAACTTAGAAAATACATCATTTTATACCTTTCAAACATTATTATGTCATTATTAATAGAAAAATGTTGACTAGGCTTTCTATTTGTAGTAAATTTTATAAATAATCTAAATACTTATGTTCTTATCAAGAGAGGTAGAGGGAATGGCCCTATGACGCCTCAGCAACCATCAATGGTTATTTCATTGAAAAGGTGCTAAGTCCAACAAGTTATTGGTAACTTGGAAGATAAGAAGAATGACAATGCTTACAGCATCCAAAGTCTTCTTCTTAAAGAAGACTTTTTTTATTATTCATATAGGAGTGGTTGACCATGTATAAGATTGATACGAAGCTAGCTCAAATTGGAAATCGCAGCGAAACTGCGACAGGGACGGTTAATCCTCCCGTTTATTTTTCAACTGCCTACCGTCATGAGGGTATTGGGCAGTCAACAGGGTTTGATTACACACGGACAGGTAATCCGACTCGACAGCTGCTTGAAAAGGCGATTGCCGATTTAGAAGGTGCAGATCAAGGATTTGCCTGTAGTTCGGGTATGGCAGCTATTTTTACAATTCTTTCTCTTTTCGAGTCTGGGGACGAATGGATTGTGAGCGAGGATTTATATGGTGGTACTTATAGATTACTAGAACAAGGCTTCAAAAAATGGGGATTACAAACAAATTATGTAAATACCTGTAATATTGAATTGATTGAAAGTAACATAACTCCGCAGACAAAAGCAATTTTCCTAGAAACACCAACAAATCCGCTTATGCAGGAATCAGATATTGCGGCTGTTTCAGAAATCGCAAAAAAACACGGAATCTTGCTGATTGTCGACAATACCTTCTACACACCACTAATTCAGCAACCAATCCTGCTAGGTGCAGATATTGTCATCCATAGTGCAACCAAATACTTAGGCGGTCATAATGATGTTCTTGCTGGTCTTGTTGTTGCCAAGGGGAAAGAACTTTGCGAGGCTCTTGCCTTCCACCATAACGGAGCAGGCGGTGTCTTAAGTCCTTTTGATTCCTGGTTAGTAATGCGTGGAATGAAAACATTGTCACTAAGAATGGAAAGACATGAACGCAATGCAAAAGCGATTGTTGAATACCTGTCTAACCATGATGGTATTACAGATGTACTGTACCCAGGAAAAGGTGGAATGGTATCCTTCCGCTTACAAGATGAAGCATGGGTCAATCCATTCCTTCAAAGTCTTTCACTGATCTGCTTTGCTGAAAGTCTTGGTGGAACTGAAAGCTTTATCACCTATCCTGCAACACAGACACATGCCGATATTCCAGAAGAGATTCGAATTCAGTCAGGTGTTTGTAATCGACTATTAAGATTCTCTGTAGGACTTGAAGACCCAACAGACATCATTGAAGACCTTGAACATGCACTAGCTAAATTAAAAGAAGGAGTGATTGGATAATGAGTTCAGAAAATTATAGTTTTGAAACCAAGCTCCTTCATAATCAGCATAAAGTCGATCCGGCCACGGGAGCAGTAAGCGTGCCGATTCAACATGCTTCTACTTTCCATCAATTTGATATAGAAAGTTACGGAAAATACGATTACGCTAGAAGTGGAAATCCTACGAGAGAAGCGTTAGAGGATGTTATCGCAGAACTTGAGGGTGGAACGAGAGGCTTTGCTTTTTCGTCAGGAATGGCTGCTATTTCAACAGCCTTCCTTCTTCTTTCATCTGGTGACCATATAGTAATTACCGACGATGTGTATGGTGGTACATATCGAATGGTCACTCAGGTACTGACTCGTTTTGGAATTGAACATACCTTTGTAGATATGACAGATCTTGATCAAGTAAAAGAGGCAATTCAGCCTAACACCAAAGCATTTTATGTTGAAACACCGTCAAATCCTTTATTAAAGGTGACGGATATCCAAGCCATTACAACTTTGGCAAAAGAGATCAACGCAATCACTTATGTAGATAACACTTTTTTAACCCCTGAGTACCAACGACCTTTAGAGCTTGGTGCGGATGTTGTACTCCACAGTGCAACTAAGTTTTTATCAGGACATAGTGATGTCGTTGCAGGTCTTGCGGTTGTTAAGGATGAAGAATTAGGTAAAAGGCTGTATTCCTTACAAAATTCTTTTGGCGCAGTACTTGGGCCACAGGATGCATGGCTCGTGCTTAGAGGAATAAAAACCCTGCATGTCAGACTCGAACAGTCACAAAAATCCGCTATTAAAATAGCAGAATTCTTAGAGACTCATCCATTAATTGAGAAGGTTTATTATCCTGGACTTGAAAATCATCCACAGCACGAGCTTCAAAAAAGTCAGAGTAAAGGACCTGGTGCAGTTTTATCGTTTGAATTCCAGGATGAACAAGCACTTGAAGTCTTTCTATCTAATGTAAAAATCCCTGTTTTTGCCGTTAGTCTTGGTGCAGTCGAATCCATTCTATCCTATCCGGCAAAAATGTCACATGCTGCTATGTCCCAAGTAGAAAGGGAAAAACGAGGAATTAAAAACAGCCTCATCCGCTTATCCGTTGGCTTAGAGAACCCGGATGATCTTATTCATGACTTTTCTCAGGCTTTACATCAAGTGAAAGAAAAACTACTGGTCTTGCAGCAAGGAGAATAATCATGACCTTTTTAGAAAAATTAAAAAACCAAATTTTAATAGGGGATGGTGCCATGGGCACCCTTCTTTATTCATTCGGTAAAGATAGCTGCTTGGAAGAGTTAAACCTTTCTAATCCGGAAAAAATTCAAGAGATTCATCATGCCTATATTAAAGCTGGTGCTGATGTTATTCAAACCAACACATATGCAGCAAATTATCTAAAACTGCAGAGATATGGTCTCGAGGACTCCGTTAAAGCGATTAATAGTGCCGCTGTCCAGAATGCAAAATTAGCAGCACAAGACAATACTTATGTGCTGGGAACAATCGGCGGTAACCGCGGGATTAAACCTAGTACTATATCAATAGAAGAATTAAAGCGCAGTTTCCGTGAACAGCTATACTGTTTATTATTAGAAGGTGTGGACGGCATTTTATTAGAAACCTTTTATGATTTTGAGGAACTGGAAACGGTCCTTACGATCGCTCGAAAGGAAACTAAGCTGCCCATCATTGCTCAAGTCTCACTTCATGAGCCAGGTATTTTACAAGACCAGACACCGATTAATGAGGCCTTTTCCACTCTTGAAAACCTCGGTGCTGATGTCATTGGCTTGAACTGCCGGCTTGGACCTCATCATATGTTAAAATCACTAGAGCAGATTGAACTGCCTAAACATGCTTACCTTTCGGCCTACCCTAATGCGAGTCTGCCAGCTTATACAGATGGTAAATTCCATTTTGAGGGAGATGCAGATTATTTTAAGAAATCAGCCCAAAGCTTCCGTCAGGAGGGTGTACATTTGCTTGGTGGATGCTGCGGAACGACCCCGGCCCATATCCAGGCATTTGCGGCAGAACTAAAAAATACCGTACCTGTCACTGAGAAAGTAGTTAAATTAAAAACAAAGAAAATCATCATTGAACATCGTGCAGCAAAAAGGGACTTACAGCCACTTGAGGAAATTGTTAAGGAACGACCATCGGTTATCGTAGAATTAGATACACCTAGAAAGCTTGATACAAGCAAATTTTTTGAAGGCGCAAAGGCGTTGAAAGAAGCAGGAATTGATGCGATAACAATGGCAGATAACTCGTTAGCTCAGGTGAGGATTTCTAATGAATCTTTAGGTTATCTTGTTAAACAAGAATTAGGGATGCGACCGCTGATCCATATTGCCTGCAGAGACCGCAATATTATTGGTTTGCAATCACACCTAATGGGGCTCCATACTCTTGGAATGCATGATGTACTCGCTATCACCGGAGACCCTGCCCGAGTCGGAGACTTTCCAGGTGCCTCCTCTGTTTATGATGTATCATCATTTGAGTTAATTCAAATGATAAAACAGTTAAATGAAGGCTTGTCTTTCTCTGGGAAAGACCTTGGTCAAAAAACAGCGTTTAGTATTGCTGGTGCCTTTAATCCAAATGTCCGCTCAGTAGAAAAAGCCGTAAAACGGCTTGAGAAGAAAATTGAATTTGGTGCTGATTATTTTATTTCACAACCTGTCTTTTCTGAGGAAAAATTAATCGAAGTCTATGAACAGACCAAACACCTAAATGCACCTATTTATATTGGGTTAATGCCTTTAACAGGCAGCAGGAATGCCGAATTTCTTCATAATGAGGTACCAGGAATAAAAATCGCACAATCAATTCGAGATAGAATGGCAGCGTTGCATGATCAGCCATTACAAGCTGCACGTGAAGGAATTGAAATAACAAAATCTTTAATTGACACAGCACTGGATTTATTCAATGGAATCTATCTAATCACACCATTTTTACGCTACGAACTAACAACAGAATTAGCCATATATGCCAAACAGCGTGCTAGTCAAATTAGGGGGAACAGCTATGTCGAAAGCACCATTTAATGAACAACTACACAAACGAATCCTTGTAATGGATGGTGCGATGGGTACCATGCTGCAGCAGGAAAATTTAACAGCAGATGACTTTGGCGGCGAGCAATATGATGGCTGTAACGAGTATCTGAACATTACTGCCCCGAATGTTATCGCAAAAATTCACCGCGAATACTTGGAGGCTGGTGCGGACATTATTGAAACCAATACCTTTGGTTCCACAAGCATCGTTCTTGATGAATACAATCTTGGCTTTAGAGCCTATGAATTAAATAAAATTGCCGCTCAAATTGCCAAAAAAGAGGCAGATAAAATCTCTACTGCAGAATGGCCACGGTATGTGGCAGGGTCAATGGGACCGACCACTAAGACGTTAAGCGTTACGGGCGGGACTACTTTTGAAGCCCTCGCTGTTTCCTATGAAGAACAAGCAATCGGGCTGATTGACGGTGGTGTCGACCTTCTCCTTCTTGAAACAAGTCAGGATATGCTGAATGTAAAAGCAGGATTTATTGGAATAAAAAATGCATTTAGTAAAACTGGAAAGATTCTTCCATTAATTGTATCAGGAACAATTGAACCGATGGGCACAACCCTTGCTGGACAGTCCATTGAATCTTTTTATATTTCATTAGAGCATATGAATCCTGTTGCGGTCGGGTTAAATTGTGCGACCGGTCCAGAATTTATGCAGGACCATATTCGCTCACTGTCTAATTTATCTTCAACAGCGATTATCTGTTATCCAAATGCAGGTCTTCCCGATGAAGAAGGACATTATCATGAAACACCCGAAACATTAGCAAAGAAGCTAGCTGATTTTGCTGCTCACGGCTGGTTGAATATTGTCGGTGGCTGCTGTGGTACAACACCAAATCACATTCGTGCGATTTCAGAAGAAATGAAGAAGTTCTCTCCACGCGAGGCACAGTCTTCTGATTTCCATATGGTATCTGGGATTGAACCATTTGTTTACGATGATCCGACACTGCGTCCGATTATGGTCGGAGAACGAACAAACGTCATTGGCTCTCGTAAATTCAAACGCCTCATTAATGAAGGGAAGATTGAAGAAGCGGCAGAGATTGCACGTGCCCAGGTTAAAGGCGGTGCACATGTCATTGATATTTGTCTTGCAGACCCTGACCGTGAAGAGCTTAGCGACATGGAGAATTTCATTCCAGAAGTGGTTAAAAAAATAAAGGTCCCTCTTGTTATTGATTCAACAGATGAAAAAGTAATTGAAAAAGCACTCAAGTATTCTCAGGGAAAGGCGATTATTAATTCGATAAACCTTGAAGATGGCGAAGAAAGATTTGAGGCTGTTGTTCCACTAATCCATAAATACGGTGCGGCTGTCGTCGTTGGTACGATTGATGAAAAAGGTATGGGAGTTACAGCTGAGAAGAAATTGGAAATCGCAAAACGATCACATGACATTCTAGTCAATAAATATGGTTTAAAGTCACAGGATCTCATTTTTGACCCTCTTGTTTTCCCTGTAGGAACTGGAGATGAGCAATATATTGGTTCTGCAAAAGCAACGGTGGAAGGAATTAAGTTAATTAAAGAACATCTTCCAAAGACCCAAACCATTCTTGGTATCAGCAATGTCTCTTTCGGTCTTCCGCCTGTCGGCAGAGAAATATTAAATTCTGTGTTTTTATATCACTGTACCTTAGCTGGTCTTGATTATGCGATTGTTAACACTGAAAAACTAGAACGGTTTGCTTCCATTTCGAAGGAAGAAGTACAATTAGCAGAGGATCTTCTTTTTAACACAACTGATGAAACGTTGGCCACTTTCACTGAATTTTATCGAGGTAAAAAGAAAGAGTCAAAAAGTACAATGCCAAACATGAGTTTAGAAGAACGCCTCTCTTACTATGTGATTGAGGGTACAAAGGAAGGTTTATTGCCAGATTTGGCTTTAGCACTTGAAAATTATCCTGCTCCACTTGATATTATCAATGGACCATTAATGGAAGGCATGAAAGAAGTAGGCCGACTATTTAATGACAATCAGCTAATTGTGGCGGAAGTTCTCCAGAGTGCTGAAGTAATGAAAGCTGCTGTCTCCTATCTAGAACCGTATATGGAAAAAGGAGATGTCTCTTCCTCGAAAGGGAAAGTCATTTTAGCAACCGTAAAAGGCGATGTGCATGATATTGGGAAAAACCTCGTTGACATTATTCTTAGCAATAACGGCTATGATGTCAAAGATTTGGGAATCAAAGTATCACCAACTGAATTGGTTCAAGCGATTCAAAAAGAAAAACCGGACATTGTTGGATTATCAGGCTTGTTGGTGAAATCTGCACAGCAAATGGTGTTAACTGCACAGGATATGAGAGAAGCGGGAATTTCAACACCTATCATGGTGGGAGGAGCTGCTCTTTCCAGAAAGTTCACCGATACAAAAATTGCCAAAGAATATGATGGACTCGTTCTTTATGCAAAGGATGCTATGACAGGATTATCACTAGCAAATCAGCTTCAATCTCCAGAAGAGCATGAAAAATTGATTGCTGAAAAAAATGAAAAGCTAGCTGCTTTAGAACTGCCGCGGGAGCTCCCAATTCGTTCAGCAGTCTCAACAGCAGTAAAAACCAGACCATCTGTTTCAACCGAAGTACCAGTTTTTACACCGATGGATACAAAGAAACATATTTTAAAAACCTACTCTCTATCCCATATTGAGCCATATATCAATATGCAAATGTTAATTGGTCATCATCTCGGTGTAAAAGGAAAAATAGCAAATCTGATTGCTGCAAAGGATGAGAAAGCGTTAAAAGTTAAAGAAGTGGTAGATGGACTATTAGCAGATGCTAAGAAAGAAAATTGGATTTTACCTGCTGCTGTTTATCAATTCTTCCCTGCTCAGTCAGAAGGAAATAAAATCTTCATCTACGATCCAGAAGAGTCTAATACAATCATTGAAACGTTTGATTTCCCAAGACAAGAATCGGCACCTCATTTATGCTTGGCTGATTTCGTTAAGTCAGTCGACAGTGGTGAAAAAGATTATGTTGGTTTCTTTACGGTAACAGCTGGTAGAGGGATTCGTGAACAAGCTGACAAGTTAAAGGCAGAAGGTCGTTTTCTTGAGAGCCATGCCCTTCAAGCCATGGCACTTGAAACGGCAGAAGGTTTTGCAGAATTAATCCATCGACAAATGCGCGACCGTTGGGGATTCCCAGATCCTTTAACATTTACGATGCAGGATCGATTTACAGCTAAGTATCAAGGGCAACGCTTCTCCTTTGGATATCCAGCATGTCCAGATTTAGAGGATCAGAAGAAACTATTTGCTTTGATTCACCCTGAGGAAATTGGGATTGAATTAACTGATGGTTGTATGATGGAGCCTGAAGCTTCCGTATCAGCCATGGTATTTGCCCATCCTGAGGCAAGATACTTTAATGTTCATAGATAAATGTGTCAATGGGGACGGTTCTCTTGGTTTTTTTAGACCAAGAGAACCGTCCCCATTGCTTCCTGGTCAACATTCCTTGACATTCCCCTCCAAAACCGATATAGTTACCTAGGTAACTATTTTATATATATTAATTTTGGAGTGAACATATTTGACCAACCACGCATTATTTCATACACTACATCAACTTTCCAGACAGACAACCAACAGCCTTAATGAAGCTCTAAAACCATATGGATTGTATAGTGCCCAATGGTCTGTCCTCTTTGTTTTACATACAAAAGGCTCACTAACTCAAAAAGAACTCTCTGATTATTTATTCGTTGAAGCTCCTCCGATGACCCGTACGATTCAGCGGCTTGTTAAACAAGGGTATGTAAGACAAATTCCAGGCAAGGACAAACGGGAGAAGTACATTCAATTAACGGAGGAAGCATTGAAAGAGTTCCCTAAATGGGAACATGCTGTTTCAGAGTGCAATCACGAATTATTAAAAAAATTCTCAGAAGACTCACAACAAGAATTAGTAAAACTGCAAAGTGATTGGTTAAAACAGCTTTTATAAAGGAGTGAAAAACATGAACAAACCAAAATTATGGACGAAGGACTTTATTAATATTTCCTTAAGTAACTTTTTTCTATTTTTGACATTTTATATCCTACTCGTAACTCTGCCTATATATGCATTACAGGAATTTGACAGTAATGCCTCTCAAGCGGGGTTAATGACAACTGTTTTCTTGCTATCTGCCATCATATCTCGTCCACTTGCTGGGCAATGGCTAGAACGAGGAAGCAATAAAAAAGTTCTATTAACGGCACTGATTATTTTCGCTGCTGCTTCCCTTTTATACTTTTTTCCTAAAACAGTAACAGGATTCCTAATCATTCGATTGTTGCACGGAGTGGGTTTTGGAATGGCCACTACCGCTGTAGGAGCGATTGTCGCAGACCTCATTCCAAGCTCCAGGAGAGGGGAGGGAATGGGCTACTTTGTGATGTCGACAAACATGGCAATGGTTTTAGGACCGTTTGTCGGGTTAACAGCCATTCAACAGTGGGGAGCAAAAACAATGTTTATCCTATCGGTCGTTGTAGCCGTAGGTGCACTTATCACTGGCCTCACAGTTAAGTTATCCAAGCCTGAGGAAGCTAAAAAGCAGGTTATTGTTCCCGCTTTCTCATTAAAAAACTTTATTGAACCTTCAGCAGTATCCATTGCCATTGTCGGCAGTTTTTTAGCAATTGTATATTCAGCACTGCTTTCTTTCGTATCGGTTTATGCAAGTGAAATTCATGTTTCTGAAGTTTCAAGTCTTTTCTTTGTGGTGTACGCGATTATATTATTAATGTCCAGACCATTTACAGGAAAATGGCTGGATCAATATGGTCCTAATGTGATTGTGTTCCCTTCGATTATCTTGTTTGCAATTGGGATGTTTGTCTTAAGTCAAAGCGGAGGAGCAGTTACTTTTCTTGTTTCAGCAGGGATGATTGGATTAGGCTGGGGTACTCTTTTTCCCACCTTTCAAACGATTGCCATTCAAAATGCAGCACCTAGAAAACGCGGCTTAGCAACGGCTACATTTCTATCAATCTATGATATTGGTATTGCATTAGGCTCATTTTTGGTAGGATTAATCGCTGCAAAAATGGACTTCAGTTCCTTATACTTCCTATGTTCGTTCTATATTCTCATTGGAGCCGTTCTTTACTACTTCATGCAAGTTCGAAAACCAGGATTGAAACGCCAGCGATATTTAAATGTAAAAGAGCAATAATGGACTAGAACCATCATTAACTTGATGGTTCTTTTATACGTTCTGAGCAGTGATTTTTACTTTTCTGATTCTTTAGGTTACACTTTTTTTGTATATTTATTTTTGAATGGAGGTTTTTACATGTTGGATGTTGTTGTGATTGGTGCAGGGCCTGCGGGTGCGAGTGCAGCCTTATTGACTGCTAAAGCAGGAAAGAAAACATTGGTGCTAGATAATGATAAGACAGTTACAAAACGTGCTTGGGTTGAGAACCATTACGGCGTGTTAGAAATCTCTGGTCCTGACCTCGTTGAAATTGGTAAGCAGCAGGTAACTAAATTTGGCGGCGAAATTATCCAAGCTACTGTTACCAACATCACTAAGGTCGAAGGCGGTTTTAAAGTAGAAACTGATAACGGAGAGCATGAAACAAAGCATGTTATCGTTGCTACTGGTTTCCTTGTAGACCTAGCTGAAAAAGCAGGTATTACTACCAAGCCTGGAACTGAGCCAAGAGTAAAAACGATCCTTGATGTAGATGCACAAGGCAAAACAAATATCGATGGCATTTGGGCCGCTGGAACCGTGGCTGGCGTGAGCGTACATACCATTGTTACTGCTGGTGACGGAGCAAGAGTCGCAATCAACGTGGTAAGCGAATTGAATGGTGAGCGCTATGTTGACCATGATGTATTAAAGGCTTAAGTAATTTATAAGAAGGGTGTCCCAATTTGGGACACCCTCTTTACGCCTCTAAATCCTTTCCTTCTTCAACAATATGGAATAGAAGATGTGCTAGATGGTGAATCGGTCCATATTCTTCTTCCTCTTCACTTACTTCTTCATTGAATTCAAGATCATTTAGATAAAGGGCTGTAAATTCATAAAAATCCTTCAACTGGAAAGAGTAGCAGCCCACTGGGTCTTCACTTCCATCCTCCCCAGTTGGATCCTCATATTGAAGCACCATGTATGACACATCACCATCGGCATCCTCTGCGTCAAAAAAGACAAAAAAGCCAATGTTAGTGTCTAAGTCAAATAGATGCCTTGTGCCACCTTCAGTTGCTTTTTCAAAATCCTCCTGGCTTAGCTTTTGAATTTGCATAGAGTCTACATTATCTTCCTGGTGAAAACCTACAACAAATGATTTCATTTTCCATCCTCCTAGTTATCCACATATAAACTACTTTACCCCTTATTTACAGTTTTAATTAATTTTGTCGGTAAAAATAAAAAAATCCCGACAGCAGTAACTGTCGAGATGGAGTGTATGATTATCCTATTGGTGGATAAATAGGATCTGCTTGCGCTTCATTTATTTGAACCTTTGCCACATCAACCGATGTGCTTTGACTGTTATCATTTACGGGTGTTCCAAAAACAAGTAATGAGAATGAGAATAATAATATGATAGCCTTTTTCATTTTCTTCCTCCTCAAGTAATTTTCATTAGATAATTTACTGCTTCCAGATAATTCCCCTGCTGATGATAATGCTCAGATAGCAGCTTGTAATACCGGATCATTTCTTCCTTATGTTCTTTTGATCCCTCTAAGTAGGGAATTACCTTCAATTCTAAATATTTCATTGCTTTATCAGGAGAATCCATATGAATCAAATAAAATTCAGCTAAAAGACCTTGTTTTTTTGTCCCAATATCTTTTGATAGAGATTTGACTTGAAGAAAACATTCTTTAGCATTCTCAATTAAATTTAAATTGTAATTAATTTCACCAATTCCATACAAAGTTACTACATAGTGTTGGTTTTTTACTGGTTGTAGAGATAAGCTTTTTTCATAATAGAGTAATGCCTCTTTCACATTATTCATTTTATCTTGCAAGTAACCCATATTATGATAGATTTGCGGAAGCATTCTTTCTTCCTTTAACAATTCTGCATTTCGAATTAAGTGATTAAAACAAACCTGCGCTTCCTTATAAATGTTAGAATTCGTATAGTTAATGCCAAGGAGCATTAAAGTATGGAGAATCCGATAAAAGTTATGCTGATTCATAAAGATTTGCAGTGCTAACCTGCCAAAGTGTATGGCATGTCCCGGCTGATCGAGCGAACTCTTTACAAAAGCCCAGTGGTAAAGGAATTCCCCATTCGTTGTTTCAGTGTTATTTTCTAAAAATAATTCGTCGAAAATCTCATCAGCTTTTTTATAATGACCTTTATACATTAAGGATACAGCATTATAATAGCGAAATAAATACTTCTCATGTTGGGAAAAATTTTTCTTTTGCTTGGATAATGTATCGCGTTGAGCTTCTGCTTCTGCCAGTAATCCCTTGAATAAGAGATACCGATATTTATATAATTCATATGAATACATATGAGCAGAAAACGGGATAACATGTTCTATTTCTTTTAACCTATTAAAGATTATTTCTATTTCCTCACGTAAATAAAAGTTAATTTTCTCACCAAAATCTTTTAGGAGGCTTTTTATTAACTCCTCTTTTTCTTCCATTTCTTCAAAGCTCACTTCAAGTCTTTCTAACAGTAGGGAAATAGTCTCTTCATTCGCATCTTTTGAATTATTCTCGATCTTACTTAAATGTGGGATAGAGCAAATTCCAACAGCTAGTTCCTTTTGTGTTATCCCTTTTTGGGTTCTGTAGAATTTTATTAATGGTCCGAATTCCATAGCATCACCACCTTTAGGCGCTATCCTTTTTCCTATCATTTTATAACAATAATGCAACCTCTTCCATCTATTTGTTCAGATAATTTAAAAAATTGTTAAATAGAGTAAAAAGCCATCTGTTCGCAATAAACAGATGGCTTTTATCTATTATCTTACTCTAGGGAAACCAAATCCCGAAGCATAATCATCGCCTGAAGCAGCTCCTGTTCCACCCAAGATATCATTAGATTTTGCACGGTTTTGAAGCTCCGCACGTAGTTGCGTGTGACTCATTGCAGGATTTTCAGCCCAAATTTTTGCAGCTAATCCTGATACATGCGGTGTAGCCATTGACGTTCCACTAATTATATTATAGGAACCGTCATTCCATGTAGACTCAATTGCTCTACCAGGGGCAGACACCTCTACATCACGTTCTTGAATGATATAGTCACCGTCTGTATTTGGATTTCCTCGTGAAGAGAAATCAGCAACACGATATGTACCGTTCTGCTGAACATTTTCTAAAGCAGCCACCGCTACAGCATTAACTAAAGCTCCTGGATACCCGATCGTATTGCTTGATGGTCCATCATTTCCAGCTGCAGCAACCACTAAAACTCCTTTACCATAGGCGTAATCAACAGCACTAGAAATTAGTGAGTCTTTTGCACTTGAACCTAGTGACATCGAGATAATTACTTTCGAGGCAGTTCTAGTCGCCTCATCAGCAGCCATCCGAATAGCAGAAGCAATATCATCTGAATAGCCTGAGCCGCGGTTATTTAGTACTTTATATGCCCAAAGATCGGCTTCCGGTGCTACACCATAAATACCTTGTCCCGTGCTGCCACCATCAGCGAGTACTGTACCCGCTACATGCGTTCCATGTCCATTCCCATCTGAGCAGCTTCCATCAATAAGCGGGGATTTAGTTTGTGTAAAATCCTTACATTGCTCGACTTGATTTGTTAAATCGGCGTGACTTGTATTTGCCCCCGTATCAAGGACAGCCACTTTGATTCCATTACCTCCAGAGGTTGCTTGAATCGCAGCATCATTATATATCGCTTGAATTCCCCAAGGAGTTCGATCACTTGGACCAGAATTTGTAGAACCACCTGGCTTAGCCGCAGCTTCAGTGTTAGGTGCAAGCTGAACTTCTTCTACTTTTTCAATGGTTAAATTTTTGTTTTTTAATAGTGCCTGGTATTGCTTGCTGTTAACTGTTGTAGTGAACCCATCTGCTCCAAAATCCCAGCGAACCCCCACATTCTTCTTTGCTTGTGACTTATCAGCGGTTGGCCCTTGAATGATGACCCGAAAAGATTCATCCTGGCTATTTGGCTGCTGACCAAAGGCACCTGTTGCAAACATGGATACCCCCATAACAAGGCTAAGTACTGATGCTCCTACTACTCTTCTCTTTTTCATCACTATTCTCCCCTACTCTTTTTAACTCCAGGCTTGTACCTGTTCTTTTATTATATTTAGAATTTTCAGAATAAGAATACGAGAATCTACCTAGAAAAGTTGGGAAATTTTTACCGATTCCATTAAAAAAGACCTAAAAAATCCGTCAGGCTCCTGCGTGACGGATTTTTTTATGTTAAAAGTATTTCTTTTTCCAAAAAATTAACGCAGTTAATGTAGACAAAATACTAGCTACACCAATTGATATCCAAAAAGCATGGGGACTATTTTGCAATGGTAAATCGACATTCATGCCGTAAAAACTGAAAACAATCGTTGGAAACGAAAGAATAATTGTGAATGATGTTAAAAACTTCATGACAATATTTACGTTATTGGAAATAATTGATGCAAATGCATCCATCATGCCGCTAAGTATCGAGCTGTATGTCTCAGCCATCTCAATTGCCTGGATTTTCTCAATCATCACATCTTCAAGTAAATCCTTGTCTTCCTCGTACATCTTGATATAACTAAAACGTAGAATTTTATCTAAGACCACTTTGTTCGACTTTAAGGAAGTCGTGAAATAAACCAGACTCTTTTCTAATGCCAGAAATGCATACAATTCTTTATTTTTCATCGATTGGTGAAGTTCCCGCTCAATCTCATTTGTTCTTTTATTAATTTGTTTTAAATATCGCAGATAATAGGACGTAATAATAGCCAGAATTTGCAATGCAAATCGGTTCTTTTTAAAGGTATAAAATTCTTTTATTTTATTATTCTTAAAAACTTCTAAGATTGGAGTATCCTTTAACGATACAGTCAGAATACAATCATCCGTTAAAACAATCCCAACTGGGATGGTCTCATAGATAGGGAATCCTGCATCATCATGCGTAATATAGGGGTAATCGACAATGATATAAACCTGCCCATCTTCACGCTCAATTCTCGGACGTTCTTCATCATCAAGGGCGTCTCTAATAAAGTCAACATAGATGTTAGCTTCATGTGCAACTCTGTTAATTTCTTCTTCGGTTGGGGCATACATATTGACCCAACAGCCCTTTGAAATTTTATCTACTTGATCAAGTACTTTTGTTTCGGTGCTTTTATAAATCTCCAACATGATAAAACCTCCTCACTTACTTTGTTCGAGGAAGCCAAACTACCTTCTTAAGAGCTGATATTCCTGAAGAATCCAATTCAAAGATAACGCTGACTTCCCCCCTACTACCAGGGTCTGGGTCTATTGCATAACTCAAAAATATCAACTCCTTACAATTTAATTACTTCATTATCATAAACCCAAAATCAAAAAAGCACAAACAAGATTTTATTCTGGAAAATAGGGATTTAAGTGAATTAATACCTCGTGAATGTTGTCGTACCTCTCCATCAATCTCCCTTTGATTAACTTAGCAAGGTCATGACCTTCCTTAATGGTTTTAAAATGGTCAATTGATATTCTAAGATCAACTAAAATATAATGACCATGTTCCCTTGCTCTAATTCGATCAATCCTCTTTACCTCTTGGAATTCATTCACTACATTAATGTATTCCTGTAGAGTCTCAGCGTCAATGTTCCTTTCGAGTAGGATATCAAAAGCTTCCATTAACATTTCTTTCGAGATTTTAAAGATTAGGTATGCCACAAATATACTTGCCGCTTTATCTCCATATTGCAAGAATAAAATATCAAAGCGTTCTCCAATGATTGAAAGGAGGACCCCAATTGCTGCAGCAATCGAAGCTACAATATCTGCTTTATGATCAAACGCAATGGCTTCAATTGCCTTACTATTATGCTCGTTAGCCACCTTTAATGATGAGCGGTACAAAATTACTTTTGTAATGTAAGAAATGATCGCTACCCACATGGCTAAGAAGCTTGGTGTTTCCACTTCATGGAAGAAGCCGATAATTCCCTCATATACGACATATATAGAAACGAGAAAAAGTAAAATTCCTACAATTCCTGATACTATGACCTCTGCTTTTCCATGACCGTAAGGGTGCTCTTTATCAGCTGGTTTGTTGGCAATTTTAATCACCAAGAGGACGATAACAGAGGCAAAAACATCTGCAGCAGAATGAATTCCATCCGCAAAAACAGCGTCACTATTTCCAAACCACCCGATGAAAAGTTTTCCTAATGTTAAGAGGATATTACTAATCACACTAATCCAGGCAATTTTCTTAGCTAAGGATTCCCTCATCTTTCAAGTCCACCTCAAAAAAATTCTATTTCTCCATCTGATTATTCCCATTTGCCTCCATCTTCATTTCTTCCTCTTCTTCTTCCACTGTAATCCTATTAATGGCATCATGGAGAAAATGAAAGGCCTCGTCTAATTCTTCCCTTGATGGATATTTATCTTTGTTCATATAAATCAGCTCCTGATATTTTAATGAGTAATCCTCGAATAATAAGTAGAAAATACGGTTGTATCTAATTTTTTAGAAGGAGTTGTAACATGGATAAAAAAAATTCTAACAACAACAGTACAGATTTGGCTGGACGTATTTACGAAACAAGTGATTATCAAAAGAACGATATCATTGCTACTGGCCTTTCGACCACTCATGAACAAGCAAGTGACAGCTATATGGAGGGGGAAATAGATCCATCCACTGATGACGACCTAAACGCGAAGGATCTCCCAATTGCCCAAAAACCATATAGAAACCAATAAATTAGAGAAAACAGCTTTCCAACCGAAAGCTGTTTTCTTATTTACTTATCGTCGTCTACATAAGGATCATGTTCATATGCCGGGAGGTCTCCAAAGCTCGTCATAATCCCTTCTTCATCAAGTGACTGTTCATAGCGTTCGTGTTGTGAGTTTGGATAAACAGTGATATTGTTTCCATACATATCATTTCCAACAAAGTTTTCAAAGTCCTCAACATACCCATCATTTTCATCCGGTTCATTATTAACATCGTTATAATGTTCTTGAGGAAAAGCTAGGTCTGAAGGTGTATCAGATGTTCCCCATTGTGAAACAATCTGCCAAGAGTCCTCTGCATCAAAAGCAACATTCTCATCTTTGGAATCCATGTCAAACTTTCCAAATGGCGGCATTAAAACGCCTTCCTCAATCGGTCGATCATGGGAAACTACTTGATCTGGACTGTGTTCCTTACAATAGGTGGTATTCGGCAGGGCCTCTAATCGTTCAAAAGAAATTTCTTTCCCACATACCTCACATTTTCCATATGTTCCATTTTCCATTGCTTGTAGTGCTTTATTAATATTTCTTAGTTGCAAATCAGTGTGCTCATTTAACGCTATATCCTTTTCCCGTTCGTACAACTCTGAACCCTCATCGGCAGGATGATTATCATAACTAGATAACTCCCCCATTGATTCATGGAAATGACCTCGTTCTAAACCATAATGATCATTTTGTTCCAAACGTTCTTCAATTTCCTCTTTTTCCTTTAATAATTGCAAACGAAAACCAGCAAGTTGCTCTGTCGTTAACATATAATTAACCCCTTTCAAGGTTTATAGCTTTTCTTTTTCGCCGATTTTATATATTTCAACTTTATCTAGTACCTCTTTATTTTCATTGATTTAGGCGGCGATTATGTAATGAATTTCAGTATTCCAACAAAATCCTAAATTGCTGTTATGAACTCACTGAATAAGTTTTTTGTGAGCGTGTATCTTAACATATAGAAAGATATTAGAAAGGAAATGAGGAGACATACATGGTAAATGAAAATTTTAATAAATTCAGAAAAGAACAGCAAGAACATCAAAGTCTATATTTAGGCGGTGCCAATCGGCAACGTGGGAAGAATGACCCTGACTATAATAATCAGGAAATCACAGATAAAACGGTAGGAGCAACTGGGAGAAGCACTGATGGGAAAGTCGAGTAGTGGTGCAAAAGAAAAAGGTACTATGAAGTGGTGGCAGCTTTCGTTATTTGGGGTGGGGTGTACAATCGGTACAGGATTTTTTCTTGGGTCAAGCATCGCCATAAAAATGACTGGACCGGCTATTTTAATCGCCTTCATCCTTGCAGCTGCTGGAACCTATCTTGTCTTTGATGCCCTTGCAAAAATGACAGCTCAAGAACCTTTAAAGGGCGGTTTTCGTTCCTATGCGAAAAAAGCTTTTGGCAGATGGGCTGGATTTAGCAGCGGATGGGTCTATTGGATGTCAGAGGTATTAATTATGGGGAGTCAAATGACTGCACTATCGATTTTCTCCCGTTTCTGGTTCCCCAAAATCCCACTTTGGGTTTTTGCTGGTATTTATGCACTGCTAGGACTTGTTGTTGTCCTAATCGGAGTCAGTATCCTAAACAAACTAGAGAATGTACTGGCCATTTTAAAAATAGCAGCGATATTAATGTTCGTGATTATTGCTTTACTGGCGATATTCGGAGTAATCGATGGAGATAGACCGATTCAATACCCTGATAGCCAAAAGGATTTAATCCCACACGGTGTTTTAGGATTATGGTCTGGTGTAATTTTTGCCTTTTATGCATTTGGCGGTATTGAAATATTAGGGTTAATGGCTACACAGTTAAAGGATCCGAAGGAAGCTCCAAAGGCTGGAAAGGTAATGTTATTGACCCTTATGATTATCTACATGCTCTCAATTGGTCTCGCTGTCTTAATGGTGCCTTGGAATCAATTTAATGGCGAGAAAAGTCCCTTTGTTAATGCATTAGCTAATTATGATTTAACTTTTATTCCCCATCTTTTTAATGGAGCATTAATTATTGCCGGTTTTTCAACCATGGTTGCCTCCCTTTTTGCCGTTACCAGCATACTTGTTACACTGTCTGAAGAAGGGGACGCACCTGGATTATTTTGCAAACAGGGAAAATTAAAGGTTCCAATACCTACTTTGCTCATTACAGTACTAGGAATATCAGGATCGATTATCAGCGCATTATTAATGCCAGGCCATGTATATGAGTACATTACTACAGCTGCAGGACTTATGCTTCTCTACAATTGGATTTTTATTTTAGCTTCATCATGGAAACTATTAGAGGTCACCACTAAGGATAAAATCAAATACTCATTGGGTATTCTGTTCATATTAATAGCTGTTAGTGGTACCCTATTTCATGGCACCAGCAGACCCGGCTTCTTCATCAGCCTAGCATTCGTGGGTATTATTGGCTGCATAACCTTGATCATGAATCTTAAATGGAAAAAGAAAAAGAAAAAAGGAAAGGTTTTTAGCCCTTGGCCAACCGCTTAAAAAACTGCCAGCGTTTACTATGCTGGCTTTTTTTGTTATCCAAATAATACATTGAATGCTTGATATCCAAAGTAAATACCAAATCCAATTAATGATATTCCTGATAAAAGTGAAATCCCTACAAGCAGCCGGGAAGTTAAATATTTACGGAAATTACTCGCAATACCCGCCATTGTGATATCCCATAATAGTAATCCAATAAAGATGGCACTGCTATAAAGGATTAACTGACTCGTTTCATAGGTCGCAGCCGTCTTGGCAAGAACAGAGCCGTAAATCCCTAGCCAAAATAAAATCGTCAACGGATTGGATATGGACATAAAGAAACCAGATAAAAAGGATTTTGCTAATGGTTCATCCTTCCTTTTTTCTCCAATTTTCAGCTTATTTGCTGATAGCATGGTTTCAATTCCCGTATACATTAATACAAAGCAGCCAAATAACCACAAAAAGGTTTTCATAAAAGGAGTCTCAAGAAAGTGAACAACCCCAAAATAAACAACCATCATATAAACGCCATCAGCTGCGACCGCCCCTACCCCAATAAGCCATGAATGCATAAAACCATGCCTTATTCCCTTATCAATTTGAGCTGCATTTATTGGACCAATCGGAGCAGCTAATGACAATCCTAGTAAAATATAACTCAAAAATACATTCATTGTAATCTCTCCCTGAATCTTAATAGAAGCCTGTCTATCAATTTTTATTCAGGAAAGAGGGTTTGTACCACTTTTATTTCAAAAAAAAGAGTCTTCTTTGGTAAGAAAACTCTTTGCTTAGACTTTACATATAGGAGCTAGTTTGTCTCAGATAATTTTCTATGCTCAATTGTATATAACTCCTCTTCATCTTTGTCTCTAATTAAATGATGACGGAGGGGAGGCATTGAGAAGGTATCAATATCAATAATAAATTTGGGACGGTGCTTAGATTCTTTATAAATTTCCCTACATACTCTCCAATTAACCCGATGGCAATAAGCTGTAAGCCTCCAATTAACCAGATAGAAGTAATTAGTGACGTCCACCCTGTCGAAGTCTCCCCTATTGCTTTTAATAGTAAGAAATATACGCCAAATAATATGCTTAGAAAAAAGGAAACAAACCCTATAAACAATACAAACCGAATCGGCGAAACAGAAAAGGATGTTATACCATCAAAAGCAAACGCTAGCATTTTTTTCAATGGATACTTTGTTTCGCCGGCTTGTCTTTCTTTGCGGTCATAGTACACGATATCTGATCTAAATCCAAGGAGTGGAACAATTCCGCGTAAAAAAAGATTTACCTCTTTAAATCCCTCTAATTCCACTACTGCCCGTTTACTCATTAAACGAAAATCCGCATGGTTATAAACAAGATCAACACCCATTTTTTTCATGATTTTATAAAAACCTTGAGCAGTGCTTCGCTTAAAGAGCGTATCACTATCCCTGCGTTTTCGAACGCCGTAAACAATCTCATTTCCTTCATTAAATTTATGGATAAATTCACGTATCACCTCAATGTCATCTTGTAGGTCAGCGTCTATCGAGACAACACAATCTGAAGAGTCCTTAGCAGCGAACAATCCTGCTAATAACGCGTTCTGATGCCCCACATTTCTTGATAATTTTAAACCGCGGACATGCTCATTTCTTAATCCTGCTTTATAAATCATTTCCCAAGTTCGGTCCTTACTTCCATCATCCACAAACAAGATCTTCGTTGTGTTAGAAACGAGCTGTTCGCTTATTAACTGTTTTACAAGCTGGTCGAGCTGATTAATGGTTTCAGGTAATACTTCTTCTTCATTATAACAAGGCACAACAATCGTCAGGACAGGCTCAATCATTCGTTATAACCCCCGATGTTTACAAAGTCTTGTATAAATAAATCTTCCATGCAGAGTTTTTCGATTCAAATACCTTATCCAGTTTTAGTTGAATCCTCTCTGAGTTAGCGATAGGCAGTGCAGATAGTATGTATTTACCACCCATTTCTTTAAATACAGTCGTATTTAATTGCAGGTTCTTTAATTTCCGTTTGGAGTCTTTTTTAATCATATATTTTTTTCCAAGCTGTCCAGTATAGATGTAACAGCGGCCACCCCACTGATCAAAATATTTGCGGATTGTTTTATTTTTTGCCAACTCCGCATCAATTATTTTCCTAAATTGGTGTTTGTATGATAATGGGTAAAAGTTATTATAGGTATCCAATGTATAGAAGCCATTATACTGGGATATCGCAGGATGAATGCCAATACTGGCCACCCGGTAATTTTTTTGTTCATCACCGATATGTTCTTTTATTTCGGTAAATAATTCCTCGGCATAAAATTCTCCTACTGTTGGTTTTTTGTGATAGAAAATCTCATCATTAAATAAACAAAGCAAGAGAATTTGCGCGATGGCAAACCATTTGGCCGTATTTGCCCAGCTGCGCCCTTGAAGTGAAAGAATTTTTAAGGATAGAGCAAACCCGGCATAAATGACCATTGGTCTTAAAAAGTGATAGCGGGCAAAATTGAAGGTGTCCATAAAATGAAATCTCTTCGTTAAAGGTAACCAGCCTTTATAAAACCAAAATGCATACCATAGTGATAACAAAAAGTTTAATCCAAATAAAAAGACAAAAAGCTTTTCCTGTTTCCAAAGTTTTTTGGAGTAAACAAAATAAAGTGCTATAAACATCACAGGCAGAATAAAGAGTCCGTGTACTGTCATAACATGCGTATGTCCTAAAACATAATTTTTAAAGGTCAGCCTGACTACTCTCCATATGGGTAAAGTAGCATGAAAATATTCATCACGGCTATTTGGTTCTGTCGAAAATAAAAAGGAATTAACCAATCGATATTCAACCAGCATAAAAATACAAGTCATGTAGGCAATAGATAAAAAGAAACGAAGATTCCATCCCTTTCCTCTAATAACATCAGTGAGCCAAAAGATTCCCATTGCGCTTAGGAAAAAGAAAAAACCTAAGACGATGCTAGCGTATAAAGGAATTAACGTAAGGACCACGTAATCTTTTTTGGACCCTTCTCCATTTCGGATATTAAGGAAAGCCCACAGTGCCAGCGGCATTCCCAACGTGCTAAGCATGCCTGATGGCCAAAAGGGGGTTAAGGCAAATGCCAGTGATACGCCCACTTGCAGGAAGCCCCATCTTTCACCAGGAAGAAAATGTTTCTTTAATAATAAATACATCCCGATAAAGGCCACTACCCTGGTTAAAGCTTGACTGAGACCATAAGCAATCATGGTTGGAAACAACGCATAGAGCCAGACAATGATACTGTATTCCGTTCCAAATGCATTTCTTGGCACTCCGTTAATAATTTGGGGGATTACAGCATCAACATCTCCAAACATTTGACCGCTCTTTGCAAGAACTTTGTACCATGCTAAATTCGAATCCAAATTATCATGAACTCGTATATGAGCATTTTCTTGGAGAATAAAAAGTGGGGAAAGATATAGTGTTAGAATTAGCAAAGCAAAAAGGATCCATCTTAGCTCTTTTTTCTTATCAGTGAACACTCATTACACCTCGTAAGCCTTCTTTCTCTTGTTTAATAAAGTTTGCATATAGGATGGAAATTATTCCTTTTACTCATTAGTTTTCCTAAACGATCAATAGATAAAAAAATACCTTCCAGGTTAATGGAAGGCATTTTTATTTTTCGATTTAGTGTTTTATCTGTTTATTTTCGAAAACATTTAAAAGAAAATCGAGCTTTTGGCTGCATTGAACAACATTTGGGTTTGAATATCCATATTGTCGTGCTAATTCAATCATTTCATTTCTGGTTTTTTCAATATCAGATAACAAATAGTTCATGCTCGTCTCCACGGCTCGGACCTCTTTTCATGTTTATAACATATTTATATTATTAACCTTAATTTAAGAAATTTTTCACTTTAAAACAAGTAGTCTACATAAAAATAATTGTAACTTATGTGAACATTATACTAGTACAATATTCATAATCCTACGAAAGTTGGTCAGAACTCAAAATCGATTCAAGTTCCTTGACAAGAACTTTTCCTGTTTCAATATACTGTTCGGGAAAACTGGCATCCTTATCAACGGGCTCAGAGAACTGATTCAAGGTGCCTGCTGAGACTTGGTCATCAAGACCGATTTGATACTTATGAGACAATAGGAATGGCCTTCCAAGCTCAACTGTGCAGTTGTGTGCGTCTAACTGACCATCTATGGCAGAAAACGGCAGCCTTAAAAACTGATAGCCTACTTCATCATTTATTTTGTAATCAAAGGCACCGTGATCATAATCCCAGTTACCGCCGATTGAATATCCGATTGGTTTTAGCATTTGTTCGAGCTTGTACAAATCAAACTGTTTACCTTCTACACTTGATGGTATTTCAATCATAATACAGCCCCCTTTTCATCATTATTTATTAGTTTTCCCAAAAAGGATAAAAAATAGAGTACTGAATTTCTCAGTACTCTACTTTTTTTATTACAATCTCTTTTCTAGTTCAGCCTTTTTCTCTTCAAATCCTGGCTTTCCTAGTAAGGCGAACATGTTTACTTTGTACGCCTCAACTCCTGGCTGGTCGAATGGATTTACGCCTAGTAAGTATCCACTCATTGCACATGCTTTTTCGAAGAAATAGACTAGGTAACCAAATGTGTATTCATCCATTTCAGGAATGGATACGATTAAATTTGGTACGCCTCCATCTGTATGTGCAAGCATGGTACCTTGGAATGCTTTATTGTTTACAAAGTCTACAGATTGTCCTGCAAGATAATTTAAGCCATCTAAATCACTTTCTGCTTCTTCAATCGTCAATTCATGGCGTGGTTTTTCTACCTTAATGACGGTTTCGAACAAATCACGGCGACCTTCTTGTACATATTGTCCTAAAGAATGTAGATCGGTTGAGAAGTTAGCGGAAGAAGGGTAGATACCTTTTTGGTCTTTTCCTTCACTTTCTCCAAATAACTGCTTCCACCATTCAGAAAAGTACTGAAGTCCTGGCTCGTAATTGATTAGCATTTCAATTGTTTTCCCTTTATTATAAAGAGCATTTCTTACAGCCGCATATTGGTATGCTTGGTTTTCTTCAAGCTCAGAAGTGCTGTACTCTTCTTGTGCTTTTGCAGCCCCCTGCATCATTTTATCAATGTCAGCACCACTCACAGCAATTGGCAATAATCCTACCGCTGTTAGCACAGAGTAACGTCCGCCAATATCATCTGCAATCACAAATGATTCATAACCTTCTTCTGTGGCTAAAGTTTTCAATGCACCTCTTGCCTTGTCCGTTGTAGCATATATTCTCTTACGTGCTTCTTCGACACCATATTTCTCCTCAAGAAGCTTACGGAATATTCTAAAGGCAATCGCAGGTTCTGTTGTTGTGCCTGACTTTGAAATAACATTTACTGAAAAGTCTTTTCCATCAAGCAAGTCCATAACATCTCTCATATATGAAGAACTAATGTTATTACCTACAAATATAATTTGCGGTGTTTTACGCTTTTCTTTTGGAAGGGCATTATAGAAGCTGTGCTGCAGCATTTCAATTGCAGCTCGTGCTCCTAAATAGGAACCGCCAATTCCGATTACTAAAAGAACATCTGAATCGGATTTAATTTTATCCGCCGCTTTTTTAATGCGTGAGAACTCTTCTTTATCGTAGTTTGTAGGAAGGTCAATCCAGCCTAAAAAGTCACTTCCAGCACCTGTCTGCTCATGAAGGGAATGATGTGCAACCTTTACGGCATCACGTAAGTATGTAATTTCATGCTCTGCGAAGAAGGTTAACGCTTTTGAATAATCAAAACGTATGTGTGTCATGTATGTAATCCTCCAATAAATTTATTTTCAATTCTCACTTTAACGAAAGCTGGACAGATTATCAAGAAGGGGCTCCTCTTGTAAGCGTACCCATTTTCGCCATTTTTTTTACATTCTTCAGATTTTGTCGAAAAAAAGAAACGAACACCCATAAGTGCCCGTTTTTTTTGTTTGCTGTATTAAATTGGCCTGTTGATTTCCGCTCCACTAAGGAAAGCTTCATTGTATAATCACCGCAGGGACAGGCGCTCTTTGCCTGTCACGAGGCACTTCGCTTTCCGCGGGCGTGCCGAGGAGCCTCCTCGGCGCTTAAGCGCCTGTGGGGTCTCCTCAGCCCCGTACTCCCGCAGGAGTCTTCGTGCCTTCCGCGAAAATCAACAGGGTGCAAAAATCACTTATTAGTTTTTTAAGCACAGCCTTATAATTAAAGTGACTCACGATAAATGGTTAATACGTCTTCTCTGTTTAGTTTTGTAAAGTTTCCGAATTCACCATAGACCATTGCTCTGTCTGCCATTATTTCTAGTTTGCTGTCATCGATGTTATAGTCTGCTAGGCGGGCGGGAGCACCGATACTGTTCCAGTATTCACGTAATTTTTGTATACCTTCAAGGCCTGCTTCTTCAGCAGATTTACCTTCTGGGTCTACCCCAAAGACTCTTACAGCAAGCTGTTTAAAACGCTCTGGTTTTACCTTAAGGTTATGTTTCATCCAGTGAGGAAATAAAATTGCCAGACCTCCGCCATGCGGGATATCATAAACCGCTGATACAGCATGTTCAAGATTATGTGTAGCCCAATCACCACGATAGCCCATATTTAAGATACCGTTTAAAGCCATTGTCCCGCTATAAAGAATGGTAGCACGATGTTCATAACTTTCGAGATCCTGAAGCAATTTAGGTGCTGTTTCCATAACGGTAATGAGCAATGATTCGCACATTCTATCTTGGAATAATGTATTTTCTTCCAAATGAAAATAATGCTCTAATACATGAGACATCATATCAACAATTCCATAAATGGTTTGATCCCGTGGAACGGAAAAAGTATGTACAGGATCCAAAATTGAGAATTTCGGAAACGTAAACGGACTTCCCCACCCATATTTTTCATTTGTCTCCCAATTGGTAATAACGGAGCCAGAATTCATCTCTGAACCAGTAGCCGCTAACGTGAGGACTGTTCCAAATGGCAATGCTTCATTTACCGCTGCTTTTCTTGTAACCAGGTCCCATGCGTCACCGTCATACTTTGCACCTGCTGCAATTAACTTCGTACAGTCAATAACACTGCCGCCGCCAACAGCTAAGAGTACATCTATACCTTCGTTTTTACAGATTTCTACACCTTTACGGGCTGTTGTAATCCGCGGATTCGGTTCAACTCCAGGCAATTCAAACACTTGTGCGTCGATTTCATTCAACAAGTTAATCACTTTGTCATAAAGACCGCTGCGCTTTATGCTGCCTCCGCCGTAAACCACAAGCACTTTCTTTCCATAACGAGGGATTTCGGATTTTAATTGTTCAAGCTGTCCTTTACCAAAAATTAATTTGGTTGGATTCCAAAACGTAAAATTTTGCATGATATGCACATCCTTTCCACAACCCATTATTATTGAAAAAAAAAATTTTTGCAAAGGTTAAACAGATGAATATTTCTTCTCAATTTCAGCAAGCTATTATTGAAAGTATATTGATAGGAGGAATTTACCTTGAGTACAATTCAAAGAATTGCTCTAATCCTTACAATCATTGGTGCTATTAACTGGGGATTAATTGGTTTTTTTGGATTTAATTTAGTTGAAGCCATTTTTGGCGATAATTCAGCTCTTTCCAGAATTATATATGGCTTAGTAGGAATAGCTGGACTTATTAACCTAGGACTACTATTCAAGCCAAATGAGCAGCATGTTAGAGAGCCACAAACAAATACTAATAGTTAAGAAAAAAATCCTTGCATTGCTTTTGCAAGGATTTTTTCATATCCATCCCCTAAACTCTGAGGCTTCTACCATTTTTCTCACACCGACCATATATGCCGCTGTACGCAGATTTACATGGCTGCGGTTTGAGATTTCAGATATTTGGTGAAACGCACTGATCATTTTTTCACGTAATTTAGCTGATACTTCCTCGTTATCCCAATAATAACCCTGCTTGTTTTGAACCCATTCGAAATAAGATACAGTAACTCCTCCAGCTCCCGCAAGGACATCGGGAACAAGTAGTACTCCTCGCTCTGAAAGAATTCTTGTCGCTTCAATGGTCGTAGGACCATTAGCAGCCTCAACTATTATCTTTGCTCTAATATTTTGAGCATTCTTTGCTGTTATTTGATTGGAAATTGCCGCTGGTACGAGAATATCACATTCCTGTTCAAGCAATTCTTCGTTGGTCATGGTCCCATCAAATAGGGAAGTAACGGTTCCAAAACTGTCACGACGACTAAGCAAATATTCAATATTTAAGCCATCTGGGTCATAAAGGGCGCCATATACATCAGAAATCCCAACGATAATCGCTCCTGATTTATGCATGAATTTTGCAATGTAACTGCCTGCATTACCGAAGCCTTGAACAATGATACGTGCCCCCTTAATTGAAAGTCCCCGTAACTTTACAGCTTCTTCAATACAAATGGCTGCACCTAGTGCCCCAGCTTCTTCCCTAACTTCTGAACCCCCAAGGACTAGGGGCTTCCCAGTTATAAAACCAGGAGAATCAAATTTCCTCAGACGACTGTATTCATCCATCATCCAGGCCATGATCTGTGAATTTGTATACATATCGGGTGCCGGGATATCTTTGGTTGGACCAACAATTTGACTGATCGAGCGGACATATCCGCGGCTTAGGCGCTCTAATTCACCAAATGAAAGAGTACGAGGATTACAAATAATACCTCCCTTTCCACCTCCAAATGGTAAATCAGCAATTCCGCATTTCATGCTCATCCACATCGATAATGCCTTGATATCATCATCTTTTATCTTGGGATGGAAAAGAACGCCACCAATCGTTGGTCCAACAGAATCATTATGTTGTGCCCTATAGCCGCTAAAAATTTTAACTGAGCCATCATCCATCCGAACCGGAATCCTTACATGAAGCATTCGTAAAGGTTCCCTCAACAACTCGAATGCAGCTTCTGGAAGTCCTAATCTTTGCAATGCGTCATGAATAACAATCTGTGTGGATGTAAGTAAATTTAATGTCTCTTTATCGTTGTCATCTACACGATTTGTTACATCCTTTTTCCCCATTTTGGCACCTCGAGTTTTTTCATTTAACTAAGTACTTTATTAATGCGTTCAATAGCCCAATCTAATTCATCTCTACTTATAATCAGCGGAGGGGCGAAACGAATCACTGTATGATGTGTTTCCTTACATAACAGCCCTTGCTCTTTTAATTTTTCACAATATTTTCGTGCTGGCTCATTTAATTCTACACCGATAAACAATCCACGACCTCTAACATCTTTAATTCGCGGATTCTGTATTTCTTTTAATTTACTTACAAAATATTGTCCTAACTCCAGTGATTTATCGGAGAGTTTCTCGTCAATCAGTACATCTAAAGCAGCAATTGATACTGCACATGCCAGTGGATTTCCTCCGAAGGTAGAACCGTGAGATCCTGGATTAAATACGCCTAAAATATCTTGGTTTGCGACTACACAGGAAATAGGAAATACACCGCCGCCAAGCGCCTTACCAAGAATATACATATCTGGCTGTATTCCTTCCCACTCACAGGCAAACATTTTACCCGTACGGGCCAATCCAGCCTGGATTTCATCCGCGATAAAAAGAACATTATTTTGTTTACATAAATCAAAGGCATCCTTCATAAAGCCTTCAGGAGGAATAACAATACCTGCCTCACCTTGAATAGGTTCAATTAAAAAGGCTGCAGTATTGACTGTAATGGCTGATTTTAAAGCGTCTAAATCACCATAAGGTATTAGTTTGATACCGGGAAGCATTGGTCCAAAACCACGCTTATATTCGGCTTCAGAAGACAAGGAAACCGCAGTCATCGTTCTGCCATGGAAGTTTCCTGTGCAGGCGATAATTTCTGCTTGGTCTTCTGCAACGCCTTTTACATCATAAGACCATCGGCGTGCGGCTTTAACTGCTGTTTCTACTGCCTCAGCACCTGTATTCATAGGAAGCGCCATTTCTTTTTTTGTTAATTTGCAAATCTTTTCATACCACAGACCTAATTGGTCATTATGAAAAGCGCGAGAAGTTAACGTTACTTTATCTGCTTGATCTTTTAGCGCTTGAATAATTTTTGGGTGCCGATGACCTTGGTTTACTGCGGAATAAGCACTTAACATATCCATATATTTATTTCCTTCAGGGTCTTCTACCCAAATTCCTTCAGCGCGTGAAATTACAATTGGAAGTGGATGATAGTTATTTGCCCCGTATTTCTCGGTTTGTTCAATTAATTCCTCTGTTTTCATTTCTGCAGCCATTAACCTTTCCTCCTCCGTTTCACCGGTGAATTATGTACATACCTATTGTAGCCGAGCATGTAAAAAGAATGAACCATTATGAAAAAATCTTTTCAAAAAAAAACCTAGTTCCCGCTAATTAATAGCAAGGTACTAGGCTTTTTAATCATCTTATTATTTCTTAATTAGATCTTCACGCTGTGATTGGTCAATCCACTCTTGAAGCTTGTCTTTTAATGTGTTAAAACCTTGTTGGCCTTCAACTTCTGGTACAATTGCAGCAGCCTGACGCTTACGAGGCTTTTTTGGTTTAGCAACAGCCTGTTGTACAGGGGCTTCTTCCGTTGCACGAATAGATAAACCAATTTTGCCAGCATTTTCATCAATTGATAATACTTTTACATTAACTTCATCTCCAACTTTCAGATGATCGTTAATATCTTTCACATAACCATGTGTGATTTCAGAAATATGCACAAGACCTTGTGTATTTTCATCTAATGCTATGAACGCTCCATAAGGTTGAATTCCTGTTACTTTACCTGTTAATACACTTCCAGTTTCGATCTTTTCTGTCATGAAAACACTCCTAAGAAATAATTATTTTTATCTTTTATATACGCAATAAGAAATTATAGCACATTGTAAACATTTAATCAAAAAAGGTTTTCCTCAGAGCAAAAGTGGAAACGCTAACAAAATATTCGAATGTGATTTTTTTAGATAAAAGAATTTTATGATAGAATAAAAATGGGATAATGTCTTAATTGGAGAGGTGATCATTTTGAACACAATTGGCAATACGATCAAAAATTATCGGGAGCATTTGAAAATGACGAAAGAGGAATTAGCTCAAAAAATAAGAGTAGGGATCCAAACCATTGAAAAATATGAATCTGGCGAACAAATTCCTAGTACTCAAACCCTTCTTAAATTGTCTACTGTTCTTGATATTCCTGCTTCTGAACTATTATTAGACCAACTAGATCAACATATTTAAAATTTCAAAAACACTGTATAGAATATTTAAAAATAGGAAATCAATATTATATAAGCTTTCTAGTATTCCCCCCTTTTTTGAAGTGGACAACCACATATGGTTTGTCCTCTTTTTTTTGAAAAAATGTATTTGTAAGTGTTAAATATGAGACTACTGGAGAAATTATTATCACTGACATATTAGCAGAAGGTGGGTTGAATAACGTGGAAGAGAAGGTTTTTTACCGTAATCAGCTAGTCAATGATATAAATATTTATTATGAATTCTATCCAAATCCTGATTCCAAAAAGACACTTGTACTACTTCACGGATTTCTTTCTTCCACTTTTAGCTATCGACGGTTAATCCCTTTTTTAAACAAAGAATTTCAAGTGGTTTCCGTTGATCTTCCTCCCTTTGGAAAAAGTGAGAAAAGCAGCAATTTTGTTTATTCCTATCGTAATCTTGCACAAACCGTTATTCAGCTTATTTCTGCACTTGATTTAAAAGATATTACGCTTATTGGTCATTCAATGGGCGGACAAATTGTCCTTAATATCCTGCATCAACAGCCCGATATTGCCGAAAATGCAGTTCTCCTTTGCAGTTCATCTTATTCCAAACGTTCTAAACTTCCTTTGATTATTGGAAGTTACTTTCCCTATTTTCATCTATATGTAAAGTTTTTTCTTGCACGTTCAGGTATCATGCAAAATCTTCAAAATGTAGTTCATGATCATTCCTTAATTAGTGATGAAATGCTGTTTGGCTACCTGCAGCCTTTTTTAAAGGATGAAATATTCCTTGCCTTAACAAGAATGATTCGCGACCATGAAGGTGACCTCTCAACTGTAGTTCTCAAACAAATTGCACATCCATGTTTATTAATTTGGGGTGAGTATGACAAAGTTGTTCCATTATCTGTCGGGAAGCGCTTGAAAAATGATTTAAGGGAATCTGAGCTTGTTATTTTGGGGGAAACGGGTCATTTAGTTCCTGAAGAACGTCCTGAGGATGTTTTTCAGCATATTAAACAATTCTTAGCATGAAAAAACGACAGCAAGCTTAAAGATATCTTTAAGCGTATGCTGTCGTTTTATATCGTACAAGAGTCGTTATCCTTTATCAATAGCAGTTCTTTAGCAATTTTAATACATTGTTCAATAGGGATGATTTCTTCAAAGGAAAATTCATATATACTTTGTATTCTTGCTGATAATGCCTCTGCGTTATCTAACTCATGAATGGCTTGGATGGTGTCAGCTATCTCCGTGTCATAATTACCTTTCTTTAATTTGAAAGGATCCCATTCATTTAATACGTCCACAAATTGCAGATTTGTTTTCATTTCACTTTCCATTTCGTTCTCTCCTGCTTCTTTTCTATTTGGCTGTGTTAACCTTGTCGTTGATTTCCACTCCAGGCACTTCGCGCACCTTAGGGCGGTCCGGGGAGCCTCCTCGGCGCTTAAGCGCCTGTGGGGTCTCCCCAGACCCGTCCTCCCGCAGGAGTCTTCGTGCCTTCCGTTCCAATCAACTAAGTGCCATTATCAAAAACTAACTATCATACAGCCCACTATTTTAGAACATATTCCGCTAGTACTGTTTGAAGTTCATAAATATTTAGGTTTTTGTTAAATTGTTTTTGAAGAGGGAGTGCGTTACCTGAGATCCAGATTTTTAATTCTGCGTCCAAGTCAAAGCTTCCTGCGGTCTCGATACTGAAATGGGTAATACTTTTATAGGGGATGGAATGATATTCAACCTTCTTGCCTGTTAACCCCTGCTTATCCACTAAAATCAGCCGTTTATTCGTGAATATAAATAAATCTCTAATTAGTTTATAGGCTTTTTCAATTCTTTCATCTCGCGCAAGAATTCTAGCAAATTCCCTCTGTGCTTCTTCAGGGTTTACCTCAGAGGCATTTCCCATCATACCATCAAAAAATCCCATCAAACCCACACCTTTCCTAGCCATTTACATTTATTATACTCATTTATTCTTGTAATAAAAAGATAGGTGTGACATTGACGCCGGAGCTCAAATTTTCCACACTCTATTGGATTAAATCTAATAAATGCTTGAGCATTTGTTCACTTGGAATCAGTGCTTCTCCTCCACCTTGTGCAAATGAATCACTACCTCCACCCTTGCCATTAATGAATGGCAGTGCTTCACCCATAACCTTTTTCATACTTACCTTTTCTTCGTTACCCCTTGCACAAACAAGCTGTAACCTATCTTCATTGTGAGAAACAAATAATACGATTGCTTCCTCATCTTTTGCTATGATGATTCGGGCTAATTTTTGCAGATCCTGAATGTTTCTGTTTTGAAAAACATTACTGACAATTTTTTTCTCCATTTTGTCTAATAAACTTGTTGCTTCATAGTGCAGTATAGTTTCTAATGTTTGTTCTAACTCTTTTTCAGCAGTTTTTCCATTCTCTATTAGTCGACTAACTGCATGCTGCATATCTTTTTCAGGAGCATTAAGTAGTTTCGTTAACTCCATTAGTACTTTATGTTTTTGGCTTAGCTGTTTAATTACACGATTCCCGCAAACAAATTGTACTCGTGTTTTTTTCTTTTGCCTCTCCCAGTCCAATATTTTTATCGCCTGCACTTCACAAGTTGCTTTCGGATGAGTTCCGCCGCAGCCATTGTAATCAAAGTCCGGAATAATAACAAGTCGTATATCCTCTTTTACTTTGGTTTCTTTTCGAAGATTATAATTCACTAACTCCTCTTCAGTTACCCACTTCGTTTCAATTGGCCAATTCTCGATAATGATTTGGTTGGAGAGTTCCTCTACTCGTAAAGCTTCTGATTCCAAAAGATTCTCCGTTTCCAAATCAATGGTTAGCGTTTCGTTTCCTAAGTGAAAGCCTACTGTCTTGTATTCAAAAAGTTGTTCAAACGCGGCAGAGAGAATATGCTGACCTGCATGCTGCTGCATATGATCGAATCGTCTCTCCCAATCGATAACACCATGCACAACTGCGTTTCCATCAACTAATTCCGTTTCGAGGTAGTGACGAACTTCTCCCTCAACTTCCTCCACATTTAGGACTTTAATGTTTTCAATTGTTCCAACATCATGCGGTTGTCCTCCGCCTGTCGGATAAAATGCGGTTTGATCCAACACTATATAGTAATTTCCATGTTCATCTATTCTTTGTGTTACAACTTTTGCTGAAAATGTTTTTATGTAAGGGTCTTGATAAAATAATTTATTTTCCATAATTGCATTCTCCTAATTTTTATAATAAGAAAGCCTGTCTCTCAATTATGAGGAAACAGGCTTAAAACGTCTAATTTTTCGTGCTTGTCTCAAAAGAGAACATATCACGGTTATTCTTCCTTAGAGATTTCACCGCATGCAATAATACCACCAGAATCTCCTTCTGGCTGGGTCATGCCATCATCTTTTTCTTCATGTATGACAATGGTGGTTCCATCTTTCCTAATCAGCGTCGCCTTACCCTCTTTTAATGTTACACTCGGAGCCATTAATTCTGCTTTTACTGTTCCGTCATCCTCTACAATTAAATTAGGAAGGTCTCCAGGGTGCGCGCCTTTCGGGTGCAAAAGACCATGCTCTTTATCATCGGGATTTAAATCCTTTCCAGATGATTTGAAGTCTGGAGTCTTACATACACCCTTATCATGAATGTGAACGGCGTGTTCTCCGGAAGGAAGTCCTTTTAAATCAAACGTTAATTTTACTCCGCTAGATACCTCATGGATTTTAACTGTCCCGACAGAATCTCCCTTGTCATTTAGTATTTTTACATCCAGTTTTGTAATATCCTTTTCCAAACAACCCGTTAGTAGAATAAGTGGGATGATGACTAAAGCTCGTTTCATAAATATCCCCCCAGATAGACATTTTGTCATAGTATTCACTTTGAGTGGAAAATTTATGTAAAAAAAAAGAAACAGCGGCTTAATGTTCACTGTTTCCTTGACTATGTTGTTGAGAAAGTAATTTTTCCTCGAGTTCTTTTGCTTTCATCGCTTCCCGCTTAGAGACCTTGATAATGAACCGCATGGTTAATAGGGCCCCAATCATAAAAATCAAAAATGTAATTGCCGCTGGGCCGTATTCCGATTTATCTTCTGGAAAGTATAGAAATAACGATAATACAAATGACTGGATCATCTTTTTCTCCCTTTCTTTAAAGGAATGTTACTAAAGATTTATTATAGCAACAAAAAGTGTATCCTGCCATTATTTGAAGCCCAAAGGGTTACTTTATTACCTTAATACCTTTAATAATTACATCTTCTTCTGGTTTATCCTTAGCGTCTACCGGAGTTTCTGAGATCTTATCAACGATATCCATTCCCGCCACGACTTGTCCGAAAACTGTATGGCGATGGTCCAGCCAAGGTGTGCCCCCTCTTTCTTCATAAGCCTCAATAATTTCTTTTGGGTATTCTGCTTTTTCCATTTCGGTTTTCATTGAAGGGTCTACTGATTTTTTCGTTACAATAAAAAATTGACTCCCATTTGTATTAGATCCTGAATTAGCCATGGATAAAGCCCCGCGTAAATTAAAAAGATTAGTTGAGAACTCATCCTCGAACGGCGCTCCGTAAATACTATCTCCACCAGTTCCGTCTCCATTCGGATCGCCGCCCTGAATCATGAAGTCATTGATAACCCTGTGAAAAATTAGTCCATCATAATACCCTTCTTCACCATGTGTTACAAAATTTTCTACAGCTTTTGGGGCATATTCAGGGAACAACTTAATTTTAACGGTACCCAGTGTCGTTTCTATTTCAACCAGTTTTTCATTCTCAGAAACCTCATTTGAAAGTTGAGGATAAACTGCATTTTCCACTTGATTGCTCCCTTCTTTTTCCTCTGTTTTTGAAGCATTACTCTTAGGAGCTGCTTCCTCTGTCTCTTTGCTTGTCCCACATCCAGCCAGGATAAGCATACCAATCACTAACACTAACCAATATTGCATTTTCTTCATCACTATCATCCCTCCATTTTATTAATTTAACCGATATTTTTGTTTTTTGCACTTCGTTTTTTATATAATAAGCTAAAGGTTAAAAACAATAGAGGAGGGGTTTTTTTGTCAGAATTGCAGATTGGAGAAATTGTTACTGGAATTTATAAAACGGGAAAATATATTGGGGAAATAACCGAAGTTCGTCCGCAGCATTATTTAGTCAGAGTTTTAGCTGTTGTCAAACATCCTATGCAAGGAGATTTACATAATCCAAAAGAAGCGGATGTACTGATTTTTCATGAAAGAAAGGCTTTATCATATAGGGAACAGACTAATATTCCAAAGCAAATGGTCAAGATTTTCACAGAGGAAGTACCTGACTATCTTGAGTCATTAAGACAGAGTGTTGAAAAAATGAAAAATGAATTAACAGAAAAGGCGTCGGACTGGGCAGAAATGAGTCTAAAAAGTATTGCTTCCCTAGAAAAGGATTATTTTAAATAAATAATTTAAGGCCAAATCAGATTGAATGATTTGGCCTTTTATGCGAATTCATTTAATAGTTTTGAAAAATCAACGCGGTCCCCAATCGTAGTTGGTTTCGGCCTTTCTAAATAACGTTTATCCTTTTCAACAAGACGGAATATATTGTAGGTAGTCAACGCGTCATCAAGCGCTCGATGATGCCTTCCTGTTCCTTCTTTACCATACTCCTGTACAGCTTTCCATAATCCTGTCTGGTTTTGGTCCCCAAAGAACCGTTTATACTCCATGGATAAATCTAATTCCGTTGCTTTAAATGGAAATGCCACACCTGCCTCTAAGCAATTATGCCTTAATACCTTCATATCCATATTTCCCCAAGTGACAATGGTAGTTTCATACTGATTATTGAATTCTCCTAATTTCCGGACGAGTTCATAAAATGAAATTCCCTGGTCAACCTGCTGCTGTGAAATATGTAAAAATGATTTACAGCGTTCAGATAAAATCGGGAATTTTAGTGGTGTTACATAGGATGAGAATTGCTCTGTAATTTGATCATCAACAACTGCTACGAGTCCAACTTCAATAATCTCGGCAAAAAAGTCTTTCATACGAACATTTCGTTCAGGCATTGTAAATTCAAAATCAATAAAGATAGTTTGTCTCTTTTCCTTCATTTTTTCACCACCCTTTTTGACCTTTTTCTTACTACCATTATATAAAGAAACCTGTACAAAGTATTGTACTAATTCTCTATATTTCTTCCATTATATCACGAAATTAACATAAATTTTTTAAATATTTTATCAATTGAACCAAAAAAGAGATGGAAAAAGTCCCATCTCTTTTAACATCACTTTTTAAATTTAATAACTGCAATTGTACATCTCGAAATACAAATGAGCCGATCCTTTTCATCGGTAATTTTGATATCCCAAACCATCGTTGTTTTGCCCTGGTGCAGGATAGTCCCTGTAGCTGTTACGGTTCCTTCCGTAATTGGCCGAACATGGTTGGCGTTAATTTCTAAACCGGCTGCTCCTTCTGTTTCTTTATCAACCAATTCAAATGCACCAATACTCGCGACTGTTTCGGCTAGTGCAACTGAAGCACCACCATGCAATAAACCAAATGGCTGGCGCGTTCTTTCATCTACTGGCATGGTGGCAATCACTTTTCCCGGTTCTATATGGATTATTTCAATACCTAATGTTTCAATTAATGTGTTTTTGATCATTTCTATCTCCTTCCAAATTTATTCAACTATATATTCTCTTTTTTAGTTAAGTTCCCTTTATATATGTATCAAAAAAGAAAAACAGCCTCGAAAGCTGTTTTTTTAAACATATTAATAAAAACCAGGGCCCCAGACTCCAGGGTAACCATAAAATTTATTGCCATAGAATTGGTTCCCATAAAATTGGTTTCCATAGAATGGGGGGGGATAACCATAAAATGGTCTAGGATAAAATAATGCACTACCTAACAACCCTCCAACCAACCCACCTAAAAATGGAAGTCCAAAGCCAATAAATCTTTGGTTGTGTTTAGGATATGAGCTTCTATAATAATACATGCAGCCAAACCTCCCTTTCGCAATACTTGCCTACACTATTTCATATGCGAAATGAGAGATATTGGGTTGGGCAATTGATTATTTTTCGATTGGGTCAAAGCGTTCTACGAATAAGGCTAGTGTACGAGTCATAACACCAGTTGCTCCTGCAGGACCAAGATCGTGTTCCTTAGATGTCGTAGCAGTCCCTGCAATATCCAAATGAACCCAAGGAGTCCCCTCGGTAAATTCCCCTATAAAGGCACCCGCTACAATGGCATGACCTTCACTGCCGGGAGAATTGTTTAAATCTGCCACTTTACTGTTTCTTACTCGTTCTTTATCCTTCTCAAACAACGGTAGTTGCCACATCGGCTCTCCTGCCTCCATTGAGGCTTCTAATACTTGTTCATACAGTGTTTCGTGATTTGTCATTGCACCGGTTGTATGTAATCCAAGTGCCGTAATAACACCACCCGTTAAGGTTGCCACATCGACCAAATATTCCGCGCCATGGTGCTTCGCATAGGTTACAGCATCTGCTAACACTAGCCGGCCTTCTGCATCAGTATTTAGCACTTCAATGGTCTTTCCGCTCATGGAGGTAATCACATCATCCGGCTTAAAGGCATTACCCGAAATCATATTATCCGTTGAAGGAATAACAGCTACAACGTTTTGTTCAGGCTTTATTTCCCCGATGATTTCCATGGCACCTAGAACGGCAGCGGCTCCGCCCATATCCGATTTCATACCCACAATGCCAGCTTTTGTTTTGATAGAGTAACCGCCTGTATCAAAAGTGATTCCTTTTCCAACCAGTCCAATAACATCCTGCCATTGTTCTTTCCCTTGATACTTGAGAACGATCATCTTAGGAGGCTCTGTTGAACCTTGGTTAACAGCTAGAAAAGCCCCCATACCTAATTTTTCAATTTCTTCTTTATCCAGTATTTCAACTTCAAAGTCATATTTAGCAGCAAGCTCTCGGGCATATTCCGCCATGTCCTTTGCTGTAAGCAGATTGCCTGGAATATTTACTAGTGTACGAGCAGAGTTGGTGCCTTTTCCAAAAGCAAGACCTACTGTTAGCGAAGCAGAAATATCTTCCTTATCGTTACCTTCACTATAGACTGTAATCTTCTCGATTCTCTTTTCTGGCTCATTCGATTTTTGCTTGTAGCCATGGAATTGGTAGGTGGCTAGCGCAAATGCTTCACTAACAGCATGTGCTGCTTCTAGTTCATTTACTGATCCAGTTGTAAAGGAATCCAAAAGAACGCCACATTCTTGGAGCTTGCTTGCTTTTAAAGCTTTAAACACCTTCCCTAAAGCCTCACTCAGCCTCTCAAAGTTTAAATCCTTTTCTTTTCCAAGACCAACAAACCAAATTCTTTTTGCTCCAATTTTCCCGAAGCTATGTACTTTGCTAATATTTTTAAACTTTGCTGAAATATCACCTGCTCTAACAAGCTCTCTTAATTGACCTTCAAATTGTTCATCCAGCTTCTCTAAGGTACCCGTAAACTTTTCGGGTTTATCAAAAAGTCCAATAACTAATCCTTCGTGACCTTCTGAAAGGTCAATTTCATTTTTAACATCAAACATGGTTTTTCCCACCTCCGTGTAAATTACCTGTTCATTATATCGAATAAATGATTATATTTCGACTTTCTAAGTATTTTAAAAGGTTGCAACAATAAAAATAGCAGGCTCTATGCCTGCACTATTTTCTCTCGGTACCAATATACTGCTGACGAAAAACCTGCATAGACTTGTCTTCATTTAAAGCTTGTAACTGAGCTTCTGTAAGGTTTCCATTTCCTTGCTCAATAATATAGACATCGATTTCCTTTTTACCCCAATTGTTATAAACATCTTCAACTGTTTCATAATAAAGATCGACTTTATTTCCTTTAATAGCCCCGCCTTTATCCGCTACCACCCCTAACCCATACCCGGGAATGAACAGAATCGTACCAATCGGAAAAACCGATAAGTCTGCGGCTACAGTTGAATATAAATCTCGTTTTACCTTGACTCCTGAATAGGTGATTCCATACTCGGGATGGCTTTCATTTTTACCTGTGGATTCATAGCCTGCTGTATATCCTGTTGCGATTACTGTCTTTTTCGGATATTTCGACCAATCAAAAGCATCCTCCAGCGCTCTTGGTGTCTCTGAAGTTGTGGTGTTTGAAGCTGCATGTGCTTCAAGTTCTACCATTTGTTTAATGAACCATTTAAGATCAATACCTGTAATAGATTGAACAGTCACTAAAATGGCCATCAAGAAAAGAACGGTCATCGCAAAACGCTTTGTCCAATTTTTGATTTTACTCATTAAAATTTTCACTCCTCCCAAAATATTCATTTCCCAACAGGCATGGAAATATTCAAAAAGAAGTAAAAACCTATTCATAAAAAAAGCCTTTTACCTAAATTACTCCGAATGGGAGTAACCCAGGCAAAAAGCCTAAAACATTTGATATCCATTTTTCCGTAATAATTTGATTGTAACACCGGCAGTAATTGCACCGGCTAACCCACTAAGTAATATTAGGACATCTGCAGTTGCCAATGAAACTAATTTTTGACCAAGTTCTTGAAACGCTATTTTACTATCTGTAATATATTCAACAAACTTTACCTTATCAACGATAAATATGGCGATAATTGGATATATTATTGCCATAATCCAAGACATTCTTAAAAGCATATTTAGAATAAAACCAATACCAAAAAACAAAACAAAGAATAATAAAATTGAAATAATTAAAACAACAATACTCATCTGCATGGAAATACCTCCTTTACACATCCATTTATAAGTTTACTGAATGTCCAAAAAGGAGTCAATCCTTACATATCATATTATCGTTAGCTATACGAGGAAAAAATTTCAAAAAAATAGCTTCCCGAAATTTCTCGTGGAAGCAGCCCTAGTAGATCTTAGAAGCTCGGATTACTATTTTTCCTGTTTCTTGCCAGTGCCCTCGCAGCAGGTACATGTTTCAGAACCCCCAAGCAGTAATTGAAAATATCCCGCACCTGAACAATAATCACAATTTTTAGTATCTAAACTAGTCGTTTGCATTCTAATCAGCTCCTTGAAATATTATTTAAATTTTCTGATAATATACCAAGAATCCCACAGAAAGGAAAGGACGAAATTCAATCATATTCGAACGAGAAAACGGATACATCACAAGTTTTCTTGTAATTCCTAAGCGTGACTTAAATTATCTAAAAATTAGAAAAATAATTTATAGGCACTATACTTAAATTGATCTCCAGGGTTTAGCCCATCGTAACCAGGCTTGGTAAAAGTAAGACTTTGTTTGATAAGATAATGCAGCATAATCGAAGCCTCTTTATCTTGAAGGAGGTCCTCTGGCGCAATAAATTTTGCTTCATACAGTTCATTTTCCTGGTGTTGGATTTTCCCTTCATCTAACGGTTCAAGAAAAAACACGAGCAAATTATCACTAATTTCCTCTGAAATGACACCTGTTCTTAGCCCTATCAATCCCTTGACAACGCATTCTATACCGGTTTCTTCCTTTACTTCCCTAACTACTGCTTCATCAGCCGTTTCACCTTCGTCTACAAATCCTGCAGGAAGTGACCACTTTCCCTTTAATCCGCCGTAACGCTTTTTAACAACCAGCCAATGCCCCTGCGAAGATTTAACTATCCCACCTACCGCTAACCAAACCTTTCCACGCTTCGCTTTATTCATAATAGCCCCCCTAAGCGTCCTATTATGTATATAGTATCAAAAAAAGGACAGATTTCTCTGTCCTTTTTCAAATTACTATTTAGAAAACATTAAACTTACCCTTTTTTAATACAAGCCCAGCGCCGCCAATCATGTATAGAGAACGATTATCAACTACCTTTTTCATAAAGGAAGCCTTCGCACCGGTTACTTTTTTGCCAAACACAACTCCGATGGCATCGTCATGTCCAAGTGAACAAACTGTTCCTTTATTATCAAACGTAAAGGTTTCAAGATCCTGTTTATTTCTTACCAATGCAGCTATGTTACGAGCAACTACTTCTCCCTGCTGCATAGCAATTTGTGCAGTTGGAGGGTAAGGACGGTTAATCTCTTCATTGATCACAAGTGAGCTGTCACCGATAATAAACACATCATCAAATCCTGGAACACGAAGGTCAGGTTGAACTTTTACACGACCTCTCATTGCTTCAAAACCTGATTTTTCAATGATTGAATTCCCACGTACACCAGCAGCCCAAACTACAGTTTCTGCTTTAATTTCACGTGGTTCTTCTTCACCTTTTGCTACAATAATTCCATTTGGAGTACATTCTTTAATCGCTGTTCCAATTAGGAATTCTACCCCTTTACGCTCCAATTGTGATACCGCGTAATTAACTAGTTCAGGATCAAACCCTGGCAGAACGGTTGGTGCTGCCTCTACACAAAGAATTTTTACTTTGTGAAAATCCACATCATATTCTTGACAAAGCTCAGGTACTCGGTTGGTTAATTCACCTAAGAATTCAATACCGGTAAAGCCTGCTCCGCCAACAATGATGACCAAACGATTGTCATTCTTTTCTTCTTCCATATTATAGGTGGCAAATTGATACTCAATATGCTCACGTAATTGGCGTGAAGAATTTACATTGGTTATTCCAAAAGCGTATTCCTTTAATCCCTTAATTCCAAAGGTTTCTGGTTCTCCGCCAAGAGCAATAACTAGGTAGTCATACTCTACTTCGCCTTTTTCTAAAATTACCTTTTTCTCTTCTTTATTGATTTCTACAACTGTGTCCTGTACAAAATCAACCTTACTTCTATCAATAACATCACGTATATCATAACGTACACGGTCATGATGAAGTGTGCCTGCAGAAGCCTCATGCAGCCATGTAGTTTCATAATGGTAATCATTTTTATTAATTAACACGATATCCGCTTCATTTACACCAACAAGCTTTTGCAACCTTACAGTTGTCATAAGCCCGCCATATCCCGCACCAACAATAACAATTTTTGGCTTTTTCAAAGTGATCACTTCCACCTTTTTTATTTAGAGTAATATACTTGTTCTTATCTTCCTCAGCTTGCTACATTTTTATTTTGTTTGGAGGAAAAAAGTTTGTGATATAATTCACGTATAGCGACACAAAAGATTCCTGTTTTTGTCACAAAAAATTAACATCTATCCTCAATTCATATTATGCTAAACTCTTCACATTATCAAGTGGTTTATATGATTATTTTTAAAAAAAGTGATTGAATTTTCCCCTGATTAACTACTCTGAATATTCCCCAAAAGTTGTGAGGATTTTAGGTTTTTGTGATATTATAAGGAATGGAGTCTGTTACTACATACGTTAGGGGGATACAGCGTGCAAGAAGATCAAAAAGTATATGATATTACCATTATCGGTGGCGGTCCTACCGGTCTATTTACAGCCTTTTACGGTGGAATGAGACAAGCTTCTGTAAAAATTATTGAAAGTTTGCCACAATTAGGCGGTCAATTATCGGCACTATACCCTGAAAAATATATCTACGATGTTGCGGGGTTTCCAAAGGTCCGTGCACAAGAACTTATTAATAATCTAAAGGAGCAAATGGCGAAGTTTGAACCAGCTGTTGCTTTAGAGCAATCCGTCGAGAAATTGGAAAAACAAGAGGATGGTACTTTCAAATTAACAACCAATTCGGAAGTTCACTATTCAAAAACAGTCATCATTACAGCAGGTAACGGAGCATTCCAGCCTCGCCGTTTAGAGCTTGAAAGTGCTGCACAATATGAGCGAAAAAATCTTCACTACTTTATTGACGACCTTAACAAATTTGCAGGTCAAAAAGTTGTCGTCTTTGGCGGCGGCGATTCAGCTGTGGACTGGGCATTGATGTTAGAACCGATTGCGAAGGAAGTAACCATTGTACATCGTAGAGATAAATTCAGAGCTCACGAGCATAGTGTTGAGAACTTGCATAACTCAAAGGTAATTGTTAAAACTCCTTTTGTCCCAGCCGAATTAATTGGCGATGACAGTGGCATCAAGCAAGTTGTCCTTACTGGGGTAAATGGAGATGGCAAGGAAGCGATTGATGTCGATGCGGTTATTTGTAACTATGGTTTCGTTTCTTCACTAGGTCCTATAAAAGAGTGGGGTTTAGCAATCGAAAAGAATTCTATTGTCGTGAATTCTAAAATGGAAACAACTGTACCAGGAATCTATGCTGCTGGCGATATTTGTACCTATGAAGGAAAAGTAAAATTGATTGCCTGCGGATTTGGCGAAGCACCTACCGCAGTAAACAATGCAAAAGCATTTATCGATCCAAAAGCTAAAATTCAGCCTCTTCACAGTTCATCAATGTTTGGAAAGTAATAGCAGAAAGGCGCCAATATGGCGCCTTTTCTTATTTATCATCTAACATTCCTCTGGAGTACCTGTTGCTGTTGCCGTTCTAAATGATGAACCACAGCCACAAGACGCAATCGCGTTTGGATTATCGATGGTAAATCCGCCGCCCATCATCGATTGCTTATAATCAATCTTTGTGCCATTTAATATAGGGGCATCCTCTTTAGCGACAAGTATTTGAATCCCATGCTGAGCAAAATGAAGATCCTCTTCCTTTACTTCATGGTCAAATCCCATACCGTAGGATAAACCACTACAGCCTCCGCCCTTAACACTAACACGTAAAAGAGCACCTTCTTCTTCATTGTGTTTCATCATTTCTTGTATTTGAAGAGCCGCAGCTTCCGTTAAAATAATTACATCGTTACTCATTTATTCTTTCCTCCTTTTGAGGGTCTTTCTTATAGTATATACACTGTATCTTCATGACTCAACTATTACGTTCTTAAGAGTATTATATGATTAAAGTAAAGGAAGGCAGCGGTTTACGCTCCCCTCTGCTGTATTGAAATATATTAAAACATTGGATTATCGTCTAAGTATTGGTAGATATTATCAACCAGTTCATCCGGTGTTTTGCCTGTAACAACTTCTCCATTTACAAGTGCAAAAAGAGTGGAAGCACATTTCCCGCAATACCCAAGACATCCATATTCAATGATATCAAGGTTTGGGTCTTTTTCTAACCTTTCCAGGGCTTTTTGAGCGCCACTGGCGAGATTACTCATACAAAATTCAATAATTGGCATAAACATGGGTATCACCTCTCCATAACATATTATCCTACTATCTTTCATCCGTTACGTCAAATACCATGTTAGGGGTACAATTGTCAATTAAATTTCCATATGTGTTGTTATTTTGTCACAATTCAGCTATACTTTTTAATGGATTAAAGACTATATTACTATATTTTTATTATCTTAAACCTAGCTTGCTAGGTCTTAAATTCTGTTCCAATAAGAGACATGATTACTGGTTTACAAAGGGGAAATAAAAAATGAAAAACCTTGTAATTCTCGGTGGAGGTTACGGCGGAATGAAGATTTTGAGCGAGCTTCTTCCAAACCATTTACCTGAGGATGTAAGAATTACACTTGTTGACCGCGTACCATACCATTGCTTGAAAACTGAATATTATGCCTTGGCTGCAGGAACTGTTTCGGATAAGGAGCTGCGCGTTTCTTTTCCAGAGCATTCTCAATTAGAAATTAAATATGGCGAAGTTACAGGAATAGAGAAAGAAAATAAAAAGGTCCTGCTAAAAGACTCCGAGCCGATTTCCTATGATGACCTAATTATTGGTCTTGGTTGTGAAGATAAGTATCACGGCGTCCCAGGCGCTGATCAATACACCTACAGCATTCAAAGCATCGAAAAATCCCGCCGTGCGTACTCAGTACTAAACAATTTAGGACCTGGGTCAGTAGTTGGCATCGTAGGGGCAGGTCTTAGTGGCGTAGAGCTTGCCAGTGAACTAAGTGAAAGCCGTGGAGACCTAAAGATTAAACTATTTGATCGTGGTAAACACATTCTTCCGGCATTTCCTAATCGTTTAAGTAAATATGTTGAAAATTGGTTTCAAAAAAATAATGTTGAAATTATCAACAATTCAAATATCACCAAAGTTGAAGAAAATTTACTCTATAATCATGACGAACCCATCCCGTGTGATGTGATTGTTTGGACCGCTGGTATCCAGGCTAATAGGGTTGTTCGTGAATTAGGGGAAGAAATGGACCGTTCAGGAAGGCTCATCATTACGCCACGTCATCATTTACCGAATGATGAGCACGTTTTTGTATTAGGTGATTGTGCTAGTCTTCCACATGCCCCAAGTGCTCAATTAGCAGAGGGACAGGCGGAGCAAATCGTCGAAGTGCTGAAAAAGCGCTGGAATGGCGAGGAGCCGCCAGTTGAATTCCCAACTATTAAGTTAAAAGGTGTTCTAGGTTCTCTTGGTAAAAAACATGGTTTCGGGATGATGGCCGACCGAGCGATTACTGGTCGGGTTGCCAGACTGTTAAAATCAGGAGTTCTTTGGCTCTACAAGTATCATAATGGGTAATATAAAAACATTCCAGCTCTATAAAAGCTGGAATGCTTTTCATATTGATTTATATCCATATTTCTCCAATTCGCTAAATATCGTTTTTAATCGCGGGTTTCCTTCCCCGACAATTTTATTCTTAATCACAACAACTGGATAAAACAGATCTTCTTCAATAACTCTTTTCGCAAAAGCTTCTTTTTCACTTTCACTATGAGGTTGATAAATATCTACATAGGTCATCTTGAATGGTTGATTAGGAAACTTCCTTGAAATTGCCGCCTCAAGCCATTCGAATGTTTCCTTTGAGGAAGGTAAATTTACACAGCTTGGACATAATTGCTCTGCACCATAGAGGATAATTTCAACTGTTGTATTTGTCATTCCATCAATCCTGCCTTTTTCTTTTATTTTACATCATTTAAACTATTAAACATAAAAATATGGTTGTAAATGTGCTAATTCCCATTTCATGAGAATGGATTTTTCCCTTCAATGACATTATAATATAAGGTAGGAAGGAGACGATAAATATGGCAGAACAAGTACAAGAAATGTTTGAGCAGGTTCAGGAAGTATTAGATAAATTGCGTCCATTTCTTCTTCGTGATGGGGGAGATTGTGAATTAGTTGATGTTGAGGATGGTATTGTAAAACTTCGTTTACTAGGTGCATGCGGCAGCTGCCCAAGCTCAACAATTACCCTAAAAGCCGGAATCGAAAGAGCACTCTTAGAAGAAGTTCCTGGCGTTGTTGAAGTAGAACAAGTATTTTAATAAAGTTAAAAAGCGATTGCTACAATGAGCAATCGCTTTTTTTATTACTTGACTGTGGTAAAGAAGTAAATTTTGATTTGCACCTCTGTTGATTGGCGCGGAAGGCACGAAGACTCCTGCGGGAGGACGGGTCAGTGGAGACCCTACAGGCGCTTAAGCGCCGAGGAGGCTCCACTGACCGCCCGCGGAAAGCGAAGTGCCTGGAGCGCCAATCAACAGACTAAATTAAAAAAGCGATTACCTTATCAACAGCCAGTCTAGTTGAGGGATATTTAATGGTTTTAATGGGGCACCTACAGTATGATAAAAATGGCCCAAAAAGCGTTCGTACTCTGTTGATTGTTTTAACATCTTACTTAAATTTTCCTCCAAAAGCTTCTTTTCCTGCTCAGACCGAGTGATATAGTAATTCTCAATACACTCAAAGTAATGAAGCGGAAACAATAACCGGGAAAATAATAACCGCCATGAAAAAGAGGATAAAGGAGCTATACTTTGATAATCGATGAAAAACTGTCTCACATCATTCTCGTAGGTTTGTGTGTTTCGGAAGTATCGTTCTCTCGTCCATTCTGCTAAGTCACGGCTGCGATGATCGAACACCCAAGCGAATGGGTCCTTAATAAAATAATTAGCTCCCCAAGAATCATTTGAAAAACGCTCATGACACACCGTTCCGCTATCCGATTCTTTCGGCTCATCGTCTAGCTCTGTGTCCACTAAGTATTGAATCGCATTTTCAGTTAAACCAATATAGTACGGAAATGAATCTATAAACATCCTTTCAAAATCATCATCAGGTTTTTGGAACATGAGATCGCTCCACACCTTTTCAATTTGATCAAGACGCTTCTCCCATAATTGCTTCCATTGTCCAATTCTGCTTGACCTTTCAATTTTAAATGGGATTGTTTTCCCTCGTTCATGGAATTTAGCTAACTTTCTCCCTATTTTTACTTTCGCATGTTTATCTGTTTGCCGATTTGCCAGGACACAATATTGGTGATCTTCCCAGGATGTAATAAATCCACCCTCATTAGATTGTAGAAATGCTGGCACGTGGGAATCCCCAGTATTCCTTAAATGTTCAGCAATTTTCTCTAGTTCATTAATATCCTCAGCGTCCCTTCCATCAGATTTTGCCACCAAATAAAGCCAGCCATTTCCCCTAAGCGCATCGTAAGAGTCTAATTTTACGTATTCATCGACTTGTATACCATATTTATTTTCAAGTAATTTTTGAAGCACCCTTCCACCTCTTCTCTTTTCTGCTCATATGTCATATATATGTAGTAGCCCAAAAAACTTGTTGTCTTCTTACGTAATAAAAGTATAAGAAAATCGTTATAGGAGAAATCTGTAAGAAGGGTGTTGGTTCTTTCGTTCCTTTTCAAAATACAGCGCATATTGTAAAAAAAAGAAAAGTAAAAAATTCCAAGGAAAAGGTGATAAATGGATGGCAGAAGATAAAAAAGTGGATTTAACAGAAGAAACTGCAAGAAGATGGATAAAAGAAAGAGGCGTTGAAATTCAGGATATTGCAGATTTAGTCTTTTTTTTACAGGAAAAATACCATGAAAATTTAAAAATGGAAGACTGTATTGCAAATGTTGAACGCGTCATATCAAAGCGTGAGGTCCAAAATGCCATCATAACAGGAATTCAACTAGATATGCTAGCCGAGAAAAACATGCTGGAAGAACCTATCCAATCCATTATTAAAACAGATGAAAGTCTCTATGGTGTCGATGAGATTCTAGCACTATCTATCGTGAATGTGTACGGTTCCATCGGCTTTACGAATTATGGCTATATCGATAAGCAAAAGCCTGGAATATTAGCCCGTTTAAATGATAAATCAACAGGGGAATGCCATACATTTTTGGATGACATTATCGGTGCTATCGCTGCCGCAGCCTCAAGTAGACTTGCGCACCGGGCGGCACATGTGGAATAAAAGAAGCAAGAAAAGGATGGAGAGCTCCATCCTTTTCTTACGGCTCCCATTGATCTAATGAATCAATGGCATATGTAGGTTTTCTGTCATAGCCTGCAAGTAATTCCTTCGTGGTGACACCTGTGTGGACTAACAGTGTATCAAGCCCTGCATTCATCCCCGCTAAAATATCGGTATCATAATAATCGCCCACCATAAGTGTTTCTTCTTTAGATGTGCCCAATACCTTTAACGCCTGCTCCATGATGACTGATTCAGGCTTTCCAATAAACGTCGGCTTGGTTTGTGTTGAAACCGCGATTACAGAAGTTAACGATCCATTTCCAGGGACTAAGCCTCTTTCGGTTGGTATCGCTATGTCTCCGTTTGTAGAGATAAACGAAGCGCCATTTCGGACAGCCAGGCAGGCTACTGCTAATTTTTCATAGCTAATCTCGCGGTCAATACCGATGACCACATATTCTGCATCCTCTGCGGCAAATAAGAATTTCTTTTCCTCCATAGCGGTACGAAGACCTTCCTCGCCTATTACATAAACGGACGCATCCTGTTTTTGGCCATAGATATAATTCGCTGTCGCTTGACTGGTTGTAAATACAAGGTCCTCTTCAGCAGGAATATCAAAATCCCTTAATTTTTGAGCAACTTGAGCGGGAGTCCGGGATGAATTATTGGTAACGAATAAATATGGAATCCCCTTTGCCCTTAATTTTTTCACAAAGTCTCCTGCTGCTTCAATTTTTTCCGAACCTTTGTACATCGTTCCATCAAGATCAATTAAATATCCTTTATACTTTTTCATGTTAGTCACCCCTATATGTATCATATCCGATAATTAAAAAGGACCGCAAACGCGGTCAGTGATATATTAAATAAATGCCGATACAGGACCGAGTTCATTCTCAAGATAGTCCCGGACGTTCTTTGGAAATAAAGCCAAATCTTCAATTAGGCTAGAGAACTGATTAAGAAGTTCTCTATGGTCAATCTCCGTATACAGTTGGACGAGTACCTTACGATATTGGACAAGGGTTTTTAAGCTGGTACCTGTTTCGTTGCTAACAACCTTTTCATCAATTAATATCTCAATGATATCTTCATAACTGCCAGGGTCTCTCATAATAAACCCATCTATCACCGCATTACCTACATCTAAAACAGATTCAATTATAAGATGTGTAATCCGTTCTAATGCAGCTTTTTCTATCGGTGTTGACCACTCTACCTGACTAGAAAATAGGCTGATTTGTTTTTCTAGAAACACCAATGTGTTCTCCAACTTTTCGCGGTCTACAAAATACATTTCATCCACTTCCTTATTATTATCACTCATGTTGCAATTTCATCAAAAAACATTGCTGGACGGGCATAAAAATTACCCTGTGCTAAGTCAACATTATTTCTTGTTAATACGGACGCTTCTTCTTGGTTTTCAATACCTTCAGCCACCACTAAAGATCCTGCCTCCTTTGCAACAAGAAGCAATCCCTTTAACATGGACTCCTTTACCGAGTTTTTATCTATATTTTCTATAACGGAACGATCAATCTTTATAATGTCGGGCATAAGTTCACTAATGGTACTTAAGCTTGCATAACCCGCTCCTGTATCATCAACTGCAATCCTAAATCCCATTAAGCGCAATACATTAATATTAAACGCAAAATTCTTCAATCCTTCAATTGAATCTTGTTCTGTGACCTCAAAAGTAATTTGTTTCGGGGATATTCCCCTATATTTCTGAAGCAGCTTTTTCAAATCACTGGTAAATCTAATATTCCCTAAAGTTAAAGGGGTGCAATTAACAAATATATCTTGATGACAACGGGACGCTTTTACTTGCTGCAGCATTTTTTCCATTACAATCATTTCTAATTCGTACAATCGTCCTGTTTGTCTAGCGACAGAAAAAAGCTGTAGTGGCGCTTCTAATGCAGTCCCTTTTGGCCCTCGGGTAAGCAGTTCCCAGGCACGTATCTCACTTGTGGCAACATCGATAATAGGCTGCGCAAATAAGGTAATATTTTTTTTTGTAATAATTTTATTAATAGCCAGCAGCATTTCATTAATCTCTAGCTTCTCTCGCTTTTCTGCTATACCAATGGCTTGTCTATGTGCCCTAAAAATAGAATCTTGGATAGAGTAATCATATTTATCGACAAACATATACCCAACTTCAAAAGTTGGATACAAAGAAGAATACTGTTTCATGTAGCTTTGCGATACTTGATCTGTTATGTTTTTAAGCAGGATATCAATATCTGAAATAGAATGTCTATCGTGATCCACTGTAATTAATAGCGTGACGCCTTCGCCATAATAATCATGAAGGGCAATCAACACTTTTGGGTCAACGGTTTGTTCCACGACTGTTTGAAATAGTTTCTTTATAACTTTGAGTAATTTAGAATGCTGTTGAGAGTCGGCAGGTTCTATTAAATTATGCAGGTTACTTAATTTAAAAACAATTACCGCTACCTCATGCCCTGCCTTAAATGCGTTTGTTACCCCTTCCATTAAAGGATTACGCAAGGTAAATGAAGGCGGGTAATAACGTATGGACGAAAGAGGTAAAATAATCTTTCCCCATTGCATTACACTCTTAACTTTTTTCATGTAACGACAGTCCACGGAATCCATCCCTCTCAAAACCAACATACGACAATAATAAGTATATTGTAACACAATTTGACAGTATCCGTTTTTCTTTCAGTAAATTTTTAGCAATATTCTATTAACGCGAAATATTGCCCCTCTTTCCAGCTTAATTTGGTAATATAAAGAGGAAGTAGAAATCAACTAAAGGAGCACATTACATGAAAGAACGATTTTTCTTATATGATGATACAGAAGATACAAAAACACGATTTGTTAGCTTTGTTGGTGACAACCAACGCTTTGATTTGGCGATTGTTAAAAGTGATCGTCATTTTGGAAAGCATCTTGTACTCGATTTACAAGGTAGTCGCTTTGCGATTATTGGTGAGGATGACTTGAAAGAGGAAGGGTATTTAGAATACGCTTTCCAATTAAATGAAGAGGACGCTGAAGAATTACGTTCCTTTTTATTAGAACTACTATAATTTTTTATCACTCCTTACAACATAATAAAACAAAAGGAGTGATAGTATGGCGGAAAAAGAATCAAGAAGCTATTTTGACCTTTCTAATGTTGAGAAACAAAAGAACTTTCTGACATCAGAGGAATTTCCAGATGGCCCTTTTGGATCTCCCATTCGTAAAGATGAGCCTGTTCAAAATAAAAGCACCCCTTGGCAAGAAGGTCAGCGATATTATAGCAACTTTAACTATGAAAATAAAACCTTTCATCAGGATATCCCTCGTCAAATGGAAGGGGCACACCCGCCCCATGACGACCCTGACAAAGAGGAACAGCAACCTTATACACATTAGAGAAGCCCGCCAAAATGGCGAGCTTCTTTACTTCTTAACTTTCTTTAAAACAAAATAGGCACAGCCAAAATTACAGTATTCATATAAATATTCACTTAACGTACTGATTTTGGTGTCAAATGTTGCTTTTTGATTCTGATCCTCAAAAAAGCCTTTAAGCCGGAGTTGTCCATATCCCCAATCCCCGACAATATAATCATATCTGGATAATATATCACTGTATCTTGCCTTTAGAGCCTCCTCATTAAAGGCATCTCTATGCTCCTGCACAATTTCATACGTAGCACCGTTTATATTGATCATGTTATCACCTCAAATTTACCAGTAAATCTTTCTTTCATTATAACCGATTCACCATCAATTACTAAGAAAAAAAATGAGTTATTTGGCTATTCTATAAAAAGGAGGTGCTTAAAGTGAAAAAATGGTCGATGATGATTGTTTTTTGTTTATTCCTAACAGCAGCAGGCTGCTCAAGGGATATGGCCAATCGTGATGTTTATAAAGAAAGCGGAGATACCACAAATGTCAATAACAAACGTGAAGAGCTTTATAATGAAGGCGGCAGTCAGGGTGTTCGAAATGTAAGTGATGATTATGGCTTTGTCCGTCATCAAAAAAGCCCGATCCAGGGGGACAGAGGTGGAACTGCACACTACGCAGCTATAGACCGTGAACAAGTGGCTAATATTATTAGTCAGTTAAGCACTGATATACCGAATGTAGATGATGTTGCCACTCTTGTAACCGATCAGGAAGTTCTCGTTTCCTATGATACAGATTCTAAAGACCGTAATCAGACAGCCGACCAAGTAAAGAGAACAGCTATGTCTGTTGTCCCTAGATACTATCATGTATATGTATCAGACAATACAAAATTAATGCGTGATGTGGAAAATCTGGCAAATTTGGATTCAACTAGTCACAATGCCAGAAATTTAGTGAATGATTTAATTACCCAAATGAAGAAGTCGCCACAAGGCAATCGGATGAGCGATAGTGAAGACGAAAACGGTGCTACCGCTGATGATAATATGAATACAACCCGCTAACAAAAAGAGTTCAGCCCAAGTGGACTGAACTCTTTTACTTTTTTGTTTAAGCCTCTTTCGCTTCTGTTTCACCAAGCAATTGTTTGTGTTTTGCAGCAGCATTTACTTGTTCATCTGCATGGTAGGATGAACGGACCAAGGGACCTGCTTCACAATGACTAAAGCCTTTTGTAAGTGCTATTTCACGTAATTCAGCGAATTCCTCTGGGCGGTAATATTTTTCAACCTTTAGATGGCTCTTAGATGGCTGTAAATATTGTCCAATCGTCATGATATCAACATTATTCGCTCTTAAGTCATCCATGACTTCAATTATTTCTTCTTTTGTTTCGCCAAGTCCAACCATTAAACTTGATTTTGTTGGGATCGTAGGCTGCATTTCTTTCGCTCTGCGTAAAAATTCTAATGAACGGTCATACTTTGCACGCGCTCTAACTCTTGGCGTAAGTCGTCTTACCGTTTCAATATTATGATTTAGAATGTCGGGTTTTGCATCCATTAACAAAGCTAAATTTTCTTCTTTTCCACCCATATCGGAAGGAAGCACTTCAATGCTGGTAAAAGGATTTTTTCTTCTAATCGCTCTAACCGTTTCTGCAAAAACAGTTGCACCGCCATCTTTTAAATCATCCCGGGCTACCGCAGTAACGACAACATGCTTTAAGTTCATTAATTGAACAGAGTCAGCCACTCGTTCTGGTTCGGCAAGATCCAATTCTGTCGGCAATCCTGTTTTGACGGCACAGAAACGACAGGCACGAGTACATGTATCACCGAGGATCATAAAAGTAGCCGTTCTTCTCTCAGCCCAACATTCGTGAATATTAGGACAGCGTGCTTCTTCACAGACTGTATGCAGGTTTTTTTCACGCATCATTTTTTTTAAGCCAGTATAATGTTCATTCGTATTTAATTTTATTTTCAACCATTCCGGTTTTCTTAAGTATTCACTATTCCTGCTCACTTTTTCCACCCCTATAAATGAGTTTGCACCTTGTCACTTTACCATACTTTTTGTCACAACAACAAGCAGACCAACTCTGGAAATACTATTTCCAATTATTGTTCATAATGAAATCTCCTAGAAATCATAAACTAAAAGCGTACAATAATCGGAAGGAGGATTCCTGTGCGGGCATTTCTGATAATTGGAACAATCCTCTTATTTATGAGCTTTTCTCTCAGGGATGCTCATGCTAAAGGTCCTGATGAGTATCAGGAAAGAATGAAGCTATACAAAAAGGTTGAAACCGTTACACTCATTCCTTGGTATTACTTAGCAGCCATAGATCAGTACGAAAGGAATATTCGACAGGTTCGAAAAGATTTACCTAAAGCGGAAAGTGTAATTGGCATTTATTTCACTCCAGAGAAATGGGCTGGACCGACAAATCCAAATCCAGAAGAAGAAAACCCAGCAATTATCCAATTTTTCAATGGTATGGGCGTCGATGGGGATGGAGATGGAAAAGCTAGTTTAAAGAGTGATGAAGATGTCTTATATACATTCGCCAATTATCTTCTCTCATATGGAATAGACGATGATAATATTAAAATTGGGTTATGGAATTATTATCACCGTGACAAAACAGTTGGCATTATCGTTGGAAAGGCAAAAATGTACAATCATTTTGGCAGGTTAGATTTAGATTCCCATGTATTCCCGCTTCCCTTACGCAGCAATCACAGTTATCGCAGTACGTGGGGCGATGCACGGGGCTGGGGTGGCAGAAGAATACATGAGGGGACCGATATTTTTGCAGGTTACGGTGTTCCTGTCCGTTCTACAAACTATGGCATAGTGGAAATGAAGGGCTGGAATAAGTTCGGCGGCTGGAGAGTTGGAATTCGTGATATTAATAATACGTATCATTATTTTGCTCATCTTAGCGGTTTTGCTAAAGATTTAAAAGTAGGGCAAATCGTTGAACCTGGGACCTTGATTGGCGGTGTCGGCAGTTCCGGATATGGTCCTCCAGGGACATCTGGAAAATTCCCGCCGCACTTGCACTATGGTATGTACAAAGATAACGGTTATACCGAATGGTCTTTTGACCCAACTCCACATTTAAGATTGTGGAAACAGCAAGAAAGACAGGCATTAAAATCGAAAAAATAGGACTGTCCTGTGACAGTCCTGTTAATTTTGAGGAGGAGGTATTTCTATGGATGGGGTAACACCATTACCCCCATTATTATAAAATTGTGGTACATCGCCCTGAATCAATCTCCCGCCTACAGGGATTTTTTGCTCAAGTTTAGTTATTTCCGTTGCGAACGGAGTTATGATTTGTACGGACACCTCTAAATGAATAGCCACGTCTATCCATGTATTATTGATGCCCATCGGTTTTGGCTCGATGTTTACATCTGGACGTACTTCACCGATTGCATGAAACCTAACGGGTATTTTAGGACCTAAATTTCCTAACAATGCCATGTTGGTTGCCTGCCCCAATGGAACATTCCAAACAATCCCATCCTGTCTTTCTTCATTAACCTCAATATCAACATCTGTTAATTGCTCTAACGAAGCGAGATCCCCTTTCTCTGCTGCATTTAAGTTTTTCTGTATCTCATTGGTGATTTCAGATAACTTTTGGTTTATCACTTCTGTATTTAAACTAGCGCTCGGCTGTGCACCATTTTCTCCCGGCTCTACTGCAATGACGTCCCCTACCTCTACGGTTTTTTTATTAATCGCTTTATTTATTACCTGCGATGCGATTTGGTTCGTTTTTGATTCCGCATATCTCATTAGGGAAGGCTCAATACCTTTGTTAACCATCCATATTCCAAATGCAGTTGACAAAAGAAAGAAAACAAATGATAAGAGCATGACATATCTGAAAGGTAACGGTCCTCGTTTCCGGGCACGTATACGAAACTTTGCCAAAAAAAATCCCCCCTTACATGCTATATGTATGCTTAAGTAAGGAGAACTAGCCTTAAAAATTAAGAAAAGCCTGCACATCATGTGCAAGCTTTTTTACACCATTTTTAACAAGGCGTCTTTTCCGAGCATTCCTTTTGTAATACCAATTGCCTCTGCCTCGACTGTAACTGACTCCATTGGTGCATTAAGGAGTTGTTCAATCGTTCTTACCCCCACTGCTCTAGCGGCAATGATTTTGCGATCCTTTAACTTTTCATTTAATAACCCAACATCTAAAGCACCGCACATGATATATCCCTTATCATTGCTTATGGAGAGCAGTGTAGTTTTTGGTAGTAAGACGGTAACAGCCAAGAACGTGTGACCATTAATCTCTACCGGTGATAACTCAATCAATTTACACACTCCCTTCCTCACTATCAATTTATGAAAGAGAGAGAAGAAGCGTGTATACATCCTAGGACTACTTTTCTAATTTCCATTTCAGTAAGTCCCGTAAAAATTCAGGAAGAAAATATTCCTTTTTCTTTTGTGGAAAAACTTCTTTGAAAAAATGTCCGAAGGTAAACATATCTGGTACCGCAAGTGTATAGGTTTGGTTTACGTCTAATTGTTTCCCATTGATATAAATGTCGTTGTTTTCATTAAAGGTAATCCTGTCATATATACTCGCACCCATGACTGTTCCCCTAAAACCAAGCCCGACTACTTGCTGGTCTGCCCAGTCTTCATCCCTTGTTTCAAGCAATACCTTCTTTAATTCACTGCCTGTGAGTTCAATTTTACAAGGATTAATTGGGTGTGGACAAATAGAGAGCACATCATATAATGTCACTTTACTTGGTAAGGGGCCTAATATAAGACCTCCATTAATAAATGCACAATCTGCTTTGCACCATTCTCTTAGTGCTTGGCAAAGGAGCTGTGCAAGCTCAGCCTCTTGAAATGGTTCATGTGGGTGTTCCGTTGGAAGCTTAGTGATTTTTTGATTTAACAATTTCTTTCCTTTTCGGTAGAGTTCTTTAGAAATTACCTTCTCATCTGGTACTGAAGGAAGCTCCATCACATTATATAAACGTGCTTGTTTGCCAATGGGTTTTCTCTCATCAACTTGAATGGAAACATGCCCGACATATCTTCCATGCTTACCTGCCCCGGCAAGCAATGTCTGTCCCTCCAACTTTCCTTCAGGAAGTGTATGGTGAGTATGACCTCCCAGAATGATATCAATCTCTGGAAATTCTCTTGCGATTTGTTCATCATGGTTAAGTCCGAGATGAGAAAGCAGGACAATGATATCTGATTGATCCCTTAGCGTCTGAATCCAGTTTTTCAACTCTTCAATAGGTTCTGTAAGATGCCAGCCTAATAGCTCGTAAAGAAGCGAAAAATAGGCTGTCAATCCAATCACACCAATTCGCGTACCCTTTTCGGTTTGATAAATTTTGTATGGTTTTAGCCACTCTGGATATTGCTTGTTACTGTTATAGAGGTTAGCCAGGACAACATCAAATTTCCTGTTGTCGTATAAATGATTCAGGCTTTCATAAGGGAAGTTAACTCCCTCATTGTTACCAATCGTAACTGCGGTATAGCCGCTTTCATTTAACAACTCAATATTCCCTTTCCCCTGGGTTCCTTCAGAAAGCGGGTGCCACCGGTCAATAAAATCACCTATGTCAAAAAGTAAAAATTCTTCCCCTGCTGCTTCGTGATATTTTCTACGGCTAGTTAAGAAATGCTGAATTCGCGGCCATCGTTTTAAATGGCTATGAAGATCATTTGTATGATATATGTGAATGTATTCCATGCATGGTTCGCATCCTTTAACCAATAATACCTTGATAGATTAATCGTATGCCGACAATTATTAATATGGTTCGTAGTAATAAAACAATTGTTTTGCTTTTTAGCCTTGTGTTTAAATAGACTCCTACCCTTGCACCAATCCATGCCCCAGGAACTAATGCCAATGCAAGCAGCCAATCAACATTTCCTAGAGTAATATGGGTAATGGAGCTAAGTATGGATGTTGGCAAGATCATAAACATCGATGTAGCTGTTGCTACATGGGGAGGAAAGAAAAAGAACAGGATCATGGTCGGCACCATTAGCGATCCACCGCCAACACCTAGAATCCCGGATAGAAAGCCGACAATAAGTGAAATAATAACTCCCATTACAGGGTTAAATCCATATTCAAAGATTTTTCCTGAGTTGTCAGTAAAGCTTCGAACAATTCCTTTATCCTTACGATAAGGAATCGGCTTTAGTTTATCTTTTAATAACAGCACAAATGAAATAAATATGATAAAAATACCGAAAAATAAATTGAATGATTTTAAATCTAATACCTCTGTTACCCACGCTCCTAAGATACTCCCAGGACCACTTCCAATCAAAAAAATCAAGCCACTTTTATAATCCACCGTTTTATGCTTCATATAAGCTAACGTGGAAGAAAGTCCGGTAAAAATCATCGTAAATAGGGAGGTACCCACTGCTGTTTGAGGTGAAATATAACCAAATGTAGACAGAGAGCCTAAAAAGAGCAAGGAAGGAACAATCACGATCCCTCCGCCCAATCCAATCAAACTGCCTAAGGAACTGCCCGCTATCCCTATCAATACTAAAACAATCCACTCCATAATCTTTCTCCTTTTTTTAAAATAAATCCAGTTGTCTAGGAGCAAGGTCCTCATATTTTATATTTAAAAGGTCAATCATCTCTTTCGCGTTATCGGCTGCATCGCCGCCGGAATTGTTGTTAAAAAGAACATAGACATTAGCAGATTCCTTGGCTAATTGCCTAATAATATTTGCCCATTCTTTTAGTTCTTGTTGATTATAACGATAAAGATAGCGAACCTCACGCCAATTTTCAGCCTGACGTTTTTGCCAGCCATGCACGTTTCGTCCATGGAATCTAATCAGAAGTTTTTCAGAATCAATTGCCTCTAATATGGCTGGAATGGAACCCTCGCCTGATTGGGGTTCATCACAAATACTATGTATCCATTTTTCCTCTTTCATAAAATCCAGTGTATGCCGGCGATATCGGGGTGTAAACCAGGATTGGTGCCTGAACTCAAGTGCACAGGGTAGGTCGCCCATTGCATTTTTACACCAACGTAAATATTCAACGTTTTCCCGCTTACAATCGAACCAAGGCGGAAACTGAAATAGGACCATTGCTAATTTGTTTGCTTCTATGTATGGTTCTAGAGATTCTTTGAAAGCCTGAAACATTTCTTGTTTGGTGGCGAATGGAGTTTCACCACGTTGATGACCTGTCATACCCTGGTACGCTTTGACTATGAACTGGAATGAGTCTGTGGTGTCGTTAACCCACTTAACTGCATTTCTTCTTGGTTGAATTGCATAAAAAGCGGTGTCCACCTCAACTGTAGGAAAATGTCCTGCATATTCTTTTAGCTTTTCTCGAGGTAAGGTATGGTCCGGATACAGGCTATCATGATCCCCCCAACCTGTTACACCAATGTAAATCATCCTAAATCACCTCCACCTAATAATAATAGCATAACCTGATTTTCAAGCGTATTTCTGGCGACTAGTTTTATATTTCCTGATCGACCTCATGAGTGACCGTTTTCCTTTATTGAACAGGTTCTATGGGTTCTCATTACTAAAAATCCGCCTGCCATAACGGCAAGCGGATCAATATTATTCGATTGAATTTTCTGGGATGTCTTTCTCATTATCCTAATTTTATCTCAACCGCTTCGATCCGTAACGCTTGCCCTGTGGTACCTGCGACTTCTCCATTTCTCTTCCAATCCGTCCAGCCAATATTTTGCACGTGCACTCTGTATAAAACAGTAAGTTGGTCACTATCTATTCTTATAGCCTCTAACCGTAATCCTTCCCCTATCGTTCCAAAAATTTCACCGTTTGTTCTAACAGTTGTCCAGCCTTTATTTTCAACGTGACCTTCCATTACTAACTGCGCATCCGTATTTTCTAATCTTACAGTTAATGCCTCAAGTCTTAATGACTGTCCTGTAGTCCCAGCTGTTTCTCCGTTTCTCCTAGGTCCTTGCCATCCAATGTTTTCAAGATGCGCTTCATACACAACAGAGGGTTCAGGCGGTCCTGCTAGTGCTGTTACTGGTGTTGGTGTCTGTGCTGGTGCTGCTTTCTTAGTCAAACCGTAAAATTGAACCAATCCATTGACGATACCTTGGGCACATCTTCTTCGGTATTCATCAGATTTAAGCAATGCTAAATCCTCATTATTGGTCATAAACCCACATTCAATTAATAGTGCGTCCATGTTGCTTTCACGTAAGATAGCAAAATCAGCACGCTTTACCCCGCGATTGTTCATACCTGTAATGGTAATTGTATGATCGTGTATCATTCTTGCGAGGTTATCGGTACTTGTAGGTGTATTTAAGTAAATATACGTTTCGATTCCTCTTGCAGAGGCAGCACCCGCATTTGCATGAATACTTACTAGACAATTAACTTGTAGTCGATTTGCTAATGCCGCACGTGAATCGAGACTTGTATCAATGCCATCGTTCAACTCGTGAGAGTAGTATACCTCTACTCCATTATATTGAGAAAGAATGTCTACCACATGTAGAGCTGTTGCCTTATTAAATTCAAATTCGCGCATACTTCCATCTGGAGCGCGTTTTCCAGGCGTGTTAATGTCGTGGCCAGGATCTAACATAATTTTAACCATTACTATCATCTCCCTTACTATAGTAAATGAACTAATATTCACTTTTGTATAGGTCAAAAGGGCAAAAAGTTTCTTGGAAAAGCAGGAAGGAGACAAACTAATTAGTTTGTCTCCTGTAGTGGTTAACCGATTGAACCTTCCATCTCGAACTTGATTAGGCGGTTCATTTCGACTGCGTATTCCATTGGTAATTCTTTCGTAAATGGTTCAATGAAGCCCATTACGATCATTTCTGTTGCTTCTTGTTCTGAAATACCACGGCTCATTAAGTAGAAGAGCTGTTCTTCAGATACTTTTGAAACTTTTGCTTCGTGCTCAAGTGAAATATTATCGTTTAGGATTTCATTGTATGGAATGGTATCAGAAGTAGACTGATTATCCATAATCAATGTATCACATTCAATATTCGCACGAGCGCCATCTGCTTTACGTCCAAAGTGAACAACACCACGATAGGTTACTTTACCGCCATGCTTAGAAATCGATTTTGAAACAATGGTTGAAGATGTGTTAGGAGCTAAGTGAATCATCTTTGCTCCAGCATCCTGGTGCTGACCTTTACCAGCGATGGCAATCGATAATGTCATTCCACGTGCACCTTCGCCTTTAAGAATAACAGCAGGATATTTCATCGTTAATTTAGAACCAATGTTACCATCAATCCATTCCATTGTCGCATTCGCATCACAAACAGCACGCTTTGTAACAAGATTGAAGACATTGTTTGCCCAGTTTTGAATTGTTGTATAGCGGCAATAAGCATCTTTTTTAATAACAATCTCAACAACTGCACTATGAAGTGAGTTTGTAGTATAAACAGGTGCTGTACAGCCTTCTACATAATGGACATGCGCGCCTTCATCCACAATGATTAACGTACGCTCAAATTGTCCCATATTTTCAGAGTTAATTCGGAAATACGCCTGTAATGGAGTATCTACTTTAACTCCCTTTGGAACATATATAAAGGATCCACCTGACCATACCGCAGAGTTTAGTGCTGCAAACTTGTTATCTGTTGGTGGAATCGTTTTTCCAAAGTGTTCACGGAAGATGTCTTCATTCTCTCTTAAAGCAGAATCAGTATCTTTAAAAACGATACCCAAATCTTCAAGTTCTACCTTCATGTTATGGTATACTACCTCAGATTCGTACTGAGCCGATACACCTGCAAGATACTTTTGTTCTGCTTCTGGAATTCCTAGCTTATCAAATGTTGCTTTAATCTCTTCAGGAACTTCATCCCAAGATTTTTCTGATTTCTCAGATGGTTTTACATAATAAGTGATTTCGTCAAAGTTTAAAGAGCCTAAATCTCCGCCCCATTGAGGCATCGGCATTTTATAGAAATGCTCGAGTGATTTCAAACGGAAGTCAAGCATCCACTGTGGTTCGTTTTTTAACTTTGAAATTTCTTCTACAATTTCACTTGTCAAACCACGCTTTGATCGAAATATGGAAACATCCTTATCGGCAAAACCGTATTTATAATCACCGATTTCCGGCATTTTTTTCGCCATCGACCTGTTCCTCCATTCATAAACAAAAAGGGAAAACTCCCTTGTTTGTTCTATTGTTGTTCCTCTTCAGTTAACCCTTTTTCCATTGCCTTCCACGCAAGCGTAGCACATTTGATTCTGGCTGGAAATTTGGAGACCCCTTGAAGTGCTTCAATATCACCAAGGTCAAGATCTTCGTCATAATCCTTGCCTTGAATCATATCGGAGAAAATCTTTGAAAGCTGGATAGCTTCCTCTACTTTTTTTCCTTTTATGGCTTGTGTCATCATTGAAGCAGATGACATAGAAATGGAGCAGCCTTCCCCTTCAAATCGTACATCCTTAACGATTCCATCCTCAACTTTAAATGTTAATTGAATCCGGTCTCCACAAGTAGGGTTGTTCATATTGATAGTATGACTGCCATCCTCTAATAGACCGCGGTTACGCGGTTTTTTATAGTGATCCATAATAACTTGACGGTAAAGTGCATCTAAATTAGAAGACATCGCTGAAATACTCCTTTGTTTTAACAAGTCCTTCAACCAGCTTATCAATATCGTCTTCCGTGTTGTATAAATAAAAGCTTGCACGAGCAGTAGCTGACGCCTTCAGCCATTTCATCAACGGCTGTGCACAGTGATGTCCTGCACGGACAGCAATACCCTCTGCATCAAGAACAGTAGCCACATCATGCGGATGTACATCGCTGATATTAAAAGTCACGAGACCTGCACGTTTTGCTGAGTCCAACGGTCCATAAATGGTCATTCCAGGTACAGAAGACATTTTCTCTAATGCGTATGCAGCAAGTTTATGCTCGTGTTCTGCAATATTATCTAAGCCAATTTCATTTAAAAAGTCGATTGCAGCTCCAAGACCAATGGCGCCGGCAATAATCGGTGTTCCTGCTTCAAACTTCCACGGCAGCTCTTTCCATGTTGATTCTTGTAAGTGAACAAAATCAATCATTTCTCCGCCGAACTCGATTGGTTCCATTTTTTCTAACAAATGCTTCTTCCCATAAAGAACTCCAATACCAGTAGGAGCACACATCTTATGTCCGGAAAAAGCTAAGAAGTCACAGTCTAAATCTTGAACATCAATTTTCATATGAGGCGCACTTTGGGCCCCATCGACTACCATAATCGCTCCATTTTCATGGGCAATTTTCGCAATTTCTTTAACAGGATTAATGACACCAAGTACATTCGATACCTGCATGACAGAAACTACTCGGGTATTAGCTGTAACAGTTGCTTTAACATCTTCAAGTGATATCGTTCCATCTTCTTGAAGCGGGATGTACTTTAATACTGCTCCCGTACGTTTTGCAACCTGCTGCCAAGGAATAATATTACTGTGGTGCTCCATATACGTAATAACAATCTCGTCACCAGCGTTTAAGTTCGCAGCTGCATAGCTGGCTGCAACTGTATTTAAAGAAGTCGTTGTCCCTCTGGTGAAAATAACCTCTTGGGTGGACTTTGCATTAATAAACTTTCGAACCTTTTCCCTTGCTCCCTCGTAGGCGTCTGTTGCACGTGTTCCGAGTGTATGAACACCACGGTGAACATTGGAATTGATTTCTTTATAATATTTTTCAACCGTCTCGATAACTTGAATTGGTTTCTGAGATGTCGCTGAACTATCAAGATAAACAAGTGGTTTTCCATTTACTTCCTGATCTAAAATAGGGAATTGACGACGAATATCATGGATATTCATTATCGTACTTTCCTTTCAATTACCGCAGTTAACTGCTTTTTAACTCCTTCGATTGGAAGCTGGTTTACTACAGGTGCAAGGAACCCATGAATGACCAGGCGTTCTGCTTCTTTTTTCGGAATTCCACGGCTCATTAGATAGTAAAGCTGCACTGGATCAACGCGTCCAACGGAAGCTGCGTGTCCGGCTGTTACATCATCTTCATCGATAAGAAGAATTGGGTTTGCATCTCCACGTGCTTTTTCGCTAAGCATTAGCACACGAGATTCCTGTTCTGCATTCGATTTTGATGCACCATGTAAGATATGACCAATTCCATTAAAAATGGAAGAAGCACTATCCTTCATAACTCCATGCTTTAAAATATAACCTTCAGTGTTTTTACCATAATGAACAACCTTTGTTGTAAAGTTTTGTGTTTGTTCGCCACGTCCTACAACAACTGTTTTGGTATCACCATAAGCACCATCACCAACAAGGTTGGTTGTATTTTCTGAGATGGTATTTCCTTCATTCATTAAACCAAGGGCCCATTCAATTCGAGCGTCTCTGCCCGCAGATCCACGACGATTCACGTAGGTTGTAATGCCCTTCGCAAGAGTATCAACTGCACCATACTGAACTTTGGCACCCGCTTTTGCGATGACTTCTGTCACGATATTAAACACACCATTTGCAGATTCAAGTGTTGACAGATAGTTTTCTACATATGTTACGGAACTATTATCATCTGCAACGACAATTACATGATTGAAAAGGTTTGTATCAGCATGATCATGTAAGTAAATAGAATGGATAGGTTCTTTAATTTCAACATTTTTAGGAATGTATAAGAATGCTCCACCATTAACAAGCGCTGCATGTAAAGCAATCAGACGATGTTCGTCAATCTTAACTGCCTCTGTTAAAAAGTATTTTTGTACTAGTTCGCTATGTTCACGAATGGCTGTAAAGATATCTGTAAAAATAACCCCTTGCCCTTTTAGTTCCTCTGTTAAGGAAATATAGGCAGGTGTCATATTCCGCTGAATATATAAGTTTTTAGCTGCAGCCTCATCACCTATTAACGCTTTTACTTCTTCAGGAAGTTCAGAAAGTGATGTGAAGCTGCTACTTTTTACGGTATGAGTATCAAATTGAGTAAAATTCCACTTATCAATTTTTGTTTTATCCGGTCTTGGCATTGGTAGAGTTTCGCTCAATTCAAACGCTTTTAGACGAAATTCCTCCATCCACGCAGGCTCGTTCATTTCTGTTGAAAACGAACGAACAAAATCTTTATCAAATGATAAATTCGTTTCTGTTGTCATGATTATCCTCCTAACGCTAACTTCTACGCTTCTTGCCCAACTGTTTCATCTTCGATTCCGAGCTCTTGCTTGATCCAGTCATATCCTTCTGCTTCTAAGCGTTGTGCTAGTTCAGGTCCGCCTGATTTTACAACACGGCCCTGCATCATAACGTGCACATAGTCAGGAGTGATATAATTTAAAAGTCGTTGATAGTGAGTAATGACTAAGCAGCCAAAATCTTCTCCACGCATTTGGTTAATACCTTTTGAAACTACCTTTAGGGCATCAATATCTAATCCAGAGTCAATTTCATCTAAAATTGCGATTTTTGGCTCAAGCATCATTAATTGCAGGATTTCATTACGCTTTTTCTCTCCACCAGAAAATCCTTCATTCAGGTACCGTTGTGCCATATCAAGGTCCATCTCAAGGAATTCCATTTGCTTATCCATTTTACGGATAAATTTCATTAAAGAAATTTCATTGCCTTCACCAAGACGGCTATTTACTGCCGAACGTAAGAAGTCAGCATTCGTTACACCATTAATTTCACTTGGATATTGCATAGCTAAAAATAGACCAGCACGTGCGCGTTCATCTACTTCCATTTCAAGGACGTTTTGATCATCTAACATAATCGAACCGCTTGTTACTTCATATTTTGGATGACCCATGATAGCAGATGATAAAGTAGATTTACCTGTACCGTTTGGTCCCATGATTGCGTGAATTTCTCCACCTTTTATTTCAAGGTTTACACCTTTTAAAATTTCTTTTCCATCAATTTCTACATGTAAATCTTTGATCGTTAATGTTGACCCTGCCATATATATACCTCCGCAAAGATAATTTTGTATCTTGTAGCCTAAAACACTTGGCCGCAAAATTCTATTCTCACTTTATTCTCATTACAATATTATAACAAATAGAATCTGTTAGCAACTCATAAACAGTATTAACAATGAAGAACCGCGAAAGAATTTTTATTTTCACTGAACACAAACCAAATGAGAATGAATAGGTGGACAAGATGTGTTTGTACTATAATAAATTCGGAAAATTAAAACTTGTGAACGCTTTATGTATTCACATACGAATAAAATCATAACGTATTTATCTCTATTTTGCCAAGATATGAGCATTATTATTTCCTGCCTATTTTTACCTATCCAATCGGATTCATGTATATATAAAAAAGGAAAACCAGTGAATCTTCCTCACCGGTTTCCTCTTTCTTCCTATTTAATAATATTTTTTAAACTAATTATCCATTTCGAGGTTATTCCCCTGGTATAACAGCACCTTGGTACTTTTCTTGAAGGAATTTATTAATTTCCTCTGATTGTAGAACCTCTACAAGTGTTTTAATTTCTTCGCGATCTTTGTCCTCGGAGCGAACGACAACAAGGTTTGCCGGTACAACATCTTCGCCTTCAAACGCAATTCCATACTTTCCAATGTCAATACCGCCTTCTAATGCGTAGTTCGTATTAATGACGACCGCATCACCTTCACCGCTATCGAAAGAAGAGGCTAATAATTTTGCTTCAATTAGAGTTGAGAAATCAAGGTCCTTTGGATTTTCGATGATATCCTCTACTCTTGCATTCGCTCCAACGCCTTCTTTAAGCTTAATTAATCCTTCTTTTTCAAAAATAGGTAAAATACGTCCATGGTCACTTAGTGAATCACTCATAATAATTTTTGCACCCTTTGGAAGATCATTTAAGCTTTTGTATTTTTTAGAATAAATTCCGATTGGTTCCTTATGAACTCCACCAACACTTACAAAATCAAAATCCTTGTTTTCTTCCATTTGTAGTTCTAAATACCCTGGTGTTTGAAAATAGTTTGCGTCAAGTTCTTTATCCCTTAACGCTACGTTTGGCAGGATATAATCTTGAAAAACTTGCACTTCTAGATCAATGCCTTTTTCCTTTAATAGAGGTTTTGCCGCCTCCAACACTTCCGCATGCGGTACAGCAGATGCTCCAACAACTAACTTTTTGTTTCCTTCTTCTCCTGCGTTATCTGCAGTATCGTTCTTAGAACCACCGCAAGCTGATAGGGCAAGTGCTACTAACGCAATGATAATTAAACTAAATGCTCTTTTCATAATCTAACTCCTCCTGTTATCGTTTATCTGTTTTCTTTGTAAAATAATCTCCAATAAATTGGATGATAAAAACCAAAATTAAAATGGCAATCGTTGCAACTAACGTAACAATTGGTCTATTGCGTTGAAAACCTTCAAGGTAGGCAAAATGACCAAGTCCCCCTGCTCCAATTACCCCAGCCATTGCTGTAAAACTTACTAATGAAATAGCTGTAACCGTAAGCCCTGAAATTAATGCTGGCAAAGATTCCGGTATTAATACTTTAAAAATAATATGACCATGTGTTGCTCCCATTGATTGTGATGCCTCAATAACACCTTTATCAATTTCCCTAAGAGCAATCTCCACCATTCTTGCGTAAAAGGGAGCTGCGCCAATAATTAAGGCAGGCAACGCTGCATTTGCACCAAGCATGGTTCCAACCAATAATTTTGTAAAAGGAATTAATAAAACAATTAAGATAATAAAAGGGATTGATCTAAAAATATTTACGAAGGCGGCAATAATAACATTTACCGTTCTATTTTCCCACAAATTACCTTTTCCCGTTAGAAATAACATCAGACCGAGGACTAATCCTAGGATAAATGTAGTAAACACTGAAATGGAAGTCATATAAAGGGTTTCCAGTGTTGCTTCCCATAACTGATCCCACTTTACCATTTCTATACTAGCCATTACTGATCACCTCCACACCGACTTGTTGTGAGTGAATATAATCAATGGCTCTCTGAATTTCGTCTGCCTGCCCATCTAAGTGAATAAATAATGTACCGTAAGATCCGTTTTGGGTGTGTGAGATTTTTCCTTGTAGAATGTTTACGACAACATCGAAATCCCTGATAAGAGTTGTGATTAACGGCTGTTCTGCTGCCTCTCCGACAAATGAGAGTTGAACCACTTTTCCATACGGATAACGTTCGAGTAAATGTTCGATCGTTTCTTTGGTTTCTTCCGGCTCAGTAACCTGTTGAACAAAACGCTTCGTAATCGGCTGTTGTGGGTTTTTAAACACATCTAACACCTGTCCAAGCTCCACAATTCTTCCACTTTCCATAACCGCTACCCGGTGACAAATTTTACGAATGACATGCATTTCATGTGTGATCAATACAATCGTTAATCCTAGCCTTTTATTGATATCAACTAACAAGTCCAAAATAGAATCGGTAGTTTGTGGGTCTAGGGCTGAAGTTGCTTCATCACAAAGAAGTACTTTTGGATTGTTGGCCAGTGCTCGTGCAATTCCCACACGCTGTTTTTGACCGCCGCTAAGTTGGGAAGGGTAAGCATTTTCTCGACCTTCAAGACCAACTAATTTAATTAATTCATTTACTCTTTTTTGTCTTTCTGCTCCACCTACGCCAGCTATCTCCAAAGGAAATGAGATATTCTCGCTAACCGTTCTTGACCAAAGCAAATTAAAATGCTGAAATATCATACTTATTTCCTGGCGAGCTTTTCGAAGCTCACTGCCTCTAATTTTTGAAATAACACGACCAGCAACGGTAACCGATCCTTCAGTCGGGAGCTCTAGTCCATTAAGCATTCGAATTAGGGTGCTTTTCCCCGCACCACTATATCCGATTACCCCAAAAATTTCCCCTTCTTGTATTTCTAAATTAACATCATCCACTGCCTTCAGCTGCCCCTGCTTAGAAGGGAAAACCTTGCGGACATCTTTTATAGAAATCATTTCATCACCTTCTTTTATCCAATAAAATACGTGTCTTAAATTCGACTGCTCAAATATAGGGTTTGACTGTTTTTAGTAAAACATTCTTATATTAGAAAAATTAAAAAGCCTTTCTGCATAGGCAGAAAGGCATCATAAATAAAGACCTTTCTCCCATCTTCCAAAGCATCCGCTTTGTGTGAATTGGCACCATTTCAATATTACTATTGACGGTTGCCGGGCTTCATCGGGCACATCCCTCCACCACTCTTGATAAGAGTTACAGCAAACTATATTCTATTAACATTCATTAATTTAAAAAATTATTTTAGTACGAAAGTTATCTTAACATGGATAAAAAGTGGTGTCAACGAAATTATCTACAAATTTCGAATAAACTCTTATTAGGCTTTTACTTTTAAAGAAGTAACACCTGTGGCGGTCTCAATCGCTGTTTCCAGGTCTTCTATTAAATCCTCTACATTTTCAATACCAATGGAGAGTCGTATTAAATCCTCAGAAACCCCAGCTGCCTTTAGTCCTTCTGCATCAAGCTGCTGATGAGTAGTGCTGGCAGGATGGATAATTAAGCTTTTTGCATCTCCAACATTCGCTACATGGGCGAAAAGTGTAATCGAATCAATTAATTTTGCTCCAGCTTCTCTCCCGCCTTTGATTCCAAAAACAATCATCGACCCGGCACCTTTAGACAAATACTTGCTGGCAAGTTCATAATCAGGATGAGAAGAGTGACCAGGATAGGATACCCACTCAACGGCAGGATGTTTTACTAAATACTCAACTACTTCCTTCGTATTGGCAATGTGCTCCTTCATCCGAACATGAAGTGTTTCAAGTCCGAGTGTAAATTGAAAAGCGTTTTGTGGACTTAAAGCAGGTCCTAGATCACGTAAAAGTTGTACCCGTGCTTTAATAATATAGGCAACCGCGCCTAAGCTTTTAGCATAAACGAGGTCATGATAGCTTGGATCAGGAGTTGTAAAACCTGGGAATTTAGATGAATTCCAGTCGAACTTACCACCGTCTACAATAATCCCGCCAGTGGTTGTCCCATTCCCTAAAAGCCATTTCGTTGCTGAATGTATAACAATATCTGCCCCATATTCTATTGGTCTGCATAGATAAGGTGTGGCAAAGGTATTATCAATTATTAATGGAACTCCTGCTTCATGTGCAATTTCTGCTACTTTTTCAATATCTAGAACTCTTAATGATGGATTACCAATCGTTTCAGCAAATACAGCTTTTGTTTTTTCATTGATTGCTGAGCGGAAATTTTCTGGATCTTCGGGATCAACAAATTTAACCTTGATTCCATATTTCGGAAGTGTAATGGCAAATAAATTGTATGTTCCCCCATATAAAGTGGAAGCGGAAACAATTTCATCTCCGGCTTCGGCAATATTTAAGATTGCTAGGGTAATCGCTGCCATTCCGCTTGCTACCGCTAGGGCTCCAACTCCCCCTTCCAGCAATGCAACTCTTTCTTCGAAAACAGTTGTTGTCGGGTTGTGAATTCGAGTATATATGTACCCTGTCTCTTTCAAGGCAAATAGATTTGCAGCATGTTCGGTATTTTTAAATTGATAGGCATTGTTTTGGTAAATTGGCACAGCTCGTGCACCTGTTACTGGATCCGGAGCTAATCCACCATGAACACTCAACGTTTCGAAACGATAATTCTTTTGATTTTCACCCATACCTAACACTCCTTCATTTTATGAAATAAACTCTTTAAACCGTTCCTCTGGTTTGGTTAAATAAAAGATTGACTCGATAAGTAAAATCGTACGGATTGGAGCTTTAACTTTTAGCTGTCCGTTTTTCATAAGAATTCTTAACTTTTCTTTCCCTTCTAGCAGACTATAAATGGAATCCTGCTGACCACTAATATCGTAAGTGGCAGCGATGTCATTATCGTCAGCCAGTAAAGAAACCTCTCCACGGTGAAAAACGAGGAAGTTCTCTTGACCTTCGTAAACTAGCCTTATTTTTAGACCATCCAATTTTTCAATCAACTTGAGAACGTGACTGCGCTGCTTAATAGCAGAAAGGAAAATCTGTATTAATTCTTTCATTCTCCATCACTCCGATTTCACTCCATTCTGTTATATATTCAAGTCAATTGATTGTAATACCTTTAAAATCCCATCGACAAATTTCTACTTTTGCTCACAAAAAAACAGACGTATCAGCGTCTGTTTTAAATTAACAATTGTTTAATTTTTTCATATAAGAAAGGAACAGAGTTGAATGCATAAATCATCTCAACTATTTCTCCATCCTTTATGAAAAGCAAGCAGGGAACACTCTCAATTTGAAATTTTTCTGCAAGCTCAGGGTAAAAATTCAGATTCATTTTCCCTATTTTCACATCAACCATATTTTCAATGATCTGGAGCATCCTTGATGCTACCTGACAAGTACCGCATAAAGGTGTATAGAAGTAAATGAGTCCGGATGAATGACTATTTAAGAATGATGATACCTCATCTAGGTTCCATTCGTTCATTTTTAACCCATTTCTAAAAATTCAGAATGAACATCAATATTTGCGCCTAATAGGACAGTGGCTAGATGGTACACTGGTGCAGTGGCTACTTCTCGGTACATCCGGTCTATATAAATATGTTCCGCTTGAGGAAATTCCCTTTTCAATTGTTTGCGAAGTTTCTCACCTGCATCATCTGCATCAACAAGGATATAGACCTCTTTATCTTCGAGGGTATCAATTAATTCATCCAATTTCGCCATGCTGATTGTTCCATTTGTACAGACAATCTCCATTGGTTCCTTCAGGATACTTTTAACCTTTTTCTTATCTGATTTTCCTTCCACAATCAGAACTTTATCACCATACGTGTCATTCATCATTCATCACCTATACGAAAGAGAGTTATTTGTTTGATGTTAACATATTCAACAAATTTAATAACGTGTGAATATGTTAACTATACCACGATTGTCTTTTTGATAATAGGCGTTTGCTTATGATTGCCCTAACACCAGCCACCATCATCACAATCTGTATATTTTGCGTCAGGCTGTTCCGTAACTGTTACATTTTGAAAAATCTTTCTCTGTTCTACTTCAAATCGTTGATCTAATTGAAATGTCATGTCCCCTGGTAACTGTATTTTACCAATGGAGGTGTTATCAAGAAATAATTCAATTTCACCATTTTTCATTTTCCCAATTACTCGATCTGTCACATCAACCTTTTGCTGCTTCAATGTCATACCAGGAGCTCCTTTTAAATAAAGTTTATTCTAGTATCCCCTGGATTTAGAATATACAAGGTGCGAATTTTTCCCATATAAAAAACACCCTGCATAACAAGGTGTTTACTAAAATTAGTCCTCTTTAATCATTTCTTCATATTGTTCTGCAGTCATTAGGTTGTCCATTTCACTGCTATTAGTAGGCTCGATGACAATCATCCATGCTTTTTCATATGGAGATTCATTTACGAATTCAGGGCTGTCACTTAAATCTTCGTTAACAGCAACAACCTTACCGCTTAATGGCGCATATAATTCTGAAACAGTTTTCACGGATTCAACGCTGCCAAATGGCTCATCAGCAGTCACTTCGTCACCAACCTCAGGAAGTTCAACGAAAACGATATCACCTAGCTCAGATTGAGCAAAGTGAGTGATACCTACGCGAACTGTTTCTCCTTCAACCTTTACCCACTCATGTTCTTCAGAATAACGCAATTCCTTTGGTGTAGTCATTAAAAAATCCCTCCATTATTTTCTAATATCATTTATCGATATTGATCGGTACTACCCTAATAACTTTTTGTGCTTACAGCCACATTTTCTCATACTCTTCTTCTTTAAAGCCAACAGTCACTTTTTCTCCATCCGTTACTAATGGTCTTTTGATTAACATCCCATCTGAGGCTAACAGATCTAGCAGCTCATCTTCAGAAGCAGTGGATATTTTATCCTTAATACCCAGTTCACGATACTTTTGCCCGCTTGTATTAAAGAACTTCTTTAACTCAAGGTTGCTCTTTTCGTAGATATCCTGAAGTTCAGCGCGAGTTGGTGGAGTTTCAACAATATGTATTGCATTGTAGGAAAGATGATGTTCATCCAGCCATTTCTTTGCATTTCGGCATGTCCCGCATTTGGGATACCAGTAAAAAGTAAGTGACATCTGTCCACCCTCCTCTAAAACATTCATGTTATTGCACGTCACTTTGATAGTAACATAACAGGAATAAAAGTAAAAACGCATCACTTTAAAATTTCGACTAATTCTGCAAAAATCCTGCTAAACATATAGAAAAACTTCAGGCTCCGCAAAATCCTAGGGAGCCTGAAGTTGATAAATTAAACGATATAGCGTTCAGCTTCAATCAGAACGTCAGCCGCTTCACGTTTCTTACCAATTACATTGATTGGTGTATGGCGAGTTAATTTACGAAGTGCTGATACGAGCATACGGAGAGTATCTCCTTGTTCGGTTGCAACTAGTGTTTCTTTCGCATGCTGTTCAATTTCATTGAAAGCTTCTTGGCAGAATATTTGTGTATAAAGAAGCTTTTGTTTGTTTTTCTCAAGACCTGTCTTGGCGATTGCTTTTTCTGTTCGTAACAGTGCAGATTCCATTGCGTAGGCATTTGAAACAATATCTGCAATATTTGATAAGATTTCTTGTTCTTTATCAAGTGCCTTACCAAATTTTTGAGCGGCTAACCCAGCAGCAAGCAAGCCAATTTTCTTCGCATTGCTTACCAGATGTTTTTCTGCCGCAAGCGGCTCATCACCTGGCTCTTCAGGCATTAACATCATGATTTCTTCTTGGAGCTTAATGGCTTTTTGGAACAATGGAAGTTCTCCTTTAAACGCCTTCTTAATATAGGTGCCTGGCACTAGGAGACGGTTAATTTCATTGGTACCTTCGAAAATACGATTAATACGAGAATCACGGTATGCTCTTTCGATGGTATACTCTTGCATGAAGCCGTATCCACCATGAATTTGAACACCTTCATCTACCACGTAATCTAAAACTTCACTACAGAAAAATTTATTAACAGAGCATTCAATTGCGTATTCAGCAATAGAATTTGCTACTAATTTAATATCCTTTTGCTCTTCTGCTGTTAGTTTGCCTTGATTTTCTTCATACATTCCAATCGTACGATAGACAGAGCTTTCTGCTGCGTAGATTTTGGAAGCCATTGTACCGAATTTTTCTTTTGTTAAATTGAATCGAGAGATTGGTGTGTTAAATTGCTTACGGCCATTTGCATATTTAACGGCCAGCTCAAATGCATTTTTAGATCCGCCTACACCACCAACTGCTAACTTATATCGTCCAATGTTTAAGATATTAAACGCAATGACGTGCCCTTTGCCATATTCCCCTAATAGGTTTTCAACAGGAACAAGTACATCTTCTAAGATAAGAGTACGTGTTGAAGAGCTCTTAATCCCCATTTTCTTCTCTTCGGCACCTGTAGAAACTCCAGGGAAATCTCTTTCCACAATGAATGCCGTAAAGTGTTCGCCATCAATTTTTGTATAGACAACAAATACATCGGCAAAACCAGCATTAGTTATCCACTGTTTTTCACCGTTAAGAATATAGTGGGTACCTGCTGCATTTAATTTGGCTGTTGTTCTTGCACCAAGAGCGTCAGATCCTGAACCTGGCTCCGTTAAAGCGTAGGCCGCAATTTTTTCACCAGAAGCAAGTGCAGGTAAATACTTTTTCTTTTGCTCTTCGTTTCCGAATAAAACGATTGGCAGTGAACCGATACCAACATGTGCGCCATAGGATAATGAGAAACCGCCAGCCTTTGACATTTTTTCTGTTACAAGCGAGGAGGTTACTTTGTCTAAACCTAAACCTTCGTATTCTTCAGGAACATCTGCTGCCAAAAGACCAAGATCACCTGCTTTTTTTAATAATTTTACAGTTCGATCAAATTCATGGTTTTCAAGATGTTCCAGTTGTGGAAGGACTTCTTTTTCAATGAAGTCTTCTGCTGTTTTAGCAATCATTAGTTGCTCTTCGTTAAAGTCCTCGGGTGTTAAAATTCTGTCATAGGAAATATCATCGATTAAAAAGCTTCCGCCTTTGATAATTTTTTCAGTTTGTTGTGCCATTATTGTTTCCCCCTAATTATTTATTAAAGAAGCTCAAATACTCCGGCAGCTCCCATTCCGCCGCCTATACACATGGTTACGACGCCAAATTGCTGCTGACGGCGTTTTAGTTCATGGATAAGGGTTAAGGTGAGTTTTGCACCTGTACATCCTAGTGGATGACCTAGTGCGATGGCACCGCCATTTACATTTACTTTTTCTTCATCTAGATTGAGCTCGCGAATAACTTGAAGTGATTGCGATGCAAATGCTTCGTTTAATTCAAATAGATTGATATCAGATAACTCTAAGCCAGCTAACCTAATAGCTTTCGGAACAGCTACTACTGGACCAACTCCCATAATTTCAGGTGGCACGCCTCCGACTGCAAATGATCTGAATTTAGCCAATGGCTTTAATCCAAGTGATTCTGCCTTTTCACGATCCATAATCATTAAGGCTGCAGCCCCATCACTTGTTTGCGATGCGTTACCTGCTGTAACAGAACCCGTTACCGAAAATGCCGGTCGAAGTTTTGAAAGGGATTGTACGCTTGTATCTGGGCGTACACCTTCATCTTGAGAAAACTGTATAGTTCTCTCGACAAGTTTGTTGTCTTTTCCCACTGAACGGGAGGTAACATTAACGGGAACGATTTCGTCTACAAATTTCCCTTCCTGAATGGCTTTAGCCGCTTTCCGATGACTGCGAACGGCAAATGCGTCCTGGTCTTCACGAGTAATACCATATTTCTTTGCTACTTCTTCTGCGGTATGCCCCATACCCATATAATATTCGGGAGCTGTTTCAGCTAATTTTATATTTGGACGAACAACATGGCCCATCATAGGAATCAGACTCATTGACTCCGCTCCACCAGCAATAGCGGTGTCGGTATGTCCAAGCATAATTCCCTGTGCTGCATAAGCAATCGCCTGCAGTCCGGATGAACAAAAACGATTAATGGTGATGGCAGGTACTGTATGCGGCAGACCAGCTAAGGCACCAATATTACGTGCCATGTTATTCCCCTGCTCCGCTTCTGGCATTGCACAGCCAAAAACTAAATCATCAATATTTCCTTCATAATTTCCGGCACGCTTTAATGTTTCTTTTACGACCAATGCTCCCAAATCATCAGGGCGAACATGTGCAAGCGTTCCTTTTTTCGCTTTACCTACCGGGGTCCGTGCTCCGGCTACGATTACCGCTTCTCTCATTTCGTTCCCTCGCTTTCCTTATATAATAGCAATCTATTAATTTCTCAACGGCTTCCCTTTTACAAGCATGTGCTGCATACGCTGTTGTGTTTTTCCTTCTCTAATTAAGCTTAAGAATGCTTCTCTTTCTAAATCCAATAAGTATTGCTCATCTACTTCCGTACCAAATGGCACTTTTCCACCAGCAATGACGTAAGCTACTTTTTTGGCGATTTTCAAATCATGCTCTGAAATATATCCAGATAAGAACATGGATTGCGCCCCAAGTAAAAGTGTAGCGTAACCTGTTTCACCCACTACCGGCACCTTTTTACGGGCTTTTTGCACATAACCCTGCTCATGTAATGCTAGAACTGCCTGCTTTGCATCATATAATTGGTGGTCTCCGTTAATACTAATTCCATCCACCAATCCTAAGAAATTATTCTCACGTGCTTCCGCACCAGAGGTTGATACTTTTGCCATAGCGATTGTTTCAAAGACTTTATTAGCAACAGCTTGAAGGTCAAATGGAACACCATTTGGCATACCTTCTAAATGTTTAATATACAGTTCTTTGTTTCCGCCGCCGCCTGGAAGCAGTCCGACACCAACTTCAACAAGTCCCATATAGGTTTCAGCAGACGCTTGAATGTGCGCTGCAGGTAAACAAACCTCAGCACCACCGCCAAGTGTCATTGCAAATGGTGCTGCCACCACTGGTTTTGCGCTGTATTTTACTTTCATCATCGCATTTTGGAACTGACGGACTACCATTTCAAGCTCATAGATATTATCATCCTGTGCTTCCATTAGCATCATAGCTAAGTTGGCACCAACACAGAAGTTCTTACCTTGGTTTCCGATTACTAAGCCTTTGTAATTTTTCTCTACCTCGTCAATTGAAAAATTAAGCATCTGAATAATATCAAGACCAATGGCATTATTCGGAGAATGGAATTCTAAGAGTGCAACCCCATCACCTAAATCAATTAAACTGGCACCGCCATTCTTTTTGATAACACCTTTTTGTTTTTTTATTTTTTTCAGGTCAATGGATTTTGGATTACTTTCCACTAAACGATATTCCCCATTATTGAAGAAAAATCGTTCGCCATTTTCCTCTATATAAAAAGATGTATGCCCCTTAGCAAGCATATCTGTTACCCAGGCAGGAATTTCTAGCCCATCTTCCTTCATCTTCTCGACTGACTTTTCTAATCCAATTGCATCCCAGGTTTCAAATGGACCCATTTCCCAGCCAAAGCCCCATTTCATGGCCCGGTCAATGTCGACCACTGTGTCAGCTATCTCACCTAAAAGCTGTGCAGAGTATGCGAGAACAGGACTAAAGATGTTCCACAATAACTCACCTGCACGATCATTCACATATACAAGCGCTTTCAATTTATTCGCTGTACCTTTTTCTTGCTTGCTTATTTCTGTTGCTGCAGTTGAAAGCTTTTTCCGAGGAATATATTCTAAGGTAGCTGGGTCAAGTTCAAGAATTTCTTTCCCTTTTTTTAAGAAGAAGCCTTGACCAGATTTGCTTCCGAGCCAGCCTTTTTCAAGCATGGTTTTCATAAATGAAGGGACTTCGAATACTCCCTTTTCTTTTCCGGTTACTTTTTCATGCACATTGCCTGCTACATGTGCGAAAGTATCTAACCCAACTACATCCAAAGTACGGAAGGTTGCGCTTGAAGGACGGCCGACTAATGGACCAGTAACAGAATCAACTTCTCCAACACTATATCCGCCTTTAAGCATTTCCTGTACAGTGATTAGGAGACCATAGGTTCCAATCCGGTTGGCAATAAAGTTTGGTGTATCTTTTGCAAGAACAACACCTTTTCCTAATACATCTTCACCAAACGTTTTCATGAATGAAATGACTTCTTCACTAGTATATTGTGTAGGAATGACTTCAAGTAATTTTAAGTATCGCGGTGGGTTAAAGAAGTGGGTACCAAGGAAGTGCTTCTGAAAATCCTCTGACCTTCCTTCTGTCATCGCTTCAACGGAAATACCCGATGTATTTGAGCTGATAATGCTTCCAGGTTTTCTGTGTTGGTCCACTTTTTCAAATACTTGTTTCTTCACATTTAAATTCTCAACAACAACCTCGATTACCCAGTCGACATCTTTTAATTTCACTAAGTCATCGTCTAAATTTCCTGCTTCAATTAGCGCCAAGTTCTTTTTGACGGCTAAAGGAGCCGGTTTTTGCTTTAATAATTTTTGGATTGATTGGCTGCTAATGCGATTTCGGACCTGCTTATCTTCCAACGTCAGTCCTTTTGCTTTTTCGTCGTCGGTTAACTCCCGAGGCACAATATCTAATAATAATGTTGGTATCCCGATGTTCGCTAGATGGGCCGCAATCCCAGAGCCCATGACTCCTGATCCTAGAACAGCTGCTTTTTTAATAAGTTGGTTCAACATTGTCTCCCCCTTTACACACTTTGAATGAATACTCATTCATTTTTATGCCAAAAAAAATTCACAAATGAATGAGTTCTGCTAATTATTACTATAGAATATTTTAAAAATTTGCGCAATAAATAAAAGCGGAAAATAATAAATTTTTTTAAAATGGTTTTTTCCTAATCTCTTTACATAAAAAAGGCGAATTGGGCATCCTAGTAACGAGGTGATGATGCATGGGTAAAATGAAGAAAAACCCATCTAAAAGAGGCGTAAGCGCCGCTAGCGTTCAAGGAAACGCCGGTCCTGGCGGGGAACAGTCACACAAAGACAAAGTGAACAGTCAAAATAATCAATTTAAAAGATAATACAACAAACAAAGCAGGCTGAGAATTTCAGCCTGCTTACCTATTTTTAGAATTTAGCTTGATAATTTTCAATTTCCCAAGCATGAACAGCTGTACGATAACTATCCCATTCTGCTTTTTTCGCAGCTACAAACTCATTATATACATGGTTCCCTAATGTTCTACGTCCAATCTCTCCATCTTCTAGTTCCTTTACTGCAGCAGCTAGACTGCCAGGAAGGCTTTCAATACCTAGTTCACCGCGGCGCTCTTCGGTCATATGAAAAATATCTTCATTGATTGGAAACGGCACTTGTAATTCTTGTTCAATGCCATCTAAACCAGCAGCTGCAATCACTGCAAAGGTTAAGTAAGGATTTGCTGACGGATCAGGACAGCGCAATTCAACACGAGTGGCCATCCCTTTTTTGGCTGGGATTCGAATCAATGCAGAACGGTTTGATGCGCTCCATGCGATATAACAAGGTGCCTCATATCCAGGTACTAATCTCTTATAAGAATTAATTAGCGGATTAGTCAAAGCTGTGAAGCTCTTAACGTTTTCTATTAGCCCCGCAATAAAATGATATGCTTTATCAGAAAGTTGTAACTCATCAGCCGGATCAAAAAAGGCATTTTCATTGTCTTTGAAGAAAGACATGTTTACGTGCATTCCAGAACCATTTATCCCAAAAACCGGTTTAGGCATGAATGTAGCATGCAGTCCATATTTCTTTGCAATAGTCTTTACAACCCACTTATATGTAGTAGAAAGATCTGCTGCACCTAAAGCATCAGCATACTTAAAGTTAATTTCGTGCTGCCCCTGGGCAACTTCATGGTGAGATGCTTCAATAATGAAACCCATTGCCTTTAACGCTCGGTAAATCTCTAATCGAACACGCTCTCCAAGGTCTTTAGGTGATGGTTCAAAATAACCAGCTTTATCACTAAGTTCCTGTGTTGGATATCCGTTTTCGTCTGTTTTAAACAGGAAAAATTCAAGCTCAGGACCTACAGAAATTGTATATCCTTTATCCGCAGCTCGTTCCACTGTTTTCTTTAATACATTTCTAGTATCACCTTCAAACCAAGATCCATCAGGATTTTTAACAGAACATAGAAAACGTGCTTCAGAATATCCTTCTTCTACTGTCCATGGTAAAACCGCGAATGTTGATAAATCTGGTTGTAAGTATAAATCAGATTTATTTATCGGTGAAAATCCTTTAATAGAGGAGCCATCAAACATTATTTTTCCTTCGACTACATCTTCCAATTGCTCACTTGTAACGGTTACGTGTTTCAAAATTCCTTCTATATCTACAAACTGTATGTGAAGAAGTTCAACATTCTTCTTATTTATTTCTTCTTTAATTTTTTCGATAATTGCAATTTCGTCTTTTACATTTGAAAGTATAGCCTCAGTCATGTTATTTCTCCTCCTATTTTCATGTTACGTTTCCTAACATTGAAATTATTATAGGATGAAAAGTTATTTTTGACAACCACTTTATTAAAATTTTTCGAATATTTATGTATATTTTTTATGAAAACGTTTTCTATAAATCAAGCAATGGAAAAGGTCACCTCTTTAGAAGGCGACCTTTTTTGATTATAAATATTCATTTTGTTGTATATCATTTATATTGTCTCTGCTCGCTGCTCCGCAAAAACTTTCTCCAGCATAGCACACTCCATCCCCTGCATTGTGAGTACATGGGCATGTCTTACAGCGTTTCGTCCCAAGTTGATAGGTAAAACAACATGTTTTTCTCATCCTTATCTCATCCTGAGAAGCTTTTTCCGAATAGTATTTATGGATAGGATTAAGATTGTATTTACCAAACAAACTCCCCTCTGCTTCCTTGATTAAGAAATTGAAGTCATTGGGTACGTTTGGATTTTCGTTATCTGATAGTTCTGTCTCATATAGCCAGAATAGATAGACCGCGATATTTTCCCACAGGATGAGCTTTGAAACCTTAAACGTCTTTTCAAAATGCTCAATAATTGGGTAGATATTGTTAGCAAATAGGTCCCGGTAAACACCCTTCCGCCATTCATCACGGTCTTGACCATTCCATTGTTCGATGGATGGGTTCTTTAACGAAATCATTGGCAGCCAGTCTACCCCTCGCTCAGCTTCTTCCATTTCAATATTGTCCAAGGATAAATTCATTTTCTTATTCCCCGTCGTCATTGCAAAAAGCGAAATAACCGCAATAAATGCATAACGCTTAATAAAAATCGAGGCAGCAGTCCTCTCTGAAGGCGCAGCAATTGAAAAAGCTAGATTCCTCATGAAGTCAATGGCAAAAGCCTTATCCATTAAATTTGCAACATTAAACGATTTGCCTGTCACCGATTTAAGCCGATATTTTTCAAAAGCACTCAGGTCATTTTCTCTAAGGATATTACCCATTGGACACGGCCGCCTTTTGCAGGATACACCTTCCTTTTCCATACGGTATACAAAGCGGTGTTCCGAATAAAGGATCCATTGTAACCTCACAATCCATACCAAAAACATTTTTGACCAGGCTGCAGTTGATTACATACTCAGGCTTTCCTTGGGCATAAACCTTTTGATCCTTTAGCGCAACAATATTGTGAGCATAACGGCACGCAAGATTTAAATCATGAAGAACCATGACAACGGTTCTCTTTTTCTTTTCATTTAGTTCAAAAAGAAGGTCTAGTATTTCAATTTGATGTGTCATATCTAAGTAGGTTGTCGGTTCATCTAAAAGAATAACATCCGTATCCTGTGCCAATGTCATGGCAATCCACGCACGTTGCCTCTGACCTCCAGAAAGGGAATCAACCGTCCGTTCTTTTAAATCCTCTAACCGGGTAGCTTTTAGGGCATCATTAACCTTTTTCTCATCTTCTTCTGACCATTGTTTTAACCAGGATTGATGAGGATAACGCCCCTGTTTTACAAGTTGAAGCACAGTCAGTCCTTCAGGAGCGGCCGGTGATTGTGGAAGTATCGCCATTTTTTTCGCAACTTCCTTCGTCGAGAGCTTAGCAATGGCTTCCCCCTCCAAAATAACGGCACCGGATTTTGGTTTAAGAAGACGAGCGATTGAACGAAGGAGAGTTGATTTTCCGCAGCCATTCGCTCCAATAAAAACGGAAATTTCACCTTTAGGAATTTTTAAATTTAATTCATCAATGATGAGTGTATCCCCATATGAAAGTGATAAGTTTTTCGTTTCAACCGCATTCATCATCTGCCATCTCCTTTTGAAGTCAATCATGTTTATTTTTATAGGCTTGTTTATAGTATATGATTTAGACCCTAAAGCGGGTTGTATTTACGTCTTATATAGTATTAATATTCTCTACAGTACTAAGTTTATAATTAATTGATAATGATTGTCAATGAGTATGAAAATCATTTTCATTTGTATTTACTACTGTGTCACAAAGTGTATTTGCGTTAAAAAAGAGAAGCCAATGAAAATGGCCTCTCTTTTATGAAAACTAAGTATTTCTCGTCTTAAATAATAGATAGATAAAGTATGGAGCCCCAATACTTGCCGTAAAAACCCCTGCAGGAATTTCTAATGGTGAAAATAATGTTCGCCCTACTAAATCCGCAAGCATTACTAAAATACCTCCGAGGAGTGCTGATACAGGGAGCAATGCTCCAAATGCAGAACCCACCAATCTCCTGGCCATATGAGGTGCCATTAAGCCTACAAAACCGATCCCTCCTGCGAAAGCTACTGAGCCGCCAACTAACCCTGTACTCAAAAGCATTAATACCAAGCGTTGTCTTTGCACCCGTCCACCAAGACCTGTTGCTACTTCATCACCAAGTTCCTGAATGTTTACATTCCTGGCATAGATAAATGCAATAATAATCAGTATGATGATCCATGGAACTAGGGCACCTACATTTTTCCAAGTGGAACCATAGACGGTACCCGTAATCCATATGTTTGCCTGACTTGCTTGATAAATAGGACCCAAAACCATCATAAAGGTGGTCAAAGCTTTGGTTAAGCTCATCAAACCTATTCCAATTAAAATTAATCTAATGGGAGAAACCCCATTTTTCCATGCCAAAATATAAACAAGAAATGCCACAACTGCTGCACCGATAAAGGCGGCTAAGGGCAGCCAGTGAATACTTACCGTTAATACATGATTTTTATCACTAAAAATTGCCAGAAAACCTACAACCGCTACCGATGCACCGCCAGTAATCCCTAAGATATCAGGGGATGCAAGCGGGTTGCGTATCATTCCTTGCAAAATCCCCCCTGCCACTGCCAGTCCCATCCCGGCCATTAAAGCAACAATGATTCTGGGTAATCGGAACGATTGAATGACAAGGGCCTCCATTTCAGACCCTCCGCCGAAAAATACCTTCAATACATTTAAAGGGCTTATCTTCATTTCTCCCAACCCTGTACTTATAATAAAAACAGCAGCGGTTCCAAGTAACAATCCGATAAACACAAATAATGCTTTTTTATCAATTAAATAAGAGATTTTCCCTTGTTTGATTCTAAAGATTTTGTATTTACTCATCGCCCATTGAACCCCTTTCTAGCAATATAAATGAAAAATGGGGTTCCAATAATCGCCGTCATTACGCCAACTGGGACTTCCTGAGGCATTAAAATATATCTGGAGGCGATATCTGCTGCCAATAAAAGCACTCCTCCTAGAAGACCGGAAAATGGGATTACCCAGCGATGGTCTATTCCCACTATAGAACGGGTAAGATGTGGAACGACAATACCAATAAATCCAATTGGGCCTGCAACAGCAACTGCCCCACCTGAAAGGAGGATCACTACGATTCCTATCGTAATTTTTAATAGAGCTGTGTTCAATCCAAGACCTTTGGCCACATCCTCTCCCATAGATAGGACATTCATTTTTGTTGCTATGATCAAAGAAATGATCCAGCCTCCAATTAAATAAGGGAGTACAGCTATTAAATTATCAAGGCTTCTTCCTGCCACTGATCCCGCAAGCCAAAATAATACTTGCTCCAAGGCTGCTTCATTTAATACAAGTATCCCTTGTGTAAAAGAGGCAAATAACGCTGTCATTGCAGCACCTGCTAGAGTCAGTTTCATCGGGGTCAACCCTTCTCTTCCGACTGACCCAATTGCATAGACACTTATTGCAGCTACAGCTGCACCAAAAAAGGATAACCAAGTAAACAGTTGAAGACTTCCAATACTAAAGACCGTTACGGCTATAACAACAGCAACTCCAGCTCCGGCATTTACACCAAAAATATCAGGGGATGCTAGAGGATTTTTCGTTACTGTCTGCATTAAGACACCTGAAATCGCTAAGCTTGCACCCACTGCTGCAGCAATAAAAGCACGTGGGATTCTAACAGATTGTATAATAATATGTTCATTAGAACCATCGAAATTCGTTAAAGCATCTATAGCCATTTTCCATGTGGTATCAGTATACCCGTAGACAATACTTGCTGCCATTAAGAGAAGCAATACAATAATAGCAATAAAAAGTCCAACCCACCTTTGCCCTGTTTGTTTTAACAGCATAACGTTAATCCCTTCTAATCTATTTATTATCTAAAATGCTTATGTATCCGTATTTTCATGTATCAGTCTATTTGAATAGCGGAAAACTGTCAATGAGTTGATAATCATTTTCAATTTGGTGATTGACAGGCTAGTGAAAACGTTCTATGATAATTTTGTAAATGAAAATGATTATCATTAACAATAAGATTATTTGGGGGTTACATAGGATGAAAGGTTTTAAACATTTATTTGCTGTCATTTCATTAATGGCTATTTTCCTTCTTGCTGCCTGTGGTAACACGGAAGAAAAACCGGCCACACAAAATGAAGATGACACAAAAACAGAAGACACTAGCTATACGGTAGAACATGCAATGGGGTCAACGACATTGGAAAAAACACCCAAAAAGGTCGTTATATTAACAAATGAAGGAACAGAAGCCTTACTTGCACTAGGAGTAAAACCTGTTGGTGCCGTTCAATCTTGGCTTGGCGATCCGTGGTATGATCACATCACAAAGGATATGGACGGTGTCGAGGTTGTTGGCGTTGAGAGTGAAGTAAATTTGGAGAAAATCGCTACACTTAAACCTGATTTAATTATTGGAAACAAGCTTCGTCAAGAAGCTGTTTACAGTCAATTAAGCGCAATTGCTCCTACTGTTTTTTCCGAAACCCTTAGAGGTGATTGGAAAGAAAACTTTAAACTATATGCAAAAGCGTTAAACCTAGAAGAAAAAGGGAACGAAGTTCTTAGTGATTTTGATAAACATGTTGCAGACGTAAAAGAGAAACTTGGTGATAAAGTAAATCAAGAAGTATCTGTCGTTCGTTTTATGGCTGGAAAGTCTCGAATTTATTATACTGATTCTTTCTCTGGTATAATATTTGATCAAGTTGGTCTAAAACGCGCTCCACAACAGGCAGAGCTGTTTACTCCTGAAAACAAGCTAGGGAACCTTGCTATCGAAGTTGGAAAAGAAGTGATTCCGAAAATGGACGGTGACATTCTTTTCTACTTCACTTATGCTCCTAAGGGTGATCAAGCAGCCTTAGATACGGCGAAAGAATGGACAAATGATCCACTTTGGAAAAATCTAAATGCCGTGAAAAATGGAAAAGCCTACGAGGTTAGTGATGCTACTTGGAATACTGCGGGCGGCGTGCTTGCAGCAAACATCATGCTGGATGATCTTGAAAAAATCATGCTAGAAAAATAAAAGAATACTTCTCCAATAAAATAGAATGAAAAAAGAACGAGGCTGCCATGACCTCGTTCTTTTTTTATCCTTATGCTGTTGTAGAGAACAAGTACTTTATATATTATAGCGAAGGTGAAAATCAAACCGTTGCTACAATGCAGCAAATTACGATTCATTTTCAACATGAAGTCCAGCTTGATTGAAAACGGTGCTCTACCATCTTTGTTAATCAGATGTTGAAAACATGTATTTTTTATAATGGTAGCGGATTGAGAAGATTAATCCCAGCCCAAGCATGTTCCCCATTAAAGAACTTCCTCCATAGCTGATAAACGGCAATGGAATACCGGTAATCGGAAGCACTCCAATCGTCATCCCGATATTTTGGAATACATGGAAGGTAATCATGCTAATGACTCCCACGCAAATATACGTATAAAAGTTGTTCTTCGTTTCCATCCCAACCTTGGTAATATGATAAATCAGCAAGAAAAATAAACTAACGAGCACACTCGCACCAATAAAACCATACTCTTCGCCGACCACACTAAAGATAAAATCGGTATGGCTTTCAGGCAAATATACTTCTCTATTTCCGTACCCCTTACCACCCGTTTGTCCTGAGCCAATGGCTAAGAGTGACCGTGTCAACTGGTAACCTGCTGAGCTTTGGAAATTATAAGGATCCAGCCAGGAATAGATACGGCTAAATTGATACTGCTTCACACCTAAATATTTTTCAAGAATTTCTGGCTTTAACAATACAAAATAAAAAATGACCGAAATAAATGCTGTTCCAATTGAGAATATTGGTACAAGTAATTTCCATGTGATGCCCGAAATAAAAATCATCCCTAAAAGAATGGATATAAATACGAGCGAAGTCCCTAAGTCTTGCTTAATAATAAGTATTAGAGGGACCATCGTGACGACTCCCAGCTTTATTAAAAGCCAAAAGTCAGAGGAAATGGTTTTAACTGGGTTCTTTTGGTGATGATCTTCAATTACTTTTGCTAGGGCTACGATAATAAAAATTTTGACAAACTCCGACGGCTGAAGTGAACCGATTCCAGGGACCTTAAACCAGTTTTTTGCCCCATTGATTACAGGTGCAATGCTTTCTGGCGCTATGATTAAAAAAACAAGTAGCAAAATTCCCGCTCCGTAAGCATACCAAGCCAACTTTTTTAACTGGTCGGAGTCGAGCCTGATGACGGCAGCAATAATTCCACAGCCAATTCCATAAAAGATAATTTGCTTTATAAGGAAGTTACTGTCATATTGACCGCTTGCCTGCGCACTATAAATCGATAAACAGCTGGCCAAAAATAATAAAAGTAAAATAAAAACAAGACTATAATCAAGTTTTGAAGTTGTATTTTTAGATGATGTCATCATTCACACTCCTTTATGTCAAGGCTTCAAAAAGGAACTTGTACATTATCTCATTATATTTTTTTAATCGACAAAGCACAACGTTTAAAGTGTGAATGGGTGAAATTACTACAAAAGGAAAAGGAAGCTCCTAGATTTAGTTGCTTCCTTTTGTAAAATATTTACTTTTAATATCATCCGCCATCCAATGTAAATTATTCGGCACCTGGGGAATCCCGTAACCTATATAAAGTGGAGTGGTTACGAATCGGGGAACAATTTTTACATATATTCTACTATTATAATGGTGAAAGAAAAGATTATAGCTGCTTGCTTTAAACGGGAAGCTATGAAGAATGTAATGTACCGCTTTTTGAAGATAAATTCCAAAGGTTTCATTATAACTAGAGTCATCCATATCAATATTAAATTCATAAAAGCCTACCTTCGGCTTTGTCGACAAAGTAAATTTGACCCCATCTTTTTCTTCTATAATAATACCCTTAAACACTTCTTCAGTTATGTTTTCCTTATAGTTAATATCATGTAAGCCAATGATCTGCATATGAGGATGCGCAATGGTCCCTCCAGACAACGGACCATGATTTTTGAAAAAAATGACCGATTCATAATTTCCGGTTTTATCTAAATCAAGCCAATTCCTTATCGCAAACTTTAAGAGTCTATGGAGAAAGGGAAGCGGATAGGCAGATAATTCACCATGACAATCATCCGTTTCAATCAATACAGTTTGGTAGGCATTCTCTAGAACAGGAAATTTATTTTTCAAAAGTATGATTGGTCCATCCACTTCAATGAGATCGATCAACTCTTCCCTTGCACAAAAAGGGCACGGTTGCAGTTTATTTCTGATACTTTCCGGTTTCTTCACTCCGATGGATGTATTGAAATGTAGATGGTGATTTTTCAAAAGTGCAGCTCCTCTCCAAAATACTTACTTCTATTTTATGGGAGATTCCACCCCTTTTGCACTATTTTTGCCTTACTAATATATAAAAATTTATTGCTTATTTAGTGAGGAACGTGCATATCTTTACTATGTACAGGCTTATATGGTGCAGAAAGAGAGGTTGAATATGTTAAGCAAATTAGAAGCACTCATATTAGGGATTATCCAAGGATTAACTGAATTTTTACCCATTAGCTCTACAGGACATTTATATTTAGGAAGGAATTTATTTGGTTTGCAGGAAGCAGGTTTATTACTTGATACCATGCTTCATGTCGGTACCCTGCTCGCCGTTTTTGTCTTCTATAAGGACGAGTTTGTTAAGATTATTAAAAACCCCTTTAGCAAGCTCACCTTCCTATTGATCGTCGGAACAATTCCAGCCGTCGTGATAGGTTTGCTTTTTAAAGACTACTTTGAGGAGATATCGAAAACAGGAGTTACGATTGGTTGGGAGTTTTTAGTTACCGGTTTGTTCCTTTGGATTGCAGATTCAGCAAAAAATGGCTATAAAAAAATGGATGATATTAGTTATACCGATGCATTGATCATTGGATCCTTTCAGGCAGCAGCAATTTTCCCTGCGATTTCTCGTTCAGGGTTCACGATTGTAGCCGCCTTATGGAGAAAACTAGACCGTGAAACAGCTGCCTATTTCTCCTTTCTCTTATCAACTCCAGCTATAGCCGGTGCAGTTGTACTCCAATCCTTAGATTTAGTGGGAGGTGCAGGTGAACAAATTTCCCTTTCTGCCCTGCTGGTTGGAATTGCCTCCTCTGCTCTTTTCGGTTATTTCGCTGTGAAGTGGATGATTGGATTTTTAAAGAAACGGTCATTAAAACCCTTTGCTATTTATGTATGGGTGCTAGGCTTTGCGGTGTTATTTTTTCAGTTTACGGGGAAGTTTTAAGTTGATTAATTTATAGTGACCAGATCAGCTGTAATTTTTGGATTTCGGTCACTATAGAACCCTTATAGTGACTAAGACTACTACTCTTTTTGATTTACGGTCACTATGAGCCTCTTATAGCGACCGAGACTACTACTCTTTTTGATTTACGGTCACTATGAACCTCTTATAGCGACCGAGACTACTACTCTTTTTGATTTACGGTCACTATGAACCTCTTATAGCGACCGAGACTACTACTCTTTTTGATTTACGGTCACTATAAACAGTCTCATCCTAATAAAAAATGCGGCTCGATACTCGAGTCGCATTTTTTAATCTATTAAACTGTAACTGTTTCTTTTGCCATTTCTCTTGCGGCTTCGATGACTTGCTCTTTTGCCTTTGCCATAATTTCTGGTACTTGCTTTGGAAAGTGATCCATCCCTTCAGCGAACACAGTTGGCATGACTTCCATTCCTAAGAAGCCGAGTACTTTTGTTAAGAAACGATCGCCGAATTCAAATTCAACCATTGGTCCGGTTGAGTAAATACCGCCGCGCGTTTGGATATGAAGGGCTTTACGGCTTGTAAGAAGCCCTTTTGCTCCTTCATGTGTATTTACAAATGTCTTGTTCACAATAAATAAATTATCAAGGAAAGCTTTTAAAATAGCCGGTGATCCAAAATTCCAAATTGGTGTAACAAACACATAATAATCCGCTGCAATAAAGCGGTCAGCCAGTGCATGCATAGCAGTGATTTGTTTTTGCTCACCTTCTGTTAATTCATCAAAGGTCTTGCCCATGAAAGATAATTTAGCACGAGCATATAACAAATCCATATCAATTTGCGGGATATCCATATCGTATAAATGCATATGTTCAATTTCTACTTCAGGCTTTTGTAGTTTAAACTCTTCTAAAAAAGCCTCACCTAGCTGCATACCTTTAGAAAGCTTTATATCATTTTTTGGGTTAACGGTAATATATAGAAGTTTTGCCATCTGATCCCCATCCCTTTTATATAAAATTTCATCTATCAATATAGTACAACAAACTTGATTGTTCACTAATGAACAAAAAGTGAAGTTTATGAACATAGTGTGAACACTTATTATCTCAAGTGAACAAAACGTGTCAATTCTAAATAAAACTCAACGAAACTAAACGGAACTTAACAAAAGTCACGTGAATCATAGTATATTTGTATTATATTAAATTTAGCTGATAGAGAGGTGGCATACGGATGGATGAAAAGGTTTACACACCCGATGAGGTTGCTCAACTATTTCAAATCTCAAAACACACAGTATACGAACTGATTAAGCGAGGTGAATTAAACGCCTTTAAAGTTGGCAACAAAATGAGAATTGAACATGAAGAGATTGAAAGATATAAGGAAAGTACAAAAGCCCCTGCGAAAAAAATACAGGTCGAGCAGACGGACACATATTCTTCATTACCTATACGACTATCCGGAAGTCATGACTTTCTAGTAGAGCATTTTGTTAAACAAACATCAAAAGACCTGCAGCTGCAAATTCAGCCAACTTACATAGGCAGCCTTGAAGGATTAATGATGCTGTACCGAGGTCAATCGGATATTGCAGCAATCCATCTCTTAGACCCAACGTCACAAGAATACAATTTACCTTTTATTCATCAGCTCTTTGTACATGAGTCTATATCGGTTGTTCGATTTGTCTCAAGGGAACAAGGCTTTATAGTAGCAAAGGGAAATCCTAAAGGAATCTATGGCTTTAACAACCTAGTACAAAAAAATGTTCAGTTTGTTAATCGTCAAAAAGGCGCTGGGACAAGATTTCTTTTTGACTCCATGCTTTCAAAGAATGGTATTGCCCCGGCAGAAATAAATGGTTATTTAAATGAAGAATGGAACCACTTGTCAACAGCTTCTTATATTAGCAGAGGAATGGCCGATGTAGCCTTCGGAATTCAATCTGCCGCCAGCCATTTAGGACTCGATTTCATACCTGTCGCGAAGGAACAGTTTGACCTTGTGTTCCGTTTTACAAATGAAAACAAGCAGAAACTTACAGACCTAATCCATTATCTTCAGTCCACAGGATTTAAAAGCAGCTTAACTGATTTAGAAGGATATGATATTCAAGAGTTAGGTACTATCATCTATCAGACTAATAAACCGGAGGAAACAACATGTTAAAAAATCGTGTATTTGCTACACTATTGGTATTCATGCTCTTTATCCTATCAGCTTGTGGCAACACCAACACTGACCAAGCTGACGCAAAAGAGAAAAGGTCAGAACCGAAAGCCGAACCTACTGAATTAATCCTAGCGACAACCACAAGTACACAGGACAGCGGCTTATTAGATGTATTACTGCCAATTTTTGAAGAAGAAAACAATGTAAAAGTAAAAACCATTGCGGTTGGTACAGGACAAGCATTGAAAATGGGTACTAAAGGTGAAGCAGATGTCCTTCTAGTACACGCACCTAAATCAGAGGAAGAACTAGTAACAAGCGGTGATGCTATTAATCGCAAACGCGTGATGTACAATGATTTTATTTTAGCGGGGCCAAAAGATAATCCAGAAGGTGTAAGCGGAGATGACATTAACGCAGCATTCAAAACAATCTCAGAGACAAAGGCCAATTTTGTTACCCGTGGCGACGACTCTGGTACACATAAAAAAGAACTAGGAATCTGGACAGCGGTGAATATCCAGCCTGCTGGTGATACCTATATCTCAACTGGCCAAGGAATGGGTGCTTCTTTACAAATTGCCAACGAAAAAAATGGGTATATATTAACGGATCGTGCTACATGGTTAGCTCAAGAGAAAAACTTAACGAACCTCGAAATTGTTGTAGAGGGCGGTAAAGATTTAATGAATATCTACCATGTCATGCAGGTTAATCCAGAGAAGCATAGCATGGTAAACAGTAAAGATGCGGAAAAGTTTGTAGAGTTTATGGTTAGCAGTGAGACACAAGATGTAATTGAAAGTTTTGGTAAGGAAGATTACGGACAATCATTATTCATTAAATACACAGAATAGGTCAAACGGAAGGGTGAAACGCGATGGAACTAATTATTGATGGGCTTAGGAAAGCGATAGAGATGATTCTCACTGGCGACCGAGAGATCCTCGAAATCACTTGGCTGACTCTAAGAGTCTGTTTTACTGCCATCCTCATTAGTTCCCTTATTGGTTTGCCTCTTGGGATGTTACTTGGTCTAACCAGATTTAAAGGCAGAAAAATAATCCTTACAATCATCAATATTGGTATGGGACTGCCCCCAGTGGTGGCAGGTTTATGGATTTCCATGCTTTTATGGAGATCTGGTCCTCTTGGTCATTTACACTTGCTGTATTCCCCAACTGCAATCGTAATGGCACAGGTACTGGTCTCATTACCAATCGTCACAGGTCTAACGAGCTCCGCCTTTCAACAAATCAATGAAAAAATGCTTTTACAAATAAAAGCTTTGGGTGCAACAAAGATACAAACCATCCTGATCCTTATAAAACAAACCAAAATCGCCATCGTCGCTGCGATTATGGCAGGCTTTGGACGGGTAATTGCTGAGGTTGGTGCTGCAATGATGGTAGGCGGAAATATACAAGGTGATACGCGAATTTTAACGACCTCGATTGTAATGGAAGTTTCAAAAGGTAATTTCGATGTAGCCCTTGCAATTTCCTTCATATTATTGACTGTTGCTTTATTGATAACAGCAGCCTTAACAATGCTACAGCAAAGGAAGCGAGTATCATGAGACCATTAATTGAGCTTAAAAACATTACCTATCAAGCACATGGTGAAAACATCCTCACAATCCCCGAATTCCAGATTTCAGATGGTGAATTTCTTGGAATCATGGGGCCTAATGGTGCAGGTAAAAGTACATTGCTAAAAGTAATGGCTTTGCTTGACAGCCCTACTAGTGGTGAAATTCTCTACCGCGGGCAGGTAATAGCTAATGGAATTCCCTCCCTTGACTTGCGGAGAAAATTCTCAGTAGCTCTGCAGCAATCACTACTTTTAGAAGGTACTGTTTTTCAAAATATTGCGATTGGCTTAAAGCTAAGAAAAGTACCAAAATCATTGATCAAAGAGAGGGTAAATGGATGGATGGAGCAGTTTCAAATCAGCCATCTTGCGAAAAACAATGCCCATTTTCTTTCAGGCGGCGAGGCACAACGGGTAAACCTTGCAAGAGCCATGATCGTCGAGCCAGAAATTCTATTCCTAGATGAACCCTTTTCTGCATTGGATTTTCCAACAAAAATTAAATTAATGGATGACTTTAAAACGATTATTAAAAATTCGGGGACCACAACCGTTTTCGTTAGTCACGACTTAATGGAAATCAACTATCTAACCAATCATCTAGCTGTTATTGTGAATGGAGAAGTAATGGAGTCTGGACCGACCCAAAGTGTCTTAGAACAACCTAATTCGGGTACTTCTCCATTTCTAAATGAATGGAAGAAATTTTACCCAATGAGCTTCAAACATGAAAAGCCGCTATCCCTAATGAGATAGCGGCCGTTTTGTCTAGCTTCATCGCCTATGCGCTTTTAGCTTTTCTTATTCGTCCTCTTCCGGAAACCATAAAATGATACATGTACCCTTATTTATTCGGCTTTTTACATTAATCAATCCATTATGAGCCTCCATTAAGGCTTTCACAATCGAAAGTCCAATTCCAGCTCCGCCTGTTTTTCGGTCGCGTGATTTATCACCACGGTAAAATCGTTCGAATATATGTGGAATATCATCCTCGGCCATACCAGAACCTTCATCCTCAATCTTAAAACCAACATATCCTTCTTTTTCAGTTAATATAGATATGGTTACATTCTTTCCTTCTGGCGTATACTTTAGGGCATTGTTTAGAACATTAGAGAGAATTTGCATTAAGCGATCCTTGTCGGCTGGGAAAATGAGTTCCTTATCAGGCTCTTCAATATGAAGGAATACTCCCTTTTGCTTAAACAACGGTACAAACATTTCCCATAATGCAGCTAGAACACTGCCAGCCTCTACCGCTACTTTCTCCAATCTAATTTGTGGGTTTTCGGCGGCAAGCAGCTTTTCAAGCTCATTCACTAGCCTTACTAGTCGCATCAGTTCTTCATGACTAGATTGTAATCGCTGAGGTGTTGGCTCCCATATTCCATCCTGGTAGGCTTCAATTTGACTTCTTAATGTAGCCAGTGGTGTACGAAGTTCATGGGCTAAATCTCCAGTAAATTGTTTTCTTAGCATTTCACCCTTTGCCAATGATTCTGCTAGATTATTAAAGGAAATTGCGAGCTGCTTAACCTCTATAGGCAACCCAGTCAGCGGAATACGGATTGATAGATTATGCTGCTGCAGCTCACTTGCCGCAAAGGAAACTTTATTTAAGCTAGAGATTAATTTTTTTGAGAATAACATACTAAATATAATTGATAACAAGATGGTTAAACAAACGGCTGCATAAATGTATAACTGAATGGTTTGTAAAAAATTATACTCATCATCGATTAAACCTATTGGATAAATTGCCACTAGTTTGCCAATCACTTTATTGTCTGCTCTCAGCGTATAGGAAGCTGTATGCCACTCCTCATCATTGGGTTCCGGTTCGGTCAACCCGAGGCTGTTTAAATACCCCACAATATTAGAGGTCCCCATTTGCAATTGACCACGGTTATCATACAAATCGAAGTAAAGCTGGTCAGTCATCGCATGCTCATGGAGGAAGCCAAAAACTGGATCTCTCGTAAAATGGCCATTTTTCTGATAGCCCTTTTCAATTTCTGTAATAATTCTATCAATCTTTTTTTCTCGGTTACGATCTAGATATTTCGTAAAGCTCTCTTCAAATCCCCACTGCATAAAAAAGCTAACAAAGAGGATTCCAATCATCGAGCTGAGTAATAAATAAAAGAGGATTCTAGACCGCAGTGTTTGAAACATCTAGTACCCCTCCAAATTTATAACCCATTCCAAATACAGTTAGGATAAACGTTGGCTGTCTAGAATCTAACTCAATTTTTTTCCTGAGATTCTTAATATGTGTATCGACGCTGCGCTCGTATCCTTCGTAATACATTCCTTCATCTTGAATCTTTTCGAGTAAGTCCATTCGACTATACACTCTTCCCGGATTTAGTGCCATATTGGTAAGCAGCTTATATTCAATCGGTGTCAGAATAACATCCTGCCCTTTAACCGTTACTTCTTTTTTGCTCAGGTCAATCGCCAATTGTTTATGATTAAACTCAATTCGTTCTACTTTTTCTGTTTTCTTCACTCGTCTTAGGATTGCTTGTACCCGTACAACTACTTCCCTCGGGCTAAATGGCTTGGTTAAATAATCGTCTGCGCCCATAACAATCCCGTTAATGCGATCATCTTCCGCAGACTTTGCTGTCAGCATCAGAATCGGAACGTCCGATTCTTTTCTTACTAACCGGCATACCTCTTCGCCAGAAATATCCGGAAGCATTAAATCTAAAATAATTAAATCGGGATTTATGGTTTTTGCTTTTTTCAACGCATCAATTCCGTTATCGGCACAATGAATCTCATAGCCCTCTCTCTCGAGGTAGGCTTCGAGAACTTCTAGGATTCTCTTTTCATCATCAACTAGTAATATTTTCACCGTTCTCACTCCCTTAACTATAATATAGCATGTTGGGGAATGGCTGTTTTCATCTTCACAAATTCATCACAAGTTCTTCATAACATCTACAATATTTCTCGATAAGATGTACCTGTAGCAATGGAAGAGGTACTTCCTCTCTAAGGTTTATACATGGTATTAACCATCTTGCTCTCCCAAATTTAATCTCTCTTTTTTACATACGGATGCCCTAGGGTATCCTATTTTTTTGATAAAAAATATCCCTATCAAATTTTGATAAGGATTTTTATTGCTATTATTCCGCTTTTTTCATTGTGTCTGTGAGTTCTTCAATACTTCGCTTTACATTCCCTTTTCCTGAGTAGTTCTCGATTAATTCTTTAACGTCAATGCCACTTGAAGCCTTTAACGACTCCTGAAGGGTTGCCATGAGATTTGTTGCATATCCAGTAATTTTATTGGCTCCGCCTTTCTCACCTGAACCACCAGTATCTACTACGGTAATTTTATCAATATTGGCAAGAGGGCTTGCTACCTGCTTCGCATATTCAGGAAGCATTTTGATGATCATATCCAAGATTGCCGCTTGACCAAATTGCTCGAACGCTTCTGCTATCTTTTCCTTCGCCTCCGCTTCTGCTAAACCTTTCAGACGAATAATTTCTGCCTCGGCCGTACCTTGTGCCTTTTGGGCTTCAGCTTTTGATAAACCATCTAAGCGAATACGTTCTGCTTCCGCTTTTGCCATTGCTTCAATACGATATTTATTCGCTTCAGCCTCCGCAATTTGTTTTGCCTTATTTGCTTCTGCAGACTGCTCCACTGAGTATCGATCCGCATCGGCTTTTTTCTTCACTTCAGAATCATATTGCCGTTCACGACGCAAGATTTCTTTTTCTTCTAATTCGATTTGTTTCTGTCTTTCAATAATTTTAATTTGCATTTCCTGTTCCATTACTTCCTGCTTCGACCTGGCACTTTCCAATTCATATGCCATGTCAGCACGGGCTTTCGCACTATCTTGTTCACGGCGGAACTCTGCAACTTTTAACTGATTAATTTTTTCAGCTTCAGCGATTTCAGTTGAACGCTCTAACTCAGAACGCTTTGCTTCCTTTGCAGCTTCTGCTCTTTTAATCCTAGTTTCTTTATCTGCTTCGGCCGTTGCAATATCAGCGTCACGCTTCACTTGTGCAATTCTTGGTTTACCAAGGGAATCAAGGTATCCATTTTTATCGCGCACATCTTTAATCGTAAATGAAACAATGACTAATCCCATTTTCGCGAGATCCTGTGAGGCGACTCTTTGGACCTCTTGCGAGAATTTATCGCGGTTTTTATAAATCTCCTCCACTGTCATGGAACCGAGGATGGAGCGTAAATGACCTTCCAGAACTTCCTTTGCTTCATTCTCTCGGTCTTCCTTAGCCTTACCAAGGAATTGTTCCGCAGCCGTGGCAATTTCACTAATCGACCCGCCAATTTTTATGATTGCAACACCATCTGCCATAACGGGTACGCCTTGCTCTGTGTATACTTCTGGTGTTGTTACCTCAAGCTTGCTTGAAAGCAGGCTAAGCGGCTTTGCCTGTTGAAACACCGGTAAGATGAAGCTTCCTCCGCCGCGAATGATTTTGATTTTATTACCTGACTCATCCACATGTACACTTCCGTTTCCAAGGAAACTTCCCGTAACAATTAGCGCCTCATCCGGCCCAGCTGTCCGATACTTTGTGATAAAAACACCGATTAGAGCGATTAAAATAAATGCAACGATACCTATAACAATCCAAAAACTTAATTCCATCTAGCCTACCTCCCTATAAATATTTCTCTATTTCTTGATGAGAGCTAACTTGGAGCACCCCATCTTTTATATCAACCACAAGCACATTCGTTCCATTATCAATCTGGACACGATCAAAGCTTGTGGCTGGTTTTGCAATTCTGCCGCTAATACTTTCAATCATCACTTCCCCATACCCATCCGCTGGAATCCCTGTGATGACGGTTCCAATTCTACCTCTTAAATCACTCTCTTTGTACACGAGGGATTCTTCGGCATTAGACAATGGAATTAGAACAAATACATTTAAAATAGTAACAAGGATAAAGGCTATAATTGCTGATATTCCTACGATTGCCAAGTAATGAATCGCAGAAAGCCTCTCAAATAAATACGAGCTTGCTGAGAAAAGGGTTACAAAAGCCAAGATAATTACCGGATTAAGAAAATCCGGTCCGTCAAAATGGACGACATCTGCAAAGAATACATACAAAATGGTCAAAATACCTGAACCAATTAATCCATATAAATAAATTGTTTCTAATGGCAGGTTGAATACTTCCATCGGCACCACTCCCTTCCTTATGTATGTAACTTTAATACGGTTAAAAATTGGAAAAGATTCACTTTTCTAACTAAATTTTACCTAAATAACAAAAAAAGTGCTATGACTTTTGCCATAGCACTTACTGAATCATATTTAAAAACTTTTTTGTTCGGTCTTCTTTTGGATTGGTAAAGATAATTTCTGGTTTGTCCCTTTCCACCACGACACCTTGATCCATAAAAATAACCTCATCTGCAGCCTCTCTTGCGAAGCGCATTTCGTGTGTAACGACAATCATCGTCATCCCTTCGGTTGCGAGGTCCTTCATCACTTTTAAAACCTCACCCACTAACTCAGGATCGAGAGCTGACGTCGGTTCATCAAACAGCATTACCTTTGGCTCCATTGCTAATGCCCTGGCTATGCCAACCCTTTGCTGCTGCCCGCCTGAGAGCTGTGCAGGGTAATAATCGATTTTATCCCCCAGACCAACCTTCTCTAATAAGGCTTGTGCCTTTTTTCGAGCGTGATCCTTATTCTCATTTTTTACTATTACCGGTCCCTCCATCACATTTTCTAGAGCTGTTTTATGAGGGAATAAGTTATAGCTTTGAAAAACCATACCTGTTAAGCGGCGAAAGGTTGCAATGTTTTTTTTCGGTACAGTGCCTGAGAAATCAAGGGTGTTTCCCTCAATGGAAATGATCCCTTTAGTTGGCGTTTCTAATACATTTAAGCACCGAAGCATGGTGGTTTTCCCAGAGCCAGAAGGCCCAATAATCACTACTACATTCCCTTTTTCCACCTCTAGGTCTATCCCTTTTAGAACCTCTAAATTGCCGAATTGCTTATATAATCCATGAATGGAAATCATCGTAGATTAGCCTCCCTTCTATTACACGTACCGATCAAGTTTCTTTTCAAAGTATTGCTGGATAACGGAAAGGATAAAGCAAATTACCCAATAGATTAGGGCCGCTTCAGAATAGACTAATAAAAATTCATAATTGCTGGCAGCAATTTCCTGGGCTTTGCGAAACATCTCTGAAACAAGCACTAGGGAGGCAAGGGAAGTGTCCTTCACGAGACTAATAAATGAATTTGAAAGTGGAGGAATCGATACTCGTGCCGCCTGAGGCAGGATAATTCGCCTTAACACTTGGGAATAACTCATTCCAATGGAATACCCTGCCTCCCACTGCCCTTTAGGGGTTGAAAGAATCGCAGCACGGATAACTTCAGAAGTATACGCCCCTACACTGAGAGAAAAACCAATTACAGCCGCTATATAGGAATCGATAATAATTCCGATATTCGGAAGACCATAAAATATAATAAAAAGCTGTACTAATAATGGTGTTCCACGAATGGCTGAAACATAGACTCTTGCAATCATTTGAAAGACCTTCACATGAGAGATTCGAGCCAGCGCCGTTAAAATGGCTAATATCAAACCAACAATAAACGTAATGATGGTTAACGGGATTGTATAAAAAATAGCCCCTTTCAGAAGGGGCAGAAAGGAACTTTGAGCTATATCCATCAATCGTGCGGTTCGCTCCGGGTCAGTAAAAATACTATTTAAGTACATCTTCACCAAACCATTTCTCTGAGATTTTTTTGTATGTGCCGTCTTCAACCATTTCCGTTAAAGCTTTATTGACCTCATCTACGAGCTTATCGCTACCTTTTCTAAACATAAGTCCGCTGGCTGACGCGTCTTCACTTGTCGCGGCAATTTTTATTGGGGCATCTGGTCTTTGCTTTGTATAATCTAAAAACGAAATACGATCATTAATTGTTACGTCAACACGTTTAGAAGTAAGTAGTTCAACAGACTGGGTAAAGCCTTCCACACTAACTAAATTAGCTCCATTTTTCTTTGCCAATTCTCCATAGTTACTTGTCAGCGACTGAGCAGCATTTAAACCCTTTATGTCCTCAAAAGTCTTTACTTCATTATTATCTTTATGCACAATCAACACAGCAGCAGATGTAATATAGGGATCAGAAAAATCGTATTTTTCCTGACGGTCTGGGCGGATTCCAACTTGGTTCGCAATCATATCAAATCGCTTTGCATCAAGCCCAGCAAAGATGGCATCCCACTGCGTCTCTTTAAACTCAGGTTCTACCCCTAAGCGTTTTGCAACTTCTGTCGCAATCTCCACATCAAATCCGGTAAGATTACCACTCTCATCATGAAAGGTAAATGGAGCATATGTACCTTCTGTTCCTATTAGCAGCTTTCCATCATCTTTAACTTTGGCTAATAAATCTTGGTCCTCAGTTTTTTCTGCAGTTTTATTGTCTTCTGTTTTATCTTCCTTTGCCTTATCATCTTTTCCACATGCTGACAAAATCAACATAAAGCTGACTAAAAGTGCAAAAACAATAGTTAATTTCTTCATACTTAACTTATCCTCCTAATTCTGATTGTTTTTCTCGGATTTGTCCATCTTAATATAATCATTTCTAGATGTAAAGGAAAATAACAAATGTACACAATTTTATCATATCCTATTTTCTCAACTATAATGTAAAACACCTGCTAGGATTCCCAGCAGGTGTTTTACATTATTATATTATGCTGATAGTAGTTCTTTTTCCAGCTCATTTTTAGCCCGTTTTTTCTTAAGCGGACCATAAAAGAAAATTCCGCTGGATAAAAGCACAATTCCTAGTATAAAGGTCTTAAGGTCCGAAGTCCCTGATATAATAACCCAAACTGAGTAAATGGTAGCAACGGCAGCAATGCTTCCGTCTATCATTCTTGATTTTAAATTGTTGTAAGATTCGCCTTTAATAACTAACTTAAATTGATAAACAGAGGCAATAAAATAAGGTACTAAATAAGCTAAGGTTGCTATGGTAATAATAAAATCAAAGGCGCCTGAAATCGACTTTGATACAGTTGAAAAAATAAAAATCTGAGCTATTCCGTTTGTTAAAACAAGTGAAAAGATTGGGAGACCTTTTTTGTTTTCTTTTAAGAAAGCAGGAAGGAATAATCCTTGCTTTGCAGCTTGATAAGGTACTTCAGCACTTAACATAACCCAGCCAATAGTGGAACCAAATAAGCTGACTAAACCAATAGCCGCTAATACTTTTCCACCAATTGGTCCCATTACAGCTTGGATCGCATCAATTAATGGTTTTTCAGAATGGATAAGGGTATTTTGATCTAACATCCCCATCACGAGTGTGCTGATCCCAATGTAGATTCCTAGCGCGATAAATAGCCCGACAATCGTCGCCCGTTTTACATCGACTTTCCTCTTAGCACGTGATGCAAACACAACAGCAGATTCTACTCCAAGAAATGCCCAAAGCGTCACCAAAGCTGCATTGTTAACTTGTGACATTAAACCAAATGTTTGACCGGTATCACTAATTCTCGTGTCAACCATTGGCATGATATTTGTTTTATCAAAGGTAAAGAGTCCAACAATGATAAAGAGTAAAAACCCTGTGACCTTTGCAGCTGTCGCAGCTAAGTTTAATTTCCCAGCACTTTCTAAGCCGCGTAAAATAATTAAATGTGTACCCCATAATAGAACGGTACAAACAATAAATGTTAAACCATTACCAACTTTTAATGTATAACCGCCAATTGTAATCCAATCAGCCTGACTAGTTAAGATAGGAAAAAAGGTTGATAAGTATCCGGCAAACGTTGTAATAATCGCTACATTACCAGCTACGTTCCCAATCCAGTAACCCCATGATGCCATAAAGCCAGAAAGGATTGAGACCCCCGATTCTGGTTTAAAAAGCTCCTTCGCATAAATTTGCGGACCGCCTGTTAAATTCGGTTTCCGTATAGTCAAGTTACCAAAAACAAGTGCAATCATTAGTACACCAATTCCGGTAAGAAGCCAAGCTAAAATAACTCCACCTGGGCTTGCTGCCTCGGATAATGAGCGTGGCAACATAAAAATACCTGATCCGACCATATTTCCAACGACAAGTGCCGTTAATACCCAAAAACCTAATTTATTTGAATTCCCCAAGATGTAACCTCCTAAGGCGAATAATTATTATATTAACGTAATAATAATACGAGCCGCAATCAACACAGTCAATGAAAAAATTATCACGCAATAGTATTAAACATAAAAAAAATAGCAAGATAATCCTTTCCGTTGATTACATTACTATCTTGAAGTTTTTATTTTCTTTTTGTCTGTTTTGCTTTTGATTGATTCTGCGCGGGAAAACTCCCGTCATGTCCATTGCCGTTCCTAGTATAACATCCTGACCAAATTCGTCAACAGAAGGTTTTATGGAAATTAACAGAACTTTTTCCTGATAAACCACTTCAAAGGTAAGACCATCTTGAAGTTTCTTCGTTAGATGGCAATAGTCATCCATAGAGACATCGGACGAAGAAAGAACTTCGGATATTGCTCTTCCAATGATATCTTCTAGGTCATATCTAATTCTTTGAAGCAATCCACCATCTATTGCTATACAAATAAACTGGCTGCCTTTCTTCTTTAACCGAAAGAATAATCCTGGATACTCTGACATAGAGGTATTCTTTGCCTCTTGAATACTATCGTAATGAAGTTCAGTGAAGTAAAATCCCTTTAAAATAAAGTAAAAACCAAAAACTTTATAAATGTGCCCTAGGAAATTATCTAGATCAAAAACACTCTGATAGATGGTAAAAATTAATTCTGTTAATAGTAAAAAGACAAATGCCAAGGCAAAGTATAATTTATCCTCCTTCTTATCCAGATAATATTGATATAGGGAGACCATCAACGAAATAAATAAAACAAAGCTTACACCATATTCCATACCATTCTTTAATAAAGTGGTGCCTTTTCCTTCAATAACCAGCAGAGGGAGATTTTTTTCAAATACAATGATAATAAATCCGACAATACTAGCTAGAATTAATCCTAAAATCAATGTAAAGATTCGATAGTCCCTCTGTAATTTTCTATCTGGAAGGAGTATGAGAGATAGCATTAAGAGCGACTGAATGACCCTTGCTATAATCCAAAACCAAGTTGCCTTTTGGACTGAACTAGCTGTGATAAAAAAAGGCATCCCTTTGAATGAAAGGGTGTGGAATAAATCAATCATTCCTACTACCAAAAAGGTAAATGCTAAAAGCAACAAAGTGATTGATCTCGTTGTGCCAAACTTTTTTATACCATAAAGAAAAATGGTAACTGAAATGGCGATACAAACAATCTCTAAAAGGGTGTGTATCCCTACATAATTTTTGGGGTCATAGATGTTATATATTTGTGACAGGAAAATACGGACCATCATCAATAGAAAAATGGCACTAACAGTATAGGCAAGAAATTTCGTTTCCGTCATTTTTGCTTTCATATTCTCCACATCCTTTTGACATTTGGTTTATCTTTAATTATAAAACCGGCTTGTCAAAATAATTGGATCAATTATATCAATTTTATGAATCTTTCAATAAGGAAAGAAGGATACGATTACCCTTCTCAGGCTGTCAAGTAAGTTTCGACGGCCATTATTTTTCAATGCAGAAGTGCTGGAGTGACCGATGCCTGTCACTGAAAAGAAATTTGGGTCAATGCAGAGGGGCTGGAGTGACCGTAGCCTGACATGAAAAGAGATTTGGGTCATTGCACGAGGGCTGGAGTGACCGTAGCCTAGCATGAAAAGAGATTTGGGTCATTGCACGAGGGCTGGTGTGACCGTAGCCTGGCATGAAAAGAGATTTGGGTCATTACAGAACGGCTGGTGTGACCGTAGCCTGACATGAAAAGAAATTTGGGTCAATGCAGAGGGGCTGGTGTGACCGTAGCCTGACATGAAAAGAAATTTGGGTCAATGCAGAGGGGCTGGTGTGACCGTAGCCTGACATCAAAAGAAATTTGGGTCAATGCAGAGGGGCAGGAAATATAAAAATGCCGAGAAAATACCTTTCTCGGCAATCTGAGAAGGGTACGATTACCCTTCTTTTTTACTTCCACCACTGGTCAAACATAGTTGCAGGCAGCTGACGTTTATGTTCTGTAGCCTGATAACGCTGTTCAATTTTTTCTGCAATTTCTTTTGATACAGGTTTTCCTTCCAGGTAATCATCAATGTCATCGTATGTAATCCCTAATTCTGTCTCATCCGCTTGCCCTGGCTTCTTATCGAGTAAGTCAGCAGTGGGTACTTTTAAGTAAAGCTCTTCCTCTGCCCCAAGCTCTTTTAGCAATGCTTTGCCCTGACGTTTTGATAGTCCGCTTAGCGGCAGGACATCTGCTCCGCCATCGCCATATTTTGTATAAAATCCTGTTACGGCTTCAGCCGCATGATCGGTACCGATGACAAGTAATCCTTCCATACCGCCGAAGGCATATTGCGCAATCATTCTCATTCTTGCCTTCACGTTTCCTTTATGGTAATCACGTAATGGCTCTTCATTCGTAACCGTATTATATTCAGTTTGAACTGCGTCCACCGCACCTTGTATATTAAATATATACTCACGGTCTGCGCCGATAAAGTTCATAGCACGGACTGCGTCTGCTTCATCCTGCTGAACCCCGTAAGGTAAACGAACAGCAATAAATAATGCTTCATTTCCTTCTTGACGCAATTCTTCAACCGCCAATTGGACTAGTCTTCCAGCAAGTGTCGAATCCTGCCCTCCGCTAATTCCCAGAACATAACCTTTCGCCTTTGTTTTTAACAAATAGTTTTTTAAGAAGTCAATTCTATTTCTTATCTCTTCCTTAGGATTAATCTCAGATTTCACATTTAATGTCTGCATAATTTCCCTTTGCATATGTTGAACCTCCATTCGTGTATACATAATTGTAATTTATCATAATTGCTTATTGTTTGCCTAAATTCTGAACTCTATTCTTTTCCATTTATGTGATTATGTACTATAATTCTAGTTTAAAATAAATTTATCCTAGGTCATGGAGGAAGAAAATGGACGCAAAAACATGTAATGAATCAAGAGTGGTTAGAACGGGCAGAATTTTCCCGAATGATGTAAACAATCATAATACCTTATTTGGGGGCAAGTTAATGAGTGACATGGACATGATTGCCTCCATTTCGGCTGTACGACATGCAAGAAAAGAAGTCGTTACCGCCTCAACAGACTCTGTTGATTTTTTAAGTCCGATTACTCAACAGGACTCTATATGTATTGAATCTTTCGTTACCTATACCGGAACGAGTTCAATGGAGGTTTTCGTAAAAGTAATTGCAGAGAATCTAATAACAGGTAATCGAAAAATTGCTGCTACCGCTTTTTTAACCTTTGTTGCGTTGGATGAGGATGGAAAACCAACAAAGGTTCCTGGAATTGTACCAGAAACCGAAGAAGAAAAAAAGCTGTTTGAGACAGGGAAGAATCGAGCGGAAAAACGGAAGGAACATCGAAAAAGCAGTAAGGAACTTGCGAGTTACTTTACAACTGAAAAACCTTGGGAATGAAGATAGGCTGCTATTTTAGCTAGCCTATCTTTATTTTTTTACCGTAGAATCATTGTTCCACGTCATTACTCCATCTTCTTCATCAAACTCAATCGTGACATCAACGACACCTTTTTCTGCCATGATTTTTTCCTGTAAACGGTCTTTAATATCATCTGCAGCTGCTATCGTTAGACTCGGGTCAATCTCAATTTCCAATTCCACATGCAAATCTTCCCCTTCTTTAATTACTGCAAGGTCTTGGATATCTTTAACATCAGGGTCAGACATCACTAATTGACCAATCTTCTCTTCCATTTCCTCATCTGCCCTGCCAAGGACACCAGCAGCGTTATCCAAAAAGACTCGACCGACAACGAAGAACATCATTAAACCAATGAGAATCGAAGCAGCCCCTTCAATCCAGTGGATATGTGTAAAATGGGAAATCACGACTGCGATAATAGCGAGTAGGCCCCCGCTTGTCGCGACTAAGTCTTCCATAAACACTAGTTTTGTTGCTGGCTTAGCCCTGTTGAGATGGGCAAAACTCTTAAAAAACACACTTGGACCACTTGCTGGTTCACCAACTTCATGCATAACTTCCTTCATTGCCTTATAAAGAACATATATTTCGAGTATGAGGGCAAATGTAAGCACGCCTACATTAATTAGGAACCCTTCGGATTCACTTGGATGTAGAATATGATGATATCCTTCTTGGATTGTCTCAAACGCCATAATTCCTACGATTAATACTGCTCCTAATAAGACTAAGTTTACCAATCGACCAAATCCATTTGGGAAGCGATTCGTTGGCGACTTCTTGCTTAATGCAGAACCAATAAATACGAAAAACTGGTTTGCGGCATCCCCTAGGCTATGCATCGTTTCCGCAAACATCGCGACGTTTCCAGTAAACATATACGCAACACCTTTAGCAATTGAAATGATCGTGTTAACGATTGCTGCGATCAAAGCGGACTTGTTACCTTTTCTTAATAGTCTAAATAATTCTCCCATTATATCCCTTCTTTCTCCTACATTTTTAGTTATCTTTACTATTTTCAAAAAAGGCAAGTTTCATGACATAGTCACTTTCCTATAAAGTGAGAATTTCCCAAAACAAAAACCCCCATTGCTGGAGGATTGAGATGTTAAACGTTTTTCAACACCATAAATAATCGGTTATTTCTCTCATTTCTGTCTTCTACTGAAGCTAGGTCATATTTTTTCAACAGATGAAACACTTCATTTAAAAGGTCTTGTGTATGTTCTTTGGAGAAGAATTGTTCAAATAATGGCTTCATCTCATCTGGAAGAATTGCTTCTTGTGACTCATACTTATTTCTTACATCTTCCTGTGAGTGATTAAGTTTACATTCGCTCATTACATCACCTTCTACACTTTTTTGTGATCTGTTACTTCTAAAACATCCAATATGAAAACAAAGACCGGAATACCAATGATTAAACCCCAAACGCCGAAGAAATGTTCAGAAAAGATTAATACAAGGAAAGTATAGAAAACCGGTAAATTTGTTTTAGACGACATTAAATTCGGATTCAAAATATATGCTTCAATTGCATGGATAATCATTATGGCGATAAAAACATATAGAACAGTCATAATTCCACCAATACTATACCCGATAATAACAAGTGGAATGAGGGAAATGATAACCCCTGCCACAGGAATCAAGCCAAGGAATAGAATCATGATAGACAGTCCCCCTAATTGCGGGAACCCAAAAATCCATAATGCAATGGTTGTCAGAATACAGTTAACGACAGCAATGATTAATTGTGCTTCGATTACCTTTCCAAAGGTACCGACAAATTTTAGTGAAAAGAATTCTATTTCTGCATAAATAGATGCTATTTTACTCGTTTTAAATTTTTTCGTAAATTCAATTAAACGAGGTTTTTCTAATAAGTAGAATAAGCTCATTAAAAGAGCAATAAGGATTTGTAAGCCAAATGTACTAATATCCGTAAAGTAGGCAATTAAAAAGGTAAAGCCTCTCTCCAAATAATTTGAAATTTGAATTTCCTCAAGACGGCTAACCAAATAATTTAATATGATATTGTCATGCTTTTGTGTATAGAATGCTGTAATTTGCTTAATTAATGCTGTTATTTCACCAACAATCATTGGTAAGTATTTCACAAGACCGTAAGAGAGAAGACCAACAATCGTGGTATAAGAAGCAACAACCAGGATTTTTCGATTAAGTGGTATTTTTCTGTTCAGAAAAATAACTAACCGGTCCATTAAAAAGGTGAAAATAAACGTAAATAAAATCAAATTAATCATATCTTTTAGTCCATAAAGAACTAATGCAAGTAAGACAAAAATTGAAATTCTTTTAAAACCGCTGCTTTGAATTAGTTTATTTATCATATAATTTTACCAAACCCCATTTTTATGTCCTGAAGAACTATGTATTAACTTTATTATAACAAATATGTACATGATTGTTACTTTTAAGACTGAATCTTTTTAAAAAAGAATTCAGTCTTTAGTCATAGGAACCTATAAGGAAATTTCATATATAGACAGGCAATATCTTCTTCTGCTTATCATACATATTCAAAGAACATGGAATTGAATGATTAGTGGCATTTTTTTAAATGGAGGGGATAGACTTGTCGGGAGGTCAAAGAGCACTTTTATACATTTTGTCCTTTATTATACCTGTTGTGGGCATTATCCTAGGAATTGTTTGGATGAATGATCAAGATTTAGACAAGAAAGCCATCGGAAAAACCTGTTTAATTGTTGGTATTGTTTCCATTGTACTGAGTTGTATTTGCTGGTTTGCTGCTTCTGCCTTGTCTATCGTCCCGGCATTTATGACGTATTAACCAGAAAGAACCCAATTCATCTTTTTGAATTGGGTTCCTATTAAATTGGAGTGATTTGTTTGCTGCATGAATTATTTCATTTTTTCGGGAGAGCTATTTGTCATCAATTGGAGGAACGATCGCTCCTTGTTTCCGGAGAGGCACTTGCTGTGTGTGCTAGGGATACTGGCATTTATATTGGTGTTTTTTCTACATTCATTTATTTGCATTTTACAAAACGAAAACAGAGTGTAACAATACCTTCTATTAAAATGAGCTTCATCCTCCTGCTATTTCTTGTTCCATTAATGATAGACGGTCTAGGGTCGTACATTAACTTATTTGATTCGAATAATCCGCGGAGGTTAATGACTGGAATTGCCTTTGGGTTCGTATTGCCTTATTTTATTTATCCACTGCTCTCGAAAAAATCTCTTGAACATGAGAGCAGACCTGTACTATATACGAGCAAGGATTTAGTAATTCCACTAGTTATGAGTATTTTTTTAGGTGTACTATTTTATACTGGACAACCATCACATATCGTACTCGATAGCTTAATTATGGTTTCTGTCATAGGTTGGTTCAGTCTGTTAGCTTCCTTTCTTTTTCCATTTATACTTAGAGTATCATTAAAAATAACTTTTTCAGTGCTTGTCAGTTTATTATTCCTTTCCATCCTTTCTTTGTTACATGTATGGGTATTAACTTTAACCATATGAAAAAAATTCCGCATTCCTAAACGGAGAGCGGAATTTTAATCGGAGTGAAAAACCTTAATTATTTCTCTTATTTGGTTTAACCTCTCAGGCGTTAATTGGTCCCCAGATAATTCAATCTCTAATTTTAGTTTACTATTACCGGATGGCATCCATTTGCAGAACATTTCCTTTTCCGCTTCTTCCGTTCGGACTAAATCTTCTATATCAATTTCCAGCGTTCGTGCTAATTTACCAAGGATGTCTATACTAGGGTTCTTTTGAATATTGCGTTCGATTAAACTTAAATATGACTTTGAGATCCCTGTTAATTCACTTAGCTTACTTAATGAAATTCCTTTTTCTTTCCTCATTACTTTGAGTCTATTTCCGTCCATCGAATCCCTCCTAGAGGTTATGGTCCAACTAACCGCTAAGACCCTTTGTAATTAATGTAATGGCCAATGGGCCTAAAATAACAATGAATATAGATGGGAAGATAAAGAATACCATTGGGAATAGCATTTTAACAGGCGCCTTCATTGCCTGTTCCCGTGCAGCCTCTCGTCGTTGTTCCCTAATCCTTACTGTAAGATTCCCTAATACTTTTGCCATCCCAATACCAAGCTGATCTGCCTGAATTAATGAGGTAATGATGCTTTGGAAGGAATCAGAAGGCACTCGTTTCCGAAGGGCATAAAATGCTTCTCTTCTTGATTTACCTAACTTCATATCTTCTAATGTTTGCAGAAACTCATCTGCCAGCGGTCCCTTAATCTTTTTAGATACTTCAAGCAATGCTAAATCTAACCCCATTCCTGCCTCTAGTAATAGATTTACCGTATCGAAGAAATCTGGCATTGAGACATTAATGGCTTTGATTCTTGCTGTCTTTTTCTTGCCGAGGTAGAAGATTGGAAATCTAAATCCTAACATTACTAGTGTTAACATCATTACCCAGATTAACAGTTTGTTATCTGAACTAGGAAGCACTAAAAAGAAAATCGGTAAACTTAAGCCTAAACTAAGGACAATTTGGAACAATCTAAAATCAATCGCAGATTTAAAAGGATAGCCCGCGTTCCTAAGAAGCATATCTAATTTTTTTCTCTCAGTTGCTGAAACCCTTTTATTTAATAGTTCTGTTCCTTTATTCCAATAAGTCTCCATAGCTATTTTTATACTTTTATTATTTTTGTCCTCTAGGAAATCTTCTGACTGCTTTTTTTGTGGTTCTGTAAAATATTTGTTCACCCGTTCATTAAAGGCAATTTGCTTTTTAAAAATGGTTAGCAAAATAGCTGCTGTGAGTGAAGTTGCAAACCCAGCCAGTAAAAATAATAGAATAATATCTAACATATTACACCTCGATTCGGATAATTTTCTGAATGACCGCCCAGCCAATGATAATAGAAACGGAGGCTAGGAATAACATCATCCAACCCAATGGGTGTTCAAGCATCGGTGAAAAATATTCACGGTTTACCAATGCTAGGTACATACCTAGACCAACTGGGAGTAACGTTATAATCCAAGAGGACATCCTTCCCTGTGCAGTTAAGGTATTAAGTTCCTCCAGAATACGGACCCTGCCTCTAATCGTTTCTTCCATTGTCTCGAGCAATTCAGCTAAATTTCCACCGCTTCTTCTTTGAGCAAGAATAGCCCGGATAACTACTTCTAGTTCCTTATTTGGCAGGCGTTGTTCCATTTCTTCGAACACATCCTCCAAGGGAACCCCTAGCCCCGCCTGGCGGATTACCCGCTCAAATTCAGGACCCAGAGGATCGGGAATCTCTTTTCCAACCAACTGCATGGCCTGCATAAAGCTAAAACCTGCCCGCATAGAATTTGCCGTCATTCCTAAAACTTCAATCAATTGATAGTTTACAAATGCTAAGCGTTTTTTTCTTTTACGTTTAATAACAATTTTAGGTATTGCAAAGCCAATGAATACTAAAACGATATTAAAATACCACGGTATTCCTAAAATTAATCCTAATAAACCAGTGCCTGCAGCAGTGAGAAGCCTAAGCGCAAAAAAATCTTCTGGTTTCAATTTACTTCCTGCTTCGAGCAACAGCTTTTCTGTACTTTCATTAAATTGAACATTTTTGAAAATAGCGGCCATTTTATTAACTAACTGATTACTGACAGATGACTTCTTCTCACGTTCATTTGGAACTTTTATTTGCTCTCGAGAAGGCAAAAACTCGTTTATTCGTTGCTTTATTCTTCTCTTTTCTGCATAACTTACTATTAGGAGAAAAATAGTACCACTAGCTGCAATAAATAGAAGGAGAATCGTTATTACTGATTTCATTACTACCACTCCCCAATAAACCATGATGACGGTAACTTAAAACCATTTATTTCTAACTGTTCTGTGAACTTTGGACGAATACCAGTACTCATGAATTTCCCCTCGATTCGACCATCAATAGAATGGTGCATTTCTTTAAACACAAAAAGGTCTTGAAGAACAATCGTTTCCCCTTCCAACCCGAGTACTTCTGTTATATGGGTAATTTTCCTTGTTCCATCCTTCAGCCTTGATTGGTGGACGATTAAGTTAATGGCATTGGCAATCTGCTCACGGATTGCTTTTACAGGAAGTTCATATCCTGCCATTAATACCATTGTTTCCAATCGAGAAAGAATATCTCTTGGAGAATTGGCGTGCCCGGTGCTCAAGCTGCCATCATGACCCGTGTTCATTGCCTGAAGCATATCCAAAGCCTCTGCTCCCCGCACCTCACCGACTACAATACGGTCAGGACGCATCCGCAGCGCATTACGAACTAAATCACGGATTGTAATTTGCCCCTTCCCCTCAATGTTCGGCGGACGCGATTCAAGCGCAACAATATGCTCCTGTTCGAGTTTAAGCTCCGCTGCATCCTCGATCGTTACAATCCGCTCATCATTGGGAATAAAGGATGATAATACGTTTAATGTCGAGGTTTTTCCTGATCCTGTTCCGCCGCTAATAAAGATATTAAGTTTTGATTTAACACAAATCTCGAGAAATTCCGCCATCTTTTCATCCAGGGTATTAAAACTAGTTAAATCTTTAATAGTAAATGGATTTTCAGAAAATTTTCTGATCGTTAAACTTGGTCCCTTGAGTGCTAATGGAGGAATAATCGCATTCACACGCGAGCCATCTGGCAGACGAGCGTCAACCATTGGTGAGCTTTCGTCCACACGGCGGCCAATAGGGGAAACAATCCGTTCAATTACTCGCATAACATGCTGATTATCGATAAAGTTTACACTACTTCGGAAAACCTTACCATTTTTCTCATAATAAACCTCATTATAGCTATTAACCATGACCTCACTGACTAAAGGGTTTTCCAACAATGGGGTTATAGGTCCATAAGCAAGCAATTCGTCCTTCACATAATGCAAAAGATCTTTCTTCTCTTCAAAGGTCAGTCTTGTACCTTCTTGTTCAAAAAACTCCTCAGCTAAATTCTCTAATTTTTCATTTTCTTGTTGTTTATTCTGTCCAGGGTATTTTTTTAGTTCCTCCAATAAGTAATTGTGAAGGTCAGCTTCTATTTCCCAGAATTCTGGTGACTTCTCCACAATGGGAATTTCATGGGATGTTTTGGTAGTAGTTTTTGTGGTATTTTCTTCTATAAATCGTTTAAATAATGACATATCCTTCCCCTCACTTCCGCAGTAGATACCACCGTTTATCCTTTTTAACTTCTATTATTTCATTATTATTCTCTGCATACAGGGTCTCAGATAGCTTTAGGACCGACCTACTAATATGGCTGCGGGAATTCGATAAGATAAATGGATATCCAGCATTAATCGCAGCCAATACAACATTGGATTGCTCCGGCAAAGTGTGGTAAACATCCATCCCAAAGATTTCTTCGATTTTTTTCACCTCAAGGCTCTGTCCCTTTTGAAACCGATTCAAAATAAGCTTAACCTTATCTTTAATATTAATAGTCTCTAAAGTTTCAAGATAAAGCTGTGTTAGTCTCATAACGGAAAGTTCATTCGTAGTAATTAACAAAATTTCGTCTGCTAAATCAAGGAAACGTAAGTGAATATCAGATAAATATGTTGCCATATCAATTAAAACGATATCAAATTCCTTCTTCAGTTCTTCGATGGCATTCTTGATATGCTGCTCTGAAATTCCTTCAAAAAATTCAGGTCTCTGTGGTGCAGCAAGAATTGAAACATCGTACTCACAGTTTGTAATATAGTGGCTGATGGGATAATTATCTCGACCATAGCTTTCTTTAACCCACTCATAAATTGTCCTTTTCGGTTTTAAATTACAGTACATCGCAACATCACCAAATTGAAGGTTCCCATCAATAATCGCAACCTTTTTCCCCATCTTGGAAAACGAGACAGCGAGATTTATGGTTAAAGAAGTTTTTCCAACACCACCCTTTGGGCTGGAAATAGCAAATACTCTACCTGCTGCTTTTGGTAGTTTAATATAATTTTGATCCATTTTTGCCCGTTGCAACATGAATTTCTTTGCATGGTGAATTACTTCAATTAGATCATTTTCTTCGTAGGTAGATCGTAGAGTATCAGATGCCCCCATTTGCATGGCCATTTTAAGATTCTCCGTATTCTCGGGGACGATTAGAATAATATAGGTATACGGGTAAAGTGCAGAAATTTCTTGAGAAAGATCATAAACGTTATAAAGGGAACCAGCTTTTAAAAATAGAACAGATTGATTACGTTCCCTAAGGAGACTATGGAGCCTTTCCAGTTGATAAGTTGTAATTAGTTCAAAATCGTCCTTTTCTAAAATCGTTTTAACATCACCAGGAGAGTTTTTCGTATCAGAAAAATAAACCCAATTTATGTTCATTACTCAGCACCCTCCTCTTTAATTACTTCCCTTGTTTGCTTAAGCCCTGCTTTTCCTGTTTCGGCGTCTTCTGTATTTCTTAACATTAAATAAAAACCATCCTTGTCTTTGGAAGCTAAACTAAGTACGATTCCTTCCTCAACCGTAACCTCCAATGTTACAGTTTCATAGTTAAGAGCATTTTCCTTAGGGTCCGACGATTTACCAGAAGTTAGAACCTTTACATTTTCAAGTACTAAAACAGCAGATTTAAACTCTTTTTTAGTTGCATCGTCCTTTGTTGTTTCATAGGCGATTACGTCGACCATCGAATTTGGTGCTATGTACCCAGATAGGCCCTGCTCTAAATCAACTCGTATCGAAATTGCTCTTTTTCCTGTACTAACATCAACAATTGGATTAACGAACTCTCTTAAAAGGTTTTTTTCCTTTTCAGCCTGTTTCTCTTTTTCAATCTCTTCTTCAGACTTAACATTATCTTTCGTATCATTCTGATTCTGACTAACTGATCCACTAGCAGGAGCAGTAGTATTTTCTTTTGTAAATATTGAAATATAAACAATACCTGCCACCATTAATCCTAAGATTAAAGAAATCATCCATATTTTTTTTGTATTCATCTTGTCCTCCTAAATCCAATAGCAATTTATCACTCAACAAGCTTTACGCCGAATAGGGCATAATCCCCAATTCCTGTTCCGGTACCAATTTCTCCCGGTGCAATCATTTTAATAAATTTCCCATAAAGCTTTTTGTCTTCATATCTATCGATCCAATACGATGCAAATCCAGCAACCTTTAATTCGCTTTTCCCTGTAACATTTTTTCCGTCTACATCGACCCAATCATCTATAACTACTACAGTTATAACCCTTGCGCATGTATTATCTGCAATATCAGGACTTTGACAATGAGGTTTTGTTGCATCCTTTGCTATGATTCCTTCTACTCCATCTATGGCTTGCTCGACCTGACCAACACTACCCCCTGGGTCTGTAAAAACGGTTTTTCCAACTTCATAGGTTGCTCCATTTAATAGCGCATCTCGAAGATTACCTTCGGTTGATTTTAGATATCCACAATTCCCCTGTAAGTCACCTGGATTTGTTGATCCACAGTTTAAAATAGTAGCATCTGGAATATTGTCCTTTTCGATTACAATTGGAGCAATACCACTTGCTTTAGTTAGAGGAGCAACTTTTGCTATTGCTGTTGCACTAATTGTTGTGTCATTTATTCCAATTACTTTAGCAAAAGTCATAGGAACGATAACTTGTTTAGTCGCTTTTATAGAGTTGCTTGGAAAGGTAATTTCACTATCTATTACTTTAAAACTATTTTTTTCAGATATATCTTTTGCAATCTCTCTTGCACTAGTTTCGCTTGTACGTAATCCTTGCGCTCCTGCAAGAACTGCAGCGTCTAAAGCTTTTTGAAGCTTACTTTTCTCTGTGTACAATCTTCCACCATCAATAACAATCGCAGTAATTCCCAGTAATACCACCATAAATATAGCAACGAATGCTAATACTCCACCGCTTTCATCACGTAGTTTCTCAAAAGATAATAGTTTTCTCATATTATTCAACCCTCATAACTGTGGTATCTGTTAAAGTTAATGGACCTACAACACTTCCAATAATTGGTGTAAGGAAAGTTATCGGATACGTTATGGTTATAGTCGCCTCTGTTCCAGATGACCCTGTAGTCACAATTACTTGCCCCGTTGTTAAGCCTATGCTTGATCCTTGACTCACTGCTTTACTTTTAATTGTGGCTTCATCTTTGCCAATACTCGCTGTCCTAGCAGCTTCTCTTCCAGCATGATCGATAGTTAAATAAGCATGGAGAACCCGCCCAAAATCAATTATTCCAATTAGAAGGAATATAAGTACCGGAACAATAAGTGCAAACTCAACTAAGGATTGCCCTCTTTCCGATTTCATATAAAACTCCCCCAAACGAACATACATAATGTTCCTAAAACAATTGCTACTCCATAGGGAAATGAAATACTTGAACTTTTGTCTTTACTAAATATAAGTAATCCTAAATTACCACTGAAGTAAAAAACTTGAAAATAGAAAGATTTCAAGGTATTTTTTATTCCATTCTTTTTTAAAATTAAGATAACAGAAATTAGTCCCCCAATTAGAGCTATATAAACAAATGAATACAAGACAAAACTCGTTCCCATTAATGCCCCGATCGCTGCCATAAGCTTAACATCACCAGCCCCCATTCCACCTAATAAATATGGAATCAGTAATAGTGATAATCCAAGCAAAAATCCCTTCCCACTAAAAAGAAATCCTTCCAATCCTTGGAAAGTAGTATAATAAATGAATCCTATTATGGTAGCCGGTAATGTTACTATATTTAATATCTTTCTATCTTTAATATCTGTTATTAATGAAATTATTAATGCAGTAATGAGTACAAGTTTAAGAACCATATTTTTACCTCTCTGATTTTAATAGAAGGAAAGCCCTACCTTAAAAGTAGGGCTCTAAATTTTAAATTAACTTAATTAAAGAGCTGCATCTAATTTGTTTTTTATTTCAGTAAATAAGCCAGTAATTCCACCAGATAATGTTGCAACAGCGAGAGCAACAACTGCGACGACTCCAGCTAGAACTAATCCATACTCCGATAATCCCTGACCTTCTTCTTGCACTACTAAATTCTTAATCTTGTTTAACATTTTGTTTCCTCCTACTATTTTTTAGTTATTTGTTTGTTCTATATTTAGAACGTAATTTAAATATATAACGAACTTACGGATTTGAAAACTTTCGTTTTCGTTCGTTTTAGAGGATATTTTCTTTTTATTCTATCTCTTTCTCTAAATTTCTTCATTTCTCTCACTTTCTTGTTCTTTAAAAAGAATTTTTTATTTAATATAATGAACACATAGTATTAAATAAATGGAAGGAGTTTTTATATGGAAGGAAAGATTATCAATATTCCCTATCAAATTAAAGTAGCTAATTCTTTTTCCAAAAGGTTGAAGGGATTAATGTTTCGAAAGGATCCAATTAAGGATGAAGGACTTTGGATTGTACCGTGTAATGCAGTTCATATGTTCTTTATGAAGTTCCCACTCGATATAGTTCTTTTAAACGAACAAAATGAGGTTGTTGAGCTACACCATTGTTTGCAGCCTTGGAAAATGACAAAACCTGTAAAGAAAGCACATTCAACCTTAGAACTGCCAGCAGGATCTGCCGAAAAATTGGGAATACGTATTGGAAGTATCCTTCAAATGAAATAGTAAAAATAACACTAAATTTAGGGAGTGTCGGAGAAATTGAAAAAGAGTTTAAAAGTTCTATTATTGTTAATCTTATCTTTATTCACGTTTATTAAACGGAGTCTCTGCAGCAAAACCGGCTGCCAGCAACACCCCGAGCTTAAAGGTCACCTCCTCTAGCAGCTATAATAGTATAAATTTGACCTACCAACTGGTTAATTCAAAAAGGATTCCTGATAAATACATCATTTATAGAGGAACTTTAAAAGTTTATGAGGAACAATGACTAGTTATTATGATTCTTGTTTACGTTCAAGTACCGGCTATAGCTATACTGTGGAGGCTTTGTCTAATGTAAAGGTACTAGCTAGTGCTTCACTTACAGCGTCAACTCTAGCCATATTAGTTATCCCAATCGAAATAACATCGTCTCTTCAACCAGATAAGTCTGTCACCATAACTTGGTCCAATCAGAATTCTGGACTGGCTCCTAACCTGTACAAAATTTTTGTAGACGGGACTCTTAACACTACACTAACACCTTCGACTTCTTCAACTCAGACCACAACTATTCTTGACCTTAAGCCTGGGAACCATCTGATAAAAATAGAAGGATGGTATCAAGATGAAATCGTCAGCCAAGGCAGCGGACTGGTTTCTATTCCTGAACCTGTGGCTGCACCGTATACAATTGAAATAAACTGGGATACTCTGGATTTCGACTCTAGAAATGCAGATTTATTTTAGTTATGATGATAATCTACAGCCTGCAGATCGAATGGTGATTACTCGTAAAAAAGTGACTCTTATAAATAGAGTACCAACAGAGGTTGAAAACGCAGAGGTGGTTTATGTTGGAGAACCTATTGCCATATACTGAAACTCAATTTGGACTGGATGTAGTTAGATACAATTATGATGTGGTGAATTATCAAGCTGGCAGGATTGTTGGATCTGGAACGGCATCTGTCCCTAATTTTTTTGATTATTGATGTTGTACCAAAAGAGCTGATTTTCCAGAAAGATCAGCTCTTTCACTTTTTAGGTACATTCGTCTATACAAAACGTTCGTTTTGATGTTAAAATTGTTTTATATAAAGAACGATATTAATATTTTTTTACTATGGAGGTGTTACCCGGTGTTAAAAAAAACAATTGTCTGCTTTGTCATGTTCATTTATTTATTCACACTGACGAATGTACAGGCAGAGGATTCATTTGTCACCTCTTCACGGATTGAAGGGGTTCTAGTTATAGATGTGAGTAAATCTATGCTGACAAGTGACCCTAATAAAATCAGCAACGAAGCGATGAAAATGTTTATTGATATGTCGTCTCTAAAAGGGGATAAAATCGGTTTTATTGCTTATGCAGGTGACGTGGTTGCTAAAATGGATCTTGTGAAACTGCAGACGGAGCAAGACAAAATCGGCCTTAAAGCCTTTATTGACTCACTTAGCCAATACCCAAATACCGACATATCCGTTGGATTGAAAGAAGCTATTAAAGCTCTAGAGGCTAGCCATGAACAAAACTATCGCCCACTGATTGTATTACTTGCTGATGGAAACAATGATGTAAATGAGAAAAAAGGGGTTACACTCCAACAAGCCACTGATGGTCTAAATGCTGCAGTTGCTGAGGCAAAAACGAAGGGCTATCCCGTCTATGTTATCGGTCTAAATGAAGATGGAACATTGAATAAAGATATTCTGCAGAACATAGCCACTACAACGAACGGAAAGTTTTTTGAAACAAGTTCAGCTGACGATTTGCCAAGAATCCTAAGTGAGATTTTTGCCAACCATTTAAAATTAAAGGTTGTACCAGTTGATGAGCTTGTTGGTAAAGGTGATTTTGAGGATGTTACCATTACGATTCCAAATACAAATGTATTAGAAGCAAACCTTTCACTGGTCTCCAGTCAACCTGTAGAAATTAAATTGTTCGATCCGTCCGGGACTGAACAGATCCTGCCGTCCGATAAGATATCTATTACAAAATCAAAGTCCTACTCTATGGTTAAGATGATAAGTCCGGTTCCAGGTGATTGGACACTAAAGGTAAAAGGTGTTGCTTCGGATAAAATTGATATTAATTTCGTATTTAATTATGATTTACAGCTTTCACTCGCCCCGCTTGAGAGTAAGAACTATAAAGCAGGCGATACAATTAAGGTTGAGGCATTCTTTGAAGATAATGGGCAACAAGTCTCAAACAATGACCTCTATAGTACACTGAAAGCTACTCTCCTATTAACGGATTTAGATACCAATCAAACAGAGGAAATCCCTTTAGCAGCTGATCAGCAGGGATATTCAGGAGAATTTATTCTTGGAAATTCAGAAAGCTATGAAATTTTGGTAAAAGCAGAAGGAAATAGTTTTTCCCGTGAAACACTGGTTCAACAGATTTCTGTTCAAAAGGCAGCTACACCTACGGCACCTAAAGTAAATCCAGAAAAAGAAGCTCAGCCGTTCCCCTGGACATATGCTAGTGTCATTGGATTAGCAGCTATTTTAATGGTTACACTCATGTTATCCTACTTCAAAAAAAGGAAAAAAGTAAAGAAAGGAAAAACTAAGCACTCAGCTGTCCCTGCTTACACCTTTTCTCCTACTAGAAAGAGAAAAGTCGGCTTTTTTGGGCACATTATGATTGAGATAAAAGATGAGGAAACGGGAGAACTCTTTGAATCAAAATATGAAAAATTAAAAGGCTTTAAGGGAGAATTCAACCTGACACAGTTATTTAAGCTGACACAAGAGTTTAAAGAGACCGATAAAATTAACTTCATCCCACTCACAGATTTTGCATTACTAGTCTTTAATAAATCAGACTGTGTTATTGAAATGAACGGAGTGGCAGTTGAGGAGGAATATCTTCGGCTTAGACCCAATGATACGGTGCGTATTGTCTTAAAGGACACAAATAAATCGATATTTGTTTCAATTATTGGATTGGAAAAGAAGAAGAATCTTAAGCATGCTTAAGAACAGGCGGTGAATTTTTCGCCTGTTCTATATTTTTGGCTCTTTTTTGTTTGTTGCTTTTTATACTAATCAGTTTACAATGAGATTACTAAGAAGAGTACAAAGGCAACGATGTGTGCGTGCGATATGCCGTCAGTGCCCTTGATTAGAGACAGATCTTCCTTTCCACTCTTTCGATTAGTCCTCAAGAACCTTGATTAAAGACATATCTTTCTTCCCACTCACATGATTTGTCCTCAAGACCCTTGATTAAAGACATATCTTTCTCTCCACTCACGTGATTTGTCCTTAAGACCCTTGATTAAAGACAAATCTTTCTTTCCACTCTCGCGATTTGTCCTCAAGACCCTTGATTAAAGACAAATCATGCTACCCACTCTCATGGTTTGTCCTCAAGACCCTGGATTAAAGACAAATCTTTCTTTCCACTCACCTGATTTGTCCTCTAGTGCCTTGATTAAAGACAAATCTTTCTTTCCGCTCACATGATTTGTCCTTAAGACCCACGATTAAAGATATATCTTGCTTTTATATAATGATTTTCCATAATTTACTTTCAATGAACCGACATAATTGATCTATAAACTCCATTGACAATGATTCTCATTATCTATAAAATTAGCACTATAAACATCTTCGGAAATGGGGGATCAGCATTATGTTTAACATGCTATTTGGGTTAAAGGATATTCATACGGTTATTGCAAATCAACGCAAAATCGGTGGTGCTGCAGAAGCAGATTCTATCCGTCTTTCTTCCGGTGAAACCTATCTAAACCCAGTGTTTACGAATGTTGATTTCTCTAAAGGACAATATGTTTCTGTTGGTTTTATCGATGAAGAGGGACAAAATATCATTGCCCACGTGGACCAAATTGCTGTCATTAAAGGCTTAGAGCATAAATTAATCTGCCAGTTGAATAACACTTTTATTAAGCAAATGCTTGTCCGTGATACGTTACAATACCTACAAAAGTTATGTGAAGTTAACGCTGGATTCGTTACAAAGACCTTTAAAAAAGAAGCATTGAGACTTGTTCAAGATATCAGTGTAAATGAATTAAACAAACACAATATCTCACTTCCATTCCCTGTTGAAGACAAAATAATAAAATTAGCATAAAAAAACGAGGTCCTGTTATAATATGGACCTCGTTTTTTTGAGAGCGAATAATTCTGCAAAACCTGCTTTTAACGAAATGTTTCAAGTATTTCAGCCTGACAAGCCAAGCGATACCCGTTTGTTATTTCATTCTTTAGCTTCTTCTTCTCCCGCTCGTTTGGAGCAGATAATCCTTGAGCTTTAAATACTTTGACCGTACAATGTCCGCATGTTCCTTTGCGGCATTTATATTGAATCGGCTTTCCTTGATTCAAGGCAGCATCCAATAACTTTCCTTTAACAGGGTAAATTTCCATCCTATTGCCGTTTTGCTCAACAATAATTCCCTCTGTCTTGATTATTGTTCTCTCGGTCTGTTCTGGTGCTGGATGTTTTACAATCAACCTGCCTGGAATTAGGGATCCGACTGTGAATACGCGATTATTCATTAATCCCCATGGATTCCAACGTGCAAATTGCAGAAGGGCGTTTAATTCGCAATACAACCGTTTCATAAACACGGAATGGATGGTTCATCCCTTCTACACCCAAGTATGCTGTATCAAAGTCCTCTGAAATAGCCAAATCGAGATTATTTCTTCCTGTATTTAGTAACACACCCGATCTTCCTTTTAAAACAGGTGATTGGAACACCCCGTCCGTAACCAATTCCCGAATATGTTCAATCTCTAATACATTTGTATCACGGTGAACACGATGAATAAGAGAATAAAGCTGCGGAGATAGTACAAGGGCAAATGGTCCATTGTGGTTCATTTCTAACAGTTTATTCCTTGCGTCTACGATATCCTGAAAAGCATTTCCGGATTCATACCATTCACCGATCAAATGTGTTAGACGCCCAGGTACATTCATTAAACCCGGAATATCAAATTCCCTAGTTCCATGAAATATCATCTGATCTTCTAGGATCGCTACATCTCGGGCTGCATTAGCTGCCGCTGAAAAATCTATCGGGATGTCTAATACCTTTGCTTGATCTAAATCACGCCAATACAAAACGAAGTCTTTATAAAGCAATGGAATGGTATAGTTTACCCTTTTACTTGCTTCAATATCTGTATCGAAGGATCCCTGAAAATCCATTTTCGCTTCTAGGTTTTCTGAAAAAATGTCATTAAAGATGCTTTGTACGCCGCGCCCCAATGGTCCATATAATTCAATAAAACGGCGACCCACGAGCTGTCTTCGAGCAGCATCAATCACTGTTTGATCCAGTTGCGTAAACTCTTGGCTGGATAACGGTGAATCTGGGTATAATTGTAATTTGTTCATTGGTCTTTCCTCTCTTTTCATTAGATTAAGCTTCCCACCGTAAATCCTCTTCTCTGTTTAGTCTGAGGAGCATGGGTAGCAACTGACACTGGTTGTGACCGTTCTAAATGATCATGGTGATCATCATGATGGGCATGTGGGTCCACAAAGTTGGTGTCAAATCGACTGTTAATATCGAGTAGCATTTGTTTAATTTGCTGATAATCCTTATATGATACTTCCCTTAAACCGTTTAATAAACTGCTTCTCTCTGCATCGGTGAAGCGAAATAGAGCCAAATCAAGGTGTTCAACGAAATTATGTAAACCAAACTTTTCGAGGTTAAGTTCCTGTAAAAGTCGATTGAATTCATTGTTGGCTGGAGAAAACTCTTTTTCATCTTTGACTTGTTGGAATTTCTGAATAAGTGGAATAAGTACGACCAAACGGGATAAACGCTGCTCCTCTTCTTCATAAATATGGTGATAGTACAGTCTTTCATGTTCATCTGCCGCATTTTGAATGACTGGGTCAAGCATGTTCATAAATTTTTCAATCGCGTCTTTGGTTGTTGAAAATATCTGATAAAAAATCTTTAATTCTTCTTGCACTTCTCACGCACCTCCTATACTCACTAGTTGTCATTATTGACGTTGTTTGTTTTTTCTAAAACCTTTACGTTACAATCTTTTTTACAAATAGTTAATGTGAATAACTCTGGTCGATTGAAACATAATAATTATGGCTGTTAACAATCAATTAGGAGGAGAAAAATATGATGCAAAACCAACAAGGTCAACAAGGACAAATGCACCAAAACATGCATACGGGAAATGTACCTCCACAACTTAATCATGGGGGTCATGAGGTAATTGACATAAATGAGGTTTTAGGCGCAGCCATTGGGGCAATGAATTCGTACATGTTATTACGACAACATGTACAGGATCCAGAATTGCTGGATATTCTTGATCGCCAATATAAATTTATGCAGGATGAATACAATATCACGGTGGAATGTTTTAAAACCGGACAAAACCCTTCCCATCCTACTTCAAAATATATGATGAACCAAGGGAACGACTTCATTTATGGGATGAAGCCCACACAGCCAAAGAAACCTTGGCAATCGGTATCAGAAATTAATGATGAATACATTTCAAGCTGTATGCTCGCTTCTTGCAAATCAAGTGCTTCCATGAAAACGATGGCAGCTCTAGAAACAACCAATCCAGTGGTTCGCCGTGTTCTAGCTGATTCGATCCCAAATTGTATTGAAATGGGTTATGAACTCTCTATTTATCAAAATAAACACCATTACTATCAAGTGCCTCAGTTAGCAGAGACAGATATGAATACCTACAGAAATTCATTTGCTCCTGCACAAGGACAAGCGATGGGGCAACAAATGGGGCAAATGCCAACTAACAATATGAATATGAATAACAATATGCCGCATTAACGCAAAAAAGCTATCACTTCATTAAAAATGAAGGATAGCTTTTTCTGAGTTATAGGATTGTCATAAACCTTATTGGTTACAAACCTACTGTAAAACTTTGAGTATCTTGTTCTGGTATAAGTTTCATACCTAGCTCAGTTGCTTCCACTATTACATTATCCACCTTACTTATTTCTGAAATGCCTCTTACTAACAGACACCAAGGTTTTCCTGTTGTTTCAGTAACATTTACAACAAGCTCACTACCAAAACGAGTGGCTGTAACGGCTAATTCTACTTCTGATTTTGGGTTACGTACAGTAACACTTGTCGTTTTACCATCTTCTAACTGGAATAGGTGAAGTTCTACATTTTGCGCATAATCATAATCAGCACTATATTCATCCGTACCTATCGCTATGATAGAGTTTGGACGTGCATATAAAGGAAGACTTAAATAATTATGATTCTCATGGAACCATGTTCCGCCATCCACAATTTCATTTGTTAATAGATGGGTCCATTTTCCTTTTGGGAGATAAAAGGAGGCATCTCCTTCTTCATTTAGGATTGGCGCAACAAGCAGAGAATCCCCGAACATATATTGCCTATCAAGTGTTTCAGCAGCTAAATCATCTTGGAATTCAAGAAGCATTGCTCTCATCATTGGAAGTCCCAGGGTTGAAGATTCATTCGCTGAATTAAAAATATACGGCATTAACTTTGCCTTTAATTTTGTAAAGAATTTTGTTACCTCTACTGCTTCTTCATCATATGCCCATGGTACACGGTAGGACTTACTTCCGTGTAATCGGCTATGACTAGATAATAAACCAAATGCTACCCAGCGCTTAAATAAATCAGCAGGTGCCGTGCTTTCAAATCCGCCAATATCATGACTCCAGAATCCAAAGCCTGTCAATCCAAGCGACAATCCTCCTCTTATACTTTCAGCCATAGATTCATAGGTAGCATCGCAATCACCGCCCCAATGGACTGGGAATTGTTGACCACCCGCAGTGGCTGACCTGGCAAATAAGGTTACCTCTCCATCTCCGAGCTTATCTTTTAATACATCAAATACTACTTTGTTATATAAAAATGTGTAATAATTGTGCATTTTATCTGGGTCTGAACCATCATAGTAAACAACATCCACAGGTATTCTTTCACCAAAATCAGTCTTAAAGGAATCCACACCCATATCTACTAATCTTCTTAAATGGCCCGCATACCATTCACAAGCAGCTGGATTTGTAAAATCAACAATTCCCATCCCTGGCTGCCATCGATCCCACTGCCACACATCTCCATTTGGCCTTTTAATAAGATAGCCGTTAGCAGCGGCTTCATCAAATAGTTTGGATTCTTGCGCAATATACGGATTAATCCAAATACAAATTTTTAGATTTTTCTCTTTCATCCGCTTTAACATTCCATCTGGATCAGGGAACATTTTCTGATCCCATTCAAAGTCGGTCCAGTTTAATGCCTCCATCCAGAAACAATCATAATGGAAAACAGATAATGGGATATCTCTTTCCCTCATTCCTTCTACAAAACTATTAACGGTTTCTTCATCATAGTTTGTTGTAAAAGAGGTAGATAACCATAGACCAAATGACCAGGCAGGCGGCAATGCAGGTTTCCCTGTTAAGGATGTGTAATTGGCTATTACACTTTTCAATGTTTCCCCGCCAAAAATAACGTATTCTAATGATTCACCTTTCACGCTGAATTGAACTTTTGATACTTTTTCTGAAGCGATTTCTAAGGAAACATTTTCTGGATGGTTAATAAATACTCCATATCCTTTATTGGATAGATAAAAGGGGATATTTTTATAGGATTGCTGTGATGCCGTACCGCCATCCTGATTCCATAATTCAACCACTTGACCATTCTTTACAAAAGATGTAAATCGTTCTCCTAGACCGTAAATATTTTCCCCAACACCTAAATTCAATTCTTCTCTTACATATGTTGTTTTATCAGCAATTTCGGTAATATGTGTCATTGCCTTGTAACCGCTGCTAGTCATTTTTTTGCCATTATAAAAGTATTGGACTTCCCATGGTCCTTTTTTATTGATAACTGCACTCGTTTTTCCGCTCGTAAAACGAATTTGGTCTTCATTTTCCTCTATTGAAACAGGAACTGGCTTTTCAAATAAATTGAATTCTGGTCCACGCTTTACTTTTCCTTTATGGTGGATTATCTTTACCCGAATTGTATCTTCGATTGGAGCTGAGAATTCAACTGTCAATAATGCTGTATCTAACTGGAACGCACGGTCGGAGAGATCCTTTGGCGCAACTAGCACTTTTAATGTGTTTCCGGTTTGAGTTGCTTTAAAAAACTGCACCCCAGAAATCAGCTCGAGTCCTTCTCGAATTAACCAATAACCATCTGTAAATTTCATAATTTCACCTCGTAATTTATTCAATCCATTCAAGCTACTAAAAATGAATAGTATTTTATTTAAAAGAGACCCAGATATAACTTGGGTCTCTTATTTTGTTTCTTATTCACCTAGTCCATTTTTAGTTATTCCAAAGCTCTACTCTTTCCTTAATTAGTTCTGTACGCATTGATTCTGCTTCTTTTGCACCAGCCTTATCAATTTCTTTTAAGAAGCTGTCATAAATTTTATCAAAGTCAGCAGGCTTTGCTAGAATGGCCTCAGGAATACGTTTCTTCACGATATCTAGTACTTTTTGTTCGATTAGTGCTAGATCTGAATCACTTGGAACCTGGATATTATAAGCTACCCCCCAAGGTTTTACAGGGAATTCATCTTTTTGCGGATATAGCTCTTTCCACATTTCAACGCCAAGGTTAGAAAGCACCTCTTTTTCTACATCTGTATAAGAATCTTTTACTTGCTCTGGAGATGCGATGGTATAGGTCTGTCCATTTGAGTCTAGAACACCATCGCCATATGACGGTGCAAACCCTTTTAGAACACCAATTCCAGTTTCTTTTACATAGTTAGCATTGTTATTTCTTTTATCCATTTCTTCATCAGAAATGACTCGTTTACCATCTTCGATTGTGTAATGTTCCCCTTCAATACCCCAGTTTTGAAGCATTTGACCTTCTTCTGAAGCAAGATAATCAAGGAACTTAATCGCTGCTACTGGATCCTTACAATCAACAGTAATACCAATACCCCATCCTGCCAGGTAGCCAGCATCTTGGAAGTTAGCATGTTTCATACCCTCCGTTAACGTTGCAGGGTATAATCCATACATTTTGTCATGTAAACCCTGTTCACGTAATGAACGCTGTGCCTCAGCAAATTGCCAATCATCATCAATTATCCCTAATACACGACCGGAAGATAATTTTGCTAAGTATTGATCGTATTTTTGAACAAAGCTTTCTGGGTCTAATAATCCTTCAGCATTCATATGGTTTAACCAGCGGAAATACTCTTTTTCTTCTGGACGTTTGTAATGGAAGATGGCTTCATATGTTTTAGGATCAACATAGAATTCACCATCATCTGATACTCCTGTTGTCCAGAAAGCTGGATTTGTGGTAGAAATCATAATACGCCAATCATCTGCGAGTAATGATAATCCAATCGTAGGCTGCCCATTCACTTCTGGGTACTTTTCTTTATATTGTTTAATCGCGTTTTCATAATCCTTTAGCGTTTTGATTTCAGGAAATCCTAGTTCCTTTACTACTGAGTGCTGTAGTCCAACACCATGTCCTGGACTAAAATATTCTGTATCTACGGCAGTTGTTGGCAAAATATAGATAGATTCATCTTTACTGCTCCATTTTAAACGGTTCATGTAATCGCCATAGATTTTTTTCAAGTTTGGAGCATGCTCTTCTATAAGGTCAGTAAGATCGATAAGTGCGCCGGCTTCAACTAAGGTACCTGCTCCGCCTTTTGGTGTGATTAAATCTGGGTATTCACCGCTTGCAACCATTAGGGCAATCTTTTGGTCCCCGCCATTTACGTCAAATTCTGGTTTTAATGTTACTCCTGTTTTTTCTTTTACTATTTTACTTACAGGGCTGCTCATATCATCCCACTGGGAATGTGGATCAGCACTGAATAATGTGAACTCTGTCAGGCCTTCTTTATTTTTCTCACCATCACTATTAGACTTACTTGTACAGCCAGAAACGATTAGTACAAAGCAAGCAGCTAATAACAAAGTGATTTTGCTCATACGCTTTTTCATGATATATCCCCCTATAGTCTCTTATTGGTATTTTACATCGACGAATCGTTATATCACCTATACTCTTACCTTCCTTTCTCCAATCACCCCCTGCAGCTAAGTTTTAGTAACAAGTTATCCTGTATGTCACCCTAACTTTTTACTGCGCCAATCGTCATTCCTTGAACAAAATACTTTTGAACAAAAGGATAGATGACTAAGATCGGAACAATAGTAACAATGGAAATGGCCATTTTTATTGATTCAGGAGAAACAAATGTTTTTAATTGATCTGCCGTCATCCCTTTCATCGAATTAGGATCCGTACTTCCCATTGACGTATTTTGTAAGATTTTCATTAATTCATATTGCAAGGTAGTTAGATTTTCATTCATGCTATTGTATAAATAAGTATCAAACCAGGAGTTCCAATGCCCAACAGCAACGAATAATGCAACCGTAGCTAAAACAGGCTTACACAATGGCATGATAATTTTCCAGAAGATTGTAAAGTCATTTGCCCCATCAATCTTTGCTGATTCCTGCAAAGCATAGGGAAGTCCATCAATAAAGGAACGAACGATGATAATATTAAATGCATTTACAATACCAGGGATAATGTAAACCCAATAACTATTAATTAATCCTAAATCTCTAATTAACATGTAACCCGGAATCAGCCCGCCTGAGAAATACATCGTCAGAACAATGATAGTTGAGAACCATTTCCTCCCTTGAAAGTCTGCACGGCTTAGTGTGTATGCAACCATAGCAGAAGAAAGCACTCCAAGGATTGTGCCAATAATAGTACGAGAAGCTGAGTTTATAAATCCTGTAATCAAGTTATCGTATTGGAATATTTCTTTATAATTGTCTAATGTAAACGATCTTGGCCATATATGAATCCCGCCTCGAACAGTATCTAGTGACTCATTCAGAGAAATGGCTAATACGTTTAAAAAAGGATATAGAGTTATTACCGAAATAAAGAGCAAATAGATATATATAAAACTATCAAACAAACGATCTTTCATTACTGTTTTGCTAAGTGTATTATGTCTTCTCAATTTTGTTCCTCCTTACATTACACTGGAGTTTGAGTATTTCTTGAAAATTCCATTAGCCACAAATAATAGAATAATACTGATTACAGAGTTAAATATTCCAATCGCAGTCCCATATGAGAATCGACCTAACCCGATTCCATAATTCAATGCATACAAATCTAGTACTTCTGCATAATCAACGACTAAGTTATTCCCTAACAGCATTTGTTTCTCAAACCCAATACTTGTCAAATGGCCGATATTAAGAATTAATAAAACGAGTATCGTTGGCCTAATACCTGGAAGCGTTACGTGCCATATTTGTCTCAATCGGCCTGCACCGTCTACCTTTGCTGACTCATATAGCTGAGAGTCAATTCCTGAGATTGCAGCAAGGAAAATAATTGCATTCCATCCCATCTCTTTCCAAATATCAGAAGCTACAACAATTTCCCAAAAATACGTACCTTCTGCCATAAATTGGACAGGTTTATCAAGAATACCTAGGCTTACTAACATTTCATTAATTACTCCGCCATCCGTAGAGAGCATTTTGGTTACGATGCCCGCAACAACCACCCAAGATACGAAGTGAGGCAAATAAGTAATGGTCTGGACTGTTCGTTTAAATACGGACAACCGGACTTCATTTAACAGGACCGCAAAGATAATCGGCATTACAAAACCTACCGTTAATCCAAGAAGGCTCATACCAAGTGTATTTCTAAGTGCCCGATAAAACCGTTCGTCTGAAAACAGTTCTATAAAATGTTCGAACCCAACCCATTCTTGCTGGAAAAGAGATAGAGCTGGCTTATAATTTTGAAATGCCATTGACCAGCCCCACAAAGGAAAATAATTAAAAACAATAACTAAAAGGACAAAAGGGACAGACATTAAATATAAATATTTTTGCTGTACAAATGTTTTCCAGAAGCTCTTTTTCTTCGGTTTTTGAATAATAGTCATTGATTTCTCTTTGCTAGTAACCGCTTTCACCCATTAGACCTCCTTCTTACTTATATACCAATGATAACGCATTCATAATGGTCATAATACCTAACAAATTGAAACAAAAATCATATAAAATTTTGATATAAGGCGGCCAAGGAATTCATAAAAAAAGAACGTACACCGATAGAAACGTGTACGTTACAGCTTTTCCTTTCTAAAGTTACTCGGGGACATTCCAATATATTTTTTAAATTTATTATGGAAATAATCTACATTAGAGTACCCTACCTTTTCAGCTACTTGATATACCTTCATACCACCCGATAATAATTTCTTTGCATTTTCCATTCTAACCATATCTAGATACGTATTAAAATATTCCCCGGTATGGTTTTTAAAAATCTTACCCAAGTATGCACTATTGTAATCGAATACCCTAGCTAGACTTTCAAGCTTTAGATTTTCTTGATAGTTACGATGGATGAAATCCACCAGTTTTTTTAGTTGGTCTTCATGATTCCCAACATTTAGACTAGTAATTACTTTATTTAATAAACTATAAATAAACTCTAGTAGTGACTGGATAGTAGTTTTACTATTTATTTTGTGCAGTTCTGCATTTACATCGGATAATGTCTCGCCAAGCTCTGGCTTATTTACGGAACATTTACTAAAAACTAGAGATAATAAGCGTATATAATTAATTTTTATTTTCACTTCTGTATGATTGTTACTAATCATCATTTGAGCAGCATTGATTATTTCATCTTTCATTGCTTTTCCATTTAACGCATCAAGGGCAAAATATAACTTTTCCGCATAGGAATGCACTGGAAACTCATTTAACGGCATACCCTGCAGGTATTCCTCTTTAGGTTGAAAAACAAGGTCTGAGTCACTTCTAAGAAATTTTGTCTCTTTATAAAAGAATTGATTATCAAGTATAGTCTTTGTACTACTATACTCTGAACCTAAAGAGCTAATCTCATCAAAGACTTCGCTTAAGCACATAACAATTGACGAGTTTTTAAGATAGCTTTTGACTTTATCATACAGCTCATTATAAGATTTTAGGCTTGGTCTTATGTTTTTTAGTAAGATACACAGATTACGATCTTTAATAAATAAATAACCCCAATTCCCTTCTAGATCTTGAGCTAATTGCTGTCTAAAATCCTCAAGTTCTAAGTTAGTATTATGAAACAGCTGTATCATAGCCAATTGATAAAACCTTCCATCCAATCCAAGTTCCGAAATATCCCCATATATTTCTTCGATAGACACCTTTTCATTCCGATCAATAAGCGTTTGTAATACAGTGTGTCTGACTTCCTGTAAACTGACAGTCCTTACCTGATTAACTGATTGTTCCTTGTCTAAATTCACCTTAATCTTTTGAATAAAACCCATTAAATCCTCTTCTTCAACAGGTTTTAATAAATAACCAGCTACATTTTCTCTGATAGCCTTCTGGGCATATTCAAAATCGGCATACCCGCTCAAAATAATAAACTGTACTTTATTATCCTCTTTTCTGATTGTTTGGATCAGTTCAATACCGCTCATCCGTGGCATCCGTATATCGGCTATAATTAAGTGTATTTCATTTGCCCTATATTTCTCTAAAGCCTCTTTACCATCTTTTGCTGTATCGATTACTTGGAAACCAAACTCTTCCCATGGTATAAGTGTTTTCATACCTTCTCGGATCATCGGCTCGTCATCAACTATTAACACGTTATACATGATTATTCCCCCTTACTGGTATGACAAATGATACCTTTGTCCCACTATTAGGATTGCTCTTAATGGAAAGACCGCTTCGGTCACCAAATGTAAGTGTAAGCCTTTGATGCACATTTACTAATCCAATTCTATTTCCTCTATTATCTTCTGTTTTTTCTAGTACCTTGTTGATGGATACCAATTTATCTTCACTGATACCTTTGCCATTATCTGAAACAATTACATGTAATTCCTCACCCATCATCTTTGTTGTGATTTCTACGTTTCCCCCATGTGATTGGTCTTCTAAACCGTGAAGCACTGCATTCTCTACGAGAGGCTGTATGATAAGCGGATGTATTAAATTATTTTCTGATAAGGGATCAATATTTAATGAATAGGATAAACGATCATCATAACGGAATTTTTGAATGTCAAGGTAACACTTGACTAATTCTATTTCACTTTGCAGCGTTATCAGTTCTCCTGTAACAGAAATACTTTTTCTCATTAATTTTCCGAGCAGCTTGACCACACCTGCTATTTCCTTTTCACCCTTCATATGAGCTTTCATTCTAATCGATTCTAGGGCATTGAAAAGGAAGTGAGGGTTTATTTGACTTGCCATCATTTTTAGTTTAATTTCCTGTTGACGCTTCTCTAATATGTTGTTTTTGATATGTGCTTTCTCCACTTGGTCTATTAGCTCTTTTATATTTAGAACCATATGATTTACTTGATTTGATAATAACCCTATCTCATCTTCCCCATCCACATGGATATCAACGGTCAAATTCCCTTCTGAAATCGTATCGATTTGTTCACCAAGTTTTAGGAATCTGTTTGCTAGAAGCTTTGAGAAGAAGTAGATTAACATAATAGCAATAATTAAACTGAATGCGATTACAACAAAACCCAACAGTAGAAAGCGGTTCGCATCCGCCATAATAATCTTCTTAGGTATGACGGAAACGAACCTTACCTTATTAGAACTAATCTCTGGTAATAAAATATCTACGAGTACCTCAGATTTTTCTCCATCAACCTTTCCAGTAAATGTACCTGACCATTCACTAGGAGGGATATCAATCTTAACAACTTCATCAATCTTCTTTCCGATAAATTTTGTCCGATTCGATACTACAATATAATCATTGTCATCTAGAATCATAACTGGCGTTCGTTCTTGGCTGAGCATATCTGACAGATGTTTATTGTTAACATCTATCACAAGAACAGCATTTGTTTTATCATCATGGTAATTAATATTACGAACTAAACTTAAAAATTTTCGATTCTTTTTTGTCTCATCTGGGATATAATACCACCCTATCAATCCATGAGCTTCTTTAGCTGAACGATACCAAAAATCATTATGAATGGTGTTTTCGGGCATAAACCTCCAGTTATTTAACATCGTTTCATTTTTTGTATAAACACGTATATTGGAAATTTCTTGATAGGTTTTTAGATATTCGTCAAATTTATGATAATTATTATAAGCTGAAACAACCTCATGAATGGTACGATAATGTGTATTAACCAATTCCTTTAGTTCAGTATCTAAGGTTAAATTATTTGATACATAAATCGCCTTTTCTAATGTCTCCGCCGTTCGCTTTTTGACTCTTTCTAAATCTGATGATACTTGTTCTTTTGTCTCAGAAAGAGCATTCGATCTTAATTCATGTGTTAAAAAGGAACCAACCGTGAGCAAAGGAATGAAAACGGCTATGATAAAAGAAAATACTAACTTAGATTGGAGCTTCATATTATTAAAATAGTTTTTAATTTTCCTCATAAAATTGCACCACCAAAACAATAACGCGTAAGCGCTTTAATTAGTAACCTTTCATGGATATTTCTTATTCTATAGTAGTTTATAAGATTAGCAATTTATTTATGGTGATTTTTAGAAAATTCTATTAACAAAGAGGCTATTAATAATTATATAGCCCCTCCGATTTTTAAGCGTTTACTCTTGCTCAATAATAGCTGCATCAAATGAACCTAGTTCAATAGATTCTACTACATTCCTTTTAGTTAATAGATTAACACCACTTATACCATGCAGCTCAACACGTACTGAATCATGATTATGATTTAATACAAAAATAAAGACTTTATCTCCCTTTGCTCGTTTTGTTATTTCTATTCCATGTTTATTTGCTGTAATTTCGTTTTTAATTCCCTTTTCTTCAGCAATTCCATTCATTAAATCTGCCAAAAATGATGAATCAGGGCTTGATGCAATATACCATGCTTGCCCTTTGCCAAACTTATTCATTGTTACCACTGGTCTTCCCTGGTAGAAATCTTCCCCATACGTTGCTATTACCTCCGCACCTTCAGAATGAATAAGGTCAAATAACAGATTACAAGTATAAGTCCCCTTTAGATTGCCATATTCCTTCTCCGTCACAATCTTATTACTATGTTCTGGAGGAAGTGCATCAATTTCTTCTGACCATATTCCTAATACCTTACGCAGTTCACCAGGGTAACCTCCAAGTGTAACAAGATCATTTTCATCTACAATTCCACTAAAGAAGGTTGTTAAAAAAGTCCCGCCATTTTCAACAAATTCCTCTATCTTTTTCGCATATCCTGGCTTTACCATATACAAAACAGGTGCGATGACAACTTCGTATTGAGTTAAATCTGCTTCTACACTTACCATATCAACTTGAATATTCTGATCAAACAATGCTTTGTAGTATTTATGGACTTCATCTACATATTTCAATGCTATGGACGGACCACTTGAATATTCAACACTCCACCAATTATCCCAGTCAAATACAATCGCTGCTTTAGCGGTAACTCTCGAATCTAGTAACCTATCATTTAACTGAATAAGTTCTTCACCAAGTTCTGCAACTTCACGGAAAACTCTCGTGTTTTCATGACCAACATGTTCAATCACAGCACCATGAAATTTTTCACATGCCCCTCTGGAACGTCTCATTTGGAAAAATAATACGGAATCAGACCCATGAGCAACTGCCTGATAGCTCCATAGGCGCATCACACCAGGACGCTTTAAAGAGTTGTATGGCTGCCAATTTTGCTGACTTGGTGTTTGTTCCATTAACATAAACGGTTCGCCATTCTTCAACCCTCGCATTAAATCATGCATCATAGCTGTATAACTTACGGGTGTATTCATAGACGGATAATTATCCCAAGCAATTACATCCATATAAGGGGCCCATTTCTGATAATCTAAAGGTTTATATGCGCCCATAATATTGGTCGTAACAATTGTTTCCGGTATGGATTTTTTAATCAATTCATACTCCATTTTATGGCATTCTAGCATACTATCAGAATTAAACCGGGCATAATCTAACGATATCCCTTGAAACATCGTTTGCCTTTCTCCGAAGTGCTCACTTAAAAGATTGGGTGTTACAATTTCGTCCCATTCGTAAAACGTATGGCCCCAAAAACTAGTATTCCACGCTCTATTCACGTTATCTAATGATTGGTATCTCTTTTTTAGCCAAACTCGAAATTCCTTCTCACAATTTTCGCAATAGCAGGCGCCGCCCCATTCGTTAGATATATTCCAAAGCAGTACTGCCGGATGATCTTGATAGTGTGCAACTAGTTTTCCAACAAATAGAGATGCATATTTTCGGTAGGTAAGACTGTTTGGACATGAATTATGTCTGCCGCCAAACTTTCTTTTCTTCCCATCAAATTCAGTCCTAAGGATATCAGGATACTTCTTTGCCATCCAGGCGGGATGGGCTGCCGTTCCTGTTCCAATTCCAACTTGGATCCCATTGTCATATAAAGTGTCAATCACTTCATCTAACCAGGTAAAGTCATAGGTAACCTCGTCCTTTTGAGAAGTTGCCCACGCAAATATATTTACTCGAACAAAATCAATGTTAGCCTTTTTAAACATCGTAATATCTTCATTCATTGTGTCACGGTCATACTGTTCTGGGTTGTAGTCTCCGCCATAAATCATTTTTGGGATTTTTGTACTTATCATACCTTTCACTCCTCATGTGCAGTTTTTATAAAACCTGTGATTACTCCAGTGCCATAACTTTAATGGTTTCATTTTTCTCTACTGTCAGCTCATTAGCTGATACGAATGTACCATCTTCTTTTTCCATTCTTATTGTTTTGCCCTTATATGAAACTTTTAGCTGGTTTTGACTACTTGATGTTATTTCTGCTATTTTTAGTTTGCCTTCAGCCCACTCCATCTTTACCTCAAAACCACCTCTTGTTCTTAAGCCGCTAACTTTACCACTACTCCACGCATCGGGTAATGCGGGTAAAAGCTCAATTTCCCCCAAATGGCTTTGGACGAGCATCTCTGCGATTCCTGCAGTCCCGCCGAAGTTACCGTCAATCTGGAAGGGAGGATGATCATCGAAAAGGTTCGGATGTGTGGAACGTGCTAATAATGTTTGTATATATAGATGTGCATTTCTGTCATCGTGAAGACGTGCAAATAGATTTATTAGCCAAGCACAACTCCAGCCGGTATGCCCGCCGCCGTTCTCTATGCGGCAGGCTAAGGATTTTTGTGCAGCCTCAACTAAATGCGGGGTCTCAATATGGTTAATTTGGTTACCTGGGTATAGCCCATATAAATGTGATACATGTCTATGACCAGGTTCATGCTCAGGAAAATCCTCCACCCATTCCTGCAAGCATCCATTAGAATTAATCTTGAATGGCACCAGCTTTTCTAACGCATGGGAGAGTTCGTTTGTGGAATCATCTTGAATGCTTAATGCTTGAGAGGCATTTAGACAATTTAGAAATAACTCTCTGATCAACGTTACATCCATAGTTGAAGCATAGGAAACAGCAGTTGGCTTACCCTTATGGGAAAGAAATTTATTTTCCGGTGATGTTGACGGATTTGTAACTAAGTACCCGTTTGGTCCCTCTATTAACCAATCTAAGCAAAACTGTGCAGCGCTTTTCATTAATGGGTAGGCTTTTTCCTTAAGGAACTTCTCATCACTAGTGAATAAAAAATGTTCCCATAAATGACTTGTCAGCCAAGCCCCTGCCATTGGCCAAAAGGCCCATGAGGCTTGGCCAGATGTCGGAGTAGACATCCGCCATAAATCAACATTGTGGTGAACAGCAAAGCCCCTTGCTCCATATAATTCTTTTGCTGTTTTTTCTCCTGTTAGACATAAATCATCGATCATAGTAAAAAGAGGCTCATGACATTCAGTTAAATTACAAACTTCTGCGGGCCAATAGTTCATTTCCGTATTTATATTGGTCGTATAGTCACTATTCCACGGTGGTTGAATATACGGATTCCATATTCCTTGCAGATTTGCTGCCTGAGTACCAGGTCTAGAACATGCAATCAACAAATATCGTCCGTACTGGAAATACAATGCCTCCAGTGAAGAATCATTCCGGTTGCTTTTATAACGTTCCAGTCTTTCGTTTGTGGGCAGTTTTTCATGTTGTTCCTCACCGCCGAGAAATAGGGAAACACGATTAAATAAAGACTGATGATCGTCAGTATGACGATGCTTTAATTCATCAAAACCTCTTTCTGAAGCTGTGGTTAAAATCTTCTGGCATTGGCTTTCAACTATGCTTAAATCCGGGTTGGGCATTTCATTAAAGGCTGTAAAATTTGTTTTAGCAGTTAGCAGCAAAACAACTTCATTCTCACCGGTAATATCCATTTTTCCATTTGTCAATGATATGTTCCCTTTAGCTGCGAGCAAATGGATTTGGAAGCTTAAACCACGATGCTCATCGTATAAAATCTCACCAGGATTTTTCAGGGAAATAGGGCTCTTTCCTTTCAGAATGAGCTTGTTATGGGTTTCTGTAATTCCATACGGGTGTAAAGAGTCTAGCTGAACTCTCAGGTGTATTGCAGGAGTGCTGGGACCTTCAGCTCTTAACCTTATAGCAAGAACCTGATCAGGGTAACTTACAAACGTTTCTCTACGATACGTACAACCCTTAATTTGATATTCGGTCATGGCCACAGCACTCTGTATGTCTAATTCACGCCGAAACCTTGTTACAGCTCCTTCACAAATATGTTCAATAGTCAAATCACCTAGAGGCTGGTACGCTTCACAATCTTCTCCAACCATATTCTTTTCTATTAACTGTTCAGCCTCAAAATACTCACCTTTAAAAATAAGCTCTCTTGCCATCTCTAATGTATGAAGGGCATTTTTATTTATCTTTGCTCCTGGTTCCCCCGACCACAGTGTATCTTCATTCATTTGAATTCTTTCGTACTTTGCACCTCCGAAGACCATGGCTCCTAATCGTCCATTTCCAATAGGCACTGCTTCTTCCCACTTCGAGGCATGAGATGTATACCATAACTTCAAATCATTACTTTTGGCAGTTTCCACTATTTCACCTCTAATTTGAAAAGGCCAGTAGGCATGACTGCCTGCCTGACCTTCTCACCTTTATAGTCCTAGGCTCTAAATTAAGCAATAAAACGGAAATAACTGATCAATATCTCACCATTACATACAAAATAAATGTTGAAATTTACCGCATTTTCAGGTAATGCAACTGATCCTGTTACGGTATGCCAGCTTTGACTGCTTCCTGTGTTATGGACCACTAGCTGGCCAATCTTTTCTCCTCCAGGAGATCCTAGATAAATATCTATCTCGGTTTTTTCTGATTTGTTGGCAGCTCGAACTTCAATCGATTGTAAGCCTTTGCTAGTATCTACATCGGAAAACATAATCCAAGATCCTGGTTTCATCTGGACGGAATGACCGCCTTCTTTACACTCATTGATGACAGTCCTATTATAATCATCATAGTTTTCTGCTCTGGTATTCACGTAGAGATTTCGTAAAGGTATGGTTTCACCATTTACCTTTAATCGTTCCTGCAGTTGTATATCAGAGGATGATTTACCAACCAATAACTCATATAGTCCTGATTCCACACAATATTTATCCCTTGTAACATCCCAAACACTTAGTTCACTAGCATTTATGGTAAATTGTACTTGTTGTGATTCTCCAGCTTTAATTGAAACTCTTTTAAAACCAATTAGCTGCTTAAGCGGCCTTTGGAATCGGGAATCTAGTGAACGGATGTATAATTGTACGACCTCATCACCATCAAGGATACCCTGATTTTTCACGTTAACTCTGATGGTTATTCCTTCGTGCTCTTTTATTTCGCTAGCATTTAGTCTAAGATTACTATATTCAAAATTTGAATATGATTTTCCGTGGCCAAATGGGTAGAGTACATCTCCATCGAAGTACTGATACGTGCGCTTCCCCTTAATAATGTCGTAGTCTAAAATATTGGGTAATTGACTGACAGAGCGGTACCATGTCATATTTAATCGCCCCGCTGGATTATAATCACCAAATAATACATCGCTTATGGCATTCCCTAATTCTTGACCGCCATGTGAGGTGTAAAGGATGGCTGGGATATTATCATCCACCCAATTAATGGCAAACGGATAGCTTCCAACCACAACAACAATTGTATTAGGGTTCACTTTATATACTTCTTTAATTAAGCGTTCTTGTGCTTGGGCTAAGGTAATATCCGGCCGGTCAATTTCTTCCTTGCCATTAACAACAGGATTATTCCCAACAAATACAATCGCCACATCAGATTCTTTGGCTGCTTTAACCGCTTCTTCCAGCCCACTTTCAATGATTTCTTTTTCAAGTAAAATAGAATGGCTGCTATCAACATCCTCAGAAACTTGCAATCTGCCGCTTTCACCTAAAACGACAGCATGATTATTCCAAGTTGACAGCGTAAGCTTGCTTTCATTTTCAGGAATAAAATGAAGAACCTCTTTTACAAACCATCCATAGATTTCATCAGCAGAGGCCGCAATATTTTTATCGTCAGCACTGGTTACGTACTTACCATTATCCAATGAACGGGCTGTATAGCTTCCCCATCCCCAATCCGAAAGCTCAAACACTGCTGCTTCATGTTTTTCTTGCTTAGTAATGATTAGCGGACTGTTTTCTTCTGCTCCTAAAGCAACAAAATCATTTCCTTGTTTTAACATGATCTTATCATTTCCGCTATGGAATGTTACTTGTTTTCCTTCCAACTTGTTTTTTATTCCTTCGTAAGGGGTAGTGGAATAAGGAAAATCTCCTGAATACCAATCTCGAAAAACGATATCTCCTAACGGGCCGATAACCGATACCTTATTAAGAGCATTCTTATTTAAAGGTAAAGTACTATTTTCATTTTTTAAAAGAACAACCGATTCTTTTGCAGCACGATTCGATATTTCAGCGTGTTTCGGATCACAAATAATGGATTCAGTAATCGTTGAATATGGATTATTTTCAGCTGGGTCAAATTCTCCCAGACGAAAACGGACCCGGAATGTATTTCTCAATGCACAATCTAAGTCATTTTCATTGATTAAATTTCTTTCCACTGCTTCAAATATTGCCTTTGTGGTTTCCTCAAAATCATCTGTCATACTATCAATTCCATTTTTAATCGCATCAGCAACCGATTGGGCATGATTAGCATAATACCCATGCTCTCTTACCACACCTAATAGATCTGCTGCATCACTGACTATGAAACCGTTCATTCCCCATTTTTCTTTTACGATTTCTTTGACATAAGGGTGAAGAATGGCCGGTGTCCCATTAATGGAGTTATATGCCGTCATCATGGAGTAGGCACCGCCTTCTTTAAAAGGCATTTCAAAAGCTTTCAGATAATATTCGTGCATATTTCTAGGATCAATACTTGCTGAACAGCTGCCACGGTGAATCTCATTGTTGTTAGCTAGAAAATGTTTTAGCGTCGCAACAGCTTTGAAGAAAAATGGATGATCTCCCTGAATTCCTTTTACCAAGGAGGCTGTTAGTTTTCCTGTTAAATATGGATCCTCACCATATGCCTCTTCTGTTCTTCCCCACCTTGGATCTCTTTCCATATCAACAGTTGGAGCCCATAATGTTAATCCATTGACTTCTGGATTTTTCTTATGAAAAGCCCTAGCCTCACTACTTATGACATCCCCAACTTCCTTCAGTAATTCTTGGTTCCACGTACAAGCTAATCCTATGGTCTGTGGAAAAGTGGTCGCCTTCCCTAACCAGGCCATACCGTGGGCTGCTTCCGTTCCTTGTTTATGTGCCTTTATTCCAAGTCGGTCAATTGCGGGCTGGTATTGACACATTAAATTAACCTTTTCTACAAATGTTAATCTTGAAAGAAGATCATTTAGTCTAGCTTCCAATGGTAAATCGGGATTATGAAAGGGAAATTCGTTTATCTTTTTGTCTGCTAATTTTTCCATCTATTTCTCATCCTCTCTATATAAGTGTTATTTAGTGTCATAAAGGAAACGGTTACAAAGAAAAAAACATAAATGTAATCGCTATCCTAACTCTAGCATCTTTCCCCGACCCTAAAACACCCCAAATATTATAGAAATTATCCATGGTAATTTAGAGATAATAGTTGATAAGGATATTTGACCATTAAGACAATTAAAATAATAGATTTACAAAGTTATATTTATATGTTTTATTGAAAAAAGATGAATGGAAGAGGAGTGGAAGTCGTTGAATAATGTATTCGGGAGAATGCAGCCCGTCTTTGAATGGATTACGAATTTGGCTGCATTGAACATAACATGGTTAGTATTTAACTTACCCATAACTTATTTAAGCTTGCTTCTTGTCCTTGTTGAACACACAAGTCAGATTCTTATGATCATACTAACGATTGTAGTCTTTTCACCATTCTTGTTATTTCCTGCCACTACGGCTATGTTTGGAGTTGTTAGAAAGTGGTTCATGAAAGAGGAAATTAAAATTGTTCAATCCTTCTGGAAGTTCTATAAAGAGAACTATAAACGGAGTCTCTTCGGCGGATTTATCCTATCCTTCCTATGGTTAGTGGGGATAGTAGATTTCTTATACATCAAATCGGATGTATCTTTTGTAAATTTCATTGTTTTATTTATTTTAGCCTTCTTATTTCTTTATACTTTGTACTTTTTTTCAGATACAGTACATACAGAATCAAAACTTACACAGAGCTTAAAAAACGTTCTAATTATTACCATCGCAAATCCGGTATTCTCTTTCGGGATTGTAGTAATTTGCATCATTGTTCTCTATGTTAGTATTAGCTATCTTCCCTTTCTGATCATTCTCTTTACTGGCCCCATTATTGCCATACTTGGTTTTTATGGCTATCATAAAGTGTTTACTACTATTTTAAATGTGCAGACATAATATATTCTATCTTTTAGACATTTAATGAAAAAATGAGAAAGAACCGTAGAAGGTTTCACTACAGTTCTTTCTCTTTTTTTCAATCTCATTGACCTTAACTAGATTCTACTCTTAGTAATAGCAAAAATATTTTCATGCATTTTTTTAAACAACTGCCTACTAAGAAATTGGCCCTACCCCCCTCTCTTAGACCTACGACTTAATCCCCTTACCTAATACAAGTAATTTTCTTATTATTAGGAAGGAATGTCCCAAAATATTTTTTGAGTAAAATAATACTAGATTACTAGGAAGGTGTACATGTTGAAAAAGAGACAATTACGTAGTTCAAAGAAAATTATTTCATCATCTCTAGCTGTAACGCTTCTTGCATCTCCATTCTTTTCAGCAACACAAGTAAACGCAGCACCGAAAGCAGACAAAAATCCTATCTTAGAGCTTCGGCTTATGGAAACAACAGATATACATACAAATCTATTAAACTATGACTATTACAAAAATGCAGAATACCTGAAAGTTGGCTTAGCTAGTACAGCAGCTCTTATAGAAACTGCTCGTGCGGAAACAGCAAACAGTGTATTAGTTGATAATGGCGACTTAATTCAAGGGACTCCATTAGGAACGTATAAGGCAAAAATTGATCCGCTTAAAGACGGAGAAGTTCACCCAGTATTTAAAGCGATGAACCAAATGAACTATGATATTGCTACATTAGGTAACCACGAGTTTAACTATGGTCTAGATTATCTAGAAGAAGCATATGATGATGCCAATTTCCCTTACGTCAATGCAAACGTTTACGTAGATGACCATGATATGAATCCAGATAATGACCAGAATAAATTTACACCCTACAAAATCGTTAACAAAAAAGTAGTGGACCAACAAGGAAAAAAACATGTTATTAAAGTTGGCTTTATCGGCTTCGTTCCTCCTCAGATTAACGAGTGGGACAAGGCAAATCTTGACGGTAAAGTAATTACCAAAGACATTGTTGAAACGGCAAAGAAATTTATTCCGCAAATGAGAGAAGAGGGTGCTGATGTTATTGTTGCCATGACTCACTCTGGATTTAGCGGTAATAAAAACAGTTCAGAGGATGTCATTTATGCATTAAGTGAAGTAAAAGGTATTGACGCGATTACCTTCTCGCATACTCACAAATTATTCCCTGCAAAAGACATTAAATCACTTGACGGTTTATTCAAGGGTGTTGATGGTCATCCTCTTCTAGGTGTAGACAATGAGAAAGGGACGATTAACGGAGTTCCAGCAGTTCAAGCTGGTTACGGCGGCGGTTCTTTAGGAATTATTGACCTTTCTTTAAAAAAGGAAAAAGGGAAATGGTCTGTAGTAAACTCACAATCTGAAACACGTGATATTTCTTCCGTTAAACCAGTTCAATCTATCGTTGACGCCGTTAAGGCTGATCATGAAGCAACTGTGGAGTATGTAAATACTCCTATCGGAAAGACAACTGACGACATACACAGCTATTTCTCACTGGTACAAGATGATCCTTCGATCCAAGTAGTGACAAATGCACAAAAATGGTATGTAGAAAAATACATTGCCCAAAGTAAGCCTGAATATCAGGATCTGCCAATCCTTTCTGTAGGGGCACCTTTTAAAGCAGGCCGTAACGGAGTGGCAGAATACACTGAAATCCAAGCAGGTGATTTAACCATCCGCAGTGCCGGGGACTTATACCTGTATGACAACACATTGAAGGCTATTAAGGTAAAGGGCTCTGTAGTGAAAGAGTGGATTGAAATGACCGCTGGGAAATTCAATACCATTGACCCTACTAAAACTGAGGAACAAGAGTTATTAAATCCAAAGTTCCAAGTTTATAACTTTGATGTGATTGACGGAGTTCAATATCAAATCGATGTTACAACTCCTGCTAAGTATGACCCTGCTGGAAATATTATTAACCCAGATTCTAGCCGTGTCGTTGACTTGACTTATAACGGCCAGCCTGTAGATCCTAATCAGGACTTTATCGTTGTTACCAATAACTATCGTGCTGGCGGCGGCGGTAACTTCCCTGGTGTAAAAGGCAGCGAATTGGTTGTTGATTCTGCTGATGAGAACCGTCAAATTTTGATGGATTATATCACGGAGATGAAAGAAATCACTCCAACAGCTGATAACAACTGGTCCATTGCACCAATCCCAGGAGATGTGAACGTTACATTTACAACATCACCAGCGGCTGAAAAGTATCTTAAAGAAGGAAGTAACATTTCCTATACTGGGAAAACAGATCCTTCTGGATTTGGAATTTTTAAATTAGACATTGGTTTTACTCCTGTTAATATTCAGCTTCTTGGCTTAAACGATTTACACGGCCAGCTGGATACGGATACAAAAGTAAAAAGAGATGGACAAGATGTATTGACTGGCAGTATGGAATATACAGCTGCAGCCATCAAGCAACGTGAAGCTACAAACGAGAACACATTAGTAGTTCATGCTGGTGACATGATTGGCGGCAGCCCGCTAGTGTCAGCATTATTCCAAGATGAGCCGACGGTTGAAGTCATGGAAGCAATCGGCATGGATGTCGGTACACTTGGAAATCATGAATTTGACGAAGGGATTACTGAATTGCGCCGCATGATCAATGGTGGTGAACATCCACTTAAAAAGGGCACTGCGGGCTATGACGGAATGAACTTCCCCGTTATTGCTGCGAACGCTTTCGACAAATCAACTGGTGAATTAATTACAGGTGTACCATACGTAGTTAAGGAAGTTGCTGGTCAAAAAATCGGATTTATCGGTGTCGTTACACAAGAGACTCCTGATATGATCGTGACTAAAGGAAATGAAAATCTTCAAATTACGGACGAAGCTGAAGCAATTAACAAGTATACAGCAGAGTTAAAAAATCAAGGTATTGAAGCAATTGTAGTTTTAGCGCATAACCCTACTAGTCAAGAAGGTTACACTGATGGATTTGACGCTTCCAAAATTGCTGAAAACGTAGATGATGAAGTGGATGTTATTTTTGCTGCTCATAACCATGTTTTCAATGATAAAGTAGTAGATAACAAGTTAATTGTTCAAGCCTATTCTTATGGTTCAGCATTCTCAGACGTCGACCTAGTTATTAATCCTAAAACAGGAGATATTGTAAAAAAAGAAGCTGAAGTAGTAATTGTATACCAATCAGATTACACTCCTGATCCTGAAGTTTCAGCGATTATGAAAAAATACGAAGATTTTGTAGCGCCAATGAAGGCTGAAGTAGTAGGTAACTCCGCAACTCCATTAGCTAAAGGATATCCCTCAACAGCTGGAGAGTTTGCTGATAATGGCCTTGGCAACTTAATTGCTGATGGTATGAAAGCAGCTATGAGCACTGATTTTGCCCTAATGAACGGCGGCGGTGTTCGTTCTCCACTTGATGCTGGTGAAGTAACTTTCGGGGATTTATTCTCTATTCAACCATTTGGAAATGTATTAAATAAAGTTAACCTTAGTGGTGCGGATTTAAAAGAAGTATTAAACAAGCAAATTACACCAAAAGGTCTTGATTACCATATTGCTGGCTTCAAATACACCTATACTTGGGATGATACAGCAAAAACAGGTCAGGTTGTTGACATCTTCTTACCTGATGGAAGCAAAATTGATCCAGCCCAAGAATATTCGGTTGTAGTAAACAATTACATGTATGGTAATGCCAGCTATGGTATTGGTGCCTTAGCAACTGGATTAGAAGTTGGTCCTGAGGACTTAGAAGCAACGGTTGCATACGTAAAAACACTTCCATCACCATTTGAATACAAAGCAGATGGACGTATTCAAAAAGTAACACCTTAATAAGGTATTAACAGCAGCCAAACAGAGTGAAGATGTCACTTTGTTTGGCTGTTTTTTATTTCACCTACTACTTTTTTTAAATATAAAAAAAGACCAGTATCTCTACTGATCTTGTTATCCACCTTATGTATGGTGGAGACGGCGGGACGTGCGTTTCCATGCTTTCGTCATGGCACTGACTATATCTTGAACCTGCATCTACAGGTCCTTCGGCGTATTATGCGAAATATAATTTTACCTTCAGCAGGCAGGATTTCGCATCCTAGTACTACCATGTTTTAAATGGCAGCCTATAAGTCGATACACGGCTGTTGAATTACTCCACATACCGCTCGGCATTGCCTTATCGCTTTTAAAGCGACGTAGGTTTCACCGATAAAGCCGAATTTTCACTTATGTGTTACCACATAAGGCGACTAAGTTACTAATCGAACCCGCGTCCAAAGATATCGGCACTTAAGCTTCTACGAGTGTAGTCGACATATTGGCGCTTCGCTGATCCTTTTGCCTATCGACAGGCGTCCGGTCAGCTAGTCTGGTTGTTCTCTTCCTTCGCCCTCAGACGGTGGACTCCGGCGTAGCCTACTAAGAGTGAGTCCGCTACCCTACCACATAGGCGATGGAGGGGCGAACAGCTAAGCAGTTATTAAGCTGCGAAAGCTAGGTTGTTGTTAGTTTTGCCAGTTATAGGCGTTGACGTTTTAACGAGGCCGATCCCCTCGACTCGCAACCCAAGCTCGAACTACCCCTGTCGAATCCGTAGCGCCCCCATTATAAAATGTGCTGAAATCTAGTTAAAGATTTTAGCAAGCGTTAGGATGCTCAACAATAGTTTGAGCAAAAGTTTCTCATCGCTTCTCAGCGACAAACTTATTATAACACACTGAGCGAATTTTTCAATTGTAAGTATTTGTAATTATATTTTTTGACGGTCACGGAATGCTCGCTCGATGTCACGCTTAGCCTCTTTTTGCTTGAGAACTTCACGTTTATCATAATTCTTTTTACCCTTTGCCAACCCTAATAAAACCTTGGCAAATCCATTTTTTAAGTAAATCTTTAATGGGATCAATGCATATCCTGCTTCTCTTGTTTCTCCAAAAAGCTTATTAATTTCCCGCTTATGAAGCAAAAGCTTTCTCTGTCTCAAAGGATCATGATTATAGCGATTCCCTTGTTCATATGGGCTTACATGCATATTTAATAAATGCATTTCACCATCATGGATTCTTGCATAGGAATCCTTTAAATTCACTTTGCCGGCACGTATAGATTTAATTTCCGTACCTTGAAGAACGATACCAGCCTCATATGTTTCTTCAATAAAGTAATCATGGTATGCTTTTTTATTTTGCGCAACAACTTTTCCTTCACCTTTTGGCATGTCTCTCACCTCGTTATGGGTTCATTTTATCAGAAAACTTTATTCATAACAATTGAAAGTGAGTTAACTGTAACTATGAGGCTTCTCCATAGTTACCCAAATTTCAATCAACGAAGAGTTTCGGTCACTATAAAGCCTCTATAGTGACCGAAATCTCATCCATACAAAGATTTCGGGCATTATAAAGGCTAGTACTTCGATTAATTATCTTTTCTTGTTTTTCCGCTTGGTGCTTTTATTCTTAGGTACATTATCATAAAACTTCTTTTTCTTTCTCGTACCTGAGCCTTGGCCAGATCCTTCAGATCTTTGACCACTACGACCTTCTTGTTTGTTACGGCGCGGTTTTTTCGTATCGCTGCCTGTTTTAAACACTCTCGGTGTCTCTGAACGCTCGCGGCGAGTACCTTTCATTCCAACGACTTCAAAATCAATTGATCGTTCGTCTTTATTGACTTTCACAACTCTTACGGTGATCTCATCACCAATTCGGAATACCTTACCTGTCCGCTCGCCAATCATGGCAAAATGGCGCTCGTCAAATCGATAGTAATCATCAGTCAAATAGCTTACATGAACGAGACCTTCAATCGTATTTGAAAGTTCGACAAACATCCCAAAATTGGTTACTGAGCTAATAATACCATCATACTCTTCCCCAATTTTATCTTCCATATATTCAGCTTTTTTAAGCTCATCCGTTTCACGTTCTGCATCAACAGCCCGTCGCTCCATTTTTGATGAATGCTGAGCAATTTCAGGCAATCTTGCATTCCATTTTTCTCTCGTCGTCTCATCCAGCTTTCCTTCAATTAAATACGTCCGGATTAGTCGATGTACGATGGTATCTGGATACCGTCGAATTGGCGATGTGAAATGAGTATAAAACTCTGTCGATAACCCAAAGTGACCTAGGCTTTCAGGATCGTATTTTGCCTGTTGCATAGAACGAAGCATAACGGTCGATATGACCATTTCTTCCGGTTTTCCTTGAACCTCTTCGATAATTTCCTGCAATGCCCTCGGATGCACATCATTCGCTGTTCCCTTAACAATGTAGCCAAAGTTGGTGATAAACTCAAAAAATCTTCTAAGCTTATCTTCTTTTGGATCTTCATGGATTCGATAAATAAACGGCACTTCCATCCAGTGAAAATGCTCTGCAACTGTTTCATTGGCTGCAAGCATAAATTCTTCAATTAATCTTTCCGCTACCGACCGTTCACGAAGAACAACATCTGTGGGTTTACTATCTTCATCTACCAACACTTTCGATTCTTTAAAATCGAAATCAATCGCGCCGCGCTTCATTCTCTTCTCGCGTAAGATTTGAGCGAGCTCCTCCATTTGTTCAAACATCGGTACAAGCGATTCATAGCGAGAACGTGTTTCCTCATCTTTATCAACCAAAATCTTATTTACATCAAAATAAGTCATTCTCTCCGTAGTCTTGATGACACTTTGAAAAATCTCATGATTAACCACTTGACCCTCTGGATTAATTTCCATATCACATGATAACACCAGACGGTCTACTCTTGGATTAAGTGAGCAGATTCCATTGGATAAACGATGTGGAATCATTGGAATAACTCTATCCACTAAATAAACACTTGTAGCACGTTCCTCTGCCTCTAGATCAATTGGCGTTCCTTCTTTAACATAATAGCTTACATCTGCAATATGTACGCCAAGCTTATAGTTGCCATTTTCAAGCTTCGTTACAGTAACGGCGTCATCAAGGTCCTTTGCATCGGCACCGTCTATGGTAACAATCGTTTCATTCCGAAGATCGCGGCGGTTTGCTAATTCACTTTCATCTATCGTATCTGGTGTCTCATTTGCCTGCTTTAAAACCTCATCCGGGAAAGCCATTGGCAGTCCATGCTTATGAATAACAGAAAGAATATCCACACCTGGGTCATTTTTATGTCCAAGTACAGTTATAACCTCTCCTTCAGCACTTTTACGTCCTTCTGGATAGGTAGTAAGCTTGACCACAACTTTATGTCCTTCTACCGCACCTTTAGAGGCTGACTTAGGGATGAAAACATCACTTGCGAACTTTTTATCATCTGGGATCACAAAGCCAAAGCTTTTGCTTTCCACATAGGTACCGACAATTTGCTGTACGCCTCTTTCTAAAATACGAATGATACTTCCTTCTCTTCGTTGACCGGAAGTCTCAGATGCAATTCTAGCAAGTACTGTATCACCATGCATGGCATTATTCAGCTCATTTGGCGGTATAAAAATATCATCCATACCTGGTTCATCTGGAATCACAAACGCAAAACCTTTTGCATGCCCTGTTAACTTACCGCGAATGAGATTCATTTTTTGCGGCAATCCATAACGGTTGCTGCGCGTACGGACAACAAGTCCTTTTTCTTCCATTTGAACGAGTGCTTTTACAAATTCCTTAAAATCGCTTGAATCAGCTATTCCAAAAGCTTCTTCTAGCTCTTGTACGGTCAAAGGTTTGTAAGCCTCATCTTTCATATATTGTAATAATTTATCAACGTGCAGTTGAATATTATCTTCCAAATAAAATCCCTCCTCAAGAGATTAGTTCTGCCAATCTAATTTTTCTAAAAAGGCGTATATATCTTCATGAAGCTGATCACGTTCTTTATCTAACGTAATTACATGTCCCGATTCTTCATACCATTTAATTTCTTTCTTTACGGACTCAACTTCATTGTAAATTATGTTTGCACTATCTGTGTTAATCATTTTGTCGTGGCGGGCTTGGACCACAAAGGTTGGAGCATAAATCATATCCACATGGTTGCGGACATCAGAAATTAATGACTGCAATGCCTTTAATGTATTCATGGGCGTTTTCGCGAACTCATTCATTTCCAATTCGACTTGCTCTTCCGTTTTCCCTTCCCGTACTTTATATTCACGGGCATACTCAAGAATTCCTTGATACATCACTTCTTCACTTTTTATATACATAGGTGCACACATCGGTATAATACCCTTTATAGGTACAGTGTAACCCAATTTCAAGGAAAATACGCCACCAAGTGATAGTCCCCCAACAGCAATTTCTTCATGTCCTAAATTTTTTAAATAATTATAGCCATTTATAACGTCTTTCCACCAATCTTCTGGGCCAGTATGTACAAGCTCCTCCGGCGGAACGCCGTGCCCTTTATAGTGAGGCGCATGACAGGTATATCCTCGTTTTTCTAAAAAACGTCCCAACATCCGAACATCAGCCGAATTACCTGTAAATCCGTGAAGCAATAAAACGGCTCGTTTCCCTCCTATAAAAGTAAAGGGCTTAGGTGTTGCAATTTTCATCTTAAAAACTCCTTCAACTCATAAAATCCATTACCTTAGTTTAAGCAAACAAGTGGGTAACATTCCAGAAAAAAGCCTTCGTTTTTTCATGCATAAAAAAAACCCGACTGATGAGCCAGGTTTTTGAGCATTCTTTATTAAACTTCGAAGTATGCAACTAAGACAGCAAGAATAATAAAAAGAACTGCTAATACAACAGTTATACGATGTAAAATCAAGTCCAGTCCTCGTGCTTTTTGCTTACCAAATAATTGTTCAGCACCACCTGAAATGGCACCAGATAATCCAGCACTTTTACCTGATTGCAATAAAACAACAAGAATAAGTCCAATACTAACGATTACTAATAATGTAACAACCAATGCATGCATGAAAGACACCTCCTGTAGTACGTACATTTCACAGTATTTTTAATGTACCATATTATCGCCTTTTTAACAATACCAGTGTTTATTTCAGCTTTTAGGAGATATATTCTAATCATTTACGCCAAATCTAGAAAGGCACTCATTCGTCAATGAGTGCCTTAGCTTAGTTATTATTTTTTTAGGTTATAGAAAGATTTTAAGCCGTTGTATTGTGCTGTTTCACCTAATTGGTCTTCAATGCGAAGCAATTGGTTGTATTTCGCTACACGGTCAGTACGTGAAGGTGCACCTGTTTTGATTTGACCTGCATTTGTTGCAACAGCGATGTCAGCGATTGTGTTATCTTCTGTTTCACCAGAACGGTGAGAGATAACTGCAGTATAGCCAGCACGCTTCGCCATTTCAATTGCGTCAAATGTCTCAGTTAGTGTACCAATTTGGTTAACTTTAATAAGGATTGAGTTGCCAATTCCTTTTTCAATACCTTCAGCAAGCTTCTTCGTATTTGTAACAAATAGGTCATCCCCAACTAATTGAACTTTTTTACCAAGACGTTCAGTTAGAAGCTTGTGTCCTTCCCAGTCGTTTTCATCTAAACCGTCTTCGATAGAGATGATTGGATATTTAGTAGCCATATCCTCGTACCAATCAACCATTTCTGCAGAAGTCTTAACGACGCCTTCACCTGCAAGATGGTATTTTCCATCTTCTTTATTGTAAAACTCTGAAGATGCAGCATCCATTGCAAGCATTACCTCTTCACCAGGCTTGTAACCAGCTTTTTCAATTGCTGAAACGATGGTTTGAAGTGCTTCTTCATTAGATCCTAGGTTTGGAGCAAATCCACCTTCATCACCAACAGCTGTGTTAAGTCCTTTTTCCTTAAGAACAGACTTTAAGCTGTGGAAAATTTCAGCACCCATACGAAGGGCTTCTCTGAAGTTAGGAGCTCCTACAGGCATAACCATGAATTCTTGAATATCAACGTTGTTATCAGCATGCTCTCCGCCGTTAACAATGTTCATCATTGGTACTGGAAGCTGCTTAGAGTTGAATCCGCCAAGGTATTGATATAAAGGAATATCTAAGTAGTTAGCAGCAGCATGAGCTACAGCCATAGAAACACCTAGAATCGCATTTGCACCTAATTTACCTTTGTTTTCAGTTCCATCAAGCTCGATTAAAGCTTTGTCAATAGAAACTTGATCTAATACACTGAATTCTTCTCCAACAAGATGTGGAGCAATGATTTCATTAACGTTATCTACAGCTTTTAAAACACCTTTACCAAGGTAACGTTCTTTGTCTCCATCACGAAGTTCTACTGCTTCGTATTCACCAGTAGACGCACCACTTGGAACTAAAGCACGGCCAAAAGCACCGGATTCAGTAAAAACTTCTACTTCAACTGTTGGGTTACCGCGGGAATCTAATACTTCGCGTGCGTATACATCTGCAATAAATGGCATTTAATTTCTCTCCTTTTAATATAAAAATTATTTAATTAACGATTTTCCTGTCATTTCCTTAGGTTGCTTCACATCAAGAAGCTTTAACATCGTCGGAGCTAAATCCCCTAGGATACCGCCTTCTCGCAGTTCCACATCATTTTTTGTGATAATGACTGGGACTGGATTCGTCGTATGAGCTGTCATTGGCTCACCTACACTGTTGATAACCTCGTCTGCATTACCATGGTCAGCAGTGATAATTGCCGATCCACCTTTTTCAAGAATTAAGTCAACAATTTTACCTAAGCATTCATCAACCGTTTCGATTGCCTTAACAGTTGGTTCAAGCATCCCTGAATGTCCAACCATATCAGGGTTAGCAAAGTTTAAGATAATAGCGTCAAATTTATCGTCTTGAATTTCTTTTAGTAGAGCGTCTGTAACCTCATAAGCACTCATTTCCGGCTGCAGGTCATAGGTTGCAACTTTAGGTGAGTTGATTAGAATACGCTCTTCTCCAGGGAACTTGTCCTCACGACCGCCGCTCATAAAGAACGTAACATGAGGATATTTTTCGGTTTCCGCAATTCTTAATTGCTTCAATCCATTTTGCGCTAGTACCTCTCCTAATGTGTTATCTAAATTAGAAGGCTTAAACGCAACGTATCCATTAACTGATTCACTGAAATGTGTTAAACATACGAAGAATAAATCTCTTGGATGTTTTTCTCCACGATCAAATGAACGGAAATCTTCGTTTGTGAATACGTTAGAAATTTGGATTGCACGGTCTGGACGGAAATTATAGAAAATGACTGCGTCATTGTCTTTGATTGTCGCAACAGGCTGACCATCTTCCTTTGTGATTACGGATGGAATCACGAATTCATCAAAAATTCCATGTTGGTAGGAATCCTCTACTACTTCTAAAGGATTGGTGTAGGCAGGTCCATCACCATAAACCATGGAGCAGTAAGACTTTTCAACACGCTCCCAACGCTTGTCACGGTCCATTGAATAATAACGTCCAGAGATGGTTGCAAATTCACCAATGCCATACTCATTCATTTTATCCAATGTCTGCTGAATATATGTTGCCGCTGTTTTCTGACCAACATCACGTCCATCAAGGAAGCCGTGAATATAAACCTTCTCTACGCCTTCCTCTTTCGCCATCTTCAAAAGAGCAAACATATGATTAATATGGCTGTGGACGCCGCCATCTGACAATAATCCGAACAGATGTAAGTTTGTACCATTCTTCTTTACATGATCCATTGCACTGCAAATGGTTTCATTTTTTACAAATTCACCTTCACGGATAGCGATATTTACACGTGTTAAACTTTGGTAGACAACCCGACCAGCACCGATATTTAAATGCCCCACTTCCGAGTTACCCATTTGTCCCTCAGGAAGACCGACTGCCTCACCAGAAGCTGTTAAATGTGAGTGTGGAAACGTATTCCAATAACGATCAAAATTAGGTTTTTTCGCATGATAGACTGCATTCCCTTTTTGTTCATCCCTGCATCCAAATCCATCTAGAATGATGAGGGCAACGGGAGACTTACTCATAGCTTCCTGCCTCCAATAGCTGCAGGAATGAATTTGGCTCAAGGCTTGCTCCACCAACTAGAGCACCGTCAATATCTGGCTGCGCCATATATTCCTTGATATTTTCAGGTTTCACACTGCCGCCATACTGAATTCTCACAGCATTTGCAACTTCTTCATTGAATTGCTGTGATACCACTTGACGAATATGAGCACATACTTCATTTGCATCTTGTGCAGTCGAAGATTTGCCCGTTCCAATCGCCCAGATTGGTTCGTAAGCAATAACTGTTTGCTTTACTTGCTCATCAGTTAGACCAGCTAACGCTTTTTGAATTTGTGTACCAACTAGTTCATTGGTTTCACCATTTTCACGCTGTTCTAATGTTTCACCGCAGCAAACGATTGGAGTTAAGTTATATTTGAAAGCTGCAAGGGTCTTTTTATTAACACTTTCATCTGTTTCATTAAACATTTCACGACGTTCAGAATGTCCAAGAATAACATATTGAACCCCAATTTCAGCAAGAGGTTTCGGGCTTATTTCCCCTGTAAACGCTCCGCTTTCTTCGAAATGCATGTTTTGGGCGCCTATTTTCACAACGCTGCCTTCGGTTTGCTCCACAAGGCTTTGTAAGAATAAAGCTGGTGCACAAATAACAGAATCCATTTTTTCATGATGTGGAACAAGACCTTTTACTTCCTCTGTAAAGCTCTTAGCCTCAGCAAGTGTCTTATTCATTTTCCAGTTACCTGCAATTATCGGTTTACGCATGAAAGTTACATCCTTTCCTACTTATCATTTAAAGCTACAACGCCTGGAAGTACTTTGCCTTCCATAAATTCAAGTGAAGCGCCGCCGCCTGTTGAAATATGGCTCATTTTTTCGGCTAAATTAAATTTCTCTACCGCTGCTGCAGAGTCTCCGCCGCCAATTACTGAATATGTACCTTCTGCTTCTGCAAGTGCTTGTGCAACAGCCTTCGTACCACCAGCAAATTTATCAATTTCGAACACACCCATTGGTCCGTTCCAAATCACTAATTTTGATTTTTGAATGACGTCTCGATAAATTTCAGCTGTTTTTGGTCCGATATCAAGAGCTTCCCAATCGGCTGGAATCTCATTAATAGCTACTTCCTTGCTATTTGCATCTGCAGAAAAATCATCCGCAACAATTGCATCAACCGGCATATAGAAATTGACACCTTTTTCTTTTGCTTTTTCAATAAAAGAATTCGCTAAGTCAATCTTATCGGCCTCAAGAAGAGATTTACCAATTTCATGACCTTGTGCCTTAATAAAAGTATAAGCAAGACCGCCACCAATAATTAAGTTATCAACCTTTTCTAATAGGTTTTCGATAACACCAATTTTGTCCTTTACCTTCGCTCCGCCAATAATCGCTGTAAAAGGACGTTCAGGATTTGATAGAGCTTTTCCTAGTACATCAAGCTCTTTTTCCATTAAAAGACCAGATACTGCAGGAAGATGGTGAGCAATACCTTCTGTTGAAGCATGTGCTCTGTGCGCTGCACCAAATGCATCGTTTACATAAACATCAGCAAGTTCTGCAAAGGATTTCGCTAATTCTGAATCATTCTTTTCTTCACCTGGGTAAAAACGAACGTTTTCAAGAAGAAGAACATCGCCTTCATTCATTGTTTCAATGATAGATTTAACAGAATCACCATATGCTTCATCTGCTTTTTGCACGTTTTTGCCAAGAAGTTCGGAAAGACGTATGCCCACTGGAGTTAAACGCATTTCCTCTACTACTTTACCCTTTGGACGTCCAAAATGGCTCGCCAAGATTACTTTAGCACCTTGATCAATTAAATATTGAATAGTAGGTAAAGCTGCGCGAATTCTTGTTTCATCCGTAATTTTCCCTTCCTGCATAGGAACGTTAAAATCAACTCGGCAGAAAACGCGTTTTCCTTTTACATCTACATCTTTTAATGTTTTCTTGTTCATGCGAAGCCTCCTAATTTATAAAAAGCTAGTAATAAGACCCTAATTTACATGAAAAAGGGAAGGGGGAATGTTCCCCGCTCCCCTTTGATACCATAAATCATTATAGCTTTTAGAAGAAAATATTTCCAACCTTAGCCTTTTAGGATTATAGTCCTTTTTGAGCGATGTAATCAATAAGGTCAACAACACGGCTAGAGTAACCAACTTCGTTATCGTACCAAGATAATACTTTTACCATATTACCATCAAGAACCATTGTTGATAATGAATCAATTGAAGATGAAGCTGGGCTGCCATTGTAATCAGTAGATACTAATGGAAGTTCGCTGTAGTGTAAGATTCCTTTTAATGGACCTTCAGCAGCTGCTTTTAATGCTGAATTTACTTCATCAGCTGTTACTTCTCTGTCTAATTCGGCAACTAAATCCACGATTGATACGTTTGGAGTTGGTACACGAACAGCCATACCATTTAATTTACCTTTAAGTTCTGGAAGAACTAAAGAAACTGCTTTCGCTGCACCAGTTGAAGTAGGAATCATGTTCTCTGCTGCTGCACGAGCACGACGGTAGTCCTTGTGTGGTAAATCAAGGATTTGTTGGTCATTAGTATAAGAGTGGATAGTAGTCATCATTCCACGCTTAATTCCGAATTCATCATTTAAAACCTTCGCAAAAGGAGCTAGACAGTTTGTTGTACATGAAGCGTTTGATAATACGTGGTGGTTTGCCGGATCGTATTTATCTTGGTTAACACCCATTACGATAGTGATATCTTCGTTATCTGCTGGAGCAGAAATGATAACTTTCTTCGCGCCTGCTTCAAGGTGTTTCGCTGCATCTTCACGCTTTGTGAAACGTCCAGTAGATTCAACTACTACTTCAACACCAAGTTCTCCCCAACCTAATTGAGCTGGATCGCGTTCTGCAAGTACTTTTACCTTTTGATTGCCAACAACTAGGTATTGACCGTCAACAGTAACATCTTGTTGAAGAGTTCCATGAACAGTATCGTATTTTAAAAGATGCGCAAGCATGTTTGCATCTGTTAAATCGTTAATTGCTACGATTTCCATATCTGCATTATTTAATGCCGCACGGAATACGTTACGGCCGATACGACCAAATCCATTAATACCAACTTTTACTGTCATTTTCATTTCCTCCTTGTATTGAAAAAAGGTTTTTTATTTAAAAAGGGATTAACCTTTTAATAACTTTCTTGCTGCACCCTCATCGGTAATTAAAATCGTCGAGGCAGGTGCTTTTTTCATATATGCCTTAATTGCCTTCACCTTGGATGCGCCGCCTGCAACAGCAATCACATTGGGAATCTGTGCAAGGTCTTCTAGTTGAAGTCCAATCGTTAAAACCTTGTGGACAATTTCACCTTTTTCATTAAAATAATAGCCGAAAGCTTCCCCGACTGCCGCATTGGTTTCTAGCTTCTCCATAATCTCAGGTTTTGAACTTCTTCGCTCAGCCATTGTGATAGCATCTCCGATTCCATGAAGAACCATGCTTGCGGATTTTATCAAATTCAAAACTTCATGAATTTCAGGTTCTTTAATCAGGGATTGATAAATTTCATTACTAACCTGATCAGGTACATAAAATACACGGTGCTTCGATTTTGTATTTTTCGACATAATCGAGCTTATCGTATTTGCCTGGTTCTGAACGTCCTCACCAATTCCGCCACGTGCTGGTACAAACAGCAATTCCTTTTTGCCAATCTCGGGCGTAAGTACATTTGCGACAGCAGCCATGGTTGAGCCGCCAGTTACAGCGATTATATTTTTCCCAGTCAGATATTTTTTCATACAAAAGGCACAAGCCTTTCCTAAGTCATCTTTCACCATAAGGGATTCATCACTGTTTCCAGGTACGATAATAACCTTCCGAATCTTAAGTCGGTGTTTGAGCTCCAACTCCATTACGTCAATACCGATTAATTCTCGGATTAGCCCTTCTAAATCCTCTAACAAATTCTTCCCTTCGGAAGTTAAACTCATTCCAATATTGTTAATGGAAACAAGATTTTGTTCCTTTAGGAAATCAACCTCACTGCGAAGAACTCTTTCCGTGTACCCCAGGTTGGAAGCAAGACTCCTTCTTCCCACTGGCTGCATAAATCCAATATGTCTAAGGATAGAATATCGTTTATGTAGCACTTGAAGGAGATCAGGTAATAATCTTTTTTGAATATCGATGAGTGATTGCATAACGTCTTGCTCCTTTATTATATGTAACTGGTCATAAAATGTCCACCATAGACAAATTATGTCCCACTTCATCGAAAAAAAATCACCCCTGCTAACAATTTACATTCTAACAGGAGTGAAAACCTATTTCAACTCAAAAGTTTTTCAATTTTTCTTGCAAACGTTTACTTATGTCGATTTTGTTAATAATTCCAAAACCCACTTCTTCCCCATCGATTTGAACAACTGGAATCATGATTCCATAAGTTTCCGTTAATTCATCACTTTCATCAATATCAATTTCTTCAAATGTAAACTTCCAGTCTTCCTTAAGTTCAAGGATGGCCTGTTTTGCTTTTTCACATAGTGAACAGCGTTTTCTTGTATATAAGGTGATAATTGTATGTGCCATTATTTATATCCTTTCAATCAAACCTTTTTCTTTTAGAGGAGGAAGCTATCCCCATCTGGTCCCGATACTTTGCAACTGTTCTTCTAGAGACAACGATTCCTTGACTTGTCTTGAGTTTCTCAACGATTTCCTGGTCTGATAATGGATGTTGTTTATCTTCACTATTGATCAATGAAGCAATCACATTTTTCACCTGACTCGAGGAAGTGCTTTCATTCGAAACTGTTTGAATGGTACTGGTAAAGAACGACTTCAACGGGAAAGTACCAATTGGTGTCTGCACAAATTTTTCTTTCACCGCACGACTCACCGTTGATTCATGGATTTCAAGTTCGCCTGCTACCTCCTTCATGGTCATCGGTACTAAATATTCCTTGCCATTTTCAAAAAATGAAGTTTGCTTTTCCACGATTTTTCTGACAACCCTCGTTAAAGTTTCCTTCCTCTGCTCAATACTTTTCATAATCCATTGAAAATCTTGCACTTTTTCCTGCAAAAAGCGGCTTACTTGAGAATCCATCGTGGTAGTCATTTTTTGATAATAATGATCGTTAAAACTTATTTTCGGAAGAATATCATCACACAGCCTGACGGAAAATCCATCCCCAAAGCGTTCTACGATAGCATCAGGGATAATGTAGGAGGCATTTTCTTTCTCTAAAAGTGCACCCGGTCGAGGGTTCAGCTGTTGTATGATATCAAATATCTCTTGGATCTTCTGTAAAGGTATTTGTAGTTCCTTTGCAATCTGCTTCCATTTCTTCTCCGCAAATGGGATGAAGTAGTGAGTAAGAATTGTCAGCGCCAAATCTTCCTTTAAGTTTTCCCGTTCTAGCTGTATTAATAAACATTCTTGAAGATTCCTAGCCCCGATTCCAGCTGGCTCCAAAGTTTGAATCACAATAATACTCTCTTCAACCAGTTCTAATTGGACACCTAATAAATGTGCGATTTCCTCGGGTTCAGAGGTTAAGTATCCGTTTACATCAAGATTCTCAATCAAGTACTTAATTATTTTCAATTGAATACCAGAGTATTTACGAAGATTAAGCTGATTTAGCAGCTGGTCTTCATTAGATGTGGACTTTGCTGCAATTTGCTCTATCCAATCATTTTCGGTATTTTTCGTATGTTTCCGCCGATTGCGGTCTATTAATGGGTTAATAGGCTGAATATGGTTATTTTCAACCTGTAATAGGGGATTTTCAAGTGCTTTGTTTTCTAAAAAAGTGGAAAGCTCTTGTGCTGAATATTGTAAGAGCGCAATGGCTTGGGTCAATTCCTGTGTCATTGCCAATTTCAATGTTTGTTGTTGCCATAAACCTGCTTTTAAGTCCATAAACAAATCTCCCCCCTTGCTCTATTTTACATGAAGATGGAGATTTCGTGTATGGTTATTAACTGGCATAAAAAGAAAAACCTCCTGTTAACTGGTAACAGAAGGTTTGGTTGACGCGCTCGGAGGGAATCGAACCCCCATTTTAAGAACCGGAATCTTACGTGCTATCCGTTGCACCACGAGCGCATATATGCGACTTACATATTATATGCCAATTAGTGAAACTTTGCAAGTTAAAATAGGTTTAAAAAACCCCTCAGTGGTTATGCTTGTATAGGGAAAGCTGTCGAACAAATATAAAGCGAATTGTTTGACCTTAATTGACCATCAGTGTATCATTAACTATACATAATAAAATCTTTTCATACTTAAAGGAGGAAGAAAAATGAATTTGATTCCTACAGTTATTGAACAAACAAACCGCGGAGAAAGAGCATACGACATCTATTCTCGTCTTCTAAAAGACCGCATCATTATGCTTGGAAGTGGTATTGACGATCACGTAGCTAACAGCATTGTAGCACAATTACTATTCCTAGAAGCAGAAAATCCTGAAAAGGATATATCCATCTATATTAACAGCCCTGGCGGCAGTATTACTGCTGGTATGGCCATTTATGACACAATGCAGTTCATTAAGCCAGATGTTCAAACAATTTGTATTGGTATGGCAGCTTCAATGGGCGCTTTCTTACTTGCTGCAGGTACAAAAGGTAAGCGTTATGCGTTACCAAATGCAGAAGTAATGATTCACCAGCCATTAGGCGGCGCACAAGGTCAAGCAACTGAAATTGAAATTGCAGCTAAGCGTATTCTATTCCTTCGTGAAAAATTGAATGGAATCTTAGCAGAGCGCACTGGCCAGCCACTAGAAGTAATCCAAAAGGACACTGACCGTGATAACTTCATGACAGCTGAAAGAGCAAAAGAATACGGTCTCGTTGACCATATCATCACTAGAAGTCTTGCCGAAGAAAAGAAAGAAAAATAATGTAAAAAGAGTTTGACCGATTTTAGGTCAAACTCTTTTTATTTTAATGTTCATTTTGAACAAAATTAGACAGTGCATCAATTGCTTTTTCTTCATCATCGCCGTGAGCGACTATATTAACTAAAACACCTGAGCCGACAGCTAAGCTCATAAGACCCATAATACTTTTTGCATTTACTTTTTTACCATCTTTCTCTAAAAAAATATCCGCTGAAAAACGGTTCGCCTCCTGAACAAATAATGCTGCTGGTCGTGCTTGAAGACCCGTTTTCAATTTAACTTCCACCTGTTTCTCAACCATTACAAAATCCTCCTTATGTTTTTCCTCTATTTTCTTGGAGCCAAATCACCAATCCGCAGTTTTTCTGCAATTTCATCTATTTTTCTTAACCGATGATTAATCCCCGATTTACTAATTGTACCTCCTGAGACCATCTCCCCTAGTTCTTTAAGGGTTACATCCGTATAGTGGAGCCTGAGTTCAGCAATTTCTCTTAACTTTTCAGGTAAAATATGCAATCCAACCGTCTCGTTAATATAGCGTATATTTTCAACCTGCCGGATAGAAGCACCAATTGTTTTATTTAAGTTCGCAGTTTCACAATTAACTAGACGATTAACCGAATTCCGCATATCTCTTACAATCCGCACGTCTTCAAAGCGAAGAAGAGCATTGACTGCACCAATAATATTTAAATACTCGGTAATTTTTTCTGCTTCTTTTAAGTAAGTAATATAGCCTTTTTTGCGCTCAAGTGTCTTGCTATTTAGACCAAATTTATTCATTAATTCACACAAGGAATCGTTATGCTCCTTGTATAGTGAAGCAATTTCCAAATGATACGATGAAGTTTCCGGATTATTTACAGAACCCCCAGCTAGAAACGCTCCACGTAAGTAAGAACGTTTACAACATTTCTTTTTCACAAGGTCACTAGCTATGTCATGGATGAAGGTAAATCCTTCACCAAGGATTTTCATATCCTCTAGTATTTCCTTCGCCCGCTGCGACAGGCGGACAATGTAAACATTGTTCTTTTTTAATCTCATTTTTTTCCGTACAAGCAGCTCTACTGGAACATCATAGCTCTTTTTTATTAACGTATATATCCTTCTCGCAATGGCTGCATTTTCAGTCTGAATATCAACAATCAACTTGCGGTTGGAAAAAGACATAGATCCATTCATTCGTATGAGAGCAGAAAGTTCCGCCTGCGTGCAGCAAGGCTTTATTTCTAAATTCGTTAATTCTTTTTTCGTTTCTGAAGCGAAAGACATCCCTTCACCCCCTTTTGCCCCTTTTGCACGGGCATTATTATTTACGCTTCATATCGCCGTTTGGTTTCACTTAAAAGTAAATTATATAAAATTTTCGCCACTTTTTTCGGGTCATGTCGCAGAGCCCCATTTTCCTGGATGGCAATATCCGCATGAACCACTTCAAGTCCAAGTTCAAATATGCGCTCCAAATCATAAATGACAGGGTCCGCCAGTTCTTCATTATAACGGAGCTGGATGTCTTCAGGAACTTCTTTATCATTCACTAGAATCGTATCCATAAAAGCACAAGCCATATGATCATAAATGGCTTTTACATGGTCACTTGCCGTGTACCCGTGCGTTTCGCCCGCTTGGGTCATTAAATTGCATATATATACCTTTTTCGCATGAGAACGGCAAACTTCCTCACCTAAGCGCGGTACTAGCAGATTAGGCAGGATACTAGTATATAAACTTCCAGGTCCTATAATAATTAAATCCGCTTGTCTAATCGCTTGTATCGATTCTGGCAAAGGTGTGATAATCTCTGGTGTTAGAAAAACTTTTTTTATTTTTTTGCCTGAGTAAGGAATTTTTGATTCACCAGATACGACTGTCCCGTCCTCCATTTCCGCATGAAGCACAACACTTTGATTGGCTGCAGGCAGAACCTTACCGCGGACATTTAATACCTTACTCATTTCTTGAATCGCGTGAACAAAGTTCCCGGTAATCGACGTCATGGCGGCAAGAATCAAATTACCAAGCGAATGTCCCGATAATTCATTGGAGGTCTTAAATCGATGTTGAAACATCTCTTCCACTAGAGGTTCAACATCCGATAGTGCAGCTAACACATTTCGGATATCCCCAGGCGGTGGGATTTGCAGGTCGTCACGGAGCCTTCCTGAACTGCCGCCATCATCAGCAACCGTCACAATGGCGGTAATATCAACTGGATACTGTTTTAAGCCTCGTAATAAAACCGGTAATCCTGTTCCTCCGCCAATGATGACGATTCTTGGCTGCCCTAACTCCCTCATGTCGTTTTATCCTTTCTCCTCTCAATGTCACGGTGTGAAACGAATGTCTTGTAGTCATTCTCAAAGTACTTAGCAAGATATTCAGCAAGGGTAACGGAACGATGCTGCCCTCCAGTACAACCTATTGCAATCACAAGCTGGGCTTTTCCTTCCCGCTTATAATGTGGAAGCATAAAGCCTAGCAAATCTGTAACCTTCTCGATGAATTTATGTGTTTCATTCCATTTTAAAACATAGCTTGAAACCTCTTGATCTAATCCTGTCTTAGGCCTCATGTGATCGATATAATGAGGATTTGGAAGGAAACGTACATCAAACACAAGATCGGCGTCGATTGGAATACCATACTTAAATCCAAATGACATGACATTGACAGTAAAAATTGATTTTTTATTCGTAGTGAATTCCGTTATAATCTTTTCGCGTAATTCACGCGGCTTCATTTGTGAAGTGTTGTAAATAAGCTGGGCTCTGCCCTTTAATTCATCAAGAAGCTCCCGCTCCAATTTAATTCCTTCTAATGGCAAACCTGATTGTGCCAGCGGATGAAATCTTCTTGTTTCTTTATATCTTCGCACTAAAGTAGCATCATCAGCATCCAAGAATAGGATTTGAGGGCTCACCCATGAGGTTTCTGCAAGGTCATCAAGCGCTTTAAACAAATGATCAAAGAACTCTCTTCCTCTTAGGTCCATAACCAATGCGACTTTATTCATTTTATTCCCAGATTCCTTCATAAGTTCAAGGAATTTTGGAAGGAGAGTCGGCGGCAGATTATCCACACAGAAAAAACCTAAATCCTCTAAACTTTGGATAGCAACCGTTTTCCCTGCTCCCGACATCCCCGTGATAATGACCATTTGTGTTTCATTTGTTGATCCGGTACTCATTTATTTTTCCCCCTCACGTTAACTTGGATCTAATCGATAACTGATTAGTTGAAAATCTTTGGTATAAGTAAAAGTACCGTAAATAATTCCATTTCCATGAATCATGTAATCGATAATATGATAGTCTCCCGCAGCCATTGGCAGGTTTTTTATTTGATCAAGCTGCTGCCATTCAAGCTTACCTTCATCAGATTCATCAAAGTGCATCCCATCAGAATCAGTTGCAAAAAAGGTAAACATCATCCATTCGGATAAAACTTGATCATTTTCTTTCATAATGAAGGTGAAAATCCCCTTCAATTGCGGGTTTTTTAAGTATATTCCGGTTTCCTCCCGGTACTCACGAATACATGAATCTCTTACTGACTCGCCAGGCTCCATTTTGCCACCCGGTGCTGTCCACCAGCCACGCCGCGGTTTCTTCAACATTAATACTTGATTATCTCTAATTAATACACAATTGGTAACTCGCTGCACAACAAACACCCTCTAACAAGAAAAGCGGAATCTCCTAGGTGCTAGAGCTCAGACTTTTCTCAAAGTTAAATATTTTTTCTCATCTATATAAAAATCTTATAGTAGTAAAAAAGCGTATAGTTATTCTTTTTATTATACTCTTTTTGGTAAGCGGTCACAATGAAATCAGATTTCTTTATTCTGTTAAAAATATGTAAAAAAAATAGCACAGGCATTTTCAGCCTGTGCACCAAGTGAATATTTTAAAGGGGGTCAATTCTTATTATCATTCTACCTTATTTATATTTCACTACTGTTACAAGAGAATTAAAACCGGATTACGATTATGAAGAATTTGTAAATTTACTTCTTAATTTTCAATTCCTCTTTCAGTTCCTCAATATAGTGCTGGGCACTTTGCGCAGCGATACTGCCATCACCAGTAGCGGTAACGATTTGTCTTAGTGTCTTCTCGCGGATATCCCCTGCTGCAAAAATTCCTGGCACTTTTGTTTCCATTCGCTCATTTGTTTCAATATAGCCATTTTCATTGGTAATTCCTAGATTTATAAATGGTTTAGATAGTGGGATCATTCCAATATAAATGAATACACCATCTGCTGGAAGTTCCTTTTCTTCTCCATTTTGAGTAGAAACAAGTGTAACGCTGCCCACTTTCCCATCTTTATCATTAATCGATTTAATCGTATGATTCCAAATGAAATCAACTTTTTCATTTGCAAATGCACGGTCTTGAAGGATTTTCTGCGCACGAAGTTCATCACGTCGATGTACGATCGTTACCTTAGAAGCGAAACGAGTTAAGTAAACTCCTTCTTCAACTGCTGAGTCTCCGCCGCCAATGACATACAATTCTTTTTGCTTAAAAAATGCTCCATCGCATACTGCACAATAGGATACACCGCGGCCGCTAAGTTCCTTCTCGCCTGGTACCCCTACCTTCTTATATTCAGCACCCGCTGAAATAATAATCGAATAGGCCTTGTATTGCTTTGAACCAGCAACAACGGTTTTAACATCACCATTGTCGATAATTTCCTTAATATCCCCATAAGCATATTCAGCACCGAACTTTTTGGCGTGCTCAAACATTTTTGTGGACAAATCAGGACCTAGAATACTCTCAAAGCCAGGATAATTCTCAACATCCTCCGTGTTCGCCATTTGACCACCCGGCATACCACGTTCAATCATAAGTGTAGAAAGATTTGCACGAGATGTATAAACAGCAGCTGTCATTCCTGCAGGACCAGCACCAGCAATAATCACATCATAAATTTTTTCCTCAGACATGTGGACACTCCTCCATTTAAAAGCGGAAGCGCCTTGCTCAGGGGCGACAGGCATAAGACGATCCGGCATGAAGGTTGCGCTCTTTAACCTTCTTGACGGCTTGGCTTATGATCCGAGCCCCTAGGCGCTGCAGCTAGATATAAATATAAAAAAATACGATTAAGTATAGTATTTCCTACTTAATCGTATAAAACAATCGTATCGAAGTCCATTTATCTGCTTAATTTAGGTGCTGAGTCACTAACTTTACATATTTGCCAATGGTTGCTGGGGAGATATCATAGCGCTTGGCAATTTCTTGCTGTGATACCTTTTCATTGCTTGCCTTATACCAGACATATTCCATGGCGCCTGCCCAAGCCCGTTTATTATTTAGGTTAAACTCAAGCCTAGACTTAGCCAATTCCACAAACACGGAAAACCACATTAAATATAAACCAGATTCAACCGTGCCAATCGGCTGATGTTTTTCATATAGGACTTGAGCAATTTCCTGCGCATCGACAATAGCAGAAGGAGTTCTTGATTTTAGTAAAGAGACATAATTTTTTTCTAAAGTGGTAAGCTTTTGATTTTGGTAAAAACGTTTTGAAGTAAAGATTTCATCTGCCTTTCCTGAGACCGAAGCAAGGAATAATGCAAATAAACGTTCTTCTATATAATCACTTTCTAGTTTTTGGAAAATCGAACCTGAGTGATCTTCGAATCCATTTGCAATTGGCTTTTCGACATTCCATGGCTCAAACCCCTCTTTATCTGGAGTATGCTCAAGGACAATTTTCCAAATGCTTTTCGCAAAGTTCTCAAAGCCTGTATGAAATGCGGAATACGATAGCCAATAATAAAAAGGACCGTCACCCTCAAAGCCGTTTTTATACAGCTTTTTCAGCCAAAAGTATGCCGACTCATACTCACCAATTAAAGCAAAGGTTGCGCCTAGCTTAAATTGATGATCAATGAGCATTGGCTGAATTTTCTTTAACGAATCCATTAAACGTGCGACAGCTTTAGTCTTACCTTGGTAATGGGCAAACACTAGCCGATTACACAATGCGTGCAGATTTCCAGGATTTCTTTCTAACACATCATCAAGAATCGATTCTGCTTTTTTGGTTTTTCCTAAATAAAAATAAGCGAGAGCTAAATTGTTATATGCCGACCAATATTCAGGATATGCTTCCACAACATCGTTTAACAGTTCGATGGCTTTCGGAAAATAACCTGATTCCAACAAGTCACGAGCCTGCTCCTGCTTTATGATAAGGTCGTCCTGTTCATAAAGCTCATCTTCTAAACCCTCTGCCTCGAACGATAGAAGCTCTAGAAGGTCGTGTGTATCTTCATTAAAATCCCCGTTTGGGTCCAATTCCAAATACATATTTGCATGATGATACGCATCTTTAAAGAAACCCATATGGGCATAATTATTTGCTAAAAAATAATGACATTCTGCCATTTCTTCATCAAGATCTTCAAGGATTAAATGCAAGAGTCGATTAGAATTTTCAAACTCACCAAGTTCTGTTGACACAATGGCAAGCTGACAGGTTATCATCGGTTCACCCGGCTCCAGCTGCATCGCCCGTTGAAGATATTTTTTAGCTTTTTTAAAATCACGGCGATGGTATGCCTTGATACCCTTCGTGAAATAATATTCCCCAGTCGGAACAAATGACAGGATCTTTCCCTTTTGAATTCTTGCTTTCGAATCTTTAACCATGGAGACCTCCATCTATACACAATAAACTAACTTATGTAGTATACCACACCAAAAGCCAGTACGAGAAGGATTAGAACCAATACAAGCACATTGGAAGATATTCCAAATATGCAAAAACACGCTGCATAACAGCGTGTTTTTGCATATTTGGTGCCTGTCACCAAAGTGATTTCACCTTAGGTGAAATCACCGCTGCAGCGGTGACAGGCACCATTTTATCTTTTATGTCTTTCTTCTAATGTTTTTAACACTTCTTTAAATGGCATGCCTTGTTCAACCAACAATACTTGTAAGTGGTAAAGGAGGTCGGCGGCTTCCCATTTTAGTTCTTCTTTGTCCCGGTTTTTGGCGGCGATGATGACTTCTGATGCCTCTTCGCCGACTTTTTTCAGGATTTTATCTACGCCTTTTTCAAATAGATAGGTTGTATAAGCTCCTTCTGGACGCTCTTTTTCCCGTTCGATAATCAACTTCTCTAATGATTGTAAGATCTGATAGTCTGCTAAGTTAGAGGTTGTTCTTTCTGTAACTACACCCTCAGAGAAGCAGCTAACAGCTCCTGTATGGCATGCAGGTCCCTTTGGCTCAACAAGCACAAGGACTGCATCCTGGTCACAGTCATACTTCACACTTACGACAGACTGAGTGTTCCCGCTTGTCGCGCCTTTGTGCCAAAGCTCCTGACGAGAACGGCTGTAAAACCACGTTTCCCCAGTTTCCAGCGTTTTTGTAAGAGATTCCTGATTCATATACGCTAATGTTAATACCTCTTTTGTTTCTGCATCCTGGACGATCGCAGGGACAAGCCCTTTTTCATCAAAACGAATGTTCATCGAACCGTCACTCCTCTCTCTAACAAATAACTTTTCACTTCATGGACTGATGTTTCTTTATAGTGGAAGATTGAAGCTGCAAGCGCTGCATCGGCTTTTCCATTTACAAATGCTTCCTCAAAATGACTGGCGTTTCCAGCACCGCCTGAAGCAATCACCGGAATCGTCACAGCTTCACTTACCGCTTCTGTAAGCTGGAGATCAAAGCCATTTTTCTCGCCGTCACTATCCATACTTGTCAGTAAAATTTCACCTGCACCGAGTCGTGCGGCTTCCTTGGCCCAATCAATGACTTTTCGATCGGTTGCAGTTCTGCCTCCGTGTGTATAAACACGCCAGGTCCCAATCTCTTCATCATACTTTGCGTCAATAGCGACTACGATACATTGTGTTCCAAAGTAGCCGGCACCCTCAGAAATAAGTTCCGGATTCAATACTGCCGCAGTGTTTAAGGACACTTTGTCAGCACCCGCCCGGAGAATTCGTTTCATATCTTCTAAAGAATTAATCCCGCCGCCAACAGTAAAAGGGATAGCAAGCTCCGATGCCACAGACTTAACCACTTCAACCATGGTTTTTCGTCCTTCAACAGATGCAGAAATATCAAGGAATACGAGTTCATCTGCTCCTTGTTCATCATAGAATCTAGCCAATTCAACAGGATCTCCCGCATCTCGAAGTTGAACAAATTGAATACCTTTCACAACTCTTCCTTCTTTTACATCAAGGCAAGGAATGATACGTTTAGTTAGTGTCATTTTCTCACCTCATTTAGTGCTTCCTTCAATGTAAAACGATTCTCATAAAGGGCTTTTCCGACAATCGCTCCTCTAACGCCTTCTGCATTGAGGGCGCGCAAATCTGCTAAACTACTCACACCGCCAGAAGCAATGACAGTTTTCCCGGTAACCTCAGCCATTTCACATACAGCAGCAATATTAGGTCCTGCTAGAGTACCATCTGTAGCGATATCGGTAAAAATAAAAGTCTCCGCACCTGCATCAGCAAAGCGTTTGCTCAGTTCTACTGCTTTCACTTCTGAAGTATTCAGCCAGCCATGGGTAGCCACATAGCCATTTTTCGCATCAATCCCCACAACAATTTGCTTCCCATACTTCTGAATCATTTCAATCGCAAACTCAGGATTGGAAACAGCGATACTACCGATAATCACGCGCGTAATTCCATTTTCTAAATAATGAAGGATGTCAGCCTCAGAACGAATGCCTCCGCCAATTTGGACATTTACTTTTAGCTGCTTGGCTGCTTCTATTACAAAGCGGTCATTAACCCTTTGGCCATCCTTGGCACCGTCAAGGTCTACCATATGTATCCATTCTGCCCCATCCTCAGCAAACGCTCGAGCCATGTCAAAAGGTGAATCGCCATATATCGTTTCCTTATCATAATCACCTTGCAGGAGGCGTACGCAATTCCCGCCGCGCATATCAATCGCTGGATATAGTGTCAGTGTCATCGTACTTTATCCTCTCTTCAACCAATTTCAGAAAATTACTCAATAGCGCCATTCCAAGCTTACTGCTTTTTTCAGGATGAAATTGCATTCCAAATATATTATCTTTGCCAACAACAGCAGAAACTTCTTCATGATAAGTGGCTTTTGCCAACAGCGCCTCTGAGTTTTCTGCACTTACATAATAGGAATGAACAAAATAAACATAATCTTCCTCTAAACCATCCAAGAGTGGAGATGATTTAACAAAATCAAGCTTATTCCATCCCATATGTGGAACCTTGTAGGTTTCACCTGCAGCATTTGTGCCAGAAAAACGTCGTACATGACCAGGTAATAAACCCAGCCCTTTCGTAAATCCATTTTCGTCACTATCTTCAAACAATAGCTGCATCCCTAGGCATATCCCAAGCAGTGGTTTCCCACTTGCTGCAAACTCCTTAATGGCGTCGACCTGTAAAACTTCCATCGCATCCCGGAAAGAGCCAACACCCGGAAGCAGTAAGGCATCTGCACGCAGGAGTTCCTCTTTGTCACCTGAAATAAAATAATCTGCATTCAACCGTTCAAGGGCTTTACTGACGCTAAACAGATTGCCCATACCATAATCGACAATACCAATCATCTATAACATCCCTTTCGTTGACGGAACTCCTTTGATGCGAGGGTCAATTGTTGTTGCTTCGTCAAGCGCCCTGCCAAGTGCTTTAAAAACAGCCTCAATCATGTGATGCGTATTGTGTCCGTAATGAACAATGACATGAAGGTTCATGCGGGCCTCGAGGGCCAGCTTCCATAAAAATTCATGAACGAGTTCCGTATCAAACGTACCCACCTTAGCACTCGGGAACTCGGCACGCATTTCAAGGTGCGGGCGATTGCTTAAGTCGACAACCACCTGAGCTAATGCTTCATCCATTGGTACGAAAGCATTACCATAGCGTTTAATCCCTCTTTTATCACCAAGTGCTTCTCTTAATGCCTGTCCTAAAACAATTCCGATATCCTCAGTAGTATGATGATCGTCTACCTCAATATCCCCTTTTGCATCGACGGTGAGGTTAAATTGTCCATGTTTCGTGAATAAATCGAGCATATGGCTCATGAATGGAACCCCTGTTTCTAGTTCAGACTTTCCTTCGCCATCTATATCTAGTGATAAACTAATTTGGGTTTCATTTGTTTTTCGTTCAAGCTTCGTGTATCTTTCCATGGAAGAGCCCCCTAGCAATAAATTATTGATTTTTAAGCCTTAACTCTACGGCACGCGCATGGGCTTCAAGACCTTCCATGCGGGCAAATTTTGCGATTTTTTCTCCATTATCTTTTAACGCTTTTTCACTGTATATAATCACACTAGATTTCTTTTGAAAATCATCTACATTTAACGGACTTGAAAATCGGGCAGTCCCATTGGTTGGCAAGACATGATTAGGTCCGGCAAAATAATCACCTACAGGCTCTGAACTAAATCTGCCTATAAAAATAGCACCCGCATGACGGATTTTCCCAAGCAGTTCAATCCCATTCTCAGTCAATATTTCAAGGTGCTCCGGTGCCAGCTGATTAACAGTTTCTACCGCTTCTTCTATAGAAGAAGTCACGTAGATAACGCCGAAATCCGCAATCGACCGAGAGGCAATATCCTTTCGCGGCAATAAAGCCAGTTGCTTTTCAACTTCGACAGCCACCTCTTCTGCTAATTTCATTGAAGGGGTAACAAGGACACTGCACGCACGCGGGTCGTGTTCTGCTTGAGATAACAAGTCAGCAGCGACCTCATCGGCACGAGCTGAATCATCGGCAATGATTGCTATTTCACTTGGACCTGCGATCATATCAATATCCACATCACCGAAAACCTCTCGCTTTGCCAATGCTACAAAGATATTACCTGGACCCGTAATTTTATCAACAGGTGCAATTGACTTTGTTCCATAGGCAAGGGCTCCAATCGCCTGTGCTCCGCCAACTTTATAGATTTCTTCCACTCCTGCTTCTTTTGCTGCAACTAATACCGCTGCTGGAAGTTTCCCCTCGCTATCCGGTGGTGATACCATCACAATTCTTTTCACCCCAGCCACCTTTGCAGGAATGACATTCATTAACACAGAGGAAGGATAAGCTGCTGTTCCCCCTGGGACATAAACACCAACCGAGTCAAGTGGAGTTATTTTTTGACCAAGAATACTGCCATTTTCTTCGGTCGTCATCCAAGAAGGACGCAATTGTTTTTCATGAAAGCTTCTAATATTGTCAGCCGCTTCTCGAACAATGGAGATAAACTCAGAATCAACTTTTCCATAGGCTTCATTTATTTCATTTTCAGTTACCTCAAAAGAATCTAATCTTGCACGGTCAAACTTTTCTGTATAATCACCTAAGGCTTTGTCACCTGAGGTTCGAATGTCCGAAATGATATTTTTAACTACGTCTAACTGTTCAGTTGTACCCGATTCAATTGACCGTTTGATGGATACAAGGTCATTCACTTTTACGATTTTCATACTATTTTACCTCCAAGGAGACAACGGTGCTTAATCTTGTCACTAATTCGTTTATTCGTTCATCTTTAATCCGGTAACTAACAGGATTAACGATAAGTCTTGATGTCACATCTTTAATTCGTTCATATTCAACAAGCCCATTTTCAACAAGCGTTCTTCCAGTGGAAACAATGTCAACGATTCGATCCGCTAATCCAATTAAAGGTGCAAGCTCGATTGAGCCATTTAATTTTATGATTTCGACCTGTTCACCCTGCTCGCGGAAATAAGCAGCCGCCACATTCGGATATTTCGTGGCCACTTTTGGTGCAACATCGTTCATCGCAGTCCCAGGCAGGCCAGCAACAGCCAAATAGCAGGCACTGATTCTTAAATCTAGCAGTTCGTAAACATCTCGTTCTTCCTCAAGTAAAACATCCTTACCAGCAATACCGACATCCGCAACCCCATGCTCAACGTATGTAGCTACATCCATTGGTTTTGAAAGGATAAAACGCATGTTTTCCTCTTCAACATCAATAATTAATTTCCGAGAATCATCAAACTCAGGAGGAAGCTTGTAGCCTGCATTCCGTAATAAAACTAAAGCTTCTTCAAAAATTCTTCCTTTTGGCATCGCAATCGTTAATTTCGAATTCATCTTAAGCCCCCCCGATTAAAAAGGTGGTATTGGCAAACTTTTTTGTAAAAGCATCAAGATTCTTCACACCATTAATATCTTGCAGAACGGTTTTCTTTCCTTCTGCCTTCATGGTTTCAGCCAATTGAAAGGCTTCCTTTCGTCGTTCCTGGCTGAAAAAAATACACTCAACAGTATTGCTGACCTCTTGTGGACCCATAGCCTCCAAAAGTTTATCAAGCCTAACTGCAAAACCAGTTGCACTTGCCTTTTTTCCAAATTTCTCGATTAATCCGTACCGACCGCCGTTTCCAATTGGAAAGCCGACATTCCCGGCATAAGCCTCAAATAAGATTCCGGAATAATAACTCATATGGCTGACAATCGTAAAATCAAATTTCACGTAATCCTTTAGGCCGTAGTCTGTGATTACATCCCACAATTCCTTCAGCTGGATAAGAGATTCTTTTCCATAGCCGTCTTCAACGATATCAAGTGCTTTTCCAATTACCTCTTCGCCGCCTCTTAATTCAAGCAGCTGTAATAGCCTCTTCTTATCGATTGAGGATAGGGAATAGGAGTTTACTTGCTCACGATAACCAACAAAGTTCTTTTCATATAAAAACCGTCTAAGAGCGTTCGCACGTCCATTGGTTCCTAGGATCTGCTTAAATAATTCTTGGGCAAAGCCGATATGCCCTACCGATACTTGAAATTGGCTCAATCCGGCTTTTTTTAACGAAGAGACGAGCAAAGCGATTATCTCGCCATCGCTTGAAACGGTATCGTCATTAATATACTCCACACCAATTTGCTCAAATTCTGCTGGTCTGCCGCCTTCTCGCTGCTGTGCACGGTAAACATTTCCAGCATAAGCCAAGCGCAGCGGAAGATCATTTTCTAACAGACGTGATGCCGCGACTCTCGCAATCGGCGAAGTCATATCTGGCCGAAGTACAAGGGTATGACCATCCTTATCGAGTAATTTGAAAAGCTCCGAGTCAAGTATGGCGGAGGCTGTTCCAACGGTTTCATAGTATTCTAACGTAGGTGTTTCAATAAATTGATATCCCCATTGTTTAATGGCATCCTCCATCAAAGTACGTACACGGTGCTTTTTTTCATAAAGTTCCGGAAGCGTGTCTCTCATGCCTAAAGGCTTTTCAAACATAAATAAACGGCTCATTTAAATCATCCTTTATTTTCAGAATCCTTTAGTTCGCTAATGTGATAATAAATTAAAGTTTACCTTTTTGAGTAATCTTCGTCAACTGAAAACTGATAATTCCGCGAGTTTTGTGATTTTCCCCGCGCTTTGGTGAATGAAACCCGTGAGAATTGGTCATTCCCTCGCGTTTTGGCGATACATCTTTATGTAAAAAAAAAGCCAGGTCAAAAGCCCAGCTTCCTTTATTCACTATTTTTTTTTCCATATATCGGGTCTTCCGCCCACCGCTTTTCCATTTCTTCTTTGGAATAGATCACCCGCATAGGGTTGCCGCCGACGAATGCACCAGCTGGTACATCTTTATGGACAAGTGTTCCAGCAGAAACGATAGCTCCGTCACCAATCGTTACCCCAGGTAGAATCGTTGAATTCGCACCAATCATCACTTCACTACCAATATCAACAGGACCAAGGCGATACTCTTTTATTAAATATTCATGGGCAAGAATTGTTGTATTGTATCCAATCACTGTGTTCTTTCCCACACTGATTTTCTCAGGAAACATTACATCAAGCATGACCATTAAGGCAAAAGAAGTTTGCTCGCCGACTTTCAACCCTAAAAACTTACGATAAAGCCAATTTTTCATCCCAAGAAATGGAGTGTATCGGGCCAGTTGGATGACAATAAAATTCTTTACAACCTTCCAAAAGGGAACCGTTTTATATACATGCCACAAGGAATTTGCCCCTTCAACAGGGTAGCGGGTGGTCTTCCTCATCCTTATCCCTCTCCGAGAATAGTTAATAAATCCGTCATGTTTTCTAACATGTAATCTGGTTCATATTTTGCTAGATAATCTCTTCCCTTGATCGTCCAAGCAACACCTGCAGTTTTCGTACCTGCATTTTTCCCAGCTAGTACATCGTGAAAATTATCGCCTACCATTAAGGTTTCCTCTGGCTTTGAATCTAACTTTTCAAGCGCCAAAAATATTGGCTCGGGATCCGGTTTCACTTTTTTCACATGATCGTAAGCAATCATGACGTCAAAAAACGGATCTAGTTTCATCAAGCGAAGCCCTTTAAAAGCCACATCCTCACGTTTCGTCGTCACGATGGCAAGTTTATACCCTTTTTTCTTTAATGTCTCAATCGTTTCCATCACACCTACAAATTCTTTCACCAATGCGTCGTGATTCGCTAGATTGTATGTGCGATATGCTAACACCATTTCCTCCACTCTCTCGGGATCCATTGCTCCAAAAACTTCATGAAGAGTTGGACCTAAAAATGGCAGGACATCTTGTCGCTGATACTTGCCTGGAAAGTATTTTTCAAGTGTGTGTAAATAAGTAGAAATGATAAGTTCATTTGTATCGATTAACGTTCCATCTAAATCAAATAAAATAGTATTTATATTATTTTTCATAGGTTGGTTCTGCTCCCTTTCTGCTCATGATGCCTGACCGTTTCCATATGAATCCAACGATCAAAGTTAAGATAATGGCTACACCCAGCCGTATTAAAAAGAGTGGCCAGACCGGAATACCCAGCGGGATAAAGATAAGTGTATCCTCCACTACCGTGTGGCAGGACATCAGAAAAAGAAAAGCGAGTGTTATATCCTTTTTACTCACTCCATCTTCCTCCACTGCCTGGATGACAACTCCTGCACCATAAGCAAGCCCAAATAGTAAGCCTGCCGCCATAGTAGTAGAGGTATTTTCATGCATTCCAAGACTCCTAGTAATCGGAGACATTCCTTGCGAAAATTTCTTCAGCCATTGCAAATCCTTTAAGATCTGAATGACAATCATCAGCGGGATGACAATCATTGCTAACTGCAGAATCCCAAGCCCCGCTTTTTCAATTGCTGCAAGTAAAATAGCACCGATTCCAGTAATTTGTTCATCAGTTCTTGCTTGAATCAGACCATATTGTGCTGTCTCACCGCCGCCCTGCCAAACAAGGTTAATCACGATTGCCGAAGCAAATGCAAGTCCCAGCCGCGTAACCAAAACAAGCCAAAGCTTAATCCCAACCTTCAAAGCAACGCCTGATTCAACAATTAAATTATGAGAAAATGAGAGCATTACAGCTAATATAAAAACTTCCTTCACAGTTAAATCGAGTGTTAAAATCGCTCCAATCGAGGCATATAGGTTGAGGAAATTCCCCAAAACCAATGGAATGGCGGCATCTCCTGACAATCCAAACAGCTTCATCATCGGCGCTATTAATTTAATAACCCACGGCAAGATAGGTGTATACTGCAGCACCGCTACAATAAGGGTTACTGGAAAAATAATTTTCCCCAAGGTCCATGTTGTTTTAAGCCCCACCTGTAAACCCTTTTTAATTGAGTTAAACATTTCTCCAAAATCTCCTTCTTAGTGCGTAAATGCTTGATTCTTTTTATCTAAGTATCTGTCTTCTGCCAGATTCTTTTTTCTGCGGTAAATCAGGATTAACACAGCAAAGAGAATCAATGCGATGGAAATCGTTTGTGCCATACGGAGTCCACCCAGCATTAAACTATCTGTTCTTAAGCCTTCGATAAAGAAACGACCAACTGAATACCAAATAACATAAGATAGGAATAACTCACCACGGCGCAGGTTCACACGTCGGAGTAAAATCAGTAGAATAAAACCTACGATATTCCAGACCGATTCATATAGAAAAGTTGGATGATAATAAGCGCCATTTATATACATTTGATTAATAATAAACTCAGGCAGCTGCAGATTTTCGAGAAAAGTTCTAGTAACTTCGCCTCCGTGAGCCTCCTGGTTCATAAAGTTCCCCCACCGGCCGATGGCTTGACCTAAAATAATACTAGGTGCGGCAATATCCGCAATCTTCCAAAAAGATATCCCGCGCTTTTTAGCAAAAACATAGGCTGTTAGGACAGATCCAATTAAAGCTCCATGGATCGCAATTCCTCCATTCCAAATCTGAATGATTTGACCTGGGTGCTCGGAATAATAGCCCCATTCAAAAATAACATAATATAAACGTGCTGAAAGGATGGCAATCGGGATCGCCCAAAGCATTAAATCTGCAAATGTATCCTTTGGGAGCCCTCTCTTATCTCCTTCCCTAATCGCTAGAAACAGTGCCAATGCTAAACCACAGCCAATAATAAGGCCATACCAGTGCACTTGAATCGGTCCTAAGCTAAATGCAATTGGATCAAGCGGCTGTATAGTTGAATTCATCCCATTTCTCCTTTATTAAATTATTCATCATGGTCTCCATCTTCAATGACATCGGATAATCGCTCTGTAAATTGTTGTGCTGCATTTACACCCATTCTTTTTAAGCGATAGTTCATTGCCGCTACTTCAATGATGACAGCAAGGTTTCGCCCTGGACGAACGGGAACAGTTATTTTTGTAATATCTGTATCAATGATCTTCATCTTTTCTTCATCTAAACCAAGGCGGTCGTATTGCTTAGTAGCGTCCCAAATTTCAAGGTTAATGACCATCGTAATTCGTTTATGACTGCGCACAGCACCAGCGCCAAAAAGAGTCATGACATTAATTATTCCTAGTCCGCGAATTTCTAATAAATGCTCAATTAAATCTGGCGAAGCTCCAACGAGCGTATCCTGGTCTTCCTGACGAATTTCAACACAGTCATCAGCCACAAGGCGGTGCCCTCGTTTAACGAGCTCCAATGCCGTTTCACTTTTACCAACGCCGCTTTTTCCAGTAATTAAAACGCCAATTCCATAGATATCTACCAAAACTCCATGAACTGCCGTTGTTGGTGCGAGTTTACTTTCTAAAAAGTTCGTTAGACGACTTGAAAAACGAGTTGTTTTCATATTTGAACGCAGTACTGGGACAGATTCACGTTCTGAGGCTTCAATAAGCTCTTTCGGTACATCTAAACCTCTTGTAACGATGATCGCAGGTGTAATATCTGTACATAAACGGTCCATTCTTGAGATACGTTCATTTTCTGGTAACTCTGAAAAGAAGGAAAGCTCAGTTTTCCCTAATAATTGAATTCGTTCTGCAGGGTAATATTCGAAGTATCCAGCTATTTCAATTCCAGGTCTCGAAATATCACTTGTCGAAATCGGACGATTAATTCCTTCTTCACCGCTAATCAATTCCAGTTGAAGTCTTTCAAAAATATCCTTCGTGCGTACCTTTGGCAAAAGTTTTCCTCCTTACCAGAAAAGCCGAAGCGCCTGTCCAGGGGGAAAAGAAGTTCATTTTCCCCTCGGGGCTTATGACCCGAGCCCCCAGGCGCTGCAGCTAGACAGATAATATATTTTTAAATTTACTTTAATTTCTTCCTATTTTAGCACTATTTAATTTATTTTCATAACCAAATAGAAGGATATTCATTTTTTCATACATTCTTTAGTTATAGGAAAAATAAAGAAGAGTATGATGCAGAACTGGTATAGACAACTATTCCACTTAAAACTATAATAATCTCATAGAGGTCATACTTTGAAATGGAGATGAAGATGTTGAGCCTACTTTTAATGGTTCATGGCAAAGCCGTCCTAGAAAATGAAGTGGCAGAATCTATTTATGTTTTTATAGAAAATGGGAAAATCCAAGAGATCGGTCCTATTAATTCCCTTCCCTCCCATTTAAACATTGTAAAAAAAATTGAAATTGCTGAGGATCAAACTGTGGTTCCTGGCTTTATAGACGTGCACATTCATGGTGCCGCAGGTGCTGATACAATGGATGCGACAATACATGCGTTAGAAACAATGGCTAAAGCACTCCCTGCTGAAGGCACCACCAGCTTTTTAGCGACAACCATTACCCAAGAACATGAAAAAATTGAAATCGCCTTAATAAATGCAGCAGACTATCTTAAAGGTCATAATGACTTTGGTAAGGCAGAAGTACTCGGTGTTCATTTAGAGGGACCATTTATTAATAGAACACGTGCCGGTGCACAGCCAATGGAGTACATTATGGATCCTGATATTGAATTATTTAAGCACTGGCAGGAACTTGCAGAGGGCAGTATTAAGTTGGTAACCGTAGCTCCTGAACTAGAGAATGGGATAAACTTTGTCACCTATTTGCATGAAACAGGTGTGATTGCTTCAATTGGTCACAGTGATGCGGTATACGAGGAAATGGAAAAGGCAGTTCAAGCAGGGGCGAAACAGGTGACACACTTGTTTAATGGCATGCGTGGGATACACCACCGCGAACCTGGAGTTGCAGGATCGGCACTTCTTTTTAAAGAACTAATGGTTGAACTGATTGCAGATGGAATTCATGTGGTGCCTGAGGTAATGAAGCTGGTTATTAATGCTAAAGGTACAGAGGGCTGTGTTTTAATAACAGATGCCATGAGGGCTAAATGCCTTAAAAACGGGGTTTATGATCTTGGCGGACAAGATGTAACTGTTGCAGATGGAAAGGCACTTCTCGCCGACGGAACACTTGCCGGCAGTATTTTGAAAATGAACGATTCAATAAAAAACATCCTGGAAGCAGCAGAGATAACGTTAACACAAGCTGTTCAAATGGCAAGTGTGAATCCTGCCAAACAATTAAACGTATATGACCGAAAAGGCAGCATTTCGGTTGGAAAAGATGCCGATATAACTATTCTTTCGAATGAATATCAAGTGGACATGACCTTCTGCCGCGGGGAAATAGCATATAAAAAGGAGTAATGACGTGAGACTAATTCGCACTGAAAATTATGTAGAAATGAGCTTAGAGGCTGGAAAAATCATTATTGATAAAATCCACTCTAACCCAGGCTTAACGCTGGGCTTGGCCACCGGAAGCACACCAAAAGGTGTTTATGATTATTTAATCCAAGACCATAAGGTAAACGGGACAAGTTATCACCAGGTGAAATCTATCAATTTAGATGAGTATATTGGGTTGAAGGCACAGGACCCTAATAGTTACCATTATTTTATGGGACAAAATTTGTTTAATCATCTAGATATCCATGAAAATCATACGCATATTCCAAATGGAGCAGCGGGTGATTTAGAACAGGAATGTCTTCGCTATGAACAGCTAATAAAAGAGGTTGGAGGGGTCGACCTTCAAATTCTGGGAATTGGGCAAAATGGGCATATAGGTTTTAATGAACCAGGTACACCCTTTTCCAGCCGGACTCATATCGTAACGCTAGCCAAAAATACGAGAGAGGCAAATTCAAGATTTTTTAACTCTCTTGAAGATGTGCCACCACAAGCCATAACAATGGGCATTGCTTCCATACTAGAAAGCAAGGAAATTCTGCTGCTAGCATCAGGAGAAAGAAAAGCAGAAGCACTTCTTAAGTTTATGAAGGGAGAAATAAGCGAAGAATTCCCTGCTTCTGCATTAAAACACCATCAAAATGTTACTGTAATCGCAGATAGAGATGCGTTAAAATATATCTAGTGCTTTTCGCAAGGAGTGTTTGGATGATAAATAAAAATTCACCGGTTCCCATCTATCATCAACTAGAAGAGTACATTAAACAACAAATAGAGAATGGTCTTTTAGTGGAAGAGGCTGTTATTCCTTCGGAGAGAGAATATGCGCAAACGTTTCAAATAAGCCGCATGACAGTTAGACAAGCAATCAACAATTTGGTCTCGGAAGGCTATCTAAAAAGACAAAAAGGCAGAGGGACATTTGTTAATAAGAAAAAGGTTGAGCAAGAATTGCAGGGTATGACGAGTTTTACTGAAGACATGCTTTCAAGAGGAATGAGTCCAAGCAGCACCCTTTTATCCTTCCAAATCATCCCAGCTGATATAAAAACAGCTATTGACCTAAGAATTGAAGAAAATGACTATGTTTATAAAATCAAGCGGATTCGGTTAGCCGATAGTGCCCCAATGGCACTGGAAACTGCCTATATTCCAGTTGAGCTTGTTCCGGGCCTGACAGAGGAAAACAGCAACCTCTCTCTCTATCAATACATTGAGGAACATCTATCTCTCTCGATAAGTGAAGCAACGCAAGAAATCGAAGCTTCTATTGCCAGTAGTCATGATGCAGAACCACTGGGAATTAATATTGGGGATCCAATTCTCTTGATCGAGCGAATATCTTATCTACAAAATGAAGTTCCATTCGAGTTGGTTAAATCTACTTTTCGTGCAGACCGGTATCGCTTTGTTCATACGATGAAACGGTAAAAAGCAAATGGTCTGACCATTTGCTTCTACTATTTTTCCTTGGAGGATTTAAGGATCGTTTTATTTAGAACCAGCGTAACAATCGACATGATAACCGCTGCCAGCAGCGCCATTCCAAATCCTGCAATTTCGAAGGAATCACCCATTAAGTAGTCGGTTATTTCTAGGGTTATCGCATTAATGACAAACAGAAAAAACCCTAATGTTAAAACTGTTACCGGTAAGGTTAAAATAATTAAAATGGGTCGGACGATAATATTAATGATCGAGAGCAAGAAGCTTGCGCTAATTGCAGCAGCAAAGCCTTCTAATACAAAACTCTCAGAAAAATAGCCCGCTATTGCCATAAACAATACCGCATTTATTAAGATTCCAATCAACCATTTCATTTAACATGTCTCCTATTAATTGTTTACCTCATCGGATTTATGAAGTGTAATGGATCCAGTTTTTGTATCGACAAAAATCTTTAACATGCGGTCAGGATGATGAACGGATTGAAAGCGAAGCATTTTTTGAATCATTTCACTTTTTTCCTCAAGTACCTGAATTCCATCAAGCTTAATATTGAATCCGCCAAGGTTTGTCTTTAACTCACCGCTTGCCGCCACTCCATCGGGAATAAACAAATCAACTCCGCCTGTAGTCGCTTTAGCAGCAATTAATTCACACCGATTTCCGGTTAGGTTATAGGTAGTATTCCCATTTAATGTCTGTGTTTCTACCTTTCTAAAATCACCATCAAGCTTGATGGCACCGTTGATTGTTTCTACCTCAAGATTATCAAACGTGCTGGTTTGCAATGTAATATGGCCATTGGCTGTTTCGACTTCTGCCTTTTTACCATTTAAGCGTGATAATTCAATTTTTCCATTAGCCGTTTTCATTCGAAGATCACTGATCGTTAATTCTTCACCTGAAATCGGACCATTAAACATTCTAACACGAACGCGTTCATATTCTGCCTGAGGAACATAAACCACAGCATCGACCTTCATCCATTTTTGCTGTGTCATGAACCGTAACTTTTGACCATCTATTGCAAACAAAACATCCTTCAAAAAGTTTTCCCGGGCTTTGTCAGTATTTTCTACACGGTACACTTTTGCCTGACACTCGATCCTCACATCGTTTTGATCCCAAGGCACCAATTTAAGTGACCCGTTGGCCAGGTCAATATCTATATCACGTAAGTATACATCGCCCTGATGAAAGATGTGCGAAATTTCTACGGACTGACCGAAATTCAAATCAAAATCAAGGTCCTTAAATTTTTTCAAAGCTGTGTCAACAAAATCAAAAATCTTTTCCTTTGTGGAGTGAACTTTGTTTTGCGCGGCTTCTTCTTTTTTTGCCTCTTCAAATTTGAAAGCTGTTGATATCTCTTGAGCGATTTGTTCCTGCTTTTGCTCCATTGTTTGACCAGCTTTCTCAAGCTCCTCTAATAAAGTCAAGGCTTCGTCAACGTTCAGCTTTCCCTCTTCCACCATCTTTAAAATCCTTTTACGTTCTTCCTTCATTATTACCACCCCAAAAATTTTATTCTTTAAAATCCTATTCCATCATCAAGGCTTTTACGCCTTTTATCACATTCCAGATAGTGACAATTAGACTAACTAAAACCATAATCCCAGCTGTCACGAGTGTAAAAACAGGTATTCCTTCATTGTTAATAGTATTTATATCGCTAAATATAGCGAATAGTAGCAGTGGTGCTGGAATTAATGGTATTAAATGAGATAAAAATGCTTTTTTCGCATGACTTTTGGTTACATTATCCCCAGAAGCAAACATGACAACAAGCGGAAAAAGAATTCCTGCAAAGAAAATACTAAAGTAACTTAATCCTGAAAGAACTTTTCTTGTATCCATCATTCATCACTCCCCTTACTCGTTATTTACGTATGGAATAAGAGAAAGATTCAAATTTTTTACAATTAAAAAAGCTAAAACGCAAATCGTTTTAGCTTTTTCCAATGGTTTCTTTTTCGTGTATTTGTTCTTTCATTCGTAACCGATCACGCTCTAGTATTGGTTTTAAGTATCTGCCTGTATAAGATGCTGGTATTTCAGCCACCTTTTCCGGTGTTCCTGTAGCGACAATGGTACCGCCTTTGTCTCCACCTTCTGGTCCAAGATCAATGAGATGATCTGTTGCTTTGATGACATCTAGGTTGTGCTCAATGACCAAAACGGTGTCACCATTTTCAACAAGACGCTGGAGGACGACTAATAATCTGGAAATATCGTCGACATGAAGTCCTGTTGTCGGTTCATCTAAAATGTAGAAAGATTTACCGTTTGAACGTTTATGAAGCTCAGACGCCAGCTTCACACGCTGTGCTTCCCCGCCGGAAAGGGTGGTAGCAGGCTGACCGAGTGTAATATACCCTAAACCAACATCTTTAATGGTTTGCAGCTTTCGACTGATTTTAGGAACATTCTCAAAAAACTCTACTGCCGCTTCTACGGTCATATCAAGAATTTCAGAGATACTCTTTCCTTTATATTTCACTTCCAGTGTTTCACGATTATAGCGTTTGCCTTGGCAAACCTCACATGGCACATAGACATCAGGCAGGAAATGCATTTCAATTTTGATAATTCCATCGCCACGGCATGCCTCGCAGCGGCCGCCCTTGACATTAAAGCTAAACCGTCCTTTTTTATAACCGCGGACCTTTGCTTCGTTCGTGGTCGAAAACAAATCACGTATATCATCAAATACTCCTGTGTAGGTTGCCGGGTTAGAACGAGGTGTTCTGCCAATTGGAGATTGGTCGATGTCGATTACCTTGTCTAAATACTCCATACCCAAGATATCCTTATGTTCACCAGGCTTTGTTTTGGCACGGTTAAGCTTTTGGGATAGTGTTTTAAGAAGGATTTCATTGATTAAGGTACTTTTCCCTGATCCTGAAACACCCGTTACCGCAATAAACATCCCTAGTGGAATCTTCACATTCACATTTCGCAAATTGTTCTCAGCAGCACCTTTTATCTCGATATACCTTCCATCAGGCTTACGTCGTTCGATTGGCAGCGGAATAAACTTTTTACCTGATAGATACTGACCAGTTAACGAATTAGGGTCTGCCATTACTTCTGCGGGCGAACCAGCTGAAATAATTTGTCCCCCGTGCACCCCAGCGCCTGGCCCGATATCGATTAAATAATCTGCCGCAAGCATGGTGTCTTCATCATGTTCAACCACGATCAACGTGTTTCCGATTTCACGCATATTTTGAAGTGTTCCGATTAAACGGTCATTATCACGCTGATGAAGTCCAATGGACGGTTCATCTAAAATGTAAAGGACTCCTGTTAACTTAGATCCGATTTGAGTGGCAAGACGAATCCGTTGTGCTTCTCCGCCGGAAAGTGTCCCAGCCGCACGACCTAGACTTAAATAATCAAGTCCAACATTCATTAGAAAGCCGAGGCGCTCGTTAATTTCATTTAAAATTAATTTTGCAATTTGCTGTTCTTTCTCAGTTAAGATGAGTTCACGGAAAAAGTGGTGTGCTTCTTCAATAGATAACCCTGTTACGTGAGAAATATGGCGGCCAGAAATTAACACCGCTAAAGTTTCTTTCTTCAACCGATGACCTTTACAGACTTGGCAAGGCTGCTCACCCATGTATTTCTCCATTTGCTCGCGAATCCAATCAGAGCTGGTCTCTTTATAACGGCGTTCTACATTCCGTATGACACCTTCAAATTCAATATGACCTTCACGAATTTGTCCAAAATCATTCTCATAGCGGAAATAGACTTTGTCACCTTTGGAGCCATAAAGAACTTTATCGATAAGGTGTTGAGGAATATCTTTAAACGGCATGTCCATATCGACACCATAATGATTACAAACAGCTTCTAACAGCTGAGGGTAATATTGCGAGCTTGTTGGCTCCCAGGGAGCTATGGCATGCTGTTTCAATGTTAATTCCTTATTCGGAATAACAAGGTCAACATCTACCTCTAGCTTTGAACCAAGCCCATCACACTCCGTACATGCACCAAAAGGGCTATTGAACGAGAACATACGTGGTTCTAACTCTCCAATTGAAAAACCACAAAGAGGACATGCATGGTTTTCACTGAAAAGAAGTTCTTCTTCACCAATGACATCAACAATTACCTTTCCCTCTCCGAGGCGTAAGGCAGTTTCAAGAGAGTCAGCAATCCTCGCGGTAATCCCTTCTTTAACAACAATACGGTCGATAACAACCTCAATGGAATGCTTTTTATTCTTATCTAAAACAATTTCATCACCAAGGTCGAGCATTTCTCCATTAACTCGAACACGAACAAATCCTTGTTTTTTTATATCTTCTAATACTTTTACATGCATTCCTTTTCTTCCGGAAACTACTGGAGCCAAGATTTGCATTTTCGTACGTTCTGGATATTCCATGACCCTGTCTACCATTTGTTCAATCGTTTGCGAGGAGATTTCGATATTATGAATTGGACAAGTTGGTCTGCCTACACGGGCAAAAAGTAATCGCAAATAATCATAAATTTCCGTCACCGTCCCTACCGTTGAACGGGGGTTCCGGCTTGTTGTTTTCTGATCGATAGAAATCGCTGGAGATAATCCTTCAATGGAATCAACATCTGGCTTATCCATTTGCCCTAAGAATTGTCTTGCATAGGCAGACAGTGATTCAACATAACGGCGCTGCCCTTCTGCGTAAATCGTATCAAAAGCAAGTGAGGACTTTCCAGAACCAGAAAGTCCCGTTAGAACAACAAGCTTATCTCTCGGAATGGTGACATCTATATTTTTTAAGTTATGGGCTCTGGCGCCTTTAACAATCAATTTATCCATCGCCATGGTTACGTCATCCTTCCGCTTTTAACTCTAATAATAAATCACGAAGCTCAGCTGCACGTTCAAAATTAAGCGCTTTTGCTTCTGCTTTCATTTCTTTTTCCATTGTAGCAATCAGCTTATCTCTATCCTTCTTCGACATCTTACCAAAGGATGCTGCTGGTTTGTAATCTTCCTGTTCCTCAGCAGCATGGGTGGCACGAATAGCCTCGCGAATTCCCTTTTGAATCGTCATAGGAGTAATTCCATACTTTTTATTATATTCTTCCTGGATTTTGCGACGTTCTCTTGTTACATTAATCGCGATTTCCATCGAATTTGTTATTTTGTCCGCATACAATATGACATGACCATTGGCATTACGAGCTGCTCGGCCAATGGTTTGGATTAATGAACGTTCCGAACGGAGGAAGCCTTCCTTATCGGCATCGAGAATCGTAATAAGCGAAACCTCAGGAATATCCAGTCCCTCTCTGAGCAGGTTAATTCCGACGAGGACATCATATTTGCCGAGCCGAAGCTCGCGAATAATTTCAATTCGTTCGAGTGTTTTCACTTCGGAATGCAAATATTGAACTTTAATGCCAATTTCTTTTAAATAGTCCGTTAGGTCCTCTGACATTTTCTTTGTTAGAGTCGTAATAAGCACACGTTCATTTTTCTTGATTCGATCCTGTATTTCACCAATGATGTCGTCGATTTGACCCTCAATCGGACGGATCTCTATCGTTGGATCCAACAATCCAGTTGGCCGAATGATTTGCTGAATCATCTCCGGTGTATGCTCTAGCTCAAAAGGACCTGGCGTTGCTGATACAAAGATAGCATTATGAATATGTTTTTCAAATTCATCAAAGGTCAACGGGCGGTTATCAAGCGCTGAAGGCAATCGGAAACCGTGGTCAACAAGTACCTGTTTCCGAGCCCTGTCACCATTGAACATCCCTCTTACTTGCGGCAGGGTAACATGGGATTCATCGACAATTAATAAAAAATCCTCAGGGAAGTAATCTATCAGCGTATATGGTGTTGAACCAGATGGTCTAAGTGTTAAGTGCCGAGAGTAGTTTTCAATCCCTGAACAAAAGCCCATCTCCCTCATCATTTCGAGATCATAACGTGTTCGCTGTTCAAGCCGCTGTGCTTCGAGCAATTTATTATCTTCCCGCAGTTCTGCAAGACGTTCTTCGAGTTCTTTTTCAATGTTTTCGATGGCTTTATTTAGTTTCTCTTCCCCGGTCACAAAGTGAGATGCCGGAAAGATTGCTACATGCTCACGCTCAGCGATAATTTCTCCTGTTAGGGCATCTACTTCACGAATGCGTTCGATTTCATCACCAAAAAATTCAACCCGAATGCAATGTTCATCTCGTGAAACTGGAAAAATTTCAACGACATCCCCTCGGACTCTAAAGGTACCGCGTTTAAAATCAATATCATTTCGTTCATATTGGATATCAACTAACCGATGCAGCAAATGATTGCGCTCAATTTCCATCCCTTTCCTGAGCGACAGCACCATATTTCGGTATTCCTCCGGTGAACCGAGACCATAAATACACGATACGCTGGCAATGACGATGACATCCTTGCGCTCAAACAACGATGAGGTCGCTGAGTGGCGGAGCTTATCAATTTCATCGTTGACGCTTGAATCCTTTTCAATAAATGTATCTGTCGAAGGAACATAGGCTTCCGGCTGAAAATAATCGTAGTAACTGACAAAATACTCAACAGCATTGTTTGGGAAAAATTCCTTAAACTCACTGTAAAGTTGTCCCGCTAAGGTTTTATTGTGAGCGATGACGAGTGTCGGCTTGGTTACTTCTTTTATCACGTTTGAAACAGTAAACGTCTTACCTGTTCCAGTGGCACCAAGCAATGTCTGATATCGCTTATTCTCATTAATCCCCTGAACTAACTGCCGAATCGCTTCCGGCTGATCGCCCTGCGGTGAATATTTCGAAACTAATTCAAATTGATCCTTCACAAACTTCCCTCCCGATTTATATAGTCACTTTCTAGCAAAGAAACGTGCAAGTGGCCGGGATGGTGCTAGAAAATGTATCCCTGAATTTCTAATAGTATCATTCTAACACAATTCCCCAAAAACAAACCACTAATATGCGAACGAACATTCGATTTTGTTATAGAATTTGGATATTGCTCGCGGAAACCCCTATTTTACTCGCAAAAGGCAAAAAAGCCTGCCATTGATTGACAGACTTAACATCTAAGTTGATTGTTTACGTTTTTTTAAAGACTCGTGGTTTCATTTTTACAGCCAGCCAGAATCCAACTGTAAGCGAAAAAGCGTCGACAACGATAAGTGGGAATGTGTTTGTATAGCCTTTATAAACAGAAGCTGCAATGAGGCCAACGGTTAAGGCGAGGCCAATATATCGATTATAAGTGACCCGGGTAAAAAGTAAAACGAGCAATCCTGGCAAAATAAACGCCGACAAGTATCTAATGACCATTTCCAATGGGTACACCTCATTTATACATTTCTGTTTATTTATTTTAAAAATTAATTCATAAAATTGCAACAAAAAAAGACAAGAGATTCAACTCTCTTGTCTCAGAGGCAATTATCCGCTCTTTTTTAAGAGACCCTAAGGCAACTATCTAGGGTTCTGTATGATGATTATTTCGTTTCACGATGTAAGGTGCGTTTTTTTAATCGTGGTGAATATTTTATTAATTCAATGCGGTCTGGGTTGTTTCGCTTATTTTTAGTGGTAATGTAATTGCGGTCGCCTGTTTTTGTACACGCTAATGTGATTTTTACTCTCATGATTTTTCCTCTGTTTTTTAGATTATTTTGTTACGCACTAACTGTAAATGGAGGAAGTGGGTCGTAAAATCCAGTCCAGTCCAATTTCATTTCCTCATTTGTTAATAAGCATGGATCTAACGAAGCCTCAATTTCCTCTTGATTCATTTCAATACCGATGAATACAAGCTCTGTCAACCGATCTCCAAACTCTTCATCCCATTTTTCCAGGAGTTCTGGTTCTTCCATAAGGATTTGCTTTTGTTCTTCCTCAGGATATGCTGCAAGCCATTCACCAGCACCATGCATGATAATAGAAGGTCCTGCTTGTGATAACATACCAGTCATATCATTTCTCGATGCCAGCCAGAAGAAGCCTTTGGCTCGAACAACATCTACTGGCCAATCCTCTAACCACTGCATCAATCTTTCAGGATGAAATGGTCTCTTTTTGCGATATACAAATGAGGAAATACCATATTCTTCTGTTTCAGGAGTGTGTTCTTCTAATAGCTCTTTAATCCAGCCGGCACCTTGACTTACCTCTTCAAAATCAAATAACCCGGTATCCAAAATTTCACTTAATGCTACTTTGGCATGAGCACTTTCAATGATTTTCGCCTCAGGATTTAGCTTTTGCAGGACGGCTTTCAGTTCGTGAACACTCTCGTTCTCCACTAAGTCAATCTTGTTTAAAATCAACACATTGGCAAATTCAATTTGATCAATCAATAATTCGACCACTTCACGAGTATCTAATTCATCGTTTCCTTGCTTACGATCAAGTAAGCTTTCGCCTGAAGCAAAATCATGCCAAAAACGATTTGCATCTACTACTGTTACCATTGTGTCAAGCCTACAATAATCAGATAAGTTGATGCCTAGGCTTTCATCTACGTATGTAAATGTTTGGGCAACAGGAACAGGCTCAGAAATTCCAGATGATTCGATTAAGATATAATCAATATTACCTGCTTGAACAAGCCTTTCTACTTCGATCATTAAGTCTTCTCTTAAAGTACAGCAGATACATCCGTTTTGAAGCTCTACAAGTTTCTCATCTGTTCGAGAAAAAACTCCTTGTTTAATCATCGAAGCATCAATATTCACTTCACTCATATCATTCACAATGACTGCAATTCGCTTGCTCTCACGATTTGTTAATACATGATTTAATAATGTTGTTTTCCCTGAACCTAAGTATCCACTTAGTACAGTAACCGGTATTTTTTTCGTCATTTCTTCCACCTCGTTTTTTAAATCAAAACCATTACGATTTAAACGGGATACTTTACCCGATTTATGCTACATCCATACAGTTCACCATTTTTTAAATCGTAATAGTTACGATTAACATATTATTAAATTTACTTCTTTAAATCAAGTTTTTTCCGAAGGAATTTTTTTATTGGTCAAATCTGCTGATCTAAAAGATTCATATCCTGTCATTTTTTCGGCAGGGATTCCTTTACATAGAACTCGTGATAGGCATATAAATAATTTTTTATTCATACTCTATTAAATGTAACCAAATATTTAATAGAAACAGGAGGTATTTATGTATCGAATTGTTCGCAATAATATCATAGAATTTACTGGTATTATGATCATTGTTTTAGCACTATCACTGCTTTCTTTAAGTACTAGCTTTAAAATCTCCTATGATATACCTCCGTCTTTATTAAATCTAAACACGATTTTTCTAAGTATTTTAATAGAAGCACTGCCATTTGTTTTAATAGGAGTCCTCATCGCGGGTGTAATCCAAATATTTGTAACCGAAGAACATATTCAACGCTGGATTCCCAAAAATAAGGTTTTTGCTATAATCATGAGTTGTATAATTGGAGCCCTCTTCCCTGCGTGTGAATGTGGTATTGTTCCTATCGTCCGTCGTCTTGTCGGGAAGGGAGTACCCATTCATGCTGCCATCGGTTTTATGTTGACAGGTCCGCTTATTAACCCCATTGTGATTACCTCTACTTATATGGCATTTGGGAACGATTTTAAGATAGCGGGATTAAGGATGGGGTTAGGTTTTTTTGTCGCTATAATGGTTGCACTCGTTGTCAGTGTTATTTTTAAGGGAAATCAATTAAAGTCTCCTATCCATTCCAGTACTTCACAAACACGCTCAAAAATAGAATCTCTTTCAACAAGATTTTGGTCGATGTTAACCCATTCCATTGATGAGTTTTTTGATATGGGTAAGTTCCTTGTTATGGGAGCTTTTTTAGCTGCATTTGTACAAACTTATTTACCGGCAAAGGCACTCTTGGATGCCGGCAGCGGAACGATCTCATCTCTATCAGTCATGATGGGATTAGCTTACGTTTTATCACTTTGTTCTGAAGCAGATGCCTTTATTGGTGCTTCCTTCAGCAATATTTTCCCTACTTCAGCCATTTTAGGTTTTTTAATCTTTGGTCCAATGATGGATTTAAAAAACACCATTATGATGCTGAGCGTATTCCGCGTGAAGTTTGTTTTCAGTGTGTTGGTTGTAATTATTTCGATTATCTTCATTACGATCATGCTTACGCAAAGCTTTATTTAAGGGGGAAAAGTGGTGAGATTCCATTTTCAGCAGGCAGTTAGAGCGTTTATTTTACTAGCTTTTTCAGTCATGCTTTTCAAGCTTCATTTTACTGGCGAAATGACAAAATTTATTAATCCAAAATATGAGGGTTTAAGCCAGTCCGCTTCTATATTATTTTTAATTTTGTTTATTATTCAAACGACAAGAATATGGACCGTTAAGGACAACAGCCATCATCACCATTGTCATGACGATTCTCACGACCACAACTGTAGTCACGACCATGGAGATTCTCCTTTTAATACAAAAAAATTAATCGCTTATCTTGTTATTGTTTTTCCGTTGGTCACGGGATTCCTGCTTCCTGCAAAGGTTCTTGACGCCTCTATTGCTGATAAAAAAGGTGGGTTGGCCGTACTACCTAATCAGAGGGCAGAGAAGAAACAAGAGCAAGAGGCTCTACCTAACAATAATCAACAGGAAGATCCTGTTATTAATGAGGGGCTTGTAGACCTTTCGCGTATCGAAGACAATGTTTATACAAACGAAGAATACCAACAATTAATAAATCAATTAGAACAAAGTTCAACTATTGAGATGAACGATAATGTTTTTTCTACCTACTATGAAGAAATGAATATGGATCTCGATAAATATAAAGGTAGAGAAATCAATTTAAAAGGATTTGTTTATAAAGAAGATGGGCTTGAAAAAAACCAGCTTGTGCTTGCAAGATTTTTGATTACCCATTGTGTTGCAGATGCTGGCATTATTGGGTTTATTTCAGAGTTACCAGACGCCTTGTCACTAGAAGTAAATACTTGGATTGAAGCGAAAGGGGTTTTGGATACCACGAACTTTAATGGGACAGATCTTCCTATCATAAAAATTACCAAATGGAAAAAAATCAATGAACCTAAGGAACCTTATCTCTATCCAATTAGCGTGAAAGTTCTTTAGAAAAAAGCCTTAGTCCAAATTGAACTAAGGCTTTTAATATTGACGATACACATAAGGATCCTCTGGTGTACCAATGGTCTCCCATGATGTCACTTTGAGATACGGGATGGTTTTCTTAAAGGGCTGATAGTAGATAGTTTCGAGTTTTCCACTTACCGATAGCCACTCATCATTTTTAGGGTTAACATCCTCCGGAAGCTCCACTAACATTCCAAACACGCCCGAATCTGCAACACAGTGAATAATTCCAAATCGAAAAAGAAATTTTTGGTTCGCTGCTAATTCATCTGTGCTATAGGAGAATCCTGTTATTTTCACTTCTTTGCCAATAAATTGTCCAGGATAATTATAGATGGATTCTAAATCGGTTAAATAGTTGCTTTCATTAAGTTCAAGCGTATCTTTTTTCAATAATTTCTTTAACGATTTATCCATTAAGTCATCGTAGTCATCTTGTCCATAATAACGACTTGTATCAGGTTGTAAAAATTGATGGTTACTGGTTGAATCGCTGTCTGCATAAACAGGAAAATAAAAGCCCTTTTTCTCAACAATATTCGAATCAAGGGTTGCGACAGGCAGAAATAGGCCTGTCAAAATCGGAATAATAAATACTCCATATGTTATTGCTTTTTTCCACCAATTATTTTCTTCATGTGAATGCCCACAATCATCTCCACATTGATCATGATCGTGTGGATCTTCTTTTAAATAAAAATAAATACTAAGGAATGTGAAAATGGCTAGAATATAAATGGCTGAGTAAGATAAATAAGAATATTTCATATTAATATACTTAGAAATATCTCCTGATGCATGCAAATGCATAAATAAATACGTTAATCCAATTAATATGAGTGTTCTTAACATATCAGCACCACCTCCCTACTTTATAAATAACGTTATTATGGCGACCAAGATAGTTATATAGCCCATCAAATACAGAACAAATTTCGCTTTAAATGTCCCTAAGAGCATTAACGTATTCTTAATATCCAACATCGGTCCAAAAACAAGAAAGGCAACAAGGGAACCTGTTGAGAATGTACTTCTAAATGATGCTGCTACAAAGGCATCCGCCTCTGAGCATAACGAAAGAACATAAGCGAGACCCATCATAACTAGGTTGGAAAATAACGGACCTTGGCCAATATCAAGCAAGGTAGAAGTTTTCACCGTTGTTTGAATTAAGGCCGCAACAAACGCACCAAGGATTAAGAATTTCCCAACTGAAAACAGCTCATCAATTGAATGCTTAAGCATGCCAATAAATTTTCCTTTAAATGATTTCCGGTGAACATGGTCTGCTACATCATTCTTTAATTGAGAATCCTTGAATTGAATGGAAAGTAACCCACCAACAATGAGAGCAACCAGCAAGGCGATCCCTCCACGATACAAGACCATATCCCAATTGTTCCCGAACGCAATATAAGTGGAAAACAACACGATAGGATTTATCACTGGACCAGTAAGCATAAAAGGGATTGCGGCATAAAGCGGAACACCTTTTGCCATCAATCGCCGCGTAATTGGAACAATTCCACACTCACAAGCAGGAAAAATAGCACCTATAAAGGCAGCAGAAATAACTGCAAGTATTTTGTTTTTCGGAATTATCCGAGCCATCATTTCTTCCGTCACAAAAATCTGGATAATCCCAGAAATTAATACCCCTAACAAGATAAAAGGCAAGGCCTCTAATAAAATACTTATAAAGATCGTGTTCATTTGCAAGAATAGTTCGCTCTTCATAGCAAGACCTCCCTATATTTAGTCTATTTAAAAATAATATAAAAAAAGCACCTATAAATTCTATAGGTGTTTAAGATCACATTCAACTAGATGTTAATGTTATAAGTGGAATTATTATGAAATGATTTTAGTTACAAGTCCCATGCGGGCTAGGGCAGCCAACTTCAGCTTTTTCAACTTGTATCGTACTATGCTCGATATGAAATTCATCATGAAGAATTTTTTGTGAGGAAGCGAGAATTTCATCATGAATCGCTTCATCTAAGATGGTAATATGGCAGCTCAATACTGGATATCCGGAAGTTATTGTCCAAATGTGTAAATCATGGACTTCCTTTACTAATGGGATTTTACTAAGAGCCTCTTTAACCTGCTGGATATCGATTTGTGTCGGTGCACCCTCCATTAGGATATGGAAAGAATCCCTGGTAACACGGAAACCACTAATAATAATTAATACAGCGACAATGACACTCGCAATTGGATCCGCAATCGTCCAGCCGAAAAACATAATCAGCAAGGCGGCTACAATCGCACCAACCGATCCGAGCATATCACCCAGCACATGTAAAAAGGCACTTCGAACATTGAGGTTATCATCCTTATCACCGCTCATTAAAATCCAGGCGGCGATGATATTCACTACTAATCCTGTAATGGAGATCATTAACATTCCCGTGCTTTGGACCTCAGGAGGAGCAAAGAAACGCTGGAATGCTTCATAAAAAATATATAAGGAAATGACGATTAGGGTAATTCCATTCAAAGCCGCGGCAATAATTTCAAAGCGCTTGTATCCATACGTTTTTTCCTGTGAAACCTGTTTTTCCCCAAGCTTGATCGCGAAAAAACTGAGTCCAAGTGCTGCTGCGTCACTAAGCATATGCCCCGCGTCAGATAATAAGGCTAAGCTATTGGTTAAAAATCCACCGATAACTTCGACAACCATAAAAGCCGCAATCAAAATAAATGAACTTAACAGTGCTTTTTTATTACTTGTATGTGAATGTCCATGTCCGTGGTCATGTGAGTGCCCATGAGAATGTCCATGGTGATGATGGTGTCCCATAAATATCTCTCCCAACTAGAGTTGTCTCTTAGTTTAATCTTATCTGTTTTTTGTGATACGTTTTTCAATCAATTTCCCTACCTGCCACTTCTTGTTGATGTTCGAAGGCAATGTGAATGAGCTGTTTCACATGATCATCATCAAGAGAATAATAGACTAGCTTTCCTTCCTTACGATATTTTGCAAGTCCCATACTTTTTAAGTGACGCAAATGATGGGAAGCTGTTGCCGTTGTAGCACCGACAATATTAGCCACATCACATACACAGAGCTCATCTTCAAGTGTAAGCGCATAGGCTATTTTCATTCGCGTTTCATCGGACAAGGCTTTAAATATTTTGGTTACCTCAAAAATATTGCTTTTTTCCACTAAGGGGTGGAGTCTTGTAGTTTTATTGTCATCAACACAGGTTACCTCGCAAATATCTCGATCCTTCATTCCATCACCTCATACATTCAAATCTATATTTGATTATATGATATTCAAATATAGATTTGAATGTCAAACATAATTATTTTTTATAAAAAATAACCCCTTCTTTTTTGGAGAAGGAGTTTGGAAAATAATTATTGAATTGGATTAGGTGATTCTGTTTCATCGAGGGCTTGGGTAGAGTGTCTGCGAATGGACAAAGCAAGTTCAGCAATGAAATATAATATAACCGCTGGCCATATCCATGCCCACATCATTTCTGCAGCTCCATAAAGAGAAACAATTGCAGGATGAACCCACTTTATACAGGCAAAAGACAGCAGAATCCAGCATAGAGAAAAGGGCAGACAAATATGTCCGTGTATTTGCAAGGGCATATTTGAATAGTCCCACCATTGACGCTGAAAAAACTTCTGAAGTAATGCACCACATATGTACTCTATCAAGGTTGGAATGAAAAAACATAGCAAAAGGACAATACCCCAATTTGTTTCAGGACCTATTAAATAAACCAAGCTTACAGGGGAAAAACCATACATCGGCTTAAAGGGTCCAAGAAAAAAATTCGCCTTAAAAAATTCACGCTTCGTAACGTAACTGTAGCTATTTTCTAACAGCCAGCCAATTAAAGAATAGAAGGTGAAATAAAAAACAACGGCTGATATTCCTTCAAAATTAAAATTCGTAGGAGTGTAAAAGTCTAAGAAACTAATCATATGGCCAAACCACCTTTCTTGGATATGAATTTCCCACTTTAGGTTTAGCTCACTTGCCGCCAAATATACCGAAAAACTGATGATTTAAAATCCTATTATAAAGAAAAAGCCAAAGGGTATCGTCCTTTGACTTTGTGTTTTATCCTATTTTTTCATCATATTTATTCTGATCCTGTACAAAAAGTATGCCCAACTCGTAATGATCACCTTCATACAAAGCACGTTGAACGAAACGGACCTCGCCATTTATATCCAAAACCTCAAGCTTGCAATGGGCTCGATTTTTTTGTAACGCTTCGTAAAAAACGTGTTCATCCCGAATGGTAACGCCATTAATCTTTGAAATTAACTCTCCTACTTGAAGCCCCATTTTATCAGCAGGTGATTCAGGGATTATCCCAATAATCATTAAGCCGTTATTTTTCTTAGAAAAGTAAAATGGTAAATTATCATCCTTCAATCGCTGCATTAAGGAAATGAGTTCACGACCAATAATCGCTAAGGCTGCTACTACAATAGAGATTAGCGGATACCAATAACCGAAAACAGACAGTATCAATGTCAGGATCCCCAATGTTAATACTTTACGACCATGCAACTGAATGGACTGTTTTGGCAGCATGCCTTGGATTTGCTGGTTAAAACCGACAGCAAACGGAACAAGGAGCAGCGAATAGGACTCCGCTCCAATATGAAAGACTGGCCACCACTGAAATGGCAGCGTCAGAACATCCCCAGGGATTAGCAGAAACACAGGCAGCATCCAGAGTCGTTTTACTTCATGAGCACCGACACTCTGCCCTCGCTTGCTCTTTACAAGTTTGGGAGAAGATCCTTTACTTGCATTTCTACTAATGAGAATCCCTTCAGAAATTAATAGTAGTGCCAACAAGATTACCACAGAAGGATAGACCTTTTCATCTATACCTTGAAATGCAGTTTTAAAGAACGGGACATTCCAGTCATATTCAGCGATTAAAATAACTCCAAAAAATGCAGCACCAACCGTGTAGACTGGCGACATTAACCGTATATTAGTTGTTAAACTCCATAATAGCGTAAAGACAACGATTAGAAGGATGGCTGCAAATGGAACGCTTAGCCCAGCGGTAACTGTGACAATGGATAGCACAAGACCCAAAATCAAACCTAATGGGAACAACTGTCGCATTTCAAAAAAAGCATCAAAGGTCCGGGTATGGAAATTTTTCCGCTCACGTTTTACTCTTGAAACTCCCAGAATTCCGGATAGGAAAATGAGATAGTAAAAAACAGGATGAAGTAGTAGTCTCCCTGTCCCTTTTAACAGCTCAAAAAGCCATAATTGCACCAATTTCTGCCACCTGCCTCTATCATAAGTTCTACTAATCTAGCTCTAAAACTTATTTTACCAAAATAGAGGAGTAAAACCTATTGCTAGTTTCTTGAAAAAATAAAAAAATGTCGAATTATCAGGATAAGAGATGTTCATTAATAAAATTTTTCTTGGTTATCTATTAATTCTTTGATATTCAACAATATTTCCACGGAAATTCTCGACATATCCAACTTGTTCTAATTTTTTTGTCGAACATAAAAAACAGAGACAAATGTCTCTGTTTACTTGTTTATTTTGATATTAGTCTCAATGCAGTTTGCAACTGGATGTCGTTTTTCTCTTTTTTCATTTCTTTTATTGCCTCTTCTTCAAGCTTAGCAGCCGTTTTTGCATCGACTTTCCCAGTTGGCTCTAGATCGTGGTTTTGCTGGAAAGCTTTAACCGCTGTGCTTGTTTCAGAACTAAAATAACCATCTGTACGTCCAGGAGCTAACCCCAAACCTGCTAATATTTCTTGTGCATTTTTCACCTGCTCATTGTTCATATCCTCTTTAAGCGGTTCTTCAACCTGAAGTGGATGTGTATCAAAAATGGCTGGCTGTTTGACTTCAACGTCTGGGTTAATCCCTTTTTTGTGAATCCAATTACCATCCGGAGTCAGCCACTTATAGAGTGTCAGCTTAATATTGCTGCCATCTCCCATCGGAACAGCCTGTTGTACCGTTCCCTTACCAAAAGTTGTTTCTCCAACCAATTGGTAGCCAGCAGCTTCTTTTAGGGCTCCTGCTAATATTTCTGAAGCTGATGCACTGCCTTTGTTAATGAGAACAGCAACTGGATATTCTTTTTTCTCCGTAAGAGTAGAGAAATGGCGTTCCTTATCCCCATTCCTTTGTTCAATTTGAATAATTGGTTTATCCTTTGTAACAAATTCTTTTAGGATATCCTCAACGCTTACAAGCAAACCACCTGGGTTTCCGCGGACATCTATGATTAAGCCTTCAATATCTTTCTTCTCTAAAGAAGTTAGTGCCTCTTTAAAATTGGCTGCAGTATCTTGGGAGAAAGAGGTAATTTCAATGTAACCAATATTTTTCCCATCTTGTTTTTTCACAGCGGTATGAATCGTCTCAAGTGGAATTTCATCACGAGTGACTTTAATAGTAAGAGGTTCCTTCAAGCCCTTCCGTTCGATTTCCAACGTTACCTTTGTCCCTTTTTTTCCGCGTATTTTTAACGTCGCTTTATTGAGGTCAAGACCTTCAACACTTTTGCCATCTACTTTCAATATTTCATCATTCGGCTTCAGTCCTGCTTTTTCAGCTGGAGAATTTTTAAATGGTGATATAATGACAATTTTTCCGTCTACCATTCCCACTTCTGCACCAATACCTTCAAAGGAAGATTCTAAAGCTTGATTGAATTGCTGTGCTGTTTCCTTATTCATATAAACAGAATAGGGATCATCTAAGACGGTCAGCATTCCTTGAATGGCCCCCTCCACCAGGGTGTCACTGTCTACCTTTTCAACATAACGGCTCAAGATTAACTCATAGGCCTGATTAACCTTCGCAAGGTTCTCAGTTTCAGCTTGGCCTGTTACAACTGTTTCTGTTTTCGTTAATGCTTGTTCAAGGGCTGTGTTTTCCATTGTTCTATCAAACCATTGCATTCCAGCATATGTGCCCCCTGCTCCCGTAAGAAGCGATCCAACCATCATTAGGGCAATCCATTTTCTGTTCATCCTGTTCCCCCTCATGTGCAGCACTTATTGACTATCATTATTGAAGCCTCTTTTCTCAAATATTGTTGTTTTTGAAGGTAAATACGATTGATTGAGCATTATTTTCATTGATAATAACCTACATTATTGAGAAAAGAGCCTGCAAATTTAGTTCTAAAGCTCAAAACAACTTATTCCACGTCAAAATCAGCTTTAAGAATTTAACAACAATCTTTACGAAAAACAGCCTTATTAAAAAACAGCTTCTCTTTCCTGCCCGTTTATTAACTATTATGTAAGGAATGGACGAGTTATGCCTTAAAGTTCAGGTCCAGTTTTGGGGATAAAAAAAGGAAGAAGCATGGCTTCTCCCTTAATCTTATTATGGCATTGGTACAATTCCGACTGGATTGATTGCGTTACTCTTACTTGCATTCCATTCCCCTCTATGAAGTTCAAAATGCAAATGTTTGCCGGTAGAATCACCAGTATTACCCATGATTCCAATTTGCTGACCCTTTCTCACTACAGCTCCGGAGCTGACAAATCGCGTTTCCATATGAGCAGAAACCGTTGTATAAGTCTGTCCATTTACAGAATGGGCAATAAATACGACGTTCCCATAACTGCTAGAATAATAGGATTGAATTACAACACCGTCTGCAGCAGCCCAAATTGGAACACCTGCTGCACGATTAGCGATATCAATTCCGTAATGCGTGGTACCCCATCTCCCACCAAATCCTGAAGTAAAGGTGCCGTTCGCTGGCATAGTGAATGCTCCACTTGATACAGGTGCAGTTGATTGTTGAGAGGTACTATCTCCTCCGCCGTTCCCTGAGCTTGAGTTATTATTTGCTGCAGAAGCTGCTGCCTCTGCTGCTGCTGCTGCTGCTGCAGAAGCTGCTGCTGCGGCGGCTTCTTCCTCTTGACGTTTTTGTTCAAGTGAAATTGCTTTTTGGATAGCTGCTGATTGTGCAGCAAGTAATTGGGCCTCTTCTTGAAGTTCCATTTTATGTTCATGAATTTCTTCTTCTTGCTGTTCAAGAGTAGCTAATAGCTGATCCTGTTCCGCCCTTTGAGCATTCAATTGTTGATTCAACTTTTCTAAATCAGCAAGCATAGTTTGGACGCTCGCAAGCTCTTCTTCTAGCTTGGCTTGATTTTCCTCAAGACTCTTTTTATCCGCTTCATGCTGTTTTAAAATATCCTGGTCTGCCTCCATGATTGTTGCCACCGCATTGGCACGATCAATAAAGTCACTAAAGTTATGTGAGCCCATTAATACATCAAGGTAACTAACCATTCCGCCTGTTTCTTGATAGTTCCGGGCGCGCTCCTTCAAAAGCTCATTTCGCTTTTCAATTCTCTCTTTTGTAACTTTTATTTCTTCTTGAAGTCTAGTAATTTCTGCCTTGGTTTCCTCCAATTCAGCTGTTTTCTCGCTAATTTTCTTATGGGTATCACCAATGGACATATCAATGCGTGTCATTTGATCTTTCACATCAGACTGCTGTTCATTTAACCTATTAATCTTTTGATCAGCATCATTTATCGTAGATGATACTTCAGACTTTTCTTTTTCAATTTGATTTTGCTGATCCTTTAAACTTGAAATGGAAGCTTCTACAGCAAATCCACCAGAAAAATTGCTAAACAGAATCGTTCCAGCAACCGCTATAGTTAGTATTGGTTTTTTCAAAGTCCAATTTCTCCTCTCTATTTATATTTATGTACGCGTGAATGCATAACAGTAATCAGGAAGGACATCTTTCAGAGCCCTTCCTGAAAAAAATTTATTTATACCTTTAAGAATTTTCTAACTGACATTACACTGCCCCAAACTCCGATTAAGGCGCCCATTAAAATCAGAACCCCAGATACCTGGTAAACAAACGGATTAAACGGAAGAATTTGAATAAAGTTCCCAACTAATTTTGGCGCCAGATATTCATAAGCGTTATAGTATGCAATTGAGATTAAGATAATTGGCAGGATTGCACCAAGAATACCAAGCCATAATCCTTCAAGGAAGAATGGCCACCTAATAAAGTTATTCGTTGCTCCTACCAGTCTCATAATCTTAATTTCTCTGCGTCTTGCAATAATCGTAATTTTTATCGTGTTTGAAATTAGGAATACTGCGGTGAAAAATAAACCTGCGATTAATACAATGCCGACATTTCGGCTTGCTTTTATAAAGTTAAATAGTTTTTCAACTGTTCCCTTACCGTAAACAGCCTTTGTGACATACTCGAGTTTACCAATTTTGTCCGCTGCCTTCATTGTATCCTGTGGATTTTTCGTTTTTACGATAAATACATCGTTAAGTGGATTATCTTGTTCAAATAGTTTAAATGCTTGTCCATCCTCACCCATACTCTTGATTAAATCTTTAAGTTCCTGCTCCTTGGATGAAAACTTAACACTCTGAACTTCTGAAATATTTTCAATTTCACCTTTTAATTTTTGCTGGTCCTCTGCATTCGCAGCAACATCGATGTGAACGCGAATCTGTACGTCCTCTTCAATGGTTTCAGCCACTTTATTGAGATTCATCATAATAACGAAAAAGACACCGACTAAAATGAGCGTTACCGTTACCGCACTAACTGAGGCAAACGTCATCCAGCCATTCCTGCCAATACTCTTAAAGCTTTCAGTCGCATGACGGCCAAGAGTTCTAATTTTCATAACCGTAATCACCTCTTTGTTCATCACGTGCGATTTTTCCAGCCTCAATCGCAATTACTCGATGTTTAATTGTGTTGACGATTTCCCGATTATGGGTTGCCATGACGATCGTCGTACCTCTATTATTAATTTCTTCAAAGATATTCATAATTTCCCATGATGTCTCTGGGTCAAGGTTACCTGTAGGCTCGTCAGCTATGACAATCTTAGGTGAGTTAACGATGGAGCGTGCAATCGAAACACGTTGCTGCTCTCCTCCAGATAACTCTGTCGGAAGCATTCTTGCTTTATGCTTAAGGTTAACGAGATCAAGGACTTCCATCACGCGTTTCTTAATAAACTTAGGCTGAGCTTCAATTACCTCTAACGCAAAGGCTACATTCTCATAAACAGTTTTCGTTGGCAGTAGTTTAAAATCTTGAAAGACTACACCAAGGTTGCGTCGGAAAATCGGTACTTTTTTGTTCTTTATTTTTGCAACGTTAACACCATTCATTGTAATCGTACCCGAGGTCGGAACTTCCTCACGATACATCATTTTAATAAAAGTAGATTTACCTGCACCACTAGGACCAACTACATAAACAAATTCGCCTTGATTAATGCGTACGTCTATTCCATTTATCGCTGTAACCCCATTTGGGTATTTTTTAAATACATCTTGCATTTCTATCATTTAGATCACCTTTGTAAGTTAGTTTCGAAACAATAAGATTCGACAATAACCTCGTATTTTCTTGCATAAAAACAAAATCCTAGACAAAATACTGCAGGATTTCGCACAATTTCATTATAACACTCTATAGGCTTAAAAAAAGCGGTAAAAATATTACAGTTTCTTTTCAAAACCTACACAAATTGTTATTTACATCCAATATTTTTCGACAAAAATTAATGATTTCTTAATAAAGTAACATAGATTCACAAAAATAAAAAACGTTCTGTAAAAATCACAGAACGTTTATGTAAATTACTTTTTAGCCGCCAACCAGTCAGCAACCTTGTCCAGATCGTCGCCTTCGATAAGGCCAGCTGGCATTCCGCCATTTGTACCATTTTTAATGATGCCGGCAATTTCATCCTTTGATTTGCTTGCTCCTACTGCTGTAAGGTCAGGTCCCATTCCACCCTTTAAGTCACCACCATGACAGCTTGAGCATTTTTGTGAATAAATTTTTTCGGCATCCCCACCAGCAGCTGTGTCGCCTCCAGCTTCGTCATCTCCACCGCCACAGGCAGCCAGACCCATAACTAAAGCTGTTCCCAATACCATTTTTAGTAGCTTTTTCTTCATCGCTACTCCCCCTTCAGAAAAAATTACCATACAAGGAATAGTATACCAGTATTAAGCCCTTTTGAAACCTTCTCCCAACACTTCAGAAGCATCCATAACAACGACAAATGCAGACGGATCAAGGGATTTAACCAATTGTTTCAATTTTGTGAACTCCCGTTGATCGACCACGCACATTAGTACGGGCCGCTCATTATCAGTAAATCCACCATAAGCCGATAGTTTTGTCACACCTCTATCAATTTTATTTAATATCCCTTCACGTACTTCCTCTTGCCTGTTTGTAATAATCATTGCGGTTTTCGATCTGCCAAAACCAACCTGAACTAAATCTATCGTTTTGCTTGTTACATATAACGCTATTAATGCATATAATCCTCGTTCTATATCGAAAACTAGTGCGGCAGAAAGGACGATGAGCCCATCTATTAGGACAACGCTTGTGCCAAGGGTAAGACCTGTGTACTTTGTAATAATTTGTGCTGCTAAATCTGTACCGCCCGTTGAACCATTTCCTCTAAAAACGATGCCTAATCCAAGTCCTACAACTATTCCGCCGAAAAGTGCTCCGAGCAAGGCATCATTTGTCCAGGGATCAATATCCTTTGTTAAAAAAACAACAAAAGGTAAAAATATAGTTCCAATAAGTGTTTTTACCCCAAATTGTTTTCCTAGTAAAACAACTCCTGCGATAAACAAAGGGATATTAAATGCCCATTGTACAAAAGCCGGTTCCCATCCGAACACACTTAATAATATCGTGCTGATCCCGCTGACGCCCCCTGAAGCAATCTGATTGGGCAACAGAAAAAAGTTAAAGGCAAGCGCAATAATGGCTGATCCAATTATTACATTTATGTATTCTAAGGCACGTTCATATTTAGGTGTGTACTGGTTATTTCTTCTTTTATTCATAGTATATTTCCCCTCTATATCACCATTTTGCTATAATTTCTTACTTAGCCAGAAGTGAGTATAGCATGGCAATAATTCGCTGTAAATGGCATTCAGATAACGCATTAAAGGGTTAAATTTTGTAATTAGTATTTGTTATTAAATAGGTTTTCATAAGGGATTCTAAAAATACGATACTTTATTTGTAAAAAGGTAGAATTGTCGAATAGAGGAGGTGATAAAATGGGAGCAACAGTTAATGAAAATGATGGAGCAAATGAATAAGCAGGTTGAGAAAATGGATCATTGATTTGAAGCGATTGAAAAAAAATTTGATTCGATGGATAAAAAATATGATGCAATCGATAAAACCACCCAAAAATCCTCATTACCTTCTCCATTTGCGGCAACTAGATCCGAAAGAAATAGCCTTTGCCGACTTATACGGCAAAGGCTTTGGTCATTGATTATGAAATTCTTGATCGAAGGTACGCGTCAATAAATGGATCCAAATCTCCATCCATAACCCCCTGAACATTTCCACTTTCAGTACTCGTCCGGTGGTCCTTAACCATCGAATATGGGTGGAAGACGTAGGAACGGATTTGACTTCCCCATCCGATTTCTTTTTGTTCCCCGCGAATTTCCAACAGTTCTTTTTCCTGCTGTTCGATTTCTCTTTGGTAAAGCTTAGCTTTGAGCATTTTCATAGCTGCCTCACGGTTTTTAATTTGTGACCGCTCATTCTGACAGGTAACAACAACTCCAGTTGGCATATGGGTAATCCTCACAGCAGAATCCGTGGTATTAATATGCTGTCCACCGGCTCCACTTGCACGATAAGTATCTATTTTCAGATCCTCGGTACGGATTTCAATTTCAATTTCATCAGTAAATTCAGGCATGACTTCACAGGATACAAACGAGGTATGACGGCGTCCTGAAGCGTCAAACGGCGAAATCCTCACCAATCGATGTACACCTTTTTCCGCTTTCAAATAACCGTAGGCGTTATGACCTCTTATTGCCAAGGTTACGCTTTTAATACCCGCTTCATCACCTGGTAGATAATCAAGCGTTTCTACCTTAAAACCTTTCTTCTCTGCCCAGCGTGTATACATACGAAGGAGCATAGAGCCCCAGTCCTGTGACTCCGTTCCACCAGCACCTGGGTGCAGTTCTAAGATAGCATTATGTTTATCGTATTCTTCACTTAGAAGAAGCTGAAGTTCAAAATCATTTAATCTTGAGGTTAGGTTCGTTAATTCCTCTTCAAGCTCTGCCTGTAATTCAGCATCACTTTCTTCTTTTACAAGCTCGTAGCTCACTTCTAGATTCTCAAATGTTTCATACATCTGGGTAAACTCATTTACCTGATCTTTTAATGCATTCGCTTCACTAATGACGGTTTGGGCGCCCTGCTGATCATTCCAAAAATCAGGATGAAGCATTTGGTCATCCAGTTCAGCTATACGCGCTTCCTTATTTTCAAGGTCAAAGAGACCCCCTAAAGTCCGCTAATTTCTTAGCTGTTTTTTCAAGTTCATTTCGAATTTCTGCTAATTCCATTTTCTTCACCTCTATAAAAATTACGGTCAGTTTCTAGTTTATGACTTAGCCGTTCGTTTGTTCCTTATCTATTATAGCCTGACTAGCGGAAGAATTTCAAAATTGAGATTAGGTGTTGCTTTCGTAAGTATTATGGATGATAATTATAAATCCACTTGATTAACACCAAAACAAAAGGAATTAAAGAAAACTTCTTGCTTCTCTCTTTGTGGATAATATCACTTATCAACAGCTTTCGAGAACAAAATTAGTATCCACATGTGGACAAGTAGTGGTTATATACAAATATTAAAAATTTTCTTGATATTCTATCCACATATCTACATATACACACGACTTATCAACATTTAATAATGTACATTTAAAAAAAACTCTTTACTTATCCACAAAATGTTACTCACATGTTGAATATAAAAAACCCTCCATAATTATGGAGAGCTTTTATCAGTTTTAATTACTAACTCCGTAATTAATAACTATTCGTATGACATTTTTTACAATCACTGTGTACACCGTTATGAAGTTGCTTATGACAACTTGAACAAGACGTATTACCATCACTGATTGCCTTTGTTACAACAGGATCCGTACTATCATGACAGGTCTTACATGTCATCGCTTCATTATTTTTATCAGTTCTGTCATCCCTAGCATGTTCACTTGTTAAGGATTTTGCATGACATTGAGTACATGTATCCTCCGATTTGTGTAGTTCCGGTATATCGTGGTTGTTTAAGGTTCTTGTCGGTATTGTTAGATAGCCTTGATATCCTTTTACCCCCGAACCTGGCTGGTGGCAGATAATACAATCATTCATAGACCGGTTTTCAGTTACCCGAACAGGGAAATTAGGATCAGAGTTTTTAGCCTGATAATGGATCGATGGTGTGGAACCGTGCGGTGCATGTGCATATTGATCACCTTCAGGATCATCATGGCACTGACTGCATCCAGCTTCCACTGTTATATAATTATGACAGTTTTCACAACGATTTTTGGAATGCGTTCCGTTAAAACTTAGTTTTTCCTTATGGACATTCTCCAGTACCCCGTTTGAACCTTCAAAGCTAGAATCATCATGACAGGATGTACATGCTTCTGCACTAGAATCATCCATTTCCTTATAGGTATTGGAATAAAACTTCCACTCTCTATCTAAGGAAATCCCTGTTTGGTCAGCAACCGTTATCGTAACTGTATGATAACTTTCATTTTTCAAATCCTTTGTTGGTGTATAGGTTACCAGTCCTTTACTTTGGTCAAAATCAAAATTCACTGTTTCATTATCTACTTTTACAACAATTGAATTAGCGTTTATTATACCATTTGGCGAAGTTACGACTGCTGATATCGTTGGCTTTAAATCACTCAGACCGTGTTTTAATGGAGAAATATCTGAGATCTTTGGTTTTACCGCAGCGGTAAAATTCAATGTACGTGTTATTTGATTTCCAAGAGTATCCTCGGAATAAAACTCTAATTTATGGTTACCATTTGCAACCATTCCTTCATATGTTAAAGTGGCAGTTTTTCTAGAAGTAATGACATAGTTCCCATAATAATCGATTTCCCCTGGATATTTAAAATCAAATGGCAGTGGTTCCCCATCTAATTTTAAAGTTACATTATCCTTGATATCTACTAAATCCTTTAATCCAATACTCAGTTTTAAAGGGCCATCAGAGAGTGTCATCCCATCTTTAAAGTAATTTAAACTGCTGATTTCCGGTGCAGTAGAATCCACTATGAATTTCCATGTCTTTGTAGATTTTTTGCCAACACTATCTGTTGCTTCTACGTAAACAGTATAACTGCCGGATGAGAAGGTATTTGTAAAAGAAACAGTACCTGTATCTTTAATTATCTCTAGTGGAGTTTTCACCACATTATTGATTTTCATTTGTACAGTATCCCAATTAATCTCACCATTATCGGTTACAACAGCGGATACTTGATTTAGACTAGCTTGTTCACTATTGTTAGCTGGGCTCATGTTAATAATCTTCGGTGCCTCAGCCACATTAAAAGTCCACGTATCATTATAAATGATAGTTGGATCTGCTTTGTCGTTCATACTGACCTCAACCGTGTTAACACCGTCTTTGAGATTTGTAGCATTAAAAGTGATTGTTCCTTCCTTGCCTCCTGTATAGCTTTTGGCAGTAAATGTTGCTGAGACTTGCTGTCCATTTAGCTTCAAAATTGCACTTGAACTATTTAATTCATTAACACTTTTAATATAAACAGATATTTTTGTGTTAGATACTGTGATAGTAGCATTTTTAGCAGGTAAATAATTTGAGTAATAGGTATCATTTGCTGAAACAATAAAATTACCCAGTAAAACTGCTGTTGCAATTAATAACATTAGAATAATAATTTGCTTACTTTTCAACTTAAAACTTCCCACTTTTTCGGACATTTTTCATGCCTCCTTCTATTTTTCTAAAAACCTACATTAGTTCTGAGTTTCCATCCGCCCCCTATTTTTGCAATATTATAAAAAAAGACCTAGTATGAGCCAACTTCATAAAGCTTGGTCTTAATTTTTTAGCATTATTTTACGAACATTAACACTATCCTAATATTACAAATTTCCATTTTATTCCTTATTCAACCACCATTTTACCATCTGAAATAGGCATAAATGCCTAACCTTTTCAACAAATCTGTTAAGATTTTTATTTTTTTACAATAAAAAAAATCAAGAGGTGATAGTTCCTCTTGACTTTAGTGATTATTTATTATCTGGGTACTAGCCTTTTTTCGGAGCATGTGCGGCACTTAGAGCTTTTTCGACTTCTGACTCTCCTCTTCCATGACAATAAGAACAGGATTTACTTGGGTTGGAATTGTGCTCGTTAATGGTTGCGTCGTATTTTTGTCCTTTGACTCCATAGACAGCTGTTGTTCCATTGTGACAAGCCAAACAGAATTCGCGCTCCTTGCTTTCATTTAATATAGTAAACTCTAGTTCCTTAGAGTCTACTAATGCTTTAACAGTTATATAATCTGTAGTTATTGTGCTAAAAGACTGTATATCCTCATGGCCTATTGATCCTTTTAGCTGTTTAAAGTTGTTAGAGCCATGAGTATCATGACACTCTGCACATGGCATATGGCCCGCAAGCGGACTTCCATCCAAAGCTTTTAAAATATGTCCTGAGAATTCCTTCTCTACTTCAGAAATTACTCTTTCAGAGAAAATCTGATTATTGGTCTTCTCATACTCCTCTACCATTTTTTCTGTCAAGTTGTCGTAATGACTTGCTATATCGGCAATTTGGCCATATTTCTTTTTGAAATCTCCATTATGACAGCGGAGGCAAAGCTCATAATCTTCGTAGATACCAACTGCTGTACTCGATTTCCTATATTTAAAAGCATTATATTCCACAGCGGCATTGGCTATTTTTTCAGCACTATCATTTTCATGACAAGACTCACACATTTGTTCTTTACTGCTAATCTCCTCTGTTGGTTTATTCAGGTCTATCGGATTTGATGGTAAATGCTTATACGTAATATGATCTTGTGTAAGGTTAGGATTTTCCTCTGACCAATCCAAATGTGGATTATGACAGCTTGCACAGGAACTTCCGCTTTGTTGACCATTTATATCGATAGCAGCATTATGGGTATGGGCGGTTTGCGTATTCTCCGGCATTGGCGCAGCTACCGTACCATCATGACAGGCCATACAGTAGTTGTCAGTAGCAAGATTTTCTTTTTGATCTGACCCAGGTACATTTTCTGGCGAAAGCAAGTTCGGATCCTCTGCTTTATGTGTACTATGGCAATTACCACAGGTATCCACGTTGTTCGTATAAGTACCATGTGGATTTTGGTGTTCAACTGATTCGGAACCAATAGTCGTGAATGACCAAAATCGTGGAAAGGCGTTATTCTTAGCAGCATCAATAATACCTAAAGGACTAATAAAGACATTATACTTAGTACCAGGCTTCAATGCCGCCTTGGGTGTAAAAGTAATTTCATTTGTTTCTTTCTTGTAATTAATGATTCCTTCTATATTGGTTCCATTTTGGGAAAGGGTGATACTTTTATCGATTACTTCCTTACTATCATCTAATGCATTTGCATCGATTATCTTCACTTTGATAGTTGGATTTACTTCTACTCGTGTCATATCCTGCTTAGGATAAACATCTGGCAAGACTTGCGGACGGGATGTATCTAAAATGAAAGAAACCTTATTTACATTTGCATCGTTCCCAGCGGAATCAGTCACTTTAGCATAAACGGTATGACTGCCATCTGTTAATTGGGTATCTTCATATACCCATTTACCGGTATCATCAGCCAGTACAGAAATCCATGTTCCAATGATTAAACCTTCAGAATCCTCTTTGCAATCCATACAAATTTTAACGTCAGCAGAAGGTTCTGTAGTTCCTACCAAGATTCTTGAATTTGAGTACGCCCCATTAATAGGTTTTATAAAATTTATGGTTGGAAGAGTAGAATCATTTATTATTTCATTTTCTGGTGAAAGATTATCAACTGAGCCAACTGGTACATCGGTAGAACCATCAGCATTCGGCTGTGTTACAGTAACCTCTGGCTCTTGCTTAGAGGAATCATCTACTGTTGGTTCAGTGCCAGTAATTCCCTCACTGTTAACACTAGAAATTGCGAACAATTGTTGCGGACCTAACAATTGGATACATAAAACTAGTATGATAAGTACCTGTAATTTGGTTTTGTGCAGAAGTCCCCTATACCTCATTTAGCACCTCTCATTCCACTTAAATTTACAGTAACAAAATGCTGTTCTCTCTATATTTTATTCCTATTTATAGGAAGGAACTAGAGAAAGGGGAGATAATTCAATAAATATTCATATATGAATTGTTAAAATGCGGATTAATATAAGTTTTAATCACCACACAAAAACAGTAGATTTGCATATTAATAAAATTGACGATTTTGTGTCTAAAATGTTAAAATTAATGCAAATAATAAGGTGCTATGCCGAAGCATAACACCCTATTTTCAGAAACTTACTTTTAGGCTAATAATTAGTTGCCGCTAATTGTTAGCTTATTTTTTTAGTTTCCAGTTGGCATTCCAACTGGGTGATCTGCACGACGCTCAGCGTTCTTAATTGTTTCAGCGTGTGAGCTGTTGTGACAAGCCCAACATACTGACATGTTTGTGAACTTCTTAAGTGCTGAAGATGGGTTGTTGTCTTGCATGTAGTTTAGAGCAGCAGGTTCATCTCCTGCAAATTGTCCACCAGTTGCAGTTAAGTCAGCAATTGTACGTCCAAGAGAATCTTTCATGATATATGCGTCAGTACCGTGAGAGAAGTGACAGCGTACGCAAGTGTAGCTGTCGCTGTTTGTGCTGTGACGGTATGCAGCAGTTTCTTCACCAAAGTGAGATTTCTTGCCATCTGCGTTAGCTTGCAGGTAGTCAGTGTGACAAGCAGCACAGAACTTAGACATTTGTACACCAACATTTGTTACAACATTTGTTGCAGAAACTTTGTAGCCAAGGTCTGTTAATTCTTGTGCAGTTTTACCATCAAATTTAGAAATATCAGCTCCGGACCAGTAAGCACTTTGAATAGTATCATGTCCTTCTTTTGCCATCTGTACTACGACAGGACGAGCAATGAAACCTTTTGTTGCTTTACCTAGTGCAGTTGCCCCAGCTGCAGAAGTAGAATATGCTTCAGCATGTTCGTAGTCAAAATAAACACCAGATGTTGACCCGTAAGCAGCAACAGTAGTATCAGTTTCCATCAAACGAGACCAATAAGTATTTCCGTTTGTACGGTTGTCATAACCATATAACCATGGAGCAGTTGACTTTGTATAGCTAGAAGTACCTTTATTGTATTGAGCTACAGTTACTTTACCGGTAGCATCTGTAGAACGAAGCAATACTACAGCAGGAGCAGCAGTATCAACTGCAGGTAAAGTATTTACAACAGGAACGTTTTCTAATTGTAAACCACCTTGAGAAGCTGGCATTGAACCAATTCCGTTTGGATTGTATTGAAGTAAACGGTCAGAGTAAGATCCGTGTGGAGCGTGACAGCTAGCACAGTTGAAACTTTCTCCCCACATAGTTCCTTTTGTTTTATCCGTTGATACTGGATTTCCACCAGGAGCTGCAGAAATTGTTAGAGTATCATTAGCCATGTGTTGAGATCCACCATGGGTACCATTGAAAGTACCTGCACCAGTTGTTTTAGCACTTTTTCCATCAGCAAAAACGTTTAAGTATCCTAATGTACCATCATGACATGCAGTACAAGTGTTATAAACTGAATCAGCAAACAGTAATTGGTCACCTTGTGAAGTATGTGTTTGGTGACAGCTTGCACAAGAGTTGGTGTTGTTTTGGTATGAAGTGTGAACGTTATGGCCTGCCAAATTCTTCTTTACAGAAGGAGTTGCAGTTGGATTGTCAACACCAATACCAGTATTATTTGCGTTCGGTAAAATATTTTCTTCGCCAGCTGTGCCTGGAGTCAAGCCACCATTGTTCGGGTTGTACTCAGCAGAAGCTGCAATTGCAAACATACTAAACAGTAAGAGTGCAAATAAAAAGCTTAAACTAAACTTTCTCATTCTTTAAAACCTCCCAAATAAATCTCTCTTTTTCTCTCTTTTTTTAATTATTCTATAAATAAAAACTATGCTGCTCTCTTTTTTAAACCACCCCCTTAAATGTAAGGAAATAAGTGATTGCCTAATTTTGAGATTAGTTGAAAACTTGAACCCTGAGATTTAATGTATCTGTAATATAAACATTGTCTTTACTGTCGATAAACAATCCGTTTGGTAAATAGAATTGTCCATTCTGTTCACCCATCCCTCCCATTTGGAAGATCTTTTTGCCATCTTTGTCGAAGCCATATACCATGTGTGTTAGATTGCTGACAACATACATCTTGCCGGTGCTGTCGATACCAATTCCTCTTGGGTTAACAAAAACGGATTCACCTTTACCATCGTTAGAACCATTTATGATTTTTACAAACTTACCTTGTTTATCAAATATCTGTACGCGTTGATTACCAGTGTCAACAACATAAATATTACCTTCTTCATCAGCTGTAATGCCATTCGGAGAGTTAAACTCGCCGTCATTTACTCCTGGCTTACCGGCTTCAAGAAGCAACTTGCCAGTCATATCAAATACATAAGCTTTGTTAGCTTTAATATCTGTGACGTAAACCTTTTTATCAATGATTCTTAAAGCAGCAGGAGCGGAAATTTTACCATCCTTATTAGCTTCTGGTGCAAAGTATTCAATAAATTTTCCTTTTTCATCATAAATTGAAATTTTACCATTATACAAATCTGCTACAAACACTCTTCCTTTTTCATCAATAGAGATTCCATATGGGAATTTGAATTGTCCCTCACCATTACCATCCTCACCAAATGAGTAAAGTAGATTGCCACCGGCATCAAATGTTAGAACGCGTTTATTATTCGTATCCGTGACATAAGTGAACGAACTACTTACCGCTATATCCATAGGTTTATCCATTGGTTTACTGAAATCGCCAGTTAGAGATTGACTGTGGCTTGGCGCACCATTTGGATCAAGAACCTTTAATAATCCTGTATCGACTGCTTTTGTATTATTATTAAATAGCAGGGTGAAAACAGCTGCCGTGACGATAGCAATGAGCGCCATTCCGATATACACATTACGTCTTTTCATCGTTATTCACCTTCAGCCTTTGTGTCTTTATCTTTTAGTCTATCTAGTGCATCAACTGCATCTTGATATAATGGATCATAGGCTAGAGCATCCTTGTAAATTGCAATTGCGTCACTGTATTCACCTTTTGCTTCAGCCACCATTCCAATTTGATAGATAATATCAGAATTGGTTGGAGCTAATTTGTTTGCTTGTTCTAACGCCTTAGTCGCCTTGTCATATTCCTCTAAACCGCGATAGGCGATTCCCATTTGAACATGGCCCTTATAATCTTTAGGCGCTATGTTTACAGTCTTTTCGAACTCAATCAAAGCTTCGTTATAGCGTTCTTCTGATAAAAATACTAAGCCTAAGTTGTAATGAGCATCATAGTAGTTTTTATCTTGCTCTAAAACATAATCAAACTCTTTAATTGCCTTTTCGTTCTCACCTTTTAAGAAATAGGTATATCCAAGTACAATACGATTTTGCAGATTAGAAGGATCTTTTCTAACTTCTTCCTTGTAGTACGTAAGCTGCTCATTCACTCTTTTCATATCGACATCATTCCAAAAATAAAAGTGACCAAGAGCATATCCAGTGCCTACTGAAAAGACTAATGTCAAGAATAATAGTAGAAAACTAGTCTTCTTTGTAAAAGTTTTTGGTTGTTTCTTTGCTGTCCTACCCTCAACTTCCTGAGGTACTTTTGCTGCTTCCATATTAAATCCCCTCTCGGAAATTAATCCTTGGCTATTTGTTTACTATCTGGTCTGTGACATTTTGTGCATGTTGTTTCAACATGACATTTTAAGCATGTTTTATCATATTTTTGATTTTCTGCTAACTTAACTGGGTGTTTACTCTTCCAATTGTCCTTGTGAGATCTTGTATGACAGGTTGAACACTGGACTTTGGTAACCGGTGCATCGCTGGTAATTCGATTCTCGTGACAGGTGAAACATTTTTCTGTATCCTCGGATAACTCACCATGTTTTGTCATGAAGGATGTAATCTGATGGCTTTTCGGTCTTTCTCCATGACAGTCTTTACAGAAGGTATTTGTTTTTGCGTAGGCATTGACAGTTACATTAGTAGCGTCGATCTCTTCATTATTTAAATACTTCTTATAGCTCGGATCTTCTTTAAATAAGTCATATTCTTCTGACGACATATAGGAATGACACTTCTCACACGTTTCCAATTCTGAAGGTTTTATTTTTCCATGTCCTCCAGCTTTGAATTTATCTGTTTTATGATTCTCAGGTACCATGGTTGATTCATGACATGCTGTACATTCAAGCGTAACTTTTCTGGCTTTATGACATTCCATACATGTATCCATTTGCGGACGTATGTACTTTGTGTCACTCATGACGGAGGCACCTAACTTTTCATTCCATTTTCCATAGTCACTTTTATAAGTCATCTTTCGATCTGAAATTTCCCCGTGCGCAGTACCACTATGACATTGAACACACTCAATGCCTTCTGTCTTATGTTTATCGTGAGGGATGATAATGTCCCCGGAAGGAGTTACATCGCGACTCTTGAGGTTATGGCACCTTTCGCAAGCTTCATCTGGTATCAGATTTGGCATTTTGATTGGTGCAAGATAGGAGTCTGTTTGCTTTTTATAAAGTTCAACTACTCCATTTGCCTTCGATTTTACGTAATTTTCAGCTCCTGGTTGAACATGGCAGCTTGCACACTCAACCTCACTATGACTGGATGCCTTCAATGTATAGTACTGTGGTTTCATCTCATGGCAGGAGGAGCAGAACTCCGAACTCGAAGTGGTTTCTACTCCTACTAGTCCTAATGAGAAAAAGACAACGATAAAAAACACTGCAATTGTTAACCGTTTAAATAATTTGTAGCCTTTCCGGGGAGGGGAGGTCTGTTCTATCTGTTCTTCTTCCATTCATTATCCCTCCTTTTAAACAACGAAACTTTATTTTTTCTCATCATCCTTGAATCCAGTTCTATGGCAGTATTCACAATAAACATCAGTTGGTGCTTTTAGTTCTGTTGAACCAGGTTTTGGTTCTTGTCGATCGTGACAGACGAAACACTCTGCTTTTTCCTCAGGTGATAACGCGTTATTTGCGTGACCTACAAGCCATTGATTACTCTTCGCATGGCTCTCTGGGCGTTCACTGTGACAAGCGCTGCAGAATTTATTAATACGAGCTTGTTCTCTTACTACTGTCATATTTGCTGTGTACTTGTGGTCTTTATTTTCTTCTTCTACCTCAGCCATCTTAAGCATGGACATTAGGTCTTCCTTAGGAATATCTCTTACCCACTTTGAATCTTGGTGACAGTCTACACATGTGTCTAGCTCTTGAAGTGCTGTACCGCCGTGGTTTCCGTTCCAGTTTTCAACTCTGTGAGTTTCTGGAACTTTAACTCTTTGATGGCAGGTTTCACATGCCATGCTAAGCTTCACATCTTTTGTTTGCTTGCCAACTGCTTCTAAAATAATAGCTTGTGTTTTTTCTTCATGCTCCGCAATCGCTTCTGCTGCTTCTTCCTCTGTTTCCGCTTCATGTTTAACAGCGTTAGTTGTTTCTTTTTCTTTTGCTGCTTCTTCAAGATGTTCTGGATTTGGCGGAACGAGGTATGCTACATCCTTCCATGGTTTTTTACCGTTATTAACCTTATCGTGACAGTCAATACATGTTCCCATGTTTGGTGCTAAATATTTCTGTTCCATCATTTGTTGAGCTACATCTTCTGTCCAATGGCTACGCACTTCTTCGGTATTGATTCCACGTGCTGCAATTTTTGCGTGTGCAACTCCTGAGTGACAGCTGATACAAGGAACACCCTCTTCGATATGTCCTTTATGGTTTACAATTAAGTCTTTTGAAGCTGTTACAAGACGGTTCTTAGAGTGACACTGCAAACAGTTTTGATCCGAAACCGCTTCGTGTTCTGTTTGTACAATTTGTTCAGGTATACCCATAACATGGTGATAAACCTCTTTTAACGAAATCACCTTATGGGTCATCATGTTCACAAACCCAGGCTTAATATGACATTGAACACAGGAAATTTCACTGTGCGCACTCGCTGTAAAGGTTGTATATTCTGGCGCCATCTCGTGACAACTTTTACAAAATGAAGGCGAGTTGGTGAAGGAGATAACACCATATCCTCCTCCAAAAACAACAATAGACCCGATTAGGGCGACAAATAATGCTTTCCATCTTGTAACTGGATCCTTCCAGTCTATCTTTCTAAATTTCTGCCAGAGTCTGCGAAATAGTCCAGGCTTCTTTTTATTTTCTCTATTTTCAGGATCTATATCTTTATTCTTTTTCTTCCCCCAAAAAGCCACATGACTCACCCTTCCCATATTTATTTTTATCTCTCTATTTTTCTAAGTTAACCTCTCTAATGGTAGTATCTAACATTGCAAAAGTATTTTCCAATGTACAATTTGTGAATATTTTTTCATACTGTTACTGCGTGACCTTCTTCCTAAAAACAACATAAAAACATTGATAATTAAAGGTTTAGTTAACAATATATTCACGTTGCAAACATCAACCGAAATCTATTTTTATACAACTTTATGTATTTTTATTTAATCTGCAGGCTCTTTTCCCATGAAACATGAATGGTAGGCGCATACAAAAATTTGACAATTTTTTAAATAGCTGTTCTAAGAGTAGTGAGAGACTTCAAAGATTCACTCTTTGTAAATGTGGCTAAATAGGTAACAATGTTGTCACTCTAATTACGAAGTGGTAAGATATAAAGGATATTTATTGATATTTTTGATAGGATTTTTATGTATATAAAGCGAATTTCTTAAAGTAGAAAATCAGACATAAAAGGAGCGTTTCATCATATGATGGGGATTTTAAATAAAGTGTTCGATCTTAATAAACGCGAGCTGAAACGGCTGGACAAAATGGCAAATCAAATTGAGGCATTGGCTCAAGAAACAGAAAAATTAAGCGATGACCAGCTCCGTGAAAAAACAGAAGAGTTTAAGCTTCGCTATCAAAAAGGTGAAACACTTGATGATTTGCTAGTTGAGGCCTTTGCAGTGGTTCGTGAAGGAGCTCGCAGGGTTCTCGGTTTATATCCATACCACGTTCAATTAATGGGGGGGATTTCTCTCCATGAAGGAAATATCTCAGAGATGAAGACCGGGGAAGGTAAAACACTAACCGCTACTATGCCGGTTTACTTAAATGCAATCTCTGGAAAAGGTGTACACGTTATTACGGTCAACGAATACTTGGCTAGCCGTGATGCCAACGAAATGGGACAATTATATCAATTTCTTGGACTTACTGTCGGTTTAAATTTAAACAGCATGTCTAAGGAAGAAAAACAAGAAGCATATGCCTGTGATATTACTTACGGGACAAACAATGAGTTTGGCTTCGATTATTTACGGGATAACATGGTCCTTTATAAGGAACAAAAAGTACAGCGTCCTCTGTTCTATGCAGTTATTGACGAGGTTGACTCAATTTTAATCGACGAAGCGCGTACACCATTGATTATCTCTGGTTCTGCTCAAAAGTCTGCTGTTCTTTATATTCAAGCAAATGCATTCGTGCGTACACTGACAAGAGATCAAGACTTCACCTATGATGAAAAAACAAAAGGCGTTATGCTGACGGAAGATGGTATCAACAAAGCAGAGCGCGCTTTTGGGATAGAAAATCTTTTTGATATGTCGCACGTTACCTTAAACCATCATATCAACCAAGCCTTGAAGGCAAATGTCAGCATGCACCTAGATGTTGATTATGTTGTGCAAGATGGTGAAATCGTGATTGTTGACCAGTTTACTGGCCGTTTAATGAAGGGTCGTCGTTATAGCGAAGGTTTGCATCAAGCGATTGAAGCAAAAGAAGGTTTGGAAGTTCAAAATGAAAGCATGACCATGGCAACTATCACCTTCCAGAACTACTTCCGTATGTATGAAAAGCTTGCTGGTATGACAGGTACTGCAAAAACGGAAGAAGAAGAATTCCGAAACATTTACAATATGAACGTTATCGTAATTCCAACCAATAGACCGATTGCACGTGATGACCGCCCAGATTTAATTTATGCTTCCATGGATGGCAAGTTCCGTGCAGTTGTCGAGGATATTGCTGAGCGAAATAAAAACGGACAGCCAGTTTTGGTTGGTACCGTAGCAATTGAAACATCCGAACTTATTTCTAAATACTTATTGAAAAAAGGCATCAAACATAATGTCCTGAATGCGAAAAACCATGAACGCGAAGCAGAAATTATTGCGGAAGCAGGTAACAAAGGCTCTGTTACCATTGCAACCAACATGGCAGGACGTGGTACGGACATCAAGCTTGGTGAAGGTGTTATTGATTTAGGCGGTCTTGCTGTTATCGGTACAGAGCGACATGAAAGCCGACGGATTGATAACCAGCTTCGTGGACGTTCCGGACGTCAAGGTGACCCAGGGGTAACTCAATTCTACTTATCAATGGAAGACGAACTGATGCGCCGCTTCGGTTCTGACAACATGAAAGCGATGATGGAACGTCTTGGGATGGATGACACTCAGCCAATTCAAAGCAAAATGGTTTCAAGAGCCGTTGAATCCGCACAAAAACGTGTAGAGGGCAATAACTTTGATGCCCGTAAACAGCTTTTACAATATGATGACGTTCTTCGTCAACAGCGTGAGATTATCTACACGCAGCGTGACGAAGTGTTAGAATCAGAAAACCTGCGTGAAATTGTCGAAAAAATGATTCATTCTACCATTCAGCGAAATGTTGAAGCACATGCGAACAAGCATGAGGATGAAGAAGAATGGAACCTTCAGGGTATTATCGATTACGTGAATGCCAACCTGCTTCATGAAGGTGACATTACTGTCGAGCAATTAAAAGGAAATGACCCAGAGGAAATGACAGAAGCCATTTTTGCAAAGGTGAAGGAACGTTACAATGAAAAAGAACTAATCCTATCTCCAGAGCAAATGCGTGAATTCGAAAAAGTTGTTACGCTTCGTGCTGTTGATAGTAAGTGGATTGACCATATTGATCAGATGGACCAACTTCGCCAAGGTATCCACCTGCGTGCCTATGGACAAATTGACCCGCTTCGTGAATACCAGCATGAAGGCTTCGCGATGTTTGAGGCAATGGTTCTTTCAATCGAAGAAGAAGCTTCAATGTATATCATGAAGGCTGAAATCCGCAACAACTTAGAGCGCCAAGAGGTCGCAAAAGGACAGGCTGTTAATCCGAAAGAAGACGGAGAAGCAGTTAAGAAGAAACCAAAAGTAAACCAAATCGACATCGGCCGCAATGATCCATGCTATTGTGGCAGTGGTAAGAAATATAAGAACTGTCATGGTGCAGGGAAATAGATCGCTAGAGGGCTGGCAAATTTGCCAGCCCTCTCTATTTATCTAATTGAATTTTTAATCAAGGATATCCCATAATTACTTTTAATAATTTGAGATAGTTTTGGTTCCCTCTAGTACTAAATATGCTACTTAGCGGTAATCAAAGATAAGCTTTGATTCCCTTCACCGGTGAAAACACCGCTTAGCGGTAATCAAAGATGGGCTTTGATTCCCTTCAACAGTGAAAATGTAGCTTAGCGGTAATCAAAAATGGGCTTTGATTACTTTTAACAGTAAAAATACTCCTGACGTCAGAAATTTTAAATCAAAAAATACAATTTAGGAATATTTTATTAAAGCCCTTTTTTGTCTTCGGTCACTATAAACCTATTATAGTTACCAAAACCACTTTTCAGATTACGGTCATTATAAGTATGAAAAAATCGAGAGGTTTATCCTCTCGACCTTTTAATGCTTCTTAAGCCATTCCTGTATTCCCTCTATCTTCTTCCATAAGTCAAGATGAACATCAACATAGATGATAGCTTCGTTTACATCACCCCAGCTGTGATATTCTGGCAAATGTTTAGGTAGACGTTTTTTACCTGTTAAGAATGGAATCACATTTGGATTTTGCTTTTTGGCTTGTTTCAGCATTTTAGCTGCTTTTGTACTAAATCCATTTTTCAATAATTCAAGCAAAAGCTTGTTGTAAAGTCCATGAGCGGATTCCTCTTCATATTGTTTCAATAGTTTCTCTGCCTTAGACAACTCTCCCTTGTCCAAATAAAGTGCAAATAACATATAACGAGCACCGAGGTTATCATTTGGATTTAACACAAGCATTTCCTCATATTGCTGTATCGCCTCAGTTATTTTCCCTAATTGAAATAACGCATCTGCATATTGTGCTTTAGCACGCATGTAGGGTCTTGTTTCAAACATGCCCCAAAAGTGACCTTTATTTTCTACAAAGAATGCTTTTCCAAGTTTCTTCTCCCCGATTTTCATTGCTTTTTCAGAAAGCATTAATGCTTCTTGCCGGCTCGTTGAGTTTTCAATGAGAATAACATAGGCATCCACACAGTTCGGATCTAGATTTATGGCTTCCTCAGCAAGTTTATATCGTTTAGGACCTTGAACTTCCATTGCATCATAAACCAATTGTTGTGCACGCTCTTTATTTGTTCTGGCTGCTTTCTTTGGAGATTGATTCGTTAACTTCTTATTCAAAAAGTCACTTATTTCTTCAACACTTTCAAAATTATGATCCTGAATCTCTGCTAGTGCTTCCTGCATGACTTGTTCTGTGGGCATTGGCCCCTGTAACGGATTAAATGTGGGGGGATTACTGTCATGTTCATCTTCCTCATATGATAGCTCAATAATTCTTCTTATATCTTCCTCTAATTCATCATCCATTTCTATATAAGTAGAAGAAAGGGATCCTACTGGTACACCATACAACTTAGCGATTTCCTTTTGAGTCATCGGTGAAACCAAATCGTTGAACAGAGTCATTAAATAATGGAGAGATGCTGCGTATAGATTCGGCTTTTTAATCCTTTTCGGCTTTTTCTGGCAAAATTGAAACCAGAGAATAATCCCTACATCCACAGTTGACGGCATTTCTCCAAGTGACTCCATACTTCTCTTGAACAGCTCTGCCACCTCTCTATAAACAGGCGACTGCCACTCCATATTATCAATATCAACCATACCGCCAATCTTAGTAAGATCCACCATAATCTCCATAAAGAACTCTGTTAAAAATTCCTGTGGAGACTCATAATCAGCTATAAGACTTTTTTGTTTTATATAGTCAATCGCTTGATAGAGAGGTAAATCAGGCAGCTCAAATGGCGCTGGGAAAAAGACATACTTTTCGTTAAACGGTAGAAGGATTCCCATAAAAAATGACCCTTTATTAAATGATCTTTGGGCATTTGTGACAATCGCTTCAAATTGTTCAGATGAAAACCCATCAGCCACAATAAGTTTATTATTTTCAATATGGATAATTTCTCCTGCAATCGCTCTTGCTTCTGTCCAAGATTGAAGTATCTGTTTCAATTTCGGTCTTTTAATTTTGCCAGTCTCTGAAGAAATAAAGTTTTCTAGAATGGTTCCCCCAGCCTCCAATTCATTAAACAGCGAAAACCAGACCGTGTAAACAAATTCATAAAACTGGCGCTCCTCACCATCAATATCAAAGTATTCTTCATATTCATCAAGACCCTGATATACTTCATCCTCATAGTGATCGAGAGCATAGTGAAGCAATTTCTTTTGCAAATCATCCATTTCATTTTCAATAACCTGTGTAATCGACACTGCTTCCTTTGCCCCACAGCACTTTTTATACTTCTTCCCGCTCCCACATGGACAAGGTTCATTCCGACCTATGTTTTCAGTCATCAGTACTCGCCTCTCTCTTCCTCTATGTATCTTATGATTATCAATTAAATAGTACCATTTTTAACAGATTAGAATGGAATATACTTTAATATTTTTATATTTGAGTTTTTTTTCCCTATTTATTTTCCTAAAACAGACCCAATTAGGAAGTAAGGGGAATATGATCGATAATGTAAAAAGGTACACCGATTGGTGCACCTTTGTTTAGTGGTTAATTTTTCCCTTTTTCTTCAGCCTTACTAGCAGTTTGTTGTTGTTTCACTTCAGCTTTATTAGCCCTTGCCTGCTGCTTCTCTTCTACCTTTTCAGGAGCTTTAAGTTTCTTCTCTTCTGCTTTTTTTACAACTTCTTGCTGTTTTTCTTCTTTTACTTTGGTAACTTCAGCTGTTTCGTTTTCAACTTCAATAATAGTTGCCTCAACAACTGTTGCTTTTTCTTCAAGCTTTGGCTCTTCAAGAGAAGCTTCTTCATCTGAAATTTGTCCTTCAGTCACTTTTTCTTCAGTAGTAGATTTTGCTTCTTTTTCTGCAAGTTTAGTAAACCTTTTATCTAGTTTTGTAAATGTTTTTTGGATATTTTTCATAATAGCCTGTTGAGCCTTTGGATTTTCAATTTTACCTAGAACAACCAATAATGAGTCTATATTATGAGCAAGTTTGCTTTCTAGTTCTGTTTCTTCATCTTCTGCTTCATTGGTAGTAACTGCTCCTGTTTCTCCACCATCAGTTTCTTCTGAATTCTCGGTTACCGTTTCCTCTTCTGTTTCTGCTAATGTCTCTTCAGCAAACTCTTGAGTAGAAATTGCATCTTTTAAAAGCTCTTCCGCTTCTGCTGTTTTACCGTCAGCTATTAATACATTAGCTTCTGAAATACGCTCAGCCGCAATTTCAGCTAAAAGCTTTGCTTCTTCATAATCATTAAATGTAAATGCTAGACGAACTTTTTCAGCCATTAATTTAACAAAATAGAAGAAATCACCAGGAACTAATGACGGATCTCCTAGTTCTAATACTTCCTCTTCTTCAAGATCAATTACTTCAGAGTCAGCTGAAACCTCTTCACTAACAGTGTCTTCAGACCCCGCTTCCTCACCAGCAGGTACATCAGTAGTTATAGCTCCAGTTGCTTCTTCAACTAAAGTTATTTCGCTATTAGTTTCCTCTGTTGGTGAATCTTCACCATTTGCGAAAGCTTGTCCAGCACATAATGAAAAAATAAGTGTTGTTGCAATCATGCCAGTTACTATTTTATTTTTCATGTTGATATTTGCCCCCCTATACTGATTTTCTAGTAAAAACTACGTCAATATATAACTATTTTTGTGGGTATTTGAAAAGTAAATTCTAATTCTAACTCTATATTAATTTATCAAAATAGTAAATAATCACCAAATAAAAATGCGCATGAGATTTTTTTAAAAAATCTCATGCGCATTTTATAGTTCTATCTAAGGTTAGACTGACACATTTTTATCAGAATTGTAATTTGAGTCTTTTCCAACATATTTAAATACATTGACCATAAATAAAATAACGCCAATCACCACTGCTAATGATCCAATAATGGTTGGTGCTAGGGCTGCGGACACTCCCAATACTTGGAGTGCAATCCCTCCGAGCATGACCGGAACCCCAATATTGTGTAACCAGAATTGTGTTTTAGCAAGCTTAGAGTTTGCAGCATTTGGATAAAAGTGATATATAAGTCCGAATAATGCCATAGATACCCAGCCTAGTAAATTTACATGCGCGTGAACAGATGTAAAACGGAAATCATGGATAATTCCCATAGTCAGCCCAGCCAAAACCCCAATCGTAAAATAAACACTTGCCACTTTTAAATACGCCTTTCCCACTTTGTGCCTACCTCCATAAATCAAAATTTACAACTATTATACTATATTTCAATAAAATAACAATATTACCATTATATAAATAGTGTTATTAGCATAAAAAAACCTCCTAAAGTAATAGGAGGAAAAATGTTATGATTTTTTCATAAAGTCAAGTACTTCTAGGTCAATTAACCCTGAAGTCTGTTCTCTCATTTCAAAGTTTTCTGTATGAATATAAGCAGTTATGGCCCTGAAAATATCATCATTGCTTTGTGATTCATCGCTAAGGTAGGATAACCTTTTTAAATGGTGAATTAACTCGTCTTTGATTTCTCCTTCAATTGCAGCGATTCGCTCTGGCTTTGATGGTGCGAAATACAATTGCTGAAGCTGATAAATTCGGATTAATTCTTTAATTGGGTCTGGATGATCATCAACCCTTAAATCAATATAGCGGTCATTAAATGCACCATAACCGCCTTTATCCTTCACGATATACAGTGCAGCAGACTGTTTTCCTCTACTATCTCCTCCAGCTTCCTGTCCAGCATCTAATGCAGCCAAGAGTCTGTCTGCGAGAGGTCCATTGGTTTCTGTAAATACCTTTGCCATGGCTTGTACTGTTTCTTCGTCCACTAAAATATTGCCTTGCGCTGCAAAATGAGTGCCTGTCACCCCGCCTGCCCAGTCGTAACATTCTTTCCCTGTGAATGTCGCTGAATTGCCAGAAGCGTCAATGAGCCCAACTTGGCGCATTTCTTTTTCAGGGTCTTCAGCTAACAGCATTTCGAGAGTTTCCTCGGCTGATTTACCCTGCTCCATTAATTCAAGTGCTTTTGGACCATATGCCGTGTTGGCATATGATTGAGTAGCTACTGCCCCTGCATCAGCTTTTGCCCAAGGCACCACTGCACCTACTCCTAAAAACTTTGATTGAACCGCTATACCCCATTCTTTTTCGATAGGATCAAAGCCTACGATTGAAAATGTCATTAGAAAAGCCTCCTGCGTTATGTGATCTTATGGTAATCCCTCGGGTTAATGGCTTATATTCTAAATTATTTAAAATATTAGAATATAAGGACACCAAAAACGCAGCCCCAATTGCTCGGAACTGCGTTATGTTTCTTATTAATGTGTTTCAATTAAGCCATAACGGCCGTCTTTACGCTTATAAACTACGTTTGTTCGATTAGTGTCAGAATTGTTGAACACATAGAAGCTGTGTCCTAATAAATTCATTTGAAGGATAGCTTCTTCGCTGTCCATTGGCTTCAGATCAAAGCGCTTTGTACGAACAAGTTCTAAGTCTTCTTCATCTTGGTCTATAACTTCAGTGTTTTCAGAAGTTGCAAACGTAATCGGGAAATCACCTTTCTCTCGGAATTTACGATTAACTTTTGTTTTATGCTTGCGGATTTGACGCTCTAACTTATCTGAGATTAAATCAATTCCTGCATACATATCAATATTTGTTTCTTCTGCACGAAGAACCAAATTTGGGAGCGGGATGGTAACCTCTACTTTTGAACTTTTATCATGATTGAATCTTAAATTCACATTTACCTTTGCTTCAGGTGCTTCTGTGAAATACCTTTCCAATTTAGAAATTTTCTTTTCAACGTAATCTCTAATTGCTGGAGTTACCTCAATGTTTTCACCACGAACGTTATAATTCATTTGTGGACTCCTCCTTTATATTCCTATGTATTACATTTCTATTTTACCCTTTGAATATCCTGCTAAATCAGAATTAAAATTTTGTCGGAATTTTGACAAAAACACAGGGAAAATAGTGAAAACCAATCCACAACAGATATATACCCTTTTTAAGAAATCCCACACCTTTAGTCTATTATTATCAGGGACAATTTACCACTTTAATGTTTTAGGAATAAAAGTCAACGTGCGAGCGTTAAGGATTGGACCCTTTTCGCTCCTGATTCTTTTAACAGCTTTGCAGCATGCCTAAGCGTTGAACCGGTGGTATAGATATCATCAATCAGCAGAATATTTTTTCCTGGTATTTCAATATGACGGTCGACTTCAAAAACCTGTGGGATATGAATTCGTTCTGATCGTGATTTTTTCGATTGTTTTTCTGAATGTATACGAGTTAGAGGCTTTTTCGGGGTTAAACCGGACTCAACTAACAGTGCCTCAGCCTGATTAAATCCCCGCTCATACAGACGCTCACTGCTTAATGGAATTGGTACAATTAAATCCGGCTGTAATTGGCTAATTAGATCCTTTATTTTTTCAGCAAAAATTATTGCCAATACATAATCACCGCGATATTTAAAAGTAGCCATCACTTCCTTAAAAAAGTCGTTATACCGATATATGGAGTGATTGGAATCAAGATAGCCCTTCCAATCGTCATCCTCCTCCCAGCGTTTGCAGTCATGACACAGGTCACCGTGGCGAAACCTTTCATCCAAAGATTGAAACGGGCGGCTGCATACCCTGCATTGTTCTCCCTCAATTAAGTCAAATTTCCCCTCACAGGTTGGACATAGATTCAGCCCTTTTTCTTCTGAAAAAATAGCTTTCCACCCCATTTTAGGCTGGATGATTTCATGGCAGATTAGACATTGAGCTTGAGAGAATAAATTCATCCGTCGATTAGCCCCTTTCTCACTCCTTCATGATTCATTGCAGTAATTTGTTTTCGTGCCTTTAGCATTGCTTCCGTCTTACCATAATGAAAAAATGTTACATCTCCATTGGGGAAATCCTTACTCCTTCCTGCCCTTCCGGCAATTTGAACAAGTGCACTTTCAGTAAATATGTCATCTTCCGCACCAACAACCGCTACATCAATGTTGGGAAATGTTACACCACGTTCTAAAATCGTAGTGGTTAGTAATAAAGGAATCTCCTTATTTCGCATTTTTTGAACCTTATTTTTACGGTCTGGATCCTCGGCATGAACTGCCTCAATCTCAGGAGCTAATTTTCGAAGGATTGGGAGGGCTTTTTCCATTAAGAGAATATGAGGGAAAAACAATAAAGCCTGTTTATTATTTTCTAGCCGTTCTTTTATCCAGTTGAGAACATTTGCAGGCAGCTTCTCTTTTTTCAATTGCTTTTGCCAATTTCCACACCACGTGAAATGAGGTATGGGAAGAGGATGACGGTGGAACCTTGCTGGGATTGTGGTAAAGGCTCTTTTACCAGTTCGGCACTCTCTTTGCCATTTTTCATTTGGTGTGGCGGTTAGGTAAATCATGGCTGATTCTGGCTTCCTGGCATGAACTGCAGCATACTGGAGGGATTCCTCCGCTGTATACGGAAACGCATCGACTTCATCTAAAATAATCGTATCAAAGGCGTGGTAAAACCGCAGCAGCTGATGTGTAGTGGCAATTGTAAGCGGGGCGTAAAGGTGGCGGTCCTCACTTCCGCCATATAGAGAAGCGACACGAATTTCAGGAAAGGCTGTTTCCAGCCGCGGTGTAAGCTCTAGGACTACATCTGTCCGTGGTGTTGCAATACAAACCCTTCTTTTGGCTCTTAGGGCTGCGTCAATTCCAGCAAAAAGAACCTCGGTTTTTCCGGCACCACAAACAGCCCACACAAGCAGCTCTGTCATGTGCTGCACTGTCTCTACTACTTTATTTGATGCGGTTTGCTGACCAACCGATAACTGTCCTTCCCACCCCAGAATATTCTCAGGCAAATGGTGATCTGGAGCCGGACCGTTCCAGCCAAGTAAAGGGGTACAGGCACTAATTCGCCCCATCATCAAGCACTTACGGCAGTATAGGCATATTTCGCCGCATCTGGAACATGGAAACCTTGCGAACCAATTCTCTGCCTTGTTGCCACAACGAGAACAAATTGGTTGATTTCTTCTATAATCAATCCCTTTACGATAAGTAATATAGCCATTTTCATAATGTTTTTGGATTTCTTCAAGAGGGAATTGCAGGTCATCCAGCAAAAGCTGTTTGCCCGTGAGAAGCAGCTGCAGATTAGGATTGTAGGGAAATGCAGGGTTTAATGGCGGCTGTGGGATGGCTGGGATTTGTGAGATGGGAAGTGAGTTTTCACTATCTCTTAGGGGAACTAAACAATTTTCTTTTACAAGAAAACGCACGAAAACAGCACCCTTTCTTTTATGATTAATTGCTTTTAAGAAGTTCAACAAGAGTTGTCAATATACCTGCTGTTTGTCGAATAATATTATTAAAAATGGTACATATACAAATGAAAAGCCAGGCTTCTATGCCTGGCTTCCACATACATTATTTTTTCATCCATCCTAGACCCATGGCACCTTCTCCTAAGTGAGTTCCAATCACAGGGCCAAAGTAGCTTACCATGAATTCAACGTTTGGATACAATGCTTCAAGCTCTAACTTCCATTCGAGCGCTTCTTCTTCGCGGTTTGCATGGATAACCGCGGCTTGGTAGTGCTCACCGCTGGCAGCATCTTCCCCTAACAGGTCAACAATACGTTTCATTGCTTTTTTCCGAGTACGGATTTTTTCAAATGGGACGATGATCTTTTCTTCAAAGTGAAGAAGGGGTTTTACTTGAAGCAGACTGCCGATAATTGCCTGCGCGCTGGAAAGACGTCCGCCACGCTGTAAATGGGATAAGTCGTCAGCCATAAAATAGGCACGTGCCGTTTTTTTCAATTCCTCAAGACGGGACATGATTTTATCACTGTCTTCACCATTTAAAGCCATTTTTGCAGCTTCAATCGCATATAGTCCCTGTGGCATACAGCTTATTTCCGAATCAAACGGATAGACTTTAATATGTTCCACCATCGTACTAGCTGTTACAGCTCCAGCAAAAGTCCCGCTAATTCCACTGGATAGGTGGATACTTATGACAGCGTCATATTCTTTAGCTAATCGCTCAAACAACTGTACAAACTGTCCGATTGGAGGCTGTGAGGTGGTTGGAAGTTCTTTCTCCTTCACTTCTTGATAAAATTGTTCTGCTGTAATATCCACTTCTTCCTGATATACCTCGGTTGCGAAGATAACATTTAACGGGATCATGTGGATATTCCATTTATCGCGTAATTCTTTGGGTATGTAAGCGGTACTATCCGTAACAACTGCCGTTTTCATAATGGAACCATCCTTAAATATATGTTTTGTTCTATTCTATCTAAAAAACAATGAAAAAAACAGAGGGCACGCCCATTTCAGAGCGTGCCCTCCCTATAAAAATTATCGAACTTCAACCCAGCCGTTTTTAATCGCTACTACAACAGCTTGTGTACGATCGTTGACGTTCATTTTTTGTAAAATATTACTCACATGGTTTTTTACCGTTTTTTCACTGATAAATAAAGCTTCCCCAATTCCTCGGTTACTTTTACCATCAGCCAGCATTTGCAGTACTTCGCATTCGCGGCGTGTTAGCAGGTGAAGCGGGCGTCTTAATTCAAGCGTTTGAACAAATGCACCACCGCCAGAACGTCCTGCAGTCAGCTTGCGATATTCATTTACTAAATTATGCGTTACCTTTGGATGTAAGTAGCAGCCGCCTTCAGCTACTACCTTGACTGCCTCAATTAGAGCGTCAGCATCCATTTCCTTTAGTAAGTACCCTCTTGCCCCGGTTTGCAGTGCATGAGTCACATAATTCTCATCATCATGAATCGATAAGATGATAATTTTGGTGTCAGGAAATTTCTCAGACAGCTCACGTGTAGCTTCAATTCCATTCACGTTAGGCATATTTATATCCATAATCACTACATCAGGATTATAGGCATTTACAATCGTTAATGCATCACTTCCGTCATCACCTTCGGCAACAACCTGGAATGCTTTTTCGAATTCCAGAATTCGTTTAACCCCTTCTCTAAATAGCTGATGGTCATCGATAATCGCAATCTTCGTCATCATTTACTTCCCCTCCTGCTCCAATGTATCGCATATCTTTTAGTTTAAGATGGTAATGGAACGACAATAAAAACTGCGGTTCCTTTTCCAATTTTAGATTCAAATGTAATATTTCCTTCAAGAAGCTCGACTCGTTCTCTCATCCCAATGATTCCAAAGGATTCGGGCTTTTTTTTATTTGTATCAAATCCTGAGCCATTATCCTTAATTAGAACGGTTAATTCATTTTTAGTCATTTCCAACCTAACTTTTATTTCACAGGCATCGGCATGTTTTAATGCATTCTGCACCGATTCTTGAATCAATCGGAATAGACCCACTTCATATTTAGGAGGAAGCCTGCGTTCTATACCAACGGGAATAAACTCAATTTTAGACTTGTTATGATATTCTTCGATGGTTTGTAAGTATTTTCTGAGGGTAGGCACTAGGCCTAAATCATCAAGCGCCATCGGACGAAGGTCATAGATAATTCTCCGAACCTCATAGAGTGCAGCACGAACCATTTTTTTGAAGCTTCCAATCTCTTTAAAAGCTTCCTCAGGCCCTTGCTCTCGATAAACACGGTCAACCAAATCAGACCTCATAATAACATTTGCAAGCATTTGCGCTGGACCATCGTGAATATCTCTAGACAGTCGCTTTCGCTCTTCTTCTTGGGCTTCGATGATCTTCAAGCCAAAGTCCTGTTTTGCTTTTGCATTCTGTAATTCTTCACCCATAAGTTTTAAGTCGCTCATGAGATAATTCATGACTACTGAAATCTGCGAAATCAGCTGGTCAGCACGATCAATCGTTTCGTCCAACCCCAGCAGCCTGCGTTCAAGGTCCGCTCGTTTATCCAAAAGTTGTTTTTTATACTGCCAATTGATTGACAGGTCCATTTGTAGCTGATGTGCTTTTTCATAGGATTCCCTGACCTCAGCTTCGGTATATGCTTTAAAATTCATACTAAGCTCAGATAAGGTTAATCTAGCCTTAAGTACTAGTTCTTCTAAACGTTCCTCTTCGGCATTCAATTTCACCATCATTTCTTTAATGGTGCGTAATTCAGATGTCATATCTTCATAGTCTTTTCGGCATTGCTCACTTATTTGAAAGATATCACTTTTACTGCTTGTGACCGTTTCAATCATCTCTTTACGTATTTCATCAATCGATTTCACATTAATCTTCTGAATTTTCGCCATGCTCTCCTCCAGAGACCTTTTTTCTAGTTTAACGCGAATTGTAAGTTTTTACTATCTCTAAGCATTAAACCAAAAAATTTCCCAACTGTATAGTGCCTAAGTAGTATAATGTATATTAACAAAACTACTATTTTAAGAAAGTGGATTTTCACTATTTGAACATTATTTATTATAACACGGGAAAGTTATTTCTATATTAAAGTTATATTACACCGGTGTTTTTTTTATATTATTTTAAAAAGATTATGGAGGAAGAGTACCATGCTATCTCGGTATTTAACGGTTAGGCAGGAAGTTTCCGAACATGAAATTATCATTCAAAAGTCTCGATTTATTGCCCACATTAAAAGAGCAGAAAATGAAGGGGAAGCTCAAGAATTTATCCAGGCTCTAAAGAAAAAATATTGGGACGCCAATCATAATTGCTCAGCCTATTTGATAGGTGAAAATGACCACATTCAAAAAGCAAATGATGACGGTGAACCCAGCGGGACTGCTGGCGTACCGATTCTTGAGGTGTTGAAAAAAAAGAAACTGAAAGATACCGTGGTCGTCATTACCCGCTACTTTGGAGGGATTAAATTAGGGGCAGGCGGTCTGATTCGTGCGTATGGGAAAGCGACATCAGAAGGCTTAGAAACAGCAGGTATAGTGGAGCGAAGACTTGTTCAAGTTATTCATGTGAAAATTGATTATACTTGGCTTGGGAAGGTTGAAAAAGAGCTCTGGGAGTCAGAATATATCATCAAGGAAATTCATTATCTTGATATTGTGGAAGTTGAAGTATACGTAAATGAGGACCAAGTGAGTGTGTTTGTTGATTGGTTAACTGAACTTACAAACGGACAAGCTGACCTTAAAGAAGGGGAAACGGACTACTTGGAAGTTTTACTTTAGAATAAAGGGATTGACTCAAATGCCACAGTTTGTGCCATTTTGAGTCAGTCCCTTTTTTATGATCGGTCTTTTGCCGTTGTAATTCCAAACATACGCAATATCTTTAGTAACGGCCGGTAGTTAGTCCCAACCAAGCCAATTTTTTCAGCAATAAATTCCATTAATAAAACAAGCAAACAGATTAGGAAGAGAGAGACGCCGATCCTTGCTTGAGAATAAATAACAGCCACTAGACCAAAGAATGCAGCCATTGCATAAATCAGTAAAACTGTTTGCCTGTGCGTGTAGCCAAGCCTTAACAGGCAGTGGTGCAAATGAGATTTATCGGGAGCTGATAACGGTTGTTTATTAATAATCCTTCGCATAATGGCAAAGAAAGTATCGGAAATCGGAACTCCAAGTATAATTACCGGAATGATGAAGGAAATAAACGTTACATTTTTATATCCTAACAAGGAGAGAACTGAAATAATAAAGCCTAGAAACAATGCTCCTGTGTCACCCATAAAAATACTTGCTGGATGAAAGTTATGATAAAGGAAGCCCAATGTCCCCATTAAGACGATCGCACCGACTGCAACTACAAACATGTTCCCTTGGATCAGAGCCATCCCTGAAATAGTAACTAAGGCTATTGAGGATACACCTGCAGCAAGTCCATCCAAACCGTCAATTAAATTAATCGCATTCGTAATTCCAACAATCCAAAGAATCGTAATTGGAATGCTCAAATAACCAAACTCAAGATGCCCTCCAAAAGGAAGATTAATAAAAATGACTTGTAGGTCACCCAAGAAAACAACCGAGAATGCCGCCACTAATTGCCCCAGGAGTTTATACTTAGCTGATAGCTCAAATAAATCATCACAAATTCCAGTAAAAACAATAATGAAACCTCCTATGAGTATAGCGATGGAAGCTGGATTTACTGGTTGTAAAATGAACATTCCTAAAATAAAACTAATAAAAATAGCTAACCCGCCCAACCTTGGCATCGTCGATTGATGAACCTTACGCTGATTCGGCTTATCCGTAGCTCCAATAGAGACCGCTAACTTTTTTATGAGTGGAGTAATAAGAATGGAAATGACAAAACATACTATCAAGGTAATAAACAGCATAGAAAACCTCCTCGGTAGTATATTTCCCATAAAAATAGATTTGAAAACAGTGAATATGTAGTTAAAAACAGGAAAAATCAAAAAAAGCCTAAAACAATGTTTTAGACTTTTCTATGAATATAGCATTTATCTATTTTTCACATTTACAGGTTTTATTCCTTTAATAAAGTTCAAGAGAGGTTTATAATCCTCACGAATTAGACCTATACTCTCAACAACTAGCTCAATAGTAATTAACAGCGCTAAAATAACGATAATTGAACCCCAAACGGTTGATTGTGAAAAAACAAACGCTGCTAAAGCAAACAGTGCGGCCATTGCATAAATTACTAAAACTGTTTGACGATGAGTAAACCCTATTTTTAACAAACAATGATGGAGATGCGATTTATCCGGTGCAGATAACGGCTGTTTGTTAACTAAACGGCGAATAATCGCAAAGAAAGTATCCGAAATTGGTACACCAAGAATTATAATTGGAATAATTAATGAGATAAATGTTACATTTTTATATCCTAGCAATGACAGTACCGCAATAATATATCCTAAGAATAGGGCACCGGTATCTCCCATAAAGATCTTTGCAGGATGAAAGTTGTAGACTAGGAAACCTAAAGTACTTACAGCAACAATTAATGCCATAATAGTAACATATTGGTTACCCATAATCATGGACATTCCAGCGATAGCGAATAATGCAATTGTAGATACGCCACCAGCTAAGCCATCTAAACCATCGATGAGATTAATGGCATTGGTAATTCCAATAATCCAGATCATTGTTAAAGGAATACTTAAGTAACCGAAATCAATAATTCCGCCAAATGGCAGGTTGATAAATTCAACCTGTAAGCCGCCGTATATCACTATTACTGCAGCTGCTGCAACCTGGCCTGCTAATTTGACTTTAGGGGATATTTCCTTTACATCATCTAACATTCCAGTCAATATGATGATAATACCTCCGATTATGATCGAAAGATGATACTGACCAAAAGGCTCATCAGATGGATTATAAATTAAAGTGCCAATGATAAAACTTAAAAATATTGCTAAGCCGCCTAGTCGGGGCATGATACGTGAATGGACTTTTCTTTGGTTTGGTTTATCTGTTGCTCCAATCTTAAATGCTAGTTTTTTAACTACCGGAGTAAGTAATATTGACGCAAAAAAACAGATAGCTAGAGTTAAATATAACATAATGTCCTCCAAGATTTACGTATCTATATTTTTATATTTTGATAGTGAATTCATATTATGTGTGACAAACATATCCTAATGGATTATAGCATAGTCTATTATAGAAATAAACTAGGATTTGCTAAATTTCTTCCTCCTTACTCTTCATAAAGTGTTCCAGAAACTCAAAAAACCCTTATATACCAATGATGATAGCGAGTACAGTGTTGTTGATATATTTCAGATTTTCGACAGAACACCTCTTTTTTTACATTTTTTGTTGAACATTGCTTCTCATATTTAGACGGAAACCTAATAGAGAAAGTTTCACCTTTGATTTCCTTTTCACAATTTCTTCGAATTTGTTTTATCTTTTTACGGTACAAAGCTAAAAACCCCTTTCTGAGCGAAAAGGGTTTTTAGTTTATCGGCTGGTCATACTTACAATTTTGATTCACCTAAATATGCAGCAAGTGCTTCTTTCCAATCTCGAAGTGGACTTAAACCTTGCTTTTCAATCATTTTCTTACTTAAGACTGAATACTTTGGACGTGCAGCAGGACGTGGAAATTGGTCACTCGATAATGGATTGACCGTTACTTTCATATCCGCCTGCTTAAATATTTCCACTGCAAATTCATACCAAGAGCAAATTCCGCTGTTCGTGGCGTGATAAATTCCATATTTATCAGTCTCCATTAATTCAACCATGAATTTGGCTAGGTCGACAGTATATGTTGGTGATCCAACCTGATCATGAACCACACCAACTTCTCCTCGCTCTTTGCCTAGGCGGAGCATTGTTTTAACAAAATTATTTCCATAAATTCCGAACACCCAAGCGGTACGAACAATAAAAAATTCAGCTAGATGCTTCTGTAAAAGCTGTTCACCAGCCAATTTTGTTCGACCATAAGCACCTAGCGGTTTTGTTGGTTCATCAACCTCATAGGGCTCAGTGGCGGTACCATCAAATACATAATCTGTGCTAATATAAAGCATTTTTACACCATTAAGCTTAGCTGCTTTTGCTAAATATTCAGTACCGGCAGCATTGATTTGATAGGCCGCATCTTCGTTCTCCTCCGCAGCATCCACGTTGGTATAGGCCGCACAATGCAAAATTACGTCAGGTTTCACTTCATTAATATAAGTGGTAACGTCCGCTTCATTTGTAATATCCAATTGTGTACGGTCAGTACCAAAAGCTTGATGATTCTTTCTACCTAATTCCAAAAGAACATCCTGACCCAATTGACCAGCTGCACCTGTTACAACAACCTTCATTATTCTACCTCTAATCTGTCGCCATACTGGGATTTCACATAGTCTTGGTATTCACCAGAAATGATATTTTCCCACCACTCACGATTATTCAAATACCAGTTAATCGTTTGTTCGATACCAGTATCAAAATTATATTTTGGAGACCATCCCAGCTCAGTACGAAGCTTTGTAGCGTCAATTGCATAACGACGGTCATGGCCAGGACGGTCTGTAACAAACTTCATTAGTGACTCTGGCTTATTCAAATGCTTTAGGATGGTTTTTACAATTTCAATATTTGTACGTTCATTGTTGCCGCCGACATTGTAAACTTCTCCATTACGTCCTTTGTGAAGCACAAGATCAATCGCCTGGCAATGGTCTTCAACATGAAGCCAATCGCGAATGTTCAATCCATCACCATAGATAGGGAGCTCTTTATCATTTAAAGCATTGATGATCATCAATGGAATAAGCTTTTCAGGGAAATGGAACGGTCCATAGTTATTAGAGCAGCGTGTAATGTTTACAGGAAGACCAAATGTCTCGTGATATGCACGAACGAGCAGGTCTGCACCAGCCTTACTAGCACTATACGGGCTGTTAGCTGCTAAAGGAGTTTCCTCCGTGAAATAGCCTGTTTCACCTAAAGTACCATAGACTTCATCTGTTGATACTTGAAGGTATTTTGTTACACCAAATGTCTTCGCTGCATCAAGTAACGCCAACGTTCCTTGAATATTGGTTTGAACAAAGATTCCTGGATCTGTGATACTGCGGTCAACATGGGATTCAGCAGCAAAATTCAATACATAATCAAACTTTTCTTCTTGAAAAAGACCATTAATAAAATCACGATTTGCAATATCCCCACGAACGAATTTATAATTAGCTGCATTTTCAATATCTTTAAGATTTTCAAGATTTCCTGCATATGTTAACAAGTCAAGGTTAACAATTTGATATTCAGGGTATTTATTTACCATATAACGGACAAAGTTGCTACCAATAAAGCCAGCTCCGCCTGTAACTAATAACTTCATATGTAAGCCTCCTATTTCTCAAACACAAAATTTAAATGAGTTGCAGCACTCAATGTTGGGTGCTTTGTATCTTTATCAGAAAGAATTGGATTTGTTGTTGGCCAATCTATTCCTAATTCAGGATCGTTCCAGAGAATACCACCATCATGCTCTGGTGAATAATATTCATCTACTTTATAAGCAACGGTAGTGTCAGGTACCAATGTGCAAAAACCATGCGCAAAACCCTTTGGTACTAACAGCTGGCGCTTATTATGTTCACTTAAAATCACACCAACCCACTGTCCATATGTAGGAGAACCTTGCCTAATATCTACTGCGACATCATAAATTGCACCGGTAACACAACGGACAACCTTTGTCTGCGCCTTCGGATTCAATTGAAAATGTAACCCGCGCAACGTTCCAACAGGAGCTGAAAGGGATTGATTGTCTTGGATAAAATCAAAATGTAAACCTAGTTCTTCAAAAATATTTCTATTATAGCTTTCCATAAAGTAACCACGATGGTCACCAAATACCTTAGGTTCTAAAATTTTCACACCTGAAAGTTTCGTTTCAATAATATTCATTTGTTATACCTCATTTCAATCCTTGAGTTGCTACTTTTACTAAGTATTGCCCATATTGATTTTTCATTAATGGCTCAGCTAACTCTAATAACTTATCTTTTGTAATATAGCCCATTTTATATGCAATTTCTTCTAAACAGGCAATTTTTAATGACTGACGTTTTTCAACTGTTTCAATAAATTGTGATGCTTCTAATAAAGATTCATGAGTTCCTGTATCTAACCAAGCAAAGCCGCGGCCAAGCAATTCTACATTAAGTTCTCCCATATCAAGGTAAGCTTTATTGATGTCTGTAATTTCGAGTTCACCTCGTGGGGACGGCTTGATGTTCTTAGCAATCTCAACAACTCGATTATCATAAAAATAAAGACCAGTCACTGCATAATTAGACTTAGGATCTAATGGCTTTTCTTCAATTGATACTGCTTTTCCTTCATCATCAAATTCAACCACACCGAAACGCTCTGGATCGTTTACGTAATATCCGAAAACGGATGCGCCAGTTTCACGGGAAGCTGCTCTTTTTAAAAGTTCAGTTAATCCATGACCATAAAAAATGTTGTCACCTAAGACTAAAGCAACATTGTCATCTCCGATAAATTCTTCACCAATTAGGAATGCTTGCGCTAATCCGCCAGGATGCGGCTGAACTTTGTAAGAAAAATTCATTCCAAGATCTGAACCGTCACCTAGAATTTGCTCAAAACGAGCAATATCCTCTGGTGTTGAAATAATTAGGACATCCTTAATTCCTGCTAACATAAGGACAGAAAGCGGATAATAAATCATTGGTTTATCGTAAACCGGTAATAGTTGTTTTGACACCACCTTTGTTAAGGGGTAAAGCCTTGTTCCACTACCGCCTGCAAGGATAATTCCTTTCATGTGTATCAACTCCTATAATTGTTTTCAGGTAATTTATAAAAAGCCTTCCAATTCCCCTTCCCATTATAAAGAAGGAAATTGTAAAATGACAAACTCTATATAATTTGTAATTAAAAAGTAAAAAATAAGAAATAAAAAATTATCGTCTATTACCTAAAAGGGCTGATATCGTCCCTATCCGCCCTTTTAACTGAACGTATAATGATCGTTTCTTCATTCCTGTTACATTTCCACCGTGACGAACATATTTCATTAACTTCTTGTCAATAAAGACTATTTTTTTCTTTTTCAGCATACTAACAAGCGCAATCCATTGGTCATGCATTTCAATGGATTGGGGAAATGGTAAGATGTCTGACAGCAATTCCTTTTTGAATGCCATAAAAGCACCTGTATACGCGTTTTTTAAAATATTCCCTAAAATACCTTGGTTTATGTTGTTACGGTTGTAATCATTCCATGAGGGATTGATCACATCAAGATTACCATCTACAACAACGGCGTCATGAACGACTAGATCAGCGTTTTCTTCCTTAAACGCCTTCATGACGGTTTCAACCTTCTCATCTTCCCATACATCATCCTGGTCACATAGAAAAACGATATCACCCTTTACATGGGAAATTGCCTTTTCAAAACTTTTAATTGCACCTAAGTTTGTGTCATTCACATGTACTTTAACCCGTTCTCCAAATTGTTCTTTAATGGTTTGAACAGTATTATCACTTGAACGGTCATCAATAATGATCAGTTCATCTTCCATTTCCAGTTGTTTCAACACTGACTCAAGTTGTCTAACTACAAATTTTTCCCCATTATATGTCGCCATACAAACAGTTTTCTTCATTGATAATACTCCTTATATCGATAAAAGCCGTTTTAATGTATACAGTGCAATTTTCTTATTTTTAACGGTAAGCACCTGTTTTACTAAACGTTTTACCAACTGTAGACGGTAGGCAGGAATCAATTCTTTTTTATAATTTTTGTAAAAATTTATTTCTGAATTCAAAATACTTTGGTACCTTTTCAGTGAAACCCTGCTATAATCCATCACCGACAACTCATGCTCTAGTGTAACATCTAATAGCCACGCGGTATGGCCATTTTTATATAGAGTAAAGAATATCCAATGGTCCAGAAAATCTAAAGGAAAACTTTCATTAAAACCATTTAATTCATTTATAAAATCAACGCGGATTAGCGTCCCTGAATTAATTGCCATAACGGGCTGTGTTTGAAGTCCAGCAACCGGACGTTTCTCTTGTAATGGCCTTAATGAGCTGCTGAAAACAGGGGAAATCATCGTATTCTCACTAAAGATTCTTGGGACAACTGCTACGACATCATTTGACATCTCCGTTAAAAGCCCAAACTGATTAAAGTATTCAACTGTTAGTTCTGTATCATGATCCAACAACAGCAACCACTGACTGCCATTTTCTTTTGCAATTGACCATGCGAAATTATAAGCAGTTGCAATTCCTAAATTTCTCGGGTCATGGAAATAAGAAATATGTACCCCCTCATAATCAAGGGGATTGAAGGAATGTTGATCTGGACTATTATCATACAGGATTAACTCAATGTTCGGGACCAAATCCTGTTTTAGAAACAACGTATTCCTCAATGTTCGGAACGTTTTACTTTCTTCTGGATTTTCCTTATAAACTACAACAACGATGGTTATTTTCATTGTACTCCCTCTTTTATGCGTAAATCTTTCATGCATTGAGAATACACTAGTAATACTAAGAAAAAGCTAATCCCGATCGGATTATTAATAAATGGGTTAATGTTTGTCAATAAAAGAATCCCCATGAATGCAGCCATTAAGGAAATATCAAGTGTAGTTAACTTGTACCCTTTTTTAAAAGCAAGGTAAAAATTGATGTAAATGACTAAAAATAGAAAACCCCAAGTTGCAAAACCTATTAGACCTTGTTCAATTAAGATATCTAGAAAACTCATTTCCAAACCAGTTATTCTACCAGCTATTTCAGCCCCATAACCAGTTCCAAGTATTAAATTGAGAGGTTTAACTAATATTTCCTTTGAGGCTGAAATAAATTCCATTCGTGCATTGACGCTAACATCATTCACTTCCGGTTGCGCTTTATCTGTATTTTGTTTATTAGGTTGAACTGAATTCTCCCCGTTTTCTGCAGGTACTTCTTCCACGGTTGTAACTTCAAATCGCTCCAAAGTCATGTAATTATACATGAAGGGAACGGAGACCATTACAAGTATGGATATAATGAGTTTCCTAATAAATTGATGAGATTTTATTAATTTTTCTACTTTTTGTGAAAAGCCTCTAATCGGATCGACAATTAACTTGACATCCAAGATGATAATCATAAAAACACTCAACATAAAAGCAAGTAAGAATCCTCTAGTTTCAGACCATATGATTGAGACTGAACCTAATATTAATATTGCAATATCCAATTTACTATATTTTTTGTTTAGCAAATCATTTAGAGAAAGTATAAGTCCTATTAATACAAAGAAATGACTTTTATAAAAGACACTATTGCTTGGTCTAAAGAATAAGTCATCGTTCATAATCATAACCATAAACTGATAAAACGGATCGAAATTGGCTGCAAATACAGTTTTGCCGAGTATTGATACTGTTATGGTAAAAATGGCTACTGCTACAGCACTATATTTCAACAATGTAATAATTCGGTGGATTGAAAAGCGACTTCCTGTTATATAGTAAGCCAATGGAAAATAAACCAGAAAGTATGATACCCTTAAAAAATCTGTAACAATTGCCCCTAGTGGATGCCCATTTATAAAACCAATAAGGCTACTGATTACAAACCAGAAAAGGAGCAGATAAATTCCAATTGTAGCCAAATTCAAGCGAAAAAAAGTATTTATTTCTTTATTGAAGATAGCCTTTTCTTTAATTATTCGATATACAAATGCTATTAATAGAAGGAGGAACAAGACTTGTCGAATAGATACAACCCCAAAGTCAATAAGCCTTCCCCCACCTCCAATAAAGATTTCAATAAAGAAAATTGTTAATAAAATTTTCTCAAATTTATTCATGAAAGTAACCTCTCCTACTACTTCATATATCATTTTTTATCATCGCACTTTATTTTTTAGTTTAATTACCTTTATCGATAAACATGTACAATTTTATTATTTAAGTTTTTTCCATCCTTCAATTTTTTTAAAACCATCGCCATCCCCATTTATTGAAGTACTTGTACATTGATTCCATAAAGATTCTAAACAATTTTGAATTTTTATGTGCACCTCGTTCATAATAGTGAACTACCTTTGAAAATGGTGTATAGACAATTCGTTTATTTCGTTTTTTCAACTCTATGCACAAATCATAATCTTCAAAGTACATAAAATAGCGGTCGTCAAAGCCACCGATTTCTTTAAAATCATTTCCCCTTAATAACATAAAGCAGCCAGAGCCAATCCGTATATCTACATCCCGATCATTTGGAATATCCCTTAGCTCATATGAAGCAAGACGCTTAGCGAACATTTTTTTAATAAATTGAAATGGAACAAATCTTAAAAAATAATCAAAAACAGAAACGCGATCTCTCATTAAGTGCTGTGGTGTTCCATCTGAATTTAATACCTTAGGTACTAATAAGGCGATAGATTCATCTTTTTCCATTAATTCAATCATTTTTAACAAATCTGCTCTTACTAAAATTACATCTGGATTAAAAACTAAAAAATATTTTTCATTAGCCTTTAACAAATTGTAATTATGACCGAAGCCAAAGCCGTTATTCTCATGATAAAAAGTTATATCAGCATAATCTTGATAATCTTTTAACTTTTTTTTATATTCTTCATTTGAGTTATTATCAAAAATAATAAAACGAAATTGGTCATCTTGGCCAAACTCTTTTTTTAGATTTTCAAGCACTTTGAAGATATGTTGACTATTATATGTCACAATACTAATCGCAACTTTTGCATTAGACATTTTTTCACACTCTTTCATACTGTGGTATGTTTGAAACACGCACGCTCTTTATAATTAACGTGTATCAATCTTTTACGTCTATAAATATTGATGTAAAAAATTTATCACAATGATTTAGGATATTTTTTTACAATGTCCTAACAATCATGCGTTTATTTTGATTTAACAACAAGAATCAACAAAATGCCCACTTTGTTGTCGTAACAAAACACAATTATAGCATCATCTTGTCAAAATTTGTACTTTTATCGGTGATTTATTTTATTTCCAGTTGAACTTATATCAATTCAATTATATAATTTGGAATAGATTGTCTCCTAAAGAGAACACTACTACCTTTATAGAAGGGATTGTATATATGGATTTAACTAGATCGAAAATGAAGAAGAAGAAAAAGAAAAAATCAAAATGGCTGCGCATTAGTATCTTCACTTTCATACTACTTTTAATTGGTGGAGGGGTATATTCTTATAATGTGTATAGCAATGTTGCAAGTGCTGTCAATAAAATGAACAATCCCATTTCTAGAGAAGTTTCTGAAAAGCGGGAGGAAAAAGTCGAATTCGAGCAAAAAGACCCTATTTCGATTTTAATAGTGGGTGTCGATGAAAGGGAAGGCGATAAGGGTCGAACTGATTCAATGATGGTCATTACCGTTAATCCTGATAAGAAAACTACTAAACTCTTAAGTATTCCACGTGATGTCCGAACAAAGCTAATTAGTAATACTAATACGAGCAAAAATCGAACGGATAAGATTAATGCTGCATACGCATACGGTGGAATCGAAATGAGCATCGATACAGTTGAGAACTTTATCAATGTACCAATTGACTATTATATTCAAGTTAATATGGAAAGCTTTAAAGATATTGTTGATGCTGTTGGTGGGATCGATGTTAATAACCAATATGCATTCGAATTAGATGGTGTTACCCTTAAACCTGGTGAGCAGCATTTAAATGGAACAAAAGCTCTAGCCTATGCACGAATGAGAAAACAAGATCCTCTTGGTGATTTAGGTCGCGGACAAAGACAGCAAGAAGTTATTAGAAAAATTATTGAAAAGGGAAAGTCATTTTCTACCTTAACAAATTACGATGACATTCTTGGTGCACTTGAAGACAATATTAAAACAAACTTAACATTAGATGATATTATTGACATCCAATCCTCCTATAAACCTGCTGCTGAAACGATTGAAAGACTTGAACTTACAGGAGAAGGAGATATGATTGATAGCATTTGGTATTATATAGTGACTGATGAGACACGACAAAGCATTTCAGATTCAATGCGTGAACACCTAGGATTACCACAGGAAACCGTTGCGAGAATAAATGCCAATTATTAATAAACATTAGCGATATGAATTTACCCGATAAAAAGAGACTTAGAAAAGCACCTATGTTGCCTGTCCCCTCTATTCCAAGGGAGACAGGCAGTTTTTTGCCCTGAATGGTAAAAGAATCCGAGTAGGACAACATACTATAAGAATGATCTTTCGATATTTACATATTTCCTCTGCATGATATATACCAGTTATTGTGAATAATATATAAATAAAATATAAAATTGATTCACTTGTTTTTTTTAGCTATACTATTAAGGTTCGAAGACAAGACTCTTGTTTTCAAATAAACTCATAAGTATATGTGGTGATAATATGAAGGAATTATTAAAATTTAGTCTTATTGGCATTTTAAATACTGCCATAACAATTGGAAGTTATGGAATTTTAGTATACTTATTTAATATGAACTATATTATCGCCAATATTATTTCCTATATGTTAGGAATGATTAATAGTTATATCTGGAATAAGAACTGGGTATTTCAAGTGAAAGAGAGCTCTTATCTAATTTATTTAAAGTTCCTCTTGGTTAATATAATAATACTTGGGCTTAACACATTATGTTTATTTATTTTGGTCAATATGTTTAACTTGAACAAATTATTTTCACAAATTATTGTAGTAGGTATTGGTATGGGGTTGAATTTTATTCTTACAAAGACATGGACTTTTGCTTCCAAAAGTGCAGATTCTAATGATAGGAGAATTAAATATGAATGAATTAATATCAATTGTTGTTCCGATGTATTTTGAAGAAGAAGTAGCCCAAGAGTGCTATAACCGTTTAAAAAGTGTTATGGATAATCATAAAATTAATTATGAATTTATATTTGTAAATGACGGCAGCACAGATAAGACAATTGATATTTTAAACGAAATTTCAAAAAATGATCATAGGGCTAAGATTGTTAATTTCGCAAGAAATTTTGGCCATCAGAATGCCGTTACAGCAGGTATTGATTTCGCAGTCGGTGATGCTATTGTAATTATTGATGCGGATTTACAAGACCCTCCTGAACTAATTCCACAATTAATTGCCAAATGGAATGATGGGTATGATGTTGTTTATGCGAAGCGTAAGGTTCGGAAAGGCGAAACATTCTTTAAACTTCTTACTGCAAAGACCTTTTATCGCTTCCTTAATTATATGTCAGATATAAATATTCCTAAGGATACAGGTGATTTTAGAATCATTGATAAAAAGGTAGCTGATGTATTCAGGAATATGTCTGAAAAAAACCGATTTATTAGAGGAATGATTTCTTGGATTGGATTCAGGCAATCATATATAGAATATGAAAGAGATGAAAGATTTGCTGGAGAAACAAAATACCCTCTGAAGAAAATGATAAAATTTGCTTCAGACGGAATAATTGCTTTTTCATCAAAACCATTAAGGTTGGTTACAAACTTTGGTTTATTTACTGTCTTAATTTCTATTGGTTTACTCCTTTACTCCATTATAGTGAAATTATTTGGTCGCCCTATTGAATCAGGCTGGACTTCTTTAATGGTTGCTATTTCCTTTTTTAGTGGGATACAATTACTAGGGCTAGGAATTATTGGACAGTATATTGCAAGAATATATGATGAGAGTAAAAATAGGCCTATATATATAGTTAAGGAAACAAAAAATATAGATGAATTATCTAATTATCAAGTAGATAAAAATCAAAAAACACTTAATGAAGCAATGGAATATTCTATAAAAAAGAGGTAAACTATGAAAGAATTTTTAGTGCACGAAAAGAATATGTTCTTAGATTTTTTTAGGAATTCTAAGTTCCTTTTAGGTATAATTTCGTTTTTTGTTATTTTAACTTATGGTATCAAAATATTTTATTTTGATTATTCAATTGATACTGAAGTTATTATGGACAGTTATCTGGAACAAATGGGAAATTGGCTTGGTGTCAATCGACATGGTTTAGTTTTTACAAAGTTTTTGCTATTTAACCATAGGTTTAACCCGTTTGTTGCTAACTTTTTAACATTTTTTACACTGACTATTGTTTGTTTTCTTCTTTGTTACCTAGTTCAAAGAATTAGTAACATTCATGTAAAAAAAACTAGTATCTTTATCCTACCTATCTTATTTTTGTCACACCCAATTATTGCCGAGTTATTAAATTTTACGTTACTGAATTTTGAAGTCTCGTTAGCTATTTTATTTTTAGTGCTTTCTTTACTTTTGAGTTACTACTTTGTAAAGACTAATTATAAAACTTTTGCAATAATGTCGATCATGTTAAATATATGGAGCTTTTTAACCTATCAATCACTGATATCTTTTTATATTGCAGGAACTATTGTAAGTATTTTACTTATACTGAACAATGACCAAAAGGAGCAGCAGGTTAAAGATTTTAAGAGGTATTTTATTATTGTTCTAAAGTACTTACTTATTTTTATGATTTCATTTATTTTGTCTCAATTGTTAGCTTCTGTTCATAAAAATATAATGGGTATTGCTAATTCAACCTATTTATCAAGAAATATATTATGGGGAAAATTACCTTTTAATGAAGTTGTTTCTATTATCTACAATCAAATTAAAAATGTAGTTCTTGCAAGGAGTATTTTCTACAATTATGGGTTTTTATTCAGCACAATTATTGTAGCAGTTATCCTTATCAAGAAATTAAGAAGTGTTAAATCCGTTTATCTTGAAATTCTAGGTTTTATGTTTTTGTATCTATCTCCTTTTTTGTTAACGATTTTATTAGGGCAAAGTGAAGCGGTTCGTGCACAAATGCCTGCACTTCAATTGGTTATAGCATTTAATTTTTACTATATATATTTGCACTTAGATACTAAACTGCTTCAAAGAGTATGGGTTTTATTGTGCATTATTTTAGCTTTTAATCAAAGTTATCTTACGGCAAATTTATTATTTTCAGAGCACGTTAAATATGAAGAAGATGTAACACTGGCTAATCGGATTAACATCCAACTCGACAGCATGGGTATTAGCGACAGAAAAAATTATTCATTAATTATTCTTGGTAAACATGAGCCAGAAAATGTTATAAATTTAAAAGGAGAAACACTTGGTCATTCTTTTTTTGCATGGGATATGGGAACTAAACAAGGTACTACCATTAGAGCTGTTGTTTTTATGCGAACACTTGGTTATCCTTTTCAAAAACCTACAGATGAACAATTAAATTATGCTCATTCCATTAAACAAGAAATGACAGTGTGGCCAGATAAAAACAGTATTCGGATTGAAAATGACTCGATTATCATTAAGCTATCAGAAGATACTGGATATATCGGGGAGAAATAATTCACTAAAAAGTTTATACATCAAATAAACCCCAGTTGGTATATTATCCAACTGGGGTTTATTTTTATTAGCTTATTATTTTATTGAAACTTTGGTTCATCGAATACCAAATTATACTTTGACAGTAAATCATACAGGCTCTTTATTCTGTTTACTTGCTTCACAGCCCAGCCAATATCGGTTGCATATTGATGAGTTCCTGGACTGGCTGGATTCCATCTCATTTTATACAAAGTATCTTGTCCTACTTTAATATAGTTGTTGGCAATAAATTCTGCACCGCCTACAATGGCAAGTTCAGGTGCCGTCCACCCCATTTTATAAGCATATTCAGAACCACATCTATCAGGACAAGCATCCGTTGCTTTAATTCCATACATATTATAGACAACCTTAGGTTCTACCGCTTTTCCATCAACAGATGAAACCAAAATACCAGTTGAAAGAGGAGATGTACCATTACCAGTTTCTAACAAAGCATGGCTGATTAAGTATACTTCGTTAATCCCAAGTCTCGTACCTGCCTCAATGAAGGAACTTGCCTTATCTTGGAGAATCCCATTCCCACTAAGAATTTTACTATTTACTTCATTAACATTAAGTCCAGTACTTTCAGACAATTTTAGGAATTGAAAATACTCATTCGAACTCTCAGAATAATTATTAGGGTTCACGTAATTCTCAACATCGCCTCGAAGGGCATTAATCCAAGCTGAAATTTGATACCAAGTAGGCTGTCCCGGAGTAGTTATTGTATTTTTTATTAATACCTTAACTCCATTATTAATCGTTCCTACAATTGGATAATTCGTCCCTGGACCACCTCTTACATTCCAAGTACCGTTGACAATCCATTCTCCCTTTTCATTTTTCGTCAGTGCATCTTCACGCACGTATTTCGTGTATAAATCGGTTTGTGGCGTTACTTTCATCTGAGCATCTACCACTTGACTTAGAGAATAATTGTAATAGCTTGTTAAGTATACAGGTCCGACTAATGGCTCAACCGAAAATTCTATACTGCCAACACTCTCAGAATCGTAGTACTCCACTTCTATCCAATGAACATTCTCCTGTCCAGGGGCTAGATCGGTTCTGTTTGTAACAGAGATCCTTGCATATTCCTCTCTTACTCCTCCGTTGCTCCAGCTATCTATTATAAGTTTTCCATCCAGGTAAACTCTAACACCATCATCCTGCTTCGCTCTAAATAGATAAGTTCCAGGGTTAATACGCTTAGCCGTTGTATAACGTGCTGAGAAATGGTCGTTCGGGACACTCGGGGCTGGACTGTTCGTCTGAAAGTCTTCAATTAGACTTTTATTTGTTCCAACAGGAGCCAAGGTTTTTGCTGCTACAGGAATTCCTGAAAGTGATTCATTCGGATAATAATAGGCAAGCCACGTATCGAAAGGAACTATATGTGAATATACGGCAGCCTCATTGATATTTTCAAAATAATGTGTCATGACCGAATGATAACCATTACTAACGTTTAGCCATAAAGCCCGATCTGCCTTAGCTGTATAATTCGTCCAACGGTCGATTAATGATTGACCATCAACATCAACCTTGACACTATCATCTGCGAAAGATTGAATAAAATAATCCCCTGCAGAATAATTGCCTGACTGATCAAAATAGGCTTCAAAACTATCAGTTGAAAACGATGCTGGTCCACCTGTTCCCCAATTATATTGGACATCTCTTCCTTGCTGGTAGAGTACCCTATTGGAGCTCAATTTCTGAATATTAAATACCAGATAGGCATCAGAGAGTTTTTGATTATATTCTACAGTGATGGTATGCTCTCCAGCATTTAAATAAATTGCGTTTCTACTTGTACCAACATTCGCCCAATTATTGATTATGGGTTGATTATCGACCAGTACTCTTACTCCATCGTCAGCTTTTGCTTCGAATAAATAGGTTCCAGCTTCGAATGTCATTTTTTTTGTAAATCTCGTTGAAAAGTTTTGCCCTGTAACAGACGGATGGGGCATGTTGTTCGTCCAATTATAGTTCAAGTCCGTAATTTGTGTAAGTCCATTTTTCCCACCGTATATAAACGGTGTTCCCATAAGGTCCTGGTTTGGATAAATTTCCTCAATCCAATTATTAACAATGGCACCTTCGAAAGGTTCAACAGCTACCTCTACTTTTCCTATGTCAGTGGCATTATAATATTGCACCTCAATCCAGTGAACATCCTGCTCTCCAGCTTGTGCATCTGTACGATTCGAGATATCTAGTTTAATAGAATCTTCGCGATAGCCGCTGTTCGTCCAGCGATCCACAACCAGCTTTCCATCCAAATAGACTCGTATTCCATCGTCTGCTTTTGCCCGTAAAATATAGGTTCCAGGTGTAATATGCTTTGCTGTTGTATATCGTGCTGAGAAGTGTGCTGGACCAACTCCTGCAACGGGGCTCGTTGTACCAAAGTCTTCTGATAACATTTTTAAATCCCCTGTTGGTGATACGATTCTCGCATTTGCAGGCATCCCTGACACATTTTCATTTGGATAATAATAAGCGAGCCAAGAGTCAAATGGAACGATGTCTGAAAATAAACCTGCATCGCCAATGTCCTCATAATAATGAGTTTTTACTTTGTGTTGCCCTCCATTAACCCCTAGCCATAATGCTCGGTCAACGGCTGCAGTATTTCCACTCCAACGATTAATCAGCGTTTTTCCATCGACTTCCACTTTAACCCCATCGTCTGCAACAGCTTGAAGAAAGTAATCTCCCCCCTCATATGTTCCCGATTGGTCAAACTCAGCCAAGAAATAATCAGAAGGCTGTCCTACTCCTATACCTCCAGATCCCCAGTTGTAATGGACGGTTTTCCCTGTCAGTACTGGCAGTTGTTCTAACCGCTGGTAATCAAAGGAAAGATAAGCGTCTGCTGTATCTTCGTAGTATTCTACGGTAATAATATGATTGCTACCAGTTAGGTTAATGATCTTTCTTTGAGTTCCATAGCCTGTATTAGGCCAAGCATTAATTATGGTCTCATCATCAATCTTTACTCGGACACCATCATCTGCTCTAGCACTGAATATATACGTACCTGCATCGAGGTTTAACTTTTTGGTAAATCTTGCTGAAAACCTGTTACTTGATACAGCTGAATGCGGCGAACCAGTTCCCCAGTTGAAGTCCAATTTAGTAAGTGGATTAATGGAATTTATACCGCCAAGCACGTATGGAGTTCCTTGAAAATTATTAGTTGGGTATACTTCCCCTACCCATGAATTGACAATAGCATCTTGGAAAGGTTCTATGCCCACTTCTACTTTTCCTGTGTCAGTTGCATTATAATATTGAACCTCTATCCAGTGAACATCCTGTTCCCCTTCTTTAGCATCGGTGCGATTTGAGATATCTAGTTTAATAGAATCATCGCGATAGCCGCTGTTCTTCCAGCGGTCTACAACCAGCTTTCCATCCAAATAGATTCGTATTCCATCATCTGCTTTTGCCCGTAAAATATAGGTTCCAGGTGTAATATGCTTTGCTGTTGTATATCGTGCAGAGAAGTGTGCTGGACCAACTCCTGCAACGGGGCTCGTTGTACCAAAGTCTTCTGATAACATTTTTAAATCCCCTGATGGCGATACAATTCTCGCATCTGCAGGCATCCCTGACATATTTTCACTTTGATAATAATAGGCGAGCCAAGAATCAAATGGAACGACGTCTGAAAATACACCTGCACCATTGGATAATTCAAGATATTTCGTGTATACGGAATAATTACCTTCTTTAACTCCTAACCATAGGGCTCGGTCAATTGTGGAAGTATAGCTGCTCATTCGATTTATTAGACTTACTCCATCAACATTTACCGAAACACCATCATCAGCAAACGCCTGAACAAAATAATCACCATTTGTGAAATATCCGGACTGGTCAAATTCAGCTAAAAAATTATCTACTGGAAACCCTTTTGCTGGACTGCCTGTTCCCCAATTATAATGCACTGGATCTTTCGTTTTTGGTTTATAGGTAGGTTTATAGGAAGAATCAGGTGCTTCTCCGCCCTTTTTCACTAAAACAATCTGAATTGCTTCGATTCGTAAGCCTAATCCCTCTGTTCCGGCGACTTTACCATTTTTCATCCAGTCCATCCAGCCATAATTTTGAGAATGAACTCGATAGTAAATATCATAGTAATTTGCTATATCACCTGTTAATGATATTTTAATAGCTTCCAAGCGTTTGCCTGGTCCGACCGTTCCAGATATTCCACCGTTGGATACACTTTTTTGCCAGCCATCATATTGAACATGTGTGGAATAGGTAATACCTCCAGTATAAGAGGAATTTTGTAGTTTGATATTAATAGCTTCAACACGTAAAGCTTGCCCTTCGGTTCCACTTATTAGCCCATTTGCAACAGGATCTAACCAGCCATAATTTTGGACATGTGTGGCATAAACGACTGATGGTCTATCAGGGTCAATATTAGCTGGTTGTTCCTTAGGTTTAATGACAATTTCAATTGCTTCCAACCGCTTAGCTTCACCACTTGTTCCCGCTAATTCACCGTTTTTTACCCAGTCCATCCAGCCGTAATTTTCGGCATGAACACGGTAATATATATCATAATTCTCAGCTTGTGTACCGGTAAGTTCAATTTTTATGGCTTCTAAGCGTTTTCCTTTTCCTGTAGTTCCACTCTCTCGGCCGTCGGAAACATAATTTAACCAACCGACATCCTGTACATGAGTGGAATATTTCACACCTAAGTCCTGTACATTTCCAACTGAAATTTTAATACTTTCTAATCGTTTTGCCTTTCCTTCTGTACCTGATATATCTCCATCAGAAACTGGATCCTGCCATCCAATGTCCTGTACATGAGTTGCATAATGTACAGAGGGAGTTTCTATTTCTACGGCCTGACCCAAACTTCCCCCTAGATTAAATCCTACCCCGACCAGAAGTAAACTAAATAGTAAAAAAACGATTCTTCGCATCCTTATCTCCTCAAATAAATTGTCATAAAACCGAATGATAGATTTCCAAAAATAGGCATTATTAGCCAATTTTCTCTATTATTCTATCATATTAGCAGAATAGATGTTACAAATTTATTACTAATTTTACAGAATCAAATAAACAAACAGAGTATTAACTAATAGATTATTATTGTGGGAAAACCACCCATATAAAAATGTTATACTAGGATGTATTGTTCGATTTTTATACAACTTAACTTTGATATGTACTACTCCATAACTTATAATTAGGTGATGAATTAAAGGATTGATTGATTTATTTTATTAATATGTATGTTGTAACATATTACACTGGGTGATACTTCAAGAAGGGAATCAAAAAATGTCTACAAAAAAGCGATTACTTACGAACTTTCTCTCCCTTGCGACGATGCAGGGGCTAAACTTTATACTGCCTATCGTAACTTTACCTTATTTATTGAATGTAGTTGGACCAAGTAAATTTGGCCTTATCAGTTTCTCACAAGCATTTATTACCTACTTCATACTCTTTACAGACTACGGCTTCAACCTAGTAGCTACAAGAGACATTTCTTTAGCGAGAGAAGATAAGAAAAAACTATCCGTTATTTTTTCTTCGGTAATGACGGTTAGACTTCTCCTCTTAGCTATAAGCTTGCTTATTCTAATTGTTACAGTAACCTTCATACCTAAGTTCCAAGATGACAAAATACTATACTTTTTAACCTTTGGAATGGCAATAGGAAATGTGTTGTTTCCAGTATGGTTTTTCCAAGGCATGGAGCATATGAAAGTGATTTCTATTCTAAACATTATTTCAAAGTCTATATTTACTATTGGTATTTTTGTGTTAGTAAAAGGTCCATCTCAATACTTATATGTTCCTGTACTTAATTCACTAGGGTATATTTCAATTGGATTAGTTGGTTTATTTATTGTTATTTTCAAGTATAAAATTCGGATAAGCCTTCCTTCTAAAAATCAAATCGTACATCAATTTAAAGAAGGCTGGGATATTTTCGTATCAAATTTTGCGACAAGTCTATACACAACAAGCAATGTTTTTATTCTTGGTTTTTTTGCAAGCAATACAATTGTTGGTTATTTTTCAAGTGCTGAGAAAATCATTAGGGCAATTACCAGTATTATTGCCCCAATTATCCAAACAGTTTATCCATATTTAAGCAGGGCACTTCAAGAGTCAAAGGAAAATGCACTTTCTATTATCCATAAAGTATTTATATTAATTACTTTAAGTATGGGAATACTATCAATTGCTGTAGGTGTGTTTGCAAAACCCCTAGTAGAGATAGGGCTAGGACCTGAATACAGGGAGACGATCCCGCTCTTGCAAATTTTAGCGATATTACCGTTAATACTTGGCTGGGCAAACGTTTTTGGCATATTAACGATGATCAATTTTGATTATAAAAAGCAATTATCCCGTATTTATGTTTCAGCAAGTATATTTAGTGTTATTTCTATGATTATACTGATTCCTCTATATAAACAATATGGAACTGCTTGGACATCTCTTTTAACTGAAGTATTTGTTACCATATTAATGGTGATTTTTCTTTGGAAAAAAGATTTACATGTATGGAGGAAAAGGAGAAAAGCGGTAAGCAAAGTTATGAGGTAATACTCAAAAAAAAGGCGACTGATAATTTCCATTGGAAAATGCAAATTATCAATCGCTTTTTTATTTCAATATTTTTTTAATGCATAAAGAATTTTAAAAATGAAGGTATCTCTATCGTTTTGCCTATATAAAGGCGTATTAAATGTATAAAGAGTTCTAGTAATGAAATTATTTTGTTTAAATAAATAATCTCGAATTAGCTTCGCTTGTTCAGCCTTTAATTTATCTTTAAATAAATGATAAAATTCCTCTACCTGTTTGGTAATAGGATTCTCTTTTCCCTTTTTCTGAAAATTTTTGTAACGGACAATGGCACTTTTTAGTTTATTATCCGCCATACCCAAGGTATTTGACGAGTGCTGTCGGTAAAGAAGATGTGATTCCTCATCGTAAATTATTTTCCCAAATGCAGCACCTAGTAAATAAAACCAAGCATCATGCATTGTAATTTTATTGACTGCTGGAACATGGCTTTTGAATAATTCAAGCATGGCTCTATTAAAAACAATGGTACAACCAGTCGCTATATTTTGAACGAGTGCGTTTTCTAAGGATGCTCCTTTTGGAGGTATTGGTGAGTGCTTAATAAATTGAAGGTCCTCGTCTACAATATCTAAACGTGAAAAATACAGTAAAGGAATATTCGATTTTTCCTTCCCCAATAAGCTGACAGCCCTAGATACTTTTGTAGGTTTCCAGAAATCATCCTGATCGCAAAAAGCAAAAAAATCAGCTGTCTCGGAAGCATTCAAAGCTAAATCAAAAAAGCTAGAAATAACCCCTTTATTTTCTCCCTTTATGACCTTAATATTGGGATATTTTGCACCATAGGACTCTAAAACACTTACCGTATCATCTTTTGAACCATCATCGCGCACCAAAATTTCAATATTTTCGTGATCCTGCTGGAGCAGGCTGTCCAACTGCTGTGCAATAAATTTTTGACCGTTATAGGTAGACAATAATATTTGTGCTTTTTTCACTTGATAAACTCCATTCATTAAAAACCTTTTTATCTTATTGATAACTATCCAACTGTTTTGCCATAAACTTTAATAAATCTTCTCTTAATTCTTCTTTCTTTAATGCAAATTCAATAGTGGTTTCAATAAATCCAAGCTTTTCTCCGACATCATACCGATTTCCTTCAAATTCATAAGCAAATACACGTTGAATATGATTTAAATTCTGGATGGCATCGGTAAGCTGGATTTCACCGCCGGCTCCAATTTCCTGCTTATCTAAAAACATAAAAATCTCAGGTGTAAAAATATATCTCCCGATAATAGCTAGATTCGAAGGTGCTGTCCCGTTTTTCGGTTTTTCAACAAAGTTACTTACTTGATAAGAACGTCCTTGCTGGTCAGTTGGATCGATAATCCCGTATCGATGTGTTTCGTCTTCTGGAACCCTCTGTACACCAATGACGGAAGAATGGGTTCGATCAAATTCATTCATCAATTGTTTAAGGCATGGTGTCTCAGCCTGGACAATATCATCACCGAGTAATACGGCAAACGGTTCATTTCCAATAAAGTTTCGGGCACACCAAACGGCATGACCAAGCCCTTTTGGTTCCTTTTGTCTAATATAGTGGATATCCACCATTCTTGACGGTTCTTGAACTTTCTCAAGTAAATCAAATTTTTCTTTAGTAAGGAGGGTTTGTTCTAGTTCATAAGCAAAATCGAAATGGTCTTCAATCGCCCTTTTTCCTTTTCCTGTTACAATAATAATATCTTCTATTCCGGATTCCATTGCTTCTTCTACTATGTATTGAATTGTTGGCTTATCAACAATTGGCAGCATCTCTTTAGGCATCGCTTTTGTTGCCGGAAGAAAACGAGTGCCAAGCCCCGCAGCTGGAATGATTGCTTTCCTAACTTTTTTCATTTTGTTCTTCCTTTCTGCCTTACTTTAATGTAAAAAATATTGATTAATTACTTACTCAATACTAGTTTGAGGTTTATATCATTAAAATTATTCCATAATAAAATTGAATTTACAAGATATTACACTACGTTTTTCCGCGTATGTAAAAGGACCTGAAACCTACTTATGATTTCAAGTCCTCAGAATTCCTACATATTTATATTAATTCCTTTTCTTCATTCAGATTTTTAAAAATGGATTAATATATTCTAAAATATTGATCAATGCCGTCTGCGATTGCTTGCGCTAATATATTTTGATATGAATCCGTAATTAATTTTTGACGGTCACTAGCGTTATTAATAAAGCCAATCTCAATTAAAGTCGCCGGGACAGCTGTCTCACGCAGGACCGAAAAATCTGCCCCATCTGCTCCACGGTTAACCGCATTTGTATAAGCAATCACTTTTTCCTGAATCAAGCTTGCAAGTTTCATACTCTTTGCAATTCTATCAGGATTAGTCGCCATATCAGCATTGATTTTTGAAGGGTTACTTGGATCAATTTGATAATAAAAATCCTCAATACCAGTTGCAGTTGTAGAACTTGATCCAGTTGAGTTCGTGTGAATACTAACAAAAATATCAGGATTTAAACTATTCGCCATCTTAGATCGATCTATCAATTCTACATTCGTATCGCCAGTACGGGACATATACACGGTATATCCACGGCTTAATAGCAACGACTGAACTTTTTGTGCCACTGCCAGATTTAAATGTGATTCTTTAATCCCACCAGCCACTGCACCAGGATCACTTCCACCATGTCCTGGATCTAAAAATACTATATATGGTCTCTTGAATGCTGATCTTTCACTTACTGATTCCCCTTGACCTTTTGGTACCAGCTTAATTTCTATAGCTTCTAAACGTTTTGAAAGCCCTTCTGATCCTGCCTTCATCCCATTCTTTGCCCAGCCTAGCCAACCATATGACTCAACATGAACACGATAATAGACATCAAAGTAAGCTGCTATATCGCCTGTTAAATTTACTTTTATAGCTTCCAATCGTTTGCCTGGTCCTACTGTTCCGGATATCTCTCCATTGGAAACATTATTTAACCAGCCATCGTATTGAACATGCGTTGAATAAGTAATAGCTCCACTATAAGGTGAATTTTTCAAATTAATCTTAATCGCTTCTAAACGTTTTCCTTGCCCCTCGGTTCCACCCATTGCACCATCAGCAACATTATTCAGCCAACCATAGGTTTCGACATGGGTTGAATAAACTACAGATGGTTTTGTAAGGAATGGCTTTTCGGTTGTACCAGGAGCTGTACCACCTTTTTCAACCAGTAGAATCTCCATGGCTTCAATTCGTAGAGATAATCCCTCTGTCCCTGCAGGTTCACCATTTTTTGCCCAACCTAACCAGCCAAAATTTTGTGAATGAACACGGTAATAGATATCATAGTAATTTGCAATCTCACCTGTTAATCCGATTTTAATGGCTTCCATTCGCTTGCCTGGTCCTACTGTACCCGATATTTCATTATTAGCTACATTATTTAACCAACCATCATTTTGAATATGCGTTGAATACGTAATTTCTCCACTATATGGTGCATCTTTTAAATTAATCTTTATTGCTTCTAAACGTTTCGCTTGTCCTTCAGTTCCGCTTAGTTCTCCGTCTGCTACATAATCCAACCAACCATATGTTTCAACATGCGACGAATAAACTACAGATGGTTTAGTAGGTAGTGGCGTTTCTGTAGAACCGGGAGCTTCTCCACCTTTATTAACTAAAACGATCTCAATAGCTTCCAGACGTTTAGCTTTCCCCGTTGTTCCCGCTAATTCGCCATTTTTGACCCATTCCATCCAACCATAATCTTGAGCATGTACACGATAATAGATATCGTAATTTACAGCTTTTGTACCGGTAAGCTCTATTTTGATGGCCTCTTGCTGTTTTGACATGCCTGTAGTTCCACTTTCTACTCCGTCAGAAACATAGTCTAACCAGCCTTGATCCTGTACATGTGTGGAGTATTTTACACCTAAATCCTGTACATTAGTAACTGAAATTTTAATACTTTCTAAGCGCTTTGCTTTACCTTCTGTACCAGAAATCTCTCCATCAGAAACCTGGTTTTGCCAGCCAATATCTTGTATATGTGTGGCATAATTAATAGAAGGTTTTTCGATAGCTACTTGTGTAGTTAAAGATTCTTGTAAGATACTACTTTTTTCTAACAAGGTATTGTCTTGTTCAATACTAGGACTTAAAAGTTCGACGTCTCCGGATTTAATAATACCTTCTCGATTTCCTACTGTGATAGAATAATATTCCCCAGCCATATTTGTTACCGAATATTCCACTTCCGGAGCAAGTTTTAGAATAGTAGTTTCCAAGCTTTCATCCGAATATACTTCAGTTAGAAAGTGAGTTACTATTTTTTCTGAGGTAACTCCTGTTTCAGCAGCAACCAGAGTAAAGGTAATATCTTCAGAGTTGACCATTTTAGTTGATTTTTCTTCAATATAGGCCAATTCGCCATCCCACTGAAAGTAAACTTTTCCATCATGGATTGTACTAATCTGTATTTGAGTAGCCAAATTGAATTCTCCGACTACTTTTTGTTCTTTATTAAATATGTCTGTCCTTTCGATTGTTTCGACATATCCTTCATTCATGTCATTTGAATTTATCTCCTGTGAGAATGCAAGAGTAGGAGAATAAAGAGATGACAAGACCAGACAAAAAAGAACAAAAACTATTATATTTTTTTTAAACACAGTAATGCTTCCCCTCCTTCTTGTCTATTATATATTCTTTTGGTATTTATTTGGTTAGAATACTAAAAAAATGTTGAAAAATGTTATCAGAAATGAAGAAAGCTGCCCTCAAAAGTTATGTTCAACTTTAGAGGACAGCTCTTTTAAAGAGTAGCTATTTATTATTTTTTATATACTGGTATTTCTAAGAAAACAGTATATGGTTGTATTTTATAGACATCATACATCGCGTTGACTTGTTTAGCTGCCCAGCCAATATCAGTTGCATATTGATGATCCGCAAAACGCTTAGTAGCCATTACGTCTGGGTTCCAACGCATTTCATAAATTGTATTTTGAACAACTTTATAGATGTTATTGCCAGTCGTATAACCATCTTCAATAAAGGCAGCCCCGCCCACTATTGCATCGTATGGAGTGAACCAACCTTTTTCATAGGCAGTTTGAGCTCCACATTCAATTGGACAATGATCTAATGCTCCTACACCATACATGTTATAAACGGTCTTATCCTTATAAGTTACTCCTTTTGCAAGAGTCGAAAGACCATGTCCTGTTTCTAATAATGTATGGGCCATTAAATATACTTCATTAATCCCATATTTAATTCCAGCGTCAACAAAGGCTTGACCCTGACCTGCTAATATTCCTTTACCTACAAGATATTGATTTAAAGCATCCTTTGAAACTCCACTAGTTTTTCTCAGGTCCATGAATTGAAATTTTTGCTTCTCATCATTTATGATATTAGTTGGGTCCAAATAATATCGTACATCTGAGCTGGTTGCATTGCGCCATTCACCAAAGCTTACTTTATACCAACCACTATTATCTTCTTCTAAAATCTTTAGTAGCGTATCTTTTTTTACTTTAGCGTAAATATGACTAGCTGCACTCTTTTCGGCCATAATATCAAGTGAGGTAGTAGTTACTTGACCTACTTTTACATTAGCCGTTGCAAGCGAGCTATGCACGTATAGGATGGTTCCTGTGTATTCAATTTTATACCATTTTGTACTACCTGAAACCTTTTCTCCCAGAACATTATCATCCAATACTTTGAATAAAATCCCTTTACCAACGGTTGCAAAGATACTACTAGTCGTATTAGGAGAGGTTCTAAGGTTTACTTCAGTTCCACTTATCGATCCACCATTATTTAATACAGTAATGGATTGACTGCTTACATAAGCAGGAGCATTACTATATTTATCAGTCTGGGGAGCGGGATTAGCTTTCATTTGCAAAGTTATTGCGTCATTTAACGTGATATTATAGGAAGAAGTTAAATCAGCCTCAATAAATGGCTTGTTTGTCGCTCCTGGTGCTGCTCCACCTTTTTCAACTAATTTAATCTCTATTGCTTCCAATCGCTTTGAAAGTCCCTTTGTACCAGCAGAATCCCCGTTTTTTGCCCAACCTAGCCAGCCATAGGTTTCTGCGTGTACTCGGTAATAAATATCGTACCTTTGTTCCATTTCACCAGTCAAATTTATCTGGATTGCTTCTAAACGTTTCCCTTCACCAGCTGTTCCAGATAATGCTCCATTTGATACATTATTTAACCAGCCATACCCTTCAACATGGGTCTTGTAAGAAATATCACCAGAGTATAGAGAATTATTTAATGAAATCTTTATGGCTTCCATTCGTTTTGCTTTTCCTTCTGTCCCAGACATTTTTCCATCAGATACATCCGCTAACCAGCCATAATCTTGGATATGGGTAGAATAAACAACAGATGGATCAATAATAAATGGGGTTTTTGTAGAACCTGGTGCTGCTCCACCTTTTGCCACTAGAACAATCTCAACTGCTTCCAATCGCTTTGAACGACCTTGTGTACCAGCAGATTCCCCATTTTTAGCCCAATCTAACCAGCCATAGGTTTCTGCGTGAACACGGTAATAAATATCGTAATGTTGTTCCATCTCACCAGTCAAATTTATCTGAATCGCTTCTAAACGTTTCCCTTCACCAGCTGTTCCGGATAATGCTCCATTTGAAACATTATTTAACCAGCCAGACCCTTCAACATGGGTCTTGTAAGAAATACCTCCAGAATATGGAGCATTATTTAATGAAATCTTTATGGCTTCCATTCGTTTTGCTTTTCCTTGTGTTCCTGACATTTCTCCATCAGACACACCCGCTAACCAACCGTAATCTTGGATATGGGTAGAATAAACAACAGATGGATCAACAATTAATGGGTTATTTGTAGGACCTGGTGCTGCTCCACCCTTTGCAACAAGGACAATCTCAATTGCTTCTAATCGCTTTGAAAGTCCTTGTGTACCAGAAGAATTCCCATTTTTAGCCCAATCTAGCCAACCATAAGTTTCTGCGTGGACACGGTAATAAATATCGTAATGTTGTTCCATTTCACCAGTCAAATTTATCTGTATCGCTTCCAACCGTTTGCTTTCACCAGATGTTCCAGATAATGCTCCATTGGATACATTATTTAACCAGCCATAATCTTGAACATGAGTCTTGTAAGTTATATCTCCTGGATAAGGGGCATTATCTAATGAAATTTTAATGGCTTCCATTCGTTTTGCTTGACCTTGTGTTCCTGACATTTCTCCATTGGAAACACCTGTTAACCAACCGAAATCTTGTACATGGGTTGAGTAACTAACAGTAGGGTTTTCTAAGGAACTTATTGGAGCAGTTTGAACTGACTCTAAAGTATTATTTTTAGTTACTGTGTTGGAATTTTCCTCGCTAACAATTTGGTTATCTTTAGTAGATATAACTTCCCCAGTTGGATTGCCATTTTCATCAACTGTTCCTACTTCTTCAACAATCATTGAACCGGAACTATCTACTGCATAAGCAATTGATCCGTCTGAAAGAATTGTTGAACCCATAAATAACATACCAGTTAGAACTAATCTCCCGCGCATGTATCATACTCCCAATAGTTAAAATTTTTATATCTATTAATCTAGCAAAAAAAATGCAAATATCAGTGTCTATCATTTTCTTTCTCTATATTTAGTATAGTATCATGTTTAGTCATTTTTTGTAATAAATTATCAATATTTGTAATTAGTATTTTTCACCATCTACACAGTAGAAACTATTTGATATTTTCTATGAATTCTATCAATTCAAACCTTATGTTCCCTATATACAAGACAGCTAAAAAATTACAAAAAAAATAACCCTCCTGATTGTCTGAAGAGCTATTGGATCTATACTTTTAGTACTTTTCATTAATATGAGTATCTGTTGGTATATTTTCTTCATATTTACATCCGGTTAGGATAATTGTAAACAATAACAATACCAAGCAAAGTTTTTTCAATAGAATCATCTCCCTAAGACCATAATGCCATATTAGAGAGAGGACATAAAGACCAAAAATACTACCAATTATCTTATTTTTCCAAAGGATGAAATAACACTAGATGGAAAGATTCCTTTTAAGCTTATCACCAAAGTCAATTGGCTTTTTATTTGATAAATTAAAATGATAAAGGATTGCCTTCACAATTCTTTCAGACGCCAGACCATCCCCATAAGGGTTGGATGCTTTCGCCATCAGATTGTGCGCCTTCATATCCGACAACAGTTCATCTGCAAGCTGGTATATTCTTTCCTCATCTGTTCCTGCAAGCTTCAATGTACCAGCCTTAACTCCCTCAGGTCTCTCAGTTGTATCCCTTAGAACGAGTACCGGAACTCCTAAGGAAGGTGCTTCCTCTTGGACGCCACCAGAATCAGTTAGAATTAAATACGCCCTTGAAGCAAAATTATGAAAATCAATTACATCTAAAGGCTCAATTAAGTGTATACGATTGTTTTCACCAAGTACTCTATTCGCAATTTCACGAACAACAGGATTCATATGTACAGGATAAACCACTTGTATATCTTCGTGCTTCTCCACTAACCGTCTAATCGCATTAAACATATTCTCCATCGGCTTACCAGTATTTTCTCTGCGGTGCGCGGTCATTAATACTAATCGATCTTCACCAAGCCTGTCCAATATAGAGTGGGAATAATGTGTTTTTACAGTTGTTTTTAGGGCATCAATAGCGGTGTTTCCAGTAACAAAAATGGATTCAGCGTGCTTATTTTCAACTAAGAGGTTTTCTTTCGATTGAGTTGTTGGAGAAAAATGCAGATCCGCTAATACTCCTGTAAGTTGCCTGTTCATCTCTTCAGGATAAGGAGAATATTTATTCCTTGTCCGAAGTCCTGCCTCGACATGCCCAATAGGTATAGCGTTATAAAATGCTGCCAAACTTGCTACAAATGTCGTAGTGGTATCACCATGAACTAAAACAAGATCAGGCTTTACCTCTTGAAACACCTTATTTAATCCTTCTAAGCTGCGTGTAGTTACATCAATTAAGGTTTGGCGATCCTTCATGATATTTAAGTCGTAATCAGGCTGGATATCAAATACCTTTAACACCTGGTCAAGCATTTCTCTATGTTGTGCCGTAACTGTTACAATCGATTGTATTTTATCATTATGCTTCGCTAGTTCCTTCACAAGGGGAGCCATTTTAATCGCTTCGGGTCTGGTCCCAAATACGGTCATTACTTTTAATTGATTCTGCATAAATACCTCCAAACCATTGTCTTGGGTAAGTATTAGTTATTTGAATTATCTAAATAATAACAAAATACTGGTTTAAAAGCACTAAAAAATTAAATTAGAAAACAATCTAGATAAGTGCATCGATTTTCAATTATCCTTACAAATCAACCCGCAAAATTTAGCTAATTACACAAATAGTTAATATACTTATTTAGTAGAATGAAACGTGTTTTTGGAATTACGCTTATCCCATAATAAAGGGAGATTACCAAAATAGGTAACCTCCCTTTAATTAGTTAGCAATATCTTCAGAAACCACAATTTCACTAGACATTTTCTTCTCTAATGTCATCAATATCAGGTATACAGGCAAAAGAATCAACGCAGCGATTTCAACAATAAATTCAAAGTAATACCAGGAAAGCGTTGCTAAGATGTCATATACGGAATGCACCAGAACGGTCACCCAGAGATTTCTCGTCCATAATAAGATCAATCCAAATAATAAACCCATGTTGGCAAATGTGACAATTGCTCCAATTTCATATTGCCATGATTGGACCGAGCTTAGTGTATGGTCAATTCCGAATAACACGGAAGTGACGAAGAGCGCAAGTAAGACAAAAATATCTCGCCTGCCTTTTTCCCAGCGCCTTGGAAAGATTTTTTTAAAAACAAACAGGATGAGAATGATATAGGCCAATCGCCATACTTCTTCGAGACCAGCAAGGATATCTGTAAAAATATCGTATCCCACAGCATCAATTTCATCGATAACTTCCCACATCTTATCAACAGATTCTATTGGCTCACTTGGCTCTACTATATCGCTTTCATCCGAAACCACTTCTGTATAGGTCTCAACATATTGCTCATAATCGTTGCTAAAATCTTTAAAAGCGTAAGAGGAATAGATATTTATAATGGTGCTGCCGAGAATAAAGAGCAAAAAGGCGCCTATAAATTGTCGTGTATGTTGTATCTTTGTTTTTTGAATTCCATTACGGAGTCTTCGGTGAAGCTTCAATCCGATAAAAAAGGATGATACCATAATCGCGTCATAGATGGTACCAGCTAATTGGCTGTAGCCACTTAAATAGAGGATGAGTTCAACCCCTATCGTAATCGTGAGAAGTGCAAATAAAAGCTGCTTCGAAATTGGCGCCGTTAAGTTATTTGTCATTTTTATATCCCTGCCTTTGAGACTAGCTGCATTCTTTACCTTCCAAAAAGCTGTACAGCTAAAATTCCAAATCCATTTAATAACAGCAGGAAAAGTAAGCACCCAATGATCCAAATCCATTTTCTTGACAAGGGCTTATCTCCTTTAAAGGTAATTAGTAATAATTTATCATATTAATAGAGAATTAGCACCAGTGATAATATCTCCAATTGTATTTACAAGAATATCCTTCCAGCTTTATACTTAAATTAGGTGAAAATTAACAATAATTAGATAAGGGGTTGAAAAGTGAAAAAGGTCATTTCTATTATCCTATTGATAGTCATTGTATTTGTTTTATCAGAAACAAACCCTGGTCGTTCGCAATACGTGGAATGGATTACACATGAAGCGATGGATCAATCTTCGAATATACTTGAAAAAGGAATTCTTTCATTAGCTGGGGAAAAGGTCTTCGATATGGGAACAACAGAAAAAGATTACTTCATTTTTTCAGTCTATAAAACCGATTTTTCCGAGATAGGCTTGGGGCAGGTCACCAGCATCGGTATCTTTAATAAATTTATTCCTATTTCTAAAAATGAAAAATAAGAAGACCAGAGCGGGTCTTTTTATTTTTTATTAATTTTCTCTATTATAATAGTAGAAACTCATAAGGGAGACAAAAACAGTGAGCCAGCAGGAAAAAACATTGGAACACCAAGGATTGAGTGAGTTCTATGAGAAAAAACCTAAAGAAGATGTAATTGACATTTTTAAAACTGTGTTGGAATCTAACCAAAATGACCTTAAGGATGAAGAGCTTGCCTTTATTCTGAACACCCTGGAACATTATCGAGATCAACCAGATTTTCGTAAATTATGGAAAATAATGGAGAATAATTTTCATACATATAAACAAATAGTCGAGTTTATTAATCAGCATCAAGACTATACAAATCTTATAAAAATATATCTGGATGAAAAATTCAACCTTATCACTGTCGTAGAAATTTTGGCACAAATTGATAATCTACTTGAAACTTCACCCTTTATAATTAAGAATCGTTATTTTCAGAAGCTTGCCATCCAAAAGACCGCATCTGCCGTTGGCGATTCCTATGATTTATTTATAGCAGCAAGTATGGTAAAAGTATTTCAGGTGACAAACCCTGATGTTGATTTTTCAAAAATAAAAGAAAAGATGATGGTTTACACTGAAATTGCCTTATTAGATAAGCTTAAATTACGGAATGTAACTCTCAAGGATATTGATACATATGCACACATTTCAACAGGTAACCTTATCAAAGAGGAACTAAAGGATAATAAAATTATCAGCAAATACAAAATTTTAAAGGTCCTTCACGAACTTTTTTACACACCTGTCGTTTCTGTTGGAGTGATTCTCCAAAAGTTATCACCATCTAATCAAGAAGAACTTCGAGAGGTTTTAAAAAATGTATTGCGCAGTAATATTTCTGAGGACTTTTTCCAGCATATACTCGCGGCATTTGTTGATGAGAAAGGCAGTTATCATTTCCCACAACTTTTTGCGTATTTAAGTAAAAATGCTGATGAGAGGCTGATGTTATCGTTTATTAAATGGACTGCGAATAACCTCCAACTTGATCATCATTACCATCGAGCACTAAAGGCTTATTTGAAATCTCATCCAAGATCGGTTTGGAAAAATAAAACTGCTAGAAAAGAGCTGGGTATGATTGCAACAAGCAGCTTCAGAAAGTTAGTAAAAGAAGTTGAGAGTGAAAGTGCAAATCGAGTTTTAAAGTATTCTAAGAAGTATGGTATTCAATTAATCAGCATACTGCTTATTACTCTTGCCGTTGGAAGCGGGTTATATTTTGGTTATGACCTCCTGACAGACAAAAGAGATAAAGAATCTGTTTCGAAACCGAATAAAGCTGTAGCATCTGAGCCAGATAAAAATCTTAATCTTGATCCATTTACAGAGTGGATTAGTGAAGAGCCCTTTGTTTTCAATGTAAATGGACAACAGCAGAAATTAACCTTTGGGCAGGCAAATCCAACGGGAGGTAAGAGCCTAGTATTGACGGACAGCCAAAATATCAAAACTCCCTATGAATTAGTGATTGATTCAGAGGTTTCACCGTTTGATGAAAAGGGTGTATTAAAAGACAGTTTTTCTCTTTATCATACAGAATACGATTTCGATGATAATGGGATTTCCAGAGTTGTGATTATGGCGCTCAGTCAAACATATGAATCGTTTATCTGGGTCTACAGTCCGATTTCCGATAATGGAAGTGTGAGTCTGCGTGCAGATTTGTCACTAAAAGGGATGTCTGATGCGAAATTAGTGGATAATACATTAAAGCTGCTTGGGGAGCAAGGTCAGTCAGAAACATATGTTTATTTGAATCAGCAATTTGTAAAACAATAAAGAAATATCATATGCAGAAATACTATTTTAGGCACGCTAGTCCTCCTTTACGGAGTGACTGGCGTTTTTTTTAGGCATATAAGTTCTACTGCGGTCGATCTCGAAAAAGTTCACTAACTCTTTTGCATGAACTGAAGGTCATCCAAATGCAGCAGAACTTAGAAGAAATGGTGACAACAAGCGGTGACATGCCTCATTGTTTTTTTAAAGTACACATATATTTCACATTTTGTACTTGTATTCGACAAAATCCAGCAATATTATTGATATTGTGGAAATATTTACCCTTTACTAAATCTTCATTTTTATTAGATTAATATTCTGGCATAGGCAGGTACACATAATGGTATTTGATGGCATACTTATTTCGTTTATTGTAGGAATACTCAGAAAAGGAAACTTAAGGGCTTTCTCTCAGTTAAATCTTAAGTGGGGTTGGGTATTCCCTCTGTTGTTGGTCGTTCAACTAGCTGTTTTTATGCTTCAAAACGATAGTGAATTTTTAGGACAACTTAGTGGGTCTATTTATATTGTTGTCTATATCATCGGTTTGATTTTTTTATTTCTAAATCGTAAGAATCCAGGTTTTATCCTCATTTTCATTGGTGTCTTTCTAAATTTTATTGTGATGGTTCTCAATGGTGGCAGGATGCCTGTTTCGGTCGAGGCTGCAGCAGTTTTAGATCCTGGTTACATCCAGGCTTTAAAAGAAAGCCTGTATGCCAAGCATGCAATGTTAACGTCTACTACACATCTTGGATTTTTGGGTGATGTGATTCCAATAAGTGACCCATACCCACGTACTCAAATTATTAGTATTGGCGATATCATTATGAATATTGGAATCTTCTTTTTTATCCAATATTTAATGGTTAATCACCCTTTAGCAAAACAAGGCAATGCAGCTTCCCTTTCATTGAAGGGAGGTGAAGAAAGATGAAAAAAGACCAAAAACAAGGCCTTAAATTAACTGGTATTTTATACAATGCGATCATTATTGGATCTGTTATTGTTGCTTTAACATCTGGATTTAGATTAATATAATCCTTAAGTTTTGTTAAAAGAGGGGAAGTGATTCTTCACTTTCTCCAATCTTATTATGAGAGTGATGGACAATAATGCAGTTTTTAAAAACAACCACTAATAAATACCTTTTTCTAGTCTCGGTGTTGGGCTTCATCGCCTTTATCACAATTTATGATTTTAAAATCTATTCAATTTCCGAGTGGTCTATCACTATTGCACTGGCAGGAGCCATATTACTTCTAAATCATCATCCTATAGTCCTTCCCCCAAAGGGTAACTCACTTTCTATGGATTCTTCTATATTCCTTGCTAGTCTTTTTTTATTTGGACTGGATTTAACTTTAGCGGTATTGCTAATTAATTCGATTTTATTTGCCTTCACACAACGAAAAATTGTTTGGTGGAAACATATATTTAATTTTTCCAGCTATGTACTAATGATCGTTGGTTCATTTTATACATTCACTTTAACTGGTGGTTCCATCGGCAGCATTCATATCAATAACTCGGTTCCTTATTTAATTTCCTTTAGCTCTTACTTTGCCATGAATGTTATTTTTGTTGGCGCATTCTTTATACTGGCAGCTGCTGAAAGCTTTGAAAGTGTTTTTAGAGAACTTATTAAGGAGGCAATTTCCCCATATTTGAGTACACTCATGCTTTCGTTAGTTCTGGCAATTTTAATGAGTTCGGACAGTTTTTTTGGCCTTTTTCTATTTACCTGTATTGCCTTTTTGCTTTCTTTAGCGTTTAAGCAGCACTTTCATTTATTTAAAGAGATTTCTGAGAAAGCAAACAAAGACTTTTTAACCGGACTTAATAATCATGGATATTTTAAAGAAATCTTAGAGAAAGAAGTTACAGCGGCAAAGGAAAACGATCAGCCGTTATGTGTAGCCCTTCTTGATATCGATGATTTTAAAAAATATAACGATTTATATGGACATATCGAAGGAGATCATCTACTTCAGGTTTTCGGATCACTTATTAAAACTGCAGCTGAACTGGAAAACTTCATAGTGGCACGCTATGGAGGTGAAGAATTTTCCATCATAATGCCTAATACTACTTGTCAGAAAGCTATTTCTTTTATGAATGAGTTGCGGAAGAAAACAAATGACACCTACTATAAAGGTGTGGAACGTCTCCCTTATGGCTGCTTATCCTTTTCAGCTGGAATTGCAGAATGTGAAAAAGCAACCTATAACATTTCTGAACTTCTAAACAAGGCAGATCAAGCGATGTACGCTGCCAAAGATCAAGGGAAAAATCTTGTTCAAATTTATAATCAGTATTCCGAATATTCAGCCCAACGGTCCCTTTCCTTAGAAAAGGAATTGGAGGAAGCAGAACAGCAATTACGGATCTTTCTTTCAAAGGATGTTTATACATACCGGCATAGTAAACGTGTATATCAATATGCGATTGATTTTTCAAGGCTGCTATCCTTAAGTGTTTACGAACGAAAGACCTTAATTCTGGGGGCATTAATCCACGACATTGGAAAAATTGAAATCCCTCGGGATATCTTAAATAAAAAGGGAAAACTCGAGCCTCATGAATGGGAAATGATGAAAAAGCATGTAACCTGGGGAAAGGAAATCATTTCAACCAATAAAAAATTAGAAGATTTGATTCCATTGGTTGAACTTCATCATGAACGGTATGACGGCAACGGTTATCCATATGGACTAAAAGGAAAGTCAATTCCAAAACTGGCACGAATCCTTTGCATTATCGACTCTTTTGATGCAATGACCACCGAACGCCCATATCAAAAAACAAAAACATTTGAGGAAGCAATCTTAGAACTAAGGACCTGCTCTGGAAAACAATTCGACCCTCAATTCGTCGAACCGTTTATTTCCATGATTAAACAGCTTGATGATACAAGGGAATTAGTTGAAAGCGAGTCTTTAGTTGTGAATAAATAAAGATATTCTGTTATATTACATGTTATTAAAAGACCCCAAACTAAAAATTTGAGGTCTTTTTTGTTAACACCTTTTAATTGTCAGCTTGGTGACCGGCACGCTATCTATCGTTATTCTTTTCTGCTTCATTGTTTTCAATTATTTGTTTTATCTCGCCTGTGTCACCTTTGGCATTGATGATTTCGAAGATTTGGTTGAGCCCTTCGCTTGTTTGATCTTTTTCTTTTTCCATTGTTTCCTCCATTGGTAAGGTTATTTTTAATATCCCCCAATTATTTCAAGGTATGAACAATATTAAAAAAATGGAGAAGGTTATCCACAATAATGAGTATTTTTATTCCAGTTAGGTTTCATTATCCACAAAAGAAAAAAAGTTATCCACTAAGTCAACATATTTATTCACAGCTGTTGATTATTTATCCACATTCCCCATTAACATATCCACAATTAAACCACAAAATAAAAAAGTCCGGGGCAACCCAGACTTTTTCTATATTCTAGCACCTAATTCTAATGCTTTACTATTATGGTACAAAGATTTCACCTTTAGTTCACACTTAAGTTCATCACATAAGCAATCATACTGCATCATTTCAATGTGTCGGTACTGAAATAAATGATAATAGTATTTCCCTTTTAAAAACATATTTTTTAGCAACACAAAAAAACCTCCTCAATTTATTTACATAAATCGCAGAGCATCGTGTTCGGTAACTGGCTGGCATCGTTCTAAAAAACATTAGCCCCTTTAGTTTTGCGTCACCATTTTTCAATAGTTTTGCCGTTTCGTACGATTTATGTGTTTAATAGAACTATATGATACAACCAGTTAATTATAAAGAGGCTTAGGTCCTGCTTTGCTTCTATATCCCGAATTTACTATAGGCTTCTCAGCCTATTTATTCAAATTTACATTGATGGATAGCGAAAGATGTAACATAATGTACTTTATTGCCGTCTAATCTTGTTAGAATTAATTCTATATTTAATATGTAAGGGTGTTTTATTGTGAATAAATATTTTTCAATAATCGGTGGAATTGTTATAACCACTGTACTATTATCTGGCTGTTCGGAAAAAATACTGAATGCCAAAGCCAATCCTCAGCAGTCTGAGGTACTGCCAGATCCTGATAATAACAACTCAAATCCAACTGATCAAAAGCAGAATAATGTCGAACATACTGAACAATCTGAGCCACCATTAACTGAAGAAAACGCAAAGCCACAAGAACAAGAGAGTTCGGCCTCTCCCGAAAGTATACAAGTTGTTTTTAATCCAGAAAGTATACCGGTGCTAGTTAATAAACAGAATAAACTGCCTGACAATTATAATCCTACTGATCTCATTTTTACTGATATTCCTTTTGTTTCTGGTGTGACAAACGAAAAACGAAAAATGAGAAAGGAAGCGGCTGTGGCGGTAAATCAACTATTTGCTGGTGCTAAAGCAGAAGGCATATCCCTATTAGGGGTTTCAGCTTACCGATCTCATGCAACGCAAACGACATTGTTTAACTACTATGTAAACCGTGATGGATATGAAAAGGCGAGAACGTATAGTGCATTACCTGGCACGAGTGAACATGAGACGGGTCTTTCTATTGATGTTACAGGCGGAAATGGAAAGTGTGCCGCTGAAGATTGTTTTGGAGGTACTAAACAGGCAGTTTGGCTTGAGCAGCACGCAGCTGAATACGGGTTTATTATTAGATATCCACAGGGAAAAGAAAGTATTACAGGATACCAATACGAACCTTGGCACCTTCGCTATGTTGGGAAGGAAATTGCACTTGAGATTATGAAAAAAGGTATTACGCTTGAAGAATACACTAGTGAAGTATAGTAAAAAGCGTCAAGCTCCGTTAGAGGAACTTGACGCTTTCCTTATTTACCTTTGATTTCTAAGAGTTTTAGTCTTAAATCATTTTCCATATTTGCAAGTTCCTGCTCAGCCAAACGGCGTTTGTGGCGCCCTTCTTCTTGAATGCGCATCGTTTCTTCAAGTGTGGTGATTAAGTTTTCCTGAGTCTTTTTAAGAGTCTCGATATCAACGAGTCCTCTCTCATTTTCTTTTGCTGTTTCAATCGTATTGGTTTTTAGCATTTCTGCATTTTTTAATAACAACTCATTGGTGGTCTGTGATACCTTTTTCTGTGCTTCGACTGCATGGCGCTGACGAATGAGCGTTAGTGCAATAGCTACTTGGTTTTTCCAAAGCGGAATAGCCGTCATGATGGACGATTGTATTTTTTCCACAAGTGCCTGGTTCGTGTTTTGAATGAGACGGATTTGTGGAGCACTTTGAATCGTAATTTCACGACTTAATTTCAAATCGTATAAGCGTTTGTCCAAACGGTCTGCAAACTGAATCATATCGTTTACTTCTTGGACCTTCATTTGGTCATTCGTTGCTGCGGCGGCACGTTTCATTTCCGGAATTGTTTTTTGGTGCAATTCTTCTAGCTTAATTTCCCCTGCCGCAATATAAACATTTAAAGCATGGAAATATTCTTTATTTGTTTCATAGAGCTGTTCCAATAGTTTTATATCCGATAACAGCACATTCTTGCTGCGGTCAAGTTTTACACTTATCCGGTCAATTTGTGCACCTGTCTTTTGGTATTTTGACAACACTTCTTGAAGTGAGTTTGAAATTTTTCCAAACATACGTCCGAAAAAGGATGGCTTCCCATCCTTCAGTTCATCCGGATTCACCTCATCCAGTCGCTTCATTAAATCGCTAATGATTTCGCCAACCTCGCCGATATCCTTTTTCTGTACATGTTCAAGCATAGTGTGAGAAAAACTTAAGAGCTTCCCTTGTGCTTGGGTACCGTAGGTAATCATCGCCTGGTGATTTCTTGGGTCAATTTGTTCAGCAAGCTGATAGGCTTTTGCCCGGTTTTCCTCAGGAATGACATCAATCAGCTTTGTAGGCTTGGCTTCCTGAAGCTGTGGTGCAGGCTGTGCTTGCGATTGTGGTGCAAGCTCGTTGTCACCAAAAGGGTTGGCTAGGATATCATCTAATAAATTTCCAGTTTTATTCAACTGCGGTGAGTTATTTTCGCTCATTTTAGCCGCCTGCTTTCGTCTATGGTTTTAGTATTATTAAGTTTTTTTATGGAATGTTTTGCAACATCAATTTCAAAATTCAAGGAATCTAAGTCGTCTGAAACAACATGATAAAGGTCCTCTTCCAAGGCCATTGTTAAGTCTGTTAGGGTTTGACGAGTCTCATATAAAGAAACATCAATTTCATGACTTTTCTTAGGCTGCTGTGATAAAAAGCTGTATTTTTCTGTTAGCTCAACAACAGAATCGAGATGGGAAAAATAAAACTTCTCCGCTTTATAAAAGCGCTTCGGTTCTGTATGGGTCATGCTTTGAATTTTCTTTGTAATCCGGAGAACATCAATTCTCTGCTTTATTGTCGGAAGGTCCCGAATGGAAAATAATGATTTGTTTAGCTTGTTTATTTTTTGTTTCGCTTCATCTAAATTCTTCTTTATATAACGATATTCTTTTCTAGTGAGCTGATGTTTTTTCAAAAATTTGGATGTCATGATCCCGGATGTTATCTTAGAAACAACAACCGCGCCGGCTAAAGAAATGGCGGATGAAATCAAAAATGTGAAATCGAACGCAAAATAACTTAAAAACCATACCGTAACCGCAGATGGAACAGTCACAACAAATTGAACTAGAAATGATAAAAATCGGTTCATCTTAATCGACTCCTGACTAAAAAATCCTTTATATTCATACGAATCAACAACAAAAATGTTTCACCAAATACAAAATACAAAAAAAGGAAAGATCCCTCTCATTACTTCAACAATACACCATAAAACTCCTGCTTTCCATAGACTACAAACGTAAACAAGACTAAGACCTGAGACGTATTTTTTTGTGAATATGGTGACAGGCACCACCCGTGGACAGTGTCCACCCCAGGCGGACAGTTAACCATCTCTTTCTTGTTGTTTAGTGTTTTCTAGGCTTTAGTCCAAGAGGTTTACCCAGTTAATCATAGGATATGAAGGTACTACATTAAAATCTTAAATAAATAGATAGAGGAGCGCGATGAAACGAATGTATCAACCATTTGGAATGCCCGTTAATTATCGATTTGGACATCAAGGAGGACAGCATGGTGGCGGTCACCATGGCGGTGGTCACCATGGCGGCAGTCATCATGGCGGTGGTCACCATGGCGGCGGATTTAATTTAGGGAATGTTGGAGCTGGATTGCTCGGACTTGGATTAGGATATTTAGGATCGAGTCTTGGTGGTGGATATGGTCCTGGTTACGGTGGTTATGGTCCAGGATATGGAGCTGGATATGGCTATCCTGGTGGCTATTCTGGATTTGGACCAGGTTATGGCATGTACGGATCTGGTTATGGTCCGGGAATGGGTGGATATGGCGCGGGATATGGCGGCGGAATCGGTCCAGGGTATTAATCTTTTTTTAAACTAAGCGTGAAGTTCTTGAGGAAAATTCAAGGATCTCATGCTTTTTTATATTTTTTGATTATTTTTACTGTTTTTTTGTTTCGGACGGTGTAAAATGTTTCTCAAAGGAAACATTCCTGTATTCGCGCATATATAATATTATTCAAAACATTCAAATATAAAATACATCATTAATAAATAAAGGGAGAAGAGACTATGACGGAGAATCTGCTATTAGCATTTGGGCTGACATTATTTGCTGGCCTTGCAACAGGCATAGGAAGTCTGCTCGCATTTTTCACTTCACATACCAATACAAAGTTTCTATCGGTTACCCTCGGGTTTTCAGCCGGTGTGATGATTTATGTGTCGATGGTTGAAATTTTTGTAAAAGCAAAGGTAGCTCTTGTTGACTCATTGGGTGTTGTTCCAGGGAACTGGTTAACGGTTGGAGGTTTTTTCGGAGGCATGCTTCTGATTGCCGCAATTGATAAATTTATACCGAAACAATCCAATCCGCACGAATTGAAAACAGTTGAAGATATGAATCAGCCAGGTACTAATGATGGAAAGAAGCCTGATCTTTTAAAAATGGGGACATTTACTGCGCTTGCCATCGGAATTCACAATTTTCCAGAAGGAATCGCAACCTTCACTTCTGCTTTACAGGATCCTGCACTTGGTATTGCCATCGCTGTCGCGATAGCGATCCATAACATCCCAGAGGGCATTGCTGTTTCAGTACCCGTTTACTTTGCGACTGGTGATAAGAAAAAAGCTTTTAAACTATCATTCTTGTCTGGCTTATCTGAACCAATTGGTGCACTTGTTGCGTATCTATTTTTAATGCCCTTTTTAAATGATATTATGTTCGGAATTATCTTTGCAGCCGTTGCAGGGATCATGGTGTTTATCTCCCTTGATGAATTATTACCTGCCGCCAAAAGATATGACGAAACCCACCTATCAATCTACGGTCTTATTGCTGGAATGGCCGTTATGGCAATAAGCCTTTTACTTTTCATCTAATCACACATTGAAATGGAATAGTTTGGAGCCAGCAGAAATGCTGGCTTTTTGCTATTTGGGAATCCTCTAACTGTCCACCAGAGAGTTGATAGTGTCCACCCTGGGTGGAAAGTGTCCACGGGTGGTGACAGGCACCAAAATTGAGCAATGATGATTTATTTTTAAGTACAAAGTTTCAATATTTGAGTAAGGGCATATATTAGATGGAATTTCCAAAATTCATGGAAGCGGGTGAATTTAATGATGAAGAGGGCTCTTTTTACAATTCCTCTTTGTTTGATACTTATCGGGGTGATTGTTACTTCTTTTGTTCTAATGGGTATTAAACCAAGCTCTTCGAATATTTCTCAGGCTCAGAAGCTAGCGGAATACACGAAGCCAGCGGTTGTTAGGATTCTTGGCTACTCTGTTGTTGGCTGGCAGTTTAACAATCCAAATGACCCTGAAGTCGATGCAATACTAAGTCAGTTAAACTACCAATCTGTTGTGGGTGGATCTGGGTCAGGGGCGATTATTAGTTCAGACGGTTATGTGGTTACCAATGCCCATGTTGTAGAAGCTGCCCAAATGGAAGATGAGGATATAGCCAATGCTGCATTTGACCAACTTGTTACCATTATCGCGGATTATTTTCAGGTAGATTATGATACAGCGTACGAATATATGCTGACTTATACGCAATACACTGGGATCCAAAAGGTAATTAAGGTTATTTTACCAGGTGGAGAAACTCTTGATGGTGAAGTGAAAAGCTATGGTGCTCCTGTCAATGAAGGGAAAGATGTAGCGGTACTTAAGATTGAAGGAAAAAACCTTCCTACATTAAAGCTTGGGAATTCCGAGACAATTCAAAACCAGGATAATATTTGGGTAAGCGGCTACCCGGCAGCAGCTGATTCTGATTTGTTATCACCTGATTCCTCACTTGTATCGTCTATGAATGCCGGTCAAATTTCTGCTACAGATAAGAAAACGGAGCAAGGAAGCCCGGTTATACAAATTAATGCCGCAGCCACACATGGTAATAGCGGTGGACCTGTAATCAATGAAAAAGGAGAAATCATTGGATTACTGACCTTTAGAGGCGATACCGTAAATGGTCAAGAGGTTCAAGGTTTTAACTTCTCGGTTCCTGTGAATACCGTTAAGGAATTCACAAACCAAGCGGGAGCAAAGAATTCTTCTAGCAGCACAGATAAACTTTACAAGGAAGGGCTTGAGCTTTATTGGGGCGGTTATTACAATAATGCTCTTGAAAAATTTGAAGCAGTTCAGAGACTGTATCCGAACCATTCCGAAATCAAAAAATTTATCACCAATTCGGAGCAAAGAGCTGGAGACAGTAAAACATTGTGGACAGAATATAAAACCATTTTCTATATCGTTGATGGCGTTGCAGCATTACTGATCATACTTCTTTTGATATTTACCTTTGTCAGAAAACGGAAACCAGTAACTGCACCTGCAGCAGCGGGTCTACCGCAGGCACCACCAGCACCGCCAACTATACCAGAAAACACCATCCCAGACTTAAACGGCGATGGAAAAATCGACGTCCAGGACATCATACTAGCACTCCAAGAACAACAAAAGAAACAACAGAAAAAAGACGACGAATAGGTGACTGCTACAGAGTATGCATAAATGGATGAATAAATGAAGGAAAATGTATAAATGGTGACAGGCACCCCTCAGGTATAAAAAGCTATAGGAGATAATATCTATTTATAAATGCTATTTTTGAGGGGGAATGTCTTCTGAGAGGGATTTTACGATTTATTGGTTTCCTCATTTTCATATTTGGAGTTTATCTGATTTTTGCTGAGCAAGTATTTTTTGGGGTACTTTCCATTATATTAGCCTTTTTGATTTTTCCTAATCGAAGTAATAGCAAATCTCATCACTCTAGCTATGACAACGATTATAGCACCGATCATGCCTACAGCTCAGACGGTGATTCTGGGGGTGGCGACTCCGGCGGTAGCGGAGATTAATAAATAAACATCCTCAATCACGAGGATGTTTATTTATTAACGTAATTAGATTTTACAAAGTATATGTGAATAATCAAGGAATTCTATTATAATGGTAATAAATTCATTTTTTCCAAATGAGTTCCAAGAACCCACAAAGGTTGTGTTACACATGCTATGGTTGTATTTTATTATTTCCTATTTTATTGGAAGTATTATGTTTGGCTTTCTTATCACGAAAATCTTCTATCGTAACGATATTCGGGTTCAAGGAAGCGGCAATGTCGGTGCAAGAAATGCCGGCCGCCTTCATGGCAAAACAGCCTTTGTACTCATTTTTCTTGGGGATGCACTAAAAGGGATCCTGGTTATTTTAGCGGCACGCTACCTGCATTTCTCGGAATCTATTCAACTTCTAGGGTTAGCATTAGCCATTTTCGGTCACATCAAGCCCATCACTCTGAAATTTAAGGGTGGAAAAGGGATTTCAACCTTCATAGGCGGGATCATCACCTTTGAACCAATCCTTGTTCCTGTAATTATCCTAGGATTCGGGGTGCTCTACCCTTTTATGAAAAGCTTTACATTAGCAGGATTAGGGGCATTTCTATTTATCCCAGTGGTACTCTTTTTAAAAAATAATGAATGGCTAAGTTGCATTATAGCATTAGGTATCATCGCAATGCTTTACGCAGCACATGCAGAAAATCTCAAGGAAAGGCTGAAACCTAATGAGTAAGCACGAGTTCTTTTTCAAAATTGCAACAACGGCTGATGAATTCGAACAAATTCATCGCTTAAACTATCAAACTTTTTCAGAGGAAATCCCGCAGCATGAAAAGAATGAGGAACAAAAATTAGTTGATCCTTTCCATGCTGAAAATACATATATCATTTGTATAAAAGAAAATGAAGTGATAGGGATGACAGCGATTCGTGATAACCGGCCATTTTCACTTGATCGAAAAATCGGCCCTGTCGAACAATCACTCTCTTTCCCAGTCAACGCACCATGTGAGGTTAGACTACTGTCCGTTAAAAAAGAATATCGAAATGGCCGTGTCTTTTTAGGACTCGCACAGTTTTTAATAAAATATTGCTTGAAAAAAGGATACGATATTGCTTTCATTTCTGGAACAGTCCGCCAATTAAAGCTCTATGGTCAGTTAGGATTCCAGCCTTTTGCTCATTTAACCGGCACAGATGAAGCACGCTTTCAACCAATGTACTTGACGAAAACGACCTTTGACGAGTCAATTGCGGGCAGAATTCTCCCACCGGCGATTCCCTTTTTGCCGGGACCTGTTCAAATTTCAGAAAAGGTCATGAATGCCTTAGGCAAATCACCGATTTCTCACCGTTCCGATCAATATAAAGAAAAAATAGCTAAAGCCAAGGATATTCTCACTAAATTAGTAAACAGCAAATATGTTCATATTTTCCTAGGGTCTGGCACACTGGCCAATGATGTGGTGGCAGGACAGCTTTCGTTAGAGACTGGCCGTGGACTTATTTTAGCAAATGGAGAATTTGGCATTCGTTTGGTAGAACAAGCGAATCGATTGGGTCTCCAATTTGATGTACTTCAAAAAGACTGGGGACATGCCTTCACCCGAGATGAAATTATTTCTAATATCTCAAGTAAAACCGGCTGGATTTGGGTCGTTCACAGTGAAACTTCGTCTGGTATGCTCAATGATCTAAGTTTGCTGAAGGAAATATCGGAACAGCACAAACTCAAGCTTTGCCTTGATTGCATCAGTTCATTAGGTGCGATTGAAGTCGATTTAGAGGGTGTGTATTTAGCGACGGGTGTAAGCGGAAAAGCCATTCGTGCTCTAACTGGTCTTTCATTCGTTTTCCACCACCACGAGGTAAAGCCGTCATTAACACTGACAAAATATCTTGATTTAGGAACATACATGGCTAAGGACAGCATTCCTTTTTCTCAGTCATCTAACCTTTTGGAGGCCCTTCTAGCAGCATTAGAAGAGATAAATAGAGAAACGTTTGAAAAAGTGGTGGAGACACATTCTTTCTTAAAAAATCAGCTGAAACAATTTGGTTTTACCATTATCAGTGAAGAGAACAGTTCCCCCATCATTCTCACGATTGAAATACCAAGGTCCCTTTCTTCTGTTGTAATTGGAGATATCCTCTTCAATCATGGCTACCAGCTCCACTACGAAAGTGACTATCTACAGAAAAGAAACTGGATTCAGATTGCATGCATCGACCACTACGATAAAGCCGACCTAGAAAAAATGGCCAATCTTTTAAATAGAGTAATAACCTATGAACAAACTGCCATCCAACAAGCGCTAGTGAATGGTAAATAGGATTGAATTAAGTCACTGCTAGAAGAGCCTGAGCAGTGACTTTTTTGTGTATCAACTGTCCGCCTGAGGTGGACAGTGTCCACGGGCGGTGCCTGTCACCAATGTCATCATTGTTGATGGTACCACTATTGATGTCACCACCTTTGTTGTCATTTTCAACGAAGCTTCACTGCTTCCAAAATGCTTTGGTCGGTTATGGTGGTGTTCCCTTCTAGGTCTGAAATGGTTCGAGCTAAGCGGATGATTTTTATTTGGGTGCGGTTGCTCCAGTTCTTTTTAACCGAAAGCCGTTGAATTATTTTCTGCTGTTCTTGTGTTAACGGGCTTGTTTTTTGCAGAATATCATAGCTGACTCTACTATTGCATATTTCTTTTCCATAACGTTCATATTGCCGATTTCTAGCAGCCTCCACCCTACTTTTAAAAACGAATGACGTTACCTCTTCTTTTGAGGTATCTCTATTAAGAGTAACAGGTTTTATTGTGAGACGGATATCAAATCGATCTCGCAGCGGACCTGAAATTTTATTTTGATAGTTTTTGGCCTGCCTTTGTGTGCAGGTGCAATAATGTGTATTCGAACCTGCATAGCCACATGGACATGGATTCATGGCAGCAAGTAAGATAAATGATGCAGGGTAGGTAAGAATCGCATGTGTACGGCTTATCGTAATTTTGCCACTCTCAAACGGCTGACGAAGCATATCAAGGGTCTTTTTCGGAAATTCAGCAATTTCATCAAGGAATAGTACTCCTCGATGAGCTAAGGAAATCTCACCCGGCTTTGGATAGGTCCCACCGCCAATGATAGAGATACCAGATGCAGAGTGATGAGGATTTCGGAATGGAGGGATATTGGTGTTAGGATAGTGGGTTCCACTTAATTGGTGGAGGGCGATTATTTCGAGTCGTGCTTCTTTTGACAATGGAGGTAGAATCGATGGAAAGCTCTCAGCAAGCATACTTTTTCCACATCCAGGCGGCCCTGTCATCAAGACATGGTGTTCCCCGGCAGCCGCCACCTCCAATGCCCTTTTCGTATCCTGATGACCAATGACCTGCTGAAAATCTATGTAGTTACTGTGTTGTGAATCAAGTTCGTCTTTTTTGGGAGTAAAAAGTGCGCCCCCTCTTCCCTCTAAATTCTCAATCACTTCTCTTAAACTAGAAGTATAAATAATTTCAAGTCCTTCAATCTCGAGAACAGGCTGCTTTTCGTCATACGGCATATAAAGCCTTTTAATGCCTAGCTTTTTAGCAGATAAAACGGCTGGGAGCATACCTTCTACTGGCACAATCGCTCCGTCCAACGACAGTGCTCCAATAAATCCATAGTTGTCAGGAATCGAAATCACCAGTTCATCCAGACTCAATAGCACCCCAATCGCCATAGGCAGATCAAACATTGGACCACTTTTCTTCTGTTCAGAGGGTGAAAGGTTTATGATAATTTTTTGACCATTTATTGTATATCCTAATGATCGAAGAGCAGCGCTAATGCGTTCCTTCGACTCCTTAACCGCCGCATCAGGGAGCCCCACAATTCGAATTGAGTCATTCCCCACAAACGTTTTTACTTCCACATTTAAACGATAACCTTCCATACCTTTTAATCCAATACTCGTTACTTTTGCACACATGGATTTTCCTCTTTCCTTGGAATCATCAGAACCTTACCATTATCGAGTAAAAACAGATCCATTAGCGGAGCTTTTATATATTCCTCATAATGCTTGGCAGCGGGATCGGGAAAATAAGAAAGCAGATGTTTTGTATCGACAAGTTGGGTGACTTCCCCATTAACATAAGCGTGGTAACTACTCCATGAATAGTCCTCTAGTTCATCCACTAGCCCTGCTTTCAGTGGATTCAGGTGGATATACTTGCTCACATCGAATTCGTAATCAAGTGAACCTAATAACTCAGCACCATAACGTTTTTCAAATACATGACCGCTATAGTCGTATTTTTTATTGAAGTATTTTGCGTATTTGGTGTTGAGATGACTCATGAGAATGGTTGGAGAAGTGTCTAAAGTTTGAATCTGGAGGTGTGTATGATTGGTCATTAAGCAGAAGGTATGAAGGGTAAAGGGGAAGCGAACCATTGTTTCCTTTAAAAAACTAAGATATTTCATGCGGTCCTCATCATCATAAAAAAGTGTAGATTTCCGGTTTCCTCTATTTGTAATATGATATTTTGCACCAGGAAACCAAGCACGGCGTTTTCGCCCCATAGCAGTCACTCCTATTCAATTGGAATTTGGCAGATAAAAGTTGGTGAAGCTGAAAAGCGAAGGAAACAGAATACATTAAGTTATACTATTTCGACAACATCCACCAAGATCCCTCTTAATTTGCATAAGAAAAATCAATCATTTCTAATTAAATGGAATTAATTATATAATTAACATGCAAGGAGGGGAAAAAAATGTATTTAGGAAAATTTGAACATGGCAAAGTAATTCGGAGATTACGAATGGAAAGGCAGCTTTCAATTGAAGATCTTGCTGAACTTATTGGTGAAGACCCCAAATTTATTCGCGAACTAGAAGCAGAGATGTATCCAGATTTAGAACTTGGACCCTTTTTTTACCTCGCTAAGGCATTTAAAATGAGACCTCACGAGCTAACTACAGAAATTGAAAAGGATAATATAGATTTTTTAAATAGAGTATGGACATATCGGGGCAGCAAAAACAAAGTAATGACTCAGAGAGATAAACAAAGAAGAAAGGTTTTCCAAAAGGAAATAACGCATAATTTCAAAAATAAACATACAAAACATCCATTTAAGAAGAAAATTGCCAATAAAAAGCCCAGTGTTTCTACGAGGAAAACTAGTTATTTTTATGATGATTCTGAATATGATAATTAAAATTAAATAATAATCTACATCTATATTTCTAAAATCACCTCAGATTTCCAACTGTCCACTCCTCACGGACAAATGGTGCTATTTGTCCACGAGCGGTGACAGGCACCATAAAAAAGGAGGTTTTAATTTGAAAAAATTATTGATTGTATTGTCTACGTGCATGTTATTGCTATTGGGAGGTTGTTCGTTCCTTAATGATGCACAGGATACGATAAGTTATATTAATGAAGCAACAGACTATTTAACCGCAGCGACTGATTTTGCCAGTGATGCCCCTGCTCTTGCACAGCAGGCTATAAGTGATCTCCAAGCAGCGGAGGATCTTCAAAATATGCTTCAACAAATGCAGCAAACAGCGGAAGCTTTTAATGAACTGCAAGCACCGGATATTGCAGCTGAGCTTCACCAGCAAATTATTGAACAAAACAGTGCTATCGTCAGTGAAATTGAAACCTTCATGAGTAGTTTCCAAGATGGACTGCTTGATCCTGCTATTCTCGAAAATACAGAGTTATTTCAGACCGTTCAAGATGTGACCAGTATTATTGATCAGATTCAGCAGCTTGGTGAATAATTCTTCTCCACTACTCGAAAAAGTAGAAAAACAGGCTGACTCATTCAGCCTGTTTTTCTAGCTTTATCGCAATGCTTCAAGCGGATATTGAAAAATAATAAAACAAAGCGCTCGCAGCACGGAGTCGCTTTGTTTTTTCTATTCATATCGGAGTGCTTGGATGGGATCAAGCTTAGATGCCTTATTCGCTGGAAATACACCGAATACCACTCCAACTAATAAAGAGAATAAAAATGATAACAGCATGACAGGTACAGAATAGGCAATGGTTGTTCCTGTCGTTAACGTAAATATTTGGGCGCCTATTACGCCAATTCCAACTCCTATTATTCCTCCAAGTGAACTTAATACCATCGATTCAATGAGGAATTGAAGAAGGATATTTCCTCGTTTTGCTCCAATTGCTTTTCTAATACCAATTTCTTTGGTACGTTCTGAAACTGAAACGAGCATAATGTTCATAATACCGATACCGCCAACAATAAGAGAAATAGCAGCACTTCCGCCTAGCATTAATGTCATTGTTTCATTGACAGATGTAGCAGTTTCCATTAAATCCTCTTGACTGGATACACTATAACTATCAGCATCACCCACAATGGTGTACATGGTTTGTTCGATACGACGTGATGTGAAATTAATCATATCTTCATTTTCTACCATAACATATACTGACCCAATTTCAGTCGTAGAGGATAAGCGTTGTCCTGTGCTAAGGGGCACAATAATCGTACTGTCTCCGCTTGTTCCTAATGAACTTCCGACAGATTCAAGAACCCCAACAACTTTATATGACGTTCCGTTCACCTTAACAGATTCTCCAACCGGATCACCGAACCCAAATAATGTTTGTGCAGTGTCTGAACCAAGCACCGCTATTTTTGAATGATTATCATTATCCAAGTCTGCGATGAAACGTCCTGATTGCAACTGTAAATCACGAACATCTATATAAGAAGAAGTTGTTCCTATCATTGACACTTGTGCGTTCGTCTGTCCATTTTTTACGGTTACCCTTCCAGAAATAGTTGGAGCGATTGCTTCTACACCATTAACATCCTGAATTTGATTTGCATCCTCTTCTTTAAAAGTAACATCTGAACCAGTAACACTGACCGTTAATACGTTTGTACCCAGACTGCCAATTTGATCTTGCACTTCTTTCGTTGACCCTTGTCCAATCGCAACCATGACAATAACAGAGGATACACCGATAATAATACCTAGCATCGTCAGGAATGCTCTTACTTTATTTCCTTTAATGCTTTTCAGTGCCATTCTGATTGTCTGCAAACCATTCACCCCCATTCTCAAATAATTGACCGTCGTGTATACGAACGACACGATTTGCTCGTTTTGCTACTTCTAAGTCATGTGTAATGAGAATAATGGTATGGCCCTGCTCATTTAACAAACTCATAGTCTCCAAAATTTCCTTACTTGTTTTACTATCTAGTGCACCAGTCGGTTCATCTGCTAGTAAAATGGGGGGATGTCCAGCCAGCGCGCGCGCAATTGCGACACGTTGCTGCTGGCCCCCTGATAATTGAGTGGGTAAATGATTCGCTCTATCTACCAATCCTACCTTTTTCAAAGCCTCTAACGCAATTTCTCTCCGTTCAGCCACTTTCATTCCGCGATAAATGAGAGGAAGCTCTACATTTTCAACTGCTGTTAGCTTTGGTATGAGATTGAAGTTTTGAAAAATAAACCCAATTTTTTCATTTCGAATCGTCGCAAGTTGTGAGCTCTTCATTTTCCCTACTTCTTCATGATCTAGCATGTATTCACCTGAATCTGGTCGATCTAAGCACCCAATCATGTTCATAAATGTTGATTTTCCTGACCCCGATGGACCTATGATAGAGATAAAATCACCTTTTCGAATATCAAGGGAAATATCTTGAAGAGCCATTACCGTTTCGCCACCAAGTTCATACATTTTCTTCATGTTTTTAATTTGAATAATTGGCTCAGTCATAGTCATCATTAGTTTCCTCCTTGTCCGCCGCCTGATGGAGCCGCGCCACCTGTTGGAGCTCCAACTCCACTTCTTCCTCCGGAGCTGTCACCCCGGAAGTTGCCGCCTGGGAAGTCGCCGCCTGGCATCATCATTCCTCCTTGAGAAGAATTACCGCTAGATTGGACTCTCGGTATTTGAACAGAATCTCCTTCTGCTAACCCACTTGTAATTTCTACAAAGGTATCATTTGTTATGCCCGTTTCTACTGTTATCTTATTTGTTGATTGTGTTGAATCATCTGAAGATGTAGGAACTAATACATATTTTTCATCTCCACTTGTATACACTGCTTCTACCGGAACGTATATTGCATCCTCTTTACTCTCTATTGAAATACTTGCTTCAGTTGACATACCAATTTTCAGGCTCTTTGGATCTGTGATTTGTACGGTTACGTCAAATGTAGAAACCCCATTTGTTGATGTTCCAACCGTTGCTACTTTGGTTACGACCCCTTCGAAGGTTTCATCTTCAAATGCACTTGCTGTTATTTTTACTGCCTGTCCTACTGCTACTTTTGTAACATCTAATTCATCAACACTAATGGTTGTTTGCAAAGTGCTGTAATTTGTTATGTGCGCAACTGTCGCTGAACTTTGCACAGAATCACCGCTTGCAACAGAAAGACTTATAATTGTTCCTGCAACTGGAGCCTGTAAGATACTTCCATCTGTAAAAGTTATAAGTGTTGCACCTGCTTCTACAACATCTCCTTCTTTTACACTGACAGTATCCGCTGTTAAGCTGCTTCCGCCAGTACTTCCTCCGCTCGAGCTATCTGTACTTACACTACTGTCCCCTCTTGTTACAGGTGATATGACTTCATCTTCATCTTCCATACGAAGAAGGATTGTTCCTTGTGAAGCTCCGCTGCCGCTACTCACACTAACGGATGATATTTCTCCATCATATGGAGCTGTAACAACATCACCATTATTAAACGTTACAAGTGTGTCACCATTATCTACTGAATCTCCAGCTGCTACACTAACGCTATCTACAACAAGAATTGTATTTGCTGCTGTTACATCTTGATCTGTAATTGCTGTAACTGAACCCGAACCACTAACGGCTACCTCTAATTTTCCTTTTTGTGCTGTTGTTGTTTGTGCTGCCTCAACACTTTGAGTTTGATCTGTATTACCTAATAAAAACCAGGCACTCGCTCCACATATTACAACAATAATTACCGAAATAATAATCCACTTTTTCAAATTTCTCTTCCTCTCTATTATTGAATTTGATCCGATTGAGTTTGTCCAGACTGATTCTGAGCCAGCTGTAGTTGGTTGAATGTACCTTTTATTCTGACGCGTCTTTCCACAATGCCTATCATAGGTCGCCAATGTGTCAGGAATATGTCGGTCTTATTTTTTTAATATTTGGTTGTTTGGTTAATAGAATGTTCCTAGTCTATTCATAATTTGTTCATAATTCCCCCTTATTCTTTAATAGAATAGTGCCTTTTCCCCCTTCCAAACCAAATAGGAGGTATTCCAAATGATAAAAATATTAAACCTTAGCATGGTTGGGATCGTGGTAATTACAGGCTTTTTCCTTTATACAAACAATAAGGAAACAATCACCTCGGAGGTAGATGTTAATACAGGTGTAGTAGAAGAAAAGATTCTATCAGAACAAACCAGTGTTTCAGAGGATCATAAAATCGCAGATGAAATGCAGCTGGATGTACCCTTGCTTAATCAAATGGATTCGCCACGGCTCTATAATGGATGCGAAGTAACCAGTCTAGCGATGATTCTCAATTATAAAGGGATTTCGGTAACAAAAAATGAACTAGCAGAGGAGATTACTAGAGTTCCATTACAATATAGTAATGGTGAGAATGGGAATCCAAACACGGGGTTTGTGGGCAATATGGAGGATGGACCAGGTTTAGGCGTTTACCATGAACCTATTTTTGAATTAGCACAAAAATATCTGAATGCAGCCGACTTAACAAATTCGTCGTTCGACCAATTAATAGAAGAATTAGCAAACGGAAATCCCGTTTGGGTGATCACAACCTCGACCTTTGCACCTATTTCTGAATTTGAAACATGGCAGACACCAGAAGGAACCGTAGACATTACCTATAACATGCACAGCGTCGTGATCACCGGTTATGATTCTACGAATATTTACATTAACAATCCTTATGGAACGAAGAACCAAAAAGTTGACCGTAAAAACTTTATCCAGGCGTGGGAACAAATGGGGAAACAAGCTGTAGTTCTCTATTAAAATGTAGGCCAAAATGGGTGCCTGTCACCTCTCGTGGACACTTTCCACCTAGGGTGGACACTTTGTGTACCCTACTAGAATATTATAAAGTGAGGAGTTTTTTTATTTATTGGGGGTAGATAGATGTCTTTCTTTGGTTTATTCGGTGGTAAGTGTGGGTTTTGTAAACGGCGTGGCAGACCTTTAAGGAAGTATTTTGATGATCGTGGGAAAGTGATTAGGGTTTGTGTAGCTTGTTATGAGTATGCTGAACGTCGAGCTTTTAGAGTAATAAATAGATTCATTGCCCTACTCTCTATTAAAAAAAGATAATCAATATCACTTTGGGTGAAATTAATCAGCTTTTTATTTTCTTATGCTTGTTTACGTCTTCTTACAAAAAATAAAACCAAAAATATTTGAATGTCCCCTCTTGAATTTTAACATCGGTATGAAGTTATTCAGTTAGCGCTTGTATTATTAGTTCTTCCGTTGCTAACCTGCATGTTCAAGCTAAACTCATGGGAATGATTATCAAAATTGGTTCCATTATCGTCGCTGCACTAGGTGTCTTCTGGCTCATCGAAAGGATATTCTCATAGGACTCACATAAAAAGACTACTACCCTTCTACACTAAAGTGGAATTAGGCAGTAGTCTCTTTACGTATATTTAAATTTAAATTCCTAAGATGTGGTTTATCCTACTTTAGTCACTTTAAAAACATCTATCATCCTGTTAAAATGTTGAATTTCCTCAATTCGTTTAGGTAATGGAGGATGGGTAGAAAGTACTTGACTAAGCCAGATGAAAAAACCTGATTCTGATTTAGCTGTTTGTATGTATTCAATAATGTCTATATCAACAAAAAGCCTTTTTCCTACTGCTAAAATGGCCAGTGCATTTACGGCAAAGGCAGAATTATTAATATAGGAAGCTGCCATTCGATCACAGGTATACTCACAAGCTCGAGAATAAGCGTTTCCAAGAAAAGGAATCCACAATGCGGGAAGAATCAATATTTGCTTCGTAACATGCTTCCTTTTTATATGAGAAAGTTCATGAGCAATAATAAAATCCAGTTCTTCCTTATGGCCTTCTTTCGAAAGTTCCACAACATCAGAGTAGAGGACAATAAAATTTCTTCCTAAAAAGTGAGTAGCAAAGGCATTTAACGTTCCACCTGATTCAACAATGAAGATATCAGGAACATCACTAACGCCCATTTGAAGGGCAATATTTCTCGCTCTCTCAAATATCTCAGGAAATTGTCTTTCAGTTAATTTAACCCCATTATTTCGAATATGCCCGACAGATATTCCCTGTACAAAGATGGTAATAATAAAACCTATAATAATATAAAAAATTCCAATAATTGAAAGTATAAGTCCTAAATAAGTTATTATACTGATGACTAAGCACAGCGTATAATAGGCCTTTTCATTATCATGTACCAGTCGTTCTTCCATTTGAACCTCCGTTTTACTTAGAAATGATTATGCTTCACGGGTTCTTGCATTTTTCATCAACTTAAGTTCACTGATAATTTGACTCTCAACTTCCGTATTTTTCTTGTTTAACATCCCACTAATTAAAAACAGGTCAATCAGCGACCAAATACCAAGCCCGCCAAGCGTTAGTGTCATAGCAATTGCACTACCTGTTCTTCCAAGATAATAGCGGTGTCCTCCTAATCCCCCTAAGAAGAACCAGAGTAGCCATGTTGTTGTAGTAGATTTCTTTCTACGGTCCATCTCCGATGCTAAAAGCTGAAGTTCCTGTGAGCTTAAATCTTGCTTGGCATAAATGTTTTGCATTATAAATTCCTCCTATTATTGTAAAAGATTACAAAAATATTATAAATTACCCAGTACATTTTTACTATAAAAATTAAAAAAAATGTAAAAAATTCAATTAATTTGTAACTTTTTAGTTCAATTTCCAAAATAAAGAGAATTGCTAATCTAGATTACTCTTGCTATAACCTTGCTGGACCTCCTAAGCTGTCATATGATAGTAATCATATAAAAATATACAGTCATGTATAAATGGTGCCTGTCACCGAGGGGAGGAATACTCAATATGGATAAACATGGGGTTTTTAAATCTGTTTGTTCACTAGATTGCCCGGACCAATGTGGGTTGCTTTTGCATAAGGTGGATGGAAGAGTTGTGAAGGTGGAAGGTGATCCGGAGCATCCGGTGACGAAAGGGAATATTTGTAATAAGGTTCGGAATATGGCGGAACGGCTTTATGATGAAAACCGCTTAAAGTATCCTATGAAGAGAATTGGAGCTAAAGGTGAAGGTAAATTTGAACGAATCAGCTGGGATGAAGCGATTGCTACAATAACTTCCAAGTGGAAAACACTTATCGAAACAGAGGGTCCTGAAAGTATTCTCCCTTATAGTTTTTATGGAAACATGGGGCTGCTGAATGCGGAGGGGATGGACCGCCGATTCTTTCACCGCTTGGGAGCATCACAACTGGACCGGAGTATCTGCTCTTCTGCTGGCTCGGTTGGCTACAGATATACGATGGGTGGCAGCTACGGCATTGACCCGGAAGATACGATTCATTCCAAACTTATTATTTTTTGGGGTATCAACGCAGCTAGCACCAATATGCACCAAGTAGCTCTGGCGCAAAAAGCACGCAAACAAAACGGGGCTCAAATTGTCGTTATTGATGTGCATAAAAACCAAACTGGAAGATTAGCAGATTGGTTTATTCCGATTTTACCAGGGACTGATAGTGCTCTCGCATTAGGACTTATGCATATTTTATTTGCTGAAAACCTGGTCGACTCCACCTTTTTACACCAATATACTGTTGGCTATGAGGAACTTCGCGAGCATGTGATTCAATATGACCCTGCTACTGTTTCAGGTATAACTGGGGTTCCTGTTGAAGATATTTATAAGCTTGCTAGAATGTATGGGAAAACCTCGCCTTCCTTTATTCGGATTGGCAATGGCCCGCAACACCATGACAATGGCGGTATGTTTGTCAGAACGGTTTCATGTCTACCGGCATTGACAGGTCAATGGCTCATCAAAGGCGGCGGTGCCATCAAAGGAAATTCAGGGTATCTTTCGGTCAACACCACAAAACTGCAGCTTCCAAGATTACTGAAAAATAAACAGACAAGGGTAGTCAACATGAACTTGCTTGGAGAAGCTTTGTTAACGGCAGACCCGCCTGTAAAATCACTGTATGTATACAGCAGTAACCCTGCGGTAGTTGCTCCAGAGGGGAATAAAGTCAGAAAGGGTCTTGAGCGGGAGGACTTATTCGTCGTCGTCCACGATTTATTTTTAACCGAGACCGCCAAATACGCTGATATACTACTTCCTGCAACATCGTCTTTTGAGAATACAGATATATACACTTCCTATTGGCACCATTACATTCAGATTCAGCAGCCAGTCATAGAAGCGTATGGGGAGTCAAAATCCAACGTCGATGTTTTCCGTCTTTTGGCCAAAGGAATGGGCTTTGAAGAAGCCGCATTTGAGGATACAGAAGCAGAAATGATCGCACAAGCACTTAATCAACCAGCCAATCCGTATCTGCAAGGAATTGATTATGAAACTTTAGTAGAGAAGCATTTTATGAAAGCGGAGGTAACCCCACTGTTTCTGGGCAAATTGCGAACACCTATAGGGAAAATTGAATTGTACTCAAAGCGGATGAAAGCAAATGGATATCCTCCACTGCCAACTTACACTCCCTTAGTTAATGACGGAGAACATCCTTATCAATTTATTCCTGCACCCAATCATAATTTCCTAAACTCTACCTTTTCAAATAACCAAAAGCACATCAGCCTTGAAAAGGAACCTCGATTGTATATGAACAGCAAGGACGCTAAGTCATCGGGGATTGAAGATGGCGACCAGGTCCGGGTCTGGAACCAGCGCGGAGAATGTCTGTTAAAAGTGACCGTAGGCGAAAATGTCCTTCCAGGAGTAGTCGTCACCCAAGGCCTCTGGGCGGATTTAGACGGCTCAAAACAGCTCGTCAACACCCTAACACCCGATCGAATCGCCGACATGGGCGGCGGCGCAACCTTCTTTTCTGGGCGTGTCAGCGTCGAAAAAATATACAGTGATGTATAAACGGGTGAAAACATCCGTTTTCACCTTGGTGACAGGCACCGCCATTTTGGCGGTGCCTTCCTTTTATAGTGACAGCTCTCCCACATTTTGAAGTGTCACACCTGTTTCTTCTATTCCTTTTTCTTCTTCTACTGTGCCTGTATTAAGTCGAATGATGTTTTGAAGAACGCCTTTTAGTTTCTTTTTGCGAACAACGACTTCACCTAAGATATCTAATGCTGATACTTTGGAGCGTAGCACGTCTTCACTTACATCGGCATCAAGGACGAGCTGGCCGTTGACGATGAAAGTAGCTGGCTGGTTTAAGGCTTGGAATTGGTCGTTTGACCATAACTCCTCCCCTTCAATTAAGATATAGTTATTTTCGTAGGACAAAACTTCTGTTTCCAGCAGACTTAATAGCTCATAAACGAGATCTTCCACTTCCTCGTGGCAAATAATAACAGAAGTAGAATGAATTTTTTCAACTGCTTTTGTTAGCACTTCTCTTGAAACATCGCTCTCAATAATAACCGGTTTATTGGTAAACAATTTTTTCTGTTGGAATCTGCGAATCGAACGGGCATTCAGGCGCAGCGGTTTACCCAAAACCTCATATCCGGCAGGAATTACTTCCACTATACAGGTTGTTAAAGAAACGACTTTTTTATATAAATAAGCTTCTTGATTTTCAAAGATTTCGAACTTTCCATTCACTTCTAACTTATTAATTTTCTCATTAAACAAATCAAGATTCAGATCCTGCGCAAAAGTTAGCAATCCATTTACAACCAGAAATAAAGGTTCATCTATTGATTGTAGAAAGGAATTCGTCAATGTAAATTTACCATTCTCTAATCTTGGCGGTGCACCATTATAGGTTTCAACTGCTCCGTTATTTTTTTTAAACATCCTGCCGGCCGCTCCAGATAAATGTTCAGGACAATACACTTTTCCGTTTACCATCAAGTTTAAATTCCCAGCTTGAATCTGGTCCGGTTGAACATTCCGATCAATAATCACCACACCGTTTACTAAAAGAAGGACTGGCTCAACAATGGAAGACAGATAGTTTTGGTCCAAATTAAGAACTCCATTAAAAAGGCGGTAACCAGTTGGCACCTCTAGACTCGACCCGATATTTCCAATATTCAAGCGAGTTAATAGGTGAGCATTTTCTTTCCCATAAAGAACGAGACCGACATTTTCAATCCGTTCTATACCTTTAATACTCTCTTCCGTAGCATTTACCAAATTTAATAATCCCACATTTCCAATACGTTGACTCATTATTTTTCCTCCTCCAAAATTGTTCGTAACCGTTTTATTGCGAGTTGAAGTTTATAGCGTACCGTTGAGGCTGGGAGCCCTAACTGAGCGCCAATTTCCTGACTGGAAAGCCCTAACCAATATCTTTTAAAAATTAAATCACTTAAATCCTGTGGCAAATGTCTAATTAACTCGGTTATTTCTAAGTGGCTGACACCGGCCTGCTGTATCGGAAAATCAAGGTCTTCTTCCCACTGTGTCAATCGTTGTTCCTTCCGTCGGTCATCAATCAACCTATTTTTCATGACCCGAAAAAACCATGCTCGCTGCTTATATTCCGGCAGGGTGAGAAGCTCTGGTTCATTTAGCGACTTTATCATTGCGTCCTGAACGAGGTCATTTGCCTCCTGCCCATGCCTTGCAATGGAACGGGCAAAACGGAAAAGATCATCTTTTAACTTTTCATATAAATCACTTACTTCGACCTTCACGTTGACCACTCACTTTTATTCATTTTTATCTCTTAGGAAAATCATGTATTGCTTTCAGAGTTGTTTTTGCCGCTTTCATGTAGATAACGATTGAGGAAAGGAAAGTGTTGGAGATTTTTTAAAAAAAAATTTAAAAAGTGGAGTTTTCTATAGATTAATATAGAAGGCAGATTGTGCCAAGAAAAAAGACAAGTTCCATATTTATATGGTCCCTGTCTTAATGTTTACTTACTATCTAACTCTAATGGTCTTAGTCTCGCTTCAATATCCGCCCTGCGGGGTTCCAGAAATGGCGGAAGTGCAAGTTTTTCCCCCAATTTTTCAATCTGTTCATCCACGTCAAAACCTGGGGTGTCGGTAGATAATTCAAAAAGGATATGATTTGGTTCTCGGAAATAGAGGGCTTTGAAGTAATACCGTTCAACTTTACCTGAATTCATGAGTCCCGATGCGGCGATTCTCTGTGCCCAATAGTCATATTCTTCTTCATTCGGAACGCGAAAGGCAACATGATGAACACTTCCTCGCCCTGGTCGCTCCCTAGGCAAATCTGGTCTCGTCTCGATATGCACCTCTGCTCCAGACCCGCCTTCACCTGTTGTGAAAACCAGAATATCCGGGAAATCCCCTGCGAGCGATGGATATGTGCCAGCCTGTGTAAAACCCATTACCTCAGTTAAAACTTTAACCGTTTTGTCCGGAACACCAACCGTTAAAGTCACAGGTCCCAAACCAACGATGGCATGCTCTACCGGGACTTCACTTTTGTCCCAAGGAACACCAGCAGTAACACCTTCTTCACCGTTATCTGCCACCAAAACTAAACGAGTTCCCTCAAAATCCTGAAACGCAAGCGTGTCGCGATTGTTTCGCTTCTCAATTTGCCCATGTTGAATCCCAAACTGCTTAAAACGATCTTCCCAGTAGTGGAGCGCATCACTGTCCTTCACACGAAGTGAGGTAGATGAAATACTGCCGACACCGGGATACGTATGCCCCAATCCAGGTATATCAAAAAACGTAATCTCTGTCCCTGGACTTCCCTTCGCGTCACCATAAAATAAATGATAGGCTTCTGTATTATCTTGGTTGACTGTTTTCTTGACCAATCTCAAACCTAAAATCTTTGTATAAAATTGAAAGTTCCTCTCCGCCTTACCCGTTAAGATCGAAACATGATGTAAACCTAACAGCTTCATTTGAAGGCCTCCTAATCAAACTTAGTACAATAATTATCTCGAATTCAAAGTAATTGTACTCAAAAATTGAGCGTCCGTCAAATTACCGACCACAGACAATGTCCACCTCAAGGTAAAATCACGAGGAAAAAGGCGTGCCTGAGATTGGCACGCCTACTTTTTTATACAACTAATAATTGGATTCTAATATTATCAATTGTCTTTATTAATTATTACGTATTACTTTAATGTAGTATTTCTTCTCTTAACGAAGAATAAAACACTACCAGCTATAACTAACATTAATCCTGCAAGTAAATTGTTATAGTTGTTTGTTGCTGTGTTCGGAAGTTCATGGTTACCTTTAGTTGGAGTCTCAATAGAATCTGGAGTGCCTTCGAATACACCAAATGTACTGAAGTGATCTGTATAAGCTGAAACTTCGCCATTATTGTATTCTCCGCCGATTAGCTCCCAGTTCTTTTTCTCTTCATTCCAATAATAGATTTTTACATCTTTAGGATTTTTAACTTGTTTTGGATCAACCTTAAATGTAAGTTTAACTTTTTCATTGAACTTATGATACTCTTTGCCATCTACTTCAATCTTAAAGTCATAAACAGCTAATGCACCTTTTGCTTCCATTTTCTTCACACTAATATCAAGATTTTCTGCTAAAGGCAGCATAGAAGCAGGGATTTGTACATCTACATTTCCATTGCTAACCACAATTACTGCATTAGCACTTTTCAAAGCTTGAACTTGTGCTTTAGTAAGAGCTAAAGTTGCATTTGTTTTATTATCAACTTCAAAAACAACTACTGCTTTATCTTTAAGATTTTCAAGTGCTTTTTCACTAATTGTATACTTGTTACCTATTTTAGTTACTGGAACTTTAATTTCTGTTGTCCCATCTGTATTACCTGGCACTTCGCCTGGGTTCTGGCCTGGGTTTTCGCCTGGGTTTTCACTTGGTACTACTTGAGTTACATCTAAAATTCTGCCTTCAACTTTAGTTGGAATTCCTTCGCTTCCAATACTAACTAGATGATCACGGAAGTTTTCCCAATCTGAAAGACCTAGGTCAGTTACACGTCCTTCAGCATATGCTTTTGCAAAGACATCATAGCCGTCTCCGCCTTTTGCTGTAAAGGCGTTTGTTGCAATCGTGTATTTCACATCATCTTGAACTTCTACATACTTACCTGTTTCATTCAAATAAGATACAGAAACAATACGTTGTTTTGCTGGTTTCGTCATATCATATACGACTTTACCACCTGCTACATGCAGGAATCCGCCATTTTCTGCTGGGTATTGAGAAAGAGAAATTTCAAATGCTGCTTTTAATTCAGCACCTGTTACGTCCATTGTTGCTAGAGTGTTATTAAACGGAAGTACAGTGATTACCTCACCTACAGTGATTGGACCTTGGTTGATACCTGCACGGATACCGCCACCGTTTTGTAATGCCATAATAACATTCTTGCCAGTGAACGATTTTGCCTTCTTAAGCATTCCATCTGTAATCAAATTCCCTAGAATAGTTTCATTTTTACGTACACTTGGTTTCGTATTATCACCGTTTGTACGAGGAGATTCCAATGCAATTGGAGTAGATACACCAATTTCTGTTTTAGATACCTTAGTTACTTGTGTTTGATATGGTTCCAATACTTTTACTGCTTCAGGGTCAGCAGCTATTTTAGTATCAATTGCAATTAATCTGCCATTATAAGCTTTTACAACACCCTTATCATCAAAATCAACATTTAGGACACCTAAGTTACTGTTTGAATTTCCAGTTTGAACAATTACAGTAGGAGTTGCATCTTTCTCAATAAGAGTTGGTTTTGTTAATGCTGTATGGGTATGTCCACCCACAATCACATCAATGCCTTCTACCTTCTCTGCAAGAATTAAGTCATTATCAATAGTTGGATTGTCATCATAACCTATATGAGTCAAGGCAACGATGCGTTTAACACCTTGTGCTTCTAGTGCTTTTACTGCCTTTTTCGCTTCTGTAAGATAGTTTTCAAACTCAATTGAACCAGGGCTTGAAATATCTGCAGTTTCTTCTGTTGTTAAACCGAAAATACCAACTTTTTCACCGTTTACCTCTTTAATGATTCCATTGTAGATTTGACCATTTTCAACATTTGCTGCATATAAGTCAGTGAAGATATCTTCAAATTTCTCATCATTTGAAAAATCAACGTTTGCACTTACAAATGGGAATTGAGCTCCCTTAATAAAGTCAGCCAATTTTTGATGGCCTTGAGCTGAAGAACCTAGGTCAAATTCATGGTTACCAAAGGTCATCGCATCAAATTTCATCAAATTCATTATATCTAAGTCGGCTTTTCCTTGGAATTCATTGAAGAACAATGTTCCAGTAAATGCATCCCCAGCATGAAGGAGAAGCGATCCAGGATACGTAGCTCTCATATCCTTCAGAGCTGTAACTGTTCTAGGCATGTTCTCTAAAGCTGCATGTGTATCATTAGTATGAATAATTGATAAGTCAGGGAAATCGAAACCTAGCTGAACGACTACAGGATCATGGTCAGATGCTTGTCCCTGTTCTTCTGTGAAATTCGCATTGATATGAACCATATCAACAATTGCATTTGGTACGAGATTCTTTGTTACTAAAACGTGGTCTAATACTTGGTTGTTACCTTGGAAGAAGTATGAGAAACGATCTTTCTCAGGAACAAGGTCAACCATATTTGTTAACTCATTGCCTTTAAGTTTTGCAAGCACTGGTGTGAATTCAAAATCATTCATATCTCCAGCTACAACTACATTAAGGGCAGGATTTTTTGCAAGACCTGCTTTGATAAAGTTATTTATTTCTTGAGCCAATCCTAGGCGTTGTGTTTCAGAGCCTAATTTAGGCGGTTGGCTTGAACCCCATAGAGATTCATCTCCACCTTTGGAATTTAAGTGAGCTCCAATAACTACTACGCGCTCACCTTTGAATTCGAACTCGGCAGCGATTGGTTTACGTGTTCCAGCAAATTTTTCTGGATTAACCACACCTGGGTTTAGTGTTAAGTTCCCCTTTTCAGTCCATCCGTTTGCTTGAGTACTCGTACCATGAGTTCCTTCAACCAATTTAACTCGTTCAGGATTATATAGGTAACCAACCCGGATATTACCTCCAGGGGCGCCACCGTTTGTATTGTTTACAGGAGCAACATCTGTCCAATTATATGTTGGACCGCCAGCATCCTTGATTGCCTTAATTAAACGCTCATAGCTTTGCGTAGCATCTACATTTCCTGAATCAGTTTCTCCGTCATTATCTTGAACTTCTATAAGAGTAATGATGTCAGGAGATTTCATATTTTCTACAAATGTCTTTGCGATTTTTGCAACCTTCGCATCTGGTGTGTTTGCTGTATTGTTTGAGAAGTTTTCAACATTGTAAGATGCAACAATTAGTTTTTCATCTTCACGTTCAATATTTGTAACTTCTGCTTTAAAAGTTGATGGGATAACTGAAGGCAATGTTGTCTTATTAGTTACAACCTGATAGCCTGTGCTTGCATAAGAAACGATACCAATAACATTCCCATCAAATTTATCACCTGAACGATAGTCGTTTCCAACATTGTCTAGCATGATTTTTTCTGGGTTATAGTCATCTTTTGCAATATTAATACCACCAGCAACATTCAATGTGTTATTTGATGTGCTTGGAACCATAATAGGAATATCGTTTGAGTACGGAGGTCCAACTACAACTGGACTTGGGAATGAAACGCGCATATATTCAACGGATTCCCAGAAGTCAATGCCATCTTCTGCTGGATCATACGACTGCATTTTGTCATTATCAATGATTTTGTTTGGAGGCAAAATATCTTTGCCAACTACAAGTGGTTCAGGTAATTCTGCTGTACCTGTTTTCGTAACTGCTGTTGCAGTAATTCGTGTTGTAGACAGGTTTGCACCGCCGCCATTTTCTGTAACTGTTCCGTCAACCGTTACTGTATCACCAACGATAACTCCATGAGCTGTTTTAGATACTTCAATTGCTTCTGATGTCGCCTTGTCATTGTCAGCGGTAGTAATATCCTGCATAACAAAACTATTATTACTAAATTTGTGAGTTACAACACCTGTAACTGCTTTTACAGAAGCGCCATTATATTCGGAAACATGTCCTTTTCCTTGAATATCATGGATTTTTACACCTTCAGTATTTAAAATCTTATAAGTAAAGCTGAATACTTCACTTACAGTTTCACCTTTTACTGCAATAGCTTTAATAGTTGTTTCACCAGTTTTTAATTCTATTGGTGCAACATATTTTGCGCTTGCTGCAGTTGGTGTTGAACCATCTGTTGTGTAGTGGATTTCAGCACCTTCAAGGCCAGAATTCAACACAATTTTTGTATCGGCCGGAACAACACCTTGTGCCTGTGATACATAAACTGCTGGTTTGTTTACTAGATCATAGCTGTCGAGACCAGTAGTCTTTAAGTTGAATCCATTATCGTCTACTGAACCAAGTCCAACAATATGAACTAGATCGCCTTCTTTGTAATGCTTAACTAATTCATCATAATTAGAACCTGTACGGTTATCATGAATAACTCTAACTGTTTCCCCGCTTTCAAATTTAGCTTGGAAAGTAGCAGTTCCGTAGCTATCCTTAGTCATCTCAGTGATTGTTACTCTTTCAAGCTTCAGTAATTCACCTTGAGTTGTTTTATCTACTGCCTTAACAGACTGTGCTGCAGGAAGTTGATTTCCGCTAGAAATAATGACTAGACTCGTAGGTTTAATCTCTAGTTCACCTTTGTATAATACTAAATCACCAGTAATTTTTACTTTATCACCAGGTTTTACACTTTGCGGGCTACTAAAGACATACATCCCAGCAGTTTCATCTTGCATATAAAATGTCTCGCTGCCCCAAAGACCGGATTTGGTTGTTGCAATACCTTCAATAGTTACAGTTTCACCAACCGCTTGTCGTGCTTTTTCAATTGAAATAGCAGGAATTGGTGCTGGTTCGTTTGGTTCTTCAGGAGTGACACTTCCAAGGAAATGTGTTCCAAGATTTGTGAAATCATCAATATTGGAACGGGTCCATTCCTGATTATTATTAAATTCATCTTTAAGGTTAGTATCCCCTGTTAATACATTGCTTTTCCTAACAAAAGTGCCATCTACCGCCCAATTTACTGTTGTTCCTACTTGACCAATTGAATCAATGATTGTTCCGCCTTTTTTAAGAACGATAGGATCATTTCCATTAAAATTAATAACAGTTGAATCTACAAGATTCCCCTTGCTTTTTATACCTTCAGCTGCTTGATTATTATATAAAACATATGTTTTGCCATTTTCTAATGTACCGGATAAGCCTAGGCTTTTTGAAACTGCTTCTGCACCGTTTGTATGAATTCCAAGGGTGTACTGGCTTAAATCAACATCCGCACCTGTTCCATTATATAGTTCTATAGCTTTGTTAAAACTTGATCCCTCAATATATTCAGAGATAATCAAATCTGTAGCTTTAACAATTTCAGCCTTTGCATTTGTCCCAGCCACTGGTGAAAGTAAACCCATAAGTAAAACAGGCACTGTGACAATACTCAAACTCTTTTTATGTCTCTTTTTCATATTTTTCCCCCTAAGACTAAATCAATCGCCATTTACATTAAAGTGCATTAATTTTCTGTATGACCCCTCTAATTCCCCAATTCTAGCTATCCTCTTAAGTACTTTTGATTTATTACTTTAGATAAGGTTATAAATATAAACCGCTTTCATGAGTAGCAAAATTCTAACTACTTCTATTATTCAAACACCTCCTGTAAGAATTATATTATTATATAAATCTACTAACAAGGAAAATTATTTTTTTGTAATAATTTGACGATTTATCTTAAGCCTTAATAGATTAACTTTACAAATTATAGGATTATATCAATGAAAAATTTGTTTGCATACAGAAAAAGCCCTTTATTATGGATAAGTCAGGTGGTAAACCTGTCCTAATCCACTAAAAAGGACTCACACACGGACAATATTAAACGAAAAAATTAGCGAAAGAGTCATTCAAGACTTTTTCCTTTTCACTTTATTCCAAAACGTGGATATGTCGAATTTCCCTCACGGTTGGATGTGCTAACAATTTTTATACTACCTTAAATATTGAGGAACTTAGTAACCTTCCCCATTTGCGTACATTTAATTTGCAAATTCATATCTTAATATAGATTACTATCTTTTCAAACAGATATCACTAACAACGGAGGGAGTCCTTTTCACCCTATTTTACTGGTTATAATCCCAAACGATCTTCCATTCGTCTTTCTCTTGAACGGCAAATACTTCTTGTGCCAGTTCAAAGTTACCGTAGGTTCCTTTGTAGGTTTGAGTCACAAGGATTTTGTAGACATTTTTCATGGCTGGTCCTGTTTTGGACATTTTCCATTGCTCGATATTCTCAGGTTCACTCATCGCAAAGTCAAACGTTTCAACGCCAAAGTGGTTCATGAACACATGGGCCCTGTCTTGAATATAGTGCCCTTTCCCGAATCTTTCCTTCATGGTTGAATGAAAAAGCTCCCAAGAAGAAGCAAATTCCCCCTCCTGTTCATACAAATAAAACTCCTCCACCACAGCAGCTGCCTCTGCATCGGGCGAAAACCAAGCACCCCTTATTAGCATAAAAACAGTAACGATACAGACCAGCAGCACCATTCCCATTAAAAAACCTTTAATCGACGCGGATTTTCTAGACATGTACCTCTCCTTTAATACAGACCCCCATACTAAAGACTATGTCCAGCCTCGTCCGAATATTAATAATGTTCGGCCTAACTGTCCTCCTGAGGTGGACAGTGTCCACGAGCGGTGCCTGTCACCATGGCACTAACGAAATTGATCCTCGATAAATTCTAGTTCTTCCTGAGGGGTAAGTAGACGAGTGGCTTTGCCGATGTTTCCGTTTTGGAAGGACCAGATGCGATTGTGAGCGCTTACGGCATTACTGAAGTCTTTTCGTATCCACGGTTCAAGGATAGCTAAGAGCATATCTTTCGTACTGCCATTTTGGAAGTCCTTATTTTTTATTACATTAAATAATGTCTGGACTTTTTCGGCGGTGATTTCGGAGGAACCCCATTTTTTGTCTGCCTCCACCTTTTGATGTGTCATATCGTGAACTTCTTGGATTAGCTCCCCATCTTTCATTGTTTCATATTCTTCCGTCACATCGCTCGATACAGGAGTCTCAAAGCTTTTATCGATTTTTGTTTGTGCCTCTTTCGCAGCAACGGGATCATTTTTCTTTAAGTTTAATTCCAGCCCGCGCTCTTCACTTAAGTAAAAATAGGCTCCCACAATACAAGCTAGAATCCCAACGATAGGACCCCATACTTTCAATTTTTTCATTGTGCTCTCCCCCTTAACCCTAATCTATCTAATTTCGACTTGGCAAAAGCCCAATTTCTATAATTATACAAAATTATCCCAGATACTTGTACATATTATTTAAACATGGATATCACGAATGAATACTGTCCCTCTCAAACATCGGTGGCATCCTTTTTTTTGCAAAAATAAAAACCGCATTGTCATACTTTAACACCCAATCAAAGAAAATGGCTCTTACTAACAGTACAGGAAGGCTTGAGTGTAAGTGAAATTGCCCAAAAGGAAAAGGTGTCATTATCTGCGGTAAAAAATTGGCGTAAGGGAGCTCGCGACAAATTAAAATTATCTATGGGACGTAATTAACTCTCAGTTGCCTAAGTAAAAAGGTGTCTGCCACTATAATGGATCGGCGCCTTTATATGAGGACAACGAGCCAGTAGCAATGGAGGAAGAATATTAGGGTATAGAAACTTGAAGCAAAGACAGTGAGTCCCTTTGTAAGAGAGGATGTTGGTACTTTTTTAAAAAGAATAAATAAGTAAAGGCACAGCGAAAATCCCATCTTGGTAATCAGAAACAAAGCTGGATCTGCTTCATATATTCTATTCATGAGCGGGTTCATTTCCTGTATCATTGAGTTTTCCAAGCCAAAGTAAGTAATCAGAGCATCAAATATATTTAAGAGAGATAAATAATGAAAAAGTAAGACCACTGTAACCTTACCTCCTTGGTTGTTCTTAATAACGGATTTCTTTTTTGATGGTATGTATTCCTTCTAATTAGTAAGATAATCGTTTGACAATTTCTTCTTAATATCAACTGAACAATCAAAAATAACACTTTATTGATAGTTGAAATTGGCGTTATGGGTCGAGATTGAAAAAGAAAGCTCGAAGGAAGTCGCCTAATTCATACCCATGTATTAATAAAAAGTGACAGAGCGTGAAGGCGAAAAATGGTTATTATATTACAATTTATTAAAAAGAAAGGCTCAGAGTAGAAAACTCTGAGCCTCTTTTACGTGCTAAACAATAAAATTCTGCATTTCCATCAAATTTCACTCGATGCTTTGGTGTGCTCCCACTCGTGACTAGTTTCTTATAGCTTCCATTCTGGAAAGTCTTTTATCTTTTGTTTTTCATACTCTGTCATTCTGGAGTACGAGTGTGACAGTTTTGAAAGGATGTACCCCTGAGGGCTAGCAGTTTCTTCGTGATCGTTAACCTCTTGTAGTTTGATATTGGTAAACATAATAGCTATTTGAGCTAAACTCTCGATTGTGTCCATCAATTCAGGGTTGTCATTGTAATTTTTCTTGGCAATGGCATAAACAGTATCAAGTCTGCTCCTAATGTGCTTTAGTGTTTCTGCGTCAAATTGGTCTTTTTTCATTACATTTCACCCCTTATTACTAAAGCATATGGAGTTTCAGGTGATGTGGAACGGACGAAAATAAATAAATATTTTCAAGAATAAATCCGTTTTAATAGAAAAAAGGCATTTTCTCTTTTTCAAATTGAGAAAACACCTTTTTTTCCTATTACTTATTTAAAAAATATTGATAACAGACAACTGCCTCTGCCTGTTTAAAGCCCTCTTGAATATATAGCGCTTGAGCACGCTCATTCTCTCCGTTTACACTAAGGATGGTGCGTTTATAACCTTTTTCCTTGGCAAATCTTAAAGAAGCTCTCAGCAGGCTTCTTCCTAACCCGCGGCCTTGATACTCAGGCAATATTGCGACAGGCCCTATGTTCATAATAGGTGCCTCATCATATTCATCATCTGCTCCTCTAATTACTCCTACCGGCTTTTCCTGATCGAAAAGGATCATCATCCCGCCTTCAAGGTAATCATCATCGGTTGACAGCTTTTTTACCCCCTCAGTGGTGAGCGGTGTTTCACTGCCTTTCAGAGTTGAAAAAGCAGCATTTCGTACCTTTAGCCAATGCTCTTCATCCTGTCCTGGACGAAAAGTTCTAAGCTCATAACCCTTTGGCAGTTCGACTTCTGGTACGTCCAGGTCCTCTCTTACAAGCAGAAAAGCATATCTTTCCACAGAAAACTTCAAGCCCTCGATCATCTCTATCAATTTTTTATTTATTACTGGGATAAACAGAAAAACCTTATCTAGGTCAGTTGTATGTTTTAACACAGCCTCTAGCAGTTGCTGATAGCATTGCATATTTTGAGTTTCGCAATGAAAAATCCGAAAGCGAGCCCTTTTTCCACGTTTATGATAATCATCCATGACCAGCGAAGCTGCTCCGACTATTTCATCCTTCTCATTTAACGAAAGATAAGTAGGATTTTCATCATCAACGACAAACTCCCGTAATTCAAAATCATACAAATAAGAATCATCAACCTCTGATCTATGCTTTTTACAATAAGCAATAAAATCAGAAACTCTCTCTTTCTCTAAAGATACAACCCTCATCTGCTCCCCCTCCTGTAAATTTTTAGTCCATTGCAATTAAATTAAGATTTTGGCTGAAATAACTCTAGAGTCTCCCCATCTGGACCCTTAAAGAAAATATACTTGCTGCCATTTGTCAAAGTAGAAATTTCTTCATTTGTGAATTGTATCTTCAACTTTATAAGTCGTTCAATTTCTTCCTCAATATCGTCCACCGTAAAGGCAATATGATGAACCTTTCCTTCATCAGGAAAAGGATTATCCTTCCCACAAATAAGTTCAACAATCACCTGTCCACTAGCACGATCCCCTAAAAAAGCCAACCCAGTCGTTTCATTCGCTGCAAACCTATCCAGCAAATCCAACCCTAAAACATTCTCATAAAAATCAATAGAAACCTCCAAATCACTCACCATCACACCAACATGCTCTAACTTATTAACTGCCATAAAAAAACCTCCTTATTATGGTGCCTGTCACCAAGGTGAAAAAGACGTATTTTTCACCATTTATGCAAATTGTACCATTTATACATTCATTTATGTATGAAACCTATTGTAACCGTTTAAACTGTGTTTGAAAAAGGGGGACGCAATGATGCGAGGTCTGTTTATTTTTATTTGGTGTACGGCCATTTTGATTTTTACTTGTACCTCAAGCTTCCATAATTTAATTCAATTTGGTGTTGTAAGGTTTCGTTGGGACGGTCAGCCAACATTTTATGATTTCCTATCACCACTCCCCTATGACCTTAGTCAGGGATTCCTGTTGCAAAAGTTAGGCCATATAATAGCTTTTCAAGTTTTTACTATTCTGTTGTTAACTAAATTTAGATCTCATATGATAATCCTGGCTATGGCTGCTTCCTTTGCGGCTCTAACCGAATTTCTGCAATTATATTTCAACCGGGGTGGAAGGGCTTTTGATATTGGATTTGATTTAATAGGTATTTTACTGGCTTTAGCGATTGCAGACCTTTTCAGGATAAGACATTCCAATCACACCAATTTAAATAATTAAAGCACTTTTACAGACTAAAACTACCTTTCACTTGAATTTCATCGATACTTAAGCAAAAATAAATAGATTCGATATACAAATGAGGTGTAGTGTTGTGGAGTGGAAAATTAACAAAGTTCAAAAAGACCAAGTAGACCGATTTGAGATTGTTCAGGAAGATGTTACACTGCCAAACCAAACAGATATGCATTTCTCTTATGTGAATTTTTCAAAGGGTGTTTGTATTTTACCGATAACGGAGGACGGGAAGGTCATTTGTATTCGGCAATATCGTCATGCAGTCAAGGAATGGCAATGGGAGTTACCTGCAGGAGCGATTGATCCTGAAGACAAAGAACCACTTTCCGCAGCCAAAAGAGAACTTGAGGAAGAAACAGGCTGCCAGGCTAAAAACTGGATAGATCTAGGCAGTGTTTACCCCTCTCCTGGGTCCACGAGTGAGCAAATTTTCCTTTTTGCTGCAACCGACCTAATAAAAAAAGAGCAGCAGCTGGAAGCCACCGAACAGATAGACTTACATACCATCGAAATGAACGAGTTAAACCAGCTCATTAGTAGCGGGGATTTCAAACACGGCGCCGGACTCGCAGCCATCCTACGTTACCTCATAATAAATAATTAATAAAAAAGGGTTTTAGCACAACACGTGCGAAAACCTTTTTTGTTATTAATCAATACACCTTATGACAGGCACCATCCACTAGAAAATATTTTATTTATTCTAACTATGATGTATTATAGTAATATTAAATTTGAACGTTATGAGGGGGATTTAGGATGAGGTTGTCTGGTGAGGAGTTAGAGGTTCTTTCGATTCTGGAGGAGAATCATAGGATTCCTGTGGAAGATATTGCGTTGATGGTGAATTCGAGTGTGGAGGATGTTTCTGCGATTATTAAGAAGCTGGAGGATGAGAAAATCATTGTTAGTTATCCGGCTTTGATTGATTGGAGCAAGGTGGCTGGCGAGGAAAACATCGTTGCCATGATTGATGTAAAGGTGACCCCGAAACGCGGAGTAGGTTTCGATGAGGTGGCGGAAAGAATTTATCGTTTCCCTGAGGTTACATCTCTTTATCTCATGTCCGGTGCGTATGATTTATCGATTACCATTGAAGGTAAAACCATGAGTGAGATCGCTAGGTTTGTGTCGGAAAAGCTGTCGACGATTGATAATGTGATTTCCACAACCACTCATTTCATGTTAAAAAAATACAAGCATGATGGCGTCATTTTTGGCGAAAACAATGATCGTGATCGTCGGATGGTGGTTTCACCATGATGAAGGAACACCAACACTATTTATCTGAAATGGTAAAAGAATTAAAGCCATCTGGAATCAGGAAGTTCTTTGACCTAGCTGCCTCTATTAAGGGCGTCATTTCCCTAGGTGTTGGGGAACCAGATTTCATCACGCCGTGGAGCATTCGGGAAGCAGCTATTTTATCTTTAGAAGAGGGCTACACCTCTTACACTGCAAATCCAGGGTTACTTGAATTAAGACAGGAGATAACTGCCTACTTAAACAAGCGGTTTGGGGTCGAGTATAATCCTGTCGACCAAGTAATTGTAACGGCCGGTGCCAGCCAAGCCATTGACCTAACCTTCCGCGCCATCCTAAATCCTGGTGACGAAGTACTGATTATTGAACCAGCTTTCGTTTCATATGCACCATTAGTTACGTTGGCAGGAGGGAAGCCAATTCCGGTCTCAACACACCCAAGTAATGGCTTCAAGCTTACACCTGAACAAATCGAGAACGCGATTACGACCAAAACAAAAGCAATTTTACTATGTTCACCAAATAACCCGACGGGTACCTATTTAAACAAAGAAGAACTTACAAATATTGCAACAGTGGTAGAGAAACACGACTTACTTGTTATCTCTGATGAAATCTATGCAGAATTGACCTATGATGATGAATATACAAGCTTCGCCTCTATCGAGGGCATGTATGAACGAACCATCTTGATCAATGGCTTCTCCAAAGGATTTGCGATGACAGGATGGCGACTAGGTTTCTTAGCCGCTCCTAAACCATTTACGGAACAAATGGTAAAAATCTTACAATATACAACGATGTGTGCACCGCATATGCTGCAGCACGGCGCGATCGAGGCTTTACGAAATACGTATCACGAAGTGGAAAGCATGAGAAGAAGTTACCGTAGAAGACGAAATTTTATTGTTCAATCGTTAAACAATATTGGACTCGACTGTCACACACCAGGCGGAGCTTTCTATGTCTTCCCTTCTATTAAAAATACTGGCATGACCTCAGAGCAATTTGCCGAAGAGCTTTTACTGGCAGAAAAAGTAGCCGTTGTTCCTGGCAGTGCTTTTGGCGAGAGCGGCGAAGGGTATATCCGATGCTCCTATGCTACTTCTATGGAACAACTTCAAGAAGCCATGCAGCGAATCAAACGGTTCATGGATTCATTGGAATTAAAACAAAATCGTGTCCAAGAGCTGTCTACAAACAATTAAATGCTTTTAAAAAAACGTCAAACCCCAAGGGCTTGACGTTTTTTTATAATGGTTTCATATACAGGAAGTGATTTTGGAGTAATAAGAAGTATGATTTGAGGCAGAAATTTAAAGCTGAAGGTGTTTTTTGAATTTTGCTAGTTCTCTTTCATTTCGAGCTGCTTTTTCCCAGATATGCTCGTGGTCAGCTTGCATATCAGTAAGTATATTTTTAATATCTGCAAATTGTTTATTAATATCTGTGAATTGCTTATTAATATCTGTGAATTGCTTTTCATTTTCATATTTCATGACAGTCTGTTCCTGTTCGATAACATTTAGCTTTTCATTAATAGTTGCATTTTCTTCCTGAATATTTTGCACTTTTTGATTTAGGTTCCCAACCATTGTAATTAAGTTAGATAACATATCTTCCATTCTATCTAGTTTTTTATTATCCATTTTACATCACCCTCCTCCACGTTATTATACATCATTCTTCCAGATTATTGACACAATCCGACTAATTTCCACCTATGTGGTGCTGGTGAGTTTTGTTAGTATCTGGAGAGCAGCATTTATGGTACTATTCATTTATATATTCATGAAAAGAGGATAAAAATGAACCATCAAGATAATTCCAGATCTATCGTCTTACCACTTACCATTTCAATTATAGCGATATCGTTCTCAGCCATCTTTGTAAAATGGTCTGACGCACCTGCTTCGATTTTAAGCATGTATCGCATGCTGCTTGCAAGTCTATTAATGCTTCCGATTGTCTGGAAAAACCGCGAAGAATTTAAAAAAATAACAAGAAATGATTGGGTCTTTTTATTTTTTTCAGGCCTATTTTTAGCCTTGCATTTTGTCCTTTGGTTCGGTTCGTTAAAATTAACCACCGTCGCAAGCTCTACCATCATACTTGCCCTTCAGCCGATTGTGTCTTTGATTGGCGGATACTTCTTTTTTAAAGAACGAACAACAGCTTCCGCGTTGATGACAATGGGAATTGCCATTATCGGTGCGATGATGATTGGCTGGGGTGACTTTGCTTTAAGTCAGGACGCCATCCTTGGCGATATCCTTTCCTTCTTAAGTGTCATTGCCGTCGTCGTTTACTTAATGATTGGTCAAAGTATTGTGAAGAAAGTTTCGCATTGGATTTATAGTTTTAGTGTATTTTTCATTGCCGCCGTCGTTCTATCAATCTATAACCTTAGTACAAGTGTTGCATTTAACGGCTATCCGGCAAAGGAATGGGGAATTTTCTTTTTGCTTGCAACCGTTCCGACGGTCAGCCACATCATCAATAACTGGCTCTTAAACTATGTCAATGCTACCACCATTTCTATGAGTATTTTAGGTGAACCTGTGGGTGCGACGATTTTGGCAGTCATTTTATTAAATGAACACCTTGCCAGCTGGCAGATTGCCGGTGGACTGCTCGTGCTTCTTGGTGTGTTTTTCTTTTTAACGCAGCAGCAAAAAAGGATTCCTATTAAAGGGGCCGTAAAGACTGGGACTTGAAATAAACCTCCATCAGGGGGTTTTTCTGCTGTTACAGGCTATTGTCCATCTACACCCCTGTCACCTTCTCATAAAATAAGAAGAAACTTTAATTTGGAGGAGATGAAATGTACAAAGTTTTTGCCGGGTCGTTCAAGTCTAGGGAAAATGCACAGGAACGAGTAGCTTTCCTACGTTCAAAAGGAATCCAATCCTTTATCGTATCCACCGTCATATCAGGTGAAACTTGGTTCCGAGTACAAGCGGGCGCCTTTTCAACCAGGGAAAACGCTGAAAAACGAGTAAATGGAATCAAGGCAAAGACAGGAATAAATGCTTTCATCCTACCTGAAAACGTTGGTTCCAGCACGACTTCAAGCACAGTATCAAACCCCCGCGCTATTGATCTCAATCCATCCTCAATTTTAGGTCCTACGCAGCTCTCCGCTGAACAAATGAATGCGTTTGTAAAAATGATAAACCCTGATGCACCCTTGTTAGGGGAATATTATAAATCGATTGGTGAGTATTATGGTATCAGAGGGGATGTGGCATTTGCACAAGCCTTGCAGGAAACAGGCTATTTTCGGTTTACAGGGGATGTTAGGAGTAGTCAAAACAACTTTGCAGGAATTGGTGCCACCGGTGGCGCAGTGAGAGGTGCAAGTTTCAGCACACCAGAGGAAGGTGTACTTGCACATCTCCAGCACTTATATGCTTATGCTACCACAGCAGCATTACCAAACAAATACCCGTTAGTTGACCCTCGCTTCCATCTTGTAAATAGAGGTTCGGCCACTACATGGACCGCCTTAAACGGAAAATGGGCTGTACCAGGTACCACCTACGGTCAGTCAATCTTGAACATCTATCGAAGAATGGCCGAGTCGTAAAATGATATCGATAACTTTAACGAAAGCCAGCCAAAAGCTAGGCTTTTGTTTTTCACTACCCCAACATTATTAATAAGCCTTTCTTACTAATTCTCTATTAATTTTTTAGCCATTCGTGATATGATAATAGCAAATTCAGATAATTAGAGGAAACTGTATGAATAGAATAGGACAAATTACTCTAGTGTTAATATCAGTGCTATTTTCCGGCTTCCAAACCATTGTGGAGCATGATCGTTTTTTTACAATAGACTTTCTCATTTTTACAGGGATTGCCTGGCTGGTTGGGTGGCAATATGACCGTGCACGTTTCTTTGGGAAGAAAGCGCGTGACAGTGAAGAAAGCTATAGACAATTAATAGATTCATTGCCAAAAGCAGTCATAGTGCACCAAGATAATAAGGTCATCTATGTAAATAAGGAAGCACTAACGATGATTGGTGCAAAGCAGAAGGAAGAAGTAATTGGAACGTCTATTTATAATTATGTTTTTTCAGAATATAAGGAACGACTAATCGAAAGACTGAATCAAGTAAAAAAAGAAGTCCTTCCATTAAACAATATTGAATACAAATTTAAAAAGTTGGATGGTTCGGTTTTTGTCTTTGAAGGCGCATCCATGTTCATTACATATGGTGGAAAAGATGCAGTATTGTCAATCGGAAATGATATCACAAAAAGAAAAGAACAAACGGAACAACTCCTGCAAAAATCCGAGAAATTGGCGCTTCTTGGCCAGATGGCCGCAGGTATAGCCCATGAAATCCGTAATCCACTTACCTCTATAAAAGGCTTCATTCAATTATTCAAAAGCGAAACACATCAGGCAGAATACTATGATATTGTGTTATCAGAGCTTGACCGAATCAATAATATCGTCGGAGAATTTCTTGTACTCGCAAAACCAACCGCAGCTGTTTTTACCGAAAAGGATGTAAGGGAATTAATTAAAGATGTTGTGACCTTAATTAATACTCAATCTATTTTAAACAACGTCCAAATCTTCGTAGAATTTGAAAGTGATTTACCTAAAATAAGCTGTGAAGAAAACCAATTAAAGCAGGTCTTTTTAAATTTGCTAAAGAACGCCATAGAAGCCATGCCTAGCGGCGGGAATATAGATGTGAATGTCAAGGGAAAGGAAGAAGGTAAGATTTCTATTCAGATTATCGATCAGGGTATTGGAATTCCAAAGGACCGGATCCAGACCCTCGGTGAACCCTTTTATACGACAAAAGAAAAGGGGACGGGTCTCGGTCTTATGACGTGTTACAAAATTATTGAAAGCCACAATGGTCAACTTACGATTGATAGTGCAGTGGATGAAGGAACAACAATCGAAATTACTCTGCCAACCATCACCCAGCGAGTTTTTAGCCTTACTTAAGAAACCCTCAATTATTATGAGGGTTTCATTTATTTATAGTAAAATAAATGAAAAGGAGGCGAAGAGCTTTGCAAAATAGAGAAATTATATATTTAAGCAAGGGATTGCCTAAAAAGATGGTACATAAGAATGAGGCTTACGAATCAGGAATCTGGAAAGAACAATGTGAAGAACTTTATGTGGGCTTTGATGAGATAACTGGTGATCAGGTCGCGAATCCTGAGTATCATGGCGGCTCAGAACGTGTCGTCTGCGTATATCCCTTCGAACATTACGCACATTGGGAAAGTGTCTTTGGTAAAACATTAACACCCTCTGCCTTTGGGGAAAATTTAACTCCAATTGGCATGAAGGAAGATCAGGTTTGTATTGGAGATGTTTTTCAGATTGGAGAGGCTGTCCTGCAGGTATCTCAAGGTCGTTATCCCTGCTCCACCATCAATAAACGCAATAACAACAACCTTTTGTTAAAAAGAATTATTCAAACAGGGTATACTGGATATTTTTTCAGAGTTCTGGAAGAAGGAAAAATAACGGCAGAATCTCAGATAAAAAAGCTGAGTTCACATCCCGAGCAAATCTCCGTCTCTTCCATCCATCATCTTTACTTCCATGATCCCTCTCCATCAATTGAAGTGATTGATAAAATATTGGGTGTTGAGGAGCTCGCGGGACAATGGCAGCAGTACCTCATTGATTTAAAAGAGAAAATTCAGAGCTGACAAAACTCCCAGGCTAAGCCTTGGGAGTTCTTTCGGTAAACAGTTTTAAAAATTGACCATAACCTTCTTCTTCTAATCTAGCCTTCGGGACAAAACGGAGTGCAGCCGAATTAATGCAATACCTGGCGCGGTCAGGACCAGGCCCATCATCAAACACATGCCCGAGATGGGAATCGGAGGTTTTGCTTCGAACCTCAATCCGCCTCATTCCATGGGAAGTATCAAACCTTTCCTCCAATTCATATCGCCTTATTGGCTTCGTAAAGCTTGGCCAACCGCAGCCGGCATCATATTGATCAAGTGAACTAAAAAGCGGCTCACCTGAAATGATATCTACATAAATTCCTTCTTCTGTGTTATTCCAATATTCATTTTTGAATGGCGGCTCTGTGGCATTTTCTCTAGTTACAGCATATTGAATAGGGGATAATTCTTCTTTTAGAACCTCATCACTTTTCCGCTTTTTCCAGTTTTCACGTATGAACTTGGCACGCCCTGAACCTTCTCGATAGTGATTATAATGAAAAGGCATTTTTTTATAATAGTCCTGATGTTTCTCCTCTGCTCGGTAAAAGGGGCCAGCAGGCAGGATTTTTGTTACAATCGGCTTTTGAAAACGACCGCTTACAGCAAGCTCAGCCTTTGAGTTCTCCGCCATTTCCCTTTGTTCTTCTGTGTGATATAAAATCGCCGTCCGATACGATAGACCGCGATCATTAAATTGTCCTCCCTCGTCCGTTGGGTCGATTTGCTGCCAGAATATCTCCAGCAGTTTCTTATAGGGAAAAACAGCAGGGTCAAAAGTAATTTGTACCGCTTCATAATGCCCCGTCGTATCCGAGCAAACTTCCTCATATGTCGGATTTTCCTTTTGCCCGCCTGTATAACCCGATATGACTTCTTTAATCCCAGGCTGTTCATCAAACGGCGATACCATGCACCAAAAACAACCTCCTGCAAACGTTGCGATTTCCGCCATTAGACCAACTCCTTTACATTATTTTCTACTATCCAAGAGTATTTTCCGCCATCGGAGTTCATTTTACATAACCAAGCCCATTTAAGAAAATTTTAATCTTTCGTTTAGAAAAAATTTAGTTTTATAAAGTACTCTTTTAGTAACGATTCACTACATTAGGAGGTTACATATATGAAGCAACTATGGATTGTTTTTGCCCTCGCATTATTAGTATTACCAGGATGTTCATCCAATACCGCTACTGCAAAGAGACCTGCAGACGGAGAAGGTTTATATAAATTCAGCTGCTTATCCTGCCATGGAGAAAACTTAGAAGGATTAGCAGGTCCACCCGTGACCAATATGAAAGCAAAGTATGCAGAAGAAGATTTACAGCAATTACTGAACGATGGTGTCGGCATGATGCCTGGCGGACTACTTTCAGAAGAAGAAGCTAAAACCGTCACAAAATGGCTTTTAGATAAATAAAAGGTTAGGGATTCCTAACCTTTTTTTCAGGCTCATTTCATGCCTTTGGAGTTACTTTACCAAATTTTCCGGGGTTTCACCCTTTAAACCCTGGAGTAAATTTTCAGCAGCGAGTAACGCCATTTTTAGTCTCGTGTTCACACTCGCACTGCCGATGTGCGGCAATGCCACTACATTTGGAAGGCTAAGCAGAGGATGGTCTGTCCTCACAGGTTCTTCTTCAAATACATCAATACCTGCACCCCAAATATACCCATTTTCCAAGGCATGATATAGAGCCACTTCGTCGACGATTCCCCCACGGGCGGTATTAACCAAGACAGCAGTCGGTTTCATAAGTGATAACTCTGCAGTACCAATGTAATTCTTCGTTTCCGGTGTATAAGGCATTAATACGCAAATAAAATCCGATTCCCGTAGTAATTTTTCTTTATCCATGTACTCAATACCAAGCTGTTCCTCGACTTCAAGCTTTCGGGAGCGGTTATGATAGTAAACTTTCATATCAAACCCTCTCGCTCTCCTTGCGAGCGCCTCTCCAATCCTGCCCAATCCGAAGATCCCCAAGGTAGCTCCATAGATATCCTGCCCTGTTAATTGCATTGGCGACCATGTTTTCCATTTCCCCTCACGCAAGTAATCGGAGGCTTCTACCAATCTCCTAGACGCGGCCATTAACAGCGCAAAGGTTAAATCAGCTGTCGTCTCCGTTAATACTCCAGGGGTATTAGTTACAATAATCCCTTTTTCTGTTGCTGCCGCCACGTCAATATTGTTATAGCCAACCGCCATATTACTAACAATTTTCAATTTTGTTCCCAATTCTAGAAGGGGTCTATCGATACTCTCTGTTAATAAACAGTAAAGACCATCGACAGCCTGAATCTCTTTCTCAAGGATTTCTCTAGGAACCGGCTCCTCTTCCTTATCCCACATTTTCACTTCACAAACCTCTGCTAACCTTGAAACAATAGGTTCCGGCAACTTCCGCGTTATGTAGATTTTTGGTTTCAACTTGGTATTCACTCTCCATAAATTAAAGTATTGGAAAAAAATTTCATATTTTAGATTAAATTTCCACATCTACTGACACTATTCGACAACTTCCCACTACGCTAAATGGTAAGATAGTCTTGCTTTTATTCAAGTAAAATGGAAATGTATCTGTTTTCTCATGGGAGTGTCATGGATGGAATGGTTGGTTAGAAAAAAGCTATATATTTACTATACACTTTTTCATGCTCTTGGTTATTATGTCCTGCTTTATTTCTGGCAAAATAACGAAGAGCTCAAAACAACTGGGGAGAATCTATTTTCACTTGCTGCCCCCCTTTCTTCATCTATCATTCTATTTTTCATTTACCGAAAACAGAAAACGAATGAAAAATATCTATGGCTCTTCCTCTCGCTAGGATGTTTTTTAAACTTTATGACTGAGATGGCAAGTCGTTATTTTTCACAAAAAGAATTTCTTTATCTTGAATGGAATCATTCCTTTTATATCCTTCAAATCGGATGCTTTCTTATAGCGTTTATTTGCAAAATTCGAATAGATGAACACCATCATCTTATAGAATTCACCTTTGATACCTGTATTATAATGACTGCAGCAATTACATTTAGCTGGCAATTCATCATGCGTGGTATCCTAACTCAAAATATTTTTATAGGATATCCTATCGGGGATTTGATTCTATTTTTTGGGGCAATTATTTTCTATTTAGGATCTGAAAAATTAACCCCTCCTAGAGTTTTAATACTTTTTAGCTTATTGATTCAAGTGATCGCTGATTGTTCCTACCTTATCTTTACGTTAATGAATATCCCTTTTTCAGAAAGTTTATTTCATCCAGTATGGTCACTTTCCCCTTTATTAATGGGGGTTGCAGGAACATTGGAGATAGTAAATGACAATACATCTCCAGCAAAGAAAAATAAGATCCATTCTTTAAAAGATTCTATTACTCTAAGATTATTATTGCCTTACATAGGTGTAATCCTTTTATTTATGGTCATGATTTCTCAACATCATGATTCAAACAGTTTAATTATAGGGTCAGCGGCAGCTATCCTCTTTTTAATCGTACGGCACATCTTTGCCTCCTTAGAAAATCAAACATTGTTGGCTAAGTATCATGAATTGACAGAGGAATTAGAGCTGAAAATTGGGGAACGAACAGAAGAACTACGCTCAAAAAACCAGCAGCTTCTTTCTGCAGCACGGAAAATGAAACACATGGCCTACCATGATGTACTAAGCGGGCTGCCAAATAGAAGAATGTTTTTGGAACGGCTGAAGACAGCAATGGATGAAGCGAAGCGGAACCAATATAAACTAGCGGTACTCTTTATTGATTTGGACCGTTTTAAAAATATTAACGATACACTTGGGCATGAGTTTGGTGACTTACTGTTAAAGCATGTTACCAAAGAAATGGCAATGTGCGTTCGTAAGATTGATACGATTTCCCGGCAAGGCGGGGATGAATTTACCGTCTTACTAAATCGGATCCGTGCTGAGGAGGATGTCATTCCATTAGTGGAACGAATGCGATCGATTGTGGCAAAACCCATCACCATTCAAGGTCAAGAATTACACGTCTCCATGAGTATTGGGATTGCTTTTTATCCCAGTGATGGAAAAAGCACCGAAGAGCTAATGAAGAATGCAGACATGGCCATGTATCGTGCCAAAGAAGAAGGCCGAGATAATTACAAATTCTATTCAATGGATATGAATAAAGCAGTTTCAAGAAAAATGGCACTCGAAAATGGACTGCGAAAGGCGCTAAAAAATGATGAATTTGTTCTAAATTATCAACCACAGGTGAGTTTACAGACCTTTGAAATTGTCGGAGTAGAGGCACTACTTCGGTGGAATACAATCGAAGCAGGTATAGTATCCCCAAATCAATTTATACCAGTTGCAGAAGAGTCGGGGCTGATCATTCCAATTGGGGAATGGGTCCTAGAATCTGCCTGTATGCAGGGGAAAGCTTGGCATGATAATGGTCAAAGCGATTTAAAAATAGCCGTAAACCTCTCACCCGTACAATTTCTTCACGAACATTTGGTCGGGACGGTCATTAAGGCTTTAAAGAAATCTGGCTTTAATCCAAATTATTTAGAGTTAGAAATAACCGAAGGCGTTGCCTTTACCGATGCAGAGGCAGCTATAAAAAAAATGCAGGCTCTACGAGAGCTAGGGGTAAGAATATCAATTGATGACTTCGGTACAGGATATTCTTCTTTAATGTATCTTAAAAGCTTTCCAATAAACACCTTAAAAATTCCTAAGCCATTTAACCAGGACATCATGAGAAGCCAAAAAGACAAAGCATTAGTAGAAACGATTATTTATCTTGGCCACAGCCTCGGGTTATCCGTGATCGCGGAAGGAATTGAGAATAACGAACAGCTGCTTTTCCTAAAAGAACACCATTGTGATGTGGTTCAGGGTGACTTGTATAGTAAACCATTAACGGTTATGCAAGTAAGTGCCTTGATTGAAAATAAAAAGTCTGAAAAAATCTCATGATTCATTTAAAAAGGTATAGACCTTTCTTTTTAACAAACACTATTTTTATCGTATGTTAAAAGGAGATTGTATTGTGATGCCGTATGAAATAACCAACATGATTATTGATGATGATTTTGATAGTGAGGAATATGTAACAGCAGAGTTTACACATAATCAAAACCATTACAGCATTACGTTTAAAAAAGCAGACCTGGAAATCATTAATGCTTGGGTATATAAAGATGGCACATCCCTGCCGGCTAATTTATCCGATACACTGATTGAATCGGTTAGAGAAGATGTAAAAAAGAGAATTTAGCAAGAGAGCTGGTTGGAAACTCCAATCAGCTTTTTCTATGGATTTGTAAATTTAGCTGCTATATATTTAATTATGTATATTAACTAATGGAGGATACGAAGCTGAAGAAAATACTAAAAAGATTACTCATTTGCCTACTTTTGCTGTCATTATTTATTTTTCTAAACAATAGTTCTATATTTGCGAAGGATCGTAAAGGTGACCCTCTGCTTCTCGCACACCGCGGGTTAGGACAAACCTTTAGCATGGAAGGAATCCAGGGCGATACATGTACGGCGGAACGCATTTTCAAACCTGAACATCCCTACATAGAAAACACAATCCCTTCGATGGAAGCTGCGTTTGAAAATGGAGCTGATGTAGTTGAATTGGACATTAAGCCTACAAAAGACGGACAATTTGCAGTTTTTCATGACTGGACGCTGGAATGCAGAACAAATGCCGAAGGAACCACAAAGGAATTTACGATGGAAGAATTAAAGCAATTAGATATCGGTTATGGCTACACAGCGGATAACGGAAAAACCTTTCCATTTCGCGGGAAAGGCGTTGGCCTCATGCCTTCTCTCGATGAAGTATTAACCCATTTTCCGGAGGAATCCTTTTTAATACATATTAAAAGTGATGATTCTGAAGAAGGAATCCAGCTCGCTGATGTGCTCTCTGAACTGCCGAAAGACCGCTTAAGTCAAATGACCGTTTACGGCGGTGATCAGCCCATTGCAACGATTAAAGAAGAAATCCCTGAACTTCGCGTCATGTCAAAGGCGACGTTAAAAAGCTGTCTTCTTCCTTATATTGCAGTCGGCTGGACAGGTTATATCCCTTCAGCATGCGAAAAGACACAATTGCATATTCCGGAGAAAATTGCCCCTTGGCTATGGGGGTGGTCGGAGAAGTTCTTAAATCGGATGGATAGTGTCGATACACGAGTGATCGTGGTGGCAGGTGATGGCGGCTGGTCCGAGGGATTTGATACCCCGGCTGACTTAAAAAGACTTCCGGCTAATTATAGCGGCGGAATCTGGACGAATCGGATTGATCAAATCGCCCCGCACATAAAATAAAGGTGGACCGCATTAGTCCACCTTCTTTTTTGCTTATATCATTTGCTTGATTAATTCCTTATTGCGCTTTTTAAAAGCCTCATGATGAGATGAAACCATCGCGACTTTCGCCGCATCAGGCTGTATATATTGCTTCGCTTTGTTCACGGCATTGGCTGCATCCTGAAAAGCACCGGCAATCAGATTGATTTTCCCCTCGTACATGAGAATATCTCCAGCAGCATAAAGCCCCTCAATGGAAGATTCGCTTGTTGCGTTTCCGGCGATATAATAATTATCTGCTCGATCAATTGACAGTGCACTATTTTCCAATAAGGTTGCGTCCTGTTCATACCCATGACTAATTATCACTTCATCAACTGACAAGTAGGAAACCTCACCTGTCTCGTGGTTCGTTAATTCTACGTTGGCGATTTCATCACGGTCGCCATTGGCGATTAATTTGGTAATCGAGGATTGAAACAAACATTCAACAGAGCTTTCAAGGAGCTTGGTGGCCTGTGCCTCTTGTCCATGCCCCCCCAATTCCTCTTTTCGATAAGTTAAATAGACTTTTTTCGCAATCGATTCTAATTCATTTGCCCAGTCCACAGCGGAATTTCCGCCGCCAGAGATAATCACCGTTTTATCCTTGAATTGTGCAAACGATTTAACAGTGTAATGTAAATTAGACACTTCAAATCGCTCGGCACCTTCAATCTCCAGCTTTTGCGGATTCAAAATGCCGCTGCCAATCGCAACAATCACTGTTTTTGAAAAATGCTCTTGTCCTGATGATCCGGTCAAGACAAAGATTCCTTCTTCATTACGCGCAATTGACTCTACTTTTTCTTTTAAAACAACAGTTGGACTAAAGGTTAACGCCTGCTCAACAAGCTGTTCCATTAATTTCGCTCCGGTAATTGGTGTTAAACCGCCCACATCCCAGATCATTTTTTCTGGATAGACATGTATCTTTCCACCTAATTCCGGTTGATATTCAATGACCTTTGTTTTCATTTCTCGAAGTCCGCTATAAAAAGTAGAGTAAAGTCCTGCTGGGCCTCCACCAATAACCGTCACATCAAACAATTCTTGTTGTTCCATCTCCGTCCACTCCCTAACCAACTGTAATTGATTATCATTATCAATAAGAATAATTCATTTATCTCTGTTTTACAATCATTTATTTTTTGAAAAATCTGTGACATCACACTTCCTTTATATAAAATCCTTCTATAAAGCATTTTTCCACCAAAATGAAGGTGTAAAAAAAAATTATCCACCGCAAACTAAAAATATTCACAAAATTGTAATTGACAATCATTATCACTCACCTTTATAGTTAGGTCATAACGACACTGATAATCATTATCAACTATTTACAGAAACAAAAGGAGGATTACAATGGTTCGCCTTTCTATTGATAACCTAAGCATTGGCTATGGTGAACGGTTAATTGTCAAAAGTCTTAGTATCGCAATTCCAGATAGGAAGATTACCACCATTATCGGCCCGAATGGCTGCGGAAAATCGACTTTACTAAAAGCAATTACCCGGATTATCTCCCACCAATCTGGGTCCATCCTTTTAGACGGAAACGATATTTCAAAAGTCAATACGAAGATTTTAGCGAAGCAAATGGCCATCCTTCCACAGACGCCAGAAAGTGCCAGTGGATTAACAGTTGGAGAGCTTGTCTCCTATGGCCGCTTTCCATATCAAAAGGGTTTTGGGCGTCTAACCAAAAAGGATTATGAAGTGATTGACTGGGCACTTGAAGTGACTGGAACAATCGACTTTAAATTTCGTCCGGTAGATGCATTATCCGGCGGCCAGCGCCAGCGCGTTTGGATTGCGATGGCACTCGCGCAAGAAACGGATATTATCTTTCTTGATGAACCAACTACCTATTTAGATATGGCCCATCAGCTTGAGGTGTTAGAACTACTGCAAAAATTAAACCTTGAACAGGAACGAACGATTGTCATGGTCCTTCATGATTTAAACCAAGCTGCTCGCTTTGCGGATCATATCATCGCCTTAAAAGACGGTGAAATTGTAAAAGCAGGAAATTGTGAAGAGGTGATCAGTAATAAAGTACTCAAAAAGGTATTTAATATTGACGCTGTTATCGGTCAGGACCCTCGAACAAAAAAACCAATGTGCGTAACGTACAATTTACTAAAAGGAGAAACCAAACATGAAAAAACTACTACTGCCCTTTATCCTGCTCGCAGCGTTAATTATTAGTGCCTGCGGTACAGATACTTCGAAAGAAGAAGATAACACAGCACCTGCTGAAAAGAAGTCAGAAACGATTACCTACCAATCAGAAAATGGACCGATTGAAGTACCGGCAGACCCACAGCGCGTTATTTTACTATCTGGCTTCACGGGTAATGTCCTCGATCTTGGTGTGAATGTTGTCGGTGTGGATACTTGGTCAAAAAACAACCCAACGTTTGAAAAAGAAATGAAAGATGTTGCAGAAGTATCCGATGAAGATCTCGAAAAAATTATCGAATTAGAACCTGACTTAATCGTTGGTTTATCCAATATTAAAAACATAGATAAATTAAGTGAAATTGCCCCTACTGTTACATATACTTGGGGAAAAGTTGATTATTTAACACAGCACATAGAAATTGGTAAACTATTAAATAAAGAAAAGGAAGCTCAAAGCTGGGTGGACAACTTCAAGAAAGAAGCTGAAAGTGCGGGCGAAGAAATCCGCGCCAAAATTGGTGAGGATGCAACGGTTTCCGTTATGGAAAGCTACGGAAAAGATCTTTATGTATTCGGCAGCAACTGGGCACGCGGAACAGAAATTCTTTATCAAGCCATGAAATTAAAAATGCCTGAAAAAGTAAAGGAAGTTGCAGAATCATCAGGCTACTTTACTTTATCTGCTGAAGTTATTCCTGAGTATGCAGGAGATTATGTGATATTGAGTAAATATTCAGATGCTGATACTTCCTTCCAGGAAACAGAAACGTACAAAAACATTCCTGCGGTAAAAAACAATCGCGTTTTTGAAATGAATGGTCAAGGGGCTTCCTTCAGCGATCCAATCACACTTGAAAAGCAGCTTGAATTCATTAAGAAATCATTTTTAGGTAATTAATAAAGGCTCTTTTCGTGTACGTGCATAGACATTGATACGAGAAGCCACAATTTATACGAAAACAGCTATAATATTAGAAGAGGAATCCTTACACAGGATTCCTCTTCACCCTATTCTATGAAAGAAAAGATGAGAGAGTTATGACTATAAACAACCGACGTTCCATTCCTTTTGGCTATAAACTAATAATCGGACTGCTTGTATTTTCCGCGATGTTTATTCTTTCCATGATTTTCGGAGCAGCAGATATTTCTCTCCGCGATGTTTGGCAGGCACTATTTTCAAATGCGAAGGGTGAAAAAATTTCCATCATTCGTGAAATACGTCTACCCCGTGAAATCGCTGCGATTGTGGTTGGTGCGGCCCTTTCCGTTGCAGGTGCGATTATGCAGGGAATCACTAGGAATCCACTTGCTGATCCAGGGTTACTTGGTTTAACAGCAGGGGCAAATGCCGCACTAGCATTCATTATTGCATTTATCCCTTCCGCTAATTATTTCGGTGTTACCATTGCATGTTTTATTGGAGCAGCGGTAGGAACGACAATGGTTTTCGGCATTGGAGCGATGAGAAAAGGCGGCTTTTCTCCACTAAGAATTGTCTTAGCAGGAGCAGCTGTCTCTGCTTTCCTTTATGCAATTGCAGAAGGAATTGGTATTTATTTTAAAATATCTAAAAATGTCTCGATGTGGACCGCTGGAGGTATGGTTGGCACTACATGGGGGCAGCTCCAGATTATTGTTCCCTTCATTCTAGTTGGGCTGCTGGTCTCTTTCTTTTTATCAAAACAGCTTACGATTCTTAGTTTAAATGAAGAAGTGGCGGTTGGATTAGGTCAAAAAACAACACAAATAAAGGTGATTCTCTTTATTGCAATCATTTTATTAGCCGGTGCTTCTGTTGCACTCATCGGAAACATGGCCTTCATCGGCTTAATGGTTCCCCATATTGTTCGAGCAATGGTTGGGACGGATTACCGTTTTATCCTCCCCATGTCGGCTATCTCTGGAGCCACCTTTATGCTTTTTGCCGATACACTTGGCCGGACCATGAATGCTCCCTTTGAAACACCTGTGGCGGCAATTGTCGCAACCTTGGGTTTACCTTTCTTTCTTGTGATTGTTCGTAAAGGAGGTAAGGCATTCTCATGATACAGCCTTCATTAATTAGAAAACAACGTATCATTTTCATTAGTTTACTTGCATTAATTTTGATTACGCTCGTAGTTGGGATGGGGTTAGGTCCAGCCTCTCTTTCTTACGATAGGTTGATTCCTGCTCTTTTTGGCCAAGGCACGTTCAAAGAGGAATTTGTGTTATTTTCGGTTCGATTACCGCGAATTATCATTACCCTGTTAGCAGGAATGGCACTAGCTTTATCTGGTGCTATTTTACAAGGAATCACCCGTAATGATTTAGCTGACCCAGGTATTATTGGGATTAACTCTGGTGCGGGTGTTGCCGTCACCGTTTTCTTTCTGTTTTTTCCAATTGATTCAGGTTCGTTTGTCTATATGCTTCCAGTTGTAGCTTTTGTCGGTGCATTGCTGACTGCGGTTCTAATCTATCTATTCGCATACAGCAAAACGGAAGGAATGCAGCCAGTACGGTTGGTGTTAATCGGGGTCGGATTTTCGATGGCACTTTCCGGAGCGATGATAGTCCTGATCTCTTCTGCTGAACGCGCAAAAGTCGATTTTATTGCAAAATGGTTAGCAGGGAATATATGGGGAACCGATTGGCCATTTATCTGGGCACTCCTTCCTTGGCTGGTTGTACTGCTTCCTTTTACTTTATACAAAGCTAATCGATTGAATTTACTAAGTCTGAGTGAACCAGTAGCAATCGGCGTCGGTGTTTCAATTGAAAAAGAACGGATTGTTTTACTGATAACAGCGGTGGCACTTGCAGCCTCTGCAGTTTCGGTTACGGGAGGAATTACCTTTATCGGCTTGATGGCGCCACACATGGCAAAAGCGTTAGTTGGGCCGCGGAATCAATTATTTATTCCAATCGCCATTCTAATTGGCGGCTGGCTGCTCGTATTTGCTGATACTGTTGGTCGTAATATCATGGAATCTGCTGGAATCCCTGCCGGTATTATGGTCGCATTAATTGGAGCTCCCTACTTTGTCTATCTTTTATTGAAAAAATAAGGCTATCCTGAAAAGGATACGCCTTTTTATTTTAAATGTTCATTTAGTACGTTTTCTTCTAAGACATCTAAACTTCCATACACTTTGGTAATATGTTTTTCTCCCCATGTGCATAGTGAATTTAAAATCCCTTCTAAACTCCTGCCATACTCACTTAACTCATACTCCACCTTCGGCGGAACTTGATTATAAACAATACGGTTGATGACCCCATCTTCCTCTAATTCCCGCAATTGCTGTGTTAACATTTTCTGCGTTATATCCGGCATTAGGCGTTTTAATTCACTTGTTCGTTTCTTGCCATGAGTTAAATGACAGAGAATCACACACTTCCACTTTCCTCCGATTACTTCTAACGTTGCTTCAACAGATATATTATATTTCTTTTGTTTCATAGTTTATTCCCTCCTCGTTAACAGGTACTTTTTAGTACCTATATTACCCCAAAGTATCTATATCACTTTAAAGTGCGTACTTCACTAATGTTTCACTATCTCCCATAATAACATTTATCGATTGAGCCGTAAAAAGCAAATCGTTCAAAATTTCATAAGGAGGAGACAACATATGTCTTTCAATCATAAACAAAGTTTGTTTGCACTACTGGCATTAGCCATAAGCGCGTTTGCAATTGGAACCACTGAATTTATCAGTGTCGGACTTTTACCGTTAATTGCAAATGACTTAGAAATACCTGTTACAACGGCTGGTTTAACAGTTTCCTTATATGCACTCGGAGTTACATTCGGAGCACCGATTCTGACATCTCTTACTTCTAGTATGTCACGAAAATCATTATTACTTTGGATCATGGTTATTTTTATAATCGGAAATGGTCTGGCGGCTAGTGCAACAAGCATCGGCGTACTCTTAGTGGCGCGTGTTATCTCTGCCCTCTCACATGGTATTTTCATGTCAATCGGCTCAACCATCGCAGCTGATTTAGTACCTGAAAATAAGAGAGCGAGCGCAATCTCGATTATGTTTACAGGACTCACCGTTGCCACCGTAACTGGTGTTCCGTTTGGTACCTTTATAGGTCAACAATTAGGCTGGAGAATGGCGTTTATTCTAATTATTGCTGTCGGAGTAATCGCATTACTAGCGAATAGTATCCTAATTCCATCCACTTTACGAAAGGGTACTGTTTCATCTTTTCGTGATCAAATCAAAATCGTCACAAATGGCCGTCTTTTACTAGTGTTTATCATTACAGCCTTGGGGTATGGAGGAACGTTTGTTGTCTTTACGTATCTATCTCCAATCCTCCAGGATATCACAGGCTTTAAAGAAGGAACGGTTGCTGCCATTCTACTTGGCTATGGGATTGCAATTGCGATTGGAAATATGATTGGTGGAAAGGTATCCAATCAGAATCCGATTAAGGCGCTATTTTATATGTTTATCGTCCAAACTATTGTCCTATTTATTTTAATGTTTACCGCACCATTTAAAATAGCAGGATTAATAACAATTTTCTTTATGGGGCTTCTTGCTTTCATGAACGTTCCTGGATTACAAGTGTATGTGGTGATGCTGGCAGAACGGTATGTGCCAAGCGCTGTAGACGTAGCTTCTGCCCTTAATATTGCTGCGTTCAATGCAGGAATCGCAATTGGTTCCTACTTAGGAGGCGTCATAACCGATTCAATCGGACTCATCCACACCACATGGATTGGGGCCCTGATGGTTCTTGGCGCTGTCATCCTAACTGGCTGGAGCCGAAAGCTTGAAGAAAAAGACAAAACCGTTACTGATAACCAGTGTTTATTTTCTAATCAAAAATTGGAGGTTCAATAAAATGACAAACAACTTACAAGCAACAACTACTTTATCTAATGGTGTAAAAATGCCTTGGTTCGGTCTTGGGGTATTTAAAGTAGAAGAAGGTCCTGAATTAGTGAATGCTGTTAAATTTGCGATTAAACAAGGTTACCGCAGTTTTGATACAGCCGCTATTTATGGGAATGAAGAAGGCGTTGGGCAAGCCATTCGCGAAGCAATCAATGAATACGGCATTACAAGAGAAGAATTATTTATTACCTCAAAGGTTTGGAACTCTGACTTAGGGTACGAATCAACACTAAAAGCCTATGAGACTAGTTTAGCGAAACTGGGTCTAGATTATTTAGATTTATTCCTGATTCACTGGCCAGTCGAGGGTAAATATAAGGATGCTTGGCGGGCATTAGAAACTCTTTATGAAGCAGGAAGAGTAAAAGCGATTGGAGTTAGTAACTTCCAAGTCCACCATCTTGAAAAATTACTAAAGGATGCTGAAATAAAACCAATGATCAATCAAGTTGAATATCATCCACGGTTAACTCAAGCAGAAGTCAAAGCCTTTTGTGAAAACAATGGAATTCAATTTGAAGCATGGTCACCTTTAATGCAGGGTCAATTATTTAATAACCCTCTACTACAAGACCTAGCGAATAAATATAACAAAACCGTCGCTCAAATCATTTTGCGCTGGGATTTACAAAATGGCGTTGTTACCATACCTAAATCAACAAAGGAACACAGAATAATAGAGAATTCAACCATATATGATTTTGAACTGACAGCAGAAGATATGGACCGAATAAGTAGTCTAAACGAAAATCATAGAGTCGGTCCAGACCCTGATAATATTGACTTTTAGCCAAAATAACAGGCGCCCCTTACAAAAGGAGCGCCAATTTATTATATCTTTTTCACATACTCAGACTTTAAACTCATGGCACCAAATCCATCGATTTTACAATCGATATTATGATCCCCATCTACCAAACGGATATTTTTCACCTTCGTACCTTGTTTTAAAGTTGATGAACTACCTTTTACTTTAAGGTCCTTGATGACCGTTACTGTGTCTCCATCACTTAAAACATTTCCATTGGAATCTTTAATCACACGGTCTTCTTCTGTGACTGCAGCCTCTAAACTCCACTCATGACCGCACTCCGGGCAGATCAAAAGACTTCCATCTTCATATGTATATTCAGAATGACATAGAGGGCAATTTGGCAAAGTAGACATAAATCACTTCCTCCCTTCGTTCAGTTTATTTGTATATTGTGGCATAGCTTTTTCAAACAGACAAGCTCTCTCAAAAAATCAATTTTTCTTTGAATCCAATCTCTTGACATCGAGATAAATCTGTATTATATTTATCTCGAATTAAAAATAATAAATTTAAACATATTTTAATTCAAAACAACCGAAATCGAAAAACCTAAATAGATTAAAAATAACAGCAAGGGGTGGACATCATGGGTTTTTTAAACAAATTATTTGGTACATCAACAAAGGAGGAAGAAACAATGACAAATCCAAAATTAAAAATAGGTATTATTTTAGGTAGTACACGTCAAGGACGTGTTAGCCCGCAAGTAGGAGAATGGGTAAAAGGAATCGCTGATAAGCGTGGAGATGCAGACTATGAAATCGTTGATATTTCTGACTACAATCTTCCATTCCTAGGCACAACTGATGGTTCTGAACCAGGGATTGCTGCTTGGAATCAAAAACTTGCTAGTTTAGATGGTTTTGTATTCGTTGTTCAAGAATACAACCACAGCATTACAGGTGCATTAAAAAATGCTCTTGATTTTGCACGTGAAGCTTGGAATGACAAAGCTGCTGGTATCGTAAGCTATGGTTCAACAGGTGGAGCTCGTGCTGCTGAACATTTACGTGGTATTCTTGGAGAATTGAAAGTCGCTGACGTTCGTACACATCCAACATTGTCTTTATTCACAGACTTCGAAAACGGTTCTGTTTTCAAACCAGCTGACCTGCACCAAACAAACATGACCGCAATGCTTGATGAAGTAATCGCTTGGAGCGGAGCTTTAAAAACATTACGTTAATATCAAAAAAATCGCGCCATAGTCCATTTCGACTGTGGCGCATTTTTTTGCCCCTTGTGTTTTTACCAATTTGTCCAAGCCTTCCCTTTCAAAAAGCATACTTTATTTTTAGAGGCTGATAAATTTAAGTATTATTTTTGAAAGGAGAATGAAAAAGTGCCTAAAGTTATCCATTTAAACCTTCGTGTGGACCCGACTCAATATATTCCCCAGATTCGAGAAGTTCCTGGCTATGATTATATCCATTTGGTCAGGCAGCCCAAGTATATGGTAAATCTGCCGCTTCTCAATAAGAAGGTTCACTACCTGAGTGAGATATTCTCACCACAAGAATATGTAGAAAAAAATAAGGTTTCCCTCCTACACGCACACCATGCTCAATTAGGTTTATTATTACTTCCATTTAAAGAAGAAACCTCCCTCCCACTTGTAACGAGTATTAGAGGTAGAGATGCTACGCTGGCAAATCAGCCGGTTGGCTATTTAGATGGCATGAAAATGCTGTTTGAACAAGGGGAGCGTTTTCTCCCAGTATGTCAGTATTTAGCTCAGCGAATTAATCTATGGGGATGTCATTCAGATAAAATCAGAGTTCTCTATGGAGGAGTTGACCTTAACCTTTTCCCTTATAAGGGACCAAATCTACAAGGCACACAGAACATTGTTTCAATCGGGAGACTAGTAGAAAAGAAAGGTCACCATGTTTTAATGCAGGCGTTTAAAAAGATTAAATCAAAATTTCCAAATGCCACCCTAACGATTATCGGAGGCGGAGAGCTGGAAGGATATATTAAATCACTTGCAACGCAGCTAAATTTAGGTACCTCCTTCCGTCTTCTAAGCCGTGTGCCAAAAAGCCAAGTACCAGAACTAATGGGACAAGCTGATATATTTTGTGCGCCAAGCTTAACAGCGTCCAATGGTGATGTAGAAGGAATACCGAATACGATCAAAGAAGCAATGGCAACCGGTATTCCAGTTCTCGCCACGAACCATGCTGGTATTCCAGAAATCATCACTAATAACAAAGATGGAATTTTAGTACGCGAAAACGATGTTGACCATCTCGCGCAAGCATTAGAATTTATGTTACTAAATAAACACCTATGGGAAGGCTTTGCGCTTTCTGCTCGTCAAAATGTAGAACAAAACTTTGACCAAAATAAGCAGCTTCTTTTGCAAGCCAAATATTACGATGAATTGTTAGGGGGATCATAATGGTAGAAGATTTAAGATTAATTAAAGTAACCAAAGGACCAAAAACACTATTAATTGACAACCCTACAAACTACCCTTTAATCGGAATGGGTGCTCAAGGAGCCGTATTTAAATTATCGGAGGAGCGCTGTGTAAAAATATATAGCAACAGTGTTCAAGCACAAATGGAGTTAGAGGCATTAAAAGCCGGACAACACCTGCCCTTCTTCCCTCGACTATATGAATATGGTGAAAACTATATCGTCATGGAATACTTTAATGCTCCCACATTAAAGGAATATCTACGAAATTGCACCTATATACCAGAGTCGATTACTAGAAAACTTCTGTATATTTTAGGTGAAATGAAAAATGCACAGTTCACAATGGTGGACGCGCCTTTACGGCACATTTTCGTCCTTGATAATGAAGAACTGAAGGTAATTGACCATGTAAATGCCTTCAAGCGCATACATCCGGTACCACTTAAATTATTGAGAGATTTAAACATGATGTTATTAAAAGAATCCTTCCTATCTCAAGTAAGAAGTTTCGAACCGGACACATATGCAATATGGCAGAGATATTTTGATGAAAACAAAATGGATTATCGAAACATTCCTGTCAATTCGGGAGGAAATGGTGAAGGAGTAAAAGTAGATAGCGCTATCTCGCAAACATTAATTGGTGCAGGACATCAAGGTGCGGTCTTTCGTATAGCTGAGGATCGATGCGTAAAAATTTATGGAAAACCAGAACATTGCCAAATGGAATCAACGATTTTATTGGCTAATCAAGACCTTACTTTTATTCCAAAAGTTCATGAAAGCGGAGATAACTACGTAGTAATGGAATATTTATCGGGACCAGACTTAAACACTTTTCTAAAAAAACAAACCACTCTCCCGCCCATCGTGACAAAACTCTTACTAGACATTTTAACTTCGCAAAAACAGGCTGGGTTCAAACAAATTGACGCTCCATTACGACATGTCTTTGTTACCAATACTGGCTTTAAAATGGTTGACCATGTGTATTCGTTCTCTCGTCTACAAGAAAGACCATTAGAACTTTTCCACAACCTTCATGAAAGAGGGTTCCTCGCAGAATTTCTTGAGCAAATTAGGCTTCTTGATCCGGTCACACATGCAGAATGGACGAAAACTCCAATCCCACTTACCGAAGAGGAAGTACAAATGGAAATTAAGGACATTCCTACCGTTCTGCCAGTAATAAAAAATCATGGCCGTAAAAAAGGGCATGAGCAGAAAAAGGGCAAGGGGCATGAAAAGGACCGTGACCATAAAAAAGGCAAGAATCATGGCAGGGACCACGACCATAAAAAGGGGCATGATCGTGATAAGAACCGTGACCAAAACAAGGGGCATAATCGTGATAAGGACCACGGTCAAAAAAGAGAGCACGGCGGTAAGAGAGATACCAAGGACAATAAGAAGGGGAATGGTCGTAAAAAAGGATCGGATAAAAAATGAACATTTTAGTGACAGGTGCGGCAGGTTTTATTGGGTTCCATCTTTCTAAACGATTATTAGCTGAAAATTATCATGTAATCGGTGTGGACAACCTTAATGACTATTACGATGTTCGTTTAAAAAATGAGCGGCTAAAACAGATAGAGAATAACGATAAGTTTACATTTTATAAAGTAGATTTAGCTGATTCAGAAGGCCTAAACGAAATTTTCGAGAATCATTCCATCCCCATTGTGATTAATTTAGCTGCCCAGGCTGGGGTCCGCTATAGTCTTACCCATCCACACTCCTATGTTCATTCCAACCTAGTAGGGTTTGTAAATATTTTAGAGGCATGCAGACATTTTCAAGTAGAGCACTTACTTTACGCATCGTCCAGCTCTGTATATGGAGCCAATACCAAAACGCCTTTCTCTACCCAAGACTCTGTTGATCACCCGGTTAGTATCTATGCCGCCACAAAAAAAGCGAATGAATTAATGGCTCACACTTACAGTCATTTATTTAATACCCCAACGACTGGTCTTCGTTTCTTTACTGTGTATGGACCTTGGGGCAGACCAGATATGGCCTATTATTCTTTTACAAAGGATATAATCGAAGGGAACCCGATAAAAGTATACAATAATGGCGACATGCGCAGGGATTTCACCTATATTGATGATATTGTCGAAGGAATCGTCAAATTACTAGATCAGCCGCCTGAACCTGATCCAAACAGAGATCTCGACCCAAGCACAAGTCATGCACCCTACAAAATCTATAATATCGGCAACAATAGCCCCGTCAGATTAATGGATTTTATTCAGACTTTAGAAAATCTAATCGGTAAAAAAGCCAAAATCGAATTCCTCCCTATGCAGCCTGGAGACGTGAAAGAGACCTATGCAGATATTACCGACCTGCAAAAAGCGGCCGGTTTCTCCCCTGCTACTCCATTAGAAATCGGATTAGGTCAATTCGTTGACTGGTATAAAAAATATCATAAATAAAGACACTCTTCCAATTCTCGAGACCGGTTATTTGACCGGTCTCTTGTCTATTTAGTACATAGAAATGTAAAAAATATGAAAGGATAGTATTATACGGCTATTAAATCGTTAGGAGGTTGAACCTGTGCAGAGGAAAGTGATCTATAAGATTTTGCTGATAATGATTTTTCTAACTGTAACATCTTTAGCCAATAGCGATGAAAGTAAGGATATTCAAGCATTTTCGAACCAGGTACTCCAGCAAGGCTCTTCTGGTGAAGATGTGATTGAACTGCAATCGCGCCTCTCATATAATGGATTTTATAAAGGTAAGATTGACGGTGTGTTTGGCTGGAATACATATTGGGCAGTTCGAAACTTTCAAGATCAATTTGGTCTTCCCATCGATGGAATGGTAGGGGCAAAAACGAAGGCAATGCTTGTAAAAGCAACAAAATATGAAAAGAATGGCACTGGGAATACGACGGCAAATGTTCCAAATGGCTATAGTCAAAACGATATCCAATTGATGGCGAACGCCGTATACGGAGAATCGCGTGGAGAACCCTATATAGGTCAAGTTGCTGTGGCCGCCGTTATTTTAAACCGAGTTCAAAGTGTCTCTTTTCCGAACAGTGTCGCAGGTGTCATCTATGAACCTGGAGCCTTCACTGCTGTTGCCGATGGGCAAATTAATTTAACGCCAAATGAAACGGCAAAAAAAGCCGTATTGGATGCAGTTAATGGATGGGATCCAACTGGCAATGCCATTTATTATTTTAATCCTGATACCGCGACAAGCAGCTGGATATGGAGCCGCCCACAGATTAAGAAAATTGGTAAACATATTTTCTGCAATTAAAATAGAAAACTGTCATCTACAATTTATTTATGCAGATGACAGTTTTTTAGTTTATGGCTTTATTATTCCCTGCTCCTTTGCCTTAAACACGGCTTTATGCCTTCCCGTTACTTCTAATTTGGAATAAATATTTGAAATATAATTTTTTACGGTTCCTTCAGTCAGGAAGAGCTTTCTGGCTATTTCACGATTGGTTAACCCTTTCGAAAGTTCCTCTACTATTTCTACTTCTCTTTGCGTGAGTCCAAAATCCTTACGATTACTTTTTTCCTCGATTACTTTTTCCGATGGGGTAATCCACTGTGTAATTAACTGCTTCGCAATCTCCTGCGTAATCAGTGTCCCACCGTGATGGACGAGTCTGATTCCTGCTGCAAGATCTTTTGGGTGAATGGCTTTTAATACATATCCTTCTGCTCCGGCTGCCAACGCATCTCGAACATATCCTAATTCCTCAAAGGTTGTTAAAATCATTACCTTCACAGAAGGAAATAGGCTTTTAATTTGAGCTGTGGCGTCGACCCCATTCATTTCGGGCATATGAATGTCCATCAGTACTACATCAGGAGAAAGCTGTTTTGTTAACTCCAATGCCACCTTTCCATTTTCAGCTGTACCGACAATTTCAAAGTCTGCTTCCCCTCCTAATACAATCGCAAGGCTTGCCGTAATCAATTCCTGGTCATCCACTAGTAACACTTTTATCATCTTGCATAACCCCCTCCCTAAAACGGCTTACACTCACAGGTAAAAAACAAGTAACAATCGTTCCTTCATTTTCCTTTGATTCAATACTCAACCGACCTTGGAGTGATTCTAACCGCTCCTTCATTCCATTAAGACCAAATCCATTGCTTACTTCCCGGATACCTATGCCATTATCCTGTATCAAAAGGATCACATGCGAAGAATCTGCCTTTAGTGTAATCATAATCTCATTGGCATGGCCATGGCGGATGGCATTAGTTAGTGATTCCTGGAGGCACCTTATAAGAGCGATGGTTGCTTGAGAGGATATATTGATGTCATGTTGGTCTATATGTTCAAAATGGATATTAGTTTTCGTATGTAAGGCAAATTCATCCGCAATTTTTTTCAACTGGGAAGGTACCTCTTCCCTTTCTTCACTTGGAGAAATTTGATGAATTTGCGTTCGAATTCCTCCTAAAGACTTCCTCATCACATCACTTAACACATCCACTTGTTCCTGTGCTTTTTCCGGAGATGTTTTCATTAGAAACGAGGCCGCGTCAAGTCCCATAATAACGGATGTAAAGGTATGTCCAACCGTATCATGGAGATCACGTGCCAAACGATTTCGCTCCTCCAATAACGTGACCTTTTCAACTTGCCTTGCATATTCCTTCAAAAGTTGATTCTGCCTCCTGTTTTCAACAAGCAGCCTTTGCGTCTTTTTCTCGGCTTCAATAACTTTTGCCACAGCTATACCAATGCCATAGAAGAAAAAGCCATCTATCACGCCAAGACCCAAATGATTCAATCCAACAGCAAGTACTGCAAGAAACGGAACAAGGGAAAATCCCGCCCATAACCACCAACGTTCCTTCCTAGGATTACTATAAATAGCAGCACAGAGGGCAGGATAGGCCAAGAAGGATGAATACTTCCCTAACAAATAACAGCCCACAATTAAGAACAGCCCGCTAAAAATTAATTCAAGTAAAGGATAGTTTCTGACACCGAAACTATCAAACTTAATTCCTGACCATTGTGGAATCAAGAACGCGGCAAAGAACAACGGCAGGATTAGCCAGAAGAAAGGCATGGAAGAAAGAAAAATAGCTAGAAATAATAAATGAAAGACAAACCAGCCTATTCTTGTTATTTGTGCCGTTTTATATACCCAATGGGATTCTTGCCGAATTGGCAGCATAATGAGCACCTTCAATCTTCTGATTTAATCACTTACTATATTCCACACCGCTTCATATTTCCCTTTTTTCGTTAAAAGCTGTGGGTAATAAAAGTCATATGACCCTCTTATGACCAAGTTCACTTTTAGGTATGACCGTTTCTCGCCGATAATGAGGATACAAATTGAAGCAAAAAGGAGAAATTCAAATGAAAAAATTTTTATATCGTCATGGTTTGGTTTTATTTCTTGTAGTAATGATTGGCAGAGGCTTAATAGGAATGCTTGCCGTAAAGGGAATCCAATCATTTAACCCTTCCCTTACGGTTGAAAAAGATTTAGGTTGGTTAATCATGCTAATTTATGCAACCACTGTTTTCTTAGCGGTAAAATGGGTGAAAATTGACAAAGAAATCGGATTGAAAATGCCGTCCTCAGTAAAAGAATGGTATGTTTGGGTACCAGCACTCCTTATCCCTATCACATTGGCGTTCTATCTTGGTTTTAATTCAACATTGGGGCATATTCCGCTATTGCTCATTGCAGCAGTCGGTGTTGCAGTGAATGAAGAAATATTATTTAGAGGAATTCTTCTTCGAGCGATTTTACCATTTGGTAAAGCAGTTGCGATAATTGTTCCTTCGCTCTTATTTGGAGCTGCTCACCTCGGCAATATTTTTGTAGGTGCAGATGTAACCTACGCTCTCTTCCAGTTTGGTTGGACGTCTTTTGCCGGCATGGCCCTTACCGCTATGGTATTAGCCAATAAAAGCTTACTTCCGGCTATTGTCTTTCATTTTGTCCTGGACGCAATAGAGTATGGGGCAACAGGAGCATACGGTGTTCATAGTACAGAGTATTCACTGAAATGGTTAAGTGTATTTTTGCTGCTCAACTTGGCATTTTTACTGTACTCACTCTTTATTTTAAAAAAATCAACATCGAACCAACATCAAGCTACTTATCCAGCCACACCTTTGTAACGATACATTAAGGCTGACCTTAAAGGAGGAGTAATTCCATCTTTTTTGGTCAGCCTCTTTATTTTAGTAACTTTAGAGCTACGTTTAGAAAACAATGGTTTTGTTTTGATGGACAATAATCCGGTCTTCGATATGCCATTTTACCGCCCGAGCCAAAACACTTCTTTCCACTCTACGACCAATTTTTTTCAAATTATCGACATCGTCACGGTGATCGACTCGGGCAATATCCTGCTCAATAATCGGTCCTTCATCAAGATCATTGGTTACATAATGAGAGGTTGCTCCAATTAACTTTACACCGCGGGCATGGGCACGCTCATAGGGTCTTGCCCCAATAAACGCTGGTAAAAAAGAATGATGAATATTAATGATTTTCTTTGGATTGACTTCAACAAATTTAGGGGTCAGGATTTGCATATAACGCGCTAATATTATTAAATCGATTTCATACTCTTTTAACAGTTCAAGCTGCTGGGCTTCCACCTGTTCACGAATATCCTTATTCGCAGGGATATAATAAAACGGGATATTCAATCCTTCAACCGCCTCCCTTGCCTCCTCATGGTTACTGATGACGAGCGCAATATCCGCCATTAAATCACCGCTCTGCCATTCCCAAAGCAATTCAAGCAAACAGTGAAGCTCCTTAGACACAAAGATTGCAGCTTTCTTCACATGATAGACATGCGTTAATTTCCAATCCATCGAGAATTTCTCAGCAATCGCAGCAAACTGCCCTTCCATATCCTTTGCCTTTTCCTTTAGACCTGGGCACTCAAATTCAATTCGGATAAAAAATACGCCGCCTTCCGGATTGGTAGAATATTGACTAGATTCGATGATATTGGCTTGATACGAAAATAAAAACTGCGAGATGGCTGAAACAATGCCCGGCTGATCCGGGCAGCTGACAAGCAGCCGTCCACGATTACGGTTCTCTTGTTGAAACTTTTCTAGTTGATCCTTTATATATGAATTCATTGTCATAACTCCTCTATTATTATTAGAAAAGATTATACAGCAGACAACCTTTATAAGCGAATCTTTTATTGAAAATTCTAATTTTATTTCGCGAACAAATAATGGTAAAATTTTTTAAAAGGAGGTTGTCTGGTTATGAAAATTGCCTTTATTTCTGATATTCATGGGAATGCCCTCGCGCTGGATGCAGTTCTCCAGGATATTGAGAATCAGGGAATTGATAAAATTTATGTGCTAGGTGATATTTGTTACCGTGGACCAGAGCCAAAACGTTCTCTTGACCTAGTCCGCAATTTACATACTGAAGTGATCAAAGGAAATGCCGATGAATGGGTGGTACGTGGTGTTCGGAAGGGTGAAGTGGCAGATAAGGTCCTAGAGTTAATGAACCTTGAACGCCAATGGATTGTAGAGCAGCTAGAACCATCAGACATCGATTATTTAGAGAGCCTGCCTGCTCAATTAAATCTCACAATCGAAGATGTTGAGATTTCAGCCTTCCACGCTACTCCGACTAGTTTATTTGATATCGTCCTCCCAAACGCGGACGACAACCAAATCGAAACGAGTTTAATACAGACGCAAAATGCACAGGTTTTCGTATATGCACATATTCACAAGCCATATATTAGATATCTAAATAGCAAGGTCATTATCAACATCGGCAGCGTAGGTTTACCGTTCGATGGTCTGGCAAAGGCATCCTATGGACTTGTTGAAATCGAGGACGGACATATAAAAACATCCATAAGAAGAGTAAACTATGAACTCGAAAATGTCGTAGCACTCTATCATGAAGTCCAATACCCAAATGCAGAAATGATGAGTAACGTTATTCGGAATGCTAGAATCTAAGTAATCTCGGTGTTTTCTTTAATTGATAGGCTGTGTTACAGCTAATTGTAGATTTTGCACCCTGTTGATTTGCGCGGAAGGCACGAAGACTCCTCGAAAATGCTATCGCATTTTCTTCGTGCGTGGGCAAATTCGAGGAAGAAATTCAATGTCCTGCAGGAGTACGGAGCAGGTGAGACCCCACAGGCGCAAGCGCCGAGGAGGCTCACCGCAACGCCTGCGGAAAGCGACGTGCCTCGTGACAGGCAAAGATCGCCTGTCCCTGCGGTGATTATTCAAAGAAGCCTTCCTTAGTGGAGCGCAAATCAACAGGTCCATGTAACACAGCCAATAGATAAATAGGGAGTTAGATAAATGCAGTTATTTGTAAGGAATATGACGGAGGAATATGCAAAACAGATACTAAATTGGAAATACGAAGCACCCTATGATTTTTATAACAATGAAGAAACCTCTGAATCTCTTAACGAAATACTAGAAAACCCCTATTATGCTGTTTTAAATCAAGACAATGAACTCGTTGGGTTCTTTTGTATTGGAAACGCGGCACAAGTCCCATTCGGTTCTACAATCGGCGCCTACGATGAGGATATGAGGGATATCGGTATTGGCATGAATCCGGCAATAACGGGTCAGGGGTTTGGAACACCATTCTTCTCGTTTATCCTTTCGTATATGCAAGAAACCTATGGACTGGATGCAATCCGATTAACAGTAGCAAATTTTAATGAAAGAGCCATTCATCTTTATACGAAACTCGGATTTGTTAAAAAAGTGGAGTTTAATAGAGATTCAACTAAATTTATTACAATGGTTAAGAATTAGTAATAGGTACGTGCCGAAGACAGTACGGTCTCCGGCCTTATTTAAATTTACCCTTTAAACTCTTCTGTTCAGGAGTAAAGAACGTCTCGACCATTTCAACACTAGTTGGTCTGCTAAAATAATATCCCTGCATGTTATGGCAGCCAATACTGCATAAAAATTGATATTGTTCTATCTCTTCTACTCCCTCGGCTACCACATTCATTCCAAGGTTTCTTCCCATTGCCACTAATGTTCGACAGACAGAACGCTGATTTTTATTCTCTAGCCCTTCAATAAAGGATTTATCAATTTTTATCGTATTAAATGGATATTGAACAAGATAACTAATGGATGAATACCCAACCCCAAAATCATCAAGAATGATATCGACTCCTTTATCCTGTAATTCTTTTATCGTGTTCAATGTTTGCTGAACATTGGTCATCGCTGTTCTTTCTGTGATTTCAATTTTTAAAAGATTAGCTGGTAACTGATGGCGTGCTAACGTGTCCTTAACACTTTCAAGAAAAGATTCCAAATTAATTTGTCTGGCTGGTACATTAATAGATACATAGAACGGCGGCAGGTTCATATCCGCCCAGGTCTTACGCTGTCTGCAGGCGGTTTCCAATACCCAATTGCTTAATTTTATAATTAAATCTGACTCTTCGGCAATTTGGATAAATTCTCCCGGAGATATTGCACCTAAAACGGGGTGCTTCCAACGAAGAAGTGCTTCTACCCCAATCACTTGTTTTCCGTACACATCAACGATCGGTTGATACACCAGATATAATTGATTCTTTTCAATGGCTTTATGAAGGTACTGCTCTAGCAGCAATTTTCGCGATAGACTTTTCGACATTCCCAATTCATAAGACTGAATTCCTACCCCGCTTTCCTTTGCAAGATACATCGCTTGGTCTGCCTTTTGAATTAATCCTTCCGCCTCGTAACCATGATCTGGGAAAATACTCATCCCGATACTTGCACTCAGTACAAACTCATTACCGAGCAGTCGAATTGGGTCTGCAATCATTTCATTAATCCTTGCTGCGGTTTCTTCAATATCCTCTTTTGTTGAAAGGTTTTTCAGCAAAATGACAAACTCGTCCCCGCCTTGCCGTGAAATAATATCGTCCTTTCTTAAACTTTCCTTCAACCGATCCGCAATTACCTGTAATACTTTATCTCCCATTTTATGACCAAGAGAATCATTGATATATTTAAATCGGTCGAGATCCAAGAATAAAACTCCGACCTTCTTTTTCTGTTCCTTTGCTTCACTTAACGTTTTAAGAAGCTCATGATCTAATTTCCTTCGGTTCGGTAAACCGGTTAAAGAATCATGAAAGGCTAAGAACGTTAATTTTTCCTCTGCTTTTTTCCTTTTCGTACTATCCACAACGATTCGATCAATTTTCTTAATACCAGTATAGATAGTATCCCAGCTCCAAGTAATGGAAGGGGAAAGATTCTTGTCATTTGCTGCACTGGTAATATAGCCGCAAATACCTAGAATTACACCATCTACTTTAACCGGAATAGAAAGGATATTTACATCTATTATATGACCGTTCCGATTTCTAATCTTTGTATGAATGCTCTTCCTTTCTCCTTTGAGGACAGCATTAATATGCTCAATCGTCTTATCAATCTCCTCTTCTTCTAAAAACGAGACAAAATTCCATTGATAATCAGGATGTCTTTCACAACCTGTTAATTCTTGAACGGCTTCATTCGAAAAAACAATACTGCCCTCCAAATCCATTACGTAACACGGATATGGCATACACAAAAGTAAAGGCTTACAATTTTCAACAAAGGAACTCAAATCTGAACTTTTAATCTGATATCTCAAGAGAAATCTCCTTTCTACGTTCCGGAGAATCAAACACCTGTTAATGAGACGATATACCATATTCCCGTATATAGCTGTGATAGATATCAACAAACCCAGACATTTTTTTCACCTTCTATTACTAATCAAACGTTTGATTAAAAGCGCCTCAATCCCATATAAAAAACAAGCTTATTTTAATTTCCCAGAAAATATCCTGTCGAAGAAAAGTTGTCTTTTTTCTTAGAACACGTCGAAAACAAAATGAAATAGTGTGCCAAGCTTTTCGTTTTTTCCCATTCCCTTTTTGTTAAACTTAATTAAAGAAAATTGTTTTAGTGCTTTTATCTCTATTTTTCAAGTTAAGCACTGTGAAATAAACCATTTGGATTATTGTATATGTAAGCGTTTTACATTATAATCAGTATAACAATCGAAAAAAAGAAATATTATCTACAACTACTAATAGGGAGTGGATTTTATGGACGAGCAGGGTAATTTCGCCTATGGGCTAGTTTGGGGTACTTCATTAAGTGTACCGCTATGGATTGCGTTTTTCGGTTGGATAAAATTAATCATTCATTTTATATTTTAGGCCATATAAAAAATACCCTTGCCCGCAAGCCACGGACAAGGGTTTTTTATTTAGGCTTTTTCCACGTTAAAAATCGGCTTTAAGATTTTAACAACAATCTTTACGAAAACAGCCTTTATTTAATACTGCTGATTGTTATGCCATTTCCAGGCATCTGCTATAATCTGTTCCAAATTCCGCTCGGCTTTCCAGCCTAATTCACTGAAAATCTTTTGTGATGAAGCGACGAGCCTAGCAGGATCCCCTGCACGACGGTCAGCCATTTCAACATTTGCTTTTACCCCGGTTACTCTTTCGCACGTCTCTATAACCTCTTTAACCGAAAACCCGAGACCATTTCCTAAATTATAAACCTCTGCGCTTTTCTTCTCACTTAATAAAGCCTCTACTGCAAGGATATGGGCGCTGGCTAAATCAGTGACATGTATGTAATCACGAATACATGTACCGTCAGCCGTATCATAATCAGAGCCGAAAACAGCGACCTTTTCGCGCTGACCTAGTAGCTGCTGAAGAATAATCGGAATTAAGTGCGTTTCTGGGTCATGGCTTTCACCAATCTTAGATGATTCATGTGCCCCAGCCGCATTAAAATACCGTAGAACGACATAGTTCAAACCATAGGCTTTGGAAAAATCAGCAAGCATTTGTTCAATCATTAATTTAGAATGGCCATAAGGATTGATTGGTGAAGTGACTGTTTGTTCATCAATGATCTCAACATTTGGGATACCATATGTAGCCGCAGTAGAAGAAAAAATAAAGTTCTTAATATTGTTTTTCATCATTACTTTTAGAAGCGTTAACGTCGCTGCTACATTATTTTCATAATACTTAAGAGGATCAACTACAGACTCTCCTACTAGGCTAAAAGCAGCAAAGTGCATAACAGCCTTAATGGGATAACTAGAGAAAATCATTTGTAAGTCTTCTTCATTTCCGAGGTCGCCTTGTACAAAAATCGCTCTTGTATCAATCGCTTCACGATGACCTGTAGACAGGTTATCTAATACGATTACCTCTTCCTTTTCCACTAATTCCTTAACAAGATGACTGCCGATATAACCAGCACCGCCAACAACGAGAATCATAGTCATTTCCCCTTATGCAAAAAATTTTTCTTATAAGTTTTATTTTATCACAAAATCATTGTAACAAATCCACCCTTGCTTACGTCCAAAAATGAGACATAGAAATTATTGGAAATAACCCGAAAAGCGGAAGCGCCTTGCTCAGGGGCGACAGGCATAAGACGGGCCGGCGAGAAGGTTGTTCTTTAACCTTCTTGACGGATTGGCTTATGACCCAGAGCCCCTAGGCGCTGGAGCTGGACAGTAATCTAAGTTCAATATGCTTTCTAGTTTTTTAGCAGGTTGAAAGGAGTGAAAATTTAGAATATAATTTCTTTTACGTGACACTACTTCTATTGTACGAAAGTAATAACTTTGAAGGAGGAGAAATGAGGTGGGGAATTTTGCGGTTTATTAGATTATTTACATACTATCTACTTGGAATGGTATCTATATTTTGTGTGAGTATTTTCCCACAATATTTTTCCACTAGAGGAACTCCAGAATCAACAGGGTATCTTGATCAATTATTCTCTTTTGGGAAGGACTTAATGAAACCAGAGTCATGGATTTATAAGTTCGAACGATCGCAGACGGGTGGTGCCCCGATGATGGAGATTATGGGGCCGGCATTTATTTATTCCATGCAAATCCTGTTAGGTGCTCTTTTGGCAGGCTTCAGTATCGCCCTTCTTCTCGCATTAGGGTCCGCCTTTTTGCCTAAAATCGTGCTTAGTCCTATCAAGAGATTACTTGATGTGCTGGAGTCTGTTCCAGACTTGATACTCGGTACTCTTTTACAAGTACTATCTATTATGATCTTTAAGTCGTTTGGAGTCGATTTATTTCGGGTTGCCAGCTTTACAGAAAAGGCCTATTTTGCTCCAATTGTAACGTTAGCAATCTTACCGCTTGTGTCCATGTTTAAAATCCTCCTCCTTATGATTGAAGAAGAGTTTTTGAAGGTATATGTTACCTTTGTCAAAAGCAAAGGGATAGACAAATTCAATATCTTAATTAGACATATTTTAAAAAACATCATGCCTCTTTCATTCCATCATATAAAAATTATTATTTGGGGAACACTTTCCAGCCAATTTATTATTGAACGAATTTTTAACGTACACGGGCTAACTTTCTACTTACTTGATAACTTCCAACCTATAACTATTTTTGTTACTTTGGGTCTTATTTTTACACCTTTTTACTTTCTATTCCAGTTAGTAGATCTATGGCTAAAGGAAGATCTGCCACTATCTTACGAAACAAGACGGAGTTCCTGGTGGCAAAGATGGCGCATTGGAAATATGGTGGAGGGGACAAAGAGGTTTTTTGATAACATCCTTTATTCTATTAAATCCATTAACCTAAGAAAAATATCACCATTCCGTCCATTTATCAATGTATTCTTTATTTTTTACCGTCATATGAAAAATTGGAAATTTGCGCTTGGGGCTTTATTTTTCATTGTAACGATCAGTTACAGCATTATTTATTCGGTCACAACCGACAACCACGTTGATCAAGTCAGACTATATTACGCAGAAGATGGCGCGACGCTGCTTGGTGCTGCTCCACATGCGCCAACAAAGCCCTTTTTCTTCGGATCCGACAAATTAGGCTTCAGTCTTTTTGACCAGTTAGTGATCGGTGCGAAATATACGTTGATTTTTGCATTGTTAATCGCATTATTACGTGTAGTTGGCGGGCTATTGTTTGGTGTTTTTTATGCTTTTTACTTAGGACCCCGCACCCAGCAATGGCTAGCAAAGTTAATAGACTCAATTCATTTCCTGCCTTTAAGCTTGGTGGCATATATTCTGTTGGCGCCGATCTTAATGCCGGCGTTTACTGGCTTTGGCTATGAATTTACCTATACGTTTACGGAACGAATTTTACTAGAAATGTTCGTCTTAACCATCCTGGTCGTTCCGTTAACAAGTGTTTTACTAGGTAGTGAGATAAAGCGAGTTCTTGATTATGAATTTATTGCCAGTGCGCGCGTTTTAGGCGGCAGTAGATTTCATCTCTTCTGGCGGCACATCTTCCCGCATATTAGTGCCCGTTTAACGATTTTATTAGGAACACAATTTATCCAAGTTCTATTAATCTTTATTCATTTAGGGATTTTTAAATTTTTCTTTGGCGGGACAAAACTAGACTTTGATCCAATGGGTGCGGATCCGCCAATGTCGATAACCCATGAATGGTCAGGATTAATTGGAGAATTAGGCAGGACCACCATTGCTTCTGGCCGCTACTGGTACTTGTGGATTTTAGCTGCCTTCATGCTGGCGATTTTTGCAATGCAGCTGATTATACAAGGTGTAAAAGAAGTGCAGCAAGTAAAAGTTGGCGTGTTATATAAACTTCCAAAAGCTCAAAAGAAAAAATTTAAAAATACAAGTGAAGTTCCTTCCTATCAAATGACAAAGGAAAGTTTTAAAGTGATTGGAAATGAAGCAGATCGTACTCTCGAACCTGATGTGGGTAAAAAGATCGACCGAAAAATAAAACCAAAGTTTAAACGAGGGTTTGAACGTGGGATGTAACTTCATGGCTGGAGCTAGCTTCAAACAAAAAAAGAACCCCGTACACTTAGGATTGTACGGGGTTAATTTTTGCAAGAATAGCATTGTATGTCTCAATCGCAAATTCCTTGAAAGGCAAAGATGGGATGTTTTTAAAATTCTTCACTGCCATTTCTGCGGATTGAAGCGCATTTTCCATTTCGCCAAGCTCCACATGGCATAAAGCTTTGTATGAATAGCGAACATAAAAAAGTGACAAATCAAATGGATGGTGAGTAGTGGTCGGAGTCTCTACTTTTTCAAATTGACGAATCGCTTCCGTAAATTCTCCAAGACCATATAAAGCTTTTCCTTTTTCAATTGTATAAAGTGATTCCACCACTTCTTCTTCCTGCGGGTTGGCTAAGTAATGGTCAAGAATTTCAATGGCATTGGCGTACTCTTTATTCTCAGCAATTAAAGTCATGGCAATAAGGAGGTCATGAACGAGGATGGACAACGAATCCTCAGCAAAATCACCGTATTGCTTTAACTTACGTAAATAATGCTCTCGCTTTTCTTTATCACTAAACATCATGGCCTGTCCGGCACCGATTCTGTATAAATCATCAGCACGATAAAAGATTCTGTGCTTTTTTGAAAAAATCAAGGCATTCTCCATTACATGAGAGGCCGTCTTATAGTCACCAACTGCAAAATGAAGAATCGCTTCTGTATAGTCAAGGTCAACCTGTGTCATGGGGTCCATATAGACATGATTTGATTTGATTTCCATACGTTCGCTTAGTAATATCTCTAATGCATTGGAATAATCATGTTCAATGAATTTGACCATAGAACGAAATATTGCAATTTGCGCACGATTGGCTGTTACATTCATCTTGTCATACATAGTCGCAGCAAGGCCTGCGAGGTTCTCCCAGCCAGGTATTTTTTCTTCATATAAACTTCTGCTATAAATATCTAACAAGCGTGCCCCCTCATACCCTTGTGTAAGGTTTTTTATATAGGGTTCGATAAGGGTTAAAAGCTGTTGGTATTTATCATCGACTTTATCTTTTTTTTCATTGTACAGCTTTTCTGCTTTTTCAAGAACTTCTCTTAATTCCATTGTACTGACTTCCTCTAATAAATCAGTTACTTCCACCCCTAATCCCTCAGCAATATAGGCAAGACTCTCCATAGAGGGCTGTGCTTTATTGTTCTCGATTAAGCTGAGCATGCCCTTGGTAAGTCCCTTTCCTGCCAGGGCTTCAAGCGTCAGCTTTTTCTGCTTTCTTAATTTTCGTATACGGTCTCCTAACATGTAAAGAGCAACTCCTTAAAACGTTTCTTTGTTTAATTATATTAAACTTATCCATAATTTGAAAGATGTAAACGAAATGAAAATAAATTTGTTTAATTTAATTAAACTTATTACTTGATTTGGTAAAAACTTCGTGTTATGATTTGTTTAATTAAATTAAACTTTAAAGAAAAGAGGAGATTTTTATGAATAGCAGTGTAATGTTGAAAAAAGCCACTTATCATCTTTGGACATTCACCATCAGCAAACTGATTGCTTCGTTTGGTTCGCAGGTATATTCATTTGCAATTAGTTTTTATATTTTGCAGGCAACAGGATCGGCGAAAAGTTTTGCACTGAATTTGATATGTAATGTATTGCCTCGTACCATCGCAGCTCCATTTGCAGGTTATATCATCGATAAGTACCCACGGAAAAGGATTGCAATTACCTCACAAATAGCGACGACCTTAGGGATAGGGGGATTGTTAGTCGTCAGTGTCACCTCTGGATTATCTTTAACCGCTATCTATATTACTACCTGCCTTCTGTCCCTTACATCCATGTTCTCCAGTGTAGCGTTCACTTCCTCGATTACAGGGCTTGTGGATGAAACAAGAATTCAAAAAGCCATGTCATTAAATCAAATGTCTGTTTCCTTTGCGGCTATTGCTTCTCCAGCAGTCGGAGGACTCTTGTATGGAGTGATTTCCATGCCAATTTTCCTTATTTTCTATATGGCTGCTTCAACGGTGGCAATCGTTCTCGATGCTACGATGAACTTCACTTTGTTCGCTGTCCAAAAAGCAGAAACAGTGGAGAAGTCGAAAGAATCCATGTGGCAAGGAATGAAGGCCGGTGTATCCTATTTAAAATTACAGCCGATGTTGATGACCATTATCTGGATTGCGTTATTAGTTAATTTCCTTTTCAGTGCCTATCAGGTTGGATATTCCTTTATTCTGATTGAAAAATTAAAAATGCTTTCCCATCATTTTGGTTTTACAGAAGGTGCCTTCGCGGTCGGTATGCTGCTGTTATCGATTTATCTCTCCATTCGGAAAGAGATAAAATTTCCACTGCTGGTTTCAAAAAGAGGCATTGTTCTCATGGGGGTCGTCATGGGAAGTTCCACTCTTCCATTACTCTTCATTATGTCTTATAACATCATGTTTGGTTACTACATTCTTCTTCAATTTGTTTTAGGAGTGTGTATTGTTTTCGTTAACACGCCAACACAAGTGATGATGCAAAAACAAATTGCCGACGAATTTAAGGGACGTGTATTTTCACTCATTGAAACAGTAGCAATTGCTTTATCACCATTAGGTATGGTGCTGTATGGATTTCTGTATGATGTCTTCCCTGCAGAATGGGTTCTGCTCCTGTCATCTGGATTATGTGTGTGTGTAGTACTTACTCTTTTAAGACCAACCGTCATACGAAGGGTTCATCCGGAGCTTAAAGCGGAAAAAGTAGTGAAGAAAAGTGTGGAAGCATTTTGATGAAGTTTAAGTTATCCTAACAAATGGGGTTGGATTCAGTAGAATCCAACCCCATTTTTATCGATCTAATTTTATAATTCTCCTAACCATCCTTAAATGAGACACCAAGATTAGAAAAACGATGGGATATAGAAAGATGGAATACCAGAGCTTCCAGCCAGTATAGTTAAAAAAGTGAGTCCTTTCAACAATAAATTCAATAATGGAGGATCCTGCTGTCCATGCAAGGATATAAAAGAGTTTCTGTTGGTTAGTCCGTTTAAAGGGATAATAGTTTAAGAACAAAATACTGACTGGAATAAAGTAAAGAAATTCTCCAACAAACCCCAGCCATTGAAAACCTTCACCAAAATATCCGTACAAATGGTATTTAAAGACGAGAACCAAATCTACATTGATACCAAATACCAAAGCAAAAAGACTCGTTGTATATAATTCAATTTTAGTCAATCTCTTTGGGACTAGAAAAGCAATGATAACAAGAATAAAAAAGAAAATAAATACCAGCTTCCACATGGATGGACTATCTCCTTCAAAAACAACTAATTAAAAATTATACTTTCCAAATCCTTGCTCATATAGTCACCTATCAATCCTCATCCAGATAAAATGCCAAAAGACCTACTCTACCCACCCGAACAGGAGGATTAATTTTCCAAATAAATAGTTATTTGTGACTGATTTATTATTCTGGTAAATAAAATACTCCTTTTATGAATAGTAATGAATTAACCCCAAGAAAGGAGTGAATATGCAATGAGTGTATTAGATCGCAGTCCGTTTTTATACTTCTTATGTATCCTTGCCGGTTTTGCCTTATTAAGAGTAGAGCTAACTGGATTCTTAGCGCCGCTTAGTCCGTTAGTTCTCCTAATTGGTGTCATAGCTGTCCTTTTATTCTCACTTGTGTTAATCATCCAAGGGGTACTTTGTTTGGTAAAAAGAAGATAGTTGTTTAAAGTTCAAGAAAGAGAGCGAAAACTATCGCTCTTTTTTTGTTTTTTGCGAAGGCCAGCAGTAAATTTTTTTTATTTATTAAAAATGCCTATTTATAAGCACTGAGAACGCTTTAAAACCAAGGAATTAATTATTATTTTAAAAAAGGGATTTGACTTTTCACTATCCCTACAGTAAATTAATTAACAAGTTCAAAAAATGAATAAAGTAAAAATACTTCTTATCAAGAGAGGTTGAGGGACTGGCCCTATGACACCTCGGCAGCGGAATCACAAGATTCTGTGCCAAATCCAGCAAGTGCGACTTGATAGATAAGAAGAGGACGCTAATTATTTCAATTTGCCCTCTTCTTTTTCAAGAAGAGGTTTTTTATTTTTAACTGAATAATATTTCTTATCCAGAGAGGTTGAGGGACTGGCCCTATGACACCTCGGCAGCGGAACCAATTGGGGACTGTGCCAAATCCAGCAAGCAGCAAGCTTGGGAGATAAGAAGAGTTTTTTGCTATTACTTTGCATCGGCATGCCCTCTTCTTGTTTCCAAGAAGAGGGTTTTTTATTTGTTAAAAAAGGAGAGATACACCATGATCGAATTTCAGAATCTTAAAAAGGTTTATGAAAGTGGCGGGCAGCAGGTTGCAGCTTTGAATGGAATTGATTTGAAGATTAATAAGGGAGAGATTTTCGGAGTAATCGGGTTTAGCGGTGCTGGGAAAAGTTCACTTATCCGCTGTGTAAACTTACTAGAGCGTCCGACCTCAGGTAGTGTAATCGTCGATGGTCATGACCTCACTTCGATGTCCGTAAAAGAAGTCCGTGAGATTAAGAAAAATATTGGCATGGTTTTTCAACACTTTAATCTATTAAACTCAAAAACAGTGTTTGCCAACGTCGCAATGCCTCTGACACTTGCCAAAGTTCCAAAGGATGGTATTAAGAAGCGCGTTCAGGAATTACTAGAATTTGTCGGGTTGGCCGACAAGGCGGACTATTATCCTGACCAGCTTTCAGGCGGACAAAAGCAGCGAATTGGAATTGCAAGGGCCTTGGCAACACAGCCATCGATTCTACTTTGTGATGAGGCCACATCTGCACTTGATCCACAGACAACCAGCTCCATTTTACAGCTGTTGAAAAAAATCAATAAGGAATACAACATAACCATTCTAATCATTACCCATGAAATGGCGGTCATCAGAGAAATTTGCGACCGAGTGGCAGTGATTGAGTCCGGTAAAATTATTGAAGAAGGCACGGTGTTTAACGTCTTTTCATCTCCTAAAACGGAGACGGCAAAGAACTTTGTAAGCTCTGTCATGAACGACCAGATCCCTGATTCTATAAAAGAAATCATTCAAAAACATGACGGAATGCAAAAGGTTTACCGAATTAATTTTGTAGGCAGCACATCCGGTCAGCCCCTGCTCTCCGAACTTGCCAAACAGTTTGATATTCATATCAATGTCCTGTTCGGAACCATTACTGAGCTTCAAGGCACACCGTTTGGAAACTTAATTGTTGAGTTCCAAGGCTCTGACAAAGAAATCATCCGTGCATTAACCTACATCAACCAGAAGAAAATCAGCATAAAGGAAGTGACAGCACATGCTAGTTAACTCAGAGCAAATTATTTCTGCTTTAATTGAAACGGTCCAGATGGTTGCTTTTTCACTCTTGTTCTCAACCATCCTTGGACTGCCGCTGGGAATCTTACTTGTCGTAACACGGAAAGGCCATCTGCTTCAGAATCTGCCGGTTTTTAATGTATTGAATGGAATTATTAATATTTTCCGATCTGTTCCGTTCATCATTTTATTGGTGGCAATGATACCCGTTACAAGGTTGATTGTTGGAACTTCGATTGGAACCGCAGCAGCAGTAGTTCCTCTCGTCTTCTATGCAGGACCCTATATTGCCAGATTGATAGAAAATTCCTTACTAGAGGTTGATCCTGGTGTCATTGAAGCAGCAGAGGCAATGGGCGCAACCCCATGGCAAATTATTAGTAAATTTTTAATTCCTGAAGCACTCAGCTCACTAGTTCTTGCCCTGACAATCGCGACCATCGGTCTTGTTGGTGCTTCGGCAATGGCTGGGGCAGTCGGCGGCGGTGGAATTGGAGATTTGGCAATTACATATGGCTACCAGCGTTTTGATACAGTCACGATGATGATTACAGTAGGAATTCTGATTGTGATCGTACAAGGTCTACAGTCATTTGGGAATATAGCAGCAAAAAAAATTAGACGAAGATAACTAGGAGGAAAAATACGATGAAAAAACTTTTACTATCCATCATTATTATTACATTAGCGATTATTGGCGCTGGCTGCGCTGAGAAAACATCAGAGGGTAAAGAAACCACTACCGTTAAGCTTGGTGTTAGCGGAACCGATACACGTATTTGGGATTTTGTAGCGAAAAAGGCTGAAAAAGAGGGAATCGATATCGAAATCGTATCATTCTCAGATTACGTTGCTCCCAACACTGCACTTGCAGAAGGTGAAATAGATGTTAATGCATTCCAAACCGTTGCCTATTTTGATGTATTTATTAAAGAACACAAATTAGACCTAGTGCCAATCGCAACTACCGTCCTTGCCCCAATGGGAATTTACTCTGAAAAACACAAAGATGTCAAAGACATTCCAGATGGTGCAAAAATTGCGCTTCCGAACGATGCATCCAATCAAGGCCGTGCATTATTACTTCTTCAAGAAGCTGGACTTATTGAATTACCAAAAGATTTTGATCCAAATGGAGATCTTACTCAAATAAAGAAAAACCCTAAGAACATTGAATTTGTTCCAGTTGTACCAGCGCAAACACCTAGAGCATTGCCAGACGTTGCTGCTTCTGTGATCAATAACGGGATTGCCGGTGATGCAGGTCTTAGCCCATTAGAAGATGCGATTTTTGCTGAAAGTGAAACAGCTACCCCTTACCTGAATATTATCGCTGTCCAAGCAAAAGACAAAGACAACAAAACTTATAAGAGAATAGCAGAACTTTACCAATCAGAAGATACAGCAGAATTTATTGAAAAAGAGTACAAAGGCAACATGATTCCAACATTCGTGCCACTTAGCAATATTGGTTGGTAGAAAGAAAAGCGGAAGCGCCTTGAAAAGGGAAAAATGCAGTTCAATTTTCCTCTGGCGCTGGAGCTGGACAATTTAAGGAGGGGAAAAACGATGTCAGAAACTGTTATATCCATAAACGCCTTAAAAGAAACAATTATAGAAAATGTAGAAAGCAATAAAGAGCTTTACCTGTCAACTAGTCAGAAAATTCATGAAAGTCCTGAAATCGGCAATGAAGAATTTTTTGCTTCTGCCCTCTTGGCCGACATTCTTTTAAAAGAAGGCTTTGCGGTTGAAAAGGCAGTTGCTGGACATGAAACTTCATTTATTGCTCGTAAAAAGTCAGAAAAACCAGGTCCATCCATTGCATTCCTAGCCGAATATGATGCCCTTCCAGGCCTAGGACATGCATGCGGACATAATATTATTGGAACCACTAGTGTTGCTGCAGCGATTGCCTTGAGTAAAGTTTTACAAGAAACAGGCGGAGAAGCCGTTGTTTTCGGTACCCCGGCAGAAGAAGGCGGGCCAAACGGCAGTGCAAAAGGCAGTTTTGTTAAACACGGACTAGTGACCGGGATTGACGCCGCACTAATGATTCACCCGAATAGTGAGACACGACTAACCAGTTCATCTCTAGCTGTAGATCCACTAGATTTTGAGTTTATTGGAAAGCCGGCACATGCATCAGCTAACCCGCATGAAGGAATAAATGCACTCGATGCAGTTATTCAGCTTTTTAATGGAATCAATGCATTAAGGCAGCAACTACCGGGCGATGTACGGATTCATGGAATCATCACCCATGGCGGGGATGCACCAAATATTATCCCTGAATATGCAAAAGCAAGATTTTACATCCGAGCTGCAACAAGAACTGGTTTGAACGAAGTTACTCAACGAGTAAAAGCAGTGGCGGAAGGTGCCGCATTGGCTACAGGGGCAAAGTTAAACGTGATTGCTTTCCAAAATGAAGTTGACAATCTTCTATTAAATAGTAGTTATAATGCTGTATTCAAGGAAATCGTTGAAGAACTAGGTGAAACCGTGGTTGAAGGTGGAAACAAAGGCATCGGCTCAACAGATGCAGGAAACATCAGTCAGGTTGTCCCAACCATTCATCCCTATATAAAAATTGGTGCGAGCGATCTTATTCCGCATACGGTACCATTTAGAGAAGCCGCAGCCTCTCCTAAAGGAGACCAAGCACTCATCACCGGTGCTAAAGCTCTTGCACTAACTGCTTTAAAACTGATTACAGACACTGATACATTAACTCAGATTAAAGCAGAATTTAAAGAGAGAAAAGCGGCAGAGTCCATATAAAAAGACGCCCAGTGACATAACCTTGTCGCTGGGCTCTCTAATTTTAGGACCCTACCTACCTCTTATTCTTTTACCGCACCACCTAAAATCCCAGAAATAAAATGCTTTTGGAGCAATAGGAAAAAGACCATAATGGGGACCGTAGATAACGCAGTTCCTAACATTAACTGTCCATAATCAATCCGCGCCATCCCGATTAAACTGGATAATGCAACAGGCAGAGTAAACATTTCTTCCGAATTTAGCGTAATAAGCGGCCAGAGTAAGCTATTCCATTGTGACATAAATAGAAAAATAGCAACAGCTGCCATTGCAGGTCTTGTTACAGGCAAGATAACCGTGAAGAATATTTTTAATTCTCCTGCCCCATCTACACGTGATGCCTCGATAATCGAGTCTGGAACAGATTTCATATTCTGCCTCATCAAATAAATCGCAAAAGGAGAAGCAAGGGTTGGTAAAATAATCGCTTGATACGTGTTTAACCAATTAAAGGTAACCATCATTTCAAACAAAGGAATCAATGTCACCTGAGAAGGAATCATTAGTGTGCATAAAATAATAAAAAAGAACAAGTTCTTACCCTTAAAATTAAATTTTGCAAATGCGTACCCAGCCATTGAACTAATAAGTGTGCTAACCAATGTATAAACGAGTGCAATAAACAATGAATTCCAAAAGATTTTGGCAAACCCCAATGACTCATTAAGCGAATGTAAATTCTTTACTAAGTAGTCACCTGGAAGAAGTTTAGGAGGTAAACGAAAAATCTCTCCTGATGGCAGGGTAGAACCGACAAGCATCCAATAAAACGGCGCAATCGATAAAAACACACCTGCTATTAATAAACAATAAAGCCCTATTTTCGAGGATCGTTTCTTAGAATAGATCATTAATCATCACCTACTAGTTTCATCTGAACCCATGAAATGATTGCCGTTATGATGACAAGAACATAAGCAATCGCTGAAGCATATCCAAAGTCAAAGAATTTAAAGCCTGCTTCATATAAATATAGCGTAATCGTCATCGTGGCATTATTTGGTCCGCCTTGAGTCAAAATGAACGGCTCATCAAATAGCTGAAGGGTGCCAATAGTTGACATGACAACAGTAAAAATAAATACAGGTTTTAATTGAGGAATCGTGATCATGAAAAATTGCTTTACTTTACTTGCTCCATCAATACTTGCTGCTTCATATAATTCTGATGGAATATTTTGTAGGCCAGCTAAGAAAATCACCATATTGTATCCAGTCCATCTCCAAGTCATGACAAGAATGACAGAGACCTTTGCCCAAAATGGGGTGGTTAACCAAGGGACGGCTTCAACACCGAAGAATGATAATAAATAGTTGACGAGACCAAAATGTTCATCTAATAGGATCATGAAAACAATTGACGCAGCAACAAGCGCTGTGATGGCAGGCATAAAGAAAGAAATTCGGAAAAACGCCTTCCCCTTTAGCATGGAAGAATGGAGGCCCACTGCAATCAGTAAAGAGAGAAAGAGCATGATTGGAACTTGAACAATCAATATTTGAAAGGTATTTAAAAGTGATTTATAGAAAACCGGATCCTGAAATAACCGTGTATAATTGGCTAGACCCACAAATGTTTTCTCCAGCCCCCGTACCTCTTGAAAGCTTAAGATAAACGAAAAAATCACGGGATAAACGGTAAATATCAAGATTAACAGCACTGCCGGTGCGATAAAAACATATGGGACGTTTTTAGGGGTCAAAAGACTTTTTCTCGTTTTGACTTGAAAGTTCGTTTCGGTATTTAAAACCTTTTCTGTCTGCTCCAAACGAGCCACCTTCCTAACTTAAAGAGATTTTAGAATAAGAGAGAGCTGAGAAAAATTAGAATACTCAGCTCTTTCGTTTTCTAAAAATCTATTTTTTTATTTCATTTTCTAGTTGTTCCTCTGCATCCTTTAATCCAGACTCTACTGATTTGTTTTCGAGTAAAATTGCTGCCTGTGCATTACTCGTTAAACTGCTTGCTTTTGCAAAGTTTTCGTTCAAGTTAATCTGTGGCACTTGATCAACAATATCAGCAAACTTTTTGAAAATGGGACTATTATTAAAGTACTCGTTATTCGCAGTAAATATTGGAGTGCTATACGTTTCCTTTAAGGATGGGAAAAGCCCATACTTTTCAAATCCTAACAATTGGGATTCTGGATCTGTTGTAAAGAATTCCACAAAGGCATAGGCAGCAGATTGATTTTTGCTTGATGAAGGAATCAACACAGATGATCCCCCTACATTCGCATATCTGGTGCCGCCACTTTCAAAGCTCGGCAGATAGAATACATCCCATTTTCCTTTTAAATCTGGCGCTTGATCCATGATAGTTCCTGCATACCAAACACCATAAGGAATGGTAGCAACACTACCATTTACTGTTGCCGTTACAATCCCATCCCATCCTTTATTGTTTAGGACCAAGTCCTCTTCATGAAGCTTTTTGATGACTTCCATGGCTCGGATCGCTTCCTTGGATTGCAGGGTGATTTTGTCGTCCTTATCAAAATAAGAAAGTCCTTGCTGCTGCATCATCATTTGGAAAACACCATCATAGTTCGGTATATCTATCGGCAATAACTGCGCACCAGTAGCTTCTTTAATCTTCTTCCCTGCTGCAATATAGTCATCCCATGTTTGAATGGTATTTGGATCAATATTTGCCTTTTCAAAGAAATCTACTCGGTAGAACATTCCAGCAGGACCAATATCCCATGGGGCCGCGATGAAATCCCCGTCTTTATTCTGAACAGCAGCGACCTTAGCTGGATTGAAAGAATCTTTATATTGGTCATACCCAAGCTTGTTCAAATTTACAAATCCTTCGGGAAATTGGTGTAAGTATCCAGGAATTCGTTCATCCTCCATTAACACAACATCCGGTAATCCTGAACCCCGTGCTGCCAGACCAACTGTTAATTTATCGTATAAATCGGAGCTATTAAAATCCTCTACCTTCACGTCTACATCAGGATACTTCTTCTGAAATCCCTCAACTGCAGCTTCCATCGTTGCTGCAGCGACATCCCATCCCCATACCGTGATTGTCCCGGCAGGATTTTTTGAATCCCCCGTTTTCTCTTCATCCCCTGCAGTATTATTAGAACAGGCGGACAGCATGAGCAAAATCATTACTAGCATAATCGACATGTACTTTTTCATTTTTTAACCCCCTCTTTTTAAAAAATGCACTATTACTATTTCACTAGATTATGTGCTTCTGTTTTTTTCAAATAAGTTCTCCAAGTGATACACCATTTCTCTGGATCATCCAAATAATCTTGCTCGTCAATTTTGTGTATTGTACTATTATGCGGGGCAGTTTTGATGATTTCTGGGATTTCATATGCTTCCTTGGATATTTGCTCTAGTGCATTGATATATTCATCTAAATCCTCTTTTGAATAAGACTCTGTTGGCTCAAGGGTAAACGGTTGTTTCACGATATAAGGATGGTGGCTAGTCCAGTAATGGAGACCGAAATCAGTCATTCTTAACTGAATATCCTCTGTAGTTACTCCCGTTTCTTTTGTTAACTGCTCCCAGCTATAACGGACCTGCTCAAGGCGGTGTCCTTTGACATATGGTGCACCCGCGCCGCGAATCGCTAAAACCTTGTGATACATATAGTTATTGTTTAACACGGCAGTTTTCGCCACTTCTTTAAGTCCGCTCGCTCCGAGTGCGCGAATCCAAGCATAGGCGCGCAATACCGTTTGAGCTACGCCATGGAAGGAACGAACCTTTCCAATTGAATGCTCTAGATCGTATTGGAGTGAATATTTCCCTTCCTGATATTGAACAATTGGGGCTGGCAAGAACTCTTTCAGTTCTGCTGTCACACCGAGCGCACCCGTTGCTGGTCCGCCGCACATATGCGGGGCAGCAAAGGTTTTGTGAAGATTAAAGAAACACATATCAAAGCCCGCTTCTTTTGCTCTTGTGATTCCTAAAAGGCCATTCGCATTCGCCTGGTCGTAAAAGCAAAGACCGCCTGCTTGGTGGACAATATCTGTAAACTCTTTTATTTTTGGATTAAAAATGCCTGTATCCTCAGGGTTTGCTACAACAAATCCTGCTGTTCGCTCAGACACTGCCGCTTTTAACTTTTCAATATCAGGAAAGCCATTCTCATCCGGATGCAAGGTAATAATTTTATAGCCTTTAACGGCTGCTGTTGCTGCCTGTGATGGGTGAGAGAAAATCGTCGTAATGATTTCATTCCGCTGATCTCCTTCGCCCTTTTGTTCATGGTATTTTCTTACGATGGATGCCATCGCAAACAGTGCTTGCGTTCCACTGCTGGGCTGGAAGGAGAAATAATCCATTCCCGAGATTTCTCTCATACATAAGTCCAGCTTGTAGAAAATCTCAAGCATTCCTTGAACGGTATCTTCACTCTGTAATGGATGAAGCTCCATCATTTTTGGATCACGAACTAATAATTCGTTTATTTTTGGAATGTACTTCATCGTACAGGTTCCTTGGCCGATTTCTACATTAAAATCCGAACCAAGTGTTTCTTGGGAAAGCCTCAAGTAATGTCGTAATACCCGCGCTTGACCAACTTCAGGGAGATTGGGCTTACTTGTTCTCTGCATTGCTGCTGGAATGGCCGATGTTCCATCTCCTACAGCTAATGTGATTTTTTCGTTTACTGGCGGCAGCTCCACACCCTTTTCCCCTGGCTGATGGAGTTCAAAAATAATCGGTTCATTCCATTTTGCTTGATGAAAATCCCGTGTCTTGCTTGTGCGTTGAATCCTTTTCATGTCTGAATGCTCCTCTCTTCTTTCGGTTATTACGCTAAAATATCCTTAATCGCTTGGACTAACTGGTCAATATCCTCTTTCGTATGAACCTCGGTTACACAAAATAATGCTGATTGGCCAAACTCAGGGAACTCAAGTGAGAGGTCCTTTCCACCAAAAATCTTCTTTTCTAAAAGCCTTTGATTAATTTGTTCAACTGAACAGCCGGTTTGATTAAAATCGACGATAAACTCTTTAAAAAATGATGAATGTATCCGTGACCCTGTTACACCGGCAATTTGATTTAATTCTTGAGCAGCATACTGGCTATTCTGCATAATGGTTTGGCCTACTTCCTGCATACCATTTGGACCAAGTAAGGCTAAATAAACTCCTGCTGTAATGCCCCATAATGCGGTCTGCGTTCCAACGGATTCTTTTCCTTTTTCCCTTTGAGCAAATGAGGTCCGTTCATATGCCACATCTCCAAAGCCGTATTCCCCTGCTTTCACCGTAGGGACAATACCAAACAATCGGGATGGGTACTCATTGACCACTTTCACATCATTATGCGAGGCAATGAAACCAGCCTGGCCGCCGCTGTAATTCATATGCATACCAAGTGGCTGCAGGTCTCCACAAACAATATCAGCTCCATAATGACTTGGTGGTGCCAGTACGCCAAGAGAGATCGGGTCGACTCCAACTACCATTAGTGTTTCGTTTTCCTTTAATAGATTAGAAATCTCTGTTCCCTGTGCCTCAATAAATCCTAGGTAGGATGGATTTTCAAAATAAAGGGCTGCAACATCTTCTGTTAATTTTTCTCGTAAGTCTTCTAAGTCCATTGCCCCTGATTTCGTATCAAATTGAACAAATTCAAATTCTAATGCCGGCGTTCCGTAGTTGATGATAATTTTGCTTCGTTCGGGTGCAACGGTTTTGGCTAGTAAGACTTTCTTCCTCCCGGTGATACGGGCTGCCATTCTAATCGATGTTGCTGCCGCCTGCCCCCAGTCAAAGGTTGGAACATTTACAACATCCATATCTACTAATTCAGCTAGTAAACTTTGATACTCGAAAAGTGCCTGAAAACGTCCATGGTCCTCGTACGGTTCCCCCGCATAGGCCGTTAAAAATTCTGAACGCTGATTAATTTCATCACAAACTGCGGGGATAAAGTGCTGCCAGCAGCCAGCTCCTAGGAAATTCAAATATTCCTTTGCACTTGTATTCTTATTTAGAATTCCTTCAATATGGCGTCTAAGCTGGTACTCCGTTAAGGATGGCGGCAGTTTTAGATCTCCTTTAAGCTGTAGCTCCTCTGGGATGCCTGAGTATAGTTCCATAATGGATTCAGCGCCAATTACCTTCAGCATTTCTGCTTGTACTTCTGGCACCATATTCGGTATATAAGGGTGTACCTTTTGTGTCATGAAAATTACCTCCTTGTAGTTTGAAGTGATAAATAGTTAATTCCCAATATTACAAAAAATCAGGCTAAACCGCCTCCATCAATAATAAGGTCAGTACCTGTTACCCATTCTGACAAGTCGCTTGCAAGGAATAATACTCCTTTGGCAATATCCCTTGGCGTTCCAAGTCTTTCTAATGGCCGGCCTTTAGCAGAAGATACTAAAAAATCATCCTCTTTCAACTGTAATTGCTTCGCTTCATCCCGTAATAACGGAGTATCGGTGTCACCTGGACAAATACAGTTCACACGAATATTTTGCGGTCCATGGTCAATGGCCATTGCCTTAGTTAAATTCACGACTCCAGCTTTGGCCGCACAATAAGCAGCTGCCTGGTCTCCACCTTTTATCCCCCATCCAGAGCCGGTATTAATGATACTTCCTCCGCCGCCACTAGCCATAAGAGGAATTAAATATTTAGAAAGGAGATAAATTCCTTTTAAGGAGACATCTATGACTAAATCCCAATCCGACTCTTCCAAATCAACAACTGTTTTTCTTCTGATAACACCAGCATTGTTAAAAAGGACATCGATGGTACCGTATTTTTTTTCGATATGATCTCTTACGGCGATACAATCGTTTCCATTACTTACATCACATTGTAAGAATTCCGCCCTATATTCTTTCCTCTGTAACTCAGCCACGGCCTTTTGACCGTTTTCTTGATTAATATCTACCATAATCACCTTAGCGCCAACTTCAGCTAAAAGTGTTGCAGCAGCTAGCCCAATCCCTGATGCCCCACCTGTTACAACACACACCTTATCCTCTAAACCGAAATAATCTTGAGTTATCATCTTAATACCTCCTGATAAAAATTGATTTGATCTATAGTAGAAAATCTCTAAACCCTTTTTTACTGCCCCATATATTTCTCTGAATCTATAACGGCATTGTTCAATAATTCTTTCGCATCCTGTTCCAGCATGATGGCATTTATTGCTGACGATAAATTTCGATTGATTTCATCCCAATTCTTAGTCAGCAGATACGCTGGTGTAGCATTAGATCTTTCTAGCATTTTGTAGAATGGCCCAAGTAATGGGTCCTGATCTGTTTTCAACTCTTTCACCATGCTGATACGGACAGGTAAATCAGCTGTTCTCATTTTTATTGCTTCTGGGGAGGAGAAAAATTTCACAAATTCCCATGCTAGATCTTTATTTTTTGAATCCTTTGCAATCGAAATCGCTGAAGAAGAAATAATACCTCTTACTGGTTTTCCTTTAAATGCAGGCATTTCAACTGTTCCAAAGTTTACCTTAGCTTTTTTAAACTCTTCCAATGGCCAAATTCCGCTTTCCCACATGGCAATCTTGCCTGTTTTAAAAAACTCTTCACCACTCTGTTGATTTTTACCGCCAACAAGCACTGCGCTTTTTTCCTTGACCATGTCTGCAAACATTTTGATTGATTCAATGGTTTCTGGGCTATTCATATAGCTATCGATTTTCTTTCCATCGTCACTAATGAAGCTTAAGCCATTACTCCAAACAATGCCTTGGAGGTCATACGTATCTGGTTCTGGTCTTACTCCGAATCCATACTGATTGATAGCAGGATTAGATAATTGCTTTGCCACACTTTTAAAGTCATCCCATGTCCAGCCATCCTTTGGGTAGGGGACACCCGCAGCATCAAATAAATCCTTGTTATAATAGACCACTCTTGTTGTAAAACCGGCTGGCATACCATACAGTTTTCGATACATAGTCGAATAGTTAAAGAGACCCTGGTAAAAATCATTCAAGTCGATTGTGGGATCTTTTTTAATAAAATTCTCAAGTGGTTCAAGTGATTGAAAATAGGCTGGATAATTCCACATATACATGACATCTGGAGGGTTTTTTGCACCAAATGCAGCAGCCAGCTTTTGATCAAATTCATCTCCATAGGCCTCCATTTGCACCTTTATAAATGGATGTTTTTCTTCAAATTTTTTAGCAATTGTTTCTTGAATTTTTAGTGCTTCGCCTGAATCCCAGGTTGCAAAACGAAGAACTATTCTTTCGTTATTTTCTTTCCTTGTTTGATTAGCCCCGCTGTTAGATTGATGGTCTAAGCAGGCAGCCATAACAAATACTAAAATGAGTGTCAGAAAAGTCATCCAGAATTTCTTCATCACTAGCTCCTCTTTTTCCTTTCAAGATATCAGAAACCGCTTTCATTATAACTCGAATGAAAGCGGTCTAGAACTTACTATCATCTTATTCTTTTTGTACTATTGTTCGAATTTTCTCAAAGCGATGCATGATAGGGAATTTTGTTAGCTTTCATTCTGCTTTTTGTCCTGTCGATATTCTGAAGGTGTCGTACCCATACATTTTTTAAACCATTTGCTAAAATATTTTCCATCCTGAATGCCTATTTTTTCACCAATATTTTGTAAAGGAAGCGAAGTATTTTCAAGAAGTTCACACGCAGCTTTGACTTTCAGCTTTTCTATAAAGGTAATAAAGCTTTCTCCAACTGTCTTTTTAAACATGGTGCTAAAATGACTCCTGCTTAAGCCCACTTCATTGGCAATATAGCTTGATGAAAAAGATTGATCTAAATCTTGGATCATGATTTGAACAGCCTTATGAATGGGGAATGGCCAATCCTCCATCGAAACCTTAAATTGTTTACCAAATTTGAACCTGCGAAAAAGATTTGTCACTCCATCCATCCATTCATTCATTCCTCGATTTGGACCGTGATCCTTCCAACGAATAGAGGATTCCATACTTCTAGCCTCAACTAGAAGATGTTCAAAATCTGCTTTTGACTTTTCCTTGATAAAAATAAAGGCTTGATCATGCCCGCAAGGAATCAAAGCAAATTGCTTTTCCCCAAAAGACAGTTTCTTCTGAAAAAACTCGCTGCTATTTAGTCCGGTAATTAAATAAATAAAATAAGGATTCTCCATCCAATTCCACTCATTGGAAAACAGCTCCTCCACTAGCTTGGGAAAGGAATTTTCAAAGTCACATAACCATTCATAGAATTCCTTTGCTAGATAGGATGAATCATAGGAATTTTGGATATTGGTTTGATTAATTTCATTTTCAATGCGTCCAAGGTATTCTTCAAATTGGTGGTCACTAAAGGCTGTTTTCAAAATATAACCAGAAGCACCAATATTCATCCCCTCCTGTGCAAAAGTGAAGTCTCGATGGCAGCTTAATAATAATATTTTGGTAGTTGGGGAACTCTGTTTTATGTTTCTAGCAAGCTCAATTCCATTCATTTCAGGCATGACAATATCGGTTATGACTACATCGGGGCAATGCTGCTGAAAGAGCTCCCAAGCTTTTTGTCCATTAGGTGCATCAGCAATTACCTCCATGCCAAATTTCTCCCAATCTACCGTTGCGATTAATCCTTTTCTAACAATGAGTTCATCATCTGCAATTAATACCTTTATCATCAACGTTATCTCCTTTTCGGCCATTTAATGCTAAAGATTGTTTTTACACCCACAACTGATTCGATTGATAAGCCGTACTCATTTCCAAAGTGAAGCCTTATTCGTTGGTCGACATTATAAACACCAATTCCCCTCCCATTTCCACCATGATGATTCGGGTTGAGAAGCTTTTCAATGGATTCTTCATTCATACCTTTGCCGTTATCAGCTAAGGTAAGTTCTAGATATTCAGGTTTAACGGTCACCACTAGTTCAATACTTCCTTCGCCATCTTCAAATGCATGGAAAAAGATATTTTCAAACAATGGCTGGAGAGTCATCCTAGGGATTAAATAGTCCAAGCATTCCGAATGAATATTCTCTATATATTCAAATGTTTGGCCATAACGTATCTCTTGAACCTTCAAATAATGTTTGATCGTCTGGAGTTCCTTTTTTAACGGAATTAACTCATCAGCAAAATTTAAATTTTCATGCAGAACCTCTGTTAAATGGTAGATCATCTCTTGAACTTCCTTTGCTCCTAAGATCCTTGCCTTCCATTGGATCGAGTTTAAGGTATTAAATAATAAATGAGGGTTTATTTGATAATGAAAAGCCCTTAATTCTGCTTGTCTTTTTAAACGTTCAGTCATGCTATTTTTCTCGATTAATTCCTTAATTTGATTGACCATAACATTAAAGCTTTGAGATAAAATTCCTAATTCATCATTAGAAGTAACGGTTATCTGTGTGTCTAAGTTTCCTTCACTGACTCTCTTCATCGAGTAATTTAGACTTTTAATTCCCTTCGTAAGCGGAACAGAAAATATGAAAGCGAGCAAGGATACAAGGATGATGGAAAATAAAATAGCCGCTATCGTATAACGTAATATCACATTTGATGATTGATAATAATACTCTTGAGGTATGCGAACATGGATATCCCATCCATAGGCATCAAAGTGGTTGTTCCAGATAATATCTGTTGTCAATTCCTTCGGAGCATTTTTTGTCTTATAGACCACCTGGTTCTTACCATTTTTAAGAGTGATAGAAGCGTAAAGATCATTTTCTAGAAAACCAATATAAGAGAACAGCTCCTCCGCATTTGTTTCAACTAACAGTTTACTTCCTTTCAATACCCCAAAATCACTTTCAATTGGAAAAACAAGTCCGATAATTTTTTCATCTTTTTTACCAGTGTAATAATGGTCAGAATTATAAAACCCTATCCAGAGATCTCCTTCTTTTAAGCTATTAATCTCTTTCCAAAATGGCTTTTGAAAGAGATTATGTATATCCAAGCGACTATTTCCATAATAATAACCTGTATTGGTAATTAAATAGATTCCCTTTGTGTCATACGTTTTATGTGCCTCTATATATCTTTCAAAGTTTTTGATTCCAATAAACCCTGTATACGTTCTCGGGATTTCTTCCTGTAAGATGACCAAGGTTGGATCCGATAAATACTGATTAATATCTTTCGAAACGACATACATTTGCTCAAATATATTTTCGATTTGTTTATCGAGTTGAGAAACAGCAAATTGCTCATATTCATTAAATTGTTTATTCACAATTTCAGAAGACTTTCCATAGGATAGGAATCCAAATAACAGTAATGGAAACAGGGCAACTATGAGGAAAAACAGCACCATTTTTGTACGAATGCTTCGAAAAGAACAGTTTTTTATTTTAGTTGCAAGTTTTTTCAAAGTTTTCTCCACCTTGTAAAACAAAATGTGGACATAAAAAAGAGGAGTGTCCCGGCACCCCAATATAGCATTATTTCTTTTGAGGTACGGAAGCACTTTCTCTTACAATTAACTTCGTATTTATGGTGATTTTTTTACTGACTTCCCTTTTTGAGGAGAGCCTTTCTACCAGTAAGTCAACAGCAGTTTCACCCATGATTTCTGTATAGAGTTTAACCGTCGTTAAAGGCGGAACCATATATTGGGCTGTAGCGACATCATTAAAACCAACAATGCTTAGTTCATCAGGAATTTTGACCCCTAGTTCATAAGCAGCTTTATAGCAGCCGACTGCAATCGTGTCATTCGCAACAAAAACAGCCGTCGGCTTAGGCTCAGATCCTAACATTTCTCTTAGATTGGTATAACCATCCTTCGGATCATATCCACCAATTTTCACTAATTCTTCTTTAAAAATACCTTTTTCTTTTAAATAATTTTCAAAAACATCCTGTCGTAAATCTTTAAATCGATTCCCATACATATCTGTTTCTACTCCACCAATAAAGCCAATATTTTCATGACCTAGTTCAGTTAAGTAGTTTAGAGCATTTCTGGTGGCAGAATTGAAATCAATCACAACGGAATCATAATAATACTCGTCTGGATTGGAATCAACAAAGACACAAGGTTTATGAAAACTTTTAATTTTTTCAATATCCTTTTTTTTGAAGGTCCCAAGGCATAAGATTCCATCAATTTTTTTAAGATTCTCCTCATTGCCTTCCTTGTCAATTCTGAAAAAGTCAATGCCTTTACTTTTCAGTTTTTTTTCCAAGGCGACCCTTATGGACAAGTAATAGGTATCTACTAATTCTTCTTCGAGTGAGAAAGAATCGTATAACCCTATTCTCCATTTACTCTTTTGCTTCTTCTTCGGAATTACCACATAGGCTAACTCCTCAGCCGCTTCAAACACTCTTTTTCTCGTTTCTGGTGAGACATTTAATGTTTCATCATAATTTAATACTCTTGATACGGTAGTGATTGAAACATTAGCTAAGTTGGCTATATCTTTTATAGTGGCCATTATTTCTCCCTACCTACTTGTTTTTTTATCTTGCTATTCCTATTCAATTAGGTTAATTCCTTTAGTTTATTCTTTTTTAAAAAAGGCATTTTTGTTTCTGAAATGATGATGGCAGTTAGAATAAGAATGGCACCAATCACCATTTTAATGGTCATAGCTTCATCCAAAATCGCAACGGAAAATACCATTCCCCAAAACGATTCTGTGGAAAGAATAATCGCAGCTTTTGTTTCTGTTATCATTTTTTGAGCAACGGTTTGCAATAGATACGCGATCGTTGTTGAAAAAATCCCCAGGTAAAGCAGTGAGAACATTCCTTCCTTTTCAAAAACAAAGGAAGTTTCTCCCTTGAAAAGAACAACGATCATTCCGATTATCGCGGCTGTCATCATTTGAATAAGCGTTAATGAGACAGGGTCTGAATCTTTTACATATTTTGCAGTAAAGAATATATGGAATGCAAATCCAAAAGCACAGCCTAGTGTCAGTAAATCCCCAATGTTGATTTCAGCAGAGAGTTTAAGTGATAATATGCCGACGCCAACCATAGCCAAAATAGCACCCATTAGTTCATACATATCAATTTTCCGTTTATATATAACAAATGCAATAAAAGGAACAATCACGACATTCACAGCCGTTAAGAAGGCATTTTTTGAAGGTGTCGTAAATTGAAGTCCTACTGTTTGAAGTGCAAAGGCCAAATATAAAAAGATCCCTAGTACAGCCCCTTTTATCATAGTACTTTTATTAATATTTTTCAGCTTTTTATGGAAAATTACGGTTAAAACAATGGCCCCTATTAAAAATCTCCCTGCTAAAATTTGATAGGGTGTAAAGTACTCCAAGGAGATGCTACTTGCAACAAATCCGCTTCCCCATATAATCGCTGTAATCGTAAGAGCGATTTCTCCCATATATTTTTGCATTTAATCCCCCCTAAGCTGATCTTCTAACAGCAGCAGAAATACACTTGATGTCCATGTGAAGGATGTATCCACTAACCCTTTTCCAGTAAGCGGATCGAAGTTTTCAGCCATCCCGCCTATAAGCGTAAGGTCTAAAAACTTATCTCTGAGACGATTTCCAACCTCTTTGTAGCCATTTTTCTTTAATGCATGGATAAACAGGTAAGTAACTGGCGCCCAGATAGGACCGAGCCAATACCCATTTTCCCGATAATAGTTACTTGTTACACTCTCAGTAGCGAGACCAAATTTCGTTTCAAAATTGATTTCAAGGTCTGACACCAAGCTATCCATAATGGTTTTATCAAAGCGATAACCGATCAATACTGGCAGTCTTAAAATTAAACTGCTTCTAATCGCGATTTTCTCACTATTTTTGCCCACTCGCCCATAAAAGCCATCACCATCATAAAGTCGCTCAAGTAATAGGTTAAATAAAGAGTCTGCTTGCTTCTTAAATCTCCCTGCCGCATCGACTTCTCCCAGAATTTCTGCAAAGGAGGAGAGGATATCAAAAGAACGAATTAAAAAACTAGCAAGGTCTGGTGCTTCCACGGGCATCCCCGCATGAAAGAGGGAAGCATTATCCCATCCAGAATCATTCCCATGTTTATAGTGTGGCAGTCTGCCATGAAAAGTACGATAATTTTCATAATAGGTCATGACTTTTTTTGTAGACTCATACACATTTCTTAACCGTTGTTCGTCCTTAAAGTAATCATTTCGCTCCATTAACTGTTCATAGACATAGGCAAAAATAGGCGGCTTTATACAATTGTACGAAATAAATTTGTCATTCACAAAATCCGAATAAGCGCCCGACTCATCTTGTGTGTCCATGAAAATCTTTAATTGAGCATAGGCGATTTCTGGATACCTTTCTCCTAAGTTCAATGCGTTAAAGCAGTTATCCCACGACCAAATATTATACATCCACAGCTTAGACATATACATTGCATAATCCTTAAGGACTCCATCCGGATGTACGACGCTTGACCATGTAATATAAGAAGCCTTCTCCAAGGAGAGGTGATAGTCAGTTTGATCATAGCCCTTTCTCATAGAATCAAACCACTGTTTGTAAAGCATATCGACTTGTTCTTTTCCTTGGCTAAAAGGGAGGTATTTCTTTTTATGATAAACGGTTCGATAGCTTTCGATTACGAAATGTCCATTTTTCAAGCGCATATCAATATAATCATTTCCGATAATATTCCATGGTGCATCAATAGACATATCACCATTTAGATTCATGATCATTAATTTTAATTCCTTAGGATAGATGTGGTATTCGTACATTCCATCTTCCAATTCCATTAAAGAATCATATTTTCCCTTTGTCGCTCGCAGCCTAAGTTCTACATCCTGTACTTCAATATGGAGTTCATCTTCTTCGGGTATGATGATTTCTGCAACACACTCCGGTTGGTCATTAATATAGAAGGAAGTGGAAATCTCCGAAGCACGTACTACGTAATCCATTTCAACTCCATCTTTTAATAGATCCACTTGAAAAAGCTTGGATGGCGCGTCATCACCGCCGTGAACGTCCCTTATATATACAGCCTCTGAATCCTTTTCTTGCGAGATGCAAAAATAGGATCCAAATCTGGAAAATGGTATCTCTTTAATGTCTAATTTCATCCTATTTCTCCTTGAATTATGATAGTCTACAGCTTTATCATTTCAAATAAGCAGGGTTTCCCCTGCCTTTGAAATTTTATCTAGCTCTAAAACATTTACTCTCTTCTACTAAATCATCTTTAGGAATGCTCCTAATTTCCAGACTGATTTCAAAGTCTTCAATTCCTACTCGATAGGATGGAAGTTGTTCCTCCCCACAGCTATTACTGCCAAGACCGCTTTGTCGATAATCGATGGTTAACACATGGAATGGCGATTTTTTAATTTCACCTCGGTGCGTTGCTTCTTCTAAGGCACTTGTTTCATAGTCATGAATGGTAAAATCCCTAATCTCTTTAAAGTTAAAGAGGATGGATTGATTCCCCTTCGTTACAGCTAAGAAAGAAGTATCACATCTTGAACCATTTTCCTGTGGATAAACATAATCCGTGTGCATTTCCTCTACGCTTTTATGATAAAGGCCAATACTTTGGCTTCTCTTACTATCTTGATAACTTTCAGAATCGCCTCTGCCATACCATGTCACATCATTATAATCTTTGTTTACATGCAACGTAATCCCTATTCTTGGCAGCATTTCAGGTATTTCTTTTCCTCTAATAACTTTACTGCCTTTCAATTGGAGATTTAATACCCCACTTTGAGTGATTCGATACTGGTAAAACAATTCAAAGCCCCATGCTTGATTCACGCTGGATAAATATTTTATGATTTCAATATCTACATAGCCTTCGTTCACTTGATAAGAGAAGGACGATAGTTGTTCCTTTGCATTTTTCAGGAAGTACTTATTGATCCAATCGTTTTTCTTATACATATCATTATCAATGGCAGCTCTCCAGAGGGTAAGCTCAGGCCCCTTCTGAATAATCTCTTCTCCATTTAGTTGGTAGGAAACGAGAATTCCATGAAGTTTTGAGAAAACAGTTTTAAACGTATCATTTTCAAGAATAAGTTGTGTTCGATTCTCTTCAATAGAGATGTTTTCATGATTGAATTGGTTTTCTGGCAGTACGATTTTCTTCACCTCTGTTGCTTCAAGCAAGAAACTCTCACTAGTGATAAGATGACCTTCACTTGCATAATTCGTACTATTTGGTTCAGAATAACTTAATTTAATACGGACATTATCGTAATTTAGGGCTTCTGCAAGATTAATTGGCAGCGTCAATTCCATTTCTTCCTGTGCGTTAATAGATGGAAGATTAATATTCTTTTCTTCTATTAAACGAGTGAAGGATTCTACCTTAATGTTCACCTGAATTCCTTCTAGGTTTCTAAAATCATACCTGTTTCTTATTCTAATCTTGAGCTGAGTTAGGTCAAACGCCTCAGTCACAATCGGTTCAATAACCTTCTTGTACTCAATCAGTCCAGGTGATGGTGTCCGGTCTGGGAATACAAGTCCATCAATGCAGAAATTTCCATTTGTAGGGAAATCTCCGTAATTCCCACCGTATAAGTAGTAAGTATTTCCATTTTTATCTAAACGTTCGATGCCATGGTCATACCATTCCCATACGAATCCACCCTGTAATCGTGGATACTTCCTCATCACTTCTTGATATTCTGTCAGCCCGCCAGGTCCATTTCCCATTGCATGGCCATATTCACATAAGATATGCGGCTTTTTGCCTTCGGAATCTTGCCCAATTTCTTCAAGTGCCTTTAATCTCGTGTACATCGTGGTATACATGTCACTATAAGCAGCATGACGATCTCCTTCATAATGGACCAATCTAGTAGAATCAATTTCTTTTATTGCTTGGTACATTGCTGTGAAGTTTCTACCCTGACCAGATTCATTGCCCAAGGACCAAATAATGACGCTTGGATGATTTCGGTCTCTTTTCACCATTCTAACGGCACGATCTACATACTGCTTTTCCCATAGTTCATTATCACTGATCCAGTTATAATTTCCCGTGTTTTCAAAGCCATGGCACTCTAGATCTGCTTCATCAATGACATAAAGTCCATATTCATCACAGAGATCATAAAAAGCATCATTATTAGGATAATGGGCGGTTCTTACAGCATTTATATTATGCTTCTTCATTAAGATGACATCCTGAAGCATATCTTCATAGGTTACGGTTCTGCCCATTCTCGGATTAAAATCATGTCGATTTACACCATTAAAGAAGATTCTCTTTCCGTTTACTCTCATTTCATTATCAATAATATCGATTGATCTTACACCAAATCTGAGCGGAACAATTTCCTTTTCTCCATCTGTTAAATGATACTCCAAAACAGCGATATAGAGATTTGGTTCCTCCGCATTCCATAATAATGGATCAATCATTTTTCTTAACACTTGGAATTCACCATTAGCCACTTCAACTGGGAAGGAATCTACCAAATTCTCTCCCTGAAAAAGCTTCACATTTACTGACTGAATTTCACTCGTGAGAAACTTCCCGGTTACTTTTAGCGTAAAATCTTTAAAATCTTCATCCGGTAATGTTTCAACGTACACATCTTGAAGCGTATCTTTATTCACTCTATAGAGTTCCACACTTCTAAAAATCCCTGAAAGCCACCACATATCCTGGTCTTCTAAGTAGGTTCCATCTGAAAACTGGTAAACTCTAACTGTAAATCTATTTTTTCCATTACGGAGGTACTCAGTAACATCAAACTCTGATGGCATTCTAGAGCCTTTACTATAGCCTGCATGATGACCATTCACATAGAGATCAAAGGCTGAATCCACACCGTTAAATTTAACAATGATTTTTTCTTGTTCATTTATTTCTTCTATATAAACTTCTTTGAAATAAATGCCTGTCGGATTAACCTGAGGCACAAATGGCGGATTTATCGGAAATGGGTATAACACATCTGTATAATGCATATTTCCATATCCCTGTAATTGCCAGCAAGACGGCACCGCGATATCATCTAAATCCGCAATATCGAATTCTTCTGTTTCAAAGGTAACTGGTGAAAATTCAGGAGCTTCCAAGAACAGAAACTTCCACTCACCATCAAGTGACGTATATCCCTTACTATTTTCTTTATTAAATTGTAATGCCTCATCGAATGCACGGTATCTGTAAAAATCAGTATGTGCCGGAAGCCTGTTTAGTGCCGTAAGATGGATATTTTCCCATCTCTTCATTTCACGTTGCATGTTCTCTTCCTCCGAACTTTATTACTTGATTGAGCCGCTTATTCCTTCAACAATATATTTCTGCGCAAAGGCAAAAACGATGACTGGCGGAATGATCATAACAAGCGTCATCGCCATAATTGGAATAATTTGAAGCTCATGTACACCTTGGAATGATGCCAAACCAAGTGCCATCGTATATTTAGATTGATCATTCAAATAAATAAGTGGTCCTAAGTAGTCATTCCAAACTAAAATAATATTTAATACAGCAATTAAGGTTAAAGGAGCCTTCATGATTGGCAGGAAAATTTTATAAAAGATTTGAAATTCATTTGCTCCATCAATTCTCGCTGCATTTTCTAAATCCTTAGGAATATTCATTAAAAACTGCCTTAGTAAAAAGATATTGTACGCTGAGCCAAAGAAGGCAGGGATGATTAATGGTTTTAATGTATTGATCCAACCAAACATGTTAAATTCCATATAAAGTGGAATCATCGTAACATCCCAAGGAATCATCATGGTGGATAGTAGCAGGATAAAGAGAATATTTTTAAATTTAAAGTCATACCTAGCAAAGCCGTACGCAACTAAGGAACAGGATATAATCTGACCGATTGTCGTCAACACGGTAACAATCATTGAATTCTTAAAATACGTCCCAAAGGGCTGGCTATTCCAGGCATCCATAAAATTACTAAATAGCGGTACATCAGGTACAAATTTAGGTGGAAAGCTAAATACTTCTGCTTCTGATTTAAGTGCCGTAATTAAAGCCCATATAAACGGAAATAGGAAATAAAGAGAAAAGAGGACAAGAATGCTATAAACAATGATTTTATGTTTTCGGGTTATCTTCATTTTCTTTTCCTTCCTTTTCTTTCCTTTTTCACTTCAGCCTCATAAAATACCCATGCAGAGGATGACTTAAAGATGATCATCGTCAATATCAGGATGATGATAAACATAAACCAAGCATTTGCACTCGCATAACCGAGTTCATGATGCTTAAAGGCATTGTTGTAAACAAATAGTCCGTAGAAATAGGTCGATTTTAATGGTCCGCCACCTGTTAATAGCAGCACTAACGTTAATTGCTGTAATGCGGCGATGACAGAAGTGATGACATTAAATAGGATGGTTGGTGTAATGGTAGGAATCGTAATACTAACAAACTGCCTGATGGGACCTGCTCCATCAATGGATGCAGCTTCATACATTTCATGTGGAATTCCTTTTATATCCGTGTAGAAAATTAACATCATCGTACCAACGCCCCATGCACTTGCAATCACAATGGTAACGATTGCCCACTTAGGATCAATTAGCCAGTTTGGTCCTTCAATACCAAGTAAAGATAATATATAATTTAAAACTCCATACTCAGAGTTAAACATCCAACCCCATATAATCGACACCGCCACACCGGATACAACGGCCGGTAAATAGAAGATGGTCCTAAAGATCTTAATTCCTTTGATTGGCTGCGTAATAAGCAGTGCGAGCACTAAAGCAACAAAGAGGTTTAATGGAACAAATATTAATGCGAACTTCAAGGTGATGGCAAGCGAATCATAAAATTGGGGATCAGCCGTAAACATCTTCTTAAAGTTATCAAGTCCAATGAACTTCGCTTCGCCAGCAATTGGCCAATCAAATAGACTCATGATTAACGAAAAAACTAAAGGGCCTAAAGTAAAAACAATAAAGCCGATGATCCAAGGTAAAATAAATAAAAAGGGCACTCTTTTACGGACTAATGTGAATTTTTTTGGTTTGTTCTTTTTAGTAAACATACTTTTCCCTCTAATGGTTTGACCTTTATAGAATATGAAATCCAGTTTCGTTTAAATTTTTTAAAAATGAGAATATATCATGCTGCCATGATATATTCTCATTCAGATCAATGGACAATCTTACTTAGCTACACTATTTAAAGCTTCTTTAGGATCAACACGTGTACTTGGATTAAAGATTTGTTCAAAGACTAAACTTAAATCATCTGACAACTTACTCCAGTCCTCTGTTACAAACGATGTTGGTGTATACCCTTCACTTTGTTCCAGCATGTTGTAAAAGACCTTCTTTATTGGATCTTCTTGCAGCTTTTCTGATTCAACTACGCTTTTTAATACTGGAAGTTCAAAGGAGAGTCGTGCTTTATTTGCTTGTTCCCCTGTCCAAAACTCCATAAATTTAAATGCCGCTTCTTTATGCTTAGAATCCTTTGACATCGCAATACCAGAAGAACTAACAATACTTGCACTTGGCTTATCTCCAAATGATGGAATTTCAACCACACCATAGTTAATACCAGCTTCCTTAAATGCGGACAGATACCAAGCGCCGTTAATAAGCATACCTACTCTGCCTGTTTTCATCTCGGTATCACCGTAGCCTTCAGTGGTAATCGCGATACTGTCTTCCAACATATTTTGGAACATTGTAAACGTTTCAATTGACTTTTTGGAATTCAAGTTTCCATCTAATTTGCCTTTGCTGTCTACATAAGAAGCACCATTGCCCCATAAATACATTTCAAAATCATAGGGGTCCGGTTGACCTGGGAAAGCAAATCCAGTAATCTTCTTTTCTTTATCTGTTAGCTTCTTAGCTGCTTGCTGTAAATCTTCCCATGTCCAGCCAGCTTTTGGATATTCAAGTCCTGCTGCATCAAATAAATCTTTATTATAGTAAACAACATGCGTAGTATAACCCACTGGAAGACCGTAAATATCCTCTCCAACAGAGTTATAGTTCCATAATGCTTCATAGAAATTACTCTTGTATTCTTCCCCTCTATCTTTTATATAAGAATCAAGCGGTTCTAAAGCATCTTTATATTGAGGGTAATTCCACATATACATGATATCTGGAGCATCCTTAGCCCCAATACCAGCAGTTATTTTCGTGTCATAATCGCCGCCGTACGCTTCCAAAACTACTTCTATATCACTATTTTCAGCATTGAATTGATCAATTAACCCTTGTTGCAGCTCGACATCATCACCTACATCCCAAGTTGCAAACCTTAACTTAACTTTTCCATCCTCAGCTTTATCCCCGTTTGTATCGGAAGAGCTGCAAGCAGATAAAAGCAATGTTGCTACAATAGTAAAAAGAAAAAACAATTTCAATTTCTTTGGTACGTTCATTCTATCCCTCCTAGTAGTTTATAGGATTATTATAATTACAGTTTTACTAAAAGTAAATGCTTTCATTATAAATTTTACTAAAAATATTTTTATATATTTATAATTAACAAACGCTTTAGTCCGGTAGAATTATACTATATTATCTTAGTAAAATATGATTAACCCCAGGAGTTTTGATAGAATCCTTTGGAATATTAGGTAAAATAATCCATTACCTACCTATAATCTCAATAAAGAAACTACCAATCAATTTTAGTAAAAATTGATATTATAAAGGAGAGTTTTACCTAACACCAAAATACCTGGGAAGAGATATCCCACATTTTTACTAAACGAGCGCAAAATAAAAAAGGCAATTTCAGTTAGAACTGAAAATCACCTTTTAAAATCCTTTACCCAGAGGTTTGCCGTTCTATCTTAAAACATCTTTAAAACTTCTCTCAAAGCAAACGAGTGGTATGCCTCTTTTTTCGTGATAATGCCAAGTCTCCACGGTAATGTTGGCTCAGCTAGTGGAACAATTTGAACGTTTGGGTTATTTTGCTTGCTGTAAATAGACCTTGGCAGTAGTGTTATGCCAAACTCGGAAGAAACAAGTTCTAATATTAAATCCCACTGTGAACTCTGATAAGAGACCTCTGGAATAAAACCTGCCTCCATACAAACATTTTTTATATAGTCATGTAATGTAAACTCATCTGAAAACAGAATAAACTTCTCTTCCTTTAATTCGCTGATATCAACGGTACTCCGCATTGCCAGTGGGTGCTTTTTATGTACATAAAGAACAAACTCATCGGTGATAAAGGGCTGAACATTAAACTTTGATGTATCTGCTGGGAGTACGATAATACCGAGGTCGACTTGTCCGTTTTCAACCAGCTGACCGATAAGTTTTGCACCGCGTTCCACTAAGTGCAGGGAAACGTTAGGGTATTTCCCCTGAATCCGTGTAGCTATATTTGGAAAAAACAAAGTTCCAATCAGCGGTGGAATCCCTATTCTGATTTCACCTGAAACGACATTCTTTAAGTCATCAAGCAGGATGGTGATTTCATTCAAGGACTCCAATGCTTTTTGTGCTTGCTCATATACAATTTGTCCAGCGTCAGTTAACCGTAAATGGCGGGTTGAGCGGTCGAACAATTCTACCTCCAATTCCTCTTCTAGCTTTTTCACCGCCTTACTGAAAGAAGGCTGTGATAGATAGGAATTTGCCGCCGCTTTTGTAAAACTTTGATGAATGACCACTTCAATAAATGATTTCAAATCACGAAGTTCCAAGTTAGCTCCTCCATTTATTCCAGATATTCATACTATTTATTCTTTTTATGTATTTTACTTATAAATAAACTGCCTGTAAACTATTAGGTAATAGAATATTCAGAATAAACGGAGGGGATAGTTGTGAAAAACAGTAAAGTGTTTACTTCATTTTCGGAAGCGGTTTCAGATATTCAGGATGGTGCAACTCTAATCGTCGGCGGCTTTGGTTTATCCGGCATTCCAGAGCATGCGATTCAAGCGTTAAAGGAACAAGGTACGAAAAATTTAACGGTCGTCAGTAACAACTGTGGCGTTGATGACTGGGGTTTAGGGCTGCTCCTAGCAAACAGGCAAATTAAAAAAATGGTGTCATCGTATGTAGGAGAAAACAAAATTTTTGAAAAGCAATTTTTAAGTGGTGAACTAGAAGTGGAATTGACTCCACAAGGCACCTTAGCTGAGCGTATACGAGCTGGCGGTGCAGGTATCCCAGGATTTTATACAGCAACAGGTATTGGAACCCCGATTGCTGAAGGGAAAGAAGTGAAAGAGTTTGATGGAAGAACGTATCTGCTTGAACGCGGAATTGTTGGGGACTTCGCTCTTGTGAAAGCGTGGAAAGCCGATACGCTAGGAAACCTCGTTTACCGTAAGACATCACGCAATTTCAATCCACTCGCAGCGATGGCGGGCAAAATTACGATTGCAGAAGTGGAAGAAATCGTTGAGGCAGGAGAGCTCGATCCAGATGAAATTCACACACCAGGAATATACGTGCAGCGTATTTTAGTCGGCACCAACTATCAAAAACGCATTGAGCGCCGGACTGTTGTTCAGGCATAATACCATAAAAAGGAGCGGATGAAAATGAGTGACACTCGTTTAACGATTGTAAAAAGAGCGGTTGAGGAAATTAAGGATGGAATGAATGTTAACCTTGGAATCGGAATGCCGACACTTGTAGCAAATGAGATTCCTCAGGATTTCAACGTATTATTACAGTCGGAAAACGGACTGCTTGGTATTGGCCCTTACCCGATAGATGGTCAGGAAGATCCTGATTTGATTAATGCTGGAAAAGAAACGATTACAACCGTTCCGGGATCTTCCTTTTTTGACAGCGCTGAATCCTTTGCGATGATTCGCGGCGGCCATATTGATCTTGCCATCCTTGGCGGCATGGAAGTGTCCGAAAATGGTGATCTTGCGAACTGGATGATTCCAGGAAAGATGGTCAAAGGAATGGGCGGGGCGATGGACCTTGTGAATGGAGCTAAACGGGTTGTCGTTATTATGGAGCACGTCAACAAGCACGGAGAATCTAAAATTAAGAGAGAATGTACTCTTCCACTTACAGGTAAACAGGTTGTACATCGTCTCATTACCGATCTCGCTGTCTTTGATTTTACACCAAATGGCATGGTCCTGATTGAAACAGCTAGCGGAGTCACGGTTGAAGAAGTGAAACAAAAAACAGAAGCCACATTCACAGTGTCAGAACTACTTACTGAAGTACGATAGATTAAAAAAGACGATTCGAGGGGACCGAATCGTCTTTTTACTGCCTGCATTTATGCTGTTACTTTTGCTTTGTTTTTTCTAACTGTTTTGTTGATGAATGGTGCTACCCAATAGTCTAAACCATATTTACCAGCGTTGTAACCTGCTGTTAAGATGATGAAGCCTAAGAAAATGTCTGTTGGGTTATGAGATACAGTTCCTGCTAAGAAAAAGCTGAAGTTCATCACTAGACCAAAAACAATAGCTGCTGTTGTTAAACATCCTAGTAAAAGTCCTAAGCCGATCAATGTTTCACCCCAAGGAACGATGGTGTTGAAGACATCAATATTTGGCAGGGCAAAGTGCTTTAAGAAATCTACATACCAAGCATATACCATGGTGCCATCTGGGCCCTTAACGGGATTTGCTGTTGCACCTTTTAAGAAGCCTGAAGCGTCAAAGCCGCCTGTTAATTTATGAAAACCTGCTGTGAGCCAAGAGTAGCCAAGGTATAAACGAATAATAGTTAAAATAGCTGCTGAAATTTTATTTTCTCTTAAAAAGTTGTTAAACATAAGTCATTCCGCCTTTCAATATTTGGTTGTTCTTTATACTTACACTATATTGGATTTCAATAGTTAATAACATGGGTATAGTGTTAAGTTCACAGTTTGTTTGAAAAGATATGACGGAACGTTGAACTGCTCTTATCGTTGCCACATAAAAAAGGAAAGGTTTCCCCTTCCTTTTTTTATGAAAATCCTGCGACTGTAAATAGAATTGCCAAGCCAACGATTAGAATTAGAGCTAAATAGCCTATAATACTAAGAATGGTAACGATCCAGCCGATTAACTTTCTATCTGTTCTAATCAAATAGATTCCTAAAGCAATGGCACCAAAAACGAAACCTAGAATTCCCCATAGAATAGGATTTTTACCATGCTTTTTAGAATCAATTACTAAATAAATAGTGAGAATAATATTTAATGCTAGACCAAAGAAACCTTCCAAAACTCCCTCTCCCTGCTATGTTCAAAAGTTTATTCTTAAAATAAAATTATACCAGAAAAGCCCTATTAAAGCCCAAAATTTTCAAAAAGGTTATCAGAGTCAAAAAAATTAATAAAAAAAGCGTAAATGGACCTTACGTCCACGTACGCTCTAAATTTTATGGTGACAGGCACCACTTATAATTTAAACTCGTTTTTAAACTCTGTAAAATCGATCTCAAGTGCCTGGCAACAATCCTGCACTTTTGAAAAGAAGTTTTCGTTTCCTTTACTAGGAATGTCACGGTATTCATAATAATATTGGACTAACTCAAATAACTCGGATAGTTTTTTAACCTTTTCTACTTTATCCAACGTATTCACCCCTTTCACAATAATATTATATCGGCTTAATCATCTGGCCAATAGGCTCTGAAACAATTTGTCCCTCTTCCATCACGGTAACTCCTCTGACGATGGTTGCTGCAGGAACACCCTTTACTGGGAACTGGTCAAATGCGGTAACCTTGCTTTTACTATGCAGGTTCTCTCTTTTAATAATCATTTCTGCATTCATATCAACAATTGTGATATCTGCATCGGTCCCAACAGAAAGTGAACCCTTATTTGGATAAATTCCATATTGCTTAGCTGGATTTTCCGATAATACATCACATACTTGTTTCAGTGTAATTTTGCCTTCACTTACGGCGTTTAATAGAAGCGGTGCAAGGGTTTCCACTCCGCACATGCCAGCAGGAATCGACCAGAGATCTCCATCCTTTTCTTCCTCAGTATGGGGAGCATGATCAGAACACACGATGCTGACAGTTCCATCTTGAATTCCACGCCATAATTCATCCTGATCCTTCTTGTACTTAACAGGTGGGTACACCTTCATTTGCGGTCCAACTTTTTCATAATCCTCATTACTTAAAAAGAGAAAATGCGGGCAAGTTTCCGATGTAATCGGGTAGCCTTCAGCCTGTGCCTGGCGGACTAATTTCACTCCTTCACCCGTGCTAACATGAAGAATATGCAAACGTGTCCCAAGTTTTTTAGCCATCGCAATCCCTGATTGAATCGTCATTTCTTCTGCAAGGTTTGGTCTGCCTTCAAGCAATGCTTCATAATCTCTTCTGCCTGAATCCTCAACCTGCTTTGTCAGTCTCTGGATAATCTCATTATTTTCTGCATGTATCGCTAGGATTTGGCCCGTTTTTTCAACTTCCTTGAAAATGTCATATACTTCGCCATCTGGAAGCGGCGGGATAACACCTTCATCGCCTTCTTTATAATTATAAGCCAACTGGAAGGTTTCGCTGTTGATTGCATACCCCCAGAAAAATTTAAACCCGATTACCCCCGCTTCATGAAGAGGCAAGATTTCAGTTCGGTTTAAATCACCAAGGCAGATTCCCCAAATACCAAAGTCTACATGAGCCTTTGGAGTAAGATTGTCTTTCTGCTTATATAGGTTCTCTACATTATTGATTGGTGGATTTGTATTTGGCATTTCAAACACGGTAGTAACCCCACCCGCAGCTGCTGCTTGGGTACTATAATAAAAATCCTCTTTATAGGTAGCTCCAGGGTCCCTTGAATGAACATGAGTATCAATAAAACCAGGTAGGACATACTTTTCGTTCGCATCTGTCGTTTTCTTGGCCTCACCTTCCAACTCATTCTCAGAGATGGCTGAAATTTTTCCATCATTAATATATAGGTTACCTTTTATAAAATCAGTTCCATTATAAATATATCCATTTTTAATTACATGATCCCATATCATTTTTATGATTCGCTCCTTCAGGTAAAATTACTTGCCCAATTAAATCTGTAATATTTTCAATTTTGTACTGCCTCATATAATTCTCAATTTCTTCTATTATTGTAACCATAGCAGTTGGATTAACAAAATTAGCCGTCCCAACTTGAACTGCTGTTGCTCCAGCAAGGATCATTTCGATGGCATCCTCGCCACACATTACACCCCCGCAGCCAATAATTGGTAGAGATGAAACTTGATATACCTGATGAATCAGCCTGACCACAAGCGGTTTAATTGCCGGACCTGATATCCCGCCGATAACATTGGCGATTTTCGGCTTTCTTGTGTGAACATCAATCGACATCGCAATAAAGGTATTTGCTACTGTTAGGGCGTCTGCGCCACCATCTTCAGCTGCCAAAGCAATAACTCCTATATTCGTTACATTCGGAGATAACTTTGCGATAATCGGTTTATCGGTTACTTGCCGAACACTTTTCACTAGCTTCCGTGTGGCTTCCTCATCCATTCCAAATGCTAGCCCGTTATTTTTTAAATTTGGACAAGAGATATTCAGTTCCAATGCTGCCACTTCCTTCATGGCAGCAATTTTCTCACTGACTTCCGCAAATTCCTCTATACTGTCTGCTGAAATACTTGAAATCAGTGGGCTGGAAAATTGCGAATAAAAGGGTACCGTCACATTCTGGTAATAATCAATCCCTTTGCTTTGAATCCCGATGGAATTGATCATCCCTCCCACTGTTTCACAAATCCGTGGTGTTGCATTCCCTTTTCGAACACTTTTTGTAAAACTTTTTGGAAGGAGGGCACCCAGCTGATTAAAATCAATCACCTTCATCATTTCTTCGCCAAATGTCCCAGAGGCAGGCATAATCGGATTTTTCAATTTTAGACTTCCAATAGAAACCTCTAAATGACTCATGACAGCACCACCTTTTTCAATGGAAGCACGGGACCATCCTGGCAAATACGTATCGTCTGAATTTCATTACCTTCCTTGATATCACAAACACATGCATAACATGCGCCCATCGCACAACCCATATTTTCCTCGAGGGCAATTTCAGCAAAAAGTTGATGTTTTTCTGCCATATCCTTCATCAGAATCGATAACCTTTTCGAACCACATGTATAGATGGAATCAACTTGCTTGCTGTTAATGAGTTCTTCTGCCATCACCTTTACGTTTGCCAGGTCACTTGTACCATCTAGATCGTTGACGAGAAACGTCTTAATACCTGCTTCATTCAGTTCTTTTTCAACCAAAATATCTTCCTTTGTTCGTGCACTTAATATCGCAAAACACGGAACTCCCTTTTTTCCAGCCGCAAAGGCAAGGGCCGATAAAGTTGCAATACCAACTCCTCTAGCCACTAAAATAAGACCTCTGGACATCTCCGGAATGGTAAAAGTATTTCCCAAAGGACCAAAAATATCTAGAAGCTCGTTTGGCTTCCTTTCGGCTAGTCTCTTTGTACCAGCTCCTTTTACTAGATATAGAAATTCCAACGTATTATCTAATTCATTTATGCGATAAATGCTGAACGGACGTCTTAACAATGGTGAAAAATCATCGGTAGTTCGAATATGAAAAAACTGCCCTGCTTGGACCTCTGATACACTCCAATCAGGAATGGCAATCTTCATATGACAATATCGAAGACTGATTTGTTCATTCGAGATAATTTTTGCCTTTGTTAAATTCATCTAATCACCTACTTGTAACATGATGGATAAGCATTGGAATATTGCAGGACTGTTGCTTCCAACAAATCAATTCCTGCTAAAATATCAGTTATTTCGGTATGTTCGTTTGGATGATGGCTAATTCCATCTACTGACGGAATAAAAATCAGACCGACTGGTCCAAATCCTGTCATATTCATCGCATCATGTCCTGCGCCACTTTGCATGATTTTATAAGGCAAATTTTTATCCTCACAAAGGTTTTTAAGTAAATCAATGATCTCTTGGGAGAGCAATACCGGATTCTCCATACTAATCTCGATGCTTTCAATTTCCAGTTCACGTCGTTGTTTAACGGCAGAAATCGATTTTTGCAAATGCTCTAACACCCGCTGTCTTGATTGTGTTGAAGAGGAACGAATGTCAATTTTCATCTCTACTTCCCCTGGTACAACATTCATGGCTCCAGGCATAACATCTAGTACACCGACAGTAGCAACTGTGCCATGGTTTTGTTCTAGATTTGCAGCCTTTTCAAGCTCCAATGCAATCTCTGCTGCACCAAGAAAGGCATCATTTCTCATTGACATTGGAGTAGTTCCCGAGTGGGACGCTTTTCCAATGATTTTAACGATATATCTCGCCGGTGCCGCAATACCTGTCACAATACCAATTTTTTTTTGTTCTTTTTCAAGCACGGGTCCTTGTTCAATATGAAGTTCGAAAAAGGCCTTAAAGACCTCTCCATCCCTGTTTGCTTCATCAATACTATTAAAATCTAAGGCACAAAGTGAAAATGCCTTTTCCATCGATATTCCATCACGGTCTTTTAAATGCCGGTATCTTTCCTTATTAATTCTTCCTGCCATTGCCTTACTGCCAATCGTCGAAACACCAAAGCGGGAGGACTCTTCACAGGCAAAAGAAATAATTTCAATTGGGTGTTCGGTTTCAATTCCCTTTTCATTCAGACGGTTGATAATTTCAAGGGCCGCGGTCACTCCAACCACCCCATCATATTTGCCTCCCTGATAAACGGAATCAATATGGGAGCCCATCACCACAGGCGGCAGGTCATTATTCCTTCCATCTCTTCTTGCAATCAGGTTTCCAGCGTTATCTAGTCTAACTTTCATTTTTGCATCCTTACACATGCGTATCAACGCATGCAGGCACGCTTGTTCTACACTTGTATAAGCAATTCTCGTAATTCCTTTTTCACCAGATGTATACTGATTGATCTTATTAAGTAAATTTTGGTATCTTTCGAATTCATTCATTCGAGTGTCCCCCATCATTCATCATTATCCAAGTAAAAACTACAAGGTAATATACCCTTTTCCATTCTTTATCGTTACAGTGGTTCCATACTCTGAAGACAAATTATTCAGGTCCTGGAGGATTCTCTCACTATGGTCACTTTCGGCAAACTTAGGCTTTCCTTTTCCAGCCCGGTTCTTTTCAAACCCTAAAGAAATAGGTGTCAGCTCAATTTCTCTAATCAAACCATTTTCAATTGCAAATGAAGCAATGACTGATTCAAATACCTTTGGGTTGGCTGCCAGCCCTCTTGTACCCTTTTGACTTCGGGCATCCATGCCGTCTGCAGTTGTATTCTGATGATCAAGTTGGTATAGATTATAAAATTCTGTCGGTTGTTTCTCAACCGTATCATTTTGAAAAATAAAATCTCCCAAACTATAAAAGATTGGTCTGTTTTTATAGATTTCAATTCCTCTTAAAATATGGGGTCCATGCCCGATAATAGCGTTAGCACCCTCATCAATACAAAACTGGCTAAATTCTCTTAAAAAATCAGCTGGTTTATCTTTATGCTCCCCCTTCATTTCATGAGCATGAAGGCTGACAAATACAATATCCGCCTGGCGGGATGCCTCATGTATCGCCTTTGCAATCCGCTTTGCATCTACCTGATCCATATAGGAGGTTGTTCCTTGCGCACCTTCTTCAAAATAAAGGCCGCCAAACATATAACCATCTGTATCCTTCCAGAAACCTTCTTTTACATTTAGGTTCCTTGTCGAATTCACTTCGGTAGTGGCGTCAATTTGTTTAAGTATTTCCATGGTATCCCGGCTTACCCTGTGAACCTTTTTATGTCCCAATGGATTTACTCCAGGTCTTCCTGGAACATCAGGTCTTTGCTCCCCTGCTCTATGCCATTGATCAAAAGAAGAGGTAACCGAAATAAGTGCGACTCTACCGTTTTTTGTTTCAAGATATTTAGGTTGGTTGGCTTCTGCCAAGCTTTTGCCAATACCAGCATAAACCCAGTCCTGTTTTTCAAGATAATTTAAGGTGGATAGTAATCCCCCATGCAGCCAGTCAAGGCTGTGGTTATTGGCACATGCCAACATATTGAATCCCAGCCAATCTAAATCTTTTAACACGCGTGGTCGGGCTGCTGCCCATGTTCCTCCGCTTGTAGCTGATGGTGATTGTTCAAAATTATGTACAATAACTTCGAAGTTCGTAAATCTTACATCATGGTCAGAAAAAAAATCGCGGAGAGCCAATAAAGTACTTTCATTTCTCGGCAATCTTTGTGTAATAAATGAATCTCCGGTCAAGGCAACTTTTATTGGTTCGCTCATTATCTATACCCTTTCTATAGTTTGATAGAAGTCAGCAAATGCATCGACTTTAAATGTTCACTCGCTTTTTCAGAAACAATTTTTAATTGGTCAATAATGAATTCTTTATTAGATTCGATGACTGAACTTTCTCCAACAACGCTCAGGCTCATGGATGTCTTTCGCTCTTCATGAAAAATAGGAACTGAAATAGCTGATACCCCGATTTCTAGTTCTTGAAGGCAATAGGCAATGTCTTCTTTTAATACCGTTTTCAGTTCCAATTCAACATCTTCTCGATTTGATAGAGTAAATGGAGTAATCGGTAAGAGCGTCTCGTTTGCTAGTAACGTACGGATACGCTCTGCACCTTGATAGGCTAAAATAGCTTTAGATGCAGCACAACAATAGAATGGCAGCCGTTGCCCGACATGAACAAAGAATTTGTTCCGTAAATCAGAAGGCTGATGAGTATGGGTGCAATAGACTTGGTCTCCTTGAAACCTGCTTAAATAGGAATATAGACCTGTTTTTGTTGAAATCTCTTCACAATACCGTCCCATTAACCCGATTGGGTCTTGCGATCTTAAATATTGACTGCCCCAAAACATTGCCTTTGGACCAAGCATATACTGTTTCGTTTGCAAATTTTGCGTGACCAGCTGATGTAACATCATGCTGCTTAACATACGGTGAACCGTACTTTTACTAAGATTGGTTTCTCTTGCCAGATCGCTAATACCTATCCCTTCGGTGGGATGACCACTAATACAATCCATAACCTCCGTAAACCGATCTAACCATTCCATCTTCCTGTTCTTCCCTTCCTGTTCATAGTTCTGTTCCGCGGGACATCGTTCCACTCTTAAAGAAAATAATCTTCCCTGCTCCGTCTGTTAAGGCAGGGAAGACATAGTTTAAAAATTAAGTCAAATCTTTACCTTTTGTTTCAGGAATTAAAAAGATGAAAGCAAGAGCTGATAAAATATAAATTCCAGAAATAAGACTTAGGGCATAGCTTAATGAATGTTCCAGAGAAAGATATCCAATGATTACTGGTGCAAAACCGGCCACGGCTCTACCGATGTTGAAAATGATATTCTCTGCTGAAGACCTTGCCTCAGTTGGGTAATGTTCAGCAAGAAGTGCACCATAGCCGCCCATCATCCCGTTTACAAAGAAACCAAGCAATCCACCTAAAATTAATAACATAGACATTGAACTTTGTTGGAAATAAATCCAGACAATGATCGCTGCTGCGAAGAGGAAAATTAAGTAAGAAGGACGACGGCCAATTTTATCAGCCAAGTATCCAAACACGATAATCCCGATCACCATTCCAACAATCGTGACAACTGTCCACAAAGTAGTTTTATTAAAGCTAACACCTAACTCAGTGGCAAGCATCGTTGGCATCCAAGTCATAATTCCATAGAAACCGAAGTTTTGAACACTAGTAGCAATGATTAAGCCGATCGTTATTTTTGTTGTTTTTGATGAATTAAATAATTGTCCTACAGCAATTTTGTTTTTATTTTCATTCTTTAATTTCTGCCATATTTCTGGCTCTTTTAAGTTCTTACGGGACCAGAAAGCTAATATTGCGGGCAGCACCCCTGCTATGAAAACACCTTGCCATCCAAACTTTGGAGAGATAAATAATACGGCCAATGTAGCTAGTACAATTCCGAACTGAAAACCAGTGGCAACAACGGCTGTTGCACGTGAACGGTATTTTTTTGGCCAGGCTTCACTTACTAATGTCATACCTATCCCAAACTCTCCACCGAGTCCGAGTCCTGCAAGAAAACGGAATAAAGATAATGTTTCAAGATTTGGCGAGATCGCACATAATCCTGTAAATACAGAAAAGATTAATATTGTCCAAGTAAACACCCTTACGCGTCCATATTTGTCTGCAAGAATTCCAAAGAGAATTCCCCCAATTACAGAACCCAATAAGGTAATGGTTGATATACTTCCTGCCTGTGCAGCATTGATTCCAAAGTATGCAATAATAAGGGGCATTGTGAAAGCAAGAATCATCATGTCCAAGCCATCCATTGCATATCCTACTGTTGATGCCCAAAGTGTTTTCCAATGATAACCTGTTATTTTTTCATTTCCTGATTCCACTTCTGCTGTGTTCTTTCGAATATTTGTCTCCATATTTGCCTCCCCTATATATAAAGTAGCTCCCAATTAATATGATTCCCAAACAAAATAAAGCTAGCATTTCTAACAATTTTCCGATGTTTAATTCATTAAGATAAATCCTCGTTCCGCTGAGGGGAAAAGCATTCCAACAAATGGCGATAAAGAAAGTATGAATGATTACTCTAAACAAACGCGCTCTTCATTTTTAATTGGTTTAATTCAATAATCGTTCCGTTGAAGGGAACGACATTCCAGTTTATAGCAATAAAAAATGGATTCTTTGGCAATTTCACCCCCAAATTCAAATAATCTTCTCTATGAAGCTTATAAAGTATGCTCATAATGTTAGAATTATTATAAATTTTCAGAATTATATTTGTAAACATTTTTTTAAAATTTTTTTACCTTTTGCTCTTTATTCGAAATTAAATCCTTGTTTTTTTATAAAATCCTTTAAATGGACACGTCTTGGATTACTTAAATATTGGGCCATTTGCTTTGTCCAACCTTCTTGACGTGCTCCGTTTGTTCTTCGCTTGTAATAGTCTGAAGAAATTTCCTCATACCGTTCTAATCCTTCGATGATTTTCTCCTTTGGGAGATATTGATTATAATGAACAACTACTTCTTTTGGGGTTCTTGGTTTTTGCCAAGGTTCCTGATTTGGATATCCTAAACACATTCCCATAATCGGAATCGTATAGTTGGGTAATCCTAATAATTCCTTTACTCTTTCGGGATTATTACGGATCCCGCCAATCATTACCCCACCAAGACCGTATGACCGGGCGGCTATCAACGCATTTTCTGCAGCAAGTGCAGTATCAACCCCTGCAACTAAGAGATTTTCAACTTCATCCACCTCAAACTTGCTATCCCACATTTCACTCGTTAAGCTTAGTCGATAAAAATCAGCACAAAATACTAAAAAAACCTGACATTCTGCTACATATCTTTGTGAACCAGCAACTTCAGAAAGGACCTTCTTTTTCTCATGGTCATCGACAACAATAATGCTATAAGCTTGCACATGATGTGAGGATGGAGCCCACTGTGCGGATGTTAGAATTTCTTCAAGTATTTCTTTTGGAATAGGTTTGTCTGTGTATCTTCTGATTGATCGATGGCTTTGTAGTAAATCTACTGTATTATTTCGCATAAAGAAAATACTCCTTCATTTTTTTTCTTTGGCAATATCAATCTAGTGTTTTTATTCCCTCCTTAAAATTAGAATTTTAAAAATATTTTAATCTATTATTAACATATTTTAAAAGTAAAATAAAACAAAAAATATTTTTTTCGTTTGTGAGAATTCAAAAGTAAAGAAGACGACTCAAATCGAATCGTCTTCTCCTTCTTATTATCCAACTTTCTGAGAACTATCTTGTTCTTGTTTTTCACGTTTATGATAACCCTTCCCATAATAGAAGGCTGTTAGGATCCCAAGCCAAAGCGGTCCAACGATTAAAGCGATTCTTGTATCTGGGAAGAACGCCATTAACCCTACTACTAGCAGTAAGAATGCTAATGAAAAATACGATGTGAATGGGAATAACGGCATCTTATATTTTAGACCTCTCAATTGAGTTGGCGTTAAACTCTTACGATACTTGATTTGTGATAATAAAATCATCGACCACGTCCAAATTGCACCAAACGTTGAAATCGCTGTTACCCAAGTAAATACTTTTGCTGGTACTAAATAGTTAAGAACAACACCTACTAATAAGGCAGCCGCTGTTACTAAGACGGCAGCACTCGGAACACCATTCTTGTTTAATTTACCAAGACCCTTTGGTGCCTCATCATTTTCAGCTAGGTTGAATAACATACGTGCTGTACTGAAAATACCACCGTTACACGAAGATAACGCAGCCGTTAAGACAACAAAGTTAATGATTCCAGCTGCAGCAGGAATTCCAAGCTTATCAAAGGTTAGAACGAACGGACTGCCTTGCGCACCGATTTCGGTCCATGGGTAAATTGACATAATGACAAACAAGGCACCCACATAGAAAATAAGAATTCGCCAGAAAACAGTATCAATCGCTTTAGATAATGTTTTTTCCGGATTCTTTACTTCTCCAGCAGTAATTCCAATCATCTCTATACCTAAGAAAGCAAACATAACCATTTGTAAAGACATTAATACTCCAGTGATTCCATTTGGAAGGATTCCTCCATTCTCCCAAAGATTGCTAATACCAGTAGCAATACCGCCATTACCAATCCCAAAAACAATCATCCCAAGACCACTTACAATCATGAATATGATCGTCACAATCTTAATTAGCGCAAACCAAAATTCAAGTTCACCATAGGCTTTTACATTTAGGAAATTGACTGAGGCCATGATGACTAGTGCACCAAGTGCCCAAATCCATCGAGGTACTTCTGGGAACCAATACTCCATGTAGATTCCTGCTGCTGTAATCTCTGCCATACAAGTAACAACCCATAAGAACCAATAATTCCATCCTGTTAGGAAACCAGGCAGCGCACCTAAATAGTCACGAGCATATTGACTAAAAGATCCTGCCACTGGTTTTTGAATCGCCATCTCACCAAGTGCCCTCATAATAAAGAACATAATCATTCCGGCAAATGCATAACCGAGAATAATCCCAGGACCCGCAAGCTTAATCGCTGTCGCTGATCCTAAAAACAAACCTACCCCAATCGCAGCTCCTAAAGACATTAGCGTAATATGTCTTTCTTCTAAACCTCTTTGTAATTGATTTGGATTTTTTTGCATAGTCTACCCCCTATTTAGTTTAAATCTCCTATTTCCCTTTTACTCTAAAAAAGTTACAATATTATTCGAAATAAAACCTACTGTTTATATTTAAATAATATCCTCCTATTCTTTTTACGAATGATAGCGTTTACAATGTCTTTTAAAGTAATAAAAATTAAAACTTTGTGAAATTAATATAACATATCTGTGAACATTTTATATTGTAGAATAAATACAAATCTATTAAAAAAATATTGTTTTAAATAACAAATACGTTACATTGTGCACAATCTCATTGATAAAGGTGGTAATTTATGAAAAATGATCCGTTTCGCGCCAGTTTTGATAGTCTAGAAGAATTTGCAGATATGGTAAGTGAGGTTTTACATTGTCCGATAACCATAGAAGATGCGAACCATCGTCTTCTTGCCTACAGTACCCATGATGATCGAACCGACCCAGCACGGATTGCCACAATCATCGGCCGCCGTGTTCCGGAAAAAGTCATTAATTCCTTATGGAAGGAAGGGGTCATTCCTTCCTTATTAAGCAGTCGTGATCCTATACGAGTTAAGACTGTAGATGAGATCGGGCTGGGAAATAGAGTCGCCGTATCCATTTGGAAAAATGATGAAGTGCTCGGTTTCATTTGGGCGTTAGAGATTGAAAAAACTCTAGGCGATGAAGAAATGGACTGTTTAAAGCGGGCAGCAGACGCAACCAAAAACAAGCTAATTCAACTTCAAAACCGTAAAAATAAAAAAGAAGAGCAATATCAAGAGTTTTTCTGGCAGCTGTTAACGAGTCATCTTTCTTCCACTGAAGAAATTACGAATAAATTTCATGCGCTGCAAATTTCGCCTCCCACACAATTTGCGGTTGCCGTTTTTCAATTTTCAAAGGAATTGGGAAGGGATGATGAAAAGCATATAGCCTATCTTCTAAAAACCATACAACTGCCAAAGATATTGCTGCACACTATTGATCATCAACAATTAATCTTGTTTATTTCACTTGATTGCATCGGACAGCCAGTAAATAAATTAAACGCATTTTGTGATCTGTTTGTTGCTAAAATGAAGGAACGATTCGGAATTGAATCGGTGGTTCAGGGCTACAGCAGCGTCTATAGTGATTTAGGAAAAGTGGAAAAATCATACAAAGAAGCTCGAACAGTATTATCAATAAAAAGAAAATTCCCTGATGAAGCAAAAGACATCCATGGCTACCAAAGCTTAGGAATCTATAAGTATATTGATGTTTTGATAGAAAAAGCGGGTACAGACCAAAATGAAAACTATTCGCTAAAAAAGCTTCAAGAATATGATAAAAAAAATAACACCGATCTCGTCGAAACATTAGAAGTGTTCTTAAACAAAGACAGCAATGTCCACGAAGCCGCGTGTTTACTAAATGTTCACACCAACACGCTAAACTACCGGCTGAAACGAATAGCAGAAATTGGCGAAATTAACTTGAGAGATCCAAACCAAAAAATAACCCTCTACCTAGACCTTAAACTTGAAAAGTTCAAGTAATAGTGGTGCCTGTCACCTTGGTGACAGGCACCGTCTGTTTGAAAATTTAAACAAAACAAAATTTGATTTTTTTGATTTGAAAGCCCTGTCATTTTTCCTTTTATATCAAGGAATTTGTGAACGTTTTGTGTAAATCTACAAATTGAGTTCTTTTATTTCTGCTATCTAAACAAAGAAAAATTCTTGCGAAGGGATTATTCTAAAGTCAGAAAAAATCACTAAGGACTTCTAAGGGGGATAACGATAATGATTATTGGCGTAGTGAAGGAAATCAAAAACAATGAAAACCGTGTGGCATTAACTCCAGCAGGGGTGGTTTCATTTGTACAGGCCGGACATAAAGTATTAGTTGAAAAAGGGGCTGGAATTGGAAGCGGTTTCGTAGATGTGGATTACGCTCAAGCAGGTGCTGAATTGATTGAGTTAGCAGCTGATGTTTGGAATCAGTCTGAAATGATCATGAAGGTGAAAGAACCGCTTGCAAGTGAATACAAATATTTCCGTGCAGGTTTAGTATTATTTACGTATCTGCATTTAGCTGCAGAGCCTGCTTTAGCTCATGCACTTAAAGACAGCGGTGTAATTGCCATTGCTTACGAAACAGTATCCGTTAACCGTACGCTTCCGCTTCTTACACCAATGAGTGAAGTAGCTGGCCGTATGTCTGCACAAATTGGGGCACAATTTTTACAAAAGTTTAATGGTGGTAAAGGTATACTTCTCGCAGGTGTTCCAGGGGTTAGCCGTGGTAAGGTGACCATCATTGGCGGCGGTATTGTCGGAACAAACGCAGCAAAAATGGCAATTGGTTTAGGCGCAGATGTAACGATTATTGACCTAAGCGCAGACCGTCTTCGTTACTTGGATGACGTTTTTGGAAACCAAATTAAAACATTAATCTCAAATCCTTTTAATATTGCTGAAGCAGTGAAGGAAGCAGACTTAGTGATAGGTGCGGTATTAATTCCAGGTGCAAAAGCGCCTAAACTAGTTACTGAAGAAATGGTTAAAACGATGAAGCCTGGTTCTGTTATCGTTGACGTTGCAATCGACCAAGGCGGAAGCGTTGAAACGATTGACCATGTAACCACTCACGACAACCCAACTTTTGAAAAACATGGTGTGGTTCACTATTCCGTTGCCAACATGCCTGGAGCGGTTCCAAGAACATCTACAATGGCGCTTACAAACGCGACTGTTCCTTATGCGTTACAAATTGCGAACAAAGGTGTTGTGAAGGCCATTTCTGAAAATCCAGCATTAAAGCTTGGAGTAAATGTTGCAAACGGTGAAGTTACGTATGAGGCGGTAGCAAAAGATCTTAACTATGTATATGTACCAGTGGAAATAGCATTAGAAAAAGAAATTGTATTGAACTAACCATCTTGGTACCCTCAAGTTTATCTTGAGGGTTTTTTCATAGGGGAATTCAGGAGGGAAATTCATGAATCAACAGAGTTATCGAGATACATGGGCTGAAGTTTCAATAGAGGCAATAAAACATAATACTAACCAATTCAAAAAATTCATAGGTTCGCCCGTGAGCTTGATGGCTGTGGTAAAAGCAGATGGTTACGGGCACGGGGCAGTCCCGGTGGCTAGAGCCACTGTGGAAGCGGGCGCAGATTACTTAGCAGTGGCCATTTTGGATGAAGCTATCGAACTGCGTGAGGCAAGGATAACCGAGCCCATTCTTGTATTGGGTTATACTCCCATCCGTTCCATCCGGCAGGCGATTATTGCTGGGGTTGATATAACTGTTTTTAGTGAGGATGTACTTGACGAAATTATTATTCATTCCGAGGAGCTTCAAAAAACGGCAGCCATCCATTTAAAAGTGGATACTGGCATGACCAGAATTGGTGTTCAAACCCGTGAAGAAGCACTGGTTTTAGCAGCCAAAGCGGTTGCGTCTCGATTTGTCTTTCTTAAAGGTATTTTCACTCACTTTGCCAACGCCGATAGTGAGGATTCCTCCTATACTCGTCAGCAATTCGAGAGATTTTGTTCGGTAATTACCTTTTTAGAAGAGAACGGAATGTCTATCCCTTTAAAGCATTGTTGTAATACCGCTGGGACAATGAATTTTCCTGATATGCACCTAGATATGGTCCGTGTAGGAATTGGTTTGTATGGTCTTTATCCTGACGTTTCGTTAAAAGAACATTCCATATCACTTCAGCAAGCTATGACACTTAAAACGAAAATTGCGGGTCTTAAAAAGGTAGCCAAATCGCAGCCGATTAGCTATGGATGCACCTATATCCCTTCAAGTGAAAGGGTAATTGCTACACTTCCAATCGGGTATGCAGATGGACTCTCCAGACACCTCTCCAACTGCGGGCAATTTCTTGTACACGGACAAAAGGTTCTCGTGGCAGGTCGGGTCTGTATGGACCAAACGATGATTGATGTAACAAGCGTACCCTCCTGTCAGCAGGGAGATGAAGTGATTATTTTTGGAGGAAATGGTGAAGCCTTTCAATCAGTCGATGAGATTGCGCTTCTTATGGGGACGATTAACTATGAGGTTGTCTGCTTAATTGGAAAACGTGTTCCGCGTATTTATAAGGTCACAGAAAACGAAATTCACGAACAAGTAAGTTCAAAAAAAATTCATGAATTCCTTTCCTTTGTTTAAATTTTTCAAAATTCCGAAACGGGTTGTGGTAACAAATACCAAATATATGTTACAATATTGTTAGTTTATTATTATAAACCTAGGTTTATTATTTAAAACAAAGGAAGGGGATTTTCATGGCTATTCTATTTAAAGGTATTATTCCACCCGTACCAACCATTTTGTTTAAAGAAGGTAAATTAGATAAAAATGGGATGGGAAATCTAATCGATTTTCTTATTGAGTCAAAAGTAGATGGGCTTTTCTTTTTAGGATCAGGCGGAGAGTTTGGACAAATGCCATTTGAGTTAAGAAAAGAAGTGGCTGAATTTACAACTCACTATGTAAATGGACGTGTTCCTGTTTTAATTGGAACAGGCTCCCCAAGTACAAACGAAACAATTTCATTAAGCCTTCATGCAAAAAGCGTTGGCGCAGATGGCGTCGTTGTGGTGAATCCTTTTTACTATAAGCTGACTGATGAAAGTCTTTTTCAACATTATGCAGAAATAGCTGAGAATGTCGACCTGCCAATTTTAATATATAACTATCCAGAATTAACTGGTCAGGATCTATCAGCTGACTTTGTGTTAAAACTTGTTAAACAATATCCGAATATCGTTGGTATCAAGGACACCGTTCTAGCAGTAGGACACACACGAGAATTAATTCAGGTCATTAAGTCCGAACGACCGGATTTTGCTGTGTTCGCTGGATATGATGAGCATCTCCTTAATACATTGGCACTCGGTGGTGATGGTTCAATTCCTTTAACAGCGTCTTTTGTACCTGAAATTTCAGTAGGAATCTATCAATCCTTTAAACAAGGAGACTATGCAAAAGCGATTGAGCAGCACCAAAAATTAGCTGCCCTACTTCCTTTATACAAACTCGATTCACCTTTTATGAATGTGGTAAAAGAAGCGATTCGCTTACGGGGAATTGACATTTCTACAGAAGTTTTAGCTCCGGTTCGTTCTGTCAGCACAGAAAAGCTAGAACGAGTTAGAAACATTTTAGAAGAAAATTCTATTATTGTTCCTCAACATCACTCTTAAGAAGTGTGGCTGTTCAGTGGCTTAAGGCATCTGGGCAGCTATTTTTTTCCATTATTCATTTCCCCTGTACATGTTATCCTCCTCTTTCATTTATAATAAAAACATATACATACTTAAGAATTTGAAAAAAGGTGATACTTTGTCAGAAAAATATTGGGTTCCCGCAATTGAACGAACCAACCTCGTGATTGGTTTAATAGCAAAGGAACCAGGAAAGCACAGATTAATAGACCTTTCAAAGGCCTTGAATATTAATAAAAGTACCATGTTTTCGCTGTTAAATACGCTGGAAACGCTGGGGTGGATTGTAAAAGATGATGGGGATACCTATACATTAGGACCCACTTTAGGAGGATATAGTGCCGCTTATTTTCGCAAGTTCAATCTCTTGGAATTATTTTATAAAGAAGCGTCAAAATCGGTAAAAGTTATCGATGAAACGATCCAAATGGGAACACTGCACGGAACCAATATCGTATATTTAGCAAAAGAAGAAACCGATTCCCGCGTCCGCCTTATGTCAGACCCAGGAATGCAATTCCCAGCTCATGCAACTGCTATTGGAAAAATCCAATTAACTCAATATAGCTATGAAGAGTTTCAAAAACTCTATGCAAATAAGCAATTAGACCAGTCGACTCCTTTTACGGTGAAGGATAAGGAAGAACTTTGGCAGCAAATTGAAGCCGCCAAAAAGGTCGGATATATTTGTGAAGAACAAGAGGCAGCCCTAGGATTTTATTGTGTCTCCGCCCCAATTTACAACCACGAAAATAAGCTAATCTATGGAATAAGCTTCACCATGATGGAAAACAGCTGGAACGCAAAAAAACAAAAAGCCATCGATGAAATAATCGACCTAGCTTCCCGGTTGTCAAAACACGCTGGATATGTTTCTTGATCGGTGCCTGTCACCAAGGTGAGTCCTGCAAACCTTTGAAAATAAATCCAAAAAAAACAGGTCACATCAACTTTGGATGTGACCTGTTTTAAACTATAATTCTATCTTTGAAACAGGTAAAAACAGCTTAATCCCACGTTTATTAAATGGTAATATTTTCAAATCGGCAATTAAATGACTGATATATCCACCAAGACAGGCATAATAAACACCATGTATTCCAAGGGATCCTTCTAGTTTTGAAGCGATAAACCCAAAGAAAATGATACCCAAGATAGAATGAGTATAGCTGCGGTGCGAGGAGATGGACGCTATTACGATATAAACCCCAAGCAGAATCAACCATATTTCAGATAACGAGATTCCCCCTGCAAGCACACCAATTCCTGTAATGGTTAACATATGCTTTTGTTTGATGAGTGATGAGACAATGATAATCGCGAGACCAATTCCGATACCAAGCCATTTATCCACTGCTCTGCCCTCATAAAAACTATAAAAGACCATTAGCATCCCGATAAACAATGCAGTCAGCCGAATCACTTTGTGGGATAGGGTAATTTTACCGCGAAGCTTTCCATCAATATCTAAATCCGGCATTAATCCCGAAACTGCTCCTAGTCCAACGAGAATCATAGTCTCAGTCGGAGAGGACTGAAAGGTGTTTGCCGCAATAAATCCTGTTGCGGCTCCAATTGCTGTGTGTGCGGTACCATTCAAAGTTACATCCACCTCTATTTTTGCTAATAAATCTTATCATACAACAAAACACTTGTTCTGTTTAGAAGTTTTCTATAAAATCCTACTAATATCCTATGAAAAAATCATCACTTCCCTAAATAATTTTCAAGAAACTCCGCCATCTCCGAATAGGAATTTAGTTTGTTTTTCAGTTTCATCATCGTATGTCCTTCTTCTTCGATGCGAATATACCGGACTGGATGTTTACGTTTCTTTAGTTTGCTGACAATTTGATCCGATTCTTTGATTGAAACACGAGGATCGTTCACACCATGAATAATCATTAGCGGTGCTGTAATCTTATCTGCATGATTCAAGGGGTCAATTTGGTCAAAAAAGGCACCATCCTTTTCAATGGTTCCATATTCGGCCTCTCGCAATTTTTTTCGCCAAGCGCTGGTTGTCTGCAGGAATGTTCGGATACTCGACATACCTACGATATCAATGGCCGCTGCCCACAATTCCGGAAAGTGGCTGATAGCAGCGAGTACGATAAATCCGCCATAGCTCCCTCCGACAATCGCTGCCTTATCAGCATGAATATCCCCTGTTTTTTTCAGCCATTCCATTAAAAAAATTACATCCTTTACCGCGTCCATTCGTTTTCGACCATCATCAAGATGCGTATAGGTTTTTCCATAACCAGTACTGCCGCGGATATTGGGGGCAACCACCGCATAACCCTGGTTTAAGAAATATTGCAAAAACGGGCTGTAGACCGCACGGCTTTGGCTTTCCGGTCCTCCATGAATATAGACCACCACTGGGGCTTTCTCAGCATTATGATTAGGCTTATAGTAAAAGGCAGGTATTCGAAGCTGGTCAAAGGACGGGAACGATATTTGTTCAGGCTCAATTAATTTTTCCTCTAAGATAGGTGCGCGCGAGATGTAGGTAAGCCGCTTCGCTTGGAGCGTCTTTATGTCCACCTCCCATATGTCAGGAGGATGAGTGGGTCCATTTAACACAAAGCCCAGCTTTTGTTGATTCGGTGAGAATCTGAGATTATAAATCACTCCCATGGGTGTATCCCACGTAAATAATTTACTTCGTTCCAAATCGATGAGGTGACCCTTTGATATTCCGCCTACATTTACGGAAAAGGCTATTTTGTTTTTATCCTTATTCATGGCTAAGTCTTCAAGATCCCACTCTGCCCTCTCCAGCCAGGTAAATTGTTTTGTAGATAACTCAATCAATGCGAGTCCAAAGAACTCACTTTCCTGATTGGTTAAAAAATATAGATGATTCCCTTCCTTATTAAAGTGAAAATCCTTATAACTGGCTTCACCTTGATGCTTAGTGATCCAGTCCATTTTTCCGGTAGAAAGTGAAAATACCCCTAAATCATGATCAAGGGGAGAGTTTGCTTTTTTTACTAAAAGCGATTTTCCATCAGGAAACCACTTTTCCACCATATACGTTCCGTCCTGGGTAAATACCCGGCGAATTTCCAGAGTCTCTAGATTTTGAATATAAATATCTAAATAAGCTTGATTCCGACGGTTACTGGACCAAGCAATCCATTTTCCATCTGGTGAGCTGTCACCAAATAAATGGAGATGTTCTGGCGAGTTGGTCAAAGCTTGTTTTTCACCATTCTCCTTTAATAAGTACAGCTGCTCCTTTTCATCGCCATCCGCATCCATCCCAAACACCAAGTCAGACGTTCCAGCAATATATTTAATAAAGGTAATTCCCTTCATCGTAAAAGAGGTTTGCGCCGGCCACCTGTCCTCTCGGTCAAGCTCCCATACCTGCGGGACTCCTGTAAAATCCGAAATAAAGCTTATTTTCTTACCTCTCGGATCGTATTCAAAACTTTTTACCATACGAACGTGGATATAAGGGTCAATGGTTATTTCCTTCATTCTATTACCACCATTCACTTGGACTTTGTAAAAAATATCCTCCTTTCATTCTATTTAGGTTGGTTACTGTTCATTCGGTATTATTGGGCAGAAAAAAGAGTCTTTTGTTGGATGATGGACAAATCTCGATAAGGAAGTTAAAGATTTGTCTTTCATCAGGGGGATGAAGGACAAATCTCATAAAGAGAGCTAGACATTTGTCTTTCATCAAGGAGATGAAGGACAAATCTCGTAAAGAAGACAAAAGATTTGTCTTTCATCATGGGGATGAAGGACAAATCTCGTAAAGAAGGCAAAAGTTTTGTCTTTCATCATGGGGATGAAGGACAAATCTCGTAAAGAAGGCAAAAGTTTTGTCTTTCATCATAGGGATGAAGGACAAATCTCGTAAAGAAGGCAAAAGTTTTGTCTTTCATCATGGGGATGAAGGACAAATCTCGTAAAGAAGGCAAAAGTTTTGTCTTTCATCATGGGGATGAAGGACAAATCTCGTAAAGAAGGCAAAAGTTTTGTCTTTCATCATGGGGTCGATAACGAGATTTGTCAGTATTGCATTTTTCAGACTTCAGGCGATTGAAATTTAAATCGTCTATTGTTACTCTAAAAATTCAATAAACCATTTTACACATTGATAGGTGGTTTCCCAATCCGCTAAATCCTCTACACCCCAGCATGCATAAAGTGTTCCTAGTGCAATCGCAGCTTTTAGCAGTCGCCCGCGATCAAGTCCCATTTGTCCGCTGATTGTATCGATACGTAGCTTCAGGATAGTTCTTGGATCGGACTTTGATTCTAATTGATTGATTAAAAAAGAAATCACATCAAAATATGGGTCCCCTGCGACACCTTTTGGGTCAATGGCCATCCAGCCCTTTTCCTCAGAATAGAGAATATTTTCATGGTGCAAGTCGCCGTGAAGCAGCTGGGGTCCTTCCGATGTTTCCATTACCTGATGAAAATACTCCTCTGCTAACTGAACATGTTTCAAGGGAATAGGGCCCTCTCCAGCATTCCGGTACCGTGTTAGTCCCTCAAACCAGTGGGAGAGGGATGGCGTCGGTGTTCCTACTGGTACCGGTCTGCGAATGGCCTTCCAAACTTTTATGAAATTTTCTAAAACAACCATTTCATCACTTTCAGCAGAAAGCATTTTTCCAGGGACCAGACGTTCCAGCAGCATGACACCATTTTCAGGGTCAGACTTCAAAAGCTTGGCACACCCTTCCCCATTATAGGCTTGAAGCGTCACCATCTCATTTCTGGTGTCAAAGTTCGGAACACCAAGTTTTAAAATCAATGGAGTTCCATGTGAATCCGTCACTTTTATAACGAAATTATAAGAAAGATTATCCACAGGACCTTCACTCGTTAGCTCCCATTTTTGTAAATAAGTTTCGACTCTTTTTTCTAAAGACTCTATCCAAGCCTCTCCAGCCTGGCCAAATGCGTTGATGATTTTTTCCTGAAATTTTCTAGAAATTATCATAAAATAGTATTCTCCTAACTTATTGCATTTTCTAGAATTTATAATTCACCATTCCCCCTCATAATCCCTTTTTTACAAAAAAAGAGACGAATCGAGGGGGGACGATTCGTCTTTTTCAAAGCATTTTACCATTCTATCCCCTTTGTCTCGAGGGCTTTTCGTAACCTTTTGATGGCTTGATTATGAAGCTGTGAAATGCGGGATTTATGTAATCCAAAAACTTTACTTACATCGGTAAAGCTTAAATTTTCAAAGTATACTAATGCCAAAATGAGTTTTTCCCTTTCTGGCAAGGTATCAATCAGCTCAGCTAAAGCTTTTTTCCGTTCTTTTGCTTCTAGCCATTCTTCCTGCTTAATCGATTTATTGTCCTCAAGTTGTTGAACCGCTGCATTTTCTTCTAAGCTTTTCGGTTCGTCTAATGAGTCTTGATGAATAAAGGAGAGCTGTAATTGTGTTTGTTCATATTCCTTCATGCTTATTCCCATATGTTCACTCACTTCTTTTGGAGTGGGACGACGCATGTAGGATTGTTCTAATGTCTCCAAGGCATTCCGGTATGTTTTCTCTTTTTTTCGCAATGTTCGGGATACATGGTCATTTTGGCGTATTCCATCGAGAATTTCGCCACGAATCCGCTGAGCAGCATAGGTTTCAAATTTGATTCCTTGGGTAGGATCAAACTTTTTACCCGCATCCCACAAGCCTGTCATTCCAAAAGAAATGAGATCATTTTCATCCGCCGCATCAGATAGGCTCCTTTTCATATGCCTTACAACCTTATGAACCAATGGAATATATTGATCCATTGCCTCTTCCACATTCCAATTCACTATATATTCCCCTTCCCAAACATTATGACCTTAGCATTCTAGAGAAATTTCGAATAAACCCTTTAATACCTTTGTGTTCTTGTGACACCGCTGTACCTGCAACAAATCTTTCAGCTAAATTTCTTAGCGTCGTTGACGCAGTCGATCGTGGATAAGCGATATAAAAAGGAACTTGTTTCAATACAGCTTGTGTAACGGCAGAGTCATCTGGAATCGCTCCAAAGATCTTTATTTCTTTGTTTAAAAAGGATTGAACAGCTAGTTTCACTTTACTGGCAACCTCTATTCCTTCTTTTTGGCGCGATACACGGTTTACTACTAATTGAAACGAAAGCGCAGGATTTTGGCTATGTAATATTTTTATTACAGAATAAGCGTCTGCTATTGCAGTCGGTTCAGGCGTTGTAAGGAGGATAATTTCATCCGCTGACAAATGACATTGTTGGGATTCAACGGTTAATCCTGCCCCCGTATCAATCAGAATAATATCGGCATACCCATGAAGTTTTTCTATCTCCTGAAAAAAATACTTTCTCTCCTCATCCTGTAATTGAAGAAGTTGCTGAAATCCAGAACCGCCAGCAATATATTCCAACCCTCCAGGTCCTTTTTCTAATACACTCCAAATACTTTTCCGTTCTCGAATCATATCCCACAAATGATGCTTTGGGGTCGTCCCCATTAAAATATCTAAGTTTGCCATGCCGATATCGAGATCAATTACGACTACCTTTTTTCCTAGCTCCATTAAACTAAGTGCAAAGCTTAAAGTGAAGTTTGATTTCCCCACCCCTCCCTTACCAGAAGCAATCGTAACAACTTGGGAAATCCACTCATGGCTAACTAGGGAGTTAGATAATTGTCTTAATTGATGTGCTTGATCCTGCTTCATTCTCATCTACTCCTAGAATCTTTTTTGCCATAAAAAGGGGGTCTGTCTTCATAATATCCTGAGGAACTCCCTGTCCTAAACTCACATAGGACAAAGGATAAGGATAGTGATAGACCATATTAAGAGCAACACCGTAGTAGCTCGTCTCATCCCACTTTGTTAAAATAAGCTTGTCGATTGGGACTGATTTCATCTGTTCAACGATGTTCCGCATATCTCTCCATCGGGTTGTCATACTAAGAACTAAATAATTTTCCTGCGGTATTGTGTAGTGTAAATATTGATTGATTTCTTCAATATATTCTTCCTCTAGATAATTTCGGCCGGCACTATCCATAAAAACCATATGGCAGCCTTTCAATGCCTCCATCGATTTTTGCAAATCGTTTGGGTTGGAAACAACTTCTAACGGGATATTCAAAATCCCCGCGTATGTTTTTAACTGCTCCACCGCTGCTATCCGGTAAGTATCCGTCGTCAACAAACCAACCTTCTGCCTTTGTTGAAAAACACGAGCTGCAGCTAACTTGGCAATTGTTGTCGTCTTACCTACACCGGTAGGACCTACTAAAGTAATCAAAAACGGGCTTGAATCTATATCTTTAGCTTTTCCTTCTTCTAAAAGCTGTTCAATATTCGCTAAGAAGCATTGCTCAATCTCTTGAGCAGATAAGTTTTGAATCTGCTTCATTTTCACCTTTTTTACAATATACTGAATGACTTCTTCGTCCACTTCTTGTTCCCGGAGGCGAAGCACCCACTTTTCCACTGCCTTTGGTATGGAGTTCTTTTCATCCTTAACGATGGCACTAATTAATCCCTTTACCTCGGAAATCTCTTTCAGTACTGCGTGCTGAGTATCATTCACAGGTTTTTCGGTTTCTATAGCCAATTCCATATGAGTCGGATTTACTGCATAATGATCGGCTGCAGCCACCACTTCAACCTGTTTTTTTCGAAATAACCCGAAAAATCCTCCCGTTTTAATTGGCTTCGTACTTAAGATGAACGCTTCCGTCCCTAAATCATGAAAGATCATCGGATAAGCTTCCGTTACGTTGTTGACGACATATGTTTTGATGATCATAGATTTACCACTCCAACACTCTGCACTTCTACATTTGGTTCCAACTCGTTATAGGAAAGAATTGGAATATCAGCTAATGTCCGTTCCATCATTTGCCGGACATACATCCGAATTCCTGCGGATGTTAGAATAATTGGCCGGATTCCCAGTTGTGACATTTGCTCAATTTTTTGAGAAAAGGAATGAATCATCTGATTGCTTGATTCAGGATCAATTGTGAGGACATCACCTTGCTCGGTCCTAGAAATCGACTCGGCTAGTTTCTTTTCAATACCCGCACCGACCTGAATCGCGTGAACAACGCCGTTTCGAACATATTGAGACGTTAATTGACGGGCTAAGGCTTGCCTAACATATTCCGTTAGGATGTCGGGATTTTTCGTATAAACCGAATAATCGGCGAGCGCTTCAAATATAGAGGTAAGGCTTCTAATTGAAACATTCTCCTTCAACAGCTTTTGTAACACCTTTTGAACATCACCAACAGAAAGGATATTCGGAATTAACTCATCTACTAAAGATGACTGGTTTTCTTTCACATGATTAATTAATTGGGTTGTTTCTTCTCGTCCTAAAATTTCATGAGCAAATTTACGAATCGTTTCCGAAAGATGCGTGCTGACAATCGAAGAAGGGTCGATGACGGTATAGCCAAACAGTTCTGCCTCGTCTTTCTTGTCCTCTGTAATCCATAACGCAGGCAGTCCAAACGTCGGCTCTACCGTTTCAATACCATCGATTCCATGTTCCTCATCATTAGGATTTAGCATCAAGAAATGGTCTAATAAAATCTCACCCTTGGCTACTTCATTTCCTTTTATTTTTATCACATACTCATTATGACGGAGCTGGATATTATCACGAATGCGAATGACGGGAACGACTAAGCCCAAATCCAACGCAATTTGCCGGCGAATCGCAACAACCCGGTCCAATAAATCCCCGCCTTGATTGACATCTGCAAGCATAATCAAACCAATCCCAAATTCGAATTCAATCGGATCCTCTCTTAGTAAGGAAAATACATTTTCCGGCTTCCTTACTGCTTCTAGCTCTTGTTCCGTTTGTGTACTCTCTATCGCTTCCTCTTGTTTTGTGCGTTTGTTTTGAATGCTATACGCAGCAAAAGCGAGCAGTCCGGCAATCCCCCAAGTAAGGAATATCCCAATCGGTGTGACGACTCCCAGCAACGCAATACATCCAGCTACAATATACAATAGGCTTGGGTACGCAGACATTTGCTTCGTTAAATCATCACCAAGATTACCCTCCGAAGCAGCCCTCGTTACCATAATCCCTGTTGCCGTAGAAATTAACAGAGCAGGGATCTGACTCACCAAACCATCACCAACAGATAATAGCGTAAATGTATTGATAGCTTGCGAAAAATCCATCCCGTGCATCGTCATTCCAATGATAAATCCACCTATGATATTTATAATTAGAATAATAATGCCCGCGATGGCATCGCCTTTTACAAATTTACTTGCACCATCCATCGAACCGTAAAAGTCCGCTTCTCGTTCGACTTTGCTTCTTCTTAGACGTGCTTCCTGATCATTGATCATCCCAGTATTTAAGTCAGCATCAATACTCATTTGTTTTCCGGGCATGGCATCTAACGTAAAGCGGGCAGCCACTTCCGCTACCCGTTCAGAACCTTTTGTAATCACGATGAATTGAATAATCACCAAGATTAAAAAGACAATAAAACCAACAACCATATTTCCGCCAATGACAAAGTCACCAAATGTTTCAATAACGGCTCCAGCTTTAGCTGTTGAAAGGATGGTCCTTGTACTGGATACATTCAAGGCAAGACGAAAGAGAGTTGTCAGCAGAAGAAGGGCAGGAAAGATCGAAAAATCCAGCGGTTCTTTCGTGTTCATTGTTATTAATAGAATCATAATTGAGATGGAAAGATTGATAATTAGCAATATATCTAACATGAATGTTGGCAGTGGAATAACCATCATCGCAACAATCATGATAACTGCAAATAATACACCGAAATTTTTTATCGTCACAACACGACCTCCTCTACTTGCTTAATGTACCTCTCACTTTATAAACATAAGCCAGTACTTCCGCTACCGCTTTAAATAGCTCTTCTGGAATTTCTTCTCCAATCTCAACGCTTGCATATAAGGTTCTCGCTAACGGTCTGTTCTCCATGATGACAACCCGATGCTCCTTCGCCACTTCCCTCATTTTAAGAGCTAAATAATCAGCACCTTTTGCCACCACAACCGGCACCTTCGTTTTCCCCGCCTCATAAGCAATTGCAACGGCAAAATGCGTTGGATTGGTAACCACTACCTGTGCTTTCGGAATTTCCTGCATCATCCGTGCACTTGAGATTTGACGTTGTTTTTCCTTGATTTTATGTTTAATTAACGGGTCACCTTCGGACTTTTTATGTTCATCTTTAATATCTTGTTTAGACATACGCAAATTCTTGGCATGATCAAATCGTTGATAAAAGAGATCCGCCACCGCAATGACAAGGTAGACAGCAGAAATAACCATACCCAGCTTTACCGTCAGGGAACCAAGAAACGAAACCATCCTTAACGGTTCCATTTGCGGCATTTTCAACAACTCCGCTTTTTGCTGCCAAAGAAATATCCCTGTTACCGTTACAATGACCACTAGTTTTAAAATCGATTTAATGAGTTCTACCAAGGTTCGTGCCGAAAAAAGACGTTTTGCCCCTTCAACCGGATTGATTTTTTTTAGGTCCATTTTCACTGCTTCAGTGGAAACAAGAAACCCAACCTGCGCTAACCCAGAGACAAAACCGCCCAGCCAGGCTGCCAGGATAATGGGACCTGCAATGATTACACTATCCTTTAATAGTTTAAAGAATAATAATGAAATCGATTGTTGTGTTACATCCATTACTAACCAATCCGTGAATCCTAGCCGATACATATGTAAAAAGCGTTCGGCTATCTGCTCCCCATAAAAGGACAAGAAAGAAAAAGAACATAACAGGACAATGGCATTCGATAAATCGGTACTTTTGGCTACCTGTCCTTTTTTCCTTGCCTCTTGCTTTTTTTGCGGTGTGGCTTTTTCAGTTTTTTCAGCAAATAACTGCAAATCTAATGTTAAATACATCTTTTAAGCCCCTAGTATCTTCAACATTTGTTCGAAGGAATGAATCATCGTCTGAACCAGCTTTTCCATTACGATTAAAAAGACCGGAATGAAAACAAATAAAACGATAAAATGAACGGCCATTTTAATTGGAATTCCGACTACAAATAAATTCATTTGTGGTACCGTTTTAGCTAATATTCCTAACGCGATATCCACTAAAAAAATCGTTGCAACAATGGGTGAAGCAATTAATATCGCAATCCAAAACATGTCTTTTACAATCATCAGCGATAACTGAACGAGGTTTTCCGAAACACCTGCAGGCAGCCAGGAATCGATTGGAATCCAATTGTAACTGGCCAACACTCCTCTTATTAGGACATGGTGACCGTCTATGGACAAAAAAAATAACATTGCGACTATATAGAAAAATCTTCCTGTTAGATTTTCCTGGATTCCGGTTTGTGGATTAAACATGGTCGCCATTGCAAAACCACTTTGCAAGTCAACAAAGCTTCCAGCCAGCTGAACAGCATACAACAAAAGATTTGTAAAAAATCCTAAGCATAAACCTATAAGGACCTCTTTTAAAACAAGCAGGATAAAAATAGAATCCATCTCAATCATCTGTTCAGGCTGAATCAAGCCAACCACTAGCAAACTGGTAACAAAAGCACTTCCCCACTTGAATGGCGCGGGAATTTGCCGTTCCATCCATAATGGTGCCGTTACAAAGAAACACGTTAACCGTACAAACACTAACAAGAATATTGGCAAAAGATTTAGGATACTCATAGTATTACCCTATGAAACGTGTTAGATTTGATAGGATATTCCTTGTGTAATCAACGAGATGAGTGAGCATCCAAGGACCAAAAAACAACAAACTGACAAAAACAGCAATGATTTTCGGGGCAAACGCCAGTGTCTGTTCTTGGATTTGCGTGATCGCTTGGAAAATACTAATAATTAATCCAACCGCCAAGGCCACGCCTAAAACAGGAGCCAAAACGAGGATGGTTAAATAGATCGAGCTTTGCGCAAGCCCCATAATGCTGTCTGGTGTCATAATGTTACTCCTTATTTAAAGCTTACGAATAAAGATTGCACGACCAAGTTCCAGCCATCCACTAAAATAAATAAGAGAATTTTAAAGGGCAGTGAAATAAGTGAAGGCGGCACCATCATCATTCCCATTGCCATAAGAACACTGGCGACAATCATGTCGATAATAATAAACGGGATAAAGATTAAAAAGCCCATTTGGAAAGCCGTTTTGAGTTCACTAATCGCAAAGGCTGGAACCAATGCCGTTAGTGGAATATCTTCAACCGATTGGATATTCTTCGTGTTTCTGTATTCTAAAAAAAGCTGTAAATCACTTTCACGCGTTTGTTTTGCCATAAACTCCTTCATAGGAGAAACTGCTTCATCCAATGCATCTTCTTGACTTATCTTTCCTTCTAGAAAAGGTTGAAGAGCCTGGTTGTTCACTTCTTGAAAAGTGGGTCCCATGACAAAGAAGGTTAAAATGATACTAAGTCCCATGATGACTTGAGTCGGCGGCATTTGCTGCGTGCCGAGTGCGGTTCGGACAAACGAAAGAACAATCGCAATCCTCGTAAACGAAGTCATTAATAATAAAATACTAGGTGCAACAGATAGAATCGTAAGAAGGAGGATTAACTTAATCGATAAAGCTGTACCTTCTATATTTTCCGAGCCTCCCATATCTATGTTAATCCCTGGAATGGAAGTGGTATCTATTTCAGCAAAAACAGGATCTTGTCCTAAAAATAAGAGCAAAGGTGTAAGAAGGAGGAGCTTTTTCATCCATTCTCCCCCTTTTTTGGTTGGTGATTACCGGATTTCACTTCTTTTAATTGCTTTAAGAGGAATTCATCCCACTTTTCCTGTGAGGTCTTCTTTAGCTGAGATCCCCATTTGGTTACCGGAACAATTGGTTTGTCCGCAACCGATTCGAGCATCCTTCTTTGTTCTTCACCCGGCGGAATGGTTCGAATGAGATTCACATCTTCCCCCACACCCAATAGGTATAAGGTATCTCCCACCATCACCATTTGTAAGGAACGATTGTTACCGAGTGAATGCCCGCCTAGTGCATGAAACGGACCCCCTCCGGAATAGTTCTTCGTTTTCTTAGATAAGTATTTTAGTACGATAAAAAGAAGTAACAAGATTAATAGGAAAGAACCGATAAATTTTAATGCATAAGGGACCACTGAAGCCTTTCGTGGTTCGGGACTTGCTTTTGTTACCGATTGATCTGCCGGTGATTCTTTTTCGAATTGTTCATATACGGTTCCCTCTTTTGCTTCTACAACCGATAGTGGTAAAAGGGAAACCAGCAGACTAATCGTAAGTATTCTAATCCATTTTTTCCATGTACACACAAGACTGTCCCTCTTTACTTAATTTTTCTCTCTTTTTCCTGATCAGATATCACGTCTGTAATCCGGATCGCAAATTTGTCATCCATAACTACTACCTCGCCGACAGCAATCGAATGTTTATTAACCAGCACATCCACATATTCTCCTGCTAGTTTATCTAAGCCAATAACCGAACCCCTTTTCAGCTGAAGAAGTTCCCGAACCGTTTTTCTGGTTCTGCCCAGTTCAAAAGAGACTTGAAGGGACACGTCCGTTAATAGCTGTATTTGTTGTCTCTCAGCAGTTGTTGGTGTCTGTTCTGGAAGTGGTGAAAACTGCACTGACTGAACTGCTCCAAGGACTCCGTTCTTCTGTTCCTTCACGTTTGTCCGCTCCTTTCAAAAGAGGGTCTTACAGGGATAGATGTTGATTAAAGTGGCGAATCGCAGCCATTTCATCCATCAGATCCTGCTCGATTTTTTTCTGTTTCTGGACATACTTTTCAAACGCCTTATCACGCAAATGATTCCATGTTTTTTCATCCTTTTGTTTATCTAATAAATCCAGTTTCTTAACTGCCATTTCGTTATCAATTAGATGGATCTGCGCTTCTAACTTAGACATTTCTTGGTTTAAATATCTGAAATACTCATTTCGTTGTTGGATATCAGCAATGGAGGCAGTCCCTTTTCCTGTTTCCACCTGTTGTAAAAATAGGATTCTTTTCTGTTCCAAGGACCGATGTTCTTCCATGATAGCTTCCTTTTTCCTCCCGATTTCCCCCAACTCTAGTAAAGCTTGCTCTTTTTCCTTTTCTTTAAGGTTTAAAATGTGAATATATGGAAATTGAAAAGTCACAGTCGTCCATCCTCCCCAAATTTAGTTAGCAGTTGTTCAATGGTAGATTCTATCGATGGGGATTCATTTGTCCCTTGCTTCACAAATTGATCAATCCATTCCTTCACATCCACAGCCCGGTCAATATCCCGGTCCGTCCCCCTCTTGTAAGCCCCAATTTGAATTAAATCCTCTGCATTTAGATATACACTTTTATGCTGCTTTAGGATCTCCGCTGCCTGTATATGTTCACGGGTTACAATTTCACTCATCACACGGCTTACACTCGATAAAACATCTATCGCCGGATAAACCCCTCTTCGGGCAAGGTTCCGGTCTAAGACGATGTGACCATCTAAAATCCCGCGAACACTATCGGCAATCGGTTCATTCATATCGTCGCCATCTACCAATACCGTATAAAATGCCGTAATACTTCCATTTGCATTCGTTCCTGCTCTCTCCAATAAACGCGGCAGCAAAGCAAAAACGGAAGGAGTATATCCTTTCGTTGCTGGAGGTTCACCAATCGCTAAACCAATTTCCCTCTGTGCCATCGCATAACGTGTGACAGAATCGAGCATTAAATTAACATTCATCCCTTGGTCCCGGAAAAACTCGGCAATCGCAGTAGCAATCATCGCTCCCTTGATACGAATCAGTGCCGGCTGATCTGAAGTAGCTGCGACGACCACCGACTTTTTCAACCCTTCCTCACCTAAATCCCGTTCAATGAAATCCAATACTTCTCGGCCTCGTTCACCAATTAATCCAATGACATTGACATCTGCTTCTGTGTTCCTGGCAATCATGCCTAAAAGAGTACTTTTCCCTACACCGCTGCCAGCAAAGACCCCGACCCTTTGCCCTTTTCCGACGGTTAACAACCCATCAATTGTTCGAACACCTACACTCAAGGGTTCTGTGATCCTTGGTCTAGTTAAGGGGTTCGGAGGGAGATTATCTGTTCCTGCTTCCAGGAGTCCAGCAGGAAGTGTGCTTCCGTCCATCGGATTGCCTAGACCATCCAACACTTTACCTAAAAGGTCCATTCCTACCTTAACGGTTAGCGGTTTTCCTGTTGATACAACATCACAACCAGGTGCAATCGATTGAAGTTCTCCAAGCGGCATCAATAACACCTTATGATTACGAAATCCTACCACCTCAGCCATTATTGGTCTCTGCTGCTGCGGGGAAAAGATATGACAGATATCCCCCAGTTTCACATCGGGACCTTGAGACTCAATGGTTAAACCAATCACCTGTGTAACCTTTCCGTTCATTTTGATTGGATTAATCGTTTCTAGCATATCGAGATAGGATTTAATCTTCCATTTACTCACGTGAATCCTCCTGTTGATAAGCAAGAAGCACTTTTTTGATTTCACTTAGCTGTACATCAATTCTTGCATCCACACTGCCAGACGAGGTTCTAATAATACAACCACCCTGCTGAATGGAATAATCTGGGAAAACCTTTATCTCTATCTGTCCGTTATTCATGGCCAGTAATTGCTCTCTTTGTTTTTGGACAAATGAGAAATCTTCAGGAGCCACACCAATTGAAATCGAGTCTGTCTCGTACACAGACGACAGTGTCTGTTTAATAATTTCGAGTAAAGTCTCAGGATGAGTTTTCAATTCTTGCTGTATCACCTTTTTCGCAATTTCCATCGTCAATTCCATCACAAACGGGTCAGCTTCTTGAATGATAACAGCTTTTTCTTGATAGGCTTGCTCTAATAAATCGGCTGCTTTTTGCAAATGAATTTGATACTGTTCCTTTGAATGCCGAATGCCATCCTTGATCCCAAGCTGATAGCCTTCATCATACCCCCGCCGTTTTTCTTCTTCCAACTGTGAACGAAAACTTTCCTCTTCCCTTGTGCGCCATTCGTTTAATTCTTCTTGTGCACGTTCCTTTTGCTGCTCTATCTCCAACAGTAGTTGTTCTTTCTGAAAATCAAATGGCTGGATCTGCATTTCTTCCGCCAACATTTGCACTCGTTGTTTCACACCGACAACCTTTTGACCATTTTTTGCTACAACATTAAATGATTTTACGAGTCTAGATGACACGATTCTCTTCCCCATTTCGAGAAATGATGATGACACCATCTTCCTCTAATTTACGAATGACGGTTACAATTCTGCCTTGTGCATCTTCCACATCTTTCACACGAACTTGCTCATTTGAGTTCAACAATTCTTCAAGACCCTCTTCGCGTCGTTTTGAAATATTTCGATAAATGGCATCCTTTACTCCTTGGGTTGTCATTCTTAACGCCAGATAAAGATCCTGATTTTGAACATCCATTAACACTCGCTGAATCGATCGATTATCAAGATAAGCAATATCATCAAACACAAACATCCTCTGTTTGATTTCATTGGCTAATTCAGGATCCTCATTTTCCAATGTTTCAAGAATATTTTTTTCAGTCCCGCGGTCTACACTGCTTAATATACTGACAATGGAGTCAATCCCTTTTTGCGCTTCATGCTTCTGAGAGCTTGTCATCGTTAATTTTTCTTGTAAAACCTGCTCCACTTGTTGAATAATTTCCGGTGACGCGGTGTCCATCATTGCAATTCGTTTGGCAATTTCAATTTGTCTTTCTGGTGGAAAGACAGAAAGCGTCGCTGCTGCCTTTTCTGCATCTAAATAGGATAAAACCAATGCCACGGTTTGAGCATTTTCGTATTGAAGTAAATGATAAATTTGTGATTGCTCGACCTGTTGAATAAACTGAAACGGTTTGTTGTTGGTCCGATTGCCCATCCGTTTGAGAAAACCTGCAGCTTTATCCGGACCAAAGGTACGTTTTAATAATTCTGTTGCCGTATCAATTCCTCCATACGAAACGATATTTGAGTCTACGGCCAGTTGATGAAATTCCCTCATGATCTTCTCTTTTACATCTGAGGTAACCCTGCGCAATTCGGTAATTTCCTTTGTGATACTCTCGATTTCTTTTTCTTCTAAATGTTTCATAATCCCCGCAGAAACATCAGGTCCGACGGACAGCAATAATATTGCAGCCTTTTGTGTGTTTGTATACTGTTCCATCTAATCGCTCCTTACCCCTAATCCCTTGAAAGCCAATTTCGCAGCAGTCCTACAAATTCTTCAGGCTGTTGCATTGCCATTTGTTCCACTTGTTTTTTTATGGCCACCTTTTCATCTTCCTTCAACTCAACAGGCTTGACCGGTGCTTCTTGAAAAATCGGAAACGGATCGTCCTCTTCCTCTTTTGATTTTCTCCGTCGCACTAAAGTGAATAGGATAATTAACAAAACTAATCCGCCAGCACCAATGAGGGCATACCTCCACCAGGCCCCTGGTGGGAAGATACTAGATTCTTCCTCTATTTTCGGCATTTCTGCTTTCCCGTTAAATTCCTGAGAGAACACGGTAATTCGTGATTGGATATCTTGATTGGTTAAAGCTGGATTTGAGCTTAGTGCCGTTCGAACAACATTGGAAAGTATTTGTTGAATACTATCCTTCGTACCCTGTGTCAAGGATGCAGGCTGCTCTGGATTTGGGGGTTCCACTCCGACATTGATGGTCAAATCTTCAATTTTATATGGACTTTGTACGATTTCATTTGTGATTCGATTTACCTCATAGTTCACACGTTCTTCTGTTTCAACTGAATTATTTTCTTGAGATGGATTCGTAGCAGCATATCCAGCAGCCACTATATCCGTTTCTCCCGTTCCATCAACACCAGCAGCCGTATCTTTGCCGCTGTAAGTTTTCTCTATTTTTTCCACACTGACTTTAAGGCCATCGTTTTCAGCAGCCGGCTCTACTAAATCCTCACTTGTCTTAACTTGGTCGAAATTAAGACGTACAAAGGCTTTAACAAGAACTTTATTATGACCCATGATCGTACCGAGCATTTGTTGCAGATCCTTTTGAATATCGACTTCAATATCTTTTTGAATCTTCCGTTGCTGCTCATAATTATCTAATGCACCAGTCAATTGTTCCGGCAGGTCCAATCCTTGCCCGCCCTGGTCCGTCATAACAATATTTTCTTTAGGCAGGTTCGGAATACTTTTTGAAACTAAATGATATAAAACTTGAATTTCCTTTGGTTCTAATTCATATCCCGGCTCCAGTTCAATGACTGCGGAGGCTGAGGCTTGATCCTTCTCATCCGGTTGGACAAACAAGCTTTCCTGAGGAGTTGTGATCACAACAGCAGCATTTTTCACTCCTTCGACATGCCGCAGCAAATCGGCTACTTCTCCTTGAAGTGCCTCTTTTTCCATTGCATCCAACTGCCGGTCAGTTGCTCCAAACTGCAAATCCTTTGTCATATCAAAAAAACTGATGGTACCCGTTTCCGGGAGTCCCTTTGAAGCCAATGAAACTAATAAATTATCAACATCTTCCTGTGGCACAAGAATTGTTGTCCCATTACGATCCAGTTTATAATCGGTATATCCTTCTTGATCCAATTCTGCTTTGATATCGCCAATTTCCTTTTGACTCATCTCCGTAGTGAATAATGGGACATAAGTAGATCTTGATAGAAAAAAGATAGAGAGAGACAATGCCACTATGATGGCGATAAAAATACCAATAAATAGAAACTTTCTTTTTTTACTGACCGAATTCCAAAAATATATGTATTTTTCTTTAAAGTCACGTATTTGTTGATTCATGCTCACTCCACTATTTCATCTGTAGATTTTTACTAGATTTGCATTCTCATCATTTCTTGATAGGCTTCAACCGCTTTGTCCCTTACTTGTGTCGTTAGGGACACGGCAATACTTGCTTTTTGCGCAGCGATGGTGACATCATGTAAATTAACCGCTTCCCCTTTTGCCAGCGATAATGACTTCGATTCAAAGTTTTTCACCGCACCATTTGCGTCCTGGATATACTGATTCAGCAACGTTCCAAAAGAAGAATCAGCTGGACTTTGAGGCTTATTCATCGTAGGTAAACTATTCGTAAATGCTTGAATACTTGATATGTTCATCATCTATTTACCACCTTATCTTCCAATCTCAAGAGCTTTTACCAGCATCGATTTGCCTGCATTAAACGCAGTTACATTTGCTTCGTAGGCACGTGAAGCTGCCATTAAATCGACCATTTCTTTTGTTACATCTACATTCGGCATCATCACATAACCTTGCTCATTACTGTCAGGATTCGAAGGATCATACACCGCCTGAAATGGGCTGGTATCTTCTACGATTTTATTTACTTGGACTCCAGAGAGTTCTTTCTGCAGATAATCGCCAAAAGATGAGGGGTGGTTTGCGGTCACTTCTACCATCTTTCGGCGATAGGGCGCCCATTCTCCGTTAATAAATTGCCCTCTAGTTGTATTCGCATTCGCAATATTAGAGGAAACGACATCTAACTTTAAACGATTGGCGGTTAAGGCCGATCCGCTAATCGAAAGAGATTGAAATATCGACATTGTTTTGATCACCTCGCCCTAATGGCTGTTTTTAGTAAATTAAACTCTTCATTCAATCCATATGTTAACGACTGATACCAAATGGTATTTTCACTTAGCTTCGTCATTTCATAATCTAAATCCACACCATTACCACTGTTTTGGAAAACGGTATTTTCCTGCTCAAGCTTAGGAGAAGGAAGACGAGATGTTTCTCCAATCAAGACATGCCTTGAATTGGTGCGGTTCCCAATAAACTGTCCCTTTACTTCTTGCTGTAGCATTTCTTCAAAGGATACCTTCGTAGGTTTAAAATAAGGGGTATTTACATTGGCGATATTATTTGAAATGGACTTTTGACGTAAAGAGGACGCATCTAAAGCTCTCGACATAATTCCAATCATCTGATTCATCTATTCACCCACTTTTATAAATCTTCTAAACTAGAATGATTTCATCGCCTGTATCCAGGTTGTTTTTAACTCTTGGAACATTCCCTCTATTTCCTTAAGAATCTCGATGTCTTTCGTGATGTTCGCTTCAATCAATCTTTGTTTCATATAATCATAGAGAGAAAAAAGAGAGTTGGATGTTTCAATTTCCATGTTTAGTGTCACCATGAGTTCTGTAATAATTTCTTGTGTTTTCATAATCAAAGAATGCGCCTTCGCTGGATCCTTTTTCTCAATGGCTAGCTTTGCCTGATTCAGAAATTTTACACCTCCACTATAGAGCATGAGTGTCAGTTCTTCTGGTTTTGCCATCATGATTTGATTTCTTTGGTAGATTTCATTTGGATTAATCATCATTCAGCACGTCCTTTACTTCTTACTGTCATAAAAAACTCCCTTTGAAACCGTGACCCAATCTTCGTATTGACTTCTAAGGTATTGTTCATTTTGTGCGTAACGAACACGGTGTGAAAGTCTTTTCATCATATGTTGCATTTTGCTTTGAATTTCCTTCTCAAGAATGATAAGTTCCTCGAGCTGCGCCTGAATGTTTTCATTGATGAGGACCATTCCAGCTTCCGCATCCAACTTATTAATAGTTGAAATACAGGCTTCCCTCTTTTCAATCAAAACAGGTACCTTTCCCTCTTCTCCTTGATGCAAAGCTTTCGATACTGCCTTCGTTAGCTCCAAATATTGCTTCAACTGTGTTTCTTTTTCCTCTATCATCTTTTCCTCACCCTAATGACTGTCATAAAGGAGATTGGCAAATTTCCTTTATTCTTACCCCGAAGTGTTCTTCAATCACCACCACTTCACCTTTTGCAATCAACTTGTTGTTCACATAAACATCCACTGGTTCGCCGGCCATCTTATCTAATTCGACAATCGATCCACTGGTCAATTCAAGAACTTCACTAATCTTCTTTTTTGTTCTTCCCAACTCCACAACAATCTCTAAAGGAATATCTAATAGAAGGTCCAAATTCATTTTTCCATCTAGGTTTGGCCCAAAATCATCCGACTCTAGCTCGGTAAACTGAAACGATTCATTGATTACACTCTGTTTGTTGTTTCCCAGAAGTACATCCATTTCATCTTGTGTGAGTTTCCCCTTTTCAATCATTTCTGCCTTCTCCTTCTATCAAGTGCTCAATCTTAACAGCAACTCTAGACTTCTTCGTTCCCGGGTGCGCTAAGAACTTCAATTCTTCATTTACCCTTACTTGCAGAGGTTCATCCACTAATTGGTCTAATTGGATGACATCATTGACGTTTAAACCTAGGATTTCTTCCATGGTAATCGTCGCCCGCCCTAACTCCGTAATAACAGGAACAATTAAATGCTCAATCCGTCCTTGTAAAAATTCACTTTCTTCCTTGTTTTTGACCCATTTTCCATGTCCATACCAATTATGGGAGGATAACTTTGGAATAAACGGTTCTAATAATATGTATGGAATACAAAGATGCATAGTTTCTTCCACTTTTCCAACTGATAGTTGGAACGTGATAACAATTACCGTCTCCGTGGGGATACCCAATTGCAAAAACTGGGGATTGGTTTCCATGTTCACAAACTTCAGCGGGAGCACCATAATATCACTCCAAGCTTTCTGCAGGATTTGAACAACTCCCTCCAACAAACGCTTTAATACATTGGCTTCGATGGGAGTTAGGGCAGCCCTTCCCCATTCCCCTGCTGTTCCTTTACCACCTAAAAGACGATCAATCATTACAAATGCCATTTCAGGTTTTAAATCCATCGCCATTCGGATCCCTTGTTCACCTGATTCAAATACACTTAAAATCGTGGTGTCCGGCAGCTGGTTAATAAATTCCTCATACAGCATTTGTTCAACCCTAGTGACCTCTACTTGGACAAATGAACGTAACTCAGACGAAATAAAGGATGCAAGCTGATAAGCAAAGTTTTCATGGATTCTCGTCAGCACCCGTACCTGATCCATCGATAACCGCAATGCTTTTTTAAAATCATATACTTTCAAATTGGTAGAGGTACTACCAATTTGGGAATTTGACACACGATAGTCCATTCAATCACACCTCTCCCTTCCGAATACCTGTAAAAAAAAACAACAAAAAAAGACGAGACTATTCCGAAGAAATAGTCTCGTCCATAGCTAAATAAACTAATAGATTAGGACAATCTATATTTCGGCAACTGGCTGGCATACTGTTTCCACAATTTAGCCCCTATAGCTTTGCGTCGCTGAGTTTCCTCAGGTTTGCCTTTTTCAATTTTTTAGAAATTATTAAGTACAAAAAAAGCATAACATTACAATTATTATTTTTCAAATATATTTTGTAGAATACCCCCATAAAATGACGAATTAAATCGAATGTTTACAAATATTTAACATTAGCTGACAGTTTTTTGTAAAAATATATCAAAATATGTAAAAAAAGAGAGAATATCACTATTGATACTCTCTCTTACTCTATTATCTTTTTAAATTCACCAATTCTTCCAATATTTGATCTGACACTGTGATGATTTTGGAATTCGCTTGGAATCCACGCTGGGCGGTAATCATTTCGGTTAATTCTTCGGATAAATCAACATTTGACATCTCAAGTGCTCCTGAGATAATTTGTGCATTGCTTCCATTTGTAAGGAGAGTAGCAATGGAGTCTGGATCTGCATTAGGTGTTAAAGAATACAACGACCCACCTGCTTTCAATAACCCCTTTGGATTGTCAACTGCTATGGTTCCAATTTTCAAACCGGAATCTTCACTTGTTCCATCCGGGTTGACACCAATAATGCGGCCATTTGCGTCAATGGAAAACGTAATGTATTGATCTGGGATGTTAATGGGTTCCCCATCTTGGCCGACTACAAACATACCATTCTGATTGACCAAATTATTACTGCTGTCTAATGTGAAATTCCCAGCTCTTGTTAAAAACTGCTTCTGAGCCGGATCTTCAACCACAAAAAAAGCATCACCATCAAGATAGAGGTCGGTGCCAATATTAGTTGTTGTCGGACTTCCCGGTGTGTGAAGAGTATCAATGCTGCCAACTCTTATTCCCAAACCCACCTGAATCGGATTTGTCCCACCTGATAGTGGAATTGGATTCGGACCTGGTGTTTGTGTTGGACCTGTTGCTCCTTTAACTGTCTGACTAAAAATATCTTCAAATACAACACGGCCTTTTTTAAATCCAACTGTATTAACATTCGCGATATTGTTACCAATCACATCCAATTTTGTTTGAAACCCTTTTAATCCGGATACCCCTGAATTTAATGAACGAAGCATGTGTTTGTTCCTCCTCTTATTGATTCATTTCCATTGAATGGATAGAACTTGATAAAATTTCTTGGTCACCGATTTTATAGTAAACTTGATTATTCTTGTAATTAATTCCTGTAACCGCTCCGCTCTCTTGTACATTGGTTTCTGGATTTGTCCAGGTAACGTTATTGCCAAGAACATAAGAATATTGACTTAAGTTATTGCTTGAATCCAGGTATGCTGTCAGCGAGTTATTCAAGTTGGACAGCTGTTCTAAGACACTTAACTGTGCCATTTGCGCGACGAATTCCCCATCTTTTTGCGGTTGTGTTGGATCTTGGTTCTGAAGCTGTGTAACCAATATTTTTAAAAATGCCTCTTTTCCCAGCTCCTGCTTTGGCTGGGTGCTCGTTGTTGATGTTGAGTAGGAATTAATCGTAGTGATGGATGTCATTTTCTCCCTCCTTACACGGTTGTATTGATTTGTGAAACCCATCCGGGGTCTGTTATGTAATCGCGGTATTCATCTTGTGTTGGAAGCTGAATTGGTTCACTTCGCTTTCGCGAATCCTGCTGACCCTGCCTTCCGTTCGATTCTCCCTTTTGAGAGAACGCACCCATAAAGTTTAATTGGGTAGAGGTTTGCTGTGTAATATCAATCTTCCCGACTTGCAATCCTTGTGTTTCTAGTGCCGAGCGTAACACTTGAACATGCGATTCAAGCAATTCCTTTCCTAAAGGAGTACTGGTAAGAAATTCAGCTGTTAACTGTCCATCCTGAATCGTTACCTTTACATCTACCTTCCCTAAATGCTCAGGAGTAAGAGTAAATGCAGCCTCGATTCTATCTCCCATTCCAGTAACATTTATCGATGATTGGAAAAACTTTGTTATTTCTTGATCAAATTGGTCAGCATGTACGGTTTGAGAAGTAGATAGTACGTTCTCACTTGAAATAATCGGCTGATTCGTCGGCGTTGGATTGTTCAGGGTAATGAACTCTGCCGGAGAGTTTTTATTGGGTTGGACTGCAATCTGCCATTCACTTTGCCCTGAATCCTCACTAATTTGATTTAACCCTTCTAATCCTTTAATTGTTTCAGTTCCTTCTGTTACCTTAAAAAAGGATACAGCATCAGGCTGTATTTCTCCCATTTTCCCAGCTGGTGGCGATGGATCATTTTTGAACGATTCGAGAACGGGATTATTGAATCCTTGTTTCGAAAATATTGGTTCACCTTGTGAAGGAAAATTTTCAACTAACATAGGTTTAAGAAGAGGTTCCATTAATGGATGCTGCTGCGGTAAAAGCAGCTGGTTAACCAGCTCCGTTGACTCTGCATCTTTTTCTTCCATTTGCCCAATAAGTTGCAAAAACGCTTCAAAACCAGTAGCCTGTTCTCCCTCTTTCGCTGCCATTTTGCCTGTTTGATTAATTCCGTTAATTTGTATTCCTGAAAGCTGGATCACGTTCTGCCACCTACTCTTTCCTTTTTATAAAGGGTACCCATTAAGCCAAATTACTCCCCATTGTTAAGGTATCAAAGTAGCGCTGAACACCTGTTACCCAGTGATTATTAAGTTGAGTTGGGTCATTAGCCGCTCCGATTGGTGCATACTTGGCTCCGATTTGAGCGATGGTTAATTTCCCTTTATCTAAATAGTTTTGACGGAGGTTACGAGCCATATCAAAAATGCTCTCTTCAATGGATGAATAAGATTTTAAACCGTTTTTCCCCATCATTCCTGCGACATTTAATTTAAAGCGCGCCGCGTTAGAAGATCCATTACCCGTTTCATGGATTGAAATAGCTGCCAGAAGAGCAGGATCGATGTCATACTTTTTACCAGCCTCTTCAAAAAGGTGACCTGTATTCTGTAAAACCCCCTTTAGATGGGAATTAAGATCGTCGCCACCAGTTTTGGCAGGAGTAAGGGAAGTAGTTTGCAAAGTCCCCACTTCTGGCTGAGAAACAAACGAATTGAAACTAGTAAGGAGCAGGGATGAAATATCTAGATTACTAGTAGATTTCTGATTCAATTCGGTTTGCAACAGAACTTGTTGAAGTAAATTCTCGAAGGAACTGCTGGTAAGACCTGATTGATTGGAAAGATTACTTTGCCCTAGGCGCGCTGTATCCAAGATAGTTTTTTGAAGTAACCAATTACTAGACAATGATCCAATATTCATAGCCTACATCCTCCCGCCCATTTGCTGAGATAGCCATGAGCTTTGTGAATTAAGACGAGACATCGCTTGCTCCATTGCTGCAAATTGGCGATAGTATTGTTCTTCTTTACTTTGTAGCTTGACTGTTTGGCGGGCAATATCTGTTTGCGTATTCGACAATAACTTCCCTATAATACTTTGATCATACTGGTTATTCCCGGTGTAACCCGCTTTATTGGTCAATTCTTTAATCCCGTCCTGTAAAGTCTCAGAAATCTGATTAATAACACCACTTGTTCCTTTACTAGGATCTCCAAGTTGTGAAAACAGTTTTTCAACTGCATCAGGGTCAGCTTGAATGGCCTCTCTTAATTTTGTTTCGTCCACATAAAGTTTTCCTTTGTCCTGATAGCTTCGAGATGAAATCCCGATTGACGAAAGTGAATTGTATGAACTTCCATTATCAATAATAGAAGTCATCGTACTGCGCATTTTTGTAACCAGTCCAGATAAAATACTATCACTGCGAAGAAGACCGCTTTTTGCTTTCTCCTCCCACATTTCAATTTGTTTCTCTGACATCTCACTTTTCTGCTCTTCCAAAAGTGGCAGGTAATCCCTATAAACAGGATCACTTACAGCCTTATTTATTTTTTCTAGCAGACCATTATATTGATCGACAAAATCTTTTATATTTTTAACGACTCCGTCCGTGTTTTGTGAAACAGTAACCGTGCTTGCCCCAATGGTTGGACTTTTAAAGGAAAAATTAATTCCCATGATGGTCGCATGATTTGATGTTAAGGTCGTAATTTCATTTCCATTAAAGATGACATTGGCATTTTGTCCTGTAGCAACTAAGTTTGATGTATCTTGGCCAAGTGTGTTACTTAAAAATGATTGACTCGCTGCACTAGTATTCATGCCTAGGTCAATTTTGGTGGTTTCACCTGTTTCCTTTGTTTTTAACGTAAATTGCTGTAAGGTCGGATCATAAAAAGCTTGCAGTCCTAAGCTTTTCCCCGTACTATCCTTGGCACCATTTATTTTTCCGACTACATCATTGATCGTATCTGTCGTTTTAATATCAAGCGTTACCGTTTCATTGTTTACATTCATTACAATCGAAGTATCTGCAGTTAATTGCCCTGCACCTTGAACGGTATTTCCAAGCGACTTCGTTGGATCTAAATATACTTTTTCCCCAGTAAAAGTAGCTGAACTAGCCAATTGCTTTACTTCCACAGAATAAGTACCTGCTAGGGAAGTGCCTGAAGAAGTGGCTGAAACGGAATGCTCTTGGCTAGAAGTGACATCAAACGTATTATACGATTTTGATAGACCCATATTTAATACAGTATTCGACCGAAACGCTAACAAATCCGCATTCCATTGCCGATATGTATCACTTAGCCATGTTTGCTTTTGTTGGTTTTGTTTCAGTTTATTAAGCGAGATACTCTCGGCACTCATCAGCTTTTTAACAATAGAGTCTGTATCCATTCCTGAAGCAAACCCTGTTAACCTAGTGATAGAGGAATAATTCACTGCTAATCACCCCATATAAATTTAATCTCTGTAATAGTATCGGCAGGTTGTTTAGAGGAATAGAGGGTTTTTTGTAAAAAAATAAGGTTTGTCTGATATTTTTGGGGTATCCTGAAATATTGTTTGCTTCTGATAAACCTTCTCAGCAAAGCAATTTACTATGCAAAACTGGCCCTAGGGGATCCTAGGGCCATCATGTTATTTTACTTCTACAGTTTTCTTGGCAATGATTAAAGTACCATTTTCTAAATAACCACGTAATTCAAGGGTGACTTCGCCTTTTTGCCAATCAAAGTCTTCCCGTTCGAACTTAAAATGACCTTTTTCAGCTTGCTTTTGCAATCCATTATTCTTTGGATCCGCTGCTACACCGTTTAACGTAACGCTAGAAATATCAAAGGAGAAAGATTGGTAGTCTTCAGGTAATATTGCTTTTACCGTGAAGATTCCTTTATTTCCTTTAATTACTTTCGGTAATACCTCAAGAGTAGCCGGAATGTTCACTAGGAATTCCTTTTCTACTTGAGTGGTCCATCCAGCAGCATCAGTTACAGTAACAAGAAGCTTGTATGCACCTGGTTCGCTAAGCGTAATCTGGTCACCTTTTTGAAAAGACTTACCGTTAACCGTAACCTCTTCAACTGCGATACCTGAAAGGTTATCTGCTGCAAGGAAATCCAATGTAAAGGTTGAACCAAGCTCCTGTTCTGCTGCGATATCAAACGAAACCGTTGGAGCCGTTTTATCAATCTTCACTTCTACAGTTTGCACTTCTTCTACATTACCTGCGTTATCCACGCTGTAGAAAGATACTTCATTTACACCTTCTTCAGTAACTGTAAATGCTGTTCCTGCAACGAATTCTGCGCCATTAATAGAATAGAAGGTTTTTGCTACGCCACTAAGTGCGTCCGTTGCTGTTAATTCTACTGCTACTTCCCCTTGATTCCACTGGTCGGTAACATTCGAAATAGTCTCTGGCGCTTCAGTATCAATCTTCACTTCTACCGTTTTCTCTTCTTCTACATTGCCAGAGTTATCCACGCTGTAGAAAGATACTTCATTTACACCTTCTTCAGTAACTGTAAATGCTGTTCCTTCTACGAATTCTGTGCCGTTGATAGAATAGTAGGTTTGTGCGACTCCACTAAGAGCATCCGTTGCTGTTAATTCTACTGCTACCTCCGCTCGATTCCACTGGTCGGTAACATTCGAAACGGTTTCCGGTGCCTCAGTATCAATTTTCACTTCTACTGTTTTTACTTCTTCTACATTACCTGCGTTATCCACACTGTAGAAAGATACCTCATTTACTCCTTCTTGAGTAAAGGTAAAGGCTGTTCCTTCTACGAATTCTGTGCCGTTAATAGAATAGAAGGTTTTTTCGACTCCACTTAAATCGTCGGTTGCTGTTAATTCAACAGCCACTTCTCCTTGATTCCATCCATCCTCTACATTCGAAACAGTCTCCGGTGCCTTAGAATCAATTTTCACTTCTACTGTTTTCACTTCTTCTACATTACCTGCGATATCCACGCTGTAGAAAGATACCTCATTTACTCCTTCTTGAGTAAAGGTAAAGGCTGTTCCTTCTACGAATTCTGTGCCGTTAATAGAATAGAAGGTTTTTTCGACTCCACTTAAATCGTCGGTTGCTGTTAATTCAACAGCCACTTCTCCTTGATTCCATCCATCCTCTACATTCGAAACAGTCTCCGGTGCCTTAGAATCAATTTTCACCTCAACTGTATTCACTTCTTCTACATTCCCTGCGTTATCCACGCTTAAAAAGGATACTGTATTCACTCCTGGATCACTTACAAAAACGGTCGCACCTTCAACATAATCAGCACCATTCAAGGAGTAATATGTTTCTTTAATTCCACTAAAATCATCGGTTGCCGTTAGTTTCAATAGGTATGACTCGTTTAACCACTCGTCCGTTACGTTCGAAGTAGTTACCGGAGGAGCTTCATCAATTTTCACTTCCACTGTTTTCACTTCTTCTACATTTCCTGCGTTATCTACGCTGTAGAATGAAACAGTAGTAACTCCAGCTTTACTAACTACTAAGCTAGCACCTTCAACAAAATCAATACCATTTAAAGAATAATAGGTATTCGCAACTCCGCTTACATCATCGGTTGCGGTTAATTCTACTGATACAGCCTCGCGATTCCACTTATCAACTACATTTGATTCCGTTACCGGTGCGGTCGTATCATTTTCTCCAACCTCGACAACAACTGTGCTGGATGAACTAGACTCTGTGCCTGCTGGTGAAACCGGAACAATAACATACGTATGTTCACCCGATTCTAAGCCTGGCAATGATAATTCCGGATCACTCGTATTTCCAACAAGAACCCGTTCTCCATTTACTTCTTCATACACATTATAGGAATCCGCATCCTTAACGGTTTCCCAGCTAAGAATAACATCGTCACCATTTGCTGTTGCTTTTGGTGCCTCTGGTGCCTCTAACACAGGTTCAACCTTGCCAGTAACCTGGTTTGAAAAAGGTGAATCTCCATACTTACTGTGTGCAATAACTTCATAGGTGTAAGAACCATATGGCATATTGTTAAATACGATACGGGTATTTGGTGTAGGCTGAATCAACGTACGTTCACCATCCACCACCTGATATATATCGTATGAAGTTGCATAATCCACTACATCCCACCAGAGAGCAATCGACTTAGCTTCCTGATTAACGAATACTTGTACATAAGGTGCCTCTATTTCAGGATAAACAATCGTCGCTTCCACTAGAGAAGCCTGTGCAGATTCACCAAAACGATCACTGTAAGAGGTGATTTCATACACATAATCGCCTTCTGGTAAATTATTAATCGCTGTATACGTATTGTTAATATCAGCAACAAATTTCCGTTCACCATTTATTACCTGGTATAACTTATAGCCTGTTGCATATTCTACTTTGTTCCATTTTAAATAAAGTGTATCTACATTTAAGACAGAGCCTGAAAATCCTTCTGGTTTCTGCATATCTGGATAAATCACTCGTTGCTCCAACCGTGCAGGTGCTGATTCACCAAAACGATCACTAAATCCAGTTACTTCAAAAATGTAGTTGCCTTCTTCCATATTAGGTAAACTCAGTTGCGGATAAGGTGTCTGTGTAAGTAAAACCCTTGAACCATCAATGATTTGGTAAACCTTGTAGTTCGTGGCATAATTGACTTTATTCCAAGTTAAGGTTCCATCATTTCCATTCGTTATCGATAAATTTATATTCCCAGGGACCAGTACATCTGGATGAATAAGAGGAACCTCGATACCTGCAGCATTTTCTGATTCTTTAAAGGTATAGCTGTAGGAAGTTACTTCGTAAAAATGGATTCCTTCTGGTACATTTGTAAGCGTCACATTTAAATTAGTCGTTGAAGTAACGAGCGTTCTCTTGTTATCTTCAACTTTATAAATATTATACTTATTCGCGTGGTTAGAACGATCCCAGCTTAAGGTCACGTCATTACCGTTCGCTACAGTATATTTCAGATTAGCAGGTGCCTCCATATCTGGATACACAATATCCGCTTCAACCCGGGCTGCCTGTTCGGATTCTCCAAAAACACTATTATATGATGTTATCTCATATACATAATGCCCTTCTGGCAAGGTAGTAAACGCCTGGGTCGTCTTCTCCGTTGTCGTGACTAATTTTCTTACTCCATTCACTACTTGATAGACTTTATAATAATGGACATAACTTGCAGCATCCCAAGTTAATGTTAAATCATAGAATCTTTCAACCTTTGATTGGATATTGCCAGGTGCTTGCATTTCTGGGTAAATAATTTCGATTGAAACGGGCGCAGAAAGTGGTGACTCTTGACCGCTGACAATCGCAGATACAGCAAATGTGTATGTTCCTTCTTTTAAGGATATAAACGCCTTATTCGTGGTAGGCTGTGCAACCAGTGTTTTCGTTTCACCATCCAATCTGTACACTTTGTATCCTGAGCTGTAAGAAACGGCATCCCATTCGACCACAGCGCTGCCAGGGTAACGTTCATAGACTTTTACATTCGTTGGTGCCTGCAAACTTGCAGCATAAACTCCCATAACAGGCAGTATCAGTTGAATGAATAGCAAAACACTAATAATGGCTGAAAGCTTTCTCATTTTTTTCAATATAAACCCTCCTTTTTATAAAAGTAATAATTTTTATCAAAAAAAAGAGATTTAAGACGCCTTAAATCTCCTTTTTTATTTGTTAACGTAGTAATTGAAGAACTGCCTGAGGCTGTTGGTTAGCTTGAGAAAGCATCGCTTGAGCAGCTTGAGAAAGAATATTATTCTTTGTGAATGTCATCATTTCTTTTGCCATATCAACATCACGAATACGAGATTCTGCAGATGTTAAGTTCTCAGCTGTTGTGCTTAAGCTGTTATTGGTAAATTCAAGTCGGTTTTGTACAGCACCCATTTTCGAACGCTCAGCAGCAACCGTTTCAATCGCTGTGTTGATAGCTGTAATGGATGTGTTAGCAGCAGCTTGTGTTGAAATGTCTGCACCACCTACTTTAAGTGAATCTCCGTCTGTTAATGCTACGGTAGATGAAAATACTGTTGTACCTTCGTCTCCTTTGAATACAATTCCGTTAGTAGAACGTGCTACGACTTCTCCGTGTGCATCTAAAAGAACATTATCTCCTGCATTGTAAGTATATGAACCTGCCTCAAGACCAGTGTTGCCGAAAGCAGCCGTTGCTTTCACATTTGTTCCATCATAGCTTAATGTACCTGATGTTACTGCTTGACTAAAGACAAAGTTATCATCACCAGCGGTTCCATCAAATGCCTTTGTAGTAAAGGTCAATCCATCCGTACTAGCTGCGACAACCTTACCGTTTTCATCCTTTACTTCATAATTCCCAGCACTTCCAGAAACACTGTATGTTCCAGCCTTAAGTGTATCCCCAGTTATAGTCCCAACTTCTGTAATAGTGTCAGTTTGTTCGATTCCAACTTTCCCCGCAACACCTAAGCTAAATGATTGAGCATCACCAATCTTAAGGCTCATGTTTTGGTCTTGGTTCGCACCAATTTGGAATGTACCGTCAAATGAACCGTTTAATAGTTTCTTACCATTAAATTCCGCAGAGGAACCGATACGGCTTACTTCTTCAGCTAATGTGTCAATCTCCGCTTGAAGCTTTACACGGTCAGATGATGTATTAGTATCGTTGGCAGACTGAACAGCAAGTTCACGCATACGTTGTAAAATAGAATGTGTTTCGTTCAATGCGCCTTCAGCTGTTTGAAGTAAAGAAACACCGTTTTGTGCGTTCTTTTGTGCCACTTCTAATCCACGGATTTGTCCACGCATTTTTTCAGAGATTGCTAGACCTGCTGCATCATCACTTGCACGGTTAATACGAAGACCTGAAGACAATCTTTCCATGTTTTTCGCTGCTGCATTAGATCCAGCTGTTAACTGACGATGTGTGTTAAGTGCTGCTACGTTCGTGTTAATTCTCATTTTATGTACCCTCCTATAGTTGAGGAATATTTTCCCTCTCTACTTTTATATATCGACATGGAATTAGAGAGTGTAGAGGGGATTATAGAAAAACTTTTTATTTTATTGCAATTTTTCTTCGCTGGTTTTCCATGGCAAAGATCTCTTTCACCAACCGCTTTTCATCACTACTAGATAGATTTAAAAATTGAATTCCATAAAAAAAACTGCTTCTATTGATTCTCTCAATTTTTCGAACAATTCTCCCTTCTAATGAAAATTCCTCATCATTTAGGTAAAAATGAACCCTAACATATACCTGCTGCTTTAAAGGAAAGTCATAATAGGAGATGATTCCTGCTCCACCTGCACTTATATCCTCGATCTCACAATAATTATTTCGATTCACATCGATACTTCCTACTTTGAGAACTTCCATAATTGAATTTTTGATCATCACTCGTAGTCTGAAATTGTCCCTTCGATTAGTCTGTTTCTCTTCTTTTTTTAGCTTTTTTTGTTTCTTCAATTCTTTTAGTCTAGCTAAATATATAATAGAAGAAACTATGATCACTGCAGTTACTATTATTAAAATTAAATACGTTTCCATACTTCCCCCTCATTTAATGATGAAATAAGACATCCCCATCTCATAAGGGAAGATGGGGAAATCGAAAAACTATTTTTTATCGTAAAAAGTCAGCTAAACTTAACTGCATGATTTTACCACCAGCGGTTAGCGCAGCTTTTAAAGCTGTTTCTTGCAAGGTCAATTCAGTAAAGGCTTTAGTAATATCCGTATCCTCGGTATTTGACAGCATTTTTTCATTTAAAAATTGAGCTTGATCCAATTTATTGGCAGCCAGTTCAAGTAAATTTTGATTGGTGCCGACTATGGTCCGTTGCGTAATCAGGTTATCAATTTGTTTGTCTACAGAATTCAATAATGAACCTGGATTTTCCCCATTTTCTAATGTTAGTGCAAGATTCTCCATTGTTTTAAATAAGTTTTTCCCATCAACTTCAAATCCAAATACGGAAGAAGCATGAACCTTTCCATTTACACTGATTCCTTGGCCGATACTCCATTCTTTTCCGTTCTCACTCGTCTGTTGCAACATATCATTTTGATATGGCTGAGTATTCAGTTCTGTTCCCGAAAATAGGTAACCACTGCCATACGCTGTATTCGCAATATTCCCCACTTGCTGGATCAGGGAGCGAATTTCAACTGCAATATTTTTTCGATCGCTGCTATTTACAGAATCATTACTGGCCTCTACGGTTAGCTCGCGAACGCGATGTAGAACATCGGTGACATTCCCAAGTGCCCCGTCCATCGCCGTGCTCCAATCGATGCCATCCTGTGTATTTTTTTGAAATTGCTCAACATGACTAAGGGAGGAACGATAGGTTAATCCTTTTAGTGCGTCACCAGGTTGATCCGATATCTGTTCGAACTTTTTCCCAGAGGATATTTGTCCCTGAAGTTTCTCCATAGAGGTATTATTACGATTTAAATTTTGGATAAATTGCTGGCTCAGCATTTGATGTGTAACGCGCATCCTTCTCCTCCTTTCATGTCATAATCTATGACCTTTACTTCATTCCATTAATCAATGTATTTAGTAGATCGTTTACCGCGGACACATAACGTGCAGCAGCATTATAGGCTTGCTGGTATCGAACCATGTTTGTCATTTCTTCGTCAATTGAAACTCCAGAAACAGACTGTCTACGATTGTCTACCATTTGAACCATCGACGTAGCATTTTCACTTGATAACTGTGTCTCCTGAACGTCGGTTCCTAATTGTCCAATGACTTTTTTATAAAAATCACCAATGGTTGTGTTCGTCCCACCAATATCCATTTTTTGAAAAAACACATCACTCATCAAAGTTGCATTAGAACCATCACCAATATTATCGGACGCTGCAGCTGCTACTTTAGCAGGGTAGTCAACCAAAACTGGATTGATGATGATATTTCCTGCATCTTTCGGAGGCTGAGTCGGATCATCTTTATCGACAAAAAACAGTAATTTTTCTAATGGAGCATTTGGATTCTCACTTCTCGCTTGGACATCATCCAAATTCCTTGCATTATCACCTGCATGAATCGCATTCATGCTATCTGCTATAGTCGTAGCCAAAAGATTAATACTTGTTCTTAACTCAGGAATCCGTCCGATGGTTGTACCAGATGCATCCATATAACCAAGTGTTTCAATCAAACCCTTGATTTCCCCGCCTTTTAATCCCACCAGATTACCAGCAATTCTGGCCCCGCCGTCCTGCGGATTCACAGTAAATGAGTTGGCTGTATTACCTTCAACTAGCTTTACGCCACTAATCGACACATCTATCTTTCCATTAACGGTGGAAGTAACCTCGATGTTAGCAATTTTAGAAAGGTTATCGAGCAGTAAATCGCGGCGATCAAGCAAATCATTGGGTTGTTTCCCAGCACCAATATTTTGTGCGATTTGTTGATTTAAAGTAGCTAATTCACTTGCTGCTGCATTCACTTCATTCGCTTTAACTTGAAGCTGATCTGCTAAATTTTTTTCGTAATCTGCAATACCCGAAAAGATTTGATTTAAGTTACTCGCTACTTCTTTTCCGTTCGCTACGACAACTACTCTTGTGGATATACTTTCCGGTTGTTTTGAAAGCTCCTGCAAGCCTTGCCAAAAACGATTGAGGGAGCTGCTTAAGCCCGAATTTGAAAGTTCATTAAAAATATTTTCAAGCTGAGAGAGAGAATTTGCTTTTGCTTCCCAATACCCAGCTTTCTGCTGTTCATTCTGAAACTGGTTGTCTAAATAACTTTCGCGAATGCGTCGAAACTCCGAAACCTCCACACCCGTTCCCATTTGCATAGGTAGCGTTCCGTTATTCGGATTCGGAGAGGCTAGTGGTAGAGTAGCCTGCAGCACAGCTTCTTGCCGCGTGTATCCCTTCGTGTTCGCATTGGCGATATTATGTCCTGTTGTACTAAGTGCGGTTTGTTGGGATAAAATCGCTCTTTTCCCGATTTCTAATCCATGAAAGGTTGAGTACATCTTTTTTCTCCCCTATGCTTTTAAATCAAACAAACGAGCATATTCTCTTGAATCTTGGGCTTCCGCTTCTGAACTATAAAGACCCGAATCCTTTGATTGCGGCAGCATTTGCTCGATCATGAACTGTGTATAGGTTAAAGACTGCTGAATCAATTGCTGATTATGTTTGTTTACCTTATCAATTTCTTCGAATAAACGCTGAAGTAATTTCAGTTTTGACTCCCACTCTGCTTTTGTGACTCCGTCTGGCTGTTGTTCTATTAACTTTGAAAGGGGAAGATAGGATTTGTCGTGCTCTAATACTTCCATTCTCATCTCATCTACTTCTTTAATTTTTTTGATGAGCTTCGATTCATCCGCCATGATACCAAGTAACGGATTAATTTCTGCAGAAATTAAGATTTCCTGCTTTTTCTTTGCCGTTTCTAATAATGTGATATGCAGGTCAGTTAACATCTGCAAGACTTCTGTAAGGTTATTCATCGATTTTGGCACCTGACTTCCAAGCTGAGAGTAATTTATCCGCTAACTTTTCACTGTCCACTTTGTAGGTACCATTGGCAATTTGACTTTTCAATTGCTCAATTTTTGCATCTTTTTCTTTTTGTATCTGAAGTTTAGCTTCACTTGATAATTCTACTTTTTCAGCTTGTTGTTTGGTTGTTACTTCTTCCCTTTTTGGCTGGTTATTCTTTTGGTATGCCTGATATGCCGCATCAAGTCGATTAATTGGATTGATTTTCATAAAGTCCGCTCCTTTTAACTCTATCCATACTTTTTCTATCGGCAGTTTATCGTTTAATGTTTAGAGTATTTCTCATATTTTTTCAAAAAAAGAAACGGCAGCATTTAACCGCCGCCGCTTGTTTAGTATTTATTACGTTATGACCTCATGATCCCATTTGCAATTCCCATCATTTGATCCGCATAGCTAAGCGCACGGGCATTCGCTTGATAGCCTCTTTGCGCTTTGATCATATCAGTCATTTCCTGATTTAAATCCACGTTAGACGATTCTAAAAACCCTTGTCTGATTTGAAAGTTAGAATCTACAGCCCTAATGGTTCCGCCCGTTATTCGGTATACCCCTCCATCATCCTTTAACTGCTGTGGATTGGTGAAATCGACCAAACCAATTTGCTGGTTTGTCCCCATAATGGTTCCGTCAACGGCTACCACAAATTCATTGTCCGCGCTCCATTCAATTGGATTTCGATTTTGATCAAGCAGCACGTCTCCATGATCGTTTACCAGTTGAAATCGACCGCCGCCAACGGGAGATTGTTGAAAGGCCCCACCTCTCGTATACAAGATTTCCGTTGTTGTTCCTGTTGTTCGTTGTACTTGGAAATAGCCGTTCCCTTCAACCATGAAATCAAAGGGTTGGTTCGTTTGCTTAGGTGCACCTTGAGTCAAATCCAATGGTGTAGCTGCAATACGTGATCCAAAAGTAGTTCGAATGCCTTGAGGAGACAAACGTCCCACCTCCTTTTCTTGCTCTGCTTGGTTTTGAATCGAAACGGTTAGATTTTCACTAAAAGCGGTTTCTCTACGCTTAAAGCCTGTCGATTCCACATTGGAAATATTATTTGCGATGGTATCTAACTTCCCTTGGTAGGCGCGAACACCGGACGAGGCAATAAATAAAGATGTATTCATAGCTTTTATACCCTTCCAATCGTGTTTAATTGTTCTAGTGTTTTATCGTAGGCTTGAAGTACTTTTTGATTGGCCTCATACAACCGAATATTCGTCATCATTTCGGTAATCGTTTGGGATGTATCAACGTTTGATTGCTCGATCATTTTATGGTGCAGCTGCAAACCTGCAGGGAGAGTCTGTGCAAGCATAGCTGGTACTGCCCCCTCTAGCTCATAAAGACCATTATCTTTTTTCACTAATTGGTTGGGGTTTTCGACCACCATGATTCCAAGTGAGGCAACGGTTCGTGCACGCGCTGGGTCATCAGGGCTAACAATGATATCCCCGTTACTTTGGATGGACACATTTCCAAGTGTCAATTCTTGGTCCGATATGGGTCGGCCATTTTTTCCTAAAACCAAATCTCCGGACGAGGTCGTCAGCTGTCCATTTTGATTTACCGAAAACCTTCCGTTTCGTGTAAATTGGAAACTGCCATCAGCGGTTTGCACGGCAAAAAAGGCAGCTGGTTTTATGTTTTCCCCGTTTTCTACAATGGGAGGCAACGCTTGGTCGTTAATAGCGACATCAAAAGGCAAGTTACTGTTCACCAGACTTCCCTGCGAAAAAAGAGGTAAGGTTTCTTGATTATACACTCCCATGGACAAAGTACCGATTTTTGGTGCTTCTCCCGAAGTTTCTGTTTGACGAATGCGCTCCAATAACATTTCGGGAAAGGAACGAAGCGGACTTGAATCCTGTTTAAAACCTGGAGTCTCAACATTAGCCAAATTATTCGTAAGTGCATTTTGTCTTCTTTGCAACGCAATCATCCCAGATGCAGCGGTATCAATTCCTCGAAGCATAGTCGTGCTCCTCTCTACATGTATAAGTTTACTAATAGTCCTTTAATTTCACCGATAGTCTTCAAAAGGTCAACCGAAACAGTTTGTTTTTCCATCACCTGTTCCGAAAGTTTGATCAACTGCTGATCAATTTGTTTAATTATTTTTAGTCTTTTATCTCTTCCATTGGAGTGAAATGACCGATACTCTTCTATGGAGTAACCATTTTGTACCACTTCTTTTAAAAAATCTTGAATGCTTTGTTTATACGCTAGTAAATCTTTTACAGATTGAGAGGTACTTAACCGAGTACCGCTTTGATCCAAATCCTTGAGAAGGGTTTGCAATCGCTCCTGTGTTAAATCAAATTGTGTTTCCTGAAAAATTTGTTGAAAGGAAGAGGATTCTTTCCCTTTCTCCCGCACAGTTATAAAGCGATCCTGACTGATAGTTTGACTTTGTTGGATCTTCAAGCGGATACCCCTTTCATGATGGTTAACATCACTTTATTAAAAAAAGAAAACTGTCGAAATTTTCCGTTTCACGTAGAATGCAATTTATTAAAACTAAATTAAAGATAAACTAAAGGAGAAATTTATGTCTAGTATTTTTGGAATTTTATTGGCACTCCTCGCAATTGGTATAGGGATGATGTTAAAGGGAGCACCACTCGCATCCTTGAACAACCCCGCGGCATATCTGATTATTTTTGGCGGAACAGCCGCTGCCGTGCTTATTGCATTTCCGTTTCGAGAAATCAAAAAGTTTCCGAAGCTGTTAAAAATTTCTTTATTTGAACCGAAGCTTCCTTCGAAAGCAGAACAGGTTGCTAGATTAATAGAATGTGCGGAAATGGCCAAAAAAGAGGGTTTTCTAGCTTTAGAGGAAATTGCTGAAACAACAGACGATCCTTTTTTTAAAAAGGGGCTCGAAATGATCATCGACGGCTATGATGCGGAATTCATTGAGGAAGTGTTATTCGATGAAGTCGAGGCGATCGAGCAACGTCATAAAACAGGCGCACTTATTTTCACCCAAGCTGGTACGTATGCTCCGACTCTTGGTGTACTTGGGGCCGTAGTCGGTCTAATTGCCGCACTCGGCTCATTATCCGAAGTAGAAAAACTCGGTCATTCGATTTCAGCTGCTTTCATTGCTACCTTACTTGGGATTTTTTCCGGTTATGTACTTTGGCATCCATTAGCGAACAAATTAAAGAGACTTTCCAAACAAGAGCAAGAATTAAAGCTGATTATCATTGAAGGGCTGATTTCTATCTACCAGGGAGTTTTACCAAGTGCCTTGGAGAAAAAGCTGACGGTTCATATTCCTCCTTCTGAACGCCATAAAGCAGAAAAGCAACTTGAACAAGATGATGATTTTGAGGAGAAATCGGCATGAGAAAACGGAAAAGAGCCTTTAACTCTGACCACGATGAACATATAGATGAATCCTGGCTGATACCATATGCTGACCTTTTAACTCTGTTACTTGCATTATTTATTGTCTTATATGCATCCAGCACCGTTGACAAAGATAAATATCAATCGATCATGGAATCCTTTCAATCTGAATTAACGGGGACAAAAATTGACAATCAACAAGCAGGTCTATCGCCGAACCCTTCCTCTCCACAACTAGAGGTAGGACTGCCAGAGGAAGAAGTAAAAGGCGAAACCAATGACAAAGAACTGGATGTATTAAGGGAACAGCTCGAAAGCTATATAAATAACAATAGTCTGCAGGATATGGTCTCTCTCCAAGAAACGGAAAAGGGAATTGAAGTTTCGTTAAAAGACGTTGTGTTATTTGATTCTGGAAGAGCGGATTTAAAAGAGCGCTCGTATCAAACCTTAAACGGGCTTGTCGGTTTGATTAATACCGTTCCGAATCCGATCAGCATTGAAGGTCATACTGACAATGTTCCGGCACACAATACTGTCTATAATTCCAATTGGGAACTGTCTGCCGCTCGGGCCGCAAGTGTTCTCCACTACTTTGAGTCACAAAAGGTTCAAGCAAATCGCATGCAGTTTTCAGGATTTGGAGAATTTCAGCCTCTTTATCCAAATGATTCGGATGAAAATCGCCAGTCAAATCGGCGAGTAACTGTTGTGATTTTACGAGAAAGTTAAAAATTTCTGGGGAGCAGAGGATGCAACTGTGAAAAAGGTTGTTATATATGGGGTTAGTATACTAGTTTTATGTTTTTCTATATTGGCAGACGTGGGTACAGGCCGTAACGAAGAAGACGCGGCTGCTACTCCCTTTACAAAAGTGGTGTTGGCCGAGGAAATCCAATTGGATGTACCTTTACTCAATCAAATGGATGAACCCCGGTTATTCAACGGCTGTGAAGTAACCAGTTTAGCTATGTTACTGCAATATTGGGGAATCGACGTAACTAAAAATGAACTCGCCGCACAAATCCCAAGGGTTCCTCTTCTCTACGATGATGGGAAAAGTGGAAATCCCAATATGGGATTTGTTGGTGATATGGAAACTGGTCCTGGTTTAGGTGTCTACCATGGACCGATTTTTTATTTAGCGAATACCAATGTCAATGACCAGTTGGTGGTTCAAAATTTATCAAACTATCCTTTTTCCTCCATCCTGGAAAAAGTAAGTCAAGGTCTTCCTGTTTGGGTGATTACCACCACCAGCTTTTCACCCTTACCCGATTTCGAAACATGGTCTACACCACAAGGGACCGTTGGAATTACGTTTAAAATGCACAGTGTCGTCATTACCGGCTACGATCAAGAATACATCTATCTCAACGATCCATACGGTACAAAAAACAAAAAAGTGGATAGAAAAAATTTCATCTCCTCATGGGAGCAAATGGGCTCACAAGCAATCGTCATCGAACCCAAATAAAAGGTTGCTAAAGAATCTATTTAAGTTATTTATCATGTTTTTAGTTTTTTTCGACATTTTATTAAACTTTTAAATCAATGTTGTCGATACAATAGAATACTAAGGAAAATTCACCAAAAATAAAAAAACATTAATCGTACGAAAAGGCAAAATGACCGAAAGGTGATGACGCAAAACTATAGGGGCTAAAGTGAAAAACAACGCTAGCCAGTTACCGAATATGTAATCCTTCCTACGATTAAGTGAAAATGGAGGAAAAATTAATGTTAACTTTTATACTAGGCGTAGCCATAGGAGCACTTACCATGCTAATCACCATGAGTCTAATGGCAGTAGCAAAAAACGCCGATCAACAAATGAATCTTTTCATATCAAAAGAATAATAAAATTGCTAGAATGACTGTCCGCCTCAGGTGGACAGTGTCCACGGGCGGTGCCTGTCACCCATAAAAAAGACGATTCGGGGGGAACGAATCGTCTCTGTGCCTACAAGTTAGGCAGCTGCTTTATTTTTTTCAGTATGAGTATTTAGTGTTTTACGGATGAATGGAACCACCCAGCGGTCTAAACCATATCTTCCAGCATTGTAGCCCGCTGTTAAGATAATGAAGCCTAAGAAGATGTCTGTTGGGTTATGAGATACGGTTCCTGCTAAGAAGAAGCTGAAGTTCATTACTAGACCGAAAAACATTGCTGCTGTTGTTAAACATCCTAGAAGAAGTCCTAAGCCGATTAACGTTTCGCCCCAAGGAACGATGAAGTTGAATACATCGATGTTTTGTAAAGCAAAGCTTTCTAAGAAGTTAGCGTACCATCCGTATACCATGTTGCCATCTGGTCCTTTTACTGGATTTGCAATCGCACCTTTTAGAAAACCAGAAGCGTCAAACCCGCCTGTTAATTTATGAAAACCAGCAGTGAACCAAGAGTAGCCAAGGTATAAACGAATAATAGTTAAAATAGCTGCTGAGATTTTATTTTCTCTTAAAAAGTTGTTAAACATAAGTCATTCCGCCTTTCAAAATTTGTTTGCTCTTTATACTTACACTATATTGGATTTTGTTAGTTAGTAACATAGGTATAGTGTTAAGTTCACAGTTTGTTTGAAATGTTATGACGGAAGTTTGAACAACAGTTATGGTAATCAGGATAATGCAGATAAAACGTCTTCTAACGTAGGTAATGCAGAAATTGCACCCACCTTAGTACATACTAAAGCACCAACTCTATTACTAAAGTAAATAATTTTTTTAAGCTTCTCAAAGTCTTCTATCTCAGGGTTATCTTTTGCGAATTGGAATAAGGTTGCCCCAACAAATGCGTCACCGGCACCTGTCGAGTCAACGGATTTTATTTTTACACTTGGAACAATTTCACTTTTTTCCCTATTTGACAGATATGTTCCCTCACTACCTAATGTTACAGCAACTACTTTCGCTCCTAATTCATGAAGATGATTTGTTCCCTCTGCCAAGTTAGGGATTCCTGTAATTAGTTTTAGCTCCTCATCGCTCACTTTTACAAAATCAGCTAAGGAGCTTCCCTTCTTTGCCAAGTGGATAAATTCGGAAATTCTGTTTTTCCATAAATCTTTTCGGTAATTAGGATCAAATGAAATAAATTTCCCTTGTTCCTTTGCATGACGCATTACTTGAAAATAAGTGGATTGAAAGGGGTCGCTTAATAAAGCAGTGGCAGAACCAAAATGATGAATTGCAGCCTCATTTAGCTTATCGATATCAATTTCTTCCTCCACTAAGAAAGCATCAGCACCGCGATTAAATACAAAATCTCTTTCGCCATTTGCCTGTAGGGATACAAAGGCCAATGTGGTTGGATGAAAATCATCGAACACAAGCATTGCTGTATCTACTTGGACATCATCCAGCGTTTTCTTGAGAAAATGTCCAAATGGATCATTTCCGACTTTTCCGCTAAAAAGAGCTGTCCCCCCTAATTTCGCAATCGTCGCACAGACATTAGCCGGCGCTCCCCCAGCTTGTTTTTGAAAATTTTGTCCTTTTAATAAGTTAATGTCCACATCGGTACAGAAAAAATCGATTAATAATTCACCCATGCATATAATTGATGAACTCAAACCAAACACCCTCCTTTTAAAAAATAAAGCTCTAACCATTTAACCGATTAGAGCTTCCATATTTCGTTTACTTGCTCCAAATGGAATCAAGTTCCGTGACGTTTAATTCCAACACATTTGTAGTTCCTTCATTTGAAAATAAAACGAGTTTTTGCCCTGATTGGGATGGAAACAGTAAGCTGGTAATAGCAGCCTCACCATTGTTTGCAAATACCTCGACTGAGGATGTATCTAAAAACAACTGAAGTTTCAATCTTTGATTATCCAACTTTAATGGTGCTTCTTGTACCGCTTGGAAGGATGTCGAAAAGGTATGTTCTCCAGAAAGTGTTCGGTCAACAAATAACTTCTCTTCTGCTGCATTATAACCAATGACTGTTTTTTCCTCTTCAGAGTGTTGGATGATAAGTCCAAATTGGCCTGAACTTTCTTTTTCAAACTCAATGGTGATTTCCATTAAAGAATGAGGTAACGGGATTGAAATCGCGTTTCCTGATTCAACTGACAATTTTGGGTAGGATTTCGTTTCTTTTCTAATTCTACTAACCTCAGCAACTGGTTGTTGGAATAAGCGGATGCCAGCATCATTTGCAGCCAAGGATAATTCTCTTGGTAACGTCATGGCACTTCGCCATCCCTCTGTAGGGACTTGATTGGCATAGCGCCAGTTACTCATCCATCCAAGATAAATACGTCTTCCATCTTGGATATCAGACCAGCTCACACCTGCATAATTATCACGGCCGTGATCTAACCAAAGAATCGTCGAATCCTCATGGTCATTTACAAAAGTTGTTCCATCAAACTGGCCGATAAAATATTGCGTTCTGGAACCTTCTGCTGATTCACCGTTATCACCGATACTTACAATCATTACCCACTTTTCTTGACCGCCATCTACCGGTAGTTTGAATAAGTCAGGGCATTCCCAAACACCATCATGGGAACCGGCAGTATGTCCAAATTCGCTGGCAAACTCCCATTCTTTTAAGTTAAGGGAAGTATAAATCGTAATCGTTTGACCTGTAGCCAGGACCATCACCCATTTATTTGTCTCTTCATGCCAAAAAACTTTAGGGTCACGGTAATCGGTAATGTTCACATCTGAAAGGACAGGATTGCCTTCAAACTTCACCCACGTTCTTCCATTGTCCTGACTGTAAGCTAAGCTTTGTTGCTGAAGTGGCCGATCAGAATCAGGGTAAGTGCCGGCACTCGTATAAATTGCAACCAATCCTGGGTGATCTTTTTCAAAAAATCCTGTGGTATTGTTCCAATCGACGACCGCGCTCCCTGAAAAAATGGCTCCCAGATCATCCGGATATAAGGCAATCGGAAGGTGCTCCCAATGAATCATGTCTTTACTTACCGCATGTCCCCAGTGCATGGGTCCCCAGGTCGTACCAAATGGATGGTGTTGATAGAACAAATGATATTCATCATTAAAAAAGACCATTCCATTCGGATCATTCAGCCACTTTTCTTCCGGTGAAAAGTGAAATTGTGGACGATACTGTTCTTTATAGGTTTTTGTCATTTTTTTCGCTCCCTTTTTAAATAAGGCTGTACGTAGACAAAAGCACCTGTACAGCCTCGAGACGTTTACTGGGTATTATTCCTGATTTCGGTCGTAACCTTTTTGCTTAATATCCAGCCATTCTTGTAGCCCTAGGCGATCTAATTCTGCTAGATATTCCTTCCATTCTTTTTCAACACCGCCATTTGCAATCCATTCCGCACGTTTTCGCTTAATATAAGCAAACAAATCTGTTTCGATCACAGAAAGTCGATCTAGGTCCTCAATTGAGAAGAATACACGTGGGTAAATATTATCAGCTTCCATGTAAGGAACCATAACTTCTTTCATTAAGTTCAATCTCCATGCAGCATCGTCTGGTTTTGTCGTCACCGTACCGTAGTAGCTGTCTAAGATCGCTAATGGGCCGCCAACAGATGTTTTTTCTCTTAATTCAACGGGTGCTGTACCTTCTAAAGGAAGATGTTTTAACATCTTTGAAGCCTCATCCATCCCAAAAATATTTTGTTGCTTTTCGTCACCATACGTACCCCAGTTATTCTGTACGGATTGAGACGGATCATAAAGCTGGTCAATCCACTTCGCAGTTAATTCAAGGTTTTTATTTGCGGATGTAACCACTAAACGTGAGCGGTCAAAGCCCATTCCATTTGTTCTCGCAACATTTTGATGGCCTTCTGGACCTTTTAATGGCGCTAACAGGTCGTAATTATCGCCCATTCCAGTGATATTTCCTTTATCCCATGTGAAGTACAAACCATATTTTTTGTCTCGGCCTTTTGCAAGATATGTGTTCCAATCATGCTCAAATGCCTCGATATCGATTAATCCTTCATTGTATAAATCGTTGAACCAGCTAATGGCCTTTTTATAGCTTTCATCAGCTGCAGTAAGTTTTACTTCTCCATCATTCGTTACCACCGTGAAATCCCAGTTATCTCCTAAACCAAATGCACCGAATAATGAATGGGGATCCTGTCCGCCATCGTTAATAATGAATGACATTGGAATCTCGTCCGCTTCACCATTACCATTTGGATCCTGGGTTTTAAAAGCAAGTAAGACTTGCTTTAACTCTTCGGTGGTCTTTGGAACCTCTAATCCTAATTTGTTTAACCATTCCATATTAATCCATGGGAATGCATCAAGAGAATGAATACTTTCTTTTCCTTCACCCAACTCCTCAATCCATGGAAAAGCATAGATATGGCCATCAGGCGCCGTCATCATGGCTTTGTATTGTGGTGCTTTTTCAAGGACAGCTTGTAAGTTCGGCATATACTGAATTAGATCCTCAACCGGTACAATAACTCCATCCTTCGCATGCTTTAATAGTTCATAATCGCTGAAACCGGCATTAAAGATAGCGTCTGGAAGCTCACCACTAGCGATAGCTAAATTTCTTTTTTCATTGAAGATGTCAGTGGTGTAGTTTCTCCAATCAATTTTGACACCCGTTTGATCTTCTAAGCGTTGAAAAATTAACTTCTCATTTGGATCCTCAGGAGCTAATGGTGAACTGGATGTCATAATCTTTAGTGTTTTTTCCTCTTTCAATGGGAAGGTTACATCCTTTAACTCATAATCCTTAGAAGAGAAACTTTCGCTGCCACCGCTTTTGCTGGTACATCCCGTTAATAGTAACGAACCTGAAAGGAGTAGTGCTGAAGCGGTTGTAAGCATTCTTTTTTTCATCATAAACCCTCACTTTTTTGTATTATTTTAGTGAACCAACCATTACTCCCTTTTCAAAATACTTTTGGAAGAATGGGTACATAATCAATAACGGTAAACTTGCAATGACAATCGATGAATAGCGAATCATTTCTGAAATCCTCATTAACTCATTCCTTGCCTCTACATCCGCAACCATTCCAGGCTGTACTTCGTTTTGAATCAATATCGAACGCAAAACTAATTGCAGAGGATGTAATTCCCGATTATCGAGGTACATCATGGCATCGAAGTAGGCGTTCCATTGTCCAATGAATGCATATAAAGCTAGAACAAAGATAATCGGTTTCGATAAAGGTAAAATGATTTTAAAAAAGATTTTTAAATCGGAGGCGCCATCAATTCGTGCAGCCTCCTTCAGTTCATTTGGAACCGCTTTAAAATAAGTTCTGGCAAGAATAATGAACCAGACATTAACAGCACCAGGCAGGATAATCGCCCAAATCGTATTCAGCATCCCTAAATCACGAATAACAAAATATGTTGGAATCAAGCCTCCTCCAAAAAACATGGTAAATAAGAAGAAAACCATAAATACTTTTTTTCCAACTAAACCATCTACTGATAACGTGTATCCCGCAAAGAGACAAACGAGTACAGTCACAATCGTAAATCCAGTGGAATACAGGAGTGAGTTGATAAATCCTCTCACAATGGTGTCATCGGTAAAGAGTCGCGTATAACCTTCTAATGACCAATCAGAAGCATTTAACGATAGTCCTTTTCGAATGATTGCATTCGGTTCTAGGAAAGACGATAGAAAGACATATAATAGTGGTCCTACTATGGCAAGGACGATAATCGTTAGTAGAATATTATTGGTCAGAAGTAGAATTCGGTCGCCCTTTGGGTGTTTGATTTGGTTGTTCATACTTTTCCTCCTTCCTTATACGAGTCCTTCGCCTTCGTTTAGTTTTTTAACCACTTGATTGACAACTCCAAGTAAAATCACATTCACAACGGCATTAAATAATCCAACCGCGGTTGCAAAAGAATAATCACCTGCCAGCAGTCCTCGTTTATAAACATACGTAGCAATAATTTCTGATGCTGGTGAATTCATTGACGTTTGCATTAGGTACGCTTTTTCAAAACCAATTCCCATAATTCCTCCAGCTGCTAAGATAAACAAGACAGCCATAACTGGCTTGAGTGTTGGAAGATCGATGTGCCAGATTCGTTGGAGGAGTGACGCCCCGTCCAGTGTTGCAGCTTCATGAAGCTGCGGGTCAACGTTCGCCAGTGCGGCAACGTAAACAATCGATGCCCAGCCTGCACCCTGCCATACTCCCGACCAAATGTAGATGGATCTAAAATAATCAGGATCTGACATGAACGAAATCGGCTTATCGAGAAATGATGATAACAATGCATTTATAGGTCCAACCGGTGATAGAAAAAGAAAAACCATTCCGGAAACAACAACCACTGATATGAAATGCGGTGCATATAGGGCCAATTGAATATTCTTTTTCACACTCGATTTTCGCAGTTGGTTTAACATCAAGGCCAAAATAATCGGAATCGGGAAACCGATGAGTAGTTCAAATGAACTTAATTTAATTGTGTTCATCAGAATCTCCATAAAATTGGGTGATGTTAGGAAACTTGTAAAATGTTTAAACCCTACCCACTCACTCCCCGCAATCCCCCGGATAGGACTAAAATCTTTAAAGGCTATCGTCGCACCGTATATAGGGATGTACTTAAAGATAATTGTAAGAATAACGGCAGGAGCAATAAGCAAATAAAGAATATAGTTCTTTTTAATATAAGTAAGGTTCTTGCTTAGTTTTGTAGTTGTTGCTGGTTTACTAACCGATATGGTTTGCTCTGCTTTTACTATTTCTTCCACTCTCTTAACCTCCTATCACTTAGTTCAGCTGAAAGCACTTTCAACTTGGGTTAAATATAACAAAATGGTAGAAAGGAAGAGTTTAATATTTTTGGTTAAGGCAGTTTAATATTTTCGGGAATTTGACATCGCTTTCACTTTGTTTTTTCGATATGATGGGAAGGAGAAAGGATGTGGGAAATGGGATGTTGAATATGCCATACAAACCCAGGAGTGAATCACTTTTATTAAAGGTTTTACGAATTTTGAACAAACGTATGAAATTAACCGAAGATGATCAGAGGTATTATCAAAATCAAGAAAAAGGGTATCAAGGGGAAGTGCAATTCGATAGGTTGACGGAGAAACTTCAACGTGACTGTCATATTTTGAATGATTTGCAGCTTGAGAGCAACAAGTCTAGTTTTCAACTAGATTCATCCCTTATTTTTCAAGACACCTATTCCCTTTTTGAAGTAAAAAATTTCGAAGGCGAGTACGTTTATGATCCTGAATATTTTAAAACACTCAGCGGACGAGATTTCCAGAACCCCCTAGACCAACTAAAACGAAGCAAGTTAATGCTGAGTCAGATTCTTCATTCACTAGGAATTAAACTAACAGTTGAAGCATATGTCATTTTCATCAACCCCCAGTTTACCTTGTATCAAACTCCACCTGACCTGCCTTTTATTCTTCCAACCCAGCTTGAAACCTTTATGAAAAAATTAGACCAGAAGCCATCACGGCTCAATCAGTCGCATGTAAATCTAGCGGACAAGCTTATTTCATTGCATCAAACAGTACCGCCCAAGATCCAGCTTCCTAACTATAGCTATGAAACGTTGAAAAGAGGGTTAACCTGCTGCAATTGTGAATCATTTTCAGTGACGATTGTTGGGAAGAAATTGATCTGTGATAACTGTGGAGGCGAAGAAATGGTAACAGTCGCCGTAATGCGTAATGTAGAAGAATTCAAGCTTCTGTTTCCCGAGCGGAAAATCACTACAAACGTTATTCATGAATGGTGTGGCGTAATCGATTCTAGGAAAAGAGTAAGCAGAGTTCTGAGAAAGAACCTTAAAATTACAGGTCTTGGCCAGTGGGCCTTTTATGAGTGAGATGGAGAATGTCCTATAATAAAGTTTTTTATCCTTAAGGCATTGACTTAAGGATATTTTTTACTCTCGTATTTTGAAGATTGATTAAAAAGACATATCTTTTTGTTACTCTTGGGGGTTTTGTCATCAATGTTATCGGTTGGGAACTAATCTTATTGGGCTCCAGCTTGATTTGTCCTCAATACCCCTCCTTGTGGACAAATCCTGATCTAGCCCTCGCTTCTTTTGTCCTCAATCCCCCTTCTTGAGGACAAATCCTGATTCAGACCTCGCTACTTTTGTCCTCAATCCCCCTCCTTGAGGACATATCCTGATTCAGACCTCGCTACTTTTGTCCTCAATCCCCCTCCTTGAGGACATATCCTATTTCAGACCTCGCTTCTTTTGTCCTCAATCCCCCTCCTTGAGGACATATCCTGATCTAGACCTCGCTACTTTTGTCCTCAATCCCCCTCCTTGAGGACATATCCTGATCTAGCCCTCGCTACTTTTGTCCTCAATACCCTTCCTTGTGGACAAATCCTGATCTAGACCTCGCTACTTTTGTCCTCAATGAGGACATATCCTGATCTAGACCTCGCTACTTTTGTCCTCAATCCCCCTCCTTGTGGACAAATCCTGATCTAGACCTCGCTACTTTTGTCCTCAATCCCCCTCCTTGAGGACATATCCTGATCTAGCCCTCGCTTCTTTTGTCCTCAATACCCCTCCTTGAGGACAAATCCTGATCTAGACCTCGCTTCTTTTGTCCTCAATCCCCCTCCTTGAGGACATATCCTGATCTAGACCTCGCTACTTTTGTCCTCTCCTTGAGGACAAATCTAGCATTCACATGAAAAGATTTGTCCTCAAGCACGTGTACAACCGGAATCTATTCTCACATACATAAAAAAATCCCCTAGCCACAAAGACTAGAGGATTATTTTTTGATATCCTTTAAACCATTATTAATCTTTTTGACAGCTATGTTTGCTGCCTCTTCGACATCCTTTCCATGCAGCCCGACTTCTTCAAATAGATCCTTAATCGCTTCGCTGATGACTGGATAAGCCGGAGTTATTGGTCGACTTTTCGAGTAGTTTTGGTCTTGTTGGACAAAGATATTTTTGGGATATTCATTGAGTTCAGGAAAGTCTTTAGCTACAGAGTATCTTGCAGGTAAGTCACCGGAAATTTCAACGAACAATTTCGAACCCTCATATCCTGTAGCGAATTTCACAAATTCCCAAGCTTCCTCTGGATGCTTGGTCCGCGACGATATCCCAAGTGCCCATCCTCCATTCGGGACAACTTGATTTTCCCCCTTCGGCAGGGGTGCCACCCCAAAATCTTCACCTAACACAAAACCAGGTGTTTGTTGCAATTGCCATATATCCCAAGAACCCAATACTGTCATCCCAAGCTTATCTGTTTCGAAAGGGGCCGGAGGCATTTCAACGGCCGCTACCCCATGCTTACGATATAAATCTTGATAAAATTGCAGGGCTTTTAATGCTTCGGGAGAATTGAGATACCCCTCAGCTGTTGACCCATCTGGACTAATAACATCTGCTCCGAACTGCCAAAGGATCGGCATTTTAAAATAAGCTGGCCCTTCTCCAACATTAAAGCCTTGGGCTGGGTCAATCCCTATCACACCTTTTGCAGGATTGTTGATTTTTTTAGCAATCTCCATCACTTCATCCCATGTCATCGGATTGTCTGGATTTCCCGAAGGAAAGGGAATTCCCGCCTCCCTGAAAAGATTCATATTGTAGAATAAGGCAATACTTGATTCGACAATGGGGGCAAGGTAAATTTCATCTTTATAAGTTAAACCCTTTAAAACCCCTTCTGGAATATCGTCAATATTACCTTCCTCTTTCATATAAGAATCAATCGATAATAGTGAACCGGAATTAGCATAAAGAGCCAAGTTCGGGCTATCAATCGCCATAATATCGGGATGGTTTCCTGCCGCCAGTTCCGTACGCAGCCTTAATTCGTATTCACTTCCCCAGTGCATTGATTGCATATTAATTTTAATAGTGGGGTGCGCTTCTTCAAAGGCAGCAACCATCTCTTCATAGGCCTGATTAAACGCTGGATTCGCTAGATTCCGTAAAAAGGTAAGCTCGACTTGCTTTATCGGTTTCTCTTTATCTGGACTTTTACCTGATAAAGAAAAAAGGGCTAATCCCGCTATACCAAAAACAATGATGAGGATTATCCATTTCTTCATCTAATATCCTCCTCCCTACAAACCAACCTATTCCCCTATCGAGTTGCGAAATTCCACAGGTGTTTGTCCAACGTGTTTTTTAAATACCGTACTAAAATACCCCGAGTTTGAAAACCCTACTAAGTTACTGACATCAATGATTTTCAGCTGTTTATCTCTAAGCAATTGTTTGGCATGATTCATCCTCAAATTAACCAGATAATCACTGAAGTTTTGACCGACTTGATGTTTGAATGTTTCCGATAAATGGGCACTATTAATGTGAAACAAGGCCGATAAGGTGGTAAGGGATATTTCACTCGCATAGTGCTGGTCCACATAATGGCGGATACTATCGATTAATTTCTTATTGGAAAAACGAGCAAGACGCACTCTTTCAATGATTAATGAGGCCAATTGAATCAGGTCCTCTTTCACTTTATGTTGAGAATAAAGCTTCCATATATTTTGTTGGCAATTCCAAATCGTATTTTGAATGTCCTTTGTCTCGACATCGTACTTCTTAGCTAATGACCCCAACATAAATAACACTTGGTTAGCCGCAAAGGAAAAGGACATAACCGAACGTCCTTCTGATCCTTCAAGAATAATCTGCAAATTATCATTAAATGCAGCGAAATCTACATTTTCAATTGAATTGGTTATTCGTCTCTCAAAATCCGGAGAAAAGTCAAACACTTTTTCGCTAGCAGCAGTTTGATCGATAATCTGTGACTTCGCTCCAAGTTGACTTTGGCTCCAAGCAAGTAAACTGGATATATATCCACTTCTAAATTCTGAAAGTCCATTCACAATCGTACCAATACCGATGACTGTTTCTAAATTTAATAGCTTGTTAACGGTTTGTTGAATTTGCAAAACAAAATGATTAGCCGCTGAAGAATTGGAATCAATTAACTGTAATAATTGAACCATATTAGGATAGCTTGGATCCGTAAATAAATAGGTTGCTTTCTGCTGTTGCGCGATTTCCTTACACAATAACTGAAATGGAGTTCTTAGTTCCTCTAGGCGAATTGGATCATTACTTTCCCTAATTTCCACTGTTATAAACTGTACCCTCGCATTTTCATTTGCCAGTTCCTCTAGCTGAAGCTGCTGCAGCCTCTCAATCACAATCGGAAGCTGTAATCGTTCTTCTTTTGCTAAATGAAGAATAAATTGTTCCTGCAATTCTTGTAAGTGAGAATGAACGAGTCTACTCATTTGCGCCATTTCAACCTGTTTTCTTTTCTCTTCCTCTATTTCTTTCCGTATTTTCCTCAATGCTTCTACTAATTCATCTGGGGCAACAGGTTTCAATAAGTAGTCTTTAACACCTTGCTGCAGTGAATTCCGTACATAATCAAAATCGGAATAACCTGATAAAACGATGACTTTTACATGAGGAAACTCTTGATGACAACGTTTGGCCAATTCTACTCCATCCATAATAGGCATTCTCATATCAGTAATCACTATATCGATATCCTGGGTTTGGAGGATTTCAAGAGCTTCTAGTCCATTTGAGGCCTCTTCTACAAGTTTAAATCCCTCTTCTTCCCAATCTACTTTTAAGCGTAATCCTTTTCGAATTTGAATCTCATCATCTGTGATTAACACCTTCATCCTGTCTATCCCCCCTTTTCAAATCAATCAGCAATGTAATCTTCGTTCCTTCATTTTTTGTAGATTCAATTTGATAGGAAAAGTCATCACCATAGGTAAGTTTTAACCGTCCAACTACATTTCTTAGCCCAATGCTGTTCCCTTTGCTTTCCAATACGTGTAGGGTTTCATCTGATTGGGATAATAAATCCGAAATGATCTCCTCTGACATCCCCATCCCTTTATCTGCCACTGACAGGCACAACTGACTATCAATCACTTCCGTTTTTATAAGAATATCTGCAAACGTCTTTTCACTGAAACTATATTTCACAGCATTTTCAACAAGTGGTTGTAAAATGAATTTTATTATAGGAATCGTTATCGTGTCAGGATTTACATCCATTTGAATCGCAATGGTGTTCTCATATCTTAACTTTAATATGTTCGTGTAACTTTTAATATAGTTTACTTCTTCACCTAACGGCACAATATTGCTTTTTGTATTAAGAGAATATCTCAGCATTTTTCCTAAATAAATGCTTACATTCATGACCTCTTTATTTTTCTCTTGAAGCGCTAAACTTCCTATAATTTCAAGGGTATTATTTAGGAAGTGAGGGTTGATTTGTAATAATAAGGCTTTATATTCCGCATCTTTCCGGCGCAAATTGGCTTCATATTCTGTTTCAATTAAATTCTGCAATTGATCAATCGTATGTTCCGTAACATTAATAAGGTAATCCACTTCATTATTCTGAGATTTAATGTGGGGCATAAAACGTTTTGCCCCTGAAAAATCTCCCCGTTCGATAAACACAAGCGCTTTTGCCAGTTTTCCTAAGGGACTTGTTATGTTGTTAGAGAATATGACCGAAGCCACAATCGTGATCAAAAAAAGGACTGCACTCGTTAACAGAAGGTTTCGCTGTAAATGATTGGCCCTTGCGAATAAATCGGACTCTGTTACTTCACTGACTAAGATCCAATTCCCTACTGGCAGCTTTTGAAAGAAAACTAAATACTTCTCCTTCTGATAAGCAGCTTCAATTAGCCCTTCTTTAGCATCGCTAGTGGTGATTTGCTTTAAACTTTGTTTCAGGATTGAATTTGGAGTCTCTATCTTTCCTGACAAAATGTTTTCACCCTGCTGATTTAACAAATAGGTATGCTCATTTTGTCCGATTGTTATTTTATTTAGAGCGGTTTCTAGTAAAGCAGATGGGAAATTCACCTTAATGACCCCGGCACGTATCATCGTATTAGTATCAATGAGGGGTAAAATATAGCTATTGATTTTCTTTTGTTGCAGTTCATGACTTTGCTGAAATGGATCTAAATGCGACTTAACATAGTCCTGATGATGTTGGGTAAAGTCCTGATACCAATCTGTTTCATGAAGTGAGGAATGAACTCCCCAAGTCCCCGTCCCATCATCAAGCATCACCGAAATCGACATCGTATTAGAATTATTAATCATAATCGAGGATAGATCCTGTTTTAGTTGGTTCATCAATAAATCGATTTCTTCCTTCTCAGCCCCCTGTCTATTTAATCGAATCCATTCTTGCGTGGTTTGGTTAACAAGCACCTGTTTGCCCAAATCCTCTGCCTGAGTAGTGACGGAATCAACATAAAGTGAAAACTGATCCATCATTTCTATGGTCAACTCTTGAGTCTGTTCTCGAATAACAGAGGTAAAAAAGCTAGGAATAATAATTGATAGAATCACAAATGGAATTGTTAGCAAACATGTAAAAATAAGTAATAAACGATTGCGTAATGAAAAAAACATGCCACCCTCCTTCAAAAAAGAAGCTCGGAAACCCTTACAATTTTTTTATTAATAGGAATAATCCATTATAGCACTTAAATATTGCTAGTCTCTAGTACGTGCAAAACAGAGAAAAGCAGGAGCAATTTAGGAGTAAATTTTGATACTTTCAGGCTTATGTGTCAAAATAGGTAGGAAAATCCATTGGTAGTATCGAACTTGTATAATGATGTACGCAATTCTTTCAAAACGGAGGACATAGATGATGAGAACAATGAGACTAGGAAGCAGCACGTTAGAGATACCGGTTGTAGCGGTTGGCTGCATGCGGATCAATTCACTTGAAAAGAACGAGGCTGAACGCTTTGTCCAAACAGCGTTAGAGCAAGGGGCGAACTTCTTTGACCATGCTGATATTTATGGTGGTGGAGCCTGTGAGGAAATTTTCGCCGACGCGATACATATGAATGCCGAGGTTCGTGAGAAAATCATCCTGCAATCAAAATGCGGTATTCGAAAAGGGATGTTCGATTTTTCAAAAGAGCATATTTTACATTCGGTGGATGGAATTTTGAAGCGGCTAAATACCGACTATCTGGATACATTGCTCCTGCACCGTCCGGATGCGCTGATGGAGCCGGAAGAAGTAGCAGAGGCATTTGATACACTTGAAAGTTCAGGAAAAGTACGTCATTTTGGTATTTCCAATCAGAATCCCATGCAAATTCAACTGCTCCAAAAATATGTGAAGCAGCCTCTTGTAGCCAACCAGCTGCAGCTAAGTATTACGAATGCTAATATGATCTCCAATGGAATCAATGTAAACATGGAGAATGAATCCGCCATTAATCGTGATGGCAGCGTGCTAGATTTTTGTCGATTGAACGACATCACCATTCAGCCTTGGTCACCATTCCAGTACGGATTCTTTGAAGGTGTATTCCTTGGTAATGAAAAGTTCCCAGAATTAAACCAGAAAATTGATGAAATAGCCGCTAAGTATGAAGTAAGTAATACCACTATTGCGATTGCGTGGCTGCTTCGTCATCCAGCCAAAATGCAGCCAGTAGTTGGTACGATGAATGTCGACAGATTGGTGGAATGTTGCAGGGCAAGTGAGATTCGTCTAACACGCGAAGAGTGGTACGAAATATACCGTGCTGCTGGAAATATCCTTCCATAAACATACAGTTCCAAAGGAAAGGAGTGCCGTTAAGGGCACTCCTTCTGTCTTGAGTTGATATGATAAAAGGGTTTAACCCTTATTCATCATCAACCTCGCCATCACCAATTTCATCCTCTTCCTCTACATCCTCAAGCTTTTCCCCTTCTTCAGGCGGCTCATCCCTTCCACAACCCGTAATGTTGAAAAGAGAAAACCCTAAAAGTAACATCATCAATAACCTTTTCATTTTCATACCAATCACCCTCCTTTTATCTCTAGCGTTTCCAGATTAACCAGTAATATGAAAGAAATTTGGTGCCTGTCACCACACGTGGACAGTGTCCACGTGTGGTGACAGGCACCATTTATACATCACTGTATAATTGTTTTCTATTCTTCATCTGTCGGTTCTTCTTCTGCCGCTTCAACAACTGTTTCTTCTTCATCTACCACTTCTTCTTGTTCTTTTTCTGCTTTTATTCTGGTGATTTCTTCAGTTAGTTGTTCAAATGCATTGAGTCTATGATTGGCACTAGCCAATAGATCATCGATGATATGAATGAATTTTTCATAGGGGACGCCATTTTCGCTGCAGCCTGTGATCATTTTGAGCAAGTCTTTTTCATACAAATGATAGCGTTCTTTGAAGGTTTTTGAATCCATGGTTAAAAAATACTCGTCATCGACTACAAATTCGTTAAACACTTTTTTCGTTAAACGTCTTTTGGTAACCTCTATATCTTGTTTATCCTTTTCATTGTCGTAGTGAGCCTCATCCTCATATTCAGAACAAAGGGTGTCATAGATTTTCTCCAATAGCTCGGTCGGATTTAAATACTGTAACTCTTCCACAAAATCCCTCCCTTTATTATATTTGCCCAAAAAGGGTACTTTTCGACAACAATAACAAAAAAACCGCCCCAAAAGGAAGCAGTTCGGTTATATATGTATGAGTTTTACCCTTTGACCAGGTTTAAGATAGGACAGAAGCACAATATCTTCCTCGACTACTCTTCCGACAACATTAACCCGATCTTCGGCTGGCAGGTCACAAAGGGTGATTTGAATTTCTCCACGGTATCGCCCGTAGAGATCATTATCCCTTGTAATACTTCCAACAATACGTTCTGAAGTATTCTCAGGCACGATAGGTTCCACAGTTCTTGTATCCATAAATCGTAAAACATCACGAGCAAAATCTGGACGGAGTTTAAACTCACCTTCTTGAAATCCCTCAATGCGAATAGCTACATTAGCATTTTCATTAAATTCTATTAACCTCTTAAGAAGAGTCTCACTTACCTCTGGATCACCAATATAGATGTCCTCAACCCCAAAATGGGCTAGCTCCAAGGCCGCCAAAAACGGATCCATTTCTCGATGCTCCTCCAAAGTTGGAAGTCCTTCAAAAAGTGGACCGCGTTTTTCCCCATCACCTGGAATATATGCACTCACCGGTATTCCATATTTCCCAAAGCGTTCATTTTGTCTTTCAAAAAACAAATCAGATAATCCCGTCTCAACCCTTGGATAGAAATTATGCCAAGCTAAAAGCTGATCCGCTTGTAACCCATCATCCAAAAGTGCACGCACTTCATCTTCAAACAAAATGCTCGCATTCAGCGCAAGTTTAAACTCCTTCGCTAAATTCAAAATTAGCTCATTTTCAAAAAAGTCATCGAGTCTGAGGCCGCTAACCCCAAGTGATTTTAAATCAAACAAGCTTTCTAATCCCAAGTGGCCAGGCGTTTTCAACGAAACATCTGCATACACTTCTATGCCCGCTTCCTTCGCACACTGAAGCAGCGTCATCGCTCGACCCGCTAAATCGCCAGATTCCTCTGGAATGTGAAGCGAGGTAAACGCCCGCTTCACACCCATTTTTCCAGCACTTGCAATTCTTTCTTCTGCTAAAGAATCATTTAAATAAAAGGAAATACCGATCAAATTTGCACCCACTTTTACTATTTTTTCTCAATACTATCTGTTCAATCCAAATTCGACCAAAACAGCACGTACATTCCCATTATGGTAATCAAGCCGTTCAGAAATTTTCTCTACCGGTGAATTTGTTAAAAGGTGAATAATAGCTGGTTTAACCTGTTCATTTGAAGCTTCAAAGGCACGAGCTGCCTCTTCAAGTGTGGAACCCGTTGCTTCCTGAATAATTCTTATAGCCCGGTCCCGAAGCTTATGATTACTAACACGCAAATCCACCATTAAGTTTTGATAAACTTTACCTACTTTAATCATTGTGGCAGTAGAAAACATATTCAAAGCCATTTTTTGGGCAGTCCCCGCTTTCAAGCGCGTTGAACCTGCAATCACTTCAGGACCCGTCTCGATCTCAACAGCCACATTGACCAATGGAGAAATGGCTGCCGCTTTATTGCAGCAAATTAATCCTGTGAATGCTTGCTTGGAAGCAGCATACATAATAGCCCCCTTAACAAAAGGTGTCCGTCCACTAGCTGTTAAACCAATAACAAGGTCATTGGATGTGACGGAATAGGCTTCAAGCGCTGCTGCCCCTTGAGATTCACTGTCCTCTATCGCTGGCTTCGAATTCCGAAGCGCCTCATCACCTCCAGCGATTATTCCAATAAATTGGTTCGGAAAAAGATTGAAGGTCGGCGGAATTTCCGAGGCATCCAAAACTCCCAATCTGCCACTGGATCCAGTTCCAACATAGAACACTCTTCCATTTCCATTAATAACTGGCACTGCCGCATCTACTAACTGAGCAATCATCGGGAGCACATCTTTTAGTGCCCTTGCTACCAACTCATCTTCCTCATTCATTAAACGTGCAATATCAAGAGATGACAGGGTGTCAATACTAGTTGTTTTATGATTAATTTGTTCTGTTGTTAGATTACTTAATTTCATTTACTCTTCCTTTCAAATATCTTGTCGATTGTTTCTTATTTGATTTTTCCTAAGAAGATTGTTTGTCATGAATCCAAATAATCCTGTAAAAATAAATACCACTAGTGCAGGGATATTCCATTCCAGATTATAAAAGCTAATTAAATCCTTAAAGGCTTTTTTATGATTAAAGAAAAAGATGCCATTCAAAATTAGAAGTAATAGAAACACAGCTCCAATCGCAATTAAATACTTCCAAGCGTTTACTTTTCCATCATTTTTAGCCAAATCATCTTCATATTTTACATTTTGCTGTTTTAATTGTTTATTTTTTTCAATCAATTGCTGATTCTGATCTTCCATCTTTATTTTTTCATCCAGTAGAGCTTGCTGCGTTGTTTTTTGAACATTAAGAATTTCATCCAGCTCTTTATTCCTCATTTCTAATTCTTTATTCGCTTCCTTAAACTCCTCAATTACCTGAAGTGCAGTTTTATTATCTAATAGCTGGTTACCCGAATGGGAGTAACTTACTATGGATTGCACCATTTCAGTAACCGGTAAATCCATTAGCTCCTCAAACTTTAACATCGCACTCACACATTTTAATGTGGTATTTGCTTTGTTATCCCACTTAAAGTCGATACCCGCTTCCCCAGGGTTTGTATTGGTCATGTTTTGCATAATGATAACCGTTGGAAATACTAGTTTTTCAATCGTTTCCTCAATATCCGCAGTATAAGCATCATGTTCCTTTAACATTACTAAGGCCTCAAGCAACAAATTAACAATATTTGCGGATATTGCAATATCAATCCATAGCATTTCTTGATTTCTTTTTGTTTCCAGCGTAGTAATAAATGTCTTAATTTTTTCAATATCTTTTAATAAAATGGCCGCTTTGATGTAATGAACAATTTCAATTTCATTATATCCAGTTAAGTCCTTACTGGTAATCAGACTGTTTAACTGTTCTGTCGTGAACTCAGTATCGATTTGAAGCTCTAAGAGAGTGTTATACGCTAATACACATTCAATCTCCGCCTCTTCACCACTTAGGAGAGCAAGTTTCATCCAGTTGATGGTGTTTTGAGTTTCCTCTGCCTCTACGCCTAAATACTTAGCCCGAAGCCATAATAGTGAAGAAGTAGGTACTAAAAGTCCATTATAAGATGCATTATCTACTAAATTTTTCTGAGCATACTCGAATACAGGCTTAACTATCTCCAAGGTAAAAGTAGAACAAACTTCTTCCATTTGAGTAAGGACCTTTAACGTTTCCACAGAGCTCCAAAAGCTATCATCAATTAATTTATTTTGTTGGAAAATCCTATGAATCTTGATTTCTGTATCCTGCAAAATTCTTAAAGCGAATTTCTCACGTCCTGCAATAAAAAATTGCTTGAAGTTATTCCCTTCAGGTTCAATTCCTATATATTTAACCTTCCCCTCATTAATATATGGATTAAGGAATTGATCGACCTTATTTAACAATTCCCCTTTTTCTTGATAGTCACAATCCAAATTAGTAGGACCTAAGACAACAATCGAATGAATACCTTGTTCAATCTGTTTTTTAAATTCTGACAAGTCACTAGAAAGCTCATACAACTTAAAGCGATAGTTCTGTGAATTTAGGGTTTTCAAGAAGAATTCGAAGGCCATGCTATTGTAGGCTGCATCCTTTAAAATGGCCGTATTGCATTTCCCTTCAAGGACAAACAAAATCATATTTTGAAGTAATATTTCCTCTCTCTGCCAATCCAAATTTAACGAGGAAATTACCACACGGTGTTTGGAGGTCTCACGGGGAGTTATAAGTAACGGTCTCCTAGAAGAATTCTCACTTTCATCGTGTAAAAGAACATCCCATTCTGTGGAATCAACATCATCCAAATAGTGCCAATAAAGCCCCTTTTTCCGTATACAGTGTTGCTTTAATTCCTCAATCGATACGTAATTGGGATAATTAAATAAAGGATGTGATTCTGTTATTCTGGACTTAATAAAGTCCCCCTTTGTTACATCTTCCTTTACTCGTTTTACTGCCTTTGGTGATTTCATAGGTAAAAATTTGTATGTACCTCCGGGGTCACTTGAACTTCCTGAAGCGATATTCAATTGATGAAGAATCAGACATCCCTTGCCCTGATTCAGAAAAATAGAGAATGCATGCACAAACGAATCGGATTCTACTTCGGCTTTAATACTTTTCTCACTTAGCGAGTTAGAACTGAAAATTACGGCATCAATCTCGCCAGTACCCAGTTCATATTTCAGCTTTTTAATATTATGTGATGTATATAGATTTACATTTTCCGATTGATATCCAAAGTTTGCTAACAATGGGCGAATATCCGATTTACTAGCATAAGACATATAAACTTGGTTTTGTATAAGTGCGATTTTTTGCACAAGACCACCCTTTTTACCGATAAATAACATATAGGTATATATTATCATAAAAAACTAGCAAATTTAGGTAAACTCAAGGGATTTCATATTTAGCATGCTCTCCGGATTAAATAGGCATGTTTAAGAAATACTAAAAGACGATTCGCAAGTGAACGAATCGTCTTTGTGCCTACAGCTAGGCTGCTGCTTTATTTACCACCCTAGCCGACTACTAAGGGAGGTAATATGGGCGATATGATGACGTCCATGCCATGCATACATTCCAATAGTGTTCCCTACTGTTTGAACACCGGAATCAGGATGGACGAAAGTTTTTTCTAAATCAGATTCTATCAAAGAACGCAGCAATGTTACCCACCTCCCATGCAATGCTTCTAGGAGAGACAACGAAATTTCAATCGGTAACTCCGAATCCGGAAGTTCCGCCCACCTATCTTCGAAATAAGGTCTAATCGTTGGCTTATCCTCCGTCAGCGCTAATTTGAATCGAATATAGCTGTTCATATGGCTGTCTGCAATGTGATGGACAACTTGGCGAACAGTCCATCCTCCTGGACGATAAGGTGTATCGAGCTGTTCCTCACTTAAATTCCTTACTGCCTCTCTTAGTCGAAATGGTGCAACTTCAATTTCCTTGACCCAATTTTCAACCACTTGCATTGAAAATATACCAATCGGATACCGTAAATCTGCCATCTTCCAACTCCACCTCCAATTATTCATTAGGCTCTTTTCTCAAAGGTTGTTGCTTTTTAAAGGTAAAACCAATTGATTGAGCATTATTTTCATTGAGAATAGCCTAAATTAATGAGAAAAGAGCCTGCAAACTTAGTTCAAAAGCTCAAAACAGCTTATTCCACGTTAAAATCAGCTTTAAGATTTTAACAGCAATGTTCACGAAAACAGCCATTCATTAACATATTCTCAAAGTTTGCGACTATGTATCTCCCGAAAACTCCGACTGTTGACTTCACAACTAATCGTTTAATTAAGACTACTACAAAATCGAACTTTTAACAGTTTCTAAGAAAATTCTTTGTCGAGGAATAGTCAAATGTATTCGCCTAATATTGGTTTAGGAGCACTACTTGTACTTGGTTATGGAATAATAATTGGCTATTTTATCCTGTTTGTCCAAGCGATAAAAAGACTCAAAGCAAATAGACCATGTCAGCCAACATGGTCTTCAAAGTATCTGTGGTACCATTGGATTGTTTTAATCAATCCGGATTCAAAGTCATACAAGGGTTTCCAGCCCAACACATCCCTGGCTTTTTGCGCACACAGATATTGAATGCTAGGTTCATGACTTGTTTGATTTTGAATAATCGGCATTAAATCATTTTTCATCAACTTTGTTATTTTATCCACAACTTCCAAAACCGTCCGCGGGCTTTCATAACTGAAATGAAAGGCTTCACCTGCAATCGGGCTGCTTTCCATTTTCTCTGCCACTAGTAAATGAGCGCGAATACCATCTTCTATATAAAAAAAGTCCCTGGCAGAGATCCCATCACCCCTTATTACCGGTGCTTGATTTTTACTAAGGGATTGAATCGTTTCTGGAATCAGCCTGGTAAAATTCAGATCTCCACCGCCAAATAAGTTTCCACAGCGAACCATACAAACCGGAAGCTTATAGGTATGAAAGTACGCAGCGGCTATTAAGTCCGCACAGCTTTTTGAAACGTCATAAGGATGTCTCCCGGCCAAAGGCATGGACTCGACATATGGCGGATTTGCGCGATCACCATACACTTTTTCACTAGAAGTAACAATTACTCTTTTTACGGAAGTCTGCCGGCAGGCCTCTAAAACGTTCCAAGTGCCGCGGATATTTGTCTCAAATGCCGTGATGGGATTGAGGTGTGCCTCCCCCACCACAGCTAGTGCTGCCATATGAAAAACAGTATCAATTTCATTGTCTTCGAGGGCTTTTTTAATTATCTGAAAATCACCCAGGCTCCCCATAACATAATTTATTTTGTCATGTAACAGAGGCTTTCTAACAAGCGCAGTTACATTTGCGCCTAAACGCAGCAGTTCCTGCACCAGATGACTTCCAACAAACCCTGTACTGCCAGTCACAAATACGTTTTTATTTAGCCAGCTCTGCATTTAACATCATGCCTTCCACCAATAGAATTAAGAATCTCTTATGCAGAATTCTTGAACGGTATTTCTGCCTTGCTCAGAGATTACCCATTTCAATTGGTCTAGATTTCTCTCAAACTGAAACTCACCACTTTTAACCAATATTCCAAAATGAACGCCAATTTTGGCAATAAGAAACGGAAGAACTTCGATTTCCTCCTGTGTCAACGGCCCGTACCCTTTCAAAAATTCCTGCGTCACCATTTCATTTCGCCGCTGGATAAGAAAGAAATAAAGTGCATAGGCAACATCAAATACCCGTTCACCCTGCTGTAAAGTATCAAAATCCATGAAACTGCAAACCTCGTGATTCTCGTTAAACAATTGATTACTTGGATTCCAATCACCATGAATGATTGTCTTCGGCAGGTTACTTTTGTTGATGGCAGAAGTTTCCAACAAGCGATACAAGTCATCAATTGCATTCCCCTCATGATTGGGCAGGGTATGACCATCTTTTATCAATTCCTGTATCATGGTTGCAGGATCAAGCTGAAAATAGTGATAAACACCCGTTGATTTCGGACCATTCCCTATCCCAATTAGAGTATCGTGCATCCGGCGCAGCGTTTTCCCACTATAATAAGCTTGCCTAGGGACCCATTGAAAACGGGAGGCTTCTACGAAAGGTGTAATCTGGACCACAAACTCCTTATAATTAGTGTAAGATAAACCTTCCGTATTAAGAAGTGGCAAAAGGGCTGGAACACCCTCTTCAGCAAGCTTCGAAACAATAGAATAAGCGTAATGCAGCCTTGCTTCTTCGACTTTCCTAAGGAAGATTCGAACCACGAAGCTGCCCTTGGTCGTGCGGATTTTCAGATTACCGTTAATGTAACCACCCCCGAGAATGTCTTCTACCTCCTGCAGTCTTCCAATCCTGAATTCCCTGCAAACCCGCATAAGGTCTTTCACTGCTGCCCCTCCTTTTCATGAAAACTACCAATACTTTTGTAAATCCTCTTTCGTTGCAAATCCGTCAAACTTAGGCTCAATTTGCTTCACCAGCATCACAATCCCTGCAAGAACATCTTGATAACGCGTGAAAACAAACGGTGTGTTTTCCACTGTTTCGTGGACGAGTTCCACTTTATTTTCATTATTTATGACCCTAACACCGCTAAAGTGATAAAAAATAAGCGGGGTTTTGTCGATGAAGACTCGATCCTCTTTTTCTAAAAAAGTATATTTGCGATAATTCCATATTCCAACATTCACACCCGCTGTTGTGATATCACAGATGTTTGAAAACAATTTCGGCATTTCGTTTAGATACCTCTGATCGCCAAATATCCCCTTCTGCGGGTCAATTCTACAAGCCTCTAGTGTCTTTTCCTTCCACCAGGATAAACAGGATATTCCCATCTCATCACGCTTAAAGCTGATAAATCCCGAGTTATACTCACCTGTTAACCTTGTCAGCTTTTTGACGAAGCTCGCTCTCCACTTAGGACTGTATTTCTCCTCTCTGGATAATAAAACTGAGCAATCCCCCTGCGCTTTAAAAATCTTTTCAGGGTCGTCCCAAAAATATAAATCTGAATCCATAAAGGTGACGCGCATGACTTCAGGATATTTTTGAAAAATTGTCTCCAGCCATAACCCTTTTAACGACCAGCAGTATTCATGAATTCTCCGTTCTTTTTTTAAAGCTAAAATTTCCTCACCCAGCTCTTCATCGAGGGTGGCATGGACGTTTTTCCAATTCAATTTGTTCAGTACCTCAAATGCCTCTTGGTCCACACAAAGGACATAAAAACGAAAATCCCCAGCCCTGACTTTATTTAATGATGAAGCTAGTGTAAGAAACTGATACAATCTACTTTTCGTCATAATCGTGCAGTAAACACTTTCCATAAGATAACACCTCATTTCTTTCATAGACCTGCTATACTAAGCTTTCTTTTGAGTTTTTTGATATCAATGAGAATCGGGTCACTATGAATGCTGCGTGATTCCTCTATCGGCATAGCTTCCCCAACCAATCCATAATAGCGAAGATCCATATGCTGACTAATGATAAAAAAACAGGGAACTAAATACGTGGGCGAGAATAATTCAATCACCTTGGTTGCGGGGGTGCAGAAGACGATATTGGTAAGCCCCGCACCATGTGGAGAAACAATTACTTTTGCAGATTGAAATAGTTGTAATTTTTCTATAAAAGATAAGGTTGATAGTTTGACCTTCTTAAATCCGTATTTTTCCAACACATTGAATACTTCGTTTTCATTCAATAACGGGCGATGTAAAGCATCTTCACGGCTAATAAAAATACGCTCATATCCAATTCCCTTTGAAATAGAACCCTTCTTTAAAAATTCCCTTCTGAGAAACTGACAGACACTTTTGGATACATGGGCCGTGTTTGAGGTAGGCGAGGAAACGATTAATTCCTTGGCTAAAAGATGCGTCTGTGCATCCACTTCTAGGAGCTGATCCTTTGAAATACCGAGTAATTGCAGGCTTTCATCCTGAAACTGACAATAGTCCTTCCGGTAATGCTTACCTCGATTAATCACAATCCGGTCGAAAAGAAAGCCACCTTGGCGAAGTAATTCCAACCGCGGCAGCACATCAAACATCCAATGGAAGTAATTAAAACTAACTTGAAATGTGATGACCGCTACTCTTTCAGGCAAATAGGTAATCGAAGGAAGATTCTCATGTTCATAAATGGAATGTGTCGGGGGAAGGCGGTTGTACTCAAACGAAACATCCCACAGCAGTTTGTTATCAGGAGTTATCACACTCCCGTTAGTTCCCCAAACTCTCCCAAAGGGAATTCTAGCGATAAAGGGGTGTGCCGGTTCAGGATAGAAGTTCCACCTTATACCTTTTATTCCTTTATCCCGCCAGTTGATTTTCGTTGTCTCCTGCGGAAATGTTTGATAATTTAATGAGGATACATAATCGATTGTTTTTAAGTGATAGCCGATGGGGGGTTTTATTTTCATTCACCACCTTAATTCCAATATTTTTGCAAATCTACTTCATCTGCGAAACCATTAAACGTTGGATCAATCTCCTCTACTTGCTCAATTACCTCATCAATGGCTTCATAATATATTTGATAAAGGAATGGACGTTTCCTAAGATTCACACGATTAACAGATTGTATTTTATTTTTGCCTGTCACGCGTAAACCACTAAAGTGGAAAAAAATCAGCAAATGCTCGTCTATTGAAAAGGTTCCATCTACATTTGAAAACTGATATTTCAATTCATTCCATGGACCAATATTGACTCCAGGTATCGTGATGTCGCAGATGCCAGGGAATAAACCAGATAGCTCGTCTAAATATTTCTGATCCCCGAATATTCCTTCTTCAGGGGCAATCTTACAATTTTCCAAGCATTTTTCCTTCCACCAGGTAACTGCTTGAAGACCAATTTCATCCTGTTTAAAGGAGATAAAACCCGAATTGTATAATCCCGTTATTTTGCTGCGGCGCTGAATGCTTTGATTGGCTCTAGGGCTATATTTTTCTTCGATTGAAAGCAGCACCGAACAGTCATAATGATTTTTAAAAATCACCCTTGGGTCTCCCAAAAAATACAAATCTGAATCTAAATACGTAATCCGGTTAACGAAGGTGTAATTCCGGAGTACAAATTCGCAAATAACCGGCTTCAACGTCCAACAGTATTCATGAACCTTTCGTTCATTCTTAAGTAAGACAATCCTTCCTGGTAATTTTTTTTCGCGAATGAGCTTCGAATTTTTCCAGTTCATTTTTTTTAAAAGGTTGTATGATTCCTCATCTATACAATGAATAAAGATGTAAAAGTCATCACCCATCACTTTTTTTAGCGAATTCAGTAAGGCTAAACCTTGATAAAGTCTTGTCCTTGACAAAATTGTGCAAAAAATGTTCTCATAATGATCAAATCGATTCCTCATTTTAACTTCGGATTCCATGCATTGTTCCCTTGCTCCCACATCTCATTGATATCTAATACATTTTTGTAAGTATCAATGGCTGTCCAAAATCCATCATGAAGATAGACTGATAATTGACGGTCCTGCGTTAATTTTTTCAACGGTTCCTCTTCAAATATGCATTGGTCATCGTCCTTTAGGTAGTTGAAGACCTCAGGATTTAAAACAAAGTAGCCCCCATTGATAATTCCGTCAGTCTGCGTTTTTTCCTCAAAGGATTCTGCGATTCCCTGATTGACGGTTAAGGTGCCAAATTGACTCCTTTTCTTGATCCCTGTTACAGTCGCAATCGTTCCTTTCGACTTATGAAATTGAAGTAACTCATGTAAATTAACATCAGATAGTCCATCACCATAGGTTAACAGGAAACTTTCATCCCCGATATATCCCTCAGCCTTCTTAATTCTGCCTCCAGTCATGGTATTCAACCCGGTATCAACAAATGTAATCTTCCACTTTTCTGCCGGACCTAAGATTTTAATACCACCAGTAGAGGAGTCCATTGTAAAACTATTATTCTTCCATTCGTAGTCCATAAAATATTCCTTGATTTTGTCGCCTTTATAACCGAGTAATAAAATAAATTCATTAAAACCATAGTTTTGATAGAATTTCATAATATGCCAAAGAATCGGCTTATCCCCGATCATTGCAAGCGGCTTCGGAAGCTCATTGGTGATTTCATTCATTCTCGTGCCTTTTCCTCCGCAGAGTATAACGACTTTCATAGTTCTCCCCCTTTCGTTTGGTTAGCTTTTTAAATATTCGTCGATTTGCTGTAAGCAGACAGCCTTAACATCCTTTTGGGCTAAATAAGCCCTTGTCCATTCCACACTTTTGTCAATTGCCTGCTCGACATTCCATCTCGGATACCAGCCCAATTTGAATTTAGCCTTCGAGCAATCGAGACGTAAATAATGGGCTTCATGGGGGTGCGGTCCTTGGTCCACATCATAAGAGGCGCTGGTTCCCCATTTCGCACAAATTTGTTTAACAATCCATTCCACCGTCTTCCCATCCCCATCATCCGGACCGAAATTCCATCCTTCAGCGAACGTCTTTCCCTCACTGTATAGCTTTTCCGCTAAGAATAAATAGCCGCTTAATGGATCTAATACATGCTGCCAAGGTCGAATCGCATAAGGGTTACGGATTTTAATTGTTCCACCCGTTTGCAGTGTACGAAAGCAATCCGGAAGCAAGCGGTCAACCGCCCAATCTCCTCCGCCAATCACATTACCTGCCCTTGCACTTCCAATTCCGACCTCACCTTGAAAAAAAGAATTCCGATACGCGTCCGTTACGAGTTCAGAGCAAGCTTTGCTATTGGAATAAGGGTCATAGCCTCCGAGCGTATCATGTTCCCGGTATCCCCACGGCCATTCTTGATTGCTATAGCATTTATCTGTCGTCACATTAACCACTGCTTTAATGTTGATTCCCTTTTGGACCGCTGTTCTCACTGACTCTAATACATTCACCGTTCCCATCACATTAGTTGCGTAGGTTTCAACCGGATTTACGTACGAGGCACGTACCAAAGGCTGTGCCGCCATATGAATCACAATATCCGGCGTCGCTGAGTGTAGAGCATGTTCTAATGCTTTTTGATCACGGATATCACCATAGTGAGTGGGGATAACATGTTCCAGCTGGCATATCTGAAATAAACTAGGTGTGGTCGGCGGAGTTAAACTATATCCTGTTACATTTGCTCCTAAGGAATGAAGCCATATGCTCAGCCATGAACCTTTAAACCCAGTGTGACCGGTGACAAATACATTTTTATTTTTCCAAAAGTCCTGATTGACCATTTGTTCGTCCCTCTCTCATCTCTTAGTGGACATCCCCTTTGAATCCTTACACATTCTATGACTCATTGAAATAAAGGGTTTGGATGAATTGACTACTATCATCATTTTTCTAGTAATTCTCGGTATAGTGCTAACTGCCTTTTAGCACTGTGCTCCCAGGTGAAGTTTGCTCTAACGTGTAAGGCGCAGTCCACGCCCATCCTCATACGTTTTTTAGGATTAGAAAGCAATTTAGGAATCTGAAATGTTAGTTCTTCAACTACCCGTTCTGGATCAATGAGAATTCCCGTTTTTCCATGTTGGATGATTTCTGGTATTCCCCCTGAGTTTGTTCCAATAACCGGAGTTCCCACGGCCATTGCCTCGACATTCACAAGTCCAAACGGTTCAGCAGCAGACGGGACCAAAAGCAAGTCCGCCATTTGATACCAAGTGTGGATCTCATTATGGGTTATGAAAGAGGCAAAAATCACATGACCCTTCACTTTCTCAGCCAAATCCCGTAAATGTGCTTCATATGCAAGGTTTTCGGAAGTTGGAGAGAGGGAAGTTCCTGCAATAAAGAGGATGATGGAAGGGTCTACTTTTATCAACTCAGGCATTGCTTCTAGAATATGATGAACACCTTTGATTTTAATCAGCCTGCCCGCATAAAGAAGAATTCTCCTATCCGTCACACCCCATTTTTTTCTTAACAGCTCCGCCTTTTCTTTCTGTTCCTGGTGCCATTTAGGTTGAAATTGTTCAGTGTCTACTCCTAAATGATTCACAGTAATTTTAGAGGCAGAACACAGCGTTTCTTTTATTATATGATTCTTTAAAAAATGACTATTAACGACTATTGCATCCGCTGCCTTTAAACAGGTGACCAATTCCGCTTTGCCAATAAGCGGTCGCGACATAAACAGCGTAGACTGGAGAGCCAAGACGATTTTAGCGTTAGGCATTGCTAAACGGACGGCCTTGGCAAATCGTGGGCGATTTTCAATGTGAATAATATCAGGCTTTAGTACCTGCAGCTGCTCAATACTTTTATTAATATACGTTTGGTTTTTGGTGGAATGATAACGATAGTAAGTAATGGAACCCTTCGTTTCAAATTCAGGCTGCTTTCTAAACCTTTTGCCAAACAAAAAAACATCTGCCTCTTTTTGAAAAAGAAATGCCAGTTTCTTCATTAACATTTCAATTGAACTAGATTTTCCACCCGAAATTGGAAAAGTTCCTGGTGAAATCATCGCAATCTTTAACCTTCTGCCCACAATGCCACCCTCCCGATAATTGTCTATCACACTAGCTTATTCATTTGTGTAAAGAATGGTGTGGACAAGTTGATTTACTACCGGGAAAAATTAATTTCGATTTAACTTTATTGTGCTATAATTTATAAGGTTTGTTTTAAGAGAGGAGTTGCTTTTTTGGAGTACTTAGAATCAAAAGCAAATACAAAATCAACATATATATATTTTTTTATTGCAGGGATTGTCCTTATTGCTTTTAATCTGCGCCCAGCGATTACATCGCTCGGACCTTTAGTGGGTATGATTCAGGAGGATGTAGGACTGGCACATTGGAGTGCAGGTTTATTGATGAGCTTGCCTTTAGTGGTGTTCGCGGTCATGTCTCCACTCGTTCCCAAAATAGCAAATCGGTTTACAAATGAATTAACGTTAATTATAGGGTTATCATTTCTTTTAATAGGCATTGCGATCCGGTCCATCCCTATGACCTTTTTCCTTTTCACTGGGACTCTGTTAGCGGGTCTTGGTATCGCGATAGGGAATGTTCTGTTGCCTGCCGTGGTGAAGGACAAATTTCCACATAAATTTGGTTTAATGACAAGTGTTTATTCAACATCCATGGGATTAGTCGCGTCGTTAGCATCAGGGATCAGTATTCCTTTAGCGGTGGATTTAAACCTTGGGTGGCAGGGGGCACAAGTTGTATGGACTCTACCAGTTGTAGTTGCCATCATAGTGTGGGTACTTCTTCGTAAAAATAACGGAAGGGACGATTCGAGAGCCATTAAGCTGCAGGAGGGTTCTGCCTCCAATACCATGTGGCGCACTCCCCTTGCATGGCAAATCGCCATTTTCATGGGATTTCAGTCCTTTTTATTTTATGTAACGATTTCTTGGTTACCTGAGATCCTGCATAGTCATGGAATGAGTATGGAAACCGCCGGCTGGATGTTGTCCTTTACCCAGTTAGCAGGATTACCAGCAAGTTTCTTCATTCCCGTCCTTGCAGGACGTTCTCAATCACAAATTTGGATCGCATTTATGTTAGGGATGTGCTCTATCATTGGTTTTAGTGGGTTACTGTTAGGCTCAACCTACTCCATTTTAATTGTAAGTATCATCCTAATTGGTATCGCGTTGGGAGGAAGCTTTCCATTAGCTCTAAGCTATATCGGTCTCAGAGCGAGGAATGCCAAACAAGCAGCAGCGTTATCTGGAATGACGCAATCAACAGGTTACATCCTTGCCGCTGTAGGTCCTTTGTTTATTGGCTATTTATATGATATGGCGCATTCATGGACCCTTCCCATACTTACCCTGATTGTCGTTTCAATGGTCATTGTGGTATTTGGAATGTTGTCTGGCCGGGGTAGGTATGTATAAGGGATAGCAAAAAGACGATTCGAGGGGGACGAATCGTCTTTTTTGTTACCATTTATGCAACTGATTTTGTCTTGCTTTTTCCAACTGTTTTGTTGATAAATGGTACCACCCAGCGGTCTAAACCGATTCTGCCAGCGTTGTAACCTGCTGTTAAGATGATGAAGCCTAAGAAAATGTCTGTTGGGTTATGAGATACTGTTCCTGCCAAGAAGAAAGAGAAGTTCATCACTAAACCAAAGAACATGGCTGCTGTTGTTAAACAGCCTAGTAGAAGTCCTAAACCGATTAATGTTTCGCCCCAAGGAACGATGGTGTTGAACACATCGATGTTTGGTAGTGCAAAGTCTTTTAAGAAATCAACATACCACGCATAAACCATGTTACCATCTGGACCTTTAACGGGATTAGCTGTTGCTCCTTTTAAAAATCCTGAAGCGTCAAAGCCGCCTGTGAGTTTATGAAAACCAGCTGTGAACCAAGAGTAGCCAAGGTATAAACGAATTATAGTTAAAATAGCTGCTGAAATCTTATTTTCTCTTAAAAAGTTGTTAAACATGAGTCATTCCGCCTTTCAATATTTGGTTGTTCTTTATACTTACACTATATTGGATTTTGATAGTTAATAACATGGGTGCAGTGTTAAGTTCACAGTTTGTTTGAAATGTTATGGCGGAATGTTGAACGCACTGGATTTAGCGGTGATATGAGAGAAACTCTGAACAATAATAGCTTGGGCACCTACTTAGTAGAATAGAAGAAAACACAAAAAACCGAAGGAAAATCCCTTCGGTTTCTCATTAAATATTGATTAATTTTTTAAGTCAATTTCGACAATTGCATTCTCTTCAGTTACAATTTCAGTTCCTACTTCAATAACTTCTTGAGCAGGTACTACAGCTTCTGCAACCTCTTCAGATTCAACTTCGGTTTCAACTTCAACAGCTTCCTCAGCAGGTACTTCTACTGCTACTGCTAGTACAGCTGAATTAGCTGCTGCATGTTCTTTAGCAGTTTCGCTTGCTTTAACACTAGCTTGTGACTTTGCTTTGTTAGCTGCAGACGGGTTTACTTTTTCAACCTCAGTTACTTCTGCCTCTTCTTCAACTACTTCAGTTTCTACTGTTTCAGTTTCAACTACTACTGTTTCTTCATCAGCCACTACTTCTTCTGCAACCTCTTCAGATTCAACTTCGGTTTCAACTTCAACAGCTTCCTCAGCAGGTACTTCTACTGCTACTGCAAGTACAGCTGAATTAGCTGCTGCATATTCTTTAGCAGTTTCGCTTGCTTTTACACTAGCTTGTGACTTTGCTTTGTTAGCTGCAGACGGGTTTACTTTTTCAACCTCAGTTACTTCTGCCTCTTCTTCAACTACTTCAGTTTCTACTGTTTCAGTTTCAACTACTACTGTTTCTTCATCAGCCACTACTTCTTCTGCAACCTCTTTAGATTCAACTTCAGTTTCCACTTCAACAACTTCCTCAGCAGGTACTTCTACAGCTACTGCATGCACAGCTGAATTGGCTGATGCATGTTCTTTAGCAGTTTCGCTTGCTTTTACACTAGCTTGTGACTTTGCTTTGTTAGCTGCAGACGGGTTTACTCTTTCCTCTTCTTCATCAATCTCTGCTTCTTCGTCATCTTTAGTTTTTACAATTGCGTCTTTTTCAAAGTCGATGTCTTGGGAACCTTCATCTTCATCCTCGTCTTCTTCATCTTCAATTCTTACAACTGAGTCAGAGTCAGCAGTTTTTTCTTCTTCCCCGTCTTTTGCCGCGTCATCTTCTTTTGCAACTACATCGTTATCAACGTCAACTGCTACTTCAGATTCAGAATCTACAGTCGTATCCGCTTCAGTTTCATCCGTTACTACAGGCTCAAGTTCAATGACAGGTGTGGTTTCCTCAACTGGTGCTTCTGCCTCTACTTGCTCTTCCACCACCACATCTGCAGCTTTTTCTCCCTTTCCAAGAACAGCTGAATTTGGGGCTGCATGTAATTTTGCATTTTCGCTTGCATGTACGCTTGCCTGTGACTTACTAGCCTTTTCTTCATTAGGCTTTACTTGTACGCTTACTTCATCCTTTGCTTGTACTGCTGGTGCTGCCGGAACAACTGGCTTAACATTCACATTAACCTTTGCGTTAGTGGATTGATTCGCTTGAACAGGTTTTTCAGTTTTAGCGTGATCGGGCCCTGCTGCTTCTGTAAATTGACCTCCCGCAAAAATTCCAAATGATAATGCTCCTGCAAGTACAAAAGATTTAGCAACTTTATTAGTGTTTAAGTAATGTTTCATTTTTTTAATTCGCTCCTTTTATTATCATGATCCGTGGCTTTTAGCTGCGGGTGACATTAGTGAAAAAAGGAGCTGCCTGCGGCGGTGGCGATGGCGGAGCATTCACCCATTGAGTATTCATCAATGCCAACCGGGAAAGGTACGGCTGGACAAGTTTGATTTCAAAGTAGTGATTCCATTCAAACCATTTATCCAAAAAGCTTAAATTATTTATCCCTTGATTAACCCGATCATTTGATTGACCCCCAGAACTGTTGCTTCTCTGTGATTGATTCAGTACTTGGTTCACCTTAGGAAACTCTTCCTTGCTGGCAGGATTTTTCTGTGGCTCCTGCACAACGGATTCTGATTCTGTTATGTCTACGTCTACATCTTGCACATAGACAGTATGATTTACTGTTTCTCGTTTTACTTGTTCGACATAGCCTTCAGAATCAGTATCTTGGATAGAATTATTTGGAGCCAACTTTTCTACTGTATGATTTTCCTGGACAGCCTCTGCTTGTTCGGGAACATTGACCTGAGCAACATTCTCAGCTTTCTTTACCACGGACTTCATATTTCCATTAGCCTGCTCTGGCAAACTTTTTTCTAACGCAGCCTGATTTTGGGCTGGTAGTTGTTTTGCTTGTACTTGGTTTTCACGAGCATGTTCAGGAATTGTCTTATTCAGCGATTTCGCTTCTTCAGACTTTGCTGGTACTGCTATTGTCGCAGGTTCTGGTATTGAAGCAGCTTCTTGTACTGCTGCCGGTTCTGGTATTGAGGCCGGTGTTGAAGCTGGAGCTTGTCCCTTTTGAGGACGAAGTTCATTCTTCTCCGCAAAAGCATTGTCTGGAAAAAACATCGCAGCACCAACCAACAGTGCTAATATAAGAAATTGGCGGAAGTGCACATTTTCACCCCCTTTCAATGAATATGAATGTTGCGTTCACGGACAAAATTCGTGCAAAATCTTCATTTTCTGTCGTTTTCCCTAAAAAACCATTCTTTTCACCCAAATCCCTCGAACCTTATGGGTAATTTATAACAAGTACACCCCGTTACAGAAGAAACAAGATAAATAGATTCTTTCATGGGCTTGAGGACAAATCTCAGAAGGGCTACTATACGTTTTGTCCTTAATAAGGGGGCTTGAGGACAAATCTCAGAAGGCCACTAAACGTTTTGTCCTTAATAAGGGGGCTTGAGGACAAATCTCAGAAGGCTACTATACGTTTTGTCCTTAATAAGGGGGCTTGAGGACAAATCTCAGAAGGGCTACTATACGTTTTGTCCTTAATAAGGGGGCTTGAGGACAAATCTCAGAAGGCCACTATACGTTTTGTCCTTAATAAGGGGGCTTGAGGACAAATCTCAGAAGGCTACTATACGTTTTGTCCTTAATAAGGGGGCTTGAGGACAAATCTCAGAAGGCCACTATACGTTTTGTCCTTAATAAGGGGGCTTGAGGACAAATCCTAGAAGGCTACTAAACATTTTGTCCTTAAGCACCAAAAAGACGATTCGGGGGGAACGAATCGTCTCTTTGTACCTATTAGTTAGGCTGCTGCTTTATTTTCTTCAGTATAAGTCTTTGTTGTTTTACGGATGAATGGTACCACCCAGCGGTCTAGACCATATTTACCTGCATTGAAGCCTGCTGCTAAGATGATGAAGCCTAAGAAAATATCAGTTGGGTTATGAGATACGGTTCCTGCTAAAAAGAATGAGAAGTTCATCACTAATCCAAAAAACATGGCTGCTGTTGTTAAACATCCTAATAGAAGTCCTAAGCCGATTAAGGTTTCGCCCCAAGGAACGATGAAGTTGAAGACATCAATGTTCGGTAACGCAAAGCTTTCTAGGAAGTTCACGTACCAGCTATACACCATGTTGCCATCTGGACCCTTTACTGGATTCGCAATCGCACCCTTTAGGAAACCGGAAGCGTCAAACCCGCCTGTAATTTTATGAAAACCAGCTGTGAACCAAGAGTAGCCTAGGTATAATCGAATAATAGTAAGAATGGCTGCTGAGATTTTATTTTCTCTTAAAAAATTGTTAAACATAAGTCATTCCGCCTTTCAAAATTTACTTGTTCTTTATACTTACACTATATTGGAATTTGAAGGTTAACAACATAGGTATAGTGTTAAGTTCACAGTTTGTTTGAAATGTTATGACGGAATGTTGAACAGCTGCTAGAAATGGTTATTTTTAAATTCATCTTCAATCTTCATTCGCTAATTTCCTTCTATCCTCAGCTAATGACGGCTGTTCGAGCCAGCCCCTTTTTTTTAAAAAAGTTGAGCTCCCTCCTCTGCGTACCTCCCTATTTCGACCATTAGGTAGGTATATTTCCTTAACCTTATTGTCTTGGGTTGTCTCAAGCACATGACTAAGGATCGTTCATATATTGAGTCCATAGTTTGGCTATCTCACCGGTAGTTAATGGAACGTTATGTTTACTCTCCTCCACAAAAAAACCATTTCATAACTTCATATAGAGTTATTATGTAAAGTCTGGATAATATTTAATACAAAAATTGTTGCAATTTAGACGTTATTATAAAATAGCGTATTGTGGCCGAAATCATGTGTAATCAGCGGTGTTTTTCAGTAGTAAGATATATCAATATCATTTCACCTTTTCTCAATTTTCCTACTATTTTATTAAGTATTCACAGCAAAGATGTTCTATGTTACTATCGGAAAGGCTTTGGAAAAATGCTATCCATCATAAAATTGAAGCACTTGGAAATCAAGTCATCTCACCTTCCAAACCAAATTACAAAAAAACATACGAGGTGTATGATGAAAACAGATAAATCAGCCCAAATCGAAAACAAAAAACTATTAATGGACATTGTGGAGTTAAAAATAAAACTAAGTGAATTATTTACCCGAAGTGGCCCAAATACTTCCGAATATATAAGTCTATCAATCAAACTCGATTGTCTGATGAATGATTACTTTAACGAGAAAATAGAACAACTGATTTAAACAAGTAAGAGACCAGCAAAAAATTTGCTGGTCTCTTTTTAATTTGCTTTTATAATCTATCTTCGGGTCACTCCAGCTTAAATTTATTTTTTCTGACCATGTCCTTTTCGCCTGTTTTTCTATATATAAAGGGTGAAAGGAGGTGATAACGATGGCACAGGCAGTTGTAACATCGTCTAAACTACGTTTGGTGTTTCAAGTAGGCATGGATGACGAAGGGAAACCGGTTTTAAAAGCAAAGATACTTAGTAATATCCAGAAATCTGCGACAGCTGATCAACTATTCCAAGCAGCACAAGCGTTGATTGGATTGTCCAACGACACTCTCAGCAATATTGAGAGAGTTGACAGTGCAGATTTACTAGCGTAATCAAAAAATTAATAGTGATAGGAGGTGAATGAAATGGCTAAAACATTAGAATTGGAGTTTACGACAGAGTTTGGTAAATCAGCACGCTTATCGATAGACAATCCGAAGGAACCAATTGACGAATCTGTGGTTAAGGCGGCGATGGAAGAAATGATCACGTCAGGAGTTTTCACTTCTACAAACGGTAATTTTGCTACTGTAAAAGGAGCTCGGGTGATTGATCGAAATGTAACTGAATATGAGATTATTTAATAGAGTAGGAGAAGGCCGGGTTTCGAGAGAAGCCGGTCTTTTTTAAAAGAAAGGAGTGAAATCTCGTGGAGCAAATGATACCTCTGATTAGTGAGGTAGGATTTCCAATCGTTGTGACCCTCTATTTGCTATATCGGATTGAGTCGAAGCTAGATATGGTAGTCCAATCGATTCAAAATCTTCCCGAGCGCATGAAGGCGTAGAAGCTGATCCGAAAGATGTCACGTTCAAATTAATAGAACCTTAAACCTTTGTTCATAGTTTGTTCATACTTTGGGGGTAAGATAAATACATGAAGAGGACAAACATTTTTCTCTCTCTTTCATAAACCCCCTTTTATAAGATTTCTTTTTGGATTCGGCAACCGGCTGAATCCCTTTTTTTATGAAAATTTTTTGCGCCTAACCTGCATAGAATGGAATGTTACTTATTATTTTTGTAACGTTTCGTTCTTTTTTCGTCATTTGATGTGAAAATTCACTATGGAGGCAGGTGTTTTATGAATTTAACCATAAAAAAATGTTTAGAATGCGGTGGAACTTCCTTTACTCAGGCAAGTGATCACATATGCCTTCGTTCGATCGAAAAAAGTTTTACAAATGGATCAGTAGAGAACTATATTGTTTGTTTAAACTGTGGTGAAATTCTTTCCATTAAGATCCTACACCCCGGTAAATTACAATACGGCAATCACTAACTCATGTGATTGCCGTATGAAGTCTTCAGCTTATCCAGAAAAATCTCCTACTAAGCCCGCTACTTCTATCATCCTTTATCCATCCCCACAAGATAAATTCTTTCAAACCTTTTTTTAAAAGTTTTACTTGCAAAAGCGCTTACAATGAGTTTATAATATCCATAAACCGATTTACTAAACCGGTTTATAAAAAATATATACTTACTTCAAAGAAGGTGTTATTACCATGCAAAATGTAATTGTTCCTTTAAATGCTTTTGATAGAGTCGAAGTCTTAGAGAAAGGACAAACTTCTTTTATTAAGCTTATTGCCGGTTCCGGTGCTTTTGGAATTGAGATTCGCCGGGAGTTATTTTCAGAACAAGATCCGCCGTTAGAAAGCATGAAACAAGAAATAAAAAAACATCAACTCTTTACTGTGTATTCGGCACCCATCGAGTTATGGAATGCGAATCATCAGTTAAACGAACAAGAGTTAACGACGATTTTTGAAGAAGGAAAGAAGCTTGGTGCCAATTGGATCAAAATATCACTAGGACATTTTAGTAAAGAGCAATCCAATGTTAGCCACCTCCACTCCTTTTTAAAGCAGCATCTTGAAATTCAATTATTCATTGAGAACGACCAAACGCTGTATGGCGGAAATGTATCCAATTTAAAGTTATTTTTTGAAAGCGCCTCCGAACAGAATGTGCCGGTTAAAATGACTTTTGATGCAGGAAACTGGTACTATTCCAAACAGGAGATAGACGACGCTTTAAGTCAGCTATCACAATATGTCCAGTATCTTCATTTGAAACAAGTTGATTTGGAAAATGGGGAACTTGTAACACTTCCACTTCAAAAAAACATTGGACACAGCTGGGAAAAAGTGATGAACAGCCTTCCTTCCGATCTAGTGAGAGCGCTTGAGTTCCCAATACAACCAAAGGAACGAACAAAAGAGTATATCCAAATGATGACAGAAAGCGAGGTACTACTGTGAAAAAGTTAGATGTCGTAACATTTGGCGAAGCAATGGCGATGTTCATGGCGAATCATCCTGGTTCCTTACATGAGGTTAACCAATTCACCCGTGAGCTTGCAGGCGCCGAAACCAACGTCGCAATCGGTCTTGCCCGCCTTGGGCTCGGCTCTGGCTGGGCGAGTAAAGTAGGTAATGACGCGTTTGGAACATTTATTATTGATCGGCTGAAAAATGAAAACGTCAACACTAACCATGTTTTAGTCGACAACACCTACCCAACTGGGTTTCAATTAAAATCAATGGTGTTACAAGGAGATCCTGAAGTTCAATATTTCCGTAAAGGATCCGCAGCGAGCCATCTTGCTGTAGAAGATTTTAATGAAGAGTATTTCACAGCCGCTAAACACCTTCATATGACAGGGATTCCATTAGCGATTTCAAAAAGTGCACGAGCATTCGCCAAACATGCGTTAACTACTATGAAAAAAAATGGCCGAAAGGTCTCCCTGGATCCGAATTTACGCCCTACTCTTTGGGCATCACAAGATGAAATGGTAAAAGAAATCAATGAAGCAGCTTTCCAAGCGGATTACGTTTTACCGGGGTTAGCCGAGGGTGAAATTTTAACTGGTTTAAGTAATCCTCGTGATATTGCTTCCTTTTACTTGGATAAGGGTGTCGAGCTTGTGGTTATTAAGCTTGGACCGGCTGGTGCTTTTTATAAAACAGCAACACAAGAAGGAACCGTGCTCGGTTTTCCTGTAGAAAAAGTCGTCGATACCGTTGGTGCAGGTGATGGTTTTGCTGTCGGAGTAATCAGTGGACTCCTTGAAGGTCTCTCGATTCATGACGCGGTTATTCGAGGAAATGCAATCGGTTCACTAGCTGTTCAGTCACCAGGTGACAATGATGGCTATCCAACCAAAGAACAGTTAGAAAAATATCTAGAAAATAACCTACAGGGAGTGAAGTAACATGAACCAAACAATTGCTAAAAAAAGATGGTTTTATTTGATTCCAATTGCTTTTATCACTTACAGTCTTGCCTATCTTGACCGTGCCAACTATGGATTTGGAGCTGCTTCCGGATTAGCGAAGGACCTTGATATTACAGCTGCAACTTCCTCCCTGCTTGGTGCACTTTTCTTCTTGGGTTATTTCTTTTTCCAAGTACCAGGTGCAGCTTACGCAGAGAAAAAGAGTGCAAAGGTATTAATCTTTTGGTCATTAATTGCTTGGGGCTTACTCGCTACAGCTACAGGAATGGTAACCAATGTTAAGTTACTATTCGTGATTCGTTTTGCTCTTGGTGTTGTTGAAAGTGCTGTCATGCCGTCCATGCTTGTCCTGCTAAGCAACTGGTTTACGAAAAAAGAACGTTCTCGTGCCAATACATTCTTAATTCTTGGGAACCCCGCAACTGTTTTATGGATGTCAATTGTTTCTGGTTATTTAGTGGAATCGGTCGGCTGGAGATGGATGTTTATTATTGAAGGACTACCTGCTGTCATTTGGGCATTCATTTGGTGGAAGTTAGTTAACGATAAGCCGAAAGATGCAAAATGGTTAACCGATAAAGAAAAGTCAGACCTTGAATTACAATTAGCTAAAGAACAAGAAGGTATCAAGCCGGTTAAAAATTACGCCGAAGCGTTCAAATCAAAACCCGTTATTTTACTTAGCATTCAATACTTCCTTTGGAGCATTGGTGTCTATGGATTTGTGATGTGGCTCCCTTCTATCATTAAAGCGGCGCCGAATATGGATATTGTCACAACAGGCTGGTTGTCTTCAGTCCCTTATATTTTAGCAATTGTTCTAATGTTAACGGCTTCTTATTTCTCTGATAAAATAATGAACCGAAGTGCCTTTGTTTGGCCATTCCTATTAATTGGCGCAATCGCATTCTATGCTTCTTATGCAATTGGTACAGAGCATTTCTGGATTTCCTTTGTCCTGTTAATCATTGCAGGTGGAGCGATGTATGCTCCGTACGGACCATTCTTTGCGATTATTCCTGAAATCCTGCCACGTAACGTTGCTGGTGGTGCAATGGCTTTGATTAACTCTATGGGTGCATTAGGATCATTCGTTGGTGCCTATATTGTAGGATATTTAAACGGTGCAACAGGTGGATTTGGTGCTTCTTATATCTTTATGGCAGGATCTCTTTTCCTTTCTGCAATCTTGACTATTTGGGCGGTAAATGTCGCAAAAAAGGATAGCAGCAAGCCCACAGATATGAAAGTGAGTGCGTAATATTTCACTTAGCACGGTTAGTATAATGGTTGAGGATGACAAAAATTTGTCATCCTCTTTTCGTTTTAAAAAAGACCGTTCATTGCAGATACTGGATAATTAGCTGATTTGTCGCTAAAATGGAAGCAGTGACCATAGGAAAGAGGAAAATAGGCATGGAAATAGTAACGATGGCAGATGTGGCTCGTGAAGCAGGTGTATCAAAAAGTACCGTTTCTCAATACTTAAATAAACGATATGAATATATGAGTGAAAAAACAAAGCAAAAAATTGAAGAAGCCATTGAGACCCTAGGGTATCAACCCAATTTTTTAGCCAGGAGCCTCAAACAAAAGCGTACCTCTCTTATTGGAATCATTGTTGCGAATATAACACATTATTTCTCAACAGAAGTGAGCCGTGCGATTGAGGATTTCTTTCATCAATATGATTTGCAGACCATCGTGTGCAATGCCGATGATGATCCTGAAAAGGAAAAGAAGTATATTGAAATGTTGCGGGCGAAACAGGTCGATGGGCTGATTATTTTTCCAACTGGTAAAAATAATGAGTTATATGAGAGCATGGTAAAGCAAGGCTATCCTGTTGTGTTTGTTGATCGAAAAGTAGAAAATCTTGATGTGTTTTCCGTGATTACCGACAACACCGAATCCACCTACAAGGCCATTCAGCATTTCATCGAAAACGGACATAAAAATATTGCCTTTGCCGTCCAGCCGCTAACGGTCAGCACGCGGATAGACAGATTAGAAGGATACAAAAAAGCTTTGAACGAGGCAGGTTTAGAGGTAAATCCAGATTACATTATCGAAGCAGGTATCCCCGAAATGAAAAAGAAATTGGCACGGGTTTTTTCATTAGAGGTAAAACCAACAGCCCTATTCGCAGCGAACGACCGTGTTTTTATCGCACTTGGGGAATTTTTAAAAGAAAAAGGAATGAAGTTTGGAAAAGACCTTGACGTAGTAGTATTTGATAACATACCCTTTTCCCAAATGCTCGAGACGACCCTTTCCTTTATCATACAACCAGCTGCAAAAATGGGGACCAAAGCCGCCGAACTCCTTTATGAACAAATTCTCAAAGAAAGCCATGCCCCCGAAGTAATCGTATTTCCGAGCGAGATCAAGTAAGTTGGGTGGCTCTCAGGTTGGGTGCCTGTCACCGCTCGTGGACACTGTCCACCTCAGGCGGACAGTTATTGACAGGCATTTTCCCTGCTTCCTCCCTTCCATCCCTCTATACTTTTCTATTGAATAACGCTTACATTTAAAGTATAATCAATTCATAAACCGGTTTAGTAAATCGATTTATCTAACTGCCGAAAAGGAGTTTAAACAATGAAAATACAACTTGCTTTGGATCGGATGGAAATAAATGAAGCGATTGAATTAACTAGAAAAGTGGAGGATTCCGTCGATTGGATAGAGGTAGGTACCTCACTAATTAAGGAATTTGGGATGGCAAGCGTTAGAGAGATGAAACAAGCTTTCCCGGCCAAAACGATTGTTGCCGATATAAAAACGATTGATAATGCCCGCTATGAATTTGAAATGTGTTTTGAAGCCGGAGCGGATGTGGTGACTGTCATGGGCGTGTCTCCTCTTGTAACCATTGACGCGTGCATGGAGGTTGCAGAACGATACAATAAGATCGTCATGATTGATTTATTAAATACAACAGAGCAGCAAAAAAGAGAACTAATGAAATATAAGAAAGCCGTTTTTTGTGAGCATGTAAGCAAGGATCAACAAGAAGAGCTCGGAGCTAGTAATCATGGTGCAGTGGCTAAAAATATCTATGGACCAGACATGACCATTGCAGCTGCAGGCGGCATTACACTCGATTCATTGCAACTATTACGTAAAACACTTAATCCTTCCATTGTGATAATCGGCTCTGCCATCACAATGGCAGAGAATCCAGCAGAAGCAGCAGCCAAATTTAAAAAAGTGGAGGCAAAATAAATCATGTTATTGATTCCTACTATTATCAAAGAAATTGAAACCGTACTCAGTCAGGTAGAAGAAAATAAGCTGGAAGAAATCGCCGGCAAATTGCAAAAAGCTAAGCGGATTTTCGTTATTGGTGAAGGTCGTTCCGGGTTGATGGCCAAATCATTTGCCATGCGCTTAATGCATTTAGGAGCTGCCGTTTTTGTTGTAGGTGAAACGATCACCCCATCTATTGAAGAGGGCGACCTTTTAGTAGCGATTTCTGGTTCAGGAACAACCAAGAATGTAGTTTGGACCGCTGAAAAGACACATTCTCTTGGCTGTTCTGTGGTAGCTGTTACCACAAATCCAGAATCACCATTAGCAGATTCTGCAACAACCATTCTTCACGTCCCCGCTGCTACTAAATATCGCCGTGAGAGTGAATTAAAAACGATTCAGCCACTTGGTTCTCTATTCGACCAGTGTGCTCACATTGTATTCGATACCCTATGTCTGCAATACAGTGCGCTTACCAAAGTGGACCACAGCGCAGCATTCGGACGTCATAGTAATTTAGAGTAGACCCATATCAGATGGGTCTTTTTTTTCGACAAAGTCTTAGAGAATTCACCTTAAACAAGCGTTTGATTAATACATCCTCAAACCCTTTTTAAAAAAGAATGTTTGGTACTTTTCCGGGAAATATTTTGTCGAAGATAGCTTAGTGGATTTCGACACTAAAACAAAAAACATTTTTATGAAGGTCAAATCTACTTTTTCCAAATTATATAAAACTATATAGACAAGTGATACTATTAAATTACTTTCCATATACTTGTTTGAAAGGAGTTTTTTATCATGCAGCGGATTAAATTTATGATTCAACTTTTTCTAAAAGAGCCCTTATGGTTTAAAATGCTCATCTTCATAACGTTACTAACCTCAATCATTTTCAGCAGTTCCTTTTTTTCAGACACACCTCTTTACCAAGGCATTTCCAAATTAGCAGCAGCGATCTTTTTCTTTGCATATGGATATAAATTGAGAATGAATCGTCGAGTTTCCATCCTTTTTTTCACTGTAGCAGCACTATGTATTTATCTATCATTTCTGGTTCTCAGGTAATAAGAAAAGCAGTGAACACACACTGCTTTTGCTTTGCCTATTCAAACGCTTTAATCGATGGAGCCTCGTAATTTAAAAATTTATCAAGTAATGCCGCTGGCTCTTCCTCAATAATCGCCATCGATCGGAACTTTTCTTGTAAAAACTTTTGGTCAATCATATGGTCAAACAGGCTGATTAAGGGGTCATAATAGTGGTTAATATTAAGAAGACCGCACGGCTTTTTATGCAAGCCAATCTGACCCCAGGTAAATACTTCGAAAAACTCTTCAAGGGTCCCGGTCCCGCCAGGCAAGACCACAAAACCATCAACCAAATCAGCCATTTTTGCCTTCCGCTCATGCATGGTTTCAACCGTAATTAACTCCGTTAACCCTTTATGGGAGATTTCCCTTTCCTCTAACACCTTAGGTATCACACCAATGGCTTGGCACCCTTCACTTAACACCGTATCCGCGACAGCACCCATCAACCCGATACTTGACCCGCCGTAAACTAAGGTAATATTCCGTTTTGCGAGTTCTTTCCCCAGTAGAATAGCTCCTGTTTTATAAGCCTCTGAAGCCCCCAAACTTGAACCGCAATAAACCGCCACTCGTTTCATGCCGCTGCCTCCCTATAGGTAAGTTTTAATATAATTATAGTTAATGCTAGAAAAGAAAACAAAAAACAGGAAGAATGAACTTCCTGCTTGTTAAGAAAAGCTGCGCTCCTGCATGGTATAAATGTTAGACATTTCTCTTGGTTTCTTCCACACGTACGGCAAATGGCTGGTTTTCTGATTAAAGATCGCAATCAGTTCATCGAAGCCCTTCATCGCATAGAGATTAAACCCTGGACCGCTCGCAGTCTTAACGAGTATACGACGAGTCGTCAAATGATCTTCTTCACTTTCATTATCATAGTATTTGGTTTGTGTAACCTCTTCCCACCGATATTCATGGAGAGACTTGCCCTTGGCTCTGCTCTCACTCTTAACAGTGAAGCCTTTTTCGTTACAAATAACAGTTGTATCCGTACCATAATAAAAGAACAATATGAAAGCAATTACCGCTGACAAGAGAGCCAATGAACCGAGTAATACATGAATAGTAATAACTCCTACACCGATTATTCCAATGATGGATCCAGCTATCCAAGCCATTCTAGTTGAATTATTATTCGAAAACTCCTTACCCATCATTACACCTCCCTTTATTAAATTTATGAAATTCGTTAACTTATATGTTATGTCCTATTAATAAACATAAAAAACACACAAAAGGGTGCTGGTCTAAAGTTACGCGTTTACTATTGTATTGAAATATAATCAGTCTGTCCTTTTTCAAGTTTTAGAAAATATTATGAAACTTCACCACCGTCGGGTCCGGCGCTTTCTGAAACAACAAAGCTTCGAGGCTATCCTCACGCTTTGTCATTTTACCGTGTAAAGGGTTGAAGCGATGCTTGGAACTATAATATTATAGAGTTAGAGATATCCATGAAATTCCATAATTTTTCTTAAAAAGTACTCGAGTTTTAAAAAACTACAATTCAAAATGGAGGAAAGAGTATGTACCCAAATATACTAAGGCACCCAGGACCCACTCCAATACCTAAAAGAGTTCAGCTTGCCATGAGCCAGGACATGATTAGCCATCGCACAGCAGAGTTTGTACAGTTATATCAAGAAACTACCAATCGTGTAAAACCTATTTTCGGGACGGCACAAGATATTCTACTTCTGCCATCAGGTGGAACAGCGGCATTAGAAGCTGCAGCGGTAAATACTGTTTCCCCTGGTGAAGAAGTAGTGGTTATCACAGTTGGCGCCTTTGGCAATTATTTCGTGTCTATTTGTGAGAAATACGGTTTTAAAGTACATAAGCTCGAAAAAAGTTGGGGTGAAGCTTGTAGCGAGGAAGATCTTATTGAGTTCCTTAAACCTCTATCAAATATTAAGGCAGTTTTTGCAACCTATAATGAGACTTCGACAGGAATTCTAAATCCGATTGAAAAATTGGCAGAGGTTGTTCGTACTCATACCGACGCTTTGTTTATTGTCGATGGAGTTAGCTGTCTAGGCGGAGCTCCGGCAGAAATGGACCAATGGGGAATTGATATTTTAGTAACCGGTTCACAAAAAGCAATGATGCTCCCTCCCGGACTTGCACTATTAAGTGTCAGCGAAAGAGCATGGAAAGTGATCGAGGAAACGATTAAACCAGCTTATTATTTAGATTTACTCAGCTATCGTGAATGGGCAGCGAAGGGCATGACACCTAACACCCCTGCCATCTCATTGATTATGGGACTTTCCGCTGTCTGTGACTTAATTGATGAGGAAGGTGGATTTCCGCAAACAGTGGCAAGACATGAATTAATGAAGAATATGGTGCGGCAGGCAATGAGGGCTCTTTCTATCGGACTCCTAACATCCGACGAGCATGCTTCACCAACGATTACGGCTATATGCGCTCCAGAAGGATTGGAATTACCCTCATTTATTGGTCATCTAAAGGAGAAATATCACCTTGATTTTGCTGGTGGACTTGGGCATCTCCAAGGGAAGATATTCCGATTCGGCCACATGGGCTATTGCTTCCCAAGTGATATCCTTCAAGCCGTTTCTCTAATTGAAGCTGGTTTACAAGACTTCTCCTATTCCTTCGAGCCCGGGGCAGGAGTGGCTGCGGCACAAAATGTTTTCTTAAAATCCCTACGGAAGTAATCCTTTAAAGAGAGGTGTGGTCTTAATAGACTGTGCCTTTCTTTTCGGTAACTCCAGACTATCTTTCCTTTTTCAAATAAGTGCATGGTTCACCCACCAAAACCCATATTATGGTATAGTACAAATATTAAGGAATTTCATTAGTTTGGGAGGAATTGGTGCATGCAATATCGACGTCTAGGCAATACCGGATTAAAGGTTAGTGAAATTAGTTTAGGCAGCTGGCTTACATATGGTGGATATGTAGAAGAACAAAATGCAGTTTCCTCGATTGACCTTGCGTACGAATCAGGAATCAATTTTTTTGACACTGCGAATGTTTATATACGTGGTGAAGCAGAAAAGGTCGTTGGGAAGGTACTTAGTAAATATCCACGTAGCTCTTATGTATTAGCTACAAAGGTGTTTGGAAAAATGGGTGAAGGTCCAAATGATCAAGGATTATCCCGCAAACATATCATGGAACAGTGCGATGCTAGTTTAAAGCGTCTTGGCATGGATTACATAGATATTTATTATTGCCACCGTTACCACCCAGATACTCCATTACACGAAACGCTAAGAGCTTTAGATGATTTAGTACGCCAAGGGAAGGTTCTATATGTCGGCGTAAGTGAATGGACAGCCGAACAAATTACCGAAGCAGTGCACCTTGCGGATAAGAAACTTCTTGACCGCATTGTCGTGAATCAACCAAATTACAGCATGCTGCAGCGCTATATTGAAAAAGAAATCATCCCTGTCAGCGAAAAACATGGTATCGGTCAAGTGGTCTTCTCCCCATTGGCACAAGGTGTGCTAACTGGAAAATATAAAAATGGTGCAAACATTCCAGAAGGAAGCCGTGCAGCACAAGCGAACACAAACATGTCTCATATCCTAACGGAGCAAAATTTAGATAAAGTGGAACAATTAAGAGCAGTAGCCTATGAGGAAGATTTAACCTTAGCACAGCTTGCAATCGCATGGATTTTACGCCAGCACAATGTAGCAAGTGCCCTAGTTGGCGCAAGCCGTCCAGAGCAGCTTGAAGAAACCATAAAAGCATCCGGAGTCAAACTATCGGGTGATACGCTTGAAAAAATCAACGAAATTTTAGCTAACTAAATGAAACAAGGATACCGACAATAGACCGTATCCTTGTGATATATTCCATTAGGTGACAGGCACCCTAGTTTGGACTTTTAATTTAATTCATAATAACTACAAACAACATGACCAACCGCTTTGGCAGCTACTAGGAGGGCATCTTCATCAATATCAAATTTCGGATGGTGATTGAAGTAAGGCTGTTCTACTCCTTTTGGTGTACAGGCAATATAAAAGAAGCATGCCGGGAATTTTTCGGCATAATAGGCAAAGTCTTCGGATGGAGCCATCGCCGGAAATTCCTTCACTTCTTTAATATCAGGATCATTCATGCTTCGCAAGCTTTCTGCGACCAATGCCGTAAGCTCAGGGTCGTTGTATAATGGCGGATAATCTGGTGTATACGTAAGCTCACAGGTCACGCCAAATTCCTCTTCAATCCCTCTTACAATCCGCTTCACTTCTTTTTCAATCGTTTCTTTTGTTTCTACCGTCATATAGCGAATATCGCCTTCAAGTTCTACGCTATCCTTAATTACGTTGAATGTCCCTTTTCCATCAAAAGATCCAATGGTGATGACACCTACATCAAAAGGACTTAATCTTCGGCTGACGATCGTTTGCGCTGCTGTAACAAAATGTGAGGCAGCGACAATTGCATCGTTCGCGAGATGAGGTGAGGAACCATGCCCGCCTCTTCCTTGTACCTTCAATTTCATGTATGCTCGTCCGTTGAAGGAATACCCGGCATGATAACCTACTGTACCAGCTGGTCCCATTGGCAGCAAATGAATGCCATATACTGCATCTAAATCGTCAATTAACCCAGACTCGACAATACTTTTTGCTCCACCTGGCGGTACTTCCTCTGCATGCTGGTGAATGATTTTGATCGTACCTGGAATGAACTCTTTTAAATGAATAAGGCAATCAGCCAAAACTAACAAGTACGCTGTATGTCCGTCATGTCCGCACGCATGCATGACCCCTTCATTCTTTGATTTAAAGGGAACATTCGCTTCTTCTACAATCGGAAGGGCATCAAAATCTGCACGAAGACCAATCGTTTTTCCAGGTTTTCCACCTTTAATCGTTACGATAATGCCATACCCATTCCCAACATTTGTTTGAATCTCAACATCTTTTCCCTTATAAAAATCTACAATATACTGAGCCGTCTTCTCCTCTTTAAAAGAGACCTCAGGATTTTCATGTAAATGGCGGCGGATTGCGATGATTTCTTCTTTACGTGATTCTAACATTCCCATTAAATCGCTTTTCATCATTCTCATCTCCCCTTTTGATGGCAAAGAATAAAAGAAATCTCCATACTATCGTTATAATTAGAATGCACCTATCGATAAACACTAGTCAAACAGAAACTCTTTGTTGTGTCTTAAAAGAAGAAGAATATAAGGAAATTATCGGGAGAATAAAAAATTCACTTTAATATAAAAGGATGGTGCAAAACTGCACCATCCTTTTATATTAGATTCTATAGTACCTTACTCAAGAATGCTTTTGTTCGTTCATGCTGAGGGTTGCCGAATAACGCATTCGGTTCATTTTCTTCCACAATATAGCCGCCATCCATGAAAATAACTCGGTCTCCAACTTCTCTGGCAAAGCCCATTTCATGGGTAACAACGACCATCGTCATTCCCTCTATAGCAAGCTGCTTCATGACTTCTAAAACATCACCGACCATTTCCGGATCAAGTGCTGAAGTCGGTTCGTCAAATAGCATAATTTTCGGATTCATCGCTAGTGCCCTTGCAATTGCAACACGTTGCTTTTGTCCTCCGGATAGTTCTCCCGGGTAGCTATTTGATTTTTCTCTCAGTCCTACTTTATCTAGTAACTCAAGAGCTAATTTTTCCGCTGCAGACTTCTCTGTAGAATGAATCTTAATAGGTCCCAATGTGATGTTTTCTAGGACGGTTTTATGAGGGAATAGATTAAATTGTTGAAATACCATTCCAACCTCTTGTCTCACTTTGTTAAGATCGACTTTTTTGTCCGTTATATCATGTCCATTAATGACAACCTGTCCGCCAGTAATCTCTTCTAAGCGATTTAAGCAGCGTAGGAATGTACTCTTACCTGAACCAGAAGGCCCGATGACACAAATAACTTCTTTTTCCTTCACTTCTGCATTAATATCTTTCAAAACCTCTAGGTTACCAAATGATTTTTTCAAGTTTTTTACCGTGATCATGCTCATCGAAGTTGAAACCTCCTCTCAACGAAATTAGCAAGAAGTGTTAACAAGTAAATGACGATGAAGTAAATGACACCTACAGCCAGCCAAATCTTGAAAGCTTCAAATGTGGCTGAAGCTTGAATCTGTCCTTGCTGTGTTAAATCGGCAATACCAATGACCGATAAAAGCGAAGTATCTTTTAAGCTGATGATGGATTGATTCGTAATGGTTGGAAGCATTCTTCTAAAAGCCTGTGGAAGAATGATATAGCGCATTGTTTGTGCACCAGTAAAGCCAATCGATCTTGCCGCTTCCGTTTGTCCCTTATCAATTGATTGAATCCCGGCTCTAATAATTTCAGCAAAATAAGCCCCTGCATTGATCGCAACCGTAATGATACCGGCTGTGGTACTGTTTAAGGAAACGATTTGGAGTGAATTAACACCAAAATAGATAAAGAACAATTGCACAATAAATGGCGTTCCTCGAATGGCATCAACATAAGCCTTTGCAATCCAATTCAAGATCTTAATCGGTGCCAATCGGAATAAGGCGATTACTAAACCAATTAAAAAACCAATAATAATAGCGATCACAAATATATATAATGTTACTTGAAGTCCTTTTAATAACATCGGCAAAGCAGCAGAAATAATATCCATTCCTATCATCCCCTTTCAAAAAGAAGACGCGCTTGCTTTAAGCACGCCTTATCCTATTATTTTATTCACCAAGATACGTTTTTAATATTTTATCATATGTTCCATCTTTTTTAAGCTCAGCAAGTCCATTGTTAATTTTTTCTAATAACTCCTGGTTTTCACCTTTCAATACAGCAATTCCGTACTGATCTCCATTTAAACGATCTCCCACAAGTTTTAATCCTAGATCCTTCTGGGCAATCGCATAAGAGATAACAGGGTAATCTTCAATTAATGCATCTGCATTTCCATTGGATACTTCTTGGAACATCGCAGGACTATCGTTAAATTGAACAATTTCAATTCCTAGTTTTGAAGCATTATCTACTGCATATTTCGCACCTGACGTACCCTTTTTAACAGCAACTTTCTTCCCTTTAAGGTCATCAACGGATTTAATGGTTGAATTATCATCTTTAACAACAACGATTAATCCTGCGTCAAAATATGGTGTTGAGAAATCTACAATTTTCTTTCTATCTTCAGTAATACTCATACCTGCAATCGCAACATCAAGCTGGTTAGCTTGCATAGCTGGGATAATTCCGCCAAAGTCCATTGGAGAAAGTTCGATTTCAAATCCTTCCTTTTCCGCAATGGCATTAATCAATTCTATATCGATACCCTTATATTCGTCTCCTTCTTTAAATTCAAACGGAGGATAAGTTGTATCAACACCAACTTTATATACTTTTTCACTATTAGCACTTTCACTCGCTGTTTTATCGGTCCCGCATGCCGCAATAAATAGAGAAAGAACCAAAAACAACGTTAATAGACCAAACTTTTTCATTTCCTTCACTCCCCATATAAAAGTTATTAATATTACCGTAGTAATAAATTTATGACTTTAATAATATAGCATAAATTTAGCTAAAAATAATAGTGGCAATTATTGAAATATAACAAATTGATAGAAATCTGACGATGATATCCTTATGAACATAGCGATTGCAAACCTAAAAAAGCTATTTATATGAGAATAAACACACGAATTGAAATAAAAAAAACATAAATTGGGATGTAAAAATTCCATCATATTTTCATTTCTTCTCTATTAATAAGGAGCATGGTGAATGTCCTCTCTTCTGAATGTTATTTTCTGATTACTAATTTATTTCAGAAATATTATTGCAATATAAATGCCATGGATGTAACCGAACTAACACCTCCCTGTTCTTTTTCTCAGAAAATTCTATGTTACGATGATAAAAAAATTAGCAACCAAAGAACATGGAGGGTAAAAGAATGCTTAAGAAAATCATATCAATTTTAGCAGTTGCTGTACTCTCAGTAACTGTAAGTGCTAATGTACAAGCTGAAAGTATTACGGTTCAAAAAGGGGATACCCTATGGGCTCTATCAAGGACAAATAACATGTCTTTAGAAAATCTCCAAAAGATAAATAATCTTTCTACTGACCTTATTCATCCAGGGGATGTACTAACTGTCGCACCGGAAAAACAATATACGGTTATTCAGGACGACACATTATGGGACATTGCCATGGATCATCAGGTAACAGTTTCACAATTAAAAGAATGGAACCAATTACATACAGATCTCATCCATCCTGGATTAAATCTTGTCATCTTTGAAGGTTTCGAAACTACTAATATAGTATTAACCGCTCAACCAAAACAGGAAACTGCACCTGCAGCAGAAGCGCAAACTGAAAGTATACCTGCTGTAGAGGAGCAAGCGCCAGCACCTGCTGAAAGTGCACCCGCAGCAGAAGCGCAAGCGCCAGAACCAGCTGAAGTTGCACCTGTTGTAGAAGCAGCAGCACCTAGTACAAAAGAAATTACAGTAGAAGCGACAGCCTATACAGCTTCTTGTGAAGGCTGCTCAGGTATTACCGCAACTGGCATTAACCTTTTAGAAGACCCAAATCAAAAGGTCATCTCCGTTGACCCATCTGTTATTCCGCTTGGCAGTAAAGTGTATGTAGAAGGCTATGGTGAAGCAATTGCCGGAGATACGGGCGGCGCCATTAAAGGAAATAAAATTGATATATTTATTCCTTCCAAACAAGAAGCCATCAATTTTGGAAGAAAACAATTAAAGGTAACCATTTTAAACTAACAGGAATACACTGCAAAACCTGACCAATTAAGGGATTGCAGTGTTTTTTTTTCAAATAAACATGATAAAAAAAGTGCTTTAGTTTATTCCAAAATGCACTCAGTTTTAAACTTCCCTATAATACTCAAATGAAACTAACAAAAAAAGGAATAAACTCCAAGCAAAAAAAATTTAAATTCTCTATTGCGGCGACATTTATATTCTGCTAATATGAAATAGCGTTGTTATTGGAAAGCTGTTATTCATTATATCTTTGAGTCTTTCCAAGCAGATAATTTTTGACCACTTCCCTAAAGAAGTTAAGGCCATACGGACAGCCGGGTCAAATGCCGATTGGCAACTTTAGTTGCCTTATTGATTGAGTTAAAAGCTCAAATTTTATAAGTTGGTTACTTTACAACCAGTGCAGATGCACACAACTTGTGAAACGGTCAATAAGAGTAGTAAAAGTGATTATTTGCTATATAGACTCTGATCCTATAAAGATATATTTTGAATATTAGTAAGCTTTCTTTCATAATGTCCTAGGACTTTTATGCTAAGGGTATACCCACGTTTTAGGGGATACTATGCTTATAATATTGATTAGATATCTAAACAAGTGTTGTGCGCTGTCTAGCGTTTTTTCACTTGTTTTTTTTGTTGGGAAAAAAATCTATTTAGTTGGGAGATAGGAGAATGGGAAAAGCACTTATCATTGGTGCCGGCGGCGTGGCATCAGTAGCAGTTCATAAATGTGTACAAAACAGTGAAGTATTTGAAGAGATTTGTATTGCAAGTCGTACGAAATCAAAATGCGATGATTTAAAAGCAAAATTAGATGGCACAACTAAAACAAAAATTACCACTGCTCAAGTAGACGCAGACAATGTAGATGAGTTAATTGCATTAATCAATGAAGTAAAACCAGATATCGTAATGAATTTAGCATTACCATATCAAGACTTAACTATTATGGATGCTTGTCTTGCAACAAAGACAAACTATATGGATACAGCAAACTACGAACCAGAAGATACAGCAAAATTTGAATACAAATGGCAATGGGATTACAAAGAGCGCTTTGAAAAGGCTGGAATTACAGCTCTTTTAGGCAGCGGCTTTGACCCAGGTGTAACAGGCGTATTCTCTGCTTATGCGTTAAAACATTATTTTGATGAAATTGAATATATCGACATTCTTGACTGCAACGGCGGCGACCATGGATATCCATTTGCAACAAACTTTAACCCTGAAATCAATATCCGTGAAGTTTCTGCGAACGGCCGTTATTGGGAAAATGGTGAATGGATCGAAACTGAACCAATGGAAATCAAACGCGAATATAACTTCGCTGAGGTTGGACAAAAGGATATGTACTTGCTTTACCACGAAGAGCTTGAATCTCTTGCGAAAAACATGCCAGGACTTAAGCGTATCCGTTTCTTTATGACATTTGGTCAAAGCTATATTACACACCTTAAAGCTCTTGAAAATGTAGGAATGACTTCTATCGAACCAATTGAATTCGAAGGAAAACAAATCATTCCGCTTCAGTTCTTGAAGGCTGTATTACCAGATCCTGCTTCTCTTGGACCACGTACAGTAGGAAAAACAAATATCGGCTGTATCTTCCAAGGAAAAAAAGACGGAAAACCGGTAAAGTATTATGTTTACAACGTTTGTGACCACCAAGAGTGCTACAGAGAAGTTGGTTCTCAAGCAATCTCTTATACAACAGGTGTTCCGGCAATGATCGGTGCAGCAATGGTTATGACTGGAAAGTGGAATAAACCAGGCGTATTCAATATTGAAGAATTTAATCCAGATCCATTCATGGAAGAGTTAAACAAATGGGGACTTCCATGGGTAGAAGATTTTAATCCTGTGCTTGTAGATAAGCCAGTAAACGAAAAAGAGTTGGAGCAGGTTCGATAAAATGCGTTTCGAAGAATTACCAACACCATGTTATGTAGTCGATGAAGGTCTTCTAGAGAAGAACCTGAAAATCCTGAACGGTGTCATGGAACGTACAGGAGCTAAAATCGTTTTAGCACAAAAAGCATTTTCTATGACAACAATGTATCCCCTCATTGGAAAGTATTTAAGCGGTACAACAGCAAGCGGATTATTCGAGGCACGTCTTGGTCACGAGGAAATGGGCAAAGAAAATCATGTCTTTGCCCCTGCCTACCGTGAAGATGAAATTGACGAGATTATATCCATTTGTGATCATATTATTTTTAATTCCTTCTCACAGTTGGAAAAGTTTAAAGATAAAGCCCTTCAAGCTGGCAGAAAAATCGGCTTGCGCATCAATCCTGAATGTTCGACGCAAGTTGGACATGAAATCTATGATCCATGTTCACCAGGTTCTAGATTCGGTGTGAGAAAAGAAGATTTCCGCCCCGATTTACTAGATGGTGTTTCAGGCTTACACTTCCATACCCTTTGTCAGCAAAACTCTGACGATTTAGAGACCACTCTAAATGCATTCGAAGAAAAGTTTGGAGAATATCTCCCGCAAATGGAATGGATTAACTTTGGCGGCGGCCACCATATTACAAGAGAAGATTATGATATTCCTCGTTTAGAAAAATGCATTAGAAGAATGCAGGAGAAGTACGGATTAGAAGTATATCTTGAGCCAGGTGAAGCGATCGCGCTAAATGCAGGCTATTTAATCACTTCTGTCCTTGACCTCCACCGTAATGGAATTGAGATTGCCATTCTTGACACTTCTGCAACTTGTCATATGCCTGACGTACTGGAAATGCCTTATCGTCCACCACTGTTTGGTTCAGGTGAAGCAGGCGAAAAGCCTTTTACCTATCGTCTTGGCGGACAAACTTGCCTGACCGGTGATGTAATCGGTGATTATTCTTTTGATCAGCCTTTAAAGAGCGGTGATCGTTTAGTATTTGGTGATATGGCCATCTATACAATGGTGAAAAACACTACATTCAACGGTATGCCTTTACCAGCAATAGCTGTTCAGGACAAAGATGGCGACTGTCGTATTGTCCGTGAATTTGGCTATCAGGATTTTAAAATGAGATTAGCTTAAATAGTTCGTAAAACCAGATTCTGAAAAAGGGTCTGGTTTTTTTATATGCTGTGTTACAACTGAATGTTGATTTTACTGTGTTAGGAAAATAAGCGGAGAATTTCCGTTTAAATTAGGAAATACCCATATTTCCTTATAAATAAACGGAGTTTTTCCGCCTATCGTATCCAAATCCTTGGATTTTGTCTTATTTAAAGCAGGTAACCGGAATATCTCCGCTTATATCCGCTACTTAAGCTTCCTCTATATATAATAGCCGGAAATTCTCCGCCTATGGATTCTCAACCTCAACAATAAATAATCAAAGAGCCCTTTTTTTAAAATATGTCCATTAAATAGTAACAATATAGTGAAGCTTTATCCCATTAATGAGGTATAATAGAAAGAAATTGGAAAAAGAAGATGATATTTTGATATGTAAAAGCCTGGAGTTCAAAAATAATTTTGGACAAAAGATTAAAGTCATGGATATCCCTGTATTAGATACAAGCAATCAGTACTATTTTGTGATACAAGTTCGATTACAGCGATATATTACACTTCTTAATAGTCAGCCTCAAGAAAAAAACAGCCATTCTTTCCGTGAACATTTGAAACGAAAAATGAACTGGGTTGAATTTAAGGAATTATACAGTATTCAAGTCTTTAAAAATAACGCATAATCTCTACATAGGGTCTACTTCCACATCTGGGGGCGGACCTTTTTTCTTTTTAGATACTCTATCCCCCTTTCATTTCTCATCAGTATCACTCCAGAACCTCTACACATCTTAATGAGAAAAACAGGCTTATTTGAGAACAGACTATTTAAGGTGATCAAATGATTTAGGGTTACCCTGAAAATATATAACAGAAAAAATAAAACATAATGGTTGACAAGATGGGTGCTTTTATATAATAATAAACATTGTATTAGAATTATTCTAATTTAGTTATTAGTATTTGATGTTAACAATTCTCAAAATTATTTTTAGGAGGAAATAGATTATGTCATTAATCGGTAAAGAAGTACAAGCATTCACAGCAAACGCGTATCAAAATGGAGATTTCATCACTGTTTCAGAAGAAAACTTTAAAGGTAAATGGAGTGTTGTTTGCTTTTACCCAGCAGATTTCACATTCGTATGCCCTACTGAATTAGAAGACTTACAAAATGAATACGCAACATTAAAAGATCTTGGCGTTGAAGTATACTCTGTATCAACAGATACTCACTTCACACACAAAGCATGGCACGATCACTCACCAGCTATCAGCAAAATCGAATATATTATGATTGGTGACCCTTCTCAAAAACTTACTCGCGCATTTGATGTACTTGATGAAGAAGAAGGTCTTGCTCAACGCGGAACGTTCATCATCGATCCAGACGGCGTAGTACAAGCTATGGAAATCAACGCAGACGGTATCGGCCGTGACGCTAGCACACTTGTTAACAAAATTAAAGCAGCTCAATATGTTCGCAACAATCCAGGTGAAGTTTGCCCAGCTAAATGGCAAGAAGGTTCTGAAACACTTAAGCCAAGCCTTGACCTAGTAGGAAAAATTTAAGGAGTAGATAAAAATGTTACTAGATGCAGATATAAAAGCTCAGTTAACCCAGTATCTTCAACTGATGGAAGGCGATATTCTTCTAAAAGTTAGCGCAGGAACCGATAACGTATCTCGCGACATGTTGCTTTTAATAGATGAATTGGCAACCATGTCACCTAACATTAAGGTTGAAAAAACAGAACTAGAGAGAACACCAAGCTTTAGTGTAAATCGTATCGGCGAAGACACTGGAGTAACGTTTGCTGGTATTCCTCTAGGACATGAATTTACTTCCTTAGTGTTGGCTCTCTTGCAGGTTAGCGGAAGAGCGCCAAAGGTAGAACAAAAAGTAATCGATCAAATCAAAGCTATCAAAGGTGAATATCACTTTGAATCATATATCAGCCTGACTTGCCACAACTGTCCTGATGTTGTACAAGCCCTAAACTTAATGAGCATTCTCAACCCTGGTATTACCCATACCATGATTGATGGTGCAGCTTTCAAAGCTGAAGTGGAAAGCAAGAACATCATGGCAGTTCCAACTGTTTTCCTAAATGGAGAATCGTTTGGCAGCGGCCGTATGACAATTGAAGAAATTCTCGCTAAAATGGGCACAGGTCCAGATGCAGCTGAGCTTTCTAATAAAGAGCCATACGATGTCCTTGTTGTCGGCGGCGGCCCTGCTGGTGCAAGTGCAGCAATTTATGCAGCACGTAAAGGTATTCGCACAGGGATTGTGGCTGAACGCTTTGGCGGTCAGGTAATGGACACGATGGGTATTGAGAACTTTATCGGTACGAAATATACAGAAGGTCCTAAACTTGCAGCAAGCCTTGAAGAGCATGTGAAAGATTATGGCGTAGATGTTCTAAACTTGCAACGTGCGAAACGTTTAGAAAGAAATGAACTTGTTGAAATTGAACTCGAAAACGGTGCTGTTCTTAAAAGTAAAGCCGTTATCCTTTCAACTGGTGCACGCTGGCGTAATGTTGGTGTCCCTGGTGAAGCTGAGTTCAAAAACAAAGGTGTAGCTTACTGCCCACACTGTGATGGTCCATTGTTTGCAGGAAAACGTGTAGCTGTTATTGGCGGCGGTAATTCCGGTATTGAAGCGGCTATCGACCTTGCTGGTATCGTTAAGCATGTTACAGTACTTGAGTTCGCAGCTGAGCTAAAGGCCGATTCAGTGCTTCAAGATCGTCTATACAGCTTGCCGAATGTAACAGTTATTTTAAATGCTCAAACAAAAGAAATTCACGGTACTGACAAAGTAAATGGAATTTCCTATATGGATCGTGAAACAGAACAAGTTAAGCACATTGAATTAGAAGGTATTTTCGTTCAAATTGGTCTTGTACCAAACACTGATTGGTTAGAGGGTACCCTTGAGCGCACTCGCTTCGGTGAGATTATTGTGGACAAGCACGGTGCTACTAGCATCCCAGGCGTATATGCGGCTGGTGACTGTACAGATAGTGCCTACAAGCAAATCATTATTTCAATGGGTTCCGGTGCTACCGCTGCATTAGGTGCATTCGATTATTTAATCCGTAATTAATCTCTTCAAGGAAAAGTCGCTGTACTATCTTTACTGATAGTATAGCGGCTTTTTTCTTTCTTTTCCGGCCTTCTCTCCCCCTCCCCATCTAAAAGAATAGTATTTTCAATTCTAAGACAACCTAATAATAGACCTAAATTTTTCTTCGAGTGATTATGACGCTAACCATATAGAGTTGATGAAGGGAGATTGATCCGTGAAACTATATCAAGTAAGAAAAGGACAATTTGTATATTACAACAATGAGTTACACAAGGTATACGGGGTAAAACCCATGTATAAACTGTCCGTGCACCTTATTAAGCTTAGGGATTTAACACAGCATATTACCAATGCTGCAAGCGTAGAAAAATACAAGCCAACGGAAAATGACAGTTTTATTTTTAACCATAAGGCATATACGCTAAAAAAGGATCGAAGAGCTGAATCTGGAGATTATATTTTAATACATAATCCATTGCCCGATTCCCTTGATACTTATACATTAAATGAAATTGAATTGGTTGAAACGGCGGATAACAAAGGGGTTATCACAAGTAATTCTCACGGAGTCAAACATAATGAGTATTTATTAATGGTACCAGGCCGTGCTGCTGACAGCAGTCGTATCGATTATCAAAACAAGGAAAATGCTGAAGAGGAGAGCCTGATAGACATCGAGCCAGGTATGCCTACCAGCGAACTACTGCCGTCTTTAGGAGACATCTATAAAAAGAAAGACAATAACTCAATAGTTGAAGCAATGGTGGTCGCCATTAAAGACCAAACGGTATACCTTGGAGGCGGATTAGAGATTACACAGGAAGAGTTGATGAACAGTGAAAAGTGGGAATTTCTCTATAACCTCCTTGATAAGTGATGTACTTTCAAAAACTTTATCTGACACCAAGCATTACTAGGAGGTTTCTATGAACAGCAATAATAATAAAGGAAACAGTGTGTTTATTATTTCATTATTACTAACGTTCATTTTTATTGTTTGGGGAGTCTTTTTTACCGAAAATCTCACCAAAGTTACCGATATAATCTATAATGGTTCGATTGATTACCTTGGGTGGGTGTATCTTGGTGCTACCCTCTTCTTTGTAATCTTTTCCATCTATTTGTTGTTCTCTAAATATGGTGATATTCGGCTGGGCAAGAAGACAGACCGTCCTGATTTTAACACGGCCTCTTGGCTTGCGATGTTATTCGGTGCTGGGATGGGAATCGGAATTGTGTACTGGAGTGTCGCCGAACCTGTAACGCACTATACAACCCCTCCTTATGGGGAAGGATATACGGTTGACGCAGCCAACACGGCAATGAAATATACCTTTTTCCATTGGGGTCTTGATCCATGGGCTATTTACACGGTCATTGGTCTAGCTCTGGCATTTTTCCAATATAACAAAAGGCTGCCCGCAGCCATAAGTTCGGCCTTCCATCCAATCTTAGGGGATAGAATTTATGGGCCTATTGGAAAAACCATAGATATCCTTTCAATCTTTGCCACAGTCTTTGGGATCGCAACCTCATTAGGTCTTGGTGCCATGCAGGTTACAGCCGGAATGCATGAAATATTCGGTGTTCCCAATGAGTTATTTGTTCAAATGATTGTGATTGTTGTCGCAACAGTTATTTTTATTATTTCCATCAATACAGGATTAGAAAGGGGTATTCAATACCTATCCAATGCTGCGATGATTCTATCTTTTCTGATCATGCTGCTGATTATGATTGTGGGTCCAACTCTGACTATAATTAAGGTTTTCTTTAATACGACTGGTCTTTATATTAGTGACTTTATACATATGAGTTTAAGGTTAAAGCCTTTTGGTGAAGGGGAATGGATTGCCTCCTGGACACTATTTTATTGGGCATGGTGGATTGCTTGGGCACCTTTTGTTGGTATGTTTATTGCAAGGGTTTCAAAAGGAAGAACAGTAAGGGAATTTGTGATTGGCGTGTTGGTTGTGCCTACCCTGGGAACATGTCTCTGGATGTCGATCTTTGGCGGCTCAGCACTTGAATTGGTTCAAAACACAGGCAGCCATGACCTGGCAAAAAAGATTACCGAGGACGTTTCATTGTCAATCTTCACATTCTTTGATTATCTTCCATTAAGTTCTGTGCTAAGTATTTTAGGGTTTGCTGTCGTAGCAATTTATTATATAACTGTCGCCGATACAGCCACATTTGTATTAGGAATGCTAAGTGAAGGCGGCACGTTAAATCCATCGAATAAAATTAAAATGACATGGGGTGTCATTCAATCCGCTTTAGCTGCTGTATTGCTTTTAGCTGGCGGGCTGAATGTATTACAAACAGCTTCCATTGCAGCTGCACTCCCTTTTGCGATCATCATGATCGTCATGTGCTTTTCATTGGTGAAAGGATTGAAAAGTGAAGTTGAAGTACAAAGAGGAAATAAAAGAAACGTGTACCCCTCCTAAAGGGTCTTTAATGTGAAAAATAATCCAAAAGATTTGACGATTGAGCTGACTGAAAAACCAAGAATGTATATGATATTGAAAAAACCCCCTTTAAGAAAATGATTATTTCTTAAAGGGGGTTTTTTAACTATTTTTAAAAGGAACAGGCTAACCGTCCTTAACTTGAAAAAATGGCTCCGCAGGTAGGACTCGAACCTACGACCGATCGGTTAACAGCCGATAGCTCTACCACTGAGCTACTGCGGAATAATAACAAATTATTTTGCTTCGCAAAAAATTCTGGTGGGCCTAAATGGACTCGAACCATCGACCTCACGCTTATCAGGCGTGCGCTCTAACCAGCTGAGCTATAGGCCCAAAATTGGAGCGGGTGATGAGAATCGAACTCACAACATCAGCTTGGAAGGCTGAGGTTTTACCACTAAACTACACCCGCATATTAAAATTTGGAGGCAACACCCGGATTTGAACCGGGGATAAAGGTTTTGCAGACCTCTGCCTTACCACTTGGCTATGCTGCCCAAACTTTTAAAGAGCTAACCCAATTTATTAAAATTCATTGGGGCGACTGATGGGAATCGAACCCACGAATGCCTGAACCACAATCAGGTGCGTTAACCACTTCGCCACAATCGCCATAATGGTTATTTTTAACTTCAGCAAAAAACCTAGGATATTTTCAAACGAAAATAACTTGGTGGAGGGGGACGGATTCGAACCGCCGAACCCAGAGGGAGCGGATTTACAGTCCGCCGCGTTTAGCCACTTCGCTACCCCTCCAAATATAAAAGACAAAAAAAGTTTAAAAAAATGATGGCTCAGGACGGAATCGAACCGCCGACACAAGGATTTTCAGTCCTTTGCTCTACCGACTGAGCTACTGAGCCATACAATCTATATCTATATCAACAGTAGAGTTACCCTACTGATATAAAAAATGGCGGTCCGGACGGGACTCGAACCCGCGACCTCCTGCGTGACAGGCAGGCATTCTAACCAACTGAACTACCGGACCAAAGTTTTTTCAAGTATTTTTCTTGAAAATAACTTAATTGCGGGGACAGGATTTGAACCTGCGACCTTCGGGTTATGAGCCCGACGAGCTACCAGACTGCTCCACCCCGCGACAATAAAAATATTAAATTATATCCATGCCCCTAGTTTAGGACTGTATCAATCTCAGTAAGACTATTCAAGCAGCAACTCGATTGATACAACTCGCAGTTAATTCATTGAAGCAATGCTCGTTGCTCCACCCCGCGACAATAAGAATATAGAAATTATGGAGGAGGAAGAGGGATTCGAACCCCCGCGCGGTTTGACCCGCCTGTCGGTTTTCAAGACCGATCCCTTCAGCCGAACTTGGGTATTCCTCCGAATAAGTGGAGCCTAGCGGGATCGAACCGCTGACCTCCTGCGTGCAAAGCAGGCGCTCTCCCAGCTGAGCTAAGGCCCCATTTTGTTATTAAAAGCATGGTCGGGAAGACAGGATTCGAACCTGCGACCCCTTGGTCCCAAACCAAGTGCTCTACCAAGCTGAGCTACTTCCCGTATTATATGGCGCGCCCGAAAGGAGTCGAACCCATAACCTTCTGATCCGTAGTCAGACACTCTATCCAATTGAGCTACGGGCGCATTTTAATGAAAGTTATTTTTCTCCGAAAAATAACTTGGTGCCGAGGACCGGAATCGAACCGGTACGGTAGTCACCTACCGCAGGATTTTAAGTCCTGTGCGTCTGCCAGTTCCGCCACCCCGGCAACATTGGAGCGGAAGACGGGATTCGAACCCGCGACCCCCACCTTGGCAAGGTGGTGTTCTACCACTGAACTACTTCCGCATATATGGAAGATTATTTTGCTTAGCAAAAATTCTTGGTTATTTTCTAACGAAAATAACTTGGTGCGGGTGAAGGGAGTCGAACCCCCACGCCTTGCGGCGCCAGATCCTAAGTCTGGTGCGTCTGCCAATTCCGCCACACCCGCATATTAAAATGGAAAGTTATTTTCGCCTTCGCGAAAAAACTTTGGTTATTTTCTAACGAAAATAACTTGGTGAGCCATGAAGGACTCGAACCTTCGACCCTCTGATTAAAAGTCAGATGCTCTACCAACTGAGCTAATGGCTCGAATAATGAGATTTATCTAAACTCATTTTCTCTGCTTAAAATCCCTTTCGGGATTTTGCGCATGCTTCCGATGATGTAAAATCAACGTAGCAAGAAGCATGGTGCCGGCGAGAGGACTTGAACCCCCAACCTACTGATTACAAGTCAGTTGCTCTACCAATTGAGCTACCCCGGCGTATCAAAGATAAACTTCATTTCTTGAAATTAAATTGGTGGAGGATGACGGGATCGAACCGCCGACCCTCTGCTTGTAAGGCAGATGCTCTCCCAGCTGAGCTAATCCTCCATATAGATGGAACATTATTTTCGCTATCGCGAGAAAATGTTGGTGACCCCTACGGGATTCGAACCCGTGTTACCTCCGTGAAAGGGAGGTGTCTTAACCACTTGACCAAGGGGCCGTAATAATATTTGAGGCAAAAAAATAGCCCCAAAGGGGTAGCCTGGCAACGTCCTACTCTCACAGGGACAAAGTCCCAACTACCATCGGCGCTGAGAAGCTTAACTTCCGTGTTCGGTATGGGAACGGGTGTGACCTTCTCGCCTTAATTACCAGACTATTTTATTGAGGTATCATTCCCTCAAAACTAGATAATCAGAAGAAGTTTGTAAAACGAGTTCGCTTTTAAAAATTGGTTAAGTCCTCGAACGATTAGTATCAGTCAGCTCCACATGTTACCACGCTTCCACCTCTGACCTATCAACCTGATCATCTTTCAGGGTTCTTACTAGCTTGACGCTATGGGAAATCTCATCTTGAGGGGGGCTTCATGCTTAGATGCTTTCAGCACTTATCCCGTCCGCACATAGCTACCCAGCGATGCCTTTGGCAAGACAACTGGTACACCAGCGGTGCGTCCATCCCGGTCCTCTCGTACTAAGGACAGCTCCTCTCAAATTTCCTGCGCCCACGACGGATAGGGACCGAACTGTCTCACGACGTTCTGAACCCAGCTCGCGTACCGCTTTAATGGGCGAACAGCCCAACCCTTGGGACCGACTACAGCCCCAGGATGCGATGAGCCGACATCGAGGTGCCAAACCTCCCCGTCGATGTGGACTCTTGGGGGAGATAAGCCTGTTATCCCCGGGGTAGCTTTTATCCGTTGAGCGATGGCCCTTCCATGCGGAACCACCGGATCACTAAGCCCGACTTTCGTCCCTGCTCGACTTGTAGGTCTCGCAGTCAAGCTCCCTTGTGCCTTTACACTCTGCGAATGATTTCCAACCATTCTGAGGGAACCTTTGGGCGCCTCCGTTACTCTTTAGGAGGCGACCGCCCCAGTCAAACTGCCCACCTGACACTGTCTCCCACCCCGATAAGGGGTGCGGGTTAGAATTTCAATACAGCCAGGGTAGTATCCCACCGACGCCTCCACCGAAGCTAGCGCTCCGGTTTCTCAGGCTCCTACCTATCCTGTACAAGCTGTACCAAAATTCAATATCAGGCTACAGTAAAGCTCCACGGGGTCTTTCCGTCCTGTCGCGGGTAACCTGCATCTTCACAGGTACTATAATTTCACCGAGTCTCTCGTTGAGACAGTGCCCAGATCGTTACGCCTTTCGTGCGGGTCGGAACTTACCCGACAAGGAATTTCGCTACCTTAGGACCGTTATAGTTACGGCCGCCGTTTACTGGGGCTTCGATTCAGAGCTTCGCTTGCGCTAACCCCTCCTCTTAACCTTCCAGCACCGGGCAGGCGTCAGCCCCTATACTTCGCCTTGCGGCTTCGCAGAGACCTGTGTTTTTGCTAAACAGTCGCCTGGGCCTATTCACTGCGGCTCTTCGAGGCTATTCACCTCAAAAAGCACCCCTTCTCCCGAAGTTACGGGGTCATTTTGCCGAGTTCCTTAACGAGAGTTCTCTCGCACACCTTAGGATTCTCTCCTCGCCTACCTGTGTCGGTTTGCGGTACGGGCACCTTTTATCTCGCTAGAGGCTTTTCTTGGCAGTGTGGAATCAGGAACTTCGGTACTATATTTCCCTCGCCATCACAGCTCAGCCTTCACGGTAAGCGGATTTTCCTACTTACCAGCCTAACTGCTTGGACGCGCATATCCAACAGCGCGCTTACCCTATCCTCCTGCGTCCCCCCATCACTCAAACGATAAAGAGGTGGTACAGGAATATCAACCTGTTGTCCATCGCCTACGCCTTTCGGCCTCGGCTTAGGTCCCGACTAACCCTGAGAGGACGAGCCTTCCTCAGGAAACCTTAGGCATACGGTGGACGGGATTCTCACCCGTCTTTCGCTACTCATACCGGCATTCTCACTTCTAAGCGCTCCACCAGTCCTTACGGTCTAGCTTCAACGCCCTTAGAACGCTCTCCTACCACTGACACCATACGGTGTCAATCCACAGCTTCGGTGTTACGTTTAGCCCCGGTACATTTTCGGCGCAGAGTCACTCGACCAGTGAGCTATTACGCACTCTTTAAATGGTGGCTGCTTCTAAGCCAACATCCTGGTTGTCTAAGCAACTCCACATCCTTTTCCACTTAACGTAAACTTTGGGACCTTAGCTGGTGGTCTGGGCTGTTTCCCTTTTGACTACGGATCTTATCACTCGCAGTCTGACTCCCACGGATAAGTCTTTGGCATTCGGAGTTTGTCTGAATTCGGTAACCCGATGAGGGCCCCTAGTCCAAACAGTGCTCTACCTCCAAGACTCTTACAACGTGAGGCTAGCCCTAAAGCTATTTCGGAGAGAACCAGCTATCTCCAAGTTCGATTGGAATTTCTCCGCTACCCACACCTCATCCCCGCACTTTTCAACGTGCGTGGGTTCGGGCCTCCAGTAAGTGTTACCTCACCTTCACCCTGGACATGGGTAGATCACCTGGTTTCGGGTCTACGACCACATACTCATACGCCCTATTCAGACTCGCTTTCGCTGCGGCTCCGTCTCTTCAACTTAACCTTGCATGGGATCGTAACTCGCCGGTTCATTCTACAAAAGGCACGCTATCACCCATTAACGGGCTCTAACTACTTGTAGGCACACGGTTTCAGGATCTATTTCACTCCCCTTCCGGGGTGCTTTTCACCTTTCCCTCACGGTACTGGTTCACTATCGGTCACTAGGGAGTATTTAGCCTTGGGAGATGGTCCTCCCAGCTTCCGACCGGATTTCTCGTGTCCGGCCGTACTCAGGATCCACTCAGGAGGGAACGAAGTTTCAACTACAGGGTTTTTACCTTCTATGACGGACCTTTCCAAGTCGCTTCATCTACCCCGTTCCTTTGTAACTCCATGTTGAGTGTCCTACAACCCCAAGAGGCAAGCCTCTTGGTTTGGGCTATGTCCCGTTTCGCTCGCCGCTACTCAGGGAATCGCGTTTGCTTTCTCTTCCTCCGGGTACTTAGATGTTTCAGTTCCCCAGGTCTGCCTTCAATACCCTATGTATTCAGGTAAAGATACTGCTCCATTACGAGCAGTGGGTTCCCCCATTCGGAAATCTCCGGATCAAAGCTTACTTACAGCTCCCCGAAGCATATCGGTGTTAGTCCCGTCCTTCATCGGCTCCTAGTGCCAAGGCATCCACCGTGCGCCCTTTCTAACTTAACCTAAAAGGTTATTTTCTTCTTATTAATAAGAGAGAAAAACTAAAATGGCAATTCTCGGTTTTACTTTGACTTCTTCTTACGATTATCTAGTTTTCAAGGAACGAATGTTTCGAGAGAAAATTACTCTCTCAAAACTAAACAAACAAGTAACAGTCAACGTTTTATCAGTCCACATGGACTGCATTATCCTTAGAAAGGAGGTGATCCAGCCGCACCTTCCGATACGGCTACCTTGTTACGACTTCACCCCAATCATCTGTCCCACCTTAGGCGGCTGGCTCCTTGCGGTTACCCCACCGACTTCGGGTGTTACAAACTCTCGTGGTGTGACGGGCGGTGTGTACAAGGCCCGGGAACGTATTCACCGCGGCATGCTGATCCGCGATTACTAGCGATTCCGGCTTCATGTAGGCGAGTTGCAGCCTACAATCCGAACTGAGAATGGTTTTATGGGATTGGCTTAACCTCGCGGTTTTGCAGCCCTTTGTACCATCCATTGTAGCACGTGTGTAGCCCAGGTCATAAGGGGCATGATGATTTGACGTCATCCCCACCTTCCTCCGGTTTGTCACCGGCAGTCACCTTAGAGTGCCCAACTGAATGCTGGCAACTAAGATCAAGGGTTGCGCTCGTTGCGGGACTTAACCCAACATCTCACGACACGAGCTGACGACAACCATGCACCACCTGTCACTCTGTCCCCCGAAGGGGAAAGTCCTATCTCTAGGAGTGTCAGAGGATGTCAAGACCTGGTAAGGTTCTTCGCGTTGCTTCGAATTAAACCACATGCTCCACCGCTTGTGCGGGCCCCCGTCAATTCCTTTGAGTTTCAGCCTTGCGGCCGTACTCCCCAGGCGGAGTGCTTAATGCGTTAGCTGCAGCACTAAAGGGCGGAAACCCTCTAACACTTAGCACTCATCGTTTACGGCGTGGACTACCAGGGTATCTAATCCTGTTTGCTCCCCACGCTTTCGCGCCTCAGCGTCAGTTACAGACCAGAAAGCCGCCTTCGCCACTGGTGTTCCTCCACATCTCTACGCATTTCACCGCTACACGTGGAATTCCGCTTTCCTCTTCTGTACTCAAGTCCCCCAGTTTCCAATGACCCTCCACGGTTGAGCCGTGGGCTTTCACATCAGACTTAAAGGACCGCCTGCGCGCGCTTTACGCCCAATAATTCCGGACAACGCTTGCCACCTACGTATTACCGCGGCTGCTGGCACGTAGTTAGCCGTGGCTTTCTGGTTAGGTACCGTCAAGGTACCGGCAGTTACTCCGGTACTTGTTCTTCCCTAACAACAGAGCTTTACGACCCGAAGGCCTTCATCGCTCACGCGGCGTTGCTCCGTCAGACTTTCGTCCATTGCGGAAGATTCCCTACTGCTGCCTCCCGTAGGAGTCTGGGCCGTGTCTCAGTCCCAGTGTGGCCGATCACCCTCTCAGGTCGGCTACGCATCGTCGCCTTGGTGAGCCGTTACCTCACCAACTAGCTAATGCGCCGCGGGCCCATCTGTAAGTGTCAGCGTAAACCGACTTTCAGCTTTTCCACATGAGAGGAAAAGGATTATCCGGTATTAGCTCCGGTTTCCCGAAGTTATCCCAGTCTTACAGGCAGGTTGCCCACGTGTTACTCACCCGTCCGCCGCTAACCAAGAGGTGCAAGCACCTCAAGATTCGCTCGACTTGCATGTATTAGGCACGCCGCCAGCGTTCGTCCTGAGCCAGGATCAAACTCTCCAAGAAAGTTGATTAGCTCATTTGTTACGTTGGCTTAGCTTTTATAAAAAGCTAAAAAATTGTTTGTTGACGTTCTTGTTTGTTTAGTTTTCAAAGAGCAATTATTTAAAGCGACAAAAACTATCATACCATGCTGATTCATTAGTGTCAACATAAAATCACTTTAATTTTTTTATATTGAATGTCTTCACGAAGCAGCTTTTCAATAATAACACCGTTGGTGTATTAATGCAATATAAAGTTTTTATCTTTTTCTCTATTAAAAGAGAATCAAAAGACTAAAAGTCTTTCGCCTGGCAACGTCCTACTCTCACAGGGACAAAGTCCCAACTACCATCGGCGCTGAGAAGCTTAACTTCCGTGTTCGGTATGGGAACGGGTGTGACCTTCTCGCCATTGCTGCCAGACTATTTTGTTGAGGTATCATTCCCTCAAAACTAGATAATACAGAAGAAGTTTGTAAAACGAGTTCGCCTTTAAAAATTGGTTAAGTCCTCGAACGATTAGTATCAGTCAGCTCCACATGTTACCACGCTTCCACCTCTGACCTATCAACCTGATCATCTTTCAGGGTTCTTACTAGCTTGACGCTATGGGAAATCTCATCTTGAGGGGGGCTTCATGCTTAGATGCTTTCAGCACTTATCCCGTCCGCACATAGCTACCCAGCGATGCCTTTGGCAAGACAACTGGTACACCAGCGGTGCGTCCATCCCGGTCCTCTCGTACTAAGGACAGCTCCTCTCAAATTTCCTGCGCCCACGACGGATAGGGACCGAACTGTCTCACGACGTTCTGAACCCAGCTCGCGTACCGCTTTAATGGGCGAACAGCCCAACCCTTGGGACCGACTACAGCCCCAGGATGCGATGAGCCGACATCGAGGTGCCAAACCTCCCCGTCGATGTGGACTCTTGGGGGAGATAAGCCTGTTATCCCCGGGGTAGCTTTTATCCGTTGAGCGATGGCCCTTCCATGCGGAACCACCGGATCACTAAGCCCGACTTTCGTCCCTGCTCGACTTGTAGGTCTCGCAGTCAAGCTCCCTTGTGCCTTTACACTCTGCGAATGATTTCCAACCATTCTGAGGGAACCTTTGGGCGCCTCCGTTACTCTTTAGGAGGCGACCGCCCCAGTCAAACTGCCCACCTGACACTGTCTCCCACCCCGATAAGGGGTGCGGGTTAGAATTTCAATACAGCCAGGGTAGTATCCCACCGACGCCTCCACCGAAGCTAGCGCTCCGGTTTCTCAGGCTCCTACCTATCCTGTACAAGCTGTACCAAAATTCAATATCAGGCTACAGTAAAGCTCCACGGGGTCTTTCCGTCCTGTCGCGGGTAACCTGCATCTTCACAGGTACTATAATTTCACCGAGTCTCTCGTTGAGACAGTGCCCAGATCGTTACGCCTTTCGTGCGGGTCGGAACTTACCCGACAAGGAATTTCGCTACCTTAGGACCGTTATAGTTACGGCCGCCGTTTACTGGGGCTTCGATTCAGAGCTTCGCTTGCGCTAACCCCTCCTCTTAACCTTCCAGCACCGGGCAGGCGTCAGCCCCTATACTTCGCCTTGCGGCTTCGCAGAGACCTGTGTTTTTGCTAAACAGTCGCCTGGGCCTATTCACTGCGGCTCTTCGAGGCTATTCACCTCAAAAAGCACCCCTTCTCCCGAAGTTACGGGGTCATTTTGCCGAGTTCCTTAACGAGAGTTCTCTCGCACACCTTAGGATTCTCTCCTCGCCTACCTGTGTCGGTTTGCGGTACGGGCACCTTTTATCTCGCTAGAGGCTTTTCTTGGCAGTGTGGAATCAGGAACTTCGGTACTATATTTCCCTCGCCATCACAGCTCAGCCTTCACGGTAAGCGGATTTTCCTACTTACCAGCCTAACTGCTTGGACGCGCATATCCAACAGCGCGCTTACCCTATCCTCCTGCGTCCCCCCATCACTCAAACGATAAAGAGGTGGTACAGGAATATCAACCTGTTGTCCATCGCCTACGCCTTTCGGCCTCGGCTTAGGTCCCGACTAACCCTGAGAGGACGAGCCTTCCTCAGGAAACCTTAGGCATACGGTGGACGGGATTCTCACCCGTCTTTCGCTACTCATACCGGCATTCTCACTTCTAAGCGCTCCACCAGTCCTTACGGTCTAGCTTCAACGCCCTTAGAACGCTCTCCTACCACTGACACCATACGGTGTCAATCCACAGCTTCGGTGTTACGTTTAGCCCCGGTACATTTTCGGCGCAGAGTCACTCGACCAGTGAGCTATTACGCACTCTTTAAATGGTGGCTGCTTCTAAGCCAACATCCTGGTTGTCTAAGCAACTCCACATCCTTTTCCACTTAACGTAAACTTTGGGACCTTAGCTGGTGGTCTGGGCTGTTTCCCTTTTGACTACGGATCTTATCACTCGCAGTCTGACTCCCACGGATAAGTCTTTGGCATTCGGAGTTTGTCTGAATTCGGTAACCCGATGAGGGCCCCTAGTCCAAACAGTGCTCTACCTCCAAGACTCTTACAACGTGAGGCTAGCCCTAAAGCTATTTCGGAGAGAACCAGCTATCTCCAAGTTCGATTGGAATTTCTCCGCTACCCACACCTCATCCCCGCACTTTTCAACGTGCGTGGGTTCGGGCCTCCAGTAAGTGTTACCTCACCTTCACCCTGGACATGGGTAGATCACCTGGTTTCGGGTCTACGACCACATACTCATACGCCCTATTCAGACTCGCTTTCGCTGCGGCTCCGTCTCTTCAACTTAACCTTGCATGGGATCGTAACTCGCCGGTTCATTCTACAAAAGGCACGCTATCACCCATTAACGGGCTCTAACTACTTGTAGGCACACGGTTTCAGGATCTATTTCACTCCCCTTCCGGGGTGCTTTTCACCTTTCCCTCACGGTACTGGTTCACTATCGGTCACTAGGGAGTATTTAGCCTTGGGAGATGGTCCTCCCAGCTTCCGACCGGATTTCTCGTGTCCGGCCGTACTCAGGATCCACTCAGGAGGGAACGAAGTTTCAACTACAGGGTTTTTACCTTCTATGACGGACCTTTCCAGGTCGCTTCATCTACCCCGTTCCTTTGTAACTCCATGTTGAGTGTCCTACAACCCCAAGAGGCAAGCCTCTTGGTTTGGGCTATGTCCCGTTTCGCTCGCCGCTACTCAGGGAATCGCGTTTGCTTTCTCTTCCTCCGGGTACTTAGATGTTTCAGTTCCCCAGGTCTGCCTTCAATACCCTATGTATTCAGGTAAAGATACTGCTCCATTACGAGCAGTGGGTTCCCCCATTCGGAAATCTCCGGATCAAAGCTTACTTACAGCTCCCCGAAGCATATCGGTGTTAGTCCCGTCCTTCATCGGCTCCTAGTGCCAAGGCATCCACCGTGCGCCCTTTCTAACTTAACCTAAAAGGTTATTTTCTTCTTATTAATAAGAGAGAAAAACTAAAATGGCAATTCTCGGTTTTACTTTGACTTCTTCTTACGATTATCTAGTTTTCAAGGAACGAATGTTTCGAGAGAAAATTACTCTCTCAAAACTAAACAAACAAGTAACAGTCAACGTTTTATCAGTCCACATGGACTGCATTATCCTTAGAAAGGAGGTGATCCAGCCGCACCTTCCGATACGGCTACCTTGTTACGACTTCACCCCAATCATCTGTCCCACCTTAGGCGGCTGGCTCCTTGCGGTTACCCCACCGACTTCGGGTGTTACAAACTCTCGTGGTGTGACGGGCGGTGTGTACAAGGCCCGGGAACGTATTCACCGCGGCATGCTGATCCGCGATTACTAGCGATTCCGGCTTCATGTAGGCGAGTTGCAGCCTACAATCCGAACTGAGAATGGTTTTATGGGATTGGCTTAACCTCGCGGTTTTGCAGCCCTTTGTACCATCCATTGTAGCACGTGTGTAGCCCAGGTCATAAGGGGCATGATGATTTGACGTCATCCCCACCTTCCTCCGGTTTGTCACCGGCAGTCACCTTAGAGTGCCCAACTGAATGCTGGCAACTAAGATCAAGGGTTGCGCTCGTTGCGGGACTTAACCCAACATCTCACGACACGAGCTGACGACAACCATGCACCACCTGTCACTCTGTCCCCCGAAGGGGAAAGTCCTATCTCTAGGAGTGTCAGAGGATGTCAAGGCCTGGTAAGGTTCTTCGCGTTGCTTCGAATTAAACCACATGCTCCACCGCTTGTGCGGGCCCCCGTCAATTCCTTTGAGTTTCAGCCTTGCGGCCGTACTCCCCAGGCGGAGTGCTTAATGCGTTAGCTGCAGCACTAAAGGGCGGAAACCCTCTAACACTTAGCACTCATCGTTTACGGCGTGGACTACCAGGGTATCTAATCCTGTTTGCTCCCCACGCTTTCGCGCCTCAGCGTCAGTTACAGACCAGAAAGCCGCCTTCGCCACTGGTGTTCCTCCACATCTCTACGCATTTCACCGCTACACGTGGAATTCCGCTTTCCTCTTCTGTACTCAAGTCCCCCAGTTTCCAATGACCCTCCACGGTTGAGCCGTGGGCTTTCACATCAGACTTAAAGGACCGCCTGCGCGCGCTTTACGCCCAATAATTCCGGACAACGCTTGCCACCTACGTATTACCGCGGCTGCTGGCACGTAGTTAGCCGTGGCTTTCTGGTTAGGTACCGTCAAGGTACCGGCAGTTACTCCGATACTTGTTCTTCCCTAACAACAGAGCTTTACGACCCGAAGGCCTTCATCGCTCACGCGGCGTTGCTCCGTCAGACTTTCGTCCATTGCGGAAGATTCCCTACTGCTGCCTCCCGTAGGAGTCTGGGCCGTGTCTCAGTCCCAGTGTGGCCGATCACCCTCTCAGGTCGGCTACGCATCGTCGCCTTGGTGAGCCGTTACCTCACCAACTAGCTAATGCGCCGCGGGCCCATCTGTAAGTGTCAGCGTAAACCGACTTTCAGCTTTTCCACATGAGAGGAAAAGGATTATCCGGTATTAGCTCCGGTTTCCCGAAGTTATCCCAGTCTTACAGGCAGGTTGCCCACGTGTTACTCACCCGTCCGCCGCTAACCAAGAGGTGCAAGCACCTCAAGATTCGCTCGACTTGCATGTATTAGGCACGCCGCCAGCGTTCGTCCTGAGCCAGGATCAAACTCTCCAAGAAAGTTGATTAGCTCATTTGTTACGTTGGCTTAGTTTTTATAAAAAACTAAAAAATTGTTTTGTTGACGTTCTTGTTTGTTTAGTTTTCAAAGAGCAATGAACACGCCTTAAGCGACAGTGATATTATCTTATCACATCTCTATTAATATTTCAATATAATAATTTAACTTTTTTTCATTCTTGCTTTCAACTAGTAAAACCGGCGTTAAAAGCAACTTCCTAATATTAGCACCTTCAATTCAAATATGCAACAAAAAGTTTTCTTTTTTTCCGAAATAACATTACTCCAATACTATACTTAGGATAACAATGCTTGTTTAATGTAAGCAACAACCAAAACTGAGTCCTTATGCAATCAAATAAACCTACAATATTAATTACTTTGATTAATAAAAATTAATAAAAAGGGGTTCGAATTGGATTTTAAAACTTACCCTTCTGAACAATATCGTAAGGCTCCTTCTACATCAACCATGCCTTAGGTGCATTAAATTACTTCATGCGACGAAAATAACACAAAAACACTGCAAAACCTTTATCTATATGGTGTTGCAGTGTTTTTGGTGCTTAAACAAGCATTTAATCAACCTAAGAACCATTCTCCTCCTCGAGTATTCTTTTCCTATATTCAGTAGGTGAACAACCGTTATATTTCTTAAAAATGGTACTAAAATAAGTAGAATTATTAAAACCAACTTGGTCAGAGATTTCATAGGAAAGGTATCCGGACACCTTTAAAAGGTATTTCGCCTTTTCAATTCTGAAAGAAGTTAAATAATCTACAAAGGTCTGTCCCGTTTCTTGCTTGAATAAGATACTAAAATAGCTGTTACTAATGTTGACATAGCGTGCAACCGCTTCTATTGAAAGATCGGGATTTTGATGGTGCTGATGAATATACAGCTTAGCTTTTTCAATGATATAAGCGTATTTTCCAAATTTCCTTTCATTTATATAATCAGCAATTTTAAACAACATAACTAAGAGTTTATCTTCTACCCTTTCAATAGTTGGATTGGAAGCAAGCTGCTTGAATTCCTCTAAAGGATGATGAAATACTTCCTCCACATTTCCTCCAATTTCCTTTAATGCTTTAATGGCAGACATATAAATATTACTAATAATCAATTGAGAATAAAGGTAAGAATCACGGCCGGTATTTTTAAGTTCAGACATTAATTGGTTAATATCCTTTTGGAGACGTGGCTTATCTGTAAAATCCAATGAGTAGATTAGGTCGTAATCCTTGTTATTTATCACATTTGAATATGCTGTTACTCGATCTTTGATGCTGTTATAATCAATGTCCTGTCCATTGCCTAATATAAATTTATATTCTAAGGCTTCTAAGGCTTCTTCGTACGATTGAGAAAGTTGAAGGATAGAAGGATAAATATTTCCTAAACCGATAGTAATTGACGCATTGACCTCATCTCTAATTCTGTTACAGATTGTGCTCCTCTTGCTTTTAACATCCGCTTCATGAGTACCTAAGATAAGGAACGTGTATTCCCTTTGATTCATTTCGATGATAAAGATTTCTTTTTCTCTTTCAAACTGCTCTTTGTTTAGGAAAGTTTCATTTGTAATTTCAGATTCATCTAATTGGACAAGTAAAGCAGTATTGTACCCAAACTCTATAATCTCTAACTCTTTTATTTTTTCCTCAACAGCATCTCTATCAAACTTTTTAAAAATCAAATCCTTAAAAAAGCCTTCTTGCAAAATAGACCGAATGTTTTCTACTTTTTCTTTTAGTACTTGTACATCTTTTTCTTTTTCCATCTTTACCGCAAAATCTGCATTGATTTTCGTTAAAATTTGTTCCAAGTAATCCAATTCTATAGGTTTAAGAATAAAATCAAACGCTCCTAATTTCACAGCTTTCTGAGCATATTGAAATTCATCATATCCACTGATGATAATAATATACGTGTTGTCATTTTCAGCTTTTACTTTTTCCAGAAGCTCTAAACCGTCCATAAAAGGCATTTTAATATCTGTCAATATTACCTGAGGCTTGTGTTTCGAAAAGATCTCCAATGCCTCTTCTCCATCTTCCGCTTCTCCAATTACACGCATATTAAAATTGTTCCAATCCACACTATGCAAGATCCCTTGCCGAATCATATCCTCATCATCAACCAATAGAACATCTATCACTTTTTATTCTCCAATCATTTTTGGTATTTTAATTTCTGCCGTAGTTCCTTCTCCTAAGATGCTGTGAAATGTAATACCATAACCTTCGCCAAAAAACAGCTTAATACGTTCTTCTACATTTTTAAGACCATATATGTTTAATTTCTCCCCTGGTCCATCCTTTAACGTATTATTCAACCTTTTTACCGTTTCTTCATCCATCCCTTTGCCTGTATCTTTGACAATCAGCAACAGATGGTCCTCTCTATCTTTCACGCTAACCGATATATGCCCTTTCTCTTTCTTCAACTTAATTCCATGGTAAATGGCATTTTCTACGATTGGCTGCAGGATAACTTTAAAAGTTTTATACCGATGAAAGCTTTTTGGTATCTCAATGGTATAGTCAAATTTCTTAGAATACCTCATATGCTGGATCGTAAGATAACTCCCCACATGTTCGATTTCTTCTTCAAGCGTAATAATATCTTCTCCCCTGCTAATCCCAATCCTAAACAGTTTGGTAATGGCTATTACCATTTTGATAGCTTCCTCATTTTTATTCGCTCTTGTTAACCAAACGATTGAATCTAATGTGTTATATAAAAAATGGGGATTAATTTGATATTGTAATGATTTAAGCTCTGCCTGACGAAGGGATTCCTGTTCCGTAAGTACCCGATCCATTAACTCTTGTATTCTTTGAATCATCACATTAAAGCCGGTGTTTAACTGCCCTATTTCATCGTTACCGATTGACGGAAGTTTAACATTAAAGTTCCCTTCTTCAACAACTTTCATTGAATGGGTCATATCTTTTAATGGTTTTACTGTCAGCCTTGAGAACTGATATGCAAAAAATAACGCACTCGAACAAACAAGAAAAAGAATCAATATGATAATATTCCGAATCACAATACTATCTTTAGTTAATTCACCAATCGGGATTGTTCCAATGATCTTCCATCCCGTTACGGTAGAGGTTTCTTCAATCAAAATTCTGCTAGCTGTATAAATAACCTTCGTATTTTCGGATGTGATAATTTTTTTTGACTGATCCAATTTAAGTTTTGTCGTAATTAAATTACGATTAGGATGAGTGATAACTGAATTTTCATCATCAAGGATCGATATATATCCCTTTTCACCTAACTTGGCTTGAGCAATCGTGGCTAACTGCTGCTCAGGAACGTCAACCATGACAATGCCTGAAATCTTTCCGCTAGCTTTATCCTTAATGGGATACCCTGCTGATATGAAGAATTCCCCTGCTGTTTTCACAAGCAATGACCCAACTCTTGCACTAAACCATGTGACATCACGTTTTACCACTACATCCTTGTACCACAATGAATGATTAATATCATATGTCAGTTCGGTACCATAATTTGATTTAAATCTGCCGCCATTATTTCCAATTACATAAATACCAAATAATTTCTCGTTATAATTGGCAATTAAATTTAATCGCGTGTTAATTTCTAATTCTTGCGAGTATTTTTTGGCAATATCAGAGCTAATCGGATTTCTTAACGCTTCTTGAACAGCTGGTTCTTCAGCTGTGATCAGGGCAGATTTTTCGACTTCTAGCAGCAATTCATCAATTTTTTGAGTCGTTTGGTGAACAATTTCTTTACTAAACTGTATCGCATTGTTTTTGGTAATGTTATAAGTAATAACAACCGAGACTGCTCCAAGAAGTAGAATGGGTACAATCGAAAGTATAATAAACTGAATGAGAAGCTTTTTTTGCATTGACAAGTTGGTATAGAATTTATTTATTTTCATTGTTTACATCCAGTAAAAATTTTTTTATATTTCTATTATATAAGAAAATTCCTAATATAAAAACTTTGAAATCTATTCCAAAATAGTAATAACCTTAACAACTCAATTTAAGTGCTATTTTCCTTTTTACTAGTTTCAAATAAATGTAGTACTATTAAAAGTATGCGTTTACATAAAAGCGGGGTGTAAGGATGAAAAATTCGTATTGTCGATTAAACATTATACTAGCGATTGGTTTTTCATTATTATTATTAACTTCATGTAATCCTGTATCCCCATCTACTAAAACAGATGTAAAGGGCGAATCAGAAGAAAGCTCCAAAATTCGAGTTGGTTTCTCACAAGGGGAGAATAATAATCCCTGGCGTATTGCTGAAACCAATAGTATTAAAGAAGAAGCCGTAAAACGCGGATTTGAACTCATTTATACGGACGCACAGGGTTCTTCCGAAAAACAACTCGCAGATGTCAAAGAAATTCTCTCTCAAGACGTGGATTATCTGATTTTAGCACCTAGACAATATAATGAGCTTGGTCCAGCTTTAAAAATGGCAAAGAAAAAAAAGGTCCCTGTCATTTTGGTTGACCGTGAAGCAGAAGGTGCTCCTGGAGAAGATTACCTCACGTTTATTGGTACCGATTTCCTCTGGGAAGGTAAACAGGCGGCGAAATGGTTAATAGAACAAACCAATGGCAAAGCAGATATCTTAGAAATAACTGCTACAACTAATTCCACAGCTGCTAAATTACGTGCAGAGGGTTTTAGAAAGGTAATCCAACAATACCCAGGGATGAAAATAATTGCTTCTCAATCAGGAGAATCCTCTAGGGCTACCGGCCAAAAGGTAATGGAACAAATGATTCAAACAACAGAATCTAAATTTACTGCTATCTTTTCACATGCTGATGAAAGCACAATTGGTGCCATACAGGCCTTAAAAGCAGCTGGTATCAAACCTTCAGAAACCACAATCGTCTCAGTGGATGGAGAAAAGGATGCATTGAAAGCGATTATTGCTGGTGAATTAGGAGCGACTGTAGAATGCAGCCCTTTCCTTGGCCCCAAGGCTTTTGAAGTAATAAAAGATCATTTAAGTGGTAAAGAGACCCCAATCAGGATTATTCACCCCGGCCGGTTCTTTACAAAAGATAATGCAGCGGCACATATTGACCAAGCCTATTAAATAAACAAGATTGGGCTGACACAAGTGTGCCAGCCTTTTTCCATTTATGCTTTGTTTAATAATAGTTGTCCAACCGCTCCACCTGGGTGGATTACAGCAAATTGTTCTTGTGTGTAATTCATTTCATGCATAAGGGCAATGGTAATCGCATCAAATACGGAAATAACGGCAAGAGTACTGGCAGTAGCCAACATATTAAAGGGATCTGGTTCACGTTGTACCTTTATCTTGAGAACAATATCCGCTTCTTTCGCAAGAATAGAATCCAAGTTCTCTGTTACGGTAATTAACTTGGCCCCTTTCACTTTCAGTGCTGGAAGAAGCCCTACTAATTCACTCGTTTTTCCACCTTTTGATATTAAAATAACTACATCATCCTTTTGTACCAGACCAAGCTCACCATGAACAGCATCAGAAGGATTTAAGTAAGCAGCCGGACGCTCAATACAGCATAATGTGTGAACAATTTTCTTGGCTACAACTCCTGATGTTCCGCAGCCAGCGACAACGATTCTTCCTTGACACTCTTTGATTGCTTCAATGACTTGAAAAACAGCCTCCTTTGATAGCGTGGAGGAAAGTTCTTGTATCGATTCTGCTTCAATGGATAGTGTGTTACTAACGTGCTGCCATAATTGATTCGTTGTCATGCCGTGTTACATCTCCCTTTTTCAAAGTTTTCAACCGCTTCATCACATCATTAAGTCCACGGCCAAAATATTCATTTAATCGTTTATATTCCGCAAACAATTGTTGATAAATCTGATGATGCTCTTGATTTGGGTTGTACGTGTCATCCAATAAATTAGCCATTCTTGATGAAGCATCAAAAACATTATCATAGCCGCTATTTACTTTACCTGCTGCAACGGCCCCATAAATGGCTGCACCTAATGCAGGCGTTTGTGGGGATCCTGCGATATGAATCTTCATGTTGGTAACATCTGAAAAAATCTGCATAAGCAGTTTGTTTTTTTGAGATAGGCCGCCACAAGCAACCAACTCATTCACATCAATACCAGCATTTTTATGTGTTTCAATAATCAAATTCGTGCCAAATGCTGTTGCCTCGAGCAACGCTCGGTACATTTCCTCCGGCTTTGTTGATAACGTTAATCCTAAGATGATTCCGGACAAATCAGCATCCACAAGAGGTGAACGGTTTCCATTCCACCAATCAAGCGCTAGAAGTCCGCTTTCTCCTGGTTTTAATCTTGAAGCCTTATTTTCTAATAATCTATAAATATCAATATTTTGTTCCTCTGCTTCACGGTGGTACTCAGCGGGAACACAATTTTTCATAAACCACTCAAAGATGTCCCCGACAGCACTTTGCCCTGATTCATAGCCAAACAGCCCTGGCATTGCTCCATCTTCAACACTTCCGCAAATTCCTTCTACCTTTACTTCTTCTTCAGAAAGGATGAAATGACAAAGTGAGGTTCCCATCACCATCACCATTTTACCTGGTTCAGTAACACCTACGGCCGGAAGGGCTACCGGAGCGTCACAGATAAACGTTGAGACGGCTGTACGAGTGGTTAAACCTGTTAAACTAGCAGCAGCTTCTGTTAGGAATCCTGCTTGATGCCCTATTGGATAAACCTCTCTAGAGAGCTTTTCATCGACAACCTTCTCTAATCTAGGATCAAGAGCCTTAAAAAACACTTCTTCAGGATAGCCAGTTTGTTTTTGCCAAAGTGCTTTGTACCCTGCTGAACAGCTGCTTATTACCTTTTCTCCAATAATCTTCATGACCACCCAATCACCAGCCTCAATGAAAAGATCGGCTGCATCAAAGATTTCCGGTGATTCTTCTAAAACTTGCATAATTTTTGGAATCATCCATTCAGAAGAGATTTTTCCACCATAAAGGGAGAGAAATGCTTCTCCTCTTTCCGCTGCAATTTCATTAAGTTTATTTGCCTGTTTTTGTGCAGCATGGTGCTTCCATAATTTTACCCAGGCGTTAGGAGTGTTCCTATATTCATCAAGAAAACATAGCGGCGTCCCGTCCTTCTTGATAGGAAGGATCGTACAAGATGTGAAGTCAACTCCTATGCCAATAACGTCCTCTGGCCGAACACCTGCATGTTTAATCACTTCAGGAATGGTTTTAATAACGTCAATATAATCATCTGGATGCTGAAGCGCCCAGTCTTGCCCAAGTTTTATATCTGTTCCTGGAAGGCAATCTTCAATTACTCCGTGTTTATAAGAGGTAACCATCGTAGCAATTTCCCTGCCTGTCTCCACTTCTACTAAAAGAACCCTTCCTGATTGGGTGCCGTAATCAATACCAATTGAATACTTCTTAGTCATATTTTACTTCTCCTCTATAAACGCTTCATTTGCTTTTGATTACTGATATAGTTTGTAATCATAACAATAATAAGTACTGCTCCCCATATGAAATCCTTAAAAAAGTTGCTGATATGCAGCATATTAAAGCCGGTTGATAGAAATTGAAGGGTCAGGACTGCAACAACCACACCAGCTACTTTACCAAAGCCACCATTTGGATTAACTCCGCCAAGAATGGCTACTAAAAGCGCCTGTAAGGTATAGCTGCTGCCATAGTCCGCGTTAGCTGAATTTGTACGTGATGCAATAAGCAAACCTGCAATGGCTGCAAGTGCACCAGAATACATATATGTTTGAATCGTAATTTTTAAATTATTAATACCAGAGTAAGTCGAAGCCGTTGGATTAGTCCCCATCATATAAAGTTTTAATCCGTAAGACGTCTTTTTAAGCAGTATGTAGAAAGTCACAATGATGATACCGAAAAGAATCAGTGGTATTGGTACATAAAGTACGGATCCAGCACCTAAAATCGTGAATTCTAATGGGAATCCATAAATAGCTTTCCCTTTTGTAATAATAATTCCAAGACCTGTGAATAATTGCATCGAACCTAGTGTTGTTAGAATTGGTGGAATTCCAAAAGCTGAAATCGCAATACCATTTAGTAACCCACACGCTAAACCAGTGAGAACAGCAATCGCAACCGCAAGTAAAATTACGATTAAAATTTGACCAGCGCCAGCGCCTTCAGGGATGAATTTCACCATGGTAACCGCTGCTAGAATAGAAGAAAGGTTGGCTATTCCAATGATCGATAAATCAATCCCTCCCGTAACCATACAGATCATCATTGCAATGGCTAGTATTCCAAACTCAGGGAACTGAAAAGCCATTGACAGAAGACTGTCTACAGTCGGGAACAAATTAGGTTTTAATAAGCTCATCGTAATAAATACAAGAACCATCATGACTACTAATCTAGTTAAGTTTCCATCATTCGAAAGTACGTTTTTTATATTGAAATTAAAAGCTGATAACCCCTTTTTATTCAGGTTTTCAGTGCTCGGTTTTACTGTCTGCATAACTTCCCCTCCAATCTAATTAAGTGGTGCTTGGCATTTTAACTGCAGACCTCTTCGCTTGATATGCAGTGATACCTGTTCCAACTAAAATGAGTAAGCCAACAATGAATCTCTGCCAATAAGAAGGGATTCCTAACAAAATTAAGCTATTGTTGATGACAAGAACTAAGAAAACACCTAGAAACGTTCCAAACATGGTGCCATGTCCTCCTGTAATTCTTGAACCACCAAGAACAACCGCTGCAATAACGAGCATTTCCGCTCCCATAAAATCCATTGGATTACTATTTCTCATTAATGAGGTGTGAATAATCCCCGCGATTCCCGCAAGAAATCCAGTGAAACAATAGATGAAGAATTGAATTTTCTTGATGTTAAAACCAGCTCTTTCGGCTGAGACAAGGTCACCACCAATAGCATAAATCCCCCTGCCAAGCATGGTATAACGGAAAATAAACCAAACCACACCAGCTACTGCTACTAAAGCAAGAACCGCCAAAGGAAGACTGTAAACAACCCCGCTGTCTGTCGTTACTCGAAATAGTTCCATTTTTGAAAAATCAGTCATACCTTTAGGTACGTCTGGAATCTCTTTGTAGCCAATAAAAGTTAGTAAAAACCCTGTGAACATACTTGCTGTACCAAGCGTTACAATTAAGGTTGGCAAGTTAAAGCGTGAAATTAAAATGGCATTAATTAAACCTAGAAAGGCTCCAATTAACCCTGCAATAAGAAATGCAAGCAGAATAGATCCTTCGTATCCATAAGAAGTTAAGATTTTAGTCGTTGTAAACATGGCAAATGCTGCAATCGCTGGGAAAGATACATCAATTCCTCCAGATACAATGACGATCATCGTTATCACAGCAAATATCCCTGTTACGATACTACTTCTAAATAAATCAATCATATTACCCGCTGAAAAGAATGTAGGATTTATCACTCCAATGACTAATGCAAGGACTAGTAAGGTTAATGCAACAAAAAATTCGTTTGTATTCATAAGTTTTTTCAAAATGGTATCACTCCCCACTCACAGTAATAGAGATTAACTGCTTAATTGATGTCCTAATTCACGTTCTGAAATGGCTGTATTACGAAACTCGTTAACGATCTCGCCTTTTTTCATGACAAGGATTCGGTTACAGTTATGAATGACTTCTGAAATATCATCTGAAATGATGATTACTCCAACACCTTGTGATGCTAACTTTCTGACAATGTTATGAATATCGGCTTTCGAACCAATATCCACTCCGACTGTTGGTCCATTTAAGATTAATAACCTAGGATTGGTGGCAAGCCATTTCGCCAGGACAACTCTTTGTTGATTTCCTCCTGATAGAGCGGAAACAGGAAGTTCTGCTGATGGTGTTTTAATAGTAAGATCTTTAATCCACTTATCCATTTCTGCTTTCATTTTTTCTTGATTCACTAGTTTTGATCGATTTAAGAGTTTATCAATAACACTCACGACCATGTTTTTCCCGATAGACTGCTGTAAGAATAGCCCTTCCGTTAATCGGTCTTCAGGTACGTAGCCAATTCTATGTTTGATGGCATCATGTACACTTTTTAACTTTACTTGTTCTTGCTCGAGATAAATGGCACCTGAATCAGCTGGGAGGATTCCGAAAAGAGCCTTTGCTAATTCTGTTCTTCCTGAACCAAGCAAACCAGTGATACCAAGTACCTCTCCTGGATATAAATCCAAGGATATATTAGTAAAGGCGCCCTTTTTAGTCAGATTTTCTGTTCTTAAAAGGGGAGTTTTGCCGATGCTTTCAGGTGTAAATAGTTCATCTTCAATCTTTCTGCCAGTCATATATTCAACTAAGTTTGTTTGATTAATCTCTTTTACATCACCATCTTTAACATTCTTACCGTTTCGTAAGATGGTAATGGTTTCACAAATCTCATATACTTCTTCTAGCTTGTGACTTACAAATAGAATCGAAATTCCTTGTTTTTTTAAGTCCCTCATGATTTTAAATAATGAGTTGACTTCCTTTTGCGTTAGTGCAGTGGTTGGTTCATCCATGATAATCAGCTTTGCATCCTGAAGCAGTGCTCTAGAGATTGCCACTAACTGTTTATCGGCAACGGATAAAGTTTCTACTTTAGCCGTTAAATCAATATTGATTCCAATCTTCTTGACAGCTTGATCGGCAATTTCATAGATTTTCTTCCAGTTTACTAACTTTTTGTTATTGGTAAGCTGTAAATTCATTGCGATATTTTCGGCAACGGTTAAGTTCGGAAAGATCGAAAAGTCCTGGTAAATAACCTGAATTCCTTCTTTTATGGCATCGATTGGAGAAAAGTTTTTATATTGTTTTCCGTTAATTTCAATCACGCCGCCATCTGATTTATAAACACCAGAGATCGTTTTAATTAAAGTTGATTTTCCGCAGCCATTTTCTCCGGCAAGACAGCGTACTTCCCCTTTATTAATGGTCAAGTTTACGTTCTGTAAGGCTTTTACACCGGCAAAAGATTTGCTTATATTCGTTAACTTTATAAATGGTTCACTCATCGTGTAGTCTCTCCTCCCAGTTATTCACTGTTGGCTACTTGGAATATAAGGAAGCAATTATACAGTCAAGCTGTATAATTGCTATTATTTCCTTTGGTTGATTTAAAAGTTGTAATCATCCATGTTTTCTTTTGTTACATCAATCCAAGCTTCACCATAGAATACTTTACCGTCTAGTTTAAGCTTGTTATATCCAGGAGCTCCTAAGTCCACTCCTTCTTTTAATTGATCTTCTTTACCTTCCAAAATCATGTATGCAAGCTTGTTCGCAGCGTATCCGGCATCAGCTGGGTCCCAGAAGGAAATCATATCTAATGAACCACTTTCTAAATATTTTCCTGCTACTGATACAAGGCTTGTTCCAACGATTTTCACTTTACCCGTTAATCCCATTTCCTCAACAGCAAGTGCTGCTCCAGCGGCATCAGGCATTCCACTTCCCTGAATTCCTTTTAAGTTTGGATACTTCTTAAGAAGTTCTCTTGTTGTTTCATAAGCTGTTTTTTGGTCATCATTAGACTCGTTTCGATCTGCAACAAGTTCCATTTTTGGGTATTTATCTTCTTGAAGCTTAACCGCTGCATCAATCCACTCGTTATGTGATTTTGTTGTTAAGTTACCCACAAATGTTGCATATTCACCTTCGCCGTTTGTTAACTCTCCAAGTTTAGCCATTAGATGTTCACCATAATCAGCATTATTAAATGCCTCAATATCGTAATCTACGTTTTCTAAGTTTGATGCTTCATGGCTGATCACAACAATTCCCTTGTCTCTTGCTTTTTTAAGAACTGGTTCAAGCGCTTCTGGAGAGAATGGTACAACCACAATCGCGTCAACATTTTGAGCAATTAAGTCTTCGATCATTTGAACTTGAAGTGCTGCATCTGCCTTTTGCGGCCCGATTTGATAGGCATCGACTCCCGTTTCATCAGCAAATTTCTTTACCCCATTGTCCATACGCTCAAACCATGCACTGTTACTAAGTTTGACAACGGTTGCAATTTTGTATTTACCGTCTTTTTCTTTTTCCTTAGAAGCTCCACCTGCGGATTCTGTGGTAATCCCTGTACCCGCACAACCAACAATCATGGATAATGCTAGAATGGAAATAAACATTAATGATAATACCTTTTTAAACCTTTTCAAAACGCTTCCTCCTCTTTTGAGTTAAGTTGTAAACGCTAACAAATTACTGATGTTATTTCTAGTAATCTCTTACCGCCTGAACCTATCTTACTATCGGAAGGTATTCTGAGTTAATAAAGGATTCTTTAAAAATACTTAAATATTATTTAATTTTAAAAATGGATTTTAAATTATTTTTATAGAAAAAAATTGGGTGAAGGTGGATGAAAGTATATAATAAAATATACAATCTGAAGGTAGTTCCTTTTGGTCTTATACTAAAAAAGACTTCTAAGGAAATGGTAGTTTGATAATTAGAGAGGAAGTTATTTATGTTAGCTGAAATTTTTGCCACGCTTTTTAATGTGATTGTACCACTCTCTATACCAGTAATAGCCGGGGCCTTGCTTAGTCGTTATGGGAAGCTGGAAATCAAGCCACTTTTAAACTTTGCCTTATATTACATAACGCCTTTCTTGATATTTGATACTTTAATGGAAGCGCGCCTTTCCCCAGAAGATATTTATTTGACTCTTGCATATTCCTTATTAAATCTAATTTTGCTTGCAGTTGTTGCTAATTTCTTAGGCAAATTACTCAAACTGCCAGCCAATGATATAGCTGGATTAACCTTGATTTCCTCATTTACCAATGCGGTTAACTATGGAATCCCACTCATGTTGCTTGCTTTCGGTCAGCTGGGGCTCGAAAAAGCTTCAATATATATAGTAATGCAGATGGTTATGATGCATACGCTAGGAATCTTCTTTGCAGCGCGCTCTCATTTCACCATAAAAAATGCGATTAAATCAGTGTTTGCCCTGCCGGCTATTTATGCGGTATTGCTAGCCATTGGGTTACGCATACTTAATCTAAACCTTCCAGGAGGACTCTCCACAGGAGTTTCCATGATCGCAGAAGCCTATCCACCCATTGTGCTAGCCGTTTTAGGAGCACAAATGGCCAATGTGAAAACAGAAAGTATCACCAGGAATACACGAATCACCTTTTGGACTGGTATGGGCATGAGATTATTGATTGCACCGCTGATTGCATTATTATGTTTACATCTATTAGAAATTGAAGGCATTATGTTCTCCACTCTATTGGTATTATCATGTATGCCCGTTGCGATTAATGCCGGTATATTAGCAGAAAAATTTGATGCCTCACCAAAAGTGTTAACCAAAACCATTCTTTGGACTACCCTATTGTCCTTTTTCGTATTACCTGTACTGATTGTTTTGGTTAAGTAGTGTATTTAAGTAACTAAAATGCTTTTGCAGTAACTATATTTTTTTAAAAAGCCGCTTCACATTCGTTAATTGCAAGCGGCTTTTTTTGATAGCCCCCCCTCTTCTGACTCCTCCCCACTTTTTTCACCTTCGCCTGTCAAAAGGTTACCCTCGTCCACCTACTCCAAAATCTTCGCCAGTTTCCTGCTTATCCATTTATTCGTCAAAGCATATAGCTTCTTTATTAAATAAATGACGATCAGAAAAACAAATACAAAGTATTCAGGAACTTCCATAACACGAAATGGGCTTATGGCATTACGTAAAGCGGTTTTCATTTCAAATCCCAACAAGAGATCTATTCCAAAGGAGCAACTTATTAATACGGTTAACATCATAATTGCAATAAAGATAATCTTCATTTTTTATCACCTTTTTTATGTATGATTCCTCTTTCTCCTCGAATTCCAGTTGGTACTTTTTAGAAAATCAAGAATACCTTTTCTAAATTGGTGAAAAATAAGAAAAAAAGAGGAAGGTTAGTGACGATGTCTCTATTTTCCCTATCCAAAAAAATGAAAAAATTAAAAATACAAAAGAAACATTCTCAACAGCGCAATCAGCCACCTAAAGCACTTCAAAGTTCTTTACAAGATCAAATAGATTACATAAGAGAAAAAACAGGGAATAGCACAGATGTGATTATTCGAAGATTGCAAATTGGCAACGGTAGAGGCCCTGATGCCGCGGTTGTGTTTGTTGAGGGAATTGCAGATAGTAAGGCAATTAACGACTTTTTGATTGAATCCATTATGAATCAACATCCTGTTGACAGCAGCAGGTCTATTTTTGAAATCCTTTTTAAAGAGGTAGTAGCACTGGGTGATGTTAAAGAAATTACGGATTGGGACAGCTTGTACCTGTCCTTGATGTCTGGTGAGAGTATCATACTGGTTGATGGTGCACAAAAAGCACTTAGTGCCAGCACCAGAGGCGGGGAGCAGCGTTCCGTTCAAGAACCTGGCAGCCAAGTAACGGTCCGGGGGCCGAGAGATGGGTTTACCGAATCCATAAGAACCAATACCGCTTTAATTCGCAGACGGATTCAGAACCCTGATTTGTGGATGGAAACGATGAAGATTGGCAGCGTCACGAAAACAGATGTTTCCATTATGTATATAAAAGGCATTGCAAAGGATGAAATTGTAGACGAAATTCGGAATCGGTTAAAAAGAATTGAAATTGACAGTATTCTTGAATCAGGGTATATAGAACAGCTCATCGAAGACCAGGCATCTACGACCTTCCCAACCCTCTATCATACAGAAAGACCGGATTTGGTCGCCGGGAATCTCGTTGAGGGGAGGGTTGCGATCATTGTGAATGGAACGCCATTTGTCCTAATTGCACCGGCAGTTTTTATCCAATTCTTCCAGTCAGTAGAAGATTATTATGGGCGCGCTGATATCGCCACTTCACTAAGATTCTTAAGGATTTTAATATTCCTAATCTCAATTATCGCACCCGCTACGTATATAGCGGTGACAACCTTTCACCAAGAGATGATCCCAACACAGCTGTTGGTCGCAATCGCAGCACAAAGGGAAGCAGTGCCTTTTCCTGCGTTGGTCGAAGCATTGATTATGGAAGTGGCATTCGAAATCCTCCGGGAAGCAGGAATAAGAATGCCAAGAGCCGTTGGTTCAGCCATCTCAATCGTTGGTGCGCTGGTTATTGGTCAAGCAGCCGTCCAGGCAGGGATAGTTTCCCCTGCTATGGTTATTATTGTGGCAATAACTGCAATAGCAAATTTTGCAACTCCTGCTTTTGCAATAGCGATATCGGCACGTTTAATTCGCTTTGGATTTATGTTTGCAGCTGCAACCTTTGGTTTTTACGGGATCATTTTGGGGGTCATTGTTTTAGCTGTGCATTTATGCAGTCTTCGTTCTTTTGGGGTGCCATATTTAACCCCAATGGCCCCTCTTATCCCGGCAAACCTCGGTGATACAATCGTCCGTCTGCCATTGTGGGCACAAAAAAAACGACCAAAGCTATTAAGCAATGATAAGGAGAATCGGGTAGGCGATAACCAGAAACCACAACCTCCCAAAGGCAGGGAAATGGTCAACTCAACAATAGAAAAAGGTGACCAGAATGACAATTAAGCGATTATGGGTTTTATTAGTAATTTTAAGCACTCCCCTCCTGTTATCAGGTTGTTGGAGCAAAAAAGAATTAACCGACTTGGCTATTGTCGCTGCAATGGGAATCGACAAAAACGAAGAAGGCAGATATGTTGGTACTATGCAAATTATCAATCCAGGGAATGTAACTGGCGGTATGCAAGGCGGTGGCGGGAGTCAAGGACCTCCTGTTTCCATAGCTACCGGAACAGGAGATAGTATTGTTGAGTTAAGCAGAAGGACATCACGAAAATTGTCAAGAAGACTTTATTATGCTCATACAAATTTAGTTGTCATCGGTGAGGATCTTGCAAAGGAAGAATCAATCAGCAATATTCTCGACCCCCTTGAACGCGACGCACAATTCCGGAGTACAGCAATGATCGTGATCGCCCAAGGAACAAAAGCGTCCGATATTGTTAAAGTGTTAACATCAATTGAAAAAATACCATCAAATAAAATAATCAAAACATTAAAATCCACTGAAAAGTTATGGGGAGAAAATATCTCTGTTAATATGCAGGATGCGATAAGGACACTTGTCTCGCCCGGTAAGGGACTGCTTATTTCAGGATTTCGTTTAGATGGAGATGCAAATAAAGGGAAAAAAATGGAGAATACTCAAGAAACAGAACCCTCTTCTTCCATTTACGCAGGGGGTCTAGCAATGATTAAAAACGGGAAGCTAACTGAATGGATTGAGGGTGAAGCTGCAAGAGGGTCTATCATTCTCCTCGATAAATTAAATGCATCTGCATTTGGTGTAAAATGGGAAGGGAAAGAAGAGGCTATCATTTATGAATTAATCGGAATAAACACAAAGGTAATGGCAAAAATGGAGAAGGGAAAGCCCCGTGTTTCAATTAAGGTTCATGCAGAGGGAAATATTGGTGAGGCAAGAGTGCCAGTAGATCTTAATAACCCTGATCTTCTTTTAAAATTAGAAAATGAAATAGAAAAAGAAATTAAAAAAGAGATTACTATCGCTGTGAAAGAGGCCCAAAAAAATAAATTGGATATTTTTGGTTTCGGAGACGCACTTCATCGAGCACACCCTGACGAATGGAATAAAATGGAGAAAAAATGGAGTGAGGTTTATTTTCCAGAAGTTAAAACAGATATATCCGTTACTGCCTTTATTCGTCGAACCGGGTTACGGAACAAACCCCATCAAATGCACTAGAAATAATTAAAGGATGAAAAGGATGTGACAAAAGCATGGAAAAGGCAAAAATAAGCTTATACCAGCTTTTTGTCCTAATTTTGTTATTTGAGCTTGGCAGCGCGATATTGGTGCCTCTTGCCATCGATGCCAAACAGGATGCCTGGCTAGCCATTCTGTTTGGCATGTTTGGTGGTTTGTTCTTATTCTGGGTAAATTACCGGTTATTCCTTTACTACCCAGAGTTAGTTCCCCCAGAATATATGCAAAAGCTGCTTGGAAAAATACTCGGTACACTCCTTGCATTTTCTTATACTATTTACTTTATGTATATCGCGGCCAGAGTACTTCGCGATTTCGGAGAAATGCTCCTGACCTTTGCCTATATTGAGACTCCCTTATTTATTGTAAATGCCTTACTGATGCTGGTTATTATTTATGCAGTTAGGAAAGGTATTGAGGTTTTGGCAAGAACAGGAGAATTATTTTTTGTTTTTATCTATTTTCTCGCTATTACTGGTTTTATTCTAATTGTCTTTTCTGGGCTCATTGATCTAAATAATTTAAAACCTATACTAGAGGAAGGCATTTTTCCAATAGCCAAGGTCGTATACACACAAACCTTATTTGTTCCATTCGGTGAAGCTATCGTTTTTTCAATGATTTTCCCGTATGTAAAAAAGGGGAAAAATGGGAAAAAAGTAAGTTTATTTGCAATAGCACTGAGCGGAATTAATTTGGCCATTACCATGGCGATTAACATTGGTGTATTGGGTGTTGACCTTACGGCACGTTCACAATTTCCACTTTTAAGTACCATTCAAAGTATACAAGTGGCTGAATTTCTTGAACGTCTTGATGTTTTTTTTATGATATCTACCGTCATCTGTATTTTTTTTAAAGTAAGCATTTATTTTTATGCGGCCATTGCAAGTACTGCGGTCATATTCAAGATAAAAAAAACTTCAAGTTTAGCTTATCCCTTAGGAATGGTTGTTTTGTTCATGTCTGTTACCATCGCAAGCAGTTATGCGGAGCATTTAAAGGAAGGGTTGCAATTTGTTACACACTTTTTGCACCCGTTCTTCTTTGTCGTTATTCCCTTACTGCTCTTAGGAATTGCCTTTTTTAAAAACCGAAAAAAGAGTATTCATCAATAAAACATAAAGGACAATCAGCCTCGCCCTTGTCCATCTTCTTCTAGTGGGTTCAGAATAAATAAAGAAATGAAAAGGACGTGACAAAGGCATGGAAAAGGCAAAAATAAGCTTATACCAGCTTTTTGTCCTAATCTTGTTATTTGAACTCGGCAGTGCGCTACTAGTGCCCCTTGCAATTGATGCTAAACAGGATGCCTGGATGGCCATTCTATTTGGCATGCTGGGAGGACTGTTCTTATACTGGGTATATTACAGGTTATTTTATTACTATCCAGAATTATCACCTCCAGAATATATGCAACAGCTGCTTGGAAAAATCTTAGGTAAAATCATATCTTTTTGTTATATTATTTTCTTTCTCCTTATTGCCGCTAGAATACTTCGTGATTTTGGAGAGATGCTCCTGACCTTTGCATATATTGAAACCCCCTTATTTATTGTAAACGCCCTCCTAATGTTGGTCATTATCTATGCTGTTAGCAAAGGCATCGAAGTACTGGCAAGAACAGGGGAATTATTTTTTGTTTTTATCTATTTCCTGGCTATTGCTGGCTTTATTTTGATTGCCTTCTCTAGACTCATTGATATAAACAATTTAAAGCCTGTCCTAGAGGAAGGTATTTTCCCAGTAGCGAGAGTAGTTTTCACTCAAACTCTATCATTTCCATTTGGTGAGGTATTCGTTTTTTCGATGATTCTTCCCTATGTAACAGACCGAAAAAAGGCGAAAATGACTGGTCTTTTTGCTATTGCGCTAAGCGGGATCAACATCGCTATTACTATGGCGATTAACATTGGTATATTGGGTGTTGACCTAACCCTCCGCTCGCCATTTCCGCTTTTAAGTACCATTCAAAGCATACAAGTGGCAGAATTTCTAGAACGTCTTGATGTTTTTTTTATGATATCTTCTGTCATCTGTATTTTTTTTAAAGCAAGCATCTTTGTTTATGCTGCCGTGATAAGCTCAGCTATCCTATTTAAGGTAAAAAAACCATCAAGCTTAACCTATCCCTTTGGGATGGTTATTTTGTTCATGTCTATTACAATCGCAAGCAGCTATGCTGAGCATATAGCGGAGGGGCTTAAATTTGGGACACGTTTTCTGTCCCCTACCTTCTTTATCTTCATCCCATTGCTGCTCTTAGCCATTGCCTTTTTAAAGAACCGTAAAAATAGTAGTCATCAATAATAAAGGACAAGTGCACTAGCTCTTGTCCTTTTTCCAATTGTATTCAGCTGCTTAAAACACATTCCCGGTTTTTATAATGTTCACCTTAACCACTGGCTCAATTTGAACATTTTTATATTCCTGGTCCCAATTGATTTTCTTCCATAGTTCAGGATGGAAGCTTGAGATTTGCCGGCCAATTCCAAACGCGTCACAATTAGCTTTTACTAACGTATTGGTGATTTCCTTAGCCTGTTTGGTCAGTTCATTAGAAAGATCATGATTTAGTTTTTTGATATTTAATTCATTCTTGATATTCTGAGGATAGCTGATCACTTCAATATCTATTTTAAGATTAATTTTACAAGAAATTTTTTCATCGTGATCCACTTGGACCACTAAGTTTCGTGTTAAATCTCTAGTTGCCAATGAAATCGATGGCCATCTTTTTTTGAACCGAGGACCAATGCCATTCTATTCGTTTTGTCTAGTTGATTCATTAAAGACAATAGTAACCCGCTTTTTTCCTTAGATAATGTTTTACCTGTATATTTATCACCATTAAACAAGGCCACCCCTGCAACCTGTACCTTATCCGACTCTACTCTTTCAAGATATGGTAATACCATATCCTTACCGGGATCTAAAATATTATTCCAGACCGTAAAGGTATTCTTTTTCGGAATAACCGTATCTGCCTCTGCCCCCTGAAGTAATTGCAGGATGACAAAAGCGTTGCATCGTCAAGGCCTCCACAAAAGGCGGAAACGGAACATACTCTAAGGAAGTCCGGATGGAGTATAGGATTCCAATCGGAAGCACCTCTGAATGAAAGGAAACAATGGCTATGTAGATTGCCGGCAAACTAATTGCGACAATGAAGCTAAAAATACGAATAATTCGAAAGAAAGAACCAACCAGCCAGCGACTATTATAGTCATCAGGTGCCTGATAAAAGGCAAAAAAAGTAATCGGAACGACTAGCACTCGGGGACTTCCATCCACAATGATGGTAATTTTCCCATCCGCTAAATAGGACACTGCTCTGTCCGGTCTTTCTGTTGCTAAATTTTGCGGAAAAGGTGAAAAGGGATGATCTTCAATCAGCTCCTCTAAATCACCAGTGGAATAAAGCTGGTCGATTTCAATCGAGGTTAATCTACGCTTTACTTCGTCAACCAGCTCTTTGTTCGCTAGATTTTCTAGATACACCATACCCACTTTCGTATGGGTGAGGTTTCCGATTGTAAAATATTTCACTTTCATATATGGGCTTTTTATTCTCTTTCGTAAAAGCTGCAGATTGGAGCTAACCTCTTCAACAAAACCATCATGGGAACTTTTAATATTCTGCTCATTAACCGGTTCTGCAATGGACCTGCCTTCGATTCCTCCTACCGAAGCTGTATATGCCTGTGATTCGTCTTCAAGCAGAATCACACAGAAACCATCTAATAATTGTTTCCCCACTTCTGCTATCAGGGTAGTCTTTTTTATTTCTGCCGCATGGACAATATGTTCAATATCATCGAGTTCGCTTTCCAAAATGGGCTCGATAATAGAGGTTTGGAGAAGTTCCTTCTTTACCAATGGATGAAGATAAAGAATGACACATTTCTTTTTGGAAAAAAGGAGTTCTTTTTTCATCAAATCTTCTGTATGGCAAAAATGCTCTTCTACCATTTTTATATTTTTTTCAATATCATCAGAAAACTGCCCCGCTTTATTCAAGAAACTCATGTCGGAAAACTCCTTAAACAACTAGATATTTCCTATTACTTCCCTAATTTCCTCCTATATTCTTTTGCGCGGGGGATGTATCGATTTAGTCGATTGATTCGTTACCACTTTTTAGAAAAAATAAATATATAAAATTTATACAAATAACGACAAAGTTTACGATATACTATCTTGTAGAATTGTAATGAAAGTTTAATAGTAATGTAAAGTAATTGGATATTAATGGTATTATAAGGTACAGAGCAAAGGTATGTGGAGGGAATATTTGTGGGAAACGCATTAGAACAAAGTGTTGGGGAGATTAACCATTCACGGAACAATAAAACACAGTGGTACAAAAATTGGAAGCCCTTGTCAGCAATCATCGGCATTTTGATTGCACTAATCTTGTCGGGAATTAGTATTTATCAGGCAAAGCACTTTAATGTGAATATATCGATTAATAGCATAAAAGTTAGCGGCTTAACTGCTGACGATGCACTAAAAAAGTTACAATCTACTGTTTTAACCAACAAAGTCTATATTGGAAAAGAATTAATAATAGACGGAAATGATGCAAAGATGGAATTTACTGAGGGCGATCTACCTGAAGTTAAAAAATTATTAAAAAGCCAGTGGACATTTTTCCCCTCATTTAAAGGAAAGGATTATATCTTAACGCCGGGCAAACAGGACGAATATCGTAGTGCAAACTTAAAAAAACAGCTGGAACAAGAACTCAATGCAAGGAATAAGAATTTACAAGCTCCTAAAGATGCGCAGGTAACCTTACAAGAAGGAAAAATAACGATTATAAATGGTAGTGATGGTACGCAATATGATATTCCTAGTCTAGTAAAAGAGTATGAAAAACAGCCATTTACGAGTGAGGTCCATCTGAATCCTATATTGATTCAATCGTTCAAGGAAGACAGTCAACTGGTAAAAGACCAAGAGAAGAAGCTGCAAGAGCTCCTTCAAAGTACAGTTGACTATAAGGTACAGGATAAAGTTTATACGTTAAAGGGCAGTGAGGTTATTCAAAATGCCACAGTGTCCACAGATATGAAAGTTTCAATTGATCCAAGCACGATTAAGAATAAAATTACGGAAATTAATAACGCCCAATCCACATTAGGGAAAAATTTCACCTTTACGACCCACTCAGGTTCAGTCATTTCAGTTAAAGGTGAAGGCTATGGCTGGGCACTTGATGTTGAAAAAGAAACAGCATTAGTTCAAGGCGCTTTTGAAAAAGGAGAAAAATCCATTTCTGCTTCCAATATCCACGGGAACGGCTGGAGTAATGAGGGCTATGGTTACGAAACCATTGCCAACAATGGCATTGGTGGTACCTATGCTGAAGTGTCCATTGCCGAACAACGTATTTGGCTTTACAGAGATGGAAATTTGGTATTAACGACAAATGTGGTTACCGGAAAACACAGTACGGCTGAAGATACTTCACCAGGTGTATGGTATATTCTCTTTAAACGCACCCCTTACACACTTAAGGGAAGTGCTGTCGGCAAAGCAGATTATTCCGTCCAAGTTGATTATTGGGCACCTTTTACCAACAGCGGACAAGGATTCCACGATGCCAGCTGGCGAACAAACTGGAACAACAACGCCTATCTTACACAAGGATCCGGCGGCTGTGTCAACGTATCCCCTAGTATGATGAAAGCCGTTTATGATAACCTTAGTGTCTACCAGCCAGTCGTAGTTTATTAAAGGCTCCTTCTGAATAACCTGTATTTCTTTGAAACACACTACACATGTGTGATCAAAGATATACAGGCTTTTTTATTGTAAAAAAACAATGAAAGAAGGTGTTGGGATGAAGTATGAACAATTAGCAAAAGACATCGTACAAAATGTCGGTGGAAAAGAAAATGTAAACAGCGTTGTACATTGTATTACTCGTTTACGTTTTAAATTGAAGGACGAAGGAAAAGCCAACACAGATGTTATAAAAAATATGGAAGGCGTCGTCACCGTGATGAAAAGCGGTGGTCAGTATCAAGTAGTTATCGGAAACCATGTACCAGATGTATACAAAGCAGTGGTAGACGTAGGCGGTTTCCAATCGCAATCACCTGTCGATGCGGACGGCGGCGACAACCAAAAATCAAGTTTCATTGATATTATCTCTAGTATTTTCACCCCAGTTCTTGGAGTGCTAGCCGCAACAGGGATGATCAAAGGGCTAGTAGCCCTGTTCGTCGCATTAGGTTGGTTACAGAATACAACGGGGACCTACCATATTTTAAACGCAATCGGTGACTCCCTGTTTTATTTCTTCCCGATTTTCTTAGGCTATACGGCCATCAAAAAGTTCGGAGGATCTCACTTTATCGGGATGGCCATTGGGGCATCACTGGTTTATCCGACCTTAACTACGTTAACAACGGGTGACCCGATTACCACTTTATTTTCTGGGAGCGTTTTTCAGTCCCCCATTTATATTACTTTCTTAGGGATACCGGTTATTTTAATGAGCTATGCCTCTTCAGTTATCCCGATTATCCTAGCCGCTTATTTTGGGGCAAAAGTTGAGAAATTTTTCAAAAAAGTGATACCGGATGTTGTTAAGGCATTCGTTGTTCCGTTTTTAACTCTTTTAATTGTTGTACCGATTACGTTCCTTATCATAGGGCCAATCGCTACTTGGGCTGGTGTCCTTTTAGGTCAAGCCACTCTTTGGTTATACAATCTCAGCCCAATGATTGCAGGTCTTTTTGTAGGAGGCTTATGGCAAGTATTTGTTATTTTTGGATTACATTGGGGTCTCGTCCCTATTGCGATTAACAATCTTACCGTGCACGGTGCAGACCCTGTTCTTGGAACGATGTTTGCAGCTTCCTTTGCTCAGATTGGTGCCGTACTGGCAGTTTGGTTAAGGACTAAGGATCAGAAAATCAAATCACTGAGTATACCCGCTTTTATTTCAGGGATTTTTGGTGTCACGGAGCCCGCAATCTACGGGATTACTCTACCTCTAAAAAGGCCGTTTATCATCAGTTGTATTGGCGGTGCAGCCGGTGGTGCAATTTTAGGCTTTATGGGGTCGCAAATTTATATGGTTGGGGGCCTTGGGATCTTTGGTATTCCAACCTATATCAGTCCTAAGGGAGGACTAGATGCAGGATTCTGGGGATCCATAGTCGCGATGATTGTCGGGTTTATCGTCGGCTTTATCTTAACGTGGCTGTTTGGGATGGGGAAAAATAATACAGCTGGCCAAAATACGCAAACAGTTGAATCCCAACCTACAGCTCAAACTCAAACAAATCCGAGCCATGGAAATGAGGTTCTTTTCAGCCCATTCAATGGTGAAGTAAAAGCTCTTTCAGAAATTAAAGACCAGGCCTTTGCTTCAGGGGCACTTGGACAAGGAGTGGCAATAGAACCTTCCGAGGGAAAATTGTACTCCCCTATTTCTGGTAAAGTGACTGCGCTTTTCCCAACCAACCACGCGATTGGGATAACCTCAGACAATGGTGCAGAAATATTAGCTCATATCGGTATGGATACCGTTCAGTTAGAAGGTAAGTTTTTCACCGCTCATGTTTCGCAAGGAGCGCGTGTAGAAAAAGGACAATTACTGATTGAATTTGATATTCCAGGTATCAAAGGGGCAGGATATATTGTCACTACTCCTGTGATCGTTACCAATACAGATCACTATCAACCCCCGATTATAACGGACCAAAAGCAAATAAAACCTGGTGATCGATTACTTGAGTTGAAAACGAAGTAGCTAGGACACACGAATAGTTAGAATTCATTTAAGTATGAAGGTTTATTTTAATGCGAATTAAGGTGAAGGGGTGAATGGGATGAGTTCACAAACAAGAAAATTTCCAGATGGTTTTTTATGGGGCGGCGCCGTAGCAGCTAACCAATTGGAGGGTGCCTATCAAGAAGATGGAAAAGGGCTGTCCACTGCAGATGTATCACCGAATGGGATTATGAGTCCTCCTGATTTTTCTATGACTCAATTTAATTTGTATCATGAAGGTATCGATTTTTACCATAAATACAAAGAAGATATTGCGTTATTCGCCGAAATGGGATTCAAAGCGTTCCGCTTCTCGATTGCTTGGTCCCGTATCTTTCCTAACGGTGATGATCAAGAGCCAAACGAAAAGGGATTGCAATTTTACGATGATATGATAGATGAATTACGCCGGTATAATATTGAACCGGTTGTGACAATTTCTCACTATGAAATGCCGGTTGGGCTAGTTAAAAATTATGGCGGTTGGAAGAACCGTCAAGTGGTTAATTTTTATGAGAAATTTGCTCGAACCATCTTTACTCGCTTTAAAGACAAGGTAAGATTATGGATGACCTTCAATGAAATTAACGTCCTCCTTCATGCACCGTTTACCGGCGGCGGACTGCTTTTTGAAGATGGGCAAAAGAACGAACAGGACATTTACCAAGCGGCACATCATCAATTTGTGGCAAGTGCGCTCGCTGTAAAAGCCGGGCATGAAATCATTCCGGTATCGCAAATCGGCTGTATGATTGCATCCATGATTACCTACCCGTATAGCTCTAGACCAGACGATATGTTCGCAGCCTTAACACAGGATCGAAAAACATTATTCTTTTCAGATGTTCAATCACGAGGCTATTATCCAACCTATATGTCAAATTACTTTATCGAGAATAATATCGATATCAAGATGGAGAATGGCGATTTAGAGCTTCTACAAGAAAATACGGTTGATTACATTGGCTTTAGCTATTATATGTCGTTTGTCGCGAGTACCGCACCAGAGCATGAAGCGGCTAAAACAGCTGGAAACTTGTTTGAAGGTGTCAAAAACCCTTATCTACAAGCCTCCGAATGGGGCTGGCAAATCGACCCGAAAGGCTTAAGAACGGTATGTAACCAGTTATATGACCGCTATCAAAAACCGTTATTTATTGTAGAAAATGGACTTGGCGCAGTGGACAAAGTCGAAGAAGACGGTACGATTAATGATGATTACCGGATTGAATACCTACGAGAGCATATTAAGGAAATGAAAAATGCCATTGGCGATGGGGTCGAAATTATGGGGTATACTTCATGGGGACCAATCGACCTTGTGAGTGCCTCGACTGCTGAACTGAAAAAACGCTATGGCTTCATTTATGTTGACCGTGATAGCCAAGGGCAAGGTTCAAATGCAAGGATTAAGAAGAAAAGCTTTGATTGGTATAAGCAGATTATTGCTACCAATGGAGAAGATCTTTAAACGAATCCCCGATAACGGTTACTGGTACGAATCACTTTTGCATCACTATTAAAAAGAGAGGGGAAATTTCCCCCTCTCTTGATAGTGATCCACCTTATTTTTTCGAATTATCGTGCTTTACAATAATCTGGTTGGATTGGATCACAGAATTTCCTGCATGATCCCATGCCTTGTAGGTTACAGTATAAACTCTATCCCCGCTTCCACTTCTCTCAGCTCTTAGTAGAAAATCAGTATCATAGGTTCCAAAGTCTGCTCCCTGAATATCTTGGACCGTAGTTCCATCACCATCTCCATTGTCTGGTTGATTACTTGTAATGGATACTAATTCAATTCTCTCTAGCCCTGAAAGAGTGTCTGCACCATCAACCAACGCTTTAATTGGAATGAGTGCATGGTTTCGATCGTTTAGGACGCTCGTATTAAACGAAACGTTCAACGTTGGAGCACTTTTATCGATTTTTACTGTAACAGATTGATCATCTTCAATGTTGCCAAAGAGATCTGTACTTCTATATTGAACCACATTTACTCCTTCAGTACTTACATCAAATGGCCCCTGATAGGTTTGCCAATTACCGTCATTAATTTTATACTCTGTTTTTGCTACACCAGATTTATCATCTGAAGCACCGAGAGTAAGATTCACATTCTGGTTATACCATCCATTACGGTCTTGCCCTGAAAGGACCGCCTCCGTTATGGGTGCCTTAGTATCACCACCTGCGCGGTATAAATAGAAATCATCTAATGTTCCCCATGCACCTGCATTTGCTTTGATACTTGCCCCAATCGTAAGGGTTCCATCTGTAACAAGAATCTCATTGATTTGAGGATTGCTCCAATTCACCCAGCCGTTTACGGAAGTATTGGCTTTTAATTCTTTATCGCCGGTTTTCGCAAACAAGTACATTTCTGGGTTTGCTGCGTCCCCACCTTGCAGGAACATTGAAAGGTTGTAATAACCCGGTTCTAAGCCAGTAATGGTTTGCTCTACTTTGAAATCTACACCTTTATCTGAGTAAAAATGAAAAGCATATTCTCCTGATTTCGCATCAGCCGCCTTTTTTTGAAATGAAGTATGCGGCTGAGTTCCATTTCCATAACTAACCTTCCACATTGCTCGATCACTATTTTCAAAGCCAGGGTTTACCACATAATTTTTTGGATTAATAGTAAGGTGTGCTTTTACAGTCGCACCACCTTCAATTATGCCTTCAATTACGTATATTCCAGCACCGCTGTTTATCGCTTGTTCAAGTGCTGGAGCATCCCAAGTAACAGAAGTGGACCCTTTGGTTCCATTATTATAAGTAACCGTTACGGTTTCAGGCAAAGTTATGTCTTCTCCTAAAATCGCACTTACTCTTATATCTTTAATTTCATCAATTTTTAACGGGGTAACAGCTCCCGTATCGACATAATTAAACACGTTTAATGAAGACAAAGGTTTACCAGTAAAATCAAATAACGCTTGGTTATCTACGGCACTACCGCCATACCATGCACCTGCATCATGAGGATCATATTCCCCAGCGAAGCTAGTTGCCCAACCAGAACCATACTGTTCCCAAATTGCTTTATTTTGTTCGTGCTGACTAGCTGGACCAACTGGAAGCCATGCCGGTTCCCAATAAAACACACCAATTCCCGCATCACCAACGTTTGCAACCGCTTGGATTACATCTCTTACAGCGTTCGCTTGTCCTTGTACTGTAATCGGATAATTTAACGTCTGTCCGGAATCCTTCGGTGCTGTGTTTCCGTGGCCATCTCCATCTTCAGCTGTATACGCATAAGAGGTTTCAGCAACCATTACCTTTTTGCCATAGGTATCGGCAACATTTTTAAGAACAGCTGTTAAATTGCTTAATGTACCATGCCAGAATGGATAGTAGGAGCTGGCAAATACATCATAGTCTACGTTATTTTCAGCAAGAGTTTTAGCATAGGAAGCATATCTTCCTGCTGATTCTGGATTCGTAAAGTGCACAGCTACTAAGATATTCGGGTCTATCGATCTAACTGCTTTACTTCCTTCATTAAATAAAGCACTAACCTTTGTCCAATCCTTTTCTCCTGCAACTCCACCATTTGTTTCATTCCCAACCTGAACCATACCAATGTCAATTCCTGCAGCCTTCATCGCTTCCAGGCTTTCTTTTGTATAGTTGTATAAAGCTGTTTTCTTATCTTCAAAGCTTAAGTTTGCCCAAGCCTTTGGTGCTTGCTGTTTAGCAGGGTCCGCCCAGAAATCCGAGTAATGGAAGTCTACTAATAATTTCATTCCATTTGCTGTTGCTCTTTTCCCGATTTTGATTGCAGTTGCTAAATCATTGTTTCCGCCGCCATAACCGTTTCCAGCAGCATCAAATGGATCGTTCCAAACACGAACGCGTACGTAATTAACGCCGGAATCTGCTAATGTCTTGAAAATATCCTGTTCTGCGCCTGCTTTATTTTTAAAAGTCACACCGCTGTTTTCTAAAGAAATAATACTTGAAACGTCTACACCTTTAATAAAGTCCTCACTGATACCGTCTACTCTTTCAACAAAAATATCAGCGTCTACTGGATCTGGGACGCTTGCAGTTAGCGACTTTAAGCTAAAGCTATCTAGGTAACCCCAAGCCTTAGGGGCACCCGTAACGATCGCACCCACTTCAAAATTAGAAGTTTCTTCGGTAACTTTAAAATTCAAAGTGATCGTTCCCCAGTTATTGTAGTCTTTAGTAAATACTGCCTCTGTATTATCATTTCCAGCAAACAGTTTCACGGATCCTGCTGCAGCACCTGTACCACCCATAGAATGAACGGATAGTTCATAGCTTCCGGCTGGAAGTGTTGCTAGAGTCTGCTTAACAGTAAATGATTGGGTTCCGCTTGCTGTTTCTTTAATCCAATATTTAAATGCATGCTCACCCTCATCCTTTGTCATCCATGAATCTCCGGAATAGGCGAAGTATTGTAAATCAAGATGATCCCAAGCAGATGTTTCAATTTCCCATGATCCATCTGCCCAAAAATCCGATTCAAACCCACCATTTACCAAAGACGGTAAAGCTGCTGCCTTTGCGGGTTTGAGATTGAGAAATAAGGAACTAAACACCATCAAAAACGCTAAAAACATTGCTATAATCCTGCCACTTCGTTTTCCCATTCTCCCATCACCTTTACAATATTTTGTATTGTCTGCTATATGAATGATGTCAATCTAGAGGTAAGCGATTCCAATTAATCTAGCAAACTATTAATATGAACAGAAACCACCCACCCTAAGAATAGAATGAATGGTTCCGTAATCATCGTGATTTGTCCTCAAGACCCTTTGTTGAGGACAAATCTCTCTCTTGCAGGCTTAGTTTTGTCCTCAAGACCCTCCGTTGAGGACAAATCTCTCTTTTGCAGGCTTAGTTTTGTCCTCAAGACCCTTTATTGAGGACAAATCTCTATCTTGCAGGCTTAGTTTTGTACTCAAGATCCTCCGTTGAGGACAAATCTCTCTTTTGCAGGCTTAGTTTTGTACTCAAGACCCTTTGTTGAGGACAAATCTCTCTCTTGCAGGCTTAGTTTTGTCCTCAAGACCCTTTATTGAGGACAAATCTCTCTTTTGCAGGCTTAGTTTTGTCCTCAAGACCCTTTATTGAGGACAAATCTCTCTCTTGCAGGCTTAGTTTTGTCCTCAAGACCCTTTATTGAGGACAAATCTCTCTTTTGCAGGCTTAGTTTTGTACTCAAGACCCTTTGTTGAGGACAGATCTCTCTCTTGCAGGCTTAGTTTTGTCCTCAAGACCCTTTGTTGAGGACAAATCTCTCTCTTGCAGGCTTAGATTTGTCCTCAAGACCCTCCGTTGAGGACAAATCTCTCTCTTGCAGGCTTAGTTTTGTCCTCAAGACCCTTTGTTGAGGACAAATCTCTCTCTTGCAGGCTTAGTTCTGTCCTCAACAGTCCTTATTGATGACTCAATTTCATTTTAGGATGCTAAATTCAGTCACTAAAACAGCTTCATAGTGACCGAATTAGTTTTGGACTGTCCGCCTGAGGCGGACAGTGTCCACGGACGGTGACAGGCACCATCGAAAACACCATCGACGTCACCACCGACGTCACCAACGCACCACTATTTCTTATTCTCAAGGATTCTTACTTCATATTTTTCTAAGGTGATGTCACCTGTTAACTCTTCACCAGTAAGATGGTCTGTTACTTTTGATTCGATGGTGATTGGCTGTTTTTCCTCTGTAAAGTTCATGACGAATATATAGTCCCTTTCAGGGGATTGTCTCACTTGGACTGAAACGCCTAGCTCGTGTTTTACTTTAAAGGCTGGTTCAAGTGACAAGTCATTAATCAATTCTTGGTAGAAATCACGCTGGAATTGGTCTTCTAATCGGCCGCCAATATAGTAGGCTTTTCCACCTTGATACTCATGGCTTGTTACTGCTGGTGTCCCTGCATAGAAATCGTCCTCATAGGTGGCTTCCACTGTTGCTTTACCAACCTTAATAATCGTTGCGTAATCTTTTAATTCGTACGACTGATTTTGATAGGTCACTGCATTTCGATCAGTTGGATAGTACGTATCAGTTTCCACTGGATTGATTCCAAAGATGTCTTGGAGATCCTTGTGCCAACCGCCTGTATAGGTTAAATCATGTTCATTAACAATACCGCTAATATAAGTCGTTACTAACGTACCGCCGCCGGCAACAAAAGCCTTAAGACGCGCAATGGTTTCTTCACTTACTAAATAAAGCATAGGAATAATCAATAATTTATAGCGAGTAAAATCCTGTTCCTTGGTAATGACATCAACAGGAATATCCTGTTCCCAGAAAGCTCGATAATGCTGAACCAAGGTTTGCGGATAACGCTTTGTCTGCAAGCCATATCCTTGTGCGTCATTAAGCGCCCAATTGCTTTCCCAATCATAGAAAATGGCCACTTCAGCAGGACGATTGGTACCAACAATTTCACCCAATTTCCCAAGCGTCTTACCAACCTCGGCAACTTCTTGAAATACACGATTTTCAGAACTATTATCATGATCGACAACGGCACCATGGAATTTTTCCGAAGAGCCTCGGGATTTCCGCCATTGGAAGTAAAGAACACTATCAGAGCCATGTGCCACCATTTGCATGGAAGCAAGCATGTGCATGCCAGGTCGTTTCGCTTTGTTGACTGGGTGCCAATTAACCATGCTTGGAGTGGATTCCATTAGTAAAAATGGCTGCTGCTTTAGGCAACGATATAGGTCATCAATAAAGCCTACTCTCATTGCTAGATCGGCTGTGCTCTCCCAATCATTATGCCAAGCAGGATAAGCATCCCAGCTAATAACATCCAAGTGCTTCGCAAATTTGCTATAATCCAGCGCCTGGAATGGGATTAACTCATGGGTGTCCGCCATAAAGTTCGTGGTAATCGGAATCTCTGGTGTCAATTCGCGAATCGGAAGGATTTCATTTTCATAGAAATCAATTGTTTGGTCGGTAACAAAACGGCGCCAATCTAGATTTAAGCCGTGAACCATGCTTTCTCCGATCGAAGAAGGAGATTCAATTTGCGACCAATCTGTGAAAGTGTGGCTCCAGAAAGGACCCCACCATGCGTCGTTCAACGATTTTAAATCATTATTATATTTCTTTTTAAGCCATCCTCTAAAAGCTTCATGGCAAAGATCGCAATGACATTCACCGCCATACTCATTTGAAATATGCCACATAAGTAAACCAGGATGATGCCCATAACGTTCTGCCAGCATGCGATTAATCTTCTGCGTTTTTTCCCGATAAACGGGCGATGTAAAACAGTGATTGTGCCTTCCGCCATGCAGCATTTTAACTCGTGAGCCATTTACACGCAGTACCTCAGGGTATTTTTGTGACATCCATGCTGGTCGAGCCCCGCTTGGTGTCGCCAAAATCACTCGACCATTGAAGCTATAGATGTCATCAATTACTTTATCAAGCCATTCAAAGTTGTAGACACCTTCTTCTGGCTCAAGCGCCGCCCAAGCAAAAATTCCCACCGAGAATGTATTTGTATGGCTCATCTGCATTAACTTTATATCATCTTCTAAAATATCTGGACGGTCTAACCATTGGTCCGGATTATAGTCTCCGCCATGCAGCATAAAGTCAGCCTTCGTCACGTAAGTTTTTTCATGTTTAGACATAGTAATCTCCTTTTACATTTGTTACTTACTCTACCATTACCCTTTCGTACCACCTGCAGTTAAGCCAGAAACGAATTGCTTTTGCAGCAGCAAGAAGGTAATCGCAATCGGAATACTAATTAAAATCGCACCAGCTGCGAATGTCGTATAACTCGCACCCATTACATCGTTCACTAATTTATATAACCCAATTGGCAATGTGAAAGAATCAGGTGTTCTAAGAATAACCGATGATAAAACGAAATCCCCAAGCGGACCTGTGAATCCATTCATCGCTACAACCGCTAACATCGGCCTTGATAATGGAAGGATAATTTGCCAAAAGATTCTAGAGTTGCTAGCGCCGTCAATTTTTGCGCTTTCATCTAAATCCATCGGAATCGAATCCATATAGCCCTTCATTAGATAGGTATTCATCGGAATTTGTCCGCCTATATAGAGAAGGATCAATAACCAATGACTATTCATCATCCCTAAGATTTGCGCTAATACGAACAGTGCAATTAACGCAGCAAATTGAGGAATCATTTGTAATAACAGAAATAACATTAATGCATTTTTTCTTCCTTTAAAGCGAAAACGTGAAAAAGCATAAGCTGTAAATGATACTGTGATCATCGTCCCAAGCATGGTAAAAATGCTTATTTTTAAGGAGTTCAAATACCATTTTCCATATTGAAGACTTTCTTTTCCCGCAAATAACTCTTTATAATGATCAAGCGTTGGATTTTCCGGGATAATCGAGGTACTGATTAAACTGTTACCTGGGTTAAAGCTTGCCCCTACGGTCCAAAGTAAAGGATAAATAATCAGTACAGTCATAAAAAGCAGCAGGGCATAGGTGAAAAATAGACGAACGAATCGATTGGTTTTCATAGTTGTCTGCATATTTTATGCCCCCTCCTTGAATGAATTTGTACGTCTGAATTGCCATAAGGCGATACCGATAACGAAGATCGATAACAAAATCGTTAAGGCTGCTGCCAGCGAGTATTGACTGGATTGCATGGTGAGTTTATAGATCCATGACACCAAGATATCGGTTCCGCCAGCTGTTGATCCAGCCACCGCAGGACCACCGCCATTGAAAAGATAAATAATATTAAAGTTATTAAAGTTAAAGGTAAACTGCGTAATGATAATTGGTGCCATCGCAATCAATATCATTGGCATCGTAATATTCTTAAATTTAGCAAAAATAGAGGCACCATCAATCGTGGCCGCTTCATATAAATCCTCAGGAATCGACTGAAGTACACCTGTTGTTACGATGAAGATATACGGGAATCCAAGCCACCCCTGCATAAGAATTAGTGCGACTCTCGCCCACTTCTCATCTGTCATCCACGGGATAGGATCCATTCCAAAAAACGCTAAAATATCATTGTTGATTGCACCAAAACTATCATTAAATAGTCCGGCAAAAATCAGGATCGTTACAAACCCTGGCACTGCCCATGGTAAAACCAAAATGGTACGGAAGAACTTCTTGAAGCGTACTTCCTTTTGGTTCACTACAATCGCTAAGAAAACGCCAAGGCTTACTTGAAGTGATGAGGCCACAAGCGTCCAAATAACTGTCCATGCTAAAACATCAAAGAACGTGGAACGCCAAATATCAACAGTGAAGATTTCTGCAAATGTTTCTAGCCCCACCCAATCGGCTAAGTTTGCAGGTGGTGAATGGTATAAGTCATAATTGGTAAACGCTAATGCGAAACTAAACAAAATCGGAAAGATTACTGCAAAAATCAGTAGAAACAATGATGGACCACTAATTAAGTAAGGATATCCTTGTCCAATTAAATTTTGATATTCACTCTTCAGTGAAGTGACAGGGAAATTTTCATCTCGTAGTTTTCCATTTTTATAAGCATCTTTAAGATTCCAATAATAAATACCTAGTCCAAAGCCAGTTACAATTAAGGCAATTATCCCTTCTGCTAAAAGAAAGATTGAGTTATCTCGAGGCACTTGAGTTCCTAAGGTAAAAAGTCCCCAAAACCCCATATTCAAAAGGTCTCCAAATGCCACCACAAACGAAGCACCAAGAATAAGAAACACAAGACCCTTCACCCATTGCTTATTGTAAAACTGACCTAGTCCAGGAATGATAGATAAAAGCGGGGCTATAGTACGATGTTGCACTTTCTTCACCTCTCTATATAGATGACCGTTAAAAATGTAAATTTTTATTGGCTCTAATATTCAGATTCATATAACAAATGGTGTCAAACATAAGTAGCGTTTGACACCATTATTTTGATTACTACTTATTTTTTACCGTGTTTTGCTTCAATTTGACCTTTGATTGTTTCAACTGCTTGATCTAATGCTTCTTTTGGTTGCGCTTTACCAGTTGCGATTGTTTGCAGGGCTGAATCAGCAGGTGCCCAAACTTCGTTCATTTGAGGAATATTAGGCATTAATACTGAGAATTTAGATTGCTCAGCAACAGCTTTTGCAGCTGGGCTTTCAGTAACAACAGGATCAGTAGCTAAAGATGCTACAGCTGGAACTTCTTTTGTAATTTCATATCTTGTTTTAGAGTTTTCTTCGTTTGCAATGAATTCAACAAACTTTTCAGCAAGCTCAGGGTTCTTAGAATAAGAACTTACGTTGTAGCTTTTTACACCAATAAACGCAGCCATGTTCTTACCATTTCCAAGCTCAGGTAATTTTTGTACACCAAAGTTTACGCCCGCTTTTGTAAATGGCTCGATATTCCATGGACCAGAAATAATTGCCGCAGCTTTTCCTTCAGTAAATAATGATTCGATTACATTAATACCTTGTTCACCAACAATACCTGCTGGGAATAAGCCTTCTTTATAGAACTTTTGAATATATTGTGCACCTTCAACTGCACCAGCGTTATTGATTCCGATATCAGTTGGATCATAACTGCCGTCGTCATCTTGACCAAAGATGTAACCGCCATATCCGCTTAATACACTGTTCGCATAGTAAATTTGGTCAAATAGAGCTAGGAAACCAAACTTTTCACCATTGGCAACACCTTTAGAATAGTCATACCATCCTTCAAGAGTAGTTGGAAGCTTGTCCTCAGTGATAAGGTCTTTATTGTAGAAAAGCATTGTTGTTTCTACTGCTTTTGGTAATCCGTAAACCTTACCTTCAACCTTTTGTGCGTCCATTGCCGCTTCTGTATAAATTCCTTGAGTTGTATCATCAACATCTAATTCTTTGATTAACCCTTCAGTAACAGCCGTACCAATCTGGTCACTCGGCATAGTAAGAACGTCTGGACCTGTACCTGCTGGTCCATCAAGACGCAAGTCTTCAATTTGCTTTGTATATTGTTTTTCTACCATCTTTACTTTTACATTGTTTTCTTCTTCAAATTTGGCGATGGCATCTTTAATGCCTTCACCCTTCATAATATCTTCCCAAACGAGTAATTCATTTGATTTATTTGCTTCCTTTTTGTATCCAGTATCTTTCGCGTCGTCCTGTGGTCCACATGCCACTAAGGATAAACTTAAAGCAACACCACTCATAAGGCCAAAATATTTTTTAAACTTTTTCATGGATGTACATCCTTTCAAAATATAATATTAATCGCTTTACCTTGACGCCTATTGAAAGCGTTTCAGTAAATATAATATATCACCGCGAGGAAAACATGTAAACAATTTTTTTACTAAAAATAGTAAATTATTTTACTTTAACTTTAGTTAGTGCTTTTTCGAACCACTAACTCAGAACCAATATATAAAGTTTTCACAAGTTTCCTTTTATCCATCACTTGTTCAAGCAATAGCAGAACCGCATTTTTGCAGATTTCCCTTAGATCAATATGAAAGGTAGTAAGCGGCGGGGAGACATATTTTGTCACACTAATATTATTCACACTGACAATACTTACACGATTGGGTATCGTAATTCCATGCTCATTCAACGCCTGAAGGCAGCCTACAGCTATTGGATCAGCAGCAATATAGAAAGCTGTTGGCAGCTGGTCCCCGAGCTGTTGAATGGCTTTTTTCATTAGAAGATAACCACTCTCTACCGAAAATCCTCTGCGATGAAAAATATAAGAATCTTTCAATAAACCCTTTTGTTCCATATATCTGCGAAACACACGCTCCCGCAAATCCATTTCATCCTCATCGGTGTTTGGATTGTGGTAGGTCCCTCCAATAAAACCAATCTCCGTATGACCTTTTTCCATTAAGAAATCTACAGTCTTTCTTGTAATTTGCGGAAGATCCGGTCTTACAGAGTCAAAATGATTCGGATCAGGTGATGTATCTAGAAAGACCCCATTTGTCGTTATGCTTCTCAAATGTGCAAGTTCTTTGTCAGAAAAGGTCCCCACAGCAATGAATCCCTCAATCGTATCAGGAATTTGATGAATGCCATCGGAAATTTTGTAAGTAATCATTTCAACATTGTATAACCTTGCCATTTTTTCAATCTCAATGCGCATTGTTTTAAAATAGACATCCTCTAATTCCTCTATATCCGTAAGCCAATATAAAAAAGCGATATTCTTTACTAACAGCCTCACCGTTTTCCTGCGGTAATTAAGCTCCTCCGCCACCTCATAAATCTTTTCACGCGTCTCATCTGAAACAGACAAACTTTGGTCATTATTAAGAACTCTTGAAACGGTAGAAGCCGAATAACCCGACTTTTCAGCTATATCTTTTATAGTCGCCATTGTGAAACCTCCATATATTCATTATGTTCAATTCTAAAGATGTATATTATTTAGTAAACTTATTTACTAAATTTTACGACATTATACATATAAATTCAAGTGAATATATGGACAGTCTTTATCTAAAAAACATCTTTTAAAAAAATTCACAAAAAAAGTGCAGAGCCTGTTAAACTCTGCACTTTTTCAAGCTATTAATTAGAAGAAGTAATTAGCTTACCTGCAAACAATCACTTCACGGGAAAATGCCCCTTTTTTTGCAAGTGCAGTGTCAACAATCTCAAATCCCGCTTCAATCAGTAACGGATCGATGTGTTCCACGGTTACCACTACAACCTTATCCGCAAACCTTCGTGCACTTTGAAGCATTTCCAGCTGCTCTTTTGGAGATATCACTGAACATAGATTGTAGGGTAAATCGATAATCGCGACATCGTAATGATTGGTGATGGTACGCATGTCTTTAAACTTTACTTCTCCAGTAAACCCAAAGTGTGCGATATTTTCTCTTGTACCAGCAAGAATAACAGGGTTATTGTCGCTCCCCTCGATATCAATGCCCATCGATAGTGCTTCAATCAGTACGGTCCCTATTCCACAACAAGGGTCAATAGCTTTTATCCCAGCTGGGTTTGGGATTGCGATATTAACCAACGCTCTTGCCACGCGTGTACTGAGCGCGGTGGAATAATTGTGTGGCTTTTGCTGATGGCGAAACCAAACAGACTCACTTTTCACATAGTCACCAAAAACCCATCTACCGTTTACATGCATGAGTGCAAACAAAACCTGTGGATTCCGAATATCCGCTACACCCTTAATCCTCTGACCTCCTTCTCGCTCAATCGTTCGCCGCTTCTCAAATGGTTCCTCGCCATTTTTCACACAAATCACCTTAAACGTTTCTCCGGTTACTTGGAAGTATGCTAATTTTTCAAGAAGTCCTTCCATACTCTCTCCTTCAAAAAGTACTGCGATTCTCTCCTTTATAAACGGACTACGACTGGGATCAATTTTTACAGTGCTTTCCAAGATATTCGTTTGTGATTCCGTCCCAAACAATGAGCGCATCTCCAGCGCACGTAAGGAGCGTTCATCCTCATAACCCGAGTAAGTATAGATATAGGTACTTACCATTTCAACCTCATCCTTTATAAAAAAAAACAATAGGCATGGTCATTTATAGACATTACCTATTGCCTTTATTGTTATCTAAAAAACACTTTGTCGATATTGTACTTCGACTTTGATTCATTAATGATAAACGTTTCATAAATTTCTCTGTGTGTTGGGTCTTCAATGACACAAACTTCAATCTTTGTGATTTCATCTCGATGGTTTTTTACTGGAGATACGGTATCCTCAAAATGTTTCTTGATTCTTGGTCGCAGCTTTCTTGCTTTCCCTACAAACAGCAGCTCTTTATCCTTGTTATAAAACATGAAAATTCCACCCTTATCACGCGGGATAAGATGAAAATCAGTAAACCCATAAATGTTGCTCATCTCTGGATTATCTTGTTTCGTAATGGTAACTTCTGGCTTTGGCACGGTTATATTAATCACGCAAGCTCACTTCCTCTTTCTACAGTGCTTTATATGCTATCACAATTCCACATATATTACTATATCCTGATATCAATCATTTAGCCAAAAAATAACAATAAAATACCCTTCTTAAAAAATTTTAACTCTTAATGGAAAGTTTTTGCATATACTAAAAAGGCAATCTATAGGGGGTGTTCATGATTACCAGTATCCAGGAAGTAAATGAAGTCCTCTCCGGTTTACAACATCCATTAGCCCAAAAATGGCTTTGCCACGATCTCATCAAAAAAACGATTGCAGTTAGTTATGATTATTGGTTAGAAGACACCAATATCCCCATGACCTTAGATGAATTTGTATTACAGTATCTCGACCATGCAGAGTATCTAGGTGAAATGTTTGCTGACGATTAACACCCGTGGTCTGCACTTAAAATTCATAAAGTTCAATCGGTAACCCATCCGGATCCGCAAAGAAAGTAAATTTTTTTTGTGTCCATGGGTCTATCCGTATGTCCTCTACTTCCAATTGCATATCTTTTAATTGTTGGACAGCCTCTTCGATATTGTCCACTTCAAATGCCAAATGTCTTAACCCTGCAGCCTCGGGAGAATTGACCCGTGCCGGTGGGTTTGGAAAGGAAAATAACTCAATTTGGTATTGTCCATTTACCTCAAGGTCCAGTTTATAAGAGTCTCTTTCCTCGCGATACACTTCCCTTATTGCTGTTAGTCCTAAAACTCGCACATAAAAATCCTTCGAAACTTCATAGTTAGAACAAATAACTGCGATATGGTGTATTTTCTTTAAGTTCATTTCCTATTCTCACTTCTTTCGCCTTTTTATCCAAGTATACCATTCGGCACCTTATTCGTTGAGAGATAAGGTTAAGCACCCTAGTGATAAATAGACGGAAAAATTCCGCTTATCAAGTAAATATTATCAAAAAGGGCTTAACTAGACGGAGGGATTCCGCCTATTGACTCGAAAAATTCTAAAATGGAGGATTTTGCTTTGCATAAGCGGAAAACCTCCGCTTGTCTCCCCAGAAACGAGCTCCATTCTTCATTTAAACGGAAAATCTCCGCTTAATCCCACTCAAAAATCTTCCCCAAAAAACATTTCTTATTAAAATTTCAAATAATTTTTCAATCACCATGTCCTTTTTTCCTATTTTTTTATATATAAAAGGGTGAAAGGAGGTGATAACGATGGCACAAGCAGTAGTAACAGCGTCTAAGTTACGTTTGGTGTTCCAGGTAGGTATGGATGATGAAGGCAAACCGGTTCTTAAAGCAAAGGCATTCAGTAATATCCAAAAATCCGCCACACCCGATCAACTTTTACAGGCAGCACAAGCCCTTATTGGGTTATCCAATGATACTCTCAGCAATATCGAGAGAGTTGACAATGCTGATTTACTAGCATAATCGAAAAATAAATTTGATAGGAGGTGAATAAAATGGCTAAAACACTAGAGTTAGAGTTTGTTACCGAGTTTGGAAAAACTGCACGTTTATCAGTAGAAAACCCAAAGGAACCGATTGAGGAAGGAGTAGTAAAGGCTGCGATGGAGGAAATGATTTCGTCTGGAGTCTTCACATCTACAAATGGTAACTTTGCCTCTGTAAAAGGAGCACGCGTGATTGACCGCAATGTTACTGAATATGAGATAGTTTAATAGCTAGGAGGCCGGTTTCAGTTGAAGCCAGCCTCTTTTCTTTCATCTAGTGAAATTAATAATAACGTAAACCTTTATTCATAGTTTGTTCATGAATACGGGGTAAGATATATGTATGAGAAGGACCTCCTATTATCTTTCTCGCTTTTTCATATTTCCCCCTTTTTATGATTCGGCAAATTGCCGAATCTTTTTTCGTATACAAAAAATAATCCTACCCCAACGAAGGAGTAGGATTGCTATTATTGCCAATTTGTATGAAAGACTCCAGGCATATCCCTGCGTTCGTAGGTGTGGGCGCCAAAGTAATCACGTTGGGCTTGTAAGAGGCTGGCATTTGAGACAGCTGTCCGGTAACCATCATAGTAAGAAAGAGAAGCACTTAAGCACGGAAACGAAATTCCAGCAGTAATGCCATCACAGACAACCTTACGCAATCCCATTTGGTAATCTTTCACCTTTTCAGCAAAATAAGGGGCGATCAGCAAATTCGCCAAAGCTGGCTGCTCATCATAAGCTTCACTAATAACGTTTAAAAATTCTGCACGAATGATACAGCCGCCGCGGAATATAAGAGCAATGTCTTTTAAAGGTAAATCCCATCCATACAGTTCAGAAGTCGTTTTATATTGAGTGAATCCCTGCGCATAAGCACAAACTTTACCGACATATAATGCTTGTCGAATGGACTCAATCCACTCATCACGATCGAAATTCTGCGCTTCGAACGCTGGACCAGCTAAAATATCCTGAGCATGAACTCGTTCTTCTTTTAGGGAGGATAGATAGCGGGCAAACAAAGACTGTGTAATAATAGATGCCGATATTCCGTTATCGATGGCTTGCATGCTCGTCCATTTACCTGTCCCTTTTTGTCCTGTTTTATCAAGAATCACATCAATCAGTGGTAAGCCCGTTACCTCATCCTTTTTACGTAAAATTTCTGCAGTAATCTCGATTAGATAACTTTTCAGTTCACCTTGATTCCAGGTTTCAAAAATGTCAGCAATTTCATCAACGGATAAGTGTAACCTTTCTCTTAAAAACGTATAGGCTTCTGCAATGAGTTGCATATCGGCATACTCGATCCCGTTATGTACCATTTTTACAAAATGACCGGCACCTTTTGGCCCCATATAAGCGCAGCAAGGGGTATTGTCGACCTGGGCCGCTATTTTTGTAAGAATGGGTGCTGCTTTTTCATAAACGTCTTGATCGCCGCCAGGCATGATAGATGGTCCTTCCAATGCTCCAACCTCGCCGCCAGAAATCCCGATTCCCAAATAACCGATACCTTTTGACTTTAACTCATCATATCTACGTTCCGTATCTTCGTAATGAGAGTTACCGCCATCCATAATGACGTCACCTTCTTGAAGATGTGGTACCAATGAGGCAATCACCGAATCGATAGCTTTGCCGGCAGTAACCATCACAAAGACTTTTCTCGGAGTCTCTAACGATTGTACAAAATCTTGAACTTCATAGTATGGGGTAATTGCCTGGCCATCAAGTTTTTCCACAAGCTGATCTGTTAAATCTCTCGTGTAATTATAAACAGCGACTTGTTCCCCTTTATTCGCCATATTTAAAGCGATATTACTTCCCATAACGCCTAAACCAATAACTCCTATTGTATTCAACATATTTTCATACTCCTTTTTCTAAGGTGAATAGGCAGTAAAACCCTTAGGTTTACTGCCTGAAAGTACCTATACAAACAAGCTTAATAATAAAACAAATCCTAATCCCGCTACGGAAATAATCGTCTCAAGTAAGGTCCACGTTGCAAATGTTTCTTTCATACTTAAACCAAAGTATTCTTTAAACATCCAGAAACCAGCATCGTTTACGTGGGAAAGAATGACACTTCCCGCACCTGTTGCAAGAACGACCAGTGCAAGGTTAACATCAGATTGTCCTAACATTGGAATCACTAAACCAGCTGTTGTTAAGGCCGCAACGGTAGCTGATCCTAATGCTATACGTAAAATGGCAGCAATCATCCATGCAAGGATAATCGGTGATATAGCAGTTCCTTTGAATAATTCCGCTACATAGTCACCAACGCCGCCGTTGATTAATACTTGTTTGAAGGCTCCGCCGCCTCCGATGATTAACAACATCATACCAATGTGCAGAATCGCTTGTGTACAAGACTCCATAACATCCTTCATCGGAATCTTTCTTGCAATACCCATTGAATAAACCGCAAATAATAGCGAGATCAACATAGCTGTACCCGCTTCACCGATAAATCGAATGACTGCCAGTACAGTATTATCTTCAAAGCCCAATGTTTTTTGCATCAAGGTAATGATAGTTGCAATTGACATTAAAATAACCGGAAGTAATGCAGTAAATACACTGATACCAAATTTAGGTGTATCTTCAAGTTTAAATGTTTTTAGTTCACCTAATGAAGCAATGCTGCCCATTTTTGTAAATGAATCAGGAACAATTTTTTTCGCAATCTTTGTAAAAACTGGTCCAGCCAAGATAACCGTAGGAACAGCACAAATGAAACCATAAAGTAATACTTCACCAATGTCAGCACCAAGCTCACCAGCAATCGTTGTTGGTCCTGGGTGCGGCGGCAAGAAACCGTGTGTTACGGATAGTGCTGCTGTCATTGAAATACCGAGTGACAAGATCGAAACTTTTAATTCTCTTGAAATCGCAAAAACAATTGGAATCAATAATACTAAACCTACTTCAAAAAATAACGCGATACCAATAATGAATGAAGCAACTACTACTGCCCATTGTGTATTTTTTTCACCGAATTTTTTTACAAGCGTCATCGCAATTCGCTGCGCACCGCCTGAATCAGCGATTAACTTACCGAGCATTGCTCCAAGTCCAAAAATCAAACCAATATGTCCAAGTGTTCCGCCTAATCCGGCTTCGATGGTTTTAACTACTTCTTCTAATGGCATGCCAAGGGCTAATGCCACCCCAAACGATACGATGATTAAAGAAATAAAGGTGTTTAATTTCAAACCCATGATTAAAATAAGTAAGGCTACAATTCCAAGTGCTACAATAATTAATGGCATGATGAAAACCTCCAAGTTAGTTGTGTGGTGTAAGCTTTCTTTGATAATTAGCTATCCGTGTATAATCTTCTTCTAATACTCTTGATAAGTGAATAAAGATCGGCAGCAATTGCCTGTATTCTTTTGCTGCAGCTTCTTCAGGTGCATGTGTAAAGGTGCTACCAACCATTTCAGAAACAACATCAAATGAATCGATTTTTCCTGTGGCATATAGCCCTAAAATACAAGCCCCTAGGCATGAACTTTCATAACTTTCGGGAACGACTACTTCCGATTCAAAAATATCGGACATCATTTGCCGCCAAACCTCCGACCTTGCGAAGCCTCCTGTTGCTTGGATTCGAGTTACGGGACCATCCATGCATTCCGTTAATGCTAAGAAAACAGTGTATAAATTGTAAATGACACCTTCTAACGCTGCTCGAATCATATGTTCTTTCTTATGTGACAGAGTTAAACCGAAGAATGAGCCGCGTACATCAGGGTTCCATAATGGCGCTCTCTCACCTGCGAGGTAGGGATGAAATAATAATCCATCCGAGCCTGGTCTTACGCGTTCGGCAATCTTGGTTAATACTTCGTATGGATCAATTCCTAATCTTTTCGCTGTTTCGATTTCAGAAGAGGCAAATTCATCCCGAATCCAGCGAAGGACGATTCCACCATTGTTTACCGGGCCGCCGATGACCCAATGCTTTTCCGTTAACGCATAGCAGAAAATTCTTCCCTTGTCATCCGTTTGCGGCTTGTCAATAATCGTGCGAATCGCACCGCTTGTCCCAATGGTAACAGCTATCTCGCCTTTTCCAATCGCATTGACACCAAGATTAGAAAGGACTCCATCACTGGCACCAATGACAAAAGGAGTTTGTGGATCGATACCCATTTGTTTGGCGATATCAGGATTACAGTTGCGGAAAATTTGCGTTGTTGGAACGAGTTCAGATAATTGATTTCTTGTTACACCCGCGATTTTTAATGCTTCTTCATCCCAATCCAAGTTTTCTAGATTCATCATGCCCATACATGATGCGAGTGAATGATCGACAACATATTGATCAAAGAACTTTTTAAAAATAAATTCTTTAATCCCGATATATTTTTTTACATTAACAGCGATTTCAGGACGGTCTTTGACAATCCAAGCGATTTTGGTTAATGGTGACATCGGGTGAATCGGTGTTCCAGTCCGTTTGTAGACTTCATGTCCGTTCAACTCATCCTTTATTTTATGTGCCCAAGCTTCACTGCGATTATCCGCCCAAGTGATACAAGCTGTCAGCGGCTGGTCGTTTTCATCCATTGCGATGACACTATGCATGGCGCTGCTAAATGATATGAAAGATAATTTTTTATCAGGATGACGTTTCGATATATTGGTAATCGCTTGCAAAACAGCTTGATAAATCTCATTCGGATCTTGCTCGGCTGTAGACATATCCGGTGTGTAAAGTGGATACCCATGATTCTCTACCTGGATCACTTCGCCTTTTTCCGTAAATAGTGCTGCTTTGGTACTTGTTGTTCCGATATCTACGCCTAACATATAGTTAGTCATTTTTTTGCACAGCCCCTTTAGCTAGCATTTGTTGTGACATCCAGAGGTCATCAACTGTTCCTTGAACTTGAACATCATCAAAGTTTAGATGTAAAGATTCAAGCATGAGCTCTCGATCCTTCGATTCGATCGCTTCTATATAAATCTCATGATTTCGTATAACCCTGGTAAAGTCTTCGTACTCTTCTTTTATGCGCAAACGCATCGATAAAAGAATTAAGCATTCCATCACAGGCTTTAAGTTATCCCAAATCATCAGCATGTGCGAATGGTTAATTGACCGAATAATCGTTTCATGAAATAAGACGTCCTGCAGGGCAAATTCGTCAGCATCACGATATTTTATCGCGACTTTCATCATTTCTAATATTTTACTAAGCTCTCTTGATAGTTGTTTAGTTTCCAGTTTTATAAGACGTTCGAATACAAACGTTTCAATAAGCAGCCGAACATCATAAATCTCATGTATTTCTTTTTCTGTTAAACCAATAACAACTGCACCCATTCTTTCTAATCGGATGATATTTTCTGATGCTAGTATTTTTAACGCTTCCCGAATGGGTGACCTGCTCACCGCAAAATCAGCAGCCAATTTATTTTCAGATAAGATGGTGCCGCTTTCAATTACACCTGAAATAATACGCATTCTAAGCTCGCAAGCTACACGGTCACCAGCAGAAGCTTTTGAAAGACTTTTCTCGGGATAAAGAAATTCCTTTGTTTCTGTCATAGTTTCACCCTCTTAATGTAATACAAGGATACTTGTATACAAGTATTATAAAACTAGGTTTCTAATTTTGCAAGCGCTTTTCTTCTTCCAATATTTTGCTACCTTCCTCTATAAAAATAGTAAAAGCTTGAGAAAGGTCCTCAAGCTTTTACTTTGGTAGTAATCGTAGTGCGCTTTATTGTTCAACAAAATCTACGTACCTGCCAAATGCCACGCTTTACCTGCAGATTTCCTCCTTTTATCTGCATATTTTCCTTTTTATCTGCCTATTCCTTTTGTTTATCTGCCTAACTAATTCCACACTCAAACGGATAGCTAAAAAGCCTGGCAGCGGCATGGCTACGGGTATTAAATTCCCTAAATATGGATATCCCACTCTGAATTAAGCCTAGAATCATGATCGAAGTTCGCTTTTTTAGTTACCTTTTTTATTCACCAACGTCGTACCTGCCAAATGCTCCCCTTTTCCTGCAGTTTTCCTCCTTCTATCTGCATATTTCCCTTTTTATCTGCCTATTCCCTTTGTTTATCTGCCTACCTAATTCCACACTCAAACTAGTAGCTTAAAAAGCCAAGCTGTGGCATGGCTATGGTTATTAATTTCCCTAAATATGGATATACCACATTAAATTACGCCTAGAATCTTAATCGAAGTTCGCTTTTTTAGTTACCTTTTCTACTCACCAACATCTTACCTGCCAAATGCTCCCCTTTACCTGCGGATTCCTTCCTTCTATCTGCATATTACCCTTTTTATCTGCCTATTCCCTTTGTTTATCTGCCTAACTAAATTCCACACTCAAACTAATAGCTAAAAAGCCTGGCAGCGGCACCTAATAAAATAAGACCTGCCCTCATTCCAAGAGCAGGTCTTCACGTTACTTCATAATAAAATACAAAACCATCATTAATACCGAAACACCCTGCCCAACAGCCAGCCCAATCAGCCATTTTTTAAACAGTCCTTCTCTCTTTTCAGCACTTTTAACACTCTGCTTCCACTTTTCATCCCACTTGTCCTGAGCCGCTTTCTGGACTTGCACCACCTGCTGTGTCAACTCTGCTATTTCCGCTTTATACCTGTCTTCAATGGCGATAATCTCTTGTAAAATCAACCCTAATCGATCACTCACCACTTCAAATTTCACATTCAAGGCGGAAGACTGCTCACTCAAAGCTTCCTGCAACCGCCTAATATCCGTCCGTACCCGATCTGTTTCCCCGATGATAAACGCTTGATCCTCCTGCTGGAACCCTTTTGCTTCAGCTAACAGCTTTTCCGTCTTCTCCAGATTTTCCTGATATTGCTGGTGCCAAAAGGCAATCTTCTTTTCTAGAACGAGAGTATTCTCATTAAACCTTTCCATCCCGCGCTCAAATATCTCGTTCTGAGGGTCAATCACCTCTTCCCTCAGCCTCTCACTCACCTGAATAGGGAAGCCTTGCATGGAACGTTGCATATTTTCAATAGATTCATAAACTTCTTCATTCAAGGCCGCAATCGTTTCTTCTCGGTCTTTCATCAGCTTTTTCAAGTCATCATAAAAAAGGTCGTCATTAATTTTCCTAAGTGATTGAATGGCCTCGGTATATTTCTCATCAACAGTATTAGACGTATTCATATCCAATGATCCTCTCCGCTTGCTTTAAGATAATTTGACAGTACTGGTGGTAGGCCCATCGTTCCTCATCAGAAGCATTCTCCGCGAATAACTTCTCCCGCCAGTATGACACGGTTTTCACAAACTCTTCTTTTAACATATCATCCAGCACTTTTGGTCGCAGTCTATTCTGTTCCCACTTCGTCTTCGCTCTACCCAATTTATCTTGAATCTCGAGTAGATGTTTTTCCTTCTGATTAATTTTTTCCTGCAACTCTAGTACTTTTTCTTCAGCTAATAGTTTATTCCCGTTCTCATCATGAATAAGCCGCATAATTTCTTCTTTACAATTCTTTTTATACTGGTCAATCTGGTTGTCATAATACTCATAAACGGTATTATTATTCCATTCCAATGTATCATGGACAATCCAATAATCTTCTTCAAAATTTCCTACCTTTATGTAGTGGTCCAGTCCCCTGCCATGCTTCAAACTTACAGCCACTACGGGCGGATTGGTTTCAATATCAAACTTGGCATTGGACGAGATGTTCTGCATGCTCTTTGTAAACAACAGCCAAATATGCGATAGCTGTCTTTGATAAAAATCTACCATATCCATCTCGACTAGTTGATAGCTTTCCAACAACCTAGATACCTTTCGCTCCTTAAAGACGACCTGATTCTTTCTATCAAATGTAAACTTGTCATCCAACAAGCACTCGAACTTTTCCAACTGAATCTGATCCAAGGCCTTTTCTTCACCCTCGTAAATCGCAAGTTCCTTATGTAAAACATCACATGTTAACTCCAAGTTCTCAATCGTTCGCCTATCCGCCTCCATGCCTTCTACCAGCGTTTTCAGCTCTATCTCCATCCGCTCGAGATCAAGACTCCTCTGCATGAACATGCTTTTCTCGTTGTTTTTCATCTCGATAACTTGATTCTCAGCAGTTCCATCCTTTTGATCTCCAAAGACCAGAAACCGTTCATTAAAACGATCTATCGCTTCATAAATCCATTTGTTCTTTCCATCTTCTAACGTGGTTAGCAAATCGGTGATCATGCTTCATAACCTTCTTTTAGTAACTGTTTATTCAAAAAATTATATAGACTCAACATCCATTCACTCCCAGAAACCCGATGCTTTCATTCTACTATATCTCCACCCAGACTTCGACACTTCTCTGCAAACTTCCCTATCAATCAAACGATTGTGTAAAAACAGGATAAATCCCAGCATAGAAAAGTTTCTATCATAATTTAGTTAAAATAATTGTCTTTTATTATAAAAGAATTATGAAAATTTAGCATTTCTATCAGAGATTATCACTATGGGTCATTGGCACTAATTGTTCCGAGGTTGAATACTGTGTTAAAAAGCTTTTTAGGAGTGATTTTTCATGGATATCCCTGTTTCTGGCTTTATGTATGCTTCTGATGGTTCAGACCCGATGCATTCCCATCGAATGTATATTACATCTTGGGACGGAAGGCCTGTTCATGTTCACAGCTTTAGCGGCATTACCTCTTTTGAAGATGGACACAGCCATCAATACGCTGGAACAACCGAGCCAGCACCCACTGGGGTCCCGCATAACCATCGATATTTTACCTTTACTTCTGTTGACGACAGACATAGACACCAAATCCAGGGAGTAACAGGACCAGCAATTCCGCTTCCAAATGGGGGCCATTATCATGAATTTAATGGTGTTACCACAGTGGAAGGAGCCCGGCCACATAGACACTTTTATAGTGGAAGAACAAGTCTCTAAAATCAAATCCTGTACATTAAAAAGGGAGCATTCTAGTCAATAGAAATGCTCCCTTTCAAAATTACCAGCATCGACATCTAAATATACAACCAATATTCCTGCATGGTCTGCGTCCGTAATAATCATTGTCTTGCTTTTGATCATGATTATGATCATTATCTTTCATTTGACCACATCTGTTGTCTTGCTTTTGACCACAGTCATTCTTTCTGTATTGATCATGTTTGTTATAGTTGTCTTGTTTGTTACAACCACAATCATCGTGCTTGTCATTCTTGTCCTTGTCGTGGCAATCATCATGGCGTTGATTGTTTTTGTTTTGCTTTTTATTACAGCCACAATCTTTGTGTTTGTCATTCTTGTCCTGTTTATTCCAACCATCATGCTTGTTGTTATTATCCCACTTGCTGCCATCATGGTGGTGGTTGTTATTGTCTTGCTTTTTACAGCCACAATCATGTTTGTCATTCTTGTCCTGTTTGTTCCAACCATCATGTTTGTTGTTATTGTCCCACTTGCTGCCATCATGGTGGTTGTTATTGTCTTGCTTTTTACAGCCACAATTACGTTTGTCATTCATGTCCTGTTTGTTCCAACCATCATGCTTGTTGTTATTGTCCCACTTGCTGCCATCATGGTGGTGGTTGTTATTGTCTTGCTTTTTACAGCAACAATTACGTTTGTCATTCTTGTCCTGCTTGTGGCAATCATCATGCTTGTTGTTATTGTCCTGCTTTTTACAGCCACAATCATGTTTGTCATCCTTGTCCTGCTTGTGGCAATCATCATGCTTGTTGTTATTGTCCTGCTTTTTACAGCCACAATCATGTTTGTCATCCTTGTCCTGCTTGTGACAATCATCATGCTTGTTGTTATTGTCCTGCTTTTTACAGCCACAATCATGTTTGTCATTCTTGTCCTGCTTGTCGTGATCATCCTGCTTCATACAATCTTCATGTTTGTCGTTTTGATCTTGCTTATTGCCGCCATCATGCTTGTCGTTATTGTCGTGCTTATTTCCACCTCCGTGCTTATCGTTTTTGTCCTGTTTATTGCCGCCACTGTGCTTGTCGTTTTGATCTCGCTTATTGCCACCATCGTGCTTGTCGTTTTGATCTTGCTTATTGCCACCATCGTGCTTATCGTTATGTTCGTGTTTTTTCTTATTGTCTTTCTTATCTTTGCCATGTTGATGCTTATGGTGTTTTTTCTTACCTGGCATTTTCCTTACTCCCTTCTTAACAAACTTATTTATATAGTTAGTTTATTAAGAAATCGAAATATGGCTTGGACGAACATCCAGCATAAGGCTTTTTAAGAAAAACGCGATCTTTTTAAAAAAATAATCTGGACGCAGCCCAGCTCTGGTAATATACATATACGATTGGTTTGAATGAATGTAAAAAGGAATAAATGCAAATAAATATATACATCTCGTTACATCAACTTGTGATCTGGTGAGCATTATTTGATCATGGTGCGCTAGCAATGGACAGGATTCGTTAAGGAGGAATACGAATGGGTAGATGTGAACTTTGTGAGCGAGATGAGGTTGAGACAACAGTTCATCATCTGCTGCCCAAAGAAATGGGTGGTACATTTGGACCTACCGCCAACTTATGTATCCCTTGCCATAAACAAATCCATGCTCTTTATACCAATGCAGAAATCGCAGCCCGATTAACAACCATCCCTGAATTAAAAGAAGATCCTCAACTATCACGTTATCTGAAATGGATCTGGAAGCAGCCTTCGACAAAGCTAATGAAAATAAAAAAATCAAATGAGCGGAAACGGAAGCGTTAGACTGGGGAACTTGGGAGACGTTTAAAGCTACCTTTTTTCTTAAAAGTCCTCTACCTGCATAAATTTGGTCCTTACCTGCGGATTTTTTTCGTTTACCTGCACAAATTCCATTTTACCTGCATATTTCCTTTGTTTATCGGCATAACAAATCATCCACCCCAATCTAACGTTGAAAAAGCCAGGCTAACGGCCTGGCTCTGGCATTTATATTTCCTATTTATTTATGGATATTAGACTCAGATTTAAGCGTAGATTCTGGATTCAGGTGCTGTTTTTAAGCTATCTTTTTTTAAAAGTCCTCTACCTGCATAAATTTGGTCCTTACCTGCGAATTTTTTTCGTTTACCTGCATAAATTCCATTTTACCTGCATATTTCCTTTGTTTATCGGCATAAACAAATTCGCTTAAACTCAAGGATGGAGGCAGTTTAAACTTTACGGTTCGAACCAGCATAAAATCGATCTCTTACCCGCTTAAGCCTTGCATGATAGTTTAGAATATCCAACCGAGCCTTTTCTGCTTCAGGAGCAATCGGTCTAAGATTCTCAATATCCCAATATTCCACAATAACATCCAGCACTTGATCAAAGTATTCAAGCGGCCCGTAATTGGCTTCCTTTGCAATAATAGACATCCGGTCTTCAAAATCAGGCATAACCGTTCCTGGCATTTGGAAATTCTTAATCACATAACCAAGGTAGTAGCAATAATTCGGTTCCAATTGCAGGTGTAGCTTGATAACATCGCGATAAAAAGCATAATGCAGCGTTTCATCCTTGGCGAGACGTCTGAGTAGCGTAGCCAATTCTTTATCATGTGATCCTGCTACCTTCGCAACATTATAATAAAACACCATGGTTGCCAGTTCCTGGAGCGACGTATATACCATCGTCTCAAAAGGGGTATGAAAATCAGGCTCCCAACCTCCTTCTACCGTCATCTTGTGCAATTGACGAATACGTTTAGGATCTGCGTTTCTTGTTATCAAAAGATATGTCTCCAAAAGGTTTGAATGCTGATCTTCTTCTGCTGTCCAGGTATGGACAAAATCCTTGATGACAGAAAGCGACCCTTTAAAGGTTTGATCCAGGTGGGATGTAAACCAAGGTAGATTCACCTCAGTTAAAAGAGCCGTCTCTACTGCAGTTACCACACCCGCCGGCAATGTTACCTGCTCAGGGTTCCAAGGTACCCTCTTAAAATCCTGCGCTTTATCCCAAGGCAAGAAATCATGATAGCCCCAATCTATTTTTGCAGCTCTTCTCTTATGTTCTTCATAGAGCTCTTTTAATTGCGGTTCAAGTCTAAAATCTAAATGGTTCGTAAGCAACTATCTTCCACTCCTTTTGACTACTTTAACGTATCACTCTATTAAAACACAAAATTAACAACATTCCGAATTTAAGAGCCTCATTTAAAAAGGTGAAAAAAGGTGACAGGCACCAAAAATGACACGTTGTCACTTTTTTATTGACTTATGACACAGTGTCATCTATAATCTGTTAGTACTCAGTTGTGACACGATGTCACATTTCGGATAGGAGAATCATTATGCCAAAACAAACGTATTTTCACTTATCGAAGGATAAACAAGAAACTTTAATTGCGGCTGCTAAAACGGAATTTTCTAGAGTTCCGTTACATGAAGCATCCGTTGCTAACATAATCAAAAGCGCTGGAATTCCGAGGGGTAGCTTTTATCAATATTTTGAGGACAAAGAGGATCTATTTTATTATTTGCTAAATCAATTAGCGAAAAAAAATAATCAACGATTTATTTCTGTTCTTATGGACAAAAAAGGAGATTTATTTGAGTCGTTTATTGCAACCTTTCAATTTATGCTCGAGGTCCATCGAAATCCAGAACACAAAAACTTCTTTAAAAATGTTTATTTAAATATGAACTATAAGCATGAAAAAACCTTGGCAAATAATGTTTATGAGGAAACCCAGAAAACTCAATATTTTAATACCATCAAATTAATTGATACAAGCAAATTGAACATTAATGATGAACAAGAACTTCACCATGTATTGAAAATTCTGATGGGTGTCACCTTTCAAAACCTTGTTCAACTGTTCGTTAAGGAATATAGCGATGAAGAAGCGCTAGAAAATTATCTCGGACAAATTGACCTCCTAAAAAGAGGCTTGCAAAAATTTTAACAAAAGGGAGAAAAAAATATATGGATACAGCACTACAAAAGAAACCACCATATTTGATGATAGCGATCTTATTTGTTGGGGCATTTGTCTCTTTTTTAAATAACTCACTATTAAACGTGGCACTTCCATCGATTATGGTAGATTTAGAAATCAAAGATTACTCCACCGTTCAGTGGTTAGCTACAGGCTATATGCTTGTCAGCGGAATCTTAATTCCGGCGTCAGCCTTTTTACTAACACGGTTTTCAAATCGTAGTTTATACATTACATCCATGGTACTATTCACACTAGGTACACTACTCGCAGCTTTTGCGCCAAACTTTGGTCTCTTACTTACAGGTCGCATGGTTCAGGCAGCAGGTTCTTCCGTCATGGGACCTTTATTAATGAACATTATGTTAGTAAGCTTCCCACGTGAAAAACGTGGTACCGCAATGGGTATCTTCGGTTTAGTTATGATTACAGCACCAGCAATCGGACCAACGCTATCCGGTTACATCGTAGAATACTACGACTGGCGCGTATTGTTTGAAATGATTTTACCATTAGCCGTTATTAGTTTATTATTGGCTGTTTGGAAGCTAGAAAATGTAATGGAACAAAACAAAAATGCAACACTTGATTACCTTTCAGTCGTATTATCGTCCATCGGTTTTGGCGGATTACTCTATGGTGTAAGTTCAGCAAGCTCGGACGGATGGGATGATACCATCGTTTTAACCACGATCATCGTTGGTGGCATAGCCTTAATCGCGTTTATTGTTCGTCAATTAAAGATGGATCAGCCATTATTAGATTTACGTGTTTATAAATATCCAATGTTTGCACTTGGATCTGTGATTGCGATTGTCAACGCAGTAGCCATGTTCTCAGGTATGATTTTAACACCTGCTTATGTACAAAACGTTCGTGGAATTTCACCACTTGATTCAGGATTGATGATGCTGCCAGGTGCGGTTGTGATGGGGATTATGTCACCTATTACCGGTAAACTTTTTGATAAATTTGGCCCGCGTATACTAGGAGTCATCGGGCTTACCATTACCGGCATTTCTACTTATATGCTGGCGCATTTACAAATCGATTCTAGCTACACCTATATTATTCTTGTTTACACGTTACGTATGTTGGGGATGTCTATGGTAATGATGCCAATCATGACAAACGGGTTAAACCAATTACCGACTGTGTTAAATCCGCACGGTACAGCGATTAACAATACAGCTCAACAAGTGTCCGGTTCCATCGGGACAGCAGTACTCGTAACGATTATGAACTCCGTTACAAAATCAGAAGCGAAGAGCCTTATGGCTGGTGTTGATCCAACGACTCTAACAGAAGCTTCAACTGCTTTATTAACGCAGCAGGCTTTATTAGCGGGGATTCAATATTCCTTCTATGTAACACTCGTTATCAATATCGTTGCACTCGTATTAGCTCTATTCGTTAAACGAGTGGATACAAGCTTAGAAGTGGTTAGAAAGTTAGAACAGCAGGGCAGCAGACAAATCAAGCCTGTGGCACAATCGAATTAAGTTAGAATTGGAAGTAATTATTTCAAAGAAAAACCATGCAAGCAAATGATAAAAACGCAGACCGTTTAACAGGTCTGCGTTTTTGTATGAAGATCTTTTTTGCTTATGGAAGAAGTCGGTTACTGCACCTGTCTTTGCTAAATAAATTGATTTAAAGGAATATTGATCTGTCCTTCATTTACGCCAAACCCATTTTCCTTGTACCCTCCCAGCATTTTAAGAACAATAGGGACGGTTCTTATGGTTTTTATAGACCACAAGAACCGTCCCTATTGTCTCTCTTTTGTCTTTAAATGCATTACTTCCATTTTCTTTTAAATTTTAGAAACTCTTGTAGGTAACCGTAAACAGATACAGGAGACATGATTATTTGGTAGCAAAGAAAGTAAAAAATAAAGCCTATTATATTTTTACGAATTCTAAGTTTTAAACGTTTGAATACAAAATTTCTTTGATAGAAATAGAGGAAACTATAACTGATAAGTGTTAAAGGCAAAACAAATAATGTCGCTGGCCCAACAATCAAGAAGTTCCCGAAAAACGCCAATATGAGACTGGGAATCCAACATAATGTGAAGGTTAAATCTAAGAAAGGCATGATTAAATTAATTCCGGTCATATATTTCACATAAATTTGCGGCTGTTTCCAAGGTTTCACTTCATGTAATCCTTCAATCATGCCCCTTGCCCATCTTGCTCGTTGCCGTACCAAATGTTTAAAGGAACTGGGAACTTCCGTAAAGGCAACCGCACATGGCTCAAAGTAAACCTTCCATTTTCTTTCAAGCAGACGCCAAGTTAAAACGATATCTTCACCTATGGCATCCGGCCAACCTCCCACTTCCTTAATGCATTCTGTCTTGTACAGACTGTATGCACCCTGGGCTACTAAGGTCCCCTGATATAGCCCCTGAAGTCTTTTAATAGAGGCGATACCCAAGAAATAATCCCATTCTTGCATTTTAGTTAATAAATTCTCTCTACTGTTTTTCGCCAAAACACTGCCTGCGACAGCGCAAACTTCTTCTGGGCTGAATTTCATTCTTGATACAAGATAACGGATAGAAGAGTGATGAAGCAGTGTATCAGCATCTAATGTAATGAAATAGGGTGTGGGAATAGACTTTAGCGCATAATTTAGGGCGTGAAACTTTCCAGGTTTTCTTTCATGAACCAACCTAATATCAATCGATAATTTTTTCTTTGCTTTTCTCACTTCATTAACCGTTTCATCTGTTGAACAGTTATCAATGACTATTACCATTAATTTACCTAAATAGTCTTGTCTATCTATATATTGCAACGTTTGAAAAATTTTATCTTCTTCATTATGTGCAGCGATAAGTATCGTAATTTCATCGTGAGGATCTTCATTCTTAGAGGGAGGCTGGCGATCTAAAATTAGGCTTATGACCAGAAAAGCGTTCATATAACCCGGAATGTACGCTAACCCGCCAATGATAAGTAAAGCCAGAGGATAGGATACATGATAAGCTAAATCTTCTAACCAAGGGTGAGCTATATAAATCGAAATGCATAACCATAAAAGTGCAAAACAATGGCTTATCCAAAACTTACCTGCAACTGGAATGTATAGTGGATTGTGTTTAGTCTCTACTTGTGAATCAATTGGTTTTAGTTTAGGTATCATATATTATGCACCTTTCACAATTAAATTTATAACTTCACCATTTTTCTATGAGTTTCTTAGTGTAGTTTTGATTAATGTAATCAATAAGCTTTTTACACAACTTCACATATTCAAGTCTAACGCTCGTTTTCTCTTTTATTTCTAAAAAAATTTCGAAAAGTAAATTAACTATTCGACAAGAACCCCTCCAATTCCTTCGAAATTAGATAAAATAACCCATGACATTTTACCTATATTCTTCGACAAACTTCGAGTGAAGTGGCAGGGTTATGACATCAAACAAGGTAATTAAACATTTGATTAGTTTGGGGAGAAACCTATTATCATCACGGGTTTTCACCGAAAATAAGTGCGAGGATTGACGAAATGGAGGGAGCTTTTAATACTTTTGAATAAACTCTTAAAATTTACAAAAAAACCCATTCCAGATGAAAACTAGAATGGGTTAGAATTACTTTATTATTTTATAGCCTGAACCCTTAAAGAAGCTTTTCCGACTAATCCGTAATAAGATAAGAATGCCAGTAAGCTTGCTGAAAACATAATAACCGCCATTGGAATCGCTGAATATTCCCCGGCAATTCCTACGAGGGGCGCCGTTAATGATCCTAGTACAAATGGAAGGAGTCCTAATAGCGCAGAAGCACTTCCTGCAATATGTCCTTGTGTTTCCATTGCTAATGCAAACGAAGTGGTACCAGTGATTCCAATTGATGAGACAAAAAAGAAAATTGGAATGGCAACAGCAATCAGCGGTGCCTTAACTAGAAGAGCAACCAATAAAGCCAAACCTGATAAATTGGCAATCAATAACCCGATCTTTAAAAAAGCTCTCTCTGAAAAAACACCTGCAAAGCGGCCAACCATCTGAGTTCCAATAATGAGCGCAATTCCATTGACTCCAAACAATAGACTGAACACTTGGGGAGTCACACCATAAATATTCTGATAGACAAACGATATTCCCGAAACATAAGCGAAAATTCCTGCAACCATGAAGCCTTGCGTAAGGGCATAACCGGTGAACTGGCGATCTTTTAACAAAGAGCCAAAATTCTTCACAATTTGTGAAATATCACTCGGGACACGGTTTTCATTTGGTAATGTTTCTTCCAGTTTCCATAAAACGATTAAAAACAATACAATCCCTATACAAGCTAGAACAAGAAAAACGCCTGACCAATCGGTAAATGCCAGTATAATCCCGCCTGCAATCGGTGCTACAATCGGCCCAAGGTTCCCCACTAACATCAATAAAGCGAAGAACTTGGTGAGTTCCCTTCCACTATAGACATCGCGAACAATGGCTCGCGAAATAACAAGCCCTCCTGCTGCTGCAAAGCCTTGCAAGAAACGAGCCCCGATAAAGATGTAAATAGTAGGGGCAAATGCACATATCACAGAAGTGATTAAATACATAATGAGGAAAAATCGCAACGGCTTCTTACGCCCTTGAACATCACTCATGGGTCCAATAACCAATTGACCCAATCCCAATCCTAATAGGCATGTCGTTAAACTAATTTGTACTAAGGAAGCAGTTGTGTTGTACTCCTTTACAATGGTGGGAAAGGAAGGTAAATACGTATCAATGGTAAAAGGACCTAATAATGAAAGTGACCCTAAAAGTAAAGCTAGTTGCAATCGTTTTGTACCTGTTAATTTATTCACTATTTCTGTCCTTTCTATTCACCCGTTTCCACTCATTTGGCTGCATATACTTTTTAGTTCATTCTTAATCCACTCTATTTGTGCAATAACGGGTGACATGCTATTTATTAAGAAATGGATTATAAAGTGCATGCAATGAAATTAGCATAGGGTAAACATTTCGTCAACCGAAGTGAATTTCCCTAAACATGAATCCTCCACATTCAAGAACTTATTTTGAAATTGAAAAATATTAATATAATTCCTTAAAGAATTCTAGGAGTTAATACCCATAATCGTTGCATCAAAAAAATGATATATTACAGTTACGTTAATACATATGAACTAAATTTGAATTGGGAAATGCTGTTTTTATCATTGATATAAAGTTTACCCATATAATTAGTTTACACCACTATTTAAGGGGGAATTGGTTATGAATCAACAAACCTTAATATTGGACCTGGATGATACTCTAATCCACTGTAATAAATACTTTGAGCAAGCGAAAAACCAATTTGTTAAGCAAATAAAAGAATGGATTAAAACACCATCCGATGAAGAAATCAAGCAAAAGCAATTAGAAATTGATTTAAAAAGTGTCGAGATACACGGCTTACTTTCAGAAAAATTTCCTGAATCGCTTGTAGCAACCTATTTTTACTTTTGTCAAAAATATGGTAAGGGAATAAAGGCAAATGAAGTAGAACAAGTTCGAAATATTGGCCGGAGTGTTTTTGAGACAGAAGTGGAGCCTTTTCCTTATATGTATGATGTCCTGAATAAATTACAAGAGGACGGTCATCAACTCTACTTATTCACTGGCGGCGATGTAAAAAATCAAACCAGAAAAATTAAACAATTAGGATTAGAACCCTACTTCGAAGAAAGAGTGTATATTTCTCAACATAAAAACAATAAAGCCTTAAAAAAGGTTATAAATAAGATCCCCGCTAGCAAGAAATCCATTTGGATGATAGGCAATTCACTCAAAACAGATATAAAACCCGCAATAGAATTAGGTATAAATGCGATTCATATTCCATCAGAAATTGAATGGAGCTATAATATTGTGGATTTAGAAATGGAGCAAAAGAGTACATTTGCTGAATTACCTTCACTTCTTGATTTGCCAGTTTTTTTTAGAGAATACGTATTCTACAATGAAGCAATGTGATAAATCATGACCATGGGGACGGTTCTGGTGGCTCAAAAAACCACCAGAACCGTCCCCAATGTCAAATGTCATGTTATGCCCAGTTTCCATTTTTAAACAGAGGCACTTTTCTTCCATCATGATACTCAGCTTCAATCTCGAGATCGGCTGAACCAATCATAAAGTCAGTGTGTCCATTGCTATGATTAATGCCTTTTTTCTCATAATCCTCAAAGCTTATATTCTTTGCATCATGAAGTGCCATGGAAATCGCGTTTCCAATCGCCAGATGGCATGAAGCATTCTCATCAAACAATGTATTATTAAAGATAATACCGGAATTCGAAATGGGTGAATCATGTGGCACGAGCGCCACTTCACCAAGATATAACATACCTTCATCCATACTAAGAAGCTGTTTTAACGTCTCGTATCCTTTTTCTGCAGAAAAATCAACCACTTTTCCATCTTTAAACGAGAGGCTAAAGTTCTCGATTAAGTTTCCTAAAGCAGATAAAGGTTTTGTACTAGCAACGGTACCGTTTACTCCAAATTTATAAGGAGTCGTAAACACTTCTTCTGTTGGAAGGTTTGGAATGTACGTGGTACCAAAAGTCGATTGATGTCCACCACCTATCCATTTGTGGTCAGGATGAAGCTCGATGGTAAGATCTGTTCCTTTTGATTTATAATGCAGTGTCTTAAACTTTTGTTCGTTCAGATAATCCACTTTTTTTATAAGTGTAGCTGAATGTTCCTTCCACGCTGCGATCGGATCTGGTTGATCGACTCTTACTGTTTTAAAAATCGCTTCCCATAAAGCAGCTACGGCTTCATCTTTTTTCAACTCTGGATAAATACTCACTGCCCAGGCTTCAGTGGGTACACCGATGATTGCCCAGGGCACATCACCCTTTAGTCTTTTTTGAGATAAGGTTTGCAGTTTTTCAGCACCGTTTTTTTGTACGAACATAATACGTTCAGGTGGGATATTTGCGTATGCATTAGGATCAGTACCTGCAATGTATAGCATACAGTCGTTCTGGTCGGCAAGGCTATTGAACTTATCAATTTCCCATGGTTGGATGAAATCCTTTAATACTTCATCCGATGCGTTTAAATAATGAATTCTATTCAGACTCGGATCAACCCAATCTACAAACACTCGTTTACACCCGTATTCATAAGCATATTTCGTGATTCTTCGTGTGAAATCAGCTGTTTCAATAGAAGAATTGATTAGTAACCTCTGTCCTTTTTGAATGTTTAGACCTATCTTGACAACTAATTCAGCATATTGATCCAACTTCTCTTCAAAGCTTTTCATGCTTCTCCCCCTCATAAAATAAAGTCTATTTTGCGATTTCACTTTAGACTATACCATCCCAAAACAATGAAATAAAGTTAATTTATGTATACTCTCATTCACCAGAACTATATTGTTTTACCCACACTATTCGTTCTGAGAAGGCAAATTGAAAAATTGCTTTTAAGTTAAAAAATACAGAAACTGCCGCCACAAAAAAGGTTATTTCCGCCAAACAGAGAAATTATTAACGGAGATTAAAATTTAGATAGAGGGAAATGACATGATTACATTAAATGAAGTAACTAAACAAAACTGGTTAGACATTGTAAGACTTAGCAGTGCAGAAGACCAACGAAACAAAGTATTCGAAAAAACAATTGCCTCAAACTGTTTATCGTTAGCACAAGCGAGTATAGAAGAAAATTGGACCGTTAAAGCCATTTATCAAAATGATACGCCCATAGGCTTTACCATGTATGGCTATTCTGAAGAACTTGCTGGCTATGAAATATGTAGAATTATGATTGATTACAAGTTTCATGGTAACGGTTATGGCAAGCAAGCATTACTCTTAATCATAAAAGAAATGGTAAATCAATTTAATTGTAACGAAATATTTATAACCATTGTTCCCGAAAACGAAATAGCAAAACAACTATATTTATCAGTAGGTTTTAAAGATACTGGCAAAGTAATTAAAGCCGTTGAAGATGAATTAATCTTTTCAATTAAGCAGTAGTCAATAGGGACGGTTCTCTTGGTTTTTTAGACCACAAGAACCGTCCTCAAAGTCACAAAGTCAAAACAAAGGTCAAGATCTTGCCTTAGAAATAAGTGTTCGTGAAACGCCAAGGATTCTTGCTGTTTGATGTTGGGAAAGACCCTTGATTCCTTTTGTTTTTTTGAGTATTTCATCTCTTTGGAGTCTAGGTAAACTCTTAACATTGGCAATATCAATTTCATTCAGCAGATTCTTAAGTACTTCCCTAGCTTCTTCATCTGTTAGTCTTCTTTTATCCAAGTGGTGATCTAGACATTGATCTTGATTGACCTTTTCATTAAATTCTTTAAATCTCTCACTGGCCAGAATGGTATCCCCCGAAAACATTCCTAAAATGTAATCAGAGTCCACCAGTTTTCTTCTCTCATCATGATTACCGTAATATTGCCGGCAACTGCTCCATCTCCAGTCACCTACCCTTTTGACCATTCCTGCTTTAAGTGGATTTTGGTGGATGTATCTTACCACGGTCAATAAATACTGTACATTTTCTACGTTCTCACTTTTGAACCTGTCTTGAAAAAGATGTCCTGATGTTCTGTACTTCCAGTTATAGTATGAGACATAACTTACACCTATTCGCTTCATGGTGTTCGATATGTCTTCATTGCCCTCCCTTAATAGGAGGTGCACATGATTACTCATCAAACACCAACTGTACATCTCCACCTCGGATTTCAGCTTATAGATATGTAATAATTCAAGAAATTTCAAGCAGTCCTCATCATCATGGAAGATTTCCTGTCGATTGGCACCTCTTAGCATAATATGATAGATTCCGCTCCTGCTTTTCACTCTTGCTCCTCGTGGCATATTAAACACCACTGAAAAAAAACAGTCTATTTTTTTGATCCATTCCCCTAAAACAACAAAAATTTGCCAAGATATGATTCTCCTTTACACTAGTTTTATTTCCATAGGGACGGTTCTCATGGTCATGTGAGGTTAGACCAAATGAACCTACCCCATGATTTTTGATTATTGGGTCAAGTGGTTAAAAATTTGAGAGATAGATTAGATGAGGTAATACATTGAAATGAGAAGAAAAAAGACAAAATGATATTTTCATGTTGGATAAACATTCGAGGGAACTTTAAAAGGGAGAAAGAAGGAAACTATTACTATTAAAATTATCATACACCTTTTATCAAAATACTCCAGTCATTTTTTGCTTATATTCCCTACTAAAATAAAAGAATAATACCAATAGAACGTTCCAAACTAAAAAGGCATTGCTGAAGTCCAGCAATGCCCCCTCGTAAAAGCAAGTGATTATCAAGATAAAGCCAGGAGAACCGTCCCCATTGTCCCCCCTCATTCACTCATCGAACATGCATATCGTTTGGATTAGGGCCTTTTCGTCGATTACGATTAAGTTTATTAATTTCGTTCATTTCATCTGCACTAAGTTCGAAGTCAAATACGTTAAAGTTTTCTTCGATTCTTGATGGTGTAACGGATTTAGGAATGACGATGGTGTTGTTTTGTAAATGCCAGCGTAACACAACTTGCGCTGGAGATTTGCTGTGTGCAGCAGCAATTTTTTGAACCACTTTGTCTTGCAGCACCTCACCGCCCTGTTCAAGAGGACTCCAAGCTTCTAAAAAGATATTGTGTTTTGCGCAAAACTCTTTTAACTCATTTTGTGCAAGGTATGGATGACACTCCACCTGATTCAGTACCGGCACAACTTCACATTCTTTTAAAATGCGCTCTAAGTGCTCAATTTCAAAGTTACAAACCCCGATTGCCTTCACTCGTCCATCACGATAAAGCTTTTCTAAAGCTTTATAGGTGTCAACATACTGGTCAAAATTAGGAGTTGGCCAGTGAATCAAATATAAATCAATATAATCAAGTCCTAATCTGTCCAGGCTTTCCTCAAATGCACGTAAGGTTTTTTCAAAGCCTTGGTCAGCATTCCAAACCTTGGTGGTAATAAATAACTCTTCACGAGGAACGGAGGATTCTGCAATCGCCCTTCCCACGCCCTTTTCATTTTTATAGATCATCGCCGTATCAATCGATGTGTACCCAGCTTTTAGTGCAATTTCAACCGCCTCTGTCGCCTGGTCGTCAGGAACCTGCCAAACGCCAAAGCCCAGCTGCGGCATTTTTAAACCGTTATTTAAAGTTACAAAATTCATGCTACATTCTCCTTTTACTATCGATATGTAATTACCTTCATAGATTATCATACCTGTTAATTTATGCGCTATTTCTTGGATTTCTATTCATCTACTCTTATTGGTGAAATGATTTTAAATTCAGAGGGACGGTTCTCATGGTTTTTTATATGGCTAGTGCAGACCACGAGAACCGTCCCCATGATCTCCATGATCTCTTTTGCTTAACGGTAAATGAATTTGAAAAATATGGAGAGAATACATGTGTTAGACTGAATGAATATCTTATTGAAAATAGGAGTGTACATATGATCTCTTTAAAAGGAAAAAACGCGATTATAACTGGCGCTGGAAGAGGAATTGGCCGAGCTACAGCGATTGCTTTAGCGAAAGAAGGTGTAAATCTAGGATTAATCGGCTTAAACATGTCTAATCTAGAAAAAGTAACAGCTGAGCTAGCCTCATATGATATCAACGTTTCTGCCGCAGCCGCTGATGTAGCGGATCTAACGTCTGTTCAACATGCGGTAGAGCATATCCAATCAGACCTAGAGTCTATTGATATTTTAATCAACAACGCAGGTACTGCGAAATTTGGCGGCTTTTTAGATTTATCACCTGAAGAGTGGGAGAACATTATCCGTGTAAACGTAATGGGTGTCTACAATGTTACAAGAGCGGTCCTACCTAGAATGATCGAACGGAAATCCGGTGATATCATCAACATATCTTCTTCAGCAGGACAAAAGGGAGCTCCAGTAACAAGTGCATATAGTGCATCCAAATTCGCAGTCCTCGGGCTATCAGAATCGCTTATGCTAGAAGTTAGAAAACATAATATACGAGTGACAGCACTAACACCAAGCACAGTCGCAACGGACTTAGCCATTGATACCAATCTAATTACTGGAAATCCAGAAAATGTAATGCAGCCGGAAGATTTAGCAGACCTGATCGTCTCAGGTTTAAAGCTTCATCCAAGAGTTGTCCTAAAAACAGCTGGACTATGGTCAACGAATCCATAATACTCAATAGTACTCAATAGGGACGGTTCTCGTGGTTTTAATTTGGTTAGTTTAGACCACAAGAACCGTCCCCATGATCATGCACCACAAGAACCGTCCCCAAGATCATTACCACGAAACGACAATCCACCCTTCCTGCTTTTCAATTGAAAAATCATCGTCAAATTCTTGTGGACCTACGAGTTGAACACTTTCTCCCGTTTCTGCCACATGTTTGATGCCTTCTATAATTTTTTCTGCAGACTCGCCTTTATCTGCCATCAAATCACATAGAATATTGATCTGGTTTGGCGCAGCACTAGCAACCCCAGTACTCATACCGACCAGTACTTCTCCATCTTTCACAATCGCAAAAACATCCGAATACGGTATAGCATAAAGTGTGGTACCATATTTCACTGCAACATTTATCCAATCTTGAAATTTTTCTTCATGCATTAAATTAATATATTCCGAATCTCCGATCATAATAGAATCCTCGGCAGGAGTTTCTTCCTTTTCATCCACTAGGGGTTCCGTAGTTTCCTGTGATAGGGTAGTTATTTCAATTTTCTTTTCCTCTCCTGTCTGAGAAGAATTTACAAGGGAACTTTGCGTGTCAACGCTATCATTATTTTCATTGTTTACCAGTTGAATATCTTGATTGCTCTCAGTTATTTCTTTTTCAGTTATCAATTGGGTTGGTTCCAAGGTGACAGTTTGCGGAGATAATTCATTGATAGTATCAACCTTAATCGGAGTAACATCTTCAGAAGAACATGCAGTCATTAACATCAAAAAAGTTATCAAAATTAAACCCTGCTTCATTTTTCATTACCTCCCAAAATTAACCTATTTCTATTATACCTATTAAAACGTTTTAGAATTGGAAATGTTCCATATTTTCTAACAAATAGTTCAATGGTTACAATTTTAAAAAATTCATCCACTCCTAAACGACCACATTTTCCAAATACTAGATTTAAGATCAAGTAAAATCGAGGTTTCTTTTCTTCTCTCCTTTTTAATTACCCACATTTACATTGAACTAAACTACGTTTTTCTTAGAATCACAAATACCCCCTTATCTACTTGAGATAAGGGGGTATTCCTTAGTAGCCCGCGATCTATCACCGACTTCTAATCCACAATGTAATATTGTATTTTTCCTTCCAGCCCATTAATTTTTTTTTCTGTTACTAAAATGCATTGATTTAATTCAAATGCCTTACATAAGGTACTTTTATTATACTTTGAGCTATCTGCCAATACATAGCACTTCTTGGAATTGGTATTGACGATCGTTTTTTTACTCGCTTCTCTGATGTCAGGTGTATTAACTCCCATTTCATTACCAAATCCACTTGCTCCCAGAAAGGATCGATCAAAATAAAGGTTTTTTAAAGTATTGTCGGATAAAGGACCACTTATAGAATCTAAATTCTTATTAAAATCTCCACCAATAATGATACAGCTGATAATATTTGGATTATCCAACTCATTTAAAACTAAAATGTTTGAAGTAACAATGCGAATGTCTCTAGCTTTTATATATTTTACAATCGCCGCACAGGTTGTCCCTGAGTCAATATAAATGACCTCTTCATCCTTAACAAAAGAAGCTGCAAATTTAGCGATTCGTTCTTTTTCATCTAAATTTAGGAATTTCTTTGTGCCAACTGGCAATTCAAATGTATTAACCTTTCGTTTAACAGCTCCGCCTCTAAGAACCGTAATTTGATTTTCTTCTTCTAGATTTTTTAAATCTCTTCGAATCGTGGATTCTGAAACATCTTCAAAGATACTTACAAAATCATCAATATACATTAAATCCTTTTTTTCTAATTCTTCCATTATTTTTTCTCGTCTTACATAAGGAATCATATTCAATACCTACCTAACTAACATCAATCTATACATCAAAACTTGCTAAAACTTCCTCTAAATGAGGCATAGCGTCCTGGCCGCCAATTTTTGTAACGGTTTTTGAGCTAACTTTCGATGCGAATTTTCCCATCTCCTCTTTACTCAAACCATTTATCAAACCATATGCGATTGCACCAATATACGAATCCCCAGCCCCGGTGGTTTCGACTACATTTACCTTTTCAGGTGGAATACAAAACGTATTGGTTCCATCATATATAAGGCTGCCTTTTTCACCTAATGTGATAATTAAGAGTTCTCCAATCTGTTTGAATAATGAATCACAGCATTGTAATGCATCATCAACCGTAGCAATCTCTCGCCCCGCATAGAAACTTGCTTCGGATTCATTTACAACCAAACAATCAATTAACTCCATAACATTTTCTGAGAGATTGTAACTTGGTGCTGCATTCACGATCACATAGCAATTATGTTTTTTTGCTAATTTTATTGAATACTCGACTACATCCATTGGGATTTCCAATTGTAAAATAACAATTTGACTATCCTTTATAATCGGCTCGGCACGGTCTATATCCTCAACGATTAGAGAATAATTGGCACCTGTTGAAATCGTAGAAAGCAGTCTCCCATCAGGAAAAGAGTTTACAATTCCAAGCCCAGTATGCGTATCGGCTACACCAATATAATCCGTTTTCACATTATATTTCTTCAATGAATCAATTAATATAGTCCCAAAGTGATCATTACCTACTTTACCTACCATGTTTGTCTCAAGTCCCAATTTTGCACATTGAACGGCTTGGTTTGCCCCTTTTCCACCACCACAAAATGAAACCCCATCCACCGTAATCGTTTCACCAATTTCCGCTAATCTTTCCTGCTTTAATACGATGTCATAATTAAGGCTGCCAATGACAGCTACTTTGTTATTTTCCATAGAGTCTACATCCCTACACTTTTTGGATAGTTTGTATTTTTATTATTATTTTTAACGACACGAAGTTTTTTAAATTTATCTTGGATGACTTCAGAATAAGCTGCAACGACTATAATGGCACCGGTTGCAATATACTGCCAGAATGAGTCAACTCCTACTACGACTAAACCAACTTTTAATGCTGACAATAGAATAGCACCAAGTAAGGTAGCGATCATGTTTCCTTTACCACCTGCCAAACTAGCCCCGCCAATTGCAGCAGCGGCAATCGCATTTAATTCATATCCCTGTCCAGTTGCAGGTTCACCAGAACCTAGACGTGCTAACAAGATCATCCCAGCCAAAGCAGCTCCCACACCACATAGTGCATAAGTTAAAATCTTTGTTCGGTCAACATTAACACCTGACAGCTTTGTTGCCTCTTCATTTCCACCTATAGCAAAGATATACGTACCTAGTTTAGTATACTTTAAAACAATGTGACTTACTATTGTAAACGCAATCAAAATAATCACAGAAACTGGAACATCTTTCACAACATCCCCTGCAAGCATGGATCTAAAATTATCAGGAATGTCCAATACTGGCCAACCACCAGTATAGATATATGCAATACCTCTATAGGCACTCATGGTACCTAAAGTAGCAATGAATGGTTGTAATTTCAACTTAGTGATTAATAGTCCATTTACTACACCTAATACAAACCCTAATCCCATACCTATCGCAATCGCAAAAACGGGATTCATTCCTCTTACCAATAAGTCACCAGTAATAACAATGACCACTGCAAAAATCGAACCAATCGATAAATCAATCCCTCCAGTAATAATCGCATACGTAATACCTATAGCTAATAAACCATTAATGACGGTTTGATCGAAAATATCAAGTAAATTACCACCACTTAAATAAATAGGTTCTATGGCTGAAAAAATAATGACCATCATGATAATGGCAAAAATTAGACTAGCTTCACGACTAAATAACTTGGCTTTCATTTTTGTTTACCCCCATTGCATATTGAAGTACATCTTCTTCTTTTAGTCCATTATTCTTTAACTCTATTACTTTACGTCCTTCCCTCATAACAATAATTCGGTCCGACATGCCAAGTACTTCAGGTAATTCAGAAGAAACGATAATGATCGATTTACCTTTTTCCAATAGCCCTTCCATTACACGATAAATTTCCGCCTTCGCACCAACATCGACACCCTTAGTTGGCTCATCTAAAAATAAAATGCTTGCATCAGAAGATAACCATTTGGAAATAACTACTTTTTGCTGATTACCTCCACTTAGTTCATGTGTTAAATAGTGTGGATTTGCAGGTCTTAAATTGATTTCATTTATATAGGTCTCGCAGTTTTCTGTTTTCTTCTTATGGCTAATCAAACCAAATTTGGTGAACTTTTCGAGTTTAGTTAATGCAATATTATCAGCATTAGTAAAGAATTTAAGAAATCCTTGTGTTTTTCGATTTTCTGGAACAAGACCAAGCCCCAATTTAACAGCCTGCTGAGAGGACTTTATATCGACCTCTTTGCCATTAAGTACTATGGTACCATTTGTTTTCTTTTCTGCACCAAATATAGTGCGAATAACATCAGTTCTTTTCGAGCCTACCAGTCCAAAAAATCCTAGTATCTCTCCTTTTTTCAAATGAAAAGAAATGTCTTCAAATACATTATTAATCGTTAATCCTTTAACATCTAAAACAGTCTCTTCACCGATCATCCCTTTTTTATTTCTGACAGCAAAAGCGGAAACATCCCGACCAACCATTTTCCTGATTAATTGTTCTTTACTTACATCTCTAACATAAAAGGATTCAATAAAAGTTCCATCACGAAGTACAGTTGCACGATCACAAATTTCAAAAATCTCTTCTAATCGATGACTAACATATAATATAGTAATCCCATTTTGTTTTAATTCATTAATGATTTCAAACAGGGAGTCCGTTTCAGATTTTGACAAAGAAGCTGTAGGTTCATCAAAGGAGATGACTTCAGCCTTGTGATAGAGCGCCTTTGCAATCGCAACCATTTGCATTTCCCCTGTACTTAATGAGCCAGCCTTATCTTCGCTTTTAAAATTACATCTAAGTTTTGATAGAATTTCATTGGCGTGTTCATGAATCGATTTATTGTCTATTAACATACCCTTTTTGGGTTCGTACCCCAATACGATATTTTGACCAACACTTAGTTCTGGTATTAAACTTACTTCTTGGTGCACTTTAGAAATTCCGTGATGAATCGCATCATTGGCATTTTTAAATTTTGCAACCTGATTATTTAAGTGTACTTCCCCATCATATTCTGTATATACACCATGGAGTATATTTAACAAGGTTGATTTACCAGCCCCATTTTCTCCTAAAAGCGCATGAATTTCTCCTTTTTGTATATCAAAACTCACACCATTTAATGCCTTTACACCTGGGAACACCTTAGAAACATTCTGAAATTTTATGATCTTTTCCACTTGGTCCTTCACTATAAAATTCCCCTTTTTATTACTATAGCCGAATCATTAGTAGATTCGACTATAGTTATTTTAATCAAATTTATTGAGCAAGCTCAGGTTCAGTCCAGCCAATAATTTCTTCAGCCGGTGTATCCACATTAGTAGAATCTATTAATGCTTGTGGTGTCCAAATAACTCTAGGTAAATCCTGACCACCGATTTTTCTAATCATCATCTCGACTGCAATTTGTCCTTTATATTTAGGGAAGGAATCAATGGTAGCGTCAAGCTCACCCTTACGAATAGAATCATAGGCTTCACCAATTCCATCTACACCCATAACAAGAATATCTTTTCCGGATGCATTAACCGCTTCTTGTACCCCTAATGCCATTGTGTCATTGTTAGCAAAAATGGCTTTTAAATCAGGATGTTTTTTGATCCAAGTTTCTGCTGTATTTTTCGCTTTTTCGCGATCCCAGTCGGCATTTTGTTTTTCAACAATTTCAATACCTGGTGCGTTGTCTTTAATCCAAGATTCAAAACCTAGCGTACGTTGACGTGCAGCAAAAGCTTTCGGCATACCTACAACAATGGCAACCTTTCCTTTTCCATTAAGTTTTTCGGAAACCCATTCTGCTACTTTTTCGCCGTTTTCTACAGCTTTAGGTCCAACAAAATGAGGGGCTTCCGCAATAATTCCATCATTTACGTTAATAACGGGAATATCATCTTCTACTGCTTCTTCTACCCCAGGAACGAGATTACTATCAGAGATTGGTGATAACAACAGGCCTGAATATTTTTTATTAATCATATCCCGAACGATAGACAATTGCCCTTCTTCATCCGCTTCCCCTTGTGGAGATTTAACATCAGCGTTAATGTTGTAACCCTTGCTAGAGAATTTATCAGCACCTATTTCCATGCCTTCCTTTAGTGTTCTCCAGTATTCATTTTCAAACGCTTTTGCTACACCGCCAAGGTTCAATTCATCCGTAACCTTTGGTACTGCACCTAGCTTATCTCTAATTTCCGAATAGAGTTTACCATCTTCTTTATCAGGGTTAAATCCTGCGTTTGCTTTTGTTTCACCACCACTTGCTCCATTATTGCTACTATTAGCGCTACACGCGCCTAACAGTAAAGAGACTGATACCAATGATGCAAGAATTATTTTTTTATTCATATCCATTAACCCTCCTATATTTACTAACGAATATTATTTTGTTGTTACGGTTGAGTTGACATTTTGTAAGAATTTCATAAAAAGTTGTCTTGCTTCAATTGCACTATTTTTACTAATGACATTCTCTATATGACCCATTCCCACGGTATCGATCATTCTATTAATCTCTTGAATCATTTCGACATTTTGTTGAATTTCTGCTAACGGTTCTTCTCTTACGGGAAATGTATCAAAGTAAATAGCGCTTTCATAATTACCCTTCTTAAGGTAATACATAAATTCCAATGTTTGCATGAATGAAACCGTTCCAACCATTAGGCCATCATCGTGTTGGCCATATCCATCATTAATATGTACGCCAAACAATTTATTTCTCTCTGTTGCGATACTTAAGCCATATGCTGGATTTTCTCTTTTCATCAACATATGACAATAATCAACCGTTACACCAACATTTTCTCTATCAATCTCACTAACCATTAACATGGTAGAACCGATACTATCAATGAATGCATAAGATCTTTCTTGATACGGCTTATATTCAATACTAATCTTTAAATCAGGAGCATAATCTGCAATTTTTCTGATAAACTTTTTCACTTGATTCCATACTTTTGGGTAGTCAATTTGGAATGGATAATCAAAACCATCATAGCCTAACCAAAGTGTTATGACTTTACCATTAAGTTCTCTACAAGCATCTACTGCTTGATAACATAACTTTAATGCGTCTTCTGCAATCTCAATATTGCTATTACCTAATTCTCCATTAATAAAATGTTTACGAAATCTTAAAGCTAGTCCATTAACTTCTAACCCAGCTGCTTGCAACTTGTTAGAAACTTCAGAGACAGTATACTGTTCAAAGTGCTCCGGAAAGTTAAGGTCAACTGAAGTGATTCCATCAACTTTCGAAACCAGATCTATTGCTTGTAAAATATCACCATTGACAGTTGGGAGAACTGAATTTATCCTTGTTGCTAACTTCACTGATAATCACTCCAAAAAATGAATTTAGAAAACGCTTTCTGATTAATACTTTAACACCGTGATTCCAAATATTCAATAATTTTTTTCATATTTTTTCACCTTTTTTCAAAAATATTTAATTTTAATACTAGTAAAGGTCGTTTATTTGTAAAATAAATTAAATTTTACCTATTATTTCCAATAAATTTCACTTTATTTCAAATTTATTAACCATATTTAAAATAACATTGAATCCTACCTCAACATATTATGAAACTATCATTCTTCGAATAATTTAGATAAATATTTTCTGTTTAACATGTTAAGGAAAGGGTAAAATTAGTTTGAGGTGAAAATATGAAAGTAACTATTACGATAGACGCAAAGCAGCAACTGACAAATGTACTGGGTGAAGAGCCTACCATTAAGATTAATGAAATCCGAACAACTGGTTGAGGTGCCACCTATATGTACGAACTTGCTCAGGTTGAGCAGGTGGATAATGAGGAGATTTTTAAAGTGGAAGCTATAACAATCCTAATCGATCCATTGGTGATTAGCCATTTAGACGAAGATATTATCATTGATCATAAAAAAAATTATGGATTTATGCTAAAAAATAGTTATGAGATCTTAACATTTGGAATGAAATTAATGAAGAAGTAATTTATGTTCAAGGGTTCAATGGGGACGGTTCTCCTGGCTTTTATATTTCAACATGACCACAAGAACCGTCCCCACGGTTTCAGTCAACTAAAAATGAAAGCCGGAACATAATAGTTCCGGCTTTCCTTCTATCTATTCTAATGCTGCTTTCACTTCTTCTACCATGGATTGTGTTGAAGCAATTCCATTCCCTGCAATGTACCAGTTCACCGCATCTAAGTAGACAATCTTTCCATTTTTATACGCATTTGTTTTCTGTACTAACTCATTTTCAATGGTATCTTTCGCTGCTATTTCACCACCAATTGCGGCAGATCGGTCGATAACAAATAGAACATCTGGATTTTTCTCTAAAATATATTCAAACGAGACACTTTGACCGTGCTGTGAAACTTCAAGGTTTTCGTCTACCGCTTTGAAACCAAACACATCATGTACAAATCCGTAGCGTGAAGCTGGACCAAATGCACTTACTTTTCCTTCGTTCGCTAATAAAATTAATGCTTTGCTGGCAGAGGCGGAGGCTTCTTTGTTTAATTCAGCAATACTTGCTTTTAGCTCCTTCATCTTTGTATCAAGTACGTCTTCCTTTTCAAAGATTTCAGCTAAGAGTTTGAAATTCTTTTCTAGTGAAGACATGTAGTCTGCATAATCCACATTTACAAATACCGTTGGAGCTATTTCTGCAAATTGATCATATAGTTCTGCTTGCCTTGCTGAAATGAAAATAACATCCGGCTGCAATTCATGCAGCGCTTCAAAATCAGGTTCTTTTAAGCTCCCAACGTTGGTATATTCTTTACCTGCATACTTCTCTAACGTCTTAGGAACGATTGCTTGTGGAAGACCAGTTATTTCTACACCCATTGTATCTAATGCATCAAGTACACCAAAATCAAATACAACTACTTTCTTAGGGTTCTTTTCAATGGTAACTTCTCCATATTCATGGGTGATCTTAACTTCTTTTGCAACCTCCTCTGTTTTTTCCCCTTCAGTACCTGAAGATTTGCTCGTTTCTTCTGAGCTGCCGCACGCCGCTAATAATAAAATCAGTGCGAACATAAGAGAAATTAAACGTAACTTTTTCATCCTTTTTGTCTCCTTTTTTTAAAAAATATGTAGAGTAGAACTCTTGAACTATTGAAAAAAATCTCTCTGTTTTCAGCTCCTCTTAGTATTTTAACTGAAAATGATTATCATTATCACAAGTAATATATTATATTTTCGGATAAATCATGTCAATAGATAATTGAGAATTGTTTTCAACTAAAAAATCCTTGGGCGGGTTCTGAGAGCAGGGGGACAGTTCTCAGGCGACCAGAAGAACCGTCCCTATTGCACATTTTGGGGAAACTATTATTAAGAATAATAGTTAATAAGGTTTGATTTAGAAAGGCACAGGGAATGTATAGGACAAGCACATGAAACATAGATGACAACTAAAGGAGTGATAGTCGTGGACAAACAGTTAGATGAGAATAAGATAGAAAACCTGGTGTACAAAAACGGCGATTCGTTAACAAGTTTTGATGATTTTAGGGAATATCTTAGCGGAAAAGTTAATTTAGGAAAAAGATTAGGTATGGATGAAGAGCAGTTAGCCAACTCGGCTCAGAAAGTAGCCGATTACCTCGCGCATAAGGAGCCGCCTAAGAATTCTGAGGAGCGGTTATTACAGGAACTTTGGAACGTGGGGAGTGAAGAAGAGCAGCATAAACTGGCTCATATGCTTGTCCGTTTGGTGCAACAATCTTAGCCGCACAAGAATTTACTATAATAATAAAATATGAAATCGATAATAGAATTGGTTTTAAAGAAAATGGTAACCCGAAATAAACTGCCCCTTCTCAATCTTTGAAGGGGCTTCACTTCTGTGAACCTAAAACATTGGGAAGGTTCTCATGGTTTATCTGGTTAGGAATGTCAACAAGAACCGTCCCCATTGCCCCCACCTTAAATCGTAATAACACTACCTTTTTCTGCGGCTTCCATAATACCTAGAATAACTCTTAGTGAGGTAAGGGCATCATTTCCTGTCACAATGGGTTCTTGTTCAAGACGAATGCAATCAATAAAGGCGTCGATTACACCGCTATTTGTTTGGTTATCGTTCGTTTGGATACTTTCTAGTTCGTAATAGACCTTCTCACCATTTTTATAAATGACTTCTATTTGGTATTCTTCACTATGATAAATCTTTATAATACCCTTTTCACAATAAATGATAGTGCTATTATCTTCTTCTCCATAATAGGTCCAAGAAAATGTTGCCGTACCTAGACGACCTTTTTTCGTCTTTAAGCTACATACGATGTTGTCACATACTTCAATCGGCTCACCATGCTCATTGACTTTATCAAGAGCACCTTGAAAGGCACTAACTTTCTCGATTTCATCGTCTAATAAATAGTGCAGCAGATCAACCTTATGAATCCCTAAATCCCCAGCCACACCAAGGCTGGAACGATCTTTTTTAAAAAACCATGTAGAGTTTGATTTATTGATACTCCATTGTTCCGGTCCAGAGTGTCCAAATGTCGTTCGAAAGGTAAGAACTTTCCCGAGCTCTTCATTTTTAATGATCTCTTTCGCCTTTTGATGGGCGCGGGTAAATCGCTGGTTATGATCAACCATTAATTTTTTTCCAGACTTCTTCTCCGCATCGACAATTAAACTTGCATGCTCAACGGTTAAAGAAATCGGTTTTTCACATAAAACATGCTTTCCACTTTGCAATGCACTTGTAGAAAATATATGATGGAATTCGTTAGAAGAGCAATCACTGATGACTTCTACCGTTGGATCAGCCAGTAACTCTTCTACTGTTTGAGCTACACGTCCACCGAACTCGTTCGCAAGTGCAGTTGCACGTTCTAGATTCCGATCGTAAAAGATAATCTCATCCACATAGGGATTTGCTTTGTATTCGGGTGCATGGCGTACTTTAGCAATCGTACCACAACCAATAATTCCTACCTTAATACCCAATGGATTCCCTCCTACTCTCTCTTTTGGAATACTACTGCAATGATGATAATTAATCCTTTTACAAATCCTTGGAGGTGTGGAGAAACGTTCATTAAGTTCATCATGTTGTTCAGAATACCCAGGATTAGTACCCCAAAAAAGGTACCCATAATTTTCCCACGACCACCAGTCATTCTTGTACCGCCAATAATAACGGCAGCAATCGCATCAAGTTCATATTGAACACCTGAACTTGAAGAAGAAATCGAGTTTAATCGGGATGTTTCAATGATCGCAGCTATACTCACCAGTAACCCTACCAAGCTATAGATACCAATTTTTACACGATCAACTCGGATCGCTGAAAGAAGCGCCGCTTTCTCATTACTTCCAAGAGCATAGACATAACGTCCGAAGCGAGTTTTATGCATTAAAATATACACAAGTGCTGTCATAACAAAGAAAATAATGACAGGAAAATCAAAAATCCAGAGGTTACTATTCGCAATGGCTGTGAAACCTGAAACCTCTCCTGAAATACTGCCGCCTTCTGCAATATATAAAGCGATTGATCTTGCTGCAGCCATCATCCCTAAGGTCGCAATAAACGAAGCAATTCTCCCTTTTGCGACCATTAATCCATTTAAAAATCCTGCGAATGATCCTACTACCAAAGCCGTTAAGATTGCAACGAAAATACTGCCTGTAGCATTCATTGCTAAAACGGAAATGACACCGACGAATACCAGTACCGATCCAACCGACAAGTCAATGCCGCCAGAAAGCATAACAACGGTCATACCTAAAGCGACAATGCCAATAATCGAGACTTGCATTAAGATATTCAATTGGTTATTGATATCTAGAAATCTGGGATTCATTAATGCTGCTGCTATAAAAATAACTAAGAAAGCAATGATGACGCTATACTCGGACCATAGCCAAGAGAGGCGACTTTTTGTAGTTGAAGTTTGCGGATTTGGTTGTTTGATCGTATTAACATTAGCCAATGTTTTCGGCCTCCCTTTTTGAACCTGTTGCATAACTCATAATTTCATCTTCTGTTGCTTGTTCTCCCTTTAACCGGGCTGTGATTTCCCCTTGGTACATACAATAGATGTGATGACAAACCTTTTGTACCTCTGGTGCCTCTGAGGATAGGATAATCACGGCTTTTCCTTGTTCCGCTAATGACAGGATTTGCTGATAAATCTCATGCTTCGCCCCAACGTCAATCCCTTGTGTTGGATTATCAAAAATAATAATATCTGTATCTACCTCAAGCCATTTAGCAATAATGACTTTCTGTTGGTTACCACCGCTCAACTTATCGATGGTGATCCGCGGGTTGTGAACTTTAATGTTAAGTTTTTCCTTATAATAGTGGAATCTGTCCTTTTCTTTCTTCTCTTGGATAAAACCAGCTTTTTCAAAATGTCCGATAGACGATAAACTCATATTATGAATAACGCTTAAATCTTTTATAATGGCATTTTCTTTCCGGTCCTTCGGAACAAGTGCCAATCCTGCTTCTAACGCTTTTCGTGGATGATCTATTTTTACCAGCTGGTTATTAATCTTGATTTGACCAGTGAATTTTTTCCGGTATCCAAATAAGCTTTCAAAAAGCTCTGTTCGGCCATCACCAGCTAAGCCAGTAAAGCCTAATATTTCACCTTTCCTGAGGGTGAAGGTAATATTTTTATATAATCCTTGACTATTTAAGTCATTCACTTCTAACACAACAGGTCCAAACGACTGCTTATCTACCAATCGCTCTTGAGATATCGATTTACCCACCATAAGTTTTGTAATCGTATCTAAATTTTCATTTTCAATACTGCCAGTCCCCACTAGTTCTCCATCACGCAACACGGTATAAGTGTCGCAAATTTCCTTGATTTCCTTTAACTTATGAGAAATATAAATGATGGACACGCCTGATTTCTTTAGGTTCTTCATGAACTCAAATAAACGTTTCACTTCATGTTCCGCTAACGAGGTTGTCGGTTCGTCCATAATGATCAGTTTCGATTTATGTAGCAGCGACTTTGAAATTTCTATTAATTGTTTATAAGAGGTTTCTAGATTTCTGACATATTCCTTCGGATTGATATCCACACCAAGCTTGGCTAAAATTTCATTCGTTTGTCGGCACATCTCTTCTACTTTTAAAAAACCAAGTTTACTTCTAAGCTCTGAACCTAAAAACATATTTTCATAGACTCTTAAGTCAGCTACGACATTGAGTTCTTGATGGATGAAGCTGACTCCCTGCTCCTGAGATACTCTCGGATTAGACATTTTTACTTCCTGACCATTTATCTGAATCGAGCCATGATCGGGTTGATGAACACCCCCCAAAATGTTCATCAGCGTAGATTTCCCCGCACCATTTTCACCTAACAAAGCGTGAATCTCACCCTCCGCAACGGTAAGCGATACTTTTTTCAATACAGGTACACCGTTAAATGCTTTTTCAATGTTATTCATTGTTAAAAAAGGACTTGTAGTCATGTTCTTTTAATCCCTCCTTTTTAGAAAAGAGGAGATACACTATTTGTATCTCCACCACTTATTTAGAATTTTGATTCTGCATCATAGAACTCATCAACGTTATCTTTTGTCACTTGAGTTGCTTCTTTAACGACCATTGATTCTGCTGGTTTATTTCCTTTTGCAATGTCTGCTGCAATTTTCACCGCGTCCTCAACCATTGTTGGAGAGTATAGGAAAGTTGCTGTAATTAAGCCATCTTTCTTCATGTCTTCAAATACAGCCTTACCGCCGCCAGCACCTGTTACGAATTGAATATCCTTACGGCCAGCTTCTTTAATTGCTTGTAGTACACCTAGAGCCATTCCATCATCCTGTGTAAACACAGCGTCGATTTCAGGGTGCGCTTGGAGAATATTTTGCATAACTTCTAAAGATTTTTCCGTTGAAAAATCACCACTTTGTGAAGCGATAATCTCAATATCGGAGTTTTCCATTGCTTCTTTAAAACCAGCTCCACGTTGTTCAGTAACAGAACTTGGCGGTCCTGTGATTTCAACTACTTTACCTTTTCCATTTAACTTTTCTACAAAGTATTTACCAGCATTTACACCGATACCTTCGTTGTCACCTTTTACAACTACAGTAGCTGCGTCATTTTCAAGCTCACGGTCAACAATGACTAAAGGAATCCCTGCATCTTTAATTTTTTGCCCTACTGGAGAAAGTGCTGCAGACTCAATTGGAAGCATGACGATAACATCCACATCTTGAGCGATTAAATCATCGACGTCATTTGCTTGCTTATTTGGATCAGCTGCATTTGTCATCACGTATTCAATGCCATCACTTTTCTTCAGTTCCTTTGCTTGCTTTTCAGCACTATCAATTAAAGCTCCCATCCAACCATGTGTGGCAGATGGTAAAGAAATTCCGATTTTTAGTGTGTCATCATCTTTACCACCCTCGGAACCTCCTGTATCGCTGTTACATGCTACTAAACCAAACATTGTTACTAAAGACAAAAGTAATACTAATAATTTCTTCAAATCCTTCACCCCTTTGTAATTTTTAAAAGGCTCTCCCGATATGTACTGTAATCGATTACAATCATATCTAAGGTCAGCGATCTACTATTAAAAGTTTAATAGCAGAGCGCTAATCTTAGCGCATTTATCTTGATGTAGACTCTCGTATGACTAATTCGTGGTCTAATAGAATACTTTCCACTTCTTCACCTTTAATCTTTTCAATCAACATTCTCGCTGCAACATTTCCCATTTTGCGCATCGGTTGAGCGATGGTGGTAAGAGTCGGGTTTGTCATATTTGAAAAATCAATCTTATCAAAACCTACGACCGCAATATCATTGGGTACATGCAACCCAGCAGCATTAATTTCTTTCAGCGCCCCGATGGCTAACAGGTCAGATACGGCGAATACAGCCGTTGGCCGGTCTTGTAAATTTAAAATCTTTTTCATCGCACGCTGCCCATTTTCAAATCCTAAATTTTGAGTAGAAATGATATATTCGTTTCTCAAGGTGATTCCATTCTCTTCTAATGCTCGTTTGTAACCCATTTTTCGCTGGCGGGCAAATAAATATTTCTCATCGGCATTCATGAGGGCAATTTTGTGGTGTCCGATTTGAATCAGATGCTTGACTGCCCGGTAGGAAGCTTCCTCGTTATCAATGGTAACATACGGGATTCCCGAACATTCTTCATATTCGCTGCATTGGATAATGGCAAAATTCTCTGCTAACTTTTTCAGTGTTTCAACATTAACAGCCGGATCCATCGTAATAATTCCATCTGCCATCTTTTTTCGAATGAGATCGAAGTATATATTCTCCTTATTAGGATTGGAATCGGTTTCACAAAGGAGAATGTTATAATTTTGACTAATCGCAACCTGTTCGATTCCTTTAATAATTTCTAAATAAAATGGATTAGAGATGGTTGGAATTAAGATTAAGAGAAGCCGACTTTCTGAAGTTCTTAAGTTTCTCCCAAGAAGACTTGGTTCATAATTTAATTTTTTAATAGCCTCTTCGACTCTCATTTTTGTTTTTGCAGATACGGTATTTTGTCCGTTTAATACTCTCGATACGGTTGCAACAGAAACTCCTGCTTGTTTCGCTACCTGCTGGATGTTCGCCATCTTACTGTCCTTCTTTCTTTGATTTCATGTAGAAATTAATAATGAAATCGATTACATTTTCATAGTAATGTTTTCCAAATAATCTGTCAATATAAAAATTTATAATAAAATAAATTAGCTGATTTACTTGAATGATTCTACTATCTATTAAAATGTAATCCATTACATTTTAATAGATTCAGATTATAAAAAGAAGCCACTGTATTCATAGGTTGAAACATTGGCTTTTCCATGTCTGATTCCCTTTCAATTCCACTAAAAATAACTTATTAAAAATGTTCAGAAAATAAGCATTTACAAAACTTCTGGCATAACTTATAATCCATATAAGATTACTCGGTATTGAGGGGGTTGAGGATGAATAAATTAATTATTTTTTCTATAATCGGGTTTTTGGCCCAACTAGTTGATGGTTCTTTGGGAATGGGATTTGGTGCCACATCCTCCTCATTACTATTAATGTTCGGGATAGCACCAGCAGCTGCTTCTGCTTCCATTCATATGGCTGAAATTGCAACCACTGCGGCATCTGGCGCTTCACATCTATGGTTTAAAAATGTTGATAAAAGGATTTTATGGAGACTAACCATCCCTGGTGCAATTAGTGCATTTATAGGGGCGGCTTTTCTAAGCAGTCTGCCTGGAGATAAGATCAAACCGTTTATCTCAGTATTTCTAATAGTTTTAGGATTGTACATTCTAATCCGATTTCTATTTTTCAATCATTCTTCTAAGAATCAAGGTTCCACCATTTCAAGTAAATTCTTAACACCACTTGGTATGGTTGGAGGCTTTTTTGATGCAGTTGGCGGCGGAGGATGGGGGCCTATTACTGCACCCGTGTTGATTGCCAAAAATGGGATTTCCCCTAAAAAAGTCATTGGAACGGTGGATACGAGTGAATTTGCCATTGCGGTATCAGCGACATTAGGATTCATCTTGTTTCTAGGGGTGGATCAGTACCAATGGCAATGGGTCATCGCTTTTATGATTGGCGGAGTGATTGCGGCTCCTATAGCAGCTTGGCTTGTAAGAATCGTTCCTTCGTATATGTTAGGAGTATTAGTGGGTGGATTTATTATCCTTACCAACTCCATGACCATTATTAAAACAGTTGCACTACCAGTTTCTTTAGCAGCGCTAGCTTACACTTTCATTATCGGATTATGGGCCGTTGCTATCTTCTACCAAGTAAAGAATCGGAAACGGTTTGTGGTTGTTCATTAACGTGCAATGGGGACGGTTCTCATGGTTATTAAGACCACAAGAACCGTCCCCATTGCTCATTGCTCTCCCATTGCTCTCTTACCGTGACTTTAAAACTTTATGTCGGACGTAATCAAGATGTAGATACATTTGATGAAACGCCTCGAACGGATCCCTTTTTTCCAATGCCTTGTAAATCGCCATATGATGCTCGATGGTTCGTTCTGGTTCTCGGACTTTTATTTCACTGTCGATTTTGACAAGAGTGACAATTAATGAATCTACCATTCCCTCTACAATCTGGTTATTGGCACTTAAGGCGATGATCCGATGAAATTCAATATCGGCTTCGCCATAGTTTTGGTCTTTATTGTTTTCAATGATTTCAATGGTTTGTTTTAATCTTTTGAGATCTTCGTCGCTAATTTTCTCAGCCGCAATGGTAATTAAACCTAATTCCAATGCCATTCTCGCTTCTACCAATGCTTGCAGATTATCATGTGCAAGGGATAACATAATGGAAAAGGGATGGCTGCTAATTTTATTATTAAAAAAAGTACCTTCGCGTGTTTTTCGGTTAATCACACCCAATGATTCAAGAGAGCTGAGTGCTTCACGTAACACGGGACGGCTGACATTAAGTATTTCCATTAGTTCCATTTCCGTAGGAAGTTTATCTCCAGGTTTCATCTGACCACTAATCAATAGTTGAATAATACTTTCAACCACCTGCTTGGATAAAGTTGTACGATTTACTGATCCAACTATGATTTTTTTAGGAGTTTCGTCCATTTTTAGGCTCCTTGTTTTTGCAATTTTGTAAGCCCATTATATTATATTTCAGTCCTATTTCACCAGCGGAAAAAACGCTGCGAAAGCTCAACAGCGTTTTACACTATCACTATATCTTCAAGACTCGGCAAATATTTTCTGCCGCAAATGCTAAATTCGCTTCTCCGGAATCAAATGCTTCCTCTAATGTAGTCACACCTTTTAGGATTCCAATAATGGCATTAAATCCGTTATCGTATAGCGATTCCACTCCATTGCCAATTCTGCCGGCAAACGCAATAACAGGTACAGAGTATTTTTTAGCTACACTCGCGACCCCGTAAGGAGTTTTGCCATACAATGTCTGGGCATCGATACTGCCTTCTCCCGTAAAAACATAGTCTGCTCCTCTGACTTGTTCCTCCAGTCCCGTGTACTCAATGATAAGGTCAATTCCTTTTTTCAGCTCGGCATTTAAGAAGACCATTAACCCCGCACCAAGTCCGCCCGCAGCACCAGCACCATCGATATAGGCAATATCCTGACCTAACTGCTCTTTTATAACATCAGCAAAATAAGCTAGGTTTTGATCCAGAACGTGTACCATTTCAGAGGTTGCTCCTTTTTGGGGACCAAAAATAACTGACGCTCCATTTTCACCGATTAGTGGATTGGTGACATCACAAGCTACATCAAATTTTACATGATTAATTCTTTGATCCAACCCGCTTACATCAATCCTATGCAAACGACTCAATGCACCGCCGCCAAACGAGAGTTCTTTACCATCTTCATCTTTAAAAGAGACACCAAGTGCTTGGAGCATTCCTGCCCCTCCATCATTGGTAGCACTGCCGCCAATTCCGATTAAAAACCGGCTGACACCTTTGTCTAATGCATGTGTAATTAATTGTCCGGTTCCATAAGAAGTGGTTAATAAGGGATTGCGATCTTCCGGCTTAATTAATTCTAATCCACTCGCACTTGCCATCTCAATAACAGCAGTCTGCCCCTCGCCCAAGAGACCGTATTCTGCGACGACACTTTCTCCTAGTGGTCCGAGCACCTCTGTCTTAATCATCTCTCCATTTGTCATGCTAACGAGAGATTCAACGGTTCCCTCCCCGCCGTCCGCCATGGGGACAATGACACATTCTGCATCAGGGAAAACGGCTTTTACACCTTTTTCCATTGCAAGGGCAGCCTTCTTCGCCGTCATACTTTCCTTAAATGAATCGGGAGCTAGTACAAACTTCATCATAATCTGTCCTTTACATTTAATGAGTTTAATTGTTTAAAAAAAAGAAGATTGACCCTCATAGCCACCCCAATATCATTTAGCGAACAAGGCATGGTCTCTTATTATCAAATTTCCAGCCAGGGATGTAGAACTGCATACCGACTGCGTCGTCACGAGAGTTAAGCCCCAAATTTTTATATACTTCATGTGCCTTTAGGATTTGCTCCATATCTACTTCTACACCTAAACCTGGCTTATCCGGAATGTTCAAGTGCCCATCAACGATTTGGAATGGATCCTTCGTTAAACGTTCAATGCCTTCCTGCCAAATCCAGTGTGTATCAATCGCCGTAATTTCACCCGGAGCAGCAGCTGCAACATGGGTAAACATGGCAAGTGAGATATCAAAGTGGTTATTCGAGTGAGATCCCCATGTTAGTCCCCATTCATTACACATTTGCGCTACGCGGACAGAACCTTGCATCGTCCAAAAGTGTGGATCTGCAAGCGGGATATCAACAGATTGCAGCGAAATCGTATGACCCATTTGACGCCAATCCGTAGCAATCATATTGGTTGCCGTTGGAAGACCGGTTTGTCTTCTGAACTCAGCCATGACTTCACGGCCGGAGTAACCATTTTCGGCACCACAAGGATCCTCTGCATAGGTTAGAATTCCGTGCATATCTTTGCAAAGCTCAACCGCTTCTGATAATGACCAAGCACCGTTTGGATCAAGGGTAATTCTAGCATCCGGGAACCTTTCCTTTAATGCCTTAATGGCTTTGATTTCTTCTTTCCCCTCTAAAACGCCGCCTTTTAGCTTAAAATCTTTAAAGCCGTAAAGTTCTTGTGAAGCTTCAGCTAAACGTACAATCGCTTCCGGTGTTAAAGCCTCTTCATGGCGGACACGATACCAATCCACTTCAGAATCCGGAGTGCTATAATATGGAAGATCAGTCCGATTACGGTCGCCAATATAGAACAGGTAACCAAGAGTTTTTACTTTATCCCTCTGCTGGCCTTCACCAAGAAGAGCTGCAACCGGAACATTTAAGTGCTTCCCTAATAGATCTAATAAAGCTGCTTCAAGGGCAGTAACCGCATGAATGGTAATCCGTAAATCAAATGTTTGTAAACCTCGGCCTGCTGAATCACGTCCGGCAAATTCTTTTCGAACCTTATTTAAGATATTGTTATACTGACCAATGGATGAACCGACTACGATAGCTCTAGCATCTTCAAGGGTTTTACGGATTGCTTCGCCGCCAGGTACTTCACCGACACCGACATTACCATTGCTGTCCTTTAGAATCACAATGTTTCTAGTAAAATATGCACCATGTGCGCCGCTAAGATTTAATAACATACTGTCACGGCCTGCAACAGGATATACTTCCATTTCAGTCACAACTGGAGTAGCGTTCATCACTTTCTCAACTGTATTCATGGGAATGTCTCCAATCAAAATGATTTAGTTTTTATAAAAGAGAGAACGCAAAGCCACGTTCTCTCTGATGCCTTTTTCAATAAATTTAACAAGAAACCTCTGCATTCGCTAATTTTTCATAGTATTTTAATAGACTACTATGGTCATCAAACTCATGACCATCAACTTTTAATCCGTACATCATCTCTAAAACTGCTGATGTTAATGGTAGTGGTGCTCCTACTTCATGACCTGCTTCCATTGCATTTGTTAAATCTTTAATGTGCAGGTTGATACGGAATCCTGGGTTGAAGTTACGATCTAACATCATTGGTGCTTTTGCTTCAAGGACTGTGCTTCCAGCTAATCCGCCGCGGATTGCTTCAAATACTGCTTCTGGATTTACGCCGGCTTTTTGTGATAGTACAAATGCTTCTGAGACAGCTGCAATGTTTAACGCAACGATAACTTGGTTGGCTAATTTTGTAACATTACCAGCTCCAATTTCGCCAACTAGAACAACTGAACCTGCCATAGCTTCTAAAACTGGTTTAACTTTATCAAATACTTCTTTCTTACCGCCGACCATTACAGAAATTGTTCCATCAATTGCTTTTGGCTCTCCACCGCTAACCGGTGCGTCTACCATGTCTACGCCTTTTTCAATCAACACTTTATACACTTCTTGTGAAGCAGCTGGTGCGATGGAACTCATGTCGATATAAACTAATCCTTCATGTGCACCTTCAATTAATCCATTTTCACCTAAAGCAACTTGTTTCACATTTGGAGAGTTTGGAAGCATCGTGATGACGATATCAGATTTTTCTGCAATTTCTTTAGGTGTTGCTGCTACTTCTGCACCTAATTGTTCAAGTTCATTCACTGCATTTTTATTGAAATCACTTACAATCAGTTGATATCCAGCCTTGATCAAGTTTTTGCTCATTGGCTTACCCATAATTCCTAATCCAATAAATCCAATTTTCATTTTTAATTCCTCCAATTAAATATTGTATTATTTTATAGGAAGCAGCTTAGTACTTCCTTTAATTTTAGTAAGTTTTTATCCTATGAAGGCGTTTAAGATTAAAACACCGATTAAACCAAGGATACCTAGCGCGGTAGTATAGGTTGTTCTAACTTTTATGGCATCCGCCACCGATAAGTTAAGGAATTCCTTAAACATCCAAAAACCTGGGTCGGTTACATGAGAGAAAGCAATACTTCCGCATGAAACGGCAAGTACCATTAATTCCATCGGTATTCCTGACGCTTGAGCGATTGGCAGTACCACTCCAGCAGCTGTCATAACGGCAACCGTTGCTGAACCAAGAGCAATACGTAAGAGAGCTGCAATGAGCCAAGCAAGAATGATTGGGGACATAGCCCATCCATCTGTTATCGCTTTGATATAATCAGCAATTCCACCATCAACTAATACTTGCTTAAATGCGCCCCCTGCCCCAATAACCAAAAGAATCATTGCCATTGGCTTAACAGCATTGGAACAAGACTTCATTATGTCTGATAATGGACGACCAACTCTTGGTCCCAGTAGCCACATAGAGATTAAGAGGCTAATTAATAAGGCTGTTTCTGATGCACCGATGAAACTCATAGCATGTCTGAATCCATTATCTTCCGGTAAAAATAAGGTATTAACAGCATCGATGGCAATAAGGACTACCGGAATAAGAGCAACGAATACGCTGATTCCAAAGGATGGCATTTCTTCTTCTTTAAACTGTTTGTTTGAAACAAGACCCTCTGGAATATCCGGGTTAATTTTTTTAAAAAATGGAAGTCTAGTCCAGGTATAGGCAATGAAAGTCGCTACAGGTATAGCAATAATTAAACCGTATAAAAGAGTTAATCCCATATCAGCCTCGAACACACCAACAACAGCTGCAGGTCCAGGGTGTGGCGGAAGAAAACTATGAGTGGTAGATAACCCGATTGACATAGGCAGGGCAACCCATAAAAGATTTAACTTTGTTTGACGAACAATAACGAATACAAGCGGGATTAATAACACAAAAGCTACTTCAAAGAACATGGTAACGCCAAGAATAAAGGCAGTAATTAATATCGCAAGCTGAACACGATTAATCCCCATTTTGTCTACCAAGGTAGTAGCAATCCGCTGTGCTGCACCCGCATCAGCAATAACTGTTCCAAGCATAGCTCCGATACCAACAATAAGAGCAGTACCCGACAGCTGGCCTCCAAGACCATCACCAATGGTTTCCCAAATTTGCTCCACTGGCATTCCTACGAGAAAACCAACAAATATAGAAGTCAAGATCAGCGATATGAACCCGTTCATTTTTAAAGGAATCATCAAAATTAGTAAAAGGACAACTGCTAAGGCAACATATAATAATGGCATAGTTGTTTCTTCCTTCCAAAGGGAGATAATTTTTTAATAGATTTGATACAATTCGAGATCTTTTAAAACATTTGCTAATAACTCTCTACTTTCTGGATTCATCTCCGCTGCAGGAGCAAATGCATAACCCACATCAATTCCTACCATTCTCAAACCTTCTTTTAACACAACAGGGAACGTTGCTTTATCCACGGCTAAACGTAGTGGAGCAAGTTTAAACTGCAATTCTAGTGATTTTTGATAGTCACCTGCAACAAACGTATTGTAAATATCGGCTACCAATTTAGGGGCAATATTTCCTGTGCTCGCGATCGCACCAGTAGCACCATGACATAAACCTGCATAAATGAGTGTGTCGCGTCCAAGTAATACGGAAAATGATTCACGAGGGGTTACCCGTAAGTACTCAGCCGTTTTTGTCATATCTCCACTGCTATCTTTAATTCCGATTATGTTATCAACCTTACTTAGTTCTTCGCAAGTCTTCACATCAATTTTCACTTGTGTACGAGCTTCATTCCCATAAAGGATAATTGGCAGATTTGTAGACTTGGCGATTGCCTTAAAGTGCTGTGCTAATTCCGTTTGGGTTGGTGACATAAAATACGGAGTTAGTACCGATAACGCAGCAACACCGCCAATTTCTTCTACCATTTGTGCGGTTTGAATACAGTCTCTAGTAGTAATCTCACTAGCTCCGCAATAAATGGGAACTCTTCCAGCAGTATGATCGACTGTTACCTCTACAACCCTGCGCTTCTGCTCTGGCGTTAGACCGTAAATTTCGCCGCTGCTTCCTAGAACGAATAATCCATGAACACCACCTTCGATGGTGTAATCAATTACTTTTCGTAAAGCATCTTCCATCAAGTTTCCATTTCTATCTAAAGGTGTGACTAATGCAGGAATGACCCCATTTGGTTTAAACATTATTTTTACTCCTCTCGCTCTTTCATTAATTAAATTCATAAAAATTATGTAAGATCGTAGAATGTGCAGGTAGAGTTTATCCAGACTATTTTAGGCAAATGAACAAGTGGTTTACGATTTTTTTAGAATCTAAATAGCGAATATCCTTCATATGATTGTTTTATTGCAGTAAATCAGGTGTAGTTGGAATTTTTAAATAATTATTAGTAAACGCTTACAGGTTTTATTGTATAATTGTCTTACAAATAAAACAACTGGTAAAATTAATAAAAAACTGTTTAGTTTTTTGTGCAAATAAACAAATTATTAATTTTTTTGTAATATTCAGTTGTTGGTAGATATAAAAATAAAGTGAATGCTGTTTATGTTGGAACCTATGTTTTAACCAATATCTGAAGGGATTTTAACGAGACCCAATGTGTAATTTATCGTTTTTAAAACATACTATATGTAGAGGTGGTATAGTATGGAAAAAGGAACAGCTAATGAAGAAAATAATAATCATGTAATACATTCAAAAATTTATGAAGAAGTGAAAAGAAACAATCTTATGGACTGGGGTGAAATAGAACTAATAGAAAGCGTCCAACTTAACGAAACTCGGAAAGATTAATCCTGCAAATAATTGGAGGGAGACGAATGTATTCGTCTCCCCCTTCTTCGTATCCTGAATGAGCCTATTTAAGAAAACCGTAATTGTATCCCCTGTTAATCGCAGAAAACAAAAGCACCTATAATGATTAATAAAATAAACAACACGATTATAATGATAAAACTGTCGCATCCACGTGGTTGAACACAAGGAGCCGCATAGCCATAATGCATTTGAGGCTGGGGAAGTACATTAGCCCCCATAGTATATGACGGAATCATATTATCCATTGTAACACTTCCTTTCGTTTGCATTGAGACCTAGATTGCAATACACCATATAATATACAAGGAAGGGCAAAATGGAGCCCGTCTAGATAAAAAAAGAATGAAGAGTCGGTTATCTTCCGACTCTTCATTCTTTTTTTACTATCCTAACTCGATTTATGAAAAAAAGTAAAATTACTTCTGTTGACTACTTCGTTTCCAATATTAATTTTTCGATCGCATAGGCAACTCCATTTTCATTGTTTGATAATGTATGGAACTGAGCCGCTTCTTTTACAACAGATTCTGCATTAGCCATTGCTACTCCGCAACCAGCATACTCAATCATACTTAGGTCATTTTCGCCATCCCCAATGCAGATGACTTCTTCCTGTTTAATCGAAAGTTTTTCGGCAAGTAGTCTGACTGCATTTCCTTTGCTGACACTTGGGTCAAGAATTTCTAAAAAGAACGGAGTGCTTTTCACGAACGTATATTTTTCCCAGAATGACTCAGGGATGTTTGCAATGTTTTGATTCAAACGTTCCGGTTCGTCGATAAACATCACTTTCGGAATAAGCATGTCCTTTGGTACCTCATCAATTGTCCGATAATGGAGAGAAATTCCATTTATATGGGCTTCATGAATAGTGTATCGGCTTATGTCTCGATTCGGTGTATAAAGATTTTCTGTATCAAAGAAATGGAGAGGTGAATCAATCTTTTGGCTTAATTCGTATATTTCTTTTAAGTTTTCATAAGTTAAAGTGATTTGGGATTCTACCTCTTTGGTGTGAGTATTTTGCACAAGGGCACCATTAAAGGTAATCACATAGTCATCTTCATCATTTAACTTCAATTCCTCAATAATCGATTGGACACCAACGATTGGTCTCCCCGTACAGATTACCACACTTACACCTTTAGCTTTAGCAGCTTGAATCGCGTCATTTACTTCTTTTGTAATTTCCTTTCGATCATTCATCAGCGTTCCATCAATATCGATTGCGACTAATTTATACAAACCTTATCCTCCTAGATTCTTGTTGTTAGTAAAAGAAAGCATATAACTATACTACAAGAAGGGCAATTATTAATCCAGACAGATACAATTTCAAAAGGCCGTAGAACTGTTTATGGAGTGTGCTAAGTTGGTTAGGTTGATAAACAAATGTTTTATTAACGTAGGCTGAAGGGATTTGCAGGTAGAGCCCCATTTTGGCATCATTTATCGTAATTTATGAATATGGTTTTTGTTGTGTATTTCAGTAAATAACCACCGACACCCCTTAGGACTACAGGATACTCCAATATTCATCATTTTCAGGGAAATAATTCGTCAAAATATCCTATATTATAAATAAAAGCAACATCACTAATGGTTTAAACCATGAAGCGATTTTGCTTTTCTATTATATTTTCTACAGAATGGAATTTAATTAAATGATTGATTAACATTGTATATTTCCCCTATAAATCAATCTTTTCCCCTTGCATAAACTCCAGAAGTGGCATCAAGAACCGTCCCCATTGTGTACATTGTGTAAGCCACGATATTTAGCAGTAGTTAGTTCTTTGATATAAGGCTCAAGCTCAGGCATCCCAATTTCTTTTGCAAGGTTAATGGCCAATTCAATATTATAAGGAACTCGAATAAGTTGGATTGAGAAAATCCCCACTTCTTCCTCCCCATATTTTCCTTCCAAAATGGCATAGGATGCTTGTGGGATTTCAAGGGGATTTCCTACACTCCCTACATTACATAAGGTTCTCCCTTCCAAATTCTGAATATATGCATTGTGTATATCTCCATAACAAATAACATCTGGTTCCCTTATCCCCACTATATTTTGGGTATGTTGTGTGTTCTCAAATAAGCTTAATCTAGACTCTATTGAGTCCCATGGCTGAATCCTATCATATAAGCTTCTTGGGGAAGCGTGGAACATTCTGATCAATCTTCCACTCATGATGAATTCAAATGAAAATGGGAGTGATTCTAAATAATGGTTTTGCTGAGACGTCAATTGACTTTGATGCCATTTGATTGTTTCTGATTCATTTGGCCTTGTGATAAAATCATCCCAATTACCTTTGACCGTGATTTCGCAATATTGTTTTATCATATCCACTGCTTGACTCGATTGTGGTCCCTTCCCAACTAAATCCCCTAAACAAATAATTCTCTTAATTCCTCTAGTTCTAATATCTTGAAGGACTGATTCTAGTGCAGGAATATTCCCATGAATATCTGAAATAACAGCAATCTTATCCAATACTTTAACCCCTTTTTTTCTGCTCGATTTGCCTCATAATTAAAATAATAATATATTTATTAAGATTTCCCCATTAAAATGGTTAATCAATAAGTTCCTTCATATAAACCGCAGTTTGTGAGTGAGGTTTCATTCCCACTTGTTGGTATAACCGATTAGCATTGGTTAGGCTATCACTGTCTACATACAAAAGAATCGTTTTTTGATTCCGTTGGTAGGCGATTCCAAACGTGTGAAGGAGCAGCGCCTTACCAATTCCATGTTTTCTATATTCACGTTTTACACCTAACAAATCTATAAATAATCCATCATCCTGCATTCTACTCATGAGGAATCCTGCTGGCTTAGAATCCTTCCAGACAATAAACCAAAGACTTGGATCGTACCCGTCTCCCTTTTTTTGAGAAATCCAAGTAGCGAAATCTTTCTTAGTATACCCCCATGCATCTCGGAAGGTTTCGTCGTAGATTGAGAATAGAGTTTCTTCATCCTGATCGGGTTGAAAAGGTCGTAACGTCATTCCCTCTGGTAATTGGTACTGGCTGGGCTTCTCTTCTAACTCTATTTTCATTCGCTCATATAACCTGCTGAATTGATATCCCCTATCCTCAACCAATTTTCTAGCAGAATGATTGGTAAAAGAAATTTGGTTCATTAACTTTTGCTCACCCTCTCTCCCTTTCGCTAGAACATGGGCTCGCTCCTCCACTTTCGTTAGTAAAAGTGAACCAATTCCTTGATTTTTAAATTGTGGGTGGACAAAAACACACGTATCCATTCTGTTTGCACCGGTTACCTCAACAAAACCATACCCAATGACTTCATTCGTTTCAGAAAGAGCAATCCATGCATCTGTATCAATTTGAATGGAATTCCACATATCAAGTACATCCGACAATGTAATATCCGGCTCACCGATGTCTTCGATATCACACAATGATACCAAATCAGTAATCGCTTGCGCATCCTCCATTGTCGGATGCTTAATCATAAACTTCTGTATTTCTCTTCCCATCCATTTCTCTCTCCCATCGTTCAATTACTTGACCAACCACTTATCCAGTTGCTTTCTGATAATTTTATTTTAACTTAATACCTAAATATCATTTCGGATATTTATATACAAAAAACGACCTTTATCCCCGATCGAAATTCGTGTTTACCACTCTTAAAATAAGTAATTGCTACTCTTTTAGCATTTAGCTATTTAACCGAATAAGACGGTACTTATACTTAATTGTAGGTAAATAGACTCGCGTCTTTGAGCATATGTTTTTACATTTTACTATTTACTACTTTAAAATATTAATATCCAAAAATGTAAAAAATTAACACAATTAATGTATATTAACCATATCGAAAAGGAAATGGAAAATGACCTACAAAAATTATTACGATGGTCTTTACTATGAGATTAATGGTGACGGCTACCCTATCATTTTTTTACACGGAATTGGTGGAAGTCATCATATGTTTCATCCTCAGGTTGAGGAATTATCCCAACACTTTATGACCATAACGGTGGACTTAAAAGGAAATGGCAAGTCTACGTCTGTAAACACGCTAAATTATTTAGATGTACACGTAGATTCCATATTAAATTTACTGGATTACTTAAAAATTAAACAGGCTGTCTTTATCGGATTGTCCTATGGCGGAATCGTAACACAGGTATTCTCCATTAGGCACCCTGATAAAGTAAGTAAGATGATACTAATTGATACATATGGACAAACATTTCCGAAGGATGCAGAGGAAATAAAACTAACACTATTAGGAGCATGTGTCGTATTAGCTTCCTGGTTCCCCAAAAAACTGTTAAGAAAATCTTTGACTTACATTGATCCTTATCATAAATGGGAATTGGCCCAACAGCAATTATTATCGATTTCCGAGTCATGTAGAGCAAAGGACCTGACGATTCAAATGGTAGAAGTATTTAATATAAATTTATTAGAGGATTTAAAGAAACTTGATACACCTACTTTGGTTATTGTAGGCGACCAAATAAAAAGCGTTGTGAAGAAAAACAAAGAAATTAGTGACAATCTAGTAAACAGTCAATTTATGATTGTTGAAGACTCTGTTGACCCAACAAATCTTTGCCAACCTAAAATTGTTAATAGGGTAATTTTGTTATTCTTAAAGGAAAATTCATTTCCCTACTAAAGAATGTACCTATTCAATTTTTAAATATACACCACTTAAATACAGAGGAGTAAGCTATGAATGTGAAAGAGATTTTAGTCATTATGTTTGAAAAGGACATAGGTGTACTTAAGCAGGAAAGTAAAATTGGCTCTGAAAGTGACATCGTTTATTCATTAACGTTTCTACATAAAAATAAGATAAACATTAAGATTTTACTTTTTCAAACAGACCTATCCCATTGGGTTATTCATCATGAATTATCCAAGGAACATCCGCGTCTAGTAAAAAAGATTATTCGTATCTGTGCAAAAATTAAAAGAATAAAAACAGAAGATCAGCTATTGCTTTCAAAAGATTTGCTTGAAATACAAGATGGGAATTTTGTAAAAAATTTATCCAAGTCTATTCTTCAGAACTTCATGAATAAACACTTTACATTATTCAAATAAACGTATGATCAGACTATCAATTAATTTAATTTGTTATACTACAGAAATCTCGTTCAATAAGATGAACGAGATTTTTCATAGTTATGCGCATACGTTAGTTCCCATTCTTCTGAAACCGCATAGATTAGGGAGGGTCTTTATTTCGACAAAGTCAGTCAATAAAAAATCCAATCAAACGCTTGTTTAGTTGAGATAGAAACCTAGTATTATCATAGGTTTTCTAGAGTAAATGAATGCGAGGATTGACGAGAATTGAAAGAATGGCCGTACTCTTCCTGGGATAAAGCAGTAAACACACAGACAGAATAAGCACCAGAATACTGTGGGATATGTAAACAACTCCGAATTCACAAAAACGCGGGTTATCAATCAACAAACCAGATATCATAATAGCGATTACAGTCCACGCCACAATATAATATATTTTTTTATTTAAACTACTCGTAATCTCCTTCATAAAACCCCTTAATAATAATCTAATATACACATTCTAAAATATACTATTTATAGGCATAAAAGGGGAATACCACGAATACCAAGGGGACGATTCTTAGTTTTTAAGGAGAGTTAAGTGTCCCACTATTTCCTTCGCTTCATATTTTTCCATCGGAGGAAGTGCAATAACAGTCAAAGAACCCGATTTAACTTCGGTTAATCCACTATCACGAATACTAAAAAATCCTCTTTTCTCTAACTTTTCAAGCTCGGTTTGTTTACCCTTTAAAATAATTTTCTTCATTCCACTCTGTACCCATTCCACGAAATCCTCATGCTTTTCATGAAAAGGGGATTGTGAGGACATCAGGTTAATCGTACTTAGAGTTGCAGCATGAGCCACTTGTGCAGCTGTTTTACCTGTCGACATTTTTAAGTCTTGATTTACAACAAAATATTGAACTAGATCTCGTTTATCCATTTCTATTCTCATTCCTTCATTAAGAAATTCGTTCAAAGCTTCCTCAATTATAACGTCTCCTAGTTGATACTGAATCCCCTTTCCATTTAACAATCACTTCAATTTTCTTACTATCCTTTTCAAGTTCAAGGTTTTGCACGGTTTTACGATGGGTAATTCAGTAAAAAAGCCACCAGAACCGTCCCCACTGGTTGCCCCCTAACTGCACTGCTTATGAGCAAAATAAACGTAATCTCTCTTGTAAAACTTCTAAAACTTCTTCTGGCACTTCCCTGATCTTGATATCCCCACCTAGGAAAAGCAGCCAACTTGTCATTTCGGTCAATTCTTCAGGATTATTAACATTGATGTAAGTCTTTAGAATGGCTGTGGCCTGGTATGGATTCGTATAGGAAAGTGATACTTTTAAAGGGTGGTATTTTTTAAACTGAGCAATCGCTTTTGGTCCAAGTTCAAGAACAAGGTTGATTACTTCTTCCAGCTTACTTAGTTTTTCTACTATCTTTTTCTTACTTAGTCTTTTTTTCGTCGGGTAGGGCTCGACATTGGTGAGATTGTCGACATTAAAAATCTGCTTCTTTTCTTCCTTTAAGTCAAAACCTTCAATCAGCCACAGACTTCTTTCACGATAAAGATGCAAGAGATAAATCGGATAAGACTTTATTACCTTCTCTTCTTTAATAGTGATCAATAAATATCTATCCAAAAGAAGGATATGGATGAGTTTTTCTAACATGGGGTGGGGAAGGTCTGAAAGCTCAAGCAGATCGGGATTATTTGGGTTTGTTCCTTCAAAAAGCAAGATTTGATTTAAAACAACTAGGGTCTCTTGCTGGTTTTCTGAGATGAGTCCTAGTAATTTTTCAGCTAAAGACTGACGACTCTTTAGATAAGGAAGTTGTTGATTTCTTGTGGCCATAAAGGCAATAAAAAGAGCTTTAATCTCATTATCGGTAAAGCGAACAGTGGGAAGGACAGAGTTGTTCATGACAAAATAACCACCATCCCTACCAACTTCAGCGACAAGCGGCATCCCCATTGCTTCAATTTCTTTGATATCTCTAATTGCTGTCGAACGAGAGATGTTAAATTCCCGCATGATTTCAGAAATGGTAAAGTGGGCACGATTGTTAATATACCGCATGATGATATTAATCCGTTCAATTTTTTTCATTCAGCTTTGCACCTCCTAAACAGTATCACTTTTTGACATGATTTAAGGTTATTATAAACTCATCAAGTGGAAAGACAAATCCTTGAATAAAATTTTTAAAAAGGAAGGTTTTTTATTATGGCAGAATATATCCTAGAAGAAAAAGACAGCTTTACCGTTTTAGGTTTTGGAACGGAGCTTAAGAGCCATTACACAGACTATGCTGGCATAACGAAGGAAAAGGCTGACTTTTGGTGCGCTGTTATACAAAATGGAACGCTTGAAACATTAAAATCCGTAGCCGCAAATGATTTTATTTTTGCCGTGAATGAAGCGGTAAATAACAAGATGATGCACTATGCAGGCGTCATGACAGAGAAATCGTTACCAGAAGCAACTAGAGTAATCCAATTTCCAAAAGGGGAATACCTCGTTGTGAAAGGGGAAGCGAAAACGTCTGAAGAGTTGAGCAATATGCTAACTGGCATCGCCTTTGGTCAAGTCTTGCCAGAAGCAAAGGATTTTGCTTATGTTGGTGGGCCAAATGCAACGGTTGAGATGGGGCAGCGAAATGGCTTAGTATTTGGTGAAGTATGGATTCCTGTTGTTCGAAAATAAAAGGAGGGTTGGAATTGTCCTATACTGTTGATTTTAAAAATGTGTCTACGGTTGGTTTAGAGTCTTCACCTGTAGCAGATGCACTTGCTGGCTTACGCGCCAATGAGGCCCGTTATTTTATGAATAAATACAAGCATGAATTTACAGTTATACCAGCTAGCGAGTCCTGCGAAACCATTGATTACGTGAATCGAATTTTGAAAGAAGAACGTAATATTGAGTTTGCGGCCAAACCACTAGAAACAGCACGTTTCCAAGTGGAAAATATCAATTGGGCATTCGTCTTTTATGAAGATGGTCTTGCAGTCAACGTCCTGTATACGCTTGATGGCCTTAAGCCGAAACGGGCCGTTGGTTTTAAGCTTTCTGAGGGGATGGAAGTACCACAAGAGTTAGAAGCTAAGTTTAAGTTTGCCAGGCAGAAGTCAAAACTAGCTGGAACCATTCGGGGCTCGTTTTTTGTTATTAAAGGAGAATACTAAAGTAAACAAAAGGAATGTGGAGGATTACTCCACATCTTTTTGTATTTTTTTGGATAGGAAAACAGCTTTATTAAAGAAGGGGTCTCCTACACCATAGTGCAAGAAACCCCTTCCTTTATATAAAATAACCTATTTTCACTACATCATCTATTCAACAATTTTCTCCCTGCTAAAGAGGAACAAACGCAGTATTAACAAGCACTAATGTAAATTTAATCAAACGTTTAATTAACTCGAAATCTACTAATCAAACGTTTGATTAAAAATGCCTTAAAACCTTATTAAAAAAGAACCTTTACCTGTTTTCTTGAAAAAATCTTGTCGTGTGTTGCAGGTGTGTTGCAGGGACGGTTCTCATGGTTTCACAATGGGTAAATCTAGCAAAAAAAAGCCACCAGAACCGTCCCCACAGTTTACAGTTTTGATTACAGGCATAGTTTTTACTTTTTCCTGTATTTGTGACTGTGAGGGTTAAAAGGTGTAAAGTAAGAAACCGAATAATCCAAATTGATCATTTCGCTATATTCGAACACTTTACCATTTTGAAGAATTCCTCTATTAATAATTTTCATGGCGGCCACCCCTTTTTTACAGTTAAGAAGTTCAGCATCCTCTTTCGTAATATTTACAGGAGTATAGGTTGTAATGAAGTGAGAGATTTGATAATCACATTGCTGTACATAATCATGTACAGATTTTTTTATTTCTTCTTCATTTAGATCTGGAAAATAAGAAAAAGGTAATCTTGTGGTTTCAATTTGCATTTTGTGGTAGTTAACAATCCGAACTCGCTTATATTCCCATAATTTTGCGTGTTGTCCGTTTATATCAAAAATCTTTTCTAAGTTTTTATCGGGTACAATCTTTTTCAAATAAATAATTTTCGATTGTATATCTTTGAATTTATTTTCGGTTAAGGAATTATAAATTAATGGACTTTTATATCTTGTTTCGTTCACGAAAATTCCTGATCCTTGAACAATTTTAATACATCCAATATTAACAAGTTTTTTTAACGCCTCTCGAATGGTATATCGCGATACCTCATATTGGTCAGCAAGATCCCTTTCTGTAGGCATTTTTTCACCAGTTTTGTATTTATTTTGATAAATCTTACTTAGGATATCATCCGCAATGAAATCACGTTTGTTCATAGTAGTTACCTCAAATAAAAGAATGAATTTATTTTATCACATTACTATTAAAATACCTCTAAAGCGTAAATGCTCTAGAGGTATTTGATATATATTTTAAGGTGTGTGTATCGTACCATTTGGAATTCGTGATTGGGTCCATTCATGTTTACGATAAATGACTGGATATTCTTTGGCCATGTCTTCATTAAATTCCACGCCGATCCCAACTCCTTCAAGAGGATAAATATATCCATCCACTACTTCAACAGAGTTAGGGAACATTTTTTTGGTATTTTCATCTGGTTCCTGAATCTCTTGAATGGCTGCATTATGAAGATGAATATTTAAGTGCGTATTGACCGCAACCCCAATAGGAGTCATATCAGATGGGCCATGCCAAGCAATTCGAACACCAAAATTTTCACATAGTGCAGCGAGTTTTAGGGCCGGTGTAATTCCTCCGATTTGGGAAACATGGCAACGAATGAAATCGATTTGACGATTGACAATCAGATTTCTCCACTCAGTTGGATTATTAAATAATTCCCCTGTTGCGATAGGTGTCGTACATTGTGCTCGTAATTGAGATAACCACTCATTTTGATCCGGAGGTAAAATATCTTCTAAAAAGAAAAGCTTATATGGTTCAAGATCCTTTGCCAATTGTAGGGCTTGGTTAGGAAAAAGTCTTTCATGAACATCATGAAGAAAATGAATTTCATAACCATATCTTTCACGTAATGCCTTAAACATCGTCACGACATCTCTCATATAGATGTCTTGATCAAAGTATTCTCCCTCACTTAAATTTTCTGTTAAGTGCATATTGTGATTTTTGCCACCATACAAACCTAATTGACAACGAATATGGCGGAATCCCCTCTTGATTAATTGATCAACATTAGAAAAAAGTTCTTCGAGTGTTAATCCATCCGCATGCGTATAAGCCGCAATCGCGTTTTTTGACTTCCCTCCAAATACTTGGTAAAGAGGCATATCTGCTAATTTGGCTTTGATATCCCATAAAGCCATGTCCACACCAGCAATAGCGTTATTCAACACTGGACCATTTCTCCAATAAGAATTAACCATCATTACTTGCCATAAGTCTTCTATATTATTTGCATCGCGATCGATTAGTAGCGGTTTTAAATATTCATCAATAATCGTTTGAACGGCTAATGGTCGTTGCTGAAATGTTGCACAACCATATCCATAAATGCCTTTATTCGTTTCTATTTTAACTACAATAAGATTATGTCTACGCGGATTAGTCACATATGATTTTATATCTGTTATAATTGTGGGTTCCAACTGTGATTCTTCCTCTCTTTTTAAATTGCATTTTGTCAAATCGAAGCAATTTATATCTAAATTAAAACATAGTAAAAATAGCAGCGTCAATTTGGTATGGGAAGTAGTTTTATTTAAGCAATTTACCATACCAATTTTTAAAAAGTATAAAGGAAAAACCTTGATTTGATAAGGCTTTATTTAATTTTTTGGTTTTTTTAAACCGTTTTCAAAGTGTTTTTCATTATGCTATTATTGGCGTGTCAATTCGAATTGCAATTTAGCATCGATTATTTTTGGAAGTTTATAAATAATTCATTTTAAGGGGATGAAGTAACAGTGAAAGAAAAAGATACTGTGCTAAAAATCATCGATTATGTCGGTGGTAGAGAGAACATTAAGAAGGCTTGGCATTGCATGACTAGGCTGCGTTTTGATTTGTATGATCAATCATTAATAGAACATGATAAAGTTAAACAGTTACAGGGAGTTATCGGAGAACAACTACAAAGCGATCAATATCAAATCATCGTTGGTACAAATGTGCAAAAATATTATACAGTTTTAACAGATGAACTAGGGATCGAAGGAGAGGAAGAAAACGAGCAAGCAAGTGATAAGAAAAAAGGTTTCTTCGCACGATTATTTGATGTTGTGTCAGGTGTATTCGGACCAATTGTTCCTGCAATCGCGGGTGCCGGGATGCTTAAAGGGCTTATTGCCGGACTTATTGCATTAAAGGTATTATCAGCGGACACTGAAACAGTAAAAATCTTAGACTTGGTAGCAAGCAGCGTCTTCTATTTCTTGCCATTCTTCTTATCTGCTTCCGCTGGGAAAATTTTTAAAACCAATCAATATCTTGCCATTGCGATCGCAGCTGGCTTTATGTATCCAACCTTAAATGATGCGGCTAAATTAGGTGAGATTAGTCAATTTCATTTTCTTGGTTTACCAGTACCAGTCATAAATTATGCCGGTAATGTTATTCCTGTCATTTTATCGGTTTGGGCATTAAGCTATATTCACAAATGGGTAGATAAATATATGCCTAACGTGTTGAGAACTGTGTTTACCCCTACATTAACTTTATTTATTGCGCTCCCTTTTGCGTTGATCGTATCTGGACCATTGGGTAGTTACGTAGGAAAAGGAATCGCGGCTATGGTTGAAGGATTGTTTGATATTTCACCTATCTTAGCGGGTATTGTGATGGGTGCAACAAGACCAATTGAAATTGTATTCGGTGTCCATCACGCAATCACTCCAATTGCACTTCAAAACTTTGCCGATAAAGGTTTCGACATGCTGATGCCTATGATGTTTATGACAAATATGGCGATTGCAGGTGCCACCTTTGCAATGTTTTTCAAAGCAAAAAGCAAGACAGAAAAAACGATTGCACTTTCAGCAAGTGTTTCAGCTCTTCTAGGAATTACAGAACCAGCTTTATTCGGTGTATTGATTAAAAACAAGAAAGCGTTTATCGCATGTACGATTGGTAGTGCAGTAGCTTCCACATTCTTTGCTACAATGGGTGTTAGAATTTATGGCTATATCCTTTCAAGTATCGTAAGTTTAGTCGCGTATGTTGGACCATACTTCCCATATGCATTAATAGGAATCGCCATTGCAATCGGTACTTCATTCGCCATTACTTATATTCTTGTAAAAAAAACAGGAACTAACGAATCACAAAACGGTAATGTTTTGAAGAAAATCAGCTAATTATTGTAGCTTTGGAACCAAAAGATCTTAGCCAAATGCAATCATATTCGTTCATCCATACAAATAAACAAATCGATTATATGCTATAGTAATGCTTGACTGCTTTTAAGTGGTCAAGCATTATGTGTTTACTGAGAACTACAAAAAACAATATAGGTACGTGATGCTACTGTGTATCTCGGATACCATACATAATGAATCAAGACCATTCCAAGTAGTGGTCGTGAAAGATTTTTCAATGAGGAGTGACAGATATGAAACTAATTGCAATTGATTTGGACGGTACTCTATTGTCTCAGCATACTTACATTACTCAGGAAAATGTGCAGGCAATACGAAAGGCACAAAGCCAGGGACATATCGTGATGATATGCTCTGGACGTGCCCCTGAAGATATTCAAGAAATCCTTAAAAAATATGAGCTTTCTTGCCCCTTGGCAGGAAGTAACGGAACGGTTGTTCAGGCTGAAGGAAAATTGTTAGGAACCGTTTCTATGAGTCGGGATAATATCATGCAAATCGCAAAACAATTAGATGACGTGAGGGCTCCTTATCGCATCTATACCAATCAGGGAATCTTTGTACCTGACGACTGGTCGGAGCGAGTGAACACTAACCTACAAGGGGATACCATCAAAGTGGATGGCCTCTCAGATGACCTCTTTAAAAGGATTACAGAACAGCCACAGCAATCTGATTTAAATAAGTATTTTCATGATTATCATGAATTGTTTGGCAGAGAAGACTTGAAAGTTCAAAAATTCTTTATCCTTACTTTAAATCAACAGAAAAAGTCAGAGTTGGCTGCGTACCTTAACAATATTTCCGGAGCTGCCGCCACTTCTTCGGGTCCAATGAACATTGAAGTTATGGATAAGGATGGAAATAAAGGAAATGCCCTGAAAATCATGGCTGACTATTATGGTATTTCTATGGATGATACCGTGGCGATGGGAGACAGCTTTAATGACATCCCTATGCTCAAAGTAGCTGGACTCTCCATCGCCATGGGGAATGCAGACCCAGCAGTGAAACAACTTTGCAAAACCGTAACACTTTCCAATGCCGAAAACGGGGTCGCATATGCTTTGGAACAGTTTATATTTAAGCATTAAGAATACAAAAATACAACGGGGACGGTTCTCATGGTAACGCCATTGGTAAATCTGGCGAAAAAAGCCGGCAGAACTGTCCCTATGGTTTCTTAACCAATTGGTTAGACGAAGTTATAACGCATTATAAGGTGAATATTGTCGAGGAAATAATCTAGTTTTTCCCTTTATTTTCTCTATCCTGTCAATAAAAACTATTATCCTACACCCCCGACCACTTATCGACAAAACCAGCTACTAATTAATCGGTTGATTTAAATAAAAGATAAACTGAGGCCTCTAATTCACCCTGTCAGAACCTTGATCCCCTTCTGACTCGTTTCGTAATTCCGAAGCCGCCTTGGTCCGAATCAGCAACCTATCGAAATAGTCTAAGTTTAAATCTGCTCGAAAAACAACAATAAAATTTGAAAATACCCTTTCATTAAAACCAACAAGACCATTATCTACGACTCTCATATCGGTAAACCTTGTTTTCCGAATACGGGGGGCCAATCAATGCTACTACATAAAAAAGAAGCACGAGAACCGCCGTAACCGTCCCCGTGCTTCATATACTTCATTTAATTAAAAACCAACACTCATTGTATCCGGATGTGATCCTGCACGACTGTCTTCATTGAGTCCATCGATTTTTTCCATATCTTCTGCAGATAATTCAAAATCAAAAACATTTGAGTTATCAATAATTCGTTGTTCTTTAACAGACTTTGGAATGGTAACAACCCCATGTTGAAGATCCCAGCGCAAGATAACTTGGACGACGGATTTATTGTATTTTTGAGCAATATCTTCAAGAACAGGATGATTTAGAAGTTGACCTTGTTTCAATGGAGACCACGCTTCAAGTTGAATCCCTTCGGCTTTACAATAGGCTAGAAGCTCTTTTTGTGTTAGATGTGGATGGAACTCTACCTGGTTGACCATCGGTTTAATTTCGGCAGATGCGATTAAATCCTCTAAATGGTGAACCTGGAAGTTGCAGACGCCAATAGCACGCACACGCCCCTGTTTATAAAGCTCTTCAAAAGCTTTCCATGTTTCTTTGTATTTATCTTTCCCAGGCCAGTGAATTAAATAAAGATCCAAGTAATCAAGCCCTAGCTTGTTAAGACTTGTTTCGAAGGCCTGTAAGGTTGATTCATAGCCTTGATCGGCATTCCAAACCTTTGTAGTAATAAACAATTCTTCACGGGGAACACCAGATTCTTTAATGGCTTGTCCAACACCTTCTTCATTCTTATAAAAAGAGGCGGTGTCGATACTAATGTATCCATTCCTTATGGCAGCCTTTACAGACTCGATAACCTCTTCCCCGTCGGTTACTTTAAAAACGCCTAATCCCATCCATGGCATTTTCACACCATTATGTAAGGTAACAGTGTCTTTTAAATTCGTTGGTATCATACTAGTTCCTCCTCATTAATCAATTCCTAAGTTTTTTTAAAACTGGGCTATGAGAACCGTCCCCATTGTCTAGTTCCTCCTCATTATCAATACCTAATTTTCACCAAAATTAAACCATGAGAACCGTCCCCATTGTCTAAGAACCGTCCCCATTGTCTACCAAAACTGGACCGCGAGAACCGTCCCCATTGACTCCTTGACTCCATTTTAAGCTTCTCTAGCAGCTTGCACCTTAGCAACATACTGCTTCGCATATTCGGTGATCTTCTCGTATTCTCCTGTTTTGGCAGGTGCTACTAAATTGCCGCCTACTCCAACAGCGACACATCCGTTTTTGATCCATTGTTCTACGTTATTTAAATCTACTCCACCAGTTGGCATGATGTTTACTTGTGGAAGTGGTGCTTTGACGGATTTCACAAAATCTGGACCAAATGCATTTCCAGGGAACAATTTAACGATATCAACGCCAGCCTCTAGTGCTTGTTTGATCTCAGTGATTGTCATGCAGCCTGGCATATATGGCACTTGATAAAGATTACATAGCTTTGCAGTTTCTGCATCAAACGCAGGACTAACAACGAACTCCGCTCCTGCTAGAATCGCAATCCTAGCTGTCGTAGCATCAAGAACCGTTCCTGCCCCAATCACAACATCACCGTTATCCTTATACAAAGAAGCTAATTCTTTAATTACTTCATCGGCTCCCTGTACAGTAAAGGTAACCTCAATTCCTTGAATACCGCCTTCCACACAGGCTTCAGAAATCTTAACGGCCTCTTCCTTTGAATCTGCCCTTACAACAGCGACAACTCCACAGTCTGCCAGTTTCGATAAAATACTTATTTTTTTCATCATATTCATCCTTTCATCCTTTTTAAAAATTCACATTATTATTGATTTTACAAATCGCCTCTAATTAACGTATCATATAGTAGAATGATGTTCCATAATAAAGAACATATAAAAAGAATATCATTTAATTATCCCCAATAAAAGAGGTAGATTGTCATGTCTAATGTCCAATCAATTGAACGTGCCCTAACCATATTAAACAAGCTTTCTGAGTACCCAGATGGCATTCAAATTGCACGTCTGACAGAGCAGGTTGGTCTAACAAAAAGTACAATTCATCGTCTGTTAGCTACTTTAGTAAGTATGAATTATGTTGTAAAAGATGAAGAAACAGACAAATATAAACTCGGATTACAGGTCCTCTTTCTTTCTAGGAATCTATTAAATAACTCAAGTATTGTGACAACCGCAAAACCTTATCTCGAGAAATTATCACAAGACGTCAATGAAACCGTTCATTTATGCATAGAGGATCACGGAGAAGTGATTTATATCGATAAAATTGAAAGTAATCAAACCATCCGAATGTATTCGCGCATTGGAAGCAGAGCTCCCATGTATTGTACGGGTGTAGGAAAAGTATTACTTTCAGACGCTACCCCAGAGCATCTTGAAAAAGTGATTTCAAATACTGAGTTTATCCCAAAGACCCCGTACACCATCACCTCAAAAGAAGCCTTTTTAAAAGAAATTGAAAGTGTTAAGCAACAAGGTTATGCATTAGATAATTCCGAGAATGAAGAAGTTTTAAGGTGTATTGCTGCACCAATCTATGATCATAAAGGAAAAATCGTTGCAAGCTTTAGTATTTCTGGACCAAGTAATCGTGTGACACTGGCGCTAATCAACAGTACATTAATTGAAAAAATGAAACAATATAGTCTAGCAATCTCAAGGAACCTGGGATACCCTGGTTCTTAGGATAGGTGGTATTCTCATTCCTCGAGAATACCTTTTTTATAAAAGAACACTAAAAGCAAAAGCAAAGAAAACATAAAAATGGTTTCCTTTACTTTTGCAATCTAACTAAAGCTCTACTTGCGAGCCTTTCATATAACCTTCTAAACTCTCTCTATCAGGTAATCCATCATTATCTCCTGGTGACATGACAGCAAGAGCACCAATGGCGGCACCGCGTTTAACAGCTTCCTTGACAGGAAGACCTTCCAGTATGGCGCTGACCACACCAACAGCAAAACCATCACCTGCTCCTACTGTGTCAACTACCTTCTCAACAGGGAAACCTTCAGTATAAAATTGTTCTCCACAAGAGCTGGTAAATGCACCCTTTGCCCCGAGCTTGATGACAACGGTTTTTACACCCGCAGCATGATAGTGAGCCGCAATTTCATGAACGTCTTCGCTGCCCGTTAACAGCTTCCCTTCTTCAATACCAGGAAGAACGATGTCTGCATGACAAGCTAGGTCATTAATAACCCGAGCCATTTCTTGTTTGTCAGGCCAAAGACCAGGACGCAGGTTAGGATCATATGAAATTTGCACACCCCTTGCGCGTGCCTCTTTCATCAATTCATAGACCATCTCCCGACACCCAGCGGACAATGCTGGTGGGATACCTGTTAAATGAATATGGTCAAAGCCATCCCAGTTTATATTATTAATTGTTTCAAGATCCATATGTGAAGCTGCAGAATTCTTGCGAGCGGAGAACACTTCCGGGTCACCGCTTGACACCTTTTGTTTCCACTGCATTCCCGTCAAATAGCTAGGATCATAGGTTACATAACTAGTATCAATTTCGTTACCTTGAAGAAACTTTTCAATGTTTCTCCCGAATGGATCGCTTCCCAATTTGGTAATATACGTAACAGAATGTCCTAAACGAGACATCCCGATGGAAAAATTAACCTCAGCACCTGCTACATAACGATCAAAAGTATTAACATTTTCCAATGGACCCTCTTCTACTGCAACAAAGAGTGCCATAGGTTCCCCCACAGTAATAATTCGACTCATGTGATTTCCTCCCTGAATTCAAAGAGAGACATAGATATGTCTCTCTAGGTTAATTAAGCAATAATTTTTTCCCCTTTAGTACTACCTAACTCACCATTTTTCTTTTTCATATATTTAGAATAATAAGCTGTCAATATTGGTACTACTATTGAAGTAACAATAACTGATGTTGCTACCATCGCTGTAGCAGATTGTGCTGCTGTTAGAAATTCTGGTTTCATTTCGGCAATAAGCATTGGGTTGGCTACTGCAGCCCCAGCTGTACTAGAAGCAGCAAGTCCTGCTGTACCATTACCTTTTCCAATAAATTTATCAGCTAGCATTAATGGAACACCTGTAACAATGATAACGAGAACACCTAGTAAAATACCACTAAGACCAGTTTTTCCAATTACCGTTAAGTCAATTGTGTTACCTAAGGCAAAACCAAAGAATGGAATCATAGTTTCTGTTGCTCTACTGAAGAATTCACGTAAATCTTTATCAAGGTTACCAAGAGTGAAACCAATTAGGAACGGTAATACTGCACCAACAAAAGCTTGTGGTTCAAATACAGCTACACCTGTACTACCTAAAATCAACATAGTTACTAACGGACCTGATTCAAGGGACATTAATACGAATGCACCCGCATCTTCTTTTGATCCATATTGTTGCATAATAGAAGCATAAAGACCACCATTTGTCATATCCATTGCAGCTACTAGCGCAAGAACGGAGAATCCTGCAAATATACCTGTTTGTATTCCATCAACTGGTAGGAATTGCATGACAATAACAGCAACGACCCATGCAACCGCTATCTTTGTTACGACAAGTGTACCTGATTTTAGTAAAACTGTACCTGATGCTTTAATATTGATACTTGCACCCATACAGAAAAACCATACTGCTAAAATTGGAACCGTACCTGATATCAATCCATTCGTAAATCCTCCGAAATACTCGCCCGCTCCGGGTGTAAACGTATGGACAAGTGCTCCTAATATTAATGGGACTAACATTAATCCACCTGGGATTTTTTTAATTGACTTCAAAATATTCATGTTGAATACCTACCTCTCAAGTCTACATAAGGATATTTAATTTACTGGAATATAACAATGTCCTGCTTATATTTACCTCTAGTTCGTGTATGTTGTCGCTTACACTTTCACTTTAAGAACTACTTTTCTAACCTTTTGTTTCTCATCAAGCGTAATTCCCGCCATATGAGAATCCTCTGGGAGACAGATCATAACGTCTCCCGGATTCATTGTGATAATCGAATGGATATCCCCTTCAAAAAAGGTGGCATCCTTCTCTTCGTTGTATGCTTCTTTTACCTGCTGGTGTTCGATATGTTCGACTGCTATGTTTTCATTACCTTCTAGAATGTAATGAAAGTCTAGATATACTTGGTGAGCTTCCCAAAAGCAAGCTGCTGATTCTTTCGTTTCATATTCGTTCAAAAAGAAGAACAAATCCTCACCAAGCTCATGACGTCCAGCAGGATAGGCTGAAAAGTCATGTTCTTTTAATAGAAGTAATGTAGATTGTATTTTTTCAGAAAGAATCTGGCTTTCTACTAAGTCATTTAATTTACCTTTTAGCAACTTTATCAGCCCTTCCGATGTATATACTCTGTGTTAGCGGACTAACCAACCGCCGTCAACTGCAAGAACATGACCGTTCATATAATCAGATGCCTGACTAGCAAGGAAAACAACGACTCCCATGTAGTCTGACGGAGTAGCCCAACGGCCAGCTGGAATACGAGAAAGAATATCTGCACTACGCTCTTCATCTGCACGAATTGGAGCTGTATTGGCTGTTGCAACATAGCCTGGTGCAATCGCATTGATTTGGACATTGTATTGTGCTAACTCATTTGCAAAGGATTTGGTAATACCTGCAACGGCATGTTTACTTGCTGTGTATGGCGGAACAAATTTACCACCCTGGAATGACAGCATCGAACAGATATTAATGATTTTCCCACTTTTTTGCTCGACCATTACTTTTGCAACGGCTTGGCTTAAAAGATAGACAGAGTTCAGGTTAATTTCCATAACTGCATCCCAATCTGCTTCTTTGTATTCAAGTAACGGATTACGTCTGATTGTCCCAGCATTATTAACAAGAACATCAATTCTTCCATATTCACTTAGGCAAGTATCAACAACTTGCTGTAAAGTCTCTCTAGCTGTTAAATCTGCTTGATGGAAATATACTTTTCTTCCTGTTTCTTCAATAAGTTCTCTTGTTTCATCCCAGTTCGTATCATAAGAGACAACAAACAGATCTGCACCTGCTTTTGCTAGTGCGACAGCATACCCTTGGCCAAGACCAGTATTTCCTCCTGTCACGATTGCAACCTTACCTGTTAAATTAAAAAAGTCTAATGAAAAATCTCGTAAACTCATTATATAGCACTCCTATTTTTCGATTTTAGTAGTCTGACTTAAAGCAAATTATCTCAATTCGTCCATTGTTACTTGATCCATATCGTTGTAAGTCTTATTATCGCCTGCCATTGCCCAGATGAAAGTATAATTACTAGTAGCAGCTCCACAATGAATCGACCACGGGGGAGAAATCACCGCTTCTTCATTTTTCATCACAATATGACGCGTTTGTGTTGGTTCGCCCATCATATGGAACATTCTTGCATTTTCATCTAAGTCAATGTAGAGGTAAACTTCACTTCTACGGTCATGTGTATGCGTTGGCATTGAATTCCACACACTTCCCGCACTTAATTGTGTCATCCCCATAACAACTTGACAGCTCTGAATTCCTTCTTTGTGGATCATTCTGCGAATCACACGATCATTTGCAGTTTCTAATGCTCCTAATCGATCACCCTCAATATCTTTAAATGCCACGTGTTGAGTCGGATATTCTTTATGAGCTGGAGCAGAGTACAAGTAAAATTTCGCAGGGCTTGCTGCTGATTCACTTGAGAAAAGCAACTCTCTTTTACCCAATCCGATATATAAGCAATCTTTATTTTCCATCGCATACGTTTCACCATCAACCGTGATACTTCCGGTACCGCCAACATTGAAAATCCCAACTTCTCTTCTCTCAAGGAAATATTCAGCCTTCATCTGATCATTACCCTTTAAAGAAATACTTTCTTCAATTGGAGTGATACCGCCAACAATCGCACGTTCTTCCATCGTATAAACCAGTTTCGTTTCTCCTGGTACAAATAACTCTTCTATTAAATAGTGTTTCCGAATGTCTTCTGTCGTAAATGTTTTGGCATGATCTGGGTGTGTCGAATACCTGATTTCCAAAGTGTACATCTCCTTTTAGGTAACTGTTAGTTCGTTCCGTATTGTGGAACTATGTTTCATAATTTAATTATAACGCTTTCTTAACTAAAAAACCAGATATAATGTGAAAAAATAGTGAACGTTTCCAAGGGCGTTTCCATGGGGACGGTTCTCTCGGTCTAAATGAAAAAAGGCACAACCAGCTCTATCCACTAGTTGTGCCTTTTTGAACACAATACTTATTAAATTTCCAACAAAATCAAAGAACATTTTTTTACTTTTTGTGGTTTTGTAATTAATAGGCATCCCGACTATGATAATATTAGTATTATTTTTATATAATGTTAATTTAAAAACAGCCAGTCATTTCTTAGAGGAGCAACAAAAAGTGAACAATCAAAAACTACACAATAAAAATGTTTTGTTAATCAGTATTTTATGGGGCTGTTTTATCCTATGTATGCTAGTCCAAATTTTAAAAGATAAAGATCCTATTTTTATCGCTATCCTTTTTGGTAGTGGGATTTTAGTATGTGGAACCATATCCATTTTCGTTTTCAATAAAATTTTTATTGAGCAAACCATGTATTTATGTGTGCTGGGGATGTCATTTGTTACCTTTGTACTTATAGATAACGAGCCTGTCATAGCTAATTTCTACCTCATCTTTTTAGTAATTTTTATTCTATCTTTATATCATGATTACCGCCCAGTAATTTTAATGAGTATACTTAGTATTTTTATAGGCGCCCATTTTTATAAATACGGAGAACGCCTTAATTATACGTATCGCGAAGGTGACTTTTCTTATTTTTTATTTACACTTTCGGTTACCTTTCTAGTAGCTTTCCTGCAAATTCGCTATAGCAGAGCAGTAGAAAGAGATGACAATGCGAAAAAGGAAGAAGTAATAAAGGATAATGAACAACAAATCTTAGCTCTAATCAATTCAATGCCCGATTTAATTTATATCCAGGATAGTACTGGAAGATTTATTGAAATGAATCAGTATGCGAAAGATTTATTTACACTGAAAGATATTGATTATAGGAATAAACATTTAGAAGAGCTTTTTTCTGAAAATGAATGGTTTAGAAACTTCCAAAGTTGCTTTGCCAACGATGAAATTTCTTGGGAGAAGGGTATACCTTTTAGATTCGAATTGAATCTCGCTATAGGAAAACAATTTGATATTATAAAGGTTCCTACTTTTTTTGCAGACGGCGGTAGGAAAAATTTATTGGTAATAGGTCGTGATATTACAGAACAAAAGAATGCCAATGACCTCCTTTTAAGATCAGAAAAACTTTCTGTGGTAGGTGAACTTGCTGCTGGTGTTGCACATGAAATACGAAACCCACTAACTTCTATAAAAGGGTTTTTGCAGTTAGCGATTCAAAAAGGTGAATTTAATCCCGATTACGTTCAAATAATGTTAAGTGAAATAGTGAGAATTGAGTCGATTGTTTCCGAATACTTATCATTAGCGAAACCAAACCAAAACTCACCAAAATCTCTTCAACATATTGAGACTCTTGTTAGAAATGTGATTACTCTTTTTGAAAGTCAAACAAACCTAAAGAATATTACGATTCACTCAGAATTAGATGATACTTCCCAAATCATGTGTAACCCCAACGAAATTAAACAAGTGTTGATTAATATATTTCAAAATGCGATTGAAGCCATTGGAAGTAATGGAGATATTTTTATATATTTAAAGAATGTCCCAGAAAGTGGAGTAGAGATTATCATTATTGACAATGGATGTGGGATTGAGGAAGAACGATTAAAGAAGATAGGTGAACCATTCTTCTCAACAAAGGAAAAGGGAACAGGGCTGGGATTATTAACTTCCAACCGTATTATTGAGAAACATGGTGGTACGATTAAGATTACTAGTGAAGTAAATAAAGGGACTGAAGTTAGAGTTTATTTGCCTACTAGCTAATGGTCACCCGCTTTAGGTTCTCAAGATTTGCCATTTGACGCTTATTTTTAATAAAACAAATTAAAGGAAGGGGTCTCTTTCACCATGGTGCAAGAGACCCCCTCCTTATATCCATATAGTTAAAATAACTTGTTTTCACTTAGTCACGTCTCGACAATTTTCTTCCTGCTAAAGAGGAGCAAACAGAGTATTAACAGGAGGTAATGCAATTCTATCAAACGATTAGTTAACTCGAATTCTACTAATCAAACGCTTGATTAAATAGTGGATAAACTCCATTGTTATACATTTTTTTCTTAATTTCAGGCGAGGTATTTGTCGAAACTAATCGCTAACCTTCTGTGGATGTACAAACGGGATTTCGGGATTAATTTTTTAAAAATACTGTTTTAATAGAAGTAAAGAACTCAATTGCTGCTTGGCCTTGCTCGCGTGAATGAGAGCTTGATTGTTTCATTCCGCCAAATGGAGCCTGGAGTTCTACGCCCGCTGACTCTGAGTTTATACGAACAAGTCCAGCCTCGATGTTATTAATAAACGGCAGGATATTGCCAATGTTTTTTGTAAAAATTGAAGCACTTAACCCATACTTTACATCGTTGGCTATATTAATGGCTTCTTCAACCGAATCAACTTGAAATAATGCTAAGACCGGGCCGAAAATTTCCTCCTGGGCAATTGTCATATCGCTGGTTACATTTTCAAACACGCTTGGCTCAACAAAGAATCCATCTTTTAAATTGCCACTTTCCAACCGCTTTCCACCAAAAATTAATGATGCACCTTCAGATACTCCCTTCTCAATATATGAAAGAACAGTACGTAGTTGGCTTTCACTTGCACAAGGTCCAAGCCATATACCTTCCGCTAATCCATCGCCAATTTTGATTTTTCCAACCTTTTCAAGCAGTTTTTCTTTAAATGTTTCATAGATTCCACTCTGAACAATAACACGGCTAGTTGCCGTACATTTTTGTCCGGTAGACCTGTATCCTCCGCTGATGGTTGCTTCAACCGCTTGATCAAGATCGGCATCATCTAAAATAATGACTGGGTTTTTGCCACCCATTTCTAGTTGGTATTTGGCTCCACGTTTAAGTGCCCCATGTCCTACTAACTTACCAACATTATCAGATCCGGTAAAAGTAATCCCGTTGATATCATGATGATCAATGATTCCTTGGCCGACTATAGATCCAGGTCCTGTCACCATGTTCACCACACCAGCAGGCAACCCAGCCGCTTGGAAGCATTCAATAATTTTTGCTGCTGTCACGGCTGTCTCTTGGGCTGGCTTGAACACGACTGTATTTCCGTAAACAAGGGCAGGTGAGATTTTCCAAATTGGAATTGCCACAGGAAAGTTCCAAGGCGTAATCACTCCTACAACCCCCAGTGGTACCCGGGTTGTGAACATTAAAGCATTTGGATCTGTGGATGGAATCACATCGCCCACTTTTCGAGATCCTTCACCAGCATAATAACGCAGAATGGCTACACCACGAGCTGTTTCTCCCTTGGCCTCTGGAAGAGTTTTTCCCATTTCGCGAGTCATGGTCTCGGCGATTTCATCTAAACGTGATTCCATAACATTGGCTATTTTAAAGAGATATTCTCCTCGGGAAGGTCCATCGAGTTTTTTCCATTGATTAGATGCTTGCTTGGCTGAATCTACCGCACGATCCAAATCCTCTGTCCCTGACTTTTGTACATACCCAACAACCTCATCTTTATTAGCGGGGTTAATGCTGGTATCTACTTGATGGGTGGAAGCCTCAATCCATTCTCCGTTTATAAAGTTCAAATAGGTATTTACCTTTGTTAATGTACTCATTAAATTTTGCCTCCTCAAACGTAAATTTTCATGTGGAATTATTCATAAATTAAGGTAATCTAATTACATTTCTACATCCCCTGCAAAAGGTGAATCTTTTTTCCTAAAACTATTAATCACTGCAAATATCAGGATTAGTATAGAAATGCTCAAAAGTACACCAGAGATTGGACGCGTAAATATTGCAAAAAAGTTTCCGTTTTCAATCTTAATCGCTTGTAATAAGGAGGTCTCCATTGCTTTTCCTAATACAAACGTCAATATAATTGGTGCCATTGGAATTTCTATTTTTTTGAAAAAATAACCAATAAGCCCGAAGACAAGAAATACACCAACATCCCATAAGCTGTTACTAACGGTATATGCACCTAACACAGAAATTCCAAGAATGATTGGGTAGAGTAATTTCGCAGGTACCATTGATATTTTTGCCCAAATGCCAGCCATAGGTAAGTTGATAAATAATAACATTACATTACCAACAAACATACTTGCGATTATGGCCCAAACAAAATCAGGTCTTTCTTGGAATAGTGCCGGTCCTGGTGTAAGTCCATGCATGATAAATGCTCCTAAAAGAATAGCAATAGTAGGAGAGCTTGGGATTCCAAGTGTGAATAAAGGAATTAGCGCAGCACCACAGTAGGAATTGTTAGCAGTTTCTGGACCAGCGACCCCTTCAATGGCACCTTTACCAAAACGTGAAGGATCTTTAGCAACCTTCTTTTCCAATGAGTAAGAAAGCATGGCAGGAATAACTGAATTTGTTCCAGGTATTAAACCAATCAAAAATCCTAATATTGATCCTCTTCCGATAGATTTCATACTAGGTTTCCATTCATCTCGCCGTGGTAAAAGGCCGGATATCTTAGGTGGTTTTTCATTTTTACTTATACTTTCCATGCCAAATAATATTTCGGAAAGACCAAATAGTCCCATTGCTACTGTAACAATATCCAAACCACTTAGTAGAAATGGTTCACCAAATGTAAATCGTGGGGTTCCGGAAATTGAATCTGTGCCGATTAAAGATAAACTTAACCCAATAAATGCTGCAATTAATCCACGAACTAATGATTTTCCCATCAATCCAACAACTGTTAGCAATCCAAAAACCATCAGGGCAAAAAATTCAGAAGGACCAAACTTTAACGCTATATTAGCCAAAAATGGTCCAATAAACACAAGACCAAAAATGGATAGTGTTCCCCCAATAAATGAACCAATTGCTGATATTCCAAGTGCGGTACCAGCTCTTCCTTGTTTTGCTAGTGGATATCCATCTAGGCAAGTGATAACGGAAGCAGCTTCCCCTGGGGTGTTAATCAAGACGGAAGTTACTGTTCCCCCATACATGGAGCCATAATATATTCCAGATAACATAATGATAGCTGATAACGGATCTAAACCGAATGTTAAAGGTATAAGCAGTGCTGTTGCTGTAGTGGGTCCAAGTCCTGGTAGTACTCCGACCAACATCCCCACAGTAACGCCAATTAAACAATAAAGAAGATTCCACCAAGTAAGTGCCCCTTCAAAGCCATTTAGTAAAAAACCTAATGATTCCATTGCTTTCCTCCCTACCAGCCCAAAACATTAACAGGTAATGGAACTTCAAGTATAGATTGAAAAATAAAGAATAAGAGTATTGAAATACTAGAGGATAAAGCTAGACTCATATACCACTTGAATTCTAGTATAAATACCAAAAATAATAATACTGAACTAGCAATTATGAATCCGGTAAAGTTTACGATTAATATAAATACAATCAAAGACGCTGGTACAAGAACAACACGCATTAACGATCTGCCTTTAGGGAGAATATCCTTAAAAAAGATCTTTTCTTTTTTTATAGATCCCAAAATTAAACCTATAGAAAGAATGATCAGGATACCGCTTAACCATAAAGGAAAGAATCCAGGTCCTGGACCAAACTCGGTATAATAATTAAGAGAAAGGGATTGGGCAAATATTACGGCCGAATATATTAAAACAGCAATGCCTCCCCAAAAGCCTGCGTTTTGGATTCTCACTTCTATCACATCCTTTTATGAATCTACCTTTTGTCCAAGGCTAAATAATAATGAAAGAATTACTTATATATCCCTTCAAGCAGTACAGTTGGGGGATATATAAGTAATGTAATGATCTATTCGAATGATTAAGTTATTGGCTTGCTTTAACCTTTTTAGCTAATTCCTCAAATATTGGTCTTTGTTCTTCTACAAACTTTGTGAAATTCTCAGTATTCATATATTGAATTCCTTGCCCACGTTCGTTCATAAAGTTAATGAAAGTATCAGTCTTCATAGCTTCAGCATAAGCATCTTGTAAGATTTTTACTGCTTCATCTGGAGTATCTTTCGGTACACCAAATCCTCTCCAAGTTCCAATGCTCACATCGATATCTTTTTCTTTTAAAGTTGGAACATCTGGGAACTTATCTAATCTTTCATCAGACATAACAGCTAGAATACGTAGTTTTCCGGCTGTAACTTGAGATGACACTTCTGGTGGACTTGAGATGAATGCTTGAATATGACCACCCATAGCAGCATTAACAGTTGGTGCAGAGCCTTCAAATGGGACATGGTTAAAACTGACTCCAGCGCTTTCTTCAAATGCGAAGGCAGATAAATGCCAAATGTTACCGAAACCAGAATTACCCAATGATATTTTCCCTGGATTTTTCTTAGCTGCAGCAACAAACTCTTCAATCGTCTTAAATGGTGAATCTGCAGGAACAACAATACTAGCAGGATCAAAATTAGCTAGAAGTACAGGTTTAAAATCATCAGGTGAAAATGAAGTCTCCTGAAGGATTGGTAAAGTGAATATTTCAGAAGTGTAGCTATGGACATTCAATCCATTAGGTTCATAATTGGCTGCCTCTCCAAAACCAATACTTCCACCTGCACCAGGTTTGTTAACTACAACAACATTTTTGTCTAGAATCTTTTCAACTTCCTGGGATAAAGTGCGCCAAGTGAGATCAGTCCCTCCGCCTGCTGCTACTGGAATAAGAAAGTTGACATCACCATTTGGTAATGTGGCAGCCTCTTCTGTTTTAGAGGAATCGCTTTTATTTTCTGCGTTTGAACTACTTTTTGAACACCCAGCAATATAAGCGCTTACAAAAATAACCATCAGTATAGTAAACAACCATTTTAGTTTTTTTCCCATAAAAACCCATCCCCTTTGTATTAAGTTTCCTTTGGTTCTAATTGAATTGGATAATCCCCTGTGATATCCTCAACCACTGCTTCCTTCACTTCTTTAATGTGAGCCTTTAATAATTCTGAAGCTAAATTCACATCTCGGTCGAGCATCGCATCTATAATCTCACGGTGCCTGATACTGGACTTATACGGTCTTTGCTGCCCTGTTGCACCAAGAATCCTAAACCAGTGGATATGAGTATCAATCATGTCCTTAACTTTTTGGATATACATGTTGCCTGAATAATCAAAGATAATTTTATGAATTTCAACATCGGTTTCAAAAAATGGATGATAATTTCCTTCAAAGATTTGTTTCTCAGCCTCAATGATGCGATTTTTCAAATCAAGTAACTTCTCTTTTGGAATATGAGGTGTAGACAACTGAATCGCCATCCATTCGATTGCCAGCCGTAAATCATAAACCTGGACAATTACATCTTTGGTTGGTGTAGAGACATAAGTTCCTGATCGAGTTTTGACGGTTACTAACCCTTCAAATTCAAGTTTATTTAGGGCATCCTTTAGAGGTGTTTTACTGATTTTATATTTAGTTTGAATTTCCTCAACATTAATCTTGGTGCCTGGAGAAATCTCATTTTCGATAATCTGTTTTTTTATAATTTCGTAAATCTGGTCTGAAATTGTTTGTTTATTAATCATTCGATTACAATCTCCTTCTTTAATGGGCTACCCATATTTAATCTTTTCTTGCATGCAATTATCAAGCCCCTTTCTTTGTAAAAAATAATGTTTGATTTTTCCGAATATTGACTTTATAATAAATCTGGAATCTGGTATCTGGAATTCCAGTTTTAGAATATCACCATTTTTCTAAATAGTCAAAATATTTTTTAGGAGGAATTTGTAATGAAAAATGTAAAAATTGGCGGAGTAATTTCAACAATTGTAACCCCTTTCAACGAAGACGATACCATTAACGAAGAAATGCTTAGAAAAGAAGTTAGTTATCTAGCAAACTCTGGAATTGATGGAATTTGCGCATGTGGTTCTACTGGTGAAGGGCATACTTTATCCGTTGAAGAAAGCGCTCGCATTTGTGAAATCGTAGTGGAAGAAGTAGCTGGACGAATCCCGGTTGTTGGCGGTATTATCCAAAACTCAACATATCAAGTAATCCAATATGGAGAAGCATTAAAGGCAGTGGGTGTAGACGCTCTCCAAATCACACCAACTTTCTACGTTTTTGATCCAGGGCACGACGGAATCATTAACCACTTTAAAGAACTAGGTGATGTTCTTGATATGCCAATCATTATCTATAACGTAATCCCTTGGGCTCAAATTCCAATTGATGTTGTTAAAGTTTTAGCCGATTTGCCACATGTTGTTGGAATTAAGCAAAGCGCCGGTAATATGAATTTACTCGCAGATCTACTTATTACAGTTAAAGGAAAAATTTCTATTCTAGCAGCAATTGATGACCTGCACTACCCTGCATTTGTCATGGGAGTTGATGGAACATTGGCTGCGATTCCAACTGTAACACCTAAGCTGACAGTTCAACTTTGGAAAGCTGTTCAAGAGGGAGATTATGAAACAGCTAAGAAATTACATGAAACCATTCTCCCAGTTTGGAACTCGATTAAAGAACCAAATATGCCATCAAAGCTTAAAGAAGCACTTCGATTACAAGGCAGACCAGTTGGGAAAGCACGTAATCCTATGCCTCCTGTAACCGAAGAGCAATCAGAGAAAATTGCATTGGCATTACAAAATGCAGGATTACTTACAAACAGTTACAGCTGATTGCGTCCAGTTCTTTGAAAGAAGGGGAAAAGATTGAAAAAATTTGTGAATAATCCAGAATACTTTGTTGATGAAATGTTAGAAGGATTACTTCTTGCACATTCTGATCAAATAAAAAGCGTTCGAAGCGATAATCGTGCACTTGTAAGAAAAGATGCCCCTGTGAAAAATAAGGTTGCCATTGTAACCGGAGGCGGTTCGGGCCACCTCCCTCTTTTTCTAGGGTACATAGGAAAAGGGATGTTAGACGGGGCTTCTGTCGGGGAAGTCTTTGCTGCCTCTAGCGTTCAGCAAATGTTGGATGCAACAAGAGCGGTTGATGGTGGAAAAGGAGTTCTCTATGTATACGGAAATTATGGCGGAGATGTCATGAACTTTGAAATGGCTGCCGAGTTAGCCGAAATCGAGGGAATTCGTGTCGAGAGTGTGGTAGGCAATGATGATGTAGCTTCAATGCCAAAAGAATATGCCGATCAGCGCAGAGGCGTAGCAGGAATTTTCTATTTATATAAACTTGCCGCAGCTAAAGCCGAAACAGGTGCTAGTTTAGATGAAGTGAAGGCAATTACCCAAAAAGCCAATCAATCTGTACGTTCTATGGGTGTAGCCCTCTCTCCATGCATTTTACCTGCAGTAGGAAAACCGAACTTTTCCTTGGGCGAAGGCGAAATGGAAATAGGCATGGGAATTCACGGTGAACCGGGGATAAAAAGAGGAAAGCTGGAATCAGCCGACAGTGTAGCGGAAACATTAATCACTTCAATATTAGCTGATTTTGAAGGTGAACAAGAGGTGAAGGAAGTTTCTGTTTTAGTTAACGGCCTTGGCGCTACCCCTTTAGAAGAACTTTATATTGTCTACAGAAAGGTCCATAACTTTCTAACTGAAAGAGGCATTAAGGTTTACAAAAGCTTTGTAGGCGAATATGCTACATCGATGGAAATGACTGGGCTGTCTGTATCCATATTAAACCTCGATGAAGAAATGAAGGAGCTTCTCAATACACCATTTGAAACTCCTTTTCATGTCCAACAATAATAGAGGAGATGACTAGATTGATTTATGTAGAGGATATTAAGGATATTTTTAAAGAAATTAGTGTATTGATTAATGATAATAAAGACTTTTTATGTCAACTGGATGGAAGTCTTGGCGACGGAGATATCGGAATCACGTTGTCTAAAGGATTTACAGCGATCAATACTACTAGCTTAGAATATAAAGAACAAGACATTGGTACTCTATTACTCTCCTATGGGATGGTAATGGCGGAGAAGGCTCCTTCCACTATGGGGACTTTACTGGCTTCCGCATTTCTCAAGACAGGAAAACAGTTTAAAGGACAAGACCACTTAACCCTAAATGGCCTCGTTACCTTCCTTGACACCATGGCTCAAGGAATTAAAGAACGCGGAAAAGCAGAATTAGGTGATAAAACGGTTCTTGATTCTTTGATACCAGCATGGGAAACGTTAAAGATATCTGCCGAAAATAACGAAAGTTTTCAACAGGCTTTTGAAAAAGCCTATAAATCAGCTGATGAAGGTATGAAAAATACGATTAATATGAAATCCCGTAAAGGCAGAGCTGCACGCTACCTGGACGATTCCATCGGAAAACAAGACCCAGGAGCAACAGTAGGTGCTTTGTTTATAAAAGGGATATTAAATTATGTAACGAAAAACCAAACGAAACTGGAAATCTCTAATACAAAGGGTTAATTAGTAAAAGGGAAATGTGGGCAGATTAGAAAGCCACATTTCCCTTTTTCTAATAGTAGGAGTTGAACTTGTTTAAAGTTACTGTCTATTGTGTACCTTTTTCATAGAAGAAGGCTGATTTCAAAATGTCATTTTTCAACGACCTTTTGAATCAGCCTTCTCTTCTTCAGTAAATTTTACATATTATCGGTGGGATTATTCACGTCCAACCGTAATTATTGAAAAACATAATGGGACTATAAAGATTACAAAGATTACTAGTGAAGTAAATAAAGGGACTGAAGTGAAAGTTTTTTTGCCTACTAGCTGAATTAGTAATTTTTAGAAAAGGGGGTCCCATGCTTTGATTTAGCAGTCTCATTTTGATGCGTCACGGTGAATGAGATACAGGTTTTTTCTAGGCTTGAGTCACCAGTGAAAAAAATAAGCGGAGGATTTCCGCTTATGCAAAGCAAAATGCCCCCATTTTCCCGTTTTTCGAGTCAATGGGGGATATGGCTTCCCCTTTTCGAATTCTAGCCGAAGCACTTCATTTTTAATGTCTGGTCCAGTTCATCCCCCAAGCCATCGATGTTACCAATTTGTGAAGTTTTAGAAAAAGCTTACAGTCTGTTTTTTAAGAACTGATATGCCATTTGATCAGCTTCGTTTCCCATTGTTGGACCATGATTAGCCTGGGAAGACGATAAGTACATCGCGTCCGCATTAGAAGAAACTAGGGCTTTGTATAGACTCTCGCTTTGATCAATCGGAATGAGAGGGTCCTTGCCACCGTGCAAAATCATCATCGGTGGACAATCGGCACCTACATATGTAATAGGACTGCATTTTTTTGCTAATTCTATATACTTCCAATCTGGGTCACCCGTATCGCCGCTTTCTAGCAATTGATTCAAATTTAATAACGATTTTCCAGGTTCAGTATATCCAAGAATTTGGGTTATCACATTATCCATAGATTTGTCTGCATTATCGACTTCTGTTCCAGTTAGATTCTTTATTGCCTCATCCGCGTAGTTCCTGAGGAGCGCTACTAGGTCGGTTGGAGCATAAAAAACTGTTGCTGCTCTAACTGCACTCGTATATTCTAGGTTACCGCCGACATCGCCTTCCATTTCACTGAAATTTGCGCTCATAGCGACCATTGCGGCTAGATGTCCACCAGCAGAGTTCCCCAACACTCCAATCCGTTCGGGATCGATATGATATTTCTCGGAATTTGCCTTCAAAAACCGCACTACTCCCTTGCAGTCATGGATACACGCCGGGAAAACAGACTGACTAGCCAAGCGATAGGATGGAGATACAATAGTAAATCCTTGCTCTACCAATCTTATAAGTTCTCGGCAATATACAGCTTTTTGAGTAACCTGCTTGTATTCTCCATACATCCATCCCCCACCGAAATAGTAAATGATGCATGGACCTGGCGTTTTCTGATTAAGATCTTGATAAATATCCATTTTCAGGGTGTAGGGCTCCCCATTATCCAGGGTTACCTCCGCAAAAGGAACATCTTCGTAGCGCGGTGGGCGCCCCGGTGGACATAATGGTTTTACTCTAGGTAGTTGCTGTTTCATACAATTTTCCTCCCTTTAAAAAAGTTAAAAGAAAGAGACCTTTGCCATCTAATTAAGCAAAGGTCTCACTAAGCATAGCTATATGCCAACAAAGCCGATGAAGTAATCTATGAAATGACGACTTTGTTTCACGCTATTCTCCAGTCTCTGTAGTGATTACTGCATCTCGACCCCTTAATCCAACTGTTCCTTCTATCACTTTATCAGCTTACAGGGAACACAATAATAGCACCTAAACATAGCGCAAAAATACGGACCAGGTACATAGGTACTGCGAACAACCAGAACTGTGGTAGCTTATATTTACCCATGCCTAAAATCATTGCAGGCATACCATCGACTGGCATGTACCCGCCGTTCCATCCAGCTATAACAACTGCAGTTGCAGCTGCCACAGGATTAAGTCCCAAACTCAAGCTGGTTGCAATAGCAATCGGTGCAAAGATGAATACAGAACCCATACTTGAACCAGTAAAAGTAGCACAGGTACTAGTTAGTAGTGCGAAGATCAAGATAAGAATGAATGGATTGACATTAGTTCCTAATGAACCCGCTACAACCTCCCCGACCATAGCCGTAAATCCTGAGTTAGCCAGAGCATCAGCAACACCGATAACACCAGCCATCATAAGGATTACAGGTGCACCCATATTATCTCGAACTTCCCTGAAGTCAAGTACGTTAATTATTAGTAAGAATGCCCCTGCAAGTCCAGGGATTACATAGGCAGCATTGCCCAACAAGTTCATAAGCATCATACCAACAACACTCAGGATAAATGCAGCGATGGTGCAGAATTCTTTCCATGCTGGCATAACCTCAACCGCAGCCGCCACCTCATCATATTCAGAATCTTCCGAAATAGGATGATCCGGTAAAAGACGATAAGCAACCAAACTCCATGCCAAGAAACCAAGAGCAAGGATGAAATTGACTACAGCAAATTTCGACATAGAAAGCCCGCCGGTATAACCTGACGTTTCCAGTACACTGACAGTAACACCATAGAAGAGTGCTACATTGAAAGGAATCAAAGCGTGGTTAGTAGCAAACCCCAAAGGCATCATCAGTTTGGACGTAGGCATTTTTTTATTGTAAGGGATAGTAGATATCAAGGATAGAATCAGTACATAATATCCAGTGGCACCGGCACCTGGAAAACTGGCACCAAACATAACTACCACGAGCAAAAGAGCATAGCTCTTATAACCGCCCTTCTTTACTAAAGCGAGCATAGAGGACTGAACCTTACCAATCAAACTAGTCCTCATTAGTCCCGCCATAACAACCATGAAGCCAGCGATCATGATAACGCTTGGGTTCACGAAGCCTGCGAAAGCCTCCTGAACAGTGGACAGACCGGTGACAACTAGCAGAAGGCAGGCAAAGATTGGTGGTGCGCCAAAGGCAAATTTATCTGACATGATCATGACAATCATTAGGGTCAAGATACCAAGGGCAAGAATCATTTGCAATGTCATTTATTGTTTCTCCTCTCATAAGTGATGACACTTTGCTATTCATTGTAGACATCAGGGTCTCTTAGTGAGCCTGAGTCAGTTATTGGGTAAGATTCTGTCTAAAGCCCGTTTTTTATGAATGAGTCTATCAAATATAATTATGTGATAACGTAATATTCTAACTTATCTCTCCAGAAGTGGGATTGTAGACGCCTTCATTTTCACGCTTTTCACCATATATATCTTCTACTGAAAAACTAGTATATTTAACACATATTCTATTCTTATATGCGTATACTAAATGCAAACGTCCCTCCGCATCTTGATAAATAGTAGGATATTCAAATTGTGAATTATTCGTTTTATTCTCTGCTCCAATGAAACCTTCTGCGTGTTCAATAATTCGACCAATTGGCCAAGTATTTCCGCCATCTTCAGAAACTGAAACCACTACAGGGTTTCTTAACCCAGGCCATGCTACTTTACCTTTTTCCGGATTATTAGCAGCGTTTGCATTATATGCAATAGCAATTGCACCGTTGTCCAGTTTGATTGCACTTATACTGGCATTATTATTTGGCAGGGTTGTTGGCTCAGGCGCTGTCCAAGAATCTCCATTATCCGTTGACTCACTTCTATAGATATAATCTGCAAATCTACTTCTCATAAATGCCACTAAATGACCATCTTCTAATTCAATAACATTGGCATGTACTCGACCGCTACTATCAGGCATGCGTACTTCTTTCCATGTTCGTCCCTCATCATCTGATACTTGAAATACGGTAGGATCGTTTGTAAGACCTAATTCTGAATCTTCACATACCCACGTGCTAAATATCCATCTGCCATTACTTAATACTTGTATAGCTTGTCGAACAAAAGTACCAGGCTGGCTAAATAATACTTCTGGTTCAGACCAATTTTCGCCATTGTCGTATGTCTTCTGATATTTAATAATAGACGTAAATTGCATATTATCTTTATCTGGTCGACGACCTTCCTGAGAAGTATAGATTAACCAGATTGATTTATCAGGGGCATGGAAAAAGGATGGGTTTTGCTCACTTCGCGTATCATCCTTCGAGATAATTTTTGGTTCATTCCACTCCCCCGATTCATGATTAAATTTTGATAATACAATTGAAATATCGGGACTGCCTTCAAATGAACCTGCAAACCATGCACACAATAAATCTCCATCGTCTAACTTAATAATCGATGGTGCATGTGCAGTTGGAAAAGGACCAGACGGAATTAAAGAAAAATCAATATTTGTATAAGCATCATGGTATAATTTACCGTTTGGAATGGACTCGTTTATTACTATTTTATTACTCATATTAATCAACCTAATCACCTTATCTTTCTAACTAAATTTCTATTTTATATACCGCTTTATATTTTCTCCAATAAGTAAGGGGTTACATTATTTTACAAAATTTTTTTTAAAAAAAGCTTTGATCGAGACCTCAGGTACGATGTCCATGGTCTATGTTTTCTGGGGGAACTTAAATTTATTCCTTAGTGCTAAATGTCCGAATGACATTACATGAGGTAATTTTTAAGCCCCCTGAAAACTCTTTTTGCATAATGGATATCCTACTTCTTAATTAAAAACTTTTTTTGGAGACAAATCAGCAGCAGATTGGATGGCTGCAAGCATACTTCTTTCATCCGCTATATTTTTACCGGCAATATCAAATGCAGTACCATGGTCTACAGAGGTACGAATAACACCACCATTTAAACCAACCGTGATATTAACACCCTCTTCTAAACCTAATACCTTTATTGGAACATGGCCTTGATCATGATAACATGCCACGACTAGATCAAAATCACCACGAACCGCTCGGAAAAACACTGTATCTGCAGGGTGTGGTCCGCTTACATTTATTCCTTCAGCAAATGCTTGCTCAATTCCCGGAACGAGTTTTTCTTCCTCTTCCCCTTCTCCAAACAAGCCATTTTCACCCGCATGTGGATTAATTCCGCAAACCGCGATGCTTGGATTTGTATAGCCCGCACGTGTTAATGTTTCGTGGGCAAGCTTCACCACTTTATACGTCCGTTCTGGCGTAATAGACTGAACCGCTTTAATTAGGCCAACATGTGTGGTCAAATGGATGACCATTAATTTGGGTGAAGATAACATCATGGAATAATCCACCGTTTCCGTTAATTCTGCAAGGATTTCGGTATGTCCCGGATATAGATGTCCTCCCTTGTGAAGGGCTTCTTTATTTAATGGTGCGGTACAGATCGATTGAATCTCCCCATTCTTTGCCAGTTCAACAGCCTTCTTCAAATATTGAAATGCCGCATCTCCCGCTTGTGGTGATAATTCTCCAAAAGGCAGGTCAGCAGGTAGTAAATCCAGATCGATACATTCAATTATACCAAATTCAAATTTGCTTTCAGTGACAGATTCAACCGTCGCAACGGTTAATGGTGATTGAGTGATACGAATGGCTCTTTCTATCATTTTCGCATCACCGATTACAACTGGTCTGCATATTTCGTAAACAGCTGGATTGCCCAATGCTTTCACGATAATCTCAGGACCCACTCCTGCGGCGTCGCCCATAGTAATTCCTATAATCGGCTTCATCATATTCCCTCCCATGAAGTTTATAAACGGCTTTCAACATGACTTCTTTTGAGCCAAAGTTCCCAGCCTTAGTGACTATTAATAACTCTTTGTCTGTGGATACCCGACCAAGCGGGATACCTGATTCTACTTCATCCAGTAAAATAAATTCATTCGCATTTAATTGAAGGAAAACTTGCTGAGCAGTATCTCCTCCAGTTAAAAATAGATACTTTAAATCATGAACAGTGATCATTTTTGCCGCCAATTCACCTAATACCATTGAAATGATATTACTGATTTTGACAGCATCATATCCCAGTTGCTCTCCAATTTTACGGGTTTCAATCACATTATTTGATGAGTATAAAACTACATTTTTCCCTTGCAAAATGGCCTCTTTAGCCCCAGACAGGATTCGCATTAATTCCATTTCCTTGTCTTCGTCCTGTAAAACCTTTGCTGAATCCATTTCCAGTCCGACAGTATCCGAATAGTTCAAAAGATGTTCCAACTGGGACCTCCCTGCTTCACTCACACTGCCAACAACCAAAAGAACAGGTTCATGATGAATAGGCAGAGGAAGCGTTTTTTGAACTTGTGTCATCCCGTAAATCTCCGGTAAATGATTCATTAAACCGGCAGAACCCACCCAAACAACGGAGAAATCGGTCTGGTGAATCAACTCCACTAACTTTTCCAAATCTGACTCTTGAACAGAATCAACCGTAATGTAAGAGATCTGATTGTTTTTACAGGATACCAGTTTGTCCATGATGGTACCATATCCTTGATGAATCTCTTCGAATGTAATATGCTCTACCTTGCGCTTTGATTGATTCTCTATTAATCTTTTAATCTCTGAATCCCTGACAGGTGTTTTTGGATCTTTTGCCACCTCGGTATTCTCCAATTTAACTGAATTCAGATAATGAATACCATTGATGACTTTCCGCCCATTCACCGGGAAGGCAGGGGCAATAATCACGAAATCAGGGGAAAAAGAATCATAGATGGCATTGATTTCCACCCCAATATTGCCCCTCATGGTTGAATCAATCTTTTTATAGACCAAGTCAACTGGTCCTGCTTTTATCGTGTCACATACCTTTTTTACTCTTTGGTAAGCCTCAAACCCGGTCACAGAGCGACTGTCTGTATTGTAAATAACTGCGTCATAGTCATCCGTTTTTTCAGAATGTTCCTGCACCACAACGGACACCTTTAAACCAAAACGGACTAGCTGCCCTCCACAATCACTTGCCCCCGTTAAATCATCCGAAATGACTGATATTCTCATAATCTGGTATTATAGCAGCTGGCGATAAATCGCTTCAATATCTGCTAAACTTAATTTTTTCGGATTATTATTTAATAAACGGGTGACTTGTGAGGCTGACACAGAAATTTCCGGTAATTCTTCTTCTTTAACACCATAGTTTTTAAGATCTTGAGGGATTTCCAACACACTAGTCCACTCAATGATTTTTTCCACAACTTTTTCTGCCAATTGGCTATTGGAAAGACCTTGAACGCTGATTCCCATAGGTTCAGCAACTAAAGCCAATCGGTCTGTTATCGCATCCATATTGTATTTCATGACATGTGGAAGGAGCATAGAATTTGCCACACCATGTGGAATTTTATATTTTCCTCCTAAAGGATAGGCCAGAGCATGTACGGCTGCTGTTCCTGCACTTGTTAACGCCATCCCGCCATACATTGAACCTACCAACATTTTTTCTCTTGCCTCGATCGATTCTCCATTTTGATACGCTTCCACAATGCTCGAAGAGATTAAACGGATTGACTCTAACGCAAACATGTCACTGATTGGATTTGCCTTTGTTGAAATAAAGGATTCTAAAGAATGAGTAAAAGCATCCATCCCTGTTGCAGCCGTGATTGGCTTAGGTAATTTCAGTGTGAGAACAGGATCAAGAATAACAAGGGTTGGCAGTAAATACTTACTTACAATTCCAATCTTTAATTCTTGGTCCGGCAGTGTGACAATCGCATTTGGAGTAACCTCTGCACCGGTTCCGGAAGTGGTTGGAATCAAAATCGTTGGAACCCCTGGATTCGCCACAAGGTCCGTTCCCAAAAGCTGCTCAACCGAAGCATCGTTCGTTCTTAACACGGAGAGAATTTTTGTTGTATCAAGAACACTTCCCCCGCCAATACCAATCAATACATCATAATTCTTACTTACCGTTGCTTCGAATACTTGTTCAATGTTCTCTAATGTTGGTTCTGGCAGAATGTTTGTATTCGTATCAGCCGAAATTCCTTTTGTCTCCAATTGACTAACTATTTGTTCGACAAAGCCCAAATCCACCATCGGCGGCTGTGTAATAATTAGCGCTGATTTTACCTCCACTCCCAGTAAATTCAGTTTTTCTCCAAGCAACTGGAGTGAGTTTGGTCCTGCTACAATATTCTGTGCAGTTTGAAATTGATAAATCGTTTGCATTTCCATCTACCTTTCTAATTCCGTTATTTGTGATTTACCTATCGTTATTTAACAATCGTTACTTTTTGTTGTTTATACAATTCCACCATTTCTGCAACCTTTACTAGTGCATCTCCTGATATCTCAGATACAGGCAATTTTGGCGGTCCTACTGGAACACTATAAAGTTCTACCGCTTTCTTTAATACAGAAGGCAAGGTACCGTATTTAAAGGTGTCACGAAGAGGCAGTAATTTTTGCTGATTTTCTTCCGCCGCTTCTATATTTCCCTCTAACCATTCGTTGTAAATTGCAACCACAATATCTGGAACCATGTTGGCTGTTGCAGCAACTGCTCCTTTACCACCAGCCTGTAAGGTTTGGAGAATCAAGGAATCTGTACCGGCAAAAACGGAGAAATCTTCATCCTTTGTTGCATTAATGTAATTCTCGATGTTTGCAAAGTTGCCGCTGCTATCTTTGATTCCTACAATATTTGGCACTTTAGCTAGTCGTGCAACTGTTCCAGGCTCAAGATTAACCCCTGTTCTAGCAGGGATATTATATAAAAGAACTGGAAGGGAAATACTCTCAGCTACCTTTTCGAAATGAACCGCCATTTCCTCCTGTGTTGTCGGTATAAAGAACGGAGTAATTAGGGATAAAGCATCCGCGCCCAGCTTCTCCATTTTTTGTGATAAATCAATTGCTTCCTCTGTGCTAATACCACCCGTACCCACGATTACAGGTACTCTTCCATTTACTTCCTCGATGACAATTCTGGCAACTTCTAATTTTTCCTCATTACTCAATAGGTGAAATTCCCCGTTTGTTCCAAGAATGAAGAGTCCATGTACACCTGAATCAATCAAATGGTTTGTTAATTGTCTTGTAACAGATTGGTTGACCTTTTGTTCTATCGTTAATGGTGTCACCATAGCTGGAATGATTCCTTTTAGTTCCATATCCATACACCCTTCTATTTTAAATGTTTATTTTTTAAACAGTTGTAATAACGTTTACATACTGAATTATAGATTGAAATGTTTGCTTTTTCAATTAATATGTTTAAAAAAATTACAAAAGCACCAAAACTGTTTAATTATTAAACAGTTTTGGTGCTTTATCTACAGTTCCTTTAATTTTCTCCATAAAGTGGTTCGGGTAATCCCTAACCTTTCTGCCGTTTTGGTTTGATTCATACCTTCTTCCAGCCAAACCTGCCTAATGATTCTCATTTCAATTTCCTCTAGCGTACCCGTAAGATTCAGCTGACCCATTTCCGTTTCCTCTAACTTTGTTTTTAAAATTTCATTTATATCCTCTTTTTCAATAAAAGGTCCATTTGCTAACAGCACAGCTTCATTTATCACTTGTTTCAATTGGGTTATGTTTCCCGGCCAGCTATAATTCTCTAACTCCCAAATGGCTTCATTCCGAATCCCGGCAATTTGTTTCCCGTATTTTGTATTAGATTCATTAATAAAAATACGAGCGATATGATCAATATCTTCTTTTCGCTTTGATAACGGTGGAAGACTTAAGGTCAATTGAGCCAGCAGATAGTACAAATCATGTAAAAAGGTACCGCTTTCAATCATGGTCAAAATATCCCCACTTGATGATGCAATAATGCGAGACCTTAGATTATTTTTTTTGAGATAGGTCATCAATTCCTTCTGATTGGATAAAGAAATTGAATCGATATTTTTAAGAAAAATAGTTCCATTATCATTAGAGACAAGCAGACCTTCGACTTCACTCAACAACAAGTTCCACTGATCTGCCGTTAAAAGAGAACAATTAATGGTCATCAGGGGAAAGGAGCGTTTGGAACTGCGATAATGGATATAATGAGCTAATTTTTCCTTCCCTGTTCCTTTTTCGCCGCTAATCCAGATCGATTCTTCTTTTTCACTATATCTTTCAGCTGATTGTATAACCATTTTCATTTGGTTACTTTTTATAAAAGAAGATTTAACCGGGCTGGAATTCATCAGTGAAGAAATAATGGTTATACCATCGGAAAGTCTTTTTTGATTGGATTCCACTCTTTGTAATCGAAACAAAACTAGTGATAGTTCAGATTCTTGTAATTTGGTCCCCTTTACCTTCCAAAAGACGTTGTTGTGTTCAATTAAAGATGTATATTCGCCTTTTGAGTTAACTTCTGTCACTGCCTCTTCGATTTTTATTGAAGCCTTAAAGGTTTTATTTAATTGTTCAGTGAAACAAGTATTGGAGTAGACATTATTGAATGTTGTGTCAAACACCACAACGCCTTCTTCTTCTTCCTGAAGAATTTGTTGTGCAATCGATAATTTTCTTCTAAGTATAGAAAAATAATTATGCATTTTTTTAGCATTTTGAAAAGCCTTTAGAATGCTTTCTTTACCCGAAGTAATTAATACCCCATTTAATCCAAAGTTCTCTGCTTCCTTCACGGTAATGACATCACCAATAATGACTTCATATCCCTTTTCAAGCAACTGCTTTAAAGTTGGCTTTACCTCCTCCTCCTTTGAAATAACATTGGAGGAAATATCAATTTCAAGTATTTGACAAACGGTTGCTGCTCCTTCCGATATCGGTGGAAAACCGACAATCGCTGCCTTACCAGGATAGTCTCTTACAAGGGTTAACACTCGGAGCATATCATATCCGGAAACTTCAATTTCAATAACAGGAATGGATACTTTCTTTTGGATGAGTTCTGCAGTACCCCCACGGCTAATAATAATATCGAACCCCTGATCTGCCGCACGACTGGCAAGTTCAACTCCTTTTTCTAAATCTCCAACCTCCACATGTATCTCAAAATCTTGATTACGTCCTAATTCTATGATTATTTCTTTTAACCCCTCATAGGGTGCAATCGCAAAAACCTTCACGTAACATCACCTTCTGTTGCATTATTAAACAATCTTTGTCTTTACTATACAAAAAATAAATAAAACTGTTTATTTATTATATCACTTTAGCACAAGTTCCACAGTGCCGTATCATTTTATGATCGTTTTTACTCGCACTATATTATCTGATTTTTTGGTTAACTTAATTTTGCTCCAGACATTTCTTTTAAAACAAATTAAAGAAGGGATCTCTAACACCATAGTGCAAGAAACCCCTTCCTTTATGTCTATATAGTAGTCAAAAGGACCTGTTTTTACTAAATCATCTCTCGACAATTTTCTTCCTGCTAAAGAGAAGCAAACGCTGTATTAACAACACGTAATACAATTCTAATCAAACGATTAGTTAATTCAAACCCTATTAATCAAACGCTTGATTAAAAAGCAAATGAACCCCTTTGTTATTTGGTTTCCTTCTTAATTTCAAGCGAGGCACTTGTCGAAAAATAGCCAAGATTTTCAGATTGCTCCTTCAATAGAACAAGAGAAACTAATAAAATACACAACCTGACAAACATCTACTATAAAAAATACCACCTAAACGTTTGATTAAAAATGCCTTAAACCCCATTAAAAAAGAACTTTCACTTGTTTTCTACGAAAAAACTTGTCGGTGAAAAATTCAGGGTGAAAAGCACCGGCATTTACCCTACATAAACCTGCACCTGATTACGTCCCTCTCGTTTTGCAGCGTACAAAGCTTTATCCGCTTTATTCAGAAGCTGATAAAGTGTTTCGTTTGTCTCATTCGATGACTCGGCTACTCCACTGCTGAACGTAACCGAAATCACTCCATCTGTGGTAATAAGAGGCTGTTCCTCGATAGCCTTGCGCAGCTGATTCGCAAACGTTTCGCCCTCAAATACTGTACAACCCTTCATCGCAAGAACAAACTCCTCTCCACCATACCGTGCAAACAGCATGCCTTCCTTCAACTGAGACCTGCAAATACTTACCACATGAACAAGCAATTGATCCCCAACATGATGGCCAAAGGTATCATTTACCTTTTTAAAATAATCAATATCCATCAAAATGATCGTGAAAGGTGCCGATACTTCTTTTGCTGCTTCAAAGTCTGGCACACTTTTTTGAAAAAATGCTCTTCGATTATAAATTTGTGTCAACTCATCATAATAGGCTTGCCGCTCTAATTTCACCTGCAGCCTTTTTAGCTCTGTAATATCAGTAAAAATAAGTAATAAACCTTTTCGATTATTCGCATGTTCCAATGCTGAAGTACGTACCTGATAAATACGCTTCTCATGATCCAACACTATTTCCACTTCTTCCGTGATCACGGCATTTTCTATTTTTGAAGGAAAAGGGGCTCCTGCTAGGTCATGCCAAACCTCAGCAAAGTCCATGCCAAACATGGATTTTGTTAAAGGCGGGAACATTCTCTTACACGACTGATTAAACTCAATGATTCGATAGGACTCATCCAGCACCATCACACCATCATTAATACTATTAAATATTGCGTCCTTCGCAATAGGCATAAGCGAAAACAATCGTGAGGAGTTAATCGCCCACAAATATAAAAGTGAAGACAGCCATAAGACCATTGGTACCGGATCAATCCCTGGAGGGGTGAATCCAATTAAATAAAGAAAAGCGGTTATCATAGGAACTAGTTGACCAAGCAACAACGATAGTAATTGCGGACGATACTCCTTAGCTGTCTCTCTCCAACGAGAAAGGACGAGGAAAAAGGCGACAAACATGCAGGCAAATGTAAAAACACCATGAATCATATACCATAAGCCAATCTCCTGGCGAACGAACGGAGCACCCAGGATAGGATCAATTTCAAATACACGATAATGTAAATGGTGCAAATCATTGGTAGCAACCATTACCAAACTAACGAAGGGTATGGTTAGAAACGAAATATACCATTTTTTCGATAGCTTAAAACCTAAATACTTCATGATGAACAATAGCCCTAAAGGGGAAGAAACTGGCATCCCAATATATTGAATGATCGTCCAAAACTTCAGTTGCGGAAGATCCGTAGCCATTAAACCAAAAGCAGCAGCAAAGCAATAAATCGTGATCGATGCTGTATAAACAATAAAAAATTGAGCAATATTCGTATACTTATGGCGTCTTAAAAATACGTTTAGACCTAAATATAAATTAAGTACTCCAGATGTACAAATAAGAGTTATGTAAGCTGTCAATTGCGAGTTCACGGTTTTATACCTCATTTTGGATAACACTTTTTACTTTACTGTAGCATAATAGAAAATATTTGTGGATGTTAATTGAATCCGAACTTGTTAAAGATGACGAAAAACAGTAAAAATTCCAGGGTGCCAGCACCCGGAGCGGGGAAGCAAAGGAAGTGTTAATCCCAAGATAGAGTTCTATCTGGCTTTCCTCTCTTCAATCGGTCTTTCAAAGTCTACCCGCAGGTGCGAGATACCCCTGCCCTTGACGCTTTCACTAGATCAAATACACCTTAATTACTTTATCAATTTTTGACAATTTTCTTTCTCCCAAGAAGAAACAAATGCAGCATTAATAGCACATAATGTAATTCTAATCAATCGATTAGTTAACTCCAATTCTACTAATCAAACGTTTGATTAATTAGGGAGTAAACTCTTTTGTTATACGAGTTTTTGCTTATTTTCGGGTGAGGAACTTGTCGAAAAAGAGGGATGATTTTTTGATTGCTCCGTCGAACTGAATTTCTTCCATCTGTTCTTCAGTAATCTGAAATTTGGTACGAAATCCATTATTAGCCGCTTCCCCTTATTTGTTATAAAAATCTGCCAGTGCTTTCAGCAAAACATAGTCGATAGCAAAGAGTATTATGACGATCATTAAAATTTTTCCTTGTTTGTCTTGAGCCTTGTACTCTTTAAATTGGTATACAATCATTAATATTAGGGTGAAAATAATGAAACTAGCAAAAAAGAGTGCACCAATCCTTTCAATAATTCCTGTAAAACTTTTATCCATGTACGGGGAAAAAATATAAGATAAGATAAAGAAAATTACTGTAGAAATTAAACTCCATGTTAATACACTCTTCCAAGTATTCTTTTCTGGTTTAATATTTATCAAATAATTGCTAGCATTTCTCAATCTTCCTTAAGAACTAGTTAAAAAGCCTAATAGGTCCGTAGTTATGCGAGAAAGCCACCTATGCTACAGTTCAGTTAATGGGAGGAGGTCATTTTTGAAAAGACAGTAGCCACGTTCAAATTAATTTAGTAGTTCCTTATGATTATAGTATAGTTGAATTCGAACGAAGATCATTATTTACGGGAAATTTTGAATGTTTATAAAAGAAAAGAGCCTCTCTTTATCAAATGAGAGGCTCAAATTAATTTATTATCTATCCTATTTATTTAGATAAAGCATTTTACCTGGAGACAGTTACTACAAGTCCCGCGCAGTCATTTTCACTTTTCGCCCAACCAATACCCAGTACAGGAATAAGCTGAAAGCGGTTATGAGTACGAGAACAAATAGGATATTACTAAACATGGAAGCCTCCGGTTGGCTTAGATACCCAAGTACATTGGAACGCATAGCGGAATGGTCCATCATCGCCGCAGTATAGGCAATTCCAATTGACATCGCAACATTTAGTGTTAAATTATAAAATCCAATGGCTGTCCCTGATTTTTCTTTTCCAATCGTGCTAATACATGATTCTAGCATTGGTGCGTACATCAACGCGAACGAACTAGAGAATACAATCATGGATAGGACAAAGACAATGACGGAGGTATTTACAAAGAAACCACCCAACAACAAACTGCCGATCATTCCAGTCATGGCGATCGTGATACATTGTCTGCTTCCGAGCACCTTTGCAATTTTACCAGAAAGCGCCCCTACAATCGCAGCCAATAGATAAGCTGGAATCAATAATAGCGAAATCGTATCTAACTTTAAGCCATAAAGCTTTTGAAGCAAAAACGGAAACAAGAAAATATACGCTAATTGGACTGAATAAATCACGAAGGCAACTCCGAGTAAGGAGATAAACTGCTTATTTTTAAAGAATGCTATCCCAATGAATGCTCTTGAATTCTTGCTGATATAAGCAAGAAATAAAGCAACCGCTGCCACAAATGCTAGAAAATAAACCCAATTGAAATCAGTAATATACAACAGCAGGGAGGCAGCAATGCCTGCAACCAGGAATAATCCTAATACATCCACATGACTGTTTTTCGTCTCTTCCTTAGGAAGGTATTTCAAAATAAACGGGAGGGTAAAGAGAGTGACTAATGGAACTAGGAAAAGAGTTGTCCAATGAAAATACGTAGAAACATAGCCCCCCGTTAATGCACCGATCACCTGTGATAAAGCAAAACTGCTTGTACTTAACCCCAAAAACTTCTTTTGTTCATGTACAGGCAAATGTTTCGTTACGAAGATTACATACAAGGTTTCAGCTGAAGCCAAACCTGCTGTTTGAATGATTCGTGAAACAACCACGAGTAAAAATGAATGTTGAAAAAGATAGCCCATTACGGAGCCCACACAAATTAAAATAATCCCGATGGATAGAAGCTTTCGAATACTAATGGAATCCGCCAAAGCAGCGTAAACCACTGCTCCAATTCCAATGACTAGCCCGGCTAAGGTTGCCTGCCAGCTCACAGTTGTTGCAGAAATATGAAAATCCTTTGCCATATCGATAGAAATAATTTTAAACGAATTATCAATGATTAAACATAATAGAAATAACAGAAGCATCACAGGTACAGCTTTTTTAACACTATATTCCTGAATTTCCGTTATGGTCGCATTTGCGCTAATGGTTGTCATTGCCGTTTCCCTCTCTTTTTATCAATGTCTATATCTCGTTCGTATACCTCTGGCATTATTCTTGTCTCGTGTCGTACTCAACTGCTTATTGTCATGCGCTTAAGCAAGTTCTAAGGCGATCTCCATCATATTCGTGAACGCAACTTGTCGTTCTTCCGGTGTCGTTTGTTCATGTCGAATCATATGATCACTTACCGTTAAAATCGTAAGCGCGTTAACCCCTGCATATGCAGCATTCATATAAAGACCAGCCGTCTCCATTTCTGCACATAGAATCCCCATTTTACGCCACTTTTCCACAGCTGTTTCATCGGCGTTATAAAAAATGTCGCTTGTTAGGACATTCCCAACATGAACCGGAAGTTCCTTTTGATCCGCTACCTTTTTTGCTTTTTCCAATAATGCAAAGGAAGCAATGTTGGAAAATTGTCCAGGGAGATTGTATTGATGTACGTACCGTGAATCGGTTGAAGCCCCCATGGCAAAAACAATATCATATAAGTTCATATGATCCTGCATTGCACCGCAAGTACCAATGCGAATCAAGTTTTTCACACCAAATACATGGATTAGTTCCCAAGAATAAAGGCTCATACTCGGCATCCCCATTCCTGTACCCATAACTGATATTTTTTTTCCTTTATACGTTCCTGTGTACCCAAACATATTGCGGACAGAATTGAATTGGACTGCATCCTCTAAATAGGTTTCTGCAATGAATTTTGCTCTTAATGGATCCCCTGGCAAAAGTATCGTTTCAGCAATCTCTACTCCAATTGGTTTGATATGCGCGGTTTCTTTTTGTCCGTTTGTATTCATCTGTATTCTCTCCTTTTTATCCTGTTTACTTGTAGTCTGTCCAAGGAATAGCAAAACAACTTCCACTTGTTTCCGCTTTCAATTCATTGTACAAAACTCATCTAAAAATATAAATTATTGTTTAGTTGTATAAAAACTTGTATATATTACAACAATAAAAATAATAGCATACTATCATTTGGTTCACAACTACCTTTCTACTAAAAATATGTCTTTTTTGCGTCAAAAAAAGCAATTCCCCATCCTGATATTAATGGGAAATTGCTCCTTATTTTATTACCGCCTCTATTTGGCTGCATTAATGGTTATTTGGCTAGATTCTGTTGGAATATAGAATTTATTATAAATAACAGGATATTTATCACTTATATATACGCCTTCAACGATTAAATCACAATCTTTATCGGTAGCTATCTCATATTTTAGTGAAGGGATGGAGTCGGAACGTTTAAGTTCAATGGTCGCAGAGTTTGCAAGTTCGTATATTTTTTTGTCGATCATCTCTAATAATTGTTGTTCATCCTGTAAATCTAAATATAATTCCGATACAGCTTCAATTGCCATGACTGTAAAGGCAAAGGCTACGGCTTGATCATTTCTTTTATACCAACGTTCAATCGCAACAACGGCGGTCATATTCCGATTTAGAACCTGCTTGGCGTAATCACTTATGAGTTCAATTCGAAATTGCATTTCGACATCATCAATTTTTCCTGAAAGGCATTTATATATGGGGTTTCCGAGCTTTTCTAAGCCCGTCATGTTTTTATTATGATGAAATTTTGTAATAAAATTTCCTTTTCCATGGATATTCTTAACCAAACCATCTTCCTGCAATCGTGATAATGCATGCCGCAGTGTCATCCGACTTACGCCAAAAAGCTTGGCCAATTCAGGTTCTGTCGGGAGCCTGCTGTCAGGAGGAAAAGTTCCATCCGTAATAAGTTTATACAATTTATCATAAACAACCGCAAACAATGGACGCTTGGTTTTCTGAAGATCCTCTGGTTTTATATTCATTCTCTTACACACCTTTAAATAAACTATTGGCCTATCCATACTTAATAACAAATAAACTATAAACTATATTCCGCACATTAATCAACTACCCTCCCTAATCCACAGGGAATCCACAGGGACGGTTCTCACTGTTTCACATGGAATCCATGTACCACAGGGACGGTTCTCACTGTTTCATAACGGGTAAATCTTGCAAAAAAAGCCATCAGAACCGTCCCCATAATCTAAAACTTTCAATATAACAAAATTCACATTAACTAAATAGAATAAAAAACTACTTATTTTTAAATAAACTCAGGTATTTTCCCATATTACATATATTCAAAATATTATGATAAATTAAAACGATATACAGGCTAGTATCCCTGTGTAAAAGGTCTGAGAGATGAATATATGAAAGATTGATTATTTGACCTTTATAGGTTAAAAAAGGAGGAATGTATAAAAATGAAAAAAAGAGCATTAGCAGTAGCTGTACTAATCATACTCTCCCTTATTACTGTTACAGTCGTTGGAGCAAAATCGTTATATGTAACTAAACCAGTACCAAAAGAGGAAAGACATTCTATTTCTGAAATTGTTCATCCTAATAGTCAGTGGGAAAAGGTGGCTGCCGGAAGTGGATTTATGGAGGGCATTAATTTCGATCGTAGCGGGAATATTTGGATGGTTAGTCCGCCTACAGGTGAAATTATTAAGGTCGAAGACGATAAGCTTTCAATCGTAGAAACATATGTAGGGGACCTCCCTGTAGGGACAAAGTTTCACAAGGATGGACGTCTTTTTATCACAGATGTTACTGGAAAACTTTACGCCTATGATCCAGTTACTAGAGAGCGCACGACCATTGTTGATTCTTACAATGGCAAACCTTTAAATGGACTAAATGACCTCGTATTTGACCAATCAGGCGGACTTTACTTTACAGAGCCAATGGGATCCAGTGCAACGAAACCAGTTGGCCGTGTCTTCTACCTGCCGCCGAATAGTAAAGAACCCATACTCTTTCAAGAAGGTATTGCTTATCCTAATGGAATTGCGATTTCAGCGAACGGTCAACGTGTTTATATCTCTGAATTCGCTACAAATCGAATTATCTCTGTACCTTCTAAAAATGCTAAAGATGCGCGTGAAACACCGTTTGTATTCGGTCAATTTGAAGGAGGAATCGGCCCAGATGGCTTGGCCGTCGATACAGAGGGCAATCTTTATGTAGCCCATTTCCAGGCTGGCGAAATTGTCGTACTTGATGCTAGTGGATTTAAATACGGTACCATTCGCCTGCCTAAGGATGCGGAGACTTTTACCACTAATCTGACTTTTCATAATGGATACCTTTATGTAACCGAGTCATTGAAAAATGAAGTCTGGCGAATTAAGGTCAAAAAGGAAGGTTTGCAGCCTTACGGGTTGCAATAGTTATTAATAATAGGGTTTATTACTGATAATTTATAGCCAGTAAATTATCTTTACTCCCTTCTACAAAAATCTCTCGGATTTTCTGGGGCTGACACAAAACCTTGTGACAGTCCCCTTTTTTGTTGTTTCAAGAGAGGATAACAAATTCTTTTTGTTTTTAATACTCGTGTCTATACTCTTCTTTTACCAGTTGGAAAGGAACCCGCACGGGATAACCTTTTGAAAAACGACCTTTTACTGCTGACGCTGAAAATAAAAAAAACCTTTGATTTATAAAATCAAAGGTCAAAGTTGGAACTTAGTGGTCTAGGCTAAGTCCATTATAGGAGGTCTAAACTCTGAAGAATTTAAACTATTATTATAGTAACATGTATTGCATTTTTATTCAATATACCTTATTTTTATGCAAGCGCTTTTTTTATTGCTTTTCCACCCACAGATAAAAGTTGGTTCTTTCACTAAAACATACGAGAAGCCACTTCCTTCATAATACTTAAAATGCCTACAGGTACATTTGGCACCTTTCTTTCCACTCTGATACTTACATTTAATAATCGGCGTTTTTTTTTCATGGCAGCTATGGCTGGCTTAATAAGGACAATTAGTTCAATATAACACTTTTTCAAAGTGAGGCCTTAAGTACTACAAGAGAAAACCCCATTTTTTGGATGTAAGTGATATGATAGATATATATAATAATAGAAAGGAGAATCAGGATGGACCAGAACATTCTATTTCGGAATAATGTGAAGATTAAAGGCAAAGGTAAACAATCAATCATTTTTGCTCCTGGCTTTGGCTGTGACCAAACAGTTTGGAAGTCAGTTGCCGAAGCCTTCGAAAATGATTACCAAGTCATTTTATTTGATTACGTAGGTTCGGGTCGTTCAGACATACATGCTTATGACTCGAAACGATATAGTAGTCTTGCAGGATACGCACAAGATGTACTAGATGTTTGTGCAGCCTTAGACTTAAAAGATACTGTATTTGTTGGCCACTCTGTTGGGAGCATGATTGGTATGCTAGCATCATTGCGTCATCCTGAGTACTTCTCTCGTCTCGTTATGATCGGCCCTTCTCCATGCTACCTAAATGATCCTCCGCATTATTACGGCGGTTTTGAAAAAGAGGAGCTTTTAGGCTTGATTGATATGATGGACAAAAATTACATAGGTTGGGCAAATGTTTTTGCCTTAACGGTAACCAATAATCCGGAGCTGCCAGAGGTTAAACGTCAACTGGAAGAACGTTTTTGTTCCACTGACCCTATTATTGCACGTGAATTTGCGGAGGCTGCTTTTTTCGCCGATAACCGCTCCGATTTAAAAAAAGTAACAGTACCGTCACTAATTTTACAGTGTTCCAATGATATTATTGCTCCATTAGCAGTAGGAGAGTATATTCATCATCATCTTCCTAATAGTATGCTAAAAATAATGGAGGCAACGGGACATTGCCCTCATATGAGTCATCCCGAGGAGACGATTCGCCTAATCACCCAATACCTGAACGAAGCATCTGTATCTGTAGAAGGTAGCTTAGTGGGTAGAGGGGTTAATTTTTGATGGACGAACAATTGAATCATGCACCTTGTGGGTTTCTAACTCTGTCAGAAGATGGACTCATTTTAGAAATTAATCAAACTTTGCTCAAGATACTCAATTACAGCCAAGATTCATTAATAGGACAGCATGTCAATTCTATCCTCACTGTCCCTGCCCGTCTGTTTTTACAATTCTATTTTTTTCCACTAGTAAAACTTGAACATCGGGTAGAGGAAATGTATATTTCACTAGAGACAAGTAAGGGAGAAGAGATTCCCGTTCTTATCAACGCTCTCCTAAAGAGGAAAGAGACAGTGGATTGTATTATTATTCCAATGCGTAAAAGGAACGAATACGAAAATGAATTGCTTCTGGCAAAAAAGGAAACCGAAAAAGCGTTAAAAGCAAAGCATGAAGCGATGGCGGAATTAGAGACCACCCTTAAAAAGCTGGAAATTCAAAAAGAAGCACTACTTGAACTGAACCAACAAAATCAAAAATATAAAATAGAAACAAAGAAAGAGTTAGAGCTGGCTAGAATCATTCAAGAAACATCAATAACCGAACCGATTAACAATGATTACTTTCAAATGGAAGTATTCTATAATGCCTCTGGTGAATTATCCGGTGATATCTATGGGATTTATCAAATTGACCCATATCGCTATGGAATCATTCTGCTTGATGTGATGGGCCATGGTATTTCTTCAGCATTAATCACAATGACGCTTCATTCTCTGTTTCAAAGATTGATTTCAGCAGGATTTACTGTTGATCTTGTGATGAAAGAACTGGATAGCCACCTTCACAAATTGTTTGATAACAACGAGGAGGCTAGGCATTATTCTACCGGCATCTATCTTTTAATCGATACAGAAAAACAAAAAATTGATTATGTCAATGCAGGTCATCCGCCTGCTTTATGGCAGGACCCTAACGGGACACAATATGAATTAAGTTCTACAGCCCCACCACTTGGAACATTTGAGGGTGTTGTATTTAAAACAAATACTTTTACCTACAAAAAGGGAGGCAGACTGCTCCTTTACACAGATGGTGTTGATCCCCTTGCTACAGACTATTTAGCTCCATTATTAAGGAAAACGACATCATTACCTTTATGTAAATTGAAAGAGGAAATTTTACAGGCCCTACATTATGAAAAAAATGTATATCATAAGAGCGATGACGAATCCTTTATTCTTGTTGACTTCAAATAAAATTCCATAACAAAAACAAATAGAGTAGGCGCATGAAAAATTCATGCGCCTATCTCAAAACCGGCCGTGAAACTCTCATCTCACCCATCTCCTATTATTCAGCCGCAGGCTTAAGGATACAGCAGCCCCCAAAGTCTACACTGCGTTTAAGTTTAAACGATTTGGCGGTCCCAGTGACGGTGAGCAGAAATAGCGGTTACAAAGTCCTCTGCAAACTCTCTCATTCCATCTCCAATTACAACGCCGGGACTGTTAATGAAATTTCCCGCTTGCAGCCATTTTATGCCTTCGTGTGTGGCACCAATCGGCTTGAAGTGAGAGAATGCCTCGTTAATAAAATAGGCTGCGTTTTGGTTAAACTTCTTACATTCAATATTTCCACCAACCGCATAGATAGCATCGAATAACACGGAATCCCCCGTTAAAAAAGTATGGTTAACTTCCAGCTCTGAACCATCAGAACCTTTGCATGTTCCGAGCTTATCACTAATGATTTCAATTTGAATGCCTTCTGCTATTAATGCTTTCAATACTTCCAATACATCAGCACCGTTAAAATCGTTGCTAATAATTACACCTACTTTACGTGTTTTAGGCTGTTTCTTTGTATTTATCTGGCTAAGTGCTGGTGATGATTTGATTACTTGTGAGACTTCTCCTTGAGCTTGAGGCTGGGTTGCACCGATTTCATCCGCAATAGCCATTGAGAGCTCTAAACTAACATTAGCAAACATATCGACCACCTGCTGCTGCACATATTTACTCTTTACTTTTCCCAGCTCAAAACTGAACGCGTCAAGGATGTGCGCTTTTTCAGTTTTACTCATACTGTTCCAAAACAGGCTAGCTTGAGAGAAGTGATCCTTAAAGCTTTCACTGCGGCCTCGTACCTTTCTGCCTTCTATTTTTTCCTGATAATGAACATACCCACCTTCTTCTTCAGTTGCGGGAATGGGTGTATTTGAAGCTAGTGAATTATTATGGTAGTTAACTTGCCCTTTGTTAATGGTTTGACGTCCATAGCCATCACGCTGATTATTATGGAACGGACAAACAGGTCGATTTATCGGCAGCTCATGAAAGTTTGGACCTCCAAGGCGAATTAATTGTGTATCTGTATAGGAAAATAAGCGGCCCTGAAGCAAAGGATCATTCGTGAAATCGATACCTGGTACAACATGACCTGGGTGAAATGCTACTTGCTCTGTTTCAGCAAAAACATTATCGACATTTCGATTCAATGTCATTTTCCCAATGATTTTTACCGGTACTTCTTCTTCAGGCCATAATTTTGTCGGATCGAGCACATCGAAATCAAATTTAAATTCATCTTCTTCCTCTATCATTTGGACACCTAATTCATACTCAGGAAAATTGCCGCTTTCAATTGATTCCCATAAATCACGGCGATGAAAATCAGGATCTTTTCCTGAGATTTTCTGCGCTTCATCCCACACTAGTGAATGAACGCCCAATATAGGCTTCCAGTGAAACTTCACAAAACGCGCTTTACCTTGATGATTAACAAATCGGAAGGTGTGAACGCCAAACCCTTCCATCATACGAAAGCTTCGTGGAATCGCACGGTCTGACATATGCCACATGACCATATGGGCAGTTTCTTGATTATTCGCGACAAAGTCCCAAAATGTATCATGAGCCGTTGCTGCTTGTGGAATCTCATTATGAGGCTCGGGCTTGAGAGCATGTACTAAATCTGGAAATTTAATCGCATCCTGAATGAAAAAAACCGGAATATTATTGCCAACTAGATCATAATTACCTTCTTCAGTATAAAATTTTGTCGCGAAACCACGGACATCTCTAACGGTCTCAGCTGACCCCCGTGAGCCTGCTACAGTTGAAAATCGAACAAACACAGGCGTTTTAACAGACGGATCCTGCAAAAAATTTGCCTTTGTATACTCTTTCATCGACTCATACACTTCAAACTCACCATGTGCAGCGTAGCCGCGTGCATGCACAACACGCTCTGGAATACGCTCATGATCAAAGTGGGTCATCTTTTCGCGAAAATGAAAATCCTCCATTAACGTCGGACCACGTTCACCTGCTTTTAAGGAAAACTCATCCTCCGAAACCTTTAATCCCTGATTGGTTGTCATTTGTTTGCCTTCATCATTAACCCGGAACTGCTCTAGCTGCTCATTTTTACTGTTTTCATTCACTTTCTTCCCCATGCCGTTCATGATCGTTCCTCCCTTTAGGTATTTATTATGTAGAAACATTACATAATTTCGTACCCTAGTAAGAGTTGGATTAAACATGTTTTTGCAAATTCTGTCACTTTGATTCTTGATTAATATCTCGACAGTTTTCTTCTCCCACGGAGTAGCAAACAAATAAGGTCAAACCCTCTTAATAAAAAAGAACTTTTACCAGTCTCTGATAAAAGTCTCGTCGAGTATATAGTTCCTTACTTACCGATCAGGATCATTCCTGGAACACAGTTCATTGAAATAGACAGTATATCAATTCCTTATAAATAAGAAGTCTTTTTGAGTAACCAGCGAAAGTGAATAAACGGAGGTTTTCCGCTTATTTACCGAATGTAGCTTGTTTCGGGGTATATAAGCGGAGGTTTTCCGCTTATTCAAAAATAAATTGCCTATTCTACCGCTTTTCGAACCAATAGGCGGAATCTCTCCGTCTATTAAGGCTAGTTTCCATGCTTTTTTCTGATTAAGCGGAATTCTTCCGTCTATATGTCAGATTGGGCGCTTAGCCTGTCTTATCCTCATTAAGAGCCACCCCAACCATAAGGGGAGGCATTTATTTACTTATGGTCAGGTTCACCGTAACGAGTCAAAATGAGGTTAGGCCTTACGAATAAATTCCCGAAACTGATCCATATTAAAGTTTTTTCCGGGGCAGGTTTTGGTTATATCCTTTAACTCACGATGACCTACCACTTGAGATACGGAAACACTGAATTCCTTCATTAAATAAGAACACAGTTTTTTTGCAGATGCTAGCTGCTCTTCTGTCGGATAGTCGATATCAAAATTTCCAGTCAAACAAATGCCTAGTGAAACTTCATTATAATGAAGAGCATGAGCTCCAACACTGTAACCTCTTCCCTTGATAATCTCACCATTTTCTTCAATAAAAAAATTATAGCCAATGCCGCTCCATTGACGTTCCGTTTGATGAAAGGAGTGAGTTTTAAAGACGTCCCAGCCCTGTTCCTGTGCATGATGAATAACAATATATTTCACTTCATTCTTTAATGGCTCCAGTGGTTCGGTAAATTTCAGATGAACATCCTTTACAAATTCGGGAGCTTTTAACATAATAACCTCCTAAAAATCAAGAAATACACAATCATGCTGAATGACTTGATTGTTGATTTGATCTAAAACACTTTCTGATTGATGATAGCGGAAGTGGTTCTCCCCATAAATTTCCCTTTTTATATGTAGACATTTTTCAATATGATTGATTACGACTGCCTGATCATCTAAAAGATAGGATAAGACCGAAAGATTATGGTAAACCTTTGCTGCTTCAGCTGATAGTTCCCCCACATTTTCAATGGCGATGGCTAATGCTTTTTGATAAAGAATACGGGATTTACGATATTTCCGCTGCCTTATATATATATTACCCAAATGATTAAGGGCTTGGCTAAAGTTAACATGGTTCATGTCAAAAACTTTTTTCCCTAACTTAATAACTTCAATTCCCATAGAAACAGCCAGCTCATATTCCTTTTTATCGTGATAAAAATAAACAAGACTAATATAAGCCGCGATCACCTTACCACCATCATAATTCTCAGGTCTTTTCCGAATTTCAATAGATTCTAAGTAAAGTGGCTCTGCCTCCTCAAGCCTTCCCAAATCCTGATAAAGCGTGGCAAGATTGTTGGCCGATAAGGCGACTCCTAGATGGTTTTCTCCTAAGATTTGCTTCCGAATTCGCAAAGAGCTCTGATACAATGGCTCCGCTTCCTCATATTTCCCCTGATTATGAAAGATTGTCGCCAGCCCATAATATGTTTTTGCGGTAAAGCTGTCATTTACCCCATATGCACTCTCCGCAATCGTAACAGCTTTCTCGAACAATTCTTCCGCTTCCGGATATTTTGTTTGTTTAAAATAAATAAAGGCCAAATCATACACAATGACGGCAAGCCACTTATTATTCCTCTCGATTGGTGTCTGTTCAAGAAATCCAATGAGCTGTTGGTGCAGAGGAATAGAGACCTCCCATTTTCCGTAGACAAAAAAACTGGAATCCTCTCTACGGAACCATTCTATAAATTCATCGATTGCCATTAAATCCTTCACAGCTAAACTAAACCCATGGAAGAATGACTCCCCCAGCCAAAAAGCGGGTTTTTCCACCGTTGATTTGAATGAATGCTGGCTGAGGAGTGAAGCAAAGTATTGATAAAGAAACAGATTCCCTTCCGTAAATTTATAATTACCCATAAAATCTCGAAGACTTTCACGCATTAAAGCATGCATTTCCCATCTTCCATCTGCACCTAATTTGATAAAGGAAAAATAAGTAAGGTCATCCAAATCATCATCATTAAATCCAATATCAAACCGTTTCATCAGGATGTTATATAATTCACGGTCCCAAGAACGGGTCAGGGCCAACAGCTCCAGTGCCCTTCGCTCCCCTTTTGTAAGATATCTCATAAAACGACTAAACAGTTTTTCCACATTTTTCTTAAATTGGAAATCCTCCTGAACAGGAGTCCTTTCCCTTGAAATTCTTTTATATAAATCTATTGAAAGCTCAATGGAGTAAGGCAGCCCCTCGGAATAGTCTAAAATCTTAGAAATAATCTCTTCCTCATGTATGCCATGCTGTTTTAAAATCTCTCTCCCATCCTCTTTCCTTAAGGAAGGAATTTCCTGTTGTTGAATGACCGCTCTCCAATTTTGGTCTATTTCCTCCCAGCGAAGCCTCTCACGCCCAAAGATCACCCATGTTACGTTAGGAGTGACTTGAATCCAATCTCGGATCCATTCGTCTACGTATGACTCATAGCCTTTTAACCGCTGATCTTGCCATAAAGCTTCGTATGTATCAATAAAAATATAGACATTGGTGGAAGTTCTCTCGATAAATCCCAACAAATCCTCACTGAAAATCTCAGGCAAGTATGAAAGAAGCTCTGAAGCTTCTTTTTCTGCTAATAAAGATAAATAACTCATCTTCTGTTCATCTAAATATCTTTTTATTAATTTATGACCTTTATGAAATAGATTATAGATTTTAGAAACAAGACTAATTCCTGGAATTTCCTCAATGGTATTGACGACGTCTAATAAGAAATCACTCTCATCTAATAGCGGAGCCGTTGATTCCTTTAAAGCCAGATGGGGGTATGCTTTATTCATATAAAGCGTATAGGCAATATCAAAGAAAGCAAAATTCATTTTATATTTTTTTCCCAAAGACTTTCTTAAATGGATAAGCGCATTTTCTTTTTCTTGATACCCTTTCGTCTCAAAATTCAAAACACATGCAGCATTATTTTGATTTTGCTCAATTCTTTTAACCATCTGTTTTCTTAAAGTGGTTTTCCCAATGCCCCCTACCCCATAATACATACAAACTTTATATGTTTCAGATGATAGAGGCGTTTGGTTTTCCTCAGCAAAGAAATCCATCATAATTTCATCTCGCCCAACGAATATATCATTAGACCCTTGAACCAACTTATCTGCTAAACTCCGCCTCTTAAACACCACTGTTACTTTCCCCCCATATTTTTCCGATCTCTTTTAAGAACCAATAGGTAATTTTTCCTCTATTCTGATTATATATGATTGGTAAGTAGTAGAATAAAAAAACTATATTACTATTTTCACATTTAAGTAGAAAAAGAAAAGAAGCATGAAATCACAAGAGATCTCATACTCCTTTAAGTCTTTACATTTACTAAATCCAAAACAGTGTATTACTCTATTTCTCTACTGTACACATAAAAACTCTTCATATAACTTTTCAGCGTCGTTTATTCCAATTAATGATTGGATTCGGTCCTCATTCGAAATAATTTCCGCAATTGCTTGTAACGCACCTAAATGGCTCTGTGAATCCTCGGCAGCTAAGGTAATAACAAGTCTGACTGTATCACTTTTTCCCTTGAAAGTTACAGGTTCCTTTACTAGCGTTACAGATAACTGCCTGCGAATGACTCCATCCTCCGGGCGTGCATGCAGAAGTGCTACATCAGGACACAGAACATAGTAGGCACCATGTTTTTCCGTCAACTCAATGATTTTCTTAGGATAATTTCCCGTGATGTACCCTTGATCTATTAAGTTTTTTGTGGATATATAGACAACCTCTTGCCAGTCCGTAACACAATCTAGAATTTGAACGTTTTCCTTTTGTAACATATCCGAAATCATCCCATAATACCTTCCCTTATTCATAATATGTTTTCATTTTAAGTAAGTGGGTATGCTTTTTGAAACGCTTTCAAAATATTCCACTTTTATCTAATACTCTCCACATAAGCTGATAACTTCGTTTCAAGTTCATTAATATCTGTCAATCTATCAAGCGGAATCGTATCCCCTGCTTTCAAGCATTCTTCATATACATCAGAAGAACAGATATATAAGTCTGCAGCTCCTGGAAAAGCATCATAAATACCAGCATGATTTACTTCAACATCACTCATGTTTAACTTATCCAATACCTTCTTTAAGTTCATTTCAACAATAAAGGATGAACCCATACCTGAAATACAGCAACATAGTATTTTACGAATTTTCATATAACTACTTCCCTTCAGATATATTTCTCTCAGTTATACCAGGTCTGCCGGAGGTCATTACTGACCAAACAATTGGAGCCAAGGATAGGAGAATAATAACAATGAATAGTCCGAAACTAGAAATGAATCCACCTATTTGTGTATTAAAAATACCTATAATAGCTGAATCCCCTCCGCCGAATGTTGTCCCTTCAACAAACACTTTACCAAATTTAATCAATAATGCTGGGAATAGGGCAATGATAAATCCGGTAAACACTGAGCCAATGATTACACCTCTTAAACCACCTTCCTGATTACATAGACACCCAGCTGTTGCACCATAGAAGAAAGCCGTAAACAACGTGGGAAGAATCAAAGGAAGTTCAAATATAGTTCCAATTAATAGAATTTGAACAAAAAATGCTGCCAGACCGCCTACCGCTGCACTAATGAAGCCAATTAAAACTGAATTTGGCTGATATGGATATAAGATAGGAATATCCAACGCTGGGATAGCATCTGGGATAAACTTTTCAGCAACACCCTTAAATGCTGGAACAAGTTCTCCAACCACCATTCGAACCCCTGCTTGAATTAAGTAAATAGCCACAGCAAACTGTGCACCATGCATAATCGAAAAAATGATAAAGTTTGTACCAGCAAATGTCTCTTTTGCTAAATCTGGTGCTTGAATCATAGATAATATGGACACTGCGATGTAAACAATAACCATTGCCAAAGTCAAGGAAACGGTTAAGTCGCGTAGAACATTCCATGATTTTGAAATTTTGATATCTTCTGCAGATTTTTCTTTATTCCCTGTTAGACGGCCGACAATCATGGCGAGCCAGTAAAAGACAGTTCCACTATGTCCAATTGCTAAATCCTTCGTACCTGTTACTTTACACACTGATTTGTAAATTAACGCAGGGAAAACCGCCATATACGTACCTGTTAGTAAACCGCCGCTAATGATGATCTGCCATAACGGCATGTTTATTGCGTTTAAAGAAATCGCACAAACAGTTGAGACCCACATAATCTCATGTCCCGTTAGGTAGATAAATTTAAATTTAGAAAATCGTGCTTGAATGACGTTAACAACCAGGGCGATTGCCATTATGCCTGATAGCGCTGCACCAAACTTTGCGGAAGCAACAGCAAAAGCAGATTCATTGACTGGAAGTGTACCAGATAAATCAAAGGTACCTGCCATCAGCTTATCCAAAGGAGTAAGTGACCCAATAACAACGCCAGCCCCTGCGCTAATGATACCAAAACCAACTATGGTCTTAATAGTTCCTTTCATCGTATCAGCTGCTGATTTTCTCTGAATAATCAGACCGACCATCACAATTAAAGCAATGAGAATCGTTGGGTTGGATAAGAATTGTACGATAAAATTCAATATAGCATTTAACATAATCGAACCATCATCCTCCACTAATTTACTATAAATATGCATATTTATTAATTACAGTATCGCAAGAATGAAGTAGAACAAATAGTCCAATCTATTTCATTATTATTTGTGCAATTATTTTGAGTATTTTGACTACTGTTATTCTGCCTCGCTATATGCTTTATTTAAAATCCATAAAAATTCTTCTTTATCCTTTGCTTCAACCAACTGGTCGATTACATCAGGTTTCTCAGCAATAAATGCAATATTCTGCAAGATGTGCAAATGGTCCCTTTGATTTGGTGATGCCAGTACAAAAAGAAATTTTATATCCTTCTTCCCCATAATATTTAATTCATTCTTATAGATACTTAATGACACACCTAATTTAGAAACACCATCTTTTGGCTGTGCATGGGCAATGGCAATCTGCGGACTAATGACGAAATAAGGGCCATACTGATGGGCTAAAGATATAACTGCTTCTATATAATCTTTACTTATACTTTTGGTTGCAATTAATACTTCTGCTGTTTTTCGGATTGCATTTTCCCAGTCTTCTTCAACCTCTTGATAAACTTGCACACCATAAAGTTCAATCATATTGATAAGTGTAGCCTGAGGAGCAATTGGGGTATTTAATAAGGAACCACCTGAATTTATATAGCGATTTAACTCTTTTCTTATTTTTATATAAACATCCTCATTTACGTTCCGTTTAACAATATCAAGGAGTATTTTTAATTGTCTACTATCCGTGTTAAATTCAATATTTAAAAGCGTCATTATGGAAGCAATATTAGCCTTATCCTCTGCGGTTAAAATGGGGTTTACCAGAATGATTGGAAACTTACAATCAAAGTTTATGGTTGATATAACAAAATCAACTTGTAATTCTCCAGCATAGGAATTCACTTCAGTAGGTTTTATCGTATCAATTACCACAATATTTTCAAATTGATTCTCAACTTCTGACTTTAGCAATCTGGAACTTGTTATACCATTTAGGCAGGAAAGCAGGACATTCGCGTATGTTTTATTCTTTTTCACCTTTTGCATCGCCGCACCAAAGTGCATCGTTAAATAAGTGATTTCACTTTCAAATATTGGATAGGGGAATTTATCCTTTAGCTTTATGCAGCAAACTTGAGTCATTTTAAATAAATCAGCATAATTCTCTTTTATCTCATTCTGCAATGGATTGATAGTAGGGAGGGATAGAAGGTAATTATAGTAAGAAAGTTTCAAATGTGCATAGATGGAATTTACTAATTCCTCATGTTGTTCAAATTTCAAACAGGAAACCAATTCAAATGTCCCAACGATCTCCTCCGCAAGAGCTAGCAGGTAATAGTCCTTATCCTCATTTTTTGTCAAAAAATCTCGGTTATTTGTATAATTTAAGAGATAGATCATTAAATAAATTCGCTCGTGTGTGTAAAGTTCGTTGAAATATTGGTCGATAATCTTTAATTCTTTTGAACCCATAATGAAATTTTGATTAACTACATTGAACTGATACGTATCGGGTAACTCACGGATTAATAATAATAAGTAGGAAAGTGCTATTAAATCATTTTCATTAACAAGTAAATTCTGTGCCATTGATACCTTTTTTAAATTGCTGATGTATAGATCAATGGTTTCACGATTAAAAATATCTAAACTAGCATAGTTGTTATTCTTCAATAGCTGTGTAAGATAATGCAAAAAAACTGACCTTTTTCGAAAGGTATCCCCGTCCACATAGTAGCCTTTCTTTTTAGAATTCCTTAATTTCAACTGATAGTCTTCGAGTATCTTTTTTGTCTCTGCTAAATCATAAAGTGTTGCATTTTTAGAGATTTCAAATTTTTGTGCTAATGATTCTAAGCGTATGATGTTGTGAGAACTGATTGTACTGCAAATAATATAGCCGATTCGATCGTCCTTATTGAGAATGGTATTTTTTTTAGTTAAATAGTTTTTGACGGCTTCAATTTGCTCAGGCTGAAGGAAATAGGATCCCCCATTGCTCGCCAATTCACCCACGCCCAGAGCTTTTAGTAAATATCTAACATTCTCCAGATCATAATAGACCATCCTTCTTGATGATTTTGTAAGCTTGGCGATTCGATCAACAGACATTGGTAATTCTTCGTTAACCAGCACCTGTAGAATATTCCTTGTACCTTTTGATGGTATGTAAACCGACATATTACTTACTCCTTACTACTAAATTTTCCAAAACGGTTGTATGATAGCTATAAATACTCCCATATACCACCCCTTCAGTGAGTACTGTTTTAAATCAACTCTACTTGTCTATCAGCACATGATTCTCTAATAATTAAATGTGCATTAAATACAATTCTTCTTTCCCCTAGAACGTTAGATTCATCATCTTTTGAATTGATTATTTCTATTAGTTTTTCAATAGCAACCGTACCGATTTTTTCTGTATCTTGTGTAACCATTGTCAAAGGCGGATTGACAATCTGAGCGAGTTCAAAATCATCCCACCCTACTACTGATAGATCGTTTGGAATACTTAACTTCATCTCATTGATGGTTTTCAGCATCCCTGTCACTAGCTGATTATTCAGTGCAAACAGGGCTGTCAAATCTGGATTATTATTTAATAATTCACTAGTAAATTGTCTGCCCTCTTCTACTGTTGCTTTTTCTCCAAACCGAATATATTGATCCCGAGGCTCAATGTTATGGTCCTTCAGAGCTCTCTTATAACCCTCTATCCGCCGGTGCATGGTACTCGTATTTGTGCCAGCAATGATCCCAATATTTTTGTGGCCCTGTCCTACTAAATATTCAGTGGCTTTATAGGCACCGAAGTAATTATCGGTCAGTACACATAGTTCTTGTAAGAATGGGAGTTCCCTGTCAATATATACGGTAGGAATCCTTCCTGAATAAAACTTTTTAGAAGCAGCATCTAGTACTGTATCAGGGCTTAGTGTTGTCGCAATGATTATCCCATCGATTTGTTTGCTGTATAATGTTTTCAAACACTCTAATTCCTTTTGCGAATCCTCATCTGTATTAGAAATGATAACGGTATATCCTAATTTAGCTCCCGCTGCTTCAATCGCATTGACAATCTCACTGAAAAAGGGATTGCCAAACCTTCCAACAACAACTCCAATGGTTTTTGTCCTTTTATTTTTCATACTTTGCGCGATTGAATTAGGTATATAATTTAATTCCTTTACCACTTTTAATACTTTCTCTTTCGCTTTTAAGGAAACGCTTCCATAACACCCAATTACTCTTCCAACCGTTGCTTGTGAAACGCCTGCTTTTTTAGCGATATCTTTAATTGTCACTTGCTTATTTAATTCTGTATTTCTCGGATCACCCATTTGGAACACCTTTCTTAAACATAGAATTGGTAACACTTTCTCTATTAATTGTTATATGTTTTCTATGCAAGAACGCACTTATTTACCCACTATGAAACATTGTTATTAGAGTAGCGATTCATTTTGATAACGTTATCATTTTAGACGAAAAAAATATACGATGATGTTCTCATTTATTTTGTCTAAAGATGAATAGTGGATTATGTATTAGGTATTTTTTCTATAAATTTATAATTTACTATTTATTATTAGTATTTAATATATTCTGGCATTATCCTTAAGTCAATAAATTTTTTGATAACGTTATCAAATTTTCTTTCTAAGAAATGGAGCAGCTAGGATTACCTTCGTCATCTTAACTGCTCTCACTATTAAACTTCCTTCACGGTTCTATTAAACTCCAAACTTACTTCTGCGAATTTGTTCATTTTTAGTGAAATTATTGACGGGTACATAATCTTTTAACGGCATGATTTTTTCATGAATGGCATCAATAATCCAATCCGCCTGCGGGAAGAAATGATTCTCATATTCATAAGCAGGAGTAATCCAGTTTCTCGCACCGATGACTACAGGGGGTGCATCTAAATCATCGAAAGCCAAATCCGTAATATTGCGGGCAAGATCATTTATAATCGATCCCCGTTCTACTGCATCACTGACAATGACGATTTTCCCTGTTTTCTTAACAGATTCAAGAACTTTTTCATAATTAAAAGGAACGACAGACCTAGCATCAATGATTTCAGCTGACAACCCAAACTTTTCTTCTAAAATTTCAGCAGCTTCCACTGCTTTGTATAAAGAAGCACCTATAGTTAGGATGGTGATGTCCTTTCCTTCTCTCTTTACATCTGGTTCACCAATCGGTATTTCATAATACTCCTCAGGAACTCCTTCAAGATGGAACATCTCGCCGATATCATAAAGGCTTTGACTTTCGAAGAAAATCACTGGATCAGTTCCGTTTAATGCCGCATTTAACAAACCTTTTGCATCATACGGTGTAGCAGGATACACTACCTTTAATCCAGGAATGTGTGCCACCAATGATGTCCACTCCTGAGAATGCTGAGCTCCATATTTTGAACCAACAGAGGTGCGGAGCACAACAGGCATTTTAAGCGTTCCAGCGCTCATTGCCTGCCACTTAGCCAACTGGTTAAAAATTTCATCCCCTGCACATCCGATGAAATCAGCATACATGAGCTCAACCACTACCCGCCCGCCAGAAAGGGCATAACCTACAGCTGAGCCTACTATGGCTGCTTCAGAGATCGGAGAATTGAATAATCGGTGATATGGAAGAGATTCGGTTAATCCGTTATAGACAGCGTATGCACCGCCCCAATCACGATTTTCTTCTCCATATGCGATTAAAGTCGGATCTGTATAAAACTTATCAATTAGAGACTCGAACAGAGCATCTCTAAGCTGGAGTGTTTTCAGTTTGGATACCGGTTTCCCATCCTGAATACCTACCCTTATTTTCTTTTTAATCTGTTTTATTCTCGGGTTTTCCTCTTTCGGGATCAGTACCTCACATTCCCGGTCTTCCATTTTTTCAATGCTTTGATTTGAAAACATAAGGCTTGAAATATCATCTGGATATTGGATTAAATCCATTTTTGGTGAAATCTCTTCATCAATTGCTAGTTTGTATAATTTTAACATCATATCTTTGATATTTAGCTCAATGCCCAAGAGGTTGTTTTCATTCTCCACCTGTTCAAGCACAAGCTGCTGCTTAAAATGAACAATTGGATCCACTTCCGCCCATTTTTGGAACTCTTCTTTGCTGCGATATCCTTGTGGATCAGAAGGTGAATGTCCAGTCAAACGATAAGTCAGTGTATCTAAAAGGACTGGGCCTTTCCCCTGCTCAAGAATCTCTTTTTTACGCTTGATGGCATCAATAACAGCAAGCGGGTTATATCCATCTACTCTCTCCGCATGCATTTGCTCTGGGTTGACCGCCGCTCCTACCCTCGCTAAAAACTGATATCCTGCTGTTTCCCCAACAGGCTGGCCGCCCATTGCGTAAAAATTATTGAAGAAGTTGAAGATAATCGGAAGGCCACCGCGATACTCCTCATCCCAAAGCAACTTAAACTGGTCCATAGCCGCCATGTTCATGGATTCCCAGACTGGCCCTCTTGCCATAGAACCATCGCCGATATTTGCAATGACAATCCCTTTTTTCTTATTTACCTTCTTATAGAGCGAAGAGCCCATCGCAATGGGTGCAGAACCGCCAACGATAGCATTGTTAGGATAAATCCCAAATGGTGAAAAAAAGGCATGCATGGAATTACCCAATCCTTTTGTCAATCCTGTTTCCTTTCCAAACAATTCTGCTATCGTACCATAGATAAGAAAATGTACAGCCAATTCTTTTGTGTTCTTGACATCTTTACAATGTTCTTCAATGATTCTTAGTATTTTGCCATCAAAAAAGTCCTCCATGATGTTCACTAATTGCGCATCAGACAATTTTTCAATCGCAGATAAGCCTTTCGCGATAATTTCACCATGACTGCGGTGAGATCCAAAAATAAAATCATTTTCATCTAACAAATACGACTGGCCTACTGTAGCTGCTTCCTGACCGATCGATAAATGAGCCGGACCGCTGTATTTATAAGAAACCTCTTGATAAATATTGGAAGTTCTTAAAGATAGAAGCATCGACTCAAATTCGCGAATCATAAACATGTCACGATAAATTCTCACAAGGTCTTCCTTTGAGTACAAGGATTTTTCTTCTGCAAAACTCTTATTATATTGATTTATCGGAATCGAATTAAATTTAATTTCAAGATTACTCCTCTGCTCCACTGGATCAAGCAATAAATTTTTTGGCATATCCTTTAACCTCCAATTTTAATATACTGATGGATTGCATCCTTAATCACTTCTGAAACAGAAGGATGCGGAAAGACAAGCTGTTCAATGTCACTCGTTCGCATTTCGGTTTCTAACATCATGGCTGCTCCATAAATGATTTCTGACGCGTAATTACCTAATATATGAACACCAATGATTTGATTGTATTTTTTATCAATTACTATCTTAATAAAACCATTACGGTCTCCTTGTTCAACTACATAACGCCCGCTATAATTTAATGGAAGGTTAACCTTTGCATAATCAATTCCTTTTGCTATAGCCGATTCCTCCGTTTCACCAACATAGGCAACTTCGGGCGTTGTATAAATAACCGCAGGAATGGAGTGATAACGCATTTGTTCCTTTTTTCCTAATATTGTTTGAATACAAACCTCAGCTTCACGGTAGGCTGTATGAGCAAGCATAGACTTCCCATTAAGATCTCCAACTGCATACACGTTAGGAATATTGGTTTGCCCCGTCTCATCAGTAGAAACACAACCTTTAATCGTTTCTACTCCTATAGCCTCAAGCCCCAGGTTTTCAATGTTTGGTTTTCGGCCCGTACAAACTAAAATGTATTCAGAATCTACTCGAAATGTTTTTCCCTGTTTTTCATACGTCACTTGATGTTGATCAATCGACTGGACCTTGGCATTAAGCTCAAATTGAATTCCCTTTTGCTTGAGTATTTTTAGAAAGGTGGAGGAAATTTCACTATCTATTGGACCGCCAATTTGATTTTGCATTTCAATCACCGTAACCCTGCTGCCGGTCTTAGCAAAATACTCCGCCATTTCAAGTCCTATAACGCCTCCTCCAATAATGGTTAAGGATTCAGGGATATCCGGAATATCTAATATTTCTCGGCTGGTAAGGGCAATACCTTGATCCAGTGCCTCCCTTATACCTGGAATCGGCGGGATAACAGAACTTGCACCGGTTGCTAAAAGCAGCCGCTTACCTTTCACCATTACATCCCCAATGCCAACTAGGAAACCATCTGCCTGCCGCCTTAATATTTGGCCATACCCTTCGATAACCTCTACACCACTTGCTTTCAGCTGGCTGCGGATTCCGCTTCTTAATTGGGCAGAAACTTCATTTTTTCTTTTAAGCACTTTTTCATGATGATATTCGACATTGCTTGCTGTAACACCAAGAACCTCAGAATGCAAGGCATGATGGTAAACCTTAGCAGATTGGAGTAGGGTCTTGGTTGGGATACACCCTTCGTTTAAACAAACCCCGCCTAATTTATCCTTTTCAATCAAGAGTGTTTTCAGATTATTAGAAGCCGCCTGCAGGGCACCATGATAACCCCCTGGACCGCCTCCAAGAACAATCAAATCATAAACCATTATTTTCATCTGCCCCTCTTTAACTAGGAATATATTACTTGGCTAATAATAGGTCGAAATGTTCGAGATTAGTTGTTAAATCCTTCAGGAATCTTGCAGCTGGTGCGCCGTCCAATGCTCTGTGATCAAAGGTTAAGGAAAGCCCCATTGCAGGATAAGTAATGTCTTTTTCTTCCGTTTGTTTTACACGATAAACAATGGTGTTTACGCCAAGAATTCCGACTTGCGGCGGGTTAAGTACAGGTGTAAACGACTCGATTCCAAAACTACCAAGATTCGTAACTGTAAAACTAGCACCTTGCATCTCATGTGGTAGAATCGTTTCATCCTTACATTTCTGTACCATCTCATTACTCGCTTTTGCTAATTCAACTAATGATTTGGTATTGGACTCCACCAAAGTTGGAACGATTAAGCCTTTAGGAGTATCGACAGCCATGCCCAGGTGCACTGATTCAAATACGAGTAAATCATTATCGACTAAATGGGCATTTAAATTTTTGTGATTCATTAGTGTCCTAGAAACAGCAAAGAGAATCATATCGTTAAGAGTCACGTTTTCCAGACCGAGACTTTCCTTTTGCTTCTTTACTTTGTTTCGGTAGGCAAGAATGGTTGTTGCGTCAAAAGATGATGTTAAGGTTAGTTGAGCAGAATTATGTAAGGAATTCATCATATTCTTCGCAATAACTTTTCTCATACGATTTAAAGGCTGAACTTTGTAACCTGCTTGATCGTTAGTTGGCGGCTCTTCTACAGCTTTTTGTTCACTTGGTTTCGTTGAAGTAGTGCCAGAAACATCTTGAACGGTTACCCTTCCACCTAAACCAGTAGCTTTATCATTCCTATCAACAAGGATTCCAGCTGCTTTTGCTGCACTTGTATACCTAGGAGCCTTTTCAAGTAAACGTAATACATCATTTTCGATAATTCTTCCTGATGCACCAGATGGCTCTGCGAACCGATAATCAAGATGAAGTCTTTCTGCTGTTCTCTTTGCTCTTGGAGAAATTTTAAGACTAGAAGTTTCAACTGGTTCAAGGTTCTGATCATTTGCAGCTGCTGTTTGTTGTGCCTGAACAATCAGATCTGGTTTATGTTCTTTTTCATTCTTAAGTTGCTCAGAGCCTGCAGGGTCTTCGTTTAAAAGTTTTGAGAAATCCTCCCCTTCTTCTCCAATCACACCGATAGGAGTCAGAACCGGTACCTCATCTCCTTCTTCATAAAAAACCTCCAGCAGCACCCCTTCTGCTTCCGCTTCCACTTCAAACGTTGCTTTATCGGTTTCAACGGTTAATATGGATTCACCTACTGAAACCTTATCTCCTTTTTTCTTAATCCACTGACCAATCAAACTCGTGTCTCCCGACAAACCCATTTTCGGCATTTTAATGGCTGTTACCATTTTTATAATTCTCCTTATCTATAAAAATATTTTTTCAGAACAACTTTATTGATAGATATTTGATGTACAAAACAAACGAAAGTGATGTAAGAACGTTAGGTTGTCATTACCACTATATTTAAAAAATTTTCATGGAATGCATTTTTGTAGCTTATATGTAGCTTACACATCCTAATATCAGGTTGTCATTACCACTTAACACAAATTTTAGAGCATTTCTTATATTTCGTCAACAAAATTTTTTGAAAATTTCAACGTTTATATAATCTATGCTCTACTCTGTTCGATCATACTACTTATTAAATTTCAATTTTGCTTTAAAACTGCTTAAATCTCCGCGGAACCTTGAAATGGAGTATTCAAACACATCGCCATTTTCAAGAAAAGCAATAGTTTTCACTAATTGAATAGGTGAATTAGGTGAAATTCCGAGATGTTGGTAATCATTCTTGTCTACAATCACTGCTTCCAGACTTCGTTCACCATAATCAATGTTTAAGTGATAACGATTATGCAAAATATCATATAATGAGTTTTCTGTAAGATTTTCCTTCTCTAATTCAGGTGCAAGATTACATGGAATATATGTAGATACGAGAACAACTGGCTGCTCTTCTACATATCGTAATCTTTCAAGGTGATAGTATTGGTTATGATTTTTTCTGAACAATGTATTAAGTTCCATCGTTCCTTCAATCACTTGGATAGTAAGAACCGCTGTTTTTGTAGCTAAACCCTTTTTTTCATTTTCTTCTGAAAAACTCGTAAGACTTTCAAGATACCATTGACTTCGTTTCGGTTTATTAACAAAGGTCCCATAACCTTGCTTTCTTACTAATAGCTGACTGTTAACAAGCTCATTAATAGCTTGACGAACCGTTGGCCTGCTTATTTGATAGAGTTCGATTAATTCTCGTTCTGATGGAATCATTTCTCCATCTTTAAGTTCGCCTGATTCGATTTGATTCTTTAAAATTTCTTTTAGTTGGTAATATAGTGGTACTGGGCTATCTTTTTGAATGGTAGAGATTTTATTATTCCACATCTGGATACCTCATTTCCCCACATAAAGACATCATGTGGTTATTACCACCTTAATTTATATTTTATTATTTGATATGTCAATAGGGAAGCAAATGAGGATGAATCTCTAAGGTCCATCTAAGATCGTAATTAAACAAAATGAAGGTGTTTCTTGCATCGCGTTTTGCAAGAGCACCTTCCATTTTTCATCGTTTAGCGTATTTATAATTTTTTAGATAAACCCGGTACCGGTTTAAATTTAATTCTGGTCTAAACCGTTCTTTAAAAAAAATTAACCCTTGACTTCCCAGATCGCTGCCGTCGTTCATGTATTCAATAGAAGAATTGACCTTATAGCTTTCTTTTACCAATTCACATAAAAGCAACTCCGATAGTCCCTCAACCTTATGGTCACCTTTCCTAAAACACGTCCAAGATTGACCCGTTGTCAAACAACCTCCTGATGTCATACCAACAATTTGATTATCAATTTCAACAACTAACACAATGTGATCCAACTCATCTGGGTACTTTAAGATTCCCTTAAAGTATGTACCATCAAATATGGATTCATTTTGCTGTTTTGCCCATAAATTATTAAATTCCATTACTTTTTGATAGTCAGTATCCCTATTATATTTTCGAATAATAGCTTGAGGATATTTACGATGGAATTTATTGATCTTTCTGCGGACGTATGCGAATTCCTTTCCAGCCAAGGTGATGAGTTTTTGAATACTATAATGCCTCTCAATCCCCAATAACTTTTTAGGATCGAAAAGTTGATTAAATTCCTTGCCGGATTGTAAAAATTGCAGTTGGGCTTCGTTAATAGTCCGTATTCTGCAATATATCTGATTTCCCGTTAATTTGTTCAACTGAAAGCAGTAAACCATGCATTTATATAGAACGTTAACGACGTGTTCTGCATCTCCTTTCCCCAAAGGCAGACAAACAAGAGAAAGATATTGATGATGCACATTATAAAAAAACGGCACTAACATACCATCAATGATTTTCCAGACCGTTTTCCTGTTTCTAGACTGTGAAGATGCCCATAGGTAAGCAAAGTTAGAGGACCAGACGGTGGCAGGATATTCGCTTTCCTTAATAAACTTATCAAAAATAAGTTTGTCGTTAAGGTCAATTTCATTGAACAGCCATTGGCCAATGAATCTCTGCTTTGGGTTTTTATTAGATTGATTCATATTCCCCCTCCTAAGCGTACCTTGTCTTAAATCCGTTCATATATTTTATGAAATAATCAACAAAAAGAGCTGATTTATTTCGTCATCAAGTCATGAATGTATCTTATGATTGGCTTTGCAACGACAAGTGGTCTTTTTATATCATATGAAAAGGAATCTTATTTGTATTGGACAGGTATAGGAGGAAAGACACTCAATTTTTTGACGGACAGGATAGTATCCACGGGTGTAAGCAGCCATTAATGTATTTCATTTCAATATGTCAAAAGGGTGCTTGTCTTTTTTAGGAACCTAGCACCCCATATCTCTTCCTATATTTTTTAAATTTTTACAAATACTATATTCATCTTGTTTTCTGATGGAGTGATTTGAGTGTCACGTAAAAAAGCTAGTTCGTTACATTTTGTCTTGTTATTTGTTGTTATGCTTATTCTTATTTGGTCCTTGATTAAACCTGAGGAAGGTTATAAGGTCTGGTTGATGGAGGTTTCACCTTCATTATTAGTTTTAATATTCTTGATCTCAAGATACAATCATTTTCGCCTTACCACTGTTTCCTATTGTCTTATTACCCTTCTTGTCATTTTAACGTTTATAGGAGGGCATTATTCTTATTCCAAAGTTCCTCTCTTTACATGGCTCAAAGATTATTTTGATTTAAAAAGAAACCACTATGATCGGTTTGGTCATTTCCTTAAGGGTTCTATGGTCATAGTTATACTAGAGATATTATTAAGGAAAACAGCTTTACTGAAAAGTAAAACAACAAATTTTATTGCTCTATGTATAACACTAGCAATCGGGGCTTTCTACGAAATCATCGAGTGGGCAAGTACAAAAATAGGAAAAGAAGGGAAAGCCACAAAAGATTTTTTAGGCATGCAAGGAGACATATGGGACTCCCAGTTGGATATGACATTTTTATTGGCAGGCTCCATTCTTTCGCTTTTATTCACAAAGATTCTTTATAAAGAATTGGAAAAACCTAGATAATAGTTGGTATCTAGGTTTTTTCACTCTTTATTGAGGTTGCTATGCTCTTCGTCGAATAAACTAAATTTAGGGGGTATTATAAATAAATCGACTTGAAATTCTCTAGCACCTGGGGTCATTGATAAAAGTATAAAGGCCCAGTGTCACTCGCCTACCATTCTTCCAAATCATTACTATTCCATAATTCATTAAATGTGTCGTTCATCGATGAGGCTAAATCAGAATCGGCAACGGTTAAGAGGATTTCTTGGCTTTCTTTCGCAGATTCCTTCGTATAGTTAAAAGAACCTGTTACAACAGTTTGAGATATACCTCCACCTGAAATACCCTCTATTTTTATAAGGTAATTTTCAATTGCCCTATACAATATTATAGGGTACAACCTTAAACAAACCTTAAATCCAAATGAAATGGAGTTTCCTTTGTTGTTATTCATTAGACAAAATGCCTTAATTATTATATCAATTTTTGACAATTTTCTTTCTCCCAAGGAGGAGCAAATGCAGTATTAACAGCACGTAATGTAATTCTAATCAATCGATTAGTTAACCCCCAATCTACTAATCAAACGTTTGATTAAATTGCGAATGAACACCTTTTGTTAAAGCGTTTTTGCTTGATTTTATAAAAGGAACTTGTCGTAATAAAGTGATTACTTTTTTGTCTGCTCCGTTGAACTGACAATAGAAACTAGAAAAGTACCCAATCAGATAAAATTCTACTATTTAAAATACCACCTAGACGTTTGATTAAAAGTCCTTTGATCCTTAAAAAAAAGAACCTTTACCAGTTTCTGATAAAAGTTTTGTCGATAATTTCTTCCCTTTTAACCAGATTGGAAACTCTTTGTATGTTGCCTGTGATTTGGATACAGCTCATTTAACCACCTAACCGGCGCTTTTAAGTTGTCGCTGCTGAAGAAGCAGCTGCTTGGTCAGCCTTCACACAATCAATGGCAACAACAAGCGCAATAATAATGGTCTCCATCTCTTCATTCTCTATTTGAACCTTGTAGCTATCTCCCCATGTGAACCATTCCTTGCTCACTTGACCTACGACTTCACCATGCTGTAAGACCTGGAAATCCATATCCCACCAATTCCCATGTACTTCAATTCCTGCCGCGTCAATCGTATACAGTGCTTTAAGGAAGGAAAACTCCTTCTTAATCGTTAAGACCTCTCGACCATTCACCTCAACAAAAAACTTCGGTAAAAAACTGAATGCCTTTTTTGTAACACGTGCAACTTCATCTCTAGTTGTATTCATAATGGAGAAAGTCTTGGGAATTTGCATAAAACTGCCCTCCACGTAATATACATCCTTCTCCTGCTGATCCTTTACTGTAAATTTACCACTAAGACTGAATACCTTCTGCTTAATATAAAGTTCCTTCATAGTATGCCTCCCTCAAATTTGAATTCGTAAAACGACATAATCATATCTTTATCAATGGTATTATATATGGTAAAAAGGTCGAACATGACTCCTATCCGAAAGGGTGTATGAAATTGTTGATTATCATTAGTTTTTTGGTGTTTGCTTTACTCGGAGGATACATCATTTTAAGAGCAAGTGGCACCATTATTTTTATTGGTTTTCTCATAGGATTAGCTGTCATCCATTTGGGGATATGGAAAAAGTATGGCCTGGTGATAATACTTGGAGTGGTTATAATGATACTTTCATTTCTACTACCTTATTTTATGTTTTTCAACTAATTACTAGCATTCTCAGCTTCCTTAAGAATTAGATAAAAAGCATACGAGGTTTGAAGTTATGCCAAAAAACTACTTAATGCTACAGTTCCATTTAAATAAGAAGTCTTATCCGCAATAGAGTACCCAGTGAAGTAAATAAGGGGAGGTTTCCGCTTATGCAGTCAAGTCCTAGATTTTGTGTAAATATACGAGATTTTGCGTTTAAATCAAATTTATTAAGGGGAAATACACTTCGGGAGCTATAAATAAGTTCCATTAGGGTCTCAAAAACATTGCAATACTCTTTTTAAGGAAAGATACAATGATGATTCAGTATTGCATCGCTAAAGAAACGTTTACACATCAAATTGACTGCTTTTGTAGAAATAAGGAATGAAGAGTTATTTTTACATCATACAAAAAAAGTTAAAGAAACTAGAGATTTTAAGGTGAAATTAGAGAGCTATATAAATAATGCAGTCATGGTACAATAATCAGGTGCTCTAAATCACGTCTCTGAAGGAGCGATACAAATGAACAATTTTTCTGATAGAGTGAGAGGTAATGAAAAACAGCTAATCATCCATCAGTTACTAAACATGGAATTTTATAAATCATCTGATGATCGTCAGTTATATGAATTAACATTACAAGAATTAAAACATGAGTATAATACGTATGTGATAAATAGGAATTTTGAATAAAGGAAGATTTAAATAATCGGAAGCTTCACACTTAAAACAATAATATGGGGGAATTTTGTACATATGGTTTGAATGAATCCTCATATTATTGTCAGCCTATTGTGCTTCACTTTTTAAGTCGATTAATGTGCCAACAACGAAAATTTATAGACTTTTATCCCTTTTTTTGTGTAAATGTATAATGATAAAGTGCAAATATTTTAAGACAGGAGTTTGTGGTAAATGATAGAAAAAGACACAATGACAAAGGTCGATATAATGGACAAATACATAGATTCTTATCAAGAAGAAATTACTAGTTCTGAGATTTGCAGCATTGTAAAGTCCATTTTTAAATTGGATTTAGAATCAAAACCTGTCCTACTTTCGTCAACAGAGGGCACCGCTAAAATGGCCATAGATTCAGGCCTTGCTCAATTCGGAAAGAATGTCTCAGGGGCGGAAATTCGTAAACTAATCAATCAAATTTTTGGCATTAACTTAGATGCGATATCCTCTTTAGATGGTTCAAGAATCTCTTTATTTTCAAAAGGTCAGTGGGTAATTCAACATGAACAAGACCTATTTGTTGTTCATACTGGATTAGGAGATGTCGATGTAAAAATTTTTCCTACCGACTATTTCTCGGAACAAACGGGATTAAACGAGCTGCCAGAAGACCTGCAGCAATCACTAACGAGTATTGGGTTCTACTACGATGAGAAAGTCGGGAGTTATTACTACTCAAATCCTTCTGGGGAAGCCATTCCAGATGCCTTTAAGGGGCAAACAATAGGAACGATCCTAACATTCATTCGCCATTCATATAAAAAAATCATATAGGGCTGCCCTATATGATTTTTTTGTAATTTTATTTTCCAAAAGAAGATAAAAATTTGACCCGATCTCCCATAGGAGGAGTATTGTTATCGACTAGAGCTACCTCTAGTACTGCAGGTCCATTTAAATCAATTAAGCTATTTATAACATCTTGATTGATATCTTCTAATTCAGTTACTCTGAAGCTTGGTATATTCATAGCCGCAGCAACCGCACTAATATTGATTGGTTCCTGTTCAAAAGATGAATGCGTCCTGCGGAATTGTAATGAATGTCCATGATAGACCATCCCTAAACGGGCATTATTCATCACAATAAACAAAATTGGGAGATTATATTCTTTTGCCGTTGCTATTTCCATCCCGTGCATGAAAAAGCAGCCGTCCCCTGTAATACATACAACAGGGCGTTTTGGATCTGCTAGTTTTGAACCGATCGCAGACCCAATCCCGCTTCCCATAGCGCCAAAATGCACATTAATATTATAGGTATCCGAATCTAACACCTTCATATGATGAATGACATAGGACATAAATTCACCTATATCAATGGTATACCTAGTGGATGCCGGTACATATTCTTGTATAGTTCGAAGGACATTTTTCGTGTTATATTCCACCATATTCTCAACTACATCTTTTTTCTTTTCAATAACAAGTTTAGTGCTTTTCTTTGGTAACCCTAAAGTCCTTAATTCTTCTATAAGGAATAATAAACTTAAATCTATATCACCTAGTACTGGCATATCAACCTTATATTTTCGATTAAATACGGACTGGTCAAAGTCCATTTGCACCGAGAAACGATCTCTTAAAAGATTACTATTATAATTATTGGTTGCTGTCTCACCTAAACTTGAGCCCACGATCAATATTGCTTTTCCTTCACCTTCATTAATTAATCTTGAAGCAGCTTCATGACCGGCAAAACCAAACACACCGACCAGAAGAGGGTGTTCCTCGGGGATATAGCCCTTTGCTTGCGGAGTTGTGACAATCGGCCAATTCAGCAGTTCTGCTAACTCTACTAAATGCCCAACAGAGTTTCTTATTCCCTGTCCTGCAAAAATATAACCTTTTTCCCTTTTTAATAGTTCTCTAGCCACATCTTTTATTGTGTCTAAATCAGGAACTATAGGTAATCTTTTAGGCGGATTCGGTATTTTGATATTTTCGACATTCGTGTGTTGCACATCAATGGGTATCGCAATGTGTACTGGACCTGGCACTCCGGAAATAGCTATTTCCGTTGCTAATGCGACTTCTTTGAGTACATCCTTTACATCATTAACGGTAACACTATATTTTGTAACGGACCTGAAGACTGGTTCTACGTCTAGTTCTTGTGATGCATTCAAGCCTACCGTATTAACAGGTACAGCCCCTGTAAGGAATAAAACAGGTAAATGCTCACGCATGGCATTGGCAGCACCTGTTACAAGATTTGTAGCACCTGGTCCGCTGCATCCTATCGCTACACTCAGCTGATTGGTGTATTTAGCATAAGCAGCCGCCATATAGGATGCTGCACCTTCATGCTTTGTGACAATCGGTGTTAGTTCAGGCATGTCATAAAGCTCATCAAAAAATGCATTTACGGAACCTGCTGGAATACCAAATATATGCTTAATTTCATTCGCTTTTAAATATTCTAATACGATTCGAGCTGCTTTCATGTTCTTTCCTCATTTCCTTATTATCTATGTCTCTATTAGGAAAAATATTTTTTTGCAATATCTTCAGCCATCATTGGCCTGCTGAAAAAGTATCCTTGCATCAGATAACAATTTCGAGCAGATAAAAATTCTACCTGTTCGGTTGTCTCAACACCTTCAGCAATAACGTCAAGGTTCAAATTCTTAGCCAAAGTAATGATGGTATTCGTAATGGCCGCATCATCTTTTGTCATATCCTGTACAAAGGATTTATCAATTTTCAATGTTGAAATAGGCAGGTTTTTTAAATAACCTAAAGATGAATAACCCGTGCCAAAATCATCAATCGCGATGTTTATTCCGAGTCCATTTAATTGCTTCATTGTTTTTAAGGTTAATTCAGTATTTTTAATGATTAAATTTTCAGTAAGCTCCAGATGTAAATACTTGGGAGCCAGCTCCACTTTCTTTAAGACGTCTTTTACGATAGAAAATAAATTACTCTGTTCAAACTGACGAACAGATAAATTCACGGACACGCTAATTAATGGATAGCCTTGATCATGCCATTCCTTTAATTGCCTGCAAGCCTCTTTTAAAACCCACTCACCTATGGGAACAATTAAACCGGTTTCTTCCGCAATTGGAATAAATTTATCCGGTGATATCATCCCATGTTCAGGATGGTTCCATCTGAGTAAAGCCTCTACACCCTCAATCATATTTGTTTTACAGTTTATTTGCGGTTGGTAATAGATAACAAGCTCTTCTTGTTCTAAAGCCTTATACAAAGCATTTTCAAATTTGATACTTTCAAAGGTTCGGGTATCCATCCCCTCACTAAAGAAATGATAGCTATTGCCTGATATTTCTTTTGATTTGTACATGGCCGTATCTGCATTTTTGATTAAGATTTCAGTCGAATCACCGTTATCAGGAAATATACTAATCCCAATACTTGTTTTCATATAAATTTCATTATCTACTAACGTAAACGGCTTAGAAAAAGAATCGATGACACGGTTCACTACCTTTAATACTGCATTTTCATTTTTAATATTTGGTAAATAGATGGTAAATTCATCTCCACCCTGCCTCGATACGGTTGCACTTTTTGGAACACAATCTCTTAATCGGTTTGCAACATCTCGCAGCAGCATATCCCCAATACTATGCCCTAGGGTATCATTCACCATCTTAAAACGGTCTAGGTCTAAGTACAGAACCGCTAATTTTTCTCCATTCATTTGTGCGTAGGTAAGCCCTTGATTTAGTCTGTCTTTTAAAAGAATTCTGTTTGGTAAATCTGTTAAATTATCAAAATAGGCATGATATTTAATTTCTTCCTCCATTTGTTTCCGTTGAGTGATATCTTTGAAGGTAACAACTTCCCCTACAATCTCATTCCCTTCCTTTATAGAAGAAATTACATATTCAACCGGAAAACTGGAATTGTCCTTTCTAAAAAATTTCTCATCTTCATAACATTGATTCCAATTTCCATCAAAACAAGATGAAGCATGATGTTCACTACTTATTTCGCTGTATTCAAAAATCAGACTGGCCGGTTTTCCGATTAATTCAGACTTTGTTTCATACCCTAACATGGAGGCACCAGCTGGATTACAGAAGGTTATATTTTTATTAAGGTCTAAACCGAATATCCCTTCGCCAGCGGAATTAAGAATTAATTCCTTCTCACGGCTAAGTTGCTGTAATTCAGTTATGACTCGTTCCAGTTCCTTATTTTTCACAGTAATTTCCGAGGTTCTCTCCTCGATCATGACTTCCTGCTTTTCCATATATAAAAGGTTTGATAGCGTGGAGGCTGTTGCGTCAACAATAGATTGTGACAGCTGTATTTGTGCTTCAGAATAATGCAAATCGCTATCACCTAGATTAACAATTGATACTTGCCCTAAAGCCTCGCCCATTGAAACCAAAGGTAGCATAAAGAGGCCCTTCATTCCAAAATTACGACAAACATCATGGTTTGGCCGTGGATCTGCATAGACATCTGGAATCAAGATTGGTTTTTTGGTTTCAATAACCTCTTGCATGACTCTATCATTGCTTTGGTCGATTTTTATCTTATTATGTGTCTTGATCCAATCTTCTTCTGTCCAGTCAGAATCCTTACTTAGCTTTGCCGGTCTAATTTTCCTCTCCGCTATAGGGTCTAGTAAATGAACGCCAGTATTATAATTGTCTAAGACCTTCCCTAAATAGGTAAAACAGGTGTCTAGACTTTCCTGCATCGTGGAACACATGGATAGCTCACGTGTCACATCTAGCAAAAGCTGCTTTTCGGTAATGAGGTTCTCTTTATGCGTTAAATTGTTCGCATTTTGAATGGCAACGGCCGCCATATTCACATAGGCCTCAACCGTTTGAATTTCCGATTCTGTTAGATTCATAGGAATTCCATAATCAAATAAAAAAACAAGACCAAATAGCTCTTCTTCAAAAGAGATAGGAAGAACAAATAAAGATTTAATTTGAAACCCTTCAACAGCCCGCGGATCCGGCCTGTTATCCTTTGATGTATCAGGAATGTAGATTGCTTTTTTTGTTTCAATCACTTCTTTTGCTAGTAAATCGAAATCTGTATCAATGACATGCATATCCAGAGTCCAACCATTAATAACCTCGGGTTTTCCTACATATCCTCTAAAAGTCCCATCCTTCTGCGGCAAATAAATACCAACAGAATCACATTGGACGATTTCTTCAGAAATTGCTATTGTTACTTGTTCCAATACTTCACGTAAATCCAGCTTCGTATTGATCATTTTGGTTATATTCGCAAGTCGAGAATACCTCGTTTGTTCCTTTAACATACAGATGAACTCCATTTCCTTGGCATTATCAGTTTGCACCGAAGTATGAATCCCTAAGTAAAGTCAATCAACACCCAACTTTTATACTATGCTTTTCATACTAATTCGACAAAATTATTTATATTTCTCATTTTATATTTTTTTCTGTAGATTTAATATAGAAATTATCAAAAAATCATAGGTCCAAAGGGACAGGAACCTCGGTCCAGGTACAGAAGATTCGTTGCCTATATGAATCCTTAAGTGAAAAGAGATAATTATTTAAAAGGTAAAATCCCCCTTTTACTCAAAAGGAGGATTTTACTTTGTTATTTTTGAGGTAAATTTTTAACCCCTTAGTTTATTAATTCTTTAGAGTTGGATACTCTCATTCTTGGTATAAAAGCTTTTTTAGCTTTATATTCTTTTTCCCAAAAATCGGCACCTTCAATTCCAACCTTTACTGGGTCAAAAACGGGGTCTTTACCAGCTTTCTTTTGCTTTTCATAATCGTTTAATACCTTTAAGGCCGGCTTTGTTAGAAATAAAAGGGTGATAAGATTTAACCATGCCATCGCTCCCAATCCAATATTGGCCATTCCCCATCAAGTGACGCTGTTTGCACGCTTCCAAAAAAGGCGATGACGACTAAAACAATTCTTAAGACCGTCTTAGGCCAAGCAGCAAAACTCTTTCTTTTTAGCATGATAAAAGCAAGGTTTGTTTCCGCTTTATAGTAATAAGACATGACTGTTGTAAAGCAAAAGAATAGAAGGGCAAGGGCAAGAAATGCAGCACCATATCCAGGGAATACTGAGTTAATCGCTTGTTGAGTGTATAAAGTTGGAGTTGAACTAACATTGAATGTATCGGTAATGATAATCATAAAAGCAGTTATAGAACAAAGTAAAATCGTATCAATATAAACAGAAAAACTCTGAACCAATCCTTGTTTAACAGGATGAGTTACTTCAGCAGCACCTGCTTCGAATGTTTCACTGCCTACCCCTGCTGCATTTGAATAAGCTCCTCTTTGAACCCCCCAAGAAATTGCCTGACCAATCGTCCCACTAATGGCAGCATCAGCTCCAAAGGCACTTGAAAAAATAAGGGAAAAAACCTGAGGTAATTGCGAAATGTTTAACATCACAATGATGATTCCGACTAAGGTATAACCAATTGCCATAAACGGTACGACGATTTCCGCTGCTTTTGCAATTCTTTTAACCCCGCCAAAAATAATAATAGCAAGAATACCTGACAATCCAATTCCAGTGATGACGGGATCGATTCCAAATGCTTCATCCATTGCAAGAGAGACAGTATTGATCTGTAAACCAGGCCATAAAACTCCCATCACGACCAAGGTAATAACGGAGAATAGTATAGCAAGCCATTTTATTTTTAACCCCTTATCAATGTAAAAAGGGGTACCTCCACGATATTGTCCATTTACTTTTCTTTTAAAAACCTGCGTAAGCATTATTTCAATAAACGAGGTAGCACCTCCTAAAAGCGCCATAACCCACATCCAAAAGACAGCGCCTGGTCCCCCCAACGCAATTGCGGTGGCTACACCAGCAATGTTACCTGTTCCAACTCGACTCCCCAGAGACATGGATAGTGCCTGAAAGGAAGATACACCAGATTTAGAAGAATGACCTTTAAACGTTTGCTTTAGAATATCCTTTATACTCCTTACTTGAACAAAACGAGTAACAATAGAATAAAATAACCCTAATCCTAAAAAAAGATAAACCAATATTGGACTCCAAAGGATCCCATTCAGCCAATCAACAACTTCTTTCATTTTAAATCTCTCCCTTTATAATATATTGAATATTCTGATTAAAAAACCTATATATGTCCTCTTCCATTTAATAGTTGTTTAAGTAACAATAACAAGAGGAGCCTGATATTCTGAAAAGTGACAATCACCTTTTACACTAAACCATCATCTCGACAATTTTTTTGCTAGCCAGAAGGAGCGAATCCAGTATTAACGGCAAGTAATCCATTTCTAATCAAACGATTAATTAACTTCATTTTTACTAATCAAACGCTTATGTAAATGTTGTATAAACCCCATTGTTCTATCAACTTTTGCTCAATTTAACGAACGGAACTTGTCAGAAAATTTTCGTGATTTTTTCAATTGCTCCTTAAAGCTGACAATAGAAACCAATAAAATCCACACCCCGACAAACTTCTTCTATACTAATACCCAACTAAACGTTTGATTAAACATGCCTTAAATCGTTCTGAAAAAAGAACTTTTTCCTGTTTTCGCGTAAAAATCATGTCGATTATAAATTCTCCTTTCGACCACCTTCAAACTTGTTGGCAATTTACGGGAGTTAGAGGAAATAACATGCAGAAAAACCAAGGTCACAAAAATCATTAATCAACTTCGTGAAAAATTCTTATTCTATTGCAAATGTAAAATTAGGCCTCACACAGCTGTTATGAATATCTCTAATTCTATTCAGAATGACAGTACGGTAAACAAATTTTAATATGGAATGCACTGATATTTTCCATCCATATTATTGTTTATTACACAAATAAAAATCACCCCTGTTCAAGGAGTGACTATACTGGGCTGATGCTGCTTCCTCATACATAATCCTATGTATAAAGCAGTATCTATTTCATCCATTTTATCTGAATCCAATTTCCTGCCTTCCAATCACCATTTTAGAGCGAGGGGTGACAGACACCAATTATACGATGATAGGCACTTTCAAAAAGTTCAGGATCAGGGTCTTTCCCGTTTATTTTTGGAACATCAAAGTCAGATAGGACGAAATGATGTTGTGGCTCGACATCGTGCCTGGCTAAACAGCTCTTCACACAAGATAATGGACATCCATCAATAGCAATAATCTCCCGCCCGGATTTTGCGGTTCGTACAAGCGGCTTCACATCTCCGCCAACTCCGGCAATACAGGACATTTCTGCTACCTTTTCTCGATCCATTTTAATCGCAATCATATTAGCCGTTTGTGCAGCCGAAGAACAACCAGAGCATGAATAGACAATCGGTAAATCAGTTCTTTTCATCACTGTACCTTCCCTCTCTCATATTTTTAACAGATTAACTATTTTGTCTATTATATTGCTCTTGGATTTCAGTGTCTGTGATATATTCAACAATTCAGACTAATTTAATTTATTATTTTGGCAAACTAGGATACAGTCTTAAAAGTTGCATAAATAGTTTTTTAACTTTTTGGGATCATATCAAATGACAACGATTTTATGAAACCTATTCCCGTTTTAATATATTCTCGTTCTTATCCTATGATTCTACTTACCCACGAGATCAACCAAGCAGAAGGAATTAACAAAAGATGAGCCAGTAATGTACCGAAAAATCTCGCTATCATTAGCCAAGCATACGTCTTGGCTATTTCCTCTGCTCCATTTTCTTTATTTAAGGCGCGTTCTGTCATTAAAGCGATTTGAGGATCTAGTAAAAGAGTTAAAAGAATCGTTGCGATCCCATTTACTACGCCTGTTGCCATATTGGCAGTTGTACCGTGTTCTGGAGTCAATATCGACGCATATAAAGCTGCCAATACACCAGAAGTATAAATAGCCGTAACCACCATATTAATGAGCATAATGCGTTTAGGAATTCCGCCAACACGAAGTCTATGTATCATTTGAAACCTGGGACGTCTTATATAAGAACTTGTTCTTTTTAATTTATGTATATTCGATGTTTTCATTAAAGCTATGGCTGAGCCTTCTATTTCCAAGCGTTCAATCATTAACATAGCTAGACGAGTACCCGTGGGATATAAGAATAGTGCGAACAGAGTACCGATAGAAGCTGAAAATAATATGATATGGAATATCCCTAGGACATCAATCGTTGAATCAGCTTTCGCTCTATCTACAATTACACCAATGATGGGAGCTTGAAACATATTCGAGGTACGCGCAATAAGTAAAACAATACCAGTAAGAGACAAAGCAACAGCAATCTTTTTTAGTCTTATTCCCCCTAAACGAATACTATATGTCAACGTTTCGGTTGCATGGATAATGATTGATAAGAAAATAATGATTATTAATTGTACAGTCAATTTATTCACCGTCTATATTCGTTTTATAACACACTCCATATTATACCAATGCACTATCTAGTACTACACCTTTTTCTCCGGTAAGTTCTATACAGTAGGTATACAGTAGGTATACAGTAGGGACGGTTCTTATGGTCCACATTGGTATCAAACAACTAGATAAGTCTCCATCTCTAATACCTAAACAACTCATTAAAAGCCATTAGAACCGTCCCTACGGTCATGCGGCCTCTTTATTTTTCATTGAAATCGCTTCTGCAACTACCTTTACTCCGCCTTTAGCGACTCCTCCAGCAACCCAGGTTACTGCTTTACTGAATCCTCGTAATACAACCATTGTCTTTTACTCCTATTTATCCTTATTTACGGAGTGAATGAATCAAGGTAGGAGTTTTTATGACCAAAACGACTAATGTTCTGGTGGATTTGCTTTCGTATAGTTTGTTTTGTTTACACGTCTTTTGTTCGCTATATTCATGGTGGTAAATTTCATTGACATGGAATTAATTTTAGCCGCATTCATGTTGGTTTTCCTCCTTATATTTAATCTTTATTTATCGACATGTCTATTAATTTTAGCCGCTTCGTGATGATTTCATTTACCTCCTTATCGGTTATTTCTGACATGTCTCTTATTTTAGTTGCATTCTTGCTGCTTACTCATACCCAAATTTTAATGCAATGTATAAACTGTTATGATTGTGTCATTCTTAACGATATACTTTACACCTTTATAAATAAAAGCGATTTCCTTTGAACCGTTTTCAGATTCTGTGATTAAAGTGACACTGCTTTTATTTATTTCTTTGTTTGCAAAGCTCTCTGCTTCTTTACGTCCCATGGATTTAACTCTATTCTTTATACGGTCAAATGCGTGGTCGGAAAGTTTTAGTTTTGCACGACTTTTCTTTTTCACTGGTGTTGCCTCCTAGTTAACCCTCTCCTTTTCATCATTCACTCCATTATTATTTTAGCCACTAATATTCAGTCTCTTTCAACTATTGGAAATTTATTTTCATGTCTTGGTGATATAGAGTTTGATAGGAGAGTTGTGTCAAGGTAATGGATAAACATCTAAGGAGTGAGCAAATGAATCAAAGGAACTTAACTGAAGATTATCGAAAGGCTATACTAGCAACTGCTAGTCAAATCAACTAGCAGGTAGTATCCGTTATCCATTTCTCATTCTTTGACTTGCTTTAAAGTTACGAATTAAAATGCTTGGCATAATACTATTACTCTCACCTTTCCAGCTTGCTTCATCTAAATTGCTTCCCAGTTATTTCTTCTGGATAATATACTCCTGTTCCCATAGAAAAACACCCTCCTAAAAATCATATTGTAATAATATGACTTAGGGGGTGAAAAGGAGAGGGTTTTGTGGTTAGTATCAAGGAGAAATTAATTTACTATGTTGCGCTAGGAGATTCACTTGCTGAGGGGACTACACCATTTGGTGAAAAAGGTAAAGGATACCCTGCATACCTAACAGATAAATTGAAGAATTCAGGTGCTATCCAATTTAACAATTTCGGAGTACCTGGATTTACTTCGGAAAATTTAAAGAGAGAGCTGCTTGAAAACTAGTATATGCGTGATGCTGTGAAAGCAGCAACTATAATGACAGTGAATATTGCCAGCAATGATTTTTTCTATGCTCTGCAAGAAAATCCGAATAGTGCAGGGGAAACGTTAAAGCAATTCGCCGAAAACATTTCTACTATTTTAAAAGAAATAGATCATCTCAACAAAGAGGTACAAGTCTATGTGTTGGGATACTATAATCCTTTTCAACGATTTACTGATAAGAAGAAACGTAAATTAACGAGAATACTGAATTTGGTAAATGACTTAACCAAAGGAAAAACAGAGGAAAGAAAGTATACTTTCGTTGAAACTGAACGCATCATAAACGAAAATTATGATGAGTGTTTGACCAATCCAGAAGATTTTCATTTAAGTTCAAAAGGATATCAACTAATAGCACATGAAATTTTTCAGCTGTTGCAGTGGAATAAAATACCATATGTTGGTTTTGAAAAGATTGAAAATAGTTTCAATTAATCACTATATTAGATATTATCCTAGCATCCCCCATTCATCCCTGTAAGAATGCAAAAAAAGGCTGTAGAAACAGCCCTTTTTAGCGCTTTGCTTTTTTGCAAATCAAACTATTTAACTTTATCTACCAGTTCAATAAGCATTTAGTTTATAAATGTTGACGTATTTGTATTATTGGGGTCACCATTCTCAACTAAAGCCAATGGCAGCCTAACCTCAACTGTAGTACCATGATTTTCTTTACTTTCAAATGTCAATGCTCCTTTATGTTGTTTGATAATCCTAAAGCAGAGCATCAACCCTAATCCTGTTCCTTTTTCTTTGTTGCTATAGAAAGGTTCTCCTAGTCTTTTTAATCGTTCTTCGCTTATTCCATTTCCATTATCCCTTACCTGAATGATGAGATGATCTTGATGGATATAAGCTTTGACTCCTACGAAACCATTTTCCTTTTTATCGGTTGCTTCAAAACTATTCTTGCAAAGGTTGATTAATACTTGTTTCATTTGATTGGCATCACACATAACCAATGGGAGGCCTGGTTCCATCTCAAATGATAAAGTCACATCATTAAGGAGCGTCTCTGATTCTAGTAATGTTTCAATTTCCTTTAACAATGAAGGGATATTGACTAGTTTAGGTTGGATTTCTTGTGGTTTGGCAAGTGAAAGAAACTCTTTTATGATCTCCTCAATCCGATTAAACTCGGTCAGGATGACTTCAAAGTATTCATGTTTGATGATGCCTTCCCGGAATAATTGGATAAACCCTTTAATAGATGTTAGAGGATTTCTGATTTCATGTGCGACTCCTGCGGCCAACTCCCCAACTAACGACAATTTCTCAGCATTCCATAGCATTTCTTCCGCTTTTCTTTTCTCTGTAATATCTTTCGCTATCACCATAATGTGTTCCAATTGGTCATTTTCACCTATGACTGGTGTTCCTGTACATTCAAATAATTTCCATTCACCATTTGCATGTAACAGCCTAACATCAACCTTCGCAGGTAATTTAGTCGTGATTACCTCCGTTAATTGATTCATAGTAGAGTCCAAATCCTCAGGATGAATGAGATTTAATGTACTACTTCCTTCAAAGTATTCTGGCGTATAACCAAGGATAGATTCGTGGGATGGGGATGCATAGATCCCTCTCCTATTTATATCGAATAAGATTATGAGATCTGTCATGTTTTCAGCAATCAACCGGTATTTACTTTCGCTTTCCAGCAAGGCTTTTTCAGCTTTCTTACGGTCGGTAATATCGATACATGAGGCAATTACCTCCACTACTTCGCCACCACGTTTAATTGGGCTTAACGCCGCTAGATATGAAATTCCATTCAGCTCATCTTCATAAATTACATGTTCTTCCCCATTCCACGCTCTCTGGTAGTAAACTTCCTTTTTCTCAGCTTTCTCTCTCGGAAGAAAATCCTTCAGCTGTTTTCCTACAACAAGACTCGGAATAAGGCCTAAGCGATACAGTAGTTCACCGCCACATAAGGTGTGAATAAATTTATCGTTTATATTTTTAAATTTAAATGTCATCCCCTGCTGCAGGCGAATCGTTTCATTTAATTCTTCCTTTGCGATACGTACCAATTCTTCAGACCACATGCGTTCATTAACATCTTGCGAGATTCCATATTCATTGACTACGTTTTGAATGTTCATGATAGTATGTTCTAATTCGTTTGCTGTAAGTGGCTTCGTAAATAGATACCCTTGTCCTTCTTCACAAAGATGTTCCTGTAGGAACACAAGCTGCTCCTTTGTTTCAATACCTTCCGCAACTACGTTTAAATTCAAATTATGGGCCATTGAAATAATAGCCTTTACAATCGTTTCATCATTCGGATTATTTTGCAGTCTCCGGATAAAGGACTGATCAATCTTCAAAGTATCCAAAGGAAACTTTTGTAAATAATTTAAAGAACTAAAACCAGTCCCAAAATCATCAATACTAATGCGAACTCCAATCCTTTTAAGCTTTTGTAAGGTTGAAATGGTGCGTTCTATATTCGCTGTTATGCTTTCGGTAATCTCTAATTCCAAGTATTGGGCCTCCAACCTTGTCTCGTTCAGGATCCTCGCAACTGTTTCATCTAAATTAGAAAGTGTAAATTGCTTAGCTGATAAATTGACAGAAATCGTGGTGGTAAAACCTTTTTGCTGCCACTCTTTATTTTGCTTACAAGCAGTATATAAAGCCCATTCACCAATAGGAATAATGAGTCCTGTTTCTTCGGCAATCGGAATAAAGGTTCCAGGTGGTACCTGTCCCCATTTTGGATGGCTCCAGCGGATTAAGGCTTCTACACCGACAATTTTTCCTGTTTTCAAACTCACTTTCGGCTGATAGTGAAGGAGTAACTCCTCTTTTTTAACGGCTTTATGAAGATCCATTTCGAATTCTAAGGGATTGATATTGAAAGCCTGATTCTTCGATGAATAAAACTTAAAATTATTTTTTCCTTCCTTTTTAGCTTGGTACATGGCAAAATCAGCATGCTTAATTAACGTTTCCACCGTTTCTCCATCTTCTGGGAATATACTGATCCCAATGCTCGGAGAAGTATAGATATCATAATTTTGAATCTTAAATGGAGCAGCTACAACATCCATAATTCTTCTGCACACCTTTGCAGCCACATCTCGATCAGCGTCTTTAAGAATAATAATAAATTCATCTCCACCTTGCCGAAAAACGATGTCTCCATCATTTAAAGAGGCGTTAAGCCGTTGGGCTACTTCTTTGAGCAATTCGTCGCCTGTATTGTGACCGAGGGTATCATTGACCACTTTAAATCGATCAAGATCCATAAATAAAACAGCCACTTTTTGGTCTCTGTTTGCAGCACTGACCAGTTCGCTTGTTAGACTTGAATTTAACTTATTGCGATTTGGCAAACCGGTTAAATAATCATGGTAGGCCATATGTTCAATGGCTATTTCTATTTCCACCTGTTTCGTAATGTTCTGAGCTAACCCAAAAACACCATTCACTTCTCCATTTACGAAAATAGGTACCATTGTCACATTTATATGAATGATCGAACCCTTCCTATCCACTATAGAGGTTCTAAAATTTTGTGCCTCTCCTTTTATGCATCGGGCAAAATGATCTACTACTTCTTCCAGTTTTTCAGGGACAATCAATTCCTTAAAATTCATCGGCTTTAATAGTTCTTCCTTACGATACCCCGTTTCTTCTTCACAAACAGTATTAAAGCTAGTAAAATGACCATCCAAATCAAACGAGTATACACTGTTGTCATTATGTTCGAAGAGCGATTTATACCGTTGGCCGTTTATAGCTAATTGTTCAAGTAAGATTTTCTTATCTGTAATGTCGATTCCAACCGCCATAATTGCTGGTTTTCCATTAAATAGAATTTTTGTTCCAGAGGCTTCTACATCAATGGTCTTTCCATCTAAGGTCAATAATTTACATTCGCTCGGGCCAACTTTTCCATTTACTAACGTTTCCTTAAAACGGTCCGATAAGATTTCCTTGCTTTCCGGATGAATAAAGTCAAATATCTCCCTGCCAACCAGCTGATTCTCATGAACGGCACCAAGCCCCTCTAATCCAGCACGATTGACCAGAACGATTTTTCCTTCTTGATGAACAAAGATAGCTGTTGGTGACACTTCTACTAAACTACGATATTGGTCTTCACTTTCTATTAGTGAACGATACCTGTTTTCGGTCATTTTAAGCTGCTCTTGTAATTTCAATGTCTCTCTTTTTTGTAAGGTAATGTCATTTACAGAACCGCTTATGGCGATCACCTTTCCCCCTTCATCTAAGATTGGCTGAGAACGATCCTGCACCCATCGAACTTTACCATCGGAACGAATGATTCGATATTCTACAACGGTTGACTCCCCTACTAATTGCCTGCTACTTGCATTTTCAATTATCCATTTGTCTTCCGGATAAACCGATTCTAACCATACTGTGGGATTCTCCATGAAATATTCTTGCGTATACCCGTATATGGATGCATTACCTTTAGATACCCATAAAGTATCTTCTAGTAAGTCTTTATACCAGATCGCTAGTCCAGGGTTATCGAATATTTTATGTAAGTTATTTTCATCGAATCGGGAAGCAATAAATCCAATATTCATTTAAATACCCCAATCTTTATGTAATAAAAAAAGAAGACTATTCCATTTAGAACTAGCCGATCAGGTCATATCATTATTCGGTAACCCGGCGATCATAGTTATGGTTTATAACCATAGACCCGTAGCTTTGCGTCCTCACCTTTCAGTAAGTTTGCCTTTATCGTATTTTTTTGTTTATTTCAGTATTTTCTGAGACTATTATCTATTATACAATTATTGATAATAAAATAAACCACCTACTATTTGGGGCTATTGGTAAAAAGGGCCAAAAGGGCCAAGGGGACAGGAACCTTGGTCCACTACACCAAGGAAGTCACTTTATAGTAAAATATGTATATATCATTTTGAATATAAGGAATGAATAAAAAAGAATGAATATGAATATTTCAATAGATTCTACTGTACCCAAACCAGACCCTAGCTTTTTGGATGCGATACTTGTGGCTTACTCACCCACTAGTCCGTATTTCTGGATTTCAATCGTTTATTGGATGATAGTTGCTTTCGTTATTCAAAGTAAAAAATATAAACTAGAAAAATTCGAAAAACTGGCTGCACTTTTTTCAGCACTTGGTTTGTATATATTGAGTACGATATTTTGTATTTCAAAAGCTTATACATTTACAATGGGAGAAAGTTGGGGAGATATTGGACCGCTTGGAGATTTAATTGGAGGAACGACAGTAGCATTTTTCACTTTGGCTTCACTTATGCTTCTTGTCGGAACAGTTCGGACACAAAGATCTGAAATGCAAACAACCAATGATATGATACATATTCAACAAGTAGAACAAACCTATTTTTCAGCAATATCATCCTTTATGGAACCGCGAAACCGATTAATTACCATGCCTTTAATGGATGAAAACAAGCCAATCCCATCTAAGTTAAAAAGTAATTTATTATGTGCACCTTGGCTAGATTCATCTCTGCAGCACCCAATTGCATATAGTAAAAATTATTCTGAGATTCTACCGCAGGAACTCAATCAATTAACAGTGCTACAATATAATAACTCGAGACTATATCAGATATTATTCTTACAATCTGTTATAAATAAACCAACGAAGTACATTCGGTTTTATGGGTTCACTTCCTGGTTTGATATTCTGTTGCTTATTCATTTTAAATCTAAAATAGAAACAGGGATCGAAGAAATCTATGATGAAATTAAGGACTTTATCGATAATTCAGGGATTCCTTATTACGAAAGTGCTGAAGCTATTCTTTCCGAAAATCAGGAGACAGTACCTTCTCAAATGTTTTCTTATTTCACCGACCACTTTGACGATCATTCAGTGGACATCGTGTTTAAGTGCTTTAATTTATCCATGCATGTCATAAAAAAGACTGATTCAGAAGAAGATGCTTTACGAATGGTAAAGGCAATACATTATGAAATCCCAGTTTTTGCAGTAAAGAATAAACAATCATTCTTTAAAGATTTACCAAGTACTTTACAAGCGTACATGACCATTCCACAAAGCACAGCATTCCTTCAGTTTTATGATGAATTCAAGTGGATTATTCGGTATTTAACAACGAATCTAAAGCACTATAACCCAAACCGTGCTGATTTCATTTCTAAATATCAACTATATTTAGATCACTTACGTAATAAACTGCTCGAAGAAGACTTACTATGCATCGCGATCTTTCTCGCAATTGAATACGATACAGCCTTATATAGCGGCTATCAATCTTGGGCAGATTCAAAGGTATTAAAAGACTTACAGGATAAACATCTCGACGTTCACCCTAAATATTTTGCTGTAGATTTGAATCATTCTGCACTTTCAATTGAAAGCCTCAAAATTGAAGCAACACAAAAAACAAAAGAAGCATTTATTTCGGCGTATAAAAAAGTTGAAGACGAAATAAATAGAGTGGCTCCGAAGATATTAATCGACAATCAAGCCATTATTCAATTACAAAATGACTTATTTGAATCCAAGTTCTTTACTAAGCTTAAAACAAATATCGATCTAGGGTGTATGAAAGAAACATTACTTCCCAATGAGTACATCAATAATAGGAATAGTAAGGATATAGAGATACGCTTAAAGAAAATGCTGCTTATGGATTATCAAGAAATCTATGACGTAATTACTCTAGACTAAAGTACATTCACAGGAATCTATATAAAATAAAACAGAGCTGATTGGTGCATTAGCTCTGTTTTTATATGGTTTAGATTGGAGGACCAAGGTTCCTGTCCCCTTGGTTCTCCCATCTGGCAATCCTTTTTCATTTAACTCTCCTTCATATACACTAGAAAAAGAATCATTATAGTGGTAGGTTCCCTTCGTGGCAGCATCCGCCTTACCTTCCACTACACCCATTCCGATGATTAAAACTGTTATAACAGAATTTAATAACCATTTCTTACTTGTCCCCATAAATACAAGACAAAGATTGATGATTCCTATCACCATACATAATGCTAAAAAAACGATCCCCTTTTCCACTATCACTTAAAACTCCTCCCATTTTTGATGTGAATTCAGCTTTACTCCCCAAATTTTCAATGATTACTTGAAAATACCATCTAGCCAGACTTATTATACTACGAATATATTACTGTGCAGAAAGTACTACATAATAAATTTAAAAATCATTGTACTTGTTATCAACGATAAGTATTGGGTGATAGTTTATATAAATCTATAAGTTTTTTTCAAAAAGAGCTAGTCAATTCTAGATTATTTGTCGATAATATTAATGCAGCTTGTTACTCCTAAGCAAGTTGCTAGTAATATTTCACTAGGGCTGTCCATATTAGACAGCTCTTTTTATTCAACTCGGACCAAAAAAGCAAGTTTTTCTTTGGTTAAGATCTGGGCTTAAAAGGAACCATCCAATTTATCAAATCATATTATGCAACTAAGATAAATGGAGAAGGTGGTTCTCATTAGGGCTTCAATGTATTTAGATTTTCTATCCAAATTTGGCGTTAGTGGAGCACATCCTGGTGGTATTAAACTAACAGAGGAAATATTTGAGAACGAAAAGATTAACAAGTTTTCTCACATCTTAGATGTAGGTTGTGGTACCGGCCAAACAGCTGCCTATTTAGCGGCACGTTATGGTGCAAAAGTAACAGGGATGGATATTAACCCCATAATGGTAGGAAAAGCAAAAAACAGAATGATAAACTACCAATTACCAGTGGAAATTATTCAGGGCTCGATAGGAATGTCCGTTACCAGACGGTCGATATGACTTCATTATTTCCGAATCTGTTCTTTCTTTTGTCAACAAGCCTAGTGCACTTAAGGAAATATTTCGATTATTAAAGCAAAACGGTCGGTTTATTGCAAATGAGCTTACCGTTAATAGGAGGATCGGTGCCAATTACGAGGAGGAAATTAAACGATTTTATGGGTTGGATTCAATCCTCATGGAAATGGATTGGATAACCTTATTTGAACAGACCGGTTTTAAAAATATAAAAACGTTTTCAAAAAAACCTTCTATCCTCCACAACCAGTCAACGCCTGAATTTCAATACTCAGAATATATTGAACCCGAATTATATGAGATCATGCTTCAACATTTGAATTTAATGGTAAAATATCAGGGAACTTTGGACTACAGAGTATTTTCATGTACGAAATAGACATTTAGAAACGTTCATATGGAAAACAACCATCATGAAAATGCAATTCATCTTTTAAAGAGAACTCAAACCCGATTAATGGACACCTAATAAAAAGTGCCCCTTAATCGGGTTTTTCTATGTCTCCTGAATGAAAACCCGTTTATAGCTTTCGTTACATAACTAGAGTAAGGATATAAGTAAATAAGAATAGACGAGCACTCAATGGTGCTCGTCTTTTATCTAACGTCGATGTTCCACAAGATCGATGGCCCCTAACACAATGTGTGCAAGACCGAATCCGAAAATCGTATTGGCTATCATTTTGTTAGAGCCTCTTTTTTGTTTTAAGGCATATCCAGTTGCTGTTACCGCCGTACCTAATACCGTTGGAATCAAGCCCTCGCGAATATTCATGAATATCCCTCCACATCGAAGTTAGTGGTGTTTATACACCAACTAATACTTTTCCCTTTTTGCTCATTAATTATTATTAATTAGTAAAAAGTAAAATTGGCTCCTTACAATCTCTTACCATTTTGGTTTACTATCTTTCAATAAATTTTCAAATACTAATTGGGATTCTCCATCATAATAATCGACAAAAACCACCTTAACTAATCGTTTAAATAAAACTGTCCTAAACCCTGTTAGATAACGAACTTTTAATTCTTTTCCGGGAAATTTATTGTCGAAGAGCTTCACACTTACCCGCAGCTATGTTTACAAACTCTTTCACCATATACTACATTTATTCACTAGTAGACATCTTTTGACAAAAATAAAACTAATTAAATGATTGATTAATTTGGACAGAAACCCTCAACACACAAGGAGTTCCTTCACCTCGATTGTGCGTGAAAGTCGAAAAAACCCCCTTGGACATCAAGGGAGTTCTAGTCTTAAAACTTTTTTAAAAATATATAAATACGATAAAAATGATAAATCCCCAAGTTATTAAGGATAAGAGTATTCCCCATAAACATCCTTTTGCGAAGGATTCATCATTTTCATTTAACTGCATTTAGTCCCAGTTCCCTTAACTTAGCCTCTACTCTTTTGGTTTCGTACCATTCAACGATCTTACGCTCTTTTGCAGTTAAGTATCCCTCTTTGCTTCTAGGTGCATTTTTCCTCATGTTTTTTCGATTCATTCTTCTCCTCCAATGTAATCGTACGGAGGTTTTTAAGTATTCGGCAACTGGCAGGCATAGTCCACAGACCTTAGCCCCTATAGTTTTGCGTAACCAACTTTCGATGGTGCTGCCCTTTCGTACGATTGTATTCTCATTATTAGTATAGAAAACTTTTGTAGTTTTAGAAAGAATTTTACCCGCATGCAGGTTTTACAAATCTCAAATCTTTAAATCGTTCAATGTTCATTCCCTACCACATCTGCCTATTAAAGCCATCAAATTCAAGTTGGTGATTATATTGTTCCTGAAGGTAATTTCAAAACCATCGGTAAGGATCATAAATATCTTGTCAATAAAGCCTGATACAATCGAATTGGCTGCGCAGTATCTTTACGTGTCATGGAAAATCTTAAAAAAGAAGGAAATTAGAATACCTTTATTAATCGCAAAATCCCCTTATCATCACGATAATGGGATCATTTATGCTCATTTGACAACTTCATGTGTGCTTAATCTCCACCCCCACCGCAGCTTAAGCAGGAACTACAAGAAGAACTGGAGCTACAAGAAGAACTAGAACTACAAGAGCTCCCCGACCCGCAGCTGGTACTACTTGATGAACCGTCGCTGCTAAGCTTCATATAACTTGAAAACTCATCATAATGAAAATAAGAAACAGATAAGAAAGGAACGAGCAATAAGTTATATTTTTGCTCCCTCCTGCCTTTTTTCAATTTTTCTTGTATAACCCTTTTTGTTTTAGCGTTCATCCATTCTTGGGAAGCACTTTTTACAAAATCTCGTTCTCGACAATATTCTCCTTACAAAGGTGAAATAACCTTGGTATGGCAGCCTTTGGAGTGATTTCAATCATATGACAACGATTTTTAGAAACCTATTCCCGTTTTTTACATTTTATCGTTCTTATCCAATGATTCTACTTACCCACGAGATCAACCAAGCAGAAGGAAGTAACAAAAGGTGAGCTAGTAATGTACCGAAAAATCTCGCAATCATTAGCCAAGCATACGTCTTGGCTATTTCATCTGCTCCATTTTCATTAATTAAGGCGCGTTCCGTCATTAAAGCGATTTGAGGGTCTAGTAAAAGAGTTAAAAGAATCGTTGCGATCCCATTTACTACGCCTGTTGCCATATTGGCAGTTGTACCGTGTTCTGGAGTCAATATCGACGCATATAAAGCTGCCAATACACCAGAAGTATAAATAGCCGTAACCACCATATTAATGAGCATAATGCGTTTAGGAATTCCGCCAACACGAAGTCTATGTATCATTTGAAACCTTGGACGTCTTATATAAGAACTTGTTCTTTTTAATTTATGTATATTCGATGTTTTCATTAAAGCTATGGCTGAGCCTTCTATTTCTAAGCGTTCAATCATTAACATCGCTAGACGAGTACCCGTGGGATATAAGAATAGTGCGAGCAAAGTACCGATAGAAGCTGAAAATAATATGATATGGAATATCCCTAGTACATCAATCGCTGAATCAGCTTTCGCCCTATCTACGATTACACCAATGATGGGAGCTTGAAACATATTCGAGGTACGCGCAATAAGTAAAACAATACCAGTCAGAGACAAAGCAACAGCAATCTTTTTTAGTCGTATTCCCCCTAAACGAATACTATATGTCAACGTTTCGATTGCATGGATAATGATTGTTAAGAAAATAATGATTATTAATTGTACAGTCAATTTTTTCACCGTCTATCTTCGTTTTATAACACACTCCAAATTATACCAATGCACTATCTAGTACTACACCTTTTTCTCCGGTAAGTTCTAAGAGCCTAAGGCATTCATATCTGTCAAATCCATATTGGGAAGCTGCTTGAATAGATAGCGAAGATAGTAGTATAGATTTAATCCATTTGCGATCGGTGTCTCCACAATACTGTATATGATGGCACTGGCATCCGGCTGTTGTTTCTAACTTCAAACCCTTACCTATCTATAAAGAAAAAGTGTATTGATTAAATTTCCAATATTTGAAATAATCGTTAAGATGCAGCATAGTGGAAACTGGTTGAATTTATTGGCGGGTTCTCAGTTCTTATAAGAATTGGTATATATCTATTCAAATTGATCTACGATAATATTTATGGGGGATAATAATGGCAGAAGAACAATTAATCATTCATGAAACTGATGAGGCTAACGAATCTGTTGAGGAAGAGGTAGATAGAAAAAAGGACAACTTTTTAAAAAGTTGGGACTTAGCAGTTTGGATTGCGCCATTTCCGATTATTGGTTATGCTATTTCATTTTCGTATGAGTACGGTGTTTCCATATTTTTTAAATATCCAATTTCGTTTATCAGTCTGGAACCTACACTCATAGCAAAAAATAGTTTATATGTGCTTATAATTTCAATTGTGTCAGTCTTAATTACTGGGATATTTCATACGGTTATTGGAGAAGAAGAAATAATAGTAAGAAACACAAAATATAGAAATTCTTTTCTGGGTATAATCACAATGTTTAACAGTCTGATTATTGCATGCTTATTTTTGGGACGTATTCCTAATGCTAGAGATCTAATAATATTCGGTATTCCTATTGCAATATTAATTACCATTGTGTATACGATATACCGAACTTCTAAAAAGAAAGCTTATATATTAAGGAGTATCTTTATACTTTTAATTGCAATTTTAATATTACCAGGGGTACTAGGATACTCAGAATCAGCCTCTAAAACATCTTATTATATCATTGAAGGAAAAGAGAAAAACTATATCGTGTTAAATATTGTGAAAGATAAAATGTTGATTGCTCCTGTTAATTTAAAAACCCGCACTTTCACACCAACTTACACCTTAATCGAGACAAAAACAGATTTTAAAACTCTGGATAAAAAAGATGGGGAACAACTGACTATTATTCCAGTCGTAACTGGTTCTTTATCTTTATCAATTGATGAAGTAAAAACAGCAAAAGAATTGCTTAAAAGTGGTGACTAATTATAAAGCATAAAATATGCTTTTGATTAGGTCTGTGATGAATCCAGTAGCAGCATGAATTTTCATTTCTAGTTAAGATATATCATTACTTAGGTTCATAAAGATTGGCAGTATTTTTCTAGTTCCAAGGTAATAATTGCGATTTTGACAATATTCTAAACCAAGGGTTCTCTTATGGAATGCAGGAAATTATAGGGTTTCTTGCAATTTTCTGAATGGTATACCCCGTTCTGTTTGGATGATGTACTCTTCCACGCCGTTGGAGAAAGAGATTTCTAGAATACCTCAGGGAGGGTTCAAAACAGCTGAAAAACATTTCTATAAATGGGAATTAGTATTTTTACGTAAAAAATAGAAAAGCCCCGTATTTAGTATAATGGAATTTTCCTCCCATAAAGCATTTACCAAAGATGTAGCAGCTGGCCCTTTTGATTCTATCTTTTTTTAATTGCTGGTCCAGCTGCCATACCCTCTAGACAATCTCCATGGTACGGGCATGCACCCTTAAAATGATCATCAGGATGACACCTTAAAAGGATATGACCCATTTCCGGATGATTGAAACCCCGTAAAAGCTTTCCGCCGATAACCGCTGTATCCCATTCCCCGTTCCAACGGTCATGTACAGACAGCTATCCAAACCTTGTGCAGCTCCCCAGATGTTTTCTGCTACAGTACATCAGTATGATATCCTATAGGATACTTTCTCCGGACCTTGGGGATGAACTAATTAGCAATATGTAGTACTTACTAATTCTATATTATGAACTGTCCACCTCCAGTGGAATCTGTCCACGAGCGGTGACAGGCACCAAAAAAACACCAAAAATGAGGACACCGAAAATGAATAAAGGCACCGTTTAAAAACGGTACCCTTTCACTTATTATAGTAATTCTTTTGCAGCTGCTACGATGTATTTTGGTGTTAGTTTGTAGAATTCTTTTAGGTATTCAAGTTTTCCTACTTGCCCAAATTGTTCCTTAACTCCAATCCGTCTCATCTTAGTAGGGCATTGTTCGCTTAGGACTTCTGCTACTGCACTGCCTAGTCCGCCGATGACGTTGTGGTTTTCGGCAGTAACAACAGCTCCCGTCTTCCCAGCGTACTTCACGATTAGATCCTTATCGATTGGTTTAATGGAGAACATATCTATCACCGTAGCTTCAATTCCCTCTTCATACATAAGGTCTGCTGCTTTTAAGGATTCTGCTACCATAATGCCGCTTGCGATAATGGTAACGTCGCCGCCTTCACGGAGAACTTTTCCTTTACCCTCTTCAAACACTTCATTCTCATCATAAAGCTTAACCGCATTCTTGCGGATGGTCCGGATGTAATGGATCCCGTATTCTTTTTCAATCTTCCGCAATAAGTACCGGAGCATGGTCGAATCACTAACTTCATATACGGTAGCTTGGGGAAGAAGACGAACAAGACCAAGATCTTCAAACGCCATGTGAGTGCCGCCGTTATGCTCGGCTGTTACCCCAGCATCTGATCCCAATATCTTAATATTGGTTTTCGCATAAGAACCTGAAACGAACAGCTGATCAAACGTCCTGCGAGTCGCAAACTGACCAAAGGTATGGACATAAGGAATCCTCCCTGTCAGAGATAATCCTGCAGCGACACCCATCATATTGGCTTCCATAATCCCGCCGTTAATAATTTGCGCCGGAATCTCCTTCACAATCTTATTCGTCGAAATCGCACTCATTAAATCTGCTTCTAAGGCGATGACATTCGGATTCCCCTTTGCCAGTTCCACTAACGTCTTCGCATACATTTGCCGCATTTCCACCTGTTCTAATTCGTAACGTTTGGATGGTGTTTCAATCATCATGACACAACCTTTCCAAGTTTATTTTCCAATTCCGCTATCGCGGCCAAAATGGCTTCTTCATCTTCCTTACTAGGACGAATATGATGGTTATCAGCCTTTTCTTCCAAATAAGGAACTCCCTGGCCTTTAATGGTATCCAATATAATCGCTATCGGCTGCTCTGACTGACGTTTTCCTTCTTCAATTGCTTCATAAATTTGTTCCAAGGTACGACCATCGACTCGCACTGTATAAAAACCAAATGCCTTAAACTTCTCCACAAAATCAAGTGGATCAATAATATCCTTCGTTAAGCCGTCTAGCTGTTTTTTATTGTCATCAACCAAAACAAAGAGTTGGTTCAGCTTGTGATGTGCTGCGAATTGAGCTGCTTCCCAGCACTGCCCTTCGTTCAATTCACCATCACCGACGATACAATACGTATAATTATCCATATTTGATAGTTTATGAGACAATGCGACACCAACCGCCGCTGAAATTCCCTGTCCAAGGGAGCCTGTTGTCATGTCCACACCAGGTGTTAAGTTCTTATCAGGATGAGAAGGAAGTGCGGTGCCATTTTGATTTAACGTATAGAGAACTTCTTCAGGAAAGTAGCCTTTAGCCGCCAGTGTCGCATAAAGAGCTGGCCCGCCATGGCCTTTTGATAGAATGAAGTAATCCCGATCTTCCCATTTCGGGTCCTCCGGATTAACCTTCATTACTTCACCATATAAAACCGCCAAGGCTTCAACAATGGATAAACTGCCACCATAATGCCCGAAACCGAGATGATACAATTCTTTTAATGTCTTTAGGCGAATTTCATCACGAAACGCTTCTATCTTTTGCAAATCCATTTTCTTTCCTCCTCTTTCAATCAAAAAGTAAGGGGTGCGAAAACACCCCCAATGCTCTAAGCTCCAACTTGTTTTGAATCAGATGCAGCTTTATCTTTTTTGAAAAAACCAAATAGCACAGCAAGTACGACAAGACCAATAACGGTAACACTAACACCTGTCGCGCCAAGAGAATTGGCAATATTGCCAAGTAGAATTCCGGAAGCTGCAAAGTCGGCATCAGAGAATGTTGTACTAGCAAAACCTAAATCTCCAAGAACTGGCATTAAGAATACAGGTAAGAAGGTAATCAACAAACCATTGGCAAACGATCCAATCGTTGCACCGCGTACACCGCCGGTTGCATTACCGAAAACGCCAGCCGTTGCACCTGTGAAGAAATGTGGTACAACACCAGGTAAGATAATTACGGCGCCTGCAAAACCAAGGATCGCCATACCAACGATACCACCAAGGAAACTACAGAAGAATCCAATTAACACCGCATTTGGTGCATATGGGAATACAATCGGACAGTCAAGAGCTGGCTTAGAGTTTGGAACTAGTTTAGTAGAAATCCCTTTGAATGCTGGAACAATTTCAGCCAGCACAAGTCGAACGCCTGAAAGGATAACGAAAACCCCAGCTGCAAATGTAACACCTTGAATAATCGAGAAAACAATATAATGAGTGCCGCCGCTAAGCTCTGCCTCCACATAAGAAGGACCCGCAAAGAGAGCAATAATCACATAAAGAATAACCATCGTTAACGAAATCGTTACAGAACTATCACGCAAAAATCCTAGACCTTTAGGGAACTTAATCTCTTCAGTTGAACGAGATCCCTTACCAACCACTTTCCCGACAAGACCAGCTAACACATAACCTAAGCTTGAAAAATGCCCAAAACCAACATTGTCGTTACCAGTAATTTTTCGCATAAAAGGCTGACAAATCGCTGGGAATACAGCCATGATTAAACCTAACGCAAGGGAACCAACAATAATTAATGGAACTCCTTTTAAACCTGAAACGACTAAGATAACAGCAAGCATACATGCCATATATAAAGTATGATGACCAGTTAAGAAGATATATTTTAATCTAGTAAAACGAGCAATTAAGATATTCGCTAACATTCCAAAGAACATAATAAACGCTGTAGCACTGCCATACTTGGTTAATGCCATCGCAACAATCGCCTCGTTATTTGGCACAACCCCGTTTACATTGAATGCCTCCTCAAACATTTTTCCAAATGGTTCAAGGGATCCAACGATTATTCCAGCACCTGCAGAAATTACGAGAAAGCCTAAGAACGTCTTAGTTGTTCCTTTTACAATATCACTCGCCGGTTTTTTCAATATAATCAGACCAACTAGCGATATTAATGCAACTAGAACAGCTGGCGTACTCAAAATATCCATCAATAATTTAAGAATTCTTTCGCCCATGGTAGAGGCCCCCTTCTACTTTATGATTAAAGCAAACCTTTTTCTTGAAGCACTTCCTTCAATTTGTTGCGAAGACCCTCCATATCAATAATGCTATCAATCACGATAACTTCTCCTAAATGCCCCATTCCTTCTGCAATATCCTTTGCTGCGATAAATAGATCGGCTGCATCCGGAGTGGCAGAACTAAGGTCAGAATGTTCGACTTCAATACCGCTAACACCTAACTCACCAAGAATTTGTTGTACATTCATCTCTAACATAAAGCTGCTTCCTAAACCTGATCCACAAACGGCTAAAATTTTCATTTGAATTTCCCCCTATAATTTATAATGAATTTTTAAAAATTAAACCAATGCCGAGTAACGCTCAAATAATTCAAGGATAGCTTCTGTCGTCTCAAGCTCTTTTAAAAGCCCAACATTGTTGCTCTCACTAAGAAGCTTCGTTAATTGAGATAACGCCTTAAGATGTGTCGTATTATCGATGGCCGCAATACAAAATATCAAGCGGACAGGATACCTTTCATCATTTAAAAAATAAACCGGCTCATCAAGCTTTAAAAAGCTCATGCCTACTTCATTTACTCCCAGTTCTGGTCTAGCATGTGGTATGGCTACTTCTGGCCCAATGACTACATATGGACCTAATGTTTTAATATTAGAAATCATTGCGTCAATATAAGTGGACTCAATCGCACCTGACTCGAGTAACGGATGGGCTGCTACTTTTACAGCCTGCTCCCAATTCGGCAGCTGCCCCACAATTTGAATCGTATCCTCTTTCAGTAAATCGCTTAACACTGGTTGGTTCCCCCTCTGAATATCTACCTTTTTGTGAAAGGTTAGTTGATTTAAAGCTGTGATTAATCCTTTTTCGTCATAGACATTCGCATAGCGTCCAATCGTCTGTATCAGCTCTTTTGTCGAGATATCATGGTACTCGATCCCGAACAGATGATGATACACTTCATTGACCAAGTTATTCTTTTCCGTTGGAGTCATAATCGGCTTTACATAAAAGCATGGCAGCTTTGACTCCAGCTCTACCGTCGAAAAGAGAAGATCATAGTGATCGACATTCTCCTTTTGATAGCCTTGTAACGACAGTGTTTTTTCGACGATGATCTCGGAGAAAAGTGATTCCAGCAGGTGTTTCACCATTAACGATGAGCTGATCCCACTTGGACAAACGACAATTGCTCGTTTCTTTTTTGGTACAACTTGCTTCGGCTTTTCTAGCAAGGCACCAAAATGAATCGTAATAAACCCAATTTCTTCTTCTGGAATTCTGATACTTAGCAGTGATCCAATTGGCTGAAGCAATTCTTTTACAATCGTATAAAGCTCTTGGTGTTCCCGTTTGATTTGGTCAAGCAGCGGATTCGTAATCGGAATCCGATATTTCATTCGAAAATAAGCTGGCTTAAAATGCTGATACAAGGTGTTGATGACTTCGTTCTTTTTCTCAAAAGCAATCGCCGCTTTATTTTCAAAATCAAATACAAGCTGTTCACATAATTTAAACAGTAGGTCCCAGTCTCCGTCTTGAAACGAGTAGTTTCCTAAGGACAGGCCAAGCAATTGGGTGGTGAAATAGTAGAGTTCATTTTCATCTTCCTCAAACTGCAGCGAATGAAATAACGTTTTTGCAACCTGCCACATGTGTTCCTTTTTTAGTAATTCAATTTCATCGCTATGAAACCTCACAAACTTTCTTTCTCGTTGACGGTAATAATAGAAAAGGAGAAAATACGTAAATTGATGCAGTCGTTCCTCGACAAAATGAAGATCGAACAGCTTTTCCATTTCAGTAAGCGAATCGTGAATGGCAGTTAATGGAATCCGCTCCGTTCGATCACTTACGAGATGGTCGATCAGTTCTTTATAATACGGAATGCGTATCAACTCAGCTAAATGATGCTGAACGAGTACCCGCTTATCCGACTCTGAACCTGAAAGATGGTAACCTTTTTGCCTAGAGTAGCGTATCTCAACCAGAAAGGACTGGTTCCTTTCATTTGCCTTTTTCACATCCGATATAACCGTGTTTTTACTTACCTGCAGAAGCTGTGTTAAATGGACCGATGAAATCGGCTCTTGCCGGATAAAAAGGTAAAGGTAGATGAAAATCAAACGTTCCTCTTCAGTTAAAATAAAATCGCGTTCCTTCTCTTCTAGTTGTTGTGTTCGAAAATAGTCAACTACCTCTTCCGGCATGACGATATATTGATGGCCCCTGTATGGAATGGCAGGAAGAGCTTTATCCTTCAACCAATGATTGACTTTCTCCAAATCATAGGATATCTGCCGCTTGGTTAATTGAGTTTGATCCATGACTTGATTCATGGTAGTATTCTTCACTTTTAATAGATGTTTCAATAAAAGTGCAGGACGTTTATCAATCATCATCGTGTCTCTACCTCCTGAAATAATCATATTATAAAACGCTTTCATAATGTTTAGTCATTGGGAACAATTGATGTTTGAACAATCTGACAAAATTGCGCTCATCTCGCCATCAGACAAATTTTTGTTCCATTATAGACAATTGTGAAAGATTTCACTATAGTAGTCTTAAAAAAAGCAGGTGAAAAGCTATGTATCTAATGGATTATCATCATCACACCAATCATTCCTTTGATTCCACCGCTAGTATGGTGGAAGTCTGTAAAAAAGCAATAGAAAACGGGATTCAAGAAATTTGCTTTACCGAGCATTTCTCCGTTAATCCACTTGCGCCAACCTACGGCCACATGGTTTTTGATAACTATTTACGTGAGATTCATGATTGTCAGGAACAATTCCAAGGCCAGTTAATCGTAAAGGCTGGAATTGAACTTTGCGAGCCCCATCTTTTAAAAGATCAATATGATGAAATTCTGCAGCCACTTAACTTAGATTTCATTTTAGGTTCCGTCCATAATCTCAACAACCAGAAGCTTCGCCTAGCCCTCAACGAAGATCAACCAACTGCCTATGAACGGTATTTTAATGAACTATATCACATGGTATCTGACTCTGATATAGATATCATCGCACATTTCGATTTAATGAAAAGATATGCTTATAAAGAACACGGTCTATATGTATTTCAAGAGCATCAAGAAATGATTGAGCAAGTATTGAAAAAGGCGATTGATAGAAATATAGGAATGGAGATCAATACCTCTGGACTCCGAACGGGTTTAAAACAAACATTACCATCGATCGAAATCATCCAGCTGTATAAAGAATTAGGCGGAGAAATTTTAACCATTGGATCAGACTCTCATACAGTAGAGGATGTTGGAGCTAACTTCAACGATGCCCTTTCATTAGCTAAAGATTGTGGATTCAACTATATTTATACATTTGAAAAAAGAAAACCGATACCGGTAAGAATACAGTAGGAATACAGTAGGGACGGTTCTCATGGTTATTCCTTTCGACAATATCCTACCCGCTAAGGAAGCATAAATTCCGTTTTGACAGCATTTAAAGCTATTCTAATTAAACGTTTAGTTAAAAAATGAAGCACGAGAACCGTCGAAACGTCCCCGTGCTTCTTATCATTAAAAACCAAGGTTATTCTTATAAATTGAGGCGGTGTCAATACTTATGTCTCCATTCCTTATGCAGCCTCTACCGACTGGATAACCTCTTCCCCCTCGGAAACTTAAAAAACGCTTAACCCTATACATGGCATTTTCACACCATTATGTAAAGTAGTTGTGTCTTTTTAAATTTGTTTGCAACCTATTTCCTCCTCCTTTTTATTGTCTCCATCCCCAATTTTTTTAAAAAAATAACAACGAGAACCGTCCCCATGATTAACGAGAACCGTCCCCATGATTACATGAATGAATGTAAAGACTAGTTACTAAAGAGATTAGAACCGTTTCCTAAAGGAAAAGGAAAAGAATTAATTTTTATTTGGCGACAAATGAATATAGAATTCTAAGTGTAAAGGATAACGTTATCTACTGTAAGGGTTTTCAAATAAAGAACCCGATTAAGAAAGATAAAAAAAGATGGAAGGTGAAGTGTTGGAAATCAAATCATTGATTAATGAAGACTTGATTGAGTTAAACTTGGTAGCTGCTACCCAGATAGAAGTGATTTCTCAATTAACTTCATTACTCAGTCAACAAGGAAGAATTAAATCTGAGACTGCGTTCATTGAAGGCGTACTGGAACGAGAGGGAGAATTTTCAACTGGGTTTGGAAATGGCTTTGCGATTCCTCACTGCAAAAGTGACACTGTAGAAACAGCGAGTATCATCATTGGGAAAACAGCAAACGGAATTGAATGGAATTCATTGGATGAAAAACCCGTGAACTTTATCATCATGCTGGCCATTCCAGCGGCAGAAGGTGGAACCACGCATTTGCAAATCCTATCTGCTCTATCAGGAAAATTAATGGACGACGAGTTCCGCGAGCAGCTTATGAACGCGACTCAAGCAGAACAAATTTTGAACTTATTAGATGACTTTATTACACAAAAAACTAACTAAGAAAAGGTGGACTTTATCATGAATATTCTTGCGATCACAGCTTGCCCAGCAGGAGTAGCACATACAAATATGGCCGCAGCGGCTTTAGAAATGACAGCTAAAAAAATGGGTCACAAAATTAAGGTAGAAAAACAAGGCGCGATGGGAATTGAAAATTCTATTTCAGCGAAAGATGTTGCAAACGCAGAAGTTCTTATTTTAGCCGTAGATACAGCGATTGCAAAATCGGATCGTTTTAGTTCGATTCCTACAGTTAAAGTACCAGTTGCGGAAGCAGTGAAAAATCCGCAAGGTCTAATCAATAAAGCTCTTGAGCTTGTAAAATAAAATAAGAGGAGATCTCAACGATGAAAAAATTCCTTGAAGAAGCTAAAACACATTTAATGACTGGTGTTTCCTATATGTTACCGTTTGTTGTTGCCGGAGGCTTGCTCTTAACGCTTGGTTTATTACTAGGTGGCGGCGAACAAGAAACTGGTTTTGCTAAAAAAGCAGTTGAAACTGGAGTCCTAGTTTTCAAATTAATGGTTCCTGCGATGGCTGGTTATATGGCTTATTCGATTGCAGACCGACCTGGTATTGCACCAGGTATGGTGGGTGGATTAATTGCGAATGAAATCGGCGCTGGATTCTTAGGCGGTATTGTTGCTGGTTTCCTTGCTGGTTATATTGTTAATTTAATTAAGAAAATTCCAGTGCACACTTATTTAGCGGCATTAAAACCAATTATCATGATTCCTTTATTAGGTGTGGGTGCCGTATCTTTATTAATGTATATCATTGGTCAGCCAATTGCCCTTGCTTCTAAAGGTTTAGAAGGCTGGTTAACATCACTAAGTGGTGGAAATTTATTAATTCTTGGCTTGATTATTGGTGCTATGATGGCGGTTGATATGGGTGGTCCTATTAACAAAGTGGCGTTCGCATTCTGTGTTGGGATGCTAAACGAAGGAATTTACGCTCCAATGGCTGCATGTTGGATTGGTATTATGACACCACCAATTGGACTAGCTCTTGCAACAAGACTTGCTCCTAAGAAATTCACAGTTGGAGAAAGAATGAGTGCACTTCCTACAACGATTATGGGTGCGACAGGAATTACCGAAGGTGCAATTCCATTTGCGGTAGGTGCTCCCTTGCAAGTTATTCCATCGATTGTGGTTGGTTCAGCTGTAGGTGGCGCATTAGCACTAGTACTTGGTGCGGAAGCTCCGGTACCAAGTGGCGGCGTATTTATTATTCCATTCTTCATTAAGCCAGTAATGTTCTTAATTGCCTTTGCAGTCGGGATTGTTGTAACGGCATTAATGACAGTACTCTTAAAAAAGAATATCGAAGAAAAAGAAGAAGTAGCTTAAACTCAAGAAGCTGTTTAAACTTATAAATCAAATTTCCATGAGGGTACTGTTACAGGACCCTCATTATCTTTATAAAAATTGTCCTGGAGGCTCCTATAATGAAATTTCATGTTATCTCTCATACACATTGGGATCGAGAGTGGCACCAAACCTATCAGCAATACCGTGTAAAATTAATCCGCTTCATGGATGAATTACTTGAACTCTTAGAAACGACCCCAGCTTATACTTCCTTTTTATTAGATGGACAAACCATTGTCTTAGAAGATTATTTAGAAATTAAGCCGAAAAATCGCGATCGAATCAGCAAGCTTGTTCAAGAAGGACGTCTAGTCATTGGACCTTGGTACATCCAGCCTGATGAATTTACACCAAGTGGTGAATCACTTGTACGGAATTTGTTAATTGGTCAAAGTATTGGTGATGAGTTTGGTCCTTCCATGCAAATCGGCTATTTGCCTGACTCTTTTGGGCAAGCAGCACAAATTCCACAGGTGTTAAGCGGTTTTGGTATGAACTATGCTTTATTCTGGCGTGGAATTACCAATGAAGAAACGGAAAAGACCGACTTCTGGTGGGTTGGTCCAGATGGTTCCAAGGTACTTGCAACGCATCTGCCGTTAGGCTATGGAAATGGTCGCATGCTTTCAACTGATTTAAAACAAAATTTAGAAATCATCAATGAGAATAATGAAAAGTTACAAGAAATGACTACTTCTAAAAATATGTTATTGATGTGTGGATTCGACCAAAGAAGTGCAAACAAATATCTTCCTGAGATTATCGCTGAACTAAATACTCATTATGCTGAGAATGGCAGTGATTTCAAGGTACGACTAAGCAAATTGCAGGATTATCTAGAAGAAGTTGAACGTTCAGCAGAAAGTCTCGATAACCTTTCTGGAGAATTTAGAAAAGGTAAAAATATGCGTGTCCACGTCAGCATCGCTTCAACGCGTTTAGATTTGAAAAAGAAGAATTTTGAAGTACAAAATTTATATGAGAAATATACAGAACCATTAAACTCTGTATCCTATTTACTTGGTGACCATTATGATAATGACATTATCAATAAAGGCTGGAAATACATGATGCAAAATCATGCCCATGATTCCATTTGTAATGTCTGTACCGATGCTACCCATCAAGAAATGGATATGAGGTATGAATTTGCGAAGCAGATTGGTGAGTCTGTCCAGAAAACAGCAACCAAAGAACTGCTGCGAAAAATCAATTTCCAAGATGAGGGTGTTCCACTCGTCGTCTTTAATACCCTCGGGCAAAAAAGAAAAAATCTCGCGGAAGCAACCCTGTATGTAACATCAAAGGAATTTACTATTGTGGACACTAAGGGCAACCAGGTTCCTTATCAGATTTTAGATATGAAAGAAGAGAATTTAAACGATAAGCAAATTGAAATTGGTGTGAAAAATGAGGATCAATTTGTTTTTACAACAAGAATTAAATTTGCTGCAGAAGTAGACGGCTTTGGGTTTAGTACTTACTACGTGAAAGAAAAAGCACCAATTGCCAATACGTATAGTGATGTTTACCAGAATGGCACGTTTTCCAATGAGTTTATGGAAGTAAGTATTGAAAACAATGGATCACTCACCATTAAAGAAAAGAAATCAGGCGCCATTTTTAAAGGGTTAAATGTTTTTGAAGAAGGTGGAAATGCGGGAGATGAATATGATTTCTCACCACCACATGAAGATATCTTAATCACAACGAAAGACGCAGCACCTGAAATCAGCGTGGTTCATAATGGACCTCTATATGCAAGTGTTAAGATTGTTTATAACATGGAATTCCCTGTTGATACAGATGTCAATGGACGTTCTGAAAATAGGAATGCTTCTACCATTGAGACCTATGTAAGTGTTAATCGTTATGACGATCGTGTTGATATTCAAACGGTGATTGACAATACCGTGAAAAATCACCGGATTCGTGCTCTATTTGATACAGGTCTTCAAACGAAGACACATATTGCGGACCAGCAATTTGGGACGATTCGTCGCGATAACTATTTAGAACAAGTGGAATATTGGAAACAGGAAAATTGGGAAGAGAAATATTACCCGATTTATCCGCAGCAAAAGTTTGTTGATGTTTCGGATGATCAAAAAGGGATTGCGATTCTAAATAAAGGTTTACCGCAGTATGAGATTTTACATGCAGATAAGCCAACGATTGCAGTAACCCTTCTTGCAGGAACCGATTATATGGGTAAGCAGGATTTGGTCGATCGTCCTGGAAGACGTTCAGGGTTACATGTGGAAACACCGGATAGTCTATTACTTGGCAGGCATGAAATGAACTATTCGATTGTCGCTCACACTGGTAATGAAATCGAGGCTAGTATAGCAAGTAAAGCTAGTGAATTCACTACTCCGTTTGTGACTGTTCCAGTAAATGAAAAGTCAACAGAGTCTGCCTCCTTAGAGGATCAATCTACGTTCATTCGCCTTGATGATTCTGGGTTGGCACTAAGCGCTGTGAAAAAGTCGGAGAATCATGATTGTTTAGTAGTTCGAATTTATAATACAACCAATCAACTGATTGAAACAGCAAAAATCGAAGTCAATCAAAGCTTTTTCAAAAATAGTAAACTCGTTAATTTGAATGAGACTCTACTTCCTGACAGTGATGAGCGAATTCAAATTGAGAACAATGAAATCAACTTGAAGGATATTCGTGCGAACGAAATCTTTAGTTTCCAATTATATTAAGAAAGTAAGGAAATCCCCCTAATTATTGAGGGAAACTCTTTCTTTTTAAATACGGAGGGGAAAAAAATGTGTGATAACTTAGTTGTTCTCCCAGATTATACACGTTCAGCTAACATGCTGGTTGCAAAGAATAGTGACCGGCCTGCATATGAAAGTCAGCCGCTTGTTTATAATCCACGCTCATCACAAAAGAATCAAGATCTGCTACCTTTAGCATATGTCACAATTCCACAAGTCGAAGAAACCTTTTTAACCATTGGTTCTTCCCCTTTTTGGTGTTGGGGCTATGAGCAAGGAATGAATGAATACGGTGTTAGTATTGGAAATGAAGCTATTTTTACAAAAGATTTAAAAGAAAGTGCTGCAGACCCAGGTAAACAAAAAGGAATTCTCGGAATGGAGCTTGTCCGCCTCGGCCTTGAAAGAGGAAAAGCGGCGAAGAGTGCTTTAGAGGTAATCACAAAATTAATAGAGCAATACGGCCAATGGGGAACTGCTGTTGTGGGAGAAGAAAAGCCTTATAATAATTCTTTCCTTATCGCTGATTCTAAGGAAGCATGGGTTTTAGAAACAGTTGACCACCAGTGGGCTGCTAGGAAAATTCAAAACAAATTCCATTCCATCTCAAATGAAATGAGTATTCGACAGCAGTGTGATTTAATGAGTGAACATTTTATTGAAAAGGCAGTTGAAGCTGGTTGGATGACTGGTGATGAAAAGTTTGATGCGGCCTATGCATACACAGATTTCACCAATGCACTTCAGGTTTCACATATTCGTGTGCAGCGTACAAAGCAATTGCTTGCTGAAAAAAGTGGACAGGTAGATGTGAACTGGATCAAGCGAATTTTACGTGACCATTATGAAGATACCTTCCTAGAAGGTCCATTTTTCAATGCTGCGCTTCCAGATTTTCAAACGATTTGTATGCATTCATCACCAGCTAATTTTACATGGGGAATTACCGCATCTTCTACAATCTTTGAACTTCCAAAGGATGAGTGGCAATTTCCAGTAATTTGGTGGTCCCCTGCTACTCCTTGTACAGGTCTCTATCTGCCAATCTTTATGTGTGAACAGGAATTCCCAGAAATGCTCTCAAATGCTGGAACCATACGAGTCAAGAGTATCGATCCTACACAATCAAACCATGATCAATCAGCAGAGGATTCTTATTGGTGGAAATTCCGTGATTTACTTGATGAATTAAAAGGGAATGAAAATGGAACTTTATATAGTAAGAATAAGGAAATTGCTAGAAAAGTATTTGATCCTTTAGAACAAAAGTGGTTAACGCTCATCCGTGACATTGAGGATGAAGCAGCCCTTCTGCATAAAATGGGTAAACGAAAAGAGGCAATCAGTCTAGTTACTTCTTTTTCAAATAAATGTTTAAGTGAAGCAGTTGAAGCAATAGAGGAAGTTCGTACGCTTATAAATACATTGGTGTTATCATAATATTTTCTTATTCGTTTTAGGGGAGTGTAAAGTATGTTCGTTTTAAGCAGTCGTCTCAAGTCATTAATCATAGAATTATTATCACATAAGGAACCTGTGACAAGTGAATACTTGGCCAAAATACTAGGTGTCACTTCCCGGACGATAAGAAATGATGTGAAAACGTTAAATCTCGAATTAAAAAAAATAGGTGTACAGATTGAGGCTAGTCGAGGTGTAGGCTATTATATTGACGCAGCTCTTGGTCAGCAGGTTACAGAGTTAATTGAAGAACTGTTTATGCTCCAGGAGGAGGAACAGGCACTTACACCTGTCCTTCCAGAGGAAAGAGTATTATATATTTTAAAAAGTATTATTATTGCGGATGACTTTATTGCGACAGAACAGCTGGCAACTGAATTATTTGTAAGTAAATCTACTGTGGATAATGATTTGAAGCAAGTTGAGAAGCTTTTGGAAAAGTATGACCTTAAACTTTTTAAAAAGCAAAACTATGGAATCAAGCTAGTAGGGAACGAAATGAATATTCGGTTTTGTTTATCCGAATGTTTAGCAAATATTAAAAATGAACAAGCCGAGCTAGAAAATGAGATTGTTGCAGATATAGATATTCATGAAATAAAGGACATTACCAAGTATTATATTAAAGAGCTTTCTTTCACGATGGCTGAGCTGCCGCTAAATAACTTAGTGATGCATATTGCTATTGCCATTCAGAGAATTAAGAAAGGGAAAAATGTTGAAGCTGGTTCCATTGAACTCGACCAAATGGAAGATTTGGTTGAATATGAGGTAGCGACTAAGATTGTAAAATCAATAGAAGAAAAATTTGCGATTAAAATTCCTTTAGGAGAAGTCGCATATATTACAATTCATTTACTCGGTGCAAAGCATTTTGAAGATAAAAATTTTCACGGATCAGACTTTGCCCCGTTGCTGGGTGAAAGCCACTATCAATTAGTGGTTACAATCCTCTCAGAAATTAATCGGGTATATCGAATTGATTTACAAGAAGATCGTGAGCTTATTTATGGATTAGGGCTGCATCTACGTTCGGCGATTAACCGTTTAAAATATCGAATGAACTTACGAAATCCGATGTTAACGGAAATTAAAAAGAATTATCCCTTCTCTTTTGAACTTGGCATTGTGGCGGCCGAAATCATACAAAATAACAGTGAGCTGATTGTAAATGAGGATGAAATTGGTTATATAGCTATCCATTTAGAAGCAGCAGTTGAGCGAATGAAAAACAAAAAGCGACGGCAGACGAAGCGAGTGGCCATTGTTTGTGCTTCCGGTTTAGGTACGTCCAAGCTTCTAGCAGCTAGTGTGGAAAGTGTTTTTCCGGGTATCGATATTGTTGGCACGTATCCCTCCTATTCACTTGGAGACATCAAACAAGATGAGGTAGATTTAATTTTAAGTACGATTCCAATAGGAAAAGAAAGTCCAATTCCAGCCCTTCATATCAATGCAATCCTAACGGAAAAGGATATTGAAAAGGTACGTGAACATATTTCTAGTAAGTTTTTAAATGAAGATAAAAATAAATCATTAAAGAAACTTCAAAACTTATTTAGTGATGAGTTATTTTTTACGGAGATTAATAAAAAAAATCCAAAGGAAATTATTCGTTCATTAAGTACGATCCTTAATATAAAGGGATATGTGGATGATTCTTTTCAAAATTCGGTGCTAGAGCGGGAAGAAATCTCTCCAACATCGATCGGAAACTTAGTGGCGATCCCACATCCGTTAAAACCGAATGCTCTTGGTTCATGTATCGCGATAGGAATATTAAAGAAACCGGTAAAATGGGGAGAACATACCGTCCAACTAGTGCTTTTATTGGCTTTGAATGAAAAGGATAAGGAAGAATTTAGCTCCCTATTTAATCATTTATGGAAACTGGTTCAAAATAAAAAATTAGTTTCGGAGCTTTGCTCGACGGAGAAATTCAAAGATTTTATCAGTCAATTTTACTCAATAATGTAAAAGGAATGAAAACGATGAAAGTTGTGATTGCGCCAGATTCATTTAAAGAGAGTTTATCTGCCCTTGAGGTGGCAAATGCAGTTGAGCTAGGATTTCGCGAAGTTTTTCCAGACGCAGAATTTGTAAAGGTACCGATGGCAGATGGCGGAGAAGGTCTTGTCCATTCTTTAGTCAATGCATTAGCCGGACAAGTGATTACACAAAAGGTAACAGGACCACTCGGTGAAAAAGTAGAAGGTTTCTTCGGCTTAATCCACGGTGGAAAAACGGCTGTCATTGAGATGGCAGCCGCCGCAGGTTTGCATTTGGTACCACCAGAAGAGCGAAATCCCCTAAAGACAACAACATTCGGTGTGGGTGAACTCATCTTAGCCGCCCTTGACTACAAGGTAGAACGAATTATTGTTGGACTTGGCGGAAGTTCGACAAATGACAGTGGTGCAGGGATGGTCCAGGCCTTAGGCGGGAAATTACTCGACGTGAATGGCTGTGAGATTGGCTTTGGCGGAGGAGCATTAGCAAATTTACATTCTATTAATTTAGAAGATTTTGATGAACGACTGAACGGAATTCAATTTGATGTTGCTTGTGATGTTCAGAACCCGTTACTTGGGGAAACTGGCGCCTCTGCCGTGTTTGGTCCTCAAAAAGGAGCAACAGCTGAAATGGTCTGTGAGCTCGATAAAAATCTTAGCCATTTTGCTAGTGTGATAGAAAGAGATTTAGGTAAGTCAATAAGTGAAATACCGGGTGCAGGTGCTGCAGGAGGTTTAGGTGCAGGACTACTTGCTTTCCTCCCATGTCAGCTACGAAAGGGAATTCAAATCGTAGTGGAGGCAACTGGCTTAGAAGAGCATATTCAAGACGCTACACTCGTGGTAACTGGAGAAGGTAAAATTGACAGCCAAACCATTTACGGAAAAACACCAATCGGCGTCGCCGCCGTAGCACAAAAACATAACATACCGGTCTTCGCTCTAGCTGGATCACTAGGTCCAGGCTACGAAGCCGTCTACCAACATGGAATCAACACCGTCTTCAGCATAGTCCCTGGAATTACCACACTAGAAGAAGCACTCAAAAACGCTTACCAAAACATCGTCAGCACAACAAGAAACATCGCTAGTTTACTAGCGATATAAGTTGTTAATACGGGAATCAAGAATGCTAATCAAGCAAGCACATTAAGTAAATATCTTTACTGTGGAGGTTATCATTTTGCTGCAACCATTATTTTTAAAACCAGTTTTTAAAGAACGAATTTGGGGCGGAACCGCATTAGAGACACAGTTTGGTTATGATATTCCTTCCAACCAAACAGGAGAATGCTGGGCGATTTCGGCTCATCCAAATGGTCCATCACTTATTGAAAGTGGTCCATATGCCGGAATGACATTGGACAAGCTTTGGAAAAAACAGCCCGAATTATTTGGGAATCCAAAAGAAGAGGTTTTCCCGCTATTAACCAAAATTCTTGATGCAAATGCAGATTTATCTGTTCAAGTTCACCCAGAGGATGACTATGCAAAAGTTCATGAAAATGGTGATTTAGGCAAAACAGAATGTTGGTATATCCTTGATTGCAAAGAAGATGCCGATATGATCTTCGGCCACAATGCGAAAACAAAAGAGGAATTAATCCAACAGATCAATGACGGAAAATGGAATGATCTGCTGCTCAGGGTAAAAATTAAGCCAGGCGACTTTTTCCATGTTCCAAGCGGAACCATTCACGCACTATGTGAAGGAACGCTCGTGTTAGAAACTCAGCAAAGCTCCGATACCACCTACAGGGTGTATGATTATGACCGTAAAGATAACGACGGGAATTTACGTGAGCTTCATTTAGACAAAGCCATTGATGTCACCACCGTACCGCATCAAGAAACAGGTGTCACTCCTAAAGTAGAAAAACGCGGAAATGCAACGGTAACGACGTTTGTAGAATCTGAATTCTTCTCTGTCTACAAATGGGTAATCAATGGAAAAGCAACGTTCTCATCCGGTAATCGCTACTTGCTCGTAAGTGTCATAAATGGAGACGGAACACTTATACATGCTGGTGAGCGTTATTCATTGAAAAAAGGAACACATTTCATCCTTCCAGTTGGTACTGGAGAGTTTGAACTCGTTGGAAATGTAGAATTTATTGTTTCCCATACAAAAATGCCGTAGAGACGGTTCTTTATGGGGACAATCGGAAGTTTTGCGCGTGAAAAGGCCCGACTAGCGGTTAGAAGCTAGTTGGGCCTTAATATTTTTATGGGTATTATAAAAAAGGGAGAGGCAGAAACCGACCGATGAAACTGGGAATTTTCGTCCGTTCTTAACAGCTTAACTAATTATTTTCACCAGAGGAAAATTTACATAAAACAAATCTGGACACCTGCTACAAATGAATCCCCTAATCCTATGGTATATTTAGGCTTATCAATATACTTGGTAGGAACGATTATAGTCTCACTTGCATAAATGCTCTTACCTATTATTTCTCGATTCCTTACTCCGTTTTCACTCAGAGGAAGCTCTAAAACTTTTGATATCTGTTCCTTAGAACCATACCAACCCACCATCGCTTTTGCAGTAGCAAGCATATTTCCATATATAAGACCGCTTTCGATGTCGTTCTCAAGCTTATTCCCTACATACATAGAATAATCTTTTGTATGTACAATTACGCCCTTGTTAATCCTTAAATTCTCTTTAATATATTTTATCCCTTCCACACATGAGAGGATATCTTCTATATTAATAGGGAAGTTATAGATATTTAGTATATAGGCCAATTCTTCTTCATTCATGCAGACAATATCCACTTCTGAATAGATTGTTTCTATACATAACTTTTTTATCGAATCACTGTGATAATGAGCATCCTCAAAAAACACAATACCTGATTCGTTATTAGCCTTATACTTTCTTACATGTTGTCTTACAAAATCTAATCGTTCTTGTAAAATTTCTTCATCTTTAATGACATTAAAACTAGAGAGCACATTACTACTGATATCTTTTGCATGCTCCTCGATATAATCAAAATATGGTTCCGAGAATGGTACTGTTTCGTTAACGGTAACTTTTGTAATAATCAAGCGATTCGATACTGGTATTGCGAATTCTTGATCACCTAAACGAATAACATCACCTTTTTTAAACTGTATAATGTAGTGTATTTCTTGTTCAGCTCTTTGTGTCACTTGGTTGGTATGAATCAACTCACCAGTTGAAGACACTGTATAGATGTGTGGAGAGTTAAGAATGTCACAAACTTCTTTTGAATCATCGGTCAGATGAATCATCGAGGGACATCCAATAGCAGCTAATGCCATTGCTGCTTGCGCTGAAGTTCCTCCTATACCATTCTCTGCAGGGAAGAAGTTTTCAATGATTTTGAAGTCTTCTATATCAACTTCGCCGCCAATTCCCTTCCTGCAGAAATACACTACAGTACGAATAAAATCCTGTACTGTGTGTATTACCTTTGATTCTCCCATTTTGCTTAAGTCCTCTCCTTGCATATATTCTTCAAGGAGCTTATTTAAGATATCAATCTTAAAGTCACATAAAATATCTAAATTACTTGTGTATCCCATCGCAGTCATTTTTCTACTAGATTTACGGATATTTATATTTTCATCCATTTTTTCATAAAGTTTGATATACTTCTCTTCTATTTTCATATTACATCCCTCTGTTTGTTATAGAATTTAAAACTTTAATTGGAGCTTACCGAATTTGGAACGTCATCCAACAAGCATCCATGTGATTTTCCTAGCTTTTAACAGATCCAGATGTCATCCCTGCAATGAAATATCTTTGGAAAAATAAGAATAAGAGTAATACTGGTAACGACCCAAGTACGCTCATGGCCATCATTTGGTTCCACTCGTAAGCATGCTGACCCATTAATAAGCTAATTCCTACTGGGACAGTACGAAACTCATTTGTCTTCGTTAAAGCTAAGGCAAATAGATATTCGTTCCACGCGAGCATAAAGGTATACATTCCTACAGAAACTAATCCTGGAATCGATACAGGAACCAAAACATTCCATAGTGCTCTAAATCTGGTTCCACCATCAATCATAACGGCTTCATCTAAGTCTTTTGGCAACGTATTAAAATATCCTGTTATCATTAAGATTGCATATGGTAACGTAAATAACAAATAGGTTAAAATCAGAGCACCATAGGTGTTATACAAACCAATGGTTACAATCAAACTCAAATATGGTATTAATAGAACGATCGGCGGTACTGCCTGAACACTTACAATAACTGTATTGATTACTTTTTTGCCCGGAAAGTCAAACCTGCTGAAACTATAAGAAGCTAGAATACTAACAATTAAAGTCAAAATGACAACAGTAATCGCAATTAAGTAGCTATTAATGAAAAATCTAATTTTTTCTGGATTATTGAAAATCTCTACGTAAGCATCAAATGTGAAATTCTCAGAAACCCACACTGGTGGCCATGCAAAGATTTCCGAGTTTGGTTTAAAGGAATTCAAAAGCATCCACAAGACTGGAAATCCTGCAAAGATTGCTCCTATAATTAATAGGGTGATAACGACACCTTTCATATACCATTTTCTTTCCCCTACCATCTTATTCCTGCCCCCTCTGATGTCGTACATAAATGATCGAAATGATTGTACATACGAATAGTAAAATTACTGCGCTAGTTGAAGCCATAGCATATTGATACTTACTAAATCCTAATTTATAAATAAATGTACTAAGCATCTCAGTCGCATTTATTGGTCCTCCACCAGTGGTCATCCAAATAAGTGCAAATTGTTGTATCGTCCATACAAAATCTAACAATATTAAGCTGATTAAAATTGGTTTTAACTGAGGAAGGGTAATATAGAAAAACTGCTTTACGCCGTTTGCACCATCAATCGCAGAGGATTCATAAAGATCTGATGATATTCCTTGAAGCCCAGCTAAAATGCTCATCATAAAGAATGGGTAGCCTGCCCAAATATTAATCATTGTTACCGCGAACAATGCAAAATCTCTTGAAGCTAACCATTCTATCTGATCAGAAGTTAAATTAAACTCTATTAATAGATAGTTAATGACACCATTTGGATTTAATAGCATCTTCCATAGAACCGCTATAACAGATGCCGTGAACATCCATGGTAAAGCGAAGATTACCCTGAATAAAGCTTTGGTTTTCGCACCAAGATATTTTGTATTTAATACCATGGCAAAGGTCAGTCCCAGAATCATATGTACAATTACACTGCCACCAACAAAAATCAATGAATTTCTTACAGCTTTTAAAAATCCTTTATCCGTCAATAGCTCTTTAAAGTTTTCCAAACCTACAAATTCGGGATTCTTATTAAGAATGACATTATCGTAAAATGAGTAACGGATAACTATATAAATAGGGATAACTAACAATACAACCATTAATAGAATTGTCGGTATAAGATATAGATATGGCTCGGAATTCTTCTTAAAAGATTGAACTTTTCTATTATACTGGAACTCTTTAATCGCTTTTGTTTTAGTTTCAGTTTTAGTTGCAGTTTCAATTGTCACCTGCCATTACCACCTTTCTAAACAGGGATGTATGTCAAACATACATCCCGTTTACTATTCAAGCATTTATTATTCAAATGATTCTTCCCATATACCCTGCGTCTCTTTTAACATATCATTTACTGACTTTGTATCTCCATCTAAATAAAGTTGTAGTTGTTCATCAAAAGATCTCATTAATTCTTCTGAAGTTGGAAGTCCAGTAAATTCGTTAACCGCATAACTGTTTTGATATAGTTCATAGGCTTTCACGAATAACTCATCTGCTGCTGAATAATCAGGTTCTGCGGTTGAGTTTCCTGGGAAGGCATTTGCTAAAACAGCAAGTTTTGCATTTACTTCAGGACTCATTAGATATTCAACTAACTTCATAGCTTCTGCCTTATGTTCGCTATTTTCTGCAACTCCAATACCCCAATTTGCTACGTCCATACCACTTTTTCCGCTATAACCATCTTTAACCGGTACTGGCATAAAATCAAAGTTTAAGTTTGGTGCTTCTTTTTTAATAGTTGTTAAGTGAGCTAGTGAATCAGTCATAAATGCTACACGTCCGTTTGTAAACTCTTCTACCATATCCGCTTCTTTCATAGCATATGCCCCTGGCGCTACTACTTTAGAATCAAATAATTCTTTTACAAACTCAACAGTAGCAGTCAAGTCTTTATTATTTGTCAAAGCAGGCTTACCATCCTTTAACATAGAACCGCCAGAAGCCCAAAGCCAACTCATAAAATTGTTTTGAATACCACTTGGAGATTCTGTAGACATTGGAATTGCCCATCCGGCCTTCCCAGTTGTCTTGGTAATTTTATCAGTTGCCTCTGTAAATTCAGACCAAGTTTTGGGAATTCCTGTAATCCCAGCCTCTTTTAGAATATCCATGTTTACATACATCGGATAGGCAAAGTTCACAACAGGAATCATATACGTATACCCATCAACTTTAATTTGATCGGATAACTGACTATCATCATATCCATCAGCATCCATTAATTCTGTCATATTTGCAATTGATCCTTGTTTAGCAAAATCATATACCCAAGAACCATCAAGACCAACCACATCTGCCATTGTTCCTGCCGCTGCACCAGCTGCAATTTGCGTTTTTGTATCAGCATATGGATTACTTAAAAGCTTTACCTTAATTCCTGTATCAGCAGTGAATTCGTCAACGATTTCCTGAAGTGCACCATCTGGCAATTCTACTCCCCACCATTGTTGGAACTCTAACGTAACTTCTCCATCTTTGCCTTCAGATTCGGAATCTTTTGTTGAGGTCTCTGATTGATTACAACCTACCAACGCAATCAACATACTCACGATCATTACAATAGATAATACACTTTTATTAAGCGCTTTCAAATTAAACATATAATAAAAACCCCCAATTTTTTGTGTTTCTTCTTATAATACTTTAGGCAGATTTGCCGAATTATCTTGAGGTTGATTAATATGAATCTAACGCAAACGAGCCTTCAGAAGTAAAAATCGTATATTTCTATTATTAAACTTATAATTGCGTTACTTTATACAAGTCTGCCTTGCCTGCCGAGCCAAACAAATGCATCTTTTTTGCAATAATCTCCATAGCTGCTTCGGTTGAACTTGGGAAAAGTGCATCCGGCTCATATCCATTTGGGTGGTTGTTCAATGTATTGCGAAGTTCTGTAAAAAACGCCCGCTTCATTTCACTGGAAAGGTTGATCTTACTAACACCGTACTTCGTGGATTCTCGAATATCCTCATCCGAGTTATCGGAACCTCCATGCAAGACAAGCGGAATATTCACTATTTCATTGATTTGAGACAAACGATCAATCTGAAGCTTAGGTTTCAGCGATTTTGGATAGAACCCATGAGAGGTGCCGATTGCGATGGCAAGAGTATCTACATTGGTACGCTCCACGAAATCTTTCGCCTGTTCCGGGTCTGTGAACAAAATCTCTTCTGCCCCACCTTCTGAACTTGTACCTGTATTCCCGATGGTCCCAAGTTCTCCCTCGACGGTAATATGTTGTGCATGAGCAATTTTCACGGCTGCTTTGGTTAGCGCTACGTTCTCCTCATAAGGTAAATGTGAGCCATCAATCATTACGGATGTAAATCCATTCCGAATAGCTCGAACAACATCATCGATATTGCCTCCGTGATCAAGATGAATCACGATAGGTACACTTGCTCGGTGCGCCGCTTCAACACAATATGCAGCAAACTCATCTCCCATAAGATTAATTTCATTTGGATGTATTTGAAGGATGGCAGGAGAATTTTCCCTTTCTGCCGTTTGAATGACCGCCCTTACAAATTCGCTATTAGCAATATTAAAGGCTCCCACTGCGAATTTGCCCTTATAGGCTACGCTAAGTAACTTTTCCATGGTTGTTAACATGTTTACACCTCACCATCTTTTTGTGTTTTTGCATGGTTAACCTTTAGTTGCTCCAATTTTCCTCACTCGCCCCCCTGCCATATCCTGCTAATTTATATTTCAAGATTAAGTGCATTGTGTTTTTTTGTCAATATGAAATATTCAAAATAAACAAAAAAATTAACACCGTATGTTTGAAAATTTGTTTATTTTGTTTATTTAATATTGATTTATTTGTTGAATTCTTATATAAATAAAATATATAAACAAAATAAATGATAGGAGAAAAATGATGTCTACTGAGAGACGACTTAAAAAACTTTCCGAATTGATCATAAAAAGAGGAAGCTTATCCGTTCAGGATTTGGTTGACGAATTTCAAGTATCAGATATGACCATTCGAAGGGATTTACAAAAATTGGAACAGAGCGGATTGTTCGAAAGATTTCATGGAGGAATCCGACATGTAATGGACGAACCGCCCATACAACGTGAGACACAATCAATAGAGGAAAAGAAAAGGATTGCTGAATATTGTTTAACGCGTATATCCTCCAACGATACGATCATTCTAGACTCTGGAACTACCTCTCATTATATTGCCACTGGATTGGCTGAATCACTTCTTGAGAATGTTACCGTCATTACGAACTCTCTCACCACAGCCTATGCCCTCCGGTATGCCCGGAATATTTCTTTATTTATGGCTGGCGGCGAGTTTAGGCAAAACTGCCAAGCGTTCCTTGGAAGTGGAACGAAATCGTTCCTTGAAGATTTGTACGTTAACAAAGCGTTTGTTGCAACGAGTGGTGTTGCCGAAAGCGGCTTTAGTGTATTCCACTTCTCCGACGCCGAAATTAAACAATCCATGCTTAAATGCAGCAAAGAAACGTACTTAATAGCAGATTCATCCAAGTTTGGGAAACGCTCAATGAATCTTTTCGCCCCCCTCGAAAGCGTCGATATGATCGTAACTGATAATAGTTTATCGGATTACTGGGTATCGGTTGTTGAAAATAAGGGTGTCCAATTAATCAAGGTGTGAGAGTTTAACAAAAAGCGCTGCGAAGCAATGATGACGCTGCAGCCTAGTAAATTACCAAACTTTGTATTTCGCAGGCTTTTGTCGAATATTGGCGAATTAAATTTCTTGAATTATTAAAAAATTAATTTTATAGTTAACCCAAGAAATTAAATTTCCTTGAATAAGAAACGAATAAAATTTAATTTCTTGGAGCTATTAAGAAATTTTTTTTCATCTCACTTAAAAACAATTGAGATTGAAAAAACAACAAAATAAAGAGGTGATCAATCTTTGAATGACCCCTAAAAAAATATGAATCATTTTTAGGGTTTTAATAGTAAGCGTATACAAATCTATTTATTAAAAGGAGAGATTACCTGTATGTTAATTACAATGAAAGAATTATTGACTGTTGCAAAAGAAAATCAATTTGCTGTAGGTGCGTTCAATGTTGCAGATAGTACATTTCTAAGAGCTGTGGTTGAAGAGGCTGAACAATTAAATTCTCCAGCAATCATTGCCATCCACCCTTCTGAACATGAATTTTTAACAGATGAATTTTTCTCTTATGTTAAACACCGTGTATATGAAAGCAAAGTTCCATTTGTGTTACACCTAGATCATGGTGGTTCTATGGAAGAAGTATTAAGAGCGATTCGTTGCGGATTTACATCGGTCATGATTGATGGATCTTTACTTCCATACGAGGAAAATGTTGCTGTAACGAAGAAGATCGTTGAAATCGCTCATGCAGTTGGTGTTTCAGTAGAAGGTGAGTTAGGAACGATTGGAAGTACAGGAAATTCAGTTGAGGGTGGCGTTACCGAAGTTACATATACAGATCCTGCAGAAGCTAGGGATTTCGTTAATAGAACAGGTGTTGATACATTAGCAGTGGCCATTGGTACTGCACATGGTATCTATCCAAAACATATTAAACCAGAGTTACAATTGGATATTCTCGAAGAAATTAATACACTTGTTGATATTCCATTAGTATTACATGGTGGTTCATCTAACCCAGATAGTGAAATTGCTCAATCTGTCAAACTAGGAGTTAGTAAGATTAATATTTCTAGTGATATGAAATACGCTTATTATAAAAAAGCACGTGAAGTTCTAAATACTACTGAATACTGGGATCCGAATGTTATCTATCCAGAATGTATTCTAGAAGCCCGTAAGGTCATCAACCATAAAATGCATCTTTTTAACTCTGTAGGTAAAGCAAGTCTTTACGACAAGGTGGTTACACCTAAAACAGTTGAAAAAGCGGTAGCTAGTAGCAGATATTAGTAATATCTTAACCAAAATAAACCCACAACAAGACACTTCACAATGCAATTCTCACAACTATATCCTACTTAGAATCTCACAAAATATGTATTAAGAATTAGCTTAATGAGAGGAGTTGATTTATTTGGCTAATGTGCAAACAAAGGACTATCAAGCAATCGTAACGAATATGCTTGCTGACACGGGTATTATCTTAACTCAAGCCGAACAAGAAGCGATTGAAATTGCAGACTTTGGCTTAAATAATCTCGAAGAAACGGGACTGCAATTAATTACTTATGTGAACACCGAGCGTTATTGTGCGAAAGACTTGGTTTTGTTTCCGAATCAAACCTGTCCAGAACATCGCCATCCACCTAGAAAAAATGGAGATCCTGGCAAGTTAGAAACGTTTAGATGCCGTAAAGGAACCGTTTATCTCTATGTAGAAGGAGAACCTACAGTATCACCGCTAGCTTCTCCTCCTGCAGAGGATCTCCCATACTATACGGCATTCCATGAAGTTGTATTGCATCCTGGGGAGCAATATACCATCCCAGAAAATACAAAGCACTGGTTTAAAGCGGGAGAAGAAGGAGCTATCATTTCTGAATTTTCATCTAATAGTGAGGATGAGTCAGATATCTTTACAGACCCACGAATTAAACGTGTCTAAGATTCATTAAAAATAGAAGAATTTACATGATACAATATAGGTGATGTACCTGTTTTTATATCCTAGTATATAAATACAGGAACATCACCCATTTCATTATTTTTAGAAGAATGCAATTTGGGTTGGTGATAGATTTACTGCTGGTTTACTTGTTGAATTTTTCAACTAAGATAAGCCTATTGGAGGAAAGGTATGACAACGACTAGGGAAAATAACTTATTAAATACTCTTAACAGTATTTATCCAACATTACATGATGCCGAGAAAAAAGTTGCTGATTATGTAATCAAGGAATATTTTAATGTCATTAATATGAGTGTTTCAGAGCTTTCCGAACAATGTGAAGTAAGTGAGGCAACGATTGTAAGGTTTTGTAAAAGAATTGGCTTAAAAGGATTTCATCATTTTAAAATATCTCTAGCAAGAGAGATAAATGAACAAGATGAAGTATCACATTCTCCGACTATAGATCTTAATAATATCTCGGAATCCATTCAAAATATCTTTGCTTATAAGGTGGATGAACTTAAGCAAACAGCTAAGTTCCTTGATTCACAAGCCATAAAAGAGTGCCTCGAGGTGATTGGAAGAAGTAGCTTGGTTCACTTTGTGGCTGCTGGAAACTCGATGCCTGCAGCAATGGATGGTGCCTATAAATTTAATCAAATTGGCATAAGGTCCATTGTTCATACAACACCTGAAATGCAAGTATCGCTTGCCCGTTCCTTAACAGAAAAAGATGTTGTGATTGGAATATCAAATTCTGGTGATTCTAAACTTCTTTTAGAAATCTTTGAGATTGCAAAAAAAAGAAAAGCGAAAACAATCTGTATTACAAACCATTTTAAATCACCTCTTTCTAGAATTTCAGACATTCAGTTAACAAGCATTACGAATGAAAAATTATTTTTTAAAGAATTTAGTTTCTCCAGAGTCCCCTCCCTTTCTGTGATAGATGCATTGTTCTTACTATTATCACGAGTTAATTATAATAGCTCTGTTGAATCAATTAGTGATTTAGAGCAAGCTTTAACTGACTATAAGTACTAAAATTATATATTTAAAGGATGATGGATTAATGCGATTAAAAGGAAAAAAAATTATAAGCCTTGTAGATCATGAATTTGAGGACTTGGAACTTTGGTATCCTGTGCTTAGACTTCGTGAAGAGGGAGCCATTGTAGATATTGTTGGCGATCAGGCCAATAAAAAGTACATTGGGAAGTACGGTGTTTCTGTTGAGTCTGATTTTGCCTATGAAGATGTGAAATCGGAGGATTATGATGCTATTTTGGTACCAGGTGGTTGGGCTCCTGATAAGATTCGTCGTTTTTCTTCCGTTTTATCCATCATTCAAGAAATGAATGATGCCGAGAAGCCAATTGGCCAGATCTGTCATGCTGGATGGGTGTTGATTTCTGCCAAAATATTAACTGGTAAGAAAGTGACTAGTACCCCAGGAATTAAGGATGATATGGAGAACGCTGGAGCCATATGGTATGACGAACCTGTTGTGACTGATGGACATCTCGTATCAAGCCGCCGTCCTCCGGATCTTCCTGATTATTTACGGGAATTCATAAGAGTATTGGAAGATAAAAATGAATAGAAATGAATAAAGCATGGATATCCATGCTTATTTATATAGTAGGATTATCACAGGTAATCGATGGTATTGTATTGTTTTCGTATTCTTAATTAGGTAAAAAGGACTTTATTCTAAAAGTATTTATAGGACATATTTCCAATTGGTAGATTTAATAAATAGTGTTTATTTAGTATAATGAATCAGGTCGTTTAGTATTTAAACTTTTAGTTTGGGGGTATTGTGATGTTAGGAGCAGTTGAAGCAGGCGGGACGAAATTTGTTTGTTCTGTCGGAGATGAAACAGGCAAAATTATAGAACGTACTCAGATATCTACAACAATACCTAAGGAAACGATGTCAAAGGTAATCGGTTTTTTTAAATCCTATGAGCTTCAGGCTATTGGAGTAGGTTCCTTTGGGCCCATAAATATAAACCGAGAAAGTGCCGGATACGGCTCTATCACCTCAACACCGAAACCAGGATGGCAGGATTACCCTATCGTAAAGACATTAGAAAAACAGTTCAGGATCCCAATTGGCTTTAATACCGATGTGAATGCGGCGGCGTTAGGCGAGGCTACACACGGGGCAGCGAAAGGGTTGGATAGCTGTTTATACATTACCATTGGAACGGGGATTGGAGCAGGAGCCATTGTCCAAGGGAAACTCCTACAAGGGTTAACGCATCCAGAAATGGGACATATTCTTGTTAGACGCCATCCACAAGATACGTATGAAGGAAAATGCCCTTACCACAAAGATTGTCTAGAGGGCCTTGCATCCGGACCAGCAATAGAGGAACGTTGGGGTGCAAAAGGAGTCGACCTAGTAGACCGTACGGAGGTATGGGAATTACAAGCCTACTACATTGCTCAAGCTCTTATGCAATTTGTGTTAATTCTTTCTCCAAAAAAAATCATCCTTGGCGGCGGGGTTATGAATCAAAAGCAATTATTCCCTTCTATATATAAGTATTTGAAAGAATTTGTTGCCGATTATGTCTATTTACCAGAGCTTGCTGACTATATTGTCAGTCCTGGGTTAGGGGACCATTCCGGAATTACAGGATCACTAATGCTAGCCAAGCAAGCACTTCAAGGAAATATCTAATACAGCGGAGGGTATCATTTTGCAACAACCATTATTTTTAAAACCGGTTTTTAAAGAACGAATCTGGGGCGGAACCGCCTTAGCAACGGAGTTTGGATATGACATTCCTACAGATCATACAGGAGAATGCTGGGCGATTTCAGCTCATCCTAATGGTCCATCCACTATTGAAAATGGTCCATATGCCGGAATGACTTTAGTTGAGCTTTGGAAAAAGCAGCCTGAATTATTTGGGAATCCAACGGGAGAGGTTTTCCCGCTACTAACTAAAATCCTCGATGCAAATGCTGATTTATCTGTCCAAGTTCATCCTGAGGATGACTACGCAAAAATACATGAGAATGGTGAGTTAGGAAAGACAGAGTGCTGGTATATCCTTGATTGTAAAGAAGGGGCAGAAATGATTTTCGGCCATAATGCCCAGACAAAAGAGGAATTAATCCAACTGGCCAATGACGGAAAATGGAATGAGTTACTTCGAAGAGTCAAAATCAAACCTGGTGACTTTTTCTATGTACCAAGCGGGACCATTCACGCCTTATGTGAAGGAACCCTTGTCTTAGAAACTCAGCAAAGCTCTGATACGACATATAGGGTATATGACTATGACCGTAGAGATAGTGAAGGGAATTTACGTGAACTTCATTTAGACAAAGCCATTGATGTCACCACCGTTCCCCACCAAGAAACCGGTATCACCCCTAAAATAGAGAGACACAAAAATGCAATCATGACAACGTTTGTAGAGTCGGAATTCTTCTCTGTCTACAAATGGTCTATTGATGGTAAAGCAACATTCTCAACAGATGACCGATACTTGCTCGTAAGTGTCATAGATGGAGACGGGACACTTGTTCATGCCGGTGAGCGTTATCCATTGAAAAAAGGAACACATTTTATTCTTCCGGTTGGCGCTGGAGAGTTTGAACTCGATGGAACTGCCGAATTCATTGTTTCCCATACGTAACCTTCGTTACGGGTACCACGTCTTCTAAGTATATCCATAGCGGTTTATGGTCCGAGCAAATAACCAGTACAGTAGGGACGGTTCTCATGGTTTTGGAGATATCAGGGACGGTTCGAAGCCACTGAATAAGACACCTTTTTTTAAGACGTTAAATTGCCACTAAGCTAATTTTTTCAATAATATGGTTATGCATGTGAGTTATAGTAGGTAATTAAGAGGATAGCTTAATTGCTATCCTCTTTAAATTTACGGCTAATGCCGTTAATTTTCCCGTGAGTGGACATGTTTTTTAGACCGTATTTTTAGTACGATCTAGCCTGTGGAAATTTTTCATTTCCCCATTCTTCCATTCTTGGCAAGTCCTTTTCTTATATTTCTCCGCTTTCTTTCATTAAACTGCGTTCTATTAACATAGGCGCCAGCATTGACTCGTACTGCTGGTTTTTAAGGTTTTTTCAGAATTTAGATAGTTAGTGCCTATTTAGTATCTTCATCACTTCGATATTCTAAGATATCTCCAGGTTGACATTCTAAAGCCTTACAGATCGCTTCTAATGTTGATAATCGAATTGCCTTTGCTTTTCCATTTTTCAAAATAGAAAGGTTCGCCATCGTGATTCCAACTCTCTCCGAAAGTTCGGTTACGCTCATTTTCCTTTTCGCCAGCATCACATCAATATTAATAATAATTCCCATTTCATTCACCTCAGACTGTTAAATCATTTTCTGATTTTATATCAATTGCTTGTTGTAAAAGCCTTTGGAGAACAGCAGCAAAAACTGAGATCACTATGGAAGCAAAGATTGGGACCATTCCGATGATGATGAGACCCGGGGCATCATCTAGATCCGCTACGAGATAAACAAAAGGTATAATTAGCACAAATAAGATGCTCATTGTGATTGCACATTTTTTTATTTTGTTTAAAGCCTTTACAGATTTTTCGGAGAAAGCTTCGTTCTTGTCAATATACCCCAAAAGCTTAAAAGCCTGATACAATGCCATGTAAAACGGAATGGCTGATATATACATACCTAATACAATTGGATATAGCATATGGGCATAATCTGGATTTACTGGATTTTTAGCTAACCAAGGCACTCCAAATATGCCTAAAGCAAGAACTGGGAGTCCAATAAGAATAACAGCTAGCTTTAAAAAAAGTGTTGTTCCTTGTTTCATTAAAAAGCACCTCTCTTATTTATTTAAAAAAATTTGTTTTAAGCCGCCACGTCTCTTCGAGTGAAAAGGAGCCAAGAAATCAGATTGAAGACAAGGAAATAGACAACGAGCACTGTGATAGAAAAGGACAAGGTCATTCCCTCTTGGAACGGCCGTCCACTCAGGTACTGAGTGAGATCAGTGTTGGCAAACAACAGGTACTTACTCCAATCGAACCGCTGCAGTGCCTCGAGAACAATATTCCCCGCAAACAAGGCGCCAATGGAAAACCCAATCGCCATCGCGCTGCTTCGAAAGGCAGACGAGATCATAAAGGCCAAGGTTACGTACATAACCGTGGATATACCGTTTAGCATATACGTTTTCCAAAGATTAAGGACCATACTCCTTTCGATGATTTTCCCTTCCGCATTCATACTAATCAGCGGTAGATCCATGTTTCCAAAGCCGTATAAGATTCCGTTCACGATAAAGGATACAACAAACAGAGTCACCAACAACAGCAAGCCGAACAACAGAAAAGAGATATATTTGGAGAGAAGGATCTTTGCCCGGCTAGCTGGTCTGATGAGCAGAAGCTTAATCGTGCCAGACGAAAATTCACCCGCTACACTGTCTCCAACAATAATAATCGTAAAAATGGTAATCACAATCATGAGATTGGCCGACCCATTCAGGCCATCCCACATTGTCCCGTCTGTAGAGCGAATATTGTGCTCTAGGTGATAGTCATTGACGGCAATTTGTTGCTCGTAGAACGTTCTGTCCTCTTTATTGAGCTCGGGCTGTTTCAGAATTCCGGACCATTGCTGCTTCTCCTGCTGCAGCACTTCCCGCCAGCCCTCTTCCTGTGCCTTTTTTCCATCGGAATGCCATTCAATGAAGTTGACAAAAAGCACAAAAGCAGCCATAAGTCCGACGAGGACCCACGTTCGCACCCTCCGGTAGATTTTCATATTTTCATTCAGTACTAGATTAACCAACTTGTCCACCCCCCGTTATTTCCAAGAAACGATCTTCAAGAGACTGAGAAACCCTCTGCACGCCATAGATACGAATATCGTTCTGCATCAGTCCCGCAAGAATATCCGGAATGCATTCCCGCTCGGTTGTGACCTCGACAATCCCCTTCTGAGCAAGCTTGACTCCTTTGACACCATTCATCTGTTTGATGGCCACCATTGCTTGTTCCGCAGGCTTTACTTGAATCTGGTACGTTTGCACTTTATCATCCTGCGTAAAATCTTGAATTGGCATCACATTGACGAGCTTTCCACGCTGGAGAATAGCAACGCGGTCGCACATGAGCTCCATCTCTGATAATAGATGGCTAGAGACGACAACGGTGATTCCTTCCGTGCGGGTCAAATGCCGCAAATAATCGCGTAGCTCACGTATCCCCGCTGGATCAAGCCCATTCGTCGGTTCGTCGAGAATCAGTAAGGATGGCCGGTGCAGCAGCGCCTGAGCAACTCCCAGACGCTGGCGCATACCAAGCGAGTACTTTTTGACTTTGTCATGGATGCGGTTTTCTAGCTTGACCAACGACACCACTTCATCAATCCGTTCCTTGGTTACCCCCGGCACCATGCGGGCATAGTGCACGAGATTATGGTAACCGCTTAGATATTTATACATTTCTGGGCTTTCCACGATGGCGCCAACATGTCGAATCGCTTGTTCAAACTCAGTTTTAATATTTTTTCCCTTAATCATGATCTGCCCATTGGTGATCGACATCAATCCCACGATCATCCGGATGGTCGTTGTCTTACCAGCCCCATTCGGACCAAGGAAGCCGAAAATTTCGCCTTGCGGCACCTCAAAGGTAAGGTCATCGACGATGGTGCGTCGGCCAATCCGTTTGGTTACATTACGCAAGCTAATAATAGGTTCATTACTCATAGTTCTCCTCCTTTATATGATGACTTTGGGCGTTTCGTTCTTTATATCACAAAGTTATATAAGAGCTTTTCGCTTATTTACTGTCTTATAGAAATTTAACACATAATTTATCGTTTTTCAATAAATTTTTATTTAAATTTACTCATTTTTTATTGCTAAACAGGTGTCATTAGGGACGGTTCTCATGGTCCTATTTCTTAGTAAAAGTAACCGCGAGAACCGTCCCCATTGTCCGTGGTTCGAAAGGCCATTGAGTTCATGAAGATTTTGAGAAAAAAGTGAAGGAAGTTGAAGGATCACAAATACTGGTACAAAGTAAACATCAGAAACATGCTTCGCTAGGTGTTTAGGATTTTAGCCAGGGACCATCCATCATTCGGATAGTCCCTGGCTTTGTTTTATGGGTCTCCTGACTATTTCGGAATTGCTATAATCAGCAATGGCGGTTATTGGCGTTACAACCTCGTTCTTTAATAATTAGCCCAAGTATTAGAAAAAAACCGCCTCTATTTATGATAAGGTTCACCGTAACGTATCTAAATGAGGTTTTTAATAAAAGATAAAAAAACAAAGTTATTAGATTTACTTACTAAATTTGCTTTATATGGTCTTATTTATATCTTGCAAACCTAACTGTATTATTACTTCAGTCTCCTGTAATAAATATTGATTCACTTGTTTCTTTGCATTTTTTTGTGTTCTAATTAAAATAGGTGTATATTTATTTATAATTTTCGTATTAGCTTGGAAAGGGAATTTAGGTATGATTAATAATACAGATGTTATAGAGAGATTGGGTTCACTGGTTGGGAGGGAACTGACGAGTGTTACTCTTCACGAAGTGATTTTTTGTGAAGATAAACATAAGAAAATTCTAGTTCGATTTAACCTTGGTAAACAAACCTATATTCATTATAAGATTAATAAACAAAACTCAGATACATATGCTGACATTTTGATTTCAGGTAATCCGAATACTTTTCGAATTGGAGTAGAAGAGAAGGATGGAAGTATCATTGTGATTTCCGCCCCGAGGGTCTCTTATCAATATTTATAGCTTCCAAAAGCCGTTTTCCGTACCGGAGAGCGGCTTTTGGAAGCTAAGTTAATAAGAGCTTTGTCGGTTTGGATATATAAGACTTAAAAAACCTCATTTACTTAGGGTAAGGTTCATTACGATTCAATCTAAATACCAATGTCCCTTCCCTAGTTCGCTCATTAAAGACTCCCTCAATGATCAGAATACCTCTACTTTTTCTAAAATAGGCATTTTCATTCCCGGAAATCCAAAATTCCCGTTTAATCCTTTTCAATTTTTGAACCATACAGCGAGCCTTATTCACAAAAGGTTAAAATAATCGTCCCTGCCCCTTGCCGACTAGAGAACTGATTGCTTGTGAGTGGGTCTGACCCCCGCCCCCGAAATCCCATTTAATACATAATTCATATATTCCTAAAATATCCTTCCCTTTGTGGTGACAGGCACCGAAATTTTGTAAAAATCTTATTTCCTACTCTTTTTCTGATATTGAATGAAAATTGATTTTTTTGTTCCAATTCGAACGCAATTTCAAGTTATTAAGCTTTTATTCTGCTTGAAAATGTATTTTCTCGGATTCGATAGATTACTTGAATACCGTTATGGTAGAGCTACCTAGGAATTAACCGGAAGCGCGCTGTCCAAAAAGGACTGCAAGTGGAACATTTTAATGAGTTAGTTGTCCAGTACACGCCGATGATTCATAAGATTATGCGAACATTACACATTTATAAGAATCATGAGGAATTCTATCAAACGGGGTTAATCGGGCTCTGGGAAGCCCAACTGAACTTCGATCCAAGCAAGGGAAGCTTCGCCAATTATGCTTATACGTCTATCAAAGGCAAAATGCTAGTTGAAATGAATCAATCGAACAAACATGAAGAAAGGATAATTTATCCCAAGGAAGAATTCTGGTCGATGATCGAAGACGTGAACCCAGAGAGTCTCCTTGAGATGGAAACTCTACTTACCTATTGTGAAGGGTTAACAGAAAAAGAAACAAAATGGGTGATAGCCAACTACAAAGACTGTCTGTCCATAAAAGACATAGCCAAAACAGAAAAAGTATCTATATCAGCTGTAAAACAGTGGCGAGTAGGGGCTTTAAGGAAATTACGGGAACAGGTTGAAATGCAAAATTAAACTCTTTTTACCTCCAGCAAAGTTCAATCCGATAAAACCAAATTAACTGTTTTGTTGGATTGAGCTTTTTTATATCAGACGGCGGCTGTTAACCATATTAACACCGCCTTTATGATTCCTGGATCGGGAACTTTACCAAACCAAAGACAAGCGGAAATTAAAAAAGAGGAAAAATACCTTTCTCCTCTTTTAACCTTCGTGCTTTACCGCTTTAAACTTTTAGTTTTGTGGGGGACTGTCCGACTGTCCCCGTTCCATAGTAAAAACATTTTTGTGAGATAAATCACAATTGGCTATCATTATTAATGTTATCGTTATTAATGTGGTTAGATAAAAATCACCTAGAAGTGGCCGATTTTTTTCTCACTAATCTTTGTATTATTTTATTCTTCTCATAAACGGAGTATATATATAGGAGGTTTTTACATGTCTCAAGAAAAATTGTCTGAATTAATTAGTCCTGATGCTGTCATTAATTTTGAAACTGGTGCAATTAAAGCAAGCACTTTGGATTCAATTATCAATCTATTACCATTTGAAATGGGTTTTTGCGATGCCAACGATATTTTCCGCTGGTATTCAAATAATCCTAACCGCGTGCATGGTCGCCGTAAAGAAGCGATTGGCCGCCATGTACTTGAGCTTCACCCAAAAGTGGCTCACCACGTTGAAAAACTGTTGAGTGACTTTCATTCAGGAACGCGTGACGAATGGGAATTTTGGTTCCCAAAACGCACTGGTGAAACTGGTCAAATTTATCAAAAATTCATGGCAGTACGTGATGAAAACGGAAAATATCTTGGATGCATGGATGTGACTGTTAACATCGACCTTTTCCAAGGAAAAGAAGGTAAACATACCCCTGAAACTATTGGCGAATTTATAGCTATTAAGCCTGAGTAAATAAACTTTTCCATTTGAGAAGCTGCTAAAAAACACACCGAATCCCCTAATTAAAGGGTTCCGTTTTGAGGTGCATGAACCTTATTTGACAAGGTAAATGACAATCAAATTGGCAGTTATAAATTGCATTGAAAAGAGTGCCTATTGAACTAAAATGGCACTCTTTTTTCACGTAATTAGCAGAATCATCTTAAGTATATGAAATATTTCAATTCATAAACTTTATCTACTATCAGTGGTTGCCTTTTTTGGTAAGGCTTTTTTCTTAAAGATTGTTGTTAAAATCTTAAAGTCGATTTTAATGTGGAATACGCTGTTTTGCTTTTTAGAATTAAGTTGGAAGGCTCTTTTCTCATTAATTTAGGCTATTCTCAATAAAAATAATGCTCAACCAATCATAGTGCTTATGTTAAGAACCGTCCCCTTTGCCCTGTTACGACCTAGGCTCGGCCGCACGGTCTGAACCCAAATTCATTGACTTTGACCCCAAAATCGAATTTTGTCGAAAAATAGTGACTTTTTACAAATATTATGTTTATAATATTAAGTATTTTGTTAAGGGCAAACTCACTGAAAGGTGAGGACGCAAAGCTATAGGGGCTTCTGTCCTAGGACCAGCCAGCCAGCTACCATTAATATAAAAAGGGGAATTTTTGATGTCAAAAAGTATGTGGCTCACACCTGAAGAGGCAATGCGGAAAAAGAAAATGAAGAAAACCTTACTTTATGTAGCTATTATGATTGGTACCGTCGTTCTTAGTGCAGCTGTGACGGTACTCGCCAACTCAATATAGATAATGATTAATGATATAGATTGATACTAGCATTATTATTTTAATCGGCATTTAGCCGATTTTTTTTTGACATTTATAACAAACCAAACCTATGTACACGAAACATTGGCTGTAAGGAGCATTGTTTTGATTTATACAAAATTTATCATTTGTAAAATTAATCAAACGTTTGATTAATTCGGAGAAAAACCAAGCAACAACTACGACTTCCTAATGTAATCAAGAGAATTGCCAAGACTTCAGCTGGATTTCCAATTCACTTGATGATTTCCCTTTTTATAATCCCTCGCTCCATAATTACGATTATTGTTTCTATCATGGTTATTAATGTGCCTTTTTCGTACCTTCACCTGTTTCTGATATACCCCCATCACCATTTTATTCTTTATTGTACAAAAAGTTTTTTTAAAAAGGCTAGACTTTTTCTGAGTGTTTGCCGATACTATTTATGTAACTTGCTAACTCCTAAGCAAGTACTAGTAATATTTCAATTGAGCTGTCCTTTTAAGGACGGCTCTTTGTTTTAAAGTGTAACTATAATAAAATATACAATCTCTCATTCATCGATAGGCTTCTTCGAAGCATGAGGACGGGTTTGTTATCACCAAAGGGTTTTCGGCACTTTTAATCAAATGATTGATTAGCACTGATTTCTTTTTATAAATCCGGTTCATACTAATCATGGACTAAGAGTAAAAAAGAACAGGTTTATTGCACTGCAATGTGCAATAAACCTATTCTTGTAATCTATTAATAATATTGACAATATCCAATCAGTGAAATAATAATGTATTCAAGAAAATACGCTATGTGACAGACAATTAGTTTTGGTAAGCCCTTTCATTCCGAAACACTTCTAACTGGCTGTCTCCCTTTTTTGCTGCGACCATAAGGCTCATGGTCAAGAGCATTGTAAAGGAACCAACTAATAAACCTGCAAGAAATATTAACATAATATTACCTCCTAATACTATTTTATAATTCGTAGGAAGGCGATCATATTCGGCACCTGGCTGGCCTAGTTTCAATAAACCTTAGCCCCTTATAGTTTTGCGTCACCATCTTTCAATGGATTTGCCCTTTCGAACGAACTATGTATTTACAAGTTTAATATATCATTAATTCCTAACACTTAATAGTACTATTAAAAATTTCAATATAATAAAAACACAAAAATAGATAAATTTCGACAAAATTTTTAAATCTATCTACTGTTACTTTTATGTTAATCTCCTTTCTGAAATCTATATCGTCTACTTTCGAAAGAGCCCAACAGGCACCCACTGAGGCCCTTATTACTCTTTTCTATATACCCCTTTAATCGACAAACTAAACATCTCTTAAATAACGTAAATGTTGAAATAACCACTGTAGAAGCGAATCTAATCAAACGTTTGGTTAACCAGTCAAATTACTAACTAAACGTTTAATTAAAAGTCGGAAAAGCCCTAGTGTTTCTAATAAATCTTCCATTTTTTTGAAAATTTCCTGTCGATGTAAGATCTCACTCTTTAATCAATTTCACCAATAAAAATGAATAAAAACTAATAATCTACAAAAACTCACAGGTTTCGTTGCCAATCAAACGTTTGATTAAAGCGGTCACGATCGCACTTAAATAATTCTATTTCATTAATATCTTGGTAGAAAATTGTCGCTAGAAGTCCCTGAGACGTTCTATGGTTCCGTGTAGCAAATAGAGGATCCCGAGAACCGGCCAAGAACCAGCCCCCTAGCCCCTTTATTTAAACATCATTGTATATTTGACTTGGAAGGTTTCTGCGGTTCCAAGTTTATTCACACCAAACTTCTCCTTTAAGTTTCCTTTTGTATCATATGTATCTGCAATGCCGTACCAAGGCTCAATGCAAACAAACGGAGCTATGGTCCCATCTGTTTCCTTGTATTTCGACCAAACCCCAACAAAAGGAAAACCTTCAAAGAGTACTTCTACACCATGACCTGACTGATTTGACACCAATCCGACTTTATCGATATTGCTGTAAATAAGTGCATCATGGGCAAATAGAGAGCTAGTGAGTTGAATCGTTGAAAGTTCATTCGCTGTGCCTTTCTCATAAATGAGGGAATTCTTTAGCTCATATTCCATCACATTCTTATTTGTCGCAGGTGTTAAGTTCAAATGGTAATCTTCAATGGTTTCAGTTTCAACTAGTGGAACCCTAAATGCAGGATGTGCACCAATGGAAAAATACATCTCTTCCTTGTTCTCATTCAGGATTTGCCACTGAACCATCAGCGAGTCCTCCATGAGACGATATCGAATTGTGGCTTTAAATTCGTAAGGATAAACATGAATGAAGCGTCCTTGGGACTCAAATACAAAAGAAACGGTTGTTGATGTCTGCTCAGCTACATCGAATTCAACATCACGCAGAAAGCCATGCTGCGACATCTTGTAGGTCTGGCCATCCAGTTGATAGTGATCTTCCTTTAACCGACCCACAATCGGAAATAAGACAGGAGAGACTCGTCCCCAATATGCCTCATCCCCTGTCCACATATAATCCAGCTTATTTTTCTTATGCGTTACTTTACGTACTTCTGCTCCGTGTCTGACAATATCAACCTTCAACCAATCATTTTCAATGAAAATCATCATTTTCCCTCGTCTCTTTGTTATGGTATTTCATATTCATCTTATCCTCATATGACCTGCAAAAACCCTGTGAGTAAATCCTTTAAACCATCATGAAACATATATTCTCTAAACAAATGGCACAATAACCCATCATTACTTACTAAGCAATATTCCCGTTTCCGTTTGGGAGAGTGAAATAATCCTCTACTTCTTTCATTAGTTGTTATACCATTAATTCAACAAATTTAGACCGTACCTATCGTTCAAAAATAGTTGAACAAATTTGTATCATAAACATTAAACAGACTCAATCACTCTTACACCTGCTGAGCATTATCGGATCAAGCAGTATCTGAACCTACTAGATGATATCTTACAACCTATCAATCTTCAACAAAACTCGGGGCGTGCCAGGCATGGAAATGATTGCAACCAATAGTAACTCTTCTACTTTTTAAAAAAAGAAGCAGCCCAATGAACAATTCATCAGGCTGCTTCTATTAGTTACTAGCAATAATCGGACTAGAAACCAACTTCGTATAAACAATATACCGATCAGGTGCATCCCCGATAAAATCAAAGGGATAACACGTTGTTAACGTAAGGGTTTCATAATCAGTTGGTACCATAACAGTCATATCGTCTGCTGGTACGATTTTAAAGTCAATCGCTTCGTAAACAAAATCACCATACGGAGTAGTAAAGGTTACTTGTTCACCTATTTTTAGGTGTTCTAGCTTCCTGAACACCGTATCCCGGTGTCCGCTTAAAATGACATTGCCGCCTTGTCCTGGCAGGGCACTGCCGGCAAAATGGCCAGCACCCTTTTTCAATTCATTATCATGGGTGCCCTGGACAACAGGAACATTTAAGTCAATCGAGGTAAACTGCAGCTCACCGATTGATGAACCTGGATCTGGAAGTTTTGGCCATGGCTGGTCAAATGTCTGATCAGGTAATTCTGGTTCGTATTCATCAACCACTTCATGCGCTAACAAGACTGTCTGTTTTGATAAATCCCATCCAAAATAGGCTACAATTCCAACACCGGCTGCAATCAGTAAAACCGGAAAACTAAGCAGTACCCATTTCCACTTCTGGTACCACTTCTTTTTCCGTTTTTTCTTTCTTATCTTTTCCATGATTTCTTAAGCTTCGATTTCGGATTTGCGTACTAAACGTACTGCTGGAACAGCAGCAATTCCGCCTAATAGAATTAATAATCCGCCTAGTGCCATATAATCTACGGTGTTGCTGTCTGTGTTAGGAAGTGGAGCATTTGGCATTGGAACAAAAGTTCCTGCTTTATCTAATTGCTTTTTCGCTTGTACAGCGTCTTTTAATGCATTTAATTTTGCTTCAATTACTTTACTACTTAAATCTTCTTTAGTTGGATTGATAACAGCTAGTACATTTCCACTTAAATCTTTTAACTGGATAATAAGTGTAGAAGATCCAGCCTTATAAGTTGTGATGTCAATAGGGTTACCTTTTTCATCTGTAATAGAAGCTTGAAGATGTGCTAATTTCACGCTTTCTAGGAATAAGCGGCCAACTTCAACCTTCTGAGCTGTTGGAAGATCTTCTGGATTGGCTGCACCCTTTAAAATTTTGCTTACAGCCTGAGCATTGTCAAGGATTCCTTGATGCTCTGCATCGCTTAGAGTAATAGACTGTAAGTATGCATATAAATAATCTACCTGTGCAATATTTAGAGCCTTTAAGGAATCTACTAATTTCTGTGCATGGGGAGTTGTATTTCCTGCTGCTAGAACAGCATTACCCGGAACAGCAGCAAATGCAGTTAAACTCAAACTAAGTGCTGCAATCACAGACCCCTTTTTCAACGTTGACTTAAAATTCATCTCTTCACCCTCTACTTTATTTTCATGTATCTATATAAGATAACATAATCTGCTAGTTTTCTCAATGAAATATAGAGAAAATTGTCAGTTTTTGTGAAAAGCATAGGACCAAGGGCCGCTTCTCATGGTTTTTAATGTAAAGTAAAAATCTTTCTATTCTATTAGCTAGTAAAATACAAGTTCCCACAAATAGTGCAAGCTGTACAACCAACTAATCGATTGATTAAAAGTGGTACAACCCCTTTTGGAAAACAAACCTTAGTGTGTTTTCAGGAAAATTTATTGTCGAGGAAACGTTCTTGAATTTTTTTACCGCTACCTACTGCTACAAATTCTCCCTAATATACGCCGCAGCTTCATGATAAATCCCGCCCTGGTTTCCATATTTAATGTAATTTTTTATGGTTGACAACCATTCAATGGTCGTTGGTTTCGTGAGGTGGATAGCATCTAATAAATCATCCATGGTTATCAGCCTTTCACGGCCATCTTCCATAATTTCTGCTAACACCTTTTCAGCTGCTATTTCTACCGTATTTTCAATATCAGCACCTGAATAAAGTGGGGTTCGATCAGCGAGCACCTCATAAACAATTCCCTTTTCGACTGGTCTGCCACTAAGTTTTAATTGAAAAATAAGCTTCCTTGCTTCTCGATCCGGCGGCGGAACGAAGACGAGTTTATCAAACCTGCCTGGGCGCTTAAAGGCATCATCCACGTCCCATGGCATATTGGTCGCCCCGATAATCAGTAATTTTTCATTCGTTGATTCCACGCTTTGAAGCTCATTCAGCATCGTATCCACCAAAGGACGCATCACATCGGAACGAGACTTCGAACGGCTGTAGCCAAGTGCATCCAATTCATCGAAAAATACAACAGCAGGAGCATTGCCTCGTGCCGTTTCAAACGCATTATGAAGATTCTGCTCACTTACACCAACATAGGGGTCCAGAATCTCAGATATATGGATGGGATAAAAATTAGCACGGCATTCTCCGGCAGTAGCCTTGGCAATATACGTCTTCCCGCAGCCAGGCGGTCCGTACAACAAGATTCCGCCGCCAGCCTTCTTACGAAATTTCGCAAACAGACCTGGGTTCATGAATGGCTTGATTATTTTCATCTCAATCGTTTTCTTTAAATCACCAAGACCGCCAACATCATCAAACGTAACCTTCTTAGGAATTCGATTCTCAAGCGAGATCACATTTTCCTGTTTTCGTCCTTGGATGACCTGAAAGCCTTTTGTCCGTTCTTTCTCCTCAGGAGCAGGCACTGCTTCACTTACAGAAGACCTGTCGTCTAATTCGTCAGAGTTCACGGGCGCACCACTAGGATGATGATAATTATGAAGGGCAGTAAGCACCGCTTCTTCAAGAGAAGGATCCCCCTCCTTAAGCGCCAAGGAAAATGCATGCAGCGCTTGTGATAGCTGTCCGCTTTTTAAATATTCCTCTCCAAGCAAAAACTGAACCTGATGATTGTTCTTATCCCGTTCCAGAATAGACTGATAAATTTCTATTTTATCCATTTAAAGCCTGCCTTTCACAAACCATTTATATAATAATGGTGCAATCCACGTATAAATGGTAAACAAGATATAAGTCACAGCAAAGATCAACAGCGGGATGTACAGGTTAAGCGATTGAAGCAGCAAGGCGATCACCATAAAGGCTATCCAAACCACAGCTGGTCCGCCGATTTTTTCAATGAAATGTTGAGGAGAAAAAAGCGGGTGGGACAATGAATCATAATACTCCAGCAAAGCCAGAATATTTTGGTCCTCGGGATTAAGCAGAAAAGCTTGTCTGTAACATTCCCGTGCCTCTTTCACCTCCCCTTTTAATACATGGAACATCGCCATATTGGTCAGGTTCTGCACCTCATCAGCTGACGTCTTTAGAACATTCCGAATGTATTCCTGCTGCATTTTCACGTCGGCTTTCGCAAAATAAAAATCTAGTAAAAACTGATTCACTCTTTCACTATACGGCTCTAGCTCTCTAGCTTGTTCCAACAGAGCAAACGCCTTTTGATCATGGCCAGCTTGAAGCATCAAACGGCCGTAAGAGGCAATCAATTCTCCATTCACCGGATCTTTTTCAAGTGCCGTTAAAAAGGCTTCCTCTGCTTCTGTAAACTTTCCCTCATGCTGATAAGCCGATCCAATAAAGTGATAGCCGGTGATTTCGTCATATCCAAATCGCAGTGCTTCCCGGCAGAGTTCCCTCGCCCCTTGAAAGTCTTCCCTGGACATTTCGACTACGGCCATTTGAAACAAGGCCATGGCGTTTTCGGGATTTTCCCTTAGCAGGTTTTCAATGATGGGGGCCGCCGCCTCATATCTGCCAATAGTGAAATAATGCTGGATAACAGCTGCATCATTTTGTTTTTCCTGAATCGTCATAGCTGCATCATCCCACACTTCCCGTTAGGATAAAAGCCGCCACCATGATACTAAACTGGATCAAACCCCCGATAATAATCCACAGCAAGGCAGGCTTAAATAAGGGCATGATTTCTCCATTTGTCACCAAATGCTGTTTAAATGGCTTGTTTAACACAAATTTGTAAAGGAGAAACAGAAGAATCGAGAGAAACTGCATAGAATAACGAGGCATCCTGTTCCCTTCAGCAAAAGCGCCATTTGCATACATGTAAAAAATCACCACATCCGCTAGCAGCACAAGGACACTTGTAACGAACATCAAATAAGTATGCAGCCTCGGTACATTCAGCCACTTCGCATTCCTCGTGCCAAGCACCATCATGGGAATAGGTCCACCTAAAAAGGCAACGAGGAAAAAGCGGTTGATATCATACGATTTTGTTTGATCCCAGCCATCTTTAAGCGAAGGCTGAAATAGATCAGAAGCTGGTCTGGACATGGTCTCACCCCTAAAAATTTCCTTTTAGTTTTCTATTCCTATCATCGCAAAAATTAAAAAACTGTCAATGGATATTTAATGAATAGAATCATCATTTTATCTGAAAACTTGAAGTCCTTTTAAGAAAAGCAGCTCAGCAAGCATCATCTATTACGGGCTAAACAAAAAAGCCACCAATTTGGCAGCTCGCGTTACTCTTTTTCAGGTAGTTCAATAATTAGCTTTATATCCGTTCTCTCTTCCCCATCATTTACTTTCGTTTTAAGATTTTTTTCAATTCTAAAACCTGGGGAGTGACAGGCACCGGAAAACGGGCCAAGGTTCCTGTCCCCTTGGTTCCAGTGGCCTGCCCCACTACAATAAGTCTCTGATCTGGATTATCCGTACAGGTAATAAGGGTGAGCATGCTCTCGGATTGTTCATCCTGACTTAAAGGTGATAAGTCTGATTCATCAACAATATATTTATCTATCATAACGTATTCCATCTTCTTGCCAGTTTGATCTTCCAAGATGATTTTATCTGACTTATTGATGTTGGTCAGTTTTCCAAAAAAACTTCCATTCTTCATATTATGTCCTGCCAACACGAGGTTTCCCTTTTGATGGATGGCAGGGCCCGTTACTTTTGTAATTGATATATCTAAGTTTTCATCTGTGGTTTTGTTTAGAATAATATATTGAATATCCAGGCTTGGAATCATAATCCTTCCGAATACCTGCTCTTCAACCTTAGTGCTTGAAGGAATTTTCCCCTCCAGGGCCTCGTTGTAGAGTTGCTCTAGCTTTTCTCTTTCTTGTTGATGTGACTGTTCCTCGTAGAAGCGATATAACCGAAGTGAAACCAATGCAACTAAGAGCAGGATCATCACTATGGTAAAACCTTTTTTCATCGTTACTTCCTAACCAGATTCTGTCTCTTTTTATAAATCCACATTGACAGTAAAACAGCTGCTAATACAGCAATTCCAATATTCAAATAGGTATCAATTATTGAGTCGTCCCCTGTTTTTGGCAGAGCACCAGTATTCGTTTCCTTAACAGGTGTCTTATCTACTTTTTCAGGTGCAGCTTCTTTTGTTGGTTCAACAATCGTAAACGCCCCATCCTCTACACCCACAGACAGAGCGTGATTAGAAGCGTCCGTGAACGATAAAGCTTCTGGATCCTTCACCCGAACCGTTAGCTTCTTTTCTCCAACATAGTCAGGATGAATCACTTCTACTTGAATGGTAAAGAGTTTTGTTTCTTTATTAATAGGAGAATCTCCTGCGGTCGGGTCTGCCCAGGCAGCTCGTAAAAATCCAGCTGTGTTATCATAGTTGGACCAGAAACAGCCCTCTGCTTTATCTGAGCAGGTATCCGCTGTACTGCCATAACCAGATTGGATCCCGACAACCTTTAAACTATCTTTATCAAAATTAATTTCAATCCCGTACGCTGCGATTTCTTTCTTTGGCTGGCTTATTTTAACCGGTACCTCCACCACTTCACCAACAGTCCCTTGAACATTACCGATGGAAATAGTTGTATCAAATCCATCAGCGAATGTTAGGGTCGGCAGGGTAAGGGACAGGATGAAAAAGAAAAGACTAGTCAGCCGGATTGTTTTGCTAGTTATTTTCATCGAACTATCTCCCTTTATTTAATCGTAGGTTTATCACTGAATATCATGACGGCCAAAGAACTGTAATGAGTCTACAGGGTAGAAAGTCCATTGGATAGGATTGTATAAGGATAATCCATCCTTAATCCCTTTATTCCGTACCATCGTTCCCCCGTTAGGCAAAATCGGCTTTGGACCATTATTGAATGGGTCCCCCACGGTATCAATAACCAGTCCATCCTTCTTTAAGACAAATGCGTTATTGATAAATCCTGTTTGCGTAATAAAAGTCTCATCGTTATAGTATCCAATATTCATGATATCAAAGGCATCGTAAAAGGTAGTGTTGATTATCAGGTAAGGCATATTTGGCCAAATTGAAATTGGCATGCTTGTAACCTTCTTTTGCCCCGTTGCCACTTGCCACTGATGTAACTCTAATTGAAATCCGGCAACAGGTGCAGTTTCACTGCCTGTACCTGTATAGAAAATTTCAATACCTGAGCGATTAACAGAGCTTCCTTGCAAGTATTCAGAAATAATTGCTGTTGGTGCATCGGTACTAGCTTTAATCACCATGCTCGAGGATGTAATCACTTTTCCTTTAACAGTTGCAGATTCTTTCGTTGTAACGGAGAAATCATTAATATCAAAATCAAAATCAGTACCATCGAAATCGAGTAATAAACCGATTGTTGATTCATCTAATGGCATTGCCATAACAATCGTGGTTCCTGCAGGTGCATTGTTCAAAATAAAATCCTGCTCTGAAACCGTATCTTTAAAACGATCTCCGGTTATACTCAGGGTTATTAAAGCCCCACTTTGACTCTTCAGTTCAAATTCTGTTAAGGGCGCGAGTGGATCTTGTCGATATGGATCTGGAGATAGCGTAATGACTGGCTCTTGTACTTTTACCTTTTGACCAGCACTGCTAAAGGCACGATCGGCCTGTGCACCAGAGACAGCTACAGGTGTAACTTCAAAGAATAAATAATAATCTTCATCACCATCTTGAATCGAATATTCTGTTGAAGAGGCACCATCAATCGCTTCCTTGTCACTGCCATCTGCCATTGTTCCACGATACCATTTAAACGTTGAAGCACCTTCTTGGTCATTTTCAACATCTGTATAAGTGTATACACCTTGTAACGTTTCTCCTGGTTCTAGCTTCCCTTCGACCGCTACATTCGTAATCGAAGGCGCGTCATTCACAGCCGCAATCGAAACTGCCACTGTGACCACTTCCGAGTCAACACTTCCATCATTTACTTTAAAGCTGAATGTGTCTGTTCCATATACATTTGCGTTTGGCTGATAGGTGTAGGAGCCAGTTTGAGAATTAAGCGTTATACTTCCTTTTTTGCCATTTTCCACAAGGATATAGGTTAACGCATCTCCATCTATATCCGTTGCAGAAAGGGTACCTGCTGCTTGCACATCCTCTGTCACTTCAAGGTTGCCCTCATTTGCAACAGGAGTGTCATTCACGGCTTGAACCTCAATCGTAACAGTCTGAACTTCCGAGTCAGCATTTCCGTCATTTACTTTATAAGTAAACGTATCGGTGCCATTAAAATTGGCATCCGGTACATACGTAAAGGTGCCATCTAGATTCAAGGTTAGAGAACCATGTGCGGGATTACTTTCTTTGACAACGGACAACTCATCACCGTCTACATCCACGTCATTTACTAGAATACTAGCTGCCTCTAACTTTGTATCTTCCTGAACAGCATACGTATCTCCAACAACCGTTGGAGCATCAATTACAGCCGCAATCGAAACTGCCACAGTCACAACAGCAGAGTCAACAGATCCATCATTCACTTTAAAGCTGAAAGTATCTGTTCCATGGACATTTGCGTTTGGCTGATAGGTGTAGGTGCCCGTTTGACGATTAAGCATCACCGTTCCTTTTTTCCCATCTTCCACAAGGGTATATGTTAAAGCATCTCCCTCTACATCACTTGCGGAAAGAGTTCCTTTGGCTTGAACATCCTCTGTAACTTCTAAGCTGCTTGCAACCGCAACAGGTGCATCATTCACGGCTTTAACTTCAATCTTAACCGTTTGAACCTCCGAGTCTGCATGTCCATCATTGACTTTATATGTAAACGTATCGGTTCCATTAAAGTTAGCGTCTGGAACATATGTGAACGTTCCTTTCGAATTCAAAGTTAGTGAGCCATTTTCAGGACCGCTCACCTTAATTACATTTAATTCATTCCCTTCAACATCGATATCATTTTGAAGGACCGTCGCTGCAGCAACCACCTCTAAATTTGTATCTTCTAGGGTGCTGTATGAATCATCATGGGCAATAGGTTTGTCATTGATATCACTTAACTGAATGAAATAGTTTTGGTCGGCAGCAATGGTAGGCGTCTTTCCTACATAGCTAGCCATAAGCACACTGGCATCCGCATTTGTTACTTTCCCATCACCATTAATATCTAATAATTTCAATGCTTCATCGGTTAACGCGACCTTACCACTTGTTACTTGATAGATTTGAAGGGCATCAGCTGGATTTACGATTCCATCCCCATTCAAATCTCCCTTTTTACTAATCTTTATCTTGAATTGATCACTAAGGGTATTCCCCTCTGCATCGGTAGCTGTAACGTTAATAACCGAGTCACCAAAACCTTTTATCGTTACATGTACCGTACTAGAATTGGATTCCGATAGAGTCACAATATTGCTGCTGGAGGAAGCCTCTAGCTGAATTGTGCCTTCCTTACTAAAAGAGATAAATCGGTTACTAAAGTCAATGCTAATCGTTTCTCCATTAAGAGAAACGTAAGGTTTCATCCAATCTACACCATCATTAAATACCACTTTCGCATTTTCTGTAATGGATGTGGCTGTAACAAGACCCGGCCCCGCTGCAGAAATAATGACAGCAGCACTAAATACAGATAAGAACCCCTTTTTACTCAACGAGAAAAAGTGTTTACTGGCTTCTTTCTTCACAAAAAGCCCTCCTTCAAAAACATATAAAAAGACTGTGATAAATATACCATATTTCAATGAAAAACAAGTCGAAAATTCGAAAAATTTGTTAAAAAAGCACTATAATTGTAGGATTCACAACTAGTTCTTCTTAACTAATAGTTTAATTAAAAGGCGGACAGTCCCTTTTGGAGTGACAGGTATCCTAACGATAACTTATAATAAATTTGTTTAGTGTGAATATTTCGCTAATTTTATAGGGGGATCATATGACAAGATATAGTGAACGTTTACGATTGTCTCAGGAAAATGAATTTTTAGAAGAAGAAGAGAAAAAGCGTAAGAGGATGTGGCTTCCGACTATGCCGCCGGATGGATGCTTTGCAGAGGGAACACCGATCCTTTTGGCGAATGGCGAAATTAAGAATGTAGAAACGTTAACTATTTATGATAGCAAAACCCAAGAAGGTGATAGGGTCATGACATTGGGTGGCACATCAGCAACCGTTGTTGACTTGATTCATGGACCAGAGAAGCTACCGATGGTTAATTTAACGGTGCAAGCATATGATGGGGATGACTATCGAGAAATAACTGTTAGTGTAACGGAACAACACCCTGTTTTAGTTCGATACAACTACCTCGTTCAAGCAAACTTGATTGAGATAAATGAGAAAGTTCATACTTTGTGGGGTCCTGGCATTGTTAAAAAAGTTGAACGTGCTACGACTGAAAAGGATGTTTGGAATTTCGTTTTAGGAAGTGAGCAATTTCTACAAGAATCTATTTATGGGGAAACAGCATTACGTCATGCTTTTTCCGCAAATAGTTTACTTGGACTACCTGCAAAAAATCACATCGTTTTTTCCAATGGAGTTGCCCTTGCTACATGGACACTACAAACACAATTAGTAGCCTTATTAAAAAATGGTATTAACATTAATCAATTTTCATAAGGAAGACGCTGCGGAGAGTCATCGATTACTACCGCTTTTAGGACCTTTAAAGTCCTTTTTTCTTGAGAAAAATACAAAAAGCAATGGTACTGCCATTCAACGTTGCTGGCAGAAGTGGTTTCTTACATTACAAGATGTGAGAAACCACTTCCTTTTCACTATAAGATTTTTTCGATAACTTTCCTGCTTCCACGGACGAATAAACACAGCATTAGCAGCACGTAATGCATATCTAATCAAACGTTTAATTAACTCCAAATCTATTAATCAAACATTTGATTGAATGGCCGATAACCCTTTTAGGCTTGTCCTGTCACAATGAAATCCGCATTCAATCAATTTTAGCAACAATATTTCCGAAAAGCGCCTTTAATAAAAAATCCAAATAGCAAGCTCTTATATTTTTATTTTACTTTTCAAGTCCTCTAAAATTTCTAAATGCTTAGTAAACTTCGCAGGGTTTGTATAGGCAAAAATGAGATTTTCTTCATCAGTATTATCTAATTTCAAATAGTACTCATATATTTCTACTGCTAGGGATGTAGCTTCATCCACAATAGATTTTATTGATTGTAAACAAGGAATTAACTTTTTATCTATTAAGTAAGTATTCTTACGAAGTACCTCTTTAAATTCAAACACGGTTTGTTCTTCTGCATGTACCCTGATTTGGTCACTATCGAGTATTCCGTCCGAATTTGCCCTGATACTCTCTCTTTCAAATACTTTACTCCATTCTTTCTGATATATTTCTTCTATTGATACCAGTAATTCCTCTAAAGTTTGTTTCTCTTCTCTATATTTTACTTGGACACTTTCAATTTCATCTTCCATTTCAGTTATATATTCGTCTTCTTCTTCATTCTCTTCTATCTCATCCCAATAACTTTTCATTTCTTTTAACAATTCTTCAATAACATCTTGGGAATCTACTAATCTTTCCTGTATTTGTTTAAATTCCTCTTCAATGTTTCCAGTAATTGCGCCGAGGTTCCAGTAATCATTATCATCTAGATCAGAAACATAACCGTTAAGGTACCCTTTGAATTTTCTCATATCATCAATAATCTCTTTGTACGTCTTCCGACTGATTAGAGTTGAACGTAAACTCAAGGTATTATCACTTTCATCCAGATATATCTTAATGGAGTGCTCGCTTACATAACGAATGATTTCTCTTATTCTTTCTTCAACACGATTGTTATACTGACCGATGATAGAAAACTCTAAGTTATTCTTAGAGCCTTCGGAAAAATTTGCCGAACTCAGGTATATATAATGATCCGTAAGGATAAATTTAGCGTGATTAAAATAAGTAAGGTAAGTAGTTAATTTTCTTTCTGTATGTAATGTTAATAGTTCCTTAAAAAACCATTCCGTTTTCTTTATCTCATCCTTACTAATACCGTTCGTTGAGCCATTAAATACTAAAATAATCTCAGCATCTTCATTTAGTTTAGTTAAGATACTTTTAAATAATTTTATATTAAGGTTGTACGTGAAAATAATTAGCTTATTTCCTCCAGTACAATTATTTAATAGATGCTCATAATCTTCTTTGTTATGCTTAAGAGAGACACTTTTAATCTCAATTTCACTAATATCTAAATTGATGAACTTTTCCATATTTCCTCCCATAACGATTACTCTTCTAAAGTTACGGTTGTTGGATTATAATAAAATCTTTTAACAACTTTCACTTCATTATGTAAACAACAATTTCATTTGGAGCATTATTTTTAACAAATTCAAAACTATTAACCTTATTTACTTGTTTTACAGCCGCCGAGGCCAAAGACTTAAAAAACTCAACACTACCCCTTCTTCCAATAAGTTTCATAAGTATTTCTAACCACCATTTTAACATTAATAGGAATTATATCCATATCTTTTAAAATCCATTAGAACCGTCCCCATGGTCCGCTCCTTCGGCAACCGAATTCAATTGAAAATCGACCCAAAATGCAAAAAACGCCTTCAAAAATCATTTTTGAGGGCGTTTTTTGACGTTTCGTCCTAAAAATGCCCTCAAAAGTAGAATAGGGCAGTTCGATTTACTCAGCCAATCTTGTTACTGTAGAAGTGCTGGTCGAGAGCCTACAAGCTGATGAGAGGGTGTTAGTAATCGTGAGTATAAAATCGGGTAATACGGAAGAATTTAAGCAGTTCTCACAATTTAGTTCCCTACAGGAATTTAATCAACATATGGAAATGTGGTCATTACAACACAAGCGTGATTTTACTAAAGGGGAGCTGGTGGGATTAAAAAGGCTCGTGCGATTTGCCGCCAAAGTTCCCGGCGTATGCAATGCCAAAATCGGAACCATCTTAAAATCAATTCACGCACAATACCATGATAACGGCATATCAAGGTCTACCTTTAAACGGATGATTTTGAAAGCAAGGGAATTTGGGATCATTACGGTCTTTGAAACCGAAAGGAAAAACGGTTCGCAGTCTAGCAATTTATATCAGTTTAATCGTTTTCCATCGAATGAACTACCCAAAGAGGAAAAAATGAACCACCAATATGAAACTAGTAATCTTTTAAAAACAAATAATCAAAAGATAACTAAACGTTACGAAGAACCGTCAACATTAGACTATTCCTATGTAAGCAGCACAGTACCACAACCTTTTGTCCAGCTGGTAAAATACTTTTTCACGGATGCAAAAACCATTGAAGAATATTGGCACATGGTGCAAATTACTGCTTTTCGCTTTGAGTGTAAGAATGACCTAGAAGATATACTAGACATCTCCATCCAGGCTTTTAGACAACTGATTCGAAAAATAAAAAGGACCAATCTTGTAAAAAATCCGATCGCCTACTTTTATGGAATCTTAAACAACAAATTCATGACCTTCTATTTGGAAAAGATATCTGAAATGGGGACTACAACGCCTATAACCTATACTTTTATAGATGGCATAAATCCAGACTGGGATTGGCTGCAGCCAAATGAATAAAGGATTTTAATGTCATTCAGGATATGAAACGAACCAATTCGTAAAAATGTCGTATTTTTGTCAAAATTCACTCGAATTATGACGAATCCTGTTTACTATAGTCTGCAGTAAAAAAGTCCCGATTAGCGTTTAATAGATTTGTAAGGTAACTTTTTCAAATTTTTACCACTAAAGGAGCGGAGTACTATTATAATTAAAAATTTCTTTATTGATAAGAAAGTGATACTTGTGATGGGTGAATATGATCAACATGGAAAGCTATGTTCCAGAATCATGGTAGAAAAAACGACTTTACTGGTGGACAGACCTCCACTACATTTATTGGACGATACATTAACATACATAGGCTTTGATTTACGGGGTGCAATAGCTGGAGCAAAACACATTCTTAATAAGACGGTTAAATGTCCAATCATTGTAAATCCCTATCAAAGCGTTTGCCTTTTTCCGAGCAAGTCCCCACAAAAACAAGACTGCATCTGGTTTAATCCCGACCATATTATCAACATCAAAGCAATCGGCAACAAGACACAGGTAGAATTGAGCAACGGTCATTTCCTGCTTGTCGATGCAAAAATAACTGCTTTTAACAATAAACTTCAAACAGCCAATCAATTAAAACGACTCACGAAGGAAAGAGGAATTCAAGCTAGTCCCCTCCTCTTATATCTGGAACCGCCAAAAAGGCATCAGCTTCTTAAGGAGAAATCAGGCAAGTATAATTTTGACATTTTAGAAGAAGAAGAAAAATGAAATCTACTATTCAAAGGAGGAGTTCCTTGGTGGATAATGATTCGCACCTAGATTTTGGCAAGGCATTAAAAAGACTGCGAAAGGACCGGAAATTATCGCAAGAGGAACTTGCGGACCTGAGCGGGTTAGATCGATCCTATATTAGTATTCTTGAACGAAATCTTAAACTGCCCAGTCTATATACCATTTTAGCCCTTGCTTCCGGACTTGGAATAAAAGCTTCAGAATTTATGATGGAAATGGAAAATCAAGTTTTCTATAGAGTGAATGCACCGTTCTAAAATACAAGAAAAAAATCCGTGCCCCTATAAGGGATTTCATTCTATTAAACCAAATAGTCTGGCAAGCGGTCATTCGGATTACAACAAAGATCACTAAATTAGTGAACCTATTTTTTAGTAATCGAGGCATTTTGTGGGCTATAGCCCGTGGAGAAAATACATTCCTAGGTTTGTAATGGTCATAAAAAGGAGAATTTCTCTTGAAAGAAAAGACCATTTACATAGGAAAAGTAATTAGATCCTTACGAAAAGCAAAAGGTATGACGCAAGAAGAGCTAGCGAATGAAATCTACTTAGATCGGAGCTATTTAAGTGAAATTGAAAGAAACCTAAAAGCTCCATCACTCTATACCATCTTTAAACTTACGAAGGGCTTAGACATACCGCCAGGAGAACTTACTGTAAAAATCTACGATTGTATAGACTTTGACACTTTATTCGAACAGGAGCTCACTGATCAAAAAAAGGACAAATGAAAGTAAGACACTCGTTCCAGCATTGGAAAAATAAATGAAACAGATAGGATATATAAATGAAAATCGTTTCAAAAAAAATGTGCGATATGAGGGTTAGCAGTTGAACAAGAAAAATAGTGAAATTGTAAAATTGAATATATGGAGAAACTTCGAGAATCAAGGGCAATTGTACTACATTGAGGTTTTCTATTATAAAGATGGGACCATCCAAGCATTTGCAAATAACAGCCCTGGTAAAGTCCGACATATTTCAGAAGAGTACCCAATAGGCATCGGTAAGGATGACCATGATCCTCCAAAGGCTGCTATTCAAGCGATTAACAACATTCTAAATCAATAACTCAAGCGGGAAAAACAGATAAGATTATCTTTTCGCTTTTTATGAATGAATTAGTAAATGGTGTCCCACCTTCTGCAGGATATTTTGATTTCGATTTGGCAAGTAAATAGTATAGGAAACAATCAACCTTCGTGAAAACTTGGGGAGTAACAGAGAAATTCAAACCTGTGTAAAGGAAGGGGTCTTGCACGCGAGTTGCTAGACCCCTCTTCCCTTGCATCCAAAGTTTCCTAGCTTTTTACTAGAACCCCTTCTCGACAAATTCCATAACCACCAAGGAGGACAAACTCAGGTTTAACAGTACTTAAAGCTAATTTAATCAATCGTTTGGTTAAATTAGCTTTAACTAATTAAATGTTTGATTAAATAGTGCTTAAGCCCTCTAATCAAACGAACTTTTGCCTGTTTTCAAGAAAATTAATTGTCGTATAGTGGTTGTGGTTTTTGGAATTATCTTCAAAAGTGACAATAGAAACTAGCAAAGTACAAATTTTTGCAAATATAACCATGTTACAGAACTAACTAATCGTTTAATTAGTTTTTATATAAATCCAGTAATCTCAAGGTTTTTCCAAATAATAAGTGCAGGAATTGTAAAAAAAACACCAAAGCTGTCCCACTAAATGTGCCGTTGTTTCCCGCATAATCCCCTTAAAAACTTCACGAACAAGTGCAATAGAACCGTCCACATAGTCATTGGAGAAAATAATTTACTCAACATATGAAACAAATTTCATAATAGAGCAGTTATCCGTACTACAGGAGGCCTGGGTCTGGGCTTTCTCTATATAAATTGAACTTATGAAATAAGGCGGTGTACCCATTGCTTCACTCGACATCATCAGTAACTTCAACCATTTTTAGCTTGATTTGAAAACCCTCATAGGCCATTAGCATTTTTCCAACTTCCCCCCATTTATATGGCTTTCCATCAATAATTATAAGCGGAGTTCCGTCAGCAGTTTCATCATACTCTATTAGGCCTGTGAATTGGCCATCAATAATGGTGTTGTAAGGTTGTCCATTAGGGAAAACCTTTCTTTCCACTTGCTGCTTCCCTATTCCCTTTCCAACTTTTTCAATTAGTTTATTCAATAATACAAACTGGTTATCATTTAAATCACCATATACCGCAAATTTGTAGCCAAAATCTATGTTTTCCACGGCTTCAAGGAAAATTCCCAAGGGGTCTAGTCGTCTTTCCACAATAAAGGTACGGCTAATGCCTTGATAATCCTTCAATGAAAAAGACTCAATCAGTGGCTCCAAATCAACTTCAAGTTCCTCAGATAGGAGTTGGTTATAACAATCCATACATAAATGCATGGTACCCTCATCCATTGTTAAATGAACTTTCGTATTATTAGACCCACAGCGCTCACACTTGTTCATATTATTCACCTGCTTTTATCTCTCTTCTTTTCATATAAAATGTTAACATTCCTAACAAATATAGATAATCCAAGTTTATTTAGTAAAAATACTATTATACCAAAAACGAAAACATATGTTGCCTTTCTTAAAAGTATGTTTAGCTCTCTAATATTGATGATTTGGATCATTTGAAGGGCTGGCAGCTTGTTGTTCATTGACAACTACCATTTGGATGATTTACCTGGTTTTCTTGGCCTGTTCTCTCCCTATATGTAAAAAATAACACATCATCGCCTCATACCATAGGCATGGATGGTGTATATATATACTTATCATCACCTTTATAATTTACTGCTTTAAACTTTAGCCGTAAAAAAGGGGTCAGTCCCCCATCGCTTTAATGCAATGGGGGACTGACCCTAAATTTTGAACTCTCGTTAATGGACTTTATTATCATTATCTTAAATCAACATAAAAAGGAATGGATTATTACACCGAAAGGTGCAATAGCCCATTCCTTATGAAACGTCCCTATGGCACTTTACCACTTTTAAACTTTACTAAGTGCGGATTAGATCTTTTTTCCCTTACTTGTTGAACCTCATCTACCCTGGTTATTATTGACGCCTAATAACCAGGCAGAAACTCCAATTACAATAGTGAAAACCAATAACCCCATTTCAAAAATATTAAAACCGCCAACACCATAGCTGCGCCATATCCTAGACCTGTCTTTTAATCGAGGAGTGACAGGCACCAGTAATAAAAAACATTAGGCAGAAGGAGCCCCTTCTGCCTAACTGTTATCCTATTATTCTTAATGATTCTTGCACAAATGCCGGTATGTCTTCCGGCTGTCTGCTTGTGACCAGCTGGTTCTGGCAAACGACTACTTCCTTGTCGTGTAAATTAGCGCCAGCATTTTCTAAATCAACATGAATCGATTTATAGCCTGTTATGTCACGCCCTTCAAGCGATTTCGCTGTAATAAGCAGCTGAGGTCCATGACAAATGGCTAACACAGGTTTTTTAGCATCCATAAATGCTTTTGCAAAACGAACAAAACGCTCGTCGGCTCGAAGAATATCTGGTGAAAATCCGCCTGGAATGAAAAGTACATCAAATTCCTCATGGGATACATCATCAATGCTTTCATCAATAACGACTTCGGTTTTCCCCTGCTTTCCTTTTACGGTTTTACCCTTTTCCATCTCGATTATGGTTACCTCACCCTTTTCCTTAAAGGCCTGTACAGGTACGGCATATTCGGAATCCTCAAAATCATTCGTTACTAAAACAGCAATTTTTTTATTCATTATCATCAACTCCTCATTCATACATTACCCTCATATCCATTGGGCGAAACAATTAATAAAGTCTTTCTAGACTAGCCCAATAATCCTTTAATGAAAAAACGTTTCTATATAAAGTGGTATATCCAATAACATCACTCTACATCTTTTATAATAAAGCTAGATATTGACGATATGAATCAAATCATTACGTTCGAAGCAATCCAAGACTAATCAATCATTCATAGTATTAAAGAGTAACAGGTACCGATTTTAGATACGTAAAGTTTGGCAGTACTTTTCTTTCTTCTCTTCAATGGTTCCAAGGTAATAATCTAATAGACTCTCCATTTTTATATAGGACGGTGCTACGGTTTGAGGGTTCTTAAACAAATGATAACTGCTCCAAGGGTAATACTCTGGTCTCCTGACCATTTTTGCCTCTACTGGATTTAAATGAATATAACGGCTGACTTCTAGCATTCCTTCTTTATCTTCAATCATCTTGTCATAAAATCGTTTTTCATAGACATGCCCTGTTAAACGGTACTTGGTATTGTAATAATTGGCATAGCGCTTGTTAATTAATCCCATGAGCTTTGAAAAAGAAGCGTCTTTTGAGCGAATGAGAAGGTGATAGTGATTGGTCATTAAACAGTAGGAGGCAATTTCAAACGGTATTTTCTCATGGAGCTGTTGAAGGATATGGAAAAAGGCTTGAAAATCAGCAGCGTTTCGAAACAACGGATCACGGCGATTACCACGACAAACAATATGATAAAACCGATGATGAATCCAAACTCTCTGTGGACGTGCCATTATGTCTCCCTCGCAATACTCTGTTGTTTAGAAGAACCTGAGCGTCGTAGTGTCATCGCTTCCCAAATTGCATTGTCAGTAATCCTGCTCTCTCCAGCTAAGTCTGAAATGGTTCTAGCCAAGCGAATGATTTTGATTTGGACCCGGTTGCTCCAATTTTGCTTAACAGCTACGTTTGTAAGTATTCGTTGCTGCTCATTTGTTAACGGGCTAGTTTTGGAAATCTGTTCAAATGGAACTTTAGCATTTGTTATTTCAGACTGATAGCGTTCAAATTGGCATAGGCGTGCATGTTCAACTCGCTCGCGAATTTGCATGGACGATTCTTCAACCTTTGACAGATGGTCTAAATTGATCGATGTTAATGATAATAGAATATCAATTCGATCTTGTACTGGTCCTGATAATCGATTCCGATAGCTTTGAATTTGTTTAACCGAGCAGGTACAGTAATGATAATTTGAATTAAAATAACCACAAGGACAGGGATTCATTGCACCAATGAGGATAAACGAAGATGGGTAAGTTACGGTAGAATGTGCTCTGCTTATCGTTACCTTGCCAGTTTCAAGTGGCTGTCTGAGCATATCTAGAGTCTTTTTTGTGAATTCCGCAATTTCATCGAGAAATAACACACCACGATGGGCCAGTGAAATTTCACCAGGTCGGGGACTGGAACCGCCACCAATAATTGCCACAGAAGAGGCGGAATGATGAGGGTGTCTGTATGGGACGGCTTGGTCATAACTTCGTTTTTCTCCTGCTAGTTGATAAAGACTCATCACTTCTAGTTGAGCTTGATTTGTTAGGGAAGGAAGAATGGAGGGAAAAGTTTCAGCCAGCAGGCTTTTTCCACAGCCTGGTGGACCGCTCATTAGTACATTATGCTCACCAGCCGCTGCAATTTCTAATGCCCGTTTTGCCTGTTCATGACCAATAACATGACAAAAATCCTTTTGAACTGCTTCAGAAAATTGCGGTGCTTGCTTCTTAGTCCTAGGTTTAGAAAGAAATGAAAGACTTTGTTGTCCTTGTATGTGCTGAACCACTTCTTTAATATGATTTACGACAACTAATTCCAATCCTTGCAGCATGTTAATCGGTATCCATGGATCATCCGGTATGTAGAGCAGCTTTAGACCAAGCGCTTTCGCTGCAAGTAATGCTGGCAGTAACCCCTCCGCACTCTCAATCGTTCCATCGAGTGCTAATGTACCAATAAACGCAGTATCTTGCTTGATTTCTTCCTTAAAAACCTTTAGTTCCTTTAAGGAAGCAATCGCGATTGCCAAATCAAACAACGGTCCATTCTTTTTTTGTTCAGGCGGTGAAAGATTAACGACAACCTTTTGATCTGTTACGTCTTCTCCAAAGTGACTAAGAGCAGCTATCACCCGTTCTCTTGACTCCTTGACAGAAGCATCTGGCAACCCTACGATCACCATCGATTCCTTACCTGGAGATATTCTCACCTGCACATGAACCCGATAACCCTCAAGTCCTTTTAAACCTATACTTGAAACATTAACCGTCATAAAACAGCCTCCAAAAGTAACTTTATTTTCAAAATAATACATGGATAAATTAGAAATGACTTGCGAGAGGTTAAGGAATAAAGTGTGATTTCGTGGTTTGTAGATGAAGATACAATATGAGTATTTCTATACTAAATTTCTACAAAATAATTCAAAATCCTGCACTATCTATTAGAAAAAAATAAATAATACGGAAAATATATCACAAAAGCCTATCAATCCTCAGCGGAGTAAAGCGACTAGAATGAGATGGAGTCCCTTCTCAGCTGGAATAATTTTGTGTATAATGGACATATAATAAAAAAGAGAAGTGCTACCAACACTTCTCCTATGCAGCCTCTACCGTCAGGGTGATGGTTGTATTAAGTAGATTATTTTTAGAACCACCCTTTTGCTTACGACGGCGCAGGGTGGTTTTCTCGTTTTCTAGAACATTCTTCCGAAAAGAATATGCGGTTACTTCCCGCACAATTCCCTTCAGAACTTCTCGTAGAATATCAAGAAATGTTTCCATGATTATCACCTCCTTCCGCAATTACGGAAAGAAGACCGACAACCAACCACCCCAACAATATGGAACTGCAACTACATTCTATCACTGTTTAGCTATCTAATAACCTATCAATCTTCGACAAATATCGGGGAGTGACAGGCACCGGTATTAATCAAAAAAAAGATGGAAATTGCAATGTCGTTTAAGTGAATGATTATCCCTTTTAATAAAATCCCATGTTTCTTTATAATCACCTGGAACAGCAAATTCATCATTTCTTATGAACTCAACAAATTCTTCTTCTATTCCAAAAAATTTATCCGTAAACTCACTAGCAACCTCATCTTTCTTACTGTCATCCATATTACATTCATTATGTAATACATGTTCTAAATTACATGAAAAATAGTACATAGAATAGGGTATATCTGATACTTTCGAACAAGTGCATAATTTATTAAGTATAGCGCTCTTTTTCTGGTTACGTTGTAGAACACTTTCGACTTTTCTAGCTTTAATAAAGGCAGGAGAATATATAAAACCATCAACATCGTCTTCTTGTATATAATTCTCCCTTACAAAAGCACCATCGGTATCTATTAAGTGTATAACTTTTAGTAAATCTGATTTTTTAAAATGGTATCGACTAAGGAAACTTTTAATTTGATCATTAACCTTAATATTTACATTCGCTACAGTAGTAAATTTATCTGTAGTAATATCCCCATTTACAAGGTGAAACATCACATTTTCTGTTTTAATAAGTTTCGAAAGAATAAGACCAAGCGTTGTCTGGTCAGAAATCCCTTCAACAATAAACAGAATAATCTTTTTAGTTTTCATTAATCACCCTCCCAGCTACTCTGAAAGCGCGACTAATTTCAAAACTATTGGTTTCTTCATAAATATTCTCTTTTTGACCACCTAGGTTAATGCTCCTATAATAGAGATTTCGTAGATTGTTATTGCTCTTCACATTGGCAAATCTAAGGTATCTATTCTTTGGATTAGTTGTTGTAAATACTAACGAATTTGTATCTAACATCTCTAGAGGCCTTAAATTATGAGATGTAAATATCAGTTGCCCTTTTCCGCTCTCGTTAATAATTTGCAACATTTCACCAAGAAGATATTCATAAATACCGGCATCGAGTTCATCAACAACCACACAAACTGCTGGATTATTGAACAATGCTATGAGTGTACTTAACATTGAAATAATCTTTTTTATTCCATCTGATTCATATCTTAAAGGTATACTTAAACCACCTTTTACGGAGACAAGCTCAATCCTTACACCCTCTGTTCCTTCTTCCTTTAATTCCTTCCCATGGTTTTTTATATCAATACTTAGTCCAGGAATGATAGTTCCCAACACAATGTTCATCTGAGCAGTAACTTTTTTTGCAACTTGATACACTTGTTCTGGCACTACAGATGGCTTTGATAATCCAATCCCTAAATCTCCTTGAGTAACACTCGTTTTGTCGGTTAATCTAAACCTTAGGGGAATAAGTAAGTTCATGTTGATTATTCCGGCATGATCATTTTTAATAATAACCAAGTTTAGATTGGCATAGTATTTAAGGGCCAAAATTATATTTGTATATTCCTTAAATGATTCACTATTTCTAATGATTTCTTCAGTTTCAGAACTGAAAATAAAAGAGTTGGTATTTTTCTCTGCTAGTTTCTTAGATACACCTAATTCAATATGTTTATCGGAATTATTCGCAGTTAAAAGTTTGAAATTTTTTATCGGCTTAAATATACTCTCTTTGTATTTTAAATTATAGTCAATAATCCCAGCTTTGCTCTTCCACTCTCCGTTTTGGAATTTCTTATAAGATAAGTTTTCTTTTGTGATCTTTATCCTATCTTCATCAATCTTACTCAATTCAATTTCATAATAAATAAGAAACTTCTCATCTTGATGATCTAAATTAAATATAAATCTTAATTCTGATGAAGATGATGTCTGTAAAATATAGTCAACCGTATTTGATGGAAGTTTTTCTCCTTTTAATGCGTGTTTAAGAATCCACATGGCGTCGACAAGGGCAGTCTTTCCAGAACCATTTTGACCGTAAAGCCCAATTATTTCAGCCTTATTATTGAAGTAGTCCTGTTTCATATAGCTTGGAAACATAACGGTACCGTTCTCTACATTCTTAAAATTAATCAATTCAATTTGTTGTAAACGAACAATAGTTTTATCCAAAATAGTCACCTCCAATTATTAGCAACATAACATATGAAATCTATAAAGTAAATATATTTTTAACTTTAGGTACATTTTGTGTCCATTATGAATAATATTCTTCAATTTCGTATAATTATTTCCAAAATAGGGCAATTTATACTTCCATATCAGGAAAATACGTTGGGAAAGTATTTTAGCAGCATTGGAATTGAGAATATTGGAACAACCTTAAATACTTTGACCCATAACGAATATGCTTACACAGGTCCAAAATCCTTTATTAAAATAATTGGAACATAAAATGTACTGTACATTTTATGTTTCTCACATTGAAGATGTTATCCAAAAGAAATTACCATATGGATTTTCAAGTTTTTAGGATTCTTGAATATTGCCATGACTCAGTGCCACTAATGCCAAAGTTGAGAGCAACAAGTATCAACGGAAGAGTCCCCATTAAAAAGGGTTCTGCAAATAGAGAGAAGGTTACATGGTAGTATACACTAAGCAAAATGATAACAAAGTCTCACTAACGAAGTTCTTATGCTAGGTATTTGTAAGAATAAACAAGGTAGAAAATCAGTTGCTCCAAGTTTGCCAGTACTAAATTCCTTCAACCTTATCACGCTAACGGGCAGTTATATTACAAAAGAGGTAAGTAAAATCTAAAAAATCCCTCTCTGGATTCAAAATAAATATATATAATTTGTGAACTGCTATTTGACTTTCTTGTGGCCCACATAAGACTAACGAGGCAGATTGGAAATTCGATGGATGGTGCCTGGCACCTGGTTTTTGCAAGGGCCCACCACTTCCTTGTACGCATATGCTACACCTCCTCGTTTTTTCATATGTATGACAAGTACTCCTGTAACCATTAAAGGAATGCTGATAAAGAAGATTGGAACGAAACAAGACAAAAGCAAGTGCGAAAACGCCGAGTCATGGATTCCGTAAAGCCAATAATAGATCAATGGCTTAAGGAGGATTTAAAGAAAAAGAAGAAGTTCCGTAGAACAGCTAAAAGAATATTTGATCAACTAGTAAATGAGTTTGATTTTGAAGGTCCAGAACGTACTGTAAGAGATTATGTATCTAAGATGAGAGTAGAATTGTATGAGGTGGTAAATGATGCAGCCCTACCGCTAGAGGCTAGAAAAGGTACAGATAATAGGCTCTACTCTACCTCTCCTCGTTTTGCTAAATGTGGAGTTTTGGCAAGAATATCATTTGATAAAGTAGAGATATTAACTCAGAAGCATGAACTCATAATTTGCCATACAAGGCTGTATGGAAAACAGAAGAAATCAATGGAATGGCAACCATACTTAAATCTGATGGCAAAAAGACCAACAGCCATTAAATACACAAGCTTTTATGAACAATTGCCTCAAGAATGGCAAGCTTACTTAGAGAATTGTACCGTTTATGAGAAACAAGAAGCCCTACGTTTATTATCTGTTTTGTTAAAAGAACATGATTTTACTTACGCTACTCAAGCCCTTAACAGTGCTTCAGAAAGTGGGCATCCTTCGGTTGATTCGATTAAACAAGTATTCTATCAACTAATCAATGGTCGTGGACAGAGAAAGGAAATTCAAGTAAAAGGAACGGTTCCATCTATGCCACCTGCCACTAGAGGCGCAAACCATTATGATCAGCTCTTTCAAAAAGGCGGTGTATCTTAATGGAATCGACGATTCAAGAATATGTGAAGAGACTAAAATTGAGCTGGATCCGGCAAAATTATAAGGAGGTCCAGGCTACTTCCAATGAAGAGTATCTATTAAAGTTAATGGAACTTGAGATACAACAACGGGAGGAACGCCGGATCAATTTATTATTGAGTCAAGCATCATTACCAAAAGCACCGAGTGTACCTTTTAAATGGGATGAAATTGAGTATAATCAAGGTTTGACAAAGGACTATTTATTTGATGGTAAATTTATCGAGAAAAAAGAGAATTTAATTTTCTATGGTGGTGTAGGTACTGGTAAGACCTTTTTGTCTACTTTAATAGGATTAAATGCCGTACATAAATATGGCAAACAAATCAAATTTTATACCGTAGCAGGATTAGTAAATAGATTACTAGACGCTAATGAGAAAGGAACTTTGAGCCGTTTATTCAAGCAGATTGAAAAGCTAGATTTATTAGTTTTAGATGAATTAGGGTACATTCCACTTCATAAGCAAGGAGCACATTTTTAATTGCCGTTTGATACATTTTTCACTTGCCAAATACACACAAAAGCCTATCAATCCTCAATAATAATCAGCGGAGTAAAGCGACTAGAATGAGATCGAATCCCTTCTCAGCTGGAATAATTTTTTGTATAATGGACATATAATAAAAAAGAGAAGTGCTGGTAACACTTCTCCATGCAGCTTCTACCGTCAGGCTAGTGGTTGTCATTGTTTATATTTTATCTGAACCACCCTTTTGCTTACGACGGCGCAGGGTGGTTTTCTCGTTTTCTAGAACATTCTTCCGAAAAGAATATGCGGTTACTTCTCGCACAATTCCCTTCAGAACTTCTCGTAGAATATCAAGAAATGTTTCCATGATTATCACCTCCTTCCGCAATTACGGAAAGAAGACCGACAACCAACCACCCCAACAATATGGAACTGCAACTACATTCTATCACTGTTTAGCTATCTGACAACCTATCAATCTTCGACAAATATCGGGGAGTGACAGGCACCGGAATTTGAAGAATAATAACTACTTTTGTAAGCTTTTGAATGTTTGAAGGAATAAGCTTAGCATAGTGAGAATATGTGATAAAAGTAATTTTTCCTACAAGAAAAACTACTTCTTATATATCTTTTTTAGGGGGATCCTTTATGGATTGGGAAAGTATCAAGATTACAGAGGCATGTAGTGAAAAACTAGAAAGAAAAATTGATAATGAAAGGAGCGTAGTGTTTAAAATACTAGCACCAGTTGATGAATTTGGACTGATTCAACTTGAAAGCTTAGTACACTTTAAAGAAGGTGGAATTGAAGTCACAGAAATTGGTCACCATCTTTGGGAATTAGGGTACCAAGATGACCAATACTATAAGTTGATTGTTAGTTTAGAAGATGACTCAAATTATCTTCTACACAATTTTGAAATCCTATAAATTTAACTGGTTGAGAGAAACAACAGTTTTTCTCAACCTCCCCTCCTAAAAAAATATAGATGAAGTTTAAAACATATTTGATTTAACTTAATTACAAAAGTTTGGGAAATTGTAAATGTGTAAAGATTAATAAGAGATACTAACAAAATACAAAAGGATGTGTTTATAAAAATTTTAAATAATACTTGAATATTTATTTTGGGGAGGAAATCGAATAACACTTAATATTTAATGAAATTTTAAAAGAAGTTTCTGATATACCCTACGTCTCAATAGAAGTTTGTAGAGAACTATATTTATACAAAAAAAAGAATATAGATTAATCAATAATAAATTTTAGAAGAAGTTTTGATTTACCCTACTTCATAATAGAAGTTTGTAGAGAACTATATCTCTATCGAAAGATAAGTATAGATTAATCAATAGTAAATTTAGAAGAAGTTTTTGATTTACCCTGCGTCAATTAGTTTGTTAGAGAACTACATCTCTATCGAAAGAAAAGTATATAGGTTAATCAATAATAATTTTTTAGAGAGTGATATCTCTAAAAGGAGACTACAACCGTAATGAAAAATTATAAACTAACTGAAAAGTTTGATATACCAAGAGATTATATTATGTTGCAGCTTCCTAAAAAAATCATTGCTACAAAAGTTAAAGAGAAATTAAAAGAACAAAATTTAACCTACCGTCAAGCATGTGAAAAAATAGAAAATCTGAATTATACACAATTTTCAAGAGTCACCAGTGCATCGACTTATACCATTGATACATTGTTAAAAACATTAGATGGATTAGGATTAGAAATTCAGATCGTAGAAAAGAAAGCTGAGTAAATGCATTTCCCTTAAATGCCACAGACCATGTCTGTGGTTTTTTATTTTGTTAATAAATTTCAAAAAATTTTTAAAATAGGATGTTTAGCCATTAAAATTTCTGTTCATGATGTTAGTGCAGCTAGGTAAAATTGCAATTTTGAAATCAAAATACAATGGAGAGGTGAAAGACGACATGAGACGAGATGAAAAAGAATCTAGATTAGTTTACGTAACCGACGAAGTAACAAAGGATACGAAAAATTTAATCGCAGATTTACCGGCAGAAAAAGGAGGTGCATTGGTAGGGATACCAGGAAGCAGAGTTATTACCGGGCTTATTTTTGATAGTAAAGCGAAAACCACACTTTCAAGCTATAATCCCTCCAGGTACTTGAATCAAATAGTAAAGAAACGAGAGCTTGAGAGTGGTTTAGAGTTCAAGGGCATTATCCATTCCCATCCTAGCGGGATGGACCACCCGTCCTCTACAGATGTAATAGAAGTGAGAGGAAGTTTAAACACAAACAAACATTTAGAAATGTTTGTAGCACCAATCGTGACCAATAATATCAATTGTAAAAAATTAAAAAGTCATGAAATTGCATTAGGACCTAAGGAGAAAGTCTCCTTTTTCGGAGGATTTAGAGACTCTGCTACCAAGGATCAACCCAACTCATACAGCCGAAATAATGATTTTTCATTAGAAGAACTTGAAGTAAAAATAATTCCTAAACAACAATTTGAAGATGACATTCAAAATACCTGCAAATTGCTGGGTGAAGACGGTCAATACAAGGTAGTTCTTTTCGCCCTAGAGAATGGTGAGCCCTTCCTCACAGCACGTATCCAAATGGGAGATGAAAAAACAGAATTTCTTTTGACATGTGATATCAATTATCCTGTTTCTGCTCCAAGGATGCTTCATTCCGTTTTGGATGATAGCCGAGAGGTCCATATTCAATGGGATCAAAAGAGGGCAAGTCACTATCTAATGTATGCAGCAATACGAAAGTCGTTAGAAGAGAACCCTTACAAAGTTCCTCACTTAAAGGAAGAAACATTTGATGAGGAAGTAGTAATGAATATCTGCAACCAAACGACACCAGTAGGTTCTCAGCAGCCAAATGATATCTTCCAGAATGAGGTACTTCCAGTTGAGATAATAAAGGAGGACAGATGCTCTGCCACTGAAGAATTAATTACTTTTCATAGCAGTCCTCCTGAAAGTATTCAAATTAATAATGAGGTTACTGATACTTCACAGAGTAAACTCCGCTGTGAAATAACATTCTCAGGAACGGACCAAAAAAGGGTAGCAATTGAAGTTTATTAATAAGGAGGAAAAACACATGACAAATACAGTGGATTTAAATGAGCTGCAAAGGGTTATGCTTCAAAATCAAAGAAATGGAGTGGAACATCCCCATAACCCAAACCAAAAAATTTCGGTTACAAGGGAAGGTAAAATCGTCCAAGGAGATTCAGTTTCACATCCACCTGAGGTCCTGTCCGAAGTACCTCAGGGAACATTCGCTAATGTTACAGAGCAGAGACCAGTTCACCCAAAGCTTCCGAGTAATACATTGCCCGTAAACAGGGATGGTTTTAATGGATTTCTGTATTCCATTAAGGATCCCTTCGGTCAAGTATATAGTATGTTTTTATATTTTGACGGTTCTTATTATCAAGTAAAGCTAGTTTACCCAAAAATCGATAAAAACTATAACATACATGACTGCCATTTATATCGTGATGGCCGGCTATGTTTAAACAAATCGACAAATGGCGGTTATGCGAGCCTCGAAAAAGCCTATGCCAAATCGGTCATATGGGCTGCCGGCTTTACGGCATACCGTCAAACAGGAACATTTCCATTTGCAAAATAGGAGGAAAGAACATGAATCAGAACACTATTAATGATAGCTTTCTACTTTCGTTAGAAAAAATCTTGCCAAACTTTTTTGATGACTTTCAAATTAAGAGCATAACTGATCACTCATTTCGAGTGACAGATAGTCATGGGATTGAGATTATTCTTTCACTAAACTACCCATATCCTGCAGTCTCACCAACAATTCTTGTTAGCGTAGACGATGAAATTGAGCTCATTCAAACCGAATGGGACTTAGAAATTTATGATGTAAACGAAAGAATTGAAAAAATGTTGAAGCAATTCCTCTTACCTCCTAGACCTTATAAAAAGGTCTTTGGAAAAAATGGACTAGTCTTAAGTAAAGATTCCAAAACAGCGAAGTTTGCTGGGTGGAATCGCTACTATACCGGGATTAGTCCCGAGGACGACCTCACCTATATAAAGGAAAGGTTATTTGCCAGAACGAAGGGGCTTTTATCTGATGAACTTCAGAACAATACTATTTTAATTGTTGGTGCCGGCTCTGTTGGCTCCTACATGACAGAACAATTCGTACGAAGCGGTGTGGAATCTTTCATTCTCATTGATCCCGATATTGTGGAAATCGCTAATTTATCACGAACGAATTATTCTTTAAATGACGTTGGTGATTATAAGGTTGAAGCGTTAGCCCGGAACATGATGAATATTAATCCTTGTTTATCGATTACCACCTACAAAAAAAATATTGGTGACTTCAGTTCAGAGGAATTTTCAAGCATATTCGATTTTGCAGACCTTGTTATAGCTACAACGGATGACCCTTCGGCACAATTACAAATTAACCGATTTGCCTTTTGTAAGGGGAAACCTTGTTTATTTGTCGGTCTGTATAAAGGGGCAAAAGGCGGAGAAGTGATTATTAGTATCCCAGAAAAAACGCCTTGCTACCGCTGTGCTGCACCAGTCAGAGAACATTTCGGAATAAATCACTTGCCTGAGACAGATTACGGGACGAATCGATTGAAGGGCGAAATTGCACTTAGCTCAGATATCCAGCATGTTTCCAGCGCAGCCGTCAAAATAGGATTATCTATTCTCTCAGCTGCCGTTTTAGAACAAGGCATCGGACAATTTATCAACAAACTACTAGTTAAGGGATTCTATTACCTTACCATGTCGATGGAAGAAGACTACTGGTATTTTCCACACATCTTTAAAGAAACTCCTGGTCAAGCCGCTTTCCAAAGTGTGTGGTTAACACCAGAGACAGACTCTGAGTGTCCAATATGCGGCGATCATGAAAATAGAATTCGTCCTGAACAAATACCAATGACAACACCCGATACATCATCTTTGTAATCCAAAACAATTGGTAACAGTGCGATATTACGAATAAAACAATTTGATAGAAACTAATCCGTATCAGTCTATTTATAGGAAGGGGTTTCCTGTACCGTGAGGTGCAGGAAACCCTTCCTTTGTAATTGGAAATAATTTTGCCATCAATATGTAGACAAGTACTATAGGCTGATAGATTAAATCTAGCTATTCATCTCTATATTTCGGTGCCAAATTTATTACTGACCATTCCGTAATGATGTTCCTTTCTTGGTTGACATAGCCATACAGAAAATGCGAAGCGGCTTGGAGCTTAAAAATTTCTCTCTTGATTGTTGCAGGATTTCCGGGAGCCAAGGGGCCTGTTCTCTTGGTTCCTTAGCAATTAGCCTTTATCTGTCCTATTGCATGCTATTTCATTACAATTTCTCCTGATCTCTTTCTAAAGACAGAAGTATTATCCAAAATTAAAGAATTATAAAAATCCTTTAGTGATGAATTAATCTCTCGATTTTACTTTTTTACGTTTAATTATAAAATAGCTTATCAATAAAACAACAAACGCCCCAAAAGAATCAAACAAAACATCCTGATAAGCCGCTACTCTCCTTGGCATAAAGGATTGGTGCCATTCATCGGTTATGGCATAGATCACCGTTAGGCACCATGCCAGCACATATGAAAACCTCAAGGCTTCTAGTGATTTAAGCAATAAAAATGCTAGAATTCCAAAGACGATGACATGTGTTGTCTTTCTTACTAGAAGATTTAGCTCATTGGTATCGATAGGGGCAGCATTCGTTGCGCTAACCGATTGTTGTTCTGTGACAACCACCTTGTGGATCACTTTTCCCGTGTTATGTCCTGTGAAGTACGGTAGCTGTGTAAAGAAGAATATTGCTATCATCCATGCAATGGCAGCAAGGACCCACCACTTCCTAGTACGCATATGCTACACCTCCTCGCTTTTTATATCTATGTTATGTACTCCTGTAGCCATTAAAGGAATACTTTTAATGGTTTGGTTTAAGTACCTATACAACCACTTTCAGTAAACCTCGTATTAACGTCCCTAAGTATACGTTTGCCCAATATTGTCGCATATTTCTTCTTCAAAGTGGTTTCATCGTAAACTTCAATTTGACCTTTGATAATACCTGCCCTGTATAATATCTTTCACCACACAGCCAATAGTTCATCATACAAGTCTCAACAAATCATTCGCAATTTTCTCTGCCTGATTAGAGTGTGCGTAATCATTAGAGCCCATAACAATGTTCAACTGCTCAATAAAGCCTTCATTAAGTTGAAATTTCTTAAACTCTTCCCAGTCAATAAGCTCACAAAGTTGCTGCCTGATCAAAAATTCAATCGTATTCTGATCCTCTTACATCGAAGGACGATTTAGAATAAGCAAAGGAACGTTTGCACTGAGTGCTTCCCCAATCATTCCCCAGCCTGCTTTTGGGATCACTAAGTCAGAGGCTGCAATATAATTTTGCGATTCTAAATAATCTGCAGGTATTTGATAGACATTCTTATGGTTTACTTGGACATTGTGGGATACTAAAAAGATGCAGTTAGGACTATCCCAAATTGGCAGTTGTTCAAGTGAATCAACCCCAATTTTCATTCCAAGACCAAGAAAAACTATTTTCTTATCTCCCACAGGATTAACTGAACTTCTTATTCTGTTAACTTCTTCTAAATCGCTTTCTCTCGAATAGAATCCATAATCATAAGATCTCATCTGCCACTGTTCTTTACTTCCAGCCAAAGAGAAGAAATAGGTCATTTTTTGGTAAGCCTTTTTAAATGTCGTTAACTCAGCATCATTAATCAATCCTTGATAAGCTGTATACCAAGTGAAGTTTGAAATACCAACGGAAGGAATCCCTAATTGATCAGCTGCCTCAAATGGCACTGGAGATATATCGGATACAACGAGATCAATCTTTTCATTTAACAAAAACTTTTTCTCTTGCTCAAAAATACGACCCCAATCTGCAACAAATTTCTGATACTCCTCTAACAGCTTTTCTTTATCAGGAAAAATAGAATCCCTTTCCAAGAAGTATCCAATGTCTGTTTTAATCTTTCGGTAACGAACCCGTTCAGAATAAAGCGATTCTTTTATAAAAGATAGAGCAAAAGAATGGCAAATGATAACTTCCACTTCAGAATGATTAAGTAGCTCCCTTATAACTGTAATACTTCTTGAGGCATGACCAAATCCATAATCCGATATGTAATATGCAATAGTTTTCAATTCCTTTCGCCTCCAAAACAAAAAGAAGGGATAGGTCCTAAGCCCTCTCCCCCAAAAAACTTATAATATTAGTGATACTACCAGTCAAATATTCTATCAATCTTCGACAAATATCGGGGAGTGACAGGCACCGGAATTAACCCATTCCTTTACGTCTACATGTTTCAGACGCAAATCTCCCGAAGGGAATAATTTTCGTTTTATCCCTTGCAATTTCGAGTTGAAACATCTTTAATCGCTGAATTAGCGCATAGTAGAAGTTTTGTGCATCATCTACGTATTGAAAGCAACAGACAAAGTCATCCGCATATCTTACGATATAAGCTTGTCCTTTACATTGTTTCCTTACAACTTTCTCAAACCACAGGTCAAGCACAAAGTGGAGATAGACATTCGCTAAAATTGGCGAAATGAGCCCGCCCTGAGGAGTTCCTTCCTCCGTCTTATAAAGCTTCCCCTTTTCCATATATCCCCCTTTTAAGAATCTAGCTATTAATCTCAAAAGGCTTGGGTCTTTTATTCGATGCTGCAGGAATTTCATCATCCACTCATGATTTACGTTGTCAAAGAAACCTTTAATATCGGCATCTACAATGTAGTTGGTGTATCTTCTTTCCAAGTAAAAATTAAGGATTTTCAGTGCATCGTGACAATTGTTTTTGATAATCTAAATTTGAGCCACTTTTATACGATTTGATCGCATAAAAAATGAGCCACTTAATTTCCAATTCTATTAACCTCTCTTATGATAGGAAGTGACCAAACTTACTACATATGAGAGGACGAAAAGGATGATCGAAATGGCTCAATTTCATAATATCAAATTTTTAAAAGAGGTTGAAGGTTTATCGCAAAGACAAATAGCGACAAAACTTGGAATATCCCGTAACACTGTAAGTAAATACCTTAAAAACAATACAGCACCGACCACAGTCTTAAGAAAAACCGTCTATGCAACAAAGGAATACTCTCCAGAAACAAAACGGATCATTCCAATAATTGACCAATGGTTAGAAGAAGATCAAAAGAACTGGAGAAAACAAAAGCATAGTGCCATTAAAATCTTTAAGAGATTACAAGATGAATATGATTTTAAAGGCTCTGCCTCTAACATTCGTAAAATCGTAGCCAAACGCAGACAACAAATTCAGGAAGCATTCATTCCTCTGGACTTTCAACTCGGCCACCAATTTCAATTCGACTGGGGAGAGGCGGATATTATTCTACAGGGTCGAAAGCAACGCATTTTCCTTTTCTGCGTTCAGCTCTCCGCAAGCCGTATTAGGTTTGTCAGAGCGTATCTCCATGAAAAACAGGAAGCATTCCTAGATGGTTTTGTCCATGCGTTTGAATTCTTAGGTGGGGTCCCTACAGAGGGTCTCCTTGATAATTTAAAAACAGCTGTTACAAAAATACTCCAAGGAAGAGATCGGCTAGAACAGGAATCTTTCATTGGGCTCCAAGCACATTATGTATTTAAGGCTGAATTCTGTAATCCTGCAAGTGGTAACGAAAAAGGGAGAGTTGAAGGCACAGTTGGATACATAAGAAGAAATGCTTTGGTACCTTTACCGGAAGTTCAATCAGTTAAGGAACTGAATGACTATCTCCTGGATTGGTGTTTAAAAGAGGCTGGAAGGACTCACGTCCCAAATAAATCAGAAACTGTCTTAGAAATGTGGGAGAAGGAAAAGGAATATCTTCATCCCCTTCCTGCGAACCGGTTTGAAGCTTGTAAGCTTTTATCATGCAAGGTCAATAAAACCTCCCTTATTACCGTGGAAACCAATCGTTATTCTGTCCCCTGCAGCTATGTGGGACAAGCTGTATGGGCAAAAATTTTTGTCGATCGTGTAATCGTAGTGGCTCAAAACCAAGTGATCGCAGAACATATTCGGTCCTATGAACGCAATCAGATGATTACCGTTCTTGATCATTATTTGGAAGTATTACTTAAAAAACCACGTGCAATCCGAGACGCACATGCATTCCAATCAATTGAGATCCCTGATGTATTCAAGAGATTCCATTTGAAAATGCGAGAACAGGAAGGATCTACAGGTGATAAGAAGTTCATTCGACTTCTCCTCCTCCATCGTGATATTGGTATGGACAATTTAACAAAAGCCTTATTGGAAGCAGAGAAAACGCAAGTTTTCCGCTATGAGAAGGTCCATGAAATCATACAAAGGCTCACAAACCGCCACATACCAATCCGTACTCTTCCAACGGACAAAACGCCTATCAATCTCCTTGATTACAAGGTGGACAAGTCCAATATAGAACAGTACGGTCAATTGACAGGAGGTACACGGAAATGACGACAGAACTACTTTTAGATCACTTAACTAAACAATTACGGATTCCGACTATCGCAGCGCAATATCGTTCCCACGCTAGAGAGGCTGAGGATCGTAACTTAAGCTATGAGGAATTTCTATTGGCTTTACTTGAAGCTGAATCAGAGTCTAGAGAAGACAATCAAAGGCAAAGAAGGCTTAAACAAGCCGCTTTTCCTGTTCATAAAACACTAGATAGCTATGATTTTAGTTTGATGCCAAGTCTGAATAGGAATCGTTTTTTGACTCTATCAAAGGGAGATTTTGTGGAGAAGAAGGAAAACATAATATTTTTAGGAAACAGTGGGACCGGAAAGTCGCATCTGGCAACGGGCCTCGGCATTGAAATGATTAAAAATGGATATAAGGTTAAGTTTATCTCAGCTGCAGAATTAGTGGAAGAACTTCTCCTGGCTAATGAAGAACATAAAATAGGTGCATTAGAAAAAAGGTGGCTCAAATTTGATTTAATCATTATTGACGAGCTTGGATACGTACCATTCACAAAAGTAGGATCCGAGCTTTTATTCCAATTCTTTGCCGGCCGTTACGAACGAGCAAGCGTTGTGATAACAACAAATCTAGAATTTACAGAATGGACCTCTATATTTGGAGATGAAAAGATGACAGCAGCCCTCCTAGACAGATTAACCCATAGGGCTCATATCCTCCTCCTAAATGGAGAATCCTATCGATTTAGACAAAGTATGAAACAGAGGGAAGATAGCGACCAGTAGATCTAGGCACAACAAGTTTAGGGTATCTTGCCACTCGGGGCAAGATACCCTAAACTCCCACTCCACCTCTAAATATGGAAATATCTTTGAATGAAGTGGCTCACTTTTGAAGTGATCGCTCTGGCTCAAATTAATATTGACAAATACAACAATTACGATTTGAACGAAAACCGAAGGAAGAGTCTAGGAAATCTTGTTCATAGATGGCATTCAATGTTTTCGCTATCGCCCGCTGAACGATTTTATCTTCATGTTCAGGTATTCCCAGCGGTCTCTTCTTACTTGAACCAGTCTTGGGAATATATGCTCTTCTTACTGGTGTTGGTCGATAGTCTTTTGTTTTCAACTGCTTGACTAACTGTTGAATGTTTTCATCTAAGTGTTCCCCATATTCTTCTTTAGTTGTTCGGTTCACCCCTGTTGCCTTCTTATTCGGAAGTTCATGATGGCATTGTTTAAGTGCCTCCTCGTCCAACAGGTGAGCCAGTGAAGTAAATTTCATATCAGGGTGAGATCTTGCTAATTCTGCTATTCTCATTAGTTTTGTTTCCATTAATTTCTCCTACCTCTGTGTGTAGTTAATGTGTCCCTAGTAAGAACGATGATAAGTAACAGCCTTTCCTCCATCAGCATTACCCGACTTCATTGGTACTACGCTGTTATCCGACTACCTGCAAGGCATTTGGTTTCCTCACTTTGTATCGCTTGTACGCCATACTCTTCGCCTTTATGCGAAAAGACCTGCAGGTTCTCCCGAGTTGTCGTAACATATCGATGTGTAACGTGCCAAGGTCAACGACCCCGAGAAGGCTTCTATCCTCTTGCCATTTTGCGATGATAGAAATGTTGCTTTCTGCACAGACCAACGCATCAGCCCTTCTAAGTTTGGGCTTTCGGAGCTCAATCCCTTCAACCTTACGGCTTTCAGCCCATTACCTAACTGTCTACGCTTAAAGACAGCAGTTACCTGCTGCCCTCCAAGACTCGCTACGAGTGAATGGCTAATTCTTTCTCGACGGGATTCCCACCCGCTATATGTTACGACCTAGGCTCGGCCGCACGATCTGACCCCAAATTTTCGAATACTACTTTGAAATAGCCTAAGTAGTCTATATTACGTAATCACTTTATTGATGGTATTGCCTGTCCGGATGGTTAAACAATTAAAAGTGTACATATTAACGCTGACAATTATAAATATCCGATTTTTGCTATAATTTATAATAGAATTGGAGGGGAATAAATAGTGACAAAGTTACGGTACATGACGGTGGAAGAAGTACTTAAATTCGCAAATTCCACACCAACAAAGGCACAACACTACGCCAATATCTTAACAAAGCGGGCAAGTGTCGTATGCGAAACGCATTTGGTAGACGAGGTGATAAAGGAATATAATGGCTACATGGGAGAGACAATGGTATCTTTTCGGGTAGAACTAGAAAAAGCAGAAGAACGAGAAGGTACTCCCCAAACAAAAATAACTATTGTATATAATGACATACGTTAAAGTAGCTTAATGGGAGGTCTGACCCCAATTGACCGCGTTAAACTTTAACAGGGTGGGGGTCTGACCCCCATGTCTTCTGTTTTAATCTTTCGGTAACTACCCCGGTCAGAATGAAGCGATTCTTTAATAAAAAGATAGAGCAAAAGAATGGCAAATCATAATTTCCGCTTCAGGATGATTAAGTAGCTTCCTTATAACAGCAATACTTCTTGAGGCATGGCCAAATCCAAAATCCGATATGTAATATGCAATAGTCTTCAATTCCTTTCGCCTCCAAAACTAAAAGAAGGGAAAGGACTTAAGCCCTCTCCCGAAAAAAACTTATACTATTAGTGAGAATATCAATTTGATACTGTTAGTCAAATATTCTATCAATCTTCGACAAAAATCGGGTAGTGACAGGCACGGATATTATCGAGTTACCTCCAACCCTTTCGGGATTTTGACGCCAAATACATTTTGGAAAGTCACAAGCTGCGAGTAAATGGAAAGGAAAGATTCTGAAAACAAACTGAAATCCTCTCTGGATGGTGCGGCTATTCAGGACCACCACGGGAATATTCAATGATCATTTGCGACAAGAAAAGCCATAAGGACCTTCCCCATGTACATTATTACATTATAACTGCAATACTTCTTGAGGCATGACCATATCCATAATCCGATATGTAATATGTAATAGTTTTCAATTCCTTTCGCCTTCAAAACAAAAAGAAGGGATAGGACCTAAGCCCTCTCCCCAAAAAAACATATAATATTAGTGATACACCAGTCAAAATATTCTATCAATCTTCGACAAATATCGAGGAGTGACAGGCACCGGAATTTAAAGATATCACAATACCTTAGGGCTAATAACTTTCACCAAAAAGGCGTAAGAACCAATCTTATTTACTAAAAACTGTTGATTTATACTTGACGGTTACATGTTTCTATCCCAACTGCCCAATCGAATCCTTTCAACATAATTTAAAGAAATATATTCGTTTTTATTATGAAAAGCGAATCCAAAAAAGAATGGGATTCGTTTCTCCTAAAATGTATTACTTAGATTACCAAAATGCAGTCTAAGTGTTGAATTTTTAAATGTCTACTTTTCGGGGGCTTGACCACAGGCACCGGAATTTTTCACCTCCAAAACAAAAAAGAAGGGAAAGAACCAAAGTCCTTTCCCAAAAAATAATTATAAAATTACTTTTGCTTTTGATTTCTGGAAATGATTAATAACATCTTCCCATTTAAAATACAAGCGGGTAAAGTCTTCATCACTAATACCGATACCCGTTTGAACCTCAATAAATTCTAACTCGGTAAATGCCTTTATCCCATGCTTCTTACCAGCTGGCAAGTGGATAATATCTCCCGCTTTTACACGAGTAATGTAATCATCTAATGCTAATTCACCCTCACCCCGAACAATGGTCCAAACTTCATCACGGAGGTTGTGATAATGATAGCTAGAGTTTTTCCCTTCATGGATGCAAATACGTTTGGTAACCATTTCATTACCGCCCTCATAATTTGCATAATCAAGCACACGAGACCAGCCCCAAATCCGCTCTTCATACATTGGAGGTTGTTCAAATCCACTAATCAAATCTTTAATTTTTGGACTTGAAGCTTTATCGGCAACTAAAATTCCATCTGGACTCGCAGCAACGACAATATCCTTTACTCCAATAACTGTAACTGGAATATCAAGCTCATTAATTAAATGAGTATTTTCATTATCATCGCTTAAAACACCTTTACCAATTTGAGTTGTAGCCATTTCTTCCGTTAAGGTATTCCACGTTCCAAGATCCTTCCAATAACCATCATAAGGTAGAGCAACAATATAATTTGCCTTTTCTACTACTTCATAATCAAAACTGATTTTTGGTAGAATCTTATACTGTAACGACAGTTTATCATAATGCGATGGTAAGCCTTTTTCTATCAATATATCAATTATATACTTCAATTTAAATGCAAATACTCCACAGTTCCAAAGAGCATTTAAATCAATAAGAGTCTGCGCCTTTTCTTCACTTGGCTTTTCCGTAAAGTGATTTACTGTGAAATAGGAATCGACCGTTACCTTTTCCTTTGGTACAATATATCCATACTTTGAAGATGGATATGTAGGCCTTACACCAACCAAAGCCAAATCTGCATTAGAATCTAGTAACACATCCTCTAATTCCTTTACCTTTTCAAAAAAGCAATCTTCTACATATGGATCAACCGGTAATACTACAACCACTTCATCTTCAGAAACATTTTGAATAGTATACAAGTATGAAGCAGCCAGTACTATAGCAGGGAATGTATCACGACGTTCAGGTTCGATAATTATAGGGACATCCATTCCAATTTGGCTATGAATCATATCTCTTTGCATTTTTGAAGTAGCAATGACAGAAGACTCGGCAAGACCCACTGTTTCTAGTTGTCCCCATACTCGTTGGACCATGGATTCCTTTTCTCCATTGTTACCTTCTAATACTTTTAAAAACTGTTTTGATCTTGTATCATTTGATAATGGCCATAAACGTTTTCCCGATCCACCTGATAGTAATACAAGTTTCATATTAACTCCTCCAATACACTAACCCTATTATCCAGTGTGATTACCAATTTTCGTTTATATCTATCGAAATATATCAAAAAAATAAATAAAAGGAGTAGCTACCCTACTACTCCCTATTTAGGGCTATTTCTTCTTATAATACTCACAATACCAATTTGCAAACCTTTGAAGGCCCTCTTCTATTGAAGTTTTAGGCTTAAATCCAATAGCATCTTCTAATAATTTTGTTGAAGCATAAGTAGCTGGTACATCACCTGGTTTAATCGGTTCAAACACCTTTTCAAATATGACTTCCCTACCCAAAGTATTACTTAAGCATTTCTCTAACGTTTCAATAAAAGTCATCAACTTTTCTGGGTTGTTATTACCGATATTAAATACCTTATGAGCAACATTATGCTCCCCCACCGGAGGTTTACTAAGAAGGCGTTCAATTCCTTCAACTATATCATCAATATAAGTAAAATCACGGTAGAGATCATTATCGAAATCACCGTTATTAAAAATTTTGATCGGCTCACCTGAAAAATATTTACCTGTAAATCCAAAATAGGCCATATCAGGACGCCCAAGTGGACCATAAACTGTAAAGAAACGAAGTCCAGTTGCAGGAATTTTGTAAAGATGACTATAAGTATGAGCCATTAACTCATTTGATTTTTTTGTGGTAGCATAGAGTGAAACAGGATTATCAACCATATCTGTTTCTTCAAATGGAACTTTTTTATTTGCTCCGTACACAGAACTTGAAGATGCATATAAAAGATGACTCACAGGATAATGTCTACATGCCTCAAGTATATTGTAGAATCCAATTATATTGCTCTGAATATATGCATCTGGATTCTCTATGGAATACCTTACACCTGCTTGAGCAGCTAGATTAATAACTACGTTGGGTCTATATTCTTTAAATAAATTTGTTATCAAGGACTTATCTGAAATATCACCTTCAAAAAAAATAAACTTTTCATAGGATTTTATTTGCTCTAAACGAGTATATTTCAAGTCCACATCATAGTAATCATTGATATTGTCAATACCAATTACTCTACAGCCTTGTTCTAATAGATTCCGAGATAAGTAAAATCCTATAAAGCCTGCAGCTCCGGTGACAAGATATGTTTTACTAATATCAAGAGTTTTGCAATTCACTTTTTTTCGACTCCTTTGTCACTTCTCTACTTGTAGGTCTTCTTCCTATTGAATGGTACTCTACCCCTGCCTGTTCCATCTCAAGTACACTATAAATATTTCTTCCATCATAAACTAATGGAGTTCTCATCAAATTTTTATAAATTTCTGGAGTAACTGCTTTTACTTCTCCCCATTCAGTAAATATAAAACAGACATTTGCTCCATCTAGTGCATGCTCTATATTACACACATACGTAATACTACCTCTCCCACTCTTACCTTCTGGATACACTTTAGCAAAGTTCTCTGCTCCCACAGCATCATATGCGTAAATGTCTGCACCTTGCTCCAATAATAACGGTATGTTCTCCAATGAGGCTGCTTCTCTTAGATCATCAGTACCAGGCTTGAACGTTAAGCCTAAAACTGCTACCTTTAGTCCATTGAAGGTAATAAGTCGTTTACTAGCTTTCTTATATAATATTGTTTTTTGGTCTTTGTTAACATCTATAGCAGCCCTAACAGTTTTTAACTCATATCCTTGTTGTCTAGCAATATACTCTAACGCTTTTGTATCTTTAGGGAAACAAGAACCCCCATAACCAATACCGGCATTTAGAAATTTACTTCCTATTCGTTCATCAAAACTCATTCCTTTTGCAACATCTTGAATATCAGCCCCAACTAACTCACATAGATTTGCAATATCATTCATATATGATATTTTAAGAGCTAGAAAGTCGTTTGAAGCATACTTAATCATTTCTGCTGATCTTCTATTAACTGAAACAATTGGCAAACCAAATGGTTTATAGATCTTCATAAGTATTTGTTCAGCCCATATACTTTCTGTCCCAATAATTATTCTCTCTGCATGTAAAGTATCATGAACTGCTGAACCTTGTGCCAAGAACTCAGGATTTGATGCAACTTCCACATTCACTTTATTAACTAAAAAGTCCTGAATAAATTGTTCAACTTTATCATTCGTACCAACTGGAACTGTAGATTTTACAACAACTAAGCAGTTTTTTTCAACAGATTCGGCAATTTGCCTAGCAACAGTTGCGATGTATGATAGATTTGCAGAACCATCTGGCTGTTCTGGAGTACCAACCCCGATAAAAATTGCATCAGCATCCTTATAGGCTGTCTTATAATCGGTAGTATAGTTTATTCTTCCAGCTTCATAATTCTTCTGCATTAACTCCTCTAAACCAGTTTCATAAATTGGAGAAACTCCTGATTTCATTAGGGCTACTTTATTTTCATCAATATCAACACAGGTAACATGATGTCCAACTTCTGCAAAACATACACCTGCAACTAAGCCAACATAACCGGTTCCTGCAACTGCAATCTTTAACATAGGCTCGCCTACCTTCAACATAATATAATAATAAAAAATATATAATAATACTCACAATTAAACCAATAGTTTTAAATTTATTAAAATCATTACTTATTTTGAACTTAATCAAATAAAAAGAATTATTATATCTTCCATATACATTAAATCCATTATACAACTATATACACTTTACTTATCCGTTAACTTATTTACTATATATCCAAATAAGGGTAAAATTTAAAGAATAATATAATCAAAAAAACTGTATTAAATAGTAATTTAATTTAGATTTGTATGTTTTATAGGATTAGACAAAAACCTATCCCTTTTATTAATGATATTTTTAGTTTAGCATTTAAAAAGCTAAACTTTGATTTTTTATTTATATGACGATAGTTTCTAGGATTTAGACTCTTTTTAAGATCCTTCATCGACATATGTACAACTATCACTATAAATTTAGCTTTCTAAACCTCTTAAACTAATTAAATTTGTAACCTTAATGCAATATTATATAATAATATCCTTCAAAAAATGAACAGGCCAATATTGACCTGTTCATTTTTTATGATATTCTTTACCGATGCACTGATTTTAACAATATCATAATTTCATAAACTTAATTAAATATTACATATTTTTTAATCTTTTATACTTAACTATCAATAACTTTCCAATTTCATTAGATATTCCTAACAATAATATTTTTTTCTTTTTATCATCAATATATTCGTTAATAAAATCTTTACATTCTTTATAGTGCTTTTGTTCAATCATATTAATAATTCGTAATAAAACATATTTTTGCTTAAACCTTTTCACAGAATCTCCGTACTCAGAATCAATAAATTTGTTTAACATTACGATAACGTTGTTAAATCTTTCTTTTAAATAAACCTTGCTAACGTTGTTATCATGTATTCTTCTATACGCTAATATGTCGTTTAAATGATAGAAATTTGCTCCTGATATAATAATTTTTAACCATGCATCCCATTCTTCTCCACCAAAAAGTTTAGTATCAAATCCTCCAATGTTAAGAAAAGGTTTTCTCTTTACCATTACTGTTCCAATACGTATAGTACCTAACTTAGAGATAAGCTCATTTATTGTAAAATTTTGCTTATCATTATTTTTAACTACTTTGGTATTTGACCCTTTTATTAATTCCCCGTTTTGATTAATTAATTCTAAATCACCGTAAACAAAATCGACATCAGGATATTTCTTAAAGATTTCAATTTGTTTCTTTAATTTATCTTCATGCCAAATATCATCTTGATCAATAAATGTAATATATTCACCACTAGTTCTTCGAATTGCTTTCATCCTTGACCCTGGGGCTTTTAGATTCTTTTCATTCTTAATTAAGGTAATTTTATTATTATCTACTATCATTTTCTCTATAATTTTTATTGATTCTTTATTAGTTGAATTGTCATCAATTATATATAGGTGCCAATCTTTATAAGATTGATTTAAAATACTGTTTATAGATTCTTCAATCCATCTATTACAGTTATATGCCGGCAAAATAATATCAATCAAAATAATTACCCCTTTTCGAAAAACAATAATTAAAATACTTGGCGAATTCTATTGAGTTATCTCATAATTGTATTTCTATTATTTGTAAATACATTATTATTACTTTTGAATAAAGTAGCACTACTATTTAATATTACTCTTATTAGTTTTCTAATTAAGTTCTTTTCGCAACTTTTAAATTAAAATTAATGAAAACAAATACATTCAAAAAGCCTATTATTTTGGAAAAAAGATTCACCCTACTGCTTCTTTTTTCCTTATTTCACCGTTAAGAATTTTTTGAGCAATAATATGAGTACCTAAATAAACCACTGAAGAAGTAATAACATATAATGTTAACGCTGAATACACATCTAAATTAAACTTTGATGATAATATAAACACTAAGATATTTAGAATCACTCTTATCAAATCTAAAAAAAATCGTACTCTTTGCCGTTCATAAACCACATATATTTTTCCTGATGCAGTAATAATAAGCATAAAAAACATCATAAATGAAACAATCCTTGCAAAAACCCCAGCCTGATACCAAGATTCCCCAAACAAGACACTAAATATCTGGGGTCCAAAAATTAAAAGAATTATTACTGGAATTATGCCTATTAAAGCTAAGTTCCTTGTTAATTTATTTGAAAGATTTTTTAATTTTCTTGGATTTGTTCTGCCAATACTAGAGGCTTCTGCAAAGTAAACGTCTCCGATTGCGCTACCTATTAAATTCATTGGTAATTTTACAATAATATATGCTAAACCAAAATTACCAACCACACTACTTCCGTAAAACATAGTAATAAATAATATTGGTAAATTACCGGTTAAGTTATTTATTAATTGATTTGAGGCATTAAAAATGGGAAAATCCTTATATTTTTTCAAGCACCATATAATTTTCTTGAATGAAATATTTTTAATAATACTTCTATCTCTTTTTATTAATGGTTTCGATAATTGAACTATTCCTGAACTTTGACCGATTATTCCTCCTAGGATCAAACCTAATGGTCCTAGCCCTACCAACCCTGTAATAAGTTTAAAAAGGTTACCAAAAATACTTTGGGTAACAGTTGTTTTCGTAACAGTTTTATAATCCTTTATTCTTAATGCCCATTGTTTGAATATACTATACAAACCACTTAATAATACACCAACTGGGACCAGATACTTATATTGATGTATCGACTCAGAACTAGTAATACTAAAAATCATAGATTCAAAATATAATAATATAATAGTAAGAATTAAAACTACTAAAGATAATACTGCAAGACTCATTGTTAAAACATTAATTGCCGTTTTTTCATCTCTTGCTATAGGTATAGCTGTTTCATATTTTAGAGCACCTACGGCTAATATTCCTAATAAAGCATTATAGGCAGTAAATATTCCATAATCTTCAGCGGAAAAGATTCTTGTAATTACAGGAGATAGAACTATATTCAGAAATTGAGCAAAAACAGTTCCTCCGGATATAAGGATTAAAGCTCTACTAAAACTGCTTTTTAATAAATTTTTTGGTAAAGCTTTTCTAAAGTTTTTTATTAATAAATTATTCATTCTTTTATAGCACCTTTCACAAGCGTTGCTTTAATTACTGCCAGATGCATATTAATATATAATTCTTAATCAAAAATATGAGGTTTGACTATCCTCAAATAATTTTATTACTACTTAATGTTATTCAATCAGTTAGAAAATCTTGCAATATTTTTTTATTTAGTAATGCACTAGCTTTTAATTTCGGCAAGATTTCCCCTCTTCTATTATTCAATTCCACTCTCCATCTTTCCTCGATACTTCTATATAGTAAATCATAAATTTCATTTTGTTCTATATCTAATAGTGGCATACAAAGTTCTTCGCAATTAATTTGTTTGTAGAACCTAGTAGTCTTGGGATGATATGGTATAGAAATACAATTTGTACCTAATGCATAAGAAACTATACCTACGTGTAATTTATTAGTCAAAACCACATCTAATTTTTCAAGAAGAGCTGCAGTGTCCCATATATTCTCATGTATATAAATAATACATTCTCTATTGATATTTTCCTTTAGATATTTTATTGCTTTTATTTGCTCATTATTGTTGTTATCAACTATTAACACTGGTGTTACCGAAGTATTTTCGTTAATAAATTTTATGGATTCATCAAACAAAATTCTTGCTTTATCTCCATATACTAGAGAGTCCATATCCACACCAATATGGAAACCATATATTAATCCTTTTACTTTAGTAAACATATTTTCTATTTTACTAATAGAATCTTCAGGTATATCATTTTTTGATAAACTTAATGCTACATCAACAGTAACATTTATTTTTTCTTTAGGAACACCGTATTCTACCAAGTATTGTTTTGATTCTTCATCTCTTACAGCTAAAACAGATGCGTTCTTACATATTCTTACCATTTCTTTTCTGGTAAATATATTAGTAATTGGACCTACGCCTGTTCCAATTACTGCATATTTTATTTTATTTAACATTGCATATTCTGCTGGTATAGTATGTTTTTTTAAAAAACTATATCCCCACTTCCATTTATTTGTAAGTGGTTCACCAAAGTATCCCCCTGCACCATAAACAAGTTTGTCAGATTTTTTTATACTTTCGAGGCCCCTTAAAGTAGATGAATCAAGAGAAGTTCTATAAATTTCTGTTGCAAATGGTAATACTATTTCCTTCCCAGTAATTTCTTTTATCCATTTTGCTTGAATAGCCAGTATTAAAACATCTCCAAAATTATTAGGAAAGTAAGCACCATGAAGTGCAATGAATTTTTTATTCTTATCCAATTTATACAACTCCTAGTTAATTCAAATATTATCCGTAATAAATCTATATAAATATCTTAAATAGTTTTAAAAATATCGATCCACTGTTTTGAGATTTTTTCAGGAGAAAATTCTTCATTTACTTCCATCCCTAATTCCCCAAATTTCTGTGCTGCTTCAGGCATATCTATATACTTGCAAATTGCACTTGCCAATTTATCTGTGTCTCCTACTGGTACAAGTAAACCTCTTCTCCCACCATCAAGGAGTAGCCTTGGACCGCCTGGCTCACAATCAGTTGAAATACAGGGAATACCTATTGATAATGCTTCAATTAATACATTGGGAATACCCTCAGATTTAGAAGATAATACAAAAGCAGTACAATCATTTTCAATAGCAAAAACATCACTAACTGCGTCTTTTAATATTACATTGTCACTTAATTTTTTTTTTAATATTAATTGATTTAATTTTTCCTTACTTGGACCTTCACCATAAATATGAAGAAAATAGTTTTTATGTTTGTTTAACACCTTTTTAAATGCTAGGATTAGTATATCAAATTGTTTTACATCATCTAATCTCCCTGCTGCCAAAATAACCTTCTTTCTTTCCCCAACATAGGGTTTAACTTCAGTTTTTCTTGGTATAGAAGGATTGGGTATAATTACAGACTTTTTTTTAACTGATCTATTAAAGATGTCCATAGCCCTTTTAGTTTGAAACACCATATAGTTACATCTACTGTATACAATGTTATCCCGAATTAATCTAAACATTGATATCTTATATGGATTATCCCTTTCTGATCCAACTATTGGCAATCTAAGTCCTATACTAGATAATTGGGCCAAAATTAAAACATCAGGCATAAAAGCGCAAATAATATTTGGCGATACGCTTTTTATAACAGACCGGATTTGTCTACATAAATTGATAGTACTCCAAAATTTTCTATATCCATTCATGCTCTTAATAGAGTCATAATTAACATTTAAATAGACAATATTTACGTTCGGGTTTATCGAAACTGTGGGTTCTGTTGATTTAATACTAATAATTGAAACATCATAACCAGCCCTATCACACGAATTCGCAACAAATGTTAAAATTTTTTGGGCTCCTCCAATTCCTAATCCCCTACTAATAAATAATAATTTCTTCCTTACCATATTTTAATCTCCCCAGTGATTTTTCTTCCCAAACTGTTCCATAAATATTTCTAAACAGAATCTCCATTAGAAATGTCCAGTTGTCCAATTTTAACTTTTAATATACTAATTCAGTTTAAGGCACTAGTTAATCTTTTAAAAAGGAAATAGACTTTTTAATACCATAAACAAAACTAGTCCTAATTATTTATTGATTTTTCTTATTTCTGAAAACATAACATATATAAATGGTATTAAATACACGTACTTATAATATCCATATGGTATTCCCGAATAGAAATTATTTAGTAACCCAACTATAGCTAAATAAAAGAAGAACAATTCGCCATCTTTTAGTTTATGTTTCTTAGATATTGTATATATAATAGGCATACTTTGAATATATATATAGATGAAACCGAATATTATCCCCATATCAATTATTGCTTGAAGAAACGGAAAATCAATCCAATCATTCATATACCCAAAACCAAATAATATTTCCAAAATTGATGCTTCGGATAATAATAGATAACTTTCCTGTCTAGCTAAAACCCTAGAATATGATGCACTATCGTAAGAAGATGACGTACCTCCACCAAAAAAAGTGATCAAACTAGAGGACAACCTTTGAATAAAAGACTCAATTAGTCCTCTTAACTCTGGTACTTTACTCAATACAATAAATAATAAACATACAGCAATAAAACATGTTGCGCTTAACCGGATAAATCTAATTAAAGAAGTTTTACTAATTCTGTTTTGACGCAATTTATAAATAAAATGAACTATTAATATTAAGATTAATGCAACCATCAATCCTCTGCGTGATGTAGCAATTATATTTAGTAAAGCTGCCACGACGAAAACAAAACTGCATAATTTTTCAAAATTATTTTTACTTCGGAAAGTGATCAATGCAATAATTAAAAAGTATGCCATGGTTGATAGAGTTAACCTATCCGCTACCAAAACATTTCCAACAAAAACTTGATTTACTGTCCTGGGTATTAATGATGCTAAACCATCAGTTAAAAAGTATAAAAGTAAAATATTGAATATTCCAGAAATGTAAACAAATAATTTTATAGTCAATTCGTAATTTATCTTTCGTCTGTTTGTAGAAATCAATAATATTAGTACCATAGTAAATATGATATATATAATCCCAAAATTAGGGTTGAAAAGTCCAATGTTGGCATAAATAGCTATAATTATACAATATACCTGAAAACCAAGAATTATCAGGAACCCTCTGTTCATTGACGGAAACTTAAAACCAATTAGATTTGTTTTATTACCTATTAAAAATAATGAAATAATTAATAAAATCGCAGATACATCTATATTTATAAGACCAAAAACAAGTTTAGCTATCTGCGAAATTGGTATTGAAAGAAGTAACAAAGCAATTCCGAATTCCAAACCAATTTTTTCCCTTCTAATTCTCATAACACACTCCTATCCACTAAAAATTATGGACATAATCCCACTAACAGTGGATAACTGTTTTAAAAACTTTAGCAATTATCCTAATAGTATTTTATATTCGATATACATCGACCAATTCACCACTACACTATTAAAGAATGTTTCAATATTAGAATATGCAAAATTCTTTAATAATTTTCTTGTTTAAAAAATATCCTGATTTTATATACATTCTCAAAAACTATTACTTCTCTATCGCTCGTCTTGCTATTTTTTTATATGAAAATACTTCAATACCTTTTTCCTTTGCAGTTGCTTTCATAAATTCATATTTTTCTTTGTCATTTAAAATAGATAGAATTTTACTTTTTATTTCCTCCACTGTATCTTTATGAAGAAATTCAACATTTCCTCCCACGTCTACATGAGTTGTCCCATCCCAATATTTGCAAACCATTGGAATCCCCATACCGACAACTTGTTCCCAAAACACTGAATGGCGTCCTGGAAAAACAACTAAATCTGCAGTTGAAAAGTAATCATATGAATCTTCTGCCTTTATCCACCCTATATATTGGATTATATTACCATCACATAGTGCATGGACTTTTTCTTTTAATTCATTTGTAACCGAACCAAATACAACTAGTTTTATCTTTGAGTTATTAATTTGATTAATAGCCTCCATAAGTAGTAATGTCTGCATTTTAAATTCATCAATCTTTCCACCAGTTACAATTAAAAAATCATCTTCAGCAATGCCATACATATCCCTAATTTTCTGACGAACCTGTGGGGAGGCAGCCTGTTCTACTCGTTCGTCATCTGCACCCATCACTAAAAGCTCTACCTTTTCCTTTGGTAACCTGTACATATCAATCAAAAAGTCTACTCTAGCAGGTAACACACCATAAAACTTGGTTGTGTAAGGTTTTATTATTTGGGCACAATGTCTCCATAATATTTTATGGAGAACGTTTTTAGATAGCCAATTAGTTGCACTATTTGAGAAATCAGCATGATTGTCCACGAAAACTTTAACTTGTGGATTATTATTTAAATATTTTACAATTATATCCATATCTATAAACTGGCACCCATGAATAAATAAGATATCTGGTTTTGCAGTTTCTAAAGCTGTATATGTGCCGATAAAACGTTTTAATTTTTTGTAAATTCTTACCGGTTTCTTATAATCAAGTCTTGTAACCTTAATATCATATTCATTTTGATACGTACTTCCTTTTTCCAAAAATGTACCTTTTCCATTTATATCGAATGTAACTAACGAAGCAATTACTTCTACATCATAGCCTAATTCTTTATGAAATTTTGGTAACATATTTTCCTGATAAGAATAGTTATCTGGGAAAAAGCATCCCAAACATAAGTGAACAATTTTCATTATAAACTCCTCATAAATTCATCAACTGAATTGAAACTACTAGCAGATTTTTCAATTTTTTTATCATCCCAGTTCCACCATTTAGATTCTAAAAGTTTCCTGATAGTATCATCATCAAATCGTTTTCTAATCATCCTTGCAGGATTACCAGCCCATACCTCATAAGGACCAATATCTTTGGTAACAACTGACCCCATGCCAATCACAGCACCATCTGCTATATTCACTCCAGCTTTTACTAGCACTTTATTTCCAATCCAGACATCATTTCCAATAGTTGTTTTTTGAAATATTTCAAATTCATGCCTTGAAAAATTCTTTTTCATAATGTTTTCCCATTTATGAAAAACCGGAGAAGTAGAAACCCATTCAATTGGATGTGAAGTTCCTCCAATATAACAATCTGGTGCTATAGATGTAAAATTACCTATTGTAGAGTCAATTACAAAACTATTATTACCGATATATGAGTACTTTCCAATTTTCCCCCTATAAAACTTAACTCCGGAACAAATTGCAGCGGTATTATCAATTTCATCATCCTGTAAAATGGCAAGTATGGATATATGCTTAAACAATCGTGATGGAACTGATAGCATATTTTTCAGTAAAACTAATAATCTTCTCATAATTGTCTCCTTATGCTTTCAAATCTCCCTGTGCTATCATTTTCTTATCAAACTTTTCACACTCATATAATTTGGCATCTACTAAAAACCGATACCAATACGCTTGTAAAAAGTGGTAAATTCTACCTTCTGGTCCATCTAGGAAGCCTAGCTTTATATAATATCTATAAATGAAATATAAGTGTGCCCTATAAAACTTCGGCAATCCATAATACCCCTTATTCTTAACCATCCGCTTCATTTTTGCTTGTTTCGAAGACTTTCCAGTCTCAAGTAGATCTCCATCCTGTAAGTCATTTGCAATTGTCACTTGGTGGTCGAGTACTTCACGATTGCTATACCAATTATGTTTATTGGTCCACCAATCTAAATCTTTTGTATTGTTATCTATGAGGTCATTTTTAAAATCTACAGTCTGTCCTTCTAATAAGACCAGGTGTTCATCCATTATTTTTTGTTCACATCTTGCTTTCCCCGTTCGGAAAATACGAAGTAATAATTCTGGATATCTACCGCCGTGTTTAATCCAACGTCCCATAAAATAAACCCGTCTACGAAGAATCACACCATTAATATCCATGTTTATATTGTGCAGTTTTGCTTCAATTTCTTCTACTAAATCTTCCATCAATTCTTCATCTGCGTCCATTCTCATTGTCCATTCGGTGGTGATACTTGTATGATTTAATCCCCAATTAAATTGTGTTGCATGATCAACAAACTTATTTTGGTAGAAATCTAATCTACTATCAATTACCTGAAGTTCTTTATTCAATTCATCACAAAGTCTTTCGGTTCCATCCGAGCTAAAACTATCAACAATGACAAAACGTTTTACAATACCACGAAATGACTCAACACATTTTCTTAAATTTTTCTCCTCATTCTTTGTGAGGATAACTACTGTAAGATCTACCATTTATTTTCCTTTCCATTTCGAAATACTTTACAATATTAAAGTTTCTTAATTACTCTAGCTGGATTTCCAGCAATCACACTGTTTTCTTCAAATTTACCGCTGACAACAGCTCCAGCTCCAACTACACAGCCATCACCAAGTGTAGTACCTTTCAAAATCAAGGTATTACAACCAATAAAGCAGTTCTTCCCAATTACAATTGGCTTTGTGGCAATCTTCTCTTTTATATCAGCATTTCTTGCCTCAATTTCAAGTGGATGAAAATCATTATCCAATATCTTTGCGTTACCACCAATATTGGTATTATCACCTATTTTGATAGATTTTCTAGCGTAAATTGTTGCCCCAGATATCCCCACATTATTTCCTATATGAATTTCAGCCCCTGATGTTCTTGTTACAATGATAGTACGTTGATAAAGTCCGACCAAATTTGATAAAAAGGAAGAATTTATAGTAACGTTATCGCCAATTGTAAGCTTAGCTCCGGATTTATTAAAAATGATTGGTACACCTTTCAGCAAAAGATTTTTTCCATATTTAACTTTAGTTGCTTTCATTAATAACTTAAACCAGTTACTATTCATTTTTAAACCTCGTCCTGACAAGATAATATCTCTTCAATATACTTATTAACTGATACATCTTTCGTAAGATTCTTAACTAAATATGTTCTTCCATTTGTACTCATTTCAGTTAGTGTGCTATTTCCTTTTCTTTTAAGAAATTTATCTATTATATATTCGATCTCATCATAATTTCCTGGTTCCGTTACATAGCCACTATTTGTTTCTTCAATAATCAAGCGCGCCTCGGAACCCTCTTCAAGTACTCCGAGTATTGGTTTACCTGCAGCAAGGATCCCATAGAGTTTGCTTGGAACAGATACACCCTTAATACCCTTAGCATTTATACACCAATGAACATCTCCTGCATTCAAGCTGTATACTAGGTCAGCTTTATCTTGGTACGGGATGAAAATTACATTGTTAAGAGTGTTATCTTCCTTATATTGTACAAGCTTTTCCCGGATAGTACCTTCGCCTATAAAAGCGAATGCTACATCTTCTCTATCTTTGAAATTCTTTATAACACGTATAATGTTCTCAAGATCATAATAAAGACCTAGGTTCCCGGAATACATAATAATGAACTTTTTTTCCAAGCCATATTTCTCTTTGAATGCAACTACTTTTTCATTATCAGCAGGAAGAGGATAGATTTCTTTCTCATCAATCCAGTTATTGATAAATACATGATTGGGTACCTTCTTTTCTTTGAATCTATCTTTCAAGGTTTCAACCATATCTCGTCCAACAACAATTACCTTATCAGCAAATTTACAACTAAATTTGTCAAACCACATCATCATATTTAGAATTAGCTTATTTTTGCTATATCCAACCGCCATCGTCTGCTCTGGATTAAAATCCTGTATATTATAAATGAATTTGGCACGCTTCATCCATTTACCCCAAACACCTATTAAACCTCCCAGGATAGGAGGTTGTGAAATGGAATATACATAATCCATCTTTCCAACCTTAAATGTTGCAAATAAAGACCCGAAGAAATATGCAAGGATGTTTTTAATTCTGCTAAATTTATTGTTTTTGGAGAATTCAGGTACACGGATTCGTATAACCTTTACACCGTTAATTTCTTCCTTATAAAACATCTTTCCTTTATACTCATCGGCAACCTTACCCGTATAGGAAGGGACAACACAAATTACCGTTATATCAAATGTATGCAGCATTCCCTCTGCCAGTTCTTTAAGAATCTGCCCCGTGGAAGCTACGTCAGGAATATAGTAATGAGCATATATTAAAAGTTTTTTCTTCTCTTTAACCATTGAGTATCTCTTTCCTATCCGGAACATCGAATGGATTATTCAGTTCCTATTAATCTTAATTAATCCCATATTTTATCTTTATCTTCATTAAAAAAAGAGTAATTGAAGTATCCCTCATAATTACTCTTTTATAACAATGTTATAAGGCACTATTTATTAATCAAACATTTTCTTGATTTTATCTTCATTTTCAACTTTCTTCATATCTGCTGTAACCATGATACGAACTAATTCTTCGAATGGTGTCTTGGTTGGATTCCATCCTAATAATGTTTTTGATTTCGTTGGATCCCCTAATAATTGATCAACTTCAGCAGGACGGAAGAATTTAGGGTCAACTTCAACAATTACTTCCCCGGTTGCTTTGTTAACTCCTTTTTCTTCTACACCCTGACCAGTCCATTCAATATCTATACCTACGTGTTTGAATGATAACTCTACGAATTCACGTACAGTATGCATTTCACCAGTAGCAATTACAAAATCCTCTGGTTTATCATGTTGAAGGATTAACCACATACACTCAACATAATCCTTGGCATAACCCCAATCCCGTAACGAATCCAAGTTCCCCAACGTTAATTTCTTTTGTTTACCTTGAGCAATACGAGCAGCTGCAAGACTAATCTTACGAGTTACGAATGTTTCACCGCGGCGCTCTGATTCATGATTGAATAAAATCCCATTAACAGCAAACATATTATAAGATTCACGATAGTTTTTTGTAATCCAGAATCCATAAATTTTTGCAACACCATATGGAGAACGTGGATAAAAAGGTGTTGTTTCTTTCTGGGGTACTTCCTGCACTTTTCCGTAAAGTTCAGATGTTGATGCTTGGTAAACTCGAGTTTTATCAGTTAAACCAAGAATTCGCACAGCTTCAAGTATATTTAATGTGCCTTTTGCATCTACATCTAATGTATATCCAGGCATGTCGAATGATACCCGTACATGTGATTGTGCAGCCAAATTGTAGATTTCATCAGGCTTAATTTCACCAATAATACGAGTAACGTTTAATGCATCTGTAACATCCCCATAATGAAGATGGAAATTTGTATTATTTAATAATGCTTTTGCTTCTTCTTCTGTAAGAAGGTCTTCTAAACGCTCTTGGTTATATGAAGAGCTGCGACGAATCATACCATGTACTTCGTAACCCTTTTCTAATAATAATTCTGCTAAATATGAACCGTCTTGACCAGTTACACCTGTAATTAATGCTTTTTTCATATTGTCCTCCAACATTTGTTAGTTAACTTTCGTAAGTTCATTATCTAAAAACCAATGATATGCTTTCTTAAGCCCTTCATCTAACGAAGTAGTTGCTTTCCAGCCTAAAGAGTTTAACTTTGTAACATCCACTAATTTTCTTGGTGTGCCATCTGGCTTAGTCGTATCAAACTTAATTTCTCCAGTGAACCCAACTACTTCTTTAATGGTTTCTGCTAATTCTCTAATTGCAATATCTTCCCCAACACCGATATTAACAATTTCATTACCAGTATAATTGTTCATTAAGTAGATACATGCATCTGCAAGGTCATCTGCATATAAGAATTCGCGCATTGGTGTGCCTGTTCCCCATACCTCTACAAATTCAGCATTATTTTCTTTTGCTTCATGAAATTTACGAATTAATGCAGGTAACACATGTGAAGTATGCAAATCAAAATTATCATTTTCTCCATATAAATTCGTTGGCATTACTGAGATATATTGTGTACCATATTGACGATTATATGATTCACACATCTTAATCCCAGCAATCTTTGCAATTGCATATGGTTCATTCGTTGGTTCAAGCAATCCAGTTAGTAAGTACTCTTCTTTTAATGGTTGTGGTGCCATTTTTGGATAGATACATGTACTTCCAAGGAATAACAGTTTTTCTACATTATTTCGATAGGCAGCATCAATAATATTTGTTTGGATTAATAAATTGTCACGGATAAAATCCGCTGGATATTCATTGTTTGCAACAATTCCACCCACTTTTGCTGCAGCTAGAAATACAAATTCAGGCTTTTCTTCAGCAAAAAAGTTGTCAACAGCAAACTTGTCTCTTAAATCTAGTTCTTTGCTAGTACGGTAGACAATATTCGTGTATCCTTTTTTATTCAGCATTCTAACAATCGCTGAACCAACTAATCCTCGATGACCTGCCACATATATCTTTGAGTCTGATTTCATCATGATTAATATACCTCTTTTCTAAAATGCATCTTTTGAACCAAATAGTACTAACACTGTCTTTAAGATAATTTTTATGTCATAAAAGAAAGATCTTTTATGTATATATTGAAGGTCCAATTCCACCATTTCATCAAAACCCACGCTATTTCTAGCACTTACCTGCCAAAGTCCTGTGCAGCCTGGAGTAACTAATAGGCGTTGTTTGTCATAGGCAGAGTATTCCGCTACTTCTCTCGGAAGCGGCGGACGTGGTCCAACTAAGCTCATATCCCCTTTTAAAACATTAAACAGCTGTGGTAATTCATCGATACTTGTCTTCCGAATGAACTTACCTACCTTTGTAATCCGGGGATCGTTCTTCATTTTAAACATCGCACCGCTTACTTCATTATATTTTAGTAGTTCAGCAAGCTTTTCTTCCGCATTCCAAACCATCGAACGGAACTTGTACATTTTAAATTCTTTACCATTTAAACCAACACGTTTTTGCGAGAAGAAAATAGTTCCCTTTGGATCTTCTACTTTAATTAGAATAGCAATAACGATAAAAAGAGAACTCAATAAAATGATTCCGCAAAATGAGCCGATAATATCGACCATTCTTTTTGTTAACAGATAAACTTTTCCATCATTGACTTGTAGCGATGCCTTTTGATTTTCTAAGTAGGCAACGTCTTGATTTGCTAGATTAGACAACTTAGACCCCTTCCTTCTCCTATAACATTACTTTTTCTTTTTCTAGTGAAGAAACTAGGTTCTTCAAATAATCGATCATGTCATCATGGAGGTCTTCGTGCTGCAATGCAAATTCAATCGTTGTCTTAACAAATCCGAATTTTTCTCCAACATCATAACGTGTTCCTTCGAAATCATAGGCAAACACTCTTTGTATTTCATTCAACTTTTGGATCGCGTCTGTTAATTGAACTTCTCCGCCTGCTCCCTTTTCCTGACGATCAAGGAACATAAAGATTTCCGGTGTTAAGATATATCGACCCATAATGGCTAGATTAGAAGGAGCAGTGCCTGGTTTTGGTTTTTCTACAAAGTTACTAACCTGGTAGCGACGTCCCTCTTGGCTGGAAGGATCAATAATCCCATAACGATGTGTTTCATTATCAGGCACTGATTGAACACCGATAACAGATGAGAAGGTATCTTCATACTGATTAATTAACTGTTTTAAGCAAGGTGTTTCACTTTGGACAATATCATCACCAAGTAATACCGCAAACGGCTCATTGCCAATAAAGTTTCTCGCACACCAAACGGCATGTCCTAATCCTTTTGGCTCCTTTTGACGAATATAATGGATGTCTGCTAGATTAGTAGCATATTTAACTTTATCTAATAAATCAAATTTCTCTTTCTCGATTAGATTCTGTTCAAGCTCCATTGCATTATCAAAATGATCTTCAATCGCTCTTTTCCCTTTACCAGTAACAATAATGATGTCCTCAATACCCGAAGCTACGGCTTCTTCTACTATGTATTGAATAGTAGGCTTATCTACGATTGGTAACATCTCTTTTGGCATTGCTTTTGTCACTGGCAAGAACCTCGTTCCTAAACCAGCAGCTGGAATAATCGCTTTTCTAACTTTTTTCATTTTTCGGTTCCCCCTCTTTATTTTTCTTTCATTTATCTAAAGAAATTTGTCAAAAAAATAAATACCTAATGGAAATGCAAGCGTTTACCATGCTTATCCTTTCATTAAGTATTTATTGGTTTATTTTTAAAAATCGGGCATCTAACCCGTCCTCACATCATGCTTTTGACAACATGCGCGTCTAAGGATAGAATGAATTCGCTTCCCTCCCACAGCATGACCGAGTGCTCCCATGGATAACGGACAGGGAACCTCGCCGTTCAGGGTTTTAAGCCTGATTAGATGTATAGATATTCTGTAAACTCTCATCAGCCTAAAATAGGTTAAATATTTTTTTTCTTTTTACTCGTTCCGGATCTTCTTTATATACACTAAGTCCCTCAATGAGGAGAGCTGCGTTTTCTTCAAAGTAGTACAAGAGCTCATTTCCGTATCTTCTTTCAATGATGGCTAAAGCTTCCCTCATTTTGAACGTACGATTTGTGCTATTATGAGCATCTGTAGCAATAAAGTGTGTTAAGTTGGACTCAATTATTTGAAGGGAGAAATTCTTAATCTTTTTTCCAAAGTCTCCACAAACACTCCCAGCTGTGATTTGTGTCAATGCACCTTTTTTCACTAACTGATAAAGTAGTTCTGGACGTTCGATGATTTCACGATTTCGTTCTGGATGAACAATCACGGGGATGAGCCCATTTACTTGCAGATCATAAAATAGCTTTTCAGTATACCTTGGGACATGATTCGATGGAAATTCTACTAAAACATACGGAGTGTGGTTAACCGGTAGAATGTCCCCTGACGCGTAACCATCTACCATTTCACCATGTATCCGGACTTCCTGTCCTGGTAATACCTCTAACTCTATTCTTTCTTTACGTAAAGCCTCATTTAATTCTTGTACTCTAGTAATAATGGATTGTTTCGGATTTTCATAGGAGCTAGTCAAATGATGCGGTGTTGCTACAATCTTATGAATCCCTTGTTCTACAGCAATCCTAGCCATATGTAGGCTGTCAGAAAGAGACTGCGCACCATCATCGACGCCAGGCAATATATGACAATGTATATCGATCATGAGCCACACTCTCTTTCCAACTAATTGTTATTTTTCTACGACAATATTCATCGTAACACCGTCGAAAGCCTAGGTAAAGGGGTGGAAATTGTCGAAAAGTAGTTATTTCGCACCATAATAGTAGTAATACTCATTGTTCTTTACTTCTTTATGGTTTAAAACCACACCAACCAATTTGCTTTGTGCATTTTCAAGCAATTCCTTCGCTTTTTTCGCTTGATCGATTTCTGTTTTGCCACTAAAGACAACATAGATAGATCCATCGACCTTATTTGCTAGAATTTGCGGATCTGCCACAGCTAATAATGGCGGAGTATCAAAAAGAACATAATCAAATTGCTCTTTTGCTTCTTCAATAAATTGCTCCATTGATTTCGAACTTAAAAGCTCTGCTGGGTTTGGAGGAACTGGTCCGCTCGTTAAGATATATAAATCCTTTTCATCTGTTTCAAGAACGGTACTGCCAAGTGTTGCTTGTTTTGTTAACACAGTAGTAAAACCAAATAAGTTATTTACACCAAACGTCCGATGAACGGTTGGCTTACGAAGGTCAGCATCCACTAATAGTACTTTTTTTCCAAGTTGAGCAAACACTACTGCAAGGTTTGCTACTGTTGTCGATTTTCCCTCAGCTGGACCTGATGAAGTAACCATTAGTGTTTTGATTTCTTTGTCTACAGAGGAATATTGGACATTTGTACGAATCGTTCTATATTGTTCAGAAATCGGTGACTTTGGGTCTAGATTGGCAATAAGCTTTTTGGTTGGATCTGTTGTTTTAAACTTTTTATTTCTCTTAAACACCATACGTCTCTCCTCTTTCTGCTGTTCTGTTTCCTGCTGATTTACGTTTCTTCAATTCTTCCATCTTTTGGTCATCGATTTGAGCAATAACACCTAAGATAGGAAGTTCTAAGATCTTTTCAATATCCTGCTCATTTTTAATGGTGCTGTCAAAGTATTCAAGTAAGAATGCAAGCCCCACCGCTGCCATTAAGCCGACAACTAATGCAATCGCTACGTTCATGACTGGCTGTGGTTTAATCGGTGATTGGTTGTCTTCCACATTAGCCTTTGCAAGGATACTTACGTTATCTACACTCATAATTTTTACAATTTCAGTTTGAAATACAGAAGCCGTTACATTAGCAATTTGCGCTGCTACATTTGGATCTGGGTCTTGGACAGCAATGTTAACAACCTGGGAATCTTTTTCACTGCCCACCGTAATTTTTCCATTTAATTGTTGTGCAGTCATATCAAGTCCTAATTGCACAATAACCTTATCAAGGATTGCTGGGCTTTTAATAATTACATTGTACGTATTGATTAATTGTAGGTTGGTTTGAACTTCGCTTGGACTGTATAAGGATTGTTCACTTTTTGCCTGGTTGACGAGAATTTGTGTCGAAGCCTGATAGATTGGGGTTAGAAAAAAGTAACTAATGACACCACTGGCTAACCCAGCCGTCATCGTAATAAGTATGATCATAACGAGTCGCTTTTTTAACGTCGCTAGTAACTCTTTTAAGCTAATTGTTTCTTCCATTAGAGATCCTCCTATATGTGTTCGTTGAAAACAACAAAAAATATTATATCATGAATGAATGTCGCTTTTTGTCGTTATTTGTTGAATGGTGAATATTTATTTTTTGTCATCCAAACGTAACATGTTTCGTGACGAACTTTAGCAATAATCTATTATTTGTAATGATTTTGCAAATTTCTCCCATTTCAACATTTTAAATATTCCAAACTATTTAAACAGAACTTAGGTATAATTAACTAGAATGAATTTACTTTCCGCGTTCCTTTGAACTAAAAACTTGTAGGATTTTGTCAATCACCTTATCAATAGTAACATGTTTATTGTAAAAAAATGTAGCTTTTTTGAAAATGGAATAAATTTCTTAATGAGGTTTTGCTATAATAATAGAAGAAATATTTTGGGGGAATAATAATGAAGTATTTATTCACAGTGATATGGGGGATTATATGTGTAATGGTCTTAGCCTATGGTCATTTCCATTGGCAGCAGCAAACAGCCGTAAAGGCAGTTGTCGAACCTGGACTTACACAAGAAGCTAGTGAGACAGACTATACTGAATATCTCAAACTTGCCGCCAATTGGCCGCAATCAGCAAAGGAACAATTTCAACTTGCCTTAAAGGAAGAAAAGCCTTTTAAAATTCTCTTTGTTGGCTCTACCGCCATGGAATGGGAGAAAAACGTTACCCAACGTCTCACGGAAAGCTTTGGCAGCGATAAGGTTGTTTCCGCCTTTCATACATACGAACAGACATCGGATGATATCTTTGCTGAAAATATACCGCTTGAGCTTGCAGCTGAGAAAGCTCAGCTTGTTGTGATCGAGCCGTTTCTATTTAATGACAACGGCAATGTAAAGATTGATGTCACATTAGCCAACGTAACGAAATTGATGGAGGATATAAAGGCTAGTAATCCAGCCACCACTTTTATACTGCAGCCTTCGTATCCTATTTACAAACCTAAATATTATTCCACACAAATAGAAGCATTAAAGGAATATGCTGCAGCGAACGGCTTAACCTACCTTGACCACTGGGCAGCTTGGCCAGCAACCGACAATCCAGAAATCAAGAATTACTTAACAGATGATGAAAGTGCACCAAACGAACAGGGCAATCAAGTGTGGGCACAGTTCCTTACTGATTATTTTGTTACTAAAAAGGCAAACTAGATTTTTCTAGTTTGCCTTTTTTTCTCTATATTATTAAACCGTTAGCTTTTTAAGGTCATCTTTCAATTCATCAAGTAGTTTTTGGACTGTCAAACCATGATCACTCTTCCCACGATCATATGCTTTCTTAACAATGGCAGAGAAGTCATTTGTTTCTTCCTTCTTTTCCCCCATTAGACAAATTTCTCCTTTCTTTAGCATTCCTTTCGCCCATTCTACTAAACTTCTCAAATTTTGTAAATAATTTGTCAGTTATTGAGTTTTGAAATATTTGTGTAATTCTATAGTCAACGTTATACAATGGTAATAAACTTCTCTATCTATTTACCTATAATTTTGTTATTCTATTCCCAAGGTTCTATAAAATGTAAATTTTTGGAGGTAACCTCAAATGAGATCAAATAATAAAAAAGGTAAGAAGTGGTTGAAGATAACCGGAATCATCCTTCTTGTCTTATTAATTGCTGCCGGAGCCTATGGGTTTACTGTTTATAATTCCTTTAAAACTGCTGTAAATACGATGCACGAGCCTGTTGAACGGGTAACTACAAAGCGTGAAGAACCTATTCAACTTGAAGAAAAAGAGCCATTTTCCGTGCTAATGTTAGGGGATGATTCGCGAAATGGAGAAAAAGCCCGCACAGACACGATTATCGTGCTAACCGTGAATCCCAACACGAATTCCGTCAAAATGCTCAGCATTCCACGTGATACACGCACTGAAATTATTGGGAAAGGAATCGAGGACAAAATAAACCATGCCCATGCCTTCGGTGGTGTCGAAATGACCATGGATACGGTAGAGAATTTCCTTGATATCCCGATTGATTATTATATGAAGGTTAATATGGAAGGGTTTAAAGAAATTGTTGACGCAGTAGGAGGAGTAACGGTTACTAATACACTGGACTTCACCGTTGAAGATAATCATTATCCAGTTGGGGAAATCACCTTGACTGGTGAGGAAGCACTTCCTTATGTAAGAATGCGTTATGATGATCCGAATGGAGACTTTGGCCGGAACACAAGACAGCGTGATATTATCCAAGCTGTTATTAAAAAAGGTGTTAGTGTTTCCAGCTTAACAAACTTCTCTGATATTTTTAATGCACTCGGAGATAATATCAAAACCAATTTAACCTTTGACCAAATGGTCGATATCCAAAAGAATTACAAAGCAGCTGGAAGTAACATTCAGCAAATGACCATTAGTGGTACTGGAACGAAAATCAATGGCATATACTATCTGCAGATTCCGGAAGAAGAACAGCTGCGTGTTCAGAATGAGTTAAAGGCACAGTTAGAGCTAACAAATGCAACAGCAAGTAACTGATTGGGGGATGTCTCCCAATCAGTTTTTTTGTCAGTTTAAACCTCAATTAGGTGATAAACTTACCATTTCAGCCACAGAAATGGTTATAACCTATGAGCATTAGGAGATTTCGGGTTTATGTGATACACTTTATTTACCATTTGATTTACTGTTCACATGTTACCCCACTCATTCATGAGTGGGGTTCCTTTGTTTTTAAGATACATAAAAAAAACAGACTCTAAATTAGAGCCTGTTTATGTCTGACATTGTTATTAAGCTTTACGAACGTTAGTAGCTTGGGGTCCACGTTGACCTTGCTCTACTTCAAAAGTAACTGCTTGACCTTCGTCTAATGATTTGAAACCTTCGCTTTGGATTGCTGAGAAGTGAACGAATACATCGTCTCCAGCTTCACGTTCGATAAATCCAAAACCTTTTTCTGCGTTAAACCATTTTACTTTACCTTGTTCCATTTGTGTTTCCTCCTGCTGTGTGCTTTTGCACACAATATGTTACTATCCTTGCTACCAGTGATCATTAAGACGAAAAGTTCTACTAATACTATCCTTTACACCGAACAAAAATAATTCTTCCTAAGAATACCATTTTTCGAAAGGGTTTGCAAGATTTCCATCCATTATGTGAATTTATGTCACTTTCAATAAAATCTATATATAAAAAGAAATAAACAGTTTTTTTATGCCGTGATTTTACTTTTTTCATAGATTTCAAGCATATTATGTAACATTGTGTACACCTACTAAGGTAAATCATGGTAGAATATGTTTAAAATACCAGAATAATAGAGGTGATCTGTGGAATGAAAAAGACGATTGTTCGCAGTGTTTCGACTGCGGCCCTTCTTTCGACTGTTTTTGCTGGGTCTGCGTCTGCGAGTACCTATACGGTGCAAAAAGGAGACACACTAACAAAAATATCTTTAAAATATCAAACCAACGTACCCAAACTTAAGGAATTAAACGGGTTAACGTCAGATAGGATTTACGCGAATCAAACTCTTACGGTTACCGTTGATGCAGCTGTCCAACCTGCGGCACCTGCACCCGCACCAGCTCCCGTTTCTACTAGTGATTACGTAATCGTACGTGGTGACTATCTTGGGAAAATCGCTAAGCAATTTAATACCACTGTTTCGGAGTTGAAATCTCTTAATGGGTTAACTTCAGATTTGATCTATCCTGGGCAAACGCTGAAGGTTTCTGCTAACGCCGCAACAACTCCACCGCCAGTAGTAGCACCAGTAGCTCCCGTAACTCCACCTGCTGAATCTTCCGCCACTTCTGTTTATTCAGTCGTAAAAGGCGATACTCTGAGTAAAATTGGTTTACAGTTTAACATGAGTGTTCAGGAGCTAAAGAGTCTTAACGGCTTGAATTCAGATATGATTTATGTTGGACAGAAATTAACGTTGCGTGGTCAAGCGGCTGTTACGCCTCCAGTAACTGTAGCACCAACTGGAGAATTTGCAACGGCATTCGTTAATGTGGCACAAAGCGTCATGGGCGTTCCCTATGCCTGGGGTGGCTCCTCGTTAAAAGGCTTTGATTGCAGCGGCTTTATCTACTATGCTGCGAATCAAGCAGGCAAGAAAATCGGCCGCTATTCTGCAGAAGGCTATTACAGTCGCACCTTCTACGTCGACCAGCCGCAGCCAGGAGATCTAGTATTTTTCGAAAATACATATAAACAAGGAATCTCTCACGTTGGTATCTATTTAGGAAACGATCAATTTATCCATGCGGATGAGAAAAAGGGTGTTTCGATTGCCAATCTATCTAACCCTTATTATACCGCTCATTTTGATGGCTTTAAACGATTCTATTAAACTTCATCAAACGTAAAGCCAGGCAGCGGTGACTGCCTGGCATTACTCTTTATTTTTTTCTTGAAGTTGTTTGATTACATAAGATTGATTCATTCCATTTTGAAAGGCGTTTAAGCTTGCTGGCGAAGTTTGAATCCGTAAATCAAAAGGGGAATGGGTTTGATCAAACCATAACGCCATTTTTATATTAGGATACTTTGTTGAAAGATCCTGGAACATTTGCGTGATCCATTCTGCTTTATTGCCCCCTTCTTCCACTGCTCCCACTTCCCCGATGATCAACGGTTTATTGTAATAGGAACGAGAATAATCCCAATATAGCTGATCATATAGCTCTTCAAAGGTTTGATACCCATGCCATTTGGTTACCCCAAAATTGTAGGAAGTCATCCCCACAAAGTCCACGACCTCATCCCCAGGATAATACATTGCAGCTTCATTCCATTGATAGTAGGGTTCAGAAACATGATTAGGATTCCACACAAAATAAGCGTTTGTCGCTCCTGCTGCTTTAAAGACATTCACAAGATGGATAAAGGTGAATTTATACAAATCAGGGTCATTGTAATGGTTAGGAGACGACCATTCCGACCACTCCCCATTCATTTCATTCCCTGGCCGGATAAGCACCGGTGAATCTAACGCCTTTATTTGTCTTGCCCAGTTTTCCAATTGCTTGTCATAGCTGCCGTTTAGAATATTTTTCACTACTACCTTGTTGTTTTGATTATTTTCTTCTTGATAGAGAAACGTGATGATCGGCAGTCTATTTTTATCAACTAGCTCCTGTGTATACGGGTCATACTCCGAATTAATCGGCTTATAAAACATCTGCGCGCCAATTTTTTGCTGGATGGAAGATTCCAACGTATCGATGTCATAGGAGTTTGGTGTATAGATTCCCATCATAAAGGTGTTCTTTGGTATGTACAAAGTCTTATACTGATGTTCTAGTGTTAGATCGGTATTCTGAATCGTGGTTTTTATTTTGGCATTTAAATCAAATTCTACGATTGGCGTTAGGGCAAAACTATCGATTAGTGTTTTGACCGCCTCTTTTTGACGTTGATAGGAAGCTTGTGTTGATTTTAGTTGGAAGGTGTAAACAAGTTTGTTTTTCGAAATGAAATAATAACTATAATGATTCATGTCGTTTTCAATACCAGAAATCACCTCCCGGGTATACTCTACATGCTGAAAGGTTAGTGAGCTCTGCTGCCACTTGTGGTTAGAGGTAATAAATGGTGAAACGGATTCTATTGTTTCCTTGATATATCCTTGGGGAGTAGTCCAATTTTCATCCACATTTTGAACGGTTATATCTAAGCGAAAGTCTTCGTTAAAGAAACGGGTATAATATGGTACTTGGTGATGGTCTACAGTCCAATTAGCCGGAAAGGTAAATGTATAGCCATAGTAGTTATTTTTATAATTATTGAAAGAATCATCGATTGGCGTAATTTGGTCCAAGCCATCAGGATAACTAGATTGACTTTCCTTTTCATTTTTCCATAGCGCTAGTCCATTCAACGGGATGGGCTTGTATGTATTTTCCACCGTACTTTTGTCAACCGTGATACTTTCTACAGGAGTATCCTTACTTTTACTTATTTCTGATTTTTCCTTTGCTAATGGATCCTTTGTGAACATATAAAATGCCATTGCCGCTGCTAGCGTAAGGGCAATTAGAACTATTGGGAAAACTCTTTTTTTCATCCACTCTATCCTCCGCTCGGAAACGTACTAGATGTTATTTTTCTAATAATATTTTTCATCAAATAGTGACTCCCTTACTCCATGAAATGGACTAATTCGCCTCACATCTACAAAAAATTACTATTACCGCAATAATGTATCGACAATTCCGAATATTCTAATTTATATAGATTAATACATGATATAATAGCCTAAATTGCATATATTTTACAAGCCATCATAGTATTTATCATACAAAAGGAGGGTGCAATGACTACGATACTAGAGAATATATTCTTACTATTTCAATATGTTGTCTTATTTTTTTGGGCCTATTGGATGATAATTAGTCTTTTTGGCTTTGGTAAAGCGGGAAAGATAAGAGAAAAAACACCTCAGAAGAGATTTGTATTACTGATACCTGCACATAACGAGGAAAAGGTTGTAGGTAATTTGGTTGAAAATCTCTTACATTTGGATTATCCAAAGGAACTATATGATGTATTTGTCATTGCGGACAATTGTAATGATCACACGGCACGTATTAGCCGAGAGCTTGGTGTCGGTGTCATTGAGCATTTTAGCCTGCCAGGTGAATTAAAAGGAAAGCCTTATGGGATTAAATATGCGTTAGATGTCTTGGGTGATGATCTCACAAAGAAATACGATGGAATTGCCTTTTTCGATGCCGATAATCTCGTTACCACTAACTATTTGAAAGAAATGAATAACCATTTGCTAAAGGGCGATCGCTTAATCCAATGTTATTTAGATTCAAAAAATCCGAATGATAACTGGGTTACCCTATCCTACGCGACTAGCTACTATTATATGAACCGTTCTTGGCAATTGGCCAAGTCTCGGCTTGGTCTTGGTAATGCGATTGGCGGAACAGGTTTCTGCGTCGACACCCATCTCTTAGTGGAAGTAGGCTGGACGGCACGCTCCTTAACAGAGGATTTAGAGTTTACGATGCAGTGTCTGCTACGAGGAATACCTGCGAAATGGTGTCATCACGCCCGCGTGTATGATGAAAAACCAGAAGGCTTTATGTCTTCCTGTGTCCAAAGGCTGCGATGGGCACGCGGTCACTGGGATGTTTGTTTTAAATACTCTCTCCCACTGTTATGGCGCTCTATTCGGCAATTGGATATTCGTGCTTTAGACGGGGTTATGTATCTATTAAATCCTGGGAAAATTATCTTAGCCTCATTAACGGGATTGATGTTGATTATTTCTTATTTTTCCGATTCACTTGGCATTCAACATGTTAGTATGCCGATCTGGCTGTGGTTGGGGTTCTTAGCTTATAACTTTCTTTATGTGGCAATTGCAACAGCCTTAGATTCCGCAAAAAGAATTAATAAAGTGAAAGCGATTCTTAGCCTTCTAATTTTCAATTATAGTTATGTCCCGCTTTTTATTTGGGCATTTATTACCTCACAAAATAAAACCTGGGTGCGAACCGACCATTCTAAAAATGTTTCGATTGAAGAAATGCATTTAAAGAAGAGTAGTTGATACATATGGGAGGTGCTACTCATTTTACGTGATCTCAATCTTTATAACGAATCCTTCCAGCATATCCTTAACAGTTTGGAGAAGCGAATCTATCAGCAGCAAAAGACCTTCCTTGTAACCGTAAATCCTGTTATCTATATGCAGGCCCAGAAAGACCCTCAGTATAAAGGCATCATTGAGTGTGCAGATTATCTTACCCCTGATGGAATTGGGGTGGTAAAGGCTTGTAAGTGGCTGAGACGGCCCGTGAGGGAGAGAATTACCGGGTTTGACCTGATGAGTGCTCTGCTGGGTTTGGCGGATCAGCATGGGTGGAAGGTGTATTTACTAGGTGCTACAGCTTCGATTGTTGCGAGGACTTGTAACACTATTATGGAACATTATCCGGGGCTTGTGGTGGCTGGCTATCATGATGGTTATTTTACGGATGATGGTGAGATTGTTAAAGAAATTGTTGAGAGCCAACCTGATTTGATTTTTGTCGCCATGGGCTGTCCCCTGCAGGAGAAATGGATTTATGAGAATCTCCCTACGTTTCGTAAAGGTGTTTTTATAGGGGTTGGCGGTTCGTTTGATGTGATGTCCGGCTTGGACCAGCGTGCCCCGCAGAGATGGATTGATTTGCATGTAGAATGGCTGTACCGAATTGTTAAGAAACCGCGTAGAGTCCTTCTGATGCCTCGGCTGATTGCGTTTGTTTTTGAGGTGTTGAAAGAGATGCTTGCTGTGAATACGATTGTTGGCAAACGGAAGGTTGTTGAAAAGAAAGCTAACATTACCTGATCCAAGCTGGGTGCTTGGATTTTTTTATTGTTTTTTGGGTATTGGTTGTGGTGGAATTTGTTAGGCTGATAAACAATGTAAAAATGCAGATAAAACGGGGAATTGGCAGGTTAGTGATAAAATCCGCAGGTAAAGGCATCATTTTGGCAAGTAAGATTGTTTTTTTAAAAAAGGGCATTTAAAACTCATATCCTAATCAGTATCTACGCTTAATATTATGCGCAATTTCCATTTTATAGGATTTAATTACCTAGATCCAAGCTCCCGCCTAGATTTTTCAGCTTCCAGTTTGGGGGTCGAATTTGTTAGGCTGATAAACAATGCAAAAATGCAGATAAAATGGAAAAAAGGCAGGATAGTGCTTAAAATCCGCAGATAGAGGGATCATTTTGGCAGGTAAGCCGGGACGGAATGCCTCAGCAACCTCTACCCCGCCACCGTTCATGTAAAAAGCTGAATCCACGTCACTGGATTCAGCTTTTTCTACTGCTTATTGTGGCAATTTAGCTTGTGCCGCTGCTTTAATATCCGCTGGTACGCCTTCCGTTGTTGCGAGTAAGGAATAGTCATTTACGGCGTCTGCAGGGTCCTTGGCTTGTGCTGCATCAAATAAGTTTTGAGCCGCTCTATCCATGAGGTCCTGGACTTCCGGACGTGTATTTCCTTCCGCAATGGCCGCACCTGCGTAGTATACGGCATTGTAATAGTTACCACTCTCAAAGTACCACGCTGCTTCAGGATAGTTCGTTGAGTTCACTTCAGAGGCTAATTTCGCTCTTGCCTCGTCTTTGATATCAGTTGGAACACCTGTCGTAACGATGAGTAAGCTATACGCATCTCCCGCAAATGCCAGGCTTCCGGTTCGGGCCGCATTCATTAAGGCTTGGGACGCGTTGTTTAGCAACTCTTGGACTTCTGGACGGGTATTCCCCTCGTCAATTGCTGCGCCTGCGAAGTATACCGCATTGTAATAGTTATTATTTTCATAGTACCATTGCGCGTCTGCATATTTCGTTGAGTTCACCTCAGCTGCTAATTTCGCAGTCGCTTCCTCTTTGATGTGTGTCGGAACACCTGTCGTCGAGATTAGTAGATTATAAGCATCTCCTGCAAAGTTTAGGCTTCCGGTTCGAGCTGCATCCATCAACTTTTGCGCCGCAGAATCCATGAGGTTTTGGACCTTCTCACTTGTATCGCCCTCGGTAATCGCTGCACCAGCATAGTGTACCGCATTGTAATAGTTGCCGTTGTCATAATACCAAACAGCCTCTAAGTAATTTGGCGAGTCCACCGTAGATGTTAATTTCGCTTGGGCTGCCTCTTTGACCAGTGTTGGAACGCCTGTTGTTGCGGAGAGAAGCTGATAAGCATTTTCAGCATCGACACTGCTCATAGTGGCCGCTGCTTCAAATAATTCTTGGGCGGCATTATCCATCAATTCTTGTACTTCTGGACGTTTGTCTCCCTCATCGATTGCAGCACCTGCAAAGTATACAGTATTATAAAGGTTTTGATTTTCATAGTACCATAGAGCTACAGCATAATGTTCAGATACCACCGCTGCTTCTAAAACGGTTAGTTTTTCAGAGACGGTTGCATTGACCATGTTTCCTGCATTGTCCGTAACATCTAAGCTTACAGAATAGGTGCCCACTCCAGCGTCGGCTGGAATGACATAATCTGCAGACCATACATTGCTTGTTCCGACCTGAGTTAAGTCAATTGTCGTAACGGTCGAATCACTTTCATTGTACAAATAGAGTGTCGCAGATTTAATGCCTGATTTGTCATCTGCGAGATTCACATCAAAATGCACCGTTTCTCCTTGCTTTGCAGACGTTGGAGTCATCGCTATACTATCTACCACCGGTGCTGTGAAATCTCCATCCGGGTTATGGACGAGGAAGGAAACTGTATTCGTAAATTGTACCGTTTGGTTATTTTTCGCATCGACTGCTTCAATATAATCAATCTTTACGACTTCTCCGTCTGGAACATTGGTTGGAACGGTGATGGTACCGATCCATTTTTCCAGGGTACTATCGTAGGTTAAAGCGATACTTTGATTGTTATAGTAGTGCGCAGTCACTGAAGCGACACCTGACTCGGCATCATTAACTGTAGCTGAAATCGTGACCTGCTCACCTGCATTGACCTCTGTTTTATCTACCGCAATCGCTGAAATGACCGGTCCTGTAAAATCACCTTCAAGCGCTACGACATTAATACCGCCTGCTGCATCTGCAAAATCTAAATTACCTGATGTGTCATAAGCGGCAACACTTACCGAATAGAAGCCTGGTACGGTATTTTCTTCTATCAACAGGGTTCCAGTCCACTGCTTTGCTGCTTCATCGTAACTCAAATCAACATATTCAGAGCCCTCTTGGCTGTAGAAAGTAGCTCTTACTGAATCTACTCCTTCATTATCACTTACATCGGCCGTAACCGTGACAGCATCACCAACCTGGACATCTCCCTGTGGTGTCACCTGTACAGCTGCAATCACCGGCGGCTCAAAATCACCATCATTGTTAATGACTTCAAAGGATGCAGGATATTCTTTAAAGCCGCTGTTTCCGGCATTATCAGTAGAATGAATCACGACATTCCAGACTCCTGATTGGAAATTGGATTGGATATTGAAATCTCCCACCCATTCTCCAGTTGCTGGGTCACGCGTTAAATGTTCAAGATAGATTTCGCTTGGGGAGTCTATATGATAAAACTCAGCATAGACGGAGCTTACACCCGATTGTCCATCGGTTACCGGAACGGACAGCCTCACACTCTCACCTGGTGAGGCAGATTTTGGTGTAATCACTGGTGTCCCAATCGTTGGTTCTGTAAAGTCACCCTGTGGATTGCTTAATACCAATTCTTCCTCTAGTGTTACCCAATCAAAGTTTCCAGCTGTATCATGCATCTCAATATCGACATACCATGCACCAGCCTGATCGCTTTCACTAAAATAATGACTGGCTACCCACTCCTGTGACGTTTCATCATAGGTTAATGGCAGATAATAATAACCCGAGCTGTCTGCTGTATAAACGGACGCATATACAGCATCGACTGCGTTATTATCGGTCACCTTTGCACGAATGGTGACTTCTTGATTTACCCCTACGGATAAAGGAGAGATGGATGATGACTCTAACGTCGGTGCTTGTGCGTCACCACCATTCAGGTTGACCACTTGTACGGTATCGGAGTCGTTACCATAAGTATAGTTTCCTGCTACGTCATACAAATCAAAATCTATGTTCCAGGTACCATTTAGGTCTAATTCCGTGATCGTATATGTACCTTTCCATTCCCCTGTATCAGGGTCTTGTTCTAAAGGAAGGACTTTGTACCCCTTTCCATCCGGTAAATTTAAATAGGCGGTTACAGAATCCACTCCGCTAGCATCATCTGAAACTGTAGCCGTAATCGTAAAGGTTTCTCCTACATTTACCGTAGTTGGACTGACGGTTGCACTTTCGAGAACAGGTCCAAATGTATCTTCTGCCAAGGTTATAGTAGTGGTAGAATTGATTTGCGGAGTCTGGACTCCATTCGTCTCGGCAAAAACACCGACTGGAAGATTCATTGATAAGCACAAAACACTAATAATGATGGTTCTTTTCCTCAAACATAACCCTCCTTTTTTGCTTGTTCTCTATTTAACTAATATCCTCCTTTAGTACTAATATAGGAATTATATACTATTTTAGAACATCATACTATATAGTTGACTAAATCTTCTATATCTTCTGAAAATATCTAATATTATGACATTAGCTGTTTATTATCGACAGGATAGTAATGTGGTTGGCCTGGCATGGAGCAAACCTATTAGACGCTAAGAAAGTTTTTTCAATTCACTAACCACTTTTTCCATGCGTTTTTCCTTTTGAATTCGATACAACTCAAAGTAATCAGCCCCAATATTATTATTCAAATCTTTTGCGATTACTTCTTTTTGCATACTGGCAATAATCCTATCAACCTGAGTCTTTGTACTTTTTTCATAGTCGTTATAGATTTCGAGATACTTTCCTTCTAACCGTGTAACATCCTGATTTCGATCCTTCTTCGCACTAAACTCCTTCTCCGCCTGTTTGATTAACTCCGCAAGCCTCTGTTCCGCGGCTTGATTTACCTTTTCCCATTCTGGCTTAAACATTCTTTCAATCTCTTCAATTGCTTCTTCTTGTTTCTTCACCTCTGGATCAGGAAGATTCGTTTTATTCACTACCTGACTTACTACTAAGTTCCCTCCAGTAGAAGTTTCCTTTTTATCATTATTAAACACTAGTAATAGAGAGGTTCCAGCGACAACCACGGCAAGAACAGAGGCAACCCAATACTTTTTTCTCATTATTTCACTCCAGTTATGTAAGTTTTTATAGGTGGAAAGATGCGGGGAATCTAGGTGTTTTGACTTCTCATTGGAAAGTGTACATTTATTATATAGTGCTTTTGGACATAAAAAGAACCCCCTTTCATTTTCTAAAAAGCGAGTTAAACTTGGTTTATATTACTTTTTTCGCAGGACTTAAGACCATGTATACTTGGAACTATGTGTAAAGTACCAGGATGTAAACAGATTTTGAGCGGTTTCGACTGATTCTGCTATTCGAGCCTTTTAGGAAATCGTTTTGGGGGTTGGCTCGTAAAAAGGGAATTTGGCACGTAAATTTTATAAACGGCACGTAAAATTCAATGTTGGCACATAAACCATCGGAAACGGCACGTAAACGGGGTTTATCTAAAAAGAGGTCATTGTTTCTGGATATAGATCGTGTATCTGAAATGAAGAAACAGCTTTAAACCATGGATGCTAGCAAAGATAATGACCTGTGCCCAGCTTTCGCCGGACTTTTTGATGGTTCGGCACGTAAAAACGTAATTTGGCACGTAAATCTTTAAAACGGCACGTAAATATAAATTTTGGCACGTAAAGAAGCCTTCGGGACTTGTTGGCAGGTAAACAAATTTACTTTAACACTGGCCCCTTCCTTGTAGTTCCCGTTCCCATTTTGCTGCCTTTTTCCTTCGCATTTTTTTGAAAACGCAAAAAGATGTCTGTTATCACTTTTGATAAGACAAGGATTACGACATAGGTTAGGAACAGGTGAAAGTAGTTGGCCCATGCGTTAAACTTAAACAAATTGTGCATGACTAAAATAGGTTTTAAGATAAATGAAAGAAATAAACTTAATAGCAGTGTATAGATATAATAGTTTTTATTATGTTTAATCGTATATTGATACACCAATATAAACACTATCGGGACGAGCGATGCGTCCATTCCGAAACTGTGTGCGATAAAGGGGATCATCTTATAAGGATACGTCCAAAGTCCTTGTGTGGAACCAAAATCATCAAAATAGCCAAACCAAACATGGACGTTGAATCCATAGAAGCCCAGCTGGAGCGCCTTCTTCCAGTCCATTACAAAATAAAGAATAATGAGCGGGGCCAGAAACATTACCACATGAAACCAAAACTGCCACGTATCAAAAGCGGAAAATTCTTGCCAATATTTTAGCCATTGGCTTGCTCCCTCTTGCTGTTGTTTTATTAACTTATGTAAAGCCTCTTTTTGAGTATCACTCATGGTATTCCCTGCCTCGATAGTATTTTCATCTTAATTTGCCCAAAGTGTTGGTAAAAAAATGGATGCTCGGAAATTTTTTTTTGAAGTTGTATATGGAAAAGGAATTAAGGCGATGAAAGTAGAATGGTTACTTACATGAGGAGGAATGAACTATGGAGAAGTTTGGGATTTACGGGAAGTTAATTGCGAAAGAAGGCGAGCGCGAACAACTGACAGCGATCCTTCTAGAAGCTGCCGAATCACTGCAAAATCATGAGGATTGCGAATTATATCTTGTCAGTGTGGCCCCAGAGGACCCTAATGCGGTTTATGTGTATGAGGTATGGAGCAGCGAGAATGCCCATCAAGGGTCGTTGACACTGGAATCTACGCAAACATTAATTCAGCGTGCGAAACCAATCTTGGCTGGAATGGAAAGGATTTCGACGCTTGTTCCTAGAGGCGGCAAAGGAATATAGTCTATTCCTTTGCCTTTAGATTTAGCTGCTTCACCATAGATGTGACAAGCGTATGTAAAGGGTTGATTATGGTTTGGGATGTCTCGCTTTCCACTTGCTGTGCTGCCCCAACCATTGATAATTGCGCAACTGAAACAACTCTCTGCTGTTGTTTTTTTAGAAAATCAACCACTTCTTCTTGGTACTCTGCCTTTTTTCCGCTCATGATCAATTCAAAGGTATTTTCGATGACCTGAACCTCGATTTCCAGCGTTTTTTGCTTGGATTTTGCATATTGCTGAAGTCGGTTCATCGTTCCTCTTACGGTATCCGGATTTGTAAACAGTATCGTTTGCGGCTGGTCAATCTCGCATAGTGCTTCAAAGTATGGTTCATCCATCTTGATGATCGGCACGTTCGTTGCAAGCTCCCCCAATAAGGCAATATAGTTTGTACAGGTTATAAGGACGGCGTCCACACCTGATCGCACCACCCATTCTACTTGTTCCTTCACTCTGCTTATTGCATCGGCATCCGTGAAATCCGAGTCACTCATCACACGAACCATCAAGCCCGGATCAACAAAATGACTTAACTCCACGTCATAGGCTGAAAGTGCTATTTCTATATAATCAATGTTCGAATAATGTGCATGCAGACAGCCAATTCTTTTCTTCAAGCGCTCTCACCTCCTTTTCTTAATGGGTCTAATATACCGTTTATCAAGCCCAGTACATATTTTTCACAATGGATGCCATCATAGTAAGACACATGAAGGGGGTGCTTACATGAAAAAGCTTCTAGTTTGTTTAATGATACTTTTTGGCTTTAACAGTCCGTATCTACCTCAATTACACCATTCTGCCCACGCCCAACAGAAACCGACTCCACCCTATGCTAAGTGGAGCAGGGTAGCAATGGAGAAGACCAAGGAAAAGTATCCGAACGCGCAAGTCGTTGATTATCTTTATGTTGGAAGAAAAAATGGAGACACTACCTCCACTGAGAAATTTAAATTATGGTTAAAAGAAAACCAAAAGGAATTCGGTGTCTATGTAGACATTGAATTTATCAAGGAAACTGAACAGGTTGTGAATGTTACTTATACAGAAACGGCTAGATAATAGCGGCCGGCCAGGGGCCCCTGACAGTGATCATCTTTTTGCTTCATAATGCAATTCGGCAAACTGTTTAAACGAGCGAACATCGACCAGCGTGAGTTTGTTTTCCTGGTCCCCTGGCACAAATAACGGAATTCCCTTTCCGATGATGGTTGGCGCAATCTGAATAATAAATTCATCTACGAGTGATAGCAGGTGCTGTAGCACTTCTCCACCGCCAACTACCCAAATCCGGTTGCCCTCCTGCTCCTTCAAGGACTGGGTGAAACCTGCAATATCTTCATTAATAAACGTCACATGTTCATTTTGGCCTGTCATGGTGCGCGAAAAAACATAACATGGCTTACCCTCGTAAGGGAATTTTTCAGGTGAAAGAATGGCGATTTGGTCGTACGTACTTCTTCCCATCAGAATAATATCCAAACTGTCGTAAAAGTCCTGATAGCCTGTTTCCTCTTCCCCCTCCGTCCCAAATAACCAATCCAACGAATGATTTTCACGTGCCAGGTAGCCATCCAAACTTATTGCCCCGTAGAATACCAACTTGCTTTGTTTACTCATTGTTACTCCTCCTTATTGTTGTCGTTTTTCATGCATGTACTTCATCCACCTTTTCTGTTTCAGGTTGCAAAGATAGTATGCTACCAACGCAATCGCAGTTCCTCCAACTGATATGTTCAAGATGAGCGAGTGAGAGGTATAGATACCCGCTACGACTCCTATAATCCCGAGTACAATTAGCTGAAAAAAATGATTTTTATTATTTTCAAAAATCATAAATTGAAATTGCCTGCGTTGCTCCAGTTCCTTTAAATCTTCCAGCCTTTGGGGTGCATTTAAAAATTCTGAAACCGAATGAATCAGCTTAAACGCAGGCTGTGATTGAATCCACTTCCAAATTAATGACCATTTATTGTTTCCTTGTTTGTTCAGCCACTCCATAAAGACGGGTTTTCCTAGATCTATAAGCTCCGTTTCAGGAGCCAGAATGCGGATAATCCCTTCAATCGTGACGAACGAGCGCCCTAAAAAGACAAGTCTAGTGGGAACCTGAATCGGCAGGGCTTGAATCGTATCGTTGATTTCCTTCTTAAACGCCATTATATCCATTTGCTTTATTTGTTCCGGTTCGAAGGAAACCAGTTCGGCAAGCAGCTTTTCGATGGTTCTTGGATCCGCTTCTGGAAGCAAAAATCCTAGTTGAGATAAGCAATCCACCGCTTTCGGATAATTTTTCGAAAGAAAGCTTTCAATTAATCCTTGAAAATGAGCTGCGTCCTTTTTGCTGATTTCACCAATCATTCCGAAATCCAGTAAGATGATTTTTCCGTCCTTTGAAACAAGGACATTTCCTGGATGGGGATCGGCATGAAACGTACCAGGCTCTAACCATTGGGGAAGGAACACTTTCATCAGCCTTTGTGCAAGCTCTTCACGAGTAACGGCTACCCGTTCCAATGCCTTGATATCCGTAAGTCGTATTCCTTCTACCCACTCCATCACCAGTACATTTGACGTACTAAATTCTGAATAAACTGATGGAATTTTTACAATATCCATATTCTTAAATCTTTCTCTAAAAAACAGGATCGTCTCGAGTTCCTTTCTATAATCAAGCTCTCGTTCGATTACCTGTTTTAGTTCCTGAAATAGGACTTTAAAGTTTATAAACCCTTTCGGAATCGGGACAAAGTGGTCGGCAAACCAAATGATTATTGACAACACCTTGAAATCAGTTTGAATAATGCTATCAATGTATGGGCGCTTCACTTTTATTGCGACCTCTGTGCCGTCCTTAAGCTGGCCTTTATAAACTTCTCCAATCGAGGCAGATGCGATCGCTGTTCTTTCAATGGAAAGAAAGTTTTTATGGTCAAGAATTTTCTCAATCTCGCTCCAGTCAGAAGGTGGTACTTTGTCTGTCAGGTCTTCGATTTGACTGATAAAAGCCTTCGGCAGCAAATCAGCACGCGTACTCAAAAACTGTCCAACTTTAATCAACAATCCTTCTAATTCAAACAATGTATTCCGATATCGTACCCCTATTTGTCCCCAAAGCTTTTCCCACTCCTCCTTCGGTTTCCTGCGCATTTTGTACCAGTATATTTGCAGGAAAATGCCGAAAGCCAGCGAAAGCACCTTTGACATGCGGCCCAGCTTATTTCTCTGTTTCAACCTGGTTCCCCCCTTAAAACCTATTCGCCACTAAATTGCTAAACTCCCTTAAATAATGAAGATAATTACTGCCTCCGTAGTTAAATTCAATATTCATTTACTTTTATCCTTTAGGATTTGGGAATAAGTCAAGAGAAGGGTGTAACCCTTATCCAACTGCCTTAATATTATATAAAAGACGCGAGGAAGCACCTGGCGTTACATGGACTGACTTTTTTAAGTCAGCCTTTTTTTGTTTAATAAAAATTCAAATTCAGACCAGATTATTTTAAGAAAAGGTATAATGGTATACGACTTAACTCAATTACGGAGGTTATGATGAAGTTTTTTATAAAGTTAAATACGATTAGTGCCCTCTACGCGTTAGCGTTGTTTATCGCCATCGAACTCATAATAAATGTTTCTCATATTAGTGAGTTATCCGGCTGGGAATGGGATCATGTTTACATTGTCATTGCAGTTATTAATGTTATCGGACTTCTTCTTTCAACTCTTATATTTATTAGCTTAACGAAAAAATGGCTGTTAGGCACAAAAAACAGTTATTGGACACTTATTCTGTGGGTCCCTTATTTTATTCTTTTATTCTATTTTTTCACGATTTTCGTTCCTCTTAATTCAGGATTGATGCTATTTCCTAGATTTAGTCTTTTGATTTTTGGGTCTGCCTTGCTTTTTCCAGTTTACATATTATTTATTCATGTATTAGCTACACCTCTAAGTACAGACGAATGGCACCCCTAATGCGCTGCCATTATTGATGATAAACCCAATTTCATCGCCTCATTCGAAAAGCAGTGGATTCATTTCCACTGCCCTTGTTCTAACATTTACAAATCATTAACAGATTTCCATCAGGGTCTTTGAAATTAAAATAATGACCATGTTGAACTTCTGTTACAACGTTAACACCTTTATTTTTCAAAAAAGTAAATGCTTCTTCAATGTTTAAGGTATTGAAATGAAACACTGGTGTTTGAAATACATTATTTTCTGAATAGATTTTGCTATCTAATACAATCCCCGTACCTTCCATGGGAATGACATAAAGATGGCCAAACTGGATTTCACCCGCTGTTTCGATACCTAATAGATCAGAATACCAATCTCTTGCTCTCTCTATGTCTTTTACCGGAATGAAAACCGTTCCGATTTGATTATGGATAGGACTATTCATTTAAACAACCTCCTCTATTTATCTCTGCTGTCTGTTTTTTCTTGGATAAATTCGATGACCTCGCCATTCGGTTGGACTTTTACACCTGTTAAATACCCAGAATACGCGGCACCCGTATCAATATTCCAAGAATGACTGTGTTCATCATACTTAGGCTCCTTTGAAGGCGTGTGGCCAATAATTTGTAGTTTACCAATGTTCTTCAAGGGGCTCCGATTCCAAAGTACACTGTATCCATCGTCTTCCTTAAACGGATTCACGGCTTGCTCCGCGATTCCCGCATGACTTACAAACAAGTGCTCATTTCCCCAAAATAACGGCAGCTCCTTCATCCAGCTCACATCATCCAAGCAATCCCGCTTCTCTGCCTCATACTGCAGCAGCGTTTCCTCCCCACATTGCCGAAGCCAATTGTGGTTCGGTTGATTTAGTACGTGGTCAATGATTTCAAACTCGTGATTACCTTTAAAAAGATAGCTTGTTCAGGAAAGTCGGTCTTTAGTTGCCTCGCTAACTGAACCATCTGAGGCGAATTCTTCCCTCTGTCGATGAGATCTCCCAGCTGGATGAGCACTTCATTTTCTTTGTTCCAATGCTTCGTAATTAGGTTGTTAAATGTATGATAGCAACCGTGAACATCACCGATGACAAAATAATTCATTTTGGGACTCCTTTTTTAAAATTGGCTCTGTTATTATTTATTGTTGATTTTCGTGTAGGTATGTTAGGCGGAGAATTTCCGGTTAATGTATGTAGAGGAAGCCTAAGGGGCAGATATAAGCGGAGATATTCCGCTTAACTGCTCTATATTCGACATAATCCAACGATTTGGACAATATAAGAGGAAAAACTCCCCTTATTTTTAGGGAAATATGGGTATTTCCCAATTTAGCCGGAATTTCTCCGTTTATTTTTCAAACACTCAATATTCAGTTATATCAGAGCCCTAAAATAAAAGTAATTCCGCTAGATCATCTACTATGTAATCTGCTTCTATCGAGTCCCATTGAGGGTCTTTTTTCCAAACCCCTTTCATGCCAACATTCTGAGCTGCTTTCACATCATTTTCAGGGTGGTCCCCGACAAAAATACTTTGATGAGCAGAAACATTGAGCTGATGCAGGGCTCTTTTAAAAATTTCGGGGTCTGGCTTCTTTATTCCTTCCCATTCTGATATTAAGATGGTGTCAAAATACTTTTCAATCCCTAATGCTTTGATATTATCGAGTTGGAACTGCCCTTTGCCATTTGTAATCATGCCTAATCGGAGGTTGCGGCTTTTTAATTTTTCCAGTGTGGGAATGAGATTAGGGAACGGAACGCAGTGATTTTTGAAATTAGTTAGATAATCTTGAAGGAAGTCTTCCCACGTGAGTCGCGTTATTTGAAATTCCTCTGTTAACTGCTGATACACCTTATCCTTCCAGACATACCCGCGTTGATCCAATTCTATAAATCTCTTTATATAGGTTTCTCTTGGAATATGCCCTACACTTCTATTCAATCTGTCATATTGGCTATGGATGAACTTTTTTACCGATTCGTCTCGATCTAATAACGTTCCATCTAAATCGAACAATACTGCTGTTAACACGTTAGTCACTCTCCCATCCTTATATTCTTCTTTTTAGATAAGGGAAAGTCCTTTAAATTAAGAAGGCACGTAATTCAAATATTTGGAACGTAAAAGAGGAATTTTGCATGTAAATTTTAAAATCGGCACGTAAAATCCAAATTTGGCACGTAAATCTATGAATCGGCACATAAACCCGTTTTTTCTAAAATCGGGCATTTGTATTGTATGTATATGGATGAATTAAAACGAAGTAACACGCTCAAGCTTAGATTAAAATCAAAATAATTACCCGAGCCTGGCATTTGCCAGGCTTTTTGGATGGTTTGGCACGTAATATTGAAATTTGGCACGTAAATTGCTAAAACGGCACGTAATATACAAATTTGGCACGTAAACCAAAAAAAACACCAGGTTCGCCTCCACGAACCTAGTGTTTTTCTTACTTTATGCCGCTTGTTCAATCATTGCCTCACTGCCCTGTTTACGTTTGAACGTAAATGTAAGGTAGATAAATGTTACCATCATAAATCCGGCCATATAAGCTAGCAAGATTAAGTTGTTGTGCCACATGTAAGCAAAGTCGCCGCTTGAAATCACTGCCTTAAACGCTTGGACGGTGTACGTCATCGGGAAGAATGCGTTAAATGGCTGCAGCGCCTCTGGAATTAACGCAAGTGGAAAGGTACCCGCGCTTGTGGTTAATTGCATGATTAGGATGAGGATGGCGATGAAACGGCCGACATCGGCTAAGGACGTGACGAGCATTTGAATTAATGTTACAAATACCATACTTGTCAGAATCGTTGTCACGATAAACAACGGTACGCTTTGTACCTCAATTCCCAATCCAACAAGTAACACAATATCGACTAATAGTGCCTGAAGCACACCAATGATGGTGATAACGCCTAATTTACCGAAAAACCATTGTGAAGCGGAAGCAGGTTTGACGGCCGGTTCTCTTAGTCCAAACACAATCGAGATGATCAGTGCACCGACAAAAAGTCCGAGTGAAACGAAATAGGGTGCAAAGCCGGTACCGTAGTTTGGTACGTTGTTAATCTCATTTTTATCCACTTTAACAGGCTCGCCCATCATATCATAGGTGTCGTCATCCGCTTGCACACTATTCGCTGCCTCCGCACCCTGTGATAGCTTCTCGTTTAATTCAGAGGTGCCATCTTGAAGTTTTTCTGTGCCTGCCTGTAATTCAGTCGAACCTTCCGCAAGCTTACCAGTACCTTCTGTAATTTTATCGGCACCAGCAGATAATTCGCCCATCCCGGCTGTCAGTTGGTTGGCGCCGGCATTAAGTGCGGTTGACCCTGTGTAGAGCTGGTGGATTCCTTGTTGGAATTTCACCTGATTCATATTGATTTCACCGATTCCGCCAATAAGTTGATCAAAGACTGGATCGGTTTGTTTTTTTAATTGTGACTCCAAACCTGTAGTTGCTCCCAGCAGTTGTCCATTTACCTGGGACTTAAACTGCGTGAAACCCTGGTGCAATCCTGGAGTGATGGCCTGTGCCACCTGCTGTTGGACTGCTGCTTTGGTTGGTGCAGTTTGCTGCGCCATAATTCCAGACACTGTTTCAGCTGGCACACCATTGGCGATTAGTGCACCCGCAAGCTCCTGCATCTTTGCAGTTTGCTGCGCAATCATTTGTTCCGCAATCTGCGCCGATAATCCAGCATTCAACTGCGATTCAAACTGATCAATACCCACATTTAATTTTTCCGTACTTCCAGACAACTGTGAACTGATTCCAGCAGCAATTCCCGCTGGCAGCTCTTCCTTAATCTGCTCTGCTCCCGCTTGTGCTTTTTCGGTGCCTGTCACCAAAAGTGACAGCTTGTCATCTGCTTCTTGTAATCCTTGCTGGATGGCGGCTGTTCCTTTTGCGACTTCTGTTGTACCGGCTGCGGCGCTGTTGATGCCTTCTTCGAATTCTATTGATTTGCTTGCTAGGGTTTCTAGGTTTTCTTTGATTTGTCCGGCGCCTTCGTTTAGTTTTGTGGAGCCGTCGTTAAGCTGGCCGGCTCCTTCACTTGCTTGGGCTAGCCCGTCGCCCATTTGGGTTACTTTTTCAAAAATGCTTTCGGAGTAAGTTGTGACAATTTCTTTTGAAATTTCGGCTTTGATTTCCTTCATCGCTGTCTCACCAATTTGCGCGGATAGGAAGTTTGCCCCTTCATTCGGTACATATTTGATTTGCAGCTTTTGCGGCTGATCCTCAAGCAGTGTGGTCGCATTTTCAGAAAAATTGCTTGGTATTTCTACAAGAATATAATACTTTTGGTCCTCTAAGCCTTTGTAGCCCTTCTCCTTGTCAACGATATCGAAGTCGAAGGTTTTACTTTCCTTCAGATTTTTGACCAGGTCGTCGCCGATTTCAAGCCTCTCCCCAGCGAGTTCTGCCCCCTCATCCTGATTGACGATCGCGACAGGCAGGTCCTCTAAATATTTATATGGATCCCAAAACGCCCATAAAAACATTCCTGCATAGAGAACTGGAATAAAGAGAATGGCGATGATGGGAACTAATACTTTGCGATTAGTAAGGATTGTTTTTAATTCTGCTTTAAGTCCTTTCACTTCGATTACCTCCTGACTATTTTATTCATTTAGTCATTTTTATTTTTAAAAATACTGACCGTTTTGTTCAAATGGTCACTTTACTGCAAAATAAAAGACTTATGCTAACAAGCCTTTTAATAAGTAGAGTTCAAAGAGCTTAGCGATCTCTTCTTTTTTTAAAGGTGGATGGTTCCTTTGCCAGTCAATCACCAAGGAAAAGTACATCTTCAGCATCACAAAGGCTGTTATCTCGGGATCGCAGGCTTTGATTTCACCCTTATTGATTGCTTTTTGAATAATTGCCTTCATGTATTGGATGATCGATTGCTCCACCCGCTGCATCGCTTCAACGACCGTTTGCGTGCCCATATCCCGTTCTTCTTGAATCAATTTTATCGTCAATTGATGCGATTCCCGAATCTCATGAATCCTGACTAACACATTGTTCACATTATCAAGTATCGACGCCGAATCATCTAGAACACCCTCCACTTCAAACCGGATATCAGCGATAAGCGAATTGATAATTTCATCAAATAACTCTTCTTTCGTTTTAAAAAAGGTGTAGATTGTTCCCTTCCCCACATTGGCTAACTTCGCAACCTGATCCATCGTCGTCGCCTTGTATCCATACAAGGAAAAAGACTTCGCCGCCGCTTCAAGAATCAACTTCTTCCGATCAATCACTGCCAAATCCACTCACCTCCAAAACTGACTAAAATACTAATCTGGTCATTTGTACGAAAAGTACTATATCATACTGATTTTAGAATAGCAACATTATGAATTTTTTCTGCAGATTTTGTCAAACGGTTTTATGGAACTAAATGCCATTTACTTGCGTCTTATTGAGTAGAGATAAAAGGAAATAACTGGGGGATAATTTTAATGAAAAGGCTTTTAATTGCGTTGTTTATTGCGCTTGTTTTGTTTTGTGCTACAGGGGGGTTGGAACGATTTGCTTCTGACATGGAGATACAAGAACCTGAGGTTTCCCAAGAGGTCGGTTCCTTCGAAAGCTTATAATAAAAGGTTGCCAGTCCTAGTCCTGCTGGGGCTGGTTTTTGCGTGTATGCCGTGACCATTTCTTAGACTTGGACATACCTTGTAAGTGGACAAGGAGGTGGTGGGGATGGGAATTCGCCCGGATTGCTGTCAGCGACTTGAACGCGAGGTGGAACTGATTTCACGTCGAAACGAGCGACAACAACGTGAGATAACGCTTTTACAGCGAGAGCTAGAAGCGGTTAACCAAAGACTACAGGCCATTGAAGAAACATGCTGTGATGAGTGACTAGTCTATCTCTGTCGTTTGGTTACTTTTTTTACGATAGATTGTTTTTTCAATAATATTTCCGAAACAGCCTAATAAAAGTCCGAAGAGAAGACCACTGAACACAGGCATGTTAAAAATGCTTAGAACCTTAAATTGCTTCAAAAACGCAAAGTCATGCCAAAATAGCCCGCAATCCATTCCAACGACCATTCCAATAAAAAAACCGGTTAGATGGGTCTTTTTTTCAGGCACACTATCTAGAAATCTATCATTGTGAGCTTTGGCTCCGTTAAACGCTTGCCAGATGGAAAAGCATATAGTGATGGGTAAAACATTCCCCAGCGGTAATCAATAACGTTATGCGCACGGGCGAAATCGCCAGTAAATGAGTAAACAAGTGCTAGATTTAGATTTGAATATAGGTTGACCAAAAATTCAAAGCCTAGCAAAGCGAAACCTATGATGTAATCCTTATTGTAAATTTGTCCAAAACCAGGTAGAACCATTGACCATACCGCTGCTGCATATGGGGATTTATACTCATGTCTCTGTCTCATTATGCTCGTCCTCCCTTACCCATATATTACCTTTCGCACTTTTGATTTTGGGGGTTTTCTAAAAAATTTCACAGAATTTGGTATTTTAGGTATATCAAGATAATTACTTCACAGGTAGTTGGAACTATATTTTATTTGTAATGTATAAGAGAATGATAGATTGGTAAAAATACTGATAGACACTAATCTTAAGGGGGAAAGAAATCAATGGAAGAATCAAAATTGCTATTATCAAAGTTTGCTAGTGAGGAAGGCTTCGAGCTCAGTAAATATTTAAATCATTTGTTTGAATATGTCTCACACCAACTGGGACAAAATCCACCTTCCACCACAGAAGTGGAAAATACCTAAGCCCAGGCGTTGCTGAATGCCTGGACTTTTTTTGTTTGTGGGAGGGTGGTGGATTTTTTTAATGGCACGTAAATCATTATGAAGGACTAAACTTATTGAGAATTATCCTGATTTGTCCTTCATCATGCTTATGAAGAACTAATCTCATTGGGTATTCTCCTGATTTGTCTTTCATCACCTTTTATACCGCGTTGTACTAAGATAAACAATCAAATTTAACAAAGCTTTTTCATAAAAAAGCCTGTCTTGAATAGAAATCCTCTTTTCTCTCCTCGAATGGTCAATTTTTGGGTATAATATAGGAATATGGATTTTTCTAAAAAAGGGGGTCGTGGCTTTGGAGTCGACGACTGCTAATGACCGGATTGAACTTCTCTCAGAAGAAATTAAAGATTTGCTGCATCCGCATGCCGTCGATGATGTTAAGCTCATTCAAAAGGGCTTAATGCTGTACCGGCAAGGGATGGTCAAGCAATTGCAAATATGGAATGCCCAAATTACGGCAATGGTACAGGACGTTACGGCTTGCCATGTGAAACTGAATTTTTCCCATTTGTCTTTAAACAGTTGTACCTGCCCACACGAGGGACTATGCCGCCATCAGATCGCTGTATTTTTTGCTGCTTATTCACGAATAGGCAGTGTTGCAGAGTGGGTTGCAGAGTGGCGCGAACCTATGAAGGAGAAGAATGACGTTGCGAGCTGGGGGCTTCAAAAGGCAAAGGATTTGATCAAAGCGAACGGTGTGATGAAGCCTGATTACGCGCGCTGGGTTGAATCCTTCGAAGTGAGCTTTGACACGATTCTTAATTCGAAAAAGTATTCGAGCCCTTTTATTATTGCGGAGCTATTTAATATTTACGAACGGCGGATTAAAGCGAGTGCTCCGGTAGAAAAGGAATGGCGTCTGCTCTATGAAATGGTCGGGATTGTTGTTTCATTTAAAAAGCTTGCTGTCTTAACAGTAAATTCAGGGTTTGCTGAGGATGTCGTGAGACGCGCTTACCTCTCTGTGTTCCATAATTTAATTGAAGATGCCGATGAGCTTGTTTTGAAAATTGGTGTTCAATCGCTGCCATTTGATTTTGACGAATTTATTTTAAAATTAAAGGACGAAGTGTTTGAGCTATTGACTGTTTCTTCGGACCTTGAGCAGGAACGGATTTATCTGTACCGTCTCCTTTGGACTAATCTTTTTAAAAAGAAGGAATGGCGTGAGGAAGAAATCGTCCTGATTAACGACCGAATGAAGTCTTTGAACGAGTGGGAGAATCCGAATCCGCTGATGGTTGCAGGGATTCATATCAGCATTTTGCAGCAAAAGGATGAGTTGGCGTTGGATTTGATTACTAAGGTCGACGATAAGGTGATAACTCCCTATATGCTTCATTGGATTGAACTATTGTCACAGACGAAAGCATGGAAACGGGTTGGACCGCTAATTGAGCTGTTTATTTCTAAACTTAAAGGCTATTTAGATTTTCTGCGAACCTATCATTCCTGTGCTTCTTTTACTCGATCGACTCTAAAGGCAATCAATCCTTACATCTCGGAGAATGGGAAAGCTGAGTTATATGAGCGCGCCATGCTGTCGACTTTGCCTTACAGCTATACAGAATATGAACATTCACTGTTTGAACGGAAGCAGTACGACAAATGGAGCGACCTCCAGGCGTTCATGGGCTGGAATTTTTATGATCTGCCTAGGGAACGGGTTAAGGTAATTGAAAAAGAAAAACCGGAAGTGTTGCTCGGAATGCTGCACCAATCGGCCTTAAACGAAATCAACCAAAAAAATCGGTCCAGCTACAAAGCAGCGGTCCGGCACTTAAAAAAGCTGCGTACACTATACAAAAAAACAAAACGCGTCGACGACTGGCAATACTTCCTCGACAGCCTAATGGACAAAACCAAAAGACTCCGCGCCTTCCACGAAGAATGCAGACGGAGCAAACTTATAGAAGAATAAAATGGTGCCTAGGTCGGTGCATAGTTTGGTGACAGGCACCGCCCGTGGACACTGTCCACCTCAGGCGGACAGTTTGATGAAGGTAATAGGCTCTGGATAGATTTTTGTACATTTATTGTTGCGTTTTGTACACTTTCCGTGGCGTTTTGTACATTTTTCGGATGGTTTTGTACATTTTCTTAGGGGTTTTGTACTTTTAGACATTTTTTGGTAATCACCAACCCCAAAATTATAGCCCCACCCTAGTAAAAGGAGTAACTTTACGATGCTGAAAACTAGATTTGTTAAGCTTCTGACAATTAAATTAGATGATGGCCGTTATCTACTGGCTGCTGAGGATGAACATGGGCATGGATTACCGCCTTCTGAGTGGAAGAATGTGTTGTTCAGCCGCCATGATGAGAGCTTTTTTGGCACGCTTCTTGAGAACGAGTCAGTTGATGGCATCGAGGGTGTAGTGGTGACTGGCTGGCACCTTGTTTCTCTTTTTGCGAAGGAGTCATTCAACCGGTTTATTGACTGGGACTGGAGTGACCAATCTGAGATTTGTTTAGCGGCGGCCCACTCTCTCCATGAAGGAATTCTTGAGAAAGATTGGCTTCCGGACTTTTCGGTTTGGGAGAATGGCGACTTTCGCTGGCAGCTTCCCGTTCGTGTCATGGATGAGTTTGATCCTTCTTTTTGGGAGCAAGAAGTCGATCCACGACATGAAGCTTCTGAAACGGTACAAGAATTTATCTCAGATTTGTATGACCATGCCTTGGATGCCTATTTGACGCGAAATGCTTCGATGAAAGAATTATTTGGTCCAAAGCTTGCTTTGCTGAGAAAACAAGGTATTTCTGGTGCTGAACTGGCACGCTATTTTGATGAGGATACCTGGCTTGAATGGGTTGGAATTAAGGAGGACGACACTCCTTTTACCATTGGACTCCGGTTAGAGGAACCTCTCGATGGCGAAGGTCCTTGGAACCTGGATGTCTTTTTGCGTGGTAAAAAAAATGTCGACGATGTTTACGGATTGGATGCAAAAATTCCGGCACGATGGAAACCATTTTTGGAAAGAGTCGACCGTGAGCAAGGGCGCTGGGCAAGTTTAATTCCGTGGCTGAGTGAGGACGGCGCGACATTGAAATCTGGACTTACAGAGGAAGAAGCGTGGATGTTTTTGACAGAGGCAAGTGAAACCCTCGTTGCGCTGGACGTGGAGATCCTCCTCCCTGCTTGGTGGCATGCGATGAAGAATGCCAATTTAAAGGTGAAGGCGTCATTAAAAGGATCATCCAGTCACCGACCGTCATTTGTCGGGCTCCAGGCTATGCTTGATTTCAACTGGCGTTTTTCCATGAACGGCGTCGATTTCTCCGAGGAAGAATTCAGTCAGCTTGTCGAAGAAAAACGTCGACTCGTGTTTATACGCGGACGTTGGGTGAAGCTCGATCCAGGCTTTATTCGACAAATTCAGGATTTGATGAAGCGTGCTGAGAAAGAAGGTTTGCATGTAAGGGATTTGCTCGAGCAGGAATTGGTTGAGACACCTCCTACGGAAGATGAGCTCGAAAACCCAAAAGCCTTTGCGCGGATTCAAATCGAATTAAATAGCCAATGGAAAAAGATGATCAAGCAGCTATCCGAAGCACATGAAATACCGCTGGAAGACGTTCCTTCAGGGCTTCAGGGCGAACTCCGCCCTTACCAGCAGCTGGGAATGAGCTGGCTCTGGTTCCTGCGTCAATACGGATTTGGTGCAGTCCTCGCCGATGACATGGGGCTCGGGAAAACGGTGCAACTAATCGCTTATCTATTGAAGGTAAAAGAGGAAATTGGTGCACAACCTGAATTGGTGACAGGCACCGAGGACAGAACTGATTCAAAGGATATTGCTAAAAATGAAAAAACCCCGGTTAAGGCTGCTTTGATTATCTGCCCGACTTCGGTTCTTGGTAACTGGCAGAAGGAGCTTGAACGTTTCGCTCCTGAGATTAATGTATATTTGCATTACGGTTCGAATCGCTTGAAGGAAGACGCCTTTAAGGAAAAAATTAAAGATGCTGATGTCGTACTGACTTCTTACGGACTGAGCCATATGGACTCTGAGGAGTTTGAGTCCATCCTGTGGAGTTCGATTTCCATTGATGAGGCACAGAATATTAAAAACGCCGGTACGAAGCAGTCACGGGCAGTGCGAAGGCTCCGCGGGGGACATCACATCGCCTTGACCGGTACCCCGATGGAAAATCGTTTATCTGAACTATGGTCGATTTTTGATTTTACCAATCATGGCTATCTTGGCAGCTTGGGGCAATTCCAGAAGAAATTTGTCATTCCAATTGAAAAGGACGAGAAAAAAGAAAAGGTCAATGAGCTGCAATCGTTAATCCGCCCGTTCCTGATGAGGAGGACGAAAAAGGATGAAGAGGTGGCACTCAATCTCCCTGACAAGCAGGAGCAAAAAGAGTATTGTCCACTCACAACGGAACAGGCATCATTGTATGAGCAGCTTGTCCGCGATACCTTTGCTGAAATCGAAAAGCTGTCAGGCTTTGAACGCAAGGGGTTAATATTGCAAATGCTTAGCAGGCTAAAACAGCTTTGCAATCACCCCGCTCTTTATCTGAAAGAAAGATCAGCTGACAGGCTGCTTCTGGATCGCTCGAATAAATTGGAGAAGCTTGTCGACCTTGTCGACGCTGTTTTAGACTCAGGCGAAAGCTGTCTCATTTTCACGCAATATATCGAAATGGGTGAAATGATTCGTTCGACAATTAAGAAGAAGTTTGGGGTTGAAGTGCCGTTCCTGAACGGAAGTGTACCAAAGGCGCAGCGTGATACCATGATTGAGCGGTTCCAAAATCATGAGTTCCCGGTGTTCTTGCTTTCATTGAAGGCTGGAGGAACCGGGCTGAACTTGACAGCAGCCAATCACGTTATTCATTATGATCGCTGGTGGAATCCGGCAGTTGAAAATCAAGCCACAGACAGAGCGTATCGGATAGGTCAATCCCGCTTCGTTCACGTGCACAAGCTCATCTGTACCGGTACACTAGAAGAAAAAATCGACGCCATGCTCGAGAAAAAACAGCACCTAAACGACCAAATCATCCAAAGCGAAAACTGGATCACCGAACTCTCCACAGACGAGCTAAAAGATTTGGTGTATTTAGGGTAGGGGTATAGTCTATGTGGGATTATTTGTCTAATTATACAATGATGTATATTTGGTGCCTGTCACCACCTACGGTGGTGACAGGCACCGCTCCTTGAACCAGACTTAGGACTGGTTTTTTGTTGTTATTAAGGCTTTTACTTTAGAAAGTATACATTTTGGAGTGGGATTAATACTAGTACTTGAAGACGTTACATTATATGGGGTTGTTATATGGCCACTAAGGAAGAAATTATTGAAATAATAGATAAGAATCATAATCAAATTGAACTTTTAATTGATAAGAAAATTCAAATTTGGACCGAGTATGTTCTGTTTTCTGGTTTATGGTGGATGGGTGTCGGTTTATCCATTATTCCTTGGATTATTTGGTTTGTTATTAGGAAAAGGGATAGCACAGACCGCCTTCTGTATATTGCCTTTTATATTATGGCAATTGCTGTTGTTTCGGATATCTTAGGGGATCAGTTAGGATTATGGCATTATCGGTATCATGTCATCCCAGTACTTCCCACCTATTTTCCTTGGGATGTTACCCTAATGCCCTTAACCATCATTACATTAATACAAATTAAACCTAACGTTAATCCTTGGATTAAGGCTACTTTCTTTGCACTAGCAGCTTCTTATTGTGCAGAGCCATTTTTTGACTGGTTAGGTGTATACGAGCCGGTACATTGGCGCTATAGTTATTCTGTTCCTCTCCAAATTATTCTTTACATGAGTGCACATGCCCTCAGTAAACGAAATCAATTCAGCAAAATTGACCAATAAAAAAAGAGATCTAACATTTTTTGATGTCTGATCTCTTTATCAATTATTAGTTTAAAATGACGATTTTGACGGTTTTTCTGCCCCATGCGATTGAATGTGCATTGTCTGGCATTACCACATCGATTTTATGGCCTTTGATTGCGCCGCCGGTATCTCCAGCAATCGCTACACCATAGCCTTCTACCCAAACTGTTGAACCTAATGGAATAACAGATGGATCAACCGCGATTAATTTGATATTTGGATTTTCTTTGATATTATGACCCATGTACGTAACATTTCCAGCTGATTGCCAGCTGTATGCAGTCGCCGTAACATACATTTCTTTGCCCGTTGTACCAGCTGGTGCTGGAGTTGCAGCTGGTGCTGGAGCGTTAGCCGCTGCGATTGCTCTCGCTGCTTCTTGTTCCTGACGAACCTTCTCTTGCGCCGCTTGTACCTGTGCTTGAATTCCAGCCATTTCTTCATTCACTTGACTATATTTTTGCTGCATTACTGTTAAGGATTCTTGTCTCTTTTGTAAATTAAAATCAAGTTCAGCCTGGTGCTTGGCAAGATTTTCTTGTTCCACAGCCAACTGTTCTTCTTGCTCAGCAATTACTTTTACATTTTCTTCAATTTGCTTAAGGTCGTTTTCTTGATCCTTAATAATATCATTATCTGCGTTAAACAGAGTTGTTACTGCACTTGCACGTTGAATAAGATCTGCGACACTCTTAGATTCCAGGATGACATTGATCGCTACATTCAGTTTTTCATCCTCTTGTAAAGCCACTAACCTGCTTTTCATCATATCTTTACGGTTATGGATTTTATCCTCAAGGAAAACAATTTCTTCTTTTTTCTGTTCAATCAACTGACGAGTTTCATCAATTCTCGTCTGAGTTTCTGCTAAGGCTTCTCTATTTTGTGTAATATACGTTTGTAATTCTTCCATCTCTTTGTTAAGCTTTTCAATTTCAATGTTAATAGAGTTCTTTTCATTCGCCTTTTGTTGAAGCTCTTGCTCCACATTATGTAGTGCTTCCTTACTTGATTCTGCATGTACCACAACGGTACCAGACACCAATATTACGCATGTTAGAAACATGAAAATCATACGCCTTACAAGTTGCATACGGTTTTCCCCCTTCTCTATTAATCTATTTATACCATGACAATGTACCAGTTATATTACAAAGACATTAAAACTCTATCACAAATTGTCATATAACAGTGGAAAACAGTGGAAAACAATACAAACAGATGAGAAAAAACGGTAAATTTGCGGTGCCTGTCACCACTCGTGGACATTTCAGCCGTTTTGTCCACGTGGGGCGGACAGTTTGTTTCTATATGTAATATTTACGCCAATCGATGGATGTAAAATGAGGTTTATGTACGCGCAAAGAAGGGAAAATGAGAGTTTTATTGTTAAATTAGTAAGGGGTTTGTCAAAATTGTGAAATATATGAGGCATTATGTTTCTGGTAAGTTAATTAATTGAATGGGAGATGCTATGTAAAATCATAAAGGGCTCCGGAGTATCTCCGAAGCCCTTTAATACACGGTATTGTAGTACAAACTATTTATGATAAATTCTCACCATTGGTTTCAATGACTTCTTTATACCAATAAAAACTTTTTTTCTTAATCCGACGAAGGTCATGCTCCCCTTCTTCGTGCTGGTTCACATAAACAAATCCATAGCGTTTTTGGAACCCGTTTAACCAGCTCAATAAATCCGTAAAAGACCAAACACAATAACCTAACATTTCCACACCGTCTGTTATCGCCTCCTGAATCGCCTTTATATGAGCCCGGATAAAATCAATCCGGTAATCATCATTGACGATATCGCCTTCCTCAACTTTATCGAAGGCTCCTAAACCATTTTCGCTTATTAAGATTGGCAGGTGATAACGATTCGTGATTCTGCGAAGCGCAATTCTTAATCCCTGTGGGTCAATATTCCAATCCCAATCCGTTCTTTCAAGATTTGGATTCTCGACGGTTTTAAACATACCGGGAATTCCTGTATCCTTGGAAGTCCCTTTTTTCCCAGTGGTGTTCATCTCACCGGCACCAACTCCGCCCACTAATGGGTTTTCTTCATAGGTGGTTGTCTGATAGTAATTTAATCCCATAAAATCAGGCGTGCCAGCACGTAACAATTCAAAGTCGCCCTCTTCAATCGTTGGTGCCAGGCCATTTTGTTCGAGATAATTCCAAGCAGCCTTTGGATATTTTCCCCAAGCATAAACATCCATCCACCAATGGTTGTTTAGCTCCTCGGCAGCCTCAGCAGCAAGGATGTCTCCTGGTTTCGAGGTTAATGCATATGCTGGACTATAGGCGAAGCTGGGACCAATCTTCCCATCTGGAACATACTTACGGAATTCCTTAATGACACTAGCATTCGCCAGATTTGCATGGTGATTGACTTGATAGAATAACTTGTCATCCTTTACCCCTGGAGGATGGGCTGCCATCCGGTAACCAAACATGGTAAAAATATTTTGCTCGTTCAAGCTGACCCAGTATTTTACACGATCACCAAATCGTTTAAAAAGTTCAACACTATAGTTCGTGAAATCTTCGACAATTTGCCGCGATTCCCAGCCGCCATACTCATCTTGAAGGTTCTGCGGTAAATCCCAGTGATATAACGTCAAAACTGGCTCAATGTTATTTGCCTTTAGTTCATCAATTAACCGATCATAAAATTCTAAACCTTTTTCATTTACTTGACCTTTTCCGCTTGGGAATATCCGTGTCCACGCAACAGAAAAACGGTAAGCCTTCATTCCCATCTCCGCCATTAATTGAACATCCTCTTTATAGCGGTTGTAATGATCTACAGCCACATCCCCTGTTGTTCCTTTAAATGTTTTTCCGGGAATTCGGACAAACTGATCCCAGTTGGAAACACCTTTTCCATCTTTATCCCATGAACCTTCGATCTGATATGCAGCAGAAGCAGCACCCCATAGAAAACCATCAGGAAATGGCAATAACGTTTTATGTATCACCATCATCACTCCTTCTCATTAAAATAATAAAGAAGCTCGCACATGCGAGCATAAGTCTATCAAAAGAATTTCACTATTTTACGTTTTGCAATTTTATCGTTTCGTACATATCCACAAACTCAGTAGCTAAATCTTTAATCGTAATTGCATTCATCAGATGATCCTGGGCATGAACCATTAAAAGAGAAACTTCTGTTTTTTCGCCACGTACTTCTCCCTGAACAAGGTTTGTTTGAATTTTATGGGCTTCATTCACCGCATCACTTGATTCCTTTAGCTTCTGTCTTGCCCCTTCAAAATCTCCGGTTTTTGCTGCAGCAATTGCTTCCATTGCTGCACTTTTTCCATTTCCTCCGTGAAGAATAATTTGAAATATAACGGTTTCTAAGTTTTCCATCATGTTTCCCTCCAAAGATAGTGGTTAGAAAGGATATCCCCCGGTGAATGCCTAAATGGGGGGTATCCAAAATTGTTAAGATGCTTTTTTCGTATTAAATTGACTTTCTTCTATTAATTTTTGCTTATCCCATAGTTTAAAGAACGGCAGATAGATCGCAAAAGCAATGGCCATATTAACCATTTGTAGAGCAGCTCCAGAGAATTTACCACCTGTAGCTAAGAATCCACCAACTATAGGAGGAGTTGTCCAAGGAAGCGATATTCCTACAGGCTTTGCTACTAACCCCATTTGCATTGCAAGGAAGCTGGTAGTAGTGACTACGATCGGAACCAGGATAAACGGAATAATCATGATTGGATTCATCACAATTGGCATCCCGAAGATTATCGGTTCATTAATGTTAAATAATCCTGGTGCAATACCTAATCTGCCTAATGACTTCATTTGATTACTTTTTGCTGTGAATAACATAGCTAAAACGAGCGCCAGAGTTGCCCCACCACCGCCAATTAAGACGAAGATATCAATAAACTGCTGCGTAACGATATTTGGTACTTCCTCCCCAGCTTGGAAAGCCACACGGTTCGCATCCATTGCTGCAAGCCAAATTGGTCCCATTACTCCACCTACGATTGTTTGACCGTGTAAACCTGTGGACCATAGCATTTGAACTAGAATTAAAGCTAAAATGGTTCCCCATAATGTACCACCTAAAGCACTAAGCGGATCTTGTAATAATTGAGTGACAACATTGTGAAGACTTTCAAAGCTTGTTTGTTCCACAACCAAACGTAATAACCAAACAACAATAACAACAATAAAACCAGGTATTAAAGCAACAAATGATTTACTTACTGCCGGCGGAACACCGTCAGGCATTCTGATCACAATTTTCTTTTGAATAACGAAGCGATATATTTCTGTAGAGATAATCGATAAAATCATTGCAATGAAAAGACCTTTACTTCCTGTTAATGCTGCAGGAATCGCCCCTCCAACCATAATCGCTTCTGTCGCACCCTCAGGTGTAAAAGAAACCTGGTATGGAGTTGCCAGCAAAAATGCAACTAGCGAGATAACCCCTGCTGACATTGCATCAACGTTATACTTTTCAGCTAAGCGATACGCAATGGAAAATGCTGCCACCAGAGCCATAATATCAAATGTTGCTCCCACTGGATATAACAATTTCCCTAACCATTCATCCCCGAATATACCTGCCATGAAATCAGAGTAGCCATCAATTGGAATAAAACCTAAGATTAAAAATATCGACCCAATAATCATCAATGGCATCGTGGCAATTAGTCCGTCCCGTAGCGCTTGCAGGTGTCTTTGACCAGCAATCCGGCCAGCAGTCGGCATAACTTTTTCTTCTAAAAAAGCTGTTAGTTTATTCATCCGCTATTTCCCCTTTATTTTTTTATTTATTTGCCCAGTGCTAAAACATAACCTATTTTTTAGCTAATTCGATTGCCGCTTTTAATACCTCTGCCCCATTAACCATTCCGTAGTGAACCGGGTTAATCGCATCCACAGGGACATTATTTTCTTCTCCTAACTTTTTCATCGATGGCAGCATATAGCGTACTTGAGGCCCAAGCAATAGAACATCCGCTTCACCAATATGGTTTTTCACTGCATCGACACCCTCTGCCCAAATTCTACATTCAAATCCCTGCTCCCAAGCGGCAGTTTCCATTTTTGTTACTAATAAGCTTGTAGACATTCCTGCTGAACAACATAATAAGATATTCATCTGTTACATCCTCCCCTGTATGATTTATAAAATGATATCTAAAGCCATACTTGACTTGTTGACTTTATTGTAGGGGAATAGCACTGGAATCTAAACTTAGATTTTTTCCGTTGCGCAAGGGAAATCATTAAGCGTTTTCATCATTTGTTATAGAAAAAGGGATGGAAACTACGGATTCCATCCCTTTTAGTCTTTATTTAGTAGTTTTTTGGCGAAATTTAGTACTTCTTCACCGTTACAGGTTCCGTAGTGGACCATGTTAATCACGTCCACGGGGATTCCTTTTTCCGCACCTAATTTTTTTAAAATGGGCAGCATGTGTCTCACTTGCGGACCTAACAGCAGGACATCTGCTTGATCGATCTGCTTCGGAACCGCTTCTCCAGGCAAGGTCCAAATTTTACATTCTACCCCTTGCTCCTGAGCCGTTTTTTTCATTCGCTTGGCTAATAAACTAGTCGACATACCTGCTGAACAACATAATAATATATTCATTTTAAGTCACCTTATTCAAATAAACATTTAATAAATTCCTTATAGGTTTTCGATTTTAGCAGTAGTTGGACCTTGGCGCCGTCATCCACCACCGTGCCTAAGAGATCATACATCTTTTGAAGATCCTGAGTACTATTTTTCTCCACACTTAATAAGCATATAAATTGGGCCCGATTTCCTCCCCAATCAATTGGTTTTTGCAGCGTACACATCGCCAAAAAGGTCGTATCACTCAATGGCGAAATCGGATGAGGAATCGCTACAAGATTTCCAAAAGAAGTCGGTGAAATTGCTTCTCTTTCCAGCACTGAATCTAAAAAGGATTCGTCTACTAGGCCAAGATTAAGTAGCTTCTTATAAAAAAATTGAAGCGTGCTTTCCCTTGAATTAAATTTTTCCTGAAGAAAGACTAATTCTTCCTTAATATACTCGAAGGACTGCTCTGATTGGTCCTTCAACACAAATTGTACTCGTTGTAAGTCTCCCTCTCCAAGAAAGGTGTTTACTTCTATCACCGGCACTGGCAGGGAATCTCGGATTGGGATGGTACTTACAACAAAATCAATCAATTGGAAAGGGTACTCCTTTAGTTTGTAATATTCCGTTGTCCCAACAATTTCAATTCTTGCACCAAACTTTGACTGAAGCTTATAGGATAACAGCCGTGCACTTCCAATACCTGAGGCACAAACGACTAGACATCGCTTTGGAACAACATTCATCTCTTTTCTTTCTAACGCAGCGCCAATATGGAGAGCCAAATAGCCGATTTCATCATCATTGATCGTAATTCCCGTTTCCCGCTTTAGTACCCTGCTCGCAATGATGCCGGCTTCAAAAGCAACAGGATAATTGAGTTTAATCTCGCTAAGCATTGGGTTTCTAATATTCATCCCATATTTAAAACGGTTGATCGCAGGTTTTAAATGTAAGCTTAAGGCTATCACCAATTCTTTGTCATCAAGAATACCTGAATTTAATTCCTTTTCAATTTCTTCTAATATTTGTATCGTAAGCCTTGTGGTTTCATTATGAAGCTCACTTTCATCTGCACTTAAATGAGCAGCCATCCTAGTCCCTAATAAGTGCATGGTTATATATGCAATCTCTACTTTTGGAAAAAAACACATCAATTTCGTCTCAAGTTTACTAATTATTTTTTCCGCTACTTTATACTCTCTCGTTTTTATAACGTCTGTTAATTCTTCCGGAGGTAAGGAGACATGATTCCCATTTCCAATCCGTCTAAACGCTATCGCAATATGGATAACAAGATTGTCTAGCGCGACATCTGATAGAGATACAGAGTACTCTTTAATTTGGTCTAAAATAATCTCTTTAATCCCCTGCATTTTATCCCGTGGAAGAATAGATATTCCACTTTCAGCCAGATATCCTCGATAATCATTTCGGTTAAAAATAAATTCGGCCATACAAAAACGAAGTTTAACCTCATCTCCTATCAACCTCATTCCATAACCAGGGCGTGCCTCAAAGGCAATTCCATACCCTTCAAGCATTTTTTTTACATCACGGAAGTCATTTTGGATCGTTGACTTACTAATATATAACTCGTCGGCTAAATCTTCTATCTTTAAATATCCATCGGCTAAGAGAAGCCGCTTCATTAGGTACCGTAACCGGTCTTCAGGAGTCGCAGGACTGGCACCGTTTTCATTTTGAAAGTGACTTTGTAAAAACTCTTTGAACAAATGATCCTCCTGAATCACGAGTTCATAGCCTATTCCTCTGACGGATTTAATTGCTCCCCCCTTGCGAGCAAGAACCGAGTCCAGCTCTTTCATATCATTTCTGACTGTTCGTGATGTTACTTGAATAATGGATGCTAAATCTTCACCAGTTATCGCCGACCTAGCTCTCATTAATTCTCGTAAAATAGCTGTTAATCGAGGATTTAACATCCTTATCCCTCCACTCATCAAACTATCATCTGTTACCACATTATTAACGTCGGATATTTACCGTTGTAATTTCAAATTTATCATATCTGTGTCTTGAAAAAGAGTATTCAAATGGAATACCGTTGTTTAAATAACACACCTGCTCAACTTCAAGAATCGGATCATCCTGCAAACAGCCTAAATATTCTTTATCATATTGGTTCGGTTTACAGGCTCTTATTTTTTTATGCAGGCCAGCCATTGTCAATCCAAGTGTTTCATTAATATGGGAATAGACGGATGACAGCAATACATTTTCATTGATTCCAGGGATTAAATTTGTTGGCATATAGGTATGCTCCAAAACATAGGGCTCGTCATCAACCAATCTTAACCGGATAATATCGTAAACGGGAGTTTTGACATCAATCGAAAGTTGAACAGCAATTTCCTCCGATGGGAACTTGACTTCAAATTTGATGATTTGACTGGTAACACTCATTCCTCTTTCCTTAATTACCTGCGTTAGCCCTAATGATTCCTTACATGCCACATGGACTTTATTATTCTGTAACGAAGATTTGACAATAAAGGTCCCATGCCCGCGTTTTCTATATAGGATTCCCTCCATGACAAGGATATCAAGAGCCTTTTTCATCGTCATACGGCTGCATGCAAATTGATTCGAAAGCGAGATTTCATCTGGAATCGGCTGATCCGGAGGATAAAAGCTATCGAAAATCCGTCTTCTCATTTCATTGGAAATTTCCTGATATTTAACCAGTTTGAGCACCACCCAGTCATACGTTATACCAAAATTTCTACGTACAATAATTATAAAAATACAAAATCAAAACTATAAGAGTATTCAACTATTATTATATACAATTAAGTTTAAATGTATAGACATTTAATTTTACAATTATGCTTGCTATTTGACCACAAAGATTCCGTATTCTAGACTTCTTGTTTTTCATGAGCTAACAAATTCTTCGGGTTCACTTTTTCTCGCAATTTGATTCCTTTCCTTCGTGAATGCATTAAGAATGCGACTTTGTTGTCCTCCATAATGGCAAAGTTAGTGAAGATATCGTAAGCGTCTTCCTCGGAAAGCGGCCTCTCTCCTTCGATCAGCTGCAAGGAGTGGTGGTGACAGTTAAATTGGGAGTTCGTTTCATGGATGTGAATGGTAACTCTTGATTGGTGAAGAGGGATAGAATGGTAAGATAGGTGTGAAGATGGGTGGTGAGATTTTTTTGAGAGTAGCAAGGCATCGTAGAATTCCGGTTTTCCTTTGATATGCATTTCCAAGTTACTCGGTCGTTCTCCAATAAATATTAACGAGTTTGGCATTAGTTACTTAACCTCCGTTGAGACAAATATTTACATCAACTTTTATTATTCGACAATAATTTTAATACTCCTTTTTTCTTTAAAAAAGAATTCTCATGCCGCCAAAAAGGCGTGCGTTGTTTATCAATTTATTAACCTATCAGATCAAAGCTAGTAAAAAACATAAAAATATCTAAAAAAGTAGGCCGCTGATCGATTATCAGCGGCCTTGAAAAATAAAACACAGGGGGTTTTGTACTAGTTTGCCCGACAGGAGAAAAATTATACACCGTTTAGAACAAAAAAATTCCGGCGCTGCTCGGCCGGAAAATGGGGACTATTTTGGAGGGTATCGGTTTTTCTTTTAACAAAGGAACCTCTTATTTCGGGGAAAATGTTCAAAAAAGGAACCATTTTGGTTTTACCAAAAATAATTCTAGTTATGACGTCAGCTGACGAAGATTTTCAAAAATGTGAGATATGGTCGTGAATTTCGGATGGTGTTTGAGTATGGTGATGTGTGGGGTAGGTTCTGATTGGGCCCCAATCTCTTTCCTTTAGCTGCCCTTTCATAATCCATTCTAGCTGGCTGATTCTTTTCTTGAGGCTGTCGATGTTTTCATTCATCAGATTGATCGTGTTTTGTAGATTATCATTTTTCTTATTGGCACGGCCGACCATTTTTATCAAACTTTCAAGCAGTTGTTCTAAACTGGTGGCGACATCATCATGATGTGTCAAAATGGCAGCTCCTCCTTCGTCACTGTAACCGTAACGGGTTGTGGCGGTTCTGGCGGTGTGTAGCTTGGTTTTGCGCCCAAGAAACGAATGGATTCGGCCACCACTTCTGTAACATACACACGCTTTCCTTCTTTGTTATCATAATGACGGGTTTGCAGCCTGCCGGTAACCCCCACAACTGAACCCTTTCGACAGTATTGGACCGTATTCTCAGCAGGCTTTTTCCAAATGGTGCACTGGACAAAGTCTGCTTCTATTTCTCCATGCTGGTTACGAAATTGACGGCTAACTGCCAACGTCACAGTAGTAACAGGCAGCCCATCACTTGTTTTTCTCAATTCCGGATCCCGCGTCAGCCTTCCAACAAGCGTGACTTGATTGATCATACAATTTTCTCCTCTCCTTTTGATGGCTTAATCATAGACCTTCCCGACCTAGGTGTAAAATGGTGAAATTTGGATTTTGATGGCATTTTTTGCTTCAAAATTGATTTTTCAACTATGTCAAAAGGCAATTTTGAAGGGACTATTTTTTACCAAAAGGCTTATTTGCAAAATACGACAAATATTTTTCGACATTTGTTTTCAGCACTGATATGTTATACTTTAGAAAAATGTGACTCGAGAATCGAAACAGGAGGTATTGCCGATGAAATCCTTTAAGTTAGTGGCTTTGGAAGTTGTTGAGGATGGAAATTCCGTTGAAATCCCATTAGAAGATGGATTAATTATCAATAAAGAAAATGAAAGTGCTAGCTGGCTGCTTGAAGCCTATACCGATTTATCCCTTTATGACTACTTCCAAAAAATCCACGAACAAAGCCGCGAGGTAATTGTACAAGCGGTGATTTCCAAACGCGAAAATGTTCCCGCTTATTTCCAAACCAAAATTGCTACACTAAAAAAATTCGAGAACCACATAAGCGTCTTGTTTGAAGGCCGATTACGCCGTAACAGAAGTGATTACTCTGAACTCCTACTCGACAGCCTGCTCGAGAAGGGCCTTGGCGGCCAGGCCTTACTCGAAGAATTTAGGGACAAAATGAAAAGCAAACCAAAGCTAAAAATGAAACACGATTAGTAAAAGGGCAGGCTATTTCAGCCTGCCCCATTTTATTTATTCGTCTTTGTTGTCGCGGTCGTTCATATCAATGTCGTCTTCCATGATATCTTCCCGTGGTGTATTTCTGTCCTTGGTCGGATCTTTATCAGTATCCGTATTTTTGTCTTCGCTTCTAGGATAGTTGTTGTCGTTTAAACCGTTATTATTGTTATAACGTGTGTTTCTGTTGTTTAGATTGTTATCGTTGTTATAACGTGTGTTTCTGTTGTTTAAATCGTTGTTATTGTTACCATCCAGGTTGTTATCATTATCAAGCGGTGTATTATCGTTCACCGGTGGTGCAGGATTTTGGTCATCATCATTATTATTATTACACCCCACTAACACTGACCCTGATAGAAACGCACTTGCTAATAATAAAAACAGCTTTTTCTTCAAACGTAAAAGCCCCTTTCCATAGGAAAAATATTGACCCTTTTATCGGTCTTATGTTATTTTCCCCAAGTATGAAAGGACTATTACAAAAAAAATAATCGGGGAATTCCCCGACTATTTTCCTAACGCAAACGTGATTTCTGCTTCACATGCAACTTCTCCATCAACCGTAGCAACTGCTTTTCCTTTGCCAATTGGACCACGCAAGCGAATAATTTCAACCTCAAGTCGCAACTGATCACCAGGCTTCACTTGTCTTTTAAAACGGCAGCCATCAATCCCAGCAAAAAATGCCAGTTTGCCGCGATTTTCTTCTTTTTTCAATACCGCAACCGCTCCAACCTGTGCAAGTGCCTCGACAATTAACACACCTGGCATTACCGGATAATCAGGAAAATGGCCATTGAAAAATTCTTCATTTGCGGTTACATTTTTGATTCCGACCGCCTTTACGCCTTCTTCCACTTCCAAGATTTTATCTACAAGCAAAAATGGATAACGATGGGGAATAATTTCTTTGATTTGTTGTACATCTAACATTTTTAGTACCTCCTCATAGGAACAGATATATATATTTTACTATTAAGAGCACACAAAAAGGAAGGGCAAGAGACCCCTCCTCGTTTATTTTTTTTCAACTAAATCAATAATATGTGTCCAAGTGGAGCCTTTTAACACATCTCCAGGATCCCCACTACCAAGCACACCATAGCCAACCGCGGCACCAGCTACCATAAAAAGACCAGTAAAAATGACCAATAGAACGATTCTAAGCCAAATTGGAATTAAACGAATCCGAATTCGTTTATTCACGGCTTCTGCTTTTTGGGCTTTTTGAGCGACTTTAGAAGTCTTTTGAGTGGCAGTACCTTCTTGCTCAGCGCCTTTTGCCTTTTTATACTCTTCCCTCGTCTTCACCTGGTTTAGATGATTTACTGACATCTCTTATTCCCCTTTAACCGAAATCCATCTATAGTATTGGACCTATTGTTAGTCCATTCTTCTGCTGTTTTTTTCGTTTTACCTAATATTATACTCTATTTTATAAAAAAATTAGGGAATAGACAGTAATTTTTTGCAGAAAAAGTATTTCCATGGCAAAAAGTGGCGAAAACTTTTGGTTGCGGTGCCGTTTTTTAAACCTTCACCAAATAAAAAAGCCCAATGATAAGATCATTAGACTTTTTCAATGGTAAGATGTCCTACCTTATTAAATAATTTTTCGCTTCGCAATACGATCTATATTGTCTAGCATAATGCCTGTTCCGATTGCCACGCAGTCCATTGGGTTTTCGGCTACTAAGACTGGTACTTTGAGCTCGTCTGCAAGCAATGTGTCAATTCCGTGCAGCAGGGCTCCCCCGCCTGTTAAAATAACGCCACGGTCGATGATGTCGGCTGAAAGTTCTGGCGGTGTGCGTTCAAGAACGCTTTTTGCCGCTTGAACGATTACGGACACTGACTCACGTAATGCACCTTCAATTTCTTCTGAATGAACGGTGATCGTACGTGGTAAGCCGCTGACCATATCCCGTCCGCGAATTTCCATTTCTTCCGAACGTGATCCTGGAAATACGGTACCAATGTTGATTTTAATATTCTCAGCTGTGCGTTCACCGATCAATAGCTTGTACTCACGCTTGATGTGATTGAGGATTTCCATGTCGAACTTGTCGCCGGCCATTTTAATGGAGGAAGAAGTAACGATATCGCCCATTGAAAGAACTGCTACATCAGTCGTTCCACCGCCGATGTCGACAACCATGTTACCGCTTGGCTGGAAAATATCCATACCTGCGCCAATCGCTGCCACCTTCGGCTCCTCTTCTAAATAAATTTTCTTGCCGCCGCTCTTTTCCGCCGCTTCTCTAATCGCTTTTTGCTCAACGCTTGTAATGTTCGTTGGACAACAAATCAGAATACGCGGTTTTGATAAAAAGCCCTTCACGTTTAACTTATTAATAAAATGTTTTAACATTGCTTCTGTTACGTCAAAGTCTGCGATTACTCCATCTTTTAACGGACGGATCGCGACGATATTACCAGGTGTACGTCCGACCATACGGCGAGCTTCCTCACCCACAGCCAGAACACGATTCGTATTTTTATCTATTGCTACGACAGATGGCTCATTCAATACAATTCCGCGGCCTTTTACGTGGATTAACACGTTAGCCGTTCCCAAATCAATCCCAATATCCCTAGCAAACATTCTCTTTTCTTTCCTCCTTGAAACGGTCATACTTTCCTAATTGCTAATTGTATCATATTCCATAAAAATTCCATACTATTATCCTAAAAAACGTAGAAATTTGTCGGAAAAAATTTCTTGAAAGAGAATGAATGCCTTTTTAACTATTAAAAATGGCCCTTTCCCCGACTTTCTTAGAATGCTCCAAGAAGTCATTGAAAATGGCCATTTTAAAACATTTTTACATATCTGCGAAGATACCTTCGGAAAAGACGGCCTATTTAACGGCCTCACCTTCTTTTTCTTCCTTCTGGTACTTCATTTTCGTTGCCTCTCCACCCCGGAGATGTCTAATCGATTTATGATAATCTAAAATCTCTTTTACCTCATTTGCCAGCTCAGGATTAATTTCAGGAAGCCTCTCTGTTAAATCTTTATGGACAGTACTTTTGGATACGCCAAACTCCTTCGCAATGACACGAACCGTTTTTCTCGTCTCCACGATATACTTTCCAATCTTGATAGTTCTCTCTTTGATGTAATCGTGCACACCACTCGCCCTCCCTAAATTGGATGTGAGAAGTGCGAAATGAGACCCGCTTATCACTAAGACGAAATACTGCAACCGCATGCTGCATAAACTAAGCTAACCCTCATGCGCCAGAAAGCATTGCTGCTTTCTGATCGATACAATGAATAATCATGTCCCCAACTAATTCTACAAAAGCCTCAAACGACTCTTCACCTCAAACACTCTCTTTGTAAAGGTTTGTAACCATTTTATTAGCTTGGATACGGGAATATGCACGAATTATCCAACAAGGACAAGACTACACGTAAATTTTTAGAAAAATCGGACACTTTCATCGAAAAATAATTCCTCTGTTTCTTTTTTCGACAGCACTTCAAAAACGTTTTAACACGCATTGTAATAGGATTAATAAAGGAAATATAAACTAAATTACATTATTTCCTGAGAAATTTGTCGCGGCCAAATGTCGAATGAAAATTTTACTGAAAATAATTTTATTCTATAATAGGACTAGCAGATAGAAAGGAAATGACAGATGCAGCCTTTTACAGAAAGAGTTATTGAGATAATAAAAGCAATCCCCGAAGGAAAAATCATGACCTATGGACAAATTGCCAGAGAGGCTGGGAGCCCGCGTGCGGCACGTCAGGTTGTCCGTGCCCTGCATTCGATGAGCAAGAAGCATCGCCTTCCCTGGCACCGTGTCGTCAACGGTAAGGGACAAATTGCCCTCCAGGACGATGAATCCTATCATGAACAGCTTTTCTCACTCGAGAGTGAAGGAATTCAAGTGGGATTGAACGGCACGATTGACCTCGGAAAATACCAATACCACCCATAGGCAATGGGTGGTATTTTAGATCTTTGTTAAACCAAGAGCGAGATGGTCCCATAATATTTTTTCAACCATTTCCCACTTTTGCTCCTCACACCGAACCATAAGAACAATTTCTGATGTGATATTTTTGCTGCCCCGTTTATTTTTTTTAAGCATGAGCATTTTTATAAGAAATCCCAGAAGAATTCCCGAAATAGCTCCAATGATTCCCCAAAGAATCGGTCCCCATTCCAGTTCATATCCGTATATTGCGCCAAGCAGCATCAAACAGGTTCCTAAAATCATCGGACCGTCAAATAAACTAAATCCATCAGATTTATGAATACTATCAAACAGTCCTCTTTGTTCCTTCCGCTTATCAAGCGGGGCCGCTAAAATTAATTCCTTTGAGATCCCCTGCTCCTCCAGTGCTGTAATCGCTAACTCAATATAAATAGAATTCTCAAATGTAGCAATAACAAACATCCACTCATCTCACTTCTTAAAAAGGAAATTTGAACTCTTTCTTTTGGTAATTTGCTCGTAAAAATTTTTTCATCTCTATTTCAAATAGATTATTGTAATCAATAGTCCCCACGTATGCGTCGTAATGGATAAAAAAATAGATGGAGGGTAAATACATGGCCCATTGCATGTGTAAAATTTGTTTAGCTAAGTCAAAATCTCCCATCATGGTAAGATGAATAGCCTGTGGCAAATGCCCAAAATACATGATTGCCACTGTGTAAGCAAAGATAAAAAATCCAGCAATGACTTTATGAATATATAAATGCCCTAGACCTGGGAACATCACCGACCAAAGAACGGCCACCCAAGGTTTTCGCTTATCCAGAAAATTAATATCCCACGCACCCATCGATACCGGCTGTATAGGTGCGTCCTCTCGATCGGCTAAAATATATTGTTTGTTTAAGTCGACAGTCGTTCGATAACCATCCCATATTCCAAACATATAAATGGCGACATAAAGAATCAGCCATTGTTCATCTATCACATCCATGGCTTTTGCAAAGTCACCTGTTAACGAATAAAATATTCCAAGATTTACTTTTGCATTGTGATTAATAAAGGTTTCCCAAAGGATGAGAATAAAACCAGCAATGTAACGATGAAGCAATAAATGGCCAAAGCCTGGGTAAGAAAATGAAAAAAAGGCTACCACCCACGGGTTCCTTGGGTAAAGCACAGTGGTTGTAAATTGGGATAAGAGCGCCCTTTGTCTTCGGACTTCGTGATATTGGCTCAATTTGGTTCTCCTGTCTTTTAAATATTATTTTTGCTTAATATCGGCGCAAATATCCTAAAAAAAAACAGAAACCAATGACTGGTTTCTGTTACTTGAGTTTCATATAAACATTTTTTACTTTTTTCACAGGAATCTGAGAACCACCGCGATCCAAAACATTTTCGACCATCATTGCGACCATCAAACTAGGTGAGTTGGTGTTGTAGGCAATGAACCAGCCGTTCTCCGTCCCTTTTTCGCCTTGCTTTAATTTGATTTCAGCCGTACCGGTTTTACCTGCTAACGGATAGTCAGCCATATCTGCTGCATGCGCTGTACCTTCTGAGTCACCGACAACCTTTCTTAACTGTGATGAAACTGTTGTAGCAATCTCAGGTGAAACGACTTGCTTTTCACTTTTTTCAGTGTCTAGTACAAGACTTGGTTTAATCATATTGCCACCGTTCACAAATGGAGTATAGGTCTGCAGTAAATGAACGATACTCATTTGAATTTGCCCCTGACCGTACCCTGAGTCTGCTAAGGCATTTTCTTTATCCAGATTCCCAATCGTTGATTTTTCTAGCGGGAATGGATAATCAGACTCTACTTCAAAGCCAAATTCCTTCAACCCAGCACTGAATGTGTCTTTGCCAATTCCTAATGCAGTCTGCGCAAAATAAATATTATCAGAGTAAACCATTGCTTTTTCTAAATTTACTGGGCTAGCTTCATGGACTCTCGTCACAAAATAATTTCCCCATGAGGCATCCTTTTGCCATTTTAAACCCTTAATATCCATTGTTTGCTCCGGGGTAATAATGTTATTCTTGAGCCCGATAGAAGCCGTGAGTGGCTTAAACACAGAACCTGGTGCATATGCCTTATTAAATCTGGTTGTCATCGGCTTTTGCGGGTTTTCCTGAAGCTGGTTCCACTCGTCACTTGAGAAGCCCAGGGTTGCCTGATTTGGGTCAAATGATGGCGAGCTGACAAGTGCCAGCGTCTCACCCGATATAGGGTCTATCGCCGCTCCTGCGCCTGCCTCACCAACAAGCTCTGCATAAAGATTGTTCTGCAAGTCGATATCGATGGTAAGCTTTATATCCTGACCATTTTCAACTGCCTTTTCAGCAAGTAATTCCGTGCTGCCATCAGGTTTCTTAATCGTAATTTTTACACCGCTCTTCCCTTTCAGCTGCTCGTCAAAGACTTCCTCAAGCCCTCTTTTTCCAATGAAATCGGTACTTGTATAGCCTTTATCCTTAAGCTTTTCAAGCTCTTCAGCAGTAATCGAGCCCACATAGCCGATCAAATGCGCCGCAGCTTCCTTATATGGATAAATGCGCGCTCCCACCTTTTTCGTTTGCACCGGTTCTAAGGCAACTAATTGAGCGATACGCTCCGTATCGTCCATCGATACCTTCTTTAACGGCACAAACAAATCTGGCTTCACCCAGCTGGCGGTAATCGCCTTCTCGATTTGCTCTGGTGTCATTTTTAATAGGCTGGATAGTTGCTGAATGACGGGCTCCTTCTGTCCCTCAAGCTTACCCGGAACCACACCCACTTCGTACACCTGTCCATTCACAGCCAATCCGTTACCGGCACGGTCAAAGATTTGCCCGCGTGCTGGCGTCGTATTGCTAATGCCAATCTTGTCGCCATCCTTCAATTGTGGAAAGATATACGTTGTGTTCCAATCGACATACCAGTTATTCTTTTTATCGCGTTCTTCTTTTTTCATCTTAGCACTGTGTGTAAATTTGATTTCTCCGGCGATGCTGTTCATCGATGCGGAAAAATCATAAGAGACAGTGTCTTCATCCTTTGCCAGCTCTTCTTCTTCGCCCGGTTTATCGAAGGTTATCTTGAGGTCTTTAATTTGTAGGTCATCGTAGATTTTTTGATAGCGGTTCGTGAAGTCTTCCTTCGAAATGACCTCTTTGGAACCCTCTGTGAGGTAATCATACATCTTATCAAACTTTTGTTCATTCCAAAGCTTTATGTACGCGTCAAACTGGTCCTCGGGTGTCGGCTCCTTACTGCAGCCAGCTGCCACCATTACGAATAGTGTGGCCATGAACAGCAGCCCAATGATCTTTTTCAAAAAAACTCCCCCCTTTTATACCCATTTTAACATATTTAGGTAAAGGTTGTTTTTGAAAAGATTGATGTTAAAATCCTAAAGCCGATTTTAACGTAGGATAAACTATTTTGTGCTTGAAATAAAGATTGCAAGCTATTTTCTTAAGAAAAGAACCTAGGCAAAAAAAAAAGAGGAAGGTAGATTCCCCTTTCCCCTTTGTTCCAATTAAGAGTTTGTTTTTTCTGTAGACTCAGAAGAATTGTCATCGGATGGAGTTCCTTCATCAGAAGGAGTTTCATCTTTTGATGGAGCTTCCTTTTTAGATGGAGTTTCTTCTTTGGATGGTGTTTCTTCTTTTGCCGGAGCTTCATCTTCACCAGTTGGTTCTTCTATCATTTGTTGCTTTGCATTCTCTACTGATTTTTGTTCCGTTGTATTAGCGTCATGTAAATCACTTACTGGTTTATTGAAAAACTTAGTCGGATTAACCGCTACACCATCTTTACGGATTTCAAAATGTACATGCGTTCCAGATTCTTCATCAAACAAGCTTTGTCCAGCCATGGCAATTACTTGTGATTGTTTTACTTTTTCGCCAACCTTAACCTTCACATCTTTAACCGATTGATATTGTGTTACAATACCTTTATCGTGTTCGATTTCAATGACATTTCCAAGGGTAGCGTCTTCTTCAACTCTAGTAACTGTTCCACTAAGTGCCGATACGACGTCGAATGTTTCGCCATCTTTGGATGTGAAGTCAACACCAGTATGCGGAACATACGTATTGTTGTAAAATACTAATGCTGCTTCCTGTTTGTCTTCACTTGCGTTGAAATCATAGAATTCCATTTTGACAACTGCATCCATTGGATTTTTCACAGGCATTTTCAAGTTTTCTAAGCTCGAGTTAACTTCAAGTGCCGGAGCGTCGTTCTTCTTACCTGTTAGGTCTGAAGACTCATAATCGTACTTGTCAGTTGCGTTGTCGCTGCTTTGATACCAAAGGACTGCTGTCAGAATGATTGCTGCACTTGCGATATAAATGGCTGGAAATACCCAACGCTTTTTGAAAAAGCGTGTAACACTGGAACTTTGAGAAGATCGTTTGTTTTCTTCCTCTCTCATTTTCATCACCTCAGCAATCATTCTGAACAGATAAGTAGAATTATATACACTAGTGAAAAAATTTTTTGTACTTATTTTTCGATAAACCATATTTTTTTATGCATGAAGGAGGAAATTTTTTTGAAATACGTATTACGACTACTTCCCATTGCCTATATGGCGACGATTTGGATTATGTCGAGTCTGCCATCGAATCACTTTGTCGAACTCCCGGATTCAGAGATTGACCACTTTATCAAAGAATCCCTGCATTTAATAGAGTTCGCGATTTTGTATGTATTGCTAGTTTTAGCCTTCCTCACACGCGAGCGTGGGTTTAGCGCGCGATTAAACGTGCTCTGTGCGGTCATAGCAGGACTATACGGACTTACAGACGAGATTCACCAATCCTTCTACTCTTACCGCTCATCGTCCTTGTTTGACCTTGTAAAAGACGTCACCGGGATCCTAGTGTGCTTTTATTTTATTCGAGGAGCGTTGTTTAAAGGTCGGTTTGTGAGGTTAGGGAAGGTACTTGGGTTCGTGAGGAAATTTTAATGGTAGCCACTGCGGGGTTCACGCGGTGGTTTTTTTATTTGGTTGTTGGTTGGTGATAGACTCGGCCTTTGAACTTCCCTGTCCATGGTAGATTCATGACAGCAAGCAATTGATGAATGATTTTTCGGGATTTGATCTGTAGAAGTTTGCGCGCCTCTGCATTTGTAATAGAAGGTTTAATGAGAAGGAAATAATCGAGAATTGTTTGGTGGTGAGCCGTTTTTGATTTCATTTTGCACATGGGGCAGCTCCATGTTCCAGCATGATATCTCATTGGAGCAGAGTTGCATTTTGTTTCGTGGCAATGGACACCAATTTTTAGGTCTTCAGAAGACAGCTTGAAGTGTTGCAAGAGATCCGGGTTATCAGGGGTGTTTTTTGCTAATAGAAGGCGATTCATTTTTCTTAATTCCTTTTCCTCTACTATTTCGGTTTTATATTGTTTTTCAATTTGTTCGATCTTCTCAATCAATTGCTCGCTGTTACAAACACTTCTACTGTATTTATGGTCATAATCGATGTGAATTTTGGATTTTTCATTACTATTTACAAAAAGATAAAGGATGGGGATGTCGGTGAAATGGTGTTCTGCCAACCAGCGTTTTAGCTTTATCGATTGCACTTTTGCTTGGAGGATGGGATTTTTCGTCCGTTTGCCTTCGATGGTTACCTGATTGAGCAGCTTGGCAAAATGCCAATCTTTTGATCTGTTTTTTACTTCTATCACGAGTATGAAACGGGGACATACAAGAAGGATATCAATTTGGAAAAAATATTTTCCTAATGGAAGACGGATATCATGATAAATCCTGTAATCTTCATTTGAAGCCAGGTCCAAGTGGAACATAACCGACTCTTCCCCTCGAAAACCTAACAGCCAATTGTTATATTGCGTTAAAAATTCGTACCTTTGCCAATGATTATTCTCTACACTCCTTAAAAGTGCCTCAAACTTTTCCAATCTTAATGATGGCTTGCAATCTTTCATTATCAATTGCATCATTCCTTTCTGTTTTCTAACTAATTCAGCTAACCTAGCAATGAATCCTTCTTAAACTTGTGTCAGATTTATGAGCATTGGTTTGATACGTGCCGATGCTGGGATTTACATGCCAAATTTTTAGTTTACGTGCCTTTTTCTATATTTACGTGCCAAAATCCTGTTTTACGTGCCAAACTCACTAAAAAGCCTGGCGAATGCCGGGCCCAGGTCATTGTATTTGAATTATAAACAAGTTCGAGGCGATTTCCTTACCTTGTCCATTGACCTAGGTATAAAAATAAATGACCTTTTTTAGGAAAACCCCTCTTTCGTGCCGATTCTGAGATTTACGTACCAAATTTTTAGTTTACGTGCCGTTTTCTATATTTACGTGCCAAAATCCTGTTTTACGTGCCTAACTCACTAAAAAGCCTGGCAAATGCCGGGACCAGGTCATTGTATTTGAATTATAAACAAGTTCGAGGCGATTTCTTTACCTTGTCCATTGACCTAGGTATAAAAATAAATGACCTTTTTTTAGGAAAACCCCTCTTACGAGCCAATTCTGAGATTTACGTGCCAAATTTTTAGTTTACGTGCCGTTTTCTATATTTACGTGCCAAATCGACCACTTAACGTGCCAGCCCACTCAAAACAAAATAGCCAGGCTACAGCCTGGCTCCCCTCAACTAGTTATTTCTGCGCCGTAATCGTAGCAATCATACTATCCGCTGAAGTCACTTCAACTCCCTGATAATAATGCTTCACGATCTCTTGATAATCCTTCCCATCAGCAGCCATACCATTAGCACCGTACTGGCTCATGCCGACGCCGTGTCCGAAGCCACGGGTGGTAATCACAATGCTGTTGCCCTTCCTCTCCCAATCAAAATCCGATGACTTTAAATCCAATTTTTCACGAATTTCTTTTCCGGTCAGGACCTTGCCGCTGAAATCAACTTTCGCAACTCGCTTGCCGGTAGTGCGTTCCACAATTTTTCCAATTGTCCCGCTTGCTCCCACCTTGACACCAAGGGCCGCTTCGAATTGTTTTACAGTGACTTCCTTAACAGAATTGAATTTCGGTGAATTTTTGTCCCATGGGCTAGAAACGCTGCGAAGGTAAGGCATTTCATTGTTCCAGTAGTCCTCAGAATTTTCCGTATAGCCATTGCTGGTGGAGAAGAAGGAGGCGTCGATTGCTTGACCGTCGTAGGTTAAGATTTGACCGCTCGTGGCGCGTACAGCAGAAAGGATCTTCGAATAGTTCGATTCAAATTCCATTCCCCAGTTATCTCTCATTTGCGCTTCGCTAAGATAGACCTGATGGAGCTGGGTGTCCGTTACCTGTGCACCTTCAGGAACATCTACATTGTCTTTGCTGAGCATTTTTTTAACAATATACGTCCTCGCTGTCAGAGCTTGTGCCTTCAAGGCTTCCTCCTTGAACTCAACCGGCATTTCTGCTGCGACCACGCCAACAAGATAGTCTTCTAGTGGAACGTTATCGATTTGTCCTGCAGAGGAGCGGTAGACCGCGACTTCTACTGCGGCGTCTGCTGTCGAATTGTTTGCAGTTTCGTTATTTGGGGCCTTGTTGGATAGGTCTTCACCTAATTTGCCGCTAACCTTCCCATCCCCAAATGGCAATACTAGAACCGCCGGAATGAGCAGTGTGAGGGCAAATAAGAATGACGCTAGTAGGATGAGTGGTTTGAATTTTTTCATGTAGGAGCCTCCAATTATGAAATTTGCGCACCCCAACCTGGGCTGCTTTCTCATTCCATCATATGGAGGCGGACAAGCATTTATGACTAAAAAAAGATGACTGAATTTTCTAAAAACCACATATACATATAATAAAAACCGAAGAGATATACTCTTCGGCTCATAATTTAAGCATTCAAATCTGTAATATAACTTTTCACTTCAGGAAAAACTTCGTCTGCTTCCTTAACGCGTTCAATATCTGCGCCTAATGAAGCTAATTTTCCATGAAAGTCTACGTAACCACGGTCTAAATGTTTTAGTTCCGTTACGCGGGTATTACCTTCAGAAACCAACCCTGTTAAAATCAGAGCAGCAGCGGCACGAAGGTCTGTTGAAGTAACTTCTGCACCTTGTAAGTTTGAAGGTCCGTTTAGAATAACAGAACGTCCTTCAATCTTAATATCGGCATTCATCCGGCGGAATTCCTCAACATGCATGAAGCGGTTTTCAAATACCGTTTCTGTAATCATGGATGTGCCTTCTGCACGAAGCAATAGGGCCATCATTTGTGATTGCATATCCGTAGGGAAGCCAGGATGAGGCATTGTTTTAATATCAACAGCTTTAAGCTTTTCAGGACCGATGACGCGGACGCCATCACCTTCCTCAATAATCGTAACACCCATTTCTTCCATTTTTGCAATTAAAGAAGATAGGTGTTCAGGTACAGCACCTTGTACCAATACATTTCCGCCCGTAATCGCACTAGCAACCATGAAAGTTCCAGCTTCAATACGGTCAGGAATAATATTGTGGTCAGCACCAAACAATATATCGACACCTTCAATACGAAGAGTGCCCGTGCCTGCGCCTCGGACATTTGCCCCCATTTTATTCAAGAAGTTCGCTAAGTCAACGATTTCCGGTTCCTTTGCTACGTTCTCAATGACAGTGGTTCCCTTAGCTAACGTTGCAGCCATCATAATATTTTCGGTTGCACCGACACTTGGGAAATCCAAGTAAATCTTTGCTCCCTTTAAGCGACCGTCAACCTCTGCTTCGATAAATCCATTACCAACCTTAACCTTTGCGCCCATTGCTTCAAAACCTTTAAGATGCTGGTCAATCGGTCTAGAACCAATCGCACATCCGCCTGGCAGTGCTACACGTGCACGGCCATTGCGCGCTAGTAGTGATCCCATCACAAGGACAGATGCACGCATTTTACGAACATATTCAAACGGCGCTTCTTCTTTCAACACTCTAGATGCATCAACGACAACTGTATTATTGTCAAAGGCAACCTCCGCATTCAGGTTGCGCAATACTTCATTAATTGTGTATACATCGGAGAGTGTAGGTACATCACGAATTACACTTTTTCCGTCACTTGCTAATAATGTGGCAGCGAGTACAGGCAGGACCGCATTTTTTGCACCTTCTACTTTTACGGTTCCATATAGCCTTTGTCCGCCGCGGACGATGATCTTTTCCAAGAGTATTCCCCTCCGCGTCCATTTTCTCTATATTAATATTCAATCGTAATGATTGGTGTGCCAACTACAATGGTAGTCTTACCGCCCAATCCTTCGGAGCGTATCCCAATTTGTAAATTCATGTCCCGCGCTATGGAGTGTGTTAGTCTTGGCGAGTTCGCCGATACAGACATGAAATTATCCTCTTTTAACGCTTCGATTTCTTTCGCATCAAAAATTTCCATTAAATCACTTGCGATTGTCGGAACAGCTTTATCCATCTTATCACTGATGCTACCCTTCATACCAGAGAAAATTGTTGGATTTCCTCGAAATATGTCTGAAAGCCTATTTTTGACTTGATCCTTCGTGAAAAAGGACTCCATCTCCTTATTCCACTCGTTACCGCTGACCCTATATACTATATACGCATTAACAGGTTGTTTTGTGTGGGTGGTCATAATCTGAAGCATTTCTGTGTGGTGTTTAGAAGTTGGAGATACTGCTGTTACTTCCCATTTGTCGCTGGTCGCGCTACGAGACCAATCCCAATCAGGAAACTTTTGCTGAAGCTCCTTAACATATTCCTGCACTTCTTTCTCTGTAGTCAGGTCAACCAAATGCTCCCGTGCATAAAACGACCATTCTTCGAGCAAAATATCTTCTGTTTGAAAAGCGTCAGCGATTTTTTCCAAATCCAGATCACTGCTGGCTGCCGCCAACCGACTGCCAAGCACCGCCATCAAACCAACCATCATCATTAAACTTATGCTAAAAAGTACCTTTGTTTTTCTCTTCATCTCTACTCTCCCCCTTACTACCATTGTTACCAAGGGGAGGGATAGCATACTTGGGAAATGTCGACACTTTTGGACAAGCTTTTTGAAGCAGAAGATCTTTTTTAAAAGAACTCAATTCCTGCGTCAGATAGGTTCAAGTTTTTGCATTTCGTTACTCTCGTGAAGTCATTTTAATTTGCTTAACTATATATCCATCTATTTTCTAAGTTGTTAACTTTTTCTTGAAGATTGCACTTTTTTTCACACAAAGAGAATTGTACTCAATTTTTCTCAAAAAAGATACATGTACGAAGACCTAAATTTTTACCAGTTGTATGTATTGTAGTATTAATGGCAGCTGCCTTGACCATGAAAGGTAGTCCAGGAAAAAATTACTAACCGATGATCCAATAACTATGGCCAATAATATATAAAGTAATCGCGCTTGAAAAACATGATTTGGTTTCAGCAGCTTATCCAAGCGAATCGACTGCAGCGCCCACCACGCCAACGCAATAAACACCAGATGCGAAAAAATACTCAACAACGCAACCTGTCCAAAATTCTCCATCAATTCCCTCCTTTTGGTGCACCCTTTTTTTCGGTGCCCCTTTTCGGTGCCTGTCACCATTTATGCAAAACACTACATTTATGCATAAAAAAGGTGCATACCGTACTGACGGATGAGAACATGAAATGTTTCGTTTTTATTATAGCAAATTTTTAACGCATTAACTGCCTAAACACTGGTTATGTGCGAAACAATCAGTGTTTAGGCAGTTAATAAGTGTCTTTGACGTTTAGATTCCATTCCAAATCCTGCTGATTCTTAACGGAACGTAAACTCTGTCCCCATGGATCTCCTTGTGAATAATTGGTGTCTTAAAATATTGCATGAATGACTGGCTCTCGCTATTTTTATGTCTGGCTCGTTTACGCATACCTTTTAATTTCTCAACACTTTGATTCGACTTTTTCATGATTTTTTCACCTCATTATTTTTTTAGTTCATTTTATTAAGCCAATGTAGTTGCAACAACAACGATTTTCCCATGATCCATTTGTTCTTCACATCGCTCCGCTGCCGCTGCTGATAACCCTAGTGACTCTAACTTTGAACGAAGTTCATTACCTCTCGAACGGAATACGTTTGTTATTGATTCAAAAAACCCCTGCTCCCCAACACCTATAGCGCTTATGTTTAGTGCATCTGTGAGATGTTCAGAACGATTTTCGTCATGTGCGAATAAATAAATTTCATCCTTTGTGAATCCCTCCATCATGAAATGAGCGATTTCCCTTTTAGCTTGGACTCCATTTTCTACAATCTTTAAGTTTTCCATATTCATTCCTCCTCGAGTATATGATTTGCCAGCTATCGTGCCAGCTTGTACCAGTTATATATCCACATCTTTAATCAACCAAACCTATTTTTTTAAAAAGTTTGAATCAACAGATATTGGGGTATCTAACCATTAGTTATTTTATAAAAAGGATTATGGGAGGTATAAGATGAGGAAAAAGGCAGAGTTAATTACAAAGATCAGTTTGTTAAAACAAAAAATCGATCAGTGTCTAGATGTCCGGGATCGGGAGGGCTTCATTCAATTATCTTACGAATTAAAGGTTTGCCAGCGTTATCTGGGAACGCTTATGAACAACCCTGAGAACCGCTTAAAGGGACGACTTGAACAAAATCGTGATAAGTTTTTTCATTTTTAAGTTTAGCTGCTGAAATTTCGGGTATTTAACAACCAAGCTCAATGAAAAAAAAGAAAGGAGAGATTTTCATGGGATTTATTTGGTCATTAATTATTGGAGGAATTATCGGTTGGTTGGCAGGACTGATTCTGGGGCGTGATGTTCCAGGCGGAGTGATTGGAAATATCATTGCAGGTTTTATCGGAGCCTGGATTGGTTCTATGTTAGGGGGATGGGGACCTGTCATTGGAGGATTTTACATTTTACCAGCACTCCTCGGCGCCATTGTCTTCGTGCTTATCCTAAGCGTTGTGTTGAAAATGATCAGACGAAAAGCATAATATAGAACGAAAAGAAGACTGCAGTTCTTGGCTGCAGTCTTCTTTTTTTACTGTTTAGAATTGGATCATGAAGATAGCCAGGCCCCAAGCTGGCTTTCAGTGATGAGTTAAGCGGGCTGAATTTGTTAGGACGATAAACATGGACAAAATGCAGATAAAATAGAATCTATGCAGGTAAGTGAACAATATCCGCAGGTAAAGATCCCATTTTGGCAGGTAAGCGAATTTTATATAAAAAAGGTCATTAAAAAAGCACACCTCAATCAAAAATCCGCACTTATTTTCGAGTAAATTATCCATATATAGGAAAATAGAGCAACAAAGCCTGGCCGCAGCCTGCCTTTTCCAGTAACGAGTTGGGTTACTGAATTTGTTAGGACGATAAACAAGTGCAAAATGCAGATAAAATGGATTTTATGCAGGTATCCGACTCAAATCCGCAGGTAAAGACCACCTTTTGGCCGGTACAAGTATTTCCAATAAAATAGGTATCTAAAAATCGTAACTCGAGCCAGAATCCTCTCATAATTCCAAGCACATTACCCATATATAGGAAATATAACCACCAAAGCCAGACCTCAGTCTGGCTTTTTCAATTACATGTTAGGGTACTGAATTTGTTAGGACGATAAACATAGACAAAATGCAGATAAAATGGATTTTATGCAGGTATCCGACTCAAATCCGCAGGTAAAGACCGCATTTTGGCAGGTACAAGGATCACTATTAAAATAGGTATCTAAAAATCCGTAGCTCGAGCCAGAATCCTCTCATAATTCCAAGCAGAATACCCATATATAGGAAATACAACCACCTAAGCCAGACCCTAGCCTGGCTTTTTCAATGACGTGTTAGGTTGCTGAATTTGTTAGGACGATAAACTTAGACAAAATGCAGATAAAACAGAATCTATGCAGGTAAGCCACCGAAATCGGCAGGTAGAGACCTCCTTTTGGCAGGTAAAGCTAAGCGACTTACAAAGGGATCAGCATCATAACCCCCATCCCCTAATGAGATACGACTAAAGATACCTCTCTACCACATTAAAGCACCCCGGAAAACAGCCGGGCAAAGGACTCCTTCCATTTAACGCCTAAACCTCTTTTGTAGAACGCAACCGGTCTTACCCGCCTGCATTCTTTGAGGTCCTCTTCAAAATGACTCACAAGGTCGTCAATACTGCCTGAGCCTGTTAGAAACAAATTAACCTCAAAATTCAAATGAAAACTGCGCAGATCCATATTCGCTGTTCCAATCGTAGCCATAGCACCATCAACAATAACCACTTTTTTATGTAAGAAGCCTTTTTGGTAGGTGTAGAGCTGGGCACCCGCACGAAGTAGTTCAGGAAAATAGGATTGGGTGGCATATTGGGTTAGAAATCCGTCATTACTCTCAGGCACCATCAGCCGAACTTGAATGCCCTTTTTCGCAGCCACCTTCAATGCTGTCATAATCGCCTGGTTTGGAATAAAGTACGGTGTCGCAATCCAGATCGATTCTGTTGCGCTCGAAATCATCCCATAAAAATGATCACCCATGTCCCGGGTTTCCGGCCCACTAGCGACTACGTGGACAAGACCGTCCCCCTTAACCGGCTCCGACACGAGATACCGGGGATTTTCAAACAATTTCTCTCCACTGACATACTTCCAATCTAATAAAAAAACGGCATGTAATGTCTGGACCGCTTCTCCTTCCAGCAAAACATGCGTATCACACCAAAAACCAAACTTATCATCCTCACCAAGATATTCCACTCCCACATTCAATCCGCCAACAAATCCAATTTTTCCATCAATGACAATTATTTTTCGATGATTGCGGAAATTAAACTTTTGCGTAAACCATCCAAAGCTAAGCGGCAGAAAAGGGTGAATTTGAATCCCGGAGTCGGCCATTTTCCTTTTATCCTGCTCGGAAAGGGCGAAACTTCCGAGCGCGTCGTAAATCAGTCTGACATCCACTCCTTCCTTAACTTTCTCGGCCAGGATTTCCATCAGTTCCTGCCCCAGCCGGTCATAGCGAAATATATAATACTCTAAATGTATAAAGTCCTTCGCTTCCTTTAATCTCTGTTTCACCTCTTGAAAGGTTTCCTCGCCGTTTTTTAATATTTTGGTCCTCGTATTCTGGCTTTGATTGGTTAAGGTCACCCGTTCGAGATAGCTGACAAAACCTCGTTGTTGATCATTGAGCATAGCCGGCACCTCAACTGACCGCTTGTCTTTACCCAGTGCCTCAAACAGCTCGCGGTCGCTTGCACGCTTGCTTTTAAAAAGTTTCCCTTTAAAGAGCAATTGACCTGAATAGATATAGAAAATATAGCCCACTACTGGTACAAAGATTAACAGGCATGTCCATAAAAGTGTTTTTGCTACAGGCCTATTTTGAAGCCATAAATCTGTTACCGTGCATAAAATGATACCTGCATACAAGCTGATAGCTATGGCTTTCCACCAAAAAGGGAATCTTGTAAATAGAACCATCCAGCAGAAGAAAAACATGATTATGACAAAGAATATCTCGATTCTTATTTTCATCCAGTTCCCCTCACAGTCTTTTTAAAAAGAAATACCCTTCCCTCGACCCTATCAAACATAAAAAAAGATACCTGGCTTTAGCTCAGGCATCTACTTTCTTCCGATATATCTTTTCACTAGAATTAAATTCTACGTATTTCATCCCCTTCGGCATACCGAGAAGCGATTCTTTACTTCCGAGTCCAATGAATCCGCCGTCAGCCAGGCTGTCATAAAACAGACCATGAACCTGTTGCTGGAGGGTGTTATCAAAATAAATCATGACATTGCGGCATAGTATCACATGAAATTCATTAAACGAGCTGTCACTCACCAAATTGTGCTGGGCAAAAGTGAGGTTTTCGTTCAAGCTGGGTGAAAAATAAGCAAACTGATGGTCCGTCGTATAGTACTCAGAAAACGCCATTTTCCCACCCGCTTTCAAGTAATTTTTCGTATATTGCTGCATCTTTTTCAATGGAAATGCTCCCTTTTGCGCAGCGGTAAGGGCTTTTTCATTCATGTCTGTTGCGTAGATTTTCGTTTTCTCTCGAAGACCCTCCTCCTGCAGCAGGATTGCCATGGAATAAACCTCCTCACCGGTGGCGCAGCCTGCATGCCATATCCTGACCTCAGGAAGCTCCCGAAGCAATGGCACCACTTCGCTACGAAATGCCCCGAAAAAACTAGGATCCCGGTACATTTCCGTCATCCGTATGGAAAAATCATTTAACAGATGCTCCAAAACTTCTGGTTCGTGGAGCACTTTTTCCAATAATGCCGTAATGGTCGGAAGCCTCTCCGCCTTCATCCGGTTTAGGATCCTCCGGCAAATCGAACCCCTGACATAGCCTCGGAAGTCATATCCATACATTTGATACAAGCCCTCAAGCAGCAATTTGATTTCTATTTCCTGAAGCTCAGTTGGCTCCAGCTGATTGATGTCTGTTACAAATCCCTTGATTGCTTCGTTCAATCTTGACTCACCTGCTCGGTCAGCCACACCCGCATTAGCGAGAATAGCTGATTGATATTTAATGGTTTCATAATATAATCGGAAGCACCTGCCTCCATACACTTATCACGTTCACCTTTCATCGCCTTGGCCGTCAGCGCAATAATCGGCAGTCTGTCCATTTCCAAGTCCTGCCTGATGACCTTCATCGCTTCATAGCCGCCCATCACCGGCATCATGATATCCATGAACACTAAGTCAAAATCTGCTTGCTCCTGTATAAATTCAATCGCCCGCTTCCCGTTCTCGGCGACTTGAACCTTAATTCCCTTTTTCTCAAGAGCGGTTACAAGTGCATATACATTCCGACGATCATCCTCTACCAACAGTACTTTCTTTCCTTTAAACAACTGGTCATCAGAAGCCTCTGCTTCCACTACCAGATCCGTTTCTGTTCCTTCGTTGGCAGGTTGCTGTTCCTCTGTCACCTCACTCACACTTACCGCCACCTCATCTAGCGCCAGTTTCTCAAGCTGAAGAGGATATTCCGCGGCCTCTAGACTGCAAGGAATATACAGGATAAACGTACTTCCTTTTTCCGGCTCGCTTTCAACCTGAATTGCACCCCCAAGTAAACGGGTAAATTCACGGCAAATCGATAACCCTAAACCAGTGCCGCCGTATTGCCGGTTGGTCGTACCATCTACCTGTTGAAATGCCTCGAAGATACTTTGCTGCTTCTCCTTTGCAATGCCGATTCCCGTATCCGTCACGGAGATGGCCAGCACCTGTTCCTCCATTTCGAGACCAGGCCATAGTTTCTCCACCTTTTCTGGTTGTGCAAGTTCAATGTTTACTGTTACAGAACCCTGTTCGGTAAACTTAAAGGCATTGGATAATAGATTTTTCCAAATTTGCTGCAAGCGCTGCCCGTCTGTCGTGATCACAGAAGGTACGTTTGCCGCGGTCACCACCTCAAAGGTGAGATTTTTTTTAGCTGCAACAGGATCAAACATGTTCTTCATCATTTGTGGAATTTCTGTCACATTCACTTCATCTGTTAAAATTTCAATTTTACCTGCTTCAATTTTTGATAAATCGAGGATATCATCAATCAGCCGCAGCAAATCACTTCCGGCCGTATAGATAACACGGGATGAATCCATCACTTCTGTACTGTCCATTTCCCCGTCAATTTCCATCAGCATTTGAGAAAGAATCAGAATACTATTTAATGGCGTGCGCAGCTCGTGAGACATATTCGCGAGAAAATCCGTTTTATACTGCGAGCTCATCTGCAGTTTCCTTGAATAGTCTTCTAGTTCATCCTTGGCTTTTTTCAAGTCAAACGCCCTTTGTTCAGCGAATTGCCTTTGTTCTTCTAAATATTCATTGGTAATCCGCAGCTGTTCCTGCTGCATTTGCAGCTCTTCCGATTGGGCTTGAAGTTCCTCTGACTGCGCCTGAAGTTCTTCGGTTAACACCTGTGATTCCCCGAGCAGCCTTTCCACTTCCATCCGGCCAGCAACATTGGTAATCGCGGAACCAAACTTATCCTGAAGCAGATCCAATAAGGTTAAATGCTGGGCCATAAACGGCTGAAACGCCGCGAACTCAACCACTGCTTCTACCCTGCCGTCCACCATAATCGGTGCAACCAAAAGATTTCGCGGAGACGATTCCCCTAACCCCGAAGCAACTTTGAAATGTTCATCTGGCAGCTTATCAATCAGGAAGATTCTTTTATCCATTGCCGCCTGGCCAATTAACCCTTCACCTAACCGGAAACTCGCCGCAGCCCTTTCCTCTGAGACCACAGCATACCCCGCCTCTTTCACATAACGCACTTCGCTGCCTTGATTTCTGCGTAGATAGACAACGCCGTAGACCGCCTTAAGCATAGGAGTAAGCTTGGTGATAAAGGCATGTGTCAATTCCGTCAGGTCGGTCATTCCCTGGTACATGGTCGAGATTTCCGACACGCTTTTCTGGATCCAATTCTGTTTCTCAAGACTTGTAAGAAGCTCGTTCATCGCTTCCGCAAGTTCACGGGTTTCATCGTGTGTACTGACCTCGATTCTGGTAGAGAGGTCTACCTCTGTCTCATTTGAATCCGTAACACTTTTAATCGTCCGGACAACCTGCTTGATTGTTTTTACAATGGAATTAGACAGGAATATCGCCGTTGCAATCGTAACCAACGTCACCATTATGATAAGCCCATACAACGTGATTTTTAAATTGTTATTGTCCTGATTCAGCTTCTCCACACGCTTGTTTGTTAGGTTCTTTTGATTTTCAAGGAAGGCATCAAAATGCGCCCGGAGTTCATCTGTTAATTTTTTACCTTGGTTCTTTTTAAAATACTCGTCTAATGCGCCCTGGTTATTTTCCCATTTTTGAATCACGACATATTCTGCCGAACCAGTAATCCAGTTCACTATCAGTGGTTTCATTTCTTCTAAATTCCGCTGCTGCGTCCCGTCATCACCCAACAGGGAGTGGAGGGTATTGTAGTTTTCGAGCCAGCTTCGGGTAGCTGTATTATAGGGCTCGAGGTACTCTGCATTGCCCGTAATCACATATCCTCTCATGCCTGTTTCAATATCTAAAACATTTTTTTGAATCTGATTTGCCAAATTGTGAACCTCAATATCGTGCTGTGATACGAAATCAACCTCTTTCTGCAAAGCCGACATCCGATCCATCACGATCAGCAGGGAGACAACTAAGCAAACCAAAATGAATAAATAGCCTGCAATAATTTTTGTGTGGATGTTGAAATGTAGTCCCTTCATTCTTTGCTTTCCCCCTTTGTAAAAAAAATGGATAACTCTATCATACCTTTTCTAGCATTCTCACCCAATGGGAATTTTGTCCCAACCTGCTTTCAAAAATTACTAGTTTCAAATCTACTAATCTGGGTATGTAATAAGTACACCACAAATTTGGAGGAGGTTAATAAACATGGCAACAACATCTACTAAAACAAAGTCAAAAGACAAAACGTTATCCGATACGCTCAACAGGCAGGTGGCGAACTTTTCGGTTCTTCATATGAAGCTGCACCATTTCCACTGGTATGTAAAAGGAGAGAACTTCTTCACCCTGCACGTTAAATTTGAGGAGCTTTACAAGGAAGCGGCTCTACATCTTGATACAATCGCGGAAAGAATGCTCGCACAAAGAGCATTACCGGTGGCAACCCTTACGGAGATCCTCGAACTTACGACACTTAAAGAGGCAACAGGTGATGAAGACGCGCAGCAAATGGTCCAATCACTGGCTGATGATTTTGAGATGATTTGTACTGAGCTGACAGAAGGTATCGCCCTTGCTGAAGAAAATGAGGACCAGCCTACAGAAGATCTACTAGTACACATTCGCACCTCATTAGAAAAGCACAGATGGATGTTTGAAGCTTACCTGGGCAAAAACTAATAAACATAACCGGGGTGTCAGCCAACAAGCTGACACCCTTTTATGATGAGGCATTTGTAGAAATTAAGACGAGACACATATCGTCTTTTGGAGGGTTTATTAGCTCCCAGCCTGGCTGCAGTTGATGAAGCAATGCCTCAGGGTCTTGCATATCCTTCGATTCCAAAGCACCAATCAGCTTGTCCGTTGCATCCTCATACTTATCCTCCAGCCATTCTGATAACCCGTCCGTGAACAACAGGATACGTGCCGACTCACGATAAGGAATGACCCCCTTGGTAACTTCAATCTCCTCAAAAAACCCAAGCGCACAAGAACCTTCTGTTAAAAGTTTCACTTCCTGATCCACAATCGCAATCCCCGCAGGATGACCCGCATTGACGTACTCAACGGTTTGTTTTTCCGTATCAAGGACAAAGTAAATCGCCGTGAAATAGTAGTTCATTAAACTGTCAGGGGTATGAAGCTGAATCATTCGCCTATTCAGTTCTTTCACGACCTTTTCGGGGTCAGCGATTCCAGTAATAGTATCTTTTAACGCAGAATAGATGTACATCCCGACAAGCGAGGAAGAAATCCCATGTCCCATCATATCTAGCAGAATGACTCCATATTGATTCGGGCTAATCTGATACCAGGCATAGAAGTCTCCGGCAAGCTCAAAGGTAGGTCTGTACACGGAAGAAATAGTGATATTTTTTTCCTTAAGGGGGCCGCTGAGCATACTTCTTTGCACCTGCCTAGCCAGGTCAAGATCATATTCAATTCGTCTGTCCCGTTCCTTCCGCAAATCTTTTTCCTGCTTTAACCGCAGAACGGAACGAATCCGGGCGAGGAGCTCGATTTTATTAATCGGTTTCATTACATAATCGAGGGCTCCCGCGTCCATCGCCTCGGCCATTATATTGGAATCTCCCATTGCTGTCACAAAAATAATCGGCAGGTCCGAAAACCGATCATTGGCCAATACTGTTCGGCAGGCTTCAATGCCATCAATTTCCGGCATCATCAAATCCATTAATATCAAGTCTACCGGCACATCGCCAGGATTAGGTATATCAAGCTGCAAATACTGATATAACTCCGCCGCAGATGACAGCAAAAGCAACCTATTATAGCCAGCTTTCCTCAGGATTTTCTCGACAATTATTAGATTTGTTTTATTATCATCTACAACGACAATCTTCATTGGCATTTGACTTCCCCACTTTTTCAAAAGATGAGCATGGTCCCCTTATTGGTGACAGGCACCGACTAGTGACACTTATTAGGTTGAAAAATCCTGGGGAGGGTTACTAGCAAGAACCTTCCGCAATTTTCCAATCGCCTTTTTTTGCAGACGGGATACATGCATTTGCGAAATTCCTAGGAATTCCCCCACTTCGCGCTGACTTTTGTTATCGATAAACGTCCACTGTATAATTTGCTTCTCCCTATCATCCAACACATGAAGAGCGCTCTCCACTAGCAGCTGCTGGTCGACTCTTTCGAACCCCTTGTCTTCTGATCCGATCACGTCTAATGGTGTAACCCCGCTGCCGTCGGAACCGGTCTCAATTGTTTGGTCCACCGATGCCGTTTGGTACCCTTTACCTAATTCCATTGTTTCCAGTACTTCCTCTTCAGAAATCCCTAAATACTCAGCGATTTCATAAATCTTGGGTGAGCGTTGATAGCGGTTGGTCAGCTCGTCCACTGCTCCATTTAATTTTGGCCAAGTTTCTTTTATTCGACGCGGTACATGGACATCCCACGTCTTGTCCCTTAAAAATCGTTTAATTTCACCAATTACCATCGGAATTAAATAGGCTTCAAATGGGTTCCCGGTATTAGGGTCGAACCGTCTAATACTCGATAATAACCCAATCATCCCTACCTGTACGATATCTTCATGCAAATTTCTGCCCTTTGAGTACTTTCTGGCAATGCTCCCAATCAGATTGGTGTACTGTTCCACTAACTGAATTTGGGCGGCCTCGCTCTCGTTCTCCTGAAAATCCAGGATCAAGGCATATACTTCTTCCTTAGTTCGTTTCGCGGTCTGAGGTGGCTTTGTCATGATTTTCACGCTCCTCGCTTAGGTACTTCACCATGAAGACCGTTACTCCGGAACGATTCAGAACACGGACTTCATCCATGAGCGTTTCGATCAGATACAGACCTAACCCTCCCTCTGTTAATTGGTCGACTGTACTTGACTCTGTATATGGGCCTAGTTCTTCTTTTGTTTGTAAAAAGTTAAAGCTTTGACCGCTGTCAGCTACCATTGTTTCTAACTTATCCTCGTAAATGCCGAAGCCGACAATCACTTCTCCGCTATCCTCTTGTGGATAGGCATGCTGAACCGCGTTGGTGCAGGCTTCACTAACGGCAATTTTAATATCCTCGATCTCCTCATATGTATAACCCATGCGGCTCGCTATTCCTGAAATCGTTAATCGAATCACACCCACATATTCTGGTTTGGCTGGAATCTTCATCTCAACATAATCCATCACGTGTTTCATCGTCCCCCATCCTCTGTATTGTCGGAAATATTCATAACATGACTTAAACCGGTAATGTGAAACAGACGCTTCAATCGGTCTGATAACTCAACCAGCTTTAGTTCCCCGTCATTTTTGTTCAGTTGCTTGAACATCCCTACAAACACTCCAAGTCCGGTACTGTCCAAGTAGGAGACTTCCTTTAGATTCACCGTAATTACTTTATTTTCGCCCTCTGTAAGAGGCAGTAACTCTTCCCTGAGCTTCGGCGCGGTATACGCATCAACTTCTCCACTAACACTCACGAATATTTCCTTATCATCCTCGTGCTTTTCTATATTTACTTTCATGTTATCACCTCTCCAAAATATTTACTGTTTACATACCCTTTTTAGTAAAAAGCCAAACCTATTTTTTAAAAATTTTTTAAAAAAATATTTTTCTAGCATTATACCAGAATTAGGAAGAGTTACGAATAGTAACAACTTCCTGGTAAATTTCTCACATACATGAAAGAGGCTTGCACCAATTTGTGCAAGCCTCTTATATATAGTAAAGGTAGTGTATGGTGGATTAAGAATTAGTAACGATTTTGATTGTTACTTTTATTTTGCGATTCGGAGGATGAATCTCCATCCCTTTGTTGAAATTCCGGATCTGCATTCTTGGATATCGAATCACCATATCTCTGCCTATCATTCTCTTGTTGGACATTTTCACCGCTTAAAAAGGCTGGGTCGTCATCTCTTGGCCCCTGCTGACGTGAAAGCTCTCGTAAATCTTCGACAATTCCATCGCCTGGGAATTCCTGCACCACCTGAGGATCTTCTCCATCGTTATATCCTGTTCGTCCTTTTTTGTTACTGCCCGTAAATTCGTTTTCATCCTTACGTTGTAAAGATTCCATTTCCTTGTCTTCAACATAATTTTTACCCATGATCGTTTCCTCCTTTTATTTTTTCAGATTGCTATTTTTCATTCCTACTGGTTTTACCGAACATGCAACCATACTTCAACCACCCTCCTTCTACTTATCGTGATTATCAGGTTAGCTAGTTTCTAACCTTGATAGTGTTATACCCGATAGGACAACTATCAAACCTTTTTCAGTGAAAAAATGAACCTTTCTTTTTCCCTTTTAAAAGATCCCCTGTCCAGCCCTTCGTTTTTAAGTATCCATAAAGTAGAGCTGTCGACAACACAATCGAAATAATAGAAACAAGATAACCGTACTTCCACTCGAGCTCTGGCATATGTTTAAAATTCATTCCCCATAGCGCCCCCAACGCCATAATCGGGGTAAAAACGATCGTCAGAACCGTTAAGGTTTTCATAATTTCATTTCCCCGATGGGAGGATATGACCTCTTCTAAATGAATAATAGAGTCTAATTCCTGCTCATACTCCCTCAGCAACACCATCGCTCGATCAATCCGTTTGCATGTACGGATAAAGATTTCTCCGTTGTTGACTGCAGGAAAATTGGTTTCATCTATAGCCATTTTCAGTTCCTGGACCGGTATCAACAGATTTTTACAAACCATTAGTTCATGCCGCTGTTGAAAGACATGTTCCAAGATCCGCATTTCGTTCCTTTTTTTCACGCCCCACATCAGCTTATGGAGTGACTCCTCAAACTGGTCAATCTCTGCCAGTAAATCATTAACCAGTTCTCCTAGCAAAAATAAAAACCCATCGACTGCATTCTCCGTTTTATTTAACTGCCGCAGCATTACTTCAGGTTCTAATTGTTTAAAAGAGGTAAACTCTAAATCAACGGTAAATAATGTATTGCATGTTATATAGAAATGAAAAATTCGCTGATCTTCTTCCTCATTGACATTTTGCCGATAAATAAGCGACCCATTTACGACCCTTTCCCCATCGATCATCCCATTTACCTTCACACAATTGTTGTTATTTTTCCGAACATTCATTAACCAGTTTGATAGCATGGTCTCCTGATCCCATACTGCATTCAGCATATTCATATTTAATTGAACCCATTTCCACTGATCAAAATTGATATTTCTCTCCAACCTGACCCCTCCTCCCATACCTACCCTTTGATTCCCCTAAAAAGAGCAAACCAAACGTAAAAAAATGTTTAATAGAGAAATGAAACGGGTATGTTCAAAATAAGTCCAAATCTTAAGGAGGTTTTAATGATGAATAGAGTTGTAAGTATGAGCTCGCTGGTAGCGGTAGGAATTGGGGCGTCAGCAGTATGGCTATCAAACAAACCTAACCGCATTAAAGCTGAAAGTATGCTAAGAGACTTGAAACGTAAGGTAAAACCGAACGTTTACGCCAAATCAGAGCAGCTTCCAATCGAAAAGGCCGGCAATCCGCACCCGAAGGATTTTCCCGATAACGATATGGTGAGTGAGGGAGCACAGTATTCCGTTCAATTCTATAATGAAAAAATACAGTAATGAACAGTGGTTGGGGTCCTAGGATCCCTACTCTTTTTTTAGCTCTTGTGTTAGCCCAAAGTATCATAAAAATGTCTTCCTTTCTCCCGAAAAGAGAAAAGAAGACATTTTTTGTTTGAATACATTTTATGACGATGAGTTTCCATGTACGCTTATCAGTTCATCCACGACCTGAATCCGCTTATCTCCTCTTACATCTTCCTCAGGAGTTAAAAATGATTGATCCTCCGGAAGGCTTATCACATTCTCTTTCTCCAGCTCCTTTTGCGCTTCTACCGTTCGTTTAGCATACGGCAGGGCTTTAAGCCTTTCATAGGGAATCGTTTTTCCTGTATCGACACAAACTCCATAAGTTCCTGTTTTAATCCGCTCCAAAGCCTCGTTCACTTCTTCGAGGAGATTGTTTGCTGTTTCATGCAAAACCCTTTGTTTTTCTCGTTCTTCTAATTGTGTGGCACTATCCGCAAAATGATTATCATAGCTTGTTAATTCTCCATAATCCTCGAACGATAAAGGCTGACTGGCTTCTGCCATTTGAATGGTTTCTTCTTTCATTTGTAATAATCTTTTCTTAAAATAAGCTAACTCTTCTTTTGATAACATTTATTTTCCCTCCTATACTTCTTTCCTTTATTTACCCCTTCATGTATAAACATGAAACTTTCTATCCACATCCAGTTAAAAAATGGCATCATTGTATTGCTTTGTCTCATCATTGCTTTCCCCCTTGATAATTTTTTCCTCTATTGATTTTTCTTTTCTCAGCTTCCATAACCGATAGGTATGATGGGCAATCACCTTTATGACCGCATACACAGGAACTGCTATGATTAACCCGAGAACCCCTCCTATACGTCCTGCTGCAAGTAACAAGGATATGATCGTAAGCGGATGGATCTCTAGCTTTTTCCCCATCACCTGGGGTGAAATAATGTGTCCTTCAATCTGTTGGACGACAATCATAACCATGAGGACTTTTACCACCATCATCGGTGACTCGATAGACGCAATAATCACTGCAGGAATAATCGCTAAGATAGGACCAATAAACGGGATGACATTGGTAAACATTCCAAAAATCGCTACAAGGAGGGAGTAGTCAAGGTCAATAAGCAAATAACCGATAAAAAGCATGACACCTATACAAAAACTAACAAGAACCTGGCCTTGAATATACGAACTGAGCGCTTCATCTAAATCTGCTAATATCTTTCGTCCATTTTTCTGTTGCTGGGCTGGCAATAAACGAAGAATATGCTGTGGTGCCTTTTCTCCTTCTTTTAACATGTAATAGAGAATAAACGGAACAGTCGTAAAGACGATTACAATACTCGCAAGTACCCCAATAATATTCATGAAATTTGTTCCAATCGTAGAGAGACTTGAAGAAACTGACTTTGTAATCGCTTCGGAAGCCTTTTCTACATCAACACTGTCATTAGCCTGTAACTTATTGATCCATTTACTCTGCTCAAGCTCAGTCAATTTGTCCGGAATGGCCTCAATAAGTTGAGGCGTGCTATCAACGAAACTCTTCATTTGCTCTTTCAGAAGTGGTCCGCCAAGAGAGATTAATAATGCAATTAAAAGACCGAATATTAAATAGATCAACAGGATCGAAAGTGGTCTTGGGATATTTTTCAACTGAAGATAATTCACCAGTGGGCGAAACAAGTAATAGAGCACCCCGGACAACAAGAAGGGAAAAAACAGTGTTTGGACAAGTAAAAAGACAGGCTGGAAAATAAAATCAATTTTCATTGCTATAAAAATAATTAAAAAAATAAGCAAAAGACCGTAACCAAATCGAAACGCCTTTGTTTGCAGCAAGTTCCTCACCTCCAATTAGCAAAACCCTCTATGAATAAATACCCGTTCTTACATGAAGCTAATCCACATTTACAAAAATAGTAGATAGCAGCAAAAAGACATGCGGGCCACCGCACGTCTTTTGATTTCCTCCCATTTCTATTAGGAAATATTTATTTCTTATCAAGTGTAGGTGTAATGTTCAATTTTCCGAGAATACTTTTTACTTTCATTCTGTTGGGTTTAGAGGCTAACCACTTTGCGACCGATACTCCCATTCCTAAAACCGTTAAAAGTCCTTTCATCGATAAAACTCGTTTCATCTGGAAAACCTCCTTTAAGTCTTATTTATAGAAAAAACGCTTGTACAAAATTGCACAAGCGTCTTCTTTATTTCAGTAAATCGGCAATTCTCAATATAAACGGGTTAATCGTTATTACGTTGGTTACCCCGCGATTCTCCACCTTTTTGGCCAATCTCTTGATAGAATTCCTTATCGTGGTTTTCTGAGGTGGCTTCTCCACCTTTACGTCCGATCTCTTGATAGAATTCTTTATCGTGGTTTTCAGAAGTAGCCTCTCCACCCTTGCGTCCAATTTCTTGATAGAAATCTTTATCGTGGTTATTTGAGGTTGCTTCTCCACCTTTACGTCCTGCTTCTTCCCTGCTCATTGTCTCATTATTTTTTGCCATGTTTACGTCCTCCTTAGATTTTTTTGTACTTCGATCTAATTCGTACATTCCACTTTCGTCTTGCGGGTTAACTTGTAACCCATGCTTATGTAGTACCACCTAATTGCAATTCTAAAACTCCTTTTTTCTCTGTTTAATACTTTTGAAATACTTGTAATCTAAATATCTTTTAGAAATGTTATTTAATAAGGTTCAAAACAACGGAGATTGGGTATTTAACGTAGAGTGAGTTATTTAGGAGAAAATGCAGTGATAACAAGGTTGGGGCGCTTTGTGCACCAGCCAATTTTTGGATTCAGAGGTGTAAAAAATGAATCTATTCTTTCTACTCATCTATTTCATCATCATTACAACTGTCATCGAGATTTTTGTGATTCTTTTTCGACTGACGGACCTCAAATTGGAGGTTTCACGGTTTCAGGTCATTTCATTAATGACAGGTACAGGTTTTACGACTGGAGAGTCTGAGCTAATTTTAGGTCACCCGATTCGCAGGAAACTAGCCACTTTTCTAATCCTATTTGGCGCCTTCTCACTTGCTGTTATCATTTCATCGATTAGTACGATTTTATCAGAGGGCCTGCGAACGAAAGATATTTTCTATGCTGCAGGATGTGTTCTGGTTATCTTTGCTATTTTAAAGCTGAAGAGTGTGCAAACCAAGTTATCCAAGTTATTTAAGCAAGAAATGAAACAGAATATTGAACTTGGTGATCTGCCAATAAGAGATATCTTTATGTCCGAAAAACAAGACCAGCTGCTAAATCTTCATATCTATAAAGAGTCTTCTCTTTTTCAAAAACAGATCAATCAAGTGATTCATGATCATGACCAGTTAGAGTTTGTTGTATTGTTTATCAAAAGAGGCGAATTAAAACTTAGAAAAAATATCTATCACACAAAAATACACGAAGGCGATCAGATTCTGTTATTCGGTGAAGAAAACACCATTTCCACGCTATTTAAAAATGACATTAAAATCATGGAAGAAAAACTAAAAGATTCCCAACATACACCGGTTAACGAGCACCAATTAAATGAATAAGGGCTATACCTCCAATACATCTGTGCTTTAATGACAGTATAAAAAGCAAACTCGCCACCATTGGCGAGTTCTTTATTAGGGCCTTAATCGAGTAATCAGCAATAGGAAAATAAGCGGAGGTTTTCCGGTTAAATGCAGAATGGAGCTTGTTTCGGGGTAAATAAGCGGAAGTTTTCCGCTTATGAGTGGCAAAATCCCCTATTTTCAAATTTTACGAGTCAATAGGCGGATTTCTCCGTCTATTTGACTCCTTTTTAGGGATAATTACAAAGTAAGCGGAATTCTTCCGCCTATTTATCGGCCAGGGCGATTCACCACCTGATCTCCCAACCGATAAGAGACGATGACGTGTGCCTTCCATTTGCTCAGCTAACCATTTTTTTAACATCTAAATATAAAATATGGTGGCCAACCGCCTCACGGACTTTGAACAGGTATCCATCGAATTTAACCTCTGTCCCACTATCAACGTCAAAGTTTTGTGTAAGAAACCAGCCGCCAATCGTATCAATTCTTTCATCGGTTATGTTTGTACCAAGTAAACTGTTAACGTCATCAATTAACACTTTCCCATCCAATAAATAATGATTTTCCTTTACCTTTTGGATCTTAGCTACTTCATCGGTATCAAATTCATCTCTTACTTCACCAACAATTTCCTCAATAATATCCTCCACTGTCACTAACCCTGATGTGCCGCCGTATTCATCGACAAGGATAGCCATCTGACTGCGTTCCTTTTGCATTCTCACCAATAAGTCATGGATGGGGATGGTTTCTATTGCTTTAATCGCAGGTTTAATGAAAGGTCTTAGACTTACTTCTTCCTTATGATTTTTATTCAGTAATTGGGCCGTTACAAACAATTTAACGTTAAGAATTCCTAATATGTTATCTTTGTCACCCTCAATAACAGGATACCGTGAATACTTTTCCATTCTTACCTTGTTTAAAACCACATCAATGCTATCGTTAATTGATAGCGAACTGATCTCCGTCCTGGGCACCATTATTTCTTTCGCAACTCTCTCATCAAACTCAAAAATATTGTTCACATAGGTTAATTCATTTTGATTGATTTCACCCCGCTTATAGCTTTCCGACAACAGTAAGCGAAGCTCTTCTTCAGAATGAGCTAGTTCTTTTTCAGATTCCGGCTTTAAGCCAATGATTCCAACCAAGAGCGTTGCAGAACCGTTTAGCGCCCAAATAAACGGCCGCATCACTTTGGTAAATCCTATTATCGGAGCAGCTAACAAAAGTGCTACCTCTTCGGCTTTATGAATTGCCACGGTTTTTGGAGCTAGCTCCCCCACTACGACATGCAGAAACGTAACGGTGGCAAAGGCAATGATGAAAGATAGAATATGTGCAAGTGATTCATTCAGATTTAAAACTGAAAACAAAGGATGGATTAGTTTTTCCACGGTCGGTTCTCCCAGCCACCCCAGTCCAAGTGCGGTAACCGTTATCCCCAATTGACAGGCCGATAGGTATTCATCTAAGTGGTTTACAACCTTTTTCGCTGAAACCGCACCCTTTTTTCCTTCCGCAATCAATTGATCAATTCTAGACGGGCGTACTTTTACAATTGCAAATTCTATCGCAACAAAAAAGCCAGTTAGCGCGATTAAAAGGGCTACTAATAGTAGATTTAAAATGATCATCGAGCAGCCTTCCTCCTTCCCTTCTTATAAAAATAACAACCCGAAATCACGTAGATTCGGATTGTTACCTTTTGAATCTCTTATTCTATTATTTTATTATCGATTTTAGTGTCCAGCTTACGCAGATATTTGGAAGCAAAGTCTTTTCCTCCAAGTCCAAATGCAAGTCCAAACGCTAATGCTAAACCGCCTAATAGAAGAATAAATGCAGCATTGACGATGGAGTGCGCTACACCCAGTTGGTCTAATGCCATAAAGATGGTAATCGCAAAAATGGCATATTTCGCAACCCGTGCTAGAGTATTAGAATAGCTGTTCTTAAGGATACTTTGTAAAATGCGCTGTACTAAGTTTCCTAGATATAAACCAATCCCCAAGATAATAAGTGCCGCAAACAACATCGGTAAGTACGAAATCACACCTGTTGCAAGAACGACTAGGAACTCCAATTGAACAATTTGTAAGGCTTCAACTGCAAATAATAAAATAACAACAATTTTTGCTAGCAAACCAATGATTTTAGAGAGTGTGTAGGTGGATTGCTCAGGTTTAAGTGAACCGAGACCCATATGGCTAAAGATATTATCAACCTTTAAACGCCAGAGCATTTGTGCAACGACTTTCTCCACCCATTTTCCAAGCCATATCCCAACTAAAATCAGAATTACTGCCACCGCAATATTTGGGATAACCGATACCACATCATGGAGCATTGCGATTGCTGGATCTGAAATGCCCTTTAATTCAAGTTTTTCTAAAGCTGTAATGATGGTAGGGATTAAGATTAAAATAAACGCGATGTTTCCGATAATACTAGAAAGACTTGTACTATCCTTCGTTTTTACGATTCCTATACGTTGACCAAGTTTTTCCGTTCCAATACTGCTTAAGAAGTTTGTTAGAATATCTCGGACTATTTTTGCAATCAGCCAGCCGACAAACACAATAATGGCGGCCGCAAACAGCTTAGGTATGAACGCAAGTAGGTTTGAAAGCGTATCGGCAAATGGTTCTGAAACACCTTCAATCTGCAAGGCTCCTAATACTCCAGGTAAAAATAGTAACAGTACAAAATAGAAGAGTGCCTTTGCAATAGTGTTTACCTTGTTTACCGCATCACTTTGACTAATCGCCATTTTCCATTGAACTAAGCGGCGTTCTAAATGAACCATAGCCGCTCCCTTTTTAAAAAGCATTCGAAGCAGCGATGCCACACCCCAAGCAAATAGTAAAATGAGGGCAGCTTTTAAAACGTTTGGAATTGCTGCTGTAATCATCGTAAGCATTTGTACGAGTGGAGATGCAATAAAACTTAGATTTAGCATGTTAAAGAAGATAATCCACACGACTACCAGTAAGATATAATAAACAATTTTTCCGATTATCCTTTCTGAAGAATATTTTCTATTTCCAACGTTTGCAAACAACTTATCATCAAATTTTGTTCTCTTCAAAAGGGCTTCGATACTTTTACCAATGCTTTTTGCAATCAACCAGCCAACCAATAAGACTAAAAGGGCAAATAATAAGTTTGGAAGCTGATAAAAGTACGAAGTCCAGCCTGTCATCATCTCGTTAACATTCATTCTACCAATCTCCTTTTCTACTTTTTAGTGAGATAAGAAAAAGAAGATCGTCTTCTCTTTCCTATCTTAGCAGTGTTTAGTTTGTTTCTGGGTTTTTGGTTTCTGCTTCGTCTTTGTGTTCTCCGTCAGTTATACCGTTATCCTGGTCTACACCATCTCCACATCCAGTTAAAGCACCAAATGTTAAAGCAAAAACCATACCTGTCATGATTAATTTCTTTTTCAACGTTTTTTCCATTGTTATTTCCTCCTTTAATTTGTCTAGTATGGATTTACCCATTTAGGAAGTGAGCTAAACAAAAAATGTTCAATTTCTATCAATGGAAATGCCAGCTTCATGTTTTTTTAATAAAACTATTAATAGAAGGAAAACGGTATGCTATCACATTTATACTAAAAAAAGTTTCAGAATATTTTTTATGGGAATATAAAAAGGGAAGCACAAAACACGACGAAGGGAGCTGTAGATATGAGGAAAAGTTTATTAGTTGGTGGATTAGCTGTTTCTCTTACTCTTGCCGGATTAACAGGATGCGGTGATGGGGTCGACCAGGATAACGGAGTCAGTGATGGACAACAGAAAGATGAAGTAGATAAAGACACGACGCAAAATGCAAAAGATGCAGTGAATAAAGTGGAAACAGAATTAAAAGAAGCACAAAAGGATTTAGAGAAGAAAGTTGAGGATAACGGCGTTGATGACGGTGTTAACCAATAACCGCTTGTGAAACAGATCTAACAAATTCCAAGGAGGCTAAAAACATTATGAATAAAGATAAAATGAATGGATATGTAGATAACGTTAAAGGGGAAGCAAAAGAGCAATGGGGAAAACTGACAGATGATCGTTCCACGGAAAACGAGGGGAAAGTCGATCAATTAAAAGGGAAAGTACAAGAAGAAGTTGGGAAGATAAAGGATAAATTATCAAAATAGTCATGGGTAAACAATTAAACTAGCTATCTTTCGAAACGAATAAATGAGGAGGAAACAAATATGGACAAGATTGAAAAGAATGTTGTTGGTGTTTATGATACCGAACAGGAAGCGATTATCGCCATTGAGGACCTTGTTAAACAGGGATATGACAAACAAGATATTTGTGTCATTGGTAAAGATATCAAAAATGTGAATTATATTGCGGATGAAACAGGTACGGTTGCGGAAGAAAGTGCTGCAACTGGCGCGTTAGCAGGTGGAACACTCGGAGGGTTAACTGGTTTATTAGTAGGAGTTGGTGCACTTGCCATCCCAGGAGTTGGCCCAATCATCGCCGCAGGACCGATTGCTTCAAGTTTAATTGGAGCCGTAGCGGGTGCCGGTTTAGGTGGACTAACCGGAGCATTAATTGGAATCGGGATTCCAGATGATCAAGCCGAATTCTACGGGAAATCCGTTAAAGAAGGTAAAATATTAGTGCTAACAAAGAATAGAAGGACTCCTAATCAGGATGACAGGAATACACTAGCGGCAGCAAACAATAGCTCGATGGCACAGGATTGGGATGAGCTGAAGAAGCTTGGCGGTGAAATGCAAAATACTGATTCTAAGGACGATCTGAAGGATAAAAGACAAGTTCCTGACCCTATCCAATAATATTCAAAAAAAACGGTCCGTTCAAAGGACCGTTTTGCTTGTTAAGAAGAGGCCCCCATGCCTCTTCTTTCACTTTATATATCGTTACCCCTCTTTGTTGACCTAGACCGGGTCCTTCCCCCAAAGTTGCCGGTCTATTGCAGAAAGTCTGAGAATTGGTTGAAGTTTTCGTTCACGAAGTCGATGGCGATGTTTGGGAATACTCCAAACAGTACGGACGCTACGACGGTGACGATTAAAACAACAAGTATTCCCACTGGAATTTTTGAGAACTTGCTGTCATCCGCTGCTGGGCGGAAGAACATTTGGGTCATGATACCGAAGTAGTAAAAATACGATACTACGGTTGTGGCGATCATGACGGACGCCAATACATAATGCGGTTCCTGCACCATGAAAGCACCGATAAAGATGTTCAGCTTACCGATGAAGCCTGCGGTACCTGGGAAACCGGCTAAAGCGATTAACAAGATTCCCATCGTGACCGCTAATACAGGTGAACGGCGGTACAATCCGGCGAAATCAGCAATATTTGTTGAACCGGTTTTTGTTTCCACTAATTGGATCACCGCAAACGCCCCAAGGTTCATGAACAAGTACGCTAATAAATAGAACCAAACGGTGTAAAAGAAGTTCGAGCTTAAAGACGTGAACGCCACTAGAACGTAACCGGCGTGCGCGATACTTGAGTAAGCAAACATTCTTTTAATATTGTTTTGTTTCAGAGCGACCACGTTTCCGATGATCATTGTAGCCCCTGCTACAACCGCAATATAGTCCTGCATGTTATAAAGAATTGGCATTGAGCCAGGACCTTCTGTAGCTGCTACACCAAAGACCGATATTAAAATTCGAGCAACAATAACAAAACCTGCTGTTTTCGAAACAACGCTTAAAAATGCAGTAACCGGTGTTGGAGCACCTTGATAAACGTCTGGTGCCCACATATGGAATGGAGCAGCAGCAAGCTTAAAGCCTAATCCAACGAAAATCATTAAGAATGCCAATCCTAGCAAGTACGCATGCTGTGCGTCAGCCAAGGCCTGAAGCGCTCCAGCAATAGCTAACAAGTTTGTTGTACCAGTTAGACCGTATACATAGCTCATACCGAACAAGGTTATCGCAGTGGCAATTGAACCGTTTATCACATATTTCATTGCCGACTCGTTAGATTGCAAATTATTTTTGCGAATACCCGCTAAAATATAAGAAGAAATTGATAACAACTCTAAACCGATAAATAATGTGATTAAGTCACCCGAGGATGTCATAATCATTCCGCCAAGTAATCCGGTTAAGAATAAATAATAAAATTCACCGCGGTATTCTTCCATCCCCTGGTCAGCCTTGTAGGAGACAGCTAAAAATAGTACAAGCGCCCCGCCTGCAAGCAGAAGGAGTTTGAATGCTTTTCCAAAAGAATCAAGACGGAAGGTGTCGTCTAAAATTGAATCCGGCGCGGCACCAAGTAGTCCCAATAGGGAAACCATTGCGGCGAAAATCGCTGCAATTCCGATCCATCCGAGGATTCGGCGATCTTGCTTTTTCGGCATAAATAAATCGATTACTGTGAGAAGCGCTGCTACACCAACGATGATGAACTCTGGTGTCATGATGCTCCAATTAAATGATGTTAATTCCTCAAGACTCATCCTTCATCACCCTCCTAACCCTAGCATAATCGTTTCAAGTGTGGCTTGAAGCGGTGAGCTTAGAACGCTTGGTACTACTCCAATTAAGACGATTAAAGCGATCAACACAACAACCGGTACGAATTCGACGCCCTTGAGATCGACGAGACCTGTAAATTCACGGTGTGCTTGGCCGTACGTAATGCCGAGCACCGCACGTAATAAATAAACAGCGGTCATGATAATGCCGATACAGCCAACCGCGGCAATCCAAGGCATTTCTTCAAATAAACCTAAGAACGCCATGAATTCACTGACGAATCCGGACATTCCTGGCAATCCGAGTGAAGCCAATGCACCTGCAAGCAAGAATCCTGAAGCAATCGGCATTCCCTTTGCCATTCCGCCAAGGTTTTCCATTAGAGACGTGTCTGTACGCTCGTAGAAAGCACCGACTAAGAAGAACAGTAGGGCTGAGATTAACCCGTGTGACACCACTTGGAAAATTGCCCCTTGTACACCTGCTTCATTCAGCGCGGCTAACCCGATTAACACAATTCCCATATGAGAAATCGAAGAGTATGCCAACACCATTTTAAAGTCTGTTTGAATGAACGCTAGGAACGCTCCGTATAGAAGATTTACCACTCCAAGGATGGCTAATAGTACAGCCAGTTTTTCAAACTGCTCCGGAAAAATTCCCATTCCAAAGCGAATTAACCCGTAGGCACCGATTTTCAATAGAATACCAGAGTGAATCATAACAATGGATGGCGGCGCCTGCACGTGGACGCGAAGCATCCAGCTGTGTAATGGGAAGATTGGCAGCTTTACGCCAAAAGCGACTAAGAGCGCAATCAATAAGCCTAATTTTAATCCACTTGTCATAGGAACGTTCTGATCGCTCATGATTTGCGTTAGCATTTCAATATTGGTCGTTCCTGTTTTTGCAAAAAGAATCATAATCACAATTAACAGTACGGCTGAGCCTAAACCGTTATAGATTAAGAAACTATAAGCAGCTTTTTCTTTTTCAAAATATCCCCATTTCCCAATTAAGAAGAAAGTTGGGATTAACGTAATTTCAAAGAATAAGAAAAATAGAATTAAGTTTTCAGCTGTAAACACTCCAAGCATTCCAATTTCTAAAAGCAAGAATAGCATGAAGTAGCCTTTCCATTCTTTTTTAATATAAATGGAGGCAATCGCTGCGAGTGTTGCGACTACGGCTGTTAGAACTACTAAGAGCATCGTGAAGCCGCTGACGCCAAGTTCATAGTTTACTTTCCAGAATCCTGCTTCTGCACCTTGCAGACCACCGAAGGTAATCCAATCCTTTGCCACGTTAAAATCACTTAAATCCTTACCCACGAGGTAATGGAGATAAAGGCCGATGGCAATCCCCAGTGCAGGCAGTGTTGCTAGGAAGCCAACGATTTTGATTGTTTTTTCTTCAGTTTTTGGCATGAAGGCTAACACTACGATACCGAGTAACGGGGAGAATACTAGTAATGATAGAACGAAAGAAAGATCCATTTATAAGTACCCCCCTGTTAACACAAAGATGACCGCTAGCAGTGCCAAGCCGACAAAAGCCACGGCTGCATAGGTTTGCGTTTGACCACTTTGAAGCTTTGACCCAGCTGCTCCAAGGCCTTGAACAATCCCTGCCACACCCTTCATGATTCCTTCCACTAGGAAGACATCGATGAAGCGTAAAAGGTAACTAATACCCTTTGTGACCGCCACTACAGACATTTGATAGAATTCGTCAATGTAATATTTGTTGGTTAAAATTGTATGCAATGTGTCACCGCTGCCTGACAGCCAGTTGCGTGCGACTGAACGCTTGTAGTAAATCAGGTAAGCAAGGTAGATACCAGCTAAGGAAACTACAGTTGCCGCAATCATAATCCAAATTGGACCTTCGACATGCCCATGTCCAAGTGCTTCGTTTCCATCAACGAGCCATTCGCCAAGATTATGATTAAATGGTGTTTGCACAAACCCGGCGATAATCGCCAACACTCCAAGAATGATCATTGGGTAGGTCATCATTGATGGTGATTCGTGTACATTTTTCATTGGTGTCCGTGCTTCACCGGTGAAAACCATGAAGAACAAGCGGAACATATAAAATGCGGTCATAAATGCCGCTGCAAGCGCTAGTAAGAACAGAACTGGATGTCCGCCTTCCCAGGCTGCGATTAAGATTTCATCTTTACTAAAGAAACCTGAAAACAATGGTACACCGCTGATGGCGAGTGTTCCGATTAAGAATAATGGTGCGGTAAGCTTTAGCTTTTTCCAAAGCCCGCCCATCTCTTCGATGTTCTGTGTGTGAACCGCATGAATCACGCTTCCGGCAGCTAAGAATAGCAATGCTTTGAAGAAAGCATGTGTCATCAAGTGGAATACACCGGCAACGTAGCCTGCAGAGCCTAGAGCTAGCATCATGTAACCAAGCTGGCTTACTGTTGAATAGGCTAGAACGCGTTTAATATCTGTTTGGACAAGACCGATGCTTGCTGCAAAAATCGCCGTAAATGCACCTATGACAGCCACAGTTAATAGTGCTGTTTCACTTGCTGCGAACAGCGGGAAAAGTGAAGCAACTAAGTAAACACCTGCTGCAACCATTGTCGCCGCATGGATTAAAGCAGAAACTGGTGTCGGACCTTCCATCGCGTCCGGCAGCCATGTGTGCAGTGGGAACTGACCAGATTTACCAACTGCCCCAATGAAGATTAGGATTGCTGTTAAGGTAATCATCGTGGTTGAAACAGCGCCTGCCTCAACGGCACGGAAAATTTCACTGTATTCAAAGCTTTTTGTTTCCCAGAATAATAAAATCATCCCGATTAGGAGACCAACGTCCCCGATACGGGTCATAATGAATGCTTTTTTCGCCGCAGCCTTCGCTTCTTCTTTGTAGAAATAGAATCCGATTAAGAGGAAGGAACCGACTCCGACGAGCTCCCAGAAAATATAAGTTTGCAGCAGGTTGGGCGAGATTACGAGACCAAGCATGGCAAACGTAAATAGTCCTAAATAGGCATAGAATACTGGAAACCGCTCATCCCCGTGCATATATCCCTTTGAATATGTATGTACCAGGAAGCTGACGAGCGAGACAATTACTAGCATTAATGCATTCAATTGATTCACTTCAAAGCCCGCTGTTAAAGAAATATCTCCTATTCTGAGCCACTCCGTTGAAGTCTTAAACGTTGGTTGAGTGAAACGCTCGAACAACACCAACAACGAATATACAAGCGAGGCCAACGTAAGCAGAATACCCACGTAAGCACTCACATCTCTCAGCTTCTTACCAAATAGAAGAAGAATCAAAAACGATAATAGCGGGAAAAGCGGTATGATCCATGCATTTTCCATCATCATCACAATCCCCTTTTTAAGGCTCTTTTCTTAAACTTAGTTGCTTTTTGAATCAAGATTTAATGGCCTTGGCTAACTCCACAGAAAATAGCCTAAATTTAATAAGAAAAGAGCCAGCAAACTTTATTCTAAAGCGCAAAATAACTCATTTCACGTTAAAATCGGCTTTAAGATTTTAACAACATTAATAAAGAAACAACCCTTTTTAAAAATGGTGCCTGTCACCGCTCACGCGAAAACTTCCGCCGAGGGAACTCACCAATTATCACCAATTTGTCCATCTGAGACGGACAGTGTCTTTTAAGCGATGACAGCACCGCAGTGTCTAAAAAATATTTTAATCAAGTTTAGTTTTTCATTGTGTCCATATCGTCGATGTTGACGGTTTTGCGGTTGCGGTATAGGGCCATTAAGATGGCTAGACCGACTGCTGCTTCTGCAGCGGCTACGCAAATCGTGAACAGCGCGAAGATTTGACCGGTGATGGATGGTGCTACACCGTATTTGCTGAAAGTTACCAGGTTAATATTAACGGCATTCAGCATTAATTCGATAGAGATAAGGACGATGACGGTGTTTCGTTTGGTCAATGCCCCGTATAAGCCGATACAGAATAAAATCAGTGCGAGTGCCAGGAAGGCTGAAGCAGGAACTGAACTCATTCCTTGTCACCCTCCTTCTCTTCTTTCTTCGCCAGAACAATCGCTCCAACAAGTGCCACTAATAGTAAAACAGATGTTAATTCAAACGGAATGACCCATTTAGAGTAAAGGGCTTCCCCTATTTTCATTGTATTGTCCACATGTAAGTCTGTCGGTACCTGTACCACGTTGAAATCATAGATTCCAATGTAGACAGCTGCCGCAAATCCAAGAATACCAAGAAATAATAGAACCTTTCTTCCCTTGCCTGTGGTGGTTTCCCCTTCATCATCATGCTTCGTTAACATAATTCCAAATAACATGATAATGGTTATCGCACCGGAATAAATCAAGATTTGCACCGCTGCGACAAATTCAGCTGACAGCAGCACGTAAATTCCGGCAATGCTGACAAACGTAAAAATGAGGGCCACGACCATGTGCACGACTTTAGTAAGGTTCAATAACAGGACACCGCCAATAATGGCGACAAGGGCAAGGCCCATAAATGCGATAAACTCGCCTGTAATTGTCATGGTTTATTCACCTGCCGTACGTTTTCGTCGTTCTCATCTAACCACTCAAGGTTTTTAAATAACATATCACGGCTGTATGACGCTAACTCAAAGTTATTGGTCATGACAATCGCTTCGGTCGGGCAAACCTCTGTACAGAGGTCACATAGGATACAAATCTCGAAATTGATATCATACGTATCAATGATTTTACCTTTTTTCGTTGGATCCGGATGTTTTTTACCCGTTAAATTAATACATTCTGTCGGGCAAATGTTCATGCATTGATTACACACGATACACTTTTCCGGATAGAATTTTTGAATACCGCGAAAGCGGTCCGGCAGCGGTAGCGGCTCATCTGGATAATTATAGGTTACCTTTTCTTTCGTTAACTGTTTTAGGGTATATTTCAAGCCTTTTGTAAATCCAAGCACGTTTTTCACCCCTTTTTCATTTTAAAAATACACTCTATATTCGTATGATAAACCTCTTTAAGGACTGTACTCATTGCGAACGCCCCATTAGGTTCCTTTTTCAATAAGTCTTAGAAAAACAATGTTTTGATTAACGCTGTTAAGAAGATGTTTGCTAATGCGACTGGGAATAGTACTTTCCACGCGAATTCCATTAATCGGTCGATTCTAAAACGTGGAAGTGTAGCACGCAGCCACATGTAAACAAAGACAACGACGCTAAATTTGAGTGCAAACCATACTGCGCCTGGGATAAATCCTAAGATATCCAGCGGCGGCAGCCATCCGCCTAAGAAAATGACGGTGATTAATGATGACATCGCAAACATATAAACATATTCTGTGAGCATAAAGAATGCCCAACGGAATCCTGAGTACTCAACAAAATATCCGGCAACAAGTTCGTTCTCTGATTCAGGAAGGTCAAATGGTGTCCGGTTTAATTCTGCAATCGATGCGATGAAAAACACGATAAAAGCAATCGGCTGATAAAGAATGAACCAGCCATGCTCCTGCTGTACCACAATGTCAGATAAATTTAAGCTTCCCGTTAATAAAATAACACCCAGAACGGACATAACAAGCGGGATTTCGTAGGAAATCATCTGTGCGCCTGCACGCATGCCCCCTAGAAGGGCGTATTTATTATTGGATGCCCAGCCGCCGAGAACCATTCCAAATACAGTCATTCCTGAAACGGCAATATAATAGAGTAATCCGACCCCGATATCGGCAAATTGGAATTTGTCTGTAAATGGGATCGTTGCCAGTACCATGAAAGCTGGAGTAAAGGCAATGATTGGTGCCAGGATGAATAGCGGCCTGTCGGCTGCCTTCGGAATAACGTCTTCTTTAAGTAAAAGTTTAAGAACGTCCGCTACCGTCTGTAATAATCCCCACTTACCGCCAAGCTGGTTTGGGCCGTGACGGGCCTGCATGTATCCTAAAACCTTTCGCTCTGCTAATATCGCATATGTTACGAAACCTAAGACCACTAATAGTAAGATAACTGCGAGTAAAAAGAAGATTCCAAAGTTCATCCAGCCAGGACTGGACTCAAGCAACTCTTCTACCATTAGCCGTCCACCTCCCCAAGGACAATGTCAACTGCCCCTAAAATCGCAATCAAGTTTGCAATGTTTTCGCCTACTAATAATTTAGGGAGAATTTGCAGATTATAGAATGAAGGTCTTCTAAACTTTAAGCGGTACGGTTCTTTTTTACCGTCACTTGAGATATAGCAGCCAATTTCTCCACGCGGAGATTCAATTCTTACAAATGCTTCCCCTTTTGGTGCTTTGATGATTTTTGGCACTTTGGCCATAATCTCACCTTCAGCAGGGAATTGCTCACATGCCTGCTCAAGGATTTTTAATGATTCTTCGATTTCTTCAAGGCGTACATGGTAACGAGCTAAGCAATCTCCTTCGTCCCTTGTGACAACATTGAAATCAAAGCGGTCATAGATTGAATATGGCTCATCTTTACGAAGATCCCATTTCACACCGGTACTGCGAAGGTTTGGACCGCTGAGTGAATAGTTGATGGCATCTTCCTTTGAATACACGCCAACCCCTTTTACACGGTCTAAAAAGATTTCATTTCCGGATACAAGGTTATGGTAGCCTTTCAGCTGTTCACGCAAGTAAGGAACAAATTCTCTTACACCGTCAACCCAGCCATCTGGTGCGTCCCACTTTACCCCGCCAACACGCATATAGTTGAAGGTCAAACGAGCACCTGATAATTCGTTAAGCATATTGATAATCATTTCACGGTCACGAAAAGCATAGATGAACGGGCTCGTCGCACCAAGGTCAAGGATGTACGTTCCCCATGCAACCAGGTGGCTGGCAATCCGCCCTAATTCCATCGCCATGACACGAAGGAAGTCTGCGCGTTCTGGAACTTGAATTCCCATCATCGTTTCAACTGCATGGCAGATGACATAGTTGTTTGTCATCGCCGACAAATAGTCCATTCGGTCAGTGTATGGGATAATCTGTGTATATTGCAGGTTCTCTGCTAATTTTTCCGTTCCGCGGTGTAAATAACCGATTACTGGGGTTGCTTCAGTAATGATTTCCCCGTCAATCTTGACAACCAGCCGGAATACTCCGTGTGTACTTGGATGCTGAGGACCGACGTTTAGCAGCATTTCTTCTGTTCTGATCACTGGTTACACCTCCACATCATACGGTTCATAATCTTTACGCAGTGGATAGCCAACCCAATCTTCTCCTAGCATAATCCGATGTAAATTCGGATGTCCGGTAAACTTAATTCCTAATAAATCATAAGCTTCGCACTCTGGCCAGTTAGCTCCTGCCCAAATTGGCTGCAAGGACTCGATTGTTGGTTCATCGCGGTCAATCTTTACTTTTAACGCCACTGATTGGCGATTTTTGTATGAGAATAAGTGAACATAAACTTCCATATGTGTGACAAAATCTGTTCCATGCAGCTCAGAGAGATAATCGAACCCTAGGAGCTCATTGTATTTTAAAAACTGAGCTACCTTGAAATATGTATCTTTCTTAGCAACAATTGTCGGAACGTCTTTCGATAATTTATTAATATAAGAATCTTCTAAAACATCCGAGCCTAAGTTTTCCTCAATAACCTTTCTATACTTATCTAAGAAAGGCTGATTTGGTGATGGCTGTTCGGCCGTATCGGCTGGCGATACGTCGCCGCCTTTTGCCGCGCCTGCTGCTTTTGCCTTTGCTGCTGCCGCTGCTTTTGCTTTAGCTACTGCTGCCGCTTTCGCTTTGGCTTTTTCATCATCGCCGCCCGCCGCTGTGTCTGCCTCACCGGTACCAGCTGCCTTCGCTTTTGCCGCTGCCGCCGCCTTTGCTTTAGCCGCCGCCACTGCTTTCGCTTTTGCTGCAGCTGCCGCTTTCGCCTTAGCGTCGTCAGTTCCTCCAGCCGCTTCTTCAGCTGGTGCTTCGCCGCCTGCTAGCTCCATTGCTTTCCGCTTTGCCGCTGCCGCCGCTTTTGCTTTCGCTACCGCTGCTGCCTTTTTCTTCGCAACGTCATCACCATCATCGCTGGTTTCAGCTTCTGCTGCTGGTGTTTCTTCTGCCGGGGCTGATTCTCCCGCTAGCTCCATCGCTTTACGTTTCGCTGCTGCCGCCGCTTTCGCCTTCGCTACTGCCGCTGCCTTTTTCTTCGCAAGGTCGTCACCGTCATCGCTGGTTTCAGCTTCTGCTGCTGGTGTTTCTTCTGCCGGCGTATTACCTGCACCTAACTCCATCGCTTTCCGCTTTGCCGCTGCTGCCGCTTTTGCTTTGGCTACTGCTGCAGCTTTTTGTTTTGCAAGATCGGCTCCATCCTCTGGCGCTTGGGCTGCCGCTGGAGTTTCTTCTACTGCTTCAACAGGAGCAGGAGCTTCTTCCTCCACAATACCTTCACGCTTTTTCTTTGCAAGTGCAGCCGCCTTTGCCTTCGCTGCTGCAGCTGCCTTTTTCTTCGCAAGGTCTGCACCATCTTCAGCTGGTGTTCCCGCTGGCTGTTCTGGTTGGGCCTGCAGTTCACTTTGACCAAGCGCTTGTTCAGAAGGTTTGTCCTCCTGTTTCGGTGCACCTGGAGATTCTCCTGCTGCCTTTGCCTGACGCTTCGCTAATGCCGCCGCCTTCGCTTTCTCAGCCGCTTCTCTTTTTAATTGATCGAGATCCTTCTCCCCGCTCATCGGTTAGATCACCTTCTTCCCAGTCTTCGCCTCATAGCGAATCTTTTCCTTTAATTTATTGATTCCATAAATTAATGCGGCCGGGTTTGGTGGGCATCCAGGGATATAAACATCAACAGGGACAATTTGATCGACACCCTTAACAACAGAATAAGATTTCACATACGGACCACCTGCAGTTGCGCAAGATCCCATCGCAATCACCCATTTCGGCTCCGGCATTTGATCATACAAACGGCGGACTATCGGCGCCATCTTCTTCGTAACCGTACCAGACACAATCATACAATCTGACTGACGTGGTGACGTACGAAAAATGGTTCCAAATCGGTCAAGGTCATAGTTTGCTCCACCCGTACCCATCATTTCAATTGCACAACAAGCCAGACCAAATGTCATCGGCCACAATGAATTACTGCGTGCCCATGCTTTAATTTGCTCTAGCGTCGCAAAAAACACATTTCTTTCTAACTCTTTCATTTCCTGTGGTGAGAGGTCATCTAGTTTTAAGTCCATCGTAGCACCTTCTTCTTCCAAGCGTATATTAAGCCAATCAACAGCATAATTACGAAAATCAACATCTCAATTAACGCAAAAACACCTAGCTTATCATAGGCAACCGCCCATGGATATAAAAACACAGTCTCTACATCAAAAATAACAAACATAAGGGCAAAAATATAATAGCGGACATTGAACTGTACACGGGAATCGTGAAATGGATCAATACCGCTTTCATATGTGGTATACTTCTCGACACTCGGCTTATGAGGTCGCAAAAGCTTACCTAAATATAACGCCACCAACGGCAGCAGCACCCCAAGACAGAGGAACACAAAAACTATCAGATAATTATTCTGATATAAATTCAAAAGTTCCATGTCAATCCCCTCCAATGTTGTAAATTTTCATAACAATGAAACTTGTAACCGATAACATTATAGCATTGTTACAAACCTGTGTCGATAAACCAACTTTATAAAATTGGAAATTCTATCGCCGCAAAACTTTCCATTCCAAGCGGTCGAGAGCTCGCTCTCGGTAACGCCTTGGAATGGAAAGTTTTGCAAGCCTCAGCGGAGCTGAGGCGCAATGTGCGTTAGCACATGGCGATAGAATTTTCAATTTTTGCAGAAACCTGGTTTTAAATCGACACAAGGGCCCCACCCCCTGAGCGTTTGCGTGATCTCGCAGAAAAGGCTCCCTGAAATCACTCCAGAGATGACGCAAGAGCGAATTGTAAAACCTTGCACTTAGGCGCACGTGATCTGCAGCGGAGCGGAAGATGACGTGCCTAGAACTAGGCTCGCAAGAGCCAAATTTTCCCTTATAACGACATTTAACAACAAAAACATATAACTGTCAGTGAGAATTGTCATAAAAAATACACCAAATCGTACCCTTCCATACAAAAACATTGATTTACATCCAGCTAAGCACTCTTATCTAAACAACAACATCGTACAACCCATCACACTATCATATTCACAATAAACCAAATCATTCAAAAATTTCTATTAAAAAGGAATAAATATAATCAACATCCTACTAATCTCCTATAAGAGCCAGTCGAAAGACTGGACATCGTCATTTTACCATAATCAAATTTCCTCTAATGTCCTTGCCTCCAATAGGGATGCCCATATTTTCACATCCCACACCCCTTACCTGCTATTTTTCCTCCGCTATCTGCCAATTTTACACGCTTACCTGCCTAACCAATTCCACCACCCTACTAACCCCTGAAAAAGCCAGTCGCAAGACTGGCCATCGTCATTTCCCTTAACCAAATTGCTTCAAATACCCCTAAATCAAATTAAAACCGCCTTAATTTTTATACCCCGCGCCTCTTACCTGCCTAACAAATCCCACCACCCTACTAACCCCTGAAAAAGCCAGTCGCAAGACTGGCCATCGTCATTTTCCCTTAACCAAATTGCTTCAAATACCCCTAAATCAAATTAAAACCGCCTTAATTTTTATACCCCGCGCCTCTTACCTGCCTAACAAATCCCACCACCCTACTAACCCCTGAAAAAGCCAGTCGCAAGACTGGCCATCGTCATTTTACCTTAATCAAATTACTTCAAATGTCCCTTCCCCCAATTTTCACCTCCTGTATTTTCACATCCCACACCCCGTACCTGCCATTTCCCCTCCTCTACCAGCCTATCTCACAAACTTACCTGCCTTTTTCTTCATTTACCTGCCAATCCCCATCGTTTACCTGCCTAACAAAGGAGTTGACCTCCCCCTCAACAAAAAAAAGGCAGAGAACTCATCGTCTCCACCTTTCTATTTCAACTCGCCTTATACCCTTTCCCAATCACTTCCTGCACATGATGTACCGTGACATAGGCTTGCTCATCGATTTCACTAATCATATTTTTCAGCCGAACGACCTCTTGTCGGCTAATCACAATATATAGAACTTCCTTATTATCTCCGGTATAACCGCCGCGCCCCTCTAATACGGTAATACCCCTCGACATTTTATTGGTAACGCTACTCAGCACCAATTGCGGTGAATTCGAAATGATGAAAACCGCCACTTTTTCCTCGAGTCCATCCACAATAAAGTCAATGACCTTGGCGCCGATATAAACGGCAATGAGGGTATACATCGCCTTCACTAGTCCAATGATAAAAACAGAACCAGCCACAACGATAATATCAATCAATAGAATGCCTTTACCCATGCTCCAGCCTAAAAATTGATTCGCCAATTTCGCCAGGATCGTGGTTCCACCCGAAGTACCTCCAGCACGGAAAATAATCCCTAAGCCTCCACCAACTAAAAGTCCGGCAAAGATAGCCGCTAAAAGTGGGTCATCGGTTATCCTTTTACCCGTCTCCTCCGTGATATACATAAAAAGAGAACAAGAAAAGATAGAAAATAACGTATAAATAATCGCTCTTTTTTCTAAAAACTTATATCCAATCAACACCAGCACCGTATTAAGAATGAAATTGACCATCCCCGGGGATAAGTCAAAAAGATAATGTGCAATAACAGTAAGACCGATGATACCGCCTTCTGACAACAGATTTGGGATCGTAAAGTAGTTGATACCTACTGAAAAAATGAGTCCACCAAATAAAATGTATAGACATTCCTTGACCGTTTTCCACATTGCGATCTACTTCCTCATGAAAAAAATTTCAGTTATCCCATGTGCGTCAAATGCTAAACAGCCCTATTGCTTCAGAATAAATTTATAACTCTCGCCAACAATATACTGCTTCCCAATATGAACCGGCTTGCCATTTTCGTCATACACCATGGTTTCCATATAAAATAATGGTTCGCCGCTCGCAACGTTTAGCAATTGGATTTCTTCTTCACCAGCCCTGACAATCTCCAAAGAAGTTTCACCGGCATCTGTTGGTTTTACATTCAGCTTTTCTTCCAAAACTTTATAGACTGACGCATCCAAATCTTCATTTAATAAAGGATGAAACTCTTTATACGAAAAATAGTTATTCTCGAGCATGATTGGTGAATCGCTGGCATATCTGACCCGTTGAATAAAAAGAAGGGCATCACCATCATCAAGTTGAAGCAACTTTTGATCCCTTGGGGTTGGCTGAATAATTTCCTTTTTAATTACTTTACTGCTTGGAATCAGTCCATTTGCCTTACAGGCGTCACTAAAACTAAGAAAATGAACAATTTTCCTCTCAATTTTCCGCTTATTTACAAACGTACCCTTGCCTTGCTTTTTGACCAGATAGCCTTCTTCTACCAACTCAAGAATCGCTTTTCTGACAGTAATTCTACTAATTTTGTGCTCCTCGCTCAATTCTAATTCTGTTGGAATCTTGTCTCCATATTTTAATTGACCATTAACAATAGAGGTGCGAATCGATTCTTTCAATTGAATATATAACGGAATTTGGTCATCCTGTTTTAACATGTTTTCCACCTGCCTAATAGTTGATAAAGTAAAGGCTTACAAATAACGTCTCTACTTTATCTTTCGTACTTCTAAGTATATAGCTTTTAAATCACACTATCAATTTGTTTCAACCATCTATGACACTTGAAAGGATCTTCAAAGACCGTTCCATCGCTTCATCTGGATTTTGTACATATTGATAGGAAGTATATTCTAAAGTTAGAAAGCCTTTATACCCGATTTCATTTAATTGATCGATGTATTTCTCCAAAGGTAAAACGCCGTCTCCCCAGACCAAATGACCTTCTGGCTTACCATCGATAAAGTGAATATGAACTAAATCCTCACCTAATAAACTGGAATAATCCTTGAAATCCTCATTTGCCAATGCCATCGGAATCGTATCAATCATTCCTTTTAGTTTCGGGCTATTAACCTCATCTAACATTCTTTTTAAAGACTTAGAATCAAAAACCAAATTCGATTCCACTCTTGTTAAAGGTTCAAACGCAAGGGTTAGGTCTAAATCAGTTGCAACTGCCGATAACCTCTCCAATGAATCTCTTGTTCGTTTCCAAGCTTCTTCTGGTTCTTCATTTTCATAGCCCCAGCCTGGAGTAACTAATAGCAACGGAGCACCTAATTCCTTAGCAGCCTCCGCTGATTTGATAAAGTATTGAATACTTTTCTCACGCAGACGATCTTCTTTCGCAGCCAAATTGATGGGGTAAACACACTGCTCGGGTGTAAAACAGACTACGGATAAATCTCTTCTATTAATCTCCTTTTTTACATTTCGAATCTCGTGGAGGCTCAAATCATTCACATAAAAATGAGGAGCTGCTCCCCATAATTCGATATTTTTACATTCATAACGAACCATAGCGTCTAGAAAGTACTCAAAAGGGTAGTGCTTATAATGAAAATTCATCCCAGCTACTTGGTCCATTGTAATTTTAGCCATCACCCTAACCCCTTCCCCTTAAAAATAGCAAAATATTAGGATTAATATAACATCATATTACGTTATATGTCAATGTGGTATATTTTAATAAATTAAATGTTCTAAAAAGATTGACAATTAAAAGGGTGTGGATTAATATAATGTTATATAATGTTATATTATATTTTAACCCCTTTAAAATGAATCTAAGGAGGAAACATGAATGGTAAATTCACAAGTAGTTGTAGATCCACAAGTTCAAAATGTATTAGAGGCATTGAAAGGACGTACCATTAACCACGTATATTTTGTAGCTTGCGGTGGTTCTTCTGCGATTATGTACCCAAACAAGTACATACTAGACCGCGAGGCAAAAAATCTTACATCAGATGTTTATAGTGCCAATGAATTCATTCATCGTAATCCTAGAAAACTTGGCGAAAACTCACTTGTTGTCCTTTGCTCGATGTCTGGTACAACACCTGAAACAGTCGCTGCAGCAACATTTGCCCGCCAAAAGGGCGCTTTAACCGTTGGATATACAAATCAACCAACTTCGCCTTTAGCTATTGAAAGTGAATTTGTTGTAAAATACGAATGGGGCACTGAATCTGTGGCCTTTAATACTAACTTAGGACTACTTTATCAATTAACATTTGGCGTCCTGAATGTGTTAGAAGGAAATGATAAGTTTGATAAAGTAATCAACAGCTTAACAAACCTTCAAGCTGCATTTGAAAAATCAGATGTACAATATAAAGACCAGGCGTTCCAATTTGGCCAGGACTACAAAGACGAAAAAGTTATTTACACTATGGCAAGTGGAGCAAACTATGGAATCGCTTATTCTTATGCGATTTGTATCCTAATGGAAATGCAGTGGATCCACTCCAATGCGGTTCACGCCGGTGAATATTTCCATGGACCATTCGAAATTATTGATAAAGATGTACCATTCATTATCCTTCTTGGCTTAGATGAAACACGTCCTTTAGACGAAAGAGCGTTAGACTTCTCGAAAAAATACGGCGAGAAATTGGTCGTATTAGACGCCAAGGATCTTGACCTAACTGGTGTCGACGAAGAGTTAAAGGGCTACATCGCACCGCTAGTATTAAACAACGTGCTGCGCCGATACGCAGAACAATTAGCGGAAGCCCGCAACCACCCGCTTTCAAAAAGACGTTATATGTGGAAAGTAGAATACTAATAGCCAGAGCTCCTCGAGTTTCGACTCTAGGAGCTTTTTTCTTTTTAGAATCCAAAACTGAAAAGCCTGCGAAGGAACTAGGGGGTCCGCACTTATCGGTTAGGGATCAGGTTAGACTAAGCGCCCGAGAAGATAAATAGACGGAAGAATTCCGCTTATTTAGAAATTATTATTAAAAAAGGCATAAATAGACGGAGATATTCCGCCTATTGGCTCAAAAAGTCCCTAAATGGAAGATTTTTTTTTGATTAAGCGGAAAACTTCCGCTTATATTCACCGAAACGAGCTCCATTCTTCATATAACCGGAAAATCTCCGGTTATTCTACTTTACTGGTTCCACACAAAAGAGTAAGTCGAGAGAACATTATGATGAGATAAGATTTTTATATTCCTAATAAAGAAACTCGCCAATTATGGCGAGTTTACATCATTACATACCTAAAAGGATTACAAGAGAAGCACTTCCAAACCGAACCCTTTACTCTACCAGCTAACAGGTCCCCTCCATATAAATACTAACAAAGTACAATTTTCCTTGCTCGCTTCTTCCCATGTCCAAAGGCTCCATATCGCTGGCAGGTTTCAGCCGCCGCCGCAGCGCCTTTTTCCATTGCTTCCTGTGCATGACCATTCACGATAAACTCTTTTAAGAACACAGCCACAAAGGTATCTCCCGCTCCGAGTGTATCAACAACATCGGTTTCAACAATCCCTTGTGTAAACACTTGGTTTCCATCAGAGAATAGCGACCCTTCAGAGCCTCTCGTAACGATTACATTTTCTGTGCCCGCAGCATGAACCTTTTTAATCAATGCTTCACATTCGGCTGCCGATAAATCCCCACCAGAAAAAATTGCAAATTTCACATGCGGGCAGACAAGCTGCAAATAGTCGTCATCATGTATGGTTGAAAAATCAAACGAGATATTAATGTACTTTTTTAATAAGGGCAGTTCTTTTTCGATATGGCTGAATACGCTCGTATGCAGCAGTGAATAGGTGCCTATACTCTCTAGGTCTTCTTTTGTAAAATTCAATTTTAAGTGCTTTTGAATGCCGCCTTTATTTGAACCAACAAATATCCGATCACCATGCTCATCCAAAGACACAACCGCCTCCCCAGATGGTCCAAACGCACGGCGTACCTGAGAAACATCGATATCCTCTTCCTGTAACGAGTTAATAATATGCTCGCCTTCTTCATCGTTCCCGATGATGCCTATGTAAGAAACATCCTCGATCCCGTAGCGTTTCCAAAAAACTGCTACATTTACTGCATTTCCGCCTGGGAACATCTCCTGGCGATCATCATAATAATCCACTACATTATCTCCAACCGCTATCAGCCTCATCTTCAAAACCCTCCCATAAATTGAATAAGAGAAAGATACAATAAGTTTATTGTATCTTTCCAAGTTCTTTTTTAATAAGCCACTGTTCGATAATATCTTCTAATCTCTAAATTATGATTTCGTTTATCTTCTAAATGAACGCTTAATCTTTGCAATAAAGTAGACGTGACAATCGGCGATAGGTATTTTCTAAACTCTTCGCTGATTCCTGCTAACTCATAATCAGCTGTATCAATTACTGTTAATTTGTTTGTATACTTTTCAGCAAAGCGCTCGACACGGTCCATCAACGGACGCGTTTCATCCTGGCCTTTTAGTAAAAGCATGCTCGTATCTTCTTCGACAATTTCCAATGTCCCGTGGAAGAACTCCGCTGCATGGATGGATTTTGTCTTAATCCATTGCATTTCCTCTAATACACACATCGCATAGGAGTAAGCGCGGCCCCAAGTTGTGCCGGAACCCACCACCAAATGATAAGGCTCCTCTTTATACGTAACCGCAAAGTTTTCTGCTTTAGGTTCGAACTGTTCCTTGGCCTCGATTAGCTTCTCAGGTAAAACTTCTAACTGAGCTGCAAACTCCTCATAACGGGGGAAATCACCATTTTTATTCATGAGTTTAAAAATGAGGTGATAAAGCACTAATTGGTTGGAATCGCTGGCAAAGTCATTTTCAGCAAAATTAACCAAAGGGTAATCTACTGTATCTGCAAGAGGCTGATTGTATTCGCCCGTTAAACCAATCGTCGTGGCACCAAGTTGTTTACAATATTTTGCTGCCGCTACTGTCTCTTCAGTTGTGCCTGACAACGAAGATAAGATGACAAGAGATTCTTCACTTAATTGCTTGTTATTTTGCAATATGAGCTCTGCAGCAATTTCAGCGTAAGCTGGAATCGTTGATGTTGAGTTAATCATGTATTCGAACGGATAAAAGGTAGCTACTGCCCCGCCAGATCCAATTAGAAAAATATTTTTAAAGCCCTTTTCAAAGACCTTGTCTGCTACCTTTTCAATTTCTTCTCTTAATCCTACAGCTCCTCCGGTTACTTTCAAATACTTTTCCCTGCTAAAATTCAACATCGATTCCACTCCTTTTTTATAATACGTTATATAACGTTATAACAATAATAGAATGATTAACCAAATTAGTCAATATCAGTAAATTTATTTTTTTAAAGGGGAAAGTCCCCCGCTATTATCCTTTTACACTTCCATCGGCTAAACCGCGGACAAAGTATTTCTGCATTAACATAAAGACGACAATCAATGGCAGTGCTGAAATCACCAAGCCAGCCATTAACACTCCCCAGTTTGTATTGAGTGCATCCTTAAACACTAGTAAACCAGATGTAATCGGCTTGACCTCTTCTGTTTGAATGAAAATAAGTGAAAATAAAAACTCATTCCAAGCGTAATAAGCAGTTAATATCACCCCGGTAAACAAAATTGGTTTACTCATCGGCAGAAATATTCTCCCAAATACATCTAAAGTTGTTGCACCGTCCAGATAGGCTGACTCTTCCAGCTCCTTCGGGATCGATAGGAAAAAGGAGCGGATTAACAAGACGGTTAAAGGAATTCGATAAGCGGTAAATGTTAAGATCAATGCCCAATGCGTATCAAAAATCCCCATTTGCTGAATTAATTCATAGAGCGGTATTAAACTGCTCTGCGGCGAAAACATCAAACCCGCTGATACAAATAGCAACAGAAATTTCCCGCCTTTGATTTGAAAGCGCGTCAACCCAAACGCACACAACGCACTGATTAACACAGTCAGCAAACAGGTTCCTACCGTAATAATCACACTATTAACAAAGTAGCTCGAAACTCCCTGTTGCCACGCTGTCGCATAATTGGAGAACAACCATTCCTTCGGCAGTCCCCAGCTGTCATTAAAAATGTCCGCCGTATTCTTAAAAGAATTGATCACCATCCAAAATAATGGATAGGCAATCGCTATGAAATAAAGGAGGAGGAAAACAAAGATTAGTCCGACAACGACTGGCGTGCCTGGTTTTTGTAATTTCGGCCTCACCGTAATCTGTGATAGCTTTACTTCCGGACTGCTCGCAACTTCTGACTCTATCGGCTTCATTTTTACTCCTCCCCCGTTTTTAAGACCTTGTTCTGAACAAAATAGAAGATCAACGTAATACCCAAAATCACATTGGCAATCGCTGAGGCAAACCCTGGCTCACTGTCAATAAACGCCTTCTGGTATAGATATGTACTAAAGACTTGTGATGAGTTAGCTGGACCACCACTCGTTAATACATATACTTCACTAAACACTAAGAACGATCCAGTAACCGTATAAATTAGTAACACAAAGGTCATTTCTTTTACTTGCGGCACCGTTATGCTGAAGAAGGTACGAAGTTTCCCTGCTCCGTCAATCGTAGCAGCCTCATATAACTCCCCAGGAACTTTTTGTACTGCCAATACAAACAGCATGACGGCATACCCGATACTCTGCCACTGTGAAACAAATATGACAGCGAAGATCGCAGTTTTTGGATTCCCAAGCCAACCCTCTGCCCATTCTCCTAAACCAATTGCTCTCAAGAAACTATTAAGTAACCCTACTTCAGGGTTATAGATAAAACTAAAGAGAATCCCAATGACCGTCATCGAAATTAGAACCGGGATAAAAAAGGTTGTCCGAAAGAAGGTGGAAAATCTCCTGAATACTTTGTCCTCTAGAATGGCAGCAATCACCAAACCAAGCCCAACTTGAAGAATAACGGAGATCACGGCATAAAATAGATTGTTTTTCAGCACTGTGTAAAAGACGGGATCTTTAAAGAGGCGTGTGTAATTTTCGATTGATACAAAGCTTCTATCTAAAGTAAATGGATTCCATTCATAAAAACCATTTACTAAATTTCGAACTAATGGGTAGTACACAAATAAGGACAGCATAATTAAAGCTGGTGCAATATAAAGTATCGGGATGATTCGTGTTCTGCGCATTTATACCCCTCCCATCAAACATCTATTAAAAGTCGGTTTGTTTATAGAAAACTATATATCTCACAAACCGACCATTTAATAGACTTCTTTCCGTTATTTTTTAACTTGTTTTGCTGCTTCTTGAACACTCTTCATTACTTCTTCTGGTGTCATCGTACCGCCTAACATCGCTTGAACACCGTCACCATATGGTTTGAACACTCGGCTGTCTAATGCGCTATCTGCCCAAATTAACATATCTCCTGCTTCAATGATCATATCCATTGCCTTTACTTCTTGTTCACTTGCTGTATTTTCATTTACAGCACCCTCAACTGTACTTGCAAAACCGGTATCCTTAATTAACTTTTCACCATTTGCTTTAGAAGTTAAAAACTTCAAGAATTTCATTGCTTCTTCAGGATGTGCGGATTTCTTTGTTACCATAAAGCCTTCAGGGGCACCGATAATTCCCTCTTGGTCACCCTTAGCTCCCTCAATGGTCGGAACCTTGAAGGAACTCCATTCAAACGGAGCATCATCTAAGAAAGAAATTTCAAGCGTTTCTAACAGAATTACTCCTGCTTTACCGCCAATGAATAAGTTTCTTGTTTCATCATGTGCTGACGCGTTTGGATTTTCATTTAAATATGGTTTTAATTCATTCAGCTTCTTTAATGCTTCCACATATCCAGGGTCAGTAAATTCAGCACCTTGGTAACTAAAATCCTTATCCAATACTTCACCAGGCACTGTTCTTTGGTTTAGTGCCGTTACATAGTGTGCAGCAGCCCAAGGAGATTTGTTACCTAAAATTAATGGAGTTGTGCCACTTTTCTTTAGTGTTTCAAGTACTGTGATGAACTCGTCCCAAGTAGTTGGAGCCTTAAGATTTAACTTATCGAAAACCTCTTTGTTGTAGAAAAACAACTTACTGTCTGTAAAAAGCGGCACGCCGTATACTTTTCCATCCTTTTTGAAATGTTCCACTTGTGACTCGATCAACTGGCCAGACCACTCAGTATCAGCTGCATAGTATTCGGAAAGGTCTAACGCCACACCATCACGGATAAACTTCTCGCCATATTCTCCTACCCAGCTAAAGAAAATATCTGGTGGAGTCTTACTGCCAAGAATAACATTCGCCTTTTGCTTGTAATCATCGTTTAACGCCGTAACTTCTTCAACATTGATATCAGGATTCTGTTTTTCAAACTCTGCAATAACTTGTTTGTAATAAGACTTATACGGCTCATTCGGCCATCGGTGGAAAAAAGTAATCGTTGTTTTTCCATCTTCTGATTTTGAATTAGAGCTCTTAGATGAACATCCTATTAATAATGACATTACTACTAAAATACTGATTGCTAGAGCAAACCATCGTTTCACAAACATACCCCCCAATATTTCTTCTGTTTTTGATAGCAAACTATAAAGCGCTTACAAGTTATTTTTGTCAGTATCAGCCTCCAGACAATTTTTCGAGATGTACTCTTTGTTGTGATGTTGTATTATAATATGATATTACATTATATAACCTTTATCGTCAATATCAAAATTGGGGGAACTTTCAAACAATTTTTATTACATTAGGACAAAGACGAATATGTTTCAGCCCCTATCCCTACATAGGTATACTACGATAGTTCATTATTAGCCTAAGTTACCATAAATTCAACGATAGGAACAGATGAAATATTATCTATTTAATAATTTCATTCCATAAAAATAAAAAAGCCTCGCCAGTTCGTCGACCAGCAGAGGATTAATTCATAAAACATCACCTAAATAAACGACCGCACCACCATCAAAATACTCAATGCCAATCCAATTAAGGCAAGAAATGAAAACACCACTAATTCTTTCATTTCCTTTTTTCGTACTAACTGTGGGATTTCCCATGCAAAAATCACCCCAAAGATAAGGATCATCATTAATATCTTCAGCATTTTTCATTCCTTTTTGTCATTTTATTAAACCGATTCTTCTTACAAAGGCTTTAGAATGGATGGTTACCTTTGTTTGGACAAATTCGTTCTCCCAGTTCTCTTTATAATGTGTATTCCATTCCTTCGGATATTTCTTGTAGACTGATTGACCAAAGCCAAATATGTCTGATTCATACTCTTTTTGAGCCTTTTCTACAATCATTTCAATTCTCTTGCTAATTTTCTCCTCAGCATATGTTTGAATCTCCTCAATTACCTTTGTTTCAAAGAGGTTTAACTTTGAGTCATTTTCGATTACACTCAATTCTGTGACCACATCCACGTCCAGTTTTAATTCCCCTTGTTTGAGTAAGGGAACAATATTCGTTTCACCTCTTACGATTTCCATACTAATGTTTCCCCCGCCTTTTTCCTCAGGGACATTGACCGTAATAACACCCGTTTTAATTTCATTACGAAGCCATAATAGGCCTCGCGTTTCACCCTCATCCATCCAGCCTACCAGCTTGTCCCCCTTAAAGACAGCGATTCCATTTACAGCCTGAGTTTCACCTGATTTATTCTTTGTATCCACTTCTAATGGCTTTAAGGTAAACTGTGAAGCAAATGGTTCTATACCATCTGTCAGAAGCATATTCAGAAAATCCCTTACATAAATTTTAAGACCCACACTCATTTTGGCGAGCTCTCTCGTTTCCTCTGCCGAAACACTTTCAAATCTTGGCATACTATTGATAATTTTAGAGGCCTTACCCTTCGTAAACATAATAAAACTATTGATTCGAGGCTCAGCGTACCTTGTATGGAAATCGACAATATGAAATACTCCCTTTTTAGCTAAATCCTCGCCAACCAGAAGGACTCGGCTTTGGGAAAAAAAGATCCGTCTTGACAGCTTTCCTTGAATATTACGGTATGCTTCCGATACCGATGCACCCGTTTCTGAAATGACAATGGTGCTTTTCCCACCGCTTTCACCTGTGCCTCCCGTTACTAACTTTGAAGGAACGGCCACTTGAAGTGTTAAGCGGAGTTGCTCGTCCTCGACAAGGTCCAACCCAATGGCTGTTACAATAGCAATATCATTGATTTCAACCCGGTTCCAACAACCTGTAAGGAAAATCAGTGTTATTCCCCATATTAAAAGCATTCTCATCACTTTCATTAAGACCATCCTGTCCTGTTATACACGAACTAGTATTTAGGTTTCCGGGAGTTTAACCGTTTCAAATTCCTTTTTCCTGTTTCATGTGGACGCTCATTTAATTTCCACCATGGAGCCCGAATAAATATATCTTTAAGGTTATTAAAATGAAAGGGAGCGATTGGGGCCATATAAGGAACACCAAACGACCGTAACTGGACGAGGTGAACCGATATGAAGAAAATCCCAAGCAGAATGCCATAAAACCCCAGCGTCGCCGCAAAAAAAATCATAAAAAAGCGTAGGAGGCGAATCGCTCCTGTTAAGGGATAACTCGGAAACATAAACGACGCAATCCCCGTCGTTGCGACCACAATGACCAATGGAGCGGAAACAATTCCAGCCTCAACCGCTGCCTGCCCCACCACCAATGCACCGACAATACTGACGGTTGATCCAATCGGTCTCGGCAACCTAAGCCCAGCTTCACGCAATGCCTCAAAGGTTATTTCCATTAACAATGCTTCAATCACCGCTGGAAATGGCACCTTTTCCCTTGAGGCGGCGACACTAAATATCAGATTGGTTGGTAGTAATTCATGGTGGAAGGTGGTCACCGCAATATAAATGGAAGGAAACAATAAAGCCACAGCTAAAAATAAATACCTGATAAACCGAATAAAAGAAGTCATGATAAACCTTCCATAATAGTCCTCTGGAGAATTCATCATTTCAAAAAATGTAACTGGAACAATAAGGGCAAATGGGCTGTTAGCTACCAAAATTCCGACTTTCCCTTCAAGAAGATTACCAACAACACGATCTGGCCGTTCCGTCTGCAGCACCTGGGGAAACAGAGAAAATGGCTGATCCTCGATAAATTCAACTATGTAGCCGCTATCTTCAATAGCGTCAATCTCAATTCGCTTTAATCGGCTTCGAACTTCCTCTACAATCGAATGCTGAGCAATATCTTCTAGATAGGTAATCATCACTTCCGTTTGAGAAAGGCTTCCAAGCTTCATATATTCAAATTTTAGTTTTGTTGTTTTTAGCCGTCTACGAATCATACTTCCATTTGTTCGGATATTTTCGGTAAAACCTTCTCTTGGACCTAAGACGACTGCTTCCGACACTGGCTCATCAACCGAGCGCTGCTCCCATGACTGCTCACTAATAAAAAGTGCAGTTTTCGATCCATTCATGAGCAAAATCGTACCGCCTGCTAAAACTTGATCAATCACTTCTTGAAAGGTGGCACCTTGCCTTACTTGAGCTGAACTAAGAACCCCTTTTATATCATTTATGGTTATTTCAGCATGCTTAGGTAATTTCTCGTTAGCCTTTAATAATGGATGAATGACATGGAATTCCATTCTTTCCACGTTAACCAACCCATTTAAATATAAAATGTTTGCCGAGTAAAGAGCGTTTATCTTAATTTCACGAAAAGAAAAATCGGCGGCCCCTTCAAAAAGCTGTTTAATCCGGTGAAAATCTTCCTCCAGGTTACCCGTTAATCCCTCGTTATTACCTTGCTCTTGGACGCCCTGCTCCCAAATTTGAGGTTTATTTTTAGCACTTAATCTCTTCATCTGCCGAAAAATTTTCAATGGCAGCACCACCTATCATAAAATCAATCTATTGTTGACCCAATTTTTTGCGAATAAAAGCAATGCACAGGAAAAGAAAAGGCAGAATGATTTGTAAAAAGGTATGGACATAGGTAACATAATAGTTAAATCCAAATTCGATATGTTCCACAAAACTGGATGCAGTTACTAGTGCCAACGGGGGAATGATAGACCCAAGTCCAAGAACGACTGACCGAGTCTGTTTTAACCTCAGTAATTGAGAAATTCCAAGAGCCGCAGCAAAAGTAAATGCGCCGACCTTAAAAAAAACTCCCGCCACCATCATTAAAATGACAAGTGCATCAAAACGTTCGAGAAAATCGGCGACCGATACCATTTGCGTGGCGGATAGAAGAGAAAAAATATCCCTGCTGTAAATTTCCGGTCCTAAAACGGAAATCATCATAATCGAGTTAACTGTTAATAGCAGCCCACCAACCAGTAGAATCGCCATTCCTATTCTTCTCGCATGCTGTTTATTTTCCAAATAAGGATATAACATCATGATGACTATGGTTTCTCCAAACGGGAAATTAATTGCAACAGGAACGGCTTCTTTCAATACTGGCATTAACCCGTTTCCTAGTATAGGTGTAAGATTTTTAATATCAAATTGATCTACGGTAAAGAGAAGAATCCAAATAAGTATGAGAGCAAAAATATAAACAGGGAACACAATTTCCGCCATTCGGCCAAACGTCTCCACTCCACCCCGTAAGCAATAAATCACCAGCACCATAAAACTTGCGATTACAACAAAAATGGGGGTTTCAGAAAGGATCGTCGTAACAATAAGATCCCCTAATTCCCTGCCTGCTCTGGCCGCAGAATAGGTGAAATGGAAAATATAAAGCAAAATGGCCGGATAGGAAAGAAACTTCCCGATAATCTTAGGAAGCATTTCAACTAGTGAATCCCCGGGATAATAGACCGCTAATTGGGTATAAACAGCCATTAGGATAAAACTGCCTGACATACCAACTAATATAAAAATCCATGCATCCTGCTTTGAATTTAGGCCTAACCCTAAAATAATGGCTGTCCCTAAAACATACCCAGCCATTAAATAAAAAAGTTGGAGGCCACTTATTTTTTCAATATTCATCCGTATTCACCCTCAAGCAGGCTGAGCTATAATTTGGAAAAAAGCCTTCCAACTCTTACTATTTTCCATTAAGTGACAAGTTATGCATACAATAAAAAACCCCCGCCAGTCCAAAGGACCAGCAGGGGTTAAATTTATATCTATTATTGTTTTCCTGTAACCGTTAGACGGTTGATGGCACGCTGCAGGGCTAGTTCAGCACGACGGAAATCGGTGTGTTCCGCTTTCTGATCTTGCATACGCTGCTCGGCACGTTCTTTTGCTCTTAGTGCACGTTCCACGTCGATATCCTCTGCTTTTTCAGCGGCTTGAGCAAGGATTGTTACCTTGTCAGGGCGCACTTCTAAAAAGCCGCCGCTCACGGCAACAAGATCCTCTTCTTTGCTACCAGCCTTTAAGAGACGTACAACGCCAATTTCAAGAGGAGCAACCATTGGAATATGTCCAGCTAAAATACCTAATTCACCACTTTGAGCCTTGGTAATAACCATTTCCACCTCTGACTCATACACCGGGCCATCGGGAGTAACAACACTGACTTTAATCGTCTCCATTTTTTACCCTCCTGACGCGCTTTAGGCCTCTACACCCATACGTTTTGCATTTTCCACTACGTCCTCAATACGGCCGACTAAGCGGAATGCATCTTCTGGAAGGTGGTCATACTTACCTTCAAGGATTTCTTTAAAACCACGAACTGCTTCTTTTACTGGTACATAAGATCCTGGCTGTCCAGTAAACTGTTCAGCCACGTGGAAGTTCTGGGACAAGAAGTTTTGTACACGACGCGCACGAAGCACGACTAACTTATCATCATCAGAAAGCTCATCCATACCTAGGATCGCAATGATATCCTGTAATTCACGGTAACGTTGTAATGTTGATTGTATTTGACGAGCTACATTGTAATGCTCTTCACCAACGATTTCAGGTGACAGTGCACGAGAAGTTGATGCAAGTGGATCCACCGCAGGGTAGATACCCATCTCAGAAAGCTTACGCTCAAGGTTTGTTGTTGCATCTAAGTGAGCGAATGTTGTAGCAGGAGCCGGATCCGTATAGTCATCGGCAGGTACATAAATCGCTTGAATCGATGTAACAGAACCTTTATTTGTTGAAGTAATACGTTCCTGTAAACGACCCATTTCAGTAGCAAGAGTTGGCTGGTAACCTACGGCAGAAGGCATACGGCCTAATAGCGCCGACACTTCCGAACCTGCTTGTGTGAAACGGAAGATGTTATCCATGAAGAAAAGAACGTCCTGTCCTTGCTCATCACGGAAATATTCAGCCATTGTCAAACCAGTCAGTGCAACACGCATACGTGCTCCCGGTGGCTCGTTCATTTGTCCGAATACCATCGCAGTTTGCTTGATAACGCCTGAATCCGTCATTTCATGGAAAAGGTCATTACCTTCACGTGTACGCTCACCAACACCAGCGAATACCGAAATACCGCTGTGCTCTTGCGCGATGTTATTGATTAATTCCTGGATTAATACGGTTTTACCTACACCGGCACCACCGAATAGACCGATCTTACCACCCTTAATATAAGGAGCAAGTAAGTCTACTACTTTAATACCCGTTTCAAGAATTTCTACTTCCGTAGAAAGGTTTTCAAAAGTTGGAGCTTCGCGGTGAATCGAATCACGGCGCTCACTCGCTGGAATTTCCTCGTTAAGGTCAATTACTTCACCTAGTACGTTAAATACACGGCCTAGGGTTACGTTCCCAACCGGTACAGAAATAGCTGCTCCTGTATCAACAACTTCCATTCCACGCATTACACCGTCAGTGGAAGCCATTGCAATTGTACGAACCGTATCATCACCTAAATGAAGGGCTACTTCAAGAGTTAAGTGAATGTCAACTTCAGACTGATTTTGCGCTTTATATTCGATTTTCAAAGCATTATAAATCTCAGGAAGTTGGCCGTTTTCAAACTTAACGTCGATAACCGGACCCAAAATCTGAAGAACGCGTCCTTTATTCATCATTTTCCCTCCTATCTTACTTTTTCACAAAGCCCTTATCTTTAAAAGGAACCTAGTGAAATCACACTTACTAGTCATAGTCCTGAAAGTAGCGCGGGAACGACGAATTCATTCCCTGTGCTAGACTTATCAAGGTTATTTTTAAAAATATTATGCTACTCTAGTGCAGCCGCTCCGCCGACGATTTCCGCAATTTCTTGTGTAATCGCTGCTTGACGAGCACGGTTGTAGATAAGTGAGTAGTTTTTGATCATTTCTTTCGCATTATCAGTAGCGTTTCTCATTGCAGTCATCCGGGCAGCATGCTCACTCGCTTTACTGTCTAAAAGAGCACCGTAAATTAAGCTCTCAGCATATTGAGGCAGGAGAACGTCTAAAATTTCTTCTGCAGATGGCTCAAATTCATAAGATGTAAGCTCAGAAGAAGAGGTAATATCCGTTAGTGGAAGCAGCTTCTTCTCAGTAACTTCTTGTGTAATGGCACTTTTATAATGAGTGTAATATAAGTAAAGTTCATCGAAGGTTCCATCGGAGAACATACCTACCGTACTACTGGTAATGTCTTTCACGCTTTCGAAGCTCGGTTGATCGGAAAGCCCAATAATTTCGAGATCAACATTGATACCACGTTTCGCGAAAAAGTCACGGGCTACACGACCGATTGCAATGATCGAATATTCATCTTTCGATTTGTGACGACTTTGGATTGTTTGAAACACACGACGGATCACGTTACTGTTAAAAGCACCAGCTAGACCACGATCAGATGTCATAACAATATATCCGGTTTTCTTGACAGGTCGAGATTCAAGCATTGGATGATTAACTCCGTTGCTGCCCATTGCGACAGCTACCGTAACTTCCTGGATTTTCTCCATGTAAGGAACAAATGCCTTTGCATTCATAACTCCACGGTTCCATTTAGCAGCGGAAGTCATCTCCATTGCCTTCGTAATCTGACTCATCTTTTTTGTCGAATTAATACTATTTTTTATATCGCGTAATGATGCCATAGGTTCTCACCACCCTCTTACAAAGATTGTGTTAGTTAGGCTGTGGTGGTGGTAAAAGGGTGACAGGCACGCTTTTACCACCCACCTTAAGCCATCAATTATTGTCAGACCCTACTTATTCGGAAACTGCAAACGTCTTTTTGAAAGCGTTAAGTGCAGCAGCCATATCGTCATCAGAAGGAAGATCTTTCGTCTTCACAATATGGTCTAACAAGTCTTTGCGATTGTGGTCTAACCAATTAAGGTATTCTGATTCAAAACGACGGATATCTTCTAATGGAATATCATCAAGGAATCCGCGTGTTAATGCATATAGGATTGCAACTTGCTTTTCAACAGAAAGCGGTCTGTGAAGATCTTGTTTAAGAACCTCAACGGTACGAGCACCGCGGTTAAGCTTTGCTTGTGTAGCTTTATCAAGGTCAGAACCAAACTGAGCAAATGCTTCCAGCTCACGGTATGACGCAAGGTCAAGACGCAGTGTACCTGCTACCTTTTTCATCGCCTTGATTTGCGCGGATCCACCTACACGTGAAACGGAAAGACCTGCGTTAATCGCTGGACGAACACCGGAGAAGAAAAGGTCTGATTGTAAGAAAATTTGTCCATCAGTGATGGAAATAACGTTTGTTGGGATATAAGCAGAAACGTCACCTGCCTGCGTTTCGATAAATGGCAATGCAGTGATTGAACCAGCACCTAGTGTGTCGTTCAATTTCGCTGCACGCTCAAGAAGTCTTGAGTGCAAGTAGAATACATCCCCTGGATATGCTTCACGACCTGGAGGACGACGAAGTAATAGGGAAAGCTCACGGTATGCAGCCGCTTGTTTTGATAAATCATCATATACGATCAAAACGTGCTTGCCGTTATACATGAATTCTTCACCCATTGCAACCCCAGCATAAGGTGCTAAGAATAACAATGGAGCTGGTTGTGAAGCAGATGCAGTTACAACGATTGAGTACTCTAACGCACCATGCTTACGAAGGGTTTCAACGGCACCACGTACGGTTGATTCCTTTTGACCGATTGCAACGTAGATACAAATCATATCTTGACCTTTTTGGTTCAAGATTGTATCGATTGCAACAGATGTTTTACCTGTTTGACGGTCTCCGATAATTAACTCACGCTGACCGCGGCCGATTGGCACAAGCGCGTCAATCGCTTTAATACCTGTTTGTAATGGCTCATGAACGGATTTACGAGCCATTACGCCTGAAGCTACTGCTTCAATAGGGCGAGTTTTTGTTGTATTGATTGGACCCAAACCATCAACTGGTTGTCCTAAAGAGTTAACAACACGACCAATTAGTTCCTCACCTACTGGAACCTCCATGATGCGTCCTGTACGACGAACCTCGTCACCTTCTTTAATGTCAGTGAAAGGTCCAAGAATGATAATACCAACGTTATTAGCCTCAAGGTTTTGAGCCATACCCATAACGCCATTTGAAAATTCAACAAGTTCTCCAGCCATGACATTGTCGAGGCCATGAACACGTGCGATACCGTCACCTACGGAGATAACTGTACCTACATCACTCACTTGAATTTCAGCCTGATAGTTTTGAATTTGCTGTTTTATCAGGGCACTAATTTCTTCAGCTTTGATGCTCATGAGTTTCACCCCTATCTACGAATCTTAGCTTAACAATTTACGTTCCAAACGGTCTAGCTTTCCGCGCAAAGAGCCGTCGTATATACGGTTTCCGATTCGGAGCTTAACGCCGCCGAGCAATTCGGAATCCACGATATTTTCAATTCTTAATGATTTCTTGCCAACCTTCTGAGCAAATGTTGCAGAGATTGCTTCACGTTCTGCTTCTGTAAGCTCACGCGTGCTATAGACTTCAGCCTCAGCAACTCCCTTTTCTTCATTTGCTAGTTCAAAGAATTGGTTCGCTACTTCAACGATCTCGTCTTCGCGATGGCGATCGATCAAGATCAATAGTGTATTCAGTACATATGGATTTACGTTCGCAAAAGCTCCTTTTAAAATCTCTTTTTTCTTATCAAGTGTAAGTTTTAAAGACTTTAAAACTGCTTTTAAATCAGTATTGTAAACCATAACTTCCTTTACTACACGAAGTTCTTCTTCTACTACTTCAAGAAGCTGCTGTTCTTTTGCGATTTGAAAAAGAGCCAACGCATAGCGCTTTGCTACCATGGAGTTGCTCATCGCTGATCTCCTGCCTCTTGAATATATTCGTTAATCAGTTTATCTTGGTCTGCTGCATTCAGTTCTTTTTCAATAACTTTAGAAGCAATTAATACAGACAAGGAAGCAACTTGTTCACGAATAGCGGCAACCGCTTTTTCTTTCTGCTGCTCAATTTCAAGCTTCGCAGATTCTTTAATGCGATCTGCTTCAGTACGAGCAACAGCAATGATTTCTTCACGCTGAATGTCGCCCTGCTTTTTCGCATTTTCAATTAAAACTTGTGCTTCTGAGCGAGCTTCTTTTAAAAGAGAACGCTGCTCTTCTAATAGTTTCTTTGCTTCAACGCGACTTTGTTCCGCTGCTGAAATCTCACCAGCAACATGCTCTTCACGCTGTGTCATGATGCCCATTAAAGGACCCCAAGCAAATTTCTTCAGCAATACCATTAAGATGATAAACATAACAAGCTGGAATATAATATCTCCCCAGTTTACACCGGAATGGGCTGCTGCTGCTCCTAATACAAAACTATTTGTTAACACCTGCGATTCACTCCCTTCAAGGTCTTTCCTTAAAACAACCTATATATCAGTCGAAATAATTGTCGAAATCAACCGTTTATGTACATATATGAACATAAACGAATGGCGAAGGTTCTCACGAATGATCTTCGCCATTTATATGAACACTTTGAAGTGCTCGATTATTGACCTTGAACCATGAACGCGATAACAACCGCGATGATAGGAATCGCCTCAACTAACGCAACCCCGATGAACATTGTAGTTTGAAGCATACCACGAGCTTGTGGCTGACGAGCGATACCTTCTACTGTTTTTGAAACGATAAGACCGTTACCAATACCAGCACCTAGTGCTGCTAAACCAATTGCGATTGCTGCTGCTAAAAGACCCATTTGAAAATTTCCTCCTTTAATGTATGAAAAAATAAATTCTTATTTTTTGTCCTTTATGAAAAGAACGGTTTTTATGCTAATGGTCGCTGCTCACTTTGTGAGCTAAGTACACCATTGTTAACATACAGAAAATAAATGATTGGATGGCGCCGACAAAGACAGAGAAGCCTTGCCATACTAACATTGGCAGTGCAGCGGCAAGTGTTCCGCCCACACCAGTTGCTAAACCAGCTGCGAGTAAGCTTAATAGAATTTCCCCCGCATAGATGTTTCCGTAAAGTCGGAGACCGAGAGTCAGAGTATTTGCAAACTCTTCAATAATTTTAATCGGGAACATAAACCAGAATGGTTTGAAGAATTCCCTTCCATATGCTCCGGCACCTTTCATCTTGACGCCGTAGAAGTGAGATAAGCCCACTATTAATGTGGCTAATGTCAACGTAACGGCTGGATCTGCTGTTGGTGATTTCCACCAAAGTGTTCCGTCCACTACGACTGAAAATGGAAGCCCTAGCATATTTGCTACAAAGATATACATGATGATGGTAATTCCGAGAATATGGAATCGTCCGCCATCTTTCCAATCCATCGTACTGTTAATAATGTTTTTAACAAAATCCATAACCCATTCCATGAAGTTTTGCATTCCGGTTGGTTTCATGGCCAGTCTACGAGTGGATAGGACGGCTAACAAAAAGACAATTGCACTTGCTATGGTAATCATCAAAATGTTTGCCAAATTAAATTGGAGCCCAAGAAACGTAACTATTGGAGCTTCGTGATGCAACAGTATTCACCTCGCTTCCCCCGCTATTTATCTGAAAATAAATTTTGCGTAAAAAAATCTATCATAATGACAATGTAGGATGTCATTAATCCTATAACCACACTAATGAGATGGAATTGCTCAGGATACCTCATTGTGATGACAATCGCCAGTGCACCGGTTGCCATTCGTGAAAACGATCCAAGTGAACGGACAGTTCTTCCTTCAGCCGCCGCTTGTCCAAATTTGTCGATTTTTCGAGCCATCAACCACAAATTAAAAAGGCTCAAACTTGTCCCAAGAATCAATCCAAGAAAGATTGATTGCTGCGAAGTGAACCCCCAGCCAAGCACATAAAAAGACAATAAAAAAAACATCCACTTTCGCTGTCGGGTAAACATGGTTTGAAATTCTGGCATGGTTGGTTTAGTCTCCTGAATAGAACTTGCGAATTGAAATGAGCATGGAGTAAATCCCGGCCGCTAAACCAATAAACAGTCCAACTATTAAGAAAATTGGTTCGGTACCCCACACTTTATCCAGCCATCTGCCTGCAAAAATCCCAATCAAAATGGACCCAACAAGAGAAGCTAGGATGGCAGACATTAGGGCATACGCCTTGAATGGATTGCGGTTTTCATTACGCATACTATCGCATCCTCACCTTTAGAGAATACATCAAAAAACGAGGTTTATGTACGTATGAGAATGTGTCGAATTTTCGAGAATTTTGTGAAATTACATGAAAACCCTCTCATTTTACATCCTTTGTTAGCATACCTCAGCCATTTTCCAATGTCAATGGATTTACGTGAATTAATCCACAAACTATTCTGAGTAATTTCTTCCATTTGGAAGTTTTAGTTAACACTATAATTGTAGTGTAATTACGCTTTATTTTAGCAATGTAATTGTGACAATTCTGTGAACAAATTTGACAAGGAGTGGCTTCGTATGTCCACCCCTTTTTTCTTATCGAACCACTTCTCCGATTACGAGCATCGTTTCAATAAAGTCTTCCTTTCCAGCCTTTTTGGCAAATACCTTCGCAAGATAGACTCCATCTGGAGGTAGATTTTCTTCTGTTATTACCTTGCTCACCAATCCCTTCTTAACATTCTGATTCGTGTCTAAGAAGCCAACAAATCTGAAATCATCGGGATTGAAAAGAGCGATACCAAACTCCTCGGCCCCACCTGGCAGGTACACTTCATACCGGTAGGTTCCCTGCTGGTCGCCATCCTTAAAGTCAAACCCCATTACTCTCGGGTAGTTAGGTTCTTCAAGAACATAGATATAAGGAATTTGAATCGGATTTGCCCCGGCATGGATGGTTAGATAACCGTCATGAATTTTCCCCTTCAGCTCGACAGGATTCACTTCTAGTTCTAGTTTTACATCCCGTGTTTCTCCAGGCACTAGTGTGAAGGCCAACGGGAAACGCCATTTCAATCCATCTGCTTGTTTTGGTATGTCGAACGTATAACGCACAGGCTTATCACTTAGGTTCTCAACATGTAAAAAGGTTTTGTGATTGTCTCCTTCACTTTCAAATTTTCCAAATCGGAGTGAACTTGGACTGACAAGGGAAGTGGCTTTCACTGCTTCAATCACCTGAATTCTCCCTGCCCCCTGCTCATAGGTCCGATATAGTTTTCCGTTTTTCTCTAACGGTTTGGCCGTATTCATTAACGCCGCCTTAATTTGGTCCGGCGTCCACTCTGGGTGAGCCTGTTTAATCAGCGCACACGCCCCCGCCACATGCGGTGCAGCCATACTCGTGCCCTGCAGTGAAAGATAGCCGCCAGGAATGGTCGAGTTAATTGCCACACCAGGTGCCACAATATCAGGCTTCACCTCCCAAGTATCAGTTACCGGTCCCCTCGAACTGAAGTCTGCAAGGAGGTCTTTTTCCTCAGAGATATTTATTGTTGCCAAGGTGTTCGTTTTGCTTTTTAAAAGCTCCCCATCCTTCTTCGTGATTGAACCGACAGGTATGTCAATCTTCTCCTCGAGATTGCCCATAAAGCCGCCGCTTAAATTATTGTAAATAATCACTGCCTTAGCTCCAGCGTCACGGGCATTTTTCGCCTTCTCAGAAAACGTTATTTTCCCTCTTTTGATAAGAACAATTTTTCCCATAACATCTTTTAAATCTCCCACTGTACCAATACCGCCATCTACGATTGAATAAGAGCGGTCAAGATCCCAATTAGCCGACCCCTCCAGCGGTTGAATCCGTAATTTATCCCTCATTCCTTCTATTAATAAGTAAGGGACCTCGATCGTCGGGGTGGAAGCTCCAACCGATATCGCCTTTGAGGCTGTTCCAGGTGATCCCACTGTCCAAACATTTGGTCCAGAATTCCCCGAGGCTGCAATCGCAACGATTCCCCTATCAACAGCTCTGTTCAAAGCAAGGCTGATTGGCAGGTCGGGACCGTTGATATCATTTCCTAGCGAGAGGTTCATAATATCGACTTTATCCTTAATCGCCTGCTCGATGGCAGCAAGTACGTTTTCGGTTGTGCCACCGCCGCCAGGTCCAAGTGCACGGTAAGCAAGAATTTTCGCGTCAGGTGCCACTCCTTTTAATTTACCGTTCGCAGCAATAATTCCAGCAACGTGTGTGCCATGAACTGTCGCTCTTCCTAAGGTTTTTGTTTCCATTGGATCCGCATCATTATCGACGAGGTCACGCCCGCCGGCAAAATTTCTTTTGAGGTCAGGATGGGTGTAATCCACACCCGTATCGATCACTCCAACGGTTACACCTTTACCCGTTAAGCGCCGGTTTTGTTTATCAAAGAGACCGCGAATCTCTTCTCCACCGATAATCTTAACGCCTTCTTCGCCCTGTGCCTTATACTGGTTCACTGGAGATACACTAATAATTTGCTTGCTGTTTTGTTGCGCCAGTTTCTCGATTGATTCAGGATTCCCTTCTACGGAAAAACCATAAATTGCTTCTTGAAAAACATGCCTAAGATGAATGTCCTTATACGGTTTGATGAGCAGTTGGATATCCTGAGGGGATTGCGGGTTATCAAGAACCACAATGGCAATCCGTTCCTTTGGAATCGGAGGTGTTTCAAGTGAACGGGCTGAAGTCGTCGTTTGGAGGGAGAAAATAAGTACCAATAAAAGTGTCCATTTTTTCATGTGAAAAATTCCCCTTTTTTCATATCGTTTTCATTTAACGGGGAAAGTATGCAGTTTTTTGGAAGATAGTATTTGGTGCTGCGTTTTGTGCCGGTGGAGGGGAGTTTTAGGGACAGTAGCAAGTTTCTTGCTTTAATTAAATCAATATGAAGGTATTCGGCCAACTGTTTTCTCTTCAACGTCTGACTAATGATAAGGAAATAATCCTTAATAGCTGGTAGATGAGCCGTTTTAGAAGTGAACTTGCACCGGGAACAATACCAATTGGCAGATAGGTACTTCATATAAAAGACATCGCAATTTGGACATTGAACACCAGTCCTTATATCAGATTGGGAAATAGTATATTTTTGGAGAACATCGGGAAGGAAGATTTCATGTTCCTTTAGGAGGGTATCAGATAAATCCGATATAATCTTTTTGGTAATTCGGGGCTTCGTATACTTCATTTCTAATTCTTTAATCTTATCAATCAATGATTCAGCGTAAATCAGCTTTTCAAATATTTGTATGTTATCTGGAGTTGTTTCAATAATCGTTGACGTTTTACTAATTACAACTAGGTGCTCTACTGGTATCCCCTTAAATTGATGAACCTTTAGCCAATTATTGAATTGGAGATGATGGCGTTTAACCTGCTGGATTGGGTTATCCATTCCTTCTTCCACGTTATTTAATTCTCTAGTCATTAGGTCCGAACCTTTTTTAAAGATTAATTTACCCGATATATTCTTCACTTCAATGATTAAAGCAAATTTGGCTGATACCAGCAGTAAATCCATTTGGAATGCCATCTTGTCCTTCAATCTTAATCCATGGAATATGTAATATTCCTCTTCTGGTAAAAATGATAGATGGTAACCCACATTCAGTTCTCCATAATACCCTTTCAGCCAAATCCGTAAATCTTTTTCTACTATTGGTCTTACTGGGTGCCCTTTTGGCATCCTTTTCAACAAAGCTATACATTGTTCCGCCTGAACCGGAACGATTAGTTCTAATTTGATCACTTATTGTCACCTCTTTTTGGAATTTATTGTCTAAATTCTAGAAAGGTTATCAAAATCCTTTAATGATTATTAGAAGAAATGGTGAACATTATTGGAGGCTTTGAGTTTTGCACATTTCTCATGGGGTTTTGTACATATTAGAGAGGGTTTTGTACATTTTTTGGGGGCTTTTGTACACTTTTCAAGCCCTCTTGTACAATTAGACAATATCTGGAAAAAACACACAAAAAAAACTGAGCAGACACCCCGTCTACTCAGCTTCAAAAAACCCTTATTTCGTCCCAAACAACCGATCTCCAGCGTCACCTAATCCAGGTACGATGTAACCATGATCATTCAACTTCTCATCCAACGCAGCAATATAAATATCCACGTCTGGGTGTGCTGCCTTAACAGCATCCACGCCCTCAGGTGCTGCAATCAAACACATAAATTTAATATGTTTAGCGCCGCGCTTTTTCAAGCTATCGATTGCCACAATTGCCGAACCGCCAGTTGCGAGCATTGGGTCCACAACGATGAATTCACGCTCTTCCACGTCACTTGGCAGCTTGATGTAGTATTCCACAGGCATTAATGTTTCTGGATCGCGGTATAACCCGACATGTCCTACTTTCGCAGCCGGAATTAACTTCAGGATTCCATCAACCATACCGATTCCCGCGCGCAGAATCGGAACAACGCCCATTTTCTTTCCAGATAATACCTTAGATTTCGCCGGGCAGACTGGCGTTTCAATCTCGATATCTTCAAGGGACATATCCCTTGTGATTTCAAATGCCATGAGTGTTGCGACTTCGTCGACTAATTCGCGGAATTCCTTTGTTCCTGTATTTTTATCACGGATGTATGTAAGTTTATGCTGAATAAGTGGATGGTCGAAGACGTATACCTTTGCCACACTGATCGCCCCTCTTTATTTAAATTTAACTCCGTCTCATTCTACAGAAAAAAATCACAATGAGCAACTCAAGACAAAAAGAAATCGACCCAATTTGAGTCGATTTCACAGATGTTTAATATTCAGGATAAAGCGTGAATTTACCTGTTAAAGCTTCAACACGAGCTGCAGCCTCTTTAAGCTTCGCTTCGTCTTCATGATTTTTCAAGGTAAACGCAATGATAGACGCAATTTCGTCCATTTCTTCTAAACCGAATCCACGGCTCGTAACAGCAGCTGTACCAATACGGATACCACTCGTTACAAATGGGCTTTGTGGATCAAATGGAATCGTATTTTTGTTAACCGTAATTCCTACTTCATCAAGTACCTTTTCTGCTACTTTACCAGTTAAACCAAGTGTCTGCATGTCTAAAAGAAGCAAGTGGTTATCTGTTCCGCCAGAAACAAGTCTGATGCCCTCGTTTTGCAAACCTTCAGCTAAACGCTTTGCGTTTGCGATAATTTGACCAGCATATTCTTTAAAGCTGTCTTGAAGAACTTCTCCAAATGCTACCGCTTTTGCAGAAATCACGTGCATTAATGGACCACCTTGAATTCCTGGGAAGATTGATTTATCAATCTTTTTACCCCATTCTTCTTTAGTGAGGATCATTCCGCCGCGAGGTCCGCGAAGTGTTTTATGTGTAGTAGTTGTTACAAAATCAGCGTATGGAACCGGATTTTGGTGAAGTCCAGCTGCAACTAAACCGGCAATATGAGCCATATCAACCATTAAGTATGCGCCCACTTCATCAGCGATTTCACGGAACTTCGCAAAATCGATTTCACGTGGATAAGCACTCGCTCCAGCCACAATCATCTTTGGCTTGTGCTCGCGTGCTTTAGCTAATACATCATCATAATTAATGCGGTGAGTCGTTTCATCTACACCATACTCTACAAAGTTATATTGAACGCCACTAAAGTTTACTGGGCTGCCGTGTGTTAAGTGACCGCCATGTGAAAGGTTCATACCAAGCACTGTGTCGCCAGTCTCAAGGACCGTAAAGTAAACAGCCATGTTCGCCTGCGCGCCAGAGTGCGGCTGAACGTTTACATATTCCGCACCAAAAATCTCTTTCGCGCGCTCGCGAGCAAGATCTTCGACAATGTCCACATATTCACATCCGCCATAATAACGGCGGCCTGGATAGCCTTCTGCATATTTGTTGGTTAACACAGATCCCTGTGCTTCCATTACCGCTTCACTTACAAAGTTTTCTGAGGCAATTAATTCGATTTTTCCGCGCTGGCGTCCTAATTCCTGTTGAATCGCTTCAAATACCTGCTTGTCCTGATTAGACAAATGCTTCATGGTAATCCCCCCTGTATGTATGAACCTGAATTAATCTTTTGAAAATTCCCTCTATATAATAGCACGTTTCTCTCTAAAAGAGAAATGGGGATTCGTAAAATCCCCTCTTTTTTTATTTTACCCTATTAAATCAATTAAGAAAACACCCTAAACACGAACATTAAACAAAATATCAAACTAATCGTTCGCACCAATGACTCAACTGCAACTAGAATTGCCCGGTGTCTTTTCATACACCGCTCTAGCTCCGCCGATTAGTTTTGGTCTTGTCTTCGCCAACGTTACATGGGCATGTCCAATCGTTTTCTGCGTTACTCTAATGGGGACAGCAACATGTTTCAAATGCATGCCAATGAAGGTTTGGCCAATATCAATCCCTGCATCCGCCTTTAAAAATTCCACAACAACAGCTTCCGAAAATTTTTCAAACGCAAAGGTTGCCATTGCCCCGCCAGCGGTTCGAACAGGAACAACGGAGACTTCTTCCAATCCGCGTTTGAGCGCCTCCTCACGTTCAATCACAAGCGCACGGTTTAAATGTTCACAGCATTGGAACGCCAACGCAACACCGGTATCCTCAGCGAACACACTTAATTGACGAAAAATCATCTCAGCCACTTCACTTGTACCGGCTGTCCCAATTCTCTCACCAATTACCTCACTTGTGCTGCAACCGACAACAACCAGCTGCCCTGGCTTTAAATTAGCCTGGTTTTGAAAATCAAAAAGAATGGTTTCCAGCTCTTTTTCCCATACTTGAATCATCGTCTCATCCTACTTCTGCTCATATTCGCTGATTTTTCCAATTCGAGTAGCATGACGACCGCCTTCAAATTCTTCTGTCAGCCATATTTTTGCAATATCACGTGCAAGTCCCGGACCAATGACACGCTCACCCATGGTGATGATATTGGTATCATTGTGGGCACGTGTTGCCTTTGCACTAAATGTATCATGCACAAGTGCACAGCGAATTCCCTTTACCTTATTGGCGGCAATGCTCATCCCAATTCCGGTGCCACAAATTAAAATTCCTCTATCAAACTCACCGCTTGCCACTTTTTCAGCCACTGGAAGAGCATAATCCGGATAATCGACAGATCCTTCACAATCACAGCCGAAATCTCGGTACTCAATACCAAGCTCATCCATTAAACTAGCAATTTCTTTGCGGATATTAACCCCGCCATGATCAGACGCTAAAGCTACTCTCATATAAAAAACCTCCCTAATAATCCTTCCTTAATATTGACATACCGATAAAAAAATATAAAGCCCTCAACACCGAGGGCTTTACATTTTTTCGATTGCTTTTGTTATTAATTTTTCGAGCTCTTGATACGTTTCCTGATATATCGCTAAGGGACCGCCAAATGGATCGACCACATCTACATCATATGCCTCACCTGTAAACTCCTTTAATGTGAAAACTTTACCCGTTGATTCAGGATACTGTTGAAGGATCGCATTTTTGTGGGAAAACGTCATCGTTAAGATTAATTCTGCCCAATGAACAGATTCTAAAGTTAGCATATTGGATAAATGATTATGTTCGATATGATGATTTTCCAGGACTTTTTTGGCATGAGCAGATGCCTCACTTCCCGTTGCTGCATAAATCCCCGCAGACTTCACTTCAAGACCGTCAATCTTTTTACTTTTTAAAATTGCCTCTGCCATAGGGCTCCTGCAAGTATTACCTGTACAAACAAATAAAATGCGCTTCATGCGGCTTGCCCTCCTTTTCATTATGTATTTATACTATCATTTCTCCATCACCAATGAAAAAACCTTTCACTGCTATGCGGAAAGGTTTTATAAAAAAGGATAAAGTAATTTGATTCCAAAAGCGAGCAGGATACTTCCTCCAAGCGCTTCGCTATAGGAGCCAATCCAGCCTTGAGCTTTTCTCCCTAACAGCAAGCCAGCCCATGTTAATATCGTTGCAACGACCCCAAAGCAAATAATCACCAAAATCGTTTTTGCTCCATAGATCCCTAACGTAAGTCCAAGGGAAAAACTATCGAGGCTCACACTTGTTGCAAAAATTAATAAGCCAAATCCGACCGGTGTCATCACCGATTCCTCACTTTTCCTGAGGCTTGACCAAATCATTTGCACCCCGAGCACCATCAGCAATAACCCACCGACTATCGACGCAAAAGTCCCAAACTTATCGGATAAAAATTTTCCTGCAAGCATACCCACAAGCGGCATCCACACATGAAATAACCCAATCGTAATCCCAATTTTAAAAATTTGCCGGAGCTTTAACTTGAACATGCCCATTCCTAGACCAACAGAAAAGGCATCCATTCCTAGTGCAAACGCCATTAAAACAAGCGTCACTAACTCTCCAATCATTCCATACACGCTCTTCTACCCCCTCGGACTTGCCCTGATTAAACATATGCACGTCCAAAAGGATTTAGAATCCAAAAAAACAGGCCTCCATCTTAGGAGAACCTGCGCTTACTCATTAATAATTTTATTCCCCGCCGCCTTTTGCAATCGATTCATAATCGCATGCCCTACACCGGTATTCGGAAACATTTCACTATAGATAATATTCACTTTTTCCTGGTTAAACTTCCGTAACGTGTCATAAAGTGCCGTAGCCACACTTTCAAGCTCACTTCTTTTTCCACAAGCGATTGTGACATCACTCGGGTAGGCCTCGACAGTTTCCTCAGTTGCAAGCACACCGACACGCAGCCCTTCCTTCTGCTTTTCTGCTATTAGACGTCGCATAAAAGAGGGACTTCCATGTACTAAATAAAGTGGTGCGTTCGGAGCATAATGCTGATACTTCATTCCAGGAGCTTTCGGCTTAGAAGCTTCATCCACTAGCGCAGCGTCAAGATGCACCTCACCCACAACAGCTTCAAGCTGCTCCTTCGTCACCCCGCCAGGTCTTAAAATCACGGGAATTTCCTCCGTGCAGTCTAAAACCGTGGATTCTACCCCAACACCCGTCGAACCGCCATCAAGCACTCCGGCAATTTTCCCATTCAAATCCTCGATGACATGCTGTGCATTTGTAGGACTTGGTTTCCCAGAGCTATTCGCACTCGGAGCTGCAATTGGCAGCTGGCATTTTTTCAATAGTGCCAATGCTACAGGATGATCCGGCATTCTAACACCGACCGTTTCCAAGCCCGCCGTGGCTTTTTCTGACAAGACTCCATTCTTCTTTTTAAAAATAATCGTCAAGGGTCCCGGCCAAAACGCATCCATCAAAACAGCCGCTTTTTCCGGGATCTCCGTAACAAACGCGTTGAGTTGCTGTTTATCCGCAATGTGGATAATCAGTGGATTATCGCTTGGTCTGCCTTTCGCAGCAAAGATCTTTTCCACAGCCACATCACTTTCAGCATTTCCACCTAAACCATAAACCGTTTCCGTAGGCAGTGCAACCACTTCATTTTCTTGTAAAAATTGAGCGGCATCCACAACCTGTGGATTATTTTCGAGGTTATCCACATGTTTATCCACTTTCCAAACTTTTGTGTCCATAGTTATCCACCTTTATCAAAAGCGCAAATGATATCGAAATTTGCCGAATTTAGGCTCTTTGTCTCATATTCCATTTGAAAGTATAGTAGAAGGTGGGGATAAACACAACCCTTTGTCCACAATTTGTGTATAACTATTCCGAAATAGTGGATAACTTTGTGGATTAATCCACAATTATAGTGAAAATTTCAAAAATAACGAGTTATCCACATTAAATACATGTCGAATATGCTCTAAGCTATACATTTCCTCAGGTAAATGGTCCCGTGCCACCTTCTCAAACCCAAGCAACTCAAAAAATGGCAATGCCACTCCCTTATTAGTCGCCAAAAACAAATTTCTCAAACCTTTTTCCTTCGCTAATTGCATCATCTGCGTGATCAACAAAACAATATCCTTTTCAGCTTGTCCCGGTGAAACGACCAACGAACGCAATAATCCACACTCTGCGATTACTTCCATTCCAAGTGTACCCTTAATCGCCCCATCCTCATCCTCTAGCAATAAAAAGAACTCCACAGTTTCCTCCGTTAAACCTTCAGATCCAAGGTTCGCCCTCGTCAAAAACTCTCTTAACCCGTTCAAATCCTCTTTGTTCGCGCATCGAATAACTGCTTGCATCCCTACCACCTCTTTTAGTTGATACTCTATTACTATGAAAATTTAAGAGAGTTAGAACTAGAATTACTAGAAAAAAAATAGCCAGCCCCGCTTTCGGGCTGGCACTTTACTAGATATTACGTTACCTACGCTTATTTAAAAATACCCTCAAACAATTCTACAACAAAGAATTTTACTTTAACCGGTTCTTCATCTTCTGAAGTATAAACTGGAGCTTCCTTTACTGCTTTCTTCTTAACAGGTGTTTGTTTTTCCTCAACTACTTCTTTCTCAACTGTTTCTTTTACTTCAACTTGCTTTCCTTCAGCAACTTGCTTAACCTCTTTAACTTGCTTCTCTACGACAACTTGTTTTACCTCTTCCACTTCTTCTACTACTTGCTCTTCTACCTTAATCTGTTCTTTCTTAGCATTTACATTCTTAACGGTATTGGTCACTTTCTCTTCTACTTTTTCTAGTTCTTCCGAAGCTTCTACCACTTGTTCTTCCTTCTCAGCTGCATAGGCTTTATCTTCAAAACCATCACTTTGAACCGCTACCCCATTAGAAAAATCTAAGAAACATAATGGCGGGTAAAGCACGCACCACCAATTGGCACCTGTCCCTTCACCCAATGTAATCAGAATCGCTTGGTACTCGCCTGCTGGATATAAAAATTCACCATACAATTTAGTTGGAAACTGAACTTTTCCAAACTCAACATTCACACTTTGAGTCGACCCTTGCTCTGCGACAACCTTTTCTGCAATATCCTGAACTTCTGGGAGCTTTGAATTAATCACTGTTTTTGCTTTTTCTAAAGACGTTAAATCCTGAACCCATAACGTGATTTGTGCATTGACTGCGTCACGGACCTTGCGTTTAATTTCCTGATCCTGCGCACTATCACTATTTGCTAGAATTCGGAGACGAATCGCCTCAGCTGGAATCACTATCGAATCCTTCGCCACCGCTTCCGTTTTCGGCATATATAAGTTTAATATCGTTCCTAACGATAGAATGATTAAATAAGACCACACTAACACTTTACTGTTCATATTCTCGCACCGTCCCTTCACTATCCTCATTGTGGACAAATACCAAGAATCTTAAACTAGTAAATTAAAAAAAACTAGATTTCTTTTTAACAAAAAGTAAAAAAATAAAACCCGCACAAGCGTGCGGGTTCATTATGTGTATTAACGGAAAGATCCGCCTAAGTGTTGCTCAGCCATACTTACTAAACGCTTTGTAATTTCGCCACCAACAGATCCGTTAGCGCGTGAAGATGTATCGGCTCCAAGCTGTACCCCAAATTCTTGTGCAATTTCATACTTCATTTGTTCAAGTGCCTGTTCTACTCCTGGAACTAAAAGCTGATTGCTGTTGTTGCTTCTTGCCATTTTGTATCATCTCCTATAGTGTAATTGTTTTACACTTATAGTTTGGAATGAGATAGCTTAGGTTATTCGTAATACAACGTTGGTAACTTTTGGATTCATAGCCTTCCAAAAAGAACGCAAACTAACAGAGATGTTGGCATTTTTTTTGAGGGTGGTGAAAACATGTCTAAACAGAAGAATAAGAAAGTGCAGCATAATCCCGCAATGCCGAAAACGGATGTAGAATTTGCGCATACTGGACTTGAAAAAGTCGCATTAAAAGCCCAGGAAAAACACAATAAATAATTACATGATTAGGCGATGGTTCGGTCACGAAGCATCGCTTTTATTTCATAAAAAACAGAGCAATTCGGGCTAGAATCACTCTGCAATTTCCGCAAACACCATTCGGTCCTTGCCGTTTATATCATTAAGAACTTCAACCTTCACATTCACAAACGCTTTTTTAAAAAGGTCGGCTACCGCCTCCCCCTGACCGGCCCCAATTTCAAAGCCAACCAGCGCGCGCGAAACTATCACTTCCGGCAGCTCCACCATAAAACGGCGGTAAAAATCAAGTCCGTCCTCGCCCGCAAACAAGGCACGATGCGGTTCATGCTCTGTTACAACTACAGACATGGTTTCGATATCGCTTACAGGAATATACGGCGGATTCGAAATCACCACATCAAACTTTTGTCCGTGAAATGGCTGCAATAAATCCCCTTGAACAAATTCAACGTCAGCGCCAAGCAGTCGGGCATTTTCTCGAGCTACCTTCAATGACTCTTCCGCAATATCAGAGGCATATACACTTAACGACGGCTGTTCAAGCTTTAGGCTAATCGCAATCGCCCCGCTGCCAGTACCGATGTCGACCACCTTTAAGTCACGCTTATTGATACGTTTCAATGTTTCATATACGAGCTCTTCGGTTTCAGGGCGCGGAATCAATACCTCTTCATTAACGATAAACTTCCGGCCATAAAACTCCTCTGAGCCGATTATGTATTGCACCGGCGTTCCCTTTACATGTTCATGAACCGCTTTTTCAAACACTTCCCATTGGTCCTGCGGCAGGTCATCACGGACATTAGCAAACAGCTGTGCCCGCGTCATTCCTGTGAAATGCCGAAGCAGCAGCTCGCCTGCGTTTTCGTCCCGATTTGCTTTTTTTAAAAAAGAAGAAGCCCATTGCAGAGCTTCATAGACTTTTTTACTCATCTTGACCACTTTCAAGCTTGCTTGTTTGATCTTCTAGCGTTAGCGCATCGATGATTTCATCAAGCTTGCCTTCAATAATTTGATCAAGCTTCTGAAGTGTTAAGCCAATACGGTGGTCGGTCACACGGTTTTGTGGGAAGTTATAAGTCCGAATCCGTTCAGATCGGTCACCCGTACCAACCGCAGATTTACGAACCTGATCAAATTCAGCCTGCGCTTCCTGCTGGAACTTATCATAGACACGCGCGCGCAGTACCTTCATCGCTTTATCTTTGTTTTTGTGCTGCGATTTTTCATCCTGGATAGATACCACAATTCCAGTCGGAATATGAGTTAAACGAACCGCTGACATTGTTGTATTAACGGACTGACCGCCGGCGCCGCTTGAAGCAAACGCATCAAAACGGATATCTTTATCATGAATTTCAACCTCAAGTTCTTCCGCTTCTGGTAAGCAAACAACGGTAGCGGTTGAAGTATGAATCCGTCCGCCAGATTCCGTTTCCGGTACACGCTGCACACGGTGAGCACCATTTTCAAATTTTAATTTTGAATAGGCACCCTGTCCATTGATCATAAAACTAATTTCCTTGTAGCCGCCAAGACCTGTTGCGTTGGCATCAAGAAGTTCCGTTTTCCAGCCCTGTGCTTCCGCATAACGGCTGTACATCCGGTAAAGCGTACCTGCAAATAGAGCAGCTTCCTCACCGCCGGCAGCGCCGCGGATTTCAAAGATAACGTTCTTGTCATCATTTGGATCCTTCGGAATCATCAGGAACTTCATTCTTGCTTCTAGTTCCTCGATTTGCTTTTCAAGCTCATTTACTTCTTCTTTGACCATATCACGCATATCGTTGTCGAGCTTTTCCTCAAGCATTGCCTTGGCATCCTTAAGTTGTTCGCGGACGTCTTTATATTCACGATACGCTTGTACAGTCTCTTGTATATCAGATTGTTCTTTTGAATATTCACGAAGTTTCTTTGAATCATTAATAATGGTCGGATCGCTTAAAAGTTCATTTAATCTTTCGTAGCGATCTTCAACGGATTGAAGACGATCAAACACAGTTATTCACCTCTAGTTTTTGTCCATAACATTCTAATTATAGTATAGGTGAAAACCCCCGTCAAAACCAAATTCATCCGGAAAAATTTTTCGGGGGTTATTTGGGGGCGAACGCGCACCTAAAAACGGCACCTAAACGAAAAAAAAACATGCCCTGTAGCCAGAGCATGTTATTGTTCTCTTATTTTAAAGGAATAGCGTGGAAGTGCCTGTTCGAGTTTTGATCGAAGCTTGTCTATGGCGTCATCCCGTTCTTTGCCATTAAGATTGCCTTTTGTATCCACGGTAACGGTCATCCTGTCCCCTGCATTTGTAATCCAAATTGATTCTGATCTAAAATCATCAGTTCCATTCACAATATCTCTAGCGACGTCTATGTCTCTGCCGGTATTGTTTCTATTTGAAGCGTCATTCAAACTTGTCCCTCTCAAATTAAGGAAGTTAGGATTTTGGTCAGACATTTCTCCCATGTCGCTGTCCGGTTTATTATTAGCACGGTTGGACATATAGTTTGGGTTCATCGTGTCCTTTTTTAAATCGTAGGCGGTATTTTCAGTGTCGTTTCCTTTCATACAACCCGATAGCATTAGAACAGCAAAAAAAGTAAAAAACAACCACTTTTTCATCACTTACACCTCCTAGAACTATCTTTCCCAAGCAGTTGAAGGAACGTTCTAGTAAGATTATGCCAAAATAAAAGGCTGTGTTAAATAAGGCTGTTGATTTGCGTTCCAGGCGCTACGCTTTCCGCGGGCTCGCCCGTGAGCCTCCTCGGTCGTTCCGACCTGCGGGGTCTCACTCAGCTCGTGCATCCCGCAGGAGTCGAGCGCCTTACACTCCAATCAACAGGTTCTAAAAACACCAGTTTACATTAACACAGCCAAATAAAAAAGTGCAAGAAGGCGTCGCCTCTTACACTTTATTTCACCGCAGGTTCTTGTATACGGTAGGATGCTGTTTTAGGTACTTCATGATGGTGGCGGCAGCGGGGCTCGTAAGCTTCTGAAGCACCAACTAAGATCACAGGATCATGATAAGATGCTGGTCTTCCGTCGATTAAGCGCTGTGTCCGGCTTGATGGCGAACCACAAACACTGCAGACCGCCTGGAGTTTTGTTACCGTTTCAGCAACCGCCATTAAAGCTGGCATTTGCCCGAAAGGCTCGCCGCGGAAATCCATATCCAGCCCTGCTACAACAACGCGATGACCGCTGTCAGCAAGCTGCTGAACCACTCTTACAATTCCTTCATCGAAAAATTGCACTTCATCAATGGCGATAATGTCGATATCCGCCTCTACATGATGTAAAATTTCGATCGAATGGGAAATTGGCTTCGCATGAAAAGAGTTACCATTATGAGAAACGACAGATTGTTCGCTATAGCGATTGTCAATTTTCGGCTTAAAAACAGCTATTTTTTGTTTAGCAAATTGAGCCCGTCTCACTCGACGAATCAATTCCTCTGATTTTCCTGAAAACATACTGCCGCAGATAACCTCAATCCATCCGAGTTGCTTCATTAAATACATAAATCGGCGTCTCCTTCCTATGTACGAAACCTATTAAGTCTATATTTTTTAAAATTAACATGTTTTATTCAATTAAAAAACAGGCAAGTAAGTTTCTGCTTGCCTGTTTTGTGTAATTATTGTTGTTGCGCGTTTGGATCTTTAAGGCCGTATTTTTTGTTGAAACGGTCTACACGTCCACCAGCTTCAGCGAATTTTTGACGACCAGTATAGAATGGATGACATTCAGAACATGTCTCAACGCGAATTTCTTTTTTCACTGAACCAGTTTCAAAAGTATTTCCGCATGCACAAGTCACCTGTACCATTTTATAATTTGGATGAATTCCTGCTTTCATTCTTTTCATCTCCTTCCGCCCTGAATCATTCGAAACAGAGTTATATAAATGCCTGTCTTAAAGACAAGCACCAAATACTAAAAACACACTGTTCACATTATAACAAGGTGTATCAATTTTGGCAAGTTGGGTTTTTATGGATTTTAAATCGTAGCTGTGTTAATTTAGTCTGTTGATTTCCACTCCAGGCACTTCGCTTTCCGCTGGCGGTCCAGGGAGCCTCCTCGGCGCTAAAGCGCCTGTGGAGTCTCCCCAGACCCGTCCTCCCGCAGGAGTCTTCGTGCCTTCCGTTCCAATCAACGAGTTCTAAAATCAACAGTATCCATTTAACACAGCATAAGAATTAAACTTAAGATCTTCTACCCTTTAGTTCTTCCCCAATTTGGGCGAAGAACTCTTCGTTGGATTTGGTTTGCTTTAATTTTTTCATGAAGCGCTCGGCAAAGTCTGGTGAGTCGGACATTGATTTTCTGATCGCCCATAGTTTGTCCAATTGATCCTTCGGAAGAAGCAATTCTTCTTTTCGTGTGCCAGAGCGGCGAACATCAAGCGCTGGGAAGATACGGCGTTCTGCAAGCGAACGATCGAGATGTAGTTCCATATTACCTGTACCTTTAAATTCTTCATAAATGACATCGTCCATACGTGATCCTGTATCCACCAACGCAGTCGCAAGGATAGTTAAGCTTCCGCCTTCTTCAATGTTTCGGGCTGCCCCGAAGAAACGCTTAGGACGGTGGAACGCTGCTGGGTCAATACCTCCTGAAAGGGTTCTTCCACTTGGAGGAATGACTAAGTTATATGCACGAGCTAAACGTGTGATACTGTCCATCAAAATGACAACATCGCGTTTATGCTCAACAAGACGCATCGCACGGTCTAACACAAGCTCTGCGACTTTAATATGGTTTTCTGGCACCTCATCAAACGTGGAGCTGACAACATCACCAGCAACCGAGCGTTCGATGTCGGTAACCTCTTCAGGACGCTCATCGATTAAGAGCACGATTAATTCCACATCAGGGTGATTGGTCGTAATGCTGTTAGCAATTTCTTTTAACAGCATCGTTTTCCCTGCCTTTGGCGGCGCAACAATCAAGCCCCTTTGTCCAAAACCAACTGGAGCAACTACATCCATAATTCTTGTAGAGATATATTTTGGAGTGGTTTCGAGTTTCATATGTCTGTCTGGATAGAGTGGAGTTAATGCTGGGAAGTGAACGCGTTCTTTTGCTGATTCTGGGTCTTCACCGTTAACTGCTTCTACATGTAAAAGTCCGTAATAACGTTCATTTTCTTTTGGAGGTCGAACCTTACCGGATACTTTATCCCCATTTCTTAAATCGAAACGACGGATTTGCGATGCAGAGATATAAATGTCTTCAGAACTTGGAGAATAATTGATCGGGCGTAAAAATCCAAATCCTTCTGACTGGATAATTTCCAATACGCCTTCCATGAAAAAATAACCTTGTTGCTCCGCTCGTGATTTTAAAATGGCAAAAATAAGTTCCTTTTTCGATAACTTACTGTAATAAGTTACCTTAAATTCGCGCGCAAGCTCATAAAGCTCCTTCAGCTTCATGTTTTCTAAACTAGATATCGTTAATTCCATAGTACACCACACTTTAAAATTTTTACTCTATTCCGTTCCCGGATTTACATTAAGGATAATAGAGGGTTTTCATAACATTAATTAAATTTGAGGAAATAGTAGAAATGAATAGAATAGCAGAATCTCTTTTTAATAAAACACTATCTATTGTACCCTTTGTGTAAAAAAATAATCAACTGGAAAATTTCTATATGCGGGGGATAATAGATTTTCATGGAGATAAGAGACTAGAACTGAATCTAGTCTCTTAAATAAGTATTTGCTATTAAAAATTATCTAATCACTAAATTCGGATTCTTTTTGAAGGCTATGACGGCCTTTAACGAACCATTGAGAATTAGTATATGTTATTTACGTATTCTTTAGCTGTTCTACTTCTTCTTTTGTTAACGCTTCACGCCAAACGGTCGCTCCAAGCCCATTTAATTTTTCGACGAGCTGGCTATAACCACGGTCAATGTGCTCAAGCCCAGTGACTTCCGTGATTCCCTCAGCCATTAGACCGGCAATGAATAACGCAGCTCCTGCACGCAGGTCACTTGCCTTCACTTTAGCGCCTTGAAGCTTCACAGGTCCGCTAATAATCGCAGAGCGGCCTTCCACTTTTATGTTCGCATTCATCCTTCTTAATTCATCAATATGTTTAAAACGTGCTCCATATATTGTATCGGTTACCACGCTCGAGCCTGCTGCTCTCGTTAATAGGGTTGTAAACGGCTGCTGCAAATCAGTTGGGAAACCAGGATAAACGAGTGTTTTAATATCGACAGACTTCAGCTTGTCTGAACTATTGACAAACACCTGGTCACCACTTGTTTCGATTTGCACACCCATTTCTCGAAGCTTTGCAATCAACGATTCTAAATGCTGCGGAATGACATTATCTATTAATACACCTTCACCGACAGCTGCACCTAAAATCATATACGTTCCCGCTTCAATTCGGTCAGGAATAATCGTATGACGGCAACCGTGAAGACTATCAACACCATCAATCCGAATAACATCCGTTCCAGCGCCTTTTATTTTCGCACCCATATTGGTAAGCAGAGTTGCGACATCAATAATTTCAGGTTCTTTTGCAGCGTTTTCAATAATCGTCCGACCTTTTGCTCTAACAGCAGCTAACATGATATTAATAGTCGCCCCAACACTTACAACATCAAGATAAATACGTGCGCCGCGAAGCTCGTCCGCACGCAAATAAATAGCACCCTGCTCATTTGTTATTTGAGCACCAAGGGCTTCAAAACCCTTAATATGCTGATCAATTGGTCGTGGTCCAAGATGACATCCACCTGGTAAACCAATGACGGCCTTTTTAAACCGACCGAGCATTGCCCCCATGAGATAGTAAGATGCGCGAAGCTTCTTTACTTTTCCGTTTGGCAATGGCATTGAAATCATCGTCGATGGGTCAACCGTCATATCAAAATCATCCGAAAGCTCAACTTGCCCGCCAATTTCCTCGAGCAGGTCCTTCAAGATTTCCACATCAGAAATATCCGGCAGCCCTTCTATTGTTACCGGTGATTCTGCTAAAATGGTTGCTGGTATCAACGCAACTGCACTGTTTTTTGCACCACTTATTCTTACGGTTCCTTTAAGCGGATATCCGCCTGCAATTTTAAGTTTTTCCATTTTCGACTCCCTTCTATGCCATTGGGATGGAATGTGACCTTTTATTAAACAACTAAATTGATAATCCACTTGTCTTTAGGTAATTATTTCCAACAGCAAATTACATAATCCGACAGTTTGTCTATCATCTAGTTTACACCAATATTTAATTTTCATGTATCAATATGAAAAAAAGTTTTAAAAAAATGGTAAATTTTGCGTTGTAATAAATTTAGCGAATTTTCAGTTTTATTATTACATTTTGAAACCGCCCATTCATTAAAAGAGGCGGTTTCAGATTCACTACCAATATTTAACACATTAGATAGTTTTTAAAAAGAAATAAAGCTTTTTATTACGCTCTGCCTGATGAACCGAATTCGCGCATTTTGCCGATTACAGTTGCTTTGATCGCATCGCGAGCTGGGCCTAAGTATTTACGTGGATCATACTCTTCTGGCTTAGCTGCTAATGTTTCACGAACTGCTTTTGCAGATGCAATTTGGTTTTCAGTGTTAACGTTAATTTTTGCTGTTCCAAGAGAAACTGACTTTTGGATATCGTGTGTTGGAATACCAGTTCCACCATGAAGTACTAGTGGTAAACCAGTAGCTTTTCCGATTGCTTCCATTTCAGGGTAACCAAGCTTTGGCTCACCTTTGTAAGGTCCGTGTACAGAACCTAATGCAGGAGCAAGGCAGTCAATACCTGTGCGTTTAACAAGCTCTTCACACTCTTTAGGATCTGCGTAAATAACGCCTTCAGCAACAACATCGTCTTCTTGTCCGCCAACAGTACCCAATTCAGCTTCAACAGAAACACCTTTTGAATGAGCATATTCAACCACTTGTGATGTAGTTGCTACGTTTTCTTCAAACGGATGGTGAGAAGCGTCAATCATAACAGAAGTGAAGCCTGCATCGATTGCTTCTTTACACTTTTCAAAGCTTGAACCGTGGTCCAAGTGAATCGCAACAGGAACCGTGATTTTGTAATCTTCTAATAAACCTTCTACCATTTTTACAACTGTTTTAAAGCCGCCCATGTAACGAGCTGCCCCTTCAGAAACACCAAGAATTACAGGTGATTTTTCAGCTTCAGCTGCTTGTAAAATAGCTTGAGTAAACTCTAAGTTATTTAAGTTAAATTGACCAACAGCGTAGCCTTCCGCTTTCGCTTTGATGAGCATTTCTTTCATTGAAACTAAAGGCATTTTATTTCCTCCTTGGTATTGTTTATATCTCCTCGAAATATAGCTTTCCTATTAAGGATTTCCTACCATTTTACTGATTATGTATACTCGAGAAAGATAAAGTGACCAGTAAAAGTTCATAGTTATCATACCAAACAGAATCGTAAAATTCCATTAAAGAAACGCATTTTTATAAACGTTCACAATGAAAGCGGCAACAGTTTTCGACAATTATTCGTTATAAAAAATACCTAATTTGTTTTTTGAGGAATGTGTTTTCTTACCGCTGCACGAATATCATCAATATCAAACGGCTTCGCAAAATGGGTGATGGCACCTAAATTTCTCGCCTCTTGAATCATATCAAGTTCACCGTAAGCGGTCATAATAATAACGCGAATATCCGGGTCTATTACTTTCATTCTTTTTAAAATCTCAATACCATCCATACCTGGTATTTTCATATCCAATAGGACGAGATCTGGGTCATGCTTCGTAACAATATCAAGTGCCTGTATTCCATTTGCTGCCTGGAAGGTTTGATACCCTTCCTTTGAGAACACCTCATTTAATAAAATGCGAATCCCAAATTGGTCGTCAACAATTAAAATTTTCTCCTTCATAACTCCACCTCTTCCACCCTAATTTTTATCTATAATGATTCCTATTTCTTCCACTAGTTAATCTTCGACATTCTTGCTAAAAATCCTCTTTTTTGTTGAAGGTATTTTATGGTAATTGTCTTTTATTTTCAAAAGGCTATAATAACTTTGTGAAGGAGGGGTTTTACTTGTTAAAAATGTTTACAACCCAATTGACCGGATTATTTAAACGAATTGAAGAAAAAGAGGAATTTTCCTTTGAGGACGGCGCACGCCTGCTCGCACAGGGTCAGAAAATATATGTTGTAGGTTTCAAGGAAATGAAAGGTGTTGAATTTGAAGCTATAGAGGGTGCAGAACCATTAAAAGGCGCTTTAACAAATGTTGAGGCTGCGACCAGTGCTGACAGAGTGCTGCTATTCACACGTCATTCAGATGACCGAGAAGCTGTTGAATTGGCTGGATTGCTTCTTGAAAAAGAGATTCCGTTTGTAGCCGTGTCGACATCGGTCTCGGAGGACGGTAAACTTGAAGAGTTAGCAGATGTTTATATTAATTTACAGCTTAAAAAGGGACTATTGCCCGATGATTTCGGAAATCGTTATGGATATCCGTCTTCGATGGCCGCTTTGTATGTTTATTATGGCTTAAAATTTACAATTGATGAGATTTTAGCTGAATATGAGTGATGATGAACGACCTGGATTGGGTCGTTTTTTTGTTTTGTACATTTTCAGGGTGGTTTTGTACACTTTTTTGGGTGTTTTGTACATTTTTGAGAAGGTTTTGTACATTTTTCAATGCCTTTTGTACATTTAGACAATATATGGAAACTAACCCTATTAAAAAGCCAGTCCTCCAACATGGAGAACTGGCCCAATTATTTTATTTTTGCAAAGAAGCTTTAATAAAATCACGGAAAAGCGGCTGTGGACGTGTTGGTCTTGAAACGAATTCCGGATGGAACTGTGACGCAACAAACCATGGGTGATCTTGAAGCTCAATAATCTCCACAAGACGGCCATCTGGGCTTGTACCAGAGAAAATAAAGCCTGCTTCTTCCATTTCTTGACGGTAATGATTGTTAAATTCATAACGGTGGCGGTGACGCTCATACACCACTTCATCTTCATATGCGGCGAAGGCTTTTGTTCCCTCAACCACACGGCAAGGATAAAGACCAAGTCTTAATGTTCCGCCTAGATCCTCAACGTCCTTTTGTTCAGGAAGCAAATCAATAATTGGATGCTTGGTATCAGGTACGAACTCTGCAGAATGCGCATCTGAGTAACCAAGAACGTGGCGTGCATATTCAATCGTCGCCAGCTGCATTCCTAAGCAAATACCAAGGAAAGGCTTTTTCGTTTCACGGGCATAACGTGTTGCTTCGATTTTCCCTTCGATTCCACGGTCACCAAAGCCACCAGGAACAAGGATTCCATCCACGTCAGCCAAAAGTTCTGCAACATTTTCTGCTGTAACATCTTCCGAATTAATCCACTTAATTTCCACGTCGGCATCAAATGCATAGCCTGCATGCTTCATTGCTTCAACAACAGAAATATACGCATCCTGAAGCTCAACGTATTTTCCAACTAAACCAATACGCGTTTTACTTGAAAGATTAAGAACTTTGTCAACTAAAGCTGTCCATTCTGTCATTTCTGGTTCTGGTGTTGTTAGCTTCAAGTGATCACAAACAATCTGATCCATGTGCTGCTCTTGAAGAGCCAATGGAATGGAATAAAGCGTATCCGCGTCACGACATTCGATAACCGCTTTCGCATCAATATCACAGAACAAAGCTATTTTATCCTTCATATCCTGTGAAACCGGCATTTCCGTACGAACGACAATGATATTTGGCTGAATACCTAGACTGCGAAGCTCTTTTACACTATGTTGTGTCGGCTTCGTCTTCATTTCGCCTGCCGCTTTAATATAAGGAATTAATGTACAGTGAATGTACATCACATTAGAGCTGCCAATATCGCTCTTGATCTGACGGATGGCTTCAAGGAATGGAAGAGACTCGATATCCCCAACTGTTCCACCGATTTCTGTGATAACAACGTCTGCATTTGTTTCGTTACCAGCACGGAAAACTCGTTCTTTAATTTCATTCGTAATGTGAGGGATAACCTGTACCGTTCCACCTAAATAATCGCCGCGGCGTTCTTTACGCAAAACAGTAGAATAGATTTTTCCAGTCGTCACGTTGCTGTACTTATTTAAGTTAATATCGATAAAGCGTTCATAGTGACCTAAGTCTAGATCCGTTTCTGCGCCATCACCGGTTACAAATACTTCACCGTGCTGGTACGGACTCATTGTTCCTGGGTCCACGTTAATATAAGGATCAAATTTTTGAATCGTAACATTCAATCCACGATTTTTTAACAACCTTCCTAAAGAAGCTGCGGTAATTCCTTTTCCTAACGATGAAACGACACCGCCAGTTACAAATATATACTTCGTCATAAAATAAATCCTCCTCTAATTCAGTTTGCGCAATCTTCATGTTGTTTAAGGCTTCTTTTATAAAAATTTTTAAAGAAGTCTCGGTCAGTGCCGAAAGAGCTTTGTATCATTGACTGACAAAATAAAAAAGCACTCCGCTTACGCAATGTAAGGGAGCGCTTTATAAGCAAATTATGATCCGTTCCTTGTTAAAGGAGCCCAAAAAAGATTCTACAAGTGCGGAGATAAAAAGTCAAGCCTATAATAGGTCGTCGTCTTCATCCTCTACTTCATCTAAATCTTCTTCCTCTTCATCAAGGACCTCGTCAAGTTCTTCTTCTTCATCAAGATCGAATTCATCGTCATCCTCAATTACATCATCATCATCGTCTATCTCATCGACATCGTCGAGGTCATCAAGTAAATCGTCCTCATCCTCGTCAAGGAGATCATCTTCATCGGCAAAGTCATCGAGTTCATCGTAATCTTCGTCAATTTCATCGAAGTCCTCAAGCTCGTCTTCATCGACAACCTTTTTCGCCTTTTTCTTCTTAGGTTTAATAACGGTAACCACTTCTTCTTCTTGTGTATCGATTGGATACCATACGCGAAGACCCCAGCGATTATCACCTAATGATAGAAAACGACCATCAATATTTATGTCTGTATAGAATTGTGCAATTCTCGATCTAATTTGATCCTCTGTGATTTCTGTAGCTGCAGCAATTTCTTTTATTAAATCGTGGAAGGAAATAGGCTGTTTGCTGCCTTTTAGAAATTCATACGCCATCTCAATGAGGGATAACTCTTTTAATTGCTCTTTTGAGTAACCTTGTAAACTCAATATCGGCACTTCCTTTCTCTATTTAACACTCTATAAAATGAGTGATAACGGGCAAAAATTTTAGCACGAAGGTGCTAGTTTTTTGACATATTCTTCATTATAAACAATATTCTCCCGTTTATGCTAGTTCTATCTACTGTTTTGCTTGATTTTTTCCCGTTTAGGCTGGTTATCATCAGGTTTTTCCTCTTTTTTTATCATTTTCAACTCTTTCATTGCCTTTAAAAAGAAGAAAATAGCCAATACTAGAAAGGAAATTGCCCCTAACTGGTGTTGATAGAGATAGTATAATGGCCAGGCCGAAATTAGTAAAAACAAAAACGTATTGTTTATCTTCATATTCAACACCTGCCTCGGGATCAATGTTTGCTCATCTATTATATAAGAAAAGTAGTCAATATTAGTACTTGTTTAAAAATTAATTTGTTGGCTGTTTCAATCTGGGCTGTTGATTTGCGCTAACACAGTCTTATAAAAAAACAATGGCTTAAATGATTATAAGCCATTGCATTAAAATTACATATTTCTTCTATATTGCCCGCCTACTTCGTATAGTGCTTTTGTGATTTGTCCGAGGCTGGCTGCTTTTACGGTTTCCATTAGTTCGGCAAAAATGTTTTCGTTGTTTACTGCTGCTGCTTTTAACCGGTCTAGCGCTTTACCGGTTTCTGCTGAATGTGCTTGTTGGAAGGCACGTAAATTGTGAATTTGTAATTCCTTTTCTTCATAGGACGCTCGTGCCAGCTCCATGCTGTCGATGTCTTCTTCTGAAGGAGGATTTGGATTTAAATACGTGTTCACACCGATAATTGGCAGTTCACCCGTATGCTTCTTCATTTCATAGTACATCGATTCGTCTTGGATCTTTCCGCGTTGATACTGAGTTTCCATGGAACCAAGAACACCGCCACGATCGTTTAAGCGTTCAAATTCTTGAAGAACCGCTTCCTCGACAAGGTCCGTTAATTCTTCCACAATAAATGAACCCTGAAGTGGATTTTCATTTTTCGTTAAACCATGCTCTTTCGTAATAATCATTTGAATCGCCATCGCGCGGCGAACCGATTCTTCTGTTGGTGTTGTAATTGCTTCGTCATAAGCATTCGTATGCAGCGAATTACAGTTATCTTGCAACGCCATCAATGCCTGCAAAGTCGTGCGGATATCATTAAAGTCAATTTCTTGTGCGTGCAGCGAACGACCGGATGTTTGAACATGGTACTTCAGCTTTTGGCTGCGCTCAGCAGCACCATATTTATCACGCATGACCGTTGCCCAAATACGCCGCGCCACCCGACCAATAACCGTGTATTCCGGATCCAAGCCATTGGAGAAGAAGAACGACAAGTTTGGTGCAAAGTCATCAATTTTCATCCCACGGCTTAAATAATACTCGACATAGGTAAATCCGTTTGATAGTGTAAACGCCAGCTGAGAAATTGGGTTAGCCCCTGCCTCAGCAATATGATAGCCAGAAATCGAAACAGAATAATAGTTACGCACCTGCTGGTCGATGAAATATTGTTGAATATCGCCCATCATACGTAAGGCAAACTCCGTTGAAAAAATACATGTGTTTTGACCTTGATCTTCTTTTAAAATATCGGCTTGCACCGTACCACGGACAGTTTTTAACGTATAAGCCTTCACTTGAGCGAATTCCTCAACTGTCAACACACGGCCAAGCTCAGCCTCTTTCTTCTTCACTTGCTGATCAATCGCTGTATTCATGAACATCGCTAAAATAATCGGCGCCGGACCATTTATCGTCATCGATACCGATGTAGATGGATGACACAGGTCAAAGCCATCATAAAGCTTTTTCATATCATCAAGCGTACAAACATTCACGCCGCTCTCGCCAATTTTACCAAAAATATCCGGACGATAATCCGGGTCCTCACCATACAATGTCACCGAGTCAAATGCGGTACTTAACCGTTTCGCTGTATCATCTTTTGATAAATAGTGGAAGCGGCGATTCGTTCTCTCCGGCGTTCCTTCCCCAGCAAATTGACGTTTCGGATCTTCTCCCTCACGTTTGAACGGAAACACTCCAGCTGTAAACGGATAGGAACCTGGTACATTCTCACGATACACCCAGCGGAGGATTTCGCCGTAATCTTTATACCCCGGTAAAACGACCTTTGGAATGTCAATGCCAGAAAGGCTCTTTGTTTTTAAAACGGTAATGATTTCTTTGTCACGAATTCTTGTTACGAATTTATCCGCTTTATAAGCATCCTTTGTTTTTTCCCAGCCGTCGAGTATTTTTTTCGACTCTGGTGTTAATTTCTCCTCCGTTGCTTGCTTAATAGCTTCTAAAGAGGCAAGAACTTCTGTGTTCGCTTCTGTTTCCTTGACCGCAGCAATGGCGCCTTCAAGCTGAAATATTTTACGGGAAATATTTGCCTGCTCTTCAGCCTTTTGATGATAGCGTCGGACTGTTTCCGATATTTCCCGGAGGTAATAGCGACGGTCAGTAGGAATGATTACATTTTGCTTTTCAACTAACGCAAATTTTGTAAAAGAAGTAACCCAATTCGTACCCATTTTTTCATTTACTTTTTCAATTAGCGCCGCAAAAAGCGCATTAGTGCCTTGATCATTAAACTGGCTCGCAATCGTGCCATACACAGGCATGTCACTTGTATCTTTTTCAAACAACATATGACTGCGCTGGTACTGCTTTTGAACCTGGCGAAGTGCATCAAGAGAGCCCTTGCGCTCAAATTTATTAATGACAATTAAGTCAGCAAAATCAATCATATCAATCTTTTCAAGCTGTGAAGGTGCCCCAAATTCACTGGTCATGACGTAAAGGGAGACATCACAGATTTCCGTAATCTCTGCATCGCCCTGTCCGATACCGCTCGTTTCAACAATCACAAGGTCGAACCCAGCTGCCTTCACAACCGAAACCGCATCTTTAATCGCAAGCGAAAGCTCTGATTTTGAAGATCGGGTAGCCAGGCTTCGCATATAAACATTTGCATTGAAGATAGCATTCATCCGAATCCGGTCGCCTAAAAGGGCACCGCCCGTTTTTTGTTTAGTCGGGTCGACTGATAGAATTGCCACCTTTTTATCAGGCAATTCATTGATAAAACGGCGAATCAATTCATCGGTTAAAGAACTTTTACCAGCACCACCTGTACCGGTGATTCCGACAACAGGAATCTCCTTGGTTAACGATTTTACTTTTTCAAGAAGACTTTCCGCAGCAGCCGCTGCTTCTCGGTTGCTGTCAACATGAAGCTCGGCAAGGGTAATCAATTTTGAAATCGCATTAACATCACCAGTTGGCAGCTTTTCGATATGCTCTGCATGATCCGCCGTAACCGTTGGGAAATCACATTCCTCCAGCATTCGGTTAATCATTCCTTGAAGACCCAACGTCCGTCCGTCCTCAGGCGAGAAAATCCAAGCAATCCCGTAATCATGAAGCTCCTTAATCTCACGCGGAATAATAACACCACCGCCGCCGCCATAAATGCGGATGTTCGGCGCGCCCTTTTCCTTCAACAAATCGTACATATACTTAAAGTATTCCACATGACCGCCCTGATAAGAAGAGATGGCGATCCCCTGTGCATCCTCTTGAATCGCCGCGTTAACAACCTCTTCAACCGAACGGTTATGCCCAAGATGAATGACCTCAGCTCCGCTCGCTTGCAGAATTCTCCTCATAATATTAATTGAAGCGTCGTGACCATCAAACAAACTAGACGCTGTTACAAAACGAATATGATGCTTCGTCTGATAAACCTCCGTCGTACTCATTTGTCTCCCCCTTTGTCCTGAAAAGATTCACTTCGTGATTGTCCCTTTCACCTGTGACTGACTTACCCCGTTAATCCCCGAAAATAAATACTCCGTTTGCATTTCAATGTATTCTTCTAAGGTAAATAATTTTTGCAGTGCCCAGCGGCGGAAGCTCCACATTTGTCCCTCAACAATAATCGTGTGAGAAAGGATTTTGATCTGCTTTTCAGTTAGGCTCAATTCCCCATTTTCCACGCATAACGTGATCAGTTTTTCGAACATATCTGCCATTTCAATTTCCTTTTTCAACACATATGGAAGAGCTTCCTTGTTAAGCGATTTGGTCTCTTGATACATGACCAGGATTTCCTCCTGCATTTCATCGATAACCCGAAAATAATTGGCGATTCCATGCTTGAGGCTTTCTAAAGTGCCCTGTTTATGATCAAGGTCCTCCTGCAGCCGCTCGCTTACGTGGTCATAAATACTATCACAAACCAGATAAAGGACATCTTCCTTCGTCCGAATATACTCATATAAGGTCCCAATGCTAAAACCCGCGGCCTTCGCAATTTCCCTTGTTGTCGTCCGGTGGAACCCTTTTTCTTTAAAAAGTGATACGGCCCCTTTGATCATCTGATTCCGTCTTCTTTGTACAAGGCGTTCATCTTTCACTGAAGCCTGCACTTCCCGCTTTTTCATCCCCAATTCCACCTCTTGCTAGCTCCAGCGCCTAGGGGCTCTCAGGTCTAAGCCAATCCGTCAAGAAGGTTAAAGAACAACCTTCTCGCCGGCTCGTCTAGACTCACGCCCCTGTGCAAGGCGCTTCCGCTTTTATATTTACTTAGTTATCATTCTAGATATAACGAGGCGTTGGATTTCCTGTGTTCCCTCGTAGATTTGCGTGATTTTTGCATCGCGCATGAATCTCTCTACTGGATAATCCTTTGTATAACCGTACCCGCCAAATACCTGTACCGCTTCGGTCGTCACCTTCATCGCTGTGTCACCAGCAAATAATTTCGACATCGCGGATTCTTTACCGTACGGGAGTCCTTTTGACTCCAGCCATGCAGCTTGATAGGTTAATAGTCTTGCTGCCTCAATGTTTGTCGCCATATCCGCAAGCTTGAAGCCGATTCCTTGGTTAGCGGCAATTGGCTTGCCAAACTGCTGGCGCTCTTTTGAATAGTCGACCGCAGCGTCAAGTGCACCCTGCGCAATTCCAACAGCCTGTGCAGCAATCCCATTACGGCCGCCATCAAGTGTCATCATTGCAATTTTGAATCCTTCGCCTTCTTCACCCAATCTGTTGGTGACAGGCACCTTGCAATCTTCGAAAATAATTTCCGTTGTAGGTGAAGAACGAATGCCTAGTTTCTTTTCTTTTTTCCCTACTGAGAATCCTGGTGTGTCACTTTCGACAATGAATGCGGTCGTTCCTTTTTGTTTGCTGGATGGATCAGTTAATGCAAACACGACATAAATATCAGCTACTCCGCCGTTTGTAATGAAAATTTTCGAACCATTGAGCACGTAATGGTCGCCTTCACGTCTTGCTGTAGTTCTCATCCCGCCAGCGTCCGAGCCGCTGCCTGGTTCTGTTAACCCATACGCTCCGATTTTGGAGCCTTCCGCCATCGGGCGAAGGTATTGTTGTTTTTGTTCTTCAGAACCGAATTTGAAAATTGGCCAGCCTGCGAGTGAGGTGTGTGCGGATAATGTTACGCCTGTTGACGCGCAAACTCTTGAGAGCTCTTCAACGGCAATACAATACGCAAGGTAATCGCTGCCGATTCCGCCGTACTCTTCCGGCCACGGAATGCCTGTTAAGCCAAGCTCCGCCATCTTGTCAAAAATATCACGGTCAAAACGCTCATCTTCATCACGCTCAGCCGCTGTTGGCGCCACTTCATTTCTAGCAAAATCGCGAACCATTTTCCGAATCATCTCATGCTCTTCCGATAAGCGAAAATTCATTTTATACGTCCTCCCTTAGGGTAACTTCTCTCTAAACCGTACAGTTTTTACGAAAAAGTGTTCCTACAATTAGCCTGGATATCTACTCATTCCAGTCTGATATCTACACAAATCCGCAACTTATCTACAAACTAAAGATACTTACTAATCACAATCCGCTGTATCTCACTTGTTCCCTCATAAATCTCGGTCACTTTTGCATCCCGGAAGTAGCGCTCGACAGGATAGTCCTCTGTATAGCCATATCCGCCAAAGACTTGAATCGCTTCTATCGCGGTCTCGACAGCTGTTTTTGACGCAAATAACTTTGCAATCGAAGCTTCCATTCCGCACTTCATTCCCTGTCCACGTAAATCCGCAGCACGATAGAGTAATAGCCTAGCAGCTTCAACATTCGTCGCCATGTCGGCCAATTTAAAGCCAATTCCTTGTTGTGACGCAATCGGCTTTCCAAACTGTTGGCGTCCTTTTGCATACTCCACCGCTGCACCAAGTGCCGCTTCTGCAATCCCTAACGCCTGTGCCGCAATCCCGATTCGTCCGACATCCAGGTTAGCCATCGCAATTTTAAAGCCTTCACCTTCCTGACCTAAAAGGTTCGAAGCAGGTACAATCATGTCTTCAAAAGTAAGTTGTACCGTTCTTGAGCCATGAAGTCCCATTTTATGTTCATCCTTGCCAATCACAAAGCCAGGTGAATTTTTTTCTACAATAAACGCCGAAATTCCTTTACTGCCTAATTCAGGATTGGTAGAAGCAAAGACGATGTAAACATCCGCTTCCCCGCCATTGGTGATAAACATCTTCGAGCCGTTGATCACATAATGGTCATCCTTCTTCACTGCGCGGGATTTCATACTTTTAGCATCCGACCCTGAACCAGCTTCCGTCAAACAAAACGCCGCCAAATACTCCCCTGACGCCAATTTCGGCAGAAACCGCTGCTTTTGTTCATCCGAACCAAAATACAAGATTGGATTTGTTCCGACCGATGTATGGACAGAAAGGATGACTCCTACGGTCGCGCTGACCCGGGAAATCTCGTTAATTGCGATGATATAAGAGACAAAATCCATCTCTGCACCGCCGTATTTTTCAGGAACGGGAATCCCCATCAAACCCAGTTCACCCATTTTACGAAGAATTTCACGGGGAAATTCACCCTTTTCCATCCGCTCCACAAACGGGGCAATTTCCTTTTCTGCAAAATCACGAACCATTTTCCGCATCATTTCTTGCTCTTCTGAGAATCTTAGATTCATAGTAACACTCCCAACTATTCGTATGTGTAGAAGCCTCGACCTGATTTCTTGCCAAGCCAGCCAGCTTTCACATACTTACGCAGCAGCGGGCATGGACGGTATTTTGTATCTCCAAAGCCTTCATGCAGGGTTTCCATAATATAAAGGCATGTATCAAGTCCGATAAAATCAGCTAACGTCAACGGTCCCATTGGGTGATTCATGCCAAGCTTCATTACTTCATCGATCGCTTCCTTTGTTGCCACACCTTCATACAGCGTATAAATTGCTTCATTGATCATTGGCATGAGAATTCGGTTTGAAACAAATCCGGGGAAGTCATTTACCTCAACTGGAACCTTGCCGAGCGTCTTGGTCATATCCTCAATCACTTGGTAAACTTCATCTGCAGTAGCTAAGCCGCGAATGATTTCCACTAACTTCATAACCGGTACCGGATTCATAAAGTGCATTCCGATTACCTGTTCCGGACGTTTCGTCGCCGCCGCAATTTCGGTGATTGGCAGGGATGAAGTATTGCTCGCCAAAATTGCATGTGCTGGTGCAATTACATCTAGCTGCGCAAAGAGTTTGGTTTTGATTTCCATATTTTCAACCGCTGCTTCAATCACGAGGTCGACCGCACGTGCATCATTCAAATCAGTTGAAGCCGTAATAGATTTAAGGACCTCTTGTTTTTGCTCCTCTGTCATTCGTCCTTTATCCACATTGCGAGATAAATTTTTGTTGATGACCCCTAACCCTCGCTCCACGAATTCATGTCTTAAATCATTCAGATACACCGTGTAGCCAGCCTGAGCACAAACCTGAGCAATCCCAGACCCCATTTGACCCGCTCCGATTACCATTACCTTATCAACCTTCATTACTTCCCCTCCAATTGCCCTTTTTTAAAAAATAATCCCTAATGGGTTTTTATATATTTAAGTTTTGTACATTACTTTTTGTTTTTTGTACAAATTCTCTAGGGTTTTGTACATTTTTCTTGGAGTTTTGTACATTTTTCCTACCATTTTGTACATTTAGACAATTTCAGGAAACCCACTAACCTCTTGGAACCTCTATCATCACCGCATCACCCTGACCGCCGCCGCTGCAAATAGCTGCGATACCGATTCCGCCGCCACGGCGTTTCAATTCATGCATTAACGTGATAATAATCCGGGCACCACTAGCACCTATTGGATGACCCAATGCGACCGCACCGCCATTGACATTGACCTTTTCTGGATCAAGGCCGGCAATTTTTTCACTTGCTAAGACAACAGCCGCAAAGGCTTCATTAATTTCAAATAAGTCGATTTCTTCAACAGTTTTTCCGGTCTTTTTCAATAAACTGTTGATGACAAGTCCTGGAGTTTGTGGGAAATCCTTTGCGGGAGCGGCTACTGCTGCATGCCCTAAGATAACCGCTTCAGGCTTCCGTCCTTCGCGTAACGCTCTTTCTTCACTCATTAAAATAAGGGCTGCTGCACCGTCATTGATTCCTGGGGCATTTCCTGCTGTGATGGTACCGTCAGAGTTAAAGACGGGTGCTAATTTTGCAAGTCTTTCGATGGAGGTGTCTTTTCGTGGTGATTCGTCATGCTCTACAACAACCGGAGCTCCTTTACGCTGCGGGACGATGACAGGCACAATTTCCTCTGCAAAAATTCCGCCTTCAATTGCGGCAATCGCCCGCTCATGACTTCTTAAAGCCCACTCATCCTGCGCTTCGCGGCTGATTTCCAATTCTTTTGCAGTAGAATTTCCGTATGTCCCCATATGAACCCCTGTAAAGCTGCAGCTTAAGCCATCATGAATCATTAAATCCTTCACAGAGGAATCGCCCATTTTTAAGCCCCAGCGTGCTTTTGGTAAAATATATGGGGCGTTACTCATCGATTCCATACCACCCGCCACAATTAACTCTTCATCGCCTGCACGGATAATTTGATCTGCTAACGTGACACTGCGCATTCCAGAAGCGCAGACTTTATTGATTGTTTCTGTTTTGACTTCCCAAGAAAGTCCAGCCTCTCTTGCTGCTTGGCGTGAAGGAATTTGTCCTTGACCTCCTTGTAAAACTGTACCTAAAATAACCTCCTGCACATCCTCAGGATTCACTCCAGCGCGTGCGATTGCTTCTTTCACGGCAATACCGCCCAACTGTGAAGCAGTCAAACTGCTTAGTGCTCCGCCAAATTTCCCAAAAGGTGTTCTAACCCCACTCAAAATAACTGTTTTTCCCATTCAAAGCACTCTCCCTATTCTTTAATCCTTTAATTGACTGAACGCTCGCTCGATTCCAAATTAAAAAAATCCATAAATGTAAGCGTTTTAATACCCGCTATCTATTTTACATAAAAAAGAGCAGAAGTTGAAATATTTTACACAAAATTCCTAAGATTTTATGAATTCAAATAACAAATCAACTTCTGCTTTAAACTTTATTCTGTCTAGCTCCGGCACCTAGCCCATCGAGGTCACTTCGGTCCAACTGGTGAAGTCAAAGTGCACGACTTCACCCGCTGGCCCTCCAGTGCTTGTCGGGGCTGAACACTAAGGAAAGCTCCTAGGATAATCCTCGCAGGAACAAGCTGTGCTTGTTCCGAAGGCGCCTCCGCTTTTCTACGCTGCTTCCCCACAAACTGCTTTTTCAAGAAGCTCTGCCACATCATAGGTTGAAATCTTTTCTTCTACCTCTTTCGCCTTCGTACCGTCTGATAACATCGTTAAGCAGTACGGACATCCTGAACTAATCACAGAAGGATTAACGGCAAGTGCTTGCTCGGTTCTTGCTACGTTTATGCGGTGACCGGTTTCTTCCTCCATCCACATCAAGCCGCCTCCTGCACCACAGCACATTCCGGTTTCTTTGTTTCTTTCCATTTCCACAAGCTGCACACCTGGGATTGATCTTAAAATCTCACGCGGTGGGTCGTACACATCGTTGTAACGACCTAAGTAACAGGAATCATGGAAGGTAATTTTTTCGTTGACGGCATGCTTTGGAACAAGCTTTCCATCACGGACGAGTTGATATAGTACCTCTGTATGATGGTAAACCTCTGCCTCTAAACCGAAGTCAGGGTATTCATTTTTGAAAATATTATAGGCATGCGGGTCAATCGTCACAATCTTCTTAACCTCTGCCTTTTCGAATTCTTCTATATTTTTCGTCGCAAGCTCCTGGAACAAGAACTCATTGCCGAGGCGGCGCGGTGTATCACCTGAGTTTTTCTCTTTATTACCAAGAATTGCAAACTTCACCCCTGCTTCATTTAAAAGCTTTGCAAAGGAAAGAGCGATTTTCTGACTGCGGTTATCGTAAGATCCCATTGAACCCACCCAGAATAAGTATTCGAACTCTTCGCCTTTTTTGTTCATTTCTTTTACTGTAGGAATCTCCACATCCTCGCGAACTTCACGCCAGCTTTCACGCTCTTTTCGGTTTAAGCCCCATGGATTACCTTGACGCTCGATGTTTGTCATCGCGCGTTGAGCGTCTGCGTCTAACTTTCCTTCTGTTAAAACAAGATAACGGCGAAGGTCAATAATTTTATCAACGTGTTCGTTCATAACTGGACATTGGTCCTCACAGTTTCGGCAAGTCGTACAAGCCCAGATCTCCTCTTCGGTGATTACATCGCCAATCAAGCTTGGATTATAAGCAAGTGTGGCTGCTGACTCTTGTGCACCTTGACCACTTGCTGCAAGTGCGATTTGGTTACCCCGTGTGTTGCCAAACGCAAAGGTCGGCACCCACGGCTGTTTCGAGGTAACTGCTGCACCATGATTCGTTAAATGATCACGCATTTTCACAATTAAATCCATTGGCGACAGCATTTTTCCTGTTCCTGTTGCCGGACACATATTGGTACAGCGTCCACATTCTACACAAGCGTAAAAATCGATCATTTGGTGTTGTGTAAAATCCTCAATTTTTCCAACCCCGAAAGATTCTTGTGACTCGTCCTCAAAATCGACCTTCTTCAACTTCCCTGGTTTTTCTAAAGTGTTAAAATATACATTTGCCGGTCCGGCAATTAGGTGTGCATGTTTGGATTGCGGCACATACACTAAGAAGGTTAGTAGGAATAATAAATGAACCCACCAAGCAACATAAAAAATGGAAATTGAAGCGGTTTCACTAATTCCTGAAAAAATAAGCGCAATTAACGATGCAATTGGCTCTGTCCAAGTGGCTTCGTGACCGTGCCAGATGATGCCCATTCCGTTACCGACTAGAACAGACAGCATCAATCCTCCGATGAAAATCAACACAAGTCCTGATTTAAAATTGCGCTTCAAGCGGACAAGCTTTTCAACATAACGGCGGTAAAAAGCCCAAATAACGGCAACAAGAATCATCAGTGTGACGATTTCCTGGAAAAAGGTAAACCCTGCATATAGCGGTCCCAGAGGTAAATGAGAGCCAGGTGCTAATCCCTTCCAAATAAAATCAATTGCCCCAAATTGGACGAGAATAAAGCCATAAAAGAACATGACGTGCATGATTCCACTTTTTTTGTCCTTTAATAGCTTCTTTTGTCCAAAAACATTGACCCAAATCTTTTGCATTCGTTCTTTAACTTTGTTATCAAACTCGACTTTCTTTCCCAGCTTAATGAATTCGATCCTCGTTTTAACCACGTAAACGAATAGACTGATTGCGTAAGCGGTTACAACAAGGAAAGCAATGAGGTTCACCAATAAAAGCCCATTCATTCAATACGCCCCCTTTGTTTTTCTAATCACCAATTGTTTGTTTTCAGCAGAAAATTTCAAAACAATGAAATTTTCTGACTACTATTACAACCATTATATAATGAATGAGCATTCAGTCAAATGTTTTTAGCAAAAAATGATTCGACATTATTGAAATTCATACTATAGACTCTGTTTGGCAAACATAAAAGAAATGATTGGAGGAACGATACGAAAATGTTTTTACCATCCATAGTCATCGCTCTTATACTTCTTATCATTGTATGGTTCTATTTCGATTTTACTTTAGGAAGAAAAAAGCATCGTACATCTTTTAGTAAACGGGAAACACCTATCCTTTTCGGAAACTTTGATATTTTTCCACATGGAGAAGAATTGTTTGCTGATTACTTTCATGAACTAAAGATGGCAGTCAGCCATATTCATATCCTGTTTTATATCGTGAGGGATGATGAATTTAGCCAACAGTTTTTCGATATTTTAAAAGCAAAAGCAAAGCAAGGGGTGGAAGTCAGGCTGCTGGTTGACCGGATTGGCAGTCATAAGATGAAAAATCCTGTCATCAATGGGTTGCGTAATGCAGGTGTTCAATTTGCTTTTAGCAATCGAATACGGCTTCCATTCCTTTTCTATTCCTCCCAGGTGCGCAACCACCGTAAAATCTCCATTATTGATGGCAAAATTGGCTATCTTGGCGGCTTTAATATTGGTAAAGAGTATATTGGTCACGATCCAAAGCTAAGCCCCTGGCGAGATTACCATTTAAAAATCACCGGTGAAAGTGTGCCGTATCTGCAGCGTGAGTTTTTGATTGATTGGAATGAATACGCTACTGACCATGTGATTGTAAATTCTCGTTATGCTCCTGAGCAGCCCAAAGGGACGGTGCCACATCAATTTGTTCCGACGGAGGCAGGCTTCCTTGAAGAAAAGTATTACAATTTAATCCTAAACGCAAAAAAGTCTGTTATTATTGGTACTCCCTATTTTATTCCAACCAAAAAACTCCTCCATGAACTGATTCGTGCGGCAAAGCGAGGCATTAAAATTACCATCGTTGTTCCTTTTATAACTGATCATATGCTTGTACAAGAGGCATCGTACCGATATTTACGTAAAATGTTAGTTGAAGGAGCACAGGTTTTTCAATTTAAGAATGGTTTTTACCATGCAAAATCAATCATCATCGACGATGAGTTATGTGATATTGGTACGGCTAACTTTGATAAACGGAGTGTGTTTTTAAACAAAGAAATTAATTGTTATTTTTATGACCCAGCCTTTGTTAATCGTTTTATGGATATCGTTCATAAAGATATTCTTGATTCAAAACCATTGGAGTTGGATGACCTCAATAAGCCAAACTTACTCAGGTCCATAAAGGAAGGCATTGCCGGGGCTATATCATACTTTTTATAAGGCTTTCTTTTTAAAAATTGTTGTTAAAATCTTAAAGCCGATTTTAACGTGCTAATAATTATTTTGAGCTTTTGAATTTAGGTTGCAGGCTCTTTTCTTACTTCATTTATTCTATTGCCTGCGGTAACTTAGTACACTCATTAAACTTTATTCCAAAAATTAACAAAGGTTAAGAAAAGAGCCTTTTATAGTAAGGAGTTAGTGCGATGAAGATTCGTTTCGGCTATGTTTCAACAGCGATTACCTTGTGGGATGCTTCTCCATCGAAGACACTTACGTTCACTCGTTACCAGCAATTATCTGAAAAAGAGCGTAAAGATAAATTACTTGAGCTCACAAGGCTTAATTTAGCCCACACACTCCGAATGTTCTATTTCAATCTCGCCCATGAAATTGAATTGTACCGGCTTTCGAGTTCGATTGTTCCGTTAGCTACCCATCCAGATGTGTTATGGGATTTTGTTACACCCTTTAAGAAGCAGTGGAAGGAAATTGGACAGCTGATCAAAAAGAATCATCTGCGCGTTAGCTTTCATCCTAATCAATACACCTTATTTACCTCTCCACAGCAAAAAATTACCGATAATGCTATTATCGATCTGGAATATCATTATCGAATGTTTGAAGCCATGGGTGTAGAGGATAGAGGCATGATGAATATCCATATCGGCGGGGCCTATGGGGATAAGGTGGAAACAATTGTCCGTTTTCATGAGAATTTAAAAAGGCTTCCGGCGCATATTAAACGTGCGATGACCCTGGAGAATGATGACAAAACTTACAATACAGAGGAGACCTTGATTGCCTGCGAAAAAGAGACCATCCCCTTTGTGTTTGACTATCATCATCACATGGCCAACCTTTGCGAAACACCGCTATTGGATTTGCTGCCGCGTATTTTTAAAACATGGGATCAAGTAGATCTTTTACCCAAAATCCATATTTCTTCCCCAAAGGGTGAAAAAGAATTCCGGTCACATGCTGATTTTGTTGATCTCGAATTTATTATGCCGTTTTTAAAAATGCTAAAAGAAATCGGACAAGATGTCGACTTCATGATTGAGGCGAAAGCAAAGGATCAGGCCACATTGAAATTGGTCGAGGATATTAGTAAGGTTCGCGGCTTTAAGCGAATCAGTGGTGCCACCATTGAGGTGAAATAACTCCCAGCATTTTTACATGAGGAAATGGTTAAAGTAACAACAGATTCACACAAGGAGGGATTGTCGATGGAAAGCACCAGTCAATTCGTACAAAAATTAGCAGAGAATGAAAAGAAGCAGAAAAAAAATCAGAAGCATGGCAACAACGACCCAGAAAGCAAATTACCAAACCACAAGCACTCACAAGGTGTCTAAAAAAAAGAGTCTCCCTTCGCAGGAGACTCTTTTACTCTTCAATTAGATTCAAGACAGGAACTTCCAGTTCATTTTCAGGATCAGACTTCGAATAAACACGCGCCATCTTCGTATTGTCATCCACATGCTGAATAATCACAGGCGTTCCCTCATACGTAACATTAATCATATCCATCGAATCAGCAATTTCCTTCGCTCTTCCCACATTCATCAGGGCCACTCCTCATCATAAAATTACCTTCATAATATTTACCAAAAAACGGATAAATATTCAGTGATGAATAATTGGTGCCTGTCACCGCCCGTGGACACTTTCCACCCCAGATGGACACTCTTTACACGGGCTAGATACTAAAAATGGCCCCCTAAAAGGGAGCCAAACTATCTTTACATTTTTTCAGGTGCTGATACACCGATCAATGCGAGGGCATTGCGCAGTGTGATTTGAACGGTTTTGATTAACGCGAGGCGCGCCTTAGTCCGCTCCGGCTGCTCGCTGTCGAGCACTTTTTCCGCATTGTAAAAGCTGTGGAAGGTTGATGCTAATTCCATGATATAGTTTGTGACGCGGTGCGGTACGCGCTTCAATGCCGCCTCGCCTACAGCCTGCGGGAACTCTCCAAGCTTTTTCAATAACTCGATTTCCTTTTCTGCACCGATTAAGGAGAAATCAGCATTTTTATCGGCTTTAATCCCCTGCTCTTCTCCTGAGCGCAGGATGCTGCAAATCCTTGCGTGCGCATATTGCGCATAATACACAGGATTTTCATTTGATTCTGATACCGCTAAGTCCAGATCAAAGTCCATATGTGTATCAGAACTTCTCATCGCAAAGAAGTAACGAGTCGCATCGAGGCCTACCTCATCGACCAAATCACGCATCGTCACGGCCTTACCGGTACGCTTGCTCATCTTCATCTTCTCACCGTTTTTATAAAGGTGTACAAGCTGAATGATTTCCACCTCGAGGGCATCTGCAGCATAGCCAAGTGACTGAATCGCCGCCTTCATCCGTGGAATATAACCGTGGTGGTCCGCACCCCAAATATTAATCAGCTTTTCAAAGCCGCGGTCAAGCTTGTCCTTATGATAAGCGATATCCGGCGTCAAATACGTATACGAACCATCCTGTTTGATCAACACGCGGTTCTTATCATCACCGAAATCCATTGAACGCAGCCATGTCGCACCCTCTTCATCATAAATATAGCCGGTTTCACGAAGCACTTTTAATGCCTCATCGATTTTTCCATTTTTATAAAGAGACGTTTCTGAGTACCAAACATCAAACTTAACCCGGAAATCTTCAAGGTCCTTTTGCAATTTCGCCATTTCATATTTCAAGCCGTATTCACGGAAAAAGTCAAAACGCTCCTGCTCATCCACCTTCACAAACTTATCGCCAAACTCTTCGGCAAGCGTCTTCCCAATCCCAATGATATCTGCACCATGGTAGCCATCCTCAGGCATTGGCTTGTCTTGACCAAGGGCCTGGAAATAACGTGCCTCTACAGACAACGCAAGATTATTAATCTGATTACCGGCGTCATTAATATAATACTCACGAGAAACATCATAGCCTGCTTTTGCTAAAATATTGCAAAGCGAGTCACCGACAGCAGCACCACGAGCATGACCAAGGTGCAAATCGCCCGTTGGGTTCGCTGAAACAAACTCGACTTGAACCTTCTGTTTACCGCCAACTGTTGTTTCTCCGTACTTTTCCCCTGCATCCAGAACCGTCGGAATCAAATCTGTTAAGTAGGCATTATTCATATAAAAATTAATGAACCCTGGACCCGCTAATTCAATTTTTTCAATTGAAGCCTTTGAGCGGTCGAAATTTTCGATAAGTGCTTCTGCAATCATCCGTGGTGCCTTCTTGGCAACACGTGCAAGCTGCATCGCCATGTTGGTTGAATAATCACCGTGGCTCTTCTCCTTTGGAATCTCGAGAATTACATCAGGAATCTGCTCTTCCGTAGCAAGACTCGCCTTCACAACCGCAGCTCGGATTTCCTCTTTTAATCGACTTTGAACCTGTTCAACTATGTTCATTTTTTCTCCTCCTGAAACGCTATTTCTAACTCATATGTACTTGCCTGCGCACCCTCCATCGAAAAATCATAAACAACACCGAAGTGGCCTTTACCATTTTCATAGGAGTAATCTATTCTTTTTGCTTTTGTCACGGTAGCAAACTGTCCAAACGGCATTTCATAACTGCCATTTAACTTACGATTCAATTCAAACGGCAGGCGCATTTTAATGGCACCGCCACGTAAAATAAGGGCATTATTCTGTGCCATCTTCACAATTGTCCGGACACTTCCCTCTTCCACCGCTTCCTCATAACGAAGATAGGCAGAATTTCCTTTTTCAAAGTATGTACCAAATACCATCAATTCAAAAGTCTCATCGTGATCAATTGTGGTTTTCACGTTAATTTTTACAGGTACCTCAGGGATTGACAATGAAACGCACACCCTTTTTTAAAAATGAACCTTATCTAGATTCATGGAATTTTCCTAGTTAGCCGACATATGGCACTTTTTCTATTATAACCATATAAAAGCCACAATTCAAAACATGCCTGCCCCTCGATTGGGACAGGCACGAAGAAAATTTTTATTTCACCCAGCCAAGAAGCATTTCACGAATCAATTTGCTTGCTGTGTTTGCAGTTTGCTCAGATGGGTCGTAAATTGGAGCAACCTCAACAAGGTCACAGCCGACTACGTTCACACCAGAGCTGGCAATTTCATGAATAGATGCAAGCAGCTCACGAGAAGTAATTCCGCCGGCGTCAACCGTACCAGTACCTGGTGCATGTGCTGGGTCCAAAACATCGATATCAATTGTTACATAAACAGGACGACCGGCAAGATCCGGAAGGACCTCTTTTAACGGCTGATGAACTTCAAATTTTGAAATATGCATTCCGTTTTCTTTCGCCCATTGGAATTCTTCCTTCATCCCTGAGCGGATTCCAAAGGAATAAACGTTTTTCGGTCCGATATGTTCCGCAATTTTTCGGATCGGAGTAGAGTGGGATAATGGTTCGCCTTCATAGTCTTCCCTTAGGTCTGTATGAGCGTCCATATGAATAATAGCTAAATCAGGGTACTTCTTATAAACCGCCTTCATGACCGGCCAAGACACCAAGTGCTCGCCACCCATACCAAATGGAAACTTTCCAGCAGCTAGAACTTGATCCACGAAATCCTCAATTAAATCCAAGCTCTTTTGCGCATTTCCAAAAGGAAGCGGAATATCGCCAGCGTCAAAATATTTCACATCTTCTAGTTCACGATCAAGGTACGCGCTGTACTCTTCCAGACCAATCGATACCTCACGAATACGGGCCGGGCCAAAGCGCGATCCCGGACGATAGCTGACAGTCCAGTCCATCGGCATCCCATAAAGTACAACCCGACTCTCTTCAAAACTCGGATGACTCTTAATAAACACATTACCAGAATAACTCTCATCAAAACGCATGTTACTTCCCTCACTTCTATGTATTAAACAATCTAGATTTAGACTGGATTGGATCACTCTGAAGCCTTGCTAAGTGACCATGAATCCTTTTTTGCATGGATTTCGGTCACTATAGGGTCCCTATAGTGACCGTAAGTCCACTTTCAATTCCTTTTCGGTAACTATAAACCTTCTATAGTTACCGTAAACCCTCTTTTATTTCCTTTTCGGTCACTATAAACCATTTATAACGACCGTAATCAAGATTTCAACATCTCCTCGGTCACTAACTGTCCACCTGAGGTGGAAAGTGTCCACGGGCGGTGACAGGCACCGAAAAAGGCACCAAAATTACTTCAATAAATCCCCAACAAACTTAGGTAACACAAATGCTGCTTTGTGCAGTTCTTTGGTGTAGTATTTGGTTTCGATTTCATGGAAGCGGTCTTCGCTTACCTCCAGTGGATCATGCTTTTTAGATCCGATGGTGAATGCCCATAGTCCGCTTGGATATGTTGGGATGTTCGCTACGTACAAACGGGTAATCGAGAAGATTTCCCTAACGTCGCGTTGTACGCTTCGAATAAGATCTGCCTTAAACCAAGGGTTATCGGACTGTGCTACAAAAATACCATCTTCTTTTAACGCCTTAGAAATCCCAGCATAGAATCCTTTTGTAAATAGATTTACCGCAGGTCCTACTGGCTCAGTTGAGTCAACCATAATCACGTCATACTCATTTTCACTTTTTGCAATATGCATGAAGCCGTCATCGACCCGGACATCGACGCGAGGGTCATCCAGCATACCAGCGATTTCTGGTAAAAACTTTTTAGAATACTCGATTACCTTTCCATCAATGTCAACAAGCGTAGCTTTCTTCACACTTGGGTGCTTTAAAACTTCGCGAATAACGCCGCCATCGCCGCCGCCGACAACTAATACGTTCTCTGGGTTTGGATGTGTGAACAAAGGTACATGTGCCACCATTTCATGATAAACGAACTCATCTTTAACAGAAGTCATAACCATGTCATCTAATAGAAGCATATTGCCCCATTCTTCTGTTTCCACCATATCAAGCTTTTGAAATTCAGTTTGTTCGGTATGTAAAGTTTTATTTATTTTCATGGTGATGCCAAAGTTTTCAGTTTGCTTTTCTGTAAACCAAATTGCCATGTTCAACATCCTTCCAGGTTTTTAAGAATAGATAACTGTCTAGCTACAGGCGCCATCGGCTCGGGGGAAAAAGAAAACCCACTTTTTCCTCGGTCATAAGCCAATCCATCAGAAAGGTTAAAGAGCAATCTTCCCGCCGGCTCGTCTTATGCCTGTCGCCGATAAGCAGGCGCCTTCCGCTTTTCTTTTTATAGTACCCAAACTATTGAATTACAATCACAAAGAAAAGTCTAGCATATTCTATCAAATTTTCTAGAAATATTTTCTTTTTGCTAGTTTAAAAACAGTCTCTTCTTTCAATACTGTAACTATGGGTATTTTTACAAATTGGTGAAGGAGGGTATTGCTGTGGAAGTTATGACGAATCATGGATTTCGAAAAACAATAAAGTACTTGCGTGCGTTTATTATCATTAGTTTGATAGGCTTTGGCTGTATGATGATTGTTTTTCTTGGGATTCTTGGTTATGCCAAAATTCTTGGCGCACCGCCGTTAGCTGTCCCGCAATCTACTCTGTTCTTTGCCAGTGATGGGACGTTAATTGGTGAGAGCAATAGCGGTCAAAAGCGATACTGGGTTCCCCTAGAGGAAATCTCACCTGATTTAATCAATGCGACTGTCTCCATTGAAGATAAAAACTTTTATGAACATAGTGGCTTCGACTATAAACGAATTGTTGGCGCCATCCTTGCCGATGTAAAAGCAGGGGCGAAGGTTCAAGGCGCAAGTACGATCACCCAGCAATACGCACGAAATCTCTTCCTTGAGCACGACAAAACATGGTCACGGAAATTACATGAAGCTTTTTATGCGATCCGGATTGAAATGAATTATTCGAAAGAAGAAATCCTCGAAGGCTATTTAAACACCATTTATTATGGTAATGGTGCCTATGGCGTACAAGCGGCCAGCAAATATTATTATGGAAAAAATGCTTCTGAGCTATCCCTGGCTGAAAGCGCGATGTTAGCCGGTGTTCCTAAAGGTCCAAGTTACTATTCACCACTGGAATCATTAGAAAATGCTACAAAGCGCCAAGCGATTATTTTAAACGCAATGGCAGAAAACGGCTATATAAAAAAAGAAACAGCCCAAAAGGCTAAGGGAGCTCCACTTACATTTGTGGGTGAACATCCCCATAAGCGGGTGGAGGCAGCACCTTATTTTCAAGATGCTGTAAAAAATGCCTTAAAAAATCAACTCAAACTAGACGACCGCACAATTGCTCTTGGCGGTTTAAAAGTCTATACAACACTCGATCTAAAACAGCAGCAAGAGGCTGAAAAACAAATTCAAGAAACCATTGCAAGTGAATCTGAAATCCAAGTTGGTTTCATCGCTATGGACCCGAAAAACGGTTATGTAAAAGCGATGGTCGGCGGCCGCAATTATGAACAAAGTCCGTTTAATCGAGCCGTTCAAGCAGTTAGACAACCAGGCTCAACGATAAAGCCAATTTTGTATTATGGTGCGCTTAGTCAAGGCTTTACGCCATCGTCTACGATGCGAAGCGAACTAACCACCTTTAAATTGGATGATGGCCAAACAGAATACTCGCCGCATAACTTTAATAACAAGTATGCCGATGGAGAGATAACACTTGCTCAGGCCCTTGCCGTGTCTGATAACATTTATGCTGTCAAAACTCACCTTTTTATGGGCGCTGAAACACTTATTAATAATGTTAAAAAGTTTGGTATCTCAACAAAAATGGATAAAGTTCCTTCGCTAGCTCTTGGTACCTCAGGCGTTCGGGTCATTGACATGGCAAATGCCTACAGTCTATTTGCCAACGGCGGTAAAAAAGTAACACCTACACTGATTACAAGAGTTGAAGATTATAATGGGGATGTTATTTTTGAAAGTAACTATGAACCCGAAAAGGTACTGGATCCTGCTAAAGCCTTCGTCATGACACATATGATGACAGGAATGTTCGATAAAAAGCTAAACGGATATGCGAAAGTAACGGGTAACTCCCTGATTGATGAGATCACACGGCCATACGCTGGTAAATCTGGCTCTACCGAAACAGACAGCTGGATGATTGGTTATACACCGCAGTTGGTTACTGCTGTTTGGGCTGGTCATGATGTGGGGAAGCCGATAACCCTTACCGCTGAAAAAAGCTATGCCAAAAAGATCTGGGTAAACTTTATGGAGGAATCGTTAGAAGGTAAGCCAGTCAAGGCATTTACCCCGCCGAAAGAAGGAGTCGTAGGAGTTTACGTTAATCCTGAAAACGGCAAGCTCGCTTCAAAAGATTGCCCAGTCCGCCGGTTTACCTATTTTGTCGCTGGGACTGAACCGACAGAATACTGTACTGATCATTTAGATCATAAAGAAAATAAATCGAAAGAAAAGAAAGAGGAAATAAAGGATCCTTGGTATAAGAGGATTTTTAATTGGGGTGCTTAATTTAAAAAGCGGAAGCGCCTTGCACAGGGGCGACAGGCATAAGACAAGCTGGCGAGAAGGTTGTTCTTTAACCTTCTTGACAGATTGGCTTATGACCCCGAGCCCCTAGGCGCTGCAGCTGGATTAAATCGGAAAAGCTCCGGAGAATGGTCTCCGGAGCTTTTCTGCGTCCTAGTCTTACAGTGTTTACACACTGCATATATTTTACAACTTTTCGTCAAAAATTGCTATTGTAAAAAATTATTATTCGACAGCTAAGCCTTTTTTCAGCTCTTCTTCTGAATTATTCCACATATCTTGATTGTGATTTTGGAGAAAATCAGACAAGATTTTTTTCGATTTATCATCCATATGGTCGACGATAATATAACGTTTCAATGACTTATCCATTCTGTTTACGTGCTCAGGAAGTGATTTATAGCCTCGGCGAATTTCACGGTCTACCGTCATTTCACATGCCGTAACTCCAGCATAATAGGGACCCTCTTGCTTCCTGTCCACTGTCACCCATACCAGCCAGTATGGTTTCGCGTTGGGAACCTCTTCCTTGGTCTTAAGGAATTTAATTCCCTTTTCAACCACGCTGCGCGCGTGCATCGCTCCAACATCAATGACCGCGTCACCGGCTTCGACATCAATAATGACTGGAGAAACATTATCCAGGCTTAACGCTCCCTTGCCAAAGCCCTTATGTCCATCAGTCGGATCAGGTTTAATAATATTAAAGCCAATTGGTTTTTTCTTATTTTCTTCCATTAAGACTCGAAACCTCCTAGATTAAAAAAACAAATTATAAAAGAAATTATTTAAGCCTTCCCAAATTCCAGGGATAATGAATTGGAAAATCGGCTGTATGGTATAACGGTCAAGAGGAGTAATGACCAAAATCAGAAAGATCAATACGCCGTACTGTTCAAATTGAGTCATTTTCGCTCTAATATGGTTTGGAGCTAAATCCTCCACAATCCGATAGCCATCCAAAGGCGGGAACGGCAATAAATTAAACACAAACAGCACGAGATTGAGCCAGTTAAAGATCTCAAAAAATTCGAAAATACCTGGAAGATTTACAGCTAATTGTGTCCGGGCTAATCCGAATGCGAGAAAAAAACCAAGTGCAGCTAGAACAAGATTACTAAGAGGACCGGCTACAGAAACTAATATACCTGCAAGGCGCGGCTTTTTAAAGAAAAAACGATTAACTGGCACCGGACGAGCCCAGCCGAATCCAGCAATAAAAATTAGGATCGTACCAAATGGATCGAGGTGCTTCAGTGGATTTAACGTCAATCGTCCCTGTTTTTGAGCCGTATGGTCTCCAAATTTATAGGCCACATACGCGTGTGCAAATTCATGAAACGTGAACGCAATCATGAGCGTAATCGCGACATAGGGAATTTCCCTTAATGAATAAGCAAGAAATCCTTCCAAATTAGTTTCCCCATTTCTCCTCTTTTTTCCTATAAGTATACCTTAAACTGGATATAAAATGAAAATGTTTGCTAAACTATCCTTGTAGTTAGGAATAGGCTGTGCTAACTAGTCTGTTGATTTGCACTCCAGGCGCGAGCGGTTCGCGGGCGGTTCGGGGAGCCTCCTCGGCGCTGAAGCGCCTGTGGGGTCTCCCCTGTTCCGTACTCCCGCAGGAGTCTCGCGCCTTCCGCACAAATCAACAGTGTTCACAAACAACATTTTCCCTTGCACAGCCATAAAGGAGGAATACATCATGCCATATGTTACTGTAAAAATGCTTCCAGGACGTACAGATGATCAAAAAAGAGCGCTTGTTGAAAAAGTGACTTCTGCTGTTACTGAAACAACTGGAGCTCCAAAAGAAGCCGTTGTTGTTTTTATTGAAGAAATGCAGAAAGAACATTACGGCGTTGCCGGCGTTAGAGCTAGCGACAAGTAATCAAAAAGCGTCCCTGTCTTTGAAGGCAACTTCAAAAACACGGACGCTTTTTCTATTCGAGCTTAGCTTTTCCTTTTAATGCCTCAATATAGGCATAGGCTTGGTCAATTTCTTCTTCTGTATAGCGCTGGCTGCTTTTTAACGTAAATACTTTGTCAGTTACTTCTTCTTTCGATAGATTATCAAAATATAAAACCGTCGAAACTAGCTCGAGGAATCTAGCATTCTGATCGTTCATATCTTCAAGGCAATCTTGTAAAAAAGGCATCTCGACTTCATTTAAGCTCAAAAACTCTTTTCCTGTGTCTGTCAGGGTATAGCGATATTGAAAATAACCGCCTTTTTTCTCCTTGATTTCATTGAGAAATCCCATATTACAAAGCTCTTCGACTCTTAGTGTTAGCTCCTCAGAATATGGACCGTAAAAATGAAACTGAAACCGCTCATGGAACGGAAAGCTCACTTTTTTTGCAATATATATCATCTTCTGCAGCTTTTTTCTCCCGATGATTTCTCCGGATACTAAAACAGCCTGCATCAGCTTGGCATGATCTTTTAACAACGTTCGTCATCTCCTACTCCAGGGTTATATCTCTAATAGGGTACGTATTTGTTTTTTTATTTCTTTTTCCGAAGACTCGTCCTCTAAGAAATCACCAGGGTAATAAAGTTTATGGTCCGTTCTCCTCTTACCAGAGATTGCGTCCACAATCTCAGACTCCCGGGAAAGTTCCTTTAATTCCCCATTTTTCATTAACAGATGAATCGGCAGACGTTCCTCTTCTTCACCTGGGCGATAAAAATCGTATGGTAAGTCAGATGAAGAATCGACAACTAAATAATATTCCGGGTCAATTCCTGCTTTTTCAAATAGACGGGTCAGTTCAGCGAGCTTCTTATACTCCTTTGCAGGATCAAACTCGGCATATTTAAATAAGTTTCGATTCACAAATCGCCGGCAAAGATCGCTTATAATACCGTCGTCTTCTTCCTGCCAGATTTGAAAATAAAACATAATAATTGATTCATCTAACTTTAGATAGTCTTCTAACGTAACACTATCGGTAAAAAAAGAATAAAAGTGAATCGGATCATTTTTAAAAGAATAATTGTTTTCATAAAGCTGTTTGGCACGATGAAGGATTTTGGTCAAAATAACCTCTGCACTGCGGGATACAGGATGGAAATAGACCTGCCAATACATCTGATAGCGGCTCATAATATAATCTTCAACTGCATGCATACCGCTCTTTTTGATCACCACTTGGTCTTCCTTCGGTCTCATCACACGAAGAATTCGCTCCATATCAAATTGACCATAGCTCACTCCGGTAAAATAAGCATCCCGCTGCAAATAATCCATCCGATCAGCGTCTATTTGGCTGGAAATCAAGCTGACCACTAGTTTTTTCGCAGATGTTTTCGCAACCACTTCAGCAACTTGCTGGGGAAAATCAGGACTAACCTTTTTTAAAACGGCGTTAACCTCTGTATTTCCTAATACGATCTTCTGGGTAAAATCTTCATGGTCAAAATCGAACACTTTTTCAAACGAGTGGGAAAATGGGCCATGCCCCAAATCGTGGAGAAGTGCAGCACAAAGGGTTAGGAGACGATCGTCATCATTCCATTCGGGTCTGCCGTGAAACACATCATCGATGATGCGCCGGACAATTTCATATACTCCGAGAGAATGGTTAAAGCGGCTGTGCTCAGCACCATGAAAGGTTAAAAAGGTGGTTCCGAGCTGTTTGATACGGCGCAGGCGCTGAAACTCTTTTGTTCCGACTAAATCCCAGATGACACGGTCACGTACATGAACGTAGCGGTGAACAGGATCTTTAAACACTTTTTCTTCACTCAGTTTTTCCGCCGAATATACCATCGCTTTCCCTCTTCCTCTAAACTTTCTTCTATTATATCCCAAATTCCAGCAATTTCCCGCAGGATTTTTCGACAAAGGGATGAAAAGAAAAATCACCTAGGCTCGTGAAGATCATAGGTGATTATTTTAGCTTTTTATTAACCTTTTCCATTAATTCCTCTTCCGTTAGTGCCGCAACCGGACGGTTATTGACAAAGGCGAATGTTTTCTTCCGGCCGGGTCCACAATAAGATTGGCAGCCAATTGTAACGATGGCCTCGGGATCCAATTCTTTCAAACGAGGGATTAATGTCTTTAGATTCACGGCCTGACAATCATCACACACGCGGAATTCATTTGACATTACTTCCACCCTTTCTTATCTATTATTACACTATTTTAGCCAATTTAATTACGGTTTAACTCCTTAGATATATTACAATTTCTTTCAATTCATTGCAAGTTACTTTTCTTTAGCAAAGGCTCTTTTCTCATATGTGTTCCTATTGGAAGTAAGTAAGATTGATGGAGCATATTTTTATTGGAAAAAGCCTTAATTCTTTGAGAAAAGAGCCTGCAAACTAAGTTCGAATGCTCAAAATAGCTTATTTCGCGTTAAAATCGGCTTTAAGATTTTAACAGCTATGTTTAAGATACAGCCCTACCAATCGTTCTAACTCTTTCAGTTAAAAAAACTATTATCCTTGCAGACATTTTGGTATAAAGCTTGAAAAACTTGTCCAAGATAAGACTAGAACTTTTAAAAACTCATCTTGGGTTTATCGTAATTATTATTTAGGGAGTTGAAAAGATATGAAAGTACGGCAAGATGCATGGACAGATGAAAATGATCTTTTGTTAGCTGAAACCGTCCTTCGCCATGTACGTGAAGGCAGTACCCAGCTGAACGCTTTTGAAGAGGTAGGCGACAAGTTAAATCGGACTTCTGCAGCCTGTGGCTTCAGATGGAATGCGGTTGTACGCCATCGCTATGAAAAAGCATTGCAATTAGCAAAGAAACAGCGTAAACAAAGACAAAGAGTGTTAGGGAAAGACCAGGGAGGAAAGAAAAAGTTACTCTACAATCCTCCAGTACCGGCTGCTGATAACTATGAAACACTATCAACACCAGTGGAAGTGCCTATGGAAACTTCCTATGAAATGCCAGATTTAACAGCGGAAGTTGCAGCTGAAACGTTTGTTATGCCTGAAACCTATGTAAAGCCAACTGTTCAAACTTTTAGACCATCAGCACCTGCAACAGGATTATCACTTGATAGCGTAATTGATTACTTACAAAACTTTAATCATGCGAATCTGCAAAATGAAGCATTAAAAAGTGAGAATGAAAGATTGAAGCGCGAAATCGCAGAATTACGCAAGCAAAATGAAGAAATGACTGCAAAAATTGAAGGTCTCGAGCAAAATACCGAAACCATCCAAGAAGATTACGAGACACTCATGAAAATTATGAACCGCGCTCGTAAGCTTGTATTATTCGAAGAAGAAGAAAGACCAGCGACAAAATTCAAAATGGACCGTAACGGGAATTTAGAGAAGGTCGCTGAGTAAAAGAATTTTGGGAGACGACAATATCCTCTTAAAAGAGGCCGTAAATCCAGTTTGGGTTTACGGCTTTTTATATTTTTTCATTACGATCAATAATTCTTTGATAGTAGCCCGGAAGGAGTTCTAGTTCCAGCCCAGTTAATGACCCTGCGTACAGATTATCGCTATTCTTTTTTAACTGGTTTAACAGGCGCAGCATGACGTCAGAAATTGTTAACGGAGTTTCCAATAATTCAGAAAGAGAAGCCATCACTTTCGGTACAATCTCCGGATACGTGAATTTTGTGTGCTGTTCGTTTTTCGCAATCTCATAAAATTTCTTAATTAACTGTGCACGCTCACTGCCGCTGCCATTGACACATAAATAGATTTGAACAGCTACCCCTTTTTTGAGGCGGCGCTGCGAAATGCCGGCAAACTTTTTCCCATCAATACTTAGGTCATAGCTTCCCGGGCAATAGGAGCCGACGATTTCTCTCGCTTCAATATTCTTATTGTAATCAGCAAACATGTTTTGAATGAGCTGCCACATCGTATCGTACCCGCGGTTAATGTCGATCCCTTTTTCCTTTTCAGGTAAAATCAATGAGATATTTAAAACCCCTTCATCGAGCACCACCGCTAAACCGCCGGAGTTCCGGACAATAGTCTGATAGCCCTGCTCCTCGAGAAATTGCCTTCCTTCTTTTAAGAATGGCAGTTTGGTATCTTGTATCCCGAGAACGATGGTATTGTGATGGACCCAGGTTCTAGCTGTTGCTGGAGCCTGCCCAGAACCGACTGTGGCGCAAAGGGTATCGTCTGTGCCGAATGACTGTAATGCTTGAAAATGTCTGCCAGCCGTGGACTGATCGATGATTCTCCATTCTGGCTGATGTAATAAACCTTCCATATTGGTTTTCTCCTCAAAATGAATAATAAGCTTATTTTAGCAAAAAGAATTCTACTAAAACAGTTCAGTTTTTTCCAATTAATGTCTAATTGTACAAAACCTCTATAAAAATGTACAAAAGTCTCTCAAAAGTGTACAAAACAACAAAAAAAGTGTTCAAAACCCAAGAAACCCACCAACAATTTAAAAAGCCAGCCCCCAACCCAGGACTGGCATTAAAAACTATTTTATTCCTTGTGCTGCCGTAATTAACGCTAGCTTATAAACATCTTCTTCATTACAGCCGCGAGATAGGTCGTTTACTGGTTTATTTAATCCTTGAAGGATTGGTCCAACCGCTTCAAATCCACCTAGACGCTGAGCAATTTTATAGCCGATATTTCCTGCTTCAAGACTTGGGAAGATAAACACATTTGCATCCCCTTGAAGTGGTGAATCTGGTGCCTTACTTTTTGCCACAGACGGTACAAATGCAGCATCAAACTGGAATTCTCCATCAATGACTAAAGAAGGTTCACGGCGTTTTGCTTCTTCAACAGCCCCAGAGACTCTTGCTGTTTCAGGCGACTTCGCTGAACCCTTTGTTGAAAAGCTAAGCATTGCAATTCTTGGTTCAATATCAAACATATCAGCAGTCTTTGCACTTTCTACGGCAATTTCCGCTAAATCATTGCTGTCAGGCGCAATATTGATCGCACAATCAGCAAATACGTATTTTTCATCCTCACGAACCATGATGAAAACGCCAGACGTTTTCTTCACGCCTGCTTTTGTTTTAATAATTTGCAATGCAGGGCGAACCGTATCAGCTGTAGAATGTGCCGCACCGCTCACTAAACCGTCTGCTTTATTTAAATATACAAGCATCGTACCGAAATAATTTTCATCTAATAAAATTTTACGTGCATCCTCTTCGGTTGCTTTTCCTTTACGACGTTCAACAAACGCTGCCACTAGCTCGTCCATTGCCGCATAGCTTGCCGGGTCATAAATTTCTGCCGCATCTAATGAAACGCCAAGCTCCTGGGCCTTAGCCTGAACCTGTTCGATATTACCAATCAAAATAGGTGTTAATCGCTTTTCCTCTGCCAGCCTGCTTGCTGCCCTGACAATCCGCTCGTCCAAGCCTTCTGGAAAAACGATTCGCATATCACGACCGGATAATTTTTGTTTTAAACCTTCAAATAAATCAGCCACAATTAAATCCTCCTTAATTAAATCTACCTATTCTAGCATACTTTACCAGTTGAAAAATTCAACTTAGGTGGCGTTTTCATGACAAATGTTTTTTTATTCAAAAAACTTCACACTAATTTACTATTACCCTCTTTTTAAAAAAATATCCAAGGTGGTTTATTCAAGCGTGACTTGGTCAAACTATGTTATAGTAAAGATTGTAAATAAGAAGAATGATTATTTAGGAGTGATTTTAATGAGTGAAGCAGCTCAAACGCTTGATGGCTGGTATTGTTTGCATGATTTCCGTACGGTTGATTGGACGACTTGGAAAATGCTCACCAGTGATGAACGCCAGTCCGCGATTCACGAGTTTTTAAGTCTAGTTGAAAAATGGAATCACACACAAGAACGTAACGAAGGCAGCCATGCTTTATATACAATTGTTGGTCAAAAAGCAGATTTCATGATGATGATCTTACGCCCAACAATGGCAGATCTAAATGAAATTGAAACAGAATTTAATAAAACAAAATTAGCAGAATTCACCATTCCAGCTCATTCCTATGTGTCTGTAGTTGAATTAAGTAACTACTTGCCTGCTGGCGAGGATCCATACCAAAACCCACAAATTCTTGCTCGTCTATACCCTAAGCTTCCTAAAACATCTCATGTTTGTTTCTATCCAATGGATAAGCGCCGTCAGGGCAGTGACAACTGGTATATGCTTCCGATGGAAGATCGCCGCAATATGATGCGCAGCCACGGAATGATTGGTCGTACATATGCAGGAAAAGTGAAGCAAATCATTACCGGTTCTGTTGGCTTTGATGACTATGAATGGGGCGTAACGCTTTTTGCTGAAGATGTTCTTCAATTTAAAAAGCTTATCTATGAAATGCGTTTTGATGAAGTAAGTGCACGCTACGGTGAGTTTGGTGCCTTCTTTGTTGGCAACCTATTAGAGGAAGAAAGAGTTTCTCGTTTCTTACATGTTTAAGACTTAAGTCCTCAGCTCATGCTGAGGACTTTTTTTGTCATTTTCATAAGTCATATTTCCCTTTCCCTCCTCATACTAATAAAACAGCGAGTCTTAAGTTACAGCTGGCGAATCAGCTCAAATCGGGATCATCCCGATTGTCACCATTTAAGTGTTTATGGAGTATGAATAGACTGTTGGGCATTCGTTTAGTCATTTTTAGGAGGGAAAAAGATGAATCAATATTATAACCAACAAGGGTATCAGCCTTATCCCGTTAGACAGCAAGGCGGAAATCAGTATCAAGGCCAAGGAGGATTTTTTCCTGGTCAACAACAGCAAGGGTTTCCACAGTTTCCACAACAAGGAGCTCCTGCAGGCACGCCTGCAGCTTCACAGCAGCCGCAGGGAATGCTGCCAATTGAACAATCGTACATCGAAAATATTTTACGCTTAAACAAAGGGAAGTTAGCAACTGTTTATGCAACCTTTGAAGGCAACAACCAATGGAATGCCAAAAAATTTGTTGGAATTATTGAAGCAGCGGGACGCGATCATCTTATTTTAAGTGATCCACAAACAGGTCAGCGTACGCTCATCCCAATGGTAGCTTTCGATTATGCTACATTTGATGAAGAACTTGAATACGAATACCCTTTTGGGGCTTCACCTGGTTTAAGTACTTTCCCGCCAAGATAATAGAAAAAGGCATTGGAACTCAAGTCCAATGCCTTTTTCTATTTTATAAATCTTTTACAGTCCCAATAATCATTAGAATCCATCCTGCTAAGAAGCAAACTCCTCCAAGCGGTGTGATCGCGCCCAGCACTCCTACCTTCGTTAAGCTTAAGACATATAGACTTCCACTGAAAAGAATAATTCCTACTAGGAATAGCCAACCTGACCAAGTGAAGAATGTACTCGCCGCCACTTTACCTAACAGAATTCCAATCACCAATAGTGCAGTTGCATGAAACATTTGATAGGTAACACCTGTTTTCCATATATCTAGATAATAGGGGTCTAGTCTATCCTTAAGTCCATGGGCACCAAAGGCCCCAAGCGCCACCGCTAAAAAAGCGTTAATAGCTCCGATAATAATAAAAGTCTTCATGTTTTCCCCTTTCTTCTACTCATAGTTTAGCTGTGTTAAAGGGGTCTGTTGATTTCCGCTCCAGGCACTTCGCTTTCCGCGGGCGGTCCGGGGAGCCTCCTCGGCGCTTAAGCGCCTGCGGGGTCTCCCCTGCCCCGTCCTCCCGCAGGAGTCTACGTGCCTTCCGCTCCAATCAACATAGTGTACTAATCATCATTTAGCTTTAACACAGCGATCTATTAAAAATCAAATAGCGAGTCACCGTTTGCTTCGTCTTCCATTTCTATTTTTTTTGGTTGGTTTAATGTTACTGGCTGCACAAAGGATGGCTGTACGGTTACAGGCTGAAATGCCGGGACAGGATTTTGTGGTGCTTCCTTGGATCTTTGTTTTTCATCTAGGATCAGCTCGCATAATATTTTAATAGAGTACACTTTTTCCCGCAAGTTTTCGGGGCGAGGGCTGTTTTTCGCCAGCGTTAATTCCTCTTCGATTTTCCTTAATAATTTTTCTACCGATATATTCACGATTATAAACTCCTCTATTCCGTTCTCACTATCATCATACCAAATTCATCCGGCAAATAAAAATTCGACATGTTTCACGTGAAACATGTAGGTTTATGTCACAAAAAAACCCGTACCAATAAGGTACGAGTTCTATCCTAAAATTCTTTGATATATAGATTTGGCATGGGTTAAATCTTTTGTGCCATGGATAAGAGCACGTCCGTCGTTGAAGATAACCATGCGTTCTGAACCCATTTCTACTGACAAAAGATAGGGATTGCCCTTCACGGAATAACCCAGTGTGCTCAGCTGTCCTGCCAGCTTCTCAAGCGATATTTCACCTTGTGTCGATGGACGAATTTGTACCGTATCCCGGCCGCATAAAACAGTAGTTTTTGTCATGTTTTCCGAGTCTAGGTAAGGATACGTCCTTTCCTCGCCGCACGATAAACAGCCAGCGAATTTCGCCTTCCCCATTTTCAAACTAGTATATTGGTTTCGCCACAAGTCAAAGCTTACAAATGAAGTTCGAACGGCATCCCAATCCTCGACAAGCATTTTGAGCGCTTCAGCACTTTGATGAGAAATCACCATCTGGACTGCAGGCGAGATAATTCCGCCGGTATCACAGGTTAATCCCTGCATTGGAATCGTCCGTAACAAACAATTTAAACATGGCGTTTTCCCTGGAATAATCGAAAAACTCATCCCATAACTGCCAACACATGCCCCGTATATCCAAGGAATCCCATACTTTTGTGAAACATCATTAATCGCCATCCGCGTTTCAAAATTATCGGTCGCATCCATAATAATATCCACATCTTTTACCAAATCCTCGAGCATTGCTGGAGTGGCATCGCCAATAATAGCTTTAAGTTCAACGTCCGAGTTGATCGCCTTTAGCCGTTTTTCAGCTGCAGCCGCCTTCGGAAGCTTTGCCGCCACATCTTCCTCTGTATAAAGCTGCTGGCGCTGAAGGTTGCTGGCTTCTACATAATCTCTATCAACGATCGTGAGCTTTCCAATCCCAGCACGGGTAAGCACTTCAGCATTTCCAGACCCCAGTGCGCCCGCTCCAATCATTAACACATGCTTCGAGCGGATTTTATCTTGTCCTTCTTTTCCGATCCCTGGAAAGAGGACCTGTCGTGAATATCGTTCATCCATTCTGTTTTCCCCTTTTCCAAACAACCGTATCAACCACCGCTTACTGGCGGAATAAAGGCAATTTCATCACCATCTTGAATGACTTCATCATCTTGGGCAAATTCTTCATTTACAGCCGTCATAACACTATCTAATTTTGAAAGATTGTAATTGCGGACTAATTCTGCTTTTAATTCAGCAACTGTTTTGCCGCTTGCATCTATCTTAAGAAACTCTTCTCCGACTGCGTCGCGTAAATGAGCAAAAAATAATACTTTATTCATTTAAGTCACTCTCCTCAGGCTTGCCACTAGGATAAGCGACGGTTTCGAGCTGATTGCCCATCCACTCTTCACCATCTTCCCAATGTTCTTTCTTCCAAATCGGGACGATCTCTTTAATCCGCTCAATGGCATATCGATTCGCATCATAGGCATCGGCACGGTGGGGAGTAGAAACGGCAATAACCACGGCGATATCCGTGATATCCAGCCTGCCCACTCTATGGGTAATCGCGACCTGAGCACCTTCCCAGCGCTCTTCAATCTCCCTGCCGATTTGCTCCAATTTTTTCACAGCCATCGCTTCGTACGCATCGTATATTAAAAATAATGTCTTTTTTCCTTTGGTTAATTCACGAACGGTTCCAATAAAAGTAGTGATCGCTCCCGCATTACGCTGAACAACCTTATCTATGACAGATTGAATATCAATCGGTTCTTTTGATATTTGAAAATTCATCTTATGCACCTCTTTTAGACCAATTTCTTTAGCTCTGCATTTTCGACCACTTCATATCCGCCGATTTTTTCGACCTGCTGTTTAAAGTTTGGTGATTGGATAATATCGATTAACAGTTTGCCACTTTCACTTTCGTAAAAGCTCCTCGTCATCACTAAATCGTATTCTTCATCTGCTACTGGAACAAAATCCAGGTTCATAGCTTTTGCCGCTGGATAGATTCCTAGTCCTGCTCCATGATTGTCTCCATTTACCTCGGCTGCTACAGCTAAGTGTGAAAACATTTCCCGTTCGTAACCGGTAATCTCTTCTGATGAAATACTGTTCTCCTCTAGCAGCATATCTAAAAGGATCCTCGTTCCTGCACCCTTTTGACGGTTGACGAAGTTCGCTTTTTTCTCAAATATATCTGCCACCGTTTCAATACTAAGCGGATTTCCCTTTGGTAAAATCCATCCTTGCTTTCTTTTTAAAAATGGATAGAGGACAACATCCAATCCAGCTAATATTTTCTTAACATATGAGATATTATATTGCTTTGTACTAGGGTCAAGCAAATGAATGCCCGCTACGTGGGCCTCTCCTTTTCGAATCGCCATGATACCAGCCATACTGCCAACATGGGAGGAAACTATTTTCATATCAGCACGTACTCTTTTTAGCTGAGATGATAAAAGGTCGATGGTTAAATCATGGCTTCCGGAAAACATAATGGCGTTTTTAATTTCCTCAAGCGGTCTCAAAAGCTCCACCTCAGCAAATTCACCCTGTTCATAGCCACTTACGTTGGCTGGTACGACAAGAAGGCCATCTGCCCGAACATAGGACATCGTTACACCGGCTGCTCTTGTCAACGGGTTAGCAACAAACTGTCCATTCACATAGCCGATATTCATTCGTACAAAATCTTCTGCACCCATACCTGATACAATCCGGCGGCCAAGCTTGACACTTACAGTCTGTCTTTTTGGCTCAGGTATCTGTAAATATTTGCAAATTAGCGGGCGTACAAACCACTCTAGTGCTAAATAGGCTGAAACAGGGTACCCTGGAACACCTACGACAATCTTTTCATTTATTTTTCCTAAAATAACCGGTTTACCAGGTCTTGCGGCCACACCGTGGGTAAAGACCGTGCCAATTTCACCAATGATATGAACGGTATAATCCTTTGAACCTGCTGATGATCCAGCATTAATAACGATAATATCAGAGTCTTTCGCAGCTTGGAGCAATACAGACTTAATCTTTTCAGGGTCATCCTTCACAATTCGGTTAAGTCTTGGCTCGCCGCCCCAGTCTTTTATAAAATTCGCAAATACCGTTCCGTTAAATTCAATAATTTTTCCAGAAGAAAGTTCGCTGTCTGCTTCAACCAGCTCATTACCTGTTGGTATAATGGTAACCACCGGCTTCTTTACAACTGGAAGTTGAAGCTGCTGTCCGGCTAACAGCACTCCTAAATCAGCTGGTCTTAGAATATGTCCTTGTGGAAAAAGCATTTCCTCCTGTACGATATCTTCACCGATTGGACGGATATGCTGCCAAGGTGTTGCTGGTTCGATAATTTCAATCGTTTCCTCATCAATCATATCGACATGTTCGATCATTATTACCGCATTAAATGGAGCTGGAATCGCGTTTCCTGTATCTACAATCGTAAAATCGGCCCCTAACTTTAGCTGTAGGGGATTTTGCTCGTGAGCGGTGTACGTTTTTTCAGCGATTACGGCAATTCCATCCATTGCCGATGCATGGTAATGAGGCATGGAAACATTGGCAAAAATCGGCTCAGCGGTTACACGGCCAAGGGCATCACTGGTTGGTAACATTTCTATTTCAAGGGGCAGAGAAAAGGCCTCGAGAATTTCTCGCTTTGCTAAAGGTCGGGGTTTGTCCTCCAAATATATTTTCCGTTTATACGTTTTGCGGTCCATCTATTTTATCCCCCTCATCGTGTTGCAATCACAGGAACATAGTCTCCCTGTGAAATACCCTCTTTTTCTGAACTAATCTCAACAATTCCATCGCTTTTTACTAATGTTGTAATTAGACCTGATTTCCCTATGATAGGCTCTGCCCACCATTTTCCTTCTTTTTCGAACAAACGCACACGAATATAATCAGAGCGGCCAGGTGCCGAAGGAATATTTTTGGTAATCCGTGCAAAAATTCGATCAGGTTTTTTATCGATTTTTTCGCCTTTTAACTTTTGAAGTATTTTTTCGCCAAAAAGCATGAAAATAATCATTGCAGAGGCTGGGTGGCCTGGTAAGCCAATGATAGGTTTTCCATTTGCCATCGCAAAGATTGTAGGCTTTCCAGGTTTAATAGAAATACCATGGACAAATACACCTGGTGAACCTAAGGACCCGATCACATCTGTGGTATAATCCTTTGCCCCGACTGAGCTTCCTCCAGAAAGAATTAAGCAATCAACCTGTTGATAAAGGTTTTGTGCTTTTTGTTGAAACTCTTGAAAGTCATCCTTCCCTATTCCACCATAAACAACCTCAACATTCCACTGTTTTGCGAGGCTGGCAATCGTCAAATAGTTAATATCACGGATTTGACCTTCTAAGAGTTTTTCTGTTTGATAGGGAACAATTTCATCACCAGATGATAGATAACCCACCTTGAGCCTGCGATAGACCGTAACATGACTAATGCCAAGCGAAGCGATTGCGCCTAACTCCTGAGGTCTAAGCATCGTCCCTTCTGGAAGAACAACTTCCCCTTCGCGGATGTCTTCACCTGCGCGAATGATATTCTCACCAGGAGCCACTGACTTGTAGGTGTTTAACAAACCATCGTGGTCTTCACAATGCTCAATCATGATAACGCTGTCACTGCCCGGAGGAATCATCCCGCCGGTTGGCACATAGACTGCCTCCCCCTGTCCTACAGGAATGGAAGCACTCTGACCCATTTTCACCTCGCCAACTACTGTTAAAAACCCTGGCATGGAATCGGATGAACCATAAGTGTCCTTTGCTTTAACGGCATATCCATCAACGGTAGAACGGTCAAAGCCTGGGACATTTTCCTTCGCGGTGACGCACGCCGCGGTTATATAATGGAGAGCCTCTTCAAGGGAACGCTCCTCCGTATCTTTAATAGCTGGAATTTTTTCTTCGATCATCGCGAAGGTTTCTTCGACTGTTTTCACCTTGAAAAATTGCACTATGCCTTACACCCTTCCTGTTTCATCAGCTATTGAGCCACTTTTTTGCATCCTCATAATCATGCGGGTGATTCATATTGAAAAAGACACGTTCCATATCAATGCTGCTATAGATCTCTAGATCTTTTTCCGTAACATAAAGGACGTTCAAATGCGCAAGCAGATGTTTTATTGGAAGACGTCCATTTTCAATACATTCTTCAATTTTATTTACCGTCTTCTTTTGAAAAACTGCACAAAGGGTTTGCATTTTTCCATTAATCACTGGTACTAAGGAATCATAATGGTTAATCTGATTCACAAGCGTTGAAGCAAGTTCTCCAGAAATAAACGGCATATCACACGCTACAATGAAGTTCACATCATAGTCTGAGGCCATTAGGCCGGCGTGAAAGCCTGCCAGCGGTCCCTTTCCAGGATAGTGATCGGACACCATTTTCACCCCTAAGAATTGATAGGAATCCAGATCATTGGTAACAAGAATGATGTCATCAAAATAAACTTTAAGGCTATCAACCATTCTTTCTATTGTGGTTTTCTCATTTAATTTTAGGAGAGCCTTGTTCGTGCCCATTCTGCTAGATTTTCCACCTGATAAAATAATAGCCGCAGCTTTCATGAATAACGCACCTTCTTAATTTGTTAATTTTTCCTGACCGATCGCATGGTAACCTTGATCTTGCGCTACGAAGTCAAGGTGAATTGTATTTAAGTCCAGCATGGCAGCTGACGGCTTGCTGAGATATTGTCTTGTATCTATCACTTTAATATATCCTGTACACTTTTCGCAAACCTGAATTTGTGAGGAAGCGTCACCTTCAATGGTCAAGAACAGAATAGTTTCGTGATCATCATTACCGCAATGTACACATTCAATTCGTTTTGCATTCCAATGTGCCAGACAGCGAGGACACGTCATTACTTTTTTCCCTTCAGCTTCAAGAACAGCAAGTCTAGCAGGTTCACCACAAACAGGACAGCCTGCTCCAGGAACAGCATGAGTGATTTCGTGTTGAATTTTATCTGCTGTAAGCTGCAGGTAAGGTCTTAGTGCTGTTTCGGCAAGAAATTGCGGAATCCATTCCTCAAGTTCATTTTCCTCAGCGAAACCTATAAAATAAACACTGTTAAAAGAGAAGGCTTCGTCAATCCAGCGAATCGCTGTTTCTTCGTTTAATAACGTTAAGACATCAGCAAGCTTTGATTCCAGCTCAGAGTTGTTTTTAGTTAAAAGTGCATTTATCTCCTCTATCCACTGTACGAATAGTGAAATTTCGAAATTAATAGACGCTAATGCCGCCGCTGGCACTCCTGCTGACATTGCCGCTTTATCTAGGTTTGGAATAATGGATTCTGGATTTATACTCTTTTTCCAATTCTCTTGAAGGGTCAAAATATCCTTCTGTAAATTCTGATATTCTTTCGAAACAACAGATTTTTTCATTGAATTGCACCTCTTTTGTTTTTATAAACCAATGGCTGTCCTGTTACAGACAGCCATTTTGAGTATTTACGTTCATACAGGCTGATGATTTAACTTAAGCGCCTTTTTTCTTTTTCTTATTCGGTGTACCTGGTGTTCCAGGTGTGGTTGGTTTATGCGGATCATCAAGTTTAGGGAAGTTGCCTTTTGCGACTTCTTCCTCATACCATTCTGTATAGTGTTCATGAGCCCACCATGCAGGTACTTCACCTGTGATAACACCTGTATATCCTGGTTTAGAGTTTTTGTGTATAACAGATAGATAGATGTGTCCGACTACTACTGCGATCGCTAGACCAAAACCGACGTTGTGTAATAAATATCCCCATTGAACAACTGCTCTTGGGAAGAATTCAGGAAACCACATTGGAATACCTGAACCAATAATCAAGAATGCTGTCAAAATTTGAATGATTGAGTTAATCTTTTCACCAGCGTTAAAGAATGTTTGTTTAACATGCTTGAAATTGAAACCGAATAACTCTTTTACAAACTCTGAAAAGAACTCTAAATCGCGCTTCTTCCACGTAACAAGTTCCTTCATCCAAAGCTTAAAGCCTTTGAAGTCAAAAATAACCCAGATGAACGTTGGTGTAATAAATGCTACTGCAAATATTCTATGGAGCAGACGTGCACCTTCTGGTCCGCCAAGCACCGGATATAACCAGTCAAAAAACTCTGTGTACATTGGTAAAGCTGTAATATATAGGGCGATAAATGAAATCGCGTTAATTGCGTGCGCCCAGACAAATGCCTTCGAAAAACGTTTTACCTTTACTGTCGAATTTTGAGGTTTACTCATGGTGCTCACCTCCGGCTTCGTTTTTACCATTCTTTTTCTTACTAATAATTGTATTGGTTATAAAAGCTCCGACAACTGCCATTGTTGTTGCACCAATCATCATTTTACCGATTGGCTGTGCATAGTCTTTCCAAACCACAGCGGATGTTGGAACTTTAGGGTTTTCAGGTAAGCCATATACAGATGGCTTTTCGGCAAGTACATAAACGGTGTGAGTTCCGCCAACACCTTGCGGATTATAGACCATTGCGTTAGGATAGCGGTCTTTAATTTGTTTCACACGTTCTTCTGCTTTTTGAATCATTGCCGCCTTGTCGCCAAACTGCATTGCTCCTGTATGACAAGTTGTTACACATGCAGGCTGTAAGCCTTCTTCAAGACGATCTGTACACATTGTGCATTTATTAGCTTTTCTGTACTTATCACCATTTTTATCAACATATTCCTTAAGGGAAATGACTTCAAATGGACAGTTATTTACACAATACCCACAGCCTACACATTTTTCATGATCGATTACAACTGTACCAAAGTCAGTGTAGCTAATTGCGTCTTCAGGGCAGACCTTTTCACATGCCGCGTCCGTACAATGGAAGCATGCAGAGTGACGGAAAAGATAGTCAAGACCGCCCTTAGAGTTTTCATGTTCGATATATTGCAATACATTCCAAGTATCAGCAGTTGTTTTTGTATGTGACTGAGCACTTCCGAGAAAATCCTGCGGTTCTGCTGGAAGGTCATTCCAGTTCTTACAAGCAACCATACAAGCACGACAGCCATCACATTTGGTTACGTCGACAAATTTCACATATTCAGTCGCCATTGTTAAGCCCTCCTTACGTCACAGAGGAATGCCTTATATTCAGGAATTGTCGTATTTGCATCCCCGATATGAGGTGTCAGGCGATTAGCTGTTTCCCCAGTTGCGATTCCTTTATAACCAAAATGCCAAGGCATTCCGATTTGATGAACGTTTTTGCCATTAATCTTATGAGGTTTAAAGCGCTTCGTTACCATCGCATATGCCTTTACCTCACCACGTGCAGAGCTGACAATGACCTCGTCTTTATTTTTAATGCCTTTTTCTCTTGCTAGCTCTTCGCTTATTTCAATATACATATGAGGTACAAGTTCCGATAACCATGCTTGGTTACGAGTCATCGTTCCAGACTGCCAATGCTCACTTACCCGGTAGGTAGTTGCAACAATTGGGAAGTCTGCCTTGAAGCCGCGTTCATTGAATTTACCATCAAATAGTTGAATGGCTGGGTTAATTTCTTGGCTAGAGAATTGATTTTGTACTGGGCTTTCAAATGGCTCATAGTGTTCTGGTAATGGACCATCATTTAATGTTGGAGCAAATACTCCGCCCACACCATCATTCATCATAATGAATGGATCTTCGAAGCCAGCATCACCAGGCTTTCTCGTTGCCACAAAGTCAGGTACGTCCACTCCTGTCCATTTGCCTTGTACCGCGTCATACCATACTACAGCTTTTTCTTTGTTATATGGCACACCACTTGGATCACAAGAAGCGCGATTGTAAAGGATACGGCGGTTCATCGGCCAAGCATATGACCAGTTTAGATACAAACTCATTCCTGTATCTTTTTTGTCACGGTTTTTCGCACGGTTCTTTCCTTCTTCAGGGTAGAATCCGCAATAAATCCAGTTACCTGAACATGTTGATCCATCGTCCTTTAGATTTCCAAACCCAGCAATTAGTTTTCCTGTATTGACATCGTATCCGTTAATTTCTTTACATACTAAGTCGATATCAGGATGATGTCCCTCACCATAATTCCAGTAAAGAGCATTGATTGGTTCAGCCACTGGACCTGCTTCATTTTTATATAAACCTTTAATTCTAGTTGCAAGCTCATGGATAATTTCCAGGTCTGCCTTTGATTCACCAAGCGGCTTAATTGCCTGCCAACGATACTGCATCCAGCGAGCACTGTTTGATATGCTTCCTTCTTTTTCATAAGAAGAACATGCTGGCAGTAAGAAGACTTCGGTATTAATCTTAGCAGGATTGCTTCCTGCTTCTGTTTGCCAGAAAGCAGATGTTTCTGTTTCCCAAAGGTCAACGGCTACTAACCATTTTAAATTAGAAAGAGCTTCTTTTTCTTTACCTGCATTTGGACCGCCGACAACCGGATTCGTTCCAAATAGGAAGGCGCCCTCTAACTTGCCGTCATACATAGCTTTAAATAGGTTAATATGTGAATAGTTTTTATTACCCTTTGGCAGGTACTGGTAAGCGAATTCATTTGCTGCCGTTGCATTTGGTCCATACCAAGCTTTTAATAAGCTGACAATGAACTTAGGTTTATTGCTCCAATAGCCTGTTTTTGGCGTTTCTTTTTCTAAGTGTCCTGTTAGAGTGGCATTCAATGGGTCTGAAGAAGTCGGTGCATTCAAGTAACCTGTCAAGTTACCATATAACAATCCAAAATCTGTGGATCCTTGTACGTTAGACTCACCGCGCATTGCGTTAACTCCACCGCCTGGCAAACCAATGTTACCAAGAAGCAACTGAATGATTGCAAACGCACGAACGTTTTGAGTACCAACTGTATGCTGGGTTGTTCCCATTGCGTACATGATCGTTCCTGCTTTACCCACTTGACCCGTAGCACAGAACGCTTTATATACTTTTAATAAGTCCTCTTTTGGTGTCCCAGTAACTTTTACAACTGTGTCAACATCATAGCGTGAATAATGCTGTTTCATTAATTGGAAAACAGACCTAGGATGCTCTAAGCTGAAATCTTTTACTAGCTTTCCTTCAGCGTCTTTTTCAAAAGCCCACTGTGTTTTATCATAGGAGCGCTTGTCTGCGTTATATCCTGAGAATAAACCATCTTCAAATTTAAAGCTTTCTTTTACAATAAAGCTAGCGTTTGTATATTTAGCAACATACTCTTTGTGATAAAGATTATTATCAAGCGCATATTTAATCATCCCGCCAATAAAAGGAATATCTGTTCCAGAGCGTAATGGTGCATAAATATCTGACATTGACGATGTTCTTGTGTAACGAGGGTCAACGCTTACTATTTTTCCGCCATTCTCCTTCGCTTTTGTTAACCATCTAAAGCTGATTGGATGGTTTTCAGCAGGGTTTGCGCCCATAATCAACGCACAATCAGTATATTGCACATCATTCCAACTGTTAGTCATTGCTCCACGACCAAATGAAGGTGCCAGACCGGCAACCGTAGAACTATGTCATATTCGTGCCTGGTGCTCTAAATAGGTAACACCAAGCCCTCTCATCATTTTTGCAAGCAGGTAAGTCTCTTCATTATCAAGAGCTGCTCCGCCAAGGCTCGCAATGGCCTCGGTCTTGTTCACTGTCATGCCGTCTTCACTAACTACAAAAGATTTGTCACGTGTTTCTTTTGTACGCTTGGCAATGGTTTCATACATCCATTCCCAGTCTTTTTCTACCCATTTATCACTGCCTGGTGCACGATAAAGCGGTTTTTTAATTCGCTTTTCAGAGGTGTATAATTGTCTGATGGTGGTACCCTTGCTGCATAGCTTTCCTTCGTTAATTGGGTTATCCGGATCCCCTTCCGTATAAACCACTGTATTGTCCTTTGTATGAACTAAAATTCCACAGCCAACGCCGCAAAAGCAGCAAATGGTTGGTGTAACAGTTGATTTGGCAATTTTGAATTCTTTTGTGCTGGCATGAGCCTTTTTCTCATTGAATCCGAGCTCAACTACCGCAAGAGTAACCGCAGTAGCACCAGACAACTTCAAAAATTGCCGGCGGTTTAAGTTGATTTCAACCATTTTTCTATCTCCTTCCCAGTATTGAATAGAACATCCCTTTTTTCTCTAGTCTTAACCTTGGCCTGTTTATTCCCCCTTTCAATGCATCTCTACAGCGGGTATTTCCACTAAATCATTTTCAACTCGGCCTGTTGAGGTATAGATATTAGCCATTTTCCCTCGTAAATAACCAATTACCTCTATATTTAAGTATTTTGCCAGTTGAACAGCCTGCTTGGTGGCTGCCGTTCTTGACCCAATAACAGGAAAGCCAAATTTCGCTGCCTTGGAGAGCATTTCATATGAAACCCTTCCGGTTGTTAGTAAAACTAACCGTTCAGGCTGCAAACCCATTCGTATGGTGTGGCCAATGATCTTATCGACTGCATTGTGCCGCCCAATGTCTTCACGGACGGTGATATTGCCTGCCTCATCAACGATACAGGCTCCATGCATTCCGCCAGTTTCCAAATAAAACGGTGAATTTTGAGCAAATTCACTTCGCTTTTTTAATAAATAACTCAATTTATAGCTGTGTTCAGAAGACACTTTTTGAAAATTTTTCACATCGGTCATCGAGAAAAATGTAACTCCGCGGCCACAGCCTGCTGTATAGTGCTTCTTCTTCGTAAACAACTCTTCTTCATTAAAGCCATTTAGAAGTGAGACATTAATGGTGCCCATTTCCTCATTTATGCTAATCGATCCAACATCACTTGATCCGTGAATAAATCCTTCAGAAAACAAATAACCATAAGCCCAATCCTCTAAATCATGTTTTGTTAGCTGAAATACGGCAATCTCATACCCATTTAACACTAAGGAAATGGGGTATTCATCAGGACATCCTTTGCGGTACATTGATTTCCCTCCTCTGTAGGAAATACCTTCATGGCGTTTCAATTGTAATGATGTTGCCGAGCCTTCTCAGCGACATTTATCACAACACATGCAGTTCAAAATAAATTAGCTATGCAATTTGAATTTATAATAAATATCGTTGCCTCAATCTCAGGGCTTTGACAGATCTCGGTAGAATTTGTGTCAGTTTATCGAACTTTCGCCTAACTCAATTGCTTTAGCGCTATATACGGATAGTTAAACCAAATTTTGTAAGCGATGCCATTTTAAAAAGTGTATCTTTAGTACTATCGTACGATGAGTCCTTTTTCTCTGAAGTAAGATTTATCACATAAAACGATTTAATTAGGGTATAAACGGTCAATTGTCATTTTTCTGACAAAATCAGAGCATTTGCAAAAATTCTGCTATATTTTCTAGTTTGTTTTATAATAGGAATAGTGAAAAAATCACCAATGTGTTTTAAGGAGGAGTACATATGACAATCAAAAAGGTTATGACAATTGCTGGTTCAGATACGAGCGGGGGTGCTGGAATTCAAGCCGATATTAAAACATTCCAAGAGCTAGGTGTTTATGGGATGACGGCACTGACAACCATCGTTACGATGGATCCAAAGGATTGGCACCACAGTGTGTTTCCTATTTCAGTAGAAACTCTAAAACCACAAATTGATACTGTCCTATCTGTAGGAATCAACGCAATGAAAACAGGTATGCTCGGCACAGTTGAGATTATTGAGTTAGTAGCAAAGGTTATCGATGAACATAAATTGGAAACTGTTGTGATTGATCCTGTTATGGTTTGTAAGGGCGAGGATGAAGTATTAAATCCAGAAACAACTGACGCTATGCGCGAACTGTTATTGCCACGTGCCTTAGTTGTGACACCGAACCTGTTCGAAGCAGGTCAATTAGCTCAAACCGGACCGGTTAAAACGTTAGAGCAGATGAAAGAAGCTGCTATAAAAATACACGATTTAGGTGCAAAGTATGTTGTCATTAAAGGCGGAAGCAAGCTTTTAACAGAGGAAAAGTCAATTGACCTTTTATATGATGGCAAAGACTTTACAGTGTTTGAATCTGAGAAAGTGGAAACAAACTTTACACATGGAGCAGGCTGTACCTTCTCTTCAGCGATTACGGCAGAACTTGCAAAAGGAAGTTCTGTTGTTGAAGCGGTTGAGGTTGCAAAAGACTTCATTTCAGCGGCTATCAGCCAAGGCTTCCGCTTAAACGAATTTGTCGGACCTACATGGCACGGTGCCTACCGCGGTGCAAAAACTGAATACTGCACAGATTGTTAATCATTAAGCCGTTCACTTTGAACGGCTTTTTTACGTGATGGTTGTGTTAAAGCCAAACTTTATATTAGCACTCTGTTGATTTGCGCGGAAGGCACGAAGACTCCTGCAGGAGGACGGGACAGGGGAGACCCCGCAGACGCTTTAGCGTCGAGGAGGCTTCCCGGGCCGCCTGCGGAAAGCGAAGTGCCTCGGGACAGGCAAAGAACGCCTGTCCCTGCGATGATTATTCAAAGAAGCCTTCCTTAGTGGAGCGCAAATCAACAGACAAATTTAACACAGCCTTTTTTAAAGCAAGGATTTCGCTTTTTCATTGTGATTTTAGTATGATAGTAACATTATTAATTTACATACCTTGCACAGGGAAAGGAGAAAGAATTATGGAACCGATTAAGGATTATCGCCAGGTTCAAGAAGCGATTAACGCATACACGAACCAGGATGTATATATTCATCTAGAAACTACAAATGGTGCCTATGCATCTCATCATGATCAGACTTTCTTTTCAGCAGGTGCCTATATCCGCAACGCATTAGTACGATACGAAATTGGGAAAATCACTGGAAATGATCCCTATCGTGTTGGCTTAAAAATAAACCTTGGCTGGATTTACGCAGAAGGTCTTACTCATTTTGAAGTGGATGAGCAAAACCGTTTGCTGCTAGCCGGTCATGATAACAATGGAAAACTCGCGGTCGCTCTTGAAATTAGCGCTACACCGTTTGAGTAAAGGAAGGAGGAGCCTATTATGGAAAAAGAACGTCATGTATTAGTCGTCTTTCCACATCCGGATGACGAAGCTTTTGGAGTGTCAGGAACCATTGCTACTCATGTACAGAATGGTACTCCTGTCACTTATGCTTGTTTAACCTTGGGCGAAATGGGACGCAACATGGGGAATCCCCCTTTTACGAATAGAGAAAATCTCCCAAAAATTAGAAAAGAAGAACTTAAGGCTGCTGCTGCGGCATTAGGAATTCAGGATTTAAGAATGCTTGGGTACCGTGATAAAACGGTTGAATTTGAAGACGACGAAAAGCTTGCGAATGCTTTTGTTTCGTTAATAAATGAGGTAAATCCATCATTAATCATTACTTTTTATCCAGGGTACTCCGTTCACCCTGACCATGACGCCACCGGTGCGGCGGTCGTCAGGGCCGTAGAAAAGCTGCCTGCTGCCGAACGGCCAAAACTGCACTGCGTTGCTTTTTCAAACAATTGTGTTGAAGAGCTCGGTGAGGCAGACATCGTCCTTAATATTAGCGCCGTTGCCGATAAAAAGCTCGCTGCGATTCAGGCACATCGTTCCCAGACAGAGCAAATGTTTGGCGACGTGACTGAGAAGCTAAAGAACCAAGACCCGCAAATGATGGTCTGGATCAACAACGAACGTTTCTGGACGTATAAATTCAAAAACTAACCCTTCGTCAATGACGAAGGTTTTTTTTATACGTTTTTAATACGTTTGATTCATAAGTGCACAAAGCCTGCACATATCAAGAATAATGATTTTCCGTGATTTCATATCGATGATTCCCACTTTTTTCAATTTCGAAAAAACCCGGCTTACACTTTCCCTCGTTGTCCCTACCACAGTTGCAAATTCTTGAATCGTCAAGGGAATTTCAATGTTCCATCTCGAAGTGGAGGTATTAAATTTATTCCCTAATCGCTCCAACGTTTTAACCGTCTTTGCATAAACATCTAACAACGCCACGTCCCGTAAGGTTGAAGTCATCTCACGCAACGAATCACTCATGTATTGGATCATTTGAACAGCTAGCTCTGGATATTCATGAAGCCCCTTCTCTAATTCCATTTTATCTAAAAAGAAAAGCTGTCCGTCTTGGAGCATAGTAGCTGTCGCTGGATACATCAAAGAGGTTTTAGAAAATAAACAAGCCTCTGCAAACACATCACCCTTTTGCTTCATACAAACAATGATCTCATTTCCGCTTTCATCCTGTTTCGTTAGCTTTACCGCGCCCGTATGAATAAAAAATACCCCTTTGGCCGTTTCATCCTCACAAATTACTTGTGATCCTTTTTTAACGGTTAACGTCTGAATACGATTTGCGATAAGACGCAAGGATTTTTCAGATAAATCCTTGAAAATGACAATTCTTCGCAGAAAGTCCTCGATTTTCAACGCTCTTACTCTACCTAATGGCTGTTCCTCTAAAGCATGTACGGGATTCATTCTCCCCCTCCTCTCTGTAAACCTCAAATACTTGTACCCATTGTAGTAAAAAAAATCACAGCTCGTAGTGATTATCTTCACAAAACGTTCAATTTTTAAAACACTTACATTTCAACACCCTTCACAAAACGTTCAATATTACACAAAAAACAGTGAAGTTTATCACAAATTTACGCCTGAAATCCAATTAGGATGAAGTTGTTGATAGACAGAAGGAGGGGGAAGTATGAATAAGGCAATTATTAGCTTTGCGATTAGTTTAATAGTTGGTTTTGGTCTTGGATACTTGGTGTTTGGTGTCGTTATGGGGGATTCAGATAAACAACCTCAGGTCGCTCAAACAGAACCAGCAGAAGGAACAAGTAAAACAGAAGATCAAAACACCGGGACAGTAAAGGAAACGGCTTCTGTAGATGAAGAAAATATTCTCAACAGTAAAGGATGTCTGGGCTGTCACGCAGTTGATGCTCTTGGTTTAGAAGGTGGAGCAACCGGACCGGATCTATCAAAGGCCTTTACAGACGTTGAAGGAAAGCATGGCAAGCCGATTGAAGAATTCTTAAAAGAGCCAACATCAGCGGTTATGTCCGGCGTTATCGGCGGCAACCCATTAACAGATGAAGAACGCACGCAAGTATTAGATATGTTGAAACAGGCTTCTGAAAAATAAAAAAGGTGGTGTTATAGATGAAGAAATGGGTTCCAATCGCCTCTGGTTTACTCGCCGGTTTTGTTGCAGCAACAATTTCCTTTGCTGATTTTTCAAAAAGTACAAACAATGAAGTCGCTTCTAGTAGTAACAAAAGCAATGCAGAAAAAGTTTATGTACCATTCGGTGAAAAAGATGATTACTACTTATTCGCATCAGGTGGACACTCCGGTCAAATGTTTATCTATGGTGTTCCATCCATGCGTCATATCCGTACAGTACCGGTATTCTCTCAAGACTCTGCAACAGGATATGGATTTGACGAACATTCTAAAGAAATGATGGGCGGCTATACGTGGGGAGACCTGCACCACCCGGCATTCTCTGAAACAAAGGGTGACTACGACGGTAAATACATGTTTGCAACGGATGTCGGAAATAGCCGTGCAGCCGCAATGGATTTAGAAACGTTTACCGTAAAAGACATTATCAATGTCCCAAACACAAGCGGTCCGCACTGTGCGGCGTTCGTTACGGAAAATACTGAGTACATGTTCTTGCCAACACGTTTCGCGGTTCCAATCGGTTCTGAATACAAGTCTTTAGATGAATACAGCACCGATTACCGCGGAGTAATGTCAGCGGTAACGTTTGATCAAAACCAAGAAAAACTAAACATTGCCTACCAGGTTGCGCTTCCGCCATGGTCTTATGATTTATCAGACGCTGGAAAGAAAAGCTCTGCAGATTGGGCAGTTATGACAACTTATAACACAGAAGAAGCGACTACGAATCTAGAAATTAACGCCTCACAGGCTGACCGTGATTACATTATTCTTTTTAACTGGAAAGAGCTTGAGAAAATGGTTGCAGACGGGCAGTATGATGAAGTTACTGGTCAAAAAATGATATTCCCTGAAAAGCATAAAGGCGGAATTTACCTAGTACCTGTTGCGAAATCCCCACACGGTGTGGACGTAACGCCAGATGGAAAACACTTTATTGCTTCTGGTAAACTAGCACCATCGATGACAGTATTCTCTTTTGAGAAAGCATTTGAAGCGATTGAAAAACAAGATTTCGCTGGCGAGAGAAACGGTATTCCGATTATCAACTACGATTCTATTATGGAAAGAGAAGTTAACCCTGAAAATGCACTTGGACCGCTTCACACTCAATTTGATGACAAAGGAATGGCTTATACAACGATGTTCATTTCTTCTGAAATTGTGAAATGGGATCCAAAAACAGGTGAAACGTTAGACCGTGTTCCTGTTCAATACTCTCCAGGACACTCTGTAGCAGCTGAAGGTGACACTGTTTCACCTGACGGAAAATGGCTGATTGCCTTGAACAAAATTGCAAAAGACAGCTATTTATCTGTTGGACCATCACATCCTGAGTCCATGCAGCTTATTGATATTAGCGGTAAAATGAAAGTGATTCAATCTTCACCTGTAAATCCTGAGCCACACTACGCTCAAATCATTAAGGCAGATAAGATTAAAACGATTGAAGTTTATCCAAAGGACGAAAACAATAAGCTTGCGACCTACAAGCAAGAGGACGCAAAAATTGTCCGCAATGGAAATGAAGTACATGTCTACGGTATCGCCATGCGCTCGAAGTTTATCTTTGACGCCAAAGCTAAACGTCCTGATGTGATTGAAGTCAATCAAGGAGATAAGGTGTTTATCCACTTAACGAATACAGATTTTGATGAGGATATTACCCACGGATTTGCCATCAACAGCTATAACTTAAACATGGAAGTACAGCCTGGCCAAACGAATACGCTAGAATTTACTGCAGACAAAGCAGGTACGTTCCCGCTTTACTGTACTAACTTCTGTTCAGCACTGCACCAAGAAATGACCGGCTACTTCCTTGTAAAACCAAAGCAATAATATGTTGGCGATGGGTATCAATTGAATCAATTGGTACCCTTCTCCGTTTTAGAAAGGACTTGTTTTACATGAAGGCAAAAAAATTATCCATGGTTTCATCAATACTAATTGCCCTTGCTGCCGTCCTTGTCGGACTTTCATTATTCTTTCCTTGGTGGCAGATGATTTTCTTTGCTCCTCAGTATCCAGAAGGGTTAAATATCATTGTTTATCCTAACAAACTCGAAGGCGAAATTGATATTGTTAATGGTTTAAACCACTATATTGGAATGGAAAACTTCAGTGAAGAGAATTTCCCTGAATTAGCGTATCTATCATACTTAGTGATTGGTTTAGCCGCGGTTACTCTCTTGACAGCCATCCTGCGAAAAAAATCGGTACTATACGGATTAATTGGTTTGTTTATCATTGGCGGCAGTCTAGGTGTTTGGGACCTTACACATGCCCTTCGTAAATTTGGTACCAACTTAAGCCCAACCGCACCGATAAAAATCGACCCCTTTGTGCCGCCGCTTTTAGGGCATAATACAGTTGCAAACTTTGTCACAGAAAGTGTACTTGGCTACGGCTCGTATTTCCTAATTACAGCCTTTATTTTATTATTGATTCCGTTATGGAAGGATCGAAAAAGATGAAAAACTTACTGCTCTTTCTTTTCGTTTTCTCTATCATTATTCTAGTATTTCCTGAGAAAAATAGTGCTGCCGAAAACTTGCAAGCCATGATCGACAGTTTGGAAGAAGGAGCAGTATTACAACTCGAAAATAAAACGTATGAGGGCAATATTGTCATCAATAAATCAATCACCTTAGCTGGCACTGTTAACACCGTGATAAAAGGAGATGGAACTGGAAACGTCATCTCTATTAAAGCTCCTAACGTGACTATTAAAAAACTTAGTGTCACAAATAGCGGCATGGACCGTAACTCTGCTGAGGAGTATGCCGGGATTAAGATTTATACCAACGGGAATGTCATTGATAACATTAAGATTACCGAATCCTTTCATGGAATCTATTTAAGCCAGGCACACCACAATAAAATCTCTCATGTTGAAATCAAAGGCATGGGTAAAGGGGAAATTGCCGCGCAGGGTAATGGAATTCATATCTATTACTCAAATAATAACCTCTTAACCCATAACAAGATCGAAGGTACGCGCGATGGCATGTTTTTCGACTATGGTAACAAAAATGAAAGCTATCAAAATAATATTAGTAACACACGGTACGGTCTGCATTACATGTATTCCGATGAGAATATTTTTAAGAAAAATACATTTACGATGAATACGGGCGGCGCTGCGGTCATGAATTCTAATCATCTCGTATTGGAAGATAATCATTTTATCGTAAACTATGGAAACCAATCCTTTGGATTACTGCTGCTGCAAGCCAATGATAATCTTATAAAAAACAATACGTTTTACATGAACCAAAGAGGAATTTACATTGACCAGGCTACAAGAAACAGTTTTGAAGGCAATAAAATTTCTCAAAATCAAATTGGGATTGAGCTTTGGTCCAGTTCCAATGAACAAATTTTTTCCAGAAATCTGATCACAGAAAATACTATTCCCGCTGTTACCATAGGTGGAAGTGGTGAAAACAATTTCTGGAGTCATAATGGCACAGGAAATGACTGGGGAAGCTCCTTCCCGCTCACCGATTTAAACCAGGATGGTATAGGGGACTTTCCTATAACCTATCGATCTTCATTGTATCAACTGCTAGAAGATCAAGAATTATCTTATTTATTTTTAAAAAGTCCAGCACTGCCTATCTATGAAAAAATGAATGCAGTGTTGATGGACGAAAAGGTTATGTTTAATGACCCGCACCCGCTAGCCGCTGCCAAAGGCAATAACCATATCATCCTAATAGCTGGGGTATTGCTGGCCGCAGTGCTGATTTTACTAAAAGGGAGACATTTACTATGCATTACATTTGGAAGGAATGGAAGGAAAACATAAGGGGAAAAGGATTATGGCTCGCTTTAAGTATCATTGTTCTGATTTCAGTCAGTATCTTGTTTCGTTCCACCGCCCTTTCATTTGATAAAGGCTTTTATGTCCTCTTAATTAATTTGTTTGATACGATTATTTATTTCATCCCGATTCTTTGCCTGTTTATCGGCGCATTCTCAATCTTTCAGGAAAAGGAACAAAAGACTTTAATCATGCTGCTAACCAAGAAAGATAATTATACGAGCTTTTTACTGCGAAAAAGCTTAGGTCTCTACACGGTTGTCCTTGTTCCAATCTTAGTATGGTTCTTTCTCTATTTACTATTACTAAAGTTTAATTTCCAACTAGATATGAAGGCTTATTTCATCTTTATTTTGGCGATTGTGGCTATGTCACTTATATTCCTGCAAATGGGCGCCGCAATTGGTAGCTTTAGCACTTCCAGAATGCAGATCATCGGATATACGATTTTTGTCTGGTTTTACTTTTTCTTCTTACACGATTTTCTCTTACTATCACTACTGCCTGACATTACCTATGAAAATGTAAAAGTATTTTCTGCAGGCTATTTTTTAAATCCCTTGCAGTCTGTAAGAATGTTCCTTGAAACAGGCATGGGTGTTTATTCATTTGGTCACATGTCAAGGCTTCTCCAGGCTTTCATGTGGACAAAGCCAGTTTTCTTTTTACTCGGAAATCTGATATTTTGGTTCATCACATCTATCGCAGCAGCGATTATTTTTCACCGTAAGGAGGGCTTTGAATGATTACGGTATCGGGTCTAAATCAATCCTTCGGGAAAAAATTAATCCTGGAGTCGATCAATATTGAGATTCATAAACATGAAATTTGCGCACTTGTTGGCCGTAATGGTGCCGGGAAGTCGACTTTTATTAATAGTCTTCTTGGTCTTCTTCCTGTGAAACAAGGGTCGATTACCATAAATGGAGTTCAAGTCACGAAGAAGAATCATGATTGGAAAAAGGCCATTGCCTACTTGCCAGAAAAATTTCAGCTCTATCCAATGTTGACTGGGCTTGAGAATATTACCTTTTTTGCAGAAGCTGTTTCTAAGACAGTTAACCAGGAACGCATTGAAAATGTCCTTAAATCAGTAAGTTTATGGGATGACCGCGATATGCAGGTAAAAAAATATTCTAAAGGCATGCTGCAGCGCCTTGGATTAGCCATCACCCTTTATCAGGATTCCAGTATTCTGATTCTCGATGAGCCAACAAGCGGGATTGACCCCATGGGACGAAGGGAAATTTTAGAAGTATTAAAATCACTTCATGATAAAACCATCCTGCTCTCCTCCCATCATCTCGATGAGATCAAACAGGTTTGTACACATGTCGCTTATTTAAATAAAGGAAAAATGGAAAAATACACCGTGGAGGAATTCTTACAAACACATAATCTTGGAGGGATAGAATCATGAAAAAAGCGATGAGGTTGACCGCACTGCTGTTATTGGCGTTGCTTGCAGGCTGTAGTGCCGACCCTGAGTATAGTATTGATATCACAAAGCCACTCTACCAACAGCCAGATAAAGAAATGCCTTTTGAAATTCAAGTAAATGCAAAGGATGAGGGCGTAACTGGGCTGGACGTTTCAGCAGAATTCTCCATGACCAATATGGACCACGGGATGACGAAAGTGAAATTAACGGAAGGGGAAGATGGCACCTATTCTGGTAAGGTTGAACTTCCGATGCCCGGTAAATATGAAATACTCTTTATCTTAGAAAAAGATAAGGAAAAGACTGAAAAGGTAATCAGTTATGAGGTGGAAAAAACTGAGGGTGTTGCTTCGATTAACGGAGAATGGATTACCGATGAAGATGTAGACTTCTACAAGTTTATTAATAATCTCCAGCTTGCGATCAATCGCGAAACAGACCAGAAGCGCTATACCGGTAATCAATTGAAGGAAGCATTAGCTTACTGGGATTCACAAGAAAAGCTGGTTGAAGACCAAAATCAATTACTAACACAAATCATCCGCCTTCGCTCAATGGCGATGCTTGCAGAAGAAAAAGGCCACACGGCAACTGACGCAGAAATCGAAACAGAAATCAACAAGGTCCGCGCTCAATACGATCAGTTCGAATCAGCAAAAGCCATGATTAACGAATACGGAGAAGAAAAATTTTGGGAAACTGAAAAACAACAATACCAACTCATCGTCCTCTCCCAAAAAGTACAAAAAGACATGATAGAAAAAGTAAAAAAAGAAAACCCAGAAATGAGCCAGCAAGAAATCAACTTCCAAGCCCAAAAACAATACGAAGAACTCCTAGTATCACAGGTTAACTTATTGAAAATAGAGATTCTTTAAACGGTGACCATTTAACGGTGACAGGCACCATTTATTCAAAATCCATCATTTATGCATTGGATTTTGAATAAATGGTGCCGTTGTTTTAGTCTTCGGGTGTGTTAATAATCTTTATGGTTTTGAAGCCGAGGTTGATTTTGTAGTTTAGGTTCCAGTTTGCGCCTTGGATTTCGATTTCGTTTTCTTGGAGGGTAAATCTGAGCATGACGTCATTGTCTTCATCGATAATGACGTAGGAGTTTTTGTTCGTAAAGATTTGATACGTTGGATGGGCAATCAGTGTCCATCCATATTGTAATTTATTGCTTTTTGTCGTCATAATCACACCAGCCTTTACCCGTTCAGATTCGTCAGCAACACTCGGTACAATTTGTCATCTTTTTCATCAGGATTCCCTCTGCCGTCTGTATTGTTACTGATAAAATAGAGGTATTCATCATCGACATAAACATCACGTAATCTTCCTAATCCAGTAATAACCGGACTTGTCGTATTTCTTTTAATGTCAAACTCCCGAATTGCATTTCCTCGTAATGTAGCTACATACAACCTACCGTCATGTGCCGCCATTCCTGATGGAGCCCAGGTTTCATTGCCAGACTGGAACAACGGTGTCTCCATTCCGGTTTTCTCTTCATTTCCTTGGATTACCGGCCAGCCATAATTTGCTCCTGGCTTTATTAAATTGACTTCATCGTGTGCAGATTGACCATGCTCACTCGCATACAACGTATCACCCATCCACACCAGCCCCTGAGGATTCCGATGTCCATAGCTGTAAACATAGGAATTTCCAAAGGGATTATCACCTGGAATACTGCCATCTAAATTCATTCTTAGAATCTTCCCATTTAGGGACGTTTTATCCTGAGAGAGCTCCGGAGTAGTGGCATCACCAGTGGTAATGTAAAGCTTGCCATCACGACCAATCTTCATACGACCTCCGTGATGGTATGCTGCACTCGGAATCTTATCAAGAAGAATCCTTTCTTCTTTCCATTGATTCCCTTCAAACTGCAATACAACCACTCTGTTAAACTGTCCCTGCCCATTCTCATACGTATAATAAGCAAATGCCTGATGATTGCCAGGAAACCCCGGATCTAGCACAAAGCCAAGCAGTCCAGCTTCTGCCGCTTTCGCGAGCGGTTTTTCTAACTCTACTTGCTGCCGTTCCATTTTTCCATTATCAATTTTCACGATACTTCCTGTTCGTTCACTCACATAAAAAGTCTCATTGACCGCACTTATCGACCATGGCACGCTTAGTGTATCAGCAACTACTTCAATCTCTGGCTGCAGGACGATTGCTTCATCCTCTTCATGGTTCTTCGGCTGCAGATTTTCTTTTTCAAAAAGAGAACAACCTGATATCAATAGAATCATCGATAATAAAATGGAACACACTTTGAACATCCATCTCTTCCTTTCCTATAAAACTTCCAGTATTGCCTGGGCAACTCCATGCTCATCATTTGTTGCGGTAATCACATCACACAGAGTTTTTATTTCATAATCGGCATTCCCCATCGCAACCGCTCTGCCTACTCTTTCCAGCATGGAGATGTCATTAAAACTATCACCCATTGCCATTGTTTCTGAGATTTCGATTCCATTTGATTTCACAAACGTTTCTAAAGCAATTCCTTTTTGAGCATTTCGATGAGTGATTTCCAGATTGTTATGGCCTGAACTGGACACCGCCAACTCTGTTAATTCTTCCAGTGCGTTTTCTGCAGCTTCACGTCTGTCTGAATCCAGTGCAAACCCAAAAAGCTTGTATATTTTTTGTGTTTCATCATTAAATAAAACATCATAGCTTTCAACCTGATGGACTAAACCATGACGAGTGCGTTCTTCTGCTCGTTTAATCACATCTTCTGGTTTCACATCAGGATTAGCACTGACTACAATGTCAACTATAATGGCCACGGCTTTATTAGGATCTAGAGAGTATGTACCTTGGTTTGTATAGATTTCGAAATAGACATCCTTTTCCATTAGCTTTTCCGCAGCCTTTTTGGCTACGTGCTTTTCAATTGGTGTAGCAGATAAAATTTCTCCTTCTTTTGAGCGAACTTCTGCACCGTTTACACAAATTGCAGGGCACTGTAAATCTGCTTCATCAAGGACAAACCGTACCTCTTGATATGACCTCCCAGTTGCTATAACTACCTCAATTCCCTGTGACTGGGCTTTTAAAATCGCGTCTTTATTTTCCTGACTAACTTGTTGGTACGAATTTAATAAGGTACCATCCATATCTGATGCAATACACTTGATCATCTGTTCACCTATTTCTAATTTTTGTTACTGCCATCTTATCAGATATCCACATGCATTTTCACCATTTTGCTCATAAAAGATACTTACTTCCTTCTCTTACACTTAATGGAGCAAGCTCGTTTCCTTGAATAAACGCCTTAACAGATACAGGATTGGTTTTAGAGTATTCCCTTAATGCCCAGCCGATGGATTTTTGAATGAAGAATTCTTTGCTATCGGCATTCTTAACAATGTAATCATAAAGAAGTGATTCATTGGTTTGCTGTTTATATTTTAATTGAAAAAGAATTGCAGTTCTCCGCAGCCAAAAGTTATCATCGACTGACCAACCATCAATAGTCTCTTCGATTATTTCAGGATACTTCCTAGCGAGCTCTCCAACTAGAGGAGCAATGGAATCAACACTATCCCACCAGGATTTGGTCGTAATTAGCACTTCAAGAAATGGAATCACATCTTTTGGCAGTTTCTTAATAAATTTCCCTGTATACGTAATAGCTGTATAGTGGTATTCTCTTTCTTCCTTTTCCCAAAGACCTGACACGAAATCTTTGTCAAATGGCTTTTTCAAAATCTCTGTCTCTTTGAAAAATTGCTTCTCAAGCTCTTTACGGAGCGGCGACTTAATTCCTAAAAAAGGGAAGTGACCCTTCATATATTTTTTCATTGGCCCGGCATTTTCATCGTTCCGATTCTCTTCAAACAAGGTGGTTAGTTTTTCTATTGCTTTGGTCAAAATCCTTCACCCCTAAAAAAGTTCCTATATTTCTATTTTAGCTCTCCTAGTAATTCTATAAACACTCTAGAACCCCTCTATGAGAATGCATAAAGTATGCCCTTAATGCCAAACTAAATGGAACCGATAGAATAAAGGAGGAGACTACTATGACCAAAAAAGTTAATAAGGGCAGTAAAAATCAAAATTCACCTCAAGCAGGACATGCTGAGGCTGAATTCGCGAGTGAGTTTGTCAGCGGAGATAACAGCAAGGGTAATAAACGAAATAAAGGGCAGCAAAGTAAAACAAATCCTCAATAGAATAAATAAAGTCGGCCTACCACTTAGGGAAGCCGACTCTCTTTGGTCTATTGAGGGGTAGAAATGACCGCAGGAGAAATGGGCTCTTGGATTTTTGAAATAAAACCTTTTAAATAAGAGGCTTGTCCTTAATCGAATAATCAGCATAAGTAAATTAAGCGGAATTTTTCCGCTTAAATGCAGAATAGAGCTCGTTTCGGGGTATATAAGCGGAGTTTTTCCGCTTAATCAAAGAAATATCTCCCATTTTCCAATTTTTCAAGCTAATAGACGGAATCCCTCCGCCTATTTAAGCCCTTTTTATTGTAATTACTAAATTAAGCGGAATTTTTCCGTTTATTTATTAGCTCGTTACTATCCCTCAACTGATAAGTGCGGGTCCTCTAGAATCAATATGCTGAAAAGATCAATTCAGCCATGTAACAGGTTATGAAATTTCGTAAAAGCCTTGATAAATTAGGAAAAAGACGTATGCCAATTCATACGTCAATTCTGGTGTCTTTTAATTAGGAAAGCACCGAAAACAGAAGCCTTTACTTTGCGGGAAATGTTCTTTTTACAACTGAGTACTTACATTTGTCTCGTGTTCTAATTGTCTAATTTCCTCTGCGATCCTTGCCTGTATATGGTCGACAACAGCAAAATCCATCGCTGGAACGTAGATCGCTTCGAGCTGATCGTGAAGTTCTTTCGCTCTTGCTAAATAAGAGATGGCTTCCTGCATTTTATTCTTATAGCTTTCTGCGATTGGTTTAATTTTATCTTCATAAATTTCATCCGTCCCAGGAGTAATCAAAAGCTCATACATGTCAATGATTTCATCGCCGGCACGGCTCGGGAAATACTCGTGTGGAGCTGTACTGTCAAAAATAGCTATACCAAGCTCTCTATAGATCACCATATCCAAACTGTTAGGGTCAAATCCACAGTGATAAACCTCTGTATCAATGCCTCTTGCTTCTGCCGCTGCCGCGAGCTTTTTCAACATCGTTGATTTCCCAGAACCAGGACGCCCTTTAATAAAATAGCGTTTTTCTATATCCTCTGTTAAATTCGGAACAAAATCAACCGCTCCATTTGGTGTTGCAGCCCCTAAGAACCGATGGCGGATATCTGCCTGTTTATTTATTTTCAGCTTTCCAAAAAAGGACTGAATTAACTTGTTTGTCAACTGATCTGCTTTTTCAAAATCCATGTTTTCAATATAAATTTTCTCCCAGTCATCATGGATATCTAAAGCCTGTTTAAAGGTTGAATAAGCTAAATTAAAGGATGCACTGATTTGTTTAGTTAAACGTTGAATGTTTGTTTTCTCACCAGCAAGCGCCTTCGCGTCCCATGCTTCCCCTAGATTAATATACTGTTCCACAGCACCTGGAGCTTTGGGTTCAATTACATGCGGAGCGGTTCCGTCCACGATCCCCACCTTTAAGGCACGTATAATCACTCCATCAATAGAACCATTATCTGATGAGCAATGCAAGAACTCAATGTCATACCCTTTTTCGAGCCATTCATTACCGATGTTCTTCATTAAAGAGGATTTTCCTGTTCCAGGTCCTCCTTTAAGAATGTAGAGCCGTTCTAGCCCTTGGAGGTTTGAATCATAAAGGTTATGAAATCCCCTAGCTGTATTGCCGCCTGCATAATAATTTTTTATCTTTCCTGCCACTTCTGAACACTCCCTTTTACGTGACATAGCAAAGTTTCATATGTCTAGCTGCAGCACCCCTAGGAAAAATTGAACTACATTTTTCACTAGGAAAAAAGCAGTTTATTTTTTCCCTAATCAAGGCGCTTCCGCTTTTCATTTCAACATATCTTATGCAATATCAGTTTATAGGTGAATGCCTATTAATTATTTTCTGACATCAACTGTTTCAGCCTTTGTCAGATTTATTAACAATTTTGGATCGATTACGATTTGGACGCCTATTTTCCCCGCACTGACCACCATATTTTCAAGCTCTAAACAGCTTTCATCGATAAATGTCTTATAATCCTTTTTCATCCCAATGGGCGAGCAGCCACCGCGAATATATCCGGTCCATTTCAAAATATCCTTAACAGGGATCATCTCCACATTCTTTTCCCCTGCTGCCTTTGCTGCTTTTTTCAAATCTAATTCTGCTTCCACTGGTATCACATATACATAAATACTTTTACTTGCACCTTGAGCGACTAGTGTTTTATATACTTCACTCGGGTCCCTGCCTATCTTTGCTGCAACAGAAACACCATCTATTTTTCCATCTTGATTATCGTATGTAAGCACTTCATAGTAGATCTTTTTGCTATCGAGTATTCGAATTGCATTCGTTTTAACCTTTGCCAATTTCCTCATCCTTCATCCTTTTTTCATTATTATAACAATTTTCTCCATCAAAGATAAAAAAGGTAAGGAATCGTAGTCTTCCTTACCTCCCGTTTGCTTTTATGAGCATCTAAATGATCGAATTCTTCTTAAGTCTGTTCCATAATATACCCAGCGGAATCCTCTCCAGCGATATCCGGCAATTGAATCTCTTCCAACATATGTTGGATAAAACCAGAAACTGCTGCCATTGTTGAGCCAAATATAGGTATAGCGATAAAGGCAGCCTCTAATTGCCCCGGGGTCTACAGCGTATAAAGAGGGTGATTCTTGTGGCGTGTAAGATGGTGGTGGTGAAGATGGTGCCCCACCTTGTTGTCCTCCTCCTCCTCCTCCAAATGGCGGGAAGCCTTGCTGTCCGCCACCAAATGGAGGGGGTGGGAATCCAGGCTGCTGCCCGCCGCCAAAACGATTTAGCTGTTGGTTTGGTTCTATTCCAGGATACATTCCGTACTGATTGGGATAACCATAATAATTCAAGACATTTTCCTCCTTTATATGTGTTCCCATTAAAATATGCTCAAACGTTTATTTGGGTTTAATTTATTTCCACGGAATCTCCACATTGTTGTCACCCGTTTGTCACTCTATTAATCCATCATTATAGTAAAATAAAGGTAGCTAGAAAATAATTACAAAAGTGGATATTAACAAGAACTTATCTGGTTTATCACTTTGCCACAGTTAAATCAAAAACTATATGTGAAATTATTCACAATAAATAATATAAACCTAATTAATTCGAAAAGGGTGGCTTATATGAAGTATGATTTAGTCCTTTTGCACGCACCAAGTGTTTATGACTTTCGAAAAAATTCCCTGCTTGCAGGTCCTATTAGCGATGTAGTGCCGTCATCACCAGTGTTTGAAATGTATCCAATTGGTTTAACAAGTATTGCTGACTATTTAGAACGTTTTGGTCTTCGCGTAAAAATTATCAATATCGCCAACCGAATGCTGATGAGTGAAAAATTCGATGTTGAAAAGAAGCTAAAAAAGATTAAAACACGTGCTTTCGGGATAGACCTTCATTGGCTGCCACATGCACATGGCAGTATTGAACTAGCTAAAATTGTTAATAAGCTTCATCCTGATACACCGATGATTTTTGGGGGCTTATCTGCTACCTATTATCATAAAGAGCTAATTAAATATCCTTTTATTGACTTCGTCATGCGCGGTGACTCAACAGAAAAGCTGATGCTTCTGCTGATGAATAAATTGGAGCTTGGAAATATGCACTATGCTGACATTCCAAATCTAACCTGGAAAAAAGGCAGTGAGATTGGTTATAACCCAATCACTTATGTACCAACGGATTTGGACGATATTGATGTCCCTGGCTATCGTTACACCGTCCGGTCTGTCTTTAAATATCGTAACTTTCTAGATCCACTTCCATACAACGGCTGGCTGCAATATCCTAATACTGCATTACTGACAGCTAGAGGCTGTTCGCAAAACTGTCTCATCTGCGGCGGTTCAAAAGACGCCTATGATCAAAACTGCGGTAGAAGTTCTCTAGCCTTACGTTCACCAGAAAAGTTGGTTGAGGATATTCAGTTTATTTCACGCTTCAGCCGCGCACCAATCTTTATCCTGCATGACCTGCGTCAAGGCGGACGTAAATATGTAAAAGAATTCTTCAGCCGTCTCAAAGAGCTTAACCTCAAAAATGAAATCGTGTTTGAATTATTCCAATACGCGGGTGAAGAGTTCTTCAAAATGATGAATGAAAGCTGTCCAAAATACAGCATTGAAATTACCCTCGAAACTCATGATGAAAAAATTAGACGCTATAATGGTAAGTTTAATTGTACCAATCCTAAAGTAATTGAAACGCTTAATTTCGCCTTAAAACATGGTGCCAAGAAAATCGATTTATTTTTTATGACAGGTATTCCAAGTCAAACCTATCAAAGTGCGATTGAAAACATTGATTTCTGTGAAGAAATCCATCTGGCATGCAATCAAGATCCAAGACTTTTCTACTTTGTCGCACCGCTTGCACCGTTCCTTGACCCTGCAAGCCCAGCTTTTGAAAATCCAGAGCTTCACGGCTTTAAAAAATTCTGTCATACCCTTGAGGACCACCGAAAGGCGATTACCCAGCCATCTTGGAAGCATATGCTAAGCTATGAAACCACACAAATGACACGTGATGATATCGTAAACTCAACCTATGATTCTGCTCAAAAATTAAATGATTTTAAATTAAAGTATGGTCTGATTGATAAAGCAGGCTATGAAGAAATTAAAAGCAAGATTGAAAAATCTCAAAACTATATTGAAAAGATTGATTATGTCCTATCTTTACCTGAGGCAGAACAGAAAATGGAATTAGCAAAAATTCAAAAAGAAATTGAAGAATTAAATAAATATAGTATTTGTGGTAAGAACGAGTTAAAGTGGGAGGTTCAAAAAAATTACGCAAACTTTTTCTCTCTTGCTTTAGTTGGTTTAGAGCAGCTATATGAAGAGTATGCGATAAAAATTAAACATGCCCTCCAGCCAAAGCTCCGCCATCAATTTAAGCTAGAAACACAACAACAAAAGGCAAAAATGTAATATTCCAAGAATAAAGACATGTGAATTCACATGTCTTTTTAATGTCCACCAAGGTAGGCCATTCTAATTTGATCGCTCTGATTTAATTCATCGGAAGAACCTGATAGGACGATTTTTCCAGTCTCAATAACATAGGCGCGGTCCGCAATTGATAATGCCATGTTCGCATTCTGCTCCACCAACAGGATGGTAGTACCAGACTTGTTAATCTCTTCAATGATTCTAAAGATCGTTTTAACTAAAAGGGGAGCAAGTCCCATTGAAGGCTCGTCTAATAGTAAAAGCTTCGGGCGTGCCATCAACGCTCTGCCCATGGCAAGCATTTGCTGCTCCCCGCCTGATAACGTACCAGACATTTGCTTCCTCCGCTCGAGAAGACGTGGGAACAGGTTAAAGACCTTTTCAAAGTCATCCTTAATCCCTTGTTTATCCTTCCGTAAATAAGCTCCTAATTCAAGGTTCTCTTCTACGGACATATTAGCAAAAACACGACGACCTTCAGGAACGTGTGAAAGTCCCTGTTTCACAATTGTCTGTGCTACCTTACCTGAAATCGATTGACCCTCAAACAAGATGCTTCCGTTCTTTGGCTTTAGTAATCCGGAAATTGTTTTTAACAGCGTACTTTTTCCTGCTCCATTTGCTCCAATTAAGGTCACGATTTCCCCTTCATTAATATCGAGAGAAACGCCCTTTAAGGCATGGATATTGCCATAGTATACATTGATATCCTCAATTTTCAGCATTACGAAACCTCCTCGCCAAGATATGCTTCGATGACTTTTGGATTATTTCTGATTTGCTCAGGAGTTCCTTCTGCAATAAGCTGGCCATGGTCAAGTACATAGATTCGCTCACATACACCCATAACAAGGAGCATGTCATGCTCAATCAAAAGAATTGTTAAATCAAACTTTTTACGAATTAAAGCAATTAAATTCATTAATTCTTCTGTTTCCTGTGGGTTCATACCCGCTGCAGGTTCATCAAGCAGCAACAATTTCGGATTAGCGGCAAGTGCTCTGGCAATCTCTAGGCGGCGCTGTTGACCGTACGGCAGGTTTTTCGCCGTTTCATGCATAACATTATCTAGATTAAAGATTTTCAAAAATTCTACCGCTTTTTGCTCCATATACTTTTCCTCTGAAAAGTGCTTAGGGAGGCGGAAGATTGAGCTCATAATCGAATGCTTTGCAAGGGAGTGATAAGCAACCTTTACATTATCAAGCACTGACAATTCATTAAACAAACGAATATTTTGAAAGGTTCTGCTGATTCCTTTTTTAGTAATCTTATAGGGTGCTAATCCATTTAATTTATCTCCATCTAGCTCAATACTGCCTTCAGTTGGTACATATACGCCTGTTAACAAGTTGAAGAATGTGGTTTTACCGGCACCGTTTGGCCCAATCAACCCTACTAATTCACCTTGCTTCAACTCGAGGTTCACGTCTGAAACAGCCTTTAATCCGCCAAAACGGATGCCTGCATTATTTACTTTAAGCAACGGGTTGTTTGCTGTCATCATTGACTCCTCCTTTTCCAGACTTACCAAACTTAAAGAATGAAGTTAATTCTCTTGTTCCCATAATTCCTTGTGGACGGTAAAGCATCATAATAATTAATACTAAGCTATAAATAATCATCCGTAATTCAGGGTAACTTTGCAGGTAGGTAGAAACAATTGTTAAAAGGATTGCAGCCAATACTGCACCAGACATGCTTCCCAGCCCGCCAAGAACAACAAAGATTAAGATATCAAAAGATTTTAAGAAACCGAAGTTTGTCGGCTGGATAATGAAGAAGTTGTGTGCATATAATGCCCCCGCGACACCAGCAAAAAAGGCTCCGATGGCAAATGCAATAACCTTATAATAAGTCGTGTTAATCCCCATGGCGTCAGCCGCAATTTCATTTTCTCTAACAGAAATACAAGCACGCCCATGTGTCGAATTGGTAAAGTTTCTAATCACGATAAGTGTTAACAGAATACTTCCAAATAACCATGGCCAAGTAGTAAGCTGCGTAACGGTCATCCCGCTTGCTCCGCCGACATATTCAATATTTAAAAAGACAATCCGGACAATTTCACCAAACCCAAGCGTGGCAATTGCTAGATAATCTCCTTTTAGCCGAAGTGTAGGAATTCCAATAATTAAGCCTGCAATCGCAGCTGCTACTCCTCCCGCCAATAATCCAAGCGCGAAGGGAAGCTCTAATTTCATCGTAATAATCGCTGAGGCATAAGCGCCTACAGCAAGAAAGCCTGCATGTCCAATTGAAAACTGTCCGGTAATTCCAATAATCAGATGTAAGCTTGCAGCAAGAATAATGTTGATACCGATAAAATAAAGTGTATTTACATAAAAGAAATTAATTATTTCTCCGGTAATTAAAAATTGCATGACAATACCAAGAACAACGGCTAATACGATTGATGACCAAAAACCTTTCGCACCTTTAAGAATATTCATGCGCTTGCCCCCTTACACTTTTTCCCGTACATTTTTACCGAATAAACCGGCTGGACGGAAAATCAAAATTAAGATTAGTACGACAAACGCTACGCCATCTCTCCATAAGGAGAAGCCAGCAGCACTTACAAGTGACTCAATGACACCCAACAACAAGCCGCCAACCATTGCACCTGGAATAATTCCAATTCCTCCGAGTACCGCCGCAACGAAGGCTTTAAGGCCTGGAATAATCCCCATTAATGGTTCAATTTTTGTATAGTACATACCAAAAGCAACACCCGCCGCTCCTGCTAACGCTGATCCTATCGCAAAAGTTGCGGAAATAGTATTGTTAACATTGATACCCATTAATCTTGCAGCATCCATATCATAAGAAACTGCACGCATAGCTTTACCAATTTTGGTTTTATGAACGATAAATTGCAAAAGAATCATTAATACTACAGAAGTACCTAAAATCATCAATGACTGACTGCTAACCTTCACACCCAGGAAATCAATACTTGTTGCCGGGATAAGGTCACCAGGGTATGCTTCTGGCTGTGCGCCTCGTACATAAATAACTCCATATTCAATTAACAGTGATACTCCAATTGCTGTAATAAGAGCCGCAATCCTTGTGGCATTACGCAATGGCTTGTACGCGATTCTCTCAATTAGAACCCCTAAGATGGCACAAATAGCCATGGAAATGAGAAGGGAAGGGAAAAATCCTAAATCTAATATAGTAATAGAATAAAAACCGATAAATGCACCGACCATGAAGACATCTCCATGGGCAAAGTTAATTAATTTTACAATTCCGTAAACCATTGTATAACCAAGGGCTATCAACGCATAAATACTGCCTAATGATACCCCGTTAACCAGCTGTTGTAAAAATTCCATGTCTAGTTTCCTCCTAAAAATAGGAAAATATTATCTAAATAGGAATAGGGAGACAAAATGACTCCCTATTCTTTTTGTACTCTATAAAATTTATTCAGGGTCAACCTTAGTATTAAATTCTTGCTTTCCGCCTTTGTATTCAAGGATTACTGCAGATTTAATTGGATCGTGGTTTTTATCAAGCTTCATGGTTCCAGATACTAATTGAAGACCATCTGTTTCTTCAAGTGCTTTTTGGATCTTTTCAGGGTCACTGCTTCCTGCACGCTTAATCGCATCTGCAAGGAAGTATAGTGAGTCATACCCTAATGCATTAAATGCGTCAGGAGATTTACCATCATATTTTGCTTCAAATGCTTTTACGAAATCTTGTACCTTTGGATCAGAGTCACCAGATGAATAGTGGTTCGTGATAAACGTATTGTTTAATGGATCGTTACCCGCGATTTCTACTAGTTTCGGAGAATCCCAGCCATCGCCACCCATAAACGGCGCCTCAATACCAAGGGCACGAGCTTGTTTAATAATTAGGCCTACTTCCTCGTAATATCCAGGTAGGAAGATAAAATCAGGATTTGCAGATTTAATGTTAGTCAAAATTGCATTAAAGTCTGTATCCTTTGCAACATAAGCCTCTTCCTTGACAATTTTCCCGCCATTTTTCTCGAATGCCTCTGTAAATGCAGCAGCAAGTCCTTTTGCATAGTCACTTGAGCTATCAATAATGATTGCTGCATTTTTCACCTTAAGGTCCTTAGAAGCAAAGTTAGCTGCTACAGTTCCTTGGAAAGGATCGATGAAGCAAGTACGGAATACGAAGTCACTTAGCACGCCGTCTTTATTTGTAATCGTTGGGTTTGTTCCAGTTGGTGTCAACAATGGAATTTTGTTCTTTTGAGCAATTTGTACTTGTGCCAATGTGTTTGTACTTGTAGCTGCACCAATAATGGCTGATACCTTATCTTGGCTGATCAGCTTCGTTGTACCGCTTGTTGCCTCTGCCGCATCTGATTTATTATCGAAGGTAACAAGCTCTAGTTGCTTCCCATCAATACCATCTTTATTGATTTCTTCTAATGCCAATTTGATTCCTTCTTCAATGGACTGACCATAAGATGCTACCCCGCCTGAAAGCTCAAGGTTGGCACCAATTTTAATGGTATCGCCGTCTTTTTCACCACTTGTGCTGGATGAACCACCACAGCCTGCCAACATACCTGCCGCCATCATGAACGACATAAAAATTCCTGCTAACTTTTTCTTTCTCACTGTCTATACCCCCTATTTTTGAATAGTCCCCTTTTAAGCGTTGTTTTTATCTCTAAGATGTTTAAAAAAAGATAATATTCTGAAAACATTGTACAAAATAATTTCCTGTACGTCTAGTAGGAACTGCATTATTTTAATATAATTCTGAAAAATTAGTATAATGTTGAATTCCTACTATAATCATAAGGTTAAACTATTGTGTTCAAAGGCTTTTCTGCATTAAAGGGCTAAAATCATGCTGTGTTAAAAAATAAAAGAGAGATTCTTTAATAGAAATCTCTCTCATCAAAACATTATACTAATACTTTATTTTTTGTTTCTTTTCCTAAAAAGATCACAGCAAATGCAGCGATGAAAACAGATATACAAAAGATAGTAAAGATGGTGGAGATGGATGTATTTTGCGCCACTAAATAACCAACTAATAACGGTCCAAGCACTCCTCCTAATCGACCAAAGGCCGCCGCCGATCCTGAGCCCGTCCCACGAATAAGGGTAGGATATTGTTCAGGTGTATAGGCATATAATCCGCCCCATGCCCCTAGATTAAAGAAGGATAAAAGAATTCCTGATGTGATTAACAGGACCGTCGACTCTGCATTTCCAAAAAGAAAAGCACTGATTGCCGTTCCAATTAAATAGACAGCTAAAACAAATTTCCGTCCGAACCTTTCAATTGCCCATGCTGCTGTAAAATAGCCCGGTAATTGGGCAAGAGTCATAATCAAAACGTAGCCAAAACTCTTAATGAGACTAAAACCTTTTAATACCATCACACTGGGTAGCCATAAAAACATCCCATAGTAGGAAAAAACGACACAGAACCAAACAATCCATAGCATTGTGGTTCTACGGCGATACTCATTCGTCCATAGATTCGTAATACTTTGAAAGGCGGAGATCTTCTCTTTATCCTTAATGGCCTCAAATCTCGGAGAGTCCGGTAAACCAATTCGCAAATATAACGCATACAACGCTGGCGTCGCGCTTATTAGCAATGCCGTTGACCAGCCAAATTTAGGAATAACAAAATAAGAAATGATGGCTGCAATCAGCCAGCCGGCAGCCCAAAAACTTTCTAATAAAACGACAATTCGCCCTCGTTTTTCTGCAGGTACGCTTTCAGAAACAAGTGTCGAAGCAACAGGAAGCTCGCCACCAAGTCCCATCCCAATAAAGAATCTTAGTATAAGAAAAACTGTAATCGATGTGGCAAATGCAGAAATTCCGCTTGCAATCGAGAATAATAATAAGGTAATGATAAAAACATTTTTACGTCCAATTCGGTCTGCCATTAAGCCAAAAAGTAATGCCCCAACCGCCATTCCGATCGATTGAACGCTGCCGATCCAGCCCATTTGTTTTGCCGTTAAATTCCATTCCACACTTAATGCTGCAATAATGAAAGAAAGCATCCCAACATCCATTGCGTCAAACATCCAGCCCGTACCAGAAACCCAGAGCAATCTCCGGTTAGAAATCTCCTTTTTCATAACTAACCCCCCTTAAGAGTACCATTAGTGACATTATTCCCTAATGAATTGTCTTTATTTAATCAACTGCTATTTCTACATTTTTAAATTGATTGAAGAACATATTATAGTATCTACCTTGTTCATCCATGAGTTCGCCATGATTTCCCTGTTCTACAATTTTCCCATTTTCAATAACCATAATTCTATCCGCGTCACGAATGGTGTTTAATCGATGGGCGATAATAAAGCTTGTTCTGCCCTCCATTAGAGATAGCAGTGCCTCTTGAATATGGAGCTCGGTACGGGTATCAATACTGCTTGTGGCCTCATCTAATATCAACACTGCAGGCTTTGCGAGAATTACCCTGGCAATCGCAATCAGTTGGCGCTGCCCCTGACTTAAGTTTCCGCCGTTTTCTGAGAGGATGGTCTCATATTGATTTGGCAGACGTTTAATAAAGGCATCCGCATTCGCCATCTTCGCTGCATTGATGACTTCCTCATCACTTGCACCAGGCTTTCCATACTTAATATTTTCCTTAATGGTTCCTGAAAAGAGGTATGTATCCTGCAAAACAAAGCCGAAGCAGCTTCTTAAGCTATCACGGGTATATTCTCGAATATCACGGCCGTCTAACAAAATCCTGCCCTCCGTGACATCATAAAACCTTGTTAGCAAGTTAACAATCGTTGTTTTTCCCGCTCCAGTTGGACCAACTAGCGCCGTACTGCTGCCAATATCACTTTCAAAACTAACATTTTTTAAAATCGGCACATCACCGCGGTAGCCGAAGCTGACATTTTCAAACACCACATGTCCCTTATTGTTTAACACAACCGCATCCGGCAGGTCATCTGGTTCCTCTTGCTCATCAAGAATTTCAAAAACGCGCTCCGCACCGGCTACACCTGACTGCAGCATATTAAAAATTTGCGCAAGGTCATTAAGTGGTCGGACGAACTGACGAGAGTAGGTGATAAAGCTTGCAATCGCACCTACGGTAATCATATTTTCGACAGCCAGAAATCCCCCTGTTACCGCTACAATGGCAAAGCCTAAATTGTTAATGACGTTCATGATTGGCATAAGAAAGCCAGACCAAATTTGCGCCTTAAGGCCAACCTCACGCAGTTTCTGATTAACCTCTTCAAACTCTGAAATCACTTTTTCTTCATGATTAAAGGCCTTCACAACCTCAATACCTGAAATCGTTTCTTCAATTTGTCCATTTAGTTTTCCAAGCTGGATTTGCTGATCTTTAAAAAGTACACTGGTTCTTTTGGCAATCGTCTTAGTTAACAAGAAAACAAGCGGAACCGTTACTAAGCTTGCCACCGTCAAAATCGGACTCAGAATCAACATCATAATAAATGAACCACTAATCACAATGACACCTGACATCAGCTGTGTCGTCGATTGTGAGATGGTACTACTGACATTATCAATATCGTTTGAAAGCCGGCTCATTAATTCTCCATGTGTCCGCTTGTCAAAAAAAGCGACTGGCAGATTTTGCAGCTTTTTAAAAAGTGCGTCTCGCAATCTTTTGACAATTCGTTGCGACACACCAGCCATCAGCCAGCCCTGCAGAAACGTTAATACCGCGTCTAAAATAAATGCAGATATTAGAATAACTACCATCACTTCAAGGAAATTAAAATCCACTTGTGTTTTCAAGCTTATAGCATCGACAGCTTTTCCGATTAAAAATGGAGAAAGCAAGGATAGTGCTGCACTAAAAAAGATGAACAAAAAAACAATACTGAGCATTCTTCTTTCATTGCCGAAATAATACCATAACCTCTTTATTGTTTCCTTAAAGTTCTTTGGTTTTACAATCGGTGCACCCCGGCGATGGCCACCAAAGCCGCCAGGTCTACCCAGCATGGATAGGGGAGGCGGCGTGTTACTTGATTGATCTGCTGTTTTCGACATTTAGAGTGCCACCTCCTTACCGACTTGTGATTGATAGATTTCCTGGTAAACTCTGCAGTCTCTTAATAATTCTTCGTGCTTTCCAATTCCAACGATTTCTCCGTGGTCCATGACAACAATTTTATCTGCATCGATAATCGAGGTTATCCGCTGTGCAATGAGGAGGCATGTAAGACCTTTTGCATATTTTTTTAAACCCTCTTTGATTCTTGCCTCCGTGGTGACGTCAACCGCACTGGTGCTATCATCCAATATTAAAATTTCAGGATTCTTTATTAAAGCCCTCGCAATCGAAAGCCGCTGCTTTTGACCTCCTGAAAAGTTTACTCCCCCTTGTCCTATTCTAGTTTGATATCCTTCAGGAGAAGCACTAATAAAGTCATGTGCGCCGGCAATCTCTGCCGCTTTTAAAATTTCTTCAGTAGGGGCGTCTTCTTTTCCCCATTTAATGTTTTCCTCAACACTTCCGGTAAAAAGAATCGTCTTTTGCGGGACAAATGCTATTTTTTCTCGCAGTTTTTTCGGGTCAACAAGGTGTATGTCTTCACCATCCACCTTGATACTTCCAGCACTCACATCATAAAACCGGGGTATCAAGCCAACAAGGGTACTTTTTCCAGAACCTGTCGAGCCAATAATTCCGACGGTCTCACCTGGGGAGATTGATAGGTTAATATTTTTCAAAACAGGGTCCCCGCTTGTTCCTTCATAAGAAAAGGAGACATTGCTAAAATCTATTCTTCCTTTTTCAACGGGAGCAGGGTTCTGTCCCTCTTTCCAGGTCAGGTCATCCTCCTGAGAAAAAACTTCACCTATTCTGACTGCCGAAGTTTTTGCGCGGACAAACATATTAAATACCATCGAGATCATCATTAATGAAAAAAGAATTTGCGTCATGTAGTTAATAAAAGCAATAATATGACCTACCTGAACATTGCCATTCGTCACCCCATAACCGCCAATCCAGAGGACAGCGACAATGCCAAGGTTAACAGTCAGCATAATCGCTGGGCTGAATACAGCCATTAACCTTGTTGCAGAAATCGATTGTATTTTAAACTCTTCATTTGTCTTCTCAAACTTGTTGACTTCAACATCAAAGCGATTGAATGCTTTCACTACGCGGACACCCGATAAGTACTCACGCATGACTCCGTTTACACGGTCCAGCGCTTTTTGTACCTTTGAGAACATGGGGAACCCAAGTCTTAAATTTAGAATGATAAATATGGCCACAATTGGGACCACTACAATCAATACAACAGATAAATGGAGGTTTAATCGTGTCGCCATGATTAGGCCCCCGATGGCTAATAGCGGGGATTTCACAAAAATTCGCATTAAACCATTCGCAAAAACCTGTACCTGTGTCACATCATTGGTCAGCCTCGTGATTAGCGACGCGCGTTCAAAACGATCAATATTTTTGAATGATAGCGTTTGGATTTTTTTATATAAGTCCGACCGTAACTCCGATCCAAAGTTTTGCGAGACAATACTGGCCAGTATACTTCTTGTTGAAGCGGCAACTGCGCCAAGTAAGGTAATCAGAAGCATGAAACCACCCATTTTAAGCACATAACCTATATCCCTGCCCGCAACGCCGACATCAATGATTTTCGCCATGATTGTTGGCATTAACAAATCACTTATCGCCTCAAAGGTTAAAAATAAAACTGCTAAGCTAAAAGACTTCCAATATTTCTGTATGTATTTCGCTAAAAACCCCATGAACTTTCACCTCGGGAAATCTTTTCAAATTTATGGATAAAGCTATTATAGCAAAAAAAAGTATGAGTTCTATGATAAGAACTCATACTTTTAATTAATCTTCCAGCGGGCGAAATTCATGAACCCAAACGCGCATTTGCGGCAGCCATGGCATCCCAGGGTGGTAAGCAAGAATGGATTGCTTATACTCTTCAACAGTAGGGAAGCCCTCGCGGCGAGCGTCATCATCCGTCAACTCACCTAAACTTTGTGAATACACTCGTTCAACGACGAATTGGCGTCCTTCAAGTGTCATGATTTCTCCTGGATCGGCATATCTTCCATTTCTGCGGGTTGCAGTCTTTTCTCCTGCAAGCACCTTTTTAACATCGCTCTCCATTGTTACTAAACGTTCGATGGAGCATGTTTTTGGCGGTAGTGTAGTGTTTTCATTCTGGCTCATAATGTAATCCTCCTTTTTCCAATTGCACTTTCCCTATTTTAACACTATCACCATGTTATTAAAAACGTTTACACATTCAAATCTCTTTTTTTATAAAAAACAAATGTCACAACTGTAAGTGCCATAATCATGACGCCTGATAATAAAACAAAGATGAACTCAAAGCCGCCGCCGAACATTACATTTTTCGCCTCGAAATATTTAAACGGGGTAAGGTATTTTAAGCCTTCTATATTCTCATTTAAATCAATCGCAACCGAGATGACATACGTAACCAATAGTACTCCGGTTGCTAGGGAAACTGCAGTTTTAGACTTCCTTTTAACCGCTGCAAGGGAGCTGCCAATTACCATAAATAACAGCTGCAAAATAAACATCCCCGCCATTGTGATTGTAATATCGCCAGTAACCTCTTCACCATTGCTGTATTTACCGACTAAAACAAGTGATGAAACGAAGGTTACAATATTCAGGATTAAGATATTTACAAACGCAGCAATTAATTTTGCTGTAATAACCGCATTCCTTGATACAGGTTTCGCAAATAAAAACTCAGTCGTTTTATCCCGCTCCTCTTTTGCAATAATCGTTGCGCCGAGCATCGCCGCATGAATGGTCCCCATCAATAACAAATAAATATACAATAATCCGTAATAACCACTTGCTGTAGAGATATCAAATTCACCTATCCCTAATACAGCTAGCAATGATTTAGGCATTCCAGCCAGCATTTCATTCATCTGCTGTCCAGAAGAAGATAGACTCTCATATTTAAACATCCCTGATGCTACCATTAGGAATATCCCGATACTCCAAAATAGAAGCGATTTTCTATGTGACTTCATTTCTTTTAAAAAAATATTCATCTTATCATCACTTCTCCTTGTTAGACCGAGTGAATATCCTTTTTGGCATAGATAAAGAAACTAGTGCCTATCGCAATAACAATAATAACTGCTCCGGTTATTAAAAAAGAAGCCTCATAACCAGATTTCTCTATGATATAAGCAGTATCAAAATATTTAAATGGAGAAAGATATCGTTTCACTTCATCACCGGAAGTGCTACTAAACATTCCTAAAAAGTAAAAGGCAAAAACAGTTGCAAGCGACACCGTCAACACTGATTTTATCCTTTGAACGATGACTGAAATAATGATTCCTAATGCGAGAAAAGTCAGTTGTACAAAAAATACAGTCAATGAAAGCTGGATGAAAATGCTAACCTCAAAGTCTACTGTAGCTACTTGGTAGGCTAGGAGGGTTGCTGCTGCTAAATAAACGATATTCGTTATGATAATTGAAATCAGTGCCGCCAATAATTTGTTCGTTAACACAACGGTACGTGTAACTGGTTTTGTTAATAGAAAGTCAGCCGTTTTTTCCCTAACCTCTTTGCTGACAATACTTGTACCAAGATTCATTGCCTGAATTGCACCGCAAAGCGTAACAAACGACAGCCCATAGCAATAGAATCCAAGGATTGAAAAGAAATTATCGAGATTTATCCCAAAAGCCTCTCTGAGCGCCACAGGATACCCTTCCAGCAGCTTTCTAAATTCCTCTGTATCTTTTGTAAAGGAAGGAAATAGTGACATAAATAGCGCTACAACTGCAATTAATGATATCGTCCAGATGATTGTAGACTTCCGATAAGCCCTCAATTCATGAAGTAGGATATTCATGGTTTTAGTCCTCCTTTTCGTAGTAATGGATAAAAATCTCCTCAAGATCAGGCTCTTCAATCCATAAATTTGTAATTTCAATGTCTGCAATTTTCTTCATTACATCGTTTATATTTCCTTTAAATAAAAAGCTCGTATGGTTATCCTTGACCTCTAATTTATTCACCCCTGTGAGGTTAAAGTAATTGGGGTCTGGGGTTGCTCTTGTTTCTACTTTGAACTTTTTATACGTGTTTTCTTTCAAGGTACTTATCTTTTCAACGGTAACAATCTTGCCCTCTTTTATAATTGCCACCCGATTACACAAACGCTGAACCTCGGATAGGATATGAGAGGAAAATAGAATGGTCGCCCCTTTTCGATTCTCTTCCTCTAGCAATTCAAAGAATTTTTGCTGCATTAATGGGTCCAGCCCGCTAGTAGGTTCATCAAGAATAATTAGTTTGGGCTCATGAAGGAGACCTTGAACAATCCCGACCTTCTTTTTATTTCCCAGTGAAAGGTCATCAATTTTTTTGTTGAGGTCTAAATCCATAATCTCCGCCAATTCTTTGATTCTCTTACGGCAATCCTTTTTATAAAAACTAGCCGAATAATTTAATAGGTCCTTCACTTTCATGTTGTCATAGTAAAATACCTCAGATGGTAAATAGCCAATTTCCTTCTTAATTTCTGGTGCAAATTGAACAGTGTCCTTCCCAAAGATAGTTGCACTGCCGCTAGTAGGATAAATAAGTGAGAGCAGTGTCCGAATGGTGGTCGATTTCCCCGCACCATTCGGTCCGATAAATCCAAAAATCTCACCTTCCTGTACAGAAAAGCTTATGTCGCTAATTCCTCTTGCTTTGCCGTAAGTCTTTGTTAGATTTTTAATCTCAATCACATTCATCGTCACTTCCCCCTTATTTGTAAAAGCATTTAATGAATAGCTCAAAATACTCTTCTGCTTCCAAAAAGACTTTTTCATAATCAATCTTGTGACCAGGGACCATCTTCGCTTTGAGGAGCTCCTCATCACTCATTTTTTCGAACGTCCATGAAATGACCTTTAATATTTTTTGAACATCGACATCATCCCTAAATTTCGAGAGATCAATTCCATCATAGATTATCCCTATATTTATAGCGTTAAGTTCCAATTTCTTTTTATCAAATTCGTCCTTTATTTCCGGTGAGTCTTGCATAAAGGCTTCCTGGATAAACGTTAAGATATCTGGGTATTGTTGCTGTAAGTCCATTTTGATCAGCACTGACTGGCGAATTCTTTTAAAAAAGTCTCTTTCAGTTAAATCAACCTTTTTAAAAAATTCATCCGCAACCAAGTTGTAGCAATAATCAAATAAAAAGAAGAACAGTAGCTTTTTATTTTTAAAATAATGAAATAGCAGACCCTTAGAAATGCCAGCCTCTTTCACAATTTCATTTGTTGATGCGTTATCATACCCCTTTTGGGCAAATTCCTTAATTGCTGCGTTGATTATTCGATCCTGTTTTTCCGTATCCAGGCTTAAAAATTTCGAAAACATGCTGTTTGGCCCCTTTCTATTTACCGTTGACCACATCAGTCAATTACAGTTTACTCTCGTTGACTCATGTGGTCAATATTAGACGAGTTTAAAATTTTTACAAAATTATGAAGGTTATATATTTAAACTAGGGGATATGCTAGGATACTTGTGGAGGTGAAAAATGAAAGAGCGTTCTGACTCATTAACGTTACAGGGCTTGATTGCTGCACAAAGCAGGTTAAAAAATCCAATTGTTTCAACACTTGCTTCAAAACAATCTATTATAGAGGCAGGTATTGGAGGCGAACAACGTGTAGCCGAAGTCTTACAAAGGTACACTTTTTCTTTTAAAAATAACATTTTCCACGATTTATCACTCTCTTCAGACAGTTACTTTCAAATCGATCACCTATTGAAGACACCCTATTACGGAGTTATTTTGGAAACAAAAAATCTAGCTGGCAGTCTAGAATTCAGGGATAATCCACCACAGCTTGTTCAAAAGCGGGAGGACGGGAAAATTAAGTATTATGAGAGTCCAGTTGAACAATTAGAAAGAAATATTGAGCTTATGTCAGCCTGGTTATTACAGCGAAATATTGATTTTCCGCTTTATGGTGCCATTGTGTTAGCCTATCCTAAGCAACATGTGGAAATCCCCCCTGCTTCTACCAAGATATTATTCCCAAACATGATCCCACCGTTTATCAAAAGTCTTCCACAGGAAGGGAAGAGGCTCGAAATGTCAAAATTCAACTGGCTATCTTCTGAAATACTGAGGTGTCATCAAACCTACATACCAAAACCTATTTGTGAATCTTATCAAGTTCCAATATCTGATGTTCTACCGGGTGTGCGGTGTGTCGCCTGTGGGAACATAGGAATGCTTAAAGTACCTAGGACGTGGCATTGTCCGATTTGTAAGGTGAACAATCATCTGGCACATGTTCAGACTCTGGGCGAGTGGTTTTTGGTGGTGAAGAGGAGTATTACCAATCGGGAGTGTCGGGAGTTTTTGGGCATTAAGGATAAATTCACTGCAAATCGAATATTACAAAGTATGAATTTTAAAAGTCAGGGAACTTATCGAGATCGGACCTATTTTATGGACTTAAGGACCGTTATACACAACTAAGCTCGGCTATCCGAAACTAAGCTCGGCCATCCGCAACTAAGCTCGGCTATCCGAAACTAAGCTCAGTTATCCGCAACTAAGCTCGGCTATCCGCAACTATTCTGCGGCTATCCACAACTAAGCTCAGTTATCCGCAACTAAGCTGCGGCCATCCACAACTAAGCTCGGCTATCCGCAACTAAGCTCGGCTATCCGAAACTAAGCTCAGTTATCCGCAACTAAGCTCGGCTATCCGCAACTAAGCTCGGCCATCCACAACTAAGCTCAGTTATCCGCAACTAAGCTGCGGCCATCCGCAACTAAGCTCGGCTATCCGCAACTAAGCTCGGCTATCCGCAACTAATTTCTGCTATCCGCAACTAATTTCTGCTATCCGCAACTATTCTGCGGATATCCGCAACTAAGCTCGGCCATCCACCACTATTCCCATCCAAGATACCTATTACCATCACCCTTAACATCCCATTTCCTCCCAACCCCATCAACGTGCTATTATTAGGTTGTAAAATTGATAAAGGGAGTGCTGCAAAAGTGAAAAACGAAATCATTGAAAGATTTACTTCCTATGTGAGGGTGGATACGCAGTCGAATGAGGGAAATGAAAGCTGTCCTTCTACACCTGGTCAGCTCACATTAGCAAACATGCTGGTTGAGGAGTTAGAGTCAATTGGAATGCAAGAGGTGACAATCGATGAAAATGGGTATGTGATGGCAACCCTTCCTTCCAATACCGACAAGGATGTACCAACAATCGGTTTCTTGGCTCACGTCGATACTGCAACCGATTTCACAGGCAAGAATGTGAATCCAAAAATCATTGAAAACTACGACGGGAATGATATCCCTCTTAACCCAAACGTCACCATGACAACGAAGGATTTCCCAAGCCTGCCAAGCTACAAAGGCCACACGCTGATCACCACGGACGGTACTACACTGCTTGGTGCTGATAACAAGGCAGGCATCGCTGAAATCATGACCGCAATGAGCTACCTGATTCAACACCCAGAAATTAAGCACGGTAAGGTTCGCGTTGCGTTCACGCCGGATGAAGAGATTGGCAGAGGTCCGCATAAGTTTGACGTTGCAGCATTCAATGCCAAGTATGCTTACACTGTGGATGGTGGTCCGCTAGGGGAGTTAGAATACGAAAGTTTTAATGCTGCGGCTGCTAAAATCACGATTAAAGGCACTAATATCCATCCAGGCTCCGCAAAAGATAAAATGGTGAATTCAATGAAAATTGCCATGGAATTACATAGCCAGCTGCCAGCATTGGAGGCACCTGAACATACAGAAGGTTATGAAGGTTTCTACCACCTGATTTCCTTCAACGGCGATGTCGAGCAAACGAAAATGTACTATATCATCCGTGATCACGACAAAGAAATCTTCGCAGCGAGAAAAAATAGAATCGAAAGCATTGTCAACTTGCTCAACGAAAGATATGGCAAAGATACCATCCTTCTAGATTTAAAAGACCAATATTACAATATGGGTGAAAAAATCAAACCAGTTATGGAAATCGTTGATATTGCCCAACAAGCCATGGAGAGCCTAGATATTAAACCGCTCATTAAACCGATTCGCGGCGGTACAGATGGCTCACAGCTTTCTTATATGGGTCTGCCGACTCCGAATATTTTTACAGGCGGAGAGAACTTCCACGGAAAGTTTGAATTTATTTCAGTTGATAATATGATTAAAGCAACCAACACTGTCATTGAAATAGCAAAGCTTTTCGAACAAAAAGCATAAAATTAAGCCCAACTGTTGAGTTGGGCTTTTACATTTGATAGCGATCCAATATGGAAAAGAAATCTTTTAAAAAGTCATAAAAAAGTTTGACCGTAGGAAGCATTTTGCGTTCTCTCGGAATAATGACCCCGACCGTACGGCTCACTTCAGGCTCAATAATTGGTACCTTTACTGTTGAACGAGGGAACCCATCCACCAGCGTGATTTCCGGAATTAGTGTGATTCCAAGACCTGCTGAAACCAAACCTTTTATTGAATCAATATCTACTCCCTCAAAGGACACCTTCGGCTTGAAACCAAGCTGTTCACATGCTTGTACGATAATTTCCCTTAATATATATTCCTTTGGAAACAAGACAAAGGATTCTTCACGCAGTTGGCTTAATTTTATCGCTGACTGTTTGGCCAAAGGATGACTAGTTGGTAATAGTGCGACAATATTATCTGTAAATAATGTTGTCCCCAATATTTTCTTTTCGTGTTTTGGAACAGGTCCAATCAATGCCATATCGAACTCACCATTCATAACCCCCTCAATCAACTCTTTATATGTACCCTGTTTTAGTTGAAATTTCACTTGAGGGTAATTTTCACGAAAGGCAGATATGGAGGTTGGAAGTGTATACGCGGCTAAACTGCTCGGAAATCCTATACGAATCGTCCCTTTCATTGGGTCTAAGTATTCCTCAATTTCTCGCTCGGCCTCATCAATTACCTTCATCGCTTGTTCCATATGCTCTAGAAACATCTGCCCTATCATCGTCAGTTTGACGTTTCGTCCCTCGCGGATGAATAAATTAACGCCGAGCTCTTTTTCGAGGTTAAAGATTTGCCGGCTGACAGCAGATTGTGCTACGTGCAGCGCGGTTGCTGCCTCGGTAACATGTTCACGCTTAGCCACTTCCATAAAGTATTGAATTTGTCGTAATTCCAAAAGGCTCACCTCTATTCATCTCATTATGAGATGAATGTTATCTATTATTAATATTGTTAAGATTATTATTTAATTATAGAATATTGGTTATTAATAATCTAATTATTTAAAAAAATAACTTCCCGTTAAGAGGTGGATAGCTTGAAAACAATCGAACAGTTAAAACATGATGCGCAAGGCACAGCACTTCAATATGTGGATGAAGTGTTTAATAAAGTTGTATGCAGAAATGCTTACGAATCTGAATTTCACCAAGCAGTCAAGGAAATCTTTGACTCCCTAATTCCTGTTTTTGCAAAACATCCAAAATACATGGAGAACAATATTCTTGAAAGAATCGTAGAGCCTGAAAGAGTCATTTACTTCCGTGTTCCATGGGTTGATGATAAAGGGAAAGTCCAAGTAAACCGCGGCTTCCGCGTTCAATTTAGCAGTGCAATCGGTCCTTATAAAGGTGGATTACGTTTCCATCCATCCGTAAATGCCAGTATTATTAAATTCTTAGGTTTTGAGCAAATCTTTAAGAATTCATTAACTGGTCAGCCTATTGGCGGAGGAAAAGGCGGATCCGATTTTGACCCGAAAGGTAAATCAGATAACGAAATCATGCGCTTTACACAAAGCTTTATGTCAGAGCTTTACAGACATATTGGACCTGATGTCGATGTACCAGCAGGTGATATTGGCGTAGGGGCACGTGAAATCGGTTATATGTTCGGACAATATAAGAAAATCCGCGGTGCTTATGAAGCAGGCGTGTTAACTGGTAAAGGTCTCGGATATGGCGGTAGTTTAGGACGTACCGAAGCTACTGGATACGGTACTGTTTACTTTGTAAACGAAATGCTTGCAGACAAAGGTTATGGCTTCGAAGGAAGCACGGTTGTAGTTTCTGGTTCAGGAAATGTTTCGATTTATGCGATTGAAAAAGCTACACAGTTAGGCGCAAAGGTTGTAGCCTGCAGTGATTCCAATGGATATATTTATGATCCATCCGGCATTAAACTTGAGACTGTAAAGCGAATTAAAGAAGTGGAACGTAAGAGAATTAGTGAATATGTCCATGAGCACCCTGAAGCTCAGTACTACGAAGGCTGCTCTGGCATTTGGTCGATTCCTTGTGATATTGCTTTACCATGTGCAACTCAAAATGAAATTGATGAGGAATCTGCAAAAATCCTCGTTTCTAATGGTGTTAAAGCTGTTGGAGAGGGTGCTAATATGCCTTCTACTCTTGAAGCAGTTGAGGTATTTTTAGAAAACGATATTTTATTTGCTCCTGGTAAAGCAGCTAATGCTGGTGGTGTAGCGGTATCAGCGCTTGAGATGGCTCAAAATAGCCAAAGACTTTCTTGGACATTTGAAGAAGTGGATGCAAAATTACACCAAATTATGATTAACATCTATCGAAACAGCATGAATGCAGCCGATGAATACGGCTATCCAGGCAACCTTGTTGTCGGTGCGAATATTGCTGGCTTCTTAAAAGTAGCAGACGCAATGATTGCACAAGGTGTAATCTAATATAAAAGGGGTGCTCTGGTTTTTAGAGCATCCCTTTTATTTATGCACCTTTACTAAGCCAATTCCTGCCTTCAACCATCCTTGAAACCATCATTCCCGCAACATTATCTCCACTTGCGTTTAGCATGGTTGCTGGCGGGTCGATTAACGTAGAGATCGCAGCAATGATTGGCAGCGCCTCAGGCGGGAATCCAAATAAACTTAGAATTAACAATTCCCCAATCATTCCACCGCTTGGAATAGCTCCCATTACAGCTCCAACTAAAAGAGAAACACTGATAATCATGAAAAAGGTGCCAATCCCTGTGTTATTCATATCAAAGATTCCAAACAGGAATACAATTTTCAGTACTCCGCCAATAACCGATCCATCTTTGTGTAAGGCAGCACCTAATGGAATCGTTGTATCACGAATATCTTCTTTGATTCCCATTCTTTTCGAAGCTTCTAGATTAACTGGGATGGAGGCTGCACTCGAACAGGTAGCAAGCGCTGTAATTGAAGGAGCCAGCATATTGCTCCAAAACACTCTAATTCCCTTCCCCTTGCCTGCTATAAACGCATACACTGTAAAGGCCACAAAGAAGTAGACAATTGAAGCCAAATAATACGTGATACCGGCTTTAATATAGGAGCCTAATAAAATCGGACCGTACTGACCTACTAAGGTTGCAAAATAGGCTCCCAGACCGATTGGTGCTAAATACATGATTAAGGAGACAACCTTCATCATTACTTCAGAACCTGAGCTTAAAAAGCTCGTAAAAGGCTTTCCGCGCTCTCCAACTGATTGCGCGGCAAATCCAACCAGAATGGAAATCACGATAAGCGCTAACATATTGCTTCTAGAGAATAATTCAACAAAGTCTGGTACAGTAAAGGTTTTAACAATTTGTGCAATAGGATTTAATTCTTCTGCAGCTTCTGGTTTTACCAATTTTAAGTTAACCCCTTCCCCAGGGTTCACGAACTTAACTACAAAGTACATATAAATGGCTGAAACAAGACCTGTAAAGAGGAAGGTTCCAAACATCCAGCCAAGAATTTTTCCTAATCTTTTTGCTCCATTCATAGTTGCAATAGAAGAAGAAATCGTAAAGAAAATAAGTGGAACGATAATCGTAAATAATAGATTTAAAAAGACATCACCAATCGGCTGAAGGATTACGGCGTCTGCCTTCATAACTAATCCAATAATGGCGCCAATCAAAATCGATAGCAATAAAATGACAGGAAAACGATAATTTTTCATTTTTTCCATAGGTTTTTCTCCTTTTCCAAACAAATAAATAGAAAATATTTGTTCACTATATCACTTTCTATTATATGACTATAACTTTATAGCAAGTAGAGAAATTTATATATATTACTTTAAATTTCAAATAGTTTTAAAAAAAGATAATTCCTTTTCTATGTTATAATTAGCTTTACTTCAATTTTACAAAAATAAAGGGGGAAAATGGATGGAAGTTGGTTTACTTTCTTTACTTGGTTTGGGATTTGTTCTTGGTATCAAACACGCTATTGAACCTGATCATGTAATCGCTGTATCCACCATTGCCAGTCAAAGTAAAAAATTATTGCGTTCGTCTTTAGCTGGTGTGTTTTGGGGAATCGGTCACACTGCAACATTATTTATTATCGGAATTGTCCTTATTCTTATGAAGGGTGAGATTCCGGAAAAATGGGCAATGTCATTAGAATTTTTAGTAGGAATTATGCTCGTTTACCTTGGTATTACTACGATTCTTTCCTTTAAAAATATTCATCTACATAAGCATGGACATAATGGCGAGTTACATAAACATGTCCATTCTCATGAACATATCAGCACACATGAACATTCCCCTCAGCATAAAAAAGTTTCCTACCTAAAATCTATGTTAATTGGTTTAGTTCATGGTCTTGCAGGAAGTGGCGCAATGATCGTTTTAACAATGAGTACAGTAAATAGTGCATGGGAAGCAGCTGTTTATATCCTGATTTTTGGAACTGGAACTGTATTTGGGATGCTTTTCTTTACTACCTTAATTGGAATTCCATTTGTGTTCAGTGCGAAAAAGTTTAGTTTAAATAGGGCCCTTACTCAGGTTACAGGTGTGATTAGTACTGTGTTTGGTATCTATTACATGTACAACTTAGGGGTAACTGAAGGTTTATTTAAACTTTGGATTCAATAAAAATATGGACCCCTATGAATGGGGTCCATATTTTTCACTTATTCATACTGGCTAAAAATCCACCCAGCAGGTCATCTAAATCAGGCTCTTCCTCAACCTTTTCTTCCTGTATCAAAGGTTTCACAGTTTCCCAATCAAACTCATCTAAGTCGTCATCCATATCTGATAGATCAATAGAAGCAGCAATTTCCTCAACCACACTATCGTTATCCGGATAGGAGCTGATTTCCGGTTCCTCTGGAAATACCTCTTCTTGCAGATATAACGCTTCATCAATATCGACTGATTTGCTATTTAAACTAGCAAGCAGAGACGTAGAACGAACAGGATCAGATATTAATTGATAGATAATACTCCCTAATAACGCCTCTGAATGTTCATGCTTCAACCAGTCGCGTTGTGCCTTCGTCAGTTTTTTCGGCAGAGGAACAGTGATCATCTCGCGTTCTCTTGCATTTACGTTACCGACACCTTCCATTACAAACTCAGCGATTTTGCTTGAAAAATTTCTTCTTTCGGTTTCCTTTAACTTTTGAAGCTGCTTAATTAAATGGTCAGGTGTGTCAGAAGGGACACGGAAGGAAATTGCCTGTCCCCGCTGAATTTCATTCGATCCAGCTTTTTTCATTTTATCACCCTATTAATTCGTAACAGGTTTTTTAGGTTGTTCGGGCTTTTGTTTCTCTGATTTTCTAACAAAATCTTGGATCAGCTTATAATAAGCATTTGCCATCATCCAAATACTCTCTTTTTCATCTTCAAAGAAATCAATATTAAAACCATCTAAATTGTTATTTAGTGTTTTTAGATAATCCTTTAAAACGTTTGCTCCGCCCCCCACAAAGTAGCAGATTTCTGTTTGTGAGTTCTTTGACCAAACATTTCGTAATAAACGATATTGTTTCTTCGCTAAATCAAGTAGAATGCGGTCAGTTATATCATGAACACTCGTTCTGCTCCCTCTAACCATGATATGATTACGGTCGTTTTTCTTGGTAATGATTTCAACAACATCGCGACGGCTGTCTAATTCTACACCGTGCTTTGTTCTAATTTCTTCACGGATTGCTTCTAATGATTCTGAAACCCCAAGATTAAAACCTTGTGCCTTATCATCATCTACATTGCGGTTCTTAATAACAGCAATATCCGTTGATAATCCGCCGATATCTTGAATCAGAATCCGCTTATCGATTAAGTCTCTATTAATAATTTTCGAGTTATTATCCATTACTAGGTTTATATAAGCAGCAAATCCTTCAGGATATACCTTGATTTCATCAAATTTGATATTCACTTTTAATCCTTGATATTTTGGTGTAACAAGAAATTCAACTTGATGAACGGAACCTATTAACCTTGAGCGATAGCCAGCATCCTTACCTTCTTTAACCTCACGAAGGGGGAGACCTGTACCGAGTGTATAGTTTGCATCAATGACATTTTTCGTTTGACGGAAATTATTCTTATTTCCTTCCCTCACAGCATCCAAAGCCAATGTAGTAAATAGCAGAATTAACGTTTGATCTTCTTCAGACTTACTGCTGCCAGGATCTAATTCAGTGCCATTGTTGCTTTTAGTTGCTAGATTTCCGACACGATAAATCGCGTTATTCTCTTTTAATGCAGGAGAATGTACTTTCACATGGATACCATCAAGTGGATTTTTATCATCTAATTCCTCAATCCCAATAACAGGGCGGTCTTCCGTATCCCTCGCAATTATATTTGGGATATTAATCTCATATTCTAATTCTCCAAAGATCGCCTTTATGGAATCATTTCCGACATCGATCGCTGCAATTCTAGTATTATTCAAAATTGTCATCCTTTCACTCTATTAATTTAGGTGTTAATGAAGATATGTATCTAACTTCTCTAGTATAAGAGTATAGGAGATTGATAGATTCTTCAATCAGGAAATTCAAAAGAAATGAAAGTGTAAAATTGTAAACAATACGTAATCGTTGTATACACGTTTCGTATACAACGATTACAAACCTGTAAACACCGCTTAATACCGGCATGTGTACGAGTTTGTACACATGTAAACATTTTTGTAAACACAGTGTAAACAGATTCGTAAACATGCACACGAAACACGTAAACACGTAAACGGAATTTGTAAACAAAAAAAAAGACCCTCAGTTACGAGAGTCTATTCCTGTTCCGTACGTTTTTTCCCTACCTCAGTTACAGCAAAGGATCGTACCATTTTTTTTATTTTGTCAGGCTCTCGAAATCTTAATGCAGACCAGTCTTCATCAATAGCAATTTGCCGGACAGGTTCAAAACCTTCTTCAGAGAGCATACCCGTTACAGTATCACGGCTGCAATCTGATCCTTTATATGATTTTGAGGATTTCTTTGGGTAACAGAGCCAGAGTAAACCATCAGCCTTTACATAGCCTGCAGCTCGCTTTGCGAGCGTTTTAAGCTCTTCGTTACTACTTCCAAATACCTGTACAAAATCATAGGTCATCTGTTCTATTACATCCTGATGTACTTCACCTTCAAATATCGCTTTAATTTCATCGTAAGCTTTTGGTGCGTTCATGATTAATACTGGTTGCCCTTGATCTTTAAAATTCAACTTTTTTAGCAATGGAGACACTTCAGACACCATATAATACCCACCCTCTCTATTGAATAACTATTCATCCTATCATATTACTCTATTATATCCCATACACGTAAAAACAACGCTATCAATCCAATAATTGTGTTTATAATAGAGAGATGGAAACTGGAAGTTCCTCGCTCTCTTGGTTTTACTATCGTAATAATTCATTACCAGTCGAGACATTCCTGTAAATAAATACAAAAAAAACGCCTGTAGAATGGCGTTTATGTCAGACTACAGGCGTTTAAATAAAGTTATTTGATGTTAAAGTGATTCCTTATTTATGTATCATAAAATTTTGTGGGGAGGGATAAGATTAATAACCTCTCTATATTTAGAGCCCAGAAATCCTCCCCCATCCATAGGTAATGCATATTAACGAGGAGAAACTGAGTTAACTCCTACAGAATAGTTAATTGATGTACGTTGAATTTGTTGGAATTGGAGTGTTGGTCCGCCTTTAAAGGACTTTTCATATTGAATTCCAGAAGTACGATCAACTTGGTTCTGAACAACATGTGTAGGCTCGGTTGTTGCTGTCTGTTGAGCTGTTTCGCCAGTTACTGCAGTGGAGGAACCTGGGCTTGTAAGAGTTAGATTTGAATTGATTTTTTGTTTAAATACTACAGGACCATTTGTTTTTCCAGCTTGGAATTGAAAGCCTGTAGTTGAAGCACCTTGTTCATTAACTACAATGTTAGCACTTACACCATCAGCAGCGGTTGCTGGACCTGATTGTTCTACATTTGACGCAGCAGAAGCCCCACCCGCAAATACACTTAAACCAATTGCTGAAACTACTATTAAAGAACCAATTTTCTTTTTCAACATCGTCTTGTCCTCCCGAGATTACTAGTTTATTTAAGCTTGTATTTTGCATATTATAAAACAGAAAGCTCCATCCAGCAGAACACCAGATGGAGCTGAATTCACTATCACTTATACTATTAGTTAGCAGATTGTGCTTGAACTACAGTAGAGCTAGAAGATTGGCCTTGGCTGATGCCTGCACCAAAAGCTGCAGCCAATTGATTTGAAACGCTGCTAGAATTTTGAGTTTGTGTTACATTTCCTGAACCAGCTTGAACCTGTTGAGTTTCAGTCGCAGCGGCTTGAGCTTGCTCGTTATTAGCACCAACTGCAGTAGCGCCTTGTGCACTATCAGTTGTTGCTGTTTGAGACTGATCAGCACCCTCTGCTCCACCTTGTGTTTGCTCAGTCGCATTTGTAGCTACCTGTGCTTGTTCGTTGTTTTTACCATCAGCATCAGCGCCTTGAGCTGTTGTGTTAGTAGAAGATTGGTCTTGATCTACATCACATTCACCTGTTTGTGATTGATCAGTACCGTTAGCAGCCACTTGTACCTGGTCATTACCTTTACCTTCAGAAGCAGCACCTTGATCAGTTGTATTTGTTGAAGATTGTTCTTGATCAGCATTTTCACCTACTTGACCTTGAGTTGTTCCATTAGCTGCTACTTGCACTTGGTCATTATACTTACCTTCAGTAGCTGCACCTTGAGTAGTAGTATTAGATGAATCTTGAGCTTGTTCTGCACCAGATCCGCCTAGCTGACCTTGAGCAGTGCCATTGACACCCACTTGAACAACATCATTTTTATATCCATCAACATCTGATACTTGAGTTGTATCATTTGAAGAAGCTTGCTCTTGACCTACACCTACTCCAGCAGCAGCTTGGCCTTGAAGTGTACCAGAAGCAGATACTTGAGTTTGGTCATTTTTTGCACCTTCAGAAGTAGCACCTTGAACAGTACCATTACCAGAAGATTGTGATTGACCAATTAATCCACCTACAGCTAATTGGCCTTGTGCTGTACCGCCAACTACAGCTTGATTTTGGTCATTTTTATAACCATCAGTTGTAGCAAGCTGTTGTGAGCTATTACCAGCTTCTTGTGATTGACCAATTAATACTCCAGCAGCTAATTGGCCTTGTGCTGTAATTGTGCCAGCACCTTGATTTTGGTCGTTATAAGCACCAGTTGCAACTTGGCCTTGTTCGGCTTCGTTATAAGCACCTTGTGACTGGCCAATTAGTGCGCCTACAGCTGCTTGGCCTTGAAGATTAATATTTCCATTGCCTTGAGTTTGATCATTACCCTTTCCGGCAGTTTGTTGATCTTGAATAGATCCATTAAATGCATCTTGATTTTGACCTATTAGAGCACCACCAGCTAATTGACCTTGAAGGTTTCCATTGACACTTGTTTGAGATTGGTCATTATGTTTACCTGCGGCTTGTTGAGCTTGAAGACCTAAATTTTGTGATGCTTGATTTTGACCAATTAATAATCCTAGAGCACCTTGTAATTGACCAGCAAGGTTTACAGATGTTTGTGTTTGGTCTGATCCTTTATCCCAGTAAACATTTTGTTGTTGGCTTGTTCCATTTGCTGAACTTTGATTTTGACCTAATAATTTGCCCGCAGCTCCCTGAAGCTGTATGGTACCTTTAAAAGCGTTTTGGGTTTGGTCTGACCATTTAGAGCCTACAGCCCCTTGACCTACGAATGAAATATCATGTGCAGCTTGATTTTGACCAATTAATGCTCCAAATGCAACATGGTTTGCATATTTATAGTCATTCACATTTTGATCTTGTGAAACTCCCTTTGCTGCAAAAGCAGAGGTTGATCCAAAAATCATTCCTGCTACCGCTCCTACGCTTAAAATCTTTTTCCAGTTAAGCACATTTTTTACTTCTTTGTAATTCTTCATAATGACTACCTACCTCCACATAATTAACTAATTTTGGAAAAACTTCCACCGTTAGTATACGAAATATTCATAAGGTTTAAAAACCTGAAAAACAGCCATTTTTTCTATATAGCAGTAAATTTACGTTCGTTATTGAGGTCATCCTCTGTTTTTCTTACAATTTCGTTTTATTATAAGAACATAATAGTTCTCAATCGAGAATAAAACAAACCCAAAAAAAGTGTTAATGAAGACCATGCCCTCATTAACACTTTTTAGGAATATGACGTGATTAAGATCTTCTTCTTTGGAACAAGAAAACGATACCGCCTACAGTTAAAAGCATTCCTAATACTAAATAATTATAGGTGCCAGTAGCCGTATCAGGAAGTTCATTTCCTTTTTTGGCAACTACAACAGTTTCTACTTTAATTGGTTCTGCTGGTTTTTGTACTGTTTCGACCACTGGTGCTGTTGTTACAGGGTTTTCAGCTGTTACTGGTGGTGTATTTTCACTTGTAGCTGGAACCACTGGATCAGGAGTTACAGGATCAGGGTTTTCCAGACCTGGATCTACTGGATCTGGGGTAATCGGGTCTGGGTCTACTGGATCTGGGTTCACTGGATCTGGGTTCACTGGATCTGGGTCTATTGGATCTGGGTTCACTGGATCTGGATTTTCTGAACCACCATTACCAGAATGACCGAGGCCAAACACAAGAGTTAAGAAACTATTCATAGTAGATGTATATTTTTCTAATGACTCACTAAAGAAAATAGATGCAGAATTCCCTACAACGAGGCTTCCCCAGTCATATTGTTTCTCATAATTTGTCATCTTTACATGTGTGTCAGTTCCTACTAATGCATAGGAATCATCGATCACGTCCACTAACTCATCGTTGACAAAGATTTCCTGGATAAATTTCACCATATGTGAGGTGGTGTCTTTAATTACTTCTAAGTAATTTTTTGTTGTTACTTTTACTCCTACTTCAACAGCTTGCTTTAAAGCATCAACGATATAGCCGCTGACTTCCGCTGATTGGGTTTGTTCCATTTTAGAAGAACCGGAAGTACTCAATACTTGTGCTTGGTCTGCATCTATTGTCGTTTCTTGCCTTTGCTTATCCTCTTTTGAAGCAAGCTCTTGTTTTTGGGAAACCACGATATCAGTGCCTTGTCCCTGAGAAATATCAGCTTGATTCTCTGCAATAGCCGTTTGGTTTTGGTCCGTTACAGCATTTGTGCCCTGACTCTGTGAAACACTTTGTCCTTCAGGTAAAGACATTTCTTGGCTTTGCTTCGAATCAATATTTGTACCCTGTTTTTGTTCAGCTTTAACGGAGCCAATTGAATCGACATTCTGTACTTGACCTGTTTCTACGCTGGTTGTTTGTTCCTGCTCTCCTTGTGCTTCAGAACCAGTTTCAATTTTGTCTTCGCAGGAAATAGATGCACTGACACTTTGTTCTTGGCAAACATTGATATCGGCTGTTTGATCTTGTTCTGGATCTCCATTATCGCCTTTAATATCCTGACCTTGTGTTACTTTTTGGTCTGTTGACTGATCTTGATTTACATTTTCAGGGGTCGTTACCTCCTGACTATCTTCAAATACTACAGCCGGTTCCTCCGCGGATGTTTCTACTAATGGTGATGTCAAATTTTCTGACGTTTGACCAGCCAATTCTTCGTTATGTACAATAGGTTCCTCTGCGTATGCAGTATTTAATCCCACTGTAGCTGAATGAATCAATAAGAAAGTAAGTAAAACCTTTTTTAGCATCTTTATTCCCTCCTTCCAATTTATCTTTATTTCATTCGATGTGTTCATTATATCGAACGTGTCAAAATAAATAAAAGACTGAATTCCATCATATTTCTTAATAAAGCACAATTTTTGTTCATTATATTGAAAATATCTTCTGTTTTCTCAATTTTTCATTATTTGTATTTTTTAAAGAACAAACAGATATCAAAACAAAAACCCCTAAAAAAAGGGGCTATTATTTCTTAATCGTATAAAAAGGATATAAGGAAACAACCGCATACCCTTCGATATGTTCTACAGAAATGGTCCCCATTTTAGGATCCCTGCTATCTAAACTCTCTCCCGGTGCTCGATTATCACCCATTATGAAAACTTCTCCCTTTTCCACAGTAACAGGACTCATATCATTCGACGTCCCTAGAACATAATTTTCAGGGACAGGTTCATTATTAATATAAAGAACACCTCCTTGAATAGAAACAGTATCTCCAGGGATACCTATTACCCGCTTAACAATACGAAGGTCTTCTTCTTTAATAATTACAACATCTCCATGAGAAGGTTTGGAGAAAAAAGTGGATAGTTTATTAATAAACAAAAAACTTCCATCCTTTAGTGTACGATCCATTGAATGACCAATAACCTTTGTAGTACCAATTGTATTAGAGACGATAATATAAACAACGAACAAACCCGCTATAAATTTTATCATTTCCTTTATGCCGTTCTTCTTCCCAGCAGTGACCGTATTATTTTCTACTTTTTCACTTTCTGTTGATCTCATATTATCTTTCACCAACTTTCATAAATATCTAGTAAGCACAGATTCTCTAAAAAATTAATAATACCTTTTTATTTTTTCTAAATAAATCCCAACAAAATTCAACAGACATAATTAAACAAATTACCCTAGCAGTAATCAAAAAAATGTAAGTTATTGGATAATAAATAAGGACTACTCCAAATGTTCATACTGGTTCCTACTACTTCTAGAATGGCTACAGCGCTCCTCCAGCTGACTCTGGAATAGGAAAAACCTGAGTCCCCTTTGGGCTCAGGTTTTTTGTCAAATTCCCACTAAAACTTTGATGTTTTTTGTAAAATCACCCCATTTATCTACGAAGACTGTTGTCATATTTTTAGATATTTCTTCTATTTTTGTAGTAAATAAATTAAATATTTACAATATTCAAACTAGAGTATATCATCATAATACACTGCTATTTTCTTAGGGACTCGAATCTTTTTAAGAATAGTAGATTCTAAAATAAGTAAGGGGGGATCTATACATACTGACCGGTGGGTTAAGAGTATAAATAGAAAAGGGAGGTTCTATATGAAGAAGAAGAGAAAAATACTATCCACTGCACTTACAGTATCTTTAGGTCTAGGTTTGTTTAATGTTGCTTCATTTTCACCAAGTGTAAAGGCTAACGATTTATCTACAAAAATAACATCATCAGGTGCTCCGGTCGACCTAGGAATTGCAAATGATGAGAGATTAATAGAAATGCTAAAGAAAAACGGTACTATTAATAAAAATGCCACACCTGCAGAGGCAGAAAAAGCATTACAAAAATATCTAAAAAATAAAGCTGCGGGTGCATCAAAGGAAACTGGTGAACTCCATAAGCACGAAAAGGAATTACAAAGTACTTTAAAAGATAACCTCGCAAATACAGGCTTAGTTAGTGGAAAAGGTAATAAGTTGGGGCAAACAAATATAGTTAAACCAGTTATGGAAGAGGCTTGGAATGGAGGTCAAAGAAAAGATAATGTCTTAGTTTTACTTATAGAATATCCTGATTTCCCTGCTGGTAGTATTAAATCAGAAGAAACAGATATGTTCTATGAAGACTATACAAAACAACATTATGAAGATATGATTTTTGGTGCAAATGGATATAAAGGACCTAATGGTCAAACTCTAATATCGGTTAAACAATATTACGAACAACAATCCGGTGGCAGCTATAGCATTGATGGTCAGGTTGCGGGATGGTATAAAGCCTCCCAACCTGCTGCTTACTATGGAGGAAATGATTCCAGTGATAATGATAAAAATGCCCGTGGGCTTGTTAAAGAGGCACTATTAGCTGTTGCAAATGACAAAATTGTAAATCTAAAAAATTATGATAAAGAAGACCGTTATGACTTGGATGGAGATGGAAATCTCCGTGAGCCAGATGGATTAATTGATCATTTAATGATTGTTCATTCTAGTGTTGGTGAAGAAGCAGGTGGAGGATCCTTAGGACCTGATGCCATATGGTCCCACCGGTGGGATCTTGGAGCTGTGACAACACTTCCTCGTACGAAAGCAGATGTACGTTACTGGGGAGGAAATATGGCTGCCTATGACTATACAATTGAACCAGCAGACGGTGCAGCAGGTGTATTTGCTCATGAGTACGGTCATGACCTTGGTCTTCCTGACGAATATGATACCATCTACTCTGGTGCCGGTGAACCTATAGAGTATTGGTCCATTATGTCAAGCGGCAGCTGGGCAGGTGATGTTGCTGGAACAGAACCAACTGGGTTTAGTCCATTTGCAAGGGAATTCTTACAAGCCTCTATGCTCGGAAGTAACTGGTTAACGGGAACAACCATCGATGGTAATAAAGTGACTAGTAAAGGTACAGAAATCCTTCTTGACCAGGCAAACTCCAAAGGTACTAATAATGATGCAGTACGGATTGATTTACCAGATAAGGTAACCGTCATAAACACTCCAAAGGATGGTAATTTTGAATATCATGGCGGTAAAGGTGATGAAGCAGATCACACCATGGTAGCTTCAGTTGACTTAACGGCAGCGTCTACTGCTACACTTGATTTCGATGCTTGGTACAATATTGAAGAAGATTGGGATTTTGCTATGGTCCAAATATCAACAGATGGTGGTACTTCATGGAAATCCTTATCAACTCCGAATACGAGGTCCTCTTTAGTTGAAGGTGGGTATCCTGCGATTAAAGAAAATCTACCAGGTTATACAGGCTCAAGTAATGGCTGGCTACATGAAACAATTAATATAAGCGAATACGCTGGACAAAATATTAAACTTCAATTCCGTTCTATGTCAGATTGGGGTGCTAATTTAGAGGGCTTCTTTGTTGACAATATAAAAGTGACTGCAAATGGAAGCGAAGTATTCTTTGATGGCGCTGAAGGAGATTCTAAATTTACTTTTAATGGCTTTAAAAAGGATAGTGGTAAAACTATAGGTACTCACTATTACCTATTAGAATGGAGATCACACAATGGTGTTGACGCTGGTTTAGCACATATTCGCCGTGGTGCTAGCTTAATGAGCTATAACTCAGGATTAGTTGTTTGGTATGTTGATGAAACCTATGGTGAAAACTGGACTGGAATGCATCCTGGTGATGGGTTTTTAGGAGTTGTCGACGCAGATCAACATACACTTTCTTGGAGCGATAAGGCTCTTGCTTCAACTCGCTACCAAGTCCATGATGCTGCTTTCAGTCTAACCAAAGCAGATAATATGTTTATTAATTATCCAGGTCAATTTACCATGACAGATAACTATACTCAACTTAACCCACTATTCGATGACAGTGTAGATTACAGTAATCCTGGTTTAGTTGACTCAGGTCGTAATGTACCAAAATACGGGTTAAAGTTCCGTGTTATTGGTGAAAGTTCTGATGGTACTGTTGGTAAAGTGTTAATTTTTAAATAAAATTGAATATGTAACGCAGATGTCTCCGGAGTTTTTCCGGAGGCATTTATTTGAATCAAAAAAGAGACCAATAATGGTCCCTCTTGGAATATTATTTGGTCTCTTTTTTCGTTTACCTATTTCTTTGGGTTAGCCTTTTTTAGGTTAACTTCATAAGAAAACTCTACTGGATTTTTATCATCTGCAGGTGCTGCATAAGAAGTAATCATATAGTTCTTTCCATCTTTGAATAACTGTCTTAGAGTTAATGCATCCTCTTCAGTTACATTGAACGGATCAACTGTAATTACCTTGTAATTCGTTTTTGCACCCTTTTTATTACCAACTTCTTTTTCGTTGATAAAAGTTACAGTATAGTTTACATACTGTCCTGCTAACTCTTGGAATGACTTAAAGCTGTCTGTAGAGCTTCCATCATTGCTAAAGCTGATTTCTGGGATTTCAATATTATCTACATACCATCCTGCTTGTGTTGTACCCCAGTCAGTTAAGTAACGGAATGATAATAGTACCTTTTGACCAGTATATTCACTTAAATCAAATCTTTCTTCCTGCCAATTAGCATATGTTCCTGTAAATCCAGGTACATTTTCTTTAATTTTAGGATAGCCTTCTTCTACAATATCACTGCTTGTATTTTCATTAGCAAGGCTGGTCCAAGTCTGACCGTTATCCTTTGAAACTTGAACAACACCAAAATCCCAATTTTCTTCAATATCTATTAAATTATTAAACTTTAATGTTGCTGCATCAACTTTAGATAAATCAGCTTCAAGAATTAAAGCATTATCCGCCTCGTCTCCATTTCCACCCCATAATACTTTATTTGAAGCGTCTTTTGGATCTGCCACTGATTTCCAAGGAGTACCTAAGAAATCTACACCTTCAAAGCTTATACTTCTAATTTTATCCTGGAAGTCTAATTCCTTAAAATCACCGCCCCATGCTGGAACGCCTTCCTTTTGATATGTTACTGCTTTTTCAAAGTCTACCGTCTTACCACGTTTTGTACCAGCACTATCAACTTTTAAGTCGCGAAGGTCAATGCTGTCAAAATTATACACCCCATTACCGACTCTATCGGAATCAAGTGTTAAAGCTGTAATAAAGTTTTGATATAGTTGAGTAAAATCAAGATCTGAACCATGCGCTTTTAAAACTTCGTTTACACTGCTTAAGCCTTGAGTTTCATTTAAGGCTAAATCACGAATAAATTCACGACCGAATTTGTCATTCATGTATAACGTAAATAAATATACTTGACCATAGTCTGCAATCGTCTCAGGACCTGTTTGTGTTACACGGTGTTCATCCCAATTCACCAATGAATTTTCAGGATGATCTAAGTAGAAGTTGATAGAGCTATCATCGTGTCCATACCCGCCAAGATATTCAGAGAAAGTGGACATTCCTTCATTTAACCATGTTTCTTCAGCACCATCGTTGTCAGCATGAATTAAATGCTGTAACTCATGAATCGTTGTTCCAAAGAATGTAGACTCTAAACGAGTATCCCAGCTATTTGTATCAATCGTGATAATATTTCTGTCGATATAGTTTTCTAGTGTTTGCCAGAAGAAACCTGCAACAAAGAATGGATAAGTAGGGTCCTTATAATTGTCATCTTGTATATTATCTACTAACATGATAACTTTATCGCTTCCCTCATAGTATCCAGTTGGAACATTTCCTCCAGAAAGTGGTGATTTTGATCCATCATGGACATCAGGTGTCCCAAAGAATTCTGTAGCCTTCGGGTAAATATTATTATCAAATTCATCGCGTAATTTATCTACTTGTTCCTGTGTTACAACATGTGCTGGGCGTGGATCTCCTTCAGGAAATGCAAGGTCATTAGCTACCCAAATTTCAACATTTTCACCCACGCTTCGAAGCGTAAATGGTTTGAACTTCAAGTTCCTATCTAAGAATTGTTTGGTTGGCCCAATGTATGTAAAAGTACTATTGGCCGATGCGCCTGCAGTTGGGGGTGTTTCATTAAAATTAATCTGTGCGGCCTGTTCAGCAATCTTCTTTTCAGCCTGCTTTATGTATGAAGAATCGTTACTTAGTAGATTTAGTTGACCATCAATATCTACTCGATCTCCATAACGCTCTACATCCCATTTCGGTGCCGTTGCTTCTGCTGCCGCTGCTTTTGAGTCATTGGCTGATAATGGAGCAAAAAGTGATAAAGCTAATGCACCAGTTGATAGAATTGATAATATTTTTTTCCTTTTCAACTTCTGGTTCCTCCCTTTTATCTCTATTGTGTTTTCCAAATAATAGTAACATAGTAAATTTTTAGAATATATAGATAATTAGATGCAAACAACTATTTCTAAGGATTCAATTTTACCAAACTCAACCGTGCCTCTTTTTTCCTAAAAACATGATATTCATATTATTACCACTCCGACAAAAGTACCAAATTTCTATATTAGGATTATTTCCCGGAAATATTCATAGTTTACTTTTTAGAGCACATCCTAATAAAAACTATGTAAACAGGAGGAAAAAATGTGAATGTAGATGATATTATCATTGCACGGGAGAAGATGAAGGGAATTGTCCATATGACGCCTCTGGATTACTCTAAAACCTTCAGTAAGCTAGCTCATAATGAAATATATTTAAAACTTGAAAACCTCCAAAAAACGGGCTCCTTTAAAGTGAGAGGGTCTTATAATAAGCTCATTTCCCTTTCACAGGATGAGCTGAAAAAAGGGGTTGTAGCTGCTTCTGCTGGCAATCATGCACAAGGGGTTGCTTATTCAAGCCAAATGCTTGGAGTAAAATGTACGATTGTGATGCCAAAGGGAGCACCCCTTAGTAAAGTGCTGGCTACTAAACAATATGGCGCTGAGGTCCTCTTAGAAGGGGCTACCTTTGATGATGCTCTCGCCTATGCCTTAGAACTTAAAGAGCAAAGGAATGCCACCTTTATACATGCCTTTGACGATGAAGCCATCATTGCCGGACAAGGTACAGTAGGATTGGAGATACTGGATCAACTTCCAGACGTAGAAGCTATTATTTGCCCTGTAGGAGGCGGCGGTCTAATTGCAGGAGTTGCAATGGCGGTAAAGGAGAAAAACCCAAATATAGCTGTTTATGGCGTTCAGACAGAGGCCTGTCCTAGTATGAAACAGTCATTAATTGAAAACAAACCTGTAATGGTAGAATCAACGCCAACAATGGCAGATGGAATAGCCGTTAAGAAACCTGGGCTAAGGCCCTTTGAAATCGTTCAAAAATATGTAGATGATATTTATTGTGTTGATGAAATGGAAATTGCTAGAACGATGCTCATGCTTTTAGAAAGAAACAAACTGTTGGTAGAAGGCTCTGGGGCATGTTCGCTATCATCACTTTTATATGAGAAAGTAAACGTGAAAGAAAAGAAAGTAGTGGCCATTTTAAGCGGCGGTAATGTTGATATGAATTTTATTTCAAGAATCATTGAACGCGGCTTAGTTGAGTCAGGACGCTATGCTATTTTCACCATCACCCTTAAGGATAAACCAGGTGAACTTCAAAAGGTTTTGAGCTCTCTTACCGATTTAGATGCAAACATTCAATCTGTTAATCTCAATCGAATGGGTAAAAATATATATCCAGGATATGCAGGTCTGGAAATATCGGTAGAAACAAAAAACAACGAACATATTGAAATGCTCTATAAAGTTCTAAAAGAAAGTAATGCAAGTGTGGAAATGACCTATTTTTAGCCATAAGAAAAGAGTGTTGATTCCGTCAACACTCTTTCCTTACTACTGTTTATTTATTTTTTTGCTCATTTTGGTATCTTTCAAATTCCTTTGTTGTACAACGTACAAAATGACCTGGTGTAACTTCTCTTAGCTCAAACTCCCCGTCTGTGTCATGTACAGTTGGATCATAGGGCATACGTTTACGAGTGCGCTCGTATCTTGGATCTGGAAGAGGAATAGCAGATAACAATGATTTTGTATAAGGATGAATAGGATTGTTGTATAATTCATCACTTTCCGCTAATTCTACCAAGTTACCCATATACATAACACCAATGCGGTCAGAAATATATTTTACCATTGAAAGGTCATGAGCAATAAACAAGTACGTTAATCCACGTTCTTTTTGAAGTTTCTTAAGCAGATTGACTACCTGTGCTTGAATAGACACGTCCAATGCAGAGATAGGCTCGTCGGCAATGATAAACTCCGGATCAACTGCTAGGGCTCTAGCGATACCAATCCGCTGTCTTTGCCCGCCGCTGAATTCATGTGGAAAACGAGTAGCATGCTCTTTGTTTAGACCTACCGCTTCTAGTAATTCTTCAACTTTTGCTTTGCGCTCAGCATCGTTTTTCACTAGTTTGTGGACGTCTAGACCCTCAGCAATGATATCTAATACCGTCATTCTAGGATTTAAGGATGAAGAAGGATCTTGGAAGATCATTTGCATTTTTCGATTAAATTTAAGCAGTTGGGACTTATTTTTCCTGCCGTGAACATCCTCACCAGCAAATTTAACTTCGCCGCCCGTTGCATCATAAAGTCTGATGATGGTTCTGCCAGTTGTAGACTTTCCGCAACCAGACTCCCCAACTAGACCAAAGGTTTCACCTTTAAATACGTCAAAACTAACACCATCAACAGCCTTGATGGTATTCTTTTTTCCTACAGCAAAATGTTTTTGTAAGTTTTTTACTTCAAGTAATTTTTCTCTTGTCACCGTTTTCCACCGCCTTTAGTACCTGTTTGAGCAAAACCTTGCATCCTGTGCTTAACAGCATCAGGCGGCTCAATTTTAGGCGCATCTGGGTGCAGCAGCCAGGTTGCTGCATAATGTGTATCAGAAACCTTAAACATCGGCGGTTCCATAACAGTATCAATTTCTAAAGCAAATTGATTTCTTGGAGCAAAGGCATCCCCTACAGGAGGAGTAAGCATGTTAGGCGGGCTTCCAGGGATAGCGAAAAGCTCTTCGTCACTGCTATCCAATGTTGGCATGGAACCGATCAATCCCCACGTATATGGGTGCTTAGGATTGTAGAAAATATCATCTACTGTTCCTATTTCTACAATTTTCCCAGCATACATTACCGCTACGCGGTCTGCCACGTTTGCTACAACACCGAGGTCATGCGTAATAAAAATAATCGCACTATCTGTTTTTTGTTGAATACTCTTCATCAACTCTAAGATTTGAGCCTGAATGGTTACGTCAAGTGCAGTCGTTGGTTCGTCTGCGATTAGGATTTTGGGATTACATGCTAAAGCAATCGCTACAACCACACGCTGACGCATACCGCCTGAAAATTGATGAGGATATTGGTCTATACGTACATCAGGTCTTGGAATTCCAACAAGAGTTAGAAGTTCAAGAGCTGTTTTTCTTGCTTCTTGCTTGCTCATATTTTGGTGCTTGATTAGACCTTCCATGATCTGGTTTCCAATTTTCATCGTCGGGTTTAGAGACGACATAGGATCTTGGAAAACCATCGAAATGTCTTTCCCGCGAATTTTTTGCATTTCCTTGCCTGTTTTCTTTGCCAGGTCTACACCCTCAAGAAGGATTTGACCTTCTTTAATATATCCATGAGGCTCTGGAAGGAGTCTCATAATCGCATTAGAGGTTACTGACTTCCCGGATCCAGATTCCCCTACTATTGCCAATGTTTCACCTTTATTTAAATCAAAGGTAACACCTCGAACAGCATGCACTTCACCATTGTAGGTGTTAAATGATACTTTTAAATCTTTGACTTCTAATAATTTACTCATTTATTGAACACCTACCTTCTTATTTATGCATTTTAGGATCAAATGCATCTCTCAGACCATCACCAACAATATTAAATGCAATCATAAGTACTGAAATTACAATTGCCGGGAACACAAGCATGTATGGATAAAGTCTGAGGTTATCAAACCCAAGGTCAATTAAAGATCCTAGTGAAGCATCTGGAGGAACAATACCTAGTCCAATAAAGCTTAGGAATGCCTCAAAAAAGATCGCTCCTGGCACTGAAAACATCGTGTTAATAATGATAATACCACTGATATTTGGAACTAAGTGTTTTCTAATGATGGTTCCATTAGAAGTCCCTAATGTTCTTGAAGCTAAAACAAACTCTTGGTTTTTCAGCTTTAATACTTCACCACGGACAATCCGGGACATACCAATCCAGCCAGTGATTGATAATGCAATAACAATCGAAATAATACCTGGCTTAAGAACGAGCATCATTAATAGAATGATAACTAGGTTCGGGATACCGACTAAAATCTCAGCAATACGCTGCATGACATTGTCGACTCTTCCGCCATAAAAGGCAGAAATCCCACCATAAGAAACCCCAATTACAAGGTCAAGTACTGCGGCAACAAAAGCAATGATTAAAGAAACCCTTGTACCTTCCCAAAGCCTTGTCCATTGATCACGGCCTAAAGCATCGCTACCAAACCAAAAATAGGTGTCTTTCATATCTTTTGCTTCATAAATACGAAATGTTGCTTCAACTTCGGCAGAATTTCTAGTGCCGTCACCTTTATTAAGGACTTTGATATCAAGAAACTCTTCTTTATTATCAAATCTTGCATTCGCCTTGGCCGTAGCCTGTTGAACATCTTTACCTTGGAACTTTCCAGATAAAGTACCATCCATACCAAGCCAAGAGACATTCTCTAGAACTGGTACACGTGGAGGCATTTTTGCTCTTTTTAAATCCTGTTCATCTGAGCCAAAATCGTTCATCCATGGACCAATAATACTCATAATAATAATAAACAGAATAAGAATCATACTGAAAACAGCAGGCTTATTACCTAAAAGTGTTCTTTTCGCATCCTGAAAAAACGTTCTGCTTGGAGCAGATATTTTTTCACTCGTATCCTCTTTACGTACAAGAGGAACAAATAAATCTTTTGGTATATTATTAAGGTTGTTTTTATCCATTTTATTTATTTCCTCCTGCAAGTCTAATCCTAGGATCAATTAATCCGTATAGGAGGTCAATGATTAAGATAATCACTATAAAGCCGAAAGCAAATAACAATGTTGTACCCATAATCGTTGGGTAATCATTTACCATAACAGATGTAACGAATTGCTCACCAATACCAGGAATTGCAAAGATTTGTTCAATAACCATTGAACCTGTCATCAATCCAACTGCCATTGGGCCCAATACGGTAATTAACGGAATAAGTGCATTTCGTAATCCATGTTTTAAAATAATTCCGGTTTCAGAAACACCTTTCGCGCGCGCGGTGATGATGTAATTTGAATGTAACACTTCAACCATTTCAGTTCTTGTAAAACGTGCAGCTGTTGCCATCGGGTGAATGGCCAAAGCAATCGTTGGCAAAATGGTATGTGCAGATGTGCCCCATAAAGCCACAGGGAACCAGCCTAATTTTACAGCAAATACATATTGTAATAATCCTGCAAATACAAACGAAGGTATCGACGTTCCTATAACTGCGATAATAGTAGATGAAAAATCAATCGGACTATTCCTGAAGATAGAAGCTAATAATCCAAGGATTATTCCCAAGACAGATCCTACTACCAATGCTTGAAAGCCTAATAGTGCAGATGGCCCGATTCTATCCATTAAGATAGTTGTAACTGGTGTATTGTCAAACTTAAACGATACGCCCAAATCACCTTTCACAAGTCCACCTAGATATTTTGCGTATTGAACTGGAATTGGTTCATTTAACCCATACTTATTTAAAATAATTTGTTTTTGTTCTTCACTCAATTTATCTTCTGCCTTTAACGGGCTACCCGGCAATATTTTCATAAGGAAGAACGAGAAAGTCGCAATAATAAATAATGTTATTAACATATACCATACGCGACGGAGTAAATATCGAGTCATGTTTGCACCTCCTAAATTTCTCTTTATTATATGTTATATCAAGTCGATTATAAATTTTTGTTATAATCGGAATATTCATGTTCAGAAGCCGAAAGAGAGTATATGCATAAAATGCATACACTCCCTTCAATTTTTATAAATAGTAAAACTTATACTATTTTTTACTGATTATTATTCTTCAGCACCAACGCTAGCCCATTTGTACTCGTAAGTTGCTCCGAATTGGTTTGTAAACACACCTTGAACTTTTGGAGATACTAACAAAGCGCCTGCTCTTTGATATACTGGAGCGATTGCTGCATCTTCAAATAAGATTTTTTCTGCTTTTAAGAAGTTGTCAAAACGTGCTTCTGGATCTAGAGCTAAAGTAGTTGCAGTTTCATTTACTAACTTATCATATTCTGGGTTAGAGTAGCCCATTTGGTTGTTTCCACCATCAGTTAACCAAAGATTCATAAAGGTATATGGATCTAGGAAGTCAGGTCCCCATCCAGCAAACTGCATATCATAATCCATAGCTGTGTCTAATTCTAGACGTTGTTCAAATGGTACTTCTTTTAAAGTAACTTTTAAACCAGGTAGGTTAGTTGATAATTGGTTTGCAAGATATTGGTTCATCATTTTAGAAACTTCGTTGTCGCCGCCTAGGAATTCGATTTCAACTGAATCAGTTCCTAGTTCAGCTAAAGCCTTATCCCAGTATTTCTTTGCTTCTGCTTTATCAAATTTCATAAGATCTCCACTAACTTCGCGGAAGTCTTTACCATCTGGAGTTGGAACGAAATCTTTTGGCACTAAACCATTAGCAACGATAGAACCGTTGTTTAAGATTTCATCTACTAATGCTTGCTTATCAAATGCTCTAGCAATTGCATTACGTACGTTTACGTTAGCAAGAGCTGGGTTTTTTGTTTGGTTCATCTTAATATAGAATACTGAATTATCAGGTTCTACTGTGTAATCATCATGTGTTGAGTATTGGTCAACTAAGTCAGAAGATAAACCTGCACGGTCAACTTCACCTTTTTCATATAAGTCAACAGCTGTTTGAGCTTCTTTAACTACTACATAAGTCATTTTTTCTAACTTAACAGTTTTTGCATCCCAGTAAGTTTCGTTCTTAACTAATTCCCACTCTTGAGCAGTACTAGTCCAGTTAGAGAACTTGAATGGTCCGTTAGATAATAATGTATCAGCGCTGGTTGCATATGTGTCACCTTTTTCCGTAACAAACTTCTCATTTAATGGGAAGAAAGTTGGGAAAGTTGTTAAAGATTCAAAATAAGGAGTTGCATTTTCAAGTTCAACAACTAGTTTGAAATCGCCATCAGCTTTAACACCTAATTGATCTACAGGAACTTCACCTTTGTTAACAGCAGTTGCGTTTTTGATAACGCCGCCCATCATGTATGGACCATATTCAGATCCTTGATTTGGGTCTACTGCACGACGCCAAGCAAATACGAAGTCGTTAGCTGTTACAGGGTCACCATTTTCCCATTTTGCATCTTCACGTAAAGTGAAAGTCCAAGTTTTACCGTCTTCACTTACTTCGTGCTTAGTAGCAATACCTTCAGTTGGTTTTCCTTTTTCATCAAGACGGTATAAACCTTCCATGATAGCAGCCGTGAATTGGATACCGTATTCATCTGTTACCATACCAGGGTCCATTGAAGGGATTGTATCCCCGTTAATAAAGTGTAATACTTGATCAACTTTTGGCGCATCAGCTGTATCTTTGGAATCATCAGCTGTTTCTTTGTCGCCGCCGCCTGAACATGCTGCTAAAAACATGCTTAGCACTAAGCTAAGGGCTAAAAGCCATGCATACTTTTTCTTCATGAAAAAATGACCTCCTATTGTTTTATTTTTCTGTCAATTCGCTCTTAAAAAAGAAGCTAATGAAATCATACTAAATTTCTACTACTCTTGTAAAGACTAAATATATAAAAGAGTCAAAAAATTATTATATCATTATAGATTACAACAATATTACAGTTGATATACCAATACTTTTTGTCAGATTATTTAACAAAAAAATTATTCTAAAATTGGAATGCGCTTTCTTAATTTTTAGGAGAAATTGGATAAAGTATACTTTGTCAGCGTATTAGGTTAAAATACCCTTATTCTTTATTACATGTTTAAAATAATATTATAAAGATAAGGTGAAAATAAATGTTTAAAAATAAATGGAAGTTTTTATTACTTAATCTTTTAATTATCCTTTTGATCTTTTTTATTTTTTCATCAGAATATAATCTCCTGAACCTAATAAATTCAGTTTTCTATCTTTGCTTTTTTTATCTTATCACCGTTTTAATAATGTACACCACTAGAGGTGGTTTTTTTGACGGTGTTACCTTCGGATTTAGAAGATTTAATAGTCTTATGTTTAAACGGAACGATTATTTAGAAGAGTGGCGTGATAAACCACTGCCTTCGGAAAAATTTAACGCTTCACTCTATCAACGTCTTAAATTCCAAGCCATTTCAATCCTTGTCCTCCTTATCATTTTACTTGTTATTTACTATACATTTTAAAATATGGTTATACTTAACTTATCAGAATATTGAGTTTATCTTATATAAGGGAGCAGTTACTAATGGGGAAAACTGAGATTCAAAAAGTTGGTCAGATTGCTGTTCCTGTAAAAAACTTAGACCAAGCAGTAAATTTTTATAAAGAAAAGCTTGGGCTGCCACTACTATTTACTTCAAACGGTTTAGCATTTTTTGATTGTAACGGACTTCGACTTTTGTTAAGTGTTCCTGAGACAGAGGAATTTTCTCATTCAAGTATTATCTACTTTCAAGTTGCAAACATAAAAGAGGCTTATGAGGATTTACTAAATAAAGAGGTTATCTTTATTGATGAACCACATCTCATAGCAAAAATGGGGCAAACCGAAACATGGATGGCATTTTTTAAAGATAGTGAAGATAATACTCATGCATTAATGAGCGAATTTGATATTTAGTTAATTACCAAAGAGACTGTACTAATGCTACAGTCTCTTTTCAATTTTTAAACCTTCCTCTTAATACCTGCCCATTATATAAAGATACCCTTACAACTGAAATGAGTAATTACTTAGCATAATCTCATTGCAGTTCTGCACACTATACATAAACGTTATAAAGGGGTAATAGTAATGAGGAAGAAACTCGTACTTATTTTTGCAATTATTTTCTGTTTGATATTCCTAACAGAGCCTCATGTCCTTGCAGCTGAGTTTAAACCCAGTAATATGTACGTAGTAAAAGCGGGGGACAGCCTGCCTGTTATTGCGAACAAATATAGTATTTCAATAGAAGAACTAAAATATACCAATGGCTTGCAGTCTGATGTATTGATTGCAGGGCAGAAGTTATGGGTTCCGATTATGTATGAAGTAAGATCAGGGGATACATTAGTGGATATCTCCTCCGCTTTTCATGCCTCCGTCGAGACGATCAAAGCAGTAAATGGGCTTACCTCAGAGCAACTTTATGCTGGTCAGGTATTAAAGGTAACTCCTAAAAAACTAACCATGCAGGGACAGCATATCCTCATGACGAAAGAGGAATTTAAGGAATGGTTATTTAACACGCATGTTAATCGAGAAATAAGATTAATCCAACAGCACCATACATGGATGCCTTCCTATAAAAACTTTAATGGTTCTAATCATTTTCGAATGTTGATGGGGATGGAAAATCATCATAAGAAAACAATGGGCTGGAAGAACATTGCCCAAAATATTACTACCTTTCCAGATGGAAAAATAGCAGTCTCAAGACCGCTGAACATCATTCCCGAAGGAACAATCGGCCCAAAAGCCAATTCTGTGGGGATCGCTATCGAACATGTTGGTAACTTTGATATTGGGCATGATATGATGACAAAGGAACAACAGGAAACAATCATTTATATCAACGCATTGTTGTGTATTAAGTTCGGGTTGACACCTTCGATTGATAGTATAACGTACCATCATTGGTGGCATATAAAAACGAAAGAACGAGTATTAGATGCCACAGCAAGTTACAATGTTAAATCTTGTCCAGGTACTGGATTTTTCGGGGGTAATTCTACGACTAGTGCTAAAACCCATTTTTATCCGCTTATATCAGATAAGATGGAGGAGATTTTAGAAACCATGCAATAATGAATGCGAGAGTGTTTTTAGTTTTAGGAAAAATATGACCTTTTTATTTTTTACTCTTGTCTACTTTCTGAATATTTAATATAATTATCTTTACCACTGTCTCTACTTTGTTTTCCTTGATTATATAATACATAAAAAAGAGTGCCCCAACGACATCTTGGGACACTGCCTCATTCACCAGACTTTTAGTTGGATCGTTCCTCCAGCCAGTCGGCGATAGTTGGATATGTTATTTTTACAGCTTGACTGCCAAATGTAATCGATGTATGCCCAACTGGTAAACATCTATATTCTTTATCTTCACTGGAAATGGCGTTCATCAATGCTTCTACTTGATGCGGCTGGGCAATAAGGTCATTTTTACCCGCTAAATTGAGTACATTCGCTTTAATATTTTCAAGGTTGACCTTCTTACCGCGAATAACCATTTCTCCTTTTATCAATTTGTTATTTTGATAAAAGTCTCTAATCCACTGACGATATGCTTCACCAGGGAATTGGATACCGTCGTTTAACCATTTTTGCAATAATTTATAGCTCTTTATAAAATTTTCATTATCGGCACGTTCATAAAGACTAATAAAAGGTCCATAGTTTGTCGCCATTGGATTGATCATTTTGTTCCCAAAGTCAATCATTTCAGGTGGGATAACACCTAAGGTATCTACTACTTTATCAATATTAAAATAGCGTTCATCTAACATAGCCCCATAAGAGCCTGTCTTTTCAAAATCAAAAGGACTTGTCATAAAGATAAGATTGCGAATTGGCAATTCTGGATGAAGCGCTGCGAATATAGACGTCATTGTTCCCCCCATGCAATAACCCAGGATTGAAACTTCGTCAACATTTGATTTTCTCAGTACCTTACGAACTGCACGTGGTATGTAGTCCATAATGTAATCATCTAGTTTCATATTTCGATCTTCGTAACCTGGCTCACCCCAGTCAAGAAGGTAGACATCAAACCCGCGATTAACCAAGTATTCTACTAAACTGCCGCCCTTTGTTAAATCTAATACATATGGCTTATTAATGAGTGCATAAACCAAAAGAAGAGGAATTTTATGTTTTTTTGGATTTTCCGATAGGTACCGATAAAGCTTTGTTTTATTTCTTGTCCAAATAAGTTCTTTAGGTGTAGGTGCTACTTCCGGTTCGGCATCGGTGGTTAGCACTTGATTTGCCCTTATTGCACGTTGAAACATCTCTTTATATTGTTGCGGCGTAAATTCGATTAACTCATTCAAATCTGTTGGCATAAGTACGCTAATGACGGTTCACTCCTTACATGATTTATTTACTCTATCAATTTATTAATAAATCCGAACCTTCATGACACTTACATGTAAAGTCCACCGTTAATATTTAATTGCTGACCCGTAATATAGTCACCATCTTTGCAAAGGAATACAACACCACGAGCGATTTCCTCTGGTTTACCCAGACGTTTTTGAGGGACCTTTTCGACAATTCCTGCAAGAACCTTTTCAGGAATCGCTTGGACCATTTCAGTTCCAATAAATCCTGGGCAAATTGCATTAACGGTTACATTACTTTTAGCCAATTCAAGAGCAAGAGATTTAGTATAACCAATTAGACCTGCTTTTGCTGCTGCATAGTTCGTTTGACCAAATCCACCAGCTTGTCCAATAATAGATGAAATGTTAATAATTCGCCCTGCATCTGATTCAAGAAGGTAAGGTAAAGCTGCAGATGTATTGTTGTAAACACTGTTTAAATTAACATCAATTACTTTTCTCCAATCTTCTTCGTTTAACTTTTTAAACGTGCTGTCTCTCGTAATCCCTGCATTATTAATCAAGATATCTAATTTGCCATAATGCTTAATCGTTTCATGTACAAGGTATGTAGCTTCATTACTTTCTGATACATCCGCTTGAACTGCGTATGCCTCTCCGCCAAATTCATTTATTTCTGCGACAACCTTATCGGCTAGTTCTTTGCGAATATTATAGTTGATGACAACCTTCGCGCCATTTTTCGCCAATTCCAATGCAATCGCTGCACCGATTCCTCTGCTTCCTCCTGTTACGATTGCTACTTTATCCTTTAAACTTGTCATTCTTTCCACCCTCTCTAGTATATTTTTTTAAAGACCTTCTTTTTTTCTATCAATAGGTAATGTGTTTCTACTTTTTTACTTCCTGAGATTTTAACAATGTAAGAATTTGATTCAATTTATTATCTAAGCTCTTCATATCCTTTTTTAAATTCGACAATTCCTTACTAAAGGATTCCCGGGTACCATCCTGATCAAACTTTTCTTCTAATTTTTCCTCTAAATCATCAACCTTTGCATCCACATTCACAATCAATGAGGAAATGTTAGCAATGTCATTACGAGATGGGACATTCATAAACTCTAGGTACTTTAATGTTGATTCATCAATCATTTTTTTAAATTGAAGATTCATCTCCAAGATCTGCCCCATCCCTTCAGATGGGAAATCCTCGCTGATTTTTTCATCAAATAATTTACTGGTTTGGGAATAATGATCCTTCCACATATCATAAAAGTTAAAGCCTTGATTCATGTTATTTTCCTCCCTTTTACTTTGTTGTCGTATTCATCATACTAACTATATGGGAATAATTAAAGATTAAATATTGAAAATTATCGAAATACTTTTCTTCATTTATTGACAAATTTCCTTCTTTTTTGCAATAGTTCTAACGGTCAATCGTTACATTTATAAAAGTGATTAATTCAACTACTAATTACCAAAAACTTTACAAGTAAACAAGTAAATTAGTATAATCAGTTTTAGAGTCTAAATTTTCAATATATATATAATATTCAGACTCAATTTCTATTTAGGGGGAAAAACGAATGAAGGTCAAACATTGGTTATTGCTGTTAACATTTGGTTTGTTGCTAAGTGTACTAGCAGCGTGTTCCGGCGATGAGTCGAAGGAACCTGCAAGTACAGATACAAAAGAGGAGGAAACGGGCGAAAAAGTACTCAACTTTATAAACCCAGAAGCGATTCCTTCTATGGATCCATCGTTAGCTACAGATGAGTCTTCCTTTATCTATTTAGCTGCAACAATGGAAGGTTTATACCGTTTAGATGAAAAAACGCAAACCACACCTGGAATTGCTACCGAGCATAAAGTAAGTGATGATGGTCTGACTTGGACCTTTACATTAAGAGAAGACGCTAAATGGTCAAACGGAGACCCAGTAACAGCTCATGATTTCGTGTATTCGTGGCAGCGTGCTGTTAATCCTGAAACTACTTCCGAATACGGTCCGTATATGATGAATGGTGTAATCAAAAATGCTGCTGCAATTAGCAATGGTGAACTAGCAGTTGAAGAGCTAGGAGTAAAAGCAGAAGGTGATTATACTCTTGTTGTTCAATTAGAAAACCCAACACCATACTTTGAAACATTAACTACATTTGGAACATTCCTTCCATTAAATAAAAAGTTTGTCGAAGAAAAGGGAGATAGTTTCGCTACTAGTACAGAAAACCTATTAGCAAACGGTCCTTATACCATGTCCAATTGGTCTAGTACAAGCGACTCTTGGGAGCTAGTGAAGAATAAAGATTACTGGGACGCAAAAACAGTAAAAATGGATAAACTGACATTTAAAGTTGTAAAAGACCCACAAACTGCTTTAGATTTATATGAAGAAGGTACGGTTGACCGTATGGATCTAACATCCGACCTAGTTGACCAATATTCTACTAGTGATGATTATTTAGTTTCAGCAGATACATTTGTTTATTTCTTAAAATTTAATCAAACAAAGTCAGAAGCATTAGCAAATAAAAATATTCGTGCAGCCCTTAGCAGAGCTTTTGACAAAGAAGCGTTAGTAGGAGAGATTTTAAACAACGGCTCCATCGCTGCAAATGGCTTGGTTCCGAAAGACTTTACACCTATGCCTGAAACAGGTGAGGATTTCCGTAAAGTAAGTGGAGATCTTGTTACGTATGACCTCGAGAAAGCAAAGGAGTTCTGGGCAAAGGGATTGGAAGAGTTAGGAACTGACTCCGTTGAACTTGAGTTCCTTGCAGATGATGACAAGACCACTAAAAACTTAGTTGAATACGTTGCAAACCAACTTTCAACAAATTTAGAAGGATTAAAGATCAACATTAAACAAATTCCTAAAAAGCAACGTCTTGATTTAGATAAAAGTATGGATTATCAACTTCAGCTTACTAGATGGGGCCCTGACTTCCTTGATCCATTTACTTACATGAACTTATGGATTACAGATGGCGGTAACAATATGACTGGATATTCTAGTGCGGAATATGACAAGTTGGTTAGTGAAACAGCTACAACATTTGCTACAGATAATAAAGCACGCTATAAAAACTTCTTAGAGGCTGAAAAATTGCTATTTGAAGATGCAGTAATTGCTCCAGTTTACCAGGCTTCAAGAGCACAATTAGTTTCTCCTAGAATTCAAGGTGTGTTCGTGAACCCATTTGGTGCAACATACGAATATAAATGGGCAGATGTAGGAGAAGAGTAAAATCTTAACAGAATAAATAAAGAGGGAGAAATGCCAATTGGTATTTCTCCCTCTTCTATCTTATACTTCTTTTTTTACTTTTCTATTCCTCTAGTACCTGTTCCATTTTCTTTAATTTTCTATAAATAACGGATCTATCAACACCAAGTTTTTTTGCTGCTTCTGTTCCATTACCGTGACACGATTCAAGTACTTGTTTAATGTACCTTCCCTCTGCAATCGCTGTAAAGTCTTTTAATTTGGAAAACTTCTCCAAATTACTCTGGATAAAGTAATCAATTGTAAACCAATCGGTAACATTTCCTTCTAGATGTTGTTTCATGTAAACATGCTCGGTTATTACCAACCGCTCCAAGTAATTTCTTAATTCTCTTGCATTTCCAGGCCAGTCTTGCCAAAGCATTTTTTGAAACTCTTCAGCACTTAGAACAAAATCCTTACCATACTTTTGATTAAATTGAGAGATAAAATATGAAATTAACCCAACAAGATCTAACTTTCGATTGCGAAGCGGCGGAATATGGATAGGAATGACATTTATCCGATAATATAAATCTTCGCGAAATAACCCTTTTTTCACCATATTCCATAGATCTCGGTTAGTGGCGGTAATAATCCGGGAATTGATTGGGATATTTCGGATTCCACCAACTCTTTTCACTTCGTTGTTCTCAATCACCCGTAATAATTTAGCTTGAAAATTCAACGGCATTTCGGCAATCTCATCTAAAAATAAAACCCCGTCATTGGCAGCCTCAATCAAGCCTATTTTATCTTCTTCCGCTCCAGCAAATGCTCCTTTTTCATATCCAAACAATTCATATTCAAAAAAAGAAGGAGGGATTGCCGCACAATTAATGGTAACAAACGGACCCTTCCGATGATCGCCTTTTTGATGTATATATTTAGCTATAACTTCTTTACCCGTTCCGGACTCACCATAGATTAACACTTTCGTATCATAAGAAGCTATTTGATTACATACTTTAACAATCTGCTTCATGGCAATACTTTCGGCAACAATCCCTATATCCTTCCCGATTTCCATTGTTTCCTCTTTTTTGACAAATTGTTCATACTCTAAATCGTTTACCTCAAAAACAGGAGATTTTTCTTTATTTTCAATCGATGTTGTGACTACAAGCTGAATCTCACCAGCTTTGTTCAGAATCGGAATGGATGTTGACCGAACACTAAATCCTCTATTCGTATTCACGATCCGGCTGACTTTCTGCTTACTTTGGATTGCTTCCATTGTAATAGAATGATTGTAATAGCCAGCTTTCACCAAATCATTAACATTGGACTTTATTAACTCTTCTAATGGAATTCCGAGAGTCAACGCTGTAAACTCATTCGAAATTAATATATTCCCCTCTGCATCCGTTACAAATAAAGTTGAAGGGAGGTCATTCATATTTTTATCTGCAGAAAGTTTAATTGATTTTTTCTTCATAGCTCAAAAATCCCTCCGCGTACTCATATCTCTTTTTCTCCATTATAGACGGGTCAGCATTGTATTACAGTGTCCATTTTATGAATTTCCATACTTTCCACGTTATTTAGATTAAAAAAACCAAACAGTTCCCTTCTAGAAAGGCACTGTTTGGCTGTAGATACTTATACCAATACTAACTCTCTTTCTCTATCAACGATGGTTATTTTTCCAAGTTGATTTAGTACTTCTTCGGCTTCATTAAACATACTTGTAATCATTTCTTCGACTGTCGTTATTTCATTACATAATCCACAAATTTGCCCGGCCATAATGGAACCACGTTCTGCATCTCCTTCAAACACGGCCTTACGTAATGAACCCATACTTAATTTCTCCAATTCATCACGAGAAGCATTTTGACTTTCAAGTTTAAGGAATTCAGCAATCATGCTGTTTTTTATGCTTCGTACAGGACCACCAAGGCTGCGGCCAGTAACTGTGGTACTAGTATCATCTGCCTCAATGACTGCTTGTTTAAAATTCGGGTGAGTAGGACACTCGATTGTTGCTAGGAAGCGGGTTCCAACTTGAACGCCTTGTGCACCTAAAGCAAAGGCAGCTGCAACTCCGCGGCCATCAGCTATACCACCTGCACCAATTACCGGAATAGAAACCGCGCTCACTACTTGAGGTAAAAGTGCCATTGTTGTTGTTTCACCAACATGTCCACCAGCTTCGGTTCCTTCCGCAACAATAGCATCAACACCTAGAGCTTCCATCTTCTTGGCAATCTTCACAGATGGAACAACCGGAATAACGATAATACCATTTTCTTTAAAGGTTTCCATATATGGAGCTGGAGTACCTGCTCCGGTTGTGACAATTTTTACACCTTCTTCAAGAATAACTTCTATTAATTCCGGAATATTTTTCATCATTAACATTAAGTTAACTGCGAAAGGTTTATCTGTAATCGCCTTTGTTTTTTGAATTTCTTCACGCAAACGATCAGCCGTAAATCCACCTGAACCAATAATTCCTAAACCGCCGGCATTTGCTACAGCACCTACTAATGGCGCGGTGGCAATTTGAGCCATTCCACCTTGAAAAATTGGATATTTAATTCCTAATAATTTTGTAATACTCATTTGAATATTCCTCCTGTATTTTGATTTAGTAAACCTGGATACTTTCTTATACCTTAGGGTATTAAGCTGCTTTTTTCGGGCTTGTTTGTCTTGTTAATAGTTTATTTTCCATTGCTTTGAAAATAAAAGTTAAGGCAAATCCAACTAAGGAAATCACTAAAGCGATATAGAAGGCGTTCGTGAACATTCCATTATTTGCAGCCGCAACACCATTGGCAATCCTAGGTCCAAAGAACGCTGCCCCTGAATAACCGATAAAGGTTACTCCATAATTGACACCATAATATTTCATACCAAACTTCTCACCAACAATTGATGGGAAAATCCCCATTGTTCCGCCGAAGCATAAACCGATACCGAAGATAGCCACCGCAAATCCAACCACTGAAGTAGATAATGCAATTGTCAGCATCATGGCAGCTATGACTAAATAAATAACCATTAAACATTTTGTTCGACCAATCTTATCGGATACCGCACCCCAGAAAACACGTCCAAGGCAGTTACTGAGAGAGTATAAACTTACAAATAATGCTGCAGTTGCTGCTGATAAACCAAACATCGTTTGACCGATGATAGATGCATTTGAAGTAACCATCATTCCGGATAAAGCACCGATTAAAAACATGCTTGCAATCACATAAAATAAAGGTTTTTTAACCATTTCATTCCACGGGATGTTGATGGCTCCCTTATTTGTACTAGCAGCCGGTGGGGTCCATCCTTGTGGAATATAACCAACCGGACAAGGCTTCACCATTAAACTACAGCTTAAGATAATGACTAAAAATACTATTCCTAGAGCAATAAGTGTAGGTTGAACCCCGTTACTTGCAATTAAAGCATTGGCAATAGGAGCAATCACGATCGTGCCGCCGCCATACCCTGCAGTTACAATTCCTGCAGCTAGACCTCTTTTATCTGGGAATAGTTTTACTGAATTCCCAATGGTTGCAGAATACACTATTCCTTGACCTAAACCAGTGATGACACCATACGTAATATATAGCATCCACGGGGCTGTTACTAAACCGGATAACATAAATCCAAGTCCAAACATAGTACCGCCAATGAGAATAGCGATTTTTGCACCGCCCTTATCTACTAATTTCCCTCCTAGTATCATTGGAATAGGAGATATAGCGGCGTTAATCGTAAATGCCATCATAATTTCCGGCATGGTTGCATCGAATACTTTTGTTAAAGGTAATGCAAAAATACTAAATGCATATATTGCTCCTACACAGATGTTAATCAGCGTTGATGCAACTAAAATTCTCCAGCGATTCAGCTCAACATTCATTTCATTCAACCCTTCCTTTTCTTAATTTGCTTTTTAGTCTATAAAGCTATCAATTAACTATTCACTAATTCACTCTCTATATTTTTTTCATTTTTCTCTTCAATAACAGATTTTAACTTACCCCAGTTTTCTAAAAACATCGCAGCATCCATTTCTCTTAAGTTTGGTGAGATAACTGGAACAAATTCCATTTGTTCAATGATTTGAGTCTGTAAGTCAATACCAGGTGCTATTTCTGTTAAGGTAACCCGGCCATCTTTGAGTTCAAAGACTGCACGTTCTGTTACATATACAACTGGTTGATTGACTTTAGTCGCATATGGACCGCTAAACGTGATTTGTTGAACGTTCTTTAAGAATTTCTTTGCTTTTCCTTCTTGTAAAATTTGCAACTTACCATTTTCTACTTTTATTTTTAGACCGCCTGCTGTAAAGGTACCAGCAAATACTAGTTTTTTTGCAGCTTGAGAAATATTGATAAACCCACCACAACCAGCCACACGATTTCCAAATTTACTAACATTTACGTTTCCAAATTCGTCTGTCTGTGCCAATCCTAAAACGGATAAATCAATTCCACCGCCGTCATAGAAATCAAATTGTGCATCGTGATCGACAATGGCTTCCGAGTTATAAGCATGTCCAAAATCTTTCAGACCTGCTGGTACACCGCCGACTGAACCTGCCTCTGTTGTAAGAATAAGCTGATCGCTTACTCCTTCTTCTGCAGCAATGGTTGCTACATCTACTGGAATACCTACACCAAGATTTAAGATAGTGTTTGGAACAAGTTCCGCTGCTGAACGACGAGCGATTATTTTACGTTCATTTAGTGGGATGGTATCAATATTTTCAATTGGAACTTTTACATGACCAGAAAATGCAGGATTATAATATGTGTTTTCTGTTTGGTAGTGATTTTCTGGTTTTGCGACCACAATATAATCAATTAAAATACCAGGTACTTTAATATCTTTTGGATTTAAAGTGCCGTTTTTAGCAACTGTCTCTACTTGGGCAATGACGATTCCACCTGAGTTATGAACCGCTTGGGCAATAGGGAGGACTTCCATATGAAGGCCTTCTTTCTCAAGCGTTAAGTTACCACTTTCGTCAGCAACTGTTCCGCGAATCAAACCAATATTGATTGGAAATGATTTATAGAACAGCCATTCTTCTCCTTCGATTTCAATAACTTTTACAATATCTTCTTTTGTTGATGGAGACATTTTCCCGCCTTCAAGACGAGGGTCAACAAAAGTTCCCATACCAACTTTTGTAATAACACCTGGGCGTTTTGCAGCTATTTCACGGTATAGCTGAGTAATTACACCTTGTGGAAGGTTATAGGCTTCACATTTATCTTCTTCAATTAGTTTTGCCATTTCTGGGGAAGCAATAGCAATTCCACCAATCCAGCGTTTCGTTAATCCCTCATATCCTAAGTGGCTCATACCTTTGTCACGACGGTTCCCTACAGCACTTGCATGCATGACCGTTAAGTTTTTAGGATGACCGGTTTGTAGGAACCGCTCTTCAATCGATATTCCCATTTCTTCTGCCCAGCAAGATAATCCAAACCCACTTGCTGCAATTGTATCGCCATCTTTAATTAATTCTGCTGCTTTTTCAGCTGAAATTACTTTTGACATTTTTTTACCCACTCCCATTTGTGAATTATTTCACATACTAGTTTAAAAAAATTTATCTAGATTGGTACAAGCTCGTAAGAAATTGTTTGTGAATCATTTCACTAACATCGTAAATCAGATCAATATTCTAGTCAATAAGGCTAAAATGACTGAAATTCAACCTGATTTCTGTTGTTTTTTTGCGACTCCCTCTGTTATGAAATTTAAAAAGAAGGGAGGAAGATTCCTTTTAATTATCAAAGAGGAAGCCGTTTTTCTCTTAAAAAAAGTAACTTCCCAGATAGATAAGCCTTTTTATATAGAAGGATTTTTATAATGTCGCAAAAAAACAACATCAATCATTTTTTAAATCTCCAGAAATTATGTTTGAAAAATAAAGTTCACATTTTTGTTGAATACCTTCTATTTCCTTAGAGCTAATCATAAGAAAAAATAATTAAAAAAATTTTTTTCACATGATCATTTTATTAATTTAGCAAATTTACACCGTTATTAAGTACATTGATGAAGTGTAAAGTCTAATTTGCTTAGGATACTTTTCTTAATGGTCTACTTTTTTGAAGTAATGATAAATTTTTTCCAGCTTTTTCACTTGGCTCCCTTTTGGACTTTCCATATTCCCAAATTCAAAGAACTTTACTTTTTTAATACCCACAAAATTAAACAAGGCTCTTTTCATTAGAATCCTATGTGAGTTATTCAACCATAGAAATGGATAATGAGTAGGCCCCTTCATCGTAGACACGCATACTACGGACTTTCCTTTTAAGAGACCTTCTGGAAAAAGCCCTTTCTTATCTTTATAGGCAAAATTAGAAGCAAATAATTGGTCGATATATCCTAATAGCATCGCGGGAGGTCTTCCCCACCAAATAGGATAGATAAATACAATTTTGTCAGCCCAAGTAATTTGTTGTCTATATTTTTCAATTTCAGGATCAATATGCATATCACGTCTTCGTTTTTGCTTGTTAAACACTAGAAGTGGATTAAATCCCTCCTCATATAAATCTAAGACCTGTAACTCTTTAATAGCTGGATTCTGCTTACTGCCTTTGATAACGTTTTGTAAAAAGGCATAATTTAAACCATTATGATTAGGATACGTAAAAATAATTAACATTTTCATAGGGCACCTCTTAATTATCATTTGATAACTAAATTGTAACACCACTATATTTAATTATCAATTGATAATTGTTTTTTGATAACCTTTTTGTTATCTTGTCTTTAAGAGGTGAGAGAATGGACAAAAAAGAACTTTTTTACAAACTCGTATCATTTACAACTTCCGTTCATCGCGTAACAAATGAATTAACAAAAGATGCAAAACCAACTTCGATTTCGCAAGTTCAATATAATATCCTTGAATTTATTGCTGTTAGTCAACCTGTGACCCCTAGTGAAATTAACGATTGTCAAAATATGACTATGTCAAATACTAGTCGTGAGCTTAGCAAGTTAAGCGAAAAAAAGTTAATTAAAAAGATTAGTGATAGCAAAGACCGACGAAAACAATATATTCATTTATCTCAAGATGGGGAAGCTGTAATGAAGGAAGCATTTGCTACAATTGAAACTCGGTTTCTAAATCGTATACAAAATGCTTCTAAAGAAGATTTAGAAGAGATAAATCGTGCAATCGATACTCTGCAAGAAAAATTATTTTATACTTAGGCATAAGTTCGCATTATATTGAGCATGTTTTGGTAGCAAATTTTTGAGAATTATGATAATATTAAAACAAATAAAAAGACCATGCGTAACTGGCGAAACGCGGATAACCGCGAGGGAGCACATGGTGTCGCAGCCGTTCGCCTGGGCAGAGGTAAGGGATTATATCCCTTGCCTCTTTCTGTTTATTAAAGCAAAAAATTTGGAGGTAGATTATGAGCACTATCACTTTAGAAAAAGTAAAAACGATCAAAACACTTAATAATATTGCAGAAAGTGGACTAAAGGTGTTCAATAAGGGCAATTTTCAAATTGACAACGGCAGTGAAAATCCAGATGCCATCCTTGTTCGCAGCTTTAATATGCACTCAGTAGAAATCGGCAATACTTTAAAAGCAATCGCAAGAGCTGGAGCAGGTGTAAATAATATTCCGGTCGAAAGATGTACAGATCAAGGGATCGTTGTATTTAATACTCCTGGTGCAAATGCCAACGCAGTAAAAGAAATGGTATTAACCTCCCTAATATCTACATCCCGCAACCTTTTTGCCGGTGTTGCTTGGGCAAAAGCGTTGGATGGTGAGGGTGACCAAATTCCAAAGCTAGTTGAAGCTGGAAAAAAACAGTTTGTCGGAAAAGAAATTAAAGGAAAAACATTAGGTGTCATTGGTTTAGGAGCAATTGGTGCGCTTGTAGCGAATGATGCGCTTGATTTAGATATGGATGTCATCGGGTTTGACCCGTTTATCTCTGTCGATACAGCTTGGAATTTATCCCGTAATGTACAGCGTGCCATAACAATTGAACAATTGTTCTCAGAATGTGATTATATTACTGTACACGTACCGTTAACCGAGGATACAAGAGAAATGTTTAACGAAGCAACCTTTAGCCTAATGAAGCCAGGCGTTCATATTTTAAACTTCTCACGTGGTGAGCTTGTGAATGAAACAGACATGGCAGCAGCTCTCGAAAGTGGGAAAGTGGGGACGTATATTACAGATTTCCCAAATGAAAATGTGCTGAAAATGAAAAATGCAATTCCGATTCCGCACTTAGGTGCCTCTTCACAAGAATCAGAGGAAAATTGTGCAATCATGGCAGCCCGTCAGGTGAAGGAATTTTTAGAAACAGGAAACATTAAAAACTCAGTGAATTTCCCAAATGCTTACCTTCCTTATACAGGAAAGCAACGAGTAGTGGCATTTCATCACAATGTTCCAAACATGGTCGGGCAGATTACAAACGCTATATCTAGTTACCATTTAAACATTGCGGACATGGTCAACAGAAGCCGCGGGGAATATGCATATACGATGATTGACATTGATAATAAAGTAAATGGTGATGTTATACCGACATTAGAGGAAAAAATCAAACAAATTTCTGGTATGGTAACTGCTCGTATAATTTAAATATTAAGAAATAAATAAGTTTCTATAAAGTTGGAGCCAGGTTTTAATACTGGCTCCATTTCTTTTGCCTATATCTTTTGACGAAGAACACCGCACCTACTAAACTGGCGGTTGGTTAATCGCTATCAGACTTCATGATATCTGCCTCAACACGGCTCATGAATTCTTCTACTGCGCTGTACCCCTGTTGCTTTAAGTACCAATTATTTGCTGCTGCCTCTATTAAGCCTGCTACGTCACGTCCAGGCTGGAGTTGGATTTCCATTGAGGGAATTTTAACACCCATATAGTCGGTATAATGATATTCCTGTTCCAGGTCATTATATAGGGCGTCCTTTTCCCACTTGGTCAAATGAATATCAAGGGAAATTCTTGTTTCATCCTGAAAAGCCTTACGACCGTATAAGCGGACCACATTTAGCAATCCAATACTACGGAGCGCCAGAAATTCCTTTGTTTTCCCATCATGGGTACCCAAAATGGTTTGCGTACTCAGTTTCTTTAGGACAACAATATCATCGGATACTAGCCGGTGTCCGCGGCGAATTAACGTGTGGGCCGTCTCACTTTTTCCTACCCCTGAATTTCCACGAAGTAAGATACCAATCCCTGATACATTCATACAAACTCCATGAACTGAAATCTCTGGTGCTAATTCCTTCACCAAAAATGCATCCAATTTTGGAATAAACTCTGAAGTTGTCTCAGGCTGTTTTGTTACTAATAAGGGGATACCCTGCTCTGTACAATGGTGAATTAAATAGGTAAGTCCTTCTTCGCCAGCCGTTACGATGAAACATGGCGGATGGTAGTGAACAATATTTCCAATCCGAATTTTACGTTCCTCTCTGCTTAACTTATGTAAGTAGGTAATTTCCTTTTTTCCTAAAATTTGAACTTGTTCTGTTGGAAAAAAGTCAAAATGCCCCACAAATTCCAGTCCCGGACGATGTACTCGTGGCTGTGTAATGATCTTCTGCAGGTGGTTCTCCCCAGCCAACACTTTCAGTGAAAACCTTTGAACCAAGCTTTCTATTGTTACTTTTTTCAACCTATACTCACGTCCTATTAACCTTTTTTTCTAAGATTATACTTGAGTTTACTGGAAACGTCATCCATTTAACAGGCAGGATAGCAAAACTCAGTAAATTCCCACAAGAAATGGAGCCAAGTCTCAACCTGGCTCCATTTCTTATTTCCCAATTAAGTTATTGTTTTAAAGTACGTTTTAGGAATTCCCTAGTACGCTCTTGCGTTGGATTATTGAAGATTTGCTCTGGACTTCCTTCTTCTGCAATAACTCCTTTGTCCATAAATACAGCTCGATCGGATACTTCTTTTGCGAATTCCATTTCATGCGTTACAATCAACATCGTAAGACCAGATTCTGCGAGTTCCTTCATGACTTTTAGAACCTCTCCTACCATCTCTGGATCAAGAGCAGACGTTGGTTCATCAAATAACATCACATCTGGTTCCATGGAAAGTGCCCTTGCAATCGCAACACGCTGCTTTTGGCCGCCGGATAGCTGCTTTGGCTTCGCGTTAATATATTTGTCCATACCAACAACCTTTAAGTACTTCATCGCTACCTTTTCCGCTTCTTCCCTGGAGCGTTTTAATACTTTTACTTGTCCTACAACACAGTTGTTAAGAACATTGTGGTTATTAAATAAGTTAAATTGTTGGAACACCATTCCTAAATGCTTGCGGTAATCGGCTACATCATGCTTATCATCTAAAATATTTTCTCCATGATAAATAATTTGTCCGCCGCTTGGTTTTTCTAACAAATTAATACAACGAAGAAGAGTTGACTTACCAGACCCTGAGGAACCGATAATGGAGACTACTTCTCCTTTATTCACCGAAAAATTAATGTCTTTCAATACTTCATGTGTTCCAAAGGATTTGTTTAAGTGTTGAATATCAATGATCTTTTCCATATTCTCTCCTCCTTCTCCTATTATTTTTGATTGTCATTTCCAATCATTGTATAGTTGTCTGAGCCATCTAATTTCTTTTCAAGATATAGCAATATTCTTGTTACAATAAAAGTCATCACAAAATAAATCATACATGCCACGAAAAATGATTCAAAGTATCTGAAATTATTACCTGATATCGATTTTGTAACAAAATATAATTCCGTGACGGAAATAACATTGAGAACGGACGTATCTTTAATATTAATAACAAACTGATTTCCTGTTGCTGGTAGAATATTGCGAATGACCTGTGGTAAAACCACGTTCCACATTGTTTGGATATGAGTCATACCGATCGCATGAGCTGCTTCGAACTGTCCCTTATCAATCGAAACAATCCCGCCACGAACAATTTCCGCCATATAAGCTCCCGTGTTAATCGATACAACAATAATCGCCGCTACAAACACATTCATATCGATACCAAATGCTAACGCAGAACCATAATAAATAACCATCGCTTGTACAATCATCGGTGTTCCACGGAAGAATTCAATATAGATAGAAAGGATTACATTAATTACTTTTAAAAATACTTTTTTCGCTCCACGTTCAGGTACCGGAATTGTGCGAATTACCCCCGCTATTAATCCAATTATTGCCCCTAAAACCGTCCCAACCAGAGCAATCAAAAGTGTTAATCCAGCACCACGAAGGAACATAGGCCAGTTTTCTGAAATTATTTTAACGACCCACTCAAGACTCATCTTTTATCCTCCTTTACTGTATAAAACCGACTGTAATAGGTACATACAGCCGGCTTCCTTAAAATTATTTTGCTGCTGGTTGATTCTTAATAGCTGTATCCATAATGCCTGTACGTTCCTCTTCTGAGATACCTGCTAAAATTTCATTGATTTTCTTGGTAAGGTCACTGCCTTTTTCAAGACCGACAGCAATTGCAGTATCATCTGCTGATGTTTTAAATCCTTCTTCAAATTCAACCATTACATAGTTATCATTTGCCGCTGATGCACTAACACCCTCCGGACGCTCTGAAACGTATCCGTCAATCATTCCTGATTCAAGCGCTACTCTCATTGCTGGGAAGTTATCCATCGCCGTTTTCTTATCTACTCCTTCAATTTGATCAATCACGGAATAGTGGAATGTATTTAATTGAGCTGTAACTTTTGCTCCTTTGAAATCCTGGATAGATGTAGCACCTTCATACTTGCTGCCTTTTTTCACGACCATCACTAAATTGGATGTATAGTAGTTATCCGAAAAATCAATTGTTTCTTTACGTTCTGCTGTTGGTGACATACCTGCAATAATTGCGTCAATTTTACCTGATGTTAAAGCTGGTACAAGGCCATCCCACTCTGTTTTGACGATCACTAATTCTTTACCTAAACCTTCAGCAACTTTTTTAGCAATTTCCACGTCATATCCGCCTGCATACTCTGCAGAGCCACCAATTTTAACCCCACCGTTGGAATCATCGTTTTGAGTCCAGTTAAAAGGAGCATATCCAGCTTCAAGTCCTACCGTAAAAGTATTATCCTCTGATGATCCGGAACCCGAACTTTTACTTGTCCCACATCCTGTTAATAAAAGAAGTGTTGAAATAAACAAAACTATAATAATCGTTAACTTGTTTTTCATGATGTCTCTCCTCCTGTTTTTTTAATAGTTTACTAAAAACAAAAAACGGCCTGAGATAAACTCAGGCCGCAATATGCACAGTTACCTAAAGTCCCCTCTTTTATCCCAAATGAGATAGCACAACCCAATAAACCGGTGAGTTTATTGAGACAGTCCTGCAGTTCTTAACTACAGACCCAGCATGTAATACAGAGAATATTACAAACTTCGGCGACATTTCCTTCTCCTTAGTATCATTGCTTCTCAAACTCCACTAAAGACTGTTAAATATCGCGCCTCTACCTCACTGAAAAAAAGTGAGGTCTTATTAAATTATATTAATATACTACATCATATTGTCGAAATACGTCAACTTGTATTTTACTGACAATTTGACTGAACAATATTGAAACATATGATATTTAAGTAAATCATAAGCTTCAACACCCTTTTAATTATCCAAAATTTACAATAATTACTTTTTTACAATAACAGATTCCCAATGCCCCACAATAAAACAAAACTAATTAGAATCGTTAAGTTTGAGACTGTCCCAATCAATTTCTTATCATAATTAAACTGAACTGCGTAAACTAAAGCTGAGAATGACATAGGCAAAATAAGGGCTAACAGGATTGTGTATCTAAACATATTGTCAAAAGGTAGAACAAAGAACGAAAAGAGTCCTACGCTTAAACCTACAGCATATCTTAAGGTCAAGTATTTTAGTATTTTATTGAAATAACTTTTATCCAAAGAAAAGTCCAGGTAGATTCCGAGCAATACAAGTGATAACGGCATATTAGCTTTTGAAATAACACCAGCCACATCAAGGATAACCGAGGGAAGCTGCAGTCCTATTATACTAATTGTACAAATGGATATATAGGTTAACAAGGGAATAGATCTAGACATTTTAAAAAAAACCTGCTTGAATTCAAATGAGTTTTTATCAGAGGAATAGAAACTTCCGATCAGATAAGTTAATCCAAAAACGATAAAGGCGTTTCCCATATCAAACATACCAAAGTATTTTATGCCTTCCTGACCCCAAATTCCTTCTACTAGCGGGTATGCGAATAGCCCAATATTGAAGCCTGGCACTATCATCATCATCATACCCTTTATTCTCCTGCTTTCCTTTTTAAAAACTAGAAAACCTAGAAAAGCCAAAAATATACCGTAAACAAAACCGTTAATCATTATAAAAATCAGCGAAAAATCAATCTTAATATTATTAAAGCTAATCATAATCAAGCAGGGAAGCGTTAAGTTGAATACAATTCTTGATATCGCATCACCATCACTCTCTTTAATAATATTTTTGCGTTTTAATAGATAACCTAGCGTAATAATGATAATGGAGAAGATGAATTGATCGTTAAAATTAGACAAAAGAACATTCCCCTAACCTTTATAGTAATAAATAAAAAGAGATCTAAGACTACAATATTATGAATTGTAGTTTTAGATCCTGCCTGCTTCACCAGATACATGTCTGTTATTTATTCATAAATTTACTTAGATTTTAATCTCTGATTTTGAAAATATCAACCTTTTATCTCTAGAGTAGATTTTATTACTATTTATAAGTTAGGGATACAGTTTTTTTAAATACTAATATGATGTAGCAATGGTCTATTTATGGTACGGTTCACCTCGGTTAATTCGATATGCACGATAAATTTGCTCTACTAGAATCAATTTCATCAATTGATGGGGGAAGGTCATTTTTGAAAAAGAGAGCTTTTCGTTAGCCCGTTTCAATACTTCTTCACTTAACCCTAATGACCCTCCGATAATAAAGGCAATTTTACTTTTTCCATACGTTGCAAGTTTGTCTAATGTATCAGCAAGCTCCTCCGAAGATTGCATTTTCCCATTGATTGCTAGGGCAATTACATATGTATCCTGGCTTATTTTTGCCAGAATTCTCTCTCCCTCTTTTTGCTTTACTTGGATCATTTCCGACTCACTTAATTCTTCAGGTGCCTTTTCATCGGCTACTTCAACGACTTCCACTTTCGCATACGCATTTAATCGTTTTAAATACTCGTCAATTCCCATTTTTAAATACTTCTCTTTTAATTTGCCAACCGTAACAATTGAGATATTCACAATCCACAACCCTCTTTTTTATGTTACAAACAGTTTACAAACAACTTATCCACAGAAGTTATCCACATGTCCACATTTGTTATCCACATCTTGTATGGAATCATTTGTTCGCCACAATATATACAGCTCTATTTTGGCAATATTCACATCCTGTTGATAAGTTATCCCCAGCTACTTTTGATAAAACCGGAAACGTTTCAAACTCATCCACAACGTTATCTAGTGCTAAATCTACATGCTCCTCACAGCAGTAAATCAATTTTTTCGCCTCCTCATCATATCACTATTTACCTTATTATTTACTTTCCAAACAGCTTCATTCAACCAATCACTATACCATAAAAAAACAGAAAGGTGAGGTAACACCTTTCTGTCTTCCTTTAAGTCCTGTCTTCAGTTAACGTAATTTTGGTCGTTTGCAGCTTTCCTTCTCGATAGTATTTAATCTCCATTTGGTCGCCAATTTTTGTTTCTTGGTATAAATGCTTTCTGAGATCAATTACGTCATGTATGGTTTTTCCATCCATCTCTACAATAACATCTAGCTCTCGTAATCCAGCCTGTGCTGCAGGTGAATTCGGTACAACCTGACGAAGAGCTACTCCATAGGTGATATCCTTTGGTAATTTTAAAGCTTCCTCTTGATAATAACCCGGGATTTCAGCAACTGATTTTAAATCTACTCCCATGTATGGTCGTCTGACCTCGCCATATTGTTCTAAGTCATTAATGATGGGTCTGGCATAGTTAATCGGAATTGATAGTCCAATCCCTTCAACAGCATTTTGAGCGATTTTCATCGAGTTAATGCCAATCAGTTGACCCCCAATATTAATTAAGGCACCACCACTGTTACCAGGATTAATGGCTGCATCTGTTTGCAGTACCTCTGCGTTCCAATCCATAATGCCGTCTTGATTGATATCTACCGGAATGGTTCGATTAATACCTGAAATAATCCCTTGCGTGACAGAACCAGAGAAGGTGGCACCTAATGGATTTCCAATCGCCATTACCGGTTCCCCCATCTTTAGGGCATCTGAATCACCAAATTCAGCAACTTTACTAATTTTGCCTGCGTCAATTTCAAGAACAGCTAAGTCTGTCCAAACATCTCCACCAAGAAGTTTAGCAGGAATCTTCGTGCCATCATTTAAGGTAACCTCTAACTGCGTAGCACCTTCAACCACATGCTGATTAGTTACGACATAAGCTTTATCTCCTGACTTCTTATAAATGACACCAGACCCTGTACCCGCTGGTCCTTGGTCGTCTCCAGATTCATCGCTCCAAAAATTTGTTGTCTGTATATTATTAATCCCAACTACTGCATCTGCAGCCTTATCAATTGCTTTTGTCGTATCACTATTTACATCGTATGACACCTGCTGTTGAATAAAATTGTTCTCATTATTATCATTTGTCCCCTCAGATTGGCTTTGGTTAGGCTGTACATTGTAGGGAAGGAAGCCTTGATTAGATAATGCCGGAATCGAAATGACAACTAGCATGGCTCCAAGTATCGCACCAACAATACTCGCAAGTAAAAAACTACCTCTGTTCCTATTCACTTTTTGGTTACGCTCTTGTGAATGATCATCATAGTAACCCATTTTCACCACGTCTCCCTTTCATAAGCAACTAATTAATATTTTGGCTTATAGTTACAATTATACTCTGTCCAAAACCATTTTATAAAAAAAAGAACAAAGATACCTAATAGGAAGTATCTTTGTTCTAAGATTTATACTGCTGTTAGTATAGTTGGCACTTTAGGGTCTGTGTCATAGAGATCAAATCCCTCACCGACAATTAGTCCCTGACTTTGAAGTGTTTGTGCAACTGACATTCTTGCTAAGTCCTTCATATTGTTGTCGAGACTTAAGTGTGCAAGGTAAACTCGTTTGGTACTGTCTCCGATGACCTCACTCATAGCAATCGCCGCATCCTCATTGGAAACATGTCCAAGGTCGCTTAAAATTCTTCGTTTAATATTCCAAGGATATCTTCCCATTCTTAACATTTGGACATCGTGATTGGACTCAAAAATATAGGCATCTGCATTGGAGATGATTCCCTTCATCCTGTCGCTCACATAGCCTGTATCAGTTATCAACACCAATTTCTTACCCGAATGATGGAAGACATAAAACATGGGCTCTGCCGCATCATGTGACACTCCAAAAGATTCAATGTCTGTTGCACCAAAGCTTTTTACACTTTCTGTACCGAATATCATCTTTTGTTCTGTAGGTATATCTCCAACCAACCGCTCCATCGCACGCCATGTATTTTCATTCGCATAAACTGGCAGCTTATATTTACGGGCTAACACGCCAATCCCTTTGATATGGTCGGTGTGTTCATGGGTTACAAATATTCCTGATAATTTACTTATATCACGATCTATATGTTGAAAAAATGCCTCCATTTGCTTACCGCTAAATCCGGCATCTACTAGAAAGGAATGCTCGTCTGATTCAACATAAAGCGAATTCCCCGTACTTCCGCTCGCTAAAATGCTATAACGTAATGACATATGATTTCACTCCATATCTAATTTCCATCGCTGTTAAATTCTATAATCTGTCCTTCTAATGCATTAACAAAAAGACTTTGATTATCATCCACCACAAACCGCCATGTGGGCGCTAATGCTTGCGAAGCAGAAAGCTGAATTAATGATGAATAGCCGAGTTCAACTTTTGTAATTTTGCTTTTTGGCTTCAGCATACCTTTTTGGTACAAGGTTTCTAGTGCCTTCAAAGGAGGGAGGATTTCCTCCTTTTCTGTCATTTTTTCTATATCCTCTAAATAGGTTTGTTCATAAGACGCAATTTGATTTTTGTCGTCAATATGAAACGTAATCATTCCACTCAAATTTTCATATAAAGTCATATTGCCATATTGTTGAAAGTAGGTGATGGTGTTCTTTTTATCATCTTTTTTCCAAAATTGATATTGGTCACCATACAATACATTATCCTTAATAAAAGAAGTAATATCAGCTGCCTCAAATTTTGCGTTTAAAGAAATTGGTTTATCCAATTTTACCTGCAGAGACGTACTAGGTTCCTTTAGAGCCGTTGTTTGCCCCTTTAGTTTTGTACTATCATCCTTCGTAAACAACTTGGGCTTTGCGCTTAGATACTGATCCTTAAATGGACCCTTTGGCAGTTCTTTATAGCTGATTTCATCTATCTTCAGCACTTCTTCAATTGAAGTTGGCGTAATATATTCATATTTATTAGCATCCCGGATTTTCATAAACTGAAATAAGAGGTAGACGTCTAAAATCAAAAACGTGATGATAAAAATTGTTTTAATTTTACTCCAATCCACGTAACAATCCCCCCAGGTCTTCTTTTGTGATTTGTCCCCATGTCTGGTTATATCGATAAAACCAAGCTGGCTCTAGGAGGATTAGTTTATTTTCACTTGTATCCTTTGACATCCGGTATCCTAACACGAGTTGTTCTAGTAATTCCGGTTTAAAATTTTTTCGGCTTTTGAGAAATTCCAATGCAGAAGAACCGGTTGGAAGGGTTACTTTTTCCATTTCTGTTGTTAATGGAAGCTCTAAGGATATATTGGGTCTTACATATTTCGTTATTTCATCTCTGCCCCATACTTCCTCAATTTCTGACATTCCACTTTCATTAAAGACGGGATACCCTTCGATACTATATAAACGGAACTTAACAGATTTCCTTTTTTCATCCTTTGCTACATAACGATAAGGGTCTGTCCAGCCTCCATGTCCATTAATAAAATCAATACTTCTCTTTAAAAGATCATAAGAGTTGTCCACATAATTGGACTCTCCTGTAGGGTTTACATAGAGCAGCATATTGGTTTCGTTATTAACCGTCATTTTACTTGATACGTCACTAAATTCTTCTACTCCAGAAACGGTGCCCCTTTGTACAAATTTGGGTTCACTAAACAATGCTTCTTTGAAAGCATCTGAGTTTAAGACAACAGGTAAATAGGTATATTCCATCATTTCCAGCTTTCCATCAGGGATATAGACCGTACGCTGATCAGTCGCTTCAAATGGAAAATAATGCTGATACTGCTCTGCATTTTTATAAAAGTTCTTGTTAAATTCGTTTAATAAACTGGGAGATATATGACTGATGTACACATGCTGATAATCAGAAGAAACAAAGTAAACCGTACCATTTCCCTTTTCAGAATTCTCAACATTCACAACGATCCGATTAAAATTGAATGCAGGAATTCTTTTCTCCTCGAACTTCAATACACTTCGATAAATTTCAATGGGGATATCGGCAGGAAATACAAGTTCTGCATTTCCATTTCCATGGACTAATTCTTTAATGTCCTCTACATTCTCCGAATAATCTTCCACGTCATAGATAGACCATTGCCTTAATTCACTCATCAGTTCATTAAGGCTTCCAGCATCTGTGGTACCAAAATGCTGACCATTACGATGGAAAAGAACAAGATCCGGACTAATAATCTGATGAAGTTCCCGTTTTTCTTTTAACGTTACCTCTTCAACAATATTTCCATTTTCCAACATGTCAAAATTAGGCTGGTACGTCCAAAGATTCCAAGTTAAAACAATACTAATCAGAATGAGAAAAGTTAAGATCACTGATTTACTATTTTCATATTTCATGACCATTCATCCTCTTCCGATTGCTCATATGGGAGCGAAAAGAAAATTTCGGTTCCCTTCCCCTCTTCACTTACAGCCCAAATCATGCCCCCATGAACATTAACCATCTCTTTTGCAATAGCCAAACCTAATCCTGTTCCGCCTAACTTTCGTGTCCTCGCTTTATCAACACGATAAAAACGGTCAAAGATTTTACTGATATTCTCCTTTGGAATGCCCATACCTTGATCCGAAACACTGACGATAATTTTTTCTTCCTCTTCTTTTATTGAGAAAGTAACTTGGCCGCCTTCAGGAGAATACTTAAGTGCATTCGATATAATATTGTAAAGAACTTGGGTCATTTTATCTTCATCTATTTCTACAAAGATAGCATGAGTCGGCAGCTCCCTTTTGAAGCTAACATTTTGTTCCTTTGCCATTTCGAAGCGATCAATTATTCGATGATAAAAATCAACAAAGTTGACCCATTCTTTGTTAAGTCGATAATCTGTGCTGTCTAATTTAGATAGTTGAAGGAGGTCATTGACCAACCGAATCATTCTTTCTGTTTCAGTCCTCGTTACCTCTAAAAAATTAGGGGCAATGTCTTCATCCTTCCATGCACCATCGGCAAGCGCCTCTAAGTAGCTTCTCATCGTCGTGAGCGGAGTTCTTAATTCATGCGACACATTTGCCACAAACTCTCTTCTTTCCGCATCAATTTTCTCCTGGTCCGTTATATCATGAAGGACTGCAATCAAACCGTTAACAAATCCAGTCTCTTTTTGAATCACTGAGAAGTTAGCACGGAGGATATAAGGTTCCTTTTTTGTACTATAATCAAGAATTAACGATTCTTTTTCTTCTAACAAATCTTCAAACGTATTTGTATCCGTTAACCCTAATAAAGAAACGATTGGCTGCGAGAGAACTGTTTCACGTGAAACATTCAACATCTCTGCCGCAGGGTCATTGATTAATATGACACGGCCTTTCCGGTCTGTCGCAATGACACCATCTGTCATATAAGATAAGACAGATGAGAGCTTTCTTCTTTCCCCTTCCGTCATGGCCTGTGCTTCCTGAAGCTTTTTCGTTAAATTATTAAAGGTAACCGCTAAGGTCCCAATTTCATCCTGACCGTATACCTTTACTTTTCGTGAAAAGTTCCCCTTCGCCATCGCCAATGCTTGCTTTCTCATATCTACAATCGGTCTGGTGATGGTCTGAGCTAAAAGGATTCCCAAGATAGCTGTAATCGCTAACGCAATTCCCGTCCCTGTCGCAAAAATACGATTGATGGTTTTCATTTGGGTAAACACATTTTCAATTTTCGCTTCTAGATAAATGGCCCCAATGACGGCATTTCCTGATTTTATCGGAGTTGACAGCACCCAAATTCGATGACCGCCGTTTCCAATTAAGATACTGCTCAAATCTTCTCCAAGATTGATTGACTGGGTAATCCGCAAGTTTGTGTCTCTCTGACCAACAACAACCTGGTTTGGATCGGAGGTTCCAATAATTTTTCGGGATTCCCCCTCAATCACCCTCACTTCAAAAATATCGGCCGATTCAAAATCACGAAGTATTTTCCTGATTTCATCTTCAAGGGTAGGGTCTTCATGAGTTCTTTTCTTTTCCATCTCTTCAACCACATTATAGGCCAGTAAATTGACACGTTCCTTTAAGGAATTTTGAAAATTTGTCCTTAATGTTTCTTCCAGCTGCCTAACAAAATAAACGCCAATTATCTGCATCGCCACTAAAATAAGCAGGACATAGATAATGACGAATTTGACGTGTATAGAGCGAAAAAAACTAACCTTATTCATGTAAGGCACTACTCCTGATCAGGGTTACGCAAATAGTAGCCCACTCCTCTGCGGGTAACAATCCACGTAGGGTGGCTTGGATTATCTTCAATCTTTTCACGTAGGCGGCGAACCGTTACGTCTACTGTCCGAACATCTCCATAATAATCATAACCCCATACCGTTTGTAACAGGTGTTCCCTAGTCATTACCTGTCCAATATGTTTTGCTAAATAGTAAAGCAGTTCAAATTCACGATGAGTTAATTCAATGGTCTCCCCGCGTTTTGAAACCACGTAGGCGTTTGGATGGATCGTAAGGGAACCAATCTCAATCTCATTTGTTTCCACTTCCTCATCCGTTTGAGCGACCACCACTTGATGACGGCGTAAATTTGCCTTTACTCGGGCAATTAACTCTCTCGTGCTAAAAGGCTTCGTAACATAATCATCCGCACCAAGCTCAAGTCCTAATACCTTATCTATTTCAGAATCTTTTGCAGTCAGCATAATAATCGGCATATCATATTTCTTGCGGACTTCACGGCAAACTTCCATTCCATCCTTTAACGGAAGCATAATATCTAAGAGAATTAAGTCTGGCTGTACTTCTTCTACCATTACAAGAGCTTCATTTCCATCATAGGCACTGTAAACATCGTAACCCTCTTTTTTTAAGTTAAACTGCAAAATATCCGCAATCGGTTTTTCATCATCCACTACGAGAATTTTCTTTTCCATACCCATTGCTCCTTTATTATTAAAAGTAATATATTGAATAACTAAATGGCATTCCTACTCTAGTTTACTTTACCATGGTTTCAGCAGTAATTCATCTATTAGTAGTATTTAACACCAAAAGAGCCTCTAGTACAGTAGAGACTCTTTTGTAGATGTATAATTATTGATGAACGTAATTTAAAGGATTTTGTAGGGCTCCATTTTTGTAAACTTCAAAATGCAAGTGAACTCCTGTTGAGTTACCAGTTGAACCCATTACACCAATAGCTGACCCTTGTGAAACCGTTTGTCCTACACTTACACCAATTGAATCTAGGTGAGCATATACAGTACGAAGACCATTTTCATGATCAATTACGATTTTGTTACCATAACCGTCGCCACCATTTCCCGCAGATACAACCTTGCCATTATCTGCAGCCTTTATCGTTCTATTGCTAGGTCTAGCAATATCAATTCCTTTGTGGGCCCTACCCCATCTCTGACCTTGCTGGCTGGAAATATAGCCTCCAACGGTTGGCCATGCAAGATTTCCAGTACCACGTGAAGGAATCACCTTTGTTCCCTTTACAACAATGTACGCAACAGGCTCCGTAAGTACAGCCTCGCTTGTGACCACATTGCTGACGGTTACTCCGTTTTGTGTTGAAATACGATAATTTACAGTGCGTTCTCCATCTTTACCTTCTTGCTGAACTTTTGTTTCGCCTTTTGGCATATTACCGTCTTCAACTACTTGATTTTCAAATGCAATCGCTTCTTTTCGATTTTCTTCTTTTTCAACGATAATTTCAAGGTATGGCTTTAAAGCCGTCACATTAACCTCTTGACCAATATTTACAACAGAATCTTCTGTAAGACCTGGATTTAAAGCAAGAAAGTCTGCTAATGCTAATCCATGATTATTGGCAATTGTTCCTAGAACATCACCTGATTGTGCCACATATTTTTTTTCTTCTAAGGTACCCTTTTGTAGAAATGTAACTGCTTCTTCTGCAGACATAATTTTGTCTGGCGTAACACTTTCTAAATCAAATGAAACATTTTTCGATACTCTTACGTCTAATATACGAGTTTCATTATCTTGCAAGGGAGGTAACTCAGCTGCAGGTGCAGATTTTCTTGCTTCTACTTCATCTAGTTGTTCCTGTGTTACAAACTGAAGCTTAAGTTGTTTAATAACATTTTCAGCAGTTTCTTGGTTTTCTACGAAAGCAACGGGCTGTCCATCAATGACAATGGAGGAAGCTTCAGCTTGAAGCTGAATCGAACTCTCAAGATTTTGAATGGTTTTTGTATCATTCGCTGTTGAGTGAAAAACTTGTTCTTTTATGTACTCAATATCTGAGCCGAACTCTAAGTTTAAATCCTTGGTGGATTCTTGAAACTGAGCCGCCTTTTCTTCGACAATTTTTTCAACAACTTCCTTATTAGAAACAGTGCCTATATATTGTTGATTATTGTATACATGGTAAACCGTTGTTAATTTAACTGATCCAGCAGCACTAGCAGACACACTGCTAAAGATTAATGCAGATGCTGCAAACGCTGTCATAACAGCAGTTTTCAAGGATTGTTTTTTCGCTAATTTACTTGATTTTTTTCCTTTATTAAAAGATAACATTGGAACCTCCTAAATTACGGAAACAACTCTCTTAATCTAGTACTTTATTACCACAAGTGAAATTTCCCTCTTTTTCTACTCTATAACTTTACCATAATTTTAAATTAAATAACGAATAGTCTTTATAATGTAACAAAATTGTATAATACCTGACATTTTACTACATTCATAGGAGTTGGACTCAGAGTGATTTCAATATGCTATTTCTCCTATATACGTAGGTAAAAGTTATTATACCAACGTTTCTAGTAGGCATTAGGATTTGACCACATTTTACAAAATGAGACAAGCTTCGATAATGATATGTAAATATTTGGTTTTTTCATTACGACGGCATTACATTTATGACAAATAAAAAAGAAGCTCACAATTTGTAAGCTTCCCCTTTATAATGGCTCAGGACGGAATCGAACCGCCGACACAAGGATTTTCAGTCCTTTGCTCTACCGACTGAGCTACTGAGCCATATGTATGGCGGTCTGGACGGGACTCGAACCCGCGACCTCCTGCGTGACAGGCAGGCATTCTAACCAACTGAACTACCAGACCATTTTTTAGTATTGATCGTCAGCAAGGAGACCGGACTTGCCAATCACTTGCCAACAATCAAATGCCAATGACCCCTACGGGATTCGAACCCGTGTTACCTCCGTGAAAGGGAGGTGTCTTAACCACTTGACCAAGGGGCCATATTGAAAATTATTTTGCTGTCGCAAAATGGAAAGTTATTTTCGCTATCGCGAGCGGAAGTTTATTTTGCTATCGCAAAAAAACTTGGTGAGCCATGAAGGACTCGAACCTTCGACCCTCTGATTAAAAGTCAGATGCTCTACCAACTGAGCTAATGGCTCTCACTAAGATGTTTGTCTCGTTCGTGACGACGCTTTTTATAATATCATGGCTTGTACATATAGTGCAATACTTTTTTAAAAAAAGTTTTTTAAAAGTTAAAGCCCCCAGAAATCGAGGGCTTTTTCATGCTTAAATTTGTCTCCAAGGACTGCGAACAACATTTGTTTGATTGCGGTCTGGTCCTACAGAGAATGTCGTTAATGGTATTCCAGTAAGCTGCGTTACCCGCTCAACATAATGGCGCGCATTAACAGGTAATTCATCTAACGATTTAACTCCTGTAATATCCTCAGTCCAGCCTGGAAGTTCTTCATAAACAGGCTCACATTCACTTAATACCTTTAAACTTGCAGGATATTCGGTAATTAATTCACCTTTATAGCTGTATGCTGTACAAATCTTCAATGTTTCAATTCCTGATAATACATCAATTGAATTCAATGACAGATCAGTTAAGCCGCTGACACGACGTGCATGACGAACAACGACACTGTCGAACCAGCCAATACGGCGTGGACGTCCTGTGGTTGTACCGTATTCACGGCCGACTTCACGGATTTGGCTGCCGATTTCATCATGTAATTCAGTTGGGAACGGTCCGTCACCTACACGGGAGGTATATGCCTTACAAACACCCACAACATGGGTAATTTTTGATGGACCTACACCAGAACCAATCGTAACGCCGCCTGCAACTGGATTTGAAGAAGTTACAAACGGGTACGTACCTTGGTCAATATCCAACATAACACCCTGAGCGCCTTCAAATAAAACTCGTTTACCATCATCTAAAGCGTCATTTAATACGACGGATGTATCACAAACATATTGTTTAATTTGCTGTCCATATTCAAAGTATTCGTCTAAAATTTCTTCTTTTGTGAACCCTGTAGTTTCATAAATACGTTCAAATAAACGATTTTTTTCAGCCAGGTTTCGTTCAAGCTTTTCTTCAAAAACGTCACGCTCAAGAAGGTCAGCGATTCTGATACCGACACGAGCTGCTTTATCCATATAAGCAGGTCCAATTCCTTTTTTCGTGGTTCCAATTTTATTGGCACCCTTGCTTTCTTCCTCAACAACATCAAGCTTTAAATGGTAAGGAAGGATTACATGTGCTCGGTTGCTAATACGAAGGTTATCCGTTGTAACTCCCTTTTCATGCAAGTAAGCAAGCTCTGCTACAAGCGCTTTTGGATCCACAACCATTCCATTTCCAATCACACAGACTTTTTCTTTATAAAAAATTCCTGATGGAATCAGGTGTAACTTATATGTTTCACCGTTGAACTTAATCGTATGGCCAGCGTTATTTCCACCTTGATAACGAGCAATTGCTTCTGCATTCTCCGAAAGAAAATCAGTAATTTTACCCTTTCCTTCGTCTCCCCATTGTGTACCAACTACCACTACTGATGTCATAAAGGCACCTCCAAATTATATACGCATTTCTTTTTTCCACAGACAAGTTTACCAATTTTCATGGGTAAAAGTCAATTAAACACGAACGATTTATATAAAGTTATTAAAATATGTTCGTAAAATATTAATTTATGAATCTAGCTTGTATTGGTTTTGATTTTTCCATAAAATAGGTATTAGAGTTTTACTAAAATAATAATGAGGAAGTGTTATATGTTATTTAGACCGCGGCCAGAAATGCTAGAATTAATCTTATTACATTACCTACATGCCCGAAAAAAATTTACTAATGAAGAGGAATTTAACTACACAAACCTTATAAAAGGCTACGAAGGAGAGCTCAAAAGTGATATTTGGCTCAGGGGATTAACAGACGAGTGGCTTATTCTTAATCATTTATTACTCGAATATAATGGTTCAACTTTCCAAATTGATACCTTAATTATTGCCTATGAGAAAATTTATCTCTTAGATATTAAAACCTTTGAAGGAGATCATTCCATAAAAGATGATAAATGGTATACACCTTCTGGAAAGCCTGAAAAGAACCCTTTGCACCAATTAGAAAGATGTGAAACCTTACTTCAAAGACTCCAGCAAGATTTAGGCTTCAATATTCCAATCGAATCCTACCTAATTTTCATCAACCCTGAATTCCACTTATACACAAGCTCGAACCATCCTGCGATTATTTTCCCTGCACAACTTAACCGCTTTTTGAAAAAGTTAAATACCAGACCAGTAAAACTTAATAAAAAACATTATCAAATAGCCGAAAAGCTAAACGCTCTGCATATTGAGGAATCTCCCTATAAACGGTTGCCGCCCTATAACTATGAGCAATTAAAGAAAGGTATTATTTGTCCCAACGATAAGACATTTTTTACTGATGTGACATTGATATGTAGTAAGTGTGGGCGCGTAGAGGAGGTAGAAGCGGCTGTTTTGAGGAGTGTTAAGGAATTTTCGTTACTATTCCCGGATAGAAAGTTAACAACAAATAATATTTACGACTGGTGCGGTGGAGTCAAATCGAAGAAAGTGATAAGAAGGGTCCTATCAAAATACTTTAAACTTGTAGGACATAGAACATCTGCCCATTATGTTTGAATTTCTATTATGCAGAAACCTGGGACTTCTTTGATTCCCACCAAGCCCGCTTATTCCTTTTGAGGGGAACCAAAAACTTCTTTTGTTTCCCTCAAACCCGTCTTTTCCCTACTGAAGGGAACCAAAAACTTCTTTTGTTTCCCTCGAACCCGTCTTTTCCCTACTGAAGGGAACCAAAGACTCCTTTTGATTCCCTCCAGCCATCCTTTTTTCTTTTGAAGGGAAACAAAAAAACTTAATTACCTTTTTTTTAAAAAATCCTTAACAAAAAAACCCAGCCAAAAGTTTGGCTGAGTCCTCTACGCACTTGGATCGTACCGTGTCTCCAAGTTTACGAATTTATTGTATTCTTTTACAAACGCTAGTGAGACAGTGCCAGTTGGACCGTTACGCTGTTTGGCGATGATGATTTCGATGATGTTTTTATTCTCGGATTCTTTATCATAGTAATCATCACGGTATAAGAAGGCAACGATATCGGCATCCTGCTCGATCGAACCGGATTCACGAATATCGGACATCATCGGACGTTTGTCCTGACGCTGCTCGACACCACGGGAAAGCTGAGACAAGGCAATAACGGGAACCTTCAGCTCACGGGCTAATTGCTTGAGGGAACGGGAGATTTCCGATACTTCCTGCTGACGATTTTCGCCAGCACGGCCGCTACCTAAAATAAGCTGTAAGTAGTCTATTAAAATCATTCCTAAACCGTGCTCTTGTTTTAAACGGCGGCACTTGGAACGAATATCACTTATTCTTACCCCTGGAGTATCATCAATAAAGATACCTGTGTTTGAAAGACTCCCCATCGCCATCGTCAGTTTGCCCCAGTCATCATCGGTTAGTGTACCAGTACGAAGCCTTTGTGCATCGATATTCCCTTCGGCACAGAGGAGACGCATGACAAGCTGCTCTGCTCCCATCTCAAGACTAAAGATCGCGATATTCTCACCTGTTTTTTGCGCAACATTTTGTGCGATATTTAAGGCAAACGCGGTTTTACCTACGGAAGGACGGGCGCCAACAATGATTAAGTCATTGCGCTGAAATCCTGCGGTCATTCGGTCAAGCTCAATAAATCCTGTCTCAAGACCGGTAATTTCCCCAGCACTTTGGTGCATTTGCTCAATATTGTCATACGTACGAACAAGGACATCTTTAATATTGTGGAACGCTCCAGCATTTTTCCGCTGTGCGACAGCAAGGATATTTTTTTCAGCCTCGCTTAAAAGTGCTTCTACTTCGTCTTCACGAGCATAACCATCTGAAGCAATTTCAGTAGCAGTTCGGATTAAACGTCGTAACAAAGACTTTTCTTCTACGATTCTAGCATAATATTCAATATTAGCTGCTGTTGGCACAGAGCTCGCCAATTCACTTAAATAACTCACTCCGCCTGTATCTTCAATTAGCTTCGCTGCCGCTAATTCCTCGGTTACCGTGACAAGGTCAACTACCTTACCTTCGTCGTTCAGCTTCAGCATGGCATTAAATATCTTTTGGTGAGAGGCGCGATAGAAATCCTCTGGTATCAAGATTTCCGAAGCCACAGTTAAAGCAGAGGGCTCTAAGAAAATCGCACCTAAGACAGCTTGTTCGGCTTCAATATTTTGCGGTGGCAGACGGTCTGCATATACATCATTATTCATCTATCAAAAAACCTCCTATTGTGAAGAGGATAAATTATATATAGTAATAGTTTTAAACCGAAATATGTCAATAATAAAGAAAAGTGACCAGTCTCGACCGATCACATCATTTTTTGAAAAAGTTAGTTCGCTTTTCTTTGATTAACTTTTATTATTTTAACATGTTTAGCTAAAATTTGAACTGGAAATTACTTTACCTCTTTAACATGAACTGTTAACGTAGCTAGAACTTCATGATGAAGTTTAACTGGAACCTTGGTATGGCCTAAGGTACGAATTGCGTCTGCTAATTCCATTTTACGTTTATCGATTTTAATTCCGTGTTTCTTTTGAAGTTCTTCCGCAATTTGTTTTGTTGTGATCGAACCGAAAAGGCGGCCGCCTTCACCTGCTTTAGCAGATAGCTCAACAGTAATTTTTTCTAACTGTACTCCTAGCTGTTTAGCTTCCTCAAGTTCTTCTGCTGCACGTTTGTCTTCCTTTTTCTTTTGACCTTCTAACGTACTGATGTTTGTATTATTTGCTTCAATCGCAAGACCCTGCTTAATTAAGAAATTATGTGCATAGCCATCCGCCACATTTTTTACTTCACCTTTTTTTCCTTTTCCTTTAACATCTTTTAGAAAAATTACTTTCATTCCTTTTTCCCACCTTCAAAATAGTCTTCAATTGCTAGCTTTAATTGTCTTTCTGCTTCTGATACTGAGATACCTGTCAGCTGGGTAGCTGCATTTGTCAGGTGGCCGCCGCCATGAAGCTTTTCCATGATTACTTGAACATTGACATTGCCAAGTGATCTGGCACTAATTCCAATAAGCCCCTCATTACGTTTTGCAATGACAAACGAGGCAGCTACACCATCCATCGTTAGGAGTGTATCTGCGGCTTGGGCAAGAAGAACTTGATCATGAAGCTCATTTTCTTCCCCTTTCGCAATGGCAATTCCATCGCGGTAAAAGGCAACAGATTCAATTAACTTAGACCTCTTAATATAGGTATTAACGCTTTCTTTTAAAAATTTCTGCACGAGAATGGTATCTGCCCCTTGACCTCTTAGATAGGAGGCAGCATCAAAGGTCCTGGCACCTGTCCGTAAGGTAAAACTTTTTGTATCCACCACGATTCCCGCGAGTAGTGCAGTGGCCTCTATCATTTCTATTTTACCGCGTTTGGGCTGGTATTCAAGAAATTCGGTAACAAGCTCCGCTGTAGAAGATGCGTATGGCTCCATATAAACAAGAACTGGATTTTCGATAAATTCTTCCCCGCGGCGATGATGGTCGATAACAACGACGTTATCAATTCTATTAAGAAGTCGTTCTTCGATTACTAGCGCAGGTTTATGGGTATCCACGATTACCAATAATGTTTTTTCGGTGGAAATTTCCAATGCCTCTTCTGGGCCAATAAATCGAGAAAATAATTGCTCTTGATGGCGGATTTCTTCCATCAGCCTTTGAACAGCACCATCCATTTCTTGAAAGTTTAAAACTATGTAGGCATCTTTTTGATTCATCTGCGCTACCTTGTAAATACCAATGGAAGAGCCAATAGAATCCATATCGGGATTTTTATGTCCCATTATAATAACCTTATCACTTGCGGTAATTAAATCCTTTAATGCATGGGAAATGACGCGGGCACGTACTCTTGTCCGTTTTTCAACTGGATTTGTTTTGCCGCCAAAAAATTTCACTTTACCATTTGGATGTTTGATCGCAACCTGATCGCCGCCTCGTCCCAGGGCTAAATCCAAACTTGACTGTGCTAATACGCCCAACTCAGGCAGAGAAGGAGTCCCAGCACCTACACCGATACTTAATGTAAAGGAGATATTCTGCTTAGATGTCATTTCTCTTACTTCATCAAGGACTGTGAATTTTCCTTTTTCCAGCAGCTGGAGAATCGCTTCATTAAAAACAGCGATAAAACGCTCAGAAGAAATTCTTTTAAGAAAAATTCCATTATCCTGAGCCCATTTATTTAAGGTCGAAGTAACCAAATTGTTAATGCTTCCACGCATTTGGTCATCCATTCCTTGTGTTAATTCATCGTAATTATCTAAAAAGATAATGGCGATAACAGTGCGTTCATCATGGTACATTTTTTCAATTTCTTTTTGTTCTGTGACATCAAAGAAATAAAGGAGCTTTTCCTCGCTTTTAAGAATGACGCGGAATTTCCGCTCATGAAGTGTAATAATTTCAGTGCCAACCTCTTGCTTTATTAATGGTATCAACGTATCTGCAATTTCGTAGAGAGACTTACCAATAAGGGTGTCTTCATCAAAATAAGAGGATAGAAACGGATTTGTCCACTCTATAAAGTAATCATCATTGATGAGCATAATTCCAATCGGCATTTCCATCAGTGCTTCTTCGCCGACCCTTTTCACGCGGTACGATAGGGTTGAGATATACTCTTCCATCTCTTTTCTTTGGCTGGATTCAATCACTATCATATAGTACAGCGGCGGAATGAGGAGAAACAAGCCCACTAAGCTAAGTATCCAATTATAGTAGCCCAGAACAATGAGCAGCACTACTGTAATGCCTATTAGCCCGTAAAAAGGGTATCGAATCGAGCGTTTTTCAATAAATGCAGGCAATTTTTTCAGCTCCTAAACAGTAGTCATCACTCTTTTTTATTAAAGCCTTTTCGTAAATCAAAGCCTAAATCAATTATACCTAATATCCCCACAATATAAAGGAAAATTGGAATGAGAAAAGAGACAATCGCTATTGTAATAGAAATGGCCTTCGAAAACCCCTTTTTATCGAAGTAATAAAAGATAAATGTATATCCTTGCAGGATTATCAGGAATTGAAGAATATAGGTCATATTGATGATGGCCATATACCAAAAGCTGCCCTCTTCAGGATTCATCAACATATTAATTAGCAAGGTAAGGAGAAAGTAATATAATAAACTTTTTGGAAGTGATATCTCTTTAAAGCTTTTCCATTTTTCAACCTTAACTCCGAATCTCTTTATGATGGGAAAGGATATAAGCTGCATAATGAATACAATAAAAAAAGACGAGAGAACAAATAAAGTGGGAATTAATGTTTTAATCAAGTTTAATCCATTATTAAATTGTTCCAACACCTTTTCAGAGTCTTGTGTATTCCCAAAATTCTTTAGTAAGTCCGCCGAAACGTTTAGTGATTCCCGCATTATTTCAATCATTTCAGTAATCATATCGACTTTAAAGAGAACGATACTCGCAACATAAATAATAATTAAATTGACTAAAAAGACAAGAGAACCTGTAATGAATAAAACACCCATGTTCTTTTGTTTCTGAATTAAGTAGCCGATTGCGACACCTGTTGTCCCATATGCAAGCGTTAATGGCAGCGACATAATCGTGCCTACAATAAACGATAGGAGAAGGGATGCCACAATAAAAACAACGATACTCTTTCCGTCATTCTTGGCTGCAAAGAGCATAAATGGCACTGCTAAAAATAAGTTTACAATCATCCCTAGAAACGGGACATAAATTGTTAGTAATAATAAAACAGCAAAGGCTGCTAAAAGGATTGCGCCTTCAGTTAATTTACGTACATTTTTCACTACTTCACCTCAATCATTTCAAAAGCCTATTTCTTAATTTTAGCCAGTTACGCTCTCCTATTCAACAAATCTGCAATATAAAAAGAAAAAGCAGCAAGGGTTCCCCCCAGCTGCTCTAATTCGATTTATTCCCCTGCAACGAATGGTAATAATGCCATTTGACGTGCACGTTTGATTGCAACTGTTAGTTTACGCTGATATTTAGCGCTAGTACCAGTTACACGACGTGGTAAGATCTTTCCACGCTCAGAGATAAACTTTTTAAGTAAATCAACTTCTTTATAATCGATGCGAGTGATACCATTTGCTGTAAAATAGCACACTTTACGGCGCTTCGCGCGACCGCCTTTACGTCCTCCACCTGCCATGAAAATTCCCTCCTTTATTAAATGATTAACAAATTATAAAAGGTTTTTGTTAAAATGGTAGATCATCATCGGAGATGTCTATCTGACCGTTACCTGCGAACGGATCATCATCCACTTTTGTAAAACCTTTATTATTGTTATTGTTTTGATACTGTCGTTGATTCTGATTTCCGCCGCCGCCATATGGATTTCCTTGCGGTTCCCTTGGAGGTGCACCGAAGTGATCGTTATCGCTTCTTCCGCCGCCGCCACTAGATGCATTTTTAGGTTCAAGAAATTGAACACTTTCTGCCTGAACTTCAGTAACGTAAACACGCTTACCATCTTGTCCTTCATAGTTACGGGTTTGAATTCGTCCATCAACACCTGCAAGACTGCCTTTTTTTAAGAAGTTTGCCACATTTTCAGCTGGTTTACGCCAAACAACACAATTAATAAAGTCTGCTTCACGTTCACCAGCCTGACTAGAAAACGGACGGTTAACTGCTAAAGTAAAGGTAGCAACAGGAACCCCATTTGGTGTATAACGCAAATCAGGATCTTTTGTTAAACGGCCAACAAGCACGACACGATTCATCATCAGAATCAACTCCTTTTCTTTTCGGAGAATGTTTCATGTGAAACATCCGACCAAAATGTATTTATATTAAGCTTCTTCTTTAATTACTAAATGGCGAATGATATCTTCGCTGATTTTCGCAAGACGAGAAAATTCTTGTACCGCGTCAGCTGAAGATGTAGTTTTCACGATTTCGTAATAACCATCACGGAAATCGTTGATTTCGTAAGCTAAACGACGCTTACCCCAATCTTTTGTTTCAGCAGTTTCCGCACCGTTTTCAAGAAGAATTCCGTTGAAACGCTCAACAAGAGCTTTTTTCGCTTCATCTTCAATATTTGGGCGGATGATGTACATGATTTCGTACTTATTCATCACAGTCACCTCCTTTTGGTCTAAACGGCCCTAAAAGGGCAAGGAGCAATTATTCATTACTCACAAGTTAAGATTTTATCATAGTTAATGATGAAAAGCAAGGTTGTTCACTATTTCTAGTTTTTTTCCTTAAAAGTCTTCCCATGTAAAAAGCCTTGCAAACGCAAGGCTGGCCATTTACACATTAAAGCGGAAATGAATAACATCTCCATCTTTTACTAGATACTCTTTTCCTTCTAAACGGACTTTTCCAGCTTCCTTAGCGGCATTATGACTTCCTGCAGCTAATAGGTCATCAAATGAGACTGTTTCTGCACGAATAAATCCACGTTCAAAATCTGAGTGAATGATACCGGCACATTGTGGAGCCTTCATGCCATGTATAAACGTCCATGCACGAACCTCCTGAACACCTGCTGTAAAGTAGGTAGCTAATCCGAGCAAATTATAAGCCGCACGAATTAATTGATCAAGTCCGGACTCTTCAATTCCAAGCTCCTCAAGGAACATTTGCTTTTCATCGCCTTCAAGTTCAGCAATTTCTTCCTCAATCTTTGCACAAACTACAATTACTTCAGCGTTATCTGCTGCTGCAAATTCACGTACTTTTTGAACATATTCGTTTCCTGATGGATCTGCTACATCATCCTCACCAACGTTAGCCACATATAAAACAGGCTTAATCGTTAAAAGGTGAAGCATTTTGGCAATTTTCATTTGTTCTTCCGTAAATTCAACCGTACGTGCTGGCTTTTCTGCTTCAAATGCTTCGCGGAGCATGGAAAGTACTTCAAATTCAGCGGCTGCCTCTTTATCTTTTTGCTTAGCTAGTTTTTCAACTCGGCTAATTCTTTTTTCAACAGACTCCATGTCAGCAAGAATTAACTCTAAGTTAATGACTTCGATATCGGAAATAGGATCTACTTTTCCTGATACGTGAGTAATGTTATCGTCTGCAAAACAGCGGACAACCTGACAAATGGCGTCTACTTGACGGATGTGTGATAGGAACTTATTACCAAGTCCTTCACCTTTACTCGCTCCCTTTACAATACCTGCTATATCGGTAAATTCAAATGCAGTAGGAACGGTCTTTTTTGGTTGAACCAGCTCCGTTAATTTGGTTAAGCGGTGGTCAGGAACTTCTACAATTCCCACGTTAGGATCAATGGTACAGAATGGATAGTTGGCTGATTCAGCCCCAGCCTGTGTGATTGCATTAAATAATGTAGACTTGCCAACATTCGGCAAACCTACAATTCCAGCTGTTAATGCCATAAAATTCACTCCTCAAGATAAATATCTATTTATAAAAATATCGTCCAAAAATTATTAAAAAGCCTCTCACAATTATAGAGATAACTAGCAAAAAAGACAAGAAAATAAGGAAAGCGGAAGCGACTGGTCAGGGGCGATAGGCATAAGACGAGCCCCTAGGCGCTGGAGCTGGACAATCAAAAAACTGCCGCTCATCGCGACAGTTACTTTATTTTTTCAAGATTAACAAGGCAATCATAAAGAGTACTGCCAAGACCATTATCGGATTCTCCGCTTGATGTTAGATTATTAACAGAACCGCCGAACCTTCTCCAGATTCCTTCATCAATATTAATCGTGTTAGGATGTGCTTTTGGCAGAATTGAAAGATATCCTTTAACTTCACCACGATCATTCCAAACTCGTACCAAATCACCATCCTTCAGGTGGTGTTTATCCGCAATATTTTCAGCAACTTCAATCTTTAGCTGAGGTGCCTTTGGAAAAAGATGATAGTGTTGCGAATGATTTGACCGTAGTGGATGAATGGTTAATAAGTTATAAGGAAATTTTTCAGCTAGCACTGGATTGTTCCATTTTGATTCTTCAGGTACAGCCAATTTCAGCTGGCCCGGGCCACCCTTGTTTATAGCTGTAAACTCATATTTTCCAGAAGGCGTTTTAAACTGGAAATCATCCCATGGTACTCTTTTCACTGGCAATTCTGCGTTATGGTTTTCCTTCAGTTTAGCCAGTGACATTCCTTTTTTAGATAAGGACTGTAGAGACATCTCCAGCCACTGATCTCTTGTGAACTGAAAATCTTCACCAAATCCAAGTCGTACAGCAAGCTGTGTCCAAATCCATAAATCCGACTTAGCTTCCCCAGGAGCGGAAACGAGTTTCGGTCCATAATTAACATAATGATGATACATAGACGAATAATAAAGATCTTCTTCCTCAAAAGAAGTGGTGGTTGGCAGGATATAATCTGCTAATCGAGCGGTATCTGTCATAAATTGCTCAATCACAACCAGCTTCGAAACAGATGAAAACGCCTTTTCTACAATCGACGAATCCGGAACCTGTGTTAAAGGATTTCCACATGTAACCACAATCATTTTTATTTCTGGATCAGTTGCCGAAAGTACTTCCTCCGCCTGCTTCATTATTGAAAACTGTCGATGTTTTTCCTTCCGGCTGCTCAGCGTTAGATTTGGTATATCAAAGCTTTGTCCTACTTGCAGGTTGGCGTAATTAGCACCACCGCCAGGTATTCCAATATTGCCGCTTACTGCTGCCAGTGCGTCAATTAAACGAATCGTATTCCCGCCATTTTTATAACGCTGCAGACCTAGCCCCATAAAAGTAGATGTAGGTTTATCAGCAAAAACTTTTGCTAATAGTTGAATGCGCTCTATGGACACTTCCGTCATTTCACTAATTTTTTCTAAAGATATATCCTCAATCAGCTTCTCTAGCTCCTCAAAGCCATATGAATAATGTTTAATAAATGCACGATCTTCAAGTCCTAAATGGAGGATTTCCTTTACGATTCCTGCAGCAAGCAAACCATCCATTCCAGGTTTTACGGAAATATATTCATCTGCTATTTTCGCAGTTGCATTGAATAGTGGATCAATAACATAAATTTTTGCTCCTTTTTTCTTCGCTTCAAGGAGCTTTTCATAGAAATGCATATTTGTCCGTGCTACATTTCTTCCCCAAATGACAATGTTTTTACTTTTTAAAACATCCTCTGGTTCATGGGCATAAGCGTCGCCAAAATCCCATTTTTGCGCCTCAATTCCAGCACCCCAACAGAGTGAACCATAAAGCTCTGTTACACCGCCATAAGCATTAAAGAAACGTTGATCTAGATTTTTAAGTATCCCGTTGTTTGCATAGTCATGACTATGAAGGACAGCCGTGGAACCATATTCTTCTTTTATTTCCTTCAACAGAAAGGCAATTTCATCAAGAGCCTGATCCCATGAAATTTGCTTAAATTCTCCATTCACCTTTTTTAAGGGATAAAGTATCCGCTCGGGTGAGTTGGTCCTTGTTTCGAGCATTCTGCCTCTGCCGCAAATTTTCCCCTTGGTAATGGGGTGGGAAGGATCACCTTCAACTTTTATTACTTTATCGTTCTCTACCGTTACTTGAAAACCACAGCTGTCCCAGCAATTCAACGGACATGCGGATTTTACAATACTTGCCACTACTCCACCCCCAACACGATCTCTACTTTTTAACTAGAATAATACAGTTATCCAAAAAAAAGAAGCATAAACTACTGTTCATGCTTCACCAATATTTTCTTCATTTTCCTTGAAAATTCACGTCTTGGAATCATTACACTATGTTCGCAGCCTTCACATTTGATTCGAATGTCCATACCCATACGGATAATTTTCCAGCGATTGGTCCCGCACGGATGCTGCTTTTTCATTTCTACAACATCATTTAACCCAAATTCTTTTTCTTCCATTGAATACCACTCCTTTTAAACACTAGGTTTACTGATATTTCCTGAATCCTTTGAGTACATGACCATGCGTGGATATGGAATTTCAATTCCATTCTCATCTAAACATTGTTTTATATCTCTTTTTATATCTCTAGAAACACCCGCATGCTTCATTGGCAATGTTTCAGCAACGATTCGTAAAACAATCTCTGATGGTCCTAAGGTTTGAATCCCTAAAAGCTCAGGTGGCTTTATTAGGGCTTCATATTTTTCCGGCATTGTTTCGAGTAAATCCCGAATGATCCTTTGTGTTTTTTCAATATCCTCTTCGTATGCAACCGATATATCAATAATCGCGAGGCTATTATTTAGAGAGAAATTCGTTACTTGAATAATACTTCCATTCGGCAAAATGTGGACTTCACCTGTCCAGCTTTTTAATTTTGTTGTCCGTAGACCAATCGTTTGAACGGTTCCCTCAAATTGATCAATTCGAACATGATCTCCAACTGAAAATTGATCTTCAAAAATAATAAAGAAACCACTTATTACATCTTTTACAAGACTCTGAGCTCCAAAACCAACAGCAAGTCCGACCACCCCTGCTCCAGCAATCAACGCTTTTACATCAATCGTTAGGACGGAAAGGATCATCATAAAAGCAATAAAATAAACCACATATGTTAGAACATTATCGAGAAGCTTTGCTAATGTCTCTTCCCTTCGTTCTGAAGTCTTAAGTGGCGAACGTGTTCTTAGCTTGAAAACATTATCAATGGCCATACTACCCAATTTTATTAAAATCTTAGCCACAATCATAATCGCAATAATTTTTAGTAAACCTTCCCCAATAGCCATCCATGTATCTTCATTTTGGAATCTATCCATTAACCTCTGAATAATTCTTTCTGTAGAAGTCATTTAAACATCCTTTCCTCTCACCCTATTGAATCATTCCTATTTTATCAAGTTTCCTTTGTAGTTTATAGTATTGTGATTTATTCCTTTTTTCAAGGGGAATATCTTTGTCAACACATGTATAGATTTTCGGAATTTTCCGTATAATAGTAAAAATGCGCAAGCAAAAATTCAAAAATTGGTCATAATTAAGGAGTGTACTTATGAATCTGAAACCTAGTTTCTTTGATAGGAGGGCCAATACCGGGCGGATACCCCATGATGATTTTCAAGCTGTTGAAAATTTAGCCATGGAATTAATTAGGTTCCTGCCACGGGCACGCAATCGTCCTATCGTATTTGTTTGTATCGGAACAGACCGCTCAACCGGGGATTCATTAGGACCACTTGTTGGATCACTTTTAGAGGAGAAGGACATTTCTTCTTTTCATATTTATGGTACGTTAGATGAACCCATTCATGCCGTCAATTTGGATGAGCGTTTAAAGGAAATAACATTAAAACATCATGACCCTTATATTATTGGCATAGATGCATGTTTAGGAAGAATGAAGAATGTTGGAGTAATTCAGGTAGGTAATGGACCTGTTAAACCTGGGGCTGGTGTAAACAAAGAGCTTCCGGCAGTCGGTGATATCCACATTACGGGGATTGTCAATGTGAGTGGCTTTATGGAGTTTTTTGTCTTACAAAATACACGGTTAAATCTAGTTATGAAGATGGCAAAAACAATTGCTAATGGGATTTATCAAGCAAGTGTTCTCCATTCCAGTGGAAGACTTCAGGAATTAACACAGCAAGAACAGAAAAAGACCAATTAAAGAGCAATCGGGATCTGCCCAATTGCTCTTTTGATTTATAAGGATTGTAATTTTTTTCACAAAAATAAATTATATAGATATAGGACTGTTACAATAAATCCTGTCACAACAATAGCAGGGAGGAGGTTAGCTACCTTTATTTTTACTATTCCTGTTAGATTGAGCCCAATTGCAAAAATCATGACACCCCCTGTTGCTGTCATTTCAACAATGAATTGATCCATTAATATCTGGGGTATAAAGGTGTTAATTTGGGTAGCGAATAAAGCAATCAACCCTTGATAAAGCATAACCGGAATAGCGGAAAAAATAACACCCACACCAAGGGTAGTCGTTAATATAATGGACGTGAAGCCATCAATGAGACCTTTCGTATACAAGACATCGTGATCACCGCGGATACCACTATCAAGTGCCCCGATGATTGCCATAGCACCAATCACAAAGATTAAGGTTGCAGTTACAAAACCTTCTGCGATACTGCCTTTTCCAGTTGAACCTGCCTCGTTAGAGCCGATTTTCTTTTCCAACCAAAGACCAAGTTGATTCAGCTTTTCCTCCAATTGCATGAGCTCCCCAAAAACAGCCCCCATGACTAAACTTATGATTACAATAAGAAAATTTTCGCTCTTTAGACCCATCTGCAGTCCTAAAACAATTACCGATAATCCAATGGCATACATAACCGTTGTTTTCATGCTTTCAGGAATCCGATTTAGAAGCTTTCCAATTAGCACACCGACAATGATTAATAACCCATTTACAAGTGTTCCTAATAAAAACATCTGCTATTCACCTATTCTTCGAATCTCGAAATTAATAATAGTATTAAACTATCACTTTTTAGTAGAGTTGGAAAGTTATTTTTTTATGGCTGTGTTTAATATGTCTGTTGATTTGCGCTCTAGGCACTTCGCTTTCCGCAGGCGTTGCGGTGAGCCTCCTCGGCGCGAGCGCCTGTGGGGTCTCACTTGCTCCGTACTCCTGCAGGAGTCTTCGTGCCTTCCGCGCAAATCAACAGAGTGCAAATATCAAAGTTTAGCATTAACACAGCCCTTTGTAAAAAAAATAAACCATCCATTGATGGTTTAGAGTGATTCTTCTTGACCTAGCATCTCTAGGATACGTTCTAGATCTTCTTTTGAGAAAAATTCGATTTCTATTTTTCCTTTATTTTTCGTTTGCTTAATGTTTACGGTCGTTCCAAATCGTTCGCGAAGGGAGTGTTCACGTTCCTGGATAAATACATCCTTTTTCTTTTCAGGCTTTTTTGTTTCACGTGGAACATTTTCATTGAGATTTTGAATGATTTTTTCCAATTGACGAACATTCAACGATTCTTGAATGATTTTATCAACTAATGCTGGCAGCTTCGCCTTTTGACGAAGTCCCAAAAGCGCGCGTCCATGCCCCATCGAGATTTTCCCATCTGAAATCAGCTCTTGAATCTTAGCAGGTAGAGAGAGCAGCCTGATATGATTGGCAACATGCGGTCGACTTTTCCCTAAACGCTTTGCTACTTCTTCTTGGGTGAATTTTAGCTTTTCCATTAACGTTTGGTAGGCTAGTCCCTCTTCTATGGGGTTCAAGTCTTCACGCTGTAGGTTTTCTAAAACCGCTAATTCCATCATTTGCTGTTCCGTTAACTCTCTTACAACAGCTGGGACGGAGGCTAGTTTTGCTTCTTTTGCTGCTCGGAAACGTCGTTCTCCCACAACAATTTCATAACCTTTAATACTTTTTCGAACGACAAGAGGCTGTAGAATCCCGTGTTCTAAAATAGATTCTTTTAACTCATCAATGGCCTCTTGTTGGAAGGTTTTCCTTGGCTGGTAAGGGTTCGGACGCAATTCTTTTAAGCTAATTTCTTGGACAGTCTCTTCCTTACCGGCTTCGATATTTGTAAAAAATGCATTTATGCCTTTTTTTCCTAGACCCTTAGCCATTTGAGACCACTTCCTTTGCGAGATCTAAATAAACTTCTGCACCACGTGATTTTGAATCATACGTAATAATCGGTTCGCCATGGCTTGGAGCCTCACTTAGACGTACATTTCTTGGAATAATGGTTTTATATACTTTATCTTGAAAATACTTTTTCACTTCTTCGATTACTTGAATGCCTAAATTCGTTCGGGCATCAAGCATCGTTAATAGCACGCCTTCTATTTTCAAGTCCTGGTTTAAGTGTTTTTGTACGAGTCTTACAGTATTTAATAACTGACTTAAACCTTCAAGAGCATAATATTCACACTGAACAGGGATTAAGACAGAGTCAGAAGCTGTTAAGGAGTTGAGCGTTAACAATCCTAGTGAAGGAGGACAATCGATAATAATATAATCAAATTGGTCTTTCACTTCTTCAAGCGCACGCTTCAATCGAACTTCCCTTGAGATAGTAGGAACAAGCTCAATCTCCGCTCCTGCAAGCTGTATAGTAGCTGGAATTGCATATAAATTTTCAACAGATGTTGGTTTAATAACATCCTTTGCTTCCACGTCGTCTACTAAAACGTCGTATATACACTGTGCTACATCTGCCTTTTCGATACCAATACCGCTCGTAGCATTCCCTTGTGGATCAATGTCTACTAATAAAACCTTTTTCCCAATGTATGCTAAGCAGGCGCCTAGATTGACAGAGGTAGTTGTCTTTCCAACTCCGCCTTTTTGATTCGCGATTGCAATAGTTTTGCCCACGATGTCACCTACCTTGTTTCAAATAAAATATTTAAATTCTAGTAAAAATAACTAGTTTACTTGTCAGTCTAGCAAACGAAACTAGTAATGTAATTTTTCCATGCTATGTTATTTTATCATGAAACTGATTTATTGTTATTTTTTTTCATAAAATATTGATGACGATTAAAAGTAATGGATTCCATTATTTTACATATGTACATTTATTATATAAAAAATAAAAACCAAACTACAAAGAAGTCTGGTTCCATTTTATGAGTATTTTATTTTTTCTTTGGAATTTTTATTGTAAATTGATAGTACTCCTCAAACTCTTCTTCTTGTGAGTCGAGATTAATTCCGTTATCTGACACCATGGTTAATGATTGCCTTATCGTATTTACAGCAATTCTCATATCTTTGCTAAAGGCTTTTCTTTTTGGTTTCGGTTTTTGGTTCTTTTCTTCAAGCAGACGAGCCACTCGATCCTCAGTTTGCTTTACATTAAGATTTCTTTCAATAATATCTTGTAGAAGCAATACCTGTTTCTCAGGATTTTTAAGTGGAATAAGTGCTCGGGCATGCCTTTCTGTTATTTCCTTATTTAACAAGGATTCTTGGATTGGCTGAGGCAGCTTTAAAAGCCGCAGCTTATTGGCTACTGTCGATTGACCTTTTCCAAGACGCTGAGCAAGGGCTTCTTGCGTTAAGTTATGGAGCTCCAGCAGTTTTCCATAGGCGATAGCCTCTTCAATTGGAGACAGCTCTTCCCGTTGTAAATTTTCAATTAATGCCACTGAAGCTGTTTCTGTATCAGAATAATTTTTTATAATTGCTGGAACTTCTTCCCAGCCCAGCTTCTTCATAGCACGCCAGCGGCGCTCACCGGCAATAATTTCATAATTTCCATCAAACTGTCGGACCACAATTGGCTGAATGATTCCGTGTGTATGGATTGTTCGTGATAACTCCTCTATTTTTTCATCGTCGAATACGGTTCGAGGCTGAAAACGGTTAGGAACAATACTTTCAATCGGAATCTTTTTAATTTCTTCATTTTTTACAACATCTAGTTCTTGTTCTAGTTCTAGTTCTAGTTCTAGTTCTTGTTCTAGCTCTTTTTCTAACTCAACCTTTTGATCTCCCTTTTCGCCGAGGCCAAAAAAGCGTGAAAACGAATTCTTCATCCCCAACACCACCTTTACGAAACTCCCTATTACTTATTCTCTATTATACCGTTTACTTCCTGCCAAAACGGCAGTTTTATTTATACAAAAATATCCTCGATTATTCGATCGGTGTCTTACCAGGGGTCCCTGGTTTTCTTGGATATTTTTTCGGCGTTTGTTTTTCCTTTTTAATCACAAGAATATTTCTTTCACTTTCTTCCATAGGTAAAGTGAAAGTATGCATTTGCTCTAATTTTCCCCCAAGAGTCGTAATCGCCTTTTGACCGACGGTTAGCTCATCGGTTGCATGCGCAGCCTTCATGGCAATAAAATGTCCTCCTACTTTTACAAGAGGAAGGCAAAGCTCGCTAAGCACAGACATTCTTGCTACTGCCCTTGCTGTTACGAGGTCATACGACTCCCGATAAGCTGGATTTACACCGAAGGTCTCGGCGCGGTCGTGAATGAAATGAACGTTTTTCAATTTTAATACATTTGCTAAATGATTTAAAAAGGAAATTCGCTTATTTAATGAATCCACGATGGTTATCTCTAAATGAGGAAAAGCGATTTTTAAAGGTATACTAGGAAAACCTGCACCTGCTCCTACATCACAAAGATGCAACTGCTGCGTGAAATCAAAGTAAAAAGCAGCAGATATGGAATCATAGAAATGTTTTAGGTAGACATCTTCTTGATCAGTGATGGCAGTTAGGTTCATTTTTTCATTCCACTCCACTAATGTGTGGAAGTATTGATTAAATTGATCTAGCTGCTCATCGCTAAGGGCGATCCCCTTTTCAAGAAGCATAGCTTTGAATTGTTCGATGTTCATCAGCAAAACTTCCTCTTTTTGTAAAAATTATATGTTTCATTAAAGGTTTCTGTTGATTTCCGCTCCAGGCACTTCGCTTTCCGCGGGCGGTCCGGGGAGCCTCCTCGGCGCTTAAGCGCCTGTGGGGTCTCCCCAGCCCCGTCCTCCCGCAGGAGTCTTCGTGCCTTCCGCTCCAATCAACAGAGTGCCAAAATAAATGCAGCCTTAACAAAGCACAATTATAAATTACTTGTTCTAGACACTTTACCTTGTTCTAAATAGATAAGAAGAATCGATATATCTGATGGATTTACACCAGAGATTCTCGAAGCTTGGGCAAGTGATAAGGGTTTGATTTGTTTTAGCTTTTGCTTTGCTTCCGTTGCAAGACTTGATATCGCATCATAGTCGATGTTTTCAGGAATTTTCTTATTCTCCATCTTCTTTAAGCGTTCAACCTGCTGAAGTGATTTTTCAATATAGCCTTCATATTTAACTTGAATTTCAACTTGCTCTTTTATATCTTGATCTAATTCAACATCGCTTGGAGCTATTCTTTGGATGTGTTCATAGGTCATTTCAGGTCGCTTCAATAAATCGGCTGCAAGAATTCCATCCTTAAGCTCACTTCCGCCAATGCTTCGAATAAGCTCCTGAACTTCAGTGGAAGGTTTTATTCTAATTGATGAAAGCCTTTCTTTTTCTGCTTCTACTGTAGCTTTTTTAGCTAAAAATCTTTGATAACGTTCTTCAGGTATTAGTCCAATCGAATAACCAATGTCCGTTAATCGTAAGTCTGCATTATCATGACGTAACAGAAGACGATATTCCGCTCTGGATGTTAGCAGACGATATGGTTCATTTGTACCTTTTGTAATTAAATCATCTATTAATACACCAATATAGGCATCTGAACGACTTAGTATTAACGGTTCTTTTCCAAGTGCACTCAAACCGGCATTGATTCCTGCCATAATCCCTTGTCCCGCTGCTTCTTCATATCCTGATGTTCCATTAATTTGACCAGCAGTAAAGAGGTTTTTAACTACCTTTGTTTCAAGTGTCGGCCAAAGCTGAGTTGGGTTAATGGCATCATACTCAATCGCATATCCAGATCTCATCATTTGGACATTTTCTAAACCTGGAATGGTTTTGAGGATTTGCTGTTGAACATCTTCAGGTAAACTTGTCGATAAGCCTTGTACATAAACTTCCTGCGTTTTTCTACCTTCAGGCTCAAGGAAGATTTGGTGACGCGGCTTATCATTGAAACGGACTACTTTATCTTCAATGGATGGACAGTAACGCGGGCCTGTTCCTTTGATCATTCCTGAATACATTGGTGAACGATGAAGGTTTTGATCAATTAGCGTATGTGTTTGTTCATTCGTATAAGTCAACCAGCATGGAAGCTGATCTGTAATATACTTTGTGGTCTCATATGAGAAAGCTCTCGGAACTTCATCCCCAGGCTGAATCTCCGTTTTACTATAATCAATCGTATGACTATTAACACGTGGCGGAGTTCCTGTCTTAAAACGAACAAGTTCAAATCCAAGTTCCTCTAAATGCTCTGATAGCTTAATCGATGGCTGTTGGTTATTTGGACCGCTTGAATATTTCAATTCTCCTAGAATGATTTCACCACGAAGGTACGTACCAGTGGTAATGACGACCGTTTTGGCACGGTAAATCGCACCTGTTTTTGTAATAACCCCAACACAGACTCCGTCCTCAACGATTAGGCTTTCAACCATTCCTTGAAGGAGTGTCAGGTTTGGTGTTTCTTCAATTGTTCTTTTCATTTCGTACTGATAGTCAACTTTATCCGCCTGGGCACGCAACGCTCGCACCGCAGGACCCTTCCCCGTATTCAACATTCTCATTTGAATATAAGTTTTATCGATATTTCTTCCCATTTCGCCGCCAAGTGCATCTATTTCCCGGACAACAATTCCTTTTGCCGGTCCGCCAATGGATGGATTACATGGCATAAAGGCCACCATATCGAGGTTAATGGTGATCATTAGTGTTTTAGCACCCATACGTGCCGCCGCGAGGCCAGCCTCACAGCCAGCATGACCAGCACCAATGACCACAACGTCAAAATTACCTGCTTCGTATGACATCTCTTTCCTCCTCTGCTTCCGCTTTTCTTATTTCCCTAAACAGAACTGTGAAAATAACTGGTCAATTAGGCTTTCGTGAACACTATCACCAATAATTTCCCCAAGAATCTCCCACGTTCTAGTAACGTCTATTTGGACGATATCAATGGGAGTTCCCATTTCTACTCCATTAATCGCTTCTTCTATTGTGTGCAAACTTTGTCCGATCAAAGCAATGTGACGGCTGTTAGATAGATACGTCATATCCCCAGCGTCAATTGACCCTTCAAAGAATAAGGAGGAAATTGCTTCTTCGAGCTCATCAACTCCACGGTCCTCCAATAATGAGGTCGTGACGATTTTATGTTCTGCGGCAAGCTCCTTTACACGTTCCATATCAATTTGCTGCGTGAGGTCTGTCTTATTGACGATGACAATAACATCCATCCCCTTAACCGCTTCAAAGAGATTTTCATCCTCTTTTGTAAATTGGTCAGCGTAATTTAATACCAACAATATTAAATCTGCTTCTTTTAAAACCTGTCTAGACTTTTCTACTCCAATTCGTTCAACAATATCTTCCGTCTCTCTTATTCCCGCAGTATCTAAAAGTCTAAGCGGTACTCCGCGAACATTGACATACTCCTCAATTACATCACGTGTTGTCCCAGGAATATCAGTGACAATTGCCTTATTTTCTTGAACGAGACTATTTAACAAAGAAGATTTCCCGACGTTTGGCCGACCAACGATTACCGTCGAAAGACCTTCTCGCAAAATTTTACCTTGTTGAGAGGTTTGCTGAAGCTTTTTTAACTCATCACGGACATAAATGGCTTTTTCCAATAACATTTTATGAGTCATTTCTTCAACATCATCATATTCCGGATAATCAATATTTACTTCGACATGCGCGAGTATCTCTAAAATTTCCTGGCGCAAGCCCTTAATTAATTTAGATAACCGGCCTTCCATTTGCCCTAAAGCCACATTCATCGCACGATCCGTTTTGGCTCTGATTAAATCCATTACTGCTTCAGCTTGCGATAAATCAATCCGGCCATTTAAAAATGCCCGTTTTGTGAATTCACCTGGTTCAGCTAGTCTAGCGCCATAGGCCAGTGTATGCTGCAAGACACGATTAACAGAAACAATCCCACCGTGACAATTTATTTCTACTACATCCTCTTTCGTAAAAGTTTTTGGTCCCTTCATAATCGATACCATTACTTCCTCAATTACTTGCTCAGTCTTAGGATCAATTAAATGACCATAATGGATTGTATGTGTTGGAACTTCAGTTAACCTTTTACCGCCAATGCTTCGAAAAATTTGGTCTGCGATTTTAATGGAATCATCGCCACTCAATCGTACTATTGCAATTGCTCCCTCACCCATCGGTGTCGATATGGCAGCTATCGTATCAAATTCCATTACTTTCACCACTCTTTATAAAATTAATCTATATAGTAACAAAGTATTTTTACTCCAAATTATTAGAATAACATATCTTGTCTTCTCTGAAAAATGAGAAATACTAGTGTTGATTTATCCACAGTCTGTAAAAATGTCTACCTATTATTTTAACTTATCCACATGTGAATAACAATAAAACAAGAGATTTCATATAATTGTTATAAACATGTGCTTTTTAGACTTAAAATAACGACACAAAAAAGAGGCTGGGACAAAACCCTCCTCTGAAATGAAAAAGCCGGTGGAATTTTACGACGAGTAAAATTTCACCGGCTTTATTTTTTTCAATAAAATAAGGACAACTTCTGATAAAATTAAGTTACCACACAAAATAAAATCAGAAAGAAGTGTCCTTATGTTTAAAAATTATATCATGAATCAATTAGTTTTGCCTTTAGATTTAGAAGTAAAATTACAAAATAATGATATTGCCTTCCATGTCCATCATTTAGTTGAAAGTATCCCTCAGGAAGCGTTGGAACCATTTCTTCGAAATGAGGGCTGTCCTGCCTACCATCCACGCATGATGCTTAAAATAATCTTATGTGCCTACACGCAATCTGTCTTCTCGGGGCGCAAAATTGAGGCACTATTAAAAGACAGTATCCGTATGATGTGGCTAGCTCAAGGGCATGAACCAAGCTACCGTACAATCAACCGATTCCGTGTTCAATCAGAAGTGAAGGAATTAATTCGCCAATGTTTCGTCCAATTCCGTTGCCAATTAGTCGAAGAAAAACTTATCGATCAAGATGCAATTTTTATCGATGGCACAAAGATTGAAGCGAATGCGAATAAGTTTACGTTTGTATGGAAGAAATCGATTGAAAAGTATCACAAAGCATTAATTGAAAAGTCAAATGAACTATACAACGAGCTACTTGAAAAGGAAATCATACCTGAGATTGAACGAGAATGTGAAGAACAGTTATCGCATAAGGAACTTGGTCAAATGGTTCAAAAAGTAGACGATATTGTTACAGAGTATGACAAAAAAATAGAAGCAACGTCAGACATAGTGGAACGAAAGGCGTTAAGGAGTGAGAGGAAATATCCCAAGCAGGTGCGCAAACAGTTGCTTGATTACATCTTGCGAACACAGAAATACCAACGAGATTTCGAAATCTTTGACACACGTAATAGTTATTCAAAAACAGATCACGATGCGACGTTCATGCGTATGAAAGATGATTATATGAAAAATGGTCAATTGAAAGCTGGTTATAATGTACAACTCGCAACAGAAGGTCAATACGCACTAGCCTATAGTTTATTTCCAAATCCGACAGACACACGTACGTTAATCCCGTTCCTGGATGAAATTGAGCAACACTATTTTAAGTTACCAAAGCATATTGTCGCAGATGCAGGTTATGGCAGCGAGCAAAATTATGAAGATATCCTTTCAAATCGTAAACGAGAAGCGCTCATTACATATAACATGTATTTGAAAGAGCAAAAGAAAAAATATAAACAAAACGAATTCAATCCAGACAACTGGCAGTATAATGAAGGAGATGATATATACATTTGCCCGAACCAGCAACGTCTTGTATTTAAATATTCATCTGTACGCACGGATAAAACAGGTTTCAAACGAGAGTTTAAAATCTATGAATGTGAAGACTGTTCGGGATGCCCATTCCGTTCATCATGTACGAAGGCAAAAGAAGGCAATAATCGAACGTTAATGGTGAATAAGAAATGGGAACAACAAAAAGAATATGTGAGAGCGAAGCTTTCAGAAGAAAAAACGGGTGCCATCTATCGAAAACGCAAAATCGATGTGGAGCCAGTTTTTGGATTCTTGAAGGCTAATTTGCGTTTCAATCGATTTTCTGTACGCGGAAAATCGAAGGTTGACAATGAAATGGGAATAGCGTTAATGGCCGTGAATTTACGAAAATTCACGGCCAACAGCTGAGAATGAAAAACCATTATGAGTAAAAACAGAGAAAGGTGAAATTGAGCACGCTCAATTTCACCTTTCTCACTATTTGAAGCTAGTTATGTCCCAGCCTCTTACTAATTTTATTTAACTGGCGAAATTACGATATGTCTGTGTGGATCTGATCCATCTGAAAAAGTTTTTACACGCTTGTTATTAGATAAAGCTGTGTGAATGACTTTACGCTCGTATGAAGGCATTGGTTCCAATGCTACATCCTTGCCAGTCTTTAAAGCCTTTAGTGCAAGACGATGTGCTAATTGAATCAGCGTATCATTTCTTCGATTTCGGTAATCTTCCGCATCCAAAATAACCGTTAAGTATTGATTAGAGAAACGATTAATGATTAGCTGTGTTAAATATTGCAATGAATTTAACGTTTGTCCTCTTTTTCCAATTAAAAGAGCAATCTTTTCACCAGTCATAACAAATAGAATTTGTTTTCCATCGCGTTTCATTTCAATATCGATAGGAGCTCCCATTTGTTCACTAACCTGAAGCAGAAATTTCTTAGCCTCTTCAATTGGATCAATAATGACAGTAACCTTAACGACAGCAGGGCGCGAACCAAAAATCCCAAAAAAACCCTTTTTACCTTCATCGATTATAGCTACATCTGTGCGGTCTTTTGTTGTATTTAACTGAGCTAAAGCTGATTCCACTGCTTCTTCGACTGTTTGTCCGGTAGCAGTTACTTGTTTCACTTTTTTGCTCCTCCCGCTTTACCGGATTCCTGTACTTTTCTCAAGTCCGGTCCTTTAATGAAATAGGTTTGAACAATCATGAAAAGATTTCCTACTACCCAATACAAGGAAAGGGCTGCTGGGAAATTAAAAGCAAAAACGACAATCATAATCGGCATCATCCAAAGCATCATCGCCATTTGCGGATTATGCTCCTGGCCGGCCATCATCAATTTTTGCTGAATAAATGTGGTGATACCCGCAATAATCGGTAAGATATAAAATGGATCCTTGTCTCCAAGATCAAACCACAGGAAACTGTGATCAGCAATTTCTCTTGTTCTTGAAATTGCATGGTAAAAACCAATTAGTATAGGCATTTGGACGATTAATGGGAAACATCCCGCCATCGGATTTACTCCGTGCTTTTGAAAAAGTGCCATTGTTTCTTGCTGTAATTTCTGCTGTGTCTTCTGATCCTTAGAGCTGTATTTTTCTCGAAGCGCCTTCATTTCTGGCTGCAACGCCTGCATCGCTTTCGAGCTTCTTGTTTGCTTAATCATTAGCGGCAAAATCGCTAATCGAATCAGTAACGTAACCACAATAAGTGATAATCCAAAGCTTCCGCCAAGTATTTCTGCACCTTTCACAATCACCCAGGAAAGTGGATAGACTATATACTCGTTCCAAAATCCTGTACTTTCCGCATTAATCGGCTCTTTAATTTCTGTACATCCAGCTAACAACAAAAATACAGAAACTATGCCAAGCAAAAGTAATATTCGTTTTTTCAACCGAATTTTCCTCCTTGAACATTATATATTCTATTTAATATTAAAATCTTTTATAAAATAACGAATGTGATATTCAAATGGTATTTTACCATCTTTTAGAATAATTTACCTCTTAATTTTATAACGAATACAACATTATTTTAACTGATTACCTTCTCTTGAAAACCTTACCAACCTTAAAGACATGTGTTAAACTCTTTTTCACTTCAAAAAAGTCCATATCCGCTGTAGGTTTTCTAGCAATGATCACGTAATCGTTACCTGGAACAATTTGATCAGATAGTTCAAAAACAGCTTGTCTTATGTATCGTTTTATTTGATTTCTAGTTACAGCATTTCCTACTTTTTTGCTTACTGAAAGACCGATCCTAAAATCCTCTTGACCCTCTTTCGTCAGACTATAGACAACAAACTGCCGATTAGCAAAGGATTGTCCCTTTTGGAATGCCTCTTGAAATTCTTTATTCTTCTTTACGCGTAATTCTTTCTTCATAGAAAACACCTTCCATCTACATTAGAAAGATTTTATTAGAAAAAAGACCACTGATGTTTCAGTGGCCTAAGCTGATAATACTTTTCTTCCTTTAAGACGACGGCGTGCTAGAACTTTACGTCCGTTAGCCGAGCTCATACGACTGCGGAAACCGTGAACTTTACTATGTTTACGTTTATTTGGTTGATATGTTCTTTTCATATATGACACCTCCCTGAGGAATAGCTGTTAAAGACAGTCTAATTTATTATAAGGAGTGACCTCAATATTGTCAACCGCCCTTAAAATATTGTTCCCCAGTTCTAAAATTTTTTACACCAAGATCCATTTTCAGTCCCTAGCGATTTTTAAAGCAATCTTCTTATTAAAATTTACCTGTGGATATTTTTTTCGACTTTTTTTTTGTAGTTTCACAAGATATTGACAGTTTTTGCACAGGAAACACTACTTGTGGACAAGTTTTAATCACATCTTGTTACAGTTGTGGATAAACCGTGAAAAGGCATTGCACACCTTGCTTTTATCTGATATTATATTTGTGTTTTCACTCTGAATAACTTCGTCTCCAAAAAATGTTATCCACAAATTGTGGATAAGGTGTGGACAAGTTATTCCAGCATACTGCAGAACCTTGTCCACAAGCAGTGGATATTGTCGAAACTCCACATTATTTCCTATATTATGTTTTTCCACAACCATTGTTTCGTATATTTATAAATTAGTAGGTTGTACAACTTGTATAACATTGTTTTTTCACGGAACTATTGTTATAGGGTTGCGATTTAAGGATACTTCACAACTCTTTGTGAAAAAATATCTCTATATATGGAGTTTAGACAGAACACGAATCTGCAAAATGCATTTGAATAATAGATAGATAAAAAAAGGAGGGACAACTGTTGGAGAATATTGCGGATCTTTGGAATGCTGCTTTAGCCAATATTGAGAAAAAGATTAGCAAACCTAGTTATGACACCTGGCTGAAGTCCACAAAGGCCCATTCCCTTCAAGGCAATCTACTTGTGATCACTGCTCCAAATGAATTTGCACGTGATTGGCTCGAGGAACGTTATTCCCAGTTAATTGCTGGTATTCTGTATGAAATTACTGGTGAAGAGCTATCTGTTAAGTTCATTATTCCGCAAAATCAAAAAGAGGAAGACCCTGACTTGCTATTGCCAGCTAAAAAGGCAAAAAAAGAGGATGATCAACATGATTTTCCGCAAAATATTTTAAACCCAAAGTATCTTTTTGATACGTTTGTTATTGGTTCGGGTAACCGATTTGCTCACGCAGCATCCCTGGCTGTAGCTGAGGCACCCGCAAAAGCTTACAATCCTTTATTCATATATGGGGGCGTTGGTTTAGGAAAAACACACTTAATGCATGCGATTGGACATTACGTTTTAGAGCATAAACCAAACGCTAAGGTAGTTTATTTGTCTTCAGAGAAATTCACGAACGAATTTATTAATTCTATTCGTGACAATAAGGCTGTCGAATTCCGCAATAAATATCGAAATGTTGATGTTTTACTAATTGATGATATTCAATTCTTAGCTGGAAAAGAATCAACTCAAGAGGAATTTTTTCATACTTTTAATACTCTTCATGAAGAAAGCAAACAAATCGTTATCTCAAGTGACCGGCCGCCAAGGGAAATCCCAACACTGGAGGACCGCCTGCGTTCACGTTTTGAATGGGGATTAATCACCGATATTACTCCTCCAGATCTTGAAACAAGAATTGCGATTCTTCGGAAAAAGGCTAAGGCTGAAGGATTAGATATACCAAACGAGGTTATGCTCTATATTGCTAACCAAATTGATACAAATATCAGAGAGCTAGAGGGAGCATTAATCCGCGTGGTGGCATATTCTTCCTTAATCAATAAAGATATTAACGCTGATTTAGCTTCGGAAGCGTTAAAGGATATCATCCCTAGCTCAAAGCCTAAAGTAATTACCATCCTTGAAATCCAGAGGACTGTCGGTGAGCATTTTAGTGTGAAACTTGAAGATTTTAAAGCTAAAAAGAGAACTAAATCTGTAGCCTTTCCTAGACAAATTGCGATGTACCTATCACGGGAATTAACCGATTATTCTTTGCCAAAGATAGGAGAAGAATTTGGAGGTCGTGATCATACCACGGTCATCCATGCTCATGAAAAAATTTCAAAGCTTTTACAAACTGATCTTCAACTGCAAAAGCAAATGAAAGAGTTAAATGAGTTGTTGAGAGTTTAAAAAAATTGTGAATAACTTGGACTAGTTTATGCACAGTCTGTCCACATGTGGATAGACTGTGTTTCCATTGCAAAAAATAGGTTATCCACATACTAACAGGCCCTACTAGTACTTCTACTGTTTTTTATTTAAAAAACTTATTATTATATGTTCAAGAAAATTCATTTATGCGTACTTAGAATAAAAAATTGCTGGGAGGATTATGAAATGAGATTTATCATCCAACGGGATCGCCTTGTTCAAAGTGTCCAAGATGTTATGAAGGCTGTCACTTCGAGAACGACAATTCCAATTTTAACTGGAATTAAAATAACAGCTAGCAGCGAGGGAGTAACCTTAACAGGAAGTGATTCTGATATTTCAATTGAGTCTTTCATTCCAAATGAGGAAGACGGAGATGAAATTGTAGAAATTAAACAAGCTGGTTCTATCGTCCTTCAAGCAAAATTTTTTAGTGAAATTGTAAAAAAATTACCTACTGATTCAGTCGAAATTGAAGTGCTAGGATCGTTACAAACCGTTATTCGCTCTGGAAAATCTGAATTTAATTTAAACGGCCTTGACGCAGAAGAATATCCTCACCTGCCACAAATAGAAGAAAATAATAAATTTCATATTGCGACAGATCTTCTGAAAACGATGATACGCCAAACCTTTTTTGCCGTATCCACCTCAGAAACACGTCCCATCTTGACAGGTGTAAACTGGAAGATTGAAAATGGCGAACTAAACTGTATTGCAACAGATAGCCATCGTTTAGCATTAAGAAAAGCAAAAATTGAAATTGAAAATAACGAAAGCTACAATGTTGTAATTCCAGGTAAGAGTCTGAATGAACTAAGCAAAATCATAGATGATTCGAATGAATTAATAGATATAGTTATCACAGAAAATCAAATTTTGTTTAAAGCAAAGCATTTATTATTTTTCTCAAGGTTGCTAGAAGGAAACTATCCTGATACTTCTAGACTGATTCCAAGTGAAAGTAAAACAGATATTATTGTTAATACAAAGGATTTCCTACATGCCATTGATCGGGCTTCCTTACTTGCACGTGAAGGTAGAAATAATGTTGTGAAACTTTCTACCATTGATGGCGGTGTAATAGAAATTTCCTCCAACACACCTGAAGTAGGTAAAGTCGTCGAAGAAATTCAAAGTCAATCCATCGATGGAGAAGAATTAAAGATTTCTTTTAGTGCTAAATATATGATGGACGCCCTAAAAGCACTTGAAGGTACAGATATTAGGGTAAGTTTCACTGGTGCAATGCGACCGTTTGTTATTAATCCACTGCATGATGAAACCACACTTCAGCTGATTTTACCTGTAAGAACTTACTAGGATAAACCCCACGAATAGTCACCATGTTTTTTGGTGACTTTCTTTATTTTTTGTTTTTTAGTAAAATAAAGTATTGAGACCATTTTAGAAATGAGTGATAAACATTGCCTGAACAAATAAAGCTAAATACTGAGTTTATTACGTTAGGACAATTTCTTAAATTAGCTGACGTCATCCAATCTGGTGGAATGGCAAAATGGTTTTTAAGTGAAAACGATATTTTTATTAATGGCGAACAAGATCAAAGAAGAGGAAGAAAACTTCGAGCTGGAGATAAAGTCGCAATTCCTGGCTTTGGAGAGTTTTTGATTACGAGTAACTAAAGGTTGTGTCGTTTTCATGTATATAGAACAATTAGCACTGAGGGATTATCGGAATTATCAGAGCCTGTCGGTCGAATTTGAAAATAAAGTTAATGTGATCCTTGGGGAAAACGCTCAGGGTAAAACAAATGTGATGGAATCTATCTATGTTTTAGCAATGGCCAAGTCTCATCGAACATCAAATGATAAAGATCTTATTCGCTGGGACCAGGAATATGCTAAAATAGAGGGTAGGGTTCAAAAACAGCACAGCTCACTGCCATTGCAATTAATTATTTCCAAAAAAGGGAAAAAGGCTAAGTGCAACCATATAGAGCAGCAGAAATTAAGCCAATATGTCGGGAACATGAATGTGGTCATGTTCGCACCGGAAGATTTAAATTTAGTAAAAGGCAGCCCGCAAGTAAGAAGGCGGTTTATTGATATGGAAATTGGGCAGGTGTCGCCCATTTATTTACATGATATGAGTCAATATCAAAAAATACTTCAACAGAGAAATCATTTTTTGAAAATGATGCAAATAAAGAAACAAACCGATCAAACCATGCTCGAAATTCTTACTGAGCAGTTTATTGATATGGCTGTAAAAATAGTATTGAAAAGGTTTGAGTTTCTCCACTTGCTTGAAAATTGGGCTAAGCCTATTCATAATGGCATTTCTAGAGGGATGGAATCATTAGAAATTGTCTATAAACCATCTGTTGATGTATTAGAAGGCCAAGATTTGTCGAAAATGAAAGCAAGCTTTGAGGAAAAATTTAGTAAAGTTAGAATGAGGGAAATAGAACGTGGTACAACGTTATTCGGACCACATCGTGATGATTTGTTGTTTTTTGTCAATGATCGGGATGTTTCGACATTTGGATCACAAGGTCAGCAACGAACAACGGCACTTTCTGTTAAGCTTGCCGAAATTGAATTAATTCATTCAGAAATTCGCGAATATCCCATCTTACTCCTTGACGATGTTTTATCGGAATTAGATGATTATCGTCAGTCACACTTGCTTAATACCATCCAGGGGAAGGTCCAAACATTCGTTACAACAACGAGTGTGGACGGAATCCATCATCAAACATTAAAAGAGGCTTCAACTTTTGAAGTAGAGTCTGGTGTTATCAATAAAGTTAATTGAGGTGGGAAGTGTGTATATTCATGTCGGGGAAGATTTAAATATCAGGGCGAAGGATATCATCGCCATTCTTGATAAAGGGTGCGTGAATTCTTCAAATCTAGTCGAAGAGTTCTTAGAACAGCATAAGGAAAAGCTTGTTAACCTTTCGAAAAACCCCTTTAAATCTGTCGTAATTACATATGACAAGGTTTATTTATCCCCAATTTCTTCTGGAACATTAAAAAAACGTTCAAATCAAAAGGAAATGCAGGAATCTTGATATTATTATTATTTTTTCATCATTTAGGTTATAGAGTGATTTTTTTGAATGAAAGTGCGGGGTGAACGATATGACAATGGAACAAAAAGTAGTCCAAGAACAAGAATATGGTGCAGATCAAATCCAGGTTCTTGAAGGTCTAGAGGCTGTTAGAAAAAGACCTGGTATGTATATTGGTTCAACTAGTGGAAAAGGTCTCCATCATCTTGTCTGGGAAATTGTAGATAACAGTATTGATGAGGCATTGGCAGGTTATTGTGACGAAATCAATGTCATCATTGAAGAAGATAACAGTATAACTGTTAAAGATAACGGACGTGGTATACCAGTCGGAATTCAAGAAAAAATGGGCAGACCTGCTGTTGAAGTTATTATGACCGTTCTTCATGCCGGAGGTAAATTTGGCGGCGGAGGATATAAGGTTTCTGGTGGACTTCATGGTGTAGGTGCTTCGGTAGTTAATGCTCTCTCCACACATTTGGATGTTTTGGTACACCGTGACGGCAATATTTATTCCATTAAGTTTGAACGTGGGGCTGTAGTTCAAGAATTAGAGGTTGTTGGAACAACAGATACAACAGGTACGATTACTCATTTTAAACCGGACGGTGAAATTTTTACTGAAACATTGGAATATGAGTATGATATTCTGGCAACTCGTCTGCGTGAACTCGCATTCTTAAATCGTGGAATAAAAATTACAATTAAAGATAACCGTGTGGAAAATAAACAGAATGAATATTACTACGAAGGCGGAATTAAATCATATGTTGAGCATTTAAACCGCACAAAAGAGGTTATTCATGATGAACCGATCTATATTGAGGGAGAACGCGATGGCATTAGCGTTGAAGTTGCCCTTCAATACAATGAGGGATATACGGACAGCATTTATTCCTTTGCGAATAATATCCACACTTATGAGGGCGGTACGCATGAATCTGGATTTAAAACGGGATTAACCCGTGTTATTAATGATTATGCAAGAAAGAACGGTTTGATTAAAGAGAATGATACGAACCTATCCGGTGAAGATGTTCGTGAGGGCTTAACTGCGATTGTTTCAATTAAGCATCCAGACCCCCAATTCGAAGGGCAAACAAAAACAAAGCTCGGAAACTCTGAAGTAAGAACAATAACCGATTCATTGTTTTCAAACCACTTTGAAAAATTCTTACTGGAAAATCCACCAGTAGCCAAGAAAATCGTTGAAAAAGGATTAATGGCTGCCAGAGCAAGACTTGCGGCGAAGAAAGCAAGAGAATTAACGCGCCGAAAGAGTGCTTTAGAGGTTTCAAGTTTGCCTGGGAAATTAGCTGACTGTTCTTCAAAGGACCCTTCTATCAGCGAACTGTACATTGTTGAGGGTGACTCAGCAGGTGGTTCGGCAAAACAAGGTCGTGACCGCCATTTCCAAGCAATTCTCCCATTGAGAGGAAAAATACTCAATGTTGAGAAAGCACGTTTAGATCGAATCCTCTCCAATAATGAGGTTCGATCTATGATTACGGCAATTGGAACAGGTATTGGTGAAGATTTTGATATCGCTAAAGCAAGGTACCATAAAATTGTCATTATGACGGATGCGGACGTTGATGGAGCTCACATTCGAACGTTATTGCTAACCTTCTTTTACCGTTATATCCGAAAAATTTTAGAAGCCGGCTATGTATATATCGCACAGCCGCCATTATATAAAGTGCAGCAAGGAAAAAAGGTTAGGTATGCTTATGATGACAAAGAGCTAGAAAAAATATTCGCCGAGCTCCCAAGTCAGCCAAAGCCTAATATCCAGCGGTATAAAGGTTTAGGAGAAATGAATCCTGAACAATTATGGGAAACGACAATGGATCCGTCCATTAGAACCCTGCTTCAAGTAAGTCTGGAAGATGCCATTGAAGCTGATGAAACATTTGAAATGTTAATGGGGGACAAGGTAGAGCCGCGTCGTAACTTCATTGAAGCAAATGCACAATACGTTAAGAACTTAGATATTTAAAGAGGTACCTATATAGAAAAGGATAGAGGGGTGACCACTATCCTCCTTTTTTCGTTTATCTAGGAACTACTATGACTAGTAAAAGGCAGATTATCACCAAAATAGGAGGTACTAAAATGGCAGAAACACCAAATTCTCAAATAAAAGATATTAATATAAGTCATGAAATGAAAACCTCATTTCTTGACTATGCAATGAGTGTTATTGTTTCTCGTGCCCTTCCAGATGTTCGAGATGGTTTAAAACCAGTTCACCGCCGTATTTTATACGCTATGCATGACCTGGGTATACATGCTGATAAACCTTATAAAAAATCAGCTCGTATTGTAGGGGATGTAATCGGTAAATATCACCCTCATGGTGATTCTGCCGTTTATGAAACGATGGTACGGATGGCGCAGGATTTCAACTATCGTTATATGCTTGTTGACGGCCATGGTAACTTTGGATCGGTTGATGGTGACTCAGCTGCAGCGATGCGTTATACAGAGTCTAGAATGTCTAAAATCTCAATGGAATTATTAAGAGATTTAAACAAAGATACGATAGATTTTCAAGATAACTATGATGGTGAGGAAAGAGAACCTTCAGTTTTACCAGCTAGATTTCCTAACCTACTAGTTAATGGTTCTATGGGTATTGCTGTTGGCATGGCTACTAATATTCCACCCCACCAGCTTGGCGAGGTTATTGACGGCGTATTAGCCATTTCCCGAGATCCAGAAATGTCGATTCAAGAGTTAATGGAAATCATTCCTGGTCCGGATTTTCCAACCGGAGGAATCATCATCGGCAGGAGTGGTATTCGTAAAGCATACGAAACCGGCAGAGGATCAATAACCGTTCGCGGAAAAGTAGAAATTGAACAAAAATCAAATGGCAAAGAAGTTATCATTGTTAATGAGCTGCCATATCAAGTAAATAAGGCAAAATTAGTTGAAAGAATTGCGGAATTACATCGCGATAAAAAAATAGAAGGCATTACAGATTTACGGGATGAATCCGATCGTAATGGTATGCGAATTGTTATTGAAGTTCGTAAAGACGCAAATGCGAATGTCCTTTTAAATAACTTATATAAACAAACATCTCTGCAAACAAGCTTTGGGATCAATACATTAGCCCTTGTAAATGGACATCCAAAGGTGTTAAATCTAAAACAATGTTTAGTCTATTATTTAGACCATCAAATAGTTGTTATACGCAGAAGAACAGAATTTGAGCTGCGTAAAGCAGAAGCACGGGCTCATATTTTGGATGGTTTAAGAATCGCTCTAGATAATCTTGATGCAGTAATAAGCTTAATTAGAAGCTCACAGACAACAGATATTGCGCGCGAGGGTTTAATGACGCAATTCAACCTTTCCGAAAAGCAAGCCCAAGCTATTCTTGATATGCGCTTGCAGCGTTTAACCGGTTTGGAACGGGAGAAAATTGAGGAAGAATACCAAAGCCTAGTAAAGCTTATTGCTGAACTAAAAGCAATTTTAGCTGATGAAGAAAAAGTTCTTGAAATTATCCGTGAAGAATTATCTGAGATCAAAGAACGTTTTAATGATAAGCGCCGTACGGAAATCGTAACAGGCGGAATTGAAAATATCGAAGATGAAGATCTCATTCCACGTGAAAATATTGTTATTACGTTAACACATAATGGCTATATTAAACGTCTCCCTGTTTCAACGTACCGCGCACAAAAACGAGGCGGTCGTGGTATACAAGGGATGGGTACCAATGAGGATGACTTTGTCGAGCATTTAATCACGACATCTACTCATGATACGATTCTCTTCTTTACAAATAAAGGTAAGGTTTACCGGTCTAAGGGATATGAGATCCCTGAATACAGCCGTACGGCGAAAGGGCTGCCAATCATTAACCTTCTTGGAATTGAAAAAGGAGAATGGGTTAATGCCATTATCCCAATTGAGGAATTTGTTGATGACTGGTCCTTATTCTTTACGACAAAAGAAGGTATTTCTAAGCGCTCTCCATTAACATCATTTGCACATATTCGTAATAATGGTTTAATTGCGTTAAATCTACGTGAAGGTGATGAACTGATTTCAGTTCGTTTAACCGATGGAACAAAACATATGATCATTGGTACGAAAAAAGGTATGCTAATCCGTTTCCCTGAAACCGATGTTCGTTCTATGGGTAGAACAGCAACTGGGGTAAAAGGAATTACCTTAGACTCGGATGATGAGGTAGTTGGTATGGAAGTGCTTGAGGAAGATAGCAGCGTACTTATTGTCACTAAGAACGGTTATGGAAAGCGGACTCCGGCAGAGGAGTACCGAATTCAAGGTAGAGGCGGTAAAGGTATTAAAACTTGCCATGTCACCGAAAAGAATGGTTCATTAGTTTCTGTAAGAGCTGTAACGGGTGAAGAAGACTTAATGCTAATCACTACTGGCGGAGTCCTTATTCGTATCGATGTAGCGGGCATCTCGACTATGGGAAGAAACACCCAGGGTGTAAAATTAATTAGTATTAAAGGCGATGAACATGACTATGTAGCAACTGTTGCTAAAGTAGAAAAGGAAGAGGTTTCAGAAGAAACTGAATCTGATGATACTGAAGGAGTAGAAGGTGCAGAGGTATTTGCCGGAACGGAAGTAGATAACGCAGAAATAGAGTTAGATTCTGAAGATGTTGATTCTGATACTACTACTGAAGAATAAGTTAAATGTAAAGGAGCACCTAATTAGGTGTTCCTTTTTCAATTTAATTTATAAAATCGCTAATTTTCTCTTGATTGAAATTGTTAATACTGGTATACTCATTTGAGTCGGCGTTGTGAGTTGGTTTTAATGTGATAAAAACAAATTAGACGTTGACATTTATTTTGATAGATGATATATTAATAAAGTCGCTTATGAGCGATTGAGCAAAATTGATCTTTGAAAACTAAACAAACAAGAACGTCAACAAACAATTTTTTAGCTTTTTATAAAAGCTAAGCCAACGTAACAAATGAGCTAATCAACTTTCTTGGAGAGTTTGATCCTGGCTCAGGACGAACGCTGGCGGCGTGCCTAATACATGCAAGTCGAGCGAATTTTGAGGTGCTTGCACCTCTTGGTTAGCGGCGGACGGGTGAGTAACACGTGGGCAACCTGCCTGTAAGACTGGGATAACTTCGGGAAACCGGAGCTAATACCGGATAATCCTTTTCCTCTCATGTGGAAAAGCTGAAAGTCGGTTTACGCTGACACTTACAGATGGGCCCGCGGCGCATTAGCTAGTTGGTGAGGTAACGGCTCACCAAGGCGACGATGCGTAGCCGACCTGAGAGGGTGATCGGCCACACTGGGACTGAGACACGGCCCAGACTCCTACGGGAGGCAGCAGTAGGGAATCTTCCGCAATGGACGAAAGTCTGACGGAGCAACGCCGCGTGAGCGATGAAGGCCTTCGGGTCGTAAAGCTCTGTTGTTAGGGAAGAACAAGTATCGGAGTAACTGCCGGTACCTTGACGGTACCTAACCAGAAAGCCACGGCTAACTACGTGCCAGCAGCCGCGGTAATACGTAGGTGGCAAGCGTTGTCCGGAATTATTGGGCGTAAAGCGCGCGCAGGCGGTCTTTTAAGTCTGATGTGAAAGCCCACGGCTCAACCGTGGAGGGTCATTGGAAACTGGGGGACTTGAGTACAGAAGAGGAAAGCGGAATTCCACGTGTAGCGGTGAAATGCGTAGAGATGTGGAGGAACACCAGTGGCGAAGGCGGCTTTCTGGTCTGTAACTGACGCTGAGGCGCGAAAGCGTGGGGAGCAAACAGGATTAGATACCCTGGTAGTCCACGCCGTAAACGATGAGTGCTAAGTGTTAGAGGGTTTCCGCCCTTTAGTGCTGCAGCTAACGCATTAAGCACTCCGCCTGGGGAGTACGGCCGCAAGGCTGAAACTCAAAGGAATTGACGGGGGCCCGCACAAGCGGTGGAGCATGTGGTTTAATTCGAAGCAACGCGAAGAACCTTACCAGGTCTTGACATCCTCTGACACTCCTAGAGATAGGACGTTCCCCTTCGGGGGACAGAGTGACAGGTGGTGCATGGTTGTCGTCAGCTCGTGTCGTGAGATGTTGGGTTAAGTCCCGCAACGAGCGCAACCCTTGATCTTAGTTGCCAGCATTCAGTTGGGCACTCTAAGGTGACTGCCGGTGACAAACCGGAGGAAGGTGGGGATGACGTCAAATCATCATGCCCCTTATGACCTGGGCTACACACGTGCTACAATGGATGGTACAAAGGGCTGCAAAACCGCGAGGTTAAGCCAATCCCATAAAACCATTCTCAGTTCGGATTGTAGGCTGCAACTCGCCTACATGAAGCCGGAATCGCTAGTAATCGCGGATCAGCATGCCGCGGTGAATACGTTCCCGGGCCTTGTACACACCGCCCGTCACACCACGAGAGTTTGTAACACCCGAAGTCGGTGGGGTAACCGCAAGGAGCCAGCCGCCTAAGGTGGGACAGATGATTGGGGTGAAGTCGTAACAAGGTAGCCGTATCGGAAGGTGCGGCTGGATCACCTCCTTTCTAAGGATAATGCAGTCTTTGTGGACTGATAAAATGTTGATGGTTACTTGTTTGTTTAGTTTTGAGGGATTGATTCTCTCTATTATATTTCGTTTTGAGGGCCTATAGCTCAGCTGGTTAGAGCGCACGCCTGATAAGCGTGAGGTCGATGGTTCGAGTCCATTTAGGCCCACCATCTCAAAACGGGGCCTTAGCTCAGCTGGGAGAGCGCCTGCTTTGCACGCAGGAGGTCAGCGGTTCGATCCCGCTAGGCTCCACCAAGTTAATTTTACGGTAGTGAAATTAACTTTCATTCATTGTTCCTTGAAAACTAGATAATCGTAAGAAGAAGTCAAAGTAAAACCGAGAATCGCCACATTAGTTTTTCTCTCTTAAGTAATTAAGAAGAAAATAACCTTTTAGGTTAAGTTAGAAAGGGCGCACGGTGGATGCCTTGGCACTAGGAGCCGATGAAGGACGGGACTAACACCGATATGCTTCGGGGAGCTGTAAGTAAGCTTTGATCCGGAGATTTCCGAATGGGGAAACCCACTGCTCGTAATGGAGCAGTATCTTTACCTGAATACATAGGGTATTGAAGGCAGACCCGGGGAACTGAAACATCTAAGTACCCGGAGGAAGAGAAAGCAAACGCGATTCCCTGAGTAGCGGCGAGCGAAACGGGACATAGCCCAAACCAAGAGGCTTGCCTCTTGGGGTTGTAGGACACTCAACATGGAGTTACAAAGGAACGGGGTAGATGAAGCGACCTGGAAAGGTCCGTCATAGAAGGTAAAAACCCTGTAGTTGAAACTTCGTTCCCTCCTGAGTGGATCCTGAGTACGGCCGGACACGAGAAATCCGGTCGGAAGCTGGGAGGACCATCTCCCAAGGCTAAATACTCCCTAGTGACCGATAGTGAACCAGTACCGTGAGGGAAAGGTGAAAAGCACCCCGGAAGGGGAGTGAAATAGATCCTGAAACCGTGTGCCTACAAGTAGTTAGAGCCCGTTAATGGGTGATAGCGTGCCTTTTGTAGAATGAACCGGCGAGTTACGATTACATGCAAGGTTAAGTTGAAGAGACGGAGCCGCAGCGAAAGCGAGTCTGAATAGGGCGATTTGAGTATGTGGTCGTAGACCCGAAACCAGGTGATCTACCCATGTCCAGGGTGAAGGTGAGGTAACACTTACTGGAGGCCCGAACCCACGCACGTTGAAAAGTGCGGGGATGAGGTGTGGGTAGCGGAGAAATTCCAATCGAACTTGGAGATAGCTGGTTCTCTCCGAAATAGCTTTAGGGCTAGCCTCACGTTGTAAGAGTCTTGGAGGTAGAGCACTGTTTGGACTAGGGGCCCTCATCGGGTTACCGAATTCAGACAAACTCCGAATGCCAAAGACTTATCCGTGGGAGTCAGACTGCGAGTGATAAGATCCGTAGTCAAAAGGGAAACAGCCCAGACCACCAGCTAAGGTCCCAAAGTTTACGTTAAGTGGAAAAGGATGTGGAGTTGCTTAGACAACCAGGATGTTGGCTTAGAAGCAGCCACCATTTAAAGAGTGCGTAATAGCTCACTGGTCGAGTGACTCTGCGCCGAAAATGTACCGGGGCTAAACGTAACACCGAAGCTGTGGATTGACACCATATGGTGTCAGTGGTAGGAGAGCGTTCTAAGGGCGTTGAAGCTAGACCGTAAGGACTGGTGGAGCGCTTAGAAGTGAGAATGCCGGTATGAGTAGCGAAAGACGGGTGAGAATCCCGTCCACCGTATGCCTAAGGTTTCCTGAGGAAGGCTCGTCCTCTCAGGGTTAGTCGGGACCTAAGCCGAGGCCGAAAGGCGTAGGCGATGGACAACAGGTTGATATTCCTGTACCACCTCTTTATCGTTTGAGTGATGGGGGGACGCAGGAGGATAGGGTAAGCGCGCTGTTGGATATGCGCGTCCAAGCAGTTAGGCTGGTAAGTAGGAAAATCCGCTTACCGTGAAGGCTGAGCTGTGATGGCGAGGGAAATATAGTACCGAAGTTCCTGATTCCACACTGCCAAGAAAAGCCTCTAGCGAGATAAAAGGTGCCCGTACCGCAAACCGACACAGGTAGGCGAGGAGAGAATCCTAAGGTGTGCGAGAGAACTCTCGTTAAGGAACTCGGCAAAATGACCCCGTAACTTCGGGAGAAGGGGTGCTTTTTGAGGTGAATAGCCTCGAAGAGCCGCAGTGAATAGGCCCAGGCGACTGTTTAGCAAAAACACAGGTCTCTGCGAAGCCGCAAGGCGAAGTATAGGGGCTGACGCCTGCCCGGTGCTGGAAGGTTAAGAGGAGGGGTTAGCGCAAGCGAAGCTCTGAATCGAAGCCCCAGTAAACGGCGGCCGTAACTATAACGGTCCTAAGGTAGCGAAATTCCTTGTCGGGTAAGTTCCGACCCGCACGAAAGGCGTAACGATCTGGGCACTGTCTCAACGAGAGACTCGGTGAAATTATAGTACCTGTGAAGATGCAGGTTACCCGCGACAGGACGGAAAGACCCCGTGGAGCTTTACTGTAGCCTGATATTGAATTTTGGTACAGCTTGTACAGGATAGGTAGGAGCCTGAGAAACCGGAGCGCTAGCTTCGGTGGAGGCGTCGGTGGGATACTACCCTGGCTGTATTGAAATTCTAACCCGCACCCCTTATCGGGGTGGGAGACAGTGTCAGGTGGGCAGTTTGACTGGGGCGGTCGCCTCCTAAAGAGTAACGGAGGCGCCCAAAGGTTCCCTCAGAATGGTTGGAAATCATTCGCAGAGTGTAAAGGCACAAGGGAGCTTGACTGCGAGACCTACAAGTCGAGCAGGGACGAAAGTCGGGCTTAGTGATCCGGTGGTTCCGCATGGAAGGGCCATCGCTCAACGGATAAAAGCTACCCCGGGGATAACAGGCTTATCTCCCCCAAGAGTCCACATCGACGGGGAGGTTTGGCACCTCGATGTCGGCTCATCGCATCCTGGGGCTGTAGTCGGTCCCAAGGGTTGGGCTGTTCGCCCATTAAAGCGGTACGCGAGCTGGGTTCAGAACGTCGTGAGACAGTTCGGTCCCTATCCGTCGTGGGCGCAGGAAATTTGAGAGGAGCTGTCCTTAGTACGAGAGGACCGGGATGGACGCACCGCTGGTGTACCAGTTGTCTTGCCAAAGGCATCGCTGGGTAGCTATGTGCGGACGGGATAAGTGCTGAAAGCATCTAAGCATGAAGCCCCCCTCAAGATGAGATTTCCCATAGCGTCAAGCTAGTAAGAACCCTGAAAGATGATCAGGTTGATAGGTCAGAGGTGGAAGCGTGGTAACATGTGGAGCTGACTGATACTAATCGTTCGAGGACTTAACCAATTTTTAAAGGCGAACTCGTTTTACACACTTCTTCTGATTATCTAGTTTTGAGGGAATGATACCTCAAAAACAGTCTGGTAATAATGGCGAGAAGGTCACACCCGTTCCCATACCGAACACGGAAGTTAAGCTTCTCAGCGCCGATGGTAGTTGGGACTTTGTCCCTGTGAGAGTAGGACGTTGCCAGGCAAATGAAGCACAACCTAATTTGGGTTGTGCTTTTTTGTATTGTCCGTAAGGGCAATCATGCCCTTACGGCAACATTTTTATGAGAAGGGGGAACAATACTCGGAGTATCGTGCCCGTGCGGCGACACTATTTAAGAAAACGGTAACAAATATCAGCTAATTATGACCGCACGGAGTCATTTTTAGAGAAACCGGTAACGATTAGACGTTAACCTACTCCCATGATTCACTTTTTCCTAAAATATTAACTCATCAAGTATTCATATATCAAAAAAGGTCCCTTCTTTAACGTAATTTCCAGGAAAGTCTTAATAAATGGATAATCGCGGTTTGGCATCATTTTTGTAATTTCACTCCACCACTCTGTTTCATATCTTGCAATCATACTTAAATTATAAAGCAGGAGATAATGCACCATCAGTTCAGGAAATAGAAATAAGTTCTCCTTCTTAAGCGGAAGTACATAAGCGCTACTTTCTAGATTGAATTTAATCGGTGATATTCCAGTAAACATCTTCTTATCGTATTGAAACGAGAGTCCTTCACATAAAAATTCAATCTGATTCCCAGACTTAGTTGAAAGAAAATCCTTTAATCTATCCTCTGTCATATGATAATGATCCAGTACTTTTTCTGGTATTACCAATTTCCCGTGCTGAGTATATAAGGGTGTAAAAGTGCTTTTCGACTCATGTACCATAAACAAATCATCCAATTCGGGAATGAGCTCAAGCAGTTCCTCCATCGTAATTTTATCGCCTTCCAATTGTTTCATGTGGAACATCTTTTCAGACATAAAAGGAAAAAGCCCATTTTTTTGAAACTTTACTTCATCTTGAAAAAATTGATAGTTTTGCTTTTTCCTTTTTCGTGTAGAAACACCGTGTGCTAAAACGGAAGTCGTTTCCGGATAAGCTGGGTCTAGCGTTAAGATGCATGCTTTGATTAAATGTACAAGACCATAAAAGAGCAAAATTGGTTTTAGGATTAGCGGTGAGTTTTCTGCTTGTTGATAATAAATTTGTCCATGCTCGAGATAATATAAAAAGGCATAGCAGTTTTCATAGCTTTTTTGTTCAGGGTTTTCAATATTTCGCTTTTTATAATTGTTTTTTAGGTACGACTGACAATGCTCTGCAGAGAAAAAACTTGCATAGCTTTTCCAGCCCTTATAGTCAACAGTCAACGAGAATCACCTTTTTCAGAAAAATTAGACTAAATCGTTCTCCTTGACAGTATTTTGTCCAATTGATAACCTACAATTAAAAAATTTTTTTCTGGAGGCCAAAAAAATGTGGGAGAGTAAATTTTCAAAAGAAGGTTTAACGTTTGATGATGTCTTATTAATTCCTGGTAAATCAGAAGTACTGCCGCGTGATGTAAGTCTTCAAGTGGAATTATCGCCCACGGTGAAGTTAAACATTCCAATCATTAGTGCTGGGATGGATACAGTAACGGAAGCCGAAATGGCAATTTCAATGGCTCGCCAGGGTGGTTTAGGAATTATCCATAAAAACATGACGATCGAACAGCAAGCTGAACAGGTCGAGAAAGTTAAGAGGTCAGAGAGCGGGGTTATTACAGATCCATTTTATCTCACTCCAGAGCATCAGGTGTATGATGCGGAACATTTAATGGGCAAATATCGAATCTCTGGTGTACCAATTGTCAATAATCTGGATGAGCAAAAACTTGTCGGGATTATCACCAATCGTGATTTACGTTTTATTCAAGATTATTCTTTTAAAATCTCTGATGTCATGACAAAAGAAAACCTTGTTACGGCTCCAGTTGGAACCACATTAAAAGAGGCTGAAAAAATTCTTCAGAAATACAAAATTGAAAAACTCCCGCTAGTGGACAATCAAGGGGTTTTAAAAGGGTTAATTACCATAAAGGATATTGAAAAAGTGATTGAGTTTCCAAACTCAGCAAAGGATAAGCAAGGTCGCTTGTTAGCTGGTGCCGCAGTCGGGGTTACAAAGGATACGATGTTGCGAGTTGAAAAGCTGGTAAAAGCAAATGTCGATGCCATTGTGGTGGATACTGCTCATGGTCATTCTAAGGGTGTACTTGATACCGTTAGGGAAATAAGAGACCAATATCCTGACTTAACCATTATCGCTGGTAATGTGGCTACTGCCGAGGCAACAGGGGATTTAATTAAAGCAGGTGCGGATGTAGTTAAGGTAGGAATTGGACCTGGTTCAATTTGTACTACCCGTGTAGTAGCAGGAGTAGGTGTGCCGCAGATTACCGCGGTATATGATTGTGCTACAGAGGCCAGAAAGCATGGCAGAACCATTATTGCTGATGGCGGTATTAAATATTCAGGCGACATCGTTAAGGCACTTGCTGCCGGCGGTCACGCGGTTATGCTAGGGAGCATGCTAGCGGGTGTAACGGAAAGTCCGGGAGAAACTGAAATTTTCCAAGGACGTCGCTTTAAGGTATATCGTGGTATGGGTTCCGTAGCTGCAATGGAAAAGGGCTCAAAAGATCGCTATTTCCAGGAAGATAATAAGAAGTTTGTTCCTGAGGGTATCGAAGGGCGCCTGCCTTACAAAGGACCTTTAGCTGAAACCATTTATCAATTAATCGGTGGTTTACGTTCAGGGATGGGCTATTGTGGAACAAAAGACCTAGAGGAACTAAGAAATAATGCACAATTCATTAAGATGACTGGGGCAGGTCTACGGGAAAGCCATCCTCATGATGTTCAAATTACCAAAGAGGCACCTAATTACTCATTATCTTAAAGAAATAACAGAGAAGCATAGACTTCTCTGTCTTTTTTTTGTAAAAAGATAGTCCTATCCTCTGTCTATGATTTAAACCTCAGTTATGTTAAAATAACCGAAGTGCATAAAATCGTTGGAGGGTATTATCGTGAATAAACTTTTTTATCAAAAAATTATTGCTATTTCATTGGCAATGATCATGTTTTTTAGCCTGTTTGCAGGCATAAATAAAGCAGAGGCAGAAACAGGATTAGATGTTAATGCATCTGGAGCTATATTGGTTGATGCAGATACCGGCATGATTCTGTACGAAAAGAATTCTGACACTGCGTTGGGCATTGCGAGTATGACCAAAATGATGACGGAGTACCTACTTCTAGAAGCTGTAAAAGAAGGCAAGGTGAAGTGGAATCAAGAGTATTTAGTATCTCCTGAAATTTCTAAGATGTCACATGACGATAGTTTAAGTAATGTCTATTTACGTATTGAAGCAAAGTACAAGGTAGAAGATTTGTATGCAGCAATGGCAATTGAATCTGCTAATGCCGCTACCATGGCAATTGCTGAAATTGTTGGGGGATCAGAGGCTAAATTTGTAGAAATGATGAATAAAAAGGCTGCAGAACTTGGTCTTGAAAAGTATAAGTTTGTAAACTCTTCAGGTTTAAATAATCGTGATATATTAAAGCATTTTTCAGAAGTTGTGGGTGATCCTGATGAGGAAAATATTATGTCAGCAAAGGATGTTGCATCGTTAGCATCTCACTTAATACATGATTTTCCTGAGGTATTGAAAACGTCCAGTATACCTGAAAAGGTTTTTGCAAAGGGTACGGAAGATGAATTTGTAATGGACAATTGGAACTGGATGTTAGAGGGATACGAAGAACTTGCAGCTGATTACCCGAATTATCAACAATTTGTTTATGATGGTTTGGATGGTTTAAAAACGGGTTCTACCCCTTTTGCAGGATACAATTTTACAGGAACAGCGATTAGAGATGGGCAACGATTTATATCTGTTGTTATGAATACTAGTTCCCAATCTGAACGTTTTAGGGAAACAAGAAAGGTCCTGGATTACGCTTTTAATAATTTTAAAAAAGAAGAGATCATTCCAAAGCATTATCAAGTTAAAGGGAAAAAAACTCTGCCTGTCATTAAAGGTAAAGAAGATCAAGTGAAAGTTTATACTAAAGAGGCAGTTAACTTGGTTGTGAAAAATGGAGAAAAAGATAATTTCAAAACCACTTTGACACTGGATAAGAAGAAGGTTAACGGTCAAGGTGAACTTACTGCGCCTATTAAAAAGGGTGAAAAGGTCGGAACGTTAACGCTCCAACCTAAAGAGGCAGGAAATTTAGGATTTATATCAAAAGAAGGCAAGATAACGGTTGACGTCATTGCGGCTGAAAATGTAGAAAAGGCCAATTGGTTCGTCTTAATGATAAGAGGTATCGGCGGATTCTTTGGAGACCTTTGGGGGGGCATTTCTTCCACCGTTAAAGGTTGGTTTTAATAGTTAGGAAATATTTAGTAAAGGATTCTTGTCTTGACAGGAGTCCTTTTTTGTTGCTTTAATGATTTTAGGGGAACAATCTAATTCCGAATGAATTAACACTATTTCCTAAATTTATACGTTAATTTTTTGTAATATTTATAAAAATGGAACTTATAAGGGGGATTTTTCATGAAAACAGGTACGGATCGAGTTAAACGTGGTATGGCCGAAATGCAAAAGGGCGGCGTCATTATGGACGTTGTTAATGCAGAGCAGGCAAGAATCGCTGAAGAGGCTGGTGCAGTTGCGGTAATGGCCCTGGAGCGTGTACCTTCTGACATTCGTGCAGCTGGCGGTGTAGCTCGAATGGCTGACCCAAGGATTATCGAAGAAGTATTGAATGCAGTATCAATCCCTGTAATGGCAAAGGCAAGAATTGGTCATATTGTAGAAGCACGCGTTCTTGAAGCAATGGGTGTTGATTATATTGATGAGAGTGAAGTTTTAACTCCAGCAGATGAAGAGTATCATTTATATAAAAGTGATTTCACCGTTCCATTTGTTTGTGGCTGCCGTGACCTTGGTGAGGCGGCACGCAGAATTGGTGAAGGAGCTTCAATGCTACGTACAAAAGGTGAACCTGGAACAGGAAACATTGTTGAGGCCGTTCGCCATATGCGTAAGGTGAATGGACAAGTTCGTAAAGTAGTCGGAATGAATGAAGATGAGTTAATGACAGAAGCAAAACTATTAGGAGCACCATTTGAATTACTTCTTGAGATCAAAACTCTTGGCCGCCTTCCTGTTGTTAACTTTGCGGCTGGCGGTGTCGCAACTCCTGCTGACGCTGCATTGATGATGCAGTTAGGTGCTGACGGCGTATTCGTTGGTTCAGGTATTTTTAAATCGGAGAATCCTGCTTTGTTTGCAAAAGCAATTGTTGAAGCTACGACTCATTACCAAGACTATAAGTTGATTGCTGAGCTTTCGAAGAACCTAGGAACACCAATGAAAGGTATTGAGATTTCATCCTTGTCCCCTGAAAATCGTATGCAGGAACGTGGTTGGTAATTAGAAAAGCGGAAGCCCCTAGGCGCTGTAGCTGGACAATTAAACTCATCTTGAAAGCAAAAGAAGGAGTTTTTTTATGATAAAAGTAGGAGTACTTGCCTTACAAGGTGCTGTTCGTGAACACATTCATTCCGTTGAGGAATGTGGTGCACAAGGCATCGCCATTAAGAAGGTAGAACAGTTGAAGGAAGTAGATGGCCTCATCCTACCCGGCGGTGAAAGCACTGCAATGAGAAAGTTGATTGATAAGTATGGTTTTATGGATGCATTAAAGGAATTTGCTGCAGAAGGTAAACCAATGTTTGGTACATGTGCTGGTCTTATTCTTTTAGCTAAAAACCTAGTTGGTCATGAGCCTCATATTGGGGTGATGGACATTAAGGTTGAACGCAACTCCTTTGGACGTCAGGTTGATAGCTTCGAGGCTGACCTCACAATTAAAGGTGTAGCCGATAGCTTCCCTGCAGTCTTTATCCGTGCGCCGCACATCGTTGAAGCTGGAGCTGATGTAGAAGTCCTTTCAAAGCACAATGACCGCATTGTGGCAGCTCGTGAAGGACAATTCCTTGGATGTTCATTCCATCCTGAATTAACAGATCGACATGACATTACGGCGTATTTTATTGAAATGGTAAAGCAAGCAAAAGCAAACAATTAGTATAATTTGATTGCAATTGGTGGATAATTATAGTAAATTAATTTCAATAAATAAATAAGTTAAAGCAATGAGAGGAACTAGTAACAGGAAGTTCATTCTAAAGAGAGCCGATGGTTGGTGTGAATCGGTGTATGAAGCTTGTGAATCCCTCCTCGAGCAAGGTATGGAACGCCTTATTAAGGGTCAGTAAGTACTTTCGGTAAAAACCGTTAATTTTTTTCAAGGTGGACAGACTAATTCTGTCAACCAGGGTGGTAACGCGGGTTAACTCTCGTCCCTGTTTTTAGGGACGGGAGTTTTTTGTATTTATTTAACAGTTAGGAGTGGAAGTATGTTAGATATTAAATTATTACGAGCTAATTTTGCAGAGGTTAAGGAAAAACTCCAGCATCGTGGAGAGGACCTGACAGACCTAGGTAAATTTGAGGACTTAGATCAGCGCAGACGCGATTTAATCGTTGAGGCAGAACAATTAAAAAGCAAACGTAACGAGGTATCCCAACAGGTAGCCGCGTTGAAGCGTGAGAAGGCAGATGCTGACCACCTTATTGTAGAAATGCGTGAGGTGGGCGATAGGATTAAAGTATTAGATGAGGAGCTCCGCAGTGTCGAGGAAACGCTCGACTTGTTGTTAATGAGCATTCCAAATATTCCGCATGAAAGTGTGCCAATTGGTGAAACTGAGGATGAAAACATAGAGATTCGAAAGTGGGGTCAAGTAAGGGAATTTGAATTTGAGGCAAAACCGCACTGGGATGTTGCTGACCATTTAGGAATCCTTGACTTTGAACGTGCGGGCAAGGTTACAGGCAGCCGTTTCGTGTTTTATAAAGGCCTTGGAGCCCGTTTAGAGCGTGCACTGATGAACTTTATGCTTGACCTGCATGTAGATGAGCACGGCTACAAGGAAATTTTACCGCCATATATGGTTAACCGCGCGAGCATGACTGGTACAGGTCAACTCCCAAAATTTGAAGAAGATGCATTTTTAATTGAAAATGAAGATTACTTCTTAATTCCAACAGCAGAGGTGCCTGTCACCAACCTTCACCGTGATGAAATTTTAAGCGGGGATGAGCTTCCAATTCGTTTTGCGGCTTACAGTGCATGCTTCCGTTCTGAAGCTGGTTCTGCGGGGCGGGATACTCGTGGATTAATTCGCCAGCACCAATTCAATAAAGTAGAGCTAGTGAAGTTTGTTAAGCCAGAAGATTCTTACGAGGAGCTTGAGAAGCTGACAAGTGACGCAGAGCGCGTGCTACAATTACTAGAGTTACCATATCGTGTGCTCCGCATGTGTACAGGTGACCTTGGCTTTACGGCTGCTAAAAAGTACGATATTGAAGTATGGATCCCGAGCTATGGGACCTATCGTGAAATTTCTTCTTGCAGTAACTTTGAGGCATTCCAAGCTCGCCGTGCTAATATCCGCTTCCGCCGTGATCCGAAAGCGAAGCCTGAACATGTCCATACATTAAATGGATCTGGCTTAGCGATTGGAAGAACGGTTGCAGCAATCCTGGAAAATTATCAGCAGGCAGATGGAAGTGTAGTAATTCCAAATGTGTTACGTCCATATATGGGGAATAAAGAAGTTATCGCACCAGAATAAAAAAAATTTAATCATGTGTTGACAGGCATAGTAATAATGTGATATTATATATCTTGTCAACACGGAGGAATACCCAAGTCTGGCTGAAGGGATCGGTCTTGAAAACCGACAGGCGGGTCAAACCGCGCGGGGGTTCGAATCCCTCTTCCTCCTCCATTAATTTTACAATAATCGCGCATAAAACTGGAGATAAAACCCGTCCAAGCAATTGGGCGGGTTTTTTATATTTTTGGAAATATTAAAAGCGAAGTATTGACATTGGCACTCTGTTGATTTGCGCGGAAGGCACGAAGACTCCTGCAGGAGTACGGAGCAGGAGAGACCCCACAGGCGCTAGCGCCGAGGAGGCTCACCGCAACGCCTGCGGAAAGCGAAGTGCCTCGTGACAGGCAAAAACCGCCTGTCCCTGCGGTGATTATTCAAAGAAGCTTTCCTTAGTGGAGCGCAAATCAACAGACTCCATTTAATAGAAAAAAAGCCCTATTGGAATTAACCAATATGGGCTTTTGTCATATTTAAAATTTCCTTTAGGCGTTCGTCCACTTCACGGCATACTCTTAATGCGTCTTCGGGGCGCTTAACAACATCCGTATGGTCCATATCAACAATTAACACATCGCTGGCATTATAGTTATTAATAACCCACTCATCATAACCCTTCCAAACTTCAAAGTAATACTCTTTCAGTTCAGGGTTAATTTCAAAGCTTCTGCCGCGTGCCATAATCCGATCAATTACAGTATCAAAAGAACCTTTTAAATATACCATTAAGTCAGGTGCCTTTTTTGGAAGTTCATTTAACTCTTCCATCATGTTCTCTACAAGGTCTTCATATATTTTAAACTCAAGGTCAGAGATTCTGCCAAGATTTTTATTTACATAAGCAAAGTACCAATCTTCATAAATTGAGCGATCTTGAATCGTGTAAATAGGTTCACTCCAACTTACACAATCCTTTACCGTTTTGAAACGTTTATTTAAGAAAAATAATTGTAAGAGAAATGGGATTCTTCTTGCATCTAATTCTTCTGGCGTTAATTCATAGTAGAGAGGAAGAATAGGATTATCATCAACAGTCTCATAAAAAACCTTACTCTCAATTCCATTCTCTCGAAAATATGCATTTAATGTATCAGCCACACTTGTTTTACCAAGACCTATCATACCACCAATAACGATACTCACTTACATCCCCCAATTCTTACCTGTGTGTTTGTCGTGCTGCTTTTCTTTAATGAGCCTATAAGCTTTTCAATAATAAAATTCAAGTCCGCTTCATTCTTTACAAAGTCTAATTCATCACCATTAAAGCGAAGAACAGGAATTTCTGGATGTGATTGCTCAAAGCGCGTTATGGTTTGTTCATAGTCAAGCGATAGCTGTTCTAAATATAAAGGACTAATATTTTTCTCTACCTCGCGTCCTCTGATTTTAATTCGCTTTAGAAGAGTTTCTAAACTCGCATTTAGATAAATAATAACATTTGGCTTTGGCATGTCTTCCGTTAGGAGCTGATATATTTTATAGTATTTTTGATATTCATCGGGGTTTAAGGTCCTCTGGGCAAAAATTAAATTCTTTAAAATATGATAATCTGCAACAACAGCCTGACTTTTACTTAAGTAGTGGGTATTAATATCCCCCAATTGCTTATAGCGATTGCAAAGGAAAAACATTTCCGTTTGGAAACTCCACTCTTCAATATTGTCATAAAATTTCCCCAAAAATGGATTTTCATCGACAATCTCTTTTAATAAAGCAAAATTAAATTGATCTGAAATGGCTTTTGCGAGAGATGTCTTACCTACACCAATCGGCCCTTCAACGGTAATAAAGGGAGTATACCCCATTTGCTGATCCTCCTTCTCCAACTGCCTGCAAATTCTATGTTTAGCCAGCCATAAAACTGGCAACTTTTTTCTAACGGTCTAAATGGCACAAATAATATATTATCATAATCTGACACAGGAAGGGATATGGAAATTGTAGAAGAAAAAAATTTAATGTCGAATATATAAAAAAACTGCCGAAATACGGCAGTTTATGTTATGAAAATATATTAACCTCTTTTTACCACATTGAAATTCTCGACAATTAAAAGCCAATTTTGCGGAAATGCCAGGCCAAGCTTCCAATAACTCATCCCTCTTATACCTAATTCTTTTATCAAATTAAATTTGGCTTGGATAGATCGGGCATCCTCGAACCAAACTTCATGTTGCTTTCCGTCTGCTGCAGTGTATCGGAAGAACGGTGCCTGTGCTTTTGTATCATACTGAATAGGAACGTTGTTAGCAGCAGCAAGTTCAATCGCCTGCTGAGGGCTAACCGCTTTTGCAACAGAACCTTGAACAAAAGGAAGAGTCCAATCATATCCATATAAATTCTGACCCATTAAGATTTTATTTGGAGGCATTTCTGTAATTGCATATTCTAAAACCTTTCGAACCTGGTCAATAGGAGAAACAGCCATTGCAGGACCTCCGCTGTAACCCCATTCATAGGTCATGATTACGACAAAATCCACTATTTGGCCATGAGCCCTATAATCATGTGCTTCATACCATTTGCCTTTTTGTGTGGCACTCGTTTTTGGAGCCAATGCCGTACTTATTAGCCAGCCTTCACTAGCAAATCGTGTTTTTGCTTTTCTTAAAAATTGATTATAGGCTTCACGGTCAGCGGGGCGTAAGAACTCGAAATCAAAATGGATATCCCTAAATCCATATTTTTTTGCAGTTGCAACAATATTATTTAAGAATCTATCTTGAATAGGAATATCATTAAGTAAAATACGTCCCAATTCATCACTAAACTGATCGTTTTCTTGGTTAGTAATAACCATCATTAAAACATTTCGATTAGCACGTGCAATGGCTGGAAAATTATTCAACAAGGGTTCCTTTAAAGACCCATCGCGGAGAGCTTGAAAGCTGAACGGCGCTAGGTACGTTAAATAGGGAGCTGCATCCCGTGCACTCGATTCTAAAATAGGTGCAACACTTGTGCCCCGAGGTTCGACGTAGGCATTAAATTCTCCTCTTCTTTTTGGTCTCGGGGGGATATAAAGACGGAAGCCAACATACAACTGCTGGTTTAATGAAATACGATTAGCTGAGGCAATTTGTTGATATGGTACACCTACTTTTTGCCCGATTGACCATAGACTGTCTCCAGGCTGTACATAATAAAAACTGCCAACGATCGGAATTACCATTGCTTGACCGACGACAAGATTATTTGGATTAGGGATGTCGTTTGCATCAACGATATCATTCACTGTTGTATTGTAGGCCCTCGCAATGGTCGTTAATGATTCGTTACGTTTCACAACATGAATTTGCATATTCTTCCCTCCTAAGCAAGAACGCTACCTCTATTCTATGAGTGAGATGCTGGATTCATGATATAATGGGGAAAAATAGTAACAGTGCAAATGATTATAAGGCGGTAACCCTCATGACCATAGATGAATTTACAGATGAATATTATATGAATGAAGCCATAAAAGAAGCGATAAAGGCAGAAGTGTTAGCGGAGGTGCCGATTGGAGCAATCGTCGTTTTAGACGGAAAAATTATTTCCCGAGCACATAATTTACGTGAAAGTAAACAAAGTGCGGTGGCACATGCAGAAATTTTGGCTATTGAACATGCCTGCCAGCAAGTAGGCTCCTGGCGGCTGGAGAATGCGAGTCTTTATGTCACACTTGAACCCTGTGCGATGTGCTCGGGTGCGATTATTTTATCGAGGATCAAGAGAGTGGTGTATGGTGCTGCAGATCCAAAGGGAGGCTGTGCGGGAACATTCATGAACCTCCTGCAGGATGAACGTTTCAATCATCAAAGTGAAGTAACGAGCGGTGTCTTAGAAGAAGAGTGTGGACAGTTACTATCAGACTTTTTTCGCCAGCTCCGAGAAAAAAGAAAAGCAGCAAGAAAACAATCCTTACAGTAATTTACAATTGATAAAGATTGATTTTTTTCTCAAATGTTAGTATACTAAAAAAGCGTCAGATAAAGACGCCTGAAAATTTGTTATCAACTTTGCCGTGCTAGGCGGGGAGGTAGCGGTGCCCTGTACTCGCAATCCGCTCTAGCGAGGCTGAATCCCTTCCCGAGGCTGGTATCCTGTAGGGTCCGCCTTAAGTAAGTGGTGTTGACGCCCGGGTCCTGCGCAATGGGAATCCATGAACCATGTCAGGTCCGGAAGGAAGCAGCATTAAGTGGAAGCTTCCATGTGCCGCAGGGTGGCCTGGGCCGAGCTAACTGCTTAAGCAGCGCCTATGGGTGCGAAGTCGACGGAAGGTGCACGGCAGTTTATAATGTAAAAACAACTCATTTCGCTTGCGAGATGAGTTTTTTTGTATTCTCTTTGATAAATAGAAAAAAGATAAGTTATAATGATTAGGAAAGAATTTTTGAAGGGGGCGATGTTTTTGGCTTATCAAGCTTTATATCGTGTTTGGCGTCCTCAGCAATTTATTGATGTAGTAGGACAAGAACATGTTACGAAAACATTGCAAAATGCCCTGCTTCAACAAAAAATTTCCCATGCCTATTTATTTAACGGGCCGCGAGGAACAGGTAAAACTAGTGCAGCAAAAATATTGGCTAAAGCAGTAAACTGTGAACGTGCGCCAATTTCTGAACCCTGCAATGAATGTGCTGCATGCAAAGGAATTACCAACGGAACCATATCAGATGTGCTTGAATTTGACGCAGCATCAAACTCCAGAGTGGAAGAAATGCGAGATGTTCTTGATAAAGTAAAGTTCGCTCCAACAGCTGTTAACTACAAGGTCTATATTATAGATGAAGTGCATATGTTATCCATTAGTGCGTTTAATGCCTTGTTAAAAACGTTAGAGGAGCCGCCAAAGCATGTCATCTTCATTTTAGCCACGACTGAGCCGCATAAAATTCCCTTAACGATTATCTCTAGATGTCAACGATTCGATTTTAGACGGATTACTGCACAATCAATAGTAAATAGAATGAAATTAATCGTTGAGGAAACAGGCGTTAAGTGTGAAGAAGACGCTTTAAAAATGATAGCTAGAGCAGCAGAAGGCGGTATGCGCGACGCTTTAAGTCTTTTAGACCAAGCTATCTCTTTTAGTCACGAAGAAGTAACCGTTGAAGATGCATTGACGGTCACTGGCTCTGTATCGCAAGGATTTTTAAACAAGCTTGCAAGAGCTGTTTTGGAAAAGGACGTAGCCAGTGGATTAGAAGCATTAGAAGAATTGTTGTTTCATGGGAAAGATCCATCAAGGTTTATTGAAGACTTTATATTGTATTATCGAGATATGCTGCTATATAAAACAGCACCGAATCTTGAAGAATCATTAGATAGAGTCTTATTAGATGAGGAATTCCGTCAAATTGCTGAGGCTGTTCCTTATGATCAGATTTATCAGCTCATTGAACTATTAAATAAGACTCAACAAGATATGCGGTGGACCAACCATCCGAGAATCTTTCTGGAAGTTGCGATTGTAAAGCTGTGTCAAACAGAAGCTAAGCAGATAGAGCAAATGCCTGTTGGACAAATATCTGAGCTGCTTAAGAAAATTGAACAGCTTGAGCATGAATTACAACACTTAAAAACAAATGGTTCAGTTATTGTTCAAGAAGCAGCGCCGCAGGCCGCACAAAAGCCTTCGCAAAGAAGTTCAAGAAAAGGGTTCCAGCCTGCAGTTGGAAGAATAAATGAAGTTTTAAAGAATGCAACAAAGAATGACATAAATCAAATTAAGAGTAAATGGGGCGAAATGAGAGGAAGATTAATGAAGTCTCATGCAGCGCTGTTAAATGAAGCGGAGCCAGCTGCTGCTTCGGCTGATGCCTTTATTTTAAAATTTAAACATGAAATTCACTGCCAAATGGCGATGGATAATAACCGTTTTGTCGAGACGATTACTCTTGCTCTACAAGAATTAACAGGAAATAGATATCTTGTGCTAGGTGTGCCCGAAGAACAGTGGCTATCGATTCGAGAAAACTTTTTAAGCACACAGCAGCATGTCGAGGGAGAAGCTACTGGATCAAACCAGGAAGAAGAGCCGCATATAGCGGAGGCAAAAAACTTGTTTGGTGCTGAATTTGTAGAAATTATTGACTAATTAATTGGAGGTTAACAAGTATGCGTGGTGGAATGGGTAATATGCAAAATATGATGAAACAAATGCAAAAAATGCAAAAGAAAATGGCTGAAGCACAAGAGGAGCTAGGTCAGCAAAAGATTGAAGGAACAGCAGGCGGCGGTATGGTGACTGTTATTGTAACAGGACACAAAGAAGTGGTGGATGTTCAAATCAAACCTGAAGCAGTGGATCCTGACGACATCGAAATGCTTCAAGATTTAGTTTTGGCGGCAACGAACGACGCGCTAAAAAAGGTAGAAGAGCTCACAAACAATACAATGGGCCAATTTACAAAGGGAATGAATCTGCCTTTTTAAATAATGAAGATCCAGCATATGCGCCTTTTTAAAGGCGCATATGCTTTTCTAGGAGAGGAATAATAGAAATGCATTATCCAGAACCGATTTCTAAGTTGATTGACAGTTTTATGAAGTTGCCTGGTATTGGCCCAAAAACTGCTGCCCGTTTGGCCTTTTATGTATTAAGTATGAAAGAAGATACTGTGCTGGATTTTGCCAAGGCACTTGTAAATGCCAAACGGAATTTAACCTATTGTTCAGTCTGTGGTCATATTACAGATCAAGATCCATGTTATATATGTGAAGACCAACGACGGGATAAGAGCACGATTTGTGTTGTTCAAGATCCAAAGGATGTTATCGCAATGGAGAAAATGAGGGAATTCAATGGTATGTACCATGTGTTGCATGGTGCCATTTCACCTATGGACGGAATCGGACCTGAAGATATCAATATTCCGGATTTATTAAAACGACTCCACGATGAAACCGTTCAGGAAGTGATTCTAGCGACAAATCCGAATATCGAGGGTGAAGCAACGGCAATGTATATTTCCCGCTTGCTCAAACCATCAGGGATTAAGATCACCCGGATAGCTCATGGCCTCCCAGTCGGAGGAGACCTAGAATATGCCGATGAAGTTACATTATCCAAGGCTCTAGAGGGTAGAAGAGAAATTTAGGTAATAAAATAGTACCGGGGGAATACGATGTTTTTCCAGCGCAAAGGGTGGCTGCGAAAAGAGTTTGATCAAAAACTTTTAACTCAGCTACAAGAGTATAAAGAAGAGTGGCAGAAACAAAAACAATTACTCGACAAAAGTTTTGATCCTTCAGAAGAAGCGATATGTCAGACAAAAATCGCCCAAGTAAAGTACTTCTTTCTATTAAGAGAAGCAAAAGAAAGAAATGTAAGTATTAAAAGGTAAATATAAAGCTATTCCAATTCAAGGTCTATTTTTTATAACTTGTACATATGTTGTTATAAAAAGATTTGAAGGGGGATAGCTTTTTTGGAACCAATAATGATTATTGCGATATCAGCCGGGCTCATACTTATTCTTTTGTTTACTGGGGCTCCCTTTAAGCCAGCAAGGTTTATTGGTCAAGCTGTTGTAAAGTTATTGATCGGCGCACTATTCTTATTCTTCTTGAATACAGCAGGTAATAGTTTTGGTATCCACGTACCAATTAATTTTGCGACATCAGCCGTATCTGGTTTTCTTGGGATACCAGGATTAGTAGCGTTGGCTGCGATTCAGAAATATATTATTTAATTAAAAAGAACCGCTGTTTTAGCGGTTTTTTATTATTTTTAAAAAACTATTGACCAATCTAGTAATGTACTGTAACATATTAAAAGTCGTCACAAGCGACAACGCATTACAGTAAAAAAGTTATTGACTTTAATAACTTGGTTATGATATATTAATAAAGTCGCTTACGAGCGAACGAGAAGATTGCTCCTTGAAAACTAAACAAACAATAACGTCAACAAACAATTTTTTAGTTTTTTATAAAAACTAAGCCAACGTAACATTTTTGAGCTAATCAACTTTCTTGGAGAGTTTGATCCTGGCTCAGGACGAACGCTGGCGGCGTGCCTAATACATGCAAGTCGAGCGAATCTTGAGGTGCTTGCACCTCTTGGTTAGCGGCGGACGGGTGAGTAACACGTGGGCAACCTGCCTGTAAGACTGGGATAACTTCGGGAAACCGGAGCTAATACCGGATAATCCTTTTCCTCTCATGTGGAAAAGCTGAAAGTCGGTTTACGCTGACACTTACAGATGGGCCCGCGGCGCATTAGCTAGTTGGTGAGGTAACGGCTCACCAAGGCGACGATGCGTAGCCGACCTGAGAGGGTGATCGGCCACACTGGGACTGAGACACGGCCCAGACTCCTACGGGAGGCAGCAGTAGGGAATCTTCCGCAATGGACGAAAGTCTGACGGAGCAACGCCGCGTGAGCGATGAAGGCCTTCGGGTCGTAAAGCTCTGTTGTTAGGGAAGAACAAGTATCGGAGTAACTGCCGGTACCTTGACGGTACCTAACCAGAAAGCCACGGCTAACTACGTGCCAGCAGCCGCGGTAATACGTAGGTGGCAAGCGTTGTCCGGAATTATTGGGCGTAAAGCGCGCGCAGGCGGTCCTTTAAGTCTGATGTGAAAGCCCACGGCTCAACCGTGGAGGGTCATTGGAAACTGGGGGACTTGAGTACAGAAGAGGAAAGCGGAATTCCACGTGTAGCGGTGAAATGCGTAGAGATGTGGAGGAACACCAGTGGCGAAGGCGGCTTTCTGGTCTGTAACTGACGCTGAGGCGCGAAAGCGTGGGGAGCAAACAGGATTAGATACCCTGGTAGTCCACGCCGTAAACGATGAGTGCTAAGTGTTAGAGGGTTTCCGCCCTTTAGTGCTGCAGCTAACGCATTAAGCACTCCGCCTGGGGAGTACGGCCGCAAGGCTGAAACTCAAAGGAATTGACGGGGGCCCGCACAAGCGGTGGAGCATGTGGTTTAATTCGAAGCAACGCGAAGAACCTTACCAGGTCTTGACATCCTCTGACACTCCTAGAGATAGGACGTTCCCCTTCGGGGGACAGAGTGACAGGTGGTGCATGGTTGTCGTCAGCTCGTGTCGTGAGATGTTGGGTTAAGTCCCGCAACGAGCGCAACCCTTGATCTTAGTTGCCAGCATTCAGTTGGGCACTCTAAGGTGACTGCCGGTGACAAACCGGAGGAAGGTGGGGATGACGTCAAATCATCATGCCCCTTATGACCTGGGCTACACACGTGCTACAATGGATGGTACAAAGGGCTGCAAAACCGCGAGGTTAAGCCAATCCCATAAAACCATTCTCAGTTCGGATTGTAGGCTGCAACTCGCCTACATGAAGCCGGAATCGCTAGTAATCGCGGATCAGCATGCCGCGGTGAATACGTTCCCGGGCCTTGTACACACCGCCCGTCACACCACGAGAGTTTGTAACACCCGAAGTCGGTGGGGTAACCGCAAGGAGCCAGCCGCCTAAGGTGGGACAGATGATTGGGGTGAAGTCGTAACAAGGTAGCCGTATCGGAAGGTGCGGCTGGATCACCTCCTTTCTAAGGATAATGCAGTCTTTGTGGACTGATAAAATGTTGATGGTTACTTGTTTGTTTAGTTTTGAGGGATTGATTCTCTCTATTATATTTCGTTTTGAGGGCCTATAGCTCAGCTGGTTAGAGCGCACGCCTGATAAGCGTGAGGTCGATGGTTCGAGTCCATTTAGGCCCACCATCTCAAAACGGGGCCTTAGCTCAGCTGGGAGAGCGCCTGCTTTGCACGCAGGAGGTCAGCGGTTCGATCCCGCTAGGCTCCACCAAGTTAATTTTACGGTAGTGAAAATAACTTTCATTCATTGTTCCTTGAAAACTAGATAATCGTAAGAAGAAGTCAAAGTAAAACCGAGAATCGCCACATTAGTTTTTCTCTCTTAAGTAATTAAGAAGAAAATAACCTTTTAGGTTAAGTTAGAAAGGGCGCACGGTGGATGCCTTGGCACTAGGAGCCGATGAAGGACGGGACTAACACCGATATGCTTCGGGGAGCTGTAAGTAAGCTTTGATCCGGAGATTTCCGAATGGGGGAACCCACTGCTCGTAATGGAGCAGTATCTTTACCTGAATACATAGGGTATTGAAGGCAGACCCGGGGAACTGAAACATCTAAGTACCCGGAGGAAGAGAAAGCAAACGCGATTCCCTGAGTAGCGGCGAGCGAAACGGGACATAGCCCAAACCAAGAGGCTTGCCTCTTGGGGTTGTAGGACACTCAACATGGAGTTACAAAGGAACGGGGTAGATGAAGCGACCTGGAAAGGTCCGTCATAGAAGGTAAAAACCCTGTAGTTGAAACTTCGTTCCCTCCTGAGTGGATCCTGAGTACGGCCGGACACGAGAAATCCGGTCGGAAGCTGGGAGGACCATCTCCCAAGGCTAAATACTCCCTAGTGACCGATAGTGAACCAGTACCGTGAGGGAAAGGTGAAAAGCACCCCGGAAGGGGAGTGAAATAGATCCTGAAACCGTGTGCCTACAAGTAGTTAGAGCCCGTTAATGGGTGATAGCGTGCCTTTTGTAGAATGAACCGGCGAGTTACGATCCCATGCAAGGTTAAGTTGAAGAGACGGAGCCGCAGCGAAAGCGAGTCTGAATAGGGCGATTTTAGTATGTGGTCGTAGACCCGAAACCAGGTGATCTACCCATGTCCAGGGTGAAGGTGAGGTAACACTTACTGGAGGCCCGAACCCACGCACGTTGAAAAGTGCGGGGATGAGGTGTGGGTAGCGGAGAAATTCCAATCGAACTTGGAGATAGCTGGTTCTCTCCGAAATAGCTTTAGGGCTAGCCTCACGTTGTAAGAGTCTTGGAGGTAGAGCACTGTTTGGACTAGGGGCCCTCATCGGGTTACCGAATTCAGACAAACTCCGAATGCCAAAGACTTATCCGTGGGAGTCAGACTGCGAGTGATAAGATCCGTAGTCAAAAGGGAAACAGCCCAGACCACCAGCTAAGGTCCCAAAGTTTACGTTAAGTGGAAAAGGATGTGGAGTTGCTTAGACAACCAGGATGTTGGCTTAGAAGCAGCCACCATTTAAAGAGTGCGTAATAGCTCACTGGTCGAGTGACTCTGCGCCGAAAATGTACCGGGGCTAAACGTAACACCGAAGCTGTGGATTGACACCATATGGTGTCAGTGGTAGGAGAGCGTTCTAAGGGCGTTGAAGCTAGACCGTAAGGACTGGTGGAGCGCTTAGAAGTGAGAATGCCGGTATGAGTAGCGAAAGACGGGTGAGAATCCCGTCCACCGTATGCCTAAGGTTTCCTGAGGAAGGCTCGTCCTCTCAGGGTTAGTCGGGACCTAAGCCGAGGCCGAAAGGCGTAGGCGATGGACAACAGGTTGATATTCCTGTACCACCTCTTTATCGTTTGAGTGATGGGGGGACGCAGGAGGATAGGGTAAGCGCGCTGTTGGATATGCGCGTCCAAGCAGTTAGGCTGGTAAGTAGGAAAATCCGCTTACCGTGAAGGCTGAGCTGTGATGGCGAGGGAAATATAGTACCGAAGTTCCTGATTCCACACTGCCAAGAAAAGCCTCTAGCGAGATAAAAGGTGCCCGTACCGCAAACCGACACAGGTAGGCGAGGAGAGAATCCTAAGGTGTGCGAGAGAACTCTCGTTAAGGAACTCGGCAAAATGACCCCGTAACTTCGGGAGAAGGGGTGCTTTTTGAGGTGAATAGCCTCGAAGAGCCGCAGTGAATAGGCCCAGGCGACTGTTTAGCAAAAACACAGGTCTCTGCGAAGCCGCAAGGCGAAGTATAGGGGCTGACGCCTGCCCGGTGCTGGAAGGTTAAGAGGAGGGGTTAGCGCAAGCGAAGCTCTGAATCGAAGCCCCAGTAAACGGCGGCCGTAACTATAACGGTCCTAAGGTAGCGAAATTCCTTGTCGGGTAAGTTCCGACCCGCACGAAAGGCGTAACGATCTGGGCACTGTCTCAACGAGAGACTCGGTGAAATTATAGTACCTGTGAAGATGCAGGTTACCCGCGACAGGACGGAAAGACCCCGTGGAGCTTTACTGTAGCCTGATATTGAATTTTGGTACAGCTTGTACAGGATAGGTAGGAGCCTGAGAAACCGGAGCGCTAGCTTCGGTGGAGGCGTCGGTGGGATACTACCCTGGCTGTATTGAAATTCTAACCCGCACCCCTTATCGGGGTGGGAGACAGTGTCAGGTGGGCAGTTTGACTGGGGCGGTCGCCTCCTAAAGAGTAACGGAGGCGCCCAAAGGTTCCCTCAGAATGGTTGGAAATCATTCGCAGAGTGTAAAGGCACAAGGGAGCTTGACTGCGAGACCTACAAGTCGAGCAGGGACGAAAGTCGGGCTTAGTGATCCGGTGGTTCCGCATGGAAGGGCCATCGCTCAACGGATAAAAGCTACCCCGGGGATAACAGGCTTATCTCCCCCAAGAGTCCACATCGACGGGGAGGTTTGGCACCTCGATGTCGGCTCATCGCATCCTGGGGCTGTAGTCGGTCCCAAGGGTTGGGCTGTTCGCCCATTAAAGCGGTACGCGAGCTGGGTTCAGAACGTCGTGAGACAGTTCGGTCCCTATCCGTCGTGGGCGCAGGAAATTTGAGAGGAGCTGTCCTTAGTACGAGAGGACCGGGATGGACGCACCGCTGGTGTACCAGTTGTCTTGCCAAAGGCATCGCTGGGTAGCTATGTGCGGACGGGATAAGTGCTGAAAGCATCTAAGCATGAAGCCCCCCTCAAGATGAGATTTCCCATAGCGTCAAGCTAGTAAGAACCCTGAAAGATGATCAGGTTGATAGGTCAGAGGTGGAAGCGTGGTAACATGTGGAGCTGACTGATACTAATCGTTCGAGGACTTAACCAATTTTTAAAAGCGAACTCGTTTTACAAACTTCTTCTGATTATCTAGTTTTGAGGGAATGATACCTCAATTAAATAGTCTGGTAATTAAGGCGAGAAGGTCACACCCGTTCCCATACCGAACACGGAAGTTAAGCTTCTCAGCGCCGATGGTAGTTGGGACTTTGTCCCTGTGAGAGTAGGACGTTGCCAGGCACACGAAACACAATCCTTATCAGGTTGTGTTTTTTTGTATGTCTTAAAGGAAGAAGTTGGTGAATCGTGCCCGCGAGGTGGCACTTTTGGAGAAAGAGGGAACGATTTGTTTTTGATTCCCTCAAACAAGTACTCTACCCCACTTTAAGATTACAAATCTAAAAAAATAAAAAAGTACGAAGTGTTTTTGAATAAATCGTTACTAGACATACACCCAAAAGCATTTACCTACATAAGATATATCGAGGGATACCCTGATGATGATAATTCTAAATATTGTATACAATTGGAGACTATCGGGAAGAATAGGTGTATGGAGGTGGTGTGGTTGAGTTCATTAGCACATAGTCATTATCACGAAACATGCGTTATATGCGAAAATCTAAAACCAAAAGGGATACATCTATATACTTCGTTTATATGTACTGATTGTGAGAAAGACTTAATTCAAACTGAAACATATGATCCAAAATATAAATATTATCTAAAACAACTAAAAAAAATTACAACACCAGAAATTTTTTCATAAAAAGTCCATTTGGGCTTTATTTTTTTGCTTAAGATAGGTTGGTCAGGTAAAATAAGTGAGACTCTTCAAAGGAGTAAAACGATGAATAAACAAACTCGAATTCCATTATATGAAGCATTAATTCATTATAAAAATACCAATCCTATTTCATTCCATGTTCCTGGTCATAAGTCTGGAACAGTTCTTAATCAACCGCCTCAAAATCTATTTCAAGAGCTTCTAAGAATCGATGCGACGGAAATATCAGGTCTAGATGATTTGCATTCTCCTGAAGGCGTAATAAAGGAGGCAGAAGAGCTTTTAGCCGCACTTTATCAGGTTAAGGAAAGCTTTTTCTTGGTAAATGGATCAACTGTCGGTAATTTAGCAATGATTTTGTCAGTTTGTGAGAAGGATGATGTTGTCTTCGTTCAAAGAAATTGCCATAAGTCAGTCTTAAACGCTCTAAAACTAGCGAAAGTTAAACCCGTTTTTTTAGAGCCGGATTATAACACAGAGTGGAAAACGGCAACTGGTGTTTCAAAAGAAGTAGTGGAAAGAGCTATTTCCCTATATCCAGATGCCAAAGCGATTGTCTTAACCTACCCGAATTACTATGGTATGGTGTATGATTTAAAAGGTATCATTGACCTTGCACATCTTCATACTATTCCTGTACTAGTAGATGAGGCACACGGTCCTCATTTTATTATTGGTGAGCCCTTTCCAGCATCGGCTATCCAATTAGGGGCTGATATGGTTGTTCAGTCCGCCCATAAAACCCTGCCCGCCATGACAATGGGTTCCTATTTACATATAAACAGTGACCGAGTCAATTGCGAAAAAGTCAAGGAGTACCTGCAAATGCTTCAGTCCAGCAGCCCATCATATGTAATCATGGCTTCACTGGATTTAGCGAGAAACTACCTAGCAACATATCAACGAAACGATCTAGCATATTTACAAAATGAAATATCTAATTTTAAAAAAGTGCTTTCAACCATTCAAAGCATTAAGGTACTAGAGTACCCGGACTCTGATGGGGACACATTAAAAGTAACGATACAGTCAAGGTCTATGCTAAGTGGATTTGAACTCCAGAATAAGCTCGAAGAGAAAGGGATTTATACTGAGTTAGCTGATCCTCATAATGTACTATTGATACTACCATTATTGAAGGAAAACCAAAACTATCCATTAGCAGAAGCAAGCAGGAAAATAAAAGAGCTGCTAGAGGAGATACCATATCGTCCAATTGAGGATGAAACTATAATTAGTTCAGGAAAACTATCTGAGTTAGCGATTCCCTATGAGAAGTTGTCGAATATTGAAAACGAAGTAATACCTATTGCAGAAGCAGCAGGGCAGGTGTGTGCAGAGACAATAGTACCTTACCCGCCGGGAATTCCCCTTTTGTTAATGGGTGAGCTAATTACGGAGGAAAAGTTAAGGCAACTTACCCAACTAATGAGTGCGGGAGCGAGATTTCAAGGAGGATCTTTCCTAGATAGTAATCAAATCAATATAGTGAAAACAAGTTATTAAATTGAGAACATGATTGGAGCAGTTTATATGAGTTACTTTATTACACTTGAAGGTGTCGAGGGATCTGGTAAATCAACGATAATTAATTTCATTAGGGATTCTCTTGAAACTAGTGGAAGGAAGGTTGTTGTTACAAGAGAGCCTGGAGGAATTGATATAGCAGAGCAAATCCGCTCCGTTATTCTAGATAAAAACAATACTAAAATGGAGGGGAGAACAGAAGCCCTTCTTTATGCCGCAGCAAGAAGGCAGCATTTAGTGGAAAAGGTAATCCCGTCCCTTAATGAAGGCAATATTGTTTTATGTGATCGGTTTGTAGATAGCAGCTTAGCCTATCAGGGATATGCCAGAGGGTTAGGTATTAGTGAGGTCTTTTCCATTAATAAATTTGCAATTGGTGACATAATGCCGGATTTAACTCTGTACTTGGATTTAGACCCTAAGATAGGGTTAAGTCGAATTGCTAAAAATAAAGAAAGAGAAATAAATCGATTAGATTTAGAAGAAATAAATTTCCACGTTAGCGTTCGGGAAGGCTATGAAGAAGTAATGAAAATGTTTCCAGAAAGAATGATTAGAATCGACGCCAATCAGGAAGTGGAGGAAGTAATGGCTGATATCAATGAAGTATTGGCAGCGAGACTTAAATAGCACCTTAAAAAAGCTGGCTTCAACTATGAAGCCAGCTTTTAATCTGTCTATTTATCTCCGTATGGGTCAATTGTTTGAATGGTTCCATCACTGTTGTATTTTAGTTCCGTGTACTTCACAGAACGCTTATGGTTCACACCATCTGATAACTCGCAATCGTGATAGAACAGGTACCATTTATCATTAAACTCAACAATTGAATGATGTGTGGTCCAGCCAATAACAGGGGTAAGTATCGTACCTTTAAACACAAATGGACCTTGTGGGTTATCACTTACCGCATAAACAATTTTATGGGTTGTACCAGTTGAATAAGATAGATAGTAAAGACCATTGTATTTGTGAACCCATGGACCTTCAAAATATCTTCTGTCTTCGTCACTTGCAAGAATCGGGCTGCCATCTTCGTTAACAATGGAAAGTTCTTTTGGCTCACTTTTGAAAGTAAGCATGTCATCGCTTAGTTCAGCTACTCTTGGTCCTAATGCAGGCGCATCTGGTGCGGGACCTTCTGCGTCAGGAACAAATGTACCAGTCTGCCACTTTTCCAACTGACCTCCCCAAAGGCCGCCGAAATAAACATAGGCTTTTGAATCTCCATCCACCAGTACAGCCGGGTCAATGCTGAAGCTGCCTGGTATGTAGTTTTCCTCTGGAGTAAAAGGACCTGCAGGATTAGGGCTTGTTGCGACACCAATTCTGAATATGCCATCTTTATCCCTTGCTGGGAAGAATAAATAATACTTGTTGTTTTTGTATGCTGCATCAGGTGCCCACATTTGTTTAGAAGCCCATGGAACATCTTTTACATGAAGCGCTTCCCCGTGGTCAACAACAGGTGAGGTAACATCATCCATAGATAGGACATGGTAATCTTCCATTTTATATTGGTCACCATTATCATTAGAAGGTTCATCGTGATCTAGGTCATGAGATGGATAAATATAAAGCTTTCCTTCAAACACATGTGCGGAAGGATCTGCGGTGTAAATGTGTGTAACTAAAGGCTCATTTGGTTTTGAGTTTTTCTCCATAATATCTCCCCATCGAATAGTATAGTGATTTACAAATTTATTATAACTGATGTTAATGAACTTTGTATATCCAAACAACTAACTTTTTTTCCCCTCTTAAATAAGAGGGGAAACTCGCATGGATTACATTATAAAACTCTGGATTCTTCTTTTATGAAATTTTCAACAACAAAAGCAGAAACACCTAAAACGGTTGAATACTTTCCAAGTCCGGAAAAATCCAGCTTCATTTCATGTTGATGATGGGTGAGTGTGTGATTTTTAATGGTATTTCGAATTGGTTCCTCTATCCATTCTTTTGTTAAAGCTAATCGATTACCCACGATTACCTGATCAGGGTTAAAGGTATTGATAATGTTATTGATACCATATCCAAGATAACCACCGATTTTTCGGAATAGATTCTTGACTGCCTCATCACCATTTTCTGCTTGGTGTATTAAAGATTCAAGTGTATCTGTGTTTTCACCAGCCATCTCCAGCAGGGCATGTTCAGATGCATATGCTTCCCAACAGCCTCGGCTGCCACAACTGCATGGTTTTCCGTCAATATCGATAATCATGTGTCCCATTTCACCTGAGAATCCATTTTTGCCCTGATATAAATCTTTGTTTAAAATAATTCCTACACCGATACCAATCCCAGCACTAATATAAATAATGTTTTGGTAGTCTTGGCCAGCACCAAACTGTTGTTCACCAAAGGCCCCGGCATTTGCCTCATTCTCAATAATCACAGGAACTTGGAATATCTTTTCGAGATCCACTTTTAACTGTATATTTGTCCAGCCTAAGTTTGGAGCAAGAAGGACAGAGCCCTCTTTGTTCACAATTCCAGGAACACCGGCTCCTATACCTATAACTCCATACCTGCTGCTAGGCATTTCATCGATAAGCGACTGGACCATGTTCTGAACAGTGCTTAAAATCGTTGGATAGGGAGTTCGTTTAACCAGTTGATTTTTTTCTATTAAAATATTGCCTTTTAAATCGGTCAGTACACATAATACATAGTTTACCCCGATATCAATTCCAATTGCATATCCTGCCACTTTATTAAAGTGAAGGATCACGGGCCGACGCCCGCCACTTGATTCACCTGGTCCTGATTCAAAAATAAGTTCTTCTTCTAATAATTCATTTACAAGAGAAGAAACAGTTGCCTTATGTAAACCAGATATCTGAGCAATGTCCGCCCTTGAAATCGGCTCCTTTTCCATAATTAATTGTAATACCAGTGCTTTATTATTTTTTTTTACTATTTGTTGATTCCATGTCATGGTTACCACTTATAAAAACTCCTTATTTGGTAGTATCTTAATACTAACACAAACTTTGTTTATTGAATATACAATCATACAGACCGGTGTTATTACGGGATTATTATTGCCTTTTATAAGGGAAGGCAATCATTTTTAACAAAAGCTAATTTAAGTCTAATAAAAATTTTTATAAAATCTTAGTTTATTCAATAGACAAACTAAGATTACCTTGCTATAATGCTGATTAAACAAAGGTAACGGATTAAGAGTAAGACAAATCTTGTAAGCATTTACATACCAATCTGTTACCGTAAAATCAAACCACTACTAGGAGGAATAACCAAATGGCTTATTTCGAAACAGTTAACAAAATTCAATTTGAAGGCGCATCATCTAAAAATCCTTTAGCGTTTAAGTATTATAATCCGGAAGAATTAATAAATGGTAAGACAATGCAAGAAATTCTGCGCTTCTCTGTTGCTTACTGGCACACATTTACAGCAGATGGTACAGATCCATTTGGTGTAGGTACAGCTATCCGTCCCTGGGATCACTTAAAAGGGTTAGATTTAGCTAAGGCACGTGTGGAAGCAGCATTCGAACTTTTTGAAAAATTAAATGTTCCTTTCTTTGCTTTCCATGATGTTGATATTGCACCGGAAGGAAGCACTTTAAAAGAAACAAATGAAAATCAAGATGTTATTGTAGGTATGATTAAGGAATACATGAAAACTAGTAAAACGAAATTGCTTTGGAACACAGCCAACATGTTCTCTAACCCGCGTTATGTACATGGTGCTGCAACCTCTCCAAATGCAGATGTATTCGCATACTCTGCAGCAAAGGTGAAAAAGGCATTAGAAGTAGCAAAAGAACTTGGTGCCGAAAACTACGTTTTCTGGGGCGGACGTGAAGGTTATGAAACACTTCTAAATACAAACATGAAGCTTGAGCAAGATAACTTAGCGCGCTTCTTCCATATGGCGGTAGATTATGCTAAAGAAATCGGCTTAAACGTTCCATTCTTAATCGAGCCAAAACCAAAAGAGCCTACAAAACACCAATATGATTTTGATGTGGCTACTGGTCTAGCATTCTTACAAAAATATGACCTAACAGACTACTTCAAGTTTAATATTGAAGCAAACCACGCTACTTTGGCTGGTCATACATTTGAGCATGAATTAAGAACAGCTCGTATTAATGGAATGTTAGGATCGGTTGACGCTAACCAGGGTGATACACTACTTGGCTGGGATACAGACGAGTTCCCAACTGATCTTTACACAAACACATTGGCTATGTATGAAATCCTCAAAAATGGCGGTTTAGGTAGTGGCGGCTTGAACTTTGACGCAAAAGTAAGAAGAGGTTCATTCGAAGCGGAAGACTTATTCCACGCACATATCGCTGGTATGGACGCATTTGCAATCGGCCTTAAAGTTGCTAACAAGCTAATCGAAGATAAAGTACTTGATAGCTTTGTTGAAGAACGCTACAGCAGCTATACAAAAGGAATTGGCTTAGAGATAGTCGAAGGAAAAACTAACTTCCGTGAGCTTGAAGCGTATGCCTTCGGATTAACAGAAATCAAGAATACATCAGGCAGAACAGAGCGCCTAAAGGCTTTAATCAATCAATATTTACTAGAAACACTTTCAAGTGTAACAGTTTAATCTATACTCAATATAAACATGAAAAAAGTGCTGGCAGCCTATTACTCCAGCACTTTTTTTAGAAAAGGATGATAAGGATGAAGTATGTAATCGGAGTTGACCTCGGCACGAGTGCCGTAAAAATCTTACTTGTGAATCAAAAAGGGGAAGTGTGTAAGGAAGTTTCTAAATCATATCCTTTGATAATTGAAAAATCCGGTTATAGTGAACAAAACCCAGAAGAATGGGTAGAAAAAACAACTGCTGGATTGGCTGAACTAATCGGTCAATTTGATGGAGACGTAAACGATATTGAAGGAATCAGCTTCTCCGGCCAAATGCACGGCTTAGTTTTATTAGATGAAAGCAATCAAGTATTAAGAAACGCGATCTTGTGGAATGACACAAGAACCACAAAACAATGTCAGGAAATTTATGACGCTGTGGGCAGAGAGCGTTTATTAGAAGTAACGAAAAATCCAGCGTTAGAAGGCTTTACTTTGCCAAAAATTCTTTGGGTAAAAGAAAACGAACAAGAAATTTTTCAACGCGCAAGTGTATTTGTGCTTCCAAAAGACTATCTTCGTTACCGGCTTACAGAAAATATCCACATGGAGTATTCTGATGCTGCGGGAACGTTATTACTAAACGTTGCACAGCGAGAGTGGAGCGGTGAAGTGTTAGACGCCTTTGGTCTTTCAGCTGATTTGTGTCCAGCTTTAGTAGAATCCCATGCGTTCGTTGGTACAATAACGGCTGAAATTGCGCAGGCAACAGGATTATCAGAAGCTGTTAAGGTTTTCGCCGGCGGAGCCGACAATGCTTGCGGCGCGATTGGATCAGGGATTTTAACGGAAGGAAAAACATTAGCAAGTATCGGTACATCTGGCGTTGTGCTTTCTTATGAAGAAAGAAGTGACCTCGACTTTGAAGGCAAGGTTCACTACTTTAACCACGGTGAAGAAAATACTTACTATACAATGGGTGTAACCCTAGCTGCTGGCTATAGCTTAAGCTGGTTTAAAGATATATTTGCGAAGGAAGAAGCGTTTGACCAATTTTTAGCAGGTGTGGATGAAGTTCCGGCAGGAAGCAACGGATTGTTATTTACGCCGTATATCGTTGGCGAAAGAACTCCACATGCGGACTCAAATATTCGCGGCAGCTTTATTGGTATCGACGCTGCGCATGAGCGTAAGCACTTTGCCCGTGCTGTCCTTGAGGGAATAACATTTTCATTAAATGAATCGATTGATATTTTTAGAAGCAGCGGGAAGATCATTGATTCCATCGTCTCAATTGGCGGTGGCGCTAAGAATGACACATGGCTGCAAATGCAGGCGGACATCTTCAATGCAAAAATTGAAAAGCTTACGAGCGAACAAGGCCCTGGAATGGGTGCTGCAATGTTAGCGGCATATGGCTGTGGCTGGTACCCATCACTTAAAGAATGTGCTGAGGTATTTATCCAAACGGCAAAGACCTATTTCCCTATTCAGGAAAATGTTGAAGCCTATCAGAAACTATTTACAATCTACAAACAAGTTTATTTACAAACTAAGGAATTAAATGAACAATTAAGAGAGTTTAGAAAATAAGAGGATTCTAATGGAAAAATCCGCAAATAAAAGCACCCCGCAGTTAAGTCTGCTAGCCATTACTTGGCCAATTTTTGTAGAACTATTTCTGCAGGTAATAATGGGCAGCTCGGATACTATTATGCTGTCGTATATTTCGGATGATGCTGTCGCAGCTGTGGGTGTGGCAAACCAGCTTATATTTTTATGTATTCTCATCTTCAGTTTCGTTTCAAGTGGGACAGCTGTTGTTCTCTCTCAATACTTAGGTGCAGGTTTAAAAGATGAAACCCAAAAGGTAATAGCGATCTCAATAACCCTCAACCTTGTCATTGGCTTAGTCATTAGCTTATTAATGGTTATTTTTAGAACAGAACTATTAAGCTTCTTTCATCTGCCGGAGCATATTGCTGAACTAGGGGAACAATATCTGATGATTGTAGGAGGAACAGTATTCCTTCAAGCAGTTCTAATTACTGTTTCTTCCATTCTAAGAGCGAATGGCTACACTAGGGATGCCATGATGATTCCATTACAATGAATGTTATTCATTTGATTGGGAATGCCATCTTAATCTATGGATTGCTGGGATTTCCGGAAATGGGTGTAATCGGCGTATCCATTTCAACTGCCATTAGCAGGGCCATAGCCTTGGCTCTTATTTTAAAGTTACTGTATGATCGACTTCCGATTAACCTTAAATTAAGGGATTATATAACGATTGATGGTATTCAAATTAAAAGGATTCTGAAAATTGGGGTTCCAGCGGCCGGGGAACAAATTTGTTTCAACCTCAGCCAGTTACCTATCACGGCCATCATTGCGATGCTGGGTGCAGCTTCATTAACCGCCCGTGTGTATACACAGAATATAGTGTCTTTTATTCTTGTGTTTGGCCTGGCGATGGGACAGGGAACGCAAATTCTAATTGGCTACAAGGCAGGTGCCGGAGATTTTGAAGGAGCCTATCATCAATTACTGAAAAGTCTGCGGTATAGTTTAATTATGACGGTGGCAATTGCGATCATAGAAGCTATCTTTAGAGAACCTCTGCTCAGTTTTTTCACTAAAGATCATGAGATTATTTCTATGGGCAGTACATTGTTATTGCTTTGTCTTATCCTCGAGCCGGGGAGAACCTTTAACTTAGTTGTTATCAATTCCTTGCGTGCAACAGGGGATGCAAACATTTCTCTCATTATGGGCTTTATATCAATGTGGGGAATAAGTGTACCATTAGCCTATTTTTTAGGGATTCACCTTGGATTTGGCTTACCGGGGATCTGGATTGCATTTATTGTTGACGAATGGTTTAGAGGAATTACCATGTACTTTAGATGGAGAAGCCGGGTTTGGGAGAAAAAAGTTCTGGTTCAAAATCAAGTCACAACCACTGTCTAATTATTTTAGAATACTTCTAGTTGACTGGCCTTAGCCAGTTCTCTTAAGCAAGGGAGGAAAGAGAAATGAAGCTGGACCAAGGTCAAAAACTCTTATTTATCGGTGACTCTGTAACAGATTGTGAACGAGCAAAACCAGAGGGTGAAGGTTTATTTGCTGCCCTGGGTAAAGGGTACGTATCTTATGTTGATGGGCTGCTTCAAGCTGTTTATCCTGAATTAGGAATTCGGGCAATAAATAAGGGCATTAGCGGCAACACCGTCCGTGATTTGAAAAATAGGTGGCAGGAAGATGTCATCGATCAAAAGCCAGATTGGTTATCCATTATGATTGGAATTAATGATGTATGGCGTCAATATGATACTCCTTTTATTAAGGATTGGCATGTGTACATTGATGAATACGAACAAACGCTTAGGGAGCTCGTGTTGGAAGCAAAGCCATATGTGAAGGAAATGGTTCTAATGACTCCATTTTATTTGGAGAGCAATGAACAGGATCAAATGCGCCGGTCAATGGACCAGTACGGGCAGGTTGTCAAAAAAATAGCGGAAGAAACAAATTGTTTATTTGTGGATACACAGGCAGCATTTAATTTTTTATTAAACGATCTGTACCCAGCAACTATTGCTTGGGACCGTGTTCATCCTTCTACTGCGGGACATATGGTACTGGCCCGTGCTTTTCTGAAAACAATTGACTTTGATTGGAACCGTTCTTAAGCAGTGTCTAAATTGAAAAAAGATTAGATAAAGGAGTTGTCGTTATGAATTATCGTGAGCTAGGTAATACAGGAATCATGATCAGTGAGGTCAGCTTTGGAACATGGGCAATAGGCGGTTCATGGGGCAGGACGAGTGATACAGAAGCCCTGAAATCTTTAGAATATGCAATGGACCAGGGTGTTAACTTTTTTGATACTGCCGATGTATATGGTGATGGTCATAGTGAAGAGTTATTGGCCAAAGCCACGAAAGGCAAGGAAAACCAGATACATATAGCAACCAAGTTCTGCCGTCAGGGTGATATTTTTGATCCGAAAAATTACAGTTATGAAAAAGTAAGCGCTTATTGTGAAGACAGCCTGCGCCGATTAAACAGGGAAGCGATAGATTTGTATCAAATCCATTGCCCAGCAACAGAGATTTTAAGAGATGGCAGTGTTTTTGAGGTACTAGACCGTCTGAAGAAGGAAGGGAAAATTCGTCACTATGGTGTCAGTGTGGAAACCGTCGAAGAAGGACTGATTTGTTTGGAACATCCTAATGTAAAAAGCCTGCAAATCATATTTAACATGTTCCGTCAAAAGCCAGTAGAAAAGTTATTACCTGAGGCTTATCAAAAAGGCGTAGGCCTGCTTGTTCGTTTACCGCTGGCGAGCGGACTGCTGACTGGTAAATTCACCACTGAGCATGTTTTTGAGGCCGATGACCATCGCTGCTTTAATGAAAATGGGGAGGCTTTTAATGTAGGGGAAACCTTCGCAGGTCTCGGATTCCGTAAGGGTGTCGAATTAGCTGACGAATTAAAGTGGATTGCAGAAGACCGTAAATCAATGGCTAGTGCAGCACTTCGCTGGATTCTTGATCAACAGGAAATTACGTGTATTATTCCTGGATTTAAAAATGTTAAACAGGTAGAGGACAATCTCTCTGCTCTTGATACGAAGCCATTCTCTGCAGAAGAACAGAAAGAGATTCAACGGTTCTATCAGGAAAAAGTAAGGGATTTTATAAGAGGTCCTTATTAAGGGAGTGTGCATGATGATTAACGAAATTCCTACATCGCAGAGAGCTGTTGCCATTACATTTGATGATGGACCAAATCCGATTTATACCCCGCAAGTTTTAGAGATTTTCTCTGAAGCAAAAGGAAAAGCAACTTTCTTTATGATCGGTGAACAGATGAAGGATCACCCAGATGTTGTAAAGCAGGTTTGTGACCAGGGACATGAAATTGGAAATCATACTTTCACTCACCCAAAACTATCTGAGCTAAGTGTACAAGATTGTTTAAAGGAAATTGACGAAACGGAAAAATTAATAGAGGAAATGGCGGGAAGAAAACCTGTTGTCTTTCGTCCTCCATACCTTGATTATAATCAGGATACAGTATCTTTGCTCCAAAACAAGGGATACCCAATGATTGGTGCGCTAAATTTAGAGGCTCAGGACTGGGAGCAGCCCGGAGTTGAGCATATCCTGGGGAAATCGAGAGAGGCTGTAAAGAATGGAAGTATTCTCATCTTCCATGATGGCTATGGTGACCGATCACAAACTATAGAAGCCGTGCGGATGCTTGTTTACGAGTTAACATCACAAGGCTATCAACTCGCAACGGTCAGCGAACTATTAGATTTAGCATAACAAAAGGAAGCACAACTAAAGTGTTTGTGCTTCCTTTTGTTTTTTCTCAACTTTTTGAAAGGCTAGATAACAGGATGACATGATAATCCCTGCTGAGAGGCTTCCGCCGAAGAAGACTGATAGTGCGGGTAAAAACTTCATAACAAAGAATAAAGCCACAAAGCCTATTAGCATGATTATACTTGAGAGTGGATTCACCATCATGATAAAGAATGAGTTCTTAAACAGTTGAATGAATGTAACGTTATAGTGAACGTATACAGGAAATATATACAAAATTGTCATAACGATCGCAAAAATGATGAGGTATAAAGGAAGTTGAATAATCGTATCTATTTCTATATAGTTCAAATCAATAAAAATAATATAAGCAAATAAAGCTATGATGAGTCCTAATCTATTACCTCTAAGGAACTCTTTTTTATAGGAATTCCAAAATGTTTGAAATACCGGAATTTCAATTTCACCCATGATCCATTTACGTATGATTGCAAACATGGCAACAGTCGCAGGGCTGATTCCAAAGACAACAAGACCAAGAAGCGTGAAGCCAATCCATAATAAATTTACATAGGCAAACCTAGTGATCCATTCGGTAAGAGTATACAGGCCGCTAAATGATAGCTTATTCATAATCATTCCCCTTCTTATGGTGCTTAACTTTTATACACATTATAGAACAATAGGTACATGTTGAAAACGGTTAATTTCTAAATTTACAGATTTTTGATATTTTAAAATAATATTACGTTATTCGACAAAATGCGTTATAGTAAAAAAAACTATTTTAGAAGGGCGATATTATGTTCGCTAGATTACACAAATGGAACACATTGCGAAATCAAATACTTGTGGTATTTTTAGTGGTCATGCTGATTGTTTTAGCTATTGTCAGCTTAATCACTTTTAATAGAGTATCAACCCTGTTGAAAAATAATGCCGAAAAACAAATACACCAGACGGCAGTAGAGGCAAACGGAAGATTAGAATCTTTATATAAACAAATTAGCACTTCGTCTAAACTAGTCATGACAAATGATGCAATTCAGAGAACCTTAACAAAAGCATCTCAAGGAGAAAATATTAGTTTTGCTGAGCGGCAGCAGTTAGACGGCATAGTAACCACAATTCAAGCAAATACAGATGGGATTTTTTCGTTTGAACTTTATACAGATACAATGGATCGCTTAATCCCGTTAGATGACACAAATTTACTCACGAGAATTGACAGTAATTGGATTCAACAGGCTGATTATGCAAATGGAAGCCTAGTCTGGATTGGTGACGACCCGCGTAACTCTGATAACATCCTTGTACTCAGGCGGGTCAATCTATTAAACCACGGCTTTGAGAATGGCGGTTATCTGCTCATTAGTATTTATCGAGATTACCTTCAGTTTGTGGATCCAGATACATCCAATATTGAAAATCAGTATTCAATTTTACTAGACCAGTACTCTGAGCCGATTCTATCAAATTATAATGACCCGCTTGAACCGATTATTTTAGATCCTTCTCCTACGTTGACGTTGGACAACCAAGAGTATATGGTGACAAGACAAACGTCAGATGAAACAAGGTGGACACTGATAATCTTAACTCCGATTAAAGCCCTTACGGAAGGAATTAGTGTATTACGGTCGGGAATCATTATCGCTGGAATTATCGGATTTATTATCTTTTTAATCAGTACGCTGGGGCTATCGAGTTTTATTACAAGACCGATTGTTAAATTGACAAAGACTATGCAGCAGGCGAGCGCAGGCTCGCTAACCTTAAACCCTAGTGTTACCGCTGTTAATGAGATCAATGAGTTAAATAGTACCTATAACCAACTAGTAAAAGAAACAAACCACTTAATCAAAATGGTTTACCAAAAGGAAATTACCCGCAGTCGGAGTGAATTAAAAGCATTACAAGCACAAATTAATCCACATTTTCTTTTTAATACATTGGATGCGCTTAAATGGTCGCTTGAAGATAAAGATGAGGATGAACTGGCGGAGCTTGTAGTGGCGATGTCAAACTTATTCCGTTATACAATAACGAAGCAAAGTGATGGGGATTGGGTTCCAATCAAGGCTGAAATCAAACACATCGAAGACTATATGGAGATTATGAAAATGCGCTTTGGTGATCACTTAAAGTGGTACCTCGACATGCAGTGTGAATTAGGGCATGTCAGAATCCCGAAACTATTAATTCAGCCGTTAGTCGAAAATGCCATTCTGCATGGGGCTGGGAATACATCACAGCCATGTACCATATCTGTATCAATACAACCTACGGAAAATCAGGAATACCTTGAAATTGTCGTTAGAGATGATGGACCGGGGATGAGTCGGGAAAAACTAGACTCTATTAAACAAGCAATACATTCAGGAGGGGTCATTTCGAAAGGCGGAAATGGAATGGCAATTTCGAATGTACACAAACGCTTGGAATTATATTATCAAAAAAGTGGTTTGACCATTATAAGCGAAGAAAATAGAGGGACAAAGGTTTCGTTTGTCATACCTGTGAAGGGGGAGGAAGACCATGTTGAAAACAAAGACGATTTTAATCGTGGATGATGAACCAAGAACCCGGCAAGGGCTGAAAAAAAACTTAGATGCATGGGCGAATGGGAATTACCAAATTATCACCGCTTCAAATGGAGAAGAAGCCATCCAAATGATGAAAGAGAATAAAGTTCATATCCTCATCACCGACATCCGGATGCCGGAAATAACAGGATTAGAATTATTAAAAATTGCAAAAGAACTTAATATTTTTCCTGTAATCATCGTGATTTCGGCATACTCTGAGTTTGAGTATGCCCAAGAAGCCCTTCGTCTAGGGGTTATAAACTATCTCCTAAAACCAATCAGCAAAAAGGCGTTAATTGAGGCTGTAGAGGAAGCGCTTAAAGAGGTGGAGAAAAAACAACGGGCGGGCTTGATCGAAAAAGTAGTCGATACGAAGCTTGTGGATGCCAATACCCAAAATCCACAGAATCGTGAACCAATCAGAGAAGCAATTGACTATATCAACAACAATCTCAAAAATGAGTTAACCCAGAAAGAAGTTGCGGACCATGTTCATTTAAACCCAAGCTATCTAAGCTCGCTTTTTAAAGAACATGTGAAATTAACCTTCAGTGAATATGTAACTCGCCGCAGAATCCAGCGGGCAAAGGAATTGTTAATGACAACCAATCTCCCAATTAATGATATTGCCGAAGAATCCGGCTATAAAACGGCAAAATACTTTATTAAAATCTTTAGGGAATTAGAAGGTGTGACACCAAGCGCTTACCGAAAAAACAATAATGAAAAGGCTTTCTAAAAATAGTGGCATTTTTCCTAATGGTTGTGACCTATTTTTCAGAACTATCAGAATGTAAGATATAAATGTAAGCGAAAACATACAAAAGGTCATAGGGGGAATCACGATTGTTTAATAAGAAAACGGTTGCAATCTTCATGTCAGTCATTATGCTACTCTCTCTAGCACTTGCAGGATGTTCTTCTTCAAGTTCTTCAGAGGAAAGCAGTGCAGATGGTAAAAAGGTTATTAAATTTATGCATTTATGGCCGGAAGGCAGCTCAAATGCTCAGTTCTCTATTGTAAAAGATGTGATTGCAGAGTATGAAAAAGAGCACACAGATATTAAAATCGAAACTGAAATCCTAAACCCTGATCAATACCGTGAAAAGCTGAAAGTATTAGCTTCATCAAATGAACTGCCAGATATCGGTATGACATGGTCAGATGGTTTTATCAAGCCTTACGTTGAAGGTGACATGTTAGCTCCACTAGATGATATCGTTGAAAATGATGCTGACCTTAAAGATGCATTTATCCCTGGTGTAAAGGAATCATATGCAGTAGATGGAAAAACATATGGTCTTCCACTTGAGTTAAATATTTCTTACGTATTCTACAACAAAGAAATTTTTGAGAAATATAATTTAGAAGTTCCAAAGACTTTCGAAGAGTATAAAAATGTTGTAAAAACTTTAGCTGACAACGGTGTTGTTCCTGCAACTGTTGGTGCGAAAGACGGCTGGCCGGCATCATTCTGGTTCATGTATCTAGCAGACCGTATAGGCGGATCTACTATTTTAACAGACGTTATTAAAGGTAAAGCAAAAATGGACGACCCAGCGATTGTAAAAGCAGCTGAGGAAGTACAAAACCTAGTTGATATGGGTGGATTCGTTAAAGGTTCAAGTGCATTATCAAACGACGATGCAAAAGGTTACTTCATGAATGAACAGGCAGCGATGTTCTTAACGGCTACTTGGGAATTGCCAAACTACACAACAAGCCCTGACGTGGCACAAGAATTCAAAGATAAGATTGGCTATTTCAAGTTCCCTACATATGAAGGCGGAAAAGGGGAAAGTATCGACAGCTACGTAGGCGGACCTGGTGTTGGTTTATTCGTAGCAAAAGATTCTAAAGTACAAGAAGAAGCAAAAGACTTCGTTGGATACCTTGTAAAGAGATGGGGAGAAAAATCAGTAATCGACGCTGGTGTTATTCCTGCAACGAAAGTAGACACAGCAAGCCTTGATCTTGCTCCAATGTACATTGAAATCTTAAAGGATTTGAGCGAAGCATCAAACGTTACAACATACTTTGATACTCAATCCAGCCCGGCTGTATCTGAATTACATCATGATTTAGTAACTGCTCTCTTTGGAAAACAAGTGACACCGGAAGATTTTGTGAAACAACACAAAGATGAACTTGCTGAAGAGAAAAAGTAAATGGCCTAATCAAAATCTCAGTGTAGAGGGCATACAGGTTATGCCCTCTATCATTTTAGCCGCCTTTTCAAATAAGAAGGGAGTATAAACATGAAAAGTGTAATGTCAAACAAATGGGTAATCAGCCTTTACGTACTTCCATCGTTACTTCTTATTCTGCTATTAATCTATATCCCGATTGTCTTAACTGGATATTACGGTCTAATGGACTGGAACGGTATCGGTAAGATGAAATTCATCGGTTTAGAGAATTACATTGAATTAGCAAAGGACACAAAGTTTTGGCAAAGTGCATGGCATTCCCTATTGCTGGGTCTTTTTTCCACTTTAAGCTTAGTTGGTTATTTAATTTTATCACTAATTTTAGCAAGTAAAATTAAAGGTGCTAACTTTTTAAGAAAAATTTACTTAATCCCAATGTTATTATCTTCTGTCGCTATCGGACAGCTTTGGGCGAAAATTTTTGACCCTACGAACGGTATGCTTAACAGAATGCTAGTGTTGATTGGCGTTGACAATCCTCCGCTATGGTTAGCGGATTCTAATATCGTATTATATGCGCTCTTTTTTCCAATTGTTTGGCAATATGCCGGTTTCTATATCATTATTTTCTATGCAGCATTAAAAAATGTTCCGGAAGAACTGATTGAGGCTGCAAAAATTGATGGGGCCACTTCCATTCAAATTGCTTATAAAATTAAGGTTCCTTTAATCGCAGGTGTAATCAAAGTCATGATCATCCTGGCGATAGTCGGTTCGTTAAAGTACTTTGACTTGATCTTCGTCTTAACTGGCGGCGGACCTAACGGTGCCTCTGAGGTTATGGCATCATACATGTATAAAGAAGCATTCAGCAAGTATAACTTCGGATACGGAAGCGCTATTGGCTTCGGTTTATTGGTCATTTGTATTGTTGCAACATGGGTAATTCAAAAGTTACTTAATACAAAAGATGTCGACTATTAAAAAGGGAAGTGAAAAGGATGAGTAGATTTGCACTAGAAACACAAAAAACGACCCTATCAGCTTCTTATAAAACGAGTAAAACACTAGGAAACAAAATTGGATATGGAATTCTTTATTTTATCCTAGGAGTAATTGCAATCATACAGGTGTACCCGCTAATATGGTTATTCCTGTTCTCCTTAAAAACAAATCAGGAAGTTTTCGGGATGTCCCCGTTTGCGCTCCCGCAAGATCCACAGTGGGGCAACTACGCGAAGGCCTGGACAGCAGGTCATATCGATGTTTACTTCTTTAATAGTGTTTTTTACACGGTGGCTGCAGTTGTAATTACTGTTATCCTTGCCAGCTTTGTAACATTTGCTATTACGAGAATGGAATGGAAGCTAAGTGGATTGGTCCTTGGTTTGTTTATGGCTGGATATATGATTCCGCTTCATTCAACCTTAATTCCATTATTTAATTTCTTTAAAACAGCAAATATGATTGATAATCCAATGTCTGTAATCTTATCGTATGTAGCATTTAACTTGCCGATTACGATTATGATTTTAACTGGATTTTACAAAACCATTCCACGGGAGATTGAAGAAGCAGCCGTTGTGGATGGCTGTTCTATCCACCGGATCTTCTTCCAGATTACACTTCCAATGACAGTACCAGTGCTTTCAACCACTGTCATCATCAACATGATCTATAACTGGAACGAATTCGTATTCGTTAACACTTTCCTGAGCTCTGACAAATGGAAAACCATTACCGTTGGGGTAAACAATTTCGTAGGACAGTATTTGACGGATTGGGGAGCAATTGGTGCCACATTGATGATTAGTATTATCCCGGTATTGATAGCTTACTTTATTTTAAGTGATCGTATTGTTGAGGGTATTGCAGCAGGATCTGTAAAAGGATAATGATGTAAAAAAGCTGACTTGAAAACGAGTCAGCTTTTTTACTATAAAACACATAATTAGTTAACTTGCGGCCCATAAAAAGATTTCAGACAACTTTCATAAACAACCTCTGTCGAATATCAATGTAACGAGGACAAATACCTGTTATAATATAGGAAAGATATATGAATGTTGACGAAGGGGTTGGTAAAGATGAAACTTATCATCGCTGTTGTTCAGGACCAGGATAGCAATCGGTTATCAAAAGCACTGGTTGATCATAATTTTAGAGCGACAAAGCTTGCCACTACAGGCGGCTTTTTGAAATCTGGCAACACCACCTTTATGATTGGAACAGAAGATATTCGTGTAGATCGTGCCTTGCAAATCATAAAAGATAATTGTAAGTCTCGAGATCAATTAGTAGCACCCGTCTCCCCTATGGGAGGAAATGCTGACTCTTTTGTACCTTATCCGGTTGAAGTTGAGGTCGGCGGTGCTACGGTTTTCGTTCTTCCAATTGAACAATATATGCATTTTTAAATCAATAATATATGTAAGTGGGTGATAAACTTGGTGAAAACATGGGATCAACTAGAAGAACTTCAGCCTACCGTTTTAAAAATGTTAAAGAACAGTTTGTTGAAGCATCGTGTCGCCCACGCCTATTTACTTGAGGGAATCAGAGGGACTGGAAAAAAGGAAATTGCCTTGTTAATCACAAAAGCTATATTTTGTGATTCTTTACTAGAAGGCTATAAACCATGCGAGACCTGTCATAATTGCCGTCGTATTAATAGCGGTAATCACCCAGATGTCCATAAGGTTGAGCCTGATGGACTATCGATTAAGAAACAACAGATTCAAGATCTCCAGCAGGAGTTCTCAAAAAAAGGTGTGGAATCGTCAAGAAAGGTTTATATGATTAGTGACGCTGACAAAATGAGTGTGAGCGCGGCAAATAGTTTGTTAAAGTTTCTTGAGGAACCAAACTCACAAACAACAGCTTTTCTATTATCAGAGCAGCCACAACAATTGCTGCCAACCATTCTTTCACGGTGCCAAATTTTATCATTTAAGCCATTATCTCCATTAGCGATGATTAATCAACTGACTGAAAACGGTGTAAATCCAATGAAAGCGCCCTTATTAGCACAGCTAACGAATAACCTTGATGAGGCATATGAGTTAAATGGTGATGATTGGTTTGCACAAGCTCAAAAGATAGTGGTAAAATTATATGAGGTGTTGAGAAAAAATCCTTTAGAAGCAATGGTTACTCTTCAAGGAGAATGGTTCTCACACTTTAAAGAGAAAGAACAGATTAATCGTGGTTTAGATCTTTTACTTCTTATTTTTAAGGATTTATTATATATACAATTAGATAAACAGGAGCAAATCGTCTTTATAGCTGAAAGTGACCGGTTGAGACAGTATGCTCTTGAAACATCCGGACGGCGGTTATCGGATCAAATGTCGGCTATTCTCGAGGCAAAAAGGAAGCTTGCGGCTAATATGAATCCGCAGCTAATGATGGAAGAGCTTGTGTTGAATTTGCAGGAGGGATCTTCATTTGTATGATGTTGTAGGAGTACGCTTTAAAAAAGCGGGTAAAATCTATTATTTTGATCCTGGAGACCTCTCAATTCAAAAGGACGACTTTGTAATTGTCGAAACAGTGCGCGGCGTAGAATACGGCAGGGCCGTGGTTCCACGTAAACAGGTTGAAGACCATGATGTCGTTTTACCTTTAAAAAAGGTAGTGAGAATTGCAGATCATAAGGATCGAATGATCGTTGAAGAAAATAAACAAGCTGCCCAGGAAGCATATGATGTTTGTAATGAAAAAGTAAATGGACATCAATTAGATATGAAACTAGTCGATGTTGAATATACATTTGACCGAAATAAAGTGATTTTCTATTTTACTGCTGACGGAAGAGTAGATTTTCGTGAGTTAGTAAAAGATTTAGCGTCCATTTTTCGGACAAGAATTGAATTGCGCCAAATCGGTGTCCGGGACGAAGCAAAAATGCTTGGAGGAATTGGCCCATGTGGAAGAATGCTATGTTGTTCCACATTTTTAGGTGATTTTGATCCCGTGTCCATTAAGATGGCCAAGGACCAAAATCTCTCATTGAATCCTACTAAGATATCCGGTTTATGCGGTAGACTAATGTGCTGCTTAAAATATGAAAATGATGAATATGAAGCTGCTAAAGAACAACTGCCGGATTTAGGTGAAATGATTGAAACTCCTCAAGGTCGAGGAAAAGTGGTAGGATTAAATATATTAGAGCGGGTACTTCAGGTGGAACTAAAGGAACAGGATCGAGTTCTGGAGTATACATTGGACGAAATCATTAAAGAGGGTGCCTTGTCTATACAATCCACAGATTAAGAGGTGTGCGACGTGGATAAAAAAGAGATATTTGAATCAGTAAGTAATATGGAAACACAAATTGGCCATCTTTACCAACAGCTCGGAGAATTAAAGCAGCATTTAGCCGAAATACTAGAAGAGAATCACTATTTAAAGCTAGAAAACGAACATCTAAGACGCCGTTTAGATGTAACCACGGACAAAGAAAAAAAGAATGAGAAAGTTAAAAAAGGGACAACTTCTCGCGTGTCTGCCGGAGATCGGACTTTAGATATCGGAGAAGGATATGATAATCTTGCTCGTCTATACCAAGAAGGATTTCACATTTGTAATCTTCATTTTGGAAGTTTACGTAAGGAAGGCGATTGTTTATTTTGTCTCTCCTTTCTTAATAAGAAATAACATGAAGAGGTTGACACAGGTCAACCTTATTTTTTTACATATTATTTAGAGGTGTATAGGATGGTTATGTTAAAGGGTGATGAACGGCTTGATTACTTGCTTGCTGAGAATCTAAGGATTATCCAAAGTCCGTCAGTTTTTGCTTTTTCGCTCGATGCGGTTTTACTCGCTCGATTTGTGTATGTGCCGATACAAAAAGGAAATATCATTGATCTTTGTAGTGGAAATGGGGTTATTCCATTATTTTTGAGTGCCCGTACAAAGGGGAATATTATCGGTGTAGAGATACAAGAACGACTTTATGACATGGCAGTAAGAAGTATTGAATATAACAATCTTCAGGAACGTCTTCAGATGGTTCATGGAGATATAAAAGAAATACCTAAACAATTAGGTTATGGAAAATATGATGTAGTTACCTGCAATCCTCCCTATTTTACAACAGCTTCAAAAGAGGAAATAAATCCGAATGAACATCTCGCGATTGCCCGCCATGAGATCCTATGTACTCTTGAAGATGCCGTAAAGGCTTCAAGTCAACTGGTGAGGCAGGGTGGGAAGGTGGCATTTGTCCATCGTCCAGGAAGGCTGATGGATATCATTACGGTCATGCGGCAGTATCGCCTTGAACCGAAGCGCATTCAGTTTGTCTATCCAAAGCAGGGGAAAGAGGCCAATACATTACTAATTGAAGCGATTAAGGATGGCAGTCCTGATTTAAAAATACTTCCACCTTTATTTGTTTATAATGAAGAGGGGGAATATACAGCAGAAATCAGAAAGATTTTATATGGAGAAAAATAAGGGGTTGTTGTTAGATGTGGCAGCAAAAGAGTTATGAAAATGAGGCGCAAAAAGGAATACTATATCTTGTCCCAACACCAATTGGCAACCTTGAGGACATGAGTTTTCGTGCTGTAAGGATTTTAAAGGAAGCAGATTTGATTGCAGCAGAGGATACAAGAAATACAAAGAAGTTATGCAATTACTTTGAAATTCAAACGCCAGTTGTCAGCTATCATGAGCATAATAAAGAATCAAGTGGTGAAAAGCTCATTCATAAAATTAAGGACGGCATGAAAATTGCTTTGGTGAGTGACGCTGGGATGCCAGCTATTTCAGACCCAGGGTATGAGCTCGTAGAGGCTGCAATAAGTGAAAAGGTAACCGTAGTGCCATTACCAGGAGCGAATGCAGCACTCCCAGCATTAATTGCCTCAGGACTTACCTGTCAGCCCTTTTACTTTTATGGATTCTTAGACCGAAGTAAAAAGGGAAAGAAAACAGAGTTAGAGAACTTAAAGAAACAAACAGGAACTCTTGTTTTCTACGAGTCACCACATCGACTAAAAGAAACCTTAACGAGTATGTATGATATCCTCGGAAATCGTAAGGTGGCTATTTGTCGGGAATTAACAAAAAAATTCGAGGAATTTATAAGAGGAAACTTATTTGAAGTAGTGGAATGGGCTCATCAGGATGAAATTCGCGGTGAATTTTGTTTGATCATCGAAGGTGCTGATGAAAGCAAATTAAAGGTAGAAGAAAGTTCCTGGTGGGAAAATTTGTCGATTGAAGAACATGTAAATCACTACATAACCGAAAAAGACATTCCTTCAAAAGACGCAATCAAACAAACAGCTAAAGATCGCGGCATTAACAAACGCGAGGTGTACCAAGCATATCATATCGACCAATGAGCATTAAAAAAAGCTTCTCCACTGAGGGAGAAGCTTCATTTATATTATTTTACTAATTCAAATTGGCTTTTGATTTCATTTACTAACTGTTCTGCACCTTCGCGGCTAAGGATTAACTTACCGCCAGCAAGTGCTAAGTTATCATCAGAAACTTCGCCAGTAACTTGGCAAGTCATATTTGGCTTGTATTTCTTTAAGATAATGCGCTCATCGTCAACATAAATTTCGAGAGCATCTTTCTCAGCAATACCAAGTGTTCTTCTTAATTCAATTGGAATTACTACACGACCTAATTCATCAACTTTACGGACAATACCTGTAGATTTCATTTTTTATAGCTCCTCTCGTATTTAACCTATTAATTTATTTCTCTATCAATTCGTCAATATTCGACATTATTTTTATAGATTAATAATACCAGCCATTCCCATTTCCGTCAATTAGTTTATAGTAAAAAATAATGGCAAATATTATCAATTCACAGGAATGTTGATATATCAATGTATAATGAATAATCATTCAGGTGAAATAGGTTTTTAACATTATTGTTGTTTTTGAATTACACTATTAACGCTTTTGTAAAATTCGACAAAAAACTACAATAATCTTCTATTTCAGTAATATATGTTTCGGTTGTGGTTCCATTTTTTTGGGGGGGGAGATAGAAAAATGGTAAAATAATTCTAAAGCTTATTTTTAGGCTTTATTGCACATTTATTGATTTTTGGGTATATTTTGATGATATAAGAGGATGAAAAAAGGTAATAATGTTTTAATAGAAAAGTCGATTGTTTACTACTAGGAGGGTATCAAATGCAAGAAAAATTAAAAACCTTTTATCTCACCACTCCGATTTATTATCCGAGCGGAAATTTACATATTGGGCATGCTTATACTACTGTAGCTGGAGATGCAATGGCACGCTATAAAAGGATGCGCGGCTTTGATGTGATGTATTTAACAGGAACAGACGAGCACGGGCAAAAGATTCAGCGCAAAGCTGAGGAAAAGGGGATATCGCCACAGCAGTATGTGGATGAAATTGTTGATGGGATTAAGGTTTTATGGAAAAAGCTAGACATCTCTTATGACGACTTTATTCGAACAACGGAAGAGAGACATAAGCAAGTTGTCGAAAAGATTTTTGCTAGACTACTTGAACAAGGAGATATCTACCTGGATAAGTATGAGGGGTGGTATTGTACTCCGTGCGAATCCTTTTATACGGACCGCCAATTGGTTGAAGGAAATTGCCCTGATTGCGGCAGAGCCGTAGAGATTGTCAAAGAAGAATCCTACTTCTTTAAAATGAGTAAATATGTCGATCGATTGTTGCAATACTATGAAGAAAATCCAGAGTTTATCCAACCGGAATCACGTAAAAATGAAATGATTAACAACTTTATTAAGCCTGGTTTAGAGGATTTAGCGGTTTCAAGAACGACCTTTGATTGGGGAGTAAAAGTGCCTGGCGATCCGAAGCACGTCATTTATGTTTGGATTGACGCGTTATCTAACTACATCACTGCCCTTGGCTATGGAACAGATAATGATAGTAAATATTTGAATTATTGGCCAGCAGATGTTCATCTAGTTGGGAAAGAAATTGTTCGATTCCATACTATTTATTGGCCGATCATGTTAATGGCTTTGGATCTTCCCCTTCCTAAAAAGGTTTTTGCTCATGGCTGGCTTTTAATGAAAGACGGAAAAATGTCCAAATCAAAAGGAAATGTAGTGGATCCTGTTACATTAATTGACCGCTATGGTCTAGATGCTCTTCGTTATTATTTACTCCGAGAAGTGCCATTTGGTGCCGACGGTGTATTTACACCAGAGGGATTTGTTGAACGAATAAATTTCGACTTAGCCAATGACCTTGGCAACCTATTAAACCGAACAGTGGCAATGATTGAGAAATATTTCGATGGTGTTATTCCTTCTTATACTGGTTCTACGGGTGAATTCGATGAAGCGTTACTTCAAATGAGTCGTGAAACAGTCACTAAATATGAGGAAGCCATGGAGAAAATGGAGTTTTCAGTGGCGTTAACATCGATTTGGCAGTTGGTGAGTCGTACAAATAAGTATATAGATGAAACACAGCCATGGACCTTAGCAAAATCAGAAGAACGAAAAGAAGAACTTGCTAGTGTAATGGTGCATTTAGCTGAATCTTTAAGAACAACAGCTATTCTTCTTCAGCCTTTCTTAACTGTGACACCTAGTGGTATTTTTCAACAGCTTGGCATTCAGGATGAGGAACTTAAAACATGGGAGAGTTTAGCTTCCTTCGGATCTATTCCAAATGGAACAAAGGTTTCGAAAGGAAACCCATTGTTTCCACGTCTTGAAATTGCAGACGAGGTTGAATTTATTCGAGGGAAAATGGGAGGTTCAACTCCTGTCGTTGAAGAAAAGCAAGAAGTTAAACAGGAAGAAAAACCGGAAGAAATTGATGAAATTGCTATAGATGATTTTATGAAAATTGATTTAAGAGTAGCTGAAGTTATTCAAGCGGAGCCTATTAAAAAGGCAGATAAGCTTCTAAAGCTCCAATTGGATTTAGGCTATGAAAAGCGTCAAGTGGTCTCTGGTATTGCCCAATATTATAAGCCTGAGGAGCTAGTTGGCAGAAAAGTAATTTGTATTACAAATTTAAAGCCGGTGAAACTACGTGGTGAATTATCACAAGGAATGATATTGGCAGGTTCAAAAGATGGATCTCTATCATTAGCCACTGTTGACCAAACATTGCCGAATGGTTCTAAAGTAAAGTAGATAAGTATTTAGAAGAGCCTTTATAGGCTCTTTTAATTTGAGAAATGTCTAGCTACAGCGCCTAGGGGCTCGGGTCATAAGCTTGTCTAGTTACGGCGCCTTGGGACTCGAGTCATAAGCCGCCCCCTGAAGAAGGCAAAAAGCGCCTTCTTGCAGGGTTCGTCTTATGCCTTCGTCCCAGGGCAGTCGCCTCCACATTTCAGACAATCCGTCAAGAAGGTTAAAGAGCAACCTTCTCGCCGGCTCGTCTTATGCCTGTCGCCCCTGGTCAAGGCGCTTCCGCTTTGAATTGTTCCACGTGAAACAAATTTCGTGGCATTTCCATTTTTTCTTTATAGGTTCGACAGGAAATAGTGATGAAATTCAACAAAGGAGTTTAACTAATGTTATTTGACACACATGTCCATTTAAATGCAGAACAATTTGAGGAAGACTTAGAAGAGGTAATAATAAGGGCCCAAGATTCCGGAGTGTCAAAAATGGTTTGTGTTGGTTTTGACAGACCAACTATACAAAAGGCAATGGAACTTGCTGAGAAATACGATTTTATTTATGCATGCGTTGGATGGCACCCTGTTGATGCGATTGATATGACTGATGATGATTTGCATTGGATAGAAGAGTTGGCCGCTCACCCAAAGGTAGTAGCGATAGGGGAAATGGGATTAGATTACCATTGGGACAAGTCTCCAAAGGATATTCAAAAAGAGGTATTTCGAAAGCAAATTCAGTTGGCCAAAAAGGTAAAACTTCCAATTGTCATTCATAATCGGGAAGCAACCGCTGATATTGTAGAAATTCTACAGGAGGAGGGAGCAGCTGAAGTTGGGGGAATCATGCATTGTTTTAGTGGAAGTCCTGAGGTTGCCGTAGAATGTCTAAAAATGAATTTTTACATCTCACTTGGCGGTCCTGTTACGTTTAAAAATGCCAAAAAATCCAAGGAAGTGGCAGCGCTTGTTCCAATAGAAAAACTACTGATTGAAACCGACTGTCCTTATTTAGCTCCTCATCCTTATCGGGGGAAACGCAATGAACCAGGATATGTAAAGTTAGTTGCAGAGCAAATTGCAGAAATCAAAGGGATATCTTTTGAAGAAGTTGCAGAAATAACGACTGCTAACGCAAAAAAAATATTCGACATAAACTGATAGACAAGCCTGTCGAAGTATATAGAAGCTTGTCCGAATTTTTTACTATAACTTAAAGTTCTACACGTCTCCTTTACCTCATAGGATAACCGTGTCGATAAGTTTCCCTTTGCAAATTTCCCAACTATATGCATAATAGGAAATACGTTCACAACAAATGCAAGGGTTGACAGCCGACAGCATGGTTCTCAATAATCTCTCCGAGAGAAGGAGGCGTTTTTCATCGTATTCAAAAACATGAAAAACCTGTTTTCCAAGTCTTTGAGTAGTAAAAGGTTGGCGATCACTTTTGCTAGTTTTGTAGTTTTAGCAGCACTTCTTGGTTTTTCATACTATGAAGGATCTAAGAAAACGTTAGCACTGACTCTTAACGGACAGCAAAAAGTAGTAAAAACGCATGCCAATACAGTTAAGGAAGTATTTACTCAACTGGAAATACCACTCAACTCAAAAGACTACTTGTCACCTTCAGGTAACGCTAAGGTGAAAGACAATCAAAACATTGTCTGGAAACAAGCAAAGCAGGTTCAAATTGTCCAAGACAACGAGAAAAAAACGATATGGACAACAGCAGGTACAGTCGCTGAGCTACTAAAAGAGCAACAAATTGTATTGAACGAGCAGGATGAAATTTCTCCAAAACCGCAGGAAAAGCTCAAAAGCAAAATGGATATTCGCATCAAACTAGCTCTTCATCTTACACTAGTTGACGGCGGGAATGAGCAACAGGTATGGTCCACTTCGGCTACGGTCGCTGACTTTTTAACACAACAGGGTATTAAACTTAATGAATTTGACCGAGTTGAACCGTCATTATCAGAGACATTGCAAAAGGATGGCGTTATTAACGTCATTCGCGTAGAAAAAGTCACCGATGTAGTGGAAGAACCAATTCAATTTGCCGTTATCACCAAGAAGGATGAGGGCTTAGACAAGGGAAAACAAGTAACTGTTACAGAAGGTAAACAGGGAATTGTTTCGAAAGAATATGAAGTCACCTTGGAAAATGGTAAAGAAGTCTCAAGAAAAATAATTGGTGAGCAGAAGCTTAGAGAAAAACTCGATAAAGTTGTGGCTGTCGGAACGAAGGAATTAGATATTCAAGTTTCCCGTGGAGCAGAAACTGGTACTGAGTTTTATGTGAATACTACTGCCTATACGGCATATTGTAATGGCTGTTCAGGAAGAACAGCTACGGGATTTGATCTGCGTGCAAACCCAGGTGCAAAAGTAATTGCAGTTGACCCACGAGTTATTCCGCTCGGGACGAAGGTTTATGTGGAAGGCTATGGTTATGCTGTAGCAGCTGATACTGGCGGTGCCATAAAGGGACACAAGATTGATGTTTTTTTCCCAACAAAGACAGAGGCTTTCCGCTGGGGAGTCCGAAAGGTAAAGATTAAGATATTACAATAAGCTTACCATTGCAGAGGTTTAATTTAGCCTCTGCATTTTGCTTTTTCTCTAATATTCTTTATACTTACATCAAATACATTAAGCTATTTACTAAATAATATGAATACATTTGTTAATATAGACGATGGACATTACAAAAATGTTTCATTTATTTTTCAATTTATTTTATCTTTTTATCATTCATGTGCGGAGGAAATAATGAAGATTAAGGAATTCATTGTGGTGGAAGGAAAAGACGATACTACCACAATTAAACGAGCAGTTGACGCAGATACAATTGAAACCAATGGTTCTGCAATCAATGAAGAAACTATTGAAAAAATAATAAGAGCACAAGAAACAAGAGGGGTTATTATCTTTACAGACCCCGACTTTCCAGGAGAGAAAATCAGAAAAACGATCGCAGAAAAGGTACCCGATGCAAAGCATGCTTTTATACCAAAAGAAGTTGCTATCGCTAAAAACGGAAAAGGTCTTGGTGTGGAACATGCCTCTTTAGATGCCATAAGGAACGCATTAAGAGACGCACAGACCATGACAGAGACTATCCAAGAGGAATTTACACAAGAAGATTTAATTGTGGCGGGACTCATTGGTGGATCAGGTTCAAAAGAACGAAGGATCATGTTGGGAAAATTATTGAAAATCGGATATACCAATGGGAAACAATTACACAAAAGGTTAATGATGTTCCAAATCAGTAAAAAGGAATTTGCAGATGCCCTTGCACTTGTCATACAGGAGGAAAAAAATGAATAAAGACATTGCTACCCCGATTCGAACACGAACAATACTTGAAAAATACGGCTTTTCTTTTAAGAAAAGTCTAGGTCAAAACTTTTTAATAGATACCAATATCTTACATAGAATTGTTGATTTTGCTGAATTAGGAGATCATTCAGGAGCGATTGAAATTGGCCCTGGCATTGGAGCTCTGACAGAACAGCTTGCACGCAGGAGTAAAAAAGTAGTTGCATTTGAAATCGACCAAAGATTATTGCCGATTTTGGCTGACACTCTTTCACCATATGAAAATGTAAAAGTGATACATAAAGATATACTGGAGGCAGATGTTCAGGAAGTCATAGATACAGAATTTACTCAGATCGATGACCTGATGGTTGTGGCCAATCTTCCTTATTACGTGACGACTCCGATTATTATGAAACTACTTGAGGAACAAATCCCAATTCGAGGTATCGTGTGTATGCTTCAAAAAGAGGTCGCAGATCGCATTTCAGCAAAGCCTGGGACAAAGGAATACGGATCACTTTCCATCGCTGTACAGTACTATACAAGGGCTGAGACGGTGATGATTGTCCCAAAAACAGTCTTCGTCCCGCAGCCAAATGTAGACTCTGCTGTCATTCGCTTAACAAGAAGGGAAGAACCAGCCGTAATCGTAAAGGATGAAAAGTTCTTTTTCCAAGTAACACGAGCAAGTTTTGCCCAAAGAAGAAAAACGTTACTGAATAATTTAACGAGCCAGCTTCAGGATGGAAAACAAAAGAAGGAAGAAATCATACGAGCTCTAAATGCAGCTGGTATTGAGCCAACAAGAAGAGGTGAAACACTATCTGTTCAGGAATTTGGCCGTTTGAGTGACGAATTGCTTACCTATTTCCAATAGACCTTTTTGGTCTATTTTTTTTAGTTAAAGGCAGGTCCATTCACAACATTGTGTGTAGTTGCATAGCCTATCACAGAGAAACTTTATTTCCGAAGGCCTATACGCTGGTCTAATTGGAGTGACAGCAGTGAATATAAAGATGATGGATATTGTCGGCAGACGGTCCTATAACTGTGATATTCTATTCCGAGTTATTGATATTCAAACACTAAATGGCCAGAAATTCGCAATCCTATATGGTGAGGATATTCGTTTGATGGCAGATGCACCTTATGATGATTTAGTAGTGATTAACTCTAATGTAAGGTCAAAAATAGTACAGGAATATAAAACCCTGGAAGAGCAATCTTTCCGCTTGTTTGCACAGGACGTTGATTTACTAAAGCAAAGGCAGGATTATGAAGCGACAGGCGGTTATGTTCAGCCAGCCAATTACTTTCAAATGCCAGGAAGGGTTCTTCACTTGGATGGAGATCCTGATTACTTACAAAAGTGTATGACCTTATACGAGAAAATTGGTATTCCTGTCTATGGCATTCATTGTAACGAGAAAGAAATGCCAAATAAAATTGGCGGATTAATTGATCAATACCGTCCTGATATTTTAGTCATTACTGGTCATGACGCCTACTCAAAGGCGAAGGGGAAAATAACAGATATTAATGCATACCGCCACTCGAAGCATTTCGTCCAAACCGTCAAGGAGGCCCGCAGAAAGATACCACACTTAGATCAACTCGTCATTTTTGCAGGGGCATGTCAGTCACACTTTGAATCCTTAATACATGCAGGAGCAAATTTCGCTAGTTCCCCATCACGAATCAATATACATGCTTTAGACCCCGTTTATATCGTTGCGAAAATCAGCTTCACGCCGTTTATGGATAGTATCAATGTTTGGGATGTACTAAGAAACACACTTACAGGAGAAAAAGGACTGGGAGGCATTGAAACTAAAGGAGTCTTACGAACAGGAATGCCTTATAATCCTGTCCAGGAAGAGGAATCCTAAGCCTTTTGGAAAAAAATAAAGGCTTATTTTTTTATATGCACATAATCCGCCCTTGTTAAGGAAACTATAATGATTGTTGAAAATTGGGAGAAAAAGTAGAAGAAAAGATATTGACAATCTTTTTGTCGGACTGATATAATTTTATGTTTTTATTTGACAGGGACTATGTCAGTGTGATATACTTTACACAGTGAGGTGGACCGAATGCCAAAAACCTTAGCCGATATTAAAAAGGCTCTTGATTCAAATTTAGGGAAAAGATTGTTGCTCAAGGCAAACGGAGGACGTAGAAAAACAATCGAACGATCAGGCGTATTAGCCGAAACGTACCCTTCGGTGTTTGTAATCGAGTTAGATCAGGAAGAGAATTCATTTGAACGAGTTTCATACAGCTATGCTGATGTACTTACTGAAACGGTTCAAATAACCTTCTACGAAGATGCAGCAGGAAACATAGCTTTAAGTTAGAATATAGGGCAATTTTTAGGGCAGAAAATCATCCGATTTTCTGCCTTTTGCTTTTTACAAAATGGCTGTGTTAAGTCTATTTTTTTTATTACTGAGTTGAATTGTGCGAAGTGCCCAGAGCGCAAATCAACGGGCTAGTTAACACATCCAAATAAATAACTAATTGAATAAATCACTTAATACCATACTAATACTGCCGTGAGTGTAAAAAAGGGGTTGTTTAGATGGCAAGAAGAAGAGGTGTAATGTCTAGTCAATTTAAAGAAGAACTTGCAAAAGAGCTTGGTTTTTATGATGTCGTCCAAAAAGAGGGCTGGGGTGGCATCAGAGCTAAAGATGCAGGAAACATGGTAAAAAGAGCAATTGAACTAGCCTCCGAGCAGCTGATGAAAAACAACAGGAATTCTTAAAAAAAGGCAGTTCATAGCCAGCAAGATGAAAACCAGCACTGCGCTTCTCAATGTTTAAACAAATCAAACACCACGGTAAGACCAGAGGGTAGAATCCCCCTGGTCTTTAAATATTATTATTAGACTTTTTTCCTATCAGTAGTTTTGTGGTAAAATAGGAAAAAATATATGAACGATAGAAGTGTAGGTGTGCATATTGAAGCTTTTAGTAAAAGCACCAGCTAAAATCAATCTATCCCTGGATGTTTTATATAAGCGTCCGGACGGTTTTCATGAAGTTGAGATGATCATGACGACGATTGATTTGGCGGATCGTGTTGAACTAACATTATTAGAACAGGATAAAATACATATTCTCTCCCATAACCGTTATGTTCCTGATGACCAAAGGAACTTAGCTTTTCAAGCAGCACAATTGTTAAAGGACCGATATCAAGTTAAAAAAGGGGTCCAAATAACAATTGAAAAAACAATTCCTGTTGCGGCTGGACTGGCTGGGGGCAGCAGTGATGCCGCTGCAACCCTTAGGGGGCTTAATAAACTATGGGGACTCGGTTTAACGTTGGACGAATTAGCTAGTCTTGGTTCAGAAATAGGTTCGGATGTATCATTTTGTGTGTATGGCGGCACTGCTTTAGCGAAGGGTCGAGGTGAAATGATTACAGATCTTCCTGCTCCGCCCACGTGCTGGGTCATTTTAGCAAAACCGTTTATTGGAGTCTCGACAGCGGAAGTCTATCGCCGTTTAGATTTAAATGGAATGAAGCACCCCAAAATTGACGAAATGGTCAAAGCAATAGAAAACAATGACTATCAAAGTGTATGTGAAAATGTCGGAAATGTCCTAGAAGATGTTACATTAAAACTTCATCCAGAGGTAGCACAAATCAAGGAGCAAATGAAGCGTTTTGGTGCCGATGCAGTACTGATGAGCGGAAGTGGACCTACTGTCTTTGGAATTGTCCAGCACGATTCAAGAATGCACCGGATTTATAATGGGCTCAGAGGGTTTTGTGACCAAGTATTTGCTGTCCGGATGCTCGGAGAACGACATACCCTTGATTAAAAACGTACATTGATGATATCCTATAAGTAGAATATTCGTCTTTTTGGAGGATTGCTATGAAGTTTCGCCGCAGTGAACGATTGATCGATATGACGAGCTATTTACTTGACCATCCGCGCCAGTTGGTACCGCTTACCTTCTTTGCTGAACGTTATTCTTCTGCGAAATCTTCTATCAGTGAAGACTTAGCAATAGTTAAGGAGACCTTCGAACAAAGAGGTATCGGAACGCTGCAAACTGTACCAGGTGCAGCGGGTGGAGTTAAATTTTTTGTAAGTGTAAGTGATGAAGAGGCAAGGCCTTTTGTAAATGAGTTATGCTCATTAATTGCTCATCCTGATCGCCTACTACCGGGGGGATACTTGTATTTAACTGATATTTTGGGTGACCCATCCGTTGTCCAAAAAGCTGGCCGGATTATTGCTTCCGCCTATGTGAATACTAAAATCGATGTGGTCATGACAGTAGCTACAAAGGGGATACCTCTTGCTTATGCTGTTGCGAGTCAGTTAAATACGCCTGTTGTGATTGTTAGACGAGATAGTAAAGTAACAGAAGGTCCAACTGTCAGCATTAACTATGTATCTGGGTCCGCAAAAAGAATTCAAACGATGGTCCTTTCAAAAAGGAGTTTGGCTCAAGGCTCTAGGGTCTTGGTTGTCGATGACTTTATGAAAGCAGGCGGAACAGTGATGGGAATGATCAGCTTACTAGAAGAGTTTAATGCTACCGTCGCTGGTATAGCCGTTTTGGTTGAAGCTGAAAAAATCGAAGAACGACTCGTTGATGAATACAAATCACTTGTTAAATTGACGGATGTTGATGTAAAGGAAAAGAGGATTCAGGTTACAGAAGGAAATTATTTTAAGAGAAGAACGGAGGAATAAGTATGAAAGTTGTTCAAACCAACCAAGCGCCTGCAGCGATTGGACCCTATTCCCAAGGAATCATCGTAAATAATCTTTTTTATAGTTCTGGTCAAATTCCGTTAACAGCAGAGGGAGCCATGATAGAGGGCGGTATAAAAGAACAGACTCATCAGGTTTTTTCAAATTTGGAAGCCGTGCTTACAGCCGCAGGGGCTTCATTTGAGACAGTCGTAAAGGCTACTGTTTTTATTAAGAGTATGGATGACTTTGCGGCAATAAATGAAGTATATGGTGAATATTTCTCAACGAATAAACCAGCGCGTTCTTGCGTAGAGGTAGCAAGATTACCGAAAGACGCATTGGTGGAAATAGAAGTGATTGCGCTCGTGAAATAATCGAGCGTTTTTTAATTTATTCTATAAGCACTATATTTAATACTAAAATATCTGACTTTTAAAAATGTTCACCATTTTGCCTAAAATATTTTTAAAATATTTAATAGATTAAGAAGGATTTACTAGAAACCATGTTGAATTAATAACACTAGCTTTTTAACATAAGAAAAGGGTGTGAGCACATGGAAGTAACAGACGTAAGATTACGCCGTGTTAACACGGATGGTCGTATGAGAGCGATTGCATCAATTACATTAGACAATGAATTCGTTGTTCATGACATCCGCGTTATTGACGGCAACAATGGTTTATTTGTGGCTATGCCAAGTAAACGTACTCCAGACGGAGAATTTCGTGATATTGCGCATCCAATCAACTCTGGTACACGTGGTAAGATTCAAGAAGCTGTCTTGGCTGAGTATCACCGCTTAGGTGAATTAGAAGTAGAATTTGAAGAAGCCGGTGCTTCCTAGAAAGCAAAATTCAACTAGAGCCTACTACACAAGTAGCGCTCTTTTTTTAGTTCTCCTTTATTCCCCGCGCTTTCTTCCTTCTGCTAATTTTTTAAAAATAACAAATTCGGACACTTTTCCTACACTCCTTGAAATGACTGACTAATTACGTTAATATTTTTAATGGATAAGGCTGTTTTTTTAAAGAGGCTTGTTAAAATCTAAAAGCCGATTTTAACTTGGAATAAGTCATATTGAGCTTAGAACAAAGTTTACAGGCTCTTTTCTCATAAAATGAAGGCTTTTCATATGAAAATAACGCTCAATCAATCGTATTTTACTTCTGAGAAAAGAGCCTTGGATAAAAAGGTAAAATTGGAGGACTTGAATATGCATAATCGTTATGCTGTGATTTTGGCTGCAGGACAAGGAACACGGATGAAGTCAAAGCTATATAAAGTCTTACATCCTGTATGTGGTAAGCCGATGGTACAACATGTTGTTGACCAAGTGAAGAAGCTAAATATTCAAGAATTTGTTACTGTGATTGGACATGGAGCTGAATTGGTAAAAGCTCAATTAGGGGAAGAAAGTCATTATGCCCTTCAAGAAGAACAGCTTGGAACGGCACATGCTGTTATGCAGGCCGAGCAGAGGTTAGAAGGTAAAGAAGGGGTTACCATTGTAGTTTGTGGTGACACGCCTCTAATTAAAGCAGAAACGATGGAGTCTTTATTTAAACATCATGAGGAAGTATCTGCAAAGGCTACAATTCTTACAGCAAGAATTGAGGACCCAACAGGATATGGACGAATTATTCGAAATGAAAATGGCTTTGTTGAAAAAATTGTGGAGCATAAAGATGCTACTGAGACAGAGCGGGAAATAAATGAAATTAATACAGGTACCTATTGTTTTGATAATGCTGCTTTGTTTGAAGCACTTAAGAAGGTCTCAAATGGCAATGTTCAAGGCGAATTTTACCTGCCGGACGTAGTAGAAATCCTAAAAAATCAAGGGGAAGTTGTTACTGCTTTCCAAACCACGGATCTTGAAGAGACTTTAGGCGTTAATGATAGAGTTGCATTGGCAGAGGCAGAAAGAATTATGCGCAGCCGGATAAATGAAAGCCATATGCGAAATGGAGTCACAATTATTGATCCTCGGAATACATACATTGAATCAGATGTCGTAATTGGTCAGGATACAATTATTCTTCCGGGTACAATTCTAAAAGGCAAAACTGTAATTGGTTCCGACTGCCAAATTGGACCAAACTCAGAAATTGATTCATGTGAAGTAGGAGATGAAACGGTAATCCGTCAATCTGCCGCTTATAATAGTTCGATTGGATCGCTTGTTAATATCGGGCCATTTGCACATATTAGACCTGATTCCAACATCCATGATGAAGTGAAAATTGGGAACTTTGTTGAGATTAAAAAAGCTGTTTTTGGTAAGGGAAGTAAAGCTTCACACCTTAGTTATATTGGTGATGCTGAGGTTGGCAGTGATGTTAATATTGGTTGTGGATCTATAACAGTTAATTATGATGGGAAAAATAAATTCTTAACAAGAATTGAGGATGGAGTCTTTATAGGCTGTAACTCTAATCTAGTTGCGCCTGTTACCGTTGGAAAAGGCGCATATGTAGCTGCAGGTTCAACGATAACAAAGGATGTTCCTGGCAATGCATTATCGATTGCACGTGCACAGCAGGTAAATAAGGAAAACTATGTCGATAAGCTTAATAAGAAAAAATAAGCATGAATATTGGAGGGCATTATGTCAAATCAATACTTAGATCCAAACTTAAAGGTATTCAGTCTAAATTCAAATCTACCTTTAGCGAGAGAGATTGCCAAGGTTATTGGTGTTGAATTAGGAAAAAGCTCTGTTACAAGATTTAGTGATGGAGAAATTCAAATTAATATCGAAGAGAGTATCCGTGGTTGTGATGTATATGTCATTCAATCGACTAGCTCACCTGTTAATGAACACCTCATGGAATTGTTAATCATGATAGACGCTCTTAAGAGAGCCTCTGCCAAGACAATCAACATTGTTATGCCATACTATGGGTATGCTCGCCAAGATCGTAAAGCACGTGCACGTGAGCCGATTACCGCGAAGTTAGTGGCAAACCTTCTTGAAACTGCAGGTGCCACTCGTGTAATCTGCTTAGACTTACATGCACCACAGATTCAAGGCTTCTTCGAGATTCCAACAGACCATTTAATGGGCGTACCGATCTTAGCAGAATACTTTTTAAAGAGAAAGTTCAACGGCGACCTCGTTATCGTTTCTCCAGACCATGGTGGTGTAACGCGAGCTCGAAAATTAGCTGAACGATTAAAAGCCCCAATTGCGATTATTGACAAACGTCGCCCACGGCCAAATGTTGCAGAAGTAATGAATATTGTCGGTAATATCGAAGGGAAAATTGCTATCTTAATTGATGATATTATTGACACTGCAGGGACAATCACACTTGCCGCAAATGCGCTGGTAGAGAACGGTGCAAAAGAAGTATATGCATGCTGTACACACCCTGTTTTATCTGGACCGGCGATGGATAGAATTCAAAATTCAAAAATTAAAGAATTAGTTATTACAAATTCAATTGCTATGCCAGAAGAGAAAAAGACAGATAAAATCATTCAACTTTCAGTAGCACCTTTAATGGGCGAAGCAATTATCCGCGTACATGAAGAACAATCTGTAAGTACATTATTTGATTGATCTTTATCATTGCTTTTATAAATAAATGTTTAGACCTTCCTGTTTTGGGGAATTTTTATAGAGACAGTTAAGAACAAAACTAGGAAGGTGACTAAACTCATGAGTACAGTTTTACAAGCAAAGGAACGTAAGGAACTGCGTAATTCGGAGTTAAGAAAGATAAGAGAAACTGGTAACATTCCTGCTGTAATTTATGGGCGGAAGCTTGAAAGTAGACCTGTTTTTGTCAGCTCTGCTGATTTAACAAAAACCATTCGAAACGTAGGCAGGAATGGAGTTATTTCACTTGATATAGACGGCAGTAAGCATGATGTAGTTTTAACTGACTATCAAGAGGATTTTATTAAAAAGGAAATCATTCATGTTGATTTTCTAGCTGTTGATAAATCCTCTAAGATTAACGTAACCGTAAGACTCGTCCTTACTGGCGAGGCTGCTGGGGTAAAGGATGGCGGTGTTCTTCAGCAGTCTGTTCATGAATTATCGATTACCTCAACTCCAACAGAAATACCACAGCAAATTGAAGTCGATGTAAGTAACCTTCAGGTGGGCGAAACAATGAAAGTTTCCGATATCCTCTATCAAGGGTCATTTACAATTAATCATGAGGAAGACGAAGTAATTGCCAGCATTCTGCCTCCTCGACAAGAAGAGGAAATCAACGCTGGTGAACAGCAAGAAGGCGGCCACCCTGATAACGAAGAAGGAAGAGAAACAGAGCCTGTCGGTGAATAGAAAAGCGGAAGCGCCTTGCTCAGGGGCGACAGGCATAAGACGAGCCGGCGAGAAGGTTGCTCTTTAACCTTCTTGACGGATTGGCTTATGACCCCGAGCCCCTAGGCGCTGCAGCTAGACAATATTTTTAGACGTAACCTTAAAAGGGTTACGTCTTTTGTCGCATTTATCATTAAAAAGACGTATTATTAGGTGGGAGAGATTACGATGCTCCGAAAGTTAATAAACAGGTGGACTGGGCCGAAAGAGAGGGTAAGAATGAAATTAATAGTTGGTTTAGGAAACCCTGGGAAGCAGTATGATAAGACAAGACATAATATAGGATTTGAAGTCATTGATGAGCTTGCGGATCAATTAAATATTCCTTTAAATCAATCAAAATTCAAAGGACTATTTGGAATTGGTTCTCATAAAGGTGAAAAAGTGGTTTTATTAAAGCCGTTGACTTATATGAATCTCTCTGGGGAATCAATTCGAGCGATAATGGACTATTACCAGATTGAGTTAGAAGATTTTCTGGTTATCTATGATGACCTTGACTTGCCAGTCGGAAAAATCAGGCTTCGCCAAAAAGGAAGTGCTGGCGGGCATAACGGAATAAAATCTACGGTGGCACATCTTGGAACCCAAGAATTTAACAGAATACGGATTGGAATTGATCGGCCAAGAAACGGTATGAAGGTACCTGATTACGTGTTGGGACGTTTCAACGAAGAAGATCTTCCGTCAACAAAGGAAGCCGTAAAAAAGAGCTCTGAAGCATGTAAGGCTTGGTTAGAAAAGCCGTTCTTACAGGTAATGAATGAATTTAATCAGTAAATGATTCATTAGATAACCCTTTCTTTCATAGAATAAAGAACGCATTTCTTTTGAATAAACTCGCTATTCTTCGTAAATACTATTATTAATAGTAGAATAGGGAGGGCTTGTTAGTGGCCATTCATTATCACTGCCGTCATTGTGGCACAAATATAGGTTCCATTGAACAATCATCGATACACAGCGAAACACTCGGTCTTCATAAATTAACGGAGCAGGAAAGACAAGAGATGGTTGCGTATGATGTGTCTGGTAATATACACATTACAGCTATATGTGAGGATTGTCAGGAAGCATTAGAAAGAAATCCAGATTATCACCAATATGATTTCCTCATTCATTAAACAGCTTTGGAAGCACTCCAAAGCATTTTTCTATTTTTTAAAATACTAATGTTAAAGTTATAATACGAAGAAGATTCCGAGAGAGGAGGAACGGGCTTTTGAAAGGTTTAAAATCATTATTTCTAGACCAAGAAGATATTCACTCTATCATATCTGGAGTTCAAGAAGGCTTGAAGGAACAGCTTATTGCTGGATTGTCGGGTTCATCAAGAACAGTCCTAACAGCGGCAATTTACGAGCACATGAAAAGACCAATTCTATTTATTACCCATAATCTCTTGCAAGCACAAAAACTCTATGACGATATTGTAAATCTATTAAGTGAGAATGAAGTTTTTCTTTTCCCAGCAAATGAATTAATAGCAGCTGAGATGAGTATAGCGAGTCCAGAGTTAAAGGCACAAAGGATTGAAGCCTTAAACCATTTCAGTAAGAAAAACAAGGGTATTATGATTGTTCCTATTGCTGGGCTAAGAAAAGTCATTCCTCCAAAGAACATCTGGAAGAAGTACCAGTTGACATATAAAATAGGTGATGACCTTGATGTAACAGAGGTACTAACTACATTCGTTAAGATGGGATATGTTCGGGTGGATATGGTTTCGACCCCCGGAGAGTTTAGTATAAGGGGCGGGATTATTGATATTTATCCGCTTACAGTGAGCAATCCTATCAGAATTGAGTTGTTTGATACAGAGATTGATTCAATCCGCTATTTTTCCTTAGAAGACCAGCGTTCCATCGAGAAAACAGCTGAAGTTTCAATTGGACCTGCTACGGAGGTTCTTTTTGAGGCAGAGAATTATAGCCGATTAATCGGTAACCTAGAGGATGGTTTAGCTAAAAGCTTACGAAAATTAAAGGATGACAAAGCAAAGATTAAGCTCTCGCAAAATATTAGTTATGAGCTGGAACAGCTAAAAAATAGTCACAAACCAGATCATGTATTTAAATATCTTTCACTAGCATACGAAGGCGGTACTAGTTTACTAGACTATCTACCTTCTAATGGAATGGTATTTATTGATGAAATAAGCCGGGTTCAAGAAATGAACGAATCGTTGATAAAAGAAGAGGCCGAATGGTATACTGCCTTGCTTAGTGAAGGTCAAATTATTCATGATTTGGCTATTTCCCATGATTTACCCGGGCTGCTTCATAAAAGTGAGTTTCCGATTCTTTATATGAGCTTGTTTCTTCGTCATGTTGCCAATACGAGTCCGCAAAATATTATCAATGTTTCCTGTAAACAAATGCAAAATTTCCATGGACAAATGCACTTATTGAAGGCAGAAGTCGACAGATGGAAAAAAGGAAATTATTCGATTGTCTTTTTAGGACCAGACAATGAAAGAGTAAAAAAATTAGAACGAGTTTTAGAAGATTATGAAATAGAAGCCTCCATTGCACGCAGCGGTCAGCAGCTTCTACCTGGAAAAGTTCAGATTTTGAAGGGGAACCTGCAAACTGGATTTGAGCTGTCAATTCAAAAGCTTGCTGTCATTACAGAAGAAGAGCTTTTTACTAAACGTGTCAAAAAGTCTACTAACAGACAAAAGCTTTCAAATGCCGAAAGGATCAAGAGTTATTCTGAACTTAAAGTCGGGGATTATGTCGTCCATGTTAATCATGGGATCGGAAAATACTTGGGAATTGAAACCCTGGTTATAAACGGTGTTCATAAGGATTATCTCCATCTTCGATATCATGGGACAGATAAGCTTTATGTTCCAGTGGAACAAATTGATCTTGTTCAGAAGTATGTTGCTTCAGAAGGAAAAGAGCCCAAAATATATAAACTTGGCGGCAGTGATTGGAAAAAGGTTAAAAAGAAAGTTCAATCCTCCGTTCAAGACATTGCAGACGATTTAATTAAGCTTTATGCAGAACGTGAGGCAGCGGTTGGTTATGCTTTTTCTCCTGATGGGGATATGCAAAGGGAGTTTGAAACGGCTTTTGCGTACCAGGAAACAGAGGACCAGCTTCGGTCCATCCATGAGATTAAAAAGGATATGGAACGACCTAGACCAATGGACCGTTTGCTTTGTGGTGATGTTGGATATGGAAAAACAGAGGTAGCAATTCGAGCTGCATTTAAAGCCATTGCAGATGGTAAACAAGTGGCACTACTAGTACCAACAACGATTTTGGCTCAGCAGCATTTTGAGACAATGAGAGAAAGATTTCAAGACTATCCAATCAATATTGGTCTGTTAAGCCGCTTCCGTTCTAAAAAGCAACAAACAGAAACGATAAAAGGATTAAAAGCAGGTACAATCGATGTGGTAATTGGAACACATCGTATCCTTTCAAAAGATATCATTTATCGTGATTTAGGTTTATTAATCATTGATGAAGAGCAAAGATTTGGGGTAACCCACAAAGAAAAGATAAAAAAGCTAAAATCAAACATTGATGTTTTAACATTAACAGCAACACCGATACCTAGAACACTTCATATGTCCATGCTCGGTGTTCGTGATTTATCGGTAATTGAAACACCTCCTGAAAATCGTTTCCCAGTTCAAACCTATGTAATGGAGTACAATGGATCCCTTGTTAGAGAGTCGATTGAGAGAGAACTAGCACGCGACGGACAAGTATATTTTCTATATAACAGAGTTGAAGATATAGAAAGAAAGGCCGAAGAAATATCGATGCTCGTTCCAGATGCTCGAGTAACATTCGCCCATGGACAAATGTCAGAAAATGAATTGGAATCTGTTATGCTTAGCTTTTTGTCTGGGGAGTTTGATGTACTAGTCAGCACGACCATTATTGAAACTGGGGTAGATATTCCTAATGTAAACACCTTGATTGTCTATGATGCCGATCGAATGGGGCTTTCACAGCTTTATCAGCTTCGCGGTCGTGTGGGAAGATCTAATCGTGTTGCATATGCTTATTTCACGCACCGGAAGGATAAGGTATTAACGGAAGTAGCAGAAAAACGTTTACAGGCAATAAAGGAATTTACTGAGCTTGGCTCCGGTTTTAAAATTGCTATGCGCGACTTATCGATTAGGGGTGCAGGTAATTTATTAGGGGCACAGCAGCATGGATTCATCGACTCAGTAGGATTTGATCTGTACTCTCAAATGCTGAAAGAAGCGATTGAGGAAAGAAGAGGGGATTTGAAAGTAGAGCAAAAGTCTACTGTGGAAATTGATTTAGAAGTCGATGCCTATATCCCTGATACCTATATTAAAGACGGCCATCAAAAAATCGAGATGTATAAGCGTTTTAGAGGCCTGCAAACACTAGAAGATGTTGAAGAACTTCAGGCAGAAATGATTGATCGTTTTGGTGAATACCCTGAAGAAGTTGATTATCTATTCCAGGTGGCGGAAATGAAGGTTTATGCGCTTCTAGCGGGTGTTGAAAGCATTAAGCAAGCTAAACAGGAAGTTACCATTTTAGTTAATGAACGAGCGAGCAGCACAATTGATGGACAAAAGGTCTTTGCAATCAGCAGTAAATATCCACGAATGATTGGACTTGGAATGGAAGGTCAGAAGCTAAAAATGACCCTTCAGACTAAAGGGACAGACACGGTTTACTGGCTAAATATAGCATTTGAGATGATAAAAGGGATCCAAGCTGCAAAAAAGGGTCAGGAAAATCCTGTGTAACTATGTAAATTGGCAGGGGTAACATTCTCTTTTAATGGGATAATTTTCCTGTTTGTGAAAAAATATTACGAATGTGTATAGAACTTTCCAGATGAAAGATACTAAGTTCAAAGTTGGTGATGATTCCTACAAAAGGAAAAATTGTCATTACCAAGTTAGTAAAATCATCAGATGAAAGTGAGGCAACATTGGATGAAAGCAACTGGAATAGTTCGTCGAATCGATGATTTGGGTCGTGTTGTCATTCCCAAAGAAATACGCAGGACTCTGCGTATCCGTGAGGGGGATCCGTTAGAGATCTTTGTTGATCGAGATGGGGAAGTAATCTTAAAGAAGTATTCACCAATCAGCGAGTTAAGCGATTTTGCCAAGGAATATGCAGAAGCCCTATTTGACAGCCTCGGAAACCCGGTATTAATTTGTGATAGAGATAGTTATATTGCGTTAGCAGGAAGTTCTAAAAAGGATTATTTAAATAAAAATATAAGCGATTTAGTGGAAAAAACAATGGAAGACCGTAATTCAGTTCTAGTTACACAGCAAGGTGATATTGCATTAGCGGATGGGAATGATGAAACTATCTCATCTTATACAATTGGACCAATCATTGCAAATGGTGACCCAATTGGAGCTGTTATTATTTATGCAAAAGAAGGTACACTTGGTGAAGTCGAGAAAAAGGCTGTTGAAACCGCTGCTGGATTTTTAGCAAGACAAATGGAGTCCTAGAACTAATATTATTCTCACAAATAAAAGAGGCAGCCTTCGCTGTCTTTTTTATTTGTCTCCTAATCCAACTCCACAAGAGTTTAAGAGTGCATAGTGCCGATAAATCAGGAGAGCAGAAATTACGGGAACTATAAGAGGCATATAGTGCCGATAAATCAGGAGAGCAGAAATTACGGGAACTATAAGCGGCATATAGTGCCGATAAATTAGGAGAGCAGAAATTACGGGAACTATAATAGGCATATAGTGCCGATAAATCAGGAGAGCAGAAATTACGGGAACTATAAGAGGCATATAGTGCCGATAAATTAGGAGAGCAGAAATTACGGGAACTATAATAGGCATATAGTGCCGATAAATCGAGAGAACAGAGTTTACGGAAACTATAAGCGGTTTATAGTGCCGATAATTCCAAGAGACCAAGGTTTACGGGAATAAGCGGCCGTCTAGAAGGGGTTCAAAGGTGCTTCCGCTTTATACTATGTTATAATACACACGAGTTACGTAAGTTAGGAGATAAAAAATGAAGCATGTAAACCAATCAAAGGCTCTTTTTAGGGGGGCTTTTATTTTAGCCATTGCAGCATTAGTAACCAAAGTTCTAAGTGCTGTATATCGGGTTCCGTTTCAAAATATTGTTGGTGATGTTGGTTTTTACATATATCAGCAGGTATACCCATTTTATGGTCTTGCTATGGTCCTTTCGACAACAGGTTTTCCGGTGGTTATTTCTAAGTTATATGCTGAACAAAAGGAAAAAAATGATCATGAAAAAGTAAGACGGCTTTTATTTGTCTCGTTCATCATTTTACAGTTATTTGGAATTATATGTTTTCTTATCCTATATTTTAGTGCTGATCATATTGCGATTTGGATGAATGATGAGAAATTAGCCATTTTACTAAGGGTTGTCTCGATTGTCTTTCTATTATTTCCGATTGCCGCTATTTTGAGGGGCTATTATCAGGGGAAGGGGGATATGGTACCAACGGCTCTATCACAGGTGGGTGAACAATTAATAAGGGCATTCACCATTCTCTTTCTTGCCTACGTTCTAACGAAGCTGGGATATTCGCTGTATCTGATTGGCGGCGGTGCCATGTTTGGATCGATTACCGGTAGTATGGTATCAGCACTTATCTTGTTTACATTCCTTTGGATTCGTAAAGAATGGGGAGTAATTGCTCCTCGAAAAGGAATGGTGGCGGGCTATTATCGAGAGATGGGCTTTATTTTAAAAACGCTTGTCTATCAAGGTCTGACAATCTGTATAAGTGGAATGCTAATGATTTTGATACAAATGGCTGACGCACTGAACCTCTACTCTTTACTTACAGAGAATGGATATGGGACAGAAATGGCCAAGGGGATAAAGGGGATATTTGACCGTGGGCAGCCAATAATCCAGTTAGGGACGATTGTTGCTGTATCCATGTCCTTATCACTTGTACCATTAATAACGAGTGCAAGAATGAAAAAGGACATTTCTTTTTTACGTGATAAAATTCAGCTGGCTATTCGAATAGCTATCGTCATTGGTGTCGGAGCTTCGTTTGGTCTATGGGCAATTATAGAGCCAGCTAATATTATGCTATTTCAAAATAACTCAGGTTCATCGGTATTAGGAATCCTTAGCTTTGTTATTCTCCTTAGCTCATTCATTACGACGATTATTGCTATAATGCAGGGGCTAGGATCTTTGCTTTTTCCTGCAGTAATCGTTCTAGCAACCTTTCCTTTAAAATACATGTTAAATAATTTTTTCGTTCCGACATTTGGGACGATGGGTGCCGCATATGCAACCATTATCACGTTAGTTTTTGCTTGCGGCATTCTTTACATAAAATTTATAAGAATGCAGAACATTCCGCTGCTCTCGTTTCACTTCCTTCGAACCCTTTTAACAGCAGCCTTCATGATGGTGCTCCTTTTAAAAGGCTATCTAGCGTTAACAGATATGATTTCGATACCGGTTGGAACCGAGAGGATAATGGCAGCCATTCAGGCGCTCGGAGGTGCCGTTTCCGGAGGATTCCTTTTCTTGTTTATTATCATTAGAGGGGGCGTCTTTTTGGAAAAAGAATTATCATTATTTCCTTTTGGCAGCAAATTAAGCCTTTTATTACCTAAGAAGAATAGGAGTTAGAAACGTATGGGCAAAACAATTGAAGTTCTCGGTTTAGGAGCGGGAGATCTTGAACAGCTCCCCTTTGGCGTTTATAAGAAGTTAATGAATGCTGATCATGTTTACTTAAGAACAAAGGAACATCCCGTTATTGCAGAACTAGTTCAAGAAGAGATGGGCTTTACATCATTTGATTCCATTTATGAAAAGCATGACCAGTTTGAAGAGGTATATCAAGAAATTGTCCAAAACCTATTGGAAAAAGCAAAAGCAGAACAGGTGATTTATGCAGTTCCAGGTCATCCTCTAGTTGCCGAAAGAACAGTTCAATTGCTTCTGGAATATGGTCCAAAAGAGGATGTAGACATCATCATTGGCGGGGGTCAAAGCTTTATTGACGCCATTTTTCAATCACTAAAAATAGATCCTGTAGATGGTTTCCAGCTTTTAGATGGAACCCTTCTCAAATCCAGTCAGCTGCAAATCGATCAGCATATTTTTATAAGTCAGGTTTATGACCAGTTTGTCGCATCAAATATTAAACTAACTCTTATGGAAAGACTTCCTGATGATTATCAGGTTGTGATTGTTCGTGCCGCAGGAAGCAGAGATGAAAACATCGAACGGGTTCCTTTGTATGAGTTAGACCGTAAAGTAACGATTGATAACCTCACATCTGTTTATGTACCTCCTGTACAGGATGAACAAATAATGCTGAAAAATTTCTCCAAGCTGCGGGAGATTATTGCTGTATTAAGAGGTCCGAATGGCTGTCCGTGGGATAAGGAACAAACACACGAGTCACTAAAAAAATACTTAATTGAAGAGACCTATGAAGTAATCGAAGCTATTGATAGTGGTGATATTGACCATTTAATAGAAGAACTCGGTGATGTCTTGCTGCAAGTTATGCTTCACGCCCAAATCGGTGAGGATGAAGGCTATTTTACGATTGAAGATGTCATTGAGGTACTGTCTGCGAAAATGATTCGCAGGCATCCACATGTTTTTGGAGATAAGAAGGCAGAGGATTCTAAAGAGGTTCTTCGTAACTGGCAGGAAATAAAGAAGCAGGAAAAGGGCGAAATAGAATCCTCTCTGCTTGAGGGTATATCCAAATCTCTGCCCAATTTATTAAGAGCTTACGAAATTCAGAAGAAGGCAGCAAAAGTTGGCTTTGATTGGCAGGAAATAACACCAGCTCTGGAGAAAGTGAAAGAAGAGCTTGAGGAATTTGAGAATGAGATAAACCAGGAGAGTTTTGTTGAAGCAAAAAAAGAATTTGGTGATATCCTATTTGCTTTTGTGAATGTTGCAAGGTTTTTAGATATACATCCTGAAGAGGCATTATTTGAAACCAATCAAAAGTTTATTCGAAGGTTTCAATTTATAGAAGAACGGGTAAAGAGTAGCGGAAAGTCAATTGAAGAGCATTCACTCGAGGAACTTGATCAATTCTGGGATGAAGCAAAGTCTAAAGGACTATAGAAACGGGGGATTATGAAATGAGATTAGATAAATATCTAAAGGTATCAAGACTAATAAAAAGAAGGACACTGGCAAAAGAGGTATCCGATCAAGGCAGAATTCTCATAAACGGAAAAGAGGCGAAAGCAAGTTCAACCGTAAAAGTCGGTGACGAACTCACAATACGTCTTGGACAAAGACTGGTTACGGCAAGAATTGATCAAATTCAAGATACGACTCGAAAAGAAGCAGCCGCTGAAATGTATACGATTATTAAAGATGAAAGAATTGGAGAATCACAGTTCTAAACCGTCCCGCGAAAAGGCTTGTTCTAATTCATTTATCCCTTACATAAAAATGTAATAAATGGTTGTACAAATGATTGTGAGGGATGAATGATGAGCCAATATTATGAAACAAATCCTGTCAAAAGTACTGTTCCAGAGCATGATGTCATCATGAGGGGAAGAAAGCTTCTCGATATAACCGGTGTTAAACAAGTGGAAAGCTTTGATAATGAGGAGTTCTTATTAGAAACTTCGATGGGATTCTTAGCGATTAAAGGGCAAAACTTGCAAATGAAAAACCTCGATGTAGAAAAGGGGATTGTCTCCATAAAGGGAAAGATATTTGATTTAGTTTACTTAGATGAACAGCATGGGGAGAAAGCTAAAGGATTCTTTAGTAAGTTATTCCGATGACACTCTCCACTCAATTTCTTACCATGCTTTCGATGATTGGAATGGGTTCGCTGTTTGGGGTTATGTTGGATACCTATCAGCGTTTCTTAGACCGACCTAACAGAAGGTCATGGATTGTTTTTATTAATGACTTGTTGTTTTGGGTCATTCAGGCACTAATTATCTTTTACATTCTTTTCCTTGTTAACAATGGGGAGTTACGTTTCTACATTTTTGTGGCACTACTTTGTGGCTTTGCAGCCTATCAAAGTTTATTTAAAGGTATTTATTTAAGATTACTTGAAGCCATGATAAGAAGTGTAATAGCCCTTTATCAATTTTTCAGAAGGGCTTTCCAACTCCTTATCTATAAACCTGTCGTAGGCATCCTGCAGTTGCTAATTTCAATTATTATTCTACTTGGCAGGGGGACTCTTTCCCTTGTCAAATTTATTTTAAAGATTTTATTGTTTATTCTTAAGGTACTATGGGTGCCAATCGTCAAGATTATACTAATACTTTGGAAACTTTTGCCGAAAAGTATTAAAAAATCCGTCGAGAAGTTATATAATAAAACGGCAGGAATTTTTATGGAAATCAAGAACTATTTAGGTAAGTGGATTAAAAAGTGGAAAAGACCAAAAGAGTAAGGAGGGATGGGAATTGAGTTCAGTAAAAGAAAAGAATATAGCCAAAATCCAATCAACGTATGTCCACCAGCAAGAAGTAGCAGAAATTGCTTCAGCCAGGAAAAGGAAATTATTATATAGAAGACTTTTCTTGTTTTTAGTATTTGCTACAGTCATGTCATATTTAATGATTACTAGCTTTATTTCCCAATCCTCAACTTTAGATAAAAAAGTGGCACAAAAGAGACAGCTGGAACAAGAGCTGACACAATTAAAAAAACAACAACAATTGCTAAAAGAAGATATTGTAAAATTAAATGATGATGATTACCTTGCTAAGCTTGCTAGAAAAGAATACTTTTTCTCGGAAACTGGTGAAATTATCTTTAATATTCCAGAAGAAAATAAAGATAAAAACAACGCTAACTAGTCTTATTGACACTTATTTTTCCCATTTTGTATAATATAAAGTATGTATCATTTTTTTATTTCTTAAGGAGGAAAATTCTTTTTATGTCAATCGAAGTAGGCAGCAAGTTACAAGGAAAGGTAACAGGGATTACGAAATTCGGAGCTTTTGTGGAGCTGCCTGATGGCTCAACTGGACTCGTACACATCAGTGAGGTTGCTGACAATTATGTGAAAGATATCAATGATCATCTTAAAGTTGGTGACCAAGTAGAAGTTAAAGTCATCAATGTCGAGAAAGATGGAAAAATTGGACTTTCTATAAAAAAGGCAATTGATAAACCAGAGGCTCAAGCTAGATCCCGTTCACACTCACACTCAAACTCACATTCACAACGTCCTCGTCAGAACAGGTCAAATGATCGTAATGCTCCTAAAGTAGAAAATTTTGAGTCAAAAATGGCGAAGTTTTTAAAAGATAGTGAGGATCGTTTAACTTCTTTAAAACGTCATACGGAATCTAAGCGTGGTGGAAGAGGAGCTAGAAGGGGTTAACTTGTTGCTTATTTATAAAACATATATTGCCTATTCAAGACAGGTCTAGCGACTTGTCTTTTTTGTTTGTTTTCTAATAAAAAAACGAAACAGCACTGCTACAATAACAGTGCTGTTTCGTTTGTCTAGCTGCAGCGCCTAGGGGCTGCAGCTTTTCTGTATAGCGGCGGAGGGGATCGAACCCCCGACCTTACGGGTATGAACCGTACGCTCTAGCCAGCTGAGCTACACCGCCAAGTATTCAAGACACAAAGACTATAATACAGGTGATAACGATAGGTGTCAATTAGTTTTTTTGTTTTATTAATCTTCATTCCTTATTCCGACATCCTTTCGATTTGTCAACATTATTTGAATAAATATAGTGGAAACCGTCGAACGAAACTTTACATACGTTCACTGATTTGACAAAATTTTAAATCTATTAATTTTATAATAGTCTTTAACAAGAATTAATAGAGGAGTGTGACTTATGGAAAAGCTAGAACGGAGTTTACTAGAACCGGTCGGAGAGGTTAACTTTCGATCCTCTAAATGGTCTTGGGACAGCGTTATGAAAAAATTCCAATTAAAAGTTGAGTCCTTCTTTCTTATAAAGGGTTACCTATTACTTATTGTAGGTTTCTTATTAGGAAGAGCTTTGATATTATCCACGCTTGCTCCCTTTAGTCTGCCTTTTTTCGCAGCCGTCTTTTTAATAAAAAGAGATCGATCTCCGCTAGCATTAGTAGGATTGGTTGCGGGCGCAGCGACTGTCTCCTTGAAGAATGCAGCATTTACCTTTTTGGTATCCATTCTTTTTCTAGTTATATATCGGATTAGTGAGAGATGGATTAAGAATGAAATGAGAATGATTCCGCTTTTTGTTGCAATCATTCTAGGGGCAGGGAAATTGGCCGAGGCCTTTATTATTTCTAGGCAGCTGACACTTTATGACGCGATGATGGTTGGTGTTCAGGCGAGTTTATCTTTTATTCTAACGCTTATCTTCTTACAGAGTATCCCCTTATTAATCTTGAACAAGCGCAGACAATTGTTAAAAACGGAGGAAATTGTTTGCTTAATTATTATGCTTGCTTCAATCATGACCGGAACGATTGGCTGGAAAATTTACGATTTATCACTTGAGCATATTATGTCTCGCTATCTTGTTTTAGTATTTTCGTTTATTGCGGGAGCAACAGTTGGTTCGACAGTTGGTGTCGTAACGGGTTTAATTTTTAGTCTTGCGAGTGTTTCAAGCTTCTATCATATGAGTCTGCTTGCTTTTTCAGGTGTACTAGGTGGTTTATTAAAAGAAGGAAAGAAAATAGGAGTAGCAATTGGTTTGTTTATTGCAACACTTTTAATTGGAATGTATGGGCAGGAGGGCGGTTCCGGCTCTTTAGCTACTACACTATTGGAGTCCGCCGCAGCCATTGTACTTTTCCTATTAACACCACAACTATTTACTTCTAAATTGGCCAAATATATTCCTGGTACACCAGAATATACATCGGAACAACAAAAATACATGAGAAAAATGCGTGATGTGACAGCACAAAGAGTGGCCCAATTTTCAAGTGTCTTCCATGCGCTTTCAAATAGTTTTTCGCAAATGGAAACAAAGCCTAATGATAAAGAAGATGAACGTGAAATGGATTATTTTATGAGCCATGTAACCGAAAAAACCTGTAATACTTGCTTTAAAAAGGAGCAGTGTTGGGCGAAGAATTTTAATACAACCTATGGATATCTAGAAGAAATTATTCATGAAATGGATCAAAATGATGGAGTAGTTTCGCCGAAATTATCTCGTGAATGGGATAAGCACTGTACTCGTTCAAAAAGAGTATATGAGGCGGTCGGGCAGGAGCTGACCTTTTACCAAGCAAACCAAAAATTAAAGAAACAGGTCCAAGAAAGCAGGAGACTAGTAGCAGATCAACTACTCGGTGTTTCCGAGGTGATGGATAACTTTGCTAAAGAGATTCAGCGCGAAAGAGAGAATCATCATAAGCAGGAAGAACAAATTTTGGAGTCCATTCAAGCATTTGGCGTTCAGGTGGAGCATGTTGAGATTTATAGTCTTGAATCAGGAAATGTGGATATCGAAATGTCCGTTCCATTTTGTAATGGCCATGGGGAATGTGAAAAGTTAATTGCACCCATGTTATCGGATATTCTCGGAGAGCAAATTATCGTTACCTCAGAAGAATGTGCTGCATATCCTAACGGTTTCTGTCATGTAGTATTCCAATCATCAAAGGCCTATACCGTTGAAACAGGAATGGCTCATGCGGCAATGGATGGCGGTTTTGTTTCGGGTGACAGCTATTCAACCATGGAACTGGGATCAGGAAAGTTTGCTATTGCTATTAGCGATGGAATGGGGAACGGGGAAAGAGCTCATTATGAGAGTAAAGAGACACTGCAGCTTTTACAAAAAATATTGCAATCAGGTATCGATGAAAAAGTGGCGATAAAGTCAGTCAATTCCATTCTGTCGCTTCGGACGACAGATGAAATTTTTGCGACATTAGACTTAGCCATGATTGATCTTCAAAATGCTTCAGCGAAATTCCTAAAGATAGGTTCTACCCCAAGTTTTATAAAAAGGGGAAATAAAGTAATTAAAATCCAAGCTAGTAATTTGCCAATAGGAATTTTAGAGGAATTTGAAGTGGATGTAGTGAGTGACCAGTTAAAAGCCGGAGATTTACTCATAATGATGAGTGATGGAATATTTGAGGGTCCTAAGCATGTAGAAAATTATGATTTGTGGATGAAACGAAAAATACAGGAACTACAAACGGAGGATCCTCAGGAAATTTCTGATTTAATATTAGAAGAGGTGATTCGTTCACGGGATAATTTGATTGGTGATGATATGACCATTGCAGTGGCAAAAATAAAGCACAATACACCTAAATGGGCCAGTATCCCTGTTACAAAGATGAAGAAACAAGCGTAATCAACTATTTTATCCGGTTTATCCTTTAAATATGTATAAATCCCCTCCACAGTGTCGAAAATGGGAGTAACTCGAAAAGTGGAGGGAGAATGAGTATGTATACAGGGAAAATTCGTCAGATTTTATTAATAACGGACGGCTGTTCAAATCAAGGGGAAGATCCCATTGCTATGGCTGCACTTGCAAAAGAACAAGGGATATCTGTAAATGTTATCGGTGTAATGGAGCAAGATGTAATTGATGAAAAGGGAATGACGGAAATAGAGGGAATAGCGATGTCCGGAGGCGGAGTCAGCCAGGTTGTTTATGCTCAAGCGCTATCCCAAACTGTTCAGATGGTTACGAGGAAAGCAATGACACAGACAATCCAAGGTGTCGTAAACCGGGAGCTTCAGCAAATTCTTGGTCGTTCACAGACAATAGAAGACCTTCCTCCTGAGAAAAGAGGGGAAGTAATGGAAGTAGTCGATGAACTTGGAGAAACTGTCGAATTAGAGGTGTTGATTCTTGTCGATACAAGCGCAAGTATGAAACACAAGCTTCCAACCGTTAAAGAAGCCCTGCTTGACCTTTCCCTTAGCTTAAATGCACGTACAGGTGATAATCAGTTTGCGGTGTTTGTATTTCCCGGGAAAAAGAATGATGTCGAAAAAATCCTAGATTGGACGCCAAAGCTACAATCTTTGACAAGTATCTTCTCTCAGCTTACAACAGGAGGAATTACTCCAACTGGACCCGCAATCCGTACAGCTTTATCTTCATTTCATTCAAAACGTTCATTAAGGAGTCTCATGACCGGTGATGATGAATCATTCCTTGAAGAGTCGATGTAAAGTAACTCCAGGCACTGTAATAACAGGGAAATGGCATTCGAATAAATATACAGTTTTAAAGGAACTAGGATATGGAGCAAACGGCATTGTCTACCTTGCAAAGTTTAAAGGCTCGCAAGTAGCCTTAAAGATGAGCGATAACGGGATGTCCATTACCTCAGAGGTTAATGTATTAAGATCGTTTGCAAAGGTCCAAGGGTCTACCCTCGGGCCTTCTTTACTTGATGTCGATGATTGGAATAGTAATCGCGGACAGATTTCATTTTACACAATGGAGTATATTCAAGGACCAGATTTGCTGACTTTTATTCAAAATAAGGGGAAATCGTGGACCACTGTCCTTTTTCTTCAATTATTAAATGACTTGAATACGTTGCATGAGAATGGCTGGGTATTTGGCGATTTAAAGCCAGAAAACTTAATCGTTACAGGTCCATCCCCAAAAATCAGGTGCATTGATGTTGGCGGCACAACGATTAAAGGGAGAGCAATTAAAGAATTCACCGAGTACTATGATCGGGGATATTGGGGGTTGGGAACGAGAAAGGCAGACCCTGCTTATGATTTATTTGCTGTTGCGATGATTATGATTAATACGGCTTATCCAAAACGCTTTAACAAAACAACAGGTGGTCTTCCGCAGCTTAGAGAAGCAATTAGAACACAAAAGGAGTTACATCCATTCGAAAGGGTCATCGTAAGAGCACTCCAAGGACAGTACACAAACGCACTTCAAATGAGAACTGAACTAATGTCGTTGGCAATGAGCAGGCAAAATCCCGGAACAGTCCCTAAATCAACACCAACCGCAGCTAATCCCAAAGGCACCAGTCAATCACAAAAGATAAATTATACAGGAAGTCAGCCAAAAACCCGGCAGAATTATATAAAGAAAAAGAAAAAAGGCCGCTGGGCGGAAACATTCATCATCACGATGTCTATTGCACTTTTATACTTTTTGTATATTTTTCAAAAACTTCTTTAATTTTTGAAACTAATCGTTATTCACAACGTATAAAAGGGAAGGAAAAAAAGACCTAATCAATTAGGTCTTTGTTTTTGATACTTTTGTCATAAAAGTGGTAAGCTAGGGATATTCAAATAAATGATTAAGGTTGTTTTCGTAAAGGAAGAATGCAGAATGTTAGAAGCAAAGGTAGCAGCACTGCTTAATCGCCTCTCATTTGAAATTGAAAATAAAAAAATGGTGGTTGGTGTATCGGGCGGACCAGATTCACTCGCATTGCTTCACTATTTATGGGCGCAGCAGGAAAAGAAAAATCTATCCATTGTTGTAGCACACGTTGATCATATGTTTCGTGGTCAAGAGTCACTGGAAGATGGTTTATTCGTGAAAGACTATTGTGAACAAAGGGGCATTCCTTTTGAAATGGCACGAATAAATGTTCCTGAGATTATTAAGAAAACTAAGAAAAACTCGCAAGTGGCATCGAGACATGCCAGATATGAGTTTTTTGAAAAAACAATGAATAAATATGGTTACAACTTTCTAGCTCTTGGTCACCATGGAGATGACCAGGTTGAGACCATATTAATGCGTCTGACAAGGGGGAGTTCCGGTGCTGCGAGAGCTGGTATCCCGTTTATGAGACCATTCGGTAATGGATACATTTTTCGTCCCTTCTTATCTTTAACGAAGGCAGAGCTTGCAGAATATTGTCAGAAGCAAAATTTGGTGCCTAGAATTGACCCTAGTAATAAAAAAAGTATTTATAGCAGGAATCGTTTTCGCAACGAAGTTCTTCCTTTTTTAAAAACGGAAAATCTCCATGTTCATGAACATTTTCAACGGTTTAGTGAAGAATTGCAAAATGATGAAATACTTCTTCAGGAATTAACTGTCCAAAGAATGAATAAAGTAATGAAAAAGAGAGAAAAGAATAAAATTACCATTGACATAATTCCTTTTTCGGAAATGCCAAATTCTTTACAAAGAAGAGGTATTCAACTAATATTAAACTATCTATACAAAGTAATACCAGTGTCACTTTCCGCTTTACATATTGATCATGTTCTATCTTTAATTCGACATCATCATCCATCTGGAACACTTGATTTTCCTAACGGTTTAAAGGTTATTCGGTCGTATTCACTACTATCTTTCCAATTTGAAGTTAGCGAATCTCACACGTATTTACTCGAAATGGTAGAACCTGGCGAGATTGAATTACCTAATGGGGCAAGTATAAAAATGGATGTCATTGATGATAAGGAAAACATTGAAACAAATGGATTTTATGCATTATTTCCAGCTGACAAGATTAAACTGCCCATTCAGATTCGAACGAGAAAAATAGGTGATCGCATGAACCTGAAAGGAATGTCAGGAACAAAAAAGCTAAAAGATATTTTTATCGATAGTAAGATTCCTATCCAGGACCGCGATGCTTGGCCTGTAATTACTGACAAAGATGGTTGTATTCTTTGGCTTCCTGGAATTAAGAAATCAGCCTTTGAAGGCATTGATCACTCAACAAGTCAGCATATACTACTCACATATCATAAGTAATGATCTTCTAGGAGGCACAATTATTATGAAACAGGATATTAAAGAGGTTTTATTTTCTGAAGAAGAGATTCAGGAGAAAATCAAGGAGTTAGGGGCTCAATTATCAGAAGAGTATCAAGATCGCTTCCCTCTCGCAATTGGTGTTTTAAAAGGTGCAATGCCATTTATGGCTGATTTACTTAAACGTGTGGATTGCTATTTGGAAATGGATTTTATGGATGTCTCAAGTTATGGTACTGCGATGGTTTCTTCAGGAGAAGTGAAAATCCTAAAGGATTTAGATACTTCAGTTGAAGGAAGAGACATCTTAATCATTGAGGATATAATCGATAGTGGTTTAACTCTAAGCTATCTTGTTGATTTATTCCGTTACCGAAAAGCAAAATCCATTAAGATTGTAACCTTACTTGACAAACCAACAGGAAGGAAGAGCGCAATAAAAGCAGATTATGTTGGTTTTATTGTCCCAGATGAATTTGTGGTGGGGTACGGATTAGATTATATCGAAAAATACCGAAACCTTCCATATATTGGTGTTTTAAAACCAGAAGTATATAGCGATAATCTTTAAGTGAAAACTAAAAAGGCTATTGCGAGCGTTATTTGTCAACATTGTGGTACCCAGTTAAAAACAGTAATTAAGAATTGGAATGATTTTCTATGATACTATCTAAAAAAGTTTTTATCGCGGGAGGAGGTAAGAGATGAATCGGATTTTCCGTAATACCATCTTTTATTTATTGATATTTTTAGTCATTATTGGTGTGGTAAGTTTCTTTAATGGCAGTAACGAACCTACGGATAATATTTCCTACAATGAGTTTGTTGACAGCTTAGAAAACAATGAAGTGGATTCATTTTCTATGCAGCCTGAACGTGGTGTATTTGAAGTTCGGGGGCAGTTTGAAAAAGAGGTAAAAGACGGTAAGAACTTCTTAACGTATGTACCAAATAGTGAGAAAATTCTAGAGCGTATTGATGCGGCTGGCTCAAAGGTAGAAGTAATGCCAGCTAAGGAAACAAGCGGCTGGGTGACATTCTTTACTTCCATTATTCCATTTGTGATTATCTTTATCCTATTCTTCTTCTTATTAAACCAGGCTCAAGGCGGCGGCAGCCGTGTAATGAACTTCGGTAAGAGTAAAGCAAAGCTTTACAATGACGACAAGAAGAAAGCACGATTTAAGGATGTTGCAGGTGCAGATGAAGAGAAACAAGAATTAGTCGAAGTGGTAGAATTCCTAAAAGATCCGAGGAAGTTTGCTGAACTTGGTGCACGTATTCCAAAAGGAGTCCTGCTTGTAGGGCCTCCAGGAACAGGTAAAACCTTATTAGCGCGCGCAGTAGCAGGTGAAGCTGGCGTTCCTTTCTTCTCAATCAGTGGATCTGACTTCGTTGAAATGTTTGTTGGGGTCGGTGCATCCCGTGTACGTGATTTGTTTGAAAATGCAAAGAAAAATGCTCCTTGTATTATTTTTATTGATGAAATTGACGCCGTTGGACGTCAACGTGGTGCAGGTTTAGGTGGAGGACATGATGAGCGTGAACAAACCTTAAACCAGTTATTAGTTGAAATGGATGGGTTCGGAGCAAATGAAGGAATTATCATTATTGCCGCTACAAACCGTCCAGACATTCTAGACCCTGCATTATTACGTCCAGGTCGATTTGACCGACAAATTACTGTTGACCGTCCAGATGTTAATGGTCGTGAAGCAGTTCTAAAAGTACATGCAAAGAACAAGCCATTAGATGAATCTGTTAACTTAAAAAATATCGCGATGCGTACACCAGGTTTTTCTGGTGCAGACTTAGAAAACTTATTAAATGAAGCAGCCTTAGTTGCTGCTCGTCAGAATAAGAAGAAAGTCGACATGGAGGATATCGATGAAGCAACAGACAGGGTTATTGCAGGACCTGCGAAAAAGACTCGCGTGATCTCTGCAAAAGAACGTAATATTGTTGCTTTCCATGAAGGCGGACATACAGTAATTGGATTAATCCTAAATGAGGCGGACATGGTCCATAAGGTTACGATCGTTCCTCGCGGCCAAGCGGGCGGTTATGCAGTAATGCTTCCAAGAGAAGACCGCTACTTTATGACGAAGCCAGAATTACTTGATAAAATCGTTGGTTTATTAGGTGGACGTGTTGCAGAAGAGATTGTATTTGGTGAGGTAAGTACAGGTGCTCACAACGACTTCCAGCGTGCAACCGGAATCGCTCGAAGAATGGTTACAGAATTTGGTATGAGTGACAAACTTGGAGTTGGACAGTTCGGTCAAGCTTCAGGCGGCCAGGTATTCTTGGGTCGTGACATCCATAATGAACAAAACTATTCTGATGCCATTGCCTTTGAAATAGACCTTGAAATTCAACGCATTCTTAAAGAATGTTATGAAAGAGCTAAGACTATCCTAACTGAGAACAGAGATAAGCTTGATCTGATTGCTAAGACTCTTCTTGAAGTCGAAACGCTAAATGCAGAACAGATTGAGTACTTAATTTCAAATGGGCGTATGCCTGAGTCTGCATCTGAGTTAGAAGGTATTAAAGTCGATACTAAAAAATCAGATGACGTCAAGGTTACGATTAATACAAAAAAGGATGAAGATCCTGCCGGCAAGAATACTGAAAGTGATGAAAAGTAATTTTCTAAGAGAGTGCTTATAAATAGCACTCTTTTTTTCACGATAAAAAGTAATTATGATATGATGTTTGCAGTATGACACAAGTTAAATCAGAAAAGTGAGTGATTCTTTTGATCTTTGTATTCGATGTAGGGAATACCAATACTGTTTTAGGTGTTTATAAAGGGGAAGAACTTAAATATCACTGGCGTGTAGAAACGAACAGAAATCGAACAGAAGATGAGTTCGGGATGATAATTAAATCCCTTTTTGATGCTTCTGGCCTCTCATTTTCGCAAATTGATGGAATTATTATTTCATCCGTTGTTCCACCAATCATGTTTGCTTTAGAAAGAATGTGTAAAAAATACTTTCACCTTACTCCATTGGTAGTTGGACCAGGTATAAAAACAGGGCTAAATATTAAGTATGAAAACCCTAGAGAGGTAGGCGCCGATCGAATTGTTAATGCAGTTGCAGCCATTCATGAATATGGCAGTCCTTTGATTATTGTCGATTTTGGAACTGCGACAACTTATTGCTATGTCAATGAACAGCGTCAATATATGGGTGGTGCCATTGCACCAGGGATTGGTATCTCGACAGAAGCGCTGTATTCCAAGGCGGCAAAACTTCCTAGAATTGAAATTGCTCGTCCTGAGGGTGTAATTGGTAAAAATACAGTTGCGGCAATGCAGGCAGGAATTGTTTACGGGTATGTTGGTCAAGTTGAGGGAATCGTTAAAAGGATGATTGACCAAAGTGACCAAAAGCCTACAGTCATTGCGACGGGGGGATTATCTTCTTTAATAGCCCAAGAATCAAAGGTTATTGATATTGTTGATCCATTTTTAACTTTAAAGGGATTACAGCTAATCTATAAAAGGAATATGGATACCATAAGAAGTAGCAACTAGAAAGGAGTTACATAATGAGTGATTATTTAGTAAAAGCTTTGGCTTATGATGGTCAAATTAGAGCGTATGCGGTACGTACTACCGAGGTGGTTTCGGAAGCACAGCGTCGCCATGAAACATGGCGCACCGCTTCAGCGGCTTTAGGGCGTTCCCTGACAGCCGGTGTAATGATGGGGGCAATGTTGAAGGGTGAGGACAAATTAACGATTAAAATTGATGGGGGCGGCCCAATTGGCGTCATCTTAGTAGATAGTAATGCCAAGGGCGATGTTCGTGGGTATGTATCAAATCCCCAAGTTGACTTTGAAGCAAATGAGCATGGGAAGTTAGATGTGCGCCGCGCGGTTGGCACTGAGGGCACTCTGTCTGTGGTTAAAGATACCGGTCTTCGTGACTTTTTCTCGGGTTTAGTACCAATCGTGTCTGGTGAATTAGGTGAAGACTTCACTTATTACTTTGCTACTTCAGAACAGGTGCCTTCCTCAGTTGGAGTAGGTGTCTTGGTAAATCCTGATGATACCATCCTGGCGGCAGGCGGATTTATTTTTCAACTAATGCCTGGAATTAAGGATGAGACCATAACTAAGGTAGAGGAGCGTTTAAAAACAATTGCGCCAATTTCAACTTTAGTAAAGCGAGGTCTTACGCCAGAAGAAATCTTGCAGGAACTCTTTGGGAAGAACCAAGTAAATGTCTTAGAGACAATGCCTGTTCAATTTAAGTGTGTCTGCTCAAAGAATCGTTTTGCTGATGCGATTGTTGGTTTAGGTAAAGGCGAAATTGACGATATGATAACGGAAGACGGACAGGCTGAAGCGCACTGCCACTTTTGTAATGAAAAGTATCTATTCACTAGGGAAGAACTAGAGGAATTAAAGAGTCAGGCAAAATAAGCAGTGCGGGGGGAGGAGTAGTTGAGGCGAAAGCAGCTATGGATTGTGATTGCAGCGCTAATTCTATTGAACTGTCTAACGCTTATCTTTTTCCTAACCAAAGTGAAAGAGATAAGCGGGACTGCTGTCAGTGAAGAAGTCGTCGCGTCAGTGGGGAAAAGTGACATTACAAGGCAACAATGGCTCAATGAATTAGAGACAAGATATGGAAAAGATGTACTCAAGGATATGATCGACCAAAAAGTCATAAAAGAAATGGCAGCTAAATATAACATTAAGGTTTCCGAAAAAGATGTGGAACGCGAATATAGAATCCTTCAAACTACATATAGTTCACCAAGTGAGAATAAAAAGACATCCGAGAAGAAATGGAAAGAGCATATTCGAAACAGTCTCTTGCAGGAAGAAATTCTTACAAGAGATGTAAAAGTCTCCAATAAAGAGATGAAAGCATATTTTGAGAAAAATAAAGAGCTCTTTTCAATTCCTGACGCTTACCATGTATCACATATTATTGTGAAATCAAGTGATGAGGCAGAAAATGCCATCAAGGAACTCGAGCAAGGTTCCAGTTTCTCGGCATTGGCGATGGAACGTTCCATCGAAGAATTTTCTGCAAATGAGGGCGGAGATATAGGTTTTCTAATAGAAGAGGAAGAACGCTTTCCTTCTGAATATTTACAAGCGGCAAAGAAGTTAAAAGAAGGCGCATGGAGTGATCCTATCCATGTTGAACAGGGTTTTGCTATTGTTAAGCTTGAAGAAAAAATAAAAGGTAAAAAATATAACTATGACGATGTTAAACAACAAATTCGCCGAGAAATTGCACTTGAACAAATGAAAACGTCAGCGTCTGCGACAGCCTTTTGGGAAGAAGCGAAGGTAGAATGGTTTTACGGGAAAACGTCAGCAAACTAAGAGAAGCACAGAATTATATTCTGTGTTTTTATTACAGATTCAGAATAAAAAATTGATATATTTGGGAATTTTGTACTGCAAAATGGTTGACAAAACTAGTAGAAAGCTGATAAATTTAATATAATACCAATAAAATTACTCGGAATTAAGAAAGAGGTGCTCTAATGGTACGTGTAGCAAACTCAGTTGCAGAATTAGTTGGTCAAACTCCTATTGTAAAATTAAACAGATTAGTAGATGAAAACAGCGCAGAGGTTTATTTGAAGTTAGAATACTTTAATCCAGGCAGTAGTGTAAAAGACCGTATTGCTTTGGCAATGATTGAAGCAGCAGAAGAGAAAGGCTTAATTAAGCCTGGTGTCGATACGATTATTGAGCCTACAAGTGGAAATACAGGTATCGGTTTAGCGATGGTTGCAGCAGCAAAAGGATACAAGGCAATTTTTGTTATGCCTGAAACGATGAGCTTGGAAAGAAGAAACTTACTTCGTGCATACGGAGCGGAACTAGTACTTACTCCAGGGCCTGAAGGAATGAAAGGTGCAATTGCAAAAGCGAATGCATTAGCTGCTGAGAATGGCTACTTCGTGCCACAGCAATTTGAGAATGAAGCAAATCCTGAAGTACACCGTAGAACCACTGGTAAGGAAATTGTTGAACAAATGGACCAACTTGATGCGTTTGTTTCTGGTATCGGTACTGGTGGAACAATCACAGGTGCTGGTGAAGTTCTTCGTGAGAAGTTTCCAAGTGTTAAAATTTATGCGGTAGAGCCTACTGATTCTCCAGTATTATCTGGTGGTAACCCAGGTCCACACAAGATTCAAGGAATTGGAGCTGGATTTGTTCCTGCTGTATTAAATACAGAAGTATATGATGAAGTAATTCAAGTTCAAGCGGAAGAGGCATTTACAGCTTCACGCCGTGCAGCAAAAGAAGAAGGAATTCTGGGTGGAATTTCCTCAGGAGCAGCTATCCATGCCGCATTAGAAGTTGCGAAGAAACTTGGAAAAGGTAAAAAGGTACTTGCAATTATTCCTGATAATGGAGAGCGTTATTTAAGTACACCTCTATACCAATATGAAGGCTAATTAATAATAAGGAGAGGTTTTGGCTTAATGCTAAGCCTCTTTTTTTTTGCTTTGAAAAACATTCTTCTTGTATGATAGAAGAAGTGAAAAATAGGCGGGAGGTATTTAGGATGAATACAACTGTGAATTACAGTATTAAATGCGGACCATATCAATTAGATTTTGGCAAGAAAACCTATATTATGGGTATTTTAAATGCTACCCCTGATTCTTTCTCAGATGGGGGAAAATATAACAATATGGAACATGCCATCAAGCATGCCCAAGAAATGGTTGAAAATGGAGCTGATATCATTGATATTGGCGGTGAATCAACACGTCCTGGATATACAGTAATTTCTGAAGACGAAGAGATTGAGCGTGTTGTTCCAGTTATAGAAGCTATATCCAAGCATGTAAGTGTTCCTATATCTATTGATACATATAAAGCAAAGGTTGCACAACGAGCGATTGAGGCTGGTGCCCATATCATTAATGATATTTGGGGAGCTAAGGCGGATGACAAAATGGCAGCTGTTGCAGCAGAATATAATGTTCCTATTATTCTAATGCATAATCGACATGATCGAAACTACTCCTTTTTTATAAGGGATGTGTTAAATGATCTTTACGAAAGTATTAACATTGTAAAACAAGCGGGTGTTCGAGACGATCAGATTATTCTAGATCCAGGTATTGGTTTTGCTAAAGACTTGACTGAGAACATTTTAATGATGCAGAACTTAGATACACTGACTGCGCTCGGCTACCCCGTCCTTTTAGGAACCTCGAAAAAATCAATGATTGGACAAGCCTTAAATCTTCCGGTAGAGGAAAGAATGGAAGGGACAGGTGCCACGGTATGTTTTGGCATCCAAAAGGGGTGTCAAATCATTCGTATACACGATGTTAAAGAAATGAGCAGAATGGCGAAAATGATGGATATTCTAATGGAGAAGGGTGTCAGCTATGGATAAAATATTCGTCAATCGAATGGAATTCTATGGGTATCATGGTGTTTTTCCTGAAGAAACGAGACTTGGACAACGTTTTGTCGTAGATTTAATGGTGCTTGTTGATTTAAAAAAGGCTGGTCAAAGTGATCAACTAGAGTATTCGGTAAACTATGGTGAATTATTTCAGGCTTGTAAAGAGGTTGTGGAAGGAAAACCTTATAAGCTTGTTGAAGCAGTTGCAGAAAAAATTGCAGAGTCTGTTTTAGGGAAATTTACTCTTGTTTCTGAAGTAACAATAAAGGTAATCAAACCGGATCCGCCAATTCCTGGTCACTATCAATCCGTCGCAGTAGAAATTACGAGGGGAAGATAAATATGGGAAATACAGCATATATTTCCCTTGGATCTAATATCGGAAACAGGTATGATTATTTAATAAAAGCTATAGAATACCTTGCAAAACATCCCAAAATTCAGCTGGTAAATACCTCCTCTATTTATGAAACAGATCCTGTCGGCTACGAGGACCAAGATTTATTTTTAAATATGGTGATTGAAATCCAGACTGAATGGAGCGCGTTAGAATTATTAGATTTTTGTTTGAAGGTTGAACTTGAACTTGGGAGAAAAAGGGAAATTGTGTGGGGTCCAAGAACAATTGACCTTGACATTCTTCTCTATAACCAAGAAAATATAAAATCAGAGAAACTTATTATACCGCATCCACGGATGCTAGAGCGGAATTTTGTCATGATTCCATTGTCAGAGATAAGACCTGACATAATCATACCAAATATAGAAAAACCACTTAATGCATGGATCAAAGAATTAGCTAACAAAGAAGGAGTCCGAATATGGAAGCGGAAAAATGGGGAAGACGTATTCGAGCCTATCGGAAACTAAAGGGCTACACACAGGAGAGCTTCTCTAAGGAGCTTGGTGTATCAGTATCAATTATTGGGGAAATTGAAAGAGGTAACCGTCTGCCTACAGGTGAGTTACTAAAGAAAATTGGTCAAACCTTAAATATAACCATAGAAGAACTATCACCTAATGAATAGGAAGGTATGATTGTATGTTGAAAATCGGCGACATTGAGATTAAAAATCAGGTCGTTTTAGCACCAATGGCTGGTGTATGTAACTCTGCCTTCCGTTTAACGGTTAAAGAGTTCGGAGCTGGTTTAGTTTGTGCGGAAATGGTCAGTGATAAAGGAATCGTACTTAAAAATGAAAAAACGATGAATATGCTTTATATTGACGAATGTGAAAAACCTCTCAGCCTGCAAATTTTTGGCGGTGAAAAGAAAACACTGGTGGAAGCAGCGCGATTTGTAGATAAAAATACAAATGCAGATATTATTGATATCAACATGGGTTGTCCAGTTCCGAAAATTACAAAATGTGATGCTGGAGCGAAGTGGTTGTTAGACCCCGATAAAATCTATGAAATGGTCTCAGCGGTTGTTGAAGCAGTTGAAAAACCAGTAACCGTTAAAATGCGTATGGGTTGGGATGACGATCATATTTTTGCTGTCAAAAATGCACAGGCTGTGGAAAGAGCTGGTGGTAAGGCAGTTGCGCTTCATGGACGTACCCGCGTTCAGATGTATGAAGGAAAAGCAAACTGGGACATAATCCGAGAAGTAAAGCAGTCTATAAACATCCCATTAATCGGTAATGGTGATGTACAAACTCCACAAGATGCAAAAAGAATGCTTGAAGAAACTGGCTGTGATGGAGTTATGATCGGAAGAGCTGCTTTAGGTAATCCGTGGATGATCTACCGTACTGTACAATATCTTGAGACAGGGAAATTGATGGATGAACCAACTGTTCGTGAAAAAATGGATGTATGTATCTTACATCTTGATCGTTTAATTGCCCTCAAGGATGAGTATATTGCCGTACGTGAAATGCGTAAGCATGCCGCGTGGTATCTAAAAGGTGTACGAGGAAATGCACGTGTCAGAAATGCGATTAACGAATGTAATTCTCGTGATGAATTAGTAGGATTATTAAATAGTTTAGCAGAAGTAGAAGAAGAAGTAATCGTAGGATAAATTTGACTTTGACTATAAGCTTTTCTATAATTATTTTTATTTAATGAGCACTGCCAGTGAAATAACTGGCAGTTTTCTTTTATATTAATATTTTTTGATGTCTGAATTGCCCGGATTGTGTAAAATAATAAAGTATGCATAAAAAGTGAACTATTTAAGGGCTTAGATGTTAGTTTACATAAAAAGAAGTAATTGGAGTTGATTAAGCATGAGTCAAGAGGAATTAAATGACCAGCTAAGGGTCAGACGGGAAAAAATGAATACGATGCGTGAAAATGGACTAGATCCATTTGGAAAACGCTTTGAACGCACTCATACTATCATTGAGTTAGTAGAACAGTATGGAGAGTTAGAGAAGGAAGCTCTTGAGACAAAAAATGTTGAAGTTACTCTTGCAGGCCGAATGATGACTAAGCGCGGAAAAGGTAAAGCAGGGTTTGCTAATATCCAAGATCTCACTGGACAAATTCAAGTTTATGTTAGAGTAGACGCAATTGGTGCGGAAGCTTATGAAGTATTTGATTCATCTGATTTAGGAGATATCATCGGTGTAACAGGAACTTTATTCAAAACAAAGGTTGGAGAATTATCCGTTAAGGTTCAAAACTATACGTTCTTAACAAAAGCTCTCAGACCGTTACCGGATAAATTCCATGGACTCAAAGATGTGGAGCAGAGGTACCGTCAGCGTTACTTAGATTTAATTGTCAGCCAAGAGAGCAGAGAGACCTTTATTACACGCAGTAAAATCATCCAAGCTATGCGTCGTTATCTTGATGATAATGGTTATTTAGAGGTTGAAACTCCAATGATGCACTCTATTGCAGGTGGTGCCTCTGCTCGTCCGTTTATCACGCACCATAATGCACTTGATATGGAACTATACATGCGGATTGCAATTGAACTCCACTTAAAGCGTCTAATTGTTGGCGGACTTGAAAAAGTATATGAAATCGGCCGTGTTTTCCGTAATGAAGGTGTTTCTACACGTCACAATCCAGAATTTACGATGATTGAATTATATGAGGCTTATGCGGATTATCAGGATATAATGAGTCTTACTGAAAATCTAATTGCACACATTGCACAGGAAGTTTTAGGGACAACTACGGTCCAATACGGAGACTATGAAGTTAACCTTAAACCTGAGTGGAAAAGACTACACATGGTAGACGCGATAAAAGAATATACAGGGGTAGACTTCTGGAAACAAATGAGTGTAGAAGAAGCCCGCGGGTTTGCAAAGGAACATGGAGTAGAAATTACTGAACATATGCTATATGGCCATATTGTTAATGAATTCTTCGAGCAAAAGGTTGAAGAAAAGTTAATACAGCCAACTTTTATTTATGGCCATCCAGTAGAGATTTCTCCGCTTGCTAAAAAGAATGAAGAAGATCCAAGGTTTACAGATCGGTTTGAATTATTTATTGTTGCTCGTGAACATGCGAATGCATTTACTGAGTTAAATGATCCAATTGATCAAAGAGAACGTTTTGAAGCCCAATTAAAAGAACGTGAACAGGGTAATGATGAAGCTCATGAAATGGACGAAGACTTTGTAGAGGCATTAGAATATGGTATGCCGCCTACAGGTGGATTAGGAATTGGTATTGATCGTCTTGTCATGCTGCTAACCAACTCTCCATCCATTCGCGACGTATTATTATTCCCGTTAATGCGTCATCGTTAATATGAAATTGGCAAAGCACCAGGTTACTGGTGCTTTGTTGTTTGTTAAAGAAGAGTAGTTTGAAAATTATTATTTTAGTATATTTGCTAAATATGTTGGAAAAGCTATTGCACTCATTCTGTAATGGTGGTATATTAATATCTGTTGTTGCGAGACAACAAGTTTTAAAAAAGTTTTTAGAAATAGTTGTTGACATGAAGTTGATAACTTGGTAAGATGATAAAGTCGCTTTTGAGCGATATGAATAATT